>CAVQXX010000001.1:0-167664 GCA_963717995.1 uncultured Bacteroidales bacterium
CACCACTGCGCACACAAAAACGGTCATAAGCGTCTCCACGGGTACCTACCGGGATGGTAAAAGAAAAATCCTGGTATGAAGAATAAGGGTTCATCACCCGTACATCATAATCCACACCTGCAGCCCGTAAATTTGGCCCCGTAAATCCATAGTTGAGTGCCTTTTCAGCTGAAATTCCACCCACACCCATGGTACGGTCCATAAAAATCCGGTTACGGATCAGCATGGATTCAAACTCACGCAGCACTCCCGGAAGTTCCTCCAGCAGGGCGTTCAGCTTTTTATATACCTGGTCGTTAAAATCACGTTCAAATCCTCCTATCCTGCCAATATTGGTTGTCAGCCGTGCTCCGCAGATCTCCTCAAAAATGTCATATATTTTTTCCCTGAGCTGAAATACGTATACAAAACCTGTGAGTGCCCCTGTATCCACGCCAAGTACACTGTTGCATACCAGGTGATCGGCAATTCGGGAAAGCTCCATGATGATAACCCGCATATAATCCACCCTTTTAGGCACCTGTATTCCAAGCAGGTTTTCAACTGTGAGGTGCCATCCGATGTTATTGATGGGTGCAGAACAGTAATTAAGACGGTCCGTCAGTGGGGTGATCTGATAATACGGCCTGTGCTCGGCTATTTTTTCAAATGCCCGGTGTATATATCCAATAGTGGTCTCGCAATCGAGGATAATCTCGCCATCCATGGTCAGCACATTCTGGAAAACCCCATGTGTGGCCGGATGCGTTGGTCCGAGGTTTAATTTTGTGAATTCCCTTACTGGATCTTTGAAAACTTCCATCCCCTTTTCTTTTACCGGCCAAAATAACGATCTTCCTTGTCCTCCCGTTTCCCGTCTTCAAGCGGATATTGCTTTTGCAGCGGAAAATAATCCATTTCATCCATATTGAGTATTCGCTTTAGATTTGGATGATCTTCAAAGCGAATTCCGTAAAAATCATAGGTTTCCCTTTCCATCCAGTTTGCCGATTGAAACAGGGAAGTAAGTGAATTTAAAACCGGGAGACCCGCATCAACATATGTCTTGATCCGTATGCGAATGTTATGACGCAGGCTGTGCAAATGATAGATCACACCCAGTTCACGGCCCGACTGTTCAGGATAATGAATTCCGCACAGGTCGGTGAGAAAAGTGAATTCATACGAGGGATTATTCACAAGAAAACTGATCACTTCAATATTATCTTCTTTGTGTATTGTAACTGTAAGCAGTCCTGAAGGATCTGAAATATGGAGAATTTTTTCTCCGAACTTCTCCTGTAAGCTGTCTGCGATGATGTTATTTGAAATATCTGGCATTCGTGAGAGTCTTTATTCAATTCCGTAGGATGACAGAAGTTCGTTATATTCAGTTGAATTGCGCCGCCTTAAAGATTCATTCTTTACAAGTTCCTGTATTTTGATTATTCCCTCAATAATTTGTTCGGGACGTGGCGGACAACCGGGAACATACACATCTACAGGAATTACCCTGTCAATTCCCTGCAATACGCTATAGGTATCAAAAATACCTCCGCTGGATGCACAGGCGCCAACAGCCATTACCCAGCGTGGTTCAGCCATTTGCGTATATACCTGCTTCAGTACCGGTCCCATCTTTTTTGCAATGGTACCCATTACCATGAGCAGATCAGCCTGACGCGGAGAAAAACTCATTCTTTCCGAACCAAAACGGGCCAGGTCATAATTGGCACCCATGGTGGCCATATATTCAATGCCGCAGCAGGAAGTGGCAAACGGTAAGGGCCATAATGAATTTGCTCTTGCCAGACCAACAACCTTATCAAGGGTTGTGGCAAAAAAACCTGTTCCCTTATATCCTTCCGGAGCCTCCGCCATTGTATATCCTTCTGTCTTTATTACCATTTCTTCATTCCCATTTTAAGGCTCCCTTACGGATTATATAATAAAACCCGAATAACAGAGGGGCCATGAAAATAATCATTTTAAAAAAGCCCAATGTGGCCAGATCCTTGAAATTAATGGCCCAGGGATAAAAAAAGATTATTTCCACATCAAAAAGCACAAAGAGAATTGCAGTTAAAAAATACTTTACCGAAAATGGCATTCGCGCGTCGCCATGCACTTCAATTCCACATTCAAAATTTTCAAGTTTTCGCGCTGTACGCCGCCTGGGGCCAATGACATGCGTCAGCGACATCACTATAACCACAAATATTACAGCGACCATCGCCTGGAGAAAAATTCCGATATGATTCTGTAAGAATTCGATGCTACTGTTATCCATTTTTTATTTTCTTGTTGAATGCCTGCTATTTACAAAAATATCTTGTGTTATTTTACTAACAATAAACAACAGGATGGTAAACTGGTTCAATTTTGAGCAATTATAAATTATTTTATCCCCAAAAACAAGGGTTTTAAATGCCGTTCCAGCAGATTATATTTTACGCTGTTGCCGATAATTCCGGCGTGCTTGTCGAGCATGGAATGAAACGTGCCCCCCATCTCCGCAGCTACCTTATACCCGACGTGCATAAGCTGCCTCATATTGGGATTGAAATTGGCACACCGGGAGTTGTGGGTGAGGGCTTCTGAAAATCTTACGCCCGGCCAGGCCCTGACCTCACCGGTTTCCGGCAGCATTGTCCTGTCGATGTGAAGCACACTGGCATACGGTGCAGTAAACTCATCGAACCGAAGGAAAGACTGACAATAAATTTCCCTGGCCATATTCAGTCCTTCGGTTCCTGACTCTGCCAAACCGATTACTTCTTCCAGCCAGGTAGTACCTGCGGTCTTGACGTGGATGCCGACATTATATTTACGGATGGCGGCCCGGATAGCCGGATAAATTGAAAATTTATCACTGCCGCTGTGTATGCTTAATTTCAGGTTTGAAGGCATTCCAAGCTCCTCAACAGCATATCGGATAATGGCCAAATCCTGATCAATCTCTCTCGCAAATTCTTCTATGTCACCTATATAATCAATACCCTTGGCAAACAATCCCGAAAATTTGGGAGCAATGGTTTGTGCTTCCACTTCCCTTTCCCTCAGAAGCGCCAGGATGAAAAACAATTCAAGCGGGCTTTGCACACTGTTAGCTTCATCTACCGAAATCTCGGCCACAAAATTAGTTGCACCTTTTACCGAGCACAGATGATTGTAAATCTTTTGCACTTCATCCATGGCTGTAAGGTAATTTTTTGCCAGTCCCCCGAGGAATTGCCGCGTAACCTCAAACGGGCGTTCGATACCGGGGATCTTCAATGCACCCAGGTATTTACTGTAACGCGAGATGAACCTGCCGGTGGATTCATCACCCGGGTCAATCCCAATAAATTGTGCCACATCCAGGGTGAAAAAATCATGACTGTCGATGAACCGGTCTACTGTGCTGGCATTGATATGGTCAGCATCCGTGTAGTATTTTCCCGCATACCGGCAGGTAGCAACAGCATCAATGGCTTCCTTCCTTACCATGGGCGGTGATGAACCTATAATAGTATGTTCGCGGTTTGATTTGTTCCAAACGGGAACCACGTCAATTCCCAGGTTGTTGATTTCCTGAATGGCCTGAAGTTGCGCCGTTCCCTCTTTCCCAAAACGGTCACCCATGCCAAATGAATATTTCTCAAGCTTCATTTTCTTCTTCTGATAATGCCAACTATCAGCCGGATCAAGGCAACCAAAAAATAAAAAAGCAGGCTTAATATAAAAACATAGCCCAATTGAGTGACTAGTTCTATCCAGCTGGTTTTATAATGAATAATGCCATATACGTTCAGAAGATTGGAAAAAAGAAATGCAATCAGCCAGATGATGAACTCCCGGCGCGGATGTATGGTTATTGGTTTCATTTTTATCTAATTAAGTTAATCAGGAAACCAGGTATTTTTCGGGCATGCTTAGCTGCAATCCGGTGTCAATTGCCCGCTCACCTAGAAGTGTCCAAATGCTGGTATAATATGGATCAAGCACCATTTTTTCTGGGATTCTGCCTTCACGGATGAAACGGGCAAAACCTTCCAGCTCGAGCTGTGTATCGAGGAAATCGGGATCTTCAATAATGGGCTCACCCTTATAGGTAGAGGCAAGTTCAGGTACCCACGAGGAACCAGCTACCGTGATCTTATCGAAAATGTCGTGTTCTATATCATTGATCAGGTGTTGGATTCCGGGAACCGGAGGTGGTGTTTCGGCGTAATTCCGGTTAACCTCGAACTCAATGGTGGCCTTATCTCCCATGATCTGCTCTTCAAGGCCGTATTTAACATTGCTGGTCATTGAATCATAAATAAACTTGACGCCGTTATCGTAGGAGTAAATCAATGCAACGTTGTCATTTACAGTCCTTCCATCTTTCCAGTAAACGATGCTACCTGTTCCCATTACAGAAACAGGAACCCTGTTCAGTGCCCAGTTGGCAACATGCAACTGATGCGACATCAGTTCCGTAAGCAAGCCGGCCGAAAGTTCTTTGTATAAACGCCAGTTTATCTGCTTTTCCCTGCTCTGGTCATTGTTGGGCAGCGGTCTCCGCCAGTTGTTATTCCGATGCCAGTACCCACGCATCTGGCCTATCTGGCCAATTTCCCCGTTCCTGATTTTTTCAATTCCCCTGAGGTAAATGGGATTAAACAGGCGTTGATGTCCGATCTGGAGAATCCTTCCCGTTTCACAATACGTGTCATACATCAGCTTAACATCATCCAGTGTGCGTGCCATGGCCTTTTCGCAGAAAACATGGATGCCTGCCCTCATGCAATCCACTGCAATTTGCGCATGCCCGGTGAGAGGAACTGCAATGATCACGCCATCATATTTTTCTTTTTCAAGGAGATGCGTATAATCCGAATAGGGAACCGGATTGATCCCGTTTTTCCCGCACAGTTCCAGTGCGCTGTTGAGATGTGGCGGAAAGTTGTCGCAAATCGCACTGATTTCCACATTGATGTCTTTCAAAACCGGGATCATATTGTTAATCAGCTCTGTGCCCCGCGAACCAGTGCCAATTACGGCTAGCCGCACGCGGTCATTTGCTCCGGTGCGATTTTTTTCTTCCTGTCCCCATAATCTGATCCATGGAGATGAGGACAGGAAAGCCACTGAACCGGTAAGTGCCATGTTCCGAACAAATTCCCTGCGTGATCTTAGCTCATGATTCATAGTAAAATTCTTTAACAGGTTGGCTGGTTTTATCCCTGCCCGTGACAAAGGCCTTTTTCAGCCGGGACCCGGCTGTCATTAACGCCGCTTCATCAGGTAATGCAAGGATAAGAACAGTAGAAAACACTTCGGCAATTACCGGGCAATCGGCCTGAACACCTGAAACCCGGAAGTTACCTTCAGTCTGGTTCGTATACGGATTCACAATATGTGCGGTTGCATTCATTCCATCGGGTGTTCCCTGGCTGAAAGAGGCAAAATCATCATTCATTAGAAATACCGGATTCATGTACGACGGAGATCTGAAAGCCACCGGCCAGTGATTTCCATGGGGATGGTGTCCCCGGGTAAGGATGGAACTTCCGCCGAATGAAATAAAGCAATTCTCCACACCGTTTTGTGTTAGCAGTTTATCCGTTTCACGCAGCAACAAACCTTTTCCAATAGCCCCAAAATCAAGGGCAATTTCAGGCGCAGCAAACCTGATCCGTCTTTGCGGTTCATCTGTTTCAAGCAGACGCACGCCTGTAACAGATGCACCTGTGGTTCCTGAAAATGCTTTTTTATGCCATCCTGATCCGATATCAAAATAGCCCTTTGTTAAACCATGATAATGCCTGCATTCCGTCAATATATCCCAAAGTCTGTCGCTAACCGGCACCCATTGATGCCGTGCTTTTTCATTCAGAATACAGGTTTCTGCGCATGGATCATAATCGCTCAGCAGATTTTCAAGGACATGAGCTTCCGACTGTATTTTTTTGAACAAGGCATCTGCGGCCTGATCTGTCAATTCCGGGAAGATCATATCCATCACGGAATGCATGCTGGCAAATGTCCGGTGCTGTATCATCTCAGTTTCACAGGCGGGGCTCCCAACCTTTTTCATACTCACGCTGCCATAGCTTCATGGCATTGTCATTATTCAGGATATGCCCGTTTTCGGTGTTGATCTCAAGGGGCGTGTTATTCACCCTCGATGAGATGTTGGCAAGGTGACCAAGCAGTGTACTGGTGGCCCCTTCTGAAACAGGCATGTGCTGTTCCTTTGCCGTTCCCCGGATGGTTTGGATGAAATTGCCTATATGCAGCCCATCCATGGATCCGGCTCCACCAACCTGGGTGGTCTGGCTCACTTCTTCAGCCTTTCTTTCCCTTATAAGCTTTCCGTCCCTGTCATAGATCTGATAACCGTTACGGGTTATCATAGCTGTACCTGTGCTGCCATAAATAATGCTTCCCCTGTCGAGGCCATAGGTCTTGTAGTTGTTCCTGCTCTTCCCGTCCCATTTGATCGTTTTGCCGTTATCAAAGATGAAGGAAGCATCCATTGTATCATACATAGTCCATCCGTCATCCTTAAAAGAACGCTTGCCTGCATTTACGATCACCTGCTTCGGATACTTTACATCAAGAGCCCAGCGGCATATATCGAGTTCATGTACTGCATTGTTCCCCGTTTCGCCTGTGCCATACTGCCAGAACCAGTGCCAGTTGTAATCGAAATAAACATCCATGTACTGTGCCCTTGGGGCGGGTCCCTGGAATAATTCCCAATTCAGGGTGGGAGGCGGTGCAACAGGCTGGGGCACGGGAACCCTTCCCCGGCTGTTAACATAGAAAGCTACTCCAAGATAGGTCTCGCCCAATAGCCCATTGTGTATTTCATTAATGATCTCGCGCGATTCCAGAGCCGACCGCTGTTGTGTACCGATTTGCACTACCCGGTTGTACTTTTTCTGGAAATCAATCAGCTGTTCACCCTCACGCGGATTGTGACTGCAAGGTTTTTCAAGGTAAACATGCTTGCCGGCCTGAAGTGCCATAAAGGCTGCCGGTGCATGCCAGTGGTCAGGTATGGCAAGATAAACGGCATCCACACTTTTATCCTGCAGAATTTTCCGGATATCTACTTCCATTTTAGGCAGGTAGCCCAGTTTCTCGTTTACCTTGGCCTGTCCGTCCGACATGCGTTTTTGGTCCACATCGCATACATAGGAAATATTCAGGTCGTCCGACAAGGCAGGCATGGTATCCATCACCGCATTAAACCGCCTGAAACATCCGATCATTGCAATATTCAACCGGTCATTGGCCCCCCTGATACGGGCATAAGATGAAGCCGGGAAAGCAAGGCCTCCCAGTGTGATCGTTGCTGCTCCCAGTCCTGCTTTTTTTATAAAGTCACGCCGGGAATTCGATGTGTTTTCGCTGTTCATATATAGTTATTTTTCGGGTAATTCCAAGATCTTGATATTGCAAAAGGAAACCTCATCCCCATGATCCTGCAGAAGAATGTTTCCTTCTTTGAATTCGCCAAATGACGGCCAGTCCTTATACTTGCTGTAGGCTACAAGCGCTCTCCATTCCTGGGTGCCTCGTTCATATTCCACTATTTTGCAGCCATTCAGGTAATGCTCTGCTTTCGAACCGTTCACCACAATGCGGGCGCGGTTCCACTTTCCAATTCCATTGAGATATTTCACCACAGGCAGGTCAGGATTGAAAAATTGCCCGTTGGCCGCAATCAGGTCATATAAAGATCCCATAGTGCGGTTTCCATTCACGCCCAGCATGGCATCGGGGTGTTTCACATCATCCAGCAACTGGAATTCGCAACCAATGGCGGATCCCTCACCCTTGTTCAGTTCCGTGTTCACAAAGTACTTGATACCGCTGTTTGCGCCTTCAGTGATTTTGAAATCCAATTCAAGGATGAAATTCCCGTACAGTTTTTTTGTTACGATGTCGCCGCCATTGGCTGATTCAGCGCCCCCCGACTTTTCAACCTTCAGGATTCCATCCTGCATGCTCCATCCCCTTTCAGGAAAATGATCCGACTTGATCCCGCGCCAGCCTGTGTTGGTGGATCCATCCCAGAGAAGCTTCCATCCTTGCTTCTTTTCAGTGTCGGTCAGCTGGTTTTTAAGATAACTTATCTCGGGTGCATTCATCTGAGTCGCAGCCACTCCCACCAGATCACCAGCATTGGCCGGCCTGATGCGGATATTACGCCAACGGACTTTCTTACCCTCCAGGTCCCTGTTATTAATGGAATGCACCTGCAAAGCAACAAATCCCGTTTCTGTCGTTTCTTCCAGGAGGTTCGAGCAAGGGACATCATTGACCCAGGTCATAATGTGATTTTCAAAGGCGACTACCCTGTACCGGTTCCATTGCCCTTTTTTAAATGCAGTTTTAGCAGCGGCATTGTATTCAAGCGGATATCTCCATCCTTTGCGGGCCTCATCATATATGCCGCCCGCCCAGGCGCGTTTCGAATCCTCAATTTCTACCTGCAGGCCATGCACCCTTCCGTTTTCAAAATCGGGCTTGCTGTGACTGCGGATCTGAACGCCGGAATTCAACCCTTCATCCATATTGGTTTCAAATTCAAGCACAAAGTTTGTATATTCCTTTGCAGTTGCCAAAAAAGTATTGGGAGAGTTAAGGACCGTTATGCCTGTAATACCTCCCTCTTCCGGAACATAAGTGGCCGTACCACCCAGTTTATTCCAGTTTTTCGGGTTTTTGCCGTTGAACAGGTTTTCCCATTCATTCTGCTGCGCCTGTACAGCAGTTCCTGCAAAAACAGCTAACCAAAACATATAATTGATATTCATATGATTAAAAATAATCGATTCAAAATTTAAAATAATTTTTTGCATTGTAATAACAAATGTTTTCCACCATCTGTCCCAGCAGTTTTTCATCGTTTGGAATTTCGCCTTTTTCCACATCATTTCCAAGCAGGTTGCAGAGTATCCTCCGGAAATATTCATGACGGGGATATGACAAAAAACTTCTGGAATCAGTGAGCATACCGACAAACCTGCTCAGCAATCCCAGGTTGGAAAGTCCGTTGAGCTGCTTTTCAATCCCATCCTTCTGATCAAGGAACCACCACGATGATCCCCATTGAATTTTGCCCGGTACAGAGCCGTCCTGGAAGTTGCCGGCCATTGTGGCCACCACTTCATTATCGGCAGGATTGAGGTTGTATATAATTGTTTTAGCAAGCTTTCCGTTTGCTTCAAGCCGGTTAAGAAACCTGGCCATGGGTATGGCCACCTGAAAATCGCCGATGGAATCATATCCCGAATCAGGTCCGTTCTCGTGAAACATGCGGGCATTATTGTTGCGCAAGGCACCGATGTGAAACTGCTGGGTCCATCCCTTCTGATGATCCATCACTGCCAGCTCGTATAAGATAGCTGATCTGAACATTTCGGTTTCAGAGCGGTCCAGGTTTTCCCCGTTGCGCAGCCTGTCAAAAAAGACCCGTATATCACGGTCAGTATAGTCGGATGCATAGAAATGTTCAATTCCATGATCCGATAACCGGCAACCCTGTGCATGGAAAAAGACATGCCGCTTTTCCAGTGCATCGAGGAGAAGCTGATAATTATTTATCTCCAGGCCTGATGCCTGGCTGAGGGCATCGATGTAATTATTAAAACCAACAGGATCCTGAACAGCAAGTAATTTGTCAGGTCTCCACGTGGGGAGGACCCTTACCCTGGTTTCTGTCTTTTTCAGATTCACATGGTGTTCCAGGCTGTCTACCGGATCATCTGTGGTGCAGACAATTTCTACATTCATCCTGTGAAGTAGTCCGGACGGTCGAAATTCATCCATTTGCAGCATGGCAGATGCTTCCTCATATATTTTTTGCGCTGATCCCGGATTCAGCAATTCACGGATGCCGAAATACCGGTTAAGTTCCAGGTGCGTCCAGTGGAACAATGGATTCCGCAGCGTATACGGCACTGTTTCCGCCCATTTTTCAAATTTCTCCACGTCGGAGGCAAGGCCGGTACAGTACTTTTCGGCGACTCCGTTTGCCCGCATTGCACGCCATTTGTAATGGTCGCCGTATAACCAGGCATGGGTGATATTTTCAAAATTATTATTGGCGGCCATTACAGCGGGCGACAAATGGCAATGGTAATCAATGACCGGCATCCGGGCCGCATGCTCATTATACAGGTATTCCGCAGTCCTGGTATCCAACAGAAAATTCTGATCCAAAAATTGTTTCATAAGTCCTCAACCCGTTTTAATCTGGGAACAAGAAAATGCATAATCATCCATGCCAATAAATAGGCTAGTCCACAATAGATAAATAGTACGCTGTAACCTATGTGAACCTTATTGATTGCGGCATAATGCTTTAAAAGGAGGCCGGCAGCCTGAGCCACAAGAATACCGCCTGCTGATCCTGACATACCTCCAATTCCGGTGACAGAAGCTACAGCCTTCTTGGGAAACATGTCCGATACGGTTGTGAATATATTTGCGGACCAGGCCTGGTGAGCGGCACAGGCAATTCCAATTGTTAACACTGCATACCATGTGTTAAACCGGCCTAACCAACTGGCCAGCAAAACTGTCAACGGAAACAAAGCATAAAATAACATTGATAGTTTTCTTGCCTTAAAAGTAAGCATCCCATTGTTGATCAGTTTTTTTGGAAGCCACCCTCCATAGATTGATCCAAGAGTTGATATTGAATATACCACGGCTACTGCCAGTGGCCAGCTGATAATGCCCGGGATATCATTTTGATTGCCAGAGTAGGTTTCATTTGAACTCATAAAATCCTGAATTTTCCTGGCATTTTCACCACTCAGAAATGCAGGAAGCCAAAAAAGATAAAACCACCAAACCGGGTCAGTCAGGAATTTGCCTACAAAAAATGACCAGGTCTGCCGATAGGTTAACAGCCTCAACCAGGAAACTTTCTGAGGCGCTTCTGTCGATTCCGCTTTTTCATCTTTATCACTATGTATATAGTCATATTCAGCCTGGGATAAAATGCCGGCTTTTAATTTCTGTTCAGGTGAAGCGTAGGTGCGAAACCAGAAGTAAAGCCATGTTAATCCAATAACACCGACAAAGATAAAAGCCCACTCCCACCCCCATTTCCCTGCCATCCAGGGTACAAACAGAGGCGTTAAAATGGCGCCAATATTCGTGCCTGAATTATAAATACCTGTGGCATAGGCTCTTTCTTTTTTTGGAAACCATTCAGCAATGGTTTTATTGGCGGCCGGAAAATTACCGGATTCAGTGAAACCCAATGCAGCCCGCCACGCTCCAAATGTGAAAGCATTGTGGGCGAAAGCATGTCCGATGGCAGCAAGGCTCCATCCCAGCAATGAAAACGCATAGCCACGCTTCGTTCCGAACCTGTCAATTAATCTTCCGGCCAATAACATACCCAGGGCATAAGAGATTTGAAAGCTCATTACAACATAAGAGTAATAAAGCTCCTGGTCGGCTTTGTCCGCTCCGAAAACTCCGGCTTCAGCCAGCATGGGTCTTAAAAGTCCTAAAACATTCCGGTCAAAGTAATTTACAGTGGTGGCATAAAAAACGAGAGCGCAAATCGTCCAGCGATACTGGCCGAGGGCCTGGGAAGGAGTTGTCAGGTTTTTATTCATTATGCTAATGTGCTAATGTGCTAATATGCTAATGTGCTAATGTGCTAATGTGCTAATTTAAAAAACTTTGCAGCTGTGCGGTTCTGCGGTCAAAGTCGTGCAGTCGTGCAGTCGTGCAGTCAGGTGCGCCAGCTCATTTTCAAATCTTCAAATCATCAAATCATCAAATCTTCCCCCGCCAAGCCCACAATCCCAACGCCGGGTTGGAAATAAAAAACAATTCTTCTCCGTCTGGCAGGATATTCTTCCCTTCTTTTAATGTCTCCGGTCTGTATTTTGCCATCATTTCCCTGCAGTTTGCGTATCTGAAATTCACCGATTCGATTTCGGTTCGGGTCAGATGTCCCGGGCAATATGTAATTGAAAACCGGTCCTCCGAACTGCCATGGATCAGGTGAGCAGCGGCACTCAGGTTGCCTTCCAGTTCCGGATCGCTTTTCAGAGTCTCAAGTGTGGCCGGAGTACCCCTGTAACCGAACTTCCGGATCAACCGGTCAATTTCCCTGTCTTCGCCGAATTCCTTCACCCCTGGAGCCAGAACAATGAGTTCCCCTGCATCTGCAATGGCCATCCGGGTGCGGTATATGCTTTTATTTCCAAGCCAGGTGCTTTTAAACTCAGCAGGATCAAGAAATACAACCACTTTTTTCAATGGTTCCTCCAGAATATCGAAATTCACCCTTGCAGAGAGTTCTGCTGCCCTCAGAAAAACCTGTTCATCATCCCCGATAAAGAGTCCCCGCATAACAAGCCTGCCGCTGTCATCACGGCCTATTACAGTAAGCACATAGATGACAGGGAGATGCTTGATAAAATGATCAGAAGCATAATTCAACAGCTGGCGGACCGGGTTATCCGCATGGCCCATGAGTTTTTCCATACCATACACGGCACCCAGAAAATGGCTTTTATTGATGCCTTCAGCACCCCCGGTTCCCACAAAAAGATTTTTATTGTAATTGGCCATGCCGATCACCTCATGGGGAACCACCTGCCCAACCGATAAGATCAGATCATGTCCACCCTGGTATATCAGCTTGTTCAATTGGGCAGGCCAGTCGTAGCTAAGAGCTCCTCCGGTTATACCTGAAACAAACTCTCCCGGTACCCTCCCAATGGTCAATACATCCTTACGCCAGTCGTGAATCCGGAACAATTCATGCGGTACACCGGGATACATTGAATCCAGCTGCTCCGGGGTCATGGGTGTATGTGTTCCCAAAGCAGGAAGTACATCGGTCAGTTTTTCCCTGTAATAATCATGGATAAGGGTCGTAAGGTCTCCCGCACGCGAATGAAAACGCGTAAAATCAGGAGGCACAGCAAGTACCTTGTTTCGCCTGCCCAGCTTATCCAGTGCTGTAAACAGGCCATCCCTTATCTTACCGTTTGAAAGGGAGGTATTTTCCGAACCATCCTGAAAATAAATCATAGGATCAAATAAATTTTAAACTCCGCCATATGCACTATAACCGCCATCCACCGGCAACACCACACCGGTTATAAATGATGACAGGTCCGACAGTAAAAACAGAACGGCACCCTGCAAGTCCTGCGGTTCACCGTATTTTCCTACGGGTGTTGTCGCCATGATTTTCTGGCCCCTGGGAGTGGGCATTCCTGTCTTTTCATCAATAAGCAGAAACCTGTTTTGCTGGGTCAGAAAGAATCCCGGTGCAATGGCATTCACCCGTACTCCGGTCTTTGCAAGGTGAACAGCAAGCCACTGTGTGAAATTGTTCACAGAAGCCTTCGCTGCCGAATATGCAGGGATTTTTGTCAGGGGGCGGAATGAATTCATGGAGGATATGTTCAGCACCACACCCCTTCCCCGCCCCGCCATTTGCTGAGCAAAAACCTGGGTCGGCAGCAGTGTACCGGTAAAATTCAGGGCGAAAACCCTGTTAAAACCTTCTATAGGTAAACCAAAAAAAGTGTCCTCCCATGATTCAGGATTGGCCGTCATCTGTTCCACCCGGGTTGTAGCGGCCGGAGAATTCCCTCCTGCGCCGTTAATGAGAAAATCAACCTCTCCAAAATGTTTATTGATCTGATCCAGAGCTCCCTGCAGGGATTCCTTATCAAGCACGTTTCCCTGCACACCCATGCAAAAGGTCCCTGACCGGCTTGACAGATCCTTGGCCAGATCATTTGCGGCGGCAGGATCAATATCCAGAATTGCAGTTTTTATTCCGGCCGAAACAAGTGCCTCACAGACAGATCTGCCCAAAACACCGGCACCCCCGGTGATCACGCAAACCTTATTTTCCAGGTGTGCAAAATCGAATTTATTCATGATCAGGTCAATTCTTTCTTGATTTGCATTTTACTATCAGTATATACCAACCGGTATCAAACGCACTAAAATTAACTTTTTTTACCGGTTCAAATGGCTTTGTTGAAAAAAATGCAACTTTGCAATGAAGGTTTTATTCTTAATACCCGAAATTACTCAATCTCTATCAAATGAAGGATAAATTAAAAGTATCAACAGCCCAGTTTGAGCACAGGAACGGCGATAAAAATTACAACCTGTCGGTTATTGAAACAATATCACATAAAGCCACACTCGAAGGATCAAACGTTGTCGCATTTCATGAATGTTCCGTAACCGGTTATACTTTTGCCAGGCATCTTTCGAAAGCCCAGATGATGGAACTGGCTGAATTTCTTCCTGGAGGACCAAGCCTCGCCAGGCTTGCAGGCATTGCAGCTGCTGACAATATCACCATACTGGCCGGATTGTTTGAGAAAGACAGGAATGACAATCTTTATAAAACGTATATATGCGTGGATAAAACAGGACTGGTTGCAAGGTTCCGTAAACTTCATCCGTTTATCAATCCCTATCTTACACCGGGAAACGAATACTGTGTTTTTGAATTGCATGGCTGGAAATGTGGTATCCTCATATGCTATGACAACAATGTGATTGAAAACGTAAGAGCTACTGCACTGCTGGGAGCAGAGATCCTGTTCATGCCGCATGTAACCATGTGCACGCCGTCCACCCGCCCGGGCGCAGGATTTGTTGATCCAATACTCTGGGAGAACAGGGAAAATGATCCTACATCACTGCGACTGGAATTCGATGGTTTGAAAGGACGGGCATGGCTCATGAAATGGCTGCCTTCACGTGCCTACGACAATGGAGTATATGTGGTATTTTGCAATGCCATTGGAATGGATGACGATCAGTTGAAAAATGGCTGCTCGATGATCCTTGACCCGTTTGGTGATATCCTGGCGGAATGCCGCAAATTGGGGGATGATATGGTTTCATCTGTGCTCACGCCTGAAAAGCTCACTATGTCCGGTGGTTACAGGTATATGAAAGCCAGGCGCCCGGATTTATACAGGGATATTATCGGCCGCCCGCACCAGTCTGATCAAAAAGTGGTGTGGCTGGATTAAAAAACAAGCGAAAAAACGGTTTCCTTACCGGGAGAGGACTTATAACTGATCATTCCCCTGTGCATCCTCATAATTTGCCGGGAAAGGCTCAATCCGATTCCTGATCCCTTTTCACGGGTGGTAAAAAAGGGAACAAATATCTTATCCCTGATCTCTTCACTGATCCCGCTGCCATTGTCAGATACCTGGATCAACACCCGGCCGGCATAATCCGTGAAGGATGCCATGATTATCTGTTTGTTTTCCTGATCATCTAGGGCCTGAATGGAATTCATCACCAGGTTGATGAGTACCTGCTCAATTAACTGTTTGTCAGCAGTTACAGCAAGTGATTCCGGATCAACGCGCACCGAGAGTTTAATGAGGCGTTTATTCGTTTCCGCAGCGAAAAGTAGTCTGATCCCCTGGAGGAGATCCATTACCTTTATTTCAACCAGATGTAAAGTGGGCATGATTGTCAGGCTGCGGAATTTGTCAACGAATTCCATCATACCCTGTGCCCTTTCATCAATAATATCAAGTCCCCGCACTGTATCCGTTATTTTCTCATCTGTCAGCCGGATATACTGATCACCCGATTCTGCAGGATTCTCCCGGAAAAAAGACTTGATCGTCCTGATCGAAGAGCTGATGGGACCCACAGAATTCATAATCTCATGCGTTAACGTCCTGATCAGCTTCTGCCAAGAAACGAGTTCATTTTCCTCCAGCTCATGCTTGATATTCTGAAAGGTAAGCAGGCGGATTGTTTCTCCCTGTATTATAAATTCACCCACCCTCACAGACAACGGAGTTAATTCTTCATTCAGCCTGAATTGAATAAGGTGCTGCCTTCCTGGTAACAATTGTCTCAACTGGCTCATGGTCCCCTGGTCCAGGTCATCCAGAAGACGGATAATTTTAGAGGTGGGGATGTTCAGGAGAATTCTGGCCGAAGGATTCAAAATATCAATTTCTCCAGTCGATTTAAAAGACATGATCCCAATTCCGGCGTTTTCAACCAGGTGCTGCAAATAGAAGGATCTCTGCGTATTTTCAATTTTCAGATGCTGTATTTTCTCATTCACCAGGTCGAACAGGCTGTACAACATTTCGAAGGAACGGCTGGAGGCTGTTTTTTTATAAACAACGGAGGAATCGTCGCTTGAAATGGCACCAAAGAAATTAGTAAGGTCCCGGTTAATCCGGTTAATGTATCTTAACAGGAGAATAACCTGGATCACAAGCAGCACGATGAAATTCACGGCAACATACCAATCCGCCCTTTTAATCACGGCAAAGGCAATAACCAGGCAGGTTAAGGCTATCAGTATAACCCGGAGGACTGTGATGATATAGAAACGGTTGTGAATCATAATGTTTTTAAGTTATGCGGTTCTGCAGTTTTGCAGTTCTGCAGTTTAGGGAATTGTCCTCGGTGTTCAGCGTTGGGTGTTCGATGTTCGGTGTTATTTTGAGTCAAAAAACACTGAACAAAGCCTGCCCCGATCCATCGGGGGAACATCGAATATCGAACACCGAAGACGATCCAACCTACAGCCTAATAGCCTACAGCCTGCAGCCTGCAGCCTAAATCCCGTAACGCTCTATCTTCCGGTACAGCGTTTGCCTTCCGATACCGAGCTCCCTTGCAGCTTCGGCGATGTTCCAGTTGTTGTTTTTGAGCGACAGCATGATCATTTTCTGTTCCATTTCCTCAAGCTTCATTTTGGGTATTGCCAGGTCAAAATGAAGATCCTCCTGGCCAAATGCAAAGTCCTCCGGCTGAATATTCCCTGAATCGCTCAGGATGACCGACTTTTCAATTGTATGGCGAAGTTCTCTGACATTACCCGGCCATGGATATGACTTGAGTTTTTCCATCGACTCGCCTGAAAAGCGAATACCCTTCCGGTCATACCGGCTGGAAAATTCTTTCAGGTAATATTCTGCCAGTAAAAGTATATCATTCCCCCTGGTGCGCAGGGGCGGAATTTCAATCTGAATTGTATTAATCCTGTAAAACAGGTCTTCACGGAATAATCCCTTTTTTACCTGCGCCTGCCAGATCCTTGTTCGTGGCGCTGATAATTCGAATGTCCACCGGGATCTTCCGGTTTGATCCCAGGGGTGTTATGCTTCGCTGTTCAATGGCACTCAACAATTTTGACTGAAGGGAAAAGGCCAGGTTGCTGATCTCGTCCATGAAAAGAGTACCTCCGTTGGCAATCTCAAATCGTCCGATCCTGTCTTCCCGGGCATCTGTGTATGCACCCTTTATATGACCAAACAATTCACTTTCAATAAGGGTTTCAGATAAAGCCCCCAGGTCCACGCTGATGAAATCGTGATTGCTTCTTTGTGAGAGCCTGTGAATCTCCCGCGCAACCAATTCTTTTCCGGTTCCGTTTTCTCCTGTAAGCAGAACACTCGCAGTTGTCCCGGCCACTTTCTGAATGTTCCTGTGCAATTCAGCCATAACAGGTGAAGTCCCTATTATTTCCGAAAAGCCCCGGTTTATATCCTCCTTCAGCTGCTTTTCCCTTAGCTGTAAATGCCTGACCTGCTTTTTCGAATTTCTGAGCTTCATGGCCGATTGCAGGGTGGCAAGCAACTTATTGTTATCCCACGGCTTCACTATAAAATCAACAGCCCCTTCCTTAATTGCCCGGATAGCCAGTTCAATGTCACCATAGGCAGTGATAAAAACTACCACCCCGTCGGGGTCTGCTTCCAGGATGGTGTGCAGCCAGAATATTCCTTCATTTCCGGTATTGATGCCGGCAGCAAAATTCATATCAAGGACGATCACATCCGGCAGTTCCTTTTGAAGAAAACTGATGATCTGGTTTGGATTTCGAAGTATGCTGATTTTCTCAAACTGGTATTTGAGAAACAAATCAAGCGAATTCAATACGCTGACATTGTCATCCACGATAAGAATATGCCCGGCGGATTTTGACATGAAGGAGTTATTCAGATAATTGCCAATTCATGATAAAAATACGAAATATGTTCCAGTAACATACACCGGGTGTATCAGAATGGTACACTTAATTCATAAACATCGTCCGGAATATTGTGTATAATTCTGATTTATTGTTTGTTAAATACAGTGGCATAAACCTTGTTTATCCCATACCAACACTACTTTAAAAATTATCGCCATGTTTTTGCACTATCTGATTACAGCCTGGAGAAACTTCTTAAAAAACAGGATCATTTCGGTCATCAACATACTGGGCCTTACTCTCGGACTGGCTTCAGCCGTGATTGCCATTGCCTATGCACAACATGAACTTTCATATGAAAAGATCCATGAGAAATCGAACAGGATTGCCGCCATTTACCTGAAAGGCAGTTTCGGAGATCTTCAATTCATTCCGAATTCCTTTGGCCCGGAGGGTGAAGCGATACAGGCCCTGTTTCCGGAAGTGGAGGCACGAACAATTACAAGGGTATATTCAACCACTGTTAGAGCAGGTGAAAACCTGTTTATTGAAGATGACATATCATTTGTGGATTCCATGTTCTTCAAAATCTTCACAATTCCCTTTATCGATGGATCCCCATCCGGAGACCCCCAGAGTATTGTTATTTCAAAACAAGCCGCAGACCGGTATTTTGGCAGGGACAATCCCATAGGAAAGAGCCTGCGCATCAATTGCGAGGGAGAACAGGTTGATTTTACGGTAAGCGGGATATTCAAGGATCTTCCTTCCAACACCACTGTGAAAGCTGATTTTTTTATTCCGTTTTCATTTTCAAAAAGATTTGGCTTCTGGAAATACCAGGAATACAATTCAACTGCCTATAATGCTTTTGTTTTACTGAGACCGGGCACCAACGTGGCTTTTCTAAATGAAAAGATTCTTAAGAACTATAAAATACCTGTTCCGATAGATAATATTGCCGCCTTTCTCCTGCCGCTAAAGGAAATCCATTTCAACGGAACATTTGAAAATACAAAGGGAAAACTGCTTGTTTTCCTACTGGGTGGCCTGTTTGTTATTCTTATCTCATGCCTTAACTATATCAACCTGTCTACCATACTTTTCTCCATGAGAACGAAGGAAACGGGCATCCGGAAGGTGAATGGCGCCCGGAGGAAACACATCCTGGTCCAGCTTTTTACAGATACCCTGCTGTCCACACTCATCAGCTTTAACCTGGCCATCATCCTGATAAAATTAGTCCTTCCCTGGTTTAATTCAAAAATGTATACCAACCTTCAACTGACCAGCGACAAGAACTTTATACTGGCAGGTCTTGCCTTGTTCTTCATTATCAATGTATTATCCGGTATATACCCTGCAATACGATATTCATCCGTGAAGCCGGTTACCCTTATGAAACCGGAAATGACAGCCGGTCATTCCAGATCGTATTCCCGCAGGATCCTTACCACACTGCAACTGTTGCTGGCGGTTGTTTTTATCCAGGTTATCATGATCATGGATAAACAGAGTTTTTACTTAAACAACATAGACCTTAAAAAGTTTGATTCAGAAAACGTGATCTGTATTAAAGGTTATCCCTGGGGTGATCTCCACAAGGTGAAGGATGAACTGTTGAAAAATTCAGCAATAGAGGCTGTTTCCTGGGGTTCTAACCTGCCTACCATGGGATACAATCTTACCATGGATTGGAAGGAAAAGGACAATAAAATCCTGGTCACGGATTTTTACTTTGCACCGGACTATTTGGATGTTTACAGGATCAAATTGAAAAGCCGGGCGGTTCCTGTCCGACGAATACCCTTCGGATAAAGAACAGGCAGTTGTAATCAATGACCGGACAGCAGCTGAACTGGGCTATACCGATCCGTTAAATAAACAGGTGATGATCAGGGGAAAGCAATATACAATTGTAGGTGTAACGGATGATTACATGGCTATTCCGCCCATCGTGGATAAAATGGCGCTATTGATCACCTATAGCAGGGAAGTTAATGAATACCTTATTATCCGGGTAAAACCCGGAAATAAGGAGGCTATTCATCAGTATATCAGGACTACGCTTCAAAAATTCAATCCCGATTACCCGGTGGAAATAAAATATCATGATGATGTCATTTTGGGCACAAAAGAAGCGCAGTCTTACGTTGCCGCAAGCCGGCTGATGCATATATTTTTCCTGCTCACGATCATTAATTCACTGATCGGAATTTTTGGCCTCTCGGTCTTTGTGGCCCAGCGAAACCGGAAAGCCATCGGCATAAGGAAAGTATTCGGGGCAAACATCATCGGTATCATGTTCAGATATTCAAAAGGCCTGATCATGCAGACACTTTTTGCCATAGCCCTGGCATCTCCCGTATCGTATATGGTGGGAAAAGGATATTTGTCCATTTTCCCCGAGCATGTGCAGCCCGGAATCCTGTTTTTGCTGTTTGGAGGATTGCTGATTGCCGTGATGCTTGCAATTACGGTAAGCTGGCAAACCTTAAATGCTGCCCGCACGGACCCGGCCCGCTCTCTTCATTATGAATGAGAAGGCAAGTATTTCCTATCCATTTTTGTATTTGCAATCATTCAATTATTTAACTTTGGGGATATATGAAGGATTCATTGTCGCCAAGGCTTTTGAATGTAATTGTTGTCGTAGCCGCCCTGGGTTACTTTGTCGATATTTACGATCTCATTCTCTTTGGCATAGTCAAGAATCCGAGCCTTACCGACCTCGGGCTGCCGCAGACTGAATTGTTCAGCAAGGGAAATTTTATACTCAGCATGCAGATGGCAGGCATGCTGATGGGCGGCATTGTATGGGGCATCCTGGGAGATAAAAAGGGTCGTCTGTCAATCCTGTTCATGACCATCCTACTGTATTCCCTCGCCAACCTTGCCAATGGCTTTATAACCAGTGTAAATCAGTATGCATGGCTCAGGTTTGTGGCAGGATTTGGGCTGGCGGGTGAATTCGGATTAGGCGTTACCATGGTATCCGAAATCATGTCAAAGGAAAAAAGAGGCCTCGGTGCAAGCATTGTGTCAGGAATAGGCATCGTTGGCGCAGTATTTGCCTTTTTCGTTGCGGAGCGATTTAGCTGGAGAACAGCCTACTTCACAGGTGGTGCACTGGGACTGTTATTACTCTTGCTTCGCATTGCAGTTTATGAATCGGGCATGTATGAAAAAACAAGGGCACAGGCCGTTAGCAAGGGTAATTTCCTGGCCCTGTTTACAAATGTAAAACGTTTTAAAAAATTTGCCTTTTGCACATTGCTGGCCTTGCCTACCTGGTATACTGTCAGCGTGCTTGCCATCAACGCCCCGTCATTTGCAAAGGATGCACTGGCTCTTACCGGAACTGTTAAAGGATCCACGTCTGTAATGGTGCATTATATCGGTGCATCCCTGGGCAGCTTTTTATTCGGATATCTTTCACTCAGATTCAGATCCCGTAAAAAAGCCATATTCCTGGCCATCATGAGCATTTCCGTGCTTACAGCAGTTTATTTTTCACTTACAGGAGCTACTCCCATGATGTTCTATTCGGTATTGCTCCTGCTGGGCATCCCCATGGGCGGATTATGGGCAATATTCGTGGCCGCCGCATCCGAACAGTTCGGAACGAATATCCGGGCAACGGTTACAACCACTGCTCCGAATTTTGTGCGGGGAGGAACCATCCTGATTGCTTATTTACTGGGAGCGCTCACACCGGTAACAGGATTATGGTGGTCGGGTGTTATCGTGGGTGTTATTTTTATCAGCATTGCATTGTGGTCGGCTTTCAAAACAGAGGAGACATATGGCAAGGAGCTGGATTATGTGGAAGTGATTGAATAATCTCTGGTAACTGTGAGATGGCCCAAAGGATATCGCAGAGTTGAGCAGAGATTATGGAGTTTAACGGATCTATTGAGGGCGCAGAGAATCTCATTGCATTCGATTGAAGGGTTTCAGAGAAAAAAACATAAAATGACTTAAACATCACATAATGTATGAATACTCAAAATTTCCATGCGAGCAACGCGAGCATTAATCTGCGAAATCTGCGTGAATCTGCGAGATAAAATGCCACTTATAAATGAATTAATCTTTGAACCAATAGCAGCATCGCTTTGTTACCTTATGATAACATCTTATAATAACCATAAAATCATACAATGAAAAGTACAGCAAATGCAACCTGGAAAGGAACCCTGAAAGAAGGCTCAGGCATCATGAATTCAACAACAAAATTTTTTGGTAATATGCCCTATACTTTTACCTCCCGTTTTGTGGATGGTAAAGGAGGTACGAACCCGGAAGAATTGATTGCTGCTGCCCATGCCGGATGTTACAGCATGGCACTCAGCGCTGATCTCGAAAAAGCCGGCTTTAGGTCTGAACAAGTCGAAGCATCCGCTACAGTTACTGTTGATAACGGCACAATCACTACCTCACATCTTGTGGTGAAAGCGAAAGTTCCGGGAATTGGTAAAGAAGAATTTGCGAAAATTGCGGCAGCTACAAAATCCAACTGTCCTGTTTCGAAAGCGCTTAACGTAACGATCAGCCTCGAGGCTGTTCTGGTGTAGAAAAACTACTTGTCGAGTTTAACATTTACGGCACGAGGTCCTTTGTGGCCCATCTCTACTTCAAAGGTCACCCGGTTTTGCTCGCCAACTGAATCCACAAAGTCGTTAATGTGAACAAATACACTCTGCTGGTTTTCGAGGTCCCTGATAAAACCGTAACCCTTTGATTCATTGAAAAATGAAACGATTCCCCTTCGAACGGTATTTTCAGGGGCTTCGGAACTGTTTCTCGGTACACTGACTGCAATATCTTCAGCGTTCACTTTTCTTCTCATGAGTGGATCGGGCGGAGTGGAAGATAATCTTCCGTTTTCATCCACGTAGGCGATCATATCATCGAAGCTTTTCCCCTCCTGGGCATTTTCTTTTCTGTCCAGTCTTTTCTTCTCCTTGTCTTTTCTTTTCTTTTCCTTTTTGTTTCTTACTTCCTTTTTGTTATAAGTTTCCTGTGATCTGCTCATATTTATAGTTATACGTAATTAATTTTATATGCCTTTCCCGGCTACCACCCGAAGACAGTTCCTGATAAGCACATTCTTAAATTGAAAATATCGATCAAAGGTACAATTAATTCCTGTTAATACGAGAAATCTTTTTTGCTGGACATAATTAATCTTCATTCGAAATTATTTTTACTTTCATTTATAATTTTTTTGTATTTGTTATGAAATGATTTACATTTGAGACGAATATTCGGGTCAACATTTCGCACTTTAGTAATCATGATTTTCAATATACAGCGATTTTCCACGCATGACGGAAACGGGATCAGAACCATGATCTTTTATAAAGGATGCCCGCTGCAGTGTGCCTGGTGCTGCAATCCCGAAAGCCAGTCGTTTGACTGCAGCATCCTGTATGACCGGCGAAAATGCAAATCTTTTGGTGACTGTCTCGTAACTGAACCCACTGCTAAGCGTATTGCCAGGCTAATTCACAAACTTCACCCGGCTTCCTTCGATTTTTATAGAAATGTCTGCCCGACCCGGGCCATACAGGTTTCAGGAGAGGAAAAGTCAACCGCCGAGTTAATAGACGAAATCGAAAAAGACCTTCCTTTTTATCAGCATAGTGAGGGCGGGGTGACTTTGTCGGGAGGCGAGCCTCTTTCCCAGGGAGAAAACCTGGTTGAACTGCTGTCACTTTTAAAAAATAAGAACCTGGATGTTGCCATTGAAACGTCCCTTCATGTAGAATGGCCGCGTGTGGAAAGATGCCTGGGACTTGTAGGTACTTTTTTAGTGGATGTAAAACATACCGATGGGGAAAAATTCAAACAGTATACCGGCGGTAACCTTCATCTGGTGAACACCAACCTGAAGCAACTAGTTGAAAAAAAGGAAAATATAATCGCCCGCATACCGGTAATACCCGATTTCAATCACTCATGGGAAGAGATGGAGGCAATAGTGGATTTCATCCATTCGCTGCATCATATCCGTGAAATACATTTTCTTCCGTACCATACACTGGGAACCGAAAAATACGCTATGCTGGGAATGGAATATATATTTGGAAAAAAGAAGCCGGTTGATGAGGCCGGTTTAAATAATTATGTCGATTATGCCCGAAATAAAGGATTTACAGTCAAAACCGGAGGCTGATCTGCACTCCGGTCTTCCAGGCCGCATCACGGAAAGAATCGTCCGGCTCAGGGAAAAGGTACTCAGCACGAAGCCTACAGTATGTGCTGAAAGAGCAAGGTTTTATACGATCGCTTACCAGGAACACGAAGATCAGCCTGTGATCATCAAACGGGCACTGGCCCTTCAAAAAACCCTTGAAGAAATGACCATTTTCATGGATGAGGGAGACCTGATCGTTGGAAACCAGTCCTCAAGGCTCAGGGCCGCCCCTATATTTCCTGAATATGCCATTGACTGGCTGCCCAAAGAAATGGATGAACTGGATAAAAGGCCCGGGGATGCCTTTTTTATTGCCGAGGCAGACAAGCAGGAACTGCTTGCCCTGTCGGGATGGTGGAAAGGCAGGGTATTGTATGATAAGGGCAGGGCACTCATGTCGCAGGAACTACGTGACCTCCAGGATGCATCCATCATCAAGGCAACCGGGAATCTAACCTCCGGAGATGCACACATTGCCGTGGATATGCCCAGGATCCTTGCTATCGGTTTGGGCGGATATATTAAAGAAATTCATGGTTTTCACCTCCTGGTTGACAGAAGCGATCAAAAAGGCGTCCGCAAGGATCATTTTTATACTGCACTTACCATCAGCATCCGGTCATTTCAGCATTTTATCAGGCGATATAAGCATTTGGCCTGGTCTTTGGCTGAGAAAGAAACGAATAAACTACGGAAAAAGGAATTGGAGCTGATCAGCCATAATTGCGACCATATTTCCGAATATCCGCCCGATAGTTTTTACCAGGCCCTGCAGCTTGTTTATTTTGTACAACTTGTGCTTCAAATAGAAAGCAATGGTCATTCTGTATCCCTGGGCCGTCTTGACCAGTATCTTCTTCCGTTCTACAGGAATGATAAACTGAAAGGCTTGGTTACGGAAGAATCCGCTACAGAATTGCTTGAAAATACATGGATCAGGCTACTTTCAATAAATAAGATCCGCCCCTGGTCACATACCCGTTTTTCAGCCGGGGGTCCTTTGTATCAGAATGTAACAATCGGTGGAACAAAAGAAGACGGATCCGATGCGGTAAATGAATTAAGTTACCTTATCCTGCGTTCTGTTGGTAATATGAAGCTAACCCAGCCCAATCTTTCCGTACGTTTTCATAAGAATATAAGCAAGCCCTTTATGATGGAATGCATGAAGGTAATTGAAAAAGGATTTGGCATGCCGGCCTTCAACAATGACGAGATTGTGATCCCGGAGCTGATCAAACTAGGGGTAGAGCCATCCGATGCATGGCAATATTCAGCCATCGGATGTATTGAAATTGCGGTTCCCGGTAAATGGGGATACCGCTGCACCGGCATGAGTTTTCTGAATATGATGCGCGTTTTCCTTGCCAGTTTGTATGATGGCCTGGATAAGACGTCGGGCAAAACATTTTATGAGGGTCTGGGACATTTTCTTGATTTCGGTTCTTTTGAGGATCTTTTCAAAGCATGGAGTCATCAGATCAAATATTATGCCCGCAAAACCATTGAAATTGATACGGCTGTTGACACGGCCATTGAAGAATATGTACCGGATATTCTTTGTTCTGCTTTTGTGGACAGTTGCATCAGCCGTGGAAAAACCATCAAGGAAGGCGGTTCTAAATACGATTTTATTTCAGGATTGCAGGTAGGGATTGCCAATCTTGGTAATTCTATGGCAGCCATCAAAAAACTGGTTTTTGAGGAACAAAGGATCTCAAAAAAGCAGCTCCTTGATGCCATTGAAAGCGATTTTGAAGGAAAGGAAGCGGAAAAGATCCGTTACCTGCTGCTCAATTTCGCACCTAAATATGGTAATGATGATGATTATGTAGACCTCCTGCTGAAAGATGCGTACCTGCAATTTATAAACGAACTCGATCAGTACCATACAACCCGGCATAACAGGGGACCAATAGGATGCCGCTATTATGCAGGTACTTCAAGCATTTCGGCCAACGTACCGAATGGTTCAGTGGTACCAGCCACTCCCGATGGCAGAAAGGCCTTTACGCCTGTCGCCGAGGGAAGCTCTCCCACATCGGGAACCGATGTCAATGGCCCCACAGCGGTATTTAAATCCGTGGCAAAATTGCCCACATCAAAAATCATGGGCGGGGTGCTTCTTAACCAGAAACTTTCCCCCGCATCCTTGAAGACCGATCCCGATAAAATGAAGCTTATCTCCATACTCCATACTTTTTTTACTGATCTGAAGGGATGGCATGTGCAATACAATATTGTATCGAGGGAAACCTTGCTGGCCGCCAAACGCGATCCGGAAAACCACCGCGATCTCATTGTTCGGGTGGCCGGATATTCGGCCTTTTTCACTACCTTGTCACCTGACACGCAAGATGACATTATTGCACGTACCGAACATTCACTATAATATCAAAACATGGGTAAACTACTTTGCGGTGTTGACATCGGTGGTACCAAGTTGTCTACAGCCCTCATAACGGAAACCGGCGAGATCATTGATAAATGTATCGAATGTGACCATGTGGATAAGCCGGAATGCCTCATGGTTGATCAGGTCACCTATACCATTAAACGGCTCATCAGGCATAACGGACTGCAGGAATCTGACCTGCTCGGCATTGGAATTGGCTGTGCCGGACATATCCGTTTCAGGGATGGCGTTATAATTACCACATCCAACCTGAAAGGGTACAAAAATTACGCCCTCAGGAATGCAGTACAAGCCAATTTCCAAATTCCTGTGATCCTGGATAACGATGCCAATGCCCAGGCATTCGGAGAATTTAAGTTCGGTGCCGGCAAAGGATTTGACAGCATGGTATTCCTTACCATCAGCACAGGGATCGGGGCAGGTATTATCCTTAACAATAAACTTTACAGGGGAATGACGGGTACGGCCGGAGAATTTGGCCACACGATCGTTGAGCCCGAAAGCAGCCTCATTTGTACCTGTGGAAACCGGGGTTGCTTAATGGCCTGCGCCTGCGGTATGGCACTTCCCCATTTGTTCAGGCAAAAACTAGAAGCAGGCATGACCTCCACACTTGATCTTCCTCCTTCTTTTGATTTTGCCAGTGTGGATGGCAAATTACTCAAACAGGGACTGGACCAGGAAGATCCGTTGTCAATGGAAATCATCCTGGATAGCGCCCGGTATGTAGGGATTGGCATTTACAACATCTTCCAGGCCTTAAATCCACCTTTGATCGTGCTGGGCGGAGGATTAATGAGTTGGGGCGATTTCTATCTTAACCAGATTAAAAGAACCTTTTATAAATATGCCGGTAATATGATTTTCGATCCTTTTAAGATCGTTGTCTCGAAGATCGGCCCCGATGTGGGGGTTATCGGTGCTGCTTCCCTGGCCCTGGAATCATGATCAACGAAAGACAGAATACAATACTGGAGTTGCTGGGACACAACGACCAGACAACCGTTAAGGAACTGGCACTCCGTCTAAATGTGTCAGCTGTTACAATCCGACAGGACCTGAACTTCCTGGAATTGGAAGGACTGCTAAAACGGGTTCACGGAGGTGCGGTCTTAAAGGATGCCGATGACCTGTCCAACAGGCTTGGCGTAAATTATGAGAAGAAACTGAACATCGCCCGCAAACTGGCAGGCTATGTCAAAGACGGGGAGACCATCCTCATCGAATCGGGTTCTGTGAATGCACTCCTGGCAAGGGAACTGGTGAAAAGGAAAAGAGTCACCATTATTACGACTAACGTATATATTGCCAGGCAATTCCGGCGGGATGAGCAGGCTAATATAATCATCCTTGGCGGCATATACCAGCATGAAAGCGAGAGCCTTGTTGGAAAGATCACAAAAATCTGCCTTGACCAGGTGAACTACGACAAGGCATTTATAGGAATTGACGGCTATACCAGGGAAACAGGATTTACCCTCCGTGATCTTTTCAGGGCGGAAATTTCAAGCCACATTATCCACAAATCCAGGGAAGTGTTTATTGTTTCCGATTCAAGCAAATTTGGAAGGACTGAACTCACGAACATTTGTTTTCTCAGTGACATTCACCATATTGCAACCGACAATGACCTCCACAGCCACTATCGAACTGAATTTAATCACTCAGGTATCGATCTGATACTGGCCTAAGTAGCTCATTGGCTGTTAACAAATAATAATAAAGCATCTTTTCCCACCATAAAATGACTGCCGGAGGTTGTCAAATAAAAAAAGTTTCTATTTTTGTTTCGCAAACCAAGAAAATCTTCAAATGGACGACGGCCCTGCGAGTATACTTATTTATTAATCATGATATAGTAAGGTAGCGTGTCTGTTGATATGCCATCCTTCCTGTATCAGCAACAGTAAGGAGGTGCATATGACATCTTTTACAACTTTTTATTTAAGCCGCATAATCGGGAGAAAGGTATACAATGCTGAAGGAAAGGTCATTGGCGTTGTAAAAGACCTGCTAATACTTTTTCACCAGGCAAGCCAGACTTTTGAAAGGCCGGTTGTTACAGGTATCAAAATCAGGATAGGAAAACACTCCCGAGTATATTCCTTTCAATATTTCGACATTGATAAGATCCATGGCAAGCTCAGGGTGAATTGCAGCCATTTGGTTGAATTGACCGCTGATACCCTGAATGATGGTCTGTTTCTGGCAGAAAGCATCCTCGATAAGCAGATTGTGGATTTAAACGGGAGAAAACTGGTGCGGGTAAACGATGTCAGGCTTGTGTCGGTTTCCCGGAGCACACATGCTATTGCGGTTGATATTGGCATTGAAGGATTACTGCGCAGGATCGGCATTTCCAAACAGCTTAAATGGATGTTGTCACTTTTCAGGATTACAATGCCTTCCAAGTTCATCTTATGGGAAGATGTGGAAGCCGTTGATTTTTCTAACCTGAATATTAAGCTGTCGAAAAGTTATTCCAAGCTGCAGACCTTGCATCCCTCCGACCTGGCAGATATCATCGAAGAGTTAGGAAAAAAGTCCAGTGCAGATGTGTTCTCGGCACTCGATGAAGAACAGGCTGCCGATGTAATGGAGGAACTTGAAACGGATGCACAGGTGCATCTTATTGAGTCACTTCCTGTTGAAAAGGTCGCTGATGTACTTGAAAAAATGCCTGCCGATGAGGTGGCAGATATTCTCGATGAGCTGGAGGATGAAAAAGCAGAACTCCTGTTGAATGAAATGGAATCCGATTCATCCGAAGAGGTAAGGGAATTGCTTGAATATCCGCAAAATACTGTGGGCAGTATTATGTTTACCGATGTGTTATCCTTCAAACAGAAATAATACTGTGGAAGAAGTGATCCGTGAACTGAGAAACAGAAAACCGGAAGCATCGGAATTGTACAATCTGTTTGTTACGGATGAGCATGAGGAACTGATTGCCGCATTCTCCCTTCGCGACCTGGTGGTTGCTGAACCCGGAAGCAGGATTGAACAGATCATGAGTCCCTCGCCCGTATGTCTGTTTGACGATCAGAAAATAGATGAGGTGGCGGAGGTTATATCAAAATACAGTATGCTGGCTATTCCGGTTGTTGATTTCAACAGTGTGTTGCAAGGCATGGTGCTGATCGATGATGTGGTGGAAGATTTGATTAATAAACGCAGAACAAACAAATAACCCCTGATTATCATGCTCAGGCACAAACATTTCTTTCGCCGTTTGGGATTGTTTCTGGTCATTCTGGGCCCTGGCATTATCACCGGCAGCGTGGATAACGATGCCGGCGGAATTACCACCTATTCGGTGGCGGGAGCTATTTATGGGTATAACATGTTATGGACCCTGTTCCCTTCATTTATAGTGCTGATCGTCATTCAGGAAATGAATGCGAGGATGGGAATAGTCACAGGGAAAGGGTTGGCCGACCTCATCCGAGAGAATGCCGGTGTGAAAATTACTTTCTTTCATTTTCGGCGCACTGTACCTGGCGGATATCGGAAATACTACCACGGAGTTTGCCGGGATAGCCGGGAGTATGGAAATATTTGGCATATCCAAGTATATTTCAGTTCCCATCATGGGATTCCTGGTGTGGATACTTGTCGTAAAAGGTACCTATAAATTTGCAGAACGACTGTTTTTGATATTCAGCGTTTCCCTTCTAACGTATGTGGTATCGGCCATTATGGGTCATCCTCATTGGACAGAGATCGGACATGCGATCATTCGGCCGGAGTTCCCGCTGAATACGCAAAGCCTGGCCATGATCATCGGAATTGTCGGTACAACCATTGCGCCGTGGATGCTTTTCTATATGCAATCTTCCGTTATAGAAAAGGGACTAAAGATGAAAAATTACAGGTACACGATCATTGATATTCTGGTAGGTTGCATAGCTACCGTGGTAGTCGCGTTTTTCATCATTGTGGCCTGTGCTTCCACCTTACACGTGAACGGAATCCATATCAATGAGGCCAAGGATGCGGCGCTGGCGCTGAAACCCATGGCAGGGGTACTGGCTTCGGAAGTATTTGCTTTCGGACTTTTTGTTGCATCCGTTTTTTCAGCTACAATCCTTCCGCTGGCAACTGCTTTTTATGTATGTGAGGCTTTTGGATTTGAGGCCGGTATAGATAAGAAATGGGATGAGGCACGCGAATTTTATGTGCTGTATACCTTCATCCTTGCGCTGGCAATGGTCATCATCCTGATTCCTAATGCACCTCTGATCTTCATATCCCTGTGGTCACAGGTGATCAATGGATTGATGCTGCCGGTTGTGCTTGTTTGTATGATCCTACTTGTGAACAATAAAAAGATCATGGGCAAATATGTGAACAAGCCGGTAAATAATGTGATCGGATGGAGCACGATAATTATTCTCATTGGTCTCTCGTTTACATTGCTGATCCTTCCCCTTTTCAAAAGATAACGGCAAGTTTTACCACAAAGGACCCGAAGGATTATCACGAAGGGGCTCAAAGTATTTTTTGCCACAAAGACTCTAAGGTACTAAGGATATCAATAATTATCACTTTGTGGCTTAGTGACTTTGTGGCTTTTAAAAATTGATTCTTAGAGTCCTTTGTGAAAGCCTTTGCGACCTTTGTGGTTATATTTTTTACCTTACAATCCCAGGAACACAATCGCCAGGCCGCTCAGGCAAATGGCCGCGCCTGCTATGGCATGCATGTATTTTTCAAACATCTTCATGGGAAGAAAATTGATTCCCTTTAGTGTTAGCTGAACCACCACCAGCATAGTACCAATTGTGCTTATTGCAAAAACCAGGGTGACAAGCGCTACAGCCATCAGATGAGTCTTTGCGGCCGGATACATCAGCAATGGTATCAGCGGCTCACAGGGTCCCAGAACAAAAACGGTAAATAATATCCAGGGTGTAAGATTTACCGGCTTTACAGCAGCATGGCTGTGAGTATGATTTTCTATCATTGAATGATGGTGTTCATGCATATGTACATGCTGGGGAGCATCTACATGCAGATGAAAATGCTTATGTGGTTTCTTCCGGTATACTTTCCAAAGGCCCCAAAGAAAATACCCGAACCCAAAGATGATGAATGCCCAGGCAGCCAGGTCGCCCCTGAAACTTTCAATTTTATTCAGCCTGTTAACGCCTAATCCTAATGCAATCCCAATTATACCGATGACAACCGAACTACCTACATGCCCTATTCCACACAGAAAAGTGATCCAAAGTGTCTTTATTTTCGTCCATTGCCGTGCCTTGCTCATTACGATGAACGGTAGATAATGATCTGGTCCGGTCAGGGTATGGATAAATCCGATGGAGGCAGCAGTAACAAGCAAAATATTTATATCAGCGGCCATATAGTTTATATTTCTTCAAGGGTGAATATTATGTTTCTATCCCAATCAAGCCAATATTTCAAGGCATTCCGGCGGACAAGTTTCCAGTATCCATCGTCCATCATACCAAATTTGACGATCCCTTCATTAATGTCCTCATTAACCTGTTTGAGATACTGTGGCCTAAGCGTTATCCGGATGGATTGGTTTTTATAGGTAAAAACAGCAGATGGCACAGTGAGGCTATCCTTTGCCACCTGTATAGTTCCCATGCCAAGAGTAGCCCCTGTACTTACCTGTATACCATCGTTTAAACAACTATAGGGCGGTTTAAGTCCGGCATAGGATTTTACCCTCATAACATCGGGACCCACACCAAAGTATTCCCTGGCTCTAATGCCCATTTTTGCACCCACTATAGAAAATACACCCAGGTGGCCGTGAAACTCATCGGTCATTATATTCGCTTTCCATTCATCATGTCCATATCGGGATATTGCCGAATCCATAATCTGCCTGACATCATATTGAAAAGATCTGCGGTCATCCGGAAATTTCACAAATACCACATTCTGACTTCTTGAATAGTTACCGCTGATCATATCTCCCAGTGCTTCCCGCACTGCATCCGCATCGTAATCCTTATTATACCGCAGATGAACATTTTCGGAATTTATATTGATATCAAACAACTCAGGATTAAGGAGGTAAACAGATACCAACTCATCGGCCAGCCAGAAGTGGCCCTGTTTTAACTTTGTCATTACTTCGGGCTGAGTATGAACTGCAACAAAACATTTGGCAAGTGCGGTAAGGGAATCACAGCTCATATTGTACAGGACCGTATCAAACATCATTCCGGGTTTATTCAAATTGGAGATCATGATAATCTTCAGTCTTGCGTTCATCACTTCATCGGCTGCCTTTTTATCACATTCAAAATTAAAACCTCTCATTGGTTTCGTAGCCTCATTATACCAGATTACCCTATCGATTTTCCTCACAATGCCCGAATCTGATCTGATTGCCTCTGCCAGATTAGTCAACGGTCCCAAACACAATAAGGTGAAAGGAGGGTTAATCGCCGGATTGGCCATTCCTTTTCCTACCGGGATTGAGTCTTTTCCAAATGTATGCAGCAGTTGTTTTATTTTTAAATATCCTTCTCCGGGAGGCAATGATCCGTCAGACAAAAGGATAGCGCTGATTTTAATGTCCTTTGCGGCAAGTAATATGCTAATCGCCCGCATATCATCAATTCCGCAATCAGTATCAATAACGATACTGTATTTCAATCTTCCTGGCAAGGGTTGGGACCAGCAAGGCAACAAAAGCAATGGTAAAACAAGCAGGAATAATACTCTTCGCATTTTGCTATAATGCTTTGATCACTTTCTCAAGCTTGTCTGTCACCTCTTTGGCAATAGACTGCAGGCTGGCATTCTGAATGGCCATCATGGATGCAATCGGATGCACGGCGGCTACTTCAGTGGTTCCGTCGCCACGGTCAATGACCACCACGTTGCAGGGAAGCATTGTACCTATTCTTTCCTCAATCTGCAGTGCTTTATATGCATAGGAGGGATTGCAGGCCCCGAGGATTGTATATTTTTTATAATCCACCCCCAGTTTTTCCTTCAACTTCCCTTGCATATCAATTTCTGAGATCACTCCAAATCCTTCTGTAGCCAGGGCTTTCTTGGTAAGTTCAATGGCTTCGGCAAATTCTGCCGTAACAATCTTACTGAAATAATATTCCATGGTATTCCTTTTTGAGAACAATATTAAGATAATTAGTTGAAAGTTGGTAGTTGATGGTTGATAGTATTCGGTATCCTTCTCTTTACAACCTGTCAACAATCAACTCAGCAATTTCTCTGCCAGCAACGTCCCCTCCACACGGGCCCTGATCTTCGCAAAAGCAGTTTCGCGGGTTGTGGATATGTCATCACAGAATGGTGAAAATCCGCAGTCATCCGTGGTTCCTAATTGATTTACCGGTATATATCGGGCTGCTTCCAGCACCCTGTCACGAACTTCTTCGGGCGTTTCAACCCTTGGATTGTTCACATCAATTACACCAATGAATACAAACTGGTAGGGCTTGATGTATTTCTGAATTGTTTTCAGTACTTTTTCGTGATCAGGTTCGCTGGCCAACTGAAGATAAAAGTTACCCACGTGCAATTCAAATAGCTCAGGCAGGAAATCGGAATAATCAATATCAGCACTGTGTGTGGCGTCATGATCAGCACCCGGACAAACATGGACCCCGATTTTCTTCTGTTCCTCTTTTGTAAATCGATCAAAAACCTGGTTATTCAATTGTATGAACTTCTTAAGAACGGATCCTGAAGGATCGAGTTTGAGTGAAAGTCTGCCCTCGGTAAAATCCATCTGCACCCTGGATGCATTTTGGCGCAAACATTGCCGGATGTCTTTTTCACATTCATTGATCAGGTCTTTCAGGAATTCTTCCCGGGAATAACCCCTGATTCCATCCGGTGGATAGATAAGGCTGATGGCAGAGGCAGAAATTACTGCCTGTTTTACCGGCAATTTGGCATATTTCTGGGCCCGTAGCAGGTATTGTACTGCATAATTATGATATCTGAATGGTCCATCTGTCAGCAGTGGCAATTGCCTGAAATGACCATCTGCAAAATCAATTTTCATACCTTTATTAGTCAGGTTGGACAGACCCTGCAAAGGATAAGTCACAAAACTTGCTTTCGACTGCTCTCCGTCAGTAATTACCGGTGATCCGGTTTTCTCAAAAAGGTCCACCGTTTCCCGAACTGCCTTATTAAATAATTCCTCCAGATGATTCTTACCGGAAGGTGAAGTTATGGCATCAATCAGTTCTTTGGAACGCGGAATGCTGCCAATAGGTTCTGTAGGTATTTTCATGGTTTGCTTTTTAAAATAGTAGAAGGGTAAATAAAAACAACAACCATGATAAACAAAGCAGAAAGAAGAATTGTTCTAATACTTAAAAGAGAATCAATTTCATTGCCACTAAGGCACTAAGACACAAAGTTTATTAATATATCCTGCTTTTAATTTGAATTGGCATATTACAATTTCTATTGAAAAACATTTTATTAACATAAAAAATGCCTTTGTGCCTTCGTGACTTTGTGGCACATTTACACAAAATCATTTCAGAAACACATTCCCTTTCACATCCGTTTCAACAACCCACCGTAATCCACCTATAAAAAGTTTATTCTGTGTCGCATCATCAAATATATGTGCACCGTGGCCCATGTTCATATAGATCATCCTGAAACTGGTATTAGTCCATACCACAGGCAGGTCACCATCCGGAATAACATCCTTTAATCCCAGCGGATAGTTTTCAGGGGAAACACTCACAAGCACCTTGATATTTTTACGTTCCCGGGGGCTGGGTTTCCACTGGTACCATTCATTGGCCGGGGAAATGAAACCTGCAGGCAGACCCCTGGTTACCGGATGCTTCGGGTCATCAATGAGCAACCTGGCTGGAATGGGCGGCCAGCTGTTCCTGAAAAATACACCTCCACCCAGGAATTCAAGCAACCAGGGCCATTCGGTTGTACGGTCATTATACGCGGCTACATGAAATCCGTACCATCCCCCACCGTTTTCCATATATCGCTGAAAGGATTCACGTTGCAATTGGGTATGCGGAAAATCATTCAGCATCATTACGACAGAATAATTCTTGAGCCTGGCATCATTTAACAACTCCATATTACTGGTGGTATCAAACACGAATCCGTTGCCTGAAGTAAGCTCATTAAAAAACTGAATCGCGTCCAGGGCAAATTTTACATGATCGGGTTCAACCTCCCGGGAAAAAAATGCAAGCACTTTAAACCGGGGATAAATGGCCTCTCCTGAATTTGCAGCCGCCCAAAGAATGGCATTGCTGACCATGGTTTTAAAGGCTTCATTATTAAGGAGTGCAGAATCATGACCCATCAGAAAATAGGCATTCCTTGCCTTCATATTTTCATTGGTCCAAACCACCGGATGATCTCCCATCTTAACGGTTGAACCGGGCTGATAGGATGATTCGTCCACAGTAGCCAACACATGAACGTTAGGCCGGGGAGTTTTATTAAATGTGTACCACTCTTCTTCCGTAACAATGATACTTTTCTGCACATTTTTCATGATGGGGTGACCGCTGTCTTCCACATTGACAATACCGGCAGCCTTGCCGGGAATATAATCCCTGAACCTGATATCGCCCATAAAACCTGAAAACCAATCCCACATCGGATAACCATCAAACTCACCCAGCAGGGTTGCATGGTGAAATCCGATCCATCCGCCACGACCTTCTTCAATATACTTCATAAACGCCGCCTTGGCCGTGTCAGTCCACATATAGGGCGGATAATTGAGCTGGATAAAGACCTGGTAATTTTTCAGGAAAGCCTCATTGATCGCCTTAGTATCATGGATTACAGTTATCTGGAAGTTATTTTCTTCTGCCACTCCTTTCAGCCATTTCAGGGCAACATTAACAAATCCCTCATGCTGACCGCCGTTTTCTGTCAGCACAACCGCCTTGAAATCATAGGCATATGCCGTGCAGCCGGGGGTTGTCACTGAAAGAGTCAGAAGTATTGCCACCAATGTTCTAATAATTGATCTGTTCATGGGTTAAAGTTTTCTTATTTTATCTGATTTCTTACATGTACGACAACCTTATGACCCTCTGCAATTAACATCCTGGCAGCCATCTTGCCTAAGCCATCAGAAGAACCGGTAATAAATATCCTTTTTATAATTTTTTGCTTTAACAAAAATACACAATATTTACTGCACGACTTTTTAACATTTGCACATTGGCATATTAGCATATTAGCATATTAGCACATTATCAAATTTTCAAATTATTTTTTTACAACCCGGGCCGTCTAATTTACGTATACTATTTTTATCACGTTATAGAATTAATTACTACTAACCAATTGTTTTTCAGCTATGTTAACCTCCACCAGACCTCGTTATCTGGTTGCCTGCGCGTTATTTATTTTGCTCCCATTTTTACTTCAGGCCCAGCAAGGAAATCTCATCAGTTCCGGAAATGATCAGAAACAACTCTTAAAAGCCTACAGGCTCGTACTCGAAAAATCATCAGATGATTACCATGATGGTACTGCCATATGGGATAATGAATTGTTCCCGTCTTATGGCGAACATTCGGTTTACTGGATAACAAGCGGTGCCGGCAAGGGCAAATTTGTATACCCGGGCGCCCTGCCTCCGGATTACCAGCACCTCAAAGGCACACCCTATAGCCATTATAATATAAGTGCCCAGAATCAGACCTCGGTACAATTCAAAAAACACCCCAAACGCATTGCCATTTTCAAAAGCAAATATAAAACCGGCGGCCTTACCCTTTCCTGGGAATCGATGTATTTCGAAAGGCTCTTTTCCGAGAACCTCATGGACGGCATATTCTATATTGTCAATGAGGATACCCTTACGGACAAAGGTCTTGATGCCAATACCGAATTATTGATCATTCCCGCTTTTGCTGCCAGGGATTCGAATTATACTTTTTATGCAGACAGCATTTTTTCTGTAACTCCAGGACTTTCCGCGAGTATCAGGGCTTATACAACCCGGGGCGGAAGCATTTATGCCGAAGGGAACGGCGTATATTTTTTACAGAAGGCGGGGTATCTCGAAAACGGTGCGCTTAGCTACCCATCAGTGCCAAATGGCGGACTTGTTGCCGTTACTGAGGCTGCAACGGTAAGTGTGCTGAATCTCGGATTCAACGCCGCTAATAGCAAGTTATACGGATCCAGGTTCCCCGTTGTAAATTCATCACGAATCAACACCGCTGCCACTGTCACTTCTTCCGGAAGTCCCTGTATTTTCATGCTGAAGCCCGGCAGCACGTCCGGAAGCAGGATCATTTGCAATACCGGTCTGCCCACTGTAAACGGACTGGCAGATTCAGACTTCAAGAGTATGCAGATCAGCTGGACCATGACTGCTGTTTTATCCGCTTTCACTGCAGATGTGGACGTTACCCGAAAAGTACGGAATGTACTTCTTGGAACTATGGCAACCGGCGATAATGCGATATCCTATGACAGGGCTGACACATTTACGGTCGAAGTCAGGGTCCGTAATCTTTCCGGACAGCCTGTATCCGGTGTTTTACTGGAAGAAACCATCAAACCATATTTCAGTTTTCTCGATGTAACCTCGGGAGACAGTTATTCACTGTCGGGCCACCGGATTACCTTTTCAAATATTACAGTTGCCCCCAATTCCGAAATAGTAATAATCTACCGCGTTATTACCCCTAATGCTAACGACGATATCCACGAAGATGTGGACAAGTATATCAGCAAAGGAACCCTGATTGCTGTTTCGGCTGCCAGGGCGAGTTATTCGCTGGGTAATTTTAATTATATCTATTCAAAGGATAAAGATTATGCTGATCTCCTGTTCAGCGCAAATATTATGGCTGATGCAGATGTTAACTGGAAAAACTTCCTTTATCTCGATTACCAGCCTTTCAAAGTATTCATGATCATGGAGAACAAATCGCGTTCCCCGGCATTGAACACGGTTTATTCCCAGTATATTCCGAAAGATGTTCCTTTCTATTGGAGCGACGGGTCGATCAATATCCCGATTTTAAAAACGCCTGGCGGAAAATACGTGGACGTATTACGGGGAAGCAATGTGCAGTCCAATCCCGATTTCGACATGGATTCCGACGGCCATCCCGATGTATGGCTTGATACTGCTTCCATTTTCCCGAAAGGGTATAAACTCACTGAAGAATCAGTCTACTGGGCAAATCCATGGAATTATCTTCGTACCGGTGATAAAAGCATTACGTATGAAGACATAGATCATGACGGCAGTATCGCCCTGGACAATGACGGTGATGGCATTGTGGATGTTGAAGAACCCGGAGACAAGATCAGGGTATGGAAGGTAACCTGGGATATAGGACGGGTAGAAGGCTATGAGTACCACGATCCTTATTGCAGCTACGAAATATGGGTGGATCCTCCGGATCTTGTCCCGCTGGCTGCCGGCGTAGGATATGTGCACGATTCAATACCTGATCCCTATCCCGGCATGTTCTATCCCTATACTGACGATATCAATTCAGCGGATATGGGAAATACCTCCTGGGACCGCTGGATGGAGAAAGACGCCAGTGACAAGGTGATCTGGAAACAACTGGTTCACCAGAAGATAAACAACTATGAAGGATTTACATTCATCGACACCGCTGATGTTAATTATCATCCCCTCCCCACCGACAGTGTGATCGGTACATGCCCGCAACCGCATCGCGAATTCCTGGCAGTCCTTTCGCTCGGCGGTGAAGAAATTGACATGACGCATTATACACCGGAACAGTCGCTCTATTCTAAAATCAACTATTCAACCGTATTTGGCGAGGACAAAATTACACCCATCCGCACAACATATGCTTATTGGGCACCACTGCCAAATCCGCTGCAGTTTGAATACCTGTCGAACAACTACAGGATCATTGATTCACTCGGGCAGGAGGTCCAAAAGCTTCCTGAGCATGGAAAGGCCAAACTTGTATTCGATATGGATGCATCCACGGAATATACCTATTACTGGATCCGGAATTATGGCCATGATGTGGATTATAATGATCCTTCAGAAACTATGGATGGAATTGAAAACCTGGGTGACGGGGTATTCGGGTATTTCGTGTATGCCATACCCAAAGGAATGGGAGGATACAGCATTTCCCTGCCTAAAAATGCCGACGGATCCTATAATACAGATTCCATCGTAAATATTGATGGCCTTCCCTTTACAAAATGGATCGATAACCCCAACACCCGAAATACAGTGGAGGTATGGGAAACTCCTTTTGAATACCAGGTTTATATACCTCAATTATTGATCCCGCCGGCCCTTGATGACAATAACTTTGACGGCACGGATGACTGGAAAGATGACAAGGGTGACAGGTTCCAATCGGAAACCGGCTTCCTGCACGACGCTTTTATGCCTGATGATGGTGAGGCCTGGGCTGCTTATCCTGCCGTGCCTTTCCAGGATGACATATATGGCCAGGTGAAATCAGGATGGTATAATGGAACAGATGGCACCTATGGCGATGACTTTTTTGAAGACCTGGGCAAGACCCATATCCAGATCCATGCAAATTACACCGGTAAGGGCCGCGAAGGTGCGATTGAGATCAGCAAGGGCGGAGTTCTTGTTGCAGAAGAAATATTCGGTGGCTCGCCCTGGGTAATATTTTCCCATGTGCTTTCGGGATTCGCGGAAGGAACCGATTTGTCGGTTAAATCCCAGGTTATTCCTGAAATGGTATATTATGGAATTGACACGGTTTACCTGAAACACATTGTGGCTGATACAAACGAACCCCATCATTTCGATGCGAATTTCGATCCGTATCATATTTCCTACGGCTATGGCGAATCAACAATTACCACTTTTGCAGGAGCCAAAGATCCCTGCAGCCTGGTGGAACCTTCTGTTTCAATGCCTGCCATCCTCGATCCGGATTATGATCACCATACGGTGACACTGATACCCAATGCGGATGCAGGTAATCCGGATTTAACCGGATACCCGAAACAGGTCACAGGGACCTTCATGGAAGTCAGGATTGAAGTAAGCAACAGTACGGATGATAACTGGGTCAATACAACCATTACTCCGCAACTGCCACCCGAACTTGGAAATTCCTCCGTGGAGCTCAGTTACGTCGCCTATCCGCGGCCGCTCGTTCCATCGCAATACAACCCCGGAACCGGGGAAATTGTAAAAGGTGACCAACCGGGAACCTTTACTACAGGGTGGCGGTTTAACCAGCCTGAAGGTGAGGTTCTCATTAAAATGGGAAATACGCTTAACCTGATGCAGCCCACACGTAGAGCTTACTTTATATTTCTTTTAAAAATTGACCCTGCCCTGAAGAACGGCATTTATGAAATCCCCTTCACCCTTTCAGGCAGCAAAAAACACTATTCAGGCGCCGATCATGGTTCAATCTCTTATGCTGTTCCTAACGCCATGCTCTGTATTGCCGATAAGAATGCCTCAGGCACTGTTTTGGAATTTGAAAAGATTATCCTAGCCCATTCGGCACTGAAATCACTTGATGTGGCGTTAACTGACAAATTTGTGCCCACCGGCCGCGTTAAATGGTCGGTCATGGATTTTGGAAAAAATGATTTTGCAGGTGTTCCCGGGACATTGAAGGCCAGTGCCGATGGAAAGATCGATCTTAGCCGGTTTACATCGTTCCCTGAAATGGATACAACCCAACTGGTCATTTTGCAGGAAGGTACGGTTGACAGTTATAATACAACTGCCGACATGCTAAGGCTGACCGATGGGCAACTCTTACACTATATGACAAATGACGGTGCAAAGGCTGTGGCCTCGGATCGTTTGCTGGTAAAACCCGTCGGACCAAGGATCCGGATCAGGAATTCAATTTACAGCGTGAATGGCGTAAGGGTTACCGACACCATTGTGTATGTGCCCGAACAGGAACTGTATGTGAAGACCCTGCTCACAGCAAAAAATACAGGTTCCGACATTTCATCACAAACCCGGGTCAACATATTTCCCGGACCATTTTACCAGGTAGTAACCGACAGCCTGGATGTAAATTGTTCATTCAGCAACGGTTTGCTTTCAGTCGATTTTGGAGATATTATTCCGGGAGAGATGAAGGAACAGCTGTTGCCATTTGTTCTAAAGCCGGATCAATTGCCTGAGGGAATTGACATCCGCACATTGATAGAACAATCAAAGATCGATTATGAGGGAACCCTGGTCAACCTGGCTTTCCGGTTTACAGATACAAATAAGGTACTGCTCGATCTGTATGATTTTGAAGCAACCTCGATATCATTTAACGATTTGGGGAACGGACAGGTTCAGGTCAATGCAACCGCCGGGAACCGGGGGATCATTGGCAAGGATGTATGGTTCAGGATATACCCGATTATTGGCGGAGGCACTTATGAATTCCCGATCGCGGAGATCAGGGTGGAGGACTTCGTTCCGGGCCAGCAAATTGATCTTTCGGGCATCTATGATCTTCCCGTAACGGATAAATCAATCGCATTTATTGCCATTGTGGATGACGGATATGATTTTGTTGAGATCACTGAAGTGAATAACATCATCAAAACCGGGTATAATGTCACTGCAATAAATGATCACAAAACACAGGGCAAAAACCTTACTGTTTTCCCAATGCCGTTTGCCGATGACGTAAATTTTGAATATACCCTGGACAAAGACTATACAAACGTTACTTTGAAAGTCTTTGATCTGAACGGTAAGCTGAGGATGGAACTAAACAATATGCCCTCAGGGAATGGCGTGAATTCTGTGCAATGGAGAAGCACTGACCTGTCGGCAGGCAACTATATCTATAAGATTTCCGGCCAGGAAAATGCCGGCGTACCTGCAGTGATATTCACAGGCCGGTTGACGAAGATCAATAATTAATTTACGATTTACGATTTACGATTTACGATTATTTTACCGGAGACGGAAGAGGAGACCTCCAAGGTTTTGAAAACCTTGGAGGTCTTATTCGGGCTTATATGATATCATATAAAATGCTTTTATTATCCTTATGTTAAACGCAATCCTAAAAATATCACCTTTTAAAACCTGGCCAGGGCTTATCCTCTTGATTTTCGCGCTATTCCTGCCCTGGAATTCTTATGGCCAGGCCAGTTTTTCAATACCCGACACCATATGCATTGATGACACACTTATTATTCAAAACCTCTCCCGCGATGCACAGACATACTACTGGAATTTTTGCTCCGGCAACCTGATCTATGATCCGGCCGGGGAAAATCTACCAAATCCCGGCACATTGAATGGTCCGGCATTTATCGATTTTGCATCGGACAACGGTGACTATTATGCCTTTGTCACAAACCATACAGATGGCACCCTGGTTCGAAATTCCTACGGCAGCAATTTTCTTAACTCCCCTGCATCTCAAAACCTGGGGAGCTTTGGAGGTGTCATTCCCCGCCATGCACAGGGAATACAAGTAGTTCAGGATGGCGACCACTGGTACGTATTTGTTGTGGGTGGCCAACGGGAGGAATCCACACTGATCCGCCTCGATTTTGGCAATTCCTTATCCAATAATTCACCGGCAATCACCAACTTAGGCAATGCGAACAATTGTCTTGACTATCCTGAAGATCTGTATATCACTAAGGAAGGTGGTAACTGGACAGGCTTTACCGTGAATTATAATACAAGCACGCTCGTGCGGTTTGATTTCGGGTCATCCCTGACAAATACACCCGCAATGACAAATCTCGGAAACATTGGCAGCTTTAATCATCCCTGCGGTATCCTTCCAATAAAAGATAATGGAAACTGGTACATGTTTGTCTCAAACTACGGAAGCAACGAGATCACCCGGCTCGATTTTGGTGGTTCCCTGCTGTCCAATCCTTCCGCAACTTCAATTGGTGATAATACGGTTTTATACTATCCTTTTGACCTTACCATTATTCGTGATTGCGAAAATATCTATGGTTTTGTATTGAACCGGTTTAATGATATTGTGAGGATGGTGTTTAACAACGGACTCGACAATCCTCCGGAATATACATCCATGGGTCTAACCGGCAGTTTATTTAATCCCCAGGGTATATCTGACGTTTTCCGTGTGGGGGATACCCTGTATGCCTTTGTGGCCAACATTGACAATTCCACGATCACCCGTTTGTATTTTCCGGGCTGCAACAATGCAAATCCTCCTTCATCTGCAGAAAGAAATCCTCCGGGTGTAACCTACAACGCTTCAGGTATATATAACATAAACCTTATAATTGACGAAGGACAGCCAAACCAGGAGAGCTATTGCCGCAATATAACGGTGCTTGACAGTGCACACATGGAACTGGGAAATGATACACTCATTGCCGCAGGCACTGCAATTGAATTGTCACCTGACAGCACCTGGTCAGCTTACCAGTGGTCAACCGGTTCTTCAAGCCAGACCATCCAGGTAAACCAGGCAGGTGTTTATACCCTTACTGTCACCAATCAGTACGGATGTAAAGCCACCGATGAGCTCGAAGTTATAATCGATATCGGCATCCCCAATTTTTTTACCCCCAATGGAGACGGGTATAACGACACCTGGGAAATCCCATTTCTTATAACGGAACCCGGTGCATCCATTTCAGTTTTTGACCGTTTTGGCAATTTACTGGCAAAATACAAGGCTACAGAGGGTGGATGGGATGGAAGGTCACAGGGCCGCGACATGCCTGTAGGCACTTATTGGTATTTTATTGAGGTTCCCGGTATGGATAAACCCTATAAAGGCCCGGTTACAATAAAACGTTAGCGGATGAAGTGGCTTGTTTTGTTTTTCATGATATTTTTGATGCAAGAAATGAACGCCCAGACACTGGCGCGGTATAATCTTTATCCCTTCAATCCTGATTTTGTAAATCCGGCAGCTACCGGACTCACAGATTGCATCCTCTTTAATGTAACCGATATGCATCAATGGATAGGCATTGCAGATGCACCCAATACGCAATCTTTCAGTGTACAGAAAGGGACCGGTTTTCTTAGAAACAAAAAATACGGACTGGGTGCAAACCTGATCCGCGATACCAACGGCCCCACAAAAAGCCTGGGTGGGGAATTTTTGTATTCCTTTCAAATGCTGATCGGACGTGCCCGGACAAACTGGTTAAGCTTCGGCCTTTCCGGTAATATTGAGCAACGCCGGCTGGATGAAAGTGGTTTTAGTCCGATCTTCGATCCCCGGGTGACAGGTGGCATAGTGCAGGAAATGTCTTACAATGCATCAGCCGGCATTTATCTGTATAATGAAAGCTATTTTGCCGGAGTGGGGGTATATAATCTGTTACCTGAAAATAATACCATTGGCACAGGATACGGGGCCGACAGGTATTACGTGTCTCTCCAGGGGGGATACCTGTTTGATAACCGCAGTCTGCCGGCTCGAATTCAAACCTCATTCCAGGGAAGTATCGGCAAAGATGTTTATCAATTTGATCTGTCAGGGAAAATGCTGTTTGACAATCAGCTATGGGCAGGAATTACCCTCCGCAAATATACCGGCAAATTTGAAACAGCAGGACAGAACGCCTTGTTTTTTATTGGGTATGACTGGCACAACTGGAGTTTCTGTTATAATTACAACTGCGACATCAATGGCACCCAGTTCCATCATTATGGTACCCATCTTCTGTCGCTCGGCTATAAAATCTGCCGCGGGCCCATCAGTTGCCCGGCGTATTGAAATAATAAAAAAGCTATATTTGTCTGAGCCAAACCCCAACCGAAGTTTATCCATTTATGCCAGATGTACCCCAAAATACCACCCATACAAAATCCTGGTACAATTTAATCCTCCATCTCCACCCGCGTAAGGTGAAACCCTATACACTCAGGTTTACCCTAACTTTCGGACTGGGTGGAATGGCCGCCCTGCTTGTTGTTATCCAGGTGTTTACGGGATTACTGCTAAAATTTCATTATATCCCCTCTCCCGACGGAGCCTATAATTCTGTTCTGAATATAAACGAAGGGCTCCTGTTCGGAAAACTGGCACACAATATTCATCACTGGAGCGCAGTATTATTGCTCTGGATCACATTCCTTCACATGCTTCGCGTTGTTTTCACCGGCGCATACAGCAAGCCCCGCCATGCAAACTGGATATTCGGAATGATTTTACTTGTACTTGTAATCCTATCCAATTTTACCGGGTACCTGCTTCCCTGGGATCAGCTTTCTTACTGGGCAGTTACAGTGGTCACCAGCCTTTTGCAATATATTCCCCTGGTTGGTGAAACTGTAAAGCAAACACTATTGGGGGGACAGGAGGTCGGCGCTGTTACCCTGTCCAACTTTTTCAATCTTCACACCGGGATAATACCGCTTCTGATCATTATCATGATGGGATACCATTTCTGGAGAATTCGTAAAGCAGGAGGGGTAATTGTTCCCGCAGGAAAAAAAGATGAACCTTTGACCGACACTTATCCAAACCTTGTTGCACGCGAGTTGGTGGTGGCACTCGTTCTGATTGCCTTCCTGCTGGCAATTAGTGCTGTTTTTGATGCTCCCCTCCGGGAAAAGGCAAATCCGTATTTCAGTCCCAACCCTGCAAAGGCACCCTGGTATTTCATGGGATTGCAGGAACTGCTGATCCATTTTCATCCCTTCTTTGTCGTTGTGGTTTTCCCTCTCACTCTATTAGCCGGGAGCGTATGGCTTCCATTTCTGAAACTGACTGACACTCATTCCGGTATATGGTTCATTTCCGATAAGGGTAAAAAAACCGGGAAATATGCTGTGGCTGCCGGCATTATGTTCACTGTTGTATTTATACTTGTAAGCGAGCTCTTACCGGACCCCGAAACACTGCTTCCATACGTTCCATCGCTGATACTGACGGGTCTGGTCCCGTTTCTTATCGTGGCCGGTTCAATTTACCTGTTTATGAAATATATAATGAAAAGATATTCCCTGAGCAGGGCGGAATATATTCAGACATTCATTATACTGCTCATTGTATCCTATGCCGTTCTGTCATTGACAGGAATACTGTTCAGGGGGGAAGGAATGAAACTGATATGGCCATGGCAGATATAAATAAAAAAATATCAACCGGCAGGACCGGAAGAAGGGAATTCTTCTCACAGCTTTGGAGTATCCTTGGCCTGGTGGCATTGGGTGAACTTGTGATCTTTACCCTGAGCATGCTAAGGCCAGGAAAGAAATTCCAAAAAGAAGATCCCTCATCACAGATAAAAGTTGCCGGTAATGTGGAGGATTTTGCTGTTAATTCGGTAACTGCTGACAGGATAAATAAGTATTTCCTTATCAGGAGAGAGGATGGAGGATTTCTTGCCCTGTCACTCACCTGCTCACACCTTGGATGCACAGTTTTGTGGGAGGAGGAGAAGAAACAGTTTATATGCCCCTGCCATTCATCGGCTTTCGACAAAACGGGAAATGTCATAAATTCCCCGGCCCCCCGCCCTCTTGACTACTTTCCTGTATCCATAGATGCCGGCAAAGTGATGGTTAATACGGGTCAGAAAATGAAACGCAGGAAGTTTGAAAAAAACCAGGTAACCTATGCCATCTGATCCCGCCATGACATCCTGGAGGAAAACAGGATTTATTGCTACCATCATTATTGTGCTGGCCTTCCCGGTATATCTTGTCCGTATAGCCATTGAGAGGTCAAATCCGGTAATGCAGTCAGGACCATTTTATACAGGGAGGGCTTCGTGCGTTGAATGCCATAAAAAAGAAGATGACCTGTGGAAAGGTTCCCACCATGATATGGCCATGGATACTGCAAAAATTGAAACAGTACTGGGCAATTTCAACGATTTTGAATACAGGCATAAGGGCAAGACCCACAGGATGTTCAGGAGGGATGGCAAATTCTATATAAACACGAACGGCCCCGATGGTGAATTCAGGGATTTCCAGGTAGCGTACACCTTCGGTTATACACCGCTCCAGCAATACCTGGTTCCGTTTGAAGGCGGGAGACTCCAATGCCTTCCTATTGCCTGGGATACAGAAAAAAAGAGATGGTTTCACCTGGGGGATACTGTCTATCAGGGGCAGGATATTAAACCTGATAACTGGTTATACTGGACAAACCAGGCACAGAACTGGAATGGAATGTGTGCTGATTGTCATTCCACAAACCTTAAGAAGAATTACGATCCTCAAAATGGCTCTTTCACTACAACCTGGTCGGAAATAGATGTCAGCTGTGAAGCCTGTCACGGACCCGCATCGGATCATATTCAATGGGCAAATCTGCCGGAAGGATCACGTTCACAGGATGTGAATACGGGCCTTATCGTCAGAACGCGCAATCTCGACAACAAGGAGTTATTGAATGTATGTGCACGATGTCATTCCCGGCGGGCCATTATGAGCGATTATCCCAATAACAATGAAGATCTGCTCAACTACATGATACCTCAGCTAATAAGAACTCCGATTTATCATTCAGACGGACAGATACTGGATGAAGATTATGAATATGCTTCCTTTACCCAGAGCAAGATGTTCGAAAAAGGGATCAAGTGCAGCGACTGCCACGATTCGCATTCGGCCAGAACCCTTAAGGATGATAATGAGCTCTGTATGAAATGTCATCGCCCTGATCTTTATAATACCCCAGACCATCATCTTCATAAAATGCCCGATCCGGCAGGAAAACACCTGGTAAACAGGGGAAAGCCGGAATATTTACAGGGAACAGGAGCCCAGTGCGTAAATTGTCATATGGTGGGGAAATTTTATATGGGAAATGATTACCGCAGGGATCATAGTTTCCGGATCCCAAGACCCGATCTGACGATAAAAATTGGTACTCCCAATGCCTGCAACGATTGCCATACCGACAAGAGTACTGCCTGGTCGCAGGAATATATTGAAAAGTGGTATGGATCGAAAAAACGGCCGCATTACGGGCAGACATTTGCTGCCGCCAACCGGCGAGATCCAAAAGCAATCCCTGATCTTATTCTCTATGCAGAAAATGAGTTATTCCCCCTGATGGTTAGGGCAACGGCAGTCGATTTACTGGCCGGTTATGGTGACAGCCTGAGCAGAAAAGCAATTGAAAAAGCACTCGGTGACCCGGCATCACTGGTAAGACATTCGGCAATTAATGGTTTTCAACCGGAGAATTTACAATCCTTTGAAAAGCTCCTGACTCCGCTTTTGAACGATCCGGTCAGAGGCATCCGCACCGAAGCTGCAATTAGACTTTCCACGGTACCTGAAGATCAATTGTCTGACCCGGTTAAAAAGGCCAGAAAGGCAGCCCTGGAAGAATATGTGAACGTGAATTTGTACGTAGCTGATTTCCCAGGGGGCAACTACAATCTTGGAGTAATGTACACTAACTCAGGGGACCTGGAAAAAGCGGCTGAATATTACAGAACGGCTCTCGATATTGACAATCTTTTTTATATGGCCAAGGTGAACCTGGCCTCGGTATATAACCTGCAGGGCAAGAATGCAGAAGCAGAAAAATTACTAAGGCAGGTTTTGAACGAAAATCCCGAAATAAGTCAGGTTAATTACTCTCTTGCCCTTTTACTGGCTGAGCTGGGGAAAATTGATGAAAGCCGGATATATTTTCTTAAGGCCATGGACCTTCTGCCTGATGAAACCAGGATAGTCTACAACCTGGCCCTTCTTGAAAATTCACAGGGAAACACCGCCAAAGCTGAAGAATACCTGCTCAGGGCATTGAAGACTGAACCGGACAATTTCGATTTTTTGTATGCCATATGTACGTTTTACCTTGAGCATAAACAAAACTCCAGGGCGGCTGTGTATGCAAGGCAGATAAAAGAAAAATATCCGCAAAACCCTGCCGGGGAAGAGTTACTGAAGGCTGCAAATTAGAGTTTGTTTGATCTCTTAAACATTTTTGTCTACTCCGAATAGGAGGATTTCAGAGTTGCATTATTGTCTCCTTTTGCATAACTTTCTCCTAAATAAAACCCATTCATTAAAAGAAAACCATGAAAAAAACAGCCGTCATATTATTACTGCTTTTTAGCATGAATGCATTTACTCAGTTTAGCCCTGCAAATAAAAATGCATCCCCTGAAGCCAAAAAGCTACTCGGTTACCTGTATAGTTTAAATGGCAACCAAACACTGACAGGGCAACACAACTATCCTGCCAACTTCGACCAGTGGATGGATACAGTAAAGTCAATGACCGGCAAATACCCGGCAGTTTGGGGTATCGATTTTATTCTGCATGGAACCCGGGATTTCGGACCCGAAATTGTTCAGGAGGCCATAAAAAAATACCGGGATGGCTTCATTGTTACCATGATGTGGCATGCCGGCCGCCCCATGGATGACCCTCCTTACGGATGGAAAGAAAGCATACAGGCTGAGCTCGACGATGCCCAGTGGAAAGAGCTTACCACACCTGGTACCACGTTGAACAAGAGATGGGAAGCCCAGGTTGATAAAATCGCCTCCTACCTGAAACAGCTACAGGATGCAAATGTACCGGTGCTTTGGAGACCATACCATGAAATGAATGGGGTATGGTTCTGGTGGGGTGACAAAAAGGGACCTGATGGCTACCAGAAGCTATGGAAAATGATGTTTGACCGTTTTGTAAATGTTCACAAATTAAACAACCTGCTTTGGGTTTGGAATGCCAATGCACCGCGTGATCTCCCCTTTGATCAGGCTTACGCATATGCTGATTTTTATCCCGGACCGGAATATGTTGACGTGCTGGCTACCGATGTATATCACTTTGACTATGAACAAAAGGATTACAACGAATTGCTCGATCTCGCCAAAGGTAAGCTTATTGCCCTCGGAGAATGCGGGGGGCTTCCCAATGCTCAGATCCTGCAGGTGCAACCCAAATTTACCTGGTTTATGGTTTGGGGAAGTTTTATAAAACATGATAATCCTCCGGGACGGGTAAAGGAAATTTACAGCCTCCCGCAGGTCATAACACACGATGAAGTAAAGTTTTAATCTGATTTACGATTTACGATCTACGATCTACGATTTGTCCCAGAAGGCAAATTGTAGTATATATCTATATGACTGCTTCACCTAACCTTCTTTTTACGCCTTTTAAACTTGGAGCTGTAAGGCTTCGCAACAGGGTGATCCGTGCGGCTGCCTTTGAGGGTATGTGCCCTGGCAATTCGCCCTCTGATGAATTGCTGAATTTTCACAGGGAGCTGGCAGCCGGTGGAGTAGGAATGACTACCGTGGCATATGCTGCAGTTGACCGTTCAGGTCTGTCGTTTCCACACCAGCTTTTGCTGAGGAAAGAAGCTGTCCCTGAACTAAAAAGACTTACTGATTCAGTGCACAAGGAAGGTGCAGCCTGTTCAATACAAATCGGGCATTGCGGCAACATGGCCAAGGCATCCCTGGCAGGTTCAAGACCCATGGCGCCGACTTCACGCATTAATCTATATGGTCCCACATTCCCGAGGGCCATGAACAGAGATGATATTCAGAATGTGGTCCGTAGTTTCAGCAATGCCGTGCATCTGGCCCGTGAATCAGGATTTGATGCTGTGGAAGTTCATGCCGGGCACGGCTACCTCATCAGCCAGTTTCTTTCGCCCTATACAAACCGCAGGAAAGATGAGTTCGGCGGTTCCCTGGGTAACCGGGCGCGTTTTATGCGCCTGGTGACGGAAGAGGTGAAGAAAGCAGCAGGAAATGATATTCCCGTTCTGGTAAAAATGAACATGCGGGACGGATTCCCGGGAGGAATGGAAATAGACGAATCTCTCGAGGTAGCCAGGATGCTGGAACGGGCAGGCGCTGATGCCCTGTTACTGAGCGGGGGATTTGTGAGCAAAACGCCGATGTACATATTGCATGGTGTTATGCCCGTCAGGATCCTGGCGCATTATATGGAAAACAGATTGCTAAAGATATTTGTCCGCTTATTTGGAAACCATCTGATTAAGGCCGAACCTTTTAAGGAAGCTTATTTTCTCGAGGATGCCTTGAAGTTCAGGGAGCAGCTGAAACTTCCCCTGATATATGTCGGAGGCATGATTTCGCAGGAAAAAATAAATGAGGTTCTGGATAAGGGATTTGAAATGGTGGCGATGGCCCGTGCATTGATCAAAGATCCGGATTTCGTCAATAAACTGCTTTACCAGGAATTATCCAGGTCTGCTTGTGATACATGCAACTATTGCATTGCAGTAATGTATACCCAGGAAGTCTCCTGTATTCAAAATGAAGTTCAGGATCCTGAAATCCTGGAAATGCTCCACGGAAAATGATTCATCCGGATAAAAACGCCCTGGTTACCGGCGCATCTTCGGGTATCGGCCGGCACATTTCAATAGAACTGGCAAGGCGGGGATATTCAGTCATTGCGGTAAGCAACCAGCCCGGGCAACTGGATATGTTAAAAAAGGAGTTAGAGAACACTTTTGGCATTACAGTACAAATATTCAATATTGATCTCTCGAAAGAAGGTGCCGGAAAAACAGTCTTTGAACTTTGCGAAACAAATCACCTTGATGTGGAAGTGCTGGTGAACAATGCCGGCATCCTTGTTACGGGGAAAGCCATAACGGTTGACTACTCCCGGGCAGCTGAAATCCTGCAGCTTCATGTAAATACGCCCGCCTTATTGTGCCATTTGTTTGGGAAAAAGATGTCAGAGAGAAAATCGGGATATATTCTCAACGTTTCTTCGATTTCGGCGGTGATGCCATACCCGATCATCTCCTTTTACGGACCCTCAAAAACCTTTATCCGGTCGTTCACCCGTGCCCTGAGGACCGAAATGAAGAGCAAGGGGATCAACGTTACCTGCCTGCTGCCCGGAGCCACGGCCACTGCATTGTATGATATGCATACTGTGAATATCCAGTTAGCGATGAAACTGGGTGTGATGAAAAAACCTGAAAGTATAGCACATGCTGCCGTGAAGTCCCTCTTTAACGGGCGGGCGGAATGTATCCCGGGCTTATTGAATAAGCTGGTTGTATTTGTACTTCCCCTTGTTCCAAACTTCATGATAGAATGGATCTATCGGATGAGAGAAAGGAAAAATAATGAATAACCTTTACCTTGCCCAATAACTGGCATTCCTGAATAATGCAAATAAAATGATCCTAATCGTGTTTTCACATGAATAACTCTTACATATTTGCACTTACATTATGGCAGATTGAAACAGATGAAACTTTCATTGGTAACCTTAGTCTTTTCATCCTTAACGGGATTAATGGCTGCCCAGGAAACTGACTCACTTGCCGGATTGAATTCGCCGGGATCACATATACTGGATGAGGTAGTTATTTCTGCCAACAGATATGGTTCGGTCCAATTAAAAACTCCTGAAGCCATTAACCTGATTGACAATAATACAATTCAGAAGTTTCAGCCCGGTAATGCCCCCACAGCACTAAGGCTTGCACCCGGGGTATTTGTGCAGAAGACAAATCATGGCGGAGGTTCACCTTTTCTGCGGGGATTAACAGGGAACCAGACCCTCCTGCTGGTTGACGGCATCCGCCTCAGTAACGCAACAACAAGGTATGGACCTAATCAATATTTTAATACGATCGATGTTTTTGGCCTTGAAAAAATCGAAGCCCTGCGCGGCAGTGGTTCTGTTCAATACGGCTCAGATGCAATAGGAGGAACCATACAGACATTCAGTCATGAACCTGTGATTACCGATAAGCAAACCTGGGGAGGTGATTTTCTTACAAGGATTGCCACACAGGGAATGGAACAGAGTCTGCACGGTGCAGTCAAATACAGCAATAAAAAAGTTGCCTTCAGAGTGGGTGCAACATGGCGGAATTTTGGGGACCTTGTTGGTGGGGATACCACGGGCCGGCAAAACCCAACCGGTTACAAAGAAATTGATTTCGATTTAAAAGGTAAGATTTTACTGTCTCCATCATCCGATCTTACAATATCTTATCAGAGTGTAAATCAGAACGACGTCCCCGTATACCATAAAGTGATCCTGGAGAACTATGCTGTTAATAAGATGGATCCTCAAAAACGCAACCTGGCTTATCTAAAGCTAAATCAAAAGGTTAATGCAAGCTTATTGAAATCTTTATTATTCAAAGCCTCTTTTCAGTATAGCGAAGAAGGAAGAGAACTTCGCAAAAACGGATCATCCGTCTTAAGAACCGAAAATGATAAAGTGTATTCATCTGCTTTTTCGGCTGAAGCTTTTACAAAAAAAGGGATTGTGTGGTCAGCGAACAGCGGTTTGGAGGTATACCACGACGAGGTTAAGAGCGTGCGTACCGATTCAGATCTGTCAATGAATGAAACTGATTCAAAACGAGGATTATATCCCGACGGAGCTAATATGACCAGCATGGCTGCTTTTAGTTTACATACATTTGATCTTAAGGTATGGAATGCCACAGCCGGGGTACGTTTTAATTCATTTGTCATTAACGTTAACGATGAAGATGCAGGTAATACCAAACTTACACCTTCCGCACTCGTCGGCAATTTAGCCATACTCCGGAAACTAAATAAGACATCAAATCTTTTTGTTTCCCTGAACTCAGGATTCAGGGCCCCGAATATTGATGACCTTGGCACCCTGGGTATAGTTGATTTCAGATACGAGATCCCGAATTTTGATCTTAACCCTGAGCATTCATTTCAGTATCAGCTTGGATATAAATACCAGGATCGCAACCTCAAAGGCGAATTCTATTTATACCGCAACGAATTATACAACCTGATCGTACGGAATAAGATTCCCGGAGACAGTATTGAAGGCTATCCGGTTTATCAGAAGGAAAATGTCGAACGTGCCTATGTTCAGGGTGCTGAAACAGCCTGGGAATTTACATTTAATCAATCCTGGTCACTTTCGGGTAACCTGACATATACATATGGACAAAACATTACAAGAGACGAACCTGTACGACGCATTCCACCGCTTTTTGGCCGCCTGGCGCTGGAGTATACCCTTAAAAGCTGGTGGTTTAACGTTGAATGGCTGGCTGCAGGTAAGCAGGACCGCCTGGCACAGGGTGATAAAGACGATAACCGGATCCCTTCCGGAGGCACCCCTGGCTGGAACATTTTTAATATGAATGCCAATTATACATTGCGGTTTATCAAATTCGACCTGAACCTGATAAATCTATTTAATTCGGACTACAGGTATCATGGCTCCGGGGTAAACGGATGCGGCCGGTCGGCTTTCCTGTCAATTGCTGTTACTATTTAGCAGTAACTGTAGAAGCGAAATGCAATTAGTTACATTTAAAGTAGTTTTTTTAACTGGAATATACATTTCAACAAACTGAAAAGCCCTCAAGTCAGTCAGTTACCTTTTTTACGATCTCAAAAATCTCATCGGATGCGGCTATCATCACATTTTTTATATTATCGGGCATATTCTTTGCCAGGGCGCCGCCATCGATCAGTGAAACATAAGTCTTTCCATCGGTTTTTTCATAAACCGATATTCTGCACGGCATCATAACGGATATCATCCTTTCATAATTAAGTTCCAGGATCTGTCCGGAATATTCAGGTTTGCAAATTTCTATTACTGTAACCGGGTTGACATTTTTTCCGGCTTTTGCCAGCGATTTCTGAAGATCATGGATCACAGGAATATTCCACGCTCTTTCTTTTGCCTCAGCAGTGAGATGGTCAACCGTTTCAATGAATGTGTACTTACTCGCCTTCTCTACAACCAGGTCAGTCTGCTTCGACGTTAATGCCTGCGCATGCAGTGGAGCATGGGGGAGGAGTAAAAAAGTCAGTGTTATAGTAGCAGCTGTCATCAGAAGATTTCTATTCATTTTGTTGGGTATTTTTCATATCAAATGTCGGAAACTTAAATATATGAAACAATTAGAATATTGCTGTCGGCTAGCGGTTGAGCCATTTTCTGAACCCTGCAGAACGATCGATACTGACAATGGTATCCGCCGGATCTGCCGTTTTTGGCTTTAGCTCCAGTTTGATCCGCCCTCTTGAATAAGCAATCATATTGGCTATCGCATCCATGTTTACAACATATTTGCGGTTTATCCTGAAGAAATGATCCGGATTCAGCAAGCTTTCGAGTTTGTCAAGTGTGAATTCCACAGGGTAGGAATGACCCGTGCATGTAGTCAGGTAAACACCTTTCTCAAGGACAAAGAAATAGGCAATTTCCGATACCTCAATCTTCCTGATTTTTTCACCTACCTGGATCATAAACCTCTTCCTGAATTCCGGCTCCTTTCCCTGCAGTTGTGAAAGTAACAAATCAAAGTCAATACCAAAGGCCGTCTTAAATGTCGTGTACTTTTTCAGACTCTCTTCCAGGTCACCCCTGCTGATTGGTTTCAGCAGGTAAGCTATGCTGTTCAGTTTAAATGCCCTGATGGCATATTGGTCGAACGCCGTGGTGAAAACTACCGGAACGTTCACGGATACCTGTTCGAAAATGCTGAAACTTATGCCATCTGAAAGCTGTATATCAAGAAACAGGATGTCACACGAATGATTCATAAGCCACTTCACTGACTCCTGGATGGATCCCAGCTTGGCCATTACCTGAATGGAAGGATCAATCTCCTGTAACAGGCTTTCTATCTTATCAGCCGCATAGGCCTCGTCTTCAATGATCAGTGCTTTCATCATCTTCGGTTGTAATCAGGGGTAATTTGGCGATATATTCATTGGTTTCCACAACAAATTCCGGCACCAGGTTACTGATCAGCGCATACCGCTTTGTCAGGTTTTTCAAGCCGAGGCCTGTTGATGCAACTGAGGATATTTTGGGTTGCATGTTGTTTTTCACGACAAGGTACTGTTGTTCGCAATAAATCGTAATGTGCAGGGGATGGCTGTGATTCACAATATTGTGTTTAATGGCATTTTCAAGCACCAACTGCAGGGAAAGCGGTGGCAGTAACAGAATAAGCTTTTCAGCAGGCACCTGCAACTCGTGGGTAAGGTCCTCGCCGTAACGGATTCCCTGCAGAAACATGTAGGAACGCATGAACTCAATTTCCTGGCTCAGTTTTACCACAGGTTGTTCGATGGTTTCAAGAACATACCTGTAAATCTGTGAAAAAGCATCAATGAATTGCTGGGCCTTGGTGATGTCTTTATTGATCAAACCTGACAGCACATTCAGGCTGTTGAACATGAAATGAGGATTGATCTGGCTTTTCAGCACTTCGAATTTAATCTGGCTAAGCTCGATCCGCAGATTTTCAGCCTGTTGCCTGGCCAGCCTGCTTTCGAGATAGAAAATCCAGGCTTCAAGGATGGCCATCAGAATCACATTCACCACCGAAGCGATTAAGCCGTTGGTGACAAGCATCCGCAATAAACCCTCACGATAGGGATGAATCAGATGGGAAGTCACTGTTATAAAAACAGCTGCAATACTCGCTATGGCAGCAGCAGAAACAAGTTGCAACGCAACCCTTTTGACTGTCTTTCTTCCCCAGGGAGAAATACGGTTCAGGATACGGATAAAAAAAAGATCGGGATAGGCCAGCAGGAGACCTCCCACTATGCTCAGGGATGTACCTATAAGTAACCGTATGAAGAAAACCAGGGGGCTGCTTACAACATAAAACCCGCTCAGATGATTATAGGTGATAATCACCAATTGAAGTGTAAATGCCAGTCCGATGATCAGTTTGAACAACCGGCTAAAAGAAAAATCTGAATGGATTTGCTTACAAAACATTTGCATGATTCATAATTAATCAAATATACAAGCATACTTGAAATATGGAGAGCATATTCTGAACATTTCTGCGAGCCTGGTGATGGATGGAAAGGCCCGGCAGTGAAACGGATTTTTTCACTACCGGTTTTCAGGTGAATTGCCTTTCTAAAAGCGCTTCAGGATGCCAATCCTTACTGCCAGGTATTGAAGCCTGAGGTCATGGGGCACATCTTCCATATGCACTTCCCGGTTCAGGGAGTTGAATTTCAGTCCGGGGGTCAGGCTCCAGTTTGATCCCAACGGAATGTCTATTCCTGCTGCTGCCTGCCATCCGAATCCATGCCCGCTGTCTTCAACGATTTCACCGTCCGGATTTTCAATCTCAATGTGGTTATACAGGCCAGCACCCCTTACATAGTATGAAATGCCGGAAGCGCCGACCGGATGTTTGAACTGAAGTCCGAACACATACCCGGTTTCTTCAAAGTCCATATCCGTGCCGGCAAAGGAATTGTCCGAGCCAAAATGATTCCAGCCCCATCCTGCATAAATACCAGTATAAGGCATAAAGCGATAGTGCAGGATACCTTCAAAACCCAATCCTGTCTTCAGGTCTGCATCTGCCAGATCTCTTGTGGCAAAAGAGGCTCCCCCGTTGAGTTCGAAACCGAACCTCTTGCCGGTTTCCTGTGATGTAACTGTGGATATGCATATTGCCATCAGGGCAATCGATAAGAATACTTTTGTTTTCATGATGTGTGATTTTAAATTGTGTCTTTTCATGATTCAAAAGTAGCCGAGCGGCCTGGTGTAACCAATTAAAACATGCCGAGGGTGTGAAAATGTTCTCCGAAGGGGTTTGTTTTCAGGTTGAATGACATATATTCATCGAACACCCTGACTTGAAAACGGAATTACATACAACAACAACCCGCCCGGGATTAAAAGTTTTTACTGTAGTCCGGACAAACGGCGTAAATCTCAGCGAAAATTTCCTATATTCAATCCCGGAAAATCTATCTGAATGATACCGAAACCGGATAATACGCTGGAACTTCTGATGCATACCCTGGAGGATAATGGCTCTCAGGATGGGAGGTTTTCCGGATTTTTCAATGAGAACCGGATCGCCTCCAAAACCATGCTTATCAGAGAAGGAGATTTCATCCGGTCAATCTATTTCGTCAGGAAAGGCTGCCTCAGGCTCTGGTTCAACAGCCAGGGGAAAGATATAACCTACCAGTTCTTCCTTGAAAACCAGGCTGTGTCAGGTTTCATCGATGATGAGAAGAGCCCGTTCTACCTGGAAAGTATTGAACCTTCAACAATTGTAATCATTAAGGTAAAAGACTTCGAGACCCTGTTATACGAAGTGCCTGGTCTTAAAGATGAATTCATGGGATACCTGAATCAGAGGCTTGCCTTATATTCAAAATTATTCCTGTCAAGAATTAAGGACAGCCCTAAACAGCGTTATGATAATCTTTTAAGGGACAACCCGGAAATCCTGAAAAGGGTTCCCCAGCATTACATCGCCACATTCCTGGGGATGACCCCGGTGTCCTTAAGCCGCATAAGAAACAAACGATAAGGGGCTTGATTTCTTAACAATTGTTATCGTCCGGGACCGACATGGCAAGTTACTTTTGACATAAAAAGCAGTACGCTTCAATTTGTCAAAACGTCAGAACTTAAGAAACCATGAAATCCCGGTCAATAATAAAAAGGACATATGCCCTTTGCATGCTTTTGCTGACTCCAGTAATATTCAATGCATACGGGCAGGATCCGTTTGCATCTGATACTTCAAGAAAAATTCAGGGCATTACTCCTGCCCTTCGCGGGAAAAAGAGCTTTACAATGACCTCCCTTACCTTTGGCGGAAACGGTGTGAACCTGACACAGGTGAATGGCCAATTCAGCATAATGACAGGAGGAAGGGGTTCCGCCACATTCAATAAGCGATTTACCCTGGGCGGGGGTGGATGGGGTATGACTAAGGGCATCGAAGTGGAAAGCACCACAGAGGGTGTGTACAATTTCATAAAAATGGGCTACGGAGGTGTTGATTTCGGTTACCTGCTCTATCCGGGGGAAAGGCTTAACCTGGGGATCAAATTATTGATAGCAGGCGGTGCAGTTTTTAAGGAAACGGTTCCCGAATCGGACGACAGTGAATTCAAAATGTTCCCGGCACTGGAACCCACCCTTTATTACCAGGTCTCATTAAGCAGATTATTCAGGTTTGAAATGGGTGCAGGCTACAGGTACATCCGCGGGATTAGTCTCCCTTATATTTCCGACAGTGAACTGGGCGGGTTCTCCTGCTATTTTGGTTTTCTTGTCAGTGCCGGCGACTGCTCCAAATAAGCCCGAAAACTTTCAGTCCCATATAAATGAAATCAGGAATCAAAAACAAATAATTACTGACGATGCTTATCTTTAAGAAAATATTTATTCGAATGCTGTTGACTTTTTCGGCATCACTGGCAGCCCTTATCCTCTTGCTCTTAATCGTGTTGCAGGTTAACAGCAAAGGCAAACCTGAACCATTCACAGGAAAGGACGGGTTACCGGTTGCAGGAAGCATTTCTGAAAAGACATTTATAACTGCCGGTGGTGTCAGGCAGGGGATGTTTATCCGGGGTAAAAACATCAAGAATCCGGTATTGCTCTATATTCACGGAGGTCCCGCATTCCCGAATTATTTTCTCATTGAAAAATATGCTCCCGGGCTTGAGGAGTATTTTACCGTGTGCTACTGGGAACAGCGGGGTGGAGGACTATCATACAGCAGCGAGGTAACACCGGAAAGCATGAACTTTCGACAGCTTGCCTCTGATGCGATCGAAGTCACCCATTATCTGCGCAAACGCTTCGGGAAGGAAAAAATATATATGCTGGCCCACTCTGGCGGTACCCCTTTTGCGATTATGGCGGCGTCAATGGCTCCCGAACTTTATCATGCTTATCTGGGCATGGCACAGATCACAAACCAGGCCGAATCGGAAAGGATCGCTTATATGTATATGAAGGAGCAATATAGCGCTTCCGGAAACAGGAAAGCCCTGGCGGAATTTAAAAAGTATCCGGTATCCGATTCATCTTCATACATTATCCCTTTTTATAAGTCCATGATACGCGACAGATCGATGCATGAACTGGGAATCGGCACCATGCGGAATATGCGATCAGTATTCAGCGGTGTCTTCATTCCCGTTTGGATGTGCAGGGCTTACACCCTAAAGGAAAAGTTCAGCATATGGGAGTCCAGATTTTCATTTGTGAAAAAGACAAAGCTGATTGATGAGCTGTTTGCCACCGATATACCGGCCGGAATACCTGAACTCAGTATCCCCGTATATTTCTTCAGCGGGAAGTATGATATGACGGTGAATATTGATCTTTCAAAGGACTATCTGAAAAAGTTAAAGGCTCCCGTTAAAGGATTTTACATTTTCAATGAGTCGGCTCACAGCCCTCTTTTCGAAGAGCCGGCGAAATTCCGGGAAATCCTTTTAAAGGACGTTCTCAACGGGAGTAACTCACTAGCAGATGCCATGTGATCTGAGGGGTGCTGACGGATCTTATACCGGTGAAAAGATAACCCGATATTTCTCCGCTAATTTTACATCCGCAGATACTATAACATTTACGTTTGCCAACTTAAAATACATATATTCAGGTTCATATGCTCAGGATTATGGCAAATACCTTTTGTGATGATGAAAAGGCTTAAGCGTACAGCAAAATTTAAGGATTTACTGACTTACAATTGCTTTTCATAAATATCCGTAGGTTAATGTTCTCAGAATTTCCTAATTTTGTACAGATCATCTCAGACATCCTGTAGCGATTCTTTGAAAAAGCAATTAAAAACTATTTTTACGGATATGAACAAAAACCTGTTTGGCTTATTATTACTGTCCATGACAGTTTCCTTTTCGTGTACCCCGAAAAAAGCGGACCAGCAGGCTTCATCTGCGGGAGCTGATTTGGACCGTACCTCGTTGCCAATAAAGGAACCCATCCGTCCGGTATATAAAGAGCTTGATGTGCGCAATACCTCAGCGCCGGCCAGGTTCGAGGTAAAAGCACCCAAGGATGCACCCAATGTTGTGGTTATATTAATTGATGATATGGGTTTTGGCGTTTCCGAAGCTTTTGGAGGCCCCGTTACCACCCCTATCATGGATAAACTGGGTGCTAACGGTTTAAGATATAACCGTTTTCATACTACTGCACTTTGCTCTCCCACACGGGTGGCATTGCTCACCGGGTACAACCATCACAGCAACAACATGGGCAGTATCGCGGAAGCAGCAACAACCTTGCCCGGAAATACTTCGGTAAGGCCTCAGACCATTAACCCCGATGGCTGAAGTACTTCGCCAGAACGGGTATAATACAGCGGCATTCGGAAAATACCATGAAACTCCCCCTGGGAAATTTCAATTGCAGGACCCCAGGATCGCTGGCCAACCCGTTCGGGATTCGAGAAGTTTTACGGTTTCATCGGGGGTGAAACCAATCAGTGGGCACCGCTTATCTATGATGGAGTTACCCTTGTTGAAACCCCGGAAGATCCGAACTATCACTTTACCACCGATATGACCAACCAGGCTATTTCGTGGGTTCGCTACCAGAAAGCCCTGGCGCCGGATAAGCCCTTCTTTATTTATTATGCTCCCGGAGCTACTCACGCGCCGCATCACGTTCCACAGGCATGGATTGATAAATACAAAGGGAAATTTGACGAGGGTTGGGACAAGATGCGTGAACTGACGTTGGAACGCCAGAAAAAACTGGGCATAGTTCCGGAAAATACAAAACTGGCACCTAAACCGGCTGATATCAAAGACTGGGATAAACTTTCAGCCGACGAAAAGAAATTGTTTGCCCGCCAGATGGAAGTATATGCGGGATTTGCCGAACAAACGGATTACGAAGCCGGCAGACTCATTTCTACCATTAAAGAATTGGGTGTTCTGGATAACACCATAATCATATTCATTGCCGGCGATAACGGGGCAAGTGCAGAAGGACAAATGAACGGAATGTTCAGTGAGATGACTTATTTCAGCGGGGTACCTGAAACCGTTCCCGATATGCTGAAGCATTATGACGAATGGGGCGGCCCCAGCACCTATCCTCACTTCGCTGCCGGATGGGCTGTGGCAATGGATGCACCTTTTTCGTATACCAAGCAGGTAGCTTCTGATTTCGGAGGCACCCGAAACGGAATGATCATTCAGTGGCCGGCCGGTATTAAAGCCAAAGGAGAAGTGCGTTCACAGTTCGGCCATGTAATTGATATTGCTCCGACCATTTACGAGGTGACAAAAATACCCGCTCCCACCACGGTCAACGGCATTCAACAGGATCCGATCGAGGGCACCAGCCTTGCCTATACATTCAATGATGCCGGGGCTGCCGGGAAACACAAGGTACAATACTTTGAGATGTTTGGTAACCGGGGAGTTTACCAGGATGGCTGGTTTGCACGTACAATCCACAGACCGGCATGGAGACAAAAACCCCTCAATACACTCCAGGAAGACAAGTGGGAGTTATACAATACGAATGAAGATTTTAGCCTGGCAAATGATTTGTCGGCAATGAATCCGGATAAACTGAAAGAAATGCAGGGATTATTTATGGAAGAAGCCGAAAAATACCATGTCCTGCCTCTTGATGACCGGCTGCTGGAAAGAACCAATGCTGAAATGATGGGCAGGCCGACTGTTATGGGGGCCAGAAACACGGTAACATACGGTGAAGGCATGAAAGGAATGGGGGTTGATGTCTTTATTGACCTCAGAAACACAGCTTATACCATTACCTCTGAAGTGGCAGTGAATGCGAATGGAAACGGTGTAATTGTATGCCAGGGTGGTCGTTTTGGGGGACTGTCTTTCTATCTGAAAAATGGAAAACCGGCATTCAGTTACAATTACCTGGGAATGGAATCCACACAGATCATAGCCGCTGAGGCGCTGAAACCGGGAAACTACATACTGGTTTACGACTTTGCCTATGATGGCGGTGGATTGGGCAAAGGAGGCGTGGGTACGATTTCAGTCAACGGGAAAAAAGTGGCTGAAAAGAGGATTGAAAAGACACAACCGGGTATTTTCTCAGTGGATGACCTGGCTGATGTAGGCATCGACGATGGAACCCATGTTGCAGATTATGGGTCTTCTTCAAAATTCAGCGGGAAGATCAATTATGTGACCATCGAAAGAAGAAAATAAATCTTTCCTGTAAAAAAGCCCGCCTTTGCTCTAAAAAAAGAGCTTTGGCGGGCTTTTTCTTGCAGTTAGCGGTAGTCAGACTACTTATTTTTTTTAGCACCCCGTTTTATTACAATTGTCTCTCCAATTTTATCATGAAGCGCCATCCTGTTAGGATTCCAAATGGCTTGTATAAATCCAAATCCAAACTCAAGTGCGGATGCAAAATAACCCAAACTCCGTTCGATACAATGCCACAATCCGATATGCTCATGATACAAAGAAAGTACCCTTATTCTGAGAAAATATTTCCCAATGGTTTGTCCCTTCCAGAAATAAAACGAGATTGCGAAATAAAGGACCGGCAATAGTCCAAAGAAAAATTTCAAAAAGGTAATTAAATAGGAAGGTGCATTTTCCATTTCAACTTCAACTTCGAAAATACCATGTACATTTATCTTCGATAGGTTCATATTGAATAAACCAAACAGGATGATTATGCATAAATAAAGTATTATAAGTACTATCCAATCAATGAGGAAAGCAACAAATCTTCTCCTGATCGTGGCAAGAATAAATTCATTGTCATGATGAAATTCGTGTCTTGTTTTATAGTTCATGATTATGGATTATTAAGGTTACAAAAATTATCGCCAATGTAATTGCGCAAATTCTAATTTTCTACTATCATATCATTCAAACATATCGCTTTTCTTACCTTCAAAAACAGCAATTCCTATTTGAGAAAATGATATTTTAAGATATCCGCCATAGTTTTGTTCTCTTGCAATTTCTGAGGCATTGCGTGCATATTCAGTTTTCAATCCAAATCCACTTCCAGCACCTTCATACCTCATTAAATACTTGCCTTGAATAATGCGAATAGTTGGAAACCAGTCTGGTTTTTTCTGGCTGACTGAATCCTTCTTTGACAGCAGATCGCCAAGGTCCTTTTGTAATGGCGTCTTTGCAATGCCCGATCGGGAAATGCAGTTAAAAAACAATACCGTTAAAACAACTGCCCATCGCAAAGACCTCATATTACTCATTCCCGTCTCAGGAAATCCGGTTTGTCACTTGCCCCGCAGACTACCGCCCTTCTGACGAGGAGGAAATTCGGCCAAAGTTCTCATGTGGGCCGCAATCGCATCCTGCACCTGTCCGCCCCACGCCACTCCGAGTTTCATGGCAACTTCGCGCGATTTCCACTGATCATGAATTTCAAATGGATCCTGTCTCAGGTTGAACAACAAGGCGCTCGGCCTATTGTAATCAAAGAATCCCTCACGTATCATAAAGTGCGATTTCCAGTTTCCAATCCTTAATGCGGTCAGTTCGCTCTCATTATAGTAATATTCGATGGTGCGGTTTGAAGGAGAATCACCGGTCCAATGGTTCAGGTTGTTCACGCCGTCAATGTACACATGACTGGACTCACGAAGTTTTTCCTGTATATTGTCGATTCCACACGCAGCTGCCAGGGTGGCAAAGATATCCGTATGATCCTGGATTCCGTTGGAAACCTTACCTGCAGGTATTCTGGCCGGCCATCGTATCAGCATGGGTACCCGCACTCCGCCTTCCCAGGTAGTCGCTTTTTCTCCACGGAAAGGAGTTGTACCGCCATCCGGGAACCAGTCTGCCATAGCTCCGTTATCGCTGGTAAATAAAATGATTGTGTTTTCCGCAATTCCCAGTTCATCCAGTTTCTTTAGCAATTCAGCAACCATGGCATCCAATTCCATCATTCCGCTTCCGTAAATATCAAATTCAGAGGAATAGGGAGTTGCCAGGTTCTTGTTTTCCGGTCGCAAATGGGTGTATATGTGCATCCGGGTTGGGTTAAACCACACGAAAAACGGGTCGCCCCCGCTAACGGACCGCTGCATAAAATCGGTGGTGCGTGCCAAAAACTCATCATCGATGGTTTCCATCCTTTTGGGATCGAGAGGGCCTGTATCCTTGATGGTTTGTTTGCCCACCTTGCCAAAACGTCCATCCACTGTCGGATCATCGGTATTGCTGGCCTTGCAATCCAGCACTCCGCGGGGCTTATACCTGCCGTCAAATCCTGCATCTTTCGGCCAGCTTTGGAGAAAAGGTTCTTCCTCTGTATTCAGATGATACAGGTTTCCATAGAACTCATCAAATCCATGTACCGTGGGAAGATGCTCATTCCGGTCGCCCAGGTGGTTTTTACCGAATTGTGCGGTACGATACCCGAGTGTTTTGAGCACTTCTGCAAGGGTTGGATCCTTTTCGCTTAAACCGATCGGAGAACCGGCCATCCAAAGGTTACGTTTCCAATTGAAGTATTGTATGTACTATCATTGTTTACAAGCATTTGAAGCCATGCATCACCTGTGAAGTTGCTAGGGGAAAAGAGCATTTTTATCAGGCTTAAATTCTTCTTTTTTTCGTTAATTTTACCTTGAATATTTTACCCGGAATTCTTAAATCATGTCTGTACCTAAATGCCATATAAGCTTAATTGTCCTGGTTAGCCTGATATCAGGCCAGGCTTTTTCGCAAGGTATTAGTTACCGTGATACCCTTACTTTGGATAACTCTGAACAACTAAAGCTAAAGCCCAGGATGGTTTATTCTGTTGGAAGCACTTTTTTGTTTATTCCTCATCATGGAAATGTTACCGGTTTTACAGTATCCCCTTCTTTGTCGGTTCCGGTGTCTCCACATTTATCTTTTAATGGCGGAATTATTGCAGGACGTTATTATTCTAATTTACAGTATCCTACACATGAAGGATCAATGTATGGAGCATTTAATGAAATATCTGTATTTGGATCAGCTAATTACCATGTAAATTCCCAGTTGACTTTTTATGGAGCAGGAATAAAACGACTCACAGCCCCTTCTCCTTTTAACACTCTCCCCAATAGCAGTTACACCATTGGATCTACATATAAATTCGGAAATTTTTCAATCGGAGTTGCTATGCAGATGTCACAATGGAATAATAACTTCAACTCCTTTCCAATAAATGGCCGCCAGGGTTTTTATTCTCCTTTTAGGCAAAGTCAGGGAATTTGGTGAACTTTGGTCACCGAATAGGTCACATTTGGGTTTTAATCAATAAACAATAGCAATGCAAAGTGCAGAAAGTCTTAAAAGGAGAATAGAAATGGAAGAAAGAAATGATTTCAGAAGAGAATCTCCTTCCGAATCCACAACAATCAAAGTATCGGACGATTCAAACTCAAGTGAGATCCTTGTCTTTACGTCCCTGTGTAATGTCTATAAAGTTCAGAAAAAGGAACTTACGGACAGGTTTCAGGCACTTCAGAAAATTGATCTTGAACCCGGAGAAAGGCCAATCTATCTGACAGGTGAAAAGAGATATAAAGGTTTTCTGATCGTGGCATTTGAAAACGGGAAAATCGGGAAAATTTCTATGGAAAGTTATCAGACCGAGTATACAAGGAAAAAACTCAGGAATGCTTTCAATAACGAATCGCGTCTGATCTTTATTGAACTCATTGAACATGATATTGATCTGGTTGCCATGAGCAGCATTAAGAAGGTTGTCTTATTCAACACATCTCAGATCAATTCAGTGGGAAGCAGGTCAACAAAAGGGGTTCAGGTTATGAAACCGAAGGATGGCAGTTCAATGATCAGAGTTAAACGGCTGGAAAATGCAAAACTTACTGAACCTGATTATTACCGCAAGAGTGAGTCACTTAATGCAATCGGATTTTATCTGAAACCCGGAGACGAAATCTAATTCCTGGCACATCAACTTAGGTTTAGCATACCAGATAGATTCTTCAGGGAATAGAATTTTGTACTACTTTTTGTAATACAAATGAAAATGGCCTCGTAAATATCAGATTTACAAGGCCATTTGATTTTGAGGGTCGGGGTGAGAAGACTCCCGCATTATTTTCTAATAAACTGATATTCAATATAAAGACTTGATTTTCAAAGTTTTTAAGGTTCATAAAAAATGATGCAAAAAATGCCTATAGCATCAATATTCATTGACTTTGTATTGAAAGTTCATAATTGGTTCATAAAATTATATCTTTGTAATTGCAATTAAAATACAAGTTATGAAAAATATTGACCCTGTAAGCCTGCTTAAGGTGTTTAATAATAATGGGTACTCATATATTTACGTTTATTATAAGATAGAGGGCCAGGCTATTAGAATTAATACCAAATGCCGATGGATTAAGAAACAAAATGACAAGGGAGAACCTGTATAACTCACGAATGGAAAATGGAGATACCCTAAATCGGCAAATTGAAATCTTAAAAAGAAAAGTAGATTCATATATATTGGATGAACTTGTTAGCGGTGCATCGAATATAAATCAGAAGGGTTGCCAGAAATACATTAAGAATTATGAAAAGATGTTAAGTCTGAAGATGTTTCCTGATAAAATCCGAAAGGATGAAACATTTTTGGTTGATTATTATAAGAGGTTCTTCGAGTCAAAAAAGCATCGTCCCTTTATTAAGCCTATCTCGTTGAAAGAATTATGTGTCTCTCAGAATTTTCTTAAGGATTTTGAATTAAACACCAGTAAGAAATATTTATTGGATGATATAAATGAGTCATTTATAAACCGAATGATAACCTTTTCGCAAACAGAATTAAAAAAAGACCAGGGATATATAACAAAAGGCAAACTCCAACAAAATACACTTAAGAAGAGACTGGATGTGTTTAAGGAATTTCTTATCTGGCTTGCCGATAAGGATATTAAGAGTTATAATATCCACAAACTGTTCCCGAAGATAGAGAAAACGAGCAAAGATGTTGTTTATGTGACAACTGATGAAATTAAACAATTAATCGCAACAAGACCCAAAATAGAAGGTGACTATAATCAAATGGCATTTGATTCTTTCATTTTTAACTGTGAAACTGGATTACGGTATCAGGATTTAAGCAATTTAACAAAAAACGATTTTAATAAAATCCCTGAAGGTTATATCTTAACCAAGGAATTGAACAAGCACAGCGTTAAATTTTCGAGTGTAAGTCAGATACCAATTATTGACCCTTTGCTAATAGAAATCATTGAAAAATATGAATTCCACTTTGGTTTGAAAAGTAATCAAGAATATAATCGAACGCTTCATAAAATATTTAAAAAACATGAATTATTCAAAGACCCAGTTACAGTTAAACGCAAATACATAAATGGGAAAGTAATAGGCGAAGACATGTTTAAGTATGATGTGATTACCTGTCATAGTTGCAGAAGGTCTATGATAACAAATGCTTTAATGAACGATTATAATGCTGCCCAAGTTATGCAAATGAGTGGTCATAAAAATCTCAAGATTTTGCAGAAGTACTCGAATTTTGCAAATAATGAATTGTTGCAGAAAAATCTTGAGCAGAAACTGAATGAATTAAAGAAAGCAAGTGCCCCTAAAACCTGAAAACAACAATTCCAATTTTCTTAAACAAATCTGATTAGATTGAAACCAGAATCTTTCTCGAACAATTTTACAAAAAGTGAATAATTCAAAAATATTTCCTCAACCAAGAGATTTCTCGTTCATTTGCATAGAGGGTTTTTCCCCTGATATATCTTTCTTTGGTACTTTCTTTATTAATATTTTAGAAAAAAACATATAATAAAGAAAATAAGAAATATAGGCAGTGTGATTATAACCATCACCTATGCCCCTTTACATAGTATTCATCCAATTCATTTTTTATCAGTTGCCTGTTGAGAACCCAACTCAGCGCAGGTCTTGTCGGATGTATTTTCCACCGTGATTACAACCAAGTTACAAAACTTTTTGTCGGTTCTAAATTGTACTAACTTGATAACAACCATGTTGACATTCCCACATGCAGAATTACTATCAAATAGCGTTGTAACTTTATTTAAGCCGATAACAGTTATTAGATCCAGTAGGATAAGTAATAAACGAAGGTGGGAGAGCATCCGCATCATTTATCTTCAGTCTTTCGCTTGACAAGTAATTGAAGGTGGGAGAGCATCCGCATCAATTACATCACAAATTTACCACAAATGTCCTGAATATGCAAGGATTTTTCTAAAAACAGGCAATCTTTATAGTACTATAAAACTCTAATCCAGTAACTTGTGCTTCATCGTTTTATCAACAGATTTATTAATCAAGACCCTCAAGGTCACTAAGGTCACACCCGTAACAATCAAGTATTGAAAATAATCGGAGAATTGAAATATTACAAGCATACTCACCACGTTGAATTTGCCGTCTGGTAACACCCATATCAAAATAACCATCTTGTTTTTTACCGTCCGCAAATCTCATTTCCTTCAACAGTACGGCAAGATTCTCAAGACGTTCTTGATGATGAGGTGGAACAACTCTTTTAGGTTTCTGATTCATTGAGTCCTGGTTTAAAATAAATACTATCCAGTTTGAGAAATTGAACCTTATCAGGTGCAATAATTATTAAAATAAATCCACTTTATTGTTCCTTATTGAACCGATAACCTATGTTTTTGGGGTAAGAAATGCTTGAAAAAAAAGAATTTGGCGAAATCAAAATATCGTACCATATTTATTTACAATGGTTTAAATACTGAATGTGCCACCTACACGCACGGCACACGATGGAAAAATCTCACGAGATTTAGAAAATATTGTTAAGAATAAAATTCACCAGGTAATTCCTTTGAAAAAATCTTCAGGGGTGCAACCAATTGCTTTTAGTACTTCCAAGAATGAACTCATTTTATAATCCTCTCCTTTCTGCATCCGCCAAAGCGTCATATTATTAATTTCATGACTTTTTGAAAACGATTTATAATTAGAATCCACTTCCTGTCGTAATATTGTTATTCGTTCTCCGATTTGTTTCATGGTTTCACCAATTTCAGAAGGAAGTTCTGGGATGGTTCTTTTAGTCATGAGATTATTTTTAAAAGTATTTTTTCAAAATTATAAAAAAAGCATAACATTTTATGCATGCATAACGTATTATGCATATATTTGTATCATGAAAAAGAAATTTAGAATAATACAACAGACAATAAACCTCAGCATTGATTGCGATAACTCGCACAATTACTTGTTGTTAATGGAAACATTGGATTATGTACCGCAACGAATTTACCTGGTGGAAATGAAGAATTTTTTATTCTATGATTCGGAAATGAGGCATTATGTCATTAACTCAAACTGATTAAAAATGATACCTGAAGATTATCTCGCAGCACCATATTCACTTTTAATAAGAAGTGAATATTATTTACTAAAACTCAATGATAATAAGCGTTCTGGAGACATATCCAATTTTCAATAGAATTTAAATATTCACTTTAATAATAGAACATATTTAACTGAATCTAAAATGAGCAAAAAACTATCCATAACCACTTCGGATTATCTTACTTGGGAGCAAAACATTAATCTGATACGAAAACTGAGTGACGATAAAGAATTTAAATTATCGCTATTAATTTCGTTTGGCTCATTTTGGGGGTTAGGATTGGGGATATTTTACGGTTACGTTGGATTGACATATTAAATAAAGAGGAGTTTACATTGACCGAAGGAAAAACTAAGAAATTACGTGAAATAAAGATAAATGCACAACTAAGAAAGCACATTAACTATTGCTGTGAATCTATTTCACCAATATCGTTTGAAGAACCAATTTTTTTAAGCCAGAAGAAAACGGTTTATAGCGTCCAGAGAGTAAATGTTATCTTAAAGGAGATAAAAGTTCGTTACAACCTGAAAATAAAGAACTTTTCAAGCCACAGTTTTCGCAAAACATTTGGGAGACAGATATTTGAGGTAAGTGGTACTAATGCTGAGTTAAGTTTGGTCAAGTTGAGCCAGTTGTTTAATCATTCAAATCCTTCAATCACAAGAAGGTACTTAGGAATTTCACAGCAGGAATTGTTAGACACGTATGATGTTTTGAGTTTCTAATACAAATCTCAGATGAATTAAAATATCTAACTTTTTTAGAAATTACTTTGGATGTTAATGTTTCATATTTCAATGTTGAGATTTAATTCAAGTTAGGACATGAAACATTTTTCGATTTCTATAAAAAATTTTAAACGAAAACTTATATTTCAATGATAGTTCTTAAATTTGTTGAATATGAAATGTTGACACGATATAGTTTGATGAGGCAAGTTTGAAAATTATGCAGTATGATTTTCAGTTGAAAAATACCTGTGTTATTTAGAAATAAATGAAATATTTGAGGCTAATTTGCAAATATGTGTTGCGTGAAGTATTTATTGCAGAAGGCTTAAATATGCATGAAGGAATAAAAATTGTCTCGTTATGGCGAATGTTTTGAGATATGTAAGCAATTCAAAAAAGGGACTGGCAAGGGAGCAGAACCAAGACAGAGTTTTTATATTTGAAAACAGTAACGTTTTATTTATTTATACTGTTTGATGGGGTTAGTTCACTCCCGTTTAGTTTTTTATTTGCTGAAAATTTTAAAAGAAGAATCAGTGCGAAAATTCACCTGATTGATAATCAAGGAAACAATTTGGACAAATTGTTTTACGATGTTAATAGTGAAATGATAGGTTTGAGGATTTCTGGTAAGAGTACAATTTCCGCATTGTTCTTCAGCAAAATCAATGAAACAGCAAAGTATATTAATATTGGGGATACAAGAATATATGTTTTCACGAATCAGTTTCTTGAGCAGATTACAATTGATGATTCTCTTATTGGACTGGAAAATATAATTACGAAATGTCTCGGCAATGATTTAGCCATTGAAGATTTTCAACCAAAGAATATTGAAAAGCATTATAACTATCTTTTGTGTACGGATGGGTTTTACAAGATAATGGAAGAAGAATTAAAGGACTATTTTAATACTCTAAATTTTAAAAATCTCACAAACATTAAGAAGAAGATTACCTATCTTCAAAGACGGAAAAATCGGGATGATTCTTCATATATTTTAATTAAAAATGAAATTTAAAGCAGAGTCTGAACTTGTTCAAGTCCTCAAACAGAGGTTAAGTAATATCTCGAGTAGGAGTAATATAGGAATTTTTGAGGAAGTTTCACTGGGTTACGGTATTGCTGATTTAGTTGTATGTGATTTTGCAATGCCAATGAGCAAAGTACAATCCTTCGAAATTCCACTAAACCATTCAGATGCCAATATTTATAACATTATTCAATTAAAAAGAATTGTTTCTTTTATTGAACTTATCGAAACAACACGATGTTCGAAAAAAGCGGTATCAGATTCTCTGAAGAAATTAATCAATTACAAATACATAAAACAAATTGATAATTCTTACGCTGTTAAAAGGAAGTATGAATTGCCATTTAGAAATAATTTTGCAATCGAGACAAAACTAAAGGATTGGAAGAGAGCATTATATCAGGCATATAGGTACAAGTGGTTTGCGGAATTTGCATATGTAGTAATGGATGAACATTATGCAGAACCAGCAATTCAAAATCTTGACTTATTTATCAGATATAATGTTGGCTTTGCAACTATCTCAACAAATGGTAATTTAATTCGATACTTTAATCCAAAGCGAAACAAACCTCATGACCCAATAATGCAAATCTTTTTGCAGAAATGATTAAAAAAACTATGAGTTAGTAAGAAAGGTTTTCCAAGTGTTTAAATGATAGTTTCCACTCTCGTTATCTAAAAAAACCCCTTTGCTTTCAAGAGTATTGTAATTTTTATTTGCAAAATCAATCAATTCGAGAACATATTCTTTTCTTTTCTTTTATCATTAATTATTGAAATAGTATTCAGAAGCCTCGAAATTGCAAGTAAATAATTCTTATTTACATCTGGTTTATGAATATTCCAGGGATAACCGTTTTTAAGAATGATATCAGAAAAAATGTTTTTTTCATTTTTAATAATATTTAGGTTATCGGTATCACGAATTAAGGTGACGGAATCTGCTTTAACCATGTTTAATAATTTCTCGGAGAAATAGTAACCTTTTGAACCGCCACCAGATTCATCTTCTGTAAAACGCTTAATGTCGAAATTTCTTAGATTTTCATATGTACCAATTGTTACATAATCAATATCAGTCAGTGCAAGCATAATTATTGCATCCCAATTAGCATACGCATAAATTGTTTCAAAATCCTGCTGCTTTAATGTTTTTAGAACTTTTGATAGATTTCTAAGTACTTTAATATCAGTGGTTAATTTTTTTCTAAATTCAGGTTTATTCTCACAGACAATGAAGTAGCCATCGAATGAAACAATTCCTATCTGTACTTTCAAAAAGTATTTCTTCAACTTTATCTTTATCAATAATTATGTGATTGGCAAAGGGTAAGGTCATGAAATACTTTTCTTCATCACTTTTTTTATACTTGATACATATCGATTGAAATTTTTTAATAGTATCGATAATATCATTAACTTCCTCATTTTCATAGAAATGCGGAATAATAATATTTTTGAATCCTCTTTCCTTTTGGAATTGGATAGATTGCTTTACACAACTTTCAAAATATACATTAGTAACTGATTTTTCATCGCAATTGGCAGTGTGAAATGGAAACTCATCAAGTTTGCCTTTTTTATTTTTTTTTCCATAAAATTGTAAATCAATCATTGAAATATCATGGACTTTTTGGAAATCCTTTCTTAAACCAAAGTCTATCCCATGACTAAAGGCTGTTATTAAAAAATACTCTCCGATTTGCTGTTCAAAATATGCTTCAGTATTCCAATTCGAATTATGTCCTAAAACGTGTGTAACTTTCATGATTCTAAGAGTTTTAAAAAATTTTCAATTTTTCTTGGTCGCTCAGATGGATTTTTTTTAAAAACAGAATTGCAAAAAAGTGTTAATACCTTACTGGAAAAGAAACTGAAAAATCGCTTTTTTGAAATGTTGTATATATATCACCTCTATCACTTCCAAAAGGCAAATTGTTATTATACAAATAGAATGCTATTATTCCAAGGCAAAAAAGTCTGTTCTATAGGAAATAAGTTTTTTTTGACCAGCATATTGTTCTGGACTTGCAAAAAGCCATGATAAAGGTTGTCCTCCTCCTGTTGCGGTTAAACTCTCTTCATCTAATGCCCTGCAATACCAAAATCAAGGACTACTGGGTTTCCATTTTTACGAATTCGAATATTTTGCGGTTTTAAGTCTCTATGGACATAGTTATCTTCCCAAATTGGTTTGAGAATATTCCCAACATTCAATATCAGGTTACAAATTTTAACTTCATCATCTTTATAAGACCTATTGATGTCGCACAAATCTTCACCATCAATGTACTCTTCAAGGATAATGGTTTCTTTGTCAAATTTCTCTATTCTTTCAATATTTGGGATTCCAAGATTCATAGAATACTTTTGGCATATTCTTACCTCTCTCTCAAATCTTTCATCAACTGAATTTATTATTTTCAAAGCATATTTAACTCCTCCTATTGTCACTATAAATACGGTCTTCTGCCCACCCTGTTTGGGTTGGGAATAATCAGTGATATTAAAATGACTTATCAATTCTTGAGTCAATGTTATTGATGCCATGGATTTAAAATTTATTGCTGTTATTTATAAATGTAACAAAAACATGTTAGGAATCATTTGCAATATAATCTAAAGGTAATTAGGGGATATTTCATCACCAAATTTATATTTTATGTGAAAAAATCCTGTAGACACTCATTAGCAATATCAAATGTATAAAATAACGCATAGAATTATTATTGAAGTTTCAATAATTCAAAATTTACAATTCAATTCTACAGTGACTTTATGTATATGTCTCCCTAATCAACTGGATGAAATTTGATTTTTAATGGTTTTGAGTGTTTTTTGGTTCAAGAAATTGTGTTTTTCGAACTGCTGTAGCTTTTCAATGAAAGGCAATTAATCCTCTATCTTATTTACCAACGGGTCATAATAATCAATCTTCTCTCTCGCCCAAATAAGCCAATTTTTCAAGTCCTCTGTGAGTTCACCCTTCTGAATTGCTCTGACTTCAACTTCAGTTATATAAGCCCGAAGAATCTCTGATTTATGCCATTTCTTTGATTTTTTTAGAACTTTTTTGAAGTTCGCAATATCTTGCTCTTCGTTCATTTTTATTTCGTCCAGAATTCGTTGTTCTTCTCTTTCAATTGCCCACTGTTTTTCCCGTTCAATTCTCTGTTCCCTTTCCGTTAATGCCATCATTTCAAGACCAGCAAGAATTTTTGGCAATTGATTTTCGATGGTTATTTTTCCGTCTGACCAGGTTTTCTGGTGAAAAATGAAGTGTTTCCAAATCCTAAAGGTTAAGATGCCAGTAGGAAAATATTCTCGACTCTTCCAGCCATAATTATTATCCTTTTCCTCAAATCGCAGTTTCTCCTGGAGACGAATTACAATTTTTTCTCCGAAAATCACAGCATATGTTTTATCAGAATTGACGATAACTTCATGACCTCTGGCTCTGAGTAGTTTTATCAGTGTATCCATGAACCGCAATGCTCTTGAAAAATTCCTTGGTGTAACTTTCATATCAATAAAACCTGATTTTGTTTGAATCAAGCCATTTCGACTCCAATAATTGTGATTATCACCTTTAAGGTCATCTTGAGCCTGAACAATTAATGAATCTGGATTTTTCAGTTTGGTTGGTACTCTCATAGGCAATTCTTTGTTTGATTCAATTTCTTTGATTAAACTGGTTTTGATTGAAACTTCTCGTTTTTTCACCTCATCCTTCTCATCAATCGCATTTAAGGTTACCTCATCCCTCCCTGAGTAATTTGTAGGCAAATCGATTTTTAAGACAGGTTTTAGATATTGAAGTTTTTGCCAATGACCCAAATTTGGCAATGGGATATTCATTTTCTTGCAAATTTTTCGAAGTCCATAGTCTGATATGTGATATTGTTTCGCAAGTTTTGATAATGGTGTTGTCCAGACTAATTCATAAAGTTGTTGACGGTTAAGCGTTATTTGTTCCATTGTGATATCATTTAAAGTGCTTTCAAAATTAAGAAATACAGGTCAATTCATTAACTAAATTGCTCTATTCCAATGCGTATGGACAAAAAAAGAATTGTGATAGTGATGAAAGGCACATATTTTAGTACATTTGATATCATTAAAAAATAATTTTCTTGTTGTCAATTGATTTACAACAAGTAAAAACCATTTTTTCAGAAAACATATCCAAATTCAATGCTACTCGACAACAAAACCCAAACCGAAGACAGTTCATATTATAAAGTATTTGACTTTATTAAAAATTATACCGAACAGGGGAAATTTGACCTTGTTTCTGGGTTTTTCTCCGTAAATGCTTTGGCATTAATGCATGATGAGGTAAATCAGGTAGAAAAATTCAGGATGATTCTGGGTAACCTCATGCAGGATGATTCGCAGTTGAATAAAATCATTGACCTGTTAAACGGGGACGCTGGTATTAACAATACTCTCAGTTTAAATGTTTCAGCACAAAAAGCAGTTGCATTCCTGGAACAGGATAAGGTTGCAGTTAAGAATATTCAGCGCAATTTCTGTCATGCAAAAACTTATATATACAGCGACAAAGACACACGGAAAAGTTTTCAAATCATCGGTAGTTCAAACCTTACTGATGCAGGTCTGGGACTCAAAGACAGCAGTAATATTGAATTAAATACTGCCAGTCATAGTGAAGACAATGATTTTAAAGAGTTGAGGAAGTGGTTTAATAACCAGTGGGATAAAGTGGCTGCCGATAAAATTGAACTCCCCGACAAAAGCAAAACTAAGGTTGATGTAAAAGAACACATTATCGAATTAATTAAAAATCTGTTCAAAGAGTACACTCCCTATCAACTTTACTATAAGGTTCTATACGAGTTGTTTAAAGAAGATTTGTTAACTCTTTCAAGTGATGCGGAATTTAAGAAGAGAATAGAGCACCTGGAGAGTAACTGAAATTTACCGAACTCTTTTCCCATACCAACAAAAAGGTTCTCTTAGTTTGATTAAAATGCTTCAGAAATACAACGGTGCAATATTAGCCGATGCTGTTGGTCTTGGAAAAACCTGGACTGCATTAGCCGTCATGAAGTATTTTGAGAATAAGGGTTATACAGTATTCCTTTTCTGTCCGAAAGAAATTACGAAACAATTGGGAGCAGTATCAAAGTGGCAAAGGCTCAAGATTTGAAAAAGATGAGATTGAATATTTTGTAAGAAATCATACCGACCTTCAAAATGAACGCCTAAATTCTATCTATCCTGACTTTCCACTTACAAAGTTGCAGCGAAAACAGAAAGTTCTAATTGTGATTGATGAAAGTCATCATTTGCGCAATGACAAGTCTGCCAGATACAAGTATTTGGTAGATAATGTGTTATTACCCGAAAAGAAACACCGTGAAGTAAAAGTTCTTCATCTTTCGGCAACCCCTATCAACAACAAGTTGGTTGATATTAGGAATCAGTTTAAACTAATGACTAAGGGAGAAGATAACGGTTTTGAAAAGACTGAACTGGAAGTTAGGTAGCCTTGAAAGTATTTTCAGAACAGCACAAAAAGATTTTAACGATTGGAGCGACCTTGAATCCAAGAAAATTTCAGACTTTATTTCCAAACTTCCTCAAAAATTCTTTGACCTTACTGATGCTCTTATTGTTGCTAGAACACGTAAGTTGATTGAAGGAGAGTTTGGGGCAATGAATTTCCCAAAGAAGGCGGTCCGATAAATGATTACATAACACCTGAAAATCTTGGTGACCTGAAATCTTTTGATGATATATTGAAAGCTTTACGGGTCAACCTGACAGCGTATAGACCTTCGGAATACATTACCGATTTGAAAATTGAAAGTGTTCTGGAGAATCCGAAACAACGTGAAAAGTTTTTGGTGAAGATGATGTATATTCTGTTGATGAAACGGCTTGAATCAAGTTGGTATTCATTCAAGAGCACTGTTGAAAACATCCTGAATCACCATATCAATGCTTTGCAAAAGGTTGACGAATTCATTAAGAAAAGAAGATGCAAACATTGAAAATGATTTAACAGAAGAAGAACAGGAAGAGTTAGAAGAAACTGCATCTGAGATTGATGGTGAAGACGAAGCACCAATAACTCTTGGGTAAAAGAATCCTATTCCTCTTTCTTCCATAACCAATATTGAACTTTTTAAAAAGCATTTGGTGGCAGATATTATAAAACTGAAAATGCTAAAAGAAAACCTTGATAAGTTTGAAACTGATTTTAATGAGGAAAGGACCAGATGACAAAACTAAATAAACTAATTCATCACATAGAATCAAACAGAAATGGTCCCAACAAAAAAGTGTTAATTTTTACTGTATTCCGTGACACTGCAGAATACCTGTATCGGGAAATGAAAGAACTAGAATTGCAAATCTTGCTTATGTTTCAGGCTCAATAAGCGAAACATGATGGTTATTCTGGTGATAAATTTGAAGAAATACTGGAACGCTTTGCTCCTTATACCAAACTATACAACGAAAAAGACTGGACTGATTATATGAAACTGATCTGGGTGATAATTTAGGGAAGGAGATAGATGGAAAGTACCTTATGAAAAGTGGCTTGAAATTATTAAGAACACGACAAAAAAACCTAGAAGAAATTTAAACCCTATTGATGTTCTGATTGCAACGGATTGTTTAAGTGAAGGGCAAAACTTGCAGGATTGCGACACAGTTGTCAATTACGATATTCACTGGAATCCAGTTCGCCTTATTCAACGAATGGGAAGGATTGACCGCTTGGGGTCTCCAAATGAAGTGGTTAAAGGTATAAACTTCTGGCCAGCCAAAAACTACGAGGATTATCTGCGCTTGAAAAAAAGAGTTGAAGAACGCATGGCATTAATGAGTGTGGTGGGAACAGAACTGGAAGATAAACTAACCCCTGAATTTGAGAAAATGGTCTATGAGAATCCTTTGCTACCGAAGCAAGCCGAAAAAATGCTCACTCAGTTGCAAATTACTTGGGATGATATTGAGAGCTAACGAAGAAACACTTGGCTTGAATGATTTGTCACTGGAACAATTCAGACAAGAATTGTTTGAGTTTTTCAAGCAGGATGAAGAGTTCTTCAAGAAGATGCCAAATGGTGTTTTTACAGGGTTTAAATTCAAGATTAATAAGAAGTGGGATGCAATTCCAGACAGCATTGTTGCTGTTTTGGGTTATCCACAAAACCTGATGAGACACCAGACCACATCTATGATGAAATTCATTTACTGCATCAACCCATACTTGACGGAGAAAAAGCCGCTTCACTGGTTTTAAAGAACAATCAGGAAATTCTTTCATTGCTTCGTTATCATAAAATGGAAAACCGTTATGTTCCGCAAAACATTGAAAAAGGTGATGACGATGTATTGCAAAACTATCTGAATCTATCGGAAATTGGGTTAAAAATCAAACAACACCAGTTGCAGTTAATCAGATTCAGAGTTTGTTTACTGGCGATATCAGCACCACAGAAAATCTCTCCTGAACAAAAGAAACTGGAAGATAAATTCAAGAGTGAAAATTTCGATTTGATTAACTGGTTCATTATTTCAAACAAATAAATCATGGATTTATCATTATTTAACACTGCTTAACTTTTTGATGCTTCAACTGAATTATTTCACCAGTTAAATATTCAACTGAATTCCAATACTTCAGAATCATTACCAGTAAAAGATATATTAAAAGAACATTATCGCAACACAGAAATTTTTCAATCAATTCAAAACACATTTTTCATCGGGATTATTGATGATAGTGTTTTTCAGGCAACTGGCATGTTTGATGAAGTTTATTCATATAAGGAAGCATTAAAGCAAGCCGATAAATCATATGAAGGTTTGATGTTTTTTGCTTTGGAACTTAAAGAAACAACCTACCCGTACAGAAATGTCAGAACTTACCAGAGCATTTAACCGTATCAGCCAGAAAATGCCTGTTGCTTTGGTGTTAAAATATAAAATTGCGAATGAAGCAGTCATTTCCATTTCAATCAGTGAACGGTTTAAATATAAACAAAACTGGCGACAGGGAGAAAAAGCAGGTAAAGTAATTATCCTTCGTGACATCCACACCCAAACTACTCATGCAGGGCATATTCGCATCTTGCAAGACCTTGTGAAGCCTGTTGCAGTAACTAATTTTGCTCAACTTCATGAACATTGGTTACAGGTTCTTGATGTGAGCATTTTAAATAAAAGGTTCTTTCAGGAATTGGCCAATTGGTATTTCTGGGCAATGGATAATGTTGAATTTCCTGATGATATTGAAAAGAAAAAGACCTTCGAAATGCAACAAACCTAATTCGCTTTATAACACGAATCATTTTTATTTGGTTTATCAAAGAGAAAAGATTAGTTCCAAACAATTTGTTTCGTAAAGATTACTTGAAAAAAATATTAAATGACTTTAATAAGAATAAAATCAGAAAACTACTATCAGGCTATCTTACAAAATTTATTTTTCGGCACATTAAATCAGAAGATGGACGAAAGAGGTTTTGCAGAAAGTCATCAGGATGTAAAAGGTGACCAAGGAATTAGAAATTTGTTTCGTTACGCTGAGAAGTTTTCGATTACAGAAAATGAAGTAAAGGAATTGTTTAAAGAAATTCCATTTTTGAACGGTGGTTTATTTGATTGTTTGGATAAAACTAACGATGAAACAAGAACAGACTTGTTTGTCGATGGTTTAAGACGGGTTGACAAACAGGCTCATGTTCCAGATTTTCTGTTTTTTGATGAGGAACAAGAGATAGATTTAAATGAAATTTATGGCACAAGAAATAGGAGATTTAAAGTCGTCGGTTTAGTGAATCTGCTTGGAAAGTTATAAGTTTACGGTTGCTGAAAATACACCCTTGGAAGAAGAAATTGCACTTGACCCTGAATTGTTAGGAAAAGTATTTGAAAATTTATTAGCCAGTTATAATCCTGAAACTAAAACCACTGCCAGAAAGCAGACGGGAAGTTTTTACACACCAAGGGAAATTGTTAATTATATGGTTGATGAATCTTTAATGGAATACCTAAGAGAAAACTGTGGTAATGATATAAAGGATATTGATAATCGTTTAAGGATGATTCTCTATTCAGATCTTAGTTCGTGAGAAAACCCAAACCCGTTTGATATTCAAGGGAAACAAAAAATATAATTGAAGCGCTTAACAATTGTAAGATTCTCGACCCTGCATGTGGAAGCGGAGCATTCCCAATGGGAATTCTGCATAAAATGGTTCATGTACTAAATAAACTGGATTCGGACAACAAATTCTGGAAGGAATAGCAAAAAGAGAAGGCGATATTAAGGAACTGGAACAAAAACGGCATATGATCATTAATGACACGATGAACGAAAAGGCAGCTTCCAAGAACGGTTAAATGAAATTGATGATGTTTTCGAAAACAATGCAATGTGACGTTACGCGCAGGAAACTATATTTGATTGAAAATTGTATCTATGGAATAGATATTCAACCAATTGCCGTTCAGATAGCCAAATTGAGATTTTTTATTTCTTTGATTATTGACCAAAACAAACAGGAAGACAAAGAAAACTTTGGAATAAGAAGTCTCCCGAATCTTGAGACTAAGTTTGTGGCAGCAAATACACTTTATCTGGTTAGATAAACCCGAATTTAAAACAGGTGACATATTCTTAATGAAACGTATTTAAAATTAAGGAATTAAGTGACGAGTTAAAAGATATAAGCCATAAGTATTTCAACGCAAAAAAAAGAACTGAAAAACTTAAGTATCAGGAGAAAGACAAAAACATAAGGAAAAAAATAAGTGAGCACTTGTAAAAATAGGACATACAACTATCAATGCTCATAAGATTGCTGCTTTTGACCCATATGACCAAAATCATTTTGCAGAATGGTTTGAACCAGAATGGATGTTTGGTAAAGATGTTGAAAGGGTTTGATATTGTTATCGGTAATCCACCTTATGGGGCAAAATTTAGTGTATTAGAGAAGAAAATATTCCGAGAACTCTTTCCAGAAACTCAATTTAAAATTGATTCATATTCGCTTTTTCTTTTAAAAACGATGGATTTACTGAGAAACGGGGGTAACTGCTATTACATAATTCCTAATACTCTTCTTGACAATTATTTTGAAGAAAAAGTAAGAGAAAAACTACTCGTGAAAAACAGAGTCCTTGAAATCATCGATTTAAGTGATAACATTTTCGAAGCCGCTGTTGTCCATTCAATGATAATTGGATTTCAGAAAAGGGTACAGGAAAAATATCAAATTAAAGTAGGGGGAGACAATAAATTGTTTGGTTCATTAAATTACATTCCCAATGACTACTTTATAAATCAGGATAAATCAATTTTCGCAATCAGAAAATTTCATCATAGAAATTTAATCGAGAAATTGGAATCTGGTTCTGTTTTTCTTGAAAATATTGTTTCAATTAAAGATGGCATTGATACAGGTGATAATGATAAATATCTGAAAGACTACAAAGTAAACGATAAATGGAAGCCAGTAATCGGTGGTAAACAAGTTGATAGATATCTTATCCTTGGACATAAATATATTCTTCATGGAAATCATTTAGCAAATCCAAGGAATCCTGAAGTTTTTGAACAAGAGAAAATTGTAGTTCGTGAAACAGGTGATAGAATTATTGCGACTTATGATAATGAAAATCATTATGCATTATCAACTCTATATTCAATGAATCTTATAGATAAACGGTTCTCACTAAAATATTTACTCGCATTATTAAATTCTAAAGTATTTCATTTTCTTATGAATTTAATTGCCTTTGAAAAAACCAAAGGAGCATTTACAAAGACAAGAATATTTCATTATTATAAACTTCCAGTTAAAAATGAATCTGTAAATCAAAAGCCATATATTCAAATAGTTGATTCTATGCTTCAGTCCAAAGCACATAATCCGTTGGTTGATATTACATCTTATGAAAATCAATTGGATAAAATGATATTTAATCTTTATGGTTTATCTGATGATGAAATTTCCATTATTGAGAGCGTTTATAATAACAGGATAACTGAATAGTCTGTTTCAGGGAATAAAACCAAATATTAATAACATTATGGCATTCAATCCTAAACAAGAGTACCTCATTACAGAGGACAAAATTCGATTAAAAGATTTCTTTGATTACAGAGAGGATTATATTACAAGACCTCCCTACCAAAGGAAAAGCGTTTGGGCAGTAAAAAAGCAACAAAGTTTGTTTGATAGTTTATTCAGGCGGTATTATGTTCCTCGCTTGGTTGTAAGAGAAGTACGCCTGTCAGATGAAAAAACGGTTAGAGAAATAATTGATGGACAGCAAAGAATTACCGCTATCCAAGAGTTTTTTGATGATAAATTCAAATTGCCTGCTTCATTAATTGATATCCATCCAGACCTTGCAAATAAATACTTCAGCGATTTATCTACTGAATTGAGAAAGTTCATCGATAAAGAACTTATAATAAATGCAGACATTGTTAAGAATATTGATGACCCTATAAATCCTGAGCATCAAAAAGTCGCAACTGAAATATTTTGGCGGTTGCAACAAGGTGAAACCCTTAATTTCATGGAAATTGCTCATGCAAAACTTTCCAGCCTTTCCAGAAATTTTGTGGTAAAGTACAGTGATGATGAAACCTTTGATTACGAAAAATATGTTCCAATAGATTCGAACCCAAATAAGCATAAATTCTTCCAAATAATTGAGAGGGATAATAATCGTATGCAGCATTTAACCCTAATGACGAGATTTTTATTAATTGAAGAAGCCGATGGCTATGCTGAGTTAAAGGACGCTGCGGTTACCGAATTTATTGAAAAATTTGTGGATAAAAATGGAATAGGTAACTATACTTTTGAAGACAGTGATATAGCCAAAAGTTGCATCAGAAATCTAAATTTGTTTTATGAAATATTTAAGGATGATTCTATGTTCGATGAAAATAATGGCATTAAGGAACTTTCACGGGAATATATAATACTTACATTTTATTTTCTTATTAGATATTTGAAAGAATTCTATGTGATTGAAGACAAAGAAAAATCATTAATTAAAGAGTTCTTTTTTACTTTTTATCCCAGATGGGCAAAGGGTGACCAAAATGATTTTGATATTGTAGTCTTCAGCAACAATAGGCAGCAGAGCCAAAATAATTTGCAAGAGCGTGATATCATTTTACGGCAAATCTTCTTCGATTTTCTAACCGAAAAGAAAGTTTCTTTTACCACATTTGATAGTAAACGTCTTTTCAACGAAGCGGAAAAAATAAAAATTTACAGACGTGATAAAGGATTATGTCAGCAGTGCCTGGCAGAGGGAAAACCTGAAGATTTAGCACAAGTAAATTGGGGTGAATACCAAGCTGACCATATTTTCCCATATGCCAAAGGAGGTAAAACAGTTGTCGATAATGCACAAGTCTTATGCAGGTTTCATAATGCTCGGAAAAGTGCTTCATTGCCATCATGATTGTTACTAAACCATACTTGTAAGTGAGATAAATATTCTCAAGGTAATTTGTCAGAAACCTTAATATGTATTATTTCTTTTACTTGTTATTGTTGTCAAAAATGAAAATGATGCGATTGACCATACCCAAAAATCTCCCTTATGGTTAAGTGCCCATGATAATGTATTGACTTGACCATGTTGTAGGTTTTCGATTTTTAGGAAAATATAGCCGTCCGTATCCCAAATATCAAGTAATCGTATTGCATCAATATGCCGCCCTTCTAATTTCAAATAAGGCATACCTATGGTAAGTTTTTTATCCTGGGTTAATATAAATGGCAGGTTCAATTGGACTGAATTCGGGGGAAAGTATTTGATTTTATTGTGGTTTGAATCTTCTGTGATAGAATTGTGTTTATGTAGGTTTGACATAATTATAGGATTTTACGCCTGATTCTTTTGTTTAGAATTCAAACTCAAGTAAATCATTAAGGGTGGACTTTCTTTTCTTCTCATCGTTGGTTATTTGAATGATATCATCCCACAAAATCAGAATGAATTGGAAAGATTTATTATCTGGGTTTAATGAAATCCTGTCAATGAATCCATTCAGTTCATCCTTCAATAGTAAGTGAATATTATTATCACTGTATTCTATATCAATCAATTTTACTACTCCAAATGCATCAGGAGTAACCATAAGGTACTTCATACCTAACCTGGAGGAGGTAATGCTTTCTCTATGCAAAATAATTTTTAGATGAGCGTATTTACCGTCAGGCGATAATCCCTTAAACAGGTCTTTACACGAGATTTTCTTGCGTGAACTTTTATTTAACTTACCATTGTCCTTGTTCATCCTGGCAATTTTTCTATAAATACTATTGAATATGAAAAGTGGTAGGGGGGAGGGGTATCCGATACCCCCCTCTCCCCCATAAAAAAGGGGTTTCTATTGGCAGGGTGCGACAGAGAGAAAGTAGATAAGCAATAATATTCCTGAGAAATTATTTTGAATTTACAGAATCCACTTTGACAATTTTTTATAAAAAATTATAAAATATCGTAATAAATTGGTATTCTGATTTATATATGCTGAGGTGTAAATGGGATAACAAAAAAACACCTCCATCAAACTGAATGATGGAGGTGAATAGGGAAAAATGAACTTGTGATGTGCGAGTAAAATCAATATAATCTTACTCATTTCAATCTTGAAAGTTCATAATGAGTTCATAAAAATACGTAACTCATTGTAAATCAATAAATAAAAGTCGGGGTGAGAAGACTCGAACTTCCGGCCTCTACGTCCCGAACGTAGCGCGCTACCAACTGCGCCACACCCCGAGTGAATTTGTTGATTTGTTGATTATTTGATTTGATGATTTCAGGTAACTCTCCCTGGAACGGATAAATCAACCGATCGTCAAATCATCAGATCAATAAATTCTTGGAGGGCAAAAGTAATAATTTATATCAATCTCAGACGCTGGCTTTAGCCATTTTTTTGGCAAATGATAGCAAAACCAGTGATATCCCGGTGAATAACACCTGCAACCCCAGTAATGTACTAATTACTACGGCGCCTGCTGCAATATTAAAAATCACCATGACAGCAGCTAACACGGATAATACACCGATGGCAACCATAATCCATCCTGATTGGTTTTCTGCCTTTAGCGGCCACCCATATTTAATTAGCAGTATGCCTGAAACCAGGATCCACAATCCAAAAAGAATTGATAAGGTAGCCATGGCTGCCACCAGATGTGTCAGAAGCACCAGTCCAAAAATAAATGTCAGAATACTCCACACAAGTGACATGCTTTCCCTTTCCTTTTTATTAATTAACAGGTTGATAATTCCCAAGAGTCCGGCAGCAAGAATGATTATCCCAAACCACAAGGAAATGCCGGCAAGCACAGCCGTAGGGTTGTTAAAAATGAAAACGCTCAGGAGGATGAGCAAAACACCCTGAGCGAGAACTACCCACCATTTTCTGAATAAAGGTTGTAACATAGGCGTAGATTTTTTATTGTTACCAGGATATATGTTTATAAACCACCCATTAAAATTAGACAATTTTTTAGATAATATCGCGCCTGAATGATTAGCCCGCCTGGGCATTAATTTCTGCAATGCGAAGGCGGGCTGATCGTTCAGATAAATTCATCTTCTGATTCATGGCAGAATCATTGAATATTACCGGGTACTTTATCAATACTAAACAATGTGGTGACTGCATTATAATCCTTATGTCCACCATGGTTTTTAAGGTAGCCAGCGGAATCCCTTCAAAGATCACTACTTTAAATGACATCACATCTCCTGGGGCAGGCGTATCATTAACCAAATCAAAAACTTCCTTATAGATCAGGTTAATACTTCCGACATACGCATCAAAGTCGAAGTAAATGGCTAATGCATTATCCACGTATGTATAGGGCAACAGGTTAAAACTCTTGGGTTCCATTTCAATCAACCTGTATACCAAGCACTGCACCATTGTAATAAATATCTTCGGTTATTTCAGGAACTGTCAAGTGCAGCATTAGTAACCATCCAGATTGCCGTCCAATCCGGCCGGATCAACATCATAGATGACTGAATGGGTATAATTAATGCCGTCCAGGCCGTCTTGTCCGTCATAACCCGGAGGGCCCATAGGACCTTCATGTCCGTTACAGCTTGTTAAAACTGCTATCAAAAGAAAATATGAACACACCCGCAATATTCCTATTGATAATTGAAGTTTACTTTTTTCCATATGATAAAAATTTATAGTTAAAATTCGTTAATCAATAATCATACCATCATAAATAATGATCATTGCTGCCAGGAGGCCGTCACCGGAAAATGAAGACAGACGGCAGTTTCAGAGGATCAACATGTCCATACTTGCTTTTGTAACAAGGAAAGGATAATTTTACAGCTCTGAATTTCATCGCTCATCTGTTGTAATTAACGTGGAACAACCTGGAAAGTTTATTCATTAATCCCAGCGCTTAATCCGGAAAAATATAACCTATGCCAGGAACAGAAAAAAAACAGGGTCAGCTTATCCGTTCGTTAACCCTTGGAGGTGCCATTATTCTTGTGGTTAGTTCAGTCATCGGATCCGGCGTATTCAAGAAAGTGGCCCCTATGTCGGCCGAACTTGGATCACCGGTCTGGGTACTGGTCTGCTGGATCCTGGCAGGATTGATCACCCTGTTCGGAGCACTCAGCAATGCAGAAATCGCCGGCATGTTCGCCGGTTCAGGAGGGGAATATATTTACTTCAAACGGATTTACGGGCGCTTCATGGCCTTTATCTATGGCTGGAGCGTGTTTACGGTCATTAAGACTGCAGCTGTTTCTTCCATTGCCTATGTTTTTGCCCAGTCTTTCAACGCTATAATCCCTCTGCCCCGCCTTCCCGCTTCCATTGAACAGATTGAACTGCTTGGGCTGTTTAAGCCCCTTGAAAATCTTGGCGTTAAACTGCTCACTATTGGCCTGATCGTTTCCTTAACCTTGTTAAATACGCGCGGACTCAAAGGCGGTGCAAGGTTTAGCAGTTATTTTACATGGCTGGTCATGGCCGGTTTACTTCTAACGGTTATATCCGGCTTGCTGTTTGGGGGTGGAAGCCTTAAAAACATCACCACCAACGCAGGTTCGTATGTTCCCCGGGAATGGACTGATTTTTCCTTTATAAAGGCAGTATTTGCCTCCATGCTGGCGGCATTCTGGGCCTATGAGGGCTGGAACTCTATCGGTTTCCTGGGTGGCGAGATACATAATCCCAACAAGAATATTCCCCTGGCCCTTGCAGGGGGAATGGCGATCATCATCATAGCCTATCTCCTGGTAAACTTCACCTACCTGTATGTTTTGCCAGTGGATCAGATCACTGATGTGTACCGTGCACAGAACGAAATTGCCGGCGTCAGCGTCATCCGGCATTTTGCAGGAAATGCGGGAGCGATCGTTCTTTCCATGCTGATACTTTTTACTACCCTTGGCTGTACCAACAGTACGATCATAATGCCCCCTCGAATCTACCAGGTGATGGCAAAGGATAAGCTGTTCTTTAAGGGACTTGCCGACATCCATCCACGGTTCAATACACCCCATAAGGCATTGTGGTTGCAGGCATTCTGGGCTTCCATGCTGGTGCTGTCAGGAAGCTTTGACCAGCTCACGGATATGCTGATTTTTGTCGTTTTCTTTTTTTATGGTGCTACCACCCTGGGCGTATTTATCATGCGCTTTCGTGAACCTTTACTGGAAAGGCCTTACAAGGTATGGGGCTACCCCGTTGTGCCCGCCTTTTTTATCCTTTTCTGCATTGCCCTCGTCATCATTACCTGCTTCACCAATCCCCGGGAGGCAGGACTTGGACTTGTGTTTGTGCTGGCTGGAATTCCATTTTACTATTACTGGAAGAAGAAAGTGACTGATGACAAGTGACTGGTAAGGCTGACGAGATTTGAAACTAGGTATGCACAACTGTGACTGAATGACATTCGTATTTGTATTCATCAAAATTAACTTGACTAAGAGCTTAAAATCTTATGTGACTTTACAGATTTCCAATGGTAATTAATGTTATAATTACGAGAATATTATAAGGAAAATCCACAATCGATTTTAAGTACCATAATCAATGTCATGCGTTGGATTGCCCGCATCCTGGCTGCATTTATGATTTTGCTTACCCTGGTATTTTTCCTGGGCGAGGAAGTGTTTGATAAAAGCCCGGGAACCAATGAACCCATCCCCATCACTATGATTATATTGGCAATCCTCATGCTGGGTGGTCTGGGTCTCTGCATTCAAGTGGGAGTTGCCGGGAGGCATTATCTCTCTGATAGGTTTTACGGGCATAATAATTAGTAATACCGACTCAGCATCCATGCCTATGTTTTATCTCTATGCTTTGCCGGCAGTTTTATTTATATGTGCATTAAGGGTGCAGGCTGAGACATCTTCAAACTTCAAATCTTCAAACTGCAGAACTATTCATTTTAAAATTAATTCCATCAGCCAGTCCCTCTCCACCGGCACCACCCCTACCCTTTCACAAACCAATCCGGCAGCGAGGTTGGCCAGGGCGGCCATATCGTTGGCATCCATTCCGAGTGCCAGGCATAAGCTGGCCATGGCAATTACAGTATCTCCGGCACCGGATACATCAGCTACATCACGGGCCAGGGTAGGAATTACCTTATAATCCTTACCCCGGCTGATCAACATTCCATGTTCCGACAAGGTGATCATTACCATTTCAAAACCTGCTTTTTCCTGCAGTTTTTGAGCTGCATCATGCACAGCATCATAATTGGTCTTGTCAATTTCGAGATTCAGTCCCTCACAAAGTTCCTTGAAATTGGGTTTGAATAAGGTTGCATTCCGGTAACTGCGCAAAATTCCGTTTTTTGGGATCCACAAGGGTAGGGATATTCAGTTTATTACCCAGTTTGATGATCTTTTCGATGAGACCCGGCGTGATCACTCCCTTGTCATAATCCTGGAAAACGATGGCTGCAATATTATTTTTATCTGCAAGAGATTTTATCTTTTTCCAGAGCAGTTCCTCCAGTGCAGAATCAATATAAACATCTACTTCCCTGTCCATCCGGAGCAATTGCTGATGACCGGCAAATATCCTTGTTTTATTGGTGGTTGTGCGATTACGTGCTTCAATCAGTCCATCTTCAGGTAAACCCGATTTTCTGACAAGCGCCCTGAATTCCAGCCCGCTGTCATCCACCCCCTAACACCGAGCACATGATGGGCACCGCTCCCAGAGAATGTACATTCAACGCCACGTTTGCCGCACCGCCGAGCCTGTTCTCGCTGTTCCCGTGCTTCAAAACTGGAACGGGTGCCTCGGGGGATATGCCTGAAACTCTTCCCCAGACATATGAATCGAGCATTACATCACCTACAATAAGCACCTTCAGACCCTGGAATTTTTGCAGCAGATCGGGTATGGTTGAATACATCAGGATAGATTTAAATCATACAAATATAAGTGCAGAAACCTGAATTTAAAACATCCCGTTAAACAAAGCCAAAAAAACTGTAATCAAAGTGTCAGCGCATTTGGTAAAACAATTCTATATTTGCCGTTCAAATATCTGTTATATGAGTCTGTTTGGTTCCGGTCGTGGCATATCTCTTCCCCCTGTTGTAAAAAATATCATCATTATAAACGCCATCGTTTTTGTTGCCACCCTCCTTTTTGGGATGCAACCCGATGGATTCATGATGCGCCACCTTGCCCTGCATCCGTTTCAGTCTCCTTTATTTGAGCCGCACCAGGTAATCACCCATATGTTCATGCATGGTGGTTTTACCCATATTTTCTTCAACATGTTTGCCGTATTTATGTTTGGTCGGATACTTGAGCAATTATGGGGAAGCAAAAAACTGCTGATTTTTTACACTGTCACAGGCCTTGGCGCTGCATTTGTCCATCTGACCGTAAATTATTTCCAGATTAACCACATGATGGATTTGATTAACCAGTTCAATCATTCTCCCAATTATAACCTGTTTGACCAGATCGTTAATAAATACCTGATGGGCCAGCCGAGCGAATGGCTGACCAATTTTAAACAGGAATGGTTTTATAAGCCCGACGATGTATCTTATATTCCACAGGCTAAAGAGGTTCTTTCCCAGATAGCCGAAAGGTATCTTTCAATACCCACAGTGGGTGCATCCGGAGCTGTATTTGGCCTCCTTATAGCCTTTGGTATGACATTCCCCGATGTGGAACTCATGCTGATTTTCCTTCCTATTCCCATTAAGGCCAAATATTTCGTGCCTTTTTATGCCCTTGCAGAACTATTCTTTGGTGTGGCCAACTTCAGCTGGGATAATGTTGCCCATTTTGCACACCTTGGAGGAGCCCTTTTTGGATTTATTCTTGTCATGCTCTGGAAAAGAAATCAATTCAGAATTTATTGATAAATTTGTGCATAAAAGCACAAGTTTATTATGAATCTGGCTGGTGAAATAAAACAGGCCTACCATAAAGGAGACATCCTCTTCAGGCTCATTTATATCAATATTGTCCTGTTTGTTTTGATCGGACTGGGATTTGTCTTTTACCGGTTGTTTACCCCAGGGGTCACCCTCACTGAACTTCGCATTTTTTATACTGATAATGTAGTTAAATACCTGATGGTGCCCAGCAGGCCGGATGAGCTGCTTTCCCGTCCATGGACACTGATCACCTATATGTTCACGCATTTCAGCTTCATGCATATTTTGTTCAATATGCTTATCCTGTATTGGTTTGGCAGGATATTTCTGCAATATCTGACCGGTCGGCAGCTATTGACGACTTACCTGATTGGCGGTTTGGCTGGCGCCTTCCTGTATCTGGTCTTCCTGAACGGTTTTCCCGGCCTTCGTCTCCCACTTGGAACCTCCATGCTGGGTGCCTCAGCGGCTATTATGGCGATCGTAATTGCTATATCGGCATATGCCCCTGATTATGCGATGAACCTGCTTTTCATCGGTCCGGTTAAGCTGAAATATATCGCCCTTTTCTATATCATTGCTGATGTGCTGATGATTGCTTCGGATAACGCCGGAGGAAATATATCCCACCTGGGGGGAGCCATGTATGGATTATGGTTTACCAGCCAGTTCAAGAAAGGCCGGGACCCCGGTAAATGGCTGAACAGGCTGCTTGATTTCATATTCAACCTTTTCAGGCCCCGACCGAAATTAAATGTCACTTACAGGAAAAATGCCCCACTCATTTCCGACTTCGACTATAATAAAAACAAGGTTGCTCAACAAAAAGAAATTGACCGAATTCTCGATAAAATTGCCAGGGCAGGATATGAAAGTCTCACCAAACAGGAAAAGGAAATTCTTTTCTCTATGAGTGATAAGAATAAGTAATGGGTAAGCCAACATCCTGTCACCCGACCATATACCAGCGATTTGAAGAACTTTATAACTAAAATATTACTCATTGCCAATATCCTGGCGGTGTTATCACTGATCACCGCGTATTTGTCGGTTTACATCAGTCCCGCCTCTTTCTGGATATTCGCTTTTATCGGGATGGGTTATCCTTTCATCCTCATTATCAATGTGCTGTTTATACTGCTTTGGCTGGTTTTCAGAAAATGGTATTTTTTGATATCCATTGTCACTATCGTTATGGGTTGGAACATTTTCAGGGAATATTTTCAATTTCAGCCCAAAGGAAAGGAACCTGTAATAAAGGAAAAGCAGATACGACTCCTTACCTATAATGTACGCCTGTTTAACTACTACCAATGGGATAAGGATACGGCAACCTGGAGTAAAATTATCAATTATATCCACCAGGAAAATCCTGATATTGTATGTTTCCAGGAATTTATCACGGTGCCAAACAGCAAACATAACCTGGAAAACCTGAAGAAAAGAATGGCCCCGCTTTCCTATTCCCATGTATTTTACACCGACCGGGTTCCGGGAAAAATCAATTTTGGCATGGCAACCTTCAGCAAGTTCCCCATGGTACATAAAAAGATGATTGAGTTCAAAAATACATTGAATGGGAGCATAGCCACCGATATGGTTGCAGGAGAGGATACTTTCAGGCTTTTTAACTGTCACCTGCAGTCCATTCGCCTCCGGAACGACTACAATGATGTACTCGACAGCCTGATCTTTAATTACAGTGAGAAACAGCTGGATAACCTGAAGGACCTGTCATCAAGAATGAAGCAGGCATTTATCCAAAGGGCGTCACAGGCAGATGTTCTTTCCGGTGAAATTCGTTCTTCGCCTTATCCCGTGATCGTTTGCGGCGATTTTAACGATACCCCTGTATCCTATGCCTATCACAAAATCGGGAAAAACCTTGAAGATGCCTTTATTGAAGCAGGTTCAGGAACAGGCAACACATACCGTGGCAACCTCCCTTATGTGAGGATCGATTATGTATTTTATAACGGGCCCCTGCATGCCCATCACTATCGCACAAAAAAAATTCACTGGTCAGATCATTACCCGGTATCAGTGGATTTTACGATTCATGAAAAGGCAGATTCGACAGGTCGCAATTCCCGCCAGAAATAATTATACCTGCCTTTTTTCCTGCAAACTGATTCCTGTGCTCCAGCATAACAGCCACCGGAACCGCGGATGAGGGCTCGATGATTATTTTCATCCGTTGCCAGATGAGTCGCATGGCATATAAAATTGAAGCCTCTGAAACGGTATAAATATCATCGGTATTTTCCCGGATAATTGAAAAGGTAAGCTCGCTCAGCGAAGTCAATAATCCATCGGCTATGGTATTGGGTTTTACCGCTGGATGTATCTTACCGGAATGAAATGACCTGCATGCATCATCTGCATTGACGGGCTCACAACCATAAACAAGAATATCCGGTTTTATTGATTTGGCGGCAATACTGCTGCCAGATAAAAGGCCTCCTCCGCCAACCGGAACAAGCAAAATGTCAAGACCTGGCACTTCCTCGAGAAATTCTTTTGCTGCAGTTCCCTGCCCGCAGATCACATCGAAATTGTCAAAAGGATGAATAAATGCAGCACCTGTTTTACGGATGATCTCCTTCAGTGTATCTTCCCTGCTCTGCAAGGTAGGTTCACAAAAGGTAATTTCTGCCCCGTAGTGTTTTACCGCTTCAATTTTCACCACTGGCGCATTTTCAGGCATGGCCACATAGCAGGGAATACCTCTTTTCCTTGCAGCCAACGCCAGGGCGGCAGCATGATTTCCTGATGAATGGGTGGCAACACCTCTTGATGCCTGTTCATAAGTCAGAGAAAGTACGGCATTAGTGGCACCCCGGTATTTAAAAGCCCCTACTTTTTGAAAATTTTCGCATTTGAAAAAGGCCTCCAAACCTGTCATCTCGTTAATCGCGGAGGAGGTGAGCACCGGTGTATGATGCACAAGTCCGGACAAGCGCATGGCGGCTGTCTGTATGTCTTTGTAGGATGGTTTATTCAGTGTTTCCATTCAGTGTTAAGGTTATCCATTGGGATTGTTCAGGCTATCTTTCAGATTCACCGGATTTTCGACCGGATTGCTCTGCCTTTTTCTTTTTCTTAAACCGTTCATATTTCAGGGCGATTTGTTCCATAAGGGTGTATTCATTCACATCGAGCATATACTGATCAGCAAAATCGCAAAATACCATGAATTCAATGATCTCACTATCTTCCGTGATTCCGGTGACTTTTTTAATCACTTCAGGATTGAATTTCTGATAAATTCTGTTCCTTACGTTTTCTGATTCCATAATTTTGGCCAGCGCAATCCTTTCCTTTTCATCCCGGCTTCGTATAGGAACAGAGAGCAGGTTTCCCCCATCCCGCATCAAATTTTCCTGGTATCTCTGGTATCCCTCTCTTCCGGCTATCTGCGACCAGTCGGCCAGCTTGTCTGTAAGCTCCTCTGTCTGGGTCTTTGGTTTGTTCATGTTCACGAAATTCTGCCTGAATTGATCATATGTTCCCAGGGCAACAATTTTTGCTTCCCCGATTTCAAAGGCCCTGGGACTCACAATAAATGTCACAGGCATGGAAGCTGTGAGCAGTGTATCACTAACAATAAATTTCCTGTAATAATACCCAATGGCGGAAATCACCAGGGTGTCTCCCGGGCCGGCCTGGAGATAAAATTCACCGGTTGAACTGCTGTATATTGTGGCGTGCCTGCTGTAATTCAAGACAATACCATATTCGACCGATCTTCCGGTTTCCTCGTCCACGATCTTTCCCCGCAACGGACCCCGTTGTGCGTTAAGCACAATCAGGCTTGCAGGCAAACACCACACAAAAAGCAGCAAAATCCGGTAAAATTGTCTCACACCATGGCATTTCTCTCAAAGGTATAAATCCGGCTTTCAAAAATAGTAAGGAACAGGTTAAAAAATGTTAAGCCGTTTTCTTTTATATCTCGCGGATTATAATAATCTGCGCGATCAGCGCGATCAGCGAGAGATATTCCCTGAAAACTTAATTTATATTCATTCTAATCAATCTGCATCTCACTGTATACCAGATTTTTGAGAGATTCCGATAATCTCAAAATAATCAATACATCTAATAATGTATATTTCTAGATATTTTCTGTCTGTTTTTTTTCTTAATTTGTAAGATTATAATTCATTTATCGCATGACGAACCGCAGGGATTTCATCAGGATTACCACAATAGGCGCAGGCACCCTGGCCATTAGCGGAGGATTTTTGCAGGCTGCCAGGGCATTTTCCAAACCGGCGCAGGGAGCCGCCCTCAAGGTAGATCTTACCCGTACTGCCACTTACTGTGAGATTTGTTTCTGGAAATGTGCAGGCTGGGTTTATAAAAACGCAGAGGGCAAAATATGGAAGATCGTGGGCAATGAAGAAGATCAGCATTGCAACGGACGTTTTTGTCCCCGGGGTACGGGCGGTGTGGGCATGTATTATGACGAAGACCGTCTGAAAACGCCCCTCATCCGAGTGAAAGAGCGGGGTCAGCAGGTTTTCAGGGAGGCCAGCTGGGATGAAGCCCTTGAATACATTTCCTCCCGGATGAAAGAAATCGGAAACAAATACGGTCCCGAATCCATGGCGCTCTTTACGCATGGCTCCGGGAGCCCTTATTATACCACCCTGATGAAGGCCTTCGGTTCGGAAAATGCAGCCGAGCCATCCTATGCACAATGCCGCGGGCCGCGTGACGAAGCATTTATGTGGACTTTCGGTGAGGAAGTTTATTCCCCTGAAATTACCGACATTCGTGATACCAAATGCCTTGTGCTGATAGGCTCCCACCTTGGAGAAAACATGCACAACGGGCAGGTACAGGAAATGTCGGATGCCATTGATAAAGGTGCAACCATCATCACAGTGGACCCCCGCTTTTCAACTGCTGCCAGCAAATCCAAATACTGGCTGCCGATCAAGCCTTCCACAGACATGGCCCTTCTGCTTGCCTGGATGCATGAGATCATTTATAATGAATATTACGACAAGAAATATGTTGAACAGTACTGTTCAGGATTTGAACAGCTGAAAGCACATGTCCGTGATTTTACGCCCGAATGGGCTTATGGCATTACAACCCTTGCCCCGGATATGATCCGTAAAACGGCAAAGGAAATGGCCGATGCCTCACCGGCTGTTATTGTTCATCCGGGCAGGCACGTTACCTGGTATGGCGACGATACACAACGCATCAGGGCAGTTGCCATCCTGAATGCCTTGCTGGGCTCATGGGGCAGGCGCGGCGGATTTTACCGTCCTTCAAAGAAATCAGTTCCCGGTTATCCCTTACCGGAATTCAAGCCTGCAGCAAAAACATGGCAGGATCTGTTCCCCGGCAAATACAGCATAGCCAGCGGAGTGGTATCCAATGCACTGATCGATGCTTCAGTGCCCGACAATAATCCCGCGTATGCTATTAAAGGGTGGATTGTGAACGGAACCAATCTCATCAACACAATTCCTGACCAGGCCAATACACTGAAGGCTATTCAGAACCTTGACCTCCTGGTGGCCATTGATACAATGCCCATGGAGATCACAGGATGGGCAGATGTGGTCCTTCCTGAATGTACTTACCTTGAACGGTATGATTCACTGCGAATCAGCCCTCACCGTAAACCGGCCCTGGCATTGAGAACCCCGGCTTCGGAACCTTTGTATAATTCAAAACCGGGATATTGGATCGCACGGGAAATGTCAAAGAAACTGGGACTGTCGGCTTATTTTCCGGTAGAAAAACAGGAGGACCTGCTCGACTGGCAATTAAAGCAAATCGGCTCTTCGCTGGAAGAAATGAAAAAGCAGGGTGTACTAACATTTGAACGGGAGGCCGATGATCTGTATTTTGGGGAAGATGAAATAGCCTCTTTTGCCACTGACAGCGGTAAAATTGAATTGTATTCAACGGCCCTTGAACAGCTGGGATTTGACCCGTTGCCAAAATATACCCCGCATGAAGAACCTCCTGAAGGCTTTTACCGTCTCATTTATGGTAGGGCACCCATGCACACCTTCAGCCGCACGGCCAATAATCCGAACCTGACCGACCTGATGGATGAAAATTCGGTATGGATCAATCCCAAGGTCGCCAGGGCATGGGGCCTATCGAACAACCAGTATATCTGGCTGCAGAACCAGGATGGTATTGTATCTGAATTTTCAATCAAAGTCCGCGTTACTGAACGCATCCGCTGGGATTCGGTATATATGGTCCATGGATTCGGCCATGCCCAAAAGCAAATGAAAAGATGCTTTGGCCGTGGTGTCAGCGATACTCAACTGATTACGCGGGTAATGACAGATCCCCTGATGGGAGGTACCGGCATGCGCGGCAATTTTGTAACCTTTTTAACTGAAAAAACGGTAGCCTCATGAGATACGCCATGGCTGTTGATACTAAGAAGTGCGTAGGCTGCAGTGATTGCGTAGTTGCCTGCCAGACTGAAAATAACGTGCCCATCGGCTATTGCCGCGACTGGGTAACTGAAGTCACAGATGGCACCTATCCCCAGCTTGAAATGGAAATCCGGTCGGAACGATGCAACCATTGTGAAAATGCACCTTGTGTCCGCTGCTGCCCGACTGGGGCCAGTCATTTTGCAGAAGGCGGTATTGTGCTTGTCACACCACAACAAATGCATCGGATGTGGCGCCTGCATTGCTTCCTGTCCCTATGACGCCCGTTATCCCCATCCCGATGGATATGTCGACAAATGCACCTTTTGTGCACACCGTATAAAAAATGGCCAGAAACCTGCCTGTGAAGCGGTATGCCCGACAAAATGCATTTATTTCGGTGACCTTGATGATCCAAACAGCGATGTTTCAGTTGTGCTGAAAAAAAGGAAATCAAAAACCCTTATTCCCGAAGCCGGCACCAACCCACAACTGCATTTTCTGATTTAAAAATTGCATAAGTATATTCAATATGAAAGAAGAAATTATTGTCAGCGGGCGGATGAATCCTTTGGTGGATCCCCATCTCAATATCTGGCACTGGCAGATACCGCTGTATCTTTTCCTGGGCGGACTTGCCGCGGGCATCCTGTTTTTTGCCGCACTGTACTTCATTAACGGCAAGGAAAAGGAATACCCGGCGGCTGTGCGGCTTGCGCCATTCCTTACTCCATTCCTGCTTGTCATCGGCCTGCTTGCCTTATTCATTGACCTTCGCCATAAAATGTTTTTCTGGCAGCTTTATACAAATATCAAATTACAATCACCCATGTCATGGGGCGCATGGACCCTGATGGTAATCACCCCGGTGTCGTTCATCTGGTGTGCATTGCATATCCGGGACCTGTTTCCATCCTGGGACTGGAAGTTTTCCTGGATAAAGGATCTGGAAATATTTTTTAATCACCACAAGAAGACTATTGCCTGGATTATGCTTATCTATTCAGTGATCCTGGGCATTTACACGGGTATCCTGCTTTCCGCCTTCAATGCCAGGCCCCTTTGGAATACCTCGATTCTAGGTCCTTTATTCCTGGCTTCCGGATTATCAGCCGGGGCAGCCACCATCCTCATCCTTTCAAAATCGGCGGTGGAAAGAAAGGTTTTTGCACGGATTGACCTGATCCTGATTGGCATTGAACTATTCCTTATCATTCACATGTTCATGGGATTTCTGGCCAGCACACAGGTTCAGATCGATGCTGCATACCTCTTCCTTGGCGGGCCCTATACCATGTACTTCTGGATATTTGTGGTGATCATCGGGATGATCCTTCCTGCGGTTTTGGAAATCATGGAACTCCGGAAATATCATATCCCCTCGTTCCTGCCTGCCCTCCTTGTTTTATTCGGAAGCATCATGCTCCGGTTCATTTTTGTATATGCGGGCCAGGCAAGCAGATGGCTTTATTAAAAATCAGAAATCATTAAAAGAATATACTATGAGTGTATCAACATCCGGAAAGCAAAAAAAATACCTGAATCCATACCTGGGCGGTGTATTACTGGGACTCGTCCTCCTTGCTGCAAATTTTGTATCGGGAAGAGGTTTGGGTGCCAGTGGTGCAATTAAAAGCGGGGTGGTAACTGTTGTGACTGCTGTAAATCATTCTGCTGCTGAAAAATCAACATTTATTAAGGAATACCTGGGAGCACACGATGGCAGCCCCATGAAAAACTGGCTTGTATTTGAAATGCTGGGCGTGCTGGTGGGCGGGTTTTTGTCAGGCGCCCTTGCCGGCCGGTTAAAACTGCAGGTAGAGCATTCGCCAAAAATTACTTCCAATAAACGGCTCTTCCTGGCCCTCACAGGCGGTATCCTGTTCGGCTTCGGAAGCCAGCTGGGACGCGGATGTACAAGTGGATCAGCGCTCAGCGGCATGGCCGTTCTTTCATTGGGGGGCTTTGTGACCATGATGGCCATCTTCGGCACTGCCTATGCACTGGCCTATTTCTTCAGAAAAAACTGGATTTAATATTTAAATAGCGATATCATGGGACCTTTAGCAATAAATGAATTAATAACTGAGAATACAAACCTGTTCCTTGCTTTTATAATTGGTATCGGGTTCGGTTTTGTGCTTGAATCGAGCGGTTTTTCTTCCAGCCGTAAACTGGCCGGCGTGTTTTACGGATACGATATGGTGGTTTTAAAAGTATTCTTCACCGGAGCCATAACAGCAATGCTTGGACTCTTGTTCTTCAGCCTTTTCGGGTGGGTGGACCTTAACCTGGTTTATGTGAATCCCACCTATCTTACTTCCGCCATCATCGGCGGCGTGATCATGGGTGCCGGTTTTATCATTGGCGGATATTGTCCGGGCACCAGCTTTTGCGGACTTTCAATCGGCAAACTCGATGCACTTGTCTTTATCATCGGATTATTTATCGGCGTGGGTATTTTCGGAGCCGGTTACAACTGGTGGGAAGGCCTGTATATGGCCAAATTTCTGGGATCACCAAAGATAAGCACCTCGCTTGGACTTACTGACGGGGTATTTGCCCTGATTCTCATTATCATTGCCCTGGGTATGTTCCGGGGTGCTGAATGGGCTGAAAAGAAATTTCCCCGTGCAGAATATTGATTTACTGTCAACTTTTAAAAAATAAATACCATGAAACCCTTATTTTGGCTCGCCATTTTTGTGATCCCCCTGGGAATGATCATTGCAGCTGTTCCTCAGAATACAACGCATCCCTATAAGCTGTCAGCTGCTGAACTGCTGAATGAGGCCAATGCACGGACGCAATTTATCGCACCCGAGACGGTGGCCGATATGATCGTGAAAAAAGATCCTACCCTTCAACTGATTGATGTGCGGAGTAAGGATGAATTTGAGAAATTCAGCCTTCCCGGTGCAATCAATATTCCTTTCACTGATCTTTTATCGGAAAACAACCTGGTGCAGTTCGATCAGGATGTGAAGATGAATGTTTTTTATGCAAACAGTACAGTGGTGGCAAACGAGGCGTGGATGATCATCCGCCAGCTGGGATATTCCAATATTTATGTTTTGGAAGGAGGGGTAAATTACTGGTTTGATGCTATTCTTAATCCCGGCAAACCATCATCAGTAAGCGCAGACGAGGAATTTGCAAAATATGATTTCAGGAAAGGTGCCGGACAAGCTCTTGGTGGCGGAACCGTAAGCGCTCTGCCTGCTGAAGGGAATGCTGCCCCATCTCCCAAACCTGCTATCAAGGCCGTCCCGAAAAAGAAGAAGGCTGCAGGCGGCTGCTAGCCTGTTTCAATACAGAGGATTAACATACTGCCCCGGAACTGAATGCCAGCTTGCCGCTGAGCATCATTCCTTCATAAGCTTCACTTTTTCAAGCACATCCTTGTGTTCCGTGCTCACTGTGATAATATACGGATTCAGCATCACAGGGAATTGATGCACTGTTGTCGAAATATGCTGGCACCTTCATCAGGTATTTTATAGCAGGATAAAACAATTCAAAAATTCGATTGTTTACCCAATAATGTATACTTTCCTGTTTCTGAGAAATATCTATACTTTTCATTTTCTGATTTTTGTGAAAATACAGATTATCTGCGCCTATTAATTTAAATCTGATAAGTATGTCCATTCAACTTACAATTAACAATAAGGCATATGACTTTGACGTAGATCCCCAAATGCCTGTGCTTTGGGTGATACGTGATTATGCAGGATTGAAAGGCACAAAATACGGCTGTGGCATATCCCAATGTGGTGCATGCACCATTCATCTCGACGGAGTAGCTGTGCGTTCGTGCCAGTTGCCGGTATCTGCAGTGACCGGCAGGAAAATTACCACAATCGAAGGATTGTCCGAAAACATTGACCATCCCGTGCAACAAGCGTGGATAAAAGAACAGGTGCCGCAATGCGGATATTGCCATTCAGGGCAGATTATGACTGCCACCGCTTTCCTGAGACAAAATCCGAAACCCACCGATCTTGAAATTGACACTGCAATGCAGGGCAATATTTGTCGCTGCGGCACTTATAAAAGAATCCGTACCGCAATCCATACGGCTTCCGGTATGATGCAAACCACTGATAAATGAAACACCATTAACCGTTTGCCATGCATGACACAACATCAATTGACCGGCGTAATTTCCTCCGTCTGACAGGAATTACAGGCGCTGTATTTATCCTGGGCTTTAAACAGGCAAAATCCAATGCCATTCCCGCCATTCTTAACCTGAGCAGCCGTGCCGACCTATATAAACTGACTGCCTATATCATCATTGAAAAAACAGGACAGATCACCATCATGAACCCCAAACCGGAAATGGGACAGGGTACCTATCAGTCAGTTCCTGCACTCATTGCTGAAGAACTTGAAGTACCCCTTGAAAAAGTGATCATAAAACAAACGCAGGGCGAAAAGGAATTCGGAGGATGGCAGGGAGCCGGTGGCAGCTCCTCGGTAAGGGGAAATTATTTTCAGCTCCGGAAAGTGGGCGCTTCTGCCAGGGCTATGCTCATTGAAGCTGCGGCATCAACCTGGAAGTTACCTGTATCGGAATGCTACGCCGATAATGCCCGGGTCATTCACAAACCATCCGGAAGAAGTCTTGGATACGGCGATCTGGTTGAAGCCGCTGCCAAACTGAATGTACCTGAAAATCCTGAGCTAAAGGATCCGAAGGATTTTAAGATACTGGGCAAATCAGCTCCCCGCCTTGACATACCCTTAAAAGTATCCGGCAGGGCAGTCTTTGGAATCGACGCCGAAGTTCCCGGAATGGTATATGCCTCAGTAGAGCGCTGCCCCGTATTTGGCAGCAAACTGGTCAGCTATGATGATTCAGATGCCATGAAGGTGAAAGGCGTATTGAAGGTTGTTAAAACCATGCGTGTGATTGATAAAAACCGTTATGATGCCATTGCGGTTGTAGCAGATAATTACTGGTCTGCACTTCAGGGCAGGAAGGCCCTGAAAATAAAATGGGATTACCAGGGATACGACAAGTTCAACACCAAAGATTTCGAGCAGCATCTCCGTGACCTATCTAAAGATGAGGGTATTGAAGTACATAACGAAGGTGATTTTGACAAAGCCTTTGCGGATTCCAATGTGAAACTGGAAGCATTTTATGAAACCCCTGTCGTTTCCCATTCGCCGATGGAACCGATGAATTGCCTCGCCCATTGGCGCCCCGACGGTAATGTGGAGATCTGGGCCTCAACCCAGGGAGCCAGCCTGATTAAGGGCGAGTTGTCAAAAGTATTGAAAATACCCGAGGACAGGATTATCCCGCATGTAATGTTCAATGGAGGTGCATTTGGCAGAAGGCTGCTATCAGATTTTGCATCAGAAGCCGCTATGATTTCCCATGCCATTGCCAAACCGGTGAAAGTTATTTGGACCCGTGAGGACGACACCCAGCTGGGGCCCTTTCGCCCCATGACTTTTTCAGCCATGAAGGGTGCCCTTTCACCCGAAGGAAAGGTGATCGCATTTCAGCATAAGGTGATTTCCCCCTCTATGTCAGCCACACAGGATGAATTCTATGACAAAACCAAGGCTGATGATTCAATGGTGGAGGGAATCAACGACCAGAAATATGAGTTCCCCAATATGAAGAATTCATATGTCTTTGCCGAGATCCATATCCCCCTGTCTGCCTGGCGTGCGGTGACCAGCACCACACTGGCCTTTGCACACGAATGTTTTATCGATGAGATGGCCATCAGGGCAAAAAAAGATCCTCTGGCCTTCAGGCTTGACCACATGACAAAGGATTCTGATGCCAGGCGTGTACTGACCCGTATCCGTGAATTCTCCGGGTGGGATAAACCGCTGCCCGAAGGATGGGGCCGGGGTGTGGCACAGTATGAATTTTTTGCCGGATTGGCGGCACATGTGGTGGAAGTGTCTAAACAGCCAGGGAATGCTATCAGGGTGGAAAAAGTATATTGCGTAATCGATCTGGGCACGGTAGTGAATCCAGACAACACCAATGCCCAGGTTGAAGGGGCAATTGTAATGGGACTTACCGCAGCCATTAAAAATGGGATCACTTTTGAAAATGGCAAGTCGGAACAGACCAATTTTAATAATAATCCTGTTCTGCGGATCAATGAGATGCCCAAGGTGGAAGTACTCATTCTGGCAGATGGCGGCCCGGTGATCAAGGGAGTCGGGGAACCCGGACTTCCCCCGGTGGCACCTGCCCTGTGCAATGCGATATATGACGCAACAGGAACCCGCGTCAGAAGACTGCCTGTAGACCTTAAAAACATAACCCATTCATGAAAATGAGATATTTCTTATTAATAGTCGCACTGGCAAGTACAGGCATTTACAGTATCACCACGTCCCGACTGCTGAATCCGTCACAGGATGAAATAGCCAAAAGCGTGGAACGGGGAAAGGAAGTTTACACGGCTCAATGTATGAGCTGCCACCAGCCAAATGGCGAAGGACTCTCCGGAGTTTTTCCTCCGCTGGCCGGTTCGGATCATCTTACAAAAGACCAGGAAAAATCAATTTCCATAATCCTGAAAGGCCAGAATGAGGAAATCACCGTCAATGGAATAAAGTATTCCGTTCCCATGGCGGCTATGAATTCCCTGACCGACCAGCAGATTGCAGATGTCTTGAATTATATGGGCCAAAGCTGGGGAAACCAGTTTAATACGGTTACCCCTGCGCAGGTTAAATCAAAAAGGGATTGAACACAGTCTGTATGTAAGGGATTTCTGATATAAAAATACCATTATACCTGTAGAATGCGTTTACCCGGAATTGTCATCCTTGCAGCCGGCTCATCAGCCCGGCTAGGCCGGCCCAAACAATTGCTGGAATTTCAGGGTACTACCCTGATTCAGCGTATTGCGCAAATAGCTGTCAATGCTGTTAAAATGCCGGTTGTGGTTGTCGTGGGTGCCAACAGCAGTCTGATCCATTCCCAGCTCACCCACCTGCCGGTTCATATTGTGGATAATCCTGACTGGCCCCAGGGTATGACCTCATCCATCCGCAAAGGACTTGGTGCCTTGCTTAATTTTTCACCTGACACAGAGGCCGTTATATTTGCAGTTTGCGATCAGCCATATATTACCGCTGATCTTTTTCTTGAAATGATCTCCGTGGGCAGCAAATCACAAAAACCAATAGTGGCCTGCCTTTATAATAACGTTTTGGGCACACCAGTTCTTTTTAAAAAGGAGTATTTTGATAGATTGCTGGCATTGAAGGACAATGAGGGTGCCCGAAAGGTCATACAAAGCCATCCTGAATCCGTAGAAGCCGTACCGTTTCCCCTGGGAATTTTCGATGTTGATACCATGCAGGACTATGATGCCCTGCAAAACAAGTTGACGTAAATGCTTAAAGATACATTTAACCGCGTACACGATTATTTACGGATATCCATTACAGATAACTGTAATCTTCGCTGCTTTTATTGTATGCCCGAGGAAAACTATATTCACACCCCTTCCTCCCGGATGATGCAGACGGATGAGATTGAAAAGCTGGCCAGGATATTTGTTGATCTTGGCGTGAAAAAGATCAGATTAACCGGTGGAGAACCTTTGCTCCGCAGTGATGCCGGAAAAATTATTTCTTCCCTGTCGAAATTGCCGGTCACCCTTACCTTAACAACCAACGGGACCCGGCTGCCGGAATATCTTGATTTGCTTAAAGACTCGGGGGTAAGGTCAATCAACATTTCCCTGGATACGCTCAAACCCGTAACATTTAACCTGATCACACGCCGCGATCAGCATTCACGGGTGCTGGACTATATATACCTGGCCCTTGACAAGGGCATGCGGATTAAAATTAACGTGGTCGTCATGAATGGGATCAACGACAATGAAATTAATGATTTCGTGCGTTGGACCCGAAATGTTCCCGTTCATGTGCGGTTTATAGAGTTCATGCCATTCAGCGGAAACCGGTGGACCAGCAATAAGGTGTTTACCTGGCAACAAATGTTATCCCATATTCAGCAGGAATTTACCTATATGCCCATTCCGGGCAAGGTTCATGATACAGACAAAAAGTACAGCATTCCGGGACATGCCGGTACATTTGCAGTGATAAGCCCGATGAGTGCGCCTTTCTGCAGCGACTGCAACCGGCTGAGACTTACTTCGGACGGCAAAATGAAAAACTGCCTTTTCTCATCCGGTGAAACAGATCTGCTCACTCCTTTGAGAAATGGCAAAGATATTACTACCCTCATCCAGGAGTCGGTACATGATAAACATGAAAAACTGGGTGGACAGTTTAATGGTCAGTACAGCATGGTTAATTCAGGTGAATTGAAGAACAGAACCATGATCTCCATTGGCGGTTAAACATTCCGGATCAAAATGAAGAGAAAATGGAAATTCAGGTATATGGCAGGCTGACAGATATAATGGGAAATAACGGGCTTTATCCGGAAGGAATTGAAAATACGGATCAGCTAAAAAACAAGCTGCTTTCCCTCTTTCCGGAGTTATCCGGCATTGACTATGCAATCGCTGTAAATAATCAAATCGTCAGGGAAAATCATCCCTTGAAAAAGAATGATGTTGTTTCACTACTTCCCCCATTTTCAGGAGGTTGAAAGATGAATAATTTCAATCCATACGCCAGGTATCAACAGCAAATGATCCTCAGGGGATTTGGCGAGCAGGCACAACTGAAACTTAAGCAGGCCAGGGTATTCGTGGCCGGCGCAGGCGGCCTGGGATGCGCCGCCCTTCAATATCTGACAGCAGCAGGAATCGGTACAATCGGTATCGCAGATGACGATGTGGTGGAGGTTGGAAATCTACACAGGCAGATATTGTATACTATGCAGGATGTGGGCGCATTAAAGGCTGATACGGCAGCCGCATGGCTCATGAAAATGAATCCTGAAACGGAGATCCATGTATACCCGGTACGGCTGACTTCCGGAAATATAGCGGACATCATTGCTGATTATGATGTTATTCTGGATGGAACGGATAATCGCGAAACAAAATACCTGATCAACGATGCCTGCGTTTCTGCAGGAAAGCCCCTTGTATTTGCTGCCATTTCGCAATATGAGGGACAACTGGCCATCTTCAATTATCCGCCAGGATCACCGGAAGCAGCCAATTACAGGGATATTTTTCCGGACACATCGTCCAATGAGCCTTCATGCCAGGAAACCGGGGTACTGGGCGTATTGCCGGGTATTATCGGGTGTATGCAATGCAATGAAACTATCAAACTCATCATAGGAACAGGTAACCATCTGGTTAATACCTTATTGGTATATAATGCTCTCACCAACCAGGTGAATGAATTTTCAATTGTCCCCGGAATCAAAAACGCCGCTTCCTTCCATGCACCTAACCCGGAATCTTCACAAACCGATTATGAAACAAGTATTAAGGGTTCCGCGGAGTCATTTGAAATAAAACCTGCAGATTTTGGCGGGCTGCTTAACCGAAAAAATATTACTGTCCTTGATGTGCGTGAAAGTGATCACAGGATATCTCCTGCGGATTTTCAATTTGTACATATTCCATTTTCAAAACTTACTGATAATCTTGATGTTATTTCAGGTGATACGATTATCACCTTTTGTGAACGGGGAATTCTGAGTCTGCATGCCGCAAGAATGCTCAGGGATGCTTTTGGCACTGAAAAGAAAATATACAGCCTGCAAAAAGGAATTGATTATTGGAATTCAACTCATCGGGATACGGGAACATGACTGGAAAAATAATCAACAATATATTCATTGAGGGGCCGATTTCAGGTGAATTTATCGCCGGAATAATCCATCTGCATAGCCTGCACACTGCAATTGGGGCCCACAGCATTTTCCTGGGCCAGGTTCGCAGCGATGAAGCTGATGGTTCACGGGTGGCCGCCATTGAATATACCACCCATACTGAAATGGCACTTGAAAAGTTAAATGAAATTCAGGCAACCCTGTTTGAAAAATATCAAATGACCGGATTGAATATCTTCCATAGCATCGGAATAGTGCCGGCTGGAGAAATTTGCTTTTTTGTGCTGGCAGTATCAAAGCATCGGGTTGAAGCCATGGCAGCCTGCAGCGAGGCAGTTGAGCGGGTCAAATCGGAATTGCCGGTTTGGGGAAAACTAATTCTTGAAAATGCATCCGCTCAATGGAAGGAAAATCGCTAGTTTTGCAGCATGACAAATGAATTCGACCTGAAAGCCAGGGAATGGGATAAAAACCAGATACACGTTGAACGGGCAGCAGCCATTGCCCGGGCAATGGAAAAAATCATCCCCCTGAACAAACACATGAAAGCGCTTGAATTCGGAGCCGGAACGGGACTCCTTAGTTTTTTACTGGCCGGCCGTCTGGGGGAAATTACCATGATGGATAATTCAACCGAAATGATCAATATGATCAAAGGAAAGATAAGCGGCCAACAAATGCCTCACATGAAATCCGTATTGATAAACCTTGAAAACGAGGATTATCCGGAACACTTCGATATTATCTTCAGCCAAATGGTATTGCATCATGTGAATGATGTTTCCGGCATACTGAAGAAATTCTTCCGTATGACAAACCCTGATGGATACCTGGCCATTGCCGACCTGTATACCGAGGACGGCTCATTTCACGGAGATGGTTTCACCGGTCATAAGGGCTTTGATGTGGAGCTTCTGGCTAAAGAACTGGCTGATCATGGATTTATAAATATCACCCATCAAACCTGTTTTACAGTCCCAAAAATTACGGAACAGGGCACGATGAAAGATTATCCGGTATTTTTAATTGTTGCCAGGAAATAATAAGTCGTGCAGTCATGCAGTCTTGCAGTTATGCAGCCGTGCAGACCCCGGTATTACAGCCGTGTCAGCCAATTAGCACATTGGCATATTGGCATATTCACACATTTGCAAATCAAATCATCAAACCATCAAATCATCAAATTACCTGTCCAGCCATTCCTTAAACTCCTGCATCTTTTCCCGGCTCACCAGGATATCCTCATCGGCGCAATTCTTTAATAACAGTTTAAGACGGGAATTGGAATATGTAATGATATCGGCCAGCGCAGTAACAGAAACAATATACTTGCGGTTGATCCTGAAGAAGAGGGCCGGATCCAGCAGTTTTTCCAATTGCTCCAGGGTGTGATCAAACAGGTGGGTTTTACTGGAGTTACTGACCGCATAGGTAGCCTTTTCAAGACTGTAAAAGTAAAGGATCTCCTCCACGGGAATGGTGCGGATATGTAATCCCGATTTGATGAGGAAGCGCTTCTTGTATTGCTTTGTCAGCTGTTGCTGCACCTGGTCAAGTGCAAACCGCTGCTCCTGTGCCAACCGGTTCCCGTCAAAATAGGGTGAGGCTTTGTATTTTTCAATCGAGGCTGATAATTCCTCCTTTTTGACAGGTTTCAGCAGGTAGGCGATGCTGTTTAACCTGAACGCTTCAATGGCATAAGTATCATAAGCCGTTGTAAAAATTACAGGACAGACGATCTCCACCTGTTCGAAAATTTCAAAGCAAAGCCCGTCACCCAGTTGGATGTCCAGAAAGAGCAAATCAGGCGGACTGTTATCACGGAACCATTTCACCGATTTCTGTACCGAATCACAGCGGCCGGTTACCTCAATGGCCGGATCAAGCTGCAGGAGCAGATTTTCCAGCCTTTCGGCCGCCATGGGTTCATCTTCAATGATTGCGATTCTCATACCCTGATTATTAATTTGCAATGAGTGGCAACTTTACGGTAAAAAATCCATCCTCCCTGGAGACATCAACTTTTTGCCCGGCCAGGATCTCATATTGTTGCTTTATGTTCGCAAGACCAATGTTTTCAGAATATTCAACCGAAGACTTCAGCTGCAGTCTATTTCTTACAATGAGGAAGTTGTTCTCCACATAAATTGCAATTTCTAGCGGATCATCCTTTGTAATTATATTGTGCTTGATTGCATTTTCAACCAGCATTTGAACAGAAAGGGGAATTACTTCAAACTTTTCATCCATAGGGGTATCTATCGAAACAACAATGTTGCTGGAAAACCTTATTTGCTGCATGCTAAGGTAATTTTCAACGAACTTTTTTTCCACCAGCCAGGGGACAGTAGGCTTATTCTTGTTTTCAAGCGCATACCTGTAGATGTCGGATAACTGAATTATAAACTGAACTGCCTTGTCCGCATCCTTATGAACAAGAGAGGTGAGTGTATTCAGACTGTTGAACAGAAAATGCGGATTTACCTGGTTTTTCAATGTCTCCAGCTGCAGCTCAATGGCTTTCCTTTGAAGTGATTCCTGCCTTATAAGTCCCTCTTTCCATTTCTTAAAGAATTCGATACCGGTTATTACACTGAAAATATAAATGATAATCAGTATCATTAAAAGCAATAACAGAAAAGTTGTTTTCAAATACTGAGCAAAGGATACTCCCTGTATCCGATATATAAAGACGTAATTAATGAGAATGGTGATGACAATTGAAACAATGATCACCACGCCAAGGGTGGAGGCTATTTTTTTCCCGGGATTCATTTCCCAGCTTATCCTTCCTCCAAACCGGCGGGTGATCAAAGTACTGAGCAACATCATGGGATAACCCAGCCCGATAGAAAAAAGACAATTGAGCAACCATGTTTTCGGATTATGTATAAAGGATGGTTCAAGGATAAAAGCCATAAGGTTTCCAAGAAAAATGAGAAGCAAAAGAGTTAACAGGAATTTTCTGAGTTTTCTGTTCATGATGAAAGGGTTCATTCAATTCTACCGAAAGTTACATCACTTTTTACTGGTTTATCAATAGTTCGCAGCGATCTTTTCCCCAGTTGGGTACCAACTGATCGGCAGGAACAAATGTGTCGAATTTTTCCTTAGCCACCAAAAGAATGGGCATGGCCTTGTCCTTACCTCCTCCGTATTCAACCGGCATGTTATAAATGGCTTCTGCCTGTTCAAGATATATTCTCGGGTTGGCCGGATTAATCGACTTTGCCCTGTCGATCAATGCATTTGCCTCGCCAAGTACAGACATTCCCTTTGTTGGATCAATGGCCAGTTCTCCATAATACGACATGACCTTCAATACCATTAACTCGGTTTCCTCCGGGTTGATTTTAAGGCCGGATTCAATCTGCTGCTGTGCAAGGGTAAGATACTTTGTCTTTTTCGATGCATCGGGCTCCTGGAAATTGAGCACCAGGTTGTAAAATGCGGCATAATACCATGGAGTCCATTCGGTTTTTTCCGCTGTGGCAATACGTTCAAAATTGTTGGCCAGGTCCTGGTAGTCAGCAGAAGTATTTGCCGTTTTTGACTTTTCAATATTGGCTGTCATGGCGCTGGTAAATTTTTCGTTTTGTGCCTTCAATTGGAAGCTCGACAGAACGATGGCTGCGATAAGAATTGTTGTTTTCATAAGTGTGGTTTTAAAATTACAGATTAATAAACAGACCAAGAATAAAGAATCGTTTTGACTGCGGCTTAATGGGATATTGTTCGTAGCTACCCATTTCATCCGGAGCAGCTGAATAATGATAGCCGAATACATTATTGAATCCCAGTACGTTGCTTACATTGAAGAGAATTCCACAATAACTTTTCAGGAATGGTCGGATGACCAGTATGTTCACACTGAGATCATTGAAAGGCAGGGTCTTATCACCTGCTGTGGCAGCCAGGGCCGGATTGTACCAGGTCTTCGGACTGGCATACATATAGGTTAACCCGGTATATGTGTTAGCCCTGCGGATGAAATATTTCATCACAACCGACAGGGAATGAGGGGATATAAAAGAGGGCACCCGCGGTTTCTGGTAGTTCTTATAGTTACGTTCCGTCTGGATAAATGAATAGGAAACCCAGTAGTCCAGGTCCCGGATGGTTTTGCTGTCGCGCCAGAACAGGTCAATTCCCTGTGCAGTTCCGCTGCCGCTGTTGTTATATGTGGAAGGATCGGGATTGTTCTCGCTGGCATATTTTACCAGGTTATTGTACCATTTTTTATACAGCTCTACCCTGAATATGCGGTTTTCAATTTCATACTGGTAATTCAGGATGAGGTGCGTAGCCTTTTCAGAATGCAGGTCATTATTCCAGATCAGGTACCCGTTTTCGGGACGCTGGCGAAACAAACCGTATGCCAGCGAAAACTGGGAATAGTCACCAGTTTTGTAAGCGAATGATACACGCGGCATCAGGCTCCATTCATTGAGCATTGCCACATACTCGCTTCTCAACCCGGTTCTGAAAACAAAGCGATTATGCAACCTGACTTCCGGTTCGGCATACACAGCATAGTCACCGATACGGATGTTCCAGGCATAATTTTGTTCTGATCCTGCCATGCGGTATCCCTGGTCGAATGTATACCACGAACCTTCCTCTCCTATTTTAACTGCTATATTTTCATTGTAATTATGGGTAAAGGTAAGCCGCTGATGGTAAGCATGAACCGTCTCCTCCAGCTTGTCGGAATCGATTCCTGTAGAGATATGGTCGTAGGTTGCCGCAAAACCCGCCTTATACCGCCACTTTTTGGTCAGAACATCATTGTATACCGCATTCAGATAGTAATTGTTGTTTTGCATGTCGATGCGTGCAGCGGACTCCGCATTACCGGTCTCGCTGTAGTTTAATATGCTTTTATTTATATTGAAAGTTCCGAAAACCTTCAACAGGCCGTATTTGCCATATTGCTGTCTGAACAGAACGCTTCCATCCATTTGGACAGGCGCTTTTTCCCAATCCATGGTGGTTTTGAAGATACTGTAATAGGGAGTCATGTTCAGGTATTGAATTGTGCCTGCCACAGATCCTCTTTCCCAGCGCTGCGAATGGGAAGCATTCATTCCAACGGACATAATGGTGGCGCCGCTCTGGGTTCTATCAGCCAGTCCGATCGAATTCAGGTTAATGGCAGAAGATAACGCTTCCCCGTATTCAGCCGTATATCCACCGGTACTAAATACAGTGCCTTTGAACAAAATGGGTGAAAACCGGCTGCGGGTTGGCAAATCAGGCATTTTAGCCTGGTAAGGGCTTACAACCTGCATGCCGTCAATGTATGTTTTGGTTTCATATCCCTCACCCCCACGCACATACAATCCCCCTTCATCCCCAACCATCTGGGTACCTGGCAGGGTGGTCAAAGCCCCGTAAATATCACCCATGGCGCTTGGAGTGGTGGCAATATCCAAAGGTTTGAGTACAATGGGACGCTTCAGGTCACCGGTTTCAAATGCACCTGCCGTTACTATGGCAGAACCAATCTCTCCCGCCTGCGGCGTGAGAACGATCTCAACCGGCTCAACCGGAGTGGACAGATCGATTTCCTTTTCAAAGGTTTTATAACCGACAAAACTGGCAACTAATGTGTGTTTTCCGGTTTCTGTTGTTTTAAAACTAAAAGACCCGGAAGTATCCGTAGAAGCTCCGTCGTATGTTTCCCGTATGGAAACATTTGCACCCGGCAGAGAAATGCCTTCATTATCTACTACTCTTCCTTTAAGGATAACCTGTGAATTAACTGATCCGGCAAGGAATAAAAAGATCATCAGGCAGGTAATAGTTTTCATGGGGATTTTGATTTATCATTTTGCTGATATAAAGATGGTTGGTTGTGCGTCCTGAAACAAATAAAGGTTACCGGACTGGCGGATATCCAGGATGAACTGTAAAAAATGAAAGATGATCCGTGGTTGCTGGATTCATTTCCTGATATGCTTATCTTTGAATTTGCTAAATCTGCGCCAGATATGATGAATGCCAGTAAACTCACAGAGACCATAAGGGCCTTTTGCCGGCAAAATGCCAGTGAGGCCAATGTGATCAAGTACAGTCATTATTTTAAAAGCGGCTATGATGCCTACGGATTGTCGCAACCCACCATGGAAGCCGGCGCTAAGGATATGCTTAAAATTCCCGGAATTACACTGGATGTCGCGGTGGAAGCTGCACCTGGATTAATGGAAAGTGGCAAGTACGAGGAAACCGGGATGGCCCTGTTGCTTGTCAGGGGTTTATCAGGGGAATATACGAGAAACACATTTGACACGATAGCCGGATGGTATGAGATTGGTATCCGGAACTGGGCGCATGCCGATACATTGGGCATGTCAATACTGCCGCTGTTTCTGAAAAAAGAAATTATAAACATTGATGATTTCAATGACTGGCTGAAATCAGCATATAAATTCAAGCGCCGGTCAGTTCCGGTCACACTGATCAAATCGCTTAAAACAAACAAGGATTACCCGGCCATTTTCACCTTCCTGGAGTCCCTCATGGAAGATCCGGAAAGGGAGGTTCACCAGGGAATGGGATGGTTCCTTCGTGAAGCATGGAAGAAGGATGCCCCTGTAACCGAAACCTTCCTGCTAAAATGGAAAAATACAGCTCCCCGGCTGATCATCCAGTATGCCACAGAAAGAATGACAGCGGAGCAAAAGTTAAAATTCAAAAAGGAGAAAAATCATGCAAAATAATCCCGACAAACATTACAACCGGGGTATTCTGCTTGCGGTAATTATGATTTCTTCCTTCTTCAATCCCTTTATGAGTGCGGCTGTTAATATTGCTCTTCCGCGCATAAGCGAGGAATTATCGATGAATGCGGTTGAGTTGAGCTGGATCGCCATGTCATTCCTGCTGTCATCCGCCGTGTTGCTGGTTCCGTTTGGCAAACTGGCGGATATCCTGGGTAGAAAAAAAATGCTATTGGCCGGAAATATCGTATTTACCATTTTTACGCTGACCTGCGGCCTATCGGTATCCGAAGAAATGCTGATTGGCTCCAGGTTGTTGCAGGGCGTGGGAAGTGCCATGATCGCGAGTTCGGGTATGGCGCTGATTATTTCTGCATTTCCGGCTGAAAAAAGGGGCCGTATTATAGGCGTTAATACGTCTGCAGTTTATGTCGGGCTTTCCGCAGCACCCTTGCTGGGAGGACTTCTCACGCAGCACCTGGGATGGCAAAGCTTGTTTTATATAAATGCCTTTGTAGGACTCCTGATCATCATTGGCATACTATATGGTGTAAAGGCAGAATGGGCGGAAGCAAGAAACGATCGGTTCGACTGGAAGGGTTCGTTGGTATATATGGTGTCCATGACATCCCTGATGTACGGTTTTTCAAAATTGCCGGGCAACGAGGGCACGATTCTCACCATCATTGGTGTGGCAGGCATGATCATTTTTGTTATGCTGGAATTAAAGGTCCCTGTGCCAGTGCTGAATATCAGCCTTTTCCGGGATAACAAGATCTTTGCATTTTCAAACCTGGCGGCCCTCATCAATTATGCGGCTACCTTCGCCATCACCTTTGTATTAAGCCTTTACCTGCAAAATGTTAAGGGACTTGCGCCCATAGAAGCGGGGACAATACTGGTTACCCAGCCTGTGCTGATGGCAATCGTAGCCTCCATTTCCGGGAGGATGTCAGATCGCATAGATACAAGGATCCTTTCTTCACTTGGAATGGGAATCATATCGGTAGGATTGATTCTGTTGATTTTTCTCACCCCGGATACTTCCATGGGATATCTTATTGGCACACTGGCCATACTGGGACTGGGCTTTGGAATGTTTTCCTCACCCAATACGCATTCGGTGATGAGCTCGGTAGAAAAGAAGTTTTTAGGCACGGCATCGGCCACACTGGGCACAATGCGCCTCACCGGCATGATGTTCAGCATGGCTATTGCAGCCATGTCAATTCATATATTCATCGGAGAAGAACAAATCAATGCTACCACCATCCCCGGCTTCATGAACAGTGTTAAAGCCATCTTTACCGTCTTCACAGTCCTCTGCATCGCCGGTGTTTTCGCATCACTGGCACGGGGAAAGAAAATCGTGCCTTTGACAGATAACCGGTAAATCCACCCGGTGAGCTATTTCTTTTTGAAGAAGCGAACTGTATTATTAAAAGCTTCCTCCTTACTGTATTTGGGCATAAATCCGAAATCCCGGTGTGCTTTCCCTGATGTAAAGGTGAAATCGGTACAGGTATACATGACTGCGAACCGGCTGAGTCTGGGATTATAATGTTTTATGGGACGGATAAGCACGGCAATATATTCCGAAACTGTTCCGAGAAAATACATCAGTCTACGGGGTAATCGTAAATTGTGAGGCCAGATCTTGTATCCTGATGCGGCGACCATCTCATCAAAAAACGTGAAAAAGTTGCCGCCGGGTCCATCTGTAATAAAATAAACGTTTCCGGGCACCTTCGCATTGTTTTCAGCGAGGGCCCTGGCTGCAAGTACATGGGCCCAGGCCATATTCCTGACATACACATGCTGACTTTTTGCAGTACCCGTTTCCGATGCGGACATAAAAACCTCCCTTTGCCATATCAATAAGCGGCGGAACATGGTAAGGATCATTCTCACCATAGATATCGGAAGGACGCAGGACACATGTTTTAAAATGTTCACTATTCTCAGCCAAAACAAGTTTTTCTGAAAGACACTTGCTCTCACAATACATATTCAGGTGCTTTTCAGGATAGGGTTGCGATTCATCAATGTCTACCAGTGGAGTGCCGGTAATAACCGCATCCAGGGAACTCGTATACACAAGCATGCCTACCTTGTTTTCCTTGCAGGCATTAATTACATTTTGCGTTCCAATGAAATTGGTTTGGTATACTTCCTTTTCCGACCTGGTTCCCCAATCCACAATGGCGGCTGTATGAATCACAATATCAATTCCTTTGCAGGCCCTGTTGATATCATCATAATTGCAAATGTCACCTTTCATGTAATGTATGCGATCATCGTTGTCCCCGTCATAGTCCCTGATGTCGATGATCCTCAACTCGCCCACCTCAACCGGTGACTTCGCATCCAGGAATTCCCGAACAATGGCTTTCCCCAGAAATCCTGATCCGCCTGTTACAAGTACATTCAGTTTAATATTACGGCCCGGGTTTGATTTTATCATGGCAATTTCATATCATAGTACCAAAATATTAATTTTAAGGGGATTTTGGTCATGAATAAAGAAATTTATCTCCTGCGGGGCACTGATCAGGAAAGATATCCGGAGTTTTATAACCGGATATTTAATATGACAACAGTTCTGGCAAAAAAAATAAATCCTGAAGCGCTGAAGTTTACCATCACCTCGAGTAGCACCTCCCGCCATCTCCATAATCCCGTTCAGCCGGAAGAAAAATTGCGGCCATATCAGTTTACAAAAATTACCCCGAACCGGTTGAAGAACTCAGGCAGGCAGAAGGATTTTACGGAGCTTACCGGGTAACGGAAGCTTTACCGGTAGCTTACCCGAAAAGCTGGAAAGATGGTGAACCTACGCCCGGAGCCTGCCTCCTTACCTTGTTTTCCAAAAAGAAAAGCATTGATTATAAGACCTTTATCCAAAGGTGGCATAATAGTCATACACCGCTATCTCTCCGCATTCATCCCCTGTGGAATTATGTTCGCAATGTGGTAAATGAGAGCCTGTCCGAAAATTCCGCCTGGTTTGACGGTATCGTAGAGGAACAGGTAATGGAAGCCCGCGATCTTCTGAATCCTTTCCGGTTTTTCGGTAATCCCCTGATCATTATTCCCAGGATGATCATGGTGTATTCCGATACAAAATCATTTATTGATTATCCGGGGATGGAGACGTACCTGGCAGCAGAATATCATATCAGATCCTGATGGCCTGAAGAAGTTCTACAGTTCTGCAGTTCTGCGGTTCTGCAGCTCTGTTTACGCATATCCCGCGGCTCTGACAGATAATTAAAATATAATCTCTGGAATTGATAAATCGAATGCAATGAGATTTCTCAGCGATCTCCTGGCGATCTTTGCGAAAAAATCTCGGCGGCCTTTGCGTTAAATCACACACCGCCGAAGGCGGTCTTAAAAATAACACCATGTGATTTGAGCAAGTCTTCCGAATATCGCCACAACTTCCCTCCATTTTTCTCATCCGTGGACTTTACATCCATTTCTTTTCTGCCCATGAGGAAAAGGTAATCGATTGTCTTCCCGGCCACTTCAGGTGAGCAGGCAAAGTAAATGACCGGTTGCACCGCTCTTTCTGGGAGATCTGAAGAATATTCTGAAGACTATTTTTAACAAGGGCTTGAAGATGACCGGGGCTTCCCTGGCAATGTTGGAGTTAATGGGCCCGGGACAAAGTGCAAAAACAGAATACCGGGTTTTACCGGATGGATTGAGCCGGCGTGAAAGTTCATTAGCAAAAGTGGTCAGCAACAATTTATAATATCCATATAATTCTACCGTCTTACCCATTGTATATTCGCTATACTTTCCAAATCCTTCCCAGTCGAACGATTTTGGATTCCTGTGACTTTCCGAAGAAACAAATATGATCCTCGGGAATACAGTTATCCGCCATATTCAACAAATCATGCTCAAGCAGTAATCGCACGAACAGATAATTTGCCAGGTAATTTACCATGAACATTTCCTCCAAACCCTGCCTGGTTTTCCTGCTTTTTAAGGGTACAACCGCTGCATTGCAAATCAATACATCCAGTTTAAGGGATGACTTTTTTAGTGTATCGGCAAGCCCTGATTATTGATTCCATGTCGGAAAGATCAACCTTGAACATTTCTACTCTGGGATTACCGGAAAGCTTGCGGACAAGTTCTCCTTTTTCCGGTATCCCGCTCCGGCAGGCCATAAGAACATGAGCACCCCGCCTGGCAAGCTGTACTGCGGCTTCAAATCCAAGTCCGGAACTTGCCCCGGTTATTAAAACTTTTTTCCCTGTGAGCCTGTCCCCATCATTCAGAACCACCCCATCATTCTGCTTCCGGAACAGGTCAAGTATGCCGGTCAGGGTTGCAGTAAAGGCATTTGAATAACTATTTCCGGATTTACTCATACCTTATTGCCGGATTGTTTTGAGAAAATGGCTGTATATACTTACAGTCCTGCTGAGATCACCGGAATTAAGATTATAAATCTTCCAGACTGTAATGGTGGGTTCCGTACCGGTTAGGAGCATTCTGATGTTCTGCCTCAAGAAATTTCCGGTAAAGTTCCGGTGAAATTGAATTCCCATTCCGGTATATTTCTCCCAGAGCATTCATAGGTGATGCCACAATATCTTTGAAGAACAAATCGGTAAATTCTGCACCGGGATTGGCTTTTCTGAATTCAATACCCTTTGAAAGCATATATCCGGTCTTTTTCACCCAGTGCCTGGCCACTCCGTCAAGGGATACATGGTCACTAAATATGGTCTGACTGTGTGCCACCATGCTTATGAAAGAAGGCAGACTTTCAAGGATGTCCCTGTGTGTCCAGATAAAGTGCACCTTTCCAAAGTACCGGTTTGCAAGATCAAGAAATTCCATATGGTGCGGGACTTTTCAGGACCCATCTCTTTGCAGGTCGCTGGTACTGAAGTAATTTCAGCAGCTTAGCAGCATATTGATAAGCATTTGACTGATCCGTTTGCTCCAGCCAGGCTGCATATGAGGGCACATGCATGGTTGCCTCCGGGGTTGTGCTCAGGAAAGTGGTATCCAGTAACAGGATATCTTCCTCCGGTTTTTCATATTCCACCGGATGAATGGAGAAAAATCCGGGGGCCATCAGCCGCAATGCCTTTTCACTGATGCGGGCAGCTTTCATTCTTTTGACGGTTTCATTCGGATCTTCATTCAGTGGCACCGGATTCAGGGCTTCCCAACTTGCCACAACCCTGTTATCAGGGTCAGCCGCCAGCAACCTGTGCAATTTCGTCGTACCTGTGCGCTGAAGGCCGCATATTAAACTTACTGGATACAACTCCTGTTCAAGAATTTCAGGATACTTTTTAAACCAGTTTTCAGCCCTCAGACGGATAGCCAGCAGTCCCGTCAGCCTTTCCCGGGTGATAAACCTGCCGACCGGGTGAAGCTCAGCTTCATGATTGATAGAATCGATGAGCCTTTCCAAAGGTTCCTCCCGGAAATCTTCACCGAACGAATGAAGACCGGTTCTCTTCCGGGCCAGTTTTATCAGGTGATCTTTGTTGAGTTTAATCTTCGTACCGAGGGAATAGGAATTTTTCCAGGCAGAATTAATAAGCCTGAACCATGAAGGGTTTATTCTTAAAGCTGCTCGTTGTAACTGTCCGACTGCCGGTTCATCTTATACAATTTCAGAATGTTTCACAACACGGCAGGCAGGTTCCGCGGTTCTGACACCTTCCTTCACACGATACCAGCGGAGACACATGGTCCCTTCATGATGATTGCAGGTATCTATCCAGTTTGGTACCCCGGGATTTCTTTTTGAAACGATGATCCTGACGCTTCCGTCAGGCTCCGCTTTTGCCGAATTTTTATTGATTGAAACAGGGAAGTACCTGTAATCCAGTGACTCCATCCAATAATTGTTCAGCTGAAAATTCCAGGTATCGCAATCCGGGGGAATGAAGTCGATCACCAGAGCCTCGTCATCCTCCAATTTCCAGTAACTGTGATGATAGATAATGCCGGCATCGCCACCTGCAGCATTTGATATTCCCGGATCAAACACCGGCAACCTGTTGGTATGTTTCCTGAATCCATTTGCCCATCTGGCAAATAATATAGGTGCCCCGGCAACAAACATTGCTGCCGTCTCAAGCCCCCTGTCGATTTTTTCGGGTGTAACCGGTTGCGGGACTTTCTGTCCGTTCAGATTTTCAATTTTCAGCTCCGCCGGAACCTCCGTTTTCCTGTCAAAAAAAGTTTGTCTGACAATTACCAGGCTTGTTTCCTTTTCTATTTTGAGCCAGTTCTATCCCCTTCCTTATCTGTGCTCAAAATGATCTCGAAACTACCGTCTTCCTCAATCCGAAGGTCTTTTGATTCCAGAACACCGCACGGAAGCATTCCTCCGGCAGTACCATAGCCTCCGTTCTGTGTAAAGAATCCGATGTAATCGATTGTATTTCTCTTCCCGGTAATCCGGTATTCGAAATTCCCGCTTATCTGGGCATTCATGTAATAATTATCAGGATTGTCTGCTCCCAGCTTCACGGTCTCATGTACCATCCTTCTCAGTTCGGGAAATTCCACATCGCCGTATTCCACATACGCTTCCAGGGCAGCCCTTGTTAGGCGTGAAAGATATCGTACTCCTTCTGCCTGCTGAAAAGCATCCCTTGGTGCTCCCTGATAGGCCAGGGCCGCACCTGCCGTTTTCAGATGTTCACAGAATTCTGACCATGCTCTTCCGGTTACAATACGGTTTGCATGAATATCCGCTTCCGTACTTCCGGTAATTCTCAGCCAGAGAAGGCGAAAATATTTATAGACTCCAAGAATGAAAAATAACAGTCTTCCCATGAAAATGATTTTATGAAGCCGAATAGGTACAGTATTTACTGTATTACAAAAATAGCCTTTCAATCGGGATTGGAAGGCTATCAATTTACCCGCCTTACCTTCAATTATACAAAAATCTTTTAATACTTCTTTTCGGGGTTTTGGCAAATTCCTCGGGGTGAAGTTCAAAACGGGATATGGCCATGTAGGCCGGAATGCTGGCATTCACCTCTTTCCTGTGCTGTTCAAGGATCCGTAACAGGTCCTCCTCTTGAAATATGATTGGCTGGTCATGACATCATTGTCGGGATAGATCAGCGCAATGAGCTTTTCATCGCGATGAACCACAAGCGATTCGGAAACACAGAATTTGTTGTTGATGGTGGCTTCAATTTCTTCCGGGTATATGTTTTTACCGTTCGATCCAAGGATCAGGCTCTTGCACCTTCCTTTGATATAAATAAATCCGTCCTTGTCGATTAATCCCAGGTCACCTGTATGCAACCATCCTTCTTCATCGATAATCTCTGCAGTGGCTTCCGGATTTTTATAATAGCCCGTCATGGCATTCTCTCCGCGAAGTAAAATTTCACCCACAATCCGGTGTGGCTCAGGTGAGTCAATTTTAACATCCAGCGTATCTACTGCCTTACCTGATGCAGCAAGCGGGTTGATCCTCCAGGAGGCATAACTGATGAGCGGACCGCATTCGGTCATTCCATAACCGACAGCGAAGGGCAGCCCAATTTTCTTAAAAAAAGACTCAGCTTCCAGGTTGAAAGCAGCCCCGCCAATCACAATTTCTTCAAAATTCCCACCGAATACATCCATGAGGCTCTTCCTGATCTTTTTATGGATCAGTTTATTCATAAGCGGAACATGAAGCAAAAAGCCAACCGGGAACTTAGAAATGGAAGGCAGTATTCTTGTTTTATAGATTTTCTCAATAACAAGCGGTACAGAAAGGATAAGCCTGGGCTTGATCTCCTGAAAAGCCTGGATCACGATCTGGGGAGAGGGAGTTTTTGTGAGTATTGTAATATTGCAGCCAATTGAAAATGGAAACAGAAACTCAAATGCACAGCCATAGGAATGAGCCAGGGGCAGAAATGAAACAATGGGATCTCCCGACTTTAGCGGCATATTCCGTTGGGCATACCTCACATTGGCAGCCAGGCTGTTGTGCTGAAGCATCACCCCTTTTGAAAACCCTGTTGTGCCGGAAGTATAGCTGATCACAGCGAGTTCTTCATTGCCTATGCCGGGCAGTGCAAACTTATCTGCCACAAGTCCAACCGGGTACTGTTTCACAAATTCAGCGTCAAGAATTTCCATTACGGCTGAAAATTTGTCGGAACCGGCATGCAATGTTTCGAAGGTATTCAGTGAAATAACTCCTACCAGGGCAGGCATCCGCCAGGGATCAAGCGACTGGTAAATGGCATCTGAGCAGAACAGCAAAACAGAATCGGAATGATTGATAATGGATTGAATATCATCCGGCTTAAAATCGGGTAATATCGGTACAATCACTGCTCCATACGAAACTGCTGAAAGATAAATACTGCACCATCGTGCCGAGTTTTTGCCTACCAGTGCAATTTTATCCCCTTTATTGATCCCTAACTTATTAAACAGTAAATGATATTTAAGAATATAATTTCCAACTTCAGCATAGGTAAGCTTTTCTCCATTATAATCTGAAAGAGCGGGAAGGTTCCAGTTTTTTTTGATGCTGCTTTCTACATAATCGACAAACCGTTCAGGTATCATGATTGGTTTTTTTAGTACGGAAATATAGTAATTTTATCGGTAAAACACTTCATGGATTGTGAAACCTTTAGTGTGTTTGCAGTCCGCGGTTACCAATTATCAGTTCGGAATGGGGATGCCGGGAGTCCTTCCTTATTATAAAGATTGGCATCATCAGGATTATCTGCCCATGCATATCTCACTGCGACAGGATTTTTCACTGCGTCAGATGAAACGATCACTTTATTGCCTGGAGCAACTGTTGCCCTTGCCCATACAAATTTTTTGTCGGCACCGGCAATCATAAACGATTTGAGATAGCCGTACTTATCCTTCACTACCAATCCCGATCCTGTGTTGCTGAAATCAAGCGTGATGGTGTTTCCGCTAATTTCCATCGATTTGTACATCGGCCCGGAATAGACAATGTCTTTGCCGTATGTTACCTTCTGTGCGGCAAGCGATAACCGATATCCTACATTGTCCTTGTCCCTGGGATGAATATCCTTTGCTTCACCAATATCGATGATGACGGCCATCCCTGTTTTGGGAAGTGAAAGTGCCATGGTTTGCGCTTCACGCAGTCCGGCCCAGCTGCTTTCCTGGGGTACCTCAACCGGCTCCATATAGTTAGCCAGCTGAACAAACAGGAAGGTAAAATCACCAATCCTCCACTTGCTTCGCCAGTCATTGATCATCGCCGGAAACAGGCTGCGGTATTTTACATAATTCCCTGCATTGTTTTCTCCCTGGTACCAGATAACTCCCTTTATGGGAAAATTGATCAGCGGATTGATCATACCATTATAAAGCAAAGAGGGGTAGCTGTTCGGTCCGGATGCACTCCGGGGTGACGGCAGGTCAAGCCCTACTTTATAGGACCATTCACCTGCAAGAGATTGGGTACTGCCATTCACTTCAAGATTCATCAGTTTAGCGTCTCCGTTTACTCCTCCGCCACCACCTGTATCAATTACCTTGATTACGATCAGGTTTTTACCTTCTTTTAATATGCCAGGCTTAATTGTATATTCACGGGGAAGGTTATAACGGTCGATTGTTTCTCCAACCTGTGTTCCATTCACAAATGTCAGATCACTGTCGTCAATGGGTCCCAGGCTTAGCTTTGCTTCCTTGCCGGCATCCGATGCGGTAATGACAACTTCCTTTTTAAACCACACAACACCGTCGAGGGTTGGCAAACCGGCACCTTCCCATGCCTGGGGAAGTTTCATTTCTTTCCATCCGGTTGAATTGGACCCTGGCATGTACCATTTTTCCATTATTCCGGGATCTTCCTTATCAATCTTGTTCTGCCATTCCTTCTGCAGCTTTTCAGCCTGCCTGCTCAATTCATCCAGATTGGCGGATTTCATTTTTTCAATTACCGCTGCATAATCCTTATCTGCGTACATGGTCTCAAGACTTGTCCATGTCTCAATGTCAGTTCCTCCCCAGTTGCTGTTTATAAGTCCGATGGGAACGCCAATTTTTTTGTTCAGATCAACTCCGAAATAGTATCCGACAGCTGAAAACACCGCAGCACTCTTTTCATTGCATAACTCCCATTTTGCCTCATCCGTATTTGGCAAAGGCTTACTGCTTATTTTCTTTTGAACATAGAACAGCCTTATCTGGCTGTTTTCAGCAGAGGCCCTGTCAATACCCCAGTTGCGCGACTGGGAAAACGGAAACTCCATATTGCTCTGTCCACTGCATACCCAAACATCTCCGGCCAGAACATTTTTAAGCACGATGGTGTTTTTTCCGGTTATTGTGATGTCATACGGTCCACCGGCAGGCAAGGGATTTAGTTTTACCTTCCATTCTCCTTTGGCATCAGTTTTTGCTGAAACCTTTTGTTTCAAAACAGTAACAGTCACTTTTTCGCCGGGCTTTGCCCAACCCCAGATATTAACCGGAATATCCCGCTGCAATACCATATTGTCCGAAAGGATATACGGCAGGGTTATCTCAGCCTGAATTGCCCGGGCCTGGAGGAGGAAAAACAGAAGCATGGCAACAATGAGAGGGATGCCATGTTGTTCTGAATTTAGCTTGATTGTTATTCATATTTATTTGAAGATTTGAAAATTGAGTTTACTACAAAAAGCGAGTTATTGAAATGTGCCACAAAGTCACGAAGGCACTATGGTTATTATCTGTTTCATCTCTAAGGTATTATAAAATCAATACCTTGTATCTTTGTGCCTTTGTGGCTATAAAGGCTTTCAATTTTATCATTTGGGACGCATGGCCTGGTAGGCAACATGCTGCATATAGGAATCCAGTATGATCATGGCTGTAAAAGCCTCCACAACCGGCCACATCCGGGCAACGATAGTCGGGTCGCGCCGTGTGACGGCTGCAAGTTCTGTGTTTTCAAGGCTTACCTTATCGATTGTATGTTGCGGTTTGGCAATAGTGGGAGTAGGTTTAACCGTAACCCTGGCCACAATGTCCTGTCCCGTCGTGAGTCCACCGGTAATGCCTCCTGCATTGTTGGAATCAAAAACAACCTTGCCATCTTTTACCCTCATGGCATCGTTACACTGTGAACCCGTCATTTTCGATGCTTCCACACCGCAACCAATTTCAACCGCTTTCACTGTACCTATGCTCATGAGCCGTCCCAGTTCTCCATCAAGTTTGTTGAACACCGGTTCGCCCATACCGGCCGGAACACCTGTCACAATCACTTCCACCACACCACCGGATGAATCGCCTTCCCGCATGATCCGCAGGATCTCGGCATACATGGCATCGGCAACATCTGCATCCGGGCAAAATAATTTGGGATTAATGCCATATTGTTTCCTGACTTCCTCTTCCTTATACACCGGTTTCTTTATTTCCGGAATCCGTTTTTCCAAATCAGCGAGCATGGCCGCCCTTTCAAAAAACCGCATCGAAGGGCTCATCCTGCCCGAAGCGAACAGATCAAGATAAATCGGATCATATTGCTTCCGAACCTCGCGATAGGCTGCAGCCTTTTTCTTAATTTCTTCCAATGGCATATCGTTCATGCGAATCCCCGCAGCTTCCCTGACAAATGAAACCACCTCAATACCATGTTCTTTCAGGATTTTTTTGGCAATACATCCTGCGGCAACAATCGTTGACGTATACCTTCCGCTGAAAAATCCGGCTCCGATGGAATCGTCCCAGGTTCCATATTTCATGAACGAGGCATAGGAAGCATGGCCAGGCCTGGGTGTGCGGTTTGTAGACTGGTATTGCGCAATATGTTCGAGGTGGCGGTCCACATTCGGGATCAGGATGACCATGGGCGTACCGTTCGTATAACCGGCATTTTGGAAGCCGGGCATTGTATCGGCGGCATTTACCCCGCTGAAAATAATGGGTACATCCGCCTCACGCCTGGGTGATGTAAGTTCACCCTGGCCGGGCTTACGCAACATCAGTTCCACGTAGATCTCTTCTTCGGTAAAATAATATCCTGGCGGAACACCCTGGATATTAATCGATAAACCTTCCTGGTAAGATCCTCCTGCCACAGTGACCTTGAACAAATTCCCGTATGTACATCCAAGCATAATGAATGAGTATTTGGTTAGACTATTATTTGATTCGGATTGCTAAACAAGTTCTAAATTACCTCCCAGTCTTTGCATGTCTGCCAGAAAAGAGGGATAGGTGACGCTGGCAGATTCTGCCGTATCAACAGTGGTAACACCCCGGGCTGCCATACCAGCTATGGACAGTGCCATAACCATACGGTGATCTTCATAACCATGCACCTCGCACCCGGTCAGATGACTTTGATGAATTACAATGCCATCTTCCAGCTCCTCAACGTTGGCCCCCATTTTTCTCAATTCCAACGCGGATGCTGCAATCCGGTCACATTCCTTCAGGCGGGCCTGCGGAACATTCAGCAGCCTGGTGGTCCCTGATGCAAAACAAGCCGCTACTGCCATGGCTGGCAGTGCATCGGGCGTTGCATTCATATCTATGTCAATGCCATGCATGGGTCCTCCTGAAACCACTACGCCCTGGGGGGTATGTTTCATGCGGATGCCCATATTTTCAAAATAGGTAAAAACTGCCTTGTCACCCTGATGGTCATTAAAATCGAGCCCGGCGATCAGCACTTTCGAACCTGTGATCGCAGCAGCACACAGCGGAAAGGTGGCGGATGAAAAATCAGCTGGTATGGATCGCTCAAAACCAGTATATTTCTGTCCTCCGTATATTCTGAACCAGTCGAGGCCCTTCTGCTCAAAACGGATACCCAATTTGCGGAGCCAGTCGAGCGTTATTTCAACATATGGCCTTTCATTCAGGTTGTCGACGGCAATTTCAGTATCTTCAGGTGCCAGTGGACAGGCTATGAGCAACGCAGTGAGAAACTGCGAACTGATACCGTTCACCCGTGTTTTACCACCCAGCAGGGGACCGGAAATTGTAAACGGACATTTTCCACTGGTGGATTCTATCACCCGCACACCCAGATTTTCAAGAGCAGAAAGCAGGGGCATCATGGGCCGCTGACGAATGGAATTATCACCATCAAAAGAGATGGGATGGCTGCCCAGACCACACAGTGCCGTAAAAATGCGAAGCGATGTTCCTGAATTGCCGGTATCAATATGGCTGCAGTTTCTGCCGGGTACTCCTCCAATTCCCCGGATGATCCAATTATTTCCCATTTCAACCGTTGCACCCATTTCCCGGGCTGCAGAAATGGCTGATTGGGCATCATCTGAAATAAGGGGATTACTGAGAACCGAAGTTCCATGAGCCATGGCTGCCATTGCAACAGCACGAATGGTATGGGATTTTGAAGCAGGAACAAATATTTCTCCCTGCAACCGCGAAGCCATGGATTTTAGTTTCACAGGTTCAAATTTTAATCAGTCGCAACGAAGATAATGAATGGGGTGGATGAATGCAAATTGAACCCGGTAAGACTAAAATAATGACATTTGTTCACCGGCAGCTCCACCCTCATGTGAGGAGGGTTTGTCGGGTTTGGATTTAGGTTTTGATTTTGGTTTTGGTTTTGGTTCCGGCTTGATCTCAGGTATGATTTCCAGCTTAATCTCAGGTTCGATCCCGGGAATAATTTCAGGCCTTATCTCTGGCTTAATTTCCGGTTTTTTTTCTGGTTTAATTTCCGGCCTTTTCTCTGGCGTGACCCCGGGCTTTTTTTCCGTCATAATCACCGGATTTTTTTCGGGCATTACCCCAGGTTTTTTCTCCGATATGATTTCCTGCCTTTTTTTCTGCTTTATCCCGGGTTGGATATTGGGTTTAGTCTCAGGCTTGATCTCAGGCTTGATTTCAGGCTTGATCTCTGTCTTAATCTCTGTCTTGATCTCAGATTTGATCTCCGGGATTTCAAATATCTCAGGATTAATTTCCGGTTCCATCTCCCGATCGATTTCGATTTCCAATTCTGATTCAGGTATGGAATCAGATTCCGGATTCACCGGCATATCTTTCTTGAAACGTAAGGGTTTTAGCTCAGCGATGGAGGCAACCTCCAGCACGGTTAGCCTTTTTCCTTTGGCCTTGTAGCTTTTTTCAGCAATAAAATCAGCAGCATCGATAATCTCCGGTTCGCGCTTTTTATGCTTTCCGCCAAACTTTATCTCCAGCCGCGGGTAATCATTTTCTGAAAGCAGCGAGAATTTCGATTTCGGATGCTCCTCGAAATACCTCACCGGCTTTTCAGTCACTTCAGCCTGAAACCGTTTGATGTAATAATACTTTTGTTCACCATCATAATAAACAACGGTAAACACCATATCCTGTTCATATTTCCGGATCAGGATCCAGTCTTCCTCAAAGTGGGCAGTAAGTTCATGCCCCGACAATCTCATTTCTCCTGACCGTGTCATTACAAAAACCTTGTCACCGGATGAAAAATTACCCAGGAATTTGCCCTTTCCTTCCAGGTTGAGTCGCTGCACAGTTTCATCCCACCATATCTTTTTACCACCGAGTGTGGAACTTCCCTTTTCCTTCAGTTCGATCTTATGCACCGGATACTTAGTGATAATGTTGCCGATTGATGATCTTCCCTTGATGTCGAGGTCGCTGAAACTGGCATCAAACACGAGATTTTTCACGCGGGGTCGGGGTTTCAGTGTAACCCGCACCGTTTCGGCCTCTCCGTTCGGATTAACCGACATATATAACAACCGTGATCCGGCCTCTCCCCGTGTAAGGTTATATTCTTTTCCGCGGGTTAGCCCCGTAATGGCACATCTTTTATAATAATTCGGACCTGCCGGGCCATCCCTGTAAATGATATTGTAAATGGTCCGTTCATCATTCTTCTTGAATACGCCTGCAAACTCAATATCCTTACCCACAAATTGTTTTTCACTAACCTTGTTTATCAGGAATTTTCCATCTTTCCGGATAATGATGAATTCATCAATATCCGAACAGTCGCTGATGTATTCATCCTTTTTCAGTCCTGTGCCGATAAATCCCTCTGCCCGGTTTATATAGAGTTTTTCATTGGCAACAGCCACTTCGGCCGCCATGATCGTATCAAAATTCCGGATTTCTGTCCTGCGTTCGCGCCCGGTGCCGTATTTCTTTTTTATCTGCCTGTAATAATTGATGGCATAGGGAATGATATTTTCGAGGTTGTTTTTAACGACCTCCATTTCAGCTTCAGTTTGCCTGATATATTCATCCGCCTTGAATGCGCTGAATTTCGAGATACGCTTAATGGGAATATTGGACAGTCTCACAAGGTCTTCCCTGTTCACTTCCCTGCGCAAAAGTTTTTTGTATGGAACCAGCCCCTGGTCAATCACTTCTAAAATAGATTCCTCTGTTTTGCAATCCTTGATAGGTTCATACAGCTCGTTTTCGATAAATATCTTTTCCAGGGAGGCATAGTGCCATAGCTCCCCGAGTTCATCCAGCCTGATCTGCAATTCCAGTTTCAGCAGGGTCACTGTATTTTCTGTTGCCAGGCGAAGCATTTCACTTACGCCAATAAAAACCGGTTTATCTTCCCTGATAATGCAAACATTGGGTGAAATCGGAATTTCGCAATCGGTAAATGCATACAGTGCGTCGATGGTCACATCAGGATCAATTCCCGGCATCAGGTGTATGACGATTTCCACATGGCCTGCCGTATTGTCATCAATTTTCCTGATCTTGATCTTGCCTTTTTCATTGGCCTTCAGGATAGATTCAATCAATGAGGTCGTTGTCTGTCCGAAAGGAAGCTCCGTAATGATAATTGATTTCCGGTCGAGCTTGCTGATTTTCGCCCTTATTTTAACCTGTCCCCCGCGTAATCCATCATTGTAACGTGACACATCAATGGATCCTCCGGTGGGAAAATCAGGATAAATTTCATAGGGTCTTCCCTGCAGGCATGCAATGGATGCATCAATCAGCTCAATGAAAATTATGCGGTAGTATTTTTGATGCCAGACCCACGGCAATTCCTTCCACCCCCTGGGCCAGCAAGAGAGGAAATTTCACCGGAAGTGTGACAGGTTCGTTGTTGCGTCCGTCATAGGAAAGTTTCCAGTTGGTGGTACGGGGATTAAAAACGACTTCCAGCGCAAATTTCGAAAGACGGGCTTCAATGTAACGTGGTGCTGCAGCTCCGTCACCGGTTAAAATATTACCCCAGTTCCCCTGTGTATCGATCAGCAGGTTCTTCTGTCCCAACTGCACCAGTGCATCGCCAATGGAGGCATCGCCATGGGGATGATATTGCATGGTCTGGCCAATGATATTGGCCACCTTGTTATAGCGTCCGTCCTCAATCTGGCGCATGGCATGCAAGATCCTGCGCTGCACCGGCTTAAGCCCGTCATCAAGATGGGGAACGGCCCTTTCGAGGATCACATAGGAAGCATAATCGAGAAACCAGTCCTTATACTTTCCGGCCAGCTCTGTAACATTACCGGTGCCGATATGGTGCTCGTCAAGCCCATCCTCCGGATCAGGATCCGGAATCAAACCATTATCCTCAGGATCAGGCTCCGGTTAAGCTTCATCGCCGATAAGGAGCTTCCTCATCGGTATGTTCATCCTTAATGCGAAATCCTCAGGATCCATCGGGTTATTCAAATTATTATACTGAATGTGCTTTTCATTACCGGACTTCTTCAACCAGGTCTTCCTCGATCCGGAGATTGTCAATTATAAAATCCTGCCTCTCGGGAGAATTCTTTCCCATAAAGAAAGGAAGAATTTCCTGAATGTGTTCGCCTTTTTTTACCCGCACAGGGTCAAGGCGCATATCCTTGCCAATAAAATGCTTGAATTCTTCCGGTGATATTTCGCCCAAACCTTTGAAACGAGTGATTTCGGGATTAGCACCAACTTTTTTCAGCGCTGTTTCTTTCTCTTCGGGGGTGTAGCAATAATGGGTGGCCTTTTTGTTTCTTACCCTGAACAGGGGTGTTTGCAAAATATACAGATGGCCCTGCCGTACCAGTTCAGGAAAGAACTGCAGGAAGAAAGTCATCAGCAGCATCCGGATATGCATGCCATCCACATCGGCATCCGTTGCAACAATAATGTTGTTATAACGAAGATATTCATATCCGTCTTCAATGTTCAAAGCCGCCTGCAGCAGGTTGAACTCTTCGTTCTCGTATACAATCTTCTTGGTGAGACCGAAACAATTCAACGGCTTGCCTTTCAGACTGAATACAGCCTGTGTGGCCACATCCCTGGTGGTAGTTATGGAACCGCTGGCTGAATCGCCTTCTGTAATGAAAATGGTTGAGTCAAGCCGTCGTTCATCGTTATCCGTTAAATGGATCTTGCAATCACGCAGCTTTTTATTGTGAAGGTTTGATTTTTTCGCCCTTTCCCTGGCCAGTTTTTGTATTCCTGAAATGGCCTTACGCTCTTTTTCCGATTCGATGATCTTTTTAAGCAGGATATCGGCTGTTTCCGTATGCTTATGCAGGTAATTATCAAGATGTTTTTTCAGGAAATCTCCGATGAAATTGCGGATAGAAACACCATCAGGTGTCATTTCCTTTGAACCCAGCTTTGTTTTTGTCTGCGATTCAAATACCGGCTCTTCAACTTTCAGACTCAGGGCAGTGACCATGGAGGTGCGGATATCAGAAGGATCAAAATCCTTTTTGTAGAAATCCCGGATTGTTTTTACCAGTGCCTCCTTGAAGGCTGTGAGATGCGTGCCGCCCTGCGTGGTATGCTGCCCGTTCACAAAGGTGTAGTATATTTCACCGTATTGTGATCCGTGGGTCAGTGCCAGCTCAATGTCTTCATCCTTCAGCTGGATGATCGGATACATGCCGTCGCCGTTAACATTCTCGCGCAAAAGATCAATTAAACCATCCTTGGAGAAATAGGGCGTATCGTTCAAATAGATTGTGAGACCTGAATTGAGGTAGATATAATTCTTGATCATGGACTCCAGGTAATCCTGCATGTACGTGAAGTTGCCAAACATCTTATGATCGGGCACAAACGACACAAGGGTTCCGTTTTTGAAGTCACCCTTTTCTTCGGGTGAGTCAACCTGCAGGTTACCCTCGCTGAAAGTGATGGCTTTCACCATCCCTTCACGGAAAGAACGGATCTCAAAATAGGATGACAGTGCATTGACTGCCTTGATCCCCACTCCATTCAATCCAACTGATTTTTTAAAAACCTTGGAATCATACTTGGCTCCGGTATTCATGCGTGAGGCCACGTCAAGCACCTTCCCCAGAGGAATCCCGCGACCGTAATCGCGAACCGCTACAACATCCTCGTTAATGGTGATCTCGACCTTATTGCCAAAACCCATCATGAACTCATCAATTGCATTATCAAGCACTTCCTTTAACAAAACGTAAATCCCGTCATCCTGCGAAGAACCATCCCCCAGTTTGCCTATATACATACCGGGACGCTTCCGGATATGCTCTTTCCAGTCGAGTGTACGTATTGTATCTTCTGTATAGGTAACAGGGGTCATAAATCATCCGGATTTTGCGCAAAAATAAGATAAAGATGCCAGTTACAATTATTTCTTTATTAACATGCTGATAACATCAAAAGCACTATATACAGGCATCAGAGCTGAAATACATATTATTAACCGGTGCATAACCCCGGTGGTAAATTTAATCGTTGTTGAAAAAATGGTTGAACAGAATCAGGCGAAGTTATGACAACTTCGCTTATCCTGCCATGGATTTTTCTCCCTCGTCCCCAGTCCCTCGTCCCTATTTCAGCCACTCCTCCACTTCCTGCGGACTTAATCCTTTCAAGCCCAGCTTATTCTTCTTATTGTATCCGTTCAGATCATTGGCCAGTTTACCGGCTTTTGCTTCTTTCAGTTTGTCAATGGTGGTAAATCCCAGTTTTTTTAATACCTCCACCCACACTTCCGGAACCCCGATCTCCAGGTATTTTTCTTGTCCCTCGTCCCTAGTCCCTTGTCCCTGTTCCGGTTTCATCTGCGGGAAAAGGAGTACATCCTGAATACTTGGCTGGCCGGTCATGATCATGGTGAGGCGGTCGATTCCGATACCCAGTCCGGATGCCGGCGGCATCCCGTATTCCAAAGCACGGAGAAAATCCTGGTCTATAAACATTGCCTCATTGTCCCCCTTTTCAGATAGCTTCAGCTGTTCCTGGAATCTTTCACGCTGATCGATCGGATCGTTCAGCTCTGAATAGGCATTGCACAATTCCTTGGTATTGACGATAAGTTCAAAACGCTCTGTCAGGGCCGGGTTTGACCGGTGTTTTTTGCATAATGGCGACATTTCAACCGGATAATCCATGATAAAGGTAGGCTGTAAAAGCTGCTTTTCAACCTTTGATCCAAAAATCTCGTCAATCAGCTTTCCTTTTCCCATGGTGGGATCGGTTTCAATATCCAATCTCCGGCATGCTTCCCGCAGCTGTTCCTCATCCATCATGGTTATATCAATCCCTGCATATTGTTTAATGGCATCAGCCATGGTAAGCCGGGTAAATGGCCGTTTGAAATCGATTTCAATATCGCCGTAAGGTATCCTGGTAGTACCATGAAGATCGAGAGCTACCTTTTCTATCATTTCTTCCACAAAATCCATCATCCACAGATAATCCTTATAGGCAATATAAATCTCCATTACAGTGAATTCAGGGTTGTGCGTTCGATCCATCCCCTCATTCCTGAAATCCTTCGAAAATTCATAGACACCCTCAAAACCACCTACCAGCAGTCGTTTCAGGTATAATTCATTTGCTATCCTGAGATATAACGGAATATCGAGTGTATTATGATGCGTAATAAATGGCCGGGCTGTTGCACCACCAGGTATTGGCTGCAGAACAGGAGTTTCCACTTCGAGGTAGCCTCGGGAATTAAACAGTTCCCGGAGAGAATTGATGATCCTTGCACGTTTAACGAACACATCGCGAACACCGGGATTCACTACAAGGTCCACATACCGTTGCCTGTATCTGAATTCGGGATCAGTAACAGCATCATAGATCACGCCATCTTTTTCCTTTACAATGGGCAGTGGTTTAAGTGATTTTCCAAGGAGGATAAGCTCCTTCACATGAATGGAAATTTCCCCCATCTGGGTTATGAACACAAATCCCTTCACCCCGATAAAATCCCCGATATCCATGCAGTTTCTTAAAAACCATATTGTACAGGGTCTTATCTTCGCCCGCGCATAAATCATCACGCTTGAGATACAGCTGCACACGCCCTTTTTCGTCCTGCAATTCAGCAAAGGAAGCGCTACCCATGATCCGCTTGTTCATCAGCCGGCCGGCAATGCACACGTTGTTGAAATCGATGGATCCATCAGTGCGGATATTCTCATCTTCAGAAAATGTATTGATTTGCCGGGTTGTGCAATTAACCGGAAACATGGCTGCCGGATAAGGCTCTATTCCCAGATTCCTTAGTTCCGTCAATGCTTGTCTCCTGATAATCTCCTGTTCGTTCAGATCGCTGTTGTTCATCATTGCTGTATTTGGCACAAATATACTATTTTTGGGAATAGCTCAATTGCCGTTGGCTTAAGCCAACGGCAATTGAGCTATTCAACAATTAATTATATTTGTAAAAAATTGTTCCTGTGCGATATTTCATCATTGGATTTAAGAACAGCGGAAAAACCACTTTAGGCCGGAAACTGGCCCTGATGCTGAACCTTGATTTTATTGACCTCGACGAATACATAGAAGAAAAAGAAGGCAGATCCATACCTGAAATTTATACGTCCGTGGGGGATGAAACATTTCGCACCCTGGAATGGAAGGCACTTAAAGAACTGGTAAAAAAAGATAATATCGTTGTCTCAACAGGCGGGGGTGTACCCTGCCATTGTGATAACATGAACCTGATGGAAAAATACGGCGAGGTCATTTATCTCAGTGTTACGGATAAAACCCTTGTAAACCGCCTTAAAAGGGCCGTACACGACAGGCCCATTGTGAAAGGAAAGACGGAGGAAGAGCTTCGTTCATACATAGCAGATCTGCGGAGCCGTTGTGAGCACCATTATAAAAGAGCAAAATACATTGTGGATGGCGAAAACATCAACCTTCCCGCTTTGCTGAAAAGCATGACCATCCCGACCCGGTCGGGACCTGCCTAGAAGGGTAAATCGTCTTTCTCTCCATTAACGTCATCAGCCGTCAGTGGCTGTAAATCAGTCGGAAGACCGGGATCAATGAACCTGTCAACTCCCTGGGCTTTCTCCTGGATGCCGGTTTCGATTTTCCAAACACGCAGGTCGGTATACCACCGGCCATTAAATTCACGTGATTCAATATTAAAAGAAACCTTAACGGTGTCGTCTGTTTTAAATGTCTTCAACTGCGACACCTTTTCACCCCAGGCCGAAAAGCATACTTTTTTCGGATACTGCTCCTGGGTTTCCACAATAAAATCCTGGCGCGACCATTGACCATTTCGCCCTGTTCCGGTTTGCTCGGGAAGCACCTGCAGTACTTTCCCGGTTAATTCATGTGCCATTGCCAATTATCTTTTTGATTTTAAATGAAGACTAAAAGTACAATTATTCCTGAACTTCTCCACGTGAAAAACCAAATTGTCCGATTTTTCCGGAAGAAGGTAATCCGAATTTCATCAAGCGAATCAGCAAGTCCGTGTAAAATCTTGGTTTCATTACGATATTTTAGTATTTTTACATTTTTACTATCTGTATCAACCAGGCCTGTAAGGAGGCCAAAAGGAACGCTCCGTTATGAAGAATACCTTTCTGGGAATATCCATTCATAACCGCAGTGAGGGGATCATGTTAGTCTTCGCTGCCCTCCAGGCCTTTTGCATTGGGGCGTTCACAGCATTATTCACCATTGGCGCCCATGTCCTTTTTCTTCAGTCCTGGGAACCATCCCACATACCGCAGGCCTTTGTTTTTTCGGGTGTATGGGGTATAGCACTGTTTACCTTCTATTCCATGTTTACAAACCGTGTTAATGTATCCCTTTTTGTGCCCATTGTATTGCTTGTTGCCTTTATACTTAACTTATTCCTCTTTTTCAATTATGAGGACGTGGTAAATTACAATATCTCGGGCATACCCCTGATGTTCCCTTTTGTTCTGGCAATCCCGCTTCCCATAGTTGTGATGGTTGTTTTCAGAAAATCATTACGCCACCAATTCTCACCTGAGCAGCACCGAAGATTTAACCCCTTTATCCGTACCGCGCAGATGGCGGGAATCATCCTTTCGAGTTATGCCCTGGTCGGTTTCCTCTTCATCAGCTGGGATATGCTCATGATCATCGAATACAGTGCCCTGTTCATTGGATTGGCCGTTTTGGTGCAGTTGCCTCTCAGCCTCATCTACCGGTATTCCCCGCGTTTCCAGCCGGTAGTTAATCGCTCAAACCTGCTTCGTTCGAAATTTTATGAATTGTTCTATACCCGATATACTCTTCTTCTGGTGGCATTCGTCTTGCTTTCTGCCACTACCGGATTTATACTGCATTATCATTTCGTTGCTGAAACCAGGATTAACTACCCGAATTACTATCGGTCTGGCAAAATTTTTCGGCTTTTTCATGGGCACCATGTTTCTGTTCGTTTATGGAGTGGAGAAATTTCTTGTAAGAAAGATACTCTACTCCTATGATTCTCCCTACAGTCTTGTACTGATCCCCGTGGTGCTTATACTAACCTCCCTGGCCACAGTGGCCATTGACCTGTTATTTGGGACCACCACACTTATCGCCCGTTTCTCCTTCGGTTTCATGATGGTGGCCATGCTGAAAACAGGATATGAAACAACTTTGGAATCCATTGAACTGCCCTCCCTGCGGGTATTGTTCCGCACGGTGGACTTACGATTCAACAATGCTCTCATTCCCCGCTTTGAGGGTTCTTTCCGCATGGTTGCCCTGCTGATAGCCGGACTGGTTTTATCGGCCCTGCTGTTTTTAAATCTGGCAAGCAGCCTGTTCCTGAACCTGGCGGTTCTGGCATTAAGCCTGATCTGGCTGCCCGTAAGCATTTTTCTTGTTAAAGCCTATCAGAATGCCTTGCGGGAAACCATACGGCGACTGAAGACAAGCAAAAGATCCATTGAAGCGGAACTGCTGAATACGGATGAAAAAACCCATCACCTCATCAATAGCCCCAATCCTGTAAAATCAATTAATGCACTATCTCTGGTAGAGAAACTTGAACCCCTCACCCATGAAAAACACCTTTTATCATTACTGGGGACTGATTCTCCGGAGCTGAGAAAATACCTGCTTGAGCGGATTGAAGAAAATGTGTTGCTAAGTTCGTTTACCCGGCTGAAAGAAATGCAAACCCTACCGACCAGGCACCAGGGGAGCCATCTGCCCAAACTGGTGAACCGGTTTGAGTTAAAATTCAGCGCAGGCCTTAACTATGATTCCATTTGCCGGCTCACCAATTCCAAGATCCTGACGGACCGTATCCTGGCTGCAGAACTAATTGGAAATTCGGGAAACAAGGAATACTCAGATCTTTTGTTATATCTGCACCGCGATATTGAGCCCGAGGTAAAGTTTGCAGCTGTAAAAGCCATGGCGCGGATGGCCCATCCGGATCATAGTTATATTCTTATCGGTTATCTGACAACGCCTGTATATTATTCATATGCCTTCGAATCGCTGGTTCGTATAGGTGATCCGGCTCTTCCGTATATGGAACAGGCTTTCCTCATGCCAGATGCGGATAATACCCTGCTATCGAGAATTGTGCGGATATATGGTAAGATTGGCACCCAGGACGCCATTGAGCACCTTCTGGGAAAAATAGAAAACCAGAACCGGTCGATTGTAAGACAAACCCTCCTTGCCTTGCGTGAGGCAAAATTCCAGGCTACTCCCGGCAACATTAACCGTATTCTCAATGACATTGTGCGTCTTATCAACATGATGTCATGGAATTTTGCCGCCTATTCCAGTATCAATAAATCGCACCGTTTTTCTTTGCTCCGGGAGGCACTTGAATCTGAAATTGCCGATAATTACAGCACTCTTTATCACCTGCTTTCCCTGGCATATAACCCTACTTCTATAGGAAATATAAAAAATATGCTCCTCGAAGGAAGTGATACGGACATCAGCTTTGCCATTGAATTGCTTGACCAGATTGTGAACGAGGAAATCAAACAGGTGTTTTTCCCCATTGTTGAAAATATATCACCGAAAGACCGGTTCAAACAGCTTCAGTATTTCTTTCAGGCTGTGCGGGAAGTTCCTGATGAACTGATCAATGAAATCATTAATCGTGATTTTAACATGGTTTCGCTGTACGCAAAAAGCTGTGCGCTTTATTCCCTGCCGATCCTTAAAAAACAGGAAGCCAGCCCGGAACTGGTGGCCAGCGTGTTTCATCCCAACCAGCTTATCCGTGAAACTGCAGCATATGTTATGGAACAGATTGAACCCATGAAGCTGGAATCGGTTTTTTCAAGGCTCGACCCGGTTTGGGTAAATGAGATCAAGTCCAGCCTGTCGCATGCCGGAAACGGAATCCCTTACCTGCTGCTTCACCGTATCCGATTTATCAAAGCCTGCCGGCAGATGAAGTCCATTTCGGAAGACATTCTTCTGGAAATTTCCAAAATACTGGATGTTAATACTTTAAAACAGGATGAAGAATTCCTCATCAAGCGTGATGACGTACATTATGCCTTCATGATTATTATTGAAGGAACCGCACAAATTAAGATTTCTTCAGGTAAAGTATTTACCTTTGACAAAAATGATATAATTTACAGTGATATATTTGTTGAAGACAATACGTTTTCATTACGGGCGCTTACCGATCTCCAGATGTACAGTCTGGAACAGGAGGCGTTAAATTCGTTGATGTTCGATTATATCGATTTCAGGAATGCCATACTCGACATAGTTGAAGATGCTTAATACCAGGAAATGAAATTTGAACACGACATATTTATCAGTTATGCTCCCGCGGCAGGCTCGGAAAACAATGCCGTATCGGAATGGTCTTTAAAATTTTGTGATTACCTGGGAGCCCTTATGAACCGGCTCTTTGATAAAAAGCCGGTGATTATGCTTCACGACGACCTCAGGGTTAGGCAATCCATGCTCGGAGAAAGCTACCAGAGCATTATTTCGGAAACAGCCGTGATCGTGGCCATTCTCTCACCCGATTATATTCATTCAGCCACTTACATGAAAGAGCTGGAGGATATTTTCAATGCCCTGCACAAACATGAAACTGAAACAGGCATCAGGCACCGGATATTCAAGGTGATCAGGCAGCCAATCTCCCAGGAGGAACAGCCTGTCTTCCTAAAAAAAGAACTGAATTACAATTTCTTTGAGATCAACCGGTATAATAAAAAACCCATACCATACGATCTTAGCGGCAAGGATGAGCCCGATCCGAAATTCTGGTCGAAACTGGTTGACCTCGCCTATGATATTGCCGATGCCGTCTCTGATCTTTCAGGAGACAAGGAAGAAAGTATTCCCGGAAAGGAACGTCCCGGCGTTTTCCTGGCTGAAACAAGTTTCGACCAGGCTGAAAACAGGGACATGCTGAAGCGTGAACTGCAACATCTCGGTTTCCGGATACTCCCTTATACCCAGATCCCCGATGACGCTGAAAAAGCCCGCACTGCCATTGAATGCAGCCTCGATCAGTCTGTGATGGCAGTACATTTGCTGGGTGCCTGGTATGGTGATTTCATCAAGAATTCAAAGTATTCTTCTATTGATTTCCAGATAAAAACCGTCAAAGATTATCTGACTGCACGAAAAGATCCGATTTCCATAAACCAGATAATATGGATTCCAAATGACATCAAACCGACTGATCAGCGGCAGGCACTTTACCTGAAACGGTTGAAAAGGGATGAGGCACAGTATAATACGGAAATTATCGAAACTCCGTTTGAGGTTTTCAAAACGATCCTCAACGCACGGCTTAACGAACTAACAAATCCTACAGTTGTTCCTGTAGCGGAGAAGAACAAACTGTATGTGATATATGAAAAAGAAAGCAAGGATAAAATAACGGATTTCCTGCAACAAATCCGGTCGAAGGGATTTGATATCCTTGAATCCCATAGCGATAACGGGGATTACTACCCCCTTACCCGGCATATCAATAACCTGCTGGTGGCCGATGCTGTGCTGATATATAAAGGTGATTGTCCCATGGACTGGCTGAACAGTAAAATAAGAGACCTTGTAAAAGCACCCGGATATGGAAAAAGTAAACCATTTAGGGCTATAGAGATTATTTCAAAACAAAAAACTGCCGATAAATCGTTGTTGTTTTTAAATAATGTTCCGGTTATCTGGGATGACGAAATGAATACTGAAGTGATTTCTCATTTTTTAGATCATTTGGCAAAGAAATGACCGAAAATCCTCCCCGACATATTAAAAAAAGCACCCTTACCCTGGCCAATCCATTTCCGGGATTGCGCCCTTTCAGCGTGGAAGAAAGTCACCTGTTCTTCGGACGTGAGGGTCAATGCGAAACAGTTCTCGGATATCTCACACGTAATCGTTTTGCCGCAGTCACCGGGGCTTCCGGAAGCGGAAAATCCTCGCTCATTTATTGCGGACTGATCCCCGCATTATACGGCGGTTTTATTACAGAAGCCGGGTCGAGATGGAGGATCATCGCCACAAGGCCGGGAAACAGTCCTGTTGAAAACCTGGCGGAAGCTATTGCCTTTAGTGAGAAAAATGGTGCCACTCCCGAGGAGCTTGCTTTAAACAAGCAGATACTGTATACCATTTTAAGGCGGAGTTCTTTTGGGCTTGTGAATGCTGTAAAACAGACCCGCCTTGCCCCCGGAGAAAATATCCTTCTGATCCTTGACCAGTTTGAGGAACTATTCAGGTACAAGGAAAGCCGGAAAGACAGCACTGTGTTCAATGAAACTGAAGCATACATCAAGCTGCTCGTCAATGCCTTAAAACAGACCGATCAGCCCATTTACCTGGTGCTTACCATGCGCTCCGATTTTATTGGCGAATGTTCACAGTTCCAGGAACTCACCCGGCTGATCAATAAGAGCAATTTTCTTATTCCCCAGATGACACGCGATGACTTTAAGGACGCCATCATGGGTCCCCTCGCTGTGGGAGGTGCCAATATTGATCCACAGTTGCTGCAGCATCTGCTGAATGCCATTGAGGATAAGAACGACCAGCTGCCGGTATTGCAGCATGTGATGATGCGGACCTGGGAATTCTGGACCCGGAATAACGAAACCGGCATACCGTTGCGTATGCGTGATTACGAGGCCGCCGGCAAGATTGAGAATGCCCTGTCAATGCATGCCAACGAGGCCTTTGATGAACTCACTGATGAAGGTAAGTCCATTTGCCGGGCAATGTTCAAATGCCTGACTGAAAAAGGAACCGACAACAAGGGAACACGCCATCCGGCCACCATCAAACACATTGCCGAGATTGCACAGTCAACCGATCAGAAAGTGATCGATGTGGTGAGCAAGTTCAGGGCAAAGGGCCGGTCGTTCCTGACCCCGGGTGAAGGAATTCCAATCGACAGCGATACAATTATTGATATTTCCCACGAAAGCCTGATGCGTATTTGGGACAGGCTGAAGCTTTGGGTGGATGAGGAATTTTCATCGGTGCAGATGTACCTTAGGCTGGCTGAGGCTTCTTCACAATACCAGGTAGGTAAAACCGGATTGTGGAGGCCACCGGATCTCCAGCTGGCCCTTAACTGGAAAAAAACCCAGCAACCTTCTCTTGCCTGGGCAAAAAAATACAACCCTGCTTTTGAAAAAGTGATGGTTTTTCTCGATGCCAGTGAGAAAAAATACACTCAGGAAGAACAAAATAAGGTGCGGCTTCAGCGAATGGAACTTAACCGTACCCGTAAATTTGCTGTGGCCATGCTTTCCGCTGCTGTTGCTTTCCTCTTTATCTCCGTCTGGGGTTTTCAGCAACGCGGGGAAGCAATGAAAAAGGCGAAGGAAGCGGATAATTCACGGGCTGAGGCTGAATTCCGTAAAAAGGAATCCGACAGTTTGCGAACAGTTGCAGAGGGTAAGGCCGACAAAGCTGACGTAATGCGCATGCTTGCCCAGATCGATGCCGACTCGGCCGAAAAAAACCGTGTTGTGGCAATGTTTAAATCGCAGATTTCGGAACAGCAGAGGCAGCTGGCTATTCAACAGGCAGCTGAAGCTACTAAAAAAAGCGAAACCTTTAAGAAAGAAAAGGAAGAATCACAAAAGACTGCTGAGAAGGCCATTGAGGAACAGAATGTGACTGAACAAGAAAAGAACGTGGAGTTTAACAAGCGCGTCCTGGTCACTGCCCTGACAATGGCTGGTAAGACTATCCAGGTGGATGACAGAAACCTGAAAGGATTGCTTGCATACCAGGCTTACCTGTTCTACCGTGATTATGAGGGCCAGGTTGACCAGCCTGATATTTATAATGCCTTATATAATGCTTTGTCTGCTTTCAACGGAGAAAAATTCAACGGTCTCCAGGGTCATGAGGGCGCCGTGAGATCATTGGCCTTTCTCCCCGGAACCAATACATTCTTCAGCTCGGGCGGTGACGGAAAGATCCTTCGGTGGGACCTGAACGGCAATACTAAATCCTACCGCACGCTGATCGACAATAACTTTATTAACAAGAGCCTCGCTATAAGTCCAAATGGAAGATGGCTTGCCTGTGGAACCACCACTTCAGGGATCCAGCTTTTCAACCTGAATGCACAAAACAGTCCGCCCACCATTTTACAGGAACATAAAGGATGGGTAGAGGCGCTTATCTTCACACCCGACAATAAGGGATTGTTCTCTGCAAGTACGGATAAAAGCGTAATTTACTGGGACCTGATCACGAACGTGGGTACAGTATTTGTTTCCATGGAAAATACTAAGGTGAAATGCATGGCAATTGCCCCGGCCGGTCGTTTTATGTATGGAGGGACCGATGACGGCCAGCTTATCCGGTGGAACCTGGATACAAAGGAGGCAACAGTCATATTTAAGTCCGACAAGAATTCAATATACGCGGTATCCCTCAATTCCAGCGGTTCACGCCTTGCCTTTGTAGATAAAAACGGAACACTCCGCTTAGCCGACACAAAAACGAATGGCATTCTGAAAGTGATCCCGGCACATTCCGCCCGCAGCCTCGACGTAAGATTCAGTCCGGATGACCGTCAGATCGCCACTTCAAGTATGGACAAAACAATAAAAATATGGGATGCCAATAACCTGGGGAACAAGCCCATTGTGATCTCCAAGCATGATGCCTGGGTTTTATCCATAGCTTTTAGCCCCGATGGAAAATACCTGGTGACATCGAGTGAGGATGGAGACTATATTTATTACTGGCCCACCCATGCATCATACATGGCAGACCAGATGTGCGGCAAATTGGGGCGCAATTTTTCCCAACGGGAATGGGAAACCTATATCAGTTTGGATATTCCTTATCAGAAAACCTGTGCAAATAAATAATTGAGAATGCTCTCCAGCCTGAACTTCAATCCCCGGAATATGTTGATCAGCAGTATAATGCTGATACTGATTATTTTCAGCCCTGTTGTGCAGGGTCAGAGTGAATGCAGCACCAAAATACAGGATGCCCGGAAATTATATGAACAGGGCATGATCGAGGAAATTCCCAAAATGCTGGCTCCCTGCATACAGGATGGATTCACCAGGGCCCAGGTCATCGAGGCGTATAAACTGATCATCCTGTCGTATTTGTTTGATGACAACCAGTTCGAAGCCGAAAAAACCATGGTTGAATTTCTGAAAAAATTCCCCGAATATGAAATTATGCCCAACGACCCGGTAGAATTTGTATACCTCTTTGAATCATACCGCACTACTTCGATATTTTCCTTTGGCTTTACGGCCGGTTTTAACTTAACCGATCCCAGGATCATTGAATCATACAGCGTGCATGACCAGAGAAATGTTACACTGAAAAACACAATGAAACCAGGCTTCCAGTTTGGCATTGGTGTGGGCAGATATATCAGCCGGAAAATGTTCCTCAATCTTGAACTGAAATTTTCAGAAAACAGGTATGCCTTTGAAGATGAGGTTATCACTCCTTTACCGGGCTTAAACGGAATTTCCTCAGTCACTTATTCCGAAAAACTGTACAAGTTCATCATGCCGCTTTCTGTTTCGTATGAATTTAGCGCCAAAAAATTGCATTATTTTATGCGTGGCGGGTTTTCAGTGGCCAGTATCACCGGGGTAACAGGCGCTGCCACCCGGCAGTTTGCCGAGGAGATTCCACCTGTACCGGGTGAAACCAATGACATCGCAAAATACAGGAAAAATATCATGTATGCAGGGGTTGCCGGGGCAGGTATCCGATATAAGGTTCCGCATGGAGTATTAACTGCAGAGTTCCGGGCCAGCATCGGTCTGAATAATATAGTAAAACCGGAAAAACGTTTTGAAAACATGCAGCAGATCATGAAATCCTATTATGAGGATGACAGTTTTGCGATGAATACTTTTTCATTTTCCGTTGGATATTACTTTTCATTTTATAAGCCAAAGAAACAAGCCGATAGATGAACCGTACCCTGTTTATTTTAATTTGGCTGGTGTTACTGGCCTCCTGTGATAAGATGGATATTTCACCTTCACAGGCTGATTCCTTTATCAAGTTTTACAATACTTTTCCCGTTTTTACTGGTTCAGATGTAAAAGAAATACCGGGCAGGGGATATGTTTTACTGGGTACCGCAACATCAAACACGGAGGGTAAACAAATCTGTCTTATCCGCACCGACCTTTACGGGAATTCAGTGGACACGGCAAGATACTATGGCGGCCAGCTGGATCAGGAAGCCTGCCATATCGAAGTATTGTACGATCACGGATTTGCCATCCTGGGTCAGACCATTGATGGCAGCAATAAAAAAGGTGTTTTATTTATAAGGACCGATAGTTTAGGAAATGTAATGATTGAGCGCACATTTAGTGGCCCTTACGATATAGAACCAAAAAGTATGAGAGTGGATGTATGGGGCTCATTCTATATGGTGGGAAATGGATTATCAACAAAGGGAGGTGCTCCATTGAATAAGGACATCTGGCTTTATGCCCTGAATCAGCAAGGTGAACCCCTTTGGGCGGATCAGAGGTTTATAGGTTTCTCGGCAAATGATGACGAGGGCAATGACCTGCAGTTGCTCCCCGACGGACGGATAGTTGTTACGGGCACAACTACTGATCCTGAAAATAAAATGCGTGCCTTTGTGTTGAGGACAGGTTCTACAGGTCTTGGAGGAAGTCTTTTCACTATTGATTCTGATTTTGACGAAACGGCATCCTGTATTCAGATTGTGGACGAAAACACATTTATTATAAGTGGTACAACCCAGACTTCAACTTCTTCCAGTCGCGCTATGATGAAAAAAGTTACTTATTCCCCTTCAGGAGTGCTAAAAGCATGGGATAACAGTTATGGCGAAACAAACAGTAAGGGTGTATGTGCAATGCTTGATGAAAATTATCTCTATCTGCTGGCAACCACAGCTTCCACAGGCATCAATACAACAATAACACTGATTACTGCTGATCTGAATGGCGAAAATGCGGTTTATTCCGAAATCGGCGAGGGAACCCAGTTAAGCGCATCCTCCTTTGAAAGGACTTCCGATAATGGATTTATTATTACGGGAACAAACAAACATTCAGACAATGATCAGTCCATGGCACTCATCAAGTTAAAATCCAACGGTTCACTCTGGTAAAATTTTATCGTTAACACGGAAAATCAGTCTCCTGAATTCCTTTTAAGGCGGTTCATCAAATTATCGGCATTTTTTACCGGTAAATTTGTATTTTTGTACCTATTGTGGAAAACAGCCTTTAACCCCAAGCTATGAACACGTTTATTATCTAAAATTTCCATTATGAAAACCAGTATCTTGGTTAACCGTTTCATCCTCACTCTCATTGGTTTTTCCCTTACTTTTCTATATGTCGGAGCATCCGGGCAGGCTTTAACAGTCAATGATATTCCTGACCAGACTATTGATCCTGGCCAGTCATTTTCAAATATTAAACTGGATGATTATATTGATGTCCCCGACAACGAACTCCATAAAATTCAATGGAGTACTTCAGGAGCCAGTCAGCTTTCCGTAAATATTGACAATGACCGGAATGCCAGCGTAATACCTCTTTCAGATACCTGGACGGGTTCCGAAACCATAACTTTCCTTGCCATTGATACCGATATGAATACCGGCAGTGATGCAGCCATATTTACAATAAGGGAATTAGCGAACGCACCCCCCATTGTGACCGATATTCCTGACCAACCTCTTGAAGAAGGTGCATCCTTTCTACCTGTAAATCTTGATAATTATGTTAGCGATGCTGATCATACGGATGACCTGTTGACATGGAGTGCTTCCGGCAATTCGGCGCTTTCGGTGGATATTAATCCCAGTACCCATACTGCTACCATCGGTGTATCCGATGTTGACTGGAACGGCTCGGAAACAATTGTATTTGTAGCTACCGATCCGGAATTGGCGTCCTCCCAGGATGCGGCGACCTTTTCACTTGCCCCGGTAAATGATCCCCCAGTGGTGAGTGATATACCTGGCCAGTCAATATTTTCAGGAGAATCATTCAATACAATCTCTTTGGATGATTATGTCACTGATGTGGATAATTCAATGTCGGATTTGTCCTGGACAATTACTGGCAACACCAACCTAACTCCATCAGTGGATGATTTACACATTGCCACAATCGGTACTCCACCAGACTGGAACGGCTCAGAAATACTTACCTTTTCAGTGAAAGATCTGGCTGAGGCAAGCGCATCGGATGATGCCACTTTTGAGGTTAAGGAAGTCAATGCGTCCCCTGTGGCTGTCAACGACAGTTATTCAACCACCCAGGGGGCGACCCTGAATATATCTGCACCCGGGGTATTGTCGAATGATACGGATGCAGATTTTGATCCTCTTATGGCCATTAAAGTGACTGATCCCTCGCACGGCACGGTAACCCTAAACAGCGATGGATCCTTCAATTATGTAAATGACGGTACTTCTTTCACCACCGATGCATTTACCTACAAGGCAAGCGACGGCACAAACGAAAGCAATGTGGCCACGGTGACTATTGGCATCACCCTGGTTAATGCCCCCCCGGTGCTCGGGGGCATTGAAGGCAGCACGATTGCCTATACCGAAGGAGATGGGGCGGTGAACATCACAAGCACTATTACAGCCACCGATGCCGACAATACCAACCTGGCATCCGCAGTGATCACCATTTCTAACAATTATCAGAATGGAGAAGATGTGCTGTCATTCATTAATGCCAATGGCATAACCGGCACATGGAGTGCCGCCGCAGGACAACTTACCCTTTCCGGAAGTGCTACCGTTGCCAATTACAGGACAGCCCTCCGCGCAGTGAGATATACAAACAACAGTGTTACCCCGAGCAACCTGACCCGCACGGTGACCTTCATGGTTCATGATGGGACCGATAACAGCAACACCCAAAGCCGGAACATCAGTGTGACTGGAATAAACAGCGCTCCCGTGCTGGCCTCTGTTGAAGTCAGCACGCTTGCCTATACCGAAGGAGATGGGCCCGTGAACATTACCGGCACCATTACGGTATCGGATGCCGACAATACGAACCTGGCATCTGCAGTGATCACCATTTCTGCCAATTATCAGAATGGAGAAGATGTGCTGTCATTCACCAATGCCAATGGCATAACCGGCACATGGAGTGCCGCAGGAGGACAACTTACCCTTTCCGGAAGCTCATCCGTTGCCAATTACAGGACAGCCCTACGGTCGGTACAATATACCAACAACAGCGGTACTCCTAGTACCCTGACCCGCACGGTGACCTTCATTGTGAATGATGGGACCGACAACAGCAACACCCGAAGCCGGAACATCAGTGTGACCGGCACAAACAGCGCACCCGTGCTGGCATCTATTGAAGGCACCACGCTTGACTATACCGAAGGAGATGGGGCGGTGAACATTACCAGCGCCATTACGGTATCGGATGCCGACAATATCAACCTGGCATCCGCGGTGATCACCATTTCTGCCAATTATCAGAACGGCGAGGATGTGCTTTCATTCACCAATGCCAATGGCATATCCGGCTCATGGAGTGCCGCCGCAGGACAACTTACCCTTTCAGGAAGTTCATCTGTTGCCAATTACAGGACAGCCCTCCGCGCGGTGAGATATACCAACAACAGCGTTACCCCGAGCAACCTGACCCGCACAGTTACCTTCACGGTGAATGATGGGGCCGACAACAGCAACACCCAGAGCCGGAACATCAGTGTGTCCGGTACAAACAGCGCACCTGTGCTGGCATCTGTTGAAGTCAGCACGCTTGCCTATACCGAAGGAGACGGGCCTGTGAACATCACCGGCACCATTACAGTTTCGGATGCCGACAATACCAGCATGGCATCCGCTGTGATCGCCATCTCTGCCAATTATCAAAACGGCGAGGATGTGCTGTCATTTACAAATGCGAACGGCATAACCGGCTCATGGAATGCCTCCACCGGCCAGCTGTCGCTCAGTGGAATTGCAACCGTTGCCAATTACAGGACTGCCCTCCGCGCGGTGAGATATACCAACAACAGCGTTACCCCGAGCAACCTGACCCGCACAGTGACTTTCACGGTGAATGATGGGACTGATAACAGCAACACCCAGGGTCGGAACATCAGTGTGGCCAGTATAAACAGCGCACCGGTGCTGGCGGCCATTGAAGCCACGACGCTTGTCTATTCCGAAGGCGACGGGCCCGTGAACATTACCGGCACCATTACGGTATCGGATGCCGACAATGTTAACCTGGCTTCCGCACTGATCACTATTTCTGCCAATTACCAGAACGGCGAAGATGTGCTGTCATTCACAAATGAGAACGGGATAACCGGTTCTTGGAATGCCTCCACCGGCCAGCTTTCGCTCAGCGGAAGTGCAACCCTTGCCAATTACAGGACCGCTCTGCGCGCAGTGAGATATGCCAACATCAGCGCTACACCGGGCATCCTTACCCGTACGGTGACCTTCAGGGTGAATGATGGAACAGATAACAGCAACACCCAGAGCCGGAACATCAGTGTGGCTGGGGCAAACAGCGCGCCCGTGCTGGCGGCTATTGAACCCGGTACGCTTGCCTATACCGAAGGAGATGGAGCGGTGAATATCACCAGCACCATCACAGTAACGGACCCCGACAATATCAACCTGGCTTCCGCAGTGATCTCTATTTCTGCCAATTACCAGAATGGCGAGGATGTTTTGTCATTCACTACAGCTAACGGGATAACCGGTTCATGGAATGCCTCAACCGGCCAGCTATCGCTAAGCGGAACTTCATCCGTCGCCAATTACAGGACAGCCCTTCGTTCGGTAAGATATACCGACAACAGCGCTACACCGAACAACCTTACCCGCACGGTCACTTTCATAGTGAATGATGGGACCGACAACAGCAACACCCAGAGCCGGAACATCAGTGTGGCAGCATTTAACAGTGCCCCGGTGCTTGGAGGCATTGAAACCGCAGCCCTGTCCTACACCGAGGGCACCGGGCCGGTAAGTATCACATCATCCTTAACGGCAACGGATGCGGATAATGTCAGCCTGATGTCTGCCACGGTTACTATTTCCGGAAATTATCAAAATGGCGAGGATGTGCTTTCATTTACCAATGCCAATGGAATCTCAGACACCTGGAATGCCGGCACTGGACAGTTAACTCTTTCCGGGATTGCAACCGTTGCCAATTACCAGGCAGCGTTGCGATCAGTGAAATACGCCAATACAAGCACCAACCCGAATACTGCCACCAGGAACATTACGTTCAGGGTAAGCGACGGCATTGATAACAGCAACCTGCAAACCAGAAATATCGCCATAACCGCTGTTAACAATCCTCCTGTGCTTGGAGGCATCGAAAGTGCCGCCCTCGTCTATACTGAAGGTGATGGCCCGGTATCCGTATCGGGTACAATTACAGTGACGGATGCCGACAACCTTACCCTTCAGTCTGCTTTAATTGCCATTTCAGCCAATTATAGTAGTCCCCAGGATGTTCTGTCTTATACAAATGCCAATGGGATTACCGGTTCATGGAATGCCGCAACAGGTCAGCTAACACTTGTCGGAAATGTTAGCCCGGCAAACTACCAGACCGCCCTGCGTTCTGTAAAATATACAAATACAAGCAACAATCCGAATACTGCAACCCGCACTGTTGCATTCCGGGTAAACGATGGTACTCTCAACAGCAATGAACTGAACCGGGATATAACCGTCACCCGTGTAGGAGTATTCAACGGCAGCATTTCAGGGACAGCAAGTTACTGCACCTACGTGGTAATGCCCATTACGCTAACCGTTACAGATGGCACGGCACCATTCACTGCCACCCTTCACCGCTCAGGAAGTGCAGCGAATAAAGACACTGTGATCACAGGCATTGCGTCCTCCCCTTATATCATCAACGTAAAACTGACAGGAAGCTATGAATTAAAATCCCTTACGGATGCCAACAGCGAGGCAGCCACCGTTTCTCCAACTCCGGTTGTTCTTGCCATGTATCCCAAGCCTTCAGGCGTTCTTTCCGGAGGTGCAGCAATATGTAACGACGGCCTGCAGAAATCCAGCGTTACTATTAACCTCAGCGGTACATCTCCCTGGAATTGTACAATCCGACGCGGAAGTGCCGGAAATGATACCACTTTAACAGGGATTACCACTGATCCGTTTACATTTGCGACCAGGATCACTTCTTCTCCCATGACCGTAAGGTTAGTTGCCATTTCAGATGCTCATTGCCCAGGAGATACCACTGGCTCCGGTACGCTGCGTATTTCCTATCTTGCATCACCTGCCGCCAGCATTTCCCTACAGGATACAATTTGTCCGGGTGGAACGGGTGATCTTAGGGTAACCATAACCGGCACGTCCGGTCCATGGAGCATCACATATTTGAGGGATGGTGCCAATCCGGTTGAGGTCCCTATGATCTCAGCTTCACCCTACACACTTTCTGTTCAGGGTATAGGAAATTACACCTTGTCGAAGGTTCAACAGCTAACCGTAGGCGGTTGTACGGGCAAGGTCAGCGGCACAGGCAAAATTATTTCTCATACTGTGCCAACGGCAACACTTTCGGGTACTTCAACTTTTTGCGAATTTACGACAGGAAACCTCAATATTAGCCTCACCGGCAATTCCCCTTGGAAGTTCAGCTATAAGCTTAATTCTGAAACTCCTGTAGAGGTATTGAATGTGTCATCCAGTCCAAAAACTGTTCCGATCAGCAAAGCAGGCACCTATACCCTTGTTGAAGTCTTTGATAAAAATTGTAAGGGTACCACATCCGGTTCGGCAAATGTTACAATAATCCCGGCCCCGGAGGTGATCATGTCGGGACTGGCCCCTGCCTATGATAAAAATTATGACCAGATGGTATCCATTACAGGGACACCTCCAGGTGGGACTTTTACAGGACCCGGATTATTCAATTCGAACGAAAACTGGTATTTCCTGCCAAGGTACGCTCCCGTAGGAACACATGAGATTATATATTCATACAGGGATGGAACCACGCAATGCTATGGATATGATACAGCTATAGTACGAGTGCTGGAAGCCAATGCAATTATTGAATTCCCGGAAAACCGGCTCAAATACTGCCGGAACGAGGTCCCCTTCACTGTTATCGGGGTGAACCTGGCCAATGACATCGGAAGTTTTGTTATTTCCGGCGGGGTTGGACTGGTTGACCATGGCGACAATACAGCCACTGTTGATCCTTCCCAGCTAAGTGTAAAGGAATATATTATTACATACACCTATGTTGACGGAACAACGCTGAATGTTAAGAGTACCTTTGAAATAGGCAACGCTCCTGTGGCTGACTTCCGATGGGAATCCGAATGTTTTCAACCGGAACAGTCAATTCAGTTCAAGGATACCTCCAGCTCCACCTTTGGCAATATAACAGCCTACCATTGGAAGGTTTACACATCCACCGGTTTTGATACAGCTTCCACACGTAACATCACCCATACTTTCCCGCAAGCTGGTAATCATGTTATTGAACTGCAGGTAGAAACATCCTATGGATGCTCGGGCAGCGTGTCGAAAGTATTTGGGCTCAGGCCTACAATTAACCCCCATATAGAGGGATATATCACTGAGAACTTTGATAATAATCCCCTCAGCTGGCGAAGCACTGCCCTCCCGGCAACCACAATCAACAGCTGGGTGCTGGGAACGCCGGATGACCCTTCGGGGATAAACACCGCGTATAGCCAACCTTCCTGCTGGTTTACCAATATCCCGTCATCCAATGCCCCAACAGAGCAATCCTGGGTTTCAAGTCCATGCTATGATTTTACAGGCATGAAAAGGCCCATGGTAAAAATGCAGATCTGGCGTGATTTCAATGGCCGACGCGATGGTACGGTTTTACAGGCAACCACGGATAGCGCAAAAACCTGGTTTAACATTGGTCAAATGGAAGATGGACAGAACTGGTTCAACGAATACTCAATCCTCGGAATTGTCGGGGATCAGCATATTGGCTGGTCTGATATCCAGGATGGCGAATGGATAGAATCACGGCATTCTCTTGACATGCTTAAAGGCAAAACTAGGGTACAATTCAGGATTGCCTATGGTTCCGACGGCACTGTACAAAATACGAATGGATTTGCTTTTGATGATTTCTGGATCGGTGAACGTAACCGTATTGTTCTCGTTGAGCATTTTACCAATTCATCCGATGCGGCAAGCGAAGAGGCCAATGCCCGACTGAATGCACTTGTTAATCCTGATTCACTCAATACGATTGATCTTCAATACCATACATCTTTCCCCGGAGATGATCCATTCAATGAGCAGGAGCCATATGCACCGAGTGCACGATTGTTATATTATGGGATTTCGGACGTACCCTATGCTATTCTGAACGGTGGTTATAAAACAGGTTACAGGTATGACTATGGATCTAATGATTTGGATACCAATGCAGTTCATCTGGAGTCGCTGAATGATGCCAAATTTGGCCTTGAAATCTCAAATTCATCCTGGGATGGCAATAATGTAAATTTTACCATAGAATTCCAACCCAGACAAAATATGGCGGCTCATGAATTTACTGTTCATGCCGGTGTGCTTGAGAGAAGGGTTGCCGGAACCGGCCCCGGTGGCGAGACCGTTTATGAGAACGTGGTAAGGACTCTTTTACCTGATCCTGCCGGCATCACCATTTATGAGACCTGGCCCGCTGGTTTGCGGAAATACCATTATTATGAATGGGAAATCCCGGAAGGATATAACACGGACCAACTCATGGCGTTTACCTTTATTCAGGATGAAGAGACCCATGAAATATACCAGTCTAACATTGTTAAAATTGGTTACTCAACAGGAACACATAGCATATTGCCCGGATCATCGCGCTATAAGTTCATTGTATTCCCCAATCCGGCAAGTGACCAGGCATTTATCCGATTTGATAAACCTGTGAATGGTAAAGTCAGAATCGAAATGTTTAATAACCTGGGTAGCCTCGTTTACACAGGCATAATTCCCCGGATGGACACTGCCAGCGAAATACTGACTGACAAGTATCCCGACGGACTATATATCATCAGGGTCACATCAGGCAATGAGCTATTGGGAATTTCCAAGCTGAATATTACACATTAGGGCCTTTGCCAGTTTTTTCCGGACTGGCCTGATGAACAAGTATTGAGTGACTTTGTTATGCAGAATATTCCAGCACTTCGTGCCTGAAAAATTTCACAGTGATGAATTCTGGAAATTATTTATATCGAACCCTGACGCTCCTGTGTGGATTGTTGTGGCTGGCCTTCTGTACAAATCTTCTCGCGGGGAGTGAGCTGCAGGCATTATCAAAAGCAGTTAATGCAGCTCCCATCCTTGGTAAGATTGAATCCACTGACCTGATATATCAAAAAGCAAGCGGAAGAGCCAATATTACAGGCTCCATAACCATAACCGATACAGACAGCAAAAATCTCCGGTCAGCATCCATTCGTATTACTGACGGTTATCATGCCGATGAGGATATTCTTTATTTTAGAAATCAAAACGGCATTAACGGATTCTGGAACAAGAGCACCGGCATTCTGACCCTTTCGGGAAATGCCACGTTGTCAAGGTATCAGACCGCATTGAGAAGCATACAATATGAAAACACAAATGTCACCAATCCATCCATAGATAAGCGAAAAGTGACATTTACAGTGAATGATGGCTTGTCAGGCAGTAATACGGTATCCAGGAATATTGTCATAATAATTCCGAACATGGCACCCGTGCTGGGCGGACTTGAGAACTCACAGATCCCTTATTGTGTCAGTTCCGGCGGGATTTCCATTACATCCTCCCTGGCTGTGACAGATGGGGATGACGAAAATCTTAGCTCTGCCAGAATACAGATTACAGCCAAATATACCCGTAATGAGGATTACCTCCGTTTTACAGATCAGAATGGAATAACCGGCGCCTGGGATGCTTCCGGCGGAATCCTGACGCTCACAGGACAAGCCACCAAAGCAATTTACCAGGATGCACTGAGGAGCATCCAATATGAGAATACCAATGCGGAGAACCCTGTTACCGGAATACATACGGTGTCCTTTGTTGTGAATGACGGAAAGGCCTTTGGAAATTCAGTAAGCCGGGGTATTTATGTGAATGGACCAGTGAGCGCCGTTCTTAGGGGAACTGCCACCCTTTGCAGTGATCAGTTAACTGACATGCCCCTTGAAATTGACTTTAAAGGAACGCCACCCTGGAATTTCACGCTGACAAGGAATAATGGAAATGAAATAAATTATGATCTCATTAACGAGAATCCATTTGGTTTTAATGTAAACCAACAAGGTACATACCGCATCAGATCTTTATCAGATGCGAACTGTTCGGGAGATACAACCGGTTCCGGATCGGTTAAAATTACATTCAATACTCCGCCCACGGCTGTATTGTCAGGGGTAGACACAATTTGTGCGGGTGAAACGGCAGAACTTTCCATAATATTAACCGGCAAATCACCATGGAATATAACCTATTACCGCAATGGTTCAAATCCAACAGTGATCAGCAATATCAACACTTCCGATTATACGTTAAAAGTCTCTTCGGCCGGTACATATACCCTGGCGGCTTTGACCGATGGCGTGTGCACGAATGGAAAAGTCTCCGGAAGTGCAACAGTGAGACAGCTCAATGCACCTACCGCCCTGCTTTCAGGTGACGCTACAATCTGTGAAAACACTTCCGCTCAACTCAATGTAAGTTTGACAGGTATTGCTCCCTGGCGGTTCAGTTATAAGAAAGATGATGGAACACCTGTCAATATACTGGACATAAGTACCAGCCCGAAAACTTTTAATGTAAACCTGGCAGGTTTTTATACCCTTTATGAGGTGTATGATAAATATTGCAAGGGGTTGGTATCCGGATCTGCACGGATTTTAGTGAACCCCTCACCAGCTGCATCTATTTCCGGACTAGCATCGTCCTATAATAAAGCGGACAACCAGATGGTACTGATCACCGGGACTCCGGCTGGTGGGACATTTTCGGGGCCAGGCCTTTTCTATTCATCCCCTGACTGGTTTTTCCTTCCCGGTTATGCACCCCTGGGCACGCTCAATATAGTGTATGCATATCAGGAATCTGAAGGCTCATGTTTCGGCTATGATACGGCAGTTGTAAGGGTCCTTGAGGCAAACGCCATTATTGAGTTCCCTGAAAACCGTACCACTGTTTGCCGAAATGAAGAACCCTTTACGATTAAAGGAGTTAACCTGAACAACAGCAATGGCCATTTCTCAATCAGCGGCGATATAGGACTTATAAATCACGGGGATAACACTGCAACCATTGATCCACATGGCCTGGTGGCAGGCGAATATACAATTACCTATACCTATACTGATGGTGCCGTTTTTTCCGTGAAGAAGACCTTTGAAATCGGAGAAGCTCCTGTGGCCGACTTCAAGTGGGAATCGGAATGCTTTGAACCTGGACAATCCATCGGATTAAATAATGCATCCAACAGTACATTCGGTAATATAAACGGATTCTTGTGGTCTATCCAGGCTGAAGGAGGCACAGATACATTAACATCAGAAAATATTGAATATACATTCCCGGATGAAGGAAGGTATTATATCAGTCTCACTGTAAAAACAACCTACGGATGTGTGAATAACGTCTCCAAAACAATCGGGTTAAGTTCACCGATAAAACTGGCAGGACGGCCTTTCCTTGAAGATTTTGAGGATTCATCCCTTTACTGGCATACGGGTAACCTGCCCTCAAAACCGGTGAACAGCTGGGTGTTAAGTGATACCTCAAAAGAATTCACACGTGCAAAATCGGGTTATCAGTTCTGGTATACCCATGTTACTTCCATGATTGCCCCCGCTGAAGAATCATGGATTACCAGTCCCTGCTTTGATTTTTCCGGCACAGAGAGACCGATGATAATACTCGATATCTGGAGAAAATTCAACAACCTGAGGGATGGAGCCGTTTTGCAGGCTACGGCTGACAGCGGTAAATCATGGAATAATATTGGAGGGCTCAATGATGGCTTAAACTGGTTCAACAGTTATGCCATCAGTGGAAATCCCGGGGGACAAAAGATTGGTTGGGCGGATATCCAGGAAAATGACTGGAAGGAATCCCGCCATGATCTGGATATGCTGAAGGGCAAGTCAAGGGTTCAGTTCCGGATAGCCTATGGATCTGATGGTACTGCTCTGAATACAGACGGGATTGCATTTGATAATTTCAGAATAGGTGAACGGGACCGAACAATCCTCCTTGAGCATTTCACCAATTCCGCTGATTTGGATTCGAAAACAGCCGATATTGCAGTCAATACCATGGTGAGTTCAGATTCATTGGATCTGGTTGACCTGCAATTTCATACTTCATTTCCAGGTGATGATCCGTTCAATGTACAGGAACCCTTTGTTCCCAGTGCCCGCTTATTGTATTACGGACTTATGGATGTTCCTTTTACAATTCTGAATGGTGGAACTGATCCTTCTTACTGGTTTGATCATGATGCCAGGAAATTGAGCTGGAACCCCATACGATACGAATCCCTGGTATATGCAAAATTCGGTATCAGACTATATTCGGAACTTATAAACAACAATACACTGTATGTAACAGCCTGGGTAACTGCACTCACTGATATGCCGGCCAGAGAATACACTGTTCATGTGGGTGTGGTCGAAAGTAAGATCACCGGCGAAACAGGAACCAATGGTGAAAATGTATTTAAAAATGTTGTAAAGGCCTTTCTGCCCGATCCTGCCGGCAAAACTTTATCCAGGGCATGGAATATAAACGATGTGGATTCAGTGAATAATTACTGGTATTTGCAGAATGTATATAATATGAATGAGCTTAAAGTATTTGCCTTCATCCAGAATGAATCCACTTCTGAAATATATCAGGTTGCTTTGAATAAGATCGACTTTGTGACGGATATAAAGGACATGTCCTATTCAGAGAATCAGTTGCTGGTTTATCCAAATCCTGCAAATAATGAGATATTTGTGAAACTTGACAAACCGGCTAAAGGAACTGTAAGTTTAAATATTTACAGTAACCTGGGTGTACTGGTTAAATCCGTGGAAATTCCGGGAACAGCAGACAAAACAGAAATTTCAACCTCCTTGTTCCCTGATGGCATTTACATTATCCGGGCCCTGTCGGGAACATCGATATTGGGTGCACAAAAGCTGAATATCAGTCATTAAGGTGCCGGGCAAATTCGCGGCCGAATTCAACTATTTGTTCATGTTTTTTGTCGTCGGGTGAGAATTTGGCAGCCATGCCTTCCACCGGAACATTCAATTTAAGTGCCTTCAGTTGTCCCTCAATGAGCTTAACTGCCTCACCGCTCCAGCCATATGATCCGAATGCTGCGGCCTTCTTGCCACGGTCACGCAGCGGATTGATCAGCGAAAACAACCGGTACACGGGCAACAGTGTATTCTGATTGATTGTTGGAGAACCCACAAGGATCGACTTGCTTCGCACGATCAGTTCTTCGAGCTCTCCAAGCAGGATACTTTCAATGTCCACAATCTCAACCTTATAGTCAACCACATCCCTGATACCCTCAGCAATTGCCTCTGCCATGTGTCTTGTATAACCGTAGGCAGAAATATACGTGATCAGGATGCGGTTGTCCATGCAAAGCGAATCGGCAATATAGGTCTCGGCATACTGTTCCGTCAGCCTCACTTTTTCCCTCCAGGTACTGCGCAGGATGGGCCCATGGCCCGGGCAGATCATGGCAATGTCAAGCGGCCTGATCTTTTCAATGGCCTTTATCATGAAATTGCTGAAAGGCCGAAGGATCATATCAAAATAATACTTAAATGCATCGTGATAATCCCCTGTAAGATCATCAAACATGGCATCGTGACAAAAATGTGCGCCGAATGAATCACATGTAAACAGAAGTTTATCCTGCTCCAGGTAAGCGTATATGGTATCTGGCCAGTGCAGGTTAGGCGCCGAAATAAATTTCAGGGTTTTGTTCCCCAGGTCGAGGGTATCACCATCCTTTACATAGCAAAATTCAAAAGGCCTGCCTACCATATCCTGCAAATACGTGATGGCCTGGCGACTGCCGTAAACCACCGCTTTGGGAGCAAGATCAAGCAGGTATTTCATACATCCCGAATGGTCTGGTTCAGTGTGAGTTACTACTATATAATCGATTTCCGCCGGATTGGTAACTTCATTGAGCTTTGTGAGAAACAGAGCTTTGTGGTTTTCCTTCACCGTATCGATCACAACTTTTTTTTCTGCATCAATAAAATAGGAATTATACGTAGTGCCGTACTTGGTTTCCATCACAATATCAAACGTAACTATATTTTTATCAGGCACCCCAATCCAACTAACATCCGGGTTTACTTTCAACAGTTCTGAATCAGCCATTCCTTTAGATTTTTATTGCAATGCTCAAAATTATAAAGTTTTACCAATTGACTGGATAAGGTTGATATTTTTTTCATCAGAATTTGGACGTTTCTCAGGAATTTCTATCTTTACATAGATTGATATATAAATTCATTGCACCGTTCACTACTCAAACGGATCTTTTATTTTTACTACGATGGATTCACCAGCATGACCGTCGGTAAAAAGCTTTGGATAATCATTTTTATCAAGCTATTCATCCTGTTTGCCATCCTGAAAGTCTTTTTTTTCCCTGATTTCCTGAAAACCCGGTTCAATACTGACAGGGACAGGAGCGATTATGTAATTGAACAGCTATCAAAAACCAGATAAATATGTTAGAAAACATTGACCTCTCATTAGTAAACTGGTCCCGTGCACAATTTGCCCTCACGGCTATCTATCACTGGATCTTTGTACCGCTTACCCTCGGTTTGTCATTCATCATTGCCATGATGGAAACTTTATATGTTCGCACGGGCAAGGAAGAATGGAAGAAAATAACCCAGTTCTGGATGACCCTGTTCGGCGTGAATTTTGCCATTGGGGTGGCCACCGGTATTATTCTTGAATTTCAGTTCGGTACAAACTGGTCGAATTATTCCTGGTTTGTGGGGGATATTTTCGGAGCGCCGCTGGCCATTGAAGGGATCCTGGCCTTTTTCCTGGAATCGACGTTTGTGGCCGTCATGTTTTTTGGATGGAATAGAGTGAGTAAAAAATTCCACCTCACCTCAACCTGGCTGGTGGCATTCGGGGCTAACCTTTCCGCATTATGGATACTTGTAGCCAATGCCTGGATGCAGAATCCTGTCGGAATGCATTTTAACCCGGAGGCCGCACGCAATGAGATGGTGAATTTTTGGGATGTATTTCTTTCCCCTGTTGCTATTCATAAATTTATCCATACAATTACCTCCGGCTTTGTCCTTGCCTCTATTTTTGTGGTTGGCATCAGCGCATGGTTTATGCTTAGAAAACGTGAGCTTTTCCTGGCCAAACGCAGCATCCTTATTGCATCCGTATTTGGGCTGATCTCCTCGCTGATGCTGATCTATTCAGGTGATGGTTCCACAAGGCAGCTTGTGCATGTGCAGCCCATGAAGTTTGCAGCCATTGAGGGACTGTACAATGGCCAGACCGGTGCAGGATTGGTAGCCATCGGCATCATGTCAACCGCCCCCGGTGACACCAATTCACGGAATGTCAAGGATTTTTCATTCCACATTGAAATCCCCAATTTCCTTTCCTATATGGCCTATGGACAATTCGATGCCTTTGTTCCCGGTGTAAATGATCTTGTGGATGGCAATTTTGAACGAAATATTATGCCGGTCAGCGATAAGATAGAGCGGGGCAAGGTGGCCCGTGCAACCCTCGCAGATATGAAAACAGCCCGCGATAAAGGGGATTCAGCACAATATGCCCTGCTGAAGGCAAAATTTGACGACAACGACTTCAAAAATAACTACTTCCGGTATTTTGGCTACGGTTTTCTGAATAAACCCGATGATGTAATTCCCAATGTACCGCTTTCATTCTACAGTTTTCACATCATGGTGATCCTTGGATTCTATTTTCTTTTTCTAATGATGTTCCTCATTTATTATGTATTCACTGATAAACTTGAAAACAGGAAATTCCTTCTTCGTTTAACAGTGCTCACAGTTCCGCTCGCTTACCTGGCCAGCCAGGCCGGCTGGATTGTCGCTGAAATGGGGCGCCAGCCATGGGTCATCCAGGACCTCCTGCCTACCATGGCAGCCGTATCGCATATTTCTACCACTTCTGTACAGGTAACATTCTGGATGTTTGCCCTGCTTTTCACAGCCCTGCTTATTGCCGAGCTGAGTATTATTTTCAAACAAATAAAAATCGGATCTAAATAAGGAGGAATTCATATGTTCGGATCATTTTCATATTTTGCACTGCAGCAGTACTGGTGGGCCATAATTTCCCTGCTGGGATCAATCCTTGTGTTCCTGCTTTTCGTTCAGGGTGGCCAGACACTCCTTTATACCCTGGGAAAAACCGAATCTGAGCGTACCATGCTTGTGAATGCCATTGGTCGCAAGTGGGAATTTACTTTTACTACGCTTGTTACTTTCGGCGGAGCCTTTTTTGCCTCTTTTCCCCTGTTTTATTCCACAAGTTTCGGAGGGGCTTACTGGGTATGGATCCTGATCCTCTTCTGCTTCATAGTGCAGGCCGTCGCCTACGAATTCAGGTCGAAACCCGGGAATATTTTCGGGCACAGGACGTACGAAATGTTCCTTTATTTCAATGGCGCATTAGGAACCATCCTGCTGGGCACTGCGGTGGCTACATTCTTTACTGGCTCCAGTTTCAGCATTGATTTTAATAACCTCACCAGGATAAGCGACCCGGTCATCTCAAGGTGGGAATCGCCATTCAGGGGACTGGAAGCAGCATTCAACATTCAAAACCTTTCACTTGGCCTGGCTGTGTTCTTCCTGGCACGTATACTGGGCATTTTATTCTTTATGCATACAATTGACAATGAAAACATTGTGCAAAGAGCTAAAAAATCCCTTCTCCGGAATTCAATCCCGTTCCTGGTCGTTTTTCTTGCGTTTGTCGGGTTGTTGCTCACAAGCAAAGGGTTTGCCGTGGATCCGAAAACCGGGATTGTTCAGTATGAAGCCTATAAATATCTGCATAACCTCTTGCAGATGCCGGCAGTGGCACTACTATTCCTTTCAGGGACCGTACTTGTGCTTTGTGGAATTGCGATTGGCCTTTTCAGCAAGATCCACGACAAGGCAATATGGTTCGGGGGATTTGGTACTGTTTTTGTTGTATTTAGCCTGTTTGCCCTGGCCGGATACAACAATACCGCGTATTATCCGTCTACACACGACCTGCAAAGCTCACTTACCATCGTCAATAGTTCCTCCAGCCGCTACACCCTGATGATCATGAGCTGGGTCTCACTGTTTGTGCCTTTTGTTTTAGCCTATATCATCTATGCATGGCGCCAGATGACCGGGGATAAGATTTCGGTTGACGAAATGCAACACGAAACCCATAAATACTAATTAAAAAATCAACCCGCATTCGCTGAAGCTATGGCGGGCGAAGCAAATCATCAAATCATCAAATCAACAAATCAACAAATAAAATGTATACCCATTCCATATTAATGTTGCTCAGCTGGCCGGTAATCATACTGGTTTCATGGTTTGTCATCCGCTACGTGATAAATCAGTATGAAAAAAAACAAGCTAAAAAATAGGAACAGCCCGGGCAGGTTCAGATAATCACAATCACGGCATTTTAACAAACCAGTTATCCGCCAGTGACAGGAGTATATAAAGCAGGATAATGGCTGCCAGTGCAGATAGTCCGTATAGGGCAAGAAGCAGTACAGAGCCTATAATAAGCAGGTAACGCATGCTGTTTTCCTTAAAGCCAAAGGATGACAATTTGAGGGAAAACATAGGGAGGTTGCAGACCAGTAAAAAGCAGGATAATATGATCGTAATAAGCAGGAAGGGCAGGTTATAGGTGATTTCCTGCATGAACTGAAACCGTGATTCCGAAGCAAAACCAAGTGCAATAATAAACAGGGCATTGGCAGGTGTGGGCAGTCCCCGGAAACTCTTCACCTGTTTCAGGTCAAGATTGAATTTTGCCAGCCGTAAAGCCGAAAATACTGCCACGAGGAAGGGGCTGTACAAAATCGCAATCTGCCAGGGAAGCAGATCACCAGACCCAGGTAAGGAGCCGCCTGTTAAAGAATGAAGTATCAGCCTGTAAAGGATCATGGCCGGGGCCACTCCAAAACTGATCACATCGGCCAGTGAATCAAGCTGTTTGCCAAATTCTGAAATACTGTGCAAAAGCCGGGCTGCCATACCATCAACAAAATCAAGCGCGGCGGAGATCAGGATAAAATATCCGGCCAGCGTAAGATCTCCCCGTGTTGTGGAAATGACAACGGAAATGCATCCTGAGATGAGTGCAAGACTGGTAAAAAAACTGGGTAAGCCCTTTGCGATAATCTTCATATGGCTAAAATAAACAAATGAAACCCTAAATTAAGGATGTTTTTGAAAGGTGTGTACATAATTGCGGTTAATTTCCTATTTTTGTTTTTCACCCGACCTAACAAATAGTACCAATTTGTCGTATATTAACATAAGCACTTACACGGATGAAAATTGCAGTCGATTTTGATGGAACCATCGTTGAACACCGTTATCCCCAGATAGGCGAAGAGAAATTATTTGCATTTGAGACACTTAAACAGCTGCAGAAGCTTGGCCACCAGCTGATCCTCTGGACATTCCGGCATGGAAAAGAACTGGATGAGGCAGTTGAATACTGTCAGAAAAAGGGCATTGTTTTTTATGCTATAAACAAAAGCTACCCCGAAGAGGTTTTTGAAATGGAAAATTTCAGCCGGAAAATTGATGTGGATTTATTTATTGACGACAGAAATGTAGGTGGATTTCCGGGCTGGAGTGAAATCTGGCAAATGTTGAATCCCGACTATGCCGATTCGGAATACAATGAACTCAGCAGTCTCGCCCGTGGTAATACCCGCGTAGGAAGCCGGCTGAAGAAGCTTTTCCAGTAATTCCCCTGGCAGAAAAAATGATTGGTTCATTTAGAATAGCCCGTGTTGTGCCGGCAGTATTACTGATCCTGCTGTTAAGTTGTTGCCGCAAAAATGCGCCGGTTCATCATGCGCCGGAATCCAAAGTCCATCCCTCCATTACCAGTGTGACCAGTCCAAAAAACGGTGCTATCATCACTTGCGGCGATTCTGTAAAGATCAGCCTTTCACCCCCAATTGCAGGGAACAAAGTGGATTCATTGGTCGTCACCGACGGAAAGAATCCGGTGCTCAGATTGAAAGGAAAAACGACCGGTTACTGGCATTCAGGGAAAAACAAGGTTGGACAGGTCACTTTGAAAATACAGGTTTATTACAATGACTCGTTACAGGAATCGCATGCGGCAAGCCTTGTTATACTGTCGGATGTGGTGCCGCAAAAATATACCTACCGGGTGGTCAGCCAGTATCCTCATGATGCCGATGCATATACACAGGGGCTCATCTATGAAAATGGCAAATTGTTTGAAAGCACGGGACTCGAAGAAAAATCCTCCCTGCGTATTGTTAATATCAGCACAGGAAAGCCGGAAAAACTAATGCCCCTGTCAAAGGAATTCTTTGGCGAGGGTATAGCTCTTTTCAAGGATCAGATATACCAGGTCACCTATAGATCACAGGTAGGATTTGTTTATGACAAGAACACACTGGAGCAGATCCGGAGTTTTGATTACCAGATCGCGGAAGGTTGGGGACTTACAACCGATGGCCGGTATCTTGTGATGAGCGATGGCTCCTCGCAATTATATTTCATTGAACCTGAATTTTTTACACAGGTCGACAAAATTGATGTATTCGATAACAAGGGAATGATCCCATCGCTGAATGAACTGGAATTTATCCGTGGAAAAATACTGGCCAATGTATATGGCGAAAGTTACATTGTGGTGATTGACCCGGGTTCCGGAAAAGTATTGGGGAAACTCGACCTTCAGGCACTCATACCAAAAGGATCGGCAGGGGATCCTAACCGGGTGCTCAACGGCATCGCATACAATACACTCACAGGACATCTGTATGTTACCGGTAAACACTGGCCTGTTTTATATGAAATTGATCTTAGTCCATCCCTCTGATCAATTTGATTTACAGCATTTTACACTAGGTTGTTCGCTGTCAGGCATCTGGCCTGTTTTGTTAATAACTTGTTCATAAATGCGAATTGATTGTTTACAAATGGGAGAATTAAAAAAAATTTCATTGGCTTATTAAATTGTATTTTTGAAGCCGCACAAGTTGCGGACAATTCATAGTAACAGCAACCGATTTTTACATGGGAAAAATAATTGCCATTGCCAACCAAAAAGGTGGCGTGGGTAAAACCACCACCACAATAAACCTCGCAGCGAGTCTTGCCGTACTTGAAAAAAAGGTATTGATGATTGATGCCGACCCGCAGGCCAATGCAACTTCAGGATCCGGATTTGATGTAAAAAATATCAAGACAAGCATTTACGAATGCCTGATTGATGAGGTCAATCCCAATGATATTATTTTGAACAGTGAAATCGAGGGCCTCGACCTGTTACCCTCGCATATTGACCTGGTGGGTGCAGAAATTGAAATGCTCAATATGCCCAACCGCGAAAGAATGCTAAAGGCTGTGATTGACAAGATCGAGAAAAAGTACGATTATATTCTGATTGACTGTTCTCCATCCCTGGGATTGATCACTGTGAATTCTCTAACAGCGGCGAATTCAATTATGATCCCCGTGCAATGTGAATATTTTGCCCTGGAGGGACTCGGAAAACTGCTGAATACGATAAAAATAATACAGAGCCGGCTAAACCCTGATCTCGAAATCGAAGGATTTGTACTCACCATGTATGACTCACGCCTGAGGCTTTCAAACCAGGTGGTAGAAGAGGTCAGGCGGCATTTTCAGCAAATGGTATTCGATACGATTATTCAACGTAATGTGAAGATCAGTGAGGCCCCCAGTTTCGGCAAACCGGTTATCATGTATGACGCGGAGTCAAAGGGCTCGTTGAATTACCTGAATCTCGCCCGGGAATTGCTGCAAAAAAACGGCGGTACCCGCATTCCGGAGAACCAAAAAACCATTGATTAATCATTATGGCAAAGAAAAATTCACTTGGAAGAGGCCTCGGTGCCTTGATTGAAGAAGCCGAACCGGAAGTACAAAAGGTGGTAGGCGGAACTAAAGTTGATATCCGCCTTGTAGATGCCAATCCTTTTCAGCCCCGGACGGTTTTTGACCAGGAAGCGCTTGAAGAGTTGACCACTTCAATAAAAGAACTTGGAGTTATACAGCCCATCACCGTAAGGGAAACGGAAACCGGCCGTTATCAGCTGATCACCGGGGAACGGCGTTTCAGGGCCGCTACGGCAGCCGGACTTACGCAAATACCTGCCTACATACGTACCGCCGATGACCAGGGCATGCTTGAAATGGCCCTGGTTGAAAATATCCAGCGTGAAGACCTGAATGCAGTGGACATCGCCATCAGTTATCAACGGCTCGTGGAAGAATGTTCCCTCACCCAGGAAAACCTCAGCCTCCGGGTTGGCAAGAAAAGGGCCACCGTGGCCAATTACCTCCGGCTTTTAAAGCTGCCTGCCGAGATACAGGTTGGACTGCGCGAAAACAAAATTTCCATGGGCCATGCCAGGGCACTGGTTGCCATTGAGGATCATCACGATCAGATCAGCCTGTTCTACAAGATCATTGAGGATGAATTATCCGTGCGAAAAGCAGAGGAACTTGCCCGGAAAATCGAGGAAAGCACCATTCATCGTGAGAAACCCAAACCTGTTGAAACAAAACTTCCACAGCCTTATGAGGAGCTGAAAAATCAGCTGGCTGATTTCTTTCATGCCGATATTGAGTTCCGTCGCAATGGAAAAGGCACAGGAAAAATAATTATCCCCTTTGCCTCCGATGATGAACTCGAAAGAATTATCGGTATATTTGACCGGTTAAAAGATTAAACCGGTTGTTCAACCCAAAAAGTATTTTTACCTGCATTCTTTGTGCAGGTGTTTATTTGCTGGCTTCTTGCCCTGCGTCAGCGCAGGAAGCAGATACTGCGTCCGTAAAACCGGTGGCTAATACCCATAACTCCCGCAGAGCGGTTATCATGTCCGCTATTATTCCCGGACTTGGCCAGGCCTACAATAAAAAATACTGGAAGGTGCCCATAATTTATGGTGC
>CAVQXX010000002.1:0-665774 GCA_963717995.1 uncultured Bacteroidales bacterium
GAAATGTGGGAAAGCCTGAAGATAATCCGGCAGGCACTGGATACCATGCCGGCCGGAAATTATTTTACAGAGGTGCCCGGATTTTATCTTCCTCCCAAAGAGGAAGTGTATACGAGAATGGAGCAGCTGATCTGGCATTTCAAGATTGTGATGGGTGAAATTCCGGTTCCCGCTGGCGAAGTTTATTTCCCGGTTGAAGGAGCAAACGGAGAGTTGGGGTTCTACCTGGTAAGTGACGGGGGCAGGAGCCCATACAGGCTGCATTTTCGAAGGCCTTGCTTTGTTTATTACCAGGCCTTTCCTGAATTGATCAGGGGTTCCTTGTTATCGGATGCCATAGTATGCATGAGCAGTTTAAACATTATTGCGGGAGAATTGGATGCCTAGGATGAATAATTCAGATATGGAAACAAACAGCGATATAACCGGCTTGAATTGGAGTGCTGAAACCTTTGGCCAAATGAAGGAAATGACAAGCCATTATCCTGAAGGAAAAGAAAAATCGGCCCTTGTTCCCATATTGCACCTGGCGCAGGATGAAAATGGCGGATGGCTCAGCACGGAAGTCATGGACAGGGTGGCGCAGTTTCTGAATATTGCACCCATCGAGGTATATGAAGTGGCGACGTTTTATTCACAGTTCAATTTGGAACCGGTAGGAAAACATGTGCTGGAAGTTTGCCGCACGGGCCCCTGCTGTCTTGAGGGAGCAGAGCGGCTGATTGATTTCCTTGAAAGGAAGTTGGGTATAAAGGATGGGGAGACAACACCCGACGGCCAGTTTACAATAAAGACGGTTGAATGCCTGGGGGCCTGTGGTTATGGTCCTGTAATACAGGTGGGAGACAAATATTATGAGCATCTTGATGAGCAAAAAATTGAAGCATTGCTCATGAACCTAAACAAGACACGTTGATGACGAGACGGATTCTGACAGAAAATATTGATATACCCGATATCGGAAACATCCAGGTATACCGGAAACACGGTGGTTATCAGTCGGTGGGGAAAGCGCTTGCGTCCCTTTCGCCCGACCAGGTAATTGAAGAGGTAAAAAAATCGGGTTTGAGAGGGAGGGGAGGCGCAGGATTTCCCACAGGAATGAAATGGGGTTTCATGGATAAATCGCCGGGTAAACCGCATTACCTTGTTTGCAATGCGGATGAAAGCGAACCCGGGACCTTTAAGGACCGGTTTCTGATGGAACATATCCCCCACCTGCTTATTGAGGGGATGATCGTATCGGGTTATGCCCTGGGTTGCCGCAGTTCCTATATCTATATCCGCGGTGAATTCAAATGGATCATTAAGATATTGCAAAATGCTATACAGGAAGCTTATTTAAATGGTTTCCTCGGAGAGAACATCCTTAATTCAGGTTTTTCACACGATATGTATGTGCATTCCGGGGGAGGCGCTTACATTTGCGGGGAAGAAACCGCCTTGCTGGAATCACTCGAAGGCAAACGCGGCAATCCCCGGATGAAGCCCCCGTTCCCTGCTGTTAAGGGATTATATGGATTTCCAACAGTTGTTAACAACGTAGAAACAATTTGTGCGGTTCCATGGATCATCAGTCATGGTGGTGCAGAATATGCGGGCATTGGCCTTGGCAGGAGTACCGGTACAAAGCTGATTTCCTCCTGCGGAAACATCAACCGGCCCGGTGTGTATGAAATCGAACTGGGATTGCCTGTGGAAGAATTTATCTATTCCGGTGAATGGTGCGGTGGGATTTCAAAGGGACGAAAACTGAAAGCGGTAATACCGGGCGGATCTTCTGTACCCATTTTGCCTGCTCATCTGATCCTGAAAACAGCAGATGGCAAACCCAGGCTGATGAGCTATGAATCACTTGCAGAAGGTGGGTTTGAAACGGGATCGATGCTCGGCTCCGGCGGATTTATCGTATTTGACGATACCCAGTGCATTGTAAGAAATACCTGGAACCTGACCCGCTTTTACCATCATGAATCCTGCGGTCAGTGCAGTCCCTGCCGGGAAGGAACCGGGTGGATGGAAAAATTACTGTTGAGGCTGGAAGAAGGCCGGGGGAGAAAGACCGATATTGATCTGCTTCTCAACGTGGCAAGGCATATTGAGGGAAATACAATTTGCCCGCTCGGGGACGCTGCAGCATGGCCTGTGGCCAGTGCGATCCGGCATTTCAGGGAAGAATTTGAAAATCATGTGATCGATCCTGAGATACACAGGGAAAGGCTCATCAGGATGACAATATAATAGTAACGGCAGAACAACCAAATGCATGAATCAGATATGATCAAGGTACGCATTGATGGAGACGAAATTGAAGTAGAGGAAGGAACTACCATTCTGAATGCTGCCCGGAAGCTGGGGAAACATGTTCCCCCGGCCATGTGCTATTATACCAAACTGCACGGGACGGGAGGTAAATGCAGGGTATGCCTGGTTAAGGTTTCAAAGGGATCGGACAAAGATCCGCGGCCTGTTCCCAAACTGGTTGCATCCTGCAGCACAATTTGCCAGGATGGAATGGAAATACTGAATGAAACATCGCCCGAGGTGATTGATGCAAGGAAAGGTGTGGTTGAATTCCTGCTGATTAACCATCCGCTCGATTGTCCGGTTTGTGACCAGGCCGGTGAATGTTCGTTGCAGGATCTTTCATTTGCACATGGAAACATGGAGAGCCGGTATGAATTTGACAAACGCACCTTTGAAAAGCGTGACCTGGGCGATAAGATACAATTACATATGACCCGTTGCATTTTATGTTACCGTTGTGTTCATGTTGCAGATGAGCTTACGCCCGATCGCGTGCATGGGGTGCTGAACCGCGGCGATGCATCAGAGATCGGCACGTATATTGAAAAGACTATCGACAATGAATTCTCCGGCAACATGATCGATGTTTGTCCGGTTGGCGCCCTCACCGATAAAACCTTCCGGTTTAAAAGCAGAGTGTGGTTTACCCGTCCCGTTGACGCGCATCGCGATTGTCCGGTCTGTGCCGGAAAGGTCACCCTCTGGTACCAGGGAAGCAATGTACTGCGGGTAACTGGCAGAAAAGACAGGTGGGGTGAATCGAAAGATTACATCTGTAACACCTGCAGGTTTGAAAAAAAGGAAACAGCCGACTGGCAGATCGAAGGTCCCAGTGTAATCGACCGCCATTCAGTCATCTCACAAAATCATTATTTGAAAATGGTTAAGCCCCCAAATATGGAATAACATGGAGTATTCATTTCTGGTATATAAACTGGTCCTCATCCTGTTCATTTTCACGGTTACCCTGCTGATCGCGCTATATAGCACGTTCGCGGAACGGAAGGTGGCGGCATTTATGCAGGACAGGCTCGGTCCCGACAGGGCTGGTCCCGGCGGCATACTTCAGCCACTGGCAGATGGCATCAAGATGTTTACCAAAGAGGAGATCATGCCAAACACATCCGACAGGCTGTTATTTCTCCTTGGCCCTGTAATCGCCATGCTTACCGCCCTGATGACCAGTGCCGTCATTCCCTGGGGACGCGATCTGATGATAGGAGGCAGGCATTTTTCAATGATGGTAGCTAATATCAACATTGCTGTATTGTATATATTTGGCGTTGTCTCCATGGGAGTTTACGGAATACTCATCGGAGGCTGGGCATCGAACAATAAATATTCGCTGTTGGGAGCCGTGAGAGCCTCCTCGCAGATGATCAGCTATGAGCTGGCCATGGCCTTGTCGCTTGTGGCCCTGATCATGACCACCGGATCAATGAATATACGGGATATAGTGGAAATGCAGCATGGCTTTCACTGGAACATATGGTATCAGCCGCTGGGATTCCTTATTTTCATCATCTGTGCCTTTGCAGAATGCAACCGTGCCCCGTTTGACCTGCCGGAATGCGAAACCGAGCTGGTGGGAGGTTACCATACGGAATACAGCAGTATGAAACTGGGATTCTATTTGTTTGCCGAATACATCAACATGTTCATTTCATCTTGTATCCTGGTTTCGCTGTATTTCGGGGGGTATAATTTCCCATTTGAGGATAAGCTGGGTCTGTCCGCTAATATGCTTTCAATGGTCGGAACGGCGGTTTTTTTCATCAAGATATTCCTGTTTATCTTTTTCTTCATGTGGATAAGGTGGACTTTGCCCCGGTTTCGTTTTGACCAGTTGCTGAGAATGGGCTGGAAAATCCTGATACCGTTGGCTATTTTCAATATATTGATCACAGGCGGATTTATGGTGATATTTAAATAGTAATTCGGGAGAAGGAAGATGCAACCATTAACTGCCAGGGCCAAACAGGTGCCATCCAGGGAAATGACCTGGATGGAACGGCTTTATTTTCCCGCCATATTGAATGGGTTAAGGATTACCATGCGGCATTTCTTCAAAAAAAATGTGACTGTCAGGTATCCTGAAGAAAAGCGTCCGTTCAGTCCGGTTTACCGGGGCAGGCATGTGCTGAAACGGGATGATGAGGGTCGCGAACGATGTACAGCCTGTGGCTTATGCGCAGTGGCCTGTCCGGCCGAGGCCATCACCATGGTGGCCGCTGAACGTAAACCCAGCGAGGAAAAATTGTACCGTGAAGAGAAATATGCAGCCAGCTATGAGATAAATATGTTGCGCTGTATATTTTGCGGGTTGTGTGAAGAGGCCTGTCCGAAAGAAGCCATTTATCTCACGGAACGGCTGGCGCATCCCGATTATAACCGTGAAGGTTTCATTTTTGACAAAGCGAAGCTGGTTGAGCCTGTCGATAAAGATAAACGAGTGGATGTATCGAAAAGAATCATACCTTACCTTTCATCTTCTGAAAAACTTTCACCATGATCCGCGATATATTCATATTTCTATCGGTATTGGCGCTATTTAGTGCCGTGATGACAGTTTTTGCCCGCAACCTGGTACACAGCATATTGTACCTGATCCTTTGTTTCTTTGCCATTGCAGGTCATTACCTGTTGCTGAATGCAGAATTTCTGGCTATCGTAAACATAATCGTTTATGGAGGAGCCATCATGGTGCTCTTCCTTTTTGCCGTGATGCTGCTGAATCTCAACAAGACAAAGCAGATCGCCCTGTCGAGGATAAACCTGTTTGCAGCTGTGCTATCCGGCGGCATTCTGCTGCTTGTATTTGTTGCGGCCATTAAAAAAAGCACCTATATGGTAAATCCCGTGACGCTGGGTTCTGATTTTGGTTCGGTGAAATTTCTGGGTAAAATTCTTTTCAATGAATACATATTGCCCTTTGAGATTTCGTCCATTCTCTTTTTGTCAGCTATGATCGGTTCAATTATTCTAGTCAAAAAAGAACACAGATAAGATATGATCAATTATCAATCCACCCTGCAGGCCGTGCCGCTTAACTGGTATATACTGGTGAGCCTTACACTGTTTTGCATTGGTGCGGTAGGAATTATTTACCGGCGCAATTCAATTGTAATCATCATGTGCATTGAACTGATGATCAATTCAGTGAATTTACTGCTGGCAGCTTTTTCTGCCTATAACGGAAATGCCGACGGCCAGATCTTTGTATTCTTTATCATGGTGGTGGCGGCGGCGGAGGTCACCGTCGGACTCGCACTTATTGTTGTGATGTACCGGAATATCAATTCAACAGATATTTCCCTTTTTAATAATTTGAAATGGTGACGAATCTAAACGGAGTATAATGTTGCTTGCATTGATCGTTTTATTACCCCTGGCTGGTTATTTGCTTCTCACCTTTGCAGGAAAATATCTGCCGCGCCTGGGAGGAGGTTTGCTGGCCTCGTTGCTGGTTACCCTGTCGTTCCTGCTGAGCGTGGCTGCATTTTTTATGACCCGGCAGCATGGAATGTTTACAGCCGGGCCCTTTACCTGGATCAATACAGCGGACTTCATGGCTTCCTTTTCGCTTCAGGCCGATTCTCTCACCCTTGTTATGTCGGCGATGATAACAGGAGTCAGTGCCCTGATCCATTTTTATTCCATCGGATATATGAAGGAGGATCCGCTTATCAACCGGTTTTTCTCCTATATGAACCTGTTTGTCTTTTTCATGCTTTTGCTTGTGATGGCCGACAATTACTTGCTGTTGTTTGCCGGCTGGGAAGGTGTCGGTCTGTGTTCATACCTGCTGATCGGGTTCTGGTTCAAAAATCCCGAATATGCAAAGGCGGCTGACAAGGCATTTATAATGAACCGGATAGGCGATTTGGGATTTCTCCTGGCAATAGCGATGCTGTACCTTACTTTTGGCACCCTTGCTTTCACAGATATACAAACACAGCTGCAATCGGGCATTGGCGTAAACCAGATGACCCTGATCACCTTGTTGCTATTTACGGGGGCTGTAGGGAAAAGTGCACAAATCCCGTTATTCACCTGGCTGCCGGATGCCATGGCGGGTCCTACACCGGTGTCTGCACTGATCCACGCGGCAACTATGGTGACAGCAGGCATTTACCTCGTAATCCGTTCAAAGGCGCTTGTTTATTCTTTCTCCGGTTTCCATGAATGTGGTAACGGCTGTGGGAATTGTTACCGCCCTGTTTGCCGGATCGGTTGCCCTGAGGCAATTTGATATCAAGAAAATTTTAGCCTATTCCACGATCAGCCAGCTGGGGCTTATATTTTTTGCATTGGGCCTGGGAGCCTTTGATGCATCCCTCTTTCATCTGCTTACCCATGCTTTTTTTAAGGCCCTGCTCTTTTTATGTGCCGGAAGTGTGATACATGGATTGAATAGCCAGCAGGATATCCGTTTCATGGGTCGTTTGAAAGAAAAAATTCCGGTCACCTTCATTACAATGCTTATCGGGGCTTTGGCGATTTCGGGTATACCGCCTTTTTCCGGATTCTTTTCGAAGGATGGCATCCTGGCGGCTGCGCTGCAGGCAAGCCCCTTGCTCTGGATACTTGGACTGGCAGTGTCACTCCTTACCTCGTTTTATATGTTCAGGCTTATCTATCTTGTTTTTTACGGGCAATACAGGGGCGAATCAGGATCATGGGATCACATTCATGAATCACCCCGCATAATGACCACGCCATTGATTATTCTTGCCATTCTTTCCGTCATCAGCGGATTGATCAATGTACCCGGATTATTTGGCGGGGGTCAGTGGCTTACGAATTACACGGGTCTTTTTCAGGTTACGGAAAACAGTGATCACCTCACCGAATGGATACTTATGATCATCACTGTACTGGCAGTGACCGGCATGATCCTGCTCGCCAAAAACATGTTCAGCAGAAAGGAAATCACACGGGTTGCAGAAGCCTCGCTTAAACCCATTAGCCGGTTGCTGACAAGAAAATATTATGTGGATGAAATTTACCAGACCGTAATCACAAATCCGCTGGCCCGGTTATCCGAAAAGCTCTATTCATTTGTTGAGATAAAAATTGTGGATGCAATGGTTGAAGGAGTGGGTACGACAGTAAGTACACTTAGCCGGGTATTCCGATTGCTGCAAAGCGGGAGCGTGAGCTTTTACCTGTTTTTCATGGTTGTGGGAATTATCCTGGTGCTTGTTCTTAACCTTTTCATGTAATGGAGAAACTATTGCTTTACCTTGTTTTTCTGCCCATTGTTGCGGGCACCCTGTTTCTTTTCTTTCGCAGCCGCATGGCAAGATATTCAGCCCTGTTTATTTCTCTTATTGAACTTATCCTTGCCCTGATCGCATTCATAGTCTATTTGCGTGGTTCAGGCCAGGATTTTTATGTCAATATTCCCTGGATTAAAGAGTGGGGCATCCATCTGCAACTGAACCTTGACGGGATCAATGTTTTGTTTATGCTTTTGACAGGCATTGCCGTCCCCCTGATCATGCTGGCGGGATGGGATAAATCCTACCATAATTTCGGACTTATGGATGGCATGGTGCTGATCCTTCAGGGTTCCCTGATGGGTGTGTTTTTAAGCTTCAATGCCTTTGTATATTATATATTCTGGGAAATGAGCCTGATACCGGCTTACATCATCCTGCTCATATGGGGAGGTGAACACAGGATGAGGATAACCCTGAAATTTTTCATTTATACCCTGGCCGGTAGCCTGGTCATGCTTGTTGCCCTGATCTCATTGTACCTTTCCACACCGGGAGAGCATTCATTTTCGCATGATACATTCTGCAGCCTGATGTTAGATTCTCCCCGCCAGTCCTGGCTCTTTATGGCTTTCATGCTGGCCTTTCTGATTAAAACTCCGGTATTTCCTTTCCATTCCTGGCAACCCGACACGTATACCCAGGCACCGTCCGCCGGTACCCTGCTGTTAAGCGGCCTGATGTCGAAAATGGGGATTTTCAGCATGCTGCGATGGCTCTTGCCGGTTTTGCCTCTGGCGGTGAAACACTATGCGCCTTATGTAACAGGCCTGGCGGTTTTAAGCATTCTTTATGCTTCCATCATTGCGCTTCAGCAAAAAAATATCAAAACCCTATTTGCCTATTCTTCTATTGCGCACCTGAGCCTTGTGGTGGCATCCATTTTCACCTTAACCGGTGTGGGGATACAGGGTGCCCTGATCATGACATTTTCACATGGCATTGTCATTATTGGCTTGTTCTTCATAGCCGATATCTTTAAAATGAGAACTGATTCTCAGGAATTGCCGGATATGGGCGGATTCAGGACACAAGCTCCTGTATTTGCCGAAGTTTACCTTGTGGTGTTGCTGGCATCAATCGGTATACCACTTACAAGTGGATTTCCGGGAGAATTGCTGATGATCACCGGCCTGGTGAAGATAAACCTGGGATTTGCTATTCTTGCCGGATTGGGAATCCTGGCCGGAGTGGTATATATGCTTGTATCCTACCGGACAACCATGCTTGGCCAGCCGGTGGAATTGCCGTTTTCAGACCTGAATTTCAGGGAGAAATTTGTGTTTGCCATGATAATTGGTTTGATTTTTTTAATTGGGATTTTTCCAACGCTGTTCTTGAAAACCACAGAAAGCAGTGTGAATATATTGGTTAGTCTTTTTATATGAATACAATTATTTTTTTAGCCATTTCAGGCATTGTAGTGCTTGGCAGCGGGTTATTCAGGCTGCATAAGTGGCTGCTGGCCTTTTCGCTGATTGCCTGTCTTCTTGCTTTCATATTGAACCTCAGCAGTTGGAATATCCAGGGATCCTATTACAATCATATGATCACGATTGATCCGTTTGCGATAAAATTCACCGGACTCTTGATTTTTGAAACCATCCTTGTTTTCCTGTTGTGTGGATTTTATTATTCCAACGAAATAGAACACCTGGCCGATATATACAGCCTGTTTATATTTTCTCTGATCGGGGGGATCGTCATGGTTTCCTATTCGAACCTGGTGATGTTCTTCATTGGACTCGAAACTTTGTCCATACCCCTGTATGTCCTTGCCGCAAGTCACCGTACCAATGTATTGTCGAACGAGGCAGGCATGAAGTATTTCATTTTTGGATCCTTTCAAACCTGCCTGTTGATCCTTGGCATTGCTTTTATTTATGGCTCTGCAAATAGTTTTGACATGGCAGTCATCGCGGATTTTGTCCGCCAGCATAGCGCTGATCTGCCAATCCTTTTCAAGGTAGGTGTGATCCTGCTGTTATCCGCCTTTGCATTTAAAGTGGCAGCATTTCCATTTCATTTCTGGGCACCGGATGTATACCAGGGCGCTCCTACGGCTGTAACTGCCTTTATGGCGACCGTAGTAAAAACTGCTGCCATGGTATCCCTGCTTCGCCTCGTGATGGGTATATTTTCAGGTATTCATGAAATATGGTTCAATTCGCTGATGGTTTTTTCGGCGCTTACCCTGATTGTGGGAAATATAACAGCCATTTACCAGACCAGTTTTAAACGGTTGCTTGCCTATTCTGGTATTTCCAATGCGGGATATCTTTTAATTGCCATTGTGGCACTCAATGCGAGATCAGAATCAATTATTTTGTATTATTCACTTGTATATTCCATTGCAACCATCGCCTCCTTTTCAATTTTCATTGCTGTAAAGGAGCAGTTGGGAGTGGATGAGCTTGAAAACTTCAAGGGTACCTATGTAAAGAATCCGTTACTTACGGCAGCCCTTACTGTTTCCATGTTATCACTGGCCGGAATTCCGCCTGTTGCAGGATTTTTTGCCAAATACTATCTGTTTGTGAATGCATGGTCGGCAGGATTTACCTGGCTCGTACTGGTGGCCATCGGCACTTCCATCATTGGTGCCTTTTATTATCTCCGGATCATCGGATTTTTGTATAACCGGAAAGAGGTGGTGGGCAGTGCCATTGAGATCAGCGTGATGTACAAGGTTATTCTGTACTTCAGTATACTGACACTCCTTGTACTTGGCCTGTTACCGAACCTGATCCTGAATTTAATTTAGACCCACCCCGACGGGGTCCCCCATTAAGCCAATAGAAAATCAACAGGAACATCACGGAGGCGGGCAATATCACGGACTTTTTCCTGGACGTTGAAACCCGCACGGCAATTTATCCTGCATACATCGCACAGGTCACAGGGATTACCTGTAATACCTGAATCAGCAACAGTATAATAAGCATGTTCAAGATTGCGGTATCCGTAGGCATACATGTAACTTCGCATGAGCGTGGGTATATCCAGGTTAGCCGGGCACTGGGGCAGGCATTCCCTGCACTGGTGGCAATACAGGCCGGGTTCAGTCAATACACTGGACAGTTTGAGATCCTTCAGTTCCTGGTCTGTCATTTTCAGGTTATTGATCATGGCCAGGTTTTTCTGCATTTCCTCTACGGAAGACATCCCCGAGACGATGGAAGCCACATTTTCATTTCTCAATACCCATTTCAGGGCGGCATCGGTGTTTAATGCCGGGCCTGATTTGGATTCGGCGGCACCTGCCGTGGTTTTCATGGCTACTATACCGATTCCGGCTTTGGCAGCATATGCAAGGGCCTCATCCATGGTGGCGCTGCCGGCAGACTTAAAATTATAGGCCGGCATGGCTATATCATATACTCCTGAATCTGCTGCCGCTTTTAGTGCTTCTTCAACATGATCATGTGAGGCAATTCCCACAAAACGGACCTTTCCTTGTTTTTTCAGTTGCTGCAAAGCCTTGAGGACTCCCTCATGCAGCACCATTTCACGCTTGCCTGCATAAGGAAACAGGAGGAAATCAATATAATCTATGCCAAAGCGTTTAAGGCTTTCTTCGGCCTTTTTTATATAGGCTTCGGTATCAAATCCCTTAGCAAAAGTTCCGGTTTTCTGGTCGAGGCCGTCAGCGCCACAGGCGGTTCCAATCGTGTATGAATCGCGGGGCAGTCCTTTCAGTCCGTTGCCTACAAGTATTTCATTGTTTCCCTGTCCATAATAAGTAGCAGAGAAAAACAATTTGATGCCGGCATCATAGGCACTCCGGATGAAGCCAGGATTGGTGGCGCCGCTGGTGCCCATGCTGATAAGGGGTATCTTGAGACCGGTTTTTCCAAGAATGCGACTTGGGAGCGAGGGTAGAGCCGATTGGCTTGCGGAGGTGGAAGCCCTGAGGGTATGAGGAAGCAATGCAGCACCCGATATACCCAGGATGCTTTTCTTAAGAAAATCACGACGTTTACTATTTTCCATAGCAGGAATGCAGTTAAATTAGAAATGTAATTTACGAAAAATTCTTCTCGCAGATCTCACAAATTTTCTTAGCTGATTTTGAAAATTTACTTAACTTCCTTTTTACCGACTGAGTTTTCAGTCGTATCATGAATAAATTCAGCTGACATTGAACGACCTCCAAACCACAATTCAGGAAAACCGGGATGAGAAACTGGTAATGCTGATCCGGCAGGGAAATACAGTTGCTTTCGGACAACTGGTTGAAAAGCACCGTCCTTATGTCACCCGGATCGTATCCCGTTTTCTGTTTTGTGAAGAGGATAGCAGGGAGGTAGTACAGGACACCTTTATCCGTATCTGGAAACGCCTGGATGATTATGACGGACGCTGCCGCTTTACTACCTGGATTTATACCATCGCTTTTAATCTTTGTCTTGATAAGACAAAGGCCCTTAAAAGGAGGAGGGAGGAACGTTTCCCATTGAATTATGAAACCCGGGCTGATTATCATTTAGAGGCCATGGACCAGGTCACTTTTACCGATCATGTTGGCCTCGGAAAGGTTATCCGCAGCCTTGCCGGGCAATTAAGCAGGGTACAGCGATTGGTTTTCGTGCTTCGTGATTTACAGGATCTGCCGGTGGAGGAGGTTTGTCACATTACCGGATTCGATGCCGGAAAAGTTAAATCAAACCTGTATTATGCCAGAAAATTTATTCGTGAAAAGTTAGAGAAGGGAGGATACTTATGAATTGCAGTGATATTGAACCGCTCATTTACCTTGTTCGTGAAGGCGAACTCACAGATAAGGAAAAAAGTATGGTGTCAGAACACATACAGGACTGCCCCCGGTGCAGGGAATTGTCCCTGTCAGTTAAGTCAATGACATCCGGTATTTTAAAAGCTGATTATGACGATGGCAAGCAGGTGGCAGATGAATTGCTCACCCATCAGCTGATGCAACACATCATTAAACCTGCCGCATCATCCAGGTTTATCCTGCTTAAAGCAGCAGCGGCCTGCCTTCTCCTCATACTTGGATTCACCTTTGTGATGCAGGAAAGGAGTTTTAGCCGCAATAGAACGGAACTGCAGGCCAGGTTGCAAAAGGAAGATCCCGGGATTTCGGATTGCATAAAAGAACTCAGGAGGAAAATCCATTATCAATCCCTGGCTGCTTTTGCCCGCACGGATACGCTGCCTGTTAACCTGATCAGTGAGGAAGCATTAACAGCCTATGTGCAGGAAAATTGCGGCTACAACAAAGACGATATCAAAGCTTTGAAAAAACTTCTTATCCAGGCCGGCTTTTCAGACTAATATAAATGCGAACAACCAAAAAAATCAGACTATGAAAAAGAATTTTTCAATCAAAGGATTCAGAAATATTGCCATTTTGCTATTGCTTTTACTTGCCGGTTCATGCCTGGATTACACTGTTACTACAGGGGTAAACCGGGACGGATCCATATTCCGCCAATACAGGGTAAGGGGCGATTCTGCTAAAATTTTCGGGGGCTCACTGATGATCCCCTCCGGATCAGAATGGAAAATTAGCCAGAGTTGGGTCCCAAAAAACGAGAAAGATACCCTCTCTGGTGAAAAACAGTATGTATATGAAGCATCAAGGACTTTTGGCAGTATTGATGAACTTAGGGACTGGCTGGAAACCGATACTTCCCTGGGCACAATTAAGCCCATTGTAAGCCTTAAAAAGAAATTCCGCTGGTTTTATAGCTATTATGAATATTCAGAAGTTTATCCTATGACATTTCCATTTCAGAAGATACCTGTGGATAGTTTCCTCACTGAGATGGAACAATCTGTGATCATGGATGATGACCGGACCGCTTATTCCCCTGAAGACAGAAAATTGATATGGAAGGTGAAGGATACAGATTACAGGTACACCCCGGCAGACAGCGCTGAAATGAAAAAAATCAGTGAGTATTGCGAGCAAAGGCTTGCAGGATGGATGGTTGCTTCAATCATCGAAGATTATGCCGATGTTTTAAACAAGCATTTCAAAGATGAAGCTCTCGTGAGGGAAATTTTACAGAAGAAATCCATTTGGAAAGATGCCGCAGATAAAAAGTTTGATATTAATACAAGTGAATTTGTATCAGCAGACTTTCTGAATGCTATTGGCGATTCGATTACCGGATCAGGCAGACTTCAGGAATTGTATGTAAATAATGCGGAGGTGTTTGAAGAATTTGACCGTAAGATAAGAAAGGCAAAGGATTTTGGTGTTGATGACAGTTTTACACATACCATGAGTATGCCCGGCAAGGTGTTTAGTACCAATTCAGAAAAAGTTGATCTTTTGGTCATGGAATGGAAGCTGGAGCCGATGTTTTTTGCCCTGAAGGATTATGAGATGAAGGCTTCCTCAAGGGCGGCCAATCCGTGGATCATGGTGCTGTCGGGTTTGCTGGCTGTTGGGTTGATCGGTGTTTTTTTCAGGGGGAGAAAATAGAGCTGAGAGAAAACATTTGCAGAAGGAACAGGATACCCCAAAATTTTAACACAGTGTTCACTGAGTTTTGCACTGAGTTTAACGTCACTTTGAGGGCACAGAGAAATCTCATTGCATTCGATTAGTCATTTCAAAATATAGCTATAATTAATCTGCGAAATCTCCGGAAATCTGCGAGAGATTTTTAGGGTTTCTTATATTTTGCTGCGAGAACAAGCGCTGCCTGGCAGGCAGAAGTGATCTGGCTAAAATCACCCTGGTCAATCCAGGCCTTTTTCAATAATTGCGAGCCCATGCCAACCACTGAGGCACCTGCGCCAAACCAGGCTTTAAGGCTTTCATCAGTTGGCTCCACGCCACCCGTAGGCATGATATTCGTCCAGGGCATAGGTCCCTTCACTGCTTCAATAAAGGCCGGCCCGCCTACCTGGGATGCCGGAAATATCTTTACAATTTCGGCGCCCAGTTCCTCGGCGCGGGAAATTTCAGATACCGATCCGCAACCGGGCATCCACAATACCTTACGCCGGTTACAGGCCCTTCCTGTGTCCTCATTGAGTACAGGCGATACCACAAAGCTGGCACCCAGTTGCATATACAATGAAGCAGTCCCCGGCTCAATTACCGATCCTACACCAATTATCATGTCGGGTAATTCGGCAGCTGCATATTGATTGATCTCGCGGAATACGATATGCGCAAAATCGCCCCGGTTTGTGAATTCAAAAACCCGGATTCCACCTTCGTAACATGCTTTAAGCACATTTTTTGCAGTGGTAGCATCCTTATGATAAAACACCGGGATAATTCCGGTTTTCATCATTGTATTGATCACATGGATTCGTGTAAAGCGGGACATGGGGTATCAGTTTAAAGTGAAAAGTTAAAAACTAAAAGGTAAAAGCCAATGTGCTAATATGCCAAAGTGCTAATATGCTAATTTAAAAAGTCTTGCAGTCTTGCAATCATCTGTTTCAGGGAAATAATCTTCGTTATTCGGCGTTCGGTGTTCTCCCGATAAATCGGGACAGGCTTTGTTCAGTGTTGTTTGATATAAAATAATACCGAACAAGGAACACCGAATAATGAATTTCGAAGACATTCTCACCTAATAGCCTACAGCCTTCGGCCTAAGTTCCTTACAGCCTACCTCCTCACCCTCCCCGAGGCATCGCCCTGCATCAGTCTCTCCACCTCCTCAACAGATACAAGATTGAAATCTCCGGGAATGGTATGTTTCAGGCAGGAAGCGGCAGCTGCAAAGTCCAATGCCTTCTGGTCATTGCCGGACCATGTAAGCAAACTATAAATCAGTCCTGCCATAAAAGAATCACCGCCTCCAACACGGTCTACAATGTGGGTAATATCATACTCAGTGGCTTGAAACAGTGTCTTTCCATCCCACAGCACACCACTCCAGGTGTTGTGGCTGGCGCTGATTGACCCCCTCAGGGTAATGATTACTTTCCGGGCCTTTGGAAAGCGTGCCATTAACTGTCGGCAAACTGATTCATATGCAGTGGCTTCAGGATGTTTATGATTTGGATCAATCGTTTCGGGCCGGATGCCAAATACTTTCTCCGCATCTTCCTCATTGCCGAGGATCAGATCACAGCCGGCTACCAGGCCGGGCATCACTTCAGAAGCAGGTTTCCCGTATTTCCATAGATTTTTCCTGTAATTAAGGTCTGTTGATACGGTTATTCCCAACTTGTTTGCCATTTGAATGGCTTCCAGGCAGGCTTGCGCCGTACCTTCCGAAAGGGCCGGTGTAATGCCGGTCCAGTGAAACCATGTTACTCCCTCAAACACTTTTTTCCAGTCAATCATACCGGGTTGAAGGGCAGCCATTGAAGAATGGGCCCTGTCATATATCACCTGGCTAGCCCGCGCAACAGCACCCGTTTCAAGAAAATAAATCCCCATCCTTTCGCCTCCCCAGGCAACATGATCCACTACAACGCTGTGCCGCTTTAATTCCATCAGACAGGCACGGCCTAAATCGTTATCTGGCAAGCGGGTAATAAATTTTACAGGAATTCCAAAATTGGCCAGTGAAACCGCAACATTTGCCTCGCCTCCGCCAAACTGAACATCAAACCGGCTGGCCTGGGAAAAGCGCTCAAAGCCCGGGGTGGAAAGCCGGAGCATGATCTCGCCGAATGTTAAAACTTTTTGCATGACCGAAAATGGTTATGTTTCAAACAGGATATAAATATAGTGCACATCTGTTCATTGGACAAGAGCCTGCAATAAATCGCATGTAAAATGATATATAATCAAAAGAGCAGGTTGAAATAGAAATGCAGGAATATAAAATCTGAAGTTCCTGCAATCTTTCATTAAATTCTTATTCCTTAATCAGTTTATATGCTATTTAAAAGCAAAAGGAATTTCTCAATGAGTTATTAAACATCCAATTTCAAATAAACCTGCATTAGAATTCTTATCTTTCGCTCGCAGTAAAAAAGTTTATTCAATTAACCTGACTGGCAATATCCATGAATAGGTTTTTGAATACCAAATTATTTATAAGTTATTTAGAATTATTATCTTACATTAATTACAAGGATAGGTAATGGTGTATAGTTTTTGCATTTCTAAATATTCTGTTATATATTTAAATTATTACATATGCTTTGTTAATACTAAACCAACTTATTCAATTTGATCATGTTCGAACAAACTCATCGTAATGAAGCAGAAAGTGGAGGTTACTATCTTGGACTCGATGTAGGATCTGTGTCACTGAATACAATTCTAATGGATCGGTCTCTGGTGGTAGTCGAGGAGTACTATGATTTTACCGCGGGCAAGCCTTTCCATACATTGCTTAACAGGTTAACAAAATTATTTGAAAGATATCCTTCTGATAGTATCAGCCTGACAGCCATTACGGGATCGGGCGGAAAAATAGCCACTGAATTAATTGGCGGTGCATATGTTAATGAGATCATTGCCCAGGCTATGGCAGTATCAAGGCTGTATCCCGAAACCAGAACAGTAATTGAAATTGGCGGAGAGGATTCAAAGCTGATCCTTTTGGAGAAAGAGGAGGGAAAGGAATATCCGAGGCTCACCGACTTTGAAATGAACAGCATCTGTGCAGCAGGCACGGGTTCGTTTCTCGACCAGCAAGCCCGGCGAATCGGAGTTTCCATTGAAAAAGAATTCGGGGAACTTGCTCTCCGGAGTACCGATCCTCCGCGGATTGCAGGCAGATGCAGTGTGTTTGCAAAAAGCGACATGATCCATCTCCAGCAGATTGCTACCCCGCTTCACGATATTGTGGCGGGACTTTGCTTTGCGCTGGCCCGGAATTTCAGGAGCACGATTGCCAGAAGCAAGGAAATGAGGACACCGGTTGTATTTTCAGGTGGTGTTGCTGCCAATGCCGGGATGATCCGGGCCTTCAGGGAAACACTCAGCCTGAGTGAGGATGAATTCATTATTCCGCTGCACCATGCATCTATGGGTGCTATTGGTGCAATACTCCATACCTGTGCTGAATCGGGGCCGGCTGGTTTTAAGGGTCTTGATATTCTAAAAGATTACCTGATAAATGGCGGAAGCAAAACCAAGGGACTTCCACGTTTAAGAAATTCCGATGCACTGGTTCGTAAAACTGAAAAATATAAATTTAACGGGCAGGCTCAGATTCCAGTTTATCTCGGACTGGATATCGGATCCTTAAGTACCAACCTGGTACTTATCACCGAAGATCATGAGGTGGTATCTCGAAGGTATCTGCCTACGGCAGGGAAACCGCTGGAAGCCATTCAGCGCGGGCTGACCGAAATCTTTGATGAAGTGGGAGACCGTGTGCGGGTGGCAGGAGCAGGTACTACAGGTTCAGGCCGTTACCTGACGGGAGATTTCATTGGGGCAGATATCATTGTAAATGAAATTACTGCCCAGGCAACTGCTGCCATTGATTATGATCCAACCGTAGATACCATTATTGAGATCGGTGGCCAGGATTCGAAATTCATCAGCATAAGAGATGGTGCTGTTGTTGATTTTGAGATGAATAAGGTATGTGCGGCCGGGACCGGATCATTTCTTGAAGAACAGGCTGAGAAGCTGAATATCAAAATAGTGGAGCAGTTTGGATCCCTGGCCCTGGCCTGTGATTGTCCTGTTAAACTCGGCGACCGTTGCACTGTTTTCATGGAATCGGATTTGAATTCCTTCCTTCAGAAAGGAGTTAAAGTAGATAAGCTCGTCGGTGGTCTGGCTTATTCCATTGTGAGCAATTACCTGCAAAAAGTGGTTGGGGAAAGGAAAATCGGTAAAAAGATATTTTTTCAGGGAGGAGTGGCCAACAACAAGAGTGTGGTTTCCGCTTTTGAACAGGTATTGGGAACCGGAATTATAATACCGCCTGATTTTGATGTGACTGGAGCGATCGGGGCCGCCATCCTGGCAAGACGATCTGTTAACGGATCGGCAAACACCAAATTTAAGGGATTTGACAGGAGAAATACAAAATATGAAGTAAGCAGTTTTGTATGTCAGGCTTGCACAAACCACTGTGAAATAAGGAAGGTTACCGTTGCCGGAGAAAAGAAAGCCTTGTTCTATGGAGGCCGGTGTGAAAAATATGAAACCAGTGACAGAAAGCTGCTGCCGGGGAATATTCCAAATCTTTTTAACAGGCGGCTTGAAATGCTGATGGAGGATTATAAACCTTCAGAGAAGAAAGAAGCCATAACAATTGGCATACCGCGCGCTCTCATGGTATTTTACCAGCAGTTTCCTTTCTGGCGGACCTTTTTTGAGGAACTCGGTTTTAGTGTCGTATTATCCCGCGAGACTGATAAGAAACTAGTAACCAAATCGCTTGAAACAGTTACAACTGAAACCTGCCTGCCTGTTGAATTGATGCATGGTCATGTAGTGGACCTCATTGAACAAAAGGTGGATTATGTGTTTTTGCCCTTTATTGTAAATGCTAAAGCAAAGCCGGGAAATCCAACTTCCAACACCAATTGTCCCTGGGTGCAAAGTCATGCATTCATGGTAAAAGCGGCTTTGCGATCATCAGTTCCCGAAAAGATGATCCTGACTCCCGTACTGCATTTCAGGCATTTCAAAACAGCGCTTCCCAAAGAATTAGGCGGATTTTTTCATGAACGGTTCGGATTACCGGTTAATCGCGTTCGCAAGGCCATTCTAAAAGCTGATCAGGTGCAGATGGCCTTTGAATCACGTTTGGTTGATTTTGGAAAACAAGCATTAAGTGATATTCCCAAAGACTGCCGTCCTGTAGTGATCCTGGGAAGACCCTACAATACCACTGATCCGTTCCTTAACCTTGGACTGGTGGAGAAGCTTATAGGTCATGGTTTTATGCCGATCCCGATTGACATGCTTGAATTGCCCATTAATGATGTTTTTGGGGATTACAGGAGCATGTACTGGCCCAACGGGCAGAAAATCATTGCAGCCACAAGGCTGGTGGCAAAGGATAAAAGGCTTCATGCCATTTACATGAGCAATTTCAGATGCGGTCCCGATTCTTTTCTCACACATTATGTGGACGAGGAAATGAAGGGAAAGCCCAGCTTGCATCTTGAAATTGACGAGCACTCTGCAGATGCAGGGATGATCACGAGAATAGAGGCATTCATGGAAAGTTTGCGCGGATCGGAATCTGCCTCCATGAGACCTGAGGTTATTTTCAGACCCAGGGCAGGCCACGCATCCCCGGTTGAGGGCCGTATATTGTATTTTCCACATATGAATGACGCCGCCAAGGCCATTTCGGCTGCCGCCCGAAGTTGTGGTATACAGTCGGAGGTACTGCCCATGCAAACTGAACAGGATCTTGCCCTGGGCCGGCAATATACTTCGTCGCGTGAATGTTTTCCCATGATTTGCACCACGGGAAGCTTCCTGAAAAAACTGATGGAGCCAGGGGTTGACCCGGCCAAAGTGAGTTTTTTCATGCCGGATCATAACGGGCCTTGCCGGTTCGGACAATATAATCATCTGCAGCGTGTTATATTTGACAAACTTGGCTTTGAAAAAGCGGAAATTGTCTCCCCTTCCAATGATTCTTCGTATGCCGACGTCGCCGGCAAAAATGCGGCCAGGTTCAGGTTCCTGTCATGGAAAGGCTTTGTTGCAGTTGATTTTCTAAGAAAGTTAAAACAGGAGACCAAGCCCTATGAGCTGATTGCAGGGAATACCGAAAGCGTCTACAGAAAATCGTTGCAGAAAACTATTGAATGCATTGAAAGGGGTGCACAAGGGCTTCATGATACCTTAACGGAATGCCTTGCCGAATTTAAACTGATACCAACGGATAAGTCGCATCGCAAACCCGTGATTGCCGTCATTGGTGAGATTTTCATGCGCGACAATGATTTTTGCAATGGTGGTCTTATAAACAGGCTTGAACAACTGGGCGTGGAAACATTGCTTTCCCCATTTTCTGAATGGCTGTCCTATTCAACTTACAGGTATGGACGTGACAGTAAATGGAAAAAGGATGTGCGAGGATTCGTAAAATCAAAAATCCAGGGAATTGCCCAGCATTTGTCGGCTGAATCCATCTTGCGGGATATAATCAAAGATACTGATCATGCCAAAAATGTTCCTCTCCATGAGATGCTGAGTCTTTGTAATCCTTATGTACATAAAGATTATGACGGAGATCCGGCCATTTCGATGGGTACGGCAGCCTACCTTGCTACAAGAGGAATTGCCGGGGTTGCTGCAATTCTTCCTTTTACCTGCATGCCGGGCACATTGATCGCGTCGGTAAGTGATTCATTCCGTAAGGATCATAATAACCTTCCATGGATAAATATTGCCTATGACGGACAGGATTCGGTCTCCCTTGATACACGCTTGCAGGCATTTGTTTTCCAGGTAAAGGAATTTGCTAATGAGGGCAGTCGGAATACCGGCAGCCTGATTAAATCTCCGGGCTTTGTAAAACAGGTATGAAATGCTGGGTTCTTGATCAAAAGGCCGATTTAAAAATTGAATCAGCTCCCTTGAAAATGATCGATTTGCCTGTGCCGGTGGCGCACTCAGGTGAGCTGTTGCGTGGAATTGTGCAGCAACATGAAGGCAGCAGGGAAGATATACAAATTGGCGACAGGGGTATGGCTGTAGCCATGGATCCCATGCCTGTGGGAAATGCATTTATTGTAAAAGGGGCGAAAACCTGTGTTTTTTTAGGGGGGGGGGGAATGGGGCCGGAGGGGGAGGGGGGGGGGGGGGAAGGGGGGGGGGGGGGAAGGAAAGGGAGAGGGAGAGGGACGAGAGGGGGGGTGGAGGGCGAATTACAATTTTATTTCTAACTTTAAATGCCTACTATATTTTTTATACTCAATGAAAAAATTCAGATTATTCCTTTTCGCCATCGCATGTTTGGCGATAATTACTGCGTGTAACCCAACCAAGACTGTAAATCAGCCCGTTAAAATAATATTTGACACGGATTTCGGACCCGACTATGATGACGTGGGTGCCCTGGCCTTTTTGCATGCCATGGCCGACAGCGGGAAGGCTGAGATCCTGGCTACCGTGTCAAGTAATCAGTATGAGCTCGTAGCTCCCTGCCTTAATATTATGAATATTTATTTTAACCGGCCCGATCTTCCTATCGGGTCGCCAAAATCACACGGGGTCAGTATGAGTGCCTCGCAACACTGGCCTGATACGCTGGTTGCAAAATATCCGCATACTGTAATGTCCACTTCGGATGTGCCTGATGCAGTTTCTGTATATAGAAAAGTACTGTATTCGCAACCAGATACCAGTGTCACGATCGTCACAGTTGGATTTCTGACCAACCTTGCAGACCTGCTTAAATCCACTGCGGACAGCATATGCCCCCTGTCGGGGAAGGATCTTATCCTTAAAAAAGTGAAAAAGCTGGTTTCCATGGCCGGAAGATTTCCATCAGGAAATGAATTCAATGTACACATAGATTCAACGGCATCAATCTATGCTTTTGAAAACTGGCCAACCCCGGTTATTTTCACCGGATTTGAAATTGGTGAGAAAATACATACAGGCCTGCGGGTGATGAATATGGATGTGGCTAAAAGTCCCGTCAGGGATGTATTTCGCCTGAGCATACCCATGGCGGAGGAAGACAAAAACGGACGCATGAGCTGGGATGAAACCGCGGTGCTGATCGCGGTTTATGGGACGGAGGGATTTTTCGACCAGGTGACCGGCACAATCAAGGTCAATCCCGATGGCAGTAACGGTTGGGAGGACAGTCCTGTTGGAAAGCACACCTACGTTGTGCAAAAAATGCCGGTTGACCAGATGGTCCGCTTTATTGAAGACCGCATGATGCACCAGCCAGTAAGGAAGTCTCAATATTAAAATATCAGTATGAAGAAATTATGGATTATGGCGCTGGCATTTTGTATGGCCGGCAGTTGGTCGTGTGGCCGGCAGGATGAATATCGCACAATCGCTCCTGAAATTCTGAAGGATAAAATAGCCGGTGGCTGGGCAGGAAAAATGATCGGTGTAACCTATGGGGCGCCAACAGAATTCAGGGCGCAGGGAAAGATTTATGATGACAGCATAAAATGGGTTCCTGCTGATATCAAGGGTAGTATCTGGCAGGATGATCTTTATGTTCAGCTTACATTTCTGATGACAATGGACAAATATGGCATCGACGCACCAGCAAAGAAATTCCAGGAGTTGTTTGCAAAAGCCGGTTATCCGTTATGGCATGCCAATGTGCAGGCCAGAAAGAACTATTATGACAGCATATTCCCGCCTGAGTCGGGAATACCGGAATATAATTTTCATGCTGACGATATCGACTTCCAGATCGAGTCTGATTACGTCGGTTTTATGTGTCCCGGCATGCCTCGCCAGGTCATCAAAATATGTGATAAGGTAGGGCATATCATGAATTACGGTGATGGATATTACGGGGGGGTTTTTGTTGCTGCCCTGTATGCGGAGGCTTTTTTTGAAGACAATATTCCGGCCATCATCGACACGGCGTTGAAATCAATTCCTGCTGAAAGTGATTATGCCGCGATTGTCCGTGATGTGATCACGCTCCATGGTCATTACACGGCCGACTGGAAAAAGGCGTGGAGTGAACTGGAGGCAAAATGGGGGGATGTGGATATTTGTGGTGCAGGTGGCACGTTTAATATCGACGCCAAGTTAAACGGGGCCTATATTGTAATGGGCCTGCTTTATGGGGACGGAGATCCACAAAAAACACTCGAAATCGCCACCCGGTGCGGCCAGGATTCCGACTGCAATCCTTCGAATGCAATGGCAGTGCTGGGTGTGATCAAGGGATTCAACAATCTTCCGGACGAAATGAAGAACGGAATCAGTAATATCGGAGATTCACTGTTTATCAATACCAATTATAGCTTTAATAAGGCAGTTGAAAGTACCTATGCTTATGCTGTGGATTTTGTAAAGAAGGGGGGTGGAGAGGTAACCGAAAAGCAGATCAAAATTAAGGCCCAGCGTCCGGAGGCCCCGCCCCTCGAGGTGTCTTTCCCTGATGTGGTTTTCGATCACAGGGTTTCGATATTCGAAACAGCATCCTGGAAAATGAAGGGGAACTGGCAGACCTATAAGGTAACTCCCTGGGGAACAAAAGGTCTCCAGGCAACAGGCGAAATTTAGCGGCAAAGCCGGGGATGAACTGGAGTGAAATTCAACGGCACCGGAATATCGCTGATGGGCAACTGGATTAAGGATGGAGGTAAGGCGGATATTTATCTCGACGGCCAGTTAAAACGAACCATTGATTCCTATTATTACTGGAGCAGGCAGGAACACCATGAGATCACCTGTGGCATGTTATGGGACTGCAACCGGGTGATCATACATTGAGAGTGGTGGTTAAGGGAGAAATGCGGCCTGAATCTGAAGGAACCAATTTATATGTTTCCGAAGCGCTGATCTTTAAAACCGGTCCGAAAAAGAATGCAGGAAATTCTCATTTTCACGGAATGATTAATTATATCAACTAAAATTAACTATATGAAAAAAAAAGAATGTTGTGTTGACGCTTTTGCCCGGTGCTTTTATGTTGGCACTGCTTATCAGTGTCTCGTCGTGTAAACCGGCCGCAAAGCAGGAAGTTTCGACAACCGAACCGCTAAAAGAGGCAGTTGATACCAACTGGAAACCGTTGTTCAACGGGGTTGATCTTACCGGATGGAAGCATGTGGGACCCGGTGACATGATCGTTGAGGACAGCCTCATCAAAACCCAGGGAGGCATGGGAATGCTCTACTGGACCGGTGGAAAGATCGGCAATTGCAAGCTGCTTGTTGAATGGCAGATGCAGAAAGAAAACAGCAATGCGGGAATATTTATCAAAGTACCCCTCGAACCGCGTGAAGAATGGATGCCTGTCCATTATGGCTACGAATGCCAGATTGACAACAAGCCGGAACTGTCGGACGAAGATGATACTCATTATACCGGAACCCTTTACTCACTTACAAAACCACTGGCAAAACCCGGCAAACCCGGCAAAGAATGGAATACAACGGAGATCACCCTCGATGGACCCCGTGTGATTGTATTTGTAAACGGCGTGAAGGTTACCGATTTCAGGGAAGGAGATCCTGTTCCCGAGCGGAAATTCGATTTCGAACCCCAGAGGGGCCCAAGACCTGATTCAGGATACTTCGGCCTGCAGAACCATGGCAAGGAAGATGTGGTATTTTTCCGTAAAGTGGAAATAAAACCGTTGGTTAAAAATTAGTGAACATAACCAGCGAAACCATGAAAAACGAACTAAGCCGCCGGAAATTTCTGCAGACAGGCGCCCTGGCAACAGGGGGCCTTATGGCTGCCGGTAACATACAACTGGATGCACATCCCGCCTATAAACCGGTGAAAGAAAACCGCACCGGGCGATACAATGCGATTTGGAATTATTGGGGTGGGCATGCAGGGATCCGGTCTTTTGACGGGTGCTTTGTCTCTTCCCGGTATGGAATGTGCTGGTGCTGCTGATCTTTATGATGGACGCCATACGCTCGCAAAGGAAATAACGGGCAATCCGGACCTTTTCACCACCCGGAATTACAAAGACCTGCTCAACCGGAAAGATATCGATTGTATCATCGCTGCAGTGCCGGATCATTGGCATAAACAGGTAGTGGTTGACTGCTGTGCTGCCGGAAAGGACGTATACTGTGAAAAGCCTATGTCGCATACTGTTGCAGATGGTTTTGAAATGGTGGATGCCGCCAAAAAGTATAACCGCATTGTGCAGATCGGATCACAGCGTGTGAGTTCCGTGCTTTGTGAAAAGGCAAGGGAATTATACAGTTCGGGCGCGATCGGTGAGGTAGAAAATGTTGAACTTACGCTGGGCCGAAATGATCCGACCGGTGCATGGCAGTATCCTCCTCCGACAGATCTGTCACCTGCCACCCTCGATTGGAAAACCTGGCTGGGCACAGCCCCGCAAATCCCGTTCAATGAGCTGCATTTTACACGCTGGCGCTGCTGGAAGGAATATGGTACCGGTGTAGGAGGTGACCTGATGGTACATTTGATAAGTGGAATGATGTATACCCTGGGATGGAATGAAATTCCCAGGTCAGCACAATCGCTGGGCGGAATTTTCAGGTTTAAGGATGGCCGTAATATGCCTGACCTGCATACGGTATTATTCGATTACCATGGTGTTCCTGTGTATGTAAGGTTGGGACTTGGCACGGAATCCGTTGAGCTGGCCCGTTTCATGGGACCCAAGGGTATCCTCGACCTCCAGGAATTTAACATGCAGCTTTCTCCGCAACCCGGAATAGATCTTGCGCCGAGCTATTATGTTTCCGGATTTCCGCAGGCCATGCGGGATGAGTACTTGCGCAAATGGAGGGAAAACAACATACCGCCCGTTGGCAAGGAACCCTTGTTTGACCAGACTTCCTGGCGCGGTCATGATTATGATGACATGGTACCGCATTTATACAACTTCTTCCAGGCGGTAAAAACCCGCAAACCTGTTGTGCAGGATGCCGTATTTGGCAACCATGCCGCCATTGCCTGTCACATGGCCAATGAATCGTATTTCCGCCAGAAACAGGTATTCTGGGATGAGGCAACGAAAACGATTAAAGGGTAACGTTTGCCTTCCCGATGGTAAAACATGTAGAGACAAGGCATTCCCCTTGTAACTCTGACGATTATCCGGTAGAATGAGAAGACAAATTCCCTTACACAACCTTCATTTTCACCGGGTCCCAGTTGATGATTTTCTTCTGGAAATAGCTGTCGTTACAGGCAAGACACGGTGCTGCTGCCCTGAATGCAAATTCCGGCCCTTCAACGAGCGGTTTGTTTTCCCGTACGCCATCAAAGAAGTTGATGAAATGTTCAATATGTTCATCATACTCCTCGGGTGCGACATAGCTTACCGGGGCAACAACCGGCCTTTTGCTGTTCTTCCGGGTATATTTCTGGTTATACTGTTTCTTCAGTTCTTCCTGCATTTTGGCAGGATAGGTATTGAAAGCATCCCAGCCGCCTATTCCGGGAGCCTTTGACATGATGCTGTGCGTAAGGTTGAATCCGTTATCCACCATTTCAATGGCACCTTCACTGCCGATAAACCGGGTAAGTCCCTTGTCACCGAGACCGCTGACAAAATTAACCCGCAGCATCACCTGGAATGCAGGATGTTCTTTTGTTTCGGGATATTCCATAATGCCGGTCATCACGTCGGGTACATCGCGGCCATCTTTCCAGTAGCAAAGCTGTCCGGAAGCAAAAATTTTCTGCGGTCCGAAGGAATCCGTCATGAGATGAATTCCGGAAAGCAGGTGAACAAAAAGGTCACCGGCAACCCCGGTACCGAAATCCTTGTAATTTCTCCACCAGAAGAACTTTTTCGCATCATAGGGGATTTTTGTCGTACCCTCAATATACCGGTCCCAATCGACGGTTGTGGCAGATCCGTCGGTAGGCTGGGTATATTCCCATGCGCCGAGGGCATCCTGCCTGTCGAAGGAAGCTTCGATACAGTTGAGCTGTCCGATTGCACCCCCTTTATAAAGTTCCTTGGCCTTGCGGTATACAATGCTGCTGACCCGCTGACTTCCCACCTGCATCGGCTTTTTGGTTTTCTGTTGCGCCTCGATCACGGGCAGGCCGTCGGCTATTTTCTGAACCACCGGTTTTTCGCAATATACTGCTTTTCCGCTGTTCAGGGCTTCGATTGTGATGCGGGCATGCCAGTTATCGCTTGTGGCAACAATTATGGCATCGATGTCTTTTCGTTGCAGCAGCTCACGGTAGTCCCGGGTTGTATATACGTTATTTCCGTATTTTTCCTTTGCCCTTTCCAGGCGGCCGGTATAAGATCGGAAACAGCCACCAGTTCCACACCGGGAACCTTGAGGGCTGAATCAGAATCGGCATGTCCCATAATTCCCATGCCAATGGTTGCTATTCGAATCTTGTCATTCGGACCGATTTTTTTTGTATAGGCGATGATCCGTTCTTCATTTTTTTCATCTGCGGCCAGGGTTTTTAAGGTGCCGGCGGCGAGCAACAGCGAAGAGCTTCCCAGTTGCCGGATGAACTTTCTGCGTGATGGATTGACTTTCATTTGGATAGCATTTATTAATGGTTAGGGTATTATTTCTTATCTTTAGAGGTCAGGATGTATTCATAAAATTAGAACAATTGTACTAATATCAATCGCATAATGGACAAAATCATGTTCATTGAAGAGACCCTTGTAGATGGAGATATATTTATTAGCGGCAATTCTGGTTGTAGCGTTGCTGATATTGCTGCTTCAGTTCAGGCCCGGGCCGAAAAAATTGCCGGGAGACCTGGAATTCAGGCTTGACAGGCTTGAGAAAAGCACGAGCCAGCTTGAATATGCGATTCGCGAAGAAGTGAAGGCCAACCGGCATGAGCTTGGCAATACATTGGACCGGTTTCAGTCTTCATTCCTTGAAACACTGAATTCCATTTCAACATCACAGCATGACCAGCTGAAGGTCATTACAGATTCAAACAGGGAACAGTTGAAGGAACGATTCGGCGCGCTGGAATCGCGGCAAAACGAGCTGATCGCCGATACAGCCCGGAAACTGGAGTTAATGCGCGAAATGGTGGAGGAAAAACTTCAGAAAACACTGAATGAGCGCATCGGGCAGTCATTCGACCTTGTCAGCCGCCAGCTCGAAAGCGTGCAAAAGGGATTGGGAGAAATGCAGACCCTCGCACAGGATGTAGGCGGATTGAAAAAAGTGCTGAGCAATGTGAAAATGCGGGGTGGCCTGGGTGAGGTAAGGCTTGAAATGTTGCTTGAACAGGTATTGGCACCGAGCAATACGAGGCCAATGTGAAAACCAAAAAAGGTTCGGCGGAGGTGGTGGAATTCGCCATCCGGCTTCCCGGCAAGGAAGATGAAAACGGATTTGTATACCTGCCCATCGATGCCAAGTTTCCGCAGGAGGCATATCACCATCTTACGGAGGCATATGAACTGGCAGACCCGGAAGCCATTGAAACCGCCAGCAGGAACCTGGATGCGGTGATCCGTAAAATGGCCCGGGATATCCGGGAAAAATACATTGATCCTCCGAATACAACGGAATTCGCGATACTTTTCCTTCCCTTTGAAGGATTGTTTGCCGAGGTCATCCGGCGCACAAACCTTATGGAACAGCTGCAGCGGGAATATGGCATCATGGTGACAGGTCCCACCACGCTGGCAGCTATCCTGAACAGCCTTCAGATGGGATTCAAGACACTGGCGATACAGAAACGCAGCAGCGAGGTGTGGAAGGTACTCGGGGCCATCAAAAGCGAATTCGGCAAATTCGGCGGACTGCTTGAAAAGGCGCAAAAAAACCTGCACACTGCCACCAATCAGCTGGATGAGCTTGTCGGGCAACGGACAAAAGCCATACAGCGCCGGTTACGGGATGTAGAGTCTTTGCCGCGCGAAGAGATCAATCAATACCTTCCCGAAATTCAGGCGATGAAATGAATGACGAAGAAGATTTATCTTCGCAACCATAAACAGCAACTTACAACGTTAAATAATAAAGACATGAACTTGATCAGGCAGGAATTTCTGGAAGCAAAGCATGTGCTGGATTCTTTTATTGCGGATGAGAATCATTTCAACCGGATTGAAAATGCCGCGTTGCTTATGGTGAAAGCCCTGCAGGAGGGACATAAGATCATATCCTGCGGAAATGGCGGATCCATGTGCGATGCCATGCATTTTGCAGAGGAACTGACGGGACAATTCCGGCATTCCAGACGGCCGATAGCCGCCGTATCCATTTCCGATCCGGCTCATCTGACCTGCACGGCAAATGATTATGGATTTGAACATATATTTTCGCGGTATGTTGAAGCGTTGGGGCAGCCCGGAGATGTGCTCCTGGCGATCAGCACCAGCGGAAATTCTGAAAATGTGGTGTTGGCAGCTTCGGAGGCAAAAACGAGGGGTATGAAAATAGTCGGACTCACCGGAAAGGAAGGAGGTAGGCTTGCCGCACTCTGCGATGTGGAGATCCGTGCCCCGAAAACAGCCTTTTCCGACCGGACCCAGGAAATTCATATTAAGGTGATACATTCGCTCATTCATTATATAGAATTAAATATTTAAGTAACTTTCAGGGTATTCAAAAATTACCCGGTAAAATCAGATGGTACGGATAAGAATATATGCCTTCGCGATGGGGCTGCTTCTGCTGGCAGTTTCGTGCATTGACAAGGACATCCTGAATATATCCGATTCCGTGGAGATAAACTCACGCTATTCCGTACCCGTCGGATCATACGATGCCGATATCAATGACTACTTAGAATCACTTGATGTTTTAGGTCCGTCTTCGGGGGATTCGCTTTATTACGAGGGGATCCTGTATCCAATAAATGAACCTATGTCGATATATCCTACTCGGATTCCCTGAATTTTAACCTGATCGAAGATCCTTCGGGGAAGGTGAAATCCGTTGAGTTTGTTATCCTTATCACTAACGGATACCCTGTTTCTGCAGTCGCACAGGTATATTTCATGGCGGGTTCTGTAAAAGTTGATTCTGCATTCATAAACGGACCCCGCGTGATCAACCCTGCCCTGGTGAATAGCGAAGGCCTTGTGACGGAGCCATTCACAACCCTGTTGACTATTGCCATGCCGGAGGATTTCAACGACAAATTATCCACCATCCGGGGAATAAGGGTAGAAAGCCGGATGTACCTGACAAGACCGGATATCCGGTTGGTGAAATTTTTTCATGAGTACACCCTTAACCTTCATATCGGGGCAAGGATTGAATTGTTATTTAACACAAGTGAGTTGTAATCGATCCGGCCATGTCTAATCTGATCAGAAACCTGTCCTGGCTAATCCTTTCCCTGGTCTGTTCGGAACTGCAGGCCCAACAAAGCAACACCTTGTTTTTCATGCATTCCTTGCCGGAATCGAATTTTATCAATCCTGCCGTACAGAATAATTGCAAGCTTTTCATCGGTGTGCCGGTGATTTCCTCCATACATTTGCATGGTTCGAACAGCGGGTTCACCGCCAACCAGCTTTTGAACAAAGAAGCCGGCGGGTACACCCTTGATGCTGACGGCGTGGTGACCAGGCTGGCCGAGAAAAACATAATGACCTCCGAGGTGCATACCACCATCCTGGCAGTGGGAATACAGAAAGAGGATTACTACTTTACGTTCACAATCCAGGAAAAAGACAATCTGGCATCCTTATATTCCAGGGACCTGGTAACTTTTGCCCTGAAGGGAAACACGCAATTTGAAGGGCAATGGATCAATCTGAAGGGAACCGGAGTGTTCTATAACCATGTAAGGGAATTTGCCATCGGCGTGTCAAAAGTGAAAAATAACGCACTTACCCGGGGCGCCAAGGCAAAGCTTCTTTTCGGCAAGCTGAATGTTACAACCGGCTCAACCGATATACGGATGTTTACGCAGGAGAACACGCTCGACCTGGCGTTTGAAACGGACGGCGGGTTTAACAGCTCACTGCCCTATTCAATGGCCGTTGACGGCAACGGCACTTACCGGTTTAATCACCGGTACGGGGACAGTCTTTCCGGCTATGCTTTAAACAGGAAAAACCCGGGTTTGCAGTTGACTTAGGGTTTATCTATCAATACAGCAGCAAACTGACCTTTTCGGGAAGCCTGCTTGACCTGGGACTGATCTGGTATCGAAGCAACCTGACGAATTACTCACTGAAGGGTGATTACCTGTACACAGGACCGGGAGCGATTCCATGATCGCCGACCGGTTTTTATGGGATGTTTTTGATGCCCTGAATGCCAATATCGAGGCGGATCTGGGCTATCATTCGTATGTATTTTTTCTTGATCCGCGGCTTTACCTGGGGGCAACCTATAAACTCAATGACAGGTTCGATGGAAACCTGGTGCTGTATAACCGGTTTCTGCCCGTAAAAATACAGACTTCGGTCACCGCATCCCTGATAACCCGGCCGTTAAAAAACATGGAGGCCAGCCTGAGCTGGTCCTATATGAACCGGAGCTTCAGCAACGTGGGATTCGGCCTGGCGTATGGGCGTTCGCCCATGCAATTTTACCTTGTAAGTGATAACATCCTGGGGTTCATCTGGCCTATGAGTGCAAAAAATGTCAATGTGCGGTTTGGGGTGAACCTGCATTTCGGCTGTCAGGATCGTTTCGATATCAGCCAGTGCGGATGCGGGTGGCTCAGGGATGCAGAAAGACGCGCAGTACGAAAGGAAAAGCTGGGAAGGAGAAAGAAGAGATGAAAGTTATTGCCGAAGGCATGCCTTCGGGACAGTTATGCAGTTTTGCGGCCGTGTTCAGCACATTGGCGCATTACACATTGGCACATCGGCAGATTTAGGATGTTACTTGACTTTGGGTTATTGGTTTTGTAAATTACTGTATTAAAAACTAATGCAATTTTTATACACTAAACAAAACCAAAATCCAATGAAAACACAGCCAATCCTGTTTTTATTGCTTGTTATTTGTTTTTCATGCGGAACGAACAACAAGCCTTTATCTGATTCCCAAAAAGAAAAGGTGATCAGCGAGGTAAAACCTGTGGTGAATGAATTTCTAGGGGGAGCCCGGGAAGCCAACATGGATCTGATTGCCGGTTCGTCCTTATGATTCGCCTGACTATACCTATATTTACGGCGGAAAAGTATATTCCTTCAAGGAAGTAACGGAAGGTTTCAAGCCTCCCAGGTCAAATTTGAAATCCGCTTTTCACAAAATGGGTCGTTTCATTGTATGGTTCCCAGGTTTATAATATGTATTAGGGTTATGGACTCTCCCCAAAGTTTAATTCATTTATCAATAACACTTTTTTATTATGAATGACTTTGGAATAATCCATTCCATAAAATAACTACTGGTGAAAGGTCATATCTGAGATGCCGAAAATTGATAATAAGGCTGTTACGTAACTTTGAATCTTATTTGTCATTCCGGCAATATTATAATGAACTAGTATCACAATGCATTGCTATGTAATTTTCTTCAATCATATCAGAGACCATTTATCATTTTCTTCGGGCAAAATAAAGGATTCATTTAAGGTAAATACCATCATCATTTGTTCCCTTTATATTTACCTTTATATATTCCTCGGGCAAAGCTTCATCATCGTCCTTATGACATGAAACAACCGTGATACAGCTGATAAATACGTACAGAAAAATCAGTTTCGTTTTCATAAATCAGTATTTAGTTGTGTAATCCGTAAAACTGCATTACTTTAAATATAGTAATTACTTAATCTTTATGGTCGTATGTCATTCAAAAAATATGAAACCTACAGCGTAACCGCAGGATAAATAAAGTATTATGGAAAAAGTAATTGTAAAGTAGTCACTTTGGCGGGTCCTTATGCGCATATCATTTACGGATAAAGAATTCACATTAATAACTAAAGACTATTTTTATGTTTAAAACGATTTCCCTCCTGTAGCTTTTTTCCTTTTATTTAACATCCCAATGATCGGGCAACCCGAAAATTTCTTATCGGTGGGAAGATGGGTTTCAGCTATTCCTCCGATGATGATGGCATGTCTGGTTCCGAAGATCGAATGAAAAGCAAAACCGTGAGCTTCTCCGGTGCACCTGTTTTCGGATATTTTTTCACAACGAATTTTATGGCTGGAATCGACTTTGATTTTTCGATAGAAAAAATAACTTCAGAGGGGTATTACGAATTCTAAAATCCAAAACCATTACTCTGAATCCCCTGGTGAGGTTCTATTTCAATTCGCCCTTTTTTGCAGAGGCCCGGTTTATCTGGGGCCCCGGAAAGAGCGAAATTAATTATGACGATACCTTTTTCCCTGTTGGTGATACAAAATATTCATCACGGAAACTCGGCTTCGGAGGGGGCATTGGCGTATGACATTAAATTGTCTGAAGGGTTGAGACTTGAGCCGATGATATATTATACCCGCTATTCATATGAAATCAAGGAATTGGACCTAAAAAATAAAAGGGCGCAGATTATGTTTAATTTAGGCTGATTTACCTCTTATAACCATTGCTCACAGTTCCCGCGTTTTGAACGAAAGAAAAAAGATGAATCGATAAGCCGCAAGAAATTTCTGTCCACCGTAATGGCTACACTGGCCGGAATAAAGCTGATGTCAGGGGCGCCGTTCAGAAGTCATGACGATATTTTCAAAAAGCGAAGTATTGGTAAAACCGGGATAATGGTTGGTCCCATTTGTTTTGGCGCAACACGCACCAATGAAGAATCGCTGATCAGGTATGTCGTGGAAAAGGGGATCAATTATCTCGACACAGGCCGCTCCTACGCCAACGGAAACAATGAGAGGCTTGTCGGCAGGGCGGTTTCAGGAATCCGGGGCAGGGTGGTCATCCAGTCGAAGGTAAGGCTTGAAAAACACGAATTGCCATCCTGGGGAAACAAGAGGAAGGTGGCCGGAGAAATCCGCGGCGTATTGCACCGCAAGCTTGAAGAAAGCCTAAAGCCCTTAATACAGATTATATCGATATCCTGTTGTATCACAGCGCATCCGATGAAAAGCTGCTATTCCATCCGGAGGTAATGAAGTTTTACTCTGGAAATGAAAAGTTCGGGCGTCATAAAGGCACACGGTTTTTCGACGCATAATGATTCTATGAATCTTCCCGAAAGGAATAACCGGGAACTATTTTACGATGTATTGATGGTACCCTTTAATCACAAGGGATCGCTGATCCATTCCATCACAGGGGAATTTGCGGAATGGGACCATAATAAACTGATTTCCGTTCTCACGGAAGCCGCCGGGAAAGGAACGGGTGCGATTGCCATTAAAACCTGTTCCGGGGACAAATATTCCCCGTCACCGGGTGTTGAAGCGAGTTACGCCGAGGCGGTAAAGTGGGTCATATCACAGCCCTATATTGCCTCAGCCGGTAGCCATGGCCAATTTCGACCAGGTGAATGAGCATCTGGCGATACTGGGCAGTTGAGCTCCTCCTTTTTTTTTAATGATTTCATGTTTGTAAACCAGGGAAATAACTTTTCCTGATCAGCATTGTTGTCCCTGTCCATGAATTTTAGTATTATTATCATTAAAGCCGCCATTATGAACAACCGCCATTATGACCAATGTAGACCTGGTTAAACAGGCATATTCTGATTTTGCCACAGGGAATGTGAATGATGTATTAGCTGTATTTGACCCGGCGATTGAATGGAATGAATGCAAGGGCATGCCATTTATTAAGGACGAAAGTGTTTTCAGAGGAATTGATGCCATAGTAAAAAATGTTTTCATGAATCTCCCGGTCTACTTTGAAGGTTTCCATATTTCAGTGGACCAGGTATTCGGTACGGAGGATAAAGTAGTTATGGTAGGGCATTATATGGGAAAGAACAAAGCTACCGGTCATAATTTTAAGGCCAATGCAACCCATGTATGGACCATTAAAAACCATAGGTGCTACGCATTTTTTCCAGGCTGTGGATACCGGCACTATAAACAGCTAAATATCCGGACGGATTTACAGGAACCGGGTTTATGAGTAACGGTTAATTATCTTTCAGATATAGAAGGGAAGGTTCATCCAGGATGCCTTCCCTTTTTTCGTAAGAAACCCGGAAAAGAATTCTAATTATTTTTGGGTGTTGCCTGCAAAAATTGTAAATTTAATGCAGGTTATCGGAAGAGGAGCTTAGCAGGGTAAAACCGTTTCTGGCAATTAATACGTTACTCCCATGCTCATTAAAACATTTGGTGGCGCGGTATATGGCGTAAACGCCGCTATAATTACAATTGAAGTAAACATTATCCAGGGTGCCAGCTTCTACCTTGTCGGGTTGCCCGACAGCGCCGTAAAAGAAAGCCAGTTCCGCATCGAATCCACTTTTAAGTCGAACAACTACAGGATGCCCGGCCGAAGGGTTATTGTAAACATGGCCCCGGCAGATCTGAAAAAAGAAGGAGCAGCCTATGACCTTCCCCTTGCTATTGGCATTCTTTCAGCCAGCAGCCAGATCCTGAGTGCCGAGCTTGAAAATTATATTATTATGGGTGAACTGTCGCTTGATGGAAGCATAAAACCCTTCAGGGGAGTATTACCCATTGCTATTGAAGCACGAAGACGCGGATTCAGGGGTTTTATTCTCCCTTCTCACAATGCCCGGGAAGCGGCGGTTGTTAATAATCTTGAAGTGATTGGTGTCAGGCATATCAATGAGGCGGTGGATTCCTGACTGGTGCACTGAGAATTGAGCCTACTGTGGTGGATACCCGTGCTGAATTTTTGAATAACAGGAATGATTATGAGAAGACTTTTATTGATGTGAAAGGCCAGGAAAATGTAAAGCGTGCCCTTGAAATTGCGGCAAGCGGAAGCCATAATTTACTGATGATCGGGCCTCCAGGCAGTGGCAAGACTATGTTGGCCAAGCGGATTCCTTCGATACTGCCCCCGCTTTCACTCAATGAAGCCCTTGAAACCACTAAAATTCATTCCGTGGCCGGCAAAATAGGCAAAGATGCTTCACTGATGACCTCCAGGCCTTTCCGAAGTCCTCACCATACAATTTCTGACGTAGCCCTCGTAGGGGGCGGATCCTTTCCACAGCCTGGGGAAATATCGCTGGCTCATAATGGCGTTTTGTTTCTTGATGAATTGCCTGAATTCAAGAGAACGGTGCTTGAAGTGATGCGGCAACCCCTTGAAGATCAGTTGCATTTCCATCTCAAGATCAAAATTTTCTATTCAATATCCGGCAAGTTTTATGCTGGTAGCCTCCATGAATCCATGTCCCTGCGGATTTTACAATCACCCGGAAAAAGACTGTGTTTGCTCATCCGGAGTGGTGCAAAAATACCTGAACCGGATCTCGGGTCCGCTGCTTGACCGGATTGATATCCATATTGAAGTGGTGCCGGTACCTTTTGAAAAACTGTCCGGATTGCGTCCTTCGGAATCCAGTACAGCTGTGAGGAACCGGGTGACCAAGGCACGGAACATTCAGACGGAACGATTCCGGAATTATGAAGGCATTCACAGCAATGCCCAGCTGACACCGGCCCTGATGCGGGAACATTGCAATATCAGCGCGGAATGCAGCCTGTTGCTCAAAAATGCCATGGAAAAGCTGGGGCTTTCGGCTCGGGCCTATGACCGAATCATCAAGGTCTCACGAACCATAGCCGATCTGGAAGAAAGCGCGGACATCCTTCCTCATCACCTGGCTGAGGCAATCCAGTACCGGAGCCTGGACAGGGAGAGTTGGGCGGGGTGAGTTAGGGACAAGGGACGAGGGACAAGGAAGAAATGAGAGGTGAGAGGTGAGAGATGGAAGAGGATTAAGGAGGATGGAGTCAGGTAATAACCAGTTTTTGATGAAATCAGGAAAAAAAAGGGCTTTTCAAGGAGTTATTTATATTTTTAAGGGTGAATTAGATAAATGAACTATGAAAACCTTTAGACTTATTTATTTGGTGATCCCACTGATTCTTATAAATCTGGCCAGCTGTAAAAGATCATCGGTTAGAGATGATTATCCCTCCGGTTCCATGGAGTATCCTTACAGAGCAATTACACAAAGAGCATCGAGCTACGATAGGGCTTGGAAAAACGGCAATGCAGATGCCAGAAATCTTGATCCGGGACAAACCCGTATACTCGGTGACCTGGAAGGTCCCGGACGGATCACCCACATCTGGTTTACCGCATCCGGCAATGAACGTGGATTTCCAAGATCTGCGGTAATCAGGATATTTTGGGACGGAAGCGAAAAACCCGCAGTAGAAGTTCCATTAGGTGATTTTTTTGCTGCCGGACACGGTATGCAGGTAAATGTAAATAGTTCCCGGGTATCCACTTCTTCATTCGGCCGGGCATACAATTCCTATTGGGCCATGCCGTTCAGAAAGTCGGCCAGGATCACGCTTACAAATGAATCAACATCAGAATCCATGGGTTTGTATTGGTATGTTGAATGGGAGAAAAGGGATATTCCTGAGGATGTTCCTTATTTCTATGCGCAATATCGCCAGGAGAATCCGGTTAAACCAGGCAGTGATTATCTGATTGCTGATATCAAAGGGAAAGGACATTATGCAGGTACGGTACTATCGGTAAGGGCAAGCCATCCGGGTTGGTTTGGGGAAGGTGATGACCGGTTTTATGTAGATGGGGATTCAATTCCAACGCTTCATGGAACCGGGACTGAGGATTATTTTAACGACGCCTGGGCATTCAGGGTTGTTAACAGGCCCAATTACGGAGTTTCCATCTGGGAAGGTATGAATGCCGGCAGCCATATAACTGCCTACGATGGCATGTTACAGATCCTGTTTTTTTTGAAAAATCTCTCAGATTTACCATTGAGCACAAAGGAAATTTATTTTTTGAGGACTATAGCCTTGCACAGGCCTATACCGACAGACGTCCTGATATTTTCTCATCGGTTGCATTCTGGTATCAGCAGGGGGAGCCAAACTCTTTTCCTGAGTTTCCTCCAGTCAGTGAAAGGATGCCACTTTTTAAACTAATCCAGGTTGATGAGATGCCGGCGGACAAATTGCCTCCTGATGTACGTTTACATGAAGATAATTCATATACGAACAAAAAGGGTTTGCAATTTATTCCTGACCATGAAGGAGAATCATTACTACTGCCATTTGAAATTTCAGAAAGCGGGAATTATCTTGTATATATACGCTTATGGCCTCGCGGGGATGCCGGCATTTATGATTTTTCGCTGGATGATCAGAAAATGGAGAAAGCCAAGGATCTTTTTCAGGAACATCATTTTGTCACTGACATAAAACTAGGCACAATGCATAGTCTCAGTAAAGGTAAACATACAATCAGGGCTGTATACAGGGGAACCTCGAATACAGGATCACCCGGATGTTTATTTGTGGATGCCAATTGTTCTTGAACCGATGAACGATCTCAGGGGATTGACGAACAAATGATGTTGAGGCCCAAATGGGCTGCACAGGGAATTATGAACGCAATAGTTTTCCCCTCACAGGAAGTTGCTATTTTGTAGAGAGACTTGCCGAACCCAGGTTGGCGCTATCTGCTTTTACTGTGATAACAGCGAGTAAATCGTTTACGTTATCAAACACCTGGTGTTGCATATCATACTTCTCGAAATATTCGGTGCAAACAGCATTCTCAAGCACGATTTCCCGGCTTGTCGGGCCGGAAGAATCGATAGTATTTTCAAGAATAATCTTGAGTTTTTTAGGCTGCCGGAAAATAAAAAAGGCAAAAACCGGGCTATTATCGACGTAATTAACTCCACAGGTTATATGCGCAATGATTGAATTGGCTCCCTGGTTGAAACCGATATCGAAATTCGTGACAATACCGATACCATCCCCATTGTCATCAATGGTTAAAGTTGCAATCTGATTAAAATTTGCCATGATTTTTTTATTTGGATTAGTAATTCAACTCATAATGCCGGATGGGAAAATTGATCAGCGCTTATAATTTGAAATATAGACTTCTGATAACAAATTTAATCAATTTTAAAGGTCAGGGGAGATAACTGAGTGTCCTGAGGGAGCGAGTGAAGGATTGAGAGAGTGGGAGATTGGAAGAGAGTGGGACTGCACGACTGCAGAACTGCAGAACCGCATAACTGCAGAACTGCAGAACCGCATAACTAATTTGTTACATCTGAATATTGCCTGAAGTTGACCTTTTCTTCCATTCCCAGTAATAATATTCCTGGATATTGCGAATAACGTAATGAATTGAATTGGCCCAGTAATTGCGGAGTCCAACCCCCTTTGGCTGGCCCCTCATCCTTTCATGCAATATTACCTTCCCTGTTTTTATATCGATGGCCACGAAATGGTACCATGCTTCATCCATTATCTTGTTAAGCGATTCGGCTATAAACACAATGCCAATGCCTTGCTGGCCTTTAAAGTCATATTGATTTACAAATGACTGGAGATTCTCCGCAGAGAATATTACCGGGCATGAAAACTTCCATTTCTGCAAGCGGTGTTTGAGCATTTATGTTAGTGATCATTTCCAGGTCAAATCCCATATCACCCCTTCTGAGCATTCCCCTTACATCATATTTGGCAGGCTCTTGCATGATGATGGCATTCCATTTCGGGAAATAGCTATCCCTGATCTGCCAGGTGCTTTTTCTACCAGCATCGGCGAATTCAGCGAAACTGCCGATCAGTTTGCAATGGGAATAATCAATTCCATACCAGGTAACCGGCACATCAGGCCGGAAAAGATCCTGCACATTCTGTGCCTTTGCTGTCAAAACATGCGACAAAAACATAAGTATAAATAGTATATTTTTCATAGAAAATGATTTTAGCTCAACGATAATATTTTTAATAGTAAAGGCAAGATAATTATAAAAGGGTTGCAGCGAAAGAAAAAAGTTTTGCAGTTGTGTAGTTCTGCATCCATGCAAATTGTGCTGGAATCTTTTTTGTACCATGGGTTTTAGTTATAAATAGTGCCGGAACCAAAAGAATCCCTGTGTTTAAGAACCGCGACAGCAGGGTCAGGGAATAATGAACAATGATGAGAAATGTTATGTTGAATGATCAATTTTTGTGGGAGGATGATTTAATTTGAAATAAATCGTTATATTGCCTAACTGGAGAAAACCATTTTAACCAAAACTTGTCGTTATGTTACTTCATCAGCAGTTTGTCCGGATGGCAAAGAAGCACTCGCAGAAGTTTGCAATCATCGACAGAACAACGCAGAAAAGTGTTACCTATTCCAGGGCCCTGATCGGAGCATTGATCCTGAGTTCGAAATTTAAAAAGTACGATGCGGGTTTTATTGGAATTATGATACCAACATCTGCAGGTTGCGCGCTGGCTACTGTTGGAGCATTGATGAGCGGCAGGATACCGGTTATGATAAATTATTCCACCGGTGCGGAGGGCAATGCAAAATATGCACAGAGAAAATGCAAATTCAAAACAATTATAACTTCCAGGGCACTGCTGGAAAAGATCGGGTGCCCGGTAATTGAAGGGATGGTATTGATTGAAGACATCATGGAAGGTGTCAGCCTGGGAGATAAACTTAAGGCAGCTTTAAAAACAAAACTGCCGGTAAATACTCTCCTGAAAACTATTCATAAAGGCAACGAAAACGATACAGCGGCCATCCTGTTTACGAGCGGAAGTGAAAAAGATCCCAAAGCTGTGCAGTTGAGCCACAGGAATATAGCCTCAAACATAGAAAATTTTGGTAACTATGTGCACATCAGTGATTCTGATATTATTCTGGCCAATCTTGTCTTCTTCCATATATTTGGATTAACGGTAAATCTATGGGTATCATTTTGTTACGGCATGACAATGGTGACCTATGCGAATCCATTGGATTTTCTAACTGTCAGCCAGATTGCACGGGAAGAAAAACCCACTATCATGGTAGGAACGCCAAGCTTTTTCTGGGGGTATCTCCATAAATCCGAACCCGGGGATTTTAAAACGCTCAGGTTAATGGTAGCCGGTGCAGATAAGTGTCCGGATACACTTAGGGATGGGTATATGGAAAAGCATGGAGTCACGCTTCTCGAGGGATATGGTGCCACCGAGACATCTCCGGTTATTTCAGTCAATTCACATGAATTTAACAGACCCGGAAGTACTGGGAAGGTCATTCCAAATGTGCAGGTGAGGATTGAGAATTTTGAGACGGGAGAAGAATGCAGTATCGGGGAAGTGGGTAAGATATTAGTAAAAGGCGACCTTGTAATGAAGGGATATTATAATGATCCGGAACTTACTGCAGAATCACTGGCAGATGGCTGGTACAATACCGGGGATATGGGATACCTGGATGAAGATGGTTACCTGTGGCACGCCGGCAGGTTCAAAAGATTTGTCAAGGTGGGAGGGGAAATGGTTTCTCTTGTCAAGGTTGAAAATACGCTTGAAAAGTACCTTCCGACCGGGGTATCCTGCTGTGTTGTTGAGGTGTCAGATGAGAAAAAGGGGGCATCTATTATTGCCACAGTCACCATCGAAGTAAACAAAACAGAGATTCTTAAAAAGATGGGAACCGAGTTACCCAACATTGCCCTTCCGAAACAATTTATCATTATCAGGGAGTTACCTATGATGAGCACAGGAAAAATTGATTTCAGAACGGTTACCCGGATTGTGCAGGAGATTATCAACGGTTCAGGATCCATCCCCGACGCAAAAATAGCATAAAGCGGGCCCATTCGCTAGGGGGTTATTCTTAATGCTACCTTTCAGGAAATTTTCCGGGCTTTTTATTTGATGCTAAATTGTCAGGTTTTAATTCAGAGAATTAAAAATTATCCTCTAAAATATCGGAAGCATTTATTCGTTATAAAATATATCCTTATTCATTAACCCGTTAGGTATAATTTGTAATATGAAAACATCAGAAAAATTTTTGGCTTTTGCGGTGATTCTTGTATGTCTGGATTCAATTTCATACTGTCAGGAACAGAGTAAGACACCTTTAAAAGCCCGGGCTGGATTTATGACTGGTTACACCCGTGGATTCGGCTTTCAGGCAAATCTTACTGTATTTAATTTTCCAGGAGAATTTCCATTTGAGCTCCGTTTTGGGGCGGGTTATACTTTCATGAACCCTGGCAATGCCGCAGATGCCCGTCGTATATTTATCAATAATGCCACCAATGGTGAACCCGAAAAAAAAGGCGGTTCATTTGATATGAGATTGGATTTCCTAAGACCCAGGCAGGTTTTCGGTATCGAGCATTCATTTATTGTTTTTGGCCCGAGGTTTTCCACTTTCAAGGGTCATTTCGATTATGTGGGCGGAAATGAAGTATTTGACGTAACCTCCCACCAGTGGGGAATTGGCGCAGGAATTGAGCATTATTTCAGTATGTCGAAAAATATCTCGTTAATTATCGGGTATGGCCTGGATTTTTATGTTCCGGGTACCTTAACCGGGCACGATACTTCTTATAGCCCGGGTAATGACAATGTTAACGCCGAAAATGATAATCAGAACAATGATCTTCCTTTCCAGTACAGGGACGCCAACAAGGCCATTTACCAACCTGAATTCATGCCACATATTATGATGGGTGTGAATTTTAATTTGTAGGCCGGGTGCCTTGCTGAAAATGGAGCTTGGAATCAGGCCGGAGAAAGGCTTTTGGTTCGCTTATGTTTTGGATTAAAAATTGCCTTCATTGAGAAATATAAAAAGAAGGCAATAAGCGCGGCTCCCAAAATAGCCACAATAATTGCCAATCCATTTAAACCGGAACAGGAAAGCTCACAGGACAATGCAGCGACGCCAAATCCTAACAGGACAGCTGCCAGTACTGTAAAAAAGGCCTTTAGCCCGACGTTCCACCTATCCTTTGGTGGTGTGGCAGGTTTATCCTGTTCCAGATTTGCGTTCTGAAGAAATACCGTCGGATCATGTGGTTGATCTTTTTCCAGTTGAACATATTCCTGCTGATCCCTAAACTCCTGTTTACCTCCTAGATTGGTCAGCGAATTAATTTGTTTAGAATAAGAGTTGCCGGCATAGACCATAAACATCAAGCCTGAAAAAAATAACACCAGGTCGTGGATTTTTTGTCTGAAATAGGTGCGTTTAAGTAATCTTATTCGTGATTTCCTTACCGGGTACAATAGTACTGATGTAAGAAAGGTGGCAGCCACAATACTTTTTGAAAGATCGGAAAAATGATTTCCCATATAAGCAAGTTTCATTCCTATTATTAATCCTGCCATACCTGTCATTATCTGGATGACCGATATAATAAATCTGCTTTTCCGCGGATTCAGGGCTGCCCAATATGATATATTGCCGGCAAGATCAGGGGTAATTCTAAATCCGGTAAGTGATAATAATCCGGCCAATATCACTGTTAAATAAATAAAGCTTTCCCATTTATGATATGGTTGAAGTTTTGGCTGATTTGGATTTATATGAATGAGAACCGGTATCCTGTTTTTTGCCGGGTATTTATTACTAACAGTCTTATCTTTATCCTTTTGATTTAGTGTTACTAGCGAAAAGGCTGGTGTATTGGGTTTTTGTTTTTCAGGAAGGTTTATTTCAGGAAGGTCCATGGCGATATTTTCACCCAGGCGTTCGCGATACAGCAATATATTTTTTACTTGTTTTCTGCTTGTCCTGGCCGAAGAAATGTTGTTTTTTGTCTTCCGTGATTTGTGAAGTGCCAGTTCAGCAGGCCGGTGCTTTGGAGATTGTCCTGAACGAAAAGCTTTGTCATTATGGCCAGGGTAGTGAATCCCTGGAGATGCGCAGGCAATTTCACTTCCCTTAAAATGTCCGGATTTGATTTCTGAAAGTTGATCAGGAGTGGTGAGGTGGTCAATTCTGTTTGCCGCACAGGAAGAAATCAGGACAGCAAACATAATGCGGGTCCATATAGGTTTCATAGCAATCCTCTTTTTGAATTGGTACTATTTACCTTAAGGAAAATCAATAAAAGCTACAAAAAAACAAGGCTAAAGTCAAGAAATTCAATTGATTTTTGACTAAAGCAAGCGCCGGTATAAATACAAATAGCATCCACTAGAAACCTTTGTTTATGCACTTCATTAAAACGGATGTGAATATTACTTTGCAAACCTGGAATGTTAATTTTTTGACCTGAAAGGTTTTGACAAAGTGGGGTATCACTGGATAAAAACAAAGCCAGGTGGATGAAGCTATTGGTGATGATAAACTCTGCGGGCATCAATTATCCGGACTCCAGGAGTGGAATAATGCTGCTGCAAAAAAGTATGCTATCAGTCTATCCCATCCAACCTGTTCCTTTATAAAAACGGAATAATCATTGCAAAAACCTGTCGGGGTATGATTTAACCGACAAACTACAGGAACTGTTCAAATATCTACTAAAAAAATAGTAATAATTACTAAAAACATAGTATATTTGATTGAGAATTATCAAATGTGAAATGAAACTAACAAGGGCAGAAGAACAGATCATGCACATTCTCTGGCAATTGGAGAAAGGTTTTATTAAAGATATCCTGGAAGAATTTGATGAACCGAAACCAGCCTATACGACTATAGCAACAGTATTGAAAATACTGGAAAAGAAGGGATTTGTCGCTTACAGGGAATATGGAAAGGCCTACCAGTTTTATCCGTTGATTTCAAAAACAAATTATTCCAGGAAGCACGTGAACCCCCTTTTTAAAAGGTATTTTAAAGGTTCTATCAGGGAAATTGTATCTTTCTATATTGAAAATAACAAGGTACACACAAGCGATATTGAAGAAGCAATTAAGGTGCTGAAAAGTATCAAAAAGAAGAAGAAATATTGAAGATGGAAGATTAATGTGCTAATGTGCTAATGTGAAAAACTGCATGACTGTTCTCCTGATTGTTGAATACCGGTAACCGGATTATATTCCTTATTTCCCTTGTTACTCGTCTCTTGTAACTTGTCACTGTCATAAGTTATTCAAATACAAAGCACTATCCTTAAAAGTATCCGGTTCCATTTCCACGAAAATATTCTTTAATCCACCGGTGTTGGCTGACGAGAAAAATACTTTCCAATCGACGATCCCTTTGCCAATCGCAACATTTTTGTTCTCAGAAGGGGACCAGTCGGCAAGATGGGCTGAAATAAATCGTCCCGGGTATTTATTAAAATAATCAGCAGCTTTATATCCAACACTGATGACAGCTACCTGAAACTGCATCTTCACGTAATTTGGATCCAACTGTTTAAGCAAGGCGTCATAAACAAGCTGTCCATCCAGTTTCTCAAATTCCATGTGATGATTATGATATCCTGCCTGAATGCCCGCTTTCTTCATTTTTGTACCCATTTCGTTCAGCTTGTCTGCTGCCTTCATCCAGTCACTCATAATGGCTTGTTCAGGTAATCCGAAACTGGAAACAATCATCTGCTTCTGTCCGGATTCTAAAGCAAAGTCGATCCTTTCATCCAGGTTATTCACAAGTTCATCCATGCCATAATGTGTACTTTCAAGATGCAGTCCTGTATCTTCAACAATGGAGCGCATTTCCTTTGCTTTCATGCCCATAAGCGGACCAAAGCCTGATGATTCATAACCGGGAGGAGAGCACATTTCCACCGTTTTATAACCCAGTGCTTCCATCTTCCTCAGGGTGCCGGCAAAATCATTTATCAATTGATCTTTGATTGTCCATACCTGAAAACCGACAGGAAGTTTAACAATTCCTGAAGTGGATACGATGTTGCCCATGACAGGGAGTTGGGATGCAACAATAGCTGTTCCGGCAGCCAATGCGCTTTTCCTAAGGAATTGTCTTCTGGATAGGTTATTCATATGTCATAACTTTTTTTCAAAAATTTGGTCTATTTAAATATACGACATTATTTTCTTTCAGGGCACCCTTAAGAAACCTTATGAGAAAATCAGCAGGCAAAGTAAGAAACTCTGACGGGTAAAAGATTCGTCAGCGTGAGGATTTTGCATTGGCATTCTTTTATTAACTTTCCTTGGACTTTAAACAATGAATGTAACGCACCATGCATATAAGCCCCTGCGAATTCCAGATATATCTCAAGCCGATAGGACCGTTATGCAATCTGCGGTGCAGTTACTGTTATTATCTTGGAAGGAGCCGGCTGTTTAGTAAGGACAATCCGGTCGTAATGGAGGATGATTTGCTGGAACTTTATATCCGGCAACATATTGAAGCTTCCAAAGAACCAGTTATTCCCTTCTCCTGGCATGGCGGTGAACCACTTATGGCCGGACTGGATTTTTTCAGGAAGGCAGTAGCCCTGCAAAAAAAATGGAAGCCTGAAGGTTGCACAATTATTAATGGGATTCAAACCAACGGAACACTTCTGGATGAGTTGTGGATCAGGTTTTTTGCAGAGGAAAATTTCAGGCTGGGCATCAGTATGGATGGTCCAGAGGAACTCCATAACCAATTTCGTAAAACCAGCGACGGGAAAGGATCTTTTAAAAAAGTATTGCATGGATATGACCTGGCATTACTGCATGGAATTGATCCTGAAATCCTGTGTGTGCTGAATGCTGACAATGTTCAACATCCCTTGCTGATTTACCGGTATTTCAAAAAACTGGGCGCAAAAACGATGACTTTTCTGCCCCTGGTTGAGCATCTGAATTCGAAAAATGGTGTTGTTTCAAACCGTTCCGTGCGCTCGGAGGATTTTGGAGCTTTTCTGTGTATAATATTTGATGAATGGGTTGAACAGGATATTGGAAAAGTAAAGATCCAGGTCGTTGAGGAAGCATTACGCACCGCATTTAACCAGGAACATACCTTATGTATTTTTAAACCTGTTTGCGGTGGTGTGCCAGTTGTTGAGCGAAACGGTGATTTTTATTCGTGCGACCATTATGTGGATGACGCGCACAGGATCGGAAACATTGGGGTAGTTTCATTAAAGGAATTATTGGGAAATGACCAACAAAAAACCTTCGGATTATCGAAGCTTTCACTTCCACAATTTTGTGTCGGTTGTGAAGTACTGATGATGTGCAATGGTGAATGTCCGAAAAACAGGTTCATTCATACGCCTGCAGGAGAACCGGGTTTAAATTACCTGTGTGCCGGGTATAAAAAATTTTTCACCCACTGCCGGCCATTTGTGGAATCTGTTTCAAGAGAATATAACCGTAAAAAGTAACCGCAGAGATCGCAAAGATATGCGCAGAGATCAATGAGTTTTAATTTCTCAGCGCCCTCAGCGCTTGCCTCTGCGGCCTCGGCGGTTAAATTCTTAGACGCTTACTTCAGTTTTGATTTGAAAAACTCCACAGTTCTCTCCCACGCCAGTTTAGCGGCTTCCGCATTATACCTTTCAGGGTTTGTGTCATTGTTAAAACCATGGCTTGTGCCGGGATATGTATAAATTTTGTATTCGATTCCTGCTTTTTTCAATGCTTCCTCAAAAGCAGGTATACCTGCATTGATCCCCGGATCATTCTCAGCATAATGGGCCATGATGGGAGCCTTGATTGAGGGTACCTGTTCAGGTGAAGGCTGGCGTCCGTAATATGGAACTGCCGCAGCCAGTGTAGGCGCATTTACAGCCACCTGGCTGGTCATGCCTCCTCCCCAGCAAAATCCTGTACATCCAACCTTACCCGTCGACAAAGGATTTGTTTCGAGGTATTTTACTGCAGCTACAATATTTTTAGTAGTCTTTGCACTATCCAATTCCCCGATCATGGTCCGAGCCTTGTCCGGATCATTTTCCGGCGTGCCGCCTAGTGGAGACAGCGCATCCGGGGCAAGGGCAAGAAATCCTTCTTTGGCCAAACGTCTTGTCACATCCTGGATGTGTGGCTGAAGTCCCCTGTTTTCATGAATTACAATTACAGCCGGATACTTTTTCTCTTCCAAAGGTCTGGACAAATAAGCTTTCATGTCACCGGTTTCACCCGGATAGGTGATCATATCACTGTAAATCTTGTTATCGCCATCACGGGGTGTGGTGGTAACGGCATTATTTTCCTCGAGGAAGGAAACAAGTGTAAGGGCGGCCGCAGTGCTGCCGGCATACAGGGTCAGTTTACGAAGAAAATCACGGCGGTCCATTCCGCCATGTTTGTAATCATCATAAAGATGAATGATTTTCGGGTCCATGGGTCTCCTGGTTTTGAATTTTCAATTTTAAAAACGAAATAAGTTAGGAAAAAATATTGAATGATCCAAAACCAGGAGATGCTGATTACAGATTACCGGATACCGTTTAACTGGCTCCTGGAGGGCAGTTTTTCATCAGGAAATTTGTCAGCAGGGTATAAAGATGAACCGTTGTGTTGCGACCCTCATTGATGTTATGTGACCGGTTAGGGTACGACATCATAGTAAATTGTTTGTTTTTCCTGATCAGCTCGTTGATAAGCATTTCAGCATTCTGGTAATGTACATTATCATCACCGGTACCGTGCACAATCAGTAAATTCCCTTTCAGATTTCCGGCATAGGTTATGGGAGAACTTTGCTTATAATCTTCGGGATTTTCCTGGGGAAGTCCCATGTACCGTTCTGTATAAACATTGTCGTATGTGAGCTGATTGGAAACAGCTGCCACGGATAGTCCGGTTTTGTAAATTGACGGGTAGCGGAACATCAGGTTCAGCGTCATGCTTCCGCCACCGCTCCATCCCCAGACTGCAATACGGGAGGTATCGACAAAATCCCATTTCATAATTTCCTTAGCCGCCATAGCCTGATCCCTTGCGTTGACTATTCCAAATTTTCTGTAAATGTCTTTTCTCCAGGCATTTCCCTTGAGGCAGGGGGTTCCCCGGTTATCGATGGCAATTACAATATATTCCTGTTGCGCAAGCATGGTGTGCCATAAATTGTCCCAGTTGTCAGGGGCAGCCTGCTCCCAGGGCTCACCATATACGTAAAACAGAACCGGATACTTTTTGTCAGGTGAAATGTTCAGTGGTTTGATCATCTTGCCGTCCATGGTAACGCCGTCCGCTGTGGTTACTGTAAAAAATGAAGTTGAGACAGGTTTCAGGGAAGCGAGGTGTTTTTTTAAGACAGCATTGTCCACCAGCGTTTTTATGATCTTCTGTTCGGGAAGACTAATGAGGCTTACAACCGGTGGAGTAACTGAATTGGAAAAGGTGTGGACTGCATACCGGCTGTTGGGTGAAACGTTATATTTGTTCAATCCGTTCATGTCGTGCGGTGTAACGCGCAGAGTGTCCCCTTTTCCGGTGAGGGAGACCCTGTACAAATACCGTTGAGTGCTGTTTTTTGGGGAAGCATTGAAATAGACATACTTTTCAGTTGCTGTATAATACCGGGCCACATCGTATTTTCCGGGGGTAAGGTCGGTGGCATTTCCATTGGCCAGGTTAATTTTATATAGATGTCGCCATTCGCCGATTTCCGCCATTCTTAATACAGCCTGACCTTTATCAACGATTGGAAGATTTTCCATTTCCCAGGCATCTGATGTTATGTCAGAAACAGTAATATCAACCCAGGTATTATTATACTCCTGATATATTTTATTTATTTTACCCTGGATTACATCATAAACAAAGAATTTCAGGGTATCCTGCCTGCGATTGACCTGCTGAACCAAAAGCTGATTGTCATTGATCCACTGCATGCGGGGCAGGTAATTTGCTGTTTCGCCACCGGGAACAGGTATCCAGGTAATCTTACCATCAGATAGATGAATGACGCCTACCCTGGTTGCTGACGGAGGTTGTCCGACCTTTGGATATTGAAGAGGTATGGGACGTGAGTAAATTGAATCTGTCGTGTTAAGCATGTAATAGGTTCCTGTGGTGGAAGCATCCAGGTGCCAGAAGGCAATGTAATCCCCGGTCCTGTTCCATCGGAATCCGTCGCGGCAGCCGAATTCTTCTTCATAAACCCAGTCGAAAGTGCCATTGATCATAGTACTGGACCTGTCTGAAGTTAACTGCCTGATCGCACCGGTTTCAAAATCTTCAGCATAAATGTTAAAGCCATGTACATAGGCAACATAGCGGTTATCATTTGAAAACTTGGCGAACATCAGCGAAGAAGACGGGAATTTCGCACCGATCTTTTTCAGTTTTTTTGTTGCGAGATCATAGATCCAGTAATCACCCTTTGAATTACTTCTCCATACCCGGCTGCTGTTTGTGAAAACAAGCACTTTTGATTCATCCGGGGAAAGGGTAAAGTTCTCAATGCCCAGTGGTGTGGAACCTCCTTCGGGAATGAGGCGTTCGGCCGGAACATAAATGCTTCGCAATTGTGATGCAGTTTCATATTTCACAAGGTCTTCCCATGATGGATCTTTTGCTGAAGGTTCATTGACTAAATATGAATCACCGCCATTGATCCATTGAATTTCCGGTGGATACTGCTTTTGAAATTCCTGTGAATTAAAAATCCGGTCAATTGTGAGTAAGCCCGGGTCAGATCTTTTCTGGGAATTGCCTGGCGTTGATAAAATGGCCAGGCTTATCAGCATGAAGAATTTTTGACGGCAGCTCATAGAACGCTTATGATTTAGAAACCGGTATTAAATAAGATGATTTATAAAGGTCAAAGGTTTCCAAAACCTTTGAATTTATCAAATTTCAGGCAATATTTATAATACAATCGCAATCGTAAATCGTAAATCGTAAATTGCAAATACTTCTACTGATAGGAAATCGCTGATGAGATTATATTTCATCTTCTCTTTTTACTACCGATAGAGAATCCCTAACGGGATTAATTCTTCATAGTTACTCTTTTTTACCGAAAGAAAATCCCTGAGTGGTTCCTTCTTCCTTGTCACTCGTCACTCGTCACTTGTCACTAGAAAGTGCTGGCAATTGCTTTGACAGGATTCAGCCGGGCTGCAGAAAATGCGGGCATCAGGCCTGCAATGAGTCCCACCGTTGTGCTGATGAAAATTCCAAGAATAATATTTCCTGAACTGAGAGTAATATTGAAATCCTGAGCGCGGGCAATCAGTGTTCCCGCAAAAATTAGAAGAAGTCCGAGTAATCCACCTACCAGTGAAAGCAAAATAGATTCATACAGCACTTCCAGGATTATATAATAGCTTTTCGCACCCAGCGCTTTTTGAATTCCGATGATACTGGTTCTTTCCTTTACGGATACAAACATGATATTGGCAATTCCGAACGCTCCCACCAGTACGGCAAATATTCCGATAAACCATCCGGCCACATTCACTACCTTAAAGATATCTTCAATACCGGCACTGAGCAGACTGGTTTCATTCAGGGCAAAATTATCCTTTAACCTTGGGCTCAGTCGCCTGATTGACCGCATTGTCTGTCGTATTTCTTCCTTCATTTCAACCACGGACATTCCCCTGGCAGCCTTCACCCAGATCTGTGGGTTGCTGCGTTCGTCCTTCAGATCAACCAAACCTGCCATATATCGCACCGGGATAAGGACCACCTTGTCCATGCTGCCGCCACCGAGAATTGATTTACCTTCTTTTGTGAAAATGCCAATGATGGTGATATCCCTTCCCTGTACCCTGATTGTTTTTCCCAGTGGATTCAAATCTTTATATAATTCCTCGGCAATTGTATTTCCGATAATGCAAAAACTTTTGCCCGAGTTGATTTCAAAACCCGATAAGAATCTTCCCTGTGCGATGTCAAAGCTCCTCACCTGTTCAAATTCCTCAGTGACTCCCCAAAGTATCATGTTATCGGCGCTGTTGTCGAGGTATTGAACCTCTGTTTGAATGCCTGCGGTGAACGATACGGTTTTCACATCTTTCATCCGGCTTTTCACTTCCAGATACTCACGAAGGGTAGTAGTCGGACGGTTCAGATATTCCCACCATGCAAATTCCTGACCCGGTTCCGGGGTCCATGGCCATTTTTCAATAAATACCACATCGCTTCCAAAGGAATCCACCGAGGCCTGAATATTTGCTTTCATTGAATCGAGAACGGCAAAAACCGAAATAATTGAAAAAATACCGATCGTGACACCTATCAGCGACAGGATGGTCCGCAGCTTATTCAGAATTATCGTACGGTAAGCTGATTGAAGGCTCTCATTAAAGATATACAACCATCGCATGCTGGAGTCTGTTTGTGGCAAACAAAGATAAGAAAGCGTTATCTATTTTCTTAAAAAATTAATATCTTGGCTAGGAACTTTAAAAGAGATTATCAGGTTAGTGAATTGGTTTGCCACAGCATATTACTAAAAATAACTCAATCCCACCATTTATGGAAGAGAAAAAAATTAAAACGGCACTTATTTCAGTGTATTACAAGGATCATCTTGAAGAAATAGTTCGGACACTGCATTCTTTGAATGTTTCAATGATTTCTACGGGAGGCACACGCGATTTTATTGTAAATTTAGGAATACCAGTAACTTCTGTAGAATCACTTACAGGATATCCTTCCATTCTGGGGGGCAGGGTAAAAACGCTGCATCCAAAAGTGTTCGGAGGTATTTTGGCCCGGTCGGACAACGAAACGGACCATAAAGAAATGGCACAGTATGCGATATCCCCGGTTGACCTGGTACTGGTTGATCTTTATCCCTTTGAAGAGACAGTTGCATCGGGAGCCACAGAAGAACAGATTATTGAAAAAATTGATATCGGGGGTATATCACTAATTCGTGCGGCAGCCAAAAATTATACCGATGTTGCGATAATTTCATCGAAGGACCAGTATCCGGCTTTGCTGGAAATCCTTCAGGGCGACAAGGGATTAACAAATCTGGAACAACGCCGGCTTCTTGCCATGGAGGCCTTCAATATCACTTCACATTACGATACGGCTATCTTTAATTATTTCAACCTGAAGCATGGGCAGCAGATATTCAAACGAAGCATCAGGATGGCCAAACCATTGCGGTATGGTGAAAATCCGCATCAGAGGGGAACGTTTTATGGCGATTTCAATGAGATTTTCGACCAGTTGCAGGGGAAGGAAATATCCTATAACAATCTGCTCGATATTGAAGCTGCTGTCTACCTGATCGATGAATTTTCAGAAACCACCTTTGCGATTCTGAAGCACAACAATGCCTGCGGTATTGCGTCCCGGCCTGTGCTTGCCGAGGCATGGAAAGATGCCCTAGCTGGTGATCCTGTATCTGCGTTTGGCGGAATACTCATCACCAATACGACCGTTGACCAGGAAACGGCAATTGAAATAGACAAGTTGTTCTTTGAAGTTATAATTGCACCGTCTTTTAATGAAGATGCCCTGGAGACGCTGAAAAAGAAAAAGAACAGGATAATTCTGATCAGAAAAAATGCTGCCTTGCCGGTAGTTCAGTTCAGATCGATGCTGAACGGCGTAATCGAACAGGACCGTGATACCCGTATTGAGAGCCGCCAGGATATGAAACCGGTGACGAACAAGATCCCGAATGACCCCGAGTATGATGACCTCATTTTCGCCAATAAGGTGGTAAAACATACAAAATCGAATACGATCGTTCTTGCCAGGAACAAGCAATTGATTGCCAGTGGGGTTGGACAAACAAGCCGCGTTGATTCACTCAGGCAGGCCATAGTGAAGGCAGGAAATTTCGGATTTGAAACAGCTGGCGCTGTTATGGCTTCAGATGCATTTTTTCCGTTTGCCGACTGCGTGGAAATCGCCAATGAGGCTGGTATTAAGGTTGTTATACAACCTGGCGGATCAGTCAGGGACCAGGATTCAATTGATTTTTGCGACAAAAATGGAATGGCCATGGTATTTACAGGAGTTCGTCATTTTAAACATTAAAAAAACGTAACAACCTGCTTTTTTATACGTTAATATGGCGTACGAATTTTTAACAATTAACAGTTCAAAATATTACCTTTACCAATTCATTAGAAATAAGATTTTATGGGAATTTTTTCTTTATTTACTCAGGAGTTGGCCATTGACCTGGGTACTGCCAATACAATTATCATAGAGAATGATAAGATCGTTGTAGATGAACCTTCAATAGTTGCTATTGACCAAACCACCAAGAAGCTCATTGCAATCGGTGAAACTGCCAGGCAAATGCATGGCAAAACACATCAAAACATACGGACCATCAGACCTTTACGTGACGGGGTAATTGCGGATTTTAACGCAGCAGAACAAATGATCCGGGGTATGATCAGGATGATCAGTACCCGGAACCGCTTTTTTACACCTTCCCTTCGGATGGTTGTGAGTATTCCTTCAGGAAGTACTGAAGTAGAAATAAGGGCTGTGCGGGACTCTGCTGAGCATGCCGGTGGCAGGGATGTTTATATGGTTTATGAACCTATGGCAGCAGCCATCGGAATAGGCCTTGATGTAGTGGCCCCTGAAGGACATATGGTAGTGGACATCGGTGGTGGTACCACTGAAATTGCTGTGATTGCCCTTGGAGGTATTGTGTGTAATGAATCAATCCGCATCGCCGGTGATGGTTTTACTGCAGATATTCAGGCTTACATGCGACATCAGCATAATATTAAAGTAGGTGAGCGGAGTGCGGAAGATATTAAGATCAATGTAGGGGCTGCCTTACCGGATATTGACAATGCACCTGCCGATTATACCGTCAGGGGGCCGAATATGATGACCGCCCTGCCTATTGAAATACCCGTATCCTACCAGGAGATAGCTCACTGCCTTGACAAATCGCTCACAAAGGTTGAATCCGCAGTGATGTCAGTCCTTGAACAAACTCCTCCTGAATTGTATTCGGATATTGTTCAGAAAGGAATTTTTCTGGCTGGTGGCGGCGCTTTATTACGCGGCCTGGCAAAAAGGTTATCGGATAAGATCAGTATTACCTTTCATGTGGCTGAAAATCCGCTTCAGGCAGTGGCCCGCGGAACCGGCATAATTTTAAAAAACCTGGATAAATATCAGTCGCTCCTGATCAGGTAAATGTAACGTGCAAACCTGCATTTGAAGGATGAGAAATTTATTGCGATTTATAGTTCAGCATCATTTCCTGATCCTGTTTTTGCTTATTGAGACCTTTTCGATGTTTTTGCTGTTTAGAGCAAATCCTTACCAGAAGGTGCGTTTTTACAGTTTTTCCCATTCCGTTTCAGGAAGAATGTCGACCCGGGTGGAGAATATCAAGGACTATCTTACGTTGCGAAGTGAAAACCGCATGCTGGCGGAGGAAAATGCCCGGTTGTATAACCGGCTCGGATCATCATTTTCGGAAAAAGCTCCTGACTCAGTTTATTTTGGCGACTCCATCAGGCTTGAAAATTATTTGTATATCACTGCCAAGGTTGTTAACAATACTGTAAATAAGCAATTCAATTATATTACACTGGATAAGGGCAGCATGGCTGGAATAGCTCCTGAAATGGCTGTTATTGGAAGCGAGGGTATTATTGGCGTGGTAAAATCCGTATCCGAAAATTATTCATCCGTTTTATCGGTAATTAACCGCGATTTTATGGTGAGTGCCCGCATAAAAAGCAACGGATATTTCGGTCCGTTAAACTGGAATGGTGATCATACTGAATATGCAACCCTTGTGGATATTCCGCATCATGTTAAAATCATTCCCGGAGATACTGTTATCACAAGCGGATTCGGAGGCATATTTCCCGAGGGCCATCATATTGGCGTCATTGCTGACTTTCACCTCAAGGGAGGTAATTATTATGTGATCCGGGTGAAGTTATCCACTGATTTCAGAAAATTAAATTATGTACAGGTTATCAGGAATTTTGAAAAAAATGAAACTGATTCCCTCGAAAATGCTGCAAGCAAATGATCAAATCGTTTATAACATATCTGTTCCTGTTTGTCATTCTGATCGTGACACAATTGCTGGTTTTCAACAATATTGAGCTTTCCGGATACATTAATCCGTATGTCTATGTTCTCTTTATATTGTTGCTGCCATTTGATGTTCCCAATGTAGTGCTGTTATTGAGTGCTTTTGCACTCGGACTTTGTATTGATCTTTTTATGGGAACACCGGGCGTGCATTCTAGTGCTACTGTACTAATGGCCTTTGCCCGTCCTGCGGTTCTCACTATTTTTTCTCCGCGTGAAGGTTATCAGACCGGCACGCAACCCCGGATGATACAATTCGGATTGGAGTGGTTCATAAAATATACAGTTCTTCTGGTTCTGATCCATCATTTTACATTGTTTTACCTGGAGGTATTTACACTGCACCATTTTTTCAGCACCTTTTTAAGGGCTTTATCCAGTTCGTTGTTAACATCAGTAATTTTAATTTTCAGTCAGTACTTTATTTTTCGAAAATAGCGGATGGACCAGTATGCTTCCCGCAGAAATATTATAGCCGGCATGATATTGCTGGCTTCACTGTCACTTGTTATCAGGTTGTTTTACCTGCAGGTGATCGATTCCAGTTACAAGCTTTCAGCAGAAAACAACTCCAAGCGAATGGAAATATTATATCCGGCAAGAGGTTTGATATATGATCGCAACAAAAAGCTTTTGGTATATAATCAACCGGCTTATGATCTTATGATTGCCCCGTTTGAACTAAAGGCATTTGACACTCTTGAACTGGCAGGCATTCTTGGTCTGGATATGCCAAAAATGCGGGCCGGTATTAAGCGTGCATTCGGACCGAAATTTCGCCGGGAGCCGTTTATCAAACAGATATCACCTGAAAATTATGCACAACTGCAGGAAAAGCTTTACAAATTCCCCGGATTTTATGTGCGTTCACGCACGCTGAGAAGATATAACAAGGAATTCGCTGCCCATCTGTTTGGGTATGTAGGTGAGGTGGATGAAAAAATAATGGCTGCCAACAGCCATTATGCCCTGGGTGACTACATTGGGATCAGCGGTATTGAAGGATACTATGAAAAGTTTCTGGAAGGCCATAAAGGCCAGGAAGTTCTGCTGGTGGATGTGCATGGCAGGGTTAAAGGCTCCTACCAGGGCGGAAGATTTGATGAGGATGCTATTGTGGGTAGAAACCTGATTAGCACAATTGACGGCGATCTGCAGGAATATGGTGAAAAACTGATGAGAAATTTCAAGGGCAGCGTTGTGGCAATTGAACCCTCAACGGGTGAAATACTGACACTGATCTCTGCTCCTTCTTATAATCCATCCCTGCTTGTAGGTCGTCAGCGAACCGCTAATTATGCCAAACTTCAGGCTGACCCGCAAATGCCTCTGTTTAACAGGGCTCTAATGGCTAACTATCCTCCCGGATCAACATTCAAGCCATTTCAGGCGCTTGTTGGTTTACAGGAAGGAGTGATAAGTCCCGCGTCCACCTTTTCCTGCAACCAGGGTTTCTTTGGAAGGGGGATCAGCATGAGGTGTCATGAGCATTCAAGTCCTCTCGACCTTGAACGTGGAATTCAGAATTCCTGTAATGCCTATTTCTGCAATGTTTTTTTGAGGATCATGGAAAATCCGAAATATAAGAATCAAGAGCAGGCTTACAGGATTTGGCGCAATTATGCCTTGTCATTTGGTTTTGGTAATCGCCTGAATTCAGATTTCAACAACGAATTAAAGGGTTTCATTGCCCCGGTGAGTTATTATGATAAATACTACGGCGCAAATCACTGGAATGCGATTACGGTAAATTCACTGTCCATTGGTCAGGGTGAGGTGTTGCTCACGCCTCTTCAGATGGCCAATATGGCTGCTACAATTGCCAACCGCGGTTATTATATCACACCGCATGTTATAAAGCAGATTGAAGGCATTGACACCATTGAAAGCCGTTTCTACAAGAAGCATGTGATACCTGTGGACACTCAGTATTTTGGGATTGTTGCAACCGGAATGGAACTTGCAGTAAATGGGGGAGCCGGGAGTACTGCCGGTATTGCCCGATTACCCGATATTGTGGTATGCGGCAAAACCGGTACTGCACAAAATCCACACGGGCAGCCTCACTCCGTGTTTATTGCCTTTGCACCTAAAAACAATCCGAAAATTGCTATCCTTGTATTTGTTGAAAACGGGAACTATGGTGCCACCTATGCTGCTCCTATCGCCAGTCTCATGATTGAAAAATACCTGACTGATTCTATTGCGCCAGCCCGGAAATGGATTGAGGAAAGAATGTTGAACAGTAATCTTTTGGATAAGCAATGATAGATAAACTAAATATAAGCGAAGAAATTGACTGGACAACAGTGGGATTATACCTTCTGCTGGTTATTTTCGGCTGGATGAATATTTTTGCCTCTTCCTACAATGACCAGTTCAAGTCAATTTTTGATATCCGGATGAACTACGGTGAACAATTGTTATGGATTCTGGCCTCATTCATTCTTATCATTCTGCTTTTCGCTATAGACCACCGGTTTTATCACTATTTTGCCTATGTCATTTATGGGGCATCAATCCTGTTATTAGTAGCAGTACTTGTGTTTGGCGTAGTGGTCAATAATTCCCGCTCGTGGATCCGTATCATGGGTTTCAACCTTCAGCCTTCGGAATTAGTGAAAATAACGACTGCCCTTGCAGTGGCAAGGTATCTCAGCGGATACAATGTGAAGTTATGGACCTGGAAATCAATGATGATAATGGGCATTTTGATCGGGATCCCCGTAGGTTTGATCGCTATCCAGCCCGACTGGGGAACCGCTTTGGTATTTAGTTGCTTTGGACTGTTGCTGTATCGTGAGGGCATGCCCGGATGGATACTGGCCTCGTGCATATTTATAGCCACCCTGTTTTTGATGACACTGCTGATGAGTAATGTGACAGTGGTCATCATACTGATCCTATTTGCAGTCATCGGTTATGGTATCATCAATTCTACGATCCTGCAATCTATTATTGCCATCGCTGTTCTGGTCTTTTTTTATTTTGCAATTAAATTATCACTTCCCTGGTTGCCTATCAAGCCAACCGTTTATCAGATGATCCTGATCTCACTGGGACTCTCCTCTGTTGTATTCCTGTTTTTGATGGCTATTAAAAAGGCAAAGGGTGTTTTACTTGTGCTGGTATTCCTATATGGCTTTATTGGTTTTACATTTACTGTGGACTACGTTTTCCATAATATATTAAAACCGCATCAGCAAACACGTATGAATATATTGCTGGGAACTGAAACGGATATCCGGAATGTTGGATACAATCTGAATCAGTCGAAGATTGCCATTGGATCGGGAGGTTTTGCTGGCAAGGGATATTTAAAGGGAACACAAACCAAACTGGACTTTGTACCAGAGCAAAGCACGGACTTTATTTTCTGCACGGTAGGTGAAGAATGGGGCTTTTTGGGAACTACCATGGTAATCCTTTTGTTTGCAGGTCTGTTGATAAGGGTATTGCTTTTAGCTGAGCGACAGCGGTCGCAGTTTGCCAGAATATACGGGTATGGGGTTGCCTCTATCTTGTTTTTCCATTTTGCCATAAACATTGGCATGACGATCGGATTGTTCCCTGTTATTGGAATACCCCTGCCATACTTTAGCTACGGCGGGTCGGCCATGCTGGCCTTTACACTGCTGTTGTTTATCCTGGTGCGATTGGATTCTGTAAGGAAGAAGTATAATAAGTAATTATGAATTAGGAATTATGAATTATGAATGAGGAATTAGCGCTTCATTCATAATTCATCATTCATAATTCATAATTCTCTTCATCCGGTCTTCATATCCCATCCGGGATATTCCTTCTGGTCGAGATCGATATCAAATGCGCGGTTAACATAATTAATCAGTGCGGGAAAAAAAGCTGAGAATTCAGAATCAAATTTGTAATATTCTTCCCTTAAAACACGTATGGCATAGTCAGTTTCCTCGGGAAGGGTAGTGCGTGCAGACATTTTGTGAAGCACATCTTCAATTCCCTCAATGGTTGAATACTTCTGAATCCAGTTATTATTGATGAATGAAGGAAGAAACAACTTTACTCCTTCAGGCAGAATGTCTACATACCGGGTGAGCGTAACATGCACGTTATGAACAAATTCGTCAATTGGAACGGATGAGTAAGATGGCCAGTTGGTAACAAGAAAATGATCATATAATATATCGACAATGATGCCGGCATATTTATGATATTTTTCAAGTATTCTCGTCTTGCTGCGCTTAACGATGATGTTGGTATCCGTAAAGGAATCGATATGCCTGTGCAGCATTATCCCTTTGCGCACCAATTCATTAAACCGTCCAAGTTCAAATCCCTTTACGTAATCTCCAATGAAATTACCCACCAGGATTTCTTCGTTGGTGCCGGATAAATAGATATGAGCTAAATAATTCAATATCAGGGGTTTTTGTTGGATTCACTATTGTCATAAAGTTAACAAAACATAATAACACCTACAAAAATTGTGCAAATAACTTATCAAAAAGTATTAACCCCGAAAAAAAACTGAAAAAGCACTATATATTTAACGTATAAGAGCAATAAAAGTTGCAGTGAAGAAGGTCTCTCGCAGAATTCACTCAAATGTTTCTCGCAGATTTTCGCTGATTTTCCCGAAGTGATGCCTTCGGCACGCAGATTGAATGCTTGCGATGCTCGTATAACACTTAAATATCACAGATACCTCTCATCTCGCACCTCTCATCTCTCATCTCTCGTCCCTCTTGGATTTTCTCTGTGTAACTAAGAAAGCCGGGCCTTTATCTTTTTTGTTTCGGCTTCAAAACCCGGTTTTTCAAGAAGGGCAAACATATTTTTCTTATATGCTTCAACGCCCGGCTGGTCGAATGGATTTACATTCATCAGATAACCGCTGATACCGCAGGCCTTTTCATAGAAATACATAAGCTGGCCAAGATAATACTCATCCAGTATGGGTATTTCAATACGGATGTTTGGAACGCCTCCGTCCACATGGGCCAGCATGGTTCCGAGTTCAGCCATTTTATTTACCTCATCAACGCGCTTGCCGGCCAGGTAATTCAGCCCGTCGAGGTCAACTTTTTCAGAAGGGATATTGAGACGGGTTGTGGTATTTTTGATAGATATAACTGTTTCTAAAAGAATGCGTTCACCTTCCTGGATATACTGGCCCATGGAATGAAGATCAGCTGTAAGATCCACACTGGCCGGAAATATTCCTTTTCCTTCTTTTCCTTCGCTTTCACCATAAAGTTGTTTCCACCATTCGGCCAGAAAATGCAGTTTATTATCAAAATTGGCAAGAATTTCAACCTTTTTCCCATTTTGATAAAGTTTTTGTCTGGCTGCAGCATACAATGCAGACGGATTTTTTTCGAACGGTGTACTTGAAGAGCTCAGCTTTTCCATATCCAGGGCTCCTTTTATAAGTGCACGGATATCCACTCCGCCTGATGGCAAGGGGAACCAGTCCCACCGGAGTCAGCACTGAGTATCTTCCACCTACGTCATCAGGAATAACATAGGTCTTATACCCTTCCTGTACTGCGGTTGTATGAAGTGCTCCCTTATGGGCATCGGTAATGGCAATAATGAGCTTTTTGGAGGCTTCCCTTCCCACCTTAGCTTCGAGATTTCCTTTGAGAAGTCTGAATGCCAGGGCCGGCTCAGTTGTTGTTCCCGATTTGGAAATTACTACAATGCCATACCGCATTGTATCCAATACTTCAACAAGTTCGTTCAGGTAATCTTCGCCGATATTTTGCCCGGCATACAGTATTATGGGATATTTCCTGTCTTTTCTTAAATGCAGGAAGGAATGAGAAAGCGCTTCTGACACGGCACGGGTTCCAAGGTAGGAACCGCCGATGCCAATGACCACAACGGCATCCACCTGTTTTTGCATCCGGGCTGCGGCCTGTTCAATATCGTTTATTTCAGCTTCAGATATAGAGGAAGGCAGATTTACCCATCCCAGGAAATCATTTCCTTTGCCGGTTTTATTTTCAAGGGCCTTTGATGCATCTTTCACATTTGATTCCAGCTTATAGATCTCTTCACTGGGAACAAATCCAAATACCTTGCTGATGTCAATTTTCAGAGTTTCCATTATATTTTATTATTTCAGGTTTTCAGTAAGTAGTTTAATTTCAAGAGCAGGTGAAACTTTATCATACAGAATATGAAACACCGCATCCATGATGGGCATCTTTACCTTGTAGGTTTTGTTCAGCTCCCGTATACAGGCCACTGCATAATAGCCCTCGGCAATCATGTTCATTTCAAGCTGAGCTGATTTCACCGAATAGCCTTTGCCGATCATCATGCCAAATGTACGGTTACGGCTGAATTGTGAGTATGCTGTTACCATCACATCGCCCAGATAGGGAGAGCTCAGCAGTTTGCGTTTGCTTTTATAGGTTTTTGCCAGGAACCGCTTAATTTCTATCATTGCATTTGACACAAGTACTGCCTGAAAATTATCGCCATATCCAAGTCCATGGCAAATGCCTGCAGCAATGGCAATGATATTTTTAAGCACGGCAGAATATTCAGTTCCGTAAATGTCTTCGGAACTTTCCACCTTTACATAATGACATTTGAGCAGCGGTGTTAATTCCTGGGCCTGGGCTTTTGTAGCCGAGGCAATGGTAAGATAGGAGAGCCGTTCAAGTGCAATTTCTTCGGCATGGCACGGGCCGCTTATGATGCTGATATTTTTAAATGGTACCTTGTAAATGCGGTTAAAGAACTCAGCCACGGTCAGGTTTTCTGAAGGCACAATACCCTTGATGGCTGACATGATTATCCGGTCACCGAAATCACCGGTAAAGGTGTTCAATGTTTCTTTCAGGAAGGGTGCCGGTATGGCAAAGATGAGGATATCTGACGACTCAATGGCATCCGTAATTGAATTGAAAAAATGAATTCGTTCAGTATCAAACTGTATATCACTGATGTACTTTGGATTGTGCTTGTATTTTTGAAAATAAGCAATATCTTCTTCCGAACGTACAAACCAGTTTATTTGGGATTGATTATTTAATAACAGTTTGGCCAATGCGGTAGCCCAACTTCCGCTTCCCAATATTGCCACCGTAGGTTGATCCGACATGCCTGATTGTTGGTATTTAATGAAATGCAAAAATAGTATTTAATGCAATATGTGGTGTGTCCCGCGCAATAATTAGCAGGGTAGAGGGAATGACTTCCGTGATAAACGAAGGACCTCTAATTAACGATGGCTTTAAGCGGTACATATTCCTTACCATCCGTGATTATAAGCTGGTAGATCCCCGGAGGAAGCGGAACGGTTTCTGTAAGCTGCCTGTCAGAACCCAATTCCTTGTTTAAAACCACCTGGCCGGTGATCCCATACACAATGAGCCGGAGAGTTCCGGCTTCAGGATTTTGTATTTCTATATAAGCAAATTCATGGGAGGGATTTGGATATAGTACTGCCCGAAAGGCAGCAGGTTCTGCGGCATCCTCAATACCCGATGCAACACAGGTTCCAGGTATATAGGTGTCAAGCCATATCAGGCGGTCGAGCACCCAGTTCTTTACATACAGTATTTCCGACTGGTAAGTATATCCAATATAAGGATTGGGCCATACATACGTTCCAAGAATAGGATACTTTTTGAAATTCCGGTCCGCTGCTGGCCCTATCTCATCCACCATACGGCTAATTGTTTCAAGGATACTGTCATTTTGAAGTACTCCCCGGCGAAGTTCCTCCCACCGGCATCGCAGTGCCCTTAAGTAGTAATTATCCATTTGCAGTCGGTCCCACCAGAAGGGAACCGGCCAGGCGCCGCCATCTGTCTGGTATTGCCAGCCCTGGATCTGCTCTGCATTTGCATAGTTTGCATTCCCGAAAGCCAGGTCATAATCCCAAACAGGCCCGGCATGAAACTTCGGATCCTTATCATCCCTGTTTTTATATAAAAATGTGCTCAGCCTGAATCCATCAATATTCTTGCTGATCTCATTGATGATAAAGTAATCCACAAATGAAGGCACATCTATCCAGGCCCTGTAGCCCGCCACCGGGTCCTTGAAGTATGAACCATGCAATGCAGCTTCAAAACCCTCTATCTTGTTTTCTATATAATCCTGCTGAGCAGGCAATATTTTCAGGCCATCTGGATATTCAAACATGAAATAGGGCAATTCACTGCCCACTTCGGGCCAGTATTTGGAAGTGAAACCATCTGTGCTTCCGCTGCCGGTGGATTTGTCAATTTTCACTATATAACCGCCAGTAAGAGGCAATCCGGATATGTCGTTTTCTGTTAGCCTGGCAATGTCGACCCGGTTCTTATCCCGCTTAATTTTTTCAACCATGAGGAATAATCCCATATATTCCTCGTTTACAAACACCTCACAGAAACGATTACGGGGAGAATAATGACCGAACCTTTCAAACAGATAATATGTTAATGCATTTCTGATCAAGGATTTATCAGAATAGGGTGCATGTAAAATCCAATCACTTTCTGCCGGCATTCCCAGGATTGAAACGGAGGTATCCACACCATATACCCGCCAAGTCTCAAATCCGAAGGCTTTCTTGGGAAACATCTGAGAGGAGGAGCCACGCAGCTCAAAGCCAGCCATTCCATGATAATCGTTTGGCTCATCATAAGGTGTGTTGATTTGTCCCCTGCCATGATAAATAATTCCCAGGTCAACTTTTATTTTGGGTTCGTCGGGTATCGCCTGTCCACTGGTATTGATCTTAATCAGGGGCAATGTGGATTTTAGCGTATCACCGGCTCCATATGAAGCCAAAGCAGGTTTTGGTGACAGGAAGAACGATGAAAGCAGAAACAGGAAGATCGGAAATAAGCTGGCTGAAAACTTCATATAATGGAATTGGAATGCTATATACGACTTTTTCGGGAAATGGGTTCATTCATCAGGCGCTTTAATACATTGACCACCTCGGGAGCATTTTCCCTCAGAAAAAACAGGTAAGCGTAATAACCGGACTGAATCCAAGTACCGGATGGTGTGATACAGCGATATCAGTTTTCAGGTGTTTACCCAGATATCCGATTCCGATAGAATACTGCATGCATCGCGAGGAGGATAGTCCCAGCCGGAAAGTGAACTGTTTTTCGAATTTATACTCAATTCCTCCGCAATATACAGGCTTGCTTTCTGATTCAATGCTCAATTCAAAGCAAAACAGGATGTCAGGATCAGGCTGATATGCCAAACCTGCTTTGACTAAAGTGGGAAACTTCATGTAACCATGAGGATAATAACCCTGGCCGGCGGGATTTGATATCTGAAGACCCAGTACAAGATTTGATATGGGTAAGACCTGAATTCCGAATGAGGGTATTATAGCATAAAGGTTGCCATAGTCGGCATATTGCTTTATTCTCCTGTAATCAAGAATGACGCCCGCCTTAATCCTTTTTCCGAGAGACTTGCCAAATGATAGCCCGGCCTGGTTTTCAAGAAATGCCTCGTATCCATAACGGCTGAATGTAAGGGCAAAGGTGCCGGCCCTGACAGGCAAACAAAATGAAAAGGCACCCACGGTCAATTCCGGGACAAACCATGGATTTTCGGCATGAAGGCTGATACTGGTTCTCTCCAGGAATGCCAGGGCGGCCGGATTCGACCAGCCAGTTGCATCACTGGTGAGCGCGGCATCGGCCAATGCAAGAGACCTTGACCTGGCATCGGATATTACCAATGCCCCGGAAGAAGGAATGCTGAAGGATAACATCAGCAAAGCCAAATAACATTCTGCATATTTCACAGAAAGCAAACTTGATTTCCTATAACAGGCCGCAATGACGCGGTCTAAGCTTATCCTACCTTGTAATTGAATTTTATCTTTGAAAATTCTTCGTTGGCCTGAACAATTTTCTTTTTCAGTCCGGTCTTGTGCTTTTTCAAGGCAGAGGCTGTCTTTTCATCATAAAGTGCAATCATTTGGGCTGCCAGAATCCCGGCATTCAGGGATGCATTGATACCCACTGTGGCAACCGGGATGCCGGGAGGCATTTGCACAATGGCCAGCAAGGCATCCAGTCCTTCGAGCGAGGCCTTGACAGGTACCCCGATTACAGGCAAACTGGTCATGGAAGCAATGACGCCTGGCAAATGGGCTGCCATACCTGCTGCAGCAATAATAACTTTCAGGCCCCGAAGTTCGGCTCCTTTTGCAAATTTTTCCACCTCCTCGGGGGTGCGATGTGCAGACAGGGCATTCATCTCAAAAGGGATCTCCAGTTCATCCAGAATCTTCGCAGCTGCTTCCATAACAGGGAAGTCAGATGTGCTGCCCATAATGATACTTACAAGTGGCTTCATCAGTTATTAAAAATTCAGAGTCTAATTTAAGGCAATTATTCGTATCTTGCGAAGGTTAATCCCTGATTTTTTATATGAGTAAAATTAACCTGTGCGGAAAGGAATTTGAATTGTTCCTAACCGCTGATAAAATACAGGCTGAGGTACAGCGTATAGCCGACAGGATAAACACAGAGCTTAACACTGAGGACGTTGTTTTTTTAGGCATTTTAAACGGGGCTTTTATGTTTGCTTCGGATCTGGTTAGAAAGATCAATTTTGATGTGCAGGTGACTTTTGTAAAGCTGACCTCTTACAGTGGACAGGCCAGCACAGGCATAGTGAAACGGCTGATTGGCGTAAACGAAGATCTGAAGGACAAGACCGTTGTGATTGTTGAGGACATCATTGATACTGGTGCTACGATTGAAAGTATTATCGCACAGATCAAAGGTTTCAGACCGCGGCAGATTTTTATTGCAACCCTCCTTCTAAAACCAGACCTTTATACAAAAGAGATAAACCTTGACTATGTTGGATTCCGTATTCCGAAAAATTTTGTGGTAGGATACGGACTGGATTATAATGGTTTCGGAAGGAATCTCCGGAATCTCTACGCATTGGAAGTATAGAATTCCATCAAATTATTTAACAAATTTTAATTTTCTTATTATGCTGAATGTTGTTTTGTTTGGCCCTCCGGGGGCTGGTAAGGGGACCCAGGCCGTAAACCTGATTGAAAAATACAAATTGGTACATTTATCCACAGGAGATATCCTTCGGGGCGAACTTGCGGCCAAATCACCGCTGGGTATTGAGGCAAAAAAGTTCATGGAAAAAGGTGAACTGGTTTCCGATGCGGTTGTAATTGGTATGATCGAAGTTAAACTCGATCAGCATGCCGATGCCAAAGGATTTATTTTCGATGGTTTTCCAAGGACCACCGCCCAGGCCGCTGCTTTGGACGAACTGCTGGCAAAGAAAAAAACAGCCATCAGCATAATGGCTGCGCTGGAAGTGGACAAACAGGAACTGATTGACCGTTTAATGGGACGTGGAAAGGTATCAGGAAGAGCTGACGATCAGGATATTTCCATTATAGAAAACCGGATCGCTGTTTATAACCGGGAAACATCGCCCGTAATTGACTATTACAGCAAAAAAGGGAAATTCAGCTCAGTAAATGGCATGGGAACCATTGATGATATTTTCAAACGGCTTTGCATAGCAATAGATAAGGTCAAATAGTTTTTTGTTTGCAGTAGAATGTTAGGCGAAGTTTCAAACTTCGCCTATCCTTAAGTGTCATCTGCTTGTCCCTTGTCCCTTGTCCCTGTTTTCGTCACTCGTTACTTGTCACTACTTATGTCGGAAAATAATTTTGTAGATTACATACGCATTTTTTGCCGATCCGGTAAAGGAGGCAAGGGTTCTGCCCATTTGCGAACCGAGAAATTCATAGCCAAGGGAGGCCCCGACGGAGGTGATGGTGGCCAGGGAGGGCATGTCATTCTTAGAGGAAACAGCCAGTTGTGGACCTTGTTGCATCTCCGCTACAGGAAACATATTTTTGCCGGTCACGCGGGTGATGGAACCAAGAAAAATTCCACAGGCAAGGACGGAGAAGATGTAATCGTTGAAGTTCCGCTGGGAACTGTTGCCCGTGAGGCAGAAACCGGTGATGTGCTTTTTGAAATCACCAACGATGGGGAAGAGCATATCCTTGTTAAGGGTGGTCGTGGCGGTCTGGGCAATACCCATTTCAAATCGGCTACAAACCAGACTCCCCGCTATGCCCAGCCTGGAGAACCATCCATTGAAGGCTGGTACAGCCTTGAACTAAAAATTCTGGCTGATGTGGGACTGGTTGGCTTTCCCAATGCAGGGAAATCGACACTTCTTTCGGTTATATCGGCAGCCAAGCCCAAGATTGCCGATTATCCCTTTACGACCCTGGTACCTAACCTGGGCATTGTTGAGTACCGTGATTCCCGGTCATTTGTTATGGCTGATATCCCTGGCATTATAGAGGGGGCCCATGAGGGAAAGGGACTTGGCCTCCGATTCCTGCGGCATATTGAACGGAATGCAATCCTTCTGTTCATGATACCGGCCGATAGTAAAAGCATCTCCGGAGAATATAGTATCCTGTTGAATGAATTAAAGGAATTCAATCCTGAATTGCTTGATAAAAAGAGAGTGCTGGCAATTACCAAATGCGACCTGGCTGACGCTGAGCTGATGAAAGAAATGAAAAAGGAATTGCCCAAAATTCCAAATGTTTTCATTTCATCACACGGCAACATCAATTTGCTGAAGTTGAAAGATATTCTCTGGAAAGAGCTCAATTCCTGACAATATGCTTGAAGCTCTTTCCCGGACTGACCAGCAATGGTTGCTTTGGCTGAACGGTCACCATTCGCCTTTTTTTGACGGGCTGATGTATGCAGCCTCGGGCAGGTTTGAATGGATACCTCTTTATCTTTTTATCCTGGCCTTCATTATAAAGAAATTCAAGTGGAAATCCCTTTGGATCATTTTGGCCATTGTAATTTTGGTAACCCTCACCGATCAGGCAGGTAATTTGCTGAAGAACAGTGTAAAAAGGCTACGTCCATGCAGAGATCCACAAATAAGCAACCTTGTTCATCTTGTGCATAATTATTGCGGAGGAGCCTATGGTTTTATTTCAGCCCATGCCGCCAATTCATTTGGGCTGGCCACATTTATCTCGCTGATATTTAAAAACAGGTGGGTAACGCTGGGCATGTTCTTCTGGGCGGTATTGGTTTCATACAGCCGGATATACCTTGGTGCCCATTATCCGGGTGATGTTATTTGCGGTGCCCTGGTAGGCAGCACACTGGCATGGATCATTCAGCAGATCACCTTCCGTTTGATCCACCGGTATTACAGCAACGAATAATTTTCAGCTGGCCGCCGGCATCCTTACAGCGAGGTCATTTAGCTGCGTCAGATTTTCCACCCCGATTGTAAAACAGGACATGTAATCCTGATCAAGAGCATACCGGAGGCATTCATCCAGGCGGTCTGTCAGCTGGCCTGCACCAAATATCTTCATGCCCATGATCACCTTGCCTGATTGTTTCATTTGTCTGAGAACATCCACCACGACAGGTACTTTTGAATCCATCTCAGCCCCATAGGGATTGATTCGTGCAAGGTCAATCTGCACCCAGGGAGTAGCCGCAGCCGACTTCAATGCTCCAAGGGTATGGCAAGAAACGCCATGTGCCTTGATTACTCCTTTCTCGCGTGCTTCTGACAACACCTTCATGGCACCTTCTCTTTCCTTAGGCCAGTCATCACTCATCATGCAATGAAGGAGTAATATATCGATATAGTCAGTTCCCAGTTCCTTCCTGAAGCGGTCGAGATCAGCCTTCATTTCATCTTCTGTGGAAGCATGAGTTTTGGACAGAATGACCACTTTTTCACGGGGAACTAATTTCAGGGCTTCTTTAAGATGAGGATGAGTGCCATATTGATCGGCTGAATCCCAAAACGTAACCCCCATATCATATCCTGCCTTCAGCAGATCGGCAAGGCCCTTGATTCCCAATTGGCGGGTCTGGTTTGAATTGCGGCCGACACCATGAGTTCCTGTTCCCATGGCCATTCGTGAAACCTCAATTCCCATTTTTCCCAGCATGATCCTGTCTGAAATATTCTTTATGACACGTGGCCGGGCATGAAGTGCAAATGGGCTGATTGCCAGCAAACCTGCAGCAGCGGAAGCGCTTTTTACAAAAATTCTTCGGTTCATATCTTCATGTATTAGTGTTCAATATTCTTCAGTTAGTAACAAATATACGAATCTATTTGTTGCCTGAAGTGGTTGTCAATACTTATCTAATCATCCTCAATATGCAGGGCATGCAAAAAACGGTGTGCAATGGGCGCCAGGAAAACAGCAATTGTGCTTAAACGTAACATAGTCATTTTACTAGTTTGATGGTCTTATCTTCAATCATCTCCCGCAATTGCCTCAGAAGCTCTCTTTCCTGAGGATCAATGTAACCATCGCCGGTGGCCATATGAATAATTTGTTCATATTCATCCCGGCTGATCTCAAGATCCTTTATGGCATGCTCAATTAGGTTCCTGAGTTTATGTGCATCGTGGCTCAATGTCATGTCTTAATCTTTTCAGCAAAAATAGTAAACTATTTAAAATGGAGATACTTCAAATTACACAATCTGCCTCCATTTCAACCAGCCATTCCGGATTGATCAGTCCCTTGACCTCCACCATGGTGGCCGCCGGTCGAATATCAGTAAAAAACTCGCCATGCGCACGGGCGGCTTCTTCCCAGCGCGAAATATCAGTAAGGAATATTCGTGTGCGGACTACATTCTCCAATGTTCCTCCTGCTTCGCGGATGGCCTTTTCAATAATGGTAAGGCAACGCCTGGTCTGATTGTACAAGTCTCCGGGAAATGCAGGTGATCCATCCTCAGCAATGGGTGCGGTTCCTGAAACGGAAATAAGATTGTCTGTTCTCACTGCCCTTGAAAATCCAATCGATTTTTCAAAGGGCGAACCGGAAGAAATGTTTTGTCTTTTCATAATTCAATTAAATATTGAGAAGTGAAATTAGTAATATTAAACAAAAGGAGACGCCACAAACTTAACTCGTACATGGAAAATACTTTCAGAAATTTAGGTTATTTTTGAGAGGAGAAACGGAATCAATGGAACATATTTTCACATGGGTATCCTGAAATTGCCGCAATTACTTTTGCTAGCAGGAAACGGAAGGGATTCAGGAAAAACCACGCTCGCCTGCCTCATCATACAGAAATTCAGTGTGGATCACCAAATTATTGCCCTGAAGATCAGTCCGCATAAACACAGGATTGCAACCAGCGGAAAAGTTATATGGGACCAGGAAAATCTGTATATTGCCGAAGAAACAGATGCCGGAACCGGGAAAGATAGTACCCGCATGCTGCAGGCCGGTGCTCGCCGGTCGTTTTTTATCTGTTCAACGGAGGATCAATTACCTGTGGCCATGGATAAAATCCTTGAATTTACGGATGATCATGCCCTGCTGATATGTGAGTCGGGTGGAATAAGGCGATTTGCAGAACCTGGGCTTTTCTTCATTGTTGGCCTGGCGGGAAAGGAAGATATTAAACCAGACACCCAAAAATTGTTGCAATTCCACAATATATGGGTAACTTTTGATGGCCGTAACTTCAATCTAAATTTGAATGAAATTGTTATACATCATAACAATTGGAAAAAAATAACGGATCATGATATCGTTTGAAGAAGCTTATCAGGTAATTGAATCGTCAAGGATCCCACTGGTCACTGAGGAAATACCCCTGATTAAGGCATTAAACCGGGTTCTTGCCGAAGATATTTTATCAGATATTGACATGCCGCCATATGATAAATCCGCAATGGACGGATTTGCCTGCCGAAAAGCGGATCTCGACAATGAGTTGCTGATTGTGGAAGAAATTCCTGCCGGCAGGGTGCCTGGTAAATTCATTGCTCCCGGGCAGTGTGCACGGATCATGACCGGGGCCATGGTGCCCCAGGGTGCTGATTATGTATTGATGAAGGAACATGCGGCAATACTGACATTTGATTCTATCAGGTGCAGCAGGTACAGTGAAAACACAAATATCTGTTACCAGGGTGAAGATGTAAAATCAGGTGAACGGCTTCTTGCTGCAGGTACCAGGCTCCTTCCTGCGCAACTGGCGATTATGGCTGCAGCAGGTTGTATTAGACCAAAGGTTTTTACCCTGCCGAAAGTAGCCGTGATATCCACCGGGAATGAGCTCGTTGAGCCGGATAAAAGTCCGGGTTCAGGAAAGATCAGAAACAGCAACGGGATACAAATGACAGCCCAGACCATTCATTTTGGCTTACAGGCCGATTACCTCGGCATTATACCGGATAACAAGGAAAAACTGGATGAAGTGTTGGCCGCTTCATTGAAGAAATACCAGGTAATCCTTATTTCCGGCGGAGTTTCTGTGGGAGACTATGATTTTGTTCCGGCTGTTCTGCAGCAATTGGACGTAGATATCATGATCCATGGAATGAATGTGAAGCCTGGCAAGCACCTGCTTTTTGGCAAGAGAGAAAACAGTTTTGTGTTGGGTTTGCCCGGCAATCCTGTTTCTTCTTATGTTTTGTTTGAAATGCTTGTTAAGCCTCTCTTGAACAGACTGATGGGAAACACTGAAGAGCCCCGGTGGCTTTCGGTACCCCTGGCGCATGCATACAGCCGGAAAAAGGATGATACACTGTTTTTTATCCCTGTGTCGCTGGACAATGGAACTGCCTTACCACTCGAATATCACGGGTCGGCCCATATTAACGCCTACTCCGGCGCCAACGGTATCATGGAAGTTCCGGTAGGAATACGTTCAATAAAGGAAGGGGACCTGGTGCATGTTCGACCGCTATAACCGCCATATCAATTACCTGAGGATCTCGGTGACAGACAGGTGTAATCTCCGCTGCCGGTATTGCATGCCTGAGGAGGGTGTACGGTGGTTAAACCCGGATGATATCCTGTCATTTGAGGAAATAGTGGATGTGGTGAGGTCGGCAACACTGATGGGTATTAACAAGATCAGGCTAACTGGCGGAGAGCCCCTGGTAAGAAAGGATATTGTCCGGCTGGTAGGTATGATTGCTGAAATAAGGGACGTAAAGGACCTGGCTCTGACAACTAACGGTATTTTGCTCAGTGAACTGGCAGGAAAATTGAAATCCGCGGGCCTGATGCGGGTCAATGTGAGTCTGGATACACTTGATCCGGTGAAATTCAAAACACTCACACGCGGTGGCAATATTCAGCAGGTTTTGGATGGAATTGAGGCCGCCACAGAGGCCGGACTTAATCCTGTAAAGATCAATTGCGTGGTTTCGGGATCATCGGAAGAGGAAGATTCCATACAGGTAAAAGAATTTGCCTTACTGAACGGGCTCCAGGTTCGATTTATCCAACAGATGGATCTTGAAACCGGTGAGTTTGGCCTTGTAGATGGGGGCGAAGGCGGAAATTGCAGGATTTGCAACAGGCTGCGATTAACTGCCAATGGCATGGTGAAGCCCTGTCTTTTTAGCGAACAGGAATTTTCCGTGCGTGATCTGGGTGCTGAACAGGCAATGATCGCTGCCCTGGAAAGCAAGCCGCTGAAAGGGTGTGTGAATCGGGTCGGACGGTTTTATAATATTGGAGGATGAAGTAAGGGACAAGGGACAAGGGACAAGGGACAAGTAGATGTGAGAGGTGAGAGGTGAGAGATGAGAGATGAGAGGTGAGAGATGAGATGGGAGCGAAGCCCCGAAGGGGCGAAATCTGAATAACCGTGGGTGTAACCCACGGAAATCAACAATCAACTAACAACTGCATGAACGATCTAACGCATACGGATCCGGAGGGAAAGGCCCGAATGGTGGATGTGGGGTATAAGGATGTGCAAAGGCGGGAGGCAAAGGCATCGGGATTTATCTCCCTGTCGGAAGAAACAATTGACCTTATCCGCAAAAACCTGATGAAAAAAGGCGATGTTCTTACGGTGGCAGAGTTGGCTGGTATTCTGGCTGCCAAGCAGACTTCCGCTTTGATCCCACTGGCACATAATATTGTATTGGATAAGGCAGGAGTAATTGCTAGTCTGGAAACCGGCGGAATAAGGATTACCAGTGAGGTACACTGCACAGGCAAAACAGGGGTTGAAATGGAAGCGCTGATGGCCGTGAGTATGGCGTTACTGACTATTTACGATATGTGCAAGGCAGTGGATACTGGTATGGTAATCGGACAGATCCGGCTGATCGAAAAAATTAAAAAAGATATATCCGTCTGACATGGAAGAAATAAAGATCCTCTCCGTTAACACATCTGAAAAAAAAGGGACTGTTAAAAAACCCGTAGAGTTTATCTCGATCCTTACATCGGGTATAGAGGGTGATGCCCATGCTGGTAACTGGCATCGGCAGATTAGTATGCTGGGTATTGAGAGTATTGAAAAAATGCAGGCATCCGCCAAACGGCATTTTAGATATGGGGACTTTGCCGAAAACATCACTGTCAGTGGTTTTCATCTATTTAATATGCGTCCGCTCGACAAGCTAGTATCAGGCGAGGTTGTGCTTGAAGTTACCCAGATCGGCAAAAAATGTCATGGTGAAAAATGTGCCATTTACAAGGAGACAGGCGACTGTGTAATGCCAAAAGAAGGGATATTCAGCCGGGTACTTCAGGGTGGCATGCTTAGGTCAGGGGATCATTTCATCTATCATCCACGGATCATCAGGGTGAAGGTTATTACCTTAAGCGACAGGGCAAGCAAAGGAGAATATGAGGACGAAAGCGGACCGTTACTTGAAAAGCTGACAAAGGACAATTTTTTAAAAGAAGGCCGCCAGGTTTCCGTTGAAACAGTGATTTTGCCCGATGACGCGGATAAACTGGAAAGGCAGATCAGAAAATACATCCAGGAAAAAACCGATATCATTTTCACTACCGGAGGCACGGGACTGGGTCACCGGGATATTACCCCCGATGTGATCAGACCCCTGCTCTCGAAAGAAATCCCTGGCATTATGGAGATGATCAGGGTAAAGTATGGCCTGCAGTTCCCCAATGCCCTTGTGAGCAGGAGCATTGCCGGTTTGATTGGAGAAACCCTTATTTATGCCTTGCCGGGAAGTCCGAAGGCCGCCAGGGAATATGCCGAAGAAATTTTTAAAACCATTGAGCACTCCTTCCGAATGATCCACAAAATAGACTCACATTGATGGTACAGGGCAAAGTTACCGGTTTTGTTTTGGCAGGTGGTCTTAGCAGTCGCATGGGAGAGGACAAATCGCTGATGCTGTTCCGGGGTAAGCCCCTTATCATGTATGCAGTTGAGGCACTTTCACCGCTTTGTGAAAAGGTAATTATCAGTTCAAACCTTTTGGTTTATGAGTTTACAGGTTGCGATGTGTGGCCCGATGAATTGCAGATCCGGGCTCCGATTAACGGATTATACTCCTGCCTTAACAGGTCCCAGACCGATTGGAACATTATTCTAACCTGCGACATGCCCTTTGCCAGTTCGGGATTATTTGGCTATCTGCTTGAACAGGCTGGTGGTGAAGATGCTGTGATCCCCATTCATGGACAGGGATTAGAGGAACCGTTATGTGCCCTTTACAACCGCAGCACACTGAATGTTTTTGAATGCCAGATACAGCTTGAGCAATACGGTATCCTGAAGTTATTGCAATCTATCCGGTGCAGGTATGTGAACATCGGACCAGATCTGGAGTTTTACCGTAAAGAGATGTTCACAAATCTGAACTCTCCTTCTGACCTCGATAGGCTTTCTTAATGGTATGAACTATCTTTGCTGCGAAGGGTAGGAATACAACATGGAACTTGCTGTTTTAAAGGATATTGTGGTCATATTTGCCTTGTCCACGCTGGTGAATTATTTGTTCACACGAATCAGGGTGCCCACGATTATTGGCTATCTGTTGACCGGGATCATAGCTGGCCCTTATTTATTAGGGCTTATCCATTCACCCCATGAAATTGAGATTATGGCCGAAATTGGGGTGGTTTTGCTGATGTTTACAATTGGATTGGAATTTTCGCTGGAACATCTTTTTAAGATCCGGAAGATTGTATTCCTGGGTGGATTTTTGCAGGTTACCCTTACCACATTTATTACACTGATTATTGTTCATGTATTTCAAATAGAATGGAAAGCAGCCCTGTTTACGGGATTTCTGACCGCATTAAGCAGTACTGCCGTGGTTTTGAAAATTTTGCAGGAGCGCTCGGAGCTAACCTCCAACTATGGACGAACCGTTTTAGGGATCCTGATATTTCAGGATATTGTGCTGATACCGATGTTGCTCTTTACTCCCATGCTGGGCGGATCAGAAAGCGGGAACCAGGGGCAATACCTGATCCTTATGGGTAAGGCGGCTTTCATCATCACTCTTATATTCATCGGTAACCGTTGGCTTATGCCCAGGATACTGAGGGTTATTGCCATGACAAAAAACCAGGAATTGTTCATTATGTGCATATTGCTAGTCTGTTTGGCTGTTGCATTGCTCACGGCTTCTCTCGGACTTTCGCTTGCTTTCGGAGCCTTTTTGGCCGGATTAATGGTTTCAGAATCGGAATATAGCCATAACGCCTTCGGGCATTTAATTCCTTTCAAGGACACATTTGCCAGTTTCTTTTTTGTTTCAATCGGGATGCTGCTAGACCTGGATTATGTTGCCAACCACCTCGTTCTTGTTCTGCTGACTGTATTGTTGGTGATACTGATCAAAGCCTCCATTGCAGGCATCACTGCATTCTTTCTGGGCCATACCTTTCGTGGAGTGATCATGGTGGGAATTGCCCTGAGCCAGATTGGTGAGTTCTCATTTATTTTGGCCAGGGTGGGAATGGACCATGCTATTATTTCAGAGGATATTTACCAGTCGTTTCTGGCCGTGGCGGTCATTACCATGTCGGTTACACCCTTGCATATGCTTGCATCCAATAGGATAGCTTCCGGGCTTTTAAGGCTTCCGCTTCCCGCAAGATTGGTGAATGGTATTTTTCCCTTGCCGGGGATTGATATACCCGAATTAAAAGATCACATCGTTTTCATTGGCAACGATTCAAGGGCTTTGAGTTTATCGAAGATGGCCAAATCAATGAATCTTCCCTATGTATCCATTGTGTTTGACCCGGCTTCGGCAAGAAGAAGGCAGCAGAAAGGCGAGACTGTGATCTATGGAGATGCCGTTAATGATCCTATTCTGATAAAGGCGCATGCAGATAAAGCGAAGATCATTGTTGTGTCTGTAGGTAACCTGATCACCCTGATGTCAATCCTTCAGCATATCAGGAAACTTAATACTAAAGCTTACGTACTGGTTAGAACCAAGCACGTTGAGGATATTGAAGAGCTCTATCAGCTGGGAGCCGACCAGGTGATACCGGAGGCATTTGAAACAGCTATTGAACTGTTTGAAAGAGTGCTGGACAGACTACAAACACCGCGGAAGGAGATTAATAAAATAATCGGTGACATACGCGATCATCATTACGGAATTTTCAGGGAGAATGAGGATCTGCCGGTCAAGACGGTGGAAAAGGAGCGTGAAGGGAATTGATCCTGGTTTGGGATCTCGCAGATTTTGCAGATCAATATGAGTTTGAGGGACTTTTTTTCTCGCAGATTTTCGCAGATATCGCAGATTAGCATTATCTCAAACTCTGAAATCGGCCAATCGAATGCAATAAGATTTCTCCGCGACCTTTTTATGCCCGGTGAACAAGACTTTAGCTTTAACTCTGCGTTAAAATTTTGCAAAATTTTTTTAATTGTAAAATTGTTTTCTGGCGGATCTCTCTGATCCTGCAGAGTAAATTTACCTTAACGGGGCTTTGGTTCTCACATATTATGCGAAATGATTCAAAACAAGTAACTTTGCCTTCATAATACAGAAAGTCATGAAAGTTACCGTCTGTCGAAAAACCCATTTCAATGCAGCGCACCGAATCTTCAATCCATTTTGGGATGACCGGAAGAATGAGGAAGTATTCGGATTATGCAGCCTACCCAATTATCATGGGCATAACTACGACCTGGTAGTTAAGGTTACAGGTGAGATCAATCCGGAGACCGGATATGTTTTTGACATGAAGGAACTAAAAGAAATAACTGAAGAATACGTTGTAAAGCGTTATGACCACCGGAATCTGAACCTTGATGTGATTGAATTTGCTAAAACAATCCCTTCAGCCGAAAACATAGCCGTTTCCATATGGAATATTTTGAGGTCGAAGATTGACAAGGCATTTGACGTCCAGGTGATATTATATGAAACTGAACGTAATTTTGTAGAATATTCCGGAAACTGATCCGTTGGCATGAAAGTTATTCATTACATTCACCGCGGTTTCATCTGGCTGATGATTCTGCCGATCAAATTTTACAAATATTCAATTTCTCCGCTGCTACCCAACAGTTGCAGGCATGTTCCAACCTGTTCGGAATATGCTATCGAATCATTGCGGGTTCATGGTATATTCAGGGGCAGTGTACTGGCCATCTGGCGCATTTTACGATGCAATCCCTGGGGGACTCACGGCTACGATCCTGTACCGCCAAAACGGCAAAAAAGGGGCTAGCCTGGTTTATTCTTATTTTGCAGGCATGCTTGTTTGGCCAAAAGGCAAAGGATGGCAAGTAGAAGCATACTGTTGGCCACATGAAAATAGTTTACCGCATGCCTCAATCCAAAAAATGTATGGCCTGAAACAAGCGATATTGTGCCGGTAAGAATAATGAGGGCGGCTGCAATACCGCAAATCCAGGTGACAATTGAAAATAATTTCATATTGCTGTTTTTAAGTGAATCCCTTTAGAACCAATGCGTAAGCATTTTAAAGAATTACAAAAGGTATGAACTTTTCAATCTAAAGTCAAATTAAAATTAGATTGACTATACAGTGTCCCGGGCAACATCTCTCAGTTTATCCACGATGATCTTTAATTCCTCAGCGGTAAGACGGGGCCTGTTAAGGCTATCGATCATATCCATGTCGTTATGTTGAACCAGAGGATACCAGTGTCCCGGGTGCAGGAGATCATTCTTTACCCTTGGCACAATATGCAGGTGGAGGTGTTCGATTGTTTGTCCCGCCTCAGGTTTTTCCTGCAATGACCAGTCGAATGCCTCAGTATTGAAAGCCTTCATCAGGATGAAGAGTGCGGTTCTCGCTGTTTTGAAAAAATCAGTCATTTCCGCATCAGTGAAGGACAATATACTTGTATGATGTGCCCGGGGAATTACCAGGCTGTGGCCCGGAAGTACCGGGGCTATGTTAAAGACCGCCATGAAATCCCTGTTTTCATAAAAAACAGATGACTGAATTGATTTACTGCAAAACGGGCATCCGGGATATGGAGCACTAGAGGGCATATCATTGATTTTATGCCCTAAGTTAATCTAAAAATGCTTTCAATGTTGCAGTTTTGATCGGGGGGAAGGAGCATCTGCCGGCCGCAGAGTCCCTGCCGGCAGATGCATGCCGGAAATTCAATCGGCTTCAGGTGTTTTATTCCGAAGCATAACCAAATCGGTCATCACGACTTCGGTAAAGTAGCGTTTCTTTCCCTCCTTATCATCAAAAATCCGATGGGTCAGTTTTCCTTCCACGGCAACCTCCATACCCTTTATAAGGAATTTCTGGATTGTTTTGGCGAGATTTCCCCAGGCGACCAGGTTATGCCACTGGGTTTCAGTTACTTTTTTTCCTTCCGCATCGCGGTATGTTTCTTTAGTAGCGAGCGAAAAACGGGCCATTGATTTGCCATTTTCAAAGGTCCGGACTTCGGGATCCTGCCCGAGATTTCCAATCAACTGAACTTTGTTGCGTAGTGAGTTCATAACATTAAAATTTAATTGTTTAAAAAAAAAGTGGCCGATTTAATTGTTCAAATTGACGATTCAAAGTAACTTACATCGGTTGCTTTTATCCGGTTAATAATCAGTTACTGTCATTTGTAAGTGACAATAAATAATTGTACATGTGTACAATCAATTATAAACCTGAATTATAAATTGTTACGTTATGGAAAAGCGTTGTCTTGAATGCAATGATGTATTGCATGGCCGAACAGACAAGAAGTTTTGTTCCGACGCCTGCCGCAATACATACAACAACAAAAAGAAAAGCACAGCCGGTAACAGCTATGTGAGAAAGGTGAATGGTATTCTCGGCAGGAACCGGAATATTATGGCCGAGCTGAACCCTGAGGGTAAAAGCAGGGTTCACAGGGCCAGACTGTCCAAGAAAGGGTTTGATTTCGGTTTTGTAACAAACCTGTACACCACTAAAACCGGGACGGTTTATTACTTCTGTTATGACCAGGGTTATTTGCCCCTGGATAATGATTTTTACATGCTGGTAAGCCGGAACACAGGAGGAAATTAGAATTCCTGCTGGCTTGCAATTTCCTCTATACTATACGGTGAATTTGGAAGTACATTCCGATGTACCTGTTTGCCCAGTTTGATGCAGGCCATATACCGTTTGCATGATTTATATTTTTTATTTACCTGTACACAATACAGGCTGCTGTATGTGAGACCAATTATTTCAGTATGAATGATCTTATTCAGATAAACGGAACAATCTTCCATCAAAGGGCAATTCTCATTCTTCTCCATGAGTTCAGTAATGAAATTAGTAATCAAGCGCCTTCGGCATATTCTTTGAAATAGAATCTTGCTTTTCTCAATCGTTCTTCGAAAATCTGTCCTATTTCCAAAATATCCTCATCATCCTTTTCAAAGTGCCAAAATACATCAAAGTCCTTTACGTTGTTATTCGAGTCAAGCAATTTTAACATTTCAAGAATCAGTTTTGAAGAGGCACTGTTGAAATAATCAAAGTCAATGGTAAATCTCACAACCGGGGCATTGAGCTTGCTTATCCACTCAATCAGAGGATTATAGAATTCATTCACATTGAGTATAAGCGACCGGCCCTTCATCATAAGTTTGCCGCTCTGATCAAAATTTACCTGCGGCGTGCTGCTGGTTGCTTCTATGTAAATATTTTGCATGATTGAGTTAATCGGTCATGCAAGTATAATAAAAATGCAGACAGCAGAATTTTTATTCTGATGAATGGGAGAAAAGCTATGACTATTAAGGCATATACGTTGAGGAATGAAAAATCCGGCCTCCGGATTACTTTTTCAACAGGTCGCGGATCTCGCCCAGCAATTTTTCCTGCGTTGTAGGTTCTGCCGGCGGAGCCGGAGCGACAGCCTGTTTCCGTATCATGTTGTTCATGGCCCGGATCATCATGAATGTGATAAAGGCAATAATCAGGAAATCAAATGCTGTTTGAAGGAAGGTACCGTAATTCATTGTAACAGCGGAAATTGCATTACCGGCGTCATCTACCGAGGCGCCTTTGAGCGTGATTTTCAGATCGGTAAAATCCACACCTCCGATCAGCAATCCCAGAGGAGGCATAATAATGTCATTTACCAGTGAACTCACTATTTTTCCAAATGCAGCACCAATGATGATACCAATCGCCATATCTACTACATTGCCTTTCATGGCAAAACTTTTGAATTCATCAATCATTTTCATTTTATCTGGTTTTAAGGTTAGTTTTAGAGATAAACACTTGATTTCATGTAAAAATAAAAAAAGAAGCGGGAATGTTAATTTATCTGGCCCTGTTTTTCAGCCAGTAACGTCAGGCGGATAAAATCTTCAACACCCAGTTGTTCAGGTCTTTTTCTGAAAATCTCATCCAGCATAGCATCGGGATGATACATGGACCTCAATGAATTTCGCAATACTTTTCTCCGCTGGTTAAATGCAGTTTTTACCACTTTTTTAAACAGGACCTCATTGCATGGCAATGCCTGCCGGCCATTTCGGCGGAGCCTGATGACAGCCGACTGTACCTTGGGCGGCGGATTAAAAACCTCAGGGGGCACTGTGAACAGGTATTCAATATCGTAGTATCCCTGAAGCAGAACACTGAGTATGCCATATTCCCTCGATCCGGGAGGAGAAGCCAGCCGGCGGGCAACCTCTTTCTGCAGCATGCAGACTACTTCAGTTACCTGACCTTTGTTTTCAAGTATCTTAAAGAACAGCTGGCTTGAAATATTATACGGAAAATTACCAATGACAGCAAATGGCCCTTCAAAGAATTCGGCCAGGTTAATTTGCATCACATCCCCGTCATATATCTTATCCCTGGCTCCGGGAAGATGTGCATTCAGGTAATCAATGGAGGACCTGTCGATTTCAACAAACCTGACTTCCTTATCAGGCAGCTCAAGCAGGAATACGCTCAGCACACCCATACCAGGTCCGATTTCAAGCACCTGGTTATAGTCTCTGAAAGTGAGACTGTCCACTATTTTCCGGGCAATGTTGTTATCTGTCAGAAAATGCTGGCCTAAACTTTTCTTCGGTTTGACGGGGATCACAAACTGGAGGTTTTTGTGTAAAAATACCTATTTTCGAACTTTAATCTGTTACATGATGGACTATAATTTTGATGAAATCGTTGACAGGAAGAATACTTCCAGCGTCAAGTTCGATCTTCGGGATAAAATATTCAAAAAAGAAGATGTGATCCCCATGTGGGTGGCGGATATGGATTTCAGAACCCCTCCCTTTATTATGGAAGCCCTGCGAAAAAGGTTGGAGCATGAAATCCTAGGATACACCTTTATTTCCCCGTCTGTATTTGAATCCATCGTTACCTGGAACAGGATCCGGCACAACTGGCTGATACGTCCCGACTGGATTTCCTTCTCACCTGGCGTTGTTCCGGCAATTAATCTGCTGATACTTGCTTTTACACAACCGGGTGACAGGGTGATCGTTCAGACTCCCGTTTATTTTCCATTCTTTAGTGCGGTTGAAAATCACGGACGTGAACTGGTATTCAATCCGCTAATATACTGCAACGGGAAATATGACATGGATTTCGATGACCTGGAATCAAAAATGGATGGCACAACCAAGATGATGATCTTATGCAATCCCCATAATCCAACAGGAAATGTATGGTCAGCAGATGTACTTCGCAGAATAGGAGAAATGTGCCTGGCACATCATGTTCTCCTGATTTCCGATGAGATACATTCCGATCTTATTTATAAAGGCTATCACCATACACCCGCAGCGAACATTTCAAAGGAGATTGCCGGAAATACAATTACCTGCATGGCGCCCAGTAAGACTTTCAACCTGGCAGGACTTTCCACTTCCTTTCTTGTGATCCCCAATGAAAAACTTAGAATTACCTATGAAAAAAAGCTTGATCAAATCCATGTGGGAGCCGGGAACATATTTGGCTTTGTGGCTATGGAAGCTGCATATACCCATGGAAGCGAATGGCTCAACCAGTTGATGGAATATCTTGAGGGAAACTTATTATTTCTTGAGGAATTTATTCATCAGCATATTCCGCAGATAAGGATTATCAAACCGGAAGCAACCTATATGGTATGGCTCGATTTTACACAATTGAGAATGCCTCCTTCCGGGCTTAAGGAGTTCATGATCAATAAAGCAGGTCTCGGATTAAGTGATGGTCCACTTTTTGGAAAGCAGGGAGAGGGCTTTCAGCGAATCAACATAGGTTGTCCCCGTTCAGTTCTTTATGGAGCGCTTTTAAAATTGCAGGCTGCGATTACAAAGTATTTGCAAAATAACTAAACTTTTTTGCAAAAATTGAGTAGAAATAGGTTGCGTAGTTGCTTTAAAATTAAAATAATTTAGATTTCAGTATAATCCGGATAAAAATCAGTAGGTATCATGAGACTTAAAATAGCCGCTAAAATCGGGTTGGGATTTGGTATCATCACCATTGCAGTTATCATCAATGCATGGATAACAAGCAGTGCGCTTGAAAGAAGCCGAACAATAAATGAACGGATAACCAGCATTTATACACCCTCACAGGCTTATATAGCTGACCTTTATTCAAGGATCAACGATTCCCGGATGCTTGTAAAGTCATGGGTATTTATTGATAAAATTTCGGATACCCCTGATAAAATCAAGCTGAAGGATCTGCATGCCAGGGATTACAAAATGTTGATCGACACGTTGAAGCAGCTTAGCAATCTTTGGGACAGTGCAAGTTTCAGGGCGGAACTGTATCATATTGATTCCACCATTGTGGATTCACTGTTTCCAAAACATGAATACATCATGGGGCAGTTAAATTCCTTTGAAAAATATGATGATCCGTTTGTGATTTTTGAGGTCACACCCATGACAGAGGAGGGTGGTGATGTAATGGCTCTCACCAGCCGCATTCTGGCGCAAATCGATCAGCTAAGGAAAAAGCAGGAAGCCGTGGTAGACCGTGGACGACAGGAAATGATCTCTACATTTAACCGCTTTCAGAACTGGATTTTCATCATGGGATTCATCCTGGTGATAGGTGCCATAGTGATCGGGCTCCTTACGATCAATTCACTCGCAGTTCCGATTAACCATACGAAAAGCATACTGCTGTCGATGGGCAAGGGCGTCCTTCCTAAGGATAAGCTTACCGAAGGAAATGATGAACTTGGCCAGATGGCAAAGGCACTCAACATGCTTGTAAAAGGATTGACAAATATTTTCAATTTCTCACTTGAAATTGGGAAGGGAAATTTTGATACGCATTTTAACCCCTTGAGCGAAGAAGATGTATTGGGCCATTCGCTTCTTGATATGAGAAATGAGCTTAAGAAGGCTGCTGATGAAGAAAAACGCCGCAAAATCGAAGATGAGCAGCGGAACTGGGCAGCACAGGGCGTCGCCAAATTCAGTGATATTCTCCGGAAAAATACAAATGAGCTGGATGAATTGTCCTATAACATCATCAGCAACCTGGTAAAATATACCAATTCAAACCAGGGTGGAATTTATGTAATCAATGACAATGACAGGGACCACCTGTTCATTGAAATGAAAGCCAGTTATGCCTATGACCGGCGCAAATTCATAAACAAACAGATTGAAATCGGCGAAGGCCTGATCGGCAGATGTTACCAGGAAAAGGAAAAAATCTATCTTACGGAGATCCCGCATGATTATATTAAGATCACATCCGGACTGGGTGAAGATAATCCACGTGCATTGCTTATAATCCCCCTCATTTATAATGATATTATTTATGGTCTTATTGAAATTGCTTCCTTTAATGAATATCCATCCTATGTGATTGAATTCCTTGAAAGGATCGGTGAAAGTATTGCGGCTACCATATCTTCAAGCAAGTCGCATATACAGACAGCCCTGTTACTGGAACAGTCGCAACAGCAGGCTGAAGAAATGTCGTCACAGGAAGAGGAAATGCGGCAGAATATGGAAGAGTTGCGTGCTACACAGGAGCAATCATCCAGGCGTGAGGAGGAACTGCAGCATGAGGTAAATGAACTGCGCAAACGAATTAAGGAATTCAGCCAGCTATAAGTATGCAGCCAACTTTGATTATCCTGGCTGCAGGCATGGGCAGCCGCTACGGAAGTCTGAAACAGATTGACCGCTTTGGACCATCGGGTGAAACCATTGTTGAGTATTCCATATATGATGCCTTGCGGGCCGGTTTTAAAAAAATAGTGCTTGTGATCCGGCAGAATTTTGCAGATGACTTCAGGGAAATTGTGCTGAACAAGGCCATGAAAAAGGCAGATATCAGTTTCGTATTTCAGGAACTTGATAATCTTCCGAATGGTTTCAGTCTGCCAGCCGACCGGGTAAAGCCCTGGGGAACTGGCCATGCAGTATTAATGGCAGCCGGTAAAGTGGATAAACCCTTTGCGGTTGTCAATGCAGATGATTTTTATGGGGCACAATCCTATCGCATCATGTCTGACTTTCTATCCCGGCCCCAGCATGGAAGTACGGAAGAATATTGCCTTGTTGATTACAGGCTCGATAATACATTGTCTGAATCAGGCTATGTATCACGCGGGATATGTAATGTAAATGAAGACAATTACCTCACTGATATCACAGAGCATAAGAAGATCAGCCGCAATGGCAACGAAATAAACAGTCTGACAGAATCGGGAGAAATTATCCTGACAGGGAAAGAAAGGGTATCCATGAACCTCATGGGTTTTCTTCCATCCATGTTTGATCATCTTCAGCAGCAGTTTACCGCATTCCTGGATGTGAATTCCGGAAGAAAAGATGCCGAGTTTTTCCTTCCTTCTGCCATGAATGAGGTCATTAAATCGGGAAAAGCCAGGGTAAAAGTTTTACCTACCATGGAAAAATGGTTTGGTGTCACCTACCGTGAGGATCGCGATATGGTAATGAACAGCCTGAAAAAACTTGTCGGGCAGGGGATCTATCCCAGGAGCCTCTGGTAGAAAGAAATTATAAAATGCATAAAAATAAAACCTTTAACATCTTCATACGTAGGATAAATACCTAATTATCCTATTTACCGACCAAATCTCTTGCAATGAAATCAAGTTTTTTGTCGTCAATGCTTCTCTTACTTTGTCTTTTTGGGAATGCCTTCTCACTTATAGCCCAGGATGAAAAATTCAAGGCCATTTTCATCTACAATTTCACCAAATATATCAACTGGCCAGCGAGTGAGGGTGATTTTATCATTAATGTGCTCGGTGATGACGCTATTACCATGGAAATGGGAGAGATCGCTACGAAAAAAACAGTAGGCAATGCAAAAATTAAGATCATTAAAATACTTGTCCTGTCTGATATCAAAGACTGTAGAATTCTCTATGTCGCAGCTGGTAAGACAGACTTACTAAGAGAGATTTTTTTGATCGCCAAAAAAAGTAACATACTGGTGATCACTGAAAAGGCAAATTCCTGTAAAAACGGGTCATGCATTAATTTTATAAACAAGGATGGAAAACTCACTTTCGAAATCTCGAAGGCAAACATTGATGTATGCGGACTTGAAGTAAGTTCAGATCTGTTGAAACTAGGCCAGGCTGCAACCAATTAGCCGATGTCACCAAAAAAATATGAAAAAAATGAATCGTCTGTTGTTATTATTATTTTTGGTAATCTCTTCGATCTGTTCATATGGCCAGCTCGATACCACACAGTTGAAATCAATGACCCGTGAGGAGATTATTCAACTAACTCAGGATGACTTGCTTGAGATGAATATGGAACAGTTGCTATTCCTGTCGCAGAAATTAGGAATATCCATTGATGAGTTGCTGAATATGAAAACATCGGTTGCGTCAAAAACGGTTCTTACACCCAGGGAAACACCGGGAATTGTTTCCATCATTACAGCGGAAGAAATCAGATTCTCCGGTGCAAGGGACCTTATTGATGTGCTTAGGTTAGTCCCGGGATTTGATTTTGGATACGATGTACAGGGAGTCGTGGGTGTTGGTTTACGGGGAAACTGGGTGCATGAGGGAAAGATCCTGATGTTGATGGACGGCCAGCAGATGAATGAACTCAGCTATTATAACATACCATTTGGAAATCACTTTCCGGTGGATCAGATAAAAAGAATTGAAATCATTCGCGGACCCGGATCAGCAATTTATGGCGGCAATGCCGAACTTGGTGTTATTAATATCATTACAAAAACCGGCAGGGAGTTAGAGGGAGCAGAGGTGTCTGCCACCTACGGTCAAATGCAGAATGCCATGGGAAGGGCTAACCTGAATATCAATTCCGGTTTCTCGACTAAAAAATGGGATTTCTCAGCCAAGGGATTTCTCGGCACGGCAAACAGAAGTGACCAGCCTTTCAATGAGTATATAGACCAACCGGACAATGTCCTCTATCTGGAAAACGGAGGGAGTGAAATTAAAACCAGCGGGATAAACCTTGGTGCAAGTAATGAAAACTTTTCATTCCGGCTGATCTATGACGATTATAAAACATGGTACAACTCCTGGGATTCTCTTGCAGGTTATCAGGGTATTTACACGCAATTCAGGAACATAATGGGAGAGGTAAAATATACACTGAAAATCAATGATAAGCTGAGCCTGGTTCCGAAAGTGAACTATAAATTCAGCAGGCCATATTTTGAAGAAGGATATTGGAGAAGCTTTAACAATAACCGTTACATAGGTTCCATGATGCTGAACTATAATGCTAACAAAAATACAACGTTGGTGGCAGGCTTGGAATTCTTTAGCGATAAAGGCCATTGTATTTACGATTCAGGATATTTTTATTCCAATAACAGCCGCGACCTGGATATTAAAAATGCATCGGCTTATGCTGAAGGAACAATTAAAATGGGCAAAGTAAATTTCATCGCCGGATTCAGAACTGAAAATAACAGCGAATACGGATGGGCATTTGCTCCCCGGTTTGGTGCAACGGCTGTTTTCAATAAATTTCATTTTAAAACCTTGCTCAGCGGGGCATTCCGGTCACCTGGCATTGGAAATATTGATGTTTCCAAAGACATTAAACCAGAAAAGAGCTTTACATCTGAACTTGAACTTGGATACAGGCTAAATGACCATATGTTTTTGACAGCCAATATTTTTGACATTAAGATAAGCAGCAGCATTATTTATTTTGATAACGGCGGATGGGAAGGTGGAGTAGACTGGGGATATATGAATGCAGACAATGCCGGTAGTGATGGAATCGAACTTGAATATAAGGTCATCTATTCCAGGGGATCTGCCACATTAAATTATTCATATTACACCCAGGCATTCAGGCCGGTTCCTGAATCCTATTCGGTTCCCGGTCATGACAAAAGTGCACTTGCATTGCCACAGCATAAGATCGGACTTGTGATGAATTACTTGCCGGTAACTAACCTGTCCATATGTCCTTCCTATGTACTTCTCGGTACTAAATACGGCTATACCTCGACTGATCAGGATGGAAACGGAATAGTCGGAAAATTCGAACCCAGTTCCCTGCTCAATATTGCAATAACGTATAGCGGATTAAAGAAAGGGATAGAAATATCTTTATCTGCATATGATCTGCTTAATCAGAAACCCCCGTTTATTCAACCTTATAATGGACAGTTTTCGCCCTATCCTGGCAGATCAAGGGAAATAGTGATTAAGCTGGCCCTCAGCACGGAACTATTTAAAAAATGAACAATGAACAATGAACAACTAAAGGATAATATCTAAAATTTAAAAGTGAATTTTAAATCTCAAACCTCAAACCATAACTTTTCACTTTTAGTTTTATTTATTCATTGTTCATTGTTCACTATTCACTGTTCATTGCTAAATACTCATTCCCTTGAATATCTTCGATTTTTCAAGCGGAATGAGGTATCCATGGTAATTCAGTTTTCCGCCCCAATTCCCGCCTATTGTTGCGTCAGCATTGCTGTTTGGGGACACTGAAAAAAAGATGTCATAGTTACCGATGGCGGTCATGCACAGCACCTGGATTGAATACCCATTTGACTTTTTCCCAAGTTTGGTTATTCTGAACAGGGAGATTGTACCCTCGGTAGTTATGCCTCCCATGCCATTATAGCCGCCAATACCAGACATGGATGCCAGCTGGATCGTAATTTTGTTGGAATCAATGGCAATAAAATTTATCCTGCTGCTCACCTGGTACCTTTCACCGGTCTGGTTACTTATGGTATTGGCTTCAAGAACGAATTTTCTGTTACTTACCATCCAGTCCACCATCTTGGCTGTTTCCTCGGCCTCGATCTTTTTTTGCTCGTTTTTCTGCTGTTTGGTTAATTTTTTGGTTGTTTGGCTGTCCACGGAATTTTCCTCCTGGGCAAAAGCGGTGAGCACAGCCAGGCTCAACCCTAATAGAAAAACATATTTTTTCATAATCAAACTAATAATAAACCACGTTTGAATCAAACCTCAAACCTCAAACCTCAAAAAACAAAAATATTCATATAATTCGTACCCTATTATCCTTTCAATTTTAATACCTTACCTCATGCAAAATATATGCCATCTAAATTTAGCTTCTTTTATCCATTTCGTGATGATAATCTTTAACTTTGTACTATAAGCTGCATCTCTGAAAAACAAATGCGTTTGGATGATATAGCATTTAATTGTTAATAATTCATAAATTTATTCCTGGTCGGGAAAACTGTTTCTATGCCTGATATCATTCATTTGTTACCCGATTCAGTGGCTAATCAGATAGCTGCCGGAGAGGTAATTCAGCGACCTGCATCTGTTATTAAGGAGCTGGTTGAAAATTCAATAGATGCCGGAAGCAGGTCTGTTAAAGTGATTGTGCGGGATGGCGGGAAAACCAGCATCCAGGTCATTGACAATGGTTGCGGTATGTCTGTTACCGATGCGCGAATGTGTTTTGAACGACATGCTACTTCCAAGATACGTACCGCCGGCGATCTCTTTGCAATCCATACCCTGGGATTCAGGGGAGAAGCGCTGGCATCGGTAGCTTCCATAGCCCAGGTCACTTTGCTCAGCCGGAAACATGATCAGGAGCTGGGAACTGCACTGATGATCTCGGGTTCAAAAGTGGAAAGCCAGGAAACTGCAGCGTGTAATCCGGGTACCAGCTTTAGTGTAAAGAACCTTTTTTACAATGTGCCGGCTCGCCGGAAATTCCTTAAAACCAATAATGCGGAGCTGAAACACATCATTTATGAGTTTCAGCGTATTGCACTTGCCAATCCCGATGTGGAGTTCCTGCTCGAAAGCAATGAAACGGAAGTATATAATCTTCCTGCCACGAATCTGAAGCAACGAATCGTGCATATTTTTGGAAAGAGCATGAACCAGAACCTGACTACAATCGACACGGATACAAGCATAGTGAGGATCGGCGGATACATTGGCAAGCCTGAAAATGCAAGGCGTACACCGGGGGAACAATTTTTCTTTATTAACGGACGGTACATGAGGCATCCCTATTTCCACAAAGCGGTGATGTCATCCTATGAGAAAATACTTCCACCGGAAACCATTCCTTCCTATTTTATTTTTCTTGAAGCGGATCCGGATACGATTGACATCAATATTCACCCGACTAAAACCGAGATCAAATTTGAAAATGAGCTGGCAATCTTCCAGATACTGATGGCCTGTACCCGTGAAGCGCTGGGCCGTTTCAACCTGATCCCCTCGATTGATTTTGATGCGGAAAAGGCCATTGAGTTTCCTATTTCAAGGAGGGATGATCCCTTCAGGATTCCGGAAATTTCCTATAACCGGGACTACAATCCCTTTGATGAGGAAATGAAATACGCCGGGAATCTGCAACAAAACAATCTGAAAAGCTGGGAAAAACTGTATACGACTGATGGTTTGCCTGTAAGCGAGATTATTCCGCCTTCCCAGCCTGAACAACAGCAACTTTCACTTACACCCCAGAATCATACGGATTCATTTATCCAGCTCAAATGCCGGTATATATTGACACCTGTAAAATCCGGACTTATGGTGATTGATCAGCACCGCGCACATGAACGGATCCTTTTTGAGAAGTTTATCCGGTCGCTTGCCATGAATTATCCCCTGGCCCAGCATACGTTATTTCCTGAAACCATTGAACTCAATGAGGCCGATTACATCATCCTGAAAGAGATTATGGAGGATCTGCACACCATTGGTTTTGACATTCGCGATTTTGGCAGCAATTCCATAGTGATCGGCGGCTATCCGGGCGACAGCCATAATGAAAATCCCCGCGAACTGATTGAGAAATTCCTTGAGATATACAAGAGTACAGAAACGGATATAAAAGTCAGTGTCCGTGAAAAAATAGCCCGTTCCCTTGCCTCTGCCGGTGCCTTCAATTACGGTGAGGTACTTTCTCCCATTGCTATGCAGGACCTTGTGGATAACCTGTTCGCCTGTGAAAGCCCCGGGTATTCTCCCTCCGGGAAGCCTGTTATTTCGATTATCGGGATTGAGGAACTGGAACGGAAATTCAAGTAGGGACTAGGGACTGGGGACTAGTAGTTCTGCAGTTCTGCGGTTCTAGAGTTCAGCAATCTGGAAGTTCAGGAGCCCACCTGGAGGATTCTTGCTAGTCCCTGGTCCCTTGTCCCTTGTCCCTATTTAGAGTCAGTGGTCACTAATTCAACTATCTTGACAATTACTTCTACCGCCTTTTCCATGGAGCGGATCGGGATGAATTCATACCGGCTGTGGAAGTTGTGGCCGCCGGTGAAGATGTTGGGACAGGGAAGTCCCATGAACGATAGTCTGGAACCGTCCGTGCCGCCCCGGATCGGATTTACCCTGGGCGTGATCCCACGGGCGGAAATTGCCTTGGAAGCCAGATCCACGATGTGAAATACAGGTTCAATTTTTTCTTTCATGTTGTAATACTGATCCACCATGATGAGGGTAACTGTACGGGTTCCATACTTCAGATTCAGGTGATCCACGATTTTAATGAGCAGATCCTTCTTTTTATTAAATTTTTCAGAATCATGGTCCCTGATAATATAATTGATCACTGTGCTATCCACGGTACCTGAAAAATCGATCAGGTGGTAAAAGCCCTCATAGCCATCCGTATGTTCAGGGACATCTGAGGCCGGAAGCATGTTATTCAGTTCCATGGCAATGAGCATGGAATTTTTCATTTTGTTTTTGGCTGACCCGGGATGTACATTCAGACCCTGTATAACAATTTTAGCCTTAGCGGCATTAAAATTTTCATATTCGATCTCTCCGATCCCTCCGCCATCTACCGTGTATGCATAGGAAGCATTGAACTTTTTTACATCGAATTTATCGGCTCCCCGGCCAATTTCCTCGTCAGGTGTGAAGCAGATGCGTACAGGTCCATGCTTGATCTCCGGATGATGAAGGAGGTAATCCATGGCTGTGATGATTTCGGCAATTCCTGCCTTGTTGTCGGCCCCAAGCAGGGTGGTTCCGTCAGTAGTTATGATCTGCTGTCCGAGATAATTATTGATCACAGGAAAATCAACCGGTGAAAGCACAATATTTTCCCTGGCGTTGAGAACAATAGATTTACCCACGTGATCTACTATCTGCGGATTTACACGTTCCGACTTAAAATCGGGCGAGGTGTCTAAATGCGAAATAAACCCGATCACAGGAACCGTTTTGACTGTATTGGCAGGAAGGGTAGCCATCACATACCCGTTTAAATCCATCGATACATCAGACATGCCCAGGTCCTGCAGCTCCGATACGAGGATCTGGGCCAATTGTATCTGGCCGGGAGATGATGGACAGGTTTTGACATTTTCATTCGACTGGGTATTGACCTTTGCATACCTTATGAATCTTTCAACCAGTTTTTCCATAGCAGGGGCTTAGGGGTTTAGGGGCTTAGGCAACCGAGGAATGACTGCATGACTAAACGATATTATACCCATGAGCACATTCCAGATTAGCATATTAACCGCATTAGCACATTAGCACATTAGCACATTAGCACATTGACAAATTTAGTTATCTTTATTTTATGCAGTGTTTTATAAGTACAAATCGGAATATATATTTCAACCTTGCCCTGGAGGAATATTTGTTAATGAACGGGGTGAATGAATATTTTGTGCTGTGGCAGAGTGAACCTGCTGTCGTGGTTGGAAAACATCAGAATACCCTTGCTGAGATTAATTACAGATTTATCCGGGGGAATGGCATTCAGGTAGCCCGCAGGCTGAGTGGTGGCGGAACAGTTTACCATGATCAGGGAAACCTCAATTTTACATATATCTCGAATGGGGAACCAGGCAAACTGGTGGACTTTAAAAGATTTATTGAGCCGGTTACTGACTACTTAGGTACATTGGGTCTGAAGGCGGAGCAAGGCCCGAAAAATGAGATCCTCGTCAGGGGTAAAAAAATCTCCGGAAATGCGGAACATGTGTATAAAAACCGGGTGTTGCACCATGGCACCCTGCTTTTTCATTCCGATATTCATCTGTTGCGCGAATGCCTAAGGGTGCAACCCGGCCGCTACAAAGACAAGGCAGTGCAGTCGAATCGAAGCAGCGTGATCAATATTTCAGAATGCCTGAATGATGGAATGGAGATGGCAGATTTTGAACTTGCATTTCTCGATTATATGCTTTCAAGATCAGGTGGAAAACTGTTTGAACTGAGCAAACAGGAACACTCAGCTATATCGGATCTGGCAGATTCAAAATACAGATCATGGGATTGGATTTATGGCTGGTCCCCGGATTATGAACTGAAGAATTATTTTCTATATCAGGAGTTGGATTGTCAGATTTTTGTTAAAGTTCACAGGGGCATATTGAAAGAGTGCTCATTGGAATCGAAAAAGATACCTGAAGAAGATCTCGGTATACTGATAAACTTATTGAGAGATTGCCGACATGAGGCAGACAGCATAGGAAAAGTGATTAAAGCCTGGAACTATCCGGCCATCAGCCGCGAAAATGTAATTGAGGAAATGGTCTTTTCATTTTTCTGAAAAGAAACAGGAGGTTACATTCCTGCATCCTTTACCGTTGTGCCTTTTGTTTCTGCAGGCGCAGTTTCAGCGGGGGGTTCAGTTCCATAGGCAATTCCCTTGATATAATAACCCGGGTATTCACCATATCCTCCACTGGTTTCTTTCCTGGTAACCAGGATAAGTGATCCTTTCATGTTGGCCGCCTTTTTCTTCAGCTTGATAATTGCCCCCTTTTTGGCGGCAGAAGCACTTCGCGCACTGGAAGGTGATCGCGCTTCAATTTCTCCGAGCATATAGAGGTCGCCGATTTCCTTTTTATCCTCAGTCATCCACACTGCTTCCCAACTGCTGTCATCGATCAGTTCAAAAGCAGCCTTATTTAACACATCAATCTTTCCGCTTTTGTAGATGATCTTTTGAACTTCTTTCCGTTCAATTGTAAATTCTTCTTTTTTTCCCGGAAAGATAAAACTGATGTAAGTGGGCGTTACTGTGGTAATATCAACCGGTATAACCGATCCATTCAGCTTGAAAATAGTATCACGGGGTGCCGGCGGAGCAGTACTGGTCTGTGCCGGCAGATAAGAGGCATACAGGAATAAAAACAATGCAGGAATGAAAACTTTGATCATTACAAGTTCATTTACACGATAAAAGTGCAAAGAATGTGCCATAAAAACAAATTTATACAATTTGCTATTTCATTCCACCAGGATGGCGTTCTTTTTAGAATGAATATTTAATTGTCATTCCCGGCAGTGAAAAAATAAAAACCTACCGATAAAGGCAGTAAATACAATAAAACCACAGGCATCAGATCCTTAGGAAAAGCATGAATGAGCTGTACAATGGGCAGGATAAAAATGAAAAGTCCGGATAAAACTGTTACCGCAGGTTTCTGCATTAATCCGCCCACTATAAGCATTACGGCAAACACAAGGTAAGCTGCATGAATATAAAATGAAAAGCTTTTCAGGTCAAAACCAGGAAATCCTTTATAGTAGTGCTCATAAACAAACCAAAGGATTGTCATTCTAAGCAGCCAGGCAGCCACAATCGTTCCGGATTTGAAGGGTTTCATAGGCAGTACATTAATTTCGGGCTGAAATTATTAAAATAAAATACCCTGAACTGATTTTGCAATTTATTTTGTTAACAGGAGAGTGTTAAAGATACCTTACAATCTCTTTCATTGATTTTCTAATCTTTTCTCCCTTTTTTACAAATCCTGCCCTCGGGTAGCCCAGGGGAGTAATTCCGAAGACCACCTGGTTCTCATCCAGATCAAGTGCCTTTCTGAGAATCTTTGGATCATAAGCCTCTATCCAGCAGGTTCCTACGCCTTCATTTTCGGCTGCCAGCATCAGATGGGTAAATGCGATAGCAATATCCGTTTCAATGGAATTGTAACCGTCAAAGCTGCGGACCCAGGCCTGGTCCTTTAATCCAACCACAACCAGTATCTGGGGAGCATCTTTAAACCAGGGACGGGAATAGCAGGCCCTTACAGATTCCAGCATGGCCTCTGACTGGATAACCAGGAACAGCCAGGGCTGGTCATTACATGCAGAGGGAGCAATCCTGCCCGCTTCGAGTATTTTTTCAAGAACCACCCTGGATACAGGCCTGTCAGGGTCATAATTGCGGATGCTCTCCCGGTTTTTTATCAATTCTGTATATTCCATGTGAGTATTTTGAATGAATGTTTTCCTGGCTATGCTGACGACTGAATACTGATCCGGAACAGGCAGGTCGCGCCCCAACCGAATACCGATTACCGACTACCGATCACCGATTTCCTGGCGCTTATAAAATAGCCCTTGACCAAGGTATATTCAATATCCGTAAAACCGGCATTTTTTAATTGGCTCTCCACTTCCTCAACAGGATATTTGCAGAAATCCGCAAGGAATTTGGCTTTTTCAAGGGTGTCCTTATGATCCATATAAATCAGAAATTCCCCGTTTTTGCCAAGCATATTGAAAATCCTGGTAAATGCCAGGTTCAGATCATTCCAGAAATAGATCACATTTACGCAGAATATCTTATCGAATTTATAGTCACCCGGTTGCAGGGTTAAAACATCCCCATACTTTAAATGGACTGTTCCCTTTTCAATAAACTTTTTATTTCTTTTGGAAGCTTTGAGATGCATCAGTTCCGAAAAATCGATACCGCTGATCATGCAACCCGGAAAAGAACTTGCGATCCTGTAAATTCCAAGACCAGGGCCATATCCAATCTCCAGGATGTGTTCACCCTGGCGGGGGGACAATTTGCCAATGATCTCTGTATAAAAACCCCGCGTTCGGAATTCCATCATTTTACCCACGAGATTTCCAAGGAATCCCGAAGGCTTTCTCAGTTGTTTTGCCAAAGCAGTTGCCATTCCATACCTGTATTTCAGTGTGAATTCAAATATAGAAATTCAGGAACTGTATTCAAACTGATACGGGATATTTAAATTAACCGCCTTCTGGAAATAGAAGGATATCCCAAAATTTTAACGCGAAGTGCGCAGAGGTTTTTTCGCAAAGCGCGCTAGGAGAGGTCGCAGAAATCTCATTACATTCGATTAACCGATTCCAGAATCTAGTTTTTATTAATCTGCGGGATTACCGAGATCTGCGAGAACATAAGCCCCGAAAATACAAATTTATCCGCTGGATTTTCAAAAAAACGCCGAACTACGAATATTGAAATCACTACTTCATGATTCGCAATTCAGCGTTCTCCCTACTCCTTACTCCCTACTCATCTCTCACCTCTCAACTCTCATTTCTCACCTCTCACCCCTCACTTCTTCCCTATCTTCATTTTTGTAACAAACTCATCAAGCACCATCTGCAGATTTGGTGTTCCAATTTCCTGCAGTTCGTAACTTACCTGTACCGAGGGTTTGTTGATTTTCACAATGCGGTTCAGGTCGATCGGAGTTCCGATAACAACCACATCACATGGAGTAGCGTTGATCGTCTTTTCCAGGTCGGCTACCTGTTCTTTTCCATAACCCATGGCAGGCAACAGTGTTCCGATTCCAGGATAGGTTTTAAAAGTATCCTTGATACGGCCAACAGCATATTCCCTCGGATCAACCAGCTTGCTGGCACCCCATTTCATGGCGGCTACCGTGGCAGCACCAATTTTCATTTCACCGTGGGTGAGTGTAGGACCATCTTCAATAGCAAGGCATGCTTTACCACGGATCAGTTCAGGCTTATCAACCGTGAGGGGTGATGCAGCATCAACCACAATGGCTTTCGGATTGGCAAACATGATGTTTTCACGAAGCGTCTGGATATTTTCAGGGGATGAAGTATCTATTTTATTAATAACCACAACATCGGCAAGGCGCAGCGTTACTTCGCCGGGATAATAGGATAGTTCATGACCGGCCCTGTGCGGGTCAGTTACAGTTATGGTGAGATCGGCTTTGTAAAACGGAAAGTCATTATTGCCACCGTCCCAAAGGATTACATCGCAACCATCCGGATCTTTTTCTGCGGCAGTAAGAATGGCCTGGTAATCAACGCCTGCATAGATCACATTACCGCGGGATACATGGGGTTCATATTCTTCCATTTCCTCGATGGTGCATTTGTGTTTTACAAGATCGTTCAATGTGGCATACCGCTGCACTTTTTGTTCCACCAGGTTTCCATAGGGCATCGGATGCCTTACAGCAACTACCTTTAGTCCTTTTTTCATCAGAATTTCAATCACACGGCGTGAGGTCTGTGACTTTCCGCAGCCTGTGCGGACTGCACCTACTGCAATAACCGGCTTGTTGCTCTTCAGCATGCTTTTGCCTGTGCCGAGAAGCGTAAAATCAGCACCGGCGGCGTTAACGCGTGCACCTATATGCATTACCCTGGAATAAGGTATGTCACTATATGAGAATACACATTCATCTACTTTTAATTCTTTGATCAGTTTCTCGAGGTCAGATTCCACATAAATGGGGATTCCGTCGGGATAAAGATGTCCTGCCAGTTCAACCGGGTATTTCCGGCCGGCAATATCAGGAATCTGGGCGGCTGTAAAAGCAACCACCCGGTAATCGGGATTGTCCCTGAAACAGGTATTAAAGTTGTGAAAATCTCTTCCTGCAGCACCAATGATAATTACATTCTTAGTAGCCATAAAATTTAGTTTGATAAGTATTTAAGATAAAGTAACATGAAATGGACGGAAAAGTTAGTGACTTTGGCCATGCCGGAACATGATATTTCGCAGGGTGTCATAAATGCATTATCATACAAAAGTCATTCTTTGTGATATAATTACTCAATATTTTTATCCCGAAAAAATTCCTCGCTTATTTTGCAATTTTTTTCTCGCTGATTTTCGCAGATCATGCAGATTTTTTATGTGCATTCATCTGTGTTAATCTGCGAGATTCGCGAGATCTGCGAGAAAAAAAACTAATTTTACTAAAACAGGTTATGACAACATTCCGGTATGGAATTGACAGGCTCACTCCCGGAGTGGCCTTAGATATTAGCAGGGGAAAGATCCGGGCTGAAATTACCGCTGAAACGGCATCACGGATCCAAAAAAACCGGGCTGATGTGGATCAGATCGTAGCGGATAAAAAAATCGTATATGGTATCAATACTGGATTTGGTCCATTGTGTACCACATTGATTTCAGACGAAGATGCCCGCCGCTTGCAACATAACCTGCTGCTCAGTCATGCGGTGGGTGTTGGCGAAGAAATTCCTGTTGAGATCAGCCGCCTGATGATGATCCTGAAAGTTCACTCCCTGGCAATGGGTTATTCAGGTATTTCACTGGCAACCATCAACCGCATTTGCTGGCATATAGAAAACAATGTTATTCCCTGTGTACCGTCGCAAGGTTCTGTCGGGGCGTCCGGAGACCTGGCGCCACTTGCGCACCTGTTCCTGCCTTTGATCGGATATGGCAAGGTCCATTATCAGGGCCGCATCATTCCCGGAAATGAGTTCCTGGCTTCTGCCGATCTGTCTCCTCTTGAATTGAGCTCAAAGGAGGGTCTAGCCCTGATCAACGGTACCCAGTTTATTGCTGCCCATGCAGTGCAGCTCATTGAACGGTTGCAGAATTGCCTCGATCATGCAGATATCATAGCGGCCATGAATCTCGAGGCCATGCTGGGTTCAGTAAAAGCCTTTGATCCTGATTTACACGCCCTCAGGCCTTATGAGGGAAGTCAGTATGTGGCGGAAAGGATGCGCACCCTGACCGGCAACTCGGAAATTGTGGAGTCGCACCGAAATTGCAGCAGGGTGCAGGATCCGTATTCGCTCCGATGTATTCCCCAGGTGCACGGGGCTTCAAGAAACGCATTTCTTCATTTGAAACAATTGTTGATCACTGAATTAAATTCGGTAACTGATAATCCCATCATTTTTAGCAGCGAAAAATCCATCAGTGGCGGCAATTTCCATGGCCAGTTGCTTGCAATGCCAATCGATTATGCCGCCCTGGCCACGGCGGAATTGGGCAATATTGCCGATCGCCGGATCTATCTTTCCCTGATGGATACCATTGAAGGCCTGCCCAAACTTTTGATGAAGGAAACAGGACTTAACTCCGGTTTCATGATCCCGCAGTACACTACAGCTGCGCTGGTCAGTGAAAACAAATCCCTTTGTTTTCCGGCCAGTGCCGATAGCATTCCCACTTCACTAGGCCAGGAGGACCATGTAAGCATGGGTTCCATCAGTGCCCGCAAGGCACTTCAGATTGCCGGCAATCTCGAAAAAATCCTCGGTATAGAACTGTTTTGCGCCGCCCAGGGATTTGATTTCAGGAAACCACTCAAATCAGGTCCGTTGATCAATGCCAGCCATGGTCATGTAAGAAAAACAATTCCCCATATTGATCAGGATGTCTTTTTGGGTGATTACATTGCCTCTGCTATTCAAATGGTGCAGAAGCATGATCTCACTGACCTGACATCTTCTGTCGCCATTGAAACGCATATGGAATTTAAAAACGAAACACATGAATTATTCGGAATTTATTGAGGCGTATGCCAAACATCCCAATTACAAGTCGCCAACAGGCAATAAGCTCAATGCCTTATCCTGGCAAACCGAGGCACCGCTTCGTATGTTACTCAATAACCTGAATGCAGGGGTTGCCGAAAATCCCGATGAACTGATCGTTTATGGAGGCACGGGACAGGCAGCGCGCAATCCCGAAGCTGTGAGAGAGATTATCCGGTGCCTGCTAACCCTGAGAGAGGACCAAAGCCTGCTAATACAGTCCGGTAAACCAGTAGGTATTATCCGGTCTCATCCCGAAGCTCCCCGTGTTTTGATTGCCAACAGTAACCTGGTTCCTGCCTGGGCAAACTGGGAATATTTTGAACAACTGAAAGCCCGTGGACTGATCATGTATGGGCAAATGACTGCCGGAAGCTGGATATATATAGGTTCCCAGGGTATTTTGCAGGGCACCTATGAAACCTTTGCCGAATGCGGACGAAAGTATTTTAACGGTAAAACCCATGGTAAGCTTCTGGTATCCGGTGGATTGGGAGGAATGGGCGGTGCCCAGCCCCTTGCTGCTACCATGGCGGGATATACATTTCTCGGAGTAGATGTGGATCCGGAAAGGATTAAAAAAAGACTGGTGACCAAGTACATCGACAAGATAACGGATAGTTATGTGGAAGCAAAACACTGGATCCGTCAGTCGCTCGAAAAAGGAAATCCATTATCGGTCGGACTGGTTGGAAATATTGGTGACGTTCTTGACGAGATGCTGATGGAAGGACTCATTCCTGATGTCCTTACTGATCAGACATCAGCCCATGATCCGCTGAACGGATATGTGCCGGCCGGCATTTCTGTTGAAAAGGCCCTGGCATTGCGAAAGGAAAATCCTGCTGAGTACAGGTCGAAATCGCTCAAAAGCATGGCACGTCATGTGGGATTCATGCTTGAAATGAAAAAAAGGGGAAGTGTTGTATTCGACTACGGAAATAACCTCCGCGAATTTGCCAAACAGGGAGGGGAAGAAGATGCATATGATTACCAGGGATTTGTTCCGGAATTTATCAGGCCCCTCTTCTGTGAAGGAAAGGGCCCGTTCCGCTGGGTAGCTCTGTCGGGAGAACCGGAGGACATCCTTGTTACCGATGATGCCCTGATGGAAGCCTTTCCACACAATAACGGCATGATCAAATGGTTGAAAGAAGCGGAAAGAAAGATTTCATGCCAGGGACTGCCGGCGAGGATCTGCTGGCTTGGCATGGGAGAAAGGGAAAAGGCCGGACTTATCTTTAATCAGCTCGTTAAAACCGGAAAGGTAAAGGCTCCTATTGTAATCGGACGCGATCATCTCGATTGCGGTTCCGTGGCGTCGCCCTATCGCGAAACAGAGGGAATGAAAGATGGCAGTGATGCCATTTCAGACTGGCCCTTGCTGAACCTCATGTCAAATACTGCCGGTGGTGCAACCTGGGTATCGTTCCATCATGGAGGCGGTGTGGGCATAGGATATTCGCAACATGCGGGTATGGTAGTAGTTGCTGATGGAACAAAGAGAGCAGCAGCATGCCTGCAACGAGTCTTGCACAACGACCCTGCCATGGGTATTTTCAGGCATGCCGATGCGGGATACAAAGATGCGCTTGAAAACAGAAAAAAGTTCAACCTGAATTTTTGATATGAAAGGAAAATTCAGATTACTGGGGCCTTTTAAGCAGGCTGTCACCATGGACGGTCTGAGTATGAAGGGTGTTTTATCTGATGACAGGTTTCCGGTAATTGCCGATGCCGGCATCCTTGTCAAAGACGGAAAGATTGAGGCGATTGCAGATTTTAAGGAACTGAAAAGCCTGAATGCCGAAGTGGAAGCTGTGGAAGGAAACTGCGTCGTCATGCCCGGTATGGTGGATGTTCATACCCATTTATGCTGGGCCGGTGTGAGGGCAAAGGACTATGCCATGCGTTTGTCGGGTAAAACCTACCTTGAGATCGCACAGCAGGGAGGAGGAATCTGGAATACAGTCACCGCAACAAGGGCGGCGGGTAATGAAGAACTAACGAGAATCACCATAGAACGGGCACAAAGATTACTTAAACAGGGAACCACCACCATTGAGGTTAAAAGCGGGTATGGACTGGATGTGTCTTCTGAACTTAAAATGCTGACCTGTATCAGGGATGCAAATAATCACACCGGAGCTGATCTGATCTCTACCTGTCTTGCCCATATCAGGCCGAAGGATTTCGATGGAACGGCACTTCAGTTCCTTGAATTGATTGTCGCTGAATTGTTGCCGCAAGTAAAGGAAAAACATCTCGCTGACAGAGTAGATATATATGTGGATGTGGAGGCGTTCAACCACGATAATGCAAGGTATTTTCTTACGGAGGCCAAAGAAATGGGCTTTAAACTCACAGTGCATGCAGACCAGTTTACATCGGGCGGCGTGAGTCTGGCAGTAGAACTGGGAGCCCTCAGTGCAGATCACCTGGAAGCCTCTGCGGAAAAAGACATCAGGCTGATTGCCAACAGTAATGTAGTACCAGTTGTATTGCCCGGGGCATCTATCGGATTAGGGGCGCCATTTGCTCCTGCCCGCCGGCTGCTTGATGCCGGGGCCTCCCTGGCCATAGCCTCCGACTGGAATCCGGGTTCTGCGCCCATGGGAAACCTGTTGATGCAGGCTGCCCTCATAGGAGTTTATGAAAAACTTACCATGGCTGAAACGCTTTCGGCTATTACTTTCAGGGCTGCCATGGCACTCGGATTGACCGACAGGGGGGCTCTTATTCCCGGAATGCTGGCTGATCTGATCGCCTTTCCGTGCTCCGATTACAGGGAAATATTGTATAACCAGGGCGGAATGATGCCGAATATGATTTGGAAGGAAGGTATAAGAATAGGAAGTAAGGAGAAGTGAGAGGTGAGAAGTGAACCGCGTTCCTTGTTGCGCCTGTGCGAAAATTGATCGATTTTTCCAGTTCATTAAGATAAAGTGAAATCTATGGTTCATAAAGTGACAAGGACATTGCTGATTTTATGGTTTGGATTGGTAATCTGCCTAAATATCCATGCTCAATCGCCAATGTATGGCTTGCCAGAAATAAGAAATTTTCCTCGTTCAGAGTATGCTGGTGGTATTCAAAGTTGGTCGTTTACAGAAACTGATAATGGATTATTGTATTTTGCCAATAACCTGGGACTTCTCGAATATAATGGAACCCTTTGGTCATTGTATAAATCAATTCACGCAGTTAACAGGGCTGTTTGTGCCGATGGCAACAGGATTTATGTTGGAGCATTTAATGAATTTGGATTCTATGAAGAGAACGAGAAAGGCATGTTGGTTTACCATTCTTTAATCCATTTGATTAAAGATAATATTGGTGATTTTGATGAAATATGGAGGATATATAAAACAAGTTTCGGTATTGTTTTTCAGTCATTCAAGGGGATATTTATTTACCACAATGGGAGAATAGATGTTATTTATCCACATTCGAACTTTCACTTTTCATACTATGTAAATGGCATTTTATGGGTATATGATGAAGAACAAGGGCTTATGCAATACTGGGAAGGCAAGGTGAGGACAGTGCCCGGTGGCGATTACTTTATCGGAACACAAATATGGTCAATATTACCTTTAAACGATGATGAAGTTATTATCGGTACCAGTAATAAAGGAATATTTCGCTATAACGGTCGCAAAGTAATTCCGTGGGGTTCAAGAATAAATGAACAACTGAGAAAGTACCAGCTCTATTCGGCAAAGAAGCTTAAGAACAATTACTTTGCTTTTGGTACAATCCAGAATGGTTTAATAGTTACCGATACTTCCGGCAACCTAATTTTTGAAATGAACAAAGAGCGCGGATTGCAGAATAATACTGTCTTAAGTATCGGACAGGATTATAAGGGTAATATATGGCTGTGCCTTGACAATGGTATTTCAATGATTGAATTTGATTCGCCTATCTCTTTCTTTCAAAAATATTTTGACATTGGAACCGGTTACGCGTCTGTTAAATTTGGGGATAATATTTACCTTGGTACGAACCAGGGGCTTTTCTATATCAAAGGAAAAGATTTTACAGATCCTTCGAAAACAAAGTCAGATTTCAGATTGATCGAAGGGACAGAAGGGCAGGTGTGGAACCTCTCAGTGATCGATAATACATTATTTTGCGGCCACCATAATGGAGTATTTCAGGTTCAGGGTGATAAAGCTATAAAAATATCTTCCCCACCCGGAGCATGGAATTTTCTGAAAATAAATGATACAGGGCTTATCCTGGTTGGCACTTACACGGGTCTCTCTGTTTTGGAACACCGGGGTGGTCTATGGCGATTAAGAAACAGTATCAAAGGATTTACAGAGTCATCGCGTTTTGTTCAGTATGATCAAATGGGCAATATCTGGGTCAGTCAAACATATAAAGGAATCTTCAGAATCAAATGTGATAGTTCATGGAGAAATGTAGTGGATGCAAAGCTATTTAATTCAAAAAATGGTCTGCCTTCCGACCAGGCTAATTTATTATTCAAAATTCAGTCCGAAATTATAGTTGCAACTGAGAAGGGAGTCTGCGTATTCAACCACAGAACACAGGAGTTCGAGAACGATGGAAAATATTCACGTTATTTTGACAAAGGGATACAGATTGATTATCTGTATCAGGATTCTGGGCAGAATATTTGGTACTCTACCAATAAACAAATAGGAGTGTTACGGTTGCAGGAAGATGGTTCATTTAACAGGATTACAATTCCATTCTTAAAACTTGCCAGTATGAGTCTCCGATCATTTGAGAATATTAAAGAATTGGATCAGAATAATGTTCTTATTGGTATTGAAGGGGGATTTGCAAATTACATTCCGAAATATAAAAAGGATTACTCTAAACTCTGTACAATCTACATCAGTGATCTCAGGTCAAACGATACAACTGAAGGCATCTACAGATATAATAGCAAGAGATCAAGTCAAACTTTAATACCGGCTTTTAAGTATAATAAAAATAATATATCCATCTCCTTTGCAGCAAACAAATTTGAGTCTCCTGAAATTGATTTTCAGTATAGATTATCAGGTTTTGATGAAAACTGGTCTGAATGGACAACCCAGAATTTTAAAGAATATACAAATCTGCCTGACAGACAATACACATTTATGCTTCGTGCCCGCAACTACGACCTGGCAGCTCCTTCCGAGCTATCTTTCAAATTCATTGTATTGGCACCATGGTATCGTTCGGTTTATGCTCTGATTGTTTATTTTGTATTTTTCATCCTTCTTATTTACCTAGGGAAAAGATATTTAAATTATAGAATTGAGAAATCACGCATTGCTGAATGCAAGAAGCAAAATGAAAAATACCTTATCAATGAGCAGAAATTAAAGGAAGAGGCACTGATAGCTGAAAAAGAATTGCAACGGCTTCGTAACGAGGCTTTAAACCTTGAAATGATCCATAAAGAAAAAGAGCTTGCCAATTCAACAATGCTTTTAATAAAGAAGAATGAAATCCTGAACAAAATACAAAGTGATTTACGAAATGTATATTCATCACTTGGAAATGATGCAGGGAAAAATAATATAATCAGCCTGATAAAGAGAATAGATAAGGAAATTGATAATGAAAGACAATGGAAAGTGTTCAACTTGCACATTGAACAGGTTTATGAAGATTTGTTTAGAAATTTAAAAGAAAGATATCCTGATCTTACACCCCGCGAATTATTCTTGTGCGCTTACCTCCGGATGAATATTTCGAGTAAGGAAATTGCATCACTAATGAATATAAGTGCCCGTGGTGTTGAAATAGGCCGTTACCGGATACGGAAAAAACTCCGATTGGATCGCGAGGCTAACCTCATAGAATTCATGATTAACTTTCATTGAAAAACTTTTATTGACCGATATTTTGTGATTGTGTTTTCAGGAAATTCTATAGGTGGAATCCGCTAAAATCTTTCGGATTTTTTTATGTCCAATACTCTCGGAATACTTTGTTCAAAAGGATATTCCATGATTCTTAATCAAACCGCAATTAATGGGTCGATGACCTGATATTCCGGGATGCATCAATTTCATATTAATCATTTATAAGTAATTAACATACAGTTATATGCATGTTTATTGATGTAATATTGATGTAATGTACACCTAATACAAGCTGTATAATTGATGTATTTCTGTATTTCTTTTTAGGTTCAAGTCAGTCTATCTTTCGTATTAATTGAACTCAATTCGGCGGCATCCATAAGAAGAATACTTTTTTTAATGTATAATGAAGATGAAAGCTATTTTTTTGGGCAATACAGAGATAAAGATCAGCAAGTCAGAGGTAGAAGGTCAATTTGTGGAAATTGAAAACGAAAAGTTTTATAAGATCGGCAATTACCATGAGATGCCTGATTTCTTCATGACTATTGTAAGTGATTCGGATCACTGGATGTTTATTTCAAGTAATGGTTCACTGTCAGCGGGACGCAGGGACCGTAACAACGCTTTGTTCCCCTATTATACCGTAGATAAAATTCATGATTACGGAGATATTACAGGTAGCAAAACCATTATGCTTGTTGATAAGGATGCAAAAACATATTTATGGGAGCCTTTTACGGCCGGGTCGGGAAAAATATATACTATACAAAGAAATCTCTATAAAAGCATTTACGGCAATAAAGTCATTTTCGAAGAGATTAATGCTGACCTGGGTATAGGGTTCCGTTATGGCTGGTACAACAGCGAGAAATTCGGGTTTGTGAAGAAATCGGTTATCAGTAATCACAATCAAGTGCCTGTAACGGTGGATGTACTCGATGGGATAAAGAACATTCTCCCGAATGGCACGGGTCACGATTTTCAGAATTCATTCAGCAATTTGCTTGATGCCTATAAAAAAAGTGAATTGCTCGAGGAAACCAAACTAGGCTTATTTATGCTGAGTTCAATTCCGGTAGATCGGGCCGAACCTAGTGAATCGCTTAAAACAACAACCGTATGGTCGGGCGGGCTAAAACATGATGCAAAGATTCTTATTTCAAACCACCAGGTTGAGAATTTCAAAAAAGGACAGACTATTGAAACTGAAACTGATATCCGGGCAACCCGTGGTGCATACTATGTGAATACCAGCTTCGAACTTGAAAAAGATGCCCTGAAGGAATGGATCATCGTGGCTGAAATTAACCAGGAAAGCAGAGATGTGGCAAACCTTAACAATGCTATTAAAACCATTGATAATTTAACTGGAATGGTCGCCGCTGACATTAAAAAAGGAACACATAACCTGAAAAATATTGTTGCAAATGCTGATGGTATGCAAATGGGCAATGACGAATTAAGCTATGCCCGTCATTTCTCGAATACGCTGTTCAATGTAATGAGAGGTGGAGTTTTCATTAAAAGTTATGTGATTGATACCGTCGACTTTAGGCTTTTTATCGGGCAATGGAATACAGCAGTCAGCAACAAAAACAAAATATGGCTCGAACAACTGCCTAAAGAAATCAACTATACAGAATTAGTCAAATTGGCAGAAAAATCTTCAAATCCTGATCTGATAAGGATTTGCTATGAATACCTGCCTCTCACGTTCAGTCGCAGGCATGGCGATCCAAGCCGCCCGTGGAATCAGTTTTCGATTGAAACAAAAAATCCGAATGGCTCAGTAAAACTATATTATCAGGGAAACTGGCGCGATATTTTTCAAAACTGGGAAGCGCTCAGTCTTTCATATCCTGAGTTTATTGAGGGCATGATCAGCAAATTTGTTAATGCAACTACCGCCGATGGTTATAATCCATACCGTATAACCCGCGATGGCATTGATTGGGAATGTCCAGACCCTCACGATCCATGGTCTTACATTGGCTACTGGGGCGACCACCAGATTATTTACCTCCAGAAATTTCTTGAATTATCCAATGAATTTCACCCTGGCATGCTGGATGTCTTGATGAAAAAGAAAATGTTTGTATATGCCAATGTGCCTTACCGCATAAAACCATACGCCGAAATTGTAAAAAATCCGAAGGATACCATTGTATTTGATTTTGAATTAAATGGTAAAATTAAGGAACTGGTTAAGAAAACCGGTTCTGACGGAGTATTATTAAAAGGCCAGGATGATGACATTTACCATGTTAACCTTACCGAGAAAATATTGGTTACCTTATTGGCAAAGTTGAGCAATTTTGTTCCTGAAGCCGGCATCTGGCTTAACACCCAGCGTCCGGAATGGAACGATGCCAACAATGCCCTTGTGGGCAATGGCGTTTCGATGGTTACGCTTTACTATTTAAGACGTTTCCTGAAATTTTGGTCTGAACAGTTCAAGGAATCTGATAATAGTGAAATACCTGTTTCAGAAGAAGTAGAAACATTGCTCAGCAAAATCTTTACTCTTTTTGATGAGAATACAGCGCTTCTCGAAACCGGGTTTTCTAATTACGAAAGGCGGCGCTTTGTTGATTATCTGGGTGAAGCAGGTAGCAATTACAGAAATTCTGTTTATAAAAAATCGTTCTCTGGCACAAAAAAGTATATTCAGGTTAAAGCACTTGCTGAATTTGCGCAACTCGCTTTGGAATATATGGATCAGAGCATTAAAGTGAACAGACGCGAGGATGGACTTTATCACGCTTACAACCTGATTTCATTCTCTGATAAAAGTGTTTCAATCAGACATTTGTACGAAATGCTGGAAGGACAGGTGGCTGTATTAAGTTCAGGTTATCTGACGGCTCAGGAAAGTCTGGATGTTCTTAACTCGTTGAAATGGAGTAGTTTGTTCCGTCGCGACCAATATAGTTATTTACTTTATCCCGACCGTCAGTTACCGCTTTTTGTTCAAAAAAATAATATCCCCGGCGAAAAGGTAAAAGCGTCAAAGCTGCTTTCCAAATTGGTCGAGGATAGGGATCTGTCAGTTTTAAGCAGCGATGATTTGGGAAACTACCATTTCAACGGAACATTCCGCAATTCTGAAATGCTTGAAAACGCATTGGATAAACTTGATACATCAAAATATTCTGCACTTATTGCTAAGGAAAAAGAGCAGGTGCTGGCAATCTACGAAACGATTTTTGACCACCAGTCGTTTACGGGACGCTCCGGTACGTTTTACGGTTACGAAGGTTTGGGATGTATATACTGGCACATGGTTTCCAAATTATTGCTTGCTGCTCAGGAATGTTATTTCAACGGAATTAACGAAGGGGCTGATCCTGTTGTAGTTGGTAAAATAAAAGATCACTATTTCGAAATTAAGGCAGGAATAGGGTTGAATAAATCTCCCGAATTATATGGAGCATTTCCAACGGATGCTTATTCACATACACCCGGAAATTCTGGTGTGCAGCAGCCGGGAATGACCGGACTGGTAAAAGAAGACTTTATCTCCCGAATGAGAGAATTAGGTATTCATATCCAGAATGGGAAAATTGTATTTAAATTCTCCTTACTTAATCCGATTGAGTTATTGAATCAGAGTAGTGTATTTAAATATTTTGATTTGAAGGGGGAAGAACAGCAAATCACCCTAAGCAAAGGACAACTGGGATTTACTTTTTGCCAGGTTCCGGTTTTATACAGTGTATCAAATGAAGACAAAATCAGCATAACATTCAGCGATGGGAAAAAGATTTTTATAACAGGTCATGTCATCAACATTGAATTGAGCTCCGGAATATTTCAGCGTTCAGGAGATATTGTTCAGATAGAAGTTTTTTTCAGGGATTGAGTCAATTAAATTTCTTTTTGACTCCAATTTAATTGTAAATAAGATCAATATGCAGGTTTGAAGTGGTTACATACTGTCATTAGATGATCAGAAAATTAACAAAAATGAATCTATTTAAAGCATTGGGACTTCCCGTGGCAAAAGCAATATGCTACTCAGGATACAGGGAGGGGCAAAGCCCTGAATCAGGAATATACCCTACATACGAACAAATATTGGAAGACCTTCTGATCCTTCAAAATCAGTGGGTTTATCTTCGTCTGTATGATTGCAGCTTACATGCCGAAACGGTTTTAAGGGTAATCGATAAAGAAAAGCTCAATTTTAAGGTAATGCTCGGGGCTCATATTGGTGCGGAGTTGAATAATTTTGGCTGCCCCTGGGGCACAATATTCAGCCAGGAAGAACTGAAAAAAAACAAGAAAAACAATGTGAACCAGATCAGGAAGCTGATCAAACTTGCCAATCAGTATCCTGAAATTATTTTCTCGCTCTCAGCCGGAAATGAAGCTACTGTTGAATGGACTGATCATTATGTTTCAGTTGAAAGTGTGATAAGCTATGTGAGGATGATAAAAAAGGAAGCCAGACAGCCTGTTACTTTCTGCGATAACTATGTACCGTGGTACGACAAACTCAAACGCCTGGTTGATGAAGTTGATTTTATTTCAATTCACTCATACCCGGTTTGGGAATATAAACACATTCACGAGGCCATGGAATATACCAGACAGAACTATCAGGGCATAGCAGAAAGGTATCCCCATAAGCCTGTTATAATCACAGAGGCAGGCTGGGCAACAAATTCAAACGGACGTGGCATAAATCCTGAAAATGTGAGCGAGGAATTTCAGTCTATGTATTATTACGACCTGGTTAAGTGGAGTGAAAAGGAAGGTGTAATGACTTTTGTGTTCGAAGCATTCGATGAGCCCTGGAAAGGTTCACCTGAAGCCCTTGAACCTGAAAAACACTGGGGTTTATTTACTGTGGATCGAAAGCCTAAAAAAGTATTTCAGAAAAACGAAGCCAAAAAAAATGGCAAGTAAAGATTACTCAAGTGATTATGCAAATGCTTTCAATATAAATCTTTAAAAAACCTTCTTTATGGAACATTACAAAACAAAGCCGGAAGATGTTGTGCCAATTGGGCAAAAGTTAGCCTTTGGTGCAGGAAGTTTGGCAAATCAATTATTCCCCGCTGCAGTTGGAGCATATATGGGGGCTGTAGTAATTATTTTTGGAATGGACCCTTATTTAGCTGGTGTTTTATCTGCTATACCCCGCTTTCTGGATGCAATCATAGATCCCATAATGGGTTATATTTCCGATAATACCCGTTCGCGGTGGGGACGCAGGAAGCCATATATATTCATAGGTTCTATTGTTACCAGTATCTTGTTTATTTTAATGTGGCAAATATTTATTGAAAATTCACAGACTTTCAATTTTTATTACATTCTTATTATTTCGTTATTCTTTTACATTGGATTAACAATTTTTGCTGCGCCACTTATTGGTCTTGGTTATGAACTTACCCCCGATTATAAGGAACGTACCCGTTTAATGGCTGTATCACAATTTTTGGGTCAGTTTGCATGGATGATATCGCCCTGGTTTTTATATATTATTTATAATTTCTACGGTAAAGAACCCGGTTTGGCAGCTGAAGGTTCCCGTCATCTGGCTGTTTACATAGGGTTTTTATGCCTGATACTTGGCATTTTGCCAGCCTTATTCTGCAAGGAAATAGACCAGACTAATATAACTGGTCAATCGAAATTGTCATTAAAGAATCTTGCTGAAAATTTGAAACATTTCTTCAAAGGATTTGGAGAAACTGTTAAGAACGGTCCTTTTTTGCGGCTTTGTGGAGCTACCTTTTGTGTGTTTAATGGTTTTCAGTTGGTTGCATCATTCAGTGTTTTTATCATTATGTATTATGTTTTTCAAGGGCAGAAAGTTCAGGATATATCAACGCTGTGGATTGGATTGTTTGGTACCGTAAGTTCATTTGCCACGGCATTTTTAGTAATTCCGGTTATAACGTTTATGTCCAATAAAGTAGGTAAAAGAAATGCCTTTATAATTTCCATATTAATTTCAACGGTAGGTTATATTATGAAATGGTGGGCTTTTCAATATGCCATAGAAACACACTGGTTAATGTTTATACCTCTTCCTTTAATTTCGTTCGGAATTGGTGGTCTATTTACCTTGATGATGTCGATGACCGCCGATGTATGCGACTATGATGAATTGAAAAACGGGATGCCCCGTAAGGAAGCCACTTTTGGCGCAATTTACTGGTGGATGGTCAAACTTGGAACCTCTCTTGCTGTTTTATTTGGCGGAATAGTTCTCAGCGGAGTAGGATTTGACCCTGCTCTTCCTACCCAAACTTTGGATACGCTTACAAAACTCCGTCTCGCAGATATCATTATTCCCGCCGTTACCGGCTTGATAGCTATTGCGATTATGTGGAACTATGATATTACCGAAAAAAAGGCACACGAAATACGGAAAACATTAGTTGATCGCAGAGGTGAGTTATAATCGGAAGGAAGCATCTGTTTAATAATAATTTTAAAACAAAAAGATATGTCAGTCAGAGAAGGAAAAATAATGGCTTTGGCAGGCGGAACAGATTTTGCCAATAAGACCAAAGAAGAATTGCGGGATATGTTCAGAAAAGTCCTGAACAACGGAATGCACGGACTCTGTTTCAGCCCATACGAAGAAGGGCAAAAGCCTGGAGATGTACTTAATGAGAATCAAATAAGAAGAAGAATGGAGATCATCAAGCCTTACACAAGGTGGATTCGTTCTTTTTCCTGCATCGAAGGTAATGAGCTGATTCCAAAAATTGCAAAAGAACTTGGTATTAAAACCTTGGTTGGTGCCTGGTTAGGTAAAGAAGCTGATAAGAATGAACTGGAAATCAAGGAGCTGATCAATTTGGCAAAGGATGGCTATGTTGATATAGCCGCTGTTGGCAATGAAGTATTATATCGTGATGATCTTACCGAGAATGAACTTTTGGATTGTATTTACAAAGTGAAGGAAGATGTTCCGAACATACCGGTAGGTTATGTTGATGCTTATTACGAATTCGCTGCCCGTCCCAAAATTACGGAGGCATGTGATGTTATTCTGGCAAACTGCTATCCATTCTGGGAATGCTGTCATATGGAATATTCCCTGATGTATATGAAACAAATGTTCTCTGAGGCTCTGCATGCAGGCGGAGGCCTTAAAAATGTCATTATAACAGAAACAGGATGGCCAAGTCAGGGAGAAGATTATAAAGGGGCTCTGCCTTCTATGGAAAATGCAATGAAATATTTTATCAATGCTCAAATATGGTCGAAAGAAGAAGATATAGATATCTTTTACTTTACCTCATTTGACGAATCCTGGAAAGTTGGCGCCGAAGGTGATGTAGGAGCATTTTGGGGAATATGGGATAAAAATGAATTACTCAAATACTAAAACAGCAGTTAATTAGAAAAATGAACATAAAGAAACAGATGTAAACCTCGCAAGAGTATCTATTAACCCCTAAAGAAATAATTATATGAAAAAGGCTTTAGTAACTATTGTTCTATTCTTTTTTATTACAACTGTTTTCGGGCAGGAGGCCAAAGTATCGGTTGTTAATAACAGTCAGGGATGTAAGCTATTAGTCAATGATAAAAGCATTATGATTAATGGCATGAATTGGGACTATTTTCCAATTGGAACTAATTATTCATACAGCCTTTGGCAGCAGCCGGATGATTTCATAAAAGCTGCACTTGATACAGAAATGCCAATGTTAAATAACATGGGGGTAAATGCCATCCGGGTATATGTTGGTATTCAGCCAAAATGGATTAAATATATTTATGAGGAATATGGCATCTATACCATGTTAAATCATTCTTTCGGAAGATACGGATTAACCCTGGATGGCAAATGGGTTTTGAATACTGAATATTCTGATCCACGAGTACATGATTTACTTTTAAAAGAGGTAACTGAAATTGTTCAGGAGTATAAAAATACTCCGGGTTTACTTTTGTATTTATTAGGTAACGAAAACAATTATGGACTTTTTTGGCGGGGAGCCGAAACGGAAGATATTCCCATTGAGCAAAGACAATCAACCGTTGGCGCCAGAGAACTGTACAAACTTTTTAACAAAGCAGTTTTGGCTATGAAAACCATCGATAATTCTCATCCTGTAGCAATATGTAATGGCGATTTACTTTTCCTTGATATTATTGCCAAGGAATGTAAAGACATAGATATTCTGGGAGTTAATATGTATCGGGGTGTTTCATTTGGTGACGCATTTCAAAAAACAAAAGAAGTATTGAATAAACCAATCATGTTTACCGAGTTTGGTTCTGATGCTTATAATACTGTAAACAGTGAAGAAGATCAACAATCGCAGGCCTACTATTTGATAAACAATTGGAAAGAAATATATCAGAATGCAGCCGGTGTAGGTAAAGCAGGAAATTGTATCGGAGGATTTACCTTTATGTTCAGCGATGGTTGGTGGAAATATAAGCAAACTGAAAATCTCGATATTCACGATACTCATGCCTCCTGGGCGAATGGTGGTTATCTCAACGATTACGTTGCAGGAGAGAATAATATGAATGAGGAATGGTATGGAATATGTGCAAAAGGTGAAACAAACGAAAGAGGACATTATCAGTTATTTCCTCGTGCTGCATATTATGTATTGCAGCAAGCTCATAAGCTGAATCCTTTTACGCCTAAATTAACTGCTGATTCGGTAAGCAATTATTTATCAAATATCCAGGTTATAAATGAAGTTTTGAAAGCCAGGGGTGATAAAGCTGCCTTGGAGGGTGAAATGGCACACAAGATAGGCATAAGTGGCTTTAGGGCCGAATTATCAACGTTCAGTACGGGTGGCAATATGATTTCCACACCGGATAAAAAAGATCCGAATGCAATAACTCCGACTTATCCCAGTTATCTTGGTTTTGACCATATGCAATCCTATTTTATCGGTGTTAAAGCAAAACCTACCGAAAATGTCACTGCAAATGTGACTTTCAATATTCTTGGCAATGTTGCTGAAAATCCGATTGATGAAATATTTTATGAAACCCGTGGCCGAACGGTCGAGGTAAGTACAAACCAGGGTCCGGTAGCTTTAAGAGGATTAAACCGGGTGCAGGTATATAATGCTGATTTTACCTGGAATGACAAGTGGTTTGATCTCAAAGCGTTTTATCGAACAGGGCATTATCACTGGGGCGACGAAGGAGATTTTTTTGGGTTATATCCGGAGGCAAATTATGGACCAAACATTGATATTTATGATGGCGGGGCACCCTTTGGTTTTGAGTTTGCAGGTAAAAAAACTTTAGATGGATTAAAAGTTGCTTTTGGCCCCGAGCTTTGGTGGGGTGCTAATCCGGCCATATTATTAAAATATAGCCGCACAGCAGGCATCTTTACTATAACCGGAATGTACCATGAAGATCTGGACCAAAATACCTCAGCGCAAAGTTCCTTTGCTATTCCTACACCGCAAACGCGCAGAGCTTCACTTGATGTAAAAGCAAATTTAGGGAAGCTGGGTATCGATCTGGGTGGCCTCTGGGCAGGTCAGCCGCGAATGGATGAAACGTTCCAGATTGTTGATGAAAGTGAAGGCAATTACACCGTATACCAGGATAAGATAAACTCAAAAGACACCTGGGGAGGGAAGGTTAAAATAACTTTCTCAGCAGGACCAATCAAATGGTATTCGCAAGGTGCCGTGATGGGATTAGTTGCCATTGGCGGAGCTGATTATACGAAAACTTATATCGGATGGCGTCTTAAAGATTCCGGAAGTGGTAACCAGTATAACATTTTATCCGGATTCACATATACAATCGGCGATTTTCAGATAGCTCCGAATTTCTTGTGGCAAAAACCTCTTGTCGGACCCGTAGCAAAAGATGTTCCCGCTCCTGCCGCGCCAAGAAATGTGCTGGAGGACCCATTTGCCGTAAGACAAAACAGGGAAACCACTGCCGGTGAGCTTTTAATTTCGTATGACCCTACACCCGCTACCTGGATGTGGGCATGGGATAATGACGAGATGGAAGACGCTTCATTCACAATCAGTGCTGATTTTGTTTATCGCCACCTGCCCACAACGCAGGATGCTGCAATAGGTATTATGGCCAATGGACGTACACTTTTTGCATTCCCCGGGGCACCTTCCCCGCATGATTTATGGGAAATTAATTCAAGGATTGTTTCGAGACTAACTCATGACTTTGGTTTTATTGTTAATCTTTATGGTGGTAATGCTCAGTCAAATGGAAGCGACGAAAGGCTAATTCAACGTTTTGGTACTGATGTAAGACTGATTTACAAAAAAGTTAAATTAATCTCCATGGTAAAAGTGGATGATTGGGGCCCTTACGACTATCACCGCGACTTTAACTTAACATACCCTCTCCAGGTAATGGCCGATTTATCATACTCTGTTGTTTTGCGCAAATGGTTTATCCTGCCGGAAACACGGATGGGAATACGGTATACCTGGCGCTCACTTGACCAGTATTCTCCTAGATACAGCCCGACAACAAAGTTGGATAATTCAGGTAATTGGGTACCTGATCCAACTGCAGTCGGGTATGGAAATGGCGATGAATGGGAACTCAGAACTTATCTTAGCTTTTATCTCGGTAGATAAACATCAAAACTATGACACATATGAAAAACATGAAATCATATTATAAAATAACTGCCCTGATTACAATTCTATTGATAGCAGTTAGCTGTGAAAGAAAACTGGATGAATTAGAGTTGGCAACCTATCCTGCAACACCTGATATTTTCATAGATGGATTTAGTGCCGGATTGTATTATGCAGCCTATGGAACCTCGAAAGTGACCGCTTTTAGTGTAGACAAGGAAGTTAAATATAGCGGCACGGCTTCAATGAGGTTTGACGTTCCCGATCAGGGTGATCCAAATGGTTCGTATGTTGGTGGAGTTTTTGGAACAAATCCGGGTCGTGATCTGTCAGGATATAATGTCCTTACTTTTTGGGCAAAAGCATCTCAGCCGGCTATACTTAATGAAGTAGGCTTTGGCAATGACATGGGAGAATCAAAATATAAGGTTTCTATCACCAATTTAGCCGTTAACTCAAACTGGATGGAATACTATATCCCTATTCCCGATCCATCCGTACTTACGCAGGAAAGAGGCATGTTTAATTACGCGGCAGCACCGGAAAATGGAAGAGGTTATACATTCTGGATTGATGAACTTAAGTTTGAAAAACTGGGAACAATTGCGCATACCAATTTTGGAATTTTAAACGGGCATGATTCGATTAAAAACAATGCTGCAAAAGGTGAAGAATATCAAATTGCGGGTTTGTATGCTGCATTTAATCTGCCTACGGGTATCGATCAAAAAGTGAGTTTATCAGGTTCGTATTTCACATTTGCCTCATCCAATCCTTCTGTAGCGGCGGTTGACGATTTGGGAACCGTAGTGATAGCGGATAGTGGTTCGGCTGTTATTACGGCTAAAGTGGGGAATATTGATGCAAAGGGTTCATTAACAATCAATTCAATAGGCCAACCGGTTGCCCCGACCGAACCTGCTTCAACTCCTGCTGTTGACAGTAAGGATGTAATCTCGTTATATAGCAACGCTTATGCAAATGTTATCGTGGATACATGGAATACACACTGGCAATATTCAACAGCAGAGAATGAGTTTATGCAAATTCAGGGAGATGATGTGATACATTATTGGAACCTTAATTTTGTGGGTATTGAGTTTTCATCACAACCGGTCGATGTCAGTGCTATGGCTTATTTCCATATAGATATCTGGACACCTGATCCTGTCAGCGGCAAAACGTTTAAGGTATTGTTAGCTGATTTCGGTGCAGATGGGGTGTATGGTGGCGGTGATGATTCTAATTCTGAAGTCTCCATTTCCAGTCCTCCTCTGTCTACTCAAAACTGGATTAGCCTGAATATTCCATTGTCAAACTTTTCGGGATTAACAGCCAAATCTCATTTGGCTCAATTGGTTCTTTCAGGCGATTTACCCAATGTTTATGTGGATAATGTATATTTCTATATTGGTGAGACCACTCCAACTGGACCAACTACTGCAGCCCCGGTTCCAACTTTCAATCCGACGGACGTTATCTCGGTATTCAGCGATTCATATACCAACGTGGACGGAACAGATTTAAATCCAAGCTGGGGGCAGTCTACTGTTGTTTCGCAGGTTTCTGTCGATGGAAATAATACCCTTAAATATGCCGGATTAAATTATCAGGGAATTCAGTTAGGCAGCAATCAGAATCTTACTGACATGGGTTATCTGCATTTGGATTACTGGTCAGCCAGTTCAACTTCTCTGAACGTTTACCTGATAAGTCCCGGACCCAATGAAACAGCTTATCCTTTAACTGTTCCTACATCAGGGTGGACAAGCGTGGATATTCCATTATCCTCTTTTTCAACCGTGGATTTGTCGGATGTATTCCAATTTAAATTTGAAGGGAATGGAGATATTTTTATAGACAATGTCTTTTTCCGCAAATAAATTTTAACGCCATTTAAGTCATTCATCAATAACTAATGTTATGAAAAAAGATATCTTAAAAATTGTCCCGGCAGCCATATATTCATTATTGCTTATTATGCTGTTCGGATGTGAAAAGGAAAATGTTCAGAAACTTGAACAGCGCAACTGGCAATTAATTTGGAGCGATGAATTCAATGGTTCAGCCGGAGAATCGCCTGATGCTGAGAAATGGATATTTGATATCGGAAACGGACCAAATAGCGACGGTTGGGGCAATTCGGAATTGCAATACTACACAGACCGAACTACCAATGCCTCTTTGGATGGCAACGGTAACCTGGCGATTACCGCAAAAAGTGAAGTATATTCCGGTTCAGCTTTTACATCTGCCCGGATTAAGACCTTTGGTTTATTTGAGCAAGCTTATGGACGCATTGAAGCGCGCATTAAAACTCCATGGGGGCCAGGTATCTGGCCCGCATTCTGGATGCTTGGATCCAATTCAGAAACTGAAGGATGGCCTCAATGCGGAGAAATTGATATAATGGAACTTCGGGGACAGAAACCAAATATTATTAGTGGCTCGGTGCATGGTCCCGGATATTCCGGGGGCGCAGCAATTACAAAAAGTTTTGCGTTCGAGAATGATCGATTTGATGTTAACTTCCATTTGTTTGCTGTTGAATGGGGAGAGGATTATATTGATTACTTTGTTGATAGCACATTGTATCAAAGAATTACTCCTGGCAATGTGGCTGGGAACTGGGTTTTTGATCATCCTTTCTATATAATCCTGAATGTCGCCGTGGGAGGCAATTATTTAGGTTTCCCTACAAGCCAGACTCCCTTCCCTCAAAGTATGCTCGTGGATTATGTAAAAGTTTACAAGGAGGCAAAATAAGCTATCAGTCGATGTCTTTGAAACTTCTGCAAATGGCAGTAAGCTCAAAAGGATAACTGAATTTCCTCCTGGAGGCGGAGTGGCATCAGTTAAATTGTTACCGGGCACTCAATTTTTACGTTACAATAGCAGTGGCATCTCCGACTGACGTTCACTGGTATTGGGTATTGTATAGTATTCCTGAAAGTGTGACCAGCCTCCCCAGGAATGTATCGGGAACAGGTATCCTTGGCACAAACGGTGTGAATGACAAAACCGAATATTCGCCACCCTGCTCGCAGGGTCCTGGTATCAAGGCGTATTACTATACGGTTTATGCTTTGTCGGGGAATCCCTCTTTTTCAGTCTCAGCCTGAAATCAATTGAAGAGCAATTGCCGGAAGATCAGTTTATGCGGGTTCATAAATCGTTTATTGTCAATTTGCACCATACGAGCACCGCGAGCATAAATCTGCGAGATCTGCAAGAAAAAGAATGATTGTAAATTCTTAGCGTCCAAATAATTCATTAAATTTAAGCGTGTTTCATATATCTAATTATTTTCATTATGAAATCGTGGTGCCTGTTCCTGATCCCCCTTTTGCTGTTCGGAAGCTGCAAAAACCCTGTAAAAAATGAAATCACTTTAATTGGCCACCTAAACAGCAATGAAGTCAGGGAGGTCTATCTGAAATCAGATAATATTTTATTTCATGCCCCGGTTGACAGTACAGGTACTTTCACCCTGAAATTCATCAGTGACAAACCACGCGCATACCAGTTGTTTCTTAATGATGAACTAAGTTTATTTCTCATTCCCGGGGATAGCATCCTTATAAATAAAAAAGGGGAAGAAATTTCATTTTCAGGCGGACAAAGTGCCCTGTTAAGCGAGTATTATCAGCAGTGGTATAAATATTGGAACCAGGTAGGAGCCTCTTTTGATGAAAAAAAGTATTTTTCCCGGGAGCCGGATGACTTTCTGAAAACAGTTTACGCTTACATTGATACGGCTGAAATCCCGTTGAATGAACTGAGAAAAAGGTATGCAAATATCAATCCTGAATTTTTGCGTTTGGAGCAAGAAAGGCTGAAATACTGGCTCATCATCGATTTACTTCCATATGAATACGTCCGTTATAAATTCTACACCGGAAAAGAACCGGCCATCAATGAATCCTTTCATCAATACATGAAGGATGTTAATCTGAATGACACTTCCCTTTTACAGCTCCCTTATTACAAAGACTTTTTGATTTCCTATGTAAGCAATGTCACAAGCAAAGACCTGCAGAAGATTGCAGTGTTGGGGGGTGACAAGTATGCAGAGACACAATCGGTGATCGATTTCGCACTGAAAACATTTAAGGATGAAAGGATTTTGGAATATGTTATGTATGATTTTGTATACAACGCTACTAACAAACTAAGGGTGAATGACTCCATCCTCGCTGTTTTCAAATCAAATTGCAACAACAAGGAATATATAGCAGATGTTACGAAGAGGTACATGGAACTGTCGCCTATAATGCCTGGTAATCCGGCGCCTGATTTTGCATTAAGTGATGAGAATCACAAGGAATTCAGGTTGGCTGATTTTAAGGGTAGGTATCTGCTTGTCGACGTTTGGGGAATCTATTGCAGCCCCTGCATCAGGGAGATTCCCAGATTCAATGAGCTGAAAACTGAATTTAGTGGGACAAACATAAGTTTTGTACAGGTCAACCTGGATGCAACTGAAGAGTTATGGATTAAAAAAATGAAGGACCTGAATATGAATGGAATACAGCTTCTTGCAAACAATGGGTGGAAATCTGAATTCCGTAAGGCATATCAAATTGATGTAATTCCCACCGTTATTCTGATTGACAGGGAAGGTAAATTCATAGATGCCCGTGCGCCACTTCCTTCTGAGAACCTGCAAATTGTGCTGCGTAATTTACCTGGTATTAAGAATTAGTACAACAGATCAACTGGTATCATTCTCCGGCCAGTTTTCTACCAGACGAAAGTTGCCACAGATCCGCCGCCAAGGGCTGTGGTCACTATTTTATCCTTGTACCGGATGTTAAAGGACTGTGAATCCCCACTTTCATTGAGTACGATGAGTACCTTTTTCCCGTCCGGTCTCTGAAATGAAACATTCTGAAGGCTTCCGGCTATATTCGAGTTAATCCTTACAGAACCCGGTCTTACAAATTTCGAGGCATGCGCGATGATAAAATAGGAAACATTCCGGGTAATATTTGTACCCATAGTAAGTGCACCCAGGCAGGTACTGCATCCTCCATTAGTATGCGGTCCCATATCGGTATTGTTGGCCAGGTTCCATTCCAGTACATTTCTGCTCCAATTCCGGGTGGCCCCGATAATCAGATTTTTAAGATGCCAGTTCAGGTCACCGCCAAAATCGCCGGTTGAAGAGGTATACTGTTCAGTGAAATAAACATTTTTGTCAGGATAGGCATCATGAACGTCCTTCAATGCAGTTATGCTGCCTCCGTACAGGTGAAATGCAGATCCGTCGGCATAAGCCCTGGCCCCGGGATCAGCAAGGATTGACAGAGGGTAGGAAGTCACGTCGCAATTGTGATCATATAGAATGATTTTCGTAGTAATTCCGGCATCTGCAAACGCTGGTCCCAGGTGATTCTTCAGAAAATTTGCCTGCTGCGATGATGACATCTCCATACTGGGATTGTTATAAGGATTGAGGGGTTCATTCTGCATGGTAATGGCATCAATTATAATCCCCTCTGCTGTCATGCCCTGGATATATTTTACGAAATAATTGGCATAGACTTCATAATAAGCAATATCAAGGCTTCCACCCACGAAATTGTTATTTGTTTTCATCCATACCGGTGCTGACCAGGGAGATCCCATGATCTTGATATCGGGATTAATAGCAATAATTTCCTTAAGTAAGGGAATAAGATAAGTCATTTCCTGACTCAAACTGAAATGTGCCAGTGGAACATCGGTTTGGCCGAATGGCATATCATCATAAGTATAGAGAGAAGCGCTCAAATCCGAAGCGCCGATACTGATCCTCAGGTAACTGATGCCAATGAAGGTACTGTCAGTTGCAAAAAGCTCTTTCAGCAGAGCTGCACGTTTATCAGCCGGAAGACTGTATATAAGTGTTGCGCTGCCTCCTGTAAGGGTATAGCCAAAGCCGTCAATGGTCTGGTAAATCTGGGTGGTATCTATGTTGATCGTAGGATTGTTGTTGAATTTGTCTTCAAAATTCATGGTTGTACTTTGCCTGCTGAAAAGTATTCCCCCGTTTGAAGTCGTCAGCCAGAATTCCACATCAGAATGAGTGGGTTCCGGCGGAGGCGGTTTTACAGGACCTGGATCGGATTTATCTTTATTGCAGGATAGCAGCAGGCTGAAAGCCAGGGTGATCAGTGTGGATCTGAAGGATAAAGTGTATCTATATACTGACATAATGATTTTCTTTTAGATCGGTATAAATGTAACCAAATATTCAAAATACAGGTTTTGCAAAGATATTTTGAATTGAATTAACGGAATGATTGTGCAGGTTAATGCATCAGTAATCAGAAATATTCGTCCTTAATAAAAGCACAATTATGCAAGCCAAAATGAAATATTTATGCATTTTTTTTGGGTTGTGTTCGGTGATTTCCGCTTCATCACAAACCCTTCATGTGAAAATTGATTCCCTGCTCAATGCATATTACGAGGCAGAATGCTTTAACGGAGTCGTGCTGGTTTGTGAAAAGGGGGAAATCATCTTAAAAAAAGCGTATGGAATTGCCGACCGCGAATTGAATGTTCCGATGACAACGGACATGAAATTCCGTATAGCTTCCATTTCAAAGCCATTCACGTCTATGATCCTTCTGCAATTGGCAGATGAAGGCAAGATCAGGCTGGATGGAAAAATTACCGACTATCTGCCGGATTACACCGGGAAAAAGGGAGATAACATCACCATCGAGCAATTGCTGACCCATACTTCCGGGATGCTTGAAAGCCTTGATCCTGAAAGAGAAGCAATCCAGGAAAGGCTTTACCATAGCCTGAGGGACATGGTAAAAATTGCTGAGGAATCAGATTTGTATTTTGAACCCGGAACCGGATTCCATTATAGTAATCTGGCCTACAATCTCCTGGCCTATATAGCCGAAAATGTTACAAATAAACCGTTTGACCAATTAATGGAAGAAAGGATCTTTGGACCGCTGGAAATGAAGAGCACAAAACAGTACAATTCGGCATTTATTGAAACAAACCTGGCAAAGGGGTACGAATATAAGTTACTTAACGGATATGAAAACGCCTCACCCTATGATCCCTCTTATACGGTGGGACCCGGTGGCCTGATATCGACCGTGGAGGATCTGCAAAAATTCGACCAGTCACTGTATGCCAGAAAATTCATTTCAGCCGACCTGTACAAAAGGATGTTTATGCCCACGCGGCAGGGTCCATACGGCTAGGGATGGGAATTGAGTTGTTTTTCAGGTTTAATATGACGGATGAGGCATTGAAAATATTCAGGATTAACATGGTTGAATTTCCTTTTTCGTATAATGTATATGATAGCTATGCGTACATCCTGATGCAAAAAGGGGATTATGTAAATTCCATAAAATACTACAAAGCCGGATTAAAGATCTTACACGATTATCCCCGGATGAATAATACTGAATCGGTTTTGAAAGACTCGGAAAATGCGATGAAGTCAATTGAAAAAATGGAATCAAGGATCAGGAACAAGGATGGATAGAACGAACCAGGAAGCTATGAGGCGAAAATTATTGATCATTGCCTTGTTAATGTTCACAATGATTTGCTGTAAACACGTAAAAGAACCAGGTACAACTGTGGAAAGGGTGAATTTTTCAACCGGGTATGCTCCGGTTAACGGGTTGAAAATGTATTATGAGATACATGGTAAAGGAGGAATGCCCCTGGTGCTGATTCATGGTGGCGGATCCACCATTGAAACGACTTTTGGGAATATACTTCCCTCACTTGCCACACATGGAATGTTAATTGCGCTTGAACTTCAGGCTCACGGCAGGACCAGCGACAGGAACAGCGAGGTATCATTTGAACAGGATGCGGACGATGTGGCCGGGTTACTTGATTATTTGAAAATTGAAAAGGCGGATATTTTTGGTTTCAGCAATGGGGGCAATACAGCCATGCAGGTGGCGATCAGGCATCCTGAAAAGGTAAACAAGCTTGTTATTGCTTCGGCATTTTACAAGCGCGAAGGATTTATACCTGGTTTTTTCGAAGGAATGGAGCATGCATCCCTGGAGAATATGCCGGCTCCTTTGAAGGAGGCCTATCTGAAAGTGGCACCAGATACAGGCCATTTAAAGGTAATGCACGACAAGGACCGGGACAGGATGAGCCGCGTAAAAGACTGGACTGATGAATCATTGCAATCAATAAAGGCTGAAACCTTACTGATTGTTGGGGATCATGATGTGGTAACCGTTGAGCATACAGTTAAGATGTCGCATCTGATCCCCAATTCAAGTCTTTTTGTGCTTCCGGGAGTCCATGGTTCTTATATTGGCGAGGTTTGTACAGTAAAAGAAGGGAGTAAGATTCCGGAAATGACGATTGAGGTTGTGGAGGAGTTTTTGAGAAACGAGTAGGCCGGATGCTGGATGCCGGATATGAAAGAATGCTGAACATCGAAATCGTTGCCTCCTAACACCCTTCAGCCTAAAAGGCTACACCCCGATCTTTCGGTTAACAATTGCCAGAATTTCTGCTTCGCACCGGAGGGTGGCGGCTTCGAGACTGCGGCCTTCAGCAAGGACACGGGATGCAAAGTCCTTATCATCCAAACCGGCTGCATTGATCTTCACATTGAGAAAGGCGCCCAGAATAGCGCTGCGGGCAGCAAGAGCACCAACGCCGGCATCTGACACGGAATTTGGATTTCCAGTTTCAGCCATGGCTTTTATCACCTCGAAGGTATCAAACGTACGTTTCATGACCTTCAGGGGTATTTCAGTGGCATACCGGGTAGCGTCCTGAATGGCCTGCTTGCGGGCAGCCTTCTCCTGGTCGGAACCTTTTGGCATACCGAGGGCATCCATTACATGGTTGAAAGCCCTTGTGTCCTCATCCACCAGTTCAACCAGGTCCTTTTGTATCGACATCGCTTTTTCGGCATGATCGGAGAACTCTTTCCACCGGTCATCCCAACCGGCTTTGTGGGATGACAGGTTGGCTACCATGGCTGCCAGTGAAGCCCCAAGGACCCCCATATAAGCTGATATGGATCCTCCTCCCGGTGCAGGCGATTCGGATGCGGTTTCCTCGGCAAATGTTTTCAGGTCCATGGTTACAAGCTTTTTACCGGAATTATCGCGTAAAAGATATTCAATGATTTTCCTGTCGGGATCAAAAGGCATCAGGTCATCCAGTCCGAGTGATTTTACTGCTATCCGGATGATTTCTTTTTCCGGAATACCTGTTGACCTGTTTTGTTTGTGGAGAAAGTATTTACCTGCAGCCAGCATGGCATCCAGCGGAACCATACCGACAAGCTCGGAACCAGTAACCCTCATGCCCCTGGCGGCTGCACGTTCACAGGCGGTGTCAAAAACTTTATGAAGGGGGGAAACGGACAAGTCGGTGAGGTTTATGGAGATCTGGGCTATCCCGTATTCCTCAATATACCAGCCGATCGCTTTCACGGCTTTCAGCAGGCCCGGCTCATAAACCGGTTCACCGGATGCATCTTTTATAGTTTTACCCGTTACCGGGTCACCTTCGCGTTTAATCCTCCCTTTTTCGCGTATATCATACGCTACTGCATTCGCCCTTCGTGTGGAGGTAGTGTTCAGATTTACATTGTATGCAATCAGGAAATTTCTTGCACCCACGGCGGTTGCCCCGGTGCGGACGACCTGGTCATTCCATGCAGAAGGACCGAAATCGGGCTTCCATTCGGCAGATGCTATTTTCTTTGCCAGGCCTTCATATTCTCCCTGCCGGCAGCTGGCCAGATTGCGCCTTTTTTCCTCAAAGGCGGCGGACTCGTAACAATATACAGGTATATGTAGTTCCTCACCTATGCGTTTAGCCAATGACCTGGCATATACTGCCACTTCCTCCATGGTGATGTTGGAAACCGGTACCAGTGGACAAACATCGGTAGCTCCAAACCGGGGGTGTGCTCCATGGTGCTTACTCATGTCGATGAGCTCGGCGGCCTTCCTAACTGCCCTGAAAGCCGCCTCACATACCGCCTCAGGAGGGCCTACAAAAGTCACAACGGTTCGGTTGGTGCCCTTTCCGGGATCAGTATCCAAAAGCCTTACTCCCTCAACCTGTTCAATTTCAGCAGTGATTTTGCCAATCAGTTGCATATCGTTTCCCTCACTGAAATTGGGAACACATTCGATGATTTGATTCATACCTGTGGTTATCTGAGTTAAAAGTTGTTTAAAATTAGCGTTTTATTTAAATTGCAGAAATGAGTTTAGTAATACTTCCTATGGAAAAATTAGTTTTATTCGCAATTCTGAGCATACCGATCCTTGCTGTTTCATGGCGCAGTTTATCCTCGGTTCGAAATCATGGTTTTTATCGCTTTTTCGGTTGGGAGGGCATTCTCTGGCTTCTTGTGAGTAATTATAAATACTGGTTTGTTGATCCATTCTCCACCCACCAGATGATATCCTGGGTTTTGCTGATAAACGGGGGGTACCTGGTTATTGCCGGGATCATTGTTTTTACACGTGAGGGCAGGATCGACCGCAACAGGAAAGAAAAAGCGCTTTTTGGCTTCGAGAAAACAACCCGGCTCATCGACACAGGGGTATACAGGCATATCAGGCACCCGTTATATGCCTCACTGATATACCTAACCTGGGGAATTTGTTTCAAAAATCCGACCCCGCTCATGGTAATCATATCGCTTGTGTCGTCTGTGCTTTTTTACCTGACGTCACGTTATGACGAGAAAGAATGCATTGCTTATTTCGGCGATGAGTACCGGGAATACATGACCCGCAGCAAGATGTTTGTGCCATTTATATTTTGAAGAACACCAGAAGGGCTGAAGAAGATCGTGGCAATTGGAACGTTAAATGAAGCATATCTGCAGTATATCCGTTTTATGGTTTGTTCTTTTAAATTCCGTTTCGGGATTTGAATTAACCGGGCAATCCAGAATCTCCATTCTTACTGTTGATCCCGGACAGGAACTGTATACCATTTTTGGACATACCGCTATCAGGGTGACTGATGAGTCATTGAAAATCGACAGGATCTATAATTTCGGGACATTCGATTCAAGTTCCCCTTTTTTCTATGTTGAATTCTTAAGGGGAAATCTTAACTATTTCCTTTCAATATCGGATTATAACACTTTTTTCAGGAATACAATCGTTGAAAAAAGAAAGATAGATGAGCAGCTACTGAACTTTACGTATCCTGAAAGACTGAAAATATTCAATGATCTGGAAAAGCAATATCAGTCAAGTGCAAGGTTTTACAGGTATGATTTTTTTTATGATAATTGTGCAACCAGGGTAAGGGACGTTATTTTTTATTCTTTCCCATCGAAGATAAATTATGACACAACGCAATTCTGCTGCAAAACCTTTCGGGAATTGCTAAGACCTTATATAACCAGGAATTACTGGATTGAATTGGGAATCAACCTTGTCTTGGGAATGGGAGCCGACAAAATAGCAAGGAACAAGGATTTCATGTTTTTGCCGGATTATATCAGGCTTTTTTTACATCAATCTTCAGTAGTTGAAAAGGAACAAACGTTACTTGAAAAGCCGCCTTTAAAATCCCGTAAATTCAATTTTACTTATTTATCTCCCTGGATTTTTCTGGTTTTATTATTATACGCATTCTTCCAATCAAGATACAGGCAATTTATCTTTAATGCATTCCTGGTCACTTTCAGTCTTGTTGGCCTGGTCTTGTTCCTGATATCCACCATATCAGTGAATCAAACATTATCCGGTAACCTGAACATTTGGTGGACCCTTCCTTCCCTGGCGCTTTTGCTGGTACAAAAGGAACAGATAATTTATGTCCTTGAAATTATTTATTGCACATTCCTTGTTTTGCTGATTTTTGCCGGATGGATCACGCTCCGGGGTTTTTCATTTACTTTTCTCCCCTGGATGATCGCAATGGCCGTCCTGCTATTTGCAGATATCAGATGGAAAAGAAATAATCAGGTTGTTTCAGCCCCCATTTCCTGAAAAACAGTAAATTTATTTTTTCCATCGGCACCGGTGATGGTAAATGATCAATTACATTTTCCAAACATATTTTTTCAAAAACCTAAAATATGAAAAGACGAACATTTATTCAGCATACCAGCCTGGCTGCCGGTATGATTGCCGTTGTACCCCTGATTGCAAACTGCGCTCCTGTTGAAGAATATGATTTTCCGTTGATTGACCTTCATGTTCACCGGGCAGAGAATTTTGGAATGGATCAGATCATGAAGCTCGGTAAAGAACGAAAAGTGAAATTTGGTATCGTTGAGCATCCGGCTGTATGGGCGATCAAGGGTGATGAAGATCTGAAAGCATATATTGAAGATTTACGGAAATACCCCGTTTATATAGGGATGCAACCCATGACTACCGGCTGGGATAAGAATTTTTCACCTGAGCTTCTTGCCAAACTTGACTATGTGCTTATGGATCCGCAAACCATTCCCATTGGCAACGGGCAATACTTGAGGATATGGAACTTTGACACCTACGTAGAGGATACTGAAGTCTTTATGGTAAAATACATGGAACACTGCCTGAATATTCTTCATAACGAACCCATTAATATTTTCGGATGGCCGTTATTCCTGCCGGTCTGCATTGCCCGGGATTATTATACCCTGTGGACGAAAGACAGGATGCAGCAAATCATCTCAGCTGCAAAGGCAAAAAATATTGCCATTGAAATAAATGATATGTCGCATACCCCGCATGAGGAATTCATCCTGATGGCCAGGAAGCAGGGATTGAAGTTTACCTTCGGATCGGATTCTAGAAATATGAATGCAGGACGGCTTGTTTACAGCAAAGCCATTGCCAGAAAGTGTAATTTAAGCAAGGAGGACTTCTTTATTCCGGTCACCAGGGAATAAGGAGTCGCGGCAATGACATGCAATGGCGAAAAAATCTTAAATTTGATAAGTCAACTAATTATAATCTTAACAGAATCCCATGAAAAACCGGTTTGCAGTCATAGCCTTCATCAGCTTCTTTTTGTTGGTGAATGCGGTTCAAATTTCTTCTCAAAACACAGATATCAACAAATCTGAAGTGTATGCCCTGTTGAAAAAAGTGGCAGACTGGCAGGTAAAGACACCGCTAAAATATCCGACTGCTGACTGGACGAACGGGGCCCTGTTTACAGGAATGGCTGAATGGGCCGGTATTGCCAAAGAAGATACCTACTATGGCTGGCTTAAAGAAGCTGGTGAAAAAGTTCATTGGACATATAATCAGGATGATAAGAATCCGTTGCGACGCTATCATGCGGATGATTATTGTATTGGCCAGATGTATGTGGAGCTTTACCGTAAGTATAAACAGCCGGAAATGATCGCTCCCATGAAAGCCTATTTCGACCAGATCATGGGCAATCCTTCTACAGTTGATTTAAAATTTGTATTTACGGATACGTACTGGTCTACTGAACGCTGGTCCTGGTGCGATGCCCTTTTCATGGGACCTACGGTATGGGCAAAAATGGCCAATGTCACCGGAAACCCGAAATATCTCGATTTTATGCTGAAGGAGTATAAGGCTACGACTGATTATCTGTACAGTAAAGAAGATCATTTATTTTTCCGTGATTCAAGATATTTTGATACCACCGAAGCCAACGGTGCCCGGATGTTCTGGGGAAGAGGCAATGGATGGGTGTTTGCCGGATTGCCGGTCATTATCCGGGAATTGCCAAAAAATTATGATCAGAAAGCGTATTTCGTAAACCTGTATCGTGAAATGGCAGCAAAAATTTTGTCACTGCAGGATACCAGTGGATACTGGCATGCCAGTCTGCTCGATCCAGCCAGTTATCCAAATCCTGAAATGAGTGCCACGGGCTTTTTCATGTTTGGTCTGGCATGGGGGATCAATAACGGATATCTTGACAGGAAAACATACCTCCCGGGCGTCATACGTGGATGGAATGCCATGCAGAAGGCTGTGCTGCCGGATGGCAAGGTAGGATGGATCCAACCCATCGGCGAAAATCCCAAAAAGGTGTCCCGCGACATGACGGAGGTTTATGGGGTAGGGGCTTTTCTTCTCGCCGGAACGGAGATTTATAGGATGAAACTGTAATGTGCTAAATTGAATGCTAATGTGCTAATTTGCTAATGTGCTAATGTGCTAATTTGCTAATAGAAAAAATTAAGTAGTCGTGCAGTCGAGAGAACCTCGAAGAGGTCAAATATGAATAACCGTGGGTGTAACCCGCGGAAGCCTATGCCCCTAAACTAACAACTAACAACTAACAACTAACAACTATATGCATCTTGAACTAAGATATTCCCATCACCCTGATGATTTTAAGGGGTATGATACAGCCAGGATACGGAAGGAATTTCTTGTAGAATATGTTTTTGTTCCGGGAGAGATTTGCCTGACCTATAGCATGTACGACAGGTTTATAGCAGGCGGTGCCATGCCGGTTCAAACCCCGCTCAGGCTGGAAACTTTTGAGGCCCTCAAAGCTCCGGAATTTCTTCACCGCAGGGAACTGGGTATAATTAATGTGGGTGGTGAGGCGGAAATTATGGCCGGAGGTCAATCCTATCGCCTGGGTTATAAGGAAGCGCTCTACCTTGGAAAAGGAGTGTCCGGTATAACTTTCGCTTCAATTAATCCGCAAAGTCCCGCCAAATTGTACATGAACTCTGCTCCCGCGCACCATGCATATCCCTCAAAAAAAGTCACGGTAAATGATGCAGAGGTTGCTGTCATGGGCAGCAAGGCCACCGCTAATTACAGGACTATTAATAAACTCTTGATCAATAGCGTAGTAGAAACCTGCGGATTGCAAATGGGACTTACCTCCCTTCATGAAGGCAGTGTGTGGAATACAATGCCACCACATACCCACAGTCGCAGAATGGAAGCTTACTTTTACTTCGAGGTTCCGGAAAAACAGGCAATCTGTCACTTTATGGGAGAACCCGATGAAACCAGGCATATATGGATGGCTAATGAACAGGCCGTGATCTCCCCTTCATGGAGCATACACAGTGCTGCCGGAACTTCAGGATACTCATTTATCTGGGGTATGACAGGAGAAAACCTGGATTATGGTGATATGGACATTCGACAGCCCAATGAACTTAAATAAAATTCCCGGATGAAAGAATTATTTGATTTGAATGGCAAGGTAGCCCTTGTTACAGGAGGAACACATGGAATCGGACTGGCTATTGGACTCATCCTTGCGAAGGCTGGAGCCCGGGTGTGTGTGAATGACCGGACTGAAGATAAGCTTGACGCCTGCCAGGCAGCATTTGCAAAGGAAAAGCTTAAAGTATTCACACTGGTCTTTGACGTTACCAGTGAGACTGATGTGGACAGGGGAATATCGCTCATCGAAAGTAAGGTCGGAAATGTTGATATCCTTGTAAACAATGCAGGGATCATCAAACGGATACCCATCCTGGATATGCCTATATCCGATTTCAAACAGGTTTTGGATGTGGACCTTATCGCCCCGCTGATCGTATCGAAAAGGGTTGCGCCGGGAATGATTTCCAGGCGCATGGGCAAAATCATCAATATGTGTTCCATGATGAGCATTTACGGCCGGAATACAGTTTCTGCCTATGCCTCAGCCAAGGGTGGACTGAAACTGCTCACGTCCAATATGACCTGTGAGTGGGCAAAATATAATATTCAGATTAACGGGATCGGACCGGGCTATATTGCTACAGCGCAAACCGCTCCTATCCGTGAAAACGGGCATCCTTTCAACGACCTGGTGATGACCCGTACACCCGCAGGCCGATGGGGCGAGCCTGAAGATGTAGCCAATGCTGCCCTGTTCCTTGCTTCCCGGGCCAGCGATTTCGTCAACGGTCATATTTTGTATGTTGACGGGGGTATTCTGGCCAATTTCGGATATGTAAAAGGGGAGAATGAAATCAGGGACTAGGGACTGGGGACGAGGGACAAGAGACGGAGATTAGTAGGAGAAATGCGTTGTAGAGGATTAGATATGATGATAGTGGGAGTAAGGAGTAAATCAAATAAAATAATCAATTAAATAAATATGAATATCAGCAGATTATTTTCAGGCGTCTTATTGGTTTTGTTAACCGGATGCCGGCAGAATGAATTTTATACGGTTTCCAACCCGCATAATAAAAAGATTACAGACCTTGCCACGGTGTTAAACCGTCAGGAAGTAAACCGGTTCTTGCCGGATTCAACTACAGGACTGCCAGTGATTGTAAAGGATGTGCATGGGAAGTTAATCTCTTCACAATGCGATGACATGGATGGAGATGGCAATTGGGACGAGCTTGTTTTTCTATGTGATCTGGGTACCGGTGAATCGCGAAAGCTCATTTTTGAACCGGTGGAGCCAACAGCTTATCCCGCTTTTAATGTACGCACCCACCTTCGGTTTTGCAGGGCAAATGAGCCTTACGACACTGCATGGGGTGATCTCCGGATGAAAACCAATGACACGAAATTTACTGTACCGGTATACCAGATGGAAGGACCCGCCTGGGAAAACGATGTCGTAGGCTTCAGAAATTATTATGATGCCCGTAATGGAATTGACATATATGGAAAGAGAGTGAAGGAGATGGTGCTTGACAGTGTAGGCGTTAAGGGCAGAGATTATCATCAACTGGCAGCCTGGGGAATGGATATCCTGAAAGTGGGAAATTCGCTGGGGGCAGGGGCTATTGCAATTGGCGCAGGAGATTCCCTTTACAGGGTTGGACCGTGTGAAGAAGGACGTTTCAGGTTAATCAGCCAGGGTCCGGTAAGGACGGTTTTTGAACTGACCTATAAAAATGTTCCTGCAGGCGACCGTTTATATTCCGTAAAGCACCGGATTTCAATTTATGCAGGGGATAATTTTTACAGAAACAGTGTATGGGTAGATGGACTAAAGGGTGATGAAGAACTGGTGACAGGCATTGTGGATATGCATAAACTGGCGGCTGACCAGGCTGAGATTGGAAGTATGAAAATAATGTCAACCTTGGGTAAACAGGCCATGAATGGTGAGGTGCTTGGAATGGCGGTGATCTTTCCGTCTTCGGAATTCAAACGTTATTGGGAAGCCCCGGTAAGCGGTTCCGGAATAGTAAATACCCACCTTGTCTCCCTTGGCCTGTATGCCGGCAAGCCAACGCAATACGCTTTTCTTGCTGCCTGGGAGCTTCAGGATGATAAACTGAAAGATAAGGGATATTTTAATGAGGTGGTGAAGGAAGCGGCAGAAGAAGTCTCTCGCTGATTTCGCTGATTTCGCAGATTAAGGCTCGGGATGCTCGCATATCGAATATATTTCACAGAGCACACAGAGAAAACACAGAGGTTCACAGAGAAAAATTATTAACTCTGTGGTCCTCTGTGAATTCTCCGGGCTCTCTGTGTAAGTAATTTTACTGTTTCAAATTCTATATTCCCGCAACCACAACGCCATCAAAGACAAGGCTTGGAAATCTGGCCTGGCTATAAATCCATGGATCGTTACCCGCTTCAATCAGCTTGTTCCAGAATTTAAGATGATTGTCAGCCATATTCATTTCGGCTACATTCTGCACAAATTGGCCTTTATCGAACAGCTTCCCGATGATGCCGACCGAAAAATCACCGGTGGTGGAATTGGAATTGCCGCCAATAAAGTCGGTGATCAGCATGCAACGGCCGAGATCTTTGATGATGGTATCAAGACTGCGGGTGCCTGGAGGAATAATCAGGTTTGATATGGAACCGGAATTTGGTTCCCAATCCAGTTTACGGCCATAATACCAGTCGACAAGGAATTCATTCAGGACACCTTCCTTGAACAAATCACGTTTTTTGGCCGGGAATCCGTCACCATCATAATATTTTGAGCCAAGCGCCCTCACCAGGTATGGATCATCCTGAACAGAAAGCAATTTACTGCCCACCTGCTGGCCTTTTTTATCAGCAAGGAATGAACGTTTTTGCTGAATATTGCCGGCCGACATAGGGCCCAACAATCCGCCAAACACACGCATTACACCGCGGTTTTCAATAATAACAGGCAAGGTTTCGGTCTGGATCTTCTTTCCACCCATCAGGTCGAGTGTTCTGATTGCAGCCTGTGTGCCGACATCCTGCAAGGAAGGAAGGTCGTTGCGGTATCGGGAACCAACCCAGTGATAGCCCGCAGGTTTGCGGTCACCCTCATCCTGGGCAGTCATTGAAGCACCGGCCCAGAATTCAGTGGTCCGGTTTGATCCGATAAAACCATTGCTGGAGCGAACGAATTCTTCATAGGTATCATCATATTCTCCGGCCTCCACTGATATGACCTTACTGCCTCCCCTGTTCAGACAGGCATCTTCCACCGTTTTGGCCATTTCATGGCGTTCTTCAGGTGTAAACAGATCCTTTTTGTAATCATACAAATCCAGATCAGCTGTAGTTTTCCCTTCATAATACTTCGGGTCAGGAAGGGTACGGAACGGATCTTCTTCCATGATCCTGGCATTGTCAATCAGATCGGGGATAAAGGTGGCAAGAGTGGATTTGCGGAAATCGGGGGTTGACCGTCCGGCGAATCGGTTATCCACATACACCTCAAGATACAATCCCTGGGTTGTGGCTTCTTTTATCACCTCGGGTTTTCGGTCACGGTAATTAATCTCCACAAATCGTCTTTTCGAGATATTCACCCGGCATTCTTTTGCTCCGGCCTTAGCAGTCTGGTCAATTACCCAGGCAGCCAGTTCCTGGAATTCCTGTTGTTGATCTTTGTGTAAACTCATGACTGGCCTCCTTTCTGTTGTGTACCACCGACGGTTAATGATTTGACAAGGCAGGTGGGTAGTCCGAATGATACGGGCACTCCCTGGCCGTTTTTACCGCACTGTCCGGCACCTCCGTAATACATACCGAGATCCTTTGCGACCATTGTAATATTGGTCAGCATCTTGGGGCCGTTTCCCATGATATTCACATCTTTTATTGGCTTGGTAAGTTTGCCGTTCTCGATGAGCCTTCCCTGGGAAACATAAAATGCGAAATCACCTTCGCCGATCTTCACCTGGCCATTGCTCACATCTTCAACGTAAATGCCATTTCCGGCTGCTTTGATCACATCCGCGGGATCACTGCTTCCTCCCAGCATATACGTGTTGCGCATGCGGGGCATGGGATAATTCTGAAAGTCCTGCCTGCGGCCGTTGCCAGTTGGTTCAATGCCATAATGCCGGGCTGATATCTTGTCATGTATATAGCTTGTAAGAATTCCGTTTTCCACCAGAGTGGTCTTCTTACCGGGTACACCTTCATCATCCACATTAATACTGCCTGCCAGGTTCATGTTAGTTCCGTCATCGATAATTGTGACAAAGGGTTCTGCAACCTTTTTGCCAAGCATGGTGCTGTAGGTGGAAATTTTCTTCCGGTTAAAATCTGCTTCCATGCCATGGCCAATGGCCTCATGCAAAAGAATACCGGTTACGCCGGGACCCAGTACAACCGGCATTTCGCCGGCCGGAGGCTGAATGGCATCAAATAAGGTAAGGGCATTATTTACTGCCTTGGTGGCAATCTGATTCAATATGTCATCTGTATAATAAGTTGAATCTCTTCGTCCTCCAAGGTTCCAGAATGATTGTTCACGACGTCCATTGCGTTCGGCAACAACAGAAGCATATATAAATCCTGACGGAATGATATCTTCAGCAATAACGCCATCACTTGTAACGATCATCACCCGTTTCACCGAATTGGAAAATCCTGCACTCACCTTGACCAATTCCCTGGAAGCCGCAAAGCACTTTTCATTGATGCTTTGCACAATGGGCAACTTGGTTTTGGCAGGGATACCATCGAAATCAGCTGCCACCGGATAATAATTACCTGTTTTCAACCGGTTAAAAGTTCCTGATGTAGGTGTTGCGCTCATGTTGCATAAGGTGGAGGCAGTTGTTGCTGCCGACATCATGGACGCTTCCGTCAGTTCCTGTGTAAATCCGTAGCCAATCTGGTCTCCTTTCACAGTGCGGATACCAACGCCAAGGCCTATATCTCCGTACGACTGGTTGACCTTGCCGTCCTCGAGCCCGAGGTAATTGGAAACATTAAATTCAAAGTACAGGTCGGCAAAATCACCGCCTTTTGAGAGGGCTTTGGCCAGAAGTTTCCGGCACAGAGTTTCATCGATTCCGAATTCTCTTAGAAAGTAGTTGCCTGAGGGTTCAGTTGTAAGCAAACTTCCTGTTTCCAGATTCGGCAGTAAAAGCAAGGCTCCGCCCGCCATGGCGGTGTCCTGAAGGAATTTTCGTCTTGGGATGGGTTTCATTTGGGATGGATGTATAATACTACTAATGTAGAAACATTTAGGAATATGATCTCGCGGATTTCATAAAAATTTTTTTAGACAGATCGAAAAAGGGTTCTCACAGATTAGACTAATTTAACGGGGCTTTTTCTCTCGCAGATTTTCGCAGATTTCGCAGATTTCGCAGATGCATGCTCGCGTTGCTCGCATGGGAATTATTACACTGAGATATACGGAGGTAAAACAGAGGCACATAGAGAAAAACTATTTCCCTGTCCACAAACTTACTCAGAACAGTACAATCGAATGCAATGAGATTGCTCTCTGCGGCCTCAATATATCCGTTAAAATCAACTCCTTTTAACTCTGCGTTGAAATTTTGTTGTATCTTATTCTTCCCATAATTGGTTTCTTGCAGAAATTCCACAATCAGCGAGAGAAAATCGGTCGTGAGATCGTTTTTATTTTGTGTATTTGTTGATCACGCGTACCATCAGATCATTCAGCAATTCAACCTCGTAATCACCCACGGTGGCTTCGATATGTTCACCGCCAATGCCACTGTCGTTGGTGATAAAGATATAGGTTCCGTTGGTGGCAATCGCGAAGAAACGGAACAGAAATTCAGTATCTTTATTGACACCGCTTGCAGATACAGGGATTATTTTAATGCCTTTTTCGGCCGCTTTTTTAATGATGGCATTCAGTTCATCTACAATAGCGTCGGTATGATGTGCCGGTGCATCCAGCACAAGGAACAGCAGTCGTGCCCTCGCATGTTCATTCCAGCTGAGCTGGGTAACAGCAGTATTCAGCGCAGTATGAACAGCTTCTTCATAATCGCCGCCACCATCAGCATGCTGACCGCCGATAAACTGAACTGTTTGGAAAAGGGAAGATGAGAACGGAGATATCTTTGTTACATATTCATCACCTTCATCACGGTAAAATACAGCGCCCATTCGAAGATCAAGGGCACTGTTCTCCTCCTTTACACGCCTTGTGACATCCAGAAGCTCTGATTTCAGGTATTCAATTTCATCACCCATGGAACCGGTGGCATCCACAACAAACAGGATATCAGCATTTTTTTCCACTGATTACTTCTGCGTGAATTGTCACTTCATTAACTCCCTGCACCATTTGTACAGGATCAACCACCACTACCTGCTGGCCACCATAACGAACTGCAACCGAAGGATCCTCTTCATTTTGCCCATTCAGATTGAGCCAGAGCTCAGCCTTTCCTTCATTGTCAGTGCGGGTCTTCCAAATGGCATCGCCATTTTTGTTGCGCAGCCAGACTTCACAATCAACCAGGGGAGTATTGTTCTGGTTTTTCACAAGGAAAGAATACCGGTATTGCGGATAAAAATTCCAATTATCTTTTGCTGAGTCGAATGCCCTGATTTGTCCCAGGTTAAGCCAGAAGTCCCAGTTAACCAAATCGTTCCATTCTCCGGCGGTAATTTGTCCGGCAGGTATTGAATCTTGCTGCGTAGAATCGCTGGTTCCGTTGGTGCCCCCGGAATACCCGCCGGATATCCCGTCTGATAACCCAAGATACTCTTTATCCGTTCCAACGGTCTTCACCGGTTCCGGACCATCCTTGGCACAGCGGATCATGAATAAAAACAGTAAAAACAGGGCGGATGAGAAGATTAGTAGTTTTTTCATTGAATAATACCTCATTTTACATATTTTTTAAGAAAAGATAATTTCATATACTCTTCCTGTGACTGCATGACTGCATGACTGCATGACTGCATGGCTGCATGCCGCTGACATACCGAATACCGATTACCTGAAAGATAGAGGGGTTTATCCCCGGAAAGGTTGCGCCACTTCCAGTCTTTTTAATCTGCCCGTCCGATATTTCTGTCAGTACATAGCCTCCCTTGCCTGCCGGACCGGGGTTGACAATGGCCGTATTCCCGATGTGATCAATACCCGTGCCTTCATGGATATGGCCTGAAAAACATACCAGGGGTTGGTGTTCTTCAATAAATCTACGGATGGAAAGGCTCCCCACATGTACACCTGGAGATACCTGGTCATTGATCGTATCATACGGAGGCTGATGCGAAACCATTATCTGCGGTAATCCTGGCGGAATTGTGAGATCACGCAGAAAAACTTCAAATTCCTCTTCGGAATATTCATTTGGGGTTTTACCTGGGCAGGGCAGGGATCCGCCAAGTCCAAATAATGCATATCCCTGAAATTCCTTTGACAATCCGTTCAAATTGATATTTTCATCTGTCAGAAATTCCTCGGCATCAGGATAATCGCAGTTCCCGGAAACCGCAAATACCGATGGATTGAAACTCCGGACTAGACCAATCATGCCGGCCATTTCCTTTTTATGTCCGAAATGGGTAATATCGCCGCTGAGGATAACCAGGTCAGCAGACCGAAGTTGCTTGCCCAGCGCTGAAATCGCGCCGGCATGTGCATGGATATCAGTAAGTGTAATAATGATCATTTGCTAGAGTTTTAGCAGGGATCCACATCAATTACTATTATAGCTGTCCTGAACATAGGATGTTCCGTTAGTTCATTGATAGCAAAAAGTATCCCTTTTTTTACGACCGGAAGTGATCTGCCCCTTCCGATTTTTACAAGCAGGGTTTTCAGGTTCATATTCTGAATACGGCTCACCAGGGGATATTCGGGTCCCAGAATGGTATCGGTTATTGTATTTTTCAATCGCCTTGCGAGGAAGTCCGCTGCTTTGTCGAGTGTTTCCTTATCCCTGTGTTTGAGTGTAATTTCAATGAGCCTGCAAAAAGGAGGATACTGAAACTTTTTTCGTTCCTCGAGCTGGCATTGGTACATACCGGTAAAATCATTCTGAACCACCTGCCTGATGACGGGATTTTTGTCATCGGAGGTCTGAATGATCACCATACCCCGGTTCGTTTTACGGCCGGCACGTCCGGCTACCTGGGCCATCAGTTGAAAGCTTCGTTCATGTGCCCTGAAATCGGGGTAATTAAGCATCGTATCCGCATTTACAATACCCACCAGCTTTACATGATCAAAATCAAGTCCCTTGGATACCATTTGAGTTCCCACCAGGATATCTGATTCCTGCAATTCAAACGAGGCAATGAGCTTTTCAAAAGACTGGCGTTTACGGGTTGAATCGAGATCCATCCTGGCCACCCGGGCTTCGGGAAAGAAAATGGCAATTTCTTCTTCGATCTTTTCCGTTCCAAAGCCCTGCATTTTTAATTCGGGACTGCCACAGGAAGGGCAAACCTTAGGAACAGGGATGCCATAGCCGCAATAATGACAGGTAAGGCGATTGCTCAGTTTATGGTATGTAAGGCTTACATCACAATGGCGGCAGCGTGGTATTTCACCGCATTGGGCGCATTCGAGAAAAAGGGAAAAACCGCGCCTGTTCTGGAAAAGAATGATCTGTTCCTTATTTTTAAGGGCTTCAGCGATATTGTCAAGGAGCAGGGGTGAAAAATGGGATTGCATCCTTTTTTTGCGCCTCAGTTCCCTTGTATTTACTACCTGAATGTCGGGCAATTGCATATCCCTGTAACGATCTGTGAGCTCAATAAGTGAATATTTTCCATTCAGGCAATTAAAATACGTTTCCACCGAGGGTGTAGCCGTACCGAGCAGCACTTTGGCCCCGTGAAAACGGGCCAGCATAATAGCTGTATCACGGGCATGATAGCGCGGGGCAGGATCAAACTGCTTATAGGTATTCTCATGTTCCTCGTCAATAATTACAAGTCCTGCCTCCCTGAAAGGCAGGAAAACAGCTGAACGGGCTCCCAGCACTATGCGGATTCCTGTGGATACATCAGGGTGCAGTAACTTTTTCCATGTTTCCACCCTTTCCCGGTCAGTGAATCGTGAATGATATACTGCCACTTCCTGACCGAATGCGGATCTCAGGCGGGTTATGATCTGCGCGGTAAGGGCAATTTCAGGTAACAGGTATAAAACCTGCTTTCCACGCTGAATGGCCTCCTGAATAAGGTGGATGTATATTTCTGTTTTTCCGCTTGACGTGATGCCATGCAGCAGAGCCACATCGGTATTTGCAAATGCACTACGGATCTCATCGATTGCTTTTTGCTGGGGAGGGCTGAGAAGGGCCAGCTTCAGGTTTTCAGGATCCGGATTTTTGGTCGGTTTTGACTTTTTAGGCCTTTTTTTTTGAGTGATTTTCTCTTCAAGAATAATCAAATTCCTGTCGATGAGAGATTTAAGGATAGGCGTAATATCGGCCTTGTCAGATGCTTTCTGAAGTTCAGAAACCCTGATCCCGGGATGCTTTATAATCACTTGCCAGAGTAATGCTTCAGCATCATTCAGATTTGGGATTTCAGCAGTGACCTCCATGGCCATCACGCGGGTTTCACTCTCGAGTTTCAGACCCGATGGAAGAGCAGCCTTAAAAACCTCTCCCAACGTGCACATATAATATTCACTGATCCATTCCCAGAGCAGAAATTGCCGTTCATTCACCACGGGATCATCATCAAGCAGAGATAGTATTTCCTTGACTTCATACGCGGCAGGTTTTGCATCATGCAACCTGCGGATCAGTGCTGTGTAGATCTTTCTTCTTCCAAACTGCACTGTTGCCCTCATTCCGGGTTTTACCCGGGATTTTTCCCCATCGCGAACCTGGTATGTAAACATACCTGGAACAGGAAGGGGAAGGATAACATCAGCATAAAGGCTCATTAAATCAGTACTTCGGTCAATCCCAGTAACTTGTGATCTATATCTTTGTGCAATTTAACTGTTTTGTTCAGGGGGACGTGCACCATTTCATTATTTACCATTCCGATCATAATGCTTTTCTGATCGTCAAGCAAAGCCTCAATAGCAGCAACTCCCATACGGCTGGCCGTAACACGGTCAAATGCGGAAGGCGAACCGCCTCGCTGTATATGGCCCAGGATGGTGGTTCGGATATCAAATTCAGGAAACTGCTCCTTGAAGATCTTTGCAATTCCGATTGCTCCGCCATAGTCTTCCCCTTCGGCAACCATGATGATACTTGATTTTTTAAGCCTTCCGCGCGTATCCAGATATACTTTGAGTTTTTCAACCTGTCCCTTTTCCTCAGGGACCAGAATACCTTCCGCACCACAGGCTATCCCACTGCGCAGTGCCACATACCCGGCTTCTTTCCCCATCACTTCAACAAAAAATATCCTGCCATGAGAACTGGCTGTGTCTCGTATCTTATCAACGGCCTCTACTACTGTATTGACTGCTGTATCATATCCGATCGTATAATCGGTTCCATAGAGGTCATTGTCAATTGTCCCCGGAATGCCGATAAAGGGAATATCAAATTCTTTTGACATGATGCTGGCTCCTGTGAAGGATCCGTCACCGCCAATAACGATGACCGCATTGATCCCGAAAGATACCAGGCAATCGAAGGCCTTTTTTCGGCCTTCATAGGTCATGAATTCCTTACAGCGGGCGGTCTGCAGAATGGTGCCACCCTTCTGGATAGTTCCGCTGACCGCGGGTGAATCAAGCTGGAAAATGTCTCCTTCAATCATTCCCTGGTAGCCGCGGCGAATACCAAATACTTCAAAACCATAGTGAATGCCTGCACGCACAACCGCCCTGATCGCAGCATTCATTCCAGGTGCGTCTCCTCCTGAAGTCAGAACGCCAATTCTTTTGATCTCTTCCATGTAATATTATCAATTATTGAGAGGCTTCAAAATTAATTATTTATCTGTTGTCCCGAAGCCCCGGAAATTTATTTATACCTGTTTTTGTACCGTTAAAGTACGGCAATATAGGCCTCAAATTCTTCCAGCAGCCACCTTGGCGTTGATGTAGCCCCGGTAATACCTACATGCCTCACATTTTTAAACCATTCCGGTTTAATTTCATCTGTGTGTGAAACAAACCATGAATTCTCATTCACAGATTTGCACTGGGCATAAAGCAATTTGCCATTTGAACTTTGAACATAACTAACAAAAAGGATAAGGTCGTGACTTGTACAGAATGTCTTCAGCCTGGGAACTCTTCCGGATACCTGGCCGCAGATGGATTGGGTGCATTTTACGGAAGATGATTCAAGTCCTGCATCCTCAGCCCGGCTGACAATGCGTTCTTTCAGGTGCCTGTATTTGTCGGGACTCATTGTGGTCTGGGCATACAGATGCACAGGCCGTGAAAAATCTATTTTCTCCAGGTCATCTTCCGATTCCATGATCACAGTCTGGTAATTGGTCTGTCCAGCCAGCCCCCTTACTTCAGCGTGGTCCTTTTTGCCAAAGATGATGATTTGTGCACCAGAGCCATTCTGATCTGCAAAGTCTTTTTTTATCCGGCTTTGGAGCCTCAGCACTATGGGACAGGTACCATCAATCAGCTCAATATTATTTTTACCCGCGTGTTCATATGTTTCGGGTGGTTCACCATGGGCGCGGATGAGCACGCGGCAGTCTGATAATTTCAGAAATTCGTCGTTTGTAATGGTCTGAAGTCCTAAACCTTCAAGTCTTTCAATTTCCTTCTGGTTATGAACGATCTCACCCAGGCAGTATAACCGGCCATATTGCCTGATGATCTCTTCTGCCTTGTCAACTACCCTGGTAACGCCAAAGCAGAATCCGGCATAGGGATCAATTTCAACTTGCATTTTTTTCATGCAGCGCATCCCATTTTATCCGGAACCATTCCATTTGTTCCTCAATTGTCATATAACTATTGTCAAGAACCAGTGCATCGTTTGCCCTGCGAAGCGGACTCACGGGCCGGTTTTCATCCTCCCTGTCACGCATCCTGATATTTTCAGCGATTTCATCCAGCTGCACAGTCACTCCTTTTTGTGTCAGCTCATCATACCTTCTTTTTGCCCGGATGTCGGGATCAGCCGTCATGAATATCTTAAGTATGGCATTGGGAAAGACAACGGTGCCGATATCGCGCCCGTCCATGACCACCTTTCCATGTTCCCCTATTTTTCTCTGCATTGAAACCATCTTGGTACGGACATCTCCAATCTGGCTAATGCTGCTAACTACAGATGAAACCTCAATGCCCCTGATCTTTTCTTCGATATTAACACCGTTCAGCCAGGTTTCCTGCATACCGTTTGTTTCATTGATACTGAAGCGTATATATATTTCGGGTAATGCCTGCTGCAGGTGGGGAATATTGACCATTGCGTCCGATAGAATTCCATTTTCAATGCAGTAAAGCGCCACTGCGCGATACATTGCCCCGCTGTCGATGTACACATAATTCAGGTCACGGGCAATCAACCGGGCAAACGTACTTTTTCCGCACGAGGAATACCCGTCAATGGCAATAATAGTCTGATCGCTTTGTTGCATAGGGTCAGAACTTTTTGCTTAATTCGTCAAGATTCATGCTGAGTGAAAAATAGTTTCCCCCGCCTGCCATGTGATAGGACGGATGTCCGTAACTTATTTTGAATTTGGAAATTTTTACTCCAATTCCCCAGGAAAAGCCTACCATGCCGGGTTTTGTGTCGATTTTAAGTTCCTGCCGGCGACGATAATTATATCCGGCCCGGAGCGAAATATTTTTTCCCAGCTTTATCTCTGTACCGATCACCATGTGTCGCATAAACTTATCAAATGCCAGGTCAAATCCTTGTTTTTCGGAAGAAGTCCCTGTAAGCGGATCTTCTGTTTTATCCTTGTCTGCAGCTGTTGTATACGTGAGGTCCCATTTTTCCAGATGATCTGCCACAACAAAAAAGGTGAGAGGGGCATATTTGAGCGATTGTGAAAGGCCAATTGCAATTTCAAAAGGCAAAGGTTCATGTGCCCCGTTTGGATAATAAGTATTCACCTGAAAGCCGGCATTGCGGATAACCAGACCGGCACTGAACCGCGAAACCGGATTATGGTATATAAGGCCGACATCCACAGCGATGGCGGAGGAATTATACGTTTCGAGATCGGAAAAAATTGATTTCATTGTCAGCCCTATCGTAAACAGCGAGTCGAGAGGTCTTGAATACAGGATGTTGATTGAATAATCGGCGGCCTTGAACGTATTTGTCAGGGTGCCGTTTTCATCGGCTCCCTGGAATTTGCCATAATTGAGATAATGAATACCGCCTGCAATGGTCCCTTTCTTAAGGGCAGTAGCCGCTGATGCATATCCATAGTTCACACCGGCAAAATAATTCACATAATTAATGACAAGCTCATGGCGCATATCTGCATTTAGCATGGCGGGGTTATGATAGGGCAGGTCAAGGTCATTGTCATGTATTGCCACCGCATCACCACCCAGCGCCGCAACCCGGGCCGAATTGGTAACTTCAAGAAACTGAAATGCCTTACCTCCGGGCTGACCAGGCAAAGTCTGACTCAGCATGAAGAAACCGCATAACAGAAATAGGAAACGACCTTTGCTATAACGCATGGTTCTAAAGGGTATTCGTATTAACTGAGCGTAAATTTAGAATAAATCGAACATATGTCGGGTAAAATTGATTAATTTTCCTCCACTTTTCATATGATTCAAATTCACCGATCCATGCAACCCGAAGGCAGTGTAGTATTCATTGTCAATCCCATTGCCGGTACAAGGCAAAAGGACTTCATCCTGGAAAACATCCGCCATCATCTGCCGAAAGAGCTCGCGACGGAGATCATTTTTACAGAATATCCCGGCCATGCATTTGATATTGCAAGGGAAAAGGTACGGCAGGGCATTACAACCATTGTGGCAGTGGGAGGAGACGGAACTATAAATGAAGTTGCTTCTGCACTTGTAAAGACGCCTTGCCGGCTGGGGATCATACCGGCCGGATCAGGCAACGGCCTTGCCCGACACCTTGGCATTCCTCTTCAGGTACCGGAAGCCCTTCAACTGATCATGAATCACCGCATTCAGAAAATTGATGCAGGCAAGGTTAATGGAAAGTATTTCTTTTGTACCTGCGGAACGGGTTTTGATGCCTCGGTTGGTAAAAAATTCTCTCGCGACAGCCGGCGTGGTATGCTCAGTTACGTAAGGGCAACCATCCACCAGTATATCACATATTCCCCTAAGAGTTATATCCTGAAGACAGGCCACAAGAAGATCAAATTAAAGGCATTCCTTGTGACATTTGCCAATTCCGGGCAGTATGGCAACAATGCATACATTGCACCCAATGCTGTGATCGACGACGGGATGCTTGATTTGTGTATTTTACGTCCATTTCCAAGGTCGTCCACCATTTCACTCGGACTGCGTCTGTTTTTTAAGAATATTGATCAGAGCCCTTACCTGGAGGTTATGCGGGTAAAAAATGCCTCGTTAAAACGCAAGGGCCGCAAAAAGATCACTATCCATCTCGATGGAGAGCCTATGGAGCTGCCAGGAAAGCTAAAGATAAAAGTTGTTGCCCAGGCACTGCATGTGATGGTTCCACAGGCAAAAAACAGGTGGCGTAAATTGCTGAGTTAATCCCTGTCTTTGATCTTCAATCCGAATTGAATAAGCAGATTTTGAAGTAACCTCTGTTTTACTTCATTCATATCCTGTTTTGAGCCCAGTTCTTTTTGCATGGAAGTAACGCCCTTATTGGTGAATCCGCAGGGGTTGATGTGATTGAAATAGGTAAGATCGGTATTCACATTGAATGCAAACCCATGCATAGTTACACTGCGGCTGACCCTGACACCGATGGCACATATTTTCCGGGTATTATTTCCAGCCGTATCGAGCCATACCCCGGTGGCCTGGTCCATTCGCGAAGCCTTGATGGAAAATTCCCCCAGGGTAAGGATAATGGCTTCCTCCAGTTTGTCGATGTACTTTTTAACGCCGATTCCCAACCGGTCGAGGTCAAAGATCGGATAACCCACAATTTGTCCCGGTCCATGGTAAGTAATGTCGCCTCCCCGGTCAATGCGATAATAGGAAGCGCCGATAGATTCCAGGAAGGGCGGTTGTATCAGCAGGTTATTTTCGTGTCCGCTTTTACCCAGGGTATAGACATGCGGATGTTCCACGAAAAAAAGGCAGGGCAAAGCATCCGGATCGGGTGACCCGGTTTTTGCCCTGACCAGTTTTTCCAGGACCTGCTGTTGCAGATCCCAGGTTTGTTTATAATCCCTGAGACCCAGATCTACGAATTCAACTAATTCCATCAATGATTTACAGCGTTGCGATTATTTTATCCAGCAGTTTTTTGGTTGCCATGATCCCTTCGGGTTCGCTGAGGCGGGTACCTTCGTATTCTACGTCGATCCATCCCTTATACCCCGAATCCTTCACGATTTTCATCAGGCGATAAAAGTCCATTGTGGTTTCATTGCCTTCAGCATCAAAGTCCCACGACTTTGCACTGACTCCTTTGGCGTAAACCATCAACTCCTGTACTCCCAGATACCTGTCATACTCTTCAGTCTGGCTGATCCTGAAATTTCCGAAATCAGGAAGCGTACCGCAGTTTTTCATATTTACTTTCGCCATAACGCTGCTGAGCCATTTTCCATTGGAGGATATGCCGCCGTGGTTTTCAACAATTATGTTGATATCCTGCCTGGCGCCATATTCCGAAAGCCGGGTCAGGCTGTCTGCTGCCGCATCGGCAACTGCTTCAGGGGTTCCTGTGCCACGGGCATTTACGCGGATGGATTTGCATCCGAGGAATTTGGCTGCATCCACCCATCGGTGATGTTTTTCAATGCCTTTATTCCTTACATTAATATCGGTATTGGCCAGATCACCCTCGTTATCTACCATGATCAGGACGTTTGTGACACCATTGTCTTTGGTTATTTTCAGCAGATCATTCAGATAAGCCGGACTTGTATCCTTAAAAAAGATGCTTACGTATTCCACGCCGAATATTCCATAGTCTTTGGCTGCTTTAACAGGAAAATCGAGGTTGGTCATACTCTTTGCAAATAACGCCTTATGCAGTGACCATTCGGCCAGGGAAACCTTAAACCTGGGTTTAGCTTCCCTGCCCAAAGGAAACCGGGGACAGCAAAGGTAAGCTGGCTGCCGCGATGGCAGCTGTCTGAAGAAATTCTCTTCTGTTTTGTTTCATGTTGCTGGAATTATTTAATATTAAGATTGCATTTTGTAAGTGCCACAAAGGCACAAAAAGAAAAAGAGGCAGGCAAGAAGTTATTCTCACCGGCCTCTTCTTCGTGTGCAAAGCAATTATTACATGGTTTTAATTTTCATGTTTCTGTACCATACGTCATTGCCATGATCCTGCAACAGAATAAAGCCTTCCTTATATTTTCCGAATTCGGGGAATTCTTTAAACTTGCTGGCTTTGATCATTTTATCCCAGTCGGGCGTGCCGATGTGGTATTCCAACACTTTTTCGCCATTCTGGAAATGCACAACGGTACCCTGATAAACCAGAATTTCAGCAGTATTCCATTCTCCAACCGGTTTTGCATTCTGGGGAACAGCGGGGATCAGGTCATACAATGATCCGGCCTGACGGTTTCCGTCTTTTCCCAATCTTGCATCGGGGTGAACCAAATTATCCAGTACCTGCATTTCGCATCCTGATTTCCAGGACTGTTCGCCGGGAATTTCCTGCACAAAGTAGAAAATTCCACTGTTTCCACCCTTGGAGATTTTCCATTCGAGTTTCAGATCGAAATCCTTGAACTTCTTGTCATACAGGATGTCTCCACCCTTACCACCTGCTTCACCCATACCTGAGCCAATGCAACGCAGCGTACCGTTGTCGGCAGCCCAACCTGAATCTGCAGGAAAGACGGTAGTGTCATATTTACGCCATCCCTTGGTTGATTTCCCGTCAAACATGAGTTCCCAGCCCTCGGTTTTTTCCTGGGCCGTCAGGCTGTTAACCTGATCTGCAACTTTAGCTTTGCTCACAGTGCCGGCTGTTTTTTTGGATGATGAACAGGAATAAAATACCTGGCTGCCTGCAATGGCAAAACCAATCAGGAGTACTAAAACAAATAATCTTTTCATAAAGCGTATACATTATTTAGTTATGGTTTATGAATTAAGCGGGCATTGCCGGAAGTGACTAGCCATTTCTGTATGTATGGCTGATCAGTTCAGAGGCAAACTGCTTTGCAGACATCTTATCAGTGAATTTTTTATTGAATGTGGGATGACCATTGTGAATGGCAGAATCCGTCTTCAATACAAATCTGAAGTTTGTCAGCATCGGTGATATTCTTGAACTGCATGTTGGGGCCATCCCATTCGAGTTCTTTGTTCAATGCCTGTAAACGAACGGCAAGAACACCCATTACCACCATTTCGTTGAAAGGACCTGCCTCGGCGAATGGGGAGGAAACTTCAACACGGCTTTCGGGAGTTTGCTTGCAGGCTGCAACCCAGTCCATTTCATGGGTAACAGGTTCAACACGGCGAAGTGTTTTTGGTACGTTGGGTTTGCGACCCGACAACAGCCAGGGGTTAACACCGTAGCAACCGCATACCAGCGTATCCTTGGTACCATGGAACAGAACTCCGCCGCCTGAATCATTCATATCCTTACCGGCAGGCCAGCCATCGGGTTCGAACGGTTTGATACCGCCATCCGATCCAGGTTACTTCTACTTCCGGGAATTTGATCTTATCCGTTTTCAAAGGTGTACGGGCCGGGAACACAAATTTAACAGTCTGTGCATTCGGTGCACATTCGGTAAGAAGCAGACGTTGAATTGCCCTGTACACGGGTCGGATACCCTAAGCGCAATCCTTTGAATACGGGATGGAGAATATGGCAGGCCATGTCACCCAGTGCACCGGTACCAAAATCCCACCAGCCACGCCAGTTCCATGGGTGATAGATTGAATTGTAAGGACGCATTGGGAGCCGGTCCTATAAATAGATCCCAGTTCAGTGTTTCAGGTACCCAATGACCCTGTTCCGGACGGGTAAGTCCCTGTGGCCATATCGGACGGTCGGTAAACGCTTCTACCTTCTTCACTTCACCGATTTCACCGGCCCATATCCATTCGCAAGCCTGTCTTACACCTTCTGCTGAACTTCCCTGGTTACCCATCTGGGTAGCTACCTTATGTTTGGCAGCCAGTTTGGTCAGCAATCTTGATTCATAAACCGAATGCGTCAATGGTTTTTGAACATATACATGTTTTCCCATTGTCATAGCGGTTGCAGCAGTAATAGCATGCGTATGGTCAGCAGTGGCAACAACTACGGCATCAAAAGCATCCTTCATCTCGTCGAACATCAACCGCCAGTCCCAATATTTCTTGGCACCGGGGTATGTTTTAAATACGTTGGCAGAGTAGCCCCAATCGACGTCGCAAAGGGCAACAATGTTTTCGCTCTTCAGGTTATTCAGGTTGCTTGCACCCATTCCACCTATGCCTATTGCAGCTATGTTCAGTTTATCGCTGGGAGCCTTGTAGCCCAGTCCACTGACCACGCTACTGGGGACAATGGTAAAAGCGGCAGCAGCTGTAGCCGTATTTCCCAGAAATTCCCTGCGGCTGATTCCTGATTTTTTGTTATTATTCATAGTAGAAGTTTTAAAATTGAAGTTTTTAAGATTGAAGTAATGATATTATTTATGTCAGTTGATTCGAGAAGTTAAATTTACACAATTTCCTGCTTATCTGCATCCCAGAATACCCTTCTGTTTTCACGGAGTGCTTTGGTTGACATATGCGCACTGATACCTTCATCAAAAGCGGCGTCAATATTGCAGCTGGGCTGAACACCGGCCTTGATGCAATTAAGCCATTCCTTAATATGAAGATGTGTTGTATCTACCCTTTTGCCATTGCGATATGTATATAACAATCCGCGGCTGGCGAAGTACTGTTCTGTAGCAGTGGCAAAACCGTCGGCACCCTTTTTACCGGGTGTAAATGAATAGATCGGAGTATCCGTGTTGATCAGGCCATCCTCAATCTTTTTCTGGTACTGTGTGCTTCCGGGATCAGCCTTAATGACAAGGCGGTCGCTGATTTCCATGTTGGCATCATGTCCCATGATCACCTTTCCACGGTTCCTGTCGCTGGCAAGGGTGGCACTATACAGGAAGGAGAGCTCCTGTTTGGGAAATTCCATGACTACCTGCAATACATCAGGCACCGTACGTCCATCCTTGAAAAAGTATATGCCACCTGAGGAGGCAACCGATCCGGGTATCCCCAGCTTCATGATCTGGTTGAGTGCATCATATTCGTGGGTGAGCAGGTCACCATTGAGACCTGTACTGTAATCCCACCAGCAGCGCCAGCGGAAGAACCGTTCAAGCGAAAACTCATGGTAGGGAGCCTGTCCAAGGAACTGGGGCCAATCAATTGTCTTCGGATTGGCTTCGGGATGGATGGGATATACCCAGGCACCGTTCGGATCATTCCGGTTTGTACAAACCTCTATGAGATTGATCTTACCCAACACGTTTTTTTCAATGGCCTCTCTGGCCTTGGTATAGCTTTCCGTTTGCCGTCCCTGGTGTCCGAGCTGAAATACGATGCCCTTTTCCTTGACAACTTTTACAAGTTCATATAATTCGGGAACCGTCCAGCTAACCGGTTTTTCACAATATACATGTTTACCCCGTTTTGCTGCTTCAATTGCCATGGGTGCATGCCAGTGGTCAGGGGATGCTATGATCACCGCATCAATATCCGGGGCATCGAGCAATTCAATGTAGGTCTTATATTGTTTGGGTTGTTTTCCCATGATGCCGCCTGTACCTTCACGGTTGATGTTTGCAGCCGTTTCAGCAGCTTCCTTTGAATATACGCTGAAAATGTCGCATACCCCGTTCACTACCATGTTCAGCTTTTCCTGCTCCATGTAGCTCTCATAGTTCACGGTTGGCGCTGTTTTCCACATGGGCTTTCTTTTGTTCGTCAATCCACAGGGGTTCAGCAAATCCTGCCGCACGCATAAGCTGCTTGCCACGGATGCCAAATCCGATGATGCCTACACGGATAGGATCACCTGTTGCTGCAGGGGCAAGATCAACAGGCTGGGAGTTGAGTGTAACCACCTCCCGCATTTGTTTTCTTATTTTCGCATCTATATTTGTTTTGTTCAGCCATGCATAGGAAAAGGCACCCAAAACGGGCACGGTGGCTAAACCCTTAATGAGATCACGACGACCAATAGTCTGGGATTTCGTTTTATCGGATTTCGTTTCCTTCTTTTTGCTTTCTTTATTATCCTTATTCATCTGTTCAACGCTAATTTTTAATCCATTTTGAAATAAATCTGTCCAACCCGGCAATTTGACCGGTAGGAAATACAAACAGAACAGCCATCGCAAATATTTCGATCAATGTTTTGTTTACGATCAGATAGCTTCCCTCCTGGGGCATCATATAAGTCACAGAAGCCAGCGCAGGATGTGACAGGTAATACAGTACCAGCAACAACATGCCCAGGAACATCGAAAGCTGTGTCAGCAGACCTAGTATCAGACCCAGTCCTATCAGTGTTAATCCCCACATATTCATCCAGTCAACCACTGCCACCAGGCTTAAATTGGAAGCCATTGAATGAAACATACCTGCAAAAGGTCCTTTCGAATCCAGGAGGTAACCCATTGAAGACCAATCAGGATTTGCTATTTTTGTTATTCCTTCATATAGAAAGTACCAGCCAAAAAGTACCCTTAATGTTACCAGCAAAAATGCCTGTAAGTTTGTGTAATTGTAAATATTTTCTGATTTCGCCATGTTATAGATTTTATGCACCTCAAATCTAAAAAATCTTTTTTAAATATATATATACTTAAAAAGCCCGAGTTGCGCTAATTTTTACATTATTTAGAGTGAAAAGAGGATCACAATGAAATATTCTCCATCAACAGACATGAAACAGGGCATGTTGAACGAATTTTTCATCAATGCCTGTAAAGACTACGCTTACCTGATAAACCGTAATTATCCGGAACCCGGAACACTCAAACTGGTGGGTGACCGGTACAGGCTGACAAGGGATCAGCGCACCATTTTATACCGGGGTATCTCATCCGTTGAAAAATCGGCATTGCGCAAGTCAAAGCTGGTGAAGGAAATAGAAAATAAAACGCTGGCCATCGATGGATATAATGTTTTGTTCTCCCTGCTCAATTACAGGCTCGGGCGATTTACATTTATTTCAACCGATGATCTGCTGCGTGATGCGGGTTCGCTTCACGGCAAATTAAAGGATGAAGAAATGTTTATTGATTGCATTAAAATTCTGGCAAAGCACCTTTCAGCCATGCATGCGTCGCAGGTGGATGTATTCCTTGACTCGCCGGTATCACACAGCGAAAGACATTCGCAGGTCATCACGGACATATTTCAGCAATTCAACCTGGTGGCCAATTGCCGGGTGATCCGTTCTGCCGACTATGGCCTGAAGCATTTGCCCTTTGAAGTACTGGCAACTTCCGATTCGGTGATCATTGAGAATGCAGAAAACAGGGTAGTAGATCTGCCCCGGATCATTCTTGAAAAGCAATATAATGCCGAATTGGTAAAGATTGCCGATTTGCTGTTATTTCCGGTTCCTGATTAAATCGAGCACCCCGTTTATGAAGGTAAGCGGATGGACAGGATTACCCGGAATGTATAGATCCACGGGGTATTTATCAAGAAAGGAGCGATCGAGGGCATTGCTTCCGGCAAAGATCCCGCCGCTGATGGCATCGGTACCTGCCAGTATGATTACCTTGGGATGCGGTACTGCATCATAGCATATCTGCAGGGGCCTGGCCATATTCTTTGTGATGGGTCCGGTTATAACTATTCCGTCTGCATGGCGGGGAGAGGCTACAAATTCAATTCCAAACCTTCCCATATCAAAATTCACATTGCCGGCTGCATTCAACTCCCATTCACAGCTGTTGTCACCCCCGGCAGAAACCTGGCGAAGTTTTAGTGATTTGCCGAAATAGTTTTCTGATCTCTTTGCGGATAAGTGCGGGGTCAACCGTTACCGGCTCATCCCTGCCTTCGGGTACAATCAATCCTTCACGGGAAGCTGAAGAGATTTTGAAATCTTTTGTGAACCTTATCTTGCCAGGATAGGCAAACTGGCATTCCCCGCAAAATACGCATTTACCCATGTCGATACTGACCGGATCAGGTGAGATGGCGCCTGTGGGGCATATCTCAACCAGCCGGGCCGTATCTGTGTGTTCAGCGGATATGACGGGTCTTCCCCTGAAGATGCCGGGTACTTCAACAGTGGTTACATCGGGGATGTATTGTTTTCCCTGGTGAAAAAGTATTTTTATATCAGAGATCATAGTTTCCGTTTTGTTTCATGTTTCCTTCTACAGATCATGGCCGCAATAACTGAGATCAAAGCTTTTGTTGCATATGGGAAAGTCGGATATGTCGTTGTTTCGGACAGCCAGTGCAAGGCATAACCAGTTATGCAGCGATGGATCCTTTATCTTGTATAACGCAAGATCACCCGTACTGTTTGTAATGGCACAATGGCAGATCTCACCCCGCCAACCTTCGGTCATGGATAGGATGAATGTATCGGAGGCAGGCGAACCCAAAGGTTGTGAGGTATCAGGTGTTTTTTTGGTGTCATGCACCAGGTCGCGGATATATCCTATCGACTGGGTGATTTCCTGTTTCCGGATCTGGGTGCGGGAATATACATCGCCGTGATGTTTGATGATCGGCTGATGGGGGAAACTGTTATAGAGCAGGTATGGATGTGTCCATCGTATATCGCGCAGCAATCCCGAAGTTCTGGCTACCATTCCCACTGCCCCTGTTTTTTCTGCCTGTTCCGTCGTCACAGTTCCGGTTCTTTCAAGACGCGCCAGGATACTGGGAAGGGTTTTCATGCGCTGGTACATCTCGTAAAAATCAGGTTCATAGGTATCGAACAAATTGTTCAGGGCATTCTGAATGGACTTGTTTACGGGATACTGATCTTTTCCCGCCCGGATTATACCCTTTGCCAGTCGGTTACCGCACCATACCTGGAAGGTATTGATCACCGGCGTACGAAGCCGTCCGAATACCGAACTCCCCAGCTGGTAAGCAATATCGGTGCATATGGCACTCAGGTCACCGGTGTGGATAGCAATCCGCTCCAGTTCAGAAGCAATGGTACGGGCCGACAGTATATCTTCACCCGGCACAAATCCACACAGGCTTTCCCAAAGGCTGGCAAATGCCGTGGTATGTCCCACCACGGAATCTCCTGCAATGCTTTCAGCCAGGATGTGTCGTTGAAGAAGGGTTTTTCTCTGCAGGAAAAGCGGTTCAATTCCCCGGTGCTGGTATCCAAGTTGTATTTCAAGGTGAAGGATCTGCTCACCATTGCAAATAAATCTGAAATGCCCTGGTTCAATCACGCCGGCATGAATGGGTCCCACACCCACTTCATGCAATTCCTCGCTTTCAATCCTGTAAAACGGGTATTTGTCAATCGTACTTTCTTTTTGTGCCGTGTCGGCCGGGAAGCGGAGCGGTTTCAGCCAGGGATGATCGGAATAACGGATGCCAAGCTTTTCGTGCATCTCCCGTTCAAATACATGAAAGGCCAGGTTTTTTGCTGTAAAGGAAGGATATTCGTATTGATCTCCTATTCGGTATCCTGGCAGATGAAATCATGATGGTGCCCTTTGCATCATCAGCCATGCAGCAGAAAAGCCTGATCTGGTCATCCACCGGCCATCCAAAATAGAGTGCGCAATGCGAGAAAACATCCCTGGCCTGACTGGTATTCAGATCTAAAAACTCGTCGTAAGAAAGGACAGGGATCTCGGAAATCCTTACAGGCTGGTTGTTTTTAATATATATCGGTGTAGTCATGGCAATTGATTATGAAGGTAACGTGCTTATCGCGGCTTTGATCAGTTCAACAAGCCCATGAGGCGGTGTAAGGCCCAGGTATACCACCAGGGCGAGCAGAACAAACTGGCTGATTGATTCGGAAAAAGGAATGGGCTCGAGCCGGGATTCATCAAAATCCACGGGCTTGATGAACAGCATCTTAAACACATTTTTTCCAAAGGCCCAGATGATGGTAGTAAGCAATATCAGCACCAGGATCAGTATCCAGAGGTAGCCTGATTCAAACAGGGACCTGAAGACAAGAAATTCACTGACAAACATACCTGAAGGCGGCATTGCAGTGACGATGAAAAATGCGAAAAGCAACACAAGCGCACCGGTGATGTTGTATTTGAAATAGTAGCCTACATCATACACGCTCTTGCTTCCATAGGTACGGTATATCTGGCCGAACTGAAAAAACAGGGCTGGTTTGGCAAAGGAATGCAATACCAGGTGAAGGATGGCTGCATAATACCCGATGCCCCCGGCAGCCATGCCCAGCATCACAATTCCCATATGCTCCACGCCTGAATAGGCCATCATCCGCTTGATGTTTTTTACACGCAGCATATAAACTGTGGCAACAAATACGGATAACAGGGCGGAGATCATCAGAATCTTGTTCGTCCATCCAAAAATGGAAGTATGGCTGGTGATCTCATAAAAGCGGAATATGCCGATAAAACCCACATTCATCAGCACGCTGGCCAGCAAAGCGGCTGCCGGGTAGGGAGCCTTATCCTTTGCGTCAATACCGGCAGTATACATGGGTACCAGTCCGGCTTTCGCAGTGAACCCGGTAAAGATGAAAAGGAAAGCCAGCTTTAGCCAGAACACATTCATGGTACCGGCGTTTGCGGATAAATTTCTGTAGAAAAGATCCGTTATCCCTTGCTGCTGGGCAGCCACGGTAACAAACAAAACACCTATGAAAACCAGTGTAATGCTGATGGAACAGATAAAAATATATTTCCAGGTGCCTTCCAGGGTCAGCTTGCTGCGCCTGTGATAAATCAGTGCGGATGCGCTGAGGGTAGTAAGTTCCACAAACACCCAGGTAATGCCAATATGGTTTGACAGGTAGGCAGCGCTGAGTGAGGCAATGAGGATTACCATCGCGGCAAAATACATGCCCTCTTCCCTGGGTTTGTAGGGATGCTTTGATAAATATATAAAGCTATGGTAAAACGCAGGTATGCAGACAATGCTGATCACTCCCAGAAACAACAGGGCCAGCGCATCAGAAGTGAAATATTCAAGCTGTATGACATCCCGGTGCAGAAATTCGAAAACAGTCAATGCCCATTGCAGGGCTATGAAGATAAGGGTCAGCAAAACCTGTGAGGAATGCTTTCTCAGGAAATAGAACAAGATGCCGATTATAAGCGATGCGGGTAAATATATTCCGATGATAATGCCATTCATAATTTCAGTCTTTCAGGTTTCTCAATTGTTCAACGTCCTGTTCTTCAAAAACGTCCCCGATCTTATCGGCAAAGATCCCGAGCAGGATCACACTCACAAAAATATCGAGCAGAATACCTGTATTGACGATCATGGGCATTTCGTTACCGACGGCCAGTGAAAGCACGAACACGCCGTTTTCAAGCACCATATAGCCCATCACATGGGTAATGATCTTCCGTCGTGTGATGATGATGTATAGCCCGGTAAACAGGGCCGAAAAAGCTACAATAAAGAAGATCTTCCGCACATAGGTATCCTGAACAACGTTGGTGAGGAAGAAAGATCCCAGGATTATGATTGTGACGATGACTACAGACACAAAATTGGAAACGAAGGGTTCCGCCTCACGGGTGATGTTGTTCTTGTCGAGGATATATTTTAGAAACATGGGGATGGCGATTGCCTTGATAATGATGGTCTCCAGCAACACAAAAACCAGGTTTGCCACGTTTATTTCAATAAGTTCTATAAAGGCAACGCCAAAAAGCAAAAATCCCTGGAATGCTATGATCCGGATGTAGGTCAGCAACCGGTTGGCCATGGCAATGTAAATGAGGGAAATCGTAAATGTGATCAGCAATATGTTTATCATTTTCTGCAGCGTTAAATTATTTTACCAAGCATCAGCAATACTCCCAAAAAGATGAGCAGGGAAATGGAGGTGAACATCAATATGAATTGCGGATTGTGATTCATCCTGAATCGGGCCGAGAAAGATTCAACGACACCTACCAATACGGCAAACCCCACTTGCACCGTAATATAGATAGGAATAGAATAATACCATTGGAATCCCGGGGTGAGGAAGAAATTGGCAATGATGGCACCATACATGGCGAACTTGAGATTGACCGCCTGCATGATAAGACCAAGATCGAATCCACTGTTGTCGAGTATCATCACCTCATGAACCATTGTAAGTTCAAGGTGGGTGCGTGGATCATCCACCGGCATCCGGCTGTTTTCAATGAGTGCAATTGTCATGAATACAAAGGATGCCAGTATACCAATGCCGTAGGATATATAAGAGCCGAAATGCAGGGCGCCGAATATTCCGGCAAAGGAAGTATAGCCGGTGAGTAGCGCCAGGGAACCCATCAGGATAAAAAATGCAGGTTCCACAAGCATTGAAAAAAGTGCTTCCCGGCTGGCTCCCATGCCTTCAAAACTGCTTCCGGTATCAAGTGAGGCAATGATCATGAAGAACTTACCCAATGCGAGGGTATAGGCAAAAAACACAAAGTCTCCGTTGAATGAGATCAGTCCCTGCTGATTGCCAAATGGAATAAATGCGATGGCCATCAGAACCGTTGCAAAATATACTGTGGGCGCCAGCTGAAATATAAAACTCGTAGTCTGGCTGTAAACAGATCCCTTCCGAAGGTTTCGGTATATATCCCGCATCGGCTGAAATATTCCAGGGCCTTTCCGTCCCGAGAAATATGCTTTTTGCCCGGATCACAATGCCTGTAAAAAACAGGCTTGTGAGAAGGATCAGAAGAGGGCTAAGTATATGCATCGCTATAATTGTTTAATCAGTAAAATCAGGTAATGAATGAATCGGATTATGCCCGGCACGGCAATGCTGATGGCAATGAATACCACTCCATAGAGCACATAGAACTGCACACTTCCGTTCTGAAGAAACCGGAATCTGCCGAGGAATCTCCGGAAGTTTTTCACAGGCCAGTCGATCAGTCCGGCTTCCAGTTTATCATGAAAATGCGTTTCAGTCTGGATGACCGATGGTATGATATCACTGATCTCGTCCTTGCCTTTGTTTGTCAGCACCATGGGTTTGATGATCTTGGCATAGGAACGCACAAAAGAACTGGCAGTATATTGCATGGCAGGCGATGCCACTGTATAACCGCAGCCCCAGGTGCTTCCTTTCATGATGACCCTTGGGGCAGTGACCGCCTTCCGTATAAAAAACAGTACCACTACAAGCAGGATCAATACCCACACTGAGATGCTGACTTGCTGCATTAATTCAATTAGATGGGCATAATTTCCCGGAATGGAAAGCCCGGTAAATTCCTGAACCGGAATTTGGAGCATCCGGATGAAAAGCTGGGGCATTACTCCAATGAATATAATTAAAATGGCGATCATGTAATTTGGGAATAACGCCTGCGGTTCTGCTTCTTCAATGTGATGTGTATGAAGGTGTCGCGGAGTACCTAGAAAAACGATCCCAAATGCCTTTGTAAAGCAAAACAGGGCCAGTCCGCCGATCAGTGCCAGTCCGCTGACAGAAAGGATGATGATGATTGTGGAATTGCTGCTTGTGCCCAATGCGCCATAAAGTCCGGAATAAATAAGGAACTCTGAAATAAAACCGTTAAATGGCGGCAGACCGCAGATGGCAAGGGATGCCAGCAGGAACATCAGGGCAGTATGTGGCATTTTACGGATGAGGCCCCCCATCCGTTCCAGGTTAACCGAATGGGCATGACTGGTAAATATTCCCTGTGCAAAAAAACAACATCGATTTAAAAAGGGAATGGTTCAGTGTATGCATCAGTGCCCCGGCATACCCGGCAAATGCCATCAGGGGATAATCAAGCCCGGTTCCCAGTGCGCCGATTCCAATGCCTATACCGATGATCCCGATATTTTCGATGCTATGATAGGCCAGCAATTTCTTGAGGTTATGCTGAACAATGGCCAGCATTACGCCATATATCCCGGTGATTACGGAAAAGATGAGGATGATATATCCCAGGACCAGATAATTCTCATGGATAAGCATCAGCATTCGCAATATGCCATAGATCCCTGTTTTAATGATGACTCCCGACATCACTCCTGATACATGCGAGGGTGCAGCGGGATGAGCCCTGGGAAGCCAGGTATGAAATGGCACAAAGCCGGCTTTAATTGCAAAACCAATGAAAAAGGCCAGGAATAATAACAAGGCTGCTTCTTTGCTGCCTGTAAAGCTATAATCGCTGATGGCGGAAAAATCAAATGAACCGGTGGAGGAATACACCCAGATAAAACCCAGGGTAAGAAAAACGATGCTGATGTGTGACTGGATGAGATAATTGATTCCGGCTTTCAGTGTTTCCATCCTGCCGTGTTCAAATATCACCAGTATGAAAGACGAGAGCGCCATAATTTCCCACACACAGATGAAGGCAAGACCATGCTGAACAAAATAGATGCCGAGAATCGCCGATTGATTCAAAATATAACTGATGAAATGCAGGCTCTGATTGGCTGGCTGGCCCTCATATTTTTTCATGTATTGCCGGCCATACAGGATACCGGTAACGAATGTAAAATTGGTAAGCAGTATGAACCAGGCTGACAATCCGTCAACCCTGAGAGCAATATCCCCAAAAATCTGCCCGCCGGAAAGGATTTTTGAGAAGGGGTTTCCGGTTAACGCGCCAATCGCGATCCAGGAGCTGGAAAATCCATTGAATATTACGGCTGCCAGCGCAAGTGTACCCTTGTGTTTTTCACCGGCACGGGCAATGGCAAAAATAAAGATCAGGACAGATATGACCTGCAGGAATATCATGATTTTATATTACAATATCTTCAAAAAAGATAAGACAATCAATACAATTACAAAAAAGAATCCATAAAGCACATACACCTGTATTTTACCATTATGAATAAAACTGAAGTAATTAAAGATGCGCAAAAATTGTTTTATAAAAGGATCTATCAGTCGAGTTTCAAAAAACTCAAGATAGAAAGAGGTATAGTCCCGCGGTGAAGGAAAAATGGAACCGGTTTTTAGCTCATTGTATTTTTTCCCTTCAATTGTGATAAATCCGAAAAGTTTGGCCAGGCTTTTTGAAAATGACTTGCCGGTATACTGTAACGCGGGTGAAGGAGCAATATAACCACAGCCCCAGGTGGATTCTATCTCAGTCTGCCTTTTGCTGGTTATGATTTTGCGAATCAGAAAAAGCAAGCCAATGAATGAAAACAGGACGAGTGAGGATCTGCCGACCCAGGTAAGGGAATATACCATCCCGGCAGGGCGGATGAAATCACTTTCAGGCCCGAAACTTTGTATTACCGTAAAAACAGGTTCGAGGATAAGGCGCGGGAATAATCCAATCACGAACATGAAAGAAACAATGATATAAAGCGGAATCCGCATGGCAAGGGGTACTTCGCCGGGGCAGGGCGTATGATCGTTCCGGGGAGAGCCCAGAAAAACTGTACCGAAGGACTTGGTAAAAGTAAGAAGCGACACACCGCCCGCCATGGAAAGGATCGCTGTGCAAATGATCAGCAATGCGCTGAGCGCAATATCCTGGTGTCTGAAAGATTCAATGAAACCTGAATAAACCAGGAATTTGGATACGAAGCCATTGAGGGGAGGCAGTCCGCCAATGGCAATGGCACCGATCAGGAAGAACACTGCCGTTTGAGGCATCAGGCGGATCAGACCGCCGAATTGTTCCATATTCCTGCTGTGCATTTGCCTGTACACGTTTCCCGTGGCAAAGAAAAGCAGGGATTTATAAAGCGAATGATTTAATACATGCAATAAGGCAGCAGCAAACCCCAGTGTTGCAATCAGCGGGTTGCCGGTTCCTTTTCCCACCAGTGCCAGTCCAATGCCCATGCCCACGATGCCAATGTTCTCGGTTGTACAAAAGGCCAGCATTTTTTTCAAATCCCTGTGAACAGATGCATTCAAAATCCCATAAAGTGTGGTAATCGCCGAAATCACCAGGAGGGCGATCCCGGTTTCCAAGACTCCATGATTTAGAGCAATGGCAATCCGAAGGATGCCATAAATACCCATTTTAACAATAACACCCGACATTACACCTGAAACATGCGAGGGACCCGCCGGATGAGCGTGGGGAAGCCAGGTATGGAAGGGTACAAAGCCCGCTTTTACGCCAAATCCGATAAAAAAGAGGACAACCAGCCATACAGGGGTATGCCGGGAGAGAAAACCCGAGATTGCCTGAAAATTGAAAGAACCGGTGGCAAAAAACATCCAGATAAAGGCAATTGTGAGAAATGTGACGCCAATGTGCATTTGCAAAAGATAGTTCAATCCTGCTTTTGATGTTTCTGTATTCCGATGGTCAAACATAACCAGCATAAGGGATGAAAGCGTCATAATTTCCCATGCGATCAAAAATACAAGGCTGTTGCGCAGCATGCATACCCACAGCATGGAGACATGGAAAATAACAAACAGTACCCAGTGGAATGAAAGGTCGTTTTTCCGGCTGGCATAGGGAGTCATATATCCGATGCCATAAAACGCCCCATTGATCAGGGTTATGTTGATGATAAGGATAAACCAGGCTGAAAGTGGATCAATTTCGAACAGGATGTTTCCCATGTTTGCTCCTCCATCGAGGCTCACTGATAGTGTATGGCCAAGCAGCGCGTGGATAGCCGGAACCGAGGTTACAGCAGCGTTCAGAATTACAGCGAGCAGCGCAGCAACAGATTTCAGGTTAACAGGCAGAAATGGGATAACGAGGGAGGCAAGGCAAACAAAAAAGCAGGTGAGGAGGATTACTTGTAAAGCATTCATGAGTCGGCGTCAAAGAATGCACAAAAATAACTTTTTTGAACCAAATGTAATGAATGATGACTTTTTTTAGATGCGATAGGGGAAGGATGTCAGCTGATCCGTTGAATATCAGCTCCGAGGGCATTTAACCTAACATCAATCTGCTCATATCCCCGGTCAATCTGATCAATATTATGAATTATGCTGTTGCCTTCAGCTGACAGGGCGGCGATAAGCAAGGCAACACCGGCACGGATATCCGGTGATGTCATTGTTGTAGACCTGAGCCTGATCTTATGATCCTGTCCGATCACCGTGGCACGATGCGGATCACAGAGAATGATCTGGGCGCCCATATCGATGAGTTTATCCACAAAAAACAAACGGCTCTCGAACATTTTCTGGTGGATGAGCACGCTTCCACGTGCCTGGGTTGCCACAACAAGCACCACGCTTATCAGGTCGGGCGTAAACCCGGGCCATGGGGCATCGTCAATGGTGAGGATGGATCCGTCAATAAAAGTATCTACCTGGTAGTGATCCTGTGCGGGAATATAGATGTCATCTCCCCTTTTTTCAAGTTCAATGCCCAGTCGCCTGAAAACGGAAGGAATGATGCCGAGATTTTCCCAGGATACATTTTTGATGGTCAGTTCTGAGCGGGTCATGGCGGCCAGTCCGATAAACGAACCCACCTCGATCATATCGGGGAGCAGTGTATGTTCACATCCGCCGAGGCGATCAACGCCTTCGATGGTGAGCAGGTTGGAGCTTATTCCGGAGATGCGGGCACCCATGCGGTTGAGCATGTGGCATAATTGCTGCACATAGGGTTCGCAGGCCGCATGATAAATGGTTGTTTTTCCACTTGCCAGCACAGCAGCCATCAGGATATTGGCAGTACCGGTTACCGAAGCTTCCTCAAGAAGCAGGTTGCATCCTGAAAGTTTGGAAGCATGCAGCTTATAATAGTCTTCGGTAAATTCATAATCAAAGGTGGCACCCAGGCTTACCAAACCGTTAATATGGGTATCCATCCTTCTGCGGCCAATCTTGTCTCCACCCGGCCTGGGAATATATCCTTTGCCAAAGCGGGCCAGGAGGGGGCCGATGATCATCAGCGATCCGCGCAGGCTGCCGCTGCGTTTTTTGACATCCTCATTCAGCAGATAATCGATATTTACATGACCGGCAGAAAAACTGTATGAATGAGGTGATAATTTTATCACTTCAACGCCCAGTGATGCGATAAGGTCGATCAGGTTCTTAACATCCAGAATATCCGGTATATTGTGCAGGGTAACCTTTTCAGGGGTAAGCAAGGTTGCACAAATCACCTGCAGGGCCTCATTTTTGGCGCCCTGGGGAGTGATCTCACCCCGAAGCTGCCTGCCGCCCTGAACTCTGAAAGAAGTCATGGTTATGGGTGAAAGATTTACTGAACTTTCTTACGCTGCTGTATCTGCATGCGTTTCCTTTGCTGCTGCTGCTGTTGCTTTCCTTTCTGGAAATCCTTTTGTTCGCTGAGCTTGGTGCCTTCTTTTACTGTGAGGCGTTTTCCTGAAAGTTCGTGCAAATCATTGAAAATGGTTTCATCATTTACCGAATCACGGTTCCATGAAAGATATGATTTCTTCATATGATTGGCGATGAGCTTGATGAGGGTGTCCTTATCATCGCCATCGGGCAGTTTCACTGCTTCTGCTAACAGACTTTCAACAATATGACCATAGTGCCTGTAACGGATGTCTTTGGAATTATAGCTTACAGAGCGCGGTTTTTCCATAAATTCCTCGGGACGCGGTATTTCATAGGGGTAATCAATGTCCAGCTGGAAGTTGGACATGATGGCCAGGTGGTCCCACAGTTTATGCTTAAAATCATTGATATCGCGGAGATGAGGGTTCATGTTGCCCATGATGATAATAACGGCCTGTGCCAGCCTGTTTCTTTCTTCACGGTCAGCAACCGACATGATATGTTCCACCATTTTCTGGATATTTCTGCCGTATTCTGGTAATATCAGCTTGTGACGGCTGGTATTGTAATCGTATGCCATAGGACTATTTTTGACAAAGCTACATGAAAATTAAACAATTTGAAAATTTGAAAATGATATAATTAGGTATTCTCCTCTTAAAATGAGAAAATTCCAGATAATTGCAAGACTGCAAGACTGCAGGACTGCAAGATTACAATCTTATCATATTTTGGAAATCGTAGAGACAAGGCAATGCCTTGTCTCTACAACGTTCTTCCTCGTCCCTTGTCACTCGTCCCTCGTCACTATCTTCAGCTTGGCAAATTTCAACAGACAGCTGCTTCTCCTCGCCAAATTCCTGGAAAAACACAGTGGCTTTGCGGTTGGGGGGTGTGCCTTCTATTTGAATAACTTTACCGATTCCAAACTGGTTATGTTCAACCTTCATACCTGGTTGAACCAGGTCGGGATTATCGGCCTTAAAATCTTCACTGGGCGTTTTGCGCACTGGGACTGCCTTCCTGGGGATCATCACAGGTTTTCCGGTAACCGGTTTGGATGTGGATGCAGGATAGGATTTAGAGACCGAATTAACCGGTGAACGGCTTTTACCGGCATAATCAAAATCCCAGGCATTTTCCCTGTCGGGTTTTTTAGCTGGTCGTCTACCCATTGTATCCTCGGGCATTTCAAGGAATTTCTGGTCTATGTCGAGGAGAAAGCGGCTGGGCTGGCAGGTAGAAGGTGTTCCCCACTTGTACCTGTTGAGTGCATAACTGATATTCACTCTTTTACGTGCACGGGTAATGGCTACATAGAACAAGCGGCGCTCTTCTTCCATATCCTCGGGGGATTCGAATGACATTTTTGATGGGAAAAGTTCCTCTTCCACTCCAACAATATAAACGTTATTGAATTCCAATCCCTTGGCTGAATGCATTGTCATGATGGTGACCTTGTTCCGGTCCTCGGGCTTGTCATTGTCCTGATCCGTAAGCAGGGATACATTTTCGAGGTATTCAACCAGGGAGCCCGTTCTATTTTCATTAATTGCCGATTCAGTAAATTCCTTTATTCCATTCAGTAACTCCTCCAGGTTCTCATACCTGCTGCGCTCTTCCGGAGTATTTCCATTATACAGATCTTTCCGGACCCCGGATGCAACAGATATGTGTTGTACAGCTTCAAAAGCGTTCAATTCCGATGCTTTGGATGTAAAACCGGCAATCATGACGGCAAAGTCGCGAAGTTTCAAGAGCGTTCCCTTGTTCAGATCGATCCCCAGGGAGTCGGCATTTTCAATAGCCTCCAAAATGCTGATCCCCCTGGCAGAAGCGGATAGTTCCAGTTTTTCAACCGTTACATCGCCGATACCCCGGGCAGGATAATTGACGATTCGTTTCAGAGCCTCGTCATCCTGGTGATTGACAGTCAGGCGCAGATAGGAAAGCATGTCCTTGATCTCTTTTCGCTGGTAGAATGAAATGCCGCCGTATACCCTGTATGGAATATTTCGCTTTCTCAGGGCTTCCTCGAAGATCCTTGATTGTGCATTTGTTCGGTAGAGAATGGCAAAGTCGCTGAATTTCTGTTGATCCGAAAGAGAAGAATCAAGAATGCTGTTCGATACAAAAAAGCCTTCTTCCATATCGGTGATGCATCCGACGATCTTTATCTTTTGTCCGGTTTCATTATCCGACCATACATTTTTCTTTATCTGCCCGTTGTTTTTGGCAATGAGGCTGTTGGCAGCATCAACAATGACCTTGGTGGATCTGTAATTTTGTTCAAGCTTATATAGCTTGTGATCGGGATAGTCCGTCTGGAAATTCAGTATGTTTTCAATACGTGCGCCGCGGAATGAATAAATGCTTTGCGCATCGTCGCCCACCACGCAGACGTTGTGATGTCGGGCTGCCAGTTTATTGACGATCAGGTATTGCGAATGGTTGGTGTCCTGGTACTCATCCACAAGGATATAACGGAATTTTTCCTGGTATTTAGCCAGGATTTCGGGAAAATCGCGGAATAGGATATTTGTGTTCAACAGGAGGTCGTCAAAATCCATGGCACCTGATTTCTTGCAACGCATGCAATAAGCCTGATAAATATCCCCCATTTGTGGCCGACGGGTAACATTATCGTTTGCGCTGATCTGGGGATGATTTTTATAGGCATGGGGGGTGACAAGGTTGTTTTTTGCCCATGAAATGCGGTTCAGCACCTCTCCGGGCTTATAGCGCTGATCATCCAGTTCCATTTCATGGATGATGGATTTGATCAGGCTTTTGGAATCGAGTGTGTCGTAAATTGTATAGGTGGATGGATATCCGAGGTACTGGGATTCAATGCGCAGGATGCGGGCAAATGTGCTGTGAAATGTGCCCATCCAAACGTGGCGGGAGGCTTCTTCACCTACAACGCGTCCAATGCGTTCCTTCATTTCCCTGGCTGCCTTGTTTGTGAAGGTAAGGCATAGTATCTCGGTTGCTTTTGCTCCCTGGTTCAGAAGAAAGGCTACCCGGTAAGTAAGCACCCTGGTTTTGCCTGAGCCGGCACCGGCAATGATCAGGGAGGGACCTGTAATGTTAACTACGGCCTCATATTGCGCACTGTTAAGGTCTTTCAGAAATTGTTCCATAAGGGGTCAAAATTAGTATATCTCAGGCAGGTATTCCGGGGAATGAATTGTTTTTTTCAGGAAGAAATGAACAGGGGGGGACCCCGTCGGGGTGGTTGGGTACCACCCCGACGGGGTCCCCCCCTTTTTCTTTTCAACCATTATTCCTACTTTTGGCCCTTACATAAATCCGTTTACCATGACTCTCTTGCGATTTCTGATAGTGCTGATTGTATTTCTGGCCCTGAATGTCTATCTTTTTATAAGGGGTTGGCAGGCAATCCCTGACAAAAAGGTTATTCACACCATTTATTCGGTGATTTTCGTTTTTTCTTCCCTCTCTATTTTTGTGGCTATTTTTGCCGGTCGGATCCTTCCTGCATGGATGGGTTTTGTGTTTGAACACGTTGGTGGTTACTGGATGATCCTGTTTGTATATATGATCGCCTTTACCTTATTTGGGGATTTGCTTCGAATAACAAACCACTTTTTTCACATATTTCCTGCCGCCGTTACTGCCAATATGCCCATGACAAGGCTTCTTTACTTTTTTGGCGTTTTGGGAGCACTGGCACTGCTTTCGGTAATCGGTTTCTACCGGTTTTCCCATCCCCGTGTGAAAGAATTGAGCATCTATACCAACCGGGTTACTAATCTGCCGGGCGAGTTGACCCTTGTCATGGCCAGTGACCTTCACCTGGGAAATATGATACGCAAGGGAAGGCTGGCGAATTGGGTAAATCTGATAAACAGTCAGAATCCCGATATCATCATCCTGGATGGTGATATATTCGATCACAGTTATGTAGCTGTGGAATCACAGAATATGGATGTGGAACTGCAAAGGCTGCATGCAAAATTTGGGGTATTTGCCGTACCCGGAAATCATGATTATTATACGGGAATTGACAAGGTGATTTCCTATCTGCGAAAATCTGGTATTAAGGTATTACGCGATTCAGCGGTTGTGGTTGACAAAAGGCTGCTGATCATCGGAAGGGATGATCTCACGAATAGAGAACCGTAAGTCCCTTGCCTCCCTGCTGGAAGGACAGGATGCAGGTTTACCGACTCTTGTGCTTGATCACCAGCCCCATAGCCTGGATGAATCGGTTAAGAACCAGGTTGACCTGCATTTGTCGGGTCACACCCACAACGGGCAGATATTTCCATTTAACCGTTTTGTATCAAGAATTTATGGATTGGGATATGGATACAGGAAATCAGGGAATACCAATCAATATGTCTCTTCAGGCTTAGGCCTGTGGGCTGCTCCCATCCGGCTTGGCACACAATCGGAAATTGTTAAGATATATTTCAAGTCTGGTATCGGTAAAAAATAGCTGAAGGTACTTTAACATTTGGGCAAAGAAAGGACCAGGCTGAAATTCCAAAACATATACATATTTCACAATGAAAATCAAATTCAACATGGGTTCATCTATCCTGGTTTAAAGCATAGGAGCGGCGTGACCAAATTTCGCAGGAGAAGCCTATATTTGCGAAGCGTTAGCCAAAATAACTTAAAATCAATGCCAATGATTAAATTGGATTGTTATTAGAATAAATAACGTGCAAATAAATAAATCAGTAAAACAATAAATATGAAAACTAAATTTCTTGTTTCAGTAATTATGTTTTTGGGGTATGTCATGGCCTGCAATGCCCAGGATTATTCAAAGCTTAAGAATATTGAACTGAAAGAAAAGGAGGATTTTGCAAAAGCTGAAGACAAGGTCCTGGAATGTTCAAAGTATATTCTAACCACCCCAATGGATGATGAAAATACAAACCGGATCAATGCCCTGCAGTTTTTGTTCAGGTGGATGGATGGGACACCCGAATATACGTTTATCCTTGATGAAACCGTGGGTCAAATTGCGCAAACCAGTGATGCATTGCTGGGTGTATATATGGCATGTATGTGCCGCTATGTGCTTGAAAACAAAGATAAGGCCAAAGATGTTAAGGATGTAAAATATAATTCCGTTCTGATGTTGATCGATTACTCGCAGGATCCAGGTCATAAGGTTGAAATAACCGGGGAGATTAAAAACCTCATCAAGGCAAAAGATGAGCATCGGCTGAAGGAATATATCAACGTGATTGAAGGGCAGATGGTATAATTTTATTTTGTACCTTAGTTGGTATGTATAACAAAGTCATCACCGGTATTAAACCACTTGGTTTTGTTTGGGAAACCCAGGACCCTTTTTTATTTTGCGTACACCACCTGGATGATTTCCCTGCGGGCAATGAAAACTTGGGACCTGCTGCCTCCCTATCAGGCAGGGTAATTGGTCAGGATTTTACCCTAAAAGACGGATGGAGAATGTATCATGGCGAAGCCATTCCCGGTTTTCCTGCTCATCCGCATCGGGGCTTTGAGACAGTAACCGTGGTGCTGAACGGATTTGTGGATCATTCTGATTCGCATGGGGCCTCTGGAAGATATGGAAACGGCGATGTTCAGTGGATGACTGCCGGAGCCGGACTGCAGCACAGCGAAATGTTCCCGCTGCTTAACCGGGATTCCCGAAATCCGGTGGAATTATTTCAGATATGGCTAAATCTTCCGCGGGATAAAAAATTTGCCAGGCCATATTATACCATGTTGTGGTCAGAGAATATTCCTTCATTAAAGATAAAAGACCACCGCGTCAAATTAACTGAGATCAGGATCATAGCTGGAAGAATTGGCGATTATTCCGCTCCGGAGCCTGCTCCGGATTCCTGGGCAGCTGATCCTGAAAATGAGGTGGCCGTGTGGATCATCAGGATGGAAGAAAATGCAGAATGGACAATTCCTGCAGCTTCTCCCTTTGTAAACCGGACGCTCTATTTTTGCAAGGGAAAGGGAACGCAGGTTGCGGGAGTTGAGATTTCACCCTACCAGGCAATTGAACTGCTGCCAGAGAATGATGTAATCATTGAAAACGGACCCGGAGCGAGTGAATTCCTGTTGCTCCAGGGAAGGCCAATCAATGAATCGGTGGTTCAGCATGGCCCCTTTGTAATGAATACTCACGGTGAAATCCAGGAAGCTATCCGCGATTTCCGGGAAACACGGTTTGGCGGATGGCCCTGGTCCCGTGCCGACATGGTCCACGACAGGTCCCTGGGCAGGTTTGCCCGTTATTCCGATGGAAAGGAAGAGATCAGACCCTGAAAGTTTTTCCGGCAGGGTCAAAGTCTCAGCGCGCAATACGCACAATTTTTAGTGTGGCTTTTTCATTCCTGTTATTCGTGATGGAAAGAAAATAGAGACCGGCTGGTTCATCCAGCCATAAGCTGATCTCTTTTTTCCGGGTATAACTTTTTTTCCACAGGATTTTCCCTGTTTGATCCGCTAACTCAACATCCGTTTTTTCATAGGCGTCCGGCAAGGTAATAGTAACAGATCCTGTTGTAGGATTGGGACTAATGATTAAATGAGCCCCCAGGGTGTTGCTGACGAAATCACGAAGGTTCGTTGCATAGCATTCTGAAGTATCCCTGCAATTGTTTACGGTTATTTCAACGGCATAATATCCCATTTCGGAAGGAGCATACACGCTATCCGTAGCATTGGGTATAGGACTGTAATTGTCATTGCATTGCATCCACTGATAAACGGCATCTGATTGCTGGGCCCAGAATAAATTTCCATCATCCAATACAAGGGTATTGATTTCGGGAATTGTAAGATTCACTGTAAGGATACTGTCACATCCATTGCGGGAAGGTATAGTATCTGTGTAAACACCTGAACTGTCCCATTCATAGTTGCCACTGGGAGAAATAAACTGCCGGCAGGCGACCGGATTTATGACCGACTTTCTTTTGAAATCAGGGCACTCACAAGGATTTTCACCGGCAACTATTCCTGTGTTTCCGCCGGAACATAAACCGCAGGTATCAATACGCGCCGAACCGGCGGAATCTCCATGGCAATCGAGGTTAGCCGTCACAAATTTTGATAACAAACGGATATAATTAACCTGGTAGCCACAGCTGTTTTCGGTTATTTCCCAGGAATTAAGCGGCCAGCTCGTATTGAAGTCCTTATAGGACTTTTGTTTGGGCTGATTTTTCGGAGGGGAGATGCTTTCCGAAAGGCAAAGGGCATTGTTGACAGAGGATCCGCAACCTCCGGGGCAGCAATCTGCCCAGTCATAACCGGGATTCGCACCTCCGGTGAGAAAACCGGGAGGCGGACCATAGAGAGATGTCCCCACACGGTCCCATTTGGCACTTCCATTGCAGAACCAGGTATGGTAAAATTCATTCACCGTGTTATCCCCTCCGTAAGCATACATGTTGGATAAATAAGCCATATTGAAAGGATTCACGCCATGGATATAATGTATGTATCCCTGGGAAGCATTTACCGCATCCTTGTCCTTGGAGGGATTAAGTCCGAAATATTTCATATTGTAATACATGGTGCCCTGGGCCCCTTTTTGTCCGTTACTTCCCCAGGTATACGCTCCCAAATGTGCCCGATATGGATCTTTCACCGCATACCAGGCAGGGAAATTATCGGTATTGCTGAGCATGGCATTCCTGTAAACATTCCGGATATCATCACATACGGAAGAAGTTGCATTTTCTGTTTGGGTATAATAAAGCAAAATATCCTGGGCAATGGGCTCATAAGGATAGGCAAATGTCCATTCGATCAGATGAACGTTCTGATAATTGTTGTCGAAATAGATCCGGTAGTTTATGTCTTTCGTTACATCAAACAGAAAGCAGGCCGCTTCAATTTTCGAAATAAAACGGGTATATTCATCCTCTTCCTGGTTTCCTGCCCCTACACCCAGGGAGCTGTTTTCTGCACTGTTATTGTTGAAAACGACAGCCGGATTCGTTTCAGCCCAGTTCCATGCTTTTATCGCTCTTGCCATCAGGGTATCGGCATAAGGAATCATGTTCATGGCCTTGTATACTTTGGAACCGAGGGCCAAGGCGGCTGCTGTATTCAAAGTGGCGGATGTGGTGGCCGGACCATAAAGACTTTGTCCGGTTGCACTGGAAGGCGGGCTGGCATGTGATTCACCCACGATGCATAAGACCCCTCCATCGGGTTGTTGCATGCGGAGCAGAAAATCAATTCCCCATTTTGCCTCATCCAGCAGATCAGGAACCCCGTTTCCGGATTCCGGAATATTATAATTATCTGCCCAGGCATCGGGTTTCTCAAGCCAGGCCTTCATCATTTCAACCACATAATTGGCGGTCCAGTTTGTGTACTTATTAAAATCCCCTGCATCATACCAGCCACCACTCAGGTCGCGTTCTGTGGCCGGATTGTTTTTGTCGCTGAACAAGCGGCAGTTCTTATCCTGCAAAGATCCAATGTGGCTTGCCCCGTCGGCCCAGGCGGCCCCGGCATACATGGCTTCCTTGGCACAGCCGGCACGCTGGTAAAAGAACATGCGCATGGCCTGTTTAAGCACCTCATTGTATACTATCGGGGAAATATCAAATTCAAATGACCTGACATTATTGTCCACATCAAGGATATAATACCGGCCAATTTCAGTAACTGCAGAAAAATCAAAATGCCAGGCCTTGTCACCTGATGATGCATCAGTCGCCCCACTGCTCCATGACACGGGTTTGCCATCAAGGGCATGTTCACCCGTTACGGCATTTACCAGGATGTAAGTCTGGCCCGGGGTAAATGATTCATCGGCATCAAATCCAACCTGGGGATCCCTGATGACTCCGATTTTTTGGGCATCGGGGAGGTAGCCAAACTGATCCACGATAATAAACCTGGAAACGCTCTGCGCTGCAATTATCCCTGGAAACAGGGAGAGGAACAGGAATAAATTGAGATGATTTTTCAAGGGGAAGATCTTTTGAATTATGAATTATGAATGATGAATTGACACTAAATGTAAGAAAAGTTTGCAACGTCCATTATTTGTATATTATTTTTAACTTTTAGCTTGACATTTTTTCTAGAGGTATTTAATCCCTAAGTGGATGTTGCCTGCTCCGGAATTTTTATTCCTGCTTGACAACCATTAGGGATGCCCTGCATTTTCTCTGGCGTTTGTACACTGTCCCTAGTCCCTGGTCCCTTGTCCCTTTTCTAATTTCTTTTTCCTACTTTTAAATTATGATTCAGTTAAAAACCATAAGTATGAAATTCATTCTGAGACCATTTGTGCCGGTATTGTTTTTTCCGGTGTTTGCCTTTGCTCAGACCCAGCCCCGGGTAATCAGTCTTTGGGATAAAGGAGCCCCGGGATTTGAAGACCGGAAAGATATTCCCGAGCAGGCAAAGGATTACTGGGTTCGGAATATCAATAACCCGTCGGTCACCGTTTTTCTGCCTCCTGAAGGTAAGTCAAACGGCTGTGCGGTGGTGGTTGCCCCGGGCGGAGGTTTTCGCGAGCTTGTTTTTCATGCCGAGGGAGAACAGGTAGCTGAATTCCTTAATCCGCTTGGAGTAACGGTTTTTGTACTGAAATACCGGCTCCCGGGCGAACAGGGTTCACCTTATTCAATGGAAAATGTGCGACAGGACGCATACCGTGCAATAAGGCTGGTGAGAAGCCGTGCCGGTGAATTCCACATTGACCCGAACCGTATTGGCATGCTTGGTTTTTCAGCCGGCGGGGCGGTGGTAATGATGGTGGCTTACGATAAGGGGGACGGTGATCCTAAAGCTGCTGATCCGGTGGACCGGCTGAACGGCCGTCCGGATTTCCAGATGATGGTATACCCGGGTGGCAATCCGCCAAAGACCGTTCCTTCAGATACTCCTCCCGCCTTTCTGATCTGTGCCAATGATGATGAATACGGATGCGACAAAGTGACCCTTGATCTCCTCCAAATATACCGGGATGCCAAAGTGCCTGTAGAAGCTATCTTCTTTGCCAGGGGCAAACATGCCTTTAATATGGGCGACAGGTCGACCTATGCAGCCATCCGCAACTGGCCGCAAAGAATGGCGGAATGGATGGGAGATAGCGGTTTTCTTGGGAAATAAAGTATAACCGTAATATGTTACTCCAGCAGTGCAAGATTATCATGCATATGCTTCAGAAAGCCGACAAAATCATCCTTTTTATCGGATTCCATCCATTCCATGGCTTCTTTAGGGTGCTCATTCATTGACCCGGTTACCAGGTAAGGAATGTGATAACCCCAGTCAATTTCTTTCTGGAGTGGCAGAATAAAATCCTGGATCGATTGGAAAAGCGGTAATAAACGGTATTTCGGATTTTTTAAAAAAGCGATCAATATTTCAATTGGGCAATTTCCGGCACCCCGGCCGAGCCCAAGCAGCGTGGCATCCAGCATGTTGCATCCATGAATGATGGCTGTAACCGTATTGGAAAAGGCCAGTTGCATATTGTTGTGTGCATGTATTCCGATTGTTTTTCCCTTGAGCAATTCCATATATTTTTTTGTGATCAGTTCGATCTGCTCACAATACATGCTGCCAAAACTGTCTACAACATAAAAGGTTGGAACCTTGGATCTGGCTACATCGGCAAGTGCTTCATCCAATTCCCGTTCGTTTACCTTCGATACCGCCATCAGGTTGATGGTACTTTCATAGCCCTTATTCATGCATTGTTCAGCCATAAAAATGGCCTTGTCCATCTGATGAACATAGGCGGCTACCCGGATCATGTCAATAACGCTCTTTGATTTCGGGGGAATATCATCCAGGTCAACACGTCCAATATCCACCATCACTGAAAGTTTGGTGTTGGTTTTATTTTCACCGACTATGCGCCTTACATCCTTTTCATCACAAAATTTCCATGGGCCATTCTCTTTTCTGGAATAGTATTTTTCATTGCTTTTATAGCCAATTTCCATATAATCAATTCCAGCTTCCACACAGGCATTATAAACCGATCTGACAAAGTCATCACTGAAATGCCAGTTGTTCATCAGGCCTCCATCACGAATGGTGCAATCCACCACTTTAATTTCCTTTCTGTACATGGTAAGTTATTTTTGGTTTTTTTTCAATAATTCGAGCTGTTCTTTAATAAAATAAGACATCATAATCCGATAAATGTTTTCAATTACATCAGGATCTAGATTATGCAGGACTGCCATTTCTCTTCGGTGATTGATAACAGTTTGGAACCTGTTTTTCGCATATACATCATCACTATTGCTTTTAAACTTTACTATTTCCTGAATAAAAGCAAATCGTTTTCCGATCAATCCGATAATCGCCTGATCAATTTCATCTATTTCCAGACGCACCTCTTCAATGTTTTGACATTCGTGCGGTAATTTCATGATGAAGAATTTAATCTTTTGTATGCATAAATTTGCAATGCAATTGTAAGAATAATTACAATATGTTGTAGAATTTAGTCCTTCTATTTTCAAATTGTCCGGGTCAAATAATGCATTGTATAATTTTGTAATTTGCATTCTCATTTATTCAGCCATTTTACATGAATACACAGCTTAAATACGGCAGGGTGGAGATCTTCCTCGACGTGCCATCTTCAGCCATTTTACCTGAATACAGTGAGCCGGAATTTGCCATAGATAAGAAAACTTTTACTGATGATCTTAACCGGTTTCTGCCGGTGGAGAAAGACAGATACCGGAATGTAGCTGTGGTAGTTTCAGATAAAACGCGGTTATGCGGATATCCGGAGTATCTGCCATGGATAACCGGGATCCTGCTCCAAAAAGGTGCTGAAAAGGGCAATATCTGCTTTTACATCGCCTATGGCACCCATCCTCCGCAAAGCGAGGAGGAGAGCATCTGCAGTTACGGGGATGTCTGCAGGGAATATACATTTGTTCAGCATAACTGCCGCGATGAATCGTTGTTTGAAATACCCGGTATCACCAAACGCGGCACTCCGGTAACAATCCGGAAGGATATTCTGCAAAGTTCGCTGATAATCACCTTTGGCGCCATCTCACATCACTATTTTGCAGGCTATGGCGGCGGACGTAAAATGCTGTTTCCAGGACTTGCATCCCGGGAAGCGGTTTATTCCAATCACAGTCTGTTTCTTGACAGAAACACCCGCCGGTTGTCCACAGGTTGCCAGCCGGGGAACCTTTCCGGTAATCCCCTGGCAGATGACCTTGAAGAGATAGATACCTATATGCCGCCCAAAATATCCATTCATGGCATCCTGAATTCAACCGGTAAAGTCTGCCGCCTGATGGTTGGCAATACCTACCGCGATTTTGCAGAAGCCTGCCGGGTGCACGACAGCTTTTACAGGTATACTCCGCAACATCGGTTTGATCTGGTCATAGCTTCCAGTGGCGGATATCCCAAGGATATCAATTTCATCCAGGCTCACAAATCGGTTCATCATGCGGCTGCTTTTGTAAAGGATGGGGGAACGCTTGTGATGTTGTCCGAATGCATCGACAAAATTGGTTCGGATTACTTTATGCAATATCTGAAGGCAGGAAGCTTTGAGGCTGCTTTTGCCATGCTGGAAAAAAAATATGAGGGAAACGGCGGAACTGCCTTGTCGATGATGGGTAAAACCAAACGCATCCGCATTTGCATGCTTACCTCCCTCACCGGGGAAGACTGTGAAACTTTGGGAGTGACCAGGGTTTCCGTGGATGAAATTAATCAGATTCTGGCTGCTGAAAAAGGGATTATAGCGGTAATCCGAAATGCCAGTATTCTTGTTAAATAACAGGGTAAAACATAATTCCGATGAAACCGATTTTACCTGAAATTATGCTCGCCGTGCTGCTTCGTGAAGATGACGGACGCCTGTCGGCCCGGCATGTTCCGCTTCCAAAGCCCGGGGCAGGAGAGGTGTTGATAAAAATGGCATGTGCTCCGATCAATCCCTCCGACCTGGCCCGCATAAAAAGTGTAACCGAACATGCCGACAGGCTTACATTTATTCCCGGTATTGAAGGCTGTGGCAGGGTGGTTGCGCATGGCAGCGGATTGTTGCCAAAATTATGGCAAGGCAAAAGGGTGGCCTGTACTTCCTATTCAAATAATAGTGGCACCTGGGCTGAATATATGGTGACAGCAGCTTCACGGTGTGTTCCACTTCCCGGGGAAATTTCAGATGAACAGGGTTCCATGTTGCTTGTTAATCCGATGACAGCTGTCGCCTTCTTCGACATAGCCAGGCACGAAAGTCACAAGGCGATCATCAACACGGCTGCAGCCAGCTCCCTGGGACGCATGGTCGAACTTCTGGGTAAAAAAAGCCGCATACCCGTCATTCATATTGTGCGAAACCTGAAGCAGAAAACTACATTGATAAACCTGGGCGCACAACATGTTCTGAACAGTTCGGAGAAAAGCTTTTCAAAAGACCTGCATTCCCTGGCTCATTCCCTGAATGCCACCCTGGTTTTTGATGCGGTAGGGGGCAGTCTTACCCGTCAGCTCATGCTTGCCGTACCTCCGGCCAGTTCTATTGTGATTTACGGAAACCTTTCCGGAGAACAACCTGAGATCGATCACAGGTCGCTTGTTATTGACAACAAAAAGATTACCGGTTTTTTTCTTGGAAACAGTCTGAAAGAAACAGGTCCTGTTGCCACCATCCGGAATATTTTCCGTGTCAGAAGGTTGCTGAAAAATGAATTAACAATCCCGGTACAGGGGATGTTCCCTTTAGAGGAGGCACAGGAAGCGCTTGACTTTTACCTTGATAACATGTCGGCAGGCAAGGTGTTGTTAAAACCAAAATAATGGGATTGTAGCGAACCAGTTCGCTAAAACCTTGTTTAGGCAGAACCTGACCTTAAAGCAATGCATGATGAAGACAAAAATACAGGCATAATGTGGCAATATGATTCACCTGGGAAAAAGGAGACTTTCAGCATTGAAAAAATGACGGCTGAAGCATGGCCCGAAGTGGCAAAAATTTACATGGCTGGAATCGTCACCAAAAATGCGACATTTGAACAGCAGGTGCCTGACTGGCAGACCTGGAACAGCAGTCACCGGTCCGACTGCAGGTTAATTGCCAGTATTGGCAGCCAGATCGTCGGCTGGGCAGCCCTGTCAAATGTTTCAAACCGGTGCATATATTCAGGTGTTGCCGAAGTGAGTATATATGTTGATCCTGGATTCCACGGAAGAGGAATTGGTGACAAGCTCATGAAAGGATTAATTTCAGAATCCGAATCCAATGGGCTTTGGACCTTACAGGCGGGCATCTTTCCTGAAAATGAAAGGAGCATTCAGCTTCATTTGCGAAACGGATTCAGAATTATCGGAACCCGTGAACGTATAGGGAAAATGGATGGCGTTTGGCGTGATACTGTTTTATTGGAGAGGCGGAGTGATAAGGTTGGATTGGATTAATACACTGCCAACTGAATATTAAATTAACTGTCAGGCATGAAAAAAACATATATCGCCTTGTTAAGGGGAATCAATGTAAGCGGTCACAAGACTATTCTGATGGATGACCTGAAAATCTTATTTGAAAAAATGGATTTCGAAGAGGTGAAAACATACATTCAGAGTGGAAATGTTGTTTTCAAGACCGGGGGAACCTTCACTGATGTTGAGCTGGTGCATCGAATTCAACAATCTGTAGCAGGCAAGTACAATTTTTATGTTCCCGTATTTATCCGTTCCAGTGAAGATATGGAGAAAATTCTGGCTGATAATCCGTTTCTAAAAGAAAAGGATATTAATCCCGACTGGCTGCATGTTACATTACTTTCCGAAAGTCCCAGGCAATCGGACAGGGAGGCCATTTCGAAATATGACTTTTCACCCGACAGGTTTTACCTGGTGCGGAATGAGGCTTATTTATACTGTCCGCAGGGTTATGGAAACACCAAAATATCAAATTTATTTTTTGAAAACCGGCTAAAAGTGAATGCAACCACACGAAATTGGAAAACTGTAATTAAATTAGTCGATTTAGCAACAAAATGAAGCCATCTCACCTTTCACCCATGAAGCATTTTTTCATTTTCCTGGTTTTAATTTTATTTCTCAACCTCTTTCCGGAAAATCATTTACTCGCGCAGGGCCGGGAGGTAAACCTGTTTAATTCCGGCTGGAAATTTATCCTGGATGATAATCCTTCTTTTAGTGGCAGCGATTTTAACGACTCTTCCTGGCGGAACCTGGTTCTGCCCCATGACTGGAGCATTGAGGGAAAATATGACAAAAAAAATCCGAGCGGACCCCAGGGAGGATATTTACCTTGCGGTACAGGCTGGTACAGAAAGACGTTTTTTCTGGAGGAAGATAAAAAGGATAAACGCATATTCATCCGGTTTGACGGAGTTTACATGAACAGCAGTGTTTGGATCAACAATCGCATGGTAGGGACCTATCCCAACGGTTACAATTCATTCGAATATGATATTACGCCTTTTGTGCGGTTTGGGCCGGGAGAAAAGAACATCCTGGCAGTAAGGGTTGATAATTCACTTCAGCCGGCTTCAAGATGGTATTCAGGTTCAGGGATTTACAGAAATGTTTGGCTGATTAGCACCGGGCAACTTCATTTTAAGCAGGACGGGATTTTTGCGACGACCCCAAAGGCCACTGTCAGCGAGGCAACTGTCCAAATCGACTACCATATCATCAATAATGCATATCCGGAGACTGTATTCTCATGGACTGACAATACCTCACTTTTTATATGGGTTGACAAAAAAGACGATACCAAAAAAGTTCCCAATAACAGGATCCGGAAGCACTGTTCCCTGCTTTCTTTACTGATTGATCCGTCAGGAAAGGAAGTTATGCGAAAAGAAACAGAACATGAAATAGGTGATTTCACTGATCCGGAGTTTCAGCATACACTCACCATCACCAATCCGACTTTGTGGTCGGCCGGTTCACCCGGGATGTATACCCTTGTAAGCACGATTACCTGTGAGGGTAAAATTCTCGACCAGGTGAAAACACCGGTGGGTATTAGAAATATTCAGTTTACCGCTGACAAAGGAATGCTGGTGAACGGTGTTCAGGAAAAAATAAAGGGAATATGCGTGCACCAGAGTATGGGCTGCCTTGGAGCGGCATATCCATCCAGGATATGGTATGAGCGGCTGAAAAAATTAAAAGACATGGGATGCAATGCCATTCGTGTGGGTACGTATCCGTTTTCACCTGAATTCTATTCGATTTGTGATACCCTCGGCCTGTATGTGATGAATGAAATTTTTGATGAATGGAACCGTGGGCAGGAATGGGGATACAGTGAGTCTTCGTATGGGAAGCTTCCTTATACCTATCATTTGTATTTCGATCAGTGGTATGACACCGATTTGCGGAATATGGTCCGCCGTGACCGTAATCATCCATGTGTGGCTTTGTATTGCATAGGGAATGAAATCCCCAATCAGCGAACCCATGGGATTGAGATTGCAAATAAACTGAAAGCCGTTTGCTATGAGGAGGATCCTACAAGACCTGTCACCGCAGCCTGCGATTTTTTTGCAGGGGCAAATATCTATGGTTTTATGGATGTGCCTGATATTGCAGGATATAATTATATCGACAGGATCCATCCGCAAAAAATGTATGAAGCGGAAAAAGAAAAGTATCCAAACCGACTGTTCCTGGGAACAGAGACGTACCATAAGGCGCCGAACTGGATAGCTGTAAGGGATCATGATTATGTAATCGGGGAATTTGTATGGGTCGGATATGATTACCTGGGTGAGATCGCCTTTCCTGATTTGAGGGGCTGGGCTTTTGGAATGTTGGATATAGCCGGATTTCCAAAGCCGGAATATTACCTGCGCAAGAGTTACTGGTCATCGAAACCTGTCGCTTTTATAGCCGCAGAGCGCAGGAAAGGCCGTAAATTCGACTGGTCACCACGTGATGTGACCGACCAGTGGAACTGGGAACAAAAGGGGGATTCAATGGTAAGGGTTTATGTATATACCAATTGCGAAGAAGCCGATCTGGTACTGAATAATAAAAACCTTGGCCGGAAAAAAGTAGACAGGGATTCCTGTTTTGCAACCTGGGATGTTACCTTATAAAGCAGGGGAATTAAAAACAAACGGATACAACGGGAATAAGAAAGCGGTGACTCAAATTCTGAAAACAGCCGGCAGTCCCGTCCGGATTGTTGCGCATTGCAATCGGACCAGTATCACTTCACACAGTGAGGATGCAGTGATTGTAGAATTTGAAATATGTGACAAAAATGGGGTAAGGGTTCCGCTTGCCGAAAATGAAATTTCACTGCAAATCGAAGGCCCCGGCACACTGCTTGGATCTGACAATGGTAATCAATATGATCCGGAAGGGATAAAATATGCCTCCAAAAACAGTTGCAGGGCATTCGAAGGAAGGATGATTGCCATATTTAAAGCCACTGAAAACCAGGGAGTCATTAAACTAAAAGCCAGTGCACCTGGTTTAATTTCTGGTGAAATTTCGTTTTCGATTGCCAATTAGCAATCTCATGAATATAACTTACAGGAGGTTGGAAAAGGGAGATAATCCTGTTATTGCGGCACTGATCCGGACTATCCTTGAGGAGTTTCATATCGACAGGCCGGGAACGGCATATACCGATCCCACAACCGACGATTTGTTTTCCCTGTTTGCTGAACCCCGTTCGGTTTATTATGTTGCACAACGGGATGGTATCATTGTGGGAGGTTGTGGTATATTTCCGACAGATGGATTACCCGGAGATTGCGTGGAGCTGGTAAAGTATTATGTCTTACCCGGGGAAAGGGGCCATGGTATTGGGAAAAAATTGATGGAACTTTGTATTGAAAAAGCCCGGCAATTTGGGTATAACAGTCTTTACCTGGAAACTGTGCCCGAGCTTAGGGATGCCATCCGGATCTATGAAAAGGCGGGATTTGAACATATCCCCCACGCCATGGGTAATTCGGGGCATTTTTTCTGTAACGTATGGATGCTTAAAGATCTGAAAATTAAGTAATTTTTAACAATGGAAACAAGAAAACTGGGCAGATCAGATGTAAAGGCATCTGTGATCACATTTGGGGCATGGGCCATCGGAGGCTGGATGTGGGGCGGCACTGACAGGAAGGAAGCTGTTGAAGCCATCAGGGCTTCGCTTGATCATGGAGTTACCTCCATTGATACGGCACCGGCATACGGACAGGGGCTGAGTGAGGAATTATGCGGCGAGGCCATTCGCGGGTATGACAGGACAAAAATTCAGCTGCTTACTAAATACGGACTTAGCTGGGATACCACTAAGGGTGAATTCTTTTTTAAAAGCCGGGATAGCAAGGGAAAGGAATTGCTTATCCATAAGCTGGCTTCAAAAGAAAGCATCATGAAGGAATGTGAGAACAGTCTGAAGCGAATGGGAACTGATTATATCGACCTGTACCAGATACACTGGCCTGACAGAACGACTCCTGTATCTGAAACCATGGAAGCCATGGAACAGTTGATAAAACAGGGGAAAATCAGGGCAGCCGGTGTTTGTAATTATTCGCCGGAACTTATGAAAGAGGCTGAGAAGACAATTCCGCTTACGTCCAACCAGGTGCCGTACAGCATGGTTAACAGGGATATTGAAAAAGAGGTGGTGCCTTATGCCCGCAGGAACGACCTGGCCATCATCGCCTACAGCCCGCTTCAACGGGGATTGCTTACCGGAAAGATTAAACCGGGCCACCGGTTTAGTGACGGAGATACACGGGAAGGGAATATGTATTATTCCGATGAGAACATCAGCAGGGTAAATGCCTTTCTCGATAAATTAATGCCACTCGCCAGAGAAAAAAATGCTACCATTGGACAGCTGGTGATCAGATGGACAATTGAACAGCCCGGAATTACAATTGCACTTGTCGGGGCCCGTAATGCAACACAGGCTGTCGAAAATGCCAAAGCAGGCGAGCATTCAGCTTTCCCCGGATGAGCTGGCATTTATTTCCGGAGAACTGGCAGCACTGAAACTGGAAAAATAAACACTTAAAACCGGGGTTTTGGAGGGCGGGTGGATTTGTGTTTTCCGACAAACCGGAGGTTGCTTTTTTTCGATGATGCCGGCTTCTTTTTCTTGCTTTGTCCTTCCTTTTGACCCTCGTTGCAGTATTTTCCGTGTCTTCGATAGCTTTGGTTTCAAATAGTCGATATCAAACAACCGGGTGGGTCTTTCCTCTTCGAGGTAAACACTGGATATCTGAACATCTCCGGGCAGGGGGAGAATATTGATGGATCTGTGCATGAGCTCTTCAATGGCATTGAAGTATTCTGTTTCGGCATCACTCACAAAAGAAATGGCAATCCCATCTTTATCTGCGCGTCCGGTACGTCCTATGCGATGAATATAATCAGCCGGAAGATCGGGTATATCGAAATTGATTACATGCGTGACGTCGGTAATATCCAGTCCACGGGCAATAATATCTGTTGCAATCAGCATCCGGATTTCGCCGGCTGTAAACTGCTGTAATGTCCGTATCCTGAAATTTTGAGATTTATTGGAATGGATAACGCCGGTTTTTTCAGGAAATCGACTGTCAATTTGTTCAAACAGGCGATCGGCCATTTTTTTGGTCGCAACAAAAACCAGAACCTTGCTCAGATCGGGGTCATGCTTGAGCAAACTTTCGAGCAGGTTGACTTTCGTTTGGAAATTAGGCACCAGGTAAGCCTGTTGTACTATCCTTTCAATTGGCGTTCCATGAACGGCAATTTGTATTGTCAGCGGATTTTGGAAATAATCTGCTATAATTGCCTCTACCTCAGGAGTCAATGTTGCAGAGAACATCAGGTTCTGCCTCCGCTCCGGCAGCCTTTCAAGAATATTCAGGATCTGTACCCGGAATCCGAGGTTCAGCATCTCATCCACTTCATCGATCACTACCTTTTGAATGCTTTTAAAGCGCAGGATGCCGGTTAGGTTCAGATCAAGCAAACGGCCGGGTGTAGCAACAATGATATCGAGGCCTTCATAGATTAATTTCTTCTGGGTATTGATATTGGTGCCTCCATATACTGCACCCACCCGGATGGTTGAATGTGCAGTAAGCTTTGATATTTCACCTGCTACCTGGAGAACCAGTTCACGCGTTGGAACCAGGATCAGCACACGTGGATCACGCTGATCGGACCAGGTTATTTGCCGCAGAACAGGTAGTAAATAGGCCAGCGTTTTCCCTGTGCCGGTCTGCGCAATGCCAACAAGGTCGCATCCTGACATGATTTTGGGGAAGGCCTTTTCCTGTATGGGTGTTGGATATTCGAATTCGAGGTCGGCCAACGCCTTCAGCAAAGGCTTATTTAGATTGAGATCGTTAAAAGTCACTGTGTGGATTTATTTCGGTGCGAAGGTACTGTGAATATACCGGATGCACAATTAACTTTGTAGCTTTGTACTACCACCTATTTTCTATGACCGCACAAATCAGTAACGATCCCTTGCATGGCATGACCCTTGAATCCATTTTAAACTACCTTGTTGAGTATTATGGATGGGAACAAATGGGGGTGAATGTCCGCATTAATTGCTTTACGAGTAATCCCAGTATACAATCAAGCCTCAAATTTCTTCGAAAAACTCCATGGGCAAGAAAAAAGGTGGAAGATTTGTATATTCGGGTGATGGAAAAAAACAGGTACAGGGCATGAGGTTTGAACAATACAACTTTCTTCCGGCTTTAAAACGGAATCTGGAATTGTCGGGATTCAGGAAACCGACGGACATTCAGTACAAATCCATACCGCCCATATTAAAAGGGGAGGATGTTCTGGCCATAGCGCAGACAGGGACAGGTAAAACTGCTGCGTATGCCATTCCGGTTATTCAGCTGTTGGCAAGTCGTTACAAATATCTTGATGATTATACGGTGCGTTGCGTGGTGATGGTCCCTACCCATGAGCTGTCGATACAGGTAGCCGGAGTGTTTGAGAAGCTGATGAAGGGTTTGGCATTGCAGGTGCTGAGCTTAATTGGAGGAGTAGATCAGGTACCGCAGATCGACCGTCTTAAAAAGGGTGTAGATGTTTTGGTCGCTACACCCGGAAGAATGTTCGATCTGGCCAGTCAGGGATTTTTGAATTTTTCACAGGTGGAGATCCTGATCCTGGATGAAGCCGATCATATGCTTGAATTGGGCTTTATTGCCGATATGCAGCAATTGATCAGGCGAATTCCCAAACGCAGGCAAACACTGTTCTTCTCAGCCACCATCAATGAGCACATAAAGGACCTTGCTTACGGCCTGGTTGATCATGCGGTTCGTATACATATATCGCCTAAAGATCCTGTCTCGAAAAACATCGATCATTCGGTGGCCTACGTGGAAATGGATGATAAACGGTTTTTCCTGGAACAGATTATTCGCGAACATCCTGAAAGCAAGATGCTGGTTTTTGTACGGACAAGGGTTCGGGCTGAGCGGGTGGCCAGGGCGCTGGAAAGGGTGGGATTCACCTGCCAGACAATTCACGGTGAGAAAGACCAGGATGACCGTTCAAAGGTTATGGAGAATTTTAAAAACGGAACAAATAAAATTCTGATTGCCACCGATGTAAGTTCCAGGGGAATTGACATTCCGAATGTGGAATATGTCGTAAATTACGATCTGCCCGAAGTGGCAGAAAACTATGTTCACAGGGTAGGCCGCACAGGTAGGGCAGATAAGAGGGGAATCGCCCTGTCCTTTTGCAGTAAAAGTGAGAAAGAAATTCTGACTGACATTGAGCAGTTCCTGAGCAAACCCATCACTGTTATGTCAATCAGTAAGGAAGAATATGAGGCGACAGTTGATCTGTCCGCAGAAAGTGAACATGACTGGAAGAAGTTGATAGAGGAAAATGAGGCATTTAGGCCAAAATCCAGGAAGAAAAAGAAAATTTGAAGATTTGAAAATTTGAAGATTTGAAAATGTATGACTGCACAACTGAAGAACTGCAGAACAACCTTCAGCCTAACTCAACTATCCATCCATGAATAATCCATCTAAAATCCCGAACCCTTCAGGCTTTGATCCGGCTCTCATTGCCCCTTGCGGAATGAATTGCGGAACCTGCCTGGGTTATCTGCGCGAAAAGAACAAATGCGTTGGATGCCGCTTGAAAAGTGCATCGAAATTGCCTAGCCGGGTTAAATGCGTCATACTGAACTGCAGTCACCTGGCAGAAACAAAATCCAAATTCTGTTATGAATGTGGAAAATATCCCTGCAAGAGGGTGGTGCAACTCGATAAACGGTACAGGACCAGATACAATACCAGCCTGATGGGTAACCTGGAGCGTATCCGGGATTTTGGGCTCGAAGCATTTACGAAAAGTGAACACGAAAAGTGGCTTTGCCCGCAATGCGGAGGGACCATTTGTATTCACAGGGGATACTGCATGAATTGCGCGACCGGTTAATTTGTATTATTTTTATATAACCTATAAAAGTCAGTATGAAAGAGCAAAAAATCGATCGCCGGATATTCATCCGGAATACGGCTGTGACTGCTGCTGCTGTAACGCTTTCGGGGAAAGCCGCACTTGGAAATATTCTTTATGCCCCGGCCAAAAACCTGTTGCCCCGATGGAAGGGATTTAACCTGCTGGATTATTTTTCACCTTCCCCTGACCGTAACCAGGACCGTAACAGGACTACCGAGGATGATTTTCGCTGGATGACAGACTGGGGATTTGACTTTGTCAGGCTTCCGATAGCCTACCCCAGTTATCTCAGTTTTGACCGTTCGAAGCTGATCAATAAAGACGATGTTTACAGTATCGATGAGAAGGTTGTGGAGGAAATTGAACAGTTGGTTTATACGGCACAAAAGCATAACCTGCATGTAAGCATAAATTTGCACCGTGCACCCGGGTATTGTATCAATGCAGGATTTAATGAGCCTTTCAATTTATGGAAGGACAAGGATGCCCAGGATGCCTTTAATTACCACTGGGGTATGTGGGCAAAGTGTTTTAAGAGTATTTCCCGTGATAAAATAAGTTTCGACCTGCTCAATGAGCCGGCCTTCAGGGAAGACATGAACGACCAGTTTTCAAAGAGCAAAACATTGCCTGGTGAATTATACAGAAAAGTGGCAGAAGGGGCAGTAAAGGCCATCAGGGCTGAAAATGCCAACCACCTGATCATTGCCGACGGAAATAATGTCGGGAATGACGTGACACCCGAATTGTTTGATTTGAAGGTTGGACAGAGCTGCCGCGGGTACTTTCCTCATTACATTTCTCACTACCAGGCACCCTGGGTATGGAAAGAACCTTCACAGGCTCCTTCACCAGCCTGGCCAGGAACATTTGACGGGAAAACCTATGGAAGAGAACGACTGGAAGAATATTACAAACCATGGATCGAGTCAGTGAGTAAAGGCGGTGGCGTTCATTGCGGAGAATGCGGTTGCTGGAAAAAAACTCCGCATGAGATCTTTCTTTCATGGTTTGGTGATATCACTGACATTCTTACTCAAAACAGAATCGGTTATGCATTGTGGAATTTCAGGGGGGATTTTGGAATTCTTGATTCAGGAAGGGAAGACGTTCAGTATGCAGACTGGTATGGGCATAAACTCGACAGCAAGCTGCTGGATCTCATAAAAAAGCACTGATATATCTGACTTTAGCATATCTGAAGTTTTGAAAAACCGTTTTGTGTCTGTTATATCAACCCTTTCAACATATGAAGAAGTGTATTCAACGCATTATTGTCACCTGTATTGCAGCCATGATGCTGTTAGTAACAGGCTGCCGGAATCAAACTCAGGCAAAAACGGAAGAGTTAAAACCATTCGATCCGAAAGTTTAGGCTCGTCCCGTCAGAAAAATTCTTTTTCAATTCCTTTGTGGATTGCAATATGGCTGAGGCCTGGGTCGGAGATACCTTTCGGATCTTTCCGGGTAAATACGGTGAGGATCCGCTTTGGGGGAATGCACGTCGACCTGAAATTTGCCGATGGGCGAAATGCAGATGAAGCATTCAGCAGTCCGGCAGAAGCCTTTACAGAGCCTGTAATGCCCCCGAATGCCAAGACCGGCCAACCCGGACTGCATGGTGCGGTGTGGTTTGAAACAGTATACCAGGATCCGAAAGACAGTAGTGGCAGGACGCTGTATGCAGTTTACCACAATGAAAATTATCCTTCCACCTTGCCCTGGGATGAAAAAAGCGGCAAGGGCTATAAAAATGAAAAATGGCCGCAGGGCCTGAAAGGACCTTCATCCCCGGCAGCAGTTTGCCGGATTGGAATTATGAAATCTACAGATGGGGGAAGACATTGGGAAAACAAAGGGCTTTTCATAGAAGACGAACAGCCGAGGCTCATCCTCAAACCTTACAATACTTCATGCACATTTGCCGGTGGAGTGGGTGACCCTTCCGCCGTTGCCAGCGGTGATCATCTGTACCTGTTTTATGGAGAGTACGGTTATCCGGGTGTATATGATGAGCAGTCCTGGAATCCGGATACAGAATGGAGCGGTCAATGCATCAGCGTGGCACGAATACGTTTAAGCGACCTGGAACATCCGGAGGGCAAGGCTGCACGATGGGATGGAAAAGGATTCAATGCCGGTTTTACCGGGATCGGATCACCTGTCGCATCGCTGCAGATTCCGCGTAATGAAGGTGGGGGACCTGCTTCCGGCCCGACAGGCGGTTTTCACTGGGGTCCGTCGGTTAGCTGGAATACCTGTCTGAATTGCTGGGTCATGCTTATGGGAAAGGTTACCGGACCTTCCTGGGCAGGAAGCAGCATTTATATTTCATTTAATAAAAACCAGGACCTGGGAACAGGGGATAATTCGCAACAATGGACAAAGCCAAAGCTTTTACTGGACAAACCGGGATATTTTCTCTGGTATCCTTCGCTTCAGCCTTTGAATACCCCTGATGAGGTAAGTAATAAGAGTACTTGTTTAAGGCTGGGTAAACAAGCCCGCCTTTTTGTTAAAAATATCCGGCCTGAAAAAAGCGAGTACATGTCGGAGTATGTCATTGTATTTGAGAAATGAGATTTATAAAGAAAAAGGCACCTTTTGGAAATAATGTTTAATTATTGACCTATATAAATTGAACAAAATAAAATTCGTTATGTTATCCCGTAAGTAATTTTAAGATGATATGCTTATTAACAAGGAAACAAAGCATTCTGCACCGGTTCTGCAAATTGATGGCAGGAGACTTTATTATTCCTTTCTGGCGGGAACAAAAAAAGTTCTTGATAACCAGGCGGAACTGAACAGAATTAATGTTTTTCCGGTTAATGACGGTGATACAGGTTCAAACATGGCTGCCACAGTTCGTTCTGTTTTCGATATAGTACATCCCCACAGGTCATATAAGATCACCATTGACCGGATTGCGGAAACCGCCATGACAAACGCACGTGGAAATTCAGGTATCATTTTTGCCCAATTGTTATATGGCATCAGCAATGAAACAGGGCAATACCAATCGGTAAACTTCAACCAGTTTGCCGGAAGCATTAAGAATTCAGTCCGGTATATTTATGAGGCAGTGGCTGTGCCGGTGGAAGGAACCATGCTTACTGTCATCAGTGACTGGGCGGATTACATTTATAGCCGGCGAAATGAATACGGCGATTTTTTGCAGATGCTTGCAGGTTCGGTTGAGGTGCTTGAAAAATCACTGGAAGAAACCAGGCTTAAGCTGGCCGTTCTGGCCAGGGCAAAAGTGGTTGATGCCGGAGCCAGTGGCTTTGTATTTTTTATCAAGGGAATAGTAGATTTCCTGCGAAGCAGCAATATCCGTCATATACTGGGTTCAAGGACTGAAATCCAGCAGGTTCATAGTGAAGACAGCCATATTCCGGAACAGGTAAATTTGCGATATTGTACTGAAGCCATACTCCGGCAGGTAACTGCAAGCCAGCATACACTTGCGCAGTTATTAAGCCGTCATGGAGACTCAGCCGTTATTGCCGGATCAGATGCAGTAAAACATCTTCACCTCCATACCAATGATCCTGCTGCTTTTTTTTATCAGCTGAAAAATTATGGTAATATCACTTTCCAGAAAGCCGATGATATGGTCCGGCAAAGCGAGACCGTTTACCGGAGAAAATGGAAAATTGCCCTGGTAACTGATTCTACCTGTGACCTTCCCCGTGAAATGATCGATCATTATCAGATACATATGGTTCCGATCAACATTAGTTTTGGGGAGAATCATTATCTTGATAAAATTACTATTCAGCCTGAACAGTTTTATTCCTTGCTGGATGAGAGCCCCGATTTTCCAAGAACTGCCCAGATTAATGAACAAACCTTTGTAAATCTGTATTCCCAGCTTGCAACACATTACGACTCAATCATTGCGGTTCATCTGACCAGTAAGTTCAGCGGAACTTATTTTAACAGCGTTAAAGCAGGTGAGTCGATTAGTCGCGAATTTGGCAAGCCTGTAACCGTTATTGACTCAAAGAACCTGTCAGGTGCGCTGGGGTTGATTATTCTGAGGATAGCCAAAGCCATTGAAGAAGGCCTGGTGCATGAACAGATCGTAAACCTGGCAGAGAATTGGATACACAATACCCGTATAATGGTCAGTGTAAAGACCATTAAATACATGGTGAGAGGTGGCCGGGTATCGCATCTCCGGGGACTCATTGCGCGGATATTGAATGTAAATCCCATTATATCAATGGATACAGATGGTAAATCGATGGTTTTTGGCAAGACATACAGCCAACAGGCGAATATGGAAAAGGTAATGGATCATTTTCGTGAACTTTTACAAAAAAACCGGATATGGAATTACATCGTTTTACACGCCGCCAATCCTGAAGCTGCAGCCTGGTATGCAAACAGTATGAAAATCTGTTCCGGCCTGGATCCCATAGCCATTGTGAATATTTCTCCGGTAATTGGTTCGAATACAGGTGTAGGTGCGGCATCTATAGCTTTTATGTTTGAATAAACAACGTATATGACTTATATCCAAATCTATCTCTATTCCTTGATCCTGATACAGGTGATGATGGCCATGCTCTGGATAGTAAGTATCCGTTTAAAGAATGTGAGCATTGTCGATCCTTTCTGGGGGTTGGGTTTTGTTGTCGTTACTTTGCTCTTTTTTATGAAAGGCGAAGGTTTTGAAATCCGTAAAATATTGTCTATGATTATGGTAGCCATCTGGGGCCTAAGGCTTTCGATCTACCTTATATGGCGTAATTCAGGCAAAGGGGAGGACTTTCGCTACAGGCAGTTTCGCAAGGACTTTGGAGAGAAACGATACTGGTGGATCAGTTACTTCCAGGTTTTTTTTCTGCAGGGCATTTTAATGTGGCTTATATCTGCACCCTTGCTTGCAGCCCAGTTTTATGGCAGCGGAGTGAATTTGGGGTGGCTTGATTATTTAGGAATTCTTTTATGGGTAATTGGATTTACTTTTGAAGCAGGCGGAGATTTTCAATTGGCCCTGTTTAAATCAAATCCTGAAAACAAAGGCAAGGTATTGAATTCAGGTTTCTGGCATTATACCCGCCATCCGAACTATTTCGGAGATGCGGCTGTATGGTGGGGCTATGCATGTATATGTATGGCAGCCGGAAGCTTTATTCCGGTAATGGGATCTTTGTTAATGACGGCATTGATCATCAAGGTTTCAGGAGTGGCCCTGCTGGAGAAGACACTGACAAACACAAAGCCCCAATATGCCGACTATGTGAGGAGAACAAGTGCATTTATACCGTGGTTCCCTAAAAAAAACTGACTTAAAAATACCTTCAGATTATGAGCCTATCAAAAAATATCTGGTTAATCCTGTTTATCGCGTGGGGAATACCACTCACAATATACAGGAGCAAATTCAGAAAAATGGTATATCGTACGAATAGCTGGATCATCAATATACAGCCCAAATTTGGCAAGGAGATCAGGGCCTTGTTTGGCAATATTTACCCTGATGATAAATCTTACATCCGGTTTAGAAATTTCTACAGGTTTTACCTGGCAGTATACATTTTATTATTTGCGTTTTATTTTTCCTCACCTACCAAAGCACAAGAAATGAATAACAGTAAGCAGAAAATTGAGAAAGGCAGCAAAGTACCTTCATTTATCTTAAAAGATCAGAATGGAAAATTATTTGATATTAAAAGTGTTCTTGGCATTAAGAATCTCGTAATTTATTTTTATCCAAAGGATGATAGTCCCGGATGCACAAAGGAAGCCTGCTATTTCCGCGATCAGTTTGAGGTCTTCAACCAGGCGGATGCCATTATAATTGGCATCAGCGGGCAATCGGTGGAAAGTCATAAAAAATTCGCGGAAAAATATCATTTGTCATTTACCCTGCTCAGTGATGAAGGGAACAAGGTCCGCAAGTTATTCGGAGTACCCACGAATATGCTTGGTGCCATACCAGGCAGGGTTACCTATGTTGCAGATAAAACAGGAACCGTATTGTATGTATTCGATTCACAATCCCAGGCAACAAAGCATGTGGATGAGGCACTACGAATACTAAAAGAAATGAAATAATTCTTACTCCTAAAGTCTTCCAAATTGGATATTCGGTGTTCCTTTTTCGATATTATTTTGCGTAAAATAAAACCGAACAAGGAACCCCGAATGATGAATTTCGAAGATTTAGATCTCTCATGAGATTTAGCATTTATTATTTTTTTGGCATGTGACTTCTTTAGTTAATTTTAAACCGAAATAAAATTAATCATGAAAAAGTCATTCTCCTTCTCCATCTTGCTCCTGGCAACCATTCTGGTATTTACATTCGTGTCAAAAAACCAAAATGCAGGAGAATCTGGTTATTTCTTCGCCTGATAGTTTGCTGCAACTCACTGTCGGCCTCTCAGATTCTCTATCGGGAGCGCTTTTATATTCCGTTAAATTTCATGGCACGGAGATCTTAATGCCCTCGGGAATTGAGATCGATATGAAAGATGCAAAACCAATTAAGAGCAATCTTGAAATTGTCAACCTGCGCAGGAATGAGGTTAATGAAAAATGGGAGCGGGTATGGGGCAAGCGGAAATCGGTTACCAATCATTACAATCAGCTTACGCTGGAACTGCGGGAAACTGTTAAGCCCCGACGGCTTATCAACATACATTTCAGGATCTATAACGATGCAGTAGCACTTCGCTATGAGATACCTGTTCAAAAGGGACTTGACTCGCTTGTCATCACAAATGAAAAAATCGGTTTCAGGTTTACCGGCAATCATACCATATGGGCAACTTTTTGGAATACTTTTCAACTGTCCCAGGAAAATGAATTTGTTCAATCCACATTGACAGATATAAAGCCCGGGAATATCATTGGTACGCCACTGCTCGTAAAAGCAGGTGACAGTGCCTGGGTATCCCTGCTTGAAGCGAATGTCACTGATTGGGCCTGTTCAGGGCTTATCGCTGATACTACCCATATAAATGCACTCGTGTCGCGACCTTCGTGGTTGATCAAAGATACTACCGTGGTTGTGCGAACAACTGCACAACGTTTTTCCCCCTGGAAGGTGATGATGATTGCAGATCGTCCCGGCCAGTTGGTTGAATCCGACATCCTTCAGAATCTCAATGAGCCTTGTGCCATTGATGATGTTTCATGGATCAAACCGGGTGTATCCGCCTGGGACTGGTGGTGGTGCGGATACTATGCACCAAAAGCCGGATTTAAGCTTGGTTCGAATACAGAGACCATGAAGTATTTCATCGATTTTGCTGCTGAGATGGGATGGCAGTATCAGCTTGTTGACTGGCAGTGGTACGGGGAGCCATTTAAAAAAGACGGATCATTCAATACAGATGCCGATCTGACCAGAATGAATCCAAATATTAATATTCCGGAGCTCGTGGAATATGCAGCAACGAAAAACATAAAGATTGTTGTGTGGTTGTTGTGGGCCAATGTGGATAAGCAAATGGAAGAAGCTTTTGCACAATATGAAAAGTGGGGTGTAGCCGGGGTGAAAATCGATTTCATGGACAGGAATGACCAGGAAATGGTCAACTTTTATCACCGCGTAGCTAAAACCGCAGCCAAACATCACCTTGTTGTAGATTTTCATGGCGCTTATGTGCCCGATGGATTCAGCAGAACCTATCCCAACCTGATTACCCGTGAGGGAATAATGGGTAATGAGTATAATAAATGGAGCGACAGGGTTACGCCGTTACATTGCCTTACCATTCCCTTCACCCGCATGCTGGCCGGTGAAATGGATTTCACTCCGGGTGGATTCCTGAATGATAATCCTGAACAATTCAAGGTAGTAGGAGGAGATGCACCGGCCCCGCATGTGATGGGCACGCGTTGTTTCCAGCTGGCCATGATGGTCGTTTATGAAAGTGCCTTCGAAGTGTTCTGTGAATCGCCTGATAATGTAAGAAACCAGGCCGGCAGTGATTTTCTGAAAGGACTGCCCACCTCGTGGGATGAAACCATAGTGCTGGATGGAATGCCTGGTGAATATATCGTAGTAGCCAGGAAATCAGGAGATACATGGTATATCGGAGGAATGAGTGTGTCACCGAGGGAAATTTCAATCAAGCCGGATTTCCTTGACGATGCAGAATATCGGGGCGTTAGCTGGACTGATACTCCTGATGCTGCCAAAAATCCCCGCAAGGTCAGCCGGAAGGAATTTGATGCCGGCAGGTCATCCACCCTGAATTTCACCATCGCCGCCAACGGCGGATTTACAGTTATTCTGCATCCGAAGGCGAAATAACAATTGCGCGGAGCGCATACGGTATTGTAGGAGATCAATCCAAAAAATCAAACAGATATTTAATATCGTAATTTATATCAAGCGATTTTAATAATTCCAGATATTCATCTCTGAAACTTTTCTTTTTGTGATGGATCTCTGATTCTTTATATAATCATATACAGCATGAATGTCCGACCTGCTGTATGAAAATCCACCATAGCCCTCCTGCCAGGAAAAGTTTCCCAGGCAAAGCCGATTTTGATTTATAAACAGCGATGATCCCCGCTTGAGTTCATAAATTGTATTGGAAACGGAGATATTTGGATTCATTCCATAAAACACATGGACATGATTGGCGAAGCCATTGACAATAATGGTTTTATGCTTTAAATCAGTAAGGATGCCGCTCAGGTATTCAAAAACCTGGGTCCTAATGTTACGGTTTAAAACAGCTTCGCGATATTTTACCGCAAAAACAAGCTGTATGTACAATTGGGTGTAGTTGTTTGGTTTCATGATAATTGCATTTAACGGTTATTGATTTTAAAAATAATGAATTAGAAATAATATTGCAATATTTTTTTATACCGTATGCCCTCCGGGCAATGGTATAAAATATCGCATTGCGTTTGCTACAATACCGTATGCCCTCCGGGCAATGGAATAAAACATCGCATTGCGTTTGCTACAATACCGTATGCCCTCCGGGCAATGGAAATAAAATTCAATTAACGTATTTGAATTTTGGTTGGAAGTGTGTAAATTGGTGAGGAATAAGGAATTCAACCATACCACGTTTTTCAATGCGCAAATTCTTCCTGCTCCCGGTTGTAGCAGGTTTGTTGATTGGTTTTCCTGTTCTGTCGCAACCGGTTACAGTCTGGCAATCAGGCCTGATTGAATCACTCCTTGAATCAATCGAATCAAAGAGGGGAGAGTTGGCTGATTATGAGACCTTATTGCATGATCTTGAAAACCTGCAGCGAAATCCCCTGAATCTGAACAACGCCGGCAAAGAAGATTTACAAAGACTTCCTTTTCTTACTGATTTTCAAATTTCAAGCCTTATAAACTACAGGCAGGAACGTGGAAACCTGCTCAGTATTTATGAACTCAGCGTTGTTCATGGATATACTGATGAAATTATCCGCATGATGCTTCCTTTCGTAACTGTTGGTGAAGAAAAAGCGGAAAGCTTCAGTCTCGACAGGTCACTCAAACAGGCCAGCCATGAAATTACATTGAGAACCCAGCATGTTTTTGAAAAGGCTATGGGCTATGCACATAATGATTCGAGTTCCGGAAGATCCGGATACCCGGGTAATCCATGGCTGTACTATGCACGTTACGGATTTGAATCATCCCATCATATAAGGGCTGGAATCACGATGGAAAATGATCCGGGTGAAGATTTTTTCGGAGGAGACAATCCACATGGTTTTGATTTTTATTCTGCCTACCTGATGGTGAAGGATGCCGGTCCGGTGAAAACTTTCCTCGCCGGGGATTATCGGTTACAGTTCGGCCAGGGACTTACCCTGTGGAACGGAAGTGCGCCCGGAAAATCATCGCTGGCCATGAATATTGTCAAGCGGCAGGATGGGATCAAGGCATTCACTTCTGCAGACGAAAATGATCTTTTCAGGGGGGTCGCTGCCACTGCAGCATCAGGTAAGTTTGTGCTCACCCTGTTTTACTCTTCCCGAAAGAGGGACGCGAATATAACAGATACAATGGGCACCGGTGTTATATGTTTCTCTTCTTTCCAGGAAAGCGGATATCACCGCACCGCATCGGAAATTACGGATGAAAAATCAGTACGGGAAACAGCCTATGGCGGAAACCTTCATTTCAGGAATAACTGGCTGAAATTAGGCACCACACTGGTAAAATATGATCTCGACAAATACCATGAAAAGGGGAGTAATCCCGAGGATCTGTATGATTTTGAAGGAACCGGCCTTCTTAACTGGGGGATTGATTATACAGCCACCCTGAACAAAGTACAGTTGTTTGGAGAAACCTCTCATGGATATCAGGGCTGGGCAACCCTGAATGGTGTGCTGTTCAGCATAAACAAATATGCATCCTTATCCATGCTTTACCGGAATTTTCAGCCTGAGTATTTCAGCCTGCATGCTGCTGCATTTTCTGAAGGTTCATCGAATAACAATGAAGAAGCATTTTATGCAGGTACGATCATCCATCCCTTCCCGCACTGGCAGGTATCGGCATATGCCGATCTGTACAGGTTTCCCTGGCTGCGCTACAGGGTGAATGCACCTTCTTCAGGAAGCGATTATTTATTCCAGGTGGATTATAAAGCCGGGAAAAAGGCGAATATGTTTTTCAGGATGCATTATGAGGAAAATCCTGAAAATGAGGATGCCGCATCCCTCATCATACCCAGGGTGATTTCGATCAAAAGGACAGGCCTGCGATATCATGTTTCCTGGGAGCTATCCTCAAAATTCAAGTTCCAGAACCGGATTGAGGCTATCTGGGTAAAGTCGGATCAGGTTGAATCCGACAGGGGCATCATGGCATACCAGGATATTGAGTGCCACCCTTTCAATGTTCCTGTTTCCCTTGCTTTCAGGCTTGCCTGGTTTAACACGGATTCGTATGATTCGAGGATATATGCCTATGAACAGGATCTGAGTTCGGGTTTTTCATTTGCACCGCTTTATATGAGCGGATATCGCACCTATCTTCTGATTCGCTATGATATCAGCAGAAACCTGTCCTGCCGCCTACGGGTATCGCAGATCAATTATGTGGGAAGGGAATCAATCAGTTCCGGCCTTGATAAGCTTGAAGGATCTACCCGGAGCGAGGTTAAACTGCAGCTTTCAGCCCGTTTCTGAATTGCCCCCGGTCCTTTAAATATCACATCCCGGCAACATGACAGCCTGTCCGGAGAATCTCTTTGTTTGTCTGTTTGTTTCCATAGTTTGTCGATTACAGCCCTCACCCCATATACAAATATGATAATTGGTTGTTCCTTTGTAGATGATAATTTGATTTAAATATGACTAAAATGAAAAACCAAAAAATATTCATGCCGGTAAGATTTGTGCTTTTGTTCCTGATCACCGCGGTGATGATACCGGAAGTGATAGCTCAGACCACTCCCGGTCCGGCCACTCCGGGCCGTACTACGGGACAAAAACCGGGTCAGGCTGCCGGCCAGACTTACGGACAACCGGGTCAGGCTCCTGGCCAGGCATACGGACAAAAGCCGGGTCCGGCTCCTGTTCAGGCTTCGGCACTGGGTAATGGTCATGTCAAAGGGATAATCAGTGATTCTACTACAGATGGAGGAATTGAATATGCTACAGTCGGGTTGTATCGTCAGAGTGATTCAACCCTGGTAAATGGCATTGTTACAGCACCCTCCGGTGCATTCGATCTGAAAGGAATTCCCAACGGGCAGTATTATCTCGATGTGAATTTTATCGGATATGTTAAAAAAAGAATCCGTAACATAACCATTACACCGCAGTCAGCCATGGTGGATATGGGACATATACCCCTGCATCCCAATATAACACAGATCGGCGATGTTCAGGTAATCGCTCAAAGCAACCGGGTAGAGTATAAAATTGATAAAAAGGTCGTCAATGTCAGCCAGGATATGGCAGCATCCGGGGGAACTCTGGTGCAGGTTCTCGAAAACACCCCTTCTGTTCAGGTTGATGTGGAAGGTAACGTTACCTTGCGGGGGAGCGGCAATTTTCAGTTGCTGATAGATGGTAAACCCAGCGTTATACAGGGTAGCGAGGGTCTTCAGCAAATACCCGCCAGTGCCGTGCAGAACCTGGAGATTATAACCAGCCCCTCGGCCAAATATGATCCGGATGGAAATGCCGGGATCATCAATATCATCATGAAGAAGCAAAAGAATATTGGAATTGGCGGAGTGATCAATGCTTCAATCGGAACCCGTGATAAATACACAACCGATTTCCTCCTGAATTTCAGGCAAAAGAAGATTAACTTATTCGTTGGTGCGGAATATGCAAATCAAAAGAATTATAACAAGGGCGAAGGAGAAAGAAGAACATATGAAAGGGACTCTCTTACAAATGATATATTTTCCACAAATTACCAGATAATGAATAGTGATGGTATTTTTGCACGAAGGTCACTTAACCTCAAGGGAGGTTTCGATTATACCCTCTCCGAATTGAGTTCATTATCGCTTTCTGCCGCCGTGAATGACAGATCATTCGAGCGTAATTTCACCACAGAGAATCACTTGTATAGTGATCCGTTCGTCAGGGATTCTTTTTATCTGGATAATTCAATCGGTACTGACAAAAGCAGGTATTACAACATCAACCTGGATTATATGAAGAAATATGATGAAAAGGGACATAGCCTGCAGGCGTCTTTTTATTATTCTGCCGGAAAGGAAGAGGAGACTGAAGAGGAGGTTGTTACAGTAACCGATGCGAATTATACAGCCACAGGGGCAGAACCTGTCAGGACCCGGTCAAGGACCAACCAACCCGAATTTAGCATTCGTGCCGAACTCGATTATATTCGTCCGATAGGCTCTGGTAAGCTGGAAGCCGGATTACAGTCGAGATGGGATAAGGATAAAAGCGATTATATTTTTGAAGATTACCAGGTGGAAGGAAACGAATGGATTTACAATGACACAATCAGCAATTCGCTGGATTACCTTGATGCCATTCAGAGTGGTTATGCCATGTATAATGGGCCCCTTGGAAAATTCGAATACCAGCTGGGCTTGAGGGCTGAGTATGATAACCGCAATCTGAAGCAACTCACTTCGAATGAATCATATACCTATGAAAAATTCCATTTCTTTCCATCATTTTACCTGATCCGCCAGCTTTCTGATGCGCACAAATTACAGTTTACATACAGCAGGAGGATACAGCGGCCTAACGAAAGGGATCTGAATCCTTTCATCGAGTACAGGGGATCAAACAACATAATGTATGGAAATCCTGCGTTAACGCCCGAGTTTACAAATTCATTCGAACTGAACTATCAGTATACATTTAAAAAAGGGTCCATGTCGCTTGAATCCTATTACCGTGGTACCACAGACAAGATAACGCGAATCAGCGGGATTGATTCATTAAATGGTAAACAGGTTTTCTATAATACATTCACCAATGCCGATGAGGATTATTCTCTCGGACTTGAATTGATGGCAAACATAGATCTTACCAAATGGTGGATGTTGAATCTTACCGGCGATTTATATCACTATAATTTGCAGGGCAAGGTTGAAGGAAAAGATGTCAGCTCCAATTCAACTACCTGGCGCACCAATTTTAATACAACATTTAAGATCACGGGGGACACCCGCTTGCAGATCATGGGTATATACAATGGCCCTTCAATTACGCTGCAAGGCAAACGTGAAGGCTTCTTTATAACGAATGTTGCATTAAGGCAGGACTTTTTGAAAAAACAACTTACGGTTACGCTAAGTGTAAGAGACGTATTTGCCACAGGCAAATTTTCCTTTACATCGGAGGGATCCGATTTCTATACACACAATAAGTTTACCCGTGAAGCACCCATTGTGCTGCTTAACTTTACTTACCGCATAAACAATTATAAGGCTGCCGCAAGAAGGGGTAACGGTGACGAAGGTGGTGACAGCGGCGGAATGGACATGGGGATGTAATATAGTTTTATTTTAATTAAGGTTAGTGACAGGGAGGGTGAATTATCACCCTCTTTTTTTTACAACTGAATGGCCGCGAAGCGGTTGGTGACATCGCGAAATACAGGATAGTTCTTGGTTCTATACAAAAAATTGTTATTTTTGCAACACAACATGCCAGGGGGCTAATACGGTACTAATAGTTAATAAATCGAGAAATGAAGACATTTTCAACGAACCAAATTAAAAACCTTTTGATTGTCGGTAATTCAGGATCAGGAAAGACCACATTGGCCGAGGCCATGCTATTTGAGGGAGGTGTAATCGAGCGCCGGGGTGATGTGGAAAGCAAAAATACTGTCTCCGATTTCAAGGAAATAGAGCAAAATAATACAAGTTCTGTTTTTTCATCCTTGTTATACACAATTTATAATGATCACAAAATAAATCTGATTGACGCCCCTGGCCTGGATGACTTTGTGAACGGCGTTGCCTCTTCACTGGTTGTTACTGATGCCGCTTTACTGGTTGTGAATGCACAGAACGGAATTGAAGTAGGTGCTGAGATCCATGGCCGTTATCTGGCCAAGGCAAACAAGCCGATCATCTTTGTGGTGAACCAGGTTGATCATGAAAAGGCCAACTGGGAAAAGTCAATGGAATCCATCAAGGAGAGATTTGGAAACAATGCCGTAATTATACAGTATCCTGTTCATGCAGGTAGCGGCTTTGATTCTGTGATTGACGTGCTTACAATGAAATTGTATAAATATGCCAAGGAAGGTGGGAAACCACAGATATTGGATATTCCGGATGATCAGAAAGACCAGGCGGAAGAATTGCACAGCATATTGATTGAAAAAGCAGCCGAAAGCGATGAATCATTAATGGAACAGTTTTTTGCCAATGATTCATTAACGCCTGAGGAATTTCAGAAGGGAATAAAGGCCGGATTGATGCAACGCGGACTATTCCCTATATTCTGCATTTCTGCAAAAAGGAATATGGGAGTTGGCCGGTTACTGGAATTCATTACCCAGGTAGCCCCCAGTCCGAATGATGTTCCCGCCCCAATGGCAGGAACCAAAGAAGTAAAATGCGATGTAAAGGGATCCGCAACCCTGTTTGTATATAAATCAGCGGTTGAAACACATATTGGTGAGATCAACTATTTTAAGGTTATGTCGGGTGAGATCAAGGAAGGGATGGACCTCACCAACAATACCACCCAGAATAAGGAAAGAATTGCACAGATCTTTGTTGTAGCCGGAAAAACCCGTACAAAGGTCCCGAATATGCTTGCCGGGGACCTGGGAGCGACTGTGAAGCTGAAAGCTACCCGTACCAATCATACGCTTTCGATGGACACGAATATCAAATTCTCTCCCATCGAATTCCCCGAGCCGAAATATCGCACTGCCATCAAGCCAATTAATGAGAGCGATGATGAGAAACTGGGCGAAGCCATGCAACGGATGAATTTTGAAGATCCCACCATCCAGATTGAATATTCAAAGGAGCTGAAGCAGATTATTCTGTCAGGCCAGGGCGAGTACCACCTGAATATTGTGAAATGGCACCTTGATAATATATTTAAGATTTCAATCGAATTCCTTGCGCCCAAAATTCCTTACCGCGAAACCATTACCAAATTTGCCTATGCCGATTACAGGCATAAGAAGCAATCGGGTGGTGCAGGTCAGTTCGGTGAAGTGCACCTGATCGTGGAACCTCATAAGGAAGGTAATCCGGATCCGACGATGTTCCAGATCGACGGCAAGGACCAGAAAATCTCCATCAGGGATAAGGAAGAAATTCCTCTCACATGGGGTGGAAAACTAGTGTATTACAATTGCATTGTCGGTGGTTCCATTGATGCCCGGTTTATTCCGGCCATATTAAAGGGGATCATGGAAAAGATCGAGGAAGGACCGCTTACAGGTTCCTATACCCGTGACATCCGTGTATATGTTTATGACGGCAAGATGCACCCGGTTGACTCCAACGAAATTTCCTTCAGGCTTGCCGGTCGTAATGCATTTAGCCAGGCCTTCAAGAAAGCTGGCCCCAAGATCATGGAGCCGGTATACCAGGTTGATGTGCTTGTTCCGGGTGACCGCATGGGTGATGTTATGAGTGACCTCCAGGGACGCCGTGCGATTGTGCAGGGTATGAGCTCTGAGATCGGATTTCAGAAGATCACCGCCAAGGTTCCCCTGGCCGAAATGAACAAGTATTCCACAGCACTTAGCTCCATAACAGGGGGCAGGGCCATGTATTCGATGAAATTTCTCGATTATGAGCAGGTTCCGGGAAATGTTCAGGAAGAATTGCTGAAGGCTTATGAGGCTGAGGAGAAGGAGGAATAGATATCTATTGCCTTTTAATTTCAATTGCCGATGGCTTAAGCCATCGGCAATTTTGCATTATCCGCATTTCGATGATCCGCAGGATGTGCATTTCAGGCATCCTTCCTGGTAGATGAGGCTGTCGGACCCGCATGCGGTGCAGGTCTTTCCTTTTTTTGCCTTGGTATCGTTGGGAATGTATTTTCGTCAAAGCCCGTTCCACGCCGTTTTTCCAGGTATTGATCGTGTCATTGTCCAGCTGCAGCGAGGAAACCAGGTTAACTACATCGATGATGGGCATGCCATGACGGAGAACGCTTGAAAACAGCTTGGCATAATTCCAGTATTCCTTGTTGAACATATGCGATAGTCCGCCAAGCGTATTGTTGTAGCCATATTTGTCCGTGTATTCGAAGTCATACCGCGAATTGCCTTTTTCGTCGCGGTTTTTTATGATCTTCCCCTTCACAATGGATTTCGGAATAGGAAACATTTCATCATCAACAATACCGGTGAAAATCTCATAAGGCCTCTTATCCTTGATCCCTATGAAGGCAATCCATTTTTCTTCATTGTTGTTAAAACGGATAATTTCTGCATCCAGCACTCTGGGACGTTTATAACGGTTTGCATCATTTTCATCCGTAGTTTCGCTTTCCTTTTCCTTGTTTGAAAGGAGAACACCTGACCTGGAGCCGTCGCGGTAAACGGTTACCCCCTTGCAACCGCTCTGCCATGCGGTGACATACAATTGTCCAACCAGGTCCTCCGTTGCATTTTCAGGAAGATTGATCGTAACGCTGATGGAATGATCGACCCATTTCTGTACTTCTCCCTGCATCTTTACCTTTGAAAGCCAGTCCACGTCATTTGAAGTAGCCTTGTAATAGGGTGATCTGGCAACAACTTCCTGCAGCTTATCATCGTCCATGGCCATCACCTCATTCACATTCATCCCGTTCACCTCAAGCCAGGTAAGGAATTTGTGATGGAATACATTGTATTCTTCCCAGTTATCGCCTACTTCATCCGTAAAGATCACCTTGCTGTTCGTATCATTGGGATTGACCTTTCTGCGGCGTTTATATACCGGCAGAAATACCGGTTCAATGCCCGAGGTGGTTTGGGTCATGAGGCTGGTGGTGCCTGTAGGGGCAATTGTAAGCAGTGCAATGTTGCGGCGGCCATGTTTTACCATGTCCCTGTACAATTGTTCATCCTCTGCTTTCAGGCGCAGGATGAAGGGATTATCTTTTTCAAGATGTGCATCATAAATGCTGAAAGGACCACGTTCCCTGGCAACTTCAACCGATGACCGGTATGCTTCAAGGGCAAGTGTTTTCTGTACTTCAACCGAGAAATCAACGGCATCGTCGCTTCCATACCGCAGTCCAAGAGCTGCCAGCATATCGCCTTCAGCAGTGATCCCAATCCCGGTTCTCCGGCCTTCCTCAGCTTTAACACGGATATTATCCCAGAGTTTCCTTTCAACTCTTTTGAGTTCCGGATCTTCAGGATCCTTATTGATCTTTTCGAGGATGGCATCAATTTTTTCCAGTTCAAGATCGATGATGTCATCCATCATACGCTGGGCCACATGGATATGCTTTCTGAATTTTTCAAAATCAAATACCGCCATGGGGGTAAACGGATCCTTCACATAACCATAGAGGTTAATGGCCAGAAGCCTGCAGGAGTCATACGGACACAGCGGAATTTCCCCGCAGGGGTTTGTGGAAACCGTTTTAAAGCCCTGTTCGGCATAGCAATCGGGTACCGATTCACGAATGATGGTATCCCAGAAAAGTATGCCGGGTTCAGCGGATTTCCAGGCATTGTGCACGATTTTTTCCCAAAGTTTCCGGGCTTCTATTGTGCTGGTGAAAACCGGGCTGGTAGAATCAACCGGATAATGCTGCTCATAGGTTTCGTTGTTTACAACGGCCTTCATGAATTCATCGTTGATCCGAACGGAAATATTAGCCCCTGTTACCTTACCCTTGGCCAGTTTGGCATCGATGAACATCTCTGAATCGGGATGTTTGATGGATATGCTGAGCATCAGCGCACCGCGACGCCCGTCCTGGGCAACTTCGCGGGTGGAGTTTGAATATCTCTCCATAAAAGGCACTACGCCTGTAGAGGTAAGCGCGCTATTGAGCACCGGTGTGCCTTTGGGACGGATATGCGACAGGTCGTGACCCACGCCGCCGCGGCGTTTCATGAGCTGTACCTGTTCCTGGTCGATTTTCATGATCCCCCCGTATGAATCGGAAGGACCCGGGTTGCCGATTACAAAGCAATTCGACAGGGATGCGATCTGAAAATTATTACCGATGCCGGTCATGGGACTCCCCTGGGGAACAATGTATTTGAAATCCTTCAGTACACCATGGATTTCGAGCAAACTGAGGGGATTCGGATATTTTTGTTCAATACGTGCAATTTCCCGTGCAATTCTCCAATGCATCTGGTCAGGATCCCTTTCATAGATCTTACCGAAAGAATCCTTCAGCGCATACTTATTGATCCATACGGAAGCAGCCAGCTCATCTCCCTTGAAATATTCCAGGGTGCTCTTGTAAGCTTCCTCATAGGTATAAGTCGTCACGCTCTTGTCATTCGCAATCGTTTTCACGTCGTCCTTGCTTTCAGTCGTTTTCAAAGTCGGATTCTTAATTTTAGTCTCTTCAGCGTGCATCTGGGTATGTGTTTAAATCGTTGGGTACTCGCCTGATATGTAATTTCAGACGCCTTTTGATAGTACCTGCAAGTTAGTAAGAGAAACAGCCGCGGACAAATTTGGTTGCTTCGTTTTTATTAACATTCCCAGAGAGTTATTAACCCGGCCATTTAAGGAGTTGAACACCTGTAAATTGCTTTTTATGCTATTCCTACCCGTCTGAATATACAAAAACCAACCCGGATTTTCATATTAAAGTTTTAAAAAAGATATTAACGGTTCAATTATAATTGACGTAATTTTTGGATAAAACCAGGTACTTGTATCTGAATAGATTAGAATTTATTTCTGTAACAGAAAACCTGGTTTATTCCGGTTATCTTTTGCAAAGATACGATGATTATGAGGATTTTAGACTAAAGTAGCCCTTTTTCTTTCAACTCATGGATTACTTCCTGGGTGGAGGATTTCCCTGATTTCCTGATGATATTTGTACGATGCGTGTTGATTGTCAAAGGACTCCTGAAAAGCTTTTGTGCAATCTCCTTGGTGCTCAGTCCATCGTCAATGAGTTCAATAATCCTGAATTCAGTATGAGAAAAAACGCTTCCCATAGAGAGAAGCTCCTCATCAGGGTAACGAAAGACTTTGGGGTCATTGCCAATGTAATAATGAAATCCTTTGTGAATTTTATCAATACCGGAGATATCAGTAATGACCAATATTAGAAATGTAGACTCGTATGGAATTTTGCTGTAAAAAAGAAAGCACTGATATAGATAATGAGCATATTCGCCGCTATCTGGTTTTCTGCCTCTGAAATTAGCTGAAATAATCTTTGTACCACTTTTTTGAATGTAAATCTCCTGGGCAACACTTATCAGCTTTGCCCGGGCAAGATGGTGTCTTTTCAGGTCATCTTGATGGGTGGTTGTAAGAAAAAAACCTGTAGTTACTTTGTCCGGGTCAATGCCAAACATGGATTTGACTCTTCTGCTTATATATTTTATTTCCAGGCCAATAACATCAGTTATATAAAAGAGTTGATTGTTTTGGTCCATGTAACTATTAAGCTCCGACATCAGTGGATCATCCTGTCCAATCCCCTTGAAATCATTCTGTGAATGCGTAACGAAAAACTTAAAGAACAGGCTGTAGTCCTGGTATTGAGCTGGCATAAGGGGGTATATAGGTCGGGTACTATGTTTAGATAAACAAAGATAGAAAAATACAGATTCATCTGTATTGATGCCGGTTTAAAATGGGAATACCTTTAATCTTAATAGTCAGATTCTGTATCAGGTATTTATCAATGCATCCTTTGATGACTTACAATCATTGGCTGATCAACAGCTACAACTCCTTTGAAATCAAGACTTAACCAAAAAAAAGAATACGTCAATGGAAAATCGAAGGGAATACATCGAGATGATGTCTGTCAGAATCAAAGAATTGGAGGTTGAAATTCAAGAGCTCGAGGAAATTGCTGACAAAGCGGTGACTGAAATAAAAGCTGAGTACCGGAAACAGATCGAAGAATTATTTCTGAAAAAAGTTATAGTGCACGATAATTTATCTAAAATCCGGAAAGTAAGCGGAAGTGCATGGGAAGATATGAAAGCAGGTGTTGAATTAAGCTGGGAGGTATTTGAGGAATCAGCAAAAAGCGCCTTAAAAAAAGCAAAGTGACAATATATACCCGGGCATATTCAGTAGTCGGGGTTCATGTTCTTTGACATATTGTAATAATTGGGTGTAAATTGTTAGAAATCAACAATCCAGAATCGGCAATAAACAATCTGCCATCTGAAATCTATTACAGCAATCCCTTCTCTTTGAGCTCATAAATCAGATCCGAGATATGCGATTTACCTGACTTCTCAAGGATATTGGAGCGATGGGTATTCACTGTGTGGACGCTCAGGAATAATTTATCAGCTATTTCTTTACTGCCCAGGCCAGACTCAATAAGTCTGATGATCTCAAATTCCCTGGAAGAAAGATCAGGACCAATGATTAGTAGGTTCTTATCCGGAAATTTAAATAAGGAAAGATTGGTACCTGCATAATGATGAAAACCATTCTTTTTGAATTCAAACCAGTTAATATTGGTTACAACCTGTATCATAAAGACAACCTTGTAAGGGATAGGACTAAAAAACATATAGTCCTGGGATACTAAAGTAAATACATCTCCGGCAGCGTCGTGAAATCTAAGGCTGTATGAAGTTACAGCGCTCCCCTTCTGTGCTTTGAAAATATCTTTCTCCATCTTATATACCTGCGTCCTTGCCAGACCAAGCCTGTATTCATCCTCGGAATATATAAGCCGTGTATAATGTCCGGGATTGATCTCTTCAGGTGTTACACCAAACATTTTCAGGATTCCTTTACTGGTAAACAAAAATTTCATTTGCCCAAGATCGAAAACCTGAAAGTACTGTTCATTTATTTCCATTAGCTCCTCAAGCTTTTGCATGATCGGATCCTGCAAATTAATATTCAGGAACCCGGAAGGAAGATAGGATTCAATAAAATCAAAAAATATGTTATAGCTATAGGGTTGAGTCATCATAAACTGAAGATCACTATAATATATAAGTAGCAGTGCTGCAATATTAATAAAAATACCGAAACATCAGTATTGCGCTTTGTCTTAAATAACTTGAATTTTAATCTGTAGAGAACGGTAATATTTATAAACAAAGAAGATGTTAAGGAATCACTTCATTTTATGAAAAAATTATGGGTGAGTTAACGGCAGATCTATTTCGTAACTTTTTTGGCGGAAGCTGGTGTGGAAAGGTATCCAGAAATGGGGAATACCAGCGTGAAGTTATCTTCAACTGGCCTGAACTGGGAGGGAATTACTCATCCCTGGGGACGGAACCGGGATTTATAGTGCCTCCCGGTGGAGGTGTTCTTGACGATACCAGGCAGGTTGCTATTTCAGGCTGGCGAAACGATATCAGGAGATGGGGACATTTATGGCATAATGAATTCGGGGGATACGGAGAAGTGCAGTGGACTTCGCAGGAGGTTGTAAACGGGACAACAATAATTTATGGTTTCTGTCATGAATGTAAACAGGAAAGCGACGATCCGACTGATCATATAGTGATGTGCGAATTATTAGATCAGAACAATTTCAAGTACATCATCCGAAGTTTCAAAAAAGGAATACTGGAGATTTTGGCCAGACGGATCAGAACCGGGAAAGAACTGAATGCACTGTTGGAAAAACAGGCCAATAAAACTGTGAGTTTTGCAGAAGTGCTCAAACTTTAAGAAATTAAAATAATGTCAGAATAATAATAAATGCGAAATATCCAAATCAATTATTTAAATATTAAAAGGAGAAATAAAAATGAAAAAAGAAGAAACAGGAGTCCCTTACTATACAAAACCGGGACGAAAATTAGATGGCAAGCCCTATGAAGTTACAGCAAAAGTAAAAGCCGACAAACCCCGTATCGACCGGTTGAAAGAACAACTCAGGAGCACGCCTGCTGAGGTTGATTTTGAAAGGATCAGAATCATGGAGGAGGTTTATGCGGCCACTCAGGGCGACCAGAATATAATGCGTCGGGCAAAGTTCATGGCCACCCTGCTTGAGCGGAAGAGGCTCTATATAGACGAAAATCTCTTCGTAGGCAGTATGGCCGGCACCGTTAACGGCATCTACACCTATCCGGAATGGAACATCGATTGGATGAAGGACGATAATACCGTTGAGAAGTGCAAGGACCCGGAGGACAAGAGAGTAAATCAGTGGGCTCTCGATTACTGGGAAAAGAGGGCATTGAAGCCCCGCACTCTTGAGATTTTTGAGAAGAAGTATGGTTTTGATCCACGCTCTTCCTATGATTCAGGCTTTGTTGTAAGTTTCTTTGACTGGCCCGGCGGCGGCGGTAACCTTAACTACCCAAGAATATATAACGAAGGACTATCAGCCATGATTAAAGAGGTCGAAGAGCGTCAGGCAGCCCTCGATATGCGCTTGCCCAATGCCTCCAAGTTGTACTTCTATGAAGCCAGCCTCATCATAATGAGGGCCATTGTCCGACTGGCTCATCGGTATGCAGAACTGGCCCGTGAAATGGCAGCAAAAGAGAAGAACACGACCCGTAAAACAGAGTTGATAGCGATTGCCGAGACCTGCGAATGGGTGCCTGAGAATCCTGCCCGAAATCTGAGAGAGGCGATACAGGTTCATTTCTTCTGTCACATATGTGCGGAACTGGAACAGGTTGGTTGTGGTTACTCCGAAGCCTATCTGGGCCAGAATCTCGAGCCTTTCTACCAACGTGACAAGGCAGCCGGGCTCATAGGTCCGGATGATGCAACTTTTATGCTTCAGAATCTCTTTATTAAGCTGAATGAAATCGGATATTACTTTGGCGAGAAAGTTGCATTGCAGAACTCAGCCGACCTTGGGCAGAGCATCACGCTCGGAGGTTTCACCGAGGATGGAGAAGATGCCACCGCCGAAATGGACTACCTGATCCTCGATGCATCTGGCTACCTTCATTTGCCGCAGCCTCCGCTGACCTGTTGCTGGACGGAGCGGATGAGCGGCAAATTCCTGGAGAAGGTACTGGATGTTATTGGCACCGGTGTTGGTATGCCTCAGTTCGTGAATGGCCAGGTGATGATCAAACGCGCCCTCAATCTTTTCGCTGACTCCAAGAAGGGCATCACCCTGGAGAAGGCCAGGCGCACCTGTATCGGCGCCTGTGTGGGTTCTTACATTCCCTACGAAACTGGTCACCCGGTGGAAGGCCAGCCCAACCTGGGGAAGATCATTGAGGTCACGATGAACAATGGCTTCGATCCCCGCACCAAGAAGCAGGTCGGACTCAAGACCGGGGATCCCGAGACCTTCAAGAACTTCGAGGAACTATACGCGGCCTTCGAGAAGCAACTGCAATTCAATGAGGAGGTCCTCCGCCGGGGTGCCTGGATCGCCAGCATGTTGTGCGCGGACTTCCTCCCGGTTCCGTGGCGCTCGCTCCTGACCGGCGGTTGCATTGAATCGGGCACCGAGGTGTGGAACGGCGGGGCCAATTACTACACCATTGCCCAGATTGTGGTGGGTGGTGTGGACGCGGCCAACTCTCTGATGGCGGTGAAAAAACTGGTCTACGACGACAAGAAGATCACCATGGCGGAACTGAAGAAAGCCCTGGCGGCCAACTTCGCAGGGGAATATGCAAAGGTCAGGAAGCTGTGCTATGAGGCGCCCAAGCACGGCAATGATATCCCTGAAGTGAACCAGATAACGCACAGGGTGTATGAAAGCATTCTCACGGCTTTCAACAATGTTGACGGCGGTGGAAACTACCTCAGCAAAGACATCAAATCAACGCCGGATGCCTATACCAAGAGTGTCCACAACCTGATGGGGATGGTGACCGGAGCTTTGCCCAACGGCAAATTTGCCGGGGTTGCACTTACCGATGGTAGTCTGTCGGCCATGCCGGGTACCGACGTCAACGGACCCACCGCGTTGGTGATGTCTGCGGCGAAGGCTCAGGATGCCATCAAGTACACCGCAACCCACATGAACATGAAACTCCCGCCGGATCAACTGAAGACACGCAAGGGCCGGGAGAATGTGCTCCGACTGGTAAAGACCCTGTTTGATAACGATGGCTATCACATCCAGTTCAACGTACTGGATACAAAAATCCTCCGGGACGCCCAGAAGCACCCTGAAAACTACCGCGACCTTGTCGTTCGCGTAGCCGGTTTCAGTGCGTTCTTCACCAAACTGGCCAAGGGCGTTCAGGACGAGGTCATCGAACGCACGTTGCAGAGTTTCGAATAAAATAAGTTTTGAGCAATTACAAGTAAGGCATGGCGATTGTCATGCCTTACTTTATTGTTTGAATAAAAAAGATTTCATCAATTAAAAGGAGACATAATTATGAGTACAGATAAAGGTCATGGCATTCCCCGAAAGCGTGTCGCAATAATGGTAGGCGCCGGATATGTTCCCGGGATAAATGCTGTAGTTGCAGGGGCCTCCCTTGCTGCCAGCAAATTAGGATGGGAGCTGGTGGGTATCCTCGATGGATTTGAAGGGTTGCTTCATCCCGAAAAGTATCCCTATGGGGGAATCATTCCGATCGATCCCCGGAAATTCAATATAGATCCAAATACAGCCAGTGTTCTTGGGCAGGCTGCCCGGATCGATCCATTCAGTGTACGTACCATTAATGAATTGGAAATGGTAGAGGAAGTGGATATGTCGGATGATTTGCTGAAAAAAATAAAAGCAGAAAATATTGATTCAGTCATTTCTATAGTTGGAGGAGTGGGTCTGAGCATTCTTTACCAGCTTTACAAAAAGGGATTGAATACAGTGTGTGTTCCTCGTTCCATCGAAAACGATATTGCTTCAACTTCGGTATCATTTGGGTTTAACACCGCGCTAACATTTACGATAGATATGCTGGACCGTGCGCGATTTGCGGCAAAGGCTGCTCAAAAAATTGCTGTGGTTGAGGTACAGGGCCAGGAAGCCGGATGGATTGCCTTACAGGCCGGTATTGCTGTTGCTGCCGATGCGGTATTGATTCCTGAGATTCCGGTGGATCTGCAAAATGTGGCAACACACTTAAAAAATATGATGTCAGGCAAAAAATCCTGGGGACTGGTAGTCGTGGCACAGGGTGCAAAAATTTCCAATCAGAAGAAGGAAGAGGAAAAAGTATCATCACTTAAAGCTTCGTTATCGCCATTGGCAACTAACGATTCCAACAGTGAATTTGTCATTCACAGTTCAGGACAGGCTGCCCAGGCTGTAGCAACAGGTTTACAACTGCGGATAGCCGAAGAAACTTTTCCAATGGTAATTGGTCCCTGGGTCAGAGGTGGTGCACCATCGGCGGTCGATCGCCAATTGGGAGTAGCTTACGGTGCAGGAGCTATTCAGGCACTGGAAGCCGGCAGTAACGGGGTAATGGTGGCATTTGTTCCGCCTGATGTTAAATTCGTTCCGCTTGGTGAGGCAATCAACAAAGTAAGAAGAATACCCGCTGAAAGCATGTTTTTGCAGGTGGCGAATTCACTTGATATTTATGTTGGAAAATAAGGAGGGAAGAATCATGACAAATCAAACAAAAAATATATTGGATATAACAGGCAGAGTACTTAATATTCAGAGGTATTGCAGCCACGATGGTCCTGGAATCCGCACAAATGTTTTCATAAAAGGTTGTTCCCTGCGTTGTAAATGGTGTGGCAATCCTGAAAGTATCAGGTTGAAGCCGGAAGTTTCGTACGATCCAAAAAAATGTGACGGGAAGAAGTGTAGCATTTGCCTGAAAGCACCCTTCCCTGAAGGTGGTTTTTATTTTGTGGAGGGAGACGATTCACAGGTAAAAGTTAACTGGCAGCTGGCTACAGGCGTTACTGAGGAAATTGCCTCGCTATGCCCCACTGGCGCTCTCGAAATGTTTGGCAAAATAATGACGGTTGCCGAAGTAATGGCCGAAGTGGAGAAAGACTCATCCATCTACCGCAGTACCGGCGGAGGTATGACAATGAGCGGTGGTGAGGTAATGCTTCAACCCGACTTTGTCGCGGCTTTGCTGGAAGAAGCCCACAACAGAGGTATTAATACTGCTATTGAAACAGCCTGCAATGCTCCCTGGGCGAATCTTGAGAAAGTTCTTCCACATGTTGATACTGTGCTTCACGATATAAAACTGATGAATTCGGAACGGCACAAAAAGTGGACAGGCGTTGGCAATGAGCGGATCCTGGCCAACTTCAAAAAAGCGTATGAAACTTTTCCTGACATTGATTTTATTGCCCGAACACCGCTCATTCCCGGTGTGAATGCAGATGATGAACATATTCTTGGAGTGCTGGAATTCATCAAGCCATACAAAAACGTAATTGATTATGAATTACTGCCCTATCATCGTTTTGGCCTTGGCAAGTATGAATCGCTTGGTGTGGTTTACGAACTTGACGATTACAAAACGCCTTCGGATGAAGTGGTTAAACGCTTTCAGGCTATGATTGACAAGGCGTTTGGCCGCGAGACTCAAGTTAAATAACAGCATTTCGGAGTTTGGATTGGCGATTTCGGACGGGAATATCAATTTGTTCCAATAAATCCAAAATCGCTTTAATTGAAACTTACACAAATAAAAATGAATAATTATGATTAAATCATTAGGTCACGCCGGTACACACAGGCGCATTGCAATAAACGTGGGATCTGGTTTTGTTCCCGGCACAAATGCGGTTGTTATGGGGGCAGCCATTGCAGGAGGTAAACTGGGATGGGAAATGATAGGCATCCGCGACGGCTTTGAAGGGCTGCTTCACCCTGAACTTTATCCCAATGGAGGACTTATTACCCTCAGCCCCGAGCTTATCGAGAACCTTGATCCGGCTACTGGAGGTATCCTCGGTCAGGCGCCCAGGGTTGATCCGTTCCATACCTCTTCCGTTACAGGAGGAAAAGTTGATCTTTCCGATGCAATTTTGAATAGACTAAATGAAGAAGATATTGATGCATTGATTTCAATAGTGAGCGGACAGGGGCTTGGCATTCTTCAGAACCTCCATAATAAAGGGCTTCATACAGTGTGCATTCCACGTTCTATTGAAAACGACATTGCTTCAACGGCCGTATCCTTTGGTTTCAACAGCGCGCTGAGTGTTACCATCGAAATGCTTAACAAAGCCTACCAGGCTGCCAGATCGGCAAGTAAAATTGCCGTGGTTGAAGTTCCGGGCGAAAACGCCGGCTGGATTGCACTTCAGGCAGGTATTGCTGTTCGCGCCGATGCCGTGCTGATACCGGAGATTCCATGCGATTTGAATAATCTTGCGTCGAGATTAAAGGACAAAATTTCAACCCGCAGACCTTATGGTTTGGTTGTGGTTGCCGAAGGGGCAAAATTGGGTGATTCCCCGAAAACCCGCGACGGCCAATCGGTTGTAAATCCCCCTGAAACTATTGCACTGGGTCAGGTTGCAGCTACTGTTGCATACAGGCTTCAAAAACTGTTAACTACAGAAACCTACCCATTGGTAATTGGTTCCTGGGCCAGGGGTGGAAATCCCACTGCTACCGACCACCAACTGGGTATGGCTTATGGTGCCGGTTCTGTTCAGGTACTGAAAGGCGGACAAAACGGGGTAATGGTTTCATTTATGCCGCCCGATATCAGTTTTGTCCCATTCAAAGATGCGGTTGATAAAGTAAGAATCGTGCCAGCCGACAGTGAATTCATGAGAATTGCGCATTCCCTGGGCATTTATTTAGGGCAAGGTTTATAATAATTTCTGTCATTATATAAAACCTGTTAAAATAGAGATTATGAAGAATATTGTGATATCCGAAGATATATATGAAAAACTGGCCGATGCGCTGGATGCACTTCCTGCCGGTTTTACAAGAACTCCTTCCAAATCGGAAATAAAACTGATTAAACTGGTTTTTTCTCCTGAAGAAGCCCTGGTTGCCAGCACTCTAAGCCGCACGCTGGAGACTGCCGCAGAAATAGCAAAACGTGTGGGTATGCCCGTGGATGAGGTCACTGTGCTTCTCGAGGGAATGATACCCCGCCGTATGGTTAAAGCCGACACGTTGGCCCTCGAAACCGGTGTTAAAGGACTTGGAAAAGTGGAAGCTAAACCTGGTGATTCGAAAGAAGACAAGGTAAAGAAATACCGGCTGTTCCCTTTTCTGGTGGGCTGGTACGAATCATTTCTGCAGGAGACCCGGCCATCAACCAAGGAATTTGCAGAGATATTCGAGCAATATGTAATTGAAGGCGGTGGCGAGAAAATCTTTGCTCCAAGGCCCGGTTCCCAGGGTGTTATCCCAATGCGCGGCTCGCTCAAGCCCGAGTGGCTTAAGAACGAACCGCACAACGACATTGAGGCGCACTTTCAGCGACATGAGCGTTTCCTGGTGATAGATTGCGTGTGCAAAAAGGAGAAAGCTGCCCTGCATGGTCATAGTTGCGAATTACCAAATAGACGGTGTGGTTTTGTTGGCCTCCCGCCTCAGACACCACTCTCGGAGAATGTGCTTACACGGGAAGAAGCATCGAAACGTTGGGATGAACTTGATGCTATGGGCACAATGGTAATTGAAGGGTTCTATGGGTTCACAATGGGAGCCGAGGAGCCTCAGTTTGTCGGGGGCTGTCATTGCTGCGGATGTTGCTGTACTATATTGCAAGGGGGACGAATGGGCAAGCTGACGGAAACAGTCGAACGATCGAACTACCGTGTTGTAAAAGATTACGACAAATGCACCAACTGCGGGGAGTGTATCAGGCGTTGCCAGTTTTTTGCACATACCTGGAAAAAAACAGAAGATGGCAGGATGTCGGTATATAACAGGGATAAGTGTGTCGGATGCGGTTCTTGTGGCCAGGGATGCCCGTCAGGGGCTCTTCATCTGGAACCGGTTTCGGAAGAAGAATGGGTACAGGTACCCTCCAGTTTTATTGGGTGGGAAGAAGCACGAATTAAAAATATGGGGAAGGGGAAGTAGGAAGAATTTCGGATTTGCGAAGCTAAATCCGAAATCGATATAATTAAAACTAACAAGAATAAAAAAGGAAAGTTATGATTAAACTTGTCGGCCACGGAGGCATCCTCCGTCGCATTGCGATCAATGTAGGCGCCGGGTATCTTCCGGGAATCAATACCATCCTCACAGGAGCTTCTCTGGCAGCCGGTCAGCTGGGATGGGAGATTGTCGGAATCCGCGATGGGTTCGAAGGCTTGTTGCACCCCGACCGATATCCTGATGGCGGGTTTCTTACCCTTAGCCCTCAACTGGCTGCAATACAGGATCCCTCTGTGGGAGGAACCCTTGGCCAGGCGCCCAGAGTTGATCCGTTTAACGACACCGCTCGCGGTGGCCTTGATCATTCCGATGAAATATTAAAAAGGCTGAAAGAAGAAAACATTGACGCATTGATTTCAGTGGTTGGTAACCAGGGGCTTGATATCCTTTATAAGCTCCATCGCAATGGATTGCATACAGTCTGTATTCCAAAATCCATTGAGAACGACGTTCCAGTTACTTCGGTTTCTTTTGGATTTAACAGCGCCCTGAACTTTACAATCGAGATGTTGCTGCGTGCCCGGCAGGCGGCCATATCTGCCCGAAAGATCGCCATAGTGGAAGTAATAGGAGAGAAGGCCGGGTGGCTTGCGCTCCAGGCAGGCATTGCAGTCTCTACCGATGCTGTGCTGCTGCCCGAAATACCATGCAACCTTAACATGCTGGCCCGAAGGCTGGAAGAAAAGATTTCTACCAGGAGGCCCTATGGGTTGGTTGTGGTAGCCGAAGGTGTAAAATTATTCAAAAAACCTGTTAAGGATAATTTTGGTTCAGAACGAATTGTTTCACTTCCACCTGAGGCAAACGGCGAGGCATCTGAGCGGGTCATCATTCCATCTGAAAAGACAGCAGAGACACTGGCCAGAGAACTCCAGTTGCTTATTGAATGGGAATCCTATCCGCTTGTTGTCGGACCATGGGCAAGAGGCGGATCGCCGACTGCAGTAGACCTTCAATTGGGCATGGCATACGGAGCCGGAGCTATTCAAGCTCTGAAAGCCTCAAAGAATGGTGTAATGGTGGCATTTACCCCTCCTGAAATTCAGTACGTTCCATTGGCAGAAGTTATAAATAAAGTAAGAACGGTCTCTGCAAGCAGCGAATTCCTGAAGATCGCAGGATCACTTGGTATTTATTTCGGGAACTTTGCATCAAAGAAAACCTTACAATCAGAGGAGGTAAAATTATGAATAATCAGGATAAGACAATTGATGTATACGAACGACTGGCTCAGGTTCTGGATGCAACCCCCCAGGGCTTTCCAAGGATGAAATCGGGGGTGGAACTAAAACTGCTTAAATTGGTGTTCACTCCTGAGGAGGTATCTCTTGCAAGTTACTTAACCACAGTTTACGAGTACCCTGCTGATATCGCCAGGAGGGCCGGAATTGATGAGGAAGACGCCATCGTGATACTCAGTGGGCTGATTTCGCGAAAACTTGTGCGGATGAAGGGACCTCCCTCATATCCCGGAATGCCTGCTCCACCTCCCGGCAAAGATTCGCTGTTTCGGCTTGGCCCTTTTATGATTGGGTGGTACGAAGCAGTCATGCGAATTGAGGGCAAAGAATTTGCCGAGCTTTTCCATCAATACATGGAAGAGGGTGGCAGCGAGCGGATCCTTGCTCCACGGCCCGGCGTGCTTGGAGTTGTCCCCGTGCGGGGTTCGTTAAAACCGGAATTGATGGCTACAATGGAGCCCCACCTGGATATTGACGCTCACTTAAAGCGGCATGAACGCTTTTTGGTAATGGACTGTGTGTGTAAAAAGGAGATGGAGGCTCTGGGGAAAGACGACAGCCGTTATCCATTAAAACGTTGCGGGTTTTTGGGACTCCCGCCGAACACTCCGCTCGGAGAACATGTACTCGACCGGGAAGAGACTGACAAGCTCCTAAGAAAGCTGGAAAAAATGGGGCATGTCAGCAATGCAGCCTACGGATTTCAGATGAGCGCGGAAAGTCCGCAGTTCGTTGGCGGCTGTAACTGCGACCGGTACGCGTGTGGAGTATTTAATAACCATTATCCCAGCCAGCCGTCAAACTACCGTGTTGTTAAAGACTTTGATAAATGCAATGGCTGCGGTGTTTGTATCGACCGGTGCCCTACCTACGCCCATACCGATGGAAACCGCACGGATGGTTTTCCGGAATATGACCGCAAAAAGTGCATCGGCTGTGGTGTTTGTGTCATCGCATGCGCTCCGGAAGCGCTGGAACTGGAACCGGTTTCCGCAGAGGAGTGGTTTTATACTCCTAAAAGCATGGAGGAATGGGAAGAAATGCGGGCAAAGAATCTGGCAGCGGAGAAGTAGGAAGAAATTTAGTATTGAGAATTTTATAAATGGAAAAATGATGATAAAAGGATTTGTCAGCCTGTTTCTAATCTATACTTTAAATGCTATTTCAGCTTTCGCACAGGATGAACCAAAACCGGCAACAGATGATGCTGCCGAGATTGCCAAAAAACTGGCAAATCCTATTGGAGCGCTTATCAGTGTGCCCTTTCAAAATAATATGGATGTTGCAGTAGGGGATTACAACGGTTCGAGAAATACACTGAACTTCCAGCCAATAGTTCCCTTTAGTCTGAATGCAAAATACAGCCTGATTACACGATATATTGTGCCAGTAATAACCCAGTATGACATTACCGGCGAAGGCATAAAGCAAACAGGACTTGGTGATGCCCTGGTCAGTGGCTGGATTTCAAATGCTGTTGTAAAAAATGGATTTGTATGGGGATTGGGGGCTGCATTTTTAGTTCCTACCGCAACTGATGATTTATTGGGAACAAAAAAGTTTGGCATTGGTCCAACGGCAATAGCACTAAAACAAACAAAGGGATGGACTTTCGGAATACTTTTCAATCAAATCTGGTCGGTTGCTGGTGATGCGGACAGAAGCGATGTTAACCAGATGTATTTGCAGCCCTTTATTACCCACAACTGGAAAAGCGGAACAGGGCTAACTGTAAATTCAGAAACAACACTGAATTGGGAAGCAAATACTACCAATGCATATATTAATATTATGGCGGGTGGGCTTTTGAAATTTGGCAAACAATTAGTTCAGTTTCAGATCGGGCCCCGCATACAGGTTGTAGCTCCCGAAGGAAGCAAGTCTCCATTTGGTGTAAGAACTGCAGCGATTTTTGTATTTCCGAAAAGATAATCAAAAGAGAGCAGTAGCTTACATACCGGTTATTAGCCAAGTAGCAGCGGGTTATGTTAAACGAACCCGGCCAGGTTCATATTGAGAAATACTGGCAATGAACAGTAGTTGTTGAATTTTAATTACTTATTAATAAGTATTGTTTCAGGGTGGAACTAACTGTATTTTAGAATTCCATAAAAGGATTCCAATATTCGGATACATATAGCAGATTACCAGATTACTGATTTTTGAAATAAATCACACATAACCATAATAAAAATATAACTAAAAAAACCATGAAAGTAATAATTGTTGGAGGGGTCGCCGGTGGCGCATCTTGTGCAGCCCGGCTTCGCAGGCTGGATGAGAAAGCCGAAATTCTCCTGGTGGAACGCGGACCGTATGTTTCCTATGCAAACTGCGGGTTGCCATACCATGTAGGGGGTGCCATTGAAAAGGAATCCAGCCTCCTGGTGGCAACTGAAGAGACATTCCGCAGCCAGTTCGCCATTGATTGCCGGACGAATTGCGAAGTGGTTGGCATCTCGGCAAACAAGAAAACAGTGGAGCTGAAAGACCACCTGACCGGGAATGTAACCACGGAAAAATACGACAAACTCGTTCTATCTCCTGGTTCGGCCCCGATCCGTCCACCGCTGCCGGGTATTGACCTTCCCGGGATCTTTTCCGTAAGAACAGTCCCCGATGCCAGGAATATCCGCGAATGGATCGGCAAGGGCATGGAGGAAAAAACCGGCATGAATTCCTATTCGGGGTTCCAAACCGTGATAAAACCAAAACGTGCCGTGGTGATTGGCGGTGGGTTCATCGGCCTCGAAATGGTGGAAAACTTCATCGAACTCGGACTGGAAGTGACACTTGTCGAAAAACTCAACCAGGTGATGCCGCCGCTTGATCCGGAGATGTCACGTCTCGTGGAGAAATACATGCTGAAACATGGCGTTGTTATGGCCCTCAACGACAGTGTGGCAGCTTTCGAAAAAGCTACGGATGGATCCCTTGTGGTAATCACCGCTTCAGGTAAGAAATATCCCGCTGATGTTGTGATCACTGCCATCGGCGTGAAGCCTGAATTAGCTCTCGCTAAAATGGCCGGGATTGAGATCGGCAAACTGGGCGGAATGAGGGTGGACGAGCATATGCGCACTTCCGACCCTGATATATTCGCAGTCGGCGACGCCGTGGAAGTGAAGGATTTTGTTACCGGTGAATGGGCGCTAATCCCGCTTGCCGGTCCGGCAAACCGGCAGGGCCGCATTGCAGCCGATGTGATTACAGGGCATAATTCGCGGTACCGCGGCACACAGGGCACATCCATCTGCAAGATTTTCGAGGGCACAATTGCACAGACAGGCCCTAGCGAAAAAGTTTTAAACCAATTGGGTGACAAGGATTTTGAAAAGATCTACATATACCCGAATTCACATGCAGGGTATTACCCGGGAGCAAAGATGATGGCCATAAAAGTGCTGTTCCGCAAGACCAACGGACTTGTTCTTGGAGCCCAGATCCTGGGTGAAGATGCAGTGGCCAAACGGATCGATTCCTTTGCGATGGCCATTCAGATGGGTTGTACAATTTATGATCTTGAAGAATCCGAACTTTCCTATGCACCACCCTATGGAAGCGCCAAAGATCCGGTCAACTTCGCGGGAATGGTTGCCGCCGATATCCTTCACGGAGACATGCCGATCATCCATTGGGATGCTTTGAACGGCAATTTCGTACTCGATGTGCGTAATCCGCATGAACTCGCAGTGGAATCCATCGATGGAGCTGTCAACATCCCGTTGCCGGAACTCCGCGCCCGGCTCAGTGAGCTTCCGCGTGACCGGGAAATAAGTGTTCTCTGCAGGTCGGCACAGCGTGCCTATTACGCTACCCGGATCCTGCTTCAGAATGGTTTCAAGGCCAGGAATATATCAGGTGGTATGCTTTCACGCTCCCATCGTGCTGTCTAACATAAAAAAACAAATGGTATGAAAGAAATAATCGAGTTTTGTCAGACGATAATGAATCCGCTGGTCATTGTTTTTACGATCCTGAACCTGCTGACCATGGGCCTCCAGGTGAATATTCCACAGGTTGTAAAGAAAATTTCAAACCTTAAATTTCTGATGCTTGTCCTTTTATGGGGATGGGTAGCCGGGCCGCTTTTGGGTATACTGATCACAAAATTCATTCCAATGGCCGAACCTTTTTCCCAGGTTATTTTACTAGCAAGCCTGGCGCCCTGTGCCCCGTTTCTTCCCCCGATGGTGGGTAAGGCCCGCGGGGATGTGAGCTTTGCCGGAGCTTTCATTCCGCTTGCAGCCGTGGGTACCGTGATTTTTATGCCCATTTTTGCACCGTTGTTGATAAAGGGGCTGGCAATAAGCACGATAGCCCTGGCAAAACCGCTGGTCATTACTGTCCTGATACCCTTGCTTATTGGTGCGGGAATCAAAACGTATGCGGAAAAGGTGGCGAATACGATTTTCAAGCCGGTAAAGCTTTTGGCTAACCTGTCAACGGCCCTGACGATAATGTTTTGCTTTATACTGTACTCCGAACAGATGATCGATACCGCCGGCAGCTTTGCCCTCCTTTCCATGACCATTTTCATGTTAGTGATGGCCCTGGTGACATATAAATTCGGATTCGGATTGAAGCAAAATGAAAGAAGCGTCATGTCCCTGGGAATGGGTACGAGAAATATTGCCGCTGTTTTTGCCGGTGTTCTTGCCATTCCCAACGGGGATCCGCGTTTGATGGCCATGACTATCATGTATACGCTGTGGTCTTTTATCCTTTCGTTGATTGTGTCTCCCATGTTCGGCAAAACAGCGGTAAAAGAAGCTGCTGCCATATAAGATCATGAACGATTTAAAAATGATACTATGGAATCAACTGAAATCATATTGGAACATATCGTAAGAATAGTTTCCCTTGTACTGGAATTCACAGCCGTATTATGCATTGCAGTTGGCTTTGTAAAAACATTTATCCTTTTACTGAAAAGAAGGCAGGCCAACTATTCTCCCTTGTTCAACAGGTTGCGGTTATTGTTTGGCGGATGGCTGGCACTGGCCCTGGAGTTTCAGCTTGCTTCCGATATTATAAAGACAACGGTTTCTCCAACCTATGAAAATCTCATTCAGCTTGGCGCCATAGCCATAATCAGAACATTCCTGAATTATTTCCTGAGTAAAGAACTGACTGAATTACCGGAACTGATCAAGAAAAATTTGGAAAGCAAAGAAGCATAAACAAATTAATATGAGCATCGAACATTCAAGATTGGAAGAATCCAAGCAAAAGACTCTCCCGTGGAAAAAATGGGGACCTTATTTGAGCGAACGCCAATGGGGAACTGTTCGTGAAGATTACAGCGAAAACGGGGATGCCTGGAATTATTTCCCGCACGACCAGGCCCGTTCCCGGGCATATAAATGGGGCGAGGATGGAATTGCCGGCATTTCGGATGATAAGCAGCTGCTCTGTTTTGCCCTGTCGCTTTGGAATGGCAGGGATCCCATCCTGAAAGAAAGGCTGTTTGGGTTAAGCAACGGGGAGGGCAACCACGGGGAGGATGTGAAGGAGTATTACTTCTACCTGGACAGCACCCCGACGCATTCTTACATGAAATATCTGTACAAGTATCCCCAGGCTGCCTATCCCTATGAAGATATCGTGGGTACCAATCGCTGGCGCAGCCGTAACGAGCCTGAGTATGAACTGCTGGATACAGGCATATTCAATGAAAATCGTTATTTTGATGTATTTGTGGAATATGCCAAGGCTTCCCCGGAAGATATGCTTATCCGCATAACCATTCATAACCGAGGACCAGAGGCTGCCTCCATTCAGGTTTTACCCACACTCTGGTTCCGCAATACATGGTATGAAAATAAGGATGCTGAAATCCCTGTATTGGAACAGCTCAGTTTCGACAAGACAGCCGGTGTAATTCAAGCTACCCACAAGGATCTGGGAAAATGGCACTTCAGTGCAAATGGTTCAAATGACCTCCTTTTTACAAACAATGAAACCAATACGGAAAGGCTCTGGGGCATTCCCAATACCACGCCCTATGTTAAAGACGGTATCAATAATGCAGTTGTCCTGGGTCACAAAAATGCTGTTAATCCTGAAAAGACCGGAACAAAAGCAGCAGCCCTCTATGATATCCGGATTGAAGGCGGAAAATCCGAAACCCTCACGTTACGCCTTACCAAAACGGACGGGGGTTTAAAAAAATCTTCGAAAAAAGATGTAATCCCTGCATTTGGGAGCGATTTTGATAACATATTCAAATCGCGCCTGCAGGAAGCGGATGCTTTTTATGCCACCGTTATCCCTGCTTCCCTGGGTAAGGATGAAACAAACGTAATGCGGCAGGCACTGGCCGGAATGCTCTGGTCGAAACAGTTTTTCAACTACGACGTGAACAAATGGCTCAGGCAGCATGGTGTTAACCCTTCCAAACCAGGGCAGCATTCCATCCGCAACGACCGCTGGCATCATATGCAGAACTCCGATATTATTTCCATGCCCGACAAATGGGAATATCCATGGTATGCTGCATGGGACCTGGCCTTTCATGTGATTGCACTTACACTTGTAGACGAGGAATTCGGAAAGGAACAGCTGGAATTGATGCTAAGCACGGAATACCAGCATCCCAACGGCCAGATACCGGCTTACGAATGGAATTTCGGTGATGTCAACCCGCCTGTCCATGCGTGGTCTACCATATTCAGTTTTTTCCTTGAAAAGGCCAATCGCGGCAAGGGGGATATTGAATGGCTTGAACGTTCTTTTCACAAGCTCCTGCTGAATTTCAGCTGGTGGGTGAACCGGAAGGACCGGGCGGGGAATAATGCTTTTGAAGGGGGTTTCCTTGGATTGGATAACATAGGAGTCTTTGACCGCAGTTCGGCCCTGCCCACGGGGGGATACCTCGAGCAGGCCGACGGTACGGCATGGATGGCGCTTTTTTGCCAGAACATGATCGAGATCAGCGTACAGCTGGCATTGGTCAATCCTGCATACGTTCCCATTACCATGAAGTTGTTTGAACATTTTTTCTGGATCTCATCGGCCATGATCAGGGCAGATGAAGATGGAGGGATGTGGGATGAACAGGATGGATTTTTTTACGATGTGCTCTGTTTACCGGATGGACAGAACCGGAAACTGAAGGTACGTTCAATGGTCGGACTGCTCCCTCTTTGCGCAGTCACTGTGTATAACCGGGAAATAAAAGAAAAATATCCCGAGGTCGGGGTGCAGATATCGAGGTTCCTGTCGACGAAACCGGAGCTCACCGCCTTCATCCACAATCCGGGTAAACCGGGCCAGAACGGAAGGTTGCTGGCATCGGTGCTGAACGAGACAAATTTACGCAGGGTTCTGACTGTGATGCTGGACGAGAAAGAATTTTTGAGTCAGTACGGTATCCGGGCCCTTTCACGGATTCATGGTGAAAACCCATATTGTATTCGCGTAGGCGATGAGGAATTTAAGGTTTCGTATTTACCGGGTGATTCGGATAATGGCATGTTCGGCGGAAATTCCAACTGGCGGGGCCCGATATGGATGCCGGTGAATATGATCATCATCCGGTCGCTTTTTAATTATTACCAGTATTATGGCAATGATTTCCTCATCGAATGCCCCACGGGATCGGGTATCAGGATGAACCTCTACCAGGTTGCCGAAGAATTGTCGCGCCGGCTTTCCTCCATTTTCCTGCAGGATGAATCTGGCCGCAGGCCCGTGTATGCCGATATCGGAAAGTTCCAGGAGGATCCGCACTGGAAGGACTACATCCTTTTTCATGAATATTTCCATGGAGACACCGGGGCAGGCATCGGTGCCAGCCATCAGACCGGGTGGACCGGAACGATAGCGCGAACCATGCAGATGTTTGCCAGGATGTCAATGGAGAATGCGCTCAAATTCAGTAAAGCAAGGGCACTTGAGGTGCCCCCAAAACCCGGTCAGCCGGATCCAAAAGCCAAAAAAATAAACCAAAAGAAACCTAAAAATTAACGATATACTATTTATGAAAGCCATTACAGTTGAACCTAAAAAACCAGGAACCGCACGGTATATGGAATTTCCGGAACCCGACATGCGTGACGGGTCGATCCTTGTGGAAGCGATTGCCGTGGGCGTATGCGGAACCGATGTTGAAATTGTGGAGGGAAAATATGGCTGGGCTCCTCCCGGCCAGGATCACCTTGTATTGGGTCATGAATCCCTTGGCCGGGTGATAGACCCCGGAACATCCACCGGATTCAAAAAAGGCGACCTGGTGGTCGGCATTGTGCGCCGACCCGATCCGGTACCCTGTCCGAATTGTGCCGTGGGAGAATGGGATATGTGCAGGAACGGTCTTTACACGGAAAGGGGCATCAAAGAGATCCACGGATACATGTCCGAGCGCTGGAGGATTGAGCCGGAATATGCGATCAAAGTGGACCCCTCCCTGGGGATTCTTGGCGTGCTGCTTGAACCTACTACGGTGGTTACAAAAGCCCTGGAGCAGATCGGCATGATCAGCCGCCGTTCATTCTGGGAGCCCAACAGTGTTCTGGTGACGGGTGCCGGTCCTATCGGGCTTCTGGCAGCCCTGAGCCTGAAAATATGGGGTGTTCAGGAAATCCATGTTCTGGATAGAATGGAGTCAGGCGCCAAACCCGACCTTGTGAGGGAACTGGGAGCTACCTATCATTCCGGCAGGGTTGCCGACCTCGGCTTTGAGCCGGATGCCATCGTTGAATGCACCGGTGTCGGACCCGTAATTGAGGATTGCATTCAAAAGCTGGGTGCAAACGGGATATTATGCCTGACTGGCGTAGGTCATGGCGGACATATGACAAAGGCCGGTACGGCGGATATGGCCGCTGCCGCGGTTTTACGGAACACGGTGATCGTGGGCAGTGTGAATGCAAACAAGCGCCAGTGGTTCAGGGCCGGACAAACCCTGGCAAAAGCAGACAAAAAGTGGCTGGCCAAATTGATCACCCGACGGGAAAAACCGGAGAATTTTATGCATGCCCTCGAGAGAAAGCCCAATGATATCAAAGTTGTAATTCAGTTTTCAGAAATATAATTAAGAAAAGAGGAAACGAAAGCTGATCACTTCAGCAAGGATATTGAAACCTGCTGTGAACATTTGACTTAATCAGCGGCATGAAGGATATGAATGATTTGAATAACGCAAAATATCTGAAATATCGAACGAAGTTCTTTGTTTCTGAATTCTTTGGTACGGCCCTGTTATTGCTGGGAGGCCTGTCGCTTGTAATTTTTATGTTTGGATCTGGCAGTCCCATGGCTTTGCTTATTCCAGCCGTAAAAGTCCGACAGGTAATCACCGGTTTCCTTTTTGGTTCAATAGGCGCATCAATCGCTTTATCCCCTGTCGGAAAGCTAAGCGGGGCGCATATCAATCCCGCCGTTACAATGGTGTTCTGGTTGTTCCGCAAGATTGAGGGACGCCTTGCCATTACATATATATTGGCTCAGCTTACCGGCGCGATTGTGGGTTGCCTTCCCTTGATTCTCTGGGGACTGATGGGCCGTAGCGTAGCATTCGGCGCCACGCTTCCGGGGGAGGACTACTCTATGGGGACCGTATTCCTGGGTGAAGTGATCACAACATTTACAATGGTCCTGCTTCTGGTTGTATTCATAGGATTCCGCCAGATCCGCCGGTTCACTCCATTTATGTTTCCATTTCTTTATGCAATCATGGTGCCGCTGGAGGCTGTCATATCAGGAACCAGCACCAATCCTGCACGCAGTCTGGGTCCGGCAGTAATCTCCGGACAATGGAATGGATTTTGGATCTACCTGGCAGGTCCGGTGGCCGGAGCGCTTCTTGCGAGTATTGCAGGGAGTATGCTTGCAAAGAGGATCACCATTGCCAAATTGTATCATTTCGACAGCGAAAGTGAAGGGGATGCTTTATTGAGAAATTATAAATTATGAATGAGAAATTATGAATGAGGCAGAATAAGCTAATTTTTTTTTTGAGCCACGAATGTGGCGAAATATTAATAACCGTGGGTAAAACCCACGGGAAAAAACATCTATAATCAACCTGATTTAAATGTTGAACAATAAATTCGGGCCCATCATCCTTTGTTTTTTGGTCATTTTTCTTTTACCGGATGCGTTGATCCGGGGCCAGGATCTTGAGCCCCGGGCATATACTAATATTCCTGTGGGACTGAATTTTCTTGCTGCAGGATATGCCTATTCAGAGGGGGGTGTAGTATTCGATCCAGCCGTTCCGCTGGATGATGCCTGGTTTAAAATACATGGGAGTGTATTCGCCTACGCACGTTCTATAAAAATTGCAGGCATGTCCGGTAAAATTGACATGATCATGCCCTATGTCTGGCTATCCGGTTCTGCAAAATTTGATGGCCAGCCGGTATATCGCGATATTTCAGGATTGGGAGATCCAAGGGTTCGGATAACCGTGAATTTTTTGGGAGCTCCGGCCCTGGGATTGTCGGAATATAGGAATTACACGCAGGATCTGGTCATGGGAGCAAGTTTGCAGGTATATTTTCCATTGGGCCAGTATGATCCGGAAAGGTTGGTGAATATCGGAACAAACCGGTATTCGTTCAAACCGGAACTGGGTATTTCAAAAAGATTTGGTCCCCTCTCGCTCGAGATGGCCACGGGGGTGACATTTTATACTGTCAATTATGATTTTTACAAGGGCAAGACAAGATCCCAGGCTCCTATCGGGTCTGTGCAGGGGCATGCAAGTTATTCATTCAAGAAAGGGATATGGGCAGCCGTGGACGGCACCTATTACTGGGGCGGAACCACAACGCTTGAAGGCGTCGAAGGGAACGATCTGCACAAAAACACCCGGTTAGGATTTACCTTTGCACTTCCGTTAAATATCCATCATTCGTTGAAACTAAGTGCCAGTACCGGCGTTTCTACGCGAACAGGAACCGATTATGATGCAGTGGGACTGGTTTGGCAATACAGGTGGGGGAAAGGTTTGTAAAATTACCGGTGGCTATAGACAGATTTTCATTGAAATTTGTTTAAGATGGAAAACAGTGAAATTAAAATTGAAAGAGTATGAAAATAGGAATGATCGGGTTGGGAAGAATGGGTGCAAACATGGTGCGCAGGCTGATCAGGGGAGGTCATGAATGCGTGGTATATGACCGGATGGTACAATCCGTGGATGACCTGGTGAAAGAGGGCGCCATCGGATCCGGTTCACTGGAAGAATTTTGCAACCTGCTGGGAAAAAGGCGGTCGGTATGGCTGATGCTGCCTGCCGCAGTAGTCGACAATACCCTTGCCAGTCTGCGTTCTTTTCTTGAAATGGATGATATTGTCATTGACGGGGGAAATTCCTTTTATGTTGATGACCTGAAAAGGGCAAAGGAATTAAAAGCTGCAGGAATACACTATGTGGATGTCGGAACCAGCGGGGGAGTCTGGGGCCTGGACCGGGGCTATTGCATGATGATCGGCGGGGAAAGTGAAGTTGTTCAGTATCTCGACCCGGTTTTTGCCACGCTTGCACCCGGCCGTGGAAATATAGCACCGACACCGGGAAGAGAGGAAAACAAGGGAACTGCCGACCGGGGGTATTTGCACTGCGGACCAAACGGTGCCGGGCATTTCGTAAAAATGGTGCACAATGGAATTGAATATGGCCTGATGGCCGCTTATGCCGAAGGGATGGGGATCCTGGAATCCGCGAACATAGGCAAAATAAAACATGAAACAGATGCGGAGACAACACCGCTGCGTTTTCCGGAGAACTACCAGTATGATTTCAACCTGGCGGATATTGCGGAAGTATGGAGAAGGGGGAGCGTTATTTCTTCCTGGCTCCTTGATCTGACGGCCACCGCACTAGCCAAAGATGCCAGCCTGAAGGATTTTGCAGGGCATGTTTCTGATTCAGGTGAGGGGAGATGGACCATTAACGCGGCCATTGATGAGGCAGTGCCGGTTCCCGTACTAACTACTGCCCTTTACGCCCGATTTTATTCCAGGGGGGAATCGGATTACCAGGACAAGTTATTATCTGCGATGCGTTTCCAGTTTGGAGGGCATCATGAAAAAACCGTGAAATAGGAAGAACATGATAAACTCTGCAAAATCGGATGCGCTGGTATTTTTCGGGGCCACCGGTGACCTGGCCTATAAAAAGATATTCCCGTCCCTGCATGCCATGGCTGCCAGGGGAACCCTGAACATTCCGGTTATCGGAGTTGCCAAAGCCGGATGGACACTGGAACAGTTGCGGGAAAGGGCCAGGGAAAGCATTGAGAAGTATGGCAAACCCGACGAAGAAGCTTTTGGGAGGCTTTCAGGACTATTGCAGTATGTAGATGGTGATTATAATGATCCCGGAACATTCCGGGAAATCAGGAAAAAACTCGGTGCATGCACAAGTCCGACCCACTACCTGGCCATTCCTCCGTCACTTTTCAGCACGGTAGTCGGTCACCTGGGACAATCAGGTTGTGCGCAGGGAGCCCGGATTATTGTGGAAAAGCCCTTTGGCACTGATTTGCTTTCAGCCCGTGCCCTCAATGAAATTTTGTCAGGTACCTTTTCTGAAAGCTCAATTTACCGGATCGACCATTATTTAGGGAAGAGACCGGTAAACAATATGCTGTTTTTCCGGTTTGTCAATTCCCTGCTTGAGCCATTCTGGAACCGGGATCACATAGAAAGCATCCAGATCACCATGGCGGAAAATTTTGGCATCCACGGCCGGGGAGCTTTTTATGATGCGACCGGTACAATAAAGGATGTGATGCAAAACCACCTCTTCCAGGTACTGGCAAACCTTACCATGGATTGTCCGAAGGGGCGCGACAGCGAATCCATCCGGGATGAGAAAGTCAAAGTTCTTCGGTCCATTGAAACCCTTTCTGCCAAGGATGTTGTCCGTGGTCAGTTCAGGGGTTTTCTTTCGGAGGCAGGTGTTAGGCCGGGATCAAAAACGGAGACCTTTGCGGCCATGCGCTTGTTTATTCAATCACCCCGCTGGGAGGGTGTTCCGGTATATATACGGGCAGGAAAAAACCTTCCGGTGACCTGTACTGAGATATTGGTGCGGCTTAAACGCCTGCCATCGGCCTATTCCCCTATCGCTGTGACCTCCAATTATGTCAGGTTACGGATCAGTCCGGATGTGAATGTAGGCTTCGGAATGAATATCATGGCTGCAGGGGAGGAAATGGTGGCTGTTCCCACCGAGGTAAACGGAAGACCACTGCCGTACCCGGAAGAAAAAGATGCCTATGAGCGGGTGCTTTCCGATGCGATGGACGGGGATGCAACCCTGTTTGCCCGGCAGGATTATGTGGAAGAAGCCTGGAGGATTGTGGACCCGTATCTTAAAGCGGACACCCCGGTTTACCCGTATAATCTGCTTTCCTGGGGACCGCCGGAAGCAGAGATACTACTGTCTCCGGCCGGAGGATGGTACGATCCGGTTACGGAAAGATAACGCGGACGATAATTTGTGACAATATACATCAGTATATTTTGGCTTGATTAAAACATTTATTTATCTTCGCAATCCTGTTCCATGGATATGATGCCCGGATGGCGGAATAGGTAGACGCGCTGGTCTCAAAAACCAGTGGGATTTTTCCCTTGCCGGTTCGATTCCGGCTCCGGGTACAAAATAAAAGCCTCTCAAAGTTTCGTTTGAGAGGCTTTCTGTTTTAATATGGTGGATACTATTACTCTACCCGGTTATTTCTTCTTTTCCAGTATATTTTTTCCCATGGCGGCTACAATCGGCGTTCTGTCATAGTAGGTGTAATAGCGATCGATCAATTTATCCTTGTTGAAATGGGCGGTAAAATTCATCCGCACTTTCACCGGAGTTCCGTTAATATTCAGGGTATTTGAATAATACGAAATAACACTCACACCGGTTAATCCTGTAGAGGGATTTTTTTCAAAAGAATTCAAGGGAATAAAAACAGCTTTATCCATTGTCATTGACTTGACCCCGGATGTTTTTACCCAGTTGCTCCACCATCCCTGTACGGCTGCTTTACCGCTTAATTTTGTCCGGGTTGTTTCATCGCCGTCCGGAAAATTGTATTCAACATCATCCGCCAGCATGGATGCCCATTTATCGATATCCAATTGTGTCAGGTAAGTGAGCGCTTTTTTAGCTAATTCCGCATACTCGGGGGATGCAATCTCTACTTTTCCACTTGCAGACGGATTTTCTTTTTGAGTCTGCGCAAAGCTTCCTGTAAATGCAAAAAGGAGAAGGCAAATTGTGACGACAGGTAGTCCGGGATTTAAAATTTTGAATTTCATTTTTGAATGGATTTAGTTTTTTCTTACTCATCTGGCTTTTCAGAAGACGCCCTGTTTTTTTTCAGTGGTTTCTTGACTCCACAAGTGAATTTTGCAATTCATAGGCAGGTACAACATCCAAATTATGAAATTGTTCCCATCACTGAAAGATGGTACAGAATTTGAAAGGCTAACAATAGATATGAAACATGGAAAGAAACAAACACATATCCTTCGGATTGTTAATGTGGAAAGCTCAATTGAATTTCAGAATCCGTGAAAGGCTTTAGATCACCTCGCATGCGGTGGGCCCTTCTGATTGCCCTGGTTTCTGACGCCCTCGGTTTTGGCGTAGTTCTATTTCCCCCGTTGCAATGGTTATTGGATGCTGCAACAGCTGCTGCATTGTTGATGGTTTTGGGTTTCCGGTGGCCTTTGATGGTCGCACTTGCCGTTGAAGTTATTCCGGCAATTCAATTATTCCCTGCCTGGACGCTTGTAGTTATTGCAATGGCAGCTTCAGAAAACCGGCGATCCCCATCCTGAGTTGATGGCGGACAAGAAGGTAAATTACATCAATCCCTGCTCGGTGAGATCATAAATTACATCTGAAATATGTTGCTTTTGTGTCTTTTCAAGGATATTTCTCCGGTGGGTGTTTACCGTATTCGGACTCAAAAAAAGTTTTTCCGCTATTTGTTCTGTAACCAGTCCGGATTCTATCAACCGCACAATTTCCATTTCGCGGTTTGACAATATGTTACCCAGGGCCAGTAATTCTTCATCCGGATATCTGAAATTGGAAAGATTATTTCCTATATAATAATGATACCCGTATTTCCTTTTTTTAAACCAGTCAATATTGGTATGGACTTTCAACAAAAAAACTGATTTATAGGGAATCGTGCTGAAATACAAATACATTTGGAATAATAACTCGGTGTAAGTTCCCTGCGGGTTTCGGATTTTAAAATTGGTTGAAAACAGGATGGTTCCCTTTTCAGCCATGTAAAGATCATGTGCCAGTTTGAACAGTTTGGCCCTTCCGAGAGTGTGCCTCGGCATATCATCCGGATGGGTAGCCTCAAAAAAATGATAGGGACTCAGTTCCTCTGCATCAATTCCCATTATATTCAGCGATCTTTTATCTACATAATGGAACCTCATTTGCAAAATATCGCCAACATAAAAGAATTGATTGTTTTCTTCCATCATCCTGTCCAGATCGACCATAAGCGGATGAAGGGGATCCATACCTTTGAAACCATCCCTGGAAAAAGTCTCAATAAACTTGTAAAACAGATTGTAATCCTGAGAATCAGTCATCATAAGACAGTAAAGGTTTTTCCATGTGGCATGCAAAATTATTAAAAAATACTCAATAAACGGTATTGTGAGGAGATTTGGCATGTCATAAATTTACCGTGGAATTGATGATATGATCCGATCCCTAAATAGTTCAGGCAACCTCATTATATTCCAATAATTCTAAATATCAACTAAACCATAAGAAATGATGCCAAAAATTTTATGTATTACAGTTGTCCGGTATTTCCTTCCGGTGATTTTCCTGGTCGCAGGAGTGAAGGTTGGTGCACAGACAGCACCTACTATTCCGGATACTTCAAAAATGACCTATAACCAGATCTCTAACGGGCTGAAGTTATATGTTTTTCCTGCAAAGGGACAAACAAAGCAGCAGCAAAAGAAAGATGAGTTTGACTGTTATATGTGGGCTGTGGAACAATCGGGAATTGACCCGTTGAATTTGCCCAAGGTTGAGGCTCCGCCAGCCCAGACCGGTCCTACCGGTGGTGCTGTAAAGGGTGCAGCAAAAGGTGCTGCCGCCGGTGCGGCCATTGGAGCAATTGCAGGGGATGCGGGAAAAGGGGCAGCCATCGGGGCTACAGCGGGCGCTATGAAAGGACGCCAGGCCGGAAAACAGGGACAAGCCCAGCAAAATCAGCAGGCCCAGGCGGATGTGGCTGCCAAGGAAAAAGAGATGAAAGACAGCTTTACCAAGGCGTTTTCAGTATGTATTGAGGGGAAGGGGTATACAGTTAAATAGTGTCCTCAATTGGTTTTCCTTGAAAGATTCAAAAAAGTCATTAACAATTAAAACAAAAAACCATCATGAAACAAATCATACTGTTTGCAATTGCATGCATTGGCCTTTCCTCCTGTACCTCATCAGCAGAAAAGAAGGAAAAAGCAAACCTGGCTATTGCTCAAAGATACATGGAAGCTGTGGAAACAAAGAATGTAATGGCCATGGATTCCCTGCTGGCGGATAATTATATGGGATATGGCCCTTCAGTCACAGATTCTATCAATAAAGAAGGGGCTATACTGAACTGGAAATACCTGGTAGAAAATCTATATGAATCGGTTCATTATACCCGGCATAAAGAGCTGGCAATGACAGTATCAGAAGGAGAAGCCCAGGGGGACTGGGTGTTGAACTGGGCCTATCTTACCATAAAATTCAAGGATGGCAGCGGACCTGTTAATGTTTGGGTGAATGTGGTTTACCGGATTGAAAATGGCAAAATTGTGCACAGCCGGACATTCTATAATGAGGCAGATGTAATGAGGCAACTTGGCTATTCCATGGTGAAGTAGGGGATCGCTGGAGACGCACCGGATCAGAGCGCAGGGTTTCTCAGAGCAGTCTTTTCTGCTGAAAATCATAAATCACTTCTGAAATATGCGCTTTACCGGTTTTCTCCAGAATATTCCTGCGATGCGTATTGACAGTATGGGTACTAAGGAAAATCTTATCTGCAATGTGTGTACTGCTGAGACCTTCAGATATCAGTTTGACAATTTCAAACTCCCTGTCTGATAACGGATTACCCATAGCCAACAATTCATCATCGGGAAATCTGAAATAAGATAAATTCTCTCCAACATAATAATGATAGCCACTTTTTCTCTTTTTGAATGAATCCATATTGGTATGGACCTGAAACAGAAAGACTGTTTTGTACTGGTTATTGTAAAAGAAATACAGTTGAAACAGTAAATCGGGATATTCTCCCATGGCATTTCTTATCCTTATATTAATGGACAGCAAAGTGGCGCCTTTTTTTGCTATATAAAGATCATTGGCTACATTAAACATTTTCGATCTGCCCAGGGTATGCTTTTGAAGATCATCGGGGTGGGTGGCTTCCATAAAGTGGTATGCATTCAACTCATCAGGAGCAACTCCAATCATCGGCGTGCTTCTGTTGCTGGCCCATATTATTTTCGCCTGTATCAGATCGGCAACATGAAAGAACTGATTGTTCAATTCGGTCATTTGTTCCAACTCAAGCAGCAATGGATCATTTGGATTGATCCCTTTAAATCCCAGAGGCGTAAATTTCTCTATAAACTTTAAAAACAAATTATAATCGGATGAAGTGTTTATCATGGATTCGATAAAATAAAAGGTTTTCCAAAACCGGATAAAAATACTAAAATGAATGTAATTAAAATATTAAAAACGATTGGGATATCCATATCGTAATGGATTGATAACTTATGACCTGGTAATTATAGAAATGTCGACACTGATTTAGCAGAAAATACTTACTTATGAGTATGGTCCAGGCACGTAATTACCTATTATTAAGTATAGGGCATTGTGTTTATTGGCAGTAATTTTGGTTTTGGCTTACAGGTTCTTTTCAGGTATTAGAGTAATTAACTTGAAACATGGGATATTGTCAGAACAGGAAGAATCTGATCCTGCACATGTTCTTTGAAACAAAGCGTTCCCAAGTTAAAACTTAGTTCGCAAAAATAATGGAAGAAATAATTGATTACAATGCAATACACTTCCAACATACAAAATTATAAACCTTAAAAACAAAAGATTATGGCCAAAGAAGAAGTAAAAAGTACAACTTTTAAAAACACCAAATTAAATACCGTTCCATTGAATTGGAAAGAGGTATATTACACTAATTGTCCCCTTGTATCTGCCAGCAATGTTGACCAGGAATTGGGCTGGACCCGTGAGGAATACAAAAAGATCGGGGTAAAATACGGCTTTATTCGTTCCGTAAGGGAGAATGACTGGTATCCCCATTACATACACAACCTCGATAACCTGATCCGTTTTGGCGGTTTGTTCCCTCCTATACATGTTCAGGCCGATATCCGCAGGACCAGGCTCCTGGGTGTTACCCATGCACCGCACGAAGGTGGCTGTATGATGGTCCGCTCCAGGGATAACATCTACCGGATGGTTGAGCTCAAAGGTAAAAAAATAGGTTTGTCAAAAAGCATGAACCAGATCAAAAACGACTGGTGGCGCATCCAGGAAGAACAAGGCATTGAACTGATGCTGCGGATGAACGGCATGACCCGTGCCGATGTGGAGATTGTTGAATTCCCCTATGCAGATGACTGGTATAACAATCCGGAAATGCTGGACCCGATGGAAAACCCGTCTGAATTGTGGCTGAAAAGGAATCACAAGTATGACCTGGCCTTCCGTCCCCTGGAAACAGCCCTTTTGAAAGGCGTTGTAGATGCGATCTATACCCAAAGCAAACCCTTCCAGCATCTTCAGGAAGCAACAGGCCAGATGAAAGCTATTGAAGACCTGTCAAGGTATCCGGATTGGACCCTCCAGGTGGCCAATATCCCTGCCGCCATTACCTGCACGGATGTGATGGCTGAGAAACACCCCGAGCTCGTGGTCACCTTCCTGAAGGGTATGATCAAGGTAGGCCGGTGGGCAAACGAGCATAAACACGCTGCAGCTGCAATCCTTGATAAACAGACTTTTTATCTGGACGTTGAGGATACATACGAGGGCATTAAACACATCGATATGGTACCCAACCTGTCCCCCCAGAACCTGGTTTCTGTTGAAATTGGAAAGGATTTCATGCTGAGCCATGGTTATATCAAAAACAATTTTGACGTACACAAATGGGCTGCACCTGAATTCCTGGAGCAGGCCGCCAGGGAACTACTTGAAGATGAATGGAAGAAAAGAACTACTTCAAAGCTTCCACAGGCAGCCGGAACATTGGCCTCAGGACCGAGACTGGGCTAGGACTAAAACTGGATTTTGGGGAAGGCATGATTCTCCATGCCTTTCCCTTAATAGTAAAAACACCAATTATATCCTGCAAAAAGCTATAATATGAATGAACTGTTAGCAAAACCTGAGCTCCCAAAAGGTAAACAGACGTCCCTGGGTCTTTATGTCACCGCAAAGGAGGCCTATGATACCTGGAAAACCGATCCTGAAAAAGTAAAGATTATTGACGTCCGAACAGCTGAAGAGTTTCTCTACATTGGACACCCCGATATGGCGTGGAATATCCCTTTATTATTTCAGATTTATGAATGGGACCAGGAAAAGCAGCGATTTCCAATGAAACTGAACCCGGATTTTATTGTCCTGGTTAAGCAGATTGCCGGTTCCAACGACATCCTTCTGGTTACCTGCAGATCGGGCGGACGCAGTGCAATGGCTGTTAACCTGCTTGCCGAAGCAGGATTTAAAAATGTATATAACATCACCGATGGTATTGAGGGCGATATGGTTACTACTCCCGAAAGTGTTTTTCTGGGTCAGAGGCTCTTCAATGGTTGGAAAAATTCGGGATTGCCATGGACCTATAATATCGCGCCCGGGAAAATGCTGATTCCCGGGATGAGTCAGGTGAATCAATCGTAAGGTATAAATGAGCAAAGATTATAAAGGGAAATGAATACGAAAAATGTAAAAAAGGGATCGCACACAGAACCGGAGGGTGAAGAGCGCGGTCTGGCAAAAGACAACACCGATATGGCCGTGGAAAGAACACTCATGGCGGCTGACCGGTCATTGATGGCCTGGGTACGCACGGGGCTGTCGCTGATCAGTTTCGGGTTCACTATTTATAAGTTTCTCGATATTCAAAGTAAACAGCTCCAGGCAATGGGCAAGACCCTTCCCAGTATTTCGAGCCCAAAAGTGGTTGGCTTGCTCATGATTGGCCTGGGTATCCTTTCACTGGTTCTGGGGACAATTGAAAACCTGGAAACCATTAAGAGTTACCGAAGACAATTTGATGTCAGACGTGCCCGGTATGCATTGTTCATCTCAGGTGTGGTGACCTTCATTGGGGTAGTGCTTTTTCTGGGGATCATTTTTAAACTGAATGGATTAAGCTGAAAATAGTAAGGCAATAAAGGGTAAAAAATAGATCATGAAAATAATCATTGTTGGCGGAGCAGAGGGTGGTGCATCATGTGCGGCACGACTCCGCAAGCTTGATGAAAAAGCAGAGATTTTGTTATTGGAAGGTGGATCCTATGTTTTCGGTGACAATTGTGTATGGCCTTATCATGTGGAGGGTATAATTGAAAATGAACCCAGTCTCCCGCATGCCACAGAACAGTCCTTTAAAAATATGTTCGCTATTGATTGCAGACCAAACAGTGAAGTGATCGGCATTTCAACAAAAAACAAAACCATACAAATCCAAAATATTAAGACCGATAAAATCACTGTTGAAACATATGACAAGTTGGTGATTTCTCCCGGCACAATGCCGGTATTTTCGAATATTCCGGGGAGTGATCTTCCCGGAATATTTTCCCTTAAAACTGTACCCGATGCCGGAATTATCAGGGAATGGCTTAACCGAGGTACATCAGATAAGGAGGGATTGAATTCATGTACCGGATTTGGGACGGCCATGAAGCCCCAACAGGCAGTGGTTGTCGGTGGAGGCTTTGTCGGCCTTGAAATGGCTGAAAACCTTGTCCGTCTTAACCTTGAGGTTACTTTGATTGAAAAGCAAAATCAGCTCATGACACAGCTTGATCCGGAAATGGCACACCTCGTTGATAAGTATTTGGTAAAACATGGCATCCATGTTGAACTTAATGACAGTGTGACAAGATTCGAGAAATCCGGAGCGTGCTGTCTGAACGTCATAACCGCATCCGGTAAAAAACATCACGCTGACATTGTATTCCTTGCTATTGGGGTCAGGCCCGAAACCAATCTCGCTAAGATGGCGGGTATTGAGATCGGTCAACGGGGAGGTATCCGTGTAGATGAACATATGCAGACTTCCAATCCTGATATCTACGCCGTGGGGGATGCCACTGAGGTCAGGGATTTCGTTACCGGGCAATGGACGCTCATACCAGTGGCCGGACCGGCATACAGGCAGGGGCGGTGTGCAGCGGATGTGATAGCCGGGCGCAATTCACGATATCGGGGAACGCTAGGGACGTCAATATGCAAAATATTCGAAGTAACAGTTGCTCAGACCGGGCTCAGTGAAAAAATCCTGGAGGGTATGGGAGACAATGATTTCGAGAAAATTTACATTTATCCGAATTCACATACCGGGTATCCGGATGCGAAAATGCTGGCAATAAAGCTACTGTTCCGGAAATCAAACGGACTTATCCTGGGAGCCCAGATAGTGGGTGAGGAAGAAGTAACCAGACGGATCGATGTATATGCTATGGCCATCCAAATGGGCGGCACCAATAGCCATCTTGAAGAGGCTGAACTATCATATGCCCCGCCTTACGGGAGTGCAAAATATCCGGAAAATTTCGCCGGGATGATGGCTGCCGGCGTCGTACATGGCGACATACCGATCACTCACAGGAAAAACGTTAACCCAGGTTTTATTTCCGATGTGCATAATACTCCTGATATCGAAGCAGAATCAATCCCGGGTGCGCAGAATATCCCGCTTCCAAAACCTCGTTCCCTCTACAATGAATTTCCATCGGACAGGGAGATCAATGTTATTTACCGGTCTGCCCAGCGAGCATACCATGCCACACGTATCCTGTTACAGAATGGATTCAGGGTCCGGAATGTCTCCGGTGCGATGCTTTCACGTTCACGTCAGGCAAATTAAAAAAATCAACTATGAAAATCAATATCTCCTTCATTGTCATCGCTTATCAGTTCAATGCTCCTTTATTTTAATGAGGACGGAAAAATGGAACAGGAATATCAACACATATTTTCCCTGGATGCTGCAGGCCGTCAGTTAGAAGGGGCCAAATGTTATAAACTGCAGCTTAAACATGGAATTCCTGCCAGTGACTTTTGGTCAGTGATTGTCTATGAAAACACGACCAATTTAATCATCCGGAATGATCAGTTATGGCCATCTGTGCACAGCAACAGTAAAAAACTTGTAATCAATGAGGATGGATCAGTGGATGTGTGGTTTAGTCCAAAAGTGCCGGCAGGGAAGGAATGTAACTGGGTGCAGACCAGGCCGGGGAAAGGATGGCATATGATCCTGCGCCTTTATTATCCGCTGGAGCCTTTGTTTAACAAGTCCTGGGAGCCGGGTGAAATTGAAGAAGTGAAAATCCTATGAACAAAAAGAATTATATGAGACAGAGCGTTTTTATTTTAAGTATGATTTTATTATCAAATTCCGTTTCAGCGCAAACGGGGGATAGCCTGAAAAAATGGCATGTACTCACAGACATATATCTTATGTTTCCCTATATGGATGGTGAGACTGGGATTGCAGATGAACTTACCGTTCCTGTGGAGGCAAATCCGGGTGATATTTTCAGTAAGCTTCAAATGGCTGCCATGTTGTACCTTGAAGTTCAAAACGACAAATGGGCCTTCGCATCGGATCTTGTTTACATGAAGCTGAACCAGGAAGTTACTCCAGGGACAATCATACACTCCGGCGATGTTACCGTGAAACAATTCATCTGGGAACCCGCTATTTTATACCGCGTTGCCTCCTTTATTGAAGTCGGGGCAGGTGGCCGGCTAAATAACCTGGGAGCTGAAGCGGCCGTCCGCCGTAATGTGTTTCCTGCTGGAACGGAAGAATTTGTCGCGGATCAGTCAAAAACATGGTTTGATCCCATCCTGATAACGAGGGTCACTGCAGATATAAAGGATAAATGGCTTTTCCAGTTCAGGGGAGATGTAGGGGGTTTTGGAGCCGGTTCCGATCTGACCTGGCAGTTGCAGGCTTATGCGGGTTATAGGTTTACCCGGTTCTTTCAGCTGACAGCGGGTTACAGGATCCTGTCGATAGATTATGATAAGGGAGAGGATAAGGAACGGTTTATTTATGATGTAAATACTTTCGGACCGGTAATCAGGGTGGGATTTAATTTTTGAGGCATGCATGCTCGCATGATTTTTAACACAGCGCACAGAGGGGGAACCACAGAGAAATGCAGAGAAAATCTAAATCATTGTCCGTATTTTAACATTGGAACCGGTGAATCGAATGCAATGTGAGATTCCTCTCTGTGACCTCCAAGCCCAGTTAAACACACCTCCTGGTTCCTCTGTGTTAAAATTTTTGGCTATCTCTCACAACACCATGAAGCTTTTCTCGCAGATCTCGCGGATTTAAATGCCTGGTATAGTTGTCCACATTTTTTTATTGTCTTTAATTGTTGTTATTTTGGACAAGGATTCATTAGCACAAATATCATAATAATATGAAAAACAGCCTTATATATTTTTTAATAATCGGACTGACCTTGTTAAGCTTACCTGTTTTTTCACAAACGGGAGATCAGGCAACGAATGATACGGCTTTATTGGGACTGCCCGGTGATAACCTGGATCTCTTTGCTGCTCTTGATCTGTTTCAAAAGTCAAAGACCATCGAGGATTTTGAAAAAACACTAAATGAGGAAAAGACAGGAATCAATAACCTGGATTTGGACCTTAATAACAAGGTTGATTTTATCAAGGTGGTCACTAAGCAGGATGGGGATGACTTTACATTTATTCTCCAGGTAGATGTAACTGAAAAGGAAATCCAGGACGTTGCTGTCATACTGGTTTCCAAAGACAAGGATAAAAAAATTACCATGCAGATTGTGGGAGACAAGGAATTATACGGTGAAAATTATGTAATTGAGCCAAAGGCCCCTGCGCCCGCAGCAACGCCTAATCCGGGATATATTGCTGATGAACAGGCTACTGCACCAGCTGCTGCCACTGCCCAGGCTCCTGCCGCTGCACCTGCAACTGTCACTGTTGCAGCCCCGGCAACTACGACCGTTGTTGTGGTTGAACAGGCACCCATTGTGCAGTATGTATATTCCCCTGTGTATGTACCCTATTATCCACCGTATCATTATGCAGTTTATCCTCCTTACTTTGCAGCCTTCACTGTTGTAGCAGTAGGTGTATATCGTCATAATAATTATTATCATCATGGAGGATATTATGGCGGACATGGAAACACAGTGGTGGTGCATAATACAAATAATTATAATAATTATAATAATAGCCGGAATACATCCAATACAGTCAACCATAACAAGTCCAGCGGTAATTATAATTCGAGAGGATCTTCTGCAACAACAAAGCCATCCACGACCCCCTCAAACAATGCGTCGAGAGGATCTTCTGCAACAACAAAGCCATCCACAACGCCTTCGAATAATGCATCGAAAGGATCATCTGCAACGGCCAAGCCATCCACAACGCCTTCAAACAATGCGTCGAAGGGAACTTCTGCCTCGCCCTCAACATCAAACAGGTCTTCATCTGCATCCAGACCATCATCAGGCAGTTCCCGCCGCACGGGAGGAGGAGGCAGAAGACGATAATTCCTACCGGAAAACTTCTTTTTAAATGCCTTATGTTCTGCGCAATGGAATTGTAAAGGGTATATTGGTTTTCCACAATACCATATGTCCCCCGGGCAAATCGTAAATCGTAAATCCCAAATCGTAAATCGTAAATCGTAAATCCAACATTACTATCTTTGTACAAATTTTAAAAAGTGGAGAATGATCTGAAAACCCGGCAGCGGTTGCCGCACTGGATGAAAATGAAGCGTGCCCATGGAGAGAATTATTCCATGGTAAAAAACCTCGTGGTAAAGCAGAACCTGCATACAATCTGTACCAGCGGCAACTGCCCCAATATTGGTGAATGCTGGAGCCGGGGTACGGCAACCTTTATGATACTGGGCAATATTTGTACCCGCCGCTGCAGATTCTGTTCGGTTCCTTCCGGCATTCCATTGCCTGTGGACTGGCTTGAACCGGAACGGCTTGCCGAATCGGTACGAACAATGGGGGTTAAACATTGCGTTATCACCTCGGTTGACAGGGATGACCTGGAGGATCTGGGTGCCACACTGTGGTCTTCAGCCATCAGAAAAATAAAAGAAATAAATCCGGATACCACCATGGAGGTGTTGATCCCCGATTTCCAGGGAAGGCGTGAACTGGTGCAACTGATCATCGATGAAAAACCGGAAGTCATTTCCCACAACGTTGAAACGGTTGAAAGGCTGAGCCGCCAGATACGGAGCAAGGCCAGGTATCATATCAGTCTCGACGTGCTGCGGTATGTTTCCGGCTCCGGAATTACACCAAAATCCGGTATCATGCTGGGATTGGGAGAAACGGAAGAAGAGATTTACCAAACCATGGACGACCTGCTTGATTCAGGGGTAAGGGTGATGACTATCGGGCAATACCTTCGGCCGACTGCTGACCATATGGCTGTTCATGAATATATAAGGCCGGAGCAGTTTGACCTTTACCATGACGTGGGAATCAAAAAGGGTTTTGCCATCGTTGAAAGCAGTCCGCTGGTCCGTTCTTCCTATAATGCAGAAAAGCATATTCTGCGATAATCCATCCTTTCAATTTATCCCTCATGCACCTTAAAAGAACCTTTATTTTTTTACTTATATTGAATGGGATGCTCATTTCCATTCACTCACAGCAGTTGGCTGATTCAGCCGCCTATAATTCCGGAATTGCCATGATCGGGAAAGCCAAAACGGCCAATGATTTTAAACTGGCTGCCGTCTATTTCGAGGACCTTTCAGTGCAAAACCCCTCCCACTGGCTTAGCTTATATTATGCCGCATTGTGTTACATTCAGGCTTCGCATAGAGTAGAGGAAGACAAGGAACGCGACGCCATGCTTGATAAGGCCCAACCCTTAATTGACAAGGCTGGCAAAAAAAATCCAAAGGAACCGGAAATATTTGTTCTGCAGGCATTTTTATATCAGTCGCGCATACAGGTTAATCCCCAGTTAAGGGGGATGACCTATTCCTCCAAAGCCGAAGCAAGCCTTAATAAGGCAACATCGGCCGATGATAAAAATCCCCGGGCATGGTCTCTCTTAGGCTATAATTTGTTTTTTACACCTTCCCTCTTTGGCGGAGGGCCTGAGAAAGCTTTGCCGCTATTCGAAAAAGCCCGTGACAAATTCCGTACTTTCAAGCCTTTAATGCCTTTTTACCCCCGGTGGGGAGAGCCCGAAAACCTGCATATGATTGCGGAATGCAAAAGCAGTGTGAAATAATTCACAAAAGGTAACTTATTGGGGTCGATCATAGTATAAGGTTAAGATACATTTAAATCTCCAACCCGGTTAGTCATGTAAACCAATCTTTGCCCCAAAACGCCTGCATGCCCAATATTCAATGGCATTCTGAAAGGCACAGAATTTACCGAAGTTTATAGAAAACTTTATTGTGAAGCCGGTGAAGCTGGCCGGAAACGTTGCAGGCGATTCCAGATATCTTCGATCACTGGTAAATGTCCTCCCAATGTGCTTCCCAATGCCACCAAAACGGCCGAGCAGATAATTGCTGAAATGAATGCCTCAGCCGGATCTTGCTAAAGGGTTGACGGATATCTGAAGCAACTTGCCACATGGTCATTGACCATCCCGATGGATTGCATAAAGGCATAGCAGATGGTGGATCCGGTAAAGCGAAATCCCCTTTTTTTCATATCCCTGCTCATGGCATCAGAAACCGGTGAAGTGGCCGGAATTTCTTTCCATGTATTCCAATGGTTATAAATAATCTTTCCATCTGAGAATTGCCAGATATAGGATGAAAAGGATCTCTGTACCTGTATTTTCAGGATCAGACGGGCGTTTTCGATGACAGCCGGAATTTTAAGCCTGTTGCGCACAATACCGGCGTTTAACATCAGCTCATCCACCTTATTATCAGGAAATGCCGCTACTTTCAGGACATTAAAATGATGAAAGGCTTCCAGGAAAGCCTCTCTTTTTTTCAGGATTGTCAGCCAGCTGAGCCCGGCCTGGAAACAGTCGAGAGATAACATTTCAAATAGCCGGTTATCCTCATACAGGGGAGTTCCCCATTCAAGGTCGTGATAGGAAGTAAGCAAAGGGTGTGTTTCTGCCCAATGGCACCTGTATTTTCCATCCTTCACCGCAATCTCTTTGTCCATAAATGCTTCTATTCAGTAATTACAGCAGTACCGCTGGCTGTTACCATCAGCATACTTCCATTGTTTCCCACTGTTTCATAGTCAAGGTCCACACCAACCACAGCATTGGCACCCAGTCGCCTGGCATTTTCTTCCAGTTCAATAAGGGCATTGTTCTTGGCTTCGCGCAATACCTCCTCATAGGTGCCGGAACGGCCTCCCACGATGTCGCGTATACCGGCAAAAATATCCTTGAACAGGTTGGCGCCAATGATGGCTTCCCCGGTTACAATACCCAGGTAGGAGGTGATTTTTTTATTCTCGAGGGTTGGGGTTGTTGATAAAATAAGGTTTTGCATGGAATTATGAATTATGAATTATGTAGCAATTTATTCAATTTTTCGCGATTGAGAATGGTGATTTGTCTTCTTTTTGTGCGGATCATGCCTTCTTCTTCCATCCTGGCCAGCGTTCTTGCAAGGGAGGGCCGTGTTACACCAAAAAAGTCTGCCAGTTCAGTCTGCGATTGATCCAGTGTAAAGGCATGATCATCATTTGAGGAATGCATGAGAATATAATTGGCAATCTTTTCACGGATTGTCTTGAAAGATAAAAAACGGATCTTGCCAGAAAGGAATTGCGCCCGGCTGGATATCGTGTTGAGATAATTCTTCAGTATGACCTCGCTGTTCTGCAGTAAAAAAATCAGCACATCACGGGGAATGATCATGACAATAGCCGGTTCATTGGCAATGATGTCGACCGGGAACCTGTTTTCCCGTCCAAATATAAATGCGGCGGCAAGAGGACGCGGAGCGGCAATATCCTCGATTTTCAATTTTTTGCCCGAGAAATCCGACATTTCACCCCGTACGGAGCCACTGACAACAATGAATAAATCATGGCATACATCCTGACTGTGTGCCACATAGGAGTCGCGTTCAAATTCCTTTAAGCGGTAGGGTTTGTTTTCAAAAAAAATCTTCAGTTCTTTGGCCCCCATTCCCTGGAATAGCTGCGTTTTACATAATTCAGTCAATAATTCTTCCATAATTATTCGCTTTGTAACATATGATACAAAAAACAGGATAAGGGTAGCCTATTTTTACATCAAAATTACGAAGCATAAATTTAAAAAACAGAATATGGTACGTGAGATGGTAAAAATAGATGAGGTGCTCTGCAATGGTTGCGGATTATGTGTTCCAGGTTGCCATGAGGGAGCTCTTCAGATCATTGATGGAAAAGCAAGGCTGATCAGCGACCTGATGTGTGATGGCCTGGGTGCCTGCATAGGTCATTGTCCCCAGGGAGCCATAACCATTGAAAAGAGGGAGGCAGGTGCCTATGATGAAGCCAGCGTGGTTGCCATGATGATACCCAAGGGCAAGAACACGATGATTGCGCATCTGAAACATCTGAAAGACCACCAGGAAATGACCTATTTAAAGGAAGGGGTCTCCTACCTTAGGGCACATGAGGCAGATCTTGGATTTTCCTTACAGGAAGTTATCGATGCAGTGCATGGAAATGTAAGGCCGGTTGCCATGGGGCATCATCACGAGCACGGCGGCGGTTGCCCCGGCAGCAAGGCCATGACAATCGAAAGGCCTGTAAAAGCAGCTTCAGGAACGGCTGTTGTTGCAGAAGAGTCAGCCGGTGCAACATCTGAATTGCGTCAATGGCCGGTACAGATGCATTTGATCAATCCCCAGGCACCCTATTACAGGAATGCAGATGTGCTTATTGCTGCCGATTGTGTAGCATATGCCATGGGTGATTTTCACCAGCATTACCTGAAGGGCAAAAGCATAGCCATTGCCTGTCCCAAGCTCGATGCCAACATGGATGTATATCTGAATAAGATCACTGCCATGATCGATTATGCCAATATCAATACAATAACGGTCATGATCATGCAGGTTCCCTGCTGCGGGGGACTGCTGCAGATAGTAAACAAGGCGGTTTCAGCGGCACAGAGAAAAATCCCAGTGAAGTTGATGATGGTGTCGCTGGAGGGAACGGTTATAAAGGAGGAATGGCAGTAGAAAAGTTCTGCAATTCCTCTATCCCGTCAGGGATATACTGTTGGTAGAAAATGGCAGTCATGCAGTCTGGGGTCTTCGGAGTTCGGCGTTCAGTGTTCCTTGTTCGATATTATTTTGCGTTCAAATAACACCGAACAAGGAACACCGAATATTGAACTCCGAAGACATTTCCCCGAGAAGCCTAGTAGTCTATAAGCCTAGAAGCTTACAGGGCAGTTGTACGTCCCGATCCGGTGGAATGGGCATTGATCATGGGATTCCCCCTGTAGTGAACACTGCCGCTGCCGGTTATGTCTGTTTCCAGTTCTTTCAGCACGTTTACCCTGGCCGAACCGGAGCCTGTTATATGTACAGTGGCATTGGCCACCCTCATTTCATCAGCCTTTATGCTGCCCGAGCCGGTAATGGTTGCATCCATTTCTGCCTGATCATTGTCGCCCTTCAGGTAGATGTCACCTGATCCGGTAATGGTGGCCGATAATTTTGGTGTTTGCAGTGAGCTTATTTTTACATTGCCGCTGCCGCTAAGTCCGATCTTTAGCCCGGCCGCCCTTATAGGTGTCTGACTCTCCACGCTCCCTGAACCACTCAGTTCTATTTCAGTGATATCCGGCATTGTAATGTAAATCCTGATATGACCCATGTTTTGCCAATGCCCTTCCCGGTTTCTTACAACGAGTGTATTTCCATTTGTTTCCGTTTCAATATATTCCAGTGAACCCTTATCGGCTTCAACCTGAACCGACTGATGATCACCCTGGCTCAGGTATACATCGGCGGACATGGTTAATTTCAAGGCATTGAACGCAGGTAAATTCCTGGTTTCTTTTACTGTTTGTCCCGTAAGTACATCTGTTGCGCAGGATAGCCATAGGCTGCATCCCAGGAGAAGTGTAAAAAAGGACAGGGTATTCTTTTTCCGGGTTTTCATAAAATTGTAGTTTAAAATTCAAGATAAGGACGGATAAAAATTATTGCTGCTGCACGGAGTATATAAATCGATATAAGTGCTTTCTGCAAAATTAAATAAATACTATCTTTGTAGCCCCTGATTTAAGGACGCAACAGCCTAATTTTTTGCATTTCAGCAATGATAAAAGAAGAATCTGTAAAGCCATATGGCGATAAGCAAGTTCAGTTTGATCGCCGGTATCTTGAAATGGCTCGGATCTGGTCTCAGAACTCATATTGCAAACGCAGGCAGGTTGGGGCACTGATCGTCAAGGAAAAAATGATTATTTCGGATGGATATAATGGTACTCCGGTAGGATTTGAAAATGTTTGTGAGGATGAGGATTATAAAACAAAACCCTATGTGCTTCATGCCGAAGCCAATGCAATTACCAAGGTGGCCAAATCAAACAACAGCAGTGACGGATCTACTTTATACATTACCACGTCACCATGTATGGAATGTGCAAAACTTATAATACAAAGTGGAATTCGAAGGGTGGTTTATTGCGACCCATATCATAAACTGGACGGAATTGAGTTGTTAAAAAAAGCCGGAATAGAAGTTGAATACATAGAAATTTAAAAAAGCACAGATGGAAATTAAAAATAAGGGTCTTGCCGTTTATATTCCGATAATTCTGGCCGTTGCGGTGATTCTTGGAATCCTGATAGGGCGTTATTACAACGGGTCAAATGCTGAAAACAAATTCATCATCATTCCCAAGGCCAATAAACTTGATAACGTTATCAATTATATTGAAAATGAATATGTGGATGAGATATCCAAGAATGACCTGATTGAAAGGACTATTCCAAGAATACTGGAGGAACTTGACCCGCATTCACAATATATTCCGGCTGCTGAACTGCAAAAGGTGAACGAGCCGCTCGAAGGCAATTTTAGCGGGATCGGCATTCAGTTTAATATCTTAAATGACACCCTGGTTGTCATTCAAACCACTCCGAACGGTCCTTCTCAGAAAGTAGGCATTCTGGCTGGTGACAGGATAACAAAAGTAAATGGTGAGATTGTGGCTGGCAAAAAAATGCCAAGTGATTCTATTGTTGGTCGCCTGAGGGGACCCAAGGGCTCGGAAGTGCATGTGGATATTCTGCGAAGGAATGTTGACAAACCACTCGGATTTGACATTGTACGTGACAATATTCCGCTTAACAGCGTGGATGTGGCTTACATGATTAATGACAAAATCGGGTTTATCAAACTGAACAAGTTTTCTGCCACAACACAGGAAGAATTTGTGGAAGCCGTATCAAAACTCAGGGACATGGGAATGAAGAAACTCATTCTCGATTTACGTGAAAATGGCGGAGGATATATGAATGCAGCTATTTTTATTGCCGACCAGTTTCTGAACGGCAATGAGCTCATCGTATATACCAAGGGAAAGGCACGGCAAAAAGTGGATTACAGGAGTACACCCGGAGGCCTATGCACGGATCTCAAAATCACTGTAATCATCGACGAAAACTCGGCTTCAGCCAGTGAAATTCTTGCAGGCGCCATACAGGATAATGACAGGGGTACAATTGTTGGCCGCCGTTCATTTGGAAAAGGACTCGTACAGGAACAAAAACCGCTCTCCGACGGGTCGGCTCTGCGGCTTACAATTGCCAGGTATTACACTCCCACAGGCCGCAGTATCCAAAAGCCATACAGCAGGAATATCAATGATTATTATGGCGACATCAATGCAAGATATATGCATGGCGAATTACAGAATGCCGATAGCAATAAGTTTTCGGATTCCCTGAGATTTGTCACGCCGGGAGGTAAGACTGTTTACGGAGGTGGCGGCATAATGCCGGATATATTTGTTCCCATTGACACGCTTGGCGTTTCCGATTACTATCTCGATGTGCGGAACCAGGGGCTGTTATACAGGTTTTCACTGAATTATGCGGACGACAACCGCAGGGTGTTGTCTGCACTTAAAACACCCGGTGATTTCGTGAAATATCTTGAAAATCAGAATGTTTTACGGAAATTTATTGCTTTCGCCGAGAAGCAGGGCGTAAAAGAAAATCCGAAGGATATCCGCATTTCGGGGAAGATATTGAAGATTCAGCTGGATGCCTATATTGCCAGAAATTTCCTGGACAGTGACGGATTCTTTCCGATTATCCAGGAAATTGACAATACGTTAGAGAAAGCATTAGAAACGCTGGAGTAAAGCGTTAATTCCTTTTTCTCTTTGATGAACGGGTATATAAGGAAGAATCATGACGCCTGTATTCCGGGGCACGGGCTGATGAATCACTGCGCCTGTAATCAGAAGTACGGGCATGATGAATCACTCCGCCTGTATTCCGGGGCAGAGGCTGACGGACCGGATGTTTCAATCGAAACAGGGTTGCCATCAAACGAGGTGCCTTCCAGATCTTTTACCACCTGGGTAGCCAGTTCGCTGTCCACTTCAAAAAACGAAAAATTCCGCAGGATTTCAATTCTTCCGATACCAATCCGCTTTCCGCGACTGTGACGGTTAACCCATGCAATGAGGGAACCTGCATTCAACTCGTGCTTATTGCCGATATTGATATGCAGTTTTGTAAATGCAGCAGGATCGGATTGCCTTGATCGTTCAGGCCTGTCAGATCTTTCAAATCTTTCAGATCTTTCTGACCTTTCACCGCTGCTCCTGCCCGAAGCGTTTAAATCCGGGGCATCTTTATAATACTCGAGAAAGCGGTTGAATTCTACCGAAATGAAATGCTTGATCAATTCTTCCCGGCTCAGCCATTCGAGCTTTTTATAAATTACAGGAAGGTATTTCTCAATTTCATCGTTAACCACGGTATTTTCTACCGTGTCAACGAGTTTAAAAAGTTGTTTTTCACAAATTTCCTTTCCGCCCGGAACCATTTTTCTTTCGAAGGTTTTCCTTGCCATTCGTTCCAGATCTTTGATCCGGTTCAATTCACGCGTATGAATAATGGAGATCGATACTCCGCTATTTCCTGCACGACCGGTTCTGCCACTGCGATGAACATATATTTCAGGATCATCAGGCAGATTGTAGTTGATAATATGGGTCAGTTCCTGCACATCAAGTCCTCTTGCCGCAACGTCTGTAGCTACAAGCAACTGCAGGTTCTTGATCCGGAACTTATTCATTACATAATCACGCTGTACCTGCGACAAATCACCGTGCAAGGCATCGGCATTATATCCGTCCTGCATCAGCTTATCTGCCACTTCCTTGGTTTCAATCCTTGTGCGGCAGAAGACAATACCATAAATGGACGGATTCATGTCCACCACACGTTTTAATGCGAGGTACCTGTCCTTTGCATGCACCATGTAATACTCATGTTTTACATTGTCGGCACCTGCATTGCGCTTACCAAGAGAAACTTCCTCAGGGGAATTCATATATTTCCCTGCAATTTCTGCGATACCTTTCGGCATGGTAGCTGAAAAAAGAAGGGTTTGCCTTTCTTTCGGCGTCTCAGCCAAAATGGCATCCAGATCCTCCGAAAAACCCATATTCAGCATTTCATCAGCCTCATCAAGCACTACCCAGCGGATAGCGGAAAGTTTCAATATTTTGCGGCGGATGAGATCCATAACCCTGCCAGGTGTTCCAATGATTACCTGCGGATTATCCTTTACGGCGCGGATCTGTGTAAGAATATTTGTACCGCCATAAACCGGTACAACCCGGAAGCCGGGAATAAATTTCGAATATTTTACAAAATCAGCTGTTATTTGCATGCATAGTTCCCGCGTGGGACAAAGCACAAGCGTTTGCAAACTCTGTGATTTCATATCACTAAGCTGCAGCACCGGCAAACCGAAGGCTGCTGTCTTCCCGGTACCTGTCTGTGCCAGAACCACGAGGTCATTGGCCGAATTCAGAATGATCGGGATCGTTTTTAACTGAACAGGTGTTGGGGTGGTAAAACCTAATTCTTCAACTGCACGTAACAATTCGGGAGCAAGTCCCATTTCAAGGAATGTATCCATTTTTTTCTCCATTTCCAGTGATCCGAATTAAAATCCGCTGGAAAGAAGATTTTGCTCTGGACCAAAATTTTAAATTGATTAATAAATATAATTAATTGAAAGTCAATAAAAATTTCAATTAACCGGCGCGAAGATAAGACTATTTTATATTAATCAACGTTTTTTATGTAATGATTATTAAATTTACTATATTGAGCAGTCATCCGGTATATATGCATAATACACTGTTTAATAGCTTTTTATACGTTATTTGAAAGCATCGAAAATGGCTAAAATAAGTAAGTATATTTTTATTTTGACAGCCTGTTTGATGCTGTCAGTGCAGGTTTATCCCCAGCAAAGCAAGTCATCCGCGGCAACTAAAAAGAATGAGCAGGTAAAGGAGGCAAACAAGAAGGCTTACCAAAAAGCGAGGAAGAAAACGATCAAACACCGAAGGGAAATCCAGACCAAGGAAACACGCAAACGGATGGATGAGGCAGATAAAAGGGCCGAAGCCTATAATAAGCGGTACGATAAGAAATGGTACGAGGGTATCTTTAAAAAGAAGAAACACCGAAAGTAATTTACGATTTACGATTTACGATGTACGATTTGAGGAACTTAAATCGTAAATCTAAAATCGTAAATCGTAAATTGAATTTTTATTTTGAAAAGAATATAATTATCACTAATTTAGTCTACTTATTTTTCCGAAGGAATAAAATAGGGTATTGTAAGGCAAAACAGCAATTAAATATTTTTAAATCAGGATATTAAAGAGTTCCGAAATTGTCGGAATTCTTTTTTTTATCGCTATATCAATCGTGGAGGTAGTTATGACAAAGGTTTCTTATATTACAGAAGACGGTTTTCAAAGACTGAAACATGAACTCGACCATTTAGTTGGTGTCGAGAGGCCTTCAATTTCAAAACAGATTGCTGAAGCGCGCGATAAAGGCGATCTGTCGGAAAATGCCGAATACGAGGCGGCAAAGGAAGCCCAGGGTATGCTGGAGATGAAGATATCCAAGCTGCAGGACCTTATTGCCAGCTCCAGGATAATGGACGGTTCAAGGATCGACACCGAACACATCCAGATCATGAACAGGATAAAGATCCGGAATACAAAGAACAATGCAACCATGGAATACATGATTGTATCTGATAATGAAGCTGACCTGAAGCAGGGCAAGATTGCTGTCAGTACTCCCATCGCCAAGGGTTTACTGGGCAAACGCGTTGGCGACCTGGTTGAAATTAAAGTACCATCAGGAGTTATCCCTTTTGAAATTATAGAAATTTCAATCTAACATCCCTAATATAGTCATGGCAACAATATTTACCCGCATTATACAGGGTGAAATTCCTTCCTACAAAATTGCGGAGGATGAGGATTATTATGCCTTCCTGGATATCAATCCGCTGGCCCTGGGACATGTTTTGGTTGTGCCCAAAAAGGAAACAGATTATATTTTCGACCTTGAAGATCAACTCCTGGCCGGTATGATTGTATTCTCCAAAAATATTGCAAAAGCGATCGGCAAGGCAGTACCCTGTAAAAAAGTGGGTGTTGCCGTACTGGGACTTGAAGTTCCCCACGCCCATATTCACCTGATTCCGATCAATGACCTGGGAGACATCAATTTCGGAAAACCGAAGCTGAAGTTCACGGAGGAGGAATTTAAGGCGGTGGCAAAAAAGATAATTGAGGCTCTGTAAAAATTAAATTCAGTGTAGCACATACAATCCGTTAAATTGGGAGATTACCCAAAATATTAACACAGAGAACCACAGAGTTCGCTTTGAGTTTAACGGGTCTTTGAGGGCACAGAGAGAAATCTCATTGCATTCGATTTACTGGTTTCAGAGAGAGAATGGGTAAAATGATCTCTCGCAGATCTCGCTGATTTCGCAGATTTAACCGCAGTTTTTTTTAAAGTTGCTAACATCATTTCCACTTAGACCTCTCTTAAAAAACTATATATATTCTGCGTAATCCGCGAAAATCTGCGAGCAAAAAAGCCGCGAGAAAATAAATGCATATCTGCGAGATCGGCGAGATCAGCGAGAAAAAAATTGCGGTTTTACGCGAATAATAATCTGAGAGATCCGCGAGATCAGCTCACCCGATCCGGATTGTTTTTGATGAAGTCGCTCCATCCCTTACCTGTATTTGACTTTGAAACCGGATTATTCTCCTGGTAAAAATGGCACATGGCAGCTGCCAGGCCGTCCGTGGCATCCAGTGTTTCAGGTTTCAGGTCAATCCTCAGGATCTGCTGCAGAAAATTGGCGATCTGCTCTTTCGAAGCATTACCATACCCCGTGATGGATTGTTTTATTTTTCTGGGTGCATATTCATAAACGGGCACACCCCGGTAAAGGGCGGCAGAAATAGCAGCACCCTGGGCACGTCCCAGCTTAAGCATCGATTGAACATTATTTCCATAAAATGGAGATTCAATGGCCAGCGCTGCAGGTTTATATTCATCAATCAAACCCAGTGTGCGATCAAAGATCCTGGCGATTTTCTCAAAATGATCTTTTACCTTCCGCTGGTCCAGTGAACCCAATAAAAGTACCTTCGGTGTATTCGCACTTATTGTAATTAAGGCATATCCCATGATGGTGCTGCCCGGATCAATGCCCAGAATAACAGTATTGTCTTTCACTTAATAGGCTTTCTGATATTGTCTGATTCCCTTGTCAGGACCAATTATCCTGATCTTTTCCATACCCGGTCGGGTAGATTTAAGCTGTACGGAACCGGTATTGATATAATCAAGAATTGCCTTCAGGCTCTCTTCCTGCGGGTCGCCGAAATCTCTTGTGAGATCATCCATTGCCTGCAGGTTGGGAGCAATTCCCTGATAAAAATCGCCCTCATCATTGGCGTTGGTGTATTTAAAGGAAACCGGAAGAACCACATAGTCATAATAGGTAAAGGGGAAAGCGTACATGCCTACCGGTTTTCCATGTGTAGTGTCTCCTGCAGTGATATCGGAAGTAATATAAGGCTTTACTCCATTGATAAGCAATTCACTGGCTGATGCCGTATTCCGGGTTGCGATAAAAAACAAACGGTCCAACGCCAATCCATTTGCATTGCCCGGCAAATTAAGGGTTGTATCCATACTTTCGAGGTTTACATTATGTCTGAAATTGACAAATGCCTGGTTTCCATGATTCTTTCCGATCAGCCATCCCGCCAGGTATTCGGCAACATCAACGCTGCCGCCTCCATTATACCGTAAATCCACGATCATTTCATTGATACCCGAGGCGGTAAAGCTATTAAATGCCTCATCCAGTTCAACCTTTGCGGTGTCAATAAAATCCTGGAAAACCATGTATCCGATGCGTGAATTACCCTGGTTAATTACCTCGTAATGCAAAACCGGTGTTATTGCAATCACTGATTTGGTAAGGCTGAGTTCCGCTGTTGTGCCGTCACTTTTAATAAATGTGATTGTATTGATGCCGGCCGGATTCAGCAGGGCCAAGCAGGTCAAAAGCATTGGATGGCGTGGCATCAGTACCGTTGATCTTTGTTATGATCCAGCCTCTTCTTACGCCCAGGTTATAAGCCTGGGTGTTGCGGTACACAAAGGCAATCCGTATTTTGCTGCTGGCATCCAGTCCGAGCTTAAAACCATGGCCAACCATCTCCCCCTGGACAAAATACTGGTTGTATTCAGTTTTGGTAATTACGCTGCTCCAACGGTCATACTCATCATATCTCAGTGCATCCATCAGGTCGTTTGGGGTGGCATATGCGGATGGATCAATTGAAGCAGGCAAATGATCATTCCACAGGTATACTTCTTTCATCAGATCATAGATTCCCTGATTTACTGCTTGTATCTCAGGATCTCCGGAATCATCCTTCTTGCAGGATGAGATGGTCATTATTGCAGGCAGGAGGAGAAGAAATATTTTATTTAGATTTTTCATCCGTACAAGGTTTAAATAATATTAATACTTGAGTCCACTCCGAAAAGGGTTTTTAAAGCCACTAAGGCACAAAGACACAAAGTATTGGTTACTTAATGCCTTGGACATGAAATAAATAATGATCTTGGTGCCTTCGTGACTCATTGGCATATTTAAAAAAATTACTTTTGTAGTAGACTCATATTTAAATTGTTACAATTCGATAAGTAGAAAGTACCCGGATGGAACAGGATTTGTTAATGCAGATATCTTCCAATACAAAGTAAACGAGAAAAACGTGATAATAATTTATGAAGGTTGTTTTTTAATACGCTGTATGAGAATTCCGGATACGATAAGGCAAAGTCCGATCAGCGAAGTATAGTACAATCTCTCTTTCAGTATGGTATTTATGAAGATGAGCGAGAGGAAAGGGGTGAGATAAATGAGATTTGAGATCTTGCCTGTGGATTCCGACATTTGAAGGGCTTTCAGCCAGAGTACAAAAGGGATACCCATTTCAAAAAGGCCTATATATACAGCTGGCAACAGGGGTTTTGTAAAAATAAGGGACAGGTTTCCGGTGGCTGCGGCCACGGACAAAAACAAATACAAGTGAAATCAAGGCGCTCAGGAATAATTTAAGTACATCATCCCTTTTATCTTTTATATTGATGATCCAGAATAATGACCACACAATAGAGGATGAAAGAGCCAAAGCTATTCCCACAGGCTCTTTTATCCTGAAATGAAGCCAGGTTTCCCTGGCTCGATAATACAATTACTCCGGCAAAGCTGATCAGAAGCGCAAGGAGCCCGGGCAATCTGATGGGTTGTTTGAGCAGCGGTGCTGAAAGAAGCATCAGCACCACGGGCCAGATAAAATTTGCCGGTTGTGCAATCTGAGCCGGTAAAATGCTATAAACCTTGAAAATAATGAGGTAGTAGCCAAAAGGATTTAATAATGCCTGCGAAACTGAATATCCAAGATCTCTCCCGGATAGTGGTAAAATTTTCACGTGTTCATGTCGAAACAACAGGATAAGCCCATAGACTCCCAGTGCTACAGTATTGGCAATCAACAACACCTGGATATAATTCAGTTCGCGTAAGGCGATCTTAAAGGCTGTTGCAGCGGTTGACCATGATAAAACGGTCAACAGGGCAAACAGGTAGGCTCTTGACTGATTTATCTGACCCATCAGTTACCGGCGTCCGTCAATCAGATCGAAACCGGTATATGTCTGTAAGACACCCGGAATACGGATCCCTGAAGCCGACTGGTTATTTTCGAGCAGAGCGGCAACAATGCGCGGAAGCGCCAGTGAACTGCCATTCAGCGTATGGGCAAGTACAGGTTTCTTACCTCCTTCTTCCCTGAACCGGAGCTTGAGGCGGTTGGCCTGGAACGATTCAAAATTGGACACGGAACTGACTTCGAGCCATCGTTTCTGTGCAGCTGCATAAACTTCAAAATCATAAGTGAGTGCCGAAGTAAAGCTCATGTCGCCTCCGCATAATTTGATAATCCGGTAGGGGAGTTCAAGCTTTTTTACAAGGCTTTCCACATGGCTCACCATTTCTTCAAGAGTTTGATATGATTTGTCGGGTTGCTGGATTTGTACAATCTCTACCTTGTCAAACTGGTGAAGGCGATTAAGGCCACGTACATCCTTGCCATATGATCCGGCTTCGCGCCTGAAACAAGGGGTATAAGCTGTATTTTTTATGGGCAGTTCTGAAGCATCCAGTATAACATCACGGTATATATTGGTAACAGGTACCTCGGCCGTTGGTATAAGATAAAAATTGTCGAGCCCCACATAATACATCTGGCTGTCCTTATCCGGCAATTGTCCGGTTCCGAAACCTGAATCCTCATTCACCATGAGCGGAGGCATGATTTCAAGATAACCTGCCCTTACATTTTCCTCAAGGAAAAAATTGATCAGCGCACGCTGCAACCTGGCGCCCTGACCTTTATATACAGGAAAACCTGCACCGGTGAGCTTATTCCCCAATTCGAAATCGATGATATCATATTTTTTTGCCAGGTCCCAATGCGGTACTGCATCCGGAAGTAAATCGGGCATTTCGCCACCCTTTCGGATCTCTAAATTGTCTTCTGCTGAATTTCCCGGAGGAACAGACGAATGTGGCAGGTTGGGCAGTACAACAAGTACCTTTTCAAGGCGAGATTCAGTATCGCTTAACTGTATTCCGAGCTCCTTAATTTCATCCTTTAGTATGAATGTCTTATTTCTGGCGGCCTCCGCCTCTTCCTTACGGCTGGTCCGGATCAGTTCACCGATTGCCTTTGAGGTGGTATTGAGTTCGGCCTGTTTGCCATCCATATTGTTTTGAATGGACCGGCGGCCTTTATCCAATATTACTATTTCTTCAATGATCCTGGAGGCATCGAAATTTTTTACTTGTAACCGGCGGATGACCTCGTCGGTGTTTTCACGGATCAGGTTAAGTGTAAGCATGCTGCAATGGGGTTTGTACAAAAATAGAAAAATCCCCTGAACAATAAGCCGAAATGCGGTTTATGTGCAGGAGATCAGTACTTTTTTTGAAACCAGGCTTATTCGCTGACAGGCTCGCTGACGGGAATAATGGATACGTAAGAGCGGTCGTCCTTTTTACGCTGATACTTAACTTCTCCCTCACTCAGGGCATACAGCGTATGGTCCTTGCCCATTCCCACGTGCAAGCCGGGATGATGAACAGTACCGCGCTGGCGTACGAGAATACTGCCTGCTTTTACATGTTCGCCTCCGAAAATTTTTATGCCGAGCCGCTGGCTATGGGATTCACGTCCGTTTCTTGAACTACCGGCTCCTTTTTTATGTGCCATGGATTATATTCTTTTAATTGTTGTTGATCTTTATTTTGCCTTGCTTTCGCTCTTGTCCTTTGCGGGTGCTTTTTTTGCAGCCGGTTTGGTTTTTGGTTCAGCTGCTTTCGTGGAAGCTGCTTTTTTAGGTTTTGCTTCGGTCGTTGCTTTAGCTGCCGGCTTCTTTACAGGAGCCTTTGCAACCGGTGTTTTTTCAGGTGCCACGGCTGCAGTTTCAGTAACGGCTGCTTCCTGTTTGGGGGCTGCTTTCTTCTTTTCAGTCCTTTTTGGAGCTCCTGATTCTGAAATATCTTCGATTAATATCTGGGTGAAATCCTGCCTGTGGCCATTTAGCTTCTGATATCCTTTTCTTCTTTTTTTCTTGAAAACAAGTACCTTGTCGCCACGATTATGCGAAAGGATTTGTGCAAGAACTACAGCATCAGGAAGATAGGGGGCACCTATGTTGGTTTTATCATCCTGGCTGATGAGTAACACCTGGTCGAAGCTAACTTCGTCACCAATGTTGCCCGGAAGCCGGTGAACAAACACTTTTTTACCTTTTTCAACCTTGAATTGTTGTCCGGCTATACTTACTATTGCGTACATCGAATTTTAAATTACAGTTTTATTTTGGGTCTGCAAAAATATAAAAGTTTGCTTTAAGAACAAACAAAATCACCTAAATAATAATAAAATAAATCATTTCTGCTGATCCATGATGTACAGAATCTATAAAGAGGTGTGAAGTGGAAAGGATGAAATCATTATATTTGTGTACTATTGTAAAATAATACCGGCAGGGCATAATGGAAAAAGTCAAGCTCAACGTATTGGGTATATCTTATAGCCAGACACAGACGGGCGCATATGCCCTTGTGCTGGCCGAGGAAAATGGAAGAAGAAGGATACCTATTATTGTCGGAGGTTTTGAAGCACAGGCAATTGCAATTCAACTCGAGGGTCTGAAACCCCCCAGACCACTTACCCACGATCTTTTTCTGAATTTCTCACATACCTTTAATATTGATTTATTGGAAGTGACTGTTTATAAGCTCGAAGAAGGGGTATTTTATTCCAAACTTACCTGTGATAACGGACAACGCATTATTGAAATTGATGCAAGAACTTCTGATGCCATTGCTTTGGCCTTGCGCTTTAAATGTCCGATATATACCACGGAAGACATACTTAAAAAAGCAGGAATAATTCTTGATTTTGAGAAGGAAGCGGCTGTACAGCCTGGCGCAGAACCGGTGGCCTCACCAAGAAATATTCAGGTTTTGGATAGCTCTTTCATGGAAGAGATCAGAAAAAGTAATCTTCTGGAATTGAAGGATTTACTAGATGAGGCCATTAAGGATGAAGACTATGAAAAGGCTTCCCTGATACGTGATGAAATCAACAGGAGGAAGAAGGAATAGGGGGGGTCGACATTTTTGTTTTCACGTTTAGACAGCCATGGGTAAAAAGAACAATAACGACTTTGAAAGGATAATATTGGATAATATCCCTTTCCTTGCCTGGTATAAGGATATTGAGGGAAAATATATCATGGTCAATGAGGCCTTTGCCCGGGCCTATTCTCTTTCTCCGGAAGATATTATCGGTAAAACCGATTTTGACATCTGTTCATATGATAAAGCGCTGGAATTTCAACGCAATGATGAAGAAATAAAACGGTTGGGCGAAAGGCAGTTTGTTGAACAGATCGAAGAGCTTTCCAAGGGGCCTGCCTTATTTGAAACATATAAGACACCGATTCGGGACAGTGAGGGAAAAATCATTGGGATCAGCGGCATATCAAGGGATGTGTCGGAAAGCTCCTGGATGGAAAAAACCCTGCGTGATCGGGAAGAGCAGTTCAGTGCATTACTTCAGAATTCTTCAGATGCCATTAGCATCATTGATAAAAACGGGAAGATCACTTTTGAAAGTTCTGAAAAAAACAAAATACTGGATTTCAGCAAGGCGGAATTGTTGAAGAAACCCATTTTCGATACAGTGCATCCCGATGATGTAGCCATCATCAAAATGACATTCAGGGAAGCCCTTGCCAATCCGGGACGACAAATTAAGAAGGAATACAGGAGCCTCCACAAGAATAAGAGATGGATCTATGTAGAGAGCATTTTTTCAAACCAGCTGAATAATCCCGCCATAAGAGGTGTGATAGTTAACTCGCGCGATATTTCAGATCGTAAAATGGCAGAGCTCAAAGAAAGGGTTTATCACGACAATCTTATCTTCCTGAGCAATTCTGCACTTGAATTGCTCAGTCTTTCGTCGAAAGACCAGATTTACAAATACATACCTGAAAAACTGGGAACTTTTCTTGAAAATGCAGTTGTTATAGTCACTTCCTACAATCACGATGAAAACAAGATTATCGTGGAAAGCATTTCGGGACTGGAGCCCTTTGAACAAAAGGTGGAGGAAATTATCGGCAGGCCACTAAAGAAACTTTCATTTCCTATGCACTCCATGCAGGATGTCATGGACCAGGCAGGAATGGTGATGACCATGAAGTCCGATATGCTGGAGGCCGGAATGGACGGAATTAATTTTACCCAAATCGACCGGATTAAGGAATTGTTAAACGTACACAAGATTTACAACATTATTCTCGCCCGGGATGAAAAGCAGCTGGGTAATATTACAATTCTCACCCTGAACAAAAGTATTATCAAGTTCAAGCACATTATTGAAACCTTTGTACACCAGGTATCTGTGGCCCTCCACAGGAGCCAGCTGGAATATGAACTGATCAAGGCAAAGGACAAGGCTGAAGAATCAGACAAATTAAAAACGGCATTCCTGGCCAATATGTCGCATGAGATCCGGACCCCCATGAACGGTATCCTGGGCTTTGCCGAAATGCTGAATGACAATACGCTCAGTTCGGCGAACCGCAAGAAATATCTTGAGATCATCAACAGCAATGGCAAGATGCTGATCAACCTCATTGATGATATTATTGATTTCGCCAAGATCGAATCCGACCAGGTAAATATTGTACAGGATGATATTTCATTGAATAACCTGCTCACCCAGGTTGAATCCACTTTTCTTACCAGCCGGCTAAAGCGGGATAAGTCAAGAATGCGCATCGTTACGAAGAAATCATTTCCCGATGAGAAATCCTATATCCGTACTGATCCCATCAGGCTCAGGCAGATATTGACCAACCTGGTTGGGAATGCCATTAAGTTTACTCATAAAGGATTAATTGAATTCGGGTATAACCTGGAAAGCAGCAAGTTCCTGTTGTTTTACGTAAAAGATACAGGTATCGGGATTGAAAAGGACAAGCTGCAGCTCATCTTCGAGCGTTTTATGCAGGCTGACAGTTCACCTTCACGGAAATATGGCGGATCGGGACTTGGACTGGCCATATCCCGCGGACTGGTTGAATTGCTGGGCGGAAGGATGTGGGCTGAATCTACCCTTCATGAGGGTTCCACTTTTTATTTCACCATACCTTTTCATCCGGTAATCCGGAAAATGGAGGAAAGAATCGAGAACAGGCATCCCCGTGCTAATTATCATTGGGAAGGAAGGCTTTTCCTGATCGCCGAAGATGATAAATTCAGCTATAAATTTCTTGAAGGATTTCTGAAACAAACGAGGGCTGAGGTGATCAGGGCTGCCGACGGAAGGGAAGCTGTGGAATTATGCAGGAACAACAGGAATATTGATCTGGTGCTTATGGATATTCAGATGCCCGAGATGAATGGACTGGTTGCAACCGAGGAAATCAAAAAATTCAATCCCGGTATTCCGATCATTGCACAAACTGCCAATGCCATCAGTGAAGAAAGGCAACGATGCATTCAGGCCGGCTGCGATGATTTTATAACCAAACCGGTTAATATTACCGAACTTTATGCGAAGATCGATAAATGGCTGACGGTTGGATCTTCCAAACTGCCTGTTTGATAGTTGAAAATGATATTCCTGGTTGTATTCAGCGTATGGGTAACCTTGTTATACATGCTCAAAATTGGCATGTATCATCATTACTGGAAAGAGTTACCCGCTATTGAAAGAACAGAAAAACAGCCATCCGTCGGGATAAGCGTTGTAGTGGCATTCAGAAATGAAGAAAACTCATTACCCCGGCTGCTGGATTCTTTAAATAGGCAGGTATACCCCCGGGCGCTGTGGGAAGTCATCCTGGTTAACGATCATTCGGATGACGGGTCCCTGCAGATTGCCGAAGATTTTTCACGCAAACATCCCGGTTTTCATTGTTTAACAAACGAAATGCATGAAAACGGCAAAAAGGCCGCTTTACTGAAGGGTATACAACATACAGCATTCAGCCTTATAGTTTTTACAGATGCAGATTGCACGATGGGAGATAACTGGCTTTCTTCTTTTTCAGCAATTTACAGCCATCAGAATGCGGACATGATCATCGGATTGGTTGATATGGACGTGAAGCCCGGTTTATTCAATCGTTTCCAGGAAATTGAATTTCTCAGTCTGGTTGCCTCAGGTGCCGCTGCCGCTGCCGCTGGCAGACCAATATACTGCAATGCAGCCAACCTTGCCTTCCATAAAGGACTTTTTCTTTCCCATGGCGATCCTCTGTCCATGGCTGTTCCTTCAGGGGATGACACTCTTTTTATGCTTAGGGTCAAGAAAGATCCCGCCACCCGGATCGTGTTGCTTAAATCGGTGACCGGTATTGTTACAACAAACGGTGCATTGAATATGAGGGAATTTTTTAACCAGCGCAGCCGCTGGGCATCCAAAAGCAGGTATTATACCGATTGGGATATCCTATACACAGCAGGACTTGTCCTCGGGATTTCAGCAACATTGTTACTTTCCGCTCTGGCGATGGCGCTGGGAGAAAACATTTGGCTATTTCCTGCCCTTCTCATTGCGAAAAGCACTGTAGATTTTTTATTTCTTCGTAGTTTTTTGCGTTTCTATGCCAAAAGAATCCAACCCGTGCTTTTCGTATTGTTCGAAACAGTGTATCCGGTATATATTCTTGTATCGGCAACAATGGGTTTGTTTAACCTTTATACGTGGAAGGAGAGAAAAAACGTGTAAGGGATTAATTTCCCAGCTCAGAGATAAACTTTATTCGCATGAGGCGAACTTCTTCTTCAGAATAGTTTTCTTCGCCCAATTCCTTCAATGCAGCTTCAACAGATTCGTTCTCGGCTTCCTCCATAAAGTAGTCATAAATATCCTGTTGATGGTCTTTGTCCATCACACTATTGATATAATAGTCCACATTGATCTTGGTGCCTGAATTCACGATGGCTTCAATTTCATCGAGAAGGCTGGACAGGTCGATGTTTTTTGCAGCAGCAATATCTTCAAAATCCATCTGGCGGTCAATGCTTTGTATAATAAATACCTTAAGGTTTGATTTATTTATAACTGATTTAACCACCATATCCTGGGGGCGGATAATTTCTTTTTCTTCAACATAACTTTTAATGATCTTGATGAATTCACCGCCATATCGTTTGGCTTTTCCGGCTCCAACGCCCATAATGTTCTGAAGCTCTTCAAAGGTGATGGGATACTGGATAGCCATATCCTCAAGGGAGGGATCCTGGAATAGCACAAAGGGAGGAAGGGAAAGATGCTTCGACATTTTTTTCCGCAGACTTTTCAGTATGTTGAACAATTCTTCGTCCACAGTGCCTGGCCTGTCAGGTCCAATCATGTTATCTTCCTCTTCATCCGTATCGGAATAATCATGATCTTCAGAAAGCGGAAAAGGATAGGGGTTATTCAAAAAATCAAGGCCCTTGTCATCCATTTTCAAAAGGCCGTAGTTTTCAATGTCTTTTTGAATCAGGCGGGCAATCAGTGCCTGCCTTACCACCATGCTCCAGAAATTAAAGTCCTTATGTTTGCCGGCACCGAAGTTATCCAGCATCTGGTGGTTATAGGATTTGATGGCGCTGGTCTTAATTCCTGCCAGGATACTGGCAATGTGATCTACCTTGAATTTCTCCTTTACTTCAAGGATGGTTTTGAGCACGAGGATCACATCATTCTGTCCCTCGAACTGTGTTTTCGGATGCAGACAGTTATCACAGTTATCGCATTGGCCGGGCATTTCCTCGCCAAAGTAATTCAGCAATTGCCTGGGCCTGCAAACAGACGATTCCGCGTAGGCTACTGTTTCAAGAAGCAGTTGTTTGCCAATTTCCTGTTCAGCAATTGGCTTACCCTGCATGAATTTTTCAAGTTTCTGGATATCCTTATAGCTATAGAAAGTGATGCATTTGCCTTCGCCGCCATCACGGCCTGCCCGGCCTGTTTCCTGGTAATATCCCTCCAGGCTTTTTGGAATGTCATAATGAATTACAAACCGTACATCAGGCTTGTCAATTCCCATGCCAAAGGCAATTGTTGCCACGATCACATCAATTTCTTCCATCAGGAACTTATCCTGGTTTTGTGACCGGGTTGCCGAATCAAGTCCCGCGTGATAAGGAAGTGCTTTTATGCCATTTACCTGCAGCATTTCTGCCAGTTCTTCCACCTTTTTCCGGCTTAGACAATATATAATACCCGATTTACCGAGGTTATTACGGATATATTTTATGATCTCCTTGGTGACGTTTTTCTTGGGTCTGATTTCGTAATACAGATTATGCCGGCGAAAGGAGGATTTGAAAATAGTAGCATCCAGCATTCCCAGGTTTTTTTGAATGTCGTGCTGAACCTTCGGAGTGGCTGTAGCTGTAAGGGCCATAATCGGTGCATTGCCTATTTCATTAATGATAGGGCGTATACGGCGGTATTCCGGGCGGAAATCATGGCCCCATTCGGATATACAATGCGCCTCATCAATTGCATAAAATGAAATATCCAGTTTTTTCAGGAACTGTATGTTTTCTTCTTTTGTAAGTGATTCAGGGGCAACGTACAAAAGTTTTGTTTTACCCTCCATGATATCGTGCTTCACTTTGGCAATGGAGGCCTTATTCAGTGAAGAATTCATAAAATGGGCGACGCCATCTTCCTCGCTGAAGCTTCGCATGGCATCTACCTGATTTTTCATCAGGGCAATAAGGGGCGAAATGATTATGGCAGTACCTGGCAATATCAGGGCAGGAAGCTGATAACAAAGTGATTTCCCGCCGCCTGTAGGCATTAAAACAAAGGTATCTTTCTTTGCCAGTACATTTCTGATGATAAGTTCCTGATTTCCTTTAAAACTGGTGAAACCAAAATGCTTCTTTAAAACGTCACTCAATGAAATCTCCACACCAACAATCATTTTTAAAAAGGTTTAACACCAGACGCCTGTCTGATGCCAATCTCAAAATATTAAATACATTTGTAAACTAAATTAATAATTTTTTTCTTATTTCGCTATGGCCCGGAGGCATTTTAAGCATAATTAACATTTAAAATATACCGCTAAAAAATTTGTAATGGAAGAAAAGGGTGAAATGACATTTTTACAACATCTTGAAGAACTAAGGTGGCATATTATCAGGGCGGTATTGGCAATTGTAGTTTTCAGTATCTTGGCATTTATAGGCAAATCATTTCTTTTTGATACAATATTGATGGCGCCCAGCGATGAGAATTTCTGGACGAACCGTATGTTTATGTGAGTTAGGTCACCGCCTGAATACGCCTAATCTTTGTATTAACCGAACACCACTTGAATTGCAGAATATCCAGGTATCAGGCATGTTCATGGCCCATATAAAAATCAGTCTCATTGCCGGACTTGTACTGTCGTTTCCTTTCATTTTTTATGAATTCTGGCGCTTTATCAGGCCGGCTTTGTATCAGAATGAAAAGCAGCATACAACCGGCGCGATTTTTTATATAAGCTTTTTGTTTCTCCTGGGAGTAGCATTCGGCTATTTTCTAATTACACCATTATCTATTAATTTCCTGTACAACTATCATATCAGCGATGTGGTTAAAAATGTTCCCACCCTCGGTTCTTATGTTTCCCTGATAACATCCATTGTACTGGCAAGTGGCCTTTTATTTGAGCTCCCGGTGCTGGTTTATTTTTTGAGCAGGATTGGATTGGTTACGGCCTCATTTTTGAAGCGTTACAGAAAGCATGCAGTGATTGTGATCCTGTTGGTTGCCGGAATTATTACACCTCCTGATATTTTCAGCCAGACCATGGTCTCTCTACCGTTATTTCTGTTGTATGAGGTAAGCATTTTGATATCTAAACGTGTTGAAAAGAAGAGAGAAGCTCAAATGCTTGCAGGGTAGAATCTATAGATCACAAATCAACAAATCACATAATCAACAAATCCCTAAATGAAGCTCAGGACCGAAAATCTGGTAAAACGATATCGTACCCGAACTGTTGTAAAAGATGTATCTTTTGAAGTTGAACAGGGTGAGATTGCCGGATTGCTGGGTCCGAACGGAGCCGGAAAGACCACTTCTTTTTATATGATTGTGGGCCTGATCCAGCCCAATGAAGGAAAAATATTTCTCGATGATAAAGAAATAACCCATGAACCTGTTTACAGCAGGGCAAAAATGGGAATCGGTTACCTGGCCCAGGAAGCCTCTGTATTCCGCAGGCTTAGTGTGGAGGATAACCTTCGTGCGGTGCTTGAAATGACCTCACTTACCAAAGAGGAGCAACGTTTCAGGGTGGAATCGCTGCTGAATGAATTTGGACTGCAGAAAATCAGGAAGAGCCTTGGAATTCAGTTATCCGGGGGAGAGCGCAGAAGGACTGAAATTGCCCGGGCCCTGGCTCTGAAGCCTAATTTTATCCTGCTGGATGAGCCTTTTGCCGGAGTGGATCCGATCGCTATCGAAGACATCCAGGAAATCGTGGCCAAGCTTAAAGATAAAAATATCGGCATCCTGATCACGGACCATAATGTACATGAAACCCTGTCAATTACCGACCGTGCTTACCTGCTTTTTGAAGGGGAAATCCTGAAAGCTGGCACTGCCAAGGAACTAGCGGATGATGAACAGGTAAGACGGGTCTATCTGGGAAAGAATTTTGAATTACGATAACTATTAATTTGAAAATGTGCTAATGTGCTAATATGCAAATGTGCAAATGTGCTAATATGCAAATGTGCTAATTAAGTCCCTAAGCCCCTAAACCCCTAAACCCCTAATCTTTCAGTCCATGTCATCTGTATTTCTCACCGATCTCAGGGCCAATCCTTCCTTGAACCTGCTAAAGAAATTTGAGAATCTGATCAAAAAGGCCGGGATAGACCGGATCGATTTTGACAGGAAAATTACTGCTTTGAAGATACATTTTGGAGAACCGGGTAACCTGGCTTATATCAGGCCTAATTTTGCTGCTACTCTTGTGAAATATCTTAAGAAGCAAGGGGCCAGGCCCTTTCTTACAGATGCCAATACGCTTTATTCGGGCCATAGGTCCAATGCCATTGACCATATTAAATCGGCCTGGGAAAACGGTTTTAATCCCCTTGTTACTGATTGTCCGGTAATCATAGCAGACGGCCTCCGCGGGGCGGATTATGCTGAAATACCACTAAACCTTGCCCACTGCAAAACGGCCAAAATCGGGAAAGCCATTGTGGATGCTGATATCATCATTTCAATGACCCATTTCAAGGGGCATGAAATGACCGGGTTTGGAGGAACACTTAAAAATGTTGGTATGGGATGTGCTGCGGTGGGCGGAAAACTTGAACTCCATTCCACTTCATCTCCGCAAATTGTGGCTGAAAATTGCACCGGCTGCCGTGTTTGTGAAAAATACTGTGCCCACGATGCCATCCTGGTAGGTACGGATAAAATTGCCCATATTGATTATGAAACCTGTGTGGGTTGTGGTCAGTGTGTTGCCGTATGCCAGTACGATTCTGCACAGGTTGTGTGGGAGGCCGCATCGGAACTGGTAAACCGCAAAATAGCCGAATATACACTTGCCGTATTAAAAGACAAGCCGGCATTTCATGTCAGTTTTATCATGAATGTGTCACCTGACTGTGACTGCTGGAATTTTAATGATTACCCGCTGGTTCCCGATATCGGAATAGCGGCCTCCTTTGATCCGGTAGCACTGGATCAGGCATGTGCTGACCTTGTAAAAGCAGCGCCTTCACTTCCCAACAGCAGGATTGGCGATAAAAATTCGCATGATCATCACCAGGGACAGGATAAATTTCACCTTGCCCATCCAAATACGCATTGGGAGGCAGGCCTTGAACATGCCGAAGAAATAGGCCTTGGTTCCCGGAAGTATGAGCTGATCAGGGTCTGAGGGCGGATTATCAGCTATCTGATTACCGCTGAAAGGAAAATGCAATCAATTATTTTCGCGGAAATTAAAAAGTGGTATCTTTGCGCCACATTTTAAAACGCGGGTGTGGCGTAATTGGTAGCCGCGCAAGACTTAGGATCTTGTGCCGTAAGGCGTGGGGGTTCGAGTCCCTTCATCCGCACGGTTGAAAAAAGGTAATCTCAAATGTTGATTAATCAGGCGTAGTTGCAAACTACGCCTAGCAGCTACCGCTAGACGCAGTTAGCAACTACGCCTGGATTTTGCTTTAGGGATTTTAGTATTGAATGAATTATTAAAAACAAATCTGATGAACATTAAAAAAGACAACCTTGACGAGTTAAATGCAGTGTTAACTATTACCGTTGAAAAGTCTGATTATGAGGAAAGAGTGGATCAGGTGCTGAAAGATTACCGCAAAAAAGCACGGATCGACGGTTTCAGGCCAGGGAAAGTTCCACAGGGTCTTATCAATAAAATGTACCGTAAACCGGTCCTGGTTGAAGAAATAAATAAAATACTGGGAGAATCACTGGGCAAATACCTGGTGGATGAAAAACTGAATATTCTTGGCGAGCCCTTGCCAAGTGCTGATAAACCGGTTCAAATAGACTGGGATGCGGATGCTCAGTTCGATTTTTCCTTTGACATTGGCATGGCTCCCGAAATGGATTTTACTGTTACAGAAAATGATAAAATCGATTATTTTCTCATTAAAACAGATGAGGAAGAAATCAGCAAACAGCGTGATCGCATCAGTTCACGCTATGGCTCATTCAAAGAGACTGATGTGATATCAGATAATGAAATGATCAAGGCTGACCTGGCAGAACTGAGGACCGAACAATGAACCTGAAGGGGGGATACATGTTGAAGATGCCACTATCTCGCTCGAATTTGTAAAAGATGAAGAGAGCAAAAAGAAATTCAAGGGTCTGAAGGCAGGAGATGTTTTGGACATCGATGTAAAGAAAACTTTTGAAAATGAAACCGACCTGGCTGCCCTGCTGAAGATCGCCAAGGACAAGCTGGCTGAAACAGGAAATAATTTCAGGGTTACCATTAAATCGGTATCCCGTTTTGAAAAGGCTGAGATTAACCAGGAACTTTTTGACAAGGTATATGGACCCGACCAGGTGAAATCACTCGGAGAATTCAATGCCAGAATTTCAGAAGAACTAAAAGCTGCATTTGAGCGCAACAGCAATTACAAGTTCAGAATAGATGCAAAGGAATATTATCTTGGTAAATTCAAAAAGGACTTACCCGCTGCTTTTTTGAAACGCTGGCTTGTTTATACCAACCAGGGCAAGATGACAATGGAGCAGATTGAAAAGGATTTTGATGCTTTTGTTACCGACCTGAAATGGCAGCTTATAAAGGGCAAAGTTGCCCGGGAAAATGAAATGAAGATAAAAGAAGAAGAATTGATTGCTCATACAAAAGATGTATTCAGGCAACAGTTTATTCAATATTACGGAATCGCTGATGTTCCGGACGATACACTTGAAAAATATTCCATTGAGAGTCTGGGACGTGAGGAAGAAAGAAACCGTTATATGGAGAGCCTGATGGAAAATAAAGTGTTTGAATTCATGCAAAAAACTGTAAAACTTGACACCAAAGAGATAACTTTGCAGGAATTCAACAAGATGTTTGAAAAGTAACTACAGGTTATCATCAATTATTAAGAATATGGATTTAATCAAGGATTTTAACAAATACGCCACACATCATCTGGGCATCAGCAGCCTTGATATGCACCGGTTCACGTCAGTTACAAACAGTTATATATCACCTACGATCATTGAGGAACGCCAGCTTAACGTCGCACAGATGGATGTTTTTTCGCGGCTGATGATGGACAGGATCATATTTCTGGGACTTCCGATTGATGACTTTGTGGCCAATGTAATTCAGGCACAATTGCTATATCTCGATTCTGCTGATCCGGGCAAAGATATCCAGATCTATTTTAATACCCCTGGTGGCGCTGTTCATGCCGGACTGGGAATTTATGACACAATGCAATATATCACCTGTGACATTGCTACAATCTGTACCGGAATGGCTGCTTCAATGGGAGCGGTATTGCTGTGTGCAGGAGCCAAAGGAAAACGCTCGGCCTTAAAACATTCCCGCATCATGATCCATCAGCCCATGGGTGGTGCACAGGGACAGGCTACTGATATTGAGATCACTGCACGTGAAATTCTGAAACTAAGGGCTGAATTGTACAGCATCATTGCTGATCATACCGGTAATCCTATTGAAAAAGTGGAAAAGGATTCTGACCGTGATTACTGGATGACTTCAAAAGAAGCTCTTGAATATGGCATGATTGATGAGGTACTCGAAAGGTCAAGGAAAAAATAATTCGGGTAATCTTATTTTTTGTAAATTTGTCACGGATATTTCCGTTATACCTTAAAGTTTATCTCATGGATAAATGTTCCTTTTGTGGTCGCGATAAGCGGGATACAAACCTGCTTATAGCCGGTATTTCCGGGCATATTTGCGATAATTGCGTGGAACAGGCATATGAAATCGTAAAAGAAGAAACGAAGAAAAGCTCGCAGTTTGACATTAATACCATTAAGCTTCTTAAGCCAAAGGAAATTAAGAAATTCCTTGATTTATATGTAATCGGACAGGAAGATGCCAAAAAAACAATTTCGGTATCTGTTTACAATCATTATAAAAGGCTGATGCAAACCAGCCGGCATGATACGTCCGATGATGTGGAAATTGAAAAGTCGAATATCATCCTGGTTGGGGAAACCGGTACCGGAAAAACGCTTCTGGCCCGCACTATTGCCAAATTGCTGCATGTTCCCTTTACAATTGTTGATGCTACTGTTCTTACAGAAGCAGGTTATGTAGGTGAAGATATTGAAAGCATTCTCACCCGCTTGCTGCAGGTAGCGGATTATAATACCGAAGCAGCCGAAAAAGGTATCGTATTTATTGATGAGATTGACAAGATTGCCCGGAAAGGCGACAATCCATCAATTACCCGGGATGTTTCAGGAGAAGGTGTGCAGCAGGGACTGCTGAAACTGCTCGAAGGTTCAGTGGTGAATGTTCCTCCCCAGGGCGGACGCAAGCATCCTGATCAGAAAATGATCCCGGTGGATACCCGCAATATTCTGTTTATTTGCGGCGGTGCTTTTGAAGGTATTGAACGAAAAATCGCCCAACGGCTGAATACAAAGGTTGTCGGATATAATGCCGCAAGAAATTCCGACCGGATTGAACGGGAAAATCTCATGCAGTATATAGCTCCCCAGGATCTTCGCGCATATGGCATGATCCCGGAAATCATCGGACGGCTTCCGATACTTACATTCCTTCATCCGCTCGACAGAAAGGCACTGCGCAGTATACTTACAGAGCCCAAGAATTCAATCATCAAACAATATGTTAAGTTGTTCGAGATTGATAATATAAGTCTTAAGTTTGATGATGATGCACTCGACTTTATTGTGGACAAGGCAGTTGAATTCAAACTGGGAGCCAGGGGTCTCAGGTCAATTTGTGAGGCCATCATGATGGAAGTGATGTTTGAACTTCCTTCCACAGAGGAAAGTGAACTGACAATCACAAGTGAATATGCCAGGTCAAAAGTAGAAAAGATCAATCTGCAACGCTTGAAAGCAGCCTGATATTTTGTTTTTATAAAAACGTATCTTATATTTGCATACATATTAATACAGAAATGACAAGAGTTTATACAAATTGGTGGTGGTGGCACAGTAATTATCTCATAACTCCGTGAGACCGTCAACCTATTGTATAAAGCAATAATATAACAGCGGCCTATCGTTCTCACGGTAGGCCGTTTTTGTTTTTAACAGGTACCAAAAAATACATCATGAAGAAATATCGAATCAGAACCAGGACCAAAAAATTGCTTGCCGATACAATAACGCCGGTGAGTATTTATCTGCGGATACGGGATATTTATCCAAATTCTCTCTTGCTTGAGAGTTCGGATTACCACGGAAACGAAAACAGTTATTCATTCATTTGTGTAAAATCCATTGCCAGTTTTGAGATTGACAATGGTGTAGCCACCGAGACCTACCCGGATAAGAATATCGTTGTCACTCCAATATCCGGTCCTGCTGTTTTCAGAAGCCGCTTTTCCGGGTTTCTGAATTCATTTGAGCAGGCAGCCGGAAATGATGAAGTACCCGGTAAACGGGTTGTTCGGTTATACCTCCTATGATGCCGTACAATATTTTGAAAAGCTGAAATTCAGTGCCAGGGTGGTTGAAGCACATAAAATACCTGAAATGCGCTATCATTTTTTCAGCTATATCATTGCCATCAACCATTTTCAGAATATTCTGCACATTATTGAAAACCAGGTAAACGGGGAAACAAGCGAGCTGGAAAAAATTGAATCCCTTTTGAACAGCCGCAACCTGGCTATTTACCCGTTTAAGCCGGTGGGCGGGGAAAAGTCCAACATCACGGATGATCAATACAGGCAGATGGTCACACATGGCAAGGAACACTGTTACCGCGGCGATGTGTTTCAAATCGTGCTTTCACGCCAGTACTCACAGCAATTTAGTGGTGATGAATTCAATGTTTACAGGGCCTTACGTTCCATCAACCCTTCTCCCTACCTGTTTTATTTTGATTATGGCAATTACAAAATTTTCGGATCATCGCCCGAGGCCCAGCTGAAAATAAACAAGGGGAAAGCCTATATCAATCCGATTGCCGGAACCTTTAAAAGGACGGGTGACGATGAAAAGGACAAACTGCTGGCACAGCAGCTATCAACTGATCTGAAAGAAAATGCAGAGCATGTGATGCTTGTTGACCTGGCCCGGAATGACCTCAGCCGGCATGCCCGGAGCGTGAAGGTGGAAAGTTACCGTGAAGTGCAGTTTTATTCCCATGTGATACATCTTGTATCAGCAGTTTCGGGCGAGTTGAACAAAGATTCAAATATTACGGATATGATGACGGCTACCTTTCCGGCAGGTACCCTGTCGGGAGCTCCCAAATTCAAAGCCATGCAGCTGATCGATCAGTATGAAAACCAAAACCGCGGATATTATGGTGGTGCTATTGGATTCCTTGATTTTGAAGGAAGGTTCAACCATGCCATCATGATACGAACTTTTCTGAGCAAGGGCAATACCCTGTTTTACCAGGCCGGGGCGGGCATTGTGGCAATTTCAGATGAGGAAAGCGAGCTGCAGGAGGTGAATAACAAGCTGGGGGCTCTTAAGAAGGCAATTGTAATGGCAAAGGATATTGTTTAAACTGTGAAGAAAATAATTATGAAAAAGATACTTGTTATCGATAATTACGATTCGTTTACTTATAACCTGGTGCACTACATAGGTCAGATTACCGGGATTATGCCTGATGTATTCCGGAATGATGAGATCAGCCTTGAGGACGTTGGGGAATACGAAAAGATCCTGCTTTCTCCCGGACCCGGCGTACCAGTGGAAGCAGGTATCTGCCTTGATCTGATCAGACGATATAGTCCGGTGAAAAGCATCCTTGGCATCTGCCTTGGCCATGCAGGCTATTGGCGAGGCATTTGGCGGCAAGCTCATTAACCTGAGCCAGGTATACCATGGCATGGCCACTCCAATCCTGTTTACAGAAAAGGATGAGCCACTTTTTAAGGGACTTCCGGCTACGATTAAAGGTGGACGTTATCACTCGTGGGTGGTGGACAGGCATGACCTTCCTGCCAGCCTGGCAATCACTGCTCTCGATGACAACGGCCTTATCATGGGACTTAGCCACCGGACGTATGATGTGCGCGGACTGCAGTTCCATCCCGAATCGGTGCTCACCGAGCACGGATTTGATATTATACGGAATTGGGTTGAAATGTAAATGCCAATGTGCTAATTGTGACTTAAGTCATGCAGTCATGCAGTCTTGCAGTCCTGACGACCCCGAAGGGGTCAGATTTCGATAACCGTGGGTGACAACCCGCGGAAAGTGGGTGAAACCCGCGGAAACCACAACTAACAAATAAGTCCATGAGAAAGATACTGAACGAACTCTTTGAAAGCAAAACACTGAAACGGCAGGAAGCCGAGGAAGTGCTTACCAACATTGCCACAGGGGCCTACACGGAATCTGAAATTGCCGCATTTCTTACAGTTTACCTGATGCGCTGCATCACGGTGGAAGAACTGTCGGGTTTCAGGGATGCCCTGCTCAATCTTTGCATCAGGGTGGACCTGTCGGAATTTGACACGATTGATGTTTGCGGAACAGGCGGGGATGGGAAAGATACGTTCAATATATCCACGCTGAGTACGTTTGTGCTGGCCGGTGCGGGTGCATATGTTGCAAAACACGGCAACTATGGGGTATCTTCATCATGCGGTTCCTCCAACATCCTGGAGTATTTCGGTTACCGATTTTCAACCGACCAGGATAAACTTAGAAAAGAAATGGAACAGGCAGGGGTTTGTTTTCTTCATGCCCCATTGTTTAATCCGGCCATGAAAAATGTTGCTCCTGTGCGGAGAGCCCTGAAAATCAAAACTTTTTTCAATATGCTGGGTCCAATGGTGAATCCATCCTTTCCGAAGAAACAGCTTGTAGGGGTTTACAGTCTTGAACTTGCGCGTTTATATAATTACCTTTACCAGCAATCGGATATACAATATGCAATCGTGCACAGCCTGGATGGATATGATGAGATATCTCTCACCTCCGATTTTAAATTTATTCTGAACGGGGTGGAACAGATAGGAACGCCTGGCTCATTCGGATTTGAAAAACTCCAGCCCGCTGAACTGGCCGGCGGCAAGTCAATACCTGAGGCAGCTTCAATTTTTTCCGGTATACTGGAAGGGAAGGGGACTTCTGCCCAGAATAATGTGGTACTTGCCAATACAGAACTTGCCCTGCGTTGTTATTATCCTCACATGCCCGTGGCTGAATGCCGTCAGATAGCTTCAGAATCCCTGTTTGGCGGGAAGGCCCATGCCCGGTTTAAAAAATTAATCGACCTGCAGTCATGACAATCCTGGATGAAATAATCGCCAATAAAAGAAAAGAACTGGCTCTCGCAATTGAACGAACTACAATCCGGGATCTTGAGAAACGGAAATTGTTTAAGCGCCGGATCCTATCCATGACCGATTTTATAATCGACCCTGGTAAGACCGGGATCATTGCGGAATTCAAGCGGAAATCTCCATCCCGGGGAGTCATCAATGCCGATGTGACAATTGAAGAGGTAACCACCGGCTATTTCCGGTCAGGTGCATCGGCACTTTCAATTTTAACTGACAAAACGTATTTCGGTGGCAGCGAATCAGATCTGATCCGGGCCCGGGAACTCAATTCAATTCCCATCCTCAGGAAGGATTTTATTCTCGATGAATACCAGATCATTGAAGCCAGGGCTATGGGGGCAGATGCCATCCTGCTCATTGCGGCCGTTCTTTCAGCAAGCCAGGTGTTGCATCTTGCCCGCTTTGCCCGGTCGCTTGAAATGCAGGTACTGCTTGAGTTACATGGCAGGCCGGAACTCGACAGGATGTGTGAATTTGTAGATATGGTTGGGGTGAACAACCGCGATTTGAAAACCTTTGAGGTTGATATGGAAGTGTCACTGGAACTGGCGGGAGAAATACCATCTGATTTCGTGCGGATTTCTGAAAGCGGGATTACCTCCCCCCTGGTCATAAAAAAGCTTAGAAATGCCGGATTTCAGGGATTCCTGATCGGTGAGAATTTTATGCGTGCACCCGATCCGGTATTGGCATTCTCCGATTTTGTAAAACTTATTATGTTTGATTATGAATAGGGTGAAGGTATGCGGGTTGACAGATGCCTGGAACGCCAGGCAGGTGGCTGATGCTGGTGCTGACTTTGCAGGTTTCATTTTTTATCCCCTGTCAAAGCGGTTTGTAGGGGAAACTCCGCATGCGGACTTATTCATGAATATTCCGGCCCATGTAAAGAAGGTTGGAGTATTTGTGAATGAGAAAAAAGAAAAGATAATTGAAATTGTGCGGAAATATCAGCTTGACCTGGTGCAATTGCATGGTGCTGAACCAGCCGGCTTTTGCCATGACCTGAGATCAAAAGGCATATCGGTAATGAAGGCCTTTGGCATCGGGGAAGATTTTGATTTCGACCGGCTGACAGACTACAATGACACATGTGATTTTTTTCTGTTTGATACCCAGACGATATTGTATCGGAGGTAGCGGGATTAAATTCCGGTGGGAAAGGCTTGAAGAATATAAACTCAAAATGCCGTTTTTTCTGGGAGGAGGTATTGGTCCCCTCGATGTACAAAAAGTCCGTAGCATCAATCATCCCGGCTTCTTTGCGGCAGATATAAACAGCCGGTTCGAAACTGCACCCGGTATGAAAGACATTGACATTGTGAAAACATTTATTCAGCAATTCAAAAACATTTGACATGAAGTACAACGTGGATCAAAAAGGGTATTATGGCGAGTTTGGAGGAGCCTTTATTCCCGAAATGATGTATCCCAACATTGAAGAGCTTCGGGAAAATTATATTAAGATACTGGAAGACAAGTCATTTCAATCGGAATTTCATTACCTGCTTGAAAATTATGCAGGACGTCCCTCCCCGTTGTATTTTGCAAAAAGGCTGTCGGTTTTTCATGGAACCCGGGTTTATCTTAAGCGTGAAGATCTGAATCATACCGGGGCCCATAAGATAAATAACACCATCGGCCAGATACTTATCGCCAAACGGCTGGGTAAAACCAGGATCATTGCTGAAACAGGAGCAGGTCAGCATGGTGTGGCCACAGCTACAGTCTGTGCTTTGATGGGGCTGAAGTGTTTGGTATATATGGGAAAGCTCGATATTGAGCGGCAGGAGCCCAATGTGCTGCGCATGAAAATGCTGGGAGCAGAGGTTATCCCTGTTGTAAGCGGGAATATGACGCTGAAGGATGCAACCAATGAGGCAATCCGTGACTGGATCAACAACCCGTCCGACACACATTATATTATCGGTTCGGTTGTGGGACCCCATCCCTATCCCGACCTGGTGGCACGTTTGCAATCGGTGATCAGCGAGGAGTTGCGGTGGCAGCTGAGGGAACAAACGGGCAGTTCCGATCCGGATTATATTATAGCCTGTGTAGGCGGTGGCAGTAATGCAGCCGGGGCATTTTATCATTACCTTGATAACCCGGCTGTTCAGCTTATTGCTGCAGAAGCCAGCGGCAAGGGAATTGACAGTGGTGAATCGGCAGCGACAATGGTACTGGGACATCCGGGAATCATCCACGGAAGCAGGACCATGCTCATGCAAAATGAGGACGGACAGATCACGGAACCTTATTCAATTTCTGCAGGACTTGATTATCCCGGTATTGGTCCGATGCATGCCTTTCTGCATAAAACGGGAAGGGCCATATTTGAACACATAACGGACGATGAGGCTGTAGAGGCGGCATTCCGGTTAACCCGGCTTGAAGGAATTGTTCCTGCTCTTGAGTCAGCCCATGCACTGGCTGTATTGAAAAAAAGAAAGTTCAAAATGACAGATGTAGTGGTCGTCAACGTTTCCGGACGGGGCGATAAGGATATGTCCACTTACATGCGTTATATGGATGCTTTTAAACCTGAACAGGATGAAACCAATAAATAAATTTCTCATGAATCGCATCGATAGCCTTTTTCAAACCAAGCCCGGTCAAATCCTTTCTGTTTTTTTTACTGCCGGATATCCAACACTGCATTCCACGGTTGAAATAATAAGGGCCCTTACAAAAGCAGGGGCTGATATGATTGAGATTGGCATGCCTTTTTCCGATCCCATGGCCGATGGGCCGGTTATACAAAAGAGCAGCGATGTTGCCCTTAAACAGGGGATGAGCATGAACCTGCTGTTCAGGCAGCTGAAAGATATCCGAAAGGAGACAGATATTCCGCTGTTGCTGATGGGATACCTCAATCCGGTTATGCATTACGGCATTGAGAAATTTTGTAATGAATGTGAAGAAACAGGTATCGACGGCGTCATACTTCCTGATCTGCCGCTGGAAGTATTCCTTGGAGACTCCGGAAAAGTTTTGGGCAGTCAGGCACAAGGATCCCTGCAGGATCTCTTTGTAAAACACAACTTGCATGCTGTATTTCTTATTTCACCACAGACGCGCATAGAGCGCATCCATGAAATTGACCGCATCAGCAATGGATTTTTGTACATGGTTTCCTCCTCTTCAACCACAGGCGTAAAGAGTGGTTTTGATCCAGATCAGCAGGCCTATTTTGAAAGAATTCGCGATATGAAACTGAAAAATCCGCGCCTGATTGGGTTTGGGATTTCAAACCATGCAAGCTTTAGCAAATGCCTGTGAATATGCCAAGGGAGCGATTATAGGAAGTGCTTTTGTGAACATGCTGGGAACTGCTCAAAATCTGGATGAGTCGATAAAAAAATTTGTGGAGGGAATTAGGGTTGGCGAATAATAAATCATCGAGATCAACAAATCAAAGATCATCAAATAAAAAACCTGCTGTAGCACTTTGCCGACAGCAGGTTTATACCTGATTAAGATTTTGAGTACTCATACGCTTGGAATTTATTTGGTTTCATCGGCCAGCATTAAATCGGTTACTTCGATTTGCGGTAGTTATCACTTTCTGTTGAGTCATCTGCCTGGGGGCTTTGAAAGCAATTGCTGCTTCAGTAGCAGCTGCCAGCTTGTCAAGATCCTTCCAGGGCTGATGCAACTTCTTCGGTTTCTTCTACAGACAGGAGCAACATATTTTATGTTGGCTTCTATCATTTCGGCCAGGGTGTTCAGATTTTCAATTTCCGGTGCCACTGCTTCTTCCTCGGCTGCAGGAGCAACATATTTTACAGATGCTTCAGTTAATTCAGCCAGTGCGTTCAATTCTACCATGGCATTCACTACTTCTTCCGATTCTTCAACAGCGGGAGCTACAAATCTGATGGATTGCTCGGTTGCACTCATCAGGGCTTCCAGTCTGCTTGCAGAGACCATTTCCTCGCTATTGGCAGGATTTGAGCTGGCAAAAGTTCCGGTTGTCAAAACCATTGCGGCGATAATTGTTATCCCCATTTTTTTCAGGTTGCTGATGTTGATTTTTGTTTTCATTTTATTTTGGTTTTTAAGTTTCACGTTTGATAAAGAAGATAACACATTTCGTGCCAAACTTTGTAATAAAAAGATATACAGATATATACAGTAATAATATGGAATTGTTCCCCGATGTTCGTTTGTATCATTATAAATAATTTTGATGTACGAATTCGTACAATGGGTTATAGGGGATATGGCTTAAATTGATGAAGCCCTTAACTGGTGGGCTCTTCAGCCATTCGGGAATTTGGAACATTTATGTGCGGGTATCGGTGAGCGGTAACCGGTAGTCGGTAATCAGTAATCGGTATTCGGTCGGTCTTGCGGCAAATTATTTAACCACGAGGCACAAAGATTTTATTCTTAGTGTCTTAGTGGCTTAGTGGCTTAGTGGCATAAAATCCTTCTGTCCTTTGTGATAACCTTAGTGTTACTTTGTGGTTAATTTCTGAAAACAACCGCCATAGGTGGTTGAAATTCAAAAAAACCTTAACTTACAACCCCAAAATACGATCGATAAATAAAACCAACTATGAAAAAGCTGTTTATTTTTCCTGGCACTATCCATCTTTCTGGTCTCATGCGGGAAAAAAACAAATAGTCCTGATTCAAAAACAACGGTTCCTATTAGGGGAACCTGGAAGCTCATTTCGGGAACTCTCATTGAAAACGGCGATACCACCGTCACCGGTTATACCCAAAATGTGTCCTTTATTAAGATCATCAACGATACACATTTTGCTTTTCTGCAGCATGACCTGAGCCAGGGCAAGGATTCATCTGCTGTTTTTGTAGCCGGTGGTGGTCGTTACACACTTGATGGCAGCATTTATACCGAACACCTGGAATATTGCAATGACAGAGCATGGGAAGGGAATGATTTTTCATTTGTTGTTACGGTGAAGAATGACACGCTCATTCAAAGGGGTACGGAAATAGTCAAAGAGGCAGGCGTCAACCGTATGAATATTGAAATGTATGTAAGAGCAAAGTAACCCGAAAAAATGCAAAAACCTCGACAGATCCCCCATACCTTTGTTATTGTTTTCGCAATTATTGTAATTGCTGCCGTTGCCTCCTGGTTTGTTGAAGGAGGGGAGTATGCACGAATGGCAAAGAGTTCTTCCCGACGGAAGCACAAAAAACATCATTATTCCCGATTCATACAAGAATGTACCAGGCAGCCCGCAAACCTGGCAGATATTTTCAGCCCTGTTCGAAGGTTTCGTCGCCAAGGCCGACATCATTGTTTTTATTCTGATCATTGGTGGGGCCTTTTGGATTTTGAATGCATCCCGGGCAATTGATGTAGCTATATTGTCATTTCTCAGATTTTCAAAAAACCTTGAGAACAGCCGCATCATCAAAAAAATGGGTGTCAATAACATTATCATGACACTTATTATGATCATATTCAGTTTATTCGGTTCAATATTCGGGATGAGTGAGGAGACAATTGCCTTTATTATCATATTTGTACCTCTTTCCATTAAAATGGGATATGATTCCATTGTGGGTGTTTGTCTGTGTTTTATTGCCGCCGGACTGGGTTTTGCCGGAGCCACCTTTAATCCATTTACATTAGGGATCGCACAGGGGCTTTCAGACGTTCCCCTGTTTTCGGGACTGGAATTCAGGATATTTTGCTGGTTTGTGATAACTGCAACAGGGATTGCCTTTATATTGAGATATGCATCAAGGATCAGGAAAAACCCCGAAAGGTCACTGGTTTTTGAAGAAGATCAGCTTTGGAGAAACAAGGCTGCCGGGGATCTGGAAATTGTCAAATATGAAACGCCTGTTTCAGCCTGGATTGTCTATGCCCTGTTGATGATTGTGATGCTGATTTATTCCTGGAATTATCCGATGTCGGTTATAAAAATCGGACAATCACAATTGCACATGCCGGCAATTCCGGTACTCACCGGCCTTTTTGCAATAGCCGGACTGATAACCCTACGTAAGTCGGTACATTTCTTTATCCTCGCCATTTTTTTGTTTACAATCCTTTACCTCATAGTAGGCGTTATGGGATATCAATGGTATGTTCTTGAGATAGCCACACTGTTTTTGGTAATGGGCTTATCATCCGGACTTGCCATGGGGTATGGCGCAAACCGGATCACCGAATTGTTCATTGCGGGAATAAAAGACATTCTCAGTGCCGCACTGATCGTTGGACTGGCAGGAGGAATCATCATAGTTCTTCAGAACGGGAAGGTAATTGATCCCATGTTGCATAGTATTGCCGGATCCATGAAGGATGTTGGCAAGTATGGTTCAGTGACCATAATGTATGGCATTCAAACACTCATTAATCTTGTGATAACATCGGGTTCAGCCAAAGCCGCCCTCACAATGCCTATCATGGCGCCATTTTCCGATCTTATCCATGTTTCCCGGCAAGCTACCATTATGGCTTACCAGTTCGGCGACGGCTTTACCAATATGATTACTCCTACATCGGCAGTCCTCATTGGTGTTCTCGGTGTTGCAAAGATCCCCTATGAAAAGTGGGTTAAATGGGTATGGCCGCTGATCCTGATACTTTTTATCCTTGGACTCTTGCTGTTGATTCCGACGGTTACAATGAATTTAAATGGATTTTAGATAGGCTGTCTGTATGGAAAGGTCGCGACCTGTCCATACTACGGGCTATCTCCTCCTCGATGAACCGAACGCACCAGCCAGGATAGAACCGAGCACTCCCCTTACCAGGGTGCGGCCAAGCTCATTGCTTACCTGGCGGGTCAGGCTGCGGCCGGCAACCTTCGCAAGATCACCAAAGATATCGCCTGCACTGCCCGGAGCAGGTTTTTGCTGTTTCTGCTGCTTCAGCATTTCTTTTTGATCAGCAGCTGCTTTTTCATCAGCATCTTCCTGGGCAAATTTCTTCTGCAAAATTTCAAATGCTGATTCCCGGTCGATTAGTTTTTCATATACGCCGTAAATGACTGAGGATCGGATCAGATGGTTTCTTTCCTCTGGCAAAATGGGACCGATCTGTGATTGTGGGGGTACAATTTTGGCTCGTTCAACTATGCCCGGGATTCCTTTTTCATCAAGGAATGAAACAAGGGCTTCGCCCACTCCCAACTCCGTAATGACCTCTTCAACGTTGAATTTCGGATTAGCCCTGAAGGTCTCTGCAGCCGATTTAACAGCTTTCTGATCCCTGGGGGTGAAGGCACGTAAGGCATGCTGCACACGGTTTCCCAACTGACCAAGGACGGTCTCGGGGATATCGATCGGGTTCTGTGTGACAAAATATATCCCTACGCCTTTTGAACGGACCAGCCGGACAACCTGTTCTATTTTATCAAGCAATACCTTAGGAGCATCGTTAAATAGCAGGTGTGCCTCATCAAAGAAAAATACAAGTTTTGGCTTGTCAAGATCTCCGGCTTCCGGCAATTGTTCAAATAATTCCGACAACAGCCAGAGAAGGAAGGTCGAATATAATCCGGGGGAAAGCATTAGTTTTTCAGAAGCAATGATGTTCATCACACCTTTTCCCCTGCCATCCGTCTGAATAAAATCCATGATGTCGAGGGCAGGTTCAGAAAAGAACTTATCGGCACCCTGTTCTTCAAGGGTCAGCAAGCCACGCTGGATGGAACCGATGCTGGCAGATGAAACATTGCCATATTCATTTGTATATTGTTCACGATGTTCACCCACAAATTCAAGCATTTTGCGAAGATCTTTCAGATCAAGCAAAAGCAGGCCATTGTCATCGGCTATTTTAAACACCAGGTTCAATACTCCTGCCTGTACATCATTAAGGTTCAGAAGCCGGCTCAGCAACAGGGGTCCCATTTCAGAAATGGTTGTCCGGAGCGGGTGACCCAGTTCGCCAAAAATATCCCAAAAACAAACCGGGAAAGCTATTGGAGTATGTCCTTCGATTTTCAGTTCCTGAATGCGTGATGTAACTCTGGGATTGCCTCCGCCTGCCTTGGCAATTCCGGATAAATCTCCTTTTACGTCTGCCATCACAACCGGGACGCCTATGCTGCTGAAAGTTTCAGCCATGGTCTGGAGAGTGACAGTTTTGCCTGTTCCGGTTGCACCGGCCACAAGTCCATGACGGTTCGACATTTTAGGGACCAGGTATAAGTCCTTGTCGGACCTGGCAATCAGAAGGTTTCCGTTGGGATCGATCATTGGATGTGTTTTTGTAAAGATATAAAAAAGTGACAAAAGATAAGTGACGAGGGACAAGGGACAAGGGACAAGCAGAAATGAGAAATGAGAGATGAAAAATGAGAATATACCACTCACCTCTCATCTCTCATCTCTTACCTCTCATCTTGACTTGTCCCTAGTCCCTTGTCTCTTGTCCCTAATTAGTACCGGTAATGATCTGGTTTATAAGGTCCTTCAACAGGAATGCCGAGATAATCGGCCTGCTCTTTGGTCAGCGTGGTTAGTTTTACGCCAAGCTGTGCAAGATGCAGCCGTGCTACTTCTTCGTCGAGTTTTTTACTCAGGCGGTATACTCCCACATCATATTTATTTTGCCACAGGTCGATTTGTGCCAGTGTCTGATTTGTAAAAGAGTTGCTCATAACAAATGAAGGATGTCCGGTTGCACAACCAAGGTTGACAAGGCGGCCTTCAGCGAGGAGGAATATTGCATTTCCGGTCGGGAAGGTGTATTTATCCACCTGGGGTTTGATATTTACGTGTTTAATGCCGGGCATGGTAACCAGCTGGTCAACCTGGATCTCATTGTCGAAATGGCCGATATTACATACAATGGCCTGGTCTTTCATCTGTTTCATGTGGTCCAGCGTAACAACATCCTTGTTACCGGTTGTAGTGACAAAAATATTGCCTTCTTTCACGGCTTCTTCCATGGTTGTAATCTCAAATCCTTCCATGGCTGCCTGCAGTGCACAGATGGGATCTATTTCCGTGATCAGAACACGGGCGCCATAAGCGCGCATGGAACGGGCACAACCCTTGCCCACGTCACCGTAACCAAGAACAACAACTACCTTACCGGCAATCATCACATCGGTTGCACGCTTGATACCATCTGCCAGTGATTCGCGGCAGCCATACAGGTTATCGAACTTGCTTTTCGTAACAGAATCGTTTACGTTAATAGCCGGGATAAGCAGTTCGCCTTTTTCCATCATCTGGTAAAGGCGGTGAACGCCAGTGGTTGTTTCTTCTGAAACACCCTTCCACGATTTTGTATACCGGTGCCATCTTCCTTTATCTTCGGCAAGAATTTTCTTCAGCAATTCAAGGATTATTCCTTCCTCCTTGCTGGATGGTTTTTTATCCAATACAGAAGCATCATTTTCAGCCTTGTATCCCAGGTGGATCAGCAGCGTAGCATCGCCGCCGTCATCAACGATCAGGTTGGGTCCTTCACCGTTGGGGAAGGCGAGGGCCTGTTCAGTACACCACCAATATTCTTCAAGGCTTTCTCCCTTCCAGGCAAAAACCGGAATGCCGGCCTTGGCTATGGCAGCGGCGGCATGGTCCTGCGTGGAAAAAATGTTGCAGCTTGCCCACCGGACATCAGCTCCCAGTACTTTCAGAGTTTCGATCAGTACGGCAGTCTGTATCGTCATATGAAGTGAACCCGATATTCGGGCCCCTTTCAGCGGTTTGGACGTTGCGTATTTATTGCGGATTGCCATTAATCCGGGCATTTCCTTTTCAGCAATTTCAATTTCCTTCCGGCCAAATTCAGCCAGACTAATGTCTCTAACTTTGTAGGGAAGTGTTTCTGCAGATATTTCTGTTTTCATAGAGTTATTAAAGAGTGTTTTAGTATATAACTATTTATTAACTGTATTTGTTTTAAAAAGTTTCAATACTTCCATTTTATCTGTAGCGATCTGATCGCGCAACTCCTGGAGAGAATCGAATTTTATCTCATTTCGAAGCCAATCTGTAAATAGGATCTGAATGGGCTTATTATAGATGTCGGCATTAAAATCGAATATATTAACCTCGATGGTCCGTTCATGCTTTTCTGTTTCAATGGTTGGCCTGTAACCAATACTCAGCATACCCTGATATTCCTTTCCTTCCAATTTTACCCTTGTGGCATACACTCCGGTTCTGGGAACAAGTTTTAGCGGTTCGAGCGGTTTTAAATTTGCTGTAGGGAATCCCAGTGTCCGTCCAAGTTTCTTCCCATGCACGACAGTGCCGTTTAAAAAGTAGGGATAACCCAGTGCCTTGTTTGCGGCAGTAATTCTTCCTTCTTCGATCATATGGCGAATGCCTGAGGAACTTATCCGAATTTCGTCCTGTATGACCGGATCGAGTCGTTCGGCATGAATATTATACTGCTTGGCACTCTTCTGAAGGCTTTCAAATGTTCCCTTCCTGTCTTTGCCAAAATGATGGTTGAAACCAACCACCACATGCCGGGCACCTATTTTGCCCACGATATAATCCTTTATAAACAGATCGTAGGGTATGTTGGATAAATCTTTTGTAAAAGGAAGGATGAGGAGTTTATCGATTCCCTGATTCCCGATCAATTCGATTTTTTCTTCCAGGGAGGTCAGCAATCTCAGTTCTTTGTTATCAGGCTGTAATACGAACCGGGGATGAGGCCACAGGGTAATTACGACGGATTCACCTTCATAATCCCGGGCCAGTTTCTTGATCCTTCGGAGAATTTCCATGTGTCCCATATGTACACCATCAAATATGCCGATTGTGACAACAGGATTATGGGCCGTAATTTGGTCTATGTCATTGAAAACCTTCAACTCATTATGATTTTGCACAGGTTGGCAAAGTTAGCATTTATCATCCAATTAAGAAGGATTATAAACAGGCATTGATAATCATATTCCGGCCATATGTCAAAATCCCGGAAATTAACCGCTGGCATTGGGTTAAGGTTGAGATTACCAAAATTTTAACGCAGAGCACACAGAGTCTTTTCGCAAAGCGCGCTAAGATAGGAGGTCGCAAAGGAATCTCATTACATTCGTTTTATCAATTTCAGGGATGAAATTGCTTTATCTGCGAGATTCGCAAGATTAGCGGGAGTAAACTTTGCAACTTAGCAGCTTTGCGAGAATATTAATCTGCGAAATCTGGGAAAATCTGCGAGTAAAAAAGCCGCGTTGAACATAAATTAATCTGCGAGATTCGGTGCGAAATTTGCGAGAGACCTTTTTACGGCTTTGTGAGAAATAAAATAAATCTCTGCGAGAACGAGAAATGATATAACAATGACTGGGATTAATTCATAAATTTAGTTCGAAATTGGAATGTTTGAATAATACCTTGTACGCCATTTCAATAAATTAATCTACTGAAAGATGACAATCAAACAACCCCGAATTGTAGATAATGACCCCTGGCTTACTCCTTTTGCGGAGATCATTTATCGCAGGCAGTTGAAAGTTTTTGAAAAGGAAAGAGAATTGGCGGGAGATGACAAGAGCATTTCAGATTTTGCCACGGGATATCTGTATTTTGGTTTGCATCGCACTGACAGGGGATGGATTTTTCGCGAATGGGCCCCGAATGCAACCAGCATGTTCCTGGTAGGCGCTTTCAACGGATGGAAGGAATCGAATGAGTACAGGCTCAACCGTCTTGAAAATGATGTTTGGGAACTGGAACTTAACGAAGATCAGATTAAACAGGGAGACCTTTTTAAAATATCCATCCATTGGAAAGGAGGCCATGGCCACCGGTTGCCTTCCTATGCAAGACGGGTGATTCAGCATGATGATTCAAAAATCTTTGATGCGCAGGTTTGGGCTCCCCGCGATGATCACCAATGGAAACATCCGACGGTAAATGCCTCAGGCAGGCCTCCCTTTATTTATGAAGCCCATGTGGGGATGAGTACAGAAAAGGAAAAGATCGGAACATTTGATGAATTCCGGCTGAATATTCTTCCGCGCATTAAAGCGGACGGATATAATACAATTCAGCTGATGGCAGTGCAGGAGCATCCTTACTATGGTTCATTTGGTTACCATGTTTCGAATTTCTTTGCCGTGTCATCCCGTTTCGGAACGCCCGCAGAACTGAAACACCTGATTGATGAGGCCCACGGAATGGATATTGCCGTTATCATGGACCTGGTTCATTCCCATTCGGTGAAAAATGAACTGGAGGGACTTGGAAATTTTGATGGTACGCCATACCAGTATTTTCATTCGGGACCTCGGCGGGAACATGTTGCCTGGGACTCATTGTGTTTTGATTACGGAAGAAATGAGGTACTTCATTTTTTGCTTTCAAACTGCAAATTCTGGCTGGATGAATACCGTTTTGACGGTTTTCGTTTTGATGGCGTTACAAGCATGTTGTATTATGATCACGGTTTGTCCCGGAACTTCACCAATTATGGCATGTACTATGACGGCCAGGAAGATGAAGATGCCATAACCTATATAGCACTGGCTAACAAGTTGATCAGGATGGTCAACCCAAAGGCTATTACAATTGCGGAAGAAATGAGTGGCATGCCCGGCCTTGCATCTCCTCTTAAAGACGGTGGATACGGATTTAACTTCAGGATGGCAATGGGTGTACCTGACTACTGGATAAAAATAATAAAGGAATTGCCGGATGAAGCCTGGAATGTTTCTGAACTGTATCATGAACTGACCAGCAAGCGCAGCGATGAAAAGACCATATCCTATGCCGAATCACACGACCAGGCATTAGTTGGAGATAAGACTTTGATATTCAGATTGCTCGATAAGGAGATGTATCATTTTATGGACAAGGTCTCGCAAAACCTGATTGTTGACCGTGGCCTGGCCCTGCATAAAATGATCAGGTTGTCTACCGCATCTACCGGAGGCGGCGGGTATCTTAATTTCATGGGCAATGAATTCGGACACCCTGAATGGATCGATTTTCCCAGGGAAGGCAATAACTGGTCATATAAGTATGCGCGAAGACAATGGAGCCTGGTGGATAACACAGACCTGAAATATCACTGGCTGGGTGATTTTGACAGAGATATGATCCATCTTTTGCAGGAGAATGGTTTACTGGACATACCCTGGTGCAGGCTGCTTGCGGATAACCGGCCTGATCAGATAATGGCCTATGAACGCGGCAATTTTATTTTCGTTTTTAACTTCAACCCGTTTACCTCATTTACAGATTATGGCATACAGATGCAGCCTGGCAAATACCGGATTGTACTGAATACAGATAATGAAAAATATGGCGGTAAGGGACATGTAGATGAATCACTCACTTATTTTGCACAGGTGGGGATCAAATTAAATGACCCCCACTTCCTGAAGATGTATATCCCGTCAAGGACCGGCATTGTATTTAAAAAAATCCCAACTCCTTCAGCTTACTAGGGACAAGGGACGAGGGACAAGGGACTGGCAAGAATCCCTTTAGAATTAACTGTTGGTTACAGAAAGTGACAAAGGATGAGTCGTACCATCTTTACATTTTGTAATAGTATTCACCAGAATGTTCCTGCTAGTCCCCAGTCCCTGGTCCCTAGTCCCTATTATGATGATGATTATGATGTTTATACCTGAACGGCATGTTTAAATGGAATCCGTTTTTATTTAAAACAACAGAACCTTCACATCCGGTGCTTGCATAATCAATTGTACTTACTCCGGTTACACTGTTGGTTATCTGAATGGTACCTTTTACAATTACCCACCGCCACTTCACATCCTGGCATCTTACCAAAACAAGCGGTGAGGTGATGATCCGTTCATATTGTTCCCCCTGAATATTAATACCGCTGGCAGATCCTGTTATAAGCACTGAATCGTTGAGCGGATTGTAGCCCCTGATCCATTCACGGACGTGATTTGATTCCCTGGTCAGGAATTCGGTGTCGTTAAATATCACTTTCCCACCGGTGAGAACAATACCCAGTTCAAAATGGTTTTTGTCATTGAGTCCCTTGTTGGTTATTGTCCTGGTGCCTTCGAGCTTAACGCCGTTTATATAGAAATTGTTAAATGTGATCACATGCTGTGATCCTTTAGCCCACCAACGGTCTGTAATGGTTACAATGATCTGCCCCTTTAAAGTAACTGTATCATTCTTGAAGATCCGGGTGCAGCCTTCTCCAAAATCAAGAGTAGCCACCTTAGGGAACGAAACCGAATCAGGATGATCAACTGTTACCATCATGCAATCATCACTGTCGTGTGCAGTAGATTTCATATTCATATTTGAAAAACCAGAGAGATCCATCGTGGTAATACTTGACACCACTGTATTGTCCACTTCCTGATAAAGAGCATCAGCATATACTTCGTCCTGGGCAGCGACAACATCCTTCGTAGAAATATTGCCTGAATTGTCTTTTGAGCAGGATGGAATGAGCAGCACTCCAATAGCAGCCGATAACATAAGAACCAAAAAAGATTTTTTGCTTTTCATAACGTGTTGGTTTTAAGGAATTAATTTAATACCGGCATATTTGCCGGGGCAATAATTATAACGGCATAATCAGAATTATATTACTGAAGCTTCCCTGAAAAAATAAATTGCCGTCAGTTTAAACTGACGGCAATTTATATCATAGAGGGAAAGATAATCCTATTTATCCCAGATAAGTCTTTAATAATTTGTTTTTTGATTTCTGACGGAGGTGCTTAATGGCCTTTTCCTTTATCTGGCGGGTGCGCTCACGCGATATCCCGATGGTTTGGCCAATCTCCTCCAGTGACATGGGCTTTGTGCCGATGCCATAAAATGCGCGGATCACGTTGCTTTCCTTTTCAGGAAGTGTGCTTAATGTCCGCTCGATTTCTTTGGCAAGAGATTCCTCGATCAATTTGCTGTCAGTGGAAGGAGTATCGTGACTGGGCAATACATCCAGCAAGCTGTTTTCTTCGCCGTCCTGAAACGGGGCATCAACAGACAGGTGTCTGCCGGATAATTCCAATGTGCCTGCCACTTTTACTTCAGGAAGTTCCAGAATTGCCGCTACTTCTTCCGGAGAAGGTTCACGCTCATGTTCCTGCTCGAGTTGTGAGAACGCCCTGTTAATTTTATTCAGAGCACCAATTTTATTCAGGGGGAGACGCACAATACGCGATTGTTCGGCCAGGGCCTGAAGAATACATTGCCGTATCCACCAAACTGCATAAGAAATGAATTTGAAACCCTTGGTTTCATCAAATTTTTTGGCAGCTTTAATCAGTCCGAGATTACCTTCATTGATCAGATCGGGCAAACTTAAACCCTGGTGCTGATATTGTTTTGCAACCGAAACAACAAACCTTAAATTAGCCTTGGTGAGTTTTTCGAGGGCTTCCTGGTCACCCATTTTTATCCTTTTCGCCAGTTCAACTTCCTCTTCCGGGGTTATTAATTCCTCTTTGCCAATATCGTGTAGGTATTTTTCGAGAGAATCACTATTTCTGTTTGTTATGGACTTTGTTATCTTTAACTGCCTCATATTAACCTTTCGTTTTAATTAGAGCTAACAACGAATAATTTATCTAAATAACAAAAAAAGGACTGTTTTGTTGCAATCTTATTTCTTAAAAAATGCTAAATCCGGTTCCTTTTATTTTCTTTGGCTTGAAAATACGAATTTTTCTTCTAATATCCCAACCTTAATTAATCTAATTAAACAAAAAACATGCCATGAATAGCCGTAAAGGTTTCTATATATACATCCCTGTTGTGCTGGCTATGGTATTATGGAGTTTTAGTTTTATCTGGTATAAACAGGTATTTGTATATTACCGTCCCGTTACCGTTATCGTGCTCAGGCTGGTCATTGCCATACCGCTTTTATTTGTATTATCGCTGGCTGCCGGTAAGTTACAGCGAATTCAGCGCATCCATCTTAAATGGTTTATCCTCCTTGGATTTTTTGAGCCTTTTCTTTATTTTATGGGAGAATGCTACGGCATGAATCTGATTGCTCCAAGCCTTGGAGCCATTATTATTTCCCTAATCCCCCTGATGGCTCCCATTCCTGCCCGGTATTTTTTCAGGGAAAAGTTTTCATTTTCAAATTATGTGGGCCTGTTTATCTCTCTGACCGGTTTGGTACTGGTAGTTACCGGTGATGGAAGTGCAAAGCCTGCCGCCATAGCTGGCGTATTGCTAATGCTTCTGGCTGCTGTTTCCGCCGTTTGCCATTCTATTTTTGTGCGCAAGCTTTCTGATTATTACAGTTCGTTCACCATTGTCACCTACCAGAGCACTTTTGGTCTTGTTTATTTTATTCCTGTATTTGCATTTACCGATTTTCAAGTATTTATTCATCAGACTCATACCTTCGCCTCGCTTTTGCCGGTCATCAAACTGGCTGTTTTTGCATCAACACTGGCATTCCTTTTGTTTGTATATTCAATAAAAAACCTGGGCATGGCCAGAACCAATGTCTTTGTCTATCTAATCCCGGTTTTTACAGCCATTTTGTCATACTTTATAATTCATGAAAAATTCGGACTGACAAAAATTGCAGGGATCCTGGTTGTAGTAGCGGGACTTATTTTCAGCCAGGTTACTCATATGAGACGGTTGGATGGTGCAGGATGAAATGGATTTTTCAATTAACTTTGCGCCTGAAAAACATAAGTCATTTTATGAATATATCCAGATCACGGGCAAGGTGCCCGGGAAAAATCATACTCACTTTCCTTTTGGTGCTTTTGGTTATTTTCAATGGATGCTCATCATCTCATCATGTTGCCAAAAGCAAGCCTGGTCAGGTTCCTTGTCCCTGTGAGAAAAAAAGCAACCGCAGATGATTCCGTTACGCGACACAATTCCTTCGCGCAGTTTTCCTATTGTAAACTGGATTCTGATTTTTACAAACATCATTGTTTTCATTTTTGAGTTGTTTATTCTGAGCGGACCTCAGGCAGAATCATTTATTTACAGCTACGGACTGGTTCCCGATAACATCCGCCTGGCCGGATTAACCAATCTTCATGAACTCCGCATCGTTGTTTTCAGGCCTTTTTTTACCAATATGTTTTTGCATGGCGGATGGGGGCACCTGATTGCCAATATGTGGATACTATTCATTTTTGGTGATAATGTGGAAGACCGGATGGGCAAGGTTCGTTATTTCCTCTTTTACATATTATGTGGATTGATTGCCACACTTACCCATTTTGTGTTACACCGTAATTCTCCCATACCTGCTATTGGTGCATCCGGAGCTATTTCAGGGATCATGGCTGCCTATATGGTTATGTTCCCAAAAAGTACAATTATTTCTTTCATACCCATATTTATAATTCCGCTCTTTTTGCCTATTCCGGCTGTGATATTTATAGGCATCTGGTTTCTGGGCCAGTTGCTCAGTGGTACCACCTCACTCATGCTTTCAGACAATGCGACAGGCATTGCTTTCTGGGCACATATCGGCGGATTTGTGGGGGGATTATGGCTTTACAGGTATTTCGATTCTCCCGGCCGTAAAGCGCATTATCAATAGCTTATCTGATAACTTACTTTCACTATGTCAAAGCAAACAAAACCGTATAAATTTTTGCCCGAACCTGTATTTATGTCAATGATATACAGGATAGTAGTTATGTATGTTTTGTTTGGCATATGCCGGTTGCTGTTTGTGCTATTTAATTTCAGGTATTTTTCCATTTCGGGACCAGCCCATTTTTTTCAGTGGTTGTGGGGAGGCCTTGTTTTTGACACGGTAGCCATTCTCTATGTTAATCTACTGTATATCGTTCTGGCAACCATCCCTGTGCCTTTCAGGTATAAAAAATGGTATGAGGCCATCCAGTCTGTTCTGTTTGTCGTAACCAATTCAATCGCTATAGCAGCCAATCTGGCAGATATCTTTTATTATCCTTTTACTTTGACACGTACAACAGCCTCAGTGTTTAAGCAGTTATCAAATGAATCAAACCTGGGTAAGTTGTTTTCTAAATTCCTGGTTGATTACTGGTATGGCACGCTGATTTTTATTGTTGTGGTTGCCGGCCTTGTATATTTCGCCAAAAAAACCAGGCCCACAAGACCAGCTGCACGGTTCGGATTCTTTTATTATGGGTATGCCCTTATTTTAATGCTTCTCACCTATACCCTTTTCATCGGAGGAGTGAGGGGTGGATATAAACACAGCACCCGTCCCATAACACTGAGCAATGCGGGACAATATGTGCATAAACCTGCCGAAGTCAGTATAGTACTCAACACGCCATTCTGTATACTGAAAACCCTGGGAATCAAAACCTTTTCGAAGGCGGAATATTTTTCGCAGGCAAAGGCCGACAGCCTTTTCCCTGTAATTCATTATCCTGTGCAGAATGGTGAAATGAACAGGAAAAACGTGGTCATCATAGTTCTTGAAAGTTTTGGAAAGGAATTTATCGGCTTTTTTAACAATGAATCCGGCAAACAATATAAGAGTTATTCTCCTTTTATTGACAGTCTTTGTGAGAAAAGCCTCACTTTTCAATATAGCTATGCAAACGGCCGGAAATCAATCGATTTTATGCCATCTGTCCTTGTCAGCATTCCATCCATCATTGAGCCGTATGTACTGACAGAATGTTTCAATAACAACACGCAGAGCCTCACGTATTTGCTGGATAAGGAGGGTTATCACAGTTCGTTCTTCCACGGTGCACCTAACGGGTCGATGGGATACCTTGCCTTTTCGAATCTTATTGGTATTGAGCAATATTTTGGGATGAATGAATACGAAAATAAAAATGATTTCGATGGCTATTGGGCGATATGGGATGAGGAGTTTTTCCAGTATTTTGCCGGCAAACTTTCCGGATTTTCCCAGCCATTTATTTCTACCATTTTCAGTGCCACATCGCATCATCCTTTTATATTACCTGAAAGATACACGGGAAAATTTCCCGAAGGCCCGCATCCCCTTAACCGGTGTATCGGTTATACGGATATGGCGGTCCGCCGTTTTTTTGAAACCGCTTCCAGGCAGCCCTGGTTTAATAATACCATTTTCGTCATTACGGCAGATCATTGCCAGTCGCAGCCGCAACAGGATGTGTACCTGTCATCCACCGGGTCATTTGAAGTGCCCGTTATTTTCTATACTCCGGATGGCAGCCTGAAAGGTAAAGATCCAAGGCTTGTGCAGCAGATAGATATAATGCCTGTGTTGCTGGGACAATTAAAATACAATAAGCCCTATTTCGCTTTTGGAAATGATGTGCTTCATGAAAAGGGAAATAACTGCGTTGTAAATTACATTAATGGCACATACCAGTTATTTTATGGCGACCATGTGCTGATTGCCGACGAAAAGGAGACGAAAGGGATTTACAATTTTAAAACTGACAGGTTGCTGAAAAATGACCTGGAAGGGAAGGACGGGGCAGTTGATGATACCCTGAAGCTCAAAATGAAAGCCTTTATACAGCAATATAACAACCGCATGCTGGAGAACAGGATCAGTATTCGGTAACCGGTAACCGGTAATCAGTATTCGGTAATCGGTATTCGGTAATCGGTATTCAGTGTTTTCTTCCGGTCCGCAGAACTGCAGAACTACTTGTCCCTCGTCCCTTGTCCCTTGTCCCTATTTCATGTTCTTATACACTTCAATCAGCAGATATTGCCTGAATGAAACAAGAAGCCGGGGATTATCTGAATGCAGGGTTCCGAGATCCTTCCCGTTTACATAATCATAAACCCTGTAACTTCCTTTTTCAAGTCCTTTCAGCTCAACTTCACCCTTCCATTCCGGATCATAAAAGGCATAGAACAGGGTATCTCCCTTTTGAATTACGTGTGCTTCGGGTTTATCATAACCGATATCGTATAATTCTCCCCGGTAGATCCCGGCTGGAAGCATCTTTCGGTTGTATAGGGTGATCCACTTTTTCCAGATCTTTTCATTTTCCGGGGTCAGAACAAATTTTCCTTCCCTGGCATATGGATTATCCCTGGGCCAGGTGAACTTTGTTCCAAGTACAGCCCCTATACCAATTTGGCTGGCAAAGTCGCTGGCGCCGTCGCTTAACTCAACATGGTCACCATAATATGCTGTCTTTCCCAGCAGGGCTTTGTATGTTTTGCCTTTCAGCCGGGTTTGCCAACTTGAAGTCGGATCTGAGGCCACTGTCTGATTTGTCCAGGGCATATTAAAGAATGACATGGCGGCACCGCAGGGACAAATTTGCAATACGGCATGCGGCTTATAGGTATGTGCGGTTTTAAATATCTTTTCAAAGAATTGCGGAAGATTCTCATAGGACTGTTCGGGATATTCAAGTTTATGGGCAGAATTATAGTCGGGCGGCACACAATTCAGAAAACCGCCATCCATCTTGAGTCCGTCAAAATCCCAGTCTTTCAGGAACATTTTCACCACACCCAGGGTATGGTCAACAGTTTTGTAATATACAGGTGACATATAATAACTGTCCCAGTATGAAATAATCTGAGGCACACCATCGCGGTTTCTAAGGAGAATATCCGGATTCTGACTAAGTAATTTCGAATTCGGATCCACTGCAAGGGGAGCCCACCAAAGTTTGGCCTTCAACCCCATGGCATGTATTTGATCCACCATTCTTCGCATATCAGCGCTACCTCCCGGAAATTTCGCACGATCAGGATCCCAGTCCCCTTCTCCCTGCTGGTAACCATCATCGATGTCCACCCATTTCAATCCCAATTCTTTTACTTTGGGTAATGTTCCAATCACCTCCTTAACCGTAAATCTGCGTTCATAACCCCAGGCGCACCAAACAGCCTCATATGCATCCGGTTCCACAGGGGCAGGTTTAATTCCTGATGCCTGCATGAATTTGGTATAGGATAGCAATGCGTTATAACAATCTCCGGTATGAACCGATACAAAGGTTGAAAATGTTTTCAGGGTATCCCCGATTTTGAGAGAGCGCGGTGTTGAATATTCATATTCTATATGGATGGTAGCAGAAGCCTCGTATTTGTCCTTTTCAACCGGAAGGGAAATCATCCGGGGTGCTAATTCGGAATGTCCGATGGCGATGCCGGCATCCTTTCTCCAGAGATCAACCACTGGTATGCCGCCGCCGTAGTCGGTATTATTCATTCCCATAAAGTTCTTCTGGGAAAATGAGGAATCCACAGGCAGCATCCAGTCTCTCCGTTCCCGGGTGGAACTGCCCTGGAACGACCAGAATGCCGGGGCATCACCGGTACTATTCACCTTGTAGCAATTGTTCACCCATTTAATAACCTCAATGTCGCGCTGGCCTGAATTTACGTACTGAATCCGGAGAAAAGCCATATCGGGGAAGGAATCATATACAGTTACCTCCATTATCTTCCTGATGGCATAATCATCCAGTTCAAATAATCCCGAAAGGATCTTTCTTTGACCGTGGCCATATTTATCAGTAACAGATTCTTTTTCAGAAGATTTAAGAGGAAACTTTTTTGCATCGAACTTTTTGCAAACCAGGTATTCAGAGGCAGTGAATTTATCCATGAATGGTTTGGCTGCAGGTGCAATATTGTTTAACCTGGTCTCCAGGAGGTTATTGATCTCCAGAAGGAGGTTCCCGTTTTTGACCTGCACAGATTGCCTGCAGGAAACAGAAACAAGGCAAAGGGCCATATAGATAAAACCGCGTGTAAAATGCATCCTTGTCTATTTTAGAATTTTGACAGCATTGTCGTGATACAGTTTTTTCAACACATCCTTTGACAGACCGAAGCCATTCAATGCCCAATGATAACCGAACAGTCCCGTCTCATAGAAATGTTCATCACTGGATTCCAGCACCCTGAAGGTAATTCTGTACATGGAAGTTTCATAATTCATATCAGTGCCGTAGAGGAGCCGGTCCTGGTATTTTTCGTAAAAAGACCTCATATACCTTGGAATAGTAGCTGACTCAGCATACCGGGCTGATATATCCGCATAAAAGTTGGGATATTTGTCAAACAGAACAGAAAGTTTTATCATATCATGGTTAAGATTGGCAAAATGACAGGCGATAAAGGTTGTTTTCGGATTATCTCTGAGGGTGTTTTCAAGAGTTTGTATCAGGGCATCAAAGCCCAGGATGCCGGGTTTTGTCATATCCACGCGCCATTCCTGTGCATTCATAAGTCCGTCATTTGTTGAATCCATTTTCTCATACATCCAGATGGGATCGGCCACATGAATATTAACGGGCATTTGCAGTTCAGCACATTTTGCAAACAGCGGCTTCATCCGGGGATCGTCAAAATGCATACCCCAGGCCTGAACCGGTTCGGAATATGCCTCGCCCAGCCCCTTATCCCCAAGCTCTCCCACACCTTTTGCCCCCATTTTGAAACAGCGCTCAAGTTCCTTTACAGCTGCAGGTCCAAAACCCGGCTTGTCATACCCGGTGTAATCAAAACCGCACCATATTTCAAAGCGGTCACCATACCGGGCATATTTTTGCACAATGGAATCAAATTTGGGGCCAGCCGCCTCAGTGAGGATGATCGTTTTTTCAATCCCGCAGGCATCCATATTTTTTAACCATTTTGCGACATCAGCATCGGTTTTTGCATAATCGTGTGAATGGACATCAATAACCGGATAAGCCGCTTTGTCCACCCGGGTGACGGGAATTTTATAAATTGAAACCGGCCGGTAGTTTTTCAGCAGCAGGTTATCGGCATTTTGTGCTGATAGTGGAAGAGCGCAAAATGAAATGCAGCATATAAACAACATGACTGCAACGTGCTTTTTTAAAATAGTATTGTTTTTCATCTTATTATCAGGCATGATTAACTATTTTTAATTTATTCATGATCAGTGATGTGACCGCCAGGGTGGCATCAGGGAAAACAACCCGAAGGTCAATCTCCTGGTTGTTTTTTAGTTTCTGCTGCAGGGCCAGCATAAATGTATTTTTTGTTTCAGTGGCAAGATTGATTTTGCAAATGCCGTTTCGAATTGCCTCCTGCAACATTGCATCCGGTATGCCTGAACTCCCATGTAATACAAGGGGTGAAGGGATACATTCGCTGATGCGTGACAGCAATTTTATATCAAGATTGGGAGCCTGCCGGTAAAAACCGTGCGCTGAACCTATGGCAATGGCCAGGGCATGAATTCCGGTATTTTCAACAAAGCGGACTGCATCTTCAGGTTGCGTAAATCCCTGTGTGTTCTGTTCCTGTCCCAGTTTTGCCACAAAACCAAGTTCAGCTTCCACATTTGCATGGTAGGCCCCGGCAATTTTGACTACCTGTTTTGAGATCCGGATATTTTCATCAAGAGATTTTTCACTGGCATCGATCATTACCGAATCAAATCCCTCGTCAAGGCATTGTTGTACAATTTCCACCGAGCTGCCATGATCCAGGTGAAGCCACCCTTCAACCGGGTATTCCATTAGCATGGTCCTGGCCAGGCTGGCGGCTACAGTGAGTCCCATATACCGGATAGAACTCTCCGAAAGCTGCAGAATTATTGGCAATTTGAGCTGTGAAGCAGCCTGGAGGATGCCTGACAGCGTTTCAAAGTTGTAGAAATTAGCTGCCAGGATTGCCTTTCTATCTGATTTGAGTTGTAAAAGTTTTTCCTGTAATAGCATATATCAGAAAGCATAATTGAATTTCTCACGAGCAATTTCCCGGATCATTTCGGGATTTTCAAAGGCACCTGTTCCCCCGGCCCTGGTGGTATTTATCGCGCCTGCCAGCGATCCGGATTCAAGACACTTTGTTATTGGTTTTTTTTGAATGAAATCATGAATAAAGCCGGCATTAAAACTATCCCCGGCGCCAATACAATCCACAACCACATTATTCACGAATGCAGGTTGAAGGAGAATACTGTCATTATGCCAGGCAACGGAACCTTCAATTCCGTTCTTAATAACGATTGTATGCGCAGTTTTCTTCAGGTTCCAGATCCCTTCCTCAATTGAACTGCTCCGCGTAAGAAACTGAAATTCCTGTCTGTTCGGAAGAAAAACATCCACAAAGGGCAGTAATTCTTCAAGGGGAAGGTCCCATTTTTCTTCCGGGTCCCATTGCGGATCTAGTGAGGTTGTCAGTCCCAATTCCTTTGACCTCCGGAAAAGAGTTATAAGGTCCTTTCGGATACCGGGCTGCAGAAAACAGGATGAAAAGTGCATATGACGGGCTTTGGCAAGGAAACCGAAGTCTATATCTTTCAAATGAAAGTCGTTCATAGCTCCCGGGTAGGTAACATTGGCACGATCCTGGTCATAGTTTAGCACAATGGTAGCACCAGTGCTCAAAGAGGTTGATTTCATTATATGGCTGGTGTCCACTTTTTTTCTTTCCAGCGAAGTCAATACAACCTGGGCGAAGTTATCATCGCCTATCTTGCCAATAAAGCCCACTGCAGTACCTAGGGAACTCAGATTACTGGCAAATATTGCCGAAGAGCTTCCCAGGGTAACGGACATCAAATGGGCAATAATTTCCTTGCCGATTGCCGGAAAATTCTCAATTTCATTGAGGATAATATCCACATTTAACTCACCGATTACGATAACATCAATCTTTTTTTCACTTGCATTCATAATTATATCTTGTGTAAGTAAAGATAGCCTATAATAATTGGTTGCAGATGGCTGATCCTGCCTGATATTCACGGTTCATAGCAGGCTGTTAAGTCCTGCAAGATTAAACTTATAGAAGTACCGGTCCATGGCACTTTCAATGGATGATTCCACGATCCCTGAAGCGTCAAATCCCTGCAAGCCAATATGCTGATATAGCCTGGTACGGGCGGATACAACTTCCGGGTCTTCCCAAACATAACGGCAACCTGTTTTTATCAGCCATTCCTGGCGTTCAGGAGTATTAGCATAAAAATCGTCCGGATTTTCATCATCTTGAAGCCATTTTCGCCAGCGTCCTGATTTTATAACTGATTCCCATAGTTTATTCTTTATGAAAGAAGGTTTTGGAATTTTTCCTTCTTCGAAAAGATCCTTTTCAATGTGCTCCAGTTCAATCAATCCGTCATATTCCCGTTCGGTAAACTCGGGGCCTATGTTTGCAGCGCCCATGCCCGATTCCGGGTAGGCTTCAGGATTTGTGACATTATCGGAATAATGGCCCTTAATCAGACTCCCAAAGCCTTTTGCTATTTCTGTGAGTTGTCTTGCAACCAGGGGATCAAAAGTGGAGGTATGCAAATCAGTGCCAACTTTTCCAACCACAAAACAGGGCCATACATTTGTGAGTTTCCTTTGCACAAGTCCGTGTTTAAGCAGCTCCAAAAACCGTTTAAACACATCCAGATCAGCCAATCCTCCATGTACCTCTTCAGTACCAACCTCATAGGATAACCGTGGAAAATTATTCTGTCGTCTGAAAAATTCGGTATGTTCAATTAATTCAAGTGTACGTTCAGCCACCACCTCAATATCGATCCTCTTGCGGACACTGGAACTGATATCCACAGTCGGATCAACATGGATCAAGTCATACCCTGCAACAATAGCCGCTTCAAAAGATTTCTTCACGGCATCCATCGTTTTCGCATACGGCCAGTTTTCTCTTGCATGAAGATCTTTCAGCCATGGACCCCCATGGTCAATAGCGATGATCACCGGAGAAGTAACATTCAGGTTCCTCGCATGAACGCGAATTGTTTTTACAAATTCAGAAGGTGTTAGGCCGGTATACCCGCCATCAAGATCTACCTGGTTAAGGGTGGCCGCAAATTTAACCGGGGCATTGCAACGTTTTGCCGATCTAAGAGCAGCCCTGATGACGGACAATGAATTCGGACAGGCTGCAAAAATGGTTCGTTTCACGCCGGTTTCCGATTCCAGGTCCCGGATTCTTTTTAATAGGTAATCCATCAACGGTAGGCCGGCTGTAACAGCCCGTTCTCGTAACTCTTTATTCATGACCTGGTTCAGTACCTGTAAATAGTCACATCCTCAACCACCCTCGAAATTGCGCCGCTCTCTGAAGGAGCATCCGGCTTCAGGCCCAGCGCCAGCGATTTAAAGAAACCCAGCAGCTGACCAGGAAGTATGTCGCATACCGTCAACAGTTCTTCGTCTACGGAAAATCCTGGTTCACCAAGTTGAATGCCAAGGTCGAAATCCAGTCCTTCTACAGGATTTTCAAAAATCGCAATCATTAATAATGCCTTTTTACCCTTCCTCATTGAAAGTACCAGGTCTTTTTCATATTGCTGCACGTAGGGAATATTTGAAAATATAAAGACCAGTAATGTTTTTTCATTTGTTACCGCTTTCGGTCCATGACGAAAACCAAGGTAGGAATCATTTTTGCAGATTATTATACCGTCTGTGAGCTCCTGAAGTTTAAGCTGGGATTCAGTGGCTGTACCATAAAAGGGACCGGAACCAAGGAAAACTACCCGGTTAAAATCAAGTGAAGCAATTTCTTTCAGCCGGGGGGCATAACCATCAAGAATCTTCATGCCGTATCGATATATCCTGTCAATTTGGGGCCTGAGTTTCTCTATCTCGTTAAGGCGTGACATTAGAAATCCGCTTAAAAGCATACCCGAATAGCTGCCAGTCATTGCCAGGCTCTTATCGTTTGCTTCCGGAGGCAATACTATAATTAGTTTTGTTGAATGTGATTTCCACCGGGCAAGTTGACCTGTGGAATCACAGGTTATAATAATATGAAAACACTTTTTACATAGTTTATCCGAAAGTTCAACCACGGCTGTACTCTCCGGGCTGTTGCCAGAGCGTGCAAAGGATACCAGAATAATGGTTTCATTGTCGAAAAAGTAGTCATTCGGATGTGAGACAAGGTCGGTCGTAGCAACTGCATCAGTATGAATTCTCAGATTCCGGGAATAAGTACCCTCAAGTGACAGGCCAATATAAGCGCTTGTGCCTGCCCCGGTAAGTATAATTTTGCAGACTTCAGGAAGTGCATTATTCAGGTAAGTGGAAATTCGTTCCCTGTCTTCCAGAAACTTACTGTAAATTTTCAGCCATAAAGCAGGCTGGCCACAGATCTCGTTTGCTGTATAAATAGCTCCCAGTTCCTTAAGCTTTGAAGGTTCAGTACCGAGTAATAACATAATCTGATTATTTTTATAACTATTATGTGCAAATTTAAGCAAATTGAAAAGAAAAACAAGTTTAATGAAAGATATTTTTATATTTTTATAAGTATACGAAAGTTAAATTCTCTTAATTTTAAATTTTAGCGGTGTGGTTCTTAAAAATCAAGGAAGATTACTAACTTTACTTTCACTTAGGTAAAATATTTAACCAAATCCCCTATGAAAACGAACAAAAGGAGTTCTACTGTTGAAAGACGAAAAAGTATTTTAAACCTGATTGGTGAGACCGGACAGGTATTGGTGCATGATTTAAGCAAAGAATTCAAGGTAAGTGAAGTGACCATCAGAAACGATCTCGAGCAACTGGAAAAGAAGAATATGTTGATCCGCGCCAGGGGTGGCGCTATCAAGACCGAAGGGCGTGTAGGTATTGATCATCAATTATCGGATAAAGACAAATTGCATTACGAGGAAAAAGCCAGGATAGGAAAAAGAGCAGCCCAGCTTATCAGCGCAAATGACACCATTATTATTGATTCAGGGACAACGACCATGGAGGTGGCTAAAAACCTGGGTCATCTTTCAGATGTTACTATTATATGCAATGCATTAAATATTGTTAGTCAACTAATTCAGTTAAATTCAATCAACCTGATCATACCGGGCGGATATCTCCGTAAAAATTCCTTGTCACTTGTTGGTCCCCTGGCAGAAAAAAATCTGCAAAATCTGTATGTGGATAAAGTCTTTATTGGCGTGGATGGATTTGACACCAGACATGGAATCTATACACCCAATATAGAAGAAGCCTATTTTAATGAGATCATGATTAAAATATCCAAAGAAGTTATCGTGGTGTGTGACTCAAGTAAATTTTTAAGGCGAAGTTTTGCCTACATATGCGGAATTTCAAAGATCCATTGTGTGATTACCGATAGCGGAATCCAGGAGGAAGATAAAAAGCGTTTGGAAGACGCTGGTATTAAAGTTATTATAGCCTGAGGACTAATTTCTTATTAATATTCTTATACATCATCTCTGATTTTTCCGGGTTTAATCAGGATAAATCTGGTTTGTTATATTTTATCTTACGATTGCTTCCCAAATCTTGTGAAACCAATATTTTAAAGTTATAATAAGTTTTAAAATATTTTATTCATGCACATTTATGTTATGAAAGCTTATTATTTTTATATTTGTATTCAAAAATAGTAGTCACCTGAATACAAAGAATAGTCTTTTTCAGCTTTACGCATTATGGATTTTGAGTTCATGAATGGAAACAAGGTATGATGAATGTAGCCAGAGTAAATAAAATATTATTTCCAAGGGCTTTTGCTTTTGCAATTGACGATTTAGGATGGAATGAAGGGAGCAATCTTTCAGGGAATGTTCCTCCAGGTCCCATACGGGCTGGTATCAAAAGAAGATTTGATTTGAATGACTACCGGTATATTGTGGATGTTGCCAGCACTGTGGGGGTTAGGATCCAATGCCTTTTCGTGCTTTGTGAAATGGACCGTGAGAATGTACTGGCAAAATATCCTACGACCACCCACCAAAGGGAAAAATGGAACAATACCTGGCGGGTGTGTGATGAGCAGATCAGCATCATGAAATTTGTACTCAATGCGTCAGCCCAAATGGAATTCGGATTACACGGGACTGGTCATGAATACTGGGCTGATGATGGCATCCAGCGGCGTGCTGAATGGTATAATCTGGCAGACCGTGAACCCTGGCCGGAAGAAACACTGCTTCAACATTTGCAGGGATTCAGGGAAATAATGGAACAATATGGCTATACAGCCATGAAAGGGCATACTTTTCCTGAGAGTTTTGTAGCTTGTGCCTATGGTTATTATTGGAACCCGGAGGGTGACTATAGCCTGGGTAAATTACTTTCTCAGGCAGGGGTTAAATATGCCAACACTGACTTTGGCCAGATTCCCGAACTTTCACCTCCGCAGGAAGTCAATGGGGGCGGGTTCGATCATGGTCTTCACGTAATCAACCGCATGAATTACGGGAACCATTATTATGACTTAAGCTCATTACCCGTAGTTCCGGCAGGGATGCAAGGAACAGACATCATTGAAAGCCATTGGGCCAACTGGCTGGCTGCTGATGATTTCAGGCAGGCGGAAGTGACGGAAAAATTCATACGTTATTATCGCGATATTCAGAGGATGAAAGACCGGTATATTGCCAAAAATACCGAACAGCTGCATTCACAATGGCTATACCGTAAATATGCAAGCATTACGGAGGCTCAAGAGGGGATAGTAGAAATTGATAATACCCGGATGCCTGACGAAGCTTACCGGAATGAAATGCTGGGCAATATGGTGCTAAAGCTTGCACTTAATGCTAATCAGCATATTTCGGAAGCCTCTGTAAATGGGGATCTTATTCCGGCATATTTTGAGGAAGCAGGATTTGCCTTTCTGTATCTGCCCCGGCTGGAAAAGAAAAAGTACACTCTCCATTACCGCACAGGATCAGGGATTTTACCGTTGCACGTATTTAATGACGGAACCTTTAATGTTTACAGTTTGAGCCAGATAAACGGACAGATTCTGATTAATCTTAAAATGTATGGCAGACAAACCGTTAAGATACGATGCAACCAACCTGAAAAGGTTGTTTCGCTTTCTGGTGGATTGACAGTAGAGTGTTTTGTCTATTTCCCCGAAGATAAAATGCTCCATGTAACAATCAGCGCAATAAACATGCAGGGTACCCGGGGAGAGATTCAACTGTTCTTTTGATTGCTATTCGCATTATAACATTTATATATGAGTGATTTTATTACCGCAACTGCCCTTTATCCATGGTGTAAAATTCCATATGATCAGTTGGAGAATAATCCGGCACGCAAAGTACCCTTCCGGCTGGTGAAGGATTCCCTGGAAATGGGCTTGCTAATGGCCAGGGAACTGGCCGATGAAATTAAGGCGAACCAGGCTTCAGGTAAAATCACGCGTGCCATCATACCTTGTGGTCCTGCTTGCTGGTATAAACCATTCACCGATTTGATCAACCGGGAAAATATAAGTCTGAAAAACCTTGTTGTATTTCACATGGATGAGTGCCTGGACTGGCAGGGGCGGGAGTTACCACAAAAGCACCCTTATAATTTCAGGGGGTTTATGGAGAAATATTTTTACGATCCCATTGTCCCGGAGCTTTCCGTTCCGCTAGAAAGCAGAAACTGGTTGAATGCATTTAACATTCAGGAGGTTAAGATGAAGATTGAACAGGCACCGGTTGATATTACTTTTGGCGGTTGGGGCCAGGATGGCCATATCGCATACAACCAGGCACGACGGCATCCTTACAGCCATGTTACCCTTGACGATATCCGTAACTCAACAGTAAGGCTTCAGGAAAATAACCATGATACTATCATTGCCCTGGCACAGCGTACCTTTGGAGCGGCTTACCAGTTTGTTCCGTCTATGTCTGTTACACTGGGCGTTAAAGAGTGCCTTTCTGCCAAAAAGGTGAGGCTGTTCAGTGATACCGGTGCCTGGAAACAAACCGCTTTACGTGTTGCTTTGTTTGGGCCTCTAACTCCGGAGTACCCCATCACCTTGTGTCAGGAGCATCCGGATGCGATTCTTACCGCCACAGTTGAAACCGCCAAACACCCAATTAGTGAAAATTCCGATTGGGAACTCTTTGTCTGAAATACCCCTTGAATACGAAGGAATCGAATATTGATCCTGGCAAATTGCACTATTGCAAACTTAAATACCACACTGTATTCTGGTTTATTCGGTAGCACTTGCTGACACTGCAATAATTATTCCCCGGACTGCATTTAACAAGGGCAAAACGGCTTTGGTTCTGATTCATGCTTTGTAAGCATCTGATTAAATGATGAGAAATATAGCAAGATGATCTCTAACTATTACTAATACGAAATATGGACTTTTAGCAAAGGAAATTTATTATGACATCAGTATTTACATTGGAAGCACAGATATCAAAAAAATCAAGGTTGGGCCCCATCGCCATAATTGGTGCTTTGTTCTTTATTTTTGGATTTATCACCTGGTTAAATGCTGTATTGATTCCCTATTTAAAAATCGCCTGTGAATTAGATAATTTTGAATCTTATCTGGTCGCATTTGCTTTTTATATTGCTTACTTTATAATGGCTGTTCCTTCGGCCTGGGTGTTAAGAATTACAGGATTTAAAAATGGAATGGCTTTTGGGCTGATAGTCATGGCAGCGGGAGCGCTTGTTTTTATTCCGGCGGCACTGACACGATTATACTCAGTATTTCTTTTAGGCTTATTTATCCAGGGTGCAGGTCTGGCTTTATTGCAAACTGCATCCAATCCATATATTACTGTGCTGGGACCTCTTGATAGCGCTGCCAGACGAATCAGTATAATGGGTATTTGTAATAAGTTTGCAGGTGCAATTGCACCCATATTGTTGGGTTCAGTGGCGTTAAAAAATGTTGATTTAATAAAGAATGATTTATTGACGATGAGTGCATCAGAGAAAATTCAGACACTTGATGCGCTGGCAACCCGGGTTATTATGCCTTACAGTATCATCGTATTTTCACTTATTGCGCTTGGGATACTTATATATTATTCAAGTTTGCCGGAAATCAATACTGACAAAGAGGATGATGATCTGGCGTTGGCAAATGACAAAAAGTCCTCTGTATTTCAATTTCCGCACTTGTTACTTGGTGTCCTGACACTGTTTCTGTATATCGGAGCGGAGGTGTTAGCAGGGGATTCAATAATCAGTTACGGAATTTCACAGAATATTTCCCTGGCTGTATCAAAATTTTTTACAACATGCACCCTGATTGCTATGATCGTTGGATATTTTATGGGTATCGCTTTTATCCCCAAGTACATATCCCAACAAAATGCTTTGAAGTTCTCTGCAGTTCTGGGAATCCTTTTTTCGTTGTTAACTCTATTTACACAAAGCTATCTTTCGGTTTTTTCATTGGCCATGCTAGGATTGGCCAATGCTTTGGTTTGGCCTGCCCTTTGGCCGTTAGCACTGGCAAACCTTGGAAGGTTTACAAAAATTGGATCTTCACTTTTGATTATGGGCCTTGCCGGAGGAGCATTAATTCCTTTATTATATGGACGTCTTGCAGATAAGTTTTCACCACAACAAGCTTACTGGATTTTGATTCCAAGCTATTTATTCATTTTATACTATGCAGTTTTAGGGTTTAAGGTTAAAAAAAATTAATTAACATGGTTAAATTTCAATATATTTTCAGGATTGAAACGAGGCTATTGTGTTCCATATCAGAAATCATAGGAACATCAAGTTACAATGCATATGGATACAATTTGAAAGGCAAAATACCCGAAAATCGAAACCCGTAATGGGAGCATATTAACTAAAATCAATAATGAAAACTAAGGAATTAAATTATAATCCAAATTACTTGCGTTTTAACGGGATCATTGGGACCGGAGGTATAGGCTCAGGAAAATTCTTCGTACTTAACGGTGATCATACCCTGGGAAGAGAGGAAAGCAGAAGTGGTCATTTTCTCAACGTCAAGGATTACTGCAAACAGCATATCATATTGCATTATATCCGCGTATTGCTGGGTCCTGCCTTTTCAGTAATCCCCATTGGCAAGATCGGAGACGACGAAGTTGGGCAAGCATTGTACCAGGAAATGACCGCAACAGGATTTATCATGAACCGGGTTGAAAAGGTACCTATGGCATCCACCCTTTTTTCGTTCTGCTTTTATTATCCGGATGGATGCGGCGGCAATCTTACCACGGATAATTCGGCAAGTGCGCGGGTTGATCCTGATTATATTGAAAAGGCGGGTATTGATTTGCAAAAATTGGGGTCAAAAGGCATTGTCATGGCTGCCCCCGAAGTCCCCCTGGAGGCAAGGAATAAATTGCTGGAGCTGGGGAATCGCTACGGTTTATTTTGTACAGCCTCCTTTACTTCAGGTGAAGTGCACCAAGCCATGGCAAGCGGCATGATGGCCTATGTTGATATGCTGGCCATTAACCTGGATGAAGCATCCTCAGTGGCAGGAATGCAAACTGAAGAATCAGATATTGAATTGGTGGTTCATACTGCCATACAGCAGCTTCAGTTGTGTAATAATAATATCATGGTAGCGATTACAGCAGGCAAGAATGGCAGCTGGTGCTGGGATGGTCATAAGTTGAATAGATTTCCTGCTGTCACTTCCAAAGTTGTCAGCACAGCAGGAGCGGGAGATGCGTTTTTCTCAGGGTTGCTTTGCGGGATTGCACTGGGTTTTTCTCTTTTTGAAGCACAGCAGCTTGCAACTTTGGTGGCTGGATTGAGCGTTAGCTCTCCCCATACCATACACAAAGGAATTGACAGGCATTCACTGAAAAGGTGTGTGACTGGCACGGATCTTACATTTTCAGAAACCATATTAAAATTACTGGAGGAATAAAAAATGGGAATCGTAATGCGTATAATACAACAGTTTCACCCGGGCTTTGAATCTGAATTCATGGCTCTGGAGCAGAAATTCGATGAACTTGAAAAGAAACGTGCTGATTATCCCAAGGGCAAACGAATGCAACCAGTTTCAGCGCATGAACCGATAAATACCCTCATTTGGCAATATGAATTCCCGGATATTGAGACCGCTTATAAAACTTTGAACTTTTTCAGCGGTGATGAAGGCCATGAAGAACTTTTCAGGAGACAGGTAGCTTTTATGAAAGAAGTGAGGGTAGAATTCTATAAAACCCTGGATTATGATAGTTAGGATCTGTTTTGTAGCATGGCTGTTTCTGCCTCATTTACTTCTGGCCCAAAAGTCTTCTATCACTGAAGAAAACAGGGAGCTGGTGACCTACCCTTTCGGCGATCCGGATCCTGTGCCCATATTGACGGAAAGGAACAGCCGCATCTACCCTTATAATTCATTGGATGGATATAGCCTTGAAGGCCGGCTTCAGACCTGGAATGTCATCAAGCTTGAAAACGACTATATTGAGGTTTATGTACTCCCGCAGGCCGGGGGCAAGGTATGGGGTGCCATTGAAAAATCAACCGGTAAAGAGTTCATATACCGCAATGAAGTGATGAAATTCAGGAACATTGCGTTACGGGGTCCCTGGACTTCGGGAGGCATTGAATTTAATTTCGGATTTATTGGTCACACCCCTTCCACTGCAACCCCGGTTGATTATATGAAAAGGGTCAACCAGGATGGAAGTGTCAGCTGTATAGTCGGAAATATCGATCTGCCCTCTCGGACCCAGTGGAGGGTGGAAATCAGGCTGCCGAAGGACAAAGCCTATTTCGAAACTAATGTTATATGGTATAATCCCACTCCCGTTCCGCAATCGTATTATAACTGGATGACTGCTGCTTCAGTTGTTTCAGATGACCTGGAATTCTTCTATCCCGGGAACCGGGAACTCGACCATGATGGTTCTTCAGGTCCATGGCCTGTTGACACAGAGGGACATGAAATATCAAAATATGCAGCCAACGCCTTTGGAACCGACCGGTCTTCTCATGTTGTGGGTGAGTATAATGATTTTATGGGAGGCTATTACCATGCCTCCGGTTTCGGATTTGGGCACTGGGCATTATATGATGATATGCCGGGACGAAAACTCTGGCTTTGGTCGCAGTCAAGAAGCGGAGCCATCTGGAAGGACCTGCTGACCGACAAGGATGGACAGTACATGGAATTCCAGGCTGGCCGCACCTTTAACCAGTACCAGGCCTCAGCTTCATATAGAACGCCGATTGCTTATCTGCCTTTTTCTCCGGGACTGACCGACCGATGGAACGAGATCTGGTTCCCGGTGAAGGATATCGGAGGATTGCGAGATGTATCCCCGGCAGGTGTTTTAAACGTGGTGAATGAAAACGGGCAGCTCCAGGTAGGGATTAACGCTCTGTCATTCGCTGATGGGGACGTGGTGATAAAATCAGGCGGAGTTATAATTTACCATGAAAAAAAGCAATTCAAACCAATGGACGTTTATACTGCCTCGGTCCCGCTGAATGAGGGTGCTGATTATGTAGTGGAGGTTGAGGGCATGGATCTTCGGTATGGTTCCGAAAACAAAAACCTGATAGACCGTCCTTTTGTTACCTCTTTTAAGGCAGATAAGGAAAGTGCCACGTACCTTTATCATGAGGGGATGCAACATAAAGAGAACAGAAACTATACACGCGGAAAGAAATATTTCCGTCAGTGCCTGGAAAAAGATCCGCAGTATATTGATGCCATGGCGGCCCTAATTGAATTATATTACAGGGCCAATTTGTTCGACTCGGCGCTGTACTTTGCCAATCAAGCGCTGCAGCTTGACTCTTACCATCCGGGAGCCAATTATTTTGCCGGTATAACATACCGTGCGCTGGGCAGTCAGTTGGATGCAATGGAAAGGCTTGGTTGGGCAGCCAGATCTCCGGAGTACAGAGCTGCTGCCTATATGCAAATGGCAGGCATACAGCTCCAGCTTCATGAACTGAGGCTTGCCGAACATTATGCGAACCAGGCCTTGTCATACAACCGTTTTAGTTTCAACGCGCTTGAAATATTGGTTATAATCTACCGTCAGCAGGGAAAAGTGAATTTGGCGGATAGTCTGATCAAAACCATAAATGCCTTGGATCCTCTCAATCATTTTGCTGATTATGAGCGGTATCTCCTTAATCCCATAACTGAAAACGATTCCTTATTCAGATCACACATAACCGGTGAATTTCCCTTCCAGGCATTCCTGGAATTGGCAATCGGCTATTATAATTCAGGACTGAAGGAGGAGGCATGCAGGGTTTTGGAAAAGGCACCGGGCAATCCCCTGGTTACATTATGGAAAGCCTTCCTGAATGATGATCCTTCAATGCTGGAGGAAGTGACAGGGGAATCCCCTGCATTTGTATTCCCGTTTCGCACAGAAACCGCATCCGCTTTGGCCTGGGCTGTAAGGAATAACGGCCACTGGAAACTAAAGTATTACCTGGGGCTTAATTACTGGGCCATCCAGCGGGATGAAGATGCCAGGCAATTGTTTCTGGCATGCGGAGTGGAACCGGATTATGCCATTTTCTACTTATCACGTGCCTTTCTGATAAGTTCTTTTGATGAGAAGCTTGAACTCAGGGATCTCCAAATGGCCCATAGGCTGGCTCCGGATGAATGGCGTACCTATAGCAGGTTGATCGATTATTACGAAAATAAGCAGGATTATGCTCTTGCTCTGACTGTTTCAACTGAAGCGACCCGGAAATTCAGGGACAATTCCACTCTGGCATTGCAATATGCGACCGCTCTGTTAAACAGGGGCGAATATGCAACCTGTGTCAGGACACTCGAAAGAATGCATATCATTCCCTTTGAAGGTTCAAGTGAAGGCAAGGTTATTTTTGAACTGGCCTATCTGAATCAGGCTTTTATCCTTATCAAAAACGGAAAATACAGGGAAGCCCAGGGGATGCTTGAAAAATCAAAAGAATGGCCTGAAAATCTGGGTGTTGGTATGCCTTACGAGCCGGATAATCGGATCCAGGATTATCTTGAAGCTTTCTGCATGAAAAGACTGAATCTCTCGTCAGAAGCAGCAGAGCTGCAACATAGGGCATTGGAATACACAAAGTGCCATTATGCAAATGCTTCATTCAATAACCTGCTGGCATTGAAAATCCTTGAAGAGTCGGGAGAAAACGAAAACGCCGAGGCCCTGGTCCGGCAGATCAGCAATTCGGTCACCTCAACTCATCCTGTCCAACAATGGGTAGTCGCTTGCTTTAATAAGAATTCTGAAGTCTGCCATAATCTGGAGATGAATTTCCCAAAAAATCGCTATTTATCATTGATAAAGGAAATTTATGGTTACGCGAACCACTAAGATATCAAAAATGATGAAAATCCTTGGCGTAATGATCCTTATCAACTGGATAACATATGTCTTCCCGAGTTTAAGCTTATACACAATATAAGGCCTTGCAGGATGCAGATGGGATGCAAAAAGTAAAAAGACGGACAGTTACTGAACCTCATTAAATCATCGCCAGCCTAATAAAGATTTGGTTCAGTTTTTTTGTAAAGTTCCTGTTGAAGGACATTAATAGCTTTTGAAATAAGATTATATATTGAATCAGTACTGATATTCATCATTCCGGCTATTTCATCATAGCTCAGATTTGCATAAAATTTCAGATGGATAGCTTCCTTTTGCCTTTTAGTAAGTGTATCAACTGCGCGACTAACCAGGTACTTCTGATCCTGAGTAAGTTGTTCTGATATAAGTTGATCTTCTTTAGAGTGAACAGTCTCCATTGGAAATCTTTCCATTTCAGTCTTTTGGGAACGAAATTTCTTTAACTGACGGAAAATTTTCCGCTGTATGGATGCAACCAGGTATGCCTTTACGGAGATCGGTGATGCCAGGTTGGATTTGTTTTTCCAGATTTCAACAAATAAATCGTGAATGCAGTCTTTTACCAATTCTCTATCGTTGGATATTTGAAGACCTCTTTGAAGCAACACTTTAAAGAAGCGATAATATATTATAGCGAAAGCCTCTTTGTTATTATTCCTAAAGGCAATCCAAACTACTTCATCACAGGCCAGATGATATGGTGATGTTGCTTCAAGTTTAAGGTTCATAGCTTTTGTCGATTAATTGTCTATCGGATCCTTTCCTAAAATGAAAATATGGTACACATTTTAAAGTTAATAACCATATAAATCATATAAACTATATTTCGTTTCCATTCAATTCAAATTTATAACTTTATTTTTCATTTCGAATACAAATATTATATTATTTTATATATAATAAATAAGGAAAAGAAAAATTGTTTGTAAATTGCTTTTAAATCTAATATACAAAAAATGTAGTAGGCATCACATATTCAGATATATAGTTGACTATTAAGTATTGAAACCAGGTATGATGGAATTTGAAAACTTATATTACCTTCTTAAAAAAATATCAAATCTCATTAATTGGTAGATCATAATTATTAAGTTAAAGCATTGATTATTAATATTTAGCGTTGATAACTTTGGTAGAGAATAATAATTGATGATCAAAATGTAATGATTGATTTCGTTTAACACAGAAAATATGAAAGGAAAAATAAACATGAACCCAGGGCAGAATGGTTTTCAAGTTACAATAATTGGTAAAATCTATTTATTAAATAGGTTGGTTGACCGTAAGTCGATTATTGTACCGTTTGACATTGCGCGGCAATAAGTGTTAACCTATTGTTCAATAAATAGGTTGGTCCAAATGACTTTCCCATTCTTATAGGTATTCTATATACATACATTTTCCTTTGTGAAGATTTGAAAAAGGATAGTCTGGGAATAAAAGTATAAGAGTTACATGATTGTAACAGAAGATAATTTTATAAATAAACTTAAGATTATGAAAACCCATAAAAAAATTACAGTTCTTTTCTTTACTATCCTCAGGATACTGGTTGGATGGCATTTCTTTTATGAAGGGATCTCTAAATTATTTAATCCAAACTGGTCATCATCGTCATATTTGGTTGAATCAAAATGGCTGTTTTCAGGTTTCTTTCATTGGCTTATAGGCAATACTTCTGCATTGGAGGTTGTAGATTTTCTTAATATCTGGGGTTTGATACTAATAGGTTTATTTTTATTTATTGGTCTTTTTACCCGTGCTGCAAGCATTTCGGGGGTCTTTCTACTCCTTTTATATTATATGGCCAATCCGCCATTTGTTTATTCGTCCATGCCTGCTATAAACCATTTTTACATAATCAATTATAATATAATTGAGGCAATTGTTCTGATAGCAATTGCAACTTTTCCAAAAGATTATCTCTGGAGCGTCCAGAGAATAATAGCTTTTTATCATGCGAAACGAAAAAACCAAAAGTTCCCTTCCAGTGATAATCATGAGATTTTGGAATCAACTTACAGCACACGTCGCGAATTGATAAAAAATCTTGCAGTTCTTCCTGTGTTTGGTGCAGTGTTTTTCGGAATGGCTAAAAATAGAGGATGGATAAGTTTTGAGGAAAAGAATCTTGCTTCCAACACGGATGCAGTAACCGGCGCTTCACTAGGGCTTGGAAATGTATTATCAATCAGTGAGTTAAAAGGCAAGGTCCCTACAGGCAGAATTAAGGATATCATGTTAAGCCGTATGATGATTGGAGGAAACCTTATAAGCGGATTTGCGCATGCACGTGATCTGATTTATGTCTCAACCTGGCTAAAGAAATATTTTACTGATGAAAAAGTAATTGAAACATTATGGCTCTCGGAAGCCTGCGGAATTAATACTGCCATATTTCGTTGTGATGAAAATACGATTAGGATATTGGAAAAATACTGGAAACGGGGAGGGAAGGTTCAATGGCTGGCACAAACTTATCCCAAAGGAGAAGATCTATCGAATGTAAAGTTAGCTATTGATCACGGCGCAATAGGAGCATTTGTAATGGGAAATATTGCGGATAAATATGTTTTTGATAAACAGATCAATTTATTACGAAATCCGATCGAATTTATACAGAAACAGGGACTTATTGCTGGAACTGCTTCTCATTCCATAACCGTACCAAGAGCTTGCGTTGAAAATGGAATTAAACCGGATTTTTACATGAAAACCTTTCACCATAGTAATTACTGGTCGGCTACACCGATAGATCAAAATGATCCTTACCTCCCAAATCAAGGCAAGGAACATAATATGTCAAACGACAATATATGGTGTATGTCTGACAAGATTACCGCAGATTTCTTTAAAGAGAATCCTACGCCATGGATAGCCTATAAGGTTCTGGCTGCTGGTGCAATAAAACCGGAGGATGGCATTCGTCATGCATTTCAGAGCGGAGCCGACTTCGCATGCGTTGGGATGTTTGATTTTCAGGTTGTTGAAAACGCGAATATCGTTTTTAATATTCTTAATTCAGATTTGAACCGTGAAAGGAAATGGTATTCTTAAATTTTCATTTTTAGGATAACTGTACTTCTTATTCTTTTTTAGTCTCCGGTGATTTTTTAACTAGCCTTGGAGCAATCAGCGTATTTTGTTAAAATATAGTTTCTAAACTTTTAAAATAAAAGGATAAAAAAAGTAACACAGAGAAGTACAAAATACCGGTAAATATTTCGAATCATTTTAACTCTAGTGCTTTATGAAGAAATGGAATTTTGGAATTATTGGTGCAGGACTCATTGGTAATTTTCATGCAAAAGCCATAAAAAGTATCAAGAATGCAAAACTTACATGTATTTGCGATACTAACCTGGAAAAGGCTCAACAATTATCGGATAGGTATAACTGCATAGCATTTAGCAATTATAGCGAAATGCTCAGATCAGGTGAAATCGAAATTGTTACAATAGCGACTCCAAGCGGTACCCACATGCAACCAGTAATCGAGGCAGCCCAATGTGGAATACATGTCATTTGTGAAAAGCCCCTGGAAATCTCGCTTGACCGAATTGACAAAATGATTGAAGCTCATGAAGAGGCCGGCACTAAACTTGGTGGCATTTTCAATTATCGGTATAATGATACCATAAAACACATAAAGGAAGCAGTTTACAACGAACGTTTTGGAACAATAACCTATGCCTCGATTCATATACCCTGGTGGAGAAATGATGATTATTATAAGGATAGCTGGCACGGAACTTTGAAACTCGATGGGGGTGGTGCACTCATGAACCAGTCAATTCATATGATAGATATACTTCAATATCTAATTGGTCCTGTGGAATCTTTACAGGGTTATACCGCGACTTTGGGCCATTCAATTGAGGTTGAGGATACTGCCGCTGCAGTATTAAAATTTAAAAATAAAGCGTTGGGAGTAATTTATGGTTCTACCGCATCATTCCCCGGTCAGTATCGACGTATTGAAATTACTGGAACAAAAGGAACTGTTATACAGGTGGAAAATAGTCTTAAGGTATGGCAATTTGCAGATCAGACAGAAGCTGATGAAGAAATTATCAAAAAGTTCAGCCAGATTGAAGGCGGGGGAGGTGTCTCTGATCCCGGCGCAATATCATTTGAACCTCATTCAAGGAATATTGCTGCATTTATTGATTCAATTGAAACCAGTAAGACATTCGAAATCAATGGAAGTGAAGCCAGAAAAGCTGTTGAAATAATTTTGGCTGTTTACACCTCTGCAAAGGAGGGGAGGCTTTTTACTTTCTAAACGCAATTAATTCTTAAACAGGAAGTAATTCAATACAATGAACTTCATGTTGTTATTTTTTTAGGATTTGGGCATAACAGTTAAAAAAACTCTATAAATAATTCAAATGAGATTAAGAATCAAGAATTTCAATATCAGGTGGATCATTCTCTTTTTTCTATTTTTTGCAACAGTTCTTTTATACCTTGACCGTTCCGCCCTTGGCATAATGGCTCCGTTTTTTCAAAAAGAAATAGGCTGGAGTGAACAACAATATGGCAACATTAATACGGCTTTTATGATTGGATATGCACTATGCTATCTCATTATGGGTGCATTTGTGGATAAGGTTGGAACAAAAGCTGGCTATGCGATATCAATTAGTTTTTGGGCTTTTGCACAGGCCTCAACTACCCTGGCAAAAACATGGATTGGATTTGCATTTTCCCGTGCGGCTCTTTCGGTTGGTCAGTCAGGGAATTTCCCTGTTGCAAATAAGGTGCTGGCAGAATGGTTCCCAAGGAAAGAAAGGGCATTTGCTGTCGGTTTGTATAATGGTGGTGCAAATGTAGGGACTCTTTTATCACCGCTAATTATACCCATTGTTGTTTCCACCTTCAATAACGATTGGAGAGCAGCTTTTTTGTGGACCCTGCCTTTTAGCGGACTTTGGATAATATGCTGGCTTGTTTTTTTTAAAAAGCCTGAAAATCACAAACTGGTCAGTAAACAAGAATTAGAATATATTAATTGCGATAATATAAATCCAAACGACACTATAGTAAAATGGTCTGATTTGCTAAGGAAAAGAGAAGTATGGGCGATTTGTGTATGCAAATTCATGACCGATCCTATTTGGTGGTTCTATATTTTTTGGGGTGCCAAATACCTTAATGGAAAATTCGGACTTAACTTGCAGGAGATAGGGGTTCCTTTTTTTTCTATATACCTAGCTTCATGGCTTTGCGGAATATTTCTTGGCTGGCTATCCTCAAAATTTTTGAAAACAGGATTTTCTCTGAATAAAGGACGTAAAATAGGTTTTCTGATCTGTGCCCTTTTTACGCTGCCTGTGATGTTGGTCCCTCATATAGGTAATATGTGGGTAGTTGTGAGCCTGATTGCCTTGGCAGCAGGTGGCCATTGCGGTTGGGCTGCAAACCTTTTTAGCCTTATGTCTGATCTTTTTCCAGGGAAGGCAACTGCTTCCGTAACAGGTATTGGCGGTTTTGCCGGAGCTATGGGTGGAGCCATTATTGCCCAAATCGTTGGCGGATTATTACAGGCTTCTGGTATGGATGGTTATGTGATACCATTTTTCATTGCGGCTATCGGATATTTAGTTGCACTTGCAATCTTGCATCTGCTGATTCCAAATATTAAACCTTTAACTTTATAAAGGATTGAAAAAGTTATTAGAAAGGAATTTGTATTCTGAGGAGGAAGGGTAAACTGAGGCTCAACCAGAAAATCCATTTATATAAGGATCAGATTTTAATAAAGATCTTGTTTTTGTAAAGATACCAGCATAGATACCATTCCAACATGAAAGCAAATATGGATGAAATCACTCCTGTCAGTAAGTTTGGAACATTAAGCTTGCCAAGTAAACCAAAGGTGATTGTGTCAATATAACCATTGAACCATCTGCTACCAATAATCTCAAAAAAGAGATAAATAAAAATTGAATTCATCCCTACGACAGTAAAAAAAAGCAAGTATTTTGTGTGTTTTCTAATATCAATCCACCAGTAGAAAAACAAAAGGGTAAGAATACACCATCCTCCTGATACCAGGACAAAAGAGCTTGTTGCTATTCTTTTTATAATCGGGGTTGATATAAAACTTACTAAATATCCTAATATCAAAACGATTGTCCCCGATATTAAAAGAGCTTTTAATTTTTCTCTTGATGTTTTATCAGAAAACAAAAGCTTTCCGGCCAATGCACCCCAGATGGTATGACAGGTGGTAGGAATGCAATTGATAGCAACCCATCCGTTATTGTTAATCTTGTTCATTAAGATCAAATCCATGAAATTCCCAATATTATGCTGATCCGTGAAAGGCTGATCAAATCCAGGTATATGTATATAGCGATATAATGATTCAGTAAGCAATAGCAAAGCTACACTGAATGCAATTTGCCAAAATGCAGACCAGTTGAAAACCAGAAAAGCGATAAGGGTTGTAAATGCGAGTTGGGTAAGAACATCCCATAGTTTGAAAGAAAGACCGTCAGAACCTACAGCATAATTAAGAACACCCCAAAAGAATAACCAGCCAGAGCGCTTAAGTACCTTGGTAAAGGATTGTACCCACGGAACTCCTGAAGTCTGCTGTTTGTGAAGAGAATAAGCCAGTGCAGTGCCTGCTATGAACATGAAACCTGGCTGAATAAGATCCCAGAAACGCAATCCATTCCACGGATGGTGAAAGAATTGATTCATAAATGAATGGATAATCCCGCTGCCTGATGCTTCACTAAGACGATCATATAAAAGAGTACTCGACAGCATTAATAATACCATTATGAGGCCTCTCATAAAATCCAATGAAAGAAGTCGTTGTCCTGTTTGGGAAATACCTTGATTTTTATTCATAGAAAATGACTTCGGGTTGAGGTCCTTAAATAATAATAATAATAATTGAATCAATAAATTCGATCTATGATTGAGTATAATATGCCTTTAAAGTTGATTATGCAACCAGTTTTCAATCATTCCAAGGTATAATTCCTGGGCCTGAATCATCCAGGTTAAGTCTTCACGCTGGCTGGCCAGGTGGAAATACCGATCGGGGACATAATCAGGAGGATAAGAAATAAAGCGGGTCTGGCCATATACTTCTTTCAATGCAGCCCAGGCCAATTGAAATTCCTGACACGCAATTTTAACATTTTCGAAACCGGCTCTTTGCTGTTCTTTATCATCGTTGTCGCATTGCTTCAGAGCCAGCAATATCCGGGGTGTGGTTATCTGAAAATTATACAAGGCCAAAGAAAGACGCCAATAATACCTGTTTCTTTTGGAGGTATTACAAAGGTCGGCCAATCGCGCTGCCATAACCTCATAATTATTTACTTCAATCAGCGCTCTGTCAAGCCGGTCTTTGTATTTCAGGCTCCAGGAACCCGGCGAATTCAGATCCGGTAATTCTATCAGTTTTGAGGTATAGTCATAAGGTTTATTTTCCATACCTTCCATAGGCGATAGCCAATGTTCAAGTCTCGATAAACTCTGGAGTGCGTTCTCATCACCCAGCAGATTACCATTTCTGAAAAAAGCCTCGTACCATAAAACTGAACCTTGCCGTAACTGATCGTGAAACCTTTTGAAGTCTGGTACGATAAGGCCGAACTCTTTCTGCAGCCAGGCATTATCATAATCTTCCAGCGTACGTCCTTTTGGAGACCAGCTAAACTCAGCAGCAGCAATAAAGCCCCGCCAGTAATTCTCCATATGGGGCGATTTATCATCCCATGCCGTACAGAGCATTCCACTGATATTTTTTTCTGCTGCCAGTTGAATGAAACTTCTGATGACCGTGATACCGGAGGATGCCATCGCCTTATCCCGGTCGTCCTCCTGAAACAACATTCCTCCCTCGGTATTCGTTGCGGTGGCTATCATAGCCTTTAGTCCGCGGTTGTTATACCAGTCGAGTGCGTTGATATTTCCCGGTTGGCGGGCCATGGAATAATTCCAGCGCATATACACACAATTCCTTGGAAAATCTGTCAGCAGGCTGTCAAGTTTAGGTGTACCTCTTTCCCAGACATTGGCTGCTTCTGAAGATGTAACTTCATCACTCCAGGTACTCTCATATACACCGGCATGTTGCAGGGGCATATCATCCCAGAATATTGGAATTCGGTTGTTTTCTGCGGCAAATTCGCATACCCGTTGAAGCCAGTAGAGATTCAGACGCATCATGCCTTCCTTGTCAGCATTCGGTTTACAGCGTGGACAAAGTCCAATATTTCCGATTTCATCGCCCCCGATGTGCAGGTATTTTGACCCGGGTGTTGCGTCAATGGCATCCCGGTAAAGGTCGAACAATACCTGGTATGTGCCTTCATGCAAGGGACAAAATGCCCATCTGTTCCAGGGCAGTTCACGTAGGTGTGAATACTCCTGATGCTTCAGAATAAAGGTGGCATGGCCCAGTCCCTGTACAAGCGGGGTGATCTCGATGTACCTTTCACGGGCATACTTTGTCAGCGCTGCCATTTCGTCGATACTGATGGATTGAGGTGCCCCTACCCGAGGCTGGCGTTGGTAACGAAGTTTGTCCTCGAACTCGAAAACCACGGCATTAATTTTGTAACGCGCCAGTCTGTCAATGCTCTCATAATAATAATTCATATGATCCAGATGATGCTTGACATCGAAATGTACAGCCCTATATGTAAGTACAGGATAATCAGTAATTTTACAGGCAGGAACGGGCTTATTATAATCCCTGGCATCTTCAAGAAGTTGTTCCAGGGATTGACAACCGTAAAACAAGCCTGCCTCGCTTTTCGAAATAATCTCCACCCTATCCTTATTTATAGTCATAACATATCCTTCATCAGAAGGAACTGAAGCAATTGTTGTATCCAGAATCAATTCAAGCGATCTTTTGCCAGCGGGTATTTCAAGTGTCAAATGTGAAAGTATCTCACCCATTACTGGCCGGGAGAATTCACCCTTTAAATATAAATGTTGCAGCATACCCGGCTCAAGTCCTGAACCCTTGAACAGAACAACTTGCTGTGGCTTTGGCATGATTATAAAGGGAGCAGGAAGGTTCTGGGCCGTAAGATTGGGCTCTGCAACAAATAAGAACAGGATGCAGGCAACGAATGAAACTTGAAGGCTCTTTACCATATCTTTTTTTCATTAATAAAAATTAGTGTAAAGTGTTGACTTATTGTAAGTTGTTTTCACCATTGATTTGCTATAATGAAAACATAAGTAGGTAAGCATAGTTTGTTCCTAATCTTTTTCTGCCCTGAGACGCAAGAGCAGATATTCTGTGAAATCGAGGTTCAAAACAGGATTACTTCCACTAACTGTCCCCAGTTGCAGATTATTGTTATAATCATATACTGAATAGTTGATCCCTTTCTCTAGTCCCCGGAGGATGATGTCCTCATTTTTTGTCCATGAGTCGGCATAAATCCCATAGAATATTTCATCTCCTTTCCTTACTACATGGAATTCCGGTTTATCAAATGCGATATCATACAGATTGATATATTCCGCGCTACTCAGGTCCATTTCACGATATTTCTTAATCCATTTTTTCCATGTTTGAAACTGGAGGGTATCCAGGTCCTTATAAAAAGTTGTTACCTGAGCGCCAGTCCCCATTGCACTTTCAAATGATTCACATGATGAAACGCCACGGAATTCATCTTTTGGAATCTGATAACAATCACCTACACAAAACGTTGGTCCGTGAATGGCTTTTTCCACCTTAATCCTTCTTCTTACCTGAAACAGGTTTACCGGATCAGAGGCACTGGCAATTTGATAAAAGGGCATATTATATGGCGAGTGAGGTGTAGCGCAAATGCATACTTCCTGAAAAGCATCCTTGTTGAATTTCTGAAGTGTCTCATATACAACCTGGAAAACCCGGGGAACTTCCTGGAACGATTCCATGGGTGATTTGTGATGGTGTGCCTTATTGTAGCATGGTGGTACAGAGGCTAGTCCACGGGCATCTGTATATAGTCCGTCATATCCCCATAGGTCTGTGAATCTGATTACGATATCCTGAATATATTTCAATGCGGGTTCATAGGCTGGACATAGCTGATACAATCCCCTGTTCTCAATGGGGAAGCTCCCGTCCTCAGCCTGAACAAGCAGATCGGGCCTTTCCCTTGCCAATTTGCCTTCCGGACTAACTCCGAAAGGATACCACCAAAGATTGGTTTTGAAACCCTGTTGGTGCAGCTTATTTACAAAGAGGATCATGTCTTTTTCTCCATTCGGGAACTTGCCGGGAGAGCGGTTTACATTCCAATCACCGTAATAATCAAACCATCCATCATCGAGGTTTGCAATATCTATGCCCATATCTGTGAGTTCCGGAAGAACATTATAAATCATTTCGAGGGTAAAATCCATTTTGAATCCCCAGCTTTTCCAATAGGGTTCATAAGCCTTTTCAGGAGATGTTTTCAGGATATTTATTCCCCTGCATCGCAACAGTTCCCCGTATGTATTTAAGGCATCATAGAAATCAAGACGATGGAAAACAATTGCATTTTTTACCGTCCGGAAACTATCGTTGGGATTTAGCCACTCCTTCATGCCTAGCCTTTCTTGTGGTTTTTCAATGATACTTAATTCGGTTGTTTCATCCTTACGTACTTGCACCGGAAGGCTTAACCACTGCGGTTTAGTTTCAAGGTGCATAATGGCAACACCCATGGTTTTATTCCAGACATCTACAAACGGCATACCTCCTCCAATTAATTCCGGATCGTCTGTTTTATGGATCCCCTGGAAATTATCTTGTTTAAATCCAGGCGTTAACCATATCAGGGCATAATCTTTTCCCCATTCATTTATTCCACCCTGAAATGAGGCAAAATGAGCAGATTCTATACCAGGTTTTGCTAATGGGCTTTTCAATAGGATCCGCTGACTATATACACTGTCAATATGAATCTTCATTTTACCAAGATTCCTATAAACTGTATTATAAATTGCAACATTTTTGAATTTATCAGGCAACAGTATTCTGGTCTGACGCTCAAGCTTAAGATCGTCCTTCTCATAAATGCCGGTAACAATAGTTTCTAAGGCTGATCCAAATTCTTTGTCTATGATCTTTTTCTTTGAAAGTATTGTTTTGTCCGTAATGAATTTCAGGCACGTTTTTCCATTAACCACAATACCAGGTTGAACTGCGGTATCAAAAGCTACGATTGATTTTTGACCGGCAGGAAGCCATTGGATCTTTTCACTGAATTGTTTGTCGTATTCAATTCTAACTTCATCGGACTGGATCCGGATATTCTTTTCTCCAAAAGAACAGGAAGAAAAAACAACTGAAATCAAGATAACGGGGATATTCGGAATCATTTTAGTCATCAATCAGGGTATTAGTAAGTTCTAAAAAGTTCAATATTTATTATACATTGCTGAAAAATTCCGGAAATTCTTTAAGCGGATATACCATTTCAGCAAAACTTTATCCCAGCCAAGGTGCCCATCTGTTTCACATTCGCTGCTGCCTGATCATATTCTTCCTTCGTCTTGAGATGTTCGAGCATTAAGGGAACATCCTTTAGCTTACTTAATTCAGACAGAAATATGCGGTAATCAAGTCCCCCTGTGCCCAATAATACTTCATCCAAATGAACAGTGAGATCGTTGCGCAAGAGAATATCCTTGGCATGACAATTCTTTATATATGGGCCCAGTTTTATAAAACATTCCTTTATGAAAGCACCGTTGCCATAATACCTTCGGGGGGAGTTGATCATGTTTACCGGATCGAGATGCACAGCCAGTTGTTTCCGGTCAATGGCCTTTATAAGTTCCAGGTAGGAGTCAGGTGAATCTGGAAAGGCCCAGGGCATGGTTTCCAGGGTAAAAAAGGTTCGGACGGGCTTTACCTCATCGATGATTTCCCGGGTGGTTTGTACGATCAGGTCAAAGGTTTCTCCAGTCAGGTTTTCAGGATCCGGACCATCCCACTTATCTCCGCGGGAGCCGCTGATGTTCACACAACAACCCGCTCCGATAAGCTCAGCAAGGGCCAGTGAATCCTTACATTTCTTAAGGGCCGCTTTTCTTTCTTTTTCATCTTTACTAATGGGATTGCTCCAGGCACCTACTTCTGAAATGATAATATCTGCATCCCTGGCAGCTTTTTCAAATGCCTTTATGGTAACCTCATCCGTTCCTGGTTCAACGGGACAATATGCAGCGCTATACCCTGTGTCTTTCACTAAAGTTGCCCATTCATGCGGGTCCTTGTAATCACCGAATACTGGTCCTCCGAGGCGTATGCAATGGGAATCGGTGCGCGTACCCGGAATCATACCAAGCTGATTTAATGTTACAAATGCAGCGGATCCAGTGAGAGATATGCGGGTAAAACTTCGGCGGGAGATTTTATTATACATGTCTATGTTTATTTCATTTGTATTTCATAAATTATTGCCAAGGATTTTTGCTGGCCAATTACTTATTATCATCTGCAAAAAATCTTCCAATTTTTTTAATAATCTCTTTTTTCACTTCCAAAGGATCTATTATTCCCTCGTGTGAGAATACAATTTCTCCTCCGGGTGCGATCAGCAGTGTAAAGGGTATGGCGCCCGACCAGTTTTTATCCACTGATTCAATGAGCTGATACTTATCTTCAGCTGAATAAATGTAATTTTTAGTGGCGGCACCTCTATTCTTTAAAAAATCCAGTACTTTTTCTTTTTTCTTTAGTCCATCAGTAGAGATTGAAACGAATTCGAAATCCCGTGCGCCATACATACGCTGCATGGTAACAAATTCAGGAAATTCAATAACACAGGGACCGCACCAGGTTGCCCATAAATTCACAAGCCGGTATGTATTCGTTTTATTAGATAATATTTCTAATATCCCATTTATATCTGTTTCCAAAACTTCCACCGGTTTTTTGCGCCAGTCTTCATCCAGCTTGTGTTTCCATTCACTTTTGTTGGACCATTTAATAGAACAACCAAAAGTCTTGGTTTTTTCTACCGGAACAGGACGCCCGTCCAGCAAAGCCATAATAGCATTGTGGGTATCATGCTGTGTGGCCTTTACATAAGGATTCTCCATTTCGTCGATACGGCCGCAGAAACGTAACTTGCGCTGGTTATCAAATATAAAGACATGAGGAGTAGTTGTCGGACCGTAAGCTTTTGCCATCTCCTGCCTGTCCCCGTCATATAGGTAAGGCATTGGAAAATTCATATCCCTGGCTCTAATTTTCATTTCATCAAAGCTGTCACCAAGGTCACTGTAACCAATTTCTTCAAGGCAAAGGGCCCTGGGATCATTGGATGATACCAGTACGATTTCCACACCCCGCGGAGAGAATACCTGATAGAGCTGCAGGATCCTGTCTTCATATGCCTGTGCCGTCGGACAATGATTTGCTGTAAAGACAATCATTAAAATTTTCGATTCCTTGAAGCTTTCTAAGGTATAGGTTTTTCCGTCCACACCCGGCAGGGAAAAAGCAGGTGCTGCAGTTCCGATTTCAAGAGGTTTTATATCTTCTGCCTGCAAGCGGAAAAAATTTCCATTTAGCCCTAACAGTAAGAGCGAAAGGACAAATAAGGCTTTATTTTTCATATTATTAGGTATACTAAGTAATTATCAAAGAAAGTTCAGAAATAAAGGTCTTAAAATCAAGTTGATTCATTGAAATTTTTGTGCAGAAAATGTTAAAATGTTCTAATTATAAACAAATGGGGCTAAAATGCAAGTTAATAGAAGCATAGGGATATCAATCAACAAAAGTTTCCTTGAGGTCTCTTATTTCAGGGATTCATAAATCCGGTTAGCCTCTGTGGCCAGTCTAAGAGCTTCCAGTCTGTCTTCAGGATTGTTGAAAGATGGATTCGTTTGCAGCCAATGAATCGTTCCTTTTACATAATTTTGAAGGTAAAGGACAGAGGCTGCCTCTTTCACCCTTTTTCCATCCTGCAAAAAATAAACAGGATTGGTATGGGCAAAAACTGAAAGACCCCGGGGAAGGATCCGTTGTTTATTGTCAGGATCGTCTGCAACACGTGCCGCAATCCAGGTACTTTTATTCAATGCCAGGTCCGTTTCTATAGTCATGCTATATACACCGTCTATTGGAGGATTATCGATAGTAAATATTGTTTTATGCCCGACAACCCATCCATTTGCAATAATTTCCAGGGTGGCGAAAGGTAAAATACTCCTTGCAGTTACCCTGGCGCGTACCTTTTTTATTCCAATGAAATCGACTATATCTCCCGGATTTTGTCCATCCACCTGGAAGGTCAATATGGGGCCATTGGTTATAAATCCCTTGCCCGATTTAATAGCTGCAAGCCAAGCCTGGTATGATGTATCACCTTTTGTATCGGCGTAAAAGCGGTTGCTTCCCATCGGGATATCGTCGGCCATTTTATCAGTACCCGCAACTATGGGTAAACGGAAGCCTGCATTGAGATATTGGTAATACAAATCCATCCCTCTCATAACAGGGAATTTAGCCAGGGGTATTCCCGAGTTTTTCCAGGGTCCCCAATGGCTCGGCAGATGAGTTGGATCATCATACGTCATAAGTTCAATGGCATCAATCTGTCCAAGGGCTATTGCTATTGGAGATTCAGCTCCGGGTAAATTACTGAAATGAGACCAGGCAACGAGGCCACCCTGCCTGTGGGTCTCTCTCATGGCGTGGGCCATCAGCCAGTGCTTGTGGCTGTAACCTTCCAGCGTTCCCCCGACAATTGGATAACCCGGAACCATGGAAGAAAGCCCCAGTAGTGTTAAATGACCCATTTGCCAGTCGCGAACTTCCTGCGCTACATAGATGGCATGACCAGTGCTGGATGCAGGATCAATATTGCCTGTAAAATGTTTGTTTTTAATGGTATCCTCGCCAACCAAAATATTAAGAATATTTAAATCTTCTGCTTTCATTTGAAGGTGGGCCTCCTTCGAAAAGGGAGTATGGATATGAATGTCTCCATTCAAATAGCCTTGTTGCCTCATATTGATCCACCGTCGCAACCTTATGATTCGTTTTTCAGGTCCCTTATTGAATGAAATTATTACAGGCAGGATTTCCGGTCCGCATTGAATTTCCATAGTGACACCTTTAGCGGGAGTGGAAAAAGAAAACAAACCCTCAGCATAGCACCAATGTTTTCCAAGGTATTCCACATGTGCTCTTTTACCATCAATGTGAATGGATTTTCCGCAGGTATCTGAAACAGATACCCTGGCTGCCAATTGTTTCCCGGTAAGATCATCAACAATTGTAATCTGATATTGATTTGAATTATTGCAGGAGATAACCACAAAAATGATTATGATATGCTTTAACAAGGCAAGTATTTTTATGATCCGATTCGCTGTTTTCATAGGATTCAGTTTTTAATTATACTGGTGGTTTCTTCCCCGGGCAGATTATCGGTTATAATACGTGAACACTGGACAATGAAGCAGACTATAATAAGTAATTTCCAAGAAAAAGACACATTATGGTTCATTTTGGTTCAAACTGAAATTGTAAGGTAATTTTTCTTTTTCTAAATTTATGCAAGGACTTTTGTATTTCCGCCCCTTTCAAGGGAAATGTCAATTGGTTCATTCTTTTTCCAGGATCCACAGGTGAAATCGGGTACATCGATGGAGCCCGATCGGTTGGAAACCGACCATTCACTAAGGGGTGCGATAGCGCTCCAAAGCGCGGCATCATAAACATCCTGATCTAACGGCAGTCCATTCCGCAGACAATCAATAGTGCGCCAATCCATAATAAAATCCATTCCGCCATGACCACCAACTTTTTTTGCCATTTCGCCCACTTTTTTAACAATGGCAGGTGCATACTGTGTTTCAATTTTTCCGAATTCTTTCCTGGTAAGCCAATCCTTATCTCCGAACGCCATCCTTCCGGGTGCCGGGTATTTTAAGCAGGATGCTTTGGTTCCGTTTATCTTATAAATGCGCGAATAAATGTTCGGAGAAGTAACATCATGCTGCAGCATAATGGTGCGGCCATTTGTAGTACGAATGGTTGTGATATTCATATTACCTCTGTAGCTTTTATTTTCAAAGGGTTTATAAAAGTCATCGGCGGCTGCCAGTTCTTTTGCCATTGTGCTCATCATAAAGTCATTCGTTGAAGTGGCTACGAGATATTCCATTTGATCCCCGCGGTTAATATTCATTATCTGTGCAACAGGCCCTAGTCCGTGTGTAGGATATAAATTCCCGTTGCGGAAGTTTTCCTTTAACCGCCACATATCGTAATAGGTATTCTTTGAAAAATTACTTTTAAAAAGATCGTGATTGTATGCTCCTTCCCCGTGAATGATCTCTCCGAACAATCCTTGCCTGACCATATTAAGCGTAAGTAACTCAAAAAAATCATAGCAGCAGTTTTCAAGCATCATACAATGTTTGCGGGTCCGTTCAGATGTTTCCACCAGTTGCCAGCACTCATCAAGGGTAACGGCTGCAGGTACCTCAACACAAACATGCTTGCCATGATCCATTGCGTAAACTGCCATGGGCGTATGCATACTCCAGGGTGTAGCAATATAAACAAGGTCGATATCGGGTTGCTCACATAACTTTTTCCATTCTTCTTCTCCATTTGTATAAGTAGTGAATCGATGGAAAGTTCCTGCCAGTGCTGATTTTACTTCATTCACTTTTTCAGGCCGGATGTCACATAGCGCTTTTATTTCAACACCATCAATATGACTCATCCGCTCCACGGCATCAGGTCCCCTGTTTCCCAAACCAATAAAGCCAATCCTTACGGTCTCTATTTGTGGCGCAGCAAAACCACACATATTAAAATGCTGGGTATGTGTTATATTCTGTTGATTATTTCTGATCACCGGCTGATTATTGGTTCCAGCATATAAGCTATTTGTAAAACCGATACCTGTTAATCCCAATCCGGCAAATCCGCTAAGTTTTAAAAAGTTTCTCCGATTATTCTTCATGATAATGAGGGTCAATTTAATTTCGTTATTTGCGATTGTCTAATTTCACAAACTGGCTTAAATTTTTTATAAGTGAAGTTAGTAGCAATTAGATATAAAAAAGTCCTGGTTTCTGATGCCAGGACTTTTTTTCAATCATTGATAAAATACTACCTTTCCGGTGTTGGATATCCTGGATTCTGTTCCAGCAAAGGATTTAATCTTAAATCGACTTCAGGGATCGGGAACAGGTAATCATCCATGCTAAAATTTACCATATCACTTTCACGATACGTTACATTCGGATCGTCCAATATTCTCTTTCTGCAGATGTCGAACCAACGGTCAAGTTCAAAGAACAATTCATAGCTTCTTTCCTGTATGACTGCCTTATCGAATTCTGCTTTTGTTAATGAAGTGGTTAACAGAGGATAAGACGCATTAAGTTTGAAACCATTAGCACGGTCAATAACCTGATTGATAGCATCTACAGCTTCCTGGGGGGCAGTTGCACTTCCGCTTGCCATATTGGCCGCTTCAGCGTAGATTAACAATACATCTGCATAGCGGATAACCGGCCAGTTCGTATTAACTGAATAGCCATTAAAATCTTCCTCTGAGACATAGAAAAAGAATTTTTTACAAAATGGATTTTGTTCGGGAAAATCAGGATAATGCACGCCAGTCCAATCGGTAAACATGTACACTTCCTTCCTCTTCTGGTCAGGCCAGCGGCGTTCAAATGTGGTGTCTACCTGGGCATCACCCCATCCACCTTCAAGATAAATTTCAGTGGTCCACATCTGGGGATCCGTAGTTTGATCGTCATAGGTTGAATTATAACCCCATATCATCTCGGGGCCATATTTATTTGCCAGGCTGAAGACATCTACAACAGAATCAATCAAAGCGTAGGTACCCGATCCAATCACCTGCAATGCCATATCAGCTGCTTTTTGATAATTGGACGGTTCGTTGAGCGGGTAAGTTGCCATGGTAAGGTATACCTTGGCAAGTATACTTTTTGCGGCTCCACTGGTGGGTTTACCTGGTGCATCACTCCATGATTCCGGTAACTTTTCCGAGGCAAAGATCAAATCGCTAACAATAAGGTCATATACCTGAGCTGCTGTAGCCCTTGCCACGGGATTCTGTATGGGATCTGGAGTGTCTTCAGTTAATAACGGAACACCTCCGAACATTCGTACCAGCATAAAGTAATTGTGCGCACGAAGAAACTTACCCTGGGCCTCAAGTGCATCTATTGTTTCCTGTGATTCTCCTTTAATATTTCCTTTTTTAAGTGACCCAAGTGCGTTGTTGATATTCAGCAACGCCTTATAGTGTCTGTTCCACAAGTCATCGGCATTATCCGGGGGTATATTTAAATCCCCTCCTTCAAGCTGGTCATCGTTATTGAAAGCTGAATAGGTATATCCATAGCCTTCCCAATAATTCCATAAATAATTCAACGAACCTGCATATGCCGATTCAATCTGTAGTATCGAGTTCCCATAATTGGATGGGGTTACCGAACTGATCGGTTCTTCATCAAGACTCTTGCATCCTGAAACAATTAAAAATAAAGCCAGAAGCAAGGAACAACTAAGTAAGTAATTATTATTTCTTTTCATAATTGTATACTATTTAAAAAGTTACATCAATACCGAAAGTAATAGTTCTGGATGTAGGATAATTACTAAGATCCACACCGATCTGAGCATCGTTACTATTGTATGAACTAACTTCCGGATCATAGCCGGTATAATTTGTAAGTGTAATCAAATTGGTCCCACTCACATAGGCTTTAAGTTTTGTTATCCCTATTTTACTAATAAGAGATGTTGGAATAAAATAACCCAAACTGACATTTTTTAGTCTTACATAAGAACCATCCTCCACATACCTTTGCAGTCTGCCTGCATCACTACCCAGACTAACTTTACTTACAAGGCCGGCGTTTTGACGTGTAACAGCATCAATGAAGGCAGGAACATCTGTATCCTGATTGTCTTCAGTCCAACGGTCCAGCATCTGAATGCTTGTTCCTTCGTACGGACTTTCAAGACGTATTCTTCCCTGGTTAAAAATGTCATTCCCTTTGGACCCCTGGATAAGGAACGTTAACTCAAAATTATGGTAGGTTAAGCGGTTGGACCATCCAAAGATAAAGTCAGGAATAGTATTTCCTATGTTAATAATATCCAAGGAATTTATTTTGCCGTCCTTATTGGCATCCGTATACTTCGGATCTCCAGGCAACTGACCAAATGCAGCGGCCTCAGCTTCTTCAGCGGTCTTCCAGGTACCTTCATATCCGTATCCATATATCTGACCAAAGGGCTCACCAACACGTAATTGCATAAAAGCATTTCTAATGCTATACCCACCTGATGGAGTTTTAACATCAATTCTCGATGCTTCTCCCAGATCCAATACTTCATTTCTGTTCCATGAAATGTTAAAACCCGAATTCCATTTTAAAGATTTGACTAAGGGATCTCCACTAATTGATAGCTCAAGTCCTTTATTCTCAACTATTCCAACATTGGACAAAATGCTGGAGAAACCAGAGTATCCTGGCAGTGTGCGATTTAAAAGAAGGTCGTTGGTGGTTTTCTTATATATGTCGATGGTTGCATTCAATCTGCCTTTGAATACCCCAACATCTAATCCAACATTGCTCTGGGTTGTACTCTCCCATTTTAGATTCGGGTTTTCAGGATTCGAAATAACAAATCCTAAATCTGTTCCATCATTTCCGTTATAAGGATAGTTATAGCCAGAACCCATTGAAGCAATCGTCTTGTAGGGAGGAATAGCCTGATTACCAATAACACCATAGCTTCCACGAAGTTTTAATTCAGAGAAGAAATTCATATTCTGGATAAATGGTTCTTCAGTCATCTTCCAGGCAAGTGAACCGGATGGGAAATATCCCCACTTGTTATTTTTACCAAAGACTGACGAACCATCTGCACGATAACTAATAGTTAACAAATACTTATTTGCGAAGGAATAGTTAATTCTGCCCAGATAAGAATTCAGAGCACGTTCAGTAACGTTTGAATATTTTGAGTCTATTTGTTCTGCTCCTCCCAAATCGTTAATACCTGTCTGATCCACTGTAAATCTCGAAGCAACCAGGCCTGAGCTCTCGTATCTGGAAAACTGCTGCTCAGCAACGGCCATCACGGTTAAGTGATGTTTTGCCCCAAAATCCTTGTCGTAAGTCAGGATATTTGAATTCTGATAAAAGGTAGTAAATGAACCTTCCATAAGTCCATATCCGACATATCCCCCGACCGGTTTACCCTCAAAAGTTTTGCTATTGTAATACGTTTTATTATTTTGGTTCTCGATAATACCCCCGCCCGTAATTTTCAATTTTAATCCTTCTACGATTTTGTATTCCAGGAATATATTGATATTATTTCTTATTGTAACGTTATCTATATCCACTTCCTTGGCAGAAGCCAGCGGATTCCATGTGTCATATGCCCCATATCCTAAAGGATGCCTGCTATAATTACCATTTTCATCGTATGGGGGAGTAGTTGGATCCCAACGGGGAGCAGTATTCACAGCCTGACCAAAATAACTGATAGGTTCACCGCCATAGGTTGGTGAATTACCTGATTCTCTCGAAGCTGCCCAGTTTAGACCAAAGCTCAATTTTTTGGTTATATTGGCGGTCAAATTTGTACGCAATGAAAAGCGTTTATAAGAGGAATTGACAAGGATACCACTTTGATCTAGATAACCTCCAGAAACCATGTAATTCAGGTTATCAGTTCCCCCACTGATTGTCAATTGATGATTAATAAGGGGTGCAGTTCTGTAAATCTCATCCTGCCAGTCTGTTCCTCCGTTCTCTTCCAACTCCTGAATACGTTCATCGGTAAAAATCGGAACAGGTTCACCCGAAGCATTATCTGTGGCTTTATACGCATTTCTGGTTATTGCATAATCAGCGGCATTCATCAATTCAAGCTTTTTCCGGATAGTCTGCGTACCATAATTGAAACTATAATCAATTATTGGTTTTCCCTTTTTGCCACCTTTGGTTGTGATTAATATAACTCCGTTGGCTCCCCTTGATCCATAAATGGCAGTGGCCGAAGCATCTTTCAAAATCTCAATCGACTCAATATCATTTGGATTCAATGAATTGAGAGTTCCACCCTGTAATCCGTCTATTACAATCAATGCATTATTGCCGCCATTGATTGAATTCATACCCCTTACCCGGACCGTGGTCTCTGCACCGGGAGCTCCAGCTGTATTCAACACAAGAACACCGGCTGCACGGCCTTGCAATGCCTGATCAACTCTTTGCATTGGCAACACGTTGAGTTCAGCCCCCTTTACAGAACTGATGGCACCTGTAATATCACTCTTCTTTTGAGTGCCATATCCAACCACAACCACTTCCGACAGGGTAAGTATGTCTTCAACCAATAATACATCAATTGTGGATGCATTGGCAACAGGTATTTCCTGTGTAATATATCCAACGAATGATACAACAAGGACTTCAGCATTATCCGGCACGGTCAGTTTGTATCTTCCATCCGCATCAGTAGTAGTACCAACATTGGTCCCTTTAAACTGTACAGTAGCTCCAGGCAGTGATGTCCCCTTTTCATCCGTAACTTTACCGGAAACTACTTTTTGAATAGCTGAATTCTTCCATTCATTGCTTTTGTCTTCTCCCAATGCGGGCAAAGCATAGCTTCGTGCATTGAAGAAAACTACACAAAGCATGATCAGCATAAGAGCTTTGCACATGGTTTCACATAGTTTAATCATAATTCTTAGTTTAGGTTTATTATTGCACTATTCTTATCGGATTTGTTTTTCATTTTTGTTTTTCCATGGTGTAGTTCATAAATTTTTATACTCTCTTGAATATTCATCCACAATTCTATAAAGTCACGTTGAATATCCGCATCAGTCAGCTGAAATATGTCGATTTTACTTTGCACGTTGTACTATTCAATTATGTGTATACATGAAACAAGAGACCTGTTGCGTTGGTTTCTCATCAATTAATCCCAACTAATTTAACATCTGATTTTAAAAGACTATTAATACGCCAGGATTGGCGTATTAATATCTTCTACAGCATTTTCATCGCCGTTGGAAGGTCCATGCCATACACCTCCTCCAAAGGTTGTAATAAATATCTTTTCAGGATCCCTCGGATCAGGGTCCACCCTTCTTCCCCACTTAAAATTATAGCCTTTGATGCGTAACCAGTTCTCACCTCGGTCCTCTGAGCGATAAGCTGATCCATTGAAACCACAGGCATAATAGGTATTGTTACGGTCATCAAAAGTTATGTCATGGATGTTTTGATCTTTCTTTAGAACCTGCTTCCAGGTTTTACCACTATCTTTTGAAAGGAAAATTCCACCGCCGGTATCGGGAGAAAATTGATTCATGGTTATAATTCCCCAGGCCGAAAGCAAAAGTCGTTCAGAATTTTCAGGATCAATCAATAAACCGGTTGGACCATTGGTGCCAATGGGAAGCAACATTTTTGTCCATGATTCAGCCCCGTCAGTCGAACGGTAGATAGCTCCATCTTGTTCATTTCCAATGCTTCCGTCATCGCTTCGTCTGATTACGATTAAGAAAAGATTCCCGTTTTTATCATTTTTTATTATTCTCCAGGCAAAGGGCTCCTTGCCCTCTATTCCCTTGTTCTTTTGAACCCAGGTTATACCACCATCAACTGATTTATACACACCTTTTCCAAAAGCACAGGCATATAATGTTCTCGCCTCTTTATTACTTGCCTTATCAATGAGCACATAGGTCAAAGCTGCTTCACCAATATCTTTACTGACCGGCCGCCACGATTTTCCGTCGTTTTCTGTTACCAATATTCCTCCTTCAAAGCTGGCCGGTTTATTTCTTTGCCACATTTTTGGCCGGGGTAAATCATGAACATCACTCATGGCGGCCCATATTTTACCTTTTAATTCAGGGTCAAAGGCTAAACAGTAAGTACTATTCATCCATTTTCTAGGGACACCGTTATTCATTGTTGCGCTCTTCCAGCTTTCTCCTCCGTCTTTGCTTTCCATCAGACCAACGTCTGTGTTGGTAATAAACAAATGTTGTATCTCAAAGGGATCGAACATTATACCGTATCCGCATGAGACATCCAGTCCTCTCGTTATCCATCCCGCACCATCTTTCTTTTTTGTGTACAGTTGTTCCCAGGTCTTACCGCCATCCATTGTCTTAATCGTCCTGCCAAAATCAGTTGTATAACAGATATCCGGATTCCCAGGAGATACAGCCATTGCAAAAGGATTCTCTCCCCAGGTGGGAGCAAATCGTTCATCAATCCAACCACCAGTATAATTCTCTGAATATAGGCTACCTTCTTTGGTTATACGATCCTGCCACGACAGTTTCCAGGTTTTCCCGTAATCTTCACTCTTGGCCACGCCAATGCAGGTAGTATCATTATGTACCTTCAATCTGGCATATGAAACATACACTACTTCAGGATTCAGGGCGCTGGTAGCAATACTTCGCCATTCAGGGAAATCGGTCTTATCTGTGTGTAGTTTAAGCAAGTCATTCTGCCGGTTCTCCCAGGTTCTGCCTCCGTCTTCAGTATAATAAATTCCGGATGGATCACCCTTTGGATTAAAATATGATTCGCCCGAAATAGCATAGATGGTGTACTTAAACCGCAATTTATCAAATCCACCTGTGAACTCATTAAGCCTTTCAACATTCAGGGGACCCGGATTGGTTTTCCATTCCCCGTTTTCCCTGACAGTAATTGTATTTATTCCTGCAATGTAAAGGGTACGGTTATCTTTAGGAGACGAAGGGTCAACAAAAATATTCTTTACCTCGTTTCCAATATTCTTTTCCTTCTTCCATTTTCCCCCCTGATCCTCAGATGAGTAATAAGCCACCGCACCGTCAATTGCAATTGCAGCATACAATTTCAGGGAGTTAGCAGGATCTACTGCCAATGCCAATACCTGCCGGCTAGTACTGTCGATGGTAACAACTGTTTCTTTGGCATGGTCTCCTTTTGCCACAATCCCTTTAATTTCAGCAGAACCCGGATAAACAATATCCCAGGTATTACCGCGGTCATTACTTCTGAACAGGGCAATGGAATTTGCATAAACAATGTTGGAATCCACTGGATCGAATACAAAATATTTTACAGGTCCACGCAATGAAAACATTCTCCATGACTTTCCCCCATTATAGGTTACATAATTTCCGGTCATGTCACAGGCAACTATTGCAAAATCTGCATTATGCGGGCTTACAGCCGGATTAAACATTGCACCGCCTCCACCAAATCCAATAATGTTCCAGGTATCGTTTCTGCCATTTGGAATATTTGTATTCTTTGAGTTCTCTTTCAAGGTGTTGCATCCTAATATTAACAGACTGCCCATAAGGAGCAAACCAGAAAAAACAATTGAGCGTGTATTTAAATGATTCAAAATCATGAGAGTTGCATTTTTATTCATATGTATTTGTTTGATTTTATGGTAAATTCAATATTCAATTTAGAGATATCGAGGTCATTAAATGGCATAACTTTCTTCTGATTATTTTGAGGAGACAATTCGGAAACCAAAGTCATCATAGTGAACGGTTGGGTCACGGCTGTCACGAAAGGCTGAACGGCAATACGCCGCGTAACCATACCAGCTCCCTCCGCGAAGTACCCGGACAGTTCCGGTTGATGATCCCTTTGGATTTGTTTGCGGTTCTGTAGGGTATTCACCAAGCCAATCGCTGCACCATTCCCACACATTGCCATGCATATCATATAATCCCCAAGGATTTGGATCAAAACGACCAACTTTCATTGTTCTTTCATAATAATTGCCCTTTGCATTTTTGTAGTATGGATAATTACCATTATAGTTAGCCTGTTCAGTAGTAAGATTATTCCCGGTATAGAAAGGAGTTGTGGTTCCGGCCCGGCAAGCATATTCCCACTCTGCTTCCGTGGGAAGGCGGCAGCCCATCCAGTCGGCAAAGGCACTGGCATCTTCCCAACTTACCCTCATAACAGGGCGATTGTCTCTTCCCCATCCCTGATCGTCCGGCTTTTTGCGGCCGGTTGCCTCACAAAACCGATCATATTGTTCAAATGTTATCTCATATTTGCTCATCTTAAAGGCATTTAAGGTTACCTGGTGTTGTGTTTCATTTTTTTCCCGCTCTATTTCACTTTTAGGACTCCCCATAGTAAATGTGCCTGCAGGAATATCCACCCATTCAATGGTGGGTTTCTGAGCAAAAGCATTTGCTGCAAAGATTATTGCAATCAAAACCACTATAATTTTTTTGGGATTATCGGCTTTACATTTCATAAAAATAGTATTTGCATTTTGCCTACTCTTTAAAGGATTTTCGGCTTCTCCTTTCAATTAGCACTAATTTTCTTGTTTTAGCAACCAATCTATTATTTTATCGTTTATTGCCAGTTCATAAATATACATCCAGTCGGTACTATTAGTGCCATTTGCCAGGTGACCGGCAAAATTTGAATCAAGCAAATAGCCTTCCGGGTTCCCCATCATGCGGGTTTTAGAATAAACTTCTTCAAATCGCGTACGAATGTTGCAGAAATCTTCAACCTGTTTTTTAATCTTGGTTAAAAGTATCTTCTGCTCTTTTTCGCTGGCCATGTCATATTGTTTCAGCATCATCAAAAGATGGGAGGAATAAATCTGAAGATCATTAATTGCCTTAAATAGAGATAAAGCATATCCATTTCTACGACATAATTCCTGTGCTTTCAAAATCTGGTTTTCAATTTCAGCATGCTGCAGTAATGAAGTTTCTGCCATAATTAATTTTTCTTTATGGATATTACTCCATTCTCCACTTTTTTTCGGATAAGGCAGGTCAATCAATGTAAAAGTTTTGTGATACTCCTCGCGATCACCATCATGAAGAAATACAGTCTCCCAGAAAATAGTGGTTTCTTCCAATTTATCCTGGAAATCAAAAGAAAGCGGAGCCAGGGCAAATGAATAAAATCGTTGTCGGAATGTGGCATGCGCATCATCCATGGATATATCTTCGTAGTTCCAGCTGAACAAGGCAAAGTTGAAAATACCACGCCAAAGTGTTTCGAAGTGAGGGGAGGCATCATCCCATACCGTACAAAATATGCCGCTCATTTTTTTTTCAGTGGTGAGCTGGCAAAACTCCTTTATTGGTTGAAATTTAAGTTTAGTGCGAGGAAACATGGTTGAATACAATGTGGCACAAGTTGCAGCCATTACCGGAAGATTATTTGCTTCATACCAGTTCATCGCCATCTGATTGCCAGGTATCAGTGGACAATCATAGTTCCATCTCATATACACACAACCCTTGGGGAAAAGCGGCAAACTCTTATTAAGGAGAGAAACATTTTGCTTCCAGAGTTCACTTACTTCCTGAGCTGGCATTTTTGCGCTGTAGGTCGTCTTGTACAAATTGGCCGTTTTCAGAATCATATCATCCCAAAATATGGGAATGCGGTTATGTTCCAAAGCAAAATCTGTCACTTTTTTAAGCCAGAACATCTGTAATTCAAAAGGACTTTTACCTGATTTCTTTGACAGTTCAGAGGCCCCCAGTTTACCCACTTCATCGCCACCAACATGAAGGTATTTTCCATAAGGCGTTGCTGCCATTGCGTCTTCATATAGTGCAAACTGAAGTGTATATGTCTCCGGATTCAATGGATCAAATACCCAGTCTGAATTGGGATCATCACGCAAATGCTTGTATACATCATGTTTTAAAATAAAAGAAGCATGTCCTAATCCCTGCACCAATGGACTTATTTCTATGTTTCGTTCCCTGGCATATTTGCTGATTGCAGCAAATTCTTCAATGGAAATTGAATTTGCGGCTCCTACCAATGGAGCCTTGCGATAACGAAGCTTGTCTTCGAACTCTATGATGATCGCATTAATCTTTATTTTTGCCAATCTGTCTATAATACTATAATAGTAATGGCCTGCATCGAGGTGATGTTTAAGATCGAGATGAATTGCCCGGAATTCTATTTCAGGATAATCCGTGATCAGGCAGGATGGGATTTCAATCTGCTGATCTTGTGAATCCTCCAGCAACTGGTCAAGTGTTTGAATACCATAAAATAGTCCGGCCTGTGTGAGTGCTTCAATTACTACCTGTTTTCCTCTGATCTCCAGGATATAACCTTCCGGTGAAGGCAAATTAAGATCGCGATTGATAACCAGGGAAACAACACCCGGTGCCGGAGATAAAGCCATGGGAAGGTTGGCAAGGCGCCCATCAATAACTGGTTTCTGATCCGGGTTGTTAAAAAATATCCCGTGCAGATCCGAAAAAAATATTCCTTCACCATGTAATAATTCAACCTTCTGTGGCTGCGGAAGCAGTCTGAATCGCTTGTTGAATTCGTCGGGGTAACCTGCATTGACATAAGCAATAAATGTCATGAATAGGAAACAGTTGCTTAAAATTAGCCTCATTGATCGATTTTGTTGAATGTTTTTGTTTTTGACAATAGATTAAATTTCCAACTATTTAAGGAGACAAATGCTTTTCATTTCTCATATAAAATCATTGCTCCATTATCCTAAGTGCATTTCCTCTGTATATTTTCTTTAATACTTCATCCTTAAGTGCCAGCCCATATAATGGCCAATGATACCCAAAAAGGTCAATCTCATAAAAATGCTCATCATTGGTTTCCAGTATTCTGAAGGTTACACGATACATACTTATCGCTGGTCTATTATCAGTTCCATACAATAGCCTGTCCTGATATTTCTCCATAAATTCCCCTGTGTATTTAGGAACCGGGGCAAATTCCCCGAACCGGGCAGAGATATCTGCATATAAATTCGGGTAATTATTAAACAAGTTTGCCAGGATGGAGAAATTGTAGTTACAATTTAGCAAGTGCGCCGCAATAAAGATGGTTTTCGGGTGTTTTTTCAAAGTATTTTCCATAGCAACCATCATTTCCTCATGGCTTTTACTCCCATTTTCGCTTGTAATATTCCATAGTGAAGCATTCATGAGCCCATCATTTGTTGAATCAATTTTTTCATACATCCATTTGTCTTCAGCTATATGAAGATTTACAGGCATTCCCAGTTCAGCACATTTTTCAAAAAGAAGGTCCAGGCGCTCGTCATCGGGTAGCATTAGAGATCTATTTATGGAGGAAGGGGGAATTCCTTTGCCTTTAAACATTATTTCACCAACTCCTTTTGCGCCGAGTTTAAAACATCTTTCTAATTCCTTAACAGCATCCGGTCCGTAACCGGGCTTGTCATAACCAGTAAAATCAAATCCACACCACACTTCAAACCGATTCGCGTATTTGCTATACTTCTGAAGTATTGAGTCGAATTTTTTACCTATGCCACCAAATATTACTGTTTTCTCAATTCCACAGGAATCCATGAATCCTACCTCCTGGGCAATCTCTTCATCGGTAATAAAATTGTCATGTGAATGAATATCTATAGCAGGGAATTTTGCTTTACAGACATTTGTTTTTGGTATATTATATATGGATTTGGGTCGATAGTCCTTAATTTTCAAATCACAAACTTTATTTTTTCTAATCTCAGTCTGGCCATAGACATTTGCAATAATAAGTGTACTCAAAATACCAGAAATTAACAAACGACTATAGTTCATGAATCTCGATTGGAAAGGTTTTTTCTTGTGCCTCATAATGTTGTATTTTCGGTTTTATACAAAAGTTGAATCAAAATACTATTGTCTTTCACTGGAATATATAATTCAGTTAAAATTTCAAGTTGATTCAAACTTGGATCTCAAAATGACAACTTGCTTTTTAACTGTGGAGGGGCTAAAAAAAAGCCGGTAGGCCTATTGCCTACCGGCATCACCCCAATTAACCCAACCAAAACTACTCCAAACTAACTCCGCTAACTAAACAACAATAAAATAACTGTACCATATGATCAATATGTGACATAGTACACTTTTAATATGCCACCGCTTGCGTAATAATATCTTCCGTAGCGTTTTCATCACCTTTGGCAGGTCCATACCAAACACCACCACCATAGGTAGTAATGAATATCTTTTCCGGATTGCGGGGATCAATATCTACACGTCTGCCCAATTTATGGTTGAAACCTTTGATTCGTTTCCAGGTAACACCATGGTCATCAGACCAGTATGCTGAACTGTTAAATCCGCAGGCATAGTACCTTTTATTGCGCGGATCGAACGTCAGGTCATGGATAAACTGATCTTTTTGAAGTACTGGTTTCCAGGTTTGACCTGCATCCCCCGAGATAAAAATACCTCCTCCAATGTAGGGAGCAAACTCGGTTTTTGAACTTCTTCCCCAGGCAGATAGCATCAGATTATCAGCATTCTCTGGATCGATCAATAAACTGGTTGGACAGTTGGTCTCTGAAGGAAGGGTCATTTTTACCCAGGTTTCAGCACCATCATCTGACATGTAAAGTGCACCATCCTGATCCGTTCCGATACTCCCGTTATCGCTTTTTCTGTTTACTATAAGAAATAATACACCGTCCTGGTTTCTTCTTACTATTGACCTGGCCAACGGTTCCTTACCCGTGATACCGTTATTTTTCTGTTTCCAGGTTTTTCCGTCGTCAACAGACTTGTATACACCTTTGCCAAAAGCACATGCATAGAGTGTCCGGGATTTCTTATTACTTGACGGATCAATCAGTATATGCGTCATCGCAGCTTCGCCAATATCCTGGCTTACTGCCTGCCATGATGTACCTCCGTCTTCCGTTACAAGGATACCTCCAACAAATCCTGCCAATCCGTTCCTTCTCCACATTTTATACCGCGGTAAATCATGCACACCGCTCATCACAGCCCAGGCTTTCCCTTTCAAATCCGGGTCGAAGGCCAAATGGTAAGTATTAGCCTGCCAGGCACGTGGAATGCCGTTATCTTTTGTGGCGCTATTCCAGCTTTCCCCTCCATCCTTACTTTCCATCAGGCCAATGTCAGTATTGGTAAAAAGAATGTGATTCAGATCAAATGGATCGAACACAACACTGTATCCGGTTGTAACATCCAGACCCCGTGAAGTCCAGTTTGCTCCCTCCTTCTTTTTCGTGTATAATTGTTCCCAGGATTTCCCTCCGTCTGTTGATTTAATGGTCCGTCCAAAATCTGTAGTATAGCAAACATCCGGATTAGCAGGAGATACCCCGATAGCAAAAGGATTCTCTCCCCAGGTAGGACCGTATCGTTCATCAATCCATCCTTTTTTATAATTGCCGGAATACTGATCGCCTCCTTTGGTCAGACGATCCTTCCATACCAGTTTCCACGTCTTTCCGTAATCTTCGCTTTTTGCAACCCCGATGCAGGTAGTATCCGCATGTACCCTTAAACTGTTATAGGAAATATATACTACTTCAGGATGCAGGGAACTGGTGGCAATGCTTCTCCATTCCGGCAATTCAGCGCTTTTCATACCAAACTTAACCAGACCGTTTTGCCTGTTTTCCCATGTTTCACCTCCATTCTCAGTATAGTAAATACCAGATGGATCACCAGCAGGATTAAAATAGGACTTTCCGGAGGTGGCATAAATAATATACCTATTCTGTTTCTGATCAAAGCCACCTGCAAATTCTGTAAGCATGGTCACGCCATTAGGTCCTTTATTGCTTTTCCAAATTCCATTTTCCTTTGTGGTTATTGTATTTCTCCCGGTAATATAGATTGTCCGGTTTTCAACCGGAGAAGAGGGCGCAATAAAAATATTCCTTGCACCATCTTCAAGTAAAATGTCTTTCAACCAATGTGCGCCTGCATCAGAAGAAATATAAAAGCCCACCTCTTCGTTAATAGATATAGCAGCATAAAGCTTATTTGAATTACCGGGGTCAACAGTAAATGCCAATACATTTCTTCTTGTACTATCTTTGGTTATAAGGTATTCATTCGCCTCATCGCCCTTAGCGACAATTCCGGTTACTTCAGACGGATCAGGGTAAATCATACTCCAGGTATTGCCTTTGTCATTGCTCCTGAACAAGGCGATGGAATTTGCATATGCAACATTTGAGTCAAGAGGATCAAAAACATAAAAATGAACAGCACCCCGTAAATTAAACATTCTCCAAGATTCACCACCATTATAGGTTACAAAAGATTGACTCATATCGCAGCTTACATAGGCATAATTTTCATTGTGGGGGCTAACTGCGGGATTAAACATGGCGCCCCCACCACCGAATCCTTTAATAGTCCAGGAATCATTTCTTCCAATTGGATTTTCATTCCGGACAATGTTATTCCTGGAATTGCTGCAACAAATCAACGTATTAATGATAAGCAGTACCATTCCAATATGGCAGATAACTCCCAATGATAGGTTTTGGGTATTCTTTGACACGGTCCAATTTTTCATAGTTTGTTTATAATGCTGATTATGGATTTCTAATTGTTTCTGTGACAGGAATTCCATGCCACACACTTGATCCGAAGGTGGTGATATAAATTTTATCGGGATTGTAGGGATCTATCACTATCCTTTGTCCCCATTGAAAATCATAGCCTTTTATCTTCTTCCAGGTTTTCCCATAGTCATCGCAGCGATAAGCTGCCTTGTTGAAGGTATTGCAATACAGCCTGCCGGGATGGTTCGGATCAACGGTAACATCGTAAACATATTGATCCTGATCGAATATAGAGGACCAGGTATTTCCGCCATCTTCCGACAGGAATATTCCGCCTTTCAGGTCAATTACCTCGTTTGCCCCGTTTGCCCGATACACCTCACTGCCAAAAAGGTCACTCAATTCAATATCTGCCCAGCAACCCAGGTAAAGCCGGTTCGGGTCTTGCCGGTCATAATCCATTCCATTCGGGAACAACGGGCCATCTGTGACTTGCAGTCTGGTCCACGATTCTGCTCCGTCCGTTGACCGATAAACTGCACCGGAGTAATACCCCATGTCTTTTTTCCCATCCCGGTGCATGGGTGTAAGGCTCATGGTAAGGAACAAAACTCCGTTACCTGTCAGGGTAAGTTCAAAAGCACAGGTATTCCCTTCAATGCCTTTGTTTTTCAGGTGCCATGTTGTTCCGTTGTCGGTTGATTTGAATACACCTTTGCTGAAAACGCTAACATATAAGGTTCGATTACCGGGAGGTGAATTGCGATCTAACACAATGGAAGTTGAAGGAGAATTAGACCCCATTCCGTCAATGCTTGGTTTCCAGGTTCTTCCCCCATCAAATGAAGTACATACGCCACCCTTGCCATTATCCTTCCAATTTGGATTCCGGGTCATTTTTCCACGGGGAAAATCGTGAAGATTAGACCAAACGGACCATGCTTTCCCTCTAACATCCGGATCGAATACCATCCAATAACAGGTATTGGCCCAATCAGCCGGGACACCTTCAGTCGATCGGGTCCAGCTTTCTCCTCCGTTAAAGGAATGGTGATATCCGATATCCGTATAGCTAATGGCAATGTGACTGCTGTCAAAGGGATCGAAATGAACACCATAGGCAGTGGTCACATCCAATCCGCGGCTGCTATAAGTACTATCCGGTTGTCGTTCACTGTAAATTTCATTCCAGGATATTCCGCCATCTATTGTTTTCATGGTGCGGTACCAATCTGTTACAACAGCAATGTTGCCATTGTATGGGAAAACTCCTACATCCATCAGCCTAATATACTCTCCACCAAAAGCCTTTTCAGCCCAGGCATCTTTCAGGTTGGAAAAGCCTATCCCGTCTTTCACAGCATAACGACCCGAACCTCCCCCTCCTTTCAAAACCCAATTCCAGTCTTTGCCTGCATCACGGGTCGTGAGAGCTCCATACCAATAGACAAATCTTTTTTTGTCTATCCTTTCTTCATAGCGGTTACAAATTAGGTATGCTTGCCGGGCGTCAAACTCTGCGCAGGAGATCATGGAATAACTTGGTTTAACGCCTGCAATATCATTGGTTATGACCGGATTCAATAAACGTTTCCAGGTATCTCCCAGATCCTCCGATTGCCAAACTTCACTATGGCCAAACTCTTCATGAGTGATTTCATTGGGATCGTGGTGAAGCGCATAAAATATTACTTTACCCTCTGATGTTTCAATGCCTCCTGTAAAAGAAAATGCAGGTGACATGGCCAGTGGAATTTTCTTTTGACTGATTGCCCGGGAGGATTTATTGAAAACGCAAACCGATGAAGTAGTAAAAATGTAAACGTCATCTTTTAATAAGGTTTTATTGGTATAAATGAAATCAATGGGTTGCTGAAGAGTCTCTCTTTGCCAGTTTGCACCTGAATTAAATGAAGAATAGAAATAAGGACCCATACTGAAATATATTGAACAGGATTGTAAAGGATCCACCCGGATTGAACTTATTCTTCCGAACTCCTGTGCATATAATGAATTCCTGGTGATTTCCAGGCTGAAATCGGCATGATCGCCCCGAAATACTTCGCTCTTAACATCCGCTTTTGGTGGAAAGATCATTTCCCAGGTTTTTCCTCCGTCCACCGACCGGTTCAGGGAGGCTGAACCAATATATACAATATTGGAATCATTCGGATCATAGGCGTAGGATGAAGCTCCGCCGGCAGGGTTTATTTGCAGGTAGGAGGCACCACCGTCTAAAGTCAGGTAGGATCCTGTCATATCACAGTTTACTAGGAAATTATCGGGAGTTTTATAGGAAAATGTTGGGATAAAGGTAGCTCCTCCACCTCCTGGACCAAGCTTTTCCCAATGCACAACAGGGAAATCTTGTATTTTCCCTTTTGAACAGGATTGAATACCGGAGAAAACAATAAGCAAACAGAATAGGCTTCGTACAATCATTTTTTTCTTTTGAATATTTTGAAGGCCTTAGTCATTTTGTTGGTCATACTTCTGTTAATATAGAGATGATAGTGTGGCAATTCTCATGAAGAATAACCTCTATTTATTTCAAACAGTTTGAAAATTCAATTTGAGTTTGATGAGAATTGGCCGGGAATGACCTCTCATGAATAAGCGTATGCACATGCCCTGCCGGAGTGAGTAATTCTATAAGCCAATACGCATGAAATGCCTGTTTATTCCTTATCAAGTAATTAATTAATAAGACATATATATATGCGCTTCGGACTCTATTTCATCCTGCTATCCTCGTTTTCCGTTAATGCACAACATGTTGTCATTAAGGAGTATGAGCGCCCAATGACCACGTATCCCTATTCGGATCCTGATCCTGTAGCCCGGCCAGGTCGTGTGTATCCCTATTTCCGGTTCGATGGATTCACAAACCAGTCTAGAATCCAAAACTGGAAAATGGTGGAGATGGAGAATGATTACATCCGGCTGGCCATTACTCCGGAGATTGGGGGGAAAGTCTGGGAAGCCTATGTAAAATCTGAACAGTTTCCTTTCATTTTCTCAGGCCATTCTGTGAAATTTAGAGATGTGGCATTACGTGGTCCCTGGACATCCGATGGTCTTGAATTTAATTTTGGTGATATCGGGCATGCCACAACAACTTCAACACCTGTGGATTATTTTGCAAGAACCAATACTGACGGAAGTGTTAGTTGTTTCATCGGTGCAACTGAATGGGCTTCCCGGACTACATGGCGAGTGGAGATCAGACTTGATCCTGATAAAGCTTTCTTTACTACCCGTTCCTGGTGGTACAACAACACTCCGGTTGAACAAGAGCTATACCATTGGATTAACGCTGGTTTTAGAGCGCTCGGGAATCTGGAATATATTTTTCACGGATCACATTTTATTGGTCACCTGGGTGAGTATGATACCTGGCCTATAGACTCAATGGGGCGAAAAATATCGTTTTATGACAATAACAATTTTGGCGGATATAAATCTTACCACGTCCTGGGTCGCCCTTCTAATTTTTATGGTGGGTATTGGCATGAGTACAATATGGGTTTCGGACACTATACTCCTTATTACGAAAAACTCGGCAAGAAGGCATGGTCGTGGGGATTATCACGTCAGGGCCTGTTATGGGAAAAAATGCTTACCGACACTGATGGACCTAATGTTGAGCTGCAATCAGGGAGACTATTTAGCCAGGCCGCTCCTGAGAGCATGTATACACCATTTAAACATGTTGGTTTTGCACCTTACACAGCAGACACCTGGACAGAACATTGGTTCCCTGTGAAACAAACGAGGGGATTAACTAATGCATCTCCACGTGGGGCATTAAACCTGCGGATTGAAAATGAATGGTTGAAAATTGACTGGATGTCTCTTGAAAATCAATCTGACTCATTCATAGTAATGGCCTCTGGTTCTGCAATTATAAAAAGGAAACTCATTCTGAAGCCATTGGAGGTCTTCCGGGATTCGATTGTGTGGCACGGCAGCCTTGATCAACTGGTCGTAAAACTTGGAACGGACATCCTGACCAATGATCCGGGTCAACCAACCAACCGTCCACTCAAAGCTCCGGATAACTTTGACTGGCAATCGGAATATGGTTTGTTACTTCATGGTATTGATCTAAGCCGCCAGCGAAATTATGTTGAAGGAGAAGAGTATTTTTTACAGGCCTTGAAAAAGAATCCAAACCTTGCACCGGCACTTACCCAGATGGCACAAATCCGATACAGACAAGGATTATATGAAAAATCCCGGGAATTTGCAGGCCAGGCACTTGCGATCAACACGTATGATCCCGAAGCAAATTACTTTTGGGGACTTTCAAGTGAGGAATCAGGCTTTGAAGCGGATGCATTGGATGGTTTTTCAGTTGCCGCCGTCACTCCGGCATTCAGGCAGGCTGCTTACCTTCGCATGGCTTACATAGCTATTCGTAATAAGGATTGGAAAGAGGCAGAAAGAGTTATTGGAAAATGTTTAGAGACATATCCGCGCAACGACAATGCATGGAATGTCACTGCTTTATTGGCACGAAAACAGGGAAATGCCGTATCTGCCTTGACTTATCTTAATGAGCAAATTTCGTTGGATCCGCTCAACCATTTTGCACGTTTTGAAAAATACCTTAATACAGGTATGGAGGCGGATAAGATTGAATTTGTTCGGCTAATCCGGCAGGAATTACCGCACGAAACCTATATTGAAATGGCCCTTCAATACTATCAATGGAATTTGGAGGAAGAAGCATTACAAATGCTGGAATTGGCTCCCGTTCATCCTTTGGTTCAGGTATGGCAGGCATTTCTGTTAGAAAAGGTGGGGCAGATGGCGGCAGCTGAAAACAAGCTCAATATGGCGATGGCAGCCTCACCTGAACTTGTATTCCCTTTTCGTCCGGAAATGTACGAAGTGCTATCATGGGCAAATCAGCAAAAACCCAATTGGAAATGGTTATACTATGAAGCACTGATCCGATGGCAACATAATCAGCCTGAACTTGCCAAATCCCTATTTAGAACCTGTGGAACTGAACCTGATTTTGCACCTTTTTATATGGCCAAGGCAGCGTTATTTCAGGATGATTCCGCAATTGTCAGAACATCCCTTGAAGAAGCCTACCGGCTTGATATAGCATCCTGGCGTACCGGATTTAAACTGGCGTCGTTTTATGCCCGGGAAGAACAAACAGACAAGGCTCTTCTTGTTGCCAGAAAAAACTTCAAACGCTACCCTGACAATTATGTAATAGGCATGCAGTATGCACAAATCCTGCAACTTAATTTGCGATATGCTGATGCATTGGGAATTCTCAGCCAACTGGATATGTTACCTGCGGAGCATGACGTGAATGCACATAGCCTTTTTAGAGAGACGAATATTCTGTATTCCCTTGATTTTATGAAAACCGGAAAATGGGGGAAGGCTATTTCATATCTGCAAAATGCGGAAACATGGCCTGAAAATTTGGGTGCGGGTGAACCCTATCTTCCAGACAACCGGATCTCACAATTCTTAATTGCGTATTGTTTTGATAAATTAAAAAATCAATCCCAAATTGATAGTTCATTCGCCTATCTGAAAGCCTATAGCAATCCCTACATTAATAATCCATTGGGTAATAAGCTAAGCAGATTAGTAGAAGAGGGTAATAGGAATTTTAAGTTAATAACTGAAATTTTATTAAAAGAGTCAGTCAAAAGCAAAGATTTTGATATTTTAAATGCATTTATGGTAATTCTTTGATAACTTATATCTTTGATATTTATGAAGTCAATATGCTTCTTTTAAAATACAATTTATTAGCCACTTGCTATGGTGGATTAATATTAAAAGAATATTGACAGGGAAAATCAGTTAATGTGAATTAATAGGAAATTCGCTTGGGAATAAACCCTTATCATATTAAAAATAGTATTTGAAAAGTCCACCTGTTTATTTCTTTATCCATTGATAATCATTAGATTTAGAAGTAGCTGGCAAATATTAAGAGGAAGATAGAATGATGAATATTCATGTAAAAAGTTCCCTGATTAATCTTAAGGGAAAACTAAACCAATTTTGGGAACTATCTGGCCAGAAAATTCAACTCATTGAAAAACATTACGATGAATCTCAGGGTTCACCTGTATTTACAATTAAGGGCAGGTATTCTACACGTGGATGGACTGAGTGGACCCAGGGGTTTCGATATGGTTCTGCCATTCTTCATTTCGATGCAACAGGTGATAGATCCTTGCTGGAAATGGCCAGGAAAAACATTACGGAGAAGATGGCCCCCCATATCTCCCACACGGGGGTGCATGATCATGGATTTAATAATGTGAGTACTTATGGCAATTTATTACGCCTGATGTGCGAGGGCAAGATACCCTGTAACGAATGGGAAAAAGACTTTTATGAACTGGCATTGAAAATATCGGGTGCGGTGCAGGCTAACCGTTGGACTTCCCTGAACACAGGGGGTTATATGTATTCATTCAACGGATCGCACTCTTTGTTCATTGATACTGTCCGTTCATGCAGATCATTGATTATCAGTCATATGCTGGGTCATGTTCTGCTAGGGGAGGGAGATGTAAGAATCAACCTTTTAGAAAGAGCATTGAAGCATGTGCAGACTACTGCGAATTTCTCGGTATATTATGGGGAAGGACGTGATGCCTATGATATCCCTGGACGAACTGCCCATGAAAGCATTTTTAATGTCAAAGACGGCAGTTTTCGCTGTCCGAATTCCCAGCAGGGATATTCGGCATTCAGTACCTGGACCCGCGGGCTGGCATGGGCCATGTGCGGATTTTCAGAATTGCTCGAATGGATCGGAACAACTGACAAATCAGAAATCATCCGGCTATCCGGTGGAGTCGATTTAGCGGCCCTCACATTGAAAGCAGCTACAGCTACATGTGATTTCTATATTGGCAATTCACCAACCGATGGGATACCTTACTGGGATACAGGGGCGCCGGAACTATATAAATTGCAGGATTATCTGCTCCGGCCTGCTGATCCATACAACGAATTTGAACCGGTTGACAGTTCTGCTGCCGCGATTGCTTCCCAGGGACTTCTGCGCCTGGGCTATTATCTGAAAAACAATGGGGAAGTCACGGTGGGTGAAAAGTATTGGCAGGCCGGACTGAAGATTATAGATACCTTACTTGAAGAACCGTATCTGAGTTTCAATCCAACACATCAGGGCCTCCTGCTGCATTCCGTGTATCACCGGCCGAACGGATGGGATTTTATTCCTGAGGGCAGTAAAATTCCAAGGGGCGAATCGGGCATGTGGGGTGATTACCATCTGCGTGAAGTATGTCTTTATTTGCATCGGATAATCAATGATGAAAAATACTATACTTTTTACAACTGTATTGAATGAAGACAGTCTTTCCGGGCGACCTGCCGAAATTGTGCCTGCATACCATTACTACAAGACCCTGGGATATAGAACAGGCTGCAAGGCATTACGCAGATGCAGGAGTGAAGGGGATTACAGTATGGCGTGATGCCCTTGATGGAAGAAATATCGTACATACCGGTCAGATGCTGCGTGATCATGGCCTTACAATAGTATCGCTTTGCCGTGGCGGCTTTTTTGCCCACCAAGACAGGGTCAAAAGAAAGGCTTCGTTGGAAGATAACAGGAGGGCTATTGATGACGCCGCAGCTCTTGGAACAGATCTTGTCGTGATGGTTTGCGGTGCAGATCCTGCCCAGTCCCTCGAAGATTCACGAGCACAAATACGGGATGGCATTGCGGCAATACTTCCTGATGCAGCAGCTTCACGGGTGAAACTTGCCATTGAACCCCTTCATCCGATGTATACTGATACTCGCTCTGCTATCAATACATTGGCACAGGCGAACAACCTGGCTGAGAAATTGAATTCTCCCTGGCTGGGCATTGCAGTGGATGTATATCACCTCTGGTGGGACCCCTTCCTTGAAATCGAAATAGAACGGTGTGGCAGGCAGGGTCATCTGTTTGCCTTTCATGTATGCGACTGGAAGACGCCAACAAGCGATTTGCTCATGGACCGGGGACTGATGGGTGAAGGATGCATTCCGGTAAGGAAAATCAGGGAATGGGTTGAAGATGCCGGGTTCAAGGGCTTTCATGAAGTAGAGATTTTTTCAAATTACTGGTGGAGCCAGGACCAACATGTTTTTCTCAAAAGAATCATTGAAGCCTATCAAAAATTTGTCTAAAATATACATGTAATGAAGGAACACAAAGTCGGAATTATAATGAATGGAGTCACGGGCAGGATGGGTACCAACCAGCACCTGTTGAGGTCGATTGCTGCGATTATTAACCAGGGGGGTGTGAAACTGGAGGCGGGTGAAACCATAATGCCTGATCCGATAATGGTTGGCCGTGATAAACAAAAGCTTGAGGCATTAAGCAAACTTACCGGTTTTACAAAAATGTCCGTCGATTTGCCTGAGACGCTGAAAGATCCTGGTTATTCGGTTTATTTTGATGCCCAAACCACGGGAAAAAGAGCTGAGTCAATCAGGCTGGCAGTTGCAGCCGGGAAGCATATTTATTGTGAGAAACCAATTGCAGTGAATACCCAAACCGCGCTGGAATTGTATAATTTATGCCGGGAGGCTGGAGTTAAGAATGGCGTTGTGCAGGATAAACTTTGGCTTCCGGGGATAATTAAGTTAAAGCGACTGATACAGCAGGGTTTTTTTGGAAAGATCCTTTCCATCCGGGGTGAATTCGGATATTGGGTATTTGAAGGAGATACAATTGCCGCCCAGCGGCCTTCCTGGAATTACAGGAAAGAGGATGACGGCGGTATTATCGTTGACATGCTCTGCCACTGGAGGTATGTTCTGGACAATTTATTTGGCAGGGTCAAAGCGGTCTCCTGCCTGGGAGCCACCCATATTGCCGAGCGCATTGATGAACTCGGGAACCGGTATACCTGCACTGCCGATGATGCGGCTTATGCTACCTTTGAACTGGAAGGCGGGGTTATTGCACATTTTAACTCATCATGGACCACCAGGGTGCGGCGTGATGATCTGTTAACGCTTCAGGTGGATGGTACCAGAGGTTCTGCAGTGGCAGGATTACGGGAGTGCTATACACAGCATTACGGCAATACACCAAAGCCCGTTTGGAATCCGGACCTTGCCCAGCCTGTTAATTTCTATGACGGATGGTCAAAAGTTCCGGAACAGGAAAACTATGATAATGCCTTCAAGGTGCAATGGGAATTGTTTCTCCGGCATATTGTGAAAAATGAACCATTTCCCTGGGACCTTCGTGAAGGGGCCAGGGGAGTTCAACTGGCGGAAAAGGGTCTGGAAAGCTGGGCAAAGCGGTGCTGGGTTGAAATACCTGAAATATAACATCTGTGCATATGAAAAAAGTTGCTTTGGTTACGGGAGGAAGCCGTGGTATTGGCTATGGAATTGTTAAACAGCTTGCCGCACAGGGTTTTGATATTGCCATGAATGGGGTCCGTCCTGAAGAGGCGGTTACCACGGTAATTGAAAACATCAGGCAGACAGGGGCAGATGTCCTTTACTGCCAGGGCGATATTTCCTCAGGAGTGGACAGGGAGAAAATACTACTCCGTATCCGGAACCATTTCGGCAGGCTCAATATCCTGGTAAACAATGCCGGCATCGCACCCAAAGAGCGGTGCGATATTCTTACCGCAACTGAGAAAAGTTTCGACGATGTGATTTCCACGAATCTAAAGGGTACCTTTTTTCTCACACAGGCTGCTGCTAACTGGATGATTCGACAAAGACAATCTGATAAGGAGTTTACTGCATGCATAATAAATGTTACTTCCATATCGGCCACTGTAGCTTCCATTAACCGGGGGGAGTATTGCATTTCCAAAGCCGGCCTGAGCATGGCTACCCAACTCTTTGCCACCCGCCTGGGCGAATTCGATATTCCTGTTTATGAAGTGCGACCCGGAATTATAAGTACAGATATGACCGAAGGCGTGAAAGAAAAATACACCAAACTCATTGAAGAGGAACTTTGTGTGCAGAAGCGGTGGGGTAATCCCGATGATGTCGGGAAAGTGATAGGAGCCCTGGTGTCGGGGAGTTTTTCGTATTCCACAGGCCAGGTGATTATGGTGGACGGCGGCATGACCATTTCGAGGCTGTAGAATCATCATGTCAGCTGAGTTGAAGCTGGCCTGTTTCTCTCAATGATATTCATTATTCGTTATAATAATTATGAAAACATCAAGACGGGATTTTATTGTACGATCGATGCTTGCATCTGCTGGAATTCCTGCCGTGTTGAGTGCAATGAACCAGGCGGATGACCGTGTGATCAAGTCCGAAGAATTGGCAAAGCGGCCGGCGAAAAAAGGACAGGAATTGTTCCCGATCAGTATATTTTCAAAGCACCTCCAATGGCTTGACTATGATGAAATGGCCAGGGTTGCTGCAGAAATGGGATTTGACGGGGTTGATCTCACCGTACGGCCTCAGGGGCATGTATTGCCCGAAAGGGTTGAAGATGATCTTCCCAAAGCATTTGAAGCCGTTCTTAAGGCGGGATTGAATATCCAAATGATCACAACTTCAGTTACAAGCGCTGATGATCCCTATGCGGAGAAAATTCTGAAAACTGCGGGTTCGCTGGGAATTCGTCATTACAGGATGGGTTGGATGTATTATGATGATTCCAGGCCGGTTGAAGATACCATCAGCCTGGTGCAGCAGCAAATGAGCAGGCTTGCAGTGCTCAATGAAAGGTTTTCGATTTCCGGAGAATATCAAAACCATTCAGGAGTTGGTGCAGCCGGGATTTATTTTGGCGGATCGGTCTGGGATCTGGCGGGGATATTAAAAGATCTGAATTCGCCATGGCTGGGATCGCAATATGATATTTATCATGCAACTGTTGAAGGGGCAAATGCCTGGCCTGTTGGAATGAAATTAATTGGACCCTTTATCAGGTCACTTGATATAAAGGATTTTCAATGGTCAAAAAAGAACGGCAAATGGTCTTCTGAGAGTGTGCCGCTGGGAGAAGGGATGGTTGATTACAGGAGGTACCTTGACCTGATCAAAAAGAATAACTTCAAATGTCCCATTTCAGTTCACTGTGAATATCCGCTGGGAGGAGCTGAGAAAGGGGCAAAGGCATTGACAATAAAAAGAGAAGAAGTTATTTCAGCGATGAGAAAGGATCTGATCACCTTGAAAGGATATCTTAAGGAAGCATTACTGGTATAAGAAAACAGGTTTCTGGTGCTAGGCTATGTTGAACCGGTTCAGTTTATAAAAATTGAAGGCGTTGTCCCAGTATATTTTCTTAAGAGCCGGATTTTGTAATCCTATACCGTCAATTTTCCATTTCCCCTGAATAGGAGTCGGGTGGTCGAATTGTTGATCATGGGTTTGCAAATACCGCCAGTGTATATTATAAAAATTCCTGTCTTCATCCAGGGTGAAATCTTTACAGGGCCCTGCACCTTGCACGTCACAGCCTTCCCAGAACTGCAAGTCAGTTCCGAACATGATCCGGTCCTGATATTTATTGAAAAAGTCATTCCCTTCCTGCGCAGGATATTTACCCAACTCGCCCAGACGTGCTGCCATATCCACTGACAAATTGGGAATGATATCCAACCATCTGCCCACTTCTTTTAGATTTTCTGAGTAACCGGCCATATGTACCGCGACGAACTGAATTTTTGTAAACTTTTTATACACATTGTTTACTTGCTCAAATAACGTTTCCAGTGGCGGGTATTTGTTGCGGTCAGAAAAAGACCAATCCGGATGCAATTTCAATTCATCCCAACGTTCATTATTTGGGCCCCACGGCTCAAAAAAGGCCACAGGATCACCGGTATGAAATGCCACCGGAATGCCGAGTTTTTCTGCCCGCTCCCAGATTGGAAATAATCGTGGATCATCGATGGCAATAAGCTTACCCTCAAAGTCCCTTGCAACCAATCCGAGCTGCTTAAGATTTTTCAGGGCAATGGCGCCGGCTTTAACTGCTTTTTCCAGCATGTCAGGAGCTTTGCTAAAGAATTCGGGATCAGTTTCTGCCAACGTCCAGTCAAAAGTATAATGAACACCCAACCGGTTTTTATAAGGTTTTACTGCTTCAATAAGTTCGAAGAAGGCCTTGTCTCCATAGTAAAGGTTCGGTTCTGTTCCGGAAATGGAAGCGATCAACACCCCGTAACGGATGTTGTTGTCATCCATTACCTTCAGGGCTTTGTTCACTTTACCTGGAGTAACATGGATATGGGCGTCAATTACCCGTCCACCAACAGGCCTGGTTCTCAACTCTGTGTTTAGTGAAGCCGCCCCCATACTTGTTTGTTTAATGAAATTTCTTCTGTTAATCATTTTTCCTCTTTCCATCTTGTTGTCACATTTGCTCTATCAATTCCTTTTAGTTTGCTTTCAATATGACAGTCTTTGCATTCAACCCAATGAATATTATTGGGGCTTTTTGGATCTGCAAAGGATGTATTCATGATAGTAACATCCAGATTGCAGTTTGAAATAGCCGGATGACACCTGATACAACTTTGCCGGGCATTATTGGAATGCAGATCGTGGCAAGACAGGCAGGTCAATCCTTCATGCACACCCCTGGGGGTCCTGTCGTCACCGGTTCCTCCCTGGTGATGGGCATTGGGAGCATGGCACTGAATGCAATTTCGCATTTTCAGATCCTCAGAGACTATAACCGGTCTGTCGCCCTCCCAAAGCTTCAATGTGGGAAGGTGTTCGGCTGGCACGAATGATTTATCCCCGCGATTATAAAAACCAACCCGGGCAAAGGAATCCTGCCGCAGGTAGAAGATATACCGGGGGTTTGAATAATCCGGACTGTATGGGGATGATCCTTTCCTATGCACCTGGTGACAGGCCATACATGGAATTGCTGGTTTATCATTCAGTTCAGTGTTTTTCAACCTCCAGGGACCGACCGTATTGAGTGGTTCCACCAGATCCTTAACAGATAAATCACTGAACATACCATGACAGCGCAGGCAATCAGGATTAATCTGTTCAGTCTGGTTATGCTTCGTATCGAGGAGTATATGCCTGTACCGTACAGAGTGCCCGCCTGTGAGCCAGTTGGCATATTCAGCTGCATGACACCGGGTGCATTTGTCCATTACTTTCAGCATCTGCGTTTCATTCATTCTGATATCCTCCACCGATTCTTTCTTTACATGATGCACCACCATCATTCCCTTTTCCTTCAAGCTGTGTAAGCCGTTACTGATGGCAGTTCCGTGACATTCCTTACAGGACAGTTTCTGGTGGTTTGATTTGGAGAACATGACAACTGAACTGCTTATTTCGTGACAGGAACCGCATGTTTTTTCGGGCGAGGCAGAATTCCAGCAGGCATAAAAGGATCCTGACCCGATGATAATTAAGGCCAGTATGATAAGAGTAAAGTACAGGAGTTTAAGCGGCGGTTTTTTATTCATGCTTTTCAAATCATTTGAAGTGGTTTCCCCTGTTCCATTCAGAGGAAATAAACCCTCCTACCCAATAGCCAAGTGCCATAATGGTCAGGGCCGGATTAAACCCTCCATTGGTGACATGAAGGCTGCCATCGGCAATGAACAGATTCGATGTGGAGTGAACTCGACCGAATTTATCTGTTACAGATGTTTTTGGGTCATTTCCCATCCTGCAGGTTCCGGCCTGATGCTGTTGCGCACTTACTCCATTCGCAATACCCGGAGATTGCCAGGTGAGAACAGCCCCGGCTTCTTTAAGCCACATGGACGCTTTTTCGGCAATAAATGTGCATCCTTTCCTGTCATCCTCATGTGATGTGCCCGAAAGCCTTGCTACCGGAATGCCCCAATAATCCTTAACCACAGGATCAACCGAAACCCGCTGATCGAAACTGGGAATTTCCTGGTACGGTCCGTGTACCTCAGCCAGTTTTTTGAAATTCTTTAACTGGAACAGTTTGTGCTCTTTTCCCCAGAGTTTTTCACCTGGAGGACGAACTCCGCTTAGGCCATAGGGCATCCGGATAAATGAATTTGACAGATAGCTTCCCCCCACTATTCCAGGATTATGGTGGTTAAAATCACACAGGGCTACCGACGAACCCGGACCCAGATCGTCATATATATCTTCTGAAAACAATCCAAATGCACGGGGATAAGCATGACCCTGGAGGTTCCTTCCCACCCAGTCGTTTTCGTTTCCAATTCCGTTTGGAAAAAACCTCGATTTTGAATTCAGCAGCAATCGTGCAGTTTCAGTAGCCGATGCAGAAATAACCACTATTTTGGCCAACTGCGTCTGCTTCTTATTGTTACTATCGAAATAACTAACCCCGGTAATGTCGCCCTGGTTGTTAACCAGAATTTCACTTACCACTGAATGAGTTCTAAGTTCGCAATTTCCACTGGCCAATGCAACAGGGATGACGGTATTGTGCGTTCCGCACTTGGCATTGACAGGACAAGCAAATCCAATGCAGGTGCGCATTCTTATGCAGGCGGGGCGACCACCATAAGGAACCGAATTTCGCAGCATGGGGATCGGAAAGGGATGGAGACCCAGCCGGAGAGCAGCCTTCTCAAGTATGCCAGCCTCTTTATTGTGCAAAAAAGGAGGCATAGGATGGGGTTTTCTGCGGGGAGGGGCGAAAGGATTCCGACTATCATCGCCGGAAACTCCGATCTCCCATTCGGCCTTCTCATAGAAGGGTTCAAGATCATCATAGGAAATGGGCCAATCGTCCAGCGTGGAACCCGGAACAGATCCATAGGTGGATTTCATCGTGAAATCCTCCTTCATATAACGCCAGGCAAGTGCCCCGTATGTAACGGTTCCCGATCCCACACAGGCAGCGATATTATTATAGTCTCCCTCACTCGGCAGCACAATCCGGCTTCTGCCACCCGGATCCACCATTACCCTGCGATAGTGTTTATCATCGGGACCGCATGAATTTCCCAATACAAAAGTCCGTTGTGAAAGCAATTCATCATTGGTATGATCATCGTAAGAGATCCAATCACCCCGTTCAAATAGTACCACCGACATTCCTGCCGTACTGAGCTCTTTGGCTACCACGCCTCCACCGGCTCCTGAACCGACAACCACTGCATCTACTTTTTTATTTGTCATGGGTGTACCTGTTCTGACCTATGATCAAAGGATAATCAAGCCCAAGCATCTTGTAGCTCATATTGTTTTTATTCCCACCATGACGTGGACTTCCATAATACGACTGCATGGAATGATCGCGGAAAAGGTCAAAAAACTCCTTGTCGAACCCATCAGTCCAGGTTGCCCCTGACAATCCTCCGGACTCCATCATCTCAAGGAAGGAAGTTTGTATATTCTGGTCAATTTCTTCAAATTTCCTATGGTAAAGCGATTCGCAAGATTCCTGGATAGCTGCCAGGCCTTTCCGGTATTTCTTCTGAAAGCGGATATAAGGTCCGGCCAGTTGCTTGTCAATAAAATTGGTAACACCCGATTCACGTCCGCCAGGCCATTCATCAGGCGGTATGATCTGATCCGCAAGGGCATCCATTAGTTGTGCCTCGCCGATTGTAAAAAAACGCCAGGTTGAAGTGCTATTTGAACACCGCGATAGCAAACAGATACTGCCGGCACCAATAGTTGCAACCTGTATAAAGTGGCGTCTGGAAAATTTGTCTTCACTAGTCATCCGGAAGGCTAAGATAATTGTGTAAACAAATATAAAAACTTACGAAACATTTCTTTTGCAAATTTAAAAATTATATTTACTTATAATATTTAACATAATACTTTTTCAGTGAATAAAAAATACTGATATTTTGTTATTGGAGATATCCGGACGTTTCATGCAGTTTTCTTCCTAAAGGGCAACATTGACACCGTGATGATACCGATAACACCCAGTACAATTAAAGCGGCAAATCCGCCGGTATAACTTCCGCCCCGGTCACGCAGCCAGCCAACAAGCATGGGAGAAAATGCTTCTGCCAGACCGTCAAACGTTAGTATAATGCCCATTATGCGTCCCATGACTTTTACCCCGAACAATTCAGCTGCCATTAGGGGAATGATCATATAGTCGCCCCCCAGACCGATCCCGAAAATGAAAGCAAAGACATAGATGACACCTGGAGTTTGTGCCAGATACAATAGCGGTATTGATCCTGCTACAAGAGCATAGATTAGTATCATTACAATTTTTTTTTGGATCCTGTCGGCCAGCCATCCCATCAAAAGGCGACCCGCGATGCTGGCAGCCAGAACTGTCGAGAGGATATTGGCCGAGTGTTCCTGAGAATATTTCAGATCAAAACTGAAGAATAGCTTAAGGTTCTGGATCGTACCGCTTACTGCCCCGATTGAACACATACTGCCGATTAGCAATAAATAAAACGGCCATCCTTTCAGAATACTGCTGAGTGAAATTTTTGGTTCATCCTGTTTCGCTGCCATGGTATTTCCTTCAGGATTATCCTTCACAAACCATACCATGGGCAAAGCGATGATGATCATGAGTATTCCCAGCATCATCATGGCCTGGTGCCATCCGAATTCCAGGTTCAGTTTTTTTGCGATCTGTGGTACCAGCATTCCGCCGATACCGATCCCCAGGTAGGCAATACCCATAGCTTTGCCACGTGCACTGGTAAACCACCGTGAGATCAGCACCTGATTCGGTAATGGACCACCGCACATGTATCCGAGTGCATAGAATAAATAGAAGAAATAATATTGCCAGAGTGAAGTCACCCTGCTTAAACCGATCAGTGCCGTTCCCCCCATGATTATTCCGAATAGCATCACCCGCCGGGGTCCGAACCGGTCAATCACCCAGCCTGCGAAAAATGCGAACATTCCGATAATGACCTTACCGAATGCATTTCCCGAAGTTACTGTTGCGCGTGACCATCCGAAATCCTGTACCCAGAAATCATAAAAGAAGGGGAGTCCGTACAATGCAATTCCAACAATAGAGAAGAGACTGAGAAAGCCTGTGGCGGTAACTTTTATTTGTCCAAAGCCTGGTTTTTCGCTTTTCATTGATATGATATCTGGCCTGTTTAAGAGAATACAAGTAATTAGGAAATACTTTCGATATCTTTCTAATACAAAAATAATAATTATAATTACTTATGATATATTTTATTACCTTATTATATCTTATTATTTATTTTTTATTGAAAGAGAATGTTTTAAAATCTTATTAATTATATATTTGTCATAATAATAATATATATTCAATGAAATTGTTATGAAAGTTAACAGATTGTGGTTGATTTATGCACTTATTACCACCTCTTTCTGGGGTGTTTGGGGTGCTTTTATTGAAATTCCGGAAAAATCAGGATTCCCGGCTACGCTGGGTTATGTGGTCTGGTCCCTGACCATGATCCCCTGCGCGCTGTTTGCCCTTTACCGGATAAAATGGAAGCTTGAACATGACAGGCGCTCCATTTTCCTTGGATCGGCTGTAGGAGTCCTGGGTGCAGGAGGACAATTGCTGTTATTCCAGGCATTGCGACAGGGACCGGCTTATATCGTTTTTCCGATCATTTCACTTTACCCGGTATTAACCATATTTCTGTCCCTGGTATTCCTGAAAGAGCGCACACATCTAAGGCAATGGATAGGAATTGTGTTGGCCCTGATCGCCATGTTCTTTCTTTCCAATCCCCAGGTAAATCCTGTGCAATCCAGTGGATTTGGATGGCTGATCCTTGCCATATTCGTATTTTTAATGTGGGCTGTGCAGGCTTATGTGATGAAATTCTCGAACAATACCATGCAGGCTGAGAGCATCTTTTTTTATATGGCCCTGACTTCATTGGTTTTGGCTCCGTTTGCTATAATAATGACTGACTTTTCAATTCCCATCAATTGGGGCTTTAGGGGTCCCTGGCTCACTGCAATGATTCAAATTCTCAATGCTATCGGCGCATTGACTCTGGTATATGCGCTTCGTTATGGAAAGGCCATTCTAGTGGTGCCCATGACCGGACTTGCGCCTGTAATTACGGTGGTTCTGTCCCTTATCGTTTACGGGGTGGTGCCGGGTGGAATCTTGTTAACCGGATTAATTCTTGCTTCTATTGCTATTGTTTTACTGTCGGAATGACATGTAGTCTATTTCAATATATAAACCACAAAAAATAAGGATAATGAAGGGCCATAACATAAGTGACCGAAACACCCGCAATGAATCCCCAAGGCGTGATTTTGTAATCAAAGGAGGGGCCATGCTGATGGGAGCCCTTGCTGCAACCATGGGAGGGGCAACCCGTTTATTTGCCGGCGATTATACCAGGGAAGAAAAGCGCGAAGATCCGGAGTCATTTCAGATATTTGACTGCCATCTTCATTGTCCCGCCGAAAGTGGAGAAAAATGGCAATGGCATAAAATCACTCCTTCTTTTGACGATTTTGTTCGTTACCTGGATAAAAACGGGGTTCAGCATGGCATAATAAATTCACAGCGAAGCTATGCATCAGAACCAGAGGAATTTGTTGCCGGGAATCGTGAAGTGGCACGGTTCGCCGAGAAATCCAGGGGTCGCTTCCAGGGAGCCTGTGTGGTAAACCCTCTGTATATAGAAGAATCATTGCGTGAAATCGAATATTGCCGCAACCAGCTGGGTTTCACCTGGGTTGGAGAACTCTGCAACTATATGGTGCCCTATCTTTATTCGGTAAAGGAATTTGAAATTCTTGTCGAACAAGTGGTAAAGCTTAACATGGTGCTTGCGCTCCATACCGAGCAGGGCGAAATGGAATATATTGCGGGAAAATTTCCCCATGCTACTATTGCTTTTGCTCATTTTGGCGATGATCATGAATACGAGGATATATTCAAACGGATTGATATGGTAGCACGCAATCCGAATTTCTACCTTGATACATCAGGTTATGGACATGATCGTGTTGGTGTGCTTGAATATGCTGTACAAACGATCGGGCCCGATCGAGTGCTATTCGGTTCTGATTTTTCAATTAATGACCCGGGTACTGTAATAGCGAGGATTAAAAACTCCTTTTTATCCCGGGAACAAAAGCAAAAGATCTTCTCAAATAATTTACAGACGTTGTTAAGAAAGGTTCAAATTATTTGATATGAGGATGTTTTGTAAAGTTATATTCCTGATTTTCTGTTCGTATGTGCCAGAATTTCAAAAAGATTACTAAGAAAAATAATAAAATGATAATGATCACTTCCAAGCAAGGTCAACAATTAAAAGATTGTTAATCCATGATCAGATCTTTATAAAGATTTTATTCCTATAAAGAAACCAGCACAAGTACCATTCCAGTGTAAAGATACAGAGGGAGGTGAGTATGCCTGCCAGCAAAGCAGGAATGCTCAGGGATCCGAATACACTCATGGCAATTGTATTGATGTACCCGTTAAACCAACGACTTCCGACAATTTCAATAAAAAGGTAAATAAACAGGGAATTCATACCTACCACGGTAAAAAACAACAGGTGTTGCTTATGGTTTTTTACATCAATCCACCAGTAGAACAGGGCAAGTCCTAACAGGCACCATCCTCCCGAAGCCAGCACAAATGAGCTAGTAGCAATCCTTTTGATGATAGGTGTAATGGATAAGTCCATTCCAATTCCAAAGATCAGGGCAATAGCTCCTCCGGCAAGCAGATAACCCACCTTCTGTTTAGCCGGGCGACCCGAAAATAGAAGCTTCCCTGCCAATGCACCCCAGATGGTATGACAGGATGTTGAAATACAATTGATAGCAACCCATCCGTCAGGATTTATCCGGTTCATCAGGATCAGATCCATGAAATTCCCGAAATTATGCTGATCTGTAAACGGCTGATCATATGCAGGAACATGGGTAAACCGGAATAATGCTTCTGTCAGTAAAAGTAATCCCAAACTGAAGATAATCTGCCACCTTATCGACCAGTTGAAAATAAGAAAGGCAACCAGGGTTGTAAAAGCCAGCTGGGTCAGCACATCCCAGAGTTTGAAAGAGAGTCCGTCTTCACCTACTGCATAATCCAGTACACCCCAGAAAAAAAGCCACCATGAACGTTTTAATACTTTAATGAATGACTGGCGCCAGGGAATACCTGCCTCCTGCTGTTTGTGCAATGAATAGGCCAGTGCAGTACCTGCGATGAACATAAAACCAGGCTGTATCAGGTCCCAGAACCGAAGACCATGCCATGGATGATGAAAAAACTGGATGATTATCGACTGAAAAGGACTTTTGACTGCCGCATCATGGAGTCGTTCATACAATCCGGTGCTTTCCAGAACCAGGAAGATCATGATCAGACCTCTCATGAAGTCGAGTGAAAATAATCGCTTTCCTGGCATATCAACAGGCTGAACAGAATTCATATCAAATACCGTTTTTATTTTATTTCAGGAATTGAATAAATGAAAGCATTAAAAATTACAATTTGCTATTTCACCGAGTCCTGGTTTTTGGGAGGTGAACGCAAACCTCAGGATGCATTGAGTAAAGAGCGAACTCCGATCCGGTTTTCACCAGTAAAGGACTGGATTTATTTTCCCGCAACACCGGATTTCCGGCATATTTCTTCCAATGGATCAGGTCATCAGAAACCGCCACGCAGGAGGTCCATTCATGCCAGTCCTTAAATTCGGAAGCATGATACCAGGCATAATACTTTCCATTGTATTTTATCACCTGGTTTACAGCGACCGCAAACTGATCGTATTTTTCAGGGCCCATTTTCAGAACGGGTTCATCCTGTTTATTTATCCATACTTTCCGGTCGGTTGAAACCGCCAGCCAGACACCCAGGTCCCCGCGCTCGTAAAATAAATACCAGGTGCCATTTTCAATAAACACGGAGGGTGTACCATAAGAGCCCGGGGATATAGGTTTTCCAACTGTACTCCGGATGTCAAGGTTTCCATGTTCTTCCCAGTGTATCCGGTCGGTAGATATGAGCATATGGGCTGTATCACCCCTGCCTTCTGCGAACATACAATAAACATTTTCCGATTTGACCACCATCATGTCTTCCACCCAGGCAGAGTCAACAATGGGATTGTCCTTATACCTCGTCCATTTCAGGCCGTCTGTGGAAGAGGCCAGTCCCAGGTGTTTTTCCGTCTCTTCTCCTCCTTTATACCCGGTATACCATAAATAATATACCCCATCTTCAAACAAGATAAAGCCCCGTTCACGGATCATCTGGTCCCAGGTGTCTGTTCCGGTCCCCTTAAATACCGGATTGTCTTGGTAGGCAACAAAATCAACCAGTTCCGACGGAAATTGATGTGAATCCTTTTCACCAACAAGGCCATCAATAAATTTCGGAGCATGTTTGCACGCTATAAGAAATAAGAAGCATCCGATCAACGGACCTATAATTTTCATAAGAAATTATTGTTTGTCCATTTTCATAATGATTTTTGTTTCATTGTCCTTGGCCAGTGAGCCGGCTTCGCCCGACCAGTCGGAATAATTCAGGGTCAGCGCGAATCCGAATGCATCCTTGTTTATTTTAAATTTTTCTCGCGACAAGGCAAATTCCATCTTTACAGAATTCTCGGCTTCTTCACTATAACCTGCGAGAATTGCATCATCCATAGTGAAATAATTCCAGTAGTCCCAATTTGACTGGTCTACGTTCTGGTAAGAATAATAATCGAACCAGCCGGTTTGAATATTGCCTTCAAACAAATAATCTGCACCCAAGGCTGAAGAAAAGCCAGTTAATAGGTTATTGTCAACATCCATATAGAGATCCATAATCGCTTCTTCCATGGGAGCAAGGCCAAAGGTGCCGGCCGTATCATATTCCAGATAAATGTAAACATAGTTGGCATCATAATCTACCTTTCCGCCGATCACATGGTCTTTCCCCTCCAGCTGAAAATCAGGATACGTTACCAGGTCCCAGTCTTCAAATGAATCATCCGTAAGGCTGACTACTGAAGCTTTATCAACCCGGAGTACGGTGTTGAACTGGTAAACCTTGCCTTCGACCGTGCCATTCATGTTAATTGCATATTTACCAGTGGATGCATAGGTATGCGATACCGAATCTCCGGTTACTTCAGCGGTATTATCCCCGAAATTCCATGATATGTCCCTGGCATTATCCGACTTATTGACAAAGGTGACAGTGAGCCCGTTATAATAGGTCTTGAAATCCATGGGAGCCGTTTCAGTGAGCGCATATTCGCCTTCCTTGCTGCAGGACAGGAGAAGCATCAGGCTGGCGAACAGATATGGGAAATTATAATATATTCTTTTCATAGCCTCGTTGATGTTAAATTAATTATTGGGGACACATAACTTGTTCGTACTGAGTTCACTCGATGGTATAGGATAAATCATTGAAGGATCCCCGGCATGAATGACAACACCGCCGGCGTCCAGTCCAGGTTCGCTGCTGGCAGGTATCCCGTTATAGCTGTCGAGGTGATAACCCCAGTAATTTCTTACAAGATCTTTTCCGTTCCGCATCAGGTCAAAAATACGGTGTCCTTCAAACGCGAGTTCAATTCTCCGTTCCTTCAACACAACATCCTGAATTGTGTTTTCAGTTATATTGTCCCTGGCTGCATCGTACAAATAATCGTTCAAATCACCGCCGTCGGGTACAACCATCCTGTTCGTTCTGATCTCATTCAGATCAGCCAGTGCTTCTTCGAGAAGACCTGTGTTGGCATAGGCTTCCGCCCTGTTCAGATAAACCTCAGCGAGGCGGAGCATTACCGGTGAACTAAGCGTGGGAAATCCATCCTGGCCCGAAAACTTACTGATGTAATAGATGGTGATCCCATTTAGTGGTCCTGGATTGGCTGTTTCGATATATGACCAGCGCTGGTCGACTTCCATAAGATCTGTTCCAAATCCCATTTCAGAAAGGAGTGCGGGTGAAGCACCCTCTTCTCCCCAGCATGCTTCTCCATTATATATCATGGATGCAACTGAGGCCTCATTTTTATTATCACTTAGCACGAAAGGAATGCACCAGATTGTTTCTCCCGATGATTTTGCCTGGGCAAAATAATCGGGAAATGATTCTACCGATTCCAGTGAGTAATATCCTGAATTAATCACCGAATCAGCATAGGTGATGCAATTCTGATAATCTCCCATGTACAGGTAAACCCTTGAAAGAAGGGCCCACACACTGTATCTGGTTGCAAATCCTTTTGTGTTGCGTTCATCGGGCGTTAATTCACTCATAAGTCCTGCAGCAGTTTTTAAGCTCGAAACAATATAATCATAGGTTTCGCTGATGGTTGACCGTTCTTTTGGGGCTCCATCCAGGGATGATTCGCGCAGAATAACTCCATCTGCCGAAAGGTTTGCCTGCGAATAGGGTTTTGCAAACAGACGCACCAGGTTGTGGGTTGAGAAAGCCCGTAAAAAATAGCATTCTCCCTTCAGCTGGTTTGTCATTTCGTCATTCCCTTTTTCGTCGGCCATTTTTATGGCTACGTTGGCACCGTATATGACTTTATAAGAAACTTCCCAAAAACTGTTGATGTTTGACTTTATCGAGGCGCGGTCCTTATACCGGAAAGAATTGATCAGGTCATCCTCGGTTTTATAGCCACAGACAATGTCATCTCCGGCAAAATCACTGAGATGATAATATTGTCGCAGATACCAGTTATTTGATGTATTGGGATCGGGATAGTCCTTAAACTGGGCATAGCATCCGTTAACCAGACTGATCAGTCCGTCAGATGTGTTTTGTATCTGATCGCCGGTAAGGGCATCGCTGGGAATAACATCCAGGTCGCAGCCTGCGAGGTAGAAAAAGCCCGTCAGGCACATTATATATAGTAAAGCCTTTTTCATGGTCTGTTGTTTATCAGTTTAAAATCTTACCTGTATGCCAATAACATATTGCTTGTTATTCGGATATTTGAATTCCGCATAACCGGGTAATCCATTGCCAGGGTCAATTGAAACCTCCGGATCCTGGCCCCAGAAATTCGTAAATGTGTAGAGGTTGTCTGCTCCCAGGGAAACAGTCAGGCCTGTAAGCTTAAGTTTCGAAACCCATGCGAACGGAAGTTCATAGGCAAGTGTAATATTCCGGATCTTCAAATAGCTTCCGTCCTCGATAAAACGGGTCGAAGGATCAAATGAATTACTTGCATTCTGCGGAAGCGGATGATTTGCCACATCACCCGGCTTTTGCCAGAGTTTCCAGTCATCACGCGGCATCATTACATTGAATCCGACATCCTGCAGATCATGGTCCACATACCGTCTGAAATAATTATAAATCTTGTTTCCTGACAAAAAGGAGAAATTCGCTCTCAGAGAAAGGCCTTTGTACTTAAATTCAGTGCCAAAACCACCCTGAATTTTAGGAATCGGGGTGCCATATTCAATTTCCCTTGCCAGGTCATAGTCATGCGTTGGATTGCCATCCTTATCAACCCACAACATGGATCCATTTGCAGGATCAATTCCATAATATTCCTTTGCATACCACGAATACAGCGAACCACCATCATGATAGATCTGGGTTATTCCATATGAATTTGCATTATACAAAGTATCATTTCCAAATCCCGACAATTTGTTTTTGTTTATGCCAATTGAAAAATCGGTTGTCCATGTGAAGTTGGATGTTTTGATATTGACAGAGCTGAGGCCAATTTCCAAACCGGTATTTTCAGCCTTTCCAAAATTCTGCCATTGCTTACGAAATCCACCTGACGGGGGAAGGTCACGGTATACAAGTAAATCATCCGTGACATTATCGTACACATTTATTTCCAGTTCAATCCGGTTGAACAAACCAATTTCAAGACCGGTATTAAACTGGCTGGTTTGTTCCCAGGTAAGGTCGGGATTTGCCATCTGGTAGGGCACGGAGGCCGGTTGTCCGTCATATTGTGTGGCATAGCGGAACTGTTCGAGATACATATAAGGTCCGATATCCTTCATGCCCGTTTTTCCCCAGCTGATTTTCAACCGCAGGTTATTGATAAAGCTCATTCCCTGCATAAACTGTTCATTGTTTATATTCCAGGCACCCGAAATGCTGGGGAACTTAGCCGTACGTTTATTGGGGGCAAAGGACGACGATTGGTCTATCCTGTAAGACGCTGACAGGAAATACCGGTTGCTAAAACTGTAATTTACCTGGGAAATGATCGACTGCTGGACAGACCGGTTCGGGGCTCCTTCAATCTCATACTCTCCCGATGCTACCGAAGGCACGCTCAATCCTTCAGGGATACCTGTTCCTTCTCCGCGGATGTAGTCCGTATTGTCACCCTGGGCTTCAAATCCGGCCAGACCGCTGAAGGAATGGGCACCCTTCTGAAAATCAAACTTCAGCAGGTTTGTTGTAATGCCTCCATAGTTCATTCCGCTGTTTGAATTCACAAAGCCTTTTCCGGAATAAGCCAAATTATCGGCTTTAGCGGCATAATACTGTTTATCCATATATGTTCCGGCACTCAGGCGGTTTGTGGAAGCAAAGGATAGCCATGAGGTGAGCTTGATATTGAGACCAAGATCATAGTCGAGATTGAAAGCTGAATTGCTCAGTTCCGAATTTTCAGCTGCCTGTATCGGGTTTATCTTGTCCTTTGACCATATGCTATCTGCATTTTTAAAGCTTCTTGACTTTCCGTTTTCATCATAGGGATCATCCCACGGCATGCTTGTATATGAGTAATAAATGCTCATATAGTCGGCGCCGTGTGTTTTGGAACCACTCAGATTGATGTTATTGCTCAGTGTTACACGATCAGAAAATGTGTAGGTGGTATTTGCCCGCACATTGATTCTTTTATAGTTGGAATTTATAAAGGTTCCCTCTTCATCATAGTAACTTGCCCCGATATAGTATGACAGTTTTTCGGTTTTTCCTGCAGAGGACAGGAAATAATTCTGAACCAGTGCAGGCTTAAAAGTTTCACCAAGCCAATCGGTATTGGTTTCGAGCAATGATTCGGGTCGTGCCTCCCTGAATTTCCGGTCATCAATCACGAACAACGTCGGGTCACGGAAATATTCCCGGTGATAGTTATACAGCGTTTTACTGTCCATCATGTTAACATGGCCATGGTCAGCCACCCTTATACCGGTAACTGCTTTAAATTCAAACTTTGGTTTTCCGGCAACGGCTCTTTTTGTTGTAACAACAATAACCCCGCCATTGGCCTGGGATCCATAAAGGGCAGTAGCACCTGCATCCTTCATAACTGTTATTGTTTCCACATCATTGGGGTCGAAATTTCCACCGATAATACCATCGACAACATACAGCGGATCTTTGGGAGCGCTGAAAGAAGAAACACCCCGGATACGAATGTCAGGCAAAGAGCCCGGCGAACCTGAACTGTTAATTACCTGTATTCCCGGGACCTTACCCTGCAGCATTGTGCCAATATCATTGGCTGTTACATCCATCAGCTTATCAGAGGTAACTGTGGTCACTGCACTTGTGATCTCATTACGCTTTTTTGAACTGTAACCCATCACCACCACAGTTTCAAGTGAGGTGATACCGGGTACCAGTGTCACGTTAATGGTTGTTTGGCTTCCAGCAGTGATTTCTTCAGAATTGAATCCAACAAAGCTAAACACCAGGACATCCTCAGTGTTACGGATACTAATGGTGTATGATCCGTCGCTTCCGGTGATCACACCCTGGCTGGTTCCTTTGATTAGTACATTTACGCCGGGCATGCCCTGGTTATCTTCCGCAGAGGTAACTTTACCGCTGATGGGAATTTGTCCGAAGGCGCCCACAGATAATGCAATTAAGCCGAAAAAAAGCCATGCTCTTTTCAGGGATTTTAAAAACATTTTCATAAGCAGTTAGTTGAATTAATAGGGAAGTATCTAATAAGGAAACGTTGTTATAGTATTAAAAATACAATTTATTTTAATACCATCTTTTGAATATTTCATTCTTTTCACGGATGCAGAGCTTCAAATTATACACCAGACAGATTGCAGTATGGACTCAAAGATGATTTGGCATACATCTTGAACTGAACAATCTCCACAAACATGAGATCATCATGACATACGCGGAACTCAGGACGAAATACAGCCAGATTTTTGATTATATTGGAAAAAGCAGGGTCAGGGATGCACTTGATACCTTGCGGTACCTTTGTAATCATGGGCGAAACCTCGATTTAAGGACACGGTTGGATGATCATACCCAAACCTATCTGAATATGCTCAAGTATTCATTTGAACTATCGGATGATCCGCAGAAGGAACTTGTAAACAACCGGCTGATCAAGGCCATTATAGGACTCGCTGATGATGTGAAGGAGGATATTATCCGCTCCGGTAATCTGCTCCGTTATTACCAGCTTAAAACAATTCCTCAATCCCAGTCAGAACAGGCGATCGTTGAGATTGACAGGTTAATGGACAGGCTGACCCTGCTCAGCGAATCGAAAGAAGTAAATGAAGAAAGCGACGCTCTCCGCAAAGCCTTTGAATCACAGGAATACAAGGAAAAAATCAATTTGCTTTTCCAGATAATCTGGCATGCAGATAAACTTAAAGATACCGAGATCACGATAATAAAAAAGTTAAGCCAGCCTGGTACAATTGCATGGTATGACAAATGTACCCTTGTCAGCGCTTTGACTTTATCGTTAATGCGCCATTTTGACAGTAGCAAAATTGATATGCTTTTCAATTTTTATGAAAACGGGGAAATGCAAATCTGGCAGAGGGCATTGGTTGGTTTGGTACTCGGACTGACTTTTTTTGACAAGAGAATACAGTATTACCCTGAGATCCTGTCACGGTTACAGGCGCTTCAGGGAATACGCCCGGCTGATAAGAGCATTGAGATAATCATCATTCAGTTTATTAAGGCCAGGGAAACCGAACGGATCACGAGGAAAATACAGCAGGATATCCTTCCCGAAATGATAAGGATGAAATCGAAGCTCGAGGAAAAACTTGACCTGGAAAACCTGCTTTCATCAAACAACCCCGAAGAAAAAAACCCGGAATGGGAAACCTTTTTCAAGGAATCTCCCGACGTATATAATAAGCTGGAAGAATTCACCAACCTGCAACTTGAAGGAGCAGACGTTTTTCTCGGCGCTTTTGCCATGCTGAAACAATTTGATTTCTTTGACGAGTTCAGAAACTGGTTCATGCCTTTTTATAAGGAAAATGAATATGTATCCCGCTCTTTTGGCGATGTGGGCGAAGGATTCAACGCCGGCCAGTTTGCAGAAGGCATTGAGCGCAGTACTTTTTTATGCAATTCCGACAAGTATTCATTCTGTTTGAATGTAAGGCATATGCCCGCATTTCAGAAATCAACCGTTATGGAACTTTTTAATATGGAGCTGAAAGCCATGAATGAAATGGCACAGGATGACGATCTGATCCATACTGATGCGAAGACTACGGTAATCATAACCCAATATTTTCATGATCTGTACCGGTTTTATAAGCTTCATTCCCTGAGAAACGAATTTGATGATTTATTTAATTTGCCTGTACAAATTCATGAGGCTGCATTTTTCAAGCTGTGGATTGATGATATCAATATGCTCCGGAATATCGGGGAATTCTATTTTGAGAAAAGCCATTATACAGATGCCTGCTCAATCTTTTTGCAGATTGTAGGCAAAAACCAGAATTATGAATTGTTTGAAAAGATAGCCTACTGCCATCAGCAAAATGGCAAATATGATGAAGCCCTTGAATATTACCACCGGGCTGAATTGCTTGACCGTAACAGGTTATGGCTTCTGACCCGTTTGGCCTGGTGTTACAGGAAGATCGGAAAAAACGAAAAGGCCGTGGCTTATTATCATGAGGCTGAAAAATTGGAGCCGGAAAATCTTCAGGTTCAGGCCTGGCTGGGACATACCTTTATGGATATGGAGAATTATGCCGGAGCTTTAAAATATTATTTCAAGGTTGAATACCTGCAGCCCGAAAACCACAAGGTGCAAAGGCCCATCTCATGGTGTTCGTTCATGCTGGGTAACATGGAAAATGCCCGGAAATACCTGGAAAAATCACTTGGGAAAGAAATAACCAAAAACGATTGTCTGAACCTGGGACATATATATTGGTGCCTTCATGACAGGCCAAAGGCAATTGATAATTACAGGAAAAGTCTGCAGGCCTCTCACATGGATCATGAGTGGTTTGCAAGGGCTCTTATGGATGATAGCAAATACCTGACTGTTCATGGTATTCAGCAATTCGATATTCCCCTGATGGTTGATTATATCCTGATGTCGGCTGGCTCATAAAAAGTATTTCAGGGATATTCGGTCGCATTTCATCCTTAAATTTCCTCCGTTTGCCGATTTTCATACACAGGAATCTTTGGCTGAGTTTACCTTTGAATAAATATTTTAAAAAGACTGGCAATGAATATCACCATCCTTAACGGTAATCCCTACAGTCACAATCAGGAGTTTGACAGGTATCTTGATTTATATAAAGTGAAAATGCACAATACCGAGCATTACGTAAGGTCATTTATGCTGAGGGATATGAAAATTCAGGATTTGAGGTCCATGGATTCAATAAATGCGATGGATATTCAGGAATTTACTGATGATTTCCGTTATATTCTCAACAGCCTTGAAGAAACGGATCTTCTGATCATAGCCAGTCCGTTGGAACAAGGTTTCCTGGCAGGCCTCACCAAAATAGTCCTTGACCGGCTTACTAAGGTTTTGCAGCCTTCGCAATATAAGCCCTCTCCATGGATGACTGGAAAAACAGGAATTACCAAGTTGCCACTCATGGGCATGATCATGCAAAAGGAAGCGGATACAAGTGAACAGGACCTGTTGTTAAACAAACTTTCAGGTGAGAGAATCGCCGCCAATATTCATACTGTCCTTGATTTCTGTATCACAACGGAAACAGGAGTTTCAGATGCTGTCTGCAAAACATTTCAGAGCATAGACTACAATTCATATATCGAGAAAACCTATACGGATCTGATTGAAGGATCTGCTTATTCAGGGTAATTAAGACGGCAATAAGCCTGTTTGAACATAAATTTTAAGTGTTTGTCTATTTAATTTGGAAGGCAGGGGATATTAATTAATTTTGGGGCAATAGATCATACAACCCCGGATTATTATTATAACTCCATTATTTGTCCTCTACATGTTTAAAAAAAAAATGCGGGTATTTCATGTCTTCCTGCTGATCATGCTTTATACCTGCAACGCTTATTCTCAAGACAGTTTAGCGATATTACTTTCCGGAAAATTCAATAAGGTTTCCCTGGTTTCATTTTTTAATAAAATTGAAACTGATTATCCGGTAAAATTCTATTACAAATCCGCCTGGTTTGAAAATGATACTATTACTGTAAACCTTGTAAATAAGCCGCTTCAGGAAGCAATAAACCTTTTATTGTATGGAAAGCACTTTACTTTCCGCATTATCCAGGGCAATCATGTTGTTTTCCTTCCCAACGACCAGGTGTCAATACTGATGGGGGATATGCATAATTACAGTGACAACAGGGCCCCAGATGAATCATTTATCCTTGTCGGAAAATCCGGTGAATCAGGAAAGCTTAAGATGGCCACCGTTTCAGGAAAAGTCACAGATGGTAAGACCGGAGAGCCGATTATAGGAGCCGTGATCCAGGTGAATAATCTGCCACAGGGGGTTGTCACCAATGTGCTGGGAACCTATAAGCTGGCGTTGGCGCCTGGCCTGTATACAGTGAATGTTTCAAGTGTGGGATATGAAAAATCGCCCTTCAATCTCAAGATTGTTGGTCATGGTGAAATGAATTTTGAATTGTTTGATAAATCCATTGCGCTGGACGACATCATCGTCTATGGTCAGCGTGTGGACCGGAATGTAAGCAGCCATCAGATGAGCCTTGTTGAACTCGACTCAAGATCAATCAAACAACTCCCCTCAGTTGCAGGAGGAAAGGATATTTTAAAGGGGCTTACCACCATGCCCGGCGTGAAATCAATCGGTGAATTCAGTTCAGGTATAAATGTCAGGGGTGGGGGTGAAGATCAGAATCTCTACCTTATTAATGGTACACCTTTATTTAATACATCCCATGTATTTGGCCTATTTTCCGTAATCAATCCCGATGCGGTTGAAAAACTCTCCCTTTATAAGGGTCATATTCCGGCTGCTTATGGGGAGCGGGTTTCTTCGGTGGTAGATATTCGCACTACAGAAACGGCCCCTGTTAAAACGAAAATCAAGGGGGGAATAGGAACATATGACAGCAGGCTGATGGCTAATATTCCTCTTTACAGAGACAAAGTATTTCTTGATATAGGGGGACGAACAAGTTATTCCGACTGGATTTTGAAGACTACAAATGATCCTGACCTTCGGAACAGTCTGGCCTCATTTTATGATCTGAACGGCACCCTGCATGTAAACCTTGGCAAAAGCAGGCTTTCGCTCTCGGGATATGGAAGCAATGATGTTTTCCAGTTCGCTTCAGAAGTTAAATATCATTACGGTAGCATACTCGGATCGTTGAACTGGAACTATATGTTCAATTCCAACCTGGCCTCTTATCTTACCCTTTCCTACAGTGAATATAAAGTAGAAAAGGATGACATCAGTGATAAGGTGATGCAGAGTCGCCTGTTATCAGGTATTAATTATTACGGTTTGAAGTACCGAATGAAGTATAGCGGAATCAGCGGACATACCATGGACGCAGGCTTTAACATGATAAAATATGCCATACAACCGGGAAAAATCGGCCCGCTGAATGAAGTATCCTTTGTGAATGAGAGTACTATTCAGCCTGAGCAGGCCTATGAAGGGGCGTTCTTTGTTAATGATGAATATGTGATCAACGACTACTTAATGGTGAATGCAGGCCTGCGTTTTTCAGGATATATGAAAACAGGTCCGGAAAGTCTTGCCCAATATGCTCCCGGCATGGCCCGGGATACTTCTTCAATAACGGGGTATGTTCAATATAACGACAATGAACCGGTGCAGACTTATTTTGGATTTGAGCCGCGTCTTTCTTTACGATTGCAGTTAAATGAGCATAGTTCTGTCAAAATCAGCTATAACCGCAATGTTCAGTACCTTTCACTGATTTCCTATTCTGCCGTAAGTACCCCGGCCGATATCTGGAAGCTGTCCGATCCTTACGTAAAACCACTCACAGCTGACCAGGCTGCAGTAGGTTATTATCATAATTTTTTGAATAACAGCATTGAAACATCTGTGGAAGTATATTATAAAAGGTTGCTTCATGTGATTGAATATAAGGACGGCGCCTGGCTTGAAATGAATCCGAACCTTGAAAGTATATTGCTCAATGCCACGGGGAAGAATTACGGGATCGAGTTCTTGTTAAAGAAAAACAGCGGCAAGCTGGACGGATGGATCAGCTATACTTATTCACGATCATTGCGCAGAACAGATGGAATTTACAATGGAGAGGCCATCAACAACAACAGGTATTTTCCGTCTTCTTATGACAGGCCAAACGACTTCAATACAGTAATGAATTACCATGTTAATAAACGGCTTCAGTTCTCAGCCAATTTTACATATTGCACTGGCAGGCCCATTACATTACCTGAGTATAAATACCTGGAGGGCAATGAGGTAGTTGTATTCTTTTCGGATAAAAATGCGTACAGGATCCCCCCTTATCACCGGCTGGATCTGACAATTACCCTGGATGAGAGCCTGAGAATTAAAAAAAGGTGGAAGGGAAGCTGGAGTTTTTCATTGCTGAATGTATACGGAAGGAGAAATGCCTATACTGTTTTCTATAAAAAGGAAGAACCCAGTCATGCCAATGATTACAACCGGTATAGTTTATATAAGTTATACCTTATCGGGCAGCCTGTTCCAACCCTGTCCTATTCCTTTATTTTCTAAAGAAACTATAATGAGAAGGAGACTATATCTGATACTTATTCTTCCGGTCGTGCTCCTGCCGCTTTTTTCCTGCAGAGAGGTATATTATCCTGAAGATCTGAACTCGGGTAAGACTATCCCAATTATCCGGGGCCAGATAGCTGAAGATGAATCACCCACGGTTGTTATATCAGGGGCAATGGATTATGAAAGTACTATGCCCGACTATATCAGCGGAGCCGAGGTAAGCGTTTCCGACAACAAAGGGAACGAGGTTACATTGACTGAAACCACACCGGGCCATTATGTGGATGCCGTAAGTGAGATTATTGGCACAATTGGCACTTCCTATAAGATGAAGGTAAAAATGGAGGATGGGGAGGAATTTGTTTCTTCGATAGTGACCATGCCTGAAAGACCAAATATGGATAGTCTGTATGCTGAACCAGGCACTAAAAAAGCGACTGGTTTTAACCAGTATAATAACCCCTATTCGGTTACACATGAAGGATTGTATTTTTCATCCAGTCTAAGTGCAAATGGTGATTCAACACTATTTTACAGGTTTAATACCTCTGTCCTGAAGGAGTCAACGTGTATGAAGGATCCGGGTACTCTGAGTGCCAAGCCAATGTTTATCTGGGAGACGTTTACACTGGATTACATTTATTCTGTTGATTTCACTGTGAAATCAGCCAGCGGGCAGGTCAGGCCCGAACATCTTCTCGGGTTTGTCCGGTATTTTTATGATCCTACCCAGGCCACTGTCAATTTTTCCGCCCCGATAATAATAGGCTGGGTTATCTCTTTAAAGGTCTATGCAATTTCCTCCGACGTTTATGATTATTACCAGTCGGTTGGTGCCCAGTTGAATTCAAATGATCAGATGTTTGCCCCGGTACCTTCCCAGGTTAAAAGCAATATACATTGCACTACCGATCCTGAGCTTCCGGTAGTAGGTGTATTTGAAGCAATATCAAGCAGTACATTTTATAAGGCCTTTAGGTGGATCAGCCTGGATACTTATGAATACATCAACCTTGAATCATTTCCAGACTATATTCAGGCAGGTTCAAAACTTAATTTTCCGCCCGGTTTTTGGATAAGTTTTAATTAAGCTAATGAATAACACTTTTACAAAGAGATTAATGAGGTTCACCGGTATTAGAAATAAATTCCTTTTCCTGTTCATTGTTGTACCTTTATTAGCGATACCACGCGGGGCATTTTCACTAAAGGTACGGGCAACAGGCATAGGGGAAGAGAATGTTTTTGTACATACAAACAAGCCGGTTTATGTTGCCGGAGAGATGTTACAGTACCGGATATTTACCTTTAACAAAAAATCCAATGTTCCTTATCTGTCAAGCAGGATATTGTATCTTGTTCTCACTGACTATAAGGGAAATACTGCGCTTCAATGGCGGATTAATCTGAAAAAGGAAAATAATTCCGGATCATGTAAGTTACCGGCCGAATTGCCGGGAGGAGTTTATACCCTTAGCGCATATACAAGCCTGATGAGAAATGACCCTCCTGAAAATCTTTTTAGTCAGAATATCATTATTTCCAGCCTGTCTCATGAGTTTCCTGATACACTTTATATACCTGTTCTAAACCGGCGGGAGGCATTCAGCCATATTTTTCAGGAGACCAATCAGGATCTCTCAGTGGAAACCGGCAGTAAATATAATGCCGGTGATATAGCAGAAACGGTCATCAGTATGAACAAGGGATCAGCTGGTGATACGGCCAGTCTTTCTATTTCAGTTTACCTGTCTGTTCCATTGGCGAATACAGTGATCAATGATAGCCTGCTACAACTGAAAAGAAACAATGCCGGAAAGGCGGGTTCTGGCAGCGGATTATCCGGAAAGGCTTACCCTGTTGAGGATAAGAGTTACATGCTATCCGGTACACTTAGAAACAGGACCAGCGATGCGCCCGTTGCAGGAGGAAGCATTATCCTGTCAGTTGTCGACAGCCTGTTTCCCCGCATCCGGTATTCAAGGATTGATTCTACCGGAAGGTTCATTTTTTATCTTGACACATGGTTTGATAATAAGGAATTAATCCTTCAATACACCGGTGCAGCTATTGAAGGAGGAGTTGTTTGGGAAATCGACAGGAAAAAACCGGCAGTAGCAGGCAGGCCTTATATTCCCTATGCCGTGCATCCGGGCGAAATCAATTCTGTGACAACACTGAATGAAAGCAGGATGATTGAATCGGTTTACAGGGATCAGGTTCCTGCAGGATCGGCAGAGGTAATTCCGCCAGGCACAAATTATTTTGGTCCGCCCGACATGTTGGTAAAACCCGGTGATTATGCTGAACTGGTGAACCTAAAGGAAATAACCGAAAACATTTTGCCGGGTGTAAGATTCGCGGGCAGTAGCAATACCTATACAATACAGGTATACAATGTGAGAACCGGGCAATGGCCGGAGTCCAATATGATCCTGCTGAATGGTGTTCCATTTTACGATATGAATTACATAGCAACGCTGGGTAACAAAGCCATCAGCCGGATTGAAGTAATAGGGGGCAATTATCTCCTGGGGGACCTTACATTAGAAGGCCTTGTTTCGATATACACACATGATCACAAAATACCGGAAACCTATCTGAAAAACAAAAGTTTCATTTTTCAGAATACTGTAGTCCCTCCGGACCAGCCGGCTACGAGCATTTTTACTGACAGGACAAGTGCCGGATTATCGCATGATCCCGATTTCAGGGTGAATTTGTTATGGGATCCGGCCCGGCAAATTACAGGCAGTCAGAAACTGGTTATCCGGTTTCCGGTCTCCCTGATTACCGGCACCTATTTCATCGTGGTAAACGGACTTACCCATAAGGGTGCAGTATTGAGTGGCAAAACTTCATTCGAAGTAAAATAACGGAAAGGAATATGAAGCATCTTTATTTACTCATTCTCTTTATCCCGGTAATTTATCCGGCATATTCACAGGAACCTTCATCCGGGGATTATGAAAATACCCTGCGCAATGGCTTAATGGGATTCGAATACAGAAACAGTGCCGCGCAGTATAAGGGGAATCAGTATTTTAATGACTGGGCAAAGGGAGATGTAAATCTTGAAAATGGCGATGTGATCTCTGATATCTTTCTCAGATATGACCAGTATATGGATGAAGTGCTGTGGCTAAGGGAAACCGACTTTAAAACCGGTGTTTTACCGCGGGGCGATATCAGCGGATTTCTTATTTATAAGGAAGGAAAGGCACCCCTGGCTGAGTTTGTGCGACAGAAGATAAAACTTCCTTATAAGGCCGATTCTTCTGAAACCTTTCTACAGGTTCTCGTAAAGGGAAATCTTGAATTATTTGCCTACAGAAAGGTTATTCAATCTGCAAATGATTATTCCTTGCAAGACGATACCCGGTATCTGGTATTCAGTAATGGTAGCGCATATTTTATAGGTGCAAGCAAAAGACTGTTGTTTAAAATTCCTGTTATTGATGAGGTAAAGATGAAAGCGGTTCTTAAATCAAATAAGATCAGGCTCGATGGTACAGAATACAATCTCATGCGGGTTATTGATCTATACAACAAGAGCAAATAGACAGGATCACTTTATTTATTTGTTGCATTTTAGTTTTTGATAGCGTAGTTTTATATTATCATCAAAAATGACACATATGAAAGCACACAATTCATGTCTGCTTTGCTTTATCCCGCCACATATTTTGAAAAACATCATGGAATCAGGATCGGTCGATCAGCGTCAGAGGGCTTTGAACTCGCTGATTCTTTCGGGACAAATGCGTGGCCGCCGGCAAGCCCTCAGACGAATAAAATTCCCATTTCCGCATGCCTTGCTACCAGAAAAACAACGGTATGTTTATAACAGTGAATACGGGTCTGAACTTCCCGGAAAACTGGAGCGCAGCGAAGGCGGTCCCCCTTCCGGTGATGTGGCTGCCAATGAGGCATACGATGGGGCCGGTTTAACCTTTGACCTGTTTCAGGAGCAATATAACCGGAATTCGATAGATGGGGAAGGAATGCACCTTGTTTCCACAGTACATTACCAGCAGGGATATGACAATGCCTTCTGGAACGGTGAACAGATGGTATATGGTGACGGCGATGAGGATCTTCCGGCAGATGAACGGTTATTCAACCGGTTTACTGTTGCGCTGGATGTAATTGGGCATGAATTGACCCATGGGGTAACTCAATTTGAGGCACAGCTCACATACTATGAACAACCAGGTGCATTGAATGAGTCCTTTTCGGATGTATTCGGAAGCCTTGTGAAGCAGAGGAAATTAAATCAAACCGCAGATCAGGCGGATTGGCTTATTGGCGAGGGGTTGTTTACCTCCAATGTGGCCGGGAAAGCAATTCGTTCCATGAAGGATCCGGGAAGCGCATATGATGATCCGGTGCTGGGCAAAGATCCTCAGCCGGGGCATATGAAAAAATACGTTAAAACCACAGCTGATAACGGCGGGGTTCATATCAATTCGGGAATACCAAACCGGGCTTTCTATTACACAGCGCTTGAAATCGGTGGATTTGCGTGGGAAAAAGCCGGTAGAATATGGTATATTACACTTCGTGATAAGCTGAAGTCTGGTTCCAATTTCGGGGATGCAGCCAGGATGACTTACGCAGTAGCCGGAAAATTGTATGGTAAGAACAGTCCGGAGCAAAAAGCGGTGAAGAAGGGCTGGGGTGGAGTTGGGATTTCTGTTAACCAGCCCCGGCCATTGTAGGGACAGGTCGCGACCTGTCCCTACAACACACATTTGAATTCAAACATGAAAGATTCATTCATCATTTATTTCGAGCAGTCCGGCGGATTCACGGGATTGACAATCAGCGTAGAGTTGAATGATAAAATATTAAGCAAGGATGAAAACGAGCATGTTCACATCCTGATTGAACGGGCGAATTTTTTCGGGCTTCAGACAGAAACCACCGGCCATCCTCTTCCTGATCAGTTTTTATACAGAATATCAGTGGAGACTGCCACCCAACATCATACACTAATGGTTTATGAGCACCAGGTAACAGCTGAACTGCAGCCTCTGGTTAGGTTTTTATCACGGAAGGCGAAGGCGAGAAGAAGGGACAAGGGACAAGGGACGAGGGACAAGTAAGAAAAAGTTCCGTTAGTATCGAATATCTGTAGTTAAGAATTGGAATTCATTCCATTGATAGGGTATTGTTGCAAAAAAATGATGATTTATTCCATTATCAAAAATGCCCTCAGGAGAATTAACCGGAGGGCATTTGCATTGTGGAAACAAAGAGGACGATTATACCAGTAATTTGGTTGTCAGGTTTTTGATGCTCGTTTCTATTGAATCAAACGGCTTGCCATCTTTAGTACTATCCTGTTCAACAAAGAAGTATTTCATACCGGCGATATCTTTTGCTGCCAGAATTGCCTTAAAATCAATCAAACCTGCGCCAACCGGGGCGAAATCATTGGTTTTAACCTGAAAGAACGGAGCTTCTTTTGTAAACATATCTTTCATATGTAGCAGTTGGAAACGGCCGGGATATTTCTTAAACAATTCAACCGGATTATGTCCTGCCTTGGTTGTCCAGAAAAGATCCAGCTCCATGGTTACGAGATCCTTGTCGAGTTCAGTCAAAAAGATATCAAAGTAAGGCACCTTGCCCTCTACCGTATCAAATTCGAAATTATGGTTATGGTATCCAAACTGGATGCCGTTTTGTTTCATGATCTTTCCTACCTTATTCCACTCGGCTACCATTTTCTTGTAGCTGTCAACTGTGGTCCTGGCTTCTTCAACAACCCATGGCTGTACACAATATTTTACACCCAGTTTGGCATGATCTTCTGCCATTTTATTGGCATTGTCGAGTGTTATACCGGCTGCTTCAACCTGTGTATGGCTGCTGATAATTTCCATGCCCAGGTCATTTACCATTTTTTTGAATTCCTTAGGAGCGTATCCGTAAAATTTGCCATCGGCATATTTTGCCAGTTCAAGGTTTTTGTATCCCAGGTCCGAAACTTTCTTCAAAGATCCGGCAACGTCCTTGTCCATAGCATCGCGTATGGTATATAACTGCAGGCCCACACCAAAACGTTTGAGATCATCACGCAGGGTGGAAAAGGCCGGACTGGAAGACTGGCCCGATAGTTTTGTAAGCGCAAATGCTCCCAGGGCGCCGGCAGCAGTAACCCTTAAAAAGTCCCTTCTTGAATGTGCTGTTTTCATGACAGAATATTTGAATTTGAGTTTATAGTTTGGAATCGAATGAAAGTTAAAATTAGTTTAAATTCCGGAATAAATAACTGGTAATCGGTAATCGGTGGTCGGTATTCGGTAATGAAATTAAGATTGCAGAGCCAAGGCAATGCCTTGGCTGTTCGATTTACAGCGACGGAGAATGTTTCTGACTGGTCCCTATTTAATCACCTTTGAAATAGTCGTCCGGTTATTCCTGTCGGTGAGCGAAACTACATACATCCCGGCCGGAAAGCTTTCAAAGTTTACATCCAACTGATTTCCTGTAAATGAATTTGGCCGGTTGCTGTAAATTACCCGTCCTGAAAGATCGGAGACAGTTACCAGGCGTGCTCCCTCCGGGCAATCAATATGCAAAAAATCCTTTACAGGAACCGGGAAAACAACAAGATCACCGGCAGGCCTGTCGATTACCGCAGTTGGAATATGGTCAAGGATGCTTATGTTGCCCACATTAAAACCTCCGGAGCCCATTTCAATCCGCAACAGTGTATCGGTTGCGGCAAGGGTGATGGCCTTAAAAGGGATTGGATAGAAAACAGACCAGCTGCCGGACATGGAGGGGTAGAGCGCGATTATTTTTGCAGTATTGTTGACGATGATCTTTGCCGGACCCCGGCTGTTTTCATTTGCGCTTGAAGTAAGCATGCTGAAATAGTAGGTTCCGGCTACAGGAACCTTGATTGTATATTCAAGCCATTCTCCTGCATCGATCCAGCCAACATTTGTTCCTGTTCCCGAGAATTCGGTATCTACCGATTCGTTGGCCCGGGGTCCGGGGCCAGCATTTCCGGCTGTCACATCGTGATAGGCGACATCTTCTCCACCGTAGTCATAGGTATCGGGACTGATGATCCCCGGAATAACGTGGGGTTCTTCAGGGTTTGGATAGGCATATTGCCCGTAGTGACGGAGTGTACGAAACAGGTCCCAGGTGCCGCATGTGTTTTCTACATGTAATTTCACTGTATCTGCGCGGGTTCCCCAGTTAAATACCAGTGTATCCGTTGCCTGTCCCGATACAATGGTTGCGGTCGCAGGTAGGCTCCAGGTGATATCGGATCCCTTTGCACCCTGTGCGGTTAGTTTAATTCCCTGCTGGTTGTCAGTAAAAAAAAAAGGTCCGTTTACGGCATATTCCTTATTGGTCACGTCCAGGCTGAGGTCATACTGATCACATGCTGTTCCGAGGTGGCATTGGACCTTTCCTCCCGCGCATCCCCAGTCAACGACTATTTCATTTGTACCTTGTCCCGAATTGATTGTAGCTCCATCCGGAACGGTCCATTCATAGGTGCGTCCCTCCTCATTCAGAACAGAATACCGTGTTTCCTTTTCCAGGCTGAAAACCTGGTCGGCACCACTTATGTACAAATTCTCCGGACTTTTGTAAACCCTTACATAATCGATCAGCATTTTGGCCGGGAAGACCGAATTGTCCACCCCCTGGGCACCACCCCAGTTTCCGCCTACGGCAATGTTAAGGATCAGGAAAAACCGTTTGTCAAAAGGCCATGTTTTATAGTCGGAAGTGACATTTAAGGTAAAATATTTTGTATTGTCTATATAAAAATCCATTTTGGACGGTGTCCAATCAACCGCATATACATGGAATGCATCGAATGCATCCGGAACCTGGGTGCTTGCACCCTTTCCATTAGCGCCATTATATAAACTAGTATGGGTGTTGCAATGCACCACATGGGGGTCGTACCCCACGTGTTCCATTATATCGATTTCACCGCTATTTGGCCATTCCCCAAAGGTTGCGTCAGTAGGCATCATCCAAATGGCAGGCCATGTTCCTCTGCCGGATGGAAGTTTCGCACTTATTTCGATGCGGCCATAGAGCCAGTCGCCTTTCTGTTTCGAGACCAGCCTTGCCGAGGTATATGATTTTCCGCCAAATGATTCAAACAAGGCAGCGATGGTAAGTTTGCCATCGGCCACACTGGCATTTTTGAGTTGCTTGCTTGTATAATACTGAAGTTCATTGTTTCCCCATCCACTGCCACCCACCTCATACGACCATTTCGTGGAATCAGGAAGACCGTCGTAGTTAAATTCATCAGCCCAGACCAGTTCATCGCACTGACCCGAGACCCGCTGCATTTCAAATATTCCGAGGGTAACTGAAATGCAGACCAGGAGTAAACGTCGAAGTTTCATCATGCCTATTTTTGAAGCAAAGAAATAAACAAATGTCTTACAAAAGACAATTAATGAACAAAAGAGGAAAATATTTTCAGCACATGTTGCTTTTAATAAAAAAACATCTACCTTTGCAAGCCAAATTTGAAGAAAATATACAAATAAACATACATGCCAACGATACAGCAATTAGTAAGAAAGGGCAGAGCCACCATCGAAGACAAGAGCAAGGCTCCGGCTTTGAATTCTTGTCCGCAGAAGCGGGGTGTTTGTACCCGTGTTTACACTACAACGCCCAAGAAACCTAATTCAGCGATGCGAAAAGTGGCAAGGGTAAGGCTGCAGCATGGTATTGAAGTTACGGCTTACATTCCCGGAGAAGGTCATAACCTTCAGGAGCACTCGATTGTGATGATCAGGGGCGGCAGGGTAAAAGATTTACCCGGTGTGCGTTACCACATCATCAGGGGAGCACTTGACACTTCCGGTGTTGAAGGTCGTAACCAACGCCGCTCGAAATACGGCACAAAGAAACCGAAAAGTAAATAGATTTTTGAATAGACAATATAATGAGAAAGTCTAAGCCAAAAAAAAGAATTCTGTTACCGGATCCCAAGTACAACGATACGCTGGTAACCCGTTTTGTGAATAACATGATGACCAGGGGAAAGAAGAGTACAGCGTATGATGTATTTTACGAGGCACTTGATCTGGTTGCCAAACGTGCAAAGGATACCGAAGCGTTGCCGCTTGATATCTGGAAAAAAGCGCTGGAAAATATTACACCTCAGGTTGAGGTGAAGAGTCGCCGGGTAGGTGGAGCCACTTTTCAGGTTCCTACCGAAATACGGCCTGATCGCAAGGTATCCATCAGCATGAAGAACCTCATCCTTTATTCAAAGAAAAGGGCAGGCAATTCAATGAGCGATAAACTTGCTTCGGAAATACTGGCAGCCTTCAAAGAAGAAGGTGCAGCCTTTAAAAAGAAAGAAGATACACATAAAATGGCAGAAGCTAACAAGGCGTTTGCGCATTTCAGGTTCTAACAGAGATATTTGACATTGCGGATTATACCTATAGCTACACTAGCTGATAATTAGTGCTTTATGAATTTTGATTTGAATTATACCAGGAATATTGGCATTATGGCCCATATAGACGCCGGCAAGACTACCACTACCGAGCGCATCCTTTTCTATACTGGTATGACTCACCGGATGGGAGAAGTGCACGATGGCACAGCTACTATGGACTGGATGGTGCAGGAACAGGAGAGAGGGATTACAATCACATCCGCGTCGACAACCACATTTTGGGATTACCACGACCAAAAGTACAAAATCAACATTATAGATACCCCGGGACACGTTGACTTCACCGTTGAGGTGGAACGTTCCCTCCGTGTACTGGATGGTGCAATTGCCGTCTTCTGTGCAGTGGGTGGTGTTCAGCCGCAGTCAGAGACTGTTTGGCGCCAGGCAGATAAATATAATGTGCCCAGGCTGGCATTCATTAACAAGATGGACCGGACCGGAGCAGATTTCTTTGGCGTTGTGAAACAAATCAAGGATAAGCTTGGTTCCAACCCGGTACCTATGCAAATCCCGATCGGGGCGGAAGATAATTTTACCGGACTGGTTGATCTTGATCGAACGTCGTGCCATTGTTTGGGTAGAAGATGAAAAAATCGGCATGCGGTATGAGTATATCGATATACCGGAAGACATGGTCGAACTCGTTGAGGAATGGCGCGAAAAGCTGATCGAAGCAGTTTGCGAGCAGGATGACGATTTACTGGAGCGATTTTTTGAAGACCGCGCTTCCATTACCGTGGAAGAATTCATGGATCATACCCGCAAGGCCGTAATTGGTCATCGCATTGTTCCTGTGTTATGCGGAGCCGCATTTAAAAATAAGGGAGTACAGCGCATGCTGGATTCCATTTGTGCACTGCTTCCAAGTCCGCTCGACATAGAGGCAACCGAAGGAATAAATCCGGATACAGATAAGACCGAATTTCGTAAGGCGGATGAAAAAGAGCCGTTGGCAGCCCTTGCATTTAAGATAGCAACCGATCCTTATGTAGGCCGGCTCACCTATCTGCGTGTTTATTCAGGTGCCATTGATGGCGGAATGCAGGTACTGAACCCGCGTACCGGAAAAAAAGAAAGAATCAACCGTTTATACCAGATGCATGCCAACAAGCAGAATGCCCGTGACCGTATTGAGGCCGGGGATATCTGTGGTGTTGTTGGTTTAAAGGATGTGGTGACCGGAGATACACTTTGCGATGTAAAGCATCCGATCTCCCTCATGTCAATGACATTTCCCGAACCTGTAATCGGTGTGGCTATTGAGCCAAAAACCCAGGCAGATGTTGACAAACTGGGCGTCGCATTGAACAAGCTTGCTGAAGAAGATCCCACATTTAAAGTAAAAATTGATGAAGATTCAGGCCAGACCATCATCAGTGGTATGGGTGAGCTTCATCTTGAGATCCTCATGGATCGTCTGAAACGTGAATTCAATGTGGAATGCAACCAGGGTGCACCCCAGGTATCCTATAAGGAATCGCTGAAAACAGTTGTTAAGCACAGGGAGACATTTAAAAAGCAGACCGGTGGTCGCGGTAAATTTGCTGACATCGTGTTTGAACTGGCTCCGGCAGAGAAGGGCACTGTTGGATTGACATTTAATAATGAAGTAAAAGGCGGAAATGTCCCGCGTGAATATATTCCTTCCGTGGAAAAAGGATTCAGGGAAGCCATGAAAAATGGTATCCTGGCCGGATTCCCGATGGAAAACCTGCAGGTTACACTCAGGGACGGATCATTCCACCCTGTGGATTCAGATTCGCTTGTCATTTGAAATCGCTGCCAAGCAGGGTTTCAAACACGCTCTCAGGAAGGGAAAAGTTGTTCTCCTGGAACCAGTAATGAAAATAGAAGTGGTTACACCTGAAGAATATATGGGTGATGTGATCGGTGATTTTAACCGCAGGCGCGGACAGATCACGGGTATGGAATCCAGGCTGTCGGCAAGGGTTATCCTGGCCAATTGTCCCCTGGCAGAAATGTTCGGTTATGTAACGGTACTGCGTACCCTTTCATCCGGACGGGCTACATCAACAATGGAATTTTCACATTATGAAGAAGTACCTCCGGCATTGTCGCAGGAGGTTATTGAAAAGATTACCGGAACGAAAGTAATTGTATAATCGACTTTAAGACCAAATACATGAGCCAGAAGATTAGAATAAAGCTTAAATCGTACGATCACAACCTTGTAGACAAATCAGCCGAGAAGATTGTAAAGACGGTTAAGTCTACCGGTGCTGTGGTAAGCGGCCCCATTCCTCTTCCTACCCACAAAAGAATTTTTACCGTTCTGCGGTCACCTTTTGTGAACAAGAAATCAAGAGAGCAGTTTCAGCTTTCATCTCATAAGCGTTTGCTGGACATTTACAGCTCAACGCCTAAAACGATTGATGCATTGATGAAATTGGAGTTACCGAGTGGTGTTGAAGTTGAAATCAAAGTTTGAAACAATTAATTACATTATAGATGCCTGGATTAATTGGAAAGAAGGTCGGAATGACCTCTATTTTTGACGAGAAGGGAAACAATGTTCCCTGTACAATTCTCGAAGTAGGTCCGTGTGTTGTCACACAGATCAAGACGGTGGAAAATGATGGCTACCAGTCTGTGCAGCTTTCATTCGATGACAAAAAGGAAAAGAACACAACCAAGGCCATGAAGGGACACTTCAAGAAGGCCAACACCACTCCTAAACACAAGGTGGTTGAGTTGAAAGGTTTTATCAGTCATTGGAATGTTGGTGATGTGATCACAGTAGACTATTTCAACGACGATCCCTGGCTTGATGTGGTTGCTGTTTCAAAAGGTAAGGGTTTCCAGGGTGTTGTTAAACGCCATAGATTCAGTGGAATCGGTGATTCAACCCATGGTCAGCACGACCGTTCCAGGGCACCCGGTTCATTAGGTGGTTCATCCTGGCCTTCAAGGGTTTTCAAAGGAATGAGAATGGCTGGTCAAACCGGCAACAAAAGCGTGAAAGTGCTTAACCTGAAAGTGGTTAAAATAATTCCCGAGAACAATCTGTTGCTTTTAAAGGGATCAGTTCCCGGTGCAAAGGGATCATATATTGTTATACAAAGCCCTGAAAAGGACGCTTAAATATACTGCGAACGATGGAATTAACAGTCTTAAATACAGCAGGAAAGGAAACAGGCCGCAAGGTTGAGCTAATGGATACCATTTTTTCCATTGAGCCTAACGACCACGCCATTTATCTTGATGTAAAGCAATATCTTGCCAATCAGCGTCAGGGAACGCACAAGTCAAAAGAGCGTAATGAAATTGCCGGCAGTACGCGCAAGATCAAGAAACAAAAAGGTACAGGCGGTGCCCGTGCCGGTAGCATCAAGAATCCATTATTCACAGGTGGTGGACGCGTATTTGGTCCCCAACCCCGTGATTACTGGTTCAAACTGAACAAAAAGGTAAAAGCCCTGGCTCGCAAATCAGCGCTAAGCTATAAGGCAAAGAACCATGAGATCCTGGTCCTTGAGGACTTCACTCTCGAAACGGCAAAAACGAAAGATTACATCGCGCTTTTGAATAATCTGAAAATAGATGACAAAAAGTCGCTTGTAATCCTTAATGAACCGAATAAAAATATATATTTGTCGTCCCGGAATTTAGGCAGTAGCAGAGTAGTAACTATTTCAGAATTAACGACTTACGATATCATGAATAGTTCTTCTCTTGTGTTTGTGGAGAGTTCGCTCGACAATATTCAGAAAAGTCTGTAACCTTCTAATAATTGAATAATGGATATTATTGTAAGGCCCGTTGTAACTGAAAAGATGAATGCCCAGGCTGATAGCCAGAAATATGGATTCATCGTCAATAAGAAGGCCAATAAAGTGCAGATTAAACAAGCCGTAGAGAACTTGTATGGCGTAACGGTTGAAGAGGTAAACACCATGTTTTATGCCGGAAAACGCAAATCAAGATTCACGAAAACCGGGTATGTATCCGGCAGGCAGAATGCTTTCAAGAAAGCAGTTGTTACCCTGCGAAAGGGCGAGATCATTGATTTTTATAGCAATATCTAATTTACTATTATGGCTGTAAGAAAATTAAAACCTGTAACCCCGGGTCAGCGACACAGAGTAGTTGGCACCTTTGATGAGATTACAAGCGCAACACCTGATAAATCGTTGGTGAGGCCGTTGCAGAAAAGCGGTGGACGTAACGGTGATGGTAAGATGACGATGCGGTATATTGGCGGAGGCCATAAACAGATGTACCGGATTATTGATTTTATCAGGAACAAAGATGGAATGCCGGCCAAGGTTAAGACCATTGAATATGATCCAAACCGTTCAGCCCGTATAGCATTACTGGTTTATGAAGATGGTGAAAAGAGATATATTATCGCCCCTAACGGATTAAAAGTTGGTCAGGCTGTGATGTCAGGTCAGGGTGTAGCACCGGAAGTCGGTAATTGCCTTACCCTGGGCGAAATTCCTCTTGGAACACTTGTTCATAACATTGAACTGCATCCCGGCAAGGGTGGTGCTCTGGCACGAAGCGCAGGCTCCTATGCACAGCTTACCTCCCGCGACGGAAAGTATGCGATTGTCAAGTTGCCTTCGGGTGAAACAAGGATGATCCTTACTGCCTGCAGGGCAACTGTTGGAACTGTGTCGAACCCCGATCATGGTCTTGAGCGTTCCGGTAAAGCGGGTCGTTCACGGTGGCTGGGTCGCAGGCCAAGAGTCCGCGGTGTTGTTATGAACCCGGTTGATCACCCGATGGGTGGTGGTGAAGGAAGAGCCTCCGGAGGTCATCCAAGGTCACGTAAGGGACTTTATGCAAAGGGCATGAAAACCAGGAGAAAAAAGAATCCCAGTACGAAGTTTATTGTTGAACGCAGGAAAAAATAATTGACTTAACATTATGAGCAGGTCATTAAAAAAAGGTCCTTTCATCGAATTCAAGCTTGAGAAGCGGGTAAGTGAGATGAATAAATCCGGGAAAAAATCGGTTGTGAAAACCTGGTCAAGGCGTTCACTGATCTCACCCGAGTTTGTTGGCCATACCATTGCGGTCCACAACGGTAATAAATTCATCCCGGTTTATGTAACCGAGAATATGGTAGGACACCGTTTGGGCGAATTTTCTCCGACCCGGACATTCAGGGGTCATGCAGGAAAATCAAAAGTTTAGATAAATCCATTAACATAAATACCAATGGGTGCACGTAAGCGTATATCAGCTGATAAAAGGAAAGAAGAAAACAAAAGCAGGGCTGTGGCTGAGTTGAACAATTGCCCGACCTCACCGCGAAAGATGCGGTATGTGGTTGACATGATCAGGGGCATTGAAGTAAACCGGGCATTGGATATCCTCCGGTTCAGCACGAAAGAACCTTCAAAAAGGATTGAAAAGCTTCTGCTTTCAGCCATTGCAAACTGGCAGAAGAAAAATGAAGATGTGCGGATTGAAAAATCCAATCTTTATGTAAAGGAAGTATCCGTAGACGGTGGGCGCATGCTGAAAAGACTTCGTCCGGCTCCCCAGGGAAGAGGATACAGGGTTAGAAAACGTTCAAACCATGTGACCATTTTGCTGGATAGTAAGGCAGATAATCAGGAACAAGTAGCAAGTAAAACAAACTAATATTAATGGGACAGAAAGTCAATCCTATAAGTAATCGCTTGGGAATCATCAAAGGTTGGGATTCCAACTGGTATGGTGGCAGAAACTATTCCGAAAAGCTGGTTGAAGATTACAAGATCCGTGAGTATCTCACAGCACGGTTGGCCAAAGCCAGCATCTCGAAAATTGTGATCGAGCGTACATTGAAACTCATTACTGTAACTGTAAATACAGCCCGTCCCGGTATTATTATCGGAAAAGGCGGACAGGAAGTGGACAAACTGAAAGAAGAACTTAAAAAGATCACCAGCAAGGAAGTTCAGATCAACATCTTCGAAGTGAAGAGACCTGAACTGGATGCTATGATCGTCGCCAATAACGTTGCCAGGCAGATTGAAGGTAAGGTATCTTACCGCCGGGCAATCAAAATGGCCATTGCTTCCACTATGCGCATGGGTGCAGAAGGAATCAAGTGCCAGGTTTCAGGCCGATTGGGCGGAGCTGAAATGGCCCGTACCGAAATTATCAAGGAAGGAAGAATTCCCCTGCATACTTTCAGGGCAGACATAGACTACGCACTGGGTGAAGCGCTTACCAAAGTAGGACTCATTGGTGTTAAGGTTTGGATTTGCAAGGGCGAAATTTTTGGTCACCGCGATCTGGCTCCAAACATTGGTGCCAAATCAGCCAAACCGAAACCAAATTTCAAAAAACGCAGAAAGTAATTATAGCCTGCTATAAACGATAATGATATGTTACAACCGAAGAAAACAAAATTCAGGAGACAGCAAAAGGGCAGAATGAAGGGAAATGCCCAGCGTGGACATGACCTGGCATTCGGATCATTTGGGATTAAGGCACTGGATAAGGCCTGGATCACCGGAAGACAGATTGAAGCAGCCCGTCAGGCAGTTACCCGTCATATGAAACGTGAAGGACAGATTTGGATCCGCATATTTCCCGATAAGCCCATTACCAAAAAACCTGCCGAAGTTCGTATGGGTAAAGGTAAGGGTGCACCCGAAGGATTTGTCGCTCCGATTACTCCCGGTCGCATTCTGATCGAAGCGGATGGCGTTCCTTTTGAAGTAGCCAAGGAAGCTTTGCGCCTGGCTGCACAAAAACTGCCCATACCAGTAAAGTTCATTGTAAAAAGGGATTTTGTAGATTTTAATATTTAAGTTCATGAAAACTACTGAGATCAGAGAATTGTCCGTTAAAGAGATCGCTGAACGGATTGAAAATGAGAAAGCCCTCAGTTTCAAGCAGAAAATGAACCATGCCATCTCTCCGCTGGATAATCCGCAGAAAATTAAGGAAACACGGAGAAACATTGCCAGGATGGAAACCATACTTCGTCAGAAAAACAAAGAAGCCAAGTAAAAGGTTAAAAAGAACCAATAATGGAAGAAAATAGAAATTTAAGAAAAGAAAGGGTCGGGATCGTAGTAAGCAACAAGATGGACAAAACCATCGTGGTAGCTGAAAAAAGGAAGGTGAAGCATGCCATTTATGGCAAGTTCATCAACAGAACTACGAAATTCATGGCACATGATGACACAAACAACTGTAATATCGGTGACACTGTGAAAATCATGGAAACCCGTCCGATGAGTAAAAATAAGTCCTGGAGAGTAGTTGAAATCATCGAAAGAGCTAAATAACTATGATACAGCAAGAAAGCAGATTAGCGGTTGCAGATAACAGCGGAGCAAAAGAAGTTCTTTGTATCCGGGTACTTGGCGGCACAGCCAGGCGGTATGCTTCTGTCGGCGACAAAATTGTAGTAACCGTGAAGAACGCACTTCCTGCCAGCGAAGTAAAAAAAGGTACGGTCAGTAAGGCTGTCATTGTAAGGACTACAAAGGAAATACGCCGTGCAGACGGTTCATATATTCGCTTTGACGACAATGCATGCGTACTGTTAACCAATACGGATGAGATCAGGGGAACCCGTATTTTCGGACCGGTGGCAAGAGAGTTGCGTGACAAGTATATGAAGATTGTATCACTTGCGCCTGAAGTGCTATAATATTAAAAACCCAATTCAATGCAAAAGAAATTACATATCAAGAAAGGCGATACGGTTTTCGTGAACTCAGGAGAAAGCAAAGGCCAGCAGGGTCGTGTCCTTGAGGTGATCCGGAAATCTGACAGGGCCATTGTGGAAGGCATTAACCTGGTAAGCAAATCTACCAAGCCGAATGCAAAGAGTCCACAGGGCGGTATCCTCAAAAAAGAGGCATCTGTACACATTTCAAATCTGATGGTAGTTGATCCTTCAACAGGAAAGCCTACCCGTATCGGACGCAAAGCAAACGGTGAAGGCCGGCTTGTAAGATATTCAAAAAAATCAGGAGAGGAGATTAAATAATGAGTTACGTACCTAATCTCAGAAAGAAATACCAGGAGGCGATTATCCCGGCACTCACCAAGGAGTTCAGCTACCATACAGTGATGCAGGTTCCCAAACTGGAAAAGATCGTGATCAATCAGGGCGTTGGCGCAGCTGTATCCGACAAGAAAATTGTGGACATAGCCCTCGAGGAACTCACTATGATCTCGGGACAGAAATCGGTTCAAACTATGTCGAAAAAGGACATTTCGAACTTCAAGCTTCGGCGGAAAATGCCGATAGGCGTGAAAGTGACCCTTCGGCGGGATACAATGTATGAATTTCTCGACAGACTTGTCAGTATAGCCTTACCGCGTATCCGCGACTTCAAGGGAATCAGCACGAAGCTTGACGGCAGGGGAAATTATACGCTCGGAATCACTGAGCAGATTATCTTCCCTGAGGTTGACATTGACAAGATCAGCAAGATCCTGGGAATGGAAATCACCTTCGTCACATCTGCGCATTCAGACGAGGAAGCATTTGCACTCCTGCGTGAATTCGGGTTACCATTTAAAAATATCAAAAAGAACTAGTTCATATGGCTAAAGAATCATTGAAAGCCCGCGAAGCAAAGCGTAAAAAGCTTGTTGAAAAATTTGCCGTAAAGAGGGCAAAATTAAAGGCTGAGGGAGATTTCCAGGAACTCAGCCGGATCCCCCGGAATTCAAGTCCCATCCGTTTGCACAACCGTTGCAAGCTGACGGGCAGACCCAAGGGATATATGCGTCAGTTTGGCGTCAGCAGGATTGTCTTCAGGGAACTTGCTTCCAAGGGATTGATCCCCGGAGTTAAAAAAGCCAGCTGGTAATTACAGGTGATTAAGAGAAAAATTTAAGAAAATGACAGATCCGATAGCAGATTACTTAACCAGATTACGGAATGCAATTTCCGCCCGTCATAAAGTGGTAGAAATTCCTTCTTCGAATTTGAAAAAGAACCTAACCAAAATCTTATTTGATAAGGGTTACATTCTTAACTACAAATTCGTGGATGACGAAATACAGGGAACAATAAAGATTGCCCTCGAAATACCATCCGGAAACCAGGCAGCCTGCCATCCGTTCTCTGAAACGGGTTAGTTCGCCGGGCTTACGGAAATACGTAGGTTTTGAAGACCTTCCCAGGGTTCTGAACGGACTGGGTATTGCAATCGTCTCCACCTCCAAAGGTGTGATGACGGATAAAGAAGCCCGTAACCTGAGTGTAGGCGGCGAAGTATTGTGTTACGTTTATTAACGGAGGATAAGTAAATGTCACGAGTAGGAAAACTACCGATCAAATTGCCACAGGGCGTAAGCCTGTCGGTAAAACCCGATAACACCGTTACGGTTAAAGGTCCAAAAGGTGAGCTTTACCAGGCGGTTGATCCGGATATCAAAGTGGAAATCAATGGCGATGAGATAATCGTTGTCAGGCCCACTGAACAAAAAAGGCACAAGGCCTTGCATGGTCTCTACCGCTCACTGATCAACAACATGGTGAATGGTGTATCTGCCGGATATACAATTCAACTGGAAGTAGTGGGTGTAGGATACAAGGCAGAAGCTAAAGGACAGATTCTCGAATTAAGTCTCGGTTACTCCCATGATATTCATTTCATGGTTCCGGTTGAAGTGAAACTGGAGACAAAGACTGAACGACGCAGCAATCCCGTCATCACGCTCAGCAGCAGCGATAAGCAGCTGATAGGCCAGGTGGCAGCCAAAATCAGGTCATTCCGTGCACCGGAACCTTATAAAGGCAAGGGTATTAAATTTGTGGGCGAAGTACTGAGAAAGAAAGCTGGTAAATCGGCAACAGCCAAATAATATCAAAAATAACTGAAGTATGGCTTTGACAAAATTAGAACGAAGAAGCAGGATAAAAATGCGTATCCGTAAGGATATTTACGGAACAAAGGATATTCCGAGATTGTCGGTGTTCAGAAGCAATAAAGGGATTTATGTCCAGTTTATTGACGACGACCGAAGGAAAAACCCTGTTATCCGTTTCCTCACGCGATAAAGAAATTGCGGAGAAGACAGGGATAAATAAAACAGAACAGGCTAAACTGGTTGGAAAACTGGCTGCCGAAAAATCAAAAAGCAGTGGCATCGTGACAGTGGTATTCGACCGGAATGGTTATTTATACCACGGAAGAGTTAAGGCTTTGGCTGAAGCGATACGAGAAGGTGGACTTAAATTCTAATAAATTATGTCAAACGTAAGCATTCGAAGAGTAAAAACTACAGACCTTGATCTGAAAGATCGTCTGGTAAGTATACAACGTGTGACCAAGGTTACCAAAGGCGGTCGTACCTTCAGTTTTTCAGCCATTGTTGTGGTTGGAAATGAAGATGGTATTGTCGGATATGGCCTGGGTAAAGCCAATGAAGTTACCACCGCCATCGCCAAGGGCGTTGAAGATGCAAAAAAGAACCTGATCAAGGTACCCGTTTATAAAGGAACGATTCCCCACGAACAGCTGGCCAAATACGGTGGTGCCCAGGTATTTCTCAAACCCGCATCAAGCGGAACAGGCGTAAAGGCCGGTGGTGCTATGCGTGCAGTTCTTGAAAGCGTAGGTATACATGATGTTCTTGCCAAAGTCAAAAGGATCATCAAATCCCCACAACCTGGTAAAGGCTACCTTTAATGCCCTGCTGCTGATGCGTGACGCATATACCATTGCCCAGCACCGCAATGTGAGCATTTCAAAGGTATTTAATGGTTAATGTTAGAATATAGATAACCAATGGCTAAAATTAAAATTACACAGGTAAGAAGCAGGATTCACTGCACCAAGCGACAGAAGCTGAATCTTGATGCACTGGGACTGAGAAAAATGCATGCCACGGTGGAGCACGAAGCCACACCCCAGGTTCTGGGCATGGTAAATAAAGTAAGACATTTACTGAAAGTAACTGAAAATTAACTTAAGATACTGAAATTATTATGGATCTGAGCAGTTTAAAACCCGCCAAGGGGTCGATAAAAAAAGAAAAGCGCATCGGCAGGGGCCAGGGCTCCGGCAGAGGCGGAACTTCTACCAAAGGACATAAGGGCGGCCAAGTCAAGAGCGGGCTACAAAACCAAGATGGGTTTTGAAGGAGGCCAGATGCCTCTGCAGCGCAGGGTTCCCAAATTCGGATTTACAAATATCAACCGCAAGGAATACAAGGGTATCAACATTTCTACACTGCAATCCCTGGCTGAATCAAGAAGCCTGAAAGTAATTGACGTTGAAATACTGTTGGAAGCACGGATTGATAGCCAAAAAAGACCTTGTAAAAATTCTGGGTAATGGTAAACTCACATCCAAACTGGATGTTAAGGCCCATGCATTTTCAAAGTCGGCAAAAGCAGCGATCGAAGCTTTACAAGGAACGGCAACAATAATCTGAAATTCTCATGAAATCATTCATTCAGACTTTAAAGAATATTTATAAAATCGAGGAACTCCGGTCAAGGATCCTTTTCACCCTGATGATCATTCTCATCTATCGTCTGGGTTCAAAGGTGGTATTGCCCGGTGTTGATCCCGGTGCGCTAGAGGCTTTTTCACAACGCACTTCCGAGGGAGTACTCGGTTTGCTCGATATGTTTTCAGGAGGCGCTTTTTCCCAGGCATCCATTTTTGCACTGGGTATTATGCCCTACATCTCAGCATCCATCATTATCCAGTTGCTTACCATAGCTGTACCTTATTTCCAGCGTATGCAGAAAGAAGGTGAGAGCGGCCGCCGGAAGATGAACCAGATCACACGGTATCTTACAGTGGTTGTTCTTGTATTGCAGGCCCCGGCATATCTTACACAAATTCCGGCCGAGGCCAAGGTTATGGCTCCATCCTTGTTCCTGATTTCTTCCATCATTATTCTTACGGCAGGTACCATTTTTGTGATGTGGCTGGGTGAACGAATTACAGATAAGGGAATCGGTAATGGTATTTCACTGATCATCATGATCGGTATTATAGCCAGATTGCCCTTTGCCATTGTTTACGTGAATTGACACAACGACTGAACGGACAGGGCGGACTTGGTTGCCTTTTTGGTAGAAATTGTATTCCTTTTCTTTGTGTTTGTCAGTGAGTATCCTCCTTGTGCAGGGAACCCGGCGAATACCGGTTCAGTATGCGAAACGCATTGTAGGTAACAAGCAATACGGAGGAGTGAGGCAGTATATACCCCTTAAAGTAAATGCAGCAGGTGTTATGCCCATTATTTTTGCACAGGCCATTATGTTCCTCCCTCTGTCATTTGCCCGCTACGGAACAGGTGGAGAGGCCATGTCAAAGTTTGTAGCTGCATTTTCGAGGTATACAAGTGTTTGGTATAATGTGACTTTTGCTTTATTGATCATAGTTTTTACGTACTTTTACACTGCCATTATTATGAATCCAACCCAAATGGCAGAGGATATGAAGAAAAACGGCGGTTTTATTCCTGGTGTTAAACCGGGAAAAAAGACAGTCGGAATTTATTGATATCGATCATGTCGAGAATCACATTGCCCGGATCAATGTTCCTGGCATTGATAGCCATCTTGCCTGCATTTGCCAATTTACTGGGAATACAGCAGAATTTTGCCCAGTTCTTCGGCGGCACTTCTTTGCTGATTCTTGTAGGTGTGGTGCTGGATACGCTACAGCAGATAGAAAGTCATTTGCTGATGCGGCATTATGACGGACTGATGAAATCAGGAAGAGTAAAAGGCAGAGCAGGCGGTGTATGCCTCCTCGATTTAAATATATTGTATTGACGTTCTTTGATGATAATCTATAAAACAGCGGAAGAAATTGAATTACTAAGAGACAAGTAATTTATTGGTTTCCAAGGCCTTAGCCGAGGTTGCCAAACAAATTGCACCTGGTGTTTCAACGCTGGAACTTGATGCAATAGCCGAAGAATTTATCCGTGATCATGGTGCAGAGCCGGGATTTCTGGGTTACAAGGGATATCCGAAAACATTGTGTACATCGGTAAATCAGCAGGTAGTGCATGGAATTCCGTCTTCCCATGTTTTGAAGGATGGAGATATTGTTTCGGTTGATTGTGGTGTGCTGTACCAGGGATATTTTGGTGATTCGGCCTATACGTTTGCAGTGGGAATGGTTTCCGAAAGGGTCACGTTTACTGCTGAACACTACCCGGGAATCGCTTTACAAAGGTATTGAGCAGGCCACTGAGGGGAAAAGGATCGGAGATATCAGCAATGCTATTCAGGAACATTGTGAAAAGCAGAGATTTTCAGTAGTGCGGGAGATGGTAGGTCACGGGATCGGCAAAGGGCTTCATGAAGCACCTGAAGTTCCGAATTACGGAAAAAGAGGGCACGGAGTGAGATTGCAGCAGGGTATGGTTATCTGCATCGAACCCATGATCAATATGGGCAGGAGGGAGATAATGCAGGACGCCGATGGCTGGACCATTCAAACGGCGGATAAGCTTCCGTCAGCTCATTTTGAGCATTGTGTGGCAATTGGCAAGGATGGTGCAGATGTGCTTTCGACTTTTGAATACATTGAGGAAATTTATAAATTTTAAAAAATTGAGCAGATCATTATATGTCAAAACAACCTTCAATTGAACAGGATGGCGTAATTAAGAGAAGCCCTTTCGAATGCTATGTTCCGGGTGGAACTGCAGAACGGGCACGTGATTACGGCACATATCTCCGGAAAAATGAGGATGCATTATATTAAAATCCTTCCCGGTGATAAAGTGAGGGTTGAGATGTCACCATATGATCTTACAAAAGGTAGAATTACATTCAGATACAAATAATTGAACTGATCAATCATGAAAGTAAAAGCATCCGTTAAGAAACGCACAGCACGACTGTAAAATTGTTCGCAGAAAAGGACGATTATATGTGATTAACAAAAAGAATCCCAAGTATAAACAGCGTCAGGGCTGATCATTGAATTAAAATTTTTAAATATAAATACTATTATGGCTAGAATCGTTGGTGTTGATTTACCAAAAAATAAGCGGGGCGAAATAGGCCTGACTTATATTTTCGGGTTAGGACGGAGTACTGCCCAGAAAATTCTGGAAAAGGCAGGAGTTGACAGAGATGTGAAGGTTAAGGATTGGACTGATGATCAGGTAAGTCTGATCAGGAAGATCATTAATGAGAATTTTAAGGTTGAGGGTGAACTGCGTTCCCAGGTTCAGTTGAATATCAAACGCCTGATGGACATTGGTTGTTACCGGGGAATCCGGCACGTCTTGGACTTCCTGTCAGGGGGCAGAGTACTAAGAACAATGCCCGTACCCGTAAAGGAAGACGTAAAACAGTTGCAAATAAAAAGAAGGCTACCAAATAAGGATTAAATTATGGCAAAGAAAGCTGGAATCACCAAGAAGAAAGTTGTTAAGGTTGATCCTGTCGGTCAGGCACATGTACATGCTTCATTCAACAACATTATCATTTCAATCACAAATAGCCAGGGACAGGTTATATCATGGGCATCAGCCGGTAAAATGGGATTCAAAGGTTCAAAGAAAAATACCCCCTATGCAGCACAGGTTGCGGCTGCTGATTGTGCTAAAACCGCATTTGATCTGGGTCTGCGTAAGGTGAAAGCCTTTGTAAAAGGTCCCGGTGCAGGAAGGGAATCCGCCATCAGAACCATCCATACCGCAGGTATTGAGGTTACTGAAATTGTTGATGTTACACCACTTCCGCACAATGGTTGCCGTGCTCCCGGAAGAAGAAGAGTATAATATACAGTGAATATATAATCGAGATTTAAAATTTAAATATCAACAATGGCACGATATACTGGACCTAAAACTAAAATAGCCAGAAAGTTCGGTGACGCGATTTACGGACCGGATAAAAACTATGACAAGAAAAATTATCCTCCCGGACAGCACGGAGCGAACAAGAAAAGAAGGAAGCTCTCTGAATACGGGGTTCAGCTGCGCGAAAAGCAGAAAGCCAAATACACCTATGGCATTTTGGAAAAACAATTTGCAAACCTTTTTGAGAAGGCGCAACGCAGCAAGGGCGTTACTGGTGAAGTATTGCTTCAGTTACTTGAATCAAGGCTTGATAATGTGGTGTACCGTCTGGGCGTTTCTCCCACACGGTCAGGCGCACGTCAGCTTGTTACTCACCGCCATATCACCGTAAACGGACAGGTAGTTAATATCCCTTCGTTTTCAGTGAAACCCGGCGATGTTGTCGGTGTTCGCGAAAAATCAAAGTCACTTGAAGTAATTCAGAACTCTCTGGGTTCACGCAGGGCTAATGTTTCCTGGTTGGAATGGGATTCCGCTTCAATGAGCTGGGAAACTCATCAACCGTCCTGAACGTGATCAGATTCCCGAAACAATCAAAGAACAATTGATCGTTGAATTGTACTCTAAATAATTGTAATATTATAAAATATGGCCATATTAGCTTTTCAGAAGCCCGATAAGGTGATCATGATAGAATCGGACGATAAGTTCGGTAAATTCGAATTTCGTCCGCTTGAGCCTGGTTATGGTATTTCCATTGGAAATGCCCTGCGCAGGATTTTGTTGTCATCACTCGAGGGTCATGCAATCACAGCTATCAAGATCGACGGTGTTGAACATGAATTCTGCACTTCATAACCGGCGTTATTGAAGATGTAGTTGAGATTATTCTTAATCTTAAACAGATCCGATTCAAAAAGTTGGTGGATGATGTGAATGATGAAAAAATCGTGGTTACCCTTTCGGATCAGACTGTTTTTAAAGCAGGAGATCTGAACCGTTTCCTTAGCAGTTTTGAGGTATTGAACCCTGAACTGGTTATTTGTCACATGGAAAAAGATGTCGAACTCCATATGGAATTCCATGTCAATAAAGGCAGGGGATATGTTCCCGCTGAGGAAAACAAACCATTTGATGCTGAATTCGGATTGATTCCCATTGATTCCATTTTCACACCCATCAAAAATGTAAAGTTTTCGGTAGAAAACTACAGGGTTGAACAAAAAACAGACTATGAGAAGCTGTTGATCGAAATCCTTACGGATGGTTCAATTCATCCTAAAGATGCATTAAAGGAAGCAGCCAAGATCCTCATCTACCATTTCATGCTTTTCTCCGATGAAAAGATCACGCTGGATTCGGAAGAACGTGCTGCCAATGAAGAATTTGACGAAGAAGTTCTGCATATGCGCCAATTGCTCAAGACCAAACTGGTGGATCTCGACCTGTCAGTCAGGGCGCTGAATTGCCTCAAGGCTGCTGAAGTTGAAACACTTGGGCGACCTGGTGAAATTCAATAAGAATGATCTATTGAAATTCAGGAATTTCGGAAAGAAATCGCTTACAGAACTTGATGAGCTGCTTGAGACCATGAATCTTTCTTTCGGCATGGATATAGTAAAATACAAACTCGACAGGGACTAAGAATTCCATAAGGAATAATTGTAAAATATTGAATTAATTACTCGGATCACAATGCGACACAACAATAAGAACAATAATTTAGGACGGAAAAGCGCTCATCGAAAATCCATGTTGTCGAATATGGCTGTTTCACTTATAATGAATAAACGCATTAAAACAACGACAGCCAAGGCAAAAGCATTACGTGGATTTATTGAACCGATTCTCACCACGTCAAAAGAGGATACAACAAATTCCCGTCGTCTGGCATTCAATTACCTGCAGGATAAACACGCGGTGACAGAACTTTTCAGGGAAGTATCACCCAAGATCGCCGACCGTCCGGGTGGATATACGCGCATTCTTAAGCTGGGAACACGTTTGGGTGATGCCGCTGAAATGTGCTATATTGAACTGGTTGATTTTAACGAAGCAATGCTGGCCTACAGCTGGCGCAGCTGAAACCAAGACCGGTAAACGCAGTCGCAGGGGTGCCAAGAAAAAAACCGAAGGCGAAGCACCTGAAAAAGGTTAAAGCTGAAGCTAAAGCAAAAGCTCCTGCAAAGGAGAAGAAAGCTGCTGCAAAACCTGAAAGCGCTGAACCTGAAGCTGCAGCATCTGCTGAAACAGAAGCAACCAAAGAATAACCAGAATAATAAATCTTAAACAATATATATTATGGGACAAATTGCACATGTTCATGCACGTGAAATACTCGATTCGAGGGGTAATCCCACTATCGAGGTAGAAGTAACACTTGAAAGCGGCTTTGTAGGCCGTGCCGCTGTTCCCTCGGGAGCATCCACAGGCGAAAATGAAGCTCTGGAATTACGTGACGGCGACAAGAAAAGATACCTTGGAAAAGGAGTATTGAAGGCGGTTGACAATGTGAACAAGATTATAGCCAAGGAAGTAATCGGAATGAGCGCTTTCGATCAGGCAGGCATTGATAAGAAAATGATTGACCTCGATGGCACCAAGACCAAGAGCAAACTTGGTGCGAATGCTATTTTGGGAGTTTCCCTGGCTGTTGCCAAAGCAGCGTCCTTATTCCACGATTTACCGCTTTACCGGTACATTGGCGGAACAAATGCAAAGGTCTTGCCTGTTCCCATGATGAATATTATTAATGGCGGATCCCACAGCGATTCACCCATTGCTTTCCAGGAATTTATGATCCGTCCTATCGGCGCTCCCAGTTTCCGCGAAGGTTTACGAATGGGTGCCGAGGTATTTCATTCACTTAAAAAAGTGTTGAAAGAACGCGGTCTGAGCACTGCAGTTGGTGATGAAGGTGGTTTTGCACCCACTCTGAAAGGAACTGAAGATGCACTGGAATCAATTATCAAGGCAATCAGCGCAGCAGGTTATAAACCGGGTCGTGCAGCTGAAGGTGGTGATGTTTCCATCGCTCTCGATTGTGCTGCATCGGAGTTTTATGTAAACGGGAAATACGATTATACGAAATTTGAAGGTAAAACCGGAGTGATCAGATCGTCTGCAGAACAGGTTGCTTTCATTGAACAATTGATCAGCAAATACCCGATCGATTCAGTGGAAGACGGAATGTCGGAAAACGACTGGGATGGCTGGAAACTGCTGACTGACAAACTGGGAAGCAAGGTCCAGCTGGTTGGTGATGATGTTTTCGTAACCAATGTTGACTTTCTGAAAAAAGGAATTGACATGGGTTGTGCCAACTCCATACTGATCAAGGTGAACCAGATCGGCACCCTTACAGAAACCCTTGATGCCATTGAAATGGCTCACCGCGCTGGCTATACGACTGTTACTTCACACCGTTCCGGTGAAACTGAAGATGCAATCATTGCTGATATCGCAGTAGCTACCAATTCCGGACAGATCAAAACCGGTTCATTGAGCCGTTCCGACCGTATGGCCAAATACAACCAGCTTCTTCGTATTGAAGAGGAACTTGGATCACTGGCTATTTACGGGTATAAAAAATAAGGAATACTAATCTTTCCCTTTACATGAACCCCCTGGTCAATAGGGGGTTTTTTGTTTTCATACAGCAGCGAAGATGAGAGATGAGAGATGAGAGATGAGAGGTGAGAGGTGAGTAAGGAGTAAGGAGTAGGGAGTCCTTCAGCATTTATCAATTTTGCCCCAAAATAATACCTGAAATGGAAAATGCGAACAAAGTGAGCATTCATCTGCGGAAATCTGCGGAAATCTGCGAGAGAAAATTTTGGAGTTTATTGCTTTACTGGGAATATGTAAAAGTTTTAACGCAAAGTACTCGGGAGGGGCTCCCTCCAACCTCAAAACAGATAACTTTGCAAGAAAAAGCAGCATAAAAAGAGCGGTATAAACATAATAAAAATACCCACTGATAATGAGTGCTTTAAAAAGAGTTATATAGGAGACCACAGAGGAATTCGCAAAGGTCGCAAAGTTTATTAAGGCGCTTTGCTTTTATGAGGTCGCAGAGTTTAGCGACCCTGCTTTAGGGCCTTTATTACAGTCATTTAAAATCTAGTTACATTAAGAGTATGGAGTAAGGAGGCGGGTGACGTGGGAAACTGCATAACTGCATAACTGACGACGGAATAACTACATAACTACATAATTGCATAATTGCATAAATGTTATTTGGTGGTTCACTTTTTTTTATCTAACTTATTCCTCAAAATTGTAAACAAGATTTGTGAAATGATGTTAACTATTATGATGTGGTTTATAGTTCATATTTCATAATACTTTCCTAATTTCTCACTCATAATTTTCATTATGCCCGGACTAAAAGAAACACTCTATGAGAAGATCCAGGCCTGGCGGCCAAGGGTTAAAAACCTGCTCGAAGAACACGGTGATGTGGTAGTTGATACCGTAACAATCAGCAAGCTGATAGGAGGTATGCGTGATCTGAAATGCCTTGTAACTGATATTTCTTATCTTGATCCTAATGAAGGTATACGTTATCGTGATTATACCCTTCCGGAGTTGTTTAAAAAATTACCCCGGCCAAAAGGGGCAGAAGTGCCTTATGTAGAAGGTGTCATCTATCTTCTGCTAACTGGCGATCTTCCGGATGAGAACAACATAAATGAAGTTCTTGATGAATTCAAAAAAAGGCACATTGTTCCCAGTTATGTTTACGATGTAATCGATGCCTTTCCTGCAGGCAGTCATCCCATGACGATTTTTTCAACTGCCATTCTCACCATGCACAGGGAATCCTTTTTTAACCGTAAATACTTTCGCGGACTCAACAAGCTCGATTATTGGGAGCCTACCTACGAAGATGCCATTGGACTTCTTGCTAAACTGCCGGAAATAGGGGCTTACATTTACTCTAAAGTTTATAAGGGGGGTAAAAAGATCTTTTCCGATCCAAACATGGATATGGGTGCCAATTTCGCCCAGATGATGGGTATCGCCAAACCTTATGATGACGTTTCCAGAATGCATTTTATACTGCACAGCGACCATGAAAGCGGGAATGTGAGTGCGCATACGGGCCACCTGGTAGCCAGCACTTTGTCTGATATTTACCTCTCTATTTCTTCCATGATCAACGGATTGGCGGGACCTCTTCATGGACTTGCCAACCAGGAAGTATTGCGTTGGTTGCACGAAATCCACGAAAAAATGGGTGAGAAAATTCCCACAGAAGGTGATATGAAAAAATTTGTGTGGGATATGCTGAATTCAGGACAGGTGATTCCGGGTTTCGGACATGCCGTACTAAGAATTACGGATCCCCGGTATATGATTCAGCGCGAATTTGCCTTGAAATATATGGCTGATGATCCTATTTTTAAATATGTGGATCTTCTTTACAAGATTGTACCGCCCATTCTCCAGGAACAGGGACGGGCAAAGAATCCCTGGCCCAATGTTGATGCTCATTCAGGAGCGATCCAATGGCATTACGGTGTGACTGAATACGATTTCTATACGGTTTTATTCGGGATTGGGAGGGCAATCGGAATTTGTGCCAATATAATATGGGACAGAGCTCTTGGTTATCCACTCGAAAGACCGAAATCAGTTACCACTGAAATGCTGGAAAAAATTGCACGTGGCGAAAATCCCGGGGATGAGTAATTTAAATTTTTGCCTTCATTTTGTTAGTTCGGATTATGTTGATTAAATTAGGTTGTTTTAATCAATGTAATCTGCGCTGCGGATGCCCTGTTACCGCTTTTATATCTTAATTTTCATACTGCAGTTAATCAGGCCTTTGGAAGGTCAATCTTATCTTCCTCCTGAGTTGCTCCCGGCTGCAAATGGGTTGTCGTCTCAGGAAGTTACCTGTCTGATATTCGACAATACAGGATACCTGTGGACCGCTACTCAATCTGAGCTGAGCCGTTATGACGGGTATAATTCTGTTCATTTTCCCTTGTTGAAAAGCGGTCAGCGGTTACCCAATGATCAGCAGATTAAATCAATCAGAAAAGACAACCAGGGAAACCTGTGGGTTTTAGCCGGCAATGGTTTATTCCTGATTCAACATAAAACCGGTGAAATCAGTTATTTTTCTTTAAACCAGTCGGACCAGTTAATTTCCAGGCAATTCGCACCCAGAGATATTTATCCCGGTAAGGATGGGGAAGTGTGGGTGCTTTCGGATAGTGTCCTTATTTCGGTCAAACCTGGCCAGGCAAACCGTTATTATCCGGTTCCACGGTCATTGATGCAGCCTGGTTTTGTCGCTACCTGTCTTTTGCCTGATATCAATGGCAACCTATGGATCGGCACTTCAGCAGGTATTTTCTTTTTTGACCGCCACCAGGGTTCATTTACTGAATTCATGCAGCAGAGTTCCCAGGGGTTGTTGACAGATCAAAGGGTAAATTGTATGTTTCTGGATGCGAAGAATTTTTTGTGGATTGGCACTGGGAATGGACTTAACCGGTTTGACCAGGTTGATTATGATTTTGATGGCTATTTTCCCGGAGGTAAAAATTCTTCTCAGGAGGCAAACACTGTCACAGATATCAATCAGGCTCGGGACGGTACCCTGATTATTGCAACAGAGGGCGGCGTGTTCTCATATGATGATGTGAAAGGGATTTTTAGTAAAATAACGCAAGCACCTGACCCGGGAATTAAAACATTTGCCATTGATGATTATGGTGTAATATGGGGTGGTACTTCCGAAGGAATTGTGAAAATCAGGATGTCGAGACTTCATTTTCGAAATTATTCCACTCATAGTCAGGGTCTTACATTGCCTGCCGACAGAATCATTGCCATGTCAGGCGGACCAGGGAATGGAATATTCATCGGTTATTCGGATAATACTTACGATGTGGCTGACCCTGTAAATTTAACACGGAAGAATTTTAAAACACTTGATAATAGTCGGGTGATGGGTTTTTATCCTTTCAATCAGGAGGAATACATTGCTCTTTCCGAGCATGAACTTGAAATTATCAATCCCCGTAAAGAGAACAGGACCCGGTTTTCTGCACGTTATCCCTTTATAAAAAAAGACCTTCTACTTGGAAATTCCCTGAATTGTCTACTGTACGATGAACCCGTTCTTTGGCTTGGTACTTCAGAGGGACTGCAGAAGGTACGTTTGGATTCTGCAAACCACAATGTAATTAATGTTCTTCATGATGACAACCAGAGCATTGACATCGGCCCGGTCTATGACATTGAAAGAGACTTTAATGGCAAACTTTGGCTGGCCACCACCCATGGATTGCTCTATTATGACCCGCAACATGGGAAATTCTACATGCTCACTCCTTACGATAAAACCCTTCTAAACACTGAACATAAGCAGGTTTATACAATCGTTCCTGAGTCACCCAAAGTCTTCCTGATTGGTACTTCAATGGGTATATATCGCTTTGATGTCCCTACCAGTGAATTTACCGCTGCATTAGATGAACCTGCCCTGCTGCATTCGGCTTTTAAAGCCATTACAATTGATCATATTGGCAATATTTGGATATGCTCCGGAAACGGTCTGTATGTAATGATCCACAACTCGGAATCAGTTTTATTATTTGACCAGCGTGAGGGTCTTGTGAATTCCTCCTATTCATCTGTATTTTCGGGAGTTAATGGCAAAATATATCTCGGTGGTGATATGGGATTGTCGGAAATCAATCCTGACCAGATTCTCTCACCGGCAGGAAACTTCAGGGTAATGATAACCGGTTTCAGATTCATTGCCGAAGAGCCACAGAATGATCAGGTATATTATAACCTGACAGATACCCTGCTGATTCCCTGGAAAAAAATGCCTGTCCGGATAGATGTTGCCTCTGCAAACCTGTCAAGGCCGGAAATTAACAAGTACAGGTATAGCATTGAAAAATCCGGTGATGAACCTGTCTGGCATTCCCTGGGATCCCAGAATTCAATCGTACTGGGTCATCTTGATCCGGGACGATATTTTTTCCGGGTAACCGGAACAAATGCTGTTACCCTTGGGAACAATGCGGTAACATCCCTGGTGATCATTGTTGAAGCTCCAGGATGGAGAACAAGAACGGCCCTGATCATTTATTTTATTGTGGGTTTTGTGTTCATTTTGCTCGCCTTCCGGTTGATTACCCGCAGGTTCTTCAATCTGAGCAAGGAAAACGAGGAGCGTGAAATGTTCGCCCTCCAGATCATGCTGCAAAAGGAAGAACTAACACTTAAAAACAAGAGCATTACGGACAGCATCAACTATGCGAAGCGCATACAAACAGCCATGCTGCCCCCATACCGGCTTTTTAAATCAGTTTTTCCTTCTTCCTTCGTTTTGTACATGCCAAAGGATATCGTAAGCGGAGACTTTTACTGGATCAACAAGCTGGGAGATAAAATATTTGTTGCGGCGGTGGATTGCACCGGACATGGCGTTCCGGGTGCCTTCATGTCAATTATAGGCTTTGAATTATTCCGGAAGATCACCAATATTGAAGGACTGTCAAGGCCGTCAGATATTCTGAACCGACTGAATGAGGATTTTCATGTGATATTTAAGGATGTGGATAATGTGGTTCTGCGTGATGGAATGGATGTGGCATTCTGCTCGATTGACAAAAAGAATATGATCCTTGAGTTTGCAGGAGCTTTTAATCCCCTTTACCTGATCAGGGATAATAAAATTACCGAAGTAAAAGGTGACCGGTTTGCCATTGGCCTGGATGAAACCAATTTCAAAGACCAGACCTTTAAGAATCATTTGATTCCGATACAGCAGGGAGATATCATATACATATTTTCCGATGGTTTTGCTGACCAGTTTGGCGGCCCGGATGGGAAAAAATACAAATACCGCCGTTTCAGGCACCTCTTACTCAACCTTCACCGCCTGTCCATGGATAAACAACACGAAATCCTTGAAAATAACGTCATGGAATGGCGTGGCCAGCAGGAGCAGGTGGATGATATACTGGTGATAGGGATAAAGATTGATTTTTAGGGGTTTAGGGGCTTAGGGGTTTAGGGGTTTAGGGGCTTAGGGGTTTAGGGGTTTAGGGGCTTAGGGGTTTAGGGGTTTAGGGGCTTAGGGGTTTAGGGGTTTAGGGGCTTAGGGGTTTAGGGGTTTAGGGGCTTATGGAATAGGGGCTTAGAATGATGAGGTTAATGCGTTACAAACATATTATTCACGTTAGGTAAATATTTTTAAAATGAGAGACCACACTAATTTAAGGGCATTTGAACTTGCCGACCAGGTTGTGCTTATGATTTATAAATCAACCCGGAATTTCCCTAAAGAGGAAAGATATGGATTAACATCTCAGATGAGAAGAGCAGCTATTTCGGTTGCTTCAAACATTGTTGAAGGATGTGCACGTGAGAGTATAATTGAATATCGTAGATTTCTTGAAATGTCTTTTGCTTCATTGAAAGAACTCCATTATCAGTTTAGTGTTGCAACACGATTATATTATGTCCCCGAAACTGAAATAAGCCCATATGAATTAAAGTTAAATGAAACTGAAAAGGTATTGGCTACACTCATCCGCAAATTATAATAAACGCTTTTAGACCCCTAGGCCCCTAAGCCCCTAGGTCCCTAAGCCCCTAAGCCCCTAGGCCCCTAGTTCTCCAGCAGCGCCTTCATCTTATTCACCAGTACTTCCACCTGGAAGGGCTTGGAGATGTAATCATTCATGCCGGCGGCAAGGCATGTTTCTTTGTCGCCCGACAATGCATTTGCTGTTATTGCAATGATGGGAGTTTGTGTGTTGGAGGTTGCCTCCAGTTCACGGATTTTTTTCGTAGCCACGATCCCGTTTATTACAGGCATTTGAATATCCATCAGGATCAGGTCGTATTTTGAAGTACCGAATTTATCCAGGGCGTCTTTTCCATTGTTTGCAATATCAATATTCTTTACCATATTCTTCAGGCTCAGAATGATGATCTTCTGATTTATTGCATTGTCTTCAACCAGTAATATATTGGCATACTTTAACTCAATCTTCACCTTGACCTGCAGAAGCTGGGTGGTTTCCTTTTCTGATTCAGGTTTTTGTATGCCAACTGAGCCTTTCTTCAGCATAAAGCCAAAAGTCAATGAAGTTTGTTCTTCGGTAGAGACTATTTTAAATTCACCACCATAATATTCAATTATTTTCTTTGCAATGGTGAAATCAATAAAATAATCCTCAGGTTGGTATGTCCCGTCCTTAATGAGATCTGTGCCAGGGCGGGTATAGTAGTTACCATAGTCATCCGATTCAAGCTGAAGCTGGGGACAACGAATTTCGAATGATACTGATGAGTCGGAATCATGTTCATCGGTTATATCAATACCTATGTCGATGTAGAGTTTGCCGTTAGGATTTGCCTTGATGATGTTCTCAATAATATTCAGAAATATCTGTTTGATACGTATCGGGTCACCCAGATAGGTTGTCCTGATTGCCCGTGAAACATGCAGGTTTATTTCAAGCCTGTCTTTATGCTGATCTCTGAATAATTTAAGTGTATTATCAATTGAAGAATGAAGGTCGAAATTGATCTGGCTGCTTAATTCCTTTTCAATTTTTACTTCTGAGACTTTGACTATATTGTTGACAACATTGATCAGATTTATTGTGGAGGCCAGAATTGTGTCAAAAAGATCACGGTGTTCTGAGTCGAGTTTTGATTTGTTAACCAGGTTTGAGACCACTGTGAGATTATTGAGAGGAGTCCTGATCTGATGTGAAAGCTTGGACAGGAAATCATCCTTCTGCCTGGCCTCGTTTTTTGATTCGATTATAGTTCTTTCCATAACATGATAATTATGGAACCTGAGATACTCATTCAGGTAAACCAGCAGGTGAACAACCGCATATGCGATGGTCATCCGCAGTGTCCATGCGAAACTATAAGGATGTAATACGTTCAGCCGGGACTGAAAAACAAAATAAAGCACCACAGCCACAAAAAACAGGAAAGAGACTAAATTTCCCCGCCTGATTCCAAAAAGCGGTATGGAAAATACCGGAAACAGCAGGAGCCAGAAATTTCCCGATCCTTCTGTTCCCCCGGTATGCAATAAATATAGTAAAGTAATAGCCGTAACAAGGGTAAGTAATAATTTGCTGAGTTTCCGTTGCCGGGTAAAATGGAAAATGACAAGAGTGAGGATGAGTGCAGCGGAAGAAGAAAACAGAAAAATAGCCAGTGTATTATTTCCTGAAGTCAGGGCAAGGATAGCAAAAAAAAGATTAATCGCAATGCCGGCAATGTTTACAAAATAAGCAACAAGCAATTTGTTAACTACATCAAGATCCGCCTGACGTTCAAGTTTTTTGGTCAATCGTTCAAGAAAAATGTATAAGGGATTCATCAGGTTAATTTTGAAAGTTAAATGACTCTCCGGAATTTCTTGATACCGAAGATAAATATACTAAATTTTTAATGAAATAAAGTCGGTCATAAAAGTGAACATTAAAATGATATACTCTTGGCTCGATTTTTGAATTTAATTTGACATAGGTGCATCCAATCTCTGAAAGGGTTTTGTATTTATCTGTGATAGGCTGATTATAATTAGCCGGGATCAGCGGATAATAAAAAAACCATACTTTTGTAGATACGTTTTTTTGCCGGTAAATGTTTCTTAAATACTGTTTATGCAAACAACCAAGCGAATTGTCCGGGTTATGCCCGCATTGATCATCAGGAAAGTTTCAAGGAACAATGCAGTATGGTTATTCATTCTTTTGGCAGGAATGTGTAACCAGTTGTATTCACAGGCAGATTCTACTTCTCATTTAGTGAAATACTCACCCGGTTTCAAATTCGGGGAAGGTATATTTCTGAATTTTGAACAGGTGAAGGTAAACTCACCTATTTCCAAATCGCAGATCATCACTACAATACCATATGATGATCCGGATTTTTATGACCGCATTCTTCAGGAGAAGAAGATCGAACTTTATGACAATCTGGGATCAAAGCAGGAAATTGGCGCCAAGAATATATGGGGTTATTCAAGGAATGGCGTATTGTATGTGAACGTAAATGATGATTTTTACAGGATCACCATAGTCGGCAGCATTTGCCATTTCGTTGCCAGCTTAACCACATACGGCAATTATGGAAGTCCGTATTACAGTAGTTACGGTTATCCTTACGGAAATTATTATGACCCTTATAGCCCGTACTATCCACAAAGCTCGGGAAATACTGAATTAAGACAATACCTGCTTGATTTTAAAACCGGAAATATCCTGGATTACGATGTGAAAAGCATTGAAATTTTGCTCATGGCTGATCCTGAACTGCATGATGAATTTGCTGCCCTGAACAGTAAAAAGCAAAAACAAATGAAGTTTTTATATCTCCGGAAGTTCAATGAAAGAAATCCCTTATATTTCCCAAAAAATACGCAATAACATGAAGATCCAAAAAATTGCCCTGTCCGTTTTTATGCTTTTCCATGCATTGGCTGGTTATTCACAAAGTGTTGTCCCATCACGGCAGGATATTGCTGCTTTCTTTACTACCAAAACACTCGTTGTGCTTGAAGATAACCCGCTCATGGAGTATAATTCCATTATTAAAAAGGTGATGGAACAGGAGTGGAAGATTACAGAATATGATTTCATATCAGGCAAGGAATTTGACAAAAAACGGCTTGACCCCCAGTACTCATTTATTTATATGTCGAGGGTCACCTTTGAAAACGACAAAACCGATGCGGAATATCGGTTTTTGCAGTTATCACTTGGCGGGGATTATTTCAGGTTGAACGAAATGCCCGATATAGCTTCTGTGCCGCTGGCATTTTATGATGTGGAAGAGGACAGGTATGCCTATAAGCTGGCAATTATTCTTCGCTTCATGCAAAATCATGCCAGGCTCATCCGCGAACATCCTGAAATTGTATCCCAAAATGTTTTCAAGCATTATAATGAGAATATACAGGAAATCAAGGATAAAACTTTTTATATATTGAAGGAGGAACTGGGACCTGATGTCAATACAGAGGCCAAAATAAAAAAGGTTTATCCTTATAAGTTTAAACTTGTAACAGCAGAAGATATTGAGCAGGCAATCAAAGACCGTGTTCCTGATGTTGTGTTTCTGCATAAGGTGGGTCCTGAAGGCACTAAAATAGATGCCCGTTGTTATAATGTAATTATCGGAGCTGCCGATGCAAATTTCTATTATTTCGATTATCATAAGATCAGCGACAAGAATCCTGATGGTTTTCTTGGAAGCGACTTCAAAAATCTGGTTAAATAACAGACTGAATTTAATTCTTCACGTATAATAACCGATGTGAATACTTCGATAATTATTTTATTGTTGTATTTCCATTTTTTGTATATTCATCCGTACAATTTAACTGATTAACATTGCGAAACTTAACCAGATACTTTCTGTTCGTGTTGATCACGCTGTGGCCGGCCGTGATAAATGCTCAGAATAATTCAAAAGCCCAGTCCCTGCTTGCCGAGGCGGATTCCTGTATCATCAGAAATGAATTGACTGAGGCCCTTGTTAAAACCAGGGAAGCATTAGAAATGTCTCCTGAGAGTATTCCCGTTCTGCAGAAACAGATTAGCATACTTATTCTTATGAAGGAGGATAAGGAAGCGATGAAGGAGACAGAGGACGCCATATCAAAGTATCCTGATGAACCGGATTTCTATTATCTGAGGGGTGTGATCTACAATTCCAGGGAAAAATATGAACGGGCACTTGACAATTTCGACCATGCCATTGGACTAAAATCTTCCCCCAATTTATATAAATTTTATCTTGGACGGGGAGTATCCCATTTGAATATGATGGAATATGAACTTGCCATGAGTGATTTTACTTCCACTATTGAGATGAATGATACAGTGGCAGGAGCTTTTCATGGACGGGCCATGGTGAATTATGAATTGCATGATTATTCATCTGCGGTTTCAGATTTTCTTAAAACACTGGATTATTCAAAGGGCAATTCCGCGTTGTATTTTAATTTGGGAATGTCATATTACCGGCTCGATGAAAAATCTAATGCATGCCCTTATTTTCATAAGGCATGTACACTCGGAAATACAAATGCCTGCCGCATGGCCCTCATGGAATGTGCAAAGGCGATACCTACTCTTCCATAGTGCATCAGGCATCCTCAAATTATGCTATCTTTGATTTTTCAATATCAGGATGGATCTTTCTGTCATCATAGTCAGCTATAATGTTAAATATTTCCTGGAGCAATGCCTGCATTCCGTTGAAAAGGCTTCCGAGCATATTGCTGTTGAAATTTATGTAGTAGACAACAATTCGGCTGATGGCTCTGTGCAAATGGTAGCCGAAAAATTCCCGGGCGTTAGACTCATTGCCAATAGCATTAACCTGGGTTTCGCTAAAGCCAATAACCAGGCTATTCGCTTAGCTTCGGGGAAGTATATCCTCTTACTTAATCCGGATACCCTTGTGCAGGAAGACACATTCAGTAAGTGTATCGCACACATGGAGGAATTTACCGATATTGGATGCCTGGGAGTAAAAATGATTGATGGAGCAGGCAATTTCCTTCCTGAATCGAAAAGGGCCTTGCCAACTCCGGGTGTTGCCTTTTACAAGATCTTCGGTTTCTCTGCACTTTTTCCGAGGTCAAAAACATTTGGCCGTTACCACCTCAGCTACCTTAGCAAGGATAAGATAAATGATGTGGATGTGATCTCAGGGGCCTTCATGCTGCTTAGAAAAAGTGCACTGGAAAAATCGGGCCTGCTTGATGAGGTCTTCTTTATGTATGGTGAGGACATAGATCTTTCATACCGGATAAAACTGGCGGGTTACCGTAACGTGTATTTTCCGCTAACCACAATCATTCATTATAAGGGAGAAAGCACCAAAAAGGGCAGCATCAATTATGTGATTGTGTTTTATAATGCCATGATCATTTTCGCGCAGAAACATTTTGCCCGGAATACTGCCCGTTATTATGCCCTGTTTATACACACAGCTATCTATTTCCGGGCTGGCTTGTCCATTCTTCAGCGGTTTATCAAGGGAATTATCAATCCATTGCTCGATGCCCTGACCATCTATGCCGGGTACCGGACCATTTTGCCAATTTGGGAGATGCATCTGTTCGGGCAGGCAGGATCATACCCGGCACTCTATATGAATGTGGTGGTTCCGTTCTATATCCTTACATGGATATTGTCACTTTTCCTATCTACCGGGTATGAAAAGTCGGTTAGGTTAACCGACATGATCAAAGGACTTATTATCGGGTCGTTATTCATCCTGCTGATATATGCATTACTGCCTGAATCATTCAGGTTCTCCCGTGCACTCATTCTGTTTGGTGCGGCATGGGCCCTTATGGCTGCAGTATTTGACCGGTTTGTATTGAGCATACTTTTCCCGGCAAGTTTTGAACTGGAAGCATGGACACGGAAAAAACGGATCATCATCATAGGAACCAGGAAAGAAGGCGACAGGGTATTTTCAATTGTACGGCAGACTCAGGTGGTTCCTGAACTGATCGGATTTGTTGATCCTTCTGAGGGTAGAGTGTTGCCAGGTTTCATTGGACATATAGGACAAATCGGTGACATAGTGCAGGTAAACCGGGCCGATGAGCTCATTTTCTGCGCAGGGGATATCAGCTCACAAAAAATTATTACCACCATGTTGAAATTTACCGATGCCGGTGTGGATTTTAAAATTGCCCCACCTGAGAGTTTATCGGTAATAGGCAGTAATTCAAGTGATTCCATTGGCGACCTCTATGTTCTGCATTTTAATACCCTGTCAAGAAAATTAAACCGGAGAAAAAAACGATTGATCGACATTGCACTTTCTTTGATCTTTGTTGTTATAAGTCCGATACTTTTAATTTTTGTGAAAAACCGTACCGGGTTGATCAGAAACATTTTCAGTGTACTCACGGGGATTCATTCCTGGGTTGGATATTTCCGTTCTACCGGTGGTGATCACCCTGGATTGCCGGTTATCCGCCCCGGCGTTCTTACACCCATGGATGGCCACCGGAATATATTGACAGAAGATGGAATTGCAGAAAAAATGAACCTTAATTATGCCAAGGATTACCGGATTATAAATGATCTGAATATTATCATAAAGAATTTAAGGGGATTGGGCCGGAGTCCTGTTCGGGTTTTAGTATAAAAGATAGTAAAGAAAATGGTAAAATTCAAGTTAACCATGCCCGCCATGGGTGAAGGCATTATTGAGGCAACAATAACCCGCTGGCTTGTTTCTCAGGGTGAAAAAGTTACTGTGGATCAGCCTTTGCTGGAAGTGGCTACTGACAAGGTTGATTCTGAAATTCCGTCGCCCGTGGAAGGCACATTGTCAAGACTTGTATATAATGAAGGAGAAATACCCAAGGTTGGTGAGGTGATTGCTATTATCGACACTGCCAACGGCACACCCCTTCCGGAAGAAGAATTGGAGGATCAGCCAGCCGGGAGTATCTACGAAGAGATAACAGATGAAACTTTTATGAAACAGACAGCGCAGGAGGCTGAAAATATGACGCCTGTCACACCAGTTACAACACAGCATGAATTATATATCTCCCCCCTGGTGCGCATGCTGGCCCAGCAAAGAGGTATTGCTTCACAGGAACTGAGGGACATCAGGGGCACGGGTATGGATGGAAGGATTACCCGCGATGATATCAATGAATACCTGATTCACAGAAAACCGCGTGAATCGCAGGATAGAATTCTTCTACCGCTGGAACGCGATGATGACCAACAGAAATCCATTATGCCAGAGATCATGGCGGAACCGGGAGATGAAACTATTGAAATGGACCGGATGAGAAAGATCATCGCAGGCAATATGGTGAAATCCAAGCGTTTGTCACCGCATGTAACCTCATTTCTTGAGGCTGATATTACAGCCCTCGCAGCCTGGCGCAGCCGTCAAAAGGAGGACTTCCTGAAAAAGGAACAGGTGAAACTTACTTTTACGCCTATTTTTATTGAAGCTGTGGCCATGGCTTTAAAAGAATTTCCAAAGATCAACGTTTCCCTTTCCGGTGAAAACATAATCATTCGAAAGAATATTAATATAGGTATTGCAACCGCATTGCCCAACGGGAACCTGATTGTGCCGGTCATTAAAAATGCCGACAGGGAAAATCTTGGCGGATTGGCCCGCAGGATTACAGATCTTGCCGAAAGAGCCAGGAATAATTCTCTCTTATTGCACGAGATCAAAGGAGGCACATTTACGATAACCAACATAGGGCAGTATAATAATCTTACAGGAACACCCATAATAAATCAGCCGGAGTCAGCAATTCTGGCGATTGGTACCATGATAAAAAAGCCATGGGCAGTACAAACTCCGGACGGTTATGGAATTGCCATAAGAGATATCAGCATGCTCTCATTAACCTACGATCACCGTGTAATTGACGGCGCCCTGGGTGGAGGATTTCTCAGCCGTGTAGCATGGTATCTTGAACATTTCGATACCAGGAGGGAGGTATAACACCAATACAGGTGAAAATGTGTTCAAAAAGCAGACTTTAATGAACATAACAACAATCACAAAACCAGAATATTAGAATGATTGGTTGATAATTCACCTTGCATAACGTTGGAGGCGATATTCGTTGATTACATTTAATTGTTAAATTTGTTAAGTTACACGTATACCTATGAAACCCTCCAAAAAGTATTACTATTCCTTCTGCTTCATTAATATCCTTATTTTCCTTTCTGCAGCTGTATTTGGCCAGGGCGAGGAAAAGGTAAAGAATATGTTTATTGAGGCTGAATCTTATTTTCTCTTTGAAGAATATAAGGATGCTCTTCCCCTTTATCAAAGAATCCTGCAAACAGATCCTGAAAATTTCAACATTAATTATAAGATAGGGATCTGTTATCTGAACGATGTTTATCAGGTACAAAAATCAATTCAATATCTTGAAAAGGCGGTTACCGGAATAGATGCTAATTCCAAAACAAACAGCTTTAAAGAGAAAAAGGCTCCGCCCGAGGCATTCTATTACCTTGGAAATGCTTACAGGTCAAATAACAGGCTTAAGGATGCAGTAGAGGCATACGAGCAGTTCAAGCTGGTGCTTGATCCGCTTGTATATGATGTAGAACTTGTTGATGCGCAGATTGAGGCCTGTAAAGTGGCCAAACTACAGGAATCCAAGCCCATGTATTTTATTTCGGGCAACCTGGGTGAACCAATCAATGATCGTTTCGAAGAATCAAATCCTGTTGTATCAGGCAATGAATCTGTAATTGCCTTTACAAGGAAGCTTCAGTTTTATGATGCTGTTTTCTGCAGCCGGAAGGTCAACGGGAAATGGAATGAACCGGAAAACCTTACCGAGGCATTTGGTGTGGATGGAAACACTTATACTACCGGCATATCCTATAATGGAGATGAATTATTTGTATACAGGAGTGATAATTTCGATGGTAACCTGTATGTAAGCAAATACAAGAATAACACCTGGTCTAAGCTGCAGAAACTGAATTCAAATATTAATACAAAATACTGGGAATCCCACGCTTCTATTTCCAAGGACGGAAAAATACTGTATTTTACGAGCAACAGGGCGGGTGGATACGGAGGGCTTGATGTTTATAAATCGGAAAGGACTCGTTCAGGGGACTGGGGACCTGCCATGAACCTTGGACCGGTTATCAATTCAAAATACAATGAGGAAACTCCGGTTATTACTTCTGATGGCAATACCCTGTATTTTAGTTCAATGGGACATTATAACATGGGTGGATATGATATTTTCTATAGTACCCGGCTCGACAATGGACAGTGGTCAAAACCGATCAATGCCGGATATCCTTTAAATACAAGCGGCGATGACCTGTTTTTTACCCCGGTGGGGGAAGGTGCGTTTGCCTATTATGCCAAATATAATAAGGAAGACAGCTATGGAATGATGGACATCTATAGGCTGGAGGTATTTACAGATCTGCATCCGCGAAAATTTATCCTGAATGGTATCTCCCGCATGGAAGGGCAAGTCGGGACAGATTTCTCAAAATTTACGGCTATTTTAATAAACACCAAAACCGGGAAGGTGCTTGATCAAACCAGGCTTAATCCTGATGGAACATACACACTGAATGCCATTTCGGGCGATATGGAACTTCAGATCAAGGGTAAGGATATTCAGAATTTAAGTGAGAAATTTAACATTCCGATCAATAATCCCTCTAATATTGTATCACACACCTCCATGCTGGTTGCTGCGGCCTCAGAAGCAGCTCCTGCAACAGTGGCTGTCATGGCACAAGTTCCGGCTGTGGGGCCTGAAATGACTATCGGTACGTTAAACTATAATGTCACTACAAACCAGTCTATTCCCATCCGGATCGACCTGGAAAAGGATACCAGGCTACAGGTCGAAAGTTTTGTTGACGGAGAATTAAAGAATACAGAATTATTCCAGATCAAAAAGAAGAAATTTGTTTACATGCTCACTCCGAAACCGGGAACCAACTTGCTGAGGTTTACCTTAACCGATAGCAAGGGAAATACAACAGTTCGTGAAGTAACCGTTGTTTATACCCCGCCCGCACAGGCAGTTGATGTGACCAGTCCTGAAACAAAAGCCGCCCTTGCCGAATCTGACCGTTACATGGGAATGGCAGCCCTGGCAGGAGGTAATCTGGCAAGGTATCTCGACAGTCTGAATAAGGCCGGAATCCAATTCAACTCACTGGCCGATATGTATGACTTCCTGGTAGCGCACGCTGCTGAAAACAATTACACGATAGCTGAAGTGGATGAATTAATGGCAAGATTTCTTTCGCAGAAAGACCTCAATTATTTCTATGATGAATTAAAGCAACAGGCTGACGACAGTCTGGCTAAATCAATGGATCATCTGGATCTCAAGAAGAATAACATATATACCTCCGAGGCACTGCTCGATTATTTATTCAGCCATGCCAAAGGAAGCAATTATGGTAATGAGGCGTTACGCGAGGCACTTTACAAAATTGCCTCTGCAAATCACGATCCGAAGTCGCTTATTGAATTGCTCGAGTCGTATTCAACTGGTCAGCTTTCCGATGTGCTGGGTGTGATGAAAAAGAATGCAGGCTCCTATCCGAGCACGCGGGCCGTAGCCGATTATCTGATAAACAGTCTTGCGAAGAATACTTTCCCGGCTTCAGAACTTGAAGAAGCGTTGAAAAAAGCTGCCGCAGATCTGGATATGAACTTCCTGTATCAAAGTTTATTGTTCATATCCGGGGACAGCCTTCGTCAAACTCTTCTTGATCTTGATCTTAGGAAAACAGGAATTGTTAGTTCCCTTCAATTGATCACCCGTCTGCTGGAACAGTCTGCACCGGGCGGATATACTAAAAGGGAGCTGATTGACAATATCGAAAAAATCAGGAAGGATCCTTATTACTATGTGGACATGTTCAGAAAACTCCTGGCCGAGAAAGCATCTGGCAGCCTGAAGGTATTCCTGCAGGAAATAAATATTCGGGGATTACAGATCAATACTTTCGAAGAACTGGTTGATTATTTGCTGAATCAGTCGAAATTCCACGACTTCAACAGGGAAATGGTATACCAGCTTCTGCTTGATATCATTGATGCAAAGAATGTCAGGGAGTTTATTGATCTTCTTTTGAAATACAGTGATGACAGAATAGCCGCTGCAATGCATGCAACCGATGTCACCCAGTTTTCAAAACCTCTTGAAGTTATACAGTATCTTCTCTCTGTTGCGGATGATTATAATTACACGGAGCGTGATCTGATGCGGCTTCTGCTGAAGATGCTCCTCAGGAAAGGTTCCGCTGGCCTGTCGGGGGTCAAGGAGGAAGGATGGTTCGCCTCCCTGGATAAGCCAGCCCTTGTCACAACGCTTGTTATCGTTAATTCAATAATAATCATCATGCTGATCGTATTTTTGATGCGTAAAAAACGTAAGAATGAAGAAAACGGTAATATGGCTTAAAATGAATTTTGCAAATTATAATTTTCTCATAAGGATACTGTTCCTGGTTATCATTTTTCCCGGCAATGTATTTTGTCAGAAAATGGTTCCCAGTCCCCAGGATTTGTTTACCGAAGCGAATGAGTATATGCTGGCCGGTGATTACCAGGAGGCCCTGCCGGTTTTGTTAAGCCTCCAGGCCAAAGGATATACCGGGGCCAGTATAAGCTATAAGATCGGGGAATGCTACCTTAACGGAAAGGGTTTAAAAACCCGTGCAATTCCCTATCTGAAAGAAGCTTCACAAAATGTTTCTTATTCATATGCAGGTTCCTTACTGGATGAAGCCATTGCTCCTGTAAAGACATTGCTATATCTTGGCATTGCATACAGGCTTAGTTATGATTTTGATAAGGCGATTTCGAGTTTTGGTGATTATCAGCATGCGATGAAGGCTGAAGATACAGCCAGCCGTTCACTAGTGCAATTTCATATTGACCGTTGCCACAATGCAAAGGAGCTGATGGCCGCACCTGCCCGTTTCAGCTGTGATACCTTACCGGATTTCATCAACACTGTCTTTTCAAACTTTAACCCGGTAATTACGGCAGATGAAAAGCACCTGTTTTATATGGATCAGCTGAAATTTTATGATGCTGTCATGCACTCCAGCCAAACAGACACGGCCTGGCACGCTCCGGAGAATCTTACCCCGGCAGTGCGTTCCGACGGCGATCACCTGGTGACAGACATATCTGCCAATGGTACTTTGATGCTGCTCACTGAATATGATGCATATCTGAGCGGTGAGATCTTCAGCAGCGAATTTAAAAACGGTCAGTGGAGTGAGATGCTAAGACTGAACAGCCATATCAATACACGGTTTAATGAAACCCATGCATCCCTTTCACCAGACGGTTATACACTGTATTTCACCAGTGACCGGCAGGGCGGTTTTGGAGGCATGGATATTTATATTTCCCGGCGAAATTTACAGGGCGACTGGGGTGCCGCTGTAAATGCAGGTCCCCTTATCAATACGCCATTCAACGAAGAAACGCCCTTTGTATCCGGCGATGGGAAGACCTTGTTTCTCAGTTCCCAGGGGCATTATAATATGGGCGGATATGATATTTTCCTGTGTTCGGCTGATGAAAATGGTGGATGGCTGCCTCCTTTCAACATTGGATATCCATTGAATACAACGGATGATGACCTGTTCTTCTTTCCCGTAAAATCCGAAAAGATTGCTTATCAATCGCGTTTTCCTGCTAAATCGGGTCAAAGTGAGATTGTTCGCTATCAGGTTACTTCCTTTGGCAATCCTGCCCGTTTTACACTTATGGGAAAGGTGAATGTGCAGGGAGAAATTCCTTCAGGTCTTTTGTTATCCGTTGCTGAGAATACCGGCAATAATATCTTATCATCTGTTGTGAACGCAGATGGTTCTTTTCAGCAAAAAATTACCGCTGGCAGCTTTACACTCGCCGTTATCGGCGATGGAAAGGAACTATGGCAGAAAACCATTGAGATCCCGCCTTATTTTCCCCAGGATGCGCTGGTTATCCAGGCCGACGTGAAAGTAAAGCCGGCACAGAAAGCGGATACCTTGCTGATGAGTGATATCCGTTTTGAATTTAATGAAAGTAAACCGGCTGATAAGGGAATAAAATATATCGACGAGCTTATCCGCATTCTCAATGCCTTTCCGGATGTTAGGCTGACAGTGAACGGATATGCCGATTCACGGGGTAATGAGGAATATAATTTGAAATTATCAATGGCAAGGGCCCGGGGTGTAGCCGGATATCTTAATCAAAAAGGTGACTTTTCACAAAGGATCACAGTAAATGCCTTCGGTGAAAAAGATCCGGTTGCGCGCAACACTACTCCCGACGGGCGTGATGATCCCGAAGGCCGAATGTTTAACCGCCGGGTCGAATTGATATTCAGCCAGGTACCGGAAAATCTCATTATCATCAGGCAAAATGATATACCTGCCGAACTGAGGCAAAAAAAATGACACCCCGTCGGGGTGTGTTGTATTTAAGGCTTTTAATATTAGCGTACCTAAGCTATAATTATTAAATTTGCTAATATAAAACCCCGGCACATGAAAACAGTCCTGTTTCTTGCATTCGCATTGATTGTTCCCATTTCCGTTTCAGCCCAGGAAAAAGAACAGGTCAACCTTAAAGAGTATTTTATCGATGCCGAATTTTTCTTTGCCCAGGAAGCATATCTGGATGCTTTATACGATTACCTTGAAATCTACAACAACGGATACAAGGACAATGCAAATATCAATTACAGGATTGGAATATGTTATTTGAATATTCCGGGGCAGAAAGACAAATCAGTGAGTTTCCTGCTTGAATCGCTCAAAAATGTTTCTCCCAAATACAAGGAAAGTTCTCTGAAACAGACGTATGCCCCTGTGGATGCATACCTTTACCTGGGAAATGCTTACCGGGTGAATAATCTTCTAAGCCAGGCCATCGAATCGTATAACAAATACAAGGAACTGGCTGGTTCACAGGGGGAGCAAAAATTTGCAGATCAGCAGATTCAGGCCTGTAATACGGCAATTCGTTTCATGGATAATCCCTTAAAAGTCAGAATTACGAACCTTGGGGATTCAGTGAACGGGGAATCCTCAAATTTAAAAGCTGTAATTTCAGGGGATGGCCGCACCATGGCCTATATGAATGAACTACCATTTTATAATGCCGTGTATATATCCCATTACAAGGACGGAGCATGGACATCACCTATTAACATTACCCCCCAGATTCAGTCAGATGGCGATCAATATGTATCTTCTTTATCCTTTGACGGGAGCTCGCTGTATTTGACCCGTGAGGATGCCTTCAACAGTGATATATATAAAAGTCTCCTGCAAAACGGGAAGTGGTCAAAATCCGAACCGCTGGCCGGACAGGATATCAATACAAAATATTGGGAATCGCATGCTTCCATTTCGCGTGATGGGAAAACGCTTTATTTTACAAGCAATCGTAAAGGGGGATTCGGTGAAATGGACATATATAAATCCGCTCTTCAGGATAATAATCAATGGGGTCAACCCGTTAATCTGGGCAATGTCATTAATTCCGTTCTGAATGAGGATACTCCATTTATCACAGAAAACGACAGCGTTTTGTATTTCAGTTCACAGGGACATGAAAGCATGGGAGGATATGATATTTTCAAGTCAAAGATAGGACCGGCTAATCAGTGGTCTGCTCCTGTGAATCTAATGTATCCGATCAATACCACAGATGATAATCTGTTTTACTATCCCTGGCATAATGCCCGCATTATTTACGCATCGCTGATCCGTCCGGGTGGATTAGGAAAAGAAGATATTTGTGCCATACAGCCCGAAGAAGATGAACCGCTGAATGATTTGTTTGCTGAATTGATTCAGCCCGCTGCTCCCGTAGTTGCTGCCGTTACACCTTCCACTGCGCAACCACAACCTGTCGGAACTGTTATTGCCGAGAACGCCATAACTACCGCTGCGGCCACATCTGCTACCCCTTCAACGAGTCAGCCTACAGAGATCAAAGGCACAACAAAAGAAGCTGCTCCTGCTGCCACTGTTGAACCTGCTGCTGTTTCTGTTCCTGCAACTCCTACTCCACGTGAAATTGATCTTACCCCGGTATATTTTAACTTCGATAATTTCCTGCTGACTGCCGATGGGGAAGCACAATTACAAAAAATTGGCAGGCTGATGAAAGATTATCCATCTGTTCGGGTAAGGTTGATCGGTCACGCCGATGCAAAGGGTACTGCTGATTATAACCTTGTTTTGTCGCAAAAAAGAGCACGTACCACCCTTCAATATCTTTTGAACCTTGGAATTGAAGAGAGCCGGTTAAGTTCTACCGGGCTGGGTGAAAAGAACTTTGTGGCCATCAATTCAAATCCGGATGGCACAGATAATCCGAAAGGAAGGCAATTGAACAGGCGCGTGGAATATGAAATTACAGGTACCGATGATGCAGTGCTTACCATCCGGATACCACCAATACCGGAACATCTGAAATTCAAAAAATAAAGTCAACAACCGGATTATGCGGACATTGATCATTTACACCATCCTGACTGTAATTCTTATTCCTGTCTATGGCCAAACCCGGGATGAAATGATGAATACCTACAATGAAGGGCTTTATTTTCTTAATCGCGGAGAGTACAAGGAAGCTGCATTTTATTTTCGCAAGATGGTTGATAAGTATCCCGAAAATGCAAACTACAATTTCAAGCTTGGCGAATGCTATATGAATGTACCCGGAAATGAGGCGCTGGCTGTTCCTTGCTTTGAAAAGGCCGTAAAACAGGTAGTGCCAAAGAAAAAATACAATAAGAAGGATTTTGACGGGAAATCTGCACCCCTGTATGCCTGGTTTTACCTGGGAAATGTATATCGCATCAACAACAAACTTGATGATGCCCTTAAAGCATATGATATTTTCATAAACTCCCCGTTTTATTATGGTGATTACAACCAGGCCATTGTTGAAAACGAGATCAAGGCATGTGAAAGGGCGAAAATAATTCAGGACAATCCGGTTCCATTATCGGAATTAAAACTCGATACCGCAATCAATACTGAAGCATCAGAACTTAACCCGGTTATTTCCCGAGATGAGAACACCCTTATTTTTGTTAGAAGGCTGAAGTTTTATGATGCCATTTATATAACCGAAAAGAGGGGAGATACCTGGACACAGCCGGTTAACCTCAATACATCCATCGGATCGGACGGTGATCTTTATCCGACGTGGATTTCCACGGACGGCAAGGAATTATACCTTGTTAAATACGGGGAGAACAAGGATATCTGGGTTTCCCGGCGAACGGCCTCCGGGTGGTCGGAAGCAATCCCTTTGGATGACAGGATCAATACTGCTGCAGACGAGAGTTCAGCATGCCTGTCGGAGGATGGAAAATGCCTGTATTTTGCCAGTACAAGAAAGGGAGGCTTCGGAGGGAATGATCTTTTCGTTTCTGTTCGTGATAGTAAAAACCGATGGGGAAAACCCCGCAATCTGGGATCTATGATCAATACTGCCTTTGATGAGGAAAGCCCATGTGTGACCAATAGTGACACAACACTGTTTTTTAGCTCAAAGGGGCATTTTAGCATGGGTGGATACGATATTTTTTATTCCAGCCTTTCAGATAAAAAATGGAGTGAACCGGTGAATATCGGATTTCCGATCAATAATACAGGAGATAATTTAGGTTACATCGCCATGCAGGGAGGAAAAAAAGGCTATTATTCCAAAGTAAATCCAGCGGAGCGGGAAGGGGAGTCGGATATATTCAGGGTTGAGTTAAAATAGGTTAAGTGTAATATCATTATGGCTGCAAAAACAGATACCGAAATCATTTTACGGGCACTGGAGCCAACGGATATTGATGCCTTGTACAGGTGGGAGAACGATCCTGAAATATGGCATGTGAGTAATACCTGCACACCCTATTCAAAATATATTCTTGAAAAATATATAGAAAACTCCCATCTGGATATTTATCAGGTGAGGCAGTTAAGGCTGATGATCGATATACGTGAAAACGGGAACGGGTATCAGCGATCTATTGGAACAGTTGATCTGTTTGACTTTGATCCATACCATAACAGGGCCGGAATCGGAATCCTGATTGGAGAGAAATCCGACAGAAGAAAGGGATTTGCATGTAAGGCGCTGAAAAAATTTCTTGAATACAGTTTTCATACTCTGCAGCTTCATCAGTTATTTTGCAATATTACAGAAGGCAACAGCGACAGCCTGAGTCTGTTTAAAAAATGCGGATTCAGGATTACCGGCCGGAAAAAAGAATGGGTGAAGACACCGGCTAAATATGTTGATGAATACTTACTGCAGCTGATCAATCCTAAAGATCAGGCAGCACGTTAAAGGAAGAATAACTGAATACATAGAAATTGTTATTTGAAAAAGTGAAACAGATGAGGAGGGATTACAATGAAAAAATTATTGCATTTTGCACTTATATTTGTTTTATTCTCTGCTATAGGTTATGCACAGGATGAATCATCAATTAAACCTTATTTAAACTCCGGTGATCTTGCAAAATTAAGCAAGGCGGACAAGATCAGGGCTGATGCCGACAGGCAGATGGAAGAGGTAAGAAGCATGAATAATAAGATGCTGTCACTGCAAAAGGATACTTCCATTAGCGCCCGGAAAGTAAAGAAGCAGGTCATGGTAGTGCAATCCGAAGCATGGAAAAAACATGTTCAGGCCTCGGCCGCTTATGAAAAAAGCAACGATATAAAGTACGACATTTATAAAAAATACCTGAGTCATTTCTGGAAAGAACATGAGGGCCAGGAGGAAAATTATGTCAACGCTAAAATGCTGGAAGAGCAGGCCCGGGATAATTTCGCCCAGGCCACGGTATACAGGAGGAATACCCGGCACATGAACCTGGGAAGTGTTAAGGTGGAAAAACTTACTGAGGCAAATAATCTTGAGGCAGCAGCAATCAGACGACAGGTAGCTTCTCTCGCATCCTGTTTTGGAACAACAGCCACAGTTGCTTCGGCTGGCCAAGCCGACAGTATTCCCAAAAGCACTGTTCCTGATGTAAAAAGCCAGCCGCCGGTTGCTTCATCTCCCGCTTCCGTTACAGTAGCTCCGGCCGCTGTGGTTGCAGTGCCGGTTGTTGTGCCTCCACAGGTTATTCCTGATGAAAAAACAGTCATTAATCCGGCAGTAAGGGATACTTCTTTCGAAAACCAGGTGCTTTTCCGGATTCAGATTGCGGCAAACAAGGCTCCTTTTACCTTTGCAGATCTGAAAAAGATATGTCCCGGCAATTATCCTGTTGAAATAGTTTCTGAAGCAGGCTGGTATAAATATCAGTTCATTGGAGTGCCTATGTTTTCAGATGCTACAAGAATTCTGAAGGAGGCCACTGTGAAAGGCGCATTTGTGGTAGCCTATCAGAAAACCAGCAAACAGATTATTGCCGAAGCGGTCCAGGCAAACCGCGAACTTGAGAAACGGATACAGGCAGAAGGAAGGAATGGTTTGATCCAGGAAGTTCAATACCATATTGAATTGACTGCTTCAAAAACATTTCTGAAGCCCGAAGACGTCGCAAAATTATATAACGGAACTGAACCTGTTCTGGTTATTATGGAAAACGGGCTATATACATACCATCTCAGGGCAGGATATACACTCCAGGATGCCCTGGATCTGAAGGAACAAATTGGACTGAATAATGCTGCAATCGTTGCCTATAAAAATGCAAAGAAAGTTGTTACCGGAACTTTATAGTGGGTGTATTTCTGTAAAATCGGGAATTTCCTGTAAAAATTTGTATTGTTTGTAGTCGGCGTTCATCTGGCAGCAATAGTGTTTCCTTCCGTTGCTGATAAGCAGGAAAGGAGCTTTATAAAGCAAATTATAGCGGCTTATCTGGTCAAATGACTGCTGACTGATCTCCACGGTGGGCGCTTTGCATTCAATGATCATGAGTGGATCGCCCTTGCGGTCGAATACAAGCAGATCATAGCGGCGTTTTCTGCGCAGATGGCTGAATCCCTTTTCAACAGCAATCAATACAAGTGGAAAATTTTTAGCGTCCACCAGGTATTTCACAACATGCTGCCTGACCCATTCCTCGGGGGTAAGAAGTACGAATCTTCGCCGTATTTCATCAAAAATGTATTTTTTCTCTTTTTCCTGCTTTATCCTGAAGAAATATGTTGGTAAATTTAACGGGTCCATGAAAATGAATTAATTCAGGTAAATTTACGCAATCGATCAAGAATAAAGAACCCCGGATGACTTTTGAAGGAATAATGTCGGATTTAAAGGCAGCGAGATATAAACCTGTATATTTCCTGATGGGAGAAGAGCCCTTTTTTATTGACCTGATAACTGATTATCTGGCAGAGCATGTGCTTACTGCAGAAGAAAGATCGTTTAACCAGCTTGTATTATATGGCCGGGATACCGATATGAAAATGATTGTTTCCTCGGCAAGGAGATATCCCATGATGGCATCACACCAGGTAATCATTGTGCGTGAAGCCCAGCAGTTAAAAAATATGGAAGGTCTTGAATCCTACCTGACCGCCATAATGCCTTCTACAGTTCTTGTATTTGCCTATAAATATAAAAAGATTGATAAAAGGACAAAGCTGGCCAAACTGCTTGCAGAAAAGAGTGTTTTGCTGGAATCGGACAAGCTTCGTGAGGACAAGGTACCCGCATGGATCATGAGTTATCTGAAAGAAAAAGATTACAGGGCAGATCAGAAAACAGCCAGCCTTCTGGTTGATTTTCTTGGAAATGACCTTGGGAAAATCGGAAATGAACTTGATAAACTTATGCTTGTTGTGCCATCAGGAGCTAAGGAGATCACAGCCGACCTTATTGAAAAAAATATTGGCATCAGCAAAGATTATAATACATTCGAATTGACCCGTTCGCTTGCCACAAGTGACCTGGTGAAGGCAGGTAGGATTGTGCGCTATTTCGCCACCAATCCAAAAAACAATCCCTTTATCCTTACGATTGCATCATTATTTTATTATTTCACCAAAGTACTTCTTTACCATGGGTTGTCAGATAAAAGCAAGGAAAACGTGGCGCGGGAACTGGGCATCAATCCTTATTTTACAGGCGAGTATGTGCAGGCTGCTAACCAGTTTTCGTTTGCCAAAACGCGCATGATCATTTCATGGCTGAGGGAGTATGATCTGAAAGCAAAGGGTGGAAGTATGGCCTCAGAAGGCGATCTGTTAAGGGAATTGGTATTTAAAATCACACATTAATTAATCCGGCTAAAAAACACTGGCATGACTTACATTCTGATCGCTTTTACAGCCCTGATATCCATTGCAGCATTCCGCAACCAGGAATGGTTTTCAAAATTACAGTTTAACGCTTACCAGGTATATCACCGGAAAGAACTACACCGGTTGTTGACCCATGGATTTTTGCACGCAAACTGGACACACCTGATAGTGAATATGCTGGTTTTGTATTTCTTCGGACCGATCGTTGAGCAAATCATTCGGCAGATCCTGAGTGAGGCAATGCAGGGCTGGTCAATGCTGATATATATGATTTTTTATTTTTCCGCCATTATTGTAGCCACCCTTGTAAGTCTTTACAAAAACAAGGACAATGTCTGGTACAATTCGGTAGGTGCATCAGGAGCTGTATCGGCTGTTATCTTCTTTTACATTTTTTTCAACCCCTGGGAAAAAATCTATTTTTACGGAATTCTTCCGGTACCCGGAATTGTTATGGGTGTGCTTTACCTGATATATGGCCATTATATGAGCAGAAAGGGAACCGACAATGTAAACCATGATGCCCATATTGTAGGTGCTCTTTTTGGATTTATTTTCCCTCTATTTATCAATTATCAACTGATCAGTGTTTTTGTGAATAAACTCCTGAGTTTCTCACTTTAACACCAGGATGAGTGTGTCATGGCAAAAGCAAAATATCTTTGTTTGAACGGAGATTTCCGCCCGGCAGCAGATCCCGTTTTGCCTGGCGGAAACAGGGCTTTTCGTTTTGGTGATGCCTTGTTCGAGAATATCCATGCCTGGTCTACTGAAGCTCAATTGCTGGGAAAACATTATAACAGACTGATCGCCAGCATGACTGTGCTGGGAATGGCAGCTCCTGCCCATCTTACTGTTCCATCGCTTTCACGGTTAATTGCCCAATTGCTTAACAGGAACAAGATATTCGGCGGAGCGGCTATCAGGCTTACTGTTTACAGGGAGACGGGTGAAAGACTGTTGCCGGGCGATAAGATGACTTCCTTTATCCTTGAAAGCGAAGCACTGGAAACTGGCAAATACCAGTTAAATGAAAAAGGATATGTTATCGATGTTTGCCAGGAATACAGGAGAGCCGAGGGGATCCTATCCGGAATAAAGACGACAGGTTACCTTTCGAATGTGATGACCGCTTTGTTTTGTGAACAACACGGATTGGATGATGCCATCATGATAAACGAATCAGGAAGAATAGCCGGATCAACGCGATCCAATATATTTCTTGTAAGAGCATCTTCTCTTTTCACACCTGTTTTGGGACAGGGATGTATTCCGGGAATTATGCGTGAGGTGATTATTAAACTGGCAACTGATGCCGGTTTACAGGTAAATGATCACAGCAGTTTAACACCGGCAGTGCTGGACGATGCGGATGAAGTGTTTTTTACCAATGCGATAGAGGGAATCCGCTGGACTGGTGCATACAGGCAACGAAGATTTTACAAAAGGACCGCACAAATGCTGATCCGAAAACTGAATGATACAATTTTAGGAGGCCGCGAAGTTTAATTCATCTGCGGGTTTTCAGGAAAATTGGACCACATCTGATATTTTTTCCCCATCCTGTTTAATGTATGGTTCCATATCTGTTTATTCATCGGGGACATTATCTCCCGGGCCGTAATTTCAGAAACCACCCAGGCATTTTCGGCAAGTTCGTCTTCGAGCTGATTACTCTGCCATCCGCTGTATCCCAGGAAGAAGCGGATATTTCCATTATGCAGGCTGCCGGATTCCAATAACCTTTTAATTACATCAAATTCTCCGCCCCAGTAAACGTTATCCAATACTTTTATACTCCCGGGAATGATATCCCCCAGTGTATGCAAATAATGCACGGTGTTGGTCTGAACCGGTCCGCCCAGTGCCACAATGGCATCAATTGGTGGAAAATCGGACATAATTTCGTTCACCTTCATGTTTACGGGTTTGTTTAAAACAAAACCCACTGTTCCCTCGGCTGAATATTCAGTAATCAAAACGATGGATCTTTTAAAATAATTATCCATCAGAAAGGGTTCCGATATCAGTATTCTGCCCTTTTGTGGCAGGAGGTTATTATCTGTCTGAAAGAAATCATAATGAAGTTGCATACCTGATCATTTTACAATGCTTAATGCAAATTTCATTCCATAATTGATTTTGTCTGACAAAGTTAAACTGAAATAATCATCTCATACGATTATTTTTTCACAACCAGCCGGAATATGATAAAAACTACTTTATTAAAAAGTTAGATTTAGTAATATTGTGCTGTGACAGCAAGGCATGTGAGAGAATTTAAAAAATACATTATCAGTTTAAAAATACACTACGTGAATATTCAACATGAGATGTCATATAATTGAGCAACAAATGTCATCATAAGATTTCGCAAGGTTTAATTTTAGGTTTATGTTTTAGGTTGGGGGCTGGTAAATCGGCCCCTATTTTTTTGCGAACAATTGAAAATAAATGATGTTATTTACGAGAACATAATAAGTGCCTATGATGCTTACCAAAACCAGCCACACAAAAAACCTGGACTATCAGCAGTTTGTAAAGGAAGTGGTTAGTGATTATAAACTCGCGCTTCTCAGCAGGCATCTCAGTCTCACCGGCCGTAAGGAAGTTCTCACAGGAAAAGCAAAATTCGGGATTTTCGGAGATGGAAAGGAAATAGTGCAGATCGCCTACGCCAAACAATTCAAGGCTGGCGACTGGAGATCAGGATATTACCGTGATCAGACATTTATGATGGCCTCCGGTCTGCTCAGTGCTGAAGAATTCTTTTCGCAGCTTTATGGTACGGCAGATGACCAGGTTTGTCCAGGCAATGCCGGTCGATCATTTAACAATCATTTTGCCACGCGCAATGTAAATCCCCAGGGCGAATGGCTTGATCTCACCATCCAGAAAAATTCAGCTTCGGATCTTTCACCCACTGCCGGACATATGCCGCGACTACTGGGACTTGGCCTGGCATCAAAACTGGTAAGACAGCATCCTGAATATCAGAAGTTTTCAGGTATCAGCAATCATGGGAACGAGGTGGCCTTTGGTATGATCGGTGATGCCAGCACTTCAGAAGGCCATTTTTTTGAGGTAATGAACGCTGCCGGAGTACTGCAGATACCAGTTGCAGTTGCCGTGTATGACGATGGATTTGGCATTTCGGTGCCTACCAGTGTTCAGACCATCAAAGCAAATATTTCAGCAGCTTTGCGTGGTTTTGAGAAGAACGGAGGCAATACGGGTATCATCCTGTATGAAGCCTTCGGCTGGGATTATCCCGGTTTATGCCGGGTATTTGAGGAGGGGATCAGGAAGTGCCGCACAGAGCATGTGCCTGTACTTTTCCATATTCACGAGTTAACACAGCCATTGGGCCATTCCACATCCGGATCTCAGGAACGGTACAAAACTCCTGAACGTTTGCAATGGGAGAAAGATCATGATTGTCTTTTGATGATGAAGGACTGGTTGGTTCGGCATAACCTGGCAGGGGAAGATCAGTTGGCAGCCATGGAGACAGAAGTGGCTGAGACTATAGCCAGGGCCAGGGAGAGTGCATGGGCTATTTACCAGCAGGCCATCCGGAAAGAAAAAACTGATTTACTAAAGATCATAAAAAACAAGAGCTGTATATGCAGGAATGAGAATATCGACAAGATCAGGTTGTTTACAAATAACCTGGTTCACATCGAAAATCCCATTCGTAAAGACAACATCAGTACAGCAAAGAAAATTCTGAGGCATGTATGTGCAGATTGTCCCAAGCGGGAATCATTCAAAGGCAATCTGATGAAATGGCTGAATTCAAATTATGTAAGCGGTTATGAAAAGTACAGCGCATTCCTTTATAATGAGACGGATCATGCGGCATTGAATGTATCCGGGATTGCCCCTGTTTATACAGGTGAATCCCCAGAAATCACAGGACGCGAGATTTTACGTGACAATTTTGATGCCCTGTTTTCAAAATACCCGTTATTGCTTGCCTTTGGGGAAGATGTAGGAAAAATTGGCGGTGTAAATCAAACTTATGAGGGATTGCAGGCAAAATACGGAAATCACCGGATTTTCGATACCGGCATAAGGGAAACCTCGATTATTGGAAAGGGAATGGGATTGGCACTGAGGGGTTTCAGGCCTATTGCCGAGATACAGTATTTCGATTACCTGTTGTATGCCCTTCAAACACTGAGTGATGATCTGGCAACCACGCATTGGCGGACGGCTGGTGGTCAATCGATTCCGCTTATCATCAGTACGAGGGGACATCGGCTTGAAGGGATATGGCATTCAGGCTCGCCCCTGAGCATGGTGATCAATTCCATCCGTGGCATCTTTGTTTGTGTTCCCCGCAATATGACACAGGCAGCCGGATTTTACAATACCCTGCTCGAAGGCAATGATCCGGCCCTCGTTATAGAGCCGCTAAACGCTTACAGGTTAAAAGAAATAAGACCAGAGAACATGGGTGAATTCCGGGTTCCGCTTGGAAAACCGGAGATACTCGTGACAGGTACCGACGTAACTCTTGTAACCTATGGTTCCTGTGTGAGGATAGCCATGGATGCGGTGAGGCAATTGAGAGAATTCAACATTCATGTAGAGCTGATCGATGTGCAGACATTGCTTCCCTTCGACATTGAAGAAACAATTGTCGACTCTATCCGCAAGACAAACAGGGTTGTTTTTTTTGACGAGGATGTTCCAGGGGGAGCTACGGCTTACATGATGCAGAAAGTTCTTGAAGAACAGGGGGCATTCAAATATCTTGATTCGGAACCCAGGACGCTGGCAGCCAGGGAACACAGGCCTGCATATTCGACCGATGGCGATTACTTTTCCAATCCGAATGCAGAAAACGTTTTTGAAACGATTTATGCGGTTATGCATGAGGTCAATCCCAAACGTTTTCAACACCTGTATTAACTAAAGCGCACCTCGAGGAAACATTTTAGCTCGGCATATTCGTGCAGGACAGGAAATTCAGGGCAATCATCAATCACATTCTGCGGAGGACGGAATAATACACCCAGATCAGCCTCTCTCAGCATACTAATGTCATTATAGGAATCACCAAATGCAATCACCTCATAATTGAGGTTTTTTAGTGCTTTTACCACTTCCCGTTTTGCATCCTTCTGCCTAAGCTGGTAACCGCTGATGATTCCCTGGCTGTTCACTTCAAGTGAATGGCAAAACAATGTGGGCCTTTCAAGTTGTTCCATCAGGGGATCGGCAAATTCAACGAAAGTATCCGATACTACGATAAATCTCGACACCCTTTTAAGCCAGTTGATCATTTCAAGAGCTCCGTGCATGGGTTTAATTGTGGCAATTACGCGCTGAATATCAAGCAGGGTAAGGTTGTTTTCCCTCAGGATCTTCAGCCGGTACTGCATCAACTCGTCGTAATTTTTCATGTCGCGCGTTGTGAGTCGTAATGCGGGGATACCTGTTTTCTCAGCAACATTAATCCATACTTCAGGAACCCATACTCCTTCAAGATCAGAACAAACAGCGTGCATTTTTTTCATAAGGAAATTAATTTCTCCGCCAAAATAGTCAAATTTTAGTAGCGGCTGACCAGGAACTCTTTAAAATGTAAATAATCATTCTGAATCGTTTCAAAAGATTCTTCAAGATGATCCAGTCCTTCCAGGCTCGGAGGGAGGGCAGGATCAATTTTCAGCACCTTTTGTATTTCTTCGGGAAATTTTGCCGGATGGGCAGTCTCCAGACAAATGGCAAGCTGATTTGGATTATTATCGGCAGGATGGTGCCTGAAATATTCCATTAACCCTGCCCATCCTGCTGCACCATGAGGTTCCGCCAGCACGCCAAATTGATTGTGAAGGGCTTTTACAGTGGCAAGTGTTTCCTTGTCTGTTATGCTGTATGCAGCAATTTCCGAACGCATTTTTTGTATATCGGGTTCCAGGATAATATTTCCGTTTTCATCCATGATTCCATTATACAGCGATACGATCCTGGCCATGTTACTTGGATGTCCCACATTCATGGCACTGGAAACACAATTCCTGGAGGGCATCACTGTATTATACTTACCTGTTTGCCAATATACGGGTACCTCGTCGTTTTCATTGGTGGCAATTACAAAACGCTTCACGGGCAGACCCATGGATTTTGCCAGCAATCCGCCCATCATATTGCCGAAATTTCCGGAGGGTACGGCAAAGATAGCCTGCTCGTCGGGAGAAAGGGAAAGTTGAGACCATGCGTAGAAATAATAAAACGACTGGGGCAGCAGGCGGCCGATATTGATTGAGTTGGCGGATGACAATCCCAGGTAATCGAGAGAAGGATCGGAAAATGCCTTCTTGACAAGGGCCTGGCAGTCGTCAAATTTTCCGTCAAGTGATACAATGCGGATGTTGTGGCGCAGGGTCGTCATCTGTTTTCTCTGCCGCCCGGTGACCTCATTTTGTGGAAACAGGATCACCACGTCAATGTTATCCAATCCATAAAAAGCGTTGGCAATGGCGCTCCCGGTATCTCCTGAAGTGGCAGTAAGGATGAGCATCTTACGATTCTGTTTTTTAAGGAAGTACTGCATCAGCCTGCCCATCATACGGGCCGCAAAATCCTTAAATGAGGCAGTGGGACCCTGGTCGAGCCTCATGATATATTTGCGGTCAACTATTTTTTCAAGCGGAACGGCAAAATTGTAGGCTTCAGCTACCATGTCCTTCAGGCTCGTGTCATCCACTTCTCCCAGTAACAGGTTCCGGCCCACCAGGAACGCTATTTCAGCATAGGTCTTTCCTGCCATACTTTTGCGGATATCCTCATCGATCACAGGTATCCGTTCGGGCATGTACAATCCCTTGTCCGGGGCAAGTCCTTTCAGTAATGCCTCTCCGAAGGAGGTTCTTCCGGCTTTTCCATTGGTTGAAAAATATAATATCCTATCTGCCATGCCCGAAAATTAATTCAATGAATGAAGTTGTTCAAAATTATCTTTCTTAAAATCGGTGAGTGAAGCGATCTTTAAATCGGCAAAATCAAACCGTGTTCCGGCGAAATCTTTCTTGTCAGGAACAGCCACCAGCTTCATCCTGGCTGCCTTGGCCGAAATAGCACCGTTAAAGGAATCTTCAAATGCCAGGCAATGCACCGGTTCAATACCCAGTCTGCGTGCTGCCCCCAGGTAAAGGGCAGGATGCGGTTTACCCATATCTTCGTTATCACCCGCATTAATGGCGATGAAATAATCGCTGAGGTTGAATTTTTTAAGTGCGGCAGAGATTAAGTACAGTGGGGATGCGGAGGCTATGGCCAATGGCAGCTTCTTTTCAATGAACAACTGCAATACATCGGTGAATCCCTCTTTTAATTCAACCCGGTCTATGATGAGCTGATGCATGGCTTCCATGATTTCATCATGCAGCTGTGAAATGGATTTATCTGTAAATTCGTGAATATCAAACCAATACTTGATTGTATCAAGTGTATTAAGCCCGGTTGTCTGCCTGCACAGTTCGTGGTTGAGGTGCACTCCCACTGATTTGAAAACCCCGATCTCTGCTTCCATCCACAATGGTTCAGAGTCAATAATGATTCCATCGAAATCGAAAATCACAGCCTTTATCATTCCTTATTTTCGTTAAACATTGGCTACCCTGATAATATCAGCAAAAACACCTGCAGCAGTTACATCTGCGCCGGCACCATAACCCCTGATCACCATGGGTTGTTCATGATACCGGTGCGTTGTGATGAGGATAATGTTGTTGCTTCCTTCAAGAGGATAGGCAGGGTGGGCATTTCCGACCTCTTCAAGTTCAATGTTGGCATTCCCGTTTTCCAGTCTTGCCACGAAACGGAGTTTTTTATTTTCAAGAATTAGTTGTTTGCGACGTTCCTCAAAAGAAGCATCCTGTTTGCGGATATTAATCCAGAAATCATCCAGGGTACCGGAAAAACAATTATCCGGCAGGAAAGGAATAATACTGATCTGATCACTTTCAAAGGCATAACCGGCTTCACGGGCCAGGATCAGCAGTTTCCGCCTTACATCGGCGCCACTCAGGTCTATCCTGGGATCCGGTTCTGCATAACCGTTATCCATAGCAAGCTGAACTGCCTGGCTGAGGGATATCTTTTCGCTTATTGTATTAAAAATGAAATTCAGGGTGCCTGATAATACAGCTTCAAGCCGTACGATCTTATCCCCGCTGCGGATAAGGTCATTCAGTGTGCTGATAATGGGAAGTCCGGCTCCCACATTGGTTTCATACATGAATTTCACATTCTTTTCTCTTGCAGTCTTTTTAAGATCCTGGTAAATGGAATAGGCAGATGAACAGGCGATCTTATTCGCTGTGACCACCGAAACGAAGGAATTCAGGACCTGTTTGTAGGTGGATGCAATTCCTGTGTCTGCAGTGCAATCGATATATACACTGTTCCTCAGGTTCAGGTATTGCATTTTCTGGATAAACAGTTCGATATCAGCCCGTTCACCATCTTTTTCCAGCGTTTCCCTATAGTTTGCCAGGTTAATGCCATCGGGGTTCATGATCATCAGTTTTGACCGGCAGATGCCTACCACATTTATTTTCAGATGATGTTCACGCAACAGGGTTTCCTGCTGGTTCATGATCTGTTTCAGCAGGTTTCCGCCTACCGTTCCGGCCCCGATGATATAAAGATGAAGATCCTTGTAATGTGAAAGGAAGAAACCTTCATGGATCACATTCATGGCCTTATGCAGGTTTTCCTTCTTAATAACGATTGAAATATTTAATTCCGATGAACCCTGCGCAGTGGCAATCACACTTATGCCATTTCTTCCCAGTGATGAAAACAGGTTGGCTGATATCCCAGGGGTGTTTTTCATCTGTTCCCCTACAATGGCAATGATGGACAGATCTTTTTCAATAATGATGTTCAGCTCATTCCGTAATTTGATTTCCGGTTCAAATTCCTTTTCCAGTGATGTAAGGGCCATGACCGAATCGCGGGGATTAATGGCAAATGTGATAGAATATTCCGATGACGCCTGGGTAATGAGGATAATATTGACATCCTGCCGTGCAAGCGTTCCAAAAACGCGTGAGGAGATTCCCTTTACGCCTACCATACCTGCGCCCTGCAGTGTAATGAGGTCGATATCATCAATTGAAGATATGCCTTTGATAAGGGATGATTCCTGTATGTGTGATTCTTGTGAAATGAGGGTGCCCCTTGCCTGGGGATTAAAGGTGTTTTTAATGATGACCTGGATGTTTTTCTGATATACCGGGTGAATTGTCGGAGTATAAATGACTTCAGCCCCGAAATGCGAAAGTTCCATGGCCTCTGCATAACTCAGGTAATCAATGGGCAGGGCCTTTTTCACTTTTTTTGGATCAGCGGTCATAAATCCATCCACATCGGTCCATATTTCCAATCTCTCCACATCAAGAGCAGCCGAAAGAATGGCAGCTGTATAATCGGAACCTCCACGTCCCAGTGTGGTTGTATCATTGCGTTCGTTGCTGCCAATAAAACCGGGCACAATGCCTGTTTTGGTGAAATTTTTAAATGCAGAACGGATCAATCGGTTGGTGAGTGGAAAATTAATCCTTGCATTGCCAAAATGGCTGTCGGTTTTAATCATTGATCTCACATCGATCAATTCGGAATTCAGGATCACATTACTTAAGATGCATGATGACAGCACTTCCCCGAATCCCAGGATCCGGTCCTGTACTTTGGGTGTGAGATCATTCAGAAGATATACCCCATTGATTATATTGATGAGATCTTTCAGGTAGGCGTTGATCGTTTCAAGCATTTTCTCCCTGACCGGTTCATCAAACAGGCCTTTTACGGTATCAATATGTTTTTTTTCAATTTCATTGAACAGCCTGAAATATGACCTGTTACGCTGGGCTGCGTGCTTTGAGAGTTCAAGCAGCAAATCTGTGATACCATGAAATGCAGATACAACGATGATTACCTGCTCATTTTGAGATTCAATGATCTGTCGCACCCTTTGGATGTCTTCGGGGCTGTTAATTGAAGAGCCGCCGAATTTCAGTACTTTCATGACTGGTTTGATTAGGGAAACAAAAAGCTAAAAATACTACAGAAATAGGGATAAAAAAAATGGCTATTTTTATTGCTGTCTATTGCCGTTGGCTTAAGCCAACGGCAATAGATATTTTCTTATTGTAAGATTAATTTATATATGGAAACAGGCAATACAGATATAGCCCAAAGGAGACTGATCAGTCAGCATATCGGAGTAAATGAAATGAAAACCCCTGCTGCAGTTGTATCCCACATGGGAGCCATGCAGGCCCAGGATTTCAATATGGTTAAGTGGGCAATCGGGGCAAGGCTTCCCGGTGTATCAGAAGAACAGATTATAAAATCTTTTAATTCAGGTGAGATGATACGAACACACCTGATGCGACCTACCTGGCACCTCATTGTTCCGGAAGATGCAAGATGGCTGCTTGAATTAACCTCTCCCCGCATCAAGTCAGCTGCCCGATCAAGGCATAAACAGCTGGAGATCGATGACAAACTGGTAGCCAAAAGCAATAAGCTGATCGAAAAAGCCCTGCAGGGAAACAGATACAAGTCACGTGATGAACTGATGGATGTTTTGGAAAATGCAGGCATCAATGCGAGAAATCAACGATCGTACCATCTGATGTTTTGTGCAGAGCTGGATGGAATAGTCTGCAGCGGTGAAATTCGGAATAAGGAGCAAACCTATGCCTTGTTTCGCGAAAGGGTACCTGAAATAAAAAAGATTGATCGCGATGAGGCACTTGCGTTGCTGGCCCGCAAATATTTCACAAGCCATGGCCCCGCCAGCGTTCAGGATTTTGCCTGGTGGTCGGGTCTTTCCCTGGGGGACTGCCAAAGCGCCATTGAACTGATCAAGCCAGGATTCATTTCAGAAAAGGCAGGTGATATCACTTACTGGTTTCCATATGGTGCTGCATCTGTTTGCGGGTATGCTGATACTGTGCATTTGCTGCCTGCTTTTGATGAATATATAATCGCCTATAGCGACAGAAGTGCTTCACTGGTATTTGAACACCATAAAAAGGCGGTTTCCAATAATGGTATTTTCAGGCCGGTTGTTGTAATCAACGGGTTGGTAAGGGGATTATGGAAGCGAACGATAAAAAAGGACACTTCCGTGATTGAACTGTCTTTATTTCATCCGTTGAATAGGAAGGAGATGAGGGGAATTGAAAAAGCCGGGGAAAGGTATGGGGAGTTTTTGGGAAAGAAAATTGTTTTTTCATAGCCATCTATTGTCGTCAGCCCGGGCTGACGACAATAGATTTTTTCATCATTCATCATTTATAATTCATCATTCATAATTTTCTTAAAAATTATCGGCCTCGCGATAAGCCTCGATCAACCTCACTTCCCCTGCCTTACCTGACAGGCTTTTCCCATGTTCCATGCACAAAACTCCCTGGTATCCCTTATCATGGATGTGTTTGAAGATATTTCTGAAGTTGATCTCACCGGTGCCAGGTTCCTGGCGGCCGGGATTGTCACCTACGTGCAAGGCAGCTATTTCACTCCATGCGGCATCAATATTGGGAATAATATTTCCTTCTGTGATCTGCTGATGATAGATGTCCTCCACTATCTTACATGATGGACGGTTTACAGCCCTGCATATCTGGTATGCCTGTGGTATTCCGGTAAGAAACAAACCCGGATGATCATGCAATGTATTGAGCGGTTCAATGACGATAGTCAGTCCGGCCGGTTCAGCAATATCACAGCACAGCCGAAGATTTTCGACTACATTGGCTGTCTGAAAGTCATGATGTAGCTTATCATCATAATGGCCGGGGACAACGAGGGCCCATTTGGCACCCGTTCTTTTCGACAGCTCAACACCTTCTTTCATTTTAGCAGTCAGCATCTGCCGCACCTCTGGTGTATTGATCACAAAGGATGTAACAGCAAAGTCGGCATACAATACATAAGGTCCCAGCTCCATGCCCAGTTTCTGAACCAGCGCCGCAATCTTGTTTTGTTCCTCCACAGGCCTGCCCGGTAATCCATTGTCAAATACGGCCCTGAATCCCATGTCGGCACAAAAGGAAATATTGCTTAATGGGTCCTTGCCGGCATGTTCCTGGAACATATCAAGGTAAGGGGCATATTTCAGTCTGAATGGTTTTTCAGCAGCGCTTATTTTGCCGCGTCTGCCGGCAGTGTGGCTGGCCGCTGCAAAAGCAGGCGCCGCCAAAAAGGCAGCGCTTGCACCGACGGCATTTTTCAAAAAATTTCTTCTGTCAGATTTCATACCCGGATCATATTAAGTTGCAGGGACATAAGCTTCTCCAGGTAAAGGTACGTCTTTGGAAACATCAACGGGTCCCATGGCAAAAATCTTGGGACCGAGTTTCAGGTCAGAATTCATGATTTCTTCCATTGTAACTTCCTTGCCGGTATATGCGGATATTCTGCCCATTATAGCTACAAGGGTTGATATTGCGGTATTTTCAGCCTCATTGATCACAGTTCCGGTTCGGATAGCTGTAACGAGATCAATGTGTTCCTGTACATAGGGGCTTATTTTTACTTCTGTTCCAACCGTACCGTCAGCTGCTGCAGGATATTCGAATTTCCAGAGTTCTTTTCCTGTGGCATCCCAGATCGTATTCCGGCAATTGGAATACCCCTTGGTACCAAAAACCTGTTCGGAAACATTGCTTGCACATCCGTTTATCTGGCGGCACATGCTATGAACATGCATTGCATTGTCATACACATAATCCACACTGAAATTATCATACTGGTCACCCGTAACCCTGCGAAGTCTCGAACCAAATGCCACAGCCTTTACAGGAACCTTTCCGGTAAACCAATGGATCACATCCAGGTTGTGCACATGCTGTTCCACGATATGGTCGCCTGACAGCCAGCTCCAGTTTACCCAGTTGCGGACCATATATTCCATTTCGCTCCAGTCCTTATTGGGATCCCTGTGCCACAACTTATCCTGGTTCCAGTAACAATTTGCTGAAACGATATCACCGATCATTCCCTCGGCTACATTCTTATAATTGGCTACATAGTCGCGCTGATGCCTGCGCTGAGTTCCGGTTACAGCGCAAAGCTGCAAACCCTGTGCCTTGCGGGCAGTGGCAATCATTGAACGTCCGCCGACGGGATCAACGCAAACCGGTTTTTCCATGAATACATGCTTACGGGCTTCCACAGCGGCTGCGAAATGTTCGGGCCTGAAATAAGGGGGAGTGGCAAGAATCACAATGTCAACACCTGAATCGATAACTTTCTGTGCACCATCAAAGCCCAAAAAGCATTTTTCATCGGCAACTTCAACCCCTTTTTGTTTTTTCAGTTCTTCCCTGCATGCAGTAATCTTGTCCTGGAACAAGTCGCACAGTGCAGTGATTTTAAGATTCGGGCCGGCATTCAGAAAGTCAATAGCAGCTCCTGTTCCCCTGCCTCCGCAGCCGATCAGGCCCGCCTTCAGTTCCGGACCGTCTGGTGCCTGGTCAAGGAAGGTTTGAACTTTAACTTCTTTCTTTGCTTTTTCGGAAGAGCATCCGGTTATCAGCGTGGGGAAGGTAAGACTGGTCAAACCTGCAGCTGCCGTGGTGCCTAGAAAATTACGTCTGGAGATCCCGTTATTCTTCATGGGTTAGTTATTATGGTTAATGTTGAAAACTATTTCTTTCCTGAATGTTCGTTAAAGTCGCATACTACTCTGAAACCTACATAAAAACAATCGGAATACCACCAGATGCTCTTAGGCATTTGTGGATCAGTGCGAAGCCAGGCTTCCGTTTTTGTAAAATCACGTGCGGCACTTCTTACCTTTCCGGCTGCATCCCTGTATGAACCGCCTCTTACAACCCTTTCCTGTCCTGATTCAGGACCTTTGGGGTTGGATACAATTCCTGATGTGTAGCGGCTGTAAGCATCGGGTTGATACCAGTCGCTGCAGAACTCTGCCACATTTCCCGACATGTTTTTCAGGTGCCAGGGATTGGCATCCACAAATGAAGGTTCCTGTGTTTTTCCCGGGCTGTTCCCTGCATATACTACAAAGGAATTGATAACCGCGGTGTCGTTCTTTGAGATTTTAGCCATTAAGCCGGTCTTTTCAAATTTAGAGGGATTACCGGCAAAGAAGTAGGGAGTTTTGGTTGCTGCCCGGCATGCATATTCCCATTCGGCCTCCGTTGGGAGCCTGTAATGTTTTCCTGTAACCTGTGATAACCATTGACAATAAGTTTCTGCCGCATGGAAACTTATCGATATGGCAGGCCTTAAACCCTTACCCCATCCTTTATCGGGTTGACCATACGGTGGAGTAGCCCCGCTGATGGCGTCGGTTTTATTTTTGGAAAGACGGCTTCCTTCTGTATCTGTAGACCTTCCTTCCCCTGCAGTTTGTGCATAGAATGCCAGGTATTCATCCCAGGTGACTTCGATCTCAGCCATATAAAAAGAATCTAACCTGACCTGTCTTACGGGTCCTTCATCTATTTTCCTGAGAGGCTCACTTTCAGGAGATCCCATATCAAAAGTACCGCCAGGAATAGCTATCATTTTGAAAGATACTACAGAGGCTGGAATCTGCTCCTTGAACGAGGTAAACCCGGTTACCTCTGTAGCAGCAGTATATTTTGGAAGGTTATTGGTTATCGTTTTAGTGAAATCAGTATTCCCGCTATGCACATAGCCTTCTATATAATGGCCGGCATCAAGGTGGCAGTTGATGCATTGAAGATCGGCAGGCTTGTTTTCACGGGTATAATAAAGGTGTGCATCCTCTCCTTCCTTAGTCAGTTCGGGAGGGAAAAGGTTTTCATGGCATGCAATGCAGGACGATTCATACACAAATTTATGCGCATTTTCAAGACGGGACTTTTCATCCCAGTCGAATGATTTCGGATCCTTTGTCCATTTGCCCCAAACATCACGAGCACCGGTTATAATCTTGGCCGTGAGATAGCCTTGTCCGTGGGGCGGGAGATGACAATCTACACAATCGGTATGATTACCCGACTTGGTAACGTAATGAACAGATTGTTTCCATGATACGGTTGACTGTGGATGGATATCGTGACAAGAATTGCAGTAGTCGTTGGTTGAAGTTCTTCTTACGAGAACAGATCCTGTACCAAAAATCGCAAATCCAACGAAAATGCCAGGAAGAAACCATATCCATATTTTTTTCATAATACCCGCCACATAATGATCTTAGTTGCGGCTTGAAGATATAAAAAAATTGAATAGCCGGAGCCTGCCGGGCCTATTATTTCTATCCTAAACTGGCAGGCATTCATACTGGCCTGCCAATTTATCTCCTTTGGCTTAAGCCGCAGGCAATGGTTTGCCTATCAATTTCCGTTGGCTTAAGCCAATGGCTATAGATTGACACTCTCTGCAAGGATTGTTCTGTCTACCTTTTTGATCAGTCCCTGGAGAACCGTTCCTGGTCCCACTTCGTAAAAAGCGGTTGCTCCATCTGTAAGCATGTTTTTAACTGATTGTGTCCATTTAACAGGAGCTGTCAGTTGCTTCTTCAGATTTTCCCTGATCACAGCAGGGTCTCGCTCTGGTGAGGCAGTAACGTTCTGGTATACAGGGCAGACCGGACGGTTAAAATCGGCCTGGTCAATGGCTTTTTCCAGTTCAATACGGGCAGGTTCCATCAGGGGAGAATGAAATGCTCCGCCTACAGGCAGCTTAATAGCTCTTTTGGCCCCGGCAACAGTGAGTTGCTCAATAGCAGTATCAATTCCGTCGATTGAACCGGAGATAACAATCTGGCCCGGACTGTTGTAATTGGCAGGTACAACCACTGCATTGATTCCGGCACATACCTTTTCAACCACTTCATCTTCCAGTCCCAGAATTGCTGCCATGGTGGAGGGTTGGATTTCGCAGGCCTTTTGCATGGCCATTGCACGTTTTGAAACCAATAAAAGTCCGTTTTCAAACGACAGGGCACCTGCTGCTACAAGAGCCGAAAATTCCCCGAGGGAATGACCTGCTGTCATCTCAGGTTGAAAACTGTTTCCCAGAACTTTAGCCAGAATCACTGAATGAAGGAAAATGGCGGGTTGTGTTACCTTAGTTTGCTTTAGATCCTCATCCGTACCGGCAAACATCAGGTCGGTAATACGAAACCCGAGTATATCATTGGCTTTTTCGAATAATTCTCTTGCTTCGGGGTAATTCTCATACAGATCCTTGCCCATTCCTACAAACTGTGCCCCTTGACCCGGAAATACATATGCTTTCATATTTGCTGAAATTGGTTTAGGCATCAAAAGTAATGACTTCTGTTTTAAATGCAAAATTAAAGAAGGGACTGGGGACTAGGGACTGGGGACTAAGGACCAGGGACTAGGGACAAGAAGTTTTGCGGTTCTGCAGTTCTGCAGTCAGTCTTGCAGCTCTGCGGTTTTACAGTTCCGCTTGAAATTGCTTTCCTATTTTGCATTAACTAACTAGTCCCCAGTCCCCAGTCCCTGGTCCCTGTTTAAAACCGGTTTTCAGCGAGCATAACCAGGGTGCAATCATGCACAATCTCAATGTTGTAGCTTTCGAGGAATTCATCGAATTCAGGACTTTCCGTTCCGGGATTAAAGATCACCCGCTTCGGCCGAAGAGAAAGAACATAATCAAAGATCTCTCCCTGGTGGTATGGGGCGAGATATATTACAACGGTATGCACACCGGTGATCTCTGGCTGGGTGTTGATGATCGGGGTATCCTCGATCTTACCGGCCCGCTTGCCAATGGCAATTACTTCATGATCATAGCGAATCAGCCGGCGAACGGCCTTATATGCAAATCTGTCGGGATTGGGACTTGCCCCAAGGACAACTACTAGACTCATGCCACCCTGGATATCAATACAACCGCATATGCCGTCATTCCTTCTTCCTTTCCCACAAATCCCATTTTTTCATTGGTTGTGGCCTTTACTGAGACACGATCAATACTTATTTCCATCACCCTGGAAAGATTTTTGACCATCTGAGGTACATAATCCTTGATTTTGGGCCGCTCGAGACACAGCGTTATGTCGGCATTACCCAATTTATATCCGTGTTCACGCATCAGTTCCATTGTGCGTTCAAGCAGGATGAGACTGCTTATGTCTTTAAATTCGTTTGAAGTATCAGGAAAATGAAAACCTATGTCGCGCAAGTTGGCTGCTCCCAGTAATGCATCGCAAACGGCATGGATCAGCACGTCGCCATCGGAGTGGGCTACTGAGCCTTTTTCATGTGGGATTTCAACCCCGCCAAGGATTAGTTTTCGTCCGGGGGCAAGTGGGTGCACATCGAAACCAAAGCCTACCCGGATATCCATTTCAGGATCATCATTTTTCATTGAAATTCAACCCCAGTGTGAATCGCATGGTATTGGCAAGGGGATTGCTCCTCCCGGAGGTGGAGATGAGATACGAAAAATCGATAAAAAATACATTCAGTTTCATTCCAATTCCGCAGGCAAAATACTGGCGGTTACCCTTATTCTGGCTTTCATGGAAATAGCCGGCACGTATTGCGAATTGTTTTCGATACCAGTATTCAAGTCCACCTGAAAACATAATCTCGCTTATTTCTTCCTCGAAGCCATTGGGCGCATCATAGAATGATTGGATCCAGCTCATGGGAATGGATGAAGGAGCCTTCTTTCCATACTGGATAACCGGATTGCCATTGGCATCTAAGCTATCCACATAATAAATAGGGGGTGTAGGTACAAGCAGTTTATTTAAATCAATGGAGGCTGTAAGTGAATTGTATTCATCCAGGTCGAGTGAATATCTGGCCCCGATCCTGATGTTTGCGGGAATAAACTGTTTATCCGATCCTTCTGTGTAAGATATTTTGGTACCGAGATTTGAAAAGTTCACGCCCCATGCGAATTCTCCGGCTTGTCTGCCAATATCCATGGGGTGCTGATAGTAAAAGCCAAGGTCAGCCGCGAACGAATATCCGGCATTATATTGTTGTCCGGCAATGCTTCCGCCACCCGTAATATCTGAACGGATAAATCTCATTGTAAGGGCGCCGGAAAAATAATCGGAAAATAACCTTGAATATCCTGCATCGATTGAAAATTCATTCGGATTATAATTACCCACCAAAACTCCTTCCATATCCCTGAAGATAACCTCACCCAGCGAAAAGTAGCGCAGTGAGGCACTTACAACCTGCTTTTCGTCAAAACGGTAAAAACCGGTGAGGTATAATAAATTAATGTCGTTTACCAGTGATCTGAGCCAGGGGGTGTATGAAATTGAAGTCCCTACCTTGCCATTAACAAATGGATATTTTGCTGCATTCCAGTGTTGGGAATTCACATCCGGCGTTGTTGCCACGCCCAGGTCACCCATGGCACCTGCCCGTGAATCAGGAGCAATTGTTAAAAACGGCACCGTCGTCTGAATTGCATTTAAAGAGCCCAGTAATTTTCCAGTTACTGTACCCGAACCCTGGGGAAAAGCCGGGACTACAAATCCCAATAAACAAAGAAAGGCAAGAGTTAATCTTCTTAAAATCATTATTTTGAATTTTAATGGCACAAAGTTATAATAATTATAGTAAAATAAAACAGGCCACCCTGTTTGCATTCTGGTTCAGTTGGTATTCAATTAAACAAGATTCTTCGTATTTTATTGTCTGACGACGACCAGTTTCTTGATGCTCTCCGCAAATCGCCCGTTTTTATCAGTAATTCTTATCCGGAAAGGATAAATTCCCTGCCGCAAATAATTACCGTTTGCATCTTTCAGGTCCCATTCCAGTGGTTCGGAACTGAATCCGCCTGCAAAAACAGTTTCCTGGATATCGGTGACATGCCGTCCTTCCATATCAAACACCGTAATGGAAATGGTAAGTTCCTCGCCTGCCTTGTTATGGTCGAATTTGAACCATGTAACATCGCTGGCCGGGTTCGGATAATTATAAACATTTGAAAGTACGGGATTTTCTCCCAGGATAACCTGGAAATCGATCGTTTCTTCAGCTGAATTATTGAAAATATCCCACACCTTCACCGTGAGTGAATGCCATCCTTCCGACAGATTGAACATGGGATAGGAAAGTTTGCCGCTACTGTAATCGTTCAGGTCGGATTCAAAGTAATCATTGAGAATAACGGGTTCAGATACTTTTCCGTCAATAACTCCAGTAATATCATGTCCAATGCCATTTCCCACTGTATTTATTCCGCTGACATCGGATATGGTGGCATAAATGACGGGATTTGGATTGGTAATGCCTTTATCCTGGAAATACTTGTCATTCAGATACAGTGAAATATCCGGACCTTCAACGTCCAGCACTGCATCCGTATCGGTACCTCCAATAATAAACTTGTTAAAATATCCATTGGCATCCATAGTTGAATCTTCAGAATAGTAGACAATTTTTCCCTTTCCGAAACTGTAGGTGATATCCTTGGGTACCATAAAGTCAAAGGAAAAGCGACCATTTTTAACGCTGGCCTTGCCTTTGAAAAGGAGATTTTCCTGTGTTTCAAACTGGAAGGGATCACCTCGGTCGTTGGACAGCGTAGTTATCTGAAGATTTTTATCGAAAACGGAAGGATAGATTGTACCATTAAAATAATTCATCGGTTGATTGCTGATGTCTGCAAGATGACCTGAAATCCGCACGTGCGAAAAAGCTTTCAGTGTGTCCATCACCGCTGATACTTCGAATCCGTTAACTGAGTCAGTTTGCACGTTATATTCCGGAACTGCGAGAGCCAGTGCCGGATCTCCCAGCAGGATAAAATTCAGTTTGTTGCGTTGTACGCCTGAGGAATCTTTGGTCATCCTGATAATATCTCCCAAACGGTAGTAATTTCCATCCTCATCCCGTTCAAAAGCAACATGATAAAATTTTGTATTGAGATAATGATTCCGGTCGGAATAAACAATACGGGTGGTTGACAACAGGGCAATACTTCCCCCGTTTTCATTGAGAAGCGAAGTTTCACCCGCTGATGTGCTCTCAATCAGTGTCCCTTCATCATCGGTGAGATCGTCAAAGCGGCTAAACTCACAGGTAGCAGTGACAAACAAGGGAAGATTGCCCGAATTGGTCAGTTTTACAAGATCTTCGCGCATCAGTATCTGCTCTGCAGCCATACCCCTTTCGCCGCCATGACCGGTATAATTATAGATAAGTATGCCTTTCTGAATGTCATTTGTAATGATGCGGTTCACTTCAGGATATCTTGCCCCTGTAGATGTGGATTCCTGCTTATAAGCGTCAAGCATTACTTTCTTCACAACAAACTGCGGGTATGTTTTTCTGACCCAATCAGCAAGTCCGTTGGCCTGGCTCATATGAATATTGCCATCTTCATCATCGCCCACGAACAGGATATTATTCCGCCAATCCAACCGGTTAGCTTTTATATTATAGTGGGAGATCTTCCTTTGCAATACTAATGCCTCTTCCAGGTTTTTAGCAGGAAGACGTCCTACGCCCAAGTCGAGCGAAAATTCCTCCATGGTTTCGGATCCGCCTTCCTCGTCACCCATAAAACCGAAGAAGTCATCGGAAACATAGGAAGCCGATGTATTCAAAGAGTTATCGGATTGGTATGTGGGGATAAAGTTGGAGTTACCACTGGCCTGTGACATATTATTATAAGAACCATCTCCAAAAAGCAGAAGATATTTAAGTCTGTCATGGTTGTTTGTTGAACGGTCATACACCATTTTGGCAAAATCACGAATGGCACTTACGTCATTAGCGCCGGATGAAAATTCATTGAATACCTGATTTGTAGTTGCAACCTGCACCGTCATATTGTCCCTTTGCTGGTGGAACAGGGCTATGCTGTCGGCAGCCTCACGGAAGAGCGGGTGAGTTACAATAAGCATTTGCGTAGGGCCTATACCATGCAGATTTTGATTTGGTACATCCCCCAGGTCGTTTGTTGTGGAAGTAATTATCGGTTTTGGAAAATCACCTGCCGGATTCAGCGCCACATATTCTTTTAATGAATCTGCATTATCCTTGAATGAAATTACTGAACCTTCAAGTCCGGTTGGCATTTTCCTGATTTTTGAGAAATCGGTGACATCCCAAACCTGTATTGCATCTGTACAATTTTCAATTGTAAACAGGGCCAGTTTGCCGCTTCCCGTCACAAGCTTATCGCGGAAAAACATAGCATCGCCCGTCATTATGAGTTTTCGTCTGACATTCACAGTCAGATAATCAAGAAAACCTTCATCTGAACTTTCTACCTTATTATAGGTGACATTAACATTTACATTGTCGTCAGTCACATAAAAATTGAACTGACCAGACTTTTGATTGGCATAAATGCCTGTGGAGTTGTTCAGGATAACTGCACCGATTGCAATTGATCCGACAATTTCATCATTGTTGCGAAATATAAAGTTCTTTAAAAAGGCCGACCGGCTTAAAGCATTTGCTTTCATAATAACCGGTGAAGTAGTGACAAGGTTGGCAAATTTGAATGTAGTATCGAATGCCGAATACTCTATTCGTTCTCCAAACCAATGCCGTCCTGATTTTAAAAAATTGTATTTGTTCTTTTCATGAAAATCATAATCGTTAAATGTTGTGGAAGTGGCGTTTGGCAATCCTGAAATGGCTTCCGCCGTTGTTACCTTTTTCCCTTCCCCAGCATCCGTGGTAATAAAATAATAGGCAGCATCGCTATATAAATTCATTGAATGCTCAAACATGCCCGATAGGGCATTTAATTTCCATTTAACAGGTCCATGACCATAAAACAAAATGTGATCACCGGGACCAAATACTCCGTCAATGCCATTGTATAAGTAAATTGAATTCTCAACCAGATCATCATAACGGCGTTCTGAATTCATCATGGGCAGCATGGTGCCTCCGTTTCCAAAAACGCGCACTGCAGAGGGATCTGCAAATCCCATGCTTTTTAAATCTTCATAAGTGAGCTTATAAATTCCGTCATGAAGAATCTTTATCTTATACCATTTTCCTGATGACAAAACGGATATACCTGCACGATGAGTTATTAAAGAAGATTTCTGAACAGCTTGTGATTGCGCATTTATCCCATGCAAAAACAAGATAATGAGAACATAAAAAACTGTCCGGGGGGTCATGCTGCGTGGCTGTTGTATTTTATGGAAGCAGAAATAGTAAGGTTCACAGGTAATAAAGTGTAATAAAGAACGTTTCAAAAATACAATTATTATAATGTAAATCTAAAAACAATACAAGAATATTATAGTTTTACAACTCCTTAACTTTTTCTGGTGATTTTTAAAAAGACCTGTTTGATAGTTATGTTGGTAATGCCGGTTTTAAAGGGCATAGCGCAGGATTTTCATTTTTCGCAGTTTATGCAGACCATGTCCTATGTGAATCCGGCGTATGCTGCATTGCCTTCCATGGGCGAGGTTGGACTTGCCTACCGGAATCAATGGCCAGGCATACCGGCCACCTTTGTCACCTATGGAGCTACTGTGGTTATTCCTGTTGAATCATTGAATAGTGGAGTGGGTATCAGCTTTTTAAATGATATGCAGGGAAGCGGTGTGATTAACCGCACTTCGGCAAGCCTGTTATATGGTTATTTGCTGAAGATCAACAGCACATGGCAGGTGGGCACAGGAATCAACGCAACTTATGTATTTAAAAGATTCAATGCCGATCAGCTTGTGTTCAGGTCAGATATTCTGAATGATCTGGGATATAGCTACGCACCGGTTACTTTTGTTAATTACAGCAAGGGATATCCTGATTTCAGCCTTGGTTTTATTGCGCGCAACAATAAGCATCTGTCATTTGGTGTATCTGCAAGCCATGTCACCAGGCCCGATGATTCCTTCAGTGAACTCGAGGACAGCCGGTTGCCCGTTAAATACGTTGCCTTTGCAAGCGGAAGGATCGTAGCCACAAAACACATGAGGGACAAAAGCCTTGTGCTTGAGCCAGCTATATTCTTTTCACATCAAAAGCAAAATCAGGAACTGGTTTGGGGCACACAATTTCTGCTGGGTGATAATTTTCAACTGGGAGGCTGGTTCAGGCAGAATCTGTCCTTTCAGTATGAATCGTTCATAATCTCTGCCGGAATTTCATGGGAACATTATAATATTTCATACAGTTATGACGTTAATCTTAAAAAAATACAGCCTTTGTCAACAAAAATGGCGGCACATGAGGTAACCTTTTTATACCGCTTTAAGTATAATGATAAGAAAATCAAAAAAATTGAGTGTCCTGCTTATTTATAGTTGATAAATCAGGCAAACAGGAAATAAAATATTTATATTTTTGAAAAATAAAAATTTAGACAAATGAAAGTTAAGTTTTCTGCATTTATGGCAATTCCTGCTGTTGCACTTTTGCTTTTCGGTTGTTCAAAAGGTGGAGGCAATGTTTCTTCTACAACAGGATGGAATTACAATGATCCTGAGAACGGTGGTTTTGAGGTAGTAAGCGGCAATGAGCAGGAAACAGGTCCGGGACTTGTTATGATTGAAGGCGGCACGTTCACTATGGGCCGTGTTGAACAGGATGTGAGCTATGACTGGAACAATAATCCACGCAGGGTAACTGTCAGTTCATTTTATATGGATCAGACGGAGGTAAAAAATGTGGATTATCGTGAGTATCTGCATTGGATCAGCCGGGTATTTGTTGATTATCCCCTTGTTTATAAGAAAGCATTACCGGATACCCTCGTATGGAGAAGGCCGATGGCATATAATGAGCCTTATGTTCAGTATTATTTCAGGCATCCTTCCTATAATGATTATCCTGTTGTTGGTGTTAGTTGGGTTCAGGCCAGCGATTATTGCTCCTGGAGAACCGACAGGGTAAATGAAGGCATCCTGATCCGTGAAGGCATTTTGAAACCGGATCCAAACCAGGTTGCAGAGGAAAATTTCAATACCGAATCATACCTTGCTGGTCAGTATGAAGGACTTGTCAATCAGAACCTGAAGAGTATCGATCCAAACAAAGAATACAGAAGAGTTATGGTTGAAGATGGCATATTGTTGCCCAAATACAGGCTCCCAACCGAAGCCGAATGGGAATATGCCGCTCTTGCACTCATTGGAAATACCTACGAAGAAAGAGTTTATGAACGCAGAATATATCCCTGGGATGGCCACAACCTGAGAAATGACTCAAAGAGCGACCGTGGTGAAATGCGGGCCAACTTTGTTCGCGGACGTGGTGACCTTATGGGTACTGCAGGCAATCTGAACGACAACGCCAGTATTCCCGGTCCCGTTGAGTCTTTCTGGCCCAATGATTTCGGACTCTATTGCATGGCCGGTAACGTAAACGAATGGGTATTGGATGTATACAGGCCCATGACTTCAAACGATGTAGATGAGTTCAATCCTTTCCGTGGCAATGTTTTCCAGACACTGGAAACCGACGAAGAAGGCAATGTTGCACAAAAGGACAGTCTTGGCAAACTTAAATACCGTGATGTAACCGAAGAAGAAGCCATCAACCGGTGGAATTACAAGAAGGCATATTATAAGAATTACAAGGATGGCGATTATGAATCAAGCGTAATTGAAGGAACCGAATGGATTAACGATGCTAAAACCCAGGCTCCCAATTCTGATCGCATGTATTCACAGAAAGAAACTTATGAAACTTCGCTGATCAGTGATAAATCAAGGGTATATAAAGGCGGATCATGGCGCGACAGGGCCTATTGGCTCAGTCCCGGTACCCGCAGGTTCCTTGATGAAGAACAATCACAGAGACGATCTGGGCTTCCGTTGTGCCATGGTAAGGGTGGGCGGACAATCAACGGCCAGGAAAAAGAAATAGTTCACGGAAAATTCCGGGGATAAGGGTTGTCTCAAAAGAGGTAATCAAGCACAGTTGCAAACTGCGCCTGGCACTGAATACCAGGCGAAGTTTGCAACTTCGTCTTTTTTGCGCCTTTTGAAACGGCCTTTTTTTTGCTATAATTGCATATGAAGATTGAGGAACTGTATAAGATATATCTGCAAAGCAGGCTGGTATCAACTGATTCCAGGAAAATATCCCCCGGAAGCATATTTTTTGCTTTAAAAGGTGAGAACTTCAACGGCAACCAATTTGCACTGCAGGCAATTGAACAGGGTGCCCTGGCCGCCATTGTGGATGAAGAACCAGAAGCACCGCTTGCTGGCATATACCTGGTTGATGATGTGCTGACTACCCTGCAGAACCTGGCAGCCTTTCACCGGAAACAAATGGGTATACCCATTCTGGCCATAACCGGTTCAAACGGCAAGACTACCACAAAGGAATTGTGCAAGGCTGTTCTTTCGAAAAAATTCAATGTCTATGCCACAACGGGCAATCTGAACAATCATATCGGTGTGCCCCTTACGTTGCTCGCCATGAATGACCATGTTGAACTGGGAATTGTGGAAATGGGGGCCAATCATCCCGGAGAAATCCGGAACCTCTGTGCCATTGCATGGCCGGATATGGGCGTTATCACCAATGTGGGCAAAGCCCACCTTGAAGGATTTGGAAGCCTGGAAGGAGTGGCGCGGGCCAAGGGAGAGCTTTTCGAACATTTGAGGGCCAATCACAAAACCATTTTCATCAATGATGGAAACGAATATGTGCGGAATCTTGTCCCGGATAGTTATACCCCGGTTATGCATTATAACAGTGAAAGCGGTCCGCAGGTGATCAGCAAAGAAAGCAATCCGTTCCTGGAACTTGATATTAATGTTTCCAATCACAATTATTTATTAAGGACCAACCTGCTGGGAGGTTATAATGCTGAAAATGTATTGGCTGCCTTTTGTGTTGGGACCCACATGGGAGTGACTCCGGAAGATATTAAGGATGCCATTGAATCCTACAAGCCCCAGAACAACCGTTCACAATTCATTGAAAGCGGAAAAAACCGGTTGTTCATGGATGCATACAATGCCAATCCTTCCAGTATGGTTGCAGCGGTTGATGAATTTTTGCATGACAGGGGAAGATAAAAAGCTTCTTATCCTCGGTGAAATGCGGGAGGTAGGGGATTCTTCCTACACGGAACATAAGGCATTGATAGATCATCTGAAAGAAAAACATGTGGAGCATGTCATCTGCATCGGAAAATCATTTGAAATGGCCGTAACCGGGGCAGGTTACACTTATTACGAAACAGTGGAACAATTGATCAGTTACCTGCAGGAACACCCTTTGAAAGGGCTTTATATCCTGATTAAAGGGTCAAGGGCGAACCAGCTGGAAAAACTGCTGGAGGTATTGTGAAAAAAGCACGCCTTGCGGCGTGCATAAAAATTTAACGCAGAGGACACGGAGTTTTGCGTAAAGATCGCTAAGATGTTAAATCAACAATTAGGTCAAAAATTAGAGACGCTTTGCTTTATTGAGAACACAGAGTTCAACGACCAAAATTTCTCCGGGGCAGCAGAACCGCAGAACTGCATAACTGCAAAACTGCAGAACTTTCCTCCTTGTCCCTCGTCCCTGATTTACCGTTCAACCATAAACGGATACCGATAATTCACCGGTGGTACAAAGGTTTCCTTGATGGATCGCGGGGATAGCCAGCGGATCAGATTCAGGAAGGAACCGGCTTTGTCGTTAGTGCCTGATCCCCTGCTGCCTCCGAAAGGTTGCTGACCGACCACAGCTCCTGTAGGTTTATCATTGATATAAAAATTTCCGGCTGCATTGACAAGCTTCTTGGCAGCCAGTTCAATGATTTCACGCTCGCGGGCAAATATCGATCCGGTAAGGGCATAGTTGGATGTTCGGTCGCAAATATCAAGTGTTTCTACAAACTTGTTTGCCGGATATACATGCATCGACAGGATAGGACCAAAAAACTCTTCCTGCATGGCAAAATACATCGGGATCTTGCGTTTGCACCACGGTGGGTTCAATAAAATAGCCAGTTCCTTTGTAGGTTTTTCCTCCTGAAATGATCTTCGCCTTTTTCTCCCGCTTAATGCGTTCAATGATTTTTTTCAGCCTGTGGAATGAAGCTTCATCAATCACTGCATTGATAAAGTTTGTAAAATCCTCGGGTCCGCCCATGGTGAATGATGCCAGGTCGGCCAGCAGCATTTCTTTAACTGCCGGCCACATTACATCGGGAATATATACCCTTGAAACTGCAGAACACTTCTGGCCCTGGTATTCAAATGCCCCTCTTGAGATGGCAGTAACTACCTGGCCGCGGATCGGCTGATTCATGTACCATCACAAAGTCCTTTCCGCCGGTTTCACCCACAATACGAGGATAAGTATGATAGTTGTAAATATTATCGCCAATGGTTTTCCAGATGCTTTGAAAGACCTCGGTTGAACCGGTATAATGCAAACCGGCAAAGTATGGATGGGTGAGGATGACCTTACTGACGACAGGACCCGGGGCAAATACCATATTGATCACACCATCGGGCAAACCGGCCTCACGCAAAACATCCATGATAACCTTGGCTGAATAAACCTGCGCCTTTGACGGTTTCCAGACAACCACATTTCCAAGTATGGCCGGCACTGTTGGCAAATTGCCTGCAATCGAAGTGAAATTAAATGGGGTAAGGGCAAATATGAATCCTTCCAGCGGTCTCCATTCCAGGCGATTCCAGACACCAGGAGGTGAATAACGGCTGAAACTTATACAAGTCCGTCATATATTTTACATTGAAGCGGAGAAAGTCAGTTAATTCGCAGGCTGCATCAATTTCGGCCTGGAAAATATTCTTGCTCTGCCCCAGCATGGTGGCTGCATTGATTTTTAAACGGTAAGGACCGGAAAGCAGGTCGGCTGCTTTAAGAAATACGGATGCCCGTTCCTCCCAGGGTAATGAGGCCCATGATTCCCTTACTTTAAGGGCAGCATCGATGGCCATTTTTACCTCTTTTTCTCCTCCCTGGTGATAATGTCCCAGTAAATGCTGGTGATCATGAGGCGGATGAATCTCGATCATGTTCGCCGGTGGTAATTTCTTTACCGCCGATGAACATGGGGATTTCCGTGTAATTTTCACGGTATTCCCTGATTTGCTTTTTCAATTCATCCCGTTCCCTTGTCCCCGGGGCATAACTTAAAACAGGTTCGTTCTGTGGTTCGGGTACGTTAAAAAATCCGGTTGCTAACATAGTTATTTCCTTTTATGCAAAAATAGTATACCCTGCAAAGTAAAAGTATGATATTTATTACGTTTGATTGAACGTTACTTCTGGATACGTGCGCACATTGTTGATAAATCCTTTTATACAGGCTTCCGGAAATTCGTATTTTTGATCGGAATATATTGGTACCATGAGTTTATTGCATCGAGCACAGGGTTTATCCCGATATCTTATCAGAATGGGAAAGACATTCTACCATTCAAAATACGGATATATGTTAAGGAACAAATATATATTGACCTCCGTGCTTTTTGTATTGTGGATGCTCATGTTTGACCAGAATAATCTGAATGAACGCAGAAAGAATAACCGCGATTATAATCAGCTGATCAGGGAGAGGGATTATTTTCAGAAGAAAATTGAAGAAAACCGGAAACGAATACAGGAGCTTAAAACCAATAATGATAACCTCGAAAAATTCGCCAGGGAACAATATCTCATGAAGAAGGACAATGAAGATATTTTTATCATTGTGGATGATTGATCCCGTGGATTCATGCTCGCGTTGCTCGCATGGAATTTTTAACCGCAGAGTTCTCAGAGGGGGATGCAGAGATACGCAAAGAAAAATGCAGGGGCTTTTTTTCTCGCAGATTTTCGCTGATTCCGCAGATTAAATGAATCAATTCTCTTAAACTGATAAATCGAATGCAATGAGATCCTTTGTGCCTTGGAGCCTTGGTGGCAAAAAAATACCTTGTGGTAATTGTTTTTGGGTAATCTATGTCCGGGACCGTTCTATCTTTCTAAGTATTGTAAGCAGTTCGATTGCAGAAGGATCCTTTACCGAAAAAGAAATTCCAGTTTCTTTCATGTATACTGAAACTGCATTATTAACCGGGATTTGGGGATAGTGGATACTTGCATAGTTGAGGAATTTAATGATCCGGAAGGCGTCAAACCACCTGTAAAAACGATTGATAAAGGCCTGCCGGGATCCTGAATTTGACCGGATCTCCCGTATACCATCAATGGCCTCATATACCCTTCAGAAAGCTCTTCAGTGGTTCATTAAACAGGCTCAGAGATTCAACTGTTGCTTCATCTGTCAGGACAAATAATCCAGGAATGCAGCTAAAAAACATCTTCAGGTCATAAAAGCATTCCGGAGCATAGGTTAGCAGGGTTGATTCATTCGATGCAACATATTTCCGCATCGCAGCGCCCGTTCCGAACGGAACCCGGTCAGATTCACGGGACGAAGGAATTACACAGGTTGTATTGACTTCCCTGAATTCACCCAGGGGAATGATCTTATGCAGAAAATAGAAATCCTCCCCGGCTTTCCTCCTGTTCATACCCCCTTCGCGTGCATAGGATTCTGCTCTTACCCCAAAGCATGACCCTACTGTATGCCGGGCATGAGGGAAATCCTGTGAACCGGGTCATGAGGTTCAGGTACCTGAGATGCATTTCATATAAAATGATTCCCTGGTATACTGTATCCGGATACTCTGTTCCTGTAACCGGATGTTCAAAGTAAATATTGAGGCCCCGGGTATTTGGAAAATCATCCAGAACCGATTCGATAGCAGTGAAATAATTGCTTTCACACAGGGTATCCGCATCGTACGAAAGTATGAATCCCTCAGGGTTGTTCAGAATATTGAAGCGGTATAATGCCTGGTCCATTCCGGTTTTCCGTGCCAGTCCAACCCCGGCGTCACGGACAGGCATTTTCAGATCTTCAATAAGAATAAAACGGAACTCAGGGCGCGAATGCTCCTTCATCCATGCCCTGATCTCATCTGCAGTTTCCAGTGATTTTGTATAATCATCAGGGTCTGCATTCTCCGACAGGTTCAGAATAACAATCACCTCAACATGACCGCGGGGTTGATCGCATTTATAGAGTGAATCCAGGGCAGTAACCAGGTTAGGCTCCCTGCACGCCGGAACAACTACGATAAAACGAAGCTGCCCCGATGGAGGACCATCAGGGCAGGGTATAAATCCCTTTTGTTTACTGAAATAGTGATCAGCAAACGACATCGGGGTTATTATTTGTCTTTCTTTTTGGTTTCCTGGTAATTTGCATTGAGTCCTGTAATGATATTCTTTGTTATATCAAGGCTGTCGTTTGCATATAGGATATTTCCGCCAAAGGAGGTTCCAAGTACATATTTATAATTGAGCTGTGCGCTGTTCTGTCTTCAGGTATTCCATAATGGCATTGATCACCTGCCTGTTCATCACGGCCTGCTTTTCCTGTAGATCCTGGCTGAGATCCTGCTGTAGTTTAGCAAGATTCTGTTGTTTGCGCATATAATTCCTGTTCGGCAGCCTGTGCTTCTGAACGGGTGATCAGACCACGCTGCGCCTTATATTGATAATCATTTACATCATTCTGGTAGGCCTTTTGTTTGGCCTGAAAGTCAGTCTCGGAAGCATTGAACTTGCTTTCGCAGTTCACCTGAAAGATCAGTGGCCATATCGAAATTACTGAGCACGGAATCGATCTGTACATAAAAAATACTGCCGCCATTGGCTGAACCAGCCGGCAATCCTTCAAATGCTGATTTCTTTTTAGGGGCACCTATGCCTGTAAAATGCAATACATAGAGTGCAACCACAGCAACGGCCAGCACAATATTCAATATAAGCGGAAGTCTTTTCATTTTAAAAGCGTTTATATTTACTAATTAGGGTAGCAAATATAAATTTTAATTGCTTACAACAAAAAAAAAGGTGGGAATAATTGATAGTGCATTAAAACTCGGGACAGGGAACCTCACCCTTTTTGGTTCGTCGGGGAAGGGCAAATTTGATGCTCATGGATACTTCATGTGAGCCAAGAGCCTGGCCGATGAGGTTGGATACGGTAACGTCATAGCTGTAGCCGATATTGAAATTCCGGTTCTTATATCCCACGAGTAAAATGAAGGCATCCCCTCGCTGTGAATTGAACGGAGGGATTCCGCGATACCAGATTCCAAGTACAAGCGGGTTTTTGAACCAGTATACACCCAGGTCAAGCTGGTAATAAGGTCCCTGCTTTTTAAACAGGTACGCCAGTGTCATTGTTTCTTCACAGTGGCTTTAGCAGCTTGCTTTTCTTCACCAGTTCAATACCTCCAAATACAGATATTTTTACCGGAACCCTTGGTTTCGGCTGCATACAGCGACATGTTCGGCTGCAAAAGATGGTCCGCGGTGACTCCTGCCCATATTCTTTTTGTATAAACCAGGGTGGAAAGGGCCAGGTCAACGTCACGGGTTTTCGCCAGGGGTTCAGGTTGTGTATTGGTCCCCCCGTTATACATCACCTGTTCAATAAACTTCAGCTTGTCCCATGCAATTCCGTTTTCCCGGTAGGAAAAATGCAGTCCCGGGCGTATAAATATGGATTCAAAAATCTTGAAATTATAGGAATATTGTACGCCCACGCTCAACGTTCCCAATTGCCCCGTTCCGGCAGCATCTTTGTATGCCAGTAATCCAAAACCACTGTTGAAATGTGAAAAATAATGGTCATATGAAAAGCTGTATGTTGTAAAAGTGGAAGGAAGGTTTACCCACTGGTCACGGTAATTTGCACAAATACGACTGCCGCCTGCAGCACCTGCAAAGGACGGAGCCAGGTAAAGCGGGTTTGAATAGAATTGCGAAAACTGCGGATCCTGGGCCAACGCTTTGGAAAATCCTATCAAGACTAACAATAATATATAAAACAGCTTGCGCATGAATGAATTTGGTGGCAGGTATATTTTGTACGTTATATGTTTACATAGGTTTTGATTCAGGTCATTTAGTTCCCATTTTGTGTTACCAGGACGGTTACATCGCCGGCTTTTACGTATGGTGTTCCGTTGGTAAAGGTTGCCGTTACCCGCCAGACATAAACATCCTGCTTGACCGGTGCATCTTTAATGAAACCGTTCCATCCCTTATTTACATCTTCACTGGTATATATGAGTTCGCCCCACCTGTTGTAAATTTCCAGACGATATTCTTCTATTCCCTCAGCAACCGGCCTGAATATCCTCGGATCAGCTTCTCCGGGATTGTAAATTTCATCTGCCGGATCACCGGGTATAATGGTGATCACATTGGGAAATTCAATCCTGCCCCTTCCTTCAACCAGAACCGGGTTTTCATGGGTAAGCGTATCCAGGCACCCCTCGCCGCTTTCTGCAATCAGTGTAATATAAAAGGTGCCGGTTGACATGTATTCATGTTCGGGCTGGAATTCCGCGCTTGTTTCTCCATCCCCGAACTCCCACAAATAATCTAACCCGTCCTGGGTGGTGTTGAAAAATTTGATGGGTGTTCCATCTTCGGTTTGACTTCCCAGCCAGGCATAATCAGGCGTGAAAGAAAAGTCCACTACCGGTTTCGGATACACCGTTATGCGTTTATAATCCCAATTGGTTCCTCCGTCCCCTTCCACTGAAAGTCGCACAATATAAACACCTGCAGCATCATAGGAAATTGAAGACGGATCAGCATCTGAAGATGTCTGTCCTTCATATCCAAAATCCCATTGATAACTATCGGGATAGTTATATTTTGTCGTTGCCGGAAAATCAACTGCCAGGGGCATGCATCCTGATATATCCGGCCCCAGATCAACCTTTGGTTTAGGAGGATTGATCGTAACATAATGCAAAATGGTATCAGCACATTGCGAATTGTTTTTATTGGTGGCGATCAGGCTGACAGGGATACGGTTTTCATTTGAAATATCTCCCCAGATTTTGTAATTCTGATTAAAGAATGCATTCTGGGAGGAAGATGTGGTTCCGTCACCAAAATCCCAGTTATAATTCCAATTGCCCTGGTTGACAGTAAGGTTATTCATGACCACTGTTGTGATGTCGGTTGTGGTGTTGAAATCCTGTATCTGAGGTTCCGGAAGAAATTCCGGCAGTGGTTTGGGATAAACCATAACCTGGCGGACCGTATCATCTGTGCATCCGTTTACGGAAACCGCCTGGAACCGGATATCATACGTCTTATTATCAGGCGATTCATTTACAAACCGGTAAAAGGGATCTTCATAATTACTGAAAACCTTGTCGTTAATATACCAGTAATATTCATTTTGATTTGTGGCCGTTCCATCGAAATTCACTGACAACGGATTACATCCATTCCAATCAGAAGCTGCAAAATCTGCCTGTACATCCGGATAAACACTCACAGACCTGGTAGCCGTATCGTTACATGAATAAGCTGTGGTTGCTATGAGGGAAATTGTATTTTCTTCAATTACAGATCCGCCGTTTGTAAAAGTTTTCACCGGGATTCAGTTCTGTACTCGTCTGACCATTGTCAAAGTTCCACAAATAAGTGAGGCTGGTACCCTGCGAATTATTGGAGAATGGAACAACAAACGGCGGGCAATCCACTGACTTCGGGAAGCTGAAATCTGCCAATGGCTTGGGATGTACTATCAAATCGCGGGAAATTGAACTATCACAGCCATATTGTGATGTCGCTGTGAGTGTGATTGTAAAATGCTGATCGGTAGTGCGGTTGAAATTTTTGAATTCATGTGTTGGAACCTTGTCTATGGAACCCGAGCCATCACCAAAATCCCAGTTATAGGTTAACGGTACGGCAGGACTTGAATTATTTGTAAACTGCGTAGGTTGAAGGATAACAGTTTTCACTTTTATCCAGGGTGAAGGCTGCCCGCACCTCCGGATTGACAGTGATATTTTCAGCCCATGATGTGTCACATCCCTGAGCGTTTGTAACGGTAAGTGTAATCGTATGGGTTTCAGGGGCAGAGTGCTTATTTAAATAGGTATAGCTGTATTTGGGATCGGCTTTTTCTCCATCCGATCCTCCTACATTCTGATAGGTCCAGTTATAATGATTGATTGCGCCTGCCGATGCAGTCCGGTCAATCATGAACGGTTCCTTCGAACAGATGGCGGGCTTGTCCACTGTGAACTTGGCAAATATATACGGATATATGTTCACGGTTACCAGTGTATCATCAAAGCAGCCATATGGTGAAGTTGCATCAAGCCGCACATGATGTGGCTGTGTTATGTTTGTGGTGTTGCTGAATAAGTGTTCGGCCGGGGAAGACAGATTGGAATACCTGCCATCATCAAAATCCCAGAAAAACGAAGTACCTGATATGATATTCGTCTGATTGCTGAAACTCACCGGCAACGGCTGGCATCCGGCCACGAAATCGGGATGAAAGCTGGCATGCATTTCAGGAAAGACGGTGATCGTATCACTTTTGAAAGCCTGGCAGCCATGTACATTTCGTGTTTTTAAAACAATCGGGTATTTGACTGGCAGGGCAGACTGGTTCCTGTATAGCGGTATATCGGGATCCGCAAAGGTGTGCATTACAATGGAATCAACAGGTGTATATTTCCAAACGAAATCAGTAATTCCGCCTGTTGAGAAATTGCTAATCCCTATTTTAAACGGGGAACAACTGTCGAGCCGGGCAATTGCAAAATCAGCTGTTACCTTTGAATATACATTCACCGTATGGGTTATGCTGCTGTCACAACCGGCCAGGTTCATCACGGTGAGGTTCACAAAATAGGCTGTGTCCTTTGCTGTTGAGTTCTGATAAAGCCTGGGAGGAGGATTCTCACTCGTGGAATAGGTCTTGTCACCAAAATCCCAAATGTAGTTCAGGTTTTTCCCTTTTGAATTATTCTTAAACACAACGTTTAAGGGATTACAGCCTTTATCGGGACTGTCAAATCCAAATCCCGCTATTACCCTGGGAAAAAGAGATACCGACCGTAATGCTGAATCAACGCATCCTTCATTGTTCTTTGCTTCCAGGTGAATATAAAATGTGGTGTCATTGTCTGTATTATTTTCATACTTGTGCAACAGGGTATCCGGCATAAAGGTTGTTAACAGGCTGCCATCTCCCAGGTCCCAGTTAAACTGATCACCGCCCTTTGAAATATTCACAATTTCTGCATTCAAAGGAGAGCAATTATTGCTGTAATCAACGGCAAAATTTGCCTTCACAAAGGGATGAACGGTTATCGGAACACTTGCCGTATCCCGGCAATAATAATCAGAAGTCACTGCAAGACTGACATTGTAAATGGTATCCTCGTCGGTGCGGTTAAAGAAGTATTTTGTAAACGGTATTACGGACGAATCACTTTTAGATGTTCCATTACCGAAGTCCCATGAATACATGATATTGTAACCCGAAGAATGATTTGTAAACAGAACACCCACTGAATCACAGACAGCATTTTTATCCGCAGTAAAATCTGAATTCACTTCCGGATAGATTACAACAGTCCGGGTCGGTGCAGAATGGCTGCATCCGAATCTGTTTACCGCATTCAGTGCAATCTGAATTGTATCCGGCGTCGGATGACTGATATTTTTATGATTAAAAATGACCGGTGCTTTATTGGTTTTCAGTAAGGCACTGTCGAGATACGCTTTATGCACATCTGAAAAAGACCAGTAGAAAGTATCTACGCCAATTGAGTTTTTGGGATTTATAAAATAGGCTGCCGGCGAACACCGAAGGGTTGAATCGATTGTAAATGCAGAAAAAATGTACGGAAAAACCCTGATATTCTGTATGGCTGAGGTATCATTGCATCCATATGGCGATGTAGCGATTAGGCTTACATGAAACGTGGTATCATTCAGACCGGTATTTTTATAAGTATGAGTAACAAGTGTATCCACATCGGATGATCCATCCCCGAAATTCCACAGGTAAGTATCTGTATTGCCTGTTGAAGTACTTTGGAATCCTACTGTGGATGCATGACAAACGCTGGTGTCATTCAGATCAGCAAATTTAAAATCGGAAGTTACCTGGGGAAAAACACGGATCGTATCGGTGTAAAAATCATTACATCCCCCGTCATTACTCACAGTATAGGAAATAATATGATCTTCCGGCAAATTGGTTGTATTTTGATAAACATGATCCAGGAAAAAAGGAGATGTGGATATTTGCAAAGGTGTTCCGTCACCCAGGTCAAGAATGTATCGCGTGGCGCCTTTTGATGCATCTTTCATTGAAATGGAAATCGGTGCACATCCCTTGTCCTGATCCACTGTAATAAAGGCATTCGGACTTTCAGGAACGATTACAAACACTTGCAGTGGTAGTGAATCCATAACAGGGTTGTTCGATATCCACCGTGAAAACCTGGCTGAATCCGCCATAGGGTGGACGAAGGATCGGATTCTGCACATTGGGATCATCCAGGTATTCTGACGGGCTCCAGTGATAACTGATCCCGCCTTTAGCTTTTAATTCAATTGAATCAACCCCGCAAACCTGGAAAACGCTGCCCTGGTCTTCAACAGTTGCAGAAGCTTCAAGCTCGTTATAATCAGAAAAATATCCGTAGACGCATCCACCTCCGGTAGTGACACCATTAAAATATCCAAGATGAAAAACATTCTTTGTATTAAAGATGCGGGTTACCGATCCTGTAGGAATTGTAAGATTACTCATCAGCTTATTGGCATCCTTTAATACATACCAGCTTGATGTTCCAGCCTGTTCAAACTGGCTTGCACTGAGAAAATGAGTGGCTGGTCCGCCATTGACTGAGATATAAAAACTGTCGATAGCGTCGGCCTTTGTCATCAGGTTAAGGTAAAAGGCCTGGTTTTTTGACCGGGTAAAACTAACCGAAAGTGAACCTGTACATCCGTCAATAGTGGGCAGTATGGCATCTCCCAGTTCGTCGCCAAAACCCGCAATGTGCAATACATAAACGGGTTGAGTAGCCTTTATATGCACATAATAGTCGTTGTTGGCCGTAAGCATGTCAATGGCCAGCTGAAAACCCGCAGCATATGGACCGTAGGTAACAAACGTTCCATTACGCCTTGTCACTGTAATGAAGGTATTGGGTTTCGTCGTCAGCACATATGCCTTTTCGTTATTTCCACCTCCTAAATCGGTGATTTTGCCCTTCATTACTATATATTCATAACCAATCACAGATTTATTCTGTGCGTTAACTGTGGGAATACTCTGGTCACCCATATAATCATATGCACCCGATTTCTGTACCGAATCATCACCAAGTGTCACGGATATTGGCTTATTTGAGGTAATGTGCGTTCCTACCAAACGGTCTGCGGCCAAAACGCTGGGTACTGTCCCGGTTGCTTTTGGTACCAGCATATAGGTTTGTCCCTTGTTGAGTGTAATATTAAAAGGAGTTCCGGCAGCATGTCCGAAGGCATCCTTCAACAAATTGACCGTTACGATTGTATTGTCTTCAGTAGCAACAATAATAATCTGGCTGAAAGCAGGATCGGTGCTGGCAAAAGTATGATTTGGCCATCTGATTCTGAAAGGGTGTCCAGAAATCATAGCCCAGTGCATTTTTTCCTTTCAGGGCAAAGATGGCAGGGTTATTTCTTACCCTGTGGGTTTCATAATAGGCGGTGATCTCGTGGTCGGCACGAATGAGCAAGGCGCTGTTACTCTTGGTATTATATTGATTATTACTGAATTTGAGCAGATCGGCCTGGGTGAAATTCACGTTTACTGTAAGTGAAATGGCAGGGTCAATGACTACTGTAATGGGTGCTATCTGCGGATTATAAGGCTGTGATATGGTAACGGTTGTTTTATTGTTTAAGTCGGTAGCTGTAAGGGTGAGGTCGGCAGTTAACGGCGCATCATGCAAGGTTGTTGAATACGGAACAGCAAACCAGAATAACGTATCGGTTTGTGCCATCAAAACAGTATGCAGCATCAATAAAGAGAGAATAACCAATAAACGTTTTATCATCACAAAAACTTTATACCATTTTACGTCAAAACCCACCAAAAGTTGCCACAGCCGTCAATAATACCCGTGTGTTGGTCACAGGAATTGAGGATTTAAGCCAGTTGCAACATAAAATGCAATTCTTACGTAAACATATTTGACATAACCCTGCATTATGAAAAGAATTTTCCTTATCATCCAGTTAATCCTAACTGTCCAGTTTTCAACCACATATGGTCAAACTGTGCTATTTTCAGAAGGTTTTGAATCTGGTGAAATACCGCTGGACTGGAAGCAGGAATTTGTAAAAGGAGCCATTAGCTGGAAATATACAGACGGAGGATACACGACATCCCCTGAAATACCGAATACAAGGAGACCGGTTCATGCTCATGGCGGAAATTTTAATGCCATGTTTCACTTTCAAAGCATGAACAGCGAGGCCACTAAGCTCGTGACAAAAAAAATATCAGCACTTGAATTTGCAGTGAAGCCCGAATTACATTTTTACCATGCACAATTCGACTGGATACATCCCCCAACTTACCATGATTATCTCAGGGTGTATTACAAAACCAGCGTCACCTCGGCCTGGAAGCTTCTGCAATCGTATACGCTGGCAACAAGCGATTGGGTGGAACGGATTATCCTGTTACCTGAAAATGATCTTTCAGCAGACTATTACCTGGCCTTTGAAGGTGAAACAAAGTGGGGCTGGGGTACATGTATTGATGACATTCAGATCATAGAAACCGGGATCAAACAAAAGGCATTAAGTGAAATATCGGTAGAACAGGCCAGTGACGTTCCAATCGGATCAGATTCAAAGAATAATCCAATTTTAAGGGTAAACATAAAGGTAACCGGCAATTCCGGGACTTTCCCGCTGAATTCGCTCAAAGTAAATTCCCTGAATACAACCGATGCCGATGTTGAATCTGGAGGTGTGAAGCTTTTTCTTACAAGGGACGCCGAATTTAATGAAGATACCCAGGTAGGCAGCGGGGTAAGTTTCTCTTCAGGGCAGGCCACCTTTACAAACCTCAATTACAACCTGCCAACCGGATATTCTTATTTGTGGATCACTTATGATATCAAACAGGATGCAGGCCATCGCGATATGGTGGATGGTAAAGTGCCTGTTAATGGTATCAACATAAACGGGCAAACTTATTTTGCGCAGGAAAAATCACCCGCCGGTTACCGGTCAATCCTTCGGACCCTGCAATCGGATGATTTTGAGTCGGACTTTAACTGGATACTTAATGGAGAATTTGAACTTGGCAGTCCGATGGGATTGGGCGGTTCACAGGGAAACCCTGATCCTGATTATGCCTATAGCGGTTCTAATGTAATCGGAACTGATCTGAGCGGTTCGGGTGATTACCCGGGTGACTATGAGAAAAATATTGAAACCGATCAGTACAATGCCACCTCTGATACCTTTGATTTTACCTATTATAATGATTTATCCCTGAGGTACATGCGCTTTCTGAATATTGGTATCAATGATGAAGTATCCATTGATATCAGTTCGGATGGAGGCAACACCTGGAAAGAAGCATGGGCAAATACCGGGATGATCCTTGATGATTCCTGGAAATTGCATGAGGTAGACATTACCGCCCAGGCTGCACGCAAAAAAAATGTAAGGGTCAGGTACAATATCGGAACTACCAATGACTACTGGCAATTATCAGGCTGGAATATCGATGATTTCAGTATTACCGGCAATTATGTCACCAGGGATGTGGGAATCAGCCGGATTATTTCTCCAATTGACGGATGCGGGCATACAAATATTGATGCGGTAACCGTAATGGTGAAGAATTTTGGTGCAATGGATTCCTACGGAGAAATTCCATTACAATATACCCTGGGTAACAGCACCCCTGTGCAGGATACCATAAAGCAGGTAATTCCTTTTGGGGACAGTGTTCTGTATACGTTTAAAAAAAAAGCTGACCTTTCAGCAGCTGATGTATACAGTCTGACAGTCACAACAAAAATGGCCGGAGACGATGATGCCACCAATGATGCGTTGTTGAAATCACTGTATGTTCAGCCTACCATTGAGGTTGACCATACAGAAACTTTTGAGACAAAAGGGGGCTTGTGGATGCCGGTATCTCCCCGGCAGGAAAACTGGGAGTGGGGAGCACCTGGATTTGGAATTACTCCCGAATCGGGCACCCATGTTTGGATGACCCGTCTTTTGGCTTTTTATCCTGATAATGATTCTTCCTTCCTTGAAAGTGTTTGTTACAGCAATCAAAGCCATGAGCGGAAAATACTTGAATTAAAGTACTGGTTAAAATCCCAGAAATATAAGGATGGCGCATCAGTGAATTATTCAACCGATAATGGTCAAACCTGGCAGTTATTGGACACCCTGATTACCGGATGGAATTGGTATAACGGGTCCGTTCAGTCCTTACATACACAGGGATGGTCTGGACTTACCGACGGTTGGATTACAGCCCGCCAGATCCTGCCAAAAAACATTACAAATGCTTTATCTATGAAGTTCAGGCTTGCTTTTGGCAGTGATGCAGACAGCAGTGATATCGGCCTTGCTCTTGATGATTTCAGCATATTTGGGGCTCCTCCGGATATTGGCGTCTCCTTAATCGATTCTTTTGGCAACCGTTGCCAGTATTTGAATCCCCGCCAGGTGACGGTTTCAATCCGTAATTTCGGCCTCAATCCGGTTAAAAAGGAGAATCCCGTTATTGTGGGATATGATTTCAACCAGGTGCATATGGAGACTGACACATTCAACCTGGAAAATGATCTTTTACCTGGCCAGACTGTAAAGCATACTTTCAGCACGTTGGTATACCATGATGCACCCGGCAATTATAATATTACTGCCTATACCCTGATTGAGGATGATCCCTATTTTTATGGGATCATGAACGATACACTTTCACTGGATTTTGAAGTATTGGCCAGGCCTTTTACTATGCTCACCGACACCATTTCTACCCGTGAACCAGATACAGTATTTATAAGGCCATTTTATAATGACACCTATGACTTATTTATGGAATGATCTGAGTACAAATCCCGTATATGATGTGAAACGTGACGGATGGTACCATGTGCTGGTTACCGATGCCCGTGGAAATGGCTGTACATCATATGATTCAAGTTATGTTCAGTTACTCTTCAATGATGTGGGAGTAGAAAGCCTTCTTTCGCCCAATAATGATTGTGGGCTGAGTAAAAATGAAAACGTTCAGGTCCGTATCCGCAATTTCGGAACTGACAGCATACCTTCCGGAACCAAAGTTGGATTGGGTTACATCCTGAATACAGGGATTCCTGTCCGTGATACGATAGTTCTTTCCGGTGCATTGTATTCGAATAAAATGGTAGATTATACCCTGTCGAAAAGCACTGTCGATTTATCCGGAAAAGGTCTTTATCATTTTAAAATATTTGCTTCTTTCAGCGGGGATACCATTCAACATAATGATACACTGAATAAAATCATTGAAATCTTTGGACATCCGCTTGTGGATATCGGCCCGGATACAACAGTTAAAGCCCTATCCTATGTTTTGGATGCCGGTCCCGGATTTATTCTTTATAACTGGGATAATGAAGCGATCACACAAACCAGGGAGATCAACCAATCCGGCACTTACTGGGTGCGGGTGAAGGATGGGAACCAATGTGAAAATGCCGACACGGCTTTTATATGGTTGAAAATCAGAGATGTCCGACCAGATGGTTTTTCATCCCCGGTTTCTGATTGCCATTTTACCACAGGTGAACCTGTTTCCCTGCGCATCTTAAATTCAGGTACAGATACCGTGCCATCCGGACAACATATTGATGTTCAGTATCAATTGAATACAGATTCCCCGGTTAATGAATCATTCGATCTGTCTGCACCGTTGTTCCCGGGAAAATCAGTCATACATACATTTTCAGGAGAACTTGATCTGATGGATACAGCCGATTACCATTTCGGAGCCATTGCCGTCATGGCAAATGACATACGAAAATCCAACGATACATCAGAGTTGAATATTTACCGTTATCCTAAGCCTGCAGTTGATTTTGGACTTGATGAGGTAGTCAATATTCAGGACATCAAATTTGAAATTGAAGCAGGCTACTCACCTTATTATTCCTATAAATGGCAGGATAATTTCAATGAACATTTATATACAGCAACACGCAGTGGGAAATATAGTGTAAAAGCAACGGATACGCGTACCTCATGTTATGATGGTGACACTGTAACTGTTTTCCTAATTTACAGTGACATAGGAGTTACCTCCACCAGTCTGCCTGCGGTGGGATGTACTGGCAATTTTGAACATGTAAGTGTCAGGATCCGAAACATGGGTACCTCAAACATAGGTAAGGACGTTCCGATTTATGTTGCCTGTGATGTGAACGGCGAGCGGATTTCACTGGACACGCTTGTCCGAACCTCAAATTTTGTCACCAATTCCAATATCGATCTTGTGCTTACCTCACCTGTAACAATTTATAATACAGATGCTTGTGAGGTGACATTCTATACAGTGTTTACTGCCGATATGAAACCCTGGAACGATACGCTGGCTTCACAATTTAATCCCCTGCCCAGTCCATTGATTGACTTTGGCGATGCAAATGGTGTTTTGACTGTTGATCTGCCCCATGTGCTGGATGCCGGTGCTGGCAATAAGTCTTATGAATGGCAGGACGGGTCAACGGATCAATCCTACACAGTGACTGAAAAGGGTGTTTATACAGTTACGGTAACCGGACAAAACGATTGCCAGTCGGCAAAGACAGTCTCGATCAACCTGGAAACCGGAATCAGCGAAAACCTGGCAGATAGAAACGATGTTTCTGTGTATCCCAATCCCGGCAATGGTTTGTTCTTTGTGAAGATCAACGGGGCCGGCCAGGACGATCTTATGCTGCGGTTAATCAATAACCAGGGGCAGACGGTATTTATCCGTCAATTTTCAAGTGATTCCTCTGTTCCTGAAAGTTTTGATGTGCAGAATTTATCCAGAGGTATTTATCACATCATGATCCAGGGGAAGGGACTCCTGTATCAGGGTAAGATGATTATACAGTAGAGACAAGGCATTGCCTTGTCTCCACGATTTGTCTTTATATATGGCATGATATATCTCATGTTCATGCAGTGCCTGTTATGACAATTGTCCTGTTTTGAAGAAGCAAATGATGATAATTTTAGCCTTTTAACCGTGGGTGGAAAGGTGAATTAAAATTATCACAGAAAATGATAAACAGGTTGATCGTCGGTCTTTTGCAGTACATGCCTAAAAATTTCGTTTGGATTTTCAGCAAGAGGTATATTGCAGGAGAAAAGCTGGCTGATGCAATTAAGGTAACCAGGAAGTTCAACACCATGAGGATCAAAGCCACCATGGATTTGCTGGGAGAGTTTCTGACAAGGGCTGAAAAGGTCGAATACTACAAGACGGAATATATTAAACTTATTGAAGAGTCGGTGCAACTGGACCTCGACAATTCTTTCTCAGTAAAGCCAACCATGTTTGGCCTGCTGCTTGACCCTACAATGTGTTATGAAAATATCCGGGAGATCGTTGCCAAAGCGGCATCCCATGGCAGATTTATTCGTATCGACATGGAAGATTCGCAATGTACATCTATGGAGATTGATCTGTACAAGAAATTGCTGAATGAATTTCCTGATAATGTTGGCCTTGTATTACAGGCATATCTTAAGCGCACACTCGATGATCTGAAAGACCTTGCAGAATTTGACAAGGGAAGGGGCAAAATCAACATCCGCATTTGTAAAGGAATTTACAATGAGCCGGCAGAACTGGCCTTTAAAGAAAAGGATGAGATAAACAGGAATTACCTGATGGCACTGGAATATATGCTCAGCCATAATATGTATGCAGCTATTGCCACCCATGACAGAAAACTGATTGATGGCGCTTATGAACTTATTGGAAGGGATCATCTCAGTAAGGACCGGGTGGAATTCCAGATGTTATACGGAGTAACGCCCGACTTACGCAAAACCATTGTTGATAAAGGATTTACGATGAGGGTTTATGTGCCTTACGGAAAGGACTGGTTTAATTATTCCACGCGTCGGCTACGCGAGAATCCGAGCATGATTCCGCATATGATCAAGGCCTTGTTTATAAGAGGATAATTAGTGACGAGTGACAAGTGACGAGTGACGGGAAAGAAGAAAAGGGACAATAAGCAGGTACAACTCATGACTTTCAAGTCGGTAATTGCGTGTTATTGTTGCTTGTCACTCGTCACTCGTCACTTGTCACTCAATAAAGCTGTATCACTTCCGAACTGCCAGATCTCACTTCAAACAACTTGTTTATTGTATACAGGGTAAGCTTTGCATTTAAAGCCCGGAATACGATCCTGTATTTTCCCGGCTGCATTTGCAGTGATTCGTTCTTTGTGGCTGTGTTCAGGTTATATACCCATTCTTCCTGCCTGTCATTTTTGCGCCAATAAATACTTCCGAATCCGGTTGATGTGCGAAGTATGGTGATCATACCAGGTCTTGGAATTTCCACGGTGGTAGTATGGCTTTGCTTTATTTCCACGTCATGAAGACTGATCCGGGGCAATACCGGAATTTCAATATCATATTTTCCAACAAGGTATTTTTCCTCTTCATATACTTTCTGCATGTTGAGCGTATTCATGTCCCCGCTTTTCCTCACTATATATTCAAGGCCCTTATACTGCACAGGGTCAGTTACCTTAATCAGTAATGTTCCCTGTGGTGCATCGGCTGCAATGATAGTGTGTTTTCCGGGCAGTAGTTTTATATTGGTCACTTCAACCGGTGGCAGTGTATTCACCCGCATCCTGTAAACCGGCAGGTGGTCGAGGATAAGGGTGTCAGGTAATCCCCGGTGATTCAGGGTATGGATGTAATTATACAAAACCTTCCCGGAAGAGTTGTCATAAAATGTCAGGTTAACATTTGTTTCGGTCGGATTGCCATTTATGTCCAGCAAATTCACCTGGGCTGTGGTTGCATTTAATGCCTGGGAAATCACAACATCCATAATCTCACCGAATTTTTCTTCCTGTGCGGCATTATAGAACCGGCCGATGCAGTTGAAGGTTTGTCTGAAGTTTTCGTCAATTCCTATCCCGATCACAAAGGGTTTCAGAATGATGCCCTTCCTCTGCAGTTCAAGCGATACTGCACAGGCGTCACCATCACAGGCTTCCACTCCATCTGTGATCAGAATAATAATATTCCTGCAATCTTCACAACCGGCAGGAAAATCTCCTCCGCCCAGTTCAAGGGAGTGGGCAATTGGGGTGGTTCCTTTAGGGATGACATAACGTAGCTGCTGCCGTATTTTTGAGGCATTGCCGGCAGAAAAAGGAACTTCAAGCCGGGTGTCACTGCAATCCTGCGGAGGAACCGGGCTGTGGTGTCCATACATCCGGAGTGCCATTTGAACATTGGGCACATGTTCAAGGCTGTCAATGATGTTAATCAATACCTTTCGGGCAATGGCAATCTTGGATTGCTTTTGCCATGTGACTGCCATGCTTTGAGAAGCATCAAAAATAAAGAGTATCCGTGTTTCCGGAGGCTGGTATTTCGGAGGGCTGGTCTGTGCCTGCAGATTCTGCAGGACAGATACCGCCCAAAATACTGTTAGTAATACTAAAAACAGGCGCTTGTAAACGGGGAAAACGTTCATATTCCGGAAAATAACATGATTCATTCCAACATTTCAATAATAGAACGATACGAAAAATTTTAAAGTATGTTCATTTTTTCTTTCTGACCAAACGGGCGACAAGCTTTACAATCTCCATAGCCAGCAAGGGGAAAGAAGAAATTACAAGTACGAGTATCCAGTCTGATCCTGTGAGGGATTGTGTCTTAAATATAACCTGGAGGGCGGGAACATATACAACCGATATCTGAAGCAAAAAGGAAATCAGGGTAGCGCCTACCAGTTTGGAATTCGTAAAAAAACCAAGCGTAAAAATGGAATCACGCTGGCTCCGGCAATTAAAGGAATGAAACAGCTGACTGCAGGCAAGAACAATAAAACAGGCTGTACGGGCCCTGTCGATTCCTTCGTTTTCGACTTTCAATACAAGCCAGAATGCCAGCAGGCTGCAGAAGGCAATAAATATACCCTGGGCTATGATCAGAATACCCATTTGACGGGTAACCACCGCCTCATTTTTCAAACGGGGAGGCAGTTGCATGATCTTCTTATTCACGGGATCCACTCCCAATGCCAGGGCAGGCAGGCCATCTGTCACCAGGTTGATCCAGAGTATCTGAATAGGGAGCAGGGGCACCGGAAGGAGAAGCAGGGAGGAGACAAACATCACCAGTATTTCACCTACATTGCAGGACAGGAGGTAATGGATAAATTTTCTGATGTTGTCGAATATTCCACGGCCTTCCTCTACAGCGGCTACAATAGATGCAAAATTGTCATCGGTGATGACCATTTCAGATACTTCCTTTGTAACATCTGTACCAGTAATACCCATGGCCACGCCGATGTCAGCTTCCTTCAGCGCCGGTGCATCGTTTACTCCGTCACCTGTCATGGCTACAATCTCTCCTCTGTCGCGCCATGCTTTTACGATACGCATCTTGTGTTCAGGGGATACCCGCGCATATACAACGGTTTTGTCCACATTGTTCCGGAATTCTTCATCTGTAAGCTGATCAAGTTCTTCACCTGTATAGGCCTGTGAATCTTTTTCATAAAATCCGAGATCACGGGCAATTGCTACTGCTGTATTTTTGTGATCACCTGTGATCATTACCGAACGGATGCCTGCACTGCGGCATTCCTGCATGGCCACCTTCACTTCTGGTCGTGGCGGGTCTATCATAGCGATCAGTCCCAGGAAAGTAAGCCCTCTTTCGATGTCTGAAGCATCTGGTTTTTCAGGTACTGTATCCATTTCTCGGTAGGCAACAGCCAGTACGCGCATGGCCTTGTCAGCCAAACCTGCTGTGGCCTCTATGATTTTTTTCCTGGATTTGCCATCCAGTGGCAGTACATTTTGGTTTTCTTCCACCGAGGTGCAATTGGAAAGAAGAATATCCGGAGCACCCTTTACAAAAGCCACATGGCGGTCCCCCTTCCGTCGCAGAATGGTCATTTGCTTGCGGTCGGAATCAAAAGGCAGCTCTTCATAAAAGGGATAGTTTTCTTCAAGCGCTGTTTTATGAAGGCCGGCCTTTGCAGCAGCCGTAAGCAGGGCACCTTCGGTAGGGTCACCGATTACACGGTATCCACCTGGTTCCCTGGTAAGATGAGCGCCATTGCATAATACGGAACCCTTCAACAGCCTCACTAAACTGGGATATTCTGCCGGTTCAATCTTTTTGTCATGATACAGGAAATCTCCGGCTGGCTCATAACCGATACCCGAGATGTTGAAATATTCACCACCCTGGTATATGACCTGAACTGTCATTTCATTTTTTGTAAGGGTACCAGTCTTGTCCGAGCAAATCACTGATGTACAGCCTAGTGTCTCCACGGAGGGTAGTTTCCGGATAAGACAATGTCGCTTTACCATCCTTTGCACTCCCAAAGCGAGGGCAATGGTTACAACAGCAGGAAGTCCTTCGGGTATGGCAGCTACGGCCAGACTTACAGCCGTGAGGAATAAATTGAGCAGTTCCTCTCCGCGCAGGTAACCCATCAGAAAAATGACACCTACCAGAAAGAATGAAATGTAAACAATTATCTTGCCGAATTCCTCCAGCTTTTTCTGCAACGGAGTGGTATTGTCTTCAATTCCCTGGATGAGGCCGGCAATCTTTCCAAGTTCGGTTTGCATGCCGGTGGAGGTGATAATTGCGCGGGCCTTTCCTGAAACCACCGAAGTGCCCAGGTATACCATGTTAATGCGATCGGCAAGAGGAGTGTCTTTTTTCTCAAGTCGGCCCGTGATCTTGTCAACCGATGTGGATTCACCAGTAAGGCTTGCCTCGTGGGTTGAGAAATTGCCAGTGGCATATACAATTCGTCCGTCTGCCGGAATATTATCACCTGCCTCCAGGTCGATCAGATCACCAGGAACGATTTCCTCTGAGGGTATTACCTCTTGATGGCCATCGCGAATGACCTTTGAATTTGGCGATGACATTTTTTTTAAGGCAGCCAGCGATTTCTCTGCCCGGTGTTCCTGAATAAAGCCGAGAATGGCATTGACAATGACAATACAGATAATAGCCAGTGCATCCACCCATTCCTGCAGAAAACCTGAAATAAGAGCCGCTGCAATAAGAACCCAGATGATAAAGTCCTTGAATTGATCAAAGAAAAGAGCGAAGACGGATCTTCCCGGTTTTTCGGCCAGCTGGTTTGGCCCGTATTGTGCCTGCCTTTTCGTAATCTCATCTGAAACAAGTCCCTGGTTTATATCGGTATTCAGCTTGCCTGCAACATCTTCCTTCTGTAAAAACCACCATTTTTCCATTCCAACCAGGATTATTGTGAGTAGGTTTCGAATATATTTAATTTCAGTGTAATATGCAAGGACACCCCGACGGGGTGGGGGTCTACTTCATTGCCGTCTTAATTCCTGCAACGATAAGGGCATGTTCAACATCTTCCTGGCTTTTCACCTTAATGGTTATTGCCCTGATCTTGCCATAACGTTTTCCATTTTTGAATTCAGCTTTTATGTGTTCAGGAAGACTGCTTTTTTCAATCACCGGTTCGGCCTTATCCCCGAAATAAAAAGTGATCCTGAAAGTATCCTCGAGCACCCCAATCCAGAACAGGGTCTTCTTTTTCAAAATAACCCTGAACAGCCAGTTCTTACCATCATTATAGTATTTCCATACTTCTTCCGATGCGGGATACAATTCGCGGATAGATTTAAGCAGATTTTCCCAGTATACTCTGTTGATGCCAATTTTTGAGAAGATGAAGGCATCGTCGGGGTAGACCGATTTGTCAGTTAAAACCAGGGGTTCCATATATAAAGAGGAGTTTTGGGATTCATTTTTTACCGTATGCGTTTTCATATAGTATAATCCATTCCTGAGGCGTCAATTTTGATGCAAGCTTTCCGATTAATTCCACCGGTACATCCTCCGGTTTCTTAAAGCGGATACATCCTTTTCCCATGTCCAGTTTTTTTCCTGTGTATAATGGCCATTCTGCTTTAAACCAATTTAGCAGTCTGTCTTCAAACAACCCCATATGATATACGGCAATGTGATTTTTTTGCGAGGCCACGTTCATAAATGGTAACGGAAGCTTCGGGTTCGAACGGTAACCTTTTGGATATAACGAATGTGGCACCACATACCCAATCATTCCATAACTCATCTCTTCCGAAAATCCGGCAGGCAGATTTTTCAGAATGGCTTTCCTTAAGGACTCAATAATTGCTTTCCTGTCTTCAGGTAAACCCTGTATATAGGCATCCGGAGTTTGAGCATTGGATTGCATATCACGATTTTTTGAGGAAAATACCCTGTTATTTACTAATTTACCCATAAATTTAACATTTTTGATCATAATTATTGTCGATGTACCAAAAAGACTATATTCTTCGCATGATTGAAATGCTGGGTGAATTAGTCCGGGCCATTCTCGGTTTGATTGTCAAGGGAAATTTTCAACAGGCAGAGGAAAAGCTGAATGAAGCCTATCTCACATTTCTCAGAAAGGATGCGTCCTTTTTTCACCTTATTCCATTGGAAAAGCTAACCTCTACCCTGTTAACCGAGCACAATTATACGAACGGGCACCTTGAGATCCTCGCGGAGCTGTTCCATGCCGAAGCCAGATTAAAGGATGCGAGGGGTAATCTTTCTGAAAGTCTTGCTATGTATGAAAAATCACTTGCTTTGTTTTCTTTTACAGATGAAAATATCAGGACCTATTCGGAAGACAGAATTGAAAAAATAGAAAAAATAAGGAACCGGATTTCAGAGATCATGCAACACAAAAATGTATAATATGAATAAAGTCGTCCTGCTGATACTTTCCTTTGTCCTTATGGGTAATGTGCCGGTAAATGACCCGACACATCAAAAACAGGCCAGAAGAAATGTAATTCTCGATGTAGATACTTCGGGAGATGATCTTATGGCAATTCTTTACCTGCTTGCTCAACCTGAGGTGGATATTAAAGCGATAACCATTGTACATGGTGTATCGGATGTTGAAACGGGCACGGAGATAGTGCTGAGGTTGCTGGCGCTTACCGGACGCACCGATATTCCGGTGGTAAAGGGTGCTGATATTCCCATGGAGGGCAAAAATGCTTTTCCGGAGAAATGGCAGCCTTCGGTTGATCGTCCTTTTGGACTTGTACTTCCCCCGCATACACTCAAACCGTCTGCCCAAAAAGTGGATGAGGTGATATCCAATTTGCTGAAGAAGTATAAAGGAGATATCTCCATTCTGGCATTGGGCCCGTTGACTAATATTGCGGAGGCTTTTGTTAAGGAGCCTGCGCTGGCAGGATATGTAAATGGTATTTATGTTTCCGATGGTGCTGTTTATGTGAAAGGCGCCATCAATCTCGAATATCCGGCTATAAAAAACACAGTGGCGGGCTGGAACCTCTGGGTGGATGCAAAGGCGGCCAGAGTTGTATTTGGTTCCGCTGCGCAGATCACGCTCATACCCCTCGATCTGACGGCCTTACATGGTCCGCATCCGGTTCTGTTAAAATCGGGGGTGGTTAGCCAATACAATAACCGGGAGTCAGGCGTGGTTGGGAAATCACTATCTTCCCTATTTAACAATTGGATCACATATTATCATGCTGACACTAAAATCAGCGATACCGAGGATCAGGCGCCGGTTTGGGATCTCGTGGCGGCTGAAATTTACTGCGATAATGATGTATGTACAGAATGGCAGCAACAGAATATAGAAATAAAAACAGGTGATCCGGATACCGATGGGCAGATTGTGATTGTAAAGGACAAGAAACCGAATGTGCGAATCTGTTTACGTGGAAACCAGGAATTGTTTGAGGAAAGATTATTGAAAACTGCTGCACTGTCAGGCACTGCAAAATGATCCGAATTCATAAATCTAATTACTAATATATCTGCAAATGAAAAAAAACTATTCTGACTTTTTCATGGTCCTGTTGATCGTTCCGGCCTTCCTTTTATCGTGTAATTCATACAGGGGCAAGCCTTTTACCGGTGCACCCCAGGAAATTCCTGGCAAAGTGCAATGCGAGTTCTATGATCTGGGGGGTGAGAACGTGGCCTATCACGATACAGACAGCATTAACAATGGAAGCGGTAGGCTTAACCCGGTGAACGGAAATCCCCTTCACGAGTTCAGGATCGACGAGGGAGTGGATATCTCGTATACAAAGACAAATGGTACGGATGACAATCCATACAATGATGTAATGCCTGAAATGAACCAGTTATATGTTGGCTGGACTGAGCCGGGTGAATGGATAAAGTATAGCGTAAATGTTAAGGAAACAGGCGATTACACAATTGGCCTGATGTACACCAGCAACAGGGGCGGAGGTATTGAAATCCTGGCGCGTGACAGTGTCACAAGCGGCGTTATGCCTGTTAAATCAACCTATAAAGATGCGGATACGATTGCATGGAGGCAATGGCACCATTGGAACAAGGCTGATATTTTGGGAAAAATCCATTTAAAGGAAGGTTTGCAGGTAATCACATTAAAAACGGTTAAGAATGGAAACATGAATTATGATTATCTCGAATTTAAAAGAAGGGACTAGGGACCAGGGACGAGGGACAAGGAGGAAAGTTCTGCAGTTCTGAAGTTCTTCTATATCACAGATCCTGCAGATCTCGCAAATTAATTTATGTTCAACGCTCCATTGTGACACCGTTATCGTTATATCCTGATCACGATCTTTCCCCGGTGCCTGCCCTCTTCAAAAAACCGGAAGGCATCCTGGGCCTGATCTATTTGAAAAGTCTTCTCGACGTAGGGATTCAGTTTTCCCTGTTTAAACAGTGCCTCTATTTTCTCAAAATCTTCGGTTTCTGAACTCATATTAGCCGAAGTGAGAGTTTTTCCGTGAATGAGCCGGTTGTAAAGGGTCAAAAAAGCAGCTAAAGGCCCAAAAAATAATGTTGAGGTATAGACCCCGTGTTTATTCAGCATCCGGCGTACATTGGCCGGTTTCATATGGCCATAAGCATCAAAGATCACATCGTATCTAGTTTTCCACACCGACAGGTCAGTTTTTGTATAATTAATTACCTGGTCTGCTCCTAATTTCCGGGCCAGTTCAATATTGTGTGTGCTGCAGATGGCTGTCACACTGGCTCCTTCAGCATGGGCGATCTGCACAGCAAAATGTCCAACTCCGCCTGTGGCTCCATTTATGAGCACTGACTTGCCTGACAGATTCCCGCTTTTGCGCAAACCGTTTAAGGCTGTAAGTGAAGCCCCGGGAAGGCTTGCCGCCTCTTCAAAAGCCATGCCTTCGGGAAGTTTCCTTACCTGGCCGGGACTTGCCACGACGAATTCGGCAAGTGAACCCGGCTTCCCGGATATAGTGGAAACAAAGCCGTAAACCTTATCACAGGATCTAAATTCACTGATATTGGACCCGGTTTCTTTAATAATTCCGGCAAAATCACTGCAGGGTATTAGCGGAAACTTTGAACCCGTCAGCATTTTAAGGTTGCCTTTCAGGATTTTGTAATCTGCCGGGTTAATGGAAACCGCTTTCACCTGGATAAGCAGTTGATCTGGTCCGGGAACAGGTTCCGGAAGACTGCCGACTTGCAGTAATTCAGGTCCTCCAAATGAATTGTAGAAAACTGCTTTCATCCGGTTCAGCCTACTACCTTAAAATTGAAAGCGCCAGTATGTTTGACCGACATTACCCTCAGCCATAAAGGCAGGATCTGTTCCGTTCCCCGGGAACTTGTTATATCACCCAGGTCAATTAGTTTATCCTCTTTCCAGCCAAACTCGTTTAACAACTTTCTAACCTCAAGCTTTGACTTGGGATTATTACCGCAAAGAAAATTATTATGGTCCCCGCCGCCTATCATGGCCGGATTTACCATTAATCCGCACCACATTGTATTCAGCGTTTTAACCACATAACTCTTTGGAAATGCTTTTTGTATTTCTTCGCCCAGCGAAGTGTTATTGCATAAATCAGGCATGAGCAAAGGAGGCATTCCTTTTGAGAAATCGAGTGGATTGGCAATGTCAACAATAATTTTGCCATCCAGGTCTCCCGGATTGCCCGCCTTAAGTGCTTCTATAGATTTGCCACCCTGTGTGGCGTTGATAATTATTTGCCCAAAAACAATTGCATCTGTAAAAGTCGCAAGTTTTACACCCGGATTGCTTTTGAGCCATTCGCCGATTCCGGGGTTACCATATCCGTCTTTGGCGGTGCGTGCCTGTGCTTCTGAAACATTACGGGTTCCCATCACGACTTTGTTCCCCAGTTCCAGTAATTTAGCAGACAGGGTCTGTCCGACAGATCCTGTTCCCAATACAGCAATTTTCATATTCCCTGTTTTTTAGTTAAATGCATAATGAATTAACAACTATTCTATTCAATAGTTGACAGGGAAAGAATAAATGCAGGATAACAGGGAATTAGTCGACCGATTTTCTGCGGTTACGGCCCAGCCCCTTTCCACCCAGGAAACCCCAGCCACCGCTTCCAATCAGAAAGCCAAAAGCATACCAGGCACCATTGTTATTTTGAGCATACAGGGTAACGTTATCCCTGAATAGCATGGCAATAAAATCAATGGGGGCAATAATGCCATGCCATAAACCGCCGAGAAATCCATAGGTGCTGCCGGTAAGGCAGTCCTTTACATTTTCACTTTCGGCACAGGAAGAAACAAGGATAAGTGCTGAAATAGCCAGTACGGCTAAGGACATTTTTTTGAGTTGATTTGTTTTCATATTATTTAATTGGATGGATAAACTGCAAAAGCATAATAAAATCTGAAAGAAGAAATAAACAAGGGGATTCCCATCGTGAAATAAATTTCTGAAAGATATACCGGAGGCAGGATTCCTGATTTTCTCAACAAAATTCCCGCAGTAATCATCAACGACATTAGAATATAACTTTTAATATTGAAAAAGGAAAAAAGGCAAGACTTTTCCAACGGCATTCCGGATATCCGGCCGGCGTGCTTCCGTGAAATATTGGAAAAAAACAAAAGGTAAAAAAGAATTCCTGCTATTATGCTGATGGTTAAACGGATCCAGATAAAGTAATTATCATCCATAAAAAGAAGGACTCCCCTGAAAAGCAACAAACTACCGGCAAATGTCCATACAAGGGCAGCGATTATAAAAAGGTACCTGCGGCCAATTCGCGGGGTTAGTCGTTCTATCCGGTGCATTGCCAATTATCTTTCGTAAATAATTGTAAGTACCACAATACCAATAACAATGGCCATTGTCGCGAATGCATAGGGACTGGCAAAATTTAAAGTCCATCCCATTGAAGGATTACTTTTGGGAACTATAAGACGATAATCTTTCCGGTTAAAATAGAACGGACCTTTCCAGTTATTCGGATTATCTGTCATAGGATTGCGCATTTCCTTCTCAAGTTTCATGGCATATGCTATTCGTTTTGTGAATACCTGCTCAATTTACAATAAGTTATCCTTATTGTAAAAATATCAATGGATATTTTAACCTCTCATCTCTCACCTCTCATCTCTCGTCCCTAGTACCCTGCCGCCTGCCCGTCTTTTCTTGAATCAGAGGCACCGTAATACACTCCGTCTTTAATCATGATGGCCTGGTATCCGCCAAAGTTTCCGTAATCATAACTTACTTTATGACCGATGATCATAAGGGCACGGATTGTTTCATACGAAAAACCGGATTCCACCCTGATTTCTCCCGGATAAATTCTACCACGGGTCGGGAAAGTTCCATCATGCTTGAAACGCGGAGCATCGCCCGCTTCCTGCAGGTTCATACCAAAATCAATGAGGTTCAGGAGAACCTGAACATGTCCCTGGGTTTGCATGTCGCCACCCATTACCCCAAAACTGAGAAAGGGGTTACCGTCTTTGGTTACAAATGCCGGAATGATGGTATGAAACGGTCGTTTGGCCGGGGCATAACTATTGGCCATACCGGTGGTCAGATCAAATCCGGATCCCCGGTTTTGAAGGCAAAATCCAAGTCCGGCCGGAACTTCCATCGAGCCGAAAAATGAGTAATTGCTTTGTATGAAAGAAACCAGATTTCCTGCTTCATCGGCCACGGTGAGGTAAATGGTGTTGCTTTCATTTACAGGTCCAGGCTGAAAAGTTCCCACCCGGTCGGGCATTATAAGTTTACGCCTTTCTGCAGCATATTCCTTTGAGATCAGCTTCTTTACCGGGATTGTGCTAAAAGCCGGATCTCCGTAGTAACGGGCCATATCTTCAAAAGCGAGACGCTTGGCCTCAGTAACAAAATGAATATGCTCAGTGCTGCCGTAGCCATATTTAGCCATGTCAAAACCTTCGAGGATATTCAGTATTTGCAGAACCGCTATTCCCTGTCCGTTGGGAGGCAACTCCCATACATCATATCCCCTGTAATTCGTTGATACCGGTTCAACCCATTCGGCATGCTGAGCAGCAAGATCCTTTGCTGTAAGAAAACCGCCCGCAGCCTTCATGTGTTTTTCAATAGTCTCAGCAACGACACCGGTATAAAACCCGTCCCGTCCTTTTTCACTGATCATTTGCAGGGTATTGGCCAGTTGCGGATTTTTAAAGATCTGTCCCTTTTGTGGTAATTGGTTATTTACACAATAGAGTGCCTTAAAATTGGAATTTCGCAGGGTATCCATTATAGGTTGAAAATATCTTCCGAGATCGGCGAACTCCTGCGTCACTGGAACGCCTTCCCTTGCATAGGCAATGGCAGGTGCAAGCAGCTGGTCCATTTCCAGTTTTCCCAATTTGCTGTGCAATGCGAACCAGGCATCCACACAACCGGGCACAGAAACTGCAAGCGGTCCCTTCGATGGGATCTTTTTCAATCCCTTTTTGATAAAATAATCCGCAGTAAGTGTTTCCGGAGACCGGCCGCTTCCGTTCAATCCATGTAGTTTGCCTGTTTTGGCGTCCCATACAATGACAAAAAGATCCCCGCCAATTCCATTCATTCCCGGATCGGCCACTCCAAGGAAAGCATTGGCAGCAATAGCGGCGTCAATTGCCGAGCCCCCCTTTTTCAGAATATCAATGGCGATCTGGGTTGCCAGCGGATGGCTTGTGGCCGCCATGCCATGTTTGGCCAAAACCTCCGACCGGCTTGTAAATAATTTACCCGAGGTACGGTCCTGGCCAAACAAAGCGATTATGGACGTCAGAATTAGTAAGCAGGAAAGGAACAGGCTTCGCGTTTGCATATTTGTCAATTTTAGGGGTTCCTGCCCATAAAATTACTTAAATACTAAAGGCCACGCGAGTTTATCTGTGTTTTAAATTGAATTGCAGAATTGGATCAGGCTTATTTCTTTTTAGCCTTCGTTGTTATAATGATGACTCCTTCATAATCCTTGTCAGTATATTTTTTCATCATTTTTTTGTCTTTTATTACATCCACTCTTTCTATCATATTAGGATCGACAGATGAAATAGCATTTTTTTCCATATGCTCAACACCATCAATGATAATCAGGGTATTGGAAAGTTCCTCGGAAGCTGAATTTTCGGGCGTTATGATGGTCTTTGTGATAATGATCTTTTCTTTATGCATTACATTTGTTTTTACCAGCACATCAAGCGAATCGGGATCTTCAGAAAGCATTATTTCCGGATTATCTTCGCTGATTACATATTCAACATGTGTAGTATCTCCACCTGTATTCTTGTTGTTATAGTATACGATTTTTGTGCCTCTGGCCGTATCACCGTCTATCCTGACATCATAAGTCTCGTTTATAATACTATCCGAACCTTCCTGCTTGTGAATAATTTTTATCGTTTTGGTCCTGATGGTATCTGCCGGTGTTACGAGCAAATTCGATTGGTCTGAATTATGAATATAATCCATTACATTCAATGGTTTTGCCGGAGCCGCAGACAGATCACGGGGAGCCAGGGCATTAACGAGTGCAATTAGTATAAATAGAAAGCCGGCAAGAGGTAACAAGGTCATTATCTTCAGATTTGACCTGCGGTTAAATTTTTTATTGAGCATCATTTTCATTCGTTTTTTAATGAGTGAGTGATTAAAACTTGAAGAAAGACTGATGAGTTTGTCCTCGGTGATTTGATTGATCAGGAGAGCCTGGTACCTGAGTTTGTCAATCCCAGTATTCAAAGCACCTTCATCAGCCAGGTATTCATGCACCAGCTGAATCGAGTTTTTCATCATCCAGATCAATGGATTGAACCACATAACGGCCGTAAGCAGTTCAATTACAATGAGATCGAGAGTATGATACTGGGCAGCATGAATTCTTTCATGAATGATAATGTGTTCCAGATCCTCCTTTTTTATTTTCTCTGGTCCGATAAAGATCCAGTCGAAGAATGAAAAGGTATTCCTGAATCGGTGATTAAAGAGCAACACACAATCATTCCTTTTTAGTTTCTGGGATTTTATATAATTGAAAGCCAGAATAATCAGTTGCAGGAGTATCCGGATCAGAAAAACAGCAGAAAACAGAAGATAAATATCAATTGCAATGCCAGTCCAGTTAATATTCAAAGAAGTATTTTCCGCTACCGGACTAACTGCATTGGCCTGGTTTATAATTTGATGGATGCTGACCGTATTTTGCGGTTTATTCCAAACCTCAATTTTATAATTGCTCATCGGCAGCAAAAGGGATAGCAAAACGGAACCCATGAGAAATATCCGCATTTGCCCGAAATTTGCCTCATTCCGGTATATCAGCCTGAAAGCAAGGTATAAAATGCTTAAACAGACTGAAGAAAATAGTATGTATTGAATTATCTGCATCTTACTGTTTTTTATTTTCTATTTCCTTTTCAAGCATTTCCTTCAATTCTTCCAGTTCGCGGAGGCTGACGTCCTTGTTTTTTACAAAGGAGGAGACCATCAGATTCAAAGAACCATTGAATAAGCCTTTAAATGTATCTTTCATCACATGTTGCGCATAATCCTTTTTTGAAACCAGGGCAAAGTATACATGGGTTTTTCCATAGGTTTTATGAGAAACATATCCCTTTTTTTCAAGGACCTTGATTACTGTGGCCACTGTATTATAGGCAGGTTTGGGATCATCAAGGCTGTCTAGCACATCGCTGATGGCACCTTCCTTAATTTCCCACAAGGCTTTCAGCAGATCTTCCTGGGCTTTTGTAATTTCTTTCATAACCTGACACTTGAATTATATTTTATAGATGGTACAAATATACTACAAATATTTATTATATACTATAATTATAGTTAAAAATTCATAAAAAAAAGGGACGAGGGACAAAAGACGAGGGACAAGGGACGAGGGACAAGTAAGGAATAAGGGTCTGCGAGAGAAGTTTTTGGAATTTATGGCTTTACAGGGAATATTTACAAGTTTTACCGCTGAGGTCACGAAGGAATACGCAAAACTGCAAAACTTTCTTCCTCGTCCCTAGTCCCCAGTCCCTAGTCTCTATCTTCCAAGCAGGATCATCACCTCTTTCACCACATTATCCGCAGTGAAGCCGAATTTTTCATCAAGTATTTTATAGGGAGCGGAGTAGCCAAAATGATCGAGACCAAATACCCGTCCTTTTGAACCGGCGAGGCCCATCAGATTCACAGGCAAACCTGCGGTGAGTCCGAAAACAGGAATCCCATCGGGAATCACTTTTTGCTGGTATTCTGCTGATTGCTGCCTGAAAAGGCCTTCAGATGGAACGGAAACAACCCTTACTTTCAGACCGGTCGCTTCCAGTTTCTGTGCACCATCCATCTGCGTGGAGACTTCTGAGCCGTTTGCTATAAGGATCACATCCGGATTAACCGCATCTTTGACAATATAGGCTCCTTTGGCTGCATTAGCAGCATCTGCCAGGCGCGTGGATCCTGGAAAAGCGGGCAGGGTTGGCACGTTTTGCCGGGTAAGCAGAAGGGCTGTGGGAGTTGTTGTGTTTTCAAGCGCCAGTTTCCAGGATACAGTTGTCTCGTGAACATCGGCCGGGCGTAAAACCAGCATGCTGCTTTGGCCATGATGATTTTTAAGCTGTTCCATGAGGCGGATCTGGGCTTCCTGTTCAACCGGCTGATGTGTGGGGCCATCCTCTCCAACGCGGAATGCATCATGGGTCCATACATACTTAACAGGCAATCCCATTAAAGCGGCAAGCCGGACTGCAGGTTTCATATAGTCGGAAAAAACAAAAAAGGTTCCGCAGGCTACGACAACGCCGCCATGAAGGGCAATACCATTGGCAATAGATGCCATCGTTAATTCAGCTACACCGGCCTGCAGGAAAGCGCCGCTGAAATCTCCTCTTGTAAAGGCTTTTGTGTATTTCAGGAAGCCGTCTGTTTTGTCGCTGTTCGACAAATCAGCTGAAGCAACAATCATATTCTCTATATTTTGAGCGAGCCATCCCAGCACATTGGCGGAGGCAGCACGCGTGGCAATGTCTTCTTTTTGAGCTACCTGGTCGGGTTTCATTACAGGTGCTTTTCCTGAAAAGAATAAACTCAGCTTTTGGGCCAATGCCGGATTAGCTGTCTCCCATGTCTTTTCCTCTTCTTTTCGTGCCCTGGCATTAGCGGATTTTTTCTTCAGCACTTCGGCATAATATTCTGCCACTTCGGGAAATATCACAAATGGATCTGCAGGATTACCGGCCAGGTTAGCAATGGACTTTTCGAATGAGGCTCCCGATTCACCCAGTGGCATTCCATGTGTTGCAGTCTGCCTTTCAAAGCTGGCTCCGTTGGCATCGAGGGCTCCCTTGCCCATGATGGTCTTGCCAATGATCAGCGTAGGCCGTGCCTTTTCCTGTGTGGCTTTCGTCAGGGACGCCCTGATCTCATCCTGGTCATTCCCGTCAATTGTGATCACCTGCCAGCCCCAGGAAGTGTATTTCATGGCTGTGTCCTCCATCGTTACCGAGGAAGTTTTGGTGGATAACTGAATATCATTTGAATCGAAGAACATGACAAGGTGGTTCAGTCCAAGGAAACCGGCAATTCTGCCTGCGCCCTGGGAAATTTCTTCCTGAACGCCACCATCTGAAATATAGGCATAGGTTTTGTGTGAAATGATCTCGCCGAAACGGGCACACAGAAACCTTTCGGCAATTGCGGCACCCACTGCCATTGTATGGCCCTGGCCAAGGGGACCGGAAGTATTTTCAATTCCTCTTTTTACATCCAGTTCGGGATGGCCGGGGGTGATACTTCCCCATTGTCTGAAACTTTTTAAATCATCGAGGGTGAAATTTCCTGTCAATGTGAGGATTGAATATAGCATGGGAGACATATGACCCGGATCGAGAAAAAAGCGGTCCCTGCTTCGCCAGGTCATATCATCCGGATCCCAGTTCAGAAATTCAGAAAAGAGGATGTTGATAAAATCGGCACCGCCCATGGCACCTCCGGGATGTCCTGATTTGGCTTTTTCAACCATTGCTGCGGATAGGATGCGGATATTGTCTGCTGCCCTGTTTACTATTTCTCTTTTCATGATGTATTTGTGAGTGGTTACTGGCAAATATAAAATTAAAGTTTCTGTTAGCAACTGCCGGGGAACCGGTTTTTCTTATACATAATGGTGCATAATTTGAATAAAATGACATGGGAGTAAATGAGGAATATAATGTATTTTTGAGGATGAATCAATTATCCTAAATTCCATGAGTCTTCAATGCGGTATTATCGGAATTGCCAATACTGGCAAAACTACCATCTTCAATTGTATGTCGAATGTAAAGGCTGAAACCTCCAATTTCGCCTTTACTTCCAACAAATCGAACCTGGCCATCATTCATGTTCCGGACCAGCGTTTGTATGAGCTTGAAAAGCTGCAGCCCACGGAAAGAGTTGTTCATGCCACAGTGGAAGTAGTTGATATTCCAGGACTGACCAAAGGAGCCAACCAGGGAGAAGGCGTGGGTAATAAATTTCTGGGTGATATTCGGAATACAGATGCATTGATCCATGTGCTTCGTTGTTTTGATGACGAAAACCTTCCGCACATCGATGGTTCAGTGGATCCGGTGCGTGACATCGAAAACATCGATTTTGAGCTTCAGGTGAAGGATCTCGAAAGTGTGGAAAAGAAATTGCAGCGTTTTGAAAAGGTTGCCAAAGCCGGTGATAAGGAAGCAAGGCATGGTATTGACGTATTGGGCAAGGTAAAGGGAAAACTGGAATCGTTTGGCAATATCCGTGATCTCAAACTCGATTCACTCGAACATAAATATGTGGATGATCTTTTCCTGCTGACCATGAAACCCATGATGTTCGTGTGCAATGTTGACGATGCTTCTGCAGCAAAGGGAAATGCCTATGTTGAAAAGGTTCGTGAGCACCTGAAAGACAGGCACGTCGAGATCCTGGTAGTTGCCGCCAAACTGGAGGCTGAAATTGCTGATTTTGACAGTGAAGAAGATAAGATGATTTTTCTGGCTGATGCAGGATTGAATGAACCAGGTGTTAATCGAATGATCCGTTCGGCATATTCAATGCTGAACCTGCTTTCTTTCTTTACAATCGGTCCCGATGAGATCCGGGCATGGACGATCCACAGAGGCATGACAGCTCCCCAGGCAGCGGGGGCAATCCATAGTGACCTGGAACGGGGGTTTATCAGGGCCGAAGTAATCAAGTATAAGGATTTTATTACTCTTCGTACTGAACATGCATGCAAGGAGAAAGGTAAACTGATGATAGAAGGTAAAAACTACATTGTGGATGACGGGGATATTCTCCATATCCGTTTTAATGTGTAAAACGGTTCAGGTTAATGTTACAAAAGGGTTATGGGCCCGCTTACTGATATTTACTGTCGTGCTTGCGCAGGCCTGCGCTGTTTATGCCCAGAATAAGTCTGCTGATCAGAATAATAAAGCCCGGCAGGTTCTTGCAGATCGTGGCGAGATTGAGATCAGGTTTATAAGGCCTGCTGATCAGAAACTGGAGTTTCTTACCGGTATCCTTTCCATTGACAGGGTTAATCATGATACTCTGTTTGCTTATGTGAATGAGGAACAATTCAGAACATTCCTTGCACAAGGCATTCCCTATGAAATTATCGCCCAACCCGGCTTCAGGCCCGCCAAAACTTCGGAAATAAGCACTGTCAACTGGCGCACACATTATCCGTCGTACTCACGATACCTGGCCGTGATGGATTCTTTTATGATGAAATATCCAGGCCTGTGCCAGTTAACTAACGTGGCAACAACCCCTAACGGCCATAAATTACTGGCAATGAGAATTTCGGGTAATGCCAGTTCCAATGAAAGCAAGCCTGCTGTTTTGCTCACTTCATCCATTCACGGAGATGAGCCTCTTGGATTTGTACTTCTGCTGAGGCTTATTGAGGAACTTCTAAGCCGGTATGGAACCAATGACGAAATTACCACCCTGGTAAACAGTGCTGAAATATGGATCAATCCGCTGGCTAATCCGGACGGAACTTTTTTCCTTTCAGATTCAACAATTTACGGCGCTACCCGTTTTAATGCAAGCCATGTTGATCTGAATCGCAATTTTCCGGATCCTGTTAAGGGCGATCATCCGGATTCATATAACTGGCAAACTGAGACAGTTGCTATGATGAATTTTATGAAGATTTTGCATCCTGTGCTTTCTGCCAATTTTCATGGCGGTTCGGAAGTCGTAAATTATCCATGGGATTCATTCAGGCAGCTTCATCCGGATGATGCCTGGTACCGGATGATTTCGAGACAATGGGTTGATACTGCACATGCTTACAGTTATCAGGGATACATGACGGCTGAGGACAACGGAATTACCAATGGTTACAGCTGGTATCCCGTGTACGGAGGCCGGCAGGATTATGTGAATTACTTCATTCATGGCCGGGAAGTGACAATTGAACTATCGGATGAGAAGATACCGGATGAAAATAACCTGGATAATTACTGGAAATACAATTACCGGAGCCTTCTGCAATATATTGAACAGGTACAAACAGGAATTTCAGGGATTATAACAGATTCACTTACCGGATTGCCGGTTGAGGCTATAATCTCTATCCCTGGTCATGATGAGGATAATTCCCGGGTATATGCCGATTCAACGGATGGATATTTTTGCAGGCTTGCTGAAGCAGGAAATTATGTTATTGATATATCGGCCTTTGGCTATGCTTCAAAACAAATTCCTGCTAAAATCGAAAAAGGCCGTTTAACCCGTACAAATGTAAAATTATCGCCGCAGATAGAATTTTTAATTTATCCAAATCCATTTTCTGATGTTTTACGTATAAACATTTCGGAACCAGGCAGGGACCTTGAATTACAGTTTACTGATTTGTCAGGCCGGATAGCAAAACATATTACAAAAGCTATCACAGCAGCCGGCCGGCAGGATATACAAATAGATGGTCTGGCACCGGGCATGTATATTGTTGAAATGATTTATGGAGATTTTAGAACAATTGAAAGGATTTTGAAAATACGATGATCACCAATTCCGAAAGAAGAAATGAATAAAATGAAGTACGGTTTGTTTTTTCTCATTCTGATCCCCCTGTGCAATTCATTTTACGCCCAGGATGTGAACGAATTGTTTTTTGATGAGGCGAGCATCTCATTTAACAGGACAAATCTGGCCAATGATAATACTGAAAATAGAAATGGTTTCGGATTAGGCGTTTATCATTCCTTTTTTGCTGATAAAATGGTCAATCTGATATTTGGGGTTGAATATAACCGTACAAGCCAGTTCAAGAAGTCCATGTATGAAGGTCATTATGCCCATGCAACGGATCTGACCTATCACATAAACATGGCTTCCTTTCCCTTGGGAGTGAGGTTAAATATGGGTAAAAAAATCAAGTTCTTTATTGAAGCCGGTGGATATGCCGACCTGGTTCTTAAATCAACGAGAGAAGGTACTATGCACACCTATTTTCCGGATGAAAATGACCAGATTGTGTACAAGGATTACCCGATCGATGAGAAAGCAAAATTATCGAGTGTAATGGGTGTGTATTCAGGAGTGGGCATTAGAATACCTGTTTCCTCTTTTGAGATAGTCATTAAGAGTGAGTATAAACTGGGACTTCAGTATCTCTATTCATATATGGATGAGATTAATAACACCTATTGGAGAATTGCGGCAGGAATAAGAATAAAGTAATTAATCGCAACAAAAGCCATATTAAACGCTCAATTTCTTCTGATATAAACGGTGTATTTCTTTTTTTTGTCTGCTAACAACAAAAATTTATCTTTACCGTTCAACTGTTGAACTATTTATTTGTATGAGATTCTTAAAACATTTCTCTGTTACCCTTCTGCCAGCCCTGTTTTTAATTCAACCCCCAGTTTATTCCCAGGATCTCAAGGTGATACCACCTGAAAAGCCAAAGATCATAGTAGGGATCGTAGTTAGCCAGATGCGGTATGATTATATCCAGCGATATTGGGATAAATTTGATGAGAATGGTATCAAATTGCTTGTAAACCGGGGAACAAGCTGTAAAAATGCCGGATTTAATTACATGAATTCTGAACAGGGCGTTGGACATGCCAGCCTGGCAACGGGCACAACACCGAGTGACCATGGAATTGTTGGAATGGACTGGTATTTATATCTGCAGGATAAAATTGAAAACAGCACAGAAGACCAGCAACAGAAGGCTGTTGGCGGAGATGCCGACAATGGCCATTATGGACCGAAAAATCTGATGTGTACCACATTCTCGGATGAACTAAGGATATCCAATAACTTTAAATCAAAAACGTATTCTGTTTCAATAGATCCGGCTCCGGGAATATTTTCTGTCGGCCAAACCGGTAATGGAGCATACTGGTTTGATAAACGCACCGGCAACTGGATTACCAGTTCTTATTATATCGATACCCTTCCCAAATGGGTAACTGAATTCAATGCGAAACGATTTCCCGATATTTATCTGAAAGAAGAATGGAGTCCCCTTCTGCCTATCGATCAGTATGTTGAGAGTCTTCCTGATAAAAATAAATATGAGGCTGGCATCAAAGGTCAGAATACATTTCCCTATATACTGGCCGGATTGTCGGAAACACGGAAGAACAAGATTGAATATGACTTGCTGGAAAAAGTGCCTTATGGTAATACTTACACGAAAGATTTTGCTTCTACCCTTGTAGTGAGTGAAGAGTTAGGGAAGGATGATTTTACAGATGTACTGATGGTTTGTTTTACTGCAAATGAGCATATTGGCAATTTATTCGGACCTAATTCTGTTGAGATGCAGGATGTGATCCTTCGTCTGGATAAAGAAATTGCTCAATTTCTTACTTTCCTCGATGATTACATCGGCAAGGAAAATGCACTCGTTTTTCTCACATCCGACCATGGTGTGGCACAGGTTCCCGCCTACCTGATGGATAACCGGATACCGGTTGGGTATTTTAACCAGACAGGCGCGGTATCCTTGCTTATTAGCGCCTTGAACAACACATATGGAAAAGGGGACTGGATCAGGAATTATCATTCAGGCCAGATTTACCTGAATCATACGCTGATCGAAGATTCAAAAATATCGCTTGTAGCCATGCAGGATTATGTGGCCCAGTTCATGCTTCAGTTTTCGGGTGTTGCTAACGCAATTACAGCCAACACGCTTCAGACCACCAATTTTACAGACGGTATCTTCAAAAAGATACAAAACAGCTATAATCAGAAGCGTTCCGGAGATGTGATCATAAATCTCAAAGCGGGCTGGGTGGAGAAGAGTGATGCCGTGACAGGAGGTTCTTCTGCCTATTCCTATGATTCACATATTCCGCTAATCTGGTATGGATGGAAGATTGGCAGGAGTTCAGTTTCACGCCAGGTGGATATAACAGATATCGCTCCCACCATCTCCACTTTTCTCAATACCTCGTATCCGAACTCTTGTACAGGAAAACCGATTTTTGAGATCATCCAGTAAACAGTTTATTACCACAAGAACACAAAGGTTATCACAAAAGATTGCTAAAAATAGAAGCCACAAGGGCACCAAGGCACCAAGGATATTTAACTTTGTGACTTAGTGGCTTTGTGGCACTTAAGTTAAATTTTGGGTAGCTGAATATTAAAACGATATCTGCATGCTTACGCGGATACCGAATGGAGCCACGTAGGCATGATCGAGATATGAAAATCGCCACATGGCATCCACACGGAAAAGCTTGAAGATATTTTCAATTCCCACCCCTGCTTCATAATAGGGCTTGCTTAAAGCTGACAGTCCTTCAGGGAATGCCATAACCGACAGGTTTTCATCTGCCAGTTTGCCATATAATATGTTGCCGCTAACCACCTCACGCCAGTGCAATCTGCGAAGAAGCGGTATACGGTTGAGGAAAAAGCCCTGGAAATGTTGTTCGGCCCATAAGCTGATGTATTTATCACTGACAAACTCATAATAATTCATCATGTTAAATGACAGCGGATCATAAGCATAGGTTTCATTTCCTTCATGCAGTTTCAATAAGGGATAGGGAAGGGTACCCCATATCTTTCCCAGTGTAAGCCTGTATTTCAGGTATCCAAATGGATTAGTCTCCAGCTTATCCGAAATTTTTATACGGAATTTAAAATATTCATACTGACTTTCAAGAAATCCCTTGGGTCCGTATGTCAGATCAAGGTCAATGGCGGGATACTGTGATCCGAGGCTGGTCCTCTCAAATTTACCCCAGAGGAATTTTTCCCTGTATGCAAAATGCGTGCTCAGCGTAAATTCTGCGGATGACAGCGGGGTGCCTGAAATGGTATCCCCATTCCCTTCAGTATATACAAAGGGCACGTAGGGAGTGGGATAAATAGTCTGGTAATTAAATTTAAATGTATTGGAAAATCCAAGTGCCCATTCATGTTCATAATAGGCATTAAACTGGTCCACCATGGTGAGCTTGTAATTCGGATTCCGCCGAAGAATAGAAGTTAAATAATTGTCATCGAGAAAAGCATTTTCGCTTTTCCCGAGCTGCCTGATATCATGATAATAGGATATGGTGGCCGTTCGTCCGCGGATTAGTGTTAAACATATAGGTCGTATACAGACCATACTTTATTCTTTCGTCTTTAAATCCATAGGCCACATGACCCCCAATCATGATCTTGGTGCTGAATTTATTGCTTGTCCGTCCGCCAAACCTGAGCCGGGGACCCTCTATCACATTGGAACTGTATGTTGTATAATAAGGTCCGAACTCGAAAAGCCCTACGACGATATAATAATTAGTGAGCATTGTGACGAGCAGGTCCATTGTTTTATACATGGGTACCTTTTTGATGGAATCCACCATTGTATATATTTTGCTGTCCTCATCCGTAAGCTCCTCCTTCCTGTTTTGCTGCCAGAACTGGTCATTCCTTTCCATCTTATCTTCGGCAATATAGGTATCAGTGGTCATTTTCTTTACGGAATCCGGAACAGCGGCATTGAACCGTATACTATCATAAACTGCGTTTTTCCTTACAAAGAATCCATAAGATTTTTCAGCCACATTAAAATCGATAATAAGATCTTCTTTTGTCAGAAACCAGGTGGTGTCATTTACCAGGCTGTATTCATAGGTTGCGATCATATCCTTCAGCAGGTTGAGGTTGACAGCGTGTGAGATCCGCAGTTCAAATTTTTTAATGGCAAAAGAGGTGTCCGCCACCCAGAAATATCCGTTAAAAGTTCTGTCTTCCTTCCGTTTGGGCTTAAAGGCAATCTTATAGCAGAATTTGCCATCAATATAACTGCTGTCCTCCAGGAAGTATTTATAGTATAGCCTCCCAAAGTCGGCAATAGGGCTTACAAATCCGGGATCAAAGAAAATAATGAAATTTTCATAGAGGTTCAATTGCTGGTACATTCGTCCGGTAAACTGCGAAATGGTCTTATTTTCCACCCCGCTTACCTTGAATGCCTGGATAACTTCCCTGTTGACAGGAGGATTTTTTGATTTATACACCCTGGAGACCGTCTCGGATATCAGCATGGGCAGGTAATTCTTATTGAATACCTGCGATGAGTCCATGTAATCAAATACAAATCCGAAATCCTTTAAAAGGGCTTTTTGTTTCAGTTCGCCTCCAACATTGTTAAGATCAAGCCGAAGCTTGGTATATGCATTATATTGATAAGAAGTGAGGCGGGCCGGATCATTTTGTTTCTTATGCTCATTGATTTTCTTAAGAATGCGGAAGGCTGGATTTTCTCCCGGTTTTACAACAACTGCTTCGAGTGCAATGCTCATAGGGCGTGAGCTTCACATTAAAAACCTGTTCTTTTCCCTTTATGACAGCAAGGCGTATCAGCTCGTAACCGACACTGGAGACAAGTAACGTGTCACCGGCTTTAAGTGTAGACAGGTAAAATGAACCGTCGGTTTCACTGATGGTACCCACCAGGCTGTGCTGGAAACCAATATTTACATAAGGTATTGCCTCCCCGGTTTCTGCATCCGTCACTTTTCCTGAAATAACTGTTTTTTGGCCAACCGCTGCGTTGCCTGAAAACAGCACTAATTAATATAAAGAAGAATAAACTTCTGCAATGAATATACATCTTACTTTAACTTCCTTTCTGCGAATTCAATATAATTGCAAAAATACGCAATCATCGCATGAAACCCAATGCAAGAATCGAACCAATCATCCAGTACTGGTTTTTCAATGGAATCAATCACTAAAATTCCCACCTGAAAGCCACAGTTGGATTTATTTGCCAGGGGTTTGGCCCTGCAGGAAAATTATGGCTGATTTCAATTTCACTACCGATTGCCAGCTTGGGCAGGATCATAAACCAGAATTGAGGTTCCGTTTGTATAACTACTTCTTTTTTATCAGGTTCTGTCATTTTATCCTGCGTCCAGAAATCGATAAAACCCGTGATCAGCAACCTGTTCCGGAAAACGGGCTGAAACCATACCAGGGTTAACTGAAAATCAGGAAATCCGTCCATTCCTTTAGGCATACGGAAAAGCGCCTGGGTGGTGATCTTTACTTTCCCTATATTTACAGGATAACTAAATCCGGTAAGAAAGACACTATTGTAACTGGCTGCCCCCATCATTTCCCCGCTGTCTTTGTAAGCGGTAAATCCATCGTTGTATTCGAGATGAAAGCCCAGATTTTTCAGGGAAGGGTTCTTTTTCAGCCAGGGTATGTAGAAATCGCGTGAAATTTCCCAATAGGTGGCTGACATGCTGCGGGGACTGCCAGGAAAATTAAAGTCGAGATCAATGAACCAGTATGTTGAACCCAGACTATCCGGTCGGAACATTTCCAGGGTAGCGGTATAAAATTTACGCTCTTTCCCTAAATCATAATGCAGTTGAAGATTCTGAGCTCCAATATATAGGGGGGTAAACAGTAACAAAAGTGTAAAAAATTTTCTCATCCTACATAATTTGTATCTTTGGCAAAGGTAAAAAGTTAATCACTAAATCAACCGAAAGGCCTTGTACAAACATCTGTTTTTCGATCTTGACAATACGCTATGGGATTTCAGGGCTAATGCCCATGAAGCCTTTCATGATATATTCACAGAGCTGGATTTATTCGCAAGAATTCCTGATTTTCCAAAGTTTCTTACAGTGTATGAGCAATGCAATGAATTGCTATGGTCGGAATACAGGAAAGGAAAAGTGAAAAAAGATGTCATGCGAATTGAACGTATGCAATTGACATTCAAGGAAATGGGGGTTAATGATCCCGAACTTGCCAAACACGTGGGTGAGATCTATTTGCTTAGGGCTCCTAAAAAGACAAACGTGTTTCCGGCTGTTCATGAAACGCTTGAGTATTTGTCGGGACGGTATCAATTGCATATTCTTACCAATGGATTCGCTGAAGTGCAGGTACAGAAGATCAGTAATGCAGGCTTAAAGAGTTACTTCAGCAAATTATTCATGGCTGAAATGGTAGGATATCAGAAACCCGACAAGCGTTTTTTTGAATACGCCATTAAATCGGTTCATGCGCATAAGTCAGAAAGTCTGATGATTGGTGATGATCCGGATGCTGATATTGTTGGGGCTGCCCATGCAGGAATTGACCAGGTTTACTTCAACCATGGAGATAAGGCATGTTATATACAGCCAACGTGGGAAATCAAATCATTCGGGGAACTGAAGACCATTTTATAAGGTATTCAGGTTAATCAATGGTGGCATTCAGGCCTCTTTCAATCAAACCTTCCTTATAAGGTTTCAGAATGCCAAAACTTCCTTTTTTTACGTCGCATTTGCCCTTATAATGCACGAGGTAGGTACATTGTTCTGCCTGTGTGGACTCCATATCACATACCTCAATCAGGCTGTCAATTACATAATCGAACGAATGCACATCATCATTATGAAGGATGAGAAACCGTCCTTCGGACAGACCCTCATCGATCAGATCCTGCATATCGGGTTTAGTGTTGTTATCTTCCTTTGGTTTCATATTAATCTCCGCAATCACCCGTTTTCACTAAATTACCACAAAATTACGAAATTGGTTTGACTAAACCCTAAAATTTCATTCCGGCAAATTCTACTTCTTTTGCTTTTTCGGTGGAAATCAGTTTACCATCGAGGTAAGCGACTATAAATGCATCAGGGAAGCCGTTCTTCTTAACCTGGCTGATGGCGGCTGTTACCCCGTTCAGACTGTAAAATACCCCGGCATAATATTTAAGTACGGGTGAGTTTTCCACCTGGTCAAAGCTGACCGGACAGATTCCTCCAAAGGCTTCACTGGGGCGGGCTTTGGTAAAAGCGCCCAACTGTATCCTGTAAATAAGTCCGCTATATGTTTCCAGTCCCTTAGGTATCGGATTTGACGAACCGTAAGGGGACTTTTCCATTATGGTAAATTCATCCTTTTTTGTCTGTGCAGAAGGTTGCTCTGCAAAAGTCAGTTCATTTGCAGAAATGATCCCAGGTATGATTGTATCTGGTGCAGATATGATCATATTCTCCTCATTCAGTTTTTTCGCCTCTGCAAATTTCAGATCCGCTTCGCGCTGCAGTCTTTTTGATTCTTTATCCATGCGGATAATATCATTTACCAGTTGCTTTTTCATTTTATCATCCGGGGTTTCCTTTGCCACAATCCGCTTATCACGAACAATCCTGGAAAGGGAATCTGATCGCAGCTGAAGATTCAGAGCTTCTGATAGTATTTTATTATAATCATTCCTTGTAATAACAGGAGATGGTTCTGAAGCGGCGGCTTCCGTGATTACATTACTGATTCCGGCAACACCGGTGGCCTGGACACTTGAAGGCAGCTTATCGGCCCTTTCCTTAAGCCGGGAAGCTTTTTGTATTTCTTCAATTGTGGTCATCATCACAATGGCAGTATCCTGTGATTGACGTATCTTGTACAGGATGGCCTGTCCGTCATCCATTTCCCGGTTTGAAACGAATGAGGCCGTAACGGCAAATTCATCGGAAATATAAAAGTAGTCATCAAAGGGCGAGTTTATTGGAAATCCAAGGTTTTCAGGCCGGGACCATGATTTCGTATTCCAATCATAAACCGATTTGAATATGTCATATCCACCCATGCTCGAATGACCTTTTGAACTGAAATAGAGTGTAGAATTACGGGCATCAAAATAGGGATATTCTTCATCATAGGGTGTGTTGATAATTTTATCCAGTATTTCAGGTATGCCCCATGTTTCATGATTGATGTTCCGCACCCTGTAAATCTGTTTTAAACCTTTGCGTTGCTTGTCATATCCTGAAACATACACATAATCATTCATTTCTGTATATACAGGAAGATACATCATTGGGCGGTATTCTTCCCTTATGTCGCTTTTGCTGAAAAATTCAACAGGCTTTTTTACAAGTTTACCAGTACCGTTGATTTCAGCAACCTTTTCGATTTGACCCGGATGAATTGGTTTTGCGCCCATCACCTTCAGATTTAGGGCGTTATGCGTATGTTCAAGGCCGTTCCTGGCCATTTCTATCAGGCGTGTAACTTCCAGGGATTTGATATCGGCTGATTTACCAAGAAGGGTGAACTTTGAATATCCTTTAATGGCATCATCGAACAGGTAATTGTGATGTTCGAGAAGTCCCGTATAATACCATGACAACGGATTATATCCTGATAAATTAACTGACCTGAGCATGGTGAGGGCTTCTTCAGGATCACGGTTCAGTATGGTAAGGCTTACGGCAGCACCATACAGGTATTCCGGTTCTTTCGGAAAACGGTGTAAGAGATCACGGTACAGGTGAAGGGCCGAATCATAATTCCGGTTATCAAGAAACTGACGGGCCCGGGTCTTCATGTTGGAATAAATGCTATCCTGTGCTGACAGCCATTCACCTCCTGTTATTTCAACGCAAATGATGAACAGCAGTCCAAAAACTCTCTTCATAGAATTAGTATTTATTTCAGGAGTGAAAATTACGAATTGCCACGGTATTAGAAGAAAAGATTTTTAACAATTTACTCACACTTTTGGATAATTGAAGTATATTCGCAACTTAAATTTTAAATGACATGAAAATGAAAAGTATGAGAATTTTATTTGTTTTTTCTTTAATAAGCCTATTCATCATTTCAGCCTGCAGTCAGGATAAAAAATATGCTTCGGTGAAATTGAAGACAAAAGAAGACACTGTAAGTTATTATCTTGGATTAACCTATGGTAATGGAATCAAGCAGGCAAAAATCGACAGTTTATTTAATGCCGATGCTTTTCTTAAGGGAATCCAACAGGCTACCAAGGAAGATTCTCTTCCGGTATCCTCCTTCATAATTCAGACTTACCTGAATACCTATTTTACCGATTTGCAAAAGAGTCAGATGAAGGAAAAATATAAAGAATACATTGCGCAGAATGAGGCATTTCTGGTAACCAACGCAAAAAAAGACAGTGTTAAAACAACTGCCACTGGTTTGCAGTATGTTATCTTAAGAGAAGGTAACGGAAACAAACCGTCGATCAGTGACCGTATCCGGGTACATTATACAGGTACCTTAATTGATGGAACCGTATTTGACAGCTCATATAAACGCAATGAACCTGCTGAATTTAATGTAGGTGAAGTTATTCCGGGTTGGACGGAAGCCATCCAGCTCATGAGCGTTGGTTCAAAATGGAGAGTTTATATTCCGGAGGGTCTTGCCTATGGCGCACAGGCACCCCAGGGTTCTGTAATTAAACCCTATTCCACCCTTGTTTTTGAAGTCGAATTGCTGGCTATTCTTCCCCAGGACGGAAAGTAATTGAATTATAATAGCATGGAAAAATCCGGTGTTTTAGGACCCCGGATTTTTTTATGGGTTGAAATCGGTAATCCGGTTACGGAAAAATGTTGTAGAGACAAGGCATTGCCTTGTCTCTACGATATATTTCTATTTAATAATTTGATGTATTGGTTTTATTTGAAGGATTCTCTAAACCGTTTATTCAGAAAATAATCGAGGAGCAGAAGCAATCCCATGGATGCCATGATAATCGTGGCTAGCATTAGTGTATTCGGGGCTATTTTCAAGGAGAAATTAATGCCGTTTACAAAGTCTAATAAAGGCTTAAAGCGATCTAAAAGGGTAATATCAGTTGCCTTATCGGGAGTAACGGCAAAACGGCTGAACACGGTCAGGATTAAAACGCCAATTACTATAGAAATCCAGGTGCTCTTGCTTAACAACGGTTCATAGGTGCTTTCTGCCTTCTGCGGAAGTTCATTCACCCGATGCATAACGCGTGCCGTAAAACCGGACGAAGCTTTAAGCAATCCTTCTTCGCGAACCATACGCCCGATAGCATCATCTTTATCAAATAATTCTTCCATAACTTTAGTATATTAGTTATACACGGTTATCATTGTTTTGGTCACCATTTCCTGAAGCCTCTTCCTGGCCCTGAATAGTCTTATTTTCACATTGGCCTTACTTATTCCGAGAATGCTGTGCAGGTCATCAATGCTCGATTCGTCCGCATAATAAAGTGTCAGCAGTATGCGGTCTTCCCCGGGTAATTGCTGCATGGCATTGTCGAGCATTTTATGCCGGTCCTCTTCTTCCTCAGCCATGAATTCGGCAGAATTGTCGGGGATTGAAATCTCTTCAATCGACTGCCATCCTGGCTTTTTCTGTCTGTGTTTAGAAATGGCTGTATTGTAAATTATCCTGTAAAGCCATGTGGAAAACTTTGCTTTTTGCCGGAAGGATGAAAGATTTTGGAAAGCCTTTACAAATGAATCCTGCACAACCTCTTCAGCATCCTCACGTATGCCCAGTATACGGAAAGCTATGGTAAATGCCAGATCTTTATACCTGTCCACCATCACAGCATATCCCGAAGTATCGCCGTCCAGGATCCGTCCGATCAGTTGTGTGTCGTTATATTGCATCATGCAACTTTTTGACGCAGGAATTGTCCACCGGTTACAAATGTAGGAAAAGGAATGATGAATTATCAATGATGAATTATGAATGATTCACACAATGGAATATTCCTCTCATTCATAATTAATAATTCTTAATTCATAATTTTCCTTGTAACCGAATAAAACTCTCTGCGTCATAGATACAAATCGGATTTATTTAATCAATTAAAATTTAAAGTCATGCATGAAGGATTTGTAGGTATTATGTTTTTTCTTACCTTTTTTGGTACAATATTCGGAGTGTTGTATTTCTATTTTACAACCCGCAACCGGGAGCGACTGGCCCTCATTGAAAAAAATGCTGATCCTGCCTTATTCAAGACAGAGCCCACCAATGTATTTAAAAAATTCTCCATCAAGATTGGGATGTTATTTATAGGAGGTGGTTTTGGTGTGCTTGTAGGAAACATCCTTACAGTAAGTACGCGGCTTGAAGAACCGGTAGCTTATATTTCCATGATTTTCATGTTTGCAGGGGCCGGATTGATTCTTTCCTATTTTGTGGCAAGAAAGGTAGACTGATCAATACATTGAATCTGCGCCGGTTAAAAATCCCGGCTGGTTAATGGGCGATCTGATTTTGAAAATTTTGATTGCCGGGATGCCAGCCGGGGTTTTTTATTAAATTTGCCCGCAAACTTGATGATATCATAAGAATATGGAACAGGAACTGAAGGTACTTTTCAACATTCAAAAGCTTTTGCAGCAGTGGGGTTTCAGTGCATCGCAGGCCCACACTTTTAACATCCTTTTTGGCATCTTCTTTATCATTTTTCTGGCATTCCTTTCGGATGTGCTGATAAGGAGGGTAATTATTATAGTGCTTGGCCGCCTGGCATCACGGACAAAAAACCTCTGGGATGATATCCTGATTGAAAAAAGAGTATTCCACAGGCTTTCCCATCTTGCTCCTGCACTGGTTTTATGGCATAGCGTCGGGTTTGTTCTTAAACATTATCCGACCCTGATGATGGTTGCACAGAAGGCTCTCACCATTTATATGATCATCGTTGTTGTTCTTGCGATAAATGCATTTCTGAAAGCCCTGAACGATATATATCAGACCCTTCCCGCATCCAGGGGACGATCGATAAAGGGATATATTCAGCTCGCCCAGATCATTTTCTTTTCGTTGTGCATTATACTCGTCATTTCGATATTGTCGGGCACACCTCCCAGGGTATTGTTAACTGGTTTGGGTGCACTGGCCGCTGTATTAATGCTGGTTTTTAAAGATACCATACTTGGACTGGTCGCCGGGATACAGCTCTCCGCCAATGACATGATGAGGATCGGTGACTGGATCACTGTTCCGAAATACGGGGCTGACGGCAACGTGTTGGAGATCACGCTAAACACAGTAAAAGTGAGAAATTTCGATAAAACTATTACTACAATACCTACCTATGTATTGGTTTCAGATTCGTTTATCAACTGGCGCGGTACGGATGAATTCAGTTCCAGGCGGTTCAAAAAATATCTGAGCATTGATATGCGGACAGTAGTTTTCTGTAATACGGAATTGCTCTCCAGGCTGAGTGGTATTAAGGCATTAAAAGAATTTGCCGACAAAACGGAAAACCTGAAAGATAAAAAAGGAGAATCCGGAATGATGCTTCATGAAGGGGAGGTTACAAATCTTACCTTGTTTAGAAAGTACGTGGTAGGCTTGTTGAAGAATCATTCCGGAGTCAATCAGAAACTACCCATGGTAGTGAGACAACTTCAGCCGGCGGAATCTGGCATTCCCATTGAGATCATCGCTTTTTGCCGCGGAACTGACTCACTTGTATACGAGGAACTGCAATCTGATCTCTTTGATCACCTGCTGGCCGTATTACCTGAGTTTGGCCTGGAAGTATTTCAAAATCCGACCAACCTGGTCATTAAATAGCGCTTCCTCCGCGTTCCCCGGTGCGAATGCGGATACACTCCTCCAGGGGGCTGATGAAAATCTTACCATCGCCCACCTCACCTTTTCCATTCGTCCTGGCCGATTTAATGATCGTATTCACCGTAATATCCACAAAGGCTTCATTGACGGCAATCTCGAGCCTGACCTTTGGAATGAGGTTGGGTATTACAATAGCACCCCGGTAGATTTCCTCACCCTGTTGCTGGCCGTGACCCGAAACACGGCTCACGGTGATGCGGGTTATTTCAGCCTCGATCAGGGCTTCGCGCACCTGGTCGAGTTTGTTTTCGCGGATAATGGCTGTTATCAGTTTCATAAGTATATTTTTTCTAGGTTTTATTTGTAGATTACCGTGGATTGAGCATGCCGTATCCCTGTTCACCATGATAATAGTGATCCAGGCCCTGCATTTCAGCCTCTGTTGAAGCCCTGAAGCCAATCACCTTGTTTACCACGAATATGATAAGCAATGTTCCTATTGCAGCATACGCGATAGCTATGCCCACCGCGGTAGCCTGTACGCCCAGCTGCTGCCATAAGTTCCATGATCCGCCTGCTGCTGTTTCTGCACTGGCCATCCAGGATTTACGGATGAAGAAGACAAGAAGTAAAGAACCTACCATTCCGCCTACACCATGTATACCGAAAGCATCCAGGCTGTCGTCATAACCCATTTTATTTTTTATCATGATGGCTGAATAACAGATCATAGCTGCTGCGATTCCAAGAGCCATGGCTCCGGCCGGTTGAACAACACCGGCAGCCGGCGTAACAGCGACAAGGCCTGCAAGTATTCCGCTGGCAAATCCCAATGCTGTGGCCTTGCCCTGGTGAATTGCCTCAATGATCATCCATGCCATGGCTCCTGCAGCAGCGGCAACCTGTGTGGCCGTCAGGGCCTGTGCTGTGAGCAATCCGCTGCTGACACTGCTTCCTGCATTGAAACCAAACCAACCAACCCAAAGTAAACCGGCACCCATCATGGTCATGACCAGGTTACTGGGAGCCAGGGCGATCTTTGGATGGCCTCGGCGTGATCCGAGATACAAGGCGGCAACAAGTCCGCTAACCCCTGATGCAATATGAACTACTGTACCACCGGCAAAATCAATGGCGCCCATTGCACCCATATTGAACAGGAATCCATCACTGGCCCATACCCAGTGGCACAAAGGATTGTAAATCAGCAAGCCCCAGAGAGCTATAAACACAACATATCCTTTGAATGAAATTCTTTCTGCGAATGCGCCTGCAATTAGTGCCGGCGTGATGATTGCAAATTTCCCCTGGAACATTGAAAAGATATACTCGGGTACACCGGCAGGGGTGATTGTTTCATCAATACCCTTCAGAAAGAAGTAATCATTATTCCATCCGAACCATCCTCCCAGCACGCTCGGGCCGAAACTCATGGAATAACCGACAGCCACCCATAAAACGGCCATAATTCCCATGGCTACAAAACTATGCATCATCGTACCCAGTACATTCTTGGTTCTTACAAGACCGCCGTAAAACATGGCAAGTCCGGGTACCATTAATAACACAAGGGCAGTGGATGTCAGCATCCAGGCTGTAGTTCCTGTATCTACAGGTACGGCATCTGCTGCCATTACAGAACCACCGGCGATAAGAAGAAGCAAACCGGTAACAACCGCATTTCTTTTGTATTGTCCTTTCATCATATCAGGGATTTATTAATTTATATTCATGGGGCAAATATAAATAAAAAATAGGGTAAACATCAAAAAAAATATAAAATAATTTTAACAACCATAGAAAAACATATGTATTAACTTTAAAAATGTAATAATTTACGCAACATACTATATAAAAAGAAGGATGTGATTAAAAATATTGATAATTGAGAATCACTATAAGCAGCGCAAATAGTGCATAAAAATGAAAGAGGGTGTCCCGGTTTTTGAGACACCCTCTTTAAATATGAAACAAAGCAGTTAAGCGATTTTGCTGGCGCGTTTGCGAAGGTTTTCGCTGAGCAGCATTTTTCTCAGGCGGATGTTGTTTGGCGTAATTTCTACGTATTCATCCTCCTGGATATATTCAAGGGCTTCTTCCAGGCTGAATCTTACAGGTGGAATAAGCTTCACTTTTTCATCGCTTCCGGATGCCCGCATATTGGTCAGTTTTTTTGAACGGGTAACATTCACTACCAGGTCACCTGCACGGCAATGTTCACCAACCACCTGCCCTGCATATACTTCTTCCTGCGAATCCACAAAGAAACTGCCGCGGTCCCTTAATTTATCAATGGCATAAGCATAGGCAATGCCTGTTTCCATGGCAATCAGCGATCCGTTGACCCTTCGTTCAATAGCGCCCTTAACAGGTTCAAAATCCTTAAAACGGTGTGACATTACTGCCTCCCCGGCTGATGCGGTAAGCAGGTTGCTCCTCAGTCCGATGATTCCACGCGAAGGGATCTCAAATTCAAGGTGTATCCTGTCACCTCGTCTTTCCATCATCAGCATTTGTCCACGCCTGGATGAAGCCATTTCAATTGCTTTTCCTGAAAATTCCTCGGGCAGGTCGATATACAGAATTTCCATAGGCTCGCATGGTTCGCCGGCCACCTGTTTTATGATAACCTGGGGCTGACCTACCTGTAGTTCATACCCTTCACGACGCATGGTTTCAATGAGTATGGAAAGGTGCAATACACCGCGTCCAAAAACAATGAATGAATCCGCTGATCCAGTGGGCTCAATGCGAAGTGCCAGGTTTTTTTCAAGTTCTTTTTCAAGCCGGTCCTTAAGATGCCGTGAGGTAACATATTTACCATCCTTCCCATAAAAGGGAGAATCATTGATGGTGAATAACATGCTCATGGTTGGTTCATCCACAGTGATTGAATCCAATGCTTCCGGATCCTCATATTCGGCAATGGTGTCCCCGATATTGAATCCCTCAATGCCTACCAGGGCGCAAATATCACCGCAGGTAACAAGGGGTGTCTTTTTAAATGCAAGGCCTTCGTATACTGATAGTTCTTTGATACGTGTCCGGAATATGGTGCCGTCCCTTTTTACAAGGGATACATTCATGCCCTCGGTAAGATCACCGCGGTGAAGTCTGCCTATTGCGATCCGGCCCAGGTAATTCGAATATACGAGATTCGATATCAGCATCTGGGGAGTACCACTGAGGATCCTGGGCGGCGGAATATGACGGATAATCGCTTCCAGGAGGGGTGTAATGTCATTAGTCGGTTTCTTCCAGTCATTCGACATCCAACCCTGTTTGGCAGATCCGTAAATTGTTGGAAAGTTAAGCTGTTCATCTGTTCCCCCGAGGTTGAACATCAGTTCAAATACCTGCTCCTGTACTTCTTCCGGCCTGCAATTGGGTTTATCAACCTTATTAATTACAACAATGGGTTTTAATCCCAGGTTCAGTGCTTTTTGCAAAACAAACCGTGTCTGCGGCATGGTGCCTTCAAAGGCATCCACAAGAAGCAGTACACCGTCCGCCATGTTCAGCACCCGTTCAACTTCACCACCAAAATCCGAATGGCCAGGGGTGTCTATGATGTTGATCTTTATGTCGTTATAGATAACCGATACATTTTTTGCCAGAATCGTGATACCTCTCTCCCGCTCCAGTTCATTGCTATCCATCACCAGTTCACCCGGCGTTTCATAGTCCTTATAAAACTTGGTTTGCAATAGTATTTTGTCTACCAGTGTGGTTTTTCCGTGGTCAACGTGTGCAATTATAGCTATGTTTCTAATATCCTTCATGTAAGAAAAATTGGCCTGCAAAGGTAGGGAAAATAAAATTGATATACGATTTACGATATACGATTTACGATTGAATCGTTGGGATTTGCCATAATTTGCGAGGAATTTAATATTTTTAGTTTTCGAAACTCTGAGCCTTATCAGAGAACCTCTGTATTAAAGGCACTAAAAATCGTAAATCGTAAATCACAAATCGTAAATATCTATTATTACCTTTGAACTGAAAAATTTCACATCGTGTTGAGAAAAAAAAGTATTGACCAATGGGCGTTAGATTATTGGTTACTCCAGCGATATGCCAAGCTTTGCTGCCGGTTCTACTACCGGAAGATCGTGATTAATGACCTGAAAAGCATTCCCGCAAATCAGCCTGTAATACTTGCACCAAATCATCAGAATGCCCTGATGGACGCGTTGGCCATGGTATGCGGCTCAGAATACCAGGTAGTGTTCCTTGCCCGTGCGGATATCTTCAAGGGTCGCTTTTTAATAAGGGTTCTTACCTTCATGAACATCATGCCCATTTACCGCATCCGGGATGGATATGAAAATGTAAAACGGAATGATGAGGTTTTTGTAAAGACAAACCAGGTCATGCGAAACAGGTACAATCCGCTTGGCATTTTCCCGGAAGGAAATCATGGGGACAGGAGGCGACTCAGGGGACTTGTAAAGGGTTTATTCCGGATTGCTTTTATGGCACAGGAGGAATACGGTGAAAAACAGGGGATCGTGATAATTCCCCTGGGTATCAATTACGGGCATTACCAGAATTTTCGATCCACACTGCTTATAAACTATGGAAAACCCATTGAGGTAGCCGAGTATTTCAGTGTGTACGCTGAAAATCCTGTACTGGCCATTAGCCACCTTAAGGAAAGATATGCCGCTGAGGTGAGTAAATTAATGATAGATATTCAAACGGAGGAATATTATCAGACTTACATGTCTCTAAGAACCATCTTCAACGATGATATGAGAAACAGTCTGGGAATCACAGATCATTCCCTGACGGGAAAATTCAAGGCCGACAAGGCAATGATTGCCATGCTCGATAAGGAACTGGTCTCTGATCCTGATAGTATAAAGAACCTGGACGCGCAGGTCAAGGAATACCAGTCAGGCCTGCAAAAAGCCGGATTAAGGGATTGGGTAATAAAAAAAGAAAAATTTTCAATGGCAGGCATCGCTGTCTCCGCCTTGCTGAAAATAATATTCTTTCCCCTATTTATAGCAGGATTCATTAATAACATTCTTCCTTACTGGTTTGCAGCTTCAAAGGGTGCCAAAATAAAGGATACCCAGTTTCAGAGTTCATTCAAATTTGTCATCGGCATGCTTGTCTTTCCTATATGGTATCTTGTTTTTGGCGGATTACTTTGTTTTGTTCCCGTCAATCCCTGGATTAAGCTGCTATATATACTATTAATGCCCTTAACGGGATTGTTCGCATTCCATTATTATATCAGTCTGAAAAAACTGAAATCATGTTTTGTGTATACCCAGGGTGTGAAAAGGGGAGATCAGGAAATGCTGAAATTAAAAAGTCAGAGAAAAAGTATTATTGGCATGATGAATGGACTTTTCAACCGTCAAATTGCAAATCATGAAAATTGATGGTAAGGTTGCCTGGATCACCGGTGCTTCATCGGGAATTGGCGAAGCATTAGCTGCCGAGCTTTTTAACCGGGGTGCTACTGTGATACTTTCCGCTCGTTCTGCTGCAAAACTTGAAGAGATAAAGGCACGGTTTGAAGAAAAATCGCCCGGCCGTTGCATCGTGGTACCGTGTGATGTAACAAAAATAAGTTCTGTAAAGGAAGCTATAGATCAGGTTAAGAAGTTGGCAGGCTGTGTGGATATTCTAGTAAATAATGCAGGTGTAAGCCAGAGATCTTATGCCCTGAACACTTCTTTGGAGGTCGACAGGGAAATTTTTGAAGTTAACTTTTTTGGGGCAGTGGCAGTGACAAAGGGCATTGCTCCCCTGATGGTCGGCCGGAGTTCAGGTCATATTGTGGTGATCAGCAGTATGGCTGGTAAATACGGATTTCGGATGCGGTCGGCTTATTCGGCATCCAAACATGCCTTGCAGGGTTATTTTGAAACCCTTCGCGCTGAACTACACCAGGATAATATACAGGTTACAATTGTCTGCCCAGGCCGCATCAAGACTGACATTTCAGTTCATTCCCTGATGGGCGACGGACAAACATATGGTAAAATGGACAAAGGTCAGGTGCAGGGTGTTCCTGTTGAAAAATGCGCCAGGATTATTGTCAGGGGCATTGAACATAACCGAAAGGAAATTTTTATAGGCAAAAGAGAATTATTACTTTTGATCATTAAAAGACTGTGTCCACCATTGTATTATAAAATCGTGAATCACGCCAGCCCGACCTGATTGAAAAAGTGATAAACCTAAAACTAAAAGTGAAAAGTTTGAATCTACTACAAAAAGAGGATTATTGAAATGCGCCACTAAGTCACAAAGGCACTAAGGTTAGTATTTATTTCATCTCTAAGATATTATAAAATTATTACTTTGTGTCTTTGCGCTTTTGTGGCTAAAATGACACTTATTGGAGTGGACTCAAGTTTTAAATCTTAAATCTTTAAACTTAAAATTTGAAAGAAAAAATTATCAGCGGCATTCAACAGATTGGTATCGGTGTGCCCAACATGAAAGAAGCCTGGAAGTGGTATAAAGAAAAATTTGGATTCGACGTCCGGGTATTCGAGGAGGCTGCAACTGCCAACTACATGCTGCCATACACGGGTGGTCAGCCCCAAAAACGTCATGCAGCCCTGGCACTGAACCTTCAGGGCGGCGGCGGTTTTGAAATATGGCAATATATGGACCGTACTCCGCTGGCACCAGCATTTCCAATTCAACTGGGCGATCTTGGAATTTTTGCAGGCAAAATAAAATGCCATGATGCCGCTCTTACCCATGACTTCCTGAAAACAAGGGGGGTGGAAATGCTTACCAACATATTACGCGATCCGCGCGGCAAAGAGCATTTCTTTGTGAAAGACCCATATGGAAACGTATTCCAGCTGGTTACAAGCACCACATGGTTCAGAAATGAGAAAAAACCAACAGGAGCAGCCTATGGTGCCATCATCGGCGTGTCGGACATCGACCGTTCAATAGAATTTTACAAGGGTATCCTTGGCTATGACCAGGTTATTTTTGATGAATCAACTGTATTTGGCGAATTTGCCTGCCTGGCCGGTGGCAACGGAAAATGCAGGAGGGTATTGCTGCGGACCGGCAAACCCAGGTTGGGCGCTTTCAGTCCCTTATTCGGAACCAGCGAGATTGAACTTGTACAGGTACTCGACCGGCAACCGAAGCATATATATCATGAGCGTTTTTGGGGCGATCTCGGATTTATCCACCTGTGCTTTGACATAAACGGCATGGCCCTGCTGAGAAATGAATGCAGTGATAAGGGATTTCCTTTTACAGTTGACGTGGATCATAGTTTTGACATGGGAGAAGCTGCCGGATCATTTGCCTATACAGAAGATCCGGATGGTACATTGATAGAATTTGTGGAAACTCACAAAATTCCCATCCTTAAAAATTTCGGCTGGTATCTGAACCTCCGAAATCGCAAACCCGAAAAGGCATTGCCTCTTTGGCTGCTTCATGCGCTGAGGTTTAGCAGGGCGAAGGACATATAGGGACTCCATACTACTTCACCTGATACACCGCTGAACCAGTTACCGCCTGCCCGGAATCAGAAATGCCCTCCAGGGTGACGACAACTTCACCGTGTATTTCTCCATTGAAATAAGTGATGGTGGCCTTTCCTGCAGCGTTGGTCTGGATTTCAGGCTTCCAGAAAAAAGTCTTTGGAATGGTTGATTTTTGTTTGATATTAGAACCCGTAGCAGGATCTTCCGGATTCTGAAACACCCGCTCCCTTAAAGCCTGATCGCTGGTTTCGGATTGCATTTTTTTCGCACCGGTGGCTCCCTTGGTATATATCTCAATAATGCCCATGCTGTTTAATCCTGTATACCTTGATATGTCATTGGGGTTGGTTGATACATATACTTTGTCAATATCAACGCGCATGATCGTTTTCAACACTGTCGGGTCAGTGCCCCTGTAAACACCGTCAATTGCAATAGCTGCTCCTTGCTGATTGTTTAGTGAGTTGGGACCAAGGCTCATAAATACAATCTTTCCGTCCACTATCTTGTAAGGTTTGATCTCATAGATCAAATCCATAATATCCTTATTGGAATCCAGATTCTTTCCCGGCTCGTCGGAATTATTTGCCTTCATCAATTTTTCCATGTCGTTTTTATCCTGTTGCATATAAGCGATACCCGGATGTTGAATCAGGCTGGCCAGGTGATGGGCGAAAAAGGCGCTCCTGCTTTTTTCTGCTTCCATATCAATTGCCAGGGAATTCTCAATTAGCATGTTATAGGAAGGGCTTTTTTCTGTGATACCCATGATGTCACCCCAGGTGAAGTGCTTATATGCATTGGCAATGAGCATATTATCGAGTACCTCCTCTGCCATATCATCTGAAGAAAAATAATATAATGGATCAGGAGGACAGCCGACAAGGTCATTATTCAGCATTGTGCGGGTGTACAAGTTGTTTTTGTCCTCCCTCTGCTGGCCGTTTAAACTTAATGCAGACATCGACAGTGAAGCATGAACAGGATTTCCGTTTTCATTTTTAACTTCAATGTCCAGGCTCACCTTTTCCCTTGGAGCATATGACAACTTATTAGGTGTGATCTCCACAGTGAGTTTCTTATTTATATTTAAGAATACCAGTCTTTTAGCGACAAGGTTCATGGCAGAATCAAATGCAACGCATTCGGCTATTCCAGCCGGAATATCAGATACTGGAATTTCAACCCTGTCATTCTTCACTATTTTTCTGGATTCCATCCAAATTATCCTGCCTTTCATATGAACAATAAAATGATATACCTGGCCTGTTTTGCCCTTTTCATTGACCAAAAGCGTCAGTTTCTCAGGTGTCTTTTCATAAACAGACATAATTATTCCTGATCGGCGTGGTAGCGGAAGTTCATATTTTTTCGATATACCAGAAGGTCTCATAATTTTCAGATAGTAAGTCTGGTTTTTTTCAGGTGTGAATTGAAATGATCCGATACCCTTATAATCGCTCCAAACCCTTTTTATCAGCTTGTTTTCACCCGTATAAATCTCTCCCGCAAATTCCATGGGCCCTCCTGAAATATTGAATCCCCTGAAGGCAACCTTGGTATCGGCCCCATACAAGAGCATGCCGCTTTCAGGATAAAAACTGACATTCAGATAGTTTTCAGCGGTTGGAAGAAACATTTCACCACTGGTTTTCTGCTTCTTATTATCAAGGTTAATGATCAGTAGGGGTTTGTCAGTTATGTCAGCTGGCGGAAGGGTAAAAATGATTCTGGCAATGCCCTGCTTATCGGTCTTTCCTGTTCCATTTACCGGACCTGACTTTAAACCAGTAATCCGGTAACTAAAAGATGCCGTAACAGGGATTTTTTCCTTGTTTGATATGGTGATATACGCCGGAACAGGAACATTCCGTGCGCAGATTGTATCCTCCAGTTTGATCTGAATGAGAAGCGCCTTCTTGTCTTCCTTCTCAATTATAATTTCCTTTGAAAACATCCTGTCAAAGGGCATATTTTTCATCCAGGATGTATAAGCAATAAGCAAGTAATGACCCGATGTCAGTTGTTCAGGAATATCAAAGCTTCCGCTGGATTTATTATTGCTGACCGGGAACTGGGTATGGACAACTTCCAGGCTGTCCTTGTCAATTAATGAGACAAAGAGGTCCCTGGAAGGTGAGGAAGAACGATTTCCCAGGTCCTGGGTGATATAAGCGCTGAACCATACAATATCTCCGGGGGCGAAGATGTTTCTATCGGTTTGCAGGTAAACACTTTCTTCAGGATATTTTTCCCCATAAAGCGATAGTTTTTTACCTAACTGCTGTATTGTCTGGCCCTGTATGATCAAAGAACCAAAAACCAGGACTGAAACATTCAATGATCTGAAGAAAGAGGGAATAGATAGCATGGTTGTAAAATTATTTGGGCTCATGATACAGGTACAATATCATATTTCATGACCGTTAAGATGTACAGTTACCCCATATTGTTCAAAAAACAGATGGTCAGAATCTGAGTCCGCGAAGATATTCGCCGCTGGAACGCAGGCAAGCCATCCCATCAGGCACATTATCGCGTTCAACCATGTAGTGCTCAATGCCTTGTAACCTTGCTTCCCTGAAGATAGTCGGGAAATCAATTATACCGCTGCCAGGGCATTCAAAATCCTCTGCAGTGCCAGGGCCCATGTCCTTCACATGGAGAATGGCATATCTTCCGGCATATTTTCTAAGCAGGGCCAATGGGTCAGCACCCCCTTTTTTCACCCAATAAACATCCATTTCACATTTAACTATTTCAGGGTCAGTATTATTCATTAGGTAATCAAAGGGAATTCCGTCTTCCATGGCTATGAACTCTTTGTTATGGTTATGCCAGCATAGCATCAGGCCGTTTTTCCTGCACTCGTTGCCTAGCATATTCAGCATGGAGGCGCTCTTCCTGCATTCTTCAAGGGTGAATGGTCCGCCTGAAAGCCAGGGCCAATAGGTCACGGCATATTTAATACCCAGGTCATTCAATGCCTTCAGCTGTTTTGTCAATTCCTCAGCCGGGGCTGTAAAACTGATTCCCCCGGCAACAGGTTTGAGACCAATTGAATTACAGAATGAAAGGAAGCCAGCTGCCGAATCGCCCAAGTATTCACCGGTTTCAATTTCTGAAAAGCCATATTCAACTGTTTTTTTAAGAACAGCCTTCCAGTCTCCTTTCAATTCCTTATCAATAATGCCGGATATAAAACCGAATTTTTTAAGACGGTAGTTTTCCACGCTGAAATTCGAGGCCGAAGCGAAACTGACAGGTGCTGCCACCGCAACTGCTACTGCGGTTGCCGACTGCGTAATAAATGATCTTCTTGATATCATCCTGGTTTTTTTATTAATGATCTTTCTACTTTTACCGGATAACCTGCAGCCTGACTTCCTTTTTCTACATTACCATATGCTATCCGTGCAATCGGAACCGTAGAACGGCAGAACTGCAGAACTTCCTATATTTTCGGCAGACTCCATGGCGCCCTGTATTTCGGGGTCACCAACTGATTGGCAGCTTCGGAATTGGTGAACCTGTTGTTTTTGTCATCCCACAGGAGTATGGGTTCCCCAACCCTGGCAGCAATATTGGGTATGTGGGCATGCAACGCTGCAGCGCGCCCATGCTCCGGCGGACAGGCAGGTTGCTGTCTTGATTTTATGCAATCGATAAAATTCTGCGCATGTAGTTTATGCGATTCAGTCCCTCCTAGGAATGCATACTCTTCCGTTTTGAATTTTTTTGTGCCATCGTCCCATTCCGGATACAGGTTTATTTTTGACCGGTTTGCCACAATGGTGGCGTCATCGCCAATAAAGGCAATGCCATATGACATATCATACGGGCCTCGTTCCAACCCGGCAGTCATATCCCAGTTAATCACGTAATCCGGTTTCGGATAGCTTACGGTCATGGTATCGAATGTTTCCCTGGCACGTTTCTCCGGAAAGGTATTGGCCGCATAGGTAAGTACCCTGTCGGGTGCCTGCACCAGGTCCCTGGCCCAGAGCCCCATATCCAGCAAATGCACTCCCCAGTCGCTCATCAGACCTCCGCCATAATCCCAGAAATGTCTCCATGAACCATGAAACCTGTTTTCATTGAAAGGTCTTTCAGGGGCAGGCCCAAGCCACATATCATAATCCACCCCGGCAGGAACAGGAGAATCGGGCACAATGGCCGATCCGACTCCATATTCAAAATTTGCCCAGATATTTACCTTGCGGAGTTTTCCGATTTTCCCCGATTTGATCAATTCCATAGCCTTCTGGAATATAAAACCGCTGCGCTGTTGCTGTCCCACCTGAACTATCCGATTGTATTTTATTGCGGCGCTTACCATGATGTTGCATTCCGCAATTGTATTGGCCATGGGTTTTTCAACATACACATCCTTTCCCGCCTGCACTGCATAAACCATATTGAGACAATGCCAGTGATCAGGTGTGCCGATGATCACGGCATCAATATCTTTCAATTCGAGCATTTTTCTGAAGTCGCTGAACAGCTTCGGATGCTGTTTGTATTTTGATGTAATCTCGGCTGCCCTTTTATTGAGCACATTTTCATCCACATCGCATAAGGCAAGGCAGTTGACACCGGCAATATCCAGGTGGTTCTGCAGGTCCCCGAATCCCATGCTGTTACAGCCGATCAGGGCTACATTGATGGTATCGCTCGGGGATGCGGCTGACCAGGCCTTTGAAGGTAATATCGCTGATAATCCGATACCGGCCGAAGTCAAAGCAGTACGGTTAATAAATTTTCTACGGTTCATTTGGTGGTTTTTTGTAAAATAATGAGCAATCATGCACGCGGATTAATCAAATTTACTAATTTAACTTATCAACAGGTATCATTTCTGTTCTTGATTATAAACGATTTAATTTATTTATTCATTTAAATTTTTGTCCATGAGTAAGAATATTAACCGGCGTAAATTCCTCGGTAATTCCGCTACTGCAGTAGCTGCTTTCACAATTATTCCCCGGCATGTATTGGGGGGTAAAGGATTTCTGGCAGCCAATGATCGCATAAATCTCGGTTACATAGGGGTTGGAAAACAGGTGTACACTCTGCTGGGTGAAATTGGCAAGTGCAAGGAGACAGTTGTTCTGGCTGGATGTGATGTTGATCAGAAAAAGCTCGATCTCTTCCAATCGGAGGCCAATAAGAATAACAAGGCAAAAAATGTTCAGGCCAGTGTAGATGCCTATAAGTATTACAGGGAACTATTGACCCGAAAGGACATTGACGCAGTTGTCATCGCAACTCCCGATCACTGGCACGCACAGATAGCTGTGGATGCGGCCAAAGCGGGCAAGGATATTTATTGTGAAAAGCCCATGGCGTTAACGATCGCTGAAGGCCGTGCCATGGTAAATGCCACCCGCAAATATGACAGGGTTTTTCAGACAGGTTGCATGCAGCGTTCATGGCGTGATTTCCGGCATGCAGTGGAACTGGTCCGAAACGGCTATATCGGGGAAATAAAGGAGGTCAATGTTCATGTAGGTGAACCGGTGAAACAATGCAGCCTTCCTGCACTGGAACCACCTGCCGAACTCGACTGGAACGAATGGGTGGGACCCTCCCTGTACCGTGGCTGGCATCCCGAACTGGCTCCCAAGTTTGGTGATGAAAACTGGGCCTGGTGGAGAGGTTATCGTGATTTCGGAGGTGGGCTGGTGACGGACTGGGGCGCTCATATGTTCGATATAGCCCAATGGGCCCTGGATATGGATAAATCAGGCCCCGTACAGTTTCTGCCGCCCGCTGTTCCGGCCATTGCCGGGTTGTCGATGAGATATGAGAACGGCATCATTGTTACCCATAAGGACTGGGGTGAACATAATGCGGTTCAGTTTATCGGAACCGAAGGCCGGATAGAGGTCAGCCGTGAATTTTTAAGGACCTTTCCCAATAAAGACCTGGCTAAAGCTGAACTGAAACCTTCGGACAAGCGGGTCTACCACAGCGAAAATCATTACCAGGATTGGGTGGATGCAATGAAAAACCGGACCAAACCGGTAGCCGATGTGGAAATCGGGCATCGTACCGCTTCAGTTTGCAATATTGTCAATATTGCCTATGAATTGCAGCGTCCGTTGCAGTGGAATCCTGCCAATGAGGAATTCATTAACGATGAGTATGCCAACCAGATGCGCACAAGGCCGTATCGCGGCAAATGGAATTTTAATAATTACTGATCGGGTAACTCCAATAAGCACTGTATGAAAAATCTGGTTATCCTTCTCTTCCTCACTTCTCTTGCCTGTCTGCCCGGATGCCATGCGCCTCTTGCATCCGGGCCTGCAGTGCAGGACACTCTTCTCCTCAGCGATACGATACAGTACCACCCGGTAAGGATCAGCAAGGCTGACGGGTCAATCCTGCCCTGGTATTCGGCTGATCCAGGGTGCCTCCTATGATACGGTGCTTATGCTTGTATGGAATTTCTGGAATAACATGGAAACCGATTCCAACGGACTGAAGTATTATATGAATCACCAGGTTTGGAAACCGGAGCATGATATGCGTGGTTTGGGCGGAGACCAGATCAATATGGCACTTTCATCATGGACACTGTTGTACGCTTATACCGGATATCCCGGCCGTAATCGATAATATGAAATACCTGGCCGACACATACCTGGAACGGTCCCTTTCTGCACCCGGAGATGTATGGCCGGATATTCCCTATCCGTATAATACAGACATCCACTCGGGTAAATTTGACGGGGATATGCGAAACGGAAAGGGGATCACACAACCCGACAAGGCCGGAACATTCGGGTATGAGCTGGCAAGATTATATGAGCTTACCGGGGAAGTAAAATACCTGGAGGCGGCCAAACGGATTGCTCAAACCCTAATGAAACATATGCAATCCGGGGATGACAGGAAGTCCCCGCTCCCATTCAGGGTAAATGCAAAAACAGGGGAGACAGGGTCACTTTTTAACAACCAGGGTTCCGGGAAAAAGGTGGAGCCGGCATTATATACCGCAAACTGGACAGGCACGCTGATGCTTTTTGAGGAGTTGATGTCCCTGGATGTCCCATCCGGGGAACAATATGAAAAAGCATTCAACACCCTGCTTCAGTGGATGAAAAGCTACCCGCTCAAAACCAATAAATGGGGACCATTCTTTGAGGATATCCCGGGCTGGAGCGATACCCAGACCAATGCTATCACCTTTGCCATGTTTATTCTGCAGCACCCCGATCTTTTTCCCCAATGGAAGGAAGAAGTGAAGGGGATCATTGACTGGACTTACAGGGAACTCGGAAACCATGAATATGAAAAATACAAGGTTGTTGTTATGAATGAGCAAACCGTTTACCGTGTTCCCGGAAACAGTCATTCTTCCCGCCAGGCTTCCGTTGAATTAATGTATGCTGAGAAATCAGGTGACACCTCCTATACCGCAAATGCAATCCGCACACTGAACTGGGCTACTTACACGGTAGCTGATGACGGCCGCAACCGGTATATCCGGGATGACATCTGGCTGACAGACGGGTATGGCGATTATGTAAGGCATTATTTACGGGCTATGGCTTCCATGCCGGCGCTGGCACCGTCGGATAAAAACAGGTTCCTGGGAACATCCTCACTGGTGACAAATATACTGTACCAGAAGGACAGAATAATCTATTCCACTTATGGAGCGGGAGCGGACGTGCTTCGCCTGACTATCAAAACCAGAGAAAATAACGGTTGACGGAATTGAGCTGAAAGAGGCAGCCGGGGAAGATTCAGAAGGATATACACTGGAATGCTTTCGATGCGGGGGGAGCATTGTACGTGAAACATTCCGGTAAGGAAGTGACCATCTTTTTATAAAAACAATTAAAACCCAATGCAATGAAAAGAATTTCGTTTTCATTGACTAATTCTGTCTTTCTGTTTATTTTCTTTTTCCCAGAATAAGGATAGTATCGACAATCAAACCCTGATCAAATTGTACAAGGGTCTCCGCGTGGCGGATGTTTGCGATGGCATGGACATGGTTGGCCTGAAAGATGCCGGTTTGATGGATCCAAAGATTGCCCCGCTCTGGAAAGATATCCAGGGCTATAAACATCAGTTTGCCGGTATTGCTTTTACAGTCCGGTATGTGCCCACCATGCGGGTACCTCGTCCGGAAGGAAACTCCCTGGATGAATATAAACGATGGCGGGATGAATGGTATACGAATATTTCCGGCGAACCATTTATAAAAGACATCCGGCCGGGCGATGTGATCATCATTGACAATGCAGAGGATGGCGATTGTGGAAGCACAGGTTCGAACAACAGCATGCTTTGGACTTCAAAGGGCGCCGTGGGTATTGTTTCTGCCGGTGGTGTGAGGGATGTGGATGAAATTGAAAAACAACGCATTCCGGTTTACATGGATTATTATAAAAGAGGCCGGGGAATTCGGCCGGGAAGAAATGAACTGGAATCCTATAACAAACCCGTCATGGTTGGAGGAGTTTTTATTCATCCCGGTGATGTAATTGTAGCCGATGGGGACGGGGTTATTGTTGTTCCCCGTAAATTGGCCGTTAAGGTTGCCGATGCTGCACGTGAAGAATTGAATATCGACAAAAATGCCCGCGGAAACTTTATGAAGAGCTGGGAATTCCCTTTGATTTTACGGTGACCGAATAGGAAAAAGGTCTGGCAATACAAAACAAAAGAGGCACTTAAGAGTACTTCAGCATGTAACAATTTTGCCCCAAAATATATAACTGAAAGTGAAAATGCGAGCAAAGCGAGCATTCATCTGCGAGAGGATGGGTCGAAATTTTAACACAGAGTTTCACAGAGTTTATATAGAGTTTAGCGCGCTTTTGAGGTCGCAGAGAGAATCTCATTGCATTCGATTGACCATTTCCAAAAAATCAGAAATTGTCAATCTGCGAAATCAGCGTGAATCTGCGAGAGAAGGGCGCTTCTTTAGTGATTTAAAATAAGTTATATAAGAGGGTTACTCCTTATTTGCCCCGCCAGGCCCATTCGATGGCCTGAAGGAGAAGCTTTCGGTAGACGGGACTTTGGAATGCCGGGGTGTCGTGACCGGGCTGGATGGTGACCACACGCGACTTTCCATAGTTATGTGACCACCCAATCACGGGTGAACTGTCGGGATGATCTGGTGGTAAGAAGGGACGTCACACCAGGTTTTACATAAAAGCCTCCGTACACTTCGTCGAACAGCTCAAAATCGGTAATTCCCCTGGTTACAGGGTTGGTTTTATCTTTTACATTAATCAGGAACATTAACATCATGTTTGTAGGTTGATGGTGGAAAAACTTTTCCTTCAACGACCGATGTATCATGAAAATATCTGCCGCCGATGATGTGCATGTATTCATCCCATTTATCGAATGCACATATGCTATGATGCAGTGCTACCAGATGGTTTTCCCTGCCGGAAGCAGTCAATCATGTCGTTCTTCTGTTCCTCGGTGATGGTTTGCCACATATGGTAAAAAACAACGACATCGAATTCATTTCGCTTTTTTCTGTGAACATGGAAAATGCTTCAGGAAAAGGAACAATTTTATAGGAGATTGTTCCGGACATGCTCTCAAACAACTCGTTAAATGTTGACTGATTGTAATCGTGTCCGCCGGTTATTACCAGAACCCGGATTTCAACCGGCCTGGAATAGACAATTGCAGAAAAGAATACTGCTCATCAGGAAAAAACAAAGACGCTTTTTCATTTTGTTATAGTAAGGATGCCTTGCGCATGGCCATCAGGTTTTCATGAGGTGTCAGCACCGTAATTTCACATCCGGCGGCAAGCAGGTATTTATGATCTTTGTATTTGTCAACGAGTGCTTTGGACATTTCATACACTTCGTTTTCGGATTTATTCTGCACTAATACAGGATTGATATTGCCACCAAGGACCACATCATTTCCAAGTATTTGCCGGGCATGATCGATATCCACCTGCCAGTCGAGGTCAATTATATCCGCATGTCAGTTCCCGGAATGACTCCAGCAGGTGTGTTGTGTTGCCGCATATATGCAGTTTCACTGTGGCTCCGCATTCGTGAATAAACCGGATAAGATCCGCATGCCGATGTTTTACAAACTGGTCGTATGTTTCCTTATCGATCTGGGAACAGATGGCATCGCCGATACCGATAAGGTCACAACCTGCCTCTGCCTGGGCTTTGGAAAAATTTCGGGCTGTGACCATGCATTTATCCATCAGATAATTGGCGAAATCAGGATCCATCATCAGTTGCATCAGCATGGTGTCTACCCCGGCCAGGTCACATGCTTCTGCCAGGGGGCCTTCCACCCATCCGCTTACCGGCACGGTTCCTTTTAATAATTTCTGGAAATACTCAGCTCCCTTTATCCTGTCGAGTGTGCGTTCACACTTGTATACATCCGGATCGGGCAGGTTCCTGGCATCTTCCATTGTGCTTACAATATGTCCCAGGCAACGGGGAACCCCTTCATCAATATATTCAATTCCGGCACCAAAAGCCGCTGTTTCCCGGTATGGATCCGAGATCAGGCTTACCATGTCCGTGTCAAAATATTCCATTGCACGGATATTGCTTTCTACAAGGACCCTGTAATCGGATGCGAATTTTCCATAGGTTGTATTGTTGAACCGTGCGGCAAAATGCATCAGGATGGGACGGAAAAACACTTTGCCCTCCGGTTGTTCACCCCTTAGCAGGGCCAGGTATTCATCGCGCTTTGTCATATTTTGGATTAATGTTCACCCGGGATATTGTATTGAAGAAAATAGAAGAAATATACAATTTTATTTTGCATCCTTATAGCTGACCAGAATAATTCTCCTTGACCGGATGGTGTCCATTACCTCCTTGCTCGTAAATACCTTTGTCACAGCATCACGGTCGGTTGCGACATTTTCATAGCCCGTGTGCCAGATAGCCTGCATTTCTGAAGTATTCAATCCGGGATGTTCAACAAAGAAATACCGTCCCGGTTTAAGGTTTTCCAGCGTATCAACGGCAGACCGTATCCGTTGTTCTGCTGTTGAATCTGCATTGTTCCACAGGTTAATATATTGATAACCGGCTGATCCGGGGTCAATATCAAGATTGTATTCCTTAGCCAGTCTGTTCACAAGGTCGTCAATTTCAGGACCACAGCTTGTAAAGCCCATGTGGCAATCAATATGACTCACCCGGGGCACGTATTTTTTGGCCATTTCTATCTGGGCACGCAATTCCTGTTCAAATTCATTTAATTTCCATGAGGCATCCTTAAGGGCTGTATTTTTTGGAAAATCCTGTCTCTGCCATACCATCGGAAAGAAATACCCGTCTTCATCCACCAGGCTGGGGCAGCAGGTGAGGGGCCTCCATTTGATATCATTCCATTCGCTTGTCATCACCAGGTGGACACCCACATCGAGACCCGGATTCTCGTTCAGCAATCGTACCGCTTCGGGAAACCAGGGCCCGGGTACCATGAGTTCAACTGATCGCATGATCCCGTTCCTGTAGGATTCAATGCAGGCCACGTTGGCCGTATGAGAGGATCCGATGTCATCGCCTCGGATGAGCAGATAAATGCCTGCATCTGTCTGTGGGTATACATTGACAGATATGAGAAGGAATACAAAAAATCCGGATATTCTGCGAAGAAGATTCATAGCATTAATTTATATTGAAATATAGCACTTTTGTGGCTTATTTCTGCCAGGTTGAGGAAAATGAATAATTACCCGGAATAGCCTCGTAAACCGCATAACCATCCACGTATTTCTTAAAGTCCAATCCTTCTGATGATTCAACCGGACTGCCATTTTCCATTACCGGAAATTTGGCCAGCGAAGGTACATATACAAAAGCCTTCGTATTGGCTGGAATGGTTACATCCAGATAAAATTTAACCCCTTCGGTATGCCAGTCACTTACGATCCTTCCAACCATTGCATCGTAATATCCCCTGGCCCAGGTGAGATCACCTGCCGGCTGCGGTTTGATCTCAAATTTCGTGAATCCCGGGGCGCTGTAATTAATTCCAAGCAATGATTTGTAGAACCACTCCGAGATGGAACCAAACATCGGATGATTCTGTGAACCAACGGTATCGGGGTATTCCCAGCTCTCGTACAGGGTTGTGGCGCCGTTGGCCAGCATGTTTCCCCAGCCCGGAAACGTACGCTGGTTGGCGATAGTGTAGGCAATGTCGTTCCTGTTCTCTTCCCTGAAAAAGTCAAACATGAATTTGGTGCCAAAGATGCCTGTTGATAAATGGCCCTTATGTTTATTGTATATTTCGTTGAGGAGATGGTCGAATGCTTCATTTTTTTCACCCATCCGGGACCAGGTCATAATTAAATGCAATGAGCTGCGCTCCCTGGGTTCCTGAGTCGAAGATCCCGGTTCCGGGCTTTAGAAAGGTTTTTAATATCGTTGTCCTGATTTCATCTGCCAGTTTTCCATAAGCTGTAATATCATCTTCCTTATTTAACAGTTCAGCAAACTCCTTAAGGATTATCACATGATGATAATAAAATGCAGTGGCAGAAAGTGCCGTGGGCTTGGCATCAATACTTTCATGGTCGCCGATATCCTTTTGAACAATATGGCCCGGCGTTACGGAATGCATAAAATCAACCTGTTTCTTAAGTACCTGATAGTGCTTCTCCAGGGTAGCACGGTCGCCATAATAATCATGCAGAACTTTCATGCCAAAAGGAAACGCCAGCTGCCAGCCCGGTGAACCGGTTTCGCCTCCCATACCGGCTTCATTGATACCCACATTGGGAGCTATCTCGGACATTCCACCGTTGGGACGCACATCGTTTGCAAAGTCCTGCACCATTTTACGGTAAAAGCTGCTCATATCAAAATTGTAGCAAAATGCCTCCGCAGTTACCACAATATCAGCACCATAGCCCAGTTTTTCGCGGGCGGGGCAGTCACTCTGCACACTAAAGAGATTGCTCATAAAGGTCCATAATGTTGCTTCCTGGATGCGATTGAACAAGTCATTTGAACATTCAAAACTGCCGGCCATCTCAAGGTCTGTATTCATCCTTAATCCTTCCACCGCATTCAAATCCGGAATTCCCGGGTATCCTGTTACTTCAAGGTAGCGGAAGCCCGAAAAAGTAAATTCCGGTGTAAATACTTCCTCACCATTTCCGCTTAAAATATACGTGTTGATCATCATCGGATCTTCAGGGCATCCGGCACCGCCTTTCAGGTTCCACATACTCTTCAGTTGCGCTGTAATAACCGTAAGATAATTGAGCGTTCCGTCGGGATGAATGTCCTCTCCTCCGCGCATTACTACCCTGGTGCCGGTAGGACCATGTACCTTCAACCGGGGTACACCGGCGAAATTCTGACCGAAATCGAAAATATACACCCCTGGAGAAGGTTCGGTCATTTTTATGGGTTTTACTGTTTTGGTAACCCGCACCGGAGGGATATACCGGGCAATCAGAATTCCGCCGGGCCCCTGGATAACCCTGGCATTTTTCCATTGACTGTTGCTGAAACCGGGCTCATTCCAGCCTTTCTGTTCAAGGCGGGCGTCATAGAGTTCGCCCAGGTATACGCTGTTTTTAAGCACTGGACCATCGCCGGCTTTCCAGCTGTTGTCCGTAATTATGGTTTCAGTTGTTCCGTCTTCATATACTATCCGCAGCTGTGCTTTCAGGCAGGGCTTGCCGACAGTGAGATAATCACGAAGGTTCCATCTTTGAAAAAGCCGGATCGGCATAGGATTATACCAGCCGTTTCCCAGCATGGCCGCCAGGGTATTTTTGCCTTTATGCAAAATTTCTGTTACATCGAATGTATTGTACATCACCTGTCTGCCAAACTGTGTCCAGGGCATATCCAGCCTATGGTCACCAATACGCTGGCCATTAATATAGGCGATTGAATAACCAAGTCCGGCTATATACAGCCGGGCTGATTGTACCTCTTTTTTTATCTGCAAGTCCTTGCTAAGCAAAGGATTGGGTGTCTCCTTATAAAAATCCTCATCCTTTTGAGGTAGTGGTCTTTGATCGGTAATCCATTTTGCTTTCCAATCCGAAGCATTCATCATGGAGGTTTCAAACCAGGCAGGCTGACTCCATTCCGAAGCATTGCCCTGCCCGTCCCAGAATCGTACTTTCCAATAGTACCTTTTAAAAGACACAAGGGGCCTGCCAGAATATCGTACACCGAACATTTGCGAAGTTTCCACCCTGCCTGATTGCCAGATATTGCCTGTTCCTGCTTCAAGCTTATCCATATCATCACTTACCATGATCTCATAGGCAAGCTGCGTGGTGCCACGATCTTCTGAAAGGATGATCCAGCTAAATTCCGGGACTGGATTATCAAAACCAAGCGGATTCGTGCGTCTGTCAACTTTAAGCTGATCGGCTGAACAATGCCCTGTAACCGTGAAAGAAATATACAGTAGTAATATACCGGCAAAAAATTTCATAATTATTGATAATGAGAGATTTAATACTATTTAGTTAGCGAGGCCAGCCACAATTTCATGCTGTTTGTCCATGAAGCGACGTGTTCATTGCTGCCTCCAAGACCAAAGCCATGCTCTCCTTCTGAAAGAATGTGCAGCTCAGCCGGAATATTCTTTGCCCGGAGAGCCTTGTACATAAGCAATGTATTTTCAACCGGGACACCCTGGTCATTGTCGGCATGAACAAGAAAGGAAGGGGGTGTATCTTCCTTTACCTGTAATTCATTTGAATAGTATTTAACAAGAACCGGATCTGCATCCTTTCCAAGCAATGCTTCTCTCGAACCAAGGTGCATGCTTGTATCAACAAAGGAAATTACAGGGTACATCAGGATCATGAAGTCGGGACGGCAGCTTTCTTTCTCTACCGAATCGGGTGCCGATTTATTGCCGTAATCAAAATGCGTTCCCAGTGTGGATGCCAGGTGACCGCCCGCTGAAAATCCCATAATGCCTATTTTCAATGAACTGATGTTCCATTTGGCTGCATTATGACGAACAAGCCGCATGGCACGCTGTGCATCCATCAAGGGTGCCTTGTGGGGTTCAATGCAGTTACCGTAGGTGGGAAGACGATATTTCAGTACTATGGCCGCTACACCTATGGAGTTAAAATAACGGGCGATATCAGTCCCTTCAAGGTCGTAAGCCAGTATCCAGTAACCGCCTCCCGGGCATATCACCACGGCCTGACCGGTGGCAAAACGTTTGGAAGGAAGGTAAACTGCAATATCAGGAACTTGCACATTGCTGATTCGTGTGATATCGGATATCTCTGTTTTCTCAATTCCGCCGGTATGAATAGAATTGGGTATTGCTCCCGGATATAAGGGAATCCTGTATTCCTGCGCATTCATAGATAGATTTACGATTAGGAGAAGAATCGAAAGAATTGTTAGTGCTGTTTTTATCATTGATGAATATTTTTCTGTTTCATTTAAAGGTTATCCTTTCCGCAAACTGAAGTGTGGCTTTCAGGTCTTCCTTACTCATTATCTGCCTGCCATTTACCCTGAAATTTTCAAATACCACATTATCGATCAGATGCGATTCATTGTATCCGAGTAACAGGGATGGAATTGGAATATCGGTATTAACAGAAATATTTCTGAATGTAATATCCCTAATTTGTCCCTTTTCCTTATCTTTTGAGTACCGGGAATCAAGGATCTTAAAATCAACCAGGATTCCACGGGAATCTTCCACCCTGATGTTATCGTAAAGTACATTTCTTACTACCGCCCGATCGCCATTGTGAATGGTAAAGGTACCTTCCGGCCCTTCAACGTGTATAAGGTCGTTGTTCCTGAAAATAATATCCTGAATGGTGTCACCCCGGGTTTCAAATCCGATTTCAATTCCATTTCCCCATTCTGCATTCCACAGGACTGAATTCACTACCTGCACATCCTTAGTAGAGAGCTGATTAAAAAAATCCGTATAATAGGTGACCCCTGCTTTTACGGCAATGCAATCATCCTTGGTACGGATAAAGCAACCATCTACCAGAATATGTTGCGAGGACACAATATCAATTCCATCGTCCCAGTCGTTACCGCTAACCACTTTTATGTTCCTGTAGATAATATTTTTTGATTTGTTGCAGGGCGCTGTCCAATGTTTGCTTTCATTAATTAGGATACCTTCCACCGTTATATTTTCACAACGGTTTATTTCGATCATTCGTTCCTGGCCTTTTTCATAAACACAGGCACCGTCAAGAATGCCATGGCCATAAATACGGACGTTTTGAATGCTGTCGAGAAAAAGCGATCCCTTCACCACGGCACCGCTTTCGATATAAACAATATCGTTGCTTTTAAGCGTAATTCTTCCGGTATGATGGACTTTTCCGCCTTCAAAATAAAGGAGGTGCGGATCACTTTTAACAGGCCTGTCCTTTACGGGGGGATTGGCAAAGACAAACAAAGGCCGTTTAAGATTTTTGTTAATCTCCACACTGAGGTTACAGGGTTTTGAAAGGGTAAAAATGACTTTTCCATCTGTTACCTGCGGTACTATGTTAAGGCTTCTCGGGCGGATGTCCACATCGTATATTTTGCCAAAGAATTGCACTTCCACGATTGTTTCACCACTGATTTCAAAAATAGTGTAGGCAGCAACCCGGTTGTCATATACAAATGATTCCTTATCATTCACCATGACCCTAAAGTCATTGGCATAAGGAAAATCCACTGGCGCCGGAAAGGTTATTGTTTGTGAAAATCCCACTGCGGTAACTGATAACATGCAGAAAAGAGAAATTATTTTCATATAAATAGTTTTATATGTAAAAGAGGCACAAAGAAATCATGGTTTTCCAAGTGTAATTTTGATCACCCCGTTGGCTCCGCGCACCCCATAAGCCGCAGCTCCGGCATCATCAATATACTCGATTTTTTTAACTTCCCTGGGTACCACAAAGGAAATATCGGAAATAACCATACCATCTACATCATATAAAACCTGTGCCGACAGTGAAAATGAAAGTCCCAGGGTGGTATAAACATTCGTACCTTCTACTTTGACGTTGCGAATTTCACACCGGATCAATTCATAAATGTTCTGGTATTTTGAATAGTCCTTATTAACCCGGTCCGGCGTTTTGCTGATTGCCTGTTTGGTGCGTTTATGTTCTTTTGGTTCCTGTAGGATTGCGGCATTTATCGCTGAAATATCCGGGGGGGGTTCTGCAGTTGTTTTTATGTGTAAAATCCAGTCCTTAAACACCAACGTTCCCGGGTAATCCTCAGGGCATTTGATTTCATTTACCATACCTCCCGATAATTTTCCCTCACTGGATTCCCTGTTGTTAACAAGGTCGGTCCACTGATACCGGAACTTCAGTGACACAGGAAATTTCGTCAGATCAATTTTAACGGATCCGCCATAGCGCAGGTAAAAGAGATATTCACGACCCGGATCTGCCAGGCAGTATTGTGAAGGATTTTCACCCGCCAGTTCCGGGTGGGGCTCTAGCTTCCACCACTGGAGATTTCGAAGGTATTTTCCTGCAAAACCCACTGAAACAGCCCCCGGATAAAGCATGGTATTGGTTTTCAGGCTGGTATCGATGGGCCAGGCATCCAGACCGGTGCGGTTTTCAGCCAGATGGGCCTTCCATACATGTCCTCCCCCGTAGCTATGACCTGCAGCACCCGACATGATAGCCGACCAGGTTGCAAAACGTATATCCATGGCGGTTGGATTTCCTTCGGTGAATTCATACCAGGGTTCGGTAACCACCACCGGCTTTGCTGGTTGCTTTGCATAGGCATTTTTGATAATTTCGGGAATTAATTCGTTGCACCATCGTGCATGCCCGCACTGGCTCTGGTTGTAATCCAGCCAGGCCTGGTTATGAATGGCTTCGGCAGTAGACCATTGGGGTGCTTCTGCGCCACCATCCCACATAGGCGGGGTTGGATGGGCTCCCACAATGCGCTCATACGGATCTTCGGATTTAATAAGTTTTCCAAGGTCATTCCAGAATTCCATGGGAAATCCTCCATAATTATTCATATTATACTCACCAGCAATAACCCAAATGACATTGTAGGCATGAAGCCGGTGGACAACATATCGCCACCACCGGCGTATATTCTCTTCTCCAATGTTGATGTTCATGTTTTCGCGGCACCACCAGGCATGAATCCAGACCGTAATCCCTTTTGAATTGGCATAGGCGATCATTCTTTCAACCCTTTTGATCTGTTCAATGTCCGGGTGCATGAACGTAGTATCCAGTAACGAACTTTCGGGGCCCCAGCCATTACCGGCAAAAAACAGTTGCCCTATGTTAAATCCCTGCGATGAACGGGTATCCGCAAGCATTTTAAATGATTCGAAGCTGATGTTTCGATGGGTCCAGTTCCACCAGGTATCGGCAATCCAAAAGAATGGCTTACCATCATTGTATGTGAAGTACCTTCCATACCTGGGTTCTGCATTGTTCACCCTTATAAATCCACGGCGGGTGGGATTTGCGTTCTTTTCTTCTTCAGACCAGCCGGTAACAATGATTTCCCCTTTTTTTTGGTTTTCCCCTTTATCCCCTGAAAAGGTTTCATACCTCCAGGTTCCACTGTATGGAGGTGTGAAACGGATTTTCCATGTGCTGCCACCATCCCAGAACCCGGGGACTACAATGGTTTTGTGCGCCGCATCACCTGAAACTCCCTCAAACCTGGCAGAAACAAGTGGTTTTTGCCCTTTATTAAGACATTCAACATAGGGATTCTTATATTGATGTGAAACCTTCAGGCTGATCTCAAATACTTCCCAGGTCCCCAGGTTGTCTGATTGAGCCTTCGTATTTGCAGTTGCGAAATATACAATACAGCAAACCGCTAAAAAGTACTTTGTCATATGGTTGCTTTATAGCTTTATCATCTTACCGGTTTCAACGACGCACCCCGAATCATTTTCAATTTTCAGGGCATAAAGGTAAATACCGCTCTGAATGGAATTTTCCGGTTGCGTCCCACAAACTGATTATGGGGATCATATGATGTGCCAGGCAATTGCCCAGTACCTTGTCGAGATCTGAAGTTTGTGGCCTGGGCGAAGCAAGATTCCAGAATATCCGGACAGAGTTTGCCCCTGTTTTTTCAATTTCGGGAAAGTTCTTATCGCCATGAATGTCCCAATACACAATCATGGCATTGAATCCTTTTAGAATTACCGTATCCACGCCCGCAGAAAAAAGATAGCGATCTTTCACGAACATACCGGTAGGCTGAGATAAACCGATAAGTTTGCAGGCCAGCAGGATGGCCATCACAATTGAGAATTTCCTATGCAAACCAGTTCCTTTCTCTTTTTAGGTCGCTTTTCAGTACTTCACAGGCAATATTTACATCTTCAACCATCTGAAAGTCATACATACCTGCGCATACAAAATCAGCCCCGTTTTCAAAAGCATACCGGAAACCGTCGGCAGGAAGTATGGCGCCGGCAGCCATTACCTTGAAGGCAATAAAGGGCTGGGGAAGGGTCTTCATATAGGCAATGGTTTCATCAGGCTTGTGGCAGAAGATATTATCATGCCATTCCGGGTTTTTAGCAGACCAGTAATTGTGGTGATGCAGTGTTTTCATCCAGAAATCAGGGGTGAAACCGGTATCCACACAAGCTTTAACCGTTTCAATCTCATGGGCTCCAATGCCGGTAAGTAATCCGTTTTTTTTGATAAGGTCAAGTACCGTGGCAATTGCATCCGGTTTGCCGTTCTTCATATAGTAGTCAGCCGTTTCCCCCTGGATATAACAGGCCACTGCACCGGTATCAATGGCCCGTTTCACCTTGTCGAGATATTCATTGAAATTCATGGGTGAAGCTCCATTGGCATCATAATTCAATCCCGCACAATCCGAGATGAACTGGATCTTTCCAATTCCCCTTTTCCAGTACTCATCGATCAGCGAGCAAAGGATCGGATTGGTGAGCAGGGTATTGATCCCGCATTTTTCAGCGAGCAGGAGGGTGGCAAAAATTTTCTCCTTCTGGTGATAGGCTTTAACAAGCTGGGAAACATAGATCAGGTCACGGGAGTGTGCCCATCCCGAAAGGAGATTTCCCCCCAGGATCAACCGGCTGAATGTTACATCCTTGATTTTGGCAAGGGGAACCGTTTCCTTCAGTTCTTTCAGACTTGCAATATTGAGTGCTTTCGCACTGGCACCGGTGACAGCATCCACGAGGTTTTTTTCCTCGTAGCTTTCCCACTGCTTCTGTTTGTGAAGGGCAAGGCCGAATATTCCCAGGAATGGCAAAGAGGACAAACCACGGAGCAACACCCGCCGGTCGAGCATGGTACTTGAATCAGCAACGGTTTCCTCTTTTGCCGGATTCACACCTGCTGTATTCCTAACAGGAATTTGATCTGGTTTTTTCCTGTAGATCAAATGATCCAGGCCAAGATATCTTCCGGTGGGAAACAGACAAAGAACCAGCAATGCAAAGAATTCCACAAGATTTTTATCCACGATCAGATAATTTCCCTCATGGGGAACACCGAAATCAAGGGCGGTGAGGGGAGGATTGGCAAGCCAGAACAAGATAATCAGGGTCATGCCGGCTATGGATGCTATCCTGTCCAGCAGCCCAAGGAAAAGGCCCAGCCCGATGAGGATCAAACCCCAGGTGACCATAAAATCTACTGCAGTCAAAATGCCCGCATTACCGGCGATCCAGTGAAAGAAACCTGCAAAGATCCAATTCGAAAGGAAAAGATAATCCGCGGATGTCCATCCCGGGGTAAATAGTTTTGATATTCCTTCGAAAAGAAAATGCCAGCCAATGGCAATCCTGAGTATAGCAAGGGCATACACCTTGATTCCTGATAATGCGTTGTTGGGAGCTGTGTTCATGGCAATATTTAATTGTTATTTATAAATGATTCTGACATCATGGATCATTGGCAGCGAAAGCGAAAAATCAGCATAAACCGAGTTTTCGAGATTAGATAGGGTAAAATTAACCGGTAGTCCGTTTGCCTCAACCGATCCAACAGCCTGGCAATTTTTCGGTAGCAATATATGGTTTTGGATTGAATTACCGCTCCCGGTAACCATGAATCTTATTTCTTTTTTTTGTGGATCATGTTTGTACAAATAGGACACATATCCTTTTGACGCTGCAAACTGAATTGTAACGCTCACTGAATCCACATTTGCCGAGGTCCACCGGGGAGAAAGTTTAACCTTGTCAAATGCAAGACCGGCATTTTGTACCCCGGCCAGTCCCTCAACCAGTGCAGCCATCGCGTTGGAAGCGGCCCAGTTATCAGGTCCGCCGAAGGATTCCACAGCAGGTTTTACATAATGTACACGATCCGCCAGGGTAATGCCGAGCAGTGCATAAATACCCCCTTCGAGCGGTGCACTGAAAATGAGTTTGTCAATTTTTTTTGATGGATTCGGGTTGTTAACAGCAGCCCAGCAAACACCTACCTTGGTGCTGCATAAGTTCGGTCCCCACCAGGCAACGCCGGCATGGTTGTTTTCAAGACTCGAGAACCACCAGTTGGTCACATCTTTCCCTTTCATAAGATATTGGGAAGCTTCAGTACCGTCGGCATATTTAAATGTAATGGCACCGGCCACGGTGCTGGGAATATTATCTGAGGAGGAATGCAGAAGGTAAATCGTGGATGCGGAATCTCCTATGGGAACTTCCATCTGCCGTGGAAAACCAGCTATTGTGGAAATCCCGATCACTGATTTTCGGTTATTCTTAGCAGGATCAATAACGTTGAAGGGTATGTCTTTGAAAACCTGCTTTCCAATTGGAATCCCGCGCATATCGTTTCCGGCACGGGTTGTATTCATCCAGGGTATGGCCCCATTGCCTCCCTTGTCCCAGAAATCCATATTGGCCAGCCCTGATAGGTCGATGCTATTAAAGTTGGGGGGAGGAGGCGGGGGCGGAATGGACCCTGTATAGGCAAACCAGATGCGGTTGCCATTTTCTTTTCCAAGCTTGAAGAGTTTCTTAAGAATATCAGAGCCATAGTCCTCATACCCGTTTTCATAGGCGCCTCTTGCCAGTTCCCCGGCACCATGCCCGGCCACACCGCTGTTCATGTATTGCCATTTTTGGTTATGCTGCCCGAAGCCTTTTTCAAAAGGAGGATAAATGGCATACCATTCACCCGGCGATCCGGCCGGTAAATGCTTCTGCAGGTCAAGATATGTGTTGATTATGGAAACATCCATTTCGTGAGTCAGTCCACGGTTAATTGAATACATATTTCCCTGGGCTATCTGTGATTTCTCATCCACGCCCAGCTTTCTTTTCACTGAAGGATCCTCATCAATAAAGTGAGTATAAAATCTTCCATTCCAGGCTAATGCGTTAAGCCTTTCGAGTATTTCCTCTGCTCGCTGGCTATATATGGAAACCTTTTCCTTCATGCCGGCATATTGGAGCATTTCGGCAAGCTGGTTGCAGGCCTCATAATATCCGGTATTATCGCCGAAGAATATACCGAATTTGGTCTTGCCGGGTACTATAACCATAGTCGGACTTACAGGCATATATGGCGTATATTCATCATCTACCTGGAAATCCCATGAGTCGATGCAATAGGGACGTTTCAGCAATTGAAACCGTTTTGACCACCGGACGGTGTCCGTCACGCAATAATCCAGTGCGCGCATCGCACATGAAAGGTTTTCCTTCATCCAGGCATTATCGCCACTGGCCTTCCAATGCTGGTACATCATATTCACATAGTTGTATTCAACGTGGTTTTCAACGGGTTGCCTTACAAACCAGACGTCCTTATCCTTTTTGAAATAATTAATGGGGGAATAGACTGTTTCATAATAATGATAATTATCCTCACCCTTGTTCACAAAACTCCAGATCATGCCATTGGGTTGCTGGTTTTCACGGAGGAGATCGGTTAACCCGGCTCCCCAAGGACTGAAGTATTGCATTCCTTTCATGGTATTGTTATTGTCAAGAACCCACTCCACAAAGTACCTGTACTTTTTTCCGTTCCAGGTAACTTCAGACACCCCGTCGGGGTCATATACCAGCATACCCTGGTGAAAAAGGCGGAACATCTCGCCGGTTTGTCCCCCGTCTTCAATGTTGGATTCAGTCTCTGCAATGAATTGTGCAGAATCCAGGACAACCCCTTTTGAATTCATTAAAAGTACCGTATGGGTACCGGTGGTTCCGGCTACGGGAATGTTCATTGTGGTTTCGGCCTTTGAGCGAAAGTATTCCCTCCCTTTTGAATCCTTGACACGAAGTTCACCGGGCTGCCTGCAAACTACGACTATTTCTTCCATTGGTTTATACACATTTCCAGGGGATAAAACCCGGATACCCTTTGTAGGTTGCGCCGACAGCAAGGGTGCCAAAAAAATAAGCAAAAAGAGCCAGGCTAATTTTGGCAATCGTGAAGCACCCGTTAGGTGAAAACTATTTTGTTCCATGTTTAGTATGTTAGAGGTTCTTTTGGATGATTAACTTTTTTGTCAGGAACCGGCCGTTTCCTTTAATGGTCAAAATATATAATCCGACAGGGATGGAACTTGTTTCTATAATTTGTTCCGGCGCTGAAAGATGTTGCTGAATAAGGCACCTCCCCAAGTAATCATGAAGAGTTAAGTTGCAGTTATCTGCATTTTTTACCTGGAAATAATCTGAAACCGGATTCGGCAATATCTCTATATTTTCTGGCATAGTCACTGTCGGATAACCGGTTGGCAAATCACCGGAACTGATGGTGGTAATACTGTTTGCCTTGATAAGTATGCCTTCGTTTCCTGTCTCAGGAAGTTTTTTGAAATTTTCCGTTACCGAGGTTCTGAATACATTAAATCCGGCAGAAATACCTGTGCCTTCAAGGGTAATGAATTTGTCAGCATCTGAGTTATTGATGGCAATTATTGACAGGTTTTTTCTGTGCTTTCCTGCCACAACCAGTATATCAGGATCACCGGATGATATTTCTATCATTTGCGTGCCCGGGAGGAGAAACCTGTAATATTGCTGAAAGGCTCGTCCAAGCGGGGTCAACTTGTTGTTTTTGATGACATAATCTGCCATAGCCCAATAAATCCATCCTGAAATATGTCCGAACTTCAATCCAAGATACAACGATTTTGCCATATTCATAGCCAGATCAAACCCCTGTTTGTCAAAATCGGATGTTTCCGTCATCCACAACTCCTTTCCATGTGTTTTTACTATTTTTTCATACAGGTCAGACCAGCCTTCAGCAGATCCATAATCGGGTGCAACGCCATCTACGTAACTGTGGACGGCATAGAAGGAAAGAAAAGGCTTTACCGAATCATCTTCAAGAATCTCTTTGATATATTCATTGTTAACTCCCCAGGTCACCTCGCCCATATGTTCCGGACCGAATAACCGGGTGGAAATACCTTTTGCGGCAAAACGTTCTCCCACAACTTTTATAATATCTGCATATTCTGAAGGAATCACAACACACGATTCAAAGGGATTGGCAAAATACGGCTCATTTTGAATATTGATACCCCATACATCAACACCAGTTTGTTCTTTTACTTTTTTTATATAAGCCACGAGGTATTCAGCAAATTCGGAATAATATTCGGGCTTCAGCCACCCGCCAACCTGTTCGCAGCCGGCTGCTCCGCCGCACCATGCACAATTAGCGTTAAGTTCAGCGTTGCCGGGTCTTCGACGTACGGGATTGCCCCATAATGTTCCATGGAACTCATCCAGACCTTTCATCCACAGAGGAGGTGTCCATACAGTAGCCAGCAAACGCGCACCCTTCAAATTCAGATCATGGATAAACGAAAACTGTTTACCATTTTCTGTTCCCGGTCCGAAATCAAATTTACTCCAGTCAGTATTGTTCGGATCACTGTTATCATTTACAGGTTCAGCGTCCCAGTAAATCTGAGTCCGGATAAATGTACAGCCGAGTGAATCGATTATCTGGTTCAGGTAATCCTGGTCATAATAGGGTGGAGAATCCCACCACACCTTTTTTGCGCCGAAGCCCCCGAAACCCTCGATGGTCTGGTAGGTACTGTCGGAATTGACAGTTACTGGGATATCCTGCGAAAAAGCCTGTGATATGGCGCCAGTCAGGCAAAGTATTGATAGTATCGTCGATTTCATTATTGTTCCGTTAATTAGTTTTTCATGGAATTGAATTCCTTCACCTGCCTTCTTACTTCCGCAATGAGATCATCAATTACATGGTTTCGTATTGTGGCATAGAATTGCATTTTCGACACAATTTCGTTAATCCCTGCCTTAGTAAGTGTATCGCTGAATGCGATGGCATTGTAATCAACATGATTAGACCTGAAGAATTTCAAAGCACTGGTGTCAGGGGCGATGTTCACAATGGTGCTGAATTCAACTACCGGGAAATCATCCGTATTTGAGGGAGCACCGGCACAATACTTTACCAGTTCGTCTTTCTCTATCGAATATTGTGATGTAAAAATACAGGGGTCTGTCATAAATACATTTTTCAGATCATTCTGTACTTTTGGATCCGTGAACCGTTGGGAAATCAGATCATAATCAATGCGAACAGGCTCATCTGAACCAATCAGGATGGTTGAATATTCGTTCAGATACCACAACTGGCAGTATTTGAATACTTCAATAAAGGCTTTCACCTGGGCCTTATACTCTGTTTCGGTCAACCAGTTCGGTGTGGCCCATTGACACATGATCCCGCCTTTATTCAGTTTTTCCTTGCAGACCTTATAAAAGTCACGTGTATAAATGTTATTACTCAGCCGGGGATGAATTGCATTTGAAGTGATAATATCAAACCGTGCGGGAGTTCTGAAAAGGAAGCCCCGGCCATCCTCAAGGTGAATATTTACCTTTGGATTATCAATTACATTATTATTCCAGGTATTCAGCCGGTGGCCAGATTTAATGACGCCTTTACAGATCTCGGCCACTTCAACGGTATCAATTTCTGGCTGAATCAGGGATTCAACGGTAAAACCCAATCCAAACCCAACTACCATCGCCTTTTTGGGGTGAGGATGAAGCATATAGGGAATATATCCCAGCATACGGTTGGCAATCTGATCTTTCACTGTTGTGTAGGCAGTATTGTGCCCGTTTATATTCAGTGAATAGTAATTGTTGTATTCCCGGATGGATACCGTTGCATCAGGACCCTCATCATAAAATGGAATATTTTCGACAAAATTCGACCAGATCTCAAGCCTGCTTTTATCCCACCATGAAAAGTACTCGGTATTGGGGGCTTTCAATAACATGAGGAGGGCAAGGAGGAGGGTTGAGGAAGCCAGGATGGTCTTAAATCCAGTCTTCAGGTTACGATTAAACAAAACGAGCATGAGACCCAAAACCAGGTTTAAAAGTACTATGGCCAGAAATGATTTAACAACACCCAGTACCGGTATCATTAAAAAGCCGGCTGCAAAAGACCCCAGGATAGAACCGGCTGTATCGAGAAAACCGATTGTTCCCATCCTTTTTCCCAATAGGCCAATATTTCCGGCATATAATTTACTCACAACGGGATACACCATTCCGGTAAGTGTATTCGGGATAAGCAGGAGAAGGAAGAAAATAAGGTATTCTTTGCCCATGATATGGGTCCAGGAATCGAACATACTACGCTGAAGATTTAGTGCGAGAGCGATCTGGGAAAATAGCATCAATATTCCCAGCGAACTGAGTCCGATCATGATTTCAAGCAGGGCCAGAAGTGTGACCAGGTTTTTCTGCCTGTCAATCCAGTGTGAAATAATGTAACTTCCCAGGGAAAGGCCAAAAATAAAACTCAGCACAATGACACTTGTGAAATAGACTGTTTTATCATAAGAAAATCCGATGAAAATGCGTGTCCACAGCACTTCGTAGGCCAGTGTGGCAAAGCCTTCAATAACAAAAACCCATAATACAATCCTCAACAATGATCCTGACAGGCGAATTGACGGGTTCACCTGAGTTTCGGGGACTTCTTCAGAATAATTTGCCAGGACAGGTTCATGGCTTCGTAATTTTGAAATCCGGTACACTACAGCAGCATTGATCAGATTCAGAGATGCGCCGATAATGAGCGCAGCAGTAAGTCCGAAATATCTGATGATAACAAACCCGGCCAGTCCGCAACCGATCACCGCTCCAAGGTTGTTGATGGCATAAATCCTGCTGATATTCCATCCGAGGTTACGGAGTTCTTTTACAAAGAATTTAAGAATAACTGGCAGGGTGCCTCCCATCAAAGTGGTGGGAATGAGCAGGTAAATAAAAGAAAATGCAAACTTAATAAACTGTTCACCCTGTCCGGCTATTCCGGAAATCCCTATTGCCGATGTATACATATGGATCAGTCCTCGAAAGGTAAGGGGAAACAGGATGGCGAACAATCCAATACCGAGTTCCAGTGTGATGAACAGGCGGAGCGGATCGCGCATCTTATCTGCCAGCCGGCCGAATATAAGGCTGCCAAGCGCAAGACCACCCATGAAGGCTGATAAAACAGTACCCATGGTATACACGTCTACGCCAAATACAAGACCGAATTTCCGTATCCATACCAGCTGGTTGATAAGGGCACTGATGCCTGAGAGAAAAAGCACCGTGAGTAATACCCACTGAGAAAGGTTTACCTTTTTCATAGGAGAGAGTTCAGATGTGGTTTAAATCCCGCAGAACAAATCTGCGGGATTAATATGAAGGCTTAAAGATAAAATCTAGTAGCCCGGATTTTGAACGATATTCTCATTTTGTTCAGTCTCCCCACTCGGAATAGGTAACCACATTTTTCCCTGTGTGGACGTGAAAAATTCCTGGAAGGCAAAATCGCTTCGAAGGGTGCTAAATCCATTATCACTGCCATCCCATGTGCCCAGGTCAATATAACCGGCATAATGCCATCTTTTGAGGTCGAACCAGCGATGGTCATCCTCCCCTGATAATTCCCTGAACCTTTCGTCCATGATCCACTGCATGATGACAGCAGCGTCGGTTTCACCTGTAGAAAGATCGGCTGGTATGGTACCGGCGCCTCTTGCCCGTGATCTTACCTGGTTGATCAGTGCAATTGCTTCCGGCTTGCTTCCGCCGGATTGCAGAACAGCTTCAGCTTCTAAAAGGAGGATGTCAGCATAGCGCAGGATCCGTGGATTGTTCAATGAGCCGGTCATATTCTGGGGGCCAAGGTCCTTGGTATATTTAACCCAGGCCATTCCGTTATACCGTCCATCGTCGGTTGAATCCATGCATGCCGTGAGTCTCGGATCCCCGGGCTCAAAAGCGTTGATCAGTTTCTGGGTGGGAACAAAAGGAGTTCCTGCCCAATATGACCACTCGCAGTTAAGGAAACCCCAGTAGGCGTGCATCGACATGGTTTGGTCAAAATCGTTGTTCAGCCATATATTCTCAAAGCCGGCCTGAATACTTGCCTGCCATTCGAATAGTGATTCGGAGTTGTTTTCATGCTGGTAACTGAAGTTGTCGGCAAATTCGACGCCGGTCAATGTGCGGCTGCTGACTTTGTTGAAAGCGGCAATGGCTGCAGTAAAATCTGCTGTTGCCTTTCCGGCATCAGTTTTCTTGTAGTAATCTGCCCTGAAAACAAGACATTTACCCAGCAGACCATTGGCTGCATCTTTTGTTGCCCTTCCTGTATACTCGGTTGACCAGCTCTCCGGCAGTATTTGTGCCGCTTCTGTAAGATCGGTTATGGCCTGGTCAAGAAGTTCAGTATCCTTGGAACTGGGTGTTTTTGAAGATCCGAGATCCTTTATTCTTGTATTGATCAGGGGCGCTGTTCCCCAAAGGTTCCATAGTTTATAATACATCAGGGACCTCAGAAAAAGGGCTTCTCCCTTTATTTTTTCTGTGGTTTCTGTTGTAATCTTTACGGAAGGATCCTCGGGAGCAAGCTGTATTTTTTCAAGGATTACATTGGCCCTTGATATGATCCTGAAGTTGGCATTCCATATATCATTGAACCTGTCTTCACTAACAATGATACCTGCAAACGATTCCGTGGAATTATTTCCGTTGGTCGTCAGGTCATCTCCAGGCAGCATCCACACCCAATGACTGGGGTTGTTGTTGTTGAACCAGTATATATCGGTAAGTTTTGCATACGTACCGATGATGGCCCTGAAGAATTGGTAATCATCTTTGAAAAACGAAGCTTCCGTTTCCGACATGGGCTGGAGATCCAGATGGGATTTATCGCATGCACTGAAAGGCGAAAGAAACAGCAGTGTCAGCAATAGTGATTTGAATATTTTGATATGTATAGTTTTCATATGATTCATTTTTATATCCTGTGTAGTACCACTTAGAAGGAAGCATCAAATCCAACGGAGAATACCCTTGGTATCGGTGATGTTTCACTTTCCGGATCGATTCCTGTCCATTTAGTCGCTGTGAACAGGTTGGATCCGGCAATCCATATGCGTGCACGGTCAAATACCTTTACGTTAAAGTCCGGCAGGGTATAGCCAATTTGCAGATTGGCCAGTCTCAGGTACGATGCATTTTCAATCCACCGGTCTGAAAAACGGGCATTTGCTCCCGGATCTGTAGCTGCTGCACGTGGCATGGACGAGGAAGGATTGCTGGGCGTCCAACGGTCCATTACAGTGGTAAACTGGTTATTGCCCTTGCTTTGCATGTCTTCCCTTCCTGCACGTACATTGTTAATTTTCTGCACGTCACCAACACCCATGAAATAGCAGTTCAGATCAAAATGCTTGTATTCCAGTGAGAAATTGAATCCGTAATAGTATCCCGGTATAGTCTTGCCGAGGTAAACGCGGTCGTAATCATTTACTACACCATCAGCACCCGGAGTGAAAAAACGGTGATCGGCATCGGGACTGCCATTAATATCCTTAAACCACATGTCTCCCGGATTCTGACTACGGGCAATTTTATCCTGAGTAGTGGCCTGGTAATCTGCGACTTCCTGTGGTGATTGAAAAATACCTCCGAGTTCGTAGCCCCACAGTGAATTCAAGGGAAACCCTTCCTCAATCCTGCCTCCCCACTCGCCTCCCATAGGAGCCCCATCATACATGGTAAGAACCTCATTCTTAACCGTCGTAAGGTTAGCGCTGGCACCGTAAGTAAACTCACCAACATTGCCCCTGTATCCAACACTCATTTCAAAACCGGTGTTTTTCACCTTACCCACATTAATAATAGGGTTATTTTGTGATCCAACGCTTCCTGGTAATTTTGATTCCTGGATTAATCCATCTGTAATTTTATTATAGTATTCAACAGTGAAGGTCAATGATTTAAAAAGTACACCATCAAGACCGATGTTGGTTGTGGTCGTTTTTTCCCATGTCAGATCAGGATTCGGGAAGTCACCGGATACCATACCCCAGTAAAAGTATCCTCTGCCGGGATTGAGGGGATCGTAGCCAAAGGAAGTATGTGGAGCGCGGCTAAGCGTGGCCAGGTAGGCAAATGCCTTGGTCTCCTGGTTTCCCATCTGTCCCCAGCCAGCTCTCAGTTTTAAGTCGCTGACGAATGTGAGGTTGGTCATGAATGACTCCGCGCTGATACGCCAGGCTCCTGATATAGCCGGAAAAGTGCCCCATTTGTTACCTTCGGCAAACCTGGCCGTGCCATCTCTTCTTATTACAGCATCAATGTAATACTTGGAATTGTAATTGTAGGTCAACCTTCCCAGGTAGCCTTGAAGGTTCATCTTGCTTTCGATCTCGCCTACACTTGAAAATCCTCTTTGTCCGGATTCGATCAGCCTCTGGTTTGGATCAGGAGTGCTAAGCTGTTCGGAGCTGCCGCCCACAAAATTATAGCTATATGACTGGTCCATGGCATTAAATAACAGGTCGAAATTGTGGTTGCCAAATGCCTTGGTATACATGATGCTGAATTCCTTTATAAGGTTCATGTTTCTCGAGTTCCTCTGTCCTACAGAACCATAGGAATGACCATCTCCCTTGGTTGTCGGATCGTCCGGTGTTATGCTGAATACATTCCCGGCATACAATGTATATTCATCCCTCACCTGGTTGTACCAGTCAACACTGATCGATCCTTTGAATCTGAGTCCTTTTAACGGTTCAAATTCAAGGTAACCGTTACCCAGGTTACGAAGATTGGTATATCTGTTGTCGTAAGTTGTAGTCTGACCATAAACGTTCATATGGGTTTCATCGCCATATCTTTTGGAAACGTTCATACCCGGTGTATAGGTTATATCCACAGAGGGCTCATAACCGTTTACCCCAATACCGTCCAATGCGTTAATCGGCTGCCATGGCGGAGTTCCTGTGATATATTCCATGCTGTTTGGCACAGCATCCTGGGCTTTCTGGTATGTGAAACGGTAGTTAACACCGGCTGATAACATACGGTTGATTTTGGCAACCATATTGGTAGACAAGGAATACCTGTCCATATTATTGCGAATGAGAGGACTTTCGGTTTTCGAATAACCAGTGGATACATAATAACTGATAGATTCGCTTCCACCGGAAATCCTGGCACTATAGTCGCTTACCTGTGCATTTTTATTATACAAGGGGGTGATCCAGTCATAAGTAGGTGAATTTCCCAGGTAAGTGGGGCTTGCCGGATCAAAAACCGTGGGCATATTTCCCAGTTCATCGGGATTATTTGCATACGCCTCCTGGTACAAATTTGTATATTGGGTAGTATTCAGGAGGTCATATTTCTTAGGAATATTCTGCATCCCGATCTTCAGACTGAAATCCACTTTGGGTTTGCCGATTTTGCCTTTTTTTGTTGTAATCAGAATAACACCATTGGCAGCCCTTACTCCATAAATTGCTGCGGCTGATGCATCTTTCAATACCGAAATGGATTCAATATCATTGGGATTGATCATATTCATCACATTCATCGTTCCTCGAATATCCTGTGACAAGGCGGATTGATTCCAGCTTGATCCGGCCCCCGTACTTGATTCTGCACCACTTCCGAATTCAGTTACCGGCACTCCGTCAATTACATACAAAGGATCCGCCACACCCCAGGTATTTGTTCCGCGGACGCGGATGGTGGGTCTTGCATTGGGATTACCACCACCGCTTTCAACAAATACGCCTGCAGATTTACCCTGCAGGGTAAGTTCAGGAGAGATGGCCTGTGAATTTGCGATGTCTTTTGAATTCAACGTAGAAATGGATGTGGTAATATCCTTCTTTTCGCGGGTTCCATACCCAATTACGACTACTTCCTGAAGATTTTGAATGTCAGGTGTGAGTGAAACATCAATTACACTTCTTCCGCCCACCTCCATTTTTTCAGGATTATATCCCACATACGAGAAAACCAGGATAGCGCTGGAGCTGGGAACTATAATACTGTATTTACCCTGGGCATCGGAGACCACTCCCTGCTGGGTTCCTTCCACCAATATGTTCACTCCCGGAAGAGGTTCATCGGTACTGGCATCCGCAACCTTACCTGTTACTTTTATCTGCTGTATTGCATTTACGGTGGTAAGTACGATAAGCTTATCCAGCACCTGGTATGAAATATCGCTGCCATCCAGGGCATCAGTTAAGATGGTGGCCACCGTTCCATCAGTGGAAGTGAGGAACAGGTTTTTATGCACATCTACCTGGTCGGTTTTATAGAAGATCCTGAAATCACTTTGGGTTTCAATGGCCTGGATTAAATCGGCCAACGTGCCGGTTTTGGAATCCAGTTTTAAGGCTGCATCCTGGCCAAGACCTATAGCAGAGATCTGCAAAGTAGACAGGATTAGTAAGAGAGTAATTAGTTTCATAATCAGGGTTAGTTTTTTTGCGTAATAGTAAAGGGATAAATTACGCGGAAGTAATTTTTTTGTCATAAATTTGAATGGTTAAAGTTTGACATGGTTATTGCTTTTTCGCGAAAGCAATGGCAGTTAATACTATGCTGATCGGAAAGTGTTCGCGCATTTTCCGATCTTTTTCTTTTAAGCATTGCTAATCATAGGCAAGTAATTTGGTTTATAATCAGGGTTATTTCCTCTTTATTACAATTTCTTCATTTTTAACGGTATACACAATCGGAGTTGTAAGTTTTATCGCCTCCAGTACCTCATATACCGTTTCATTATGCACGAATTTTCCCGTATACCGCTCTTGTTTTAACAGGGTATCTTCAATTCTGATTTTCGTATTGAACCATCGTTCCATTTTTATTGCAATGTCTTCAAAGGATTCATCTGCAAATACCAGCATCTGGTCTTTCCATGATGTAATGACTACAGTATTTATCTTATTTTCGATATTCAGACTTTTGATTGGCTTCATCTTATTTGGTTCTGATGGACCGCTGCTTTTCAGAATAGCCATCTGATTTGGTCTGATCAGCACTGGATTGATGCCCTTTTCCCTGCTTTCCACCCTAACCAGGCCCCTGACTACAGTGGTCTGAGTTTTCATGTCTTCGGGATAGGCTTTTACGTTAAAAGCTGTCCCAAGAACAACAACGCGCACATCATGGGTATTCACCGTAAATGTTGATTTTCCACGTTTTTTAACATCAAAATAGGCCTCCCCCTGGAGTGAAACATCCCGTGAGTCTTGTCCGAATGCGACAGGATATTTGAACCTGCTTCCCGAGTTAATCCAAACATGCGTGCCATCCGATAAAATGGCCTGCGCTTTTTCTCCCACAGGCACAATGATTTCATTGTAAACGATTTTTTGAGCAGGACTTTTCCGGTTGACTGAGATCATTTGCCATATCCAGGCAAATGCTATGGCCAGAATGATTACCGAAGCCGCTCTCATCCAGAATGAGGAGAAATTGATTTTTAACCTGCCCTCAATCTGAATTTTATTTATTTCTTTCATTAGTCTTTTTAAGGACTCATCTTTATCTGCTGCAATATCTATTTTTCTGTTACCCAGTAATGTGATCAGAATTGTCTTTGCTTTCTTAACATCACCGGCCCGTTCAGGGTGTTCATGAATCCAGTTACTCCAGTAATTAACCGATTCTTCATTTGTTTCTTGTGCATATTCTCTGAACGTATCATCCAATATGAGATCTTCAAAACTATTTTTATTTAACTCATTCATCAGTACACGGGGTTTTTATCATTCTTCCTTATATTATCACGGGAAGAATTGAAATTTATACTCAGTTTGAAAGAAAAATTTTAGAAAGATTTTACGAAAGGAAATCAAAACCGGATGTTGCCAGCAGGAAAAAATGCATCAACATTAGGTTTCGCATGGCTTGCAGACCACGATGCAAAGTATTGCGAACTGATTGGACATTCATGTCCATGATGTTGGCAATCATTTCAAAGTCAAGTTCCTCAAAAAATCGCAAATAGATTGCCTCACGCTGCCGGGAAGAAAGTCTATTCAATGCTTCAACAATTTTTAACTGGTTTTCTTCCGAGACCTGCTGCTGAATGATAAAATCTTCGGGAGAATATATAACTTCAAAAGGATGTTCAAAATCTATTTCGATCTGCATTACCGGATTCCGGAGTTCCAGATTGTCAATCATGTGATTTCGGAAAGATTTGAAAAGATAGGGTTTCAGGTTATCAACCGGCCTGAGGTTCTGTCGGTTTTTCCATAACTGCAAAAACAGGTCCTGTATGCTGTCCTCTACCAGGTCGTTATTTCCAGCCAGTCTGAGACCATATCGGTACAGATCATCATGAAATAGCAGGAAAATAGTTGCGATTGCCTCCTTATTGCCTTCCAGAAAACTCTTCCAAAGGAGTTGATTTTCCTTCATTGATGTTTAATCTTATATACAAATATATAATATTAATTGCCACTTGAGTCCAGTGTGAAAATTGCAATTCATAATGAATATGAACTTTTGGGATTATTTGGTTATCTGATGAGATTTAGATAATATTGAAAGTAATATTCTTAAGGTTTTACAATACATTAAATAATTCTCACATCATGGCTGATCAGAATTTTTTCAAACGCCTTTTTATTACGGCCTTAAGAATGGCCATTGGTTGGCACTTTTTTTATGAGGGACTTTCAAAAATATGGGCCGGTAGCTGGACTGCCTCATCCTACCTGTTGAATACCTCCGGTTTTATGTCGGGTTTCTATCACTGGATCGCAAATTCACCTTCGATTCTGGCTGTAACCGATGTGTTGAATATGTATGGACTGCTGATCATTGGCCTTGCACTTTTTATCGGGGCGTTTATCCGGTATGCCTCTATGGGGGCGATCCTGCTGCTGGTGCTGTATTATTTTGCCTATCCGCCGTTCGGGATTTCTTTTATGAATACAACGGAAGGTCACCTGTACATTGTGGATAAGATATTCATTGAAGCCATGGCCTTGTTGTTTATTCTCATTTCAAAGGAAAAAGGATACAGCATCGACAACCTGGTTGAGCTTTTAACCCGGCAGAAAAAGGATCAGGTTGCTGCAGGTCCGGGAAATCCGTCCTCCCGTCGTGAGGCATTGAAAAATCTGGTATCACTTCCCATCATGGGCTTTATGGGCTGGGGGGCTGTTCGTAACATGAATGCCTTTGGAACCGATGTAATGTCAGGAGCCACTATCCAGGTAAAGCAATCTGCCCTGGGTGAATTAAAAGGCACCCTGCCCAAGGGAAAAATTGGTGAACATGAGATCAGCCGGCTCGTTTTGGGCGGAAATCTTATCGGTGGCTGGGCCCATTCACGCGACCTGATTTATGTGCCTTCGCTGTTCAAGGCATACAATACGGAAAGAAAGGTCTATGAAACGCTGATGCTGGCTGAAAATGCAGGCATTAATACTATTAATATCGGGTTTCCGTCAAATCCCGCTGATCGCCAAATACAAAAAGCTCACGGGAAGTAAGATTAAAGTGATCTCCCAGGTGGGACCCAATATGGAAAAGAATGATTATTATGATTTCATTAACCAGGCAATTGACTATGGAGTTGATATTATTCAGATACAGGGAAACTGGTGCGACTGGCTTGTAAGGGATAAAAAGCTGGATGTCATTCAGAAAATGCTCGATCATATCAAAAAGCAGGGATTTACTGCAGGACTTGGTGCCCATACGGTGGATTCACTGATGGCCTGCGAGGAAGCCGGCATAATCCCTGATTATTACATGCAAACCATGCATCATGATAACTACTGGTCAGCACATCCCCGTGAAAACCGGGTGGCTTTCGAAGTGGATGGAGATAGAAGCCTTGATCACAACAAGTTTCATGATAATCTTTTTTGCCTTTTCCCCGACAAGACAGTTCAGTTTGTCAACAGCACCAAGGTGCCTGTGATGGGTTTCAAGGTGCTGGCTGCAGGTGCACTTGAACCCAAGGATGGCTTTAAATGGGCATTTGACAATGGCGCTGATTTCATCTGCGTAGGAATGTTCGATTTCCAGATTGTGGAGGATGTGAACATTGCCATGGATACGATTAAGAATGTGGCAAGAACCAGGCCGTGGTGTGGGTAGGGACGAGGGACGAGGGACTAGGGACATGGATAATTATGAATTCATGAATGATGAATATTGTAACAATGGAGGAATCCACGGCCACGGAGTGGCTGAATGCTCAATAAGCGTGGGTGCAACCCACGGAGAACATATGAAAAATGCTCATATCCGTTTCTGCTGTTAATTCTGGTTCCTGGGAGGCTGCACAGGGTCAGGTAAAAAAACGTTTATTCCGGCTGATGATCCCAATATTGCATATATCGGACGGTTCGACAAGTCGGATCCGCGAAAAGCCTGTTTTCATGTACTCGGGATGCATCGTGCGCACTGTTTTCAAAGGAACTTCCATCACCCTGGTGATGAAAGACGACAGTTTAAGGAACTGGTTTAATGTAATTATAGATGACAGTTTGTTTGTGATGAAGGCTGATCATAAGGACAGTATTTATCAGCTGGCCAGTGGTTTGAAAAACAAGAAGCATACTCTTGAAATAATCCGGAGATCCGAATGGCATGGCGGAAATACCACCATCCTTGGTTTCTATGTTGAAGGCAGTAAAAAGCTTTTTAAGCCGGAGATCAGTGATAGGTTAATCGAATTTATTGGTAATTCCTATACCTGTGGTTATGGAAATGAGGGTAAAAGCAGGGAAGAGCATTTCACCTATGAAACGGAAAACGCTTACCTGGCTTTCGGTCCGATTACTGCAAGGGCCGTAAAAGCAGAATACCATTTGGTCAGCCGCTCGGGAATCGGAATGACCCAGGGATATGGAGGAGGAAAAAGCTTCAATATGCCCCGTTTGTACGATGAGGTAACGATGGACAGCACAAAGAGATGGGATTATTCTCAGTCTCAGCCGCAACTTGTTATGATCGACCTGGGAGCAAATGACCTCTCAGCGCCCCTCGATTCAGCCATTTTCGTAAATACGTATATTGAGTTTCTCGGAAGGATCAGAAGAAATTACCCTGCAGCCAGGATGGTCTGCCTGGTTGGCCCCTTCTCACCGGATGAAAAGTCGGGGAAATGGCAAAATTATGTTCATGCTGTGGTTGATTCATTTTCAAAAAAGGACAACCAGATTTATTACTTCGAATTTAGCCCGATTGAACTTAATGGAAGTGACTGGCATCCCAACGTTGCCGAGGATCAGGCTCTGGCGGGGGAATTAACACCCTATGTAAAGGATTTAATGAAATGGTGAGAAATCCATTGTAGAGACAAGGCACTGCCTTATAATTAAAGAAGCCACTTCCTAACAGGAATTACCTTAATTGTTAATCCATTATCTTCTATGGTTTCCTCTTCATCAAGGGTAAGAATCATTGAATGGCTAATTTTGAAATACTTCATGGCTTTTATTAGAGCTGAGGTTTCACGTTTACGGGTGTCATAGCTGGAAATAGACAGGCATACCTGCACCAGCAATTGTTGTTCTGGCAGGTAAAAATCCACCTCAATATTGCTTAAGTAGTAATATATTTCATTATTGTAAAGCCTTTTCAACTGATTGTAAACAATATTCTCGAGCAATTTTTGTGGTTCATTAATTAGGAACAGACCGAGCAGCCCATTATCGGCAAAATAGTATTTGTGCTTGCTTTCGCGCTCCGAAAATTTATTGATGTAATTACTGATGTAGTGAACCAGGTATGAGTTTCCAAGGTATGCACAAAAGTCAATTATGGTGGCGGTTCCCACTTTGATGCCTGTTGAAGTAATTACATTTTTTAGCCTGTTGTATGATGTTTCGTGGTTTACATCTTCAGCCAGTTTCTTAACCAGGAGCTTCAACGCAAGATCGTTTTTAATTGAATAACGAGCAACAATGTCGCTGTAAAGCACTTTCTGGTATAAGTTGCTAAGGTATTCCTTTTTGTTGCTGTACAGCAGTATTTCGGGAAACCCTCCGAAATTCAGATAATCGTTAAATGCCAGTTTTATTTCTGTTAGTTTGGTTTTGCTATACCCATAGTTCTTTGAAAGTTCAATTTCTTTAAAAACTAAATATTCTTTAAACGAGAGCGGATATAATTCTTTAATGATAAACCGTCCGCCAAGTGTGGATGCAATTTCTTTGCTTAACATTACGGCGTTGCTGCCAGTTACAAAAACCCGATAACCAGTATCAACCAATCTTCGGGCAAATTTTTCCCAACCTTCCACTATTTGTATTTCATCCAAAAACACTATGGGTTTATTTTTGTAAAGCTCATTGTATGCCTGAATAATGGTGTCTAAGTCGAGTACTCCAAGTCCTGTAAGCCGTTCGTCTTCAAAATTTATGTACAGCACATTTTTAAATCCACTATTTCCCTTTGCCAGAGACTTAATATGCGCATACAGGGTATAGGTTTTTCCACACCTACGTGGGCCCACAATAACATAATTCGCATTGGGTTCAAAACTGATATCCCTTCTTTTAAATTCAAGCCTGGTAAAATACTCCTGGTATTCAACTATCAATGTTTTGATAATAGTCTTATCCATATTACATATTATTAACAGAACAAAATTATATCTTTTTATTCTATTAACAAAACAATATACAAATTTATTGTTTTATAAACAAAACATCTTGGTTAATTATTTTCAAGAAAACCCACTTTTGTCAAAAAAACAAAGCAATGGCCGAAACGAATGTGGCGGCGACGATAAACCAGCGATAGGCGCTTTCGGGCATCAGTTTAACGACCTTAATCCCGGCTAAAGCGCCAAGGGCGATGGCGGGAAGCAAAACCAGATTGAATCCCAGGGTTTTGATTGTAATGTTATGCCAACCCCATATCTGCAGAGGTAACTTAAAAACATTGACAATAAAAAAGAACCAGGCCGTAGTGCCGATGTAGGTATTTTTCTGAAGGTTCATTGACAGCAGATAAACACTCATAATCGGACCGGCCGCATTACCGATCATAGTGGAGAATCCTCCTGTTATGCCAAAGGGCACTGCAAACCATACCTTATGCGGAATGGCATCTCCGTTCCTCTTTTTCTTTATTTCAAGCCAGATCATCACTACAAGGCTGGCTATAACGAGAATGCCGATAAGATGTTTAAACTGGGCAGCTGAGATATTCTTCCCGACAAGAAGTCCGGCAAGAATCCCCGCAAATGCCCAGGGCAATACCTTTAGCAGTGTCTTCCATTGAGCGCTGCGGTGATAATACAGCACGCCAAAAATATCTGCCATGACAAGCATGGGCAAAACCAGCCCGGAAGATGGCATACCACCAAAAATAAAAGCCATGATAGGAACAACAAGTGTGCCGAGCGCATGGATCCCTGTCTTGGCCATCCCGATCATGAATGCACAAAGTATCGCCAGCAGCCACATGGAAAGACTTAAATCCACTGAATTATTATTTTATTGTATCCAGAACCAGAACCCAGTCGCATCCCCTGCCTGATTTAAGCCAGGCCAGTTCTTTTGACATGCCGGGAACCTCAAAACTGTGATCACCGCTGTTGTCAATTTCCCCGATCAGAGTAGTATCTCCGGTCCGGGGATCGAACCATGACGCCCTGATCTTATCACCGGGAATAATCCCCATTTTGATATCAACTGTATTTCCCGTAGGAATATATACAAAAATATGGGTCTTGCCCCGGATGGCGCAGGCATATTCGGCACATTCTCCCTGTCCCCGGAGGATGAGGGATTGGTCAGGTACGAGATTCTGCATCGGTCTCGACTCCATAAGTTTCTTTAAAAGAATCACTTGAAAAGATCCTGGCATATCAAGGCCATCCTGCCAGGACGTTAGGGTTTTTGGTGAATGCTTTTTCCGGGTGCTGTCAGTGAACTGCCATACAGGCTGGGCCCCATAGGTAAAACCAGCTGCCCCCGAAAAAACACTCCAATAGGCTGACAGTCGAATATCCGTGGAGGTGAAATACCCGTTGTCATCAATGGCGTAATTCACGCCATGGCCTTCATAGCAGGGCTCACCATTTAAAGTTGGCTTTGGATCCGGCAAATTCCAGTCAGCAAGGGTCTGTTCATAACTGCGGACATTATTGATCTCTGCATGATAAGAACCCCACATGTCAAAATCAATCCAGGCATCGTTGTGAAACCATTTGGAGGATGAATTAAAGCTGTGGTAGGTCATCAGCGTGATGGAATAATCTGCATTTCCATCCTGGTTGTTCTGCCCGTTTATTCCGTCAGCAATTCCTTCAGCCATGGCCTGCCACAATTCAATGCCGGATGGACGTTCATCAGGCTGGCGGTCGCCACCCAGTATCCAGATGAGGTTAGGAGATTTCCTGTACCGGTTGCCCAGGAACCAGCCATATTGATAAGTCTGTTCCCTGGTATTAAACAGGGGCTTGGCAGTTCGCGGCACTACCCATTCTCCCCATGAAGGAAGGAGGGCCAGGTAAAGTCCTTTGTTTTCTGCTGATTTTACTGCATAATCGATATGATCCCAGAAATCATATTCATTTTCATCCGCCGGATCTATGCCCTTTGTGGTCAGGGGCAATCCCGGATTTTCCCGCGTAAATATGCTGTCACCATAATAATTTACAGGTTTATCCATATGAATGAATTCACTGATAATTACAGTCTGGATCACATTAAATCCCAAGGCTCTCCGGTTTTCAAGATAAAGATCTGTTTCTTTCCGGCTCAGCCGGTGGATCATTTCCCAACCTGTATCTCCAAGCCAGAAAAACGGGGAATTATCCTCATGTTGGATATAGTGCGGATTTGATTTTGAAACCATCAGTCTGCCATGGATTTCCCAGGGTTGGGCAAAAATGGAAAATGAAGCGGGCAGCAACGCCAGGTACAGAAAAATTGATTTATTTCCTTTCATGCTGATTTACAGTTAACGTCTTTATCAATCCCGTCAGCCAGGCAGCACTGTGTGGTATCCAGTCCTCATCGGTTAAGGAAAAGGGTCCATCATTTGCTTTGACCGGTTCTGTGTCATAAACAAACTGTTTTCCGGTTGAGAAGCCGTTGCAGATCACCCCGCGCGTCTGAAACCAGGTGCCGGCCCAACGTTTGCCCACGCCGCACATCATGCTTACAGGGAGTGCAATCCCATCAGGGATATCCGTGCTGTAAATCACGCAGGCTTTCAGATTTTCTTTTGTCATTCCCCCGTTTAATCCGGCCAGCCATTGAAGATTGCCATAGGCTATGTCCTTCAGGCGGGGTTCGTTGAACAGATCTGCCAGTTCAAAGGCAAGTGCAGCCGTATAGCCATAAATGGCATTGGTACCGTGAAACGTTCCGCAAAACCATACAGGGCCTTCCTCTCCGAAAATTCCCTGCGGCACGATCAGGAAGGGGTTTGCTTCGCATGCCGGGATCAGGTATCCGTATACAAAGCGATATAAGGTCTGTTTCCATTTTTCTGCGTCTTCATGGTCAGGCCATAACTTCAGCATTTCAGCCAATGGTAGCAGGTAATTCGGGTAGATTCCGCCGATGTCGGCACCAAACTGGTTGTTTACGATGCCATGGATCCAGGATTTCTCACTGTGTGGCATGGATGGATATTCGATAAAATGGCCGTAAAATCCTTTTTCTGCATTTTCAATTGAAATCTGGCGCGCCATGATCTCGCCTGCGTAATGAATGGCCCACTCCCTGGCACGGATTTCATTGTTCCTCCATTGTTCAACGCTGGCCCAGCAAAGGGATACCATATCGCGGGTCTGCCATTCATCTGTGGGAATTACAGCAGTTTCAGCCAAACCGCGCTGAAAACGGCTGAGTCCAAGATCACCCAAAGGCCTGGCAGAGGTAGTAAGCCATTGAAATGCCTTCCGCGCTGCCGAGTTGTAAATTTCCTTTTTTGCCGAAAATGTTTCCGGCAATAGCCTGGCAGTCCTGCTTAAGGCAATTACAGCCTTAATTGCATCGTTTGGCAGTACATCTTTTTCATGTCCCAGCAGGTCATGTGACATGGCTCCTTCCGGAAAACCCAGTTCCGCGGCTTTCTTTTGAGTCATCACCAGGTAGTCGCATCCCACTTCCATCTGCCTGTAAATCCGGTTTTTCAACAACTCATCCACACGACCTTCAGATTTCTCAACCAGCTCGGAAAGCGCGATGATCATGGCGCTCTGGGCAGGACTTTCAACCCATAGTGTACCAGCATCCTGCCAGCCTGCACCCACCTTTGTGAAATGCACCCGGCGTTCCAGCATGTCAGCGGCAGCCAGCTCAACCGTGTTTTTCCAGAGAATGTCCTGTTGGACAACAAGTCCCGAGTCCTGGAAAACCAGGTTGCCGTTATCATGGATCTCCACCTTCCATTCACCTTCAGGAATACCTGTAAATTCAGCGATCCACCAGTGGCTTTTCCATATTTCGCCCCAGTATTTCAGGGATGTTTCTGGGTTTTTACCGGATGTTGCCGGAATTAACCTGCAGGTGGCATTGGCCGACAATAATTCTTTTTCAGGAAGTCTCATCATAATGCGAACGGGAAAATCGGGCAGGTATCCGATCTGTGAAAACAGCAAACCGGATATCCCGTCAGCCGGTTTATAATCCGGGTGATGAAAACGCGGGAAAATTTCAGCCTTCAGGGGCTGATCATGATTTCCTTGGGTACAGGAAGCAACTGCGGATCCGGCAACGAGTGTTCCTGTGGCCAATGCTGAAGTCTTGACAAAATTGCGGCGTGAGAATTTGTTATCCATATCCAGGTGAGTTACTCGTTAATGTTTTATTCGAGGTAACCCGAAGATAATGGAATGCATGCTTTAAACCTAATTCCCGGATCTTAAATGTCCTGGAAGAAAAACGTTACCAAAATCAACAATGACTTATTCCTGGAGTCGGGTTGGGTTTTAAATCCACCTCTCTCGTATTTTTTTTGGAAAGATGATGCAGAGACGGATTTCAAACCCGTCTCTGCATTATCCTCCCGTTAGAAAAGTTTACGAAATTTTTATTTCCCGCATGGGTTTTACTTTGGCTTCATCTTTCTTCGGGATGAGGATCTGTAAAATTCCATCCTTCTGCGTTGCTTTGATTTTTTCGGAATCTACAGTCATAGGAAGTGTAAAAGAACGATTAAATGAATAGTAGCTGAATTCCTTTCTCATATACTTTTCATCCTTTTCTTCCCTTTTTTCTTCTTTTTCCGAAGAAACAGTCAGTACATTATTTTCAAGGTTGATCTTGAAATCTTCCTTGTTAAGTCCCGGGGCAGCCACATCTATTCTGTATTCATCTTTATTTTCAGCAATATTGACTGCCGGTATACTATGCTGAGATTCAGCATCAAAAAACTTCGGGAATACTTCTCCGTTGAAGAATTCTTCAACCAGGCTGGGCCAGGCATTTCTTGTTCTTAATGTAGGAAACATGGCTAAATCCTCCTTATTTTAGTTTAACATAGATTTTGAATGGTTTGCGAAAGTTTATTTTCAAAAAAAATGCCATTCGAATTATGAGACAATATGGCACATATTATGTCAACGAACAAGACAGAATGGCATACAAGTGTTAATATACCGCCGAGCGAAGTGCGAGCAACGCGAGCATCAATCTGCGAAATTTGCGGGATCTGCGAGAGAGAATTTTGAAGAAGAAAGTTGGTATATTTGAGAATCAAAAATAACCAATGCGACAATTGCTGTTTTGCTGTCTTATTCTAGGATCCGCTTGCAACAATATACTGTCGCAGAAATACTTTCAACAGGAGGTAAATTACCGCATTACGGTTTCATTGAATGATTCCGCCCATTCCCTTTCCGGGTATGAAGAGATATCCTATATAAACCATGCCCCGAAGAGCCTTGCGTACCTGTATTTCCACCTCTGGCCCAATGCCTATAAAAACGATTCCACTGCTTTTGCACATCAGCAACTTGTAAATGGCAATACTGATTTCCATTTTGCCAGTGCCAATGAACACGGTTTTATTGATTCTCTGGAATTCAGAATAAATGGAAAACCAGTTAAATGGGAATATTGCAGGGATTCAACTGACATATGCCGTATAATATTAAATCAACCCTTGCGGCCCTCTGACAGCATAGTCATTACTACTCCGTTTTATGTTAAAATCCCGGGTGATTTTTCACGGTTTGGGCATGTGGGGAAATCCTACCAGGTCACCCAATGGTATCCAAAACCGGCCGTATATGACTGCATGGGATGGCACCAGATGCCGTATCTCGACCAGGGAGAATTTTATAGTGAATTTGGCTCCTATGATATAAGCATTACCCTGCCCAAAGATTATGTGGTGGGTGCAACAGGCAATCTCATCACCAAAGCTGAGCGGATATGGCTTGAGAACAAAGCCAAAGGGATAAATAGTCCAGGATCTTCAAGCTCCGAAAATGGACTTAAAACAATCCGGTATACCGAAAAAAATATACACGACTTTGCCTGGTTTGCGGATAAGACATATAAGGTAGCAAAAGGAGAGGTCAATCTTTCAAATGGTCACAAGGTCACTACCTGGGCAATGTACCCCGAAGTCGAGTCAGGTTTGTGGAAAAATGCCATTGAATATATCAACGATGCAGTAAGTTACTATTCACATTGGTATGGAGATTACCCCTATAACCAGTGTTCAGCAGTATATGGGCGGATTGAGGCAGGAGGAGCCATGGAATACCCTGAAATTACTGTTGTTGGAGCCACTTCTTCTGCAGTTATGCTTGAAAATTATATTATGCATGAGGTAGGGCATAACTGGTTCTATGGTATGCTCGGTTTCAACGAAAGAATGTATCCATACCTGGATGAGGGTTTTAATACGTTCAGCGAATTCAGATACATGCGCACGAAATACCCCGATCTGAAACTATACAGTTTTTTGTTTGACCATGCCGGAGCGGCTAAATGGCTTAACATGAAAGACAGGCCGTACGCATCTTATTATTATTACGGGTACCTGCTTTCCGCCCGAACAAAGTCGGATCAGCCGATGAATCTAACCAGCGCTGATTATACCTTATTAAATTATGGTTTGGTTGTATATTTTAAATCTGCCCTGGCTTATAATTACCTGCTTGAATACCTGGGGGAAGAGGAATTTAACCGCATTATGCAAAGGTTTTTCAGGGAATGGCAGTTCAGACATCCTGGTCCTGAAGATCTCAGGCAGTCTTTTGAAAAGGAAAGCGAAAAGGATCTGTCATGGTTCTTTACTGATATTGTAAACACAAAAAAAACTATTGATTATTCCATTCACCGGTATTCCAAAAACAAGGTGCTTGTTAAAAATAACGGTCGGATTTCCTCACCTGTATATTTATCTGCCATTTCAGACGGCAGGAAATCATCTTCATGGTATCCCGGGTTTTCAGGAAAAAAATGGCTGGATGTGCCTGGAAAGGAAGTCAGATAGGATAAAATTGTTTGATTCTATCTGGATTCCTGAACTTCATAACAAGAACAATACAATAAGAACTCACGGGCCATTGAAATGGGTAGAACCTCTGAACATCCATCCGGTTCAATTGCTTGAAAATTCGTCCAGGACGGGTATCGGCATACTGCCTGCATTGGGATGGAATTATTATAATAAAACCATGTTGGGTGTTTTGTTGTACAGTCCCCTGTTGCCTCATCAGACATTTGAATACCAGGTAATGCCTCTATTTGCTACAGGTAATCATGATGCAGCCGGGATGGGACGGATCGCATTGAATTTGTATCCCGATTATTTCGTATTTAAAGCATTGCAGTTTAGTCTGGATGCCCGCCGGTTTGGATACGCTGAAGAAAATGGGTCAAGCTACAACCGGCTAGAAGGTGAAATGATCGTCACCATAAAGAACAGGGATCCAGTAAGCCCGGTAATTAACACATTGAAATTCTCTTTGATTTCAGCAGATGAGACCGGAAGCTTTTCATTGTATCAATTTCATAAAAAGGTCTTTGTAAATATTGATGCCAACTACACAAACCTGAATGCATTAAATCCGCACAGTATGAATCTAAACCTGGAGCTGAATAATGACTATGTAAGATCAGGAATAGAAATAAATTATACGCATGCCCTGGGTTATGCAAAAGACGCATTGCAGGTAAGGTTTTATGCATCCGCCTTCCTCGAGAAGGAAAGCGATTACAATTCCTATTATGATCTCAGGTTAAGCGGGGCAGCAGGTGTTGAAGATTACATGTATGAACATCTTTACCTGGGAAGGTATGAGAACGTTGTAGATGAGGATCATGTACAATGGCTGTCACAACAATTTGTAATTGATGAGGGTGGTTTTGTATCTTATAATCCCTATGCTGCCTCCGATCGTTGGCTTACAACGATTGGAATTGTATTCCGCATTCCCAGGTTGCCACTCTGCCTGTTTGCCAATGGGGGAACCTATTCAGGCGCAGGACAAAATGTATGGCAGGCAGGAGAAATTCAAATTTCGGATGACCGGTTCAATTATGAATTCGGAGGAATGATACGGTTGGGAAACGTAGTGAAGATATATTTTCCGGCGATTGTGTCATCCGGCTTTTCCGAGTTTAATGACGCTTATACAAGCAATTACTGGCAGAGAATACGGTATAGCATTGACTTTAATGCAATCAACCCGTTTAAACTAAAAAATCACTTATTTTAATTAGGGGCAGGTGAGAGATTGCCCAAAATTTTAACGCGGAGAGCGCGAAGATTTTTTATGCTTATCGCGCTATGAGAGGTCGCAGAGATCTCATTTCATTCGATTAATGCTATAAATAATGGTACCTCTTTCAGCCGTTAAGCTCTGCGCTCTCAATTAAGCAAAGCGCCTCTGCTATTACCTTGCAATAAAAACTCCGTGTCCTTTGCGCAACCTCGGGGAACTCTGCGTTTAAATTCTTAAAAACGCCGCAAGGCGTTGGCTGGGCCCTTTTATCGTAAACCTTCCTGCAGCCAGCGGATGAATTTTTCGATGTCCGGATCATAGGTGTACCGGCTTTGCGTAAGCTCTTTACCATCCGCATTTACAATAATATACTGGGGGAGGGCATTGGATGAGAACCGGTGTATTTGAAGATCCTGGTTCATTTTACCAAGGGTTTTTACCAGTTTTCCGTTAACCGGACTTTTGTACCATTCATTTTCAGGAAGCCTGGTTTTGTCATCTGTCAACAGGTCGGCTATGATAAATCTGGTTGATAAAAGTTCCTTCACCCGCGGATCGGACCATACCTCACCGTACATCTTCTTGCAGTTGGAGCAGGTATGTCCGCCAAAATCAATAAGAACCGGCTTGTTTTGCTGCCGTGCACAGGCCAGGGCTTCTTCATAGGTGAAATATCCCTGCAGTCCGAGGGGGAAATCGAGAATATCTGAATATCTGGGTATCCCACAAAGTGAACCTGATGATTTATCCGGCAATGATGCGGTAACAGCGGTGGTTTTCAATGGTGGCGGAAGGAGGGTGGAGAGACCTTTTAATTCGGCACCAAATAAACCCGTGAATAATATCAGTGCAAAGGAAAAGCTCGCAATGGATAATATAAGGCCCGGAAACTTTAGTCCGGAACTTTCATTGTCATGCTCAAACCTGATCTTCCCCAGGAAATAGAGGCCCATCAGGAAAAAAACAACGATCCAGAGACTGAGGTATACAGGTCGGTTCAGGATATTCAGGTGATATGCCTGGTCAATTTTACCCAGGAAATAAATGGAAAATGCCAGCATAATAAAGGCAAAGAATATCTTGATGGAATTTAGCCATGCACCTGATTTGGGAAGTCTTTTCAACCATGCGGGAAAAATGGCAAACAATGTAAACGGGAAGTGCAAAAATAAGAGAAAAACCTGCCATACCAATTATGGGTTCAAGTACCTGTCCCTGAGATGCTTTGATCAGCAGTCCGGCAACGATCGGCCCGGTACATGAAAAGGAAAGAATGGCCATGGCAAGGGCCATAAAAAACGCACCTGTATATCCGCCTTTATCAGCCTGCTGATCAACCTTATTGGCCAATCCCGATGGCAACATGATCTCAAACATGCCAAAAAAGGAAGCAGAAAGTGCGATGAATATCAAAAAGAACACAGAATTGGTTAGCCCAATGGGTAGTTACATTATTTACTGCATTTGGGTTTTTAAAAATGGCCACAAGAACACCAATCAATGTATAAATGAATACAATCGACAATCCGAATACAAGTGCCTGTAAAATAGCCGTTGTGCGTGATTTGGTCCCCCTCAGAAAATAGGAAACAGTCATGGGGATCATCGGATAAACACAGGGTGTAAGCAGCCCTCCCAATCCGGCAAGCATAGCCAGAAACAGAACACCCCACAGAGATTTTCCGGGGTAGTGTCGGGTAGGAAGCGGTTTCCCCTGATTTCCCATGGAATCTGTTCAGGGGAAGTCCCTTGTGGCTGCCCACAGCGGTATCCGTTGTTACGAACTTTTTCGGCTTATTTGTTTCTGATGCTGTTGGCTGAATCCGCTGGAACAGTATTTGACCGCCCTGCATCAGCAGTACTTAAGCCCGCCAGCCGGAATGTAAAATCCTGGTCGCCGGGAATGCATTGCATATCGCTGCAGGTCATGTATTCAAGCGTTCCCTTAATGATAATGCTGTCGGTCTGCAGAATTTTTGATGCGCTGGGTGAAAGTAACTTCTTTATTATGGAGTTCCAGTTTCATATTGAAAACCTTGTCATCCACAATTTCCGGTTTTGGAAACTGGGTGGGTTTCCCGATGGCCGAGAATCCTGTAGGCTCTTCAAAATTTACTGAAAACGGAATAGGCCCGTTTTCCGGTATGTTAATGCCATACATATGCCAGGGGCCTTGATCGTTGCCTTAAAGACAAGATCAACAGTGGGCATTATCAGACTTTTTTTACGGAAAAGGTCCATTTTACAGGTTTAATTACCTGTGTATTTGCCAGGTTCAGAAGGCTGAAGGCAGCCACAATAAAAAGAAAGATTCTTTTCATGGGGGATGTAATTTAACCTTGGACTGCTATGAAACTATTTCTTCTCCTTTGGAATTAAACAGGTGATACTCCAGAAAGTCATAAGAAGAAATGGAGATCACCTTGACCGGAACCTTAAATTTGAACCGCCATTTTATATATAGTGGTATGAATCCGCGTTTTATAAATGCTGCAACATAGGGATGCAGTTTCAGTACAAGATGCTTATGAGGTTCCTTTTCAAGAATGGAAGCAATATGACTTTCGAGTTTATCAACAAACAGGATGCTGGGTGAAATCTCACCGGTACCATTACAGGTAGGGCATTTTTCAGTAGTGCTGATATGCATTTCCGGGCGCACACGTTGCCGGGTGATCTGCATGAGACCAAATTTGCTGAGAGGCAGAATGCTGTGCTTTGCACGGTCATTTTCCATACAGGTCTTCAGTTTCTCGCTGACCTTTTGCTTGTGTTCACCCGATTGCATGTCGATGAAGTCAACGACTATGATACCGCCCATATCCCTTAGCCGGAGCTGCCTTGCAATTTCCTCAGCTGCAGCCAGGTTGGTTTCAAACGCATTGGTTTCCTGGTTGGAAACCGATTTTGACCGGTTGCCGCTGTTTACGTCTATCACGTGCAGGGCCTCTGTATGTTCAATAATGAGGTAAGCGCCGTTTTTAAAGGAAACAGTTCTTCCAAATGAGGATTTTATCTGTTTTTCAATTCCAAAGCTTTCAAAAATGGGAATTTTGTCCGGTGTAACTTGACGATTTTTTCCTTTTCCGGGGCAATGGTGCTGATATAATCCTTGATTTCCCTGTAAAAAGTCTCATCATCCACTGTGATGCTGTTGAATGACACGCTTAGAATATCACGAAGAATAGCAGATGTACGGTTCAGTTCGCTGATGAACAGGTATGGAGGTGTAACGCCCTTGAGAGAATCAAAGGCAACTTCCCATTTCCGGATAAGTCCCCTGAGTTCAGTATCGAGGTCTTTTACTTTTTTGCCTTCGGCAACAGTACGTACAATAATGCCGTAGTTATGTGGCTTTATGCTTTGGATCAGTGTTTTAAGACGGTTTCTTTCCTCGGCAGACTGAATTTTCTGGGATACGGAAACCTTATCATGAAAGGGCATCAGCACGAGGTTTCGGCCGGCAATGGATATTTCAGAAGTAAGACGGGGTCCCTTCGTGGAAATGGGTTCCTTGGCAATCTGCACCAGTACAAGCTGACCGGGTACCAATACATCGGTAATGGTCCCATCCTTATCAATATCGTGTTCGCGCTTGAATTTCTGAAAAGAAATGATCTTTCCTTTCCGGTTTAACGTCATGTCGAGGTACCGGAGAAGAGATCTTACCTGGGGTCCAAGATCAAGATAATGTAAAAAAGCGTCTTTTTCAAAGCCAACGTCTACAAAAGCGGCATTCAGACCAGGCATTAGTTTTTTGACCTTACCCAGGTAAATATCACCAACAGCAAACTGAGGGTTGCTTTTTTCCTTGTTTAATTCTACTAACTTCTTATCCTCTAAAAGAGCAATGTTGACATCGCTGGAAGATGTATCAATAATAAGTTCTTTGCTCACATTACGTAATGATTATAAATCAACATCGGAATTACGCAGTCCGCAAAACCTTTGCAATAAATGTAATAAACCTAAAGTAATCAGTGTCTACTTTAGGTTTATTTGCAGTTTATACTAAATAAATTACAGACTATCTGTTCTTTTTCTTATGCCTGTTTTTCCTCAAACGTTTCTTACGTTTGTGGGTAGCCATTTTATGTCTCTTACGCTTCTTACCGCTTGGCATTATAGTTCAATTTAAAATTGAGAACTTACTTTACACTTACTTTCACCTTGCTCACAAAGGATTTAGCAGGTTTAAACGACGGAATATTATGTGCAGGAATAATAAGAGTTGTGTTCTTAGAAATATTCCTTGCCGTCTTCTTTGCCCTTTTTTTAATAATGAAGCTACCGAATCCTCTCAGGTAGACATTCTTATTGGTATTCAGAGAGTCTTTTACAGCTTCCATAAAAGCTTCAACTGTCTTCTGAACAGTGATTTTCTCAATCCCGGTGTTTTTGGAGATTTCGTTTACAATATCCGCTTTCGTCATTGTTAAAATTCTTTAATTATCAATAAATTAGACGTTTTCAAAAATTATGAGCTGCAAATATAAATCATTTCCTTCGATAAATAAAATAGTAATCCATTAATTTTGAAATCTTTTTATAAAATCGTTAAAATCTACCAGATGAATGTTTCATATGTTCTCGGGCAATGGTATTCAATTCAAAAAAGAGATCTTCCATGGCGCAAAACCAACTCACCTTATCAGATATGGTTATCGGAAGTTATTCTTCAGCAAACACGTGTGAAACAGGGACTTGATTATTATATCAGGTTTACATCCCGGTATCCGCGCATTGAAGATATGGCCAATGCCCCGCTTGATGATATACTTAAACTCTGGCAGGGATTGGGATATTACACAAGGGCAAGAAATATGCATGAAACAGCAAAATTTATTGTAAATAACCTGAATGGAGTATTTCCCGACAGCTTTGAACGTCTTTTAAAGCTCAAGGGAATCGGAAAATATACTGCAGCGGCAATTGCTTCCATTTCCTATAAAGAACCTGTTGCCGTGGTGGATGGAAATGTTTTTCGGGTACTGGCACGTTTCTATGGCATTCATGAACCAATAAACACATCACAGGGAAAGATGGTTTTTGAAGAGAGGGCTGCGGGCATACTCGACAGGGTAAATCCCGATATTCACAACCAGGCCTTGATGGAACTGGGGGCACTTGTTTGTGTCCCGGGAAACCCCCGGTGTGATATCTGCCCGCTGGAGAAGGAATGTGTTGCCCGAATAAGGGGCATTATCGACCTGTTGCCGTTGAAATCAGATAAAAAACTGCCGAGGGACCGGTATTTCAATTATATTTTTCTGCATCATGGAGGCTATACATGGTTGAGCAAACGAACCGGCAAGGATATATGGAATTCGCTATACGAATTTCCCCTTATCGAAACTGACGGTCCGGTCACCGGGGAGGAGCTTTCTGCCATGCCTGGCTGGAATGATCTTTTCGGTGCATCTGAATTCAGAATAAACGGATCTCCTCAGAAATACAGGCATCAGTTGACCCATCAAACACTTCATTGCACTATTTATAATATAGATATCGGGGAACCCAGGGTAAATTACGGACAATCCCTGCTTAAAACGAAAATCGGCAGTCTGGGCCTCTATCCTGTACCCCGGTTAATCGAGAATTATCTCACGGATATGAAACTGCTGGGAAGGATATAATTTAGCATTCTAATTTTTTGTATTTTTGCCTGAATATTTAAAGCCAAAAAAATGTCGGTTAATAAAGTGATCCTCATCGGAAATGTTGGTAAAGATCCCGAAGTCCGTTACCTGGATAATAATCTCCCTATTTGTAAGTTGTCATTGGCCACCAGTGAAGTATACAAGAATAAAGCAGGAGAAAAGGTAACTACAACGGAATGGCATAATGTAATTTTATGGAGAGGGCTTGCCGAAGTAGCCGACAAATATGTTAAAAAAGGATCGCAAATTTATATAGAGGGTAGATTGCGCACCCGATCTTTTGATGATAAGGATAAAATTAAAAGGTATACAACCGAAATTGTTGCCGATGTTATGCAACTGCTTGGAAAGCGAACCGACGAAACAGGAGCGCATGGACCGGCAATGAATTCAGCAGGACTAACCTCAAATGATCATCCACAGACGGAGACCGAAATAGTTCCTGATTTACAGCAACCTCAGGAGAAGCAAACCGGAGAGAAGGATGACGATTTGCCATTTTAATATAATTGGATTGAAACTTATTCTTTGATTGAGTTGGACGAAGAACCAAATCAGATACTCAATTCGGTTCTCGATTTAACCGTGAATCCGATTACCCTGAATATTATAATGGCAATTTTTGCCATTCTTATTCTATTGGGGTTATCCGCACTTGTATCAGGCGCTGAGGCGGCCTTTTTTTCATTATCGCCGGCTGAAGTGAATTCCATCAGGAATTCACGAACCAGGACAAACATGGTTATTTCGCATTTGCTGGATGTGCCGGAAAAATTGCTTGCCACCATTCTCGTGGCCAACAACCTTGTAAATGTGGGAGTTATTATAATATCTGCCTACGTTACGAATTCTGTGTTTGATTTTTCGCATGCTCCCATTCTGGGTTTTATTATACAGGTAGTGGTGATAACCCTTGTAATTGTATTCTTTGGTGAGATCCTGCCCAAGATATATGCAATCCGTTATTCACAAAAAGTAGTACGGTTTATGGCTGTTCCCCTTGATGTTTTTGAAAAAGTCTGCAGGCCGGTAAACTTCCTTCTTATCAATACTTCCACGGCAATACAACGGAAATTCTCGCGGCAAGGTAAGAATATTTCAATGGATGATCTTTCCAATGCCCTTGATCTCACGGAACATGGCATTACGGAAGAGAAGAAAATCCTGGAGGGGATCGTCAAGTTTGGTAATATTGATGTGCGGGAGATCATGACTCCGAGAGTGGATGTTTTGGGTATCAGCATCCAGACTCCCTTTAAAAAACTTATTGCCCATGTTATAGACTCGGGATATTCCAGGATCCCTGTTTTTAGCCATGATCTGGACAATATAAAAGGGATACTGTATATAAAGGACCTGCTCCCGTTCCTTGGTAAAGCTGACTCGTTCAACTGGCAGTCGCTCATGCGTCCACCTTATTATGTTCCCGAAACCAAAAAGATCAATGACCTGATGAAGGAATTCCAGACGAGCAAAATTCATATGGCGGTAGTTATTGATGAGTATGGCGGCACCTCAGGCATTATTACGCTTGAAGATATCCTGGAAGAAATTGTAGGGGATATTTCGGATGAATCCGATAATGATGAAGTGTTTCATGTACGCATTGATGAAAATAATTTTCTTTTCGAAGGAAAGATTTTATTAAATGATTTTTTTAAAGTTGTGAACATCGATGAGGAGACTTTCGACGATGTGAAGGGAGAAGCGGAAACACTGGCCGGATTGATTCTTGAGTTGAAGGGGGATCTTCCCCGCAAAAATGACGTCATTCCCTGCAAGGGATTCCTTTTTACAATAAAATCCGTGGATCAGCGGCGGATTGGCCAGATACATGTAACACTCAAACACCAAAATGCTAAGCATGAAATTAAAAAATAGGGGACTTATCATCATTGCTTTGTGCCTGGCAGGATGTCATGAAAATAATACTCCAAAACCCAAGGGTTATTTCAGGATTGATTTTCCCGAGAAAAAATATACCACTTACCATAGCGACTGCAATTACAGCTTTGAATTCCCGGTTTATGCCATAATAACCCCTTTTAAGGGAGCTGAAGCAGAACCATGCTGGATAAATATCGAATTTCCCGGATACAAGGGAAAAATCCACCTCACCTACAAAGCGCTGAACAAGGATCTTGCAAAATATGTGGAAGATATTCATACACTTGCTTATAAACATATCATTAAGGCTGACGATATTATTGAAAAACCGGTCTCATATCCCGATCGCAAAGTATATGGCTTAATATATGACATCAGGGGGAATACAGCCTCATCGATGAGTTTTTACCTGACCGACAGCAGCAAGAATTTCTTAAGCGGAGCCTTGTATTTCAGTGTGATTCCCAATAAGGATTCGCTGGCACCGGTCATCCGGTTTTTTACCCAGGATATTAACCACCTGGTTGAGACATTGAACTGGAATAATCAATAATAAGAGATCATCATGGCAATAATCATGAATGAACAATTAGAGTGTGGTTGCCAGTTGGCCGTCTGGAAGATTACAGAAAACCTGGATAACCTTTTATCCGCAATTACCCTTACTAAAAAAGAAAGGGAAACCCTTGACAGATTCACTCATGAGCCCAGGAAACTTGAATGGTTGAGCGTAAGGGTATTGCTAAACGAAATGACCGGTAAGGAACTCAATATTTTGTACAACGGTAACCGTAAACCTTATATCAAGGGGAATTCATATTATATCAGTATATCACATTCAAGGGATCTGACTTCCATCTTATTAAGCCGTGAGAAAAAAGTAGGTATTGATCTTGAATATATGTCGCACCGGATTGGCAATATCGCAAATAAGTTCATCAATGAAAATGATGTGATCACTGCCGATGAGGAACAACGGAAATACCATTTATATATTCACTGGTGTGCCAAGGAAGCCTTGTATAAAATCTGTGACAAGCAGGATATTAACTTTCGCGAAAATCTCACAATTGAGCCGTTTGAGCCTATGGAAAAAGGCATTCTTCTGGGAAGGGTGCATAACAGCATGCGGAATGAACCCTTTATGATGAATTATTTCAGCCTGGGTAATTATGTTGTGGTATGGTGTTGCAAGTAATTTATATACAAAAGGTGTAAACGGCATATGTCTTCATCCATCTATAACAACCTGTTCCGGGGAAATCAGAAGATTTTCGCCTTGCTGATTGATCCTGAAAATCAGAATGAAGAAAAGCTGATCCGCATACTTGAAATGGCTGCCACATCAAAAGTGGATATGATCCTTGTGGGGGGAAGTCTGACCTCTCAGCCAGTTGACGATGTGATCATCACTGTAAAGCGATATGCTTCCTGTCCGGTGGTTCTGTTTCCGGGAAACCTGTTACAACTGACTGGCAAAGCGGATGGGATATTGTTACTTTCACTCCTTTCGGGAAGAAATCCGGAATACCTGATCGGCAATCATGTGCTGGCATCCAGGTTTTTGAAACGATCTGGAATTGAGATCATTCCCACCGGATATCTGCTGATTGACGGGCATTACCTGTCTTCCGTTGAATATGTGAGCAATACAAGACCCATTCCAGCCGAAAAAACAGACATCATCGTTGCCACAGCGCTTGCCGGAGAACAACTCGGACTCAGGCTGATCTATCTCGAAGCCGGAAGCGGTGCTGGTACGCGCATAAGGGAAGAAATAGTTGCCCAGGTTCGGGATAACATTGCCATTCCATTGATTGTGGGAGGCGGTATAAAAACACCCGAGGACATCAGGGCGCTATACAAGGCCGGGGCAAATGGGGTAGTTGTGGGATCAGCCGTTGAAGAAGATTATACCATTCTGCCCTCCCTCGCGGCGGTAAGGGATGAATTTTTATAAGGGCGAATTGTCGTAGAGACAAGGCATTGCCTTGTCTCTACGACACCCTGATAAGAGAAATATCCGTTTATCCCCAAAAAAAATCCTTTCATCAACATCTTTCCTGTGTTTACCTAATAACGGGAACATACTGCCGGCATCTTCGTTATATATATCAGAAGCAACAGTTGAAAAAATTGACACCAGGATACAATCAGAAACTGATATAAAGATTTGCCCAAGTTGGTTTAGTTAGTAGTTTTGTTTAATGTGAAAAAGACCGTCGTGATGACGGCCTTTTTTTATGTATTTTTGCTATATCAAATACCGGATGAATGGAAATATCAGGAAAGGTTAGAATCGACAAGTGGCTATGGGCTGTTAGAATTTATAAAACCCGCAGCCAGGCCTCAGACGCCTGTAAAATGGGCAGAATTCTGATCAGTGGTATGGAAGTTAAACCTTCGAGGGAAATCAGGACAGGCGATATTCTGTTTATACGGAAACTCCCCGTCATATATACCCTCCGTGTAATTGGTCTGGTAGAGAACAGGCTGCCAGCTTCACGCGTCAGGGAATTTGCGGAAGATATTACGTCACCCGAAGAACTGGAAAAGCTGAAGATAAAGGATACAGCTTTTTTCAAACGCGACAGGGGTGCAGGCCGGCCAACAAAAAAGGAACGGAGATTACTGGATGAGATTATAAATCAGGGACAAGGGACTAGGGACTAGGGACTGGAAAGTCTCGTCCCTCGTCCCTCGTCCCTCGTCACTTTTAAAAAGATGCTGATAGCACAGGAAAAAAGAAAGACAAACATGGCGGAATATATCCTCTATATGTGGCAGGTAGAGGATCTTATCAGGGCGCATCATTTCAATATGGATTTAATTGAAGAAAATCTGATATCGCAATATGCTCATTCAGAGAAAGTAAAAAACGATATACGCGACTGGTACGCCAACCTGATGCTCATGATGTACCGTGAAGGCATCAGGGAAAGAGGACATCTCAGCTTTTTGAAAACACTGATAGCAGATATGAACGATTTTCATATCCGGTTATTGAATGATCCGCATGAAAAGCTCTATGGCGATCTGTGTCAGATGGCTGCAGCCAATATTGATGCCTTCAGGCGAAAACTTGCTGATCCGCAAATAAGTGACATCGAGACCTGCATGAATGCACTTTACGGCTTATTGCTCCTGCGCCTGAAAAAGCAAAAAGTACACCGCGAAACCGAGGAGGCCATGTCCACATTCAGCCAGATGATGGCATTGCTTTCAAGAAAGTATCTGGAAGCGGAGAGGGGCGAGCGGGAAATCTAGTCATCTGCCTGATCGAGACCATTCTTTCTTCAATAATCCTGTTGCACAACATTTTATAGTATTCGTCGGCATCCTTTTCCTGGAATTCGGTATGGGAACGGGCTGCCCATTCCTTTGCTTTTTCCATATCGCCCAATACCTCATAGCCAACTGCAATATTATAGGCTGCACGGCCTGCATGTTTGCGTTTGCCTGTATTTACAATTTTGATCCACTGGTCTATAGCATTTTTCCAGTCGCCAACCTCGGAGTACCTTACGCCTGCTCCCAGTTTTTTCTTCGGACTATTAAAAAAATACCGGGTAACCTGGTAATAAGTAGGGGTGATCCTTTCGCCATAAGTAAATCCTGATTCATAACTTGCACGGTTGGTTGCTTCAACCTTGTCGAGCATGGCATTGATCGCACCCTGCAATGTAGCTGCCTCAGCATCGAAATTCAACCGGTGTGAGGTCTGGTATTCATCCAGGATAACACGGTTTGCCGCATCATACAAACGGATGCCCACGTTGATTACTGCCACGCCATTTGCCCTGAACGACCGGGAGTGTCACCATTCTTCCGCCTATCTTCCTGGTTTCAATCTTTACCGGACTGTTTGTAAGAATGAAATCGGTATCAAATATCTCTATGGATAGCAAGGCGTCAGTCTGATTCTTATTACATATTTCGGTAACTGTATTCCAGTCAAGCGGGGTGGGAAAGGTTGATTTTGTTCCATTGCTGGTAAATCTTTCTGCTGTACGCACAGTAACAAAACGTTTTGTACCGGAACAGGCTTCAATAAAACCCTCACCCATTTGAAACACAGCCTGTTCATCCTGCCGGAAGGCTTCTCCGGTCAATAATCTGTTCTGCCTTGTTCTGCTTTGTGTCTTCCTGTTTGGTTCTGTCAATTAGAGCAATGGACTGAATATAATCGGGTATTACAAGTTCCGAAGGCCTTACCAGGGTGAGTTTCACCCAGGCCGAACTGCTGAGTACCAGGTAGGTTAATCCCATTAAGAAAAACAGCTTCAATTTTTTCATGTGAATCGGTTTTAGGCAGTATACGTAAATGCGCCTAAATATTTACATTTTGTGATTGAAATTTGAATTTGAAATATTTATGTTATTTTTGTCGATAGGGGCATTTAGCTCAGTTGGTTTAGAGCATTACCTTGACAGGGTAGGGGTCACTGGTTCGAATCCAGTAATGCCCACATTATGAAATGGAAAGGACGCGAACAAAGTGGTAATATCGAGGACCGTCGTGGTATGGGACGCGGAAAAATGGTCGCCGGCGGCACCGTGGGTACCCTTGTTATTGCCTTGATTGTATGGGTTTTGGGCGGAGATCCGTCCCAGGTGGTGAGTTCCCTGCAGCAGGGAGGAAATCAAACCGAGGTTGTAGATTCATCCGTAATAAAGGCGGAGGAAGAGACAGCCACATTTGCTTCTGTAGTTTTAAAGGAAACAGAGGATATCTGGTCAGAAATATTCCGTAATGAGCGGCAGGACCTATCGGGAACCTACATTGGTTTTCTTCAGCCAGGGTACGGAATCAGCCTGCGGGAGTAATTCATCCGCAACCGGACCATTCTATTGTCCGGGAGATGAAAAAGTATATATCGACCTGAGCTTTTTACAGGAGTTGCAGAATAAACTGGGTGCCAACGGTGATTTTGCCATGGCATATATTATTGCGCATGAAGTTGGCCATCATGTGCAAAAGCAATTGGGTATAACCGACAAGATGAATGAACTAAGAGGGAGGGTATCTGAGGATGAATATAACGAGAACTCAGTGAGACTGGAACTTCAGGCTGATTTTCTGGCAGGCGTGTGGGCCCATTATGCTGATAAAACGAAAAATATCCTTGAAGAAGGAGATCTTGAAGAGGCAATGAATGCAGCTGAGGCGGTAGGTGATGACCGTATACAAATGAAAGCCCAGGGATATGTTGTACCTGATGCCTTCACCCATGGAACAGCGGCCCAACGAAAGAAATGGTTTTTGAAAGGTTTCAGGACAGGAGATATCAATGAAGGAGATACCTTTGATTCTTCCAACCTGTAATTTACCAGTGAGATAGTGACTTGTCGGAAAAAACTACAGCATATGTCGGAATTTCCGACATATGCAACCAACGACTAATTCCAAATCCTTCACATGCAGATTGTTATGTATCTGGCATAAAGTTCGCATGCCGGATATAAACTATCTTCATGTTTCAATACTTAAGGTTTGCATTCAGACATCTCTGGAAAAACAAGCTTTTTTCCATCATCAATATTGTTGGTTTATCTCTTGGTCTAGCCTGTTGTTTCATCATACTGCTTCATGTGCGGTTCGAAACAGGTTTCGATCAGTTTCATAGTAACAAAGACAGGATAATAAGGGTATTGCATTATCATTACGCCTATACTCCAATAGTTATGGCCACAGAAATGCCTGGTTATTTTCCTGAAATTGAGAAGATCGTTCGCATCGGAAAGTTTGACTGGACGAAATTTTATGTGCTAAAGGACAATCAATTTGTTGAGGAAAAGGACCTGATGTTTTCTGATCCGGGCTTTTTCGATTTTTTTACCTTTCCTGTCATAAATGGTAATCCCGATAAGGTTCTCCGTTCACCTGACCGGATCCTGCTGTCTGAAAGTGCGGCTCTCAGATATTTCGGAACTAACAATGTGGTAGGCAAAGCGATATCCATGAGAATTATGAATACGCCGTATATTTTCACTGTGGAAGGCGTTTTTCGTGATTTTCCCAGGCAATCGCATTTTCATGCAAATTATCTTGTTTCAATGGAGTATTACCACAAGATTCAGGGAGATGATATGTTCACCAACTGGGGTTCCAATTCGGTTTTCACCTATATTCTTTTAAAGGAGCCGGGTACGATGAATGACATAACTGCCCGGATGCAGGGTTTCATCGACAAATATGTGCCTAAAGACAATGCAAAGAACCTGAAGTATGAGCTTGCAGCCCCTTTTGCGCATTCACCTTAATTATGAGAAGGTGGAGGCAGATATTGAAACCCAGGGAAGCATCACCCGGGTCACCATTTTCACATCCATTGCCATCCTGGTGCTGATCATTGCAGTGGTAAACTTCCTGCTACTGTCACTGGCACTTTCGTATCAGCGAATCCGGGAGTTCGGTATCCGCACCATCGCAGGTGCCAAAAGGCGTGACCTGGTATCGCTGGTCAGCGCGGAATTTCTCATTGTATTTGTACTGGCTGTTCAGATCGCCCTGATGCTTGTGGAATTGTCCATTCCTTTGCTGGAATCGCGGATGAATTTCAGGGTGTACCATGGTGTATTTTCCAATGCACCGCTCCTTATTCTTTTTATGTGCCTGGTCTTTCTTATCGGTTACCTGGCCAGCATTTATATTACGCTGAGTGTATCCACGTTAAAACCTGTGGAAGCCCTGAAGAATTTACCAGCAGGAACGAAATACGGACGTGCCTACCCGGGGTATTCTGGTCATATTTCAGTTCAGTATTATGACGGCCTCCTGGTTTGCCTTATCGTGATGCATAAACAGCAATGGTTGTTCGCAATAAGGATCTTGGCTACAGAAAAGATCTGCTCATTACCCTGAATGTTCCTTTCAACGGACAAAGCAAATACCAGGTTCTCAAGGACGAAATGAAGAAAATGCATGGTGTTGAAGCGTATCGGGTGCAAATTATATACCTCCCGGAAACCAATGGTGGATAACTCGATGACCGATCCGGTATCGGGTAAGAAAATGGAAATGGAAGAAATTACGGCGATTATGACCTTATTGAAACATTGGGCATAAAGATGGTTGAAGGACGTACCTTTTCTCGTGAATATGGAAGTGATAGCGTGGCGGTTTTAATAAAGAGTACAGGCCTGAAAATGATGGGAATCAAAGATCCGCTCGAATCCTGCCTTATATCGGAGATGAACAATACTCAGAACCAGTAAGGGAAATAATCGGGGTATTCGAGGATTTCCATATCCGTTCAATTTATATGAAAAAGTACAGCCGATGTTGATGTTTTTGGTATCCCGGTTCTGCACAACAGATGGCAATCAGGCTTTCACCAGATGATACAAAGGCTACACTTCATGACATTGAAAAAGTATGGTCATCTGTTTTTCCGGAAGATCCGATCCAGTATGTTTTTGTAGATGAGGCACTGCGGCTCAGTTATCTGAAGGAAGACCAGGCACAGTCTCTGATCACCGTGTTTGCTTTTCTCTCGTTGATCATTGCTTTACTCGGTTTGTTCGGATTATCGGCTTTTGCACTCGAACGCCGGACAAAAGAAACAGGCATTCGCAAGGTAAATGGAGCCAGACCGGTAGATATTTTGTTTGTTCTTACCCGGCAATTTGCAGGATGGATACTGGTTGCCTTTATTATTGCGGTCCCGGTTTCCCGGTATGCCATGCATCGCTGGCTGCAGCATTTTGCGTACCGCACTGAGATTTCGTGGTGGATTTTCCTGCTGGCTTTTTTCATTTCAATACTGGTGGCAGGTATAACTATTTGCTGGCGGACATATCTTGCTGCTGTCAGGAATCCGGTGGAGGCGTTGAGGTATGAGTAATATGATTGATATGATTCAATAAACGGTTGCTGGATTCCGACCGGTGAATAATAAGCAGCGAGGGAAATTGATTGAAAGGCATGTTTTTCTTACTTTCAATAGCTTTCCAGTTATTTACGGAAACAACAACCAGATCCATTGTCTTTAGAAATTCAGGATTCAAAATGCTCCCATGAACCGTTTCCATGTGAATGCCGGATTTTAGGAAGGCCGTTGAGGAATCCTTATTCTCAAGTCCCCGGTGATAGGTGTAAAACTTTCTTCCGCTCCTGTGATTTAGCAGTGCTGCATATTCAAAAAGAAAATCATCCCCGTTTCCAAAATACACAAGCAGAACCGATTTGATTTCATGGAAGTTCCGTTCATTAAAAACAAGAACATCACATTCGGTTTCGTTAATAATTCTTTTCAGGATGCCCCCGAGGATATCAGAGCTGAATATGCTTCTTGCACTTCCCATTAGCAAAAAATCAGGCTTTTCCGTATTCACACGCACTTAAGATTTCTGTGGAAATCTCATTGGTGTTCAGATAAATTGTATTCAGTGTGAGCTTATGGAATTCAGCTATTTTCCGGATGGGAACAAAACTTTCCTTTTCGAAAATACGGGCATCATCAGGTGAAAGGTCTGTACGCGGAGAAATATGGAGGGCAGTGAATGTGGTTTCATTAGCCGCCCTGTGAACCAGGTGATGGGCGAGGTTGAGCAATGTTCCACCCATTTTGGGATTTGCAAATGAAAGCATCACTTTGTAAGCTTTCTGCCGTTGCACCTTCACGTGGCTTTCGGGATAGAAGTGGTTAATAATATTCAATCCCGGGCCGGTTATCAGTGTTGTGGCAATCGCCATAATTACCAGCATGGCAAAAACTTCGGGACTGAGAATGCCAAGATCATATCCGATATTCAATACAATAAGTTCCATCAAACCCTTGGCGTTCATCAATACACCCAGGGCAAGAGAATGACTCCATGAAAGTCCTGCATATCGCGATGCCAGCAGTGTTCCTCCGAATTTTCCAACACTGGCGGCAAGGATTATCAGCCCGCATACAATCCACAGGTGGGTGGAATTTATCAGGCCGATTTCTGTACGCAGACCGGTGGAAACAAAAAACAAGGGAAGCAGGATGACCAGGGAAACATCTTCGATCTTTTCGGTAAAGACCCTTTTAAAGCTCAGGTTGTCGGGCATCACAACCCCAGCCATAAAGGCCCCGAACAGCACATGTATGCCTATGGCTTCTGTGATCAGCGATGAAAGAAGAATGAGCAGAAAAACGAGTGCTACAATTGGCTTGCTCATGGTTTCCCTGCTTGCATAAACTCTTCCTATACGGAACATTAGGGGCTTTACAAGGAAGAACATCGCTGAAATGTATACCATCGAAAGTACAATAGTAACAACGGAATGGCTTATTCCTCCTGATTTTACAATGGCTATTACAACCGCCAGAATGCACCATGCTACAACGTCACCAATGGCAGCAACAGATATTGCCATTGTGCCAACCAGTGTTTTAGTCAGTTTGCGTTCCTGCACAATACGGGCAAGTATAGGAAACGCCGTTATGCTCATTGTTGTGCCCATAAATAAGGCAAAGGAGGAAAAGGGAATATTTGCAGGAGCAAAATCTTTGTAGAGATAGTACGCCAGAAGTATACCTGAGATAAAGGGAATTACTATACTGGCAACACTGACAAGAATAGCTGTATTTGCTGATTTTTTAAATGACTGGGTATCCAGTTCCATGCCAATGATGAACATGAAAAATATAAGTCCAAGCTGGCTTAAGCTGTTCAAGAATGTTTATTGAATTTTCCGGAAAGATCACCATGGAAACATTGGGAGCCAGAATGCCCAGAACCGACGGTCCCAAAAGTAAGCCTGCAACAATCTCTCCGATTACCACGGGTTGTCCGATCAACTGGAAAAGGTATCCCATCAAACGGGCGATCAGCAGGATAATCACGAGCTGAAGCATGAGTATGCCGGGAGCATGGGTAAGCTTATCCGCAATGTGCTGAAGGCTTAGGCCTGGTGAAAAATGAGTAAAGGTCAGGACATTTCCCCTGGCCAAAGTATGACTAATCGACTTCTCACCTGAGATAATTATCAATACAGCAATGAGAATTATGAGGATCAGGAAAATATAAAAAAGCAAGTTTTTTTTCATATCTTCATTAGCTTTCCTGTTCCTTAAAGTGACCGGCAAATCGGGTAAACAAGCTGATCACGAATAATACCGAGTATGATCTGTGCTCCCAGGACAATCCACATATATTCGGTATGGCCCCGTGATTCGAAAAAGCTGTAAAACTTCGATGTATATACCCATCCGCTGACCAGGCCTCCCAGGCCAATAGCCAGGAAGTTTGAACCGTTGTACAGGCCTGCTTTTTCTTTGGGGGCAAGCCACATAATATATTCCTGAATCCGGGGAGAGCTGATCATTTCGCCAAATGCAAAAAGCAAAATTCCGAGAAAGATCCAGGCCGGATTACCAATTCCGGCAAGACACATAAATCCGAACCCTGAAGCCATAACAAACAGACCAAATAAAAATGAGCCAACTGGTTTATATTTCTCAAATACCCAGGTAATAAGAACCTGGAACAAAATAATTGCATATGCCGTGTTGGAGATCGTTTCTCCCAATACCCGCCGGGTACCATTAACGTCCCTTGAAAGAAAATCTGCTATATGCTGGCCAAGAAATGCTTTCAAATTCAGATAGAGAGCAGCTCCGTCAAGTGAAAACTCCACGTACTTGGAAATCAGATTATAGAAAGTCCAGAGAGGCAGCCAGAAAAAAATACCGAGGATCAGAAGGAACAGTGCGAATTTGGTATCCGACAATGCTGTTCGCATATCCCTGAATTTCTTTTTCAGGGTTTCTCCTTCAATTGCCCTGGGCGGTTCTTTATAGAAGAAAAGGGTGATGATAAACATAACCCCGATGGCTACAGCTGCTGCAATGTAAGCGTTTTTCCAGGAAGTGGCACGAAAATGGCCCATGATCAGTGGGCCAAATGTGGCTCCTATGTTGACCATAGCATAGAAAATCCCAAAGCCCAGAGTTCTGTTGGTTCCATCCGTTACGACGCGGACTGTGCCGGATATAAGCGGTTTGAAAATGCCGGCTGCAAAACCGATGCAAAGCATAGTTAGGGCTATGCCGGTAAATGAACGGGTAAAAATCAGCAACAGGATAGATGGGAGATACGCCAGGTAAGAAATGAGGAGCATCTTCTTAAATCCGAACCGGTCTGCAAATGTTCCTGAAAAAATCGGGATGGAATAGGATACTGCCAGAAAAAGTCCCTGGATGATACCCAATTGTTCGGTTTTAAAACCCAGCATTCCGAAATAGATGCTGAAGCCCATATAAATCCCGTAATAGGCAAATCGTTCGAGGATTTCAATGGAATTTGCTATCCAGAATACCGGTGGAAAGGAAGTTCGTTTTTGCACCATGGCGTATTGATGGCCGGAAAGATAACAAAATAAACGATTCCAAAAATCATCCGGATTTTTTCACATTAAGTTTGAAACCGGTGTTGTGAATATTTACAATTGAAACATCCGGATCGGTGCCCAGCATTTTTCTGAGTTTTGTAATATAAACATCCATGCTGCGGCCCATAAAATAATCATCTTCTCCCCATATGGTTTTCAGCGCAATATCCCTTCGCAGGATCTTGTTCATATTCAGGCAAAGCAGGTGGAGCAGTTCCGCTTCCCGTTTTGTAAGCCGGCGCTCATTTTTACCGGAGATAAGCAAATGACCTGTATAGTCAAAAGTATGATGACCAATTGTAAATACTATATTCTGACTGATGAGGTCATTTTTTTCCTTAGTACGCCTGAGCACGGCACTTATTCTCAGTTTTAGTTCTTCGGTGCTGAAGGGTTTTGTAATATAATCATCTGCTCCCAGTTTGAAGCCCTTAATCCTGTCCTCCTTCAGTGATTTTGCCGTCATGAATATGATCGGGATTTCACAATCTGTTTTTCTGATTTCTTCTGCAACGGAAAAACCGTCAACCAGGGGCAGCATTACATCGAGCAATACAAGGCTGTATGATCCTTGCTTAAATGCATCAAGGCCTTCCTGTCCGTTTTTGGCCAGCATTACTTTGAAATCTGACATTTCAAGATAATCGTGGATCACAGTGCCCAGATTTCTATCATCTTCCACGAGAAGTATGTTGGCCTTAGCAGTTTTCATGGTATCCTATACAACATACCTGAGGCCGCCTTTGTTCAATACCTCGAAAACACTGATCAGCGGTTATTGAACATATTCATTGTCCTGTCAATGCCGGTAGTTCCGAAGCCCCGGATAATCTCATGACAGACCAGGATCTTTTCCTGCAATACATGGTTTTCTTCTGGCTTCCATTTGCCTAGTACATAATCGATTTGCATACCATAAGGAAAATCGCCGCCGATGCCAAAACGGAGCCTGGCAAATTCTGTCGTTCCCAAAACTTCAATTATACTTGTCAGGCCATTGTGGCCGCCATCACTGCCCCTTGGGCGCAACCGGATAGTGCCAAATGGCAATGCCAGATCATCTGACATCACAAGCAAATGGGTAAGATCAATGGATTCTTTCTGAAGCCAGTAATTCACGGCCTTACCACTCAGGTTTACATAGGTGGAAGGTTTGAGAAGTACAAAAATACGGCCTTTGAAACGGTATTCCGCTACACTGCCATACCGGCCCTCGGTAAAAGCAATATTGGATGCACGTGCCAGTGCATCCAATATCGTAAATCCTATGTTGTGACGGGTATCATGGTATTCTTCCCCAATATTACCCAATCCTGCAACCAGGTATTTCAAAGCTTATTTTGTTTATTTCTTGGTTTCAGCAGCGGCAGCAGCTTCGGCAGCAGTAGCAGCAGCGGCAGTTGCAGCAGTGGCAGCAGTAGCAGCAATGCTTTCAGCACCCTCTTCCATACCCTTGGCTATTCTGGATGAAACGACTCCCACAACCAGGTTATGATGTGCTTCCATGACTTCAATCCGCTCATATTTTATATCACCTGCAAGAATTGAATCGCCGATTTTCAGATCGGATATATCCACAACAAGAGTATCAGGAAGATCCTTGATCATTCCTTTTACTTTTATGTATTTTTTCCGTTGTCTGAGTTTTCCACCAGCACGGATACCTTCGGAGTTACCTGTGATTTCAACAGGAAGGGAGATCTCGATAGGTTTGTCTGCGTCAACTTCAACAAAGTCGATGTGATTAATTACATCGCTTACCGGGTGAAACTGAATTTCCTTCATTACCGAGGGATGCACCTTACCGTTTATGTCCACATTCACAACATACACGTGGTTTGTGTAAATCAGATTTTTAAAATCACTGATAGAAGCTGAAAAGTGATAATTTTCCTTGCCGCCATACATTACACAGGGAACCATTTTGTTCCTCCGGAGTATTTTTGCGTCTTTTTTTCCCAGACTGGTTCTGAGTGTACCTTTTAATTCGAACGATTTCATTTTAATAATAATTAAACAATTAATACGTGCTACTTGGAATCCCGCAAGTGACCGGGTTCCCCATTACACCCTTGTTTAATGATAAACAGTGGTTTAAAAAGGAGGGCAAATATAATTATTAATTATGAATTAGGAATTATGAATGTAAAAATTAGTCATGCAGTCATGCAGTCGGGAAAAATCTTAAATAGTGAGTATTCGTTTCCTGGCTGCCCAGCCAGAAGCCGAGAAGCCTACCTATACTATAAAATTCTTCGTAATTGATTTGTACTTGTACACCTTGTGAATTACATCGGCAAAAAGATCGGCGATCGTAAGCACCTTTATTTTGTCGGAATGTCCGCGCAATGGGATCGTATCGGTAACAACAACCTCGGTAATTCCTGATTTTTCAATTCTTTCGTAGGCAGGTCCGGATAATACGGCGTGTGAACAAACAACCCTTACGCTCTGTGCACCTTCTTCGAGCATGAGTTTCGAAGCCAGACAAACGGTTCCTGCCGTATCGATCATATCATCCACAATCACAATATTCTTGTCCCTTATGTCACCAATTACCCGTATCTCTTCAACTACATTGGCTTTTTTCCGAACCTTGTAACAGATCACCATCTCGCAGTTCAGAAATCTTGAATAGGCATTTGCTCTCTTGGTACCTCCCATATCGGGGGCGGCAATCACCAGATTATCAAGTGCCAGGTTCTTAATATAAGGTACAAAAAGGGTTGATCCATAGAGATGATCTACCGGTACGTTAAAGAATCCCTGGATCTGGTCAGCATGAAGATCCATAGTCATTACCCGGTCGGCACCTGCAACTGTAAGCAGGTCTGCAACAAGCTTCGCTCCAATGCTGCACCTTGGCCGGTCCTTTCTGTCCTGCCTGGCCAGACCGAGGTAAGGCATTACAGCTACTACCTGGTATGCTGATGCACGTTTTGCGGCATCAATGAGCAGGAGGAGTTCCATCAGGTTGTCTGACGGCGGAAAAGTTGATTGAACAATAAAAACGATGCAGCCGCGGACGGATTCCTCAAAATAAGGTTGAAACTCACCATCACTGAATTCCAGAACCGAAGTCTTTCCTAATTCCGTTCCGTAACTTTTCGTGATTTTTTCAGCCAGATAATGACTTGCGCGGCCAGAGAAGAACTTTATAGGGGCTTTTATTTTCATGAAATCCGTATTTCGGTGTTATAGCAGTGCTGCAAATGTAAAAAAATGAATTAGGAATTAAGAAATATAAATTATGAATTATGAAATATAAATTATGAATTATGAATTACAAAATCTATGATGAATTATGAATCTTGTCCCTCGTCCCAAGTCCCTCGTCCCTTGTTAAACACCTTGTTCGTTTTCTCTACAAATCGCAACAATTCCTTTTCTCCTGAACGATGCAGCGAGGAGGTTGTGAATATTACCGGAAGTTCGTCCCATTGCTGAAGCAGCGTTCTTTTGTATGTTGCAAGGTTGCTGGCCAGCATGTCCTTCGACACCTTATCGGTTTTTGTAAATATCAGTGCTATGGGTAACTGGTTTTCTCCGGCCCACGCAATAAACTCAAGATCATTGTCGAGCGGGTGGTGTCTTGAATCAAGAAGTATGAAAAGGCATGCCAGAGTTTCGCGGTTCAGCAAATATTCCCCTATCACCGGAATGAAGTTTCCCCTGGTTTTCCGGCCGGTCTTTGCATAACCATACCCTGGTAAATCTACAAGATACCAGCTTTCATTGATCAGGAAGTGATTGATAAGCTTGGTTTTGCCTGGGGTGGAGGATGTTTTTGCCAGGTTTTTTACATTCAGCAAAAAGTTCAGAAGGGAGGATTTGCCTACATTCGATCGGCCGGCAAATGCATATTCAGGAAATCTGGCCGGGGGACAGGATTTCAGATCAGGACTGCTTTTTATAAAACTAACGCTTTGAAGTTCCATCAGATGATTTTGTCCAATATTGCATCTAAATTTCCTCTTCCGGGCAATCCGTCAATATATATTTCCAATAATTTCGTTTCACCTTCCGGTATAAGCTGCACTTTTTTTATTTCAGCAGGCAGCAAAACTGTATCCCCAGTACTCAAAAGTTCCTTTTCATCTGAATTGTGAATGAGCGTAATCTTTCCTTTCAGACACATATAAATCACAAAGGAATCAATTTCATGATATACCCTTTCAACCTTCTTGGTCAGATTAAAATAGTTGGTGGTGAAATACTGGCATGTCGCCAGCATATTGGGCTGATCGGGTACTTTTGGATAGTTGGTCTTATAGGCAGGATATACCTTAAAATCGATGGCTTCAAGTGCCTTTTCAGTATGCAGCTCGCGTAGTTTTCCCTTGTCATCAACCCGGTCAAAATCATATATTCTGAGGGTGGCATCGGAGGTTTGCTGAATTTCAGCAAGCAGAATTCCCTTGTCAATGGCGTGAACACGCCCGGGAGGAATAAAGAATACATCACCCTCGGCCGTTTTTTCTTTATTGAGTATGGATAACAGGGTTTTGTTGTTCAGATTACTGAGATAGGATTCCTTTGTCACCGCCTGGTTAAAGCCTACAATGATTTCGGATCCGGGTTCCGCTTGAAGGATGTACCACATTTCTGTCTTGCCGAATGAACCGAACTGCTCCAGGGCCAGTTCGTCACCCGGATGAACCTGGATTGAAAGTATGTCATTCGCGTCTATGAATTTGATGAGCAATGGAAAAAGAGTTCCAAATTTTTCAAATACACTGTCACCGACCAGGTCGCCCATGTATACTTCAATCAATTCTTCCAGGCTGTTGCCGGCTAGAAATCCATTTTTAACCTGTGAAACGCTTCCCGGGTATCCGCTAATCTCCCAGCTTTCGCCAGCCTTTTCGGTTTTGGTTTTTTTGTTGAGGAGTGTTTTCAGCCTGGTTCCTCCCCAGATTTTATCTTTAATTAGCGGCTTAAATTTGAGCGGGTATAAACGGTTCATTGGTTGAATTGGTTTAAAACGGATTTTTAAATTGCCCCTGCCGGCACTTTTTTATTGAATTGCAAAAATAGCTAATCTTATCACATCGTGGATTGAAAAATATCCTACATTCAAGCTATCAATTCTAAAAGCTGACATTTATGAAACTTTTCACATTTTCAGGCATGGTTATCGTTTTGAGTTCAGTTGCTTTTCCTATGGCAGCACAGAATCATGACAAGGCGATGTTTCGCAACAGCGAACCGGGTTTTTATCAAAACAGCATTTTACGCGACGACAGGGAATTGAACAGTAAATTGGCCCCTGCAGAGGCTAAGCGATATTTTGTTGCTGACCAGTCAGGTATTGATCTGCCCAATAGATTCGATCTATACAAAAACCAGTTCTGGCATAATTCCCCGATATCACAGGGAAATACCAGTACTTGCTGGTGCTTTTCAACCACATCGTTCCTTGAATCTGAGGCATACCGTTTGCATAAGGTGCAGGTAAGGATTTCTGAAATATATACTGTTTATTGGGAATACGTTGAGAAAGCAAGGCGCTATGTTCAGGAGAGGGGAAATTCGCTTTTTGATGAGGGTTCAGAAGCCAATGCAGTGACGCGGATATGGAAGAAATATGGTGTGGTACCGGAGGCAGCTTATACCGGACTGTTAAATGGAAGAAAATATCATAATCATGAGGCCATGGTTACAGAAATGAAAAGTTATCTTGAATCATTGAAATCCTCATCAGCATGGGATGAAGACAGAGCACTGACAACGATCAGATCCATCATGGATCATTATATGGGCGTACCTCCAACGGAAGTATCCATAAATGGAAAGGCGATGACACCGGCTGAATATCTTAAAAACATAGTCAGGGTAAATCCGGACGATTACGTGGATATTCTTTCCTATGAACAGGAGCCTTTTTACAAACAGGTTGAATATAAGGTTCCGGACAACTGGTGGCATAGCACCGATTATTATAATGTGCCTCTGGATGTATTTATGAGTGCACTGAAGAATGCGGTCCGCAGTGGATACAGCATGAGTATCGGGGGTGACGTTTCTGAAGCCGGACTGGACCGCAAAACCCAATGTGCGATAATACCCGATTTCGACATCCCTTCTGCCAATATCAATGACGATGCACGGCAGTTCAGATTTTCAAACAATACAACCACCGATGATCATGGAATGCACCTGGTTGGTTACTTTGTGAAGGATGGAAAGGACTGGTACCTGATAAAGGATTCCAGTGCAGGGTCGAGGAACAACGATCCCAATGCAAAGGAATTCGGATATTATTTCTTTGCAGAGGATTATGTGAAGTTAAAAATGATGGATTTCATGGTGCATAAAGATGCCGTAAAAGAAATCCTGCAAAAGACAAAATAGATCATTTTCATTCCTTAATAATCTTACTTGTCATTATTTCGTTATCAAAAAGTATTTTTATTATATAAATACCGTTTTCGTAAGAGCTCATATCAACATACATACCCGCTGCAACACTTAATTGTTGTAGCTCCTTTCCCTGCATTGACAGAATTGTTACCAAACAGCCAGATGACGAATTATATTCTATTTTGAAGTTTTCCCTGAAGGGATTGGGACTGATTGTCAGGCCATAATCCGATTCCAAAATGTCCGTTGTCATAGAAGAATTAACGATATTTGATCTTACAGATAAGTAGTCAGAGTTTGCTGATTTTAAATTATTTATAATACATGGATCCGGTTTGGCAATTTCAATCTGATAAAACACAGTTCCCAATGGCGGGGTAAGATCTGAATAAGAAAATAAATTACCTGGCAACTCAGCTATTTTCTGAAGTGTATTATCGGAATTCCCTCTGTAAATATTATAAGAGCTATAATCAAATCCTTCATATTCATTCCAGATTAAATTCCATGCGCCGCCTATACCTGCATTTATAGTTAAATGAATCGTTTTATGGGGACTGCTTAAAGGAGTTATATAGCCGCATGTATCTTTTACTGCAATTTTATACCTGCTTGAATTTTGCTGGGAATTTGACATGTAATCCGTAAAAACTGATTCTCCTGTAACTGGGTTGGCACCAATTCTGCTAAATTGTTCATTTTGAGCTGTTTCCTTATAAATTATTACAGAGTCACCGGAGTTAAGATCCTGTGATTCCCAAATAACCATATTATGATTTGAAATGTCGGCACTTACCATGCAAATTGAAACCGGCAATGTCTGACTCTTTACAATTATCGAATTGCCAGTGCTTGAATAACAACCATTTTCAGTGACTTTTAGTGTTATGTTTTTATTTCCCGAACTGTTCCAGGAAACAGAATAAGGTCCCTGTCCACTGCCATAGGAGATATGGCCATTACTAAAATTCCATTCATATTTGGCATCCTGTGCTGCGTTTCCTATGTATAATATACTGGCTTCGGAATTAAAACAAACTGAATTCGGAATAGAAAACGAGGATGTTGGGTTGGGAGTATTGAAGAAAATCACTGTATCAGGAGAGCTATATGAAAGAGGATCAGTAGATTTTATCCTGATAAGATATTTTATACCATAGGTTATACCATTCGGAACAGATGCGTTCAAGGTGCATGACACAGATGAGTTTAAAGTTTTCAATTCAACCGGATTATCAAATTTTCCGTAGGCATCTGATAATTGCATTATAAAATCATTATTAACTGCAAATTTCGCTGTCGGAGTAATCTGATAACTGATTGTTTTTGTTCTGCAATAGCTGGTTCCGCTGGTAAGGTTTTTTTGAAAATATAGCATAGCGGGAAGTGAAAACCAGCTCTCGTGACCTTCGATCTGATCATTGTTGCCATCTGATTGTATGTCATAGGCGGTTACAACAATTGTATCTGTCATTTTGAGTATAGATGAAACAAAAAATGTATCCATTCCAACGTCAATAGAATTCTTATAATCAAATGGACTATTGGATTTATAATAAAGCCTGTAACCTGCTAAATCAGATTCTTTATTCGTGTTCCACGATAATGTTACGGAGTTACCAATTGCACTCTTAAAAAAATTAACGGGATAAGAAATCGGAGCATTGATGTCCGGTGTTGTCAAATGATTGGAATAATTTACCTGGCCCAGATTTATGTCGTCACCAATATCATAAATTAACTGGCCAATAACTGAGGTATTAATGGTTCCCCAATAATTATCCTGAGCATTAATTAAATTTGGGGAATTGCTCTTAAGATTATAGTCTTTATTGTTAAAAAAATTGCAGCCAGTTAAGGAGGAAACCGATCCAATTATGCCAATGCTATTATTGATAAATGTAGTGTTCTTAATGTAACTTCCGTTAAAATTATCGATTCCCGCTCCCAGTGGAGATGCACCACTTCCAATAAAGGATGATTTATTAATACTTACATTTCCTTTTCTAATGGAGTTGAATAGCCTGAGATCGGTAGTTGGATAATTTACAAAAATACAGCTGTCGATTTGAGCCATTACATCATAACCGCCATTTTGATCGTTATCGACATTAACTGAAGTATTAATTAATATGTTTTTTTTCAGATTAATACTACCACTCTCCCGACCTGTTAAGGAACAGTCGATTAATCTCGATGAAATAATATTATAATTAGCCTCACAGCATCCAACCCAGAAAGTACATTTATTTAGTGTAGTTCTGATTACATAAATACCTTTATTATAGCTGTCAGAAGTGATAGTTGAGTTTTTTATTGAGCAGTCATACAATTTAATTATCTCGCTTCTTGGATAAAATCCCTTGATAGTGGAACTTTCAAATTTTGAATTACTGACAATCAGGGTAGCCTGCGAATCATAGCCCTTGGAACGGAGATAGGCATTGCTAATAAACCTGCAATCTGAAAGGACCAGGGTTCCGGAATTTTTTGGATTATCCTGGGTAAATTCCGATTCATCCGCTAATTGAAGACCACCGTCATTAAATGCGGTTTTTGAAACCATGCTGTTTGATAAATTTGTGCCCTTAAAAAGTATCCTTGTTCTGAAAATGGTTATCAGGGAATCGGATTTACCATCAGCAATCAAATTTCCTTTAACGATCAAATCATAACTTCCATTAACCTGCACCCCTGCCTTAATAGTTAATGTAACTCCGGGAGGAACACCAACAGTATTTTTTAAATTATAGGGACTTCCGGCTTTTGTCCAGGTGGTATTCTCAGTTAGTGTTCCGCTAACATTTGTCTGACTAAACAAACTAATAGTATTCAAACTTAAAAAACCCACTAAGATCAACAGGTTTGATTTCATAAAATATTTCATTTATTATTTTCAGAGTTTTCCGGATACTTTCAGGTCTGTAGTAAATATTGGTATATCAGGATAAAATAAATATAACAAGATTCTTACATATACGAAATGTATATCGTCAATGTTATTGATTTTATTATGTAAGGCAGAGTTACGTGTAACCGCGGAATACCTGCATGGGTGGCGATAATAGCAGAAGCCAAAATGAAAGCCAGAAAAGCCGGGTGGGAATGGAATAATCCAATTTAAATGGTTTATTTTCTCTTTAGTGTGTTTATTAATTCAGTTTCTGTTTTCTTTACAGCAATAAAGTTGGGTCCTATAAAGTCTTCATGCTTGAATTCATATTTTCTGAATTCAACGATTTTCGGAAAGATTTTACCAAGCACATAGCCTTTGCTTTCAAAATATACATAATAATCTATAAGTAGTCTTTTGGTTGAGATGTTTATATAACCGTATTCAAACTGAATCGCTTTTATTGTTCCCTTTGTAATATTTTCATCAAACCCAAGTATTGCATCATATTCAGATCCTTCAATATCAATCTTTAAGAAATCAATTTCACTGATATTATTCTGCTTCATAAAATCATCGCCGCTAACCAGCTCTATTGTTTGTTTTCCACTTGATTCATATGGCAGTCCCTGAATGTCGTATATCGAAGAATGAGTATCCGATACGAATATGTTTATTTCTTTTGTACAGTTTTCTTTATACAAACCTTTTTCAACAGGAAAATTATTATTACAGGCAGCTACATTTTTTTTTAATTTTTCAAAAGTACTTTTTACAGGTTCAAAAGAAAATACCCGGGGGATTGGGCTCAATTGATTAATAAGCAGTGAATAACTTCCAATATTTGCACCCCCATCAATGATTACAGATGGTTTAAATTTTACTATTTTTCTTAGAACAGTAAATTCTCCATTGCTATATGTATCATGGTTCCTGTTTTCATACAACCTGTTTAATACCCTGCCAAAATCAGCAAGAACTTTTAGAAAACCATTATGTGTGTTTCTTTTGAAAAATCTTTTCAATTTTGGCATAATTTATTGTTTTTAAATAGAGGACCCGAAATCGTATGGTTTTGTCTACCAGGAATTTTACTATTAACTTGTGAGTATTTTTTCAATTGAGCTTCGTTCTTTGTCAGACAGTGAATCCATTCCAACCAGAGCATGTTGTATTTTAGTTTTAAAATTCCAACAGGTCATTTGGCGCAATGACAAGCGGCGGCCAAATTCGTATGATGAAATATCTTTCGCCCCTTTGCAGACATTATATGCTATGTAAAATGCTTTGCTTATAGGGAATTTAACGCCATGAAATATGGTCCCGTTGGTTGCAGTTTCTTTCGATTTGCATTTTGTACAACGCCTTGAAAACGGCTCTTTGCCAGGGCAGGAATTGGTATTTCCACATTTCTTACAGGTAAAACCATTTGCCCACTTCAGATTGGCCAAAAACTCGAAACATTTTTCATCACTTTGGAACATCTCTTCGAGTTGTTCAGGGTTTAATCCTTCTTCAAAAACTTTACTCATAATCAATTATTCCGGTGAACAAAGGTATCATAAATTAGAGATACTGATAAGGCATAAGTGATATTATAGCGATTTATATGAATTTAATGTGTATTTTCGTTTATTGTGCAATTATTACATGTTAATTAAGTAGGGTAAAATTATTTTCGTTCGGATTTAGAATAACTAACTTTAATGAAGAAAAGTATCATGTCAGTAACCAAGTTCTTAAAACATTGACTAAGGAAGAATTCAAAGTATTGTTTGACTCTTATTTCGATTCTGTGCGCAGTTATTTATTTTATCGTGGCGCAGAAAAGGAACAGGCTTCGGATCTGGCGCAGGATGTTTTTATGCGGATTTGGGAAAACAGCTCAATGTTGATCCGAAGATAGCGCTTCCGGGCTTTTATACAAGATGGCTGGTGATATGTTCATCAGCCGGTATAGAAGGGAAACACTGGAAATGAATTACAGAACAACGCTGAAAAACGACAATGTTGATTTTTCACCGGAAGACCAGTTGCGCTATAAACAATTATTTGAGAACTATACCAAAGCACTGGCTGAATTAAGTGAGAAACAACGCACTGTTTTTCTGATGTCGAGGATTGGAAGGACTTAAATATCATGAAATAGCCGAGCGCCTTGATTTAAGTGTGAAGGCAGTTGAAAAAAGAATGAATATTACACTGGCTTATTTGAAAAAAGCATTACAGGAATAAATGTCTGACGAAAGTAAACATATCAACCCACGCTATGACTTTTCAGAGAATCCACTGGAAGCCTTTGGCAAAACACATATCGATTGGGGTAAGAGCAAGGAAGCAGATCTGGGCTGAGCTCGAAAATGAAAATGGAAGCTTCCGAACCTGCAAAGGTGAGGGTTTTAATCAGTCCATGGATGAAAATTGCCATGGCAGCTGCAGTTGCTTTACTGGTTGGAATTTCAGTTATTATGCAGATCTATACAAAAACCATTACAATACCTGCAGGACAACACAACCAGATATTGCTCCCGGATCATAGCTCAGTGCGTCTGAATGCGCAATCAACATTATCCTATAAACCTGTTGTTCTGGAAGTTTTCAAGGAAGATACAGTTTTGAAGGAGAGGCTTATTTTGAGGTCAAACACGGGAAAAAATTTGAAGTTATTTCGAAGAATGGCAAAACCCAGGTATTGGGCACCAGCTTCAATATCTATTCCAGGAATACCAATTACGAGGTTACTTGCGTTTCCGGTAAAGTCAGGGTAACTGAATCAACAGGGAATAAAGAAGTAGTTATCCTCCAGGGACAGAAAGCAGCATTAAATCAACCAGGGAATCCTCGATGTACAAACAGGTATTAATACAGATCAGACTTTATCCTGGCTGGAAAACAAATTAAGTTTTACATCGGTTCCCCTGAAGCAGGTATTTGAAGAAATTGGCAGACAATATGGTGTTATTATCATGATTCCCGAAAATCTTGAAAATACGTATACCGGAACATTCAGGCGTAATACCTCAATTGAACAGGCGCTGAATCTGGTTTGTAAACCATTTAATTTGAAATTCTCCCGGAAGTCGAAAGATGAATATCATTATTACGGGGAACAATTAGATACATTCAGATTAAAAAGGACTGTTATCTTCCTGTTTTTTATTTACCTGGTTGTCCCCGCTTTCTTCACAGGAAATCAGGATCAACTGCACAGATGAACCATTGAATAAAATTCTTATCCAATTGCGCGACAATTATGGATTTGATGGTTTCATTTGATGACCGGCAATTATCCTCATACAAACTGACGCTTGAAAAGAAATTTTCATCTCTCGTCACTTGCTCTTGAATATCTTTTCAAGGGGTTGCCTCTTCGTTATGAGGTTAGTGACGGGGTTTATATTATCTATACGGTTGTGCTGAAGGAAAGGCCTAAAAGTCACATCCTGGCAGGTAGTGTATCCGACAGAACCAATCATGAAACACTGCCCTTTTCAAGTATTCTGATTAACAACAAAGGACTGATTTCTGATGCCAAAGGCAATTTCTCATTCACTTCAGACACCGACAGCATTTTTTCCTTAAAAATTTCCTATCTCGGTTATTATATCCTTGATACCATCGTACCCAGCGGCACTCATTACAATTTCAGGATAACACCATCAGTCATTGCAATGAAAGAAATTACTGTTATTGGCCAGGCAGTAGAACGGTCAATACAAACTGGAAACTCACCCGGCGTTATCAAACTGAATCATAAAATCGCTTATTTCTTACCAGGGAATGGCGATAATTCAGTATTTAATCTATTGCGTCTGCAACCGGGAATATTGGCATCCGGGGAACAATCTTCCGACATAATTATCTGGGGGAGTTACGAAGGGCAGAGCCAGGTTATTTTTGACGGATTTACATTGTACGGAATGAAAAACTTTAATGATAATATCAGTGCAGTAAATCCATTTATGGCAAAAGATATTAAGGTGTTAAAAGGAGGATTTGGTGCAGAATACGGTGAAAAGGTTGGTGGTATTGTTGACATTACCGGTACGGATGGCAACCGGTTGTCTCCATCGATGCAATTGAACATAAACAATATGACACTAAACGGATTAATAAGTGTTCCGTTCCGAAAGAAATCATCTCTCCTGATGGCATACCGGCAAACCTATTACAATTTGTATAACCCCGTGGAATACTCTTCCTCCGGATTCGGTAGAGGCCGCCAAAATGGAGGAGCAGATTATTATCTTGTACCCGACTACAATTTTCGCGATATGAACCTGAAGTACTCCGGGAGCGGTGCAAAAAGCAATTATTATATAAGTCTCTATGGAGGCAGGGATAACTTTGACTATTCATTCGATCAGGATAATATGCAGAAAAATATTATCCTGGATTATAATGAGCAAAACCTGCAAATTGGAGGCGCTGCATTTTACGGTTTCCGATGGAAAGAAAAAAATACCACTAACATTACCTTAAGCTATTCTTCACTTCAAACTGACAGGGATCAGCAGGAAGAAACCAGGAGAACAGCTGGCAACCAGATCCTCAGCAGCACTAATGAACAAACAACCAATGCTATTGAGGAACTAAACAGCAGAATTGACAATAAAATAGTAATATCTGATGGACATATTGCTGATATAGGACTGGGAACGGTATATTATTTAACTTACAACCATATAAACACCATCAGGGATACTGCCAATGCCCACCTTATAGTACCATATCTCTATCTACAGGATAACATTACTCTTTTTAAAAATCTTATCATTAAACCAGGCATTCGTGCGGATTTCCACTCAATCTCCAACAAAATATATCTTCAACCTCGTATCTCGGCTATTTATAGATTCAATAATTCTTTCAGGTTGAATGCTGCAGCCGGAATGTATAATCAGTTTGCAGCAAAGAATATGATTATGGATGTCTCTGGCAATTATAAACTGGCATGGTCTATCTGCAACGGCAGTGAAATTGCCGTTCTGAGATCCAATAGTTTTACCCTGGGGATTGTATTTAACCGGCACGGTTTCACCGCCAGTATTGAAGGCTATCTGAGAAATACCGGGGGCATTACCAGATATCTTGAAACCACCGGAGATGCAGTTGCCAATATAGGTAGCAGCAAAACAACGGGACTTGATGTTTTTGTAAAAAAGGAGTATAAAAATCAATCATTTTGGATCTCCTACACATTGAGCAAAACGGAAGAACAATTTCCCTATTTCCCAACAGAATCTTATATTCCGGCTATGCATGATCAGCGTCATGAGTTGAAAATAGCTGGCCTCACCAGGATTAAGTCATTTCATTTTTCAGCCAATTATATATTCGGATCTGGTTTTCCTGATCCCGATCAGTTACCCTCGGTAGTTGTTTATACTCGTCCATATAATCGTCTTGATGCCGCTGTTGTGTACGGGATTTCAGCGCGAAAAATAAAGATTGATGCCGGCATTTCGGTATTGAATGTGCTAAATACTGAAAATATCAGATACTCCAACTACATACGTGTTCCAACTGATGAGACAACCACTATAAGCCTATATGCCGAGGCCGTTCCCTTCACTCCGGTTTTATTCCTGAAGATTTCATATTGAAAAGAAGATTCGGTTTAAATTCAGGTGAAAACAAGTCACCAATAAAAAAAATCAAAAAAAGTAGGGTAAGTAAAAGTTCATGCGGATTAATAGCAAAGAAGCAACAAAATCAAAGTGAGTGATTGGATCGCTTCAGGCTATTAATAATTTAAAATCAATGTTATGAAAAACTTATCAGCAAAAATTATCGGATGTGCATTGACACTCTTTTTGGTAACGGGAATCACTTTTGCACAGCAGGACCAGCTCAGGGATCAGGATCAGCTTAAAGATCAAACCCAACTTAAAGATCAAACCCAACTTAAGGATCAAACCCAATTAAAAGAGCAAGACCAGCTGAAGGATCAAAACCAGGTCAAAGAACAGACTGCAGCGAAAGATCAGAATAAGTTACAGGAACAAAACAGATCAAACCTGCAAAACCGCGAAAGGTTTCGCGTATCGCTGACCCAGGAACAGAAAAACATTCTTGAAAACAAGAAAATGTCTCAGAATGAGAAGCGCGAAGCTTTCAATGCTTCTCTTAATGAACAACAGCGGAATATGTTGAGAGAATGCCAGGAAAGCCGCAGGCAGCAAAGGAGTGAGTTTTGTACCAATTCTGACGGGATGCAACAACAGCAAATGAGACAAAGCTGTGAAAACACCCGTTCACAAACCGGTAAACAGACAAGAGGCCGTTAATAGTTAACCGTAATTCTTTCGTCTGAAAGTCCGGGATGGCTACTTGCATACCCGGACTTTCTTCATCCAGGATCAAAAATAAGTAATTAAAAATCCAGATAAAGAAATGAAACGGGCTATAATTCCAATGATAATGCTTATGTATGGATTGTCAGCATGGTCACAAACCGACAGGGTAGATTCATTATTGAATGATGTTGTCTGGGGCAACAAAGAAATGATGCGACTGTTGGATCCTCCTTCATGGTATTGCTATTTATATAATGGAGTAGCCCGTGAAAACAAAACCATGTCTGCAGGCAATACACTTGAAGACAACATGGTTGCAATAAATGGGAATCTATATTTCTTTCATACAAAAGGTTTTTTTGTTGGTGCATCAGGAGTCTGGTATGGTAATCCGGGTGCAGGTTACAGTACCACCATTGCTTCAGCAGGGATCAACAAATTCTTAAATCAAAAAAAGAGTCTGAACTTCAGGGCTTCCTACAGTCGGTATTTTTATGCAAACACCGACTTTGAGGGTGAAAATCCTTATACCAATAACCTCAGTACCGGCATCTCCCTAAGAAATAAATGGATCGGAGGGCGGCTTTCCCTTAATATTTTATTTGGACAGGATTTTGGAATGAATTTAACCCCGGGCATCTTTTCACGCGTTCCGGTTTTAAGATTTGGGAAATACAATAAAATTCAACTGGAACCTGAATTTTTGATTTTTATAGGCTCCGAAACGGTTGAACTTTTGAACATCAGTGACCTGGGCAGCCCGCAGGGTTCTCAAACCACTACTACCAAAGATACCTATAGTTTGTTCAACACCCGGTTTTATCTGCCGGTTTGTTTTTATATAGGGGATTTTGACCTGGAGCTGAGTTATTCATTAAAGATACCTGTCGCTCAGAATGAAAATACAGATTATCCTGTAAGTTCATTCTTTTCATTCTCCATCGGATATCTGTTCCCATTGAACTAAACCGGTCATGATCTTCACAAGATTAGTATTACACTTTTGGATTAATTATCAACTCAATAGTAAAACTAAATAAATGCTTAAACACGAATTTAATTTCAGCGTATATAAAACAAATTTAAATTTCACCACTATGAAAAGAAGAAATGGATTTTTAGGATTGATGCTTATTGTAGCAGTCGCTTTTTTCACACCATCATGTTCGAAGAATGATGAAGGAAGTATTTCGGAAACGGATATAGCCCTTGCCCAGGATGAGAAGTATGTTGATGCTTTATTTGATGAAGTAGACGATATGGCGCTTACCGAGATTAAAACGCTCGATGATAATAGTTATGTAACTTCAGGACTGAAATCAACCTCCGATGCAGCTTGTTATACAGTCACGGTTAATCATCCTGATACAGTTACTTTTCCGAAGGTAGTGACCATTGATTTCGGTGAAGGTTGCAGTGTTGTATTCAACGGGGATACAATAACCCGGTCGGGCCAGATCATTATCAGCATTTCGAACCGGTGGTTTGTGCAGAATGCAGAGCAGGTTATGACCTTTAATAATTTTTACTTCAATGGGGCAAAGGTTGAAGGCACACGTACAATGACCAACCATGGTTTGAACGAAAGAAACCGCTTAGAAATTGCCACAAGTCTTGAAAATGGCAAAATCACTTTTGAAGAAAGCGCCATTATGACCCGCACAGCAAATCACCTTCGTGAGTGGGCAAGACACATGAATCCGTTGAACGACACTGTTTTTATAACCGGATCGGCTAACGGAGTGAACGCATTGGGTGAGACATACACCCGGGAAATAACCGAACCTTTGGTATTTGTGCGTTGTGCCGAACTGCAATACCGTTGGGCTGCAATTGCGGGTAAGATAGATATCACTAACAGTGCCAGGGGGAATATGACTATTGAACAAACAGGAAATGGATGCAATGGCGACGTGGTTATAGAAAAAGACGGCAATCAGTACAATTACCAATTCAGATACAGAAATCGTAATAACAGAAAAGGTAATTAGACGAGTTGCGGTTTCATTTTTCTTAGAATAAGAGGCTGTCTCAAAAGAAGTATAATCAAGCGTAGTTGCAAACTACGCTTAGCGTTGGACGCTAGGCGAAGTTTGTAACTTCGCCTGGATTTATGCTTTTGAGACAGCCTCTTTTTATGAATGTCCGCCAACTATAATGCGCATCATTTTCAGATTAAGCACTACAAAGCGGAAGGCCTGCCAAATCAGATTCCTGCGCCAGAAAAGTGTTGCCTTGGTTGGTAATGGCGGGTAAGACTCATCGTTATATCCTCGTACAATATTCTTTGCCATTTAATAAAATTTTGGGTTAGCACTAAAATAACAAGTTTATTCTGGAATTAACCACCAGAAAGGATAGCCCTTTGCCTTATGGATAAACATATAATGCAGAAATAACTTTATCCAGTGTCCGGCTAATCCGGCTTCTCCAACCGTATAGCTGATGTCGCGGCCCCATTGAGGATATTTCTGCCAATCCGGAACGATCGGGTAAACAGTCATAGTAGCTGCATTGCCTTTTAGCATTCCATACCCTGCTGAGACTATACAAGCTGCACCCATTCGACCCATGGAAGCTTTATGTCTGAAATCTGTTCGCCCCGATTTGATGAGTTCGATTAGATTCAAGGCCACTATTTTACCAATTACTCCCGAAGGCATTCCTGTTCGCGGTGGAGAAGGCGTAATCAAGGTTCCATTCGGGCTTTTCATGGGTTTGGAAATCTGATGCGGAGGCGCAAATGCAATGCCAGTGGCAAAAATATTGGAGAAGGCAGGACTTTGATAGGTCGAAGGCCAATCCTCAACTGACCAGTCCTCGAAAGCCTTACCAGAATAGTCGGCGTCCACTTTCATGAAGCCACTGGGTGCAAATAATCGGGTAGTTATATCAACACCGGTTTTATCGTATGCTTTTAATCCGACACCTGCGAAGGCAGGAATTAGCATGGCAAAATCGAAAGTAGTGGTTTTCAGTTCACCATCCAGGGTCTCGTAATGTACAACTCCTTCTTCCACCTTGCTAACTCCGGCTCTCTTGATCCATCGGATTCCATATTCTGCAAAAATTGATTCACTGAATACTTTGGTAGGAGTTATATAACCTCCACGCTTGATAAAGGCACCTCCCATACCAAAATCGCCCAGTTCGTATTCATTCGAAATCCAGGTAATCTCAGCCTTATCCTGCAGGCCACGCTCCCTTATCTGGTGTGCCACATTGAGCGCATATTCAAATGCAGCACCCTGGCAGGTAGCAGCCGGATGACCGGTACCCAAGAGAAAGCGAAGCTTTTCTCCTTTCTCCATCCGGGTGAAACACTCCTTCAAAGCCTTCCAGGTTTCCACGGCATGATCGCAGGTGCAAACCGAATGGGTGAATTTACCTGGCCCAAGGCCTTCGGTGGCCTCAAAATTCAATTTGGGACCGGTGGCATTTACGAGGTAATCGTATTCAACATTTTCTGTTTCCCCCTTGCGGGTTTCATCCGTGTATTCAATGGCTACAAATGGCCGGTCTGATCCTTTGCCTCCTTCTGGAAAAACTCCAGTGGCTTTTGCCTGTTTAAACTCAATTTTCCATCGGTCATATACGGGACGTAGTTTAAACCTTACCTGATCCATTGTCATTTTCCCGACACCAACCCAGATATTGGAAGGTACCCATTGATAATACGCTGAAGGGCTTACAACAACAACCTGGTGGGCCGGGCCGAGCTTCTTTTTTAGAAATGCCGCGGCGGTATGACCCGAAATTCCTGCACCTAGTACCAGAACTTTTGACATATATTATATTTTATCGTATTTATTTGAGATCATGGACAACTGCCTTAAATGTACCAAATTAACTTGAAGTAAATCCAAAAGGTACAACAAAAAGGCATACCAGTGTAAGTCTTTTTTGTTTGGTCATTTACCGACAATTTCGAGAGAAGAGAAGGATATAAGCCCCGTTTTGGACTTGTTTACATCGACTATACAAATCTCAGGAGAACAATTAAGGATTCAGGTTTTTGGTTCAGGGACTTTTTACACAAAATTGCATCCCATAATTTGCATTGGTGAAGCCAATATTTAGTTTCCAAATAAAATAAATAGATTACATTTGAATTTACAAAAATGATTAACAAATCTATTTATTAAATGGCTTTCACATTTTTTCCAAGAGAAGAAAAGTTCTTTCTCCTGTTTGAAAAACAAGCAGATATGATACTAAGAGGAGGTATCATGCTGAACAAAGCAATGCAGGACAATCAATATGATGAATCCCTGGTTAACAAACTGTTTGCCCTCACAAAAGAATGCGATGACCTTACGCTTTCAATTATACAAAAAAATCAGGACACATTCATTACACCATTCGATCGTGAAGACATTCAGCAATTTGCGAATGCCGCGGATGATATTGTTGATTCTATTCTGAACTTAGCCCGCAGTGCAAGGCTATTGAAAGTCAAGAAGAAAAAACAGGAACTCAGCCGCCTGGGTGATACCATTGAAAAATCGGTTACAAGAATTGCTGAGATAGTTAAGCTTTTAAAGAATAAAAAACAGGTGACCTCCATTTTAAAAAGTTGCCATAAAGTAAAAAGGTTTAAAAATGAGGGCGAGCTTATTCTGGATGAAATTATGCCTGACCTTCTGAACGATAATGATATAGCTGACATTTTCAGGTGGAAGGAAATAATGGATAAATCACGTGAGTTGTTGCGCAATAATGAAAAATACATATTGATCATTGAGACTATGCTTATAAAGATGGTTTAACAATGGACTGGTTTATTTTCTTTCTCATTGCGCTGGCACTCATTTTCGATTTCATCAATGGATTTCATGATTCAGCAAATTCTGTTGCCACAATAGTATCCACTCGAATTTTATCCCCGAAGTATGCTGTTATGTGGGCAGCCTTCTTTAATTTTATTGCATTCCTGTTTTTCGGACTGCATGTTGCAGGTACAATAGGTAAAGGGATTGTCGATGTTTCTATAATTGACAGGCAGGTAATTTTCGGAACGCTTATGGGTGCCATTATTTGGGACATAGTTACATGGTGGCTGGGACTTCCCTCCAGTTCATCCCATGCATTAATTGGGGGGCTGATTGGTTCAGCCATTGCTAAGGCTGGAACCGGAACACTGGTATGGGCCGGAATTCAAAAGACTCTCATATTTATCATCATTGCTCCTGTAAGTGGATTTATTCTCGGTATGGTACTGGCATGGATTGTTTTCAGGCTTTTATACAAGGCTTCACCCTTTAAAATTGACAAGGTATTTCGTATCGGGCAACTTGCCTCAGCTGCCATGTATAGCTTGGGACACGGCGGCAATGATGCACAAAAAACCATGGGAATTATAGCCAGCCTGTTGTTTAGTGCAGGTTACCTGGGACCTGTATTTCATATTCCACTCTGGATTGTGCTTTCATGTCATGCGGCAATAGCATTAGGTACAATGCTTGGTGGCTGGAGGATTGTAAAAACCATGGGACAAAAGCTCTCAAAACTTCGGCCTGTGGATGGATTTTGTGCTGAAACAGGTGCAGCCATAACCTTATTCGTTTCTTCTGCTCTGGGTGTTCCGGTTAGTACAACACACACCATAACTGGTTCCATCCTGGGAATAGGTACAATTAAAAGGGCTTCAGCCGTAAAATGGAAAATCGCTAACAAAATCGTATTTGCCTGGATACTTACGATACCTGCCGCAGCATTGATTTCTGCAATGTTCTATAAGTTGATTATTTTTTTTTAGGATTTCTACATTGGTTAAAAACCAAACCAATTCTAATACCATTTATATCTTACCAGGGGTGATTTTATAAGTGGCACGATGTCCTTTTGGACAAAAGTCCAGTCTGCATTTATTTCAGCCACAACCACGGCCAGGGCCTTTAGTGAGGTGGTCACCGAACTGGCCTATCCACGTTTGCAGCATGCTGAAAAATTAATTATCAAGGTTTTATGAGAATAATATATTAATTTTAGTAAAAAAGCCTGGTAATATTTTAGTATGAGTTTACATCACATTTATAGTTATGAAGGACGAGGATAAATCAAAAGATGAACTCATTCTTGAGATTCGAGAATTGCAGCAAAGAAACATTTTTTTGAAAAAATCTGTCGATAAGTATTTCACCGATCAACAGATTGCTGCAAAAATGTTTCAGGAAATTATTGATAAAAACCCGATGTCGATTCAGTTATTGGATATGGAAGGGTATACTATTCAGGTAAACCAGGCACATACTAAGCTTTTTGGTATTGTTCCTCCTCGTCACTATTCAATTTTTAACGATGATCAATTATTAAAAATCGGATTTGGTGAGCTATTTGAAAAAATTAAAAACGGTGAAGTTGTACAATTTCCCGACTCATATTACAATGCTCATGATGTTGATTCTTCATTTCCCGATATTGCGCTTTGTTTAAAGGTGATTGGATTCACCTTAGATGACACAAATGGAAAACCAGAGAAAATTGTTTTAACCCACGATAATATTACTCAACACAAACTGGCGGAAGATAAGCTTAATGAGTCTAAAAAAATGCTTGAACTCGTTATGGATAGTATTCCGCAGTTCATCTTCTGGAAAGATCGCAATTCTGTATATCTTGGTTGTAACGAGAATTTTGCTCATGTTGCCGGGTTAAAATCAGCAATCGAAATAGTAGGCAAAACAGATTACGATCTGGCTTGGAAAAAGGAAGAAGCTGATTTCTTTGTTGAATGCGACAGAAGAGTAATAAACAGTGGAATAGCCGAGTACCATATTATTGAACCGCAATTGCAGGCCGATGGAAAACGAGCCTGGTTAGACACCAACAAAGTGCCGATTTTTAATGAATCGGGTCTTGTTATTGGTGTTCTCGGAACTTATGAAGATATTACCGAACGCAAGCAAACCGAAGCTGCATTAAAAATGAGCGAAGAGCGTTTTGCCTTAGTCATTGATGCATCCGAGCAAGGCATTTGGGATTGGAACGTTGAAACAGATGAAGTCTATTATTCTCCGCATTGGAAAAATCAAATTGGCTATAGCGATCACGAGCTAAAGAATGAATTTGATACCTGGATTGAACATCTCCATCCCGATGACAAAGAATCCTGCATAAATGCTGTTCAGAATTATATTGACCATTTTGCTGAACATTTTTTTCTTGAATTCAGGTTTCGACATAAGGATGGAAGCTACCGATGGATACACAATAAAGCGTCATCTGTAAGAAACAACAAAGGCAAAGTTATTCGAATGTTTGGAACCCATAACGATATTACAAAACAGAAGCAATCCGAACTAATTATACAAGAAAAAACCGAAAAGATAGAAGCTCAAAATAAGGAATACCTGCAACTTAACGAAGAACTGTTAAAAACGAATACAGAATTAAAATTTGCCAAACAAAATGCCGAAGAAAGCGAATTGCAGTTTAAAAAACTATTCGAAAATGCAGCTGATGCTGTTTTCATTGCTGAGCAGGAAAGTGGTACAATTGTAGACGCCAATCAGGCTGCTGAAAAGTTACTGCAAATGCCCCACAATAAAATTATCGGACTTAATCAGGCTAAGCTGCATCCTGTGGAAATTGAAAAGTTTTCCAAAGAAACTTTTCGGCAGCAGCAAAAAGAAGCGAGTTGGTCAAAATTCACTAATCCCATTGAAAATAAAGTTGTTCGGGCAGACGGCACCCTGGTTCCCGTGGAAATATTGGCTTCAGAAGTATTTTATAAAGGGAAAGTATGTTTGATGGGAACATTTCGGGATATTACAGAACGTAAAAAAGCAGAGTTTGAATTGCTTCTGGCAAAGGAAGCTGCAGAAGCAATAAATGCAAATGTTACCGCAATTTTAGAGGGCACAACCAGCAATATCTGGGCTTTCGACAGAAACTATAATATACTTTATATTAACCAGATATTTCAGCAGGAGTTTTACCAGACATTTGGTGTGAAGTTAGAACCGGGTGTAAGCCTGATTGAAGCCCTTCCTGAAACCTTGCGTCCTTTTTGGAAGCCGCGCTACGACAGAGTACTTGCCAATGAGCAATTTGCAATTGAAGATGCCATTGATACAGGCAATGGAATTATATACATCCAGGTATGGTTTAACCCTATTGTTAAAAACGGTATAGTTGTTGGAGGGTCGTGCTTTGGCAGCAATATTACTCCCCGTAAGCTTGCAGAACTTGAGCTTCTATACGCTAAAGAACGCGCCGAAGAAAGCGACCGCTTAAAGACTGCTTTTCTTCAAAATATGAGCCACGAAATACGCACGCCCATGAATGCCATTATGGGTTTTTCGTCGCTGCTTCCTGAAAACTATAACAATCTTGAAAATCTTGAAAAATTTTCAGGAATAATATATCAACGATGTAGTGATTTACTTGATATTATTAATGATATTCTGGATATTTCCAAAATAGAATCTGGCCAATTGGAAGTTAATATTGAGGAATGTAGAGTATCAGACTTATTTTCCGAGCTAAATTCCTTTTTTACAGAACATCAAACCCGCACAGGCAAACAACATATTACTTTCAATTTGTTGAATTATACAGGCCAGTTAAATTTAGCATTTATGACCGACAAGGTTAAATTAAAGCAAATCCTTATTAATTTAATTGGTAATGCTTTTAAATTTACCACCAGTGGCTCTATTGTATGTGGTTGTAAGTTAGAAAATAACCAGCTTATATTTCATGTTTCCGATACTGGTGTTGGCATTCCACAAGATAAGTTCAAATATATTTTTGAGCGGTTCACGCAATTGCATCAAAAGACGATTAAAAAATATAAGTGGTACAGGCTTGGGTTTATCTATTGCGAAAGGATTAACGGCTTTGTTAGGTGGAAAAATCTGGCTGCAATCCGAGCCTGATAAGGGTACAACGTTTAATTTTTCAATAGATTATAATAAATCCACAAAGTTAAATGATGGGAAAGAGGTTTTTGTTGACGCAAAAAATTTTCGTTTTTCAAATAAAACAATTCTTATCGTGGAAGACGATATATATAACTCCGCATATCTTAAAGAAATTCTTGCTAATACAGGTTCCACAATCATTATCACCGAGTATGGAAAAGAGGCAGTTAAAATTGCCAATTCCCAAACTATAGATTTGGTTTTAATGGATATTAGTTTACCCGATATGAATGGCTATGAAGCCACCCGCCTAATTAAACAATCGAACCAACAAATAATTATTATTGCGCAAACAGCTTATGCAGCACAAGACGAAAGACAAAAAGCTATTGATGCAGGTTGTATTGATTATATAAGTAAACCAACAAAGCGAGAATTATTGTTAACAATGATTTGTAAGCATTTAGCTTCAATCACAAAGTGATTTAATATAAATGGACGGTTACAGGGTGAAGAAAATACGTTTTAACTATGTTTTAACCGGGGTTAAAACGAAAAGGGTTTGAATCTCTTCAAACCCTTCGTGGGAACTGCTGGGCTCGAACCAGCGACCCTCCCGACTTATCAGTCGGGATGCTCTGAACCAACTGAGCATTTAATTAAGGAAGCAATTCGTTCGCGGTTTTTCCAGGCCTTCAATTGCTTTTCTCTGATCAAAGCTTCTGTTTTGGAATTATAAGTTTCAATATACTGTAATAACCAAGGTTTACCTGTTGATGTAAATCCTTTATGACTGCGATTATGTTTTTTCAGTCTATCCCGAGGGTCATAGGAAGATCCTATATAATACTTATCAAGCTTTTCGCTGTAAAGTATATAAACGAAATATTGCATATAAACAAAAAGGGGTAGTTTTATCTACCCCTTCGTGGGAACTGCTGGGCTCGAACCAGCGACCCTCCCGACTTATCAGTCGGGATGCTCTGAACCAACTGAGCATTTAATTAAGGAAGCAATTCGTTCGCGGTTTTTCCAGGCCTTCAATTGCTTTTCTCTGATCAAAGCTTCTGTTTTGGAATTATAAGTTTCAATATACTGCAATAACCAAGGTTTACCTGTTGATGTAAATCCTTTATGACTGCGATTATGTTTTTTCAGTCTATCCCGAGGGTCATAGGAAGATCCTATATAATACTTATCAAGCTTTTCGCTGTAAAGTATATAAACGAAATATTGCATATAAACAAAAAGGGGTAGTTTTATCTACCCCTTCGTGGGAACTGCTGGGCTCGAACCAGCGACCCTCCCGACTTATCAGTCGGGATGCTCTGAACCAACTGAGCATTTAATTAAGGAAGCAATTCGTTCGCGGTTTTTCCAGGCCTTCAATTGCTTTTCTCTGATCAAAGCTTCTGTTTTGGAATTATAAGTTTCAATATACTGTAATAACCAAGGTTTACCTGTTGATGTAAATCCTTTATGACTGCGATTATGTTTTTTCAGTCTATCCCGAGGGTCACAGGAAGATCCTATATAATACTTATCAAGCTTTTCGCTGTAAAGTATATAAACAAAATATTTCATATAAACAAAAAGGGGTAGTTTTATCTACCCCCTTCGTGGGAACTGCTGGGCTCGAACCAGCGACCCTCCCGACTTATCAGTCGGGATGCTCTGAACCAACTGAGCATTTAATTAAGGAAGCAATTCGTTCGCGGTTTTTCCAGGCCTTCAATTGCTTTTCTCTGATCAAAGCTTCTGTTTTGGAATTATAAGTTTCAATATACTGTAATAACCAAGGTTTACCTGTTGATGTAAATCCTTTATGACTGCGATTATGTTTTTTCAGTCTATCCCGAGGGTCACAGGAAGATCCTATATAATACTTATCAAGCTTTTCGCTGTAAAGTATATAAACAAAATATTTCATATAAACAAAAAGGGGTAGTTTTATCTACCCCCTTCGTGGGAACTGCTGGGCTCGAACCAGCGACCCTCCCGACTTATCAGTCGGGATGCTCTGAACCAACTGAGCATTTAATTAAGGAAGCAATTCGTTCGCGGTTTTTCCAGGCCTTCAATTGCTTTTCTCTGATCAAAGCTTCTGTTTTGGAATTATAAGTTTCAATATACTGTAATAACCAAGGTTTACCTGTTGATGTAAATCCTTTATGACTGCGATTATGTTTTTTCAGTCTATCCCGAGGGTCACAGGAAGATCCTATATAATACTTATCAAGCTTTTCGCTGTAAAGTATATAAACAAAATATTTCATATAAACAAAAAGGGGTAGTTTTATCTACCCCCTTCGTGGGAACTGCTGGGCTCGAACCAGCGACCCTCCCGACTTATCAGTCGGGATGCTCTGAACCAACTGAGCATTTAATTAAGGAAGCAATTCGTTCGCGGTTTTTCCAGGCCTTCAATTGCTTTTCTCTGATCAAAGCTTCTGTTTTGGAATTATAAGTTTCAATATACTGTAATAACCAAGGTTTACCTGTTGATGTAAATCCTTTATGACTGCGATTATGTTTTTTCAGTCTATCCCGAGGGTCACAGGAAGATCCTATATAATACTTATCAAGCTTTTCGCTGTAAAGTATATAAACAAAATATTTCATATAAACAAAAAGGGGTAGTTTTATCTACCCCCTTCGTGGGAACTGCTGGGCTCGAACCAGCGACCCTCTGCTTGTAAGGCAGATGCTCTGAACCAACTGAGCTAAGCTCCCAAAATATATATTGTCACGCGATGTTTCCCGGCTTTGCGACCTATACTCAGAACCACCGTGCTAAGATCCCTTTCCTTTTTGGAAGGGATTGCAAATATATATCTCCATTTTGATATTAGCAAAATATTTTCCCTAATTATTGAAACAAAAATCTTCTCATCATGTTGCTTCTTTATTAATACCTGCAAATTTTCAACTATTGGTAAACTAAATACTTACTAGCTTATGAAATACAATTTAGGAACTAAAGATAAGCCCATGTTGCTTAAAACACCCCCTTTAACAAGCGAATACACAATGCATGTTGAAGAAAAAGAGGGCAAAGACGTATTAGTTTGCACGGTCGGTAAAACAATCCTGTTTTACGATATACGATGTATTGATGATTTGCATAAAATGTTAAAAAGCCATGGCGACTGGATGGAACTTGGAAGTACCGACGAACAAAAGCCTGCCAGGGAAGGAACGGTGGAAGCGTGGGGAAGATCCGGGAGAAATCCGGTTAATGGTTGGTACGGACTAAAAAAAGGACTCCGCGGCAGGTTTGGAATGTATATTCCACCATTGATGGAAGCACTTGGACTGGCAGAGGTTACCCATGATCCAAAAGGGAACAAAATGAAGGCTAAATAGATCTTGAAGTGATATTAAAAAAATTTAGGTGATATTAAAGCGATTTAATTCAAAACTTTTGCTAATTTTGTTCCCTAATCAATAGGCAATTACTATGGATAATAACATTGAGAACAACTTGCAGACGGAAACAAAAAAGGAGTTTTATAAATCATGGAGTTTCTGGAAGCCTGTATTAGGGGTTTTTATCGGTGGATTTGCAGGCTTTCTTTATTACTACTTTGTCGGTTGCAAATCAGGATCATGTGCGATTACAAGCAATCCCTATAATAGCATTATTTTTGGCGGTATTTTTGGCTTTCTTATGATAAGCAGTCCGTGCAGCAAGGGAAAATGTTAGCTCCTATGGATACGAACGAATTAGACAAACTATACTCAAGTGCCGACGTGGATACCATGCGTGTAGCCGACAAGGCGAGGTTGCCAGGTAAAAACCGGGTGGAAGAAATTAAGAATTATGCCAGACTGTCGGGGATTAAACGGATTGGTATTGCCCATTGTATTGGTATGCAAAAAGAAGCAAATAAGCTAAAGCATATCCTTGAAGAGGAATTTGAAATATTCTCAGTTGACTGCAAAACAGGGAAAATTCCCTCTGCAGAATTATTAAAGGATGATTCCCGTGGTTTGTCTTGCAATCCTTCCGGCCAGGCTGATTTTCTGAGCAAAAATAAAACGGACCTGAATATTTCCTTTGGACTATGCATGGGTCATGATATAATTTTTAATCAAAAGTCCGCTGTCCCAGTAACAACTCTTATTGTCAAAGACAGGGAACATAAGCACAATCCGTATAAGGAGTTTGAGGTTTGAGGTTTGAAGTTTGAGGTTTGAAAAGTCTTTTAGTGTGATAAATCGATATTGGTTGTCTGGCCTGCTTTGAGTTTAATATTGTGCACAATTCCATTGGCTAAAACGATGCAAGTGCTATCATTTTTACTTTTAATAACGGCACTCTTTGCCTTGTGATTTTCCCAAACGATAGAAACTTCAAAACCTCCCCGTGCACAAAGTCCGTTTACTGAACCTCTTATCCCATGCATCCGGTAAGGCAGGCAACAGCCTGATCTCATTTCCATCCGATTGGAGAAGCATTTCAGCTACCGCAGCCGACCCACCGAAATTGCCATCGATCTGGAACGGGGGATGCGCATCGAACAGGTTTGGATAAGTTCCGCCACCTCCTGAATAGTCCGTCCGCATTCCGTCGGGTGGAACATATTTCAGCAGTTCACGGTACATTTTATAGGCATGATTTCCATCATAAAGCCTGGCCCAAAGATTTATCCGCCATCCTTTTGACCAGCCTGTGGTTTCATCACCCTTTATTTCAAGTGTCTTTCTGCATGCATTGGCCAGTTCGGGTGTAGCAACCGGTGTGATCTGGTGGCCGGGAAAAAGTCCGAATAAATGCGACTGGTGCCTGTGCTGCGGATCTTCATCGTTCCAATCGTAGTACCATTCCTGAAGATTGCCCTTTTTACCAATGGTAAAGGGATGCAGCCGTTTTAATGCATCTTCAAGTTTAATCCTGAAATCAGCATCCGTATTTAGTATTTTGGAAGCAGATACCGATTGTTCCATGCAGGCACGGACCATGGCAAGGTCTGCAGTGCCGCCATATAATGTGGCCCCGTGATACCCCTCTGAATTAATATATTTGTTTTCCGGTGATGTGGAGGGAGACGTGATCAGTTCCCCGTTCTTTTCCACAAGCCAGCTTAGGCAAAAAGCAGCCGCCCCGCGCATTAAATCATACCCTTCGTTTTTTAGCCATTCCTTATCCTGGGTAAATAAATAGTGCTCCCACAAATGGGTACTTAACCAGGCGCCGCCCATATACCAGTTGGCCCAAACAGGTTCGCCATGCCCGAAATCACCCACAGGGTTGCTCATGGCCCAGATGTCCGAATTATGACAGGCCATCCACCCGTCGGTTCCCAGGAATGTTTTTGAAGTGACCTTTCCGGTTTCGGCGATGTTTCTGATAAAAGACAACATGGGCATGTGCATTTCCGACAGATTGGTATTTTCTGCAAGCCAGTAATTTTCCTCCGCATTGATATTGATCGTATAATTGCTGCTCCAGGGTGGACGGATGTATGGATTCCAAATTCCCTGGAGGTTTGCCGGAACACCAGGTGTTCTGGAACTGCTGATAAGCAGGTATCTTCCATATTGAAAATACAGGATTTCAAGGTTTTTATCTTCCTGACCGGTTGCGTATCTTTCCAACCGCTCATCCGTAGGCAGGTTGGGCGCAGATGTAATTCCCAGATCAAGCTTAACCCGGTTAAAATAGGTATGGTAGTCGGCCAGATGTGCTTTCCTCAGATCGTCATATGATTTTGGCAAGGCAGTCTTCATTTGATTTCGGGCAATGGCTTCATTGTCGAGTCCATGAGTTGCAGGATCCCTGTTAAAACCATTAAAACTGGTTGCAACCGATATCATGATAGTAGCCGATGAGGCATCTACAAGGCCCACTGTGGTATCAGTAACTGAAATATTTCCATCTGTATTCTTTATCACCACCAGGGAGGAAAAACGGGTTCCCCGGTCCTTATCGAAAACAACAGCATTGGGTACATCGCCGAGGTAATTGGGTTTTGCGGCGGTGGGTGCATAGCCATTGGCATAAAGTTCTTTTCCTGAAACCACTTCACTGTGATTGAGTTGACTTTCAAACCGGATTGCAAAATTCAGGGCTCCTTTTTTACTGGATGTCAAACGGATGACCATCACCTGGTCGGGATATGAAATGAAATACTCCCGTGTATAAAATACGCCAGCCACCTCGAAACTCACCTTTGAAACAGCATCTGAAATGCTGAGTTCCCTGTAATAATTTCTTGGCTCACCGCTGTAGTTAAAATCGATGAACAGGGTTCCGAGGGGAAGGTAGGACTCGGAAAATTTGCCCTGTAATTTGTGCTGCAGTTCGTCTGCCAGCTTATAGTCTTCATTATTCAGTGCATCACGTATTGCCGGCAGATTTTTATAGGCTTCGGGATTCATATTGCGATTGACGGGCTCGCCTGACCACAGGGTGGCGTCGTTCAGGTAAATTTTATCCGATTCAATGCCTCCAAATACAGAGGCTCCCATTTTACCGTTTCCCAGTACCAGTGTTTCTTCAAAATAGTTTGCCGGTTGCTTATACCACAGTACATCGGTTGCCTGGCTGTATCCATACAGCGAATTAATTATCAAAGTGATTGAAATTGCCAGGCTTTTTATAGCACCAGCAATATTATTAACCTGAAATACTCTCATTTTAGTTGTTTTAGGAAGCATTTATTTTCCGGATTTTTTCGAAGAAACCCGGTACAGACCTGATCCGTGTGGCGGGATCACAGGAACAAATTCTTTGGTGAATGTACCCAGGTTTTTGTGGCTCCATAAGTCTTTAATCATGCAGGGTTCGGCTATTTCCAGTTGGGCAAGCTGAATTGTAATTGCCATTGAATCAGTGGGCGGATCCTTTGCATTAAAAACTGCAAGAAATTTGTCGCCGGTTTCAGGATCATCGGCAACCCAGACAATGAGGTCATCCTGCCTGAAAAGCTGCCTGTTATGCTGGCTGAACTTATTTACATAGAGAACGTCTTTGTTGTTAAGCAATGAAAGAGTAAACGCATCATTGCCCGGCAGATCGCCACCGAACATCAGGGGAGAACGAAAAATTGAAAAAAGGGACATCACGGTGATCTGTTCATCTTTTGTAAGCTGGCACATTCTGTTGTCACCCCTTTCGGCTCTTATGCCTATTCGTCCAAGCGGAAGCATATCGGCGTCAGGAAAATGGCCGTTTCCAATATAAGGCGACCAACGGTCACAAACTTCGAAATGTTCTTTTACCTGTGGCCAGTTATCCCAAAAATCACCGACAATTCGCCACATATTAGCATGGTTCATGATATGCCGGGCATTTTCCAACGGGGTTTCACCCGGGGATGTGCTTAATACAATGGTTCGCCCGCAGTTGTCGATGGCTGTGCGGATCATCTCAATTTCCTTGCTGTGATAAGGAACTGATAGGTCATCTACCTTAATAAAATCGACGCCCCAGGAGGCATATAATTTAAAAATGGAATTGTAATATTCCTGTGCCCCCGCCCTTTCTGCTACAATTGTATACATATCCTTAAGCCATGGGCATTGGCCATCGGTACTATAAATTTCCGGGGCGAAAGCCTTGCTTCCCAATACCGGTGTGTTTTTCCTGACTGCTTCCACCGGTACTCCGCGCATAATATGAATTCCGAATTTTAATCCTTTATTATGTATATAATCGGCTAAGGGCTTGAAGCCTTTACCATTTGCAGAAGAAGGAAAACGTACATCACTGGGCAGGAAGCGGCCATATTCATCCATTGTATATTTAGGATCTATTTCATTATAACCATGAGCTTTATCATTCTCAACAAACCAACGGATATCAACCACAATATATTCCCAGCCGTATTTCTTAAGATACCGGGCCATATAATCCGCATTCGCTTTTACTTCATTTTCAACTACTGTCGGTCCATAGCAATCCCAGCTGTTCCAACCCATCGGCGGGACAGGAGCCCAGGCGGGAAAAAGAAGGCTATCAGGAGGTTCCAATGCCGTTGTATCCGCAAAATAAAGGCTGGAAAAAAGGCACAGTAAAAATGCAAAGAGGGTATTTTTATTCATTTTTTTATTCCGCTGAATTAAGTTCATGCTAAAAGTCAATTTTAAAACAAATCGCTTCCTGGCTGGGCATTGCTTCAGGTGTATTTATAACCAGCATGTCAGACTTTTGTACCCATTTTAATTTTTCCGAACTCCCCAGCAACTCTAAATTTGTGATTTTTCCCGGAGAATAGGCTTTGGTTCCCAACGCTTTTATAATGATCTTGTTTTCTGTTGGAACATCGAGGAGGAAGAAATAAACGACAGTATCTTTTGATGTAAAGCGTACGTCTTTGGCAGTAAAAATTACAGGCTTCTGTTCGGCAAACGATCCTTCGGCAGCTACTGTCGGACCTTCTTCGGCAATAGTCCATGGCCGGGTTCCATAAATGGCTTCTCCGTTGATTTTTAACCATGCACCAATGCCCAGGAGTACATTAACCTGCTCCGGGGTGATGGTGCCATCGGCTTTTGGACCGATATTCAGCAGCAAATTTCCATTCTTGCTCACAATATCAATCAGCGCATCCACAATTTCATTAGCTGTCTTGTTCTCTTCATCTGACACCCAACCCCATGATTTTTTTCCGATGGAAGTATCTGTTTGCCAGGGATATTTACGGGTTGCCTTGCTGCTTCCCCTTTCTATATCATAAACCGCCACATTATCGGGGAAAGCATTGTTCTTGTAATTCAGTACCACTCCCTCTTTCCACTGAAGTGCCCTGTTATAGTAGTATGCAGCAAATGTCTTTCGGTAAGGTTCCATAGAAGGCTGTTCAATCCACCAATCGAACCAGAATACCTGTGGTTTATACTTATCCACGAGTTCACAGTTACGCAATAACCAGTCATTCATATATTCAATATCGGGTTTCTCGTTTTCACTCCGGGCGGGTCCGTAGAAATCATCATAAGCCGGATCATTCACATCCGATTTTGTCGTTCTTCCATTATTCATGAAGAACCAATGTTCAATGCGGTGGGATGACAATCCGAAGATGAGTCCCTGTTTTCTTACCGCCTCTGAAAGTTCACCTATAATATCACGTTTTGGTCCCATATTCATGGCATTCCACCTCGACAGACTTGTATTGTACATCGCAAATCCATCATGGTGTTCCGCTACAGGCACCACATAACGGGCACCTGATCTCTTAAAGATTTCAGCCCACTGATCAGCATCAAATTTCTCGGCCCTAAATAAGGGTATAAAATCCTTATACCCGAATTTATCAACCGGGCCATAAGTTTTCACGTGATGCTGATAATAGTTCTGACCCCATACCGTGGAATCCTTATACATCCACCTTGGATACCATTCACTTCCGAATCCCGGTACCGAGTAAAGGCCCCAGTGGATAAATATACCGAATTTGGCATCCCTGAACCATTCAGGGCACTTATAAGCCGACAATGACTCCCAGGTGGGCTGGAAAATTTGAGACTGTGACTGAGCTTTCCATGGAATGCATACTGCCATTAGCAGGAAAAGAACTGTTCTTAAAAGGGATTTCATTAAATTATGAATGATGAATTATGAATGATGAATGTCAGGCCCAGTTTCCATCGTGATATCCGGGATTCATCCAGGGGAGATTTTGATGATTGTAGAACGGGGTGAGCTGCAAAGCAATTTCTTTCATTCGTGTTTCTTCCATCGGTTTGAAATTACGCAAAATTTCAATATTCGATTTCACTACATCCAGGCTGTCCATTCCAAGGATTATGCCATCCGGTCCGTTGAGCGACAACGCATACCTGATCAAATCCTTCGGGTCAAGTTCCTTGACAGTTTCGCGGGGTCTCACCACCTTCATCAGCATAACGCCCATTCCCTGTGCCTTTGCGGCAGGAATGACCTGTTCCTGGCGCTGCTCTTTGTTTCCGCCATAGTGATTCATTGCCATCAGCATACTGTCGAAAATTCCTTTTTCAGCCATCATCTTCATGGCAGCCGCCTCGGAGTGTCCTGAAAAGCCAATGAAACGGGTTACACCCTGTTCTTTCAGGCTGAGAAGCAATTCAATTATTTTTCCTTTTGCACTGATTGATTCAACGTCGGAAGGAGTTTCAATACTATGAATTTTCAGCATGTCGAGATGATCCGTTTTTAATCGCTTCAGACTGGTTTCAATCTGGCGTTTTGCTTCGTCGGGATCACGACTTTCTACTTTTGTGGAAAGGAACAATTCATCCCGTCTTGTTTTCACCACCTCACCCATTCGTTCCTCGCTGGTAAAGCCAAGTTTGCTGTTTTCATATGAGAATGCGGTATCCCAGTAATATAAGCCGTTGTCGAGTGCGAAATGTAACAAACGAATGGCATCGTCAGTATTTTCTATGCTGCAAAACCGGCTTCCCAATCCGCAGGCAATTCTTGGAATTCGCACTCCGGTTTTCCCAAGAACTGCTGTTGGCAATCCTTTTGCGTCATAGTTTGTATTTGGACTTTTTGTATGTGCAATCGCCCAGGAGGGTAACAAACCCGAGCCGGCCACTATCAAACCGGTTTCCAGCGTATTCTTAATGAATTTCCGGCGCGAGAGATCTGATCTTTCCATAATTTGTCATTTTACAGGTGATTACTTTACGGTATGTGCTTCTGTAAATTCAACCCGGGTGTCATCTGCATTCCTGAGATTCAGGATCCAGCGTTTTCCCTTGCCAATCCCCGGAATTCCCAGTGTTTCATTGATCTTTCTTTCTTTCAGGGTGTAAATTGTCTCCTGCATGTCCTCTGTAAGAAAACAGGGATGCGAGTCATTCCTGTCGTTTGGTGAGTAAAATTCAATATTTTCGACGCATCCTGGTATCTGAAGATAAAGCATAATGGCCGGAACATTTTTATCCTCCGGATAACGGAGCATCTCTTTAAACCCAAGCATTTGTGCATAAAAAGGATCATTATCGGTTATTTTTTCGGCAAAGAGTCCGGCATGATGAATTCGGGCAGAAATCCTTTTATCCGAAAGGAACTGTCCCTTTGATTTTTTGTGCAGGCCGTCATTTGTGAATTCAATGAATTCAATGGGATTGCCAGAAGGATCAGTGATCATGAAAACCTTATTTCCTGCACCGTCCTGGTGGACATTCACCTGCACGTCAAATCCCGTTGAAATAATATATTTACGCATGGCTTCTGCATCCTCCGTTTCAAACGAAACAGAAACCAGCCGCTTTTTATCACGGGCCTGCTTATCCACTACAAATTCAAGGAACTGGCGGTCATTTACCTTAAAAGATATCACTTTACCCAATGGGGAAGGATAGGAGAAGGCTTCATCAAAACCGAGGAACCTACCGTAATATTCCCGGGCCAAATCAAAATCGGTAACCAGAAAAGTCATTTTGGCGATACCCCACATGGGTGGTCGCCCGGCAACCTGCGCAATTGTAAGACAACCGGATGCACAAAACAGCGCAAATAGTGATAATATTGTTCTACATACTGCCATAGTGCCAAGTTAGTAAAGTTTTTAATTTGAACGGATAGAACCTGTACATTCTCCGGACAGGTTTTGAATGATGATCCATCGTTCATCCACTTTAATTCCTTTCTTAGGTTTTCCGTTTTCCATGAATACCTCATTGTTCAAAATCAACGTGGAATTGGCTGAAATTTTCGGAAATCGAATTTCAGTTTGAATCCCTTCCGGAATAGATATTTTAAAGCTCAATGATCTTCCTTCCTCTGATTTTCTCCACAAAACAGGAACAGGGCCGAAGGCAGTAACAACAATACCTTCGGCAAAGGTCAGATCTCCAAGCCTGGGTTCAATCAGCAGTTTTTTATCCCAAACCGGGCCATTTAACCTGACTCCCAGTATGAAAGAACTAAGGAACCATGCAGGAACAGCTCCATAATTGTGACACGATTCTGTTGTGCCTTCTCCATTTTCATCAGGAAAGGTTTCATTCACTGTACCGGCGTCCTGCTGATACAAGACCATGGGAGTCCAGCGGCGGCGAATTTCATGTATTACTTCCTGATCATATTGTTCTGTATTCATCCTGTACAGTTCCTGAAAGGCCCAGTAGTAAACCACAGGCATATAAATGCCAGCCTTGTCTTCAACCATTTTTTTATAATCAGGATTGCTGCAGCAGTGAAACATTCCCTGATTTTTAAAGTTTGTCAGGAACCATTTACGTACCGCCGCTTCACGGCTAGCGGGAACCATCCCACGGTTCAGTGCAATCAATTGGGCATGTACCGTGGGAGCATAAATCGTATCTTTTAAATATGCCGAATTATAAGCTCCTTCAATTTCATTCCAGAACTGCTTATTGTATGCCGTCTTTAGTTCTTCAGCAGCCTGGTGGTAAAAATCAATCCTGGTTTGTTCGCCCATGACAGCTGCCAGGTATTTTGAATCGATAAGCGCCTTATATAGAAATGCATTTAATGTTGCTCCTTCACATGTTATGTAGGCAAACGGATTGTCGAATGATGTATATTCCCTGGCTAACAAGAGGCCCCGGGTTGTAATGTGTGACAGGAACCAGTTCATTTGGGCTATCAAAGATGGCCACATCTCACGGACAAAATCCCTGTCGCCTGTTGCCTCGTAGTATATCCTCAGTGCCTCAACCCATTGACAGGAATAATCATCAATCACATAATGGCAATCTTCCGGTCCCCGGTCCGTAGGGAAGGTGGCTAATAGCTGACCGTTGGGCAGTTGCGACAAAGCAGAATGGCGCAGGATATTTCGCAAAAGCCTTGGATCAGAATATATCTTGCTTCCTGATGGTCCCGGACCTGCCAATGCAACCTGAGTCGTAATAAAATTCGGTTGTGCCGGATCCTGCAGCCATTCATTACGTTCGCGCGCATCGGAACCATAGGCATCGTCGCTTGTTACTTCAATTGTATTCACTGCCATTTCCCAAAGACTGGTTAACACAGAATCGCTGCATGAAAAAGTTCCAATCCGTTCAAAAGGATACCGGCGATCGGTTATTTTTAGCTGGTTGATTTTTACGTGCCCTGATTCACATGTAACAAGCATATAGTGACTGCCCCACTGATCTGTGGTTATAATACTTTGAGATCCTGCCCGGGTGGTAACCATATTTCCGGCACCATACATTTCGGCTGGTTTGCCATTTTTATACCTGAGGGCATACTTCATCGTCAACCGGCTTCCCTCCTCCGCCTCCAATTCCATGGAAGTATATGCCATTGCCATTTTCCCGAAATCGACAAGCATTTCCTGACCACTGCTTAAACTGACAGGTAATACTTTACTCAGAAGATCTCTGGAAGGCAATATCCTGATCTTTTCGAGTTCCGCTTCTTTTGGCAATGGAATTTCACGCGGGTACATTTTGCCCCAGAGGTTTCCATCAATGGCTTTGGCATACGGCCATGATTCATCATTATAATCCGGGGAAATCCATTCGCCTGCATCGATCCGTTCATCAATCACATCGGGAACTGTGTTCCATGATTCCGGTGAAGGCAGATACATGGTATGATCATTGTATCGCCAGGAAGAATCGGTTCGAATAATTTCACTTCCTGCTATTTCCAAAATGGCGGTCATACCCGGAACATGTTTCATGATACGTCCATTGATGGCATTGCCATAGTTGTGAGCAAGCACCACAATCACATTCGGGCCTTTTTTCAGGAAAGGAAGCACATTTACCACATCATATTCAGGTCTTCTGGGATTAAACCTGCAGGGACCTCTTAAAACGTATTTGCCATTGATCCACAGCATATAGCGAGAATCTGCAAATAGTTTCAGGATTGCCGGTGTGGATGTTTCCTGCAGATCAAAGGACTTACGAAATGCGACATAGATTTGCTTACCATCATTCACAGGGGATGACCAGATAAAGCACGACTGGATAGTCGGATACGCATTCGCGGCCGGTTCCTGGCTCTTGCATTCCGGCATACATAAACAGAATAGAAAAGAAAGAAGGAAAATTGAGATTTTGTTATAATGCATGTTGAAAGGTTATTGCATGTTAATGGTTAGAAATATAAAGATAAAATCTTATATTCTATGAAGCTATACGGTGGTTTGCTGAGAAATTGCAACTGTTATCCAAATTACTTATTGGATACCTTTCAGGATACAATGAGAATATTTATCTTTAGTTTTGAAATCCTATTTTCATGAATAACCTGAAATCCTTATTATTGACAGGCATTGTATTATTCAATGCTTCACTATCAGCACAACCTGGAAATTCCGTCCAGAAACTGAAACGCTCCGATTGTTTTTTTGGCATTCATTTCGATCTCCATGCCAGTGAAGACATCACAGATGCCGGTAAGACGCTTACCTACGCTATGATTGATACCTTTCTGACAAGCGTAAAGCCTGATTTTATTCAGATCGATTGCAAGGGACATCCAGGCATTTCAAGCTATCCTACTAAGGTGGGTTATCACGTGAAAGGTTTTGAAAAGGACCCGCTTAAACTCTGGCGCGAGGTGACCGACAAAAATCATGTTGCTTTATTTATGCACTTTTCCGGTATCTACGATATCAAGGTGGTGCAGCAGCATCCCGATTGGGCCGTTATACAGGCGAACGGGGAACGAAACAAACAAAACGTTTCTTTTTTCAGCCCTTATCTTGATACCTATATGATTCCCCAGTTAAAGGAATTAAGCAGTGATTATAAAGTGGATGGTGCCTGGATTGACGGCGAATGCTGGGCTCTTCAGCCTGATTATGGTAAGGCTTCCCTTGATCGGTTTACAAAGGAAACCGGCATAACCGATATTCCTCATAGTGCTTCTGATAAATATTACCCTGAATTACTTGAATATACTCGTTCCCTTTTCCGGGAGCACCTGAAAAAATACATTGATGCCATTCATCAATTCAATCCTGAATTTCAGATTACCAGCAACTGGGCCTATTCTTCCATGATGCCTGAAAAGGTTACTATTGGCGGTTGATTTCCTGTCGGGCGATGTTACTCCTCAAAATGGTGTGTTCCGTTCTGCGTTCGAAGCAAGGTGCCTGGCACCGCAGGGAAAACCCTGGGATTTAATGGCCTGGGGGTTTTCATGGAACGGTGGTGAAATGCCAATGAGCATAAAATCCGCAATTCAGCTCAAGCAGGAAGCCGCAGAGATCATCTCCATGGGAGGTGGCGTGCAGTTTTATTTCCAGCAGAACCGGGATTTGTCTTTAAAACCCTGGCTGGCTTATATGCTTAGTGATATTGCCGGTTTTTGCCGGGAACGCCAGCCTTATTGCTACAAAACAAAGGCGATACCGCAGATCGCTCTTTTATATCCCTCGGTTTCCTACCAGAAAAGTGCTCCTGTACCCTATTCCCGTCCCCTGGGAATGCTGCAGGGTGCCTTGAATGCCTTGCTCGACGGGCAACAGGCTGTGGAGATCATCATGGAACATAACCTTACCGGAAAAATGGATCAGTATCCGCTCATCATTATTCCCGAATGTAATTATCTCGAACCTTCGTTTTTGGACGAATTAAGAAATTATGCAAAGAACGGGGGAAACCTGCTCGTAATCGGTGCAGAAACCGCAGCCATGTTCCAGCCCGAACTTGGTATTGTTACTTCAGAAAAAAAGGCAAGGTCAGAAGCATTCATCCTTTCTGCCGGACGAATTGGCTGCAATCCGATCTGATCTGCTGTCAGTGAAGATTTCCAGCGAAGCACGGCCGTTATCAATGTTCTATAAGGGCAGCGATATGCAGTATCCATCGGACGAGATTTCATCTTCTGTAAATTCCTACGGCAAGGGAAGGATCGCTGGTATTTATTTTAATGCCGGGACGGCTTATACCGAATTTAAAACGCCCGTCATCAGGGATTTTCTCAGTGAGATCATTCAGCAGCTTTTCCCGGAGAAAATGGTTGAGGTCACAGGTTCGCACCTGGTACATATGGCTGTTAATTCTGCAAACGGAAGAATGTATGTGAACCTGATCAATGTTTCCGGGGAGCATACAAACCAGAATGCCCTGGGGTATGATGAGGTACCTCCGGTCAATACCATCAGCGTCTCAATAAGGAGTGACGCGAAACCTTCAAGGATATTGTTTCAGCCCGGTAACAAAGACATGGAATTTACCTACGGCAATGGCCACAGCAGGGTTGTGGTTCCGGAACTGGAATTGCATAATATTATCGAGGTGATACCGTAAATCTTACTACCAAGATTCAATCCCTCCGGGATTTCCTGCTCGTCCCTTGTCCCCAGTCCCTAGTCACTCAATCATAGCGGTTTCAGGGTAAAACTATAGGTATAGGATTTGGCTTTCAGCACATATTCCGGATGTACCCTTGGACTCCAGCTGTCGTCACCGCCAAGTCCCATTTGCCTGTAATCCACATGTACCCAGGTGTTGTTGCCTCTATTTAACCGGTGGGAGGTTTTCGATGCATTCAACTCTTCCTGTGAGTAATCCTGTACATTCATATTCAGCAGGTCACCTTCAATTTCAAGCCCGCGGTTCAATCCCAGGATCTTCATCCACCTGACATCCGTTTTATTCCCGGTTTCCTGAGGCATTACATACGGAAAATGCTGATCCGCAACTTTGCCGGAATAAATTCCGAAAAAAGCGCTTTCTTTCCGGTCTTCATAGCTTTCAAAGGGTCCCCTTCCCATCCAGGAGATCGTGTTGAATGAGGCCGGAATGGCAAATTCAATTCCCACCCGCGCAAGCGCCGGCAATCCGTCAGGCACCTGGCATGTGATCTGTATATCCGTTTCACCGAAGCTCCTGAAGGTATAAACAGTAAGAAAATCAATGGTTCCGGATTTAAAAACCAGCTGGCAATCAGACTTAACGGTAAGTACCCCTTCTTTTGACAGGTCGGTATGAATATCCTTAACTTTCACATGAAAATTATCCAAACCCCCGTTACGCCATCGGCTTGCAAAGCTGAACATCATGCCGCCCTCATCATTATCAGTGGGAACTCTCCAGAAACAGGGTTTTAACGGCTGTGTCAGCAATTCTGTTCCGAGGTACCGAAGTGAAGATAACTGACCTGTTGCCGGATCTATTTCAGAACGGAAAGTGGGAGATGAAACAATAATCATATCCTCCGTGGCCAGTTTGATACTTTCAGCAGGTGCTTCACTTCCAAGGTTTTCCACCAGCTGTGGCACTGGCATCCTGAATTGCTCCTTCGCAACCGCAAAACCTTCAGGAGCCCATATTTCCGGGTGTTTCAGGTGAAAGCTGATGTTCAGGTAACAATCCGATCCGGGAAGGCATGCTTTTCCATCTGACGGGATCCTTACCAATGCGGAATCCTGTGGTTTTACTGCCAGGTCTTCCAGTTTTCCCGATTGTACAGCCAGTCCATCGCGCATAATTTCCCAATGCATATACACATCACTGAGATCCCTGAAGAAATTTCCGTTAATTATCCTGATCTCGCCTTTTAAAAGATCAACTTCCTTTGCGTTTATGTTCTGCATCACCTTTTTAGCCTCATTTATTTCAGGCTGGGGAATCCTGTCGGGATTTATAATTCCGTCATCCGCATTGGCTCCGTCGATATAATTGACGATATTCCAGTATTCCTGGCCATTTTTGTCCTTTGATCGCAGACCCTGGTCCACCCAGTCCCAGGTAAATCCGCCCTGAAGCCTTGGATATTTGTAATATGCATCCCAGTATTTCCTGAAATTACCAAGGCTGTTACCCATGGTGTGGGCATATTCACAAATGATCACCGGGCGCGTCGCATCCAGGTTCATCAGCCGGAGGATCTCATCCACCGTGGGATACATAGTGGAAATGATGTCATATCTTGAAGGCACATTCGCATAAGCAGGGTTTTTGCTTTCATAATGAATGGGGCGGGTGGGATCGATGGTTTTCATGGCTTTGTACATGGCATCAAAATTGGCACCCCAGCCGGTCTCATTTCCCATGGACCAGAAGATGATCGATGGATGATTCTTATCGCGTTGTACCATCGAACTTCCGCGTTCAATCCATGCAGCTTGCCAGGCCGGATCTTCCGACAGGTAGACTTTTTTTTCTGCCCACAGTTCGTGGCTTTCGATATTGGCTTCATCCATAACATACAATCCATATTCATCACAGAGGGCATACCATTCCGGCGTGTTCGGGTAATGACAGGTGCGCACGGCATTGAAATTGTTTTGTTTCATAAGCAGGATGTCCAGTATCATCGATTCCCTGCTGATTACCCTTCCTTTATAGGGATCGAATTCATGACGGTTGGTTCCCTTGATTTCGATTGCTTTTCCATTTACAAGTAATTGCCCGCCCCGGATCTCCACTTCACGGAAACCTATTTTTTGGGAGATGACTTCGAGAATGATTCCATTTTTATCCTGCAATTCGAGGGTAAGCGTATAGAGGTTAGGTGTCTCGGCAGTCCACTTCAAAGGATCAGCCACTTTTTGCTCCATTGACAACACCTTCTCCAAACCCTTGCCGATGTTTTTGCCCGTCAGCTCGCGGGTAAAGATCTCTTTGGAACCGGCATCGTAAACACTGATTTTTACTTTGCAGGTAGATGAAGCAATACCATAGTTGCGCAGGCTGACAGAAAGCTTCAATAATGCATCCTTGTACTGGTCATCCAGATCAGTTATGACCTGGAAATCGCGAATATGGGTTTCCGGAGTGGAATACAGGTATACATCGCGATAGATGCCGCTCAGGCGCCAGAAATCCTGGTCCTCCAGGTAACTGCCATCGGACCAGTTAAGCACTTCCACAGCCAGGTAGTTTTCACCGGGTTTCAGGTATTTTGTGATATTAAACTCGGCAGGTGTCATGGCATCCTCATGATATCCCACTTTCTCGCCATTTATCCAAATGGTTCCGGCCGACTGGATGCCATCGAAATGCAGAAATACGGGTTTCTTATCCCAGGCTTCAGGAATTGTAAACATGACCCTGTAAAGTCCGGTGGGATTATAATCGTGAGGCACGCGGGGAGGATCAGCCTTGAACGGATGCTTTATATTTGTAAAAACCGGGGGATCATAGGTACCCTGGAGCTGCCAGTTTCCGGGGACTGCAATGTTATCCCAGGAGTTATCGGCAAAGGCGGGTTTGAAAAAGTCAGCCGGCACCTCGCCCGGATTCTTCAAATACATGAACTTCCAGCTACCGTTCAGGCTTTTGTAAAAGGCTGAAGCCTCTTTGTTGAATGACAGCGCCGAATTAGCGTTTTCATATGGCAACAGGGTAGCATGAACCGGTTCATTGTTTACCTTGAATACAGCAGGATTTTCCCACTCGGGCTGCTGGGCGTTCAAAACTGAAATACCAGTGCAAACTGCAAGAATTAGTAATAGTCTGATGGACAACATACGAGCAGGATTAAAAGTTTCGGAGCTAAAGTTGGCGAATTATTTCATCTATCGCGCAAACATTTTTAAGAAATTAATCCATACCATTCCCGGCGAAACAGAGCTGCCAAACCCTTCGAATCATAAAACAGCAATCTGCAGGATTTTGTATAATCCTGTCGGCGTGTCAGGTTGATGAAGTATTTCGAAGATGTTGTCTTTTTTCATATTACTCTATAAGTTCATTGATTTCGGCTAAAGTGAATGCTCTTTTATAAATTCGAACCTCGTCGATTGTACCTATAAAACAATCGACAAGCGACTGGTTCTGATCGTTTGAATTCCCGCCAATCAACAATGGATTTTGATCACTGATCCTGATATGTCCTTTGCTGAACGCAGATTTGATTAATTTGCCATTCACATAGATTTTTAATTCATTATTGTCGAAAGTTCCTGTTAAATGATACCAGACATCTGGTTGAATAATTTCGGCATCTGTAATATTCATGTAGTTGGTCCCATCCTGATCGATTGAAAAGAGCGCCTGATTTTTATATATCGCCAGTCCCATGTACTCCGACCAGCCACTTCCAATTTCCCTTGAAACAATTGTATTCCAATGTGAGGCAGTATCTTTCTTTATCCATGCCATTACTGTAATTCCATTCTGAAAGTCATCTAGTATGGGTTGATAATCGACTTGTAAAACGGACTTACCATCAAATTGAAGCGCATTTCCATGTTTACCTTTAACAGGAACAGCACCCTTGTTGACAGCATTTAATGAATGAACAGACTGATCGGGAGCTGACGAGACGGTTGCATCATCGAACGACCACCAGGCAACCAAATCAGGATCAGTAACAGATTTTTTACAGGAAAGCAGCATAAGCAAAAAAAATAAGCATGTGGCAGTTCTCATATTGAAAGAATTTAAAATTTGTTAGATGAATGGTGAAGATATTTACAAATTACTCAAGTCGGTATCATCGATAAGATGTTCTGTTTTATAACAAAATACTTTATTCCACCCAATTTCAACAATTTGTTTGCACCTTTCTGCTCCTCGATTGCACTGCCATACCACGACAATGTAAACCGGTTTGCCTGCAGTGGAATTATGATTGTTATTCAGTTGTTTTTCCTTTGATGATTACCCTGCGGTAAGAAACCAATTCCGGAGTTCCATTATCGCGTACTTCCAGAACAAGGTGTATGTTTTTGTCGTTCAAATCTGAAGGGACTTTTAGTTTTTGAAAAGGATCCGTCGGATCAGTTAATTCGAGTGATCCATCATACGTGTCAGCTTTATCGTATCTAAACCATTTAAAAGTGAGGTTATTGCGGTCAAGGTCTGATGATTTGGCTGCATCCAGCGTGATCGGTTTACCCGGTTTTGCATACAATAAGATGATTTTATTGCTTTTATCCCCGTTTACAATTGCAATCGGTTCATGGTTGACTTCTTCAGGGGTTTTTTCGCACCATTGAAGCCTGTTTTGAAAGCTGTTTTTAACTTCATTATTCCATCGGGTTAGTTCACTTGCATCGTGGGTGCAGGTATGAAAATAACCATCCGGAAATTCATCGCTCATTTTTGTGAACCGGTTACCCCAGCTTCCCTGGGCAGGGTCGAGCGGATCGTTAAGTCCGAATTTTGCGCTTAGAAGATAGAGGAATGAAGGCGTATCGCCCTCACCCCAATCATCAAAAAGCGCTGACATGGAACCATGGCCTTTAACCTCATTTGAATAAATTGGCCGCACCCAATTGGTGTCCGAGCTACAGCAGTATTGCCAAAAATGTCCCGCATCATAAAGCAACCGACCCAGTTCTGCCCGTTCGCCTTTGAAGCTGGGAATTGCGGAACCAAAACCTCCGCACGATTTCTTGGTCACCTTATCGAAATCGATAAAATATTCAAAGGTTATATCCTGAAAGAGAATGGCATAGACATTCAATTTTTTCAGTACTTTCCTGAATTTTTCATCTCCGTTTCTTTGCCTGTATCGATATAAAGCCTGCACAAGTGTAATTGATCCGCCCCATGCCTGAATATAAATGGGACGTTCATCTTCTTTGTCGAATACCTGTTGCAGAAACTCACTTCCTTCGGAGTCTTTTGATTCCCCGTTGGGATTCAGTCCATCTCCAATCCATTCGTGATAATTTATTGAATCCCATTTTGTTTCAACAAACCTGCTTCCAATTTGGCCTGAGAATTTCAGGTCGTTTGTCAGCCAAATAATAGGAAGGGCGCCACGCCCTTTTTTTGTCTTATCCAAAAGCTCTTTGTAATTGGGAAATCTGTCGTCGTGCTTTATCAGTTGAGGTAAATCCTCCTTATAGGCATTCAATATTCCCATCGCTTTATTCCATGGAATTGAGTCATTATAAGTAAAGTCGGGCAGTTGGTTGGTAACTATCAGGGCTTCCAGATCGAAACAAGGCAAATAATGTAAAAACCGGATCAGTGAATTCCCATCGTCGTGGGTCATATCGGTTAATATGATTACCCTGTATTTTTCATCTTGAGGAGACTTGTCACATGAAGTAAGAACGCTTATTGATACTGAAAGCAAAAAAAATACGATTATAATGGGGGGGGTGCATAAGTCATTTCTTTTGCTAAAAAAAATAAAACTAGTGCGATTTTTTTTCATAATAGACTCCTTTTTATTTTGACTCGTATATTTGTTCCACCATCCAATCGGCGCGTTCTGCAAACTCCTTTTGAACATCACTCCTCCATTTCCACACAGTTATCTCCCCCTTTGGATCATCTACCCAGTGGTTTTTACCCGGGTCAACACGAACAAACTGACCGCCCCATCCTGCCTGATCAGGTTTTTCCGGATCATTTAATCCCCTTAATCCGCTTACCAGGTGCAGAAATGATGGCGAATCACCCTCCCAAACACCAGGAGTTTCAGGAAAAAAACCACTCTCAGGATAAAAAGCGCCAAATAAACCATGCCCTTTTCGAATATTCCGGTTTACCCATTCAAGATTTGATAATTGAATTTCAGCACCCGGTGCATTGTTAAACATTCCTTTAAAATTACTCCTGGAAACGATTATGAATAGTTGAGGGAATGCATCGAGGAGCCACTGGCCGGTACCATCCTGAAAATCTATCATATAAATGCGAACCTTCCCGATTAGTTGTTTGGCTTCTGACGAGCTGCGTGTTTCTTTTATTTTCCATAAAGCCTGCGCCAGATCGCAAGATCCACCCCAAACCAAAAACCATATAGGTCTTGCATCCGTTTGATCGAGCAATGCAATAATCTTTTCTGAAGCTTCGCTGTCCTTTCCTGCGCCTGTGATTTCTGATGCAGGGCGACTATAAGTTCCTGATAATCCTTGCCAGGTTACCGACCGAAGATAATCGGATGAAGGAAAACGGCTGTCGTGTTTTTGCAGATGCTCATCAATATAGTCGTAGAGGTACAATATATCCAAAATATTCTGCTTGCTGGCAATATTTGCAAAGGTTGCAGAAGTTGCAACAAGTCCCTCCACTTCAAATTCGTTGGAATATAGTAAAAACCGGATCATTGATTGTATGTCGTCCGTATCGCTCCGTTTTCCAGATGGGCCGTATCCGGCTCCGCCAGGATACGTATCAACAGGAGGAAAGTCGGTCATAATCATCACCCTGGGCTGGGCATATGTTAATTCGTTCCTGAATAAAAAAACTGTTATTAACATTAATAGTATAGTGCAATTTATTCTCATTTTTAAGACTATTTGTTATTTAAAACACAGATAAAAACACAGATTAAAACACAGATAAAACATAAATTCTTGACTTTGAAATTTTATTTATGAGCACTTGATATTAGCGTGGAATTTTGGGTACAGCTCCAGGCAGAATATGATTTAAGGCTGGAACGACAGAGATTGCAACATACAAAAATTGCCTAATGTTGGCAAATTATTTCATCTGTAGCGCAAACATTTTTAAGAACATGTTCAATACCTTTCTCTGCATCTGCAAAGAAAGCAACATCACCGGGGTAGAAGGTACCGTCTTCACTTTTGGCCCTGAATGACAAAGCTGCTTTTACGACATTAAAAATAAGGTTGCAGGGCTTGTTAAATTTAATTGCTGCAAGGATGGGGGCAATTATCCTGTCATCCGGACTCAGTTTCCGGTAGAGATCGCAACCTACCCGGAAAAGGGTATCGCCAAGTGCCTTATTCTGAAATCTTTCCAGGAGATCATTGATATGGGCCCCAAGGTGTGCCGGGGTAAATTCACCGGGATGAAGGCTCATAAGAATATCGGCAGACTGCAGCATAGTTTGCCGGGTAAGGTCCGCTATCTCGCTATCTTCAAGGACTTCATAAATGTAGATCCAGTCAGGGTTTTTCTTGAATCCAAGATAGGCTGCTGTTACATGTCCAAGGTTATGGATAAAAAGCTTTCGATCCACCCAGGCTTTGATATTTTCTTTTGGGACAAGGTCTGCAATTTCCGGAACCGGGTTTTTAAATCCGTTTTTTGCCACGATCAGGGTATTATACGGTTCGGCAAATAACCGGAGGGGATCTTCTTCCAGGTCATTTTTTGTCATGATCGGTACCATCTTTCCCAGGCTGGTCTCCACCAGGCCTACCAGGCTGTGAAGCGGGTATTCCCGCGGCAGCAATTCCTTCAGTTTATCCATCATGAACCGGTCGGCATTGCGCATATTTTCCCCGATAATAATGTCGATGGGTCGCATGCCGTGTTTTTCCTGCCGAAGAATGAGTCCGTTGGAAATGGCCTCAAGGGTTCCCTCCAGTCCCTGCTGTCCTACTGAAATAGCTGCCAGCGTGGCGTCTGCGAGTTCTTCCGATACTTTATTCCGGTCGGTCAAACAGAGGCCTCTTATATTGGTGATAGAAAGGGTTTGATCTCCCTCATTGCTTTTAATCAACAGGTCATATTTCCTGTGTTTGTTGAGGTTGTCAATTAATTCCCTGTTAATATCGATGAAGACGACTTCAAAACCGCCACGGCTGAAGATCTGTCCGATAAATGAACGGCCGATTTTTCCGGCTCCAAAAAGTACAAGCTTATCCATTCCCTTGGTTATCTTCAATAATTGCTGTCTGCTTCCGGTATGCCTCGAGGTAAGGGTTGATCAGTTGCAGCTTCTGACCCGGAAATTCTTCATACCAGGTACCGCCGTTATAGAAACAGGTGAATCCGCCGGACACAACGCCCCAGGAAACCGCTTCCATCATATTTAACGGGTATCCAATTTGTGAAACCGATTGCTTCGCCATGGAGGCAATAACGCCACCGGTGAAATTATCCCCGCAACCGGTCGTATCCCCTGATTTATGGATATTCTCCCTGAGTTCCGACTTTACTTTGGCAGAAACCGGAACTTTCGTATAGGGTATATGTCCAAACAATTCATTGTCAGCATAATAATGAACTTCATTTGCACCGTGGGTGATAATTACGGAACCAGTACCGGCCTTCTTGAAAAAGCGGATGGCAGCTTCAACCGAGTTGCAGCCACTGAGTCTGAGTGATTCTTCCATATCTGTGATCAGAAGATCAATGTAACGGTATGTTGCTGCAGAGTCACCCAGGCTCCATGGTTTTATTGGATCCTGTCTTTCACTGATGAAATCAAAAACAGTGTTCACCAGGGTAATGACTTTATTGTCCTTTGCCTTTTTCAGCAATTCTCCCAAGGCAGTGTGTATTATGGGAACAAGGGCTGTACCTCCAAAAGCCACAAGGTCACTTTGAAAAAAGCTGGCGTCAAGATCTGAAGGCAGCAAGTCCCTGGCTGCACCTATATTGTTGATAAAGATCCTTTCCCCGCTGCCTGCATCATAATCAGGGTCGGAGAACACGTCAGTAAAAGGGGTAAATTGCCTGCTGGTCTTATAAAAAGCTATTTCAAGAGGCGTAAGTTTTAGTTTTTCTTCGATATAGGAACCTCCTTCATCCGTACCCCGGCATCCGTAAAACCTGACATTAACCGGCAGATCCTGCAGCATCTGGGCGGCATGGATGAGTGAAACAACAGAGGGTCCTCCGATATTCATTCCAACCGGTCGCCGTCCGTTTGTTAGTTTATCTCTTACATGCCCATAAGGCTCACCGGAATATTTTTCAAATTCTTCCTTAAAAACCAGCTTGCCCGGTGCCAACCCGCCATCACCCGGCTTTTTGGAAAAATAACTGTTCAAACCGGGGTCATTAAAGTTGACTGGTTTGTAGAGATAATCGACCAGCGCGCAACCGGTTCCTGAAATCGTAAATTTTTTCTTCTCCAGCATCTGTCAGATAAACTTTGAATAATCGGAAACCAATAAATGAAGCGGTTCAGAATCTTCAGTGATCAAAGGGAATCTTCCTACTGTCTCATAAAAATAATTATCGGAAGTATCATCATTAACCGTGCTGACCTCACCGACGAGTACCTTGCCCTTTCGCGGTTCACCATAAAACCTGTGATAAATCCCCTGTTCAAGGCATATGCTTTCCCCGGGGGTGAGTACCACCACTCCGCCGGCTTTTACAGTTCGCTTTACCCCGTCGGTTTTAAAGTGAACCTCACCGGAACCGAGCTGGTTGTCACTTGTTGAATTGTACAATTCGATGACAAGATTCCCGCCTCCCCGGTTGATAATATCTTCCATTTTCGAATTATGAAAATGCATCGGAGTTTCCTGGTTTTCCTCCACAATCATTATCTTTTCAGCATACGGTTTTTTATCAAAATTGTATTTTCCGTTTCGAAGGGTAAAAAGGAACAAGCCCCTGGAGTAAAAATTCCCTGAACCAAAATCCGTGATATCCCAGCCGAGCATATTGTCAATCACTTCCATGCATTCAGCCTTGTTTTTCTTCCAGTCAGCCGGTTTCCAATATGCCCAGGGAGGCAGCATAAACTGTTTTTCCTTCATAAATTCCTTTGCCCGTAGCAGGATCTGGTTGATTTCGCTCCTATTCATATTCAGATGGTTTAAAGTTGGATTAGTCCCTAATTTCCATATATACTCCGAATTTAATTTCGTCTACGCAAGGTCTGTTATAAGTCCATGTTAGTGTCTGCCTATCCCTTCCTTAATTTTCTGACGAATAGCAGCGGATTTTTCCGAAAGCAGGAATTCCCTTGTCGGATACGGCAGAAATTCCAACACTTCCTGCAGACGGTCCTCCCGGATTGCCTGCCGAACTTTTGAGGCACTTATATAATTGGGTGATTCCATTTCGGCATTTCCCACTGTTTTTCTTTCAATTTCAATCACCGATACGCCATAACCCGGCAGAATGGCCTTCATAGCGTTGTTATAGGCATGGGTTGTTTTGCAGTAAACCTCTGTGCCGACATACCGTTTTTTGATCTTCAGTACCGGAACAATGTACCTGGCAAATATGGTGACATCCAGTTCGGCCTGTTTTTGCATTACATCATTCAACTCCTCACATTTGAGAAAATAGGAAGGAAAAATAGCCCCGGATACCACATACATACCACCACGTACCATCACTACATTCTTAAGGTGTCCAATACCTTTGCGAATCAGCTCCCACCGGATATCAAACGAAAAGGCCGATCGTTCTTCCTCTACGACAAACAAATAAACGATTTCATTTTCAGCAGCGGCTTTTTCAATGAGAAACAAGTGGCCGTTTGTAAAAGGATTACAATTGACGACAATACCGGCAATTTCGTTTGATTTGGAAGGAACTGCAATTGTTTTGAGGTAATTCTGATAGGTATAAATAGACTCAAAGCCGAACTCCAGCACTGTAAACAGAGGTGGAGCGGTGGCTATTTCATTATAGCCCAATCCCCTGAAGCGTATAGAATTTTCGGGTCGTGTAAAGACAAAAGTATGCTTATAGATCTTCAGAAGTTTTTCGGTAAGTCCTGTTACAATCAGCGCAAATGCCGTTGTATCCCTGAATTTAGGGGCCACGGCCACATACTTCAGGATCCTGCCTTTGTGCGAGCCTGTTCCCACCATCTCCCCTTTCAGATTGTATACAATCAGCGTGCTTTCCACTTCCCGGCTGTCGAAATCAAAACCCAGGGGCGACAGGAAATCCTTTACAAGTTTTACGTCGAATGGATTTTCAAGATCAATCGTTTCCTGCCTGAAATCTGTATCCTCGAAAGTCATGATATCAAGGTTGGAAAATTAAGTAATCCATTGTTCCTGCTTTGTTCAATCAGCAAATATAGATAAATACTTACAGTCAGTATATCTGCTGATCCTCCCGGTGAAATTCTGTGCTTTAAGCAGAAATCGGTCAGGAGATCGATATTACCTGTTTCAAGTGCCGATTGCGCCATATTCCCTGAATTGATTTAAAACATCCAAACTGCTCCGATACAGGATATTGGTGTCGTTATTGTTTGCAGCTATGGCAAGGAAGGCCCTGAGTAATCCTTGTTCATTAAGCCCGGTGAATTTCAGCAGCTCTGGCAGACCAAAATCAAAAACCGTCGGAAATCCATTTTCAGCTTCACCGCGGGCACCTGAAATTCTATGTTTATGAAAAATATGTTCACCATGAGTTTCCGGAGGCCGCCGAGGGACTTCCAGTTCCCTGTTTGTCAGATTTCTGCAAATATCTTTAATGATGGTCCTGAATTTCTCAATATGAAACTCATCTTCATGAGCAAATAAAAAGCCAGCGCTGAAGAGGGACAATCCCATGAGGAAAATTATTCCCTTCTGCGTATTGACATGGTCTGTGTTATCAAACATGGATTTTTCCATTCGCAACCCGATATTCCGGATTACCGGGAGGGCTTTCGTCATATCCGTTTCTGCAAAAGAAAATCCTGCTCTTACAAGATCATTAAAATAGACTGAGATTGCCGAAGTGGAAATTATGAATGTGTTGTAATTCATGTCGCTGTGCACGCCATTGCTGAATTTGTCCACCAACCCGGGCTTGGGAGTCAGGGAGATTTCATACAGGATGGATTGAAGTGCGAATGATGAAAGGTATTTGCTGATTGCCATTTCCCGCTGCAGCATACAATATGCCTTCATTTTTGAAAACATAAATGCACGTACTTCCTCCGTATCGTGTCTTTGGTAAAGCCTGCATTCATCAGCGGGATGCTGGTTGCAATAAAAACAGGGCTTTGATTTTCCTGAAGAAACCGGCACCGCGGCTGTATCGGTTATATCCACATCGATAAAACGGCCCAGGGCATGATTTTCTTCAAAATTTTCACAGAATTGTTTTATTTCAGTGAGCGAGAAGTGATTTGTGGAAAGTGGGACAATATAAAAATCGCCGGCCTCATCACTTTGCCGAACGGTTTCCTTATCATGAAGCCGGATCTGAAGGGCTTTAAGGTAGATCTTCAAATCATCGAGGCAATATTCGAAGAAGCAACGGACAACTTCATTGCTTTTGGGATAACCCGGAACATTGAGGTTCAGACTCACTGACGCAAGATTACGGGCGGAAATTTCTTTTCGCAGCAAAGACCGTGAGTCCCTGGCAGCCATTATTTGCTGAAGCGGTCCGATGGCAATTGATTTAAATTTACTGTTGTATTATTTATCGGCAACCTGGCGGATCACATCGATTATAGTTCCATCCCTGTATTCCACTATTCCCACAATTTTATCTGTATAAATCAGGGGTTCCGGGATGCCGGTTATCTTGTCCACTTCAATTTCCAGGTCACGGATGTCCTTAATATTCAGTCCGGCCTTATGAAGATTGTTTTCCAGGTCTTTATACAGGGGGTTTACACAGATCCCGCGTTCGGTGACCAGGACATGAACCGTTTCACCGGGCGTTACCACCGTGTGCACGCGTTTCTTTATGATCGGTATCCTGCCGCGAAAGGATGGACATACAACGACAGTGAGTTTAGCGCCCGAAGCGGTATCCGAATGTCCTCCGGAAGCACCCCTCAGGTATCCTTCAGAACCTGTGATCACATTTACGTTGAAGTCAACATCGATTTCAAGTGCTCCCAGCACAACCACATCGAGCTTATTGGTGATGCAACCGCAGTTAAAGGGGTTTGCATATAAGGCCGCCGGAATTTCAATGTGCCTCCGGTTATTCAGAAGAGAATTACTTACAACGGCATCAAATGACTGCACGTCAAAAATTGTCTCAAAAAGGCCCTCATTAAGCATATCCACGCAATAGGAGGTAATACCTCCAAGCATGAAGCTTCCCTTGATGGCCCTGGCCTTCATCTTTTCACGGATGAATTTGGCCACGGCCAGCGAGGCACCACCTGCACCTACCTGGAAGGAGAAACCAGGTATAAAGAAACCTGAATTTTCAATCACTTCAGCTGCCAGTTTGGCAATGCGGAGATCCATGGGGGAATTGGTAATACGGGTAGTTCCCGTAGCAATTTTAGACGGATCGCCTATGGAATCAACCACCACCACATGGTCGATAAAATTCTGGGAAATCGACAGCGGTATACATGGATATTCCACCAGGTTATCCGTTACAACCACTACCTGTTTGGCATACCGGGCATCGATCATGGCGTAGCCGATTGAACCGAAGGCAGAGTTTCCATGCGTACCGGTTGCATTGCCCTCGATATCCGCCGCCGAAGCGGCAATCACGGCAAGGTCGATCTGGATCTTGCCTGTATGTATACCACGTACGCGTCCTCCATGCGATTGGATAACAACGGGAATGTCAAGTACGCCTTGTGCTATTGCCCGTCCAAGCTGACTTCTTATGCCTGAAGAATAAATTCGTGTAATTGTCCCGTCCTTGAAATAGGGCAGGATAGGATCATGACATTCATTTAAGGAGGAGGATGCCAGGGTAATTTGCCGGATCCCCATTTCATGAAGAATTGTCAGGGTCTTCACAAGCAGGTTATCCCCGTTCCGCAGATGATGGTGAAAGGACACTGTCATCCCGCTTTGTGGATTACTCCTGACGATCGCTTCTTCAAGTGAACTGCACAGCTTGTTCTGATGTGGCAGATAGGCCTTATTAGGGGCCGGAATGGTGGGCTCATCCATCCATCCCTTGCGCAGTTTGGCTAATGCACCCTGGAATGGTTCCAGTTCGCCAATTCCTTCTATATAGGTTGGGATATCCCTTCCCAGGCTATTTAACATATGAATGAATTAATCATTTGGATCATTTGTATTCTTTATTTCAATTTTGGCCAGCTTCAGAATGTATTCCGCCCGGCTGACAATTGGTGCATCGATCATTTTTCCGTCGATCGCAAAAACTCCGACACCTGCAGCGACATTTGCCCTGAATTCCTTAACAATCCTGAACGCCTTGCGGATCTCCTCCTCCGTGGGAGTATACACATCATGAACAATGTCGATCTGGCGCGGATTGATCACGGCCTTTCCTGTAAAACCGATCTTTTTGGCATATTCTGTTTCTTTGCGCAATCCCATTTCATCATTCACATCCGGAAAAATTGTATCGAGCACATCGATATGGCTGGCTTTGGCAGCCATGACTATTCGCTTGCGGGCAAAGTCAATTCCTGCTCCGTCAGGCGTATATATAATATTCATATCCGCTGTCAGATCCTGTCCACCCACGGTAATGGCATCTATCCGGCTGAATTTGCTGGCGATTTCAAATACATTCTGCACACCCATGGCGGTTTCAATCATGGCATGAATGGTCATCATGGTATGTGGAAGCCCGTGCCGGTTTTCAATCTCTTCCACAATCTGCAGCAGATTAATCACTTCCTGTGCAGATTCGGTTTTAGGATAGCGGATGGCGGAAGGCTGCAACGGGACAATCTCTTCGAGGTCCTTTATTCCAAAGGGACCGCTCAGATGGTTCACCCGTACGCATACTTCCGTATCGTAAAAATTGATTGCCTTGATCATGTTTCTTACCAGAATGCGGGCTGAATCTTTCTGTCCCATGGCAACGGCATCCTCCAGGTCGAGCAATATGCTGTCGGCCCCGTAAATTCCGCCCTGCTGGATCATCGCCGGGTTATTCCCGGGAATGTACAGCATCGTCCTGCGTTTCTTATATTGCTTCATGTTGCGGAGAGAATTGTGCCTGCCGGCTCATCCAATGAACGCCGAATGGCTGATTCCAACCGGGCTCTGATTGTGGGCTCAAGTGCACCCTTGTCCTTTGCGATGAGATGGATATCCGTCATTTCAAACTCATCGAGCATTTCAACCACTATTTTATTGAAGCTTTCGCCATATTGGTGAAATACGGTGGAAGACAGCTCGATTTTCCGGCCGGTATTTTCCGGCAACGGCTCGATGAGGAATATCACATCGCTTGATTCAAAAGTTCCTGACTGTGCAGATATCTTTGGTTTCATGGATTGTTTGATTATCTGAATATAAACTGATATGCACCCTGGGTTTTTATTGATTTAGGTGTAATAATAATGCGGTAAAGATTGGTTTTCCATACATATCCATCCTCAGGCCTGATGATCACTTGCTGAATTTCTGCATCAAGATCCTTTGCAGGATACTGTAAGATTATGTCTCTGTCTGTTTTATATATTCCGTTTGCAGAAAGGGTGACGGTTCCGTCGCCGTTGATCTTCGGTTTCAGACAGGTGAGAAAGTTCCAGCTGGTGGCTCCTTTTATCTCCTCTAATCTGAAGGCATCAGTTACGGAAATTTTGTTCCCCCGTTCAAATTCAAATGTCCGTTTCCATTTCTCAATGGCAGCGTCTTTTGGATAACATGACGAAAGACCAATTGAAAACCGTACCATTTTATCATCTGAAAAATAGGCCGGATTATCAGCGGCAAAATTCCGGCCGGCTTCCTGCATAAATCCGTTTATGGTGGGTAGATTATGGAACTGCGACTGCATGGACCAGATTGTATACCGCTCGGCGCTGAATGTTTTGGCGGTATAGGCACCCACACCGGCATCAATTATCACAGGTTGTCCGTTATAATAAACAATGAAATTTCCTACATCATTGTGATTATGGCTTTCCGCGTTGTGTCCACCCTTGGCGGCCAGGAATAATCCCGCCGGCGATCCGCCTGCAGTGCGGGCAGCCATCACCTGCAAGTCAGGAAGCCATGCATCGCGGAGATATGGCCATGATTTGGCAGCTGCATTTATTTTCTGAAGTCCGAACAAATGGGGAAGACTGCGTCCCGGGCTCTGTATGCGGCTTGAAACGGAAAAAGTCTGCGTGGAATTGAGCTGCGCGCCGAAAGCGCTCAACACCGGATCGTTTATGCGCTGCCCGAAGTTAAAAATGAGCCAGGCCTCCGGCTGGATCTGGGCAGAAGCATCTGCAAAATTGATATACCACGGAGCATTGATATAGGCTTTATAGATGAACTGGCCGATGTTTTTTACAAGCGGATCTTCATAATAGTTGATCTTTCCCTCGCTGGCAGAATACAGGGTTTCCAGGCAATCGAACAAGGAACCTCCGGCTCTTCCCCAGTAAGCTGGTCCCTCATCACATCCTCCATCGGCGGGATAACCATTTGTGAAGCTGTCGAGGCAACGCATGGCTTTTGCAATCGTTTTGATCTGCTTTTCCCTGTTGTCTTCTATGAGCAAAGTAGAAGCAAATATATTTGACAGGATCCAGGGATTCCAGTTATTGACAACCTGGCCCTGCAGTCCCATCCAGAATATGTCGTCTTTTTCAAGAAAAGGATTCAAAACCCTGGAATGAACTTCGTCGCGTAAGCGTTTTTCCAGTAATGGAGAAGACCGCTTCAGCTCGCTGCCGAAAAGGTAATCTGTAAAAGCGAGCAAGGCCGCTGTTTCAGCGGCAAACAGGTCGACCACCGGTTGGCGGACATCCGGAACTCCTTTTGCCTGACCGATATGCGCAGGAAGACACCAGGAGGATTCTTCACAAAGCGCCCATACACCATTAATGATATCATCCGTGAATCTGCCTTTGCCTTCCATACATTCGGCAGTCAAAAGCTGCAATAACCGGGAGCGCCTGCCAAAATAGATCTTTTCATAGCGGTTGCGGTTTCCGTCACGCACAAAACCGAGATATTCAGTAAGTGGAAGGAACTCGTAAGCTTTTCCCAGCAGGCTTTCCGCTTCATGAATAACATTTTCGCGGATGCCGGGAGGAAGCGCATCCCATCCCGCCCTGGTATGCATATACCGGAAATGGCTGCCACTGCGGTACAATGACTTTGTCAAGACTAGCTTCGTTCCATTTGGAGGTAAACAGGTTACGCTGGGCAAAAAGGTTGGTGGCAAACAATATGCAACCGAACAAAAGGCTGGCTCTTTTCATATTTACGGAAATTCAGATAAAATTAATCATTTCATCCATTTCGATGAATCTTTACGCCGTTTTTGGCGTAAAATGAATTCTAAAGTTGAAATTCGGGAATATTCTGAATTATTTAAGACAATTTGTGGTTAACAGCAATCATTATAATAGAACCAAGCACCTGATCACCCTGCGTTTTTTGACTGCACTCCTATGTTTTTCAGGAACGGTAGGTTTACAGGCGCAATCAAAGTATACAAGGTTTGAACATCTAACCATCAATGATGGGCTATCGAGCAACCGTATACGATGTATTTACAGGGACAGCAAGGATTATCTCTGGATGGGAACCGATATCGGACTGGATAAATACGACAGTTACCAGGTTAAAAACTATCGTCACGGAGATGGCCGGTTCGGGGCGATCAGCAGCGATATTTTAATATGTATATATGAAGACAGTAAGAAGAACCTGTGGTTCGGTACCAATGATGGTTTAAATTTATATGACCGGGAAAAAGACAATTTCACGGTATTTAGTAATGACCGGACTGATGACAGGACCATCAGCGGCAATTGTATAACAGGCATTACGGAGGATAAGTCAGGCAACCTGTGGATAATTACCGATGGGAATTGTCTCAATAAATATGTGCCTGGCACAAAGACATTTATCCGTTTTCCTTTTGAAACAGGCAAAAACTTTCTGAATCCCCGCCCGGCGAAAATGATAGGAGTGGATTCAAAGGAATTCATCTGGATTGTTTCTCCAACCAGGGGAATCCGTCGATTTGATCCCAGATCGGGACAGTTCAGACTCTACGACGATCCATCCATTGATTTTGGCAATAATTGCTATAAGAGTATTTATATTGATAAACAGGATAAGATCTGGATATCAACGGATGGGAATGGCTTTTTCTCCTTTGATCCCGCTGAGGAAAAATTAGTTCATTTCACCTCACTGGCAGATGGAAGGGGGACAAATCAGAATATTATTCTGGATATCCTGCCCGAAAGTGACCGTTATTTATTGCTTGCCGTGGACCAGGGAGGGATAAACCGGTTCGATAAAGCAACCGGTAAATTTGAATATATTGAATATGACAGAACTAATGAAAAGGGGCTTAATAATAACGGGATATGGTGTTTACACAAAGACAGGGAAGGGATCATCTGGATAGGTACATCGGGAGGAGGGATCAATTATTATAATCCCAAAAAAGAAAGATTTAACCTGTTCGTGCATAATGGAAACAATCCCAGGTCACTCTCCTACAATTTTACCGGTTGCTTTTTTGAAGATCATAAGGGATTAATCTGGATTGGCACGGACGGTGGGGGAGTGAATGTATATGATCCGGTAACCGGAAATTTTAAAATTTTCAAGCATGATCCTGCGAACCCATACAGCATTAGCGGTAATGTGATAAGGGGTATTGCAGAGGATAAGGATCATAACATATGGATTGGGACATGGGATGCCGGGTTAAATAAGTTTGACCGGAAAACAAGGCGGTTTATTCATTATATGCCCGATGGTAAGGATTCATCCACTATTTCAGGAAAAAACATTTATAATCTCATTATCGATCATAATAACATCCTGTGGTTAAGTATATACAACACCGGAATCGATTTATTTGATCTGAAAAAAGGAGTTTTCAGACGATTCAGAACTGGTGCAGAATCAGAATAAATCAATCAGTGGAGACAACAGCTGGTTGTTTTTTGAGGACCACGAGAACAAGATGTGGGTTTGCACGCAAAATGGTCTCAATCTGTATGACAGTCTGACCGGTACCTTCCGGGTTTATTATTTCCCCGACAATGATATAGGAGCGTTTTACAAGGACCGGACTGGAAATTTATGGGTGGGAACCAATACAAGGGGGATGTTTCGCTGCGATGAGCAGGGTAATATCATTAACCAGTATGATATAACCAATGGCTTGCCCAACAACAGGATACATGCTATTACCGAGGATTTCCAGGGCAATCTGTGGATTTCAACCAATAGTGGAATAAGCCGTTTTGAACGCACAGCCGGTAAATTCCGCAATTATTCGAAAGAGGATGGTTTGCAGGGTGACCAGTTCTATCAGCAATCGTTTCTCAGAACCAGCAAAGGAGAAATATACTTTGGTGGATATAATGGTTTCAATTCGTTCAATCCCGACAGTATGCAGGATAATCGGTTTATTCCTCCCGTATATATTACAGATTTCATGATATTCAACAAACCGGTGATATACGCGGCGCCAGGAGCCCAGTTCCCGAAACATATCAGTGAGGAAAAAGAAATAAGGCTGAATTGGAGACAATCGGTTTTTTCATTTTCATTTGCCGCGATCAATTATAACCATCCAAATAAGAACCAGTATAAATACATTATGGAAGGTTTTGAAACGGAATGGAATAATACTGATGCTTCGCGGCGATATGTGACCTATACCAACCTCGACCCCGGAACATATTATTTTAAGGTTAAGGCAACGAACAATGATGGAATATGGAATGAAAATGAAACCTCATTACGGATAATTATTTTGCCACCCTGGTGGGCTACCTGGTGGTTCAGGTTAATTGTCTTTTCCTTTGTTGCCTTCCTTTTAGGATTTTTCTTTTATAACAGGATGAACCGCCTGAAAAATCAGAAAGCATTGCTTGAAGAACTGGTGGCCATAAAAACCTCGGAACTGACACAGAAACAGGAAATGATCCTGGCGCAAGACGAAAATCTGAAAAACAGCAATAAAAAACTGACCATACTCAACGCTACAAAGGATAAATTTTTCTCAATTATTGCACACGATTTGAAGAATCCTTTCAATTCAATCCTGGGTTTCTCTGAATTGCTGACAGAGGAATTTAAGGAATTAACGGAAGAGAAAAAACTGGAATTTATAGGGGCCATCCATGAATCTTCGCGAAGGATATACGTTTTGCTTGAAAATCTTTTGGAATGGGCCAGTACACAAACCGGAAATATCAGGTTTCATCCGGAGGTTATTGACATGAAGGAAGTATTTAATACGAATTATAATTTGATCAGGAATAAATTTGAAGAAAAGGGGATTCGGTTCAGTAAGGATTTGTCAGATCATACGCGGGTTTTCGCTGATTATAATATGATCAGCACGGTCATTCGGAATTTAATGGGCAATGCCGTAAAATTTACCGAGAAAGGTGAAATAAAGGCTTCAATCCGGCCAGTAAATAACCATCTGGAAGTAAGTATTTCCGATTCAGGTATTGGAATTCCGGCGAAGATACTGGCAGGGATATTTGAAATTGATCATAAAAAATCCACAGCAGGCACACGGGGTGAGAAGGGAAGCGGACTCGGACTATTGATCTGCAAGGAATTTGTGTTGAAAAACGGAGGAGAAATATTTGTTGCCAGCGAGGAAGGCAAGGGTACCACCTTTACTTTTACAGTACCCCGAAGTGTTTAAGGTAGATCCGTTGGTTATTAGGCAGCTTTATACGACGGAACTTCTGAAATAATCACCATTTATTCTGGTTTATCCTCTATAATGTCTTTGCCTCCATGGTGTATTTTTGTATATATAAGGTAGGCAACAATAATGGCTGAAACTGATAATAAGCTGATTCCTGCATAGCAGTAAAAGGAACAGAAAAACTTATTGCTGGCATGACACAGACCGGAAAAACAACCCAAAAATATCATAATCAGCCAGTCTGCAAAAAGCAGTGCTGCGATGATTAGTAACCATTTTAAAACAGTTGTTCTCATATTTAATTATATTTATTGTTTAGAGATTTTTCAATTATAGTAACAAAGTTAATTATTTATTCTTAATTATAAGCAAATGATCATTATATTTGTAACGTACATATGCTCATAATATGTCAAGACCGAAACGCATACGAAGAATGAACAACCCTCCGCATTTCAGAGGGTTTAAGCCCATTGGACTGACCGAGGAAAGTCATCCGGTGGTTATGAATTATGAGGAATATGAAGCCATCCGGTTAAGCGACTTTGAGCTTTTCGGTCAGGTAGAATCTGCTCAGGTAATGGGTGTTTCACGGCCTACTTTTGCCAGGATTTATGAGAGTGCAAGGCGCAAAGTTGCACAGGCATTTGTTCAGGGAAAGTCCATTGTTTTTGAGGGAGGTAAGGTTTATTTTGACAGTGAATGGTATTCATGCAACAAGTGTGGTTGCTGGTTCAACCATCCGGAAAAAGAAGAAGAAGTTATAGCTTGCGCACTATGCGGCTCGCATGATATAGAACAATATAAAGAGAATACGCAGCTAACTTTTAAGAACTGTTAAAGTATGAAAGTAGCGATCACATCAACCGGAAATAATCCGGATTCCAAGTTGGACTGTCGTTTTGGCCGCAGTTCTTATTTTGTGATTTTTGACACGGTTACTCAGGGCATGGAATTTCTTCCCAATCCATATAAAGATGCTGAAGAGGGAGCTGGTACCGACTCCGTAAAATTACTTGCATCGAAAGGAGCAGGCAAAATTGTATCCGGAGAATTTGGGATAAAAATCAAACCTTTGCTCGACAGCCTTAAAATTCAAATGATTATAGTAAAGAATGAAGAAAAATCCATTCAGGATATTATTAATTTGTTAAACCACTAAAAATTATTTCATGATTAAAATAGCAATTCCTACCAATGGAAAACTTGTAGACAGTCATTTTGGACATTGTGAGATGTATACAGTATTATCTGCCGATGATAACCGAAACATTACAGGAACAGAAATTCTTCCCTCGAACCAGGGATGCGGATGCAAATCGAATATTGCAGGTATTTTTCAAAAATTAGGTGTTAAAGTAATTTTAGCTGGAGGTATTGGTGAAGGTGCAATACAAGTTCTCAACCTGCATGGTATTGAAGTTATAAGGGGCTGTTCAGGCGATGTAACCGCACTCGCTGAAATGTATTTAAAGGGAGGTTTGAACGATTCAGGCAAATCCTGCACCCAACATGAACTTCATCATGGAGAAGGCCATACATGCAGCCATTAACCCTGTAAAACCTGATCAAAATACGCCTTGAAGGAAAGTTATTCAATGTAATCTGAAGCCGATCTTCAAACCATGCGGGTAGCCGATTGTAAAATCGGGATGGCATAGTCCCCGGAATGGCTAAATGATCAATCCCGGGGTATATCCTGCAATCTTGCCCGTCAGGCCGAATATCTGCATGAGCATGGTACCCAATTAAACATATCCTGAAGAACAAGCCGCCTTAACGCTTTTAAAAGGAAGCTGAAATGGTAGTCCGTATTATGGTTTCTTTTTGATCTCACTCATTACCTTATCTTCCGATAGTTTCTTGGTGCAGAAAAACCAATCATAGCATTTCATTTCATTTTTGCTTTCCATACGTTCTTTTGCAACGCCACAAGATCCGGCAGTAGGGACTATCACTTCATCTCCCGGACGCCAATCTGCTGGCATGGCAACGCTAAAGCTATCAGCCGTTTGCAGGGCTATGATAACCCGGTATAATTCATCAAAATTACGTCCTAAACTCAACGGATAGTATATTATGGCACGGATGATCCCTTTAGGGTCAATAAAAAACACCGCCCGAACGGCTTTTGTATTGCTTTCACCGGGTTGAATCATGCCGTATTTTTTGGCTACATCCATGGTTATATCTTCGATCAACGGGAATTTAACTTCAACATCTTTCATTCCCTTGTACTCAATTTTCTCCTTAATGGTACGCAACCAGGCGATATGGCTGTATAGGCCGTCTACGGATAATCCGACCAGTTTACAATTTGCTTCAGCAAACTTATGCTCCATGCTGGCAAAGGTCATAAACTCGGAGGTACAAACGGGAGTGAAATCAGCGGGATGACTGAACAAAATGACCCAATTGCCTTTGTAGTCTTCTGGAAAATTGATATTCCCCTGGGTTGTGACAGCTTTAAAAATGGGTGCTGCATCGCCAATTCGAGGCATGGCAATTACTTCTAAAGTTTGGTAAGTTTCCATAATACCTTGGTTTTTTAAATTTGATTTTTTAAAATTCTTCTTTCATTCTTACAATATTGTTAATCCTGTTTTCAATATCATTTTCATGTTCAAGCTCCTCATTTAGGATTGTTGTCACCATCGCCTTGCTTGTTTTTCTATAATTAAAGATTGTACTTATTCATATTATTACACTAATTATGTAATGCAAAACTTGTAATGCCCGGTATGACTTTGACGGGTGTAATCCAATATCCGGTCAGCAAAGAGTTAGATCGGGTTAATGCGCTTCGGGGAATAGTTATTCGCAATGATGCAGCTTATTGCCAAGAAAAGGTCTAATTATCAGGTATCCGATTATTATCATTGTACCTAATAATAAGGTTATACCTATATAGCTGTACCCCGAACAAAAAAACTTAGTACTTGCGTGACAAAGACCTGAAATACATCCGAAGAATATCATAATTAACCAGTCTGCAAAAAGAAATGCTGCGATGATTAATAGCCACTTAACTACGGTTGTTCTCATGGTTCCTTGCTTTAGAAGTAAATAAATTCAATTCCTGTTCCAGCGTCACGAATGAAAAAATGACAATTGAATCAAACAAATTTAAACAATTTCATTATAATAAGCAAATGTTCATTAACTTTGTTACGAACATATGCTCTTTTATTTAGTCAAGGCCCAAACCATATGAAGAATGTTCAATTCACCTCATGAAGGTGCTTCGTATCTTCAAGGAATAAGAAACAATAAATGCTAATGATATGAAAGTTGCGATCACTTCAACGGGAAATAGTCCGGATTCAAAGCTGGATAGCCGTTTTGGCCGTTGTTCCTATTTTGTGGTTTTCGATACCGAGAGCCAGGCTACAGAATTTATCCCAAACCCAAATAAGGAAAATATTGAAGGTGCGGGACCGGCATCAGCACAATTGGTGGCATCAAAGGGTGCAAAAAAGGTGGTTTCGGGCGAATTCGGCACAAAGGTGAAGTCGCTGTTTGACAGTTTGCAGATCCAATTGATCGTGCTAAGTGATGCTGATAAAAAGATAAGTGAGATTATTGACTTGTTGAACCATAAAAATTAAGATTATGCCACGAATGAATGGAAAAGGACCCGAAAATAAAGGTCCAGGAACCGGAAGAGGCTTAGGTCGTTGCCGTAAGATTTCGTCAAGCGAAACGGATGACAAACTTGGAAAGGGCAGGGGTTTACGTCTCAATGCAGGCGGGGGTGAAGGAAATGGTAAACGCTTAAAAAGCGGTTTAAATTCAATTAAAAAAAATAAATAGAATGAAAATCACTTTTGCAATTCCTTTGGGAAACGGACAATTATGTTCTCATTTTGGCCATTGCCAGCAATTTGCCATAATTGATGTTGAAAACAATACCATTGTAGGTGAAAAGCTTATTACCCCGCCACCCCACGAACCCGGATTATTACCCGGATGGTTGGCAGAAAGAGGTGTAACTGATGTAATTGCCGGAGGCATGGGACAACGCGCACTTGATTTATTTGCAGCGCAGAACATAAAGGTAAATGTAGGCGCTCAACCCAAAAGTCCCAATGAATTGGTTTCCGATTGGTTGAAAAGTGCTTTGGTTACCGGAAATAATGCTTGTGACCATTGATAAATGAAAATTGCCATTGCGAGCGGTAAAGGGGGTACAGGTAAAACCCTTGTGTCGACAAATCTTTTTTATTCGGCACAACAGGCAGGGATACCGGTCACATTAGTAGATTGTGATGCGGAAGAACCCAATGTTGCAGAGTTTATTCAGGGAAAGGTAATCCGTTCCGAAAATGTCATGCAGAACGTTCCCGTAATTGATACAAATAAGTGTCTGTTCTGTGGCAAATGCTATGATTTTTGTAATTATCATGCCATTGTATATATGCCGCCAGCGCGATTTATTCAGATCATAGAAGAATTGTGCCATGATTGTGGCGCCTGTCTTAAAGCGTGCGAATACGGGGCCATTTCCGAAAAAAAGAAAAAGCTGGGCGAAATTAGAACTATGGCTGTTACTAGTTTTTCGAAGATCATTGAAGGATGTGTTGAACCTGGGGTTTATTCACCTGTGCCGGTAATCAGACAATCCATCAAGGAACTGAATGGCGAAATACTGGCTATACTGGATTCACCTCCGGGAATTTCCTGTCCGTTCATAACAGCAGTTGCAAAGGCTGATTTTGTAGTTTTGGTGACCGAACCAACCCCATTCGGCCTTAACGATTTAAAGTTATCGGTTGCCACGCTCAAACACCTAGGAAAGAGCTTCGGTGTAATCATAAACCGGGCCGGATTGGGCAATCGGGAAGTATACAACTGGCTGGAAAGAAATCAGATACCCTTACTCATGGAAATACCCTTTGACAAGGAAATTGCCCGCATATATTCCGAAGGCCACCTGATTGCAGAAGAAAAGACAGCTTATCGTAATCAGTTTATGAATTTGCTGAAGAGGATCAAGTATTTAACAATATGACCGAGATAGCTATTTTAAGCGGGAAAGGCGGTACCGGGAAAACAAGCCTGAGCGCTGCATTTGCAACAATCAGCAGCGAAATAGTGGTGGCCGATTGTGATGTGGAAGCAGCCAATCTTTACATTATACTGCAGCCCGAAAATTACAGAGAGGAAGTATTTATTTCAGGTCATAAGGCTGTGATCAACAGGGAACTTTGTACCAATTGCGGTATATGTATGCAATACTGTCGTTTCGACGCCATATCCCTGCACAATAATGAGGTTTCAATTTCTGAAATCGCATGTGACGGTTGTATGCTTTGCATGAGGGTTTGTCCGACTAAATCAATAAGCATGGTCCCAAGTAACAAAAGTCGCTGGTATGCCGGTAATTTTCGAAAAGGTCGGATGGTGCATGCACGGTTGGAGCCGGGCGAAGAAAATTCGGGCAAATTGGTCAGTGTGGTCCGTAAGCATGCCAGGGAAATTGCCTCTGAAACGGGATGGGACACGATTATTATCGATGGCCCTCCGGGGTTGGGTTGCCCTGTAATATCATCAGTAACCGGCGTCAAAAAAGCTGTTATTGTCACCGAGCCCTCGCGTTCAGGTTTTCACGACTTGAAACGGATAATTGCAGTTATTGAAAGTTTTAAAGTGAAATCCTATGTGGTTATTAACAAATACGACCTGAATAATGATATTACCTGCCAGATTTCCAACTGGTGTCTTGAAAGGAAAATATCCGTTGCGGGAAAAATACCTTTTGATGTAAACCTAGTAGAAGCTATGGTTAATTGCAAAAGCATTGTTGAATGGCTGCCTCAATCAGAAGTCAGTAAGGAGATTCTGAGTATTTGGAATAAAATAAAAAAAAATTAGGAAGAGATGGAAAAACATCAAACTTTTGAGAAAACCATATTGCCCAATATTAAAAACATCATTATCGTAGCTTCGGGTAAGGGCGGGGTTGGTAAATCTACTGTGGCTGCCGGTCTGGCCATGTCATTAGCCATGGAAGGCTACGCGACTGGTTTATTGGATTCCGATATGTATGGCCCGTCAATCCCGGTTTTATTTAATTTACAAAATGAACGACCTGCAGCACGGGAACAGGACGGGAAAACCATCATTGAGCCTTTCATCAGATTTGGCATTAAGCTCATGTCGCTGGGATTCTTTATTGATCCCAAACAAGCTGTGCTTTGGCGTGGTCCTTTGGCATCAAATACGCTGAAACAATTGGTAAATGATACGGACTGGGGGCAACTCGACTACCTGGTCATTGATACGCCTCCAGGGACAGGTGACATTCACATAACCTTGCTTCAGCAGTATGAAATCAGTGGTGTTATTATTGTCACCACTCCTCAAAAGGTTGCACTTTCAGATGTAGCAAAAACTATCAGCATGTTTCGTGATGAACATGTTGGAGTACCTGTATTAGGAATTGTTGAGAATATGGCCTGGTTTACACCACTAAAACACCCTGAGGAAAAGTATTTCCTATTTGGTCAGGGTGGAGGCGAAACATTATCTAAATCATTTAAAATACCATTATTGGCCCATATCCCGATCAATGAAAGCATCTGTGCAAGTTGTGATGGGGGAAGGCTTAATGAGTTATTTAACGAAAAAGCAGTAAAAAGCGGTTTCGATGATCTTTTAAAAGGTATTGTAAGCGTTAAAGAAGTTGCCATCTAAAATCAATAATTATGAAAAATTTTCTTCAGGGAGTTTATCTGGTCCTCATTATCGCACTTGCACTAGTTTTAAGCGATTGCGCATCTCAGCGTACCCATCATAAAGCCATTCCATGCCCTTGTGAAAATCATAATAAAAAATAAACATCATGATAGAACACGAATACAGTTTCAGGGTCATGTATCCCGATACGGATCAGATGGGGACAGTGCATCATTCAAATTATGCAAAGTATTACGAAACCGCCAGGTGGGAATTATTCCGCAGCCTGGGTATTACCTACAGATCGGTTGAAGAAGCCGGATATATGTTGCCTGTGATCCGCATGAGCACCCGGTTTCTTAAACCCATTCATTATGATGATTTGATGACAATCAAGACTTCGCTTAAGACCATGAAAGGTGCCAGGATATGGTTTACATATAAGCTTTACAATGCAAGTCATGAATTGGTTAATGAAGCTGAAACCGACCTGGCCTTTGTACACAGGGACAACTGGAAACCGTGTATTGCTCCGGATTTTGTTGTGAAAGCCCTTGCAATCAGCAAGAAACAAATATTTATTGATGCCTGAAATTGTATATAAACCCATTGGTATAGTGCATTCTCCTTTTAAAAAGCCTGAGGGAACACCAATACAAGCTGTTGCTGATAAAAATACCGGAGCTGTTATTGAGATCTTTCCCGAATATGCAGAAGGCTTAAGGGATCTTGAAAGTTTTTCACACCTGTACATTTTATTCCACCTTCATTTAGCCGGGGCAGATTCATTGCTTGTTGTTCCGTTTCTGGATACTAAACCGCATGGGGTATTTGCAACCCGCTCCCCTGCAAGGCCTAATAAAATTGGTCTTTCTGTGGTACTTCTTGAAAGAATATCAGGCAATCACTTATATGTCAAAAATATTGACATCCTCGATGGTTCGCCTGTACTGGATATCAAGCCTTACATTTCTCAATTTGATGTCTTTGAATCATCTAAAAGTGGGTGGTTTGATGATCATATGCACAAATTGGAAAAGCAAAAAGACGATGGCCGTTTTAAAACTTAATGTGAAATCCACCAGGTAATTTGAATTGAGTAAATTTTTAAATTGTATCGAAGAATATGAAAAAAACAGATGTATTGATTATCGGGGGCAGTGCTGCCGGAATGGTGGCTGCATTAACAGGCAAAACCGCATGGCCTGAGAAGAATTTTATGCTGGTAAAGAAGCAAAAGGAGATGATGGTACCTTGCGGTATCCCGTATATTTTTGGCACACTCGAAAGCAGCCAGCAAAATATAATGCCTGTGGATAGCATGCTTGAAAAGGCAGGCATCGAATCCATCGTAAACAAAGTGGTATCTATCGACACAGAGAAAAAGATCGCTTTGCTTGAAGACGGTGAACAAATCAGCTTTGTAAAATTGGTGATTGCCACAGGGTCAACTCCTGTTAAACCAAAATGGCTGAAAGGAGCCGATATGGGGAATGTATTCCTGATTCCAAAGGACAAGAACTATCTCGATTCAATGAATGCCAAACTGGAAAAATGCAAAAAAATTGTTGTTATAGGAGCCGGTTTTATCGGGGTTGAGTTTTCCGATGAATTGAAAAAACGGGGACATGAGGTTACGCTGGTTGAAAAATTGCCGGCTATTTTGAGCCTGGCCTTTGATGAGGAGCTTTCATCGCGTATCGCTGCTATTTTAACAAAGCGTGATGTGAAAATCGTTACCAATAATGGAGTAAATGAAATAATGGGAGATGGAAGAGTATCCCATGTAAAACTTGAAAATGGTGAGATCATCCCTGCCGATGCGGTGATTCTTTCAATGGGATACAGACCAAGTACAGAACTGGCAAAAAAATCAGGGATTTTTATTGATGAGAGTGGATTTATTGCAGTAGATGAGTATATGCGTACCCATGAACCCGATATTTTTGCAGTAGGAGATTGCGCACAAAAGCGTGATTTTGTGACCCGGCGCCGTGTTCCTACCATGCTGGCATCAACCGCGTGTGCCGAAGCCCGGGTGGCAGGCATAAATCTTTTTAATATTAACGTGGTGAAGACCTTTAGCGGTACTATCGGAATTTACTCAACCGCCATTGGGGAGACAGGCTTTGGTACTGCAGGATTGACTGAAAGCCGGGCTAATGAAGAAGGGATAGCCATACTTTCAGGTGTTTTTGAAGGAGTCGATCGTCATCCCGGCAATTTACCCGATGCCCATAAACAACTGGTAAAACTTATCGCCGCCAAATATTCAGGCGTGATCATAGGAGGAGAGGTCATTGGCGGACTTAGCGCCGGTGAATTAACCAATGTTATCGGCCTGATCATCGAGAACCGGATGACCGTAAATTCCCTGCTCACTTCACAAATCGGCACACATCCCTGCCTGACCGCATCACCGGCAGGATATCCGTTAATTAAAGCGGCAGAAATAATTGCAGCTAAGATGAGACAATTTTAGGTGATGACTAAATTAGTTGAACAATTAAACGAAGACTTCCGGATGAAGGAAGGACTCAAAGCTTGCATCAGCTGCGGCACATGTACTGCTATTTGCCCCGCTGCAGGAGTGAGCGATTATGATCCCCGCATGGTGGTTGAAATTGTCCAGCAACATAATGAAGAATCCCTTGAAACGCTACTGAAATCAGATACCATTTGGATGTGTGGAGAATGCCTTTCCTGCAAAACCCGTTGCCCAAGGGAGAACGTACCGGGTTATATTATTCAGGCTTTGCGGTCTTTATCGGTTGAAACAGGATTGTTTATCGAAAGTAAACAGGGTCAGAAGCAATTGGCATTAAAGCGTACCGTTGGTGATCATATCCTTAAATACGGATATTGTGTTTATATTGATGAAGTAAATACCGACATGTACCCGGAGCAGGGTCCCATTTGGGACTGGCTGCAAAAAAACCGGAAACTGTTTTTGGAACGGCTCGGCACAAGTTATGGGAAGGAACAAAGTGGTTCATTGCGAATTATACCGGAAGAATCTTTGCATAATCTGAAAAAAATTTTCGATGAAACAGGTGCAACACGGCGATTCGAAAAAATAGAGCATTATAGCCGGTTAAATGCTCAAAAACAGGGAATTGACTTTGACAACAGCAATACTTGTGACTATTTTAAAAAGATATACGAGGAATAAAACCTATCTTCATGAGAACATCGGCGAGAAATAAAAACTGGCAGTCCTACCAAAAAGAAATCGCAGACAATAATTACTATTTTGCCCGCAGTTGTATCCGGCAAAATGTTTTCCCTGCTGCCGAGGATGTTTTTCTTAAAATTTTGCGCAATGAACTGGGTAAAGATGTGTACGATGATGCCCGGCAAACCACGTGCACCGGTATTGCTTACCATTCAGGCATTATACCATTTGAAACAACCATGACAGTTGTAGCCCATCAGTTTGCCCTGATGAACGAAGCCGGTTACAAGAATTTCGTGTGTTCCTGTGTTACTTCGTTCGGTATTTATGCTGAGGTGATTGAGTCGTGGAAATTTTTCCCGGAAACATTAAAAAACACAAGGGAAGCATTGAAACGGTCTACTGGTAAATCTTTCGAGATACCCGCTAATATCGTTCATGCCAGTGATGTTATCTTTAAGTTCAGGGAAGAGATAGCATCCAGTTCAAAGCACAGGTTGATACACATGAAGACAGGAGAACCTTTAAAAGTGGTTGACCATATTGGTTGCCATTATGCCAAAATTTTTCCGGAAAAAGGGATTGGCGGGGCTGAATACCCGTATGTACTCGCAGGATTAATTGATGAATGGGGAGGGTCACAGGTAGATTATCCGGAACGCCGCCATTGTTGTGGTTTCGGATTCAGACAATACTTGCTTAAGTCGAACCGGGGCTATTCAGTTGCCAATTCAAAAAAGAAATTTGATTCCATGCAATCTTACAAACCCGATCTGATCATCGCCAATTGCCCGGGGTGCACTTTTTTTCTCGATAGATGGCAGTATGTGATTGCCGAAATGGAAGGTAAGACCTATGGGGAAAACGGATATGGCATTCCTGTATTAACTTATGAAGAATTGGCCGGTTTGTTGCTCGGTTACGATCCCTGGGATATGGGTTTGCAGGTTCACCAGGTTACCGTGGAGCCATTGCTTGATAAACTGGGAATAAAATACCACCCCGGTGATAAGTATATAGGACTGCGAAATACAGACCTAGGAAAGCCAATTATGCCTGAAAATCTAAAATGCTGTTAACATGCGGATCATGACGCTTATCGAGAATCTTGTTTATAAGCAGGGTCTGTTAGCCGAACATGGCCTGTCATATTATATTGAAACCGGGCATAAAAAGATTCTTTTTGATACAGGCCAGAGTGGCAGTTTCCTTGTAAATGCCAAAATGCTGGGAATTGATATATTGGATATTGATGCAGTGATTATCAGTCATGGTCATTACGATCATACAGGGGGACTATACTCTTTTTTAAAAGTGAATCACAAAGCGAAAGTATACATCAAAAAAGAGGCATTCAATCCCAAATTCCACGGTACGGAAAAGTTTATCGGAATTGTCTATGATCCATTATTATTGGATGCACGAATTGAGTATGTTAGCGGGATTACTGAAATTGACAAGGATATTTTTATAATGCCCGATATACCTGTTAGAAATCCACTGGATACAAATTTCTACACTTTCAAAGTCAGTACGAGCCGATGGATTTGAAAATGATGAGTTTAATGATGAAGTTTTTCTGGCTATCGTAAAAACAGGGAGTTATCGATCATAAGCAGTTGTTCTCACCGGGGAATTACCAATATTATCGATGCGGCTGTAAGTTATTTCAGGTTACCGGTAAATAGGGTCATAGGGGGCTTTCACATCAGAAATTGCGAGGCTGGTCAATTGGAAGTGATTGCCATGTATCTCGAGCGTTTCTCGGTAAAGTCAATCGGTGTTTGCCATTGTACCGGTGTTGAGAAATATGCCGAATTGGTATGCAGCTTCGGAACACGGGTATTCTATAACCACACAGGCCATACGATTGATGTTATTTAGAAACATCTTCCGATTCATTGTTTAATCGGGTAATTTTATCGGAGTCACATCTTCTGCATTGCTTTATTGGTTTCAGTGCAGTCATGGTTTCATGGCAGTCCTGGCACTTATACCAAAAATCATGGGTGACATAGGTTCCTCCCTGAATAATAATGGCTTTTCCTTCAATAAAAGCTTTTGCAATGCTCTTTCGGGCTTTATCATACAACCGGGTAAAAGTCGGGCGTGATATATTCATTCTTACAGCGGCTTCCTCCTGGGTGAGGTTCTCGTAATCAGCAAGCCGTATGGCTTCAAATTCTTCATACAACAGAATTACGGATTCCAATTCGCGCATGGGAATACCGAATGGCTTATATCCTTCCATCGGTGGAAGCATGCTTATCCTTCTGTGTCTTCTGCGATTCGGCATTTTTTTACAAAGTAATATTAAATATACATAACTGTTTTAATGTTTTACTCCACGTGTTACGGATAATATCATCCGTCCTTGATAACCGGCTAGATCATAATTCTATTTGAAATGATAACTTCTGACATAAAAAGTCTTTCCGTTATAAGTTATACCTTTTATCAGGCGTTGGGCAATCAGGGATTTTATCACGCTATCATCAGTCTTATCTTGCTTTAAAAGTGCATCCATAGAGTCTTCTCGTAACGGATGCACAGCCGTAATATTCAGGATGTCTTCAAAGGCATTGCCGGTTGTTCCGGCACCGGTTCCTTCAAAACCTGTCAACAACTCAGTTGTAATACCTGTTTTTTGAAAAATTTGCCAGGCTTCTAGGATCCTTTCTTCCGATACGGGTTTTACGCTTTTTAAAGCCGGTGGTCTGGTTGGTGCTGACAGATAGGCTTTTAAGGGATTCAGCGAAGCAATGAAACCGGCTGTTTGGGCAATATGAATGATTGAATCATTATATCCTTCAAGGAGCATGGTTTCGGTGTGGAGTTTTCCTTTATAAAAAGCCGAAAAATCCTTCAATCCATATAGTATATTTTCTAAATCAACCGATGTTAGCGGTTGGTTAATTTTCTTCCATTCCGCTTCCAAAACAGAATCTACCTTAACTGAAACCCAATCGGCTTCATTCAAATCTTCCTGAACCTGCGGGTTATTAATCAGTGATGAATTGGTTATGACCGCAATGGGGATATTGAATTTCTTTAATAATCGAATTTCCCTGCCGAGGTTAATATCGAGGGTTGGTTCACCATTGGCGACGAAAGTGAGGTAATCAGGAGCATTTTCCTTATCAAGTTTCTTTAAATGCTTTTCTATTTCATTGACCAGGTTTCCGGGATCATAATAAGCCTCTCTGTCGATGGATTGTTTACGGCTAATTCCAATCTGGCAGTAAATACAGTTATAGGAACACGTTTTTTGCGAAGCGATGTTATTAATAACCAGACTTTTACCTAGTCTGCGTGATGGTATAGGCCCAAATGCAATCATAACTTGTAATTAATTATTAATTTGATTTGCCAGTCATTGAACGGTTAATTTGAAAGTTTTTGGACTGGTTAGAGACGACTACAACATCTCCAACCTGCACGCCTATTTTTGCAGCGATCACCTTACATTTAACCATCAACAGGAAGAAAATCTTTTTATCCGTATTATCTATCAATCCCTCCAGGTTACCCTGTCCTTTCGAAATAATGATATCCGCCTCATAAAATATCTTTCTAAATTCGGCCGAACACTTATTAATGATGGTGGATGGGGCATCATATCCATTTGAAATTACTTTAGCGATTTTTGTAATGCCAACACTTCTGGCATCCTTCATGGTTACATCGTTAATAATGTTTCCTCCGCGAACAGCAAAATACAAATTGGGATCATGGATCGTTTCAATAAGCAATTTATCCAGGACAATCTCTCCGGTATTATCACCCAGGTACAAGACCATGGAAGCTTTTTGCAATTCATTTTGCAATAGTCCAGTATGATTAATGGCGGGTTCGGTTAAAACAGCTGATGACAAAGCTTTAAAAACATCAAATGATTTTGGCAGACCGAAATCAATGATGTTACCCGCCAGTGCATATTGTACTGCTGTCTGAAAGGGATTTACAGAATCTTTTATAATGGTTCTTATTTCAGCTTCAAGACCCATTAACAAATCGTTATAATCATCCTTTTCCTTTTTATACAGATCATTTATATGCAGTTCCTTTTTAAGTAATCGATGTAAATAGCATGACGCCTCAGGAATTGCTATCGTGGTATCCCGATTTTCATAAATGAACATATTAAGCTTAAGAATTAATTCTTTAGCTGTTTCATCCTGAATATTATGTTTGATAAAAAGTTTATTTGCCTGTTCGAAGAAACAATTTATACAATCGTTTTGCATTTTTTAAGTTATAGAAATATACTCAGAAAGTTGCAGCTAACAACGACCACCATTAATTTAATTCCAGGATCATCCCTTGTCATTCGCCAAATCTTCCAATCTTTTCTCAAGAGTTTGCTGAGAGTGTTTGAGAACATCAATCTGTGATTTTAAAAGGCTGATTTCATCTTCTTTTTTTATTGATGACATCCGGTTCAAGTCCCCGGAGAAACCCGAAGGGGAATTGCCGGAATTCCTGCCCTGCCCCATGCGTCTACCCAGTCCCATGCCTCTTCCAAAGCCGGACCCCCTTTGCATTCTTTCTCCCAATCCTCTTGTATAACCCGGGGTGTCATGTCCCGAGCAAAATCCTAATGATCTTCCGGTTCTGGAACCTTGTCCCATTGGTCCGGTGCGGTCTCCCTGCGGCATAATTTTTAATTTTTAATTGTTTATATATTTATTATTTGTGATAAAGTCTGTCCAGTGTGGACAATTTTCTAGATACAAATATACAACTTTAAATGAACATATGTTCACTTTATTGTATTTATTTTATTTTTTGCCCATTATGTGAAGAAAAATTCAAACACCGAATTGTAGCAATAGTAAGCCAATCGCCAGTCCAACCAGCAAATTAATAAGTTTCACCTTAATAAAATCTTTACGCGACTCTGCCAATAATGGCAACATACCATGCCCGTCCTGTACAATTGAGCTTGCCAGCAGGATACTGAATGGAAGTATATTCTGTGCAAACAAGGTCACAAATATCATATGAGGGCCCGATTCGGGAATGATGCCAATTAAAACAGCCACAAGCAGGATAAGGTATGTATTGTTTTTTAACAGGTTAGCCATCATCAGGTTCGATTCCACAAAATGTAAAACAATGAATGCTCCCCAGGTCCATAAGAAAATCCGCAAAAGGTGTTTTTTAAGAATATGATCATACAAATGTTCCTTTAAAAAATGGTCGGGCACCGAGATGAAAACAAATAAAATAAAAACACCACCGGTTAAAAAAGTTATTTTCTTCCAGTCCCATTTAACTGAACCGATAACTCCGGCAATCAACAGGATCATAAAGAGGGTCGTAAGTACCAGGAAAATGGCCCTTTCAAACGACATTCTTTGTAATTGGGGTATGATAGTCTCTTTTGAGAAACATCTGCACTTCTCGTGATTATGCACTAAAAATCCGTGGTTGCTAAAAACCATGTCCTTCTTACTGAGCCTTTGTACCAGCCATCCTGCAGCAATTGCTATAACAAGCAAAATAATATTTAATAAAAGTGCTTTGCCGGGAAAAAGGGCAAACATCACAAAGGCTTCATCGCCCGACGTGGCTATCATTACAGTTACTAATGCCGCAAGTCCCATCATCCGGTGGGTGTAAAGTGATACAACTGTGAATGCCCCGAGACAACCAGGTGTTATACCCAGCAGAGCGGCCATAACAATTTGCATAAATGGAGATTGCCTGAGTTTTTCAAACCATATGTTTTTGCTCTGTACGTTGATATATTCGATTATAATCATCATAATCAGCACAAAAACCGTAATCATCAACGATTGGCTTAGTGTGGAAATAAGCATTGCTTCAATCATAAATATGCAGAGACAAAATCCAATTAAAAATAATATAAAAAAATTTATTAAACGAACATATGTTCATAAAATATTGATTAATTTCAATAATGCCGGATTGTCAAAAGCTAACATAGTTCAATAAAAATGTTGTTCAAATTCAATTCCCGGGTTGTCATACGCGGGACAAAAATCTTTAGTTCATTGAATTTTCATGGTAAATTTGTACAATGAAAAAAATTGTGATATTGGGAGGCGGCTTTGCAGGTATTCAAGCTGCAATTGAACTCCAAAAAAGCGGAAGGTTTAAAGTTACACTGGTTTCAGATCGTGATTTTCTTTATATATATCCTATTTCAATCTGGGTTCCGGTGCATGCTGCAGAATTTGAGGATGTGAAGGTACCTTTGGCCAATATCCAAAAAAAATATGCATTTGACGTTATCATTCAACCAGTTACCGAAATTCATGCAAAAGATCACTTTGTACTATGTAATAGTCAAGTGATAAATTATGATTATCTGATCGTTGCGTTTGGTGCAGATAAGATGAAGCATAAGGGAATAGAAAACACATTGTCAATTTGCGGAAAACCTCATATTGCACTTTCAATTCGCGAAGGAATTGATCAATTGGTTGAAAAGGGGAGCGGAAAAATAGCCGTTGGTTTTGGAGGCAATCCAAAAGATCTGTCCGCCGTTCGGGGTGGTCCTGCCTTCGAATTGATCTTCAATATTCACCATATGCTCACACAGAAAAGAATAAGACAAAATTTTAACCTCACTTTCTTTGCACCGATGGCAGAGCCGGGATCTAAGATGGGCAGGAATTCTTTTGCCATGTTAAATAAAATGCTGGATCGAAATAAAATTGAAAAGAGGTTTGGCAAGAAGATCATTGCGTTTGAAAATAAATCAATTGTTTTTGAGGATGAATCCCGACTGAATCCCGACCTGATCTTGTTCATTCCCGCCTCATCAGGTAATAGTATACTAGAATCCAGTGACTTAACACTGACCGATGCAGGTTTTATAAAAATTGATAACCATTGTAAAGTTCAGGGATTTAATGATGTATATGCAATCGGTGATATTGCTGCCATCGAAGGTCCTGAATGGATTGCCAAACAGGGGCATATTGCCGAGTTAATGGGCCGGAATGCAGCCTATAATATTATAGAAACTGAGAAAGGAACTAAAAAGAAAAAGGGCTATCAGGATTCGCTAAATATTTTATGCGTAATGGATACTGGCAATGGGGCTGCTTTTGTCTTTCGGAACCATACAAAATCTTTTATTGTTCCAATGCCTGTTGTTGGTCATTGGATGAAAAAGGGATGGGGAAATTATTCAAAACTGACCAAAATTGGCAGATTTCCCCGTTTGCCCGGTTTGTAGCTTAACTTGCTGAAATATATATTAACAGGAATGGATAAAACTCATTGGTATGATGGCTGGTTCTATGACAGAATTATTGCACCCAACCAGGACAGGTTATTTGGACATATAAGTAATCTCATTAAAGCACAATCAACTATAATAGATGTGGGTTGTGGTACCGGGCGATTCGCTTTTGCCCTGGCCAATAAAAGCAAATCTGTTTTAGGTATAGATTTGTCCAGACGCAACGTTAAAAGGGCCCAATTGAATTTACTTCATCGGCCAAACCATAAAATTTCTTTTTTGCACCGCAGCCTTTCTGAAATAATCCGGGAAGAACATATTTATTTTGATTACGCGGTATTGACCTATGTGATACATGAAGTAGACGAAGAGGAGAGAATTAATCTTCTCAATGAAGTAGCACTGGTTGCTGACAAAATTATCATAGGCGATTATCTTGTACCAAAATCTAACGGTTTTGCAGGCAAAATAAGTGAGACTATTGAATTTCTGGCAGGCAGGGAACACTATAGAAATTATAAAAGCTATATGAAAAGAGGCGGTATAAATTATATAGCTGACGCTGCGGGATTAAAGATAATGAATGAACAAAAATATCAAAATTATAATAATCATATAGTTACATTATCAAGATAACAATATTAAGATTAAATGTTAAATTAGCTTAAAAAATAATTAACATATCATAATTCAATTAAAACCAAAATCCCTCACTATGAAAAACCTGGGTTTATTTATTGTCGCATTCCTACTTATTGCTTCCTGTAATCAACCTGAAAAGAAATCAACTGGAATGAACCATGCAGAACATGCAGTTGCATCTGCGGATACGGCCAGAGATGGTGTTTTCATACACATAACTGAAAGTTATAACGATCCGCACCGCGTGTTAATGCCATTAAAAATGGCTTTAATGATGTCCAATGATAAAGATGTACTGGTATATATGGACATACATGCCGTGGAACTATTGGTTAAAGGTGCGAAGGATCTGAATTTTGCAGATTTTGAATCGGCCCAAACGTACATTAAGCTGCTTGCTGATAAAAAAGTCGGTGTTTATGCCTGTCCTACTTGCCTGAAGATAGCCGGATTCAAGCCAGAAGACCTTATGGATGGGGTACAGGTGGCCCAAAAGGACAAATTTTTCAATTTCACCTCGGGCAGGATTATTACATTGGATTATTAATTATCCTTTCCTGCTGATTTCTTCCAGCGCTTTATGGTTCAATAGCAGAATATCCTTTTCATTTAATTGGATCAATCCATCCTTTTCAAATGATTTAAGCAGCTTCACAGTACTTTCGGTGGAAATTCCGGCAAAGTCAGCGATGTCTTTCCGGGAAAGCAACTGGAAGATTTCAGCATTTTCATTTTTCAGGTTTTCAATATACAGCAAGGTATCCGCCATTCGTCCGTTCATCTGTTTATACATGAGGTTGCGGACTGTCTTGAATAAATCTGCATTTTGTTCGCAATAGCGTTTAATGATATTGAAACCGAACATGCCGTTTTGTTTCACCACTTTCGCGATCGTTTCATTTTCGATCAGGTATACCTGGCAATCGGTGAGGGCAACCGAAGAATAATTAAAGGAATTTTTTGTAAAGACGGCTGAAAGTCCAATGAATTCACCCGGCCTGATGATCCTGAGATTATAGTTTTTTGGACTGTCATCCTCAAGGTATTGAATGACCAACCCTTTTATAAGAAATAATATATAGGAGGCAAATGCCCCCTGTTTGGTAAGGTGATCACCCTTGCGAAAAAGGACCTGGGTTTTACTGGCCTGTACCATGACAATCTCATCCGAAGAAAGCATCTGGAAGCATGGAGCCTGAATGTCACAAATAAATTCCTGATCGGTTTCGAGAATGGTCTTCATGCCTTTTTTCTATATTATTGTGCATAAAGTTAATTTATTTCAACAAAAAAATTGTCCAATCTCAATGGGCAAGTTGTGGTGGTAGTCCCTTAAAATCCTCGTTCCTGTAATTCAGTAGCGTAATTTTGGTGCATAGAAATTTTAATTTTAAAAGCCATGTTATACACCAATTTAAAACATCTCGAATCATCTGCTGATCATCAGAAGGCCATAACGGAAAATGAAAATGTAATGGTCATTTGCGGACGCATGGGACCTATGTGTATCCCGGTTTACGGAATTGCCGAGGAACTGGAAAGTGAATACAACCATGTGAAATTCTACGATATGGAGTTTGACAACCCCGAATCACATGTAATCCGCAATTTACCTGAAGTGCGGGGTTTTATGGGTATTCCGTTCACTATTTATTATAAGAATGGTAAAGTGGTGAAGGCTACTTCAAGCATTCAGACCCGGGACCAGGTAACCACCATTCTCGATAAGGAATTTGCAGTTACTGTAAATGCTTAATTTATTATATTTTAGCGAGCCACAATTCATCACAATTTGATATGAATACGAATTACATTATTACCGGAATATTACTTGCAGCTTTGGTATATCTTTTCTTAAAGGCCCGCGCAAGGATGAAAAACATACCTTTGGTGACAGATCATGAGAAAATTCTGACATTGACGGAGGCAAATTTTCAGCATCAGACAAAAAACAAACTGGTACTCGTGGATTTCTGGGCTAGCTGGTGCGCACCCTGCCGCGTAATGGGACCTGTATTAAATGATGTTGCAGAAAAACTTACCGGCAATTCACATGTTGGTAAGGTGAATATTGATTAGCCGGCATCGGCAACTGCTGTATTGGGTGTTTCCTGGTAACGCTCCTGCCAGCCTTCAAAAAACGGAACCATTGTGAGCGTATCGGTTGGGTTTGAAAAGAAATCAAAATGCGTAATAAACTGGTTTTCTGTGCCAATCTGAAGATTGTAAGCAGGTTTCAACTGGCCGTTTTGCATGTGGTCGTCCTTCATCCGCATAAAGGTAGCCGATTGGTCGGTCTTGGAATAACTGTTCCTTTCGCCCAGGGTTTCAAGGTGGTTTTCATATTCCTGTAACTTGGGCAAGTGTTTTTCTTCCAGTGTTTTTACTGCTTTTTTATCTTCTTTTGAAAGGTTCTCACGGTTGATTTGGGCAATGCGTTTTTTCAGTTCATCGGAATCTATCGGGGTGGGTGGCTCGTCCTCGGGAAGGTTGTCCTGCGCAATCCCCTGGTCTATCATCTCCAATATCTTCCTGATTTTTTCCTCGAGTTTGGCCTTGTTATTTTCAACCCTCTTCCGCCATACAAATGTGTAACGCCCTGCTCTCGATTCCATTTTCGTACCATCGATATAAACCGTCTGCAAACTGATATACCCCATTTCGATCAACATCAGTACAACCTGCGTGAAAAGCCTGTTAATGGTCCCCTTCAAATGCAGCGAACGAAAGTTGTTGATGGTTCTGAAATCGGGTGTTTGATTCCCAGAAATCCACATGTAATGAATGTTTTCCAACAATTGTTTCCCGATTTTCCGGCACGAATAAATGTTGTTCATGTAGGCATAAAACAGCACTTTTAGCATCATTCGCGGATGATACGACGAAGTTCCACCCCCGGTGTATGTCTTCTCAATATCTGAAATATCAAGCTTATCTACTATTTGGTTCACCAGCCGAACAGGTGAATCTTCTGCTATATTTTGGTCAAGCCGGGCAGGAAAAAGTGAAATTTGACCTTGAAAATTTAATTTGAAAACTGGTTTCGACATTTTTGAATCCGTTTATCTTTATGACGTTAATATACTAAATATAAACGATTTACATCAATGTTAAACGAAATATTTACAAACAAAAAAAGAGGCTGAACTCTTTTTAGACAGCCTCTTTGAGTTGTTCCAGGGAAATCATGCCAACAGTAAAAACGGTTTTCAATTTCTGTTTATCTGCAATTTTTGGGGATAGCTGATCAAAAAAAAGGCACTGCTTTTAACAATGTCTTTAAAAGTATGATGAGAAATTAAGTTTCTTTTACCATCATCGGAATTTCGATGGCAAGGATTTTTGAGGGTTTCAAAAAGCTGATTGCAAGTGGTTCTGAAATATCCCAATATCCTGCAGCATCGCGGGTTTTTAATGTCTAATAGCCAATTTCAGCTTCCCTTCGGTGAGCATAAAATATACGCCGTTCGACGGGTCATTCAGGTTGTAAACCGCAGAGCCAACTTCTTTGCTGTCGAAAACCGAAATAAAAGCATTCTGATTAATCCAAAGTGAATCTTTCTTTCCATCGGGTGATACAAGTAATTGCCATTTATCGGTTCGTTCCGATGGTTCCGAAAAAATTTCTGGTCGTACCGGGGATTGTGCCCCACTTTGTTGGTAATTATCCAAATCTGAAAAAGGTTTAGTTCTTCCATTGAAGATGCGTTGTGTTCAGAATGCCAGATACCAAAACCTGCTGACATTACCTGCACTTCACCCGCGGAAATGATTTCCTGGTTTCCCATATTATCCCTGTGCCTGATTGAACCCGAAAGTGGAATTGTAATAATTTCCATATCCTGGTGTTGATGCAGGTCGAATCCCCTGGCAGGAGCAACAATATCGTCGTTTAAAACACGTAATTTCCCAAAATTTACTTTTTCCCTGTCGTAATAGCTGGCAAAACTAAACGAATGAGCTGCTTTCAACCACCCGTGGTTGGCAAAACCCCTGTCTTCTGCTTTGTGAAATATTGTTTTCATAATACCATAAGGACAAAAAAGAAAAGCAGATTGTTTAAAATCCGCAGATTTAATAAACTAGTTTAACTTTTTGAATGTAAACTGGTTCGTTATTCAATTACCCGTATTTCGGTTTCCATTTCCATTGCTTTGCGATAGACAGCAGTTACTCCGCAATAAGTAGTTTCCGACAGTTTAACTGCTTTTTCGAGTTTATCCATTGGCAAATCTTTTCCTTTAAACTGATAAATTACTTTCATTTTTGTGTAATGTTTCGGGTGTTCATCGGTTACATCGGCTTCAACAATTACATTAAATGCCTCGGGAACAACTTTCATTTTTTTCAGAATCATAATCACATCAACCCCTGTACATCCTGCAAGTGCAGTAAGCATTAATTTTTTGGGCGCGTGGGCCGAGATCGCTTCCTCCTGATTCTTCGGTTGCATCAACAATTACTTTGTGCCCGTCCATATCGCCTTCAAAGGCAACTTTATCGGTCCAGGCCATATCAATTACATGTTTCATAAAATATCTCGTTTTTTAAATAGTTTTCATTTACTTTGCAGTGCAAATATAGTACATCTAAATATCTATATAAATAGTTTACAAATAAACTTCGAAATTGTATCTTTAAACACTGAAAAAACGTGATTTGATTATGTTATATATTTTAAAAAGAGAAAATGAGAAGCACATTATAAATAGACCAACCGATCAGGAAACAGATTTAAGTGGATTTCTATTGTTTAATAAATTAACCGAAGAAGAATTTAGCCGGTTGAATTTTGATAAAACCTGTTCGTTGTATAAAAAATCGACAGTAATTTATCGCGAAGGAAGCCGATTAACTGGATTTTATTGTGTAACCCGTGGTATTGTAAAAATTTTTAAAACAGGTATCGATGGCAAAGAACAAATTATCAGGTTTGCTAAAAAGGGGGAAATAATTGCTTACCGTTCGTTATTGAGCCAGGAGTTGGCGTGCACTACGGCAAAAGTAATCGACGAGGCTGTTTTATGCCATGTTCCATATCAAACCTTGCTTTTTCTGATTCAGAGTAACTGGCAGTTTTCGCACCACATGCTGCAAATTGTGTGCAGAGAACTGCGTGAAGCCAACGATTATATTACCGATATTGCCCAAAAAACTGTTCGTGAACGTCTGGCCGAAGTACTTCTGCTTTTAAAGGAAAATTTTGAATTGGATAACCAAAATACACTTCAGATTTCGCTTACCCGCGAAGAATTGGCAAATATGGTAGGAACTGCAACCGAATCGGTAATTCGCCTTCTTTCTGAATTTAAACAGGACAAATTGATTGAATTACAGGGCCGAAAAATTAAATACCTCGATATTGCCAATTTACAAAGAGTTGCAAATATTTAATTTTTATGCAGAAACGCCACAAAAATAAGGAACAGTATTTTAATGAACAAGGATTGACTTCGAAAAAATTTGTGGTTCCGTTTATTTCTGATTTGGTAAAATTTGACAATGAAACTACAGTTCTGGAAATTGGTTGTGCCGAAGCAGGAAATCTGAAACCCTTTGTTGATATGGGTTGCAGGGTACAGGAATTGACATTTCATGCACCCGGATTGAACTGGCAAAAGAATTTTACGAAGACCACCCTAAGCGCCAAAACCTGACTTTAATTTGCGAAGACATTTATAAGGTAAACCCCGACAAAAAATACGACGTGATTATTATGCGCGACGTAATTGAGCACATTCCGAACCAGGAAAAATTTATGCCTTTTGTAAAAAACTTTCTAAAACCTGAAGGTAAATTTTTTCTGGCATTTCCCCCGTGGCAAAACCCATTTGGCGGCCACCAACAAGTTTGTAAAAGTAAAGTACTTTCGAAGCTGCCCTGGTTTCACCTTTTCCCAGTCGGCGATTTACAGTTCTATTTTAAAAGCTTTTGGCGAAAGCGATGGCACAATTACCGGACTTTTGGAGATAAAAGAAACAGGTATCTCAATAGAACGATTTGAACGGATTT
>CAVQXX010000003.1:0-29236 GCA_963717995.1 uncultured Bacteroidales bacterium
ATAAGGTATGTGCGGCCGGGACCGGATCATTTCTTAAAGAAACAGGCTGAGAAGCTGAATATCAAAATAGTGGAGCAGTTTGGATCCCTGGCCCTGGCCTGTGATTGTCCTGTTAAACTCGGCGACCGTTGCACTGTTTTCATGGAATCGGATTTGAATTCCTTCCTTCAGAAAGGAGTTAAAGTAGATAAGCTCGTCGGTGGTCTGGCTTATTCCATTGTGAGCAATTACCTGCAAAAAGTGGTTGGGGAAAGGAAAATCGGTAAAAAGATATTTTTTCAGGGAGGAGTGGCCAACAACAAGAGTGTGGTTTCCGCTTTTGAACAGGTATTGGGAACCGGAATTATAATACCGCCTGATTTTGATGTGACTGGAGCGATCGGGGCCGCCATCCTGGCAAGACGATCTGTTAACGGATCGGCAAACACCAAATTTAAGGGATTTGACAGGAGAAATACAAAATATGAAGTAAGCAGTTTTGTATGTCAGGCTTGCACAAACCACTGTGAAATAAGGAAGGTTACCGTTGCCGGAGAAAAGAAAGCCTTGTTCTATGGAGGCCGGTGTGAAAAATATGAAACCAGTGACAGAAAGCTGCTGCCGGGGAATATTCCAAATCTTTTTAACAGGCGGCTTGAAATGCTGATGGAGGATTATAAACCTTCAGAGAAGAAAGAAGCCATAACAATTGGCATACCGCGCGCTCTCATGGTATTTTACCAGCAGTTTCCTTTCTGGCGGACCTTTTTTGAGGAACTCGGTTTTAGTGTCGTATTATCCCGCGAGACTGATAAGAAACTAGTAACCAAATCGCTTGAAACAGTTACAACTGAAACCTGCCTGCCTGTTGAATTGATGCATGGTCATGTAGTGGACCTCATTGAACAAAAGGTGGATTATGTGTTTTTGCCCTTTATTGTAAATGCTAAAGCAAAGCCGGGAAATCCAACTTCCAACACCAATTGTCCCTGGGTGCAAAGTCATGCATTCATGGTAAAAGCGGCTTTGCGATCATCAGTTCCCGAAAAGATGATCCTGACTCCCGTACTGCATTTCAGGCATTTCAAAACAGCGCTTCCCAAAGAATTAGGCGGATTTTTTCATGAACGGTTCGGATTACCGGTTAATCGCGTTCGCAAGGCCATTCTAAAAGCTGATCAGGTGCAGATGGCCTTTGAATCACGTTTGGTTGATTTTGGAAAACAAGCATTAAGTGATATTCCCAAAGACTGCCGTCCTGTAGTGATCCTGGGAAGACCCTACAATACCACTGATCCGTTCCTTAACCTTGGACTGGTGGAGAAGCTTATAGGTCATGGTTTTATGCCGATCCCGATTGACATGCTTGAATTGCCCATTAATGATGTTTTTGGGGATTACAGGAGCATGTACTGGCCCAACGGGCAGAAAATCATTGCAGCCACAAGGCTGGTGGCAAAGGATAAAAGGCTTCATGCCATTTACATGAGCAATTTCAGATGCGGTCCCGATTCTTTTCTCACACATTATGTGGACGAGGAAATGAAGGGAAAGCCCAGCTTGCATCTTGAAATTGACGAGCACTCTGCAGATGCAGGGATGATCACGAGAATAGAGGCATTCATGGAAAGTTTGCGCGGATCGGAATCTGCCTCCATGAGACCTGAGGTTATTTTCAGACCCAGGGCAGGCCACGCATCCCCGGTTGAGGGCCGTATATTGTATTTTCCACATATGAATGACGCCGCCAAGGCCATTTCGGCTGCCGCCCGAAGTTGTGGTATACAGTCGGAGGTACTGCCCATGCAAACTGAACAGGATCTTGCCCTGGGCCGGCAATATACTTCGTCGCGTGAATGTTTTCCCATGATTTGCACCACGGGAAGCTTCCTGAAAAAACTGATGGAGCCAGGGGTTGACCCGGCCAAAGTGAGTTTTTTCATGCCGGATCATAACGGGCCTTGCCGGTTCGGACAATATAATCATCTGCAGCGTGTTATATTTGACAAACTTGGCTTTGAAAAAGCGGAAATTGTCTCCCCTTCCAATGATTCTTCGTATGCCGACGTCGCCGGCAAAAATGCGGCCAGGTTCAGGTTCCTGTCATGGAAAGGCTTTGTTGCAGTTGATTTTCTAAGAAAGTTAAAACAGGAGACCAAGCCCTATGAGCTGATTGCAGGGAATACCGAAAGCGTCTACAGAAAATCGTTGCAGAAAACTATTGAATGCATTGAAAGGGGTGCACAAGGGCTTCATGATACCTTAACGGAATGCCTTGCCGAATTTAAACTGATACCAACGGATAAGTCGCATCGCAAACCCGTGATTGCCGTCATTGGTGAGATTTTCATGCGCGACAATGATTTTTGCAATGGTGGTCTTATAAACAGGCTTGAACAACTGGGCGTGGAAACATTGCTTTCCCCATTTTCTGAATGGCTGTCCTATTCAACTTACAGGTATGGACGTGACAGTAAATGGAAAAAGGATGTGCGAGGATTCGTAAAATCAAAAATCCAGGGAATTGCCCAGCATTTGTCGGCTGAATCCATCTTGCGGGATATAATCAAAGATACTGATCATGCCAAAAATGTTCCTCTCCATGAGATGCTGAGTCTTTGTAATCCTTATGTACATAAAGATTATGACGGAGATCCGGCCATTTCGATGGGTACGGCAGCCTACCTTGCTACAAGAGGAATTGCCGGGGTTGCTGCAATTCTTCCTTTTACCTGCATGCCGGGCACATTGATCGCGTCGGTAAGTGATTCATTCCGTAAGGATCATAATAACCTTCCATGGATAAATATTGCCTATGACGGACAGGATTCGGTCTCCCTTGATACACGCTTGCAGGCATTTGTTTTCCAGGTAAAGGAATTTGCTAATGAGGGCAGTCGGAATACCGGCAGCCTGATTAAATCTCCGGGCTTTGTAAAACAGGTATGAAATGCTGGGTTCTTGATCAAAAGGCCGATTTAAAAATTGAATCAGCTCCCTTGAAAATGATCGATTTGCCTGTGCCGGTGGCGCACTCAGGTGAGCTGTTGCTAAAAGTAAAAGCCTGCGGTGTATGTCATACAGAGATCGATGAGATAGAAGGCAGAACCTTGCCACCGGTGTACCCGGTAATTCCTGGACACCAGGTGATTGGAATTGTGCAGCAACATGAAGGCAGCAGGGAAGATATACAAATTGGCGACAGGGTAGGTGTAGCCTGGATCTACCATGCCTGTGGGAAATGCATTTATTGTAAAACGGGGCAGGAAAACCTGTGTTCCGATTTTTTAGCTACGGGGAGGGACGTACATGGCGGCTATGCAGAATATATGGTAGCTGATGAAAATTTCGTGTATAAGATCCCGGCCGTGTTTAGTGATGCTGAGGCAGCGCCCCTCCTCTGCGCAGGGGCTATAGGCTTCCGCTCCTTATCTCTTTGCAATTTAAGGAACGGGATGAGCCTGGGATTAACAGGATTTGGTGCATCGGCCCACCTGGTGCTGAAGCTCGTAAATTATAAATATCCACAAACGGCAATTTATGTTTTTGCCCGCGGCGAAGGGGAACGTGTTTTCGCCCGGCAGAACGGGTGCGCCTGGGCGGGAGATACGAAGGACAGGCCATCAGTTAAACTGGATTGTATTATCGATACAACCCCGGTATGGACAACCATGGTTGAGGCGCTTGATTGCCTTAAACCGGGAGGCAGGCTTGTTATTAATGCCATCCGAAAGGAAGATGGAGATAAGGAGTATCTGTTGAATTTAGATTATTCAAAACATCTGTGGATGGAAAAGGAAATAAAAAGTGTTGCCAATGTCACCCGAAGAGATGTGGAAGAATTCATCCGCCTTGCTGCTGAAATACCTTTCAAACCTGAAGTGGAGGAATATGCCTTTGAAGCGGCAAACCAGGCTATCATGGATATCAAAAACCAGAGTATCCGGGGGGCAAAGGTTTTGGTAATGGGAGAATTTAACGGATATTCATTTCTACCATAATGCATCCTCTCCGGGTATTTAAAGAATGATGCATTTCACAAAATTTCATCCTGATTACAATTTTATTTCTAACTTTAAATGCCTACTATATTTTTTATACTCAATGAAAAAATTCAGATTATTCCATTTCGCCATCGCATGTTTGGCAATAATTACTGCGTGTAACCCAACCAAGACTGTAAATCAGCCCGTTAAAATAATATTTGACACGGATTTCGGACCCGACTATGATGACGTGGGTGCCCTGGCCTTTTTGCATGCCATGGCCGACAGCGGGAAGGCTGAGATCCTGGCTACCGTGTCAAGTAATCAGTATGAGCTCGTAGCTCCCTGCCTTAATATTATGAATATTTATTTTAACCGGCCCGATCTTCCTATCGGGTCGCCAAAATCACACGGGGTCAGTATGAGTGCCTCGCAACACTGGCCTGATACGCTGGTTGCAAAATATCCGCATACTGTAATGTCCACTTCGGATGTGCCTGATGCAGTTTCTGTATATAGAAAAGTACTGTATTCGCAACCAGATACCAGTGTCACGATCGTCACAGTTGGATTTCTGACCAACCTTGCAGACCTGCTTAAATCCACTGCGGACAGCATATGCCCCCTGTCGGGGAAGGAACTTATCCTTAAAAAAGTGAAAAAGCTGGTTTCCATGGCCGGAAGATTTCCATCAGGAAATGAATTCAATGTACACATAGATTCAACGGCATCAATCTATGCTTTTGAAAACTGGCCAACCCCGGTTATTTTCACCGGATTTGAAATTGGTGAGAAAATACATACAGGCCTGCGGGTGATGAATATGGATGTGGCTAAAAGTCCCGTCAGGGATGTATTTCGCCTGAGCATACCCATGGCGGAGGAAGACAAAAACGGACGCATGAGCTGGGATGAAACCGCGGTGCTGATCGCGGTTTATGGGACGGAGGGATTTTTCGACCAGGTGACCGGCACAATCAAGGTCAATCCCGATGGCAGTAACGGTTGGGAGGACAGTCCTGTTGGAAAGCACACCTACGTTGTGCAAAAAATGCCGGTTGACCAGATGGTCCGCTTTATTGAAGACCGCATGATGCACCAGCCAGTAACGAAGTCTCAATATTAAAATATCAGTATGAAGAAATTATGGATTATGGCGCTGGCATTTTGTATGGCCGGCAGTTGGTCGTGTGGCCGGCAGGATGAATATCGCACAATCGCTCCTGAAATTCTGAAGGATAAAATAGCCGGTGGCTGGGCAGGAAAAATGATCGGTGTAACCTATGGGGCGCCAACAGAATTCAGGGCGCAGGGAAAGATTTATGATGACAGCATAAAATGGGTTCCTGCTGATATCAAGGGTAGTATCTGGCAGGATGATCTTTATGTTCAGCTTACATTTCTGATGACAATGGACAAATATGGCATCGACGCACCAGCAAAGAAATTCCAGGAGTTGTTTGCAAAAGCCGGTTATCCGTTATGGCATGCCAATGTGCAGGCCAGAAAGAACTATTATGACAGCATTTTTCCTCCCCAGTCGGGAATGCCTGAATTTAATTTTCATGCTGATGATATCGATTTCCAGATCGAAGCTGATTACGTCGGTTTTATGTGTCCCGGCATGCCTCGCCAGGCTATCAAAATTTGTGACAAGGTAGGGCATATCATGAATTACGGTGATGGATATTACGGGGGTATTTTTGTTGCTGCATTGTATGCGGAGGCTTTTTTTGAAGACAATATCCCGGCTATCATCGACACGGCATTGAAATCAATTCCTGCTCAAAGTGATTATGCCGCCATTGTCCGTGATGTGATCACGCTCCATAATCATTACCCGGCCGACTGGAAAAAGGCGTGGAGTGAACTGGAGGCAAAATGGGGGGATGTGGATATTTGTGGTGCAGGTGGCACGTTTAATATCGATGCCAAGTTAAACGGGGCCTATATTGTAATGGGCCTGCTTTATGGGGATGGAGATATACAAAAAACACTGGAAATCTCCACCCGGTGTGGCCAGGATTCCGACTGCAATCCTTCGAATGCCATGGCAGTGCTGGGTGTGATCAAGGGATTCAACAATCTGCCGCCCGAAATGAAGAACGGAATCAGTAATATCGGAGACTCACTGTTCATCAATACCAATTACAGCTTTAATAAGGCTGTTGAGAGGACCTATGCTTATGCTGTGGATTTTGTAAAGGAGCAGGGCGGAGAAGTAACTGACAAGCAAATCAAAATAAAATTTCAGCATCCGGAAGCCCCGCCCCTCGAGGTTTCTTTCCCTGAGGTGGTTTTCGATCACCGGGTTTCGATATTTGAAACAGCATCCTGGCAAACCAAGGGGAACTGGCAAACCTATATGGTAACACCCTGGGGAAAAAAAGATCAGGAGCCACAGTCGAAATTTAGTGGAAAAGCCGGGGATGAGCTGGTAGTGAACTTCAATGGCACAGGCATAACGCTCATGGGAAACTGGATTAAGAACGGTGGCAAGGCAGACGTTTATCTCGACGGACAGTTTAGCAGGACCATTGATTCCTATTTCTTTTGGAGCAATCAGGAACACCAGGGGATCAACCTATGGCATGTTATGGGATTGAAACCCGGAGATCATACATTGAGGGTGGTGGTGAAAGGTGAAAAGCGTCCTGAATCCACCGGTACAAATCTCTATGTTACCGAGGCGCTGATCTTTAAAACCGGTCCGAAAAAGAACGAAGGATTCACATTTTCATTGAATGATTAATTATATAAACTAAAATTAAATTATATGAAAAAATCAAGTATTGTTTTAATGCTTGTGCCATGTGCTATTATTTTTGCACTGCTTATCGGTGTTTCGTCCTGCAAACCGGCCGTTGCGGCAGCAGAAACGCAAAAGGCGGTTGTTGATACCAATTGGAAACCGTTGTTTAACGGAGTTGACCTTACCGGATGGAAGCATGTGGGACCTGGTCAGATGATCGTTGAGGACGGCCTCATCAAAACCCAGGGAGGCATGGGATTACTTTACTGGACCGGTGGAAAGATCGGCAATTGCAAGCTGCATGTTGAATGGCAGATGCAGAAAGAAAACAGCAATGCAGGGATATTTATTAAAATACCTCTGGAACCGCGCGAAGAATGGATGCCTGTCCATTATGGCTATGAGTGCCAGATAGACAATATGCCTGAACTTTCGAAAGAGGATGATACTCATTATACAGGTACCCTGTACTCACTTACAAAACCCCTGGCAAAACCCGGCAAACCAGGAAAAGAATGGAATACCACAGAGATCACCATCGATGGACCGCGTGTGATCGTATTTGTAAACGGCGTGAAGGTAACCGATTTCAAAGAAGGTGACCCTGTTCCCAAGCGGAATTTTGATTTCGAACCCTTCAGAGGCCCAAGGCCGGATTCAGGATATTTCGGCTTGCAGAACCACGGCAAGGAAGATGTGGTATATTTCCGCAAGGTGGAAATGAAGCCATTGGTTAGGAATTAATCAGAAATAAATAAAGGAAACCATGAAAAACGAACTTAGCCGTCGGAAATTTCTGCAGACAGGCGCCCTGGCAACAGGGGGACTTCTGGCTGCCAGTAACATACAGCTGGATGCTCATCCTGCCTACAAGCCAGTGAAAAAAAATGCAGCAGGAGATACAATGCGCTTTGGCATTATTGGAGTGGGCATGCAGGGATCGGGTCTTTTAACAGGTGCTTTGTCTCTACCCGGAATGGAATGTGCAGGTGCTGCTGATTTATATGATGGACGCCATACGCTTGCAAAGGAATTAACGGGAAATCCGGACCTTTTCACCACCCGGAATTACAAAGACCTTCTGAACCGGAAAGATATAGATTGTATCATTGCTGCAGTGCCGGATCATTGGCATAAACAGGTGGTTGTTGACTGCTGTGCTGCAGGCAAGGACGTCTACTGTGAAAAGCCCATGTCGCATACTGTCGCAGATGGTTTTGAAATGGTGGATGCCGCCAAAAAGTATAACCGCATTGTGCAAATCGGATCACAGCGTGTAAGTTCCGTGCTTTGTGAAAAGGCAAGGGAATTATATAGTTCAGGTGCGATTGGTGAGGTAGAAAATGTTGAGCTCACGCTGGGCCGGAATGATCCGACCGGAGCATGGCAGTATCCGCCTCCGACGGATCTGTCACCTACCACCCTTGATTGGAAGACCTGGCTGGGCACAGCTCCGCAAATCCCTTTCAATGAGCTGCATTTTACGCGCTGGCGTTGCTGGAAGGAATATGGAACCGGTGTAGGTGGTGACCTGATGGTACATCTGATATGTGGGATGATGTATACCCTGGGGTGGAATGAAATTCCCAGGTCAGCGCAGTCGCTGGGTGGAATTTTCAGGTTTAAGGATGGTCGTAATATGCCTGACCTGCACACTGTATTATTCGATTACCATGGTGTTCCTGTGTATGTCCGGTTGGGACTGGGCACTGAAACCGTTGAGCTGGCCCGTTTCATGGGACCCAAGGGTATTCTCGACCTTCAGGAGTTTAACATGCAGCTTTCTCCCCAACCCGGCATAGACCTTGCCCCGAGTTATTATGTTTCCGGATTTCCCCGGGCCATGCGGGAAGAGTACCTGCGCAAATGGAGGGAAAACAACATGCCGCCCGTTGGCAAGGAACCCATGTATGACCAGACCTCCTGGCGCGGGCATGATTATGATGACATGGTACCGCATTTATACAACTTCTTCCAGGCAGTAAAAAGCAGAAAACCCGTAGTACAGGATGCCGTATTTGGTAACCATGCTGCCATTGCATGTCACATGGCCAATGAATCGTACTTCCGCCAGAAACAGGTGTTCTGGGATGAGGCATCAAAAACGATTAAGGGATAACGGTTACCTTCCCTATGGTAAAAATCGCAGAGACAAGGCATTGCCTTGTCTCTGCGATATCCGGTAAAGAGAAGACAAATTTTACACAACCATCATTTTTACCGGGTCCCAATTGATGATTTTCTTCTGGAAATAGCTGTCGTTACAGGCAAGGCAAGGTGCTGCTGCCCTGAATGCAAATTCCGGCCCTTCCACCAGCGGTTTGTTTTCGCGTACGCCATCAAAGAAATTGATGAAATGCTCCACATGTTCATCATAATCTTCAGGTGCCACATAACTTACAGGTGCAACAACCGGTCTCTTCTGTTCTTCCCGGGTATATTTCTGGTTGTACTGTTTCATCAGTTCTTCCTGCATGGCGGCAGGATATGTATTGAAACTATCCCAGCCACCTATGCCAGGGGCCTTTGACATGATGCTGTGCGTAAGATTGAATCCGTTATCCACCATTTCAATAGCGCCTTCGCTTCCGATAAACCGGGTAAGTCCCTTATCCCCAATACCGCTAACAAAGTTAACCCGCAGCATCACCTGGAATGCAGGATGTTCTTTTGTTTCGGGATATTCCATTATACCGGTCATTACATCGGGTACATCGCGTCCGTCTTTCCAATAGCAAAGTTGTCCGGAAGCAAAAATTTTCCTGGGTCCGAAGGAATCCGTCATGAGATGAATTCCGGAAAGAAGGTGAACAAAAAGGTCACCGGCAACGCCAGTGCCAAAATCCCTGTAATTTCTCCACCAGAAGAATTTTTTTGCATCGTAGGGAATTTCAGGCATACCCTCAATATACCGATTCCAATCGACTGTTGTGGCTGATCCGTCGGTGGGGTGGGTATATTCCCATGCGCCCAGTGCATCCTGCCTGTCGAATGAAGCTTCTATGCAATTAAGCTGTCCGATTGCACCCCCTTTATAAAGTTCCTTTGCCTTGCGGTATACAATGCTGCTAACGCGCTGGCTTCCAACCTGCATGGGCTTTTTGGTTTTCTGTTGTGCCTGGATCACTGGCAGGCCTTCGGCAATTTTCTGAACCACCGGCTTTTCGCAATATACTGCTTTTCCGCTGTTCAGGGCGTCGATTGTAATCCGTGCATGCCAGTTATCGCTGGTTGCAACAATCACTGCATCGATATCTTTTCTTTGCAGGAGCTCACGATAGTCCCGGGTGGTGTAAACGTTATTTCCATATTTTTCCTTCGCCCGTTCCAAACGGCCTGTATATAAATCAGAAACAGCAACCAGTTCCACGCCGGGAACCTTCAGGGCTGAATCGGTGTCGGCATTTCCCATAATTCCCATGCCAATGCATGCAATGCGAATCTTATCATTGGGACCGATTCTTTTGGTATAGGCGATAATCCGTTCTTCATTCTTTTCATCGGCTGCCAGTGTCTTCAGCGTGCCGGCAGCAAGCAAAAGCGAAGAGCTTCCCAGTTGCCGGATGAATTTTCTGCGTGATGGATTGACTTTCATTTGTATAGCATTTATGAATGGTTAGCTTATAATTTCTTATCTTTAGAGGTCTGGACATATTCATAAAATTAGAACAATTGAAGTAATATCAATAGTATAATGGACAAAATCATGTTCATTGAAGAGACCTTTGCAGATGGAGATTTATTTATCAGGGGCAATACTGGTTGTGGCGGTTATCATTTTGCTGATTCAATTCAGATCAGTGCCCAAAAAAATGTCAGGCGACCTGGAGATCAGGCTCGACAGGCTTGAGAAAAGCACGAGCCAGCTTGAATATGCGATTCGCGAAGAGGTGAAATCTAACCGGCATGAGCTTGCCGTTACATTGAGCCATTTTCAGACTTCCTTCCTGGAAACACTAAATACCATATCAAAAGCCCAGCATGACCAGCTTCAGGTCATTACCGATTCAAACCGGGATCAGCTGAAAGAAAGATTTGGCATGCTCGAAAACAGGCAGAATGAGTTGATGGCTGATACAGCAAGGAAACTGGAGCAAATGCGGGAGATGGTGGAGGAAAAGCTTCAGAAGACACTGAATGAGCGGATCGGCCAGTCGTTCGACCTTGTCAGCCGCCAGCTCGAAAGCGTGCAGAAAGGTCTGGGAGAGATGCAGACGCTGGCGCAGGATGTTGGCGGTCTCAAAAAGGTGCTGAGCAACGTGAAAATGCGTGGCGGATTGGGTGAGGTTAGGCTTGAGATGTTACTGGAGCAAGTGCTGGCTCCCCAGCAATACGAGGCCAATGTGAAAACCAAAAAGGGATCGGCCGAGGTGGTTGAGTTCGCCATCAGGCTTCCCGGTAAGGAGGATGATAACGGATTTGTTTACCTGCCCATTGATGCCAAGTTTCCGCAGGATGCCTATCATCATCTTACCGAAGCATATGAATTGGCGGATGCAGAAGCCATTGAAGCGGCCAGCAAGAACCTGGATAATGTGATCCGCAAAATGGCCAGGGATATTCAGGAAAAATACATTGATCCTCCCAACACGACTGAATTCGGTATACTGTTCCTGCCCTTCGAAGGGTTGTTCGCTGAGGTGATCCGGCGCACAAACCTGATGGAACAACTGCAGCGCGATTTTGGCATTATGGTTACCGGTCCCACCACACTGGCAGCTATTCTCAACAGCCTTCAGATGGGATTCAAAACCCTGGCGATTCAAAAACGCAGCAGCGAGGTATGGAAGGTGCTGGGTGCTATCAAGAGTGAATTTGGCAAATTCGGAGGCCTGCTTGAAAAGGCGCAGAAAAATCTGCATACTGCCACAAATCAGCTGGATGAACTTGTAGGGCAACGAACAAAGGCCATTCAGCGTCGCTTACGTGATGTAGAGTCACTTCCCCGCGGTGAGGTAAATCAATACCTGCCTGAAATACAAAGCGAAGATATGGGCGGGGAAGAAGATGATTTGCCTTCTGAATCATAAACAGACTAATACTTCGTTAAATACAAAAGATATGAACTTGATCAAACAGGAATTTTTGGAAGCAAAGCATGTGCTGGATTCTTTTATTGCGGATGAAAATCATTTCATCAGGATTGAAAATGCTGCCATGCTGATGGTGAAAGCATTGCAGGAAGGACATAAGATCATGTCCTGCGGAAACGGCGGATCGATGTGCGATGCCATGCATTTTGCCGAGGAACTGACAGGGCAATTCCGGAATTCAAGAAGGCCGATTGCGGCTCTTTCAATTTCCGATCCGTCTTACCTGAGTTGTACTGCGAATGATTTTGGATTTGAACATATTTTTTCGCGGTACGTTGAAGCTATCGGGCAGGCCGGGGATGTGTTGCTTGCCATCAGCACAAGCGGCAATTCTGAAAATGTGGTAAGGGCAGCCTCTGAGGCAAAAACCAGGGGAATGAAGGTAGTTGGACTTACCGGCAAGGAGGGAGGCAGGTTGTCAGCACTCTGCGATGTGGAAATCCGGGCGCCGAAAACAGCTTACGCCGACCGGTCACAGGAAATTCATATCAAGGTGATACATTCCCTGATTCATTACATCGAATTAAATATTTGATTAACTTACGAATGATTCAGTAATAACAACAGTTTAATCAGATGGAACGCATACGGTTATATGCTCCTGCCCTGATGCTGCTATTAATGGCGGTTTCATGCATTGACAAGAACATCCTGAATATTTCAGATTCCGTGGAAATAAACTCACGGTATTCGGTACCCATTGGAACATACGATACTGATATAAATAATTATCTTGAATCACTCGATACATTGGGTCCGTCATCGGGGGATTCGCTCTACTACGAAGGAGTTTTATATCCGATCAATGAGTCCTACATCGAATTTTCATTCTCAGATTCCCTGAATTTCAATCTGATCAAAGATCCTGAGGGGAAGGTGAAATCTGTGGAATTCATTATCTTGCTCAGCAATGGATATCCTACGTCTGCCATGGTGCAGGTTTATTTCATGTCGGGCTCCACAGCGCTTGATTCTGCTTTTATCAGCGGACCCCGTTTAATTAATCCGGCTGCATTAAATAGCGATGGAATTGTAACGGATCCATCCACAAGCATGTTAACGGTTTCCATGCCAGCGGATTTCAACGGCAAATTGTCCTCGATCCGAAGCGTAATGGTCAAAGGGAGGATATACCTTACACGGCCGGATATCCAATGGGTGAAATTCCTTAATGAATATAAGTTTAACCTTCATATTGGGGCAAGGATTGAATTGCTGTTTAACACAAGTGAATTGTAACCCTTCCGGCATGCTTAAACTGATCAGAAACCTTTCCTGGCTGATCCTTTCCCTGATCTTTACCGAACTGCAGGCACAACAAAGCAACACCCTGTTTTTCATGCATTCTTTGCCGGAATCCAATTTTATCAATCCGGCCGTTCAGAATGGCTGCAAGCTTTTCATTGGCTTGCCTGCCTTATCCTCCATTCATATGCACGCTTCAAACAGCGGATTCACGGCGAATCAGCTTTTAAATAAGGCACCGGGCGGGTATACCCTGGACGCTGATGGTGTGCTGACCAGGCTGGCCGCTAAGAACATAGCTACTTCGGAAGTGCATACTACCATCCTGGCAGTGGGACTCCAGAAAGAAGACTATTACTATACCTTCACAATACAGGAAAAAGATAACCTGGCTTCCTTATACTCCCGTGATCTTGTAGCCTTTGGCCTGAAGGGAAACACACCGTTTGAGGGGCAGTGGATCGATCTGAAAGGGACAGGCGTATTCTACAATCATGTTAGGGAATATGCCATAGGGGTGTCTAAAGTGAAAAGCAATGCACTTACAGCAGGTATCAAGGCCAAGCTTCTTTTCGGCAAACTGAATATAACAACCGGCTCAAGCGATATACGGATGTACACGCGGGAAAACACGCTCGACCTGGCGTTTGAAACCGATGCCGGGTTTAACAGCTCCCTGCCTTATTCAATGTCAGTTGAGGGCAATGGCACTTACCGGTTTAATCATTATTACAGTAACACCTTTGGCAGTTTTGCCTTTAACAGGAAAAATCCGGGTCTGGCCTTTGACCTGGGATTTATCTATCAGTACAGCAATAAACTTACCTTTTCAGGCAGCCTGCTAGACCTGGGACTGATCTGGTATCGAAGCAACCTTACGAATTACTCGATGAAAGGTGATTACCTGTACACGGGACCGGGAGCTGATTCCATGATTTCAGACAGGTTTTTATGGGATGTTTTTGATGCTTTGAACGCCAATGTCCAGTCTGATCTTGGGTATCATTCGTATGCATATTTTCTCGACCCGAAGCTCTACCTGGGAGCAACCTATAAGCTAAATAAAAAGTTCGATGCAAACCTGGTGCTGTATAACCGGTTTCTGCCCGTAAAAATACAAACTTCGGTTACTGCTTCCCTTATAACCCGGCCATTGGAAAACATGGAGGCCAGCCTGAGCTGGTCCTATATGAACCGGAGCATCAGCAATGTTGGCATTGGCATAGGGTATGGACGATCGCCAGTGCAGGTCTACCTGGTAAGCGATAATATTTTGGGTTTCTTCTGGCCCATGAGCGCAAAAAACGTGAATGTGAGGTTTGGCGTCAACCTGCATTTCGGCTGCCGTGACCGCTTCGATATCGACCAGTGTGGGTGCGGATGGCTTAGGGATGCGGAAAAACGCACTGAACGGAATGAAAAACTGGGAAGAAGAAGAAGGAGATACTGATTTAAGAAATAAATTGTCCTGTAGTACTTCCTTACCATCCCCTGGTTTCACAGATAAATGTAAACCAGGGGATTGTTTTTGTCCTATATATCATAATCGGTTAAAAAAAATATTTAACTTGGAATTAAAGAGAATTTTTATTTTACGCCCAATCTGAGTCAACCCTATGAAACCAATTCCTTCCATTATTACAATCGTTTTCCTGCTGATTCTTTCCCATCATACACATGGGCAGGCCACCAAGGTTGAATTAAATCAACAAATTCCTGTTAGGCCTCAAATCAATCAGTTGCATCCTCCAATACCTGCCGGACAGCTTAAATCCACCTGGTCTTCTGATGAGAGACTTGACAGCGCAGTCTATGAGATACAGGATAAAGAAGCCGGGCAGTTGATACGTGGCGAAAAATATATTTTCACTTACAATGAGCAAGGCCTGCCCAACCTACGGACCTATCTCCGGTGGGATAAAAAGGCCGGCATTTGGAAGGAATCTTCCAGGGAAACCTATACTTACAATAATGCCGGAAAACAAACATCCACCCTGCTGACGAAATGGGATTCAACAGCAGGTGAATGGGTAAACCAATATAAATCAGCCAATTTCTGGGATGAGCATGGAATGGATATCGGATATGAATATTATGAATGGGATGCGGCACGGAATCGCTGGCTGAATATTTACAGGGATGAAAGGGCTTATGCCAACTCTTTTCAAACCCTTTATGCTTATTATTTCGGAGACACGGCAACCAACCAATGGATAGGACAGGCAAAATTTGAATCCGGCTATGATGGAGGAGGCAGAAATACCCTGCTTGTGAGCTATGACTGGGATTTGACAAACAATCAGTGGATCCCGTCCCATAAAAAAGAAAATACATTTGATGTGGCAGGGATACTTGTTTCATATATGGATTACCTTTATGACCCAGGTTCAGGGCAATGGATTGAATATGAGAAACAGGGAAGCCTGTACAATGAGGACGGGCAGTTATACCTTCAACTTAGCTATCAGTGGGTTGAAGGCGATGGATCGTGGATCCTTTCCAATCGGCAGGAATATTTATTTGATGACAAGGGAAGGGAAACCCTGTTTACAGCGATATCCTATGATGTGAATACGAATACTGCTGTTTCGGGAACCCAGCGCGACCATGTGTATAATTCGAATGGCACGATTACATTGACGGAATATTATTGGGATTTTGCCACTCAGCAATGGATAGGCAATTATAAGAAAATTTACGCAATGGAATCGCATGGCCTCGAGACCTTATCGGAGTTTTACTATTGGGACCTAGGCGTGGGAAAATGGATTGGATTGTCCAAAACCGAATCTGAATATACCAGCAGCGGAAGTCCTTTGTCACGGATCATTTATGAATGGATTGCCGGCACCTCCCTGTTTGTTCCCACGGATAAGGCGGATTATTCCTACGATATTTACGGAACACCTATGGGTGAAATATATTCTGTTTGGGACAACGAGTTGCAAGAGTGGGTATATGATATAAAAGGAGAATTGAAATATAATGAGAATGGTATCTGGATCGAGAATAATGTTTATTCATGGGATGTTTCTTCAAATACATGGCTGGATTCCCTGAAAATCAGCCTATATTATTCTGAACATACGTTCACGCCGGTTCGTGCAATTCCAGAAGGTCAAATCCTGGTTTATCCCAACCCGGCCTCGGAATATGTTGTATTCGAGTCGGACGGCTTGTCCCCGGCCTCAACGATCGGGCTGTTTGACAGTCAGGGCAGGCGGGTGCTTGAACACAGGATAATTTCAGGAGTACCGGTATCGGTGGTTGACCTGTCCCCGGGAATATATATGTACAGGTTGACTGACGGACGAAAAACATATAATGGAAAAATACTGCTGAAATAATCATTAAGAATTACTCGGTAACAATATTTTAAATTTTTCAATATTTATTGATATTGATTATTTAACTCACTACCTTTTACAGGATTATGGATTAAAAATCAAGATGATGAAAAGGATATTTTCAATTTCGTTCCTGGCGTGTCTGAATTTTATGCTGGTTTTTTCGCAGGCAGTGCCTCACGACATTGTACCATATGGAAAGTCCATTGCCGTTGTTGATGCAAGACCCTCTTCCGTTGTGGCCAGCACTTTCAGCAACTCCTTAAATAATATAGTCAATTCAACTGTTTTGCTTGTTTCCGGATCTTCAGAAAGCACTCAATATGCACCGGATTCATGGTTCACCACAACCAGGATAAGTGAAAATGTAATAAGGATCAGCGACCATGGCGCAGACAATATGTACCTCATAATCGGTAATCAAAAGGCCATGCTCATTGATAATGGCCTGGGAGTGGCGAATATCAGGGATTTTGTTAAAACCTTCAGCAGTTTGCCGCTGATCGTTGTGATAACCCATGGCCATCCTGACCATGCAGGGGCAAATTACCAGTTCAGGGAAGTTTATATTAACCCGGATGACATGGCTATGGCAACCGGGTATAACAGTCTGCCAAAAAAGAGCGGGGGCGCGGCAGGTATAATGACAGGCGGTGCAAAAATTCCTGAAAACGAGTTGTTTAAAGATACACTGAACCACCAGGCTACTAAAATGATCCCGATAACTGACGGTGAGGTTTTTGACCTGGGAGGAAGAAAGCTTGAAGTTATATTTACCCCGGGGCATACGGCCGGGGAGATATGTTTGCTTGACAGGGAAAACAGGATGCTGTTTACAGGCGATAACGACAATTCACTGGTATGGCTTCACATTGACGGTACCCTTCCCCTGGAAGTCTACCTGCAATCGCTTGAAAAGATCAATGCCAGGGCACATGAGTTCGACAACCTGTATCCGGGACATGGAGATGCAGTCGACAAAAATTTTATTGTCGAGCAGATCACCTGTGTAAAAAGCATTCTTGATGGATCATGCGCTAGCAGTGATTATGATTCTTTTGCAGGCAAAGGCAAATTATGCACATACAAAAGAGCAAGTGTGGCCTACAATCCTAATAACCTGCATATAAAAAAATAATATTACCATCTCTCACATTCTCTTAGAGGTTGCATTGGGTGAGGGATTTAAGCCCTCATAGAGGTATTTGCCGGACATCAGTAAAAAAAGAATCCATTAACTTTTTTTGGCAAATCACCTGCAACATCAGCCATTTTATTACGTTTAGTAATTGAATTAAATAAAGTTATACAGAACAACCGGGCAACTGCCTTCAAACTTTTCAGATGGCTTGCACTTGCCTCCAAAAATTACAGAAATGATAAAAAGTTATGATAATTGCGCCAACCAGGTTATTTCCTGGAACGAATTTGAAGTGATAGCCCGAAATTGCGCACATGCCGGTCCATTTGCAAACCGCAGGCTGGCAGATAAGAAGTGGGACTTCTATGTGCAGGTCAGGCAGAATGCCAACCTAAGCTTCCTGGATATGGAGCAGGTATTGGATTATACCTATATGGAAGAGGATATGGAACACATGAATGAATTCCGGGTAAAAAGGAATAATGAAAGATTTGAATTCAGTGTTGAGAACCCTTCTGATAAAGCTTTTCAGCAACATGCTGCTCACTGATATTTTGCTTCTCAGATAAGACTATTGTTTTTGGATAGAGTTTTCTGCCCCGGCGGTACAGTGTACCGCCGGGGTTTTTTTATTTATTGGCAGAGCAACCTGTTTCATATAAGGCAACAAGCAGGAAGGTTCATATATGAATCCTTGCCTTTTTTCTTTTGAAAATCAAGAAAATAGTCCGGTTTTTTTTGGCCTTTGACTGTAAAAATTGTAAATTTAATTCAAGTTACCGGAAGAGGAGTTTAGAAAAGGAAGTGAAAACGTTAGTGGTAATTAATACTACACTCCTATGCTCATTAAGACATTTGGCGGGGCTGTGCATGGTGTAAACGCTGCCATAATTACCATTGAGGTAAATATTATACAGGGCGCCAGTTTTTACCTGGTTGGCTTGCCGGACAGTGCCGTGAAGGAAAGCCAGTTCAGGATTGAATCCACCTTTAAGTCGAATAACTACAGGATGCCAGGGCGAAGAGTTATTGTAAACATGGCTCCTGCGGATCTGAAGAAGGAAGGGGCGGCCTATGATCTTCCGCTGGCCATTGGTATTCTTTCCGCAAGCAACCAGATCCTATGTGCTGAACTTGAAAAATACCTGATAATGGGTGAACTGTCCCTTGATGGAAGTATAAAGCCATTCAGAGGTGTTTTACCCATTGCCATTGAAGCCCGGAGGCGCGGATTTAAAGGATTTATACTTCCTGCCCACAATGCCCGGGAAGCTGCAGTTGTAAATAACCTGGAAGTAATTGGTGTGCGGCACATCAATGAGGCCGTGGAATTTCTCACGGGAGCTCTGAAAATTGAGCCCACTGTTGTGGATACCCGTTCTGAATTTTTTAATGACATGAATGATTATCAAGAAGACTTTTTTGATGTTAAAGGTCAGGAAAATGTAAAGCGTGCCCTCGAGATTGCAGCCAGTGGATCCCATAATTTACTGATGATCGGTCCTCCCGGAAGCGGTAAAACAATGTTAGCCAAGAGGATTCCCTCGATTCTTCCACCGCTTTCACTCAACGAAGCGCTGGAAACCACTAAAATACACTCTGTGGCAGGCAAAATAGGAAAGGATGCTTCACTGATGACCTCCAGGCCATTCCGCAGTCCTCACCATACAATTTCAGACATAGCCCTTGTAGGAGGCGGATCGTTTCCTCAGCCGGGGGAAATATCCCTGGCTCATAATGGCGTTTTATTCCTTGATGAATTGCCTGAATTCAAGAGAACGGTACTTGAAGTGATGAGGCAACCCCTTGAAGATCGTTGCATTTCTATCTCAAGATCAAAATTTTCTATTCAATATCCAGCAAGTTTTATGTTGGTAGCTTCAATGAATCCTTGTCCCTGTGGATTTTACAATCACCCGGAAAAAGACTGTGTTTGTTCCTCCGGTGTAGTGCAAAAATACCTGAACCGGATCTCGGGTCCGTTGCTTGACAGGATTGATATCCATATAGAAGTAGTGCCGGTACCTTTTGACAGACTATCAGGGTTGCGTCCTTCAGAATCCAGTACAGCTGTCAGGAATCGCGTGACCAGGGCACGGAACATTCAGACGGAACGCTTCCGGAATTATGAAGGCATTCACAGCAATGCCCAGCTGACCCCTGCCCTGATGCGGGAACACTGCAATATCAGTGAGGAATGCAGCCTGATGCTCAAAAACGCCATGGAAAAGCTGGGGCTTTCGGCTCGGGCCTATGACCGAATCATCAAGGTATCAAGAACCATAGCCGATCTGGAGGAAAGCCCGGACATCAATCCTCATCACCTGGCTGAGGCAATCCAGTACAGGAGCCTGGACAGGGAGAGTTGGGCGGGGTGAATTAGAGACAAGGGACGAGGGACGAGGGACTAGGAAGATATGAGAGGTGAGAGGTGAGAGATGAGAAAGGAGTAAGGAGGATGGAGTCAGGTAATAACCAGTTTTTGATGAAATCAGGAAAAAAAAGGGCTTTTCAAGGAGTTATTTATATTTTTAAGGGTGAATTAGATAAATGAACTATGAAAACCTTTAGACTTATTTATTTGGTGATCCCACTGATTCTTATAAACATGGCCAGCTGTAAAAGATCATCAGTAAGAAATGATTATCCCTCCGGTTCCATGGAGTATCCTTACAGAGCAATTACACAAAGAGCATCGAGCTACGATACGGCGTGGGAAAACGGCAATGCAGATGCCAGAAATCTTGATCCGGGGCAAACCCGTATACTCGGTGACCTGGAAGGTCCCGGACGGATCACCCACATCTGGTTTACCGCATCCGGCAATGAACGTGGATTTCCAAGATCTGCGGTAATCAGGATATTTTGGGACGGAAGCGAAAAACCCGCAGTAGAAGTTCCATTAGGTGATTTTTTTGCTGCCGGACACGGTATGCAGGTAAATGTAAATAGTTCCCGGGTATCCACTTCTTCATTCGGCCGGGCATACAATTCCTATTGGGCCATGCCGTTCAGAAAGTCGGCCAGGATCACGCTTACAAATGAATCATCATCAGAATCCATGGGTTTGTATTGGTATGTTGAATGGGAGAAAAGGGATATTCCTGAGGATGTTCCTTATTTCTATGCGCAATATCGCCAGGAGAATCCGGTTAAACCAGGCAGTGATTATCTGATTGCTGATATCAAAGGGAAAGGGCATTATGCAGGTACGGTACTATCGGTAAGGGCAAGCCATCCGGGTTGGTTTGGGGAAGGTGATGACCGGTTTTATGTAGATGGAGATTCAATCCCAACGCTTCATGGAACCGGCACCGAGGATTATTTTAACGACGCCTGGGCATTCAGGGTTGTTAACAGGCCCAATTACGGAGTTTCCATCTGGGAAGGTATGAATGCCGGCAGCCATATAACTGCCTATCGATGGCATGTTACAGATCCTGTTTTTTTTGAAAAATCTCTCAGATTTACCATTGAGCACAAAGGAAACTTATTTTTTGAGGACTATAGCCTTGCAGAGGCCTATACCGACAGACGTCCTGACATTTTCTCATCGGTTGCATTCTGGTATCAGCAGGGGGAGCTAAACTCTTTTCCTGAGTTTCCTCCAGCCAGTGAAAGGATGCCACTTTTTAAACTAATCCAGGTTGATGAGATGCCGGCTGACAAATTGCCTCCTGATGTACGTTTACATGAAGATAATTCATATACGAACAAAAAAGGTCTGCAATTTATTCCTGGCCATGAAGGAGAATCATTACTACTGCCATTTGAAATTTCAGAAAGCGGGAATTATCTTGTATATATACGCTTATGGCCTCGCGGGGATGCCGGCATTTATGATTTTTCGCTGGATGATCAGAAAATGGAGAAAGCCAAGGATCTTTTTCAGGAACATCATTTTGTCACTGACATAAAACTAGGCACAATGCATAGTCTCAGTAAAGGTAAACATACAATCAGGGCTGTATACAGGGGAACCTCGAATACAGGATCACCCGGATGTTTATTTGTGGATGCCATTGTTCTTGAACCGATGAACGATCTCAGGGGATTGACGAACAAATGATGTTGAGGCCCAAATGGGCTGCACAGGGAATTATGAACGCAATAGTTTTCCCTCACAGGAAGTTGCTATTTTGTAGAGAGACTTGCCGAACCCAGGTTGGCGCTATCTGCTTTTACTGTGATAACAGCGAGTAAATCGTTTACGTTATCAAACACCTGGTGTTGCATATCATACTTCTCGAAATATTCGGTGCAAACAGCATTCTCAAGCACGATTTCCCGGCTTGTCGGGCCGGAAGAATCGATAGTATTTTCAAGAATAATCTTGAGTTTTTTAGGCTGCCGGAAAATAAAAAAGGCAAAAACCGGGCTATTATCGACGTAATTAACTCCACAGGTTATATGCGCAATGATTGAATTGGCTCCCTGGTTGAAACCGATATCGAAATTCGTGACAATACCGATACCATCCCCATTGTCATCAATGGTTAAAGTTGCAATCTGATTAAAATTTGCCATGATTTTTTTATTTGGATTAGTAATTCAACTCATAATGCCGGATGGGAAAATTGATCAGCGCTTATAATTTGAAATATAGACTTCTGATAACAAATTTAATCAATTTTAAAGGTCAGGGGAGATAACTGAGTGTCCTGAGGGAGCGAGTGAAGGATTGAGAGAGTGGGAGATTGAAAGAGTGGGACTGCACGACTGCAGAACTGCAGAACCGCATAACTGCAGAACTGCAGAACCGCATAACTAATTTGTTACATCTGAATATTGCCTGAAGTTGACCTTTTCTTCCATTCCCAGTAATAATATTCCTGGATATTGCGAATAACGTAATGAATTGAATTGGCCCAGTAATTGCGGAGTCCAACCCCCTTTGGCTGGCCCCTCATCCTTTCATGCAATATTACCTTCCCTGTTTTTATATCGATGGCCACGAAATGGTACCATGCTTCATCCATTATCTTGTTAAGCGATTCGGCTATAAACACAATGCCAATGCCTTGCTGGCCTTTAAAGTCATATTGATTTACAAATGACTGGAGATTCTCCGCAGAGAATATTACCGGCATGAAAACTTCCATTTCTGCAAGCGGTGTTTGAGCATTTATGTTAGTGATCATTTCCAGGTCAAATCCCATATCACCCCTTCTGAGCATTCCCCTTACATCATATTTGGCAGGCTCTTGCATGATGATGGCATTCCATTTCGGGAAATAGCTATCCCTGATCTGCCAGGTGCTTTTTCTACCAGCATCGGCGAATTCAGCGAAACTGCCGATCAGTTTGCAATGGGAATAATCAATCCCATACCAGGTAACCGGCACATCAGGCCGGAAAAGATCCTGCACATTCTGTGCCTTTGCTGTCAAAACATGCGACAAAAACATAAGTATAAATAGTATATTTTTCATAGAAAATGATTTTAGCTCAACGATAATATTTTTAATAGTAAAGGCAAGATAATTATAAAAGGGTTGCAGCGAAAGAAAAAAGTTTTGCAGTTGTGTAGTTCTGCATCCATGCAAATTGTGCTGGAATCTTTTTTGTACCATGGGTTTTAGTTATAAATAGTGCCGGAACCAAAAGAATCCCTGTGTTTAAGAACCGCGACAGCAGGGTCAGGGAATAATGAACAATGATGAGAAATGTTATGTTGAATGATCAATTTTTGTGGGAGGATGATTTAATTTGAAATAAATCGTTATATTGCCTAACTGGAGAAAACCATTTTAACCAAAACTTGTCGTTATGTTACTTCATCAGCAGTTTGTCCGGATGGCAAAGAAGCACTCGCAGAAGTTTGCAATCATCGACAGAACAACGCAGAAAAGTGTTACCTATTCCAGGGCCCTGATCGGAGCATTGATCCTGAGTTCGAAATTTAAAAAGTACGATGCGGGTTTTATTGGAATTATGATACCAACATCTGCAGGTTGCGCGCTGGCTACTGTTGGAGCATTGATGAGCGGCAGGATACCGGTTATGATAAATTATTCCACCGGTGCGGAGGGCAATGCAAAATATGCACAGAGAAAATGCAAATTCAAAACAATTATAACTTCCAGGGCACTGCTGGAAAAGATCGGGTGCCCGGTAATTGAAGGGATGGTATTGATTGAAGACATCATGGAAGGTGTCAGCCTGGGAGATAAACTTAAGGCAGCTTTAAAAACAAAACTGCCGGTAAATACTCTCCTGAAAACTATTCATAAAGGCAACGAAAACGATACAGCGGCCATCCTGTTTACGAGCGGAAGTGAAAAAGATCCCAAAGCTGTGCAGTTGAGCCACAGGAATATAGCCTCAAACATAGAAAATTTTGGTAACTATGTGCACATCAGTGATTCTGATATTATTCTGGCCAATCTTGTCTTCTTCCATATATTTGGATTAACGGTAAATCTATGGGTATCATTTTGTTACGGCATGACAATGGTGACCTATGCGAATCCATTGGATTTTCTAACTGTCAGCCAGATTGCACGGGAAGAAAAACCCACTATCATGGTAGGAACGCCAAGCTTTTTCTGGGGGTATCTCCATAAATCCGAACCCGGGGATTTTAAAACGCTCAGGTTAATGGTAGCCGGTGCAGATAAGTGTCCGGATACACTTAGGGATGGGTATATGGAAAAGCATGGAGTCACGCTTCTCGAGGGATATGGTGCCACCGAGACATCTCCGGTTATTTCAGTCAATTCACATGAATTTAACAGACCCGGAAGTACTGGGAAGGTCATTCCAAATGTGCAGGTGAGGATTGAGAATTTTGAGACGGGAGAAGAATGCAGTATCGGGGAAGTGGGTAAGATATTAGTAAAAGGCGACCTTGTAATGAAGGGATATTATAATGATCCGGAACTTACTGCAGAATCACTGGCAGATGGCTGGTACAATACCGGGGATATGGGATACCTGGATGAAGATGGTTACCTGTGGCACGCCGGCAGGTTCAAAAGATTTGTCAAGGTGGGAGGGGAAATGGTTTCTCTTGTCAAGGTTGAAAATACGCTTGAAAAGTACCTTCCGACCGGGGTATCCTGCTGTGTTGTTGAGGTGTCAGATGAGAAAAAGGGGGCATCTATTATTGCCACAGTCACCATCGAAGTAAACAAAACAGAGATTCTTAAAAAGATGGGAACCGAGTTACCCAACATTGCCCTTCCGAAACAATTTATCATTATCAGGGAGTTACCTATGATGAGCACAGGAAAAATTGATTTCAGAACGGTTACCCGGATTGTGCAGGAGATTATCAACGGTTCAGGATCCATCCCCGACGCAAAAATAGCATAAAGCGGGCCCATTCGCTAGGGGGTTATTCTTAATGCTACCTTTCAGGAAATTTTCCGGGCTTTTTATTTGATGATTGTCTCAGGTTTTAATTCAGAGAATTAAAAATTATCCTCTAAAATATCGGAAGCATTTATTCGTTATAAAATATATCCTTATTCATTAAACCGTTAGGTATAATTTGTAATATGAAAACATCAGAAAAATTTTTGGCTTTTGCGGTGATTCTTGTATGTCTGGATTCAATTTCATACTGTCAGGAACAGAGTAAGACACCTTTAAAAGCCCGGGCTGGATTTATGACTGGTTACACCCGTGGATTCGGCTTTCAGGCAAATCTTACTGTATTTAATTTTCCAGGAGAATTTCCATTTGAGCTCCGTTTTGGGGCGGGTTATACTTTCATGAACCCTGGCAATGCCGCAGATGCCCGTCGTATATTTATCAATAATGCCACCAATGGTGAACCCGAAAAAAAAGGCGGTTCATTTGATATGAGATTGGATTTCCTAAGACCCAGGCAGGTTTTCGGTATCGAGCATTCATTTATTGTTTTTGGCCCGAGGTTTTCCACTTTCAAGGGTCATTTCGATTATGTGGGCGGAAATGAAGTATTTGACGTAACCTCCCACCAGTGGGGAATTGGCGCAGGAATTGAGCATTATTTCAGTATGTCGAAAAATATCTCGTTAATTATCGGGTATGGCCTGGATTTTTATGTTCCGGGTACCTTAACCGGGCACGATACTTCTTATAGCCCGGGTAATGACAATGTTAACGCCGAAAATGATAATCAGAACAATGATCTTCCTTTCCAGTACAGGGACGCCAACAAGGCCATTTACCAGCCTGAATTCATGCCACATATTATGATGGGTGTGAATTTTAATTTGTAGGCCGGGTGCCTTGCTGAAAATGGAGCTTGGAATCAGGCCGGAGAAAGGCTTTTGGTTCGCTTATGTTTTGGATTAAAAATTGCCTTCATTGAGAAATATAAAAAGAAGGCAATAAGCGCGGCTCCCAAAATAGCCACAATAATTGCCAATCCATTTAAACCGGAACAGGAAAGCTCACAGGACAATGCAGCGACGCCAAATCCTAACAGGACAGCTGCCAGTACTGTAAAAAAGGCCTTTAGCCCGACGTTCCACCTATCCTTTGGTGGTGTGGCAGGTTTATCCTGTTCCAGATTTGCGTTCTGAAGAAATACCGTCGGATCATGTGGTTGATCTTTTTCCAGTTGAACATATTCCTGCTGATCCCTAAACTCCTGTTTACCTCCTAGATTGGTCAGCGAATTAATTTGTTTAGAATAAGAGTTGCCGGCATAGACCATAAACATCAAGCCTGAAAAAAATAACACCAGGTCGTGGATTTTTTGTCTGAAATAGGTGCGTTTAAGTAATCTTATTCGTGATTTCCTTACCGGGTACAATAGTACTGATGTAAGAAAGGTGGCAGCCACAATACTTTTTGAAAGATCGGAAAAATGATTTCCCATATAAGCAAGTTTCATTCCTATTATTAATCCTGCCATACCTGTCATTATCTGGATGACCGATATAATAAATCTGCTTTTCCGCGGATTCAGGGCTGCCCAATATGATATATTGCCGGCAAGATCAGGGGTAATTCTAAATCCGGTAAGTGATAATAATCCGGCCAATATCACTGTTAAATAAATAAAGCTTTCCCATTTATGATATGGTTGAAGTTTTGGCTGATTTGGATTTATATGAATGAGAACCGGTATCCTGTTTTTTGCCGGGTATTTATTACTAACAGTCTTATCTTTATCCTTTTGATTTAGTGTTACTAGCGAAAAGGCTGGTGTATTGGGTTTTTGTTTTTCAGGAAGGTTTATTTCAGGAAGGTCCATGGCGATATTTTCACCCAGGCGTTCGCGATACAGCAATATATTTTTTACTTGTTTTCTGCTTGTCCTGGCCGAAGAAATGTTGTTTTTTGTCTTCCGTGATTTGTGAAGTGCCAGTTCAGCAGGCCGGTGCTTTGGAGATTGTCCTGAACGAAAAGCTTTGTCATTATGGCCAGGGTAGTGAATCCCTGGAGATGCGCAGGCAATTTCACTTCCCTTAAAATGTCCGGATTTGATTTCTGAAAGTTGATCAGGAGTGGTGAGGTGGTCAATTCTGTTTGCCGCACAGGAAGAAATCAGGACAGCAAACATAATGCGGGTCCATATAGGTTTCATAGCAATCCTCTTTTTGAATTGGTACTATTTACCTTAAGGAAAATCAATAAAAGCTACAAAAAAACAAGGCTAAAGTCAAGAAATTCAATTGATTTTTGACTAAAGCAAGCGCCGGTATAAATACAAATAGCATCCACTAGAAACCTTTGTTTATGCACTTCATTAAAACGGATGTGAATATTACTTTGCAAACCTGGAATGTTAATTTTTTGACCTGAAAGGTTTTGACAAAGTGGGGTATCACTGGATAAAAACAAAGCCAGGTGGATGAAGCTATTGGTGATGATAAACTCTGCGGGCATCAATTATCCGGACTCCAGGAGTGGAATAATGCTGCTGCAAAAAAGTATGCTATCAGTCTATCCCATCCAACCTGTTCCTTTATAAAAACGGAATAATCATTGCAAAAACCTGTCGGGGTATGATTTAACCGACAAACTACAGGAACTGTTCAAATATCTACTAAAAAAATAGTAATAATTACTAAAAACATAGTATATTTGATTGAGAATTATCAAATGTGAAATGAAACTAACAAGGGCAGAAGAACAGATCATGCACATTCTCTGGCAATTGGAGAAAGGTTTTATTAAAGATATCCTGGAAGAATTTGATGATCCGAAACCAGCCTATACGACTGTAGCAACAGTATTGAAAATACTGGAAAAGAAGGGATTTGTTGCTTACAGGGAATATGGAAAGGCCCACCAGTTTTATCCGTTGATTTCAAAAACAAATTATTCCAGGAAACACGTGAACCCCCTTTTTAAAAGGTATTTTAAAGGTTCTATCAGGGATATTGTATCTTTCTTGTTGAATGACAAGTTCCCCACAAGCGATATTGAGAAGCAATCAAGGTGCTGAAAAGTATCAAAGAAGAAGAAATATTGAAGATGGAAGCCTAATTTACTAATGTGCTAATGTGATAAAAGCTTTGCATGACTGCTCCTGATTTTGCTGAATACCAGTAACCGGTTTCCATATTCCTTGGTTCCTGTGTCTCTCGTCCCTTTGTTCCCTGTCACTGTTATGAGCTCTTCAAATAAGATGCACTATCCTTGAAGTATACAGTTCCATTTTCCACGAAAATATTTTTTAAACACCACCGATCTATAGCTGACAGGAATTTCTTTCCAATAGAACAATCCCTTGCAATCGCAGCATTTTTGTTCTTCAGAAGGGACCCATCGACAAGATCGAGCTGAAATTAATAGTACCAGGGAATTCTCGAATGATCAACGACTTTATATCCAACACTGATGACAGCTACCTGAAACTGTAGTTTCACGTGATTTGGATTCCAACTGTTTAGCAAGACGTCATCAATAGGCTGTCCCATCCAGCTTCTCAAACTCCATGTATTTTAAATGATTCTGATATTCCTGCTGAATACCACTTTCTTCATTTTTCTACCATTCATTCAGCTTGTCCACTGCCTCATCCAGATCACTCATAATGGCTTCTTCAGGTGATGCAAACTGGAACAATCATCTCTTCTGTCCGGATTCTAAAGCAAAGTCGATCCTTTCATCCAGGTTATTCACAAGTTCATCCATGCCATAATGTGTACTTTCAAGATGCAGTCCTGTATCTTCAACAATGGAGCGCATTTCCTTTGCTTTCATGCCCATAAGCGGACCAAAGCCTGATGATTCATAACCGGGAGGAGAGCACATTTCCACCGTTTTATAACCCAGTGCTTCCATCTTCCTCAGGGTGCCGGCAAAATCATTTATCAATTGATCTTTGATTGTCCATACCTGAAAACCGACAGGAAGTTTAACAATTCCTGAAGTGGATACGATGTTGCCCATGACAGGGAGTTGGGATGCAACAATAGCTGTTCCGGCAGCCAATGCGCTTTTCCTAAGGAATTGTCTTCTGGATAGGTTATTCATATGTCATAACTTTTTTTCAAAAATTTGGTCTATTTAAATATACGACATTATTTTCTTTCAGGGCACCCTTAAGAAACCTTATGAGAAAATCAGCAGGCAAAGTAAGAAACTCTGACGGGTAAAAGATTCGTCAGCGTGAGGATTTTGCATTGGCATTCTTTTATTAACTTTCCTTGGACTTTAAACAATGAATGTAACCCACCATGCATATAAGCCCCTGCGAATTCCAGATATTTCTCAAGCCGGTAGGACCGGTATGCAATCTGCGG
>CAVQXX010000004.1:0-11456 GCA_963717995.1 uncultured Bacteroidales bacterium
AGAGGAGATCATTAACCATGTAAAGGAAATCTACCGCCCCTTTGTCCCACAGAAAATTTCGGACAAAATCGCCCAAATGCTGAAAACGCCCGACGTTAAAGCGGATGTGCGAATTGTATACCAGACCATTGAAAACTTACATATTGCCTGTCCCCACCACCTTGGTGACTGGTATTTCACCGGCAATTATCCCACCCCGGGCGGAAATCGCGTTGTAAACCGTTCCTTCATTAATTTCATCGAAGGACGGAATGTTCGGGCTTACTAGGGACAAGGGACGAGGGACAAGGGACAAGCGGGAATAATCCCGAAGGGATTGAGTATCGGTAGAAAAATGCAGCACTGACCCCCTGCCCCCGCCAGCGCGGGAAATTTTACCAGTTTGGCAGAAAAATGTTCTGCAGTTCTATGTTCTGCAGTTCTGCAGAACTTATTTCTCACTCCCCGTTAACCCAGATAATTAATCGTTGTCCGATTTGCACCTCGTTACCGGGAAGATGATTCCATGCACGGATGTTTTCAAGGGTTACATTATACATCATGGCTATTTTATGGGTGAATTCACCCGCCTGCACAACATGGATGATCTTCGTTTTGCCCGCGGTATTTCCGGCCTGGGCCACCAGTTGATTATAATCAGCGGGAGGCGCGGAAAAACCAAGGATATTGACCTCGTTCTTTATATAAATGCTTGTTTTATCAGCCGGAAGCACCAGTAACGAATAAGTATTGCATGCAGGAATGTAATCCCGCTTATATACCGGATTTAGCATACGGATATGGTCAATGTCCAATCCGATCTCAGAAGCTACCTGGCTGAATGAAACCGCATACCTGATATGCAGTGTATCTGTATGAAAATAGTCAAAATCCGGCTTAACAGGAACAATGCCATGTTCTTTATAAAAATTCAGGATATAAATAGCAGCAACAAAGGCCGGCACATAATTTTTTGCCTGGTTTGACAGATAAGGACGCAGTTTCCAGTAATCGGTCTCTCCCTTGCAGCGTTCAATGGCTTTTCTCACTTCCCCCGGCCCGCCATTGTATGACGAAAGCACAAGCTGCCAATCGTTAAATGTAGTATACAGATACGCCAGGTAACGGCTGGCCGCCTCGGTTGATTTGTAGGGATCACTGCGCTCATCTACCATCGAAGTGATTTCAAGATCAAACAGCCTCCCGGTATTCAGTAAAAATTGCCATAATCCCACAGCACCTGATTTAGATGTCGCCAGCGGATTCAATCCTGATTCAATGACGGTAAGATATTTTAATTCCAGGGGCAGACCATGGCGATCAAGTATTTCATCAAAAATGGGAAAATAAAGTTCCGACATACCGATGACCCTTGCCATTTCTTCTTTCCGGGGGCCTGTAAAAAGATCAATATACTTCCGCACATCCGCATTATAAACCAATTCCACCGGTGACATCCTGTTTAACCCGGCAATACGGTATTCATACAGCATATCCGGATCATCGGGTGATGTGAGGGGAAACGCTGTTCCGGCCAGGGTCAGCAGGTAAATAAAACAGTGTAATCGTCTGGTCATGTGGAAGTATACGGATTGGCTTGCTTTAGGTTGTTGTTATAATGCTAAGCGTAGTTTACTCGCTATCGCTCGTGAGATAGTTGTAACTACGCTTGTTTTAGCATCTTTTGAGAATGGTTTATAAAAAAACCCGTCACTTTGTCAGGGACGGGCCTTGCTTTATTCAATTGAAAGCTATTCCTTGGTCTTGGTATCACCAGCTTTTTCTACCACATCATCTTCTCCACGGGATGCTTTCTTGAATTCCTTCATTCCTTGACCCAGTCCGCGCATCAGCTCGGGAATTTTTCTACCTCCAAATAATAACAGCAATACGGCTATTATCAGAATAATTTCAGTTGGTCCTAATGACATAATGATTTGAATTTAAATGTACGTTATATATGATTTTTCTTGCCTGAATTAATCACCAAAATTACGATTATTTTTCAGATAAAGTCCTTTTTGCTTGAATTACTTACTCCCGGTGCCCTAATTTCCAAACATGTTTCTAAACCAGCGGAGGATATCATTGGTATTGGCAAAAATAAGCAGGGAGAAAATGATCACCATTCCCACAATCTGTGCATATTCGAGGAACTTCTCGCTTGGCTTGCGGCGTGTAACCACCTCATACAGCAGGAAGGCGACGTGTCCGCCATCAAGTGCCGGTATTGGCAGTATATTCATAAAGGCAAGGATTAGCGAAAGAAAACCGGTTATCTCCCAAAATGACTGCCATTCCCATTCTCTTGGAAAAAGTCCGCCGATTGTACCAAATCCTCCCAGTCCTTTATAAGCCCCCGTCTTAAAGTCAAAAATCAACTTGAACTGCCTCACATAAAAGGCCAGTTTGCTTCCGGCCAGTTTAAATCCTGCAGGAATTGCACTTAACAGGCTGAACTTGTTTGTCTCAAGCTGGTATAAATTCATCTTTTCAAGATCATCAAAATCCGGAATGGCCGAAATCACTTCCAGTTTCTTTTGATCCGAAAGCGTGGCGACAAGGGGGAATGCAGTGCCCTGGCGCATAACAACCAGGTTGATCCTGCCTGCCTTGAGTGTATCTACTATGCTGAGGTATTGATCATAATATTTTATCGGCACTCCGTTGATGCTTATCACCTCATCCCGGGCTTTAAGTCCCGATTTTGCATTCAGGGAAGTATCCGGTATTTCGCGGATGATGAAAGGAACGCGCGGGTAAAACAGCATCATGCTCCTTTGCTTAACCAGTTTGCCGACAAAATCCTGGGGTAAAACAAAGGAATCTACCCGGTTATCGCGCATCACTTTTACGGTTCCCCCGAAAATGATCTCACTGTAAATATCTTCGAACCGTTCAGGTTCTACATTATTGATTGATAAAATCTTATCGCCATTTTGAAAACCGATGCGCTGTGCCATTGAATCAACGCACCAAACGCCATCTGTAAGGTTTTTATTCGGAAGGAATTTCTCACCCCAGGTATATAGAACAGCAGAATAAATCAGGAATCCAAGTACCAGGTTCACAATCACGCCACCCAGCATGATCAGCAGTCGCTGGCCGGTGGTTTTCGACCTGAATTCCCAGGGTTGCTCAGGTTGTTTGAGTTGTTCCTTATCCATTGATTCATCGAGCATACCCGAAATTTTCACGTAACCTCCCAGGGGAAGCCATCCGATACCATATTCCGTATCACCGCGCTTTATTTTAAAAAGCGAAAACCAGGGATCAAAGAACAGGTAGAATTTCTCAACGCGGGTATTGAACAGCCGGGCAAAAAGAAAATGCCCCAATTCGTGCAGGATAATAAGAATGGATAAACTCAGCAACAGCTGACTGATCTGAATAACAACGCCCATGTGAATGATATATAATTAAAAATACAGGGTGCAAAGATAGAGATTATTTTCCTTTTGCTCCTTAGAAAGAAATTTATTGCCTTTGGCTTAAGCCAAAGGCAATAGAAGTTTTCTGGTCACAATTCTGGCTTCAGAATCAGTTTCCTCATAATCCGCCAGGGAAGGATTGGAAATAAAGGCCACGCGCTCCATGGTTTGCTCAATAAAGCCAGGCATATCGAGAAACCTGATCTTTTCCTGCAAAAAGGCGTCCACAACCACTTCATTGGCCGCATTCATAATACACGGCATATTTCCGCCTGCGCGGATCGCCTCATAGGCAAGCCCGAGATTTCTGAACAGGACATGATCCGGCTTTTCAAAAGTAAAATTCCCACAATCTGAAAAATCAAGCCTTGGAAAGTCAGAATTGATCCGTGAAGGATATCCCAGTGCATACTGGATCGGAAGTTTCATATCAGGCAGGCCAAGCTGTGCCTTTATGGAGCCGTCGACAAATTGTACAAAGGAATGAATGATCGACTGCGGATGAATGACCACTTCTATCTTATCCGGATTAATACCAAACAACCAGCTCGCTTCAATTACCTCCAGGCCTTTGTTCATGAGCGATGCCGAATCGATGGTTACCTTATTTCCCATGCACCACCTGGGATGATTTAATGCCTCCTTGCAGGTAACGCTTTGCAACTGCCGGAGGTCCATACCCCTGAAGGGCCCCCCCGAAGCAGTCAGAATAAGCTTCTCAACTGCTTCCGGCTTTTCGCCGGCCAGGCATTGAAATATGGCTGAATGTTCGGAATCCACAGGAACTATTTCTGATCCATAGTCATGTGCAAGCTGCATGATCAGCGACCCGGCCACTACAAGTGTTTCCTTATTGGCAAGTGCAATATTTTTTCCGCACTTCAGGGCTTTCACAGTGGGAGCCAAACCTGCAAATCCTACCATAGCAGTAAGCACGATATCAACTGATGAAAGAGTAACCACATCCGACAAGGCCTGCATACCGGTAAGAACCTGTATGGGAAGAAGGGACAAAGCGTCCTTCACATCCTGATATTGCGATTCATCGGCAATGACAACATAAGAAGGGACGAACTGTAATGCCTGGTCTATGAGCAACCCGGCATTCTGGCCGGCCGTAAGCACTTCCAAATCAAAAAGGCCGCGGTGCTTCCGGATTACATCCAGCGCTTGTGTGCCAATGGATCCCGTGGATCCAAGAATGGCTACCCTCTTTTTAATGTTTTCTGAAATCTGCAATGTTGTCAGAAAGTTATATAATCCTGCGGATTGAGTGACGTTCCATTGTACCAGAGTTCAAAATGCAGATGCGGACCTGTGGTAAGTTCTCCTGAATTGCCAATGATGGCAATGGGTTCCCCTGCGATTACCCTGTCGCCTATATGTTTAAGCAACTCCGCATTGTGCTTGTATACTGAGATGATATTGTTTTCATGCTGAACCCCTATCACGTACCCGGTTTCGAGCGTCCATCCCGCCATTGTCACTGTTCCGGGAAGGGTAGCTTTCACTACCTCATTCGAAGAAGCTACAATGTCAGTTCCATAGTGATCTTTTGTATTGCTATAGCTATTGGTGACCAGTCCTTTTACCGGGGGAAAGAAAAGGGTGGTGGAGAGTGCCGTGTTGATTTTCTTTCTTTCAATGGTGGACAAGCTGAACATATCAGCAGGTTCTACCATTCCGCGCAATAAGGAGTCTTCTTTTGATTTATGGTATACAGTTTTGCCGGCAGGGACGGCTGAATCAACAGAATTGTCAAAGTTTTCAGGGTTTTCACCGGCAATGATCCGCCTCAGGTTATCGAAATAAACATCCCGTTTATTGATTTCCTGTTCAAGTGAATCCAGCCTGTAATTGTTGAGATGGATATCGCGGATCGTATTTTCATCGGGATATCCCGGTATCAGCTCGCGGGCAGGTGTGTAGGCAATAATGGCAATTACAACTATGAGGAACAAAAATACACCTGCTCCTATGATGGCCATCACGTTAAGCTTGGTAAGCCGAAGATTCAGTACCTCCTCAAATGTCTCATCCCTGTATATCGATAATCTGTACTTATGCCTGAACTTCTCCCAAAAGGACTTTTTCTCTGTGTTTTCTGTCATTATGTTGATCACTTTGGAACAAAGATATGAAAAAAGTAGGGAGTCCCTACTTCACCTCCGCCCCGGGTTTCATCCCTTCCTCCGGCGTGACGAAAATAAGTTTTCCGGAAGCATCTTCGGCGAGAAGGATCATGCCCTGCGACTGTATCCCTTTGATCTCACGGGGGGCCAGGTTGGCGAGGAGACATATTTGTTTGCCAATAATGCCCTGGGGTTCGAAATATTCCGCAATACCTGAAACCACGGTCCTCACGTCAATACCGGTATCTATCTTCAGCTGCATGAGCTTCTTTGTCTTGGGAACTTTTACGGCTTCAAGGATGGTACCGATGCGGATATCCATGCGGCTGAAATCATCATAACTTATATCTTCTTTCTGCGGTTTCGCGGCAGGTTTGCCCTGCTGGTTCCTTTCCTTTGTCTGCTGTAATTTGAGCAATTGAAGGTCTATCGCTTCATCTTCAATCTTTTCGAAGAGCAGGCTCGCTTCGCCTAAAAGATGTCCTGCTTCAAGAATATCGCCACGGCCGGCATCCTTCCACAACGATTTACCCAGGTTGATAAATTCCGCTATTTTGATGGCTGAAAACGGAAGGAATGGTTGCGCCACAATAGCCAGGTTTGCAGTGATCTGCAGTGAAATGTTCAGCACAGTGCCAACGCGGGCAGGGTCAGTTTTGATCACTTTCCATGGCTCATTGTCAGCCAGGTATTTATTACCCAGCCGTGCTATGTCCATCATGCTCTTAAGGGCTTCACGGAAGCGGAAATTATCAAGGTTATATTCAACAGCCTCCTTAAGACGGGGGAGTTCAGACAAAGCGGCACGGTCACCATCGGTTAATTCTGCCACCATGGGTACCCTGCCTTCAAAATATTTATGCGTAAGAACAAGAGCGCGGTTTACAAAATTACCGAGAACAGCAACCAGTTCGTTGTTATTGCGGGCCTGAAAGTCCTTCCACGTAAAATCGTTGTCCTTGGCTTCCGGCATGGTGGAGCAAAGCACATACCGAAGCACATCCTGCTTTCCGGGGAAATCCTGCAGGTATTCATGCAGCCACACGGCCCAGTTCCGGGAAGTGGATATTTTTTCTCCTTCCAGGTTCAGAAATTCATTGGCTGGAACGTTGGCAGGCAGGATATAACTTCCTTCTGCCTTCAATATGGCCGGAAATATTATGCAATGAAAAACGATATTGTCCTTACCGATAAAATGCACGAGGTGGGTCTCCGGATCCTTCCAGTATTTTTCCCAATCTGCAGTCAGGTCCCTTGTTGCGGAGATATAGCCGATCGGGGCATCAAACCAAACATACAGTACCTTACCCGTGGCACCTTCCACGGGTACAGGAATACCCCAGTCGAGATCCCGGCTCACGGCACGGGGCTGAAGGCCTGCATCCAGCCATGATTTGCACTGCCCGAGGACATTCTGCTTCCAGTCTTTGTTTTCCTCAAGGATCCATTTTCTCAGGAATTCCTCGTACCGGTCGAGGGGCAGAAACCAGTGCAGTGTATCCTTCAATACAGGAGTACTGCCGCTGATCATCGATTTTGGGTTTTTCAGATCGGTGGCATTCAGCGAGGAACCGCATTTCTCGCACTGGTCCCCGTAAGCCGATTCATTGCCGCACACCGGGCAGGTTCCTGTAATATACCGGTCAGCAAGAAACTGCTGAGCCTCCTCATCGTAATACTGGCTTGTTGTTTTTTCGATAAAATCCCCGTTATCATATAGTTTCCTGAAAATATCGGAGGCTGTTTTATAATGTGTCTTTGAAGTGGTTCTGGAGTAAATGCTGAAGGAGATCCCAAATTCAGAAAAAGCATCCCTGATCATCACGTGAAACTTATCCACGATATCCTGGGGACTTACCTTATCCTGCCTGGCCTTGATAGTAATGGGGACACCATGTTCATCCGATCCGCAGATAAAAAGCACATCCTCTCCCCTGAGTCTGAGGTAACGTACATAAATATCCGCCGGTACGTATACCCCGGCCAGGTGGCCAATGTGGACAGGACCGTTTGCATACGGCAGCGCCGCGGTGATTAAGTGTCTCTTGTAGTTGGTTTCCATGTATTATCTGGTGTGTTTCATTTTGATTGTCCGTGGGTTGCACCCTGTCCGTGGGTTGCACCCACGGTTAATGAGATATGCCCCGCCGGGGCGCTCCAACTCCCTTCTCCCTACTCCTTACTCACCTCTCATCTCTCACCTCTCATCTCTCACCTCTCATCTCTCACCTCTCATCTCTCATCTCTCACCTCTCATCTCTCTTTTCTATTCCCCGTCCCTTGTCCCTCGTCCCTTTTTTTCCTACCTTGCAAATATATTCAAATCACCGCTAATTCAAACAAATAAAGCACATGATCCGTCCGCCATTGCTGAGGAAGGGAGATACTGTCGGCATTGCAGCGCCGTCCAGCTACCTGTTGAAAGCAGAATTAGAACCGGGCATTGAGCTCATCCGTTCATGGGGCCTGCAGGTGATAATCGGAAAAAATGTTTTCAGGCGCCAAAACTCCTTTGCAGGAACTGATGAACAGCGGACAGCCGATTTCCAGGCCATGCTCGATGATCCGGATATCATGGCGATCATTTGTGCACGCGGCGGATATGGAACGGTGAGGATCATCAGGCAACTGAACTTTGAGAAATTCCTTCAGCATCCAAAATGGATTGCAGGCTGCAGTGACATTACAGTACTTCACAGCTATCTGCATAACCTTGGCGTGGAAAGCCTTCACAGCGAGATGCCCCGCTTTGTGCCTCCGGCTGAACCCGACCTGGCATCGATGGATTCACTTCGGGCTGCACTTTTTGGAGAAACCAGGCAATACAGCATTCAGCCGCATGCAGACAACAAGGCGGGAAAATCAAGCGGTATCCTTACGGGAGGCAACCTGTCGGTTTTATACAGTTTGGCAGGAAGTGACCTGGAACCGGAAATGGCCGGCCGTATTTTATTTATTGAAGATATAGGCGAATATTTATATCATATTGACCGGATGATGATGAACCTGTCTGTAAGGGACAGGCTGAAAGATCTGAAAGGTGTGATTGTGGGTGCCATGAATAACATGATGATCTCCGGCTCGGGATATCGAAAGCCGGCCTTTTCGGTCATCCGCGAAGCCGTGTCGCCTTATGATTTTCCGGTTATGTTCGGTTTCCCGGCTGGTCATGCGCATCCCAACATGAGCCTGATCCTGGGAAGGGAAGTGGAAATTACCGTTAGCAGCAAACATTGTACACTCACTTTCTGAAACATGGAAAAAAAGACTTTTGGCCGGCAGGGCGAGGACCTTGCCGTGGAATTCCTTTTAAAGGAAGGCTATGAAATACTGGAGCGAAACTGGTATTTCAAACACAATGAAGTGGATATTCTTGCCAGGGATCACGATACACTTGTGGTCATCGAAGTGAAGACCCGGTCGGGAAATTCATACGGGGAACCCTATACCGCCGTGGATTTCCGCAAACAGCGGTACCTCATTTTTGCGGCGGAACGATATATTTACTCCCATGATCTCGATTTGGAGGTCCGATTTGATATCGTTTCCATTATTATCGATCGTCTCGGGAACGTCTCCCTGGAACACGTAAGGGAGGCATTTCATCCCATAGCCAAGATAAAAAAGTACTGTCAATTCACGGTTGGGTCATCAGGCATATCCAGGGATTCGGTATGCATGCTGCTTGATTTCATCCACGATACGAAGCCGGCAATCGTCTGCTTTGGCCCCCTGCGTGAATTATAATTTTTTTGCCCGCTGCCAGGTATGCCTGCATCGAAGTACAGTTTGTATGCTTCATATGTTCAGTCAGCAACCAGGCTGTGCCGCCGCCGGAGCCAATCCTGGAACCATCCGGATCACTCCGGACAAACCAGTTCTCCGGTTTGTTACCCGTAACCTGATGGAAGGCGGATGCCAGATTATCGGGTAATGAAAGCAGTTTTTGCATAGGCTAAGAAAACCTCAAGATACATATTCTTTAGGATATTATATCCATATAGCCTTCTTTACATTTGAGTAAATTTTGTACATTTAAGCTGCCATTACCGCGGATCGTTTTGCATATTAACCATTTACGAAAACCTATAATACCTGTCATGATGAACCGCCGGAATTTTATGTCACGCTGTGCAGCATGTGCAGCATGCATGTCTGTAGCCCCGCTAACCCTGGCTAATACTTTACCCGCCAGGACAAAAGCTGCCGGAAAAATGAGAATAAAAATACTGTACTCGCTTCATGCTTCAGTACAGGTCCAACCTGACTGGCCCAATGTCGGGTATGACTTTAAACCGGCCATGGACCAGATCAATTCCACATTGGCAAATCACTTTCCTGATTTTGAGTTTCTGCCTGCACTGGCAACGGGACCCGAAGATGCCGCAAGGATTGTTGATGCCGATAAATCGGGGAACATCGACGGATATATCGTTTATCAAATGAATTGCTGGAATCAGGTCATCCAGACGGTTGCTGAAACGGGCAAACCTGTACTTTATGCTGATTTTCAGTTTGCAGGAAGTGGTGGATTTCTGGTGTATAATGCCCGGTTTTTAAGCGAAAAGTCACGGAATGTCGGATTTGTGGCTTCTTCACGCCCGGAGGACCTCCTGGCCGCAGTAAACTGTTTCACCGTAGTGAAAAATGGAGGATCCACAGCTGATTTTGTATCAGCCACAGCAGAAGTCCGCCTGGGCTCAACCCCGGGCTCCGGCAATTATTCCCTGCTTGCAAATAATATCAGCCGTTATCACCGGAAGAGTGCCTGTTTCGGATGAAGAAATCAAAGATCCTTGCCGTTTCGGATCAGAATTCCCGGATTGCCGAACCGTTGATGGGCATTCCGCTCGAATATATCGCCTTTTCTGAAATCAATGAAGCCTGGAAGAGTGCTGACAGGGACGAGGCCAGAACCATAGTTGAACGATGGAAGCACTCAGCTTCCGAAATAACCGGTGTCCCGGATGAAACCCTGGAAACATCAGCTGCCATGTACCTGGGGATGAAATCAGTTGTGAAGAAACATGAGGCAAACGCCATTACAGTCAACTGCCTGGGCGGGTTTTACGGTGGGCATATTCATGCATACCCCTGTCTGGGATTCCATGAATTATGCAACGAAGGACTTGTTGGCGCCTGTGAATGCGATGTTCGTTCCACAGCTGCCATGGTGGCCTTTAATATCATGACCGGTGGCAGACCCGGATTTATTTCCGACCCGGTAATTGATACGTCAAAACGCCAGATCATTTATGCGCATTGTGTGGCACCGAACCGGGTTTTCGGTCCTGGGGGGCAAGCCAATCCCTTTCAGATCATGACCCATTCCGAAGACAGGCAGGGCGCTTCGGTACGTTCCGTGCTACCTGTAAATTACCTGACCACAACCCTTGAAATTGACGGTGATCGTAAGGAAATACTTTTCCATCAGGCCATTGCCCTTGACAATGATCCTGATGACAGGGCCTGCAGAACCAAATTATGCGCTGAACCCAAAGGGGATATTGAAAAACTGTTTACATTGTGGGGAACCTGGGGATGGCACAGGGTCACTTTTTACGGAGACCTGAAGGAACCCGTCTATTCCCTGGCCGATGCCCTCGGGTGGAAGGTAATTGAGGAGGCTTAATAACAGCCCTTGCAATGCTTTAATTAAGATTCTCAAATTCAGGCAGACCTTGCTTGTTAATCACCTTTGAACCTGACAGGAAACTGCATAACTGCAAAACTATTTGTTTCCAGAACCGCAGAACTTTTTTATTCGTTCTTCTCCGAAACCTTATCACTACTAATCTCTGGTTCTTTCTCCGTTGAATGATCTTCGTGCTGAAAAAACCTCTTCTGAAACAGTAGTATGGTAACTATGCCAATAGATATGGAAGAATCCGCGATGTTAAAAATCGGTCTGAAG
>CAVQXX010000005.1:0-17019 GCA_963717995.1 uncultured Bacteroidales bacterium
GATTTTCCCGGGTTCGAATGCAAAAGTCCTGTCTTTTGGCAAACACTACCCGATATCTTATCCAATGGAAGAACCGTGCAGGCAGCATTTAAGTTTACCGCAGCTTTTGGCATGCCATATACGATGCAGCTCGCTTCATCCTGTGCAATTGTATAAGAACCAGCCTGCCTCATTTCCAAGAGTCCTTTTGCACCATCATCTCCCATACCTGTTAGTAATATACCCATGGCATTCTGACCTGCATATTTTGCCGCAGAACGGAACAGTACGTCAACAGCCGGTCTGTGTCTGTTTACCAAGGGCCCTTCATTTATCTCTACAACATATTTGGCACCTGACCTTTGGATCATGATGTGTTTGTTACCGGGCGCGATGATGGCTTTGCCGGGCACGATACCTTCTCCATGTGTGCCTTCTTTTACCTGGATGCGGCAGATGCTGTTCAATCTCTCTGCAAAGGACCTGGTAAATAGTTCAGGCATGTGCTGTACAATAACAATTCCGGGACAGTCGGTTGGCATTTTTTCAAGAAAAGTCAGAATGGCACTTGTACCTCCGGTTGATGCTCCTATTACTATTATTTTGTCGGTAGTATTTTTTATTTGCACCGGAACTGGTGAAAGGGATAATATGCTGTCTGCCGATAGTTTTGGAGAGATCACAGTATGCACTGGCTTGCGATGATTGATGTTTGCCTGGGCTGCAGCTTTTACCGCATCACAAATCAGAATTTCGGATTCTGCAAAGAATTCCCGGTGGCCAGCCTTGGTTTTGCGATGACCTCCACGGCGCCATACTCCAATGCCTTAAATGTTAATTCTGCTGAATTGGTGGTAAGACTTGAAATCACCACCACGGGAACCGGGTAAGATTCCATGAGCTTTTTTAGAAAGGTCAGACCGATTAATTCTTGGCATTTCCAGATCAAGTGTAATAACATCCGGCCGTGCCTTGGTGATTTTTTGTGCCGCGAAGATTGGATCTGCTGCTGTGGCTATAACCTCAATTTCAGGATCATGATTCAATATTTGCGACAATGTTTGCCTCACCAGTGCAGAATCATCAATAATCATAACATGGATTTTCTTCATACTCTTAATCCAACTTGTTAAAAATACTCGGCTGTATTGTTTTTATTGGTAGCGTAAATCCCATGGTTGTATCGGAATGGCCCAGGAAAAGATACCCGCCGGAATTCAGCTGGTTGCAGAGTTTACTAATTATCCTGTACTGAATTGCTCTTTCAAAATAAATAAGGACATTCCGGCAGAAAATAATATCAAACATTCCAAAGTGGGTGTAATCTGATGATAACAGGTTAAAGTGCTGGAAATTAACCGTTTTTCTTATATCTGGATTTACCCGGACTTGTTGTTTATAGCTATTCTTGCCTTTTTGAAAATATTCCTTTTTGATAGAATAAGGAATCTCCGATATCTTTTTTTCATGGTAGATACCCTGCATGCCCTCTTGAAGCACCTTTGTTGAAATATCAGTGGCCGTTATTGTGAAATCGATATTATGCTCCAACCTTGCATATTCCTTCAAAATCACGGCAATTGTATAAGGCTCTTCGCCACTTGAGCATCCGGCGCTCCAAACAGATATCTTTCTTTTGCCGGTTTTTGAAAGATATTCTTTCAAACCCGTCCGGGATAGAAAGTCAAAATGTATAGGTTCCCTGAAAAAATCGGTTTTATTAGTGCTTATCTCATTAATCATGTTGGAAAGTTCTTCCTCACGGCCGGCAGAAGAAAACACAAAATCTATATAATCGCCAAAGCTGATCATATTATATGCCTTCAGCCGTTTTTGCAATCTGCATTGTACCAAAGTCTTCTTTGACGGGGGTAATTTTATGCCGTAATTACTTATGATGAAGGTACTTAAGCGATGAAAATCTTTGTCTCCAAGTGAAACCAGCCGGCTTAAATTATTGATTTCCTCAGACATTCTTCAGTATATTGAGATTAACAATCTAGGCTATCCTTGCTTCTTCGTCCACAGCGGAAAGTTCGCTTACACTAAGTACCCGGTCCACATTCATAATCATGATGAACTGGTCATTCATTTCAACGAAACCTTCAAGAAATTCAGGATTATAACGAATGCCAAGGTCAGGGACAGAACGGATGCTTTTGTAATTGAATTCAATTACATTCACAACCTGATCCACAAGCAAACCCATTGTCACATTGTTGTCCTTGTTTTTCATATCGACCACCACTACCATCCTGTTTTCATTTTCCGGTTTCTCTATGTTGAACCGTTTGTGCATATCGATAACCGGAACAATTGTCCCCCTGAAATTTATTACTCCACGGATAAAATCTGAGGAATTAGGAATCCGGGTGATCTGTTCGAACTGTAATATTTCCAAAACCTTATAAACACTTATAGCGAAGTATTCCTTCCCTATTTTAAAGTTTATATAACTGTTTTCCCTGTTGATATCTGAGTTTTCCATAATTTTTTCAGTTTGTTGCAATTTGGTTAAATAAAAAATTAGTATCCAGGATGAGTGCAAGTTTGCCGTCCACCATGATGCTTCCGCCGGAAAAGTATGGTTGATTGACAAATAATTCTCCCAGCGGTTTTATAACAGCCTGATGTTCTCCAATAAGTTTATCGGCAATAATGGCGTACCTGTTATCAAATTTATTAATGATGATTACCATTTCGCTATCATTTTCATGATCGGAATATTTAAACTTTTCACGCAGCGAAATGAATGGAACAGGATTGTTCTTATATTTTACAAATTTGTTGTTCTGACTGGCAAGGTTAATCCGTTTTTCCTTATAGCAATATTCAACATCCAGCAGGGGTATTAATATCGGGGAATTGTTGACTTCAATCATGAGGGTATCAATAATGGATAAGGTTGTCGGCAGTTTAAGTGTAATGGATGTACCCAACTCTTTTTCTGTCTCAATCTCAATGCTTCCGCCTACAGAATTCAGTTCCTTTCGCACCACATCCATCCCTACACCCCTGCCTGATACAATGCTTATATTATCACTGGTTGTGAATCCCGGCTCCAGGATCAGGTGTAATAACTCCTGATTGGTTATGGGCTGGTCGGATTGTATGTAGCCCTTCCTGATAGCACATTCCCTTACCCTGTCAAGATTAATTCCCCTGCCATCATCCTGTATCTGAATAACCACATTTGCACCCGAATAAAAGACAGAAACCTTCAATTGACCTTCGGCTTTCTTTCCCTTCTGCACCCTCTCCTCAGGAGATTCTATACCATGATCAATGCTGTTCCTGATGATATGCATCAATGGATTTTCAATAGATTTAAGAATTGTCTTATCGATTTCAATATTCTGTCCATCGATGATCAGATTAACTGATTTCCCAAGGCTTCTTGAAAGATCCCTGACCTGTCTTTTAAATTTGTTCAGCAAGGTACCAACAGGTATTAACCTCAGATCCAATGCATTGTTCCTGAATTTTTTGGTTAGTTTTCCCAGGTTTTCAATGCTGTTATTCAGCCTGGTATCCTTAAAGCTGGATCCGTGGGCCTCAAGTGATGCTGCCGTAATAACAAGTTCACTGACCAGGTTCATCAGTTCGTCGAGTTTTTGCGATGAAACATGGATTGTATTATTGCCGGCATCCGGTTTTGAAACATCAGAGGGAGTTGCCTGTGACCGGGAAACGGTCTCTTCTGGCCTCTCATATTCCTGTTTGCTGCTGTCAATTAATAACTCCAGCTGTTCCGCTATATATTCTGCCGGCGATGCTACGCCAGGGTACAATTGAACAATCCGTTGCTCCAATCCGGGATCTAAACTGGTCAGATTTTTGGATATCTCAAAAACACAATACTCCTCCTGATCATAAAACATGAATATCTCTTCAACCTCACTAATCGCCAGGGAGGTGTTCAGATAGATCTCCCAATTTGTATCACATTCCTTTTCGAGCTTCTGTTTCTCACTGGCTTCTTTCTCATGAATATTATGGTGCGAATTGCCGGAGTTTTTTATTTCCTTAAGGACTTTATCCGGATCAAGTCCCCGCTCATAGATATTTCTATCAGGTGAAAAGAGTATGGCATAGCATTTAATCTGGTTATCGGAAGGCTGCGTTGAAGCTTCCATTGACACATTCTCTCCTAAAAACTGTTGTTTAAGCATAGCGGTAATCAGCACATCTTCATCGCCGGAGTAACTATTATCCAGCATGGCCTGAAGCAAATCTTTGCCGTTAAGGGTGATTCCGATTATCTCACCGCTGATTTTTAACTTTCCTGTCTTGATTCTATCATAGAGGCTCTCAAATTCATGGGTAAGATTTTGAACCTTGTCAAAACCAAACATGCCTGCATTTCCCTTCAGATTATGCATGATACGGAAAATACTATCGATAATACAGCTATTATCCGGATTCTCTTCAAGCTGCAGCAAGTCAGTTTCTAACTGATTCAACAGTTCAAGTGCTTCTTCTATAAAACTGGCGCGAAATTCATCTGTCATATCAGTGCTTTTTGAACCATTTTTTTGAATTCTGTAACCTCAAAGGGTTTCTTTATCCAACAGGTAATTTTGGCATCCCTTGCCCGCTCTTGTTTTTCAATACTTGTTTCGGTAGAAAGCATGAAAACAGGTATGTACTTGTATTCATTCATGCTTCGGATATAGGTCACCAATTCTGCCCCGTTCATATTGGGCATGTTAAAATCAGAAATGACCATGTCAATCTTTCTCCCGTCAAAAAACTGGAGAGCCTCCCTGCCATCGGCAGCTTCATAGACAATAAATCCCAGACTTTCAAGCGTTTTCTTAATCACCTGTCTGGATGTATTGAAGTCCTCTACAACAACAATTCGTTTTTCCATGATTCAATTATTATGACCTTACGAACCCCTCCGGAACCAGTTAAAAGCTTTCAAAATCTGAATCAATTACCGTTGGGGTCAGTAAATCCTGTTTGGTTGCACTATTTTTTTTAGCCAGCTGCACCGCAGTTTTAACCTGCTTATGTTCCGTAGGCGATTTCTGTATATGATGTGTTCTTTTAGGTACATTTCTGTCATCATCCAGTTTGAAAAATGAAACTGCACTTCTGAGACTGTCTGCCTGTGATGACAATTCTTCGGCACTGTTCGCCATCTCCCCCGATGATACTGCATTTTGCTGGGTAACTGCATTCAATTGCAGAATGGCACTATTTATAAGGCCTGCACCGGCATTTTGCTCCACACTTGCTGAGGTAATCTCCTGTACCAGCTGGGAAGTTTTCTGAATTTCAGGAACCAGGGCATCCAACAGCTGCCTTGAATCCCCGGTGATTTTCAAACTGTTTTTCGATAAGTCCTCAATTTCATCCGCTGCCTGTTTGCTTCTTTCAGCCAGTTTTCGAACTTCCGAGGCCACAACAGCAAATCCTCTGCCGTGTTCACCTGCCCTGGCTGCTTCCACCGCTGCATTTAAAGCAAGCAGATTTGTCTGGAAAGCAATGTCGTTGATGATGGTAATTTTTTGAGCAATCGTTTTTATGGAATCCAGGCTCTCTTTTGCGATTTTGCTCATTTCAATCATACTATCTGCAGCCTTTTTTGAAATGCGCTCAGTCTGCTGCGCATTAGCCGTATTTTGCTGAATATTGCCGGACATTTGCTCAATTGAAGAGGAAACTTCTTCAGTAGACGATGCCTGCTGGCTTGCTCCTTCTGAAAGTTGCCGGGAATTCTTACTGATCTGCGCACTGGCTGCAGCGATGCTCTCAGTCCCCGTCCTTATATTCAATACAGTTTCGTGAAGTTTTTCAATCATTAAGTTGAGTGCGGATGCCAGCTCACCAATCTCATCCTTCTGATCAATATCAAGTTTCAAAGTGAGATTACCGGCTGCAATGAATTTGGCAAATTCTACACTTTTTTCCAAAGGTTTAGCAATAGCCCTGAGGATTATGATCCCAATGATCATTATAAAACCAATTCCAAAAAGCACTATTACAATAACGAGAAGTTCAGAACGGTCTGTCTGGTTTTTTGACTCCTGCAATGAATTCTGCAGTAAATGCCGGTTCTTCACTTCCAAATCTTCCAGCATCTTCATCAGCGAATTAAAGGATTGGTCAGTTTCTTTATCTAAACGGCTCGATTCCGAAGAAAATTCGGCTATTTTCTGATTACTGCCAGTGGTCAGTATTTCATCCCTGATTTTTTTAATTTCATCATATTTTGACAAATAATCACCTTTATATCGCTTTTCGACCTTAACCAGTAATTGCAGGATCTCTGCCTTTTCTTCTTTTAAATTACTTCCCCAGTCCGTGTTGCCTGCTGTTTCCCTGGCCTTCGCAATTATGCTTTCGAAATCTGACCTGGTTGTCGCATGCATATTTATCCAATTGGTCAACTGTTCATTTGTATTGGATTCCATGATTTCCTTCAGTATCTGATTATCCCGGAGGGCATGATTTTTAGATTCCAGGAAAGCACCAGCCAAATCATGGCTTTTAATAGCAGTCTTGTTATTTTTCTCAATGCCTTTGAGAGAGAAAAATTCAGTAATACTGGCCACCATCAGGAACAGAATAAAAAATCCAAAACCAATTGAAAACTTGCTTCCCAATTTCAAATTATTAAACTTCATGATTTAGATGATTTAGTAATTAATTCACAATCGGTTTGGAAAAATGCCTGACAAGGATTTTTGAAGTTTTTACGGATAAATGATAGTCAAGTTACAATAAACCAGATGAATAATTTGTGAAGGCACATCCGGATGAGAAACCCAGGGTAAACAAGTTATGAAAGCCGTGATATATATAAGAAGTATGACGATCGGTGCAAATCGCGTAATTATTGCTCAGTGGTTAATTCAGAGGAAGCCAAATACTTGTGCCTGATAATTCCCGTGAGGGTGTTAAAAATAATCTTCCGGCCCATTTTGCCTCCGACCGATTTGGAAATAATCCTGATTTCATGTTCACAAATAAAATCCAATGCTGCTTCGATGTTTTTCTTTCCTATATTAAAATTTAAATTCTCGTAGGTAAGAACTTCACCTCCTCCAAACACTTTGGCCACAATGTCCCTTTGATTTGATCCCATACTCAATACTTTGTCCAGCATTAATTTCATTGAGGTATTACCGTACTTTTCAATATCGGTTTTGTATTGGTCATTTACAGGCAACAAAAAGTGGTTCATCCCGGCTATATATCTGACCGGATCAAAAAAACACACCGAAACGCACGATCCAAGAATCGTGGTGATTTCCATTGCATCTTTCGTAACCACCAATTGGCCCGGATATAAATAAAACTTTTCAATTGATTGCATCAGGGTTCGGCTATTTTTGGGACAATTCTAAAGTAATGATTTCCGGATATATAACTATCAAATATGCAATTTTGTTTAATTTTTCCAAAAATCTTATTCTTGAGAATCATATTGTGAAACAACAAGTTGGTTCTTTCGTATATACTCAGGTAATTTTGGCACCTTTCTGAACTTAAAGCTTTTACAATGACTCTTAAAAGAAAACTTTTAGTTTTAGTTGTTTTGCCTGTATTGGTATGTACAACTATAGCAGTCCTGATATCCTCATTTAAAATAAGAAATCAGGGAATTGATGGTCTTGAAGATAAAAGTCTTTCAATACTCAGTTTGAATATTGAGGAGTTTCTTATGCATCATGAAGATTATTCGAGCATGTTTAACGCGGATGATTCAAGTATTTCAGAATCAAATTCTGAACGCTTATCCCAAAACTACAAATTCAGAATTTCATCATTGGAGGCGGTGAATCAAAATAATCTGGCCTGGGAAAAAGATAAGGTGTTTTTGGAAAGGTTTGAAAAAGAACACAATAAAGAAATATTCCATATAGATAAGGATTCTGATCTGTTAATGGTAATGCGACCGGTTTACATGGAAAGATCGAGAGGATGCCTTGAATGCCATGGTACAAAAGAGGACAACTTAAATCTGAATTCTGAAGACAAATTAAGGGGGATTTTTATAGTTACTTCATCAATGGCCAATGTCAACAAACAAATTAAATCATCTATTTATCAGTTGGGTATTATCGGTTTTATTATTATGGTCATTGCCGTAATTATGGGTTCCGCCTATGTTTTCAGGATAAATTCAACCATAAAGCAAATTATCCTGGTGAGTAAAAATATGTCCGAAGGCAATCTAAAACAGAAACTTGAAATTCATTCAAAAGATGAACTCGGTGAACTGGTGAATTATATCAATATTATGATACAGTCAGTTAGCAAAGTATTGCGGGGGGTAAGAGATGCTGCTGATGATCTGACACTATCAACCAAGGAAATAGCAAATACTGCAAACTCCATTTCACAGGGTGCAAATGAGTCGGCTGCTTCCATTGAAGAGGTTTCGTCAACCATGGAAGAGATTGCTTCCAATATTGAAACGAATAGTGAAAATGCAAATCAGACTAACATAATATCCGACCTGGCGAACAAAAAAATGCTGGAAGTCGCCGGACAGTCAAAAGTTGCCATAGAAGCCAACAGGACCATTACGAATAAAATAAAAATAATAAACGATATTGCCTTTCAAACCAATTTACTTGCCCTCAATGCAGCTGTTGAAGCTGCCCGTGCGGGAGAACACGGTCGTGGATTTGCCGTGGTAGCTGCAGAAGTGAGAAAACTGGCTGAAAACACCAAAAAAGCTGCTGACGAAATAGTGGCCTTATCTGAAAAAAGTCTGAGTCTTGCTGAAAATGAAGTTAATAGCATGACAAGTCTTATTCCCGAACTTGAAAAAACCACGGTGATGATCCAGGAGATTTCTTCGGCAAGCAAAGAGCAAACCCAGGGTGCAATACAAATTAACGATACGATTCAACAGCTAAGTCTGGTTACACAGCAGAATGCATCAGTAAGTGAGGAGTTGAATTCAAGTGCAGAAGAAATTGCCAAGCAGGCAGAACAATTAAAAGACCTTATATCTTTCTTCAATATTGAGAAGGAATAAATCAGCCAATATCAGATTTATAGGCACTCATGGAGTGATCCTCATTACACTGAACACGTTACAAGTGCTGAGGGACTCGTGACTACTATACAAAAATAACCCGGAATAGCAGGAAAAGAAGACCTGACAGCAATATGGTTACCGGAAGGGTAATCAGCCATGCAATGCCTATGGCTGCAACAGTTTTTTTCTGAAGGTTTTTAAATCCGCCCCCGGAAACCATACTGCCGGCGATACCGGATGAAAGCACATGTGTAGTACTTACGGGCAGACCCAACCAGCTCGACACAGAGATTGTACTGGCGGCAATGAGCTCTGCACTTGCTCCCTGAGCGTAGGTGAGGTGGGTCTTGCCAATCTTCTCTCCAATGGTTACCACAATTCGCTTCCAGCCAACCATCGTGCCTAATCCAAGTGCAATGGAAATCATCAGGATCACCCACCAGGGAGAGTATTCTGTATAGGTTTTCATTTCTTTTATCTGATCCTTATATCGTGTTATCCATTTACTATTTACTGAATTCACCGGGTTTTCATTCAAATGCTTCATCAGGGTCTCTGATTTTTTTGAAACAACCAGGATGTCGCGACGGGCATTCATGCTGCTGATCCGGTTCATATTTTTGAAATTTTTCACTTTCGCAAACATTACAGATAAAGAGTCCATTCCCGAATTGATGATCCTGTAATCGACGCTATCGGCAGGTGATAATTCGGTTGGATCCAGACTAGCCATCATGGTTTGCATAGTACTTATATGGGTCTGAAGTCTAACCGGATCCTTTGTATGGTCAAGGGCAAACCTTACAGGTACGATAGCAATGAGTATGATCATAATCAGACCCACACCTTTCTGGCCATCATTGGAGCCATGGGAAAAGCTGACACTTGTGCACGTAAGGATCAGGAGTGACCTTATCCAGATAGGAGGCGGCTTCTTAGCAGGCGGCTCCTTAAAGATGACTTTGTTTTTGACAACGGCCTGCAAAACCGACATCAGCAACATAGCGAGTAAAAATCCAAAGACAGGGGAAATGAGAAGCGATAAACCGATGTCTTTAACTTTAGTCCAGTTTAATGTAATACTCTGACTGCCGGGCAGCAGCATGTAGGCTATTCCCACCCCGAAAATGGATCCGATAAGTGTATGTGAACTTGAACAGGGAATTCCCAGGTACCAGGTACCCAGGTTCCAGACAATGGCCGTAAAAATCAGGGCCATGATCATGGACAGGTTATGATTAATATTATTATCCGTGAGGGCTTCGGTGGGAAGTAAATTGATAATTCCAATAGCCACGGCAATTCCTCCGACATTAACGCCAACAAAATTCCAGAAACCCGACCAGATAACGGCAACCTGCGGCTTAAGCGAATGTGTGTAAATTACTGTGGCAACCGCATTGGCTGTATCATGAAAACCATTAATGAATTCAAATACAAGGGCGCAGAAGATGCAAAAGATTAACAGTAATGAGAGTGCAGTGCTGATACCAAACATAAAATTATTTTATCCCGGCAACAAATATAAAAAAAGTTATGCAGTAATGAAGTTCTGCTGTTCTGTTGTTAAGAAATTGCGTGGAGCGCATTCCGTAGGAAGAAGAATATTGTACGAGGTTGTCTCAAAAGATGATTAATCAAGCGTAGTTGCAAACTACGCTTAGCCCATTAAGCCAGGCGAAGTTTGCAACTTCGCCTTGATTTGTGACTTTTGAGACAGCCTCGTACGATTACCAACATATTATATGAAACGCAATCATACAGTCAAACAATCTTCGGAATTCGAAGTTCGATCTTAACAGCCAGTAGCCTACTTAAAATAATTGATATACCAGTTATTCTCGTCGAGAAGGTAGTTATAGATCTGTTCACGCTGACCGGAAGGATACTTTTCAGAGACTATCCTTGCAAGGAATGAGGGATCATTTCTTCTTTTGGCAATACGCATCAGGTCATAAAATCGTCCTCCTTCAAAGGCACATTCCCTGGCTCTTTCGTCCATCAGATCCTGTTCGAAATACTGCTGCTTTTTGGCCAGGTTATTGGTGAGGTTTATATACCCCGTTATTTCATTTGTAAACGGATCATGGATATAACGGATATTGTCAAAATTCAGTCCATCGTAGCCATTACCCAGTCCTACTCTTCCGCGAACGCCCAATTGTTCCCTGTCCACTGATATGTCGTAAAAGGCACCGTCATTTACCATTCCCTTGGCGTTATTCAGGTTGGTTTTGATCTGCCCGCCCTGGTCATACATCAGGTAGGTGTAAATTTCGGCAAGAAAAAGATGGATAGAGCCGGCCCTGTAAATCACAAAACTGGCATCATCGGAATACAGGTCCTGGTTGATACTGTATTTTACGACAATGGTATCCATTCCATCCATAATATTATTCACGCCACGCGTATCACCTTTTGATTTCAGTTCAAGCATCTGCATATAGCTGTTGCCATCAAGAGCTACTCCATTTCTAATATATATGTAGGATGAGCCATATCCGCGGTAAAAATCACTCGGAATGCCAAGGAAGGTCATTTCGGTCCTTGACGGATTCAGGTCATTCTTTGATATTCTCTGGGCCCTCCAGGTGGTTTCCCATTTAAGAATGGCAGCCGATGTGGGTTTCAGCATGTACTGATAAGGTGCTATTGGCAAAAACAAATTCTGAAAACCGTTTTGCTGGTAATTGGTCTTGTTGAACCACATTGAGTAAATATGTTCCCTGATGTCAATGTTTGCAAATATATTGCTCCAATTTCCGCCTGCGAAAGCGTTATCCAGCTGGTAACGCACCGGGTCGGCCGTGGAGTTCCTGATAATAGGCAGGAAATGATCTGTAGCACGTGCGAGGTCCCCCTGGGTAAGATACATTTCACCAAGGAGTGCATGCAGGGCCCAGGGATTCCAAATGGTCACATCCCAGGTTTCATCATTGTTATCCATATGATGGTTAACTCCCACAGCTTTTAGATCGTTTTCAAGCTGGTTTGTGAAAAGATCAATGACCATGTCAAGCGTGTAGTATTGCTTTTCTAATGTGTCTTGCTGGTTATACAGGGTGTCATTATAATAGCCGTTTGTGGAAAACTTAATATACACACTGTCAATATAAGTACCGGGTGAATTCACATAATTTTCAATTTCATCCATTGTAACCAGGGACTCGTGAATATAAGGAACCTTACCATAAATGCGGGCTGCGTTAAAATACGCCCACGCGCGCATGCAAAATGCTTCACCATAAAGCCTGTCGTAATTTGTAATCTCACTTTTCTTGTCCAGTACTTCGGGATGCCTTTCTTGCAGGATCCGGAGCAGATTATTACTGGCAGAGATCAGTTTGAAGAAGTTGGTAGGTGAAGCATACTTGTTGCTTTTTGAAATATTGAAATTGTTTATTTCAACCAGGTCGGCTTCTGCATTGGGAGTTATTGTTAGAAGATCTCCACGAAGTTCACCCAGAACCATTAACTGTTCAACCAGCTGTTGCTGTAATCCATACAAACCCATTTCTACAGAGCGGTACTCAGCCCAATCCTTGAACAATTGATCCTCGGTCAAATCGATTTCCTGATTGGGATTTAAAAATTCCTTACACGAGGAGAAAACCAGGATGGCTATCAGGAATAATATTGAATATTTTGCAGACCTCTTCATATGCGTACGCGTAAATGATGTTATAAACCAACTTTAATACCGGCAACAAATTGCCTTACCTGGGGCAAGAGACCGTAATCAACTCCCTGGTCTGATTGTGAATAGGAATAACTGAATTCCGGATCATATCCCAGATATTTTGTGAAAGTGAAAATATTGCTGGCAGAGACATAAAATTCAGCATTTCTGAAAACAAGGAATTTTTCAGGCATTTGATAGTTCAGTGATATATTCTTTACCCTCAGGTAAGAGCCATCCTCTATCCAACGAGTGGAGAACGAGGAATTACCGATAGGATCTTCCCATAAGGCACGCGGAACATCTGTAACCTGTCCGCTATATTGCCAACGGTTTAATACGTCCTGGCTCTGGTTTTCCAACCCTGTCATACTTTCATTTTTATACCGCATGTAATTGAACACATCATTGCCTGTTACAAACTGCAGAAATATATTAAGGGAGAATTTCTTATAGCTAAAAGTATTTGACAGGCCTCCATATAGGTCGGGCAAGGATGATCCGATCACGGTTTTGTCATAATCGCTGATTTTGCCGTCAGGAACCCCGTCGGGACCGGAAATGTCTTCAAAAATGGCATCGCCTGCCTTAAAGGTCATATTTCTTGTGTTAATCAAATGTGCTGCATCGGCTTCTTCCTGCGTAGAATACACTCCCTTGTAAACATATCCATAGAAACTGTTTGCAGGGGAACCCGGCTGATTCACAATCTGGGCGCCAATAATATCGGTGACAAGTTTTTCACCTTCAATTTGGGTTACTTCATTTTTCACCTGGGATAAACTTGCCTGAATATCCCATTTAAACGATGCATGATCTATCAGTCTGAAAAAAGTGTTGAATTCCCATCCTTTATTCTTTAATTGTCCGGCGTTTTCCATCCTGGTAAAATAGCCGAGGTAAGCTTCCACAGGACGGAATATCAACATGTTATCAGTGCGGGAAACAAAGTAGTCAAATGAGGTTGTGACGCGGTTGCCAAAAAAGGAAATATCGGCTCCGGCATTGATCTGCGTTACTGTTTCATAAGTCAGGTAAGGATTTGGAATTACAGCAGGATATAATCCGACGGTTTCCCTGAATTTAACTGATTTGTAATAATTGTTGGCACTGGATTCGCCAATGTCATCATTTCCTGTTTTCCCGGCAGAAACCCTGAGTTTAAAATCTTCAAGCCAGGAAACATCATTCAGGAATTCTTCGCTGGATAACCTCCAGGCAAGTCCGCCGGAATAAAACAATCCAAAAGGAGCTCCGAACATTTTAATGGTATTGTCAGCCTCGTCACCAACCCTTGAAGAACCATCAAGGGAAAGGGTTGCCGTGACAATGTACTTATCTTTGTAAACATAATTCAGGTTTTCATAAAACGAAACCCAATTCCAGTCGCGGTTTTGTCCCCAATTTCCCTCAGGTTGGGCTGGCCATCCTGTAATTCGCGATACTGGTCGTTTTCATGCGCATTCTTGGCTATTCCCCAGTCGAGCTGATAATGGTTCGATTGAATATGCACACCTGTCATGGAGGAGAAAACATGATCCTTACCGAAATTTTTGATGTAGCTCAGATAGGTATTGTTATACAATGATTTATAGTCATTGTTTGTAGACTTTGCCACGTTGATGGCCTCATTATTATAGTAGTGTTCCATACCATGATTGGGCATGAACATTTTTTCTTTCAATACATTGTACAGCAGGCTGAAATTTGATTTCAGAACCAGGTTACGGTTAATGGAGGCGTCGAAACCCATGGTGGATATAAAACTGTAATTTTCATTTTTCGCTTCAAAATTCTGAATTACCGCCAACGGGTTACTGACTCCTAATTCATCTATTTCTGCCAGTGTGGTTAATCTTTTTCCCTGGATATCATATTTGTAGGGATTGAGAAGGGGTGATTTTGCCAGGCTTGTGAGGAGCGGACTGGTCTGATCTATCGTAGCAGCTTCTTTCATTTCGGCGGAATTGTAATTAAGCGAAACGCCTGCATTCATCTTCAACCATGCAAAAATATTCAGCCGGCTGACGAACCGTAAATTGTAACCATTATACCCGGTGTTTTTAATGACGCCTTTGTTGTTAAGCAAGCCAAAAGACAGTCCATAACTGGCGATTTCATCTCCTCCTTTTACATTAACATTTACATTATAAAAGGCGGCGTTCTGGAAGATAAGTTCCTGCCAGTTTGTATTGTGCTGGTAGTTGATATAGTTATCATCATCCTCCGTGATAAACAAGGCTGGATATTCCTCCCTGATCACTTCTTCATATTTTCCGGATGTAAAAAGTTCTTCCTGCATGAAGGTTTTATGCTGTTCTGCATTCATCTGGGGGATCAGGTTCGTTGGAGCCAGTGAAAGCCCGCTGCGGATATCCAGTTCAATGGTGGTTTGCGTCACGCTTGGATCCAGGGTCTCAATTGAAATAAGTCCGTTTGATGCTTTACCGCCATATGCAGCAGTAACAGCGGGATCCCTGACTACAACAATTTTTGATATATCAAGCGGATTGATCTGTGAAAGCGGGTTATAAGCATAACCGGCCACATTTGAATTGAGGATACCATGCCCGTTTACCGGAATGCCATCCACAAGATAGAGCGGCTGGCTTGTTGTACTGATTGAATTGAGGCCCCGGATTGCCACATAGGCTCCGCTTCCCGGCATGCCTGACCTGTTGATCACATGAACTCCCGGTACCCGTCCCTGAAGGTACTGATCCGGCGTTATGGCAGGAGTGTGGTATATTTCACCCATATCCAGATCATAAACAACGGCGCTATTATTGCGTTTTAATAACGGCCTGCTAAGGATAGTAAGAGGATCGTCCCCTGATTGCATGTCGTCTGGAGTCATATAGATCTTTAAGTCCTTTCTGTTATTCAGAAACACCTTCTTCATTTTATATCCGCTTGTCGGGGAAATAATGAGCCAGTCCTGTCCGGAGCCGGATGCCAGGGTAAATTCACCTGCTTCATTCGTTACTGACGGGCGTTGGAATGACCCGGCAATGCTCACAGAAACGTTGGGAACCGGCTGATTGGTCTGCGAATAGATAGTACCTTTTACCAGCATTGTATCTTGCGCACGGGAGGGAATTACAATGAATGCCAGGAAAAGGAACAACAGCATTGCCCTGTGGAACTGATGCGATTTATAAGTGTCCTGCATTGAATACGGTTTTTTATAAGAAAAGGACGACGATATGGTATCTTTTTTATGCATGTCTGGTATTACTTATCAATTTGGAATGAACTCGATATAATCCAGGACAAGCCCATTATAAAGCACAGTGCTTGGCCCGGTATACACAATTTTATCTTTGCTTTTCCATATTCGGTAAGGTTATCGAGCCAGCAGTCGAATTTATTGTAGCTTCCCTGTGGCAGGTATCTCTTGCCTGTCACACTGTATATCACACCCCGGTATGGGACGTATTCATAATAATCCATGGTTTTAACCAGTACACCATTGACATAGATTTCATAAACTCCGCCCACATACATGTGGGTCCTGAAAACCATCAGGTACTTGCGGGGAAACAGGTTATCCACATTAAATTCAACTGAGAATTTTCCTGTGTAGCCCTTGGCAAAATTTACTTTCAGGATTGAATCATTTGATGCACCGCTTATAAACTCCTGCAACGGGGAATACGAGATATCATTGATTACAGTAACATCATCATTCCAGAAATACCGGTTACCGCCGGCATCCCTGGTGAGAATTTCAGCTTCCATCCTGGTAGGGGCGGCATACAGGGTATCCGGGACTTCAAAATCCTGATAATTATATGCATACCCATTGCTGCAGATGGTTTTTTCAGCAGGCACATAATCAATTACAATACTGTCACCGAGTATATTCTTCATTTTGACCGTATCTTTTACTGTTTCTTCCAGAAATTCCTCCTGTTCAACCATATTTTCAAATACGCCATGCTCAAGCAGGTAAGGTATCAGGATTTCATCCTGCCATTCCATCGGTACATCTTTATAATCATTGTAACCGCAGTTCATAGAGATGGCCATGCTGGTCAGCGCATCATTGTAATTTTCTTCCTTGGGGAATACAATGGTGGCGGTTTGAAAACGGAATTCCTCTTTTACCGGAAAGAACGTATCTTCAAATTCATTATAGATAATTGCAACGGTATCATAAATTGTATTTCCATATTCGTCAAAGCCAATCGGGCGGCTTAACTCTTTGTCTACAATCACTGAATCCTGGCTGTCGATGTATCTTTTTAAAACAGGATTTGTTGCAGAAATATATTCATACAGATTGGGCTTAGGAAGGGCAACTTTATTGAGTTTAAAATATTTGCCGTTTTTGTATAGAGGGCTTTCGAATTTA
>CAVQXX010000006.1:0-445182 GCA_963717995.1 uncultured Bacteroidales bacterium
ATTGGTCTTCTTGCGGAATTTTACAATGCTGAATGTGTTCACCTCTCCCCGTTTTTGGAGCGTACGGTTGTAGAAATCGGCCATAACCAGCGGCATAGCATTGGCTTTAAGGCCTGTACCTGTACCGTTACCTGTAAATGGCCCCTGAACAGTACCGTCGGTATAGATAAAGTCAGGATCGTAATGCTCTACAACATCCATCATTCGCAGCGCCCATTGTGTGGCATACCATTTGGCGTAGTCGAGGTGATTTGTAAATATGCCTGCAGGAGCTGGCGACCAATCTGTATGAGCTTTCTGCTCTACGCCCTTGTATTCGCGAAGGTCAATGCCGTATAGCAAACGTGGATCGTATCCTTCCCACCATTTGCCTTTGCCATCGGCAAGTGTAAGATTACCATCGTAAGGAATACCTATCTTGTCGCCTTCTTTATCGCTGCCAAATGCCGTTTGCCACCACCACCAGGTATATTCGTGATGGAATGTTACGCCAAAATGCATTCCGTTTGCACGACAAGCCTTGGCCCATTCGCCAATCAAATCGCGCTTAGGGCCAATGTTGACGGAATTCCAGGGTTGATATTTTGAGTTCCATAAATCGAAATTGTCGTGATGCACACCCTGTATCATCAGGAATCGGGCACCTGCATCTTCATAAATCTTGGTAAGCTTGGCGGGATCGAGCTTGGTAGGATTCCAGTCACGCAGAACTTCTTTGTAGCCTACTTCGGAAGGATGGCCATATTTTTTGAGATGATTTTTATAAGCGGTTTTTTCGGGCTTATAGAGATTACGGGCATACCAGTCGCCGCTCTCGCCAGCGGATTGCGGGCCAAAGTGAACCCAGATGCCGAACTTTGCCTCGCGAAGCCATGCCGGTTCACCGGGATAATTCTTTTCAATGGATTCCCATGTTGGCTCAAAAGGCCCTGGAGCAATGGGAATATCCAGCTTCATTTCGGGAAACACTTTCCAGTCGCCCATTGTAACGCTGTCGATCGGTTGCTTTGCCGGTATTGAAGGAAAAGGCGGAAGCAACGAATTAACCTGGGAATGAACTTCCGGTAACATTGCAGAACCAATTGAAAGGAGTATCAGTGCCCTTTTCATACAGGTTCTCCATTTAATTCCCCGCATGGCATTCATACAACTTATTAAGTAATTAGTACATTTCATTTTGTCTCCTCGTCAAAAACTACCGCCACCTTCCCGCATTTTCCGCTGGCCATCAGAGAATATGCCTGACTAACATCTTTCAACGAAAATCTATGGGTAATCAGCGATTCCGGTTTTAAATTCCACCGCACCAGTCTTTCCACCAGTTCTTCCATCCGCCAGATATTGGTGACCCAGGAACCATAAATGGTCTTCTGATCGTGAATAATATCTCCCGAAGGGTGAAATTCACAGGTGCCACCTTCTCCAATGAAAACAATTTTGCCCCATTTACGGGCTGCCTGAATACATGTAAGGCGTGCCTTGTTGCTGGCAGAACAATCTATAGATTTCTCCACGCCATGACCTGAAGTCAAATCCCTGATCTGTTTTACATTATCATCACCGGCCTTAATCACTTCAGTAAACAGTCCCATTTCTTTCGCCAGGGATATTCTTTCATCTATTACTTCAATTCCGTATATTTTCTGCGCACCCATTGCTTTGCACAACATTGCAGAAGCAAGCCCTACGGGGCCAAGCCCGGTGATTAACACATCATCATTTCCACAGATGCCTATTTTTTCAAGCCCCTCATATACAGTTCCGAAACCGCAGGCAACCTGGGCGCCATCAGAATAACTCAGTTCATTTGGTAAATGAACCAGGTCCTTTTCTTCGGCAAGCAGGTATTCGGCCATCCCGCCATCGCGCTGCCAGCCATAAGCACGCCGGTACGCACTTGTGCAGGATATCATATAGCCCCTCCTGCAATCGTTACAAACTCCACATCCGGATATATGATAGATAATTACCCGATCACCGCTTTTATATCTCCGGCATCCGGGGCCTGTCTCCATAATCTGGCCACATGGTTCATGGCCGGCTATCATTCCCGGCTGATATCCTTCGGGTCCTTTCCCCAGATGCTCATGATAAATGCACCGGATATCAGAACCACAGATTGTCGAGGATTTCATTCTTACTAATACTTCTCCGTGTTTTGGAACAGGAATATTAAATTCCCTTAATTCCGAAGTACTGTTCCCGGGTAGGATAGCTCCAAGCATTTTGCTCATAATGTGTACTTTAAATTTTTATTATAGTTTTATTTCCCCGTCAATATCCCACAAATCTTCCCAGCTCTGGTTGTCTTTCCATAGAAATACCTGCCCTTTAATAAGCCGGCAATTCTTATCTGTTTTTGCGATATCTGCCATATCCTTGTCAGTAAGCACCACCTTAACCACCGCTTCAAGGTTTTCATTAAAGTGATTCACTGAAAAGGGAATGGGTATTTGTCCGCGCTGTATGGCCCATTTTATGGCCACCTGGGCAGGTGTAACATGATGCCGCTCAGCAATTCCTGTAATTAACTGATCTTCAAGATCAACAGTGTCATCAGGAGTTCTGTCGCGTTCAGGACGACCTGGAGAACCAAGCGGGCAATATGCGATGGGTTGTATATTATTATGCTGGCAGAACTCAAAAAGTCCGGGTTGCTGAAAATGAGGATGCAACTCCATTTCATTGAATACAGGTTTTATTTTTGCATCCCTGAGAAGTAGCTTTAGTTTGGGAATGGTCATGTTGGAAGTCCCGATATTTTTTACAAGTCCTTTTTCTACCAGGCTTTCCATTTGCCGCCAGGTGTTCATGTAGTTATCATGGATATAAGGCTTTGCATTGGGATTGCGCATATTGACGTCACATTTGGGTGGATGATAGTTTGGAACAGGCCAGTGAATAAGATAAAGGTCGAGATAATCCAGTTGCAGATCTGCCAGCGATTTTCTGCATGATGCGGCAACATCGTTGTGCTTATCATTCCAAAGCTTTGAAGTTATCCACAGATCTTCCCTTTTAATAATCCCGTTTCTAAAGAGTTCATTCAGCGTATGGCCTATATTAGCTTCATTTCCATATACTGAGGCACAGTCAATATGCCTGTAACCTGCCAGTATTGCTTTCCTGATCGTTGCTGCAACCGTTTCAGGTTCCACCGAATCAGAGCCAAAGGTTCCCAGTCCGATAACAGGAATTTTACATCCATCGGACAGATAAATCGCGGGAATTAAATCAGGATCAATTTGTTTTATACTGGAATTAATATCAATCATTTTTAAAGGTATTTAAATATTACTGGACCGGAGAAATACTTACCCGCGTACTTTCGCGTATATAAAAATACAAAAAAAAATAGAACAACCAATTAGCTTTTATTGCCTGCGAATTGAGGTATTCCATTGAAAATCTTCTTCAATGAGTATTTCAGTATGCGATTTTTGTGAGATCCCCTGTATTTCATCAATCAATAAATCGGCTGCAATCTTGCCCATTTTTCTTGGATCCTGATTAATAATGGATAAAGTCGGACTGAACAGATGGGCAGTTTCAATGAAACCATAACCCATAATACCAATATCATCCGGAATTCTTAATCCTGTTTTTCTAATGGCTTTATATGCACCCAGAGCAACACGGTCATTCACCGCAAGAATGATTTGGGGCAGTTTTTCGGTTTGTCTTAGTTTTTCAAATGCCCTGATCCCATCTTCGATTTCATATCCTCCTTCAATGATCCAATCTTCAAGTACCGGTATTCCATTGTTGGTTAGCGCTTCCCTGTAACCGTTGCACCGCTCTTTCCCAATACTTGTTCCTGAATAACCTGCGAAATGTGCAATATTTTTATATCCCCTGGAAATTAGCTGGTTAAGAGCCTGCAAAGCGCCTATCCTGTCATCAAAAGCAACATGACTAAAGCCCATTCCCTTTATTGCACGGTCGAAAAACACTAGTGGAATTTTCATCTTCCTTACATGTTCAAAAATCTTGTAGTCGGACGTTTTTTGCGACACACACACCAGCAAGCCATCGACCCTCATTCCCATCAGATTCCTGATGTTATTCCGTTCATGCTCTTCTTTCTCCCGCGAGACAGTGAGTATGATATGATAATCTCGTTCAGTTGATGCATCTATGATACTATCTACCAGGTAGGCAAAAAAGCTGTTTTCAAGGTCAGGAATGACTATCCCTAATGTATAAGTTTTCCGCAATGTTAATTGCTTGGCTATTAAATTTGGAGAATATCCCAATTCTTCTACAGCTTTTTTCACCTTTTTTTTCATTTCAACAGAAATGTCGGGATGGTCTCTTAATGCTTTTGAAACGGTAATACGCGATACTTTTAAACTGTCCGCTATATCTTGCTGGGTTATTGGACTGGTTTTCATTTTTTACGTTTTTCAGTTAGTTATCAGGTCAATCTCGGCATACCCTGCGACGTCATCGCCCCGGGTGTTACTTAATGCCCTCAACTTAAAATAACGGGCATTTACCGGTGTAAAATTCCTGATTTGCTTTACGGGGTTGTTTTTAATGTTGGCGAATTCACCCTCGTTTACCAGTTTCCAGTTTTTGTTGTCTTCTGAAACATAAAACCGGTAGTTTGAAATAATACCTGAACTCCATTTATTCTGATCAGGCAGGTATTTGAACCCGCTTATATTATATTTGTTTCCAAGGTCGATAACCAAATCAACCGGCATTTTTTTGCTATCACGTTGGTGCCAGACCGTAGATGTGTTTCCGTCCAAAATTGTGCCTGCCTTTTCATCATTTATCCCAATTATTTTCCATTCCTTTTTTGAAATGTCGAATTTTTCACCATTTACCGGGCTGCTTTTTCCCGAAGCCGGATCGTACGCAATTGCTTTTATCTCCACTTTCGCATCAGCATAAAAAGGCACAGTGTACAGAGTTGATTTTGTTGTTGGTTCGCTGCCATCTGTGGTATAGTAAAAAATGGGACCGATGTCGTTGGTAGTCAGGGTAACCTCCCCCGATTGGTTTCTGGCAATGTAAGGAGTATTCAGGAATACCGGTGCATTATAAATTCCGATATTGGAAATGACAGGACAACTTTTTGAATCAGTAATTGTGAAGCGAACTTTCGTTGCTTTTACGCCCGGAAAACGAATGATGCGTTTATACCCAATAGTTGTTGCTTTTGCCACTTCTTTCCAGGTTCCATCAACCAGGGCTTCAACCGTAAAGGCTTTCACCCGTTGCCCCAAACGGATATATTCCTGCACCATAAAGCGGTTGAAAAGGGTTAGGTTGCCTAAATCTATTGTTAATGAAGCGTTTGTCGTACTATCGTTGGTAGCCCAGTAAGTGTCGTTATCGCCATCTATTGCTTTAGCAGCCCCAAATCTTTTTACATTCCCCCGAATGTTCGAAGCTTCTGTGTTCGCTTTCCCGACAAGGTTTACAGCAAACGATTCTTTTACAGCTTTGCCAAATTCAAGCGCCATTTTCTCGTCGGTTGGATGGATCAGGCCATTTGGCATAATCGGGAAGTTGAGCAACAGGGATCCGTTACGTCCGATAGAGTTATAGTAGATATCCATCAGTTGAGGAACAGTTTTTACTTTGGAGTCTTCACCCGGGTGGTAAAACCATTCGGGCCTGATAGAGGTATTTACTTCTGCAGGCACCCACGCATTTCCTGTTTCAAGTCCGAAATGCAACATATTCCAGGGTACTTCGCCGGTATCATTCAATAAACTCCAGTTTGTTTCACCCACGAAGCCTTCTTCGGTTCCAACCCAGCGTAGGTCGCCCCTGTCGCCCCCATCATTCCAAATAACAATGTTGGGCTGCAACTTGCGGATCAGCGCATAAGTATTTTTCCAGTCATAATAGGTTGTACGGTCAATAATACGGGTCTCGTTAGCCCCGCCGTAATATCCGTCACCACCATTGGCCCCGTCGAACCATACTTCGAATATTTCGCCATAGTTGGTAAGTAGTTCTGTGAGTTGATTCCGGAAGTATGTAATATATTCGGGCTTTCCATAATCGGGATGATTTCTGTCCCAGGGAGATAAATAGATACCTAATTTTAATCCGTATTCTTTACAGGCATCGGCCATTTCGCGGACTATATCGCCCTTGCCATTTTTCCACGGGGCATTTTTTACCGAATATTCGGTATATTTCGAAGGCCAGAGACAAAAACCACAGTGATGCTTTGCGGTAATGATTATACCTTTCATACCTGCTTCTTTGCATATACGTGCCCACTGGCGACAATCCAGTTCTGTTGGGTTAAACAGGTTTATGTCTTCATTTCCAAAGCCCCACGACTGGTCGGTATAGGTGTTTAACGAGAAATGTACAAAAGCATAATATTCCATTTCCTGCCAGCGCATTTGGTTTTCAGACGGAACCGGGCCATAAGGCTTGGGAGATTTGGCTTGTTTGCAGCTAAAATTCGTGAAACTCAAAAGCACAATAATTCCAAATAATAAAAACCTTTTCATCGTATTTGTTTTTCTTCAATTCTTATCCTCAGTCCTTAATAACCTGAGCATATAAATAGAGCCTGCGGTGCTTCCGGGATAAGCCTGAAATTTTATCCGGACATGGGTTTTCCCTTTAATCATTGAATCGGGAAGCCTTATATCCTGAATTTGTCAGGGACAACCAGTACATTATATACCTGGCATCATGGATGGTATAAAAAGGTTCCAGGGTAAGTTCTGCAGGATTGATCATTTTAAGGTTGAGCTTGAAGTTTAATGGCTTGTCTTGCACAGGCTGCAACTTATCTCCAATATTTTGAATATCATCATCAATCAGGATGGGAGCTTTGTCAACCGGTAAGTATTCTCCGCCTGCATATTGACCCCAACGTCCATCATCAGTAATCAGGCCTTTCAGGTCTTCAGTTCCGGTTTTTGCTCCAAGTAAAATAGGGCCATGCATAAAAGCAATATACTCAGGAACATTGGGCAAATGCTCTAAGGAGTTGTGCATGGGTAGCGTAATTTGAACCAGATCGCCTTTTTCCCATTTTCTGTCAATGCCTATATAAGATGAAGGAAGGGCCGGATAGGAAACTTCCTTTCCGTTAACCGTAATTTTTAAAGCGCCTTTGCTCACCCATGCAGGATATCGAATCATTAATTTAAAACTTGAAGTGCCTTCTGATATCGTTAGTTTTGTTTGCTCCTCATAAGGAAAATTTGTTTCCTGTTTGATTAGAATACCTTTTTCCTTCCAGTTGAGTTCTGAAGCAATAAAAAGGTTCAGGAACAGGGTGTCCTTTATATGGGTGTAGATAAACTGGTTGTATTTGGAATGGTTTTCCATACCTGTTCCGACACAACACCACATAGCCTCGTTTGGAGCCGAATAAACCCTGTAATGGCGTGGACGCGCAGGGGTGAAATAAACATATCCGCCATGTTCGGGATGCTGGGTGGAAAGAATGTGATTATACAGGGTCCGTTCATAATAATCGGCATATTTGGCCAAAGGGTTCACCCTGAACAAATCCTCTGTCAGTTTGAGCATATTGTAAGAATTGCACGATTCCGGCCCGTCATTTACATTGATAAAATCAATACACGAAGTAACAGCGGGAAAGTGCTCCCTTCTGCTGTTTCCCCCAAAGGCAAGTGAACGATTGGTTGTAACTGTTTCCCAGAAAAAGCTGCCTGCCTTGTCGTATTTTTCATCCTGTCCGAGCTCTGCAATTCTTTCAAAACCAATGAACTTGGGTATTTGGGTATTTGCATGCTTGTTATCGAGGTTATCTGTTCCTTGCGATAATGGGTCAAGAAACATCTTGTGTGAGTAACGTTTTGCAGCTGTCAGGTATTTCTCGTCTCCGGTTATTTGGTATGCATCGGCAAGAATTTCGTTCATGCCACCATGTTCTATGTTCAACATGGATTGCATTTGCTCATCGGTAAGGGCAGAAATGATGCTGATACCCCAATCGCAAAATTTTAAGAACAGCGCTTTGGCATATTCATCACCGCAATATAGCCAGGCATCCCTTAGCCCGGCATACATTTTATGCAGGTTATAAAACGGTGCCCAGGTGGAATTATAAATGCTGAAATCGCCCGTTTTAAATGCAGCCCATAATTTTGTACTATTCGGAACCCCGCCAACATAACCGACACCCCAGTCCGGATTATTAATTGCATTGGCTTCCTGGCAAGCTTTAAGCTCAGACAGCATATATTCCATGCGTTTCTTACATTCGGCATTATGGGTGGCAGCATAATTCATCGCCATCGCCGACAGGTAGTGACCAGCCACATGACCATCGAGACCATCCCAGTTCGGATAACATTTTGCTTTTTCAGATAATCCTGCTTCTTTTCGGTAAGGGGCCAACAAGCGGTCGGTATCATACTTCAGGAGTACCTGGATATTGAGGTCGCGGGCATGTTTAAACGGACCGTCAGACAATGTTACATCTTCCAGTGGGAATTCGTTGGGATATAATTTGTTTTGCGCAAACAGATTATAACTGCTTCCGTTAATAAAACTGGCAACGAATAATGAAACAATCAGTCTGATCATTAATTTGTTTTTTTAATTATTGAAATAAAAGTGGCGCAAACTGATAAAGACTGCGTCTCCAACTTTGCCATTCGTGGGCCGTTTGAGGAGAAACATAGAAATGCGTGTTCAATCCGGCCGCTTTTAGTTTATCTGTATTTTCTTTAGGATCGCCACCAAAGCCGGCCCTGGGGTTTTCCAGTTCACGGCTGCCATAGCTGATGAACACTAGTTTTACTTTTTCCTTAAAGCCAGGTGCATTGGCAACATCATCGGTACTTATGCTGCCGCCGCTGAACATACCGACATAGGAAAATACATCAGGATGGGCCAGGGTGATAATACGGGTCTGCATACCGCCCATTGACAATCCGGCCATAGCCCGGTGCTGTTGATCGGCCAATGTACGGTAGTTGCCATCGATCATGGGAATGATATCTTCCAGCAGTGTTTTCATGAAGACGTCAGCCCAGCCTTCCGGAGGCCATGGCCCGGCAGGACGTTCAGATCCCTGTGCCGGGCGTTCTCTCCCAGGCGTACGCCATGTACCGTTATCCATTACAATGATAAAAGGTTTGGCTTTACCTTCTGCAATCAGGTTATCCATAATCAGGTTTGTTCTTCCCTGAGCAGCCCATCCGGTTTCGTCCTCGCCACCTCCGTGTTGCAGGTACAGCACGGGGTAACGTTCTTTTGTATCCTTGTCATATTCGGCTGGCGTATATACAAAACAACGACGCATGCTGTTGTTGGTTTTTGAGAAATAAATATGCTCCCGTACCTGTCCATGGGGTATATTTTTAAGGGCATAAAAATCCTGGTCTTTAGCCGGAATTTCAATGCCGCTTCCCCAACGGCTGGCACCATAATAATAAAGACTTCCCGGATCGGGCACAGAGGCACCGTCGATATTCAGCTGGTAATAATGAAAACCTTCATCCTGGGAAGCAGATTCACCTGTCCAGATACCGTTTTCATCCTTGGTTAAATCGTACTTTACAGCGCTAATATCGAGCTGCACCATTTTTGCTTCCGGTGCAGAAATTTGCACGCGTACCCGGCCTTCCGAATTTACCCGGGGGTATTCTTTTCCGGGTTGGTTTACAGATGAGGGTTTGAAATCTTCAGCTACTTTTGACGGAGACTGTGCAGAACATAATCCTCCAGTCAGTAATGTTGCTAATAAAATGCTTCGGATAAAATTTTTCATGATAGAATAGGATTTGGTTATTGATTAATTATTTTTATTCCAAAATGACCAACTGGGACCTTAGTTTACTTTAACGATAACTTTCGCGGTAAAGTAAAAATAGAATTTTTTTGCCAAAAAGGAAAAATTAATTTAATATGTCATTCAGTTTGAAACGCAGTTAAATCCAGGAAACTGGTCTTTAAGGTTGAAAACCAACATGTTGGATCCTTTCTTTATCTGAAACTGATCCAATCGATTTCCACATCATTGTCACTTAATGATTCTACCACCAGGTTTTGAATTCCTGACTGAAATTTTTTTAATTTGGTTTCAATTACACGCCATCCGGTATGCTCCGGTAATTTTACCTGCGAAAGGATAGGCCCATTAGCATCATTAATTCTGATCCGCAGAATGCCTCCGTTTTCTGAATGCACTTTAACCTGGATAGTTTTGGCTTTTTTGGTTCCAAAATCCACGGCATTGTATTTTATCCAGGCATTGGGTTTATTCATGACAGTTTTCCATCCCTGGAATGTATCCGATGTATCGATAAATTCAACCGACACACCTTCCCCGCTGATTGAACTATACCGGTCGATTTGGATTTTCTGTGATGAACTGGTGGTTCCAACACCCCGTAAAGTAGGGATGACCTTCTGAATGGTACCATCTTCATTGAAAAACATGCTATCGATACATGCTGAACGGTTTTTGTCGAATTTCGGGGAATAGGCATTCTGATGATAGAACAGGTACCACTGACCCTTTAATTCGATGAAAGACTGATGGTTGGTCCAGCAGTTCATGGGGGATTCATCCATTATTACACCAGTAAATTTAAATGGCCCCATGGGATTGTCTCCGATAGCATATTCAAGCCTTTCAATGGCATTTTCTACGTGAGGATAGGACATATAATACAGACCATTGTGCTCAAATAGCCAGGGCCCTTCCTTGAGGCCTTTTTCAGGGAGTTCCTTAATTTCCCGAGGTTCAGAATCCAGTTCCAGCATATTGTCTTTTAATTTGGCAACAAATATTTTTCCCATGGAATAGTAAATATAAGCCTGTCCGTCTTTATCGATAAATACATTCGGGTCGATTCCCATGATACCTTTTATGTGTTCTGGATGCGGAGTGTAAGGGCCCTCTGGTTTGTCGGCAATGGCAACTCCAATTGAAAAGGCCTTCCTGCCGTTGATATCCACATTTTTATTATTGGCAGGGAAGTAGAAGTAATACCTTCCATCATGGAAAATACAATCCGGTGCCCACATACTGTATGAAGCGGTATCTACCCATTTTACATTATTCTGACTTACTATAACACCATGATCAATCCAATCGGTTAAGTTTTCTGATGAAAAAACATGATAGTCTTCCATGCAGAACCAGCCCGGACGGCCCTTCCCTTCCCTGGCCAGAATGTCATGCGAAGGATATACAAATACCCTGCCGTTGAAAACCCTTGCTGAAGGGTCGGCTGTAAACTGATCACGAATGATTGGATTTTGGGCATACGTCTGATGGGAGAAAATATGCACTGCAATTGTTAAGAGGACTAATGCATTTATAGATTTCATATTCAATATTTATGTGTACTGGGTTCCGGTGAAAAACTGGAGTATTCTGAGATTTGGCTGCTGAGCCGGGATTGAAGTTACGCAACCCTGCAAAGGAAAATGAACAAAACACACGTTTTCATTTTAATCTTTAAAATAGCGTTCAGAAATTTAACAAAAGTGCATGACAATTGCCAGAAATCCTTCCGTTTTAATTCTGTTAAACGCTGATTTTAAATGCAGCAAATATGAGCAGTATCAGCAGCATCAATGCGGGACTTGAGCTTGCTCAAATCGGAGGGGACTACCTTTTAAAAAACAAGGTTAACTACCGATATGGAGATCTTTTATGGTTGTTACGCCATCACCCTCATCATATAAAACAATATAAAAATTATTCAGGGATGCATAAAAGCTTCGAAAGGGCACATCGTTAATGTAAACTAAATAATATAATCCCGAATCGTGTTTCAGATCTACTTTAACGCCTGTTGAAAAGTTCATGGTGAAGTTAGAAAGAGACCCCCAGTCAAAAGCCATGGAACCACTGCTTAATGTGATGACAGCATAACTTTCAGATTCTTTCAGGGCCAAAAAGGCGTACCCGTTATCAATAAATTCATAAGCGTACTCGCCAAATTCGATGTATTTGTCAGCGCCATTCATTAGGAGACCAAAATTTACGGGGGTGGATGAAGAAGACTTCACTATAAACGATACATTGGGAAAGGCATCAATAGGATCAGCCAGTCGTAAATGTCTGTAAATGCGGCTGTCGTGATTGTTTAATTGAATGGTACCAGGATTGATGATAGTCCAGTCACCCATGATTTTCCAATTATACCCTGAAAGTATGGCTTCATCATCTTTAAATTCCTCATAAAATAACCGGTAATTAAATTTGGGATTGGTCCGCTTTTCCAGTTTCACGGTGATATAATAGCTGCCTGTCCGTGGTGCGACGATTACGATTAATGACTTGTAAGGACTCTCCTCAATTGATTCAGCCACCAGATCTTCGTCCTGGTTTACAAGCGTAAGTTTGGTCTGATTGATCAGAGCCCCGGGTTGTGTGGCTGAAATTCGATATTGCACACCCTGAATCATGTTAACCTTATAAACATGACTTGCCTCCTGGCTGGCCAGGGTATTTTCAATAAATCGTTTCCCGTCTTTGCCTAGGTAGGTATGTGTTACATCATCAATTTGCAGTGAAGCGATTGCCTTCTCATCAAGCGTGTCTTTGCTGCAGGAGGTGAGAGTAAGCGAAAGAACCGCCAGTACCAGGAATATTAAATTTTTCATGTGTGAACTGTTAAAGTAAGGTTAGACAATGTACAGTCATGGAACTGAACAGGTAATCTGTAACTCCACCCTTGTTATATTCATGTACGAAAGGATTGAATTAAGGTTAATATTTTCTGATATTTAGATTTGGTCTAATCCCCTTATCAGGCACAGGAAGTTTCTTTCTTTTAAAATAGACCAGGATTCACAGCGCTGCTTTTCTAATAATTTTAAAGCTTCGTCCGGTACTTGCCTGCTGTATGAAACGGAGCGGTATTATACAGAATACAAAAAATCACAATTAATCTTTTCAGAAACCGGATAATAAATGCTTAAATCAATTATTCGTCAGTTCCAATTACTAAAATTATTACTTAAATAACAACTGGGCAAAATTGTACAGGTTATTTCTCCATATCGGCCAGGTATGACCTCCCGGGTATTCACTGTAAGTATAATTGATTTTCATTTCGTCGAATTTGGAGAGCATATTCTGACAGTTTTGCCAGGCGATATCCTCTTTGCCTCCCATGGCAATCCAGAATAGTCTTATATTGTTGTTAATGAGTACGGTGTTGTTTTTCATGAAATCATATTGGTCAGTGGCAATATCGCTTTGCCTGGGCTGTATCCATCCTGAACTGAACACCCCGAGATAGGAGAATAGCTGCGTGTTGTTTACGCCTGCATAAAGTGTTTGAATACCTCCCATGGATAATCCTGCCAGTGCTTGGAATGCCGCTTTTTTATCTGAGTAAATGAATGTGCAGGAAATGAATTCGTTAAGGAATAGGACACAAGGAGAGTTTGTCTCACTCTACCCGTTTCATAAACACGATCTTATCATCACCCGGAGCGTAAAAATCGGGCATTACTGCAATTTGTTCATAGCCAATCGCCAGATAAAACGCCCGGGTGGATTCATATATGGCACGCCCCGATGTTTCCACCCAGACTATGGTGCCCCCCAGGTTTACTACTGACTGTTCGGCCAATGTCATCAGTTTGCGGCCAAGGCCATGGCCCATCTGGTCTTTACGAACGGCAATCCAATACAGGTCGTAACTCGATTCCGTGCAGGGATTCCGCCCATAGCAGCAGTAACCCAACATCTCCTCCGATTCATGGGCCACAATAAAATAATAGCCTGAAGTCTCAGCACCCTTTTCCAGATTTAAATCTGAAAGTTCCCTGGCCACTTCAATTTCATAGGAATGGAAAAAACCGGTCGTTTCGAGCAACTTTTCGATACTGCGGCTATCTCCCGGAACAAGATGGGTACGAAATGCTATCATGATAAATATTCAATATATAAACATTTATGTTATCTCTTCAATGATCCTTCCGATAACTTCCTTATTTGATAAACCTGCCCTGTGTGCGGCAGCAATAAAACCACTGTCGGGCGAAATACAAGGATTTCCGTTGATTTCAATTACAAAGGGTTTATCCTTCTCATCAACCCTGAAATCGACACGGGCAAAACCTTTAAGTCCAAAACAATCCCAGCATTCACGCGCTAATCTTACCAGCTCCTTGTACAAGTGCGATTCGGGTGACAAGCCGTCAAAGGAGCGAGTGGTGTTCTTAAATTCCATGGACGATTCGTCCCACTTGGCTTTATAACCCAGTATTCGTGGTTTCCCTTCCGGATAATTATGGAAAACCATTTCGGCAGGTGTTAGCACTTCTGGTTTGGCCTTTCCTCCCAGAATGCTGAGGTTAAATTCCCGCCCATCAATAAACTCTTCGATAAAATAGTGTGATGATGAAAGATGTTTGATTTTTTCCATCATTTTCTTTTGTTCCCCGGTAAACACCGAATCTTCATCCAAATCCACCGAACCGTCTTCACTGACAGGCTTTAACAGGTACCGGGTATTCGGTTTCAACCGATGTACCTCATTAAGGGTAAAATATTCTGGAGTAGGAATTCCGTTATACTTTAATAGCTTTTTGGTCAGTACTTTATTGGTGGTTAAAAACAACCCTTCAACGGGAACTCCGGTAAACGGGATTTTCAGGGCATTCAGCAAAGCTGCACCTATATACAAAAGTTCTCCTTTATCAAATACCGATTCAACCAGGTTGAACACAAACAGGGGCTCCCTGGCCTTTATCTGATCCAGTTCACTTTTCAGGTTATTGCCCAGGGGGAAGGCCTCAGGCAGATAACCCAAATCAGTCAGCGCCTCCGAAACCAATTCAACCTGGTGCAAAACATCGGCTTCATCAGGGTTACAGTTTACGTCCACTGCGTTGTGCAGGATGATGACCTTACTGTTTTTTTTCATTGGTCATTTGTATACGTTCGATAGCTGCTTCCATTATCATTCCAATCATCTGTGGATATTCGATGCCGTTCATCCTGCAGAGGATAGGCAGATCGGAATGGACCGAATTCAATCCCGCCAGGGGATTTATTTCAATAAAGCTCATCTTTCCAAACCGGTCCACACGCACATCCACTCGTCCGCCATCAAATGCATCGAGTGCATTCCATGCCCCGAGCGAAACATCAGTGCATTCCCCGAGCAATTGGCCGGTCACAGGCTCGTAATGAATCCGTCCTTTGTAATTTTCCTTATTGAAATAAGAATAAATATCGTTTACGCCATCGCCGTAAATAACTTCCATTGCTCCTACTACCCGGGCCTTGGGACCATTTCCAATCACCCCCACTGTAAATTCACGGCCAGGCAGGTATTCCTCAACCAGTACCGGCTGCCTGAATTTATCCAGAAGATACTGGCACACTTCAGCCAACTGGACGGGATTGCTGATCACGGAACGATCTTCAACCCCCTTACCGGTTCCCTCAGCAATGGGCTTGGCAAATAGTGGAAAGGTCAGTTTGCAGAGTTTTACATCGTCGGGTTTACTAACTACCATAAAAGGTGGGGTGTTGATCCCGGCATCGCGGATAATTTGTTTTGCAAAGGCTTTATTCAACGAAATGCCCAGTGTAACCGCCCCCGAGAAAACAAAAGGAATACGGAAAGCGTCCAGGAGAGCCGGTACAAGGGATTCCCGGCTATCGCCATACATACCTTCACAAATATTGAAAACGATATCCCAGCGTCTGCCAGCCAATAGTTCCTGCATTAGCTTCCGGGCGTGTCCTATCCGTTCGGTCTGGTAACCCAATTTGTGCAATGCATCTTCAAGGCCATCAATAGTCTCTTCTTTATCAAATTCGGCCGTTTCTTCCAAAGTATAACCCTCATTCAGGTAATCGGAGCGAAGGTCGTAGGTCAATCCTATTTTCATTATTTATTTAAGTAGTATTAGATATTTCAGATATCTTAAAACTCATTTCACCAAAATAAAAAGCGACCCTCTATGAGGATCGCTATTTGTTTGGTTTATCGTTTCTTTATTCCTCTGTTTTAACCGCATCGGGATAATAGAATCGTTTGCCTTCGTAATTTTGAAGGATGAGGTTATCGCCTTCACGCCCTATATAATACTCTGGTAAAAGCGGAATTTTACCACCGCCGCCGGGGGCATCAATCACAAAATGGGGAATGGCATAACCACTGGTAAATCCCCTCATGCCTTTGATGATTTCAAGTCCTTTTTCTACCGGCGTGCGGAAATGTCCTGAACCCAGGATGGGGTCGCATTGATAAATATAATACGGACGTACCCGGTTGCGTAAAAGTCCTTGCATCAGCTCGGTCATCACCGTCACTGAATCGTTGATGCCTTTCAATAAAACAGTCTGGCTTCCCAGTGGAATCCCTGCATTCGCCAGTTTGCTGCATGCTTCGTACACCTCGGGAGTTAACTCCAAAGGATGCATAAAATGGATGCTCATAAATAAGGGATGATATTTCCGCAGCATATTCACAAGACTATTGGTAATTCTTTGTGGCAGGACTACGGGTACCTTAGTGCCGATCCTTATAATTTCTACATGCGGAATATTACGCAACGATTCCAAAAGATACTCCAAATGAGCTTCGGGCATAGTAAGCGGGTCGCCGCCCGATATGAGCACATCGCGGATATTTTTATTGTTACGTATGTATTCTAACCCAGGCTGCCATGCACCCTTTCCATAGTGCATTTTGTCTTGTGCCACCACGTGCGACCGTGTACAATACCGGCAATAGGTTGAACAAAAGCCGGTAGCAAGAAACATTACCCTATCGGGATAGCGATGTACAATATTTGGAACCGGTGAGCAGTTCTCCTCGTTCAAAGGATCAGAAGCTTCGCCAGGAGACGAATGAACCTCATAAATGCTTGGAACAACGCCCTTAACAATTGGATTGTTGGCATCGGTGCCTTCCAACAGGCTTGCATAGTAAGGTGTTATCCGCAAGGGAACTTTTTGATATTCCACTATTAATTCTTCATCGATTACCCGTTTTAAATCGATAATCTGATTCAACTGATCGAATTTGGTATAACTGTTTTTAATTTGCCACTTCCATGAATTCCATTGTTCATCGCTCACACCGGGGAAATGTTTGCTTATGAATTTTTTCGTGTTTTGGCTGATTGTGGAAAATTCAGGACGTCTGTATTTCAGTAAACTGTCTTTTAAATACTCGGGCATTTGATTATAGCCCGAGAACCCTAACGGGACATCACTGTCTGAAGAGATGCTTTCCTCAATAAGTTTGGCGTTCATTTTTTCGTGCTTCCTGCTTTTATAATTATGCTTAAGTCTTGGTTATCACACTAATTAAAATCCAGTATTTCTAATTAAATATTTGCGAATATTAGTTTTTTTATAGGTACGTTATACGTGTTTAACAGAAAAAGTTGCCAACTATTTATTAACTCATCAAATTCGGCATGATTTTTACGATTTAACGCGCCTTTCCAGGCTCCCGCCCGCAAGTGTAACATTTAATGATTGCCTGATTTCATTGCGGCCAGCTTCAAAAACTATGCCACCCATGTAGGTTTTATTCATGAATGCCCGCCTTTGGCTAAAATAGGTTTCTTTTCTTGTGGCGGAATTGACTATCACATACCGTGCTTTGTTTTCAGCCTGCTCCATTTTTAAGTGACCGCTAACATGAAAAATGCTGCTGTATAAAACAAGTTTTAATTTGTACTTTTAAAATGGCAAGCAAGCAAGACTAAAACGCATTGTAGCATTATAACAAAACAAAGCCAGGTAATGAAAAAAGTATTTTTATGGTTAATTATTCTGGTTGCTGGCTTCATTTATTCTGCCAGGGCCCAAACAGTCTCCTTAAATTTCGATACAACTTCGGCGCAGGCTAAATACGCAGCGAAAATGCTGGTAAAGACCCTCGTGAGACAGGGATATCAAATAGAAAAGGGACAAGCAGATTTTTCTATAAATTTAAGTATCGGAACAAACACCTTATACGCTGAAGGTTACTCTATTATATCCGATAGGGGAATAATCAACATTAAAGCTAATGACGGAAGAGGGGCAATATATGGTTGTCTTTCGCTGGCAGAAAATTTACGGAATGGCATTTCTTTAGCAAGCATAAAACCACAAAACGAGTTGCCCACATTAACATTCAGGGCAATCAAATTCGACCTTCCCTGGGATACTTACCGGCATAGTTACAGTCTGAGTCAGCACCAGGAAACCTGCAGCGATCTGAATTACTGGGAAGCTTTTCTCGACATGATGGTTGAAAACAGGTTTAACACACTTACCCTGTGGAACCTTCACCCTTATCCCTACATGATACGGCCTGAAAATTTCCCCGAGGCCTGTCCGTTTAATGACCTGGAACTGAAGGAATGGCAAAACCTGTTTCACGGCATTTTCAGGATGGCCAGGGAAAGGGGAATCGATACCTACATGGTACCATTTAATATTTTCGTTAGTCCCGGGTTTGCTAAAGCTCATAACGTAGCTATGGATAACCTTGAACATCACTTTTTTGTGAAAGGTGATACATCAGAAATAATAAAACGCTACACCCGCGAATGCGTGGCGCAGCTGCTTCGGGAGTACCCGGATCTCACCGGTATGGGACTTACACTGGGGGAAGGCATGGGTGGAATGACTCCTCAGCAGCGTGAAAACTGGATGAAAGAAACCATTATCGAAGGAATGCGCCTTGCAAATCGTAAATCAAAATTGATCCATCGCATTCCATTCTCAGGTAATACCGGCTCTGCGGGCGCTACCAGTATCGAAATGGAACAAATTACGCGAAAAGGAATCGAAAAAGAAGCTGCCATGGACTTTATCGAAGGCCCCATATGGGCTGACTTAAAATTCAACTGGTCACACGCTCATTCAACAGAAAAATTAATTAAAGTGCATGGTGGAAAGCTCTACGGAACTTATTTTAAGCCGGAACCCACCGGTTATAAAATTGTCTGGACTGCACGCAACGAGGATTTTTTCTGCCTCCGCTGGGGGGTTCCCGACTTTATCCGCCGGCATATTGCGGTTAATACACCGGGTTATGTCGGAGGCTATATGATTGGTTCGGAAACTTACATCCCTGCCAGGGACTACTTCACCAAACCAGGTAATGCGGTGACCTGGAAGTTTGCCTTTGAACGGCAGTGGCTATTTTATAAGTTATGGGGTAGACTTCTGTATAATCCCGGAACTCCGGATGAAATCTTCAGGCAGGAATTTATTCAGCGGTACGGAAAAGACGCCGGCATCCTGCTGGAAGCCTGTGCACTTGCCGGCAACACCCCTCTGCGCCTGGCATCGTCGTTTGATTGTGGCTGGGATTTCACGCTTTATAGTGAAGGATTCATGGCGTTAAATACATCCACCAGGCGGGAAGAATATATTACAGTTGACCGGCAGATCAATCAACCTCCGCTTGATACCAGTTATGTATCGGTTCGTGATTACGTAAAAACTATTTCGTCGGGTGGTACTTTTGCCAGGGACAGGATTACACCCCTTATTTTGTCACAAATTCTGGAACAGGATTGCCATAAAGCGCTGTCGCTCATTAAAAAAATCAATACATCTGATAACAACTCACTTTTTCAGGAAGTTGCCGATGTAAAAGTATGGGCCAACCTGGGCCTGTATTTTGCGGAAAAGCTGAAAGGCGCCGTGGCATTACAAACCTACCGGACAAACGGCGGCGATGAAAACAAACTGGCCGCTGTGAATTATCTTGAGAATGCCCTGAAATATTGGGATGTGGTTATCAGCATAACCCGTCCTTTATACAACGACATGCCATTGGTGCACTACAGCGAACAGGATGGTAAATCATGGGAAGAAAATGATCATCTTCGGTTTCATTGGGAAAAACTCAGACCCGACGTGGCAAAGGATATTGAAGTTGCAAAAAATTATACCAGGATTAAATAATGATAAGCTCCGAATCAAGTCCCTTTATCTCAATAGTTTGTGTTTTGTTATCCAACTTTACTGTAAAAGTCTCTTTGGTTTCTGACAAGTTCCATAGCAGAACCGCTTTAATTTCAGGATACCATGCACATACAATAGGCTTATCTTCAACTACATATGGCACACCTTTCAGTAAAGGAATAATTTCATGCTTAAATGCAAAGATTTCATTTATATTTTCAGGAACGAATCTCAATCCACTCAGTTTTTTGTCTTCATGGGAGCCATAGATAAACATAGTGCCTTTTGATTTTAACTTAGCCGCTTTTACATCCTGAACATCAAAATCGGAAAGGAAAGTCCAGCCATCAGAAGCAGGAGTATCAGTAACCTCAAAAGGTATCCCGGAGGCCAGAAAAAGGCTGTACGGCTTATCATCTCCTACCATCCTGCTGCGCTCTCCCCAATAGTGTTTAAAGGGCCCGTGCAATTTCTGACCTGCCGTCTTTTCATGCATGGTTGCAGCCTTTACCATTGCAGGAGCAAGAGTACTCCAGTGATTAAACGGGAAAGGATCTAATCCGCTCATCATCATCGTATTTCGCACATCTGAAATTGTAGATATATGCAGTTTCGCCGCCATATTTCCGGCAGAAAGCTTATTGGGAGGATAGGCTGTTGTTTCACTAAAGGCCATCTCCGGTTTTACAAATCTCCGGTGAAAAAGTGAACTGAAAAGTTCATCAGTTTTGCCTTTTACGGGTGAAAAATATTCATCGCTGAACATAAATTCTCCGACTCTCAATATGGATTCCTTGTAATCGATAAGCCTGATGCCTGCTTTTTCTGATCCCAGGTACATCACCATAATACCGAGCATAACATGCGGTGCAGCGGCTTGTTGTGTTTTGAAAGAATTCGTGAGCTGATCACAATTAAAGTCAATCCAGTTCCGTAAGATTGAATTCAGGTCGCGATTGGCAATGGAGTGTTTTAATTCCTCCATATCTTCAGGAGCATATCCGAATTTACTGAGAAATTCCTTTTGATGATCATCGCAAAAACATCCGCCAATTGTACCCGGAGCTACTGCCAGGCGAAAATCATCATCCAGGAATAATTTATTGAACCCTGATTTTTCAACTTTTTGAATTACCGATATATTTTCCTGTGTTATAGATGGATGTACTGATGTTCCTGAATATTTATTTCCTTCCACATCAACACGTCTGGGCCAGTAATCGGGTGTAATATCATAATTTTGTGAATCACCTAAGGCGCCTGCAGGATGTCCGAAAGGAACGCTTACCATATTTACTGTAATCCCTTTCATCTCAAATCTTTCTTTCCATAGCAAAATATCTTCAATCGGGTAGGGCCAGTATCCATTTATAAACAACGGCATCCAAACTTCGTTGATTCCGCTCCCTGTTATGAGATTGAAAAAATCGGGATGGCTATTGAGTGTTTTTGTATTTACGCAAAGTCCAAAACTTCTGCAAATGCTGCGTCTCAGGGTGAAAGGATTTATATTCCCGAGCAAAACACCACTGCCTGATAATGCGGATACTTTTAGGAAATTTCGTCTGTCAAGCATAATTTCATTTTTTTAGTGGGGTCTGTTTCCTGTTCAAATTATTCCGCTCTGATTTCAGGTAATGCCTGTTCAAAACCATGTGAATCCTGGATATAACTATTCAAATTTCAAGGTCTTTACAGGATTCATCATAGATATCCTGTATGCCCGAAACCCGCTAATTACAAGTGCAATAAAAAGCGTGATTAATCCGGAGAGAATATATAGCTCCCATTGCGTACCTATATGGCTCGTATAGTTCTTTAGCCAGTGTGTTGTTGCAAAGTAGCTTACAGGCCATGCGATAAGGTTTGACACTACCAGAAGCAGGAAAAACTCATTTGACAGTAACTTAATAATACTGCCGGTAGAAGCACCCAGAACCCGCCTGATACCTATTTCTTTGGTTCGTTGCTCGGCAAGAAATGAAGTTAAGCCAATTAGTCCCAGACTGGCAATTATGATTGCCAAAATGCTAAGTATTACAGTAAATTTTCCAAATTTCTCCTCGTCGTTATATTGACTGCTGATTTGCTGTTCAAAAATAGTATACTCGAATGGACGGGTTGGAACAAACTTATTCCATTTGCTTTCTATAAACTTAATGGCTTCACCATATTTATCTGAATTTATCCTTACTGCGATTACTCTCGCAAAAACTTGCGGCCGCCGGAACATATCTATAATGAAGTTGTTCAGGGGAGTACGTAACGACATAGCATTGAAATCCTTAACAACTCCAATGACCCTCTCATTACCATCCTGCGATTTGACCTTCCTGCCAATAGCATTTTCTAACGTCCAACCCATGTTCTTCACCATCCTTTCGTTTATGACAACAGCATTCAAAGTATCACCTGGAAAATCCCTTGAGAAGGCCCTGCCGGAAATCACTTTAAAATCAAAAGTCTGAATAAAATCCCAATCCACCATAAATGCAGGTACATAATAATCTTCATCAGCATTTAATCCTTCAATCTGATAGGCCCGGGTGTTATGATTTACACCGAGTACATCTTCCATTCCGGTAACAGATACTATATCACTATTCTCTTTTAATTCCTGCTTAAAAGCTTCATAATTTCTGAATAGCTGCCCGGATGTTTCGAAAGTGATAATTTGATCCTTCTTAAAACCTATTTTGGCGTTTCGCATATAGTTGAGCTGGGCAAAAACAACAAAAGCTGTTATAATTAAACCTATTGAGATTGTAAATTGGAATACTACAAGAGATCTGCGTGCAGTTGCGCTTTTGGAGCCGTTTTTGAGTACTCCCTTTAAGATATTCAATGGCTGAAAGGACGATAGGATTACAGCAGGGTAAATACCAGCAAATATGCCTACTACAATGGAAAGAAGTATTGTAAAGGAAAGTAGTCTGGGTTGAAATAGGAAGGAGACAAGTATCTGTTTATCTGTAAAGTTGTTCAGGCCTGGCAGAACCAGGGCCAGAAGGATATAAGCGATTATCATTGCAAAAACACTTTGAATAATTGCTTCGCCCAGGAATTGAATGGCCAGACCCTTGCGATCGCCGCCGAATACCTTTTTAATGCCAATTTCTTTGGCCCTCCCTGCAGAACTTGCGGTAGCTAAATTCATAAAATTGATACATGCAAGGATTAATACAATGCCAGCAATAAGTGACAGTATGTAAACATACATAATATCGCTATTCTGATGCATTTCGTACATATGATGCGATTTCAGATGTATATCGGTTAAACTTTGCAGATAGTGCCTGACATCCTGATTTTTAATTTCGGTATAATAGGTAGTATAAAAATCAGGAAATTTTTGATCGAGCATCTCTGGTTTTATACCGGGTTTTAGCAAAACATAGGTCCAAAAAGGATTACCGATCCAACCAGGATTATACTGACTTCGTCCACCGTTATATTGAATAAATGTTGACATTGAAGAGAGCATATCGATCCTGAAATGCGATTGAGGGGGCAGGTCCCTAATTACACCGGTTATCTCAAAATTTGCAAACTCCTCTATACGTATTGTTTTTCCTATGGGTGACTCGTTTCCAAAGTATCTTTTGGCAGTGGATTCTGTTAATACTATAGTGCCTGGCCTGGCAAGTGCAGTTTTGGGATCACCTTGCAGGAACGGAAAGGTAAAAACCTCAAAAACGGTGGAATCCACAAAATAAAAATTGGATTCATTGAACTTCACAACCTCGTTCTTACTATTTGTATAATCAAAGAACCATTTAGGCCTTAATCCATTGAAAAACATCACAGTTTTTTCAACCAGTTCAGGGTAGGCGGTTTCTAAGGTAGAGGCCAGGGGGAATGGACAGGTTGCCGCATCCTCATTGGCATTATTGGCATTATAAAATCGGTTAACCCTGTAAATCCTGTCGGCCTTGTCGTTAAACCTGTCATAGCTCAACTCATCTGATATGTAAAGGACAATAAACATAAAGCTTGCTAAACCAATAGCCAGTCCAGTAATGTTTATTAATGAATAATTCCAGTACTTCAGAATATTCCTTAGGGCAATGGTAAAAATATGCTTAATCATTTCTAATGAATTGTGATTTCATTTCAGCTTCGTACACCGGGAATAAACAGAGAATTCCCATTATTAAATTTCCTGTCGAGCAGCAAATCTACAACCTGCACACCATTCATCATGGTCCCATACAGGCCATGGGCAAATTTTGGCTGGTAGAGGTTTCTAACAGGGGTTTTCATTGGCAGGCGTTTGGGTCCGAATTGGGTAACCAGTGAAGCCATATCGTAAATACTGCCTGTCGGAGAGCCGGAAAAACGGGCGTATGTTGCGGGTGTAGCTATATCTTTTACAATTATATGCTTTTTCAGATCAGGTATAAAATACTTCTCTGCAATATCAATCAGGAAGTCTGCCCATTTTTCCTTTTCTGCCAGGTATTTTTCATAATTGTTTTCACGAAGTTCTTTCCATCCATTCAGGGCCCAGGGAGTACTGCGAATTGTAATTGTGTTTTTCGTTTTTGTTGTCAATGAAGGACAGATGACCGCGGCATGAAAGCAATCTTTTGAAAATCCATGATTTCCGGCGAGGAATGCATTAAATAGTTTTTCAGCTGTTCCCAGTCCGGTAGAGACAACATTGTAGGGATAATCGAGATCAAGTTTCGCCAGATCAATCCTGTCATCAAGCCCAAGGGCAACATTCACTGACGAAGGAGACATGATTGTGTTTTCAAGTTTTTTTATATATTTTTCAGGGAGATGCTCATCTCCCACCAAATGGCGCATAGCCAGCATCGGATCTACTGTTGTGATCACCTTGTCAGCACGTATCAAAGATCTTTCACCTTTTAATATCACTCCCGATACAACGCCATCTTTTACATCTATTTTCTCAACTTCAGCACTAAAGAGAATTTCGCCACCTAATGACTGGAACTTCTCGGCCAGTTTTGCCGGAAACTCATCAAAGTAACCAAAGGGACGGAAACACCTGGTCATGGAGGAAAGCATCGCCCCGGTAGCAAAAATTGAAGAAGCACGGCTGGAAGGAACTCCTGAAAAAGAAGTAAATGTTTCCATTACTTCTCTTAACCTCGGATTTGTAATTTTGAATTTATCGAGCAAACCGGAATATGTACGATTCAGGTTTGCAATTACTTTTGGTGCCTTAAATGGAGTTGCCAGGGTATCTTTCAGCGTGGCATTAACTTTCAGTTTTCTTACCTGTTTAAAAAGATCCACTGAATATTTCATGAAGGCAGAAATTTTTTCAGCATCAGCAGGAAATTTCCCCATCAGATATCTGGTAAAATTCTCAGATCCGGCAGGAATCAGGTATTGTTCTGTATGGTCACCGTCAACAACAATTCTTCGCATGAAGTTGTTCTCAAATCTCTTCAACGGTAAATTAATGTCAAGATATTCAAGAATATCAACAATATCAGGGAATAGCTGGGTGGTTTCAAAAACATATCCGCCTCTTTCAAAGGCAGTACTGTATCCTCCGGGGTAGCTGTTCTTTTCAATGATAAGGGTTTTCATCCCGGTGGTATTCTTTAACCACATTAATCCGGATGACAGTCCGCTTAATCCTGCGCCAATAATGATCAGATCGTAATGGTCCTGGCCGGAATAATCCGATGATAACGTGTCTCGCTTAAGTTGGTGTGTGCTTTTCATTGTGTATGAATGGTTGTAAAAAGATACAATTTAGTTAAATTTCAAATAGAAAAAGTCAAATGAATTAATCCTTAACGCACCTTACGCTATAGCCAATCTCCTTGCTCCTGGACAAACGATATACATTCACGTAACCGTAGAACATATAACGGTTCCATGCGTATGCTGCATCGTTCTCCGTAGCAGACCACCAGTAACCGAAGTTTACCATATTATCGAATCTGCCATTGTAGTTGCGGTAACCGCCGGGAAGGGCGGTAAAACCGGTTTCGTTTGTTGCCCTGTTATTTTGACTTTCCCAATGATTTGTTCCTGGTTCTTTTAGTTTTTCACCAGCAACCTCTTCGCCACCCAAAAAGGATGTCAGGATTGTCCATTCATCGTCAATGGGTACATGCCATCCTTTGGGACATAATTTTCCGGTGCTTACAGTGTGCCAATTGTATAACGCGCCATAAATTGCCCCAAGTGATTCTGAATTTTCATACCAGCAATAGCCTGGAGTTGTTAAATTGTCCCATGCTGTCCTGTCACTTACCCATGGTATATCCTTACCATCGTTGTATCTGGTCGTTTTTAAATTCTCCCTCATCCAAATCTGATTGCCAATGGTTACTGTATTATAGACATTACCATCAATATCTGTTAGTAGATCTTCTCCTGGTGCAGGATAAAAAATTACACTGTCAATTTCTTCTGTAGCAATTGTTGTTATGATATTCCCTTTCTGGTGGATAAACATATAATCTTGTGCGGTTGATGTAATGATCAATTGGACTAAGGAAAATCCCATTGTAAGTATCTTTTTCATTTTTATTCCTCCTGGCTATTAATATTTCAGGAATTTATTTATCAGAACACGCTTACCATCAATTAAACGGCATACATACATGCCCTTAGGTAATGATGAAACATTAATTTCCACCTGGTTTATTCCTGATTGTATAATAATAATCTTACTGTGGACCGTTTTCCCTTCCAGGGTCATCACTTCAAATGATATAGCTTCAACCAGTGATTTGAAATTTAGAGTCAGAATATCCTGCACCGGATTTGGGAACAAAATCAGAAACTCAGGTTCCTGTTTTTCCGGAAGATAAATACCAGTTGATAAATCTGTAAAATTTACATAGCGAATATCTGTTGAAGCAAACGTTTCGGAATTACCATCAAGGCCATATACTTTTATATTCCCGCCAGAGAAAGTTAATTTCCTTATGTCACTGATAGAATAAATGGTTTTTGTTCCATTTTTCTCCTTAACATACATCATTTGGGCATGTCCTGTCATACCCAGGCTATAAAGGAACAATATAATTAGTCTTACCCTGTTTGCCATGTTGGTAGGGTATTGGAATAAATTGATTTAAAGCAGATTGACAGGATACGGTAAGACATTGAAAAGCCAAACAGAAACAAAACTCATCATTTATCGTATACACCTGTAAAGACTGCTTTTAAAAGTTTGTGCTTTTTAAAGAATTTGGGGGAAATAACGGAAATTTCCCCCTTTTCCATTTTATTACCATCCACTTTAAACAGGTTCTTGCACTATTGATCATCTCAGTCATTCCGGCCAAATGTAGTTGTGAAGTCCGGCCTATGCAATATATGAACACCTTGGACTCATTGAGACTATTGCCGAAGACGTGATAGCTTTATAAAGTTTCCACCACAACTCTTGCGTCCATATTGCAGCTCACCAGGAATGTCATTGGTCCGCTGGTTTCACCTGAGACGGTAAGGGTCAGTGTTTTGTCTGCCTGAAGCTTATCTCCCATCTGTTTTAGAACAGAAGAAGAGATTTCTGGTGTAAATGAATTATTTGACATTGTAATGTTGTTAATGGTCAGGACATTACCAACTCCGGCGGCATCAAGGGAAAGGGAGTTGATGGTCTGGCCTTCCATCAATCCGCTGACAGTGATGACCAGGTTGCTCAGTGCAATATCTTCAATTCTTGAAAGGTAATCATTCAGGTCTGAATTATCCGCGAGAGAGATTACCTCAGATACACTAAAGACCGAAGCGGTCGTGGTTTTTACTTCAGTAACAGTTACCGGAAAGTCAGCCTCGAAACTGGTATCAACCTTAACGGATGTGGCATCTTTGATTTTTTCACAACCTGTGATCATCACAAATGCGATAAATAGTAATAGCAGTCTTGGTTTCATAGTGGTTTAGATAAGGGTTAATATTGGATAGTGTTTTAATAAAATCATATTTTCGACACAACTACTTACTTTATGCATTACAGTTAATTGGGATCATTAACCTAAAGTTAAGCATTGCAATCTAATATAGAAAATTTTGATGGTTTTTTTACCCATAAAATAAGCGATGAGAACTCAGGACCTTAATCTTGGTTAAGGGCCTGAGTTTACAGCTTTAATCAGCTGGTGACATTCCTACTTTTTTTTCAAACATCCTGGGGAAATGTTGTGGATACTTGAAACCAGGTTCATAAGCAATAAATTGCTACCGGGTAAAGGTTATTTTCTTTGATGCCAGGTTCTTTCCGGCCCTCATTCGGCAAATATAAAGAACATTGTTTGCTTTCTTCTACGCCAGCCAGATTAAGAATTGCTCTGGTAGGGGTCAGAAAGAGGGTATGCGATTTCCCTTTCGAAAGGAATTTCACGGTTTTATCCGTTTGGCCCAGGTTGGCTTCAAAAAAGTCAGGGATTCTGGTAATGATCCTCGGTGAAGGAGCTGGGCGAGTGGATTCAGAAACATGGGCCTTCCTGTCTGTTTGACTGACAGGTAAATGATCACCATACAGGAAGAGGAGAATGAAAAGCAGGCATACGCCTGTTAATTTTTTGGATGGAATTTAGGGGAATTTTGTTCATGGTGGGATGGTTTTTAAAAGCACAATGAGGGTCATTTAATGCATTTAAAAGAACATACTTAAATTTATGAAATAGAACTGTAAATGCCAATAGTCACTTATAATAAATCTGTAAGGTTTTCCAGGACAAGACACTGCCGTATCCAACGGCAAGGATGTGGTGCTTTTGATAAATTCCCAATATTTACCTTTGAGACAATTAGGGTCAAAATCGGCCAAAATGCCTGTTTTTGCCGGAAATAATTCGAAATATTAAATAACCTGTTGTCAAATAATTAACTGTCAAATTGGGTGATCAGGGAATTCCGGCAAGTCATGGCTGGGAAAATTTAGGATCCTGAGGAGGGTAAACCCTCCCTCAACCGGTCTAAAAGGAAATCCTATTTTAACGTCATGAAACTTCAGAAACTTGCCTTACTGTCACTGACCATTGCCTTGATATCCTGTCACAGCAATACCAACCACCCCGCGGCTTTTTTCCGTAACGATACCGTACATTCGGGCTATTATGGTATTAAGGGACTGGATAGCCTAACCGGCACTGCATGGGTTTTTGAAACCGGCGGACGGATCTTTTCATCGCCGGTGATCTGTGAAAAGACGTTATTCATTGGAAGTGATGACTGGCACCTTTATGCTCTGGATGCACGGAACGGCAATTTGCTATGGAAATTTAAAACCGGCGGGAGGGTGAGCTCCACACCGGCTGTTTATCAGAATAAAGTTGCTTTTATGAGCTTTGACGGGTATATATATTGTATTGATCAGAAATCCGGCAAGGAGATTTGGAAATTCAAAACTGCCGGAGAAAAGGTGTTCTCGGCCCCCGGAATACATGGCATGCCTGAAAAGGACAGGAATCTTGACGACCCCTGGGATATGTTCCTTTCTTCACCGGTAGTTGCGAATGGCACCATTTATGTTGGCTGCGGCGAAGGCGTGTTTTATGCACTGGACGCTTCTACCGGAATAAAGAAATGGGAATATAAAACATCGGATGTGATTCATTCATCACCTGCTTATGCAAACCAGACAGTATATTTCGGTAGCTGGGACAGCTACCTTTATGCGTTGAATGCAACGGATGGATCATTGAAATGGAAGTTCAAAACCGGCATTGACACAGTGTATTACAACCAGGTCGGATTTCAGTCGTCACCCGTAATTTATAAAGGCACAGTTTACTCCGGTTGTCGTGATGCAAATGTCTGGGCAATAGACGCAGAGACTGGCGATCTGAAATGGAAATATTACAATAATGGTTCCTGGGTGATTGCAACACCGGTAGTATTCAATGACACGCTTTATTATGAAACTTCCGATTCACATAAATTGAATGCACTGTCTGCTGACAGCGGAAAGCTTTTATACTCCGTAGATTGCAAAACATATGGCTTTTCTTCTCCGGCCCTGACAAACGGCATATTATATCTCGGTACACACGGGGGCAGCATGATGGCTATGGAGTCTAAAACCGGCAAGCCACTCTGGGAGTTCCGCACACCGGCTTCGATGGCAAACAGGGATTCCGTGATCGCCGATAACGGAGAATTTAACTATCCCAGGATATTTACTGAAAACACATATGAGGCCAATATGAAATCGGTAGCGCGTATTTATTCTGTTGGCTCCATTCTGTCCTCTCCCGCAATACATAATGGCATAATTTACTTCGGCAGCGCTGACAGTTGTGTGTATGCATTGGAATAACCCGAATACCGTATGATTTCATAATGCAGTTTAGCAATATAAACTGCGCCTGCCGCGCCTATGCCGAATTATAAATGTTAAAACCGCCCGATGTAAAGGCGGACCATAGCACCATCAGCAATAAGTTGTTGATTTATTGGTTTTTCCACAAGCCGGGTAAAAATCTATAATAAAGCAGATGGCGCCAGGTAGCCCAGTCATGACCTCCATGTCCGCCAACATAATATTCGTGTATGATGTTATGATTGTTCAACGCCTCGTGTAATGCAACGCATCGTTTTCCCATAAATCCCGAAGACTCTTTTGTGCCCTGACCTATGAATAAATATTCCACTTTCTTATTTACATCGGGATCGTTCAGAAAATAGGCAATCGAAGTTTCAGCGTTTATATCGCCTGCGCTTAACACACCAAACGAAGCAAACAGGTCAAGCGACCTGAATCCGACAAACATGGTATGACGTCCGCCCATCGACAAACCGGAAAGCGCCCTGCCTTTCGGATTCTGCTGTACACTATAGTCACTTTCAACCAACGGAATAACGTGATTTCTCAATTCTTTTTCAAAAATATCGAAAGTAAGTTCTGCGTGCCTGGGATGGTTGCGGTGAATAACCTGATTGTTCGGAATGACAATCAACATAGGAATTGCTTTGCCTTCTGCCAGTAAATTGTCCATTATCAGGTTTACCCGACCATCGTAAATCCAGTTAGATGGCAATTCTCCGCTACCCCCAAGGAGGTATAGAACCGGGTACTTTATTTTCGGATCATATCCCGGTGGGGTATAAACATATAGTTCACGTTCACCGTTTGTCACGGCTGAATGATATATATGCCTGGTTACGTTTCCATGAGGAACGTTACGGGCATCGTACCAGGAAGGACCATCGCCATGAACTATTAACTCACTGTAGGGGGGCATGGCCGTAAAAGCAGCATATGTATTGCCCGGATCGGTAATCTGTACACCGTCAACATTAAAGTGGTAGGCATACATATCAGGTTCCAGCGGACCTACCGTCAATGTCCAGATACTATCTTCGCCCTGTGTAAATGGAACTTGTTCATTCCCTTTTCCAAGTGCGGTCAGCAGAGCTACGCCTGCCAACTTCACATCCCGCGCTTTCGGTGCCTTCAGACGAAAAGTAACCGTTCGGTCGTCGTGAACATCAGGTGAATTTAAAGGGGCACTGAAAGGAATAAGTCCTTCAGTATTCTTCTGTGGATTATAATCGAGATTGACGTTGGCTTGCTGTCCCCTTAATAATGCCGGTAGTATTATAAGAGATACGGTCAAACACAGAAATGACTTTGTCATGATATTCATTGAATTTGTTTGTTTAATGCTCTGCCTTCATTGAATTTTCCATCCGGAAAGGTAGCCGGATCAATTCCCGGTGTCTGAACAGGCGGTATATCTGGTACAAACTATAAACATTCACTTTTTAACGGAATACATGCCTGTAGTACTATTAAAATTAATCTCGTCCAATGTAAGTACCTGGTCGGAATTCACAAGGGATATTATCTTTTCAGGATCATTAGCTGCAAACAGTATCCATGCCCATGGCATATACCATGTCCATTGTGGCTGTGTTTTCAGGATATCCGTGCTGGGTATATCCCCGACTTCACCCAAAGCAATGGGTTTTCCTTTTGCCAATGCCAGCAGATCGTCATGATGCGATTGCTTATAATCGTTTCTGTAAACATCTGCAGCAAGAATATCTACATATTTGTCTCCGGGATAAAACAGTTTATAGTCCCATGCCTCATCCCCGGCTATATCCCTAGGAGCATTGGTATTCCATACCCAAATCAGATTGTTCAGTTTATGATGCTGGGTGAAGTAATTGTACATCATAATCCATAGCTTTTTAAATCCCTGCTCACCTTTTTGGTTGCACCACCAGAACCATACACCGTTCATCTCGTGATAAGGTCTCCATAAAACGGGGATATCTTCATCCTGTAATTGTTTCAGGTACCCGGCAATCTTGTCAGCCCCTTCTTTCCAGGCGTCATTCAAGGGAGTTCCTTCAGTTACCAGTGAATCCCACCTTGATTGCGATGGCCTGTTTTCCATTGCCCATATGGAAGATCCGTTGCAACAATCTCCCTCAGTCGGAAAGCATCCGTGCCACATCAGTGTAATGATTTGTCCTTCGCGGTATTGATTTTTAGCCTCACTGATCATGTCCTTTCGTGCTTCGTCAAGAGATATATCAAGAAATATCGTATCCCGGGCAGCCCTCAATGAATCACGCTCTTTTTTAGAAGCATTCCATTCTATAGCCGGAAGGTTGGCGGGTCCGCAATGCTGAAAATCCATCGCGTTAATTCCTTCCACGCAGAAACTGAAGTCTGATCCCCAGATCACTGCCTTTTTACCGGTAAGTTTTTCCATCTGATCGGAATACACAGAACCTTTGCCACAGAAATTATGCTGCCCCGAAAGAGTCTGTTTTCCCTGTATGTCCTGGATAAAATAGTACAGATTTTTTGCCTTTTGAGTAGCATCAGGATTTACGGGATCGATGTACTTTTTAGATGTTCCGGTACAGGAAATCATTAATAAAAGACAGGATACTGACGTTACGACATAAAATAGTTTCATTTGCTTTACATTTGGATTATAAATCATGTTCGGGACCGGATATAAAATTGCAAAATTTATTTCATTATTAAGAGGTAAGCTGGCACATTTCGTGATCCGCAGGGAGAGGGTCCTATAAGATAAATGCCGCAGTACCCATTTTGGTATAGTTTTCGCTTCCATTCCACGATTTTAGGCCATTGGATTTTTATGTGGTCGGTCTGCATTCCTGAGAACCGAGGCCGGTAGACCTAATATAAAATAATTCCATGATCATGCAGCGTTTTTGAAAAATCCGTGTCAGTAATATTAATTTCTTTTTTGGGTAACCATTTTCCTTTTACAAGGTATTTTAATAAAGCTATTGATGAATTGAACCGGTTATAAGAGATGAGCCTGGACAAAATTTTGAACCTGCGGGGATTGTGGTTGTGTACACTTACAATGTGTGCATCATTTTCTGTTCATTCACAGGCCATTGAAAAGAGAGTTTATGAAACACAGTTCACCGATAAGGAACCGGTTATCGATGGACAGATAAATGATGTATGCTGGGATAAAGTGGACTGGTCAACCGGTTTCATTCAGCGGAATCCAAAAGAGAATGTTCCGCCTTCCCAGCAGACTTCCTTCAAAATCCTTTATGATCATAACAATCTTTACGTTTTTATCAGGGCACACGATAGTGTCTCTTCAAAAATCAGCCGAAGGCTGACAAGGCGCGATAATGAAGACGGGGACAGGGTCACTATTGATATTGACAGTTATTTTGATCAGCAGACAGCTTTTTCTTTTACCGCAATGGCGTCAGGAACGAAAGCAGACGGACTTACCTCGCAGGACGGAAATGAATTTGATGACAGCTGGAATCCGGTTTGGTACCTGGAAACTCTGATCGACAATGAGGGATGGTGCGCAGAAATGAAAATACCTTTCAGCCAGCTGAGATTTGGAAAAAAATCTGAGCATATCTGGGGTATACAGGTCAGCCGGGATTTATTCAGAAAAGAAGAGCAATCTGCATGGCAGTTTATTCCTAAGGGTTCGCCCGGAAGAGTCCACCTATTTGGAGAATTGCATGGCATTAACAATATAAAGCCCATCAGGCAGATTGAATTAATGCCGTATGCCCTGGCTAAAACAGAACGTTCTGAAAAAATTGAGGGCGATCCTTTTCATGACGGAAAAACCAATACCGTTTCTGCCGGTCTTGATGGCAAAATTGCCGTTTCCAATAATTTCACACTTGATTTTACTGTAAATCCCGATTTCGGCCAGGTGGAAGCCGATCCGTCCGAAGTGAACCTGACTGCCTTCGAAACCTATTTCTCGGAACACAGGCCCTTCTTTGTGGAGGGGAAGAATATTTTTGATTTTCAGCCTTCCAGCACTATTGTCATCAACAATTTCAGTTCCGACAATCTATTCTATTCCCGTAGGATAGGGCGTTACCCGCATCTTACGCCCGAAAGTTCAGACAGTGTGCACGTTAAAATGCCTGAATCGACACGTATCCTGTCAGCCTTGAAACTATCCGGCAAAACCAGGAAAGGCCTATCCATTGGGGTACTTGAAAGCGTTACAGCCAATGAAAAAGCTACCATTGAAGAAGAAGGGGTCCAGAGGAAGGAATCTGTGGAACCTCTCACCAATTATTTTGTGGGACGGGTTCAACAGGACTTTAACAAGGGAGAGACGACAGTGGGTGGGATTTTTACCGTAGTGAACCGGGATATAGAGAACCCGGCCCTTGATTACCTTCACACTGCTGCCTATGCGGGAGGATTGGATTTCAGGCATTCATGGAAAGAACGCACCTGGTATCTGGCAGGTAACATGGAATTCAGCAATGTACAGGGAAAACCCGAGGCATTGACCAATACCCAGACATCTTCTGCAAGATATTTCCAACGGCCGGATGACAAACATGTTTCGGTGGATTCGTCGCTTACCTCCATGTCAGGTTATGGAAGCACACTCAAATTCGGGCGTCAGAGCAAAAAAATGATCCAATTTGAAACAAGCTTCACGGTAAGATCACCGGGGCTTGAATTCAACGACCTGGGATATATGCGGTCCAGCGATTTTTTCCACCACGGGTCCTGGGTAGCTTTTTATAAACGGGATCCGTTTTTTATCTTCAATAACCTTTTTATAAATACCAATTACTGGATGTATTGGGATTACTCGGGCAAACACACGACTACCCTGTTTAATACCAACTGGCATATGGAATTCAAGAATAAATGGTATTTGAATTTTAATATTACCAGGGAGTTAGATCACATTTCCACTGACCTGCTTCGTGGAGGGCCCTCCTTTCATGAGCCGGGGAGCACCGAAGCTAATTTGAATGTATTCACTAACCAGACTAAAAAGATCTGGATGTTTGCCGGCAATTACCGGGGTTTTGGTGATGAGGAAAGTTTCAGGGCATATGATTATTATGGGGGAATTGTAGCTCAGCCCATGAATGCCCTCTCCATTTCAATTGAGCCCGATTACCTGATCCTGAATAAGCAGTTACAGTATGTTCAAACGAATGATTATACAAATGAGAAACGGTACGTTTTTGGTGAAATGGATCAAAAAACCCTGCTCATGACTTTTCGGTTAAATTTTACGATCAATCCTGAACTTTCTGTTGAATTTTATGGCCAGCCCTTTGTTTCAGCCGGAAAATATTCAAAATACAAAAAAATTACCGTGCCGGATGCAGAAAATTATGAAGAACGTTTTCATATATTCAGTGATCAGGAGATTTCATATGATGCTGATAAAACAGAATATAATGTGGATGAAAACCTGGACCAGAAAACTGATTATACTTTTAGCAATCCGGATTTTAACTTTCAGCAATTCCGGTCTAACCTGGTCGTTCGCTGGGAATACCTGCCGGGCTCCACGTTATTCTTCGTATGGTCCCAGGGAAGGACCAATAGTGCTGCAGATGGAAGTTTCTCCTACGCCAATGATATCAAAGACCTGTTCAATTCTCCGGCAAACAATGTATTTCTTATAAAGATATCCTATTGGCTTCCTGTGCATTAATTGACGATCCTGAACGCAACCGGTAATTCTCCATTGTTTCCCAAAATAGAAAAGTATTTTAGTTCTTCCGCTGTAAAATTCCCGGCTATTATGCAAGTACCGTTTGAAATTTCTTCCCTCACAATTGGGTCATATATTACATGGTTATCCAAAACAACAGCAATTGATTTGTTCAGGTTTTTGCGCGTAGCTTCAGCCCACACAGAAACTGCTTCCTTTTTGAATTGAATGGCAGCATATGGACGATCTGACTGGTCCAGCATAGATTTCATCCTTTCGATGCTTTTCCCTTCCAGAATCACCCTTTGTGTGCCGGGCTCACGGAATTCAAATCTTCCCCTGGCAATAAGCATATTTTTAATTTTGTCAGTCGCAAATTGCTCCTCCAACTTAAGTATAATTCGGCCCGGTTCGACATCAATGTCAAATACAGAAATACCAGCATCCTTTAGTCGGCCGGCCATTATATCTGAGGAACGTTTCAATGCATCTTCGGAAGAATTTACATCGGTTGCCTCCATTACTATGCGAACATATTGATTCGCGTTAATCAAATTCAAGGGTAGCATTTCCAGAATGAAAATGGCAATTAAAACACCAATTATAGTTTTCATTATTATATATTTAAGTTAGATTATTAATAGTCCCTAATTCAGGGAAATATGACTGTCTGCAATCATCTAACTCAAAGCGGGAGGATCATCCTGTTTTAAAGGAATCAGTTGGAAATTAATATGCAATTGAGGAAAGGGAATAATGACTTTGCTGCTATTTCCTATGGTTTTTAAACGTTGTTCAAACAAGCGTGAGTCGAAGGCAATTTTATTCTTTTCATTAACCGTTCGGCTGCTTTCAGGTATATCGATAGGAAGAAATATCGCAAAACAGGTTGTTTCAGGAGCAAGTACAGCCCGGACATCGGTTTGATGAATATCTGAAGTAAGCCTACTTTCAAATACCGGGTTATACCTGGAATTGCAGTCGTTTCCTGATAAAACTAACAGAAAAATAATCGCAATAACAACAGCTTTTAAATAACAGGTCATATCTACGTCAGGATGCTTCATTAAGTAAAATTAGCGCAAATATTTTAATCCACACTTTTCCTTGATTTTCTTACTGAAATTATTCTTATGTAATTATTACGTATTGTATATATACCTGTCCATATTGACTGACCTATTTTGCCAATAATCATATTTCGTTGTTCTTCAGTTGTTCTGGCAGGTATCTCAACCCTCTCGGGATCATCCCATATTCGTTGCGCTTCAATGAAATCGATTCCATGTTTTAATTTATTCGTTGACAGTTATTTCTAATATATTTTATCTTCCTTCCATACTGTCGGATTAGCTTAGCAATGAAAATCAATCAAGCAATTTTCGCATGATGCAATCTCTGTCGTTCCAGCTTTAAATCATATTCTGCCTGAAGCTGTACCCAAAATTCCGCACTGATATCAAGCGCTTTTTCCAGTTTCAAAGCTATTGCGGCATTTATATCCCTTTTCCCTTTTAATATGCCCGAAAAATGCGATGGATATATTTTAAGATCCATAGCAAAAACAGATCTTTTTATACCTCTTGCCTCCAGCTCTTCTTCCAATACTTCCCCCGGGTGTAATAACACCTTAGAGCGAATTTCTTTTCCATTCTGACCAATTACCTTATGGGTTGACATTTTGATTTACAGTATTAGAATTTACAATTTCAAATTACCTTCACAAATAATCTTAAAAACTACTTTTCATAATGCTTGGAAAGTCCCTCGATAGTTACAATTTCAGCAAGTTTCAATACTTCGTTATCTAATTCGAATTCGATCCTGTATTGATCATTAATGCGGATTGAATACAAATGCTTTTTATCCCCTTTCAATCTCTCAAAACCAAAGCTCCTGAGCTTAAATAATTCTTCTGCATTACTAAGATTCTTTAATGAATCTACTCTTTTTATAAACTTGTCAATTACTTGAGAGGAATACTTTGGTTTCCCTTTCAGTGATTCTCCAATATAAAGCTGCTCTAAATAAACATTATTAAATTGTACAACCATAAAATGAAATTATATCACTTTAATTATGAAAATCTATCACAAATATAATAAATCTTTATTGATTTATCAAAAATGATAAATTGATGTCGTTAATTTATCTTACTGGGGGTCATGTTGGAAAAGCCAGCAAGCTTGACCATATTTGGCCAGATTATGGATCCCTGTCCCAAATTTTCCAGTTATTGGGAATAAATTGCTAATTTTGTTGTGAAATCGACAGTGAATGAAATATTAATTGCTTAAGGCTATGCAAACCGTACTGGTAGAACTCATGGATAAAAAGGCTTTTAAGGAACTTCATAACTTAGAAGCAAAGCAATTAATCCGTATTATTAGTGAAAATGAAGTCACATCCTCCTATTGTATGCCCGGAGATCCTATGAGCGTAGAAGAATTCAGAAAATGGATATATCTTTCAGAACATACCCCTACCGTTAGCCTAACGCAAGCAAAACAACAATGGCAAAACCGAAAGAAAAAACTCCAACAACTTATCAAGTAAGGATTACCGAAAACGCGCAGCAGGACATTGATTATTTTACGGGTTACATTGCCTTTATCAATCATCAGCCATTAAATGCCATCCATGTGGGCGATGCCCTATTTGAGACCATCGACCGTATAGGGCAAAATCCTCTAGCTTTTCGTGAGTGTGAAGAGATTCTGACAGCAGGTAAAATATATCGCAAAGCGGTTTGCCAGAGATGGCTTATTATCTACAAAATAAAACCCGCAGAAGTGGTTATCCTGGGTGTTATTCACAGTGCATGCATACCCTCACGGATTAATAAGCTGAGAAAAATCAAATGAAGGTAACATATCACAAGGCCCTGATAATAAAAATTATACCAGAATATAATTATTTTTATATCCTGGTATAAATGTGACTCCGGAGGGATTACTCGCTGCGCTCGTGATCCGCAGGGTGGGGGTCCTACAAGCCTGATGTTGGCGCAGCTGCGCTGCTTTCATTTTTTATTTGTTTCCGCCATTGCAAGCACAGGAAGTGCTTGACTGGCGTCCCCAAATAAAAAATGCCTCCCGCCAGCGGCGGGAGGCCAACATCAAGCTTGTGACCCCGGAGGGATTCAAACCCACGACCTTCAGAACCGGAATCTGACGTTCTATTCAGCTGAACTACGGGGCCAGACTTTATTCGCCATAAAATGAATATCAGGCGGTATAGTCCGCCTTCGCTGAAGCTTCGGCGGACGATGTAAAAGTATCTAAAAATAGGGGAAGGACAAATATTTTCCGGACAAATTATTGAGAACCTGATGAAGCGGATCCTATACATTGCTGATAAGTTAAACAAATCACTGGGCGGCTGTGTTATTGTTTTAGCATCATTTACAAAAGTACTTTTCACGCCAAGGGCTATTGATTCATACATGAACAAACAAATTTCAATAAAAAAATACATCGAGGATGTACTTCACACCAGCAGGCTTGCTGTATTGGCTACAGAAAGTAATGGCCAGCCACATGCCAGTCTGATCGCAATAACTCCGGTCGGGGGCTTCAGACAATTGATCTTTGTGACTAATCGCGAGACACGTAAATTTGATAATCTTGCACATAATGATAAAGTGGCCGTCCTCATTCAGGGTGAAGATATTTACAATCAGGGCGGGCCTAAGTCTTTTGCGCTGACGGCATTTGGTACCGCTCACGAGAGCATAATTTCGGAGTCTGAAGAGGCCATGCATGCACATCTGGAAAGACATCCTGATCTTGAGAATTTTATCCTGGGAAAAAATTTCGCCCTCATCCTCATTATGGTCGACAAATACCAGGTTGTGCGTGATATTGATAATGTTTCATGGTGGTCTGTAAGCGATTTGGAAACTACTTCTTCCATGATTACTTTTTGAAAATCTGCAAAGTCTATATCTCCACTCAATGGCTTACTATCAGCTTCATAAAACACAATTAATTTCTGCATCCATAGGGGAGGTTTGGGATTTTATCTCATCACCACAAAACCTGAAAGTAATTACTCCGGAGTACATGGGTTTTGAAGTTACCTCCAAAAACCTGCCTGAAAAAATGTACCCGGGAATGATCATTGGTTATACTGTAAAACCTTTGCTGGGAATTAAGATGGTATGGATTACAGAAATAACCCATATTGAAGAAATGAAATATTTTATAGATGAGCAGCGAATAGGGCCATATTCCATGTGGCATCACCAGCATTTCATTGAGCCCTCGGGAGAAGGAGTTCTTATGACTGACATCGTGACTTATTCACCACCATATGGATTTCTCGGGGCTTTCGCGAACACACTGTTCATCCGGAAACAATTGGATATTATTTTTGACTACCGCAGTGTAATTGTTGAGAAGCATTTTTCCAAGGGATTATCATGAAGATCATTATTACCGGTGCAATCCACTGAACGCCCATCTTCATTAAGCCGCAAACATTAAACATAGAACTTTGTTTCTTCATGCAACAAATTCCAATCTCGTGCGTCTTTATTTATAGGATCGTATAATTGCCGGGGTATGCTCAGGAACTATTTTATCATAGCTTTAAGGAATTTAGGAAAACATAAATTCTTCGGGATTATTAACGTTACGGGCCTTTCATTGGGAATCGCCTGTACCCTGCTGATCACCTTATTTGTTATCGACGAATTGGGTTATGACAGATTCAACACCAAGGCAGATCGTATCTACAGGCTTATCAGTCATATAAAATTCGGAGGTAATGATGCCCGTTATGCGGTTTGTCCCGCCCCCCTTGCGCGTACCATCCGTGAGGAGATTCCGGAAATTGAAGATGCCACCCGGTTCCGGTCATGGGGTGCATTCCTGGTAAAAAAAGATAAAGAAAACTATAAGGAATACAATGCTGTCTGGGCTGATCCCGGTGTATTCACTATATTCTCAATTCCCCTGCTCAAAGGAAATATCAATTCGGTGTTAAAAGAACCTAATACCATGGTGATCAGTGAATCTGCAGCCCGAAAATATTTCGGGAGCAGTGATCCGCTAAATCAAACCCTTGTATTGAATGGTGACATGCTATATACCGTTACCGGCATCTATAAAGATATACCCCGCAAGTCACATTTTCATTTTGATATGATGCTGGCCATGAGTGGACTTGAAGAAGGACAAAACAATGAATGGCTAAGCAATAATTTCCAAACCTATTACCTGGTGCGGGAAGGGGCCGATGCAAGCTCCATTCAGAAAAAGATCAATGACCTGTTTTTTAAATATGCCGGACCCCAGGCATTGGCATTCACCGGGAAGTCAATTGAGGAACTTCTTAAGGAGGGGACCATCGTTGAAGAGATCCCACAGCCATTACTGGATATCCATCTTTACTCGGATGCCCTGGTTGAATTTGAAGCCAATGGAGACATACGGTATGTTTACATATTTTCGGTGGTTGCAATTTTTATTCTCTTCCTTGCCATCGTCAATTTTATCAACCTGGCTACAGCACGGTCTGCAGACCGTGCACGGGAAGTAGGACTGAGGAAGGTGCTGGGTTCCCAGCGGAAACTCATCCTGTTCCAGTTCCTTACCGAATCTGTTTTAATGAGTATTGCTGCGGTAATCGTGGGTGTTGTCCTGGCAAACCTGCTGATGCCTTTTTTCAATTCCCTGTCCGGAAAGGCGCTTTATGTTCCAAATGGAAGTTTCTCTTTCTGGCTGATCATCCTGCCGGTTGGAATTGTCATTGGAATACTGGCAGGCATTTACCCGGCCATGATCCTTGCGGCATTCAGGCCCATGGTAATCCTTTCAGGTAAAATAGCTGCCGGAAGCCGGAGCCGGTTAATCCGCAGCATACTGGTTGTGTTTCAGTTTACCATTTCAACGGTTCTGATCACCGGGACTATTGCAGTGTATAACCAGATGAATTTCATTCAGCATTTCAAACTGGGATACATTAAGGATCAGGTTATTATCGTAGATGTATCTGCCCTTTCCGAAAGCCAGGCAAGATCTTTTAAGGAAGAAGTTTTGAATGATCCCGCTATAATTTCCGCAACCGTTACAGGTTTCCTTCCGGTTTCCAATTTAAACAGAAACAATACCACATATTGGAAAAAAGGAAACCGGTCCCCGGAATCTTCCGTCAATATGCAATCATGGGCGGTGGACCATGAGTATATCAAAACGCTGGGTATGCAGATTGTCGCGGGCCGCGATTTTTCACCCGAGTTTCCGAGTGATTCCGCAGCGATCATCCTAAATGAACGTGCAGCAAAGCTTTTCGGATTCAAAAATCCAATCGGTGAAGAAATCCAGGTATTTGAAGGTACTATAGACAATTCAATTGATTTAAACAAAATAAGGACGTTGCATATTATCGGGATTGTTCGGGATTTTAACTTCGAATCTTTGCATGAAACGATAGGCTCCCTCTGCATGTACCTGGGTCATTCGAGGGACAGGATCTCTTTCCGTTACGATGCGGCACAAACCAGCAGTGCCCTTAAATCGATTGAAAAAACCTGGCACACGCAGAATCCCGAATTTCCATTCGAGTATACTTACCTCGATGAAAGCTTTGCCAGAATGTATGCCACAGAGAGCCGCACGGGCAGGATAGTGACTTCTTTTGCCGTGCTCGCCATCCTGATTGCCTGCCTTGGCCTTTTTGCACTGGCTTCTTTCCTCACCATCCAGCGATCACGGGAAATCGGGATCCGGAAAGTCATGGGAGCTTCCCCGGGAGATATTATTTATCTGTTGTCGAAAAACTTCACTTTACTGGTCCTCACTGCCTTCCTGTTGTCTGTACCGATTGCCTGGACCGGAATAAATTTCTGGCTGAGAAGTTTTGTCTATAAAAACCAGCCGGGAATCATTCTTTTTTTTGCAGTTGGCCTTACAGTATTGATTATTGCCTGGCTTACAGTGGCATACCAGTCCTACAGAGCTGCCTCAGCAAATCCGGTGAACACGCTCAGGAATGAATGATCAGGATCACAATTTTCATGTTCCGGATACTGTTCGTAAAACTTCATAGAAAAATCATGCAGGAATCCTTCAAAGTTTAAATTGATTTTTGATCTTTGACAAAGGAATTAATATTCAAGCCAATGTCAAAAATTAAAAAATCATTTATTCTTTTATACGGGCTCATTGGTATTGTTTTACTTTCAGTAAACCATTTAGCCGCACAGTCTCTTTCTGAGATCGAAGCGAACCGGGTTTCTCTTCCCAATGGGTGGAAATTAACACCGGTTGGACAGCAGGTAGCGCTCGGGGACCTTCCTCTAAATATAATGCTGTCTTCATCCAAAAAGTACCTTGCCGTTACGAATAACGGCCAGAGCAACCAGTGTGTGCAGCTTTTTGATGCGGTGAACCTGAGATTACTCGACACTGCCATCATGGCAAAATCATGGCTCGGACTTGCTTTTTCCTCCGATGAAAAATACCTGTATGCTTCGGGAGGGAATGACAACGTTATCATAAGATTCTCCATTGTAAATGATAAATTGACAAATGCAGACACGATCCGACTGGGCAAGCCCTGGCCGGTTAAAATATCCATTGCCGGACTGGCACTCGATGATAAACGGAATACCCTGTATGCCGTGACAAAGGAGAATAATTCCCTGTATGTAATAAATACAGCTACTAAAGCAATTACCGGCCAGTTTCCACTGGGTGGGGAAGGATACACCTGCCTGCTGTCTCCGGATCGTAAAATGCTGTATATTTCCTGCTGGGGATGCCGAAGGGTTTTGCTCTTCGATACGGATAAACAGCAGATGGCAGGCTCCATACCTGTTGGCAGCCATCCAAATGAATTGTGCATTAACCGCAAGGGAACCATACTTTTTGTTGCCAATGCCGATGACAATACGGTTTCTGTAATTGATACGCGACGGTTGGCCGTAATTGAAACTTTGAATTCAGCCCTTTTTCCTGGTGCACCCTCAGGATCAACAACCAACGGCTTGTCGCTTTCCGAGGATGAAAAAACGTTATTCATAGCCAATGCGGATAATAACTGTCTGGCGGTTTTCGATGTGGAGAATCCCGGAACCAGCGTGAGTAAGGGATTTATACCTACAGGATGGTATCCTACCTGCGTGAGAACGGGCAATAAGCAATTGTATATTTCCAACGGCAAGGGAGTGACTTCCCGTGCTAATCCTTACGGTCCACAGCCCGACAATGAAGCGGAGGAAGTGGCTTTCCAGAAAGCCGGTAAAATGGAAAAGATCAAAGTACAGTATATTGGCGGATTATTCAGGGGTACCCTTGGTGTTGTAAAAATTCCCGATGCCAGCCAACTTTCAGTATATTCCCAGGCTGTCTATCACAATACACCGTATTCCAAGGAAAAAGAGCTAATCTCCGAAGGAATGGCCGGAAATCCTATCCCATCGCGTGTCGGCGATCCTTCACCGATTAAATATGTATTTTATATTCTCAAGGAAAATCGAACCTATGACCAGGTGCTGGGTGATATGCCCGGGGGGAACGGGGATACAAGCCTGGTATTGTTCGGTGAAAAGATCACTCCCAATCAGCATGCGATTGCAAAGGAATTTGTTTTGCTGGATAACTTTTACGTAGACGGTGAGGTAAGTGCAGACGGGCATAACTGGAGTATGGGCGCATATGCCACGGATTATCTTGAGAAAAACTGGCCCACCAGCTATGGAGGCCGGGGAGGAAATTATGATGCGGAAGGAACCCGCGAAATTGCCAATAACAAGAATGGATTTATCTGGGACTTCTGCAAAAAATATGGTGTCACTTATCGAACCTACGGAGAATTCGCAGATGAGTACAAGGCAAATATTCCCGTTTTAATTGACCATTTCTGCCCGTATTTTACAAGCTGGGATCAGCGTGTGCGGGATACTGTGCGCTTCGGCCAATGGAAACGCGATTTTGATTCCCTTCTTTCAATTGGCAAATTGCCACAACTGAGTACATTGCGGTTTATTAACGATCATACCGAGGGATTAAGTTTGGGACGGCCCACACCATTTGCCCATACTGCTGATAACGACCTGGCTGTGGGTCTGTTCATTGATTACCTGAGCCATAGTCCGATCTGGAATGAATGTGCCATTTTTATCGTGGAGGATGATGCGCAAAACGGTCCCGATCATGTAGATGCACACAGAACCACAGCCTATATTGCCGGAGGATTTGTGAAACAGGGCCTGGTGGATCACACACCGTATTCCACCTCGTCGATGCTGCGGACCATTGAGCTTATCCTCGGACTGCCTCCCATGAGCCAGTATGATGCCTCGGCCACACCGCTATGGCGCTGTTTTAACAATACTCCGGGACATGCTCCTTTCACCGTCCGGCCCATCCAGGTCGACCTGAACGATAAAAACAGGCATGTCAGCCAATGGTCCAAACTGAGTGAAAAGTTTGACTTCAGCAAGGAAGACCGTTGCCCGGATGATTTATTTAATGAAGTGATCTGGAAAGCGGTAAAAGGCCTTGACAGCGAATGCCCGCCCCCGGTGCATGCAGCGTTTTTCACACCCGGTATCGAAGAAGAGGAGGAAGATTAAGGTATGGTAATCGGTATTCGGTAATCGGTATTCGGTATTCAGTGAAAAAAGTTCTGCGGTTCTGCGGTTTTTCAGATTATCACAATGGCATATTAGCACATTGGCACATTAATCTTCCATCTATTTACTAAAAAATAAATATTATACGATTATTGTAAAATAATAATAAAATCGTATATTTACTTCAAAATAGTATATCTTTATACTATGGAAGTAAAAAACAAAAAACACGACCAGATCATTCAGGCAGCCCGTGACCTGTTCTGGAAGTACGGAATGAAACGGGTATCTATTGAAGAGATATGCCTGAAGGCCGGGGTAAGCAAAATGACCTTTTATAAGAATTTTGCAAACAAGACAGCACTCGCCTTATTTATTTTGCAGCAGCATTATAGCGAATCCATGATAGATTACCACAGGATCATGGACAGTAATTTGAGTTATCCTGAAAAAATTGAACAGGGAATAGAGCTTAAACTCAAAAACACTCAAAACCTGAGCCAGGAGTTTGTGAACGAACTTTACAAAAATGGAGATCCCGAAATCATGGATTTTATGCAACAAATGGTAAAGGGTTCACTGGAAGCTTTCATGACCGATTTTAAAACCTATCAGCAGAAGGGGGAGATCAGGAGCGATGTGAAGCCGGAATTCATGCTGTACATGCTGAATAAGATGACGGATATGACAACCGATGATAATTTCATCCGTCTCTTTGAAAATCCTGCCGACATGGTCCGCACAATTTCCAGTTTTTATTTTTACGGCATTATGCCAAATGGGGAAGGAACCGGAAAAAAATGAAAAAAGTGCGTTGTCATATATTGATCCTTGTCCTGATGGTGCCGTTCATTTCAAATGCCCAAAAGGTGAAAGCCCGATTTGAGAATCAAATAAGCGGATGGACCACTGTCAATTTCAATAATTATACTGGATACCAGCTAGGGGGGCGATATATTCCAACACTCAGTCTGTCTGATAGTCTGCGAAGATCCCAAACAATTTCCGCAGAATTTTCCATCAATGCATACGGTAACTATTATTCGGCCGGAAACGGCAATTCAGATTGGAGCGGGAATGTGAAACCCTATCGCCTCTGGCTCAGGTATACTTTTCCCAGGCTGGAATTCAGAATCGGTTTGCAGAAAATCAATTTTGGCTCTGCTTCGATTCTAAGGCCATTGATGTGGTTCGACCGGATTGATGTGCGTGATCCGCTGCAATTAACGGATGGCGTTTACAGTTTCCTGGGCAGGTACTATTTTCAGAATAATGTTAATATCTGGTTTTGGACGCTCTATGGGAATAGTGAACCCATGGGATGGGAGACGGTTCCCACAAAAAAACACACTCCTGAATTCGGTGGCCGGATACAACTCCCTCTGCCAAAAGGAGAGGTTGCCGTCAGTTATCATCACAGGAAGGCGGAATTAATATTCGATACAATTTTCTTTTATGATTATTCCGTATACCCTGAGGACCGCTTTGCGATCGACGGTAAATGGGACCTGGGCGTTGGGGTTTGGTTTGAATCGGTGATTAAGCATAACAGTACCACAAATGGATGGATACCGGGATGGGAAACCTATTTTAACCTGGGGATGGATTATACTTTTGGACTGGGTAACGGGTTGAATATGATCACGGAATATTTCAGGTATGGAAGTAATTCGCAGCTCGCTGAAAATGGTTACAAGGCAAATTTCTCGGTTCTTTCAGTAAATTATCCTTTTGGCCTGATGAACACTATTACCGGTATGGTATATTACAACTGGGATCAGCAGGACTGGTACCGGTTTATCAGTATCCAGCGAAAATATGATTATCTCAGCCTGTACCTGATGGCATTCTGGAATCCGGACAGATTCGCATTGTATAGTATTTCAGAGGACCGTAACCTGTTTGCCGGAAAAGGAGTTCAGCTGATGGCTGTGTTGAATTTGTAAAATATGGATTGTATAACCTGAATATATGAATACGGAAAAAATAATTGAAATTGAGGGTCTGAAAAAGACGTTTTCAATGGGAAGCGGAAAATTCACGGCGCTCAACGGGATCCGGCTCGACTTTGGAAAAGGGGAATTCGCCGGAGTCATCGGACCCAGCGGATCGGGAAAGACTACGCTGCTGAACATAATCGGGTCATTGGATACACCTTCTGAAGGCAAAGTAATGGTATTGGGGAAATCGGTCGGGAATTTGAGTGCAAAGGAATCTGCCTCTCTGCGCAAATCGCAGCTTGGATTTATCTTTCAAAGCTATAACCTGCTGCAGGTGCACACTGTGTACGAAAACGTTGAATTTCCCCTCCTTCTTTTGAAAATAGATGCAGGTAAAAGGAAACAGATGATACTGGATGCCCTGGAATGGGTAGGACTTATCAGCAAAATCAACTCCCGTCCCGCCCAGCTTTCGGGGGGTGAATGTCAGCGTGTGGCAATTGCCAGAGCGATGGTTAAAAAACCTGTGATCGTCCTTGCAGACGAACCAACTGCAAACCTCGATGCGGCTAATTCGCACCATATTCTGCAGACTATGGAAAAACTCAACCGGGAGTTTCAAACCACCTTTATTTTTGCCACGCACGATGAAAAGGTAATCAGCTACGTCAGACGTAAAATATATCTTGAAGATGGGAAGGTGGCACGTGATGAATACATACATCCTAAAATGACAGGAGGGCAAACCCATGATGGCGCTTAAGCTTGCCTTGCGGAACCTGCTGGGTGCAGGTTTGCGCACCTGGCTCAATGTAATTGTATTATCCTTTTCCTTTGTAGTCATCATCTGGCACAAGGGATTCCTGGATGGATGGGACAGGCAGGCCAAAACCGATATGATCGCATGGGAACTCGGAGGAGGTCAATACTGGGAACAACATTACGATCCTTATGATCCGTTCACCCTTTCTGATAGTCATGCCCGGTTGCCGGATGAATTATCCGGGCTGGTCGGCCAGGGAGAAATTACACCTGTACTGATTACCCAGGGTACGCTTTATCCTTCGGGCAGAATGCAGAGTATCCGGATCAGGGGTATCGATCCGTCCCAGCAGGTTATTTCAATTCCCTCCCACGTGCTTGATTCCGTGAATGATGAATTGCCGGCTATTATCGGCACAGGCATGGCAGGGAGCACAGGCCTCAGAAAAGGTGACCGGGTAATCCTTCGCTGGAGAGATAAAAACGGCGCCTTTGATGCCACAGAAATTACAATTGCAGGCATTTTTAAAACAAATGTTCCTACGGTGGATGGCGGACAGGTATGGATCCCTCTTGACAAACTTCAGCAAATGATGATGTTGCCCGGGGAAGCCACGATGCTTGTAGTAAAAAACAAAGATAAGATGTGGCCGGAAGCAAAAGACTGGAATTTTAAAACGCAGGGATTGCTGCTCGAAGATATTGACAAGATCATCAAAACAAAAACTGCCGGTGGTGCCATCGTGTGGGGAATCCTATTGATGCTGGCCATGCTCGCGGTATTTGATACACAGGTGCTGTCCATTTTCAGACGACAGAAGGAAATAGGGACCTATATCGCCCTGGGAATGACACGGGGGCAGGTGGTGGCCCTTTTTACAGCCGAAGGTGCCCTGCATTCGTTACTGGCTGCCCTGCTGGGTGCCGTGTATGGTATTCCGCTACTTGCCCTTCAGGCGGTAAAGGGAATTTCTTTCCCGGCCACCAGCAAGGATTTTGGAATATCTATGGCCGACAGGATATATCCTCAATATAGTGCGGGTCTGATCATTGCCACTGTTCTTATTATTATGCTTACAACCACTGTGGTAAGCTACTGGCCATCGAGAAAGATCTCAAAAATGAAACCAACTGACGCATTAAGGGGGAAGATACAATGATAAAGTTTCTGCTGAAAGGATTGCTGCGTGACAGGCACAGAAGCCTGGTGCCCTTGATTATTGTATTCCTGGGGGTGATGCTGACAGTTGTTTTTCAAAGCTGGATATCCGGTGTTCTTGGCGACGGCATTGAGTCCAATGCCCGGTTTGCAACCGGGCATGTGAAAGTCATGACAAAAGCTTATGCCGACAATATTGACCAGATGCCTAACGATTTGGCATTGCTGGGAAGCGATTCCATGATGACTTCCCTCAGGAAGGATTTTCCCCTGTCTTAGCTGGGCTGAACGGATTCATTTTGCCGGACTGATTGATGTACCTGATGATTCAGGAGAAACAAGAGCCCAGGGAACAATACTCGGATTTGGAATTGATCTGCTTTCAGAGGACAAGAAGGAGGCCGACCGGATGAATATACCGAAATCTATTGTACAGGGACGGTTACCAGCTTATTCCGGAGAAATCTTGTTGAGCAACCTTCTGGCTCAAAAGCTGAAAGTTGGGCCGGGGGACACGGTGAGCCTGATTGGTTCAACCATGTATGGGGAAATGGCAGTTTATAATTTTGTACTTGCAGGAACAGTGGAATTTGGCACCCAGGCAATGGACCGGGGAACCATGATCGCTGACATCCGGGATGTAAGAATGGCCCTGAATATGGAAGATGCCACCGGGGAGATCCTGGGATTCTTTAACACGGGCTATTATGATGATGAATTGGCAGGGCAATTGGCTTCCCGGTTTAACAGGGATTTTAACGTGAAGTCGAGATAAATTTTCACCTGTGATGATCACTCTTAAAATGCAGAGTGGAATGGAGATCCTGGTGGATTATTCGACTCAAAATTCTGGGAATAATGATTTTTGTATTTCTCGTTGCCATGTCCATTGTGTTATGGAATGCAGGTCTGCTCGGTGGCCTCAGGCGTTATGGCGAATTCGGAATGCGGCTTGCCATTGGTGAGGAAAAGGGACATGTATACAGAACAATGATCTATGAATCGCTTCTGATCGGGATCATGGGCTCTGTTGCCGGGGTCATCGCCGGGATGGGACTGGCATGGTATCTTCAAACCTATGGCATTGATATTGGAAACATGATGAAAAATGCCACCATCATGATGCCCACAGTCTTCCATGCGCATATTACTTCAGAAACCTGGTTTATCGGTTTCATACCGGGGGTTTTCTCAACCCTGATTGGCACAATGCTCTCGGGCATTGGAATTTACAAACGTCAAACGGCACAATTATTTAAAGAACTGGAAGCATGAAAGCACTCATATGCCTGTTGTTACTGGGTTTTTTCGGCGTGAATGCCCAAAAGCCTGACGGCAAGGAAATATTGAAAAGGATTGATCAGAATATGTCGTCGGAGAACCGCATTTTCACTTCAAAAATGATCATTCACGGACAGCGCAATAGCCGAACAGTGGAATCTAAAACATGGACCTCGGGTGAAAAGAAATCCTATACGGAATATCTCTTCCCGGCCAGGGACCAGGGAACGAAAATGCTGAAGCTGGAAGACCAGCTCTGGATCTACTCGCCGTCAACGGACAGGATCATCCAGATTGCAGGGCATATGCTGCGGCAGTCGGTTATGGGATCCGATCTTTCCTATGAGGACATGATGCAGGACAGTAAACTTACCAATCATTACAATGCAGAGGTTACTGGCAATGAGAAGATCGGCGACCTGGCATGCTGGATCCTGACGCTTACAGCCTTTGATCCCGAAATGGCATACCAGGTAAGGAAATTATGGGTAGACCAGGAACGGAACATTCCCCTGCGTGAAGAACTTTATGCCAAAAGCGGAAGCCTCCTGAAACGAACGGAAATGTCAAATGTGGAAAGCATACATGGACGATGGTTTCCCAAGAGAATCGTTTTCAAGGACGTCCTCAGGGAAGGGGAGGGCACGGAATTTATCATAGAGGAAATCCAATTCAATGCCGTCATTCCGGATTATATATTTTCAAAGGGAAGTTTGAAAAAATAATCCCTGTTTATTTTTTCACGGAACCACCACCTTAACTCTCCCCATGATCCTGCCATCAATTACCAGAACACAGATATATATTCCGGACGGTAAGGTTTCAGCCTTCAAAGATGCACTGTATTCACCCGGGGAAAGGGTTTCATCCACAATTGTACTTACCTGCTGTCCTTTTTCATCATACAGGTTTAGTACTACATGTGCAGAAGTGCTTATCTTGTAGCTTACTATACTTGAGGTTGTTACCGGGTTAGGATAAACAGTTATACTATAGCTATTATCCTTTAAATCCGGATCCAGCCCGACAGGTACCTCATGATTATCCTCGTCGTCATCATCATCAGGGATGACAAATCCGGGTTCGAGTACAAGGATAGCCGTATATTCAGTCAGAACCTGTTCTTTTATACTGGTTGTGATGATCTGATTGATCAACTGGTTGCTTTTTTCCTGCCCAAGAAGATCCTTTATTTTATAGGCCGCCCATACACTTCGGATCGTTGAGTCTCCCCGCTGAACGTCATTTTCATCCAGTGTATCGGATACCTGAAATACAACTCCATCCGCACGCTGACCAAAAAGAGTGACTACAAAAGGTGCAGTCCCCAGGTACTGTCCGGTTATTGTAAAAGCCTCGTCATTGTAAACCAGGCCCCCGGTGGCATTCAGTTTGTAATTCGAATAGGTATAACCACCGTCAGATTGAATAAAGACTTCAAGGCTCTTAAAATAGCCGGATATCCTGTGGTTGACTTGTTCAAGCATGGACATGAAAGAGCGGGTGCGCACCGAATAATATTCACCCACTGTTAACTGGCTCAGTCTGGTGTAAAAGTATTCATTGCCGTTGTAATAATGCCCGCCGATATAATGCTGTTCATAATATTGATAATTTCCGTCATCGAGATCTATAATATGGATGGGTACTTCGGTCCCTTCAAGGCTATGCATAAAATCCGTTATCAGGGAATTCGCGGGACCGGGATCGCCATAGGCGTTTGAACTGCTGACAAGGATCAGGGAGCCATCATTACCATGTTGCCTGACAAACGCAATTCCATCAATTAACAGCGTGGGCAAGTTTGAATAGGAATTGAACAGGGAATTATCCAGTTTATTAAAAAAAGCTGAAATACCGGCAGAATCTGCAGCCACCCATTTTTCTTCAGGAAAAGTGGTGACCATTCCTGAAAAAAGCACATTGAAAGAATCCAGGGGACTATATGAATTCCGTATTGAAAATTCAAGAGAGGCTAATATCTCATCCTTACTATGCTTTGAGCAATTGTCGTCAATAAAATCAACGAGGAACAGGGCTTTCCGATTCTGAACAGAACCAAATTCCTGACTGTGATTGATCGCTAATTGATAGTAGTTGTCACCGTTCAGAGAATCAGTGTAGGTAATCAGATTAATATTTTTTGATGCTTTTTGTGAAAAGGTCAGATTCATGGATGAGAATGCATCCAGATTTGTTACCTGGGCTGAGAGACAGTTGCCAAAATCAGGATCCTCTGATGGTGCAAATGAAACGGATTCATTTTCAAGAATGCCGGGACTGGAATAATCATTTCCGGTTTTGAAAGCGACCTTAAAAGCGGAGGGCAGGGAGGAGGATAATTTCAGGATATTATAAGGAATGGGCACAGAAGGTTTGTTGGTAATGAGATTGTTTATCGGGGTCAGATAACGGATCTTAATTTTTCGTTTCAGATAGGTAAGTAAAGGGAAGACCTTTATATTGAATTCATTCGAATTCAATTTTGTGAGAATGGCCGGATCAATTCTTCTTTGAACTATACTTTCATAAATCAGGGATGCTGTCCAGCGATCATACCAATCTCCTGTTATAGGATCATCATTTATCCACAGAACCAGGTCAGTGATCTCACTGCCTTCCGGAAGCCTGAAATTCATATCCACTTCCAGGCTGTCCATGTTACCGTATTGTGTTTCATCTGCTGCAAACTCAAGTATTAATGTGCATTCCGCATAGATGCCCTTGGGTTCAACCAGCAGGGAGGCGGAATCAATGATGCCGGTTCCGTTGTTCCACCAGGAATTAACATCTCTTACCTGAAGGTATTCTGAGGCATAAATCCCGCCAAAAGCCAGGCTGAACAGGATTATGAGTGTGGAAATTTTTTTCATAGGTGTTACATTTAATGGGTAGAAACCTTAAGAAGTTTTATGTTTTCAGAGAATCCGGGCATGACGATTTTGCAAAACAATAGTCCATCCGGCCAATTGTCTGATTCAAAATGGAATGTATTTTCGCCAATGTCAACTTTTTGTTGATTAAATTGCTTTACTAATCTTCCATCTGCACTGAAAAAATGAATATCAGCAAAACCTGCCTTATCGGATGAATATTGAATATCAAAAGTTTCTGCAAAAGGATTTGGATACACTAAAATCTTCTCCGGAGGAACTGAACCTGGTTCCTGGATATTGGTAAAGCTTGCAGACATATTGATGCCGTTATCCGCGATGACCCAGTATCTTCCCCTGCTGTCAATCAGCATGTCTTTCAGATAGTTACTTGACAATCCATCCGAAGTGCTGAAAGTATACCAACTGGCACCATTGAACACGAGCAAACCTGTATAGTAAAGGCCTGCCCATATCTGGCCTTCTTTATCTGACATTAATAAATGCGACATAATTATAGCCATCAAAATCATCATTGAAATATTGCCGGGTTTCCGCATCCTTATGCCTTACAATACCATTATAAGTGGCGAACCAGATATTGTTTTCCCTGTCAATTGTCATATCCATGATATAGTGGTTTCCAACCAGTGTCAGGTCAACAGTCCAGGTATTTCCATCATAGATGCTGATCTCTGCATATTCTGAAACCACAGCCAGTTTACCATCCGGATAAATTGCCATGGCTCTGATATTGTCTGTGGCCATGCCCTGGCTGGTTGTAAAACGGGTCCAATTTGTACCGTCAAACCTGTAAACACCCTGGTAACCGGTACCCACCCATAAAAAGCCCTCCTTGTCAAGTACTAGGCTTGTGATATATCCGCCATCAAAATATACAGCCGTTGAATAAATGGTCCAGGTATTTCCATCATATTTATATAAGCCCTGGTTGGAGGAACACCAGATATTTCCTTTAATATCCGACAGAATATTTCCATAATAATCAGTTCCGATTCCTGCTTTTTGTGTGATGTTGTTCCAGTTTTGCCCATCAAAACGGTAGACATCTCCATAAGAGGTAAACCACAGGTTATGATCCTTGTCTTCACACAGGTTATTCAGATAGTTTGCAGTTAATCCGGTTGAATTGTAATAATTGTACCATGTGAGCCCGGTTTTTTTAAAAAGCCCCTGGTTTGACGAACCAAACCAGCCATTCCCCTCCTTATCATAAAATGCAGAATAAAAGGCTGTTGAATTTAAAAGGTTATCAGGAATAAAGGAAGACCATGATCCGTTGCTTACAGTATAGATCTTATTGTTGGAAGTAAAAACAAGCTCATGGGCCTGATTTTCACAAATAGAAAAAATAGTTTTTCCCCGGAGGCTATCCGGGCATGGTAAAACAGTGCGGGTAGAAGGATCATATTGCTGCGCTCCCTGGTCGGTTCCAACCCATATCTTATCACTATGGTCTCTGAAAATTGAAAAAACCTTTTTTCCGGATAATTCATTTCCATTTTGAATTGAACGGACCGTATCGTTTTCCAGCACGATCAGACCCTGAGTGAGTGTACCGACTAAGATCAGGTTATCCGACAGGGCAAGGATGGATAAAACATAGCCATTGGCAATCGCTTCGGATGTATGCTTTTTGAAACCTGTTGCCGGCTTATATGAGCAGATGCCATGCCCATATGTACCAAACCACATGGTACCGTCAGGCGACTGGCTGATTGCTCTGACGACATTATAGGATAATCCGTCATTTACTGTATAATTTGTCCAGGCATAGTTGGAATACCTGCTTATGCCTCCGCCATTGGTAGCAACCCATATGTTACCCTCCTGATCTTCGAATACCTGGTAAATGAAATTGCTTTTAAGCCAATTACTTGTATTATAATTCGTCCATATGGAGTATTCAGGATCATAACTGGCCACTCCCTCATCCGTACCAAACCAGAGTTTATCATCCTTCGCCACGAAGCCTGACGAAACCATTGTACCCTCAATTCCTTTTGTATTATAGGGATTATATACTATCCACTGGCCAAAGCCAATCTGTGTGATGCCTAAAAGCAAGGGTAATAGTATTCGAAAAATCTTCATAAGAGGGCTCTTGTTAGGATAAAAGAAATTAATCCGGCCATTTAATCAGCGGTCTGAAAGAAGCATTGTCCGAAAGATAACAAAAAGTCCCTTGAACGGTGAATTCAGTAATTAGTTTTTGACAGACATATCAAATGTATACTCAAACCAGTCGAAATTGGCAGGAGAGATGGAGGTTTTTCCATTTCCTGATGCAAACATGCCCAGGTACACCCCTGTAAATCCTCCTGCTACTTCGGAAGAAAGATAGCGGGTCTCCATGCTGCCGAAGGGTATAAAATCAGAAGCACCGGCAGGAAGATAGGTGAATGAATATAAAAGTTGATCTGCATAAATCCTGAGTTGGACAGGACCGGATGGTAATTTGGTTTTCTTTTCAATGTGTTTCAAACTGCCTATTCTGTAGCACAATATGATATACCTGTCATTCCCTTCTTTTTGGATATACAGGTCATAATGATGTTTTTCATTCATGAGAACGGTAATCCCTGCGGTTTCATTGTCAGCAGCCGGGTTAAAATCAAGGTTAACGGTTGTGGTACAGCTAAAGTGCTGTTGACGTCTGCCAATAAATGCAGGTGAGGCGGCTTCATCAAGGGTATGTGAATTTCCTGTCATCGTTAGTGACCCGGGGTTTTTCTTCAATGACCAGGAGGCCTCATCGGGGTTTCGCAAAAAATTCCAGCGCAAGTCAAGTTTTTCAGATAGGAATTCATCCCTGGCAGATTCCTTTTTCATGGGGAATAACGGTAATGTGCGGGTTGTGACAGAAGACCCCACTGTATCCGCCGCGCTTACTTCCGGCCAACCGTTAGCATTCCATTTCACAGGAGTTAAAAAGGTTTCGCGGCCAAGGTGGTGAAAATCACCTCCGGCTTTGCGGAATGCCAGGAAGACCATCCACCATGAACTGTCATGGGACTGGACCAGGTCGGCGTGACCCGTTCCCTGGAAGGGCTGGTTTTGTCCTGCCAGGCCACGGTGGGTTAAAATCGGATTATCGGGATTGGAGGAGTAGGGTCCCCAGATATTTTTGCTTCGGGCAATGGTTTCCATGTGACCATATTCGGTTCCACCTTCGGCGATCATCAGGTAATACCAGTCGCCGATCCTGTAAATATGCGGTGCTTCGGGGTATCTTCCGCCAGTGCCGCCCCAGATATGACGGATAGGTGAAATGAGTTTTCCGGTTTCAATATCTATTTCAGAAAGGGCAATTCCGGTTTTACCTTCTGCATTGTCGTTTGACGTGAGATAAACCTTGCCATCCGTATCAAAGAATAGAGTGGGATCAATCCCTCCCTGTTTTACCCATACCGGTTCCGACCATTCGCCGGAGGGGTCTTTTGTGTGAACATAAAAATTGCCACCGCCGGATACATTGGTGGTCACCATGTAAAATGTTCCGTTATAGTAACGTATGGTAGGTGCATAAATTCCGCCGGAGCTCCGGCAATTGTCAAGCGGAAGCTGGGATTTTCGGGTAAGGCAATAGCCAATGTGTTCCCAGTTAATAAGATCCTTGCTGTGATACACCGGAACGCCGGGAAAATATTCAAAGGTGCTGGTCACCAGGTAATATTCGTCTCCTGCACGGCAAACACTCGGATCGGGATTAAACCCGGGGATTACCGGATTTTGGAACCCGGCTTGCTGTCCGGCGGATTTGAAGGCAGGTGTAATAACGATTAATAATGTCAGGACCCCGGTTAGAAATCTCGATTTTGAAATCATAATTGTATTATTATCAATTATTTATTATAAGGTGAAATGGGCAATCCGCAACACAAATTGGAATTGTAGGGACAAGGCATTGCCTTGTCTCTACGATCTCTTCACTGGAGAAAATCTCGTCCCTTGTCCCTTGTCCCTTGTCCCTATTTTGATCCCCATCTTTTTCATTAAAATCGACGCATTCAGGCTGGTACAAATTCCCGCTGTAAGTTTATAATCGAAATATAGTTCTTCTCCCTCAACTTTTACATCAAAATGATAATTTTCAATATGGTCCGGAAGGATTTTTTCCATTTCTGCGAGTTTCAGGTCATGGGTGGCCACAATCGCTACAGTTCCATAATCTGACAATTGCCGGATGAGTGCCACAGATCCGGTATAGCGATCGTTGGAATTCGTTCCGCGGAGGATCTCATCCAGCAGAAGAAAAACCCGGGGATCGCGTTCGGCATGTTGGATGATGGCTGCAAGGCGCTTTAATTCTGCATAGAAGGAGGATGTATTGTCTTCGAGGGAATCAGATATTCGCATACTGGAATATATCTGCATATGCGACAGGGTGAAGGATGTCGCACAGACCGGTCCGCCCGCAAGCGCAACAACAGCATTCACACCGCAGGTTCGTAAAAAAGTACTTTTACCCGACATGTTTGACCCTGTGACGATGAGTATACTATTTTCCTTTTCAATGATCAGGTTGTTCAAAATCCTGCGTTCCCGGGGGATAAGCATATGTCCCATGTTTTCTGCGTTGAATGTGAAAAAGCCAGGCACAATCTCCGGCATTACCCAGTCGGGATTATTGAATGCCATATTGGCGATGCTGTTCAACACCTCGAATTCAGCCATGGCAGTAAACCAATGGTTAATTTCATCTGAATGCCGGCTTTTCCATTTTTCAAGGGCAAGGCAATAATGGATATCCCAGAAGAAAAACAGGTTCAACGGAAGGGAAACCAGGATATTCAAACGGGTATCCAGGCGGTTCACCAATTTTGAGAGTATTTTTATGGATTCGGAAGCCGTTGGAACTGTTTTAAATATTTGCTGAAGCGAATTCATCTTTTCGGTTTTGAATCGCTTTTCTTCAATGGAAGATATCATTTCGGCATAGGTCTGGATCAGTCCGGCTGATCTGCTGACCTGCTGGTGGATCGTATTAATTCTTTTACCCTGCCTGAAATAAACGAGAGAATTGATCATTGCGACAACCAGCAACATGGCAGCCGGCCAGGCGATGATCACCATAACAATAACGCCCAGGCTCAGGAAGCTTAATCCAAAAGCAGTTAGTTTATGATGTTTAACTTTCCGGAATAAATTTTCACTTTGCGTCCATGCTAATAGTTCTCCGGGATTATTAATTGCTTGCCGGTTGAAATGGCCAAGGGTCATGAAGCGTTGTCGCCATTCGATTTCAGGATTTAGTTCCTGAACAGCCTCCTGCCGTGATTTTATTTCCTTTATATCTGCCGGAAAGCTAAGCCAGCGGGCAAGCAATTGTGCCCCCGGCATACTTGTGGTGCGGTTGATAAACTGAAACACCGAGGCATGACCAAATAAATCAAGATCATAAGAATTGGGATGATCCCTGTCAATAAATTCACGGCCATCCGCATACTGGCTGTTATCCCCTGTCATGGCCCGGAATTCAAGAGTATTGATCTCAGCCAGGTGGCGTGCGTAATTCTTCTGCTTTTCAGTTTTGTTATATTGAATGACCAGCCATCCAAAAGAGACCAGGCTTGAAATGGAAGCCAGAACCGCTAGTAAGTGAGAATAACTGTACAGGGCGAAGAAAAGGAGGAAGATAAGCAAAAAGGAAACCAGCCGTCCCATGGAAAGCCTGTCTTCTTTCTGCTGCAAACGGTCGGCCTGCTGTGTGAAAGTGGATATCCTCGACTGATAATAGGTTGACAGGTTCATGCAATTTCAATTAGGCTGGGAAATCAATGATTCAAAGCTAAAAAAAATCGCAGAGGTATTATTGAAGCTTGCTTTCTTCCTGGTTAATTATTTTTTACATTTGCCGTAATTGACACACTTAGCCTGTAAATAATGGAATATAATTTCGGCGATATAGAAAAGAAATGGCAGCAATACTGGGAAGATAATAAGACCTTTAAGACCAGCGATAATTTCTCCAACCCAAAAAAATACTACATACTCGATATGTTTCCCTATCCATCGGGTAGCGGTTTGCATGTGGGTCATCCGGAAGGGTATACGGCAACTGACATCGTTGCCCGTTACAAAAGGATGAAAGGTTTTAATGTGCTCCATCCCATGGGTTGGGATGCCTTCGGACTGCCTGCTGAACAATATGCCATCCAGACAGGAACACACCCGAAGATCACGACCCAAAAAAACTGTGAGACCTTCAGAAGGCAGATCAAATCGCTGGGGCTTGGTTATGACTGGGACAGGGAAATAGATACGACAGATCCAAAATACTACAGGTGGACACAATGGATTTTTATCAGGCTGTACAATACATGGTTTGACGAAAGCCTTCAGAAAGGCCGTCCGGTCAGTGAGCTTCCTGTTCCGGAGGGTATCCGGCAAAACGGCGAAAAGGCCGTTCGTGAATATACTGACGGCCGGCGGCTGGCATACTATGATAATGCACAGGTATGGTGGTGCGACCATTGCCGCATTGTTTGTGCCAATGAAGAAGTATTGACTGATGGAACCCATGAAAAATGTGGCAATCCGGTAATCCGGAAAAATCTGAAGCAATGGATGCTGAGGATACCCCATTATGCTGACAGACTGCTGAGCGGCCTGGAAAAACTTGACTGGCCCGAAGGAGTGAAGGACATGCAGCGTAACTGGATTGGCAAATCAACAGGTGCCGAGGTGGATTTTGAAGTGGAAGGAAGTCAGGAAAAATTAAGAGTATATACAACCCGCCCGGATACTTTGTTTGGCGCCACATACATGGTAATTGCCCCCGAGCATCCCATGGTGGATCAGCTGGCCACTCCGGATTGCATGAAGGCAGTAAAGGATTATATACAGGCAGCTTCACTGAAATCGGACCTTGACCGCACTGACCTGGCAAAAGACAAATCGGGAGTCTTTACCGGACGGTATGCCATCAATCCGGTTAACGGGAAAAGGATACCCATCTGGGTGGCTGATTATGTGCTGATCGGTTATGGGACCGGCGCCATCATGGCAGTTCCTGCACATGATAGCCGCGACTTTGAATTTGCTGAAAAATTCGGATTGCCCATTGACTGCATCATGGATCCGCAGGGTGCAGATGAAGCACTGCGGTCGGATGTACTGAGCGGAAAAGCATGCTGGACCGAAGACGGAGTATACATTAATTCGGCCAATCCTGAAAAAGGAATATCCATTAACGGTCTGAAAAAAGAAGAAGGTTTGCAGACCATCATTGCCTGGTTGGAGCTAAAGGGCATTGGTTATGCGATGGTAAATTTCAAATTGCGTGACTGGCTGTTCAGCCGTCAACGCTACTGGGGTGAACCATTCCCGGTTATTCACTGGGATGACGGTGAAATAGAAGTATTAAAGGATGAAGATCTGCCGGTGATGTTGCCGGAAATGAAAAAATACGAGCCCGGGGCAGATGGTGAGTCGCCCCTTGCCAATGCCACTGACTGGCTGTTCGTTACCGAAAATGGAAGAAAAGGCCGTCGCGAGACAAATACGATGCCGCAATGGGCCGGTTCATGCTGGTACTACCTGCGTTTTATCGATCCGGAAAATGACCAGGCTCCTTTTTCAAGGGAAAAGGAACAATACTGGATGCCTGTGGACCTTTATATCGGAGGGGCAGAGCATGCCGTGCTTCATTTGCTTTACAGCCGGTTCTGGCACAAAGTGCTCTTTGATCTTGGCATTGTTTCAACAGATGAACCCTTTCATAAGCTCTTCAACCAGGGCATGATCCTGGCCTTTGCCTATGAAACATCCGCGGGGGCAAAGATTCCGGGCGACCTTGTTGTTGACCGCGAGGGTAAGTATTTTCACAGGGAAACCGGGGAAGAACTGCGGCAGATTGTAGCCAAAATGTCCAAATCACTGAAGAACGTGGTAAACCCTGATGATGTGGTGAAAGTATACGGCGCTGATTCATTGCGTTTATATGAAATGTTCATGGGTCCGCTGGATGTGATCAAACCCTGGGCTGAAAATGGAGTGAAAGGCGTTTATGGATTTTTGAACCGGGTATGTCGCTTTTTCAGTGAAAGAGAAAACATTTCTTTGCAGGAGGAGGACAGGGAAGTGCTGAAAGAATTGCATCATACAATCAGGAAAGTGGGGCAGGATATTGAGCATTTAAGGTTCAACACGGCCATTTCGCAAATGATGATATTTACCAACCTTTGTCTTAAAAAGGGAAAGGTGACCAAATCAACGGCTGAAACCTTTATCCGGGTACTTTCTCCTTTTGCACCCCATCTTGCCGAAGAATTATGGAATCTGGCCGGAAATACCAACAGTTTGACCAGCTGTGATTTTCCGGAGGCCGATGAATCTTTTTTAAAAGAAGACACGTATGATTATCCGGTTTCCTTCAATGGCAAACTCAGATTCAAATTATTGCTTTCTCTCGATTTAAAGTCAGACGCAGTTGAGAAGGCCGTAATCGCAGATCCGCAGTCAGGAAAATGGATTGAAGGAAAACAAATTAAGAAGATCGTTTTTGTTCCGGGTAAGATTATTAATGTTGTAGTTGCTTAGCGTATGAAAAAGAAATTTGTCCTCCTGGTCCTGTCAATTGCAGTTTTGCTGGTGGTTTCGACTACTTTGCTTATCGTTTATGAAGACTATCCGAAAATACCTATGGTAGAAGCTAAGGATACGGCTGTAATACGACAAAAAGTACAGCGGATGTACGGATTGGCTATAGATTCATTTACAATTGAAAAGAGTAAAATCGGTCGAAACCAAAACCTGGGACAAATACTGGCGCAATTCAATCTTCCGGAGCACAGCCTGGCACAGCTTCTGCAGTATTCAAACAGGTCTTTTGACCTGCGCAAAATGCGTGTAGGGAATCCCTATACTGTTTTTCTTTCAAAGGATACGCTGGCAAGGCTTCAATACCTTGTTTATGAGCATTCACCGGTTGACTATGTTGTTTTTGATTTTAATGACAGTGTAAAGATTTCTGTTAAACAGAAGGAGATAACCACCATTCAGAAAAAGGCGCATGGAGAGATCCAAACTTCCTTATGGGATGCCATCAAGCAGGCCAGCATGAACCCGATGGTTGCGCTTCAATTATCAGATATTTACGCTTGGACGATTGACTTTTTTGGCTTGCAGCCCGGAGATAACTTCACCGTGGTATATGATGAGCTTTTTGTGGATTCGGTATCCGTTGGTTTGGGTCAAATCTACGGAGCCAGTTTCAATCACGGAGGACGTGATCTGCTGGCCATTCCGTTCATGCAGGATAGTTCACTGAGTTATTTTGACGCAGAGGGCAATAGCCTCAGGCGGGCTTTTTTAAAGGCTCCGCTTAAGTTTGCACATGTTACCTCACGGTTTTCAAACAGCCGGTTACATCCCATTTTAAAAATCAGGCGGCCCCATCATGGTGTGGATTATGCGGCTCCAACAGGAACACCGGTATATTCAATCGGCGACGGAAGGGTATTATCTGCAACATATAAGGGAGGCGAAGGCCGCATGGTGAAGGTAAGGCATAACGGGGTTTATACTACTACTTATATGCACCTGAGTGGTTTCGCCAAAGGTGTACAATCAGGTTCATATGTTACCCAGGGCCAGTTGATTGGTTACGTGGGTAGTACGGGACTTTCCACCGGGCCACACCTCGATTTCAGGGTATTCAGGAACGGTTCACCCATTGATCCGCTGAAAATGGAGTCTCCTCCGGTAGATCCTGTTAAGCCTGAAAATAAAATTGCTTTTAATGAGGCTAAATCCACCACGCTTCAGATACTTACAGGAGGTGTTGATACTGAAACGGCTAAGCTTGGTGAACCCGAAGAACACCTGGTTGTGAAGCCGCTGCTGATGATGAAGTAGGGACTGGCAAGGGATTAGGGACGAGGGACAAGCAAGAATTCTTACAATGATATAACCGCACCAGGATAAACAGGATACTACTTCTTGAGTGCGGCGTTTTCCATTACCCTGAACTCCACAATTTGGGATATCAACTTAAAGGGAATGGGTTTGTTAAGTGGAAACTGGACTGAACCCTTTCCCTGCTTGTATTTCGAAAGTTCTTCCGAGAACGCCCGGTGGCCGGTAGGGGTTGCATAAAATCCTATGTGCTTATCATATGCGGCAAAATATACAAGGGTTCTTCCATGAGTTTTATAGCCGGGCATCCCGTAACTCATTCCTTCAAACGCGTCAGGAGCCTTTTTTTTAATAAGGGCACGAATTTTTTCAAGGATTACCTGCACATTTTTCGGAAAGGCGCTTATGTATTCATCAACACTTTCTATTTTGGCTTTCATAACTCGCTTTAATTTAGATGTATTGGATATACAAAAATAAGGATTTTAATAAAGTGTTTTGATAAAAGAATGAGCGGGATTACTTGCGTGATCCCTGTTTTAAAACTTAAGGCTACATTTGGGAAACAAAAGAATACTTTTTAAAGAACGGTTTGGTTATAACCATTCAATTGGCTTCCTTAAAATGTACCCACTTTTTTTCGGAATTTCTTCAGGAAACTGACTATCTAAAAGCTTTTTACGGCCAATGGTCATAAATCCTTTTGCAACAGTTGAAACCGATGCATTATGTCTTTTAGGTGGAAATGCAACGAATACTCTTTTTTACGAAAAGTTCTCATGAATTGCCTTAATGGGAGGGACAAGATCACTGTCACCTGAAACCAACATGGCCATATCAAAAGCATTTTTATAGACATCAACAAGCATCTGGGTTGCAATATTAACATCGGTCATTTTTTCATTGTAAGAAGGCCAGATATTTCCACATCGCTTACAATTAATGGTGTTCGATTGATAATGTCCATAATAAATTTTGATTCCTTTTGTTTCGAGCGCTTCAATATAGGTTGATTGACGTTTTTGCTTATCGGGATTATTGCTTACACGACTGGTAAAATACTTTATCAGAATCAGTTCCTGATCCGGTTTAATTAACCCTAAAATCAATTGATGTATGTCAAGCCATTTACAGTTTTCAAGGCCAGCCTCTTTAATTCCAAAATAGAGGTTGAAGCCATCTGCATAAACGATGACGCGTTCTTTTTTTGCCATAAACGTTGTTTCTGTCATTTTTTTATATATATTTGTTCTACTTAAACATCACTAAAGATAGCATCTTTAGTCCGACGCTCCGAAAGGAGCGTTTCTGTTTAATTCCCCCAAGCCATTAAATTTTCTTGTCTTCCATATCCTGCTATAAAACTTCGCCACATTGGCGAGATTTTAGCGAGAAAAGGCATTATGTCTTAATAAAACGAATCCTATTACGATTTATCCTGTTTTAAGAAATCCTTCCTGAGTAAATGAATCTTCATATGGGCTATTTGGAGCAGTTGCAATGGATAATGGGTAATCCATGATCTTCGGTTTCCAAATCCCTTTTGCTCCGATTGGAATAATTTGCTGACCTTGAAATTCAAAACCTTTCTTTAAAATCTCCCACGGAAGTACATCACTATAAATTCTAGTTTGTTCTCCAAGCCAGATAAACGCAGCATTTCGGATTTGATCATCCATAAAACGGATATAGGAAAAACGATACTGGAATTGTTTTGAAATCAGTGTATAATTTATTAAGAATTGATTAATAAACATTGGTTTCAGGTAAGAAATAAAAAAGCATGATTGGTTTTGAGTTGATAAACTGTTTAACCGAACTTTAGCTTGCTGAATTATTTTCTCAATAAGCCCATTTGCTTCAAATGTAACATTAACAATGGCAGAGCAGAACGCAAAAGAAAACAAATCCCACCTCCGGCGCGAAGCGCAGGAGCGGTCTTAGATGTATGGGATTACTTGCGTGATCCCTTGGGGGAGAACCTTGCGCCAAAAATTAAATCCCGCCCGTCGCTTCGCGCCGGCGGTCTTTTAAATTGAAAAGGGGACTTCAAGCGAGCTTGAGTCCCCTTTTCAATTTAAAATCCCGGGCTGCGCCGCGGGATTTAATTTTTGGCGCGGAGAGAATGGGATTCGAACCCATGAACCGCTTTTGGCGATTACACACTTTCCAGGCGTGCGCCTTCGACCACTCGGCCATCTCTCCTTGATACCCTTATGTAAGGGCGCGTAAAATTAGTAAAAAATTCGAATATCAGATTATTTCAAGTGTCATTTCTCCCCGCAGTGATGTGCAAAGCTGGCTGATGATCCAATCCCTGTCATGGCTCACCCCACCGAGAAACATCAGTTTGGTGGCTGCAGCCTCGGTGGTCATGTCATGTCCGCTGATAACCCCTGCCTCCATCAATTTTCGGCTTGTTTCATACAGCCCCATTTCAACAAAACCGGTCATGCATTGGGTAACGTTGAGGATAATTATTCCCTTTTTCAGCGCCGCCAGCACTGCCCGTATGAACCATTCATCCTCCGGGGCATTTCCGGCACCAAAGGTTTCCAGGATCAGGAAACGTAATCCTTCTGTATTAAAGATGGATTCAGTGACCGCCCGGCTGAAACCGGGGAAGATCTTGAGGATGGCCAGGTTATTGTCCAGTTTTTTGTGAACAATGAAGGGCTCATCAGCATCGGGATAATGAATGGCAGAATAATTGAACCGGATATGCACACCGCTTTCAGCCAGCGAAGGGTAATTGCCTGAAAGGAACGCGTTGAAATCCTCGGTATTATTCTTGGTGGTACGATTTCCCCTGTAAAGCTTGTTTTCAAAATAGATTCCCACCTCAGGCAGAACCGGCTTATCCTCCCTGATGGCAGCCGCTATTTCAACTGAAGAAATCAGGTTTTCCTTGGCATCGGTACGTAATGACCCGATGGGCAATTGGGAGCCGGTAAATATTACCGGTTTACCCAGGTTTTCAAGCATAAAGCTGAGTGCGGAAGCAGAATAGGCCATTGTGTCGGTTCCGTGCAATACGATGAAGCCATCAAAGCTGTTATAATTCAATTCGATTATATTCGCCACCTGTATCCAGGTTTGCGGACCGACATTGGAGGAATCCAGGGGAGGATTGAAAGCATAGGAACTCAGGTTATAGCCCGATCTTTTAAGCTCGGGAACCTCGGATAAAATATTGTCGAACCGGAAAGGTTTTAAAGCGCCGGTTTCCTGATCCTGTACCATGCCGATGGTGCCACCGGTATAAATAATGAGGATTGATTTTTGTTTTTTGTCAGGCATAGTGATCTAATTGAAACAGTTTACAGGCGTTGGCAGTTGTTTCCCGGGCTACCGCTTCAAGAGGGATGTTTTTTATTTTCCCGATGGCTTCTGCAATATAGGGTATATAGCTGCTTTCATTGCGTTTACCACGGAACGGCACCGGGGTAAGAAAGGGTGAATCGGTTTCGAGGATGATATGTGAGAGCTCGGTTTCCCGAATTACATCCGGAAGGGAAGAATTTTTATAGGTAATGATCCCGCCTATACCAATCATAAATCCGCGACCAATTACATCCCGGGCAATCTCAACGGTTCCTGTAAAGGCATGAAATACGCCCCGAAGACCCTTGTTTTGGTATCCGTTCAGTATATCAAGTATCTCCCTGAAGGATTCCCTGGCATGAATGGCAACAGGTATATTATATTTGATGGCCAGGTTGAGCTGAGTGCTGAAGGCGACATTTTGTTCCTTCAGGCGGGTTTTATCCCAGTACAGGTCAATCCCTATTTCGCCAACGGCACAATAATTTCTTTGGGAAAGTTCCTTTTCAACTCTCTCCAGTTCTTCCCTGTAATTTTCATTTACCGACGTCGGATGAAGTCCCATCATCGGGTAACAGACACCCGGGAATTGATCTGCCAGTTTATTCAACGGGTCAATTGTGGTACTGTCAATGTTGGGAAGCAGGATCCTCCTTACACCACGGTATGCTGCCGTTTCAACTATGCTTTCCCTGTCAGCGTCAAACTCGGGCAGGTAGAGGTGGGCGTGGGTATCAATGTATTCCGGCATATAACAAAGATAGAATATCATTCATTCTTCCCCTCATATTAACCTGAAAACCTTCCCTGGAAGACATTTTACCATTCCCTTGAATTCAAGGTTGAGAAGGACCGAGGAGGTTCTGCTTACCTGCAGATTGCCCTGAACGGCCAACTGGTCAATTGTCAGGCTTGAATTATTTTTAAGCAGGCCAATGAGGATCTTCTCTTCCTCATCGAGCTCAATAAAAAGGGTTTTCTGGAATCCATCCGGTGGCTTTTCGGTTTTCTGCCAGTTCATGAGATACTCGAGGTCGCTGATATTTTCCATAAGCGCAGCCCTGTTTGTTTTTATAAGCCGGTTGCAGCCCGTTGAATATTTGTCAGAAATTCTTCCGGGGAAGGCAAATACATCGCGGTTGTATGAATTGGCAATATCGGCTGTGATGAGAGCTCCGCCTTTTTCTCCGGATTCCACAACAATGGTGGCATCGGCCAGTCCGGCTATGATCCGGTTTCGCTTCACGAAATTCGGGGATTCTGGTTTTTCAGCATGCATAAATTCCGTTATAAGCGCTCCTTTTGATGCAATCTGTGCTGCAGTCTCCCGGTTTACTGACGGATACAGATGAGACAGGCCGTGTCCCAGTACAGCCACCGTATCCAGATTATTGCGCAGGGCACCTTTGTGTGCGCAGGTATCAATTCCATACGCGAGTCCGCTTACGATCAACATATCGGGAAAACTGCCCGCTAATTCCTCTGTCAGTTTACTCGTTATGGAACGACCCTCTTCAGTTGGATTGCGGGTACCCACAATGCTGACCACCTTCGGACGGTTAAGAGAAGTTTTGCCCTTTACATAGAGTATAACCGGGGCATCCTCACACTGTTTCAGACGTTCGGGATAGTCCCCGTCAAGGTAAAACAGGGCATTAATCCTGTATTTGGTCAGCCATTCGATTTCCTGGTCAACCTTGTCGAGCGCCCGGTGCGAGACGAGATGATCTGCAAGCCGGTCACCGATACCCGGTATTTTCGACAAGCCTGATCGTTTTTCGCGGAATATCCCTTCAGCACTTCCGCAATAAGCTATTAACCGCTTTGTGAGAACCGGTCCGATTTTGGGAATCAGGCCAATACCGATTTTGTACCTGAGTTGATCCGTATTCATGGTATTTTATTATTTCCAATAACTTGTTAAAATAAAAGTCTTGCAGGCAGTCATGCAGTCATGCAGTTGAATATGGTTCTGCGGTTCTGCAGTTCTGCAGTTCTGCAATTCTGCAGTTTGGAGCCTTCGGAGTTCATGTTGGGTGTTCGATGTCCGGTGTTGTTTTACGTAAAATAACACCGAACAAAGCCTGTCCCGACTTTTGTCGGGGGAACACCGATTATCGAATTTCGAAGATGCATCAGCCAACATATTACAGTCTAACAACTATCAACCACAAACCTTAAACCTCAAACTTCAAACACTTAACTATTAGTTTTTATCCTATTTTCATTTGCCTGTTTCAATTTCTCTAACGTGATCAGCAGATCGTGCTTTTCATTATGACTGAGTGCCGTTATGGATACAGGTGGATAACTGGCAATGCCTTTAGAGGTGCGGCGCATGAGAATGATCTTTTCCCTGTAGCCCATGAAAAACGACTGTATTGTATAGCCTGAAAACTCCCTTTTGGGAATTTCAATTGAATTCTTCTTTGAGGTGAAAAAATTCGGTGCGAAAAAACGAATGACTAGTTTATCGGATTCATCGCTGAAATACAAATAGTTATAATTTCTGAACGTTTCGTAAACAGCATAGATAATATAAGCGGCAGCAATAAAAACGGCGAGAAGGCTATTTTCGACGCTTTTAATAAAATTATTCTGGAAAGGGATGAACAGGAGCACACAAAGTAATATGGCCAATACGATCAGCACGATGAATTTGCTCAGGCTTTTTCTCAGGATGGTTCTTTTGATATCGATGATCATATAATGCTTGGTTTTCAGTACTAAAGTTAATTCATTTTTTGTGCATTCCACAATGATAGTATCACATTTACAGATAGACCTAAAGTACTATAATCCTGTATTAAAAATGAAAAAAATTAAGAGTATATTTATAGGAGAAAGACACAATTACCTGCGAGAACATGCATCCCGGTCCTGAAATGGTATTAAACCGTGGCGATATATTATTCCCGGGAGGCGTAGACAAGGCATCTCTGAAGGTAGCGCAAAAAATGCCTGGGGTGCAGCAGTTGCGCCACCAAGGATTATGATGAACTAATTAGTAAAGGATCAAATACTTATAATCCACAACCCATGACAGCAAAAACCAAAAAGGATGTATCGACAGGTAAACCTGTTGAACTGAAGCGGCTCGAGGATGAAAAGAACAATGTCGCACAGTGGAAGAAATGGGGGCCTTACCTGAGTGAACGGCAATGGGGTACCGTGCGTGAAGACTATAGTCACAATGGGGATGCATGGAATTTCTTCACCCACGATCAGGCACGCTCTCGCGCATACCGCTGGGGTGAGGACGGGATAGCCGGTATTTCTGACGACAGGCAGCACCTCTGTTTTGCACTTTCTCTCTGGAATGGCAAAGATGCTATACTGAAGGAGAGGCTCTTCGGTTTGACAAACAGCCAGGGTAACCATGGTGAGGATGTAAAAGAGTATTACTTCTATATCGACAGTACTCCGACACATTCCTACATGAAATATCTTTATAAGTATCCGCAGTCAGCCTTTCCCTATGGAGATCTTGTAATGGAAAATGGAAGGCGTTCACGTGAGGAAATGGAATATGAGCTGCTCGATACCGGCGTTTTTAATGAGGACCGGTATTTTGATGTATTTATCGAGTACGCCAAGGCTGATCCGGAAGACATACTGGTTAGGATAACTGCCATAAACCGGGGACCGGAGGCAGCTGATCTTCATCTTCTTCCCACACTCTGGTTCCGGAACGATTGGTCAGCATGGATAGCTGAATCGAACAGAGCTGCTGCAAAACCGGTTTTAAAGCTAACTAAATCAAAGGCCGGAACAAGTGAGGCAGTGGCCAGTCATCCAGGCTGGGAGACTTATTGTTTTCCTGCGATGGCAATGTGCCCCTGCTCTTTACCGAAAACGAAACAAACCATGAAAAGCTTTTTCCGGGTCAAAAAAACGAAAGTCCATATGTGAAGGATGGTATAAACGACTTTGTGATTCAGGGAAATAGGGACGCAGTGAACCCTGAAAATCAAGGCACAAAAGTTGCAGCACACTATCAGCTGAATATCGGTGCAGGGAAGGCATCCGTTATACACCTAAGGCTCTCCAAAATATCATCCACTGCGGTCGGAAAATCCTTTGGAAAGGATTTTGATGAAATCTTTGCTGACCGGCAACGAGAAGCCGATGAATTTTATAAATCAGTTACTCCATCCACAGTTGGCAAAGATGAAGCCAATGTAATGCGCCAGGCCATTGCCGGAATGCTATGGAGCAAACAGTTTTTTATGTTTGATGGTGACAACTGGCTGGACGAGCATAATTCCAACCCCATGCACTCGGGATTCCATAACTCGCGCAACTCAGACTGGTATCACATGCTGAATGCAGATATCATCTCTATGCCCGACAAATGGGAATATCCATGGTATGCTGCCTGGGACCTGGCATTTCATACGCTGCCACTATCCATCGTGGATCCCGACTTTGCCAAGTCGCAAATGTCTTTAATGCTTAATAGTCTATATCTTCATCCCAACGGACAGATGCCGGCCTATGAATGGAATTTCAGCGACGTAAACCCGCCTGTTCATGCCTGGGCATCCATGTTTCTTTATTATACAGATAAAGCAGCGCATGGAAAGGGCGATGTTGAATTCCTCAAATCTATGTTCAACAAGCTCATACTCAATTTTACCTGGTGGGTAAACCGCAAAGACCGGTTTGGAAAAAATGTATTCGAGGGTGGCTTCCTCGGCTTGGATAATATAGGGGTCTTTGACAGAAGTGCTCCACTGCCAACAGGGGGAAGCCTGGAACAGGCTGACGGAACAGCATGGATGGCCCTTTTCAGTCAGAACATGGGAGAAATTGCTCTGGAATTGGCCAAATACGATCCGATTTATGAGGATATGGTTGTGAAATTTGCCGAACATTTTTATTTCATTGCCATGGCCATGAACAACCCCGGTTCCGACGGGATGTGGGATGAAGAAGATGGTTTTTATTATGACCTGCTCCGGCTTCCGGATGGCCGTGCGCATCGGTTAAAGGTACGTTCATTAGTTGGACTCCTGCCTTTGTGTGCCACCACAATTATTGAAAAGAAACATCGGGATAGTATGCCAAATGCCATGGCACATATTGTGGAGCGCCTGCGCCGTATTCCGGAAATAAAAAATACTATACACCCCACGGGTCCGGGTCATTATGGTGTTGCCGAACGTGGTATTATGGCCCTTGTTAACCCCGAACGGCTTCGCAGGATTTTATCAAGGATGCTCGATGAAAACGAGTTTTTCGGTCCATATGGCATTCGTTCAATCTCTAAATTCCACGAAAAGAATCCATATGTGCTTTATGCAAATGGTCAGGAATACCGGGTGGATTACCTGCCAGCCGAATCAAACACCGGAATGTTTGGCGGCAACTCCAATTGGCGCGGTCCCGTTTGGATGCCGGTAAATGCCCTGCTTATCAGGGCACTGCAACAGTACTACCTGTATTATGGAGATAATTTTAAAATTGAATGCCCTACAGGTTCCGGAAATCTGATGAACCTTTTTGAGGTTAGCAAAGAATTAAGCAACCGGCTCACGAAGATATTTACCCTTGACAAACAAGGACGGCGACCGGTTTTCGGTGGCGCGGAAAAGTTCCAGACCGATCCGAACTGGCGCGACTATCTTCTGTTTTATGAGTATTTCCATGCCGACAATGGTGCCGGACTGGGTGCAAGCCATCAAACGGGCTGGACAGGGGTCGTAGCTAAGCTAATTCAGCTTTATGGAATTCTTGATCCTGAAAAATTGCTTGAACAGGGGAAACAGGTGGCTTTTAAAAAAGAAATTAAGTGATTAAAGGATCAATAAATTAATAGATCAATAAATCAACAAATCAATAAATCAATAAATAATTATGACCCAAGCATTGTACCCTTCCTTATACCAGGTCAATACCCGGGTATGGATGACCGAACTGTCGCATAAACTGGGACGTCAGGCTACTCTCGATGATATTCCCGATTCCGCATTGGATCAATTCAAAGATCTGGGTTTCGACTGGATCTGGTTTCTAAGCGTATGGCAAACAGGTGAAGAAGGCAAGTTGGTTTCACGGCAGAATGCCGGATGGAGAAAAGAATTCCAGGATACCTTGACGGATCTGAAGGAAGAAGACATTGAAGGTTCGGGTTTTGCTATTACCCGTTATGTTGTTTCTGAAAAACTGGGAGGCGATAATGCCCTGTTGGGATTACGTAAACGGCTTGGCCAGAGGGGATTGAAACTGATGCTGGATTTCGTTCCCAATCATACGGCTATAGATCATGATTGGGTTCATCTGCATCCTGATTATTATATCAGGGCTAGTGATCTGGAGCTCGCAAGGGAACCCATGAATTATCTCCGGGTTGGATGTGACAAGGGAGGTACAGTCTTTGCGTATGGCAGGGATCCCTTTTTTTCAGGCTGGCCGGATACCCTCCAGCTCAATTATTCAAATCCCGATCTGCAGGAAGCCATGATCGGCGAATTGACCCGGATTGCCACACAATGTGATGGTCTTCGCTGTGATATGGCCATGCTTGTTTTACCCGATGTTTTCGAAAGAACATGGGGAACGCATTGTCCGCTTTTCTGGCCCGAAGCCATCCGTCGAATCCATACTGTAAACCAGGATTTCTGTATGATGGCTGAAGTCTACTGGGACCTGGAATGGACCATGCTTCAGCAGGGTTTTGATTATACATATGATAAAAGGCTGTATGACCGTCTGAAAGAGGGCCATGCAAAACCGGTAAGGGAACATTTATATGCCGGATTGGATTACCAGGGTCACATGGCCCGTTTTCTCGAAAATCATGATGAACCCCGTGTGGCCCTTGAATTTGCTCCGGACATACATGAGGCGGCGGCTATTCTCACATTTTTGTCACCCGGACTTCGTTTTTTTCACCAGGGACAGTTTGAGGGAAGGAAAAAACGAATATCACCTCATCTTGTGCGCGCTCCTGAAGAGCCAGTGGATGAAAGGCTGAAATTATTTTATCATAAGTTGCTTGACATTTTGCACTGGCATATTTTTAAAAATGGAGAATGGAAATTGGCAGATTGCGTTCCAGCATGGGAGAGAAATCTTTCAAACGGGAATTATATTTCATATGCATGGCAAGGAGCACAGGGTGAAAAAATTCTGATTGCCGTTAATTATTCTCCGGATTACAGCCAGTGTTTTGTAAAACTTCCGTTTCAGGATCTGGCCGACAATTCCTGGTCATTGCACGACCTGATGAGCGGAAATATTTATGGCAGGGATGGCGATGAATTAAACGAAAAAGGCCTTTATCTTGATGAACCGGGATGGAAGGTTTATGTCTTTTTATTTGCCCAGGATAAAACCGACGTTTAAAGAAACTGTATTGGCAATTCCATTTGAATAATAGGCATTTTTCATCCAGTACAGGTTGTAATTGAGATTTAAAAGAATTCCCGGTTTTACATTATATACAAGTCCGGTTCCGAAACCGGCGGCAAAGCCTGCATCGTGGTCTGAACCTTCATTGCCGTTTTCGGGGCTTTCCAATTTACGCCATGAAAACTGGAAGCCTGCAGAACCCACCACAAAGATCCTTAACCGGGATTTTCCAAAGTAATATTTGGCATCCAGAAAGATAGGCAGCGATGTGCCCTCGGCGATGCCCCTGTCATTCTCCTGCCTTACATGCATATAATGAACAGATCCGCCAATCCCAACCGGTGCCACCAGCCAGTTTTCATACGAAGCATTGATAATGTATCCTTTGGCAGTCTCTGAATTAGATGCGATGATTACAGAACTCCATCCACCGCCAGCCTGGATGATGGAAGCTCCCTCCTCAAGCTGGGCGGACGCCCGGGATCCTATGAGGATCGTAGACAGGAAAGCGATTAGAAATCGGGGAGTCATGGGCGTGAATATTTTATTTTGTAATTTAAAGATAATTAAAAAAGATGGAAGATGTAAAAGCACGAAGTGCTTAAATTTCAATAACCCCGGGTGCAACCCGGGGAATCAGAACGGATACCCTATTGCAAAATTAAACAGAAATCCCGAAAAGACATCCTTTGCAGATGTAAGCCAGTGTTTTCCATTGGTCGCATAGGCGTTCCGAAGCGGAAATCCCAGGTCCGTGCGTAGTACAAAAAAGCTGAAATCAAATCGCAGACCAAATCCTGTTCCCACGGCCAGCTGTTCCGTAAATGTATCAAACGAAAACTCGGCATCCGGCCGGTTTTCATCCGTATTTAGAAGCCAGACATTGCCTGCTTCGAGAAAAAAAGCACCCTTAACGACTCCGGATAATGAAAACCGGTATTCCGCATTTCCCTCAAGTTTGACATCTCCTGTCTGGTCAATAATATCAGAGGTATTTTCTTCATGGTATCCTCCCGGTCCCAATGACCGGGCAATAAATGCCCTGATACTGTTGGAGCCACCGCTGTAAAACTGCTCCACATACGGCATGACAACAGAATTGGCATAGGGAATCCCTACACCGGCATAAAGCCGGAAGGCCAGGGTTTGGTTGTTAATATTTCTGTAATACCGTAAATCGGAGGTCAGTTTCACAAATTGGGAGTATACATTTCCAATGGTAGTATAGGGTCTTTCCTCGGGCTCACGGGATATACCCTTAAAAAGATCGATCAGGTTGCCGGCCGTACTGATCCCTCCCTGAAAATATAATCCATTGGCTTGTTTGCTGCTGCTGTTATCATAAATAAAATTGTACTTCATTCCCGCAATAAACTGTTCTTCAAAACTTTTCCTGATATAGGGATTTGCATTCAGAATGGAATCAAATTCCGGTGTGGTGTTCAGTAACGTGATCGAATTGAAGTAGAGAGGATAGAAATTGTGAGAAATCCGGTCAGTTGCTTTCCATTGATAACCATATCCCATGTTAAACGAACTCATCCTGTAATACTGTACCTTGTTTAAAAACTCAAAACCGAGGGTTACCGATGTCTGGGGCAGTTGGAATCGTTTTGTATTTACCAGTTTAAATGGCTTTATTACTTTGGGAAATATAATAGAGGATGAAATTCCCGCATTGTACGAAACTGTTCCCAGGTTGCTGGTTGATTTGGTTCCCCACTGCCATTCGATTCCACCTTCAAGTTTCAGCTGCAATTTATTTGCACCTCCCCACAGATTTCTGTGGGCCAGGGTGGCCACCAGACCCGGACCGGAAAATCCGGTTGATTTGGTTACAACATTGGCTTCAAGGTCAAGGCTGACCTCCTTCATGGGAGTCAGCTCCAGCATCAGGTCGAGCTGAGGTTTCAGTGTATCACTGTTCGGCACAAACTGTAAATTGATGAATTTAAATACTCCGTAGCTATTCAGTTGTTGCATGGTTTTTTGGTGCTTCGAAGTTGAGTAGGTATCTCCCTGGCGGAAATAAATGCTTTTGGATATAAGTCCTGGTTTGAAATACTCTTCATTCGAACGAATATTGATTCCGTCAAAATGAATGCTGTCTTCCTGCCGAAATGTTGAAACCGTATCCACAGGATCCTTAATTTTAACGGATATTTCCCCTATGTCATATTTTCTGGATGCGGATTCTGTGGTAGTTTCCTTGTTTCTTCCTATCCTGAGATCAATTTTCCCCGGCTGCCGGATCGTATCTGCAGTCCATAGAATGTTGTCTGAATTGAAAAAGTAATATCCATTTTCATTGACAAGGGAGATGATCTTTTTTGTTTCTGCTTTCACCCTGCCCAGATCAAACACATCATCCGTCTTAATCTTACTGTTTATTGGATAACTGTTTAATCAGGCTGTCCAAAGTGTTTTCGGCAGGTGCAAAGGAAACCGTATTATAAACGAAAGGGTGGTCAAGTTTTATGGTATAGGTAATTTTAGCTTTGCGGGGATTCCTTGCGGAGGTATCAATTTTTGAAGTTACTGAAGAATGAAAAAAGCCGATATTGAATAGTTCCGATTCAAGTTTTTTGCTCCGCATCTCAGGATTTACCTGTGAAACAAGAACCGGTTCAGCGGAAAAAGTCCTGAAGAACCACTTAATGATACTTCTCTTTCTCTTTTCCGGTGGCTTCATGTAATTGTAGATCCATAATCCGCCTGGGGGCAGCACACGCTTGCCGGCCAACGAATTATTCACTTTGTGCGAGGTTACGGTTTCCATCATCTGGCTGGCTGCCTTCTTATTTTTATACTTTTCCGGACTGATTACATTTATCTTATTTCGTCCGGTATATAACAACTGGTCATCGGTCAGGAATTTTGTATTGGAACAGGATGACAGGATAAATCCTGAAAGAAGTAATGATGAAATATATTTGCCTGTTTTCAATTGCATTATTTTGATTTGGTATTTTTCCTCTGTTTCCGCCAGATATCTCTTAATCTGTCATAATTCTTCCTGTAAATAAAACCTACCCCTGATTTAATGACCTCTCCTTCAAGGAGATCCTCATAATTTTGTTGACGATATACTTTCAGGTATTTCGACCGGTTTGTATCCAGTGCATATTCAAATGTAAAGTTATCTATTACATTATTGGCTTGTTCCCCGGCAGCGGTATTGTCATTCATTTTGCCGGAAACCATAACAGAACCTCTCTTATTGAACATTTCCTTTTTTACTTCATAGGTAAAACTGGTATATTCCTCTTCTCCGCCGCTTTCTGTTGCCCCGGTATAGGTATTCAGACCGAAAGAAATATCAACATTCTTAATAGAGGATTTCGTGAACTGATTCAATTGGGATTCCCAGAACTGGTTGATTTGCTGGCTGAGATAATCGGATGAACTTGACATATTGGGAAGTTCGATCCGCTCAAAAATGAGAAGATTGATAGCCTGTCTCATTCTCTCATCTTTTGACATGGAATTGAGAACACTCGTGATATACTGATCATCGCTGATCACGTCGAAAATAATTTCAAGTTGGGAAAGCCGGTTGGCCAGTTTCATGTATACCTTGAAATCTACTTCCCTGTTTTTGTTATCTACCGGATTCAGATAGGAGCCCTTCACTTTGGTGATCGTTTCAATCTGAAGTTCAGGATCATCGACTTTGCCATCCCATCTCAGGTAACTTCCGGATGAAATAGAAAAATACTTGCGCGGCCACCCGATAATCTTCAATTCAGCATTTCCCTTCGAGATTTCATACCGGCCGGCCAGACTCATTGTGCTGTTTGGCAACATAGCATAATTCAGGAAGCCACCGCCGCTTATTTTCACGCCAATATCAAAACCACGGTTTATTTGAAAATTGAAAATACTGTTTGGATTTATTTCAATGGATGCCTCCATCACAGGTGAATTCGAAATTTTCTTAATCGACCTGAGATTTATGAGGTCATCAGACTCATCTTCTCTAAGGCTTGCAAACCGGATTGTTTTTTCGGTTTCCGATATGGTCAGGTTTTCCATATACTGGTAATTAATCACAGTTCCCCCGCCAAGTACAAGATTTCCGGAGAGGGATGGGGTTTGAACCGGGCCGGTTATTTTCAGCCTTGAATTAATAAATATGGATCCATGGAAAGCTGGATTGTCTTTTTCAGTGGTATTCATCACCTGGAGGTTTTCAGAGGTGATGTTCAGGTCCGCTATCGGATCCGGCCTGCTGTTCAGGTTGATTTTACCCTGTACATTCAGACGCTTTCCAAGTGAATCCAGAACAACAAACTGATCAAATATCACCTCGCTCTCTTTTATTTTAATCTCGTCGCCCGGAATAAGGAATCTGGCATTCAGGGGAATAATTTTGAAACCGGTTTCGCTCAGGCTGATGAAACCGTTCAATTCCGGATTTTCACCGGCATAGGTCAGGTCTACTAATCCGTTTATCTTTCCTGTCAACCCATTGACGTATTTCTTTATGAAGGGTTCCAGATAATTCAATGATATATTATTGAATTTTGTATGGATTCCTTTGTCAGGATAGTTACCCAACCGGGCAGATGCTGTCAGTTCGGCATCACCGGGCATGCGAATGTTCACACTGCCTTCTGATCCAAGGGTATCCAATTGATATTGGCCATTGATGAGTGCATCTCCCATCATTTGTCCTGATGCCTGGATCTGCAGTATATCCATCCTTGCGTGGATTACCTTTTGTTTTCGGTCAAGATAGTCTATGCTGCCATTCAGGACGCCGTCGATCGAGAAGGGAATAATGCCCGGAATCAGGAGTTTGCTTAAAGTTACCTGCTTTAAATCCAGATTGAGTGTGTCCGATCTGGACCCGTGCATATCAATAAAACTCTGATCATTCTTCCAATGCAAATCCGCAATATAGTCTTTGGATACAGGTTCATAAATCAGGAACCTGTTTGGTGAAACAGTCCATTCATAGCCATTGAGTACCCATTGCGGTAAGGTTGAACGTAATTCGATCCTGCCGTTCCTCTTAATAATTTCACAGGAGATATTATATAACACGTTTTTGTCCCTTCCCCTGATTTTTGCTGTAACATCCGCTTTGTTCCGGGTCAGGACCATCCCAGTTTCAGAAAGTCCCAGCTTGATATTTCCAAACCGGATACTGTCCGTTTTTGCATTAAAGCTGGTTTTGCCATTGAGACTTTCAAATTGCACAGATGTGGCAAAGCCTGATATATCCATGAATTTGTATTTGTCGAGGAATATTTTCCCTCTCACAATCCCATCCTGCTCTTTTATTAGGTTCACAGTAACAATCCTGTAACTGAAAAGGCTATCAGCGATGAACAGGCCGATCAATGGATTATAGCTCGCCTCCGCTGAAAGATCTGCATAGGGAAGATTTGAAATTACCGGAATTTCATAATTCATGTTCGAGTCAAGCAGGTTTATCATCCCGTATTCAGGAATTCTAAACGCTTTTTTCAGGCTATCGAGGGAGATATGAATTTGAAGATCAGCTTTCAGAAAATCAGATTCAAGGCGTGTTTTAATAAGATCCCCGGTAGAGAGAAATGATACGAACGCTCGTTTCAATATACCTGAATAATCCCTTCTCTTAACGGTAAGGTTGCTCACCTGAAATGATGCACCTGCATCGGGTCCTGTTTGATGCAGAGTAGCCTTCATGCTGCCGGAAAACTCTATGCTGTCTTTATACAGATTCAAATTGCCGGTTTGAAGAGCGAAATCTCCTGATATTTCTCCATCGGTAACCGAATCCCGGCGGCTAATGTGGCCGTTCAAATTGCATCGGGCCGATGGATCACCTGACAGGATATGAAAGGTATATAAACCCGTTTCTGCATTTACCTTGATATTTACATCCTGATATATGTAACCCTTAAACCCCGCCCGTTCAACTTCCACATCAGCTGTTGCCCTTATGCTGTCGGGTTTGAATCCATTTCCTTCGATTTCAATTTTACCGGTTATCCTGCCGGCTTCTTTAATTCCTCCCAGTTGACCGGCATCCAGGTCTTCAAAGATAAGTGTGGCCAAATAGCTTTTCGAGTATAAATCGGCATTTCCGCTCACAACGATATTGCCCGACCCGCCGTGGATTGCCAGTGCAAACTCAGGAGTAAGAATACTCTTTCTGAAACTTCCCCTGATTACCATAGGATCAAAGGCCGGCAACCTGGTTGGAAAGCCTGCCAGTTCAATAAGTTCTTTAATCTGCACATTTGTTACCGGGTTGGTTCCAATGTCCAGTTCGCAGGAAGCAGTCCGAAAATCCATTAACCCCGACACCGATCCGCTTAACATCAATCTTAATCCCGCAGGCGTGCTGAATGCAAGTTCTTTTATAATCAAATGTTCGGTGGAACCGGAAAACGATCCCTGTATGCCAAGCCGATCATCCAAAGTCTGGTCAATTTTTCTTTTTTCAGACAGCGGCAGGAAAGAATATACGTCACGAAGGGAAACTTCAGAATTGTTAATTGACAATGAAAACGGGACTGCCAGAAATCCTTTCCTGACCATGGAGGACAGTTCTTCACCGGTCTCGATCCTCATATCTATGTGTGAGAACGTGGTTTTTACTGTTGCATGTAATTTTGTTCCTTGCTCCCGACCGGAATGGAAGGCAAGTTTACCCTGCTCAATATTAAGTCCGTTTCCCAGGTGCAAAGCAAGCCGGCTCAGGGTAAATGCACTTGTCTCACCGGTTAATTTTACCTTTTTCAGGGTAGTTTCAAAATGATCGAAGCCACTGAGATCCGGCCCGGTTTTTTGAATTGGCATTCCATTATATGACAACATGCGAAGCGATCCTTCTTCAATTTGCAGAAAATCTCCTGTCATATCCCAGGGTCCGGGAAAGCCGGCCTTTTTGTCATCGCCCGAAGTGGAATTTTCCTGTGCCTTTTCGACTGAAGAATAGAGAACCAGTTCCGGCCCTGAAAGCTGAAGCAATCCTATATCAATGATATGCTGACCCAGATCAACATGACTTTTGGAAATGGTTCCTTCATCCAGTGCAAAAGCTATTCTCTGCCTTACTTCGGGCTGATCCAATGAAAAGCTGATATTTTTGAGATCTGCATTATTCAGGTTAAATTTCCATTTCACGGGGGATGAAATTGATTTTTCCGGCAGCTTTTCCGCATATGGCGTATTTTGGGCCATTTGAAAGCTGATCTGATCAAGATTGACATAACTGGCATTGATCTCCCTGGCCAGAGTTGAAAACCGGCTGAACCTTACATAAATAATCTTTGACGCATGCCGCATTTGAATGCCATGGTATACATCCAGGTATTTAAACCGGATATTATTCAGATTTACCGATCTTACCTGGATGTCCCATTGTTTTTTCTTTACACTGCCTGTGTCTTTGCTTTTGGAATTGGACGGAAAGAGGGAAAGAAGATTCAAAAACCCGGTAGAGTCATTCGCAGACAGGTTAACCACTGCATGTTCCATGGTGAGGTTACCAACCTTTATTTTCTTGAAAATCAATGGAATTGGGTTGAAGGCTAGGCGGAGATTCCTGACATACAGGATGGTATCATTTGAATTCTGAATGATCCTGAGTTCCTTTAAGCCGATTTTCCCATTCAACAGCAGGGTGATCCTATCGATATGGGCCGGGATATTTTTGTCGCGAAAAAACCCGTTCACTTTGGATGTAATCAGCTTTTGACCCGGTGGCAGATTTATTGCCAGCAACAGCAAAATAAAAAAAGCTGCCAGGGTAAGAATTGTATATCTGAATATCTTGAATAACCGGTTTGATCGCATTCGCACGCAGATTGCATTAGCCAAAATTAAGATATATTTCAACCTAATTCGTTTAAATAGGATTTTTCCTATATTTGATTTAAAATATATAATTATGGAATTAAAATCGTATGATAAGGCCTGGCTGCCGGCATTCAAAAGTGCTTTGCTGATTCTTTTCGGAATCTTCAGTATTCTCTGGATGTTTAATACAATTAAAACCCTGGCGGTTCTTTTTGTTGCCCTGATAGGTATGATGGCCTTTCTTCTGATTGGCTCAGTCGTAATGTTCAAAAAAGCCAAATTCAGGACCATGGACATTTGCCATGGGTCTGATCAACCTTGCTTTTGCTATCAATCTTGCAATTCATCTGGAAGACGGCGCAAGGGTGATTTTATGGATTATTTTATTCTGGGTTGTCTTTTATGGAATATGTGAATTGGTGGAAGCCGGAATACTGATTTCCCTGAAAAATGCATTCTTTGCACTTTATTTGCTAAATGCCTGTCTTACTTTGCTTTTTGGATATTTCTTGTTTCAGTTGAAAGATAATTTTAATGAACGGACAGTTTTTTTTGTTGGGTTAATTGCTCTCGTATTTGGCATTGCCAATGGGCTAAGCGCATATCTTCTCAGTCGCTTAAAAGAGTCAAATTGATTCTGACTTAATAATTATTTAACTACCTTTGTTCCATTACTAATTTAACCCCGTATTTTATGAAAAAGATTACTTTATTTCTGACTGCCCTGTTTTTCGCAGCACTTGTAAACGCCCAATCAAACAAGGAAGAAGTTGACCTGATGCAATCCGCATTCGGTATGGAGAAAAAAGCCATGGTTTCTGAATTTGTACAGGTTGACCCGGCACAAAAAGATGCCTTCTGGAAATTGTACGATGAATACGAAACTGCCCGCAAAGCGTTGGGTCAGGAAAGAATCCAGCTTCTCAGCGATTATACGGCAAAATATGACAAGTTTACCAATGAGTCAGCTGAGGTTTGGACTAAGAATGTTATTGACCTGAGCAAGGAAACCGACAACCTGATCATTACCTATTACAATAAGATTAAGAAGGCAACAAATCCAATTGTTGCCTTGCAATTTTACCAGGTGGAAGGTTATATCCTTTCAGGGATCAGGGTTTCCCTGCTGGAATCACTTCCTCTTCCTGATCTTAAGTAATATTTTAGATGTTTGAGCGAAGTTATAACTTTCTCACGAGCAAGAGCGAGTAAACTTCGCTTACCATTTAACGCTGGGCGAAGTTTACTCGCTCACGCTCGTGAGAAAGTTCAAACTTCGCCTTTTTTATTTTGGCTTTGACTTATTGCTACTTTCAACAGAAAGGGAAACCAGTCTTCCAATGAGGATGGCAGGATAAAACACGCCGATGAGCTGTTCGACAAGGGCAAGGGTTCGGGTGACAGAATGTGCAGGAAGAATATCTCCATATCCTGTTGTTGTGAGAGTACTATAGCTGAAATAAATAAAGGTAGCTGGTTTGATTACGGAATCCGTATCTGAAGAAGCCAGTTGTACCGAGCCCGGCAGATGAATATACAGAAACTGGTATACATCCGCCCACAAATTTCCGATCAGCATATATCCTGCCACTGCACCGATTACGCGATGAAAGGTTACCGGACCTTTTTCAAATACTTTCATGAATACCATTCCGATTAGCAGTGAGAAGGAAGCAATATCGGCCACAAGGTCCGCATACATCAGGAAAGGACTATCCCCAAAATACCGTATAGCGTTTATTGAGATCAACAGCAGAGGTATGGTGAAAAATACCCTGCGCTGAATTTTATTTTCCGATAAGGTAGAGATCCCTGCACAAAGGACCACCAGCCATACCACGCGCACGACAAGGGTGAGAACCTGGCCTTTCTCAAAAAAAGGGGTTATTATAAAATTACTGATGCACAGCAGAACGAGGATGCTGGTCAATCCGCTTTCTTCCGTCCAGAAGCGTTTTGGTAAATCTTTAGACAGGATTTTTGACATGTATGAATCTTTGGATAAATGAACCTCTCACCATCCACCTCCAAGGGCCCTGTAAAGGGAAACTGTGGCTCCCAGTTGCTGTGCCCGGGTTATTGAAAGCAGCATTTCTGCTTCAAATGTATAGCTTTCAACTATCAGAACTTCCAGGTAGCTTGAATAACCGCTGTCATATTTGGCTTTTGCAAGTAACAGGGATTTTCTTGCTGCGGTCACCTGGCGCATCCGTGCTTCATATTCATCCTTAAAAGAATTTATTCCATACAAGGAGTTTTCCACATCAGCAAGGGCAATCCTGTAAGTATTAAGAAATTCATTCGTCGCAACTGCCGTCTCCGCGCGCTGTATGTCCACACGACGTTTGTTTTTCCCGAATTCAAACAGGGGTCCGGTGATCATACCGGTTATACCGCCGGCAAGGGCATCGTTAAGGAACAGGTTATCAATGTCTGCGCTGGCAACCCCGAAGAATCCGGTAAGGTTAAATGCAGGAAGCCTCATAGCCTGGGTAACACCAATCTTCTCTGTTTCTGCAAGAAGTATATCCTCTGCTGCCCTGACATCGGGCCGGCGTTCGAGCAACATTGAGGGCAATCCGGCCGGTACTTCCGGTATGAGTGTCTGGTCGGCATTCTGAAGTCCCCTCGGTATAGACTGTGGTGTTTGGCCCAGAAGAATGTTCAGGCTGCTTTCGGTAAGGCTCAGCTGACCGTTGCAGATTTGGCAGTGCCGCTTCCACCAGGGCAAGCTGTTGTTCAGCCTGCAGTTTTTCAAGTTCAGCTGCTTCTCCTTTAATAAATCTCTCATTCACCATATTGTAATATTCCGTCCGGCTGATCAGGGTCTGCTTGGAAACTTCTATCCGGTTATCCAGGTCTCGTATCAGAAAATACAGGTTGGCCACATCACTCACCAGGGTAGTTTTAACCACTTTAAGACCTTCTTCGCTGGCCAGCATTTCCGCATGGGCGGCACGTTTGGCATGGCGCAGTTTTCCCCAGAAATCTATTTCCCAGGATGCTGTACCCAGCAAATCAAAATAATCATCTTCGGGACTGTTTATTTCTGCAGTGGCCGAATAGCCAATAGAAGGCAACAGGTTAGCCCTGGAATTTTTAAATACCGAGCGTGATTGTTGCACCCGCAATGCAGCAATGCGAAGATCGGTATTTGTATCAAGGGCCTGGGTGATCAGGGAATTTAAAACAGTGTCCTTAAAAAGCTCAAACCACTGCAGGTTAATAATCGTGTCATGTGGCAGCTCAGTTCCGCCTGATACAGCCGCCGTGTCCTGGTTATTGTACTTTCCGGGTATATCCATTGCAGGACGGGTATACCGTTTCCCGACAAGGCAGGAGGAAAGCAGCAAAACAAGTGCAAGCAGTGAAATAATTAGATTCTTCATATCAATTGCCCTCGGGTTTATTTTCAATTGTGGCTGTATTTTTTTTCTTGCCGATATTTTCGATCAGTATATACAAGGCAGGTACAATGAGAACTCCCAGGATGGTTGCGACAAGCATCCCGCTGAAAACCGCCATTCCCATTACTTTTCTGCCCTGGGCACCAGCACCGGAGGCGGTGAGCAGGGGAGTTACACCAAGAATAAAGGCAAAAGCTGTCATAAGAATCGGACGAAACCGGAGTTTTGCGGCCGACATGGCGGCTTCAAACAAGGGAATTCCTTTTTCATGCTCTGCCTTGGCAAACTCTACGATCAGAATGGCATTTTTCGCCACCAGGCCGATGAGCAGTACAAGACCAATTTGTGCGAACACGTTGTTCACATATCCGTTGTCGGTCAGCCTTGCAAGAAATAAGCCCAGGAATGCTCCCATTACAGAGAATGGTAGTTCCCAGGAGCACACTGAAAGGCAGTTTCCAGCTTTCATACTGGGCGGCAAGAATCAGAAAGACAAAAAGCAGGGCCATGATGAAAATCGACCCTGCAGAACCTTCAGCCTGTTTTTCCTGGAAAGACATGTTCGACCACGCGTAGCCCATGGTCGACGGGAGTACTTCTTTGGCAGTTTCTTCAAGCGCTTTAAGAGCCTGTGCAGAGCTATAACCGGGAGCCGGTATACCATTCAGCTCTGCTGAGCGATATAGATTGAAACGGTTGGTAAATTCAGGAGCACTTACCTTGCTGGACGTTACCAGGGTTGAAATCGGTACCATCTCTCCCTTGTTGTTCCTGACATAAACCATGCTCAGGTCTTCGGGTTTTACCCTGTAGGAGGCATCAGCCTGGACATAAACCTTATACTGACGCCCGAACCGGTTAAAATCATTCACATAGGCCCCTCCCAGGAATGCCCCAAGCGTAGTGTTCACTGTGGCAAGAGGGACACCCAGTTTCATGGCTTTTTGCCTGTCAACCTCAAGTTTTATCTGTGGTGATGAGGCATTGAATGTGGTATTAACACGGCCGATCTCAGGTCTTTTACGTGCAGCAGCCAGGAACGCATAGGTTTGTTCCATCAGATATTCCGGGGTATTACCTGTCTGGTCCTGGATCATCATGGTAAACCCGGCGCCGGTTCCAAGTCCGGGTATGGGAGGGGGTCCGAATGCAAGTACAGTCCCGCTTGTGATCTCCCTGGCAAAATCCTTATTCACCGCGGCCATAATTTCTTCAACAGTCCCCTCTCGCTCAGACCATTCTTTTGCCATAACAAAGTAAGTCGCCACATTGCTCTGGTATGCCCCGGTAAGCATGCTGAAACCCACAATGGATGTGACATACTCGAGAGATTCATATCTGGAGAGGATATCTTCTACCTGCCTGCATACCTGATCCGTTCGTTGCAGGGATGATGAAGCCGGCAAGGACACATTCATGATAAAATAACCCTGGTCTTCATCCGGAACGAATCCCCCGGGAAGACTTTTACCCAGTATTCCGGCGGCAACGATTACGACTAACAGGATGATTGTCACCCGCATGGCTTTACGTGAAAGGTAATCCGGCAATACCGACGTATTTGCCCGTAACCTTATCGAACATTTTATTAAAGCCATTGAAAAATTTGGCCAGCAATCCCTTACGCTCACTCATCGGCTTTGTGGGCTTGAGAAGAATGGAAGCAAGTGCGGGGCTTAGTGAAAGTGCTGAAAATGCGGAGAATACGACAGAAACTGCAATCGTAATGGCAAATTGCTGATAAAGCCGGCCTGTGATTCCAGGAACCATTGCCACAGGAATGAAAACTGCGCAGAGAATAAGGGCTATGGCAATTACGGGTCCGGATACTTCCTTCATTGCCTGTATGGTGGCTTCACGCGGTGTCTTTCCATGCTCGATGTGATGCATGACTGCCTCCACCACCACGATCGCATCATCCACCACAATACCGATTGCGAGCACCAGTCCAAGCAGGGATAGTACATTTACTGAAAATCCAAGCATTGGGAAGATCATAAAGGTACCGATCAGGGATACGGGTACGGTTATCAGCGGGATCAGGGTTGCCCTCCAGTTCTGAAGGAAGATAAATACTACCAGGATCACGAGGATAATAGCTTCGAAAAGGGTGTGGACAATTTCAGTGATACCTTCGGAAACAGCCAGTGTGGTGTCAAGGGAAACATGGTATTCAACATCTTTCGGGAAACGTTGCGAAAGTAGCGCGGTCAGTGTTTTGATCTGGTCAGCCACATCCAGTGCGTTTGTACCGGGAGTCTGATAAATGGCAATGGTAGCAGCCTGCTTGTGGTTCATGCGGGAAGTGGAGTTGTAATTCTCGGTTCCCAGCTTGATTTCTGCAATATCTCCCAAAAGAACCTTGGAACCATCTTCCTTGCTTTTGATAATGATGTCCTTAAACTGGTCTTCCTGTATTAGCCTGTCCTGTAGTACAACACCGTAAGTAAACTCAGTGCCGGCCGGAGCTGGCTCGGCTCCGAATTTACCACCGGGACTGATCACATTCTGATCCTGTAAAGCTTTGGTTACATCTTCCACCGTTATGTCAAGTTTGGACATGATATCGGGCTTTACCCATACCCTCATGGCATAGTCGCTCGAGCCGAGAATCTTTACCTCACCCACCCCACTTATCCGGGATATCGCATCCACCAGGTTGATGGTTGCATAGTTGGAAAGAAATCGGTCATCGTATGCCGGGTTTTTAGATGTAAGTGAAATGATGAGGAGGGGGAATGTTAGTGATTTTTTGGTAGTGATCCCATATTGCTTTACAGAAGGGGGCATAAAAGGCATGGCCTGGCTAACCCTGTTCTGTGTAAGCATATTGGCATTGTCGAGGTTTGTACCTACCTTAAAGGATACATCCAGGCTGAGGTTTCCATCGGATGCGTTGGTACTTTTCATATAGATCATCTCTTCAACGCCATTGATCTTCTGTTCGGTAACTGCAGCAACGCCCTGTTCCACATTCACAGCATTGGCGCCAACGAAACTGGTGTTGATCTTGATGGTGGGCGGGGTAATATCAGGATACTGGCTTATCGGGGTGCTTCTGAGTGCAAGTAATCCAACCAGCACAATAATTATCGACAGCACCATGGCAACAATCGGCCGGCGTACAAAAAATTCTCCCATAGTCGTAGGTATGTAGCTTAATTTATAACTGACGAAATGTTGGTACTGTCAGGTGACCACTTTTTCTCAACCGGCTTGATCACCGATCCTGCACGCAGCATCTGGGTTCCTCCGATGACAATCCTTTCCTCGGGTGTGAGCCCGCTTTCAACTATATAGCTCATATTGTAAGCGGGTCCTAATTTTATCAACTTTAAATCAATCTTATTGCTATCGGCAACGGTGTAGACCTGGAAAAGTCCCTGCATCTCATTGACAGCCCGTTGGGGAATAAGCAGGGCGGATTTCCTGTATTCTGTTACCATATGAAGTTTTACATATTGTCCGGGGCGAAGGAGATTATTCATATTCTTAAATTCTGCTTCCAGGGTCATAGCACCGGTGGAAGGATCAACCTGCCGGTCGGCAAAATTCATTTTTCCTTTCAAAGGGTAAAGGGAACCGTCTGCAAGAACCATCCTGACCGTTGCCCCTCCCTGGCCCATCTTAACATTCATCTTCTGCAGCAACCGGGTAATCCGAAGGTATTCCTTCTCCCCGATGGTAAACCGCACCCTGATGTTGTCCATGCCGGATACTGTATTGACAACAAACTGAGGCCCCGGGCTTACATAATCACCTACCTTCACTGCAGATAAGCCTATCATTCCGCTGATGGGTGCTACCACGCTGCAATATCCGAGTTTTATCATCGCATTTCTCAAGGATGCTTCATTCGATGATACCATGGCCTTATTGGATTCATAGGTGGCCTGTGCAGCCACAAGTTCCCGCTGACTTACTGCGCCAATGGCTGCAAGCGGTTCGATCCGGTCGAGATCGTTCTTTGCTTTTATCAGCATGGAATTGGCTTCGGCAAGAGAGGCCTCTGATTCGTTTACCTGGTTTTGATAGGGCAACGGATCAATTGTATATAGCAACTGCCCTTTTGAAACCAGGGAGCCTTCTTTGAAGTTCATACTTAATACCCAGCCTTCCACCCGGGTCCGTATTTCAACATCAGCCTCGCCGTAAGTTTGCCCGGTATATTCACTCTCGAGGTCAACATCCTGTTGCATAACCTGTACAACAGGTACTTCAAGTGCCGGAGCGGCCTGGATTTCTTTGTTATTTTTACAGGAAAAAAATATACTTGCCACCCATAGGAACAAGCAGGACAGGTAAAGACTTTTCATAAGGTTTATTTTAGAATACTATAGTTAATAAGCAAATCAGGAATAAAAATGTTAATGAATTATGATATTAAATATATCTTTTAATTTAGGAAAAATAAATTCATTAATGTTTCCTCATATTTTATTTGATCATTTCAGCCAGGCTGTTCCAAAAATTATGTAAAAAGCAAAATCATCATTGCTGACAGCAAAGTCCATTCCCATGTGCGCTCCCAGTTTACGAGCCAGTACATACCTGAAACCCGTACCCAGCGTGGTTACGCTTTTTCCATCCTCAAATTCGGCAAAACCGGAGAAGGCATTTCCAATCCCCGTGAACCCCGATAAATACCACCGCCTGTAGGCATTCCAGCTGACTTCCGCCTCCATCAGGGTTGTGTTTACATTCTGGTATTTCATCAGGGGTGCTCCGCGCAAGTTAATTATGGGCCTTGCCCAAAACGGAACATCACCCAGGGTATAGCTGCTCTCATGGCGGATCCCAATCGTAACCCGGTTGCTGGCAGGAAAGTATCCGATAAGGGTCAGGCCGATCCTGCCATACAGGTCTTCTCCTCCCAGCCAGGTATCACTGTAAGTTCCCGACAAACCCAGGAGTGCGCCTTTTGTGGGTGTGAATACATTATTCCGGGTGTCGTATTCCAGTTTTAGGGATACCTCACTCAATGTGGCACTGAATTCCTGTTCCGTATATTCAGGAATGTTCAGGGGAATATCAAATGTATTATTCGTATTAAGCAGCATATAACGGCCCCCGATGAAAAAGCCCGAACCTGCCACCCGGAATTTTATCTGCTGCAAAAGAAACCAGGAATCCAGGTTCAGGTTTACCGGCACATCCTCCATCAGGCCTAGTCTGCCGGAACCATAAAAGTCTACGTTGGCGTAAAGTTTCGCCACCGCACCCATGTACCGGATCCTGTCCCGTTTCCAGTAACCGACGTGAAAAACACCGGCCGCCCAGGTACCATTTTCAGTAGCAGCACCCAATACGCCCGACATGCTGGGAGGACCCTTCTTTGCCGTATAGGATGAATGGAAGTAAATCGCTGCTCCTCCAATACCATATCCTACAGCTGGTTCAGTGATGATTGTCGGAATAATAAGCAATCCTTTCTTGTTTACAAGCCAGTCACTCATGTCGATGGCCCCGTCAATGCTGTCGTGAAATGCTGCCAGGAATTTCTTTTTTTCCTGGGCATGGAGGGGAACATAGGAGAATATCACAAAAAGCAAAATGAGTCCGGATAACAAATGCCTTGCTGAAATTTTGGTTTGCGGTACCTTCAGGAGTGTGTTCTGATTGGAATTACTCTGATATTTATCCATTAGCTCAATGGGTTATTTTGAAAAAAAGGGTATCTTAGAATTTAAATTTACTCATTTTTTAAACTGCAAAATAGTTGACCATGGTTAAATATATTTCAATTCTGATCATCCTCATGGCAGCTTCATACATTCCGGTTTATGGCCAGGATGATTCCCTGAGTGACCAATTTGCGGTTGTGGATACCCTGTCGAAGGATTTCGGGCTCTTCACAAATGATGAAATCATGGAGCTGTCCATGCGGTTCGATATCACGCATTATATGAAGAAAAAACCCAAGGAAGAATACCTTAAGGCCCTGCTGACCTATCATTTCAATGAAAATGATTCGGTTAATAAGGAGATACGCCTTAAATCAAGGGGCGAGTTCCGGAACGGTTACTGTACCTTTCCGCCGGTGATGGTAAATTTCAAGAAAGCCGATTTCAGAAAGGATGACATAAAAAAGATTGAAAAAATGAAGCTTGTGACTCATTGCATGTCAGGCAATGAAGACCTACTTCTGAAAGAATACCTCATTTATAAATTATTCAACGTTCTTACAGATAGCAGTTTCAGGGTAAGATTACTGAGAATAACCTACATCAATACTTACAAAAAAAGCAAACCTGTTACTTCCTATGGGTTTTTTATTGAACCGATCGATTTGCTGGCTGAAAGACTGCATGCTATCCCTGTGGAAGCGGTCAATCTCACACAAAGAAATATTCTCCCGGGATATATGGACCGGGTGGCGATCTTTTTTTACATGATAGGCAACTGTGATTGGTCAGTACCCGGTCAGCATAATTGCAAAATTCTGAGTATACCCGGATCCGCCCGGCCCGAGCTGGGGATGATCGTTCCCTATGATTTTGATTATTCGGGTCTTGTGGATGCTCAATACGCTGTGCCACCAGAGGGACTTAAAATTTCTTCGGTGAGGGAGCGGTTATTCCTGGGAATATGCAGGGATGAGGAATCATACAGTAAATCCATGAAGGAATTTGCCGATAAAAAGGAGGCTTTTTACAAGGTTATTCAGGATTTCCCGTATATCGATCAAAAAACAGAAAAGCAAATGATCCGTTACCTTGACGAGTTTTATTCAGAAATGGAAAGAGACAGGATTGTATATAATTTCCTGAACGAATGTAAAAGCCTTTAACCCTAAATTTATAAATACCATGGAGGAATATATTGTTGGTGGCCGGGATCCGATTTGGAATGTACTGTTAAGATTTGCAGTTGACCTGGTGGTTCTTTTTATTGTGATTCGACTTATTTATTACCGGTACACGAAAAATAAGAGTACTGCTTTCTCCTTTTTTCTGATGGGTATCATGATTTTTCTTGTGTGCATCTTATTGAAAACGGTAGAGATTAATCTTGGGGTGGCCCTTGGCCTGTTTGCCATATTCGCAATCCTCCGTTTCAGATCCAGGAACCTTGATCTCAGGGATATGACGTATTTTTTCACTATCCTGGGGATTTCCGTAGTCAATGCACTGGCAACTTTCTATAATCCGGTAAGGGGTCAAACCCTTATTAACCTGATTATTATCGCATCCCTTCTGATATTGGAATACTATTTCCAGGATAAGCCCGTAAAAAAACCGGGAAGCTGCCGGCTCGTTTATGATAAGCTTGAGCTCCTGAACCCGGAAAGAAAGGTAGAACTGCTAAATGACCTGTCAACTCGAACCGGTATTAAGATTGAAAAAGCAAGGATCCGCAAAATTGACCTGGGAAAAGGCAATGCCGAACTTACGGTTTATTATAAGGATGGCAAGAAATCCGACAATTCGGAATCATGAATACTGTATGAATTGCTGTAGTCGCAGTAAGACTGGATTTTTTAATTTTCAGCTGAAAGGAATAATTCCTGGTTTGATTTTAGGCTGTCTCCCATCCCTGATGTATGCACAGGATGATCATTACTGGTCGCAGCAATACGGGGCTGTAAGTACGTTGATGGGAGGTGCCATGGTAGGCGGGGTCAGCGATAATTCGGCTGTTTATTATAATCCGGGAGCCCTGGCTTTTATCAACAATACCAGTTTGTCGGTTGATGCCAACGTTTACAAAATGGACAAGATCCGCATTCACGACGGAGCAGGAAAAAATGTGAACCTTAACTCGGCACAGCTCAGCGTTTATCCGCAAATTATTGCCGGGATGATTAACCTTCTTAAGGAAACCCCGTTCAGGTTCTCCTATACAGTGCTCACTCGCAATCACGGGAATGTATTAATGAATTCCCGGTATACAAGCCAAGCCAGCCCGGGCAATCCGAATCCGCCCGTTACCAGTTTCATAGGGGTATTCGATTATGTTAATCAACTCAATGAACAGTGGTTTGGCCTGGGTATAGGGTATGCATTTACGGAAAAATTCGGCATCGGAGCAACGTTTTTATCAAGCTATCGTGGGCAAAGTTATCAGCTGACCAACTATGTTCAGGAGGTCGAAAATGCCGGTTCAGGACAGGTTTTCCGCACACAGACCAACGATGAGGCAATTAAGTACAGTACATTCCGGTTACTGGTGAAATTCGGGATGTCCTACCGGTTTAACCCCTGGAAATTTGGCATTACAATCACCACTCCTTCGGTTGGCCTTTACGGAAACGGGAGTGTTCAGCGGCAGAATTCAGTGATCACGGTTTCTGACAATCCGGCCGACATGAAAAATAATTTTCTGATCATGGACAGGAAATCAGAGGTAAGCACCACCTATAAACATCCGGTGTCCATAGCGTTTGGGATTGATTATCAATCAGAAAAAGCACATCTGGGTATTTCCGCAGAGTATTTTTTTAAGGTAGGAACCTATTCACAGATAAGGCCTGATGCAGAACCCTTTGTTTATCCCTCTTCATACCTGGATTCTGCAAGTGTTCAACCCTTGATAGACAATTACTTATTGGTAAATGCGGCTGCCCGGCCAGTCCTCAATTTGGGGATCGGCTTCAGCCACCTGCTTTACAAACAACTCACACTGATAGCCGGGGCCCATACTGATTTTACCAGCTATCAACCAACCGGAAATGTAAGGGACCTGATGCATGGTTTTGAGAACTTTGACATTTATCATTTTTCTACCGGACTTTCATACAAAAGGGCAAAACAGACTATTAGCCTGGGATTTACCTATTCTTTTTCACCAAACCAAAAGGTTCCGCCCTATGCGGTAATCAACCAGGACCCGGTAGCATCGGAAAATGCCTTGCTGTCATCAAATAGTTTTTCTGTAGTTCTTGGATATACCTATTATTTTGCGAAATTCAGTGAGGATTGATGCTCGCGTCCCTTGTCCCTTGTCCCTTGTCCCTCGTCCCTAATATCTCAGCACATCTGGTTTTACGATCTCATAGTCCCTGATTACGTCGGGGTTACTTGTGGTGAATCCGACTCCGAAATGGGCAGCTTTCACCGGATTACCCGTGTAGTATCCAACCCTGAGAATAATGGTCTGAAAGGCGAGGTTCTCGTTCCGGATACGCACCCCGATTCCTGCTACGGAATAATAATTTGCGGATGAGACCAGCGAATTGCCCTTGCCAATAAAGGCTGCGTCATAAAACAGGTTGGGGGAAAACCTGAAGCCGATCAGGTTGCCTTTTAGGAAAGAGACTGTTTCAAAACGGGCGATCAGTCTTTTATTTCCTTCAATACCGGAATTGGAAACACCCCTGACTTCCTTGCCCAGGTTCAGGATCTCATAATTGTACCGCCGGATGCCCTCAGTATAACCCAGGCGGAACAGGAAACGGCAATCGAATATCCTGGCTTTCACAAGGGGGGAATAATATGTGAGAACGGATCTGAACAGGCCCAGGACAAGGTTTTGCCGGTACAGTTGTCCACCATATTCGAATCCGCCTCCCACATATCCTATGGCAAATTTATGTGCAGTCTTGAACGAAAAACCCAGGTATGGTGACCGGAAGGCATCATTGAACTGGTACCCTCCGGTCAGTTCGAGGGCATAGCCGAAATTAACATCCTCAACAAGTCCATATCCCAGCAACATGCGCTCTTTATAATGATCCTTCTTCAAAAAAGTTATGGAACCCAGAAGCAGGTAGACATTGTAAAACTGTTGATTTGTATCGGCATCCACTGTCGGACGGCTGGTATAGAGTGTCGACATAAAGCGGGCTTTCAGGACGATGCTGTTACGCCTTACCGGGTTCAGCAAAAAGTTACGTCCGATCCATTGATCAAAATATTCTTTGGTATAAGGCACCTTAACGGACACTGTATCTGAAGTCTCAACATCAAGCGCGGATTTCTGGTGAAACAGTTCAATCCCGCCTCCGTATTTAGTTTCGGGAGTGACAAATTCCCTTTCACAGGTTAGTTTGGTAAGTTTCTCCACATCATCATTCCGGTATAACAGGTGTGTGTTAATAAACGAGCCCCATAAATTAGTAAAGGTAAGCTCACCCCTGTATCCGAAAGCCGGATCTTTGTCTGGGTTATACCGGAATGAATTGGTCAGTTCATGTCCCGAACCTGCGATATTAATATTATTGACCCCAAGAGTGTAATCTGTAATTCCGCCTATGCCAATTCCCACTGTAAAAGGAAAAAGATCCTTTACAACAACCACCAGGTTCAATTTTTGCGGATCAAGGCTGTCGGCTACTGTAAAAATCCTGGCATCTTCAATGTATTTCAGCGATCGCAAATGATATTCATTGTCAGTAATGCTGTATGCACCAAGGATATCTCCCTCGCGCAGGGTCAGGCTTTTGCGTATGATGGATTCCCGGGTATCACGGTGTATCCTATTCAGCGACCTGGCATAAAGGCTTTTATCACTGACGGAGGGGTTGTCGACATCCCCGCTGATAATGTCCACAGCGAATACTTCGATTCTGCCAATTGATTTTCCCGCTATTTGGGGTTGATAGTTACCGATTTCTTTGGGCTGCCCGGAACTGGAGGTATCTGATTGTTCCCGGATGAGAGTGCTGTAGATACCCTTTAAGAGAAGACTTTTTTCACTTTTTTCCTGGAAATTTTCATAAAAGAGCCCGGAGCGGTAATCCTTGTCCCTTTTAATCTTGTAACGGCTATCATGCGGAAGAAAGATGGAAGTATCTGAATGGAAGTGTATAATTGTATCCCTTGTCACAATCATATATCCACGGGGAACAAACACAGAATCCATTTTGACGGAAGATACCTGTCCCAATGCACTGGAAAAGGACGTGCCGGCAATTAATATAAATGGTATAATCCTGAATAAATTGAGGATCCTCATCTATATCATATACAGATAAAGAAGATTACTTTTTTCTTAATCAATAATGAAATAAAGTCCTCCTGTAAAATCGCCCTGCACCATAACACAGGTAGAGGTAACTCCATACCCGGCACTGCCGGTACCGGCATAATAATATCCGCTTGCATACAGGGGCATCAAAAGCCGTGCCTGGATCTTAATGCCGATTCTTTCCGTGATCAGGAATTTCATTCCTCCCTGAATATTGATGGCAAAAAGAGACTCATTGGAATATTTTTCATCCGGAGTGCCATAATGAACCCAACCCAACGATCCGCCGTAAAATGGAAGAAACCTTTCTCCAAGCCGCTGTGCACCAACAAGACCGAACATATAATAATCCACGTTCACGGGCGTAGTGTTAATAATATGTTCCCCATTATCCAGGCTCAGGGTTCCATTCATATGATTATAACTGAATTCAAACTGTGCATCTTCATCCAGGCCGAAGCTGATGGTTCCGCCAAAATTCATACCATCGGATACACGAAGATACCCAAGGTTGGTATATACCTTTCCTCCTGTTTCATAACCTGCAAACGGACCGATTTCGAGATGCTGCGCCTTAACGCGGACAGTAGATACCAACGCCAGAGCCAGTGTAATTATAACAGCTATGTGAAGTTTATGATTTTTCATCCTTTTAATTTATGTTAAGATAAGGTTGTTATCAGGGAACAAGCAGGAAACCAAGGTTAAAGGAAACATAGGATTGTTCACCCAGATCCCTGGCTTTAACGCCATAAGTATATCGTACACTGGCGGTAATCATGGATTCCCTTACAGGTATCATTATTCCTAATTCAGGCGCCATTGTAAAATGCCATGAGTCTTTTTCTATCGAATATAAACCGATGTCAGTCCGGCGAACATTATAAATTACCCCAAGTCCGGCTCCCATAAAGGGACGAATACCAGCCGGTGCCCCGAACAGGTATAATCCGCGCACTAGCATTGGAAAATCATTCTGATAACGGAACTGGTTGCCCGTTAAAGTTACATTGTCTTTTGTGTAGGTTTCATTCCTGAGTTCTGTTGAAAAAACATTCCAGCCCAGCAACCACGCAACGGCAAATTTAGGACTCAGTTCATGATATCCTTCGTAATTCAAACCACGGAAACTCCCGGCATCGATATAATCGTTGATACCGCTCAACGGAACAGCCATGGAATAGGTAAGTCCCTGGTATGTATAGCCACTCTGGCCGAAAGCAGCAACAGGAAGCAGGAATAACAGACTGATGATAATGTGTTTGATTCTCATTTTCGTTCGGATTATTCAATGTTTTTGAGTAAGTATGGCGACTGGTTAAAGCATTGATCAATGCCCTTTGAAAGACGGTTCTTCACACCTGATTCTGAACTTTCAAGAACACCGTTAACAATACCGGCCCAAATAACAGGGATTTCTTCAACATCGGGGTTAACACGGGCCGCATCAACCATTTCAATTAAAACGGAACCCGATTGATAACTGTAGTAAGTGCTGTATGGATACCATGGATAATAATAACTGTAAGCGGCAACAATGTTACCGGATACGGTGCCTTTATAGGGATAACCACCGTATCCCCAGTACCAGCCCCAGTAAGGATACCAGGTATAGACTTCATGTTCGCTCGACATCGCTGAGACAGTAATAACTACCTCGGGCTGATTCACCTCCGGCTCAAGTTCTTCAACGAATCCAAGTTTCAGCATGTTGAGTCGTACCTGTTCGAGTACAAAATCATCGTACTGATGACTTATTTTATCTTCTGTACCTGTTTCAACAAGATGCATAATTGTATCCACCACAGTAAATGTATTCAGATCTTCGAACTTGTTTACAGAACCCGATGGACCGTTATAATAGGTCTTGTCATAGATGGTGGCGGCAATATCAAGATCTTCCACGGTAAGGTCATCGATGGGATAACAGGAGGAAACTCCTGCGATAATGACGATCAGCGGCAGAAAAACATTCTTAAATTTTATAGTCATACTATCAGTGTTAAAATGACAAATGAGAAATTCTTCAAATAATAGGGCAAAACAAAGCCTTCAAAACTACAATATTATTAGTATCCTGAAAATAGTACTTTGGTACTACCGGACAAATATAATCAAAATCAGCGGGTATTCTTTATTTACGGTCATGCGTCGTCCTCGATTTTTTTGGCAGATAAGTGAAGTAAAAAATCCATCGGTATAATCTCACCAGAGGCATGCTGTAAAAACTCTGTAATCATATTTGCATTATCTTTAAGAAGTAATATTGATGACTTTTTGCATGAACCATTTCCTCAAATCCTATGGCACTTTTGCATCTGTGTACTGCGTGTTATTGTTGCAGGTATTAAGCTCTAAGTCATCTAATGCCCAGTCATCCCGCTACTGGGATCAAACCCTGAATTCAGAGGCAGCCCTCCTTTCCAATGCAGTTGTTGCAGGGGAAAGCGGTGTAGCCGCCATTTATTATAACCCGGCTACCATTTCTGAAATGAAAAGGAACAATCTCTCCCTTTCCGCAAATTTATTCTCCGTTTCATTCAGTAATGCGGAAAATGCACTTGGAGCGGACTTTCCTGCCGACCGGACACAACTGGATGTATATCCCAGGATCATTACCCTTACCGTGAATCCAAAGAAAAGACCGGATCTTACAATCGAAATGGCATACTTTGCAAAAACGAATAATTATATTCAGATCAACCAGGGAATTGCACTGACAAAGGATATAATCCTTTCCCACCCGGGTGAAGAATATTATACTGCAGAATATTATGCCCGTTCAAAATTTGAAGATTATTATGGAGGCGCCGGTTTTGGATACAAATTAACGAATGCCCTTGCTATCGGATTTTCAACTATGGTCTCCTACAAGGATGACCAGTTCTACAACCTGGTGACCGCCGATGCCTTTAGCCTTCCGGAACCAGACCAGGGCGCATCCGGTCAATATCTCTCCGATTCACGGTATCATCTCAAATTTAACATGTTCGATGTCCGGCTGATCACCAAACTGGGAATGACAATCAATAAGAACTCATGGGCTATCGGGGCAAGCATCAATTTCCCTTCAATAAAACTATTCGGGGATGGGACGGTGCATAAGCAATATGAGTATTCCAACATCCACAAGGATGCCGGTAATCCGGAAGGTGTTGATGGGTACTATGCCGGGCGGCAGCGTAAATGCAAATCGCATTTCAAGGATCCCCTGTCCGTGGCGGCCGGGGCCAATTATTATTCACCTTCCCGCAATTCCATCCTGCTTTTTACTGCCGAATATTTTTTCGGATTGCCTGAATTCGATTATATAGAAGCCAGCCCGGACCCCGGTGAAAATGGATATAATCTAAGTGGAGTTGAGGCAGACGACTGGCTTTCATTCTATACACGCCAGGTACCTGTATTCAATCTTGGCGTGGCATACCGGCAGCAGCTTACAGAAAAAGTTTTGTTCTCTGGTGGATTCCGGACTGATTTTAGTTGTCTTGATATATCCCGAGATGAGCCGTTTCCTTATGGCAACAAAAAAACCTATTATTCCTATAATGTTTATCATGTTAATTACGGATTGGGCTACCAGTTCAAAAGGGGATCGATCATCCTTGGAATGCAGTTTTCACACGGCGATGACCAGGATCAGCGCCAGATTGTAAATCTTACTGAACCTATCGAATATATAGATGAAACCGTAATGCCTTTAACGGGTGAGGTTAAAAACAATGTTGATATACGGTATAATGATATATCCATATATCTCGGATTCATGTTTAATTTTCTGAAGGATTGATGCTCGCCTTGCTCGCATGAAGAATTTAACCACAGAGTTACAAAGAGAATAAAGCAAGAGTTACACTGAGAAGAATTTTTTGCAGATTCCAAGTATCTTCATGATATAGGAAATCAGACTCTGAAATTGGCCGAATCGAATGCAATGAGATTCCTCTCAGTGTCCTCAAAGCCCCGTTAAATTCACCTCCTTTTGCCCTCTGTGTTAAAACTTTTGGCCATCTCATACTATCAGATCACTAAAATGCCTCCGCAAAGTTGATATAGAAACCGTTCACCCCATTCGGCCCAAATCCCCAGTCCAGACGGAGGTTCGTATTATGCTTTGTGTCCACCCTTATACGCAGACCCAATCCGTAAGAGAGCCAGAATCCATCAAACGAAAGGTCAGAATAACTGTTCGCCACACGGCCTGTGCCTACCCATGTGGTTAATCCCAGCATTTTCCACACCGGCATACGGTATTCCAGCTGACCATCAACAAGCACCTTATCCCGCAATGCTCCTTTATAATATCCGCGCATCTTATCTTCGCCTCCCATCATGGCTAGTTCGTAAAACGGTACATCACCGGTCCTTAATTCCGTAGTGGCCTGAATGGCAATAACATGCTTTAGCCAGGGATTGAAATATTTTCTTGCATCCAGGGTATAACTTGAATACAGGTAAGGATTTCCCATCCAGGAGGGGAAAGTCATCGTCTTGAAGGCAATCATGGCTCCCTTGTAGGCATTGTACCGGTTATCCCGGCTGTCATAGATGGCTGCAAAACCAAGTCCGGTGCTGGTTCCCCCATCCAGTCCCGAAACATTATCCTCGATCAGGAAGCTGGTGCTGTCGGTTTCAATATTTGTATAATTGGTAAGGTCAACGCCCAGACCGATATACAGGTTTTTAACAACCTGGACCATGAAGTAATTGACAAATTTGAACCGGGTGGTTGAGACCTTTTCCACATCGTCAATGGAGACGTCGTTACCAATGCCCAGCATATATTCCGGCTGTTTCTTATAGTTTATATACCCTATTACCATATACCTGCCATTGTGCCAGTTGAGGTCAGTGGCAACTGAGAAATTTATCCTTCCCTCGGTAGAGAACGTAAGCACTTCCGAAATCCGTGAAGCTGCCGATACTGTATCAAGTTTTGAAAGATCGATCAGGTTAAACTTGGCCAGGCCGAAGGTATGCCCTGCTTCCGTGGAATAGGAATAAAGAGGCACGGGGATGATCTTGAAAAGTTTCTCCATTTTTTGATTCGTGGCATCGAATTTAGAGAGAGAATCGGCTTTGGCGGAATCCGGTTGCTGTGAAAAGACCCACTGAGCTGTGCAAAACAGGAGGAGTGGAAGAAGAAGGTATTTTTTATGCATATGATTTAACTTCAGGTGAAATCAAATATACTATTTTTACACAAGCTGGCAAATAGTACTTTAGTGCTACAGACACGCTGACAGGATTGAGGCCTTCACTCTTTATAGTACTAAGGTACTATTTATATCCTGCCTGTAAAAGTCTATTTTTGGAAGATAAACGCTATCTTTATTCATCAAATTAATTCTATGAAAAAGTTATTAAGCATTGTATTTGTTCTGATTATATATACCAGTGATTTTTATGCACAGGTTTATACCAACAAAGTTGTCGGTAATAAAAATGAGACCCTGGCTGACAGCCTTAAAGTTACGGAATATCCATATGCCTTGCCCATTCTGGGTGCAAAAGCCGCAAAAAGGGGATATGACCTTCCCTATTCTGCCGGGATCGGGGTGAATTACCTCTGGCAGGAATCAGATCTTGTTATCGAGGATCTTTTTGTGGGTTTTAATAATGGGCCCATGTATGATCTCGCGGAAATTATCCGCTTTAACAGCGCCATTGCAAGGGCATCGGCCGTAAATTTCAGACCTGACATATGGATATTGCCATTTTTAAATGTATACGGTCTTTTTGCCATCGCTAAAACATCTACTGAAATTAGTGCCGGCCTATGGCTTCCTGATCAGGATGACCTATGGAGCGAAGTAACCAGTTTTTCCTCAAAGGCAGAATTTGACGCCATGTCATTTGGATTCGGACTAACCCCGACAATGGGTGTAGGAGGTGGCTGGATGGCGCTGGACATGAATTTCACCTGGACCGATGTAAGCGCCCTCGACAAACCTGTTTTTACCTATGTATTCGGACCCCGATTTGGCAAAACCTTTAAGTTTAAAAACAATCCCAGGAGTAACGTGGCGATATGGGTGGGCGGATTCAGGCTGAACCTGGAATCGCAAACAAAGGGATCCATTGCGTTGAATGAGGTGATATCCCTCGACGGTTTGCAGGAAAAGGTGGATGCAGGTATGGTCAAAGTTGAAGAAACAGGAGTGGCAGTGGAAGAATGGTGGAATGGATTGACTCCCATCGAGCAGAAAAACCCTGTGAATTCAGCGAAGTATGAAACCGCAAACCGTACGCTGGATGCGGCCGGAAATCTTCTTACTGGCATCGATGGCGCACTGAATGATGAAAATACAGCCACCGTCGAATATCAGCTAAACAAGCGACCCAAGGATATGTGGAATTTTGTCATCGGGTCCCAATACCAGATCAACAAACATTTTATGATCCGTGCAGAAATGGGCTTTCTGGGCAGCCGGACGCAATTCATCGGAGGACTGCAATATCGTTTTGGTCTATAAAAATTCTACTCAATGAAAAAATACTTACTCTTTGCCGGTTTGCTTTTCACAGGTTACACAACCAACGCCCAGGTACTTATTTCCCTTATTTTCGGGGATAAACTGAATTCCCCGAATATTGAATTCGGGCTGGATGGCGGACTTACGCTTGCATCGCTTCCAGGTCTTGATGATTCTAAAACAAGGTCAGCTTTCAATCTTGGCTTCTATTTTGATTTCAGGCTTAAAAATAATCCATCCCTTTTTATTAATACGGGTGTAATGGTAAAGGGCCCCATGGGAGTGAACAAACTCCCGGTTTACAGTCTTGATAATGAAGCGCTTGACTCTTCTTTTACCGGCGGGGATGTGGAAAGGAAGCTCAATTATTTTTATGTGCCTTTTACGTTAAAATATATGTTTAAGAATAATTTTTATGCCAAGGCCGGTATCCAACTCGGGCTTCGTAACTCATGTACGGATGTTTTTACAAATACATTGGAAGACAAGGAAGACCTCGTCTTCAAGAAGGACGTAAAAAGTCTGTATCATAATCTGGACGGGGGGCTGACATTTGGCATTGGTTATCATCTGTTGAAGGGACAGGGGATGAATTTTGGAATTACCTATTACCTTGGGCTGATTGATGCCCGTGTGGAGGATGCAGGTGCTAACCAGTTTAACAGGGCATTTTATTTCAATGTGGGCATTCCGATCGGAAAGGACCCTGTGAAGAAGGAGTAGTCTGAGTCCTTTCTGGTTTGAACAGTAAGACTGATTTTTTTAAATACCAAATCTGGCTTATGAGTACAATCCATGAAAATGATCCTCATTTTGAATGGAAGGGTATTGATTTCACCATTAAACTAATACTGATCCTTGTTTTACTGGCATGGTGTGTGATGATCGTGCTTCCCTTCCTGGTGCCTGTTCTCTGGGGCATCATCCTGGCTATTACTTTATTTCCGTTATACCGGAAACTGCTCAGATTGTTAAAGGGTAGAAGGGGACTGGCCAGCTCGATCATAACCGGGATCTTGCTTATCCTGCTGATTGTTCCTTCCGTATTTCTCATATCAGCCCTTTTTAAAAACGCCAGGGAAATTATCACCTCCCTTCGCGATCAGACCCTGGCAATACCCCCGCCGGATCCATCTGTGGCCGACTGGCCAGTGGTGGGAAAACCCATCTATAATGCCTGGCAAACACTCAATACAAACCTTGAAAGTGCTATCGTGCAATACAGGGAACAAATTATTCAAGTCGGAGAACGTCTGTTGGGGGTTGTTAAAAGTGTCGCATCAAATTTCATCATGATGATCCTTTCGATCATTATTTCCGGAATAATGCTGGCCCGTTCGGAATCTTCTGAAAAATCTTCGGCCAATTTTGCTTCCCGGATTGTGGGCAAAGGCGGGGATGAAATAATATCGATGATAGTCCTTACCATCCGCAATGTGGCCAAGGGTATCCTTGGTGTGGCTTTCATACAGTTTGTGCTGATCGGTGCCAGTCTGATCGTAGCCAAGGTGCCGCTGGCTGGCCTATGGGCATTGCTGGTACTGATCTTTGCCATCGTTCAGTTACCGGTAGGAATTATCGCTATTCCGATTATCATTTATCTCTATTCTGCCCGCGAGCCATTACCTGCTACATTATGGAGCGTATTGATCCTTATTTTTGCCATGCTTGACAACGTTCTTAAACCCTGGCTTATGGGGAAGGGTGCCCCGGTACCCATGCTCGTTATTTTCCTCGGTGCCATCGGCGGAATGATCATGTCGGGATTCCTGGGACTGTTTACAGGTGCCATCGTTCTTTCTCTGGGTTATAAAATGTCCACTATATGGATACAGGGAAGTAAATCATAGTTTAATACTTGTACCTATGTTGAATTCATTTTTATGGGGACTTCTTGCTACCTCCTCCCTGATATTGGGAGGCATCCTGGCATCCCGGTTAACTTTCGGCAAAAAACTTCTGGGTATTATTATGGCTTTTGGCGCCGGAACATTGATTTCCGCTGTTTCCTATGAACTGGTTTATGAGGCTGTTAAACTTGGCCGGGGGACAGGATTTCCCGCATTCGGACTATTTGCCGGGGCGCTTGCTTTCTATTTCAGCGAAAAAATGATCGACAATGTAAGCAAGGGAAAGTCAGGGATTAATTCATCACAACAATCGGGTTTGCTGGTTCCCATGGTGCTGGCCATCATTCTGGATGGTATTCCGGAATCCATTGTGATCGGGTTGAGCATTTTTGAAGGGGGTACCGTCAGCCTTGCCATGCTTTTTGCCGTATTTATCTCCAATCTGCCAGAGGCCATTGCCGGAACCACGGGCATGAAAAATGCCGGCTGGAGCCGTGGAAAAATTGCCCTGCTTTGGATCATCATTGCCCTGGTCTGTGCCCTGGCCTCTGTTGCTGGCTTTGGTTTATTCAGCCGGGTTTCCGATACCTGGCTGTCATTTATCCAGGCGTTTGCAGGAGGAGCCATTCTTATCATGCTGGCCAACTCAATGATACCTGAATCTTATGAACACAGTGGCAAGACAGCCGGATTATTCACCATACTCGGTTTCTCAGTCGCTGCAACTGTTGTTTTGCTGGAATATGCGGCCTGAGGGGCTTATTGTTTGAATCAAGTCAAATAAATCGTGATGCAATAGAGTTTAATATTTCCCGGTAATCAAATTTAAGCATATGAAAAATAGGCAGATGAGTAAACCGGAAACAACATCTGAGGCATTAGGGTTTTTGTATGATCAGCATTTGATGTCGGACAATCTCACGGATCATGAAAGGGCGCAGGCACGTGAGCGATACGAGGCATTTGCCAGCCTGATTCGTGATACGCTTGCTCCTCAATGGGTTAAAACTGAGGAAACGTATAAACGTGAAAATGCGAAGAGAGTATATTACCTGTCCATGGAGTTTCTGATTGGCCGTTCACTTTCCAATAACCTGATTAACCTGATGCTGCAACCGGCAGCTATGGAAATGGTTAAAAAGAAAGGGGTCAACTGGATTGAATTGCTTGAACAGGAACCTGAGCCGGGACTGGGGAACGGGGGGCTGGGCCGACTGGCTGCCTGTTTCCTTGATTCCATGGCCACCCTGGGTATACCGGCTATTGGATACGGGCTCAGGTATGAATATGGGATCTTTGAACAAACCATCCTGGAGGGCTGGCAGCACGAAAAACCGGCCAACTGGCTCCGCTATCGCGATCCGTGGGAGATTCCCCAACCCGAAAAAGCGGTGGAAATCAGGCTGAACTGTTCTTTTGAGGTCCATGAAGAAACGTTGCGGGCGATCCCCGGAAAACCTTCTGTGTTAATTGGCATACCTTATGACAGGCCGGTTGTCGGATTCGGGGGCAAAACCATAAATACCCTCAGGCTTTGGAGTGCAGCTGTACCGGATTATTTCGACTTCGGGGAATTCAGCACGGGTGATTTTGTGGGTGCCATTGCAGGGACCCTGGCAGCTGAATCCATTACCAGGGTTTTGTATCCGGATGATTCTACCAGCAAAGGCAAGGCCCTGCGTTTTGTTCAGGAATACCTTCTGGTTGCCTGTTCCCTGGCTGACATAACCAGGCGGTTCCAAAAGACCGGAAGGGCCTGGAAGGAATTTCCGGACATGGCCTCCATCCAGATGAACGATACGCATCCGTCCATGGCAGTTATGGAACTGATGAGGATCCTGCTGGATGAAGCTCAACTGGAATGGGACGAAGCCTGGGACATTTCCTGTAAAACCCTTGCCTATACAAATCATACACTGCTGCCTGAAGCGCTTGAAAAATGGCCGTTTGAATGGTTCAGGCAAGTACTGCCGCGTTTGCTTGAAATTACCTTTGAGATCAACCGGCGCCTTATGATACTGGTATCCTTGAAATTTCCAGGTGATAACCTGAAAATGGAGCGAATTTCACTTTTTGAGGAATTCCCGGTGAAAAAGGTACGAATGGCCAATCTCGCTATTGTGGGATCACATAGTACGAATGGTGTTGCAGCCAAACACTCGGAATTGCTGCGTACAACCACCGTTAAGGAATTGGCTGAATTATACCCTGAAAGATTTAATAACAAAACCAACGGGATCACTCCCCGCAGGTGGCTGTTGCTGTCAAATCCCGAACTTTCGAATGTCATTACCCGGGCAATCGGGGACGGATGGATCACAAATCTCGACCTGTTGCGCAATTTGAAACCGCTGGCAGATAAAATTGACTTCAGGAACGCATTTCTCAAGGCTAAACAGGATGCAAAGCTACGATTTGTCGATTGGGTCCGTAACACACAAGGGATAATTCTGAACCCGGACAGTATTTTTGACTGCCAGGTAAAGCGTATCCATGAGTACAAACGACAGTTACTGAACGCCCTTAGGATAATTATTCTGTATAACAGGCTCCACGACAATCCCGGTCTCAATGTGAACCCGAGGACCTTTTTTTTCGCAGGAAAGGCTGCCCCGGCCTATCGGCTGGCCAAACTGATCATCAAACTGATCAATAACCTGGCAGTAACCATTGATAAGGATCCGCAGATCAGCAAGAAAATCAAAGTCGTCTTTCTGCCGGAATATTGTGCCACCCTGGCTGAGAGGCTAATTCCTGCAAGCGATGTTTCGAACCAGATATCCACAGCCGGGTATGAAGCCAGCGGGACAAGCAATATGAAGTTTATGCTGAACGGGGCCCTTACAGTCGGAACCTGGGATGGGGCAAATATTGAAATGGCGGAGGAAGCCGGAGAAGAACATTTCTTTATGTTCGGGTTGAACGCTGATGAGGTGGCGGGCAGCCGTTCATGGTACAGCCCCTACTGGCACTATGAACATGATGAGGAAACGCGCAGGGCGCTCGATCTGGTCTTTTCAGATCATTTCAGCGACAATGAAAAAGGTATATTTGAGCCCATCCGCGAGGTTTTACTGACTCAGGGAGACCATTATATGCACCTGGCTGATCTCAAATCATTTTGTGAAGCCCATGACAGGGTTGATGAGGCGTTTGGCAACAAGGAAAAATGGGCCCGTATGGCCATCCTGAATATTGCCGCATCCGGAAAATTTTCGAGTGACCGGACTATCAGCCAGTATGCATCGGAGATATGGAAGGTTAAACCCTGCCTGATAAAATAAGCAGGGGAATTGAGAATTTCTATGAGCGGAGGAATCAAATTAAAGGCATTACGAAAAATACAGCAGATTCAACTCATTTCCAGCGTTCCCGCATAAATGTCAGGGCTTCCTGTACATCCATTTCCCTTGTTCCGGAGGCGGTACGTATGTAAAAATGTGCCTGCCTTTCCTCTGTAACATAAACCGGAATCGGGGAAGGCATTATTATGATCCGGCAAACCTCCCTGCCTTCATGCTCATGAAAAAGTATTCTTACCAGTCTGCAGGCTGGTGTACCCATTTTTTCTGAAATAGTCGAAGTAAGTAATTGTGTATAGCCGTCACTATCCTTCCGGTGCAATGTGTTGTAGTCATTTTCAAGGCCAAGGATCGTTCCGTCATCGGCAACCCCTACGAGAAGCGATCCTCCCCGGGTATTCATGAAACCGGCGAGTGTTTTGGTTATAACGCTTTCAAGCGCTTTATTCACTTTCTGCTGCCTGTAATCATAGCGAAATGAAGATTTGAACTCGAGGTTATCATCCTCCCCGTTCTTTATTAGCGCTGCAAGGCTTTTACCAAGCTCATCGCGCAATTGCAAAATAACTGAGTTTCTTTTTTTGTATGCAATAAGCGAAATAAGGGAAACACCACCCATCAAACCTCCAAAAACAAGGTAAAAAATGAACTTGACTGGTGTTTGTAATGTTATGGCACCGATAAACTGGTTATAAACAAACTGCCAGAGGGTTATCCCTGCGGATTGCTTATATTCGTAATAGGATGTTAACTCATTAATTGGCAGGAATACAAACAGGCCAAAGAGCAGGCCGATTAAAATGATAAGGGGGAATCTAAGAGTATCTTTCATTGGAATCATCTAATATCCGTAATTCAAAAATACAAAGAATCTTAATAATTTAAAGATTAGGGATGAATAGGTCGAAACTTAAATAAACATAACTTTAGGAATAAAGCATCTGAAATGGCTATGAACCTGAATCAAATATTTCCTCCTCTCCTTTGGATAAAGCATTATTCCCCCGTTTTTCTCCGAAGTGACATCATTGCGGGAATTACACTGGCTGCCTATGGTATGCCCGTTTCAATGGCCTATGCCAGCCTGGCCGGTCTTCCTGTGCAGTGTGGAATTTATGGGTACCTGATCGGCGGTCTCTTTTATGCCCTGTTTGGAACGGGAAGGCAGCTGGCCATAGGTCCTACGTCCGCCATATCACTGCTGATTGGTTCTTCATTGGCCACTATGGCCAGCGGCGATATTCAGCATTGGATGGATCTGGCCTCGCTCACTGCGCTGGTTATGGCATTATTCAGCCTGGCTGCCTTTCTCCTGCGATTAAGCAGCATTATCAATTTTATCAGTGAATCTGTGTTAATGGGGTTTAAGGCAGGCGCCGCCCTGACTATTGCCCTTACACAGATCCCTAAATTGCTGGGTATCCATGGTGGAGGGACCGGTTTCTTTGAACGTGCAGGAATTATTATAAGCCAGATTCCGGAAACAAACGTGACTGTATTCCTGTTTGGTCTGGCCGGCATGGCATTATTGATCGCGGGAGCCAGGGTTCTGCCGGGGCGGCCTGTTGCCATCCTGCTTGTGGCAGGTTCAATTATTCTGATGTATTTTATTAACTCTGAGGGTGCCGGTTTTTCCCTGACGGGTCCTGTACCCCCGGGTTTGCCCACCCTGCATTTCCCATCCCCTGTCAGGCATGACCTGGAGCAGGTAATACCCCTGGCTTTTGCCTGCTTCCTGCTTGCCTATATCGAAAGTGTTTCAGCTGCCAGAACACTTGCTTCAAAAGAAGGCTATGAAATTGACACAAGGCAGGAATTGCTTGCCCTGGCTGTTGCCAATGCAACTGTGGCATTTGGTCACAGTTATCCCGTTACGGGGGGCCTGTCCCAGTCTGCCGTGAATAGCAAGGCCGGGGCGAAAACCCCGTTATCGCTTGTATTTGCATCTGTCACGATCGGCCTGTGCCTGATCTTCCTTACTGGACCCATCAGATATCTTCCGGATGTTATGCTGGCAGCCATTGTGCTGGTAGCTATCAGCGGACTTGTAGATATAGCCGGCATGAAACATTTGTGGAAGGTAAGCCGCGTTGAATTTGTCGTGGCCATGATTGCCCTTGCCGGTGTGATTGGGTTGGGTATCCTGCGGGGAGTTATCCTTGCAGCCGTATCCTCCATCGTATTGCTGTTAAGGGCAATTGCCTCACCCTATGTGGCCTTCCTGGGAAAAATTCCCGGAACTGTCAGATATACCGATATAAACAGACATCCGGATAATGAAGTGATCCCAGGGTTCCTTATCCTCCGGGTAGAATCCTCGATATTATATTTCAATGCTGAAAATATCAGGAAGGCAATCCTGGCTAAAATTCTCGAGTCGGAAGTAAGCATTCATTGTGTAGTGTGGGACCTCAGTTCCACTCCCCATGTTGATATCACAGGTGCCCGCCTGATAAAAAAACTTTATCTCGATCTTAGTAACCAGGGCATTGAGCTCAAAATAGCCGAAGCCCATGCCGGGGTTCGCGACATATTACGGGCCGAAGAACTCGAAGAGCTGACCGGTCATATCAGCCGGAAAGTTTCAGTCAATGACCTTGTGATAATAACCACTGGAAAAGACAAGGATGAGAATGTATCAAAAGAATAATGCAGGCGAAGTTGCCAGGCGAAGTTTGCAACTTCGCCTGATATATCAACATGCGCCAGCCGAAGTTTGCAACTTCGGCTGATAAATCAACTCTTTAGTCAGTGTCTTCCTGATTTAACTATTTCTTTGCACCATTTAAATCAAATATCAATCCTCCGCCGAGATTCCACTGGTAAAAGGTTGAATAACCGGTTACCCCGGCTCCGGCACCGCCGGTACCGAAATAGAGTCCTCCACCCACGGATTGAACTGCTGATAGAAGTCCGGCCTGCATTTTAAGTCCTATTTTATCGGATAACCAAATATTTAAACCTGCTTTAATGCCCCAGGTAAATTTGGTTGTGCTTCCTGATTCTCCATTTTCCGGATTTTCAATATGAAAAATGCCCATGCCGGCCTGTAGACCAAAATATGGCTCTAATTTAGGATTAACCAGGAGGTATCGGTTTCCGCCAATCATAAGATAATTTGAAGCCAGGTCAAATTCTGTTGATTTTGCTCCACCAATTCCATTATCCCAAAATGTTATGGGTGCTTTTGAATCAAGCCGCAGATAGGATAATTCAATACCATAAGCAGGGCGCAAAATATATTCAAGACCACCGCCATATTCAAAGCCTCCGTTTATTGTGCCTTCAAAATAGTTCGTAGTTGAATAATAGGAATCCACCTTGTCATCGAATGCATAAGTGGTATAAGCATGAAGGCGCAGGGTTCCTGGTTTTTGATGTGAAACGGCTTCAGGTGCCACGGTTTGGGTTTGCTGAACAGTTTGTGCCATAATACAGCCTCCGGCGGTACAAAGAATCAGAGTTAATAGCTTTTTCATAGTAGGCATATTAAAATTTAAGTCAAATTATTTCATTTTCAAATCAGAACGTATATCCCAAAGCTGTAATAATACCCCAGTCATTCTTTGACGAAGCGCTGGCAGAGGGATTATTGTCATAGTTTTCATAAATCGTCAGGCTAAGATACAAATCTTTCAGAATTTCTATTTTGGCAGAGAGATCATACTCGAATCGCACACGGCCGCCGGTGGTCAGACTGGGAAACAGGTTAAACCCGCTTGTGATATCTATTTTGGGACTTCGGTATTTGAACCATTTGTACTGAACCGAAAATAAAAGCTCCAGGTTATAGGAAACCAATGATGAATCGATGGTGGATTCCCGGTTCGCCAGCAATCCTGCAAGACCATAAAGCCGTTGGCTGTTGCTTCTCACCACGTCGTAACCGGAACCCAATCCTCCCTGCACACGCGAATCCAGGTCAAGTTCCGTATTCTGCTGATATTTTGTTTCGGCACGTGCAAACCATTTACCCGGAAAATACCGTGTGACATTTATTCCAACATCATTATTCTTTGATATGACCTCATCCTGGTCAGACAGGATACTGCTCAGGTCAAACCGGGTTGCATAATTTTCCGTCCGGTGTACCAGTGAAGCCATGAGGCTGTATTGGAAGAAATCACTGGCTTTCGTGAAATTTACGCCCAGGTCAAGGGAACCATCTATTTTCTGAAAGAACTGATTCTTGATCGAGGTTATCTGCACGATATCCCAAAGCGGTTTTGGAATAGTATCCGTTTCTGTTGCCAGGTTTAATGTTCCGGGCGATTTAGATTTCTGAATTGAACCATAATACCTGTAACCCGAGGTAGTTCGAAATTCGAAATTCTTGGAGGAATATATGGTTGTAATCCGGTCGAATTCAATGGTTACGGTTTGCATGGCATCAGTGCTTAAAAAAAGGAGGCCATTTTCAAATTTTTTCAGTTCACCCGTGATCCGGTCCCCGTTGAATAAATAGATTGTATCGTTTTTCTGGGCATTTGCCGCAACAAATAATACATTAATCAGACACACCAGAAAAAGTCTTATATTTCTCATAATGGTGTTTTAAACCAGTTTTAAAAATTCACCATAAAATCAATATGAAAAATGCTTCCTGTATTTCCAACCTGGTATGGAAGTGATAATCCTCCTACAGGGCTTTCATCCTGATATATGTATTCCGCATTCAGCCGGACAACCTGATTTTTCCAAGGGAATAGATTTAACCCGGCGCGAAATTCATCGGGATCCCCATATTCCCCGAATATCTTTGAATAAGTAATATAAAGTTGCAGCAAAGAGTGAAGCATCATTCCCGATCCCTGAAACTGGAATCCGTGATCCAATAAATGATCAAATTGCAGTAGTTCCGTTCCAGCTCCTGATAAATGGTCAATCCTACGAAAATAATATTCCGCTTCTGCAGCAAATCCTTTATATTTCACTCCTCCATCAAGTCCTGCCATTTGATAGGTTGCGTTTTCAACTTGAATTCCATTTCCAAATAAATCGGGGGCGAAAATAACGCTTCCATCCGAAATGCGTATCTGCACATTTTCAAAAGCATCCGTTTTGGGTTGTCCCTGGCGGTCTTCATTACTTCGTGTATAGTGAATTCCCACCCTTGTAGCAACTTTCTCGTGGTTTTCAAAATCACCAAAGCTGCCATTTGACCCGAATTCACCGGTTGTGGGAAAATAAGTCAGGGCACCTGAAAATGTGTTGAATCCTGCATCCAGTTGTCCGGCATCTACGCCCAATTGACTCAGGTTATTTCCGAGCATAAGGTTATAGTTAAGCTTATTAACAATGAGACCCTTAATCCATATGCCCATAGTATAAGACGGCCTGAAAAACTCATCTGCGATTAACCGGTTGTCGAGTGTCAGCCAGTATGGAAAGCTGCCCTCAGTGCTTCTTACACCAGGTAGGGAGTTCACACCGCCACCCAATAAAAGATGCTTATTGAAATTGTAGGTGAGGTTTCCGGCTACAACTACTTGCGCTCCAAGTCCCTGGGCCGTATTATTGGTCCATATATAAAAAATATACCGGAATTTAGGATCAAGCAGCCAGCCGAGAAACTGAATATTTACCTTATTGAGCTGCAAATCCTGCCTCTTGTCAAGTTCGGATGTATTTCCGAAGGAGTTATTGGTACTATCCCTGAGACCCAATTGATTAAGATATCTTATATAGGAAAATATTTTTATATTCATTTCCCCAAAATCAGTTTTTACCACTTTAAAACCCAGTCCGGGAGAATATTTTCCGAAATTTTCAACTGATTTATCTGTATGTACCGGTTTGATCAGCGTATCCTTGTGCTGGCCAACGACTGTGCCATTGAGTAACGCAAGGCAAATAAAAGAAATGAACCCGTGCAATAGTATTTTCATTTTTTGAAAGATTTCTTCATGATCAGAAAGCCGGTAAAAACAATCCAGGACTATTTTGCATTTGCCTTTTCCCAAGCCCTGACGTCGATCCGGGCTTTATCGAAAAGTTTTTCATAATTCTTTTTCAGGATCTTGTCCCGGGCTTCCGGTGTTAATCTCGTCCATAGGGGCTCATACATGTAATAAATATTCAGATCCTTTTCCTGGCTGTCCGGTGCTACATTGTCGGTTCCGAATAAAAAGCGGTCGGGGTATTTATTGATCAGGTAAGCCGAATTGGAAAGGGAGGTATCCGAAGCCACAATGTATTTTGCCACTTCATCCCACGAAATATCAATATAAAGGTTATTGTAGGCCGGATCGGAAATGAGGCCTTCCATCAGGGTCACCATATCTTTTAAGGGAGCCACAATTCTTCCTACCCCGACATGGGCCCAGATGATTGTAGTTTTTGGATGCCGCTTAACAAGATCCTTCATTCCATCAAGGTAATTAGGCTTTCCCGGCTTCGGGAACGGATTGTCGATATCATTATGGACCAGGGCCACCAGGCCCACCTCGGCGCAAAAACTTAAAATGCTGTCCAGGGCAGGATCATTAAAGCTGGCAACATCCCCTTCTATTTTAGAGGAAACAAATTCCTTGTGAATTGAAAATTCGCCGATGCCTGAAAATACACCCGGAAATGTAAGCAATACCCTTCGTATATGGGCAGCGGCATACATATCGGTAGGATTGAACCCGATGATCATGGGATCGAGCCTTTGCTGCTGTTCCAAAGTCAGTGATTTATAAGCCATGGCTGTCATGGCATCTGTAAAGGAATAGTAATACAGGTGTGCATCCGTATCCAGGTAATAAACGGGTGCGAATTTTCCGGTAACGCGGTATGACCATTGTTGCTGTAGCGGAAGCCCAAACAGGGTTGACCGGCCGATTTTATCACCCATGATCTCATTAACGTACTTATGAATGTCTAATCCCTCCTGGATATAATTTGTCAGGTGGAAATGGGAATCATGGAAAAGATATTCGGGTTTGGCAGCTTTGCCGGAACCCTGTGCATTCAAGCCGCAAAAGGATGCAAGGAGGAGGAGAGGTATTAATAACCCTGCTGAATGTATAGGATTTGATTTCATAGGTTCTCTTTAATAAAACTCAAAATGATAATTCACAGAAGCTAAGTTTAGAGCAAAATATCCACACCCCCGGTAAATGTGGATCCTGTCTGGCCTGCTGTATACAACCCGAAAGTACCTCCTGCCGCTCCCTTATAAACATACATTCCTTGCAGGTTGATTCTCCAGCTGCGGCTTTTCACCGGGTAAATATTCACACCGCCACCCACCTCATACGGATTTCGGCCGAATTCATCGAATATGGCGGAATTGATGCCATATATACAGAGAATCTTTGGCACGAGCATATATAGCACCTGGAGAGTATAACCCTTATCAGCAATTGATGACAGGGGAACAGCACCATCCGTATTAAAATCAGAAAGTTTCCGGTAATACAATTCGGTATGTACAGCCAGACCCTTGTATTTGACTCCGAGATCGACCGCCAGCATATCAAAATCAGCTTCTTCCACAGTTACGTTGTTCGCAAGCGCTCCGGTTTCAAAAAACAGGACTCCATCGGACATACGCACCTGGGTATTATCCGGGCTGGGTGTGCCTATATTATTGAAACGGTTTTCACGGCTGTGACAGAAAGAGGCTCCAAAACGGGTGGCTAGTTTGTCATGATGCTCGAAATCTCCATTACCTCCTCTTGGTCCGAATTCCTTCGTTGTTGGCATCCAGAACAGGGAGACACTTTTCGACATATGCCGGGTCAGCTTGGCGGCCTGGATGCCCAGCTGGCTCAGGTTATTACCGAGCATCAGGGAATAACGAAGTCCTGGAACAATTTCGCCATTGGCAAACAGTCCGTTGGTAAATCCTCCCCTGAGCGCATCTTCAGCCATGGTCCGATCGGTGGAAGTGAAAAAAGGAAACGGGCCCTGAAGGCTCCTGATACAAAGGTTTGGACTGATCCCAATACCTAACGTAATATGTTTATTGAACGAGTATTTTAAGTTTCCGTAAATCAGGGTTTGCTGGGTCGGAAAAATGGTCCATACGGTGGCCATATAAGTGAATTTTGGTGTTCCCACATACCCTGTTAACCATATCATCGTGCGATGCCAGTAAAAATCATTTCGCCCGTTAAATTCTCTTTCATTACCAAGGTGATCATTCCATGTCGCTTCGACCGGCATCTGGTTGAGGTACCGCGCCATTGCATATAAGCTTATATTCAGGCTGGCAAATTTATTTTTAGCCAGCTGAAAACCTTTACCGGGGGTAAACTCGCCGGCTGACTGGTTAAAATAAACCCTGTCATTGGGATCCTCTGAAACCGGCCTCAAATTTACCGTATCAATAGCTTCCATCTGGCTGTAAATCTTTCCAGGCCAGAGTAACAGACAAAGGACTGCTGGCAGAAGGATTCTACCGGCAGTCCTCCGGACACTTAACAACATAATTTTCATATAACATTTCTTTTGATTTATTTCGGCTGAATGAGGAAAGGATTTACACCTAGTTTTTCAACCACATACTTGATCACCATCTGTGCTTTTACGCTGTTTCCGGCTGCATCCAGCGGGGGTGAAACAACAGCAATCCCGAATTTGCCCGGGCATACGGCAAGCAAACCACCGCCTACGCCACTTTTGGCAGGAAGTCCTGAATTATAATACCATATCCCGGAGTCGTCATAAAGGCCTGCGGATGCCATTACCGGGAGAGTATACATTACCGTTTCCGGAGATACCACCTTCTTTTTTGTTACAGGGTTAACGCCTCCGTTGGCCAGCGTTGCAGCCATGGTGGCCAGATCTTTTGCATTCACATTGAGGGCGCACTGTTTGGTGTAAATATCCGTAGCCTGTACCGGGTCGAAATACATTCGGCCATAGGCAAGCAACAAATGGGCAATGGCCTGGTTCCGGAGATTATCCCCTGCTTCGCTTATGTATACAGGCATGTTCAGGGACAGTTGCCTTCCTGCAAAATCACTGTGTACCTGCACGATGCTTTTCCATTTGGCGGCAGAATCCGCACCATTGATGAGGCTTGTTGAAGCAATGGCACCCGGGTTGACAAGGGGATTGATTTCTTTTCCCCGCATTCTTTCCACTGCGGTAATGGAGTTAAAGACTTCCCCGGTTGCATCTACGCCGATCTTATCCTGCACTGCCTGGTGTCCCTGTTCTTCAATCACTTTGGCCAATGTAAATACCTTTGAAACACTCTGGATAGAGACTTTTGAATCAATGTCCCCCTTCGTGTAAACCACACCATCGGTAGTAACCAGTGCGATACCGAAAATTTTGGGATCCACATTGGCCAGTTCCTTTATGTAATCGGCATTTTTGCCATCCTTCACATCCTTATATTTTGTGTAAGCCTCATCCAGGGCTGCTTTTATTTTCTCGGGAGTAAGTGTCTGACCGTACAAAACAGCAAATTGTGTCATCAACAGGACAGCCACTGACAAAACCAGGAATCTTTTGGTACCGTTTAAATGTTTCATATCTGATAGATATTAATTATTATTAATTACTGGATTTTCTATAAAAGGCTTGGGAAAATTTATATCTGAAAGAAAACTGGATCTTAAATATGTCCGTGCTGAAATCATCACTGAAGTTCTCACGTGTTCCGTATTGCAGTTCCACTCCCATCATGGCATTGGCCGTAGGATAAAACAACAGGTTTCCGCAGGCATAATCGTCCCCGGTCAAAAGCAGAAGGATCCTGTCCGTCTGAATTGTCTAATGTCTACCATGGAATAACCAATTGAACTGCTGAATTTTTCACTCCACTGCTGGTCAAAAAAGGCAACAAGTCCAAATACTGGCAGCGGCACACCGAGTACCGGCTGATCGGGATCTGAGAAATTTTCTTTAATCCCGATATCGGCAGGTGCATCATTCATATAGTTCTGAATTCCCTCGCCATATACGGCCTGGAATCTTCCCACGAGCGATTTGGTGATGTTAATGTTTGAACTTAGGTTCAGTCCCCATCCTACCGTTTCGTCACCGAGTTCATAGGCGTCTGCCTGGGTATCTTCCCATGAAATATATCGCAATATTCCGGCGAGCTCAACATATCCAAAATTGCCTCCATACCGGTATTCTGCCGACAGATCGGGTATCGGAAACCGGGCCTGAATGCCGGAGAGTTCGATTCGGTCTCCGTAGACTCCCTGGTCACCGCTGGCACCCGGACGTTCCAGGGCAATGGTCAGCCTTGTGTCTCCCTGGATAGGCATGTACCGTATCTGGATATTCCGGAAAAATACCATTCCGTACCGGTCCCCAGTATTCCAATGTATTCGGAAATACATCCGCATCCATAAAGGGGCTCCAGTACTGGCCCACACCAAATTTGCCCAATTCGGCGTAGGCATGACGAAGCCGGAACGTGGTCTGCCCGGCATCCACACCGGTGCCGAAAAGTTCAAACTCAAAGGTTGTTTTCAGTTCACCAAGGGAGGTAGGCAGGTAGCTCTTTACGCCAAAACGGGTTTGCCTTACACTGAAGTAGGCGTTGCCGTCCGTGCCGAATTCACCTTCATAGGAAGGCAGTTTGGTAGGACGGATCACATCAAACCAGTCGGGATGGATCTGGTTGGCATTATAACCTGCATCGGTCATAACGAAACCATATACTTCAAACGATTTTTGTTCTGCTGCATCCTGTGCCTGTGCAGTTAACATAAAGATAAACAGGAGTATAAGACTGGTAATATCTTTAATTTTCATGGAGGTAGAGTTATGGGTGAAGTAATTATCAAAATGAGTTAACTATTTACTATTGAGTAGTTTTCACCTTAACAAAGAAATCTCTAAAAAGTTTCAGCCGGATGACAAACCACCCGGCTGAAATGTTAAATCCTGTATTTATATCAGAACCTGGGAGGATATTTCACAAATATCTGTTTCAACCGCGTAATTTATGTTTTCTTCGCGTTTTTGCGGACTGGCATCCTGATCAATGGTTTTGGTGCCACGACCCTGCCAAACCAGCTGTTTTTTCGAAGCATCAATCATATCAATGAACAAGGTACCATCAACGTACGTATCATAATTAATAGTGGTGGTTGAAAAGCCTCCGCCCTTAGCCATAACGGTATCCTGCGCCATAATATCCGCCGGAATTGGTAGCGGTGGCGGTTTGCTGCGTTTGCGTCTTGATTTTTACATCGATCAGAACATCAGGGTTATCTGATTTGGTAAAACCTTTGGCAGCCAGTTCTTTTTCCACGGCTGCAATAAGGCGGTTACGGTTGATGTCATCGAGCGGCAAGGCCAGCGCTTCGGGTGTAAAGGCATACGTTTTATAAGCCGGAAATGTGGCTGTTTTGTCAAAGTCGGAAGACACCTTGATAGAACTGCAGGAGGTTACTCCAACCAGGACTAATAAAAGGAAAATAAGTTTTTTCATAACTGTTTTGGATTAGGGAACGAATACAAATCCGAAGTTGACCGTAAGATATGCCTGCGATGGCAAGTCGCCTGCTTTAAATCCATAATAATACTTGGCAGCCAGGGTTAGGCCAACTCCTGGAGCGGCCTTGATCAATACACCTACTTCAGGTCTGAGAGTAAAATGCCAGGCATCCTTTTCAAAAGTATAGGTTGCCATATCCGTATTCTGCAGGGTGTACATGGTACCGATACCCAGCCCGGCATAACCTGATAAATCGGCATCCGGTTTGAAATAATAATCCGCTGCAGCCAGCATGGGGAAATGATTGCTGTAGCGCCATTGTTTCCCCGAAAGGGTGACGTTTTTGTATTCGTACACATCATCGTCCATTTCTTCATAGAAGGTATTCCATCCAAATTCAACGCCAACGCCAATATTGGCTGTTGCCAGGTTCCTGTAGTCAAAAGTAAAGCCCCTGAAACTGGTCTTGCCTATAAAGTCACCCATATCACCCGTGCCAAACCCGATCGAATATTGGAGGGCTGTCAGATTCCGCTGCGGGAAAGCTGAAATGGCAAGTACAGTAAAAACAATTAGAATAAATATCTTTTTCATAATCTTGAATATTTTTAGTTGGTTTTCAGATACGGTGACTGGTCAAATGCCTTGTCGATGGCTGTGTTTACACGTGTTGCATTATAGGTATTAGTTAACACGCCGTTGATAATGCCACTCCATTGTGTTACAGGATTGCCATTGGCTCCTATTTCGGTCTTATCTATAAGGTTCATCATCAAGGTTCCCGTTGTATAGGAGGTAACAGCTACCGGAGGATAGTAGGGATAATAACCGCCCCAGCCCCAGCCTGGATAATAGCCACCATACCACCAACCCCAGTAATCATACCAGTACGAAATAGTCGTGGTTTCCCATGAAGCAGGCAAAAGCAATAAATCAGCATCTTCCGATGCAAGATCAACACGATCATAACCCAGTGCATCCATGTTTTCTGCAATTTTTGAAAGAATAAGGGCTGCAGTAGCATCCGGTATAAAGACCGGTGCATCACCTTCCTGTAAATTGCCGGTGATCTTGACAATTCTGTCAGGCATGGAATAGGTAGCCTTCGTACCAAATTCATAGGTATCATTATGATACGTTAACACAACGTCAAGTTCTTCAACGTAGTCAGGCCCGTCCGGGTAACATCCGGACAGCAGTAACGCACTGAAGAAACTTACACAAATCAGGATTTTTCTTTTCATGTTTAATCAGGTTTAAGTAATTGAATTAATTAATAGTTTAAAAGTTTGTTCAATCAGGATTTTACATATGTTAATTTCATTCTAGCCGATTCCTAAAACTTATTACAGGTTATTTCATTAACAATATCTCAGCCTTAAAGTTCCAAATGTACAGTCAATTTAAGTACCGGTAAATAGTACTTTAGTGCTAAACAATGGACTGTTATTTCATTCGCGAAGATAATATTCAAAATTAAAATCTGAATCCCACATTGACAAGATAACGGTATCCAAATTCACCGCTCCGGAAAGATCCGCTCTTCCTTACCCCCTCTCCGTCAATGACATAATTATATCCGGGAAATTTTTCCTTCAGTTGATTATTCAATTCCTCGTAAAATGCTTCCGAATCCTCAGGACCAAGGTCATGGTTTTTGGTGGTTTTCATATCAAAAAACCACAATCCCGGTCCCATGAATACTACATCCAATGTTAATCGTTCCCAGAATACAAACTGGTAACCCAGTTGAACACCGACCAGGTGCATATTCAGGCTCAACTCACTGATCAGTTCTCCGTTATAATCGCTGAAATTAAGGGTCCATTTATTTTCCCGCTGCAAATAGTTATAGGCGTAATAAGGACCGAAATATAATCCATGAGGAGCAGCAAATTTATTTTCCTTTGTTAAATAGATCCTGTAGTCAACTGAAAAATTAAATCCCTTGTCCTTATAATTCCTTTGCAGTTCAATGGAATCATCCACGAAAGGATCAAACTTGGGCATGGCAAACCGGCCGACATTCACCGAAAAAGACTGATCTTTTTTAACCTGCCGCTCATATCCGAAGATATTGTTTTTAATGCCAAACAACACCGGATTGGAGAGATTCAGACGAATTGTATTTTTGAAAGCCCGGGAACTGTCAGATTCTTGTGCATTACCATCCAGGATGATTAAAAGGCTTGTCAGCAACAGAATGAATTGATATGGAAATCTGGAATTCAATTTATTTAAGTTGTTGATCTGGTGGTGAACCTCTTAAAATCTGAATCCAATATTAAACATATAGCGGTAACCCAATGTATTGGTACGAAAAGAACCTTTCTTTTTAAAACTTCCACCATCGATCACCAGGTCAGAACCCGGAAATTTATTATTGAGGGCATCATTGATTGTTTCAAAAAGCAAAGATTCATCTTCCGGTGAAAGGGTAGTTGTCAAATTCGCCTCGAGATTGAAGAACCACATACTGGGTCCCACCAGGATAAGATCCAGGGATACCCGTTTCCAGAAAATAAACTGGTAACCCAACTGAAATCCTATCGAATGCATATTCATTTCAAGTTTCGTAGTGGCCTCGCCAACGAAGCTGGATGTATTCAATTCCCAGCTATTCGTACGCTGGAAATAATTGTAGGAATAAAAGGGGCCAATATACACTCCACGGGGGGCCTTATGAAGGTTTTCCTTCATGAGGTAAAAACGATAGTCAAAAGACATATTTAAGCCCTTGTCCTTATAATTTCTGTCAAGTCTAAGAGAATCGATATCCAAAGGGGAAAATTTCGGGAAGGCAAACCTGCCGAATCCAACTGAAAACGTTTGATAGTCATTTACAACACGCTCATAACCAATCACATTGAACTTTTCTCCAAAAATCAGGGGATTGGTTATGTTGATACGGATTGAATTTTTGAAATTTTTAGAGACCTTAACGGAATCCTTTTCCTGGCTATAACCGGGATGTGTTATAATTCCGGAGTAAATTATAAACAGGATGGATATTCTGGTTAATTTCAAGGCAACCGGTTTGTTTTTCATCATGAATGGATAGTTAGTCAAATGTACTGCCTAAATAGGAGGAGATAAATAGAACCTTAGTGCTAGTAACTTCGGATTAGTAGAGAAAATTATTCGTAAAATTAAATGATAATTATTAAAAAATATTGAATATCAGCCAGATAAAATTTCATCCTATATCAAAAGTATCAAATTCAATTGTTTTTTCAAAAGGGATTCGCTATTTTCCCCTAAGTATTACCAATAATGGGACTTCCATGAAAATTATCTGTAAATTCCCGGGGAGACACGGATTTTTGTCCGCCTTGTTTTCATTTTTTTCACTCTATTGCTGTTTCCCTTTTATCGCATATGCCCAAAGCAATAGTGATGTAGATCCGGATCTGCAGGAAGTGCAAAAAATGATCGCTCCGGTAAAGTTTGACGGGGAGATTTTATTCATGGTCCGTGGCACTACCTCATTTCCCGCAGCTCAACGGGCACAAAGCATTAAGAGAAGGCTCAGGAAGGCGGGGGATAACCCTGCCCTAACAGTGGATTCCATTAAGATAATCCCGGAGGGCGAACATTTGCAGGTTTATGTCGGTCGGGAATTCATAATGAATATCTATGAAGGGGATGCAGAGGTAGAGAATCTCAATATGGTTACTTTTTCCGAACTGGTTAAAAGAAAGATCGGAACAGCCCTGACATTATACCGGTATGCGCGAAGCAAGCCGATCCTGATCAGGAAATCCATCCAGGCCCTGGCAGCCATGGCGCTACTGACCCTGATCCTTTTCCTGTTTTTCTGGCTTTTCAGGAAACTGAATGCATTTCTGAAAACCAGGATTGAAGCAAAAATCAACTCTGTGGAAGATAAATCATTCAAACTGATTCAGTCCACGCAGATATGGAAAGCATTTCACGTGTTATTTAAAACCCTCAGAATTATTATTGCCATTATCCTGATATCCGTATTCATTAATTATGTTTTAAGTATTTTCCCCTGGACGAATAATGCTGCAACCTTTATCCTGAAATTATTCCTGGATCCAGTTGCGGCTATTGGCTCCGGAATCTATCATTTCCTGCCCAGCCTGGCTTTCCTCATCGTTATTTTCCTCGCGACAAGGTATTTGCTGAAACTGATCAGGTTGCTTTTTACCGGTTTATCCCAGGGTGGGATTGTGATCAAGGACTTCGATCCTGACTGGGCCATGCCCACATTTAAAATTTTGCGTATCCTGATTGTCGCTTTTGCGGTGATTATTGCCTATCCTTACATTCCCGGTTCCGATTCGAGCGCTTTCAAGGGAGTGTCTGTATTTATGGGTCTTTTGTTATCCCTGGGATCTTCCTCTTTTATTTCCAATGTTATTGCCGGATATTCATTAACCTATCGCCGGGCATTCAAAAAGGGTGACCGGATAGAGGTAAATGAAAAGGTCGGGTTTGTAGAAGAGCAAAAATTGCTGGTTACCCGGTTGCGCTCAATTAAAAATGAAGAAATCATTGTTCCCAATTCAATGTTGATCAACAGCAGCATTATTAACTACAGTATCGGAGCCCGGGGTAAAGGGATCATACTGCATACTGTTGTTGGCATAGGGTATGAGACACCGTGGAGACAGGTGGATGCTATGCTCAGGCTGGCAGCCGACCGTACCGATGGCATACTGAAGAATCCCCCGCCCTTTGTACTCAAACTGTCCTTGGGAGATTTTGCGGTAAATTATGAAATTAATGCGTTTTGTGCCGACGTGGACCGGATGCATCTTATTTACAATGCCTTGCACCAGAACATCCTGGATATATTTAATGAAAACAATGTACAGATAATGACTCCTGCATACGAAGGGGATCCTGCGGAGCCCAAGGTTGTTCCAGAGGAACAGTGGAATGCTCCTGTGAAAAGTAGTGAAAAGAAAGTGATGAGTGATGAGCAATGAGAGATGAGAGATGAAACCATCGAAAGTTTGCTTATTTTTGTTTGATTGAAGAATTTACTGAATTGCCGTAAATGTCGAGATTTAAACAATATACATATCCTGCCGTTTTTGTTTTTCTTTTCACGTTTGCTTTAACATGCTCTGCAGAAAGTAAAGTCCGCACGGTTGTCATGTTTTTCTCCTGGAATGTCTCATTACCTGCATTCCATAATCCTGAAGCCGTTTCAATCCTGGCAAAATATTGCGGTGCGCCGGTCATTCATTTTGGGGAAATTAAACCAATTAACTCAACCTTCTACCAGCCCTCATTTATTAATCTTTATAAAGGGTTTATGGTTGCTGTTTCTATTTTGTTGATTTCTCAAACCTTGTTAATCATGTACCTCGTAAAATTAAACAGTCGGCAGAAAAAAATTGCCAGGCAGAAAGAGGAGACTGAGCGCATTTACAGAGAGGTAGTGCGCGAGGACAGGTTACTCAAAATGTTTGAATTAACGGCATCCCTTTCCCATGAGCTTAACCAGCCTCTTACGGCCATATTATATAATGCCCAGGCAGGTAAACGTTTTCTGCAATCCGGTAAGGTGGATATAAAACAGACAGAAGAAATATTCGATTACATTATTGAAGATGACAAACGGGCCGGTGGAATCATAAGCAGTGTCAGAAGCCTGATGAAACTCGAGGACAGGGAAAAGGAAAATGTAAGCCTTCGGGTGTTGGTACAGGAGACGCTTGACATATTTCATTCCGAGGCAATCAGGAACAATGTTAGGGTTGAAACGAGCTGTTGTCCCGATCCGGTATGGGTTTACGGTGACAAGATACAGCTTCAGCAGGTTTTGCTGAATTTTATGCGGAATGCGATAAATGCCATGGATGGTATACGGCCAGGCAACCGTTTAATGGTTGTTATTTTGAGCGCGGACAAAGGTTCGGCAACAATTTCCGTTCATGATTCCGGACCGGGAATCGCCCCGGAAATCAAGGACCGGCTGTTTAAACCTTTTGTAACGAATAATAAAAAAGGTTTCGGAATCGGCCTGGCACTCAGCCGTTCCATCATTGAGAAACACAATGGTGAGATCTGGGCTTTAAATCTTCCGGGTGGCGGGGCACAATTTTCATTCAGGTTAAAAATTGCGAAGGATGCCTAATGATTCAGAAACCATATTTGTAATAGATGATGATAGATCCGTAAGAAGATCAGTTTCCCTGTTTCTTTCGGCCACCGGATACCAGGTTGAATCATTTGAGAGCGCCGAAGAGTATCTCGAGAGAGAACCATTTACCAGTGCGGGTTGTCTGATTCTGGATGTGAATCTTGCAGGAAAATCCGGCCTGGAACTGCAAAAAAAGATGGTCATCCTGGAATCTCATCTCCCCATCGTATTTATCACTGGAAGAGGTAATATTCCCATGAGTGTGGATGCTCTCCGAAACGGGGCAGTTAATTTTCTTGAGAAGCCTTTTAAAGAAGAAGTGCTGATAGAATCAATCAATGAAGCCTTATCTTTAAGTAAAAAACTACTGGCTGAAAAACAGGAATTTCATCAGGCGCAGAAGCTGATTGAGTCCCTTACGGCAAGGGAACTGGAGGTATTGAAATATATCATTACGGGAGTGCTGAATAAACAGATTGCAGGTATGCTGGGCATTGCCGAACACACCGTGAAGCTTCACCGGCACAGCATCTGTGAGAAACTCGGGGTTAAATCGCTTCCTGAAATTATCCGTATTGCTGATAGGGCGGGAATTGTTGCTGGGGAGAAGAGGCTGTAGTTATCCCACGCTGGCGGGGGCAAGGGGTGGACTGACGTAATCCTCCCCCTGCACCCTCCGAAGGGGGACATCATCACGGGAATATAACCTCAGCGCCGCAGAACTTCTTGTTCTAGCACCAAAGTACTATAGATTTGTTTTTTATTATGCCGTAAGTTTGATCAGGTAAATTGATAATACCCTCAATTTTTGCTAATCCAGGTTTCATGGTTTATTTAATTGATGATGACGAATCGGTAAGAAGGGGCTTCAGGCTTTTTCTGAATTCTGCCGGAATCGATCATCAGGCATTTCAAAATGCAGATGAATTTTTAAAAGTATTTAAACCCAGGGAAAGGGATTTGCTGGTTCTTGATCTGAATCTTCCGGGAACCAATGGAATCGATTTGTTAAGGACCATTGAAAGTCTTGGTATTCATATATCGGTTATTGTTGTCACCGCCCATGATGAACCGAAAAGCCGGGAGTTTTGCAAGCATTATGGAGTAAAGGCTTACATGAGGAAGCCGGCAGATGCGGAAGCCCTCCTGGATATTATCCAGTATGATATGGCCAAATAAAGGGTATTTCTGGTGATGGATTGAATAAATCTCCAGTTAAACATGAAACAAATCAGTATACTGTTGGAGCAATCGGGCAGTTTTACTTCCCTGATGCTTGAATTTGCATTTGTAATTTGCATTTGTGTCGGTTTTGTTGCCACAGTTGTTCTCCTGCTTCAGTTAAAAAAGCGGACCTTTACTCACATACACAGAAGAATGAAACTGACTTTTGGGGGATGGCTTGCGCTTGCCCTTGAATTTCAGCTGTCATCTTAGATATGGAAATGGTAAAAAGTTCTCCTGAAGATAAAACACTGATCAAACAATCCTGATAAAATACCCGAAAAGCATGCAATATGAGTGAGGAAAAAGACAATCAGGTTCAGCCTGTGGACAAAAACACGGAACTGGCAAAAGAAAGGACACATGATGCGTTCGAAAGGACGCTGATGGCCTGGATCAGAACCGGCTTGTCGCTAATAGGTTTTGGCGTTGGCATTATTGAGTTTACTGAAAGAACAGGCGGAGAATCAATATTGAGAAGTTCAAAGGTTGTAGGCCTCCTTTTCATCATCCTGGGTATTGCTTCTGTTATACTTGCTATAAAAGACAATAAAATTAACCATGAACGGCTTCTCAGAAATGAAATCCTTTATAACAGGAAATCTTCCCTTGGGATCATGGTTGGATATGCCCTAATTATCATTGGCATCATTGCCATTATTCATGTAATTTATAATTTCTTTGAAATATGAGCATAAATTTGGAATACGCAGGCAGAGATCTGCAGGGAAAATCATTTAAAGGCGCCGATCTGAAATATGCTAATTTTAGCGGTGCTGATCTGCGGAGTGCCGATTTTACAGGTGCCGATCTGACGGGAGCGGATTTTTCAAAATCCGTAACAGGCATGAAATTATCTTACAAGATCCTGATCTTTATTGGGGCCCTTGTTATTTCCCTATTTTCAGGATATCTTGCCATGATGCTTGGGACAACAGTGCAGGGAATGATCAAATCGACAGACTGGCATGAACATTATGCAGGTCTTATTGCCTCGGGTTTCATTGTGATTTTTACAGGTTTCTCCATGTGGAAAGGTATTTACACGGCCACAAGGAGGGTGCTGCCCATCATGCTCGGGATTCCGTTGGTGACTGGATTATTTATGGTCCTGTCCGGATTTGGTACCGGCAGCGGCTCTTTTTATGGATTATATGCCATATTGCTCATGGCTTGTATGTTTACGGTCGGCACTATATCCCGTGCCGCTGCCGGAACACTTGCCTCCGGTATCCTGTTTCTCGTTGTGGCTGTGGGAGGCGGGTTATTCGGCCGAACGGTCGGCGGCGGGATTGGAACCGTGGTATTGGCTGTATCCTGTGCCATCATCAGCAAGCAGGCCCTGAAATTGGAAAATTCACGGTCAATTCTCAAAAAAATAGCCCTTACGATGGGAACCTTTTATGGTACATCCTTCAGGAAAGCCAACCTCACCCAGGCAAATTTCACTGAAGCTGTCGTGAATAACACAGATTTTTCCAAAGCCGATTTATCCGGGGTCAATTGGACCCATTCAAAAAAACTCTATACACTTGGAGAAAATTAACCGAAATTTGATTGAAATTTCTAATAACCTAAAACTGACGATTTATGGCATCAAAGGATTTCAAGGGAGTTATGAAACTCGATGTACGCGATTCGGTACCGGACTGGACACCGTTTATTCCCGCCAGGGCTCCCAAAGACTCACCCAATATTCTGCTGGTTCTTTATGATGATACCGGATTGGCAGCCTGGTCACCCTATGGAGGAGGCATCAATATGCCAACGCTGCAAAAACTGGCAGACAGGGGCCTGATGTATTCACAGTGGCACACTGCAGCGCTTTGTTCACCTACCCGTTCCATGCTGCTTACCGGCCGTAACCATCACCTGAACGGATGCTCCTGCATCACAGAAGGGGCAAACGGATTTCCGGGATGGTCGGGCCGCATTCCCGACGCATGCGCAACAATTGGCCAGGTCCTGCAGGACAGCGGATGGAGTACGTTCTGGCTGGGCAAGAACCACAACGTTCCCGAACAGGATGTCAGTTCCGGGGCAAGCCGTAAAGAATGGCCGCTGCAGAAAGGATTCGATCGTTTCTACGGATTCATAGGCGGGGAAACCAATAACTGGTACCCCGACCTGATTGAGGATAATCATTTCATTGAACAGCCCTACGCCCCGGAGGAGGGATATCATCTTTCCAAAGATCTTGCCGATAAGGCTATCGGGATGATCCGCGATCAGAAAGCGAGCAATCCCTCCAAGCCCTGGTACATGTGGTTCAATCCTGGTGCCAACCATGCCCCGCATCATGCCCCCGAAGAATACATAAAAAAATACGCCGGCAAGTTTGATGACGGATATGAAGCTTATCGTGAATGGGTTCTTCCGCGCATGATTGAAAGGGGAGTGCTTCCGAAAGATACCCCGCTTACTCCGATCAATCCCCTGCCGGAAAATGTGGCCAACCCTGCCGATTTTGTAAGACCCTGGAATACACTTAATGCGGATGAGAAGAAATTGTTCTCGCGCCTGATGGAAGTATATGCCGGGTTCTCGGAATACACCGATGTGCAGATTGGCCGAATTATTGACTATCTCGAAAGGTCGGGTCAGCTTGATAATACGATGGTAATTTATGCAGCCGACAATGGCGCGTCCGGCGAAGGAAGCCCCAACGGATCGGTTAATGAAAACAAATTCTTTAATGGGTATCCTGATGAATTATCGGAAAACCTGAAGCTGATCGACGTGCTGGGCAGTCCGGATACCTATGAGCATTTCCCGACAGGATGGGCAGTTGCCACTTCCGCTCCTTTTAAGATGTTCAAACGGTATTCCGAATATGCCGGTGGTACCTGCGACCCGCTGGTTATATCATGGCCTAAAGGAATTAAGGCTAAGGGTGAGGTTCGTGACCAGTATCATCATTGCAACGATATCGTGCCCACTATCCTGGATATTTGTGGACTGGAAATGCCAAAGGTATACAAGGGAGTCGAGCAATACCCGCTTTCGGGAATTTCTATGAAATATTCCTTTGATGCTGCGAAAGCACCTACAAAGAAAAAAACGCAATATTATGCCATGCTGGGCACTCGAGCTATCTGGCAGGATGGGTGGAAGGCAGCTGCCCTGCATGCCCCGCTGACAAGCAAGGGTCATTTTGATAAAGACGAATGGGAGCTATATCATGTGGATACCGACCGTGCAGAATCAAAAAACCTGGCTGCCGAACATCCTGAAAAAGTAAAGGAACTGATCAAGGTTTGGTTCGAGGAAGCAGATAAAAACCTGGTTCTGCCGCTCGATGATCGCTCGGCGGTTGAATTGCTCGCCATTGAAAGACCTGCAGAAGAAGAACCCCGTGAGCGGTATGTTTACTACCCGGGTACTTCACCGGTTCCGGAAGGCGTGGCGGTGAACCTGCGTGGCCGCTCGTATAAAATTCTGGCTGATGTCGAGATAACGCAAACCGACTGTTCGGGCGTTATTTTTGCCCATGGTTCCCGTTTTGGGGGACATTCCTTATTTATTAAGGACAAGAAGCTGCACTACGTTTATAATTTCCTCGGAATCAAACCGGAGCAAAAATTTGTTTCACCTGATCTGAAACCCGGAAAGCATGTCCTGGGTATGGAGTTTATCCGGGAGAGTGCCGGAAAACACCATGAATCGCTTGGCAAGACAAAACTTTATGTGAATGACAAGGTCGTTGCCGAAGGTCCAATGAAAACGCAACCAGGCAAATTCACCCTTTCGGGCGACGGGCTCTGTATTGGCTTCGACAGCGGCGATGCAGTCAGCAAGGACTATAAGACCCCCGGTGAATTCAAGGGAGGAACCATCCTCGGGGTGGGAATCACCATTGAGAAAACCCAATACCTTGACCTTGAAAAAGAAGCGGCAGGTGCGTTTGCAAGGGATTAATTTATCCGGCTGCAGTATACGGAATGTAGAATCAGGAAGGAAAAAAGCGTGAGCATGCCAGTGGAAATTCCCGGGTCATTTCATATAATGGCCAAGCCTTCAGGATCAACGTGCAACCTGGGTTGTGATTATTGTTTCTTTTTGAAAAAGGAAGCGCTGTACCCGGGAAGTCATTTCCGGATGACGGAAGAGGTGCATGAGGCTTACATCCGGCAGCTCCTGGAATCGCATAAATCACCTTCCATTTCCATAGCCTGGCAGGGTGGGGAGCCCACCCTGATGGGCCTTGACTTCTACAGGCATTCCCTCGAATTACAGCAGAAATACAGGAAACCGGGTACTGTTATCGAAAATACGTTCCAAACCAATGGTATCCTGTTGAATGATGACTGGTGCAAATTCTTTCATGACAATAAATTCCTGATTGGTCTTAGCATGGACGGGCCACGGCACCTGCATGATTTTTACAGGAAGGATAAGGGAGGCCACGGAACGTTTGACAATGTGGAAAAGGCAGCGAAGTTGCTGCAGAAGCACCGGGTTGAATTCAATATCCTGTGTACGGTTAATTCTAAAAACGGGGACCATCCCCTGGAAGTATATCATTATTTCAGGGATATATTGAAAACAGATTTTATTCAATTCATTCCAATTGTTGAACGGGTTAATAATACGGGATACCAGGAGGGAAATACCGTTACTGACCGGACTGTCCGACCGGATCAGTGGGGGAAATTCATGTCTGCCATTTTCGATGAATGGGTGAGGAGGGATGTGGGAAGGACTTTTGTTCTGAATTTTGATGGCGCCCTGGCCGGATGGCTTGATATGGCCGGAACAGTATGCGTATTTGCCCCGACCTGCGGATTGGGCCTTGCATTGGAGCATAACGGGGACCTGTATTCCTGTGACCATTTCGTTGAACCGGATCATTTCCTTGGGAATATTTTGAACACTCCCCTGATCGAACTTGTTGCTTCGCAGAAACAACGGCAATTCGGATTGGACAAAAGAGATTCCCTTCCCCGTTATTGCAGGGATTGCGAGGTGTTAAGCATTTGTAACGGGGAGTGCCCGAAAAACCGTTTTACTGAAACGCCGGACGGGGAGGCAGGTTTGAATTACCTGTGTGAGGGATATAAGATGTTTTTCAGGCACACCGATCCCAAAATGAGAATAATGGCCGGATTAATACGCCAGGGTAAACCTGCAGATGGCGTCATGCTGAAAAAACAGTAATTTCTATCAAATGTGAATAACAACCAATACATAAAAAGAACCTGATTATGAGTACTCCAGACAAAAAACATCGTTCGCATCTACCGATGCGGAACACCACACGGCCGCGGTTCATTGCCTATGATGCAAAGGATCCGGACAGTAAATTTCCCCCGATTGAGCAGTTACGTCCCCCTGAAGGGGCCCCGAACGTACTGATCGTGCTGATCGACGATGCGGGTTTCGGTTCTGCCAGTGCATTCGGCGGTCCCTGTTATACACCCAATGCAGAAAAATTGGCGGCTGAAGGCTTGAAATTCAACCGTTTCCATACAACCGCCCTATGTTCTCCCACAAGGCAGGCGCTATTAACGGGCCGCAATCACCATTCGGCCGGGATGGGAGGCATCACGGAAATTGCTACCGGTGCACCCGGCTATTGCTCCGTACTGCCTAATACCATATCGCCCCTGGCAAAAACACTTAAATTGAATGGATACAGCACAGCCCAATTCGGTAAGTGCCATGAAGTGCCTGTGTGGCAGACCAGCCAGGCCGGCCCGTTCGATGCATGGCCAACTGGAGGAGGCGGTTTTGAATACTTCTATGGGTTCATAGGGGGGGAAGCAAACCAATGGTACCCCACGCTCTATTCAGGCACAACCCCAGTCGAACCCGATAAATCACCCGAAGAGGGATATCACCTGGTAGACGACATGACGACCAAGGCCATGAACTGGATCAGCCAGCAGAAATCCCTGGCTCCGGATAAGCCGTTCTTCGCTTATTTCGCTCCCGGGGCAACTCATGCACCCCATCATGTACCCTTAGAATGGGCCGACAAATACAAAGGCAAATTCGACCAGGGATGGGATAAACTGCGCGAGGAAACAATAGCCCGCCAGAAAAAACTGGGTATTATCCCGGCCGATTGTGAGCTTTCTGCCCGTCATAAGGAGATCCCATCCTGGGATGAGACTCCCGAAGCCTTTAAACCGGTCCTCCGCCGGGAAATGGAAGTATATGCCGGATTTCTGGAATTCACCGATCACCATGTGGGGCGGTTGGTTGATGGGTTAAAGACACTTGGTGTTCTTGACAATACGCTCATTTATTATATTATCGGCGACAATGGAGCCTCTGCCGAAGGCGGCATAAATGGCTGTTTTAATGAAATGAGCTATTTTAATGGTCTTCAGGGCTTTGAGACCCCGGAATATCTTATGGAACGTATCGAAAAACTGGGTGGCACCGAATCCTACAATCACTATGCTGTTGGCTGGGCACATGCCATGAACACCCCGTACCAGTGGACGAAACAGGTAGCTTCGCATTTTGGTGGCACGCGGAATGGCACCATCGTGCATTGGCCCAAAGGAATTAAGGCCAAAGGTGAAATTCGCTCCCAATTCTCCCATGTCATCGATGTGGCCCCGACAATCCTCGAAGCAGCCGGTATTCCCCAGCCGGAATCAGTAGAAGGAATCCAGCAGGATCCAATTGAAGGTACAAGCATGCTCCAGGCCTTCGATTATGGCAAAGCCCCGGAATTTCATGAGACTCAGTATTTCGAAATGTTCGGCAACCGGGGAATCTATCATAAAGGCTGGACAGCTGTCACAAAACATGTAACCCCATGGATAACAGAAGTAAAGGCAGCTTTGGATGATGATGTCTGGGAACTCTATGATACAACTAAAGACTGGAGCCAGGCAAAAGACTTATCAAAGGAAATGCCGGAAAAACTACATGAATTGCAGCGGCTGTGGCTGATTGAAGCAACAAGATACAAGGTATTGCCTATTGATGACCGTTTTATGGAAAAAATCAACCCAGACACGGCCGGCCGGCCCATTCTTATCAAGGGGAAAACGCAACTCTTATTCGGGGGCATGGGACGCCTGTCTGAAAATTGTGTACTGAGTATTAAGAACAAATCACATTCCGTTACAGCTGAAATCATTGTACCAAAGGGCGGCGCTAAAGGTGTGATCATTTCCCAGGGCGCTAACATCGGCGGATGGAGCCTGTATGCAATCGACGGTAAATTGAAGTATTGCTATAACTGGGGTGGCTTAAAACACTTCTTTGTTGAAGGTGGAGTAATTCCGGAAGGCCAGCACCAGGTTCGCATGGAATTCGCCTATGCCGGCGGCGGCCTTGGTAAGGGCGGCAAAGTAACTCTTTACACCGATGGCAAGAAAGTGGGTGAAGGAGACATTGCCGCTACCCTGGCTATGATTTTTTCTGCAGATGACGGCCTTGATGTGGGGGAAGATTCAGGAGCCCAGGTATCACCGGATTACGGCCCGCTCGGCAACCGTTTCAACGGGGAGATCAAGGGCGTTCAGCTTGCCATTCTGGATGCTGCTGAAAATTCGGATCACCTGGTTAAAGCCGAAGATGCCATCCGCATGGCTATGGCACGACAATAATGGCAAAAAAGTTCCCCCATCAGGTAATTGTCTGATGGGGGTTAACTTTTGTATCATACAAATGACAGAAAACCAGGCCTATATAACAGACATGGTATTTATCCCGGGAGGTACATTTGCCATGGGTTCAGAAAATTTCTATCCCGAGGAACGTCCGGTGCAGAAGGTCAGTGTGGACGGTTTCTGGATTGATAAATTTGTTGTTACCAATGCAGAGTTTGCGCGTTTTGTGGCTTCAACCGGGTATATTACCGTGGCTGAACGACCGCTCGATCCGGCTATATTTCCCGAGCTTCCCCCGGAAAGCCTGGCCCCGGGTGCACTGCTTTTTCATAAAACACCCGGGCCGGTTGATCTGAACAATTTTGCCAACTGGTGGTCGTGGATTCCCGGAACATCCTGGAATCATCCCTATGGCCCGGACTCGTCCCTGGACGGTTTGGAACAGCACCCTGTAGTGCATGTCGCCTATGAAGATGCTGAAACCTATGCAAAATGGGCCGGCAAAGAACTTCCAACTGAAGCTGAATGGGAATATGCCGCCCGCGGGGGACTGGATGGAAAAAACTTCACCTGGGGTGATGAGGATCCTTCCGCTACTAATCCAATGGCTAATACCTGGCAGGGAGAGTTCCCGTGGCAAAACCTGCTTGTTGACAGGTATGAACGGACATCCCCAATAGGATCATTTGCTCCGAACGGGTATGGCCTCTACGATATGGCCGGCAATGTATGGGAATGGACCTGTGACTGGTATATACCCCGTCGGGGTGTCGAGATCAGCAAGCCCTGCTGCACTCCCATGCTTAATCCAAGGGTGGTTACGCCTGAAAAAAGCTATGATCCGCAACAACCCGGATTTAAGATTCCCCGCAAAGTACTCAAGGGCGGGTCTCATTTATGTGCACCCAATTACTGCCTGCGGTATCGCCCGGCAGCACGATCCCCGCAAATGATCGATACGGGAATGAGCCATGTGGGATTCCGTTGCATTATCCGTGAAAATAAACGGGACAGTGGGAAAAATGTACATGGCTTCCGGATTGCAAGGCCATAATTTGACATGAGAATCAACCTATCGCTAACTATATTACATGAAATATCAGCTTATGCAAAAAGATAACAACGTTCCGGAATTTATCCTCCTTGGGGGACCGCTATATTGGCTTGGCGGCAAGCTTGGCCTGGTAAAAGGGACCAGGACATTCCCCTTTGGAATAGCGCTGGGCTTGTTTACCTGGGGCATTTTGATGATCTTTGTATTAGTGCATGGAATGCTGCCATTTGCCTTTTCGATCCACTATATCGGTGCTCATGTACGTTTACTGGTGGCTCTTCCCCTGCTGTTTCTTGCCGAAACCTGGGTGGTCCCGAGAATGGCGGAATTCGTTCATAACATTACGGATTCCGGAATGGTCCCGGAAGATTCTCTGCCCCAATTATCAAAGGATATCCGTAAAATTGACCGGTTGAAAAATAATTGGATGCTTGAGATCCTTTTTGTCCTGGCTGCCATTATCTTACCCATGCTTTTTAGTTTTCCCGGAAGGACTGGTGCCATGGACACATTGAATGAACTATTGAAACACGCTGATACCCGGTTCTGGTACGTCTATTTTTGTCTGCCACTTTTCCGTTATATAACCCTGCGATGGATGTGGACGCTGATCCTCTGGTGGTACTTTCTTTACAGGGTCCAGAAATTAAAGCTTCACCTTGTTCCGACACATCCCGATGGCGCTGCCGGACTGGGCTTCCTGGAGGTTGTACAATTGCATTTTGCCCCTATCGTTCTGGCTTCTTCTGCCATATTTTCAACTGCCTTTGCCGAGAATATTTCGGCAGGGACCATGCGTTTTGAAGATCTGTATCATTTAGTACCTATAGTAATCCTTTTAAGCGCCGTTTTGTTTATCTGCCCGCTGTATATATTCTCAAGCAAACTTTGGAAAGCCAAGGTCACAGGGCTGAACGAATACATGGTAATGGCCCATCATTATGTAGATGCTTTTGACCGTAAATGGATACGGGGAGAAAACCCGTCGGGAGAGGAACAATTGGGTACAGGGGATATTCAATCCCTGGCAGACCTGAATAACAGCGTTAGTATTATTAAGAGTATGCGGGTTATACCGACCAGCCGGAATCTCATCCTTTCCATTGCGGGATCATGCATTATTCCGATGTTGCCATTGCTTTTGCTAAAGTACCCCCTGCTTGAAATTATAGGCACCTTGCTCAACATTTTGTCGGGTCAGTAGGTTTATAAAATAAAATATTCAACTTATGGATTTGAAGCAATATCTTGTCGGCTTATTTTACCCGGGCATCCATGCCGTATTGATGAAGTATAAAATGACATCACCCCGTAACCTTAAACTTTTAACTATGAATACAAAACTTCTTCTTATCTTTATTCTTTTCCTGAGTGTCGGAATAAATGCCTTTTCCCAGGAAGTATCCAGCAAAGAAGCCAAAGAAGCGCAAAAACTGGAAGTCCAGAAACAAATTGAGGAATTGCTCAATTCAAAAGAGTTTGTTTTTGTCGGGACAGATGCCTATCCCACCGGGTATAGAACGGTAAGCCTGACAAGCCGGCCAAACTTTGTAAAGTTTCACCCTGATCTAATAGACAGCGATATGCCCTATTTCGGCAGGGCAAACAGCAGCGTGGCTTATGCCAGTACTTCCGATGCCGGTCTGAAATTCAAGGGGAAGCCGGACGATTATACAATCGAAAAGAAAAAAAAGAATTACCAGCTTTCCGCAGCGGTAAAAGAGGCAGGAGACTATTACAAGATCACCCTGGTCGTTCAGTTTTCAGGCAGTTCAACACTTACCATAATCAGTGGTAACCGCAGCCCGATTTCCTACAACGGTTATGTTGGAAAACCGGCTACCGCCGGTACAGGCAAATAACAAAGAATTCTTAAACCTTTTATACTCTTAATTATGAAAAAAGCAATTTTCCTTTTCTTATCATGTATTTTTTTTACGGGTGCCATGGCCCAGGAAAACAGTCTCATTCTCAGTGGAGGTTATGTATTTACAAATATTGAGAATAGTGATATTGATGCCAGTGGTTTCAGAATCAATGCCTTATATGATTTTAACCCACAAGGGGGCATGTTCTCCCATGGTTTTTCTTTTGGATATATTCACACTTCAGCAACTGATGACTCACAGTTAAATAATGCAGAATATAAACTTACTACTCTGCCTGTCTATTATGCTCCGAAAATATCCGTCGGTAAAGGATCTGTCAAAGGCTACCTGAAAGGGGCACTTGGAATTCATTTTTCTCATTATAAAAGAACCGGGGACCTGGCCGAAATAAACGATTGGGATGCCGGATTCTTTGGCGGTGCAGGTTTGGGTGTTTCGAAGACAATCAATGAAAAAATATTCGTAAATTTAGAATATGAATGGGATTACATGTCCAATACTGCCTATGTGGATGGATTTGTAAATTCTGTGATGCTTGGTGTTGGAATGAAATTTTGATTTCGCTCAAATAAAAAACACGGTAATCATGGGTAAAAAAAACACTTCAAAAAGTAAAAGTTCTGATAAATTGAAATCAGAGGTAAAATCGAAGCTGATTGACGCCAGCAATCTTAAAAAAAAGGAACTGGTTGAACGGGCAAGGAAGTTTTCAGCACAATATCGCGTGGATGACAGGGATAAGTTCCGGTTGAAGGATTATGAAACTGAAGCCAAAATTGATCTGGATTCTGAAGATAAGCCGTTGATAAACCAAACTCTGCAATTGGGTGTGGAAGCACTGGCCGCCATGCAGGATATCCTGTATGCCCAGGATAAATGGTCAGTATTGCTTATTTTCCAGGCAATGGATGCAGCCGGCAAGGATGGCGCCATCAAACATGTTATGTCGGGTATCAACCCCCAGGGATGCCAGGTTACATCTTTCAAGGCTCCCAGTGCGGAAGAGCTTGATCATGATTTTTTATGGCGTTGCCAGCGACAATTGCCGGAAAGAGGCCGTATTGGTATTTTTAACCGTTCCTATTATGAAGAAGTGCTTGTTGTGAGGGTCCATGAGGAAATTCTGCAAGCCCAAAAGCTGGATAAAAAACTGATTACAAAAGAAATCTGGAAAGAGCGCTTCAAGGATATCCGGAATTTTGAGAAATACCTGTACCGGAACGGAACCATAGTTGTTAAATTCTTCCTTCATGTTTCAAAGGATGAACAAAAGAAACGGTTTATTGAACGGATCGATAATCCCGATAAGAACTGGAAGTTCAGCACTGCCGATGCCAAAGAAAGGACCTTTTGGAAGGATTATATGAATGCCTACGAGGATATGATACGGAATACCTCTACAAAAAAAGCGCCGTGGTATGTTGTGCCCGCCGATAACAAAGCGTATGCACGTATTGTGATCGCTTCAGCTATTATCAATTCCCTCGATGCTCTCGATTTGAAATATCCGAAAGTAGGCAAGGAGAAAATAGCCGAACTCAATGAAATAAAAAAAATATTGCTCGGGGAAAAATAATAAATACAGTTACGCCCTGTTTTTTCTCAGAATACCTCCGATGCGGCCAGGTAAAACCCGAAGGATTTGTTGCCAAATCCGATATCCACGGCAAGATTTGTTCGTGATCGTTTATCGACCATGATCCGTAATCCGGCGCCATAACCGGGTTTAATGGATTCAAACAGTCCCAGATCCAGGGTTGGATTATCCGAAGTGGTACCGTTCACAAATACAACTCCCCCCAGGATCCCTCCGCACCTTGAAATAGGGAACCGGTATTCAGCCTCCCCGTAAACCAGGTTAGCCCCCCGGTATCGTCCCTGTGTGTATCCACGTCCGCTTCTTCCGCGTTGATCATATGAGGTTGCGGGTAACACAAGATAGGGAAGTTCACCAGCCGGCGAAAAGTCACCCATAAGCCAGAAAGCGAGAAGGTGCCTCGGATTGCTCTTTGAAAAACTCTGGTAGGCCCGGAATTCTATTTGTGTAAGATTCGAGTAATTTTTATTGCCCAAAAACTCAAAACCACCGCGCCAGCTTGCCATGGCATAGATCCCACGGTAAGGATTAATCATATTGTCGCGCGTGTCATATACTACCTTTACGTTTAATGCGGACACGGAATACTTCGATGTGTTATAGCCATAATGCGTGCTGTACAGGTAGTGACTTGTCAGGAAAGTATCCGGTGGGGTCAGCCTGAGTTTTTCATCCTTGATTTTGGAGTAAGAATCAAAATAGAATCCCAATCCTGCATATAAACCAGGAGTTATTTTGTAGGATACCGATTGGTGGAACCTGCCAAAATTAAATTTCATGGGTTGTGTCAGAGAATCTTCGGTAGTTGAAGTGCCATATAAATTGTACTGATAATCGATAATGCCACCAACCGGCGCGTTGGTCCCTAACCCGTATGTAGATTGCGAATAAATAAGATACCGCCAGTCACCACTGAAAAAAATCCTGTTTGACCTTGTATATACATTATTTTTCAGCATGAATATCACCTGTGATTTCGTGGTAAACTGGGCACTTCCTGAAAAATTAGAATACAGGGTGCTTCCGCTCATTTTAAAAGCATATTGCCCCCCGACGCCCACCATAAATCCTGTTGCAGGATTAGATCCGATTATGGGAAGCAGAAGAAGCGACCCGCTCGCTTCCGGCTTATTTTTTGGTGACTTGTGCAGGGCAGCCCGAAGCACGTCCCCCAGTTCCTTCTGCACACACCCGGTATCAGAGCTTACCTTAAGAGAATCCTGGGCAGAGAGATCCGGGGATAATACAAAGCAGAAACCAAGGAAGAGCAACAAAAACAGGATTTTACTTTTTGAAGGAATAATCGGCATGTATCAGGAAAATTAGTATAATCGTCCATAAAAGTACACTAATTAAGTTGTTATTTCAAAACCCGTTAATGAATCGGATTTTATGTAAATTTGTTAGCAGGCTGCAGTCTGAAGGCTGCAGGCTATGATGTCTTCGAGATTCGAAATTCGGTGTTCCCCCGACAAAAGTCGGGACAGGCTTTGTTCGGTGTTATTTTGCCTTAAATAACACTGAACATCGAACACCCAACGGTGAATTCCGAAGACAATTGACTGCAAGACTGCAAGACTCATTAGCATATTAGCACATTAGCATATTAGCATATTAGCACATTAGCATATTAGCATATTAGCACATTAGCATATTAGCACATTGACACATTGTACATAGTATTAGTCATATTCCTGGTTCTGCTGCTGAGCGTGTTATTCATGCCCATCCATGTCAGAATTAACCCGGAAGAGGGGCAGCACCTTCATGGAAAGGCTGGAATTTTACGGTTGAACATTGATCTGGACGAAGAAAAACTCATCTCGGTAACACTTTATTTTTTTTATCTGAGATTTAGCTGGTACCCCTTGCAGAATAAAAACGGGCAACCTGCAAAGAAAAAGGAATCAAATAAAAAGAGCAGGGTTAACATAATGAGCTGGAACCGCCTGAAATTCCTGATAAATGTTGCCTGGCAGTCAGTTAAAAAATCAAAGCTCAGAATACTCTATCTTGACCTGGATACGCGAAACGTAATAATTAATGCAAACCTTTACCCTGTTTTTGAACTCATGAGCAAGAGACCAGGAATTAATCTCAATATTAATTATGCAGGAAATTTTGCCCTGGTGCTTGATGTTGAGAATAACCTCTGGAATGTGGTGAGGATTTTTCTCTGGAATTTTGCCAAAAGGATAATTCATATTAACTAAAAACTGCACAGATGGAATTCAATCTCGATGAAATGCTCAACAAGGTCATTGACCAGTTGAGAACAATGTCCAAAACGGAAACGGTTATTGGTGAATCTTTCAAATTAGGTGAATTTGAATGCGTACCGGTAGTTAAAGTCAGCATGGGATTTGGCAGTGGCGGAGGATCCGGTGAAAGCAGCAAAAGCAACCTCGGCCAGGCGGGAGCGGCTGGGGCCGGTTTGGGCATAGAACCGCTTGGCTTCCTGGTTTCAAGAGGGGATGAAATTTCAATGATCAGTATTTCCCGGTCAAAGGGATTGCAGTCGGTTTTCGAAAAAGTTCCTGATCTGCTGGAGAAACTGGTTGATGTTAAACTGAAGAAGGATAGTAAATAGGATTTACAGATCTCGTGCAGCATTTGGGTTCATCTCTTCCCTGCAAAGAAATTCTTCACCAGTTCACTGCATTCCCTGTTCATGATGCCACCCTGCACCACTGTCCGAGGGTGTAGCAAGGATTGCCGGACCAGGGTGAATCCGCGTTTTTCATCAGTAGCCCCATATACAATTTTGCCCAGCTGTGTCCAGAATGCAGCGCCTGCGCACATCACACACGGTTCTACGGTAACATACATCGTGCATTCATCCAGGTATTTTCCGCCAATAGTATTGGTAGCTGAGGTAAATGCCTGCATTTCGGCATGAGCGGTTGGATCATTCAGGGTTTCCACCAGGTTATGGGCCCTTGCAATGATGCGGTTATTCCACACAATCACCGCTCCAATAGGCACCTCATCTTTTTGAAGTGCATGCCGGGCTTCCTTAAAGGCCTCATTCATAAAATATTCGTCACTGAACAATTTCATTTCAATTTGTTTTTTGTGGCTTGTAGAGCATCTGATTTCTGCGCTGTATGAGCAATCACTTGGCAAATATTGTAATTAAATTCATATTTTCGCATTCTACTAACTTCAATTACAATGTACAGAACACATACCTGCGGCGAGTTAAAAATAGAAGATGCCCTTAAAAGCGTAACTTTGAGCGGATGGATACAACGGTCACGTGACCTGGGTGGAATGACGTTTATCGATTTACGTGACAGGTACGGCTTAACACAACTGGTCTTTAACATGGACACAAATCCTGCCCTTTGCAATGAAGCCCGCCGGCTGGGAAGGGAATTCGTGATACAGGTTGAAGGACTTGTTAGGGAAAGAAGCAACAAGAATCCCAAAATGCCTACAGGAGATATTGAAATCCAGGTAGAGCGCATGAAAGTGTTGAATAGTTCACTAACGCCCCCTTTTACAATTGAAGAAGAATCGGATGGTGGTGATGAACTCAGGATGAAATTCCGGTATCTCGATTTGAGAAGACCTCCCCTTCAACATAACTTGTTACTGAGGCATCAGATGGCTTTTGAATCAAGGAATTATTTAAACAGCCAGCATTTTATTGAGGTGGAAACCCCGGTTCTTATTAAATCCACGCCCGAAGGAGCGCGTGATTTTGTAGTGCCATCCCGTGTAAATCCCGGACAGTTCTATGCACTGCCCCAATCACCGCAAACCTTCAAACAGTTGCTGATGGTGGCTGGTTTTGACCGGTACATGCAGATTGTGAAATGTTTCAGGGATGAGGATCTGCGGGCTGACCGCCAGCCTGAATTCACCCAGATCGACTGCGAAATGTCGTTTGTTCACCAGGAGGACGTACTGAATGTTTTTGAAGGATTGATAAAGCATTTATTCAGCAGCGTGAAGGGTATCGGTTTTAGTGAGCCTTTTCACCGGATGACCTTTGCTGAAGCAATTGAAAAATATGGAAATGATAAACCGGATATCCGGTTTGGAATGGAATTCAAGGACCTCACAAATCACGTAAAGGGAAAGAATTTTGCCGTATTTGACAGCGCGGAATATATTGGTTGTATCATAGCCCCGGGCTGTTCAGAATATACACGGAAGCAGCTTGATGAATTGACCGAGTTCATAAGAAAACCGCAGATAGGGGGGAAGGGATTAATTTATATCCGTTGTAATCCGGACGGTTCCTTCAAGTCGTCCGTGGATAAATTTTATACCCCGGATGAATTACGGAAAATAGCAGCCACTGCAGGTGCAGTCGAAGGAGATCTTTTGCTGGTCATGGCAGGTGAGCATATGCCTGCACTTAGGGCTCTGAGCGAGCTTAGATTAGAAATGGGAAGCCGGCTTGGACTTAGGGAAAAAGGCGTATACAAACCATTATGGGTGCTTGATTTTCCATTACTTGAATGGAATGAGGAAAGCAAAAGGTTTTATGCCATGCATCATCCATTTACCTCACCCAAACCGGAAGATATTGAATTACTCAGTTCAGATCCGGCCAGGGTCAGGGCCAATGCATATGACTGTGTGATAAATGGAGTTGAGATTGGAGGCGGATCCATCCGGATACATGAAGAGGGACTCCAGAAGAAAATGTTCCAGGTTCTTGGATTTACGGATGCTGAGGCAGAGAACCAGTTTGGATTTTTAATGCAGGCATTCCGGTATGGCGCACCTCCTCACGGTGGAATCGCATTTGGTTTGGACCGGCTTGTTTCGCTTTTTGCCGGGGAAGACTCGATCCGGGATGTTATTGCTTTTCCTAAAAACAACGCTGGCCGTGATGTGATGGCGGATGCACCCGGGGAAATATCATCAGAGCAATTGAAGGAGTTGTCAATCTCAATTAAAATGGCAGTTAAATAGGAAGGTCAGGTTTATGGAAAAAATTACAATGGGGGCCTATCCTTTTTTGTATCCGATGCCCACGGTGATTATCGGGACCCAGATCGAAGGAAAGCCCAACTTTATTACTGTTTCGTACTGTGGAATTATTCAGCACCGCCCTGCTATGATCTCAATTGCACTCATCGAGAAGCATTATTCAAACAGGGGAATCAAGGAAAACGGGTGCTTCAGCGTCAATATCCCTAATACCCGCATGTTGAAAATCACTGATTATCTTGGTATTAATTCGGGCAATACGATAGACAAATCAGGCCTTTTTGACATATTTTACGGAAAACTGCCCAATGCACCCATGATCAGGGAAACTCCCCTGAACCTTGAATGTACTGTGGTAAAATCAATCGACCTGGGGAATGACTGCGAGATCTATATCGGAGAAATTGTTGAGTCATATACCGAAAAAAAATACCTGAAGAACGGGCGTCCCTATATACGCAAACTGGATCCTATCCTCTTCTCGATCAATTCAAACAATTATTTCAGGGTGGGTCGCAAATTGGGTCCTGCTTGGAGGTCCGGGCTGGATTTCAAACCGAAATAAACCAATCTCTCGCAAATTTCGCACATATAAAATTTTAACGGGACTTTATTTCTCGCAGATTCACGCAAATTTCGCAGATTATGCGAATCCATTCTATGAAACGGTCAATCGAATGCAATGAGATTTCTGTGTCCTCAGAGTATCGTTAAGCTCATCTCTGCTTTTAACTCTGTGGTTACTTTTTGGCAATCTCTCAATTTACCGTTACGCGTGTTTGATTTTGTGCAATACACGTATTGAATCAATACTGGATACAGGCATCAATCCAGTTTCAGCACAGCTAAGAAGGCTGACTGGGGCACTTCCACATTACCAATCTGCCGCATCCGTTTTTTCCCCTTCTTTTGTTTTTCCAGCAACTTTCTTTTCCGGGTAATATCCCCACCGTAACATTTAGCCGTAACATCCTTTCTCACGGCTTTCACAGTTTCCCTTGCAATTACCTTGGCACCGATGGCCGCCTGAATAGCTATATCAAACTGCTGCCGGGGGATCAGTTCCTGCAATTTTTCACATATTCTCCGTCCGAACGCATAGGCATTATCACGATGGATAAGTGAGGAAAGGGCATCCACCATATCCCCGTTCAGCAGGATATCCAGTTTTACGAGGTTTGCTGGCTTATAGCCAGTGTAATGGTAGTCGAATGAGGCATAACCTTTTGAAATACTTTTCAGCTTATCATAGAAGTCAAATACAATCTCGGCAAGCGGCATTTCGAAACGGAGTTCGATGCGGTTGGTGGTGAGGTATATTTGATTCTTCAGCACTCCACGCTTATCAATGCATAGTTTCATTACCGGACCCACATAATCACTCTGGCAGATGATCTCTGCTTCGATATAGGGCTCTTCGATGATGTCAATATAGGTCTGGTCGGGTAGTCCTGAAGGGTTATGCACATCAATGGTTTCGCCCTTATTCGTAATAACCTGGTAAGATACGTTGGGTACTGTATTGATCACATCCATATTGAATTCGCGATCAAGCCGTTCCTGTACTATTTCCATATGCAGCAATCCCAGGAAACCGCAACGGAATCCAAATCCAAGGGCAGCTGATGATTCCGGAATAAATGAAAGAGAAGCATCATTGAGCTGAAGTTTTTCAAGTGAAGCCCGCAATTCCTCATAATCATCTGCATCAATCGGATATATCCCGGCAAAAACCATGGGTTTAACTTCCACGAAACCGGCAATGGCTTTATCACATTGCCTGTCATATTGTGTGATCGTATCACCCACCTTAACTTCTTTGGCCGATTTGATTCCGGAAATAATATAACCTACATTTCCGGCCTTCAGTTCTTTCTGAGGTTCAAACCGCAATTTAAGCACACCGATCTCATCGGCATAATAGTCCATTCCCTGGTTCACGAATTTAACATGGTCCCCCTTGCGGATGGTTCCGTTCATGATTTTGAAATAGGCGTATATGCCGCGGAATGAGTTAAATACTGAATCGAATATAAGAGCCTGGAGCGGTGCCTCGGCATCACCCTTTGGAGGCGGAATGCGCTCGATGATCCTTGCCAGGATGGCCTCAACTCCTTGTCCTGTCTTGGCACTAACCTCCAGAATTTCTTCCCGCTTGCAACCGGTGAGGTCAACGATCTGATCCTTAACTTCCTCAGGCATGGCACTGGGCATGTCCATTTTATTCAATACCGGGATGATCTCCAGATAATGATCCACAGCCTGGTAAAGATTTGAAATGGTTTGCGCCTGGATTCCCTGGGTAGCATCTACCACCAGGAGGGCACCTTCACAAGCAGCAATGGCACGCGATACTTCATATGAGAAGTCAACGTGTCCCGGGGTATCAATCAGGTTTAGTATATAATTTTTTCCATCCAGCTCATATTCCATTTGAATGGCATGGCTCTTGATCGTAATTCCGCGTTCGCGTTCAAGGTCCATGTCATCTAGCACCTGGTCCTGAAAGTCCCTGTCTGCCAGGGTATGGGTTAATTGTATGAGACGGTCAGCCAATGTGCTTTTACCGTGATCAATGTGGGCTATGATGCAAAAATTCCGGATGTCCTCCATTTACAAAACATTATCTTTTAACGGACACAAAGATATTTATAATGTGCTAATATGCTAATATGCCAATATGCCAATTAGCTGACGCGGCTTGATTACTGCTAAAAAAAAGGCAGTCATGCAGTAAATGAAGTCTCATATAGCCGCGTCAGCCATTAGCACATTAGCATATTAGCACATTAGCACATTAGCACATTATGCATATTAGCATATTAGCACATTAGCACATTAGCACATTAGCACATTGTTTTGTACTTTGGCCACACAATTCATAAAAGCATCTTATGATTACTGACAATGTAGAAATTATTCCCTGCGATTTCAATAATCCTGACCATTGCAGGGCTCTCGTGAGTTTAATGAATGAATATATTTCCGATAAGATGGGTGATGGGATCCCCTATACCGAGGAACAAAAAGCAGCACTTGTGGAGGGCCTGCGCAGGCATGAATCAAAACTTATAGTGCTGGCAAAGGCTGGAGACCGGTATGTGGGATTGACAAACTGCTTCATTAATTTTGCCACATTCACTGTAAAACCCTTTGTGAATATTCATGATGTTATTGTAACAAGTGACTGGCGCAATAAAGGATTAGGCCGGTTGATGCTGTCAAGGGTAATTGAAAAGGCACATGAACTTGGATGCTCAAAAGTCACTCTCGAAGTCAGGGAAGATAATGACAATGCAAAGTATTTATATAACAGCCTGGGATTTCATGATGCCGAACCCAGGCAGTACTATTGGGCCAAATATCTTTAAAAACTGAATTATTCCGGCTCCCCTCACTGCTATTCGTATTTTAGCGCCGGGGCAGGATTGGAATGTGCCGCAACATAGGCCTGGTAATATACCGTAACCAGCGATATAATCAGAACTGCTGTAAACGGGACGAAGAAATAGAATGCATTCAGGCTGATCTTATATGCATATCCTGTAAGCCATGAATCTACAAGGAAATAAACTCCAACCCAGGCAAGGATGGATGAAACCAATAGCAGCAGAATAATATTTCGTACTTCGAATAATATAATGGTTCCCGGATCCGCACCCATTGCTTTTCTTACACCCATTTCAAATCCACGCCGGCTGTAGGTATACGAAACAAGTCCGAATAAACCCAGACAGGCGATGAGCATGGCTACGATCGATAAAACGGAGAAAATACGTCCGGTTTCTCTCACCCGGTTATAACGGTTTTGCAGGTCGCGATCGAGGAAATAAGAGACAAACGGGTAGGCTGCGGAAAATTTTTCCCACGTTGATTTTAAATCCTGAATTACCGGGGCCGGATCACCTGCATGAAGCCTTACTGTGAGATATCCTTCAAGGTTTCCCGGCATAAGCACCATCACCATTGGAGCTACCGGATTTTCAAGTACTTCAAAATTAAAATCCTTTACAATGCCGATTATCCTGTAATTGTGCGTTTTCCGGGGAATAGCAGCCAATTGAATCAGATTCTTTCCTACCAGTTCCTTTTCTCCAAGCTTTCGTGCCATGGATTCATTGATCACGCAGGCAGTTGAATCCCCGGGATAGACTTTATCAAAAAATCTGCCTGATGCTAAGGTGAGTTGATATACTGAGTCATAGTCATAACTGATAAAAATATGAGAAGCGGCATAATTCCTGGTTACTGATGTACCCTCCAGATAATAGGGAATCCTGGGAAAGATACTTCCGGGTATGCTGGTACTGTTGGTTACAGTAACTACACCCGGATACTGGCTGATCTGTTTCTTGTATTCTTCGAGCTGATTTTTAAGTCCATCAGGCCGTCTGATAATCAGCAGATTTTCCTTGTCAAAACCAAGGTCTTTATGGATCAGGTATTTGTACTGTCCCATCACTATGCCTGTCATCGTTATGACACCGATAGTGATAAAAAGCTGAAAGAGAACCAGTCCTGACCTGAAATAGTTTCTTCCTGCCAATTTGCGCCGGTGGTTCTGCAGCACATCCAATGGTTCGAAGGATGAAAAACGAAGCGCAGGATAAATTCCCGAAAATAGTCCAATGACCAGAATCAGACCGATCAATAACAAAGCACCGGATGAATTCAGCAGCTGTGATAATTTGAGATCAAGTTCCATGTACTGGTTGAAAAGAGGAAGGCAAAGTTCCGTGATAAATAATGCAAGCAACATAGAAAGAAAGGCAAGTACAGAGGATTCAATAAGAAACTGCCGTATGAGAATGTTTTTCTCTGAGCCTGCAATTTTCCGGATACTGACTTCCCTGGCACGATCAGCTGAACGGGATGTAGTAAGAGTAATAAAATTAACGCATGACAGTATAAGGATTATGATGGCAAGTGCCGTAAAAAGATAAACATATAAAATATTGCCTACCGGTTCATATTCGTTATTGAAAGTAGATCTGAGATGAATATCTGTGATGGGCTGGATAATATAATTATAGCTGTCGTCGCTGTTATCTGCGCTTTTGGGATCTATACCCAGAAATTTGTGATAGTCGGGTAAAACATATTTCGGAATCAGAGCCTGCACGTATGCATCCAGTGTATCCATGGAAGACCCGGGCATGACACTGAAATAGGTATACAGGTAATTGATCACCCAACGTTCGTCATGCATCATTTTGCTAAAGGTTGATAAAGAGCCGACCATGTCAAAATGCATGTGCGAATTCTCCGGAACATCTTCCATAACACCGGTTACACGGTAATAGGTAGAGTCATTTTCAATGCGCAGCAGCTTACCAACCGGATCATCATTTCCAAAATAGGTGAATGCCTCGGATCGGCTCAGCACAATACTGTTTGGCTTACTTAGCACATCATCGGCATTTCCCTTCAACAGGGGAAATGAAAAAACAGAAAAAAAAGAACGATCGGCAAATATGATATTATCCTCATTATTCCGTACATCTCCCCGACGAACCAGCCAGGCGCCGAAGCGTGCAACACGAACGGAATTTTCAACACCCGGTATTTCACGTTTTAAAGCTTCTGCGAGGGGTGCCGGAGTAACGGCATGATTGAAACGGTTGTCAGATATTTTTCCTTTGATCCCGACCCGGAATATCCGGTCAGAATCCCTGTGAAAGCGATCGTAACTTGTTTCCTGGTATACATAAAGGAATATAATGATGCTAAAGGCCAGGCCAATGGCAAGACCGAAGATATTGATAAGCGTATTCAACTTATCCCGAACCAATATCCTGAAGGCAACCTTGAAGAAACTGGTAAACATCACCAGATATTTTTAGAAAAGAGAGAATGTCCAATGAACTTAACCAATATTCATGCCACCGGATATATATATTTAATTATCAAAACGATACGACTATATTTGTGCTTCATGTTACATAACCAGGAGTGTACGCTTTCAATACACGTGGTGTACGAAAATGGATAATCGACGAAAAAAGTTTAATTTTGATACAGAAATACCAGTTAAAATCATTGTGACGATTTTAGCCTTAATATAAAGGGTTATGAAAACAGGCAAAAGCATTATTATAATGCTACTCATGGCAATCAGCCTCCTTTTTGTGAGTGCACACTCATGGGCGCAGTCGAAACAGGCTGAAAGCGAAATCGACAAAAAAGTAAACGACTTTCTTAAAAAGCAGTCGAGTATGTGGCGGGATATGAATGTACCTGCAACCGACGGCAAATTGTTATTTGATATTATCATGGAAAACAAATACAAGAGTGCCGTTGAGATTGGAACTTCCACGGGTCACTCCAGTATATGGTTAGCCTGGGCCCTGAGCAAGAATGGAGGCAAGCTGATCACATTTGAAATTGATGAACGGCGGTATAAGGAAGCACTTTCCAATTTCGAAAAAGCGGGCTTGTCGAATTACATCGATGCCAGGCTGGGTGACGCCCATGATCTGGTTGCGAAACTGAATGAATCCATCGACTTTGTTTTTAGTGATGCAGATAAAGACTGGTACACCAATTATTTTAAGGCACTTGATCCCCAACTGGTGGTAGGAGGATGTTTTACAGCTCACAATATTGAAATGTCAGGCGCCCGGGAATTCTATGAATATATCAGCAAACTTCCCAACTATAAAACCATGGTGGATAACCGCGGTGCCGGCATGTCAATCAGCTACAAAACTGGTAAATAATAGTTACGCATTCTATAAGGCCGTTATCTCAAGTACCGTGCTGGTCAGAGCCTGGCCTGATGAAACCTGTAATCCTAACTTCATCAGATATTCCCCTGTGCAGGTTATCCCTTCTGCCGGAATTGAATTCGGTATACCCGGGAAGAGATTAATCTCTTTTACTGAATAATACTTACCAGCATCAAGTCCCTGCAGCCTGACACGGTTGAAAGATTCCCCGAATCGCGAATTCAACGTATATGAAAACAGCACGGCCTTTGACTTATCGTGATTTACATACATCAGAACAGCCCTGTTTTCTTCATAGGGTGAGACCATCCTGTACAAATCGCCACGCCAGATCACATCACTGAGCCGTTTATAGTTAGTTACAGCCTGCTGGCTGAATACAAGTTCCTGTTCAGTCAATCCTTTTACCTGCAGATCATATCCCAGTTTGCCCATCATGGCAACATCCGTCCGGTATTTCAGAGATTGTTTGCCCCAGGAGGTTACATGGTTGCAAACGGCAATTGCAGGAAAGAAGTTTGAATATCCCCATTGAATATATACCCTTTCCACCGGATCTGTATCATCACTGGCCCAGAATTCAGTAAAATACCGCAGTGCACCGTAATCAACCCGTCCACCACCGCCCGAGCAAAGCATCATGGGTATGTGGGGGTATTCCAGGCGCAGACGGTCAAGCACCTTGTACAGACCCAGTACATAATCAACATAAAGCTGTGACTGCTGATTCTTCAAAAATGGCGAAAATGTATTGGTCATTAAGCGGTTACAGTCCCATTTAAAGAATCCTATTCCCGGATATTTCGTCAGTAAACCGTTCACAATCTGGTATACAAATTCCTGTACTTCAGGATTGGTTAGGTCAAGCACCAGCTGGTTCCGATAATAATTTTCAGGCCTGTTAGGCAGTTTTAAAATCCAGTCTGGATGTGTTTCATACAATTCACTTTTTGGATTGACCATTTCCGGTTCTATCCAGATACCGAATGTCACATCCCGTTTTTCAGCTTCCCTGGTAAGAAATCCGATTCCATTTGGCAATTTATCCTTATTCTCCTGCCAGTCTCCCAATCCTGCCTTATCATCATTTCGGGGATATTTGTTTGCAAACCAGCCGTCATCGAGAAGAAATAATTCCAATCCCATTTTTTTCGTATCATCGAACAATCCGGTGAGTTTATTTTCATCGAAATCAAAAAAAGTGGTTTCCCAATTATTCAGAAGGGTAAGCCTGGGCTGGTTGCCATCCAGTATGCCATAATTGACAGCCCATTTATGCAGGTTCCGGCTGGCCTGTCCCTTTCCATTGTCAGACCAGGTAAATATAAAAGAGGGAGTGATGAACGGTTTATCCGGTTGAAGAATATATTCCGACGCAAAGGGATTAATTCCCGAAATAACGCGAAGGGAATTCTTTTCATCCATCTCAAACAAAAACTGAAAATTACCTGACCAACCGAGCGTTCCTGCAATGAGTTCACCGGAGTTTTCATCAGATTTTTTATTTAACGATAGATAGAATACGGGTGTATGATACATATGGGCCCTTGCCCCAAGCTTGGTATCGATGATCTTGATGCCACTGCTCAATTCATTTTCCTGCATTTTCATTTCCTCTGCCCAGTCACCATGAAACTGAGTTAGCCAGTAGTGGTTTGCATCAAAATGGAGCATAGATGAAGCATAATTGAACAGGGTTACGGGCCTGGCTTCATGATGGATGATCTCTGTCCATTGTTCCACCACGTTTTCCTTTGTAAAAGCTTTAAAATGCAGGATAACCTCCACCGGGTACTGCGGATCTTTCATCCGGATATGCGAGATGGTAATGTCTTCACCCTGCTTTTCAACGTGATTGCTTACATATTTCAGTTCAAGCGAAGGGTTCCCGTCATTGTGTGTAATGCGTATGGCAGGAGAGAAAAGATTATCTGTACCGGATGTAACATATGCCAGGTGTTCAGAAGTGCGGATGAGGGCTGAATCATTCATTGTGGAAAGCCTGTTGCCAAAATAATCCTGGTAAAGCCTGCCATCTGTACCCACCCTGAATATCAATTCAGAATCATCCGTTCTCACAGGGATCAATAAACCGGTTTGCGCACTTGTTTGCATGCCTGAACAGGCTATCAAAATAAGCAGAGTATAAATTGATTTCATTATTAGTTGATTGATAAGTTATCTGTTCAGCGTCATTGCATGCCAGGCGAAGAGATCTGCCAAATATTATCTGGATTGCTGTTTTTGTTCATACTTGAGCTTATAAAAATCTTCCAGGTTATTCTCAATTACAAAAGTATCCCCCGGAGCCCATCTTTCGGCATATTGTTTTCCTTTAAGAAAATAATAGCGGGTATTGGCCGGATTAGTGAAAATCACTTTTTTTGCTTTCACCGAATGCACCAGGAGAACCTTTTGTTTATACAAAGCATAATGCGATTCCTCTATTTTATCGGAAGTCATATGAATTGCCGAACAGGAGGCCAGTAATGCTAAACAGGGAATGAAAATCCTCATGGTATATCCAGGTTAGAGCTTCAGTTCACCCCATTGATTGTAAGGCTTGGCAGAATTGTAAACCCGGCAGCTCCCATTGCTGACATTCCGACAAATTTCCGGCGCGTTAAACCGGCTGATTTTTTCTTATGAGTTTTGTTTTTCATTGAAGAAGAAGTTTAAAGATTATGGGAGGAAGTATGATAAACTGGCTTGCATTCTAACAAATTTAACTATTTTTCGTATTACATTTGCTGTAGCAGCTGTTTTGTTGAAATTCAACGTTTTTGGCAAGATCATTAAATTGCGTTTTTATGCAACCGTTATTCAAATTAAATTCGAATAACCTCCCCCTTATTCCACGGGAGGCTACGTTACCGGAATATGACCGGTCGGTTTTAAAAGCCGGAATTGTACACATTGGGGTTGGAGCTTTTCACAGGGCTCACCAGGCTCTTTATACGGATATGCTTCTGCAAAAACCCGGGAACGGGACATGGGGAATATGCGGTATTGGATTGCTCGAAACTGACCGTAAGATAATCGACTGGCTTGTTCAGCAGGATGGCTTGTATACTGTGATGATCACTGAACCTGATGGAATCCTTTCTGCCAGGGTGATCGGCTCTGTTGTTGAATGTCTTTATGCACCGGATGACCCACAGGCGGCTATTGATAAAATGGCGGATCCTTACACTAAGATCATTACTCTCACCATCACTGAAGGTGGTTATAATTTTGATTCGGCAACAGGTGAGTTTTTGATCAATGAACCCTCCATTCAGACCGATCTGAAGAATCCGGAATCCCCGAAAACAGTATTCGGATACCTCACCCGGGCACTCAAGCGGAGAATGGACAGGGGTTTAAAAGGATTAACCATTCAATCGTGCGACAATATTCCCCAAAACGGAGTCGTGTTAAAACGAATGCTGCTGGCATATGTGAAAGAAGCAGAACCGCTCATGACGGATTGGATCGAAAAGGAAATTACATTTCCCAACAGCATGGTAGACAGGATCACACCGGTAACCTCACTTAAGGACAAGGAGAACCTGAAGGCGGTTTTTTCAATTGATGATGCATGTCCCGTAGTTTGTGAGCCATATATACAGTGGGTGATCGAGGATAATTATGCCAACGGGCGACCATCGTGGGAAACCGTCGGGACTCAATTTGTGAAAGATGTGGTGCCCTATGAAAAAATGAAAATACGGCTTCTAAATGCCGGTCATTCCCTTCTGGGTTTTCTGGGTACCTTATCGGACTGTCATACGGTGGACGAAGCAGTTGAAGTACCCCTGATAGCGGATTTTCTGCGCAGTTTTATGGACAAGGATGTTACCCCGGTTCTGGGAACCGTTGAAGGAATTGATCTGACAAAATACAAGGATAACCTTATTCAACGGTTTGGAAATTCCTATATAAAAGACAATCTCTCCAGGATATGCATGGAAAGCTCGGCCAAAATTCCCAAGTTCGTTTTACCCACAATCCGGGAGAACCTGGAAAACGGCGGAGCAATCAAACATACTACTACTATTGTTGCTGCCTGGTGCAGCTACCTGGAACTGGCCGGAACGCCGGGACATACTTATGAGGTTCAGGATGGAATGAAGGATTTGTTGCAGAAGAATGCTCTTGCTTCTGTCAAACAGGATCCCCTCGCATTCATAAAAACCGCGAACATCTTTGGTGACCTGGTAAAATCAGAACGGTTTGTTACTGCCTATCTGAGCGTCATTGATGCATTCAGGAAATTTGGTGTTGAGATTGTGATGCGATATATTGACCAGATTGTTACGACCTAAGGTATGAATTGTCATAAACCTAATTTACGATCAGCACCTTTGCTGTTCTGGGTGCACCTCTTTTGGAATTCAACTTATAAAAGTAAATACCGTTGCTAAAGTTCCTGACCTGCACCCGGAGGAGACCCTGGTTTTTGTCAACCCTGATCCTCTGTACGGTTCTGCCCTGCTGATCAATCACTTCAATTTCACCTGAATTCTGATCTCCCGCCAGTTTATAATCCATGTTCACAAATTCACTCGCCGGAACCGGGAAGGCATTCAGGTAGTTGTCGGACTGGGTGCCGGCACTTTTCAGATAGGTGGGTACTGAACCCGGCAGGGTGTACATATCGAAGCTGTATTTTCCTTCGTTGATGTAATATGCATCCAGGATCATTTTTGTTCCTTCGTTTGTATTGATCAATGAAGAAAGAATGGATCCGTTTGCAATGGATGAATTGATAAGGAAGGCATTCGAATTGTCAATATCCGTCGCAAACAGCACACTGCCATTTTCATTGAAAACGATAACCTGGGCATACAGTTCATTGTTGCTGTTGTAATAGGAAAACTGGCAGAGCAGTTCAATATCATTATCCAGGTCAAATGTATTCTCTGAAATGTAATCGACCTCCAGCCAGGGTGAATTGAAATCCGTGATGGCGATCAGATGATCCAGTTCCAGAGTCACAGTCCTGTATTCCGAATAATCGGAATTATAAAATAGGCACTGGTAATTTACGCTGTCCACCTGATTGACAACACAGGTTTTCTGGCCGGAGTTTTCCAACTTCACAATCTGTATATTAACGGATGCCTGGTCATCAAAGGCATGTTCCTTGATGATTTGTGCATTCAAATCCACAAGGACAATAGCTAAGCATAAAGGGAGTATAATTTTTCTCATAACCTGTTGGATATAAAGTTCAAGCAAAGTTATGACATACCAATCTCAAATGCCCGTATTTGTTGAGGGATTTTGGCTACAGATATTTTTTCAACAGAAGTTGGGTGTTACGAACTCCGTCCTCTTCTGATTGATTGATACCTTCGAATTCAACGCCAATATATCCCTTAAAACCTGAAGACTTAACGATGCCGATCAGCCGCTGATAGTCGAGCAACGGTTGTTCTCCGTTTCCATCAAAATCATATGTTTTGGCGCTGACACCCTTGGCATACAGAAGCATTTGCTGTATTCCCTTATAAATATCGTACTTTTCATCACAACCCTCCTGTATCGTGCCCCATGGATGGGTAATGCAAAAATTGCCAAAATCAGGCAGCAGTCCCACATTTTGCATATTTACCTGTTTCATGACATCGATAAGCCAGTCCCCATTGGAGGTGACGCTGCCATGGTTTTCAACCACCACATTCAGGTTCATCGGTTTTGCAAATTCACCCAGGAGACTCAGTGAATCCACAGACGCTTTCTTGCGGTCGTCCGGTGTTCCTTCTCCATGCAGGTTTACCCTGATCGTCCGGCATTTCAGGAATTTTGCAGCATCAAGCCATTTTTTATGATTATCAACAGATTCAAGTCGTTCTTTTTTACCGGGAGTCGACAGGGGGCCTTCGTCGTCACACATCAGTAAATGATTGACGACGCCTGCATCCTGACTTCTTTTTAATAATTCATTGAGGTAGGGCTGATTTTTTGCGGCTTCCCTGAAATCCATCTTTGTACCGCCAAAAAATCCGTTTACATACTCCACGGCCGATATACCGAATTCATTCCTTGCCCTGGCCGGAAAATCGAGATGGTCCATTTTACCCGATTGAAGAGCCCTGTGAAAGGACCATTCTGCCAGTGAAATCTGAATATCCGGTTCCATTTTTACAAATGATCTGAAGGAGGAGGCAGCCATGAGGGTTCCGGCACCGACAAGCGATTGCCTGAGGAAATTGCGACGTGAAGTGGTCATCCTTATAGGTTTTTGTTACAGTAATAATGCTTTTACCTGAAAGATAATAATTATTCCGTCCATGCATACATCTTCAAATCACTTATTTTATAAATTAGGCGATGCATAAAAACCCCTGTATATGAAAAAAATACTCTTCTTCTTCATCGTGGTTGTCGCGCTGAGTTCCTGTGGGGACAAAAAGTGGCAACAGCTATTTAATGGTAAGGATTTAGCCGGCTGGCAGCAGGTTGGTCCGGGTCAATTCGTAGTTGAAGACAGCCTGTTAAAGACAGTCGGTGGTATGGGAATGATCCTTTATCCTGCTGAAAAGTTTAGTGATGTTGTAATTCGAGTGGTTTACAAGGTAAAGGATAATGATTGCAATTCGGGTGTATTTATCCGGGTGCCTGAAAAACCCGCCGATGAGTGGGAGGCTGTAAATAAGGGATATGAGGTGCAGATTGATAACGGCACCAGGCATGTAGGAGGTGACTTTCACTGCACCGGCGTGCTTTATTCAATGACAAAAGCAATGGCCCATCCGCAGAATGCGCCGGGGGAATGGAATACAATGGAGATCACACTCGACGGACCCAGGACCATCGTTTTTGTAAACGGTGAAAAGGTTACTGATTTTACAGAAGGGGAAGAAGTGCCGGCCAAGACAAGGGATTTTGAACCTAATCGCGGACCGAGGCCTTTAGCCGGGTATATCGGACTTCAGAATCATGATTCCCTGTCAGTGGCTTATTTTAAAGAAGTGGCGATAAAGCCCTTAAAATAGTGATATACTTGTTCCATGATCAGAACCAAAATAATTGCATTCTGCCTGGTATTGCTTTTTCCTGGCATTACAATGTATGCATCTGAAAATTCAGATAGTACCAGATCAAAACTGAAAGCCGGGGCAATATTCAGCCTGAACAGCAATGGCATCTCTTCGGTACCTGCTTTTTCACTGGGAAAGCCTGCTGCGATGGCCTCCGCATCCGTCGGTAAGGGCTGGTTCAGCTATGATCCGACACTGGCTTACAGCCTCGATGGGCACCCATGGTTCATTGATAACTGGCTGCATGCAAAGCTGTTCAACAGGCCTAAATTTGAATTGAGAACGGGAATGAACATCAGTTCCTACTGCAGCCCATATAATGTGCCTGAAGGAGAGTTCTACAGAGTGGAACGTTACTTTGCTTTTGAACTGGCTGCCACTTTCAGGTTTGCACACAATATTTCCCTTCTTACTCAATACTGGAATGACCGGGGACAGGAAGACTGGTCATTAAAGGGACATTTTCTGAGCGCAATTGGGGAAAAGACGGATATGGCCATAGGAAAGCACATATTATGTACCGCTACTCTTCAGCTATTCTATATTGGCTATGACAGCAACGATAATACAAACGACAACAATGACGGCCTTTTTGTGGCACCGAGGGTTGCTTTTTCCGTAAGAAATTTCCCTGTATCTATTTTTTCCCAGGTTGTACAGGCTATTACAAGTAATATTGAACCCTTCCCCGGTTTTAATATTAATGTAGGAATTGCATATACATTATAAAAATCATTATTTCAGCCACCCCGACGGGGTGGGGGTCAATGCAACACAGTTCCAATTATTGGCTTTCCATTTACGTCCAGGATCTGGATATTGGACATTGTTTTTAGCAAGGTATGATCGTTATATACCCATATAACCTCCTTCTCAGGTGTGATTTCGAAGGCATGAGGCGCTGTACCGAATTGATTATGTCCCAGCCAGTTTGTGAATACCCTGTTCCCGTTGGGGAGTATTTCCATACCCGTCATGAACTTGAGCTCTATTCCCGGTAATTCGTTTTTTGTAATCTGCCAGGCAATGGTACCCGATTTTTCCATTTCAACGATCCGGGGTTCGCCATTATGGTCGGAACAGGCGATTAAAGTGTTTCCGTTTGGAAGCCGGATAACAGAATGCGGCCCGCCTTTAATCGGTATTTCCCACACAAGATGACCCTCTGGATCATATTCACTGACCTTATCCAGGCCATAATGCGCTACCAGGTAATTGCCATTGTCAAGTTTCCTGGCATTGCGCATAAAGCCGTGACCACCGTCCATATTATCCGGCAGAAGGCTGATCCTTTTTACTATCTGACTGGTGGGAGTAATTTCAAGCAACTGTCCGGAATTGCATTCCCCAATAAAAGTGTTTCCATGGGCCAATCGCTGGCAGGCATATATCTCGCTTTCTGATTCGTATTCAAACACCACCTTTTTATCACGTGTTACCTCCTTCACTCCTTTACCCGTATTAAATAACAGATTTCCATTGGGCAAAACCCACAGGTCATTACAGTTTTCAGCAGGATATTGCCACAACAGTTTTCCTTCATCTGAAATGATGCAGATTGTTCCCTGGGTATAGTCAGTGCAGGCAAAAAAATGCTTTGTCGGATTTTCCTGAACTGTCTGGGCATGGAGCCCGGATATTAAGGTTAATAGAATCAGCAGGTATAAAAAGGTTCTTTTCATGTAAATAGTACCCAATGTCATTTAATTTCTATGTGAACCAATTCAATGCCTTCGTTTTTGCCAAGATTTCTGCTGTATTTCTTTTCGGTTGGATTATTCCAGTGCTCTGAGGTGCCCAAACTGGAAAGCCTTGTGCCGTCCCGTTCCGGATCATAAACTGTTCCTGATGGAGGATTATCGGCCATTGCACTTTCATTTACCGAATAATCGCTGTACATCATATCCGGGGCATCAGGCCATTCGGCAATAATAAAGTCAAGAACCACTGCATCGATCGCAACGCCATCCTGAGAGGCAAACAGGCTATTGGGCCAATTGTTGTTGAAAGGGGCAAGCCGCCATTTATAGGCAGGAATCTTATCCACAAATTTATTGCTGTAAATGCCGTCGATCAGGAATAACATCGTTTTTGCACCGAGATCTTTATGTCCCATGTAATCTGCATAAACAGAATAGGTATGCAGGCCCTCGCGGTTCTGGCTAAAGCCAGCCGAGTGGGCATTCTTCCGCCAGTCGTCTTCTATGCTGGTACATCCGAAGAAATTCTTGGCACAAAGGGTGACTCCCTGGCTGACGTGACCTTTCATCAATGCAAGGTCGATTATATAATCCGCATTCACCACACAGGAAGCCAGTCCCGTGGCTACTTTTCCATTATCTGCAGAGTAAGGAATGGCGTTTTCCACGAAGGTTGCCTTTTCGCGTCCGTCGCCCCCGTTATGATCTATGTAATGTACCTTCGGGAAAGCATTATAGCATTTGTCATACACGTTATTTGTAATAAACCGGCTGGGGTCGGTAACTGTAATGTTTTCCTGCTGAATACCTGCTTTGTTTACCAGGCTTTTCAGGAGGGACAGGATCAATTGCGGGTTGGCATTGATTTCATTGTTGCTTTCGTGGGAATAAGTGTTGTTCAGGTTTATTTTGATAGTCACCTTTTCACCCGGTTTATAGCCGGCATCGGTATTCCGATTTGTTTTATTGAAGAAGCGGAACAAGGCATTCCATGATTCCTGTTCTTTTTGCATTCCGGTAAGGGTTGACAAGGTTTTCGCCAGCAGTTTATCGGTTTCCTTTTCATTGTTGAACCGGTCTTCCCACCAAAATCCGGTTTTTTCATCCCAGGTAGCAATTTTGGGATTATGACCCCAGGCCACGCGGCCAGGATGAATGCCTTTGCCAACTCCAAGCGGTACATTGGGTTTATACCAGATTTTTAAATCAGTTGACTTTGTTTTTGCTTCTGACTCAAGTGTATAAAGATTAACGGCAACAACTCCGAGGATTACAAAAAGTGCGGATGCCAGGTATTTAGCTTGCAAATACTTAAGTTTTGCTTTTTTGAAAGCAAAAGTAGCACCTGCCACAGCCATGAGCCAGATAACAAAACCCGACATGACCGGTGCTGCCGCCTGCATACAGGGATAAGTAGCCCTGGAAGGTTTTGGAATCACCCTAACCAGGAACCAGAGGGTTGCCAGCAGTGATATCATAACATACACCAATATCCCCGGAACCCTGATTCTCCGTAATAATCCTACTGTTATTCCAATCCAGCCGGGCAGCTTTTTAATTCTTTCTTCGGTTATCATAATTTATGTTTTGATATAGTTATTTTCAGTTTATATCATATACAATCTTAGTAAATGACTCCTGCTTCATGATCTGATATTGGATGTAATTCCAAAAGTAATTAGAATATTGAATCGAATACACCATCGCCTTCATTTTGTCAAAATCTCCTTGACTTTGCCTTCATATAGTCGTAACTTTCAACATATAATTGACTTTCCGGTATTTAATTCCAAAAATTACGCACTGGTCTCATCCTTATTTATTTTAAAAAAGGAGGCGATTATGAATACATACATTATTTTAATGAAAATGACAGGGCAGGGAATAAAAAGTGTGAAAGAAGCACCGCAGAGAGCTGAAGCTGGCATTAAAGCCTTTGAAAAGATGGGCGGGAAAGTGCTTGGTTTTTATGCAACCCTGGGAGAATATGATTATGTAAGTATCGGCGAGGCACCCAATGATGAGGTCGCCACTGCTTTCTCTCTTGCATTAGGTTCCTTGGGAAATGTGAGGACACTAAGTCTCAGGGCATTCACACTCAAGGAATTCACAGAAATAGTAAAAAAAGTGCCGTAATCACACGGCATTTATTATCAGTTTTAAAATTGGATGGGCCAGCGCGTTATCATTTGTAATAATGAATTTAGAATTCAATAGTAGATTTCTGTCTACACAACCTGAATATAGACGGACCGGATTTCTTTAACAGTTTTTCTCGCCATATTTAACGCATTTTGTATATTTAGTGTCTGTTAAGTTAGTTTTTCTGTTTGCTTAGCGTTTAATCTCTAAAAAATGGAGGCAACATGAGTGAAAATATGTCAATTAGTCCCAGCGGAGAAAAATTTCCTTTGCCAACACCAAATGAATACAAGACAGAATTCTTAAGCCTTAAAAAGCGTATTGATGAAGAACGGGCCAGAAATCGTGAAATTGTTGTGGTTATAGGTATCGGTTTTGTTGGTGCGGTTATGGCCGCTATCGTAGCTGATACTGTTGATAAAAGTGGTCAACCCTCAAAATTTGTTATTGGAATGCAGCGCCCGAGCGTGCGAAGTTTTTGGAAGATCCCTTTACTCAATCGCGGAGTTTCTCCGGTAAAAGCGGAAGACCCTGAAGTGGATCCAATGATTGCACGTTGTGTTAATGAGAAGAAAACCTTAATCGCAACTTATACGTATGAAGTCCTTAAACTTGCTGATATTGTAGTAGTTGATGTGCAGTGTGATTATATTAAAGAGGATTTGGGCAATGTTCGCAACGGCCAAACCGATATGGCTGCTCTGGAGGCTTCCATTAGTGTAATCGCCGAGCGCATTCCGCCAGGCACCCTCGTTTTGATCGAAACTACTGTTGCTCCCGGAACAACTGAACAAGTGGCCTACCCGATAATGAAAAAAATATTTAAAAAGCGGGGGATTGAATCCGATCCATTGTTGGCCCACAGCTACGAGAGAGTAATGCCCGGCCGTGATTATGTTGCCAGTATACGTGATTTTTGGCGCGTTTGCAGCGGCATCAATGAAGAAGCAAAAGTTCGGGTGGTAAAATTTTTGAATGAAGTACTGAATACGGCAAAATATCCCTTGACGGTTATGGATAGGCCTATTGAGTCGGAGACAGCCAAGATTGTTGAAAACAGTTACCGGGCCACCATTCTTGCTTTTCTGGATGAATGGAGTTTATATGCGGAGCGTAATGGCGTGGATCTGGTTAAGGTAATTAAAGCAATTAAGGTACGCCCCACGCACAGCAATATTATTTTCCCGGGACCGGGAATCGGCGGGTATTGCCTGCCGAAGGACGGAGGCCTGGGTGTATGGGCTTATAAACATATCCTTGGCTTTGAGGATGATATTTTTAAAATTACACCCATGGCCATTGATATAAATGATACACGGGGTTTGCATGTCGGACAGCTTACCCGTGATGCATTGCGGAATATGGGCAAACAGATTGCCGCAGCTGAAATTTTGATATTGGGTGCAGCCTATCGCGAAGATGTGGGTGATACCCGTTACAGTGGTTCAGAAATTGTTATTCGAAAACTTGCCGAAATGGGTGCTGAGATCAGGGTGCATGATCCTTACGTAGAACATTGGTGGGAATTTGAACAACAGGATACCTATCCGGCTACAGGACAAAGCAAAGCGCGATTTTTCCGCAATCAGGAAAAATTAATGGATATGCATATTGAACAGGATTTAAAGAAATCATTAAAAGATGCAGAAGCAGTGATCTTTGCGGTACGCCATGAAGCATATCTCAATCTGGACCCGGATGAAGTAGTAGGAGCAATCGGCAAACCTGCTGCAATCATTGATTGTTTCGGAGTTCTGACGGACGATAATATCCGGCGTTATTTTCAGCTTGGCTGTGAAGTTAAAGGATTAGGTCGGGGACATATTCAACGAATTAAAGATGAAATTCGGAAAGCATAATTGATACGCTCCCGAGATCGTTACCCTGCCGATCTAAACTCAATGCATAAGGATAGACTACACCGGATTGAACCATGCCCTCTTGTTGATCTCGTTCCGCCATGCATATTCAATGATCCCCTGGTGACCGACCCGTTGTTTCGGACCCACATTCTGAAAGCCATGGCTTTTTTGCAGCTTTTCCCCCCTGACGCCGGGACTGCTGATACATCCGCCTCCTGTAAATGCCCAGTAATGATAGAATGGGATGGAAGTCTTTAACGACTCCCAGTTATAATTGTACAGGCAATCGAAGCCCCAGCATTCATTTACTTTGGCAAGCAATTGATTTTTACCTCCCAGGATTCTCCTTAGTACACTGCCGCCGGCAGAATGCCCGGCAAGAATGATCCGTTGCGGTTCGGCGCCGGCAGTCAGATAATTTTTCGATTTGAGTTCCTTAAAGCATTCGGTCACATAGTTGTCGAACCCGTTCGCTTTTCCAAAAACAATAATGCTTTGCTGTGGATCAGAGGTAAGGGTAGGTGCCAGCAATACGGCATTCCTGTGGCTTTCGGCAAAACATGCCCGTATATTGGAATAATTCTTCCAATAGTATTCAATGCCGTTTATTTTGTTCCCATAGTTGTACAACCCGTGAAAATACACGATCAGATCAACCTTATCCTCCTTCCTGTATCCCGCAGGTATGAAAATGCCTGTTTTTAATGTTCGCTTTTCAACAGCACTGGTATTTAAATAATCCGTGATTCCCTGGGTCGGTGCAATATCAAATTCGCTACTGAACAAAGGTTCAGTGATCTGATCCTCATAAGCCTCTTCATCCAGATACTGTTCTGTCTCTGCAGAGTCAAAACTCATTTCCGTATCAGCGTCTGAATCGGCTTCATATTGCATGCCTGCCTCGTCCACCATATCTGTTTCATCTATTGTTTCTGCATCAGCTTCCAGTGTTTCCGACATTTCTGCTTCGTCCGTTATTTCCTGCTCGTCCACCATTTCTGACTCTTCCGGGGACTGTACGGATGATTTGGTGCCTGTTGTCGCAGGTCTAACCGGCGCTGTTTCGGACATTATAAGCGGTTTCATGCGGTGCCATGTATTGGGGCCAATAATACCATCCGCATCCCTTTCTGAAAAACCCTGTTGCCGCTGGAATGCGGCTACTGCTTCGGCAAAAGATTCTTCTCCCAGACTTATCCCGGATTGTCCTGTTACTTTCAACAGCAAATCATTGATTTCAATGACATATCGATCCCAGCCCAGTTCAAGGGAATACTTGCGGTTTAGCTGAATCGCCTTTGACCAATCCCTGGGTCCCGACGGTGCATCTGTTGTAACCGCCGTGGATAAGGCCTGTCCTGACCCTGTTAAGCCATACTTTTGCAGAAACAGCAAATACGAGGTTGGGTTCAGAACTCCTTTCGGTGCTGAGCCTCCTACCATAAAGCGCTGGTTGGCCTTTGTACCTTTTATGTAAGTCTCGAAGTGCAGCATGCTCAAAACATACATTTTCCCGACGAACCCTATTACCTGCCCGGCCTTGACCCGATCACCGGTTTTTAAATGATTGGCCTTTAAGGAATCCTCATGGACTTCGCCATAATTGATCACCAGATTGTTGTGTTCAACCAGCAATGCATAGGTGCTGCGGTAGAAATGATAAAATGCGACAATGGTTCCATCCTCGCAGGCGACCACCGGATCTTTATCATTTGCCCAAAGATCAATGCCCACATGATAGCGTCCTCCATCGCTGCGATGTGCCAGAAATCTTCTGCCACCCATACCGACAATGGTTTTATCGGTTCTGGTGAAAGCCACTTCTCTGCCTCTTGAATGAGATGTTATTACCGGCCAGTAACTTCCTGCTGCAGGAAGCGGGGCAAAAGGCACCGGGTTCTTTTCCGGAACCGGCAGGGATTTTGATACGGTTTCATCCTGAGCAGATTCTCTTTGATAGAAACCAATATCCCTGTCTTTTTCATGGCTTACAACTACTTCCGGGTCCAAAAAGGGACTGACAACCAATACTTCATTATTCGTACTCCAGGCAACTTCCCTTTCAGGAACGACAATATCAATAAATGGTGATTTCATATCAACCCAATTTTAACAGGAATTACAGGCAGATGTTGCTTAATTCATTACCGGCTTTAAAGCGGATCCGTTTTGCTGGACTTTTACAGTGCCGGTTACATTGGCCTCCGGATTCTTGATCTTGTGTCCGGTTGCTTTTTCCCAGTTATTGATTATCAGGAGGAGCTCATTTAATGCCTGCCTGACCGGATCAGTCTGTGGTAAACCATCTTTCTGACTCTTAATAATGGCAGTTACTCCCGCTTCATTATTCGGGCTGTAATCACCCAGTTCAATTCTTCTTAATAATGTATTCATAGGGGGAGCAATGTCGAGCAGGCCTTCAGATTTGCTGTGTGCGGGCAATCCCACCCTGTTTCCGATGTTGATAAGTCTTTCACCGGGCGTATTTCCGTTGCACCGTAAAAAATTTACTATCGGGGAATCATAGGAGACTACCTCATACAACCAGGACATCATCACCACGGAAGCGTATTCTTCCCTGGAAAGGTTGAAATACCGGTAATTATCGAATGTTGTGTCCGTCGTTCTTCTCGACATGAGCATTTCCTGAATTTTCTGAGCCGTATCCACTATGACAAACATGTCGGTGGTATTAGCTCCTGATGTATTACTGGCATTTGTATAGGCCTGCCATATTTCCGTAAGGAACTTCTCGAATAACAGAATAAAAGGCTGGTTATTATACTCTGCCTTATAATAGCTGACCGGATTGTTGGAAACGGCATCACCAAATGCAAGATCCATTCCGAACAACCTGTAATAGGCATGACGCCGGGTTGCGTCCGCGTTTTGCCGGAAATCGCTTGTAATGTTCCGGTAACTGGTATTCGGCAGATATTTATAAAACAGGTTTTCCGTATTCACCATCCATTGAAAGGCGAGACGGTTTTGACTCTGGGCTGTTGTGGCTTTATTCAGCTTTTCGTCGTGCATATACATGAAAAGAAGCTTTTCGAAAATTTGCACACACCGCGTGTTCTCTACCAGGTATGCGTAAATGAGGTGGTATGGAGGAATAAGATTGCTCACATCCAGGCGCTGACCTGCTGGTGGAACAGAACGGAACCGTGAATAATACTCTGTAGGATCTCCCGGCAAAGGAGGATTCTGGGGTTGCTGATTTACATAAACTCTTCCCGTCACGATGTCAGCCCAGTGTTTCTGGATGGCATTCTCAATAAAGGCCGAATCATCCACAGCACAGAATTCCTGTATGGTTTCGATGTTAAAGGAATAATAATTCCCCCTGTTAATTGGGGTAAGTGGCGAAGGAAGTTCCGAAAGTATATTGATGAAATCCGGATTTACCGGCCCAAAAACTTTGAATACATTAGCTGGTTCCAAAACTTTTGGGGGTTCATACGTTATGTTTCTCGCTGTAAACAGGAGATTATTTATTAAATCCATGGTGTCTGTGTTTGAGGTTTGTTATTATTTCTGTTTCGCTTTCTGCAGTTCAGGTTCCCGGATTTTTGTATCCACTGCCCCGGGTTCCTTTTTTCTGACTGAGCTTGTCTGCAGTATGGATTGATTGTCAAATCCTAAAGCAGAAGATCCTTGGGCCTCCTTTCTCAATTCAGCAATTCGCTTCATTTGCTGATTTTCGAAAAATGTAATAGCATTTATACACTGCGCTATTTCATGCAGATCAGAATTTGGATTGGAAGCCAGCATGTCCAGCTTTTCCCTGAGTGTCCTTAACTGAGTGCCATAGGGAATTTCCCCGGGGTAAGAAGGTCCAACCTGTTTTTTCAATTCTTCAAATGCTGTGGCCTGCTTTTTCAATTCCTCATAGGCATTGGTTTCCTTTTTCAATTCTTCATAAGAAGAAGCCTTTTTTTTCAATGCATCATATGTGGCGGCTTGTTTTTTCATTTCTTCAATTGCAGGATCAACCTGTTTCTTAGTGACCTCATTTGGATTTGCCATTTTATTTTATTTTAAGATTTACACATCAGTTTGATTCAATTGAAAAGCCGAGCTTGATCATATATTCTTCCTGTCGTTTGTAAAGCGGAGCAAGATCGCCTTTTCCCAGTGCTATATGGTACCCGTTGTCAGCCAGAAGCCTTATACATTCCTTCCAAATCCAGGCATGGGATGTATACAATGCCGGCCCGGCATTGATTTCAAGTTTTTGCAATGATTGCGGGCTGACAAGTTCCGGATCAATGAGCTGTGATAAAGATCGGTTGCCGAATGCCCGGTATGATGATTTCAATATCACACGTACTGCATCGGGAAGAGCCTCCATGCACATCCTGATCAGCGGTACAGATGGAAAATTGGCCAGATCGATGTTGTAGTCATTTTTAAACGCCGACTCAAGATCATCCCATGGACCCTTGCCATAAGACTGCCTGCACTTTTCAATGTTCAGCAAAACCCTTACATAACCTATGGGATGAGGATCATTTGAATGATAGGCAAAAATTGACTGCGGCGATCCGCTCACCACATCGTGCAATGCAGCTACCGATGAATAACCTGTGTGAACAAAGGCAAAGGCATCGGCCGCTATTTCGCTTGCCCAGCTTGCAAATACGGATCGGACAACTTCGGGATGGCCGTTCAGATTGCTGTCTAATGCCATAGCCAGCTCAGTATTCCAGTTGAGTATATGCGCGATCTGGTGACCGGTTTCATGAATTATGGCTGTGGGTCGAAATAGATTGTGTTGAGTGACTTTAATCGCAGCTACCGAACTTATATTCCCGTCCCATAAACGCAGTCCGGCTTTCAGGATGGATGCACCAACGCCTTTTTCTATATAGGTAAGCACATAAGGCGTTGGTTTGCCCAAAGGCTTCAATAATGCCTGCATGCTCCTTATGCAAAGAATATCGCATGCCCGCAGAAGCGCAGCTATATTGGGGGTGGTACGTGAGTTGACAGCTATCGTATAAAAATGAATGGTTTCTTCCGCCTTAATATACTGATCCCGCAATTGGATCAGCCCCTGCTTTAAGCTCCGAAGGGTATCAGGCTTGTCTGTGGCTGATGCCAGCTGCGTGCTCAGCTGTTTTGCACGTTCAATGACATACTGAATACTTTTTTGCAGGGTCTGCTTCAATAACAATCCCAGGTTTTGTTCAATGCCCTGCCATGCAATACCTGATGCCAGCTGGTCAAAAGCAGCGAGACGCGAGGCCGCCTGGGACCAGTGATTGATCTGACGGTTCAGGGAGGTGTATACGGGATTGGATATTAAAGTCGTCATGACGCAGTTTTTAATCGAAATGTTTACCGGCTTTAATCACAATCTCAGGTTTTGACAAACCCGGAAAGGTGAGCATGGCAGGATTAAAGGACAGATTGCCACGAATAGCGGATATAATCGATTTAATGGCTGCCAGACCAGGAACATTTGACCATATTAGTTTGATGGTTACACCATCCTGCGGTTCTGCCTGCGCTTGTTTAAATTCAGCAGCCCGTGATTTAAAATAATCCCTTATCTCATCGTATGCTTTACCGGCCAGTTTATTAACCAGGTTTTCTACAATTCCGGTCAATATGGATTTTCCTGAGCCAAGCAGATTTTCCTGGGGATCGGAATAATTTTCCAGGAACATTTCCGGAAAGGCCTCATGAATAATCTGAACCTTACCCGATACATTCCCCAGCAACATGCTTTCCAGTACTCCCTTTACTGAATGCCGGATACCCGTTGCAGCTCCCAGGAAATCATTCTGGTTCAGTTTCTCAACAACTGATTTTGCCTGTTCCTCACTGAAATAATAGTTGATGCTTATTGAAGATTTCACAAAATTGAGAACTCCCCGGATGTCATCTGAGTGAGCGGGCTTATTGTTTCCCTGCACTGATCCCATCCTCAGATGGGCTCCATTGATTTCGAGATAATAGAATCGCTGTCCTAAGGCAACATGGTACCGTTTTGTAGTGAACTTATTTGGGAAATCTTTTCCCAGTGCCGGTTCTTTGAGGAGTAATGCTGATGCCTCTTTCGAAAGGGGATGCAGCTGAATCCAAGAATAGGGCTGTGACGGACCAAAACCAGGCAGGTTTTCATGCTTGTTGATCTGGGAAAGTTTTGTACCCTCTATGATTTCAAAAAGATGCACGCGGGCCTGAATGGGTTTTAATGGATCAAGACCAAGCTTGTCGCGTAAAAAGTTCGCTAAGGGCAGGCCCCTGAAAGTAACAACTGATTTGGCCGTTGAAGGATTTATGACAATCGGAAAAACCTTTGAATATTTTTTATATACAGATCGGCCACCATTACGGGGTTTCACTACCCAAACACCTGCATCCCTTACATTTCTAAGATCTTCCCTGAGATACTGAGGCGGAAAATTATTGGCTGCAGCAGTTTCAAATGCTTCCAGTAAATTCATGGTCAATGTTTCGTGATCGTTTAAATCGGTCTCATTCAGAACTCCCATGTTTTGAATGGTTTCCTGTATGGTATTGACCAGTGCTTCGTAACCAACGTCGGGTTTTGACATTTCATACGTTTCGAAACCGATTACCGTCATTCCTGTATCAATGATACTTGCAGCAAGAGGTTTCGCTACCTGCTGCGGTACATATTTTGCAACCAGCTGGGCAAGCAGCCCGGCCAGGAAATTAATGACCTTCTGACGGCCAATGAGTGATATGCCGGTTTTAATGATCGGCTGCAGAGCCATTATCGCTACAGGAAGGAATCCTTCGATAGCAGGAGCGGGGCTTTCACCCTGCTTAAGTTCACGCAATTCGTTGATGAATTTTTCACGGGCGGCTTCGAGTGAAGGGGCCTGACGCGTATCATCCGAAGCGCTTTCATATTCCATCACCAGGGTATCAGCATGGGTTTCATTAGAAGAATAAACCAGACTGGCAATTTGATTGTCCAGCTCGGTTTGTATGGCATCAATCTCTCCGGCAGAGGATACTTCGGGTCCTTCGCGATCAGTAACAAAAGGGGACTCGAGATTCAAGAATTTCTTTGCCAGTGTTTGTGCATAGGGTTGCAGGTTTTTAGGCAATTTTCCGAGGGCAAATTTCAGCACCCTTTCAAGCAGAGGCCTGATCAATCCTTTCAGTTTACCGAGAATAATATTCACCGGCGACAATTTGCCGACTACCTCGATGCCCTTTTTGACAGCATTTGTTACCTTTTTGAATATCGATCCAAAAAATTGTTCCTGGGCAGGCGACAAGCCGGAATGATCGGATGCTACCTCATTAAAAAAGGCTTCCATGTCACTCCCCGATAATTCTGAAGGTATATATCCTGAAAACCGCTGTGAAATGCGGTCGATCATATTTTCGCTTGCACTTACGAGCGGGCTGAAATAGGCAGCAGCTTTTTGCCTGGCATATGGAATAAAGGCCTCGCCCATGGCTGTTTCATTCGAAATTCCGGAATTCCAGGTTTCTTCAAGTTCGGCAGCAAGTTCATACAAATTATCTGAGAATTCCTGATCGTTCAGTTCACCAAGAAATCCTGCAAATTCATTCGCAAAAGGCGAAAGGGAATCAGACTGCTGTGTTAGTTCAAAGGTTTGAACGAAGGGGTTTTCAGATTCATGGATGAATTTTAAAAAGCCGGCCTCTGTTGTGCCGTTCCCTGAGGGTTCTTCTTTTGTCAAAGAAACATCTGCGAACGGGGTCTCATATTGGTTTAGTTCTGTATTCATTGTACGTATAGAGTTTTTTCTAATAACAATAATTGAAAAAAGAACTTTCTCCTGTAAAGTTAAATACAGAATAAAGGATCATAATATCCCCTTAAAGGGTGAATTATTTTTCAAAGAAGGTTTGAAGGTAATAGTTTATTAAGGCTGCGGTATTTTTAGCCCCTGTTTTCTCCAGAATGTGTTTCCTGTGGCTTCTTACGGTTTCATAACTGATAAATATCTTATCTGCTATCTGGTGATTAGTATATCCCAGCATGATAAGTCCAAGAATCTCTATTTCACGAAGGCTTAGCTTATGATTCCTGATCGTTAACCCATTGGACTCCCTGATTTTTTTATTAATGAGGGTAAATGTCTGGTTGGGCTCTTTCACGCCTATCTCAAGAATTAAGTGAAGTGATATACCATCATTGCGAATAAGCGTTAAGATCTCATGTGCTTTTTGAAGCAATATTGCTTCTGAATCCAGGGTCCAATTCTCATTATACAGAAATTCCACTTCCAATTTTGTGGGCCGCGAAACGGATGACACCTGAATGCTAAGTTTTGTGGACATAACTGTCCTCAATTAAGTTAACGATAACAGTCTTAAGGGACTTGCTTATAACATGAAAGAAGATTATTTGTTGATTATGTATGCAATAAAAATACCAATAACCGGGGTAAAAAATAAACCAGCTCATTTAGAGCTGGTCAAGTGTTGAAGTGGAGATCTATTCTTTCAATATTTTTCCATTGTAAATGTTGCCTTCTTTGTCAATGAGCCGGTATATATAAAGCCCCGAATTCAGACCAGAAAAATCAATTTCTGTCTCTCCGTTTAGATCAGAGTCTTGTAGTTTGATAATCAATTTTCCGGAAGGTTCAAAGATTTCAACAAGTTCCGATGTACCCTTTGGATAGGTAAGCCATGATTTATTGGAAACCGGATTCGGAAAAACATATATCTGCCGGATTTCAGAAGGATGCTTTAAAGTACTTGGAATGGCGCCCTCCTGGATAATATAAACTGACTCAGAATTTACACCAACTCCACTAACCGTAATTTCTGAAAAACGTGAATCTGCACTTGTATTTTCTTCATAACTGACGTTTAGAGTGGCGGCATCTGTCTTTGTTGCCGATAACCAGTCTGAATTTTCACTTACCGACCAATCCATGTTGGATGTAATCGTGAAGGATATTGTTCCTGCAGCAGCGCTAATAGATCTGGATATGGGTTTAACATTTAAGACCGGACTTACACCGCTTTGGGTTACCGTAATTTTCTGCGAACTTACACCTGCACCACCAACCGTAATTTCTGCAGACCGTGGATATAAACTTGTATTTTCATCATAACTGACAGTCAGGGTGGCTACATCGGTCTTAGTTGCGCTTAACCAGCCTGAACTTTCATTTACGGACCATTCAATATTTGAAGTAGCTGTGAAAGTTGTTATTCCTGATGCAGGGCTTATCGATCTTGATTCTGGTGTAATACTCAGGGCCGGGCTTACACCGCTTTGGTGTACCATAAGATCCTGGGAGGTTACACCTGCACCGCTAACCGTAATTGCCGCTGAACGTGAATCTACACTTTTATTTTCATCATAGCTGACAGTAAGAGTAGTGGAATCAGTCATTGTTGCTGTTAGCCAGCCTGAGCTTTCACTTACTGACCATTCAATGTTTGAAGCAACTGTGAAAGTTGTTGTTCCTGATGCAGGGCTTATCGATCTTGATTCTGGTGTAACACTCAGGGCCGGGCTAACACCGTTTTGGTTTACCATAAGATCCTGTGAGGTTACACCTGCACCACTAACCGTAATTGCCGCTGAACGTGAATTTACACTTGTATTTTCATCATAGCTGACAGTAAGTGTGGTGGCATCTGTCTTTGTTGCTGTTAGCCAGCCTGAGCTTTCACTTACTGACCATTCAATGTTTGAAGTAACTGTGAATGTTGTTGTTCCTGATACTGAGCTAACTGAGCTTGATTCTGGTGTAACACTCAGGGCCGGGCTAACACCGTTTTGGTTTACCATAAGATCCTGTGAGGTTACACCTGCACCACTAACTGTAATCGTTGCTGAACGTGTATCTATGCTTGCATTTTCATCATAGGTGACAGTAAGAGTGGTGGCATTTGTCTTTGTTGCTGCTAACCAGCCTAAGCTTTCACTTACTGACCATTCAATGTTTGATGTAACTGTGAAAGTTGTTGTTCCTGATGCAGGGCTTATCGATCTCGACTCTGGTGTAACACTCAGGGCCGGGGTATTTCCTGTAAAGGTGGCACTCCAGCCTGCTGCTACAACGCCGTTATCCGTCGTAAATACGATCAGCATACTGCCACCGGTTGAAGTTACAGATGAAGGCAGCGAAGTGCCGCTGTACTGTCCGAGTAAAGTTGCAGAAGTAGTGGTTCCATCATATACCCTCACAAAATCATATCCACTCTCCGTTGCAAACGTATTAAACGTTAGTGTAACTGAACTGCAATTGGAAGGTTGTACCAGCTTGTAGCAAGACGTGTTGTTCAGATAATCTGATGTACCGCTATTGTCAGAGACAGTTCCTGAAGCAGCGGTGTAAGTTGCACTTGCACAATGGCCAATATCTGTAAGGTTTTTAAAAGGAAACATCCGTTTGGGATTTTCAACCATAATGTTGTAAATCTGTTCATCAGTAATTCCGCGGGATCTTAACTGCGGTAAAATGTTATTTAAGATATGTGCATATCCATAGCCTCCATTCTTAACATAACAAACTGAAAAACAAACATCCTGAGAAATCAGAATTTGGTCTAAATACCCTTCGTCAATAAGGGCATTAAGGGTTTCAGCAAGTTTCAGCTCACCGTGAAAAGCAACGCGCACTTCCAATCCCAGCATATCAAAAGCCAGATAACAACCCCTTTGTGCCAGGGTTATAAAATCATCTACCAGATCAACATATGGCACAGCATGACTGAGGCAAACACGGGTTAAATCAACGCCTTCATTTTCAAATACATCCAATACATGATGTTTTTGAGCAGTAGTGGCAAGGTCCCCATCAAAGTGCACCTCAATCGCAGCACCGGTGGCCTTCTGGGCATGTGCTGCAGCTATCAGTACTTTTTCTTCAAACAGAGTAATGGGCCTGCTGACCGCTATTTTTATAAACCCTGCATGGATGCCATTTATTCCGTTTTTAATGTCATTAATTATGATCTCCGTCAATTGTTCAACGGATTTATTTTTAATGGAATCAGGTATCCAAAGGTCCTTGTAATAACCGGCACTCATAATAACGTTAGCCCCAGTAGCCGTGGAAATCCGTTTCAGCCCTTCCGGATTTCTCCCAATACCTATAGCAGACGCTTCGGCCAGCGTTTTACCACCAGCGTTAACAAAATACCCGAGTTCAGTTACTGCATCGGCTTCATTAGTCAGGTCCAGATAGTTATACTTATGCACTATCAATAAATGTTCATGCGGAAGAGTGATCCCCATTGAATCAGCATGAATGAGCCCGTTTACCGTCATGACCTTTCCTTCCCAATTTTCAGGTACTTGAGAAAATGCACTTAAAGTGAATGCAAATACCAATAAAATGGTAACTGTCTTAATCATAGTGCCTTGTATCTTTTAATGTCTGGTTTTTTTAAAAATAAGTGCTCCATATCTTACGTGCAACTGGCTTTCGAGTTTAACTATTGTTTAGCTTATATGCAAAAAAATATGATGATCAAAATAAAATCATATATAAACTGATGACTTTGGTAGACCAAAAACAATATCGATATGGCACACCAATCTATCGAAGGTAGGGGGTAATGCCGGTCAAACTTGCATTGTTCTTTCTTCAAAACAGTCATTTTAGTTCGTCAAAATTCACTTGACTTCAGCTTTAAATTATTGTAAATTACAGGGTTATTTATTCCCATCCAATCATCAATACCCAATTTTATGAAAAAAAGCATTCTAATCATGACAATGGCAGTGTCCCTTTTGGTTTGTTCATTAGGAATACTGGCGCAAACTGTGCAAACGCAACTCAACCAGCTTGAGCTAATGAAGAAGTCGCTTGGAACCTGGCAGGCAACTGTTAGTAAGGACACGATGGAAGTTTGGGATTACCAGCAATATGGAAAAACCTGTGTAATAAATGTATATCAAGTTATTAAGGGACAGAAGACTCCATTTTATATTAATAATATGGGCTTTGATTCAAAGGGAAACAAATTCAAGGGTTTTGTACTCTATTCAGATGGAAATTATCTAACATGGATTGGCTTATTTAAAGATGAAAATATATTTTTGGTAGATATTGTAGATAATTTTATTCCTGAAAAAATCTGGACAAAATTTGAAATGGTTCATATAAGTTCCAAAGAAATGAACTGGACTCAATTTAACGCAGAAGGTGTAAAAATATCGGAATTAAAATTTGTTAAAATAAAATAATAAATTCTGATGTCAGGATACACAAACACGGAGGTCCTGAATTAGGAAGCCTGATGAAGGTCTGGCTTTCACCAGTGTTAAGGCAGTGAAAATTTTGTGGAAGTTCCGCCTGAACTGCTTTTCAGTCGTAAGAAATAAATGCCGGCCGGCATTCGTGTTTGGTCCAGCACCGTATGAATGACGTTGGACCCTGCATTCATTTGGCCACTGTAAAGGATTTCCATTTCAATACCCTGAAGGTTGTACACAGCAAGGTTGACATGTTCAGGATGCATCATTAGAATTTCTATGCGCATCCTTCCGGTCACCGGTTCGGTACTTACTGTAACGGTAGGCAGCCCAGATTTTACAATGTCTTTGACCGGAGTGGCAACAAGTTCGGTCATGCTGATGTTGTCGAGATATACTTTGCCCGTAAAACGTCCCATTCCGAAATAAAGTCTGCAATTATTGTCAGATGTACTGTTAAATTTGAACTGCCAGGTGTATCTGGCTTTGGTTTGTGTTATGGCAACAGAAGGATTCTCATAATATACGGCATAATCGCCATAGTTTCTTGAAAAACTGAGGCCAAGCTGACCGGGGTTGTCTGCCCAGGCATCGAATGAAACCTGGTAAGTCTTTCTGCTTACGGCAGGAATTCCCAGCCATTGATCGCCCATGTGCCACCACTCGGCAGCCGGATTAATTACCCGGAATACATATACCCCGTCCTGCCAGCCGGTAGCAGCAGCCTGGTGTACGGGGTCGTAAATATACAGGTTATTCCAGCCTAAAATGCTCCTGTCAAAGGTGCCATTTTTAATCAGTTCGCCATTTTTGTAAAACAGGGGAATTACCGTGCGGTCTTCCACCATTTCAATGGTGAGCGGATTGGCGTTGCCCATATAAAGGAATCCTCCGAAATAGTAGCCTGCATCTGCACTGGCGGTAAGCTGCACAGGCGTACCTGCGGCATAGGATTCCAGTTGGGGGGAGGCTTCAACAGTACCTCCGGTGCCAGGTTCAATGGTCAGGGCATAAGGTCCTTCGTCGGTCTGCCAGGTATATACCCTTACATAATCCACAATGAGTTTCAAAGGGAAAATGTCCGGATCGATTCCCTGGAGGGCACCCCATTGTCCTCCGATCGCCAGGTTGAGTATCATGTAAAACCTGCTGTCAAAAGGCCACAACCTATAATCTGATCCGGCGGGTTTGGTGTAGGTGTAAACCTTGTCGTTGTCAATAAACCAGTCGATTTTATCAGGGGTCCATTCAATGGCATAGGTATAAAAAGTATTGTACGGGGCAGTGCGGCTGACGTGGGTGCCGGATGCCTGATGTCCGGAGCTATCCGTACCGTAAAAATGCACCGTGCTGTAAATGTTGTCGGGTTCAAATCCCACATTCTCCATTATGTCGATTTCACCGCTGGAAGGCCATCCGCCATAGACACTTTCTGAGGGCATCATCCAAAAGGCCGGAAAGGATCCTTTGCCTGTGGGAATCTTAGCCCGGGCTTCAATACGGCCATAAAGCCAGTCGCCGTTAAACCGCGAAAGTAATCTTGCAGAGGTGTAGGAAGCGCCTGCATAGTCCTCCATCCTTGCTTCAATGATAAGGGTGGTATCATCAATACGGGAATTATCAATCCGCCGGTAGGTGTAATACTGTGCTTCACCGTTCATGAAGGGGCCGACATCATATGACCATTTTGATGTATCCGGCAATCCTGGTGTATTGAATTCGTCTGACCACACCTTCACCCATTGCTGGGCGAAGGATCCTGTTGCAAGCAACAGGCTAAAGGCAACAATCAGGTTTCTTCTCATGGCAAGGGGGTTTAGCAGTACAACATATTACGCTTATAAAGGTAGCACGAATAAACAATCTAAATAATCTGAAATTGAGAAAATTGTTCTGTACGGGGAATGAACTCACCCGTATGGATATTTCAGTGAATGATTCATTGGAAATGCATTTTTGTATTGCAAATAGTATTGCAGGGCTCGATCATGTATATCAGTTACCATTATTTTCTCTATATTCATTGTCAGATTTTGTGCTTATGAATGCAATCTTCATCGGGGTGCTCAATGTGCTTGTCCCGTTACTTCTCCTGCCGGGAAAACAATCACACCTCACATATCGGAAGACGGTTTGGGATATTTGTTCATGCTTCAGATGGTTTCGGCTACACCAAACACCGATAAATACCACGAATTTAAAATGTTCGAAACCAGTGATGCCAATGGCACAATCATTCCGATCGAGCGCAAAACAGAACCTTTGTTCAGTGTTAATGGAGTCGTGAAAGTTCCAACTGGTGCGGGTTTAGGCGTTGTTATCGATCCTGCTTATGTTAAAACACATGTCCTGATGAATGATTAATTAATCAAAAAAAAACTTCACTCATGGAAAAGAAAAAAATGAACCGTAGAAATTTTTTAGGCAGTAGCCTGGCTGCTGCAGCTACCATTACTGTTGGAAGCTCTTTTGCAGGAGCACCCGGACTGGAACCGGCGCCGCTAAAAAAGAACGATGAAAATCCATTTAATAAACGTACGTATAGCGCTATGCCAACCCGCTCGTTCGGAAAAACAGGGTTTAAAGTTGGCATTTTGAGCCTGGGAGGACAGGCAACACTGGAAATGCAAGGAACCGAAGAAGAATCAGAAAAAATAATTAACCGGGCCATTGATCTTGGAGTAAATTACATCGATACGGCAGCTTCTTATGGTGGTGGTCAAAGTCAGATCAACATTGGCCGGGTGATGAAAACACGCCGTTCCGAGGTTTGGCTTTCCACTAAAACACACGACCGGTCATATGACGGATCAATGAAATTATTGGAGCAGAGCCTGAAAAGTCTGCAAACCGACAATATTGACACCTGGCAGCTCCATAATGTTCAAACGAAAGCCGACCTGGATCAGATTTTCTCTGATTCAGGCGCAATAAAAGCACTGGAGAAGGCAAAGTCGGAAGGAATGGTTAGGCATTTGGGAATTACCGGCCATTTCGAACCTTTGGTTCTTTTTGAAGCCATCAAACGCTATCCCTTCGACCAGATTCTGTTGGCCGTCAATGCCGCCGATGTCCACTATTTAAGCTTTAAAAATTACCTTCTTCCGGAGGCACTAAAACAACAATTAGCCATTATTGGTATGAAGGTTGCTACCCGCGGCCGGATGCTTTCGAGCTGGACACCTCCTCCAATTGCTGATCAGCCGGCACGGATGGCCACGCTAAAACCAGGAACAATAACCATTCAGGAGGCAATCAACTACAACCTCAGCCTACCTGTAAGCACCAACATCATAGGGATTGATAATGTGGCCCAAATTGAAGAAGATGTAAAAATAGCATCGGAGTTCTCCCCTTTAAGTGAGGAACAAATGAGGGAAATCGAATTTAAAACGTTGCCTGTAGTAAGGCAGGGTTTGTATTTCCGGCGCTGGGAACTTGGTGCTTAACCCGAATTTCTCAAAAGCAAAATGAAAAGAAACATTACACTTACGATTTTATTAATAGGTACTGTTATTTTCCTGAAGTTTTCAGCGTTTGCGCAACCGAATACTGACTGGCAAAACCTGTTCAACGGGAAAGACCTTAGCCACTGGAAAATAACCGGAAGCAAGGGAGTAGCCGAAATAAAAGATTCGGTCATCAGTTGTCACATGTCTGCAAATACCACTGAGCACACTTTTATTTGCACCAGGGAAAAATACGATGACTTCATTTTGGAAATGGATGTCAATGCCGATCCCGGGTACAATACCGGAATTTTGTTGCGATGTGTCGACAAACCTCAAAATTGCGATACCTGCAAAGTCAGCCTTTACGGTTATCAGGTGAAAATTGATCCATCACCAACGCGATGCTGGACAGGTGGGGTTTTTGACGATTTTGGAGCAACCTGGCATTGGCTGTATGATTTAAGTAAAGACGACCGTGCCCGGAAAGCCTATCACATGGGTGAGTGGAACCATTTCCGTGTGGAGGCAAGCGGCCCGTCAATTAAAGTTTGGGTGAACGGGATACCAACCACGAACATGATTAACTCCAAATATACCAACGGCTATGTTGCCTTAAAAATTCATGCACTCAAAAATGTCCCGGAGCAGGAATCATGGATTGGAAGGTTTAAAAATATCCGGATCATGACTGAAAATCTTAAAAGAAATCTAATGCCGATTGATATTCCTGCCATTGAAGTCAATTAGAAAAAATTCAGGAAATACATTGAGAAAAGGAAACTTTGAAAATCTTTTTGCCAATAAATAAACCAATTATTAATTAATTGAATAATACAGCCGTGAACAGAAGAGAATTTTATAAAAACAGCGGACTATTAGGCCTCGGACTTATTGCTGGTTCGAAACTAATGGCATCAAGTAGTGAACCAATCGAAAATCCTGATTTTTATCAGGAAGAAGCCAGAAAATTGCCTGCCCGTCAATTCGATGTTGTCGTTGCCGGAGCTGGCACGGCGGGCGTAATTGCAGCAATTGCCGCTGGAAGGCAGGGAGCGAAAACCTTACTGGTCGAGTCGAAGGGTTATCCAGGGGGAACGGTTGTTGAAGGAGGAACCGCGCTTCACAGTTTTTATAATTTGTGGAAAGCCTTTCCGGATGTAAAAAAGCGGCAGCTGGTGAAAGGTATTCCGGCTGAACTGGTCGACCGCCTTACCGCAAGGGGGGGAGCAACAGGGTACGCTGAAATGGAACGGGGATTCAATTACGATTCGGTTTGCACAGCCATCGATACGGAAATGTACAAATTAAATGCTTTCGAAATGCTGGAAGAAGCCGGAGTGAACCTTTGTTTCAATACGTTCCTTGCGGGTGTCATTAAATCTAAGAAACTGATAAAAGGCGTGATTCTGGAAAGTCATGCCGGCCGCGAAGTGGTTTATGCCAAATCGTTTGTTGATTGCACGGGTTATGCCGATTTGGCCGGGAAAGCCGGTGCTGAATATACCGAGCCCAATGATTATGCGGTGGTGAACAGCATGGGATTGGGCAATGTTAATATCGAAAAGTACTTTGTCTTCCTTAACTCGCGCGATGCAGTCGGAAATCTCGCCTACGGAGTCAGAAGTGGAAAGCCGGGTCAGATTATTCGTATTGGTTCTGAAGGGTTAACCAGCTTTCCGGAGGCATTTGTCAAAGGAGCAATCCAGATTGGAATGTCAGCCATTTCAACAACCGTACACGATAACTACCTCATGTTTATCAAAATCAACCTGAAGCTTTCAGACAGCCCGACCAACCGCGATGTGGTTTCGAAAGCAGAGCTTGAAATCCGCAAACGCATGCAAACTGGTGTCGAACTGTTCCGGCAATACATTCCCGGATTCGAAAGCGCTTTCATCGCCCGGACAAGTCCGTCCTTGTGCATTCGTCGTGGCCGTTTAATCACCTGCGATTACGACATTACCCACGACAATGTGCTCAACGGAGACCACTTCCCCGATGATGTTTTTGTATACGGATTTCACGACATGGCTCCCAGATTTAAGGTAAAAGACGGCGGAAGCTATGGAATACCTTACCGTGCTTTATGCGTGAAGGGTATTGATAACCTGTTTGTTTCGGGCATGATGATTACTTCGAATCATGACGCACACATGTCAACCCGAAATACGGTTAGCTGCATGGGACAAGGCCAGGCCAGCGGAACAGCTGCCGCATTGTGTGCCATGAAAAACTACACTTCGCGTCAATTGCCCAACAATACGCTTCGTACTGAGCTCGAAAAGGGTAATGTGCATTTCGAATAGTCTTCAGTAGTTTTAACAGAAAAATTTAAAGCAGAATTCTTTCAGATAATATACCTCAGCAAAATTAAGCTAAAGATATCTGCCGATTTAAGATCAGTAAAACCCAAAAATATAAATATGAAAATTAAGACTTTATTGTTATCAGGATTTCTTATTGCTTTTCTGATAAGTTGCAAATCAACCAATAACAGTAGCAATCCTGAAAAATGGTCAGACAAACAGGTCTCTACATGGTTCAACCAAAAAGAATGGCTTGGACAAACTGAATTACAGGTAGATTCATCTTTGAATAAAAGAGAATTCGCTGTCCAATATATTAAGAATAAAGAAAGGTGGGACAGGGCGTTTAACTTTTTGAAACATGAGGATTTAGCTGCAACAAGTGTTGGTACTCATGAACTGGATAGTCAGAATGTCTTTGTTAAGGTTACCGAATATTACACAAAAGACCCTGCAATGGTTCTTTTTGAGGCACATAGGAATTATTCAGACATTCAGTATGTGATTTCAGGAACCGAATTTATTCAGCTTGCACCAACTGCTTCTGTCACCTCAAAGATACCTTATGATTCGGCGAAAGATATTGAATTCTTTGAAGCAAAGGATATTAAATCCCTTCCTGCCAAACCTGGTACTTTTTTCATTATTTTCCCCACAGAGGTGCATAGACCCTCGATAATGGACAATGACAGTATTTGGGTGAAAAAGATAGTAATTAAAGTCAGAAATCTTTGAAATGGATCTAATACAGAAGGCATAATGGAAATCAGGCAGATTGCGATTTAGAAACTTCCAGTTCCCCTATCTGCTCCCCCGAAATAAGAAACCAGCTCTAAATGAGCTGGTTACGTGTTAAAATTGAGGTCTCTGGCGGATTTGAACCGCCGTAAACGGTTTTGCAGACCGCTGCCTAACCACTCGGCCAAGAGACCATTGTTTGATCAGCTTTGAAGGTTTGTTATTGTCGGCAAAGGTAAAAAATTATTTAGGATTTCAAAGATCGGAGGGGGAGAGAGGGTGAAGAATGAGAGACGGGGAGAAGGTCAAACGGCACAGGCTTAGCCTTGAACCATATTTACGGCGCAGGCTGGAGCCTAAGCCGAACTTGTTATTTTTCAGGCTACGTTTTGGTTATAATCAGTTTTTGGGTAAATTTCGGTTTGAAATCATACTAAATATTGAAAATCATGCGGAGGAAGGATAAAGAAATCAGGGACAAAGAAATTATTGAACAGTTATTATCCGGATCCGATATTTGCCGGATCGCCATGATTGACGGGAACACACCGTATATAGTTCCGCTTAATTATGGATACGCTGACAGGGCCCTGTATTTCCATTCTTCCCCGGCCGGAAAAAAAATCGATATCTTAAAACAGAATAACAGGGTATGTTTTGAAATTGAATATTATAACGAAATTATAAGGGATGAGGTCCCCTGCGAATGGACCGCGAAATACCGCTCATTGATTGGCTATGGCACAATTGAATTCATTACCGGCCATGAGGAAAAAAAGAAGGGCCTTGATGTGATTATGGCCCACTATGGTAAATCCGGGGTAAACAGTTATAAGGATAATCATGTCGAAAATATTATCATTATGAAACTGAATATTGAAGAGATTTCGGGCAAACAATCCGGCAATTGGGATTAATTTTATTGCCTTATTGCCTTTGACTGACTGGTAATCCAGATTATAATATTAACGAGGCATTTATATGGATTATGTTTTATTGATACTGGGTTTTATTTGTATTCTGCTCGGTACTCTGGGAAGTATCCTTCCAGGGCTTCCGGGTCCGCCCGTTAGTTACCTTGGATTACTGCTTATCCATTGGACCCGGTTTGCGTCATTTTCAACCAGAACACTCATAATCTTTGCTGTTATTGTAGCCGTGGTGGCCGTTCTGGACTATCTTGTTCCTGTATGGGGAACAAAAACCTTTGGTGGTTCCAAGGCTGGTGTCAGAGGAAGTACCATCGGACTAATCATAGGGATAATCCTGTTGCCCATGTTTGGGATTGTGCTGGGTCCGTTTGGCCTGTTTGGCATATTGGGAGGGCCCTTTATCGGGGCGTGGATCGGTGAAATATATGCCGGAAAAGAATCACGTCAGGCTTTGAAGGCGGCTTTTGGTTCGTTTATCGGTTTTCTGGCGGGTACGTTGATGAAAATCGTTTTGTCGCTTGTTTTGGCCTTTTATTATTTCAGGGCGGTGTTTCAGGCGATATTTTAGGGGATTTTTGCCACAGGAATACAAAGGTCAACACCAAGAAACATAAAATTTTAACGCAAAGAGCACGAAGTTTTGCGCAAAGTTCACAAAGTTTTTACTTTGTGTTCTTTGCGCAATTCTTTGCGTTTGCGTTAAAAAAAATCACCCGGGGAAATTATTGTACAGCTACTTTCTGTACCTTATTGTCAACACGGAGGATATAGATACCCGGTTGCAGAGACCTTGATACAAATATGCCTTTTGCGCGAACACTCTGCATCATCCGTCCATTGATGTCAAATACCGATACAGATGAGGTAACGCCTTCCACTACAATGGTTCCGTTTACTGTATACATTTTGTAAGAAGCTGAAATCGGATCTTTTACACCTGTGGGAACTCCAAATACCTTTTTCCAGAAGAGAACGGTAATATCGAATACGGGGCCGGTCTCAAAGGATGCCTTTCTGTTTTCGTCCAGGCCATGGCCTTCAGCATCTTTTGCCTCTTCATATGCCCATTCAGGATGGTTCCAGATCTTGTATTCAATATCTGCTACCATTGGAACGACGGCTGTATAAGTGCCATCTTCGTTCTTGGTTGCTTCAATGGCGTCATCCAGTGACCAGCCGCTGCCGAAACTTCCTATTACCCAGGCTGCAGGAGTTCCTTCAGGAACAGTTATATTTATTGTAATATCACCTACCTTGTTGGGATTAAAAATCAGCTTAAATTCATCGCAGACGACAGTACCTCCGTCATTCATATAGTTATAATTCCCTGCTACCTGTTCATAGGGCCAACCCGGACCGGCAAGGAACTTGAATTCAAGTGTGGTGGTATCCATGGTATGAATGGTAAGCTGAAATTCCTTTCCGTTAGCTGAGGAATCCACTTTCGTCATCTGGTTGGCGGATGGCGACCAGCCATTGAATGAACCGGTAAGATATACCTCGAATACGTCAACAGGGACAAGTACATCGATAGTTACGTCCTTTTCCTGGCTACGATGATATACGGCGTTAAAAGTATCAACAACAGCGGTTGCACTGTCATTCTTAACCATGAAGTTGGCAGATTCCTTTTGCTGATATTTCCAGTCCGGACCGGCAAGGAATTTGTATTCAATTGAATCAACCGAACCCTCATAGGTGTATTCGTAGGAAAACACTTTCGGTGAATTTGAAATAAGGTTCAGAGAATCCGAAGCTGGATTCCAGCCATTGAATGCACCTGCAACAAAAACCGTTTCAATGGAATCAGGAACTGTTACAAGCAGTGTGTGCGTTTGCGCAAAGCCCATACCAGTGATGAGCAGAAACATTAAAAAGGGTAGAATTCTTTTTTTCATAGTTGATTGTTTATGGTTAATAATTAGAAAATTGAGTAAAAATTGTAATAGTCTGTCTTATTTTTTCCAGTGGCAGGATGCTATGCTTTTACCGGGTATTGTATATGGGAATGAATGATTACCATCTTCAAGGGTAATTTTTAAGCTGGTATCATTTTCATTCAGCAACACAACACCGTAGGTGCCATCTATATTCTCAACTGCAGTTATGTATAGCCCGGTTGTCTTATACCCGTTCGTTTCAATGCGGGTAGCTCCCGGTGAGATTACTTTGGACAGGTGGGCAATTACATAAAAATGTGTTTTTCTGCTCAATGTGGCATAATCCGTTGAGCTGATCTCCACTGCACCATAACAGGTGTTGCATCCACCGGGACGATTGGGAGCACCTTTTTCATCAAGCAGGAAATTCCATACGATCACGGCCCTGCAATAATTATTGAGTGTGCCGATGCCCAATTCCCGCATGCTCCACATCAGATCGCCATCAAAGGAATAATTCCAGGTGCCGATCGACATTTCGGTAAAATACAGGTTTTTTCCGGGGGCAGCATTGTGAACGTTCATCATCTCGCTCTTGTCGCCGCCATAAGCATGAAAAGCAGCGCCATCCACATACTTTGAAGCATCAGGAATTCCATATATTTTAACAGGATAACTCTTTTGGTCAGCAACGTTGTCATAGTTATAATTGTGATCAAACACCATGATCTTTGCCTGAATGCCCGCGGCTTCAAATTTCGGTCCCAGGGCTGTCCTTATAAAATCGGCCTGTTCCTGCCAGGTCATGTAAAGCGACATTGAATTGCCCCTGTTCAGAGGTTCATTCTGAATGGTAATGGATTCGATGTGAATGCCTTCTTTACCCATCTCCTGAATGAATTTCACAAAATAATCAGCGTAATCCTGGTAATACTGCGGATTAAGCTGACCGCTCGTCCAGTGATCATAGGGCTGCAAATGGGTGAGATCATTCACTTTCATCCATTTGGGACACGACCACGGAGAAGCCAGGATCTTTATTTTCGGATTGATGGCAAGAATTTCTTTCAAAACAGGGATCAGGTCCCGTTTATCATACTCATGCATTCTGAAGTTTTCAATGCCAGGGGCATCCCACCAGGTGTATTCATCGAGGGAAAAGTCAGAAGCCCCGATAGAAATCCGGATATAACTATAACCATTCCCGTTAATTGTATCAAAGGTTTCTGTCAGCAATTTCGTCCTGTTTTCCTGGCTCATCCGCAGAAGGTTGTAACAGGTTGACCCGGTAATGGCAGCGCCAAATCCATCAATCTTCTGAAAGCGAATTGAAGGATCCAGGGTGATGGTTGTGGCAATAGCCATATTCGGTTTTGTATTGAATTTAACCGGTATATGCTCAAAGAGCATGGACTGGTTGGCTGAAGTAACATACACATCCACATCGCCCTTTGTCACGGGAGGTACATCGGGAGGATTGTCTCCCGATGGCTTGCAAGAGAATAGCGAACAGCAGACAAAAACCAGACAAAGTGTTGTGCTTATATATTTAATCATCTTAATTAATAGTTTCAATGTTAATTGTCTTGGCATTCATATCCAGAGTTACCTTAAATACGCCCTCCAAAGCTCCGGTTCCGGCATTTACATTTCCTGTATTTCCCGTATCCGTGCGCCCGAAGAAAGGCGCTGTAACAGTATACTGGGCAGCATCGATTTCATGGGCGGCATCCCACCAGCCCCGTTTGTAGAAGAACTTGAAATCCAGCGTTCCAAAACCGGAACCACCGTCCGTATTCAGTCCGTATATCGTTACCTGGTATATTCCATCGGAAACCAGCCTGGCAGGAGCATAGTCAAACGGACTGTTCCAGTTCCAGCTTGATGTTACCTCGTAGGGTGCAGATGGCCGTCCAAATCCTGTACCGCATATCCACAGGGCCTCGGGGAAAATAACATCCGGCTGGGGCTCAACAAAAAGATATTCTCCCTCTATGTAATAATATGCCTTGTAAATGGCATTCTTGCCCAGGAAGGTGGCTGTATTGGCGCCGGTTATCTCAAAATAATCGGGAGGCAGGCTTTTTTCCAGATTAGTGAGTCCTGTAAATGTAACTTCCACTCCCTCACCAAAATAAACATTTCCTTCCCGGAAATCCTTGCCGGCCATGACAGCAGGTGTCAGTTCAGTATTGATATCCAGGGTTGTAACCGGTTCAAGCAATTTACCGCCTACCTTCGTTGTGAATTTGAGCGCATCAAAGGTGATTTCTGATATGCCTACCAGTGTGGGATCAGAATCAGTGATGGGCTCACCACTCGGGCCAATCACACCAATTCCGTCGCCTACCTTTCCAAAAACGAGGCCACTAAAATCTACCTTGGAGAATTTATCCAGTTTCGTGGCGAGCCTGTATGTAACAGTTGGTCCATAGGTGAGTCCGTCCCCAAAATAGATCAGATTTGCTATATCAGTCAGATTTAGTTTATATGTCTTGCCAGTGGTTGGAACAATCCATAATTCTTTTATCTCCGGACGCATCGCCGTTGTTGTATTCAATATGGTATCCGTTGTGTAGCCATCCACATTAATGGAGGAAAGATAAACCTTGAGAGATGCATTGTCTGGCCTGTTCGCAACGAAAGGAACGCCATACCTCCGCGTTACTTCCGCACTGTTTCCCTTAGTGCGGATCGATTCGGCAGTCAGCAGTTCATTGTTTAATACAACCTGCACTTCCAGAGTGGAAAGTGGTGTTCCCTTGTCGGAAACACTTACAGACACAGTAATAGAGTCGCCATAGGTTATGGTTGATTCGGATACCTCTGCCTGATCAAATACAGGATACGATTCAGGGTAGGTCACCAGATGCTCATCTTTCTGACAGGAAGCCATGTATACCGATGCCAATGCAAACAGGGATATTTTTGCTATGTTTTTCATATGTATAATCTATTCAATTATAGAATGTTACAGTAATAGTGTATTAGTAACCCGGATTTTGCACCATATTTGGATTGATATCTATTTGCGACTGGGGAAGCGGCAACAGGATGGTGAAATCATTTACCGGATCCATCGGCAGCCTTCCCACGTCTCTCGAATTCAGCGTATTTAATATATCAAATGCCTTTCCGCTCCTTACAAGATCAAACCAGCGATGGCCCTCAAACGCGAGTTCAAGTCTTCTCTCTTTCAGGACAGCATCCGCCATATTGGTGGCTGACGAGGTAACAGACGAACTTAAATTTGGAAGATTCACCCGTGCTCTTACAATGTTTACGGCATTGGCAGCTTCCGCCAGGTTGCCCAGGTTTACGTAGGCTTCTGCCTTTAGCAACAGGATATCGGCCAGACGGATCTTGATTATGCTGTTATATTTCGACGGGAATTTATGCATAAAGAGATAGGCGTTGGAAGGATAGTGATTGCTCCAGCTTACCTCTGCCGTTACCACGGTGATTTTTTTGCGGACATTATCTCCTGCACTGGAATAGGCGTCCATAAGGTCACGTGACGGGGTCAGCCATTTTGCCCAGTCGTATTTGCTGTTGGGATCGGTTTCATCCACGCCGAACATCCACGTATTCCAGTTTCCGCCGTCAGAAAAAGGAATTTCAAAAACTGACTCGGAGGAGTTCCGCAGTTTTACATCGGTTTTTGCATCATTTACTGCAAACAGATCGGCATACACGGGAACAAGTGACACATCTGCCTCAACTTTCTGGCAATATTCAACTGTTTTTGCATAATCGCGTACCGGTTGCTCAGCATATATTTTTGCCAGCAGTGCGTTGGCAACGGTTTGTGAAAAAACGAATTTGTCAGAAGTGTTGATAGGCGGAGCGCCTCCCGGTTCCAAAGCCGTATTCAGGTCGGCGATGATCTGGGCATACACCTCTTCCACTGTATTCCGTGGCGGGTAATATTGCGGGTAAACCTCTTCAATATTTTCGGAAGTAATGGCAGGTGGTTCGGTCAGAATTAATGGAATGCCTCCCCAAAGCCTAACCATATCGAACATGATCATGGAACGAAGAATGAGGGCCTCCGCCTTCCATTGCTTGCGCTCAGCCTGTGTCAATGCAGGATCAGGTACTGCATCGATGTTGCAGATAACGCGGTTGGCTGCAGCGACAATCGCGAAATATCCGTTCCAATCCCTTTCAATATTCTTGTTGATCCCGTTTTGTTTCTGTTGTTCCAGCTGAGTCAGTTCCGCATCTGTAGCACCGCGATATGCATTGTCGGCATGTGTTTCAGTAAATACAAGCATATCGAGGTTCCAGTTCTCGAGGCCATTGTTGCCCTTCAGTATATTATATATTCCTTCATACTGCGAAAGCATTTCAGCTCTTGTGTAATATTTATAGGAACCAGTGGTATCAGAACCTCCCTGTACAATGTTTGATATGGGTTCTTCATCCAGAGAACAGGAACTTAAAAAGATCACTATTCCTAAAATAAAGCTTATGCAAAATATCTGTTTCATGATCATTTCTTTTAGAATTCAACATTAAATCCAAAAATGAAGCTTTTGGACTGCGGGTAGGTTCCCCAGTCAATCCCTTGTTCAAGTGCACTATTGCCATATTGGTTAACCTCAGGATCAAAACCCCTGTAATTGGTAAAAGTTAGGAGGTTTTGTGCTGTAAAATAGGGTTGAACATTTGTAAAACCCCATTTCTTCAGTAATTTGGAATCGATGTTGTATGACAGTGTCAGTGTCTTAATCCTTAAGTAACTGCCATCTTCCACAAAACGGGTGGATGCCAGGAGATTATCCTTTGCGGATGTGGCCCTTGGCATATAGGTAACCTGACCGGGCCTTCTCCACCTGTCGAGTACCCTGGTTGACTGGTTTTTAGCGTCATACATGCCTTCCGTTTCCATACGGGACGCGTTATAGATATCGTTTCCCTGTGATCCCTGTATAAAGATGTTCAGGCTAAGTCCCTTGTAAGTAAACGTATTCGTCATGCCATAAATAAAGTCAGGATTCGGGTCCCCAATCCATGTCTTATCCGACAGGTTCACCTTGCCGTCATTGTTGATGTCTTTGTACATCAGATAACCTGTTTCAGGATCTACCCCTTCGTTGATATAGCCCCAGTATTGACTTAGCGGTTTATCGGGAGTCATCCGGATCACATTTTCACTGGTTGCTTCGGATGTCTTTCCGTAATAGTATACCTGCTGAAGGGAAAATTTCTCCACCTTATTTCTGTTAAAAGAGATATTGAAATTGGTTTCCCATTTAAATTCCCTCTCAATGTTTCTTGAATCCACCGTAAATTCAATACCCTTGTTTGACATTTCACCCTCATTCCTTACCAGGTGAGATACCCTGGCAGTTGAAGGAAGTGGAATATCCATCAGCAGGTTCGTCGTATATTTATAATAAACGTCTGCCGTGAATGTAATTCTTCCTTTAAGCAGTCCCAGATCAATACCGATGTTGGATGTGGTGGTTGTTTCCCAGGTGAGGTCAGTATTTTCCATGGTTATTGGGGTGATTGTCGGAAGTGCATTGCTTTGACCGGTTTCCCACCAGTTTATCCTGGAATAGTCGGATAGCTCATAATGCTGGTAATCACCAATGCCGGCCTGATTTCCTGTCTGACCCCATCCGGCCCTTAATTTCAGATCATGAATGGAGCTTATACCTTGCATAAAGGGCTCTGCTGAAACCCGCCATGCTGCTGAAAATGAAGGAAAATATCCCCATTTATGGCCGGGAGCCAGTTTTGAAGATCCGTCAGCCCTGAAATTGGCGGTAAACAGGTACTTGCTCTGATAATTGTAGGCCACACGTCCGATAAAGGACATGATATCCCAGTTTGAAGCTGTAGTCCCGCTGTATTGTTCCACTTTGTTGCCGGCATTAAGGGTTTTTACAGTGCCATCCCAAAAATGGGAAGTGCCCATATAGGTCTGTGACCAGCGGGATTGTGTCCAGGAAGTTCCTCCCATAATATTCAGGGAGTGTTCGCCAAGTTTCTTATCAAAGGTTAATATATTGTCAAATACGGTAACAGTGCCGAGTGTACGGTTATCTGTAGCATAACCATACTGGCTGCGGCCGTAGGCAGTTTTTATAGGATCAAGGAAACTGGTTTCATGGGTGTATAGCCTGTCGAGCGATATGGTCGAAGTGAATTTCAGGCTGGGTAATATTTTCGCATCTGCACCAAACGTTCCTACCAGGCGATTATTTGCGTTGACATTATCGGCGGTACGAGACATGTTTTCTGCCGGCGAGGTAACCTGTGCGCCATAAAAATTATTGTAATATTGTCCCGGCTGATTAGCATCCCATATCGGTGCATAGGTCGGTGTATTGATTACGGAGAGAATAACACCAGCCCTGTTTGATCCCTGGCCGGAAATAATACCGTTATTGGAATAATCGGAATAGGCAACATTTGTGCTGATCTTCAGCCAGTCCTTTATTTGATTTTCAATATTGGCACGCAGGTTATATCGTTTGTAGTAGGCAATGTTTATCACCCCGACTTCTTTAATATAGCCGCCGGATACATAATAACTTGTTTTATCGGAAGCACCTGTGAACGATAATTGATAATTCTGGGCCGTTCCCCTGCGGTAGGTTTCATCGAACCAGTTGGTCTGGTCCGTCAGCCCGTCAGGAATTGTGGCTGCTCCCAATTCATCCATCAGGTCTTTATACTGATTTACATTGAGAGAGGTCATTTGTTTTACGACATCGGTATAACCAAGGCTTGCATTCAAAGTAATCCTTGTTTTTCCCTTGATCCCATTTTTGGTTGTAATCAGAACAACGCCATTCGATGCCCGCGAACCATAGATGGCGGCAGATGAGGCATCTTTCAGGATCTGGATACTTTCAATGTCATTGGATGAAAGGAAATTAATATCGGTCATTGGAACGCCATCCACAACGTAAAGCGGATCGTTGCTGGCATTAATTGAAGTGTTGCCCCTGACACGAACCACCATCTTGGCCCCGGGTTCCCCGTTAGGCTGAATGACTGTTACACCCGCAGCCTTGCCTTGTATGGCCGCAGCAGCAGAAATCATGGGACGCTCTGTTAGATCCTTTGTAGATACTGTTGAAACTGAGGTGGTAATGTCCTTTCTCTTAACGGTTCCGTATCCGACAACCACTACCTCATCAATAGCAGTAAGTTCCTCGGCTAATATTATATTAATCGGAGCCGTCCCGTTTACTTCTATTTCCTGGGTCTTAAAACCGATCATGGAAATCTGCAGAATCTGCTTGTCGGCTACAGTAAGCGTAAACTGACCGTCTATATCTGTCATAGTCCCGTTTGTCGTTCCTTTTTCCACCACTGTTACTCCGATCAGGGGGACGTTGGCAACATCTTTGACCGTTCCTGTAACCTTTACAGGCTGGGCCAACAAACCGGCAGACAAAATGGAAGCCAGAATGGCTGATAACACACCCCTTTTTAATAATGGTAAAATTTTTCGTTTCATAAGTTTATTCTAAAATTCAAAAAGGTTAATGAAATGCAAGACGGAAAGGAATATTATAAAATTAAATCTAATTCTTGCGAAACACATTTTCATGTAGTTTCAATATAGTCGCAATACAAACAATGAGAATAGTATTTATCAGTCAATCTATAAATTAACGTAATATAGCAAAGTGCTCAATATAGATTTTTCAGAAAAGAATACAGAAGGGACTGATTGAACTTGGGATTGAAGAAATAACAATTAAGGGCAGGTTAAGTTTCAGAAATTCCTATGTTTCTTACCATGCGTTCAAAATCATCACGGGGCACTGAAGCCTTATTCCTAACCCTTGTACGGTAATTGTAAATGGTATTTATCGAATAGCGCAGGAAACTGGCAATTTTTGAACTGTCTGTGATGCCCAGCCTGATCAGGGCAAAAATGCGAAGTTCCGTATTGAGCAGTTCATCGGGTTTCAGGATGAGTCTTTCATTTTCTGAAAGAAGCAGGTTAAACTGTTCGACAAAATCGGGGAATATGTGAAGAAAGGTATTATCGAAATTGGTATAAAACTCCTTCAATTCCGAATCAAAAAAATGAGCTGATTTTGTAAGTTTAAACAGATCTTCAAACTGACCTGTAGATACTTTGCGATGGGTCATCTTTCTGAAATCCTCAAGTTTATCAATATAGGTGGAACACAAATTAAGAAAAAAACCAATATGTTCCTCCTTGATGTGATTGGATTCAAAAAGCTGATGATTTAATGATTTAAGCTGGGCATTTGCCGTAAACATATTCTGGCTCAGATCGTATAGCTGGGCATTGGCACTTTGCAGATCCTTTCTTGCCTTGGAAAGCTTTTTCATCTGGAAATACATGAACAGCATAGCCATAATCAGGAGGGCAGTCAGCAGGGTCAAAGCGAGGGCATAAGACCGGAGCTGTGCCTTCTGCTTATCGTTCTTTACCTGGAAAGCCTGACTTATCAGAGGAAGGATCCTTGAAATCTCAACAAAACGCAGACGCGAATTGTAGAATTTCGCATCCTCAAGCGAGAATATTATATATTTATAAGCCAGATCAATCTCTTTCTGGTCAAATAACAGGATGGCCAGCAAAGTCAGGGATACGTTATCTTTGACAGCTGCCCGGATATCAGCAGTAGCAGAAAGAATGAGGTATTTTTTTTCAACCTCGTGATTACCTTTTATCCGGTATGAAATTGCTCTCTGAAAAGCATACAGGGCAAAATCAGGATCATTTTTTGTAACTCTGGACAGAAGCAGGGAATTGATCTTTATGGATTCATCCACATGGCCCTCATCCTGAAGTTTTGCTTCATAAAGAAGGAGATATTCATTAGAATTGGGATTCAGTTCAGCCAGCAGGGAATCCCTGTAACTGCTTGAAATAGCATAATACCTGTTTCTGTTTTTCAGGGCTGTATACAAACCCAATTCAGCATATACCTGGTGATAACAGGAATAGTAATCGAGTTTAAGAGTGGAATTTAATTCTTTGGGATTGACAGAGCCAAGTATTTCAAGCGATTCGCTATACATCCCGGAAGCAGAAAGCAAATGGGCAAGATGAAATTTGGTTTCATGGATCATCTCCGGATTATTCAGAGACTCAGCCAGGGTGAGGTTTAAGTCAATATAATGGAGAGTGGAATCAAAGTTATATTTTACATATTCCTTATATAACAGCTCGTTGATTGCATAGGTTTGTTCAGGAGTCATCCCTGGTTTACCAACCAGCAACTTCAGACTTTTCAGTCTCAGTTCCTTGGATTGCATGTAGGTTTTGTTCGCAGCTATAGCTGAATCGAGCGAAACCATCAAGGAGTCTATTTCAGTTGCGCGCGTTCCGGAGAAAAAAGCAATAGAAAGAAGAAGTGAGATGAACAATTTCATAATTAGATTCTTATGAATTTGAAAATCAAACTTAAAATTACATAAATAAATTTGAATTTGAATTCACAAAAACCTTACCTGTATTACTGTCCGAAATGCAGGCGTTCAGCTTACTGAATAAGTTCTGTTTTACTTTTTCATCAATTCTAACACTACTGAGGTCATCGCCTTTATTCCGGTTCTGATGGTGGGCTCCGGCAAGGGTGCAAAAAAAGGTGAATGGAGAGAAGGTAATTCTTTTCCGTTTTGCTTGCTTCGGGCTACTTCAACAGGATCAATTGCTCCCACGAAAAACATGCAGGTGGGAATCTGGTGTCCATCAAGTCCAAACTGGCCAAAGTCTTCAGATCCCATGACCGGGGGCTTATCCAGCACATTTTCGCTTCCCAGACTCTTCCTTAAAATACTGGTAATTCTTTCAGTAAGAGCAGGATCGTTATAGGTAGAGCTTGTATAAATACTGTCCAGACTAATAATGGGAGCCAGATCATGCGGAATACCTGCTGCCAGTGCAGTGTTTTTTGTGATCCGGCTGATAGATTCCAAAATTGCTTTCTGAACTTCCTCTTTATAGGTTCGGATAGTAATCTGTAGTTTTACCTCATCGGGGATAATGTTTGCACGGGTACCACCATGTATAGACCCCACAGTTACAACAGCGGGTTCAAAGGGCGAAATCTCGCGGCTGACAATCGTCTGAAGCGCCAGTACAACCTGGGCCGCAACAACAATGGGATCTTTCACTGATTCCGGCCTGGAACCATGCCCTCCTATTCCCCTGATGGTAACGTTGACTGTAGCAGCACTTGCCAGGGCATAACCAGGATGGACGCCTACTTTCCCGGCTTCATCCGGAAAATCATGCAGTGCAAGGGCAAAATCGGGCTTCGGAAACCGGGTATAAAATCCGTCGTTGAGCATGGCACGCGCTCCGGAAACGATTTCCTCCGCCGGTTGTCCAAGGAGTATGATGGTTCCGTGCCACTGATCTTTTAATTCAACCAGCATTTTCGCAGTGCCCAGGAAACAGGTCATATGAATATCATGCCCGCAGGCATGCATCACACCCACTTCACTGCCATCATCATTTCGTGAGACCACAGTGCTTGCATAGGGAAGTCCTGTTTTTTCAACTACCGGTAATGCATCCATGTCGGTTCTGATAAGTATCGTCGGACCCTCTCCGTTTTTCAGGACAGCAGCCACACCATATCCGGTCAATCCTGGTTTTGAATATTTGCCTATGTGATCTGTAACGTTATATCCAAGCGATTTCAACTCCTTTGCCAGAAACGCTGACGTTTTTTCTTCGAGCGTTGACAACTCGGGAGAAGCATGCAGCATTTTATATGTTTCGACAAGTGAAGGGATCTCTTGTTCAATTAAATTGTCGAGGGACTGCTGGCACCTGACTGATGTTTCGAAATGATATGCAAAGATGCAAACCAGAAAAATGGTTTTGGTGTTCATGCTGGCTGGCGGATTATTAATTTGGAGCGAATTCAAAAGAAGTACAACACACTTGCACAGATTATGTTCTCAGGTGTGAAGGATACATTCTCAAGGTCACTGCTACTGGGGGTTCTCCTTGTATTGACCCAAACAATCCGCACAAATGCAATCCTGGTATTTATTCATGAGGATCATTAATTCTTTTTTATTGATCCTCACGCTCTCACACCAGCAATCGGCATCACCCGTGCAGGCAAATGATTTACCACACGAAGGGCATATTTTTGTATTGACAGGGGTTAACTTCATCGTGTAATCGTCACGCTGAAATGATCCATTTGTCCTCCTACAGGGGGATTCAGCTTGAAAACAGTTACAGTAACCTGGCCAACGTTCTTAAATTCGATATGGATAGCGTCGGTTATTCTTTCTGCCACATGCTCAATAAGGTGTGATACCTGGTGAATTTCCTTTTTTACCAGTTCATAAACCCTGCCGTAATCCACTGCATCATTCAGATCATCACTGGCAGCCGCCTTGCTGATGTCTGTTTCAATTACCACATCCACGCGGAATCTTCCACCGATGATGTTCTCTTCAGTAAAATGACCGTGATGGGCATAAAACTCCATATTGTGCATTGTCAGCTGTGCCATAGAAGAACAATTGTGTATGATTGAACTATTGCACAAAAATAATCTTTTCAAGCCGCAATAACCATAGGCAGTTTTTTTTACATTTGCGGGTCAGGCTTTTACTGGTTGGAATAAAATAAATTGGAATGGATAATACGGAAATTAAATCGTTGAATTTTATTGAGGAAATCGTTGAAGAGGATCTTCGCACAGGTAAGAACAACGGCAGAATTCATACACGTTTTCCGCCGGAGCCTAACGGCTATCTTCATATAGGACATGCTAAAGCCATATGCCTGAGTTTCGGTATCGCCCAGAAGTATAACGGCAAATGCAATCTGCGGTTTGATGACACCAATCCCGTTACGGAAGATGTTGAATATGTTGATTCAATTCGTGAAGATATTCAGTGGCTTGGATTTAACTGGGAGGGTGAAGCGCATTACGCCTCCGATTACTTCGAACAGCTGTATGAATGGGCTGTGTTGCTTATTCAGAAGGGTGTGGCCTATGTGGATGAATCCAGTGCAGAAGATATCTCTACCGAGCGTGGTATACCTACCCAGCCCGGGAAGGAGAGTGCCTGCCGTAACCAGTCGGTTGAAGAAAACCTTGACCTGTTCCAGCGGATGAGAAATGGTGAATTTGTTGATGGCACAAGGGTATTGCGTGCAAAAATCGACATGAGTTCCCCGAATATGCATATGCGTGATCCGGTTTTGTACCGGATTAAGCACAGCCACCATCACCGTACCGGTGACAAGTGGTGCATTTATCCTATGTATGACTGGGCTCATGGCCAGAGTGACTATATTGAAGAAATCACGCATTCTCTTTGCACACTGGAATTCGAGGTGCACAGGCCATTGTATGACTGGTGCCTCGACCAGATCGCCGGGGGCGGCTACAGGCCCCGACAGATTGAATTTGCCCGGCTTAACCTGAATTATACCGTGATGAGCAAGCGGCGTTTGCTGCAGCTTGTAACCGAGGGACTTGTAAGTGGCTGGGATGATCCGCGGATGCCGACCATTTGCGGACTTCGCAGAAGAGGTTATACACCGGAGGCATTGCGGAATTTTGCTGAAACAGTAGGTATCGCTAAGCGTGAAAACGTTATTGAGCTAACCCTTCTTGAACATTGTCTCCGTGATGATCTGAATAAGATCGCACGACGGGTAATGGTAGTTTCGAACCCGGTGAAGGTTGTTATTGACAATTATCCTGAAGGAAAAACGGAGATGATGCAGGCCGAAAACAATCCCGAGGATGAATCAGCCGGAATGCGCGAAATGCCATTTTCTCGGGAGATTTTTATTGAAGCCGATGATTTTATGGAAGAACCTCCGAAGAAATTTTTCCGGCTTTCACCCGGCAATGAAGTACGGCTAAAAAACGGTTATATAGTGATGTGCACAGGCGTGGATAAGGATCCGGTTACTGGAAAAATCCTGCAGATCAGGTGTACATACGATCCCCTGACCCGCAGCGGATTGGAAGGCTCAAACCGGAAAGTAAAGGCTACCATTCACTGGGTTTCCGCACAGCATGCCCTGGATGTCGAGGTGAGGCTGTATGACCGGCTATTTACAAAAGCTGATCCCGATGAAGTTGAAGAAGGAAAAGACTGGAAATCGAATCTCAATGCCGATTCACTTAAAGTCATAACAGCAAAGGCTGAGCCATCCCTGGCCATGGCTGAACCGGGTGAAAAATACCAGTTCCAGCGCACGGGTTATTTTTGCGTCGACAAGGATTCCTCTTCATCCAAAATAATCTTCAATCGTACGGTGACCTTGAAGGATGATTGGGCGAAGATTGCTTCAAGAACTTAGAAGGGACTGGGGACTGGGGACTAGGGACAAGTAAAACTAATCCCCGGTAATTAAATATATAAACGTTAGGCAAAATTTATAAAACTATGGAAACACACAAGAATCTTATTGTATGGCAAAAGAGTATTGCCTTTGTAACATCTGTATATGAATTTACAAAATCGTACCCAAGGGAGGAAATTTATGGTATTACAAGTCAGATAAGGAGAGCCGACGTTTCTATTCCTTCCAATATGGCAGAAGGTTGTGCCAGGAAAACCACGAAGGAATATTTGCATTTTTTGTATGTATCCCTTGGTTCTGCAGCTGAACTTGAAACCCAATTTATTATTTCTACCAACCTTGGATATATTGGTTTAGAGCAAAAACAACAACTGCAGGTTGCCTTGGAAGAAATTATGCGGATGCTGCTTGCCTTGATAAAATCGCTCTCAACCAAATTAGTTAACTGATTCACCATCTGGTTATTTTCCCTACCCCAGTCCCCAGTCCCTAGTCCCTAGTCCCTTTTTTCGATTTATATTTTGAAATAACCAATATACTTTTTACTTTTGCCTCTCTTTTTACGACAGGCTTTGGAATTATTGTTTTTCAGCCATAAAAAGAGACAGAGACTGCCCTGTAGTGTAATTGGTTAACACGTCTGACTCTGGATCAGAAGATTCTAGGTTCGAGTCCTAGCAGGGCAACGGTGGTTTTTCAAATGACCCTTCTAATCAATCGATTGGAAGGGTTTGTTTTAATTATACCTCCTGCTTTGTTTTCGCTTTCTTTCACTGCACTCCTAAGCATCATTTATTTAACCCAATTGCCATTTTATAGGCCAATGTAGCCTCGGAAAGCGGTGTTAGAGAATCCAACAAAATATGGTAAGTTCCTTTTTCTGATAATTCGCCAGCAACTTTTTTAATTAAAGCTAAAGTAGCCTTCATCAAGCTGGAACCTAAGCTTAAACGGGCGACACCTAAATCCTGCAGTTCACGAACAGAGGTAGGTAATCCTGCCCCATTTGCAGGGTTTGAAAGAATATTAATTGGAGCATTAATTTCCTTAACCAGTGTTGAAATGGTTTCTTTTTCCCATACAGGCTGAATAAATATGCAGTCAGCGCCTGCTTCCCGGTATTTATTGCCACGCTTTATTGATTCAGATAATTTTTTTTGCATCGAACCTGACGAAGTATAAAATGAATCAGTTCTTGCATTAATTACCAGATGAAAGCCCATTGAATCTGATAATGCACGAATAGCTGATATTCTTTCACAAAATTCAATCTCATCGATCAATACCGGATTTAAATCAATACTGTCTTCAATGTTTATTCCAACAATTCCTGTTGCAATTATCTTTTTAACCGAATCAATTATTTCATTTACATTATTTCCATATCCGGCTTCTATATCCACAGTTACCGGAACTTGCACTGCTTTTACTATTCCCGTTATAGCTTCAATCATTTCTGACAATTGTATTACCTGGCAGTCAGGATAACCTAAAGAAGCAGCTATTCCCATACTTGTTGTTGCGATTGCTTTATAGCCACAGGCTTCTATTAATTTGGAACTTCCGATGTCCCATGAGTTTAACAAAACCAGAATTTCTTTGTCCTGATGAAATTTCAGGAACATTTCAGCTTTTTCTTTTTGAATACTTGAAACCATGATCTTGTTGTTTTTTATTGTTGCTATATAAATACATCTACCTTCTCATTGAATTGCTACCAACTAATGTTAATATACATTCCGGACAAATATCCATTACCGTATTTTTATTTAAATAAACAATTCATCGACTGGTGAGTTCATGATTTATTGAAACTGTTTAGTGACCAGGTTGGACAAAACATCTTTCAGGATTTCTCTGGTGGGCAGTGTTCAGTTAGGACGTTTTATCTTATCTTTATTTCAATCAAAGCAATTGTGTTAATAATTATGAAATCCTGCTCCTCCCTTCTTATCACTGGACTTCTTGCTGTCTTATTATCAGCCGGTTGTCAGAATCGTACCGTCAACCCTGAAAAAGATCAGGTGAACATCCTTTTTATCCTGACTGACGATCAGCGCTGGGATGCCCTGGGATACGCCGGCAATCCGGTGATTCAGACGCCCAATCTGGACAAATTGGCAAAGCAGGGTATGTATTTCCATAATGCTTTCGTTACGACACCCATCTGCTGCGCGAGCCGGGCGAGCATTCTCACAGGCCAGTACGCGCGCTTCAGCGGGGTAAAGGATTTTTTTACTCCCATCAAACTGGAAAATACTTATCCCCGTTATCTGAGAGAGGCTGGTTACTATACCGGTTTTATCGGGAAATGGGGAACTTTGGAAACGGATACCGGTTATTTTATGCAAGCCGCCGATCTCTTTGATTTCTGGGCTGGCAGCATGCGACAATCGAATTACTGGCATGAGCGGGATTGCAATTATGTCCTGAACAACGGAACAACGGAAAAGCATCATTTCTTCTGTGATTGTCCTCCGGACGCACAGGGGAATAGAGGGGAAGAGATCCGGACTGGTAAGGCAAACATAAACGACCCGGTCCACCAGGAAACCCATGTAATACCTGACAAGGTAAAGAAATTCCTCGATCAGCGGGATCCCGGAAAACCCTTCTGTCTCTCTGTCAGTTTTAAGGCTCCCCATGGTCCCTGGAGTGACTATGATGAAATGTTCGAAAAACTCTATGAAGAATCGCCCATGCCAGTTGCCGCATCGGTGAATGAGGCGGATGCACTGGGCAGACCGGGGTTTTTGAGGCAGTCCCTGAATGGGATACAGGACATGACCATGATCCGTACCGGCAATGTGGTCCACGGAGTGCTCCAGAAAAACATGAGGGAATACTACAGGCTTATAAACGGCATGGATTATTCCGTGGGAAGGATTTTGGAAGAGCTTGGAAAGCGGGGACTGTCTGACAATACAGTCGTTATTTTCTACTCCGATAATGGCCATTTTATGGCGGAACACGGTTTCACGGGCAAATGGCTGATGTATGAAGAGTCCATACGCGTCCCCGGGTTTATCTTCGATCCGCGTCATATCACGAATGGAGCAAACACCCGGGAAATGGTACTGAACATCGACCTGGCACCTACCATACTGGAACTGGCGGGAATCAAGGTTCCTGAGCACATGCAGGGGAAAAGCCTTCTTCCCCTGTTGAAAAATCCTGACAAACCTTTCCGTGAAGATTTCTTTTATGAACACTTGTACATGCATTTGAAGGGTTATCAGCATATCGAACGCTCCGAAGGAGTGAGGACGAGGGAATGGAAGTATATTCACTATATTGACCAGACAGGTTCTGCGGCGGAGGAATTATACAATCTGGCCACCGATTCCAATGAAATGCAAGATCTCTCTGAAGATCCTGGATCTGCGGAAATGCTGGACAGTCTCCGGAAACGCTATCTTGATTATTTTTCACAAAAATAATAGCAATAAAAACAGACCGGCCAAAGTTAATCAAGACGTCCGGCTTTATGAATTAATTATTTGCCCATCTAATATTATAATGATGCAATTTGTTAAATGTATATTTGAAATAAAATATCTCAAAATGAGGTTATTAACTTCAGTATCGCTAATCATTGGGGTGTTCTTTTCTTCTCATGCCCAAAATAAAAAGGTCGATAATAGTCTTACTATCAATACGTTTTCGGAATTTGAGGCCTCCATGCCTCCAGTCAGATATAAAGGGAATCCCATAATGGTACATGCCGGTTGGTCGAGCGGGCAAATTATGGAACCTTGTATTTTAACGAATCCAAAAGATACCTCAAAGCTGATTATGTTTTATGGCGGGGGCCATTTGATTATAGAAGACGGAGGCAGGTGGGCTATAGGTAAAGCCTGGGCAGATAAATCAAATCCACATGTTTGGCATGAGTTTCAGGACAATCCCATCATTGTGCCAGATTCACTTATTCCATTTGAAAGTTATTTTATCCGAATGGATTGTGCTGTATATAATTCTGAAACTGATGAGTATTGGATTTATTATACCGGTGGGGAAAATGAACCATGGAATAACGCTATTGGGCTGGCAATTTGTGCGACAGGTGAAGATGGCTACAGCCATGTTACAAAAGAAAATATCCGCAAATGTGATGGCAATCCCATATTGTCCCCAACCGGACAGGGTCGTGATGATGGTACCTGTGTGTCGCAAGCATCAGTCATCAAAGCTGGCAATATGCACTATATGTATTATTCTTACAGAGTAAGTAATATAAGTGATATTGACATATTACCTGGTATCCGCTATGCAACTTCTATCGATGGGATAAATTGGACAAAACAAGGCGAAGGAAATATAATTAGCAGGGGAGGAAAAGGGAACCCTGATTCAAAATATTTTGAGTGGAAACAAATTTTTAAATCGTTCGACAGGTATATTATAATTTGGGAAGCTTTCGATAGCACAACCTGGACAGTATGCATGGCCTCTTCATTGTCGCCTGAAGGACCCTGGGTGAAGTCACCAAAGAATCCCATTTTTAAACCTTCGGTTATAGCCGGGACCTTTGATGAAAAATTTGTTGCTACTCCTGCCTTTTATTTAATCAATAACAGGTGGTATTTATATTATCAGGGTGCAAAAGATGGAGGAAATTATAATTATAATCACTGGGACATAGGTGTTGCAGAATTGAAAAAAAGATAAGTAAAAACTCATATATTCCTTATTAATTTTACGGGCTAACAGGGTGGATACAAATACCTTATTAATGCGTCCTGAATCGTAACATTGTAATAAGAATCCATTGCGTTGATCTGATTTTATCGGCAATACATGATCCGCTTCTAAAGGGTTACCTTCAGTCATTATATAGGTTCCGGAGTTGTATAGATTAAAATATCTGAGAATTTCAGATTGGTCTTTATCTATAGTCGTTTCTTCCATGGTATTCAATTTCTTTTAAATTTAAATTTCGATTAAAAATACAAAATACCTCAAGGAAAATCTTGAAAATTTAAGCTAGGTTAAGAAACTCCCATCACGAAAGCAGAGGTTTTCCAGTAACCATGAGCCTGTTTATTCGTATTAAATATTTTACTTTATCCTTCATCCGAATGGTTGAAATATCTATTCCGTTCCCAGATTTTGCTATCGGGTAAAACTCCGGATTGCATATTAAACTATAATCACTATGAAATCAATTTACCTTTCCGCAATAATCCTCGTTTTAAATATCTCATTTGTTTGTACTCAAACAATTGATGATTCCTTTCACGGACCGGTGGCAATCAGGCCTGCAAAAATTGAATGCATTAAAATCCTTCCGGATGGCAAGATTCTTTTAGGTGGAGATATCGCCTTCTTTAAAACAAAAAGTGTCAATAACCTTATTAGATTGAACACTGATAATACAATTGATGAAACCTTCAGTTTCAATGGGAATAATTTTCTGTTAATTGAAAAAATTGAATTGCTAAACACAGGAGATTTAATAGTCCTTGCACAGGATTATAAATCACTTACGAATACCTATTCCGACCATTATTCACTGTTTTGTCTGAACTCTTCCGGAGAAATCAAAAAGGAAATAGACAGCCTGATAACACCACACAATATTGCTGTGCAGGACGATGATAAGGTACTGGTCTGTGGCACAAGAAGCACAGAAGGCTATTTGTACAGATATAATCCTGATCTCTCTTTAGATACTGCTTTTGATAACAGAATCAGTTTTAACAGTGGTGTCGCCGACGTCCGGGTAAATAAGGATAGAATATTTGTTTCAGGTATGTTTTCTCTGGTAAACGATACCATAAGAAACAGTATTGTTAAGCTAAATCTGAACGGGACAATCGATTCTACTTTCAATACAGGACTCGGAACCAGTGATTATATCGGATCGTTGACCTTTCAGGCAGATGATAAAATATTAATAGGTAAAACCTATATCAATTCATTTAACGGACAGTACTTTGGAGGAATTGTGAGGCTAAATCCTGATGGTTCAGTGGATGACAGTTTCCATCCTCCTGCTTTAAATGGTTCAGCCTCGGAAATATTAATAAGAGATTCTTCAATTTATTTTTCAGCTTCAAAGGATTTAAACGGTGTTTTTGGTTCCTATTTATTTAAACTCACACCAAATGGCGGCATTGATAATACCTTCAATCCAATCCTGCTGGATGATACCAATCCCTTTGAATTTTGTATGGCATTTCAACGGAATAGTCTGATTTTCAACTCTTCATTTTTAGCCGGCAATATTTATGGATTATCATTATGCGATTCAGCTGGAAGCTTTGTAAATTCATTTGCTCCCGAAATTAGCCGATATGGAGTAATTAAGGTTGGGGATTATTTCAATGGCAAATTAGTTGTCTCCGGAGATTTTGTTAAGATTAACGAACTCGAAACATATGGTATAGCGCTTTTGAATGATGATGGAACGGTAGACGAAACATTTGTATTAAAGCAAAATTTAGGGAATGGCTTACAAATCAAAATTTTAAACGATAGCAGCCTGTTATTCAGCACGGGGAAAGCATTTATTAAAATTAATTCACATGCGCAGGTAATGGCGGATTTTAACTTTAGTCATTTTAAAACCCTCTATCAGGTTATAAAATTCAGAGTATTGGAGAACGGAAAGATTATTGCTGCTGATGGGAACAATGTCTACAGGCTTAACGCAGACGGAACCGAGGATACTGATTTTGATATTGGCTCTGGCATTGGAAGCACCGTTAGCACTGCCTTTGATTTTGACCTTCAAAATGATAAAGTTATTTTCGGCTCTATATTTGATAATTATAATGGAACCGGCGTGAACAAATTGATGAGATTGAATGCGGATGCATCTCTTGATCAAACATTTGATATCGGTACCGGACCGGACGACCTGGTATCGATGATTAAAGTGCTGACATCCGGTGAAGTTCTGGTAGGAGGATATTTTAAAAGTTTTGACGGTAATGAAATACCGCATGGCCTGGTAAAACTTTCAGCTAATGGGGCAATGGATATTGCATTTAATGAAAATCAAAAAAATTCCCCATTGTGCGAGGTGTACTGGTACAATCCAAAAGTAGAGCAATCTGATAGCATGATATATATTAGAGCCAAAGATGCAATTGGATTGGATACGGTTGTTGCATTAAATGTCGATGGAAAGATTGATGGCGATTTTAATATGCCGTTGATCGTAAATCGCATTAATGATATAGTTGTTTTGAACGAGAATTCACAAATTGAGAAAAAAACCAAATCTGACAACTTAAATGATAAAACTTCATATATGTTTGCCCTGGGCAATTTCAAATTAAACGAGGGTGACGGCGCCTCATTTATCATTAAGTTTTCAATTGGCAGTGAAACAGGTCCGACCCCTGTTTCTGATTTAAATGCAGAGGGTTCCGGATATCAGCTTTATCCCATACCTGTAAAAGATAAGCTATTGATTTCATTTTCAGAGATTCAGCCTCATACAATGATTTCAATTTATGACCTGAATGGGATGCAGCTTCATTCTTCAAAAATCACAACTGCTTCCGGTGAAGTTGATATGAGCAAATATGTCCCAGGCATTTACTTTGTCAGGATTGTGACTTCTGAAGGACGGGTTTCCACAACTAAAATAGTAAAACAATAAGCAAACCCGTCTATTGCCCGGAATATATATATATATTCAACAGTATCTGTCGTTGAGTATTGCATGTCAGTTATATATCTGGCGACTGGAAGACCCCTGGAATTATACTTGTAACTACATCTGCTGATGCCATTGCCTGGTAATGATTTGCATTTACTGGTCCAATTATTTATCTTGTGGCATCATTTATAGCTTCCTATAAGAACTTTTTAACCTGCTAAACCAAGAACCAACCATGAATAAATCTACTATTTTAAAGCTGATTGTATCACTTATACTTCCGCTAGGCATCGGAGCCTTTGCGGGAATATTTACATCTGATGCCATACCCGGATGGTATGAAACGCTAAAACAACCTTCTTTCAATCCTCCTAACTGGGTATTTGGGCCGGTTTGGACAGCACTTTACTTCCTCATGGGTTTTTCCTTGTTTCTGATCTGGAAGCAAAATGTGAGTAAAGAACGCAACAGGGCAATCCTTGTATTCATGATTCAGCTTGCATTGAACTTTTGCTGGAGCTTTCTCTTTTTCTACTACCACCTGATTGGCCTTGCCCTTGTTGAGATAGTTCTGTTATGGCTAAGTATCACTTCAATGATCCTGCTTTTTTACAGGATCAAGCCCCTGGCTGCCTATATTAATATTCCCTATTTGTTATGGGTAACTTTTGCCACCATTTTGAATGCAGCTTATTATTTTCTAAACAGGATCTGAACAGATGTAAATAACCTAACAGAATGTCTATGAATCAACATACCATTGCCGATAAGCAAGTTATACCGGCACAGCTTATTTTTTTCATCGTTGCCAGCTTTTTTGGTTTTTCAGGGGACTTATTGCCGGGAGAATTTAGACTGATCCTGTATAAACTAGCCGATGCACTTTTTATAACCGGCTGTATTATTTTGGCGATGATGATGGCCCGGAAAGGTTGGGACCTGCCTGCATCTGGTTTTACCGTTCTTTCCATTGCGTGGGGGGTGTTTTTCCTGGCCAAGGATTTCAGGGGCCATGAAATAGGGAATGATATTTTTGCTTCGGCCTTCTACTTTTTACTGCCCTCCATGATATTAATTGCATTATACAGACCTTTCCCGGCCGTTATAAAGGTTTTATCACTGATTACTATTATTCCTTCGTTAATGGTTCTGGTCAGTCTGAAAACGGGTACTTTCCTATCCTATGATGATATAATCAGAAAAGCAGGTTACCAGGTCATCCATATTGTGAGTTTGGTATGGGGCATATACTTTTACTGGAAATTCAGGAGGGAATTCAGAAGGCTAAGATGATCTCTTCCCCCGGGACATATATACCCGGTGCATAATACAGGCAGCCTGGATCATAAGTTCAGGATCAGGATACAATCCCGGTTCTCCGGTTTTTTACGAACCGGAATGACCAGTAGATCATGCTCAGGAAAATAAACATAAATAGGGTCATTCCCCAGGTTCGGGGATGATGAAACGGATTGATAAGGTTATCACCTATATCATAAAAAAGTTTAAACGGTTCCTGTAAAATATCCCAGCTGTTCCAACGCAGATACCTGCCAAGGTAAATTCCGAAACTTCCCAGAAATAAAAGCAAAGACGACAGCAGCGGAAGGAGTTTACTGTTTAATTTACTTCCCAGAATGCATTCTATATCCCACAGGCTCATAAATCCGAACATCAGGCCGGTCCAGGCAAAGGACAGGATCAGCACCAGATCGAACCAGATCGGCATGGTGGATTCCAGACGCAGGTGAATAAGATCCGTTAGTATATAAGGTGCATTTGGAAAAAATAATAACCAGGATAAAACCAGGATTGTTATCGCCAGTTTGCTTTTGTGAATCCCCGGATATATAACCAGGATACTGCTGAATAACCAGGGAATAAAAGCCAGAAATAAATTCCAGTTCAGAAACAGAAATAACTTTGTGTCGCTGTAAATCAGCCTGAATATGGAAAAAGAAAAACAGGCGAGGCATAGAAATCCCATGAACAGGGTTTCCCTTAATCTGTGATGTTCCAGCAATTGCTTATACATACATAAAGGACTGACCCCGGTTAAAATCTATTTCTCAATCGGTGTTAAAACAATATTCCGATACATAACCTTGCCATGGTCTCCCTGAAGATAAATCGGTCCCTTTGCAAATACATCAGATAATATGGCTCCTCCTGTGGGTCCATATACCGGTTGATTGTCGATAATCGTTTTCCCGTTCAGGATTACCGTGACATGCCGGTCGCAAAGGGTGATATCCATACTTTGCCAGGTGCCGGCAGGTTTTTCTGCAGACATGGAAGGAGTGATCCGGCTGTACAAGGCTCCCATGTTGTGCGGATCTAGAGGTTGCCCATAGGAATCCACCACCTGGATCTCATACATACCCCGAAGGTAAATCCCGCTATTGCTTTTTTCAGGTACATTGACTTCCAGTTTCAGGTTAAAATCACTGAATTCCTGATCGGTCCGGAGATTTCCGTAGGCTACATGAGGCTGACCTTCAGCTTGTACCGGATTATTCTGAATGATTCCATTTTCTGCGCTGAAACCATTTTTCAGTTTTTCGTCAATGAGTCTCCAGCCGGTTAAGTCCTTTCCATTAAACAGCTCTATGGGTTTTCCGTATTTTACATTTTTCAGATCGGGGGCAGGGGGAACAACGGGTAATTTGGTTCCGGAAAACGAGGTAGAATCAACACCCGTTCCATTTTGACGGGGTTCAAGGAAATAACCGGAAATCTTATCGGCATCCCTGTGAATTTCAAGCCAGCTGGTGATCTTATGTAAACGGAGTGCCTTACCGGATGCATCTGTTTTAACGGCAACCTCATTGGTTCGTGTAACGACGAGTCCACGATCAGCCGTTAAAAATACATTGGCAACAGGTTCCACGCTTCCCCATTTCCATAAAAGGTCAGCATCTAGGTATCCCTCTTCCTGTCTTACATCGATCCATCCTACCAGGCCACCCTGGATATCAATTGTCCATTGACCTGAAAATTCAGCAATATCGGCTTTTTTAGGAATTTCCTTTCCCGGGTTGGGTTTGCATGAAAAGATAACCAGGGAAACAGAAATAATCGTCAGTAAACAGGTAAGTGTTTTCATATGAGGAGATTTTGGATTTTAATACTATTGTGAGCCGAATAAAATTACAATTATTATTATGATATAAAAAACAGGCAGGAAATTTCCTAAATGATCGTATTTTGGCGGTTGAATTTTTGATGAATATGATGATTGCTAAAGATCCGGTGAGCGAAACGGTAATATGTATCGTAAGGCATGGCGAAACCGACTGGAATGCCCAGGGAAGGCTGCAGGGAAGGGAAGACATCGAATTGAATGACTCGGGCCGGCAACAGGCTTTTAAAATTGCCGCATATCTGAGTGTCGGGCACTGGGATGTCATTGTTTCAAGTCCCCTTAAACGGGCTTATGAAACTGCGCAGATCATTGCCCGTATGCTTTCGGTTACTGAAATAGAAGTTGAGGAACAAATAACGGAAAGGGATTATGGCGAGGCTTCGGGATTATGGCCTGATGAGCGCAGAAGCCGTTTTCCGGATGGCAGTCCGGGGCAGGAAGATTTCGAATTGCTTCGACAAAGGGCCATGTGTGGTGTAGAACAAATTGTTAAGGATCATACAGGGAAAAGAATTGTGGTTATTTCCCATGGCGCTCTTACGAATTCAATATTATACACCCTTTCCGGCGGCGAATTCGGAAGTTTTAAAACCCGGCTTAAAAACGGATGTATTAATCAGATTACAGTGCACAACGGTAAATGGACGGTTGATTTTTACAATAAAACAGTGGAGTGATTGATCCTTGTTGTTTATTATTTACATTTGAACCAAACTCAATATTTATTACGTTCACCTTTTTAGAATCAATCATGAAGCATTTTTTTCGTGTTGTCTTAACCGGTATTTTATTTCTCGTCTTTACGGGATGCCAGTTTGCACAGAATCAGAATTTAGTAAAAAGGATACATCATAAGGCCTATGTGATCGATACCCATACCGATGCTCCCATGATGCTGGCGGAATCATATTTCAATATGGCTGAGCGGCATGAGGCACCTGATTCAAGAATCGATTTTCCGCGGTTACGTGAAGGTGACGTGGATGCAGTATTTTTCGGGTTGTTTACAAGTCAACGTGAACGAAATCCTGAAAATTACGATAGGGCCTACAGGTTGGTAAACCGGATGATCGATTCTACTTATGCAGCCATTAATCGTAATCCCCGGATGGTAGCGATGGCCATTTCGCCGGAGGATATTGTGAGGATATCCAGACAAAATAAAACAGCCATATGCCTTGGTATGGAAAATGGTTTTCCGCTGGCAAAAGACATTACTCGTGTCAGTGATTTTTATAAGAAAGGCGTTCGTTATATAACCCTGTGCCATACTTCCAACAATGATATTTGTGATTCTTCGACTGACCCCCTTGGTTCGGAAAGTAACGGGCTGAGCAGTATAGGAAAGGGAGTGGTTGTTGAAATGAACCGCCTCGGAATGATAGTGGATGTATCACACATATCCGACAAGGCTTTTTATGATGTGCTAGCTTTGTCAAAAGCTCCGGTAATAGCCTCACATTCGAGTGCCCGGTCATTATGTGATCATCCTCGCAATATGAGTGACGATATGCTCAGGGCACTTGCAATAAATGGGGGAGTGATCCAGATCTGCATTTTGGGTGACTATATTGTGGCCGCAGATACTTCTACAATCAATTACCATAAACACCAGGAGCTCGAAGCCAAATACAATAACTGGAAATTTTCCAACGATGAGGAAAGGCATAGAGCTTGGATGGCATATGATTCCATCGACAAGAATTTTCCTCCTGTATTGCCGACAATCTCGCAGGCTGTGGATCATATAGATCATGTTGTGAAGGTTGCAGGAATTGATCATGTGGGAATCGGAAGTGATTTCGACGGGGGTGGCGGACTGGCTGATTGTGTGGATGTGGCCGGGTATCCGAAGATCACTGCAGAATTATTGAAGCGGGGATACTCGGAAAAAGATATTGATAAGATCTGGGGTGGTAATTTTCTAAGGGTTTGGAAGACGGTGGAAGCAGAAGCTAAAGCCTTTTCTCGCTGATCTCGCTGATTTTCCCGAAGGCCTTCGGCATGCAGATTTTTGTTTTTGCCAAGCCGCAAAGTTGCAAAACCCTGCGAACTGCGTTAAAACCGGAAAAAGCAATGAATACCAAACCGGTAACGGCTATTCATCGCTTTTTCAACATAATCTTACCAGCTATTTGCAGCAGGTACTATAATCCAGTGGTAATTACTTTACCTGATCCGGAGGAATGGGTGCCGGAACAACATTCCTTACCGGATTTGTACTTTTAAGGTATGCAAATATGGCACTGACATCCTCATCACTGATGTTGGCATAATTAAACCAGGGCATTGGCGGCAATAATGTGCGTCCACCCGGCATACCTTTATATTTACCTTCTTTCAGTGCCCGCTTGAAGTTATCTTCAGTCCAGCTTCCGATTCCGGTAGGATCGGAGGTCAGGTTAGCGGCAAATGAAACACCCCATGGGCCGGCAGCAGAAGTAAGATCACCATTCAACAGGACCCAGCCTTTTTTAAAGGCTCCGGTTTCCACCTTTAACAATGGCCGGTCTGACGGGTAACCTGACAACAACAATTCAGGAATAATTTGTGAACCTAGTGGGCCAACCGTCTTTGGCGAATGACAGTCATTACAGCCCATAATGGTGACCAGATACTCACCCTGCTTCACCAATTGCTCAGAAGTGGGTTCAGGAACAGCTGCTACTTCCGGTTTTTGTTTATTGCTACATCCGGCTAACAGGATCAATGCCAATAAAATGGCTGGGAAGAGGTAGGATTTTTTCTTCATAGCACAGTGTATTTAAACGTTTGAAACTTTAACAAATAATACACTGAAACTGTTCGGTAAGAATAAGATTTTTTTTTAAATGCCTGTTTTTGTGAGACTCCGGGATGAGTAAGGGTTGTTATTGTTTGTGAGACTCCGGGATGAGTACAGGTGGTTAGGAAATCAGATCCCTGATGACAACGGAGGCACAATAGCATCCGAAGACAGGGGGCATGTAGGAAATGGTTCCAACAACAGAGCGTTTATTTTCTTCACCTTTGGTTTCAAGTACTGCATGGGAATCCACCGATTCGGGTGAATAAACTACTGTAATTCCCTTGAAAATGTCCAGTCTGTGCAAGTACTTGCGAACCATATGTGCAAATTTGCAGTGATGTGATTCAGAAATATCAGCTATTTCAATCTTTTCAGGATTCAATCGTCCGCCCGATCCCATCGAGCTCACAATTTTCCGGTTGTGTTTAACCGATTCAGCCAGTAGGTGCACCTTGGGCGTCAATGTGTCTATTGCATCTACCACATAATCGAACGGGGTTATCAGAATATCCTCAAACCGGTCTTCCTTTAAAAATTCAGGAATAATATGAATCCGGATACCGGGATTTATGTCTTTTAACCGGGTCTCCATCAAATGTGCCTTTGACATTCCCTCATTGCTAACCAGCGCGATAATCTGGCGGTTCCTGTTTGTCTTGTTTACAACGTCCCCGTCAATCAGAGTCATTTCACCAATACCCGCCCTGCACAATTGTTCAGCTGCATATCCGCCCACACCGCCAAGCCCGGCCACAAGAACATGCGATTTTACCAGCTTTTCCAGCTTTTCACTGCCCAATAGTAATTCAGTTCGGCTTAACCAGTTTTCCATTTATGTAATTTTGAAACAGCGGGCAAAATTATCCAGAATCTGGGATTTTAATGCATCAGGATGGATATTCCTTATCAAGGTTGCCTGTTCATAGACCTGCTGAATAGAATAACCAGCATCATCCGTTTCAAGAAATATATTTTCCGCAGGCATATTTTTAAATACATGGTAGGCCTTGCTTTGCTCATTGAACAACATGTGCCCGAATGACAGGTAGCAGTTTTTACGGATCAGTTCGCGGGACGTTTGTTCATTTGAATTGAACCAGTGAAATATCCATGGAATTGACAGGTCTGATTTTTTTCTATAAGCCAGTATTTCGGAATAAGATCGCACACAATGTATCACAACCGCCTTGCGGGAGTTTTCAGCAATGTGAAGTTGTTCCTCAAACGCGGCCTGTTGTGCCTGCATGGGAACGGTAACGACCTTATCGATCCCGGTTTCACCAATGGCCATTACAGAAGGCAGAGATGAAGCCAATCTGACGATTTCAACTTCATGTTTCCATGTATCCTCTTTTACATGCCACGGATGCAATCCCACTGATAAATAGCACGGGAGTTGCAGTTTATCCTGTTCTTCAGGAAAAACATTCAGCAGCTGAACGGTCTCCGGTTCATGGCTATAGGTGTGGGAATGAATGTTGATGTATTTCAATGGGATAATTTTAAATTTTGCAGTTCTGCAGTTCTGCAGTACTTTCTCCCTCATTTTATGTAACTAGATTTTAAATGACTGTAAGAACGGCACAAAAGCAGGGTCGCTAAACTCTGCGACCTCAAAAAAGCAAAGCGCCTCAAAATTTAACTTTGCGAACTTTGCGTATTCCTCCGTGGCCTCTGCGGTAAAACTTTTACATACTCCCTACTCCATCCTCCTTACTCCTTTCTCATCTCTCATCTCTACCAATATTAATCCCTAAAGGGATTTTCCTGCTTGTCCCTCGTCCCTCGTCCCTTGTCCCTCGATAACCTCCTCAATCACACGCGGAAAATGCTCATATTCCAGTGCATGCACCCTGGATGCAAGTGTATCGGGGGTGTCGGCCGGATCAATATTGCAGGAAGCCTGAAAGATGATGTTTCCCTTGTCATATTCATTATTTACAACATGAATGGTTATACCGGATTGTTTTTCCCGGTTTTCAATTACCGCCTTATGCACACTGGCGCCATACATTCCTTTTCCGCCATATTTAGGCAACAGGGCAGGATGTATATTGATGATCCGGGAAGGATACCTGTCAATCAGGTTTGCCGGTATCAGCCATAGAAAACCGGCCAATATGATCCAGTCTATTTTGTTTTCTTCAAGATAATCAATTATTTTCCCGGTTTCATAGAAATCCTGTCTTGAAAATACAAGAACCGGGATATCATAAGGCCGGACACGTTCTGCCACATAGGCATCTGCCCGATTCGTACATATGCAGGAAACCTTTATCTGTGGCTTATTCTGGAAATACCGGATTATATTCTCTGCATTCGTTCCTGATCCTGAGGCAAATATGGCAAGTCTGTGCATATGTCTATAATGTATTACTTATCAGCAAAATATAGCAAAAAAACCTTGGATTTAAAGTACCTTACCAAAGAAATATAAAATATTGTTTGTTTTTTCCTTATTATTGCATTTTCTTTGCGAAACATTTTTTAAAAATAAGTAATAATTAAAACTTGGTATTATGTCAGACATTGCATCAAGAGTAAAAGCCATTATTGTTGACAAACTGGGTGTTGATGAAAGCGAAGTTACCCCCGAAGCTAGTTTCACCAATGATTTGGGCGCCGATTCACTGGATACTGTTGAATTAATCATGGAATTTGAAAAGGAATTCAACATCGGTATCCCGGATGATGCTGCTGAAAACATCTCCACAGTAGGCGACGCCATCAAGTACATTGATGAGAACGTAAAGAAGTAAAGAAGGACTTACAAAATTCGTCATTTTATGGAGTTGAAGCGAGTTGTTGTCACCGGCCTCGGTGCGGTGACGCCCCTTGGTAATAATGTGAACGACTACTGGAACGGATTAATCAATGGAGTAAGTGGTTGCGATCATATAACCCGGTTCAACACAGAAAATTTCAAGACAAAATTTGCCTGTGAGGTTAAAAACTTCAAGCCCGAAGATTACTTCGACCGCAAAGAGGTCAGAAAATATGATTTGTTTACCATATTTGCCCTGGTTGCTGCTGATGAAGCAGTAAAAGATTCCGGGCTGGATCTTGATGCTGTCAACAAGGACAAGGTGGGGGTGATCTTCGGTTCGGGCATTGGCGGATTCCAGACATTTTTAAATGAGGTGGGGGACTATTTTAAGGGTAATTCCATGCCCCGCTTTAATCCTTTCTTTATTCCCAAAATCATTTCCGACATTGCAGCAGGACACATATCCATCAGGTATGGGTTCCGCGGACCAAATTTTGCAACGGTTTCCGCCTGTGCCACTGCTACCAATGCCATTATCGATGCATTTAACTACATTCGCCTTGGAAAGGCCAATGTTTTTGTAACAGGCGGATCTGAAGCGGGTATCTGTGAACCGGGTATCGGCGGATTTAATGCCATGCACGCGCTTATCTACCAATAACAGCGAATACAAATCTGCTTCACGTCCGTTCGACAGCACGCGCGATGGATTTGTAATGGGAGAAGGCTCGGGAGCGCTAATCCTGGAAGAATTGGAGCACGCAAAAAGCAGGGGTGCAAAGATCTATGCTGAGCTCGCCGGTGGCGGCATGTCAGCCGATGCGCATCATCTCACTGCTCCCCATCCTGAAGGCCTGGGCGCCTTGCTTGTAATGAGGAATGCTTTGGAAGATGCCCAAATGGTGCCGCAAGACATGGATTACATTAATGTTCATGGTACATCCACGCCTCTTGGTGACATTTCGGAATCAAAAGCTATCCTCAGTGTTTTTGGAGAGCATGCTTATGATTTAAGCATCAGCGCTACAAAATCCATGACCGGTCATTTACTGGGAGCTGCCGGTGCCATTGAAGCCATTGCCTGCATACTGGCCACCAGGGACAATATCATTCCTCCTACGATCAACTTTAAAAATCCGGATGATCAGATCGATCAGAAACTGGATTTCACTTTCAATACAGCCCGTAAACGGACGGTAACCAATGCAATAAGCAATACATTCGGTTTCGGGGGACATAATTTCTCAGTTATATTTAAGAAATTTTCAGCCTAAGCGTTTTGCTAACCAGAATTATCCGTTCAGAAAAATACCTGTTTGCCCCGGATAAGAACTTTAGAAAGCAACTAAAAAACATCCTGGGGTTCTTGCCCCGTAATTTCGAGCTATATCAGCTTGCATTCGTGCATAAGTCAGCCTCACATGTTGTTTTCAATAATGTAAAGGTAAACAACGAACGTCTCGAATTCCTGGGCGATGCTATCCTGGATTCGATGATCGCGGAATTTCTTTTTCACAAATTTCCGGATAAGGAAGAAGGATTTTTAACCCAAACCCGATCGAAAATCGTTAACCGCGATAACCTGAATAACATGGCTATCAAATTGGGAATTGGCAATATGATCATTTCCAAAATGTCGAAGGACAATCATAAATCGGTTTATGGGGATGCGCTGGAGGCACTGATCGGGGCACTTTATCTCGATAAGGGATATGAACGCACGCGTAAAACGGTTCTCGAAAGGATGATCCAGAGTCATATCAACATAAATCGTTTGATGGAAACGGAAATCGACTTCAAAAGCCGGATTATCGAATGGGGACAGAAAAATAAAAAATCAGTGAATTTCACCAGTTTTGAAGAAATGGATGAACAGACAAATTCACCCGTCTTCATTACGCATCTGATCGTAGTGGATGAAATCATTGGCCGGGGAAGCGGAAATTCCAAAAAGGAATCGGAACAGAATGCCGCCAGGCAGGCTTTGCAGGGACTTGCAAGCAGTGACGAGTGACAGGCAGGAAAATTCCAATAGGGATTGAATATCGGTAGAGATGAGAGATGAGAAATGAGAAAGGAGTATGGAGATATTTTTTCTGGAGAAATTGACTGCATGACTGCTTGACTGCATGATTTCAAGACTTCGCAACTGCAAAACTGCAGAACTGCAGAACAGCAGAACTTCCTCTACCGGTTTTTAATATCTTAGCATTACCAAATCTTCGGAACATGAAAGCCGGTAAACCGGAAAAGAAAAAAATAGTCAGGCTTCAAATCGGTGAAACCAATGGTTTTACGCTGATTGGAATATCATCGCATGAAAACGACTACAGGTTGGTATGGGCAATGAATAATGCGTTTTCATTTCAGTTTGCACGGATTGAAAACCTCGTGATTTTCAACCCGAAATTGAATACTGATCTGGAATTCAGTCGGTTTATCTTCTCAGATGAGGACAAGTATCTTACCTATCACCTTATTTCCAATCGTTGTCCGGACGGATTCCTTTTTCCTGAAATCAAGAACCTCGATTATTTATTGCAGATCACCGGTGAACTGGATTCAAAACACCTGGCCCTCATTTTAAAGGAACTGAAGAAGGTGGGAATTGTCTCCGCTACCTTCATGATTGACCCAAAGCAATTGAAGGACGTGGAGAGGAAGTTGAACTAGGGATTACCGATTACCGAATACCGATTACTCCTTCTTATCCGTGGCCAGGATCATCTTGATATCCTGGTTGCTGCCGATTTGCAAAACATCCACCAGGTCCTGGATCGACAGGGCAGCATCAGCACGCACAACGATGGTGACATCGGGAAGCCTTGATTTGATCTGGCTCAGCTCTGATTCCAGATCCTGGTAAATCACCGGTTTTTCGTCAATATAGTATAGCTTTTTTTTAGTAATTGAAAGGGTGATCTGTTTTTTAGTTACGGTCTGGCTCGAATTGGCCTTGGGCAGAAAAAGCCTGATGACATGCGGATTTGCAAATGTGGCCACGATGAGAAAGAACAGCAACAGGAAGAACATAATGTCATTCAATGATGATGTTGCCACTTCTGGCTTGAACTCGTGCCGGCGTTTTATTTTCATAATCTTATCGGCTCACAATATTCAACACTTCGAATGCTTCCTCTTCAATGCATGAAATAAAATGGTCAATTCGCATATTCAGTATATGATAGCCTGTAAAGGCAATTACGCCTACGATCAATCCCGATCCGCTGGAAATCATTTTTTCGTATAATCCGCCTGAAATAATACCGATACTGATGTTGTCAGTTAAAGAAATATTGTAGAATATCTTAATAATCCCTGAAATGGTGCCGATAAAACCAAGCATCGGAGCGATACCGGCAATGAGGCCAAGATATCCGAGGTTTTTGCTTACCCTGGCTATTTCGATATTGCTGGCTGTTTCAATTGTACTTTCAATTTCCCTGGCAGGTTTTCCGATCTTACCAATCACATGCCTGAAAATATTCGCATACGATGAATTGTCATTCTTCAGTGTGGCTTCCACAGATTTCAGGTCACCGGCACGCAGAAGGCTGTTCATATGTAAGACCATGCCCTGGTCGATATTGAGGCTTTTTTTGATATCCAGCCATTTTCGCACAATGAGGTATACCGATACAATTGAAAGCAGCACTATGGGAATTAAAATATAACCTCCTTTAAGAAAAAGACTTAATACTGAAATCTGACCTGTGTCATGTACACCTGACATTTTCATGGCATATGCCGTTCCTGTTTCTTGCGCTAAAAGTATAATACTGGAAATCATGGTATATAATAAAATAAGTATCTATAAAATTCTTTTCTACCGGCATTCGGGATACAAAAATAAGGGAATTATTCAAAATCGCGATGGAAAACGATCAACTTACCGGCATGAATCTGACCGGAATGACAAATTTTACAATAACCGGCTTGCCATGCCGCACACCAGGCTTCCACCTGGGCATGCTTTCTACCGCTTTAATGGCCTCCTTATCAAGCATAGGGTGAACGCCTCTTTCTACCTTGATATTGTCAACAGTACCCTGCCTGTTTACATCGAAACTTACAATAACCACACCATTGAGTTTTTGTTTGATCGCCTGTAGCGGATAGATCACAGTGAGCTCAATATAACGCCGCACAGCATCGGTTCCTCCCGGAAATTCGGGAAACTTATCCAATCCGGATCCGCCCCCTCCTTCTTCTCCGTTTCCAAGCAGATAGCCTCCGAAGATCGAACTGTCAGATATCGCTGCATTACCTCCTGTTTCAGGTGTCGGTGGTTCTTCCTGTTCTTCTTTTTGAATAAATGTATCGGGACTGGGCTTATCTGATACCTTAAAGTCATGCAGCACATCCCTTGGTTTGTTCACCGGCTGATCCTCGTTTTCTTCAGGGCTTTTTTGCTGTCCCATATAGGCAGCCAGATCGGCAGGATCCATGAGGGAACCCTGGGTACTTTTCAGGCTTGGATTTGAAGATGAATAGAGATAAACAGTACTATCTCCTCCCGTATTGAGAAAAAGATAGTATCCGAGAATTAACAATAAAACGCTGGTTATCGCGATAATAAAACTGATGGCAAGCCTCTCAGTATATTTTTTACGGAGTCTGTAAGAGCCGTATTCCTTGTTCCTTTTTTCGAATAGTATGTCATCAAGAAGCTGTTGCATTCAGCATTTAAATTTTCCAGCGTATAGAAGTAACGCTATGCCAGGGGGTAAAAATACATATTGCGCGCCAAATTCTTCACAAAATGCTGTATAAAAATAAGCCCCGCCAACGGCGGGGCTGAAATCCTAACTTTTGAGTAATTAACCTAATAACACCTTTTGAAACCTAAAAACACTTGGGGGAAGAACTATCTTTAAAACCTGCCGGTTTTTTATCCCTTATTGAATGATGTGAAGGTATAACATAACTTGGTTAACAAAACAAAACAACTGTTAAAGATTGTTAAAAAGCTCTTTTGCAAAAGGTTATAAAGTTATCTTTGTTTCACATGAACAAAAGAATTATCTGGATTGTATCGGTTTGCATGGGCCTTGCCATGACTGCATTAATACTTGTACAGGCTTTCTGGCTCAAGAATGCCTGGCTCGTAAAAGAAAAACAGTTTGAGCAGTTAATTAGAAGATCAATGATCGATATTGAGCGGCAGATTGAACGTCATGAAGTAACCGATCTTATTGTACTTGAAAATAAACGCCAGACAAGGGATACCAGTTCATTTTTCCTTACAGTTCCGGGTACAGTCGGTGGACTGGCCAACCAGGCAGGAAATAAGAAATCCGATAAGAGTGGGAAGGTCGACCCTGATAAGAAGCAACAAATGTACGATTGGGTCAAAAACAGGCGGGAATTTGTAAACCGTGTAATTGCCGGAATGTATTTCAGATCAGCAGAAGTTGAAAAACGTATAAGCCCCGAGGTTCTCGAACAGATCATCCATGATGTGATCAAAGAAAATGGAATAGATCTTCATTATGAATATGCGGTCATCCGTTCAAATAATGAAATTGCCTATAGCTCCAAAAACTTTAGCCCGGCTGAAGAAACTGAATATTTTAATGTAAAGTTGTTTTCTGAAGATGTGGTTGCCAATGCCAATTCGCTGTCAATTTATTTCCCTGAGAAGCAAAACTTTCTTTTCAGGTCTCTCAGTTACCTCGCGATCAGTTCGCTTTTGCTTACCCTGGCCATTGTTGTAAGCTTTGGTGTTACGATCGTTGTGATGCACAGACAGAAACGGCTTTCCGAAATCCGGAATGATTTTGTAAGCAATATGACGCATGAATTAAAGACGCCCATCTCCACCATTTCCCTGGCATCGCAAATGTTGGGCGATAAAAGTATACCTCCTGAAATAAAAAATACAGAGCAAATTTCAAAGATTATTGCAGAAGAATGCCGGAGACTGGGTAACCAGGTAGAGAAAGTTTTACAGACCGCGGTATTTGATAAGGGGAAACTTAGGCTCAGGCTGGTTGAGGTTGATATGCATGAAGTGATTTCCAGCGTGATTGAGAATTTTTCGATACAGGTCAGAAACCGGAACGGTAAGATTTCTGCAGCGTTAAATGCAGAAAATTTCATTCTTCATATCGACCAGGTTCATATCACTAATGTATTGTCAAACCTTCTGGATAATGGCATTAAATACTGTAACCGGGATCCTGAAATCCATATTGAAACATCTAACAGAGGAGAGTTTTTTCTGATTTTAGTGAGGGATAACGGGATTGGCATCAGCAAGGCTGATCAAAAACGTGTATTTGAAAAATTCTACAGGGTACCGACAGGGAATGTCCATACAGTTAAGGGATTCGGTCTTGGACTCAGTTATGTAAAAATGATTATTGAAGAGCACCACGGGTATGTGGACCTTGAAAGTGAATTATATGCCGGAAGTACATTTAAAATATATTTACCTCTAGGAGAACATGGAGAACACACAAAAGATCAAAATTCTGCTGGCTGAGGATGACGAAAATCTCGGCACCCTGCTACGCGAATATCTCATTGTAAAATCATACGATGCAGATTGGTTTATAAACGGTGAGAAGGCCTACAAGAGCTTTATCAAGGGTTATTATGACCTTTGCATCCTGGATGTGATGATGCCCGTAAAGGATGGTTATACGTTGGCACGTGAGATCAGGATGACCAATGCCGATATTCCTATTATTTTTCTTACAGCGAAATCGCTTAAGGAAGATATAATTGAAGGCTTTAAAGCCGGGGCGGATGATTATATCAGCAAGCCCTTCAGTATGGAGGAATTGTTATTCCGCGTAGAAGCCGTTTTAAGACGCACCAAAAAAGATGCATCAGGAATTCCGCAATCAGAGTATCATATCGGAGAATACCTTTTTTATCCAAATACTCAGCTGCTGAAAATCAGCGATTCGGAACAAAAACTCACCACAAAGGAATCGGACCTGTTAAAGCTGCTGTGTGCCAATAAGAATGCTGTTCTCGACCGGAATTTCGCCCTGAAAACAATCTGGGTGGATGATAATTATTTCAATGCACGCAGCATGGATGTGTACATCGCCAAGTTAAGGAAATACCTGAAGGATGATCCCCAGGTGCAGATCATTAATGTACACGGGAAAGGATTTAAACTAATCGCAAACTAATTTTCAAATTATATCATTTTCAAATTAAAAAAAATTGCCGTCAGTTTAACTGACGGCAATTTTTTTTACATCATACCACCCATTCCGCCCGGGCCACCGCCCATCGGGGGAGGACCTTCCTTCTCAGGTTTCTCGGCAACCACACATTCGGTTGCCAGGAACATACCGGCAATAGATGCGGCATTTTCCAGTGCAACGCGTGCTACCTTGGTAGGATCAATAACGCCTGCCTTATACAAGGATTCGTATCTGTTTTCCTGTGCATTGTAACCGAAATCGTCTTTGCCTTCCTTGATGCGCTGTACTACTACAGAACCTTCAATACCTGCATTTTCAACGATCTGGCGTAAGGGTTCTTCCAAAGCCCTTTTAACAATTGCAATACCTGTAGTCTGGTCTTCATTTTCGCCTTTCAGCTTTTCAATGGCTTTGATGGCCCTTATATAAGCCACACCACCACCAGGAATGATACCTTCTTCAACAGCAGCACGGGTTGCACTCAGTGCATCTTCAACGCGGGCTTTCTTCTCCTTCATTTCAACTTCTGAAGCAGCACCTACATAAAGAACTGCAACACCACCTGCCAGTTTGGCAAGTCTTTCCTGAAGTTTTTCCTTGTCATAATCAGATGTGGTGGTTTCAATCTGTGCCTTGATCTGTTTGATGCGGCCTTCGATTGTTTTCTTGTCACCAGCACCATTAACAATGGTTGTATTTTCCTTGTCAATTACTATTTTTTCAGCCTTGCCAAGCATATCGATCTTTGCACCTTCGAGTGTAAGTCCCTTTTCTTCGGAAATTACAACACCACCGGTAAGGATAGCGATATCTTCAAGCATTTCTTTCCTTCTGTCACCAAAACCGGGAGCTTTTACAGCAGCAATTTTCAGTGAACCTCTCAGCTTGTTTACAACAAGTGTGGCAAGTGCTTCGCCGTCAATATCTTCGGCAATGATCAATAAAGGACGACCTTGCTGAGCAATGGGCTCAAGTATCGGGAGCAGGTCCTTCATGGTGGAGATCTTCTTGTCGGATAACAGGATCAGTGCATTTTCAAGTACTGATTCCATTTTGTCAGGATCGGTAATAAAGTATGCGGAAATATATCCACGGTCGAATTGCATACCTTCAACCACATCTACATGGGTTTCAGTTCCCTTGGCCTCTTCAACTGTAATAACCCCTTCTTTTTTCACCTTGCCCATGGCTTCGGCGATCAGTTTGCCAATGGTATGGTCATTGTTGGCAGAAATGGCTGCAACCTGTTCAATTTTCTCGATATCATCTCCAATGCTGTGGGATTGTTTTTTCAGATCTTCAACCACTACTTTTACAGCCTGGTCAATGCCTCTTTTCAGATCCATCGGATTTGCACCGGCAGTTACATTCTTCAATCCAACAGTTACAATTGACTGAGCCAGAACAGTAGCCGTGGTGGTGCCGTCGCCGGCATCATCATTGGTTTTTGAAGCTACTTCCTTCACCAGTTGAGCACCTATATTCTCAAAAGCGTCTTCCAGTTCTATTTCTTTTGCAACGGTTACACCATCTTTGGTAACTGCAGGAGCACCGTACTTCTTGTCGAGAATGACATTTCGTCCCTTGGGGCCCAGTGTTACCTTTACAGCGTTGGCAAGCTGGTCAACACCCTTTTTAAGCAGATCGCGTGCTTCAATATTAAATTTAATTTCTTTTGATGCCATTTTTGTGTATGTTTAAGTTAGATATTATTCAATGTAAAGAATGTCTGATTGATTCATCAGTAAATAGTCATTTCCCTCAATGGTCAGTTCTGTTCCGGAATATTTACCATAGAGTACGGTATTTCCCACTTTCACAATTACGGGTTCGTCTTTTTTTGCTTCGCCGACTTTTACCACTTCACCGCGCTGTGGTTTTTCCTTGGCTGAATCAGGGATAATAATTCCGCTTGCTGTTTTTTCCTCTGCCGGAAAGGGTTTAACTAAGACCTTACCTGCATTGACTTGTCCTTTAATATTTGCCATTTCTATTATTAAATTTAGGGTTAAACATCTGATTTTATTTCGAATTGCATTAACGAATATTGTGCCAAAGGCATATTACAAAAAAAAGTGTCAGTAATTATGACATACTGACACGCTTTTTTATTAGAATGATGCTGATGGTCCCCTACTTATTTTGCGGGGCTGTCTGATTCTGATCAGGAGTTGTTTGCTCATTCTGGTCGTCCGCCGGCGTTGTGGCAGGTGCTGTAGGATAAGTCGGAAGCCTTTCAGGATCGATGGCTGTATTTTCAAGTTGATCCTGGATCTTTGATTGCCGCTGAGCGCTTGTATTTCGTGGTACAATGGTGGCCAGAATACTCAGAACCAGCAAAGCAGCCGCAAAACCCCATGTAGCTTTTTCAACAAAGTCAGCCGTACGTTTTACTCCCATGAACTGGTTTGAAGAGGAGAAACTCGAAGATAATCCGCCTCCTTTTGGGTTCTGAACCAACACAATCAGGATGAGAAGTATACACACGAATAAGATGATGCCTGTAATAAGTCCGTACATAATGAATTGATTTACCGTTTATTTGTTAACTTTTTAATTTCTTCAATTTGCCCAGCAAAATAACCACTTTTTTCCGGATATTTCAAAATTAATTTTTCATAGGCAAATATTGCCTTGCTGTAATATCCCTGCTTGATGTAAATCCTGGCCAGGGTGTCAGTAAAAATCCCATCATGTTCCTTTACACTGTCTTCAGAAATATCAACATGAGGTGCGTTTTCCTTTGGTGGCGATAGTCGTGGACTTGACTTGATGAATTTGTCGATCAGTATCTTTTCGTCACCGGCAGGTTCCTTCCCGGGTGCGGCAGCCGGTTTTTCAGCTGGTTTGGCAACTATCGAAAGCCAATCTGAAAAGCTATGAAGTTTCTGCTGATCCTCTGTAACTTCCGGTTCAGGTGAAGTCTGAACCGTTTCAACCGGAGATTGCTGTTCCTGTTTGATTTCCGGTTCGAGAGGTGTAATTACTTCACTATTTTCATCTGTCTCCAGATCAAGGGTCAGCAGCTCATCGGAAATAATGTCCTTTTCAACGGGATCTTCTGCTTTACCATATGTCTTTTCAATATCCAGTCCGGTTTCAGGCATTAATTCCTCCTGTGAAGGATCTACCAGTTCAAGTTCATGCAATTGCCATGAAAGCAAATTCGATATATTTTGACGGAGGTTTCTTTTTTCCGGGACCGGAGTTTCTTCACCGGCAGGGTCGGGTGATTCTTCCATTGATTCTCCCACAGGTTCCAAGGGCAGAGTTTCACTTATTTGAAGCAGGATTTCCTCTCCCTGAACTTCCGCTGCCTCCGGAACAGTTTCACTTATTTGAAGCAGGGTTTCCTCTTCCTGAACTTCCGCTGCCTCCGGAACAGGTTCATTTATTTGAAGCGAGGGTTTCCTCTTCCTGAACTACCTCTGCCTCCGGAATATTTACACTGATTTCAGGAATTACCTCAGCTACTGGTTCTGATGTTTCAGCAGGGGCAATTATTTTCTTCTCTTCAACGATTGTTACATCTTCCACACGTGACTCCATCTCTGATTCTGAAAGCGGATGGACAAGTTCATACAATACCCTCCGGTCGGCAACATGGGGCGCCGTCAATTCAACTTCATGCTGATATGCCGCATCATTGAGAAGATATAAATTCCTGATCAGCAATAAGCGGGCAGTGGTGAAATAAGGATACTGATCCCTGATCTGCTGAAGCCTCTCCAGGGATTCCCGGTCCAATTTACCCGGATGATGTATAAAAGATAGTAACTGTTTTTTTTGCATATTCGCGAACTCTACCAATTGGCGAAAGCCTTGTTAAAAATATCCTCCACGAGGAGGGCAAGGAGATCATCGGTGTATAACGACTTTGCTGTTTCAAAATCCGTATTGGCATCATAATCCTCATAACGCGAAAAGCTGCTTTCGAAATTCAGTTCCGGTTTGACCTCACAGGTAAATTTTATTTTCAGTGTAATGGTGAACCTGTTCTTGGCGGCCTCATCGCCGGATACAATAGCGGTAGGTGTGACAACATATCCTGTAATGGCGCCTTCAAAATCCATATCACCTATTCCGTTAATTAAAAGAAGCCTTGAGTTTGCCTGAATAAAATCCTTCAGCTTATCGGTTACCTGCTGGTTTAATCCGGCTTCCTGGCTACGTGTGAGGTTTTCAAAGAACTGCACAGAAACCGTCTTGGCTTCCGGGGGTATGGATGCACCCGTTGTGGAATATTTCATGCTAAAACATGAACTAACCGATAATAATGAAGCCAGCAGGAGAGTGAATACCGCGATACTGAAAATTCCCTGATTCAACCGCATAAGCTACTCAATATTAAATTCCTTTATTTTACGGTACAATGTTCTTTCGGATATGCCCAATTCATTGGCGGCATGTTTCCGCTTTCCCTTATGTTTATCCAATGCCTTACGGATCATTTCAATCTCTTTATCGGCAAGTGACAATGATTCCTCTGTAATCTCCTGTGTATCCTGAATATCATCGCCGGGATCACGCTGAATATCATATTTCCTCATGGGTTTATCATCAGCAAGAATGGGTTCCACATCATGTACAAACTTAGGCATCATATGGGATGAGGATGGATGCATTTCACTTTCTTCAGAGTTCTTGTGCATATTCTCATGCACATACTTTTTGAGATCATTCATATCGCTCCGCATGTCGAAGAGGATCTTGTAAAGGATCTCTCTTTCCGTTGCAAAGGTTTTTTGATCCACGACATCCAAAACAGCCGGAAGTTTGGACTCGAAATAATCAGGAAGATAGGACCTCATCACTTCTGGAGTAATGAGCCTTTTTTCTTCGATGATCGAAATCTGTTCGGCAATGTTTTTCAGCTGCCGAATATTTCCAGGCCACCGGTAATTCGAAAGCATTTCCACTGCTTCCTCTGTGAGAGAAATGGCTGGCATCCGGTTACGGTCAGCGAAATCAACGGCAAATTTCCGGAATAATAAGGGAATATCTTCCTTTCTGTGCCGGAGCGGGGGAACTTCAATGGGAACACTGCAAAGCCGGTAAAAAAGATCTTCCCGGAATTTACCATGCTGGATGGCTTGTCCTACTTCCACATTGGTGGCTGCAATTACTCGCACATTCGACCGGATTACTTTGGATGATCCAACCCGGATAAATTCACCGGTTTCGAGCACGCGCAATAATCTTACCTGTGTAGATAAGGGCAATTCAGCTACCTCGTCAAGAAAGATCGTTCCACCGTCTGCTACTTCAAAATACCCTTTCCTGCTTTCATACGCACCCGTAAAGGAACCTTTTTCATGCCCGAAAAGTTCCGAATCAATTGTCCCTTCCGGAATAGCACCGCAGTTCACGGCAATAAAGGTACCATGTTTCCGTGTACTGAACTGGTGGATGATCTGGGGCAGAACTTCTTTTCCTACTCCGCTCTCTCCTGTAATGAGAACGGACAGATCGGTAGGTGCAACCTGCACAGCAATATCAATAGCGCGGGCCAGTGCATCGGAATTACCAATAATTCCGAACCGCTGTTTTATCTTTAGAAGCTCACTTTTATCCATATTCAAATCCGGGACGGGATTAAAAACTATGACAAAATTACAATATTAATAGTTTTTTAGTAATTTGCTCTGTCAAAAATTCATGTTTCCATGTCCGAATTAAAAAAATATATAGGTATCATTCCTGCCCGATATGCCTCTACCCGCTTTCCGGGTAAGCCTCTGGCCCTTATACAGGGCAAATCGATGATACAAAGGGTATATGAGCAGGCATCCAGGGTCCTGGATATGGTTTATGTGGCTACTGATGATGAAAGGATATTCGAGGCTGTTAAAGATTTCGGCGGGAAAGTTATAATGACTTCCACAAGTCATTCAAGTGGTACCGACCGCTGTGCGGAGGCAATTTGCCGGGTGGAACAGGAACTGGGAGAGCGTTTTGACGTAGTTTTGAATATCCAGGGAGATGAACCTTTTATTGAACCGCAGCAAATCAGTCTGCTGATGGATTGCTTTGAACAGCCACAAACACAGATTGCGACTCTTGTTAAAAAAGCATCGCTTGCTGACGAGGTGTTTAATCCTAACCGGCCTAAGGTAGTGTTGGGATCAAACCAGCAAGCTCTTTATTTTAGCCGTTCGCCGATACCCTTTATTCGTGGTGCGGAAAAAGAAGACTGGCTCCGGTCAGCAGATTTTTTCCTTCATATTGGCCTGTATGCTTTCCGGAAAGATGTGCTCCTTGAAATCACAAGCTTGCCACAATCACCGCTTGAAAAAGCCGAATCGCTTGAACAATTGCGCTGGCTTGAAAATGGATTTCACATCGCGGTAAGAACAACAACATACGACAGCTTTGGTATTGATACACCCGAAGATCTGGCCGGATTGTAGAAATGCATGTTACGGTATGGCTGTAACGGTTGGTATGAATCAAAACAATTCAAATTGTAGAGTGTCGTACCTGTTGAATTTAAAAGGGGAGCAGCAAATGTTTTTAAATTGATTATATTTTATTGTATCTTTATTTATCTGGCTTCAGATTTTTTATTTTTGAAAAACCGGATGCAGTAACAAAAAGCAGAATAGTTTCTGTCTTCATTTTCAGATGAACTTCAAAAATATATGTATGGGTTTTAATTTCAACCTTAGTCCCTCTATTAGTAAATTCAGAAGAATCGGCTTCCTGTCATTCATTGTTTTATCCGGTTTCCGTTCTTTTTGTGCCGAACCGGAAAAGGCTATTGTAGTGCACGGGACTGATACCACCTTTAATCTGACTCATAACGATATTAAAACGGGGGAAAGACTGTTTTATGGTTTGATACGCGATCAGGAAGGACAGACATCCTGCATTTCCTGCCATAATATCAGGCCCGTGGAGGAAATGAACTGGAGTCCCTCGGCTTTTGAAGTCGCATCTTTAATGGAATCCAAAACGGTTGATGACCTGAAAGCAGTTCTGTTTAGCCCGGGAGGGAAAAGACTTTCACAGGCCCATACTGGCTATACAACCCTTACCGAGAATGAATTGGCCCAGCTTAAAGGATATCTGCATGAATATTTTGAAACTGGCGGTTATAAACCTAAAGCTATTATAAATCAGATTCTTCTGTTTGCCGGGCTTGTACTGATTTTTCTTTTAGCACTTCTCGATCTGATCTGGTTCAGGATTATCCGGTACAGGCCGGTACACGTTGTTGTATTGCTTGCTTCTGCCCTGTTTATTACCAAAATAGTCGTTGAAGAATCGATTGCCGTTGGCAGGTCAAAAAATTATATGCCTGACCAGCCTATTAAATTTTCTCACATGGTGCATGCCGGACAGAATAAGATCGATTGCCAGTTCTGCCATAATAGTGCTGAATTTGGTACTTCCGCCGGTATACCCGTCAATGAGCGTTTGTCTCAATTGCCATATGGTGGTTCGTGAAGGTTCCCGTTCAGGCAGATATGAAATAAACAAGATATTTGCCGCACTCGACAGTAAAAAGCCGGTGCAATGGAAAAGAGTTTATAAATTACCCGACCATGTGTTTTTCAGTCATGCGCAGCATGTGGGTGCAGGCAAACTGGCGTGTCAGACCTGCCATGGAACTGTTGAGCAGATGGATCGCATTACCCAGGTTCCGGATCTGTCCATGGGCTGGTGTATCAGTTGTCATCGTGATACCAGGGTTCAATTCCACGATAATAAATTTTATGACAAATACGAAGACCTTAGAAAGAAGCTTGAAAAGGGAGAGATTGATTCTGTAACAGTGAATATGATCGGCGGAACGGATTGCATGAAGTGCCATTATTAGGGACGAGGGACCAGGGACAAGGGACAAGCAGTGAAAAACTTATAACTAACAACTAACAACCATCAACCATCAACTAAATGGACGAAAAGAAATACTACCAGCATATTCGGGAATTGCAGCCGGGAGAGTTTGTGCGAAAACATGAAAGCTTTCATGAATTGAACAACAAGGCTGATATTCTCAGTCTTCTGGATGGGAGCGTAAACGGACCGGCAAGCCGGAGGAGCTTTCTTAAACTCGCAGGTTTTAGTGCTGTGCTTGCTACCGTACTAAATAGTTGTGAAAAACCTATTCATAAAGCAATTCCTTATCTTATTAAACCAGAAGAGATCACACCCGGAACTTCCAATTATTATGCTTCCACCTTTTTTGACGGGGAGGAATATTGCAGTATCCTTGTGAAAAGCCGTGATGGACGACCCATAAAGATTGAAGGAAATCCTTTGAGTTCAATAACGCAGGGAGGTACGAGTGCACGGGTGCAGGCATCTGTTTTGGGACTGTATGATAATGACCGTCATCACGCACCTCTTTTGGATGGAAAAGAAGTATCATGGGAAAAAGTTGATGCTGATATCCAGGAGAAATTGAAGGAAATTCAGGGCAGAGGCGGGAAAATCGTATTGCTTTCTTCAACTGTGATCAGTCCGACTGCGGAAAATATTATCAGGGAGTTTCTAAAGGTCTATCCTGCAGCAAGTCATGTTACTTATGATACGGTTTCAAGCAGCAGCATATTGCTGGCCCATGAGGAAACCTTTGGGGTGAAGGTGCTACCTTCTTACCGGTTTGATAAGGCTGATCTCATTGTTAGTTTTGGCGCAGATTTTCTGGGTACCTGGATAGCCCCGGTGCAATTTACTGAACAGTATGCCAGTGCCCGGAAATTAAAGGATAATAAGGGGAATATGAACCGGCATATCCAGTTTGAAACCGGGATGAGTATCACCGGTTCGAATGCCGATGAGCGGATTCCTGTTAAACCTTCCGAGGAATGGGCTCTTTTAGCCGGGTTACTGCAATCCATCACAGGTAAAACTGTTGAGGGAGCCGTTGAGGTAACGGATTCAATTAAGAAACTGGCGGATGAACTGAATAGTTCACGAGGCAGAAGTCTTAGTTATTTCAGGTTCGGATGATATCAGCACACAGGTTATTGTTAACCAGATAAATCAAGCGCTTGATAATTACGGAAAAACACTCGACATTCGTAAACCTGTTTACCTGCGAAAGGGCATAGATTCAGAGATGCTGGCACTGGTGGAAGGAATGAATAATGGTTCTGTTCAGGCATTGTTGATCGTAAATTCAAATCCTGCATACCATTTTCCTGATGCGGAGAAATTTTTGAATGGCCTTAAAAAGATGGATCTCAGTGTGTCATTATCAGGCATGAATGATGAAACCTCTGCAGTTTGTCAGTATGTATGTCCTGCGAGCCATTATCTTGAAAGCTGGGGAGATGCCGAACCTGTGCATGGACAATTTCAGTCTTCAGCAACCCCTGATCAATCCGGTTTTCAATACGCGCCAATGGGAGGAATCCCTGATGCGCTGGTCTGGAAACCAGGTAGATATTGCAGGATTACCTTAAAGCATACTGGCAGGGCAATTTGTTTTCGAGGCAGGAGGAGAAAAAAGCGATTTTATGATTTCTGGGTTTCCACGCTTCAAAACGGTGTTTTTGAACCAGTAGCCAGTGAAGTACCCGGTTCCTCAATTCAGGGATGTAAGCGGATTGAAGGCCCCCGGCGATAAAAAAGGAATTGAGCTTCACCTATACCAGTCGGTTGCCATTGGTACCGGCCGGCACGCAAACAACCCGTGGTTGCAGGAATTGCCCGATCCGGTTACCAAGGTAGTCTGGGAAAACTATGCGGCAATATCCCCGCGCTTTGCCCTTGAAAATGGACTTGAGGATTATGATGTCATCGATATCGGGAAAAAGGTTTCCCTGCCGGTTTTAATTCAGCCCGGACAAGCCCATGGAACCATATCAATTGCCCTGGGTTATGGGCGCAAAAGTTCCGGGAAGGTAGCAGACGGAGCGGGTGTGAATGTTTTTCCACTGGCCACTTGTCGCTTCAGGGAATATCCAGTTTAGCGGTAATTTAATTACGATTGCCAAATCGGCACAAAAGCATACTGTTGCCCGAAGCCAGATATATGGAGTAATGGATGGCCGCCCGATTGTGAGGGAATCCACATTGGGGGAATATCATGGTAATCCGGAAGCAGGCAATGAGTTACATAAGGAAAATGAAAAGAAAAGCGTTTCCCTGTACCCAAAACCAAAATATGACGGATTCCATTGGGGAATGTCAGTTGACCTGAATTCATGTACCGGATGTGGCGCCTGTATCATCGCCTGCCAGGCTGAAAATAATATCCCGGTGGTGGGGAAAGCGGAGGTAGCCAAATCCCGGATCATGCACTGGATACGTATTGACCGGTACTATGCAGGAAATACAGAAAAACCCGATGTGGTGCATCAGCCGGTCCTTTGTATGCATTGCGACAATGCTCCCTGTGAAAATGTATGCCCTGTTTCAGCTACACCGCATAGTAACGAGGGTCTTAACCAGGTGGCCTATACGCGTTGCGTGGGCACAAAATACTGCATCAACAATTGTCCATATAAGGTAAGGAAATTCAATTGGTTTCAATATGCAGAAAATCCGAAATTCAATTATCATCAGAATTCAGATCTCGGCAGGTTGGTGTTGAATCCGGATGTGACTGTTCGTGAGCGGGGGGTCGTTGAAAAATGTTCATTCTGTGCACAACGGATACAGGAGAAAAAACTCCAGGCCAAGCTGGATAACCGGGTACTTAATGGTGAAGAGGTTCAGCCGGCCTGTGTTCAGGCTTGTCCTGCCAAAGCCCTTGTATTCGGCGATCTGAATAACGAGGCGAATGCTGTGGCAGCTAGTACTAAAAATGACAGGAATTATTACCTGCTTGAGGAACTTCATACATTACCTTCTGTCGGTTACCTGACAAAAATTCGAAACAGAAATGTTTAATATCGCTGATTGATGAGTTACGCAACAGAAATACGAGGACCCCTGGTACTGGGAAACAAGAAGCTTTCACAGGTTTCTGATGATATTGTAGCCCCGATAGGGCAGCAACCCGGCATCTGGTGGTATATTGCCATGTTTGTCGCTTCCTTGATGCTTGTTTTTGGGGCTTATTCACTTTATATTACCCTTACAGTCGGCATTGGATCGTGGAATGTAAACAATTCCGTTGCCTGGGGATGGGACATCATTAATTTTGTATGGTGGATCGGAATCGGCCATGCCGGAACTGCATTTTCAATCTTCCTGCTGCTGCTCAGGCAAACCTGGAGGACATCAATTAACCGGGCAGCAGAGGCCATGACTGTGGCTGCCGTTCTGTGCGCCGCCCTGTTTCCGCTCATTCATATGGGGCGACCCTGGTTGTTCTTTTTTATAGCCCCATATCCAAATACCCGCGGACCCTTATGGGTAAACTATAACTCGCCGCTATTCTGGGATTTTATGGCCATCTCGGCCTATCTGCTGATATCAGCCTCTTTCTGGTACATCGGAATGATCCCTGATTTCGCAACTATTCGTGATAAAACCAATACTAAAATAAAGAAACTTGTTTATGGTGTTCTCAGCTTTGGCTGGACCGGTTCTTCGCGCGAATGGATGCGTTATGAGTCTACCGGTTTTGTCTTGGGAGGCATCGCCGCTGTTCTGGTTGTATCCGTGCATTCCATCGTGTCAACCGATTTTGCCTCCTCTGTAATCCCGGGATGGCATACCACACTCTTCCCGCCATATTTTGTGGTGGGTGCCATTTTTTCAGGTTTTGCCATGGTGATGACCCTGATGATCCTTATACGGAAGATCTACAAATTCCAGGATTATGTCACCAGTTCACACCTGGATGCTATAGCCCGTATCCTTGTTTTCATCTCCCTCATCATGGGGACAGCCTATCTGACTGAGATTTTTGTGGCCTGGTATTCAGGAAATGAATATGAGGCTTTTCTGCTTTTCAAGAGTCGCATAACAGGCAAATATGCTTATGAATTCTGGGCTATGTTCATCTGCAATGCCATTATTCCACAATTATTCTGGTCTGAAAGGATCAGGAAGAACCTCACCCTTGCCCTGATCATCTCGCTTTTTATAAACCTGGGAATGTGGTATGAACGATTTAATATTATTGTGACCTCTTTGAGCCGCACCTACCTTCCGTCAGTATGGACCAGTTATAAGCCTTCTTACATAGAGGTGGGACTCTTTTTAGGTACAATCGGGTTATTCACCTGTGCGGTACTGTTATTCTTCCGGTATGTTCCTATGATCGCCATTCATGAGGTAAAAAGCGTGCTGAAGCATAATGAGCGGGAACATGCAATGATCGAACCAAATTCTGAAGCACAATGAAATCAGTAAGCAAAACAATAATCGGGGTTTTTGACAGTGAGGATTCCCTGAAAGATGCCTTATGCCTGCTTATGGCGGAAAACCTCGAACCGACTGAAATTTATACTCCTTATCCGATTCATGAGGTCCTCAGGATATTAAAACGCAGGTCAAGGATTAGCTGGGCAGCTTGGTTTTACGGGTTCTTTGGGGGAATTGCCGTTCTTGCCTTTCTCTATTATACAGCAGTGATCGACTGGCCTTTGGATTATGGCGGCAAACCCTTTAATGCCTTTCCTTCATTCATCACAATTACCCTGGTACTGATCATATTGATCACAACAATTTTCACCCTGCTGACTTTTTCAGTCCGGGCCAAAATATACCCTTTCAAAAAAGCCATTATCATTGATGAACGGGTTACCGATGATAAATTTATCATTGTTTTCGATGCGGATAAGTTTGACAGGGACCAGCTTTTTAAATCACTCAGGGAAGCAGAAGCGGAAGAAATAATTGAAAAAAATATTGTATGAAGCCATTATCATTATTCATTTTGCTTTCCATTTTGGGATTGTTTGCCTGTGACCGCACGCATAATGACCCGGGATATGATTACTTTCCGGACATGTACTATTCTAAAGCATCTGAAACCTATTCAGACAATCCGGTCTTTACAGATGGAAAAACACTGAGAGAACCGGTGGAAGGAACCGTCTCCCGTTGAAATGATCCCCTATCCCTATCAAAAAAATGATACTGACCGGTTATTGGCCGGCAAAGAACTCATCAATCCCCTGGCTGTTAACGAGGCTAACCAGGAAAGAGGCAAGGTAGCCTATAACCGCTATTGTATTAATTGCCATGGTACGATGGCAGACGGCAATGGAAACCTCTTTACCTCGGGATTGTATGCTTTTAAGCCTGCTTCGCTTATCAATGAAAAGATGATAAATGGTTCCCGATGGGGAAATATACCATGTGGTCTCGGTTGGACAGGGCGTGATGATGCCCTTTGGAGGCATTGTACGACCTGAGGACAGGTGGAAGATAGTGATGTATGTGAGGGAATTGCAGAGGAAATAGTGACGAGTGACGAGGGACGAGGGACAAGGGACAAGCAGAACAGTGAACACAGGAAAAGAATTATGACCCGAAGGGGTCAGATATGAATAACCGTGGGTGAAACCCAAGGACTATGAACAGTGAGCACAGGATAAGAATTTCGACCCCGAAGGGGTCAGATATGAATAACCGTGGGTGAAACCCACGGACAATGAACAATGAACAATGAACAATAAACAATGAATAATCCCCAGTCACCAGTCACCAGTCACGAGTCACCCTTCTCGGATGACAGATTAAAAGTTGCCCCATGGTTCAATTACCTGTGTTATGCCCTGGTTGCCGTTGGGATCATAACTTTTGCAGTGGGATTTTTTCTCCATCCCGAACAAACGTGGGCCAATTACCTGATCAATAATTTTTATTTCCTGGCCCTGGCCATCGGTGCTTCCTTTTATATGGCATTGCAATATATAACCCAGTCGGGATGGTCATCCGGTTTCAAGCGGGTTCCCGAAGCTATGGCTTCATATATCCCTGTAGCAGCCCTGTTTTTTCTGATCCTGTATTTTGGTCTTCATTCAATCTATCACTGGTCCCATCCGGAAGCCGTAAAGACAGATGAAATTTTGCAGCATAAGGCCCCTTATCTCAACCCGCTCTTTTTCATGATCAGGCTTCTAATCTATTTTGGTTGCTGGACAATCATGACCCGTTTTTTAAGAAAGATTTCACTTAAGGAAGATACCGAAGGAGGGATGAAATACTTTCATAAGAGTGAATTCTATTCGCGTGTTTACATTTTCATTCTTGCAGTAACCTTTTCACTGGCCTGTTTTGACCTGATTATGTCGGTGGATGTGCATTGGTACAGCACCATTTTTGCCTTTAAGAATTTCGCCTCGGCTTTCTATCATGGTTCAGCCATCATTCTACTTATTACCGTTATATTATATAAGCAGGGACATTTTCCTTTCTTTAACAAGAATCACCTGCAGGATATGTCAAGCTATGTATTTATGCTGTCCATAATATATGGCTATCTTTGGTTTGCCCAGTTTATGCTTATATGGTATGGCAATATTCCCGAGGAAACAATTTATTATGCCGTTCGATGGGAAGGACAGTGGGAATTCCTGTTCTATGCCGACATCGTTTTAAACTGGTTTATCCCGTTTGTGGTCCTGATGCCCAAAAAACCCGCCCGACGCCTTAAAGTGGTTGTGCCCATTATAATACTGCTGATTATAGGGCAGTGGATTGATCTGTACCTGCAGATCATGCCCGGTGTTACCGGAAAAAATAATTTCGGTATTATTGAGATAGGTACCTTCCTGGGTTATGCAGGATTGTTTACCCTGGTTATTGCGAAGACGCTTTCGTCAGCTTTGCTGGTTCCGAAAAATCACCCCTATCTCGGGGAATGTATGGATCATCACATTGGATGAGAATTTTTTGTTGCCCTTGATGCCGGGCGTAGTCTCCGTAGATGCTTGGCGTAGTCTCCAGACTACGCCCAACAACTGGAACCTGCAGAACAACCATTCTAAATAGAATCTGAATAAAACATCCGATGTGATAGATTTAGAATACAATGACTATCTTTATATTACTTTACCGAAGGTAAGCCTGAACTAATATTGACTAGTTCGTTTGATCCGAAATGCTTGTTCAACAATAATCCACCATCTATGGCATCTTTAAATCCATTTACCGGACCATTGGGCGAGAAAAATGCTGCCCACCTTCTCCGGAGGGCCACCTGGGGGCCTGCTCCGGCTGATATCAAATCATTTGCGGAAAAAACGGCGACGGAGGCACTGGGTGTGCTTTTTACGATTCCGCCAGTTCCTTCTCCACCCGTTGATCTGAAAACCGGGTCTACCTGGGTGGCCCCGCCCGCATACCCGGCTGCAATAGAATCTGTCAACAGTTCACAGGATGAGCTTTTTGGCTATTTAAAGGCCTGGCATTTAGAACAGATGCGGCTTTCGGGTAACAACCTGAAAGAAAGGATTACCTATTTCTATCATACTCATCTTCCTGCTGCCTGGACGAAGATCGCGAGCAGTGAGGCCCTCTATTATCAGAATGTGCTATACCGGCACTATGCTTTTGGGAATTTCAAGGACTTCTTCAAAAAGATCTGCCTCGACAACGCCATGTTAAGGTATATCGATGGGGATTCTAATGACAAAGACAGCCCGAACGAGAACTTTGCCCGCGAGATGTTCGAACTTTACTCGATCGGCAGGGGACCACAAATAGCAGAAGGCAACTATACCAATTATACCGAAGATGATATCAAAGCGGCTTGCCGTGTGCTAACAGGCTGGCGTTTCGACGATACCTTCAGCTATGCTGACCCGGATACTGGTATTCCGGCAGGGAAACCTGAAACAGAGCTATCGCAGGGACTCCCTGCAACTGAACTGGCTGTAAGACATGACAAGGACCCCAAAGTTTTTACGGCCGCCTTTGGAAACCAGACTATTGTTCCGGCGGTTATAATTGAAGATCTTGCCACCAGGGATGCGGCCGTCCAGGAATTTGATGACCTTATCGAAATGATTTTTGCCCGGCCTGAAACAGCCCGGTTCATTTGCCGCAAGCTTTACCGGTTCCTGGTTTACTGGGATATTTCAGCGGAAGTGGAAACCGATATCATCGGACCGCTGGCAACGACCTTCTTAAACGGCCAGTATGAAATGGAGCCGGTGCTTCGCCAACTCCTGGCGAGCCAGCATTTTTTCGATACCGATACAGCTCCCACAGCAGACAATTCCATCGGGGCCATCATCAAAAGCCCGCTTGAACTCATCGTGGGTTCACTCCGGTTTTTCAACATTGACATGCCTGCGTCGCTTTCTGACTTATATAATAAAGCATACGGAAATGGCATACTTTCCATGTTATTCGATCAGGGACTCGATTTCTATGAGCCCATCGACGTTGCCGGGTATCCACCCTACAGTCAGCAGCCTAGTTACAACCGGGACTGGATTACGCCAAATGCCATCGGCAACCGCTATCACTTTTCAAATATCCTGATGGGCAGGTTGAATGAAGGAGGAGACTATGGATTTAAACTGGATATCGTTGACTGGGTGAAGAACCCGGGAAATATAAGCAATCCGTCAAGTGCCGCGGAACTGGTTCAGACCCTGACAAAGTATTTGTTGGCGGTTGAGATCGACACCGACCGGTACAACTACTTTCTGAACGATATCTTTTTAGACAACCTGCCTGATACGACCTGGATTTCGGAGTGGTCACTCTACGGGTCATCAGGTGATGACACCGTTGTGAGGGAAAGACTTGAAACCCTGGTGGCATCGATCATGCAGACACCTGAATACCAGTTATTTTAAATACTCCAGCCATGAACAGAAGATTATTCTTACGCAACCTCAGCCTTGCTTCAGCCGGTTCGATGGTGCTGGCAGGCGTACCTGTCAGACTCATGGCAGGCAGCAGCCGGCTTAAAATGGCCGCTGCCAGCGGCAATGATAACGTCCTGATATTTGTTCAGTTGCATGGCGGCAATGACGCCCTGAACACCCTGATCCCTATCAGCCAGTATGACACTTATTATAATTATCGTGCCAATATAGCCATCCCTTCCAGCGGATCGCGGAAATTCATTTCAGTCGACAATACCCTGGCTCCGGAAGACCAGGTTGGCCTGCATCCCGATATGATCGGATTCAAGGAATTGTACGATCAGGGGAAGGCTACCATTGTTCAGAATGTGGGATACCCCGATATGAACATGTCTCATTTCAGGGGACGTGATATTGTTTTCGAAGGGGGCGGGGCTACCGATGATTACGGTTCAGGCTGGATGGGACGTTTCCTCAATCATGAATATCCGGGATATCCGGATGGGTATCCGAAAGATACCATGACCGACCCGATCGGAATCGAAATGGGAAACGTCATGTCCATTGCCTTTCACCGTGAAGAGGGCATACCGATGGGGATCAACATTCAGAATCCGGAGCAGTTTTATCAGCTGATCACCACCGTGGGGGTGGACCCCCCTATTCTCTATCCCGACAGCCATGCCGGCAATGAGCTGCGCTACCTGATGGAACTCGAGAAAAAAGCGAACCAATATGCCGGACGCCTGAAAGAGGCCTTTGACAACGGCAGCAATTCGGCAGTATCCTATCCGGAGGCTTATCCGCTGAGCGCACCGGAACCCTACCTCTCAAACCCGTTATCGGGACAGTTGAAGCTGATAGCCCGGCTTCTGAAGGGCGGATTGAAAACAAGGATCTTCCTTTGCCGGATCGGCGGATTTGATACACACGGCAAGCAGGTGGAAACATACGATTCCACTCTCGGAACCCATGCCGCCCTCCTGTACCATTTGTCGTCGGCGATCAAGGCCTTCCAGGACGACATGGCATCCCTGGGAATTGAAGATAACGTCCTCACAATGACCTTTACTGAATTCGGCAGGCGGGTATATTCCAATGGCAGCTACGGTACCGATCACGGTTCGGCCACCCCTGTATTTTTATTCGGAAAAGGACTGAAAGGAGGGATCCTTGGGACGAACCCGGATCTGAACAACCTGCATAATGGCAACCTTGTATATTCAACAGATTACAGGCAGGTATATACCTCAGTCGTTCAGGATTGGTTTGGGGCATCGGATGAAGCTATGCAGGCCACAGGTTTTGACCAGTGGGTGGGTCAGCGTCTCGACCTGATCGCCGGGGTCAGCGGAGTCAGGGACGATCTGCGGAATCCGGAAACTGGTTTGATAAGTTGCTATCCGAATCCGGTAATCAATGAAACTGTGGTCACTTACTTTGTACGGCAACCATCGTCCATCAGCATTCGGGTGTTTTCGATTACAGGCAGGGAGATGAAACGGGTTGAAACCTACGCTGGTTCAACTGGCAGGAATGAATATACGATAAACCTCGGTGAACTGAAACCGGGAGAGTATATCCTGCAGGTCAGCAATCCGCAGTTTTAAAGAGTCGGTAAAACTGATCAAGAAATAGACAGGACTGAGCAGCTTGTACAGGCTGTCAGTCAACAGGAATATCGCCGGGGGCTATCTTGAAAATGGCGATCCGCGGGAACCTGCCTGACACATATGTCTGTGCCAGCAATGCCAGCCCTCCGTCAGAGGTACTGATCAGACCGGCAATATTTACGGGATTTGTTGAGGCTACATTCTTCGTTGCCAGCAATTTGCCGTCGACCTTGTTGAAAAAATACAACACCAGGCTGTTTGACTTGGTCTGACTGGCATATACCACGACCTCCCGGTTGTGAAAAGTGGCTGTGATCGATTTGACAGTGGCATCTGCATGTCAATTCGGACAGGTGTATGTCTTCGAAGTCGTCGGATCCCTGCGTGCTGTTCTGGTCCAGTTCAACTGAAGGAAAGATATAGTTTTCACCCATATAATATCGCGAAAGGGCAAAGCGTGAACCGTCGAGGTATGCCGCCGAGCTGATCGCCGCATTATCCTGATAGGTGTTTACCTGACCATCGCGGCCACCGGTTGCCGGGTTGGCAAAAATAAGGGTCATTGTATAGTTGAAAAAACAATTCACCAGGTAGTGAGTAGCCGTGGATTCACCCGACTGCTGAATGAAAAACGGAAATTGACGACCTGCTTTTTTCAGATGTGTTTCGATCTGGTTCTTGTAATCTTCGTTTATGTTATAGCTGCTCTGCCATTCCTGTTCACCCGGGGAACGTATAAAGGGTAAGCACCGAGGTGCGGGCAATCCGGTCGAAAGAAAGGACCAGGAAATTGTCGCTGTTGTCGGCAAACAGGTACAGAGGATATTTTCCGGCCAGTTCGTCCACTTCCGATACACTTGTTTGCGTCATCATCCACTTCCATCAGTTTGGTGTTCTGGTTAACGGCATCCATGCATACAAAACGCCAGGACGATCCGTTGGGGATCAATGCAGGCACCGCACTGCAATAGGCAGCGATCCACGATTTGTTCGCGGACCAGCGATCCCGATTTATCGGTCTTCATCAGGCGGATCAACGGAAAAGTACTTAAGGCCGTATCAGTGTAGACCGAAAGGACCAGAAATCCGCCATCACTCGGTCTGTACCATATCCACGGGATAGAATGACAAATTCATATCGGGATGGTCATATACGGCTGAAAAGCTGTCAGATGGATCGGATTTGCTTTTTTTGATATCGCAGCCTGTCAGGGAAAGTAACAAAAATAGTACTAAGACATCCTCTGCAAAACTCACGGGAAATGATATTACGGTTCATAACTTCAATGTTTACGGTTAATAGGTGGACATTCAACTGCTGATCCCTTACCTCTTCCTCCTCCCTGGTTTCCCGAACTGCTGTTGATCCTGAACAACACGCCGATATTGATCACCAGGTTATCCAGCTTGAGGTTATCGGGCACATTGTAACTGCTGCCTACCGACTGTTGGTTCGAATAACGGGCCGACTCATTGACGATGTTGTGCAGGCTGATGTAATAATCTGCTTCTGCAAAAAGTATGAACCGGCTCATGATCAACAAACAATCCGATGCCGGGAAATGTTGCCAGTCGTGTGGTAATATAATTGCCGGAAATATCGCCGGCCGATTCATTGTTTTCAAGGTTAATGGCTACGTCATTGATGTACTGAACTGTTGACGATTGTGCACTGCCCAAAGCCCCGGTCAGCATTCCGTAGAAAAAGCCGGCCGCCAGATAGGGCCTGATCTGACCCGTCCCCAGTTCATACCGGACTTCAATCGGAATTTCGAAATACCGGAGCTTATCGGTAAATTTTGTGGTGATCTCGATCCGGTCTGTAGGGGTGGAGGCATTGTACCAGGTTGATCTGGCCTGGTATTTCATAATATAGGAACTGAAAGCTGGTTCGATCGAAACAAGAAAGGACTTTCCCAACCCTGATCATGCCCACAAAGCCATACTGGTAACCTGTATTCCGGAAGAAAGCACCATATTCCTTCTGAACCTGCCGACGGTTCCTGTACCACCGAGGGATTGAATGACCGAGAACCGTTGAGTGGGGAATACCACGGAGAAATTTACGCCGCCTTTGAATCCAACGAGCAAGCCATCACCCGTGCCTGCGGAAGCAGCAGCTGTAAAAAAATAACTCACGAAAGGAAGAAGGATTACAGTAAGATATCGCATGACCATTTAACGGTTTCAATTCGGAAATATTGCCTGAAATTACTCCAAAAATACCGGAAAACCTAAACGGCGGGTACAGACAGTCAACCTGTTATAAAAAATGTGTCACAAATACATCGGATATCGTACTATAATCGCTGGCAAACATGCTGTTAATAGCATTTACACCATCACGGTAAAGCCCATCGGGCAGGTTGATCATAACAACCTTAAAGCCCACAGCTTTCAACTTATTGTAATAGGTAACCAGGTAATCCCGCAATAAACCCGTGTTTACTGATGATCCGTTCCATGCATCGTTATAACCGATATAATATATCACGATGTTCTGATCATAAGATGCGCTATACCTGGGTAATACCTGCGATGAAACATCATTCACCATTTGACCGGTAGTCTGACCGGAGACGGCAAAATTGACATTCCGCACACTGGCATAACCATTGAGACCAAGTAATTCAAGTATCTTTGCAGGGTAGATACCCAGGGATGTTTGAGAATCACCATCAAAAACAATATTGACTGATGGTTTTGTTTGCGCCTTAACAAAAATGGCAAACGCGAAAAACAGCACGGTTATAGCTATCCTTTTCATATGAAACTGATTAATATAAAAATTATGTGAATATTTGACTGGGATATTAATGAGAAGATAAGAAGAGGTGGAGTTTTAAAAATATAAATTAGTTAAACATCGATTTGCTTTGTGTATAAAATTAGGGCCATTATTTGGAATAAGCTACAAATAATGGAGGTAAAAATATATCCTGGCTTTTTTAAAATCCTGTTTTACATCTCATTATGAAAATTATAAGCATCCTGTAACCATTATTTTTACTGGGATAACCAAACATTTAGTAACTTGAGTTATAAATAGGAAATGAATATCAACACACCATTTTTTACAATGAGACTTGTTTTAATATTGACATTGAGCCTGATACCCGGAATATTATTTTCGCAAAGCTCTGTGACGGGGTCATATCCGGTAGATCTGGTAAACCCGCTTATGGGTTCTCAGTCAGTTTTTAGCCTTTCCAACGGGAATACCTATCCTGCCATTGCACTTCCATGGGGGATGAATTTTTGGGTACCGCAAACCGGTAAAATGGGGGATGGGTGGATTTACACCTATAATGCGGAAAAGATCAGGGGCTTTAAACAAACCCATCAACCCAGTCCCTGGATCAATGATTACGGCCAGTTTTCAATCTTTCCGGAAACGGGCAAGCCTGTAATAGAGGAGGATGCCAGGGCAAGCTGGTTTTCCCATAAGGCAGAGACCGTAAGGCCGTATTATTATAAGGTGTACCTGGCCGATTATGATGTTTCGGTTGAAATTGCACCCACAGAGCGGGCGGCCTCCTTCCGTTTTACCTTTCCGGAAACTGACAGTGCATATATATTAATCGATGCCTTTGACCAGGGATCATACATTAAAATACTGCCGTCGGAAAATATGATCATTGGTTATTCCACGAAAAACAGTGGTGGCGTACCGGATAATTTCAGAAACTATTTTGTGATCCGGTTTGATAAGCCTTTCAGGGAAGCGTCTGTGTGGCATAATAACAGCCGGGATTTACAAATTCTTGAAAAAAAGGATAAGCATGTGGGCGCGCTGATCCAATTTTCCACCCGCAAAGGAGAGCAGATACATGCCATAATCGCCTCTTCTTTTATAAGCCAGGAGCAGGCTGTGCTCAACCTCCGGGAAATCGGCTCAAAGGATTTTGAGACGATCAAACAGGAGGCCAGGGATACCTGGAACAGGCAGTTGGGGAGGATCATCATTGAAGGAGGAACTACCGATCAGCAACGTACTTTTTATTCCTGTTTATATCGTACTATGCTGTTTCCCCGTAAATTCTATGAAATAGACGCGACAGGAAAGGTAATGCATTATAGTCCTTACAATGGCAAGGTACTTCCCGGTTATATGTTTACCGATAATGGGTTCTGGGATACATTCAGGGCAGCATTCCCCTTGTTTAACCTGATGGAAGCGGAGCTGAATACACATATTCAGGAAGGCCTTGTGAATGCATATCTTGAAAGCGGATGGTTGCCGGAATGGGCAAGCCCGGGCCATCGCGATTGCATGATCGGTTCCAATTCGGCTTCCATTATTGCGGATGCCTGGTTGAAAGGACTCAGGGGATATAATATCGATACCTTATACCAGGCGATCCTTAAAAATTCGGAAAATGAGGGTCCGATGAGCTCCGTCGGGCGTAAGGGTGTTAAATTCTATAATGAAAAAGGTTATATTCCCTACAATGTAAAAGTGAATGAAAATGTGGCCCGGACGCTGGAATATGCCTATGATGATTTTACCATCGATGCAGTTGGCCAAGGCTCTGGGCAGACCAGCTGCAGAAGTTGATAAATTTTCAGCCCGATGTCAGAATTACCGGAATGTATATGATCCTTCTACTAAATTAATGAGGGGAAGAAACCTGGATGGTTCATTCCAGGCACCTTTCAGTCCGTTCAAATGGGGAGATGCATTTACGGAAGGCAACAGCTGGCATTATACCTGGTCGGTGTTTCATGATATACAGGGTTTGATTGACCTGATGGGCGGGGCGAAGCAATTTGTGGCCATGCTCGATTCCGTATTCGTGGTTCCGCCAGTGTTTGATGACAGTTATTATGGATTTCCAATTCATGAAATCAGGGAAATGCAGATCATGAATATGGGTAATTATGCACATGGCAATCAGCCTAGTTCAACATATGGTTTACCTGTACAATTATGCCGGTGAATCCTATAAAACACAGTATTGGGTGCGTGAAATCATGAACCGTCTCTATACTCCTGCACCGGATGGATATTGCGGAGATGAGGATAACGGACAGACATCAGCATGGTATGTCTTTTCTGCCATGGGTTTTTACCCGGTTTGTCCGGGAACCAATCAATATGTTATGGGAGCACCACTTTTCAATAAGATGACCCTTGTGCTGGAAAATGGCAATACCATAGTTATTCAGGCTCCTGAAAATAGCGAGGCAAACAGGTATGTACAGTCTGTTACGATTAATGGCGAGGCGTGGTCAGGTACCTGGCTGGATCATGATGTACTGATGAAGGGTGCTGTAATTGACTTTAACATGGTTGATTCCCCTGATAAACAACGATTGTATAAACCATCCGATTTTCCTTATTCATATTCAAACACGATCGAAAAATAAAGTAACCATCCAAAAATCCGGATCCGATGAAAAGCCTGTTTTTTACTCTAGCCATCCTTCTGCTGACTACAAGTTCATTTAAAACCGGGCATAATAGCCTGAATAAGCCAAATTCTGTTTCGGTGGAAGGTTTTGTATTACCGGTTTATACAGAACTTCCATTGGGAACAATAAAGCCCGGCGGATGGCTGCTTCACCAGTTGCAGATCATGCGTGACGGAACCACAGGACACCTTGATGAGGTGTATGAAAAGGTAAAGAACAGCAATGGCTGGCTTGGTGGAACCGGCGATGGATGGGAAGAAACGCCCTACTGGCTCGATGGCGCTGTTCCCCTGGCATGGCTTTTGGCCGACAAACCATTGCAGGAAAAAGTTATGAAATATATCAACTGGACCCTTGATCATCAAAGGCCGTCGGGTTATTTCGGACCTGTTACAAAGGCTGAAAGAGAAAAAAACAATTTCGTTGAAGTAGCCAGTTGTGCCACAGGCGAAGACTGGTGGCCCAAAATGCTGATGTTAAAAGTTATGCAGCAGTATTACCTGGCTTCGGGCGATCCGCGGGTGATTCCTTTTCTAAATAAGTATTTTGCCTACCAGCTAGCTGTTTTGAAAGTATGTCCGATCGGTCAATGGACTGAATGGGCTGTTTCCCGTGGAACAGAAAATATTCTGGTTGCACAGTGGCTTTATTCCATCAATCATGATAAATCATTGCTGGAATTGACTTCACTAATTGAATCACAGTCTTTTACGTGGAGCACCTGGCTGGGAAACCGTGATTGGGTAATAGAGGCCGCGGCACATCAGAACAGGGACAACTGGATGCACAGGCACGGGGTGAATGTGGGAATGGGTTTAAAAGCACCTGCCCTGAATTTTCAGCGTACCGGAAATACAAAGTATCTGGCAGATATGAAGACGGGTTTTCACGACCTGATGCTTTTACACGGGCTTCCGATGGGAATTTTCTCCGCAGATGAAGACCTGCACGGAAATAATCCGGAGCAGGGCACCGAACTTTGTGCTATAGTTGAGGCTATGTATTCCATGGAGCAAACAATGGCTATTACTGGAGATGTTGAGTATATGGATGCCCTTGAAAGGATGGCCTATAATGCTCTTCCGACTCAAACTACAGATGATTATAATGCGAAACAGTATTTCCAGATTGCCAACCAGGTTCAGGTAAAACGGGGTGTTTTCAGTTTTTCACTGCCATTTGACAGGCAAATGACAAATGTATTCGGTATGCGCAGCGGATATACCTGTTGCCTGGCAAATATGCATCAGGGCTGGACGAAATTTGCATCCCATCTTTGGTATGCCACATCTGACAATGGACTGGCGGCCCTTGAATTTTCGCCCTGTGAGGTTAATGCCTCGGTAGGCCCCGGTAAAGAAAAAGTAACAATAAAAGAAATTACTGATTATCCCTTTGACGAAAAAATCCGGTTTGAGATGGTTACTGCAAGACCCGTTGAATTTTCGTTTTCTGTCCGGATTCCGGGTTGGTGCAATGAGGCAGTATTGATGTTGAATGGTAATGAATTGGAGCGTAAAAAGGGAGGACAGGTCATTAACATCATGCGGACCTGGAAAAGTGGCGACATCCTTACATTACAGTTACCCATGCAAGTAAAAATCTCTGAATGGGGACGCAATTCAAGAGCCGTTGAACGCGGACCACTTGTATATGCCCTGAAGCTGGATGAAAGGTGGGAAAAAGGCCATGATGAAAAGGAGGGAGATTATTTTTGTGTCTATCCGTTAGGAAATTGGAATTACGGACTTTCTGCAAAAGCTATATCTGATCCGGCAAATTACTTTGAATTCAGAAAAACTTCCGGATCCTCGCAGTTGTCTTCGGGTTTTATCTGGAATCTTGAACATGTACCTGGTCAGCTGATCACCACCGGACGCCGCATACCTTCATGGCAACTGCTCAATGATGTGGCCCCGATTCCTGTAACAGACAGAAACGGGCAGTTCAGGGGAGCGGTGAATGATTCAGTTGAAACCATTACCTTAGTACCCTATGGCTTTACCAAGGTTCGGATTGTGGCTTTTCCGATAGTACGGTAAGCCGGAAGTTAACTGATTATGTGATGTTCAGACTGTAATTATTAATCTCATTCTTTTAAATGCAGATCATGAAAAAAACTACTACCATTTTAGTTTTGCTTGTCAGCTCACTGTTGATTTCACAGTGCAAAAAACAGCCTGTTGTTAAGGCGCGCGAAGTCTGGACTATTGAGCAGGCTAATGCCTGGTATCAGCAGCAGGGTTGGCCCCGTGGATGCAATTTTATTCCCAGCACAGCTATAAACCAGCTTGAAATGTGGCAGGCCGAAACATTTGATACAGCAACAATTAATCATGAGTTGGGCTGGGCAGAATCAATCGGGATGAATACCATGCGGGTTTATCTTCATCACCTGGCCTGGGAAGTGGATCCTGCAGGTTTTAAAAACAGGATGGATCAGTATCTTTCTATTGCAGACAGGCACGGCATAAAGACCATATTTGTATTTTTTGATGATTGCTGGAATCCAACATATAAAGCTGGAAAACAGCCCGATCCGAAGCCGGGTGTTCATAATTCAGGATGGGTACGTGATCCGGGTGATCTGATCTATACGGATACTGCCCTGGTGGTTGGATTGGAAACTTATGTAAAAGAAATACTGCAGCATTTTGCACAGGACAAGCGCATCTTTTTGTGGGATTTGTATAATGAGCCGGGCAATTCCGGTTACGGAAACCAGTCATTGCCACTTCTTAAAAAGATATTCACCTGGGGTCGTGAGATTAATCCGTCTCAGCCACTTTCCTCCGCCGTGTGGGATGCAAAGCTTGGCGATCTGAACATATTCCAGCTTGAAAACTCCGATGTGATCACCTATCACAACTATAACAATGACACCCTGCACCGCAAGGCTATTGATAGCCTGCGACTGTATCGCAGACCAATGATATGCTCTGAATATATGGCCCGAAGGAATAACAGCCGGTTTGAAAATATAATGCCAATGCTCAAAGCGGAGAATATCGGAGCCATTAACTGGGGACTTGTAGCCGGAAAAACAAATACAATGTATGCCTGGGATACTCCCATGCCCGATGGTTCGGAGCCGAAATTGTGGTTTCATGAAATCTTCCGCAAGGATGGTACGCCTTACAAACAGGAAGAGGTGGATTTAATTAAAAAATTGACAGGGAAGTAAAAATTGACTCTATTGCCGCTGGCTTAAGCCCTATTGCAATAGATATCTATTTCAGAGATTTAATAAATTCGGTTATATCATCTATTTCCTGGTCGCTGAGCTGGCCCTTGTAGGATTGCATTAAATTGGCATTGAATCCTTTCACGATTTCAACGTTGGGCTCAAGGATGGAATGTTTAATGTAGGCCTCATCCACGGTGAGATTTTTTTCCTTTCCGCCTGCAACGACGGTGACTTCATGTCCAAAAGCACCTTTGAATGTAGGTCCCGTCATCTGGGAGCCGTCTGTTGAGTGACATGCCATGCAGCCAATTGAACGGTAGACTTTTTCTCCTGCCGCAGCAGGTGTTGCTTCAACTCCGGCAACACTGGCCACTGCAGTAGTGTCAATATACCATTTATCGAACTGATCGCGAGGCAAAACTTTTACGGCCGTGAACATTGATGAATGTTGAAGACCGCAAAATTCTGCACAAAAAATGTCATAATTGCCGGGTGCATTGCCAATAAACCAAATCTTTATTTCCCGGCCGGGAATCACATCCATCTTAATCCTGAAGGCAGGAATGTAAAAACTGTGGATCACATCCACAGAAACCAGGTCGAGTACCACCGGTTTTCCCTGGGGAATGAACAGGGTGTCAGTTTTCTTGCCATTTTCATATTCAAAACGCCAGTTCCACATTCGTCCTATGGTCTTAATGGGAATAGCATCTTTCGGAGCATTGGAATACAAGGGAGTCCATCCGATCCAGCCATAATAGAACATGGCAATTACAATCAAAATAGGGATCACAGTCCACAACACTTCCAACTTGTTATTGCCTTCAATCTGCGTCGGCAACAGGATGCCTTTTTGAATTATAGCGATAGATAAAAATGAGCAATACAATGGTAAGACCGATAAGAAAAAAGAAACATACCGCTAATATCACTACAAAGGCGGTATTGACTCCCTGGGAAAGGTTTGAAAGATTTGCAAACATAGGTTTTGGTTTATCTGAAACTATAATCCATAAAGGTGCCGACAATAATCGATCAGCAGTAAAAATAACACCACTGAAACCATGATCCCGTAAATGCGCTCATCGAATTTCAGGTGCATGAAATACAAAAACACGAGTGTGCATTTGAACGATGCAAACAGCAGGGCAGCGGTTACTGCAAGTGGTCCCAGTTCATACTGCGTTACCAGTATCGATAAAAACGTAAAGGAAACCAGGACCAGCAGAATGACAACATATGTGCGGTAGGGTACAATATGATGCTGATTTTCGGGATTGCTCATGGATGAATAGGTTATTATGTTATAAGATAAAATAACGGGAACAGGAAGATCCAGATCACGTCAACAAGGTGCCAGTATAAGGCACCGTTTTCGAGATGGACATAATGTCCGGCATTGATCTTATCGTTTGCCACACGGAAAAGAACCCATCCCAGGATGCATAGACCGGCTACAATGTGCAAGGCATGGAGGCCGGTCATAAAAAAATACAAGCCGAAGAAAAGGGTATCTCCGTTGCCCAGGCCATGAAGTATTGTTGAACCCGGATACAGGCCATGTTCGAATTTCACATCCCATTCAAAGTACTTATTCACAAGAAAAATAAGTCCAATCAGCATGGTAATGACTGATGAGGATCAGGGTGAACTTCTTGTGCCCGTATTGTACTGCTGAAACAGACATAGCAATCGTCATACTGCTGATCAGGAGAAGCACTGTATTTGTAGCACCAAAAAAAAGATCAAGCTCCTCTGCAGCCAGATGGAATGCACTCTGGTGGGTAAAACGAACTACAGAATATACGATAAATAAACCACCAAACAAGAGGAGTTCGGTGAATATAAAGAGCCACATCCCGATTTTCGAAGCGGTGGCATCAAAATGTTCTGCATGTGTTGCTGATTCTGACATAGAATTAGGTTTGCTTGTAATGATATGGCCTCTGCGTCACTGTTGGTATTTCCTCAAAATTCTCCAGCGGAGGAGGACTCGGAACAGTCCATTCCAATGTTGTTCCGCCCCATGGGTTCATTTCAGCCCTGGATCCGTATCGGGAGGACCGGATAAGGTTGGTGATAATTATTACCAGTCCGGCAACCATAATGATAGCGCCAAAGGACGACAGTATATTTCCCCCATGGAACTGAGGAAGGTAATCGTAATACCGTCGTGGCATTCCCTCTATTCCAAGAACGAACATGGGCGTATACAGCGTCACAAAGCCAATAAAAAATACAAGCCAGCCAACGATGGCCCATCCTCTGTCATACATTCTTCCAAAGACTTTTGGGAACCAGTAATGTATAGCCCCGAAAAAGGCAAATCCCACACCTCCGAAAATGATATAATGGAAGTGGGCCACAACAAATGCCGTATCGTGTACATGCACATCGGTGGCCAGGGAACCCAGAACAAGTCCGGTCAAACCGCCGATCATAAATACGAACAGGAAGGATGCAGCCCAGTAGAACGGTGGTTCCATTACAATGGACCCTTTGTAAAGGGTGGATATCCAGTTAAATATTTTAATCGCACTGGGAATGGCAACCAGAAATGTCAGTGCTGAAAAGACAAACAGGGCTGCCTTACTCATGCCAGCGGTGTACATGTGGTGGCCCCATACAAGGGATCCAACGAGAGCAATAAGCATTGTGGATATAACAATGGCTTTGTAACCAAACGCAGGTTTATGTGCAAAAGTAGGCAGTATCTCGGAGATGACTCCCATAGCCGGAACGATCATAATATAAACAGCCGGATGAGAGTAAATCCAGAACAAGTGCTGGAAAAGCACCGGGTCACCGCCGAGGGCCGGGTCGAAAAATCCTATATTAAGCAAACGTTCTCCCACAACCATCAGTAAGGTTATACCAACAATAGGCGTCGCCAGCAATTGGATCCATGCAGTGCCATAAAGAGCCCAGGGGAAAAGAGGCATTTTTAACCACGACATTCCGGGTGCCCGCATACGATGCATCGTGACAAGGAAATTCAAGCCAGTGAGAATCGAGGAGAATCCAAGTATAAAGGCTCCCAAAACGGCCGGTAACATATTGGTCACCGTTCTGAAGCTATAGGGAGCATAAAATGTCCATCCTGTGTCAGGAGGACCACCACCCATAAACTGTGAAGAAAGCGCTACAACGGCTCCCAAAACATACAGCCACCATGAAAAGAGGTTAAGCCGGGGGAAAGCCACGTCCTTGGCTCCAATCATCAGGGGCAGCATAAAATTTCCAAAAATGGCGGGTATTCCGGGTATTACTACCAGAAAGATCATTGTAATTCCATGCAGGGTAAAAAATCCATTATATGTTTTTGCATCCATAATGGTTTTTCCCGGAGCGATCAGCTCAATTTTCATTGCAAGTCCCAATAACGCGGCCACAATGAACATGATCATAATGGAATAGAGATATAAAAGACCTATCCTCTTGTGGTCGGTGGATGTAATCCACGCGAGGATCCCTTTGTATTTTCCCTTGTTTTCGTAAAAGCTTCCTTCGTGTACATTCATACGTTGAGATACATATTAATTAAATGTTGACTTTTTGTTTCTTATTAAATAAAGGCCGCACGGCAAGCCACAGAAAAAATATCAGGGCCAGAAATGCGATGAGTATCCCGGATACCCGGGTTACATTCATAACATAACGCTGACCTTGGGGATCGTAGGCATAACAATACTGCAAAAACCGGTTGATCGTGGGACCGGACTTACCCTTTGATGCTTCAACCAGGGCCATCTTAAATTCAAACGGCTGAAAATAAATACCGTTCAGATAACGCGTGATTTTTCTTTCAGGACTGAGTACGATAAGGGCAGCAGCATGTACAAAATCATTCCCGGTTCGTTTAAAGCCAAAACCGGTCGCATTTGTGATCCGACGGATGGCGGCACTGTCGGCCGTGAAAAATGTCCATCCTTTTTTAGCCCCTTCTTTTTTTACCATGTGAAGATAATTGTCGTGTTTATTGGCGGCCAGAACGGTTGACTCACGATAATCAAAGCTGATTGTAAACACCTGGTAATCTTCACCGATATTCATATCGCTGCGGTCAATTACATCAGCCAGCCCGTCCATTAACGGACTGCAGATCCCCGGACAGCGAAAATAAACGAAGGAAAGCACCGTGGGCTTGTTTACAATGTTTCCAAGCAACACTGTGTCTCCTTCCTGGTTTACCAGTTTTATATCCGATGGTAAAGTAGTTTCAAGCTTTTCAATGATCCCAATTTCCGGGTCCTTGATCCCGAATTCGTTGAATTCGGAACCCGATTGCTGAGCCGGAACCTGGCCACTAATATACAAAGGAAACAAAATCAGTCCAATGCAAATAAGTTCTAAATTTCTCATGATTTTACGAGTATATATTCTTCAGATAATAAGTTACATATAAAAAAGTTCTCTCGCATTATACAGACGCTTTATAAGTAATATAAAACTGTACTAAAATTAACCCATTCTTTTAACAATTAAAATAGGTCGAAAGTTTTAAAAGAAGCGGGCTAAAAAATCGAATATAATGGATGTGGCACCCGTATTTTCACGTACATACGAGCCTGCCGCCAGAGCTGAACTCATATACTTTTCAGGATTGCTGTTCAGTTCATTCAATATGTTACGGAGGTCTTCCTGATTTTTAATATTGAAAGCCCCACCCTGGCTGAGAAGTTCTCTTGCCTCACGGAATTTTTCAAAATTCGGGCCAAAAATCACAGGAATACCAAAGGCTGCAGCTTCCAGGATATTATGTATTCCTTTACCAAAACCGCCACCGATATATGCGATTCGTCCATACCTGTAAAGCGATGAAAGCATGCCAATGTTATCAATGATGAGTACCTTTTTGTCATTGTATTCAGCCTGCATAGTTGCCTGGGAATACAAAATATAATTACATGTAATCCGGGATGTCAGCTGGTTAATATGGGAAGCAGTTATCTCATGCGGTGCAATTATAAAACGCGCATTTGGAGATGATTCATTGATAAGGCGGGTGAGGAATTCCTCATCTTCGGGCCAGGTGCTGCCGGCTACCAGACAATCATGACCCTCTGAAAACACCCTGGCAATCTCTATATCTTTTGCAGAATCTGAAAGTGTTTTTACCCTGTCAAACCGGGTATCGCCTGAAACCTTACAATTTGTCAGAGCTATCTGATTTAAAAGATGAGCGGAATCCTTATCCTGAACAAAAAAACAGTCAATAAATTGCAGATTTTTCCGGAACCATGCTCCGTACCATTTGAAAAAAGCCTGGCCCGGTCTGAAAATAGCAGAGATTAAAAATGCCGGATGTTTTGTTTGATGCAATTCCTTCAGGTAGAAATGCCAGAACTCATATTTGATGAAGATTGTAACAATGGGATTCACAAGCTTCACAAAAAGTCGGGCATTATAGGACGTATCCAGTGGAAGATACATGACCAGATCAGCACCCGGGTAATTTTTACGGATCTCAAATCCGGAAGGAGAATAAAATGTCAGCAGGATGTTGTACTTCGGATAGCTTTCCCTGATTTTGTCAATTAACGGGCGTCCCTGTTCGAATTCGCCAAGAGAGGCAGCATGAAACCAGATCACGGGTTTGCCGGCTTTGTTCCAGTTCCTGAGCCTTTTCCTCCATCCGATCCTTCCTTTAATCCACAAGCGGGCTTTCAAATTAAAGGCTGAAGCAATCAGAACCAAAAAATAGTAAATATGGATTGATATGTGATATAGAAATGTCATCTGAGTTAAATATAGGCAAAGTAAATCATTTTCATATGGCCATTAAACTTTCAGATTTATGTTTTGTTAGTTGGGAGATGTATTTAGGGACAAGGGACAAGGGACAAGGGACAAGGGACTGGGACTTGAGATGAGTATGGAGTATGGAGTATGGAGCACGAGAACCCCGAAGGGGTATGATATGAATAATCGTGGGTAAAACCCACGGATAGTGAACAATAAACGGATCAAAATTATTAATAAACAATTCTAAAAATTTAAAACAATGGCATTCGAACTACCTAAACTGGAATACGATTATTCGGCACTTGAGCCGAATATTGATGCCCGTACTATGGAAATTCATCATTCAAAACATCATCAGGCCTATATTACCAATTTAAATAATGCTTTGGCTGGTGGTATCTGGGAAAATAAAAGTCTGGAAGAAATAATGGCCAATGTGTCAATTTTGCCCGTTGCGGTGAGAAATAATGGCGGCGGACATTTCAACCATTCGATGTTCTGGCAGGTAATGAGCCCAAAGGGCGGGGGCAGTCCTGATTCAGACTTGCTTGATGCATTGAACCGATATTTTGGATCTTTCGAAAAGTTCAAGGAACAATTTACAGCTGCTGCCATGACTCGTTTTGGATCTGGCTGGGCCTGGCTTGTTAAAACAGGGGATGAACTGAAAATAACCTCTACCCCTAACCAGGATAATCCGTTAATGGATGTGGCCGAAGTGAAAGGCATGCCCGTCCTGGGTGTTGATGTTTGGGAACACGCATATTACCTTAAATATCAAAACCGGAGAAATGAATACCTGGCGGCATTCTGGAATGTGGTTAACTGGGATAATGTGGCCAGGCGGATGAAACTATAGGTAACAAAACTCTTTGATTTTCGCTCTTAATTCCTTATCTTGTGGGTATTAATAAACTTTATTAAAACCTACCGGAATGGCATTTACATTACCCCAACTCAATTATGCATCCGATGCGCTTGCTCCGTATATTACGAAACAGACCATCGATTTTCACTATGCGAAACATCATCAAACCTATGTGATTAATCTGAATAACCTGGTTCCCGGAACCCGCTTTGAAAATGCCAGCCTGGAGCAAATTATCCGTGAGGCAGATGGCGCAATTTTTAATAACGGTGCCCAGGTATGGAACCATACGTTCTATTTCGAAAGCTTTTCACCATCCGGACAACGGGAACCCGGGGGGGCTCTTGCCGATGCCATTCTGGGCACATTTGGATCCTTTGAGGCGTTCAAAGAACAGTTTTCCAAGTCGGCTGTGACCCTGTTTGGCTCAGGATGGGCCTGGCTGGTTAAAAATGCCGGCGGTAAGCTTGAGATCGTCCAGGAATCCAATGCAGGCAATCCCATGAAGAAGGGATTAACCCCTCTGCTTACCTGCGATGTATGGGAACATGCCTATTACCTCGATTATCAGAACAGGCGGCCGGAATATGTTAAGGCATTCTGGAGTATACTCGACTGGAAAGTAATTGGAAAGCGGTTCTGATCAGAAGGTAAAGCCCATATTGATGTAAAACCGGAGGCGGGAATCCATATTATTGCCGGATAGGAAAATGTTTACAGGCCCGAGAGGCGTTTTGTAAAGCAATCCTGCACCGTAACCCACATGCAGGTTATCCGTGTGAAGATTTACTATGCTTTCAGAAAGGGACTTAACACTACCGGAGGTCATCAATACATTACCCAATGTCTGTATCCGGAGATTGCGGGTCAATTGGTAATTCAATCCAAGCTTGATCTGCACGATATTAGATGCAACCACTTCCCCTGATTTATATCCGGCAAAAGGGATCTGGTTGCGTCGTAAATTGTCTTTGAATCCTCCAATAAAAAAGTAATCTGAAGCAATAAAGGCATCTTTACTAAGGCCTAGAGAAATACCTGTATGAAGACTTGTTTTTTGTCCGAAAAGCCTATAGGTTCCAACATTGATATACAATTTGCCAAAAGAGGAAAGTGATGTTTCCGTGTCAATGGTATCAGATAATAATTTCACATCAGTTGCCGGATTATAAATCCCTTTCACATTGACTTCAAGTTCATTTCCTTCCAGAGGGTAAAGAACATCATCCAGTGTATTTAGTTTATATGAACCTGACAATCCAAAACCAGCAAACCCAAACCGCTGAAAGTTAAACTCGGTAGGATATAACGTTTGAATGGCCTTATTGGGATAAACTGCTGAATATTCGAATAGCAAGCCTGCTCCAATTTGCTGGTTAATTTTGATGGCATGTTTAAGTGAAAGCTCCGATGTAAAATGATTCTGTTTCGAATAGCCGATTTCTTCTCCATGGACATATACCCGGATCAGATTCGATTCGAAATAGGATTCAAAACCGGCGAGCAGTTTCTTTTTAGGGCCAGTATATTTTCTGTAATATACCCTTGCCTGTGGAAACTGACTGAGATCGCCCACCAGCGTTAGCCTGGCACCACTGGCCAGGAAGTTACTCTTCGTAAAATTCAGCAGCAGTCCGGCTCCGTAAAAATTATCATAATGTACTGATACCTTCAGGGAAGAAGGTGGCTTTTCCTTGGCATCGATTATAAGGCGAAAAGCATTCTGGTCTTTTTCAAAACGATAATTCAGCCTCTCAAAATACTGCGTGCCAAAGAGCCGCTCCAATCCTTCCTGGAGTTCTGCCTTCGTCACATAGGTATTCCTGGGAATATTGAGCATACCATAAATCAGGCTCTTATCATTGTATTTCAGATCATTTACCACAATACGGCTGATCAGCATGCTGTCTTTCTCGGCCAACGCTTCAGGTTTATTCCGGATACCGTATTTTTTTTGCTCTGCAGCCAGTGCCAGAAATTCAGACATGTGTTCCCGGGCAGCCACTTCTCCGGCCTTTTCTATTTCTGCACTTTTATTGAAATCAGAGGATGCATAGCCATTCAGTTCTGGTGAAATCAGCACATCCACTTTCTTTGCCTGTTCACGCGAATCATAAATCCCATAACTTGCTGCTGATCTGCTCAGAATTTTACTCATCGACTGGAGATCTTCCGAGGTTTCCTTCTCTTTGAATCCGGCATAGACGCCAATCACAATATCTGCCCCCATATCAATGACCTCATCCACCGGAAAATTGCGGATGACTCCTCCATCTACAATTACCATGGACGAATCCAGCACCACGGGCGTAAATACACTGGGGATGGCCATACTTGCCCTCATTTTCAGGGCAAGGTCCCCCGAATCAAAATCCACAATCTCACCATTGATAATATCAGTTCCAACACACCTGAAAGGATACGGAAATTGGTCAAAGGATTCAATACCTGCAGTTCGCCATGTAAGGGAGGATAACAGAACCGACAGGTTTTGGCCCTCAAGCAATCCGGATGGTAACATGACCCTGCGCTTTCGTATAGGAAATTCAGCAAAATACCGCTTATAATCATGTTTTTCCTCCAGGGAGATATTCCGGAGCGGAACATAATCCGACAGCACCACCTGCCAGGGCAGTGTTTGGTTCAGCGAAGACAGCTCATCAGCCGTGTAGCCGATTGAATACAATCCGCCAACAATGCTTCCCATACTTGTTCCGCTTATATAATCCGGAATAATGCCTGCTTCTTCAAGTACCTTCAGCACACCAATGTGTACCAGTCCTTTTGCGCCACCACCACTCAAGACCAGGCCGATTTTGGGACGTTCTGAAGGTTTGCTTTGTGCCATTAACGGATGCACAATGCAAATGAAAAGGATGATCAGAGAGTATATCTTAATATGGGAGTTCATTGGGTAACTGAATACACTTATATAACTTGTCGCAAAAACAGGGTCGTTGAACTCTGCGTTCTCAAAAAAGCAAAGCGCCTCAAACTTAGCGATCTTTGCGAAAACTCCGTGCCCTTTGCGTTTAAACTTTTACGTATTACCTGTAAAGCCATAAACACCCAAAATTTTCTTTCGCAGATCCCGCAGATTTTCCCGAAGGGATGCCTTCGGCACGCAGATTGATGCTCGCGTTGCTCGCGCTTCCGCAATACCTAAACCGCGATTATTCCGAATTCCGAATACCGAATACCGAATACCGATTACCGATTACCGATACATATAGAAAAATCCTGATTTTTTGTATAGCTTATTCGGATCTGCACCCAGTGCTTCGATACTATAGAAGTATATTCCTGTTGAAAGTTGCTGTCCTGAAGCTGCATAACCATTCCATGTAAGCCTGGTGCCTTCCGTTTTATATACCAGAATTCCCGCCCGGGTAAAAATATTCATTTTCAGGGGGACTTCAGCCTGAGTTGTAACTAAAAAATCATCGTTATAGGTATCGTCATTTGGAGTAAAAACATTTGGGATGCTGATCACGTCCTCAGCCATCTGAACTGTAATATATTGTGATTTCGTAATGATAAGATCCATCCGGTTATTGAAAACAACGGAAGGGGAATAAGTGCCGGGGGAATTATAAACAACTGTATCCGGACTTTCCAATGTACTGGTCTGTCCATTTCCAAAATCCCAGTAATAACTGCTGATGGTATCCACTGAAGCGGAATTGATAAAATGATATTTCACTTTGAGGGGTGCATAACCAGCTGTTTCACTTGCAGTGAAATCATATTGTGCAACCACCGGAAAACAAAAAAACAGTGCCAGCAGGACGATCAAAACGCCGGATTTATTATGTTGTATCGTATTCAAATAGGCGTGGTTAACTATTTTTACCGGTTATTAAACTTAAAAATTCAGATTCACTGCTGGAATATACGTAGGAAGTATCAGCAAGTTGTCAATAAGCCTTACATTCCTTTAAAATATCACAAACGTCATAACCCCCGCAGGAAAAACTGTATCTTTAAAGTTGGCTAAAAATAGTAAAAAATTGAGGGCGCCTCAATGTTAATAACTTAAAAGAAATGAACATCTGCCCGTAACTTTACGGGGCCCCGGTAAAAGGATAAGAATATCTTTATTAATTTTACATCATGTTCAAAGTGATATAAAGAATGAAGCAGTATCTTGATTTGCTTCAGCATGTACTCGATAAGGGCGCTGAGAAAAAAGACAGGACTGGCACTGGTACCAAAAGTGTTTTTGGATACCAGATGCGTTTTAACCTGGACGAAGGATTTCCATTGATGACAACAAAAAAGCTTCACCTGAAATCCATTATATACGAGTTACTCTGGTTTCTTAAGGGAGACACGAACGTAAAATATCTTAATGATAATCAGGTAAGTATATGGAATGAATGGGCAGATAAGGAAGGGAACCTTGGTCATATATACGGGTTTCAATGGCGGAGCTGGCCAACTTACCAGGGCGGATCCATTGATCAGATATCAGCAGTGATCCGCAGTATTATGGAAAATCCTGATTCACGCCGGCACATTGTCAGTGCCTGGAATGTGGGTGATTTATCCAATATGGCACTGCCACCCTGTCATGTATTGTTTCAGTTTTATCTGGCCGATGGCCGGCTTTCTTGCCAGTTATACCAGAGAAGTGCAGATATTTTTCTGGGTGTGCCATTTAATATTGCATCCTATGCCTTGTTACTGATGATGGTGGCAAAGGTGACCGGGTTGAAACCCGGTGAATTCATACATACGCTGGGTGATGCACACATATATAATAATCATTTGGAACAGGTGAATACCCAGCTTGCCCGCGAGCCGCGTCCATTGCCTGTGATGAAACTTAATCCCGGTGTAAAAAATATTGAGGATTTCACTTTTTCAGATTTTACACTGGAGAATTACGATCCCCATCCACATATCAAAGCACCCATATCTGTTTAAATATCACGAATGAAAAATATTTCAATCATAGTAGCCATTGCAGAAAACAATGGAATAGGTAAGAATAACGACTTGCTGTGGCATATTTCAGCAGATTTAAAACGGTTCAAACAGATCACCCTCAATCATACGGTGATCATGGGCAAGAATACCTATTTTTCCTTACCTGTAAGGCCCCTGAAGAACAGAAGGAGTATAGTGATAACCGATAATCCTTCCGACCATTTCGAAGGATGCGTGACTGTATTTTCGGTGGATGAGGCAATTGAGAATTGCAGTGAAAAGGAGGAAAGTTTTGTTATCGGCGGAGCTTCCATTTACAGGCAATTTCTGCCGTATGCCGACCGGTTGTATTTAACCCGGGTTAATCGTTCCTTTGATGCAGATACTTTTTTTCCGGAGATCGTTTCAGAAGAATGGGAGGAGGTTAGCCGGGAAATACCGGGGCCCGATCCACAAAACGATTTTACCTATGAATTCATCATATTAAAAAGAAAAAATTAACTTTAGTGCATGTTTAATCCTTTAATTCATATCACTATGAAGAAAAACTTCCTTTTCATTGCCTGTCTGTTGTTTGTCTCTGCATTTACATACGGTCAGGCAGATAAGATTGTTGGTATTTGGGTTCCTGCCAAGGGTACTTCCCAGGTAAGGATATTCAAGGCAACCAATGGCAAATATTACGGTAAAGTGGAATGGTTAAAGGAAGATAAAGATAAGCTGGATGTCAATAATCCGGATGAAACCCAGCGGGGCAAAAAGATCTGGGGTTTGATGATCCTGAAAGATTTCACCTTCAATGCTGAGAAAAACCGTTGGGAGGGTGGCACAGTGTATGATCCCGACAATGGTAAGACTTACGATTGCTATACCTGGTTTGACGGAGATGACAATAAAATGACCTTAAAAGGGTATGTACTTGGTATGAAATTCATCGGAAGGGCCGAGGATTGGATTAGGAATGCAGAACTTAACAAATAGAGGTTCACGGTTCATCCCTTATATTCGATAATTCAATTTGTGATTTACCGGGTTCATCAATAAAAGCGAACTCCCGACTGAGACCTTTCGTTATATAATTGAAACGAAAGCTAACCAGTACCCAGTTATGAAAGGATTATTCGCAATATTATTGTTAACCACATTTGCATGCTCAAATAAGGTTGTTATTACTGAGGCAGAGATGAGCCAGGATATATTTTATAGGGATGGCAGCTATGGTCCATTTACCGGGAAATGTTCAGTGGTGGCCCGGAAAGGCAGCCAGGTGCTTGAAGAATTTACCTACAAAGAGGGCCGGCTTCATGGTAAAGCGCAAATCTGGTACGGCAACGGCAAGATGAAACGAAAAGGATCATTTCAGCATGGCAAATTATCCGGGAAATGGGAATATTGGGATCAGAACGGAAACATGCTGTGCGAATCAACCTACCGGGAAGATGAGTTGGTCAGTACAAAATACCCGTCTCGTTGAAAGGCATGTCATGCCATGATCCCTTGTACAAAATACGCAGCGATTTATATCCCGTTTCTTTCAGCATCAATGCTGTTTCTTCAAAATAACAGTCAATCTCATCAGGGTGATGTGCATCGGAGTTTAACATCACAGGTATTTTGCGCAGGTATGCCTGTTTAATGACCCAGGCAGCAGGGTACAACAAGGGTGGATTGTGCTTGTATAATCCACGGGAGCTTACTTCCATAATGCATCCTTTTTCTGCAATCAGATCCAGGGTTTCTTCCACCTGCTTCCTGTACCATTCTTCTTCCTCATCGAAATAGGGTTTTACGGTATTGTGCATCTTTATTTTGTCCATATGACCGATGACATCCGGGCAATCTTTATCAATCATCATCCTTGTTTTTTCATAATATCCTGAAATGGCTTTCCGAAAATCATTATTGTAAATGATTTCAATTCCCTGGAAGAAAATTTCAGGTTTACCGTCAAAACAAAAATGGGAGCCGTCGGGATAACGGTCAATAAAATGAACAGAGCCCAGGATATAGTCGAATCCCATTTTCTTTAATTCGCTTACCGGAAGGTGGGGGACGCCATTAATGTAATCAAGCTCCAGTCCGGCATAGACTTCAATTTTATCCTTATACGCAAGCCGGATCCTTGTAATTTCATCAAGGTATTCCTGGAGTTTGCCTGCATCCATATTCCATTTGGTTGGAAAGGGAACAGGGGAGTGGCAGGAATATCCAAAAGCCGGGAATTTTTTGGAAATAGCTGATTTAATAAACTCTTCGGGAGCTTCTTTTCCGTCGCTGAAAAGGGAATGTGAATGAAAATTAACCCAGGGCATATTCAGGTTTCGCAGAGAAGACGGGATTGCAGAACTGCAGAACTGCATAACTGCAGAACTGCAGACCTGCTTTGTCGGGTGGAAGACCGGGCTTGAACCGGCGACCTCCAGATCCACAATCTGGCGCTCTAACCAACTGAGCTACGACCACCATAATATCCTAAAAGCATCCCGACTCAAAAGTCGGGAGGACCGCAAAGATAATGATCTTTTCAAATTTCTGAAATAAATGATCCAAAAAATGGGGAAGTTAAAAAATGCGGTCAATTGCATTTTAGAATATAAATCAGGATTTTACACAAAAAAGTATATTATTTTTAGGGGTTATTTTTGAAAATTATTTCTTATGCCGAACCTTGAACGTTACTTCGAACAATTCAGAAATCAAATCATTGGCCAGGATGCATGGTTTGATTCTCCTTATGGCAGGAAGAAAATTTATTATTTCGACTGGGTGGCGAGCGGCAGGTTATATGCGCCCGTGGAAGAAAAACTGACTAATGTCTTTGGGCCTTTTGTTGCAAACACGCACACCGGAACCAATGAAACGGGCATACGTATGACGTTAAGTTACCGTTATGCCCATGATTATATAAAAAGGCAGGTCAATGCCGGGGAGCAGGATGTTATAATTACCGCAGGTGCCGGAATGACTGCCGTAGTGAATAAGCTTCAGCGGATGCTGGGTCTCCGCACGAGCAACAGGAGGGTTAAAAAGGAATGTATTGATGAAAAAGACCGTCCGGTTGTCTTTATTACCCACATGGAACACCATTCAAACCATACTTCATGGTATGAAACCCTTGCCGATGTGGTAATGATACCACCTGACGGGAACTTACTGATCAATCCGGGTGCCCTGCGCGAAGCCCTGAACCAATATGCCGACCGGAAATTTAAGATTGGTGCCTTTACAGCCTGTTCAAATGTTACCGGCATCATTACACCATACCACGAAATGGCAGCAATCATGCATGAGCACAATGGCCTATGCTTTATTGATTTTGCCGCTTCTGCTCCCTATGTGGAAATCAATATGCATCCCTTTGATCCCATGCAGAAAATAGATGCCCTGTATTTTTCGCCTCATAAATTCCTGGGCGGTCCGGGATCATGTGGTGTTTTAATTTTCGATTCTTCGTTATACCAGTCGGAAATACCCGATGATCCGGGAGGCGGAACTGTTGACTGGACCAATCCATGGGGAGAGTATAAATATGTTGATGATATTGAAACCAGGGAGGACGGTGGAACACCCGGCTTTTTGCAAGCCATCCGGGCGGCTTTGGCCATGAAGCTGAAAGAACAAATGGGGGTGAAAGAGATGATGCAACGCGAAGAAGAACTGGTTGACCGGATGATGAAAGGACTTCAGCAGGTAGAAGGAGTCAGGATCCTCGCCGGAAACATAGAACACCGCCTGGGCATCATTTCATTTTATCATCCGGATATTCATTTTAACCTTATCGTAAAAATGCTGAGTGACCGCTTTGGCATTCAGGTGAGGGGCGGTTGTGCCTGCGCGGGCACATACGGGCATTTTCTGCTGGAAGTTAGTTATGACCGTTCGCACCAGATAACAGAAAAGATCAACCACGGGGATCTTTCAGAAAAGCCTGGCTGGGTAAGGGTTTCCCTTCATCCTGTAATGACAATGGAGGAGGTTGATTATTTTGTATCTGCCCTGAAATCAGTGATAGAAAATCAGGCGGAATGGAAAAAAGATTATATTTATGATCCGAAAAAAAATGAGTTTGAACATCGCTCCAGGGTTGGATTAATAGCTGACTGGACTGAAAAATGGTTTAAATTGTGAAAAAACCAATTCTATGTTACTTACAGAAGTGAATAATGAAATCACAAGGAAGCAGTTCCTGGAAGTACCCAAAGTCCTTTACAAAAATGATCCTTTTTGGGTATGTCCGCTTGACATGGAAATTGAGAATACTTTCAATCCGGAAAAAAACATCTGTTTCGAACATGGAGATGCCCGCCGGTGGATTTTAACAACACAGCAGGGCGAGCTGGCCGGAAGGATAGCAGCCTTTTATGATAAGCACAAATGCTTTCAGAATCCCCAACCAACAGGCGGGATAGGCTTTTTTGAATGCATCAATGATCAGTCGTCTGCCAACCTTCTTTTTGACACTGCTAAAACATGGCTGGATTCACAGGGGATGAAGGCCATGGACGGACCCATCAATTTCGGGGAAAATTTTGTAAACTGGGGATTGCTTGTGGAGGGATTTATGCAGCAGGGATATGGAATGCCGTATAATTTTCCGTATTACAGACAATTATTTGAACATTATGGGTTTAAAACCTTTTTCGAACAATACTGTTTTCATGATGATTTCAGCAAACCCTATCCTGAGGCCATGCGAAAATTCGGCGAGCGGATCTGGAAAAAACCTGAATTCTCATTCCGCCACATCGAAATGAAAAATCCTGAAAAGTACCTCCGGGAAATGGTTGTGATGTATGATAAAATTTGGTCCGACTTTCTTGAATCGTATACCCCATTAAAATACGAAGATCTCTACCATATTTTTAATGATGCAAAGGCTATTCTGAATGAAAGATATATATGGTTTGCATACCATCATGAGCAGCCCATTGGATTCCTGGTGGTGTTCCCCGATATGAACGAGATACTCAGAAAATTAAAAAACGGGAAGTTATCCCCCTTGAATATCCTTAAATTCATGTATTACAGGCGACGGGCCATTACACGGGGAAGACTCCTTATTTCAGGCGTAATTCCTGAATTTCAGCGCACCGGCGTTATTGGCGGAATATACCTGAAGCTTGTTGATGCAATGCGTGAAGATGGCCTCCGTGAACTGGAACTTTCATGGGTGGGTGACTATAATGTTACTGTAAACAGGATGTATGGTCAATTTGGAGCAACCAAGGAAAAAACCCATATCACCTTTCGGTATTTGTTTGACAGGAATGTGGAATTCAAGAGGTTTGATAACCTTAGCCGTAAACATGAAAGGGATTTGAAATAGGAGCAGATATATTTTGATCTTTAAAAAGTATTACCTATTTTTGCATCCCATTTTGCAATTGAAAGATTTAAAGATAATAACAATGAAAAAAGGAATACATCCCGAGAATTACAGGCTGGTGGCTTTTAGGGACATGTCGAATGGTCACACATTTGTTACGCGTTCAACTGCTTCTTCAAGAGAAACAGTTACCCTCGAAGACGGAAAGGAATACCCGCTGATCAAGATGGAGATATCCAATACCTCCCATCCATTCTATACAGGCAAGATGAAACTTGTTGATACTGCCGGTCGTGTTGACAAATTCAATACCCGGTACAAGAGTCATTACGATAAGAAAAAGAAGGAAGAATAACGATTGGCACGTTGCCTGTCTTTTGAACTCCGTTTTCATATGGGAACGGAGTTTTTTTATACCCATAATATATTCACAGCATTGATTTTGAATTATCTGAAATAGTCTTTCACTGCAAATTAGCGTATATTTGTATTCATGTGAAGTTGACCCATGTCTGAAAACAGCCGAAATTATATCCTTTTTGATGACCTGTCACGTGACCGTCTTTTGCCATTTACCTTTATCCGGCCAGTGGCTGAAATACGCCTGGGCGTACTTACTATCCGCGAAAAATGGGAGATGTGGTTGCATTGCACCACGTCGGCGCTGACAAAAGACTATCTCCAGGAAAAATACCCCCTTGTTCAAGGCGAATTGAATGTGCTTATTAACGGGGCCATCACACCCAATGCTGATCTGGTTGGAGAAATTGAAGCATTAAAACCTGGAGAAACCCTGGTTAAAGATTCGTTATTGATCGCTGTATGCCTTGATAAAACCGAGCTTGCGGATTTTGATCTTACAGTACCTGCAGGATTTGTTCAAAAGCAGGCCTCATCCGCCTTTCTCAGGATAAACAGGCCATGGCATCTGTTTTATTACAACGGCCAGGAGCTGATCAGTGACTATGAACTGGTTACTGCCGGGAAAATTTCTGCTCCGATAAGTTCCACTAACAATCTCTTGCGACCCGACCAGATATTTGCCGAAGAAGGGGTGAAGCTGGAATATGCAACACTCAATGCATCGACTGGCCCCATCTATCTCGGACGTAATACCGAGATCATGGAAGGTGCACTGATTCGCGGTCCTTTTGCGCTTTGCGAGGGAGCCATTGTAAAAATGGGAGCAAAAATATATGGTCCAACCACCCTGGGTCCGTTTTCCAAGGTAGGAGGTGAAGTCACCAATTCAATCCTGTTTGCTTATTCAAATAAGGTACATGAAGGTTATATGGGAAATTCCGCCCTCGGTGAATGGTGCAATATTGGGGCAGATTCAAATACATCCAATTTAAAAAACAACTATACCCGCGTAAAAGTGTGGGATTATGTTACAGGCAGGGCAGAAGATACAGGTCTGCAATTTTGCGGTCTCATGATGGGGGATTATTCCAAATGCGGCATCAATACAATGTTTAATACAGGTACGGTTGTTGGCATAAGTTCCAATATTTACGGTGCCGGTTTCCCGGGCAACTTTATTCCTTCTTTTTCCTGGGGCGGAGCGGCCGGGTTTGAGACATACCGGGTAGATAAGTCATTTGAAACAATTGAAAAGGCCATGATTAGCCGCAATTTAGCGCTCAGTGAAGCCGACCGGAGAATTATTGCCAGCGTTTTCAAGGTTACAGATCGCTACCGCAAATCACTCTGATTATTATCTTTCTACTGTTTTTCGGGTTTTCAAAATGTGGCATGAAGATTGCCTTACCTGAGGGATCGTGTTATTTTATACCAGGGCTGACATTTTGTCGTTTTGTTTGTTTAAATTTTCGTTGAATTAAAATCATATGAGCAAATTGCAGGAAAAGAGATTATCCGATTTTTTTCTTTCATCATCCGTAAATGAGGATTCAGATTTTATACCACTGATTTCTGAGGAAGATGAGGAAAGTATTACCATGACTCAGATTCCAGATACCCTTCCAATACTTCCACTCAGAAATACAGTGCTTTTTCCGGGAGTGATTATTCCCATTACAGTGGGTCGGGACAAATCGATGAAGCTGGTCAGGGATGTTTATCATAAATCAAAGATCATCGGTACGGTTGCCCAGAAAGATCCGAATGTGGATGAGCCCGGGCCGGAAGAATTATATAATGTAGGTACAGTTGCCCAGTTGTTGAGAATACTTGAAATGCCCGACGGAAGCACTTCCGTGATAATCCAGGGGAAAAAGCGTTTTCGCATCGATGAGGTTGTAAGTACTGAGCCCTATTATCTGGCCAAGGTGAGTGCGATGGAGGATGTAAAGCCTAAGAAGAAAGATCCGGAATTCGAAGCCATTGTTGGATCATTGAAAGATCTTTCGCTAAAAATAATCAAGCTTTCGAGTAATATTCCCCCTGAGACTTCCTTTGCGGTCAAAAATATTGAAAGTTCTTCGTTTCTTATCAATTTTATTAGTTCAAACAGCGATATCCGCATGTTTGAAAAGCAACACCTGCTTGAACAAAACAACCTGAAAAAAAGAGCTACCTCGCTGTTACATTACCTTACCAGGGAGGTGCAAATGCTTGAATTAAAGCATGATATTCAGACCAGAGTGAAGATTGATATGGACCAGCAACAGCGGGAATATTACCTGCACCAGCAAATGAAGACAATACAGGATGAGCTGGGGGGTAACCCGATGGAACAGGAAATTGAAGAGCTGAAAGCGAAGGGAAAAAAGAAAAAATGGAATAAGGAAGTAGCTGCTACTTTCTATAAGGAAGTGGATAAGCTTAACAGGCTCAATTCGGCAACGGGCGAATACTCCGTTCAGCTGAATTACCTGCAGACACTCCTTGAGCTACCCTGGAACGAATTTACAAAGGACAACTTTGATCTGAAAAGGGCACAACGGATACTTGACAAGGATCACTTCGGACTTGAAAAGGTAAAAGACAGGATCATTGAGCACCTGGCTGTTTTAAAGCTCAAGGGGGATATGAAATCTCCCATTGTTTGCCTTTACGGACCCCCGGGTGTTGGAAAAACCTCTCTGGGCAAATCTGTGGCTAAAGCGCTGAATCGAAAGTATATCAGGATGTCGTTGGGTGGATTGCATGATGAGGCTGAAATTCGCGGACACCGTAAAACATATATTGGTGCAATGCCCGGAAGGATCGTGCAAAGCCTTAAGAAAGTGAAATCAAGCAATCCCGTTTTCGTGCTGGATGAGATCGATAAGGTCGGCCGGGATTATCATGGCGATCCTGCATCTGCACTGCTGGAGGTGCTGGATCCTGAGCAGAACAGCAACTTCTATGATAATTTCCTTGAACTTGAATTTGATCTGTCAAAGGTGTTGTTTATTGCTACAGCCAATATGACCAATACAATCAATCCGGCCCTGCTCGACAGGATGGAACTGATCAATGTGAGCGGCTATATCATGGAAGAAAAAAAGGAGATCGCTCACCGGCACCTTGTCCCCAAAGAACTGGTTAACCATGGGCTTACCTCAAAGTCAGTTACTTTTACTAAAGATATTCTTGAATACCTTATTGAGAATTACACCCGTGAATCAGGCGTGAGGGAACTGGATAAAACACTGGCCAAGGTTGTGCGGGTAATTGCCAGGAAGGTTGCCACGGATGAAAATTTTAACCGGAAGCTTACCATTCAGGATATTGAGACCATACTCGGTGCACCGCGATACCTAAAGGACAAATACCAGGGCAACGAGTTTGCAGGTGTGGTGACCGGATTGGCATGGACTGCCGTGGGAGGCGAAATATTATTTGTGGAAACCAGCCTGAGCAAAGGTAAGGGCACACTCACCCTTACCGGAAACCTTGGTGAGGTTATGAAGGAATCCGCTGTTATTGCCCTTGAATATATCAAATCGCACAGCGAGCTGTTGGGCCTTACCCCTGAAATGTTTGAAAGCTGGAATTTTCATATTCACGTTCCTGAGGGCGCAATACCAAAGGATGGTCCGTCGGCCGGCATTACCATGGCAGTATCCATTGCTTCGGCACTTACACAGCGCAAAGTAAAAAATCAGATTGCCATGACTGGTGAAATTACACTCAGAGGAAAAGTCTTGCCCGTAGGAGGGATCAAGGAAAAAATATTGGCCGCCAAACGGGCAGATATAATGGAAATAATCCTTTCAGAAGAAAACAGAAAGGATATTTTGGAAATCAATGAAATATATCTGAAGGGATTAACATTTCATTATGTCAAAAATATCATGCAGGTTCTTGACCTGGCCCTGATGGAAGAAAAAGTGGAAAAACCCTTTAAATTCGCATAATACCGTCATATAACCGCAATTCACCGATTAGTAATTGTCTAAACAGGATGAAATCCCTTAATTTGATCCATAAATTAAAACTTTATGAAAATGGCACCAGGATTATTTTGGGGAGTACTGCTAGTTCTGATTGGTCTGGCAGCGATATTCCGAGTGGTTTTTGATGTAAACCTTTTCGGAGTTCTATTTGCCTTGTTTCTCATATTTGTCGGCGTAAGTCTCCTTGTGGGAAAGCCCTGGATGATGAAGCACCGGCAAAAAGGCGAAAATGATATCCTCTTTGAGGAAAGAGCGATACATGATCAGCCACGCGATAATACCGAATACAATGTGATCTTTGGCAAATCAGTCTATGATTTCAGGGATTTTAATTTTCCTGATAATCAGCCGGTGAAAATCAAGATCAATACCATCTTCGGCCAAACACTGATCAGAATCAGAAAATCTACCTCGGTTAAGATCAAATCCGATGCAGTTTTTGCTTCTGCCGCCATGCCGGATGGCAATTCCGTAGCTTTTGGAAGTATTCAGTATGCTACTGATTCTTTTGCTGTTAACCTGAATCACCTGTATATCGATGCGCCGGTCGTATTCGGATCAATTCAGGTGATCGCGGATGAATAACCAATTAATACCCGTCTGTAAGCGGATGATAAAAGGAAAGACACTCATTATCTGGGATTGGAATGGCACACTGCTCGATGACAGGGCAGTGTGTATTGCTTCCATAAATCGTATGCTTACACACCGGGGAATGCCACTGGTGACAGAAACCCGGTATCAGGAACTATTCCGGTTTCCTGTAAAAGATTATTATATTGACCTCGGCTTTGATTTCGATCAGGAGCCGTTTGAAGCGTTGTCGGTTGAGTTTATTGACCATTATCGCGAATTGCAGCCGGCAGCCTCCTTATACAGCGGTGCTGTCGACCTGCTGGATGCCTTCCAAAAGCAGGGTTTGAAACAAATCATCTTATCGGCCATGGAGCGGAGCACCCTTATCCGGGATGTGACTGATCGTGGTATAACACCCTATTTTGATGCCATTCTTGGCGCAGATGACCATTATGCTCATGGAAAGGCTGCCATTGCAATGGATTATCTTGATTCTTCAGGCCTGTTAGCCGATGAAATCATCATGCTTGGTGACACTGAGCATGATTATGATGTTTCGGCGGTCCTCGGATGTACCTGCATCCTCATTTCCCAGGGTCACCATAATGCCGCACGCCTTATGGCAACAGGTGCCCAGGTGCAGAAAAACCTTCCGGGGGTTTTTAATTTCCTGATTAATCCCTAAGTTTACCACGATATTCTTTGCCTTCATTAAAATCAGGTCTATGTCTGAAGATAAGATAAATATTGCTGTTTTCCCTGGCTCTTTTGACCCTTTTACAATTGGACATGAATCCATTGTACGTCGCGCACTTTCTATGTTCGACAAGGTAGTGGTGGGGATCGGCATCAATACAACCAAGTCAAGTTACTTCCCCATTGAAAAGAGGATACAGTGGATACAGCGCGTATTTAGTGACATGGAGGGAAGGGTGGAAGTGAGAACTTTTACCGGACTTACGATTGATTTCTGTAAAGCCGAAAAGGCCCGGTATATTCTAAGAGGCCTTCGCACAGCGGCAGATTTTGAATACGAAAGGGCCATCGCACAAACCAATAAGGCTATGTATCCCGAAATTGAAACCGTATTCTTGCTCACTTTGCCTCACCATACATTCATTAATTCCTCGATTATCCGCGAAATTATCCGCCAGGGCGGCGATGCCAGTAAATTTCTACCGAAAAACTATAATGTGAATGAGTAGAACGGGCAGGATATTGGCTGCCTTAATACCGGGCTTACTGGCAATCAATATTTCCGCACAGCCGGTGATAATTACAGGACATGCCAAAACTTATGCCGCTGCAAAATTGGAATTTACACGCATTGCAGATTGGATCACAGGCGGCGAGGAAATGGCTGGTGCCTGTGTGGTTTCTGACAGCGGCGATTTCAGGATGAGTTTTAATCTTTCCTCTACACAGCAGATCCTATTGCATCTTGGTGCATACCTGGGCTATTTTTATGCCGAACCTGGCAAAACATATGAACTGGTGTTGCCTGAAAAGGAGGATAAAAAGCCTGAGGACCAGTTAAACCCTTATTTCAAGCCGGAAGAGATTCATCTCGGCCTCATCAATTTTAAACAGGAAGAGCTGAACATGCGCATCATGATGTTTGATGATGCCTATGTGCCTTATTACGAAAAACATGTTAGCCATATCTATTCAAAAATGGACATTCAAAAGCTGGAAACAGACATTCAGAATATGGAGGCTCCTTTTCAGAAACACCCCGGTGAGTTTTTTACTGAATTTCGTCGTTACAGGTATGGCATGCTAAAACTATTTGCCAATCAGCAAAAGGTTCAAAGCCTGTCGGATGAGTTTTTCAACAACCAGCCTGTGTTGTATCACAATCCGGCTTATGCTGACTTGTTTAACCAGATCTACAGCAAGTATTTTGTGTTTTATGGCAGATCGGAACAGGGCAGGCAGATATATAACGATATCAATCAGCTTGGCAGTTATACTGCTCTGCTTGCAACCCTGTCGAAAAATACAAATTTCAGCAATGACACATTGAAGGAGTTGATCATTCTAAAGCAGGTACATGATGAGTTTTATAGTAACCAGTTTTCGCGAAAGGGTTTGCTGAGTATACTGGATACGCTCATGTTGAAAACACAGATCCCTGTGCACCGGCAGATTGGCACCTCCATCAAGCAAAAGATAACACGTTTGCTGGCTGGATATGAGCCTCCGGCTTTTAAACTGATGGATACCGAAGGTAAGATGATCACACTGGATGATTATAAAGGGAAGTATGTATATCTTAATTTCTGCACCTGCCAGAGCTATACCTGTCTCAATGAGTTCAATTCCCTGGCTGTTCTGAATACCAAATATGCCGGTAAACTTATCCTGCTTACCATTGCTACGGATCCCATGGACGAAGTGCTCAGGCAGTTCCTTGCCAAAAATAAATACAGCTGGAAATTCCTGTTGTATGACCTGCAGCCGGATGTATTAAAGGAATATGATATCAGAGCTTTCCCCACTTACTTCCTGATCGGGCCCGATGGAAAACTTATTCTTTCTCCGGCTCCATCGCCTTCAGAGGATTTTGAATCAGAGCTGTTTAAGGTAATGAAAGCCAGGGGTGACCTATAGCAGGTTTTTGTATTTCATGATATCCATTATTCCCATGTAAGTATTGTGGGTTATTTCTCTCAGATCTTCCTTTCTTATCCATTTCACTTCTGTGATGTCCTCATCGCTTTGCGGAACCAGGGGCTCATTTCCGGTTGCCTTCATGTCGAACCAGCTGGTCCTTTTTAATATCGCTTCACCATCAAGCCAGTAACAATGATAGGTCGACATCAGCGGACCGGTGATCTCCAGATTGCCGAGGCCACATTCTTCGGTGACTTCCCTGAGGGCTGCCTGCGGAATTGATTCACCAAAATTGACCTTGCCTTTTGGAAGATCCCATTTATCACGTCTCTTCATGAACAGGTACCGGCCATCCTCATTGCATACCAATCCACCCGCAGCTTCCACCATATAAAAACAGGATTTGAACCTTTCCTGCAGTTCATCCAGATCATGATGGAAAATAAACAGCGTATCAATTCTTTTCAGGTTGCGGTAGAAATCAATCAGCTCCTTCAGATCTTCTGTGTTCCTATATTTATAAAACAAGCCATACTTAGCCTGAAAATTTTTGATGAAGTCATCGGTCAAAAGCACAACCCTGTCGTTGAAAAAAACTTTGTACATTTACAGTATGAAAAAATTCGAGAAAACAATTGCTGGCCTTCTTTTGCAGTGTAATGCAATAAAACTCAATCCTGACAACCCTTTCCAGTGGGCCTCAGGATGGAAATCTCCAATTTACTGCGATAACCGAAAAACACTGGCATATCCCGACATCAGAAACGCTATCAAATATAGCTTTGTAGAATTAATAAAAGAAAAATTTTTATCAACAGAGGCTATTGCCGGGGTTGCAACCGGAGCGATTGCGCATGGATCACTCATTGCGGATGTGATGGGACTGCCATTTATGTATGTAAGGAGTGAACCCAAGGGACATGGACTCGAAAACCTGATCGAAGGAGATCCCGGAAAGGGGCAAAAGGTCGTTGTAATAGAAGACCTTATTTCAACTGGTGGCAGCAGTCTGAAGGCTGTTGAAGTATTGAGAAATTCAGGTTGCGAGGTACTGGGAATGGCAGCTATTTTTACCTATGGATTTCCAAAAGCAGTGGAGAGTTTTCTTTCCTCAGGATGCAGCCTTTATACGTTAAGTAATTATAATGCACTCATTGAACTGGCTATTGAGAGTGGATATATCCAATCCGATATGTTACCTGCACTTCAGCAATGGCGGCAGTCTCCGGCAACATGGAAAGTAATTTAATATTCGTAATATGCTTGCAATTGAAAGCAAAACCGGAATCGCCAAAGGTAACCAGGAAACGGTGTTCAATTATATCGCTGATTTCAGGAATTTCTCCGGTTTGTTACCCCAGGACCGACTTAACAATTTACAGATTACACAGGAGAAAATAGTCTTTGATATCCAGGGTCTCGGCACCGTCGGACTTGAAATAAAGGATAAACAACCCTGTTCAATGCTGACTGTTGGCGCTTCGGAAGACAGTTCTGCTGATTTTACGTTCATCGTCTACATACAAGAATCAGAAAAAAATATATCCGAGGTAAAACTTAAACTGAACGCCAATCTGAATATGTTTCTTGAAATGATGGCCCGTAATCCGCTTCAGCAGTTTGTGGATTTGATGGTGGATAAGCTCTCGGAAGTGGATTTTTCCCTGACAGAATGAAACCGGACAGCTGTATTATTGAACGGAACGTGCGAGCAAAGCGAGCATCAATCTGCGAAATTTGCGGGATCTGCGAGAGAAGATTTTGAGAGTTTTGATTTTAAAGCAATACGTAAAAGTTTAAACGCAAAGGGCACGGAGTTTTCGCAAAGATCGCTAAGTTTAAGGCGCTTTGCTTTAATGAGGCCGCAGAGTTTAACTACGCTGTTTTTGCGCTTTTGCTTCAGTCATTTAAAATCTGGATGCATAGGAGTATCCATCTCCAGAATTTAGTATTTGTGAACTTCCACCTCCTTAAATCCGTACATCCTCGTTTCTCCCGAAGATGTGAGGATTATTATTTCTCCATTTTCGGCAATGTCAACGATGCGGCCTTCAAAAGCCACCTTTTGATCGGTAAATACGGCATTGGCATTCAGGAGCCAGAGACAGTTAAGGTATTGCGCTTTGATCGCCATAAAATCTTCGGCATATAACTGGAAGAGTCTCTTTTCAAGAAAGGAAAGCAGTCTTTCAAGCAATTGACCAACATCATACCATTTTCCGGTTTCTCCCGCCAGGGAAGCCGGGTTGGGAATGAGGGGAGGAAATGATACCTGGTTAACGTTTAAACCGATTCCAACGATAGAGGTGTGCAGATTTTGGGATAAAACTGTGTTTTCGATCAGAATACCTGCAACCTTTTTCCCATTTATAAGAATATCATTAGGCCATTTGACCTGTGACCGGACTCCAAGATCTGTAAGACAATCATTTATTCCTGTTGCTATGCACATAGACAAATAAAACTGCTTAAAGGCAGGCAGAAAGTCTGGTTTCAAAATAATGCTGCATAGCAGGTTCAAACCCTTATCACTCAGCCAGGTATTATCCCCCTGACCCTTGCCCCGGGTCTGAACATCTGCCAAAATTACAGTGCCTTCCGTGACGTTCTCCTTGTGCAAAATCCCTGCAGCATATTTGTTGGTAGAATCCACAGAGGGCAGATGTATAGTGGGAAAGCCGAGCGTTACAGTTCTCATAAGAGGAATATTTATGATTGAATTGGTAGAAATGGCATAATTGGTATTGTTATTGATCAGGTAAATTAGGTAAAATTGTTTTAAGATAAGTGTTGTTTCAAAAATAGTTAGGCCATTAAACCTAAGTGCAAATAGATAAATTCACTATTTTTGCATGGTAAAATATTAAAATTATCGGGTTTGGGAAATCAGGAACAACTCTTACAATATATAATAGAAGGATTACAGGATAAAAAAGCGAAGAAAATTGTCAATATCGATCTAAGTAAGCTGGGATTTGCACCTTGTGATAATTTTATAATCTGCCACGGCGATTCAGGAACACAAGTTAAGTCCCTGTCTGATTCAGTTGAAGAAAAGGTTGATAATACACTTCAGGTTACCATTAATCACCGGGAAGGACTCCAAAATGCAAGTTGGGTTTTGCTTGATTATGGTAACATTGTAGTTCATATTTTCCAGCGCGAGACACGGGAATACTATAAATTAGAGGATTTGTGGGGAGATGCTGAAATTACATTCATTAAGGAAGATTAATTTGCTTATAGCATGGAAGAAAATAAAGAAGTAAAAGGGAAAAAGGAAGAAGAAAAAAATACCAATGGGACTAAGCCACCCAATAGCCTGCTGGGAGGTAAGAAACCCCGTTTCAATGCAATTTGGATTTATGCCCTGATTGGCGTAGCTATTATATTGATATATTTTTTTGATTCGGGACAGGGTGCGACAGTTATTGACTGGAAGTTCTTCCGCAACGAGCTGCTTTTAAAAGGAGAAGTTGAAAAGATACAGATCGTAAATGAGCAAAATGCTGAAATATTTATCAAAGAACAGTATTTGAATGAGCCAAAGCATCAGAAAAATGCCAGCAAGGGGTTTACTGCAATCTCAAAGACGGGCCCGCAATATACTATGCCTGTTGGTTCAAATGATATTTTCAAAAAAATGCTTGACGATGCCCAGGCAGGTATGCCGGATGAGGCCAGGATCTATCCTGAATACCTTCGTAAACGGACTTTTGGGGATACCTTATATGTATTGGGGCCCATTATTATACTCATTGTGATCTATATGATCATTTTCAGGCGTATGAGCGGAGGAGCCGGTTCAGGCGGAGGAACCAACATCTTCAATGTAGGTAAATCCAAGGCGAGGATTTTTGACAAGGATGAAAACATAAGGCTTGATTTTAAAGACGTGGCGGGTTTGGAAGAGGCCAAGATGGAAATAAAGGAAATTGTCGACTTCCTGAAAAAGCCCAAAAAATATACTGATTTGGGAGGCAAGATTCCCAAGGGTGCTTTGCTTGTAGGTCCTCCGGGTACGGGAAAAACTCTGCTTGCCAAGGCGGTTGCCGGTGAAGCCCATGTTCCATTCTTTTCATTATCGGGATCGGACTTTGTTGAAATGTTTGTAGGAGTTGGTGCATCCCGTGTGCGTGATTTGTTTAAACAGGCAAAGGAAAAAGCTCCCTGCATCGTTTTTATCGACGAAATTGATGCCATTGGCCGTGCCAGGGGAAGAAATCCGAATTTCGGCGCTAATGATGAACGTGAGAATACACTGAACCAACTGTTGACCGAGATGGATGGATTTGCATCCAATGCAGGTGTTATTATCCTGGCAGCTACAAACCGGGCTGATATCCTCGATAAGGCATTGCTCAGAGCCGGAAGATTTGACAGGCAAATCTATGTTGAACTGCCCGATCTGAATGAAAGAAGAGAAATCTTCCAGGTACATCTGAGGCCCATCAAAACCGAAAAGGACCTCGCCGTAGATTTTCTTGCACGTCAGACTCCCGGTTTCTCCGGTGCCGATATTGCCAATGTTTGCAATGAGGCTGCCCTGATCGCCGCCAGAAAAAACAAAAAATCAGTTCAGAAGCAGGATTTTCTGGATGCTATTGACAGGATTGTTGGTGGTCTTGAAAAGAAAAACAAGATCATCACCCAGGATGAAAAGAAGACCATTGCATACCATGAAGCCGGCCATGCTACAGTAAGCTGGATGCTTGAACATGCAAGCCCGCTCGTAAAAGTAACCATCATTCCACGCGGAAAATCCTTGGGCGCGGCATGGTATCTTCCCGAGGAAAGACAAATCACCACAAAGGACCAGATGCTGGAGGAAATGACTGCCACGCTGGGCGGACGGGCTGCGGAAGAGATCACTTTCGGTAAAATATCCACGGGTGCGTTGAATGACCTTGAACGCGTAACCAAGCAGGCATATGCCATGGTTACTTATTTTGGATTAAGCGATGCCATTGGAAATATTAGCTTTTATGATTCTACAGGCCAGAATGAATATGCTTTTCAGAGGCCATACAGTGATAAAACCGCTGAGCTGATTGATAAGGAAGCAAAAGATATTATCGATGCCCAGTACCTGAGGGCAATTGCACTATTGAATGAACATAAAGTCGGTCTTGTACAACTTGCCGAACAATTGCTGGAGAAAGAGGTGATCTTTACAGAAGACCTTGAGAAAATTTTTGGTAAACGGAAAGGCAAAATGCCTGATATGCCGGAGAAGCCCAAAAAGGAGCGCAAGAGTCCAAAACGAGTGAAACCAAGCAAATCCGGAGAAGAAGGAATGGAAGTCAAGCAATCTGCCTGATAGTATCCGCATAAAGATCTCGAAGTTTGAAAAATTTCATTCAACGCGTCGCATTCGGTATTATATACCTGGTGATCATCATCGGGTCACTTTTCTTAGGCAAATTCGCATTCGGTTTTATTTTTTTGGTGATTAACCTTATCGCCCTGTATGAGTTTTACGCTTTGACCGGGGCTTCAGGGGCCTCTCCCCAGATCATCCCGTCTTTGATCACAGGAGGTGTTGCCTTTGTTCTTGCATTTCTTGTTTCGGCCAACCTTGCCGATCCCAGGATCTTATTGCTCATAATACCCTTCATTATTTTAATTTTTATCCTGGCCCTTTTTTCTGATAAGCCTGATGTGATAAGAAATACGGCCATTTCTTTCCTGGGCATTATTTACGTTTCTATTCCACTGAGTGTTATCAATTTTCTGGCGTTTCCTTCGGACAATGCAAATGCCTACACACACCGTATTATTCTTGGAATAATGACGCTGGTGTGGATAAATGATTCAGGTGCATACCTTGTTGGAATAACAATCGGACGTCACCGGCTATTTGAACGTATTTCGCCCAAAAAATCGTGGGAGGGGGCTATAGGCGGAGCAGTAGTAACCCTGATCTGTGCCCTTTGGCTCCACCTGATCATGGGTGCGCTGGAGAGAACTGACTGGCTATTCCTTGCCCTGATCGTTTCTGTATTCGGTGTGTTTGGAGATCTTACCGAGTCTCTTTTCAAAAGAAGTGTCGGTCAAAAGGATTCCGGAAAGATCATACCCGGACATGGCGGACTCCTCGACAGAATTGATTCAATCCTGTTTGTAATGCCCCTTGCTGTAGTGTATTTTATTCTAAGTAACCTTTAATATAAGCAACATGAGGATTCATAAAGAAGGAATCATTATTATCCTGATTTTTTTCCTGGCCATTAGTAGTTTTAATCTCATAATTTACTGGGCTGTACGAAATACATGGCTGCAATCCCTATTGATCATTGCATCCATTGCCTTTCTTTTTATGGTGGTTTGGTTTTTTCGGAATCCTGACCGTTCAGTAATACCAGATGATTCCCTGGTGCTGAGTGCAGCTGACGGAAAGGTTGTCGTTATTGAGGAAGTCATGGAAAAGGAATATTTCAGGGACAGACGCATTCAGGTATCCATCTTCATGTCACCCCTGAACGTACATGCAAACCGTTACCCCATAAGCGGATTAGTGAGTTACTATAAATATCACCCCGGAAAATACCTTGTTGCATGGCATCCAAAATCATCGGAATTAAATGAACGATCCACAATTGTTATAAGAGACAGCCATGGTAAGATGATCCTCGTGAGGCAGATTGCCGGGGCCGTGGCCAGGCGGATCGTTTCCTATACTTACGAAGGAAAACAGGTTACTCAGGGAGATGAGCTTGGCTTTATCAAATTTGGGTCGAGGGTGGATATGTTTTTTCCCATAGGTACAGAAATCAAAGTAAAGATCGGGGACGTGGTTACCGGCAACAGGACGATTATTGCGAATTGGTAATCTTTAATTCCTTACCTACCTTAATAAAGGCGTTCAGGGCCTTATCCAGGTTTTCCCGCGTGTGGGCGGCAGATAGCTGAACACGTATGCGTGCTTCACCCTTTGGAACTACCGGATAATAAAAACCGGTCACATATATTCCTTCCTTCAGAAGACGGGCGGCAAAATCCTGCGACAACCTGGCATCAAACAGCATAATGGCGATAATGGCAGATTTTGACGGTTTAATTGTAAAGCCAGCCTGGATTATTCCCTTTTTAAAATATTCGGTATTCTGGTGCAGCCTGTCTTGCAGTTCAGTCGTTTCCTCCATCATGTCAAGCACGGCAATACCTGCCATTGTGATCATTGGCGGCAATGAGTTTGAAAACAGATAAGGACGTGAACGCTGCCTCAGCATGTCGATAATCTCTTTACGACCTGTTGTAAATCCGCCTATAGCCCCGCCAAATGCCTTTCCAAGAGTCCCGGTAATGATATCTACCTGTCCACGGATATTATATAATTCAGTTACTCCACGTCCTGTGTCACCAACAACGCCGGCAGAATGACATTCATCAACCATCACCATGGCATCATACTTTTCTGCCAGCTTACAGATCTGATCAACCGGTGCCACATTTCCGTCCATTGAAAATACGCCGTCGGTAACAATCAACCTGAAACGGTTTTCCCGGGCCCTGATCAGTTGCTGTTCCAGATCAGCCATATCGGCATTGGCATACCGGTAACGCTGTGCCTTGCACAAGCGAACGCCATCAATAATGGAGGCATGATTCAGGGAATCAGAAATAATGGCATCCTCCTCGCCAAGAAGTGGCTCGAAAACGCCTCCGTTAGCATCGAAACAGGCTGCATAAAGGATGGTATCTTCAGTGCCAAAAAACCGGGCAATTTTTTCTTCGAGCTTTTTATGCAGGTCAGTAGTTCCGCAGATAAAACGCACTGACGACATTCCGTAACCATGGGTATCCAGGGCTTCTCTGGCAGCCTTGATAAGTGCAGGGTGAGAGGAAAGTCCCAGGTAATTATTGGCACAGAAATTCAGCACCTCTTCTCCTCCGGCTAACCGGATGGCAGCACCCTGCGGCGAGGTAATTATTCTTTCTTTCTTAAAGAGTCCTGCCTCTTCAATGGCTTTCAACTCGTTTGCCAGGTGAGTCTTGATTTTTCCGTACATTGTTTTTAGGTTGTTAGGGGCTTAGGGATTTAGGGGCTTAGGAATTAGACTAGTTGGGAACTGCAGAAATCCAGAACCGCAGAACTTATTTGTCTTTTAGTTTTTAACTGTTATCTCTTCCTTCTTTTTGATTTCCGTCAGCATTCGTCTGGTAATCTGAGGCAGATCATATTTTGGTTTCCAGATTATACTGTTCCGAAGCTCAGTGTCCTCGATGCTTTGAGGCCAGCTTTCTGCAATGACCTGCCGGAAATCGGGTTTGTAAATGATATCAAATCCGGGGATGTATTTCCTGATATCCATGGCTACCTTTCGGGGTGAAAGACTCGGGCCACTCAGATTATAGGACGAATGGCATGCGAGATTCGACTTGTCGGTTTCCATCAGCCTGATCGTTGCACTGATAGCATCATCCATGAACATCATGGGAAGCGCTGTGTCCTCACTGATAAAACTTGTATAGAATTTGTTTCTAACTGCTTCAAAATAAATTTCCACGGCCCAGTCGGTCGTACCTCCTCCCGGCTCGGTTTTATAGCTGATGAGTCCCGGATACCGCACGCTCCTTATATCAATATTATACCTCTTGTGATAATACTCACACCATCTTTCTCCGGCAAGTTTGCTAATCCCATAAACAGTTGAGGGTTCCATCACGGTGAGCTGTGGTGTCATAACTTTTGGGGTTGTGTTGCCAAAGACGGCAATTGAACTGGGCCAGAAAACCTTTTTTACATCCTCAACCAGTTTTGCCACCTCAAGGATATTCATCAGGCTGTTCATATTGATATGCCATGCCTGGGTGGGTAGTTTTTCGGCGTTACCTGACAAAACGGCGGCAAGATGATATATCTGCGTAATTTTATTGCGGATCACAAAATGAATCAGATGTTTATCATCCATCACATCCAGCAACTGAAACGGTCCGCTTTCCTTGATATCTGCAGGGGCATCTTTAACATCGGTGGCAAATACACTGGAATTACCGTATATACGCCGCAATTCCAGGGTTAACTCTGAGCCTATCTGACCCGCAGCACCGATGATCAATATTCTTTCCATATAGCTAAATAATTGACCTCCGAAGTTAAAGTAAATGAATTGCCAAAAAAAATGATGTTTAACAGGTTTAGCCAATCTTTATACCTGACCATACCTGACATGCTTTTGAAATGCTTGTGATTTATCTGCAAAAAATATTTTCACGATTTATCTTGACTTTCCATGAAGATTGAATTATATTTGTTTATTCACTGAATAAACTAACAAATGATACCCGGTCCGGATTTCTACTCCCTCACTGAGAACAGCCACAAGCAGGTTCTCAATATTATCCGTACGCACAGGGAAATCTCCGGCGCAGAGATTTCAAGACTCACTGGTTTCCAGCCGTCCACTATTCTATACATCCTGCGCATCCTCGATCGTAAAGGATTCATCACAATTAGCCGCACAGGAGATTCAACCCAGAAAGGCGGAAAAAAGCCCGTATTATGGAAAATCAAATCCGACATTGGAGTAATGTTGGGCATTGAGGTTTTTAAAAGTAAACTTCGGTTTGTAAAGATCGATTTTGAAGGAAAAATACATGAAAAGGGAGAGAAATCGGTTTCCGTTACAATTGGGCAGGATAATGTTTCAAGTGTGCTGGAGAAATTTATTTATGAGACATTAAGTGAGGAGGAATTAAACACCCGGACTCTTCTTGGAATTGGGATTGCCATGCCTGGCCTGGTTGACAGCTATAACGGAATAATTCAGTACTCCGCCTTGCTGCAGATCAGAAATCTTGAGATCGGCGAAAGGCTCAGGAGAAGATTGGGCAAACCTGTGTATTTTGTAAATGATGCAAATGCAGGCGCACTCAGTATTTCTTGGTACCATCCGATAGGAGAAAAATTACCTGAAAATATTGTTTATCTAACCTATAATAAGGAATCAAAAAATCTCGGTGCAGGATTGATCATAAACAATGGTTTATATGAAGGAATTGCCGGAACAGCCGGTGAGATCTTTGACCCACTGCCTGATATTCAAACCCTTGTTCGTGACAGTATCAAGAAATTTGGGACCAATTTTCCACTGGTTCTGGATAATCCTTCGCCTGAAACAGTCTCCTTTAAAAAACTTGCAGATTACGCTCTCAGCGGTTGCAAGCTGTCGGCGCATGCTGTTGACAAGATATGCGATGTGATCAGTGATGAGATCGCCCGGATAACCGGACTGCTCAATCCCAATCTCATTGTTATCGGTGGGGAAATAACCTGCCGCCATGAATTGCTTACAACCTATATCTTGCCTGGAATATCCCGTAAAACGGGAAAAATGGTGAAAATGGGATTTGTAATGCCAAGCATTTACTTTTCATCATTTGCTGAATTCTCAGTTGCCATGGGAGCAACAGCCCTGATCTTAAGTAAAATCCTTCATAGTCAAAACCATAAATTAAGATAGTATGATGTACAACACAACAAGTAAGGTTGAAGCCTATTTCAACGATCTCCACCAGGACTTCGCATTGAGCAGTAAGTATCGTCGTATTTCAACAATTATTGTGGATAACTATATTGAACTAGGCCAATTAACAGCACTTCGGTTTCTTGAATGGGTTGGCCTCAATCCGGGTGGCGTGATTGCACTGCCTACAGGTAAAACTCCTGAATTCTTTATTAAATGGGTGCAGTTCTACCTTTCAAACTGGCAAAAGGAGATGGATTCCGGTATTCTCGGAAAAATAGGTCTCGATAAAAACCTGAAGCCTGATCTTCGCTCGCTTGAATTTTTCCAGCTGGATGAGTTCTTTCCTATTAAGCCGGAACACGAGCGGTCATTTACCTATTTTGTTAAGAATTTCTACATCGATGGTTTTGGTCTCGATCCTAAAAAAGTTCATCTCATTAATACTTATGACATTCCGGAAAAGGCTAAAAAGGATTATGGTAAGATCCAGAACCTGGATGAAATATTTCCGGACGGATTAATTGATCTTGGGTTACGCATAACAAAACCCAAAAATGAACGTGATCTGTTAAAGCAGAAAACAATTAAGCTATTCGATCAGTTCTGCCAGGATTATGAAGATGAGATCCGCAAACGCGGTGGCATCGGATTTTTCCTGGGCGGTATCGGTCCCGATGGCCACATTGCCTTTAATGTTAAAGGTTCTGCTCATCATTCGCATACCCGGCTCACCAATATCAATTATGAAACACAGGCTGCTGCGGCAACTGATCTCGGGGGTATTGAACTGGTTCGTAAAAAAGCAGTCATTACGATCGGCCTGGATACAATAACCTATAATCCTGATACGGTGGCTATCGTTATAGCTGCCGGACAGGCCAAGTCGGAACAGGTATACAATGCTGTTGAACGTGAGGCAGGAATTACTTACCCGGCCACAAGTCTGCAAAAGCTGAAAAATGCACGGTTCTTTGTAACGCAAAGTGCAACCGCCATGCTCACATTAAGTGAGGAAAATATCAAACAGTTGTATAAGGACAAAAAGCTTCCTTCTAATTATTCGGAAAAGCTCATTATATCAGGCTCAGACAGGAATATGGTATCACTGATCGAAGCCTCCCGGATTGATTGCGATTCAGGGGCTGTCGATACTCCTGAGTGGAGAATAGCCTGTGAGATCAGGAATAAGCCGCTCGACAAACTCAGCGAGGAAACCTACAAAAGTCTGGTGGAGAAAATCCAAAGAGGAATTGATGTACCTGACAACCAAAGGATTTTGCATACAGCTCCGCATCATGATGATATTGAACTGGCCTATTTTCCTCTTTTGCATCACCTGGTGAGGTCGCCGAATAATGAAAATTATTTTGTTTATTGCACAAGTGGTTTTACTGCCGTCACCAATTTTTATGTGACAGAGCGGCTCGAGAATCTTCAAATGCTGCTGGCCAATGGCAGAATTGCCGATGAGCAAAAAAGACTGGCTGATTTCGGTAATGCCCAGGATGATATAACAGGATATTTGAATGGCATTGCGCTTCAGGAAGAAGATATTCAGCATTTCCATATCAGTACCCGGTTAACCAGGTTATTTCTGAATTATTTAAAAACAAATGACCTCAGGAAACTTTCCTCGTATATCGGAGAACTGCTTACCCAACTGCAGGCGATAGAACCCGGACGATCGGAGCCTTCCATTTTCCACCTGATCAAGGGATGGTTAAGAGAATATGAAGCAGAACTGGTTTGGGCTTATTTTGGTATTGATATGGACCATGTATCTCATCTCCGATTACCGTTTTACTCTGCCAATATATTTCCCGAATATCCAAACATTGAGCAGGATGTAATGCCCATTGTTGCTTTGCTTGAAAAGATCAAGCCAACCATTATCACGCTGGCGCTGGACCCTGAAGGCAGCGGACCTGATACACATTACAAGACGCTGATCGCATTATCAGAAGCTATTGACCGGTATGTAGCTATTCATCCTGAGATGAATATCCGGATATGGGGTTACAGAAATATCTGGTCACGTTATGCCCTCACAGAAATCAGTACGATTGTTCCGGTGTCACTCAATTCATTTGCCGTTTTGCACAATATGTTTAATAGTTGTTTCCTTAGCCAGAAATCGGCCAGTTTCCCAAGCTACGAGCTTGATGGCACGTTCAGTGAACTGGCGCAGAAGATATGGGTTGGACAGTTAAATCACCTGATAGACCTTTTGGGGAAGGAATTCTTTTATGGCAGCACCAATCCTCTCTTCCGCAGAAGTTACGGGGCAATTTACCTGAAGGATATGAGCTATCGTGAATTTACCGATTATCTTGTGCCCGTGCGCAGGCTGCTGAAAGCAAAGGAGATGCTTGGCGGAAGCAGTGACAAGTGACGAGTGACCCCTGCTGAATGAAATAAAATTGCCGTCAGTTTAAACTGACGGCAATTCTCAATTTATATTATTCTATCGGCTAATAAAACTCCCTGCGGTTATCCTTTATCTTTGCAAGCTCCTTTAAGGCTTCAAGAGTAAAATAATTGGTGCGCGCACCATAACTCCGCATGATGTTACTACGCACCTGCTCGGTCGTTGCTTTCAATTCTGTTTCAGTTGGCTGGGCAATATCATTTACTGCGAGAACATACACGCCATTCTCACCCACAATCGGTTGTGATATTTTTCCTTTTTCAAGTGAACAGAATGCAGCAATTACATTGGGTTCAACACCTGCATTCCCCAGTGAAGAAGAGTTGAAACGGATTTCGGTAACTGCTTGTGCTTGAACAGTCAGGCTTTTTGCCAGTTCATCCAGTGTTTTGGTACCGTTCTTTTTTGATTCAATTGATGCGGATATTTGTTCTGCTTTTTTCTCCTGCTTTACCTTGTTTTCAATATCAGCACGGATTTCCTCCAGAGGTGCAGTCCCCTTTTCCCGTATTTTTTCGACTGCTGCTACTACATATTTATTTCCCAGCTTCAGTACATTGGAGGTCACATCATGTAATTCTGCCTTGTAGGCCCATATTACAAGCTGCCGGGCCTGAACCAGGTCATTTACTTTTTTCTCCATAGGCCCCAGCTTTAGGGCAACAGCCATTTTCAACTGATCTTTTCCGGTCTCCAGGGCTTTGTTGAACTTCTCATAACTATTATTGACGCCTGAAAATTCATTGGCTTTTACATAATACTCATGATCGGTTGCCTCACCCGCAACTACATTTTTTACCAGTGTTCCAACCTGTACATGCTTGATCAGTGCTGACTGATCGAGGATCTGAATGATATGCAGGCCATATTGTGTGGCAACCAGCTTAACATCACCTTTTCTGCCTTCGAAACAACTGTCGCTGAATGGTTTTACCATGGCAGCTTCTTTGAACCAGCCAAGATCACCGCCCTTTTGAGCTGAACCATCTGAAGAATATAACATGGCCAGTGTGGCAAAATCGGCACCATTTTTAATGAGAGTCGCCAGACTGTCGGCCTGATTGAAAACTGCCTGGGCGTTGTTTTGCGTAGCTCTGAGAAGAATATGACGGGCTTTTACAGAGTCAGGACGGAAATTAATGGCGGCCAGGCGGGAAATTTTATAGGCATTGTTCTCGAAATAAGGACCGAATGTGGCACCTTTTGCTGCGTTAAACATAAAATCATTCAGGGTGTCAGGTAATTCACCCTTGTTGTAGTTTGTTTCATCAAAAGCAACGTCTGACTCAAGATTGACAAACTGTTTAACATCCTCGACCTTATCAAAATCGGGTTTAATGGTTTCTATCCATTGTTGAGCAGATTTGAAATCAGCTTTGGAGGGAACCACCTCAAAATATACATAGCGTATATCCCTGGATTCGTCCTGTTTATATTGATTCTTGTTTTCCTTATAATACTTCTTCAGATCATCTTCATTGACCTGGATGGCTGAATCGGAAATCGAATTGAAATTCTGCACAAGATAATCACCATCCACTTTTCTATTGGTTTCTTCCTGCTGTTTTGCTGTTTCCAGACTTGTTGCATAAAGCCCCTTTTTTACCAGGTTCAGGAATTTTTGATACTTGCGTTGTCTGTAGATTTCATTTTCAATGTAGAGGTAGAACGTTTTTTCCTGTGATTCTTCCGTTTCATTCTGGATCCTTTGCATAAAACCATTAAATGCCTGACGGTTAAAAACGCCGGTTTGCGGATCTGTGAAAAGCTGCGCAATGGCAGGATGCGGATTTTCACCCGCGATCATGTCTTTCAATTCATCGTCTGACACATCCAGTCCGAGTTTATCGTACTGCTTTTCCATCAGCATATCCTGGATCATGTTTTCCCAGGTTACATTACGGATCTGGTCGATCGTTTGCTCGTCAAGACCTTCCTGGCCTGACTGCATTTTCTGAATATTCTCCAGTTCATTAACTTTGGTCTCATAATCAGTATATGCAATGGATTTGCCTGATACCTCCGCAATCTCAAATTTTGACCGGGTGAAAAGAGATCCTCCCGAATTGAGAAAATCACCCAAAACGAATGCAAGTAGTGAAAGACCTATTACAATTGCCAGCAAAAGCCCGGCTCTGACTCTTAATTTCTCTAAAATTGCCATGTAAAACTATGGTTAAAAGGTTCAAAAAAACAGGGTACGAATATAGTAATTAATCTCATTTTAAAAGAATCAAACAAAAAAATTAGCAAAGGGATTGTTATTGGCTAAACGATGCAAAATAAGGTTTTCAATGCTGTAGTAATTTCAGTTGCACGAGGTCAATGCGGGTGCGGCTTACCTTCAGTATCCTGAATTCATATTGCCCCACGATGATTTTGTCGTTTAATTTAGGGATGCTTTGATATTGATAAATAATATATCCGGCTAATGTATCATATTCTTCTGATTCCGGAAGGTCCAAATTATATTTTTCATTCAGATAATCAAGTTCAAGTCTGCCTGAGAATATATATTGCCCTTCTTCGGGATGTTTTTCAATGAATTCATCAACGTCATGCTCATCGTCAATCTCCCCGAAGATTTCTTCCATGATGTCCTCAATGGTAACCATCCCTGAAATACCTCCGAATTCATCCACAACCACGGCTACACTCTTATGCTCCTGAATAAATTTCTTCAGTTGCTTGTTGGCTTGCATGGTTTCAGGAATATAGGATATTTCCATCATCATCGCCTTAATTGTGGGAGGGTTTCTAAATAATTCTTTTGAAGTGACATACCCAACCATGTTGTCAATATTGTCTTTATAAACGAGTATCTTTGAAAAGCCACTCTCAATAAATTGCTGGCTGAGTTCTTCAACTGTGCTGTCGAGTTTTATTGCCACAATTTCGGTACGGGGGATCATACAATCCCTGACTTTCACATTGGAAAAATCAAGCGCATTCTGGAACAATTTTATCTCATCATTCTCTTCGCTGTTGGTTTCTCCGCTTCTTTCCTGGCTTTCAACAATAAGATGATTCAGGTCGACTTTACCGAAAACCATATTGTCATACTGGTTGACGGTTTCCGATCGTAAAATGCTTTTCAGTATCAGATTGGAAAAGCGGTGAATAAACCAGGATATCGGGTAAAAAATTATAAAAACAAGGAACAGGGGTAATGACATGAACCGCAGGGCCAGGTTTGGATTAATTCTCACCAGGGCTTTAGGAAGAAATTCCGCTACAGTAAGAACGATCAGCGTTGTAATAAGGGTTTGAACGGCGAGTATGCTGAATTCGGTATGCAGAAATTTGCCAAGGACCGGTTCTATCCAGCGTGCCATAATGATACCATAGATAACCACCGCAAAATTGCTGCCCAGTTGGATCGTCGCAATATACTGGCCCGAACGGGCCTGAAAAATCCCGATAATATGTGAAGAGAACAATCCCTGTTTCCTGTCAAGTTGCAATCTTAACTTGTTGGAGGCAAAAAATGCAATTTCCATGGCTGCAAAAAAAGCGGCCAGCATTAAGGTGGTAATTACAAGCAATGCCTCATTTATCATAACAGTAAAACTCTTTAAAGGATCTATTCGGGTCCGTTAATATTTTCGTTGTTTACATTCAATGTTCCGCTTGAGCCTTTAAGCCTCCATTTCGACATATCCTGACGCGATTCAAAACCTCCCTCTCCATAGGATATGCCATCTGAATTGGTGAGCCGTGTAAATTTTTCAGAATATATTTTTTCTTCTTTCTGATCCCAGAACATTTGTTCGGTTTCAAGCTTATCGTGGTTTACCAGATTTTCCGCAACAACTTGGTTCCTGGCTTCCCAAAGCTGCTTTTTTTGATAATATATAGCATAATTGGCCCTAATATAGGAAGCAGGTCTTTCCAGACTGTCATAAAATACTACCCTCATTCCTTTGGAAAATTCAACATAAGGGTCCTCACCCCTGTCATACTTATTCACTTCAGGCGCATAAATTTTGCCCTGGATTTTTCCTGAATCTGTGTAGGTGATCTCAATGTTAAAACCTGACTGGTCGGGAAGCTTTATTTCGTTATTGAGGGCATTGATCGTTTCGATATCATTTTTACACGAAACAAATGCTCCCATAAATATAATCACGGGCAGAATACACCGTGCCACCGCCCTGCATGTCATTTCACGTGTTTTCATTGCCTGATGTCAGGGCTGTTAAATTCAAGAATTTGGTTAAGTCCGGTCAGCACCAGATCCGGAAATGCAAATATGGGCTTTTTTAGCTTATGAACAAAGAAATCCGCATCGCCACCGGTGATGACGAACTTGCAACCCGGATATCTGCTTTCGAACAATTGAATATATCCATTCAGTTCAAAGATAATTCCCTGTTGAACACCTGCAGCAATGGCGGATTGAGTATCCGTTCCGAAATCGGGGAAACTGGAGTTTTTTCTTACCAGGGGTAGCCTGGCAGTATGGTCATGCAGTGATTTAAAACGGGTTAACATGCCGGGTGATATATTGCCTCCTCTAAATTCACCATTAGCCGTAACCAGATCAATTGTAATTGCAGTTCCCAGGTCCATGATCAGCAATGGTGCACCTGGCAAAAGTTTACGGGCGCCTGCTGCAGCTGCTATCCTGTCGTGCCCCAGCGTTTCCGGCGTGGCATACGATATTTTCAATGGCATTGGAAGGGTGTGATCGAGAAATACCAGTGTTTCCAGGTCCTTTCCGATTGAGTCAAAAAGTAATCTTTCATTTTTGCCGACTGAAGAAACCAGGACGGCCTTCGGGGAGTGTTTTTCCAGGATTAATTTCAGGGCATCCCGGGTGATTGTTTCCAGGCGTTGACTTTCCAGCAATTTGCCCCTGTCAAACAATCCGGTTTTTGTATGGGTATTTCCAATATCAAAAACAAGGTTCATAATCCTGTGCACATTCAAGTTACCCGCAAAATTACCGATTTATTCTGTTAATTCAAAGACAGCCGGCATTGGGCAAACCGCTTTCAGGGTGTGGGTATAGAAACAACACTCTTGAAAATGGATCTAAGGTTTAGAAGTCCTGTTAAAATCGAAAGCAAGGCTCCCACAATCATAAGGAGTCCGAAGGAATAAATCCATTTTATGGGCAAATGCCGGGTAAATATGCTGGTGAGGGCAATCAATACAATGAAAACTGCCAGCCTGGCCAACAGGATATAATCAGTTTTAAACCTGAAGATTCGTTTAACAAGGATAACCTGGTAGGCCGATGTAAACAGTTGGGTCACCATACTGGCTGTTGCTGCACCAAACACACCAAAACGCGGGATGAGTATAAAATTCAACAGAAGATTAATAAAAACGGCTATGGCAGCCATGGTGTTCAGTTCTTTGAGACTGCCATTGGCAGTTAAAAGGGTGCCAAATACATAGGTCATACAGATGCCCAGGAAGCTGAATATCAGTATGCCAAATACCCGGGCTGAATGTTTGATATGTTCATTATAAAGAAAGTCGATGATGTCATAGCGGTAACTCAGGCAACCGAAGGCCACAACCAGGGCGGGGATAAAAAGCAACGTGAATGAAAGGCGGGTAAGATGCTCAACTGATTCACCGTGTTGGATCAATCGTGAAAATACGGGAAGCAAAATAATCGTAAAAAGATATCCGTAATTTGAAAGGATCTCGATGATCCTGAAACTTTGCGCGTAAATTCCAGCCTGTTCTTTTCCGTTTTCCAGCATCTTTCCAAGCATTACTGAATCAATGCGCATGTAGGTTGCCATGAGCAGGATAAGCAACGCATAAGGCAGGCTGCGACGAAGGAAGGAAAGATAATATCTGTAGTTGAAACGGAACCGGATGGGATGCGCCCTTGAAAACACAAATCCAAAGGCAAGTGCAGCTGCAATGAGGTAGGCAATCGTTTGTGAATAGATCAGCCATTCAATCCGGAAAACACTCCGGGTCAATGGATTAATAAGGAGAATACCACAGATGACAATTACCACAAAGCGGTCAACTACAGAAATAATGCTGTCAGCCCGGAAATGATGCATTCCGCCAAGATTAGCCCTGCAATAAAGGATAAATGATGCCAGGATCTGATTGAACAGCAGAATCAGCAATATACTGAATTCGGTCATATTCCAGTTCAGGAAATAACCGATGATGCAACATACCAGGTAATAGATAAAGCCTAAAATAACTTTAAGGGGCAGGATATTTGAAAAATATTTGTTCAAAAGATGCACATGGCGGGCAATTTCACTGCGGGTAAAGTTTTCAATACCAAGGTCAAGAAGTATCTGGAAAATGAGAGAGAAGTTAAGCAGTATAAAATAGTTTCCATAAGCACTGGCTCCAACGGCATTTTGGACACCCACATCAATACCGAAAGCATAAACGGGTTTTACCAGTAAATTGAGAAAAAGCAGAAGGGCAAGATTGGTTACGAATTTTCTTTTCAAAACAATGGAAAATTATTTTCTTTACAAATGTATAAAGTTTTGCCTTGTCTGGATTCTTTTTTTAATTTCCATGCATGCCAAATCAATGAAATCCCTAATAATTTCCGGTTTTGTTAAAGAGCCAGCTGATATCAAATGTTTTTGAAGCCGGATGTGATGAGGCGGGAAGGGGTTGTCTTGTCGGACCTGTTTATGCAGCAGCTGTAATTCTGCCTCCCCGCTACAGGAACCGGTTTCTGAATGATTCAAAAAAACTCACACCTGATGTGCGGAATCAGCTTCGTAATGAAATCGAACATAGTGCTTTGGCATGGGCTGTGGCCTGTGTTGATCATGAAAAAGTAGATGAAATTAATATCTTACAGGCGTCCATTTATGCCATGCATCTGGCACTTGATCAACTCCTGATCAGGCCCGGGCATATTCTCATTGATGGCAACCGGTTCCATCCATACAGGGATATTCCTCATACCTGTGTTATCAAAGGAGATGGCATTTACGCTTCCATTGCTGCTTCTTCAATTCTTGCCAAAACTTGGAGGGATGAATATATGGTGTCGTTGCACCGTGATTGGCCTCAATACGGATGGGACGAGAATAAGGGCTATCCGACGCCCAGGCACCGCGCTGCCATTCGGAAATATGGCTTTTCTCCTTTTCACCGCAAAAGTTTTTCCTTTTTGGATGTGTAGCTTGATTTAATTTTTTGATTTTTGCACTGATTTTATTTTAAACTGATTTTTAGATTGTGGTATGAAAAAATTTGCAGGGGTATTTATTTATGTGATCCTTTTCTGGAATTCTAATCTGAAGGCTGATGAGGGGATGTGGCTATTGCCTTTGATCCAGAAGCTCAATATGGATACAATGCAATCTCTTGGACTTAAATTAACGGCTGAACAAATATACAGTATCAATAACGGAAGTCTTAAAGATGCCATTGTTCTGTTTAACGGGGGATGTACCGGGGAAATAGTTTCGGAATCGGGTCTTCTTCTTACAAACCATCATTGTGGTTTTGATGCCATCCAGAATCATAGTAGTGTGGAGCATAATTACCTGCAGGATGGATTTTGGGCCAAAGATTTCAAAGAAGAGCTGCCAAATCGGGATGTGACGGTCACTTTTCTTATCAGGATCGAAGATGTGAGTGAAAAGATTATGGCTGCTCTTTCAGACAGCATGTCGGAAGGAACAAGAAATGACAGGATTTCCGCAATGTCCGATTCCATTTCGGCTGTAGCTATTGCTAATACGGATTACAATGCCAGCGTGGAATCGCTTTTTGGGGGGAACAACTTTTACTTGTTTGTTTATGAAGATTATAAAGATGTCCGCCTGGTGGGTGCTCCTCCAGTTGCCATCGGCAAATTCGGATTTGATTCCGACAATTGGATGTGGCCCAGGCATACAGGCGATTTCAGCGTTTTCAGGGTTTACAGCTCACCAAAGGGCAAGCCTGCAAAATATGACAAGAATAATGTGCCCCTGAAACCCAAACATTCCCTCCCCATTTCGTTGAAGGGGGTTCGCAAAAATGATTATGCCATGATATTGGGTTATCCTGGAAACACACAGCGGTATATGACTTCATATGAGATAAAGGAAATGATGGAGATAACCAATCCTAACCGTATAAAAATAAGGGGACTCCGCCAGGATATTCTTATGAAAGATATGTTGGCCGATGAAAAAGTGAATATTGAATATGCATCAAAATATTTCCGCTCTTCCAACTACTGGAAATATTCAATCGGACAAAACGAGGGTTTGAAAAAACTGGGTGTCCCTGAAAAAAAAATACTGCAGGAGGCCGATTTTACGAAATGGATTAATGCCGATCTGCAACGAAAGGCAAAATACGGAGAAGCTCTTGATCTGATTAAAAACGCCGTGGAAAGCAGGGCCATTTATGAACATACGCTGGAATATACATACGAAACCTTTTTCTCATCCGCCGAAATAATTGCCTTTGCAAATAAGGCTACATTTTTGTATATGAACATGTTGCGAAATCCGGACAATCACAGGCTGATCGATTCGCTTACGAGAACACTGAAGGCCAGATGGGATGATTTTTACCACGAATATAATGCAGCTACTGACCGAAAGGTGGTTCCTGCCATGATTAAGCTGTATCATGAAAATGTTCGGAGAGATTTGCAGCCCACCTTGTTTTCGGAAATACAGTCGAAATTCAAAAATGATTTTGATGCATATGCAAAAAACATGTTCGACAAATCAATTTTTGCGGATCCTGAGAAAATGAAAAATTTCGTAGATCATCCTTCCATGAAAGTACTCAAAAAGGATCCTGCCTTTCGGGCTGCCCAATCTGCACTGGAAACTTACAGGAGTGTCTACCTGAAGGTTGCCTCATTTGATGAAGACTATGAAAAAGGCTCCAGATTGTATATAGCCGGATTACAGGAAATGAATCCCGATAAGATATTTTATCCTGATGCCAACCTTACCATGAGGTTGACTTATGGGACAGTTGAAGATTATTTTCCCCGTGATGCCGTACACTATGATTATCGTACCACACTCGCTGGTGTGATGGAAAAAGAGAATCCTGATAATCACGAATTCAAGGTTCCTGAGAAATTAAAACAACTTTATCGTGACAAGGATTATGGTCCCTATGGTGAAAACGGGGTCATGCCCACATGCTTTCTTACGACAAATGATATAACCGGAGGCAATTCGGGAAGTCCTGTTATTGATGGGGAAGGCAATCTGCTTGGCCTTGCCTTTGACGGCAACTGGGAGGCCATGAGTAGCAATATTGTATTCGAACCCGCATTGCAGCGATGCATTTGTGTGGATATCAGGTATGTTTTGTTTATTATTGACAAATTTGCAGGTGCAACAAACCTGATTAATGAAATGAAATTCATCCGTGAGAATCGAACAAAGTAGCATTCATCTGCATGCGAAGGCATCCTCGGGATCTGCAGGACGAGAGAAAATCTTGAGTATATTGCTTTACAGGGAGTATGTAAAAGTTTTACCGCCGAGGTCGCAGAGTTTAGCGAGTTACATTAAAATTTAAATATTAAAAATAACCATGCACGTCAGAATAATAGATGTTTTCTCAGTATTCATGGTGTTGTTCGCCGTTATTGATATAACCGGCGCAATACCTTTTATTCTTGAATTAAAAAGAAAAAGCGGGGAGATTGAAGCCGCTAAGGCGACCCTTGTGGCCTATGTTATTCTCCTTTTATTCCTTTTTATTGGTGAACCCTTCCTGAGACTTTTCGGTGTTGATATTCGCGCATTTGCCATTGCCGGTTCCTTTGTTTTGCTGTTTCTGGGACTTGAAATGGTATTGGGCATCGAGTTTTTTAAATTCGAATCGATAAAAAACACATCCATATTTCCGCTTGCCTTTCCGCTGATTGCTGGTGCGGGCAGCATGACAACCATTATTTCGCTGAAGGCAGCCTATGACTTATGGACGATTTTCTTTGCTTTGACCTTAAATATGATCTTCGTATACTTTGTATTGAGAGCCACGCGGGTCGTTGAAAAATTGCTGGGTCAAACCGGCATCCTTATTATGACCAAGGTATTTGGGATTATTTTGCTTGCCATTGCCATCCGGCTTTTTCTTTCAAATACAGGAATCCAACTTCCCAATGCCACATAAAATTATCATTTATACGGATGGGGCAGCCAGCGGAAATCCCGGTCCCGGCGGATTTGGAGTAGTGCTAATGTCGGGATCGCACCGCAAGGAAATTTCTTCAGGTTTTAAATTGACTACCAATAACCGTATGGAGCTAATGGCGGTTTGTGCAGGGCTTGAAGCCCTGAAAATTGATGGTTGTGAGGTCACTATTTACACAGATTCAAAATATGTGGCTGATTCAGTGGAAAAAGGCTGGGTTTTTGGATGGGAAAAAAAACAATACGCCAAGAAAAAAAATCCTGATCTCTGGGCCAGGTTTCTGAAGTCATACCGCAGGCACAGGGTGAAATTTATCTGGATAAGGGGCCATTCATCAGTTCCTGAGAATGAACGATGCGATTTTCTGGCTGTGGAAGCTTCTCAAGGCATTAACCTACCTGAAGATAAAGGATATTATCCGTCATTATCGTAACAAACGCAGGTGACAATTCGTTCAATCGTTTATCCGGAAAAATGAAAAACCAGAAACAAGCCGACAGATCCTGTATTGACATTGGAAAGAGTAATTTTAATTGATTATAGTGGTGTCATACATTATGATACTATCGGAGAACTAATTCATCAGTTCAAGAATCACGTGCCCATTCTTGGAATTCAAATCGGAACCTACAAAAAAATACTTCTTGTAATGATTGAATCCCTTGAAAACCTGATGAAATACAGGGAATACCCCGTGCAGACAGACGGGAATGACAAGGTATTTACCCCGCTTTTCTCCGTAATCAAAGAAAGGGACAGGTATTTCATTAATTCCTGCAATACTCTTGAATATAATAAAATGGAGTCGCTTGAAAAAAGACTCATTTACCTGAATAATCTTACTCCCCAGGGCATAAAGGAATATTACAAAGATACCATCACAAACGGTCAGTTTTCACAAAAGGGAGGCGCAGGACTTGGACTCATTGAAATGGCCAAAATTTCAGGCAACAAAATAGAATACATGTTTCAGCGTGTAAATGACTACTATGTCACTTTCAGTTTGAGAATAACGGTTGACGAATTTCCCAATTACAGTCAGAACACACGCACAATAAAGACTACCCCGCTTTAACGGTTAGCCATCCTGTCGTCAAGCTCAACGATATTCCATTCAGCCAGCACGTTTAGCGCATGTTTTATTTCACGTCGACATTCATCACGTGACATATAGTATTTCTTGGAAAAACTGGTGAGAATATACTCGGTCTTTTGTTTCCGGTATGCAGCCATTAGCAGATCGGCATAGAAATCAGTGAACTTGTGTTTTTCTTCAATACCTTCAAAATTCTTTGCTGATATAATGACTGATCCGTTCGATAGCCGCTTTACCTTGCAATCGGGATTAAGTCTGATAACATCATCCAATGATGAGGTTCCGGTACTGTCTCCGATAAAGGAAAACAGGGAAAACATTAACAAAAAGACCAAAAGGGAACCTGCCTTTAAGGTCAAAAATATATATGAATGTTTGGATTTCATAACTGGTTTATTTGGTAGGGTAAACAACTACAAACGGCTAATGTTTACCGCATGCATCTAGTATCAGGTACGAAACAAAGTTACAATTATATCCATCAGAATGAGTAAGTATTTGACGAATTGACAGTAACCTGGGACTATCCTTGAAATATCTGAGATATGGTAAATAGGAAGGCTAAAAATTTTTGCAAAAAATTGCAGAAGCGATAAAAATGGAATAGCTTAATCAGCAATAATAACAGATTGAATGAAAATTGCCATTTTACATTATCATTTGAATCCCGGTGGCGTAACCCGGATCATTGAATCCCAGGTAATGGGTTTGTCCAAAGCCAATAGAAATGCAGAGATGATCATATTGAGCGGAAGCAGCATTTCAGAATCAGACTTTGCTGAAGTTCCCGTAATAGAAGATGACTGTATGCTGTATGATGAATCAGGTGAGGTCTCACGATTCACAGATAAGGCGGCCATGATCCGGTCCTTTATCATCCGGCATGCAAAGGGCTTTATTCTGCATTGCCATAATCCCAATCTGGGTAAGAATCCTGCATTAACACTGGCCATTTATCAGCTGGCCAGGCAGGGATTCAGCATTGTTAATCATTACCACGATTTTCCAGAGGACAGGCCGGAGAATATGAAAAGACTGAATAATATGTTCGATCAATCCGGGTTTTCATCCCGGGAGGTTTTATATCCCGATCTGCCCGGTTACCATTTTGCCGTGTTGAATACCTGCGATTATAAACGGGTACTCGAAAATGGTGTATCACCTGCCCGGGTTCACCTGCTTCAAAATCCGGTATCTGTTAATGCCCGAAGAAAGCATGAAACGAAAGCTGATATTGTTGCCCGTCTTGGCCTGGATCCTGAAAAAAAGATCATTACCTATCCTATTCGTGCCATTCGGCGCAAAAATATCGGAGAGTGCATTCTCCTGGCAGTTCTTTTTGAAAGAACCTGTCAGTTCAATATAACACAGGCTCCGAGGAATCCTTTGGAATTACCGGCATATATGCGATGGAAGAATTTTTGCGAAGAAAACAGAATTCAGGTAAAATTTGAAACCGGAGTGACTGTAAACCATGAAGATTTGATAAGAATTTCCGACTTTTGCATAACTACAAGCCTAAGAGAAGGATTCGGAATGGTTTATCTTGAACCCTGGCTTGCAGGAACACCGGTATCGGGCAGAGATATTCCATGCATAACGGATGATCTCAGGAAATATAAACTCGAATTTCCGCGTTTGTATGACAGGATAGAGGTTGGAACAGTTGCCGGTAACTGTGATTTCAGGGATCTTGAAACAGGAGAGCAGGAAAATCTTATTTTGCATTTATTGGGATCATCTCGTGAAAAGGAAATAATTTTGAGATCAAACCTTTTTTTAAATTCTCTATTTGATGATGTTGAACCGGAGTTGATCCGAAAAAACAGGCTGATAATTCGTAAACATTTTTCAACAACTAATTATGGTAAAAGATTACTTACCCTATATAAAAACATTTCTGGGTGAATCGGTCACTTTAAAGCCAGTACCTACTTTACTGAAACCGTTTATCAGAAAAGATACCGGGATAAAGGCCTTTGTTTTTGATGTATATGGAACCCTGCTCATTTCTGCCTCGGGTGATATTGACGAATCGGTTCTTTCAACAGACATCCTGATGCAGGCGTTCAATGCTTCCGATATCAAATTTGCTGAAAATGGGGAAGCATCAAGGGAATTGCTCCAGCAAATCCTTAACGAATTCAGGCAGTCAGTGAAAGAATTTCATGAACAGGAACGTACTGAGGACAAGCCATATCCTGAAATTAATATCTCACAGATTTGGGAGGATATTATCAAAGCGCATCAAAATCTTGACCAACTCATTGTTGAAGATCCGTTGTGCATAAAATGTTTTGTTTTTGTTTTTGAAGTGCTCAGTAATCGCATTTACCCCATGCCCGGGATGAAGGAATTGCTTAACCGCCTTGCATCGCTAAAATATCCACTGGGCATCATTTCAAATGCCCAGTTTTATACACCGGTCATACTCAATTATTTTCTACATGATTCTGTATCGGAAAATGAGGAGGTAGCCCCGTTTGATCCTGATCTCACCGTATTTTCCTATAAACATATGCGGTCAAAACCCGATCTCTATCTTTTTCAGTTGTTGAAAGATCAATGCCAGCGCAAGTATGGCCTTTTTGCGGATGAGATCCTGTTCATCGGGAATGATATGTTCAGGGATATTTTTCCGGCATTTCTTACGGGTTTTAAAACTGCATTGTTCGCAGGAGATACAAAATCTCTTAGACTGAGGCAGGATAAACCGGAGCTGAGAAAGGTAGTACCTGATTTTATTATCACAGATCTGATGCAACTTTTAACTATCCTAAACTGATGGATATTTCACATCTCCACTATGGGATCATCCATTCACTCATTGGAAAAAATGATGGCGTATCCATCGTAATCGACCAGTCGGTAAATGCTATGGTTAAGGACCTGGGTATCGGTCTTGGCAATATTTTTTTTATGGCGGCCCATTCATCGCCCCGTTTTAACGCTGAGACCCATGAAATATTCTGGCATAAAAGTGAAATAAACAAGATCATTGTCAGTCAGTTCAGCAAAGAAGCGAACAAATCCCTGGAGGAGCTCATTCATGAAAACGGACTTTTAGCAAGGGACATCATCGCGGATTTTGTGAAACGGAACAGCATTGATATCCTGATTGCCCATAATACCTCGCATCCTTATAATTTCATTACTGCAGTGGGACTTGGTTACTATATTGAGGATCTTCGGAAGCAAAATATCATCTGGCCCAAAGTATTGGTGTGGTGGCATGATTCCTATTTTGAACGGGAACAATTTGCCAATCCGAATCCCATCATAAAAAAATTTTTGAAATATCTGCCAGGAACCTTGATCGACGGCATTGTGTTCATCAATTCAACACAATCGGAACTGGCCCGGAGGGTATTCAGGGAATATGATGCCAGTCCGAAGGATTCATTTTTCACGGACCGGACAACGGTTATCCCTAATACGCATGATATTTACTGGGACTGGAAAGCCTGCAAATGGACCGGCAATTCACTGAATTTTCCACCGCAGGATTCATACAATCAATCCTTCCTCAAGGACATCGGTCTCGAGGATATGGTTAAGGCCGGTGGTTATTCAATGAAGGATACCCTGATTCTTTTGCAGCACACCCGCATAGTTCCCCGAAAGAAGATAGAAGTGGCCATTGATCTTGCTTTTAAGCTTGCAGAGCGGTTTGCACGCGAAGGACAGCGTAAATGCATTGCCTTGCTCATCAGCGGGCACTCGGGCGATGAACAGGTCAAGTACAAAGAATACCTGCAGGATTACTTTCAGCATATAAGCAAATCATTTGTAGATCATCAGGTTTTTATGATTTTCGGTGAAAACCATATTCTTTCACACCGTGATATTATTGTTGACAAGAAATACTATAATTTTTTTGAAATTCCTGGCATTGTGGCCTCTTTTGGGGGAATAGGCACATACTTCAGCGAGACGGAGGGATTTGGCAATAATTTGCTTGAAATGATAGCAGCCGGTCTCCCTGTTGTAATAAACAAATATGATATTTATAAAACTGATCTTGAACCGCTGGGTTTCAATATGCCTTTTATCGAGGATAGTGTTTTGGATGAGGCATTAATTGAAAAAACTTTTAAACTGACAACAAACATGGCATACAGGAACCAGATTGTAAGTCATAATCTGGCAATTTTGTCGGAAAAGCTAGGACATAAGATTATATCAAAATTTCTTTCTCCGCTGATCACCAATATATTTACGAAAAGTCTTTTCTAATTTCGAATGACTGCCCATCAGGATATCAATGATTTTTCGGGTAAGCTGGCCAGACGGCTGCAATCAATTTATCCGGAAGGCTTCAGCGAAGGTCATGTGAACCGTATTACCGGCCTTATCAAAGACATGCCTGGGGACGGACCCTTGTGGAATGAGCGGGATGTAATATTGATTTCTTATGGAGATACAATTGTGAGGCCCGGTGAAAAGCCATTGATCACCCTGCGCCGGTTTCTCAAGGATAAAATGGGACAAAAAATAAGCTGCGTTCATGTATTGCCATTTTTTCCTTCAACGTCTGACGATGGGTTTGCCGTCAGTGATTTTTATGGCGTAGATCCCGGTTTGGGCAGTTGGGAGGATATTGAAGGGTTGGGCAGGGATTATAGCCTGATGTTCGATCTGGTGTTGAATCACGTTTCATCAAGCCATCCATGGTTCCTTAATTTTTGTTCTGGTAAGGTACCCGGAAAGGACTACTTTATTGAAAAGATCCCGGATGCAGATTATCATTTGGTAGTGAGACCCCGGAGTACCAACCTCTTCACTGAATTTAGCACGAGCTCAGGGAAAAAAGAAGTGTGGACAACCTTTAGCGCTGACCAGGCAGATCTTAATTTTGCAAATCCTGATGTGCTGATTGAAATGATCCGCATTCTGTTATTTTATATCGGCAAAGGAGCGAGGATCATTCGTCTGGACGCCATTGCTTTTCTATGGAAGGAAATTGGAAGTTCATGCCTGCACCATCATAAAACCCATGAGATCGTTAAGTTGCTTCGGGAAATTGGAACTTACGCAAATCCCCGGGTGATTATTCTAACGGAGACCAACGTACCCAATTCCGACAACTGGAGTTATTTTGGCCAGGACGATGAAGCGCATATGGTATATCAATTCACCCTTCCTCCACTAATACTTTACACATTGTTCTCGGGCAATTCGCAGTATCTTACAAATTGGGCTGAGAGCATACCGCCTGCAGGCAAGAATAAAACCTTTCTGAATTTTACCGCATCTCATGATGGCATCGGAGTTAGGCCCCTTGAAGGCATTCTTCCCAATAATGAAATTCAACGACTGATTGGCGGGATAAAGAACTTCGGCGGTCTCCTGAGTGTTAAAACCAACCCCGACGGGTCAACGGGACCCTATGAAATGAATATCACTTATTACAGTGCCATGGCTGGAACAATGAATGGAATTGATAACCTGGGCGAAAAGCGGTTCCTTGCCTCGCAATTCATTATGCTGGCCATGCAAGGGATACCTGCTGTTTATATCCAGAGCCTGTTTGCCAGTGAGAATGATTATGACGGGGTCAGGAACAGCGGAATGGCCAGAAGTATAAACCGTAAAAAATGGAATGAGGGAAAAATCCTGAATATTCTGTCAGATAATACGGTACAGGCTCGAATATTTGGAGAATTTACCCGGGTAATGGCCATCCGTCAGAATACTGTGGCTTTTCATCCGGATTGTCCGCAAAAGGTGATGCATCTGGGCGATCCGTTTTTTGGATTTTTCCGGCTAAACCCGGCAAACGGAGAAAAGATTTATTGTATAAGCAATATTACCGCTTCATCTCAAAATCTCAATATTGAAGCAACTTCCATTCCGCATAAGGGTTATGATCTGCTGGAAGAGCAAACATACGGTGAAAAGAATGAAATATGCTTTGAAGCTTACCAGACCAGGTGGCTGGTTTAGTTTTTATAGGCCATATCCTCCAGTGACTCGCTTACAGTAAGGTTATATTTTATGGCATTTTCAGGGTTCACTACAAATTTCAGCTTATCCTCCACCAATACAAAATCGATGGCAGAACCTGAATTGATCATTCCTCTCTTTTCTGTAATCACCAGACTGTTGAAGTCCTGAATACGGCTGATCACATCCGGGAACCTGGAAATTTTTGAATCCCCCACAAACAAAATCTGGCAGCGGGAAATACTCTGAGGATCTTCAAATTTCTTTACAACAATGGATTGTGCCCCGACTTTCTTATTCGCAACGAATGATAAGAGATTGGTATATAATTCATTATCGCCGATTATACCAATTACAAACTCACCCGTGGAGCTGCCCGCCGGCCATTGTATGAGCCACGAAAAATTGTAAATAAATATGGATTGGGCCTGGCTGACGCTGGTTACCTGTGATAGTCCGTTAAAAAAAAGAAAAGTTAAAAAGGAAATAACAAGTAAAAATTTTTTCATTCGTATGGATTTAGTAATTCATCTATTTACGAAAAAATCGTCCTGGAGTTATTAAATGGACAAAAAAAAAGTGGTGAAAAAATATTCACCACCCCTGTTTTTACTTTTTATTGCCGCGTTTTTCCTTTTTGGCAGCTCGTTTTTCCTTCAGGCTTAATTTTGCCTCTTTCTTTTCTTTTTCCTTGGATGGAGATTTTTCTTTGGACATATGCTTAAGGTTTTTGCAAATTTAAAGAATGAAATTAATAAACAAAATGGAATTGAAAAATCTTACCGTGTAAGTTTTAACAGTTGTTCACCCAATCCGATCTTGTAGCCTGCGGAGAACAAGTAAACCAATCCATCCTGATCACAGAGGACAACCAATGGTAATTTATCCGAAAGGCCAGGGCCATAAAGTTTTTCTATAGCTTTACTTATATTATTATTCACATCAATTCCCTGGGCATTTTCATTCGGCAGGGCATAAGGTTTTAATACACTTACCACCGTGCTCTTATTTCGGGGCATGGCCAGCAAAAAACTGCCTTCCCATTTATTGAAGTGATCTTTATACGCTGCCAGTTCATCAAGCACATGACGTGAGGGTTCCTGATCCGGATCGGCGACCAGGATGATCAGTTTTTTACCCCCGGCCAGGGCACTTAGTTTATTTGGATTTACCTGACCTGGTATAGAAAGTAACAGCGCATCCATGTCCAGTTTACCGATTGGAGATTTCAGATTCGGGATCAGCCTGATAAAAACCGGAACACGGACCTGTTTATCTTTTTCAATATGAAAGAATGTAAGGGAGTTCAGTACACTGCCATCTTCAAGCCTGTTACCGGTTACCAGCATATATCTGCCTGTATCCACCGGCATGGAAACAGGGAAATCAGATAGTTTCCGGCCTTCTTCATATTCCAGCGTAACAAAATGGCCATCTGTGAGTTTTGCCAGTGTAAAATGAATATAGTATTGCGGCATAAAAGGATTTACGGATTCAGTGAGCCGAAGAAATCCCTTTGCTGGCTGTGTTAATGATTCCTGATCCAGGTCGGCCTCATACCAACTGTTCCCATAATAATATTCTGTCACGTGGGTCACAGGATTAATGCGTGCCGGAATGCCAAGGGAACGGCAACAGGCAACAAAAAACACATCACGTGAGATCCGGTCAGCCACCCTCAGGTTATATACTCCGATCGGCGAAATTGCTGTTCTTGAGTGCAGATTTGCTTCATCATCCACGGTTATGTTTTTTTGAATCCAGCCAGTTAATGAACGTAAATCCTTATTCAACAGTCCTGTGATAGATTCCATCTTTTCCCTGAGAAAACCCCGCCAGTCGGAAAGGTTTTCATCAGCAATACGGGGAGAAAGCACATACTTTTCAAACACGCCGGGATCCAAACTATCACGACGGAAAGTATGGCGCAAATGACCTGTAAGAACGGATTCCCTGGCATCACTCAAATCTTTGTCTGATAGCTGCATTAACAGCTCAAGCACGGTGCCTTTATACCCGGCAATATTCTTTTCAAGATAGGAAGTGATTTCGGGCCAGTTTCCATAAGCCTTGTCAAAGACAGCTATGACCGTATCCCTGCTTAGTCCTGTTTTTACGGCCAGGGAGTCGGACCAGCGGTGATCCTTAAAGGTTCCCATGTACAGCCTGCGAATGGAATCTTCCTGTCCAATCCGCCTCGTATTATCCGTTTTTTGCTCCTCTGAAAGCCGGTTGTTTATTTTTCGGGCATGCGGAGGGATCAGATCATATAATTCGGTATGCACGGGTAAATCTCTTTTTTTGAGAAGGAGAGCAATCGTGTCAGTTATAGCCACGGATGTCATCCGGTAATCGAATAAGCCGTCCTTCGAAGCCCAGATTAAAAGGTCACCCAGCCCGGTAGTAAGTTTTGCGTTTCCTGATTTATCCGAATGCATTGTTGCGATGGGATAAAATTCCGCATAATTGTATAGTCCAAATTCCACCCTGGCGCCTTGTACAGGCTGCCCGTCCATATCCTTAACCAGCACCTTGAGGAGTTTAACAGGAGCATACCTGCCTGTAAGGTTAATTTCCGAAAACCGGTCGGCATCAGTGATTACTTCATTATCAAAAGTATACCTTCCATACACCCGGGTATGCACAAGCATAACCCGGCTGGAAGGTTCGGTAAACCATCCCTGGTTGAGTTCAGGTTCCGGCTCACAGGCTCCCATATAGTTCCATTTGCCATTTATCCATACTTCCACCCAGGCATGGTTGTCATCCACATGAGCCCATCGCGGAGTATATACCTGCCGGGCAGGAATGCCAGCGGTCCGCATGGCTGCCACTGCAAATGTGGACTCCTCTCCGCACCGGCCGAATGATTTTTTAATTGTACTTAGGGGTGCACTGGTGCGGATATCTGTAGCATGATAGGTTACCTTTTCATGACACCAATGATTTATTTCCAATGCGGCTTCTGCCATCGGCAATCCTTTAACCCGCGCCTTAATTTCATCATACATTATAAGACGGAAGGAATCCAGGTTTTCATTGTTCACCCGAAGGGGAAGTACGAAATGCAAAAAGATTTCCTCAGGCTCGGTTTTACACCAGGAAAAGTCTTCCCTTGCTTTTAAACTCTGTTTAATATTGGCAAGAAAAAACTCAGGAGTATAATCGGCGAGGTCGCTGAGGGGCATGTAGGCATACAAAAACTCAAGAGCCTGCTTTTCATTTATCGACAGGGGCTGTGCGAATATATCCCAGATCGGCACCTGACTTTGATTAGTAAGGTTCTTCTGTACCTCCAGCATACGGCTTATGTCCGCTTTTGTATTGGCCGACATGATGAGCGGATCTTCATTTTTGCATGCCGCGATGAGGAACAAAACCGAACCGAAAACAAGCAGAGGTCTTATCATGTAATTGGATTTATGATCAACTTTCCGTAGATTTTTCAATTCATGCTGACGATTAAAATTAATGGAATATTTCAAGAATATTTTATTTTATCCATTACTTGTTGCAACTGCCTGTGAAGTATAATAGCTAACGGGCCTTGAATTAACACATACCTACAAAATTTAAATAACAACAGTCTAAAATTGAGATAAATGAAAAATATTATAAAAAATAACTTGTACGTACAAGTTATTTTTTTTACCATTGTGGAAATAAATTAATCCATGGAATCGCTTTACCGCAAATTGCAGCAAAACATCAAGTCCCAGATTCTGGCAGGGATTTACAGGGAAGGCGATCTGTTACCATCGGAAAATGAGCTTCAGCATTTGCATTCGGTTACCCGTTCAACTGTGAGGCATGCGCTGAACGAGCTGGTCAGGGAGGGGTATATTCTTAAAAAACAAGGAAAGGGAAGTATTGTTGCCAGGCAACAGCGACGCACATTGGGAGTGCTGTCGGTTAAGGGATTTTCTGAAATTGTAAGTGAAAAAAAACTTGCGGTTAATACGTTTATGATCGAGAAACCCATTATCTCCCGCTGGAATGAACCTTTTTTTTATCCTCTCGATAACCTGGAACAGAAGGCAGGGTGCATTTATCTGAAAAGACTGAGGTGTGTTGAAAATGACCCTGTAATGCTTGAATCGACCTATATTTCAAATGTGAATTTATCCCGGTTCTGTACAAAGCCTTTCGTAAAGGGATCGCTCTTTGAAACACTCAATGTAAATTATGCCATTGAAATCACCCGGGTGGATGAGGATCTGCGTTCAGTACTTTGTGAGGAGGATGTGGCGAGGCATCTGCGCATTATCGCCGGAAGTCCGCTTCTGCACATTTACCTTAAATTTTATACAAACCGGGAACATTTGAATATTTATAGTTCGCTGCTTTGCAACACCAACAAGTATTCCATTGGAAACAGGCTTTAAAAGCAAAATATTAATCAATAAAAATAAATATATGTCTACAGTTACAGAATTGGCAAAAATGATCGATCATTCGATTCTTCAACCCACGCATACCGATGATGATCTGATAAAGCAATGCGCGGTGGCGAAAAAATATGGTGTGGCTTCGGTTTGTGTTAAACCTTATGCTGTTAAAATGGCAGTTGAGCAACTTAAGGGAACCGCTGTTGAAACAGGCTGTGTCATTGGTTTTCCGCATGGCAACAGTTCGACGGCCGTTAAAGTTTTCGAGGCAGAGCAGGCTTGCCTGGACGGCGCCACAGAAATAGATATGGTGATCAATATTGGAAAAGCACTTGGAGGAGACTGGGCTTATGTGGAAAAGGAGATCAAAGCAGTAGCGGACATAAGTCATAAGCATTCAGCAATAGTAAAAGTGATATTTGAAACCGACTACATCACCAAAACGGAGGACAAGATTACGTTGTGCCGCATTTGCACCCGGGCAGGCGCTGATTTTGTAAAAACATCCACTGGATATGGATTTGTCAAACTCCCTGACGGGAATTTCAATTACAAGGGAGCTACAGTGGAAGATGTTGAGCTTATGCGAAAATATTCGGGTCCTGAAGTTCAGGTTAAGTGTGCCGGCGGAGTGAGGACACTTGATGATTTGCTGAAAATGAAGGCAGCCGGTGCCACCCGTTCCGGCGCTACCGCCACGGAAACCATACTAACCGAAGCATCTATTCGTTTCGGAGAAAAATAGTGTACAGACGGGTTTCAAACCCGTCTCCACATATCCATTAAATATTGATCTCTACTCTGTAAAATATATTATATCTTTAAACAACTATCAACTAACAACTATCAACTACCAACTATGTTTATCATAAACTCCTATTCACTGGCTATTTTCTTCTGTGTGATCACCATGCTATGCTGGGGATCATGGGCAAATACTATGAAACTATCGCCAAAACACTGGCCTTTTCAATTGTTTTATTGGGATTATTCCATTGGATTGGTAATTACCTCCCTTATCCTGGCTTTAACAATGGGTAGTACAGGTGATGATGGAAGGAGTTTTATGGCTGACCTTGCACAGGCGGGAGCCATTTCAATCGGCTCGGCATTGCTTGGCGGGGTTGTTTTTAATCTTTCCAATTTGTTAATTGTTGCCGCGACCGATATAGCCGGTATGGCAGTAGCTTTTCCTATTGCGGTTGGCCTTGCCCTGGTTATCGGCGTGGTAGTGAATTATCTTGCAATCCCGGTAGGTGATCCCTATTTATTGTTTTTTGGTCTCACCCTGGTTGTTATGGCAATCCTTGTGGATGCTGTAGCGTATGGAAAATTGCCGGCCGGCAAGCGATCGATTGGAAAAGGTATCCTGCTGTCTATTTTCTCAGGTATCCTGATGGGATTTTTCTACCGGTTTGTTGCAGCTTCCATGGTTGAAAATGTGGTCACTCCTGAGGCAGAAAAGATCACGTCCTATTCGGCGATGTTTATTTTTACGGTTGGCATTTTTCTGTCCAATTTCTTATGGAATACGCTTTTCATGATTAAGCCCATCAAGGGTGAACCTGTTAAATATTCAACTTACTTCAGGGAAGGAACACCAAGGATCCACCTGGTCGGAATTGCCGGAGGAGTCATCTGGTGTATCGGCATGTCGTTTAACCTGATCGCATCTTCACAGGCCGGTTTTGCAATATCATATGGGTTGGGACAAGGCGCTACAATGATTGCTGCCGCCTGGGGAGTATTCATCTGGAAGGAATTCGCCCAGGCTCCCAAGGGAACCAATAAGCTGATCACCTCCATGTTTGCCCTGTTTATCATCGGACTGGTGCTGATCATTCTGGCTAAGATTTAAATCAACAACAAGCAGATATGAGTCATAAGATATTGGTGATCGGAAGCACAAATGTTGACTTCCTGATTAAGTCTGATAAACTTCCCTCCTTTGGTGAGACTGTGACCGGCGGTGTTTTTATGCAAAATTTCGGGGGGAAAGGCGCAAACCAGGCGGTGGGCGCAGCCAGGGCCGGTGGTGATGTCACTTTTATTACCTGCCTGGGAGAAGATTTATATGCTGAAGAACTATTACGCAGTTTTAAAAAGGATGGCATTGATACAAAATATGTTTTTAAGGACAAGGAGTCATCTACAGGATCAGCCCTGATCATGCTTGATAAAGAAGGCAACAACTATCTTGCTGTCGCCCCGGGTTCAAATTATAAACTTACCCCTGCCCATATTGACCAGGCATTGGATGTTTTTCTTGAGGCCGGGATGATTGTAATGCAGATGGAACTTGCTCCCATAGCCACCTATCATGTGTTTGAACTGGCAAAGAAATATGGCAGGAAGGTATTGTTTAATCTGGCCCCTGCCATGCCCTTTAACAAGGATGTACTGAAGCAGGTATATGCCTTTGTGGTGAACGAGGTGGAAGCTTCAATGGTCACGGGGTTAAAAGTGGAAACAGATGAAGAAATTCGCAATGCGGCCAGTGCCCTCCTTGCACTTGGACCACCGGTGGTGGTGATCACGCTGGGATCAAATGGTTCGTTTATTGCCACAGCCGATTTTAGTCAGCATGTTCCTTCCTACAAGGTAAAAGCAATGGATACCACGGCAGCGGGGGATATTTATTGTGGCAGCCTGGCTGTTGCCCTGGTTGAAGGAAAGTCCCTGGCTGAAGCGGTCCGTTTTGCCGGGGCAGCTGCAGCAATCTCCGTAACCCGACTGGGAGCCCAGCCTTCCGCTCCAACTCGAAAGGAGATCGAGGATTTTATGAGCGGGGAAGTGAAATTTTAAACGCAAAATTAACCACAGAGGCCACAGAGGTTGCGCAGAGGCAGAAATAATTATGGTTTAATTCGTATTTTTTTAGTGTCTTAGTGCCTTTGTGGCAAAAATGCTTTTATGTTTCCTTTGTGAAAATCCTTTGAGCACTTAGTGGTTAAGATCTTTAGCACCGGAGGTGCTGTATTACCTGCTAGTACTGGTGGAAAGCCTGTGAAACAAAGAACAACACTTCAGGTAAGGCGTCCCGCCAGTATACCCAACTGTGTGATCCATCACGAACACGAAATTCATGCGGTATCTCCTGTTTCCGCATAGCAATGTGAACCAGGCAATTACCCTCATACAGAAAATCATCGTCACCGCAATCGATATACCAGCGCACGGTTTTATTTTTGGCAATGGATGCAGTATCCAGTAAAGACAAAACGTTATGATTTTTATAATATGAATCGAGCTGGGCTTCTGTGAAATCCTTATTACCCCTCTGCTCGTAATAAGCTCTGGCCTCCTCTTTGGTAGCCGGGCCCGTGGCAGCGCTCAGCGGACAGGCTGAAGAAAACATTTCGGGATGATGAAGGGCATACATAAACGAACCTCCACCTCCCATGGATAATCCGGCAACTGCCCTGTATCTTTTATCAGCTTTAATACGATATTGTTTTTCGATAAACGGAATAAATTCCTGAAAGAAAAAATCCTCGTAATTCCATTGACCATTGATGCTGTTGAAATAACCCCGTTGTCCTGTATTGGCATCAGGCATTACTATAATCATCGGTGTGGATTTACCCTGGTTAATGGCTTTATCTGCAATATGCAAGACCTCTCCAAACTGCACCCAGCCGGTTTGATCATCTCCGCCTCCATGCAAAAGATACAATACCGGGTAACTTCGTTGGGAAGTCTCATAATCAGGCGGCAGATAAATGGCATATTTGCGTTCCATTTTCAGTATTTTGCTTGGCATGGAAAGATTATCCATCACTTTGCCTGTTTGTGCCAACAGGAATGACGGAAGCAACATAAGGAGGAGGGCTTTTTGTTTCATGGTAAAATAATTGATAAATAGTTTTCTTGATGTAAGTATACTAAAAAAAGCTTTTACTTATTCAGATACATCATATTCAAAGGGTAGCAGATCGGCCATTCTTTGGGATGCCATAAAGCCGGACCATCTTAGTCCATGTGGATCAAAGTATCCTGACTTTTCAATGAGAACTCTCTTTTTATTAAATATCAACAAACTCCTTTGAAATTTTTCGGGATATAACACTCGAATGTTTTTATCCTGTCCCAGAAACTTTTCCTGAGCTGTTGAATCTACTACAAGATTGGCATACCCTATTTTGCATGAATCCACGATATTCATTTTAAATCCTTCTTCTTCCAGCCGATTTTCCCATAATGACCTGATAAAATGCATCCGTGAACCGAGATAGGTATTTTTTCTCCGATCAGAAATTAACCGGGTATGTGAATAAGGAATTTCACTGAAGTAATAAGTTCCGCCCATAAAAGCCGAATCCTCTGAGCTTGTAAACTGATCGAGAAAATAATTGATCCTGTATTTCAAAGCGTTATTTTCAATAATGATCGGTTCATTGCAATAGGCGCTCAACGATTTATTCCTGTCATTATAAACCAGGACGATATCTTCCATATTCACAATCCGGCATCTGGTTGCATTATAATCTTTTCCTAAAAATTCTTCCCTGAACATTTTTTCCTTTTTAGATCTGGGCATTGAATCCGGCCTGTCAGACCTCGGCATTTTATCCGCCCGGATAATAACCGCTGCAATATCATATAACTTGGGGTCCAACCATATGAATATCATGGAATCGATTTGATAATCATACAGGGTCATTGAATAATATCCGACTGAAGTGGCTGAAATAGGTCGTGGATTTTCCTCTTTTAATGTTAAATAAAATTCGCCTGACTCATTCGCTGAGGTACCGATATAGGTGCCATTGAAATATACATTGGCAAAGGGTATTGGTTGTTTTGTTTTATTGTCCAGTATAAAACCGTGTATTGTCTGGGCGCAGCAAATGAATGACGAAACAGAACAGGAAAATCAGGAAAAATGTTCTGCTGAAAAGGTTACCCATGAACAGGGGATTTTTGTCAGGAATAAATTTACAAAAATGTTCGCCGATCGCAAAGACCATCATTCTCGCAGATCTCACAGATCACGCAGATTAATTCATAATATCGGGGTCTTTTTTTCTCGCAGATTTTCGCAGGATTTCGCAGATTTTATTTCTTGATTTCCGGGTTAAGAATTGCAAACCGCACTTCGTCCCACAGTCCGCCTTCTTTATAAATGGCTTTTTTAAAAACCCCTTCTTTTACGAATCCGCATTTTTCAAGCACCCGCTGGGAGGCGGGATTGTATTCGTAAACGCCCGTCTGTATGCGCATCATTCCCAGGTTATTAAAACCGAATTGAATAATTATTTTCACGGCGGCTGAAGCAATCCCTTTGTTCCAGAATGGTTCTGCAACGAAATACCCTATTTCAGCCGATTTGCGGTATACATCCTGGCAGGGGCTGAGGCTGATATTCCCAACATGCTCTCCCCTGAATTCAATCGCGAAAAAGGTATCTCGCGACATATCCAGGCAATGCCGGATAAAGGTAACCGCATCTTCATGTGTATAGGGATGCGGAAAACCATCCCTCAGATTACGGCTGATTTTTATATTGTTGGCCATTTCAGTCAATTTGTCAGCATCCGACAAACGGAATGGCCTCAGCCTGATATCACCCGAAACAAGTTCCATGTTGGATCAGCGTATGAGATTTAATGCTGTTTCCGCATCATCCGCCGGCAGACTGCATGTTTTATCCCTGCAAACATAAATTTTCGTGGCATTTGGTACCAGCTTATTTTTGAGCAAGGGCAAATTTTCTTTAATACCTCCTGAAAACAGGGAGGTGGGCAAATAATGTTTTTGCAAGATAAGATTTTTTTCGCCTGCTTTTTCTCCGGTGATTGCAATTTCGTTAACCGGGTAGGCAATCAATCCCACGGCCATTGCATAATGGGCATAATAGGGATTGTGACTGGAATTATCGTGCAATACCTGCTTCAAAAGTGAGATGGCCCGGGATACATAAGAGGGATTATCATAAAAATGTCCGTGTCTGATCAATACATGCGCCATCACTGAATTGGAGGACGGAATAACCGTATCAGGGATCTCATGTTTACGGGCAATCAGGGTTTCAGAAAGATCACTTGTATAATAGAAAAGTGAATTACCGGAATCAGAAAAATGCTCTATGGCAAACCGGGTAAGATCATGACTCAAATCAAGCCAATGCAGGTCAAATGTTGCTTCATACAATCGGATCAAGCTTTTGGCCAGAAGTGAATAGTCATCCAGAAAGGCGGGGATCATTGCATTTCCATCCCTGTAACTGCGCAGGAGATATCCTTCTGCTGAGAACATGTGCTGTTCAATGAAATGAGCCAGCCTTTTAGCTGAATCCAGGAAACCGGCAGTTCCCAGGGCATGAAATGCATCAATATAAGCCGTTATCATTAAAGCATTCCATGCGGTAATTATCTTTTCGTCTGTTGAGGGTCTGATTCTTTGTGCCCTGGCGGCCATCAACTGATCATGTGCACTCCGGAGCATTTTTTCGAATGATTCTCCGCTTATGTCATTCTGCAAGGCAAATTCAGCATATGTTCTTTTCCGCCATAAAACATTCCGGCCATGTTCCCAGTTTCCCTCATCAGTCACCTGGTAGAATGCAGCCAATAATTGTGAGACTTCGGGATCCAGCAATTCTTTGAATTCTTTGGCGGTAAATGTATAGAATTTGCCTTCCACTCCTTCACTATCAGCATCAAGTGATGAATAAAATGCACCCTCTCTGTTCATTAATTCCCGTTCACAAAAAGCGATGCTCTCCCTTACAATGCCGGCAAATTCCAGATTATTTGTTACCTGGTATGCCCGGGCATACAGGCTGATCAGTTGGGCATTGTCATACAGCATTTTTTCAAAGTGCGGGATTTTCCATGATTTGTCGGTTGAGTATCTTGAGAATCCACCTGCTATCTGGTCATAAATTCCTCCTTTGGCCATCGCTTCCAGCGTATTTTTCACATGGTTCAAGGCAGAATCATTTCCCGTGATATAATGATATTGTAAAAGAAATTCCCAAACCACCGGCATGGGAAATTTCGGGGCAGAAGAAAATCCGCCTTCTCTCTTATCCATTAGATTTTCCCATCCATCAATGAATGAATCATACTGCTCTCTGCTGAAATGATTATTTTCCGCAGAAGCCGGGACGGTAAACAAATTTGTTTGAATGGCCGATGTTAGCGTTTCTGCCTGTGTTTCCAGATCGGCAAAGTGGTTTTCATAAACCGATTGTATTCTTTTGAGCAGGTCGAGCCACTGAAGCCGGGGAAAGTATGTCCCGCCATGGAAAGGACGCCCGTCAGGCAGGGTGAAAGCGTGCAAAGGCCAGCCGCCTCCTCCGGTGATATGCTGAACAGCCTCCATGTAAATCTGATCGATGTCAGGTCTTTCTTCCCTGTCTATTTTAATGCATACAAAATGATCATTCATGAAAGCAGCGACATCTGCATCAAGAAAGGATTCATGTGCCATTACATGGCACCAGTGACAGGCTGCATAGCCAATGCTGATGATCAGTGGCTTGTTTTCCTCCCGGGCTTTTGTAAGGGCTTCTTCTCCCCATGGAAACCAGTCGACAGGGTTATCTGCATGTTGACGCAGATATGGACTATTGGCATTTGCCAATCGGTTAAGATTGCTTTTCATGGATAATTGATTGACACGTAAAAACAACCTGTGTATTAAATTGTTTCCTTCCTTTTGATATCGGGATTTTATTTTAAAATTTCAATTTGGCAATTCTCTCATCATCTTTCATATATAAAGGCAGGGCTGCAGAACCATACCATTCATATAACTCAGCTTCAAATATATGATTCTTTATTGTAGGATCGGTATCCAGCAACTCTTTTGCTTCATCAGTAGTTTTTACGTTCAAAATAAATATGCCCCTGTAATTGTGGTCATTTTTTCCAATAGGACCGGCAACGACCAGTTTATTTATATGGGCGAGGCGGTTAATATTATCCATGTGTCCCCTGAATAAGCTATCCAGGAGTTGTTTATCTGTTGGATTGTAAGTTCCGCTTTTCAAAATAACAAAAATGTAGGATTTCATTCCGTATTCATCCGCTCCCAATGAATCAGCCAGTTTTTTATCATATTGGGGATTTGGGACCTGGGCCAGAAGACTGGCATTATACAAAACAGTTATAAACAGGAGATACTTGTATTTCATGACAGTTGGTTTTAAGTTAAAGTCTGATTCAATGCAGAAACCTGGAACAATTCTGATAATATGCTCTAGGCTACTGTATGATTCAATTTAAAATAATATGAACAATTTGAATTGGATTTTGATAATTCAACATAGTAATGGCTTTCTATCTTTGTAACAATACCGGACTTAAATCGTCAAACATTTTTATACCGAAATCCCATGCCTGTTCGATTGCTGTTCTTTTTTCTGTTCCTGTCATATTGCAATACAGGCTTTTCCCAGGGTATCCGGGGGAAGTTAACAGATGCCACAAACACTCCGGTTCCCTTTGCTGCCATTTATGATGAAACCACCTATGCCGGAACAACCAGCAATGCGGAAGGATATTATGACCTGAAACTGGAAGCCGGAAAACACTCTCTGGTATTTAAGGCCCTGGGATATTATGTGGTAAAACGTAAAATAACGACTTCTGCAGAATATATAGACCTTGACATTCAGATGAATGCGCAGCCAGTTGAGATGAAAGAAGTGGTTATCACGCCCGGGAAAGAGGATCCTGCCTATGCAATCATGCGCAAGGTAATCGCCAGGGCACCTTTCCATTTGAACCAGGTGAAGGAATATCAGGCGGAAGTTTATCTCAGGGGAACCATTTACCTGATTAAAATTCCCAAAATCATTGCAAAAAACACTGAAATTAACGGGAAGAAGAATGTGCTGAAAAGCGGGGATGTTTATCTGGAGGAATCTTTAAACCAGTTGCACTTTAGGGCTCCGGATCAATACGATCAAAAAGTGGTATCATTTCATAGTACATTTCCAGGAAATGATAACAATGTAAATCCAATGAATATAATCCGTTCCAGCCTGTATGAACCTGAAATAGAAAATTTTACAACCCCACTGGCTCCCAATGCATTCAGCTTTTACAATTATCGTTATGAAGGCTTTTTTTATGAAGGGGATTATACCATTTTTAAAATCAGGGTTACACCTAAACATAATAATCAGCAATTATTATCCGGGACTTTGTATATATTGGACAGACTATGGTGTTTGCATTCGGCAGATGTTTCACAGCATATGTTTTTTGGAGACCTGAGCTATAAGACTATTTATTCTCCCGTAAAAAGCAGTGCGTGGCTTCCAATCAGTTACCACTTTAATGTGGATGCTGACATTATGGGAATAAAAGCCAATTTTAAATATGCCAGCTCGGTAAAATTCAGCCTGGTGATTTTGAATGATAAAACCCGCGTGAAGGAAACCAAAGATGAAGAAGCCATCATTAAAGAAAAAGTAACCGCACAGACAAAAACCGATATTAAAAAGCAGAAGAACCAACAGCAAATAGAGGAATTGCTGGCAAAGGAAAAACTCACGAATAGGGATATGGTGAAATTGTCAACCCTGATGACAGTCGAATCAAAAGAAGATACTTCAGGGACAAAATCTCTCGAGATTAAGGATCCCATTGAAAAGGTAGATATTGAAAAGGGGGCCCTTAAAAAGGATACTGCTTATTGGAACGCCATGCGGCCAATTCCTCTTACCACCATTGAATCGAAACTGCCGGGTATGAAAGATTCAAAGGGTACGATCCCAGGGGATACCCTTTCAGGGCGTGATTCAATCATGATGGGCAGTTCAAACAAGCCATTAGGTAAGGTGATGAATGTTTTGTTTGGCAAAACCAGGTTCTATGCATTCGATTCAACCCTGCAAATTACCTACAATGGTCTTATCGGATTTAAAAAAATTGATTTCAATACGGTTGATGGGTTTGTTTACAGGCAAACTTTTGGTTTGGAACAAAAGATCGATTCTGCACACAAGTTGAAAATTGATCCGGGAATAGCATATGCCTTCAGCCGCAATCGTGTCATGTGGTGGACAGATATTAATTATGATTATGCTCCCATGAGAATTGGGAATTTGCATTTCCACGTAGGCAGCGAGTCAGCTGATTACAATGGTGAAACAGGGATCAATACAACCATAAATTCATTAGCCTCCCTGTTTTTTCGCAGGAATTACCTGAAGCTTTATCAGCAAAACCAGGCATACATCACGAATAAAATTGACCTGGCTAATGGGCTGAATCTCTCGGCTACACTGGGTTACCGGCTTGCATTACCCCTTGATAACAATTCTGATTATTCCTTTTTTTACAGGGATGAGCGTGAATATACTCCAAATATCCCCGGCGACGACCCTGAAAATGAACTGCGGAATTCGCCAAATGAAGAAGCATGGTGGGATATCCAGCTTGAATATACGCCACAATATTACTACAAAGTATGGGGAGGCCGGAAACATTATCAGCATTCAAAATATCCCACCCTGTTTATCCGCAACAGGATGGCCGTTCCCGGAATCGTTCATAGTACCGCCGATTATGACCTGTTGGAATTTGGAGCCCGTCAGCGAAAAGAATGGGGCATGATGCATGCCTTTTCCTGGAATTTTAAAGTTGGTTTCTTCCTGAATCAGGATCAGGTATTTCTGATGGATGATAAATATTTCAACAACCAGGATCTGCCATTTGTATTGGGAAATTCAGGCAATGCCTTCCGGCAGCTTCCTGCTTACCAGTATGCTACAATCCACAGTTTTGCTGAGTTTCATATTCAATTCACAACACCCTACCTGCTGATCAAGTATCTTCCGTTTCTTAGCAGCAAAATCTGGTCCGAAAACCTCTATTTGAACTACCTCACCACCAATTCTGTAAAAAACTACTGGGAAATCGGGTATAGTGTCAACCAGATTTATATGATCGGCAGTGTTGGTGTTTATGCGGGATTTAATGGAACCGATTATCAATCATTTGGCGTGCAGGTTTCCGTTGATTTATAGCACTATTTTTTGGCAAGATCTTTAATATCTTTTACCTCAAGAATACTCTTTGGATATCCTTTCAGGCAGGCGTTGATCATGGCTGCAGCCAAATCCTTAAGCGTAATTACCATGTTGGGAACCAGTAACTTCAGCAACGGAAATAGCCAGGCAATAAACTTATAGGTAGTATAAAAAGTCTGGTTTGGTTTCAGCGGCAAAAAGGGCTTGATGAATCCGGGCCTGAAATTGTAAACCCCTTTAAAAGGCAATTTCATCAGGTCGTTTTCTGTTTTTCCCTTTACACGTGCCCACATGAGCCTTCCTTTTTCAGTGCTGTCTGTTGAAGCCCCTGAAATATAGCAAAACGTCATGTCATGATTGGCACTGGCCAACGTATTGGCAAAATTCATAGTGAGGGTATAGGTCAATTCGTAATACTCTGGTTCCTTTTTACCCAGGGAGGTAACACCAAGACAGAACAGGCAGGCATTGTATCCTTTAAGCTGGGCTTTAAGCCTGGTAAAATCAGAAAAATCAGCATGAATAATTTCTTTTACTTTTGGATGGGTATAGCCTGTTGATTTACGGGTAATAACAAGAATGTTTTCAACGTCAGGGTGTTGAATGCATTCATGCAAAACTCCTTCTCCTACCATGCCGGTTGCACCGGTAATAATCACGTTAAGTTTTTCCATTTATATATTTTTAAAAATGTTACTTACTTTCATAAAATAATTAACACATGTTTCGTAAAGTCGTTCATTTAACACAGGGAATCGATGAATATAAATACACTCTTAAACTGGTTTTGAAACCAACCGTATACCTTCCTTCTCGATTAGAATAATGCGCTGACTATACAGGTCCCCGATTATTTTTTTAAATGTTTTTTTGCTTATTCCAAAAAGTGAATGAATGATTTCAGCTGGAGTTTTGTCCGATATATCAGCATACCCTCCCTGATGTTCGAGATAGCCTATAATAGCATCAGAGTTTTGTTTAATGTTTGCATATCCCGAAGGGAATAATCCAACATCAATTTTTAAATCATCCCGGATTTTCTTTATGAAACCTTTCATTTTCTGTCCCACAGCCAGTTCCTGAAACACCTCATTGGCATAAAGAATTCCCTGATGTGCATGATTGATGATAACCTTATAACCCAGGTCGGTGGCTTTCCATATGAGTAAGTCAACCTCCTCGCCAACAGAATAAGCAGGAGGTATAAGATTCAGGTGCTTTTCAACCTTTGCCGAGGCTGCAATACGATTGCTTTTCTCATCATAAAAAACATATACCACACAGGATCGGCCTTTGGTTAAAGGGACTTTTTGTTCCCTGAACGGCACCAGCAAATCCTTCATCAATCCCCAATCGAGGAATGCACCAAATTCATCCACCGTTTTTACATGAAGGAAAGCAAATTCACCCACCGTGGCAAATGGTATTTCAGTAGTTAAAATTATCCGGTCATTGGAATCAAAGTAAATAAATACATCCAGTTCATCATCGATTTTACATCCTTCCGGAACATATCTTCTTGGTAATAAAATTTCACCCAGTTCAGCCCCGTCCAAATAAAGACCAAAATCGAATTCCTTTACTACTTTCAGTTTGTTGAATTTTCCTATCAATGGCATAAAGAGATATATAAGCACCAAAGATAGGAAACAAAACCCGGTGAGTGTTATGTGTACGTCGCTGGTTTTGATAATCGTAAAATATGCAGTATTTTTATGTTCAGCATTGATTGAAATTACGGGATCAAAATATACAATAATGAAACTCCTATTCTGTGTTCTAGCCTTATCAGGCTTGACATCAGGCATATTTTCCCAGACTACAGATCCTTATTTTAACCGGATGAATCCCCTGGTTAAGGGATATGACGGATATAACGAACGAGCCAAGGCATACTACAATCATGCTTATGTGAATATGAAAAACCAGGAGTATAAGGAAGCCATTTATTATTATTCCAAAGCCCTGGATTACGATCCCAAATGGCCGGAGGCATATAATAACAGGGGGATTGCCAGGCGCAATCTTAAGGATAACACAGGGGCAATTGAAGATTTCAACAGGGCAATTATACTCAATTCAAAATATGCTGAAGCCTATAATAACAGAGGAAATGCAAGGCTCGATATCGGGGACAATGTTGGAGCCATCGCTGACTATACCCTGGCCCTCAAATACGATAAAAAGCTGCCCGATACCTATAATAATCGTGGACTTGCCAAGAAAAATACAGGTGATTTTACGGGAGCGATCAAGGACTTTAGTTCGGCAATAAAGAAAAGGCATTCATTTGCCGATGCATACAACAACAGGGGGCTGGCGAAAATTGAAATAAAAGAGTATGAAGGAGCCATTCTGGATTTCACAGAGGCTATAGAAATTGCCCCGGAATTTGCCATGGCCTTTTCCAACCGCGGAGTGGTAAAAATCACAGTCGGAAATAAAGAGGATGGCTGCACTGATTTAAAAAAAGCCATGTCACTGGGAAACCTGTTGGCCAATGAACTGATCCTCAAACTTTGTCAATAGGGGACACCCCGACGGGGTCCCATTAAATAATACGTTATGGAAATAGATACAATTGACCCAGGGTTTTATTACCACGTTTTTAACCGCGGAGTAAATCATGAAATTATTTTTCCTGAAGAAATTTATTTTCAACGATTTACTGAGTTATATGAAAAATATATGCCGCCAGTGGCAGATATTATTTCATTTTGTTTATTACCCACTCATTTTCATTTTTTACTTTTTATCAAGGAAAATCCTTCTGAGGTGCCATCAAATCAATTCATCTGTGTCAGGTTGGGCATGCAATACTGTTCCAAAACAGCATAGAAATACAATAAAAGGCATTATCTTTTTCATGAGAATTGGATTTGGATAAATGATTTGGATACCAATTGAAAAATTCCTGATTGAACGGGATATTATTTTTGAAGATCATCGGATTATGGATAAACATAATACAATATATTCCTACTCGCAAATAGCTTGCCAAGTATCCCTTAACTCAAAAAATCAATACTATGAATATTCTCATTTGCCCCGATAAATTTAAGGACTGTCTGAATGCTCAGAAAGTGGCACTCAACATTCAAAAAGGGATTCTAAAAGTACTTCCTGATGCCGACTGTAAAATCTTTCCCATGGCGGATGGCGGTGAAGGCACTGTTGAGGCCCTGGTAGAAGCAACTAACGGCCGCATTGAAAAAGTGAAGGTTCATGACCCGCTGATGCGAAAGATAGATTCGTTTTTTGGCATTTCAGGGGACAACGAAACGGCGTTCATTGAAATGTCGGCTGCATCAGGATTGTCTTTATTAAAGCCGGAGGAAAGAAATCCGATGATCACAAGTACTTTTGGAACCGGGGAACTAATCCGGTTTGCACTCAACATGGGGGTTAAAGAAATTATCCTGGGGATCGGAGGCAGTGCAACGATTGACGGGGGAATGGGCATGGCCCAGGCCCTGGGAATAAGCATTACCGATGATACCGGTTGGGAAACGGAGCCAGGGGCGATCAGCATGGGAAGAATTTTCCAGATAAACCTGAAAAATCTGGATCCCCGCATTACACAATGCAAAATTTATGCTGCCTGCGACGTTACGAATCCACTGACAGGCCCTTCCGGTGCTGCCAGTGTCTTTGGCCCGCAAAAAGGGGCAAATCCTTATATGGTAATGAAGCTTGACGCCCATCTCAAACATTTATCCCAGATCATGCGAAAGCAATTGCAAGCGGATGTTGAAGAAATGCGAGGCGGGGGTGCAGCCGGTGGCCTCGGTGCCGGTATTGTGGCCTTCCTTAAAGGAACCCTGAATCCGGGATTTGAACTGATCAGCCGTATTGCCAAATTGAACGAATGGATCAGCTGGGCTGACCTGGTGATTACAGGTGAGGGGAAAATGGATTTTCAGACTGCTTTTGGCAAAACACCTGCAGGTGTTGCAGGCATGGCCAAAAATTTAAACAAACCAGTGATTGCCTTTACCGGAGCTATTGGAGATATTCCAGGGTCATCTGCTTTCGATACAGTAGTACCTATAACCGATAAACCCATGACCCTGGAACAATCTGTGTCCGATGCAGAAAGACTGCTTGAAAATGCAGCGGAACGTGTCTTCAGGATTATCACTCTGGGAAAAACTCTTTAGTCCCTTCGACCCATAAAAAGAAAAATGTAATAAAGCAACATGGCCAGTGAGGACAGTGCAGCAACTACATACGTATAGGCAGCCCATTTCAACGCATCCTTGGCCTGTGGAAGGCTGTTATACCCTGTTACACTTGATGTGCTGAGCCAGGCTATCGCCCGCTGGCTGGCATTTATTTCAACCGGAAGTGTTACCAGTGCAAAGAGTGTAAAAATTGCATAACAGGTAATAATTATAATCAGTGCCAGTTCAAAGCTGAAAATGCTTTGAAAGGCAAAGGCTCCGAAGATCATGGCTATGAAAATGAAATTCATCACCTGGGCTGAAATATTCTGAATAGGCACAAGTGCCGAACGAAGCTTCAGTGCCGAATATGCCTGAGCATGCTGAATAGCATGGCCACATTCATGGGCCGCCACTGCAGCTGCAGAAATATTACTTCCTGAATATACGTCCTTACTCAGATTTACAGTTTTTTCAACCGGATTATAATTGTCGCTTAATTGACCCTCGGTGGCAATCACCCTGACGTCATTAATTCCATTTTCACGAAGCATTCTTTCAGCAACATCTTTTCCAGTCATTCCAAAATTTGTCGGAATCTTCGAATATTTGCGGAAACGCGATTTCAGTTGTGCGCCCACAATCCAGCTTAAGAGCATAAACACTCCTAAAATAATCAATTGACCCATTCCTATCATTGTATTTCCTTTTTTAAATTCTTATTTTGTCAGATCAAATAGTCTGCCAAATTAGTTTAAAACACACTGAATGTCAAATTGGCACTTGTTAAATAATGATAAAACTAACTTTCAAACCAAATGCTATGAAAAAACTTGTGGTATTTTCGCTTGCAGTAATCCTGATTGCAGGTTGTAATTCCGGAACAAAAAAAATGGAAACAGAACTCAAAGCACTTATCGACACGCTCGAAATAAAAGCCAAACCGGCTGAGATCGGTTCGGCACTTGCCTATTTTAATGCCGCTGTCACAGGCAAGGACGAGGAGTATAAGAAATCAAGCGAATTCAATATTCAGGTATCCAAAATATATGCGGATACTTTGGTTTTTGCCAGGCTCAAGGCGATAAAAGAATCCGGCCAGGTTAAGGACACTTTGCTTCTCCGGCAGTTGAACATCCTGTACAATACATTCCTGGGTAATCAGTGGAATGAAAATAAGATGGAGGATCTTATCAATGCTCAAACCAGGCTTGAACAGAGGTATTCCACTTTCAGGGCAGTCATCGGTGGAAAGAAACTGACCGATAACGAAATAGAATCATTCTTGAAAAGCTCAACAAACAGCAGAGAACTCGAGAAATGCTGGCTGGCCAGCAAACAAATCGGTGACACAGTAGGTGCCGACGTGATAATGCTGGTTAAGATGCGCAATGAAATGGCCCATTCACTGGGTTTCGCCAATTACCATGACATGTCACTGCGGCTTTCCGATCAGGATCCGGAAAAAATCGAAAGATTGTTTGATGAACTGGATTCCCTTACCCGAAACACCTTTGCATCCCTTAAGTCGGACATTGACTCTGTTCTGGCCGCCAAATACAAGATCAAACCGGAACAGCTTATGCCCTGGCATTATCAGAACCGGTTCTTCCAGGAAGCTCCAGCTATTTATGACATCAATCTGGACAGCTATTATGCTGATAAGGAAGTAGTTCAACTGGCAAAGGATTTTTTTGCCGGGATCGGACTTGATGTAACGGGAATCCTTGCTAACAGCGATTTATACGAAAAGGAAGGTAAATATCAACATGCCTTCTGTACACATATTGACCGATCAGGTGACGTTCGTGTAGTCTGCAATATAAAGAATAACGAGCAGTGGATGGGGACTACGTTGCATGAACTTGGACATGGTGTTTATGATAAGAATATTGACATGCAGTTGCCCTATTATCTGCGGACGCCTGCCCATACCTTCACCACGGAAGCCATTGCCATGATATTCGGCAGATTGTCCACCAATCCTTACTGGTTACGCGACAATGCAGGCATATCGGCTGACGATGCTGAGCAGATCAAGCAGGCAGTGAAAAATAACCTCCGGTTACAGCAGCTGGTGTTCAGCCGCTGGAGCCAGGTAATGTTCCGTTTCGAAAAAAGCATGTATTCCAATCCCGACCAGGATCTGAATAAATTATGGTGGGACCTTGTTGAAAAATACCAGCTTTTGAAAAAACCTGAAGGAAGAAACAATGCCGACTGGGCATCGAAAATTCATATTGCCAGTTATCCCTGTTACTATCATAATTACCAGCTTGGAGAATTGCTGGCCTCCCAATTGCAGGTGTATATAAATACCCAAGTCCTCAACGTGGGAGAATATGACATTGTAAGTCTGAGCAAAAATCCGGAAATAGGGAATTACCTGTTGAATAAAGTTTTCAGGCCAGGTGCAAAATACCAGTGGAACGATATGATCAAACGGGCTACAGGGGAAGAACTAACGGCGAAATATTACGCGGGGGAGTTTCTGAAATAGCATGCTCGCGTTGCTCGCATTTACGAATTTTAACACAGAGAACGCAGAGGAAAAACAGAGGGCCACAGAGTTTTTATATTCTGTGGCCTTTTAATGGGTGTTTAAAGGGGCTTTTTTTCTCGCAGATTTTCGCAGATACCGCAGATTAATAGAATCTATTTTCCGGAACGGTTAATCGAATGCAATGAGATTTCTCTGTGTCCTCTGTATTTTATAGAGCACTTTGCGATAGTCTCTGCGATCTCCGCGTTAAAATTTTTGGCAATATAGCTATGTCCGGGATTGTTTTCTGCAAATATCTTACCCGAAGGTTTATTTCCAGTAATCTATACCTTTAGGAATATCTTGTTTCTGTAGAGGATGTAAAGTACCGTCCACATGCACAAAATAGCTCCGACGGATAAGATGACAGCCTGGCCTGCTTCAGAAAACAGGGAGGCAAGTCCGCCAAAAAAATATTTCCCCATATCTCCAAAATCGATAATGCCTGCGTTCAGCATATAAATGGTGATTGAATTAAGTCCAATCACAACAAAGGGGAAGGTCCATTTCTTAAATCCCCACACGTCTATAACCAGATAAAACAGGGAAAGCAGAATAAGGCTCCATCCTCCTGCAGTAAGCACAAAAGAGCTCGACCATAAGTTCTTGATGACAGGAAATGAAAAGCTCCATAATTTAGCCACAATAAGTGAAGTGATGCCGGCTGCAAGTATGATCAGGGCCTTTTTCAGTCCGTTAAGCCTATTGCTTTGCAGATTTAGAAAATACCCTGTAATGGCTCCCATCAGGGCAGTTGAAATGGCCGGAAATGTAGACAGAATGCCTTCATTATCTCCATAGGTGTAACAGCAAAGCCGTCCGGGCAGAAATTTCTGATCGATAAAAGCTGCCAGATTTCCCTCGGGCGTTAATACCCCCGGGCCAAAACCCGGAACGGGAATCAGTTTCATCATCGCCCAATATGCGAGCAAAATGCCTGCAAACCATATAATCTGGCCCCTTACATTTGTATTCAATACAATGATCGCTGCAAAGAACCAGGCTAAACCAATGCGGGCCAGCACACTGGCATAACGCTGTTTTTCAAAATCGAAACGCAGCAGTCCATTATAGATCAAACCCAATAGGATAAGGAGAAACAGCCGTCGAAACAGATGAAGATAGATCTTTTGCAAACTTTCCCCGCGTTGCTTTCTCTTTACAATGGAGAAGGGCATAGAAACTCCCGCAATGAACAAAAAAAGCGGGAAGATCATATCATAAAAATGAAATCCCTGCCATTCCACATGTTCCATCTGGACGGCAGTCCATTGAAGTAAAGGCCATCCGGTAAGGGCAGCAAGGGTAACTATCAGGTATTCGCCACCTGCGATCCATAACATATCGAACCCACGAAGAGCGTCGAGTGAAATCAGCCGGTCTTTTTTGGTATTTTCAGTATTGGCCATTCTCTTAAGTATATAGGTTATGAGTCTTTACATTTGAAATACAAAACGGTTTTTTCATTGGCAAAAAGTTTAAGGTTGAAGAGAGTTTTGCAAGATTGTAATTTTCCTGCTTAAATGGAGTATTTTTTAAAGAAATTATGCACCAGTGAAGGTACTTAGGCGGTGAAAACAGTGAATGATGACTGGTGTTGTTCTGAAGTTCTGAAGTTCTGCAGTTCTGAAGGATTGCAGTTCTGAGGTTTTATGGCTACAGTCATGCAGTCGTGCAGTCGTGCAGTCATCAGCCCTCCAGGGACGTATTTCCCTACTCCTTACTCCCTACTCATCTCTCATCTCTCATCTCTCATCTCTCGTCCCTAAATAGGGCAAGGCGGCTCCAATAACCATCTCCGGAGTGATATCTTTCATGCATCTGAAATGGCCTTTTGGACAATAATTCAGCCCCTTGGGAGTGCAGGGACGGCAGGGCAGTGAGGTTTCAACCACAGTACTGTTTTGTTCCATCGGAAAGAATCCGAGTTCCCGTGTTGTAGGCCCATAAATACCTATAACCGGTCGTTTTTGAGATTGTGCCAGATGCAGCAATCCGCTGTCATTTGCAATGACAAGGTCACTTAATTTTAGCAGAGCGGCCGATTCGGGCAGGCTTAATGTGCCAGCCAGGCTGAAAGAGCCCTTGCCAAGTTCTGCTGCAATATTTTCACACTGATCTTTGTCATCACTTCCACCATGGATAATAACGAAGGCGGACCTCTCAACCATCAGGTGCCGGGCAGTTTTGACAAATCCATCAGACAGCCATTTTTTATTGAAATACGTGGCGCCCGGACAGATCACCACCAATAGTGTACCAGCCTTATACCCATGGGCAGATAAAATTCCGACAACTTTGTCAGTTGCAGCTTCAGGAAAATGAATTTCTGACCCTTCGCCGTCATATTGTACGCCCAATTTACGGGCGGCTTCAAAATAACGGAGGTAAACCGGACTGATATGCTTATAGAGATTAATCTTAAACTGCACCAGGAATGCCCGGCGGATAATGTATTTTGGATAGGTAGTAATTAATTTAGCCCCGAGACCCAATCGCAAAAACCGGGATCTCCAGTTTTTGTGTATGTCGAGGTAAGCATCAAAATGCTGGCTTCTCAAACTGCGTTTGATCTTTCTTAATCCGCGAAATCCTTCCGATTTATCAAATGCAATCAGCTTGTTGATGTAAGGGGAATCAACCAGCAGACCGGTATATTGTTTTTTTGTGATAAAGGTTATGGAGGCATTTGGATAGGTCTTCCTGATCGATCGGAGCAAAGGGGTTGTAAGAATAATATCCCCGATTGAACTCAGCCTGATGATCAATATTTTATAAGCATTCTCCATTACCGGAATTATTCCCTGATAATAACCACTTCACCGGAAGGACCAAGCTTTATAATTCCCGAGGGTTTTCCACGGGATTCTTCTTTTTGCCGGAAATTCACTACATAATCCACAAGTTTCAGAATACTCCTGTCTATCTTCTGAAAATTAGCAGGCCAGGGCATGCCGCTAACATTAGCCGAAGTGGAAACAATGGGTTTGCGGAATCGGCTGATCAGTTTCCTGCAAAATTCATCCTTTACAATGCGAATTCCGATAGAACCGTCCTCTGCAATAAGGTTTTCAGCCAGATTTTGTGCACCAGGATAAATAAGGGTAAGCGGCTTGTCGGCTACTGCAATCAGGTTCCAGGCTATATCAGGCACCTGCTTTACATAATCGTACAATTTTTCAGCATCATCGAGAAGAATGAGCATGCTTTTCTCATCCTTGCGTTGCTTAATGCCGTATATCTTTGACACTGCATCCTTGTTGGTGGCATCACATCCTATTCCCCAGATGGTATCTGTAGGATATAGGATAATTCCACCTTTTTGAAGCGTTTCCAGCGCTGCTGAGATCTCTTTATCCATTCTTCATTACTTTGAGATACACATCCATAATATTTGCTGTTACTTTATCCTCATCAAATCCCCGGGCATGCTTGTACCCTTCCAGTTTCATCCTTTCCTGAAGCTCCCTGTCAAATAATACTTTTTTAATGGCAGCTGACATTTCCTCCACATTGTTTGGATCAACATAGAGGGTATATTTACCGCCGGCTTCAGCCAGACTGCTTCCTTTGGATGTAATTACGGGTATTTTGGAATAAAGTGCTTCAAGAATGGGTATTCCGAATCCTTCAAATATGGAGGGGTAAACAAAAAGATCGGCAAGCTGGTATATCCCGGGAAGGTCCTGGTTCTGCACAATGTCACAGAATATTATGTTTATCAGGCTGTGCCTTTCGATAAATTCTATGACCTTATTCAAATAGGGTGTATTTTTACCGATCACGACAAGCGGCATATCAATTTTGCCGTAGTGGAGTGCCTTGATCAGCGTCAGCAAATTTTTACGCTCTTCAATGGTGCCGACATACAAAATAAATGATTTAGGCAAAAGATACTTCATGCGCAGTATTTCCTTCTCAATAAGCGACACTTCGCTGTTGAACATGGGATTACAACCCTGGTAAACCACATCAATCTTGCCCGGCTCTATTTTAAAGAATTCAACCACATCGTTGGCCGTTTGCTGACTTACAGCAATAATGCGGTTTGAAACATGGCACGAATACCTGAATTTACGCTCATAAATGGTGCGGTCAATGGTCCTGTACAAATGCGGTAAACGAAGAAAGATCAGATCATGTATGGTAACAACGGATTTAACCTGCTTTTGAGGAAAGTTATAAGGCAATTCATGGCTCAGACCATGAAATATTTCAATTCTGTCGCGCGGTAGCTGTTTTGATACAAAAAAACTTTTCCAGTATGAGCGGAATATGCGATGATAAAAACGTTGAGGAACTTTTATACTGAAACATTCCTGCATAGGTTCAAAGAGATCGGGATTGGTACCGGGAGTATATAATACATATTCATTATCAGGATATTTCTTGGCCAGTCCCTGAATCAGGTTCCGGCTGTAGCTCCCGAGTCCGCTTTTATTGAAAAAGGCACGTTTGGCATCAAATCCTATTCGCATATTTTATTAGTATCAAACCGAGACATCATATTCACGCAAAGCATTGTTGAGGGAAGTTTTGAGATCCGTGGTTTCCTTTCGTTTTCCGATTATAAGGGCCACAGGAACCTGATATTCCCCGGCAGGGAACTTCTTTGGGATTGTACCCGGGATCACCACAGACCTTGAGGGAACCACACCTTTATATTCAACGGGTACAGGACCCGATACATCGATGATCTTTGTTGAACCGGTGAGTACCACATTCGCTCCCAAAACAGCTTCCCGTTCCACGTGTACTCCTTCCACCACAATGCATCTCGATCCGATAAAACAATTGTCCTCAATGATGACAGGAGCAGCCTGAACAGGTTCAAGCACACCGCCAATGCCTACACCACCACTGAGATGAACATTCTTTCCGACCTGTGCACAGGAGCCTACAGTGGCCCATGTATCTACCATGGTTCCGGAATCAACGTATGCGCCGATATTGATGAAGGAGGGCATCATGATCACTCCCGAGGCAATGTATGAACCATACCGTGCAATGGCATTTGGTACAACGCGCACTCCGAGTTCACTATATCCGTGTTTCAGACCGATCTTGTCGTTGTATTCGAATGGGTCAGCCAAAATGGTTTTCATTGGCTGAATGGGAAAATATAGAATAACAGCTTTTTTGATCCATTCATTGACTATCCATTTGCTGCCTGAAGGTTCGGCTACCCTTATTTTTCCCTTGTCGAGCCATTCAATGACCTGCCGGATGTGGTTCCTTGTTTCTTCCTGATCAAGCATGGAACGATCTTCCCAGGCCTTTTCAATAATGGATTTTGTTGCTGTCAGCATCTTTTTTGCATGATTAACTGTCGCAAAAATAGTGCATTTTAGCGATTTTCAATTTTTATATCCTTGATGTTTAACTGGATCGTGGTATTGCCCCTGAAACTATTCTCCACCAGGGTATAGGCAATGTCAAATGCTGAGCCGTTCTTGATTTTCGACAGATAGGATGCCTGGTTAAAAGCAATTGCCCTGTAATTGTTAAAAGGTGAATCCTCCTGGATCAATCCCAGCTGAAGATGTACATCATCAGTTCCAACCAGCCGGGCATATCCATTGTCAGACACATTTTCAGCAAAGAAAACCGGATTTGCATTTTCCGGTCCAAAGGGTTCAAATTGCTTGATTATTCTAAAAAATTTTGGTGTTATATCTATGAAATTCAGTTCAGCGTCAATTTCAATCTGGGGGATCATCATATCCGGCGTAATGGTGTTCCTGACGATCTCCTCAAAACGATCGGTTAGTTTCTGAACGTGCTCTATTTTTAATGTAAGTCCTGCGGCATACATATGACCGCCGTAACTTTCGAGCAGGTCAACACATTCGGTGAGGGCCTGGTATAAATTGAATCCGGGAATGGAACGTGCTGAACCTGTCGCAAATCCGTTGGATTCCGTGAGGATAATTGTAGGCCTGTAGTAGCTTTCAATGAGACGGGAGGCGACAATACCGACCACTCCCTTACTCCAGGCAGGGTTATATAACACTGTTGAGTATTTGTATTTATCTGAACGTGCAGTGATTTCCAGGAGAGCTTCCTCAGTCATCAGTTTATCAATATTCCGCCTGGTTTGGTTGTGGAGATTGATCTTTTCACAATGTGTGAAAGCGCTTTCAGGTGTATTTGCAATAAGCAACTCAACAGCCTGCTTTCCTGATTCGATCCGGCCAGCTGCATTTATGCGGGGTCCGATCTTGAATACAATATCATCAACTGCAATATTCTTACCAGCCAATCCAGCTGTTGCAATTATGGCTTTTAGTCCCATGGAAGGATTCTCATTCAGTTTTTTGAGGCCGTAATATGCAAGGATCCGGTTTTCATCCACCAGGGGAACAATGTCGGAAGCAATGCTCACGGCTAGCAGATCGAGGTATTCGGTGATTTCGGAAAACGGTATGTTATTTTTTAAGGCATAAGCCTGTAAAAATTTAAAGCCTACTCCGCACCCCGAAAGGAACCGGAAAGGATATCCTCCATCGTGCCTTTCAGGATCCAGCACGGCAACAGCTGAAGGCAGCACATCTCCGGGAGTATGATGGTCACAAATAATAAAGTCTACCTGGTTTTCACTGGCATAGGCTACTTTTTCAACGGATTTTATGCCGCAGTCAAGTGCAATGATCAGTGATACACCATGATGAATAGCATAATCCACACCCGCCAAAGAAATGCCATATCCTTCCGTATACCGGTCCGGAATGTAATAATCCACGTCTTCATGATATCTGCGAATGAAGGAATACATCATGGCAACCGATGTGGTACCATCCACATCATAATCGCCATACACAAGAATCTTCTCTTTATTCTTGAATGCCAGTTGCAGTCTTTCCACTGCCTTTTCCATGTCTGTCATCAGGAACGGGTCATATAACCTGTCTAAATCCGGGCGAAAAAATGCCCTGGCCTGGTCAAAAGTGCGAATTCCTCTCTGGTAAAGAAGGGTTGAAATCACGGGACTTACCGAAAGTGATTCAGTAAGCTCTTGTCATATCAGTATGATAACCCTCCTTTATTTTCCAGGCACGGTTCATAAATTTATTTAACGGTTTGACTATTTCAGCTATCCATGCCTAAATCCACTTCACGAGGTTAAAATCCTGGCGGTGGGGTAGATTCTCATTCTTTGGAAAGATGCGTATTCCGTAATTAAAGGTACCTGGCTGTTTAATGATTATTTCCGCTCTGAACATCGCTTTATCCACACTCGAATTGTCGAGTGTAAATTCATGGGTGGCGATCAATCGTTCACCATTCTCTGTAATCACCAGTTCAACGCCAACATCATTGGGTGAAATTTCATTCAGATCAAGCACGATCCTGCCCTGGTAAGCATGATCCATTTCAAAAGCCTCGCTGCCATTGTTAAATATAGAATAATCCACCACCGAAATATTGTTCCAGGCTCTCTTGATCCTTTTTTTCCAGGATGATATACGCTTTGCCATTTCAAAATCATCCTCTGCCATGGCTTTTGTACGCTTGAACAATTTACTGTAGAAGCGATGATTATAATCATGCAGCATGCGGCTTGTCACAAAATGAGGAGCAATCGATGCAATGGAATTTTTCATCATGCGCACCCAGGTTTCAGGAATATCTGTCTTGTTCCTGTCATAAAAAGCAGGGATGATCTCCTGTTCGAGCAGGGAATAGATGATTTCCGAATCGAGGTCGTCCTGCAGGTTGTTGTCCTCATAAGTAATTTCGTTTGTCAGCGCCCAGCCTGCTTCAGGCTGATAACCTTCCACCCACCATCCGTCGAGCACGCTGAAATGAAGGGTACCGTTCAGTACAGCCTTTTCACCGCTTGTTCCCGATGCTTCCAGTGGCCGGGTAGGCGTATTCAGCCATATGTCGGCTCCCTGCACCATAATCTTGGCCAGGGTAATATCATAATTCTGCAGGAAAATGATCTTACCCAAAAATTCCGGCCTTTTGGAGATATCAATGACCATTTTGATCAGGTCTTGTCCGGCCTTGTCATTTGGATGTGCTTTGCCTGCAAAGATAAGTTGAACGGGCCTGTCGGGAATATTGAGAATCTGGGCAAGCCTTTCGGGATTCCGGAAAAGAAGGTGTGCACGTTTGTAAGTGGCAAACCGCCGTGCAAAGCAAATAGTAAGAGCCTTATCAGATAACTGGTGATTAATGGCCACAATCCGTCTCGGATCTTCATGCCGTTTCACCCAATTTTCCTTAAACCGGTCTTTAATTGTATTGATCAGGCGCGACCTGAGTTTTTGTTTAATTTCCCATACCCTGTTGTCGGGAACATTATAAATCTTTTGCCAGTAATCAACGTCCGACAGGTTACTTTCGAAATTATCGCCGAAAGATTCCCTGTATAGTTTTTTCCAGCTCTTGGCAGTCCAGGAATGGTAATGAACGCCATTGGTCACATAACCGATGTGCAATTCTTCAGGAAGGTAACCTGGCCATAGTTTTGAGAACATTTGCTGGGTTACCGTTCCATGCAGCATGCTTACGCCATTCATTTCCTGCGAAAGATGTGCTGCCAGAAAACTCATGTTGAACTTTTCACCCCAGGCATTGATGTTTGAACGTCCAAGAGCCATCAGGTCATTCCAGTTGATCCTTAATCGTTCGGGGTAATGTCCGATATACTTGCCTCAGTAATTCTTCCTCAAATTCATCATGGCCTGCAGGCACAGGAGTGTGGGTAGTAAAAAGGGTGGAACTGCGGACAATTTCTTTGGCTTCATGAAAGGTTAGATTGGACTGTTGCATATAATTTCGCATGCGCTCCAGTCCGATAAATGCACTATGACCTTCATTGCTGTGATACAGGTCGGGTTTGATGCCCATTAACTCGAGTGCCCTGATCCCTCCAATGCCAAGCAGAAGTTCCTGTTTTAGACGGTTTTCGTTGTTTCCGCCATACAGGGTGTGGGTTATGCTCCTGTCTTCATCAATATTTGCATCAAAATCGGTGTCCAGCAGATATAACTTGATCCGGCCCACGCTGAGTTCCCAGATTCGGGCATGAAGCGGTCTGCCAGGAAATACAACTGTAAGCATGATGAAATTTCCCAGGTTATCGCTTACTGGTTTAACCGGCAATTTGGAGAAATGCTGAAATTCATAAATGGCTTGTTGTTCTCCCCGGGTGGTGATCAGCTGGCTAAAATATCCATAGCGGTACAGCAATCCCACACCGACAAGGCTGGTATTCTGGTCGCTGGCCTCTTTCAAATAATCACCTGCCAGTATTCCCAAGCCACCTGAATATATCTTCATGGATTTATGAAATCCATATTCCATGCTAAAATAGGCAATACGCGGAAAGTCGGGATTTTTCGGCAGATTGACATAATCTTCAAAACGGGCATACACCCGGTCCAGTTTGTCAGTATATTCTGAATTCTGACTGATTTCGACCAACTGTCCGTATTTAACCTGTTCAAAGAGTATGGCCGGATTCTGATCACATTTCTGCCAGATTTCAGGATCGATCACCTCGAATAATTCCTGTGCTTCGTCATCCCATGTCCACCATAGATTCTTAACAATTTCTGCCAGCTTATGCAGATTTTCCGGAAGTTTGGATTTAACAATGATCCTTTTCCATGATGGCTTGATTTCAACCGGACCAACCAATTCCTGGATAACTTCAGTCTGTTTCTCTTCAATCTTAACAAAGCGGTCTATTCGCTTGGCCACCTGTTGGAGGGCAATATCATAAGCGTTCTTGTAGTAGGAAATCAGCGAACTCCACAGAACCTGCCGCGATACCTCATAAGCCTTATCTCTGGCATTATCCGTCTCATCAGCTGTAAGCTCGCATTTTTTGCGTATTGATTTTACAACGTTGGTTACCACATCGTCATCATTGTCATCATTGCGTTCAATCACATCAATGCATGTGAGTGAACCGGTGTTGGAATTGTTGATCCACAAACCAAAACCGGCCAGGGTTGTAGTGACTGTCGGCACTGAGAATGCAAGGCTTTCCAGCGGAGTATATCCCCAGGGTTCATAATAGGAAGCGAAAACGGTGAGATCAAGTCCGATCAGTAAATCATAGTAGGGCATATTAAAAATTCCGTCGTTTCCGTTAAGGTATGAAGGCACAAAAATGACCTTTACCTTATCGCGATGTATTGTTCAAAAGACCTGCCTCTTTGATGCGGTTCAGGATAGGATCCCATTCTGCATCATGAAGGTTATGGGTCAGGTATTTCGATCCAAAAGCACCGTCAGTAACAGGTAATTTATTGCAGGAGGTCTTTGCGCGGTCCATAATGGTTGGCCGGAATGAGTATATAAGCCAGTATGGGCCTTTTGAGTGTCTGTGATTTGTTTAATTCTCCCAGTGCATCAATAAAAAGGTCAATGCCTTTGTTTCTGAATTCATAGCGACCACTTGTAGCCACCAAGAAGGCGTCATCTTCAAAATTCTCACTTAAGAGGGATTCAGCAACTTCAAGCAGTTTCTTTCGTCCATCCTGCCGCGTAGTGTCAAACTTGTTACCTGAAGGAACAAATGTGTCTTCAAAACCATTCGGTGTTACCACGGTCCACTTCCTTCTGAAGAAACTGGCTGCATTCCCTGGCAGTTATCTCGCTCACCGTGGTAAAAGCATCAGCCTGCTGGGCAGACAGTTTTTCGGCAGATTGCTTGGAAATAATATTGAATTCCTTGGCTACTTCTTCACCATTGTAGGTCTGAAGATTCTTGTAGAAAGGCCGGTTGTTTCCTGCCAGCGACCGGCCTACAGCTGTGGCATGGGTGGTGAAACACTGTACCTACCTGGGGAAGTCTGTCTTTCAGATATAAAATCCCGGTTCCGGTCATCCATTCATGAAAATGGGCAACAATCCTGTCGTAGGTATGTAAGGTTGAACTTTATAAAGCTTTCAATCACCTGACCGGCAGCATATCCGAACAAGGCAGGTTCAATATAATCCCATTGTCCGGGCAAGGAATCAAGCTTGTATTTTTCCCAGAGTTCAAAAAATATCTTGTCCTTATCGGGGAAATAATTGGAAAAATTAAGAGAAATGGCAATGGGATAACCGTTGATATTCCACCTGCCTATTTTGATATTAAGTCCTTCTGATTCAGCCTGCTTTTTCCAGGCACTGAAAAGTTGGGGATCTTCTATAAATTCAGGATTACCACCTGATTCTTCCTTGATCAGGTCAGGACCTATCAGAATAAGATTGTTGTGCAATTCATTAACCAGGGTAAGTGCTTTGGTGGCAATAACGGTATGAATTCCACCTACTTTGTTGCATACTTCCCAGCTAACTTCAAACAGATAATCAGGGAACAATAAATTTTTATTCATATACAATTCGTTAATATCAATAGATATGATCGCAATGTAACGATTCAGGTTAAAGGCAGCGAAAATACAATATGTATTTATTTTTTTCCTGCTTTGCCCGAAATTTAGTTTTCTGTTTTTTCGTTGCAGGTGGTTTTGGTTTTGCTTTTGGATGGCGGCTTTAAGGATTTTGTGGTGGCTACGAATTTTTGCTTTGGCGGATTTCAGCGATTTGAGTTCATCTTCATATTTTTTCACCAGTTCATCTTTTTGAGCCAGTGATCTGCACTAAGTTCTGCAATCTCTACATCCTGTTGTTTCAGGGACCAGTTTGCAAGAGCCTGTATGCCAAAATCACTCAGAACATTCATGTAGTTTATATAGGCTTCATAGGGTGATTCGTAGGGATTGAAATAGGCATGTAGGCACCATCGGTAAAAAACTTGGTTGACATATAGTACAAATGGTCACTTGCCTGAAGATATTTCCAGTCCTTTCGGATCTTTTCATCATCGCACTGGTTAACCTTGTCAGTAAGTGAGTACAGGCGGTTAAATGCATCCACCTGCATTTCATTTCCAAGCCAGGCCGTGAGATCACGTTCTTCATCTGCCCATGAAATGGGATAGGGTACACTGATCGTTGAAATGGGAAGAAGTTCTCTTGCAATTTCAGAAGGGGTGCTGAAAGATGAAATTGGTATTTTTATATACCATTCCGGGCAAGGCTTTCAGAAAATCAAATATTCCTGATTCCATCCACTGATGCTCACCGAAGGTTTCATAATCAATAAATATGTTTACTGTTTCCTCCTTCTTGTCCATTTTTTTCAGCCATCCCGTAAATTTTTCAGCCGTAAGCGGAAACTCTGACCAGGCGGAATTTGAAAACCGGAAGGCAATATCATCACTTATCCTGAAGTTGCGCAATAAAACTTTGAGCCTGGGATTAATGGAATTGCAATACAGGTAATTCGGACTCTTCCATCCCAGCACATGTTTGGCACCTTCGGTGAGCATGGCGGTAAATCCCATCTCTGCCACATCGGCACCGATCTGATCGGAATAGATCAATTCAGTATTCCTGAAAACAGTGGGTTCCTGATCAAAAAGCTGTTTTATTTTTTGCCTGTGCTCATTCACCTGTCGCTCGAATTCCTCCTTATTTTTCAAGGAAACCAGGGAATGGGAATAGGTTTCAGCCAGAAATTCAACAGAACCGGTTTTAGCCAGTTTCTGAAAACTTTCAATCACTTCGGGAGCATATAATTCAAGCTGATCAAGTGCTATACCGGAAATTGAAAAAGCTACCTTGAATTTGGTACCGTATTCCTTTATGATTTGTCTAATAGCCTTATTTGCAAGCAGATAACTTCTTTGGGCTACGCTCGATATGATTGATTCGTTCAGATAATCATCATAATAGTAATGATCATTACCAATATTGAAAAAACGGTAGCGTTTCAACCTGAATGGCTGATGAATTTGGAAATACAGACAAATAGTTCTCATGCGGTTTACAATAAGGGTGTCGTTATTTAAGTATGGACAAGTAAACTTCTTTTACTTTGGCTGCAGCATGCTCCCATTTCAGATTATCAACCTCTTCACGGGCATGCTTTTTAAACATAAGCGGCAAGCCCTCATAGTTCAGAAATCCATAAATTGCATCGGCCATGGCATGGATATCCCAGAAATCAATTTTAATGGCATGATTGAGAATTTCTGAAACGCCTGATTGCCTCGAAATAATAACGGGTACATTCGATTGCATAGCTTCGAGCGGTGAAATACCGAAAGGTTCGGATATGGATGGCATAACGTAAACATCTGAAAGTGAAAACATATGATACACATCATCTCCTTTCAGGAATCCGGTAAAATGAAACCTGTCACCCATTTTAAGCCTGGCAACCTGTGTAATCATGCGGTTTAACATGTCGCCGCTGCCAGCCATGACAAATCTTACATTTCTCATTTTCTGCAACACAAGGCTTGCAGCCTCAATAAAATATTCAGGGCCTTTCTGAAGGGTAACGCGTCCCAGGAAGGTCACGATCTTGTCGTCGATGCTTTTGGCAGCCAGTTTTTGCAGTTCGTGATCGGCAATAGGCTCAACGGCATTGTGAACCGTAACCACCTTGTCGGGATCTATACCATATTTTTCGATGATGATGTTCCTTGTGAGGTTGCTTACGGCAATCACTTTGTCGGCTGCTTCCATTCCGGACTTTTCAATTTCATATACGCCGGGATTTACATTTCCGCCGCTCCGGTCGAAATCCGTTGCATGAACATGAACCACCAGGGGTTTCCCGGATATCAGCTTGGCAGCAATGCCTGCGGGATAGGCCAGCCAGTCATGTGCATGAATAATATCGAATTCATTCTGTTGCGCAATAATGGAACCGATCACGGCATAATTGGCAATCTCCTGATAAAGGTTGTTCCCATAGCCGCCCGAAAAACTCAGCTTTCCTGAAAAGGTCGACTGTACCAGGTATTTTGATTCTTCCCGGTTCTCTTCAGTTAGTTTCTCATAATCTTCAGGTGTTGAGTAGGGTCTTAATGAGGTACCCACTTCAATAAAATGCATTTTCTGGAAGAAGGTGCTGTAATCTACTGTCCGGTCACTGACAACGATCTCACCGGCGTCAATTATGTTTACCTTGCTTGTGTCTTCATCACCATAGGCTTTAGGAACAACAAAAATAATATCGTTCACACCAACGCTGTGCAATCCTTTAGTGAGCCCATAACATGCTGTTCCAAGTCCTCCCGATATATGGGGTGGAAATTCCCATCCAAACATCAATACACGCATAGATTTCAATTTGTTTAAGTTGTTTTACTGATGTCCTGAAATTTCTCTTTCAATTTCTCATATTTTTCAATGATACGTAGTAATGCAGCCACACTCGGCTGCATGCGATATGGCACCTCTTGCCCTGTGCGGGGGATCGCCGTCAAATATCTCAGGTATGGTTCCGATTCCCAGTTCGGTCATCACCGGTTCAAATCCGTTGATAAGGCCTTCGAGAAAACCCATTCCGCTTTCCTTATGAAGTGACATATATCCTTCACAAAAGTGCTCCAGCAACCATGGCCATACCGTTCCCTGATGATAGGCCAGGTCTCTTTGTTCCTGGGTGCCCTTGTAAATTCCCTTGTAATTCTGATTGGTTGGTGAGAGGGTACGAAGTCCCCTTGGCGTAAGCAGATCTCTTTCAACAACGGTTAAAACTGCTTTTTTGGCCTCAATTTCAAGCGGGGAAAAATCCATTGAAACGGCAATGATCTGATTGGGTCGGATAGACCAGTCCTTATTGCTGTCATCAACAACATCGGCCAGATATGCCTTCTTACTGTCCCAGAATGTATTTGTAAACGATTCTTTTATAATGGCAGGCCACTTTTCCCATTCTCTGATAAAATCCTCCTCTTTTGCCCTTTTTGCCAGGTCGAGACAGAAACAAATGGCGTTATACCACAAGTGCATTTATCTCAACTGCATAACCCACACGCGGAGTAACGGGCTTTCCGTTTACCATACCATCCATCCAGGTAAGTGCCTTGCCGGGTTCACCGGCAAAAACAAGTCCGTTCTCATGCATTGCAATGCCAAATGATGTTCCCTGCCTGTAAGCTTCCAGGATCGATCGCATGGCCTTTCCATAATGGCGCCAAATGACGGCATATGACTTAACGGATTTGGTATATTGCTGTATCGCCCAAAGAAACCATAGCGGTGCATCCACGGTTTTAAATGCCGGAATTTCATCACCTCCCATGTTGGGGAACAAGCCACTCTTCATTTTAATGATCTGGGTATCCAGCACATCCTTACAGGTGTTGACATCACCAATGGCCAGGGTGAGTCCGGGAAGCGCCATGAAGGTGTCTCTTCCGCGACTTCCAAACCAGGGAAATCCGGCAATGATATCAGTCTTTTTGTCCTTCTTAACAATAAATTGCTGTGCCGAATTGATCAGGCAATTCTTAAAGCTGTCGCGTGGTATTCTCTTACCCTGTTCAAAGGTGAACCTGCGTTTTAAATTATCCGGATTGGTTTCGCTGGTAGAAGCTGAAAAATAGATCACATCTCCTTTTTTTACTCCTATTTCAAAATATCCGGGAACAAACAGGTCTTCTTTATAATCATAACCTCTTCTGAGTTCCTTGTTGTATTCAATCCCATAATACCAGTCAGGGGCAGGAATAAATTCCGCCTTGTGTGAAAATTGCATGTGCAAAAAAGGATAGCCCTCATACATCTTTGCCTTTACTCCATTCGGAATAAACTTAACCCTGGTGTTAGCATAAAGGTTAGCCTTGCTGAGGGTATGCACATTCCGGAAGGCTAAAAATGGCCTGAACCTGAGACGGATCGGGGTATCCGACTCGTTAATGGTGTATTTGATCAGCAGCTGCTCTTCTTTTTCGACCAGCAGGCTTTCCTTGGTCATTACTACACCGCCCACCCTGTAAACAATTGTGGGTGAGGGATCGGCCTGAAAGTCCCGCACGTATTTATGACCACGGGGACTGTATATGTCACCCTGGTATTTATGTATGCCAAGGTTAAATTCGTCTTCCTTTTCAATAATGGTTTCATCAAAGGAAGAAAGTAAGACGTGACAGTCACCATCCAGGTTTTCCATGGGCGAAACCAGTAAACCATGGTATTTTCGGGTATTACAATAGATAAGTGTGGTGGAGCAATAAGAACCGGCACGGTTACTTCGAACAAACTCCTTGCTTAAGGAGTATTCTAGATTTATGAGCTGAGTTTTGTCGAATTTTAGATAGGCCATTCCTTATAAGATTTAATAAACCAAGATATTAAAAAATATCGATACCCGCATATATATGGTCAGGATTTTTCGTTGTAAAGGTAACACTAAATTACCCATCAATGTTCTTAATATTATCCAGGAATAATTTAAATTTGAAGCCTTCATATTTTTGTAATATGCGCATACTGAATATTGCCACATGTTTTTTACTTCTGATTTCTTCCTGTTCGGGGGACAAGCATAATTTTAAGATAAGAATGTCGGTTAATGGTGTCAAAAACGAGACCCTGCATCTCGCCAGGCGGACCCTTTCCGGAACCATACAGGTAGATTCTGCTGTTGCGGATAAATCAGGAATGTATCTCCTGGAAGGCTTTACTGAGCAGCCTGATTTTTATATTGTCTATATCCATCCGCAACATTATATTAACCTCATTATTAACCCGGGTGATGACTTCAGAGTCCGTGCCGATTTGGATGGTTTTGAAAATAACTACCTGGTTGAAGGTTCGAAGGATTCAAGGTTAATTCAAAAGATGGTTTCCATGCAGGCTAAGACCCTTGTGAAAATTACAGAGATAAGTACCGCATATGAAAATGGGGTGGGACAGCCAGGATTCGAAAAATTGAAGGTCCATATTGACAGCACTTATAAAAATATCGTGGAGGAACATAGGAGTTTTTCCGTAAAACTCATCGAAGAAAATCCGCATTCACTGGCAAGTCTGATGGCATTGTATCAGCAACTGGGCCGTGATATTCCCGTATTTGATTATAAAGCAGATTTTGGGTATTATCAGCGGGTTGATTCAAATCTTGCCGCCCTTTATCCCAATTCGGCTGCAGTGCGTGATCTCGACAGGAAAGTGAATGAACTGAAGAACCTGATCCGACTTGAAACCGGTTCTGTTGCACCCGGTATTTCCCTTCCAGATCTTCAGGGGGAAACACGGTCCCTTCGTGAATACAGGGGGAAATATGTGCTGTTGGTTTTTTGGGCTTCATGGTCAAGCCGGAGTTGCGATGCAGTAAGGAAAATATCACCGGTTTATGATGAGTTCAGGAATAAGGGTCTGGAACTCTATATGGTTTCTCTCGACCGGTCAGGAGATTCCTGGCAAAAGCGAATGACGGAGCTTAAGGTTACGGGTATGCAGGTTTCAGACCTGAAATATTGGGATTCACCGGTGGTAGATGACTATAAAATAAACCAGTTACCGGTTATGTATTTGTTGGATAAGGAGGGTAAGATTGTGAACAAGGATTTTACTCCGGATGATTTGAAAGGTATTTTAGAGGAGATATTTGTAGGGACAAGTCGCGACCTGTCCGGACATTTTTTTAATCAGTAAATTAATATAATGAAAAAAACAATTTTCCTGTTTTGTATTCTTGGATTGGTGGCCTGTAACAGGGACAGGGTGAAAATTTCAGGACGAATTCTCAATGCGGATAAGAAAGTAATCCATTTGGATGAGGTAAATGTATATGACAGCAAGGTCGAAGATTCACTAGTTCTAAAAAGCAACGGCAAATTCTCATTTACATATGATTCGCGTGAGCCGGGATTTTATCAATTGCGACTGTCCAAGGATCAATTGATTGTTTTATTTCCGGAACCAGGAGAGCATATCAAAATCACGGCGGATCTTAAAGACCTGAATTCTTCGCTCAGTATTGAAGGATCGCCGAATTCAGAGCAGGTTACCGTACTGATCAGAAAACTGAATAAAGCAAGGGCATCAATGGATTCAATCACCGCTTTGTTTAATAAGGCACAGACGGATAGCATGCGATTAAAATTAAATGAAGCATATCTGAGTATTCTGGACAGTCACCGGAAATACTCAATATCCTATATCCTTACCCATTATAAATCGCTTTCAAGTTTATATGCCTTGTATCAACAGTATCAACCAGGCGGATATGTTTTTTATAAAACTTCGGATCTGCAGTTTTTCAGGATAGTCAGCGATTCTCTGAAGAAATATTATCCGGGTTCAAAGCATGTTACTGCCCTGAAGGCATACACCGACAAATGATTGGAAGGTACAAATCACAGGTGTTGCTCCAGTCGGCCCAAACGTCAACTTCCCTTCCTGAAATCAGGCTGCCTGATATGGCGGGCGATACGGTTAATCTTACTGATTTTCATGGGAAATACATCCTCCTGTGTTTCTGGGCTTCCGGTGATCAAAATAGTGTAAGTCAAAACCTTGAACTGAAAAAAATATATCCCGGTTTTCGCAACCGCGGATTTGAAATCGTGCAGGTTTCTTTCGACAATTCCACCGATGCATGGAAGAGAGCAGTCCGGTATGATGAACTTCCATGGGTAAGCCTGATTGATACGCGATATCCGAATTCAATTATTGCAGGCAATTACAACATCACCTCAATTCCAACAAATTATCTGATCAGTAAGGATAATGTGACCATCCTGGCAAAAAATCTCACCCCTGCCGAACTAAGGGATAAATTAAACGATTTGCTAAAATAACCGGATAAAGCATTGACTAACACCACGGAAGATTTATTTTATATCAGATGTTCATCTCGGATTATATCCGGCTGAACAGAGCACCCGTCGCGAAAAGCTACTTGTTGACTGGCTCAATATGATCAGGGAGGATGCATCTGAATTATACCTGGTAGGCGACATTTTCGATTTCTGGCATGAATACAGGTATGTTATCCCCAAAGGGTATACAAGGTTTCTTGGAAAGCTTGCCGAATTGTCGGATATGGGCATTAAGCTTCATTATTTTACAGGAAACCATGATATATGGGTGTATGATTATCTTCCGTCTGAGATCGGGCTAACCGTTTATCGTGAGCCAGTGATCCGCGACCTCGATGGATTGCGGTTCTTTATCGGGCATGGGGATGCCGTTGGACCTGGTGATCAGGCGTATAAATTTTTAAAAGGAATTTTCACAAATAAAATATTACAATGGCTGTTTGCCAGGATACATCCAAATGCCGCGCTTGCCTTTGGCCGGCGATGGTCAAAAAACAGCCGGTATGCGAAAGGAATTGTGGCTGATCCATACATGGGAGATGATAAGGAGTTCCAGGTGCTTTTTGCGCAGGAAACACTAAAAAAAGAACATTTTGATTATTTTATCTTTGGCCACCGACATATTCCCTATGTGGTTGGGGTAGGGGATAACAGCAAGGTCGTAAACCTTGGCGACTGGATCAACAATTTCACCTATGCGGTGTGGGACGGAAAGGAACTTTCCCTGAAATCTATCTACCCTGAAATTGAGAAGAATATCCTGAGGAAGTGACGAGGGACCGAGTGACTAGGGACAAGCAGGAGTTCTGCAGGGATTTTGCAGTTAAAATCGGAGATGGGCGAAGCGAATAGTTTTGTAGAGATTCATGCAGTTATGACAGATTATTGCACCAAGATCAGCCCTGCAGCCTTCGATTGCGCGGATTCAGGCAATTCCAATATAAAAAAAAACCTGCAGGGTATTGTGTACCTGCAGGTCTTTTCTTTTCCCGGTGATTCAATCAGCCTAAGCCTCTCTGGTCACTCGTCACTCGTCACTCGTCACTATATCAGTGACGTAGCCAGAGTTACTCCCACCACAACGATGGAAACCATACTCATCAGTTTGATCAGAATATTGAGTGAAGGACCGGAGGTATCCTTGAATGGATCACCAACTGTATCACCGGTTACAGCAGCCTTGTGTGCATCACTGCCCTTGCCGCCGTAATTTCCTTCTTCAATGTATTTTTTGGCATTGTCCCATGCACCACCTGCATTGGCCATGAAGATGGCAAGGATAAATCCGGTAGCAGTACTACCAATGAGCAAGCCCATAACACCGGCAACCCCAAAGAGTAATACCTGTGGCGATCGGAATTGAAATGGCCAGCAGGGAAGGCAACAGCATTTCACGTTGTGCACCTTTTGTTGATATGGCTACGCAGGCTGCATAATCAGGTTCAGCTGTACCGTCGAGAATACCTTTAATTTCACGGAACTGGCGGCGAACTTCGTCAACCATGGCCTGTGCAGCACGGCCCACTGCGTTCATCGTAAGACCGCAGAAAAGGAAGGCAGCCATTGAACCCAGGAAGGCGCCTACAAGTACCCTTGGATTCATCAGGTCGATATGGAAATAACTCATTACATCCTGAATTGAAGCATTATGAATGTCTACTCCTGTTGCAGACAGAAAAGCAGCTGCTTTTTCAGGAAGCCTGGCCATACCCACTTTGATTTCTTCAACATAGGAAGCCAATAAAGCCAGGGCTGTAAGTGCAGCCGAACCAATGGCAAAACCTTTACCGGTTGCAGCGGTTGTATTGCCCAGTGAATCAAGGGCATCGGTACGTTTGCGAACTTCAGGTCCCAGGTGACTCATTTCTGCATTACCACCGGCATTGTCAGCAATCGGACCGTAAGCATCAGTTGCCAGTGTGATACCCAGTGTGGATAGCATACCCACAGCAGCGATACCAATACCATAAAGATCCCATGCTGATATTTGCAAAATCAAAATTGGCAGCAAACAGGAAAGCCAGGATAATGGCAGTAGAAACAATCAATACCGGAAAAGCAGTGGAAATCATACCGGTTCCGATACCGCTGATAATTACGGTGGCAGGACCGGTTTTTGTAGCAGAAGCAATAGCCTGGGTTGGTTTATATGCTGAGGAGGTATAGTATTCGGTTGTTCTTCCAATGCCAATACCTGCAACAAGTCCGGCGATCATGGCACCCCATACACCTACATAATTGGGTATATTAAGAAGCCAGAGAATCAGCAATGCAAAAATGGCAATAAAGAAAGAACTTATATTTACACCCATTCCAAGTGCACTCAGCAATTGTTTCTGGGATGCACCTTCCTTTGTACGTACAAGGAAAATACCCAGAATGGAAAGCACAATACCAACAGCTGCGATAAGCATGGGAGCAATAACCGCATTAAACTGGGTTGTGGCGGCATCATAATTGACATAACCTGCAGCAATCAGTCCGGTAGCAGTGAAACCGGTTGCACCCAATGCAGCAGTGGAAAGGATCGAACCGCAATAGGATTCATACAGGTCAGCGCCCATACCGGCAACGTCACCTACATTATCACCAACATTATCGGCAATGGTGGCAGGATTACGGGGATCGTCCTCGGGAATACCTGCTTCAACCTTACCTACGAGGTCAGCACCTACGTCGGCAGCTTTGGTGAAAATACCACCGCCAACACGGGCAAACAATGCCTGTGTGGAAGCACCCATTCCAAAAGTAAGGGTGGTGGTGGTAATGATGATCAGTTTCATGGAAGGATCAGCGGCAATGGCCAGGTTGGTGGTAGTGTCCAGTGCACCGATAATATAATTCAAAGCATAGAACCAAATTGAAATATCAAGCAGTCCCAGACCGACAACAACAAGTCCCATAACGGCACCTGAACGGAATGCAAGGCTCAGTCCGTGATTCAACGACTTCTGTGCGGCATTGGCAGCCCGTGCGGATGCATAGGTGGCCGTTTTCATGCCAAAAAATCCGGAAAGGCCACTGAAAAAACCACCTGTAATAAATGCAAAGGGAACCCAGGGATTTTGAATTTTAAATCCGTAAGCCAGAATAGCGAAAACAGCTGTCAGGATAACGAAAACAATAGTAACAACCTTGTATTGTTGTCTCAGATAAGCCATTGCGCCGGTACGCACGTGCAAGGCAATTTTCTTCATCGTATCGGTACCTTCATCTGCCTTCATCATCTGCTTAAAGAAATAATAAGCAAATCCCAAAGCCAGAAATGATCCGATCGGAACTAACCAGAATAAATTATTCAACATAGGTAATAGTGCTTTTTGGTTAATAAATAGATAATAATTATAAATAGTTTAATTTACAAATAAATACAAATGATTATTTATAAAAATACGGGCGTAAAGATAGTAATTTAACCAAAGTAATGGATTCGGAGCCGGTTTTTTTTACCCCCTAAAATGACGGCATTGAAACCCTTAAGCCTTTAAATGTTACAAATGTGATAATTCAGCCTTATGAACCGTAATGTTGCCGTTAACCCATTTCCTGCTGACTGATTTCAACTGATATCAGATGGTGACTTTCTTCTTTCCGGGCCTGCTAATTGTCGGACTTCACTTTTAAAAATCGATTCTAAATATTACCTTGCTTTCCCAAATTTATTTTTTGGGAATCGAGTAAACATATTCATAATCCATTGATATCTATTTATTTAAAGTATCCATTCTATGAAAACAATTAATTCCGCAGCAGTTATTTTACTTTTTGGTATGTCCGCATTTGGACAAGCTCAGAAGAATCCTGAAAGTACCGAACTTTGGAGTCCGGTTCCTCCCGTTGTTACTCCCGGAGAGGGTGTGAAACCACCTTCAGATGCCATTATTTTATTTGATGGCACTAACCTCAATGAATGGACTGACGACAAGGGTGAGCCTGCAGGTTGGACTGTGGCAGACGGGTGTATGACCGTCAAAAAGGGAAAAGGGACCATCAAAACGAAAAGGGGATTTGGCGATTGCCAGCTGCATATCGAGTGGCGCACTCCTGCCGAGGTGAAGGGGGAGAGCCAGGGACGAGGCAACAGCGGTATTTTTCTCCAGAACCGGTATGAATTGCAGGTACTGGATAGTTATGATAACAGAACCTATTCTAATGGCCAGGCCGGATCCATCTATAAACAAAGTATTCCTCTTGTAAACGCATGTAAGAAGCCGGGTGAATGGCAGACCTACGATATCATATACCAGGCTCCCAGGTTCAGTGAAAACGGCCGTGTTGCCGTTCCGGCACACATCACGGTATTGCAGAATGGCGTGCTCATCCAGAATTACACCGAAATTCGGGGCACAACACCCTTTATAGGGCTACCCGAGTACATTACACATAGCATGAAAGAGCCTCTTTCCCTGCAGGATCACGATAATCCGGTTTCGTATCGGAATATATGGATACGTGAACTTTAGAAGAAAATTACGATTTACGATATACGATTTACGATTGTCCGTTCCAACAATCGTAAATCGTAAATCCAAAATCGTAAATCATCACGGTAAATACTTCTCTGTTTCAACATTCGGGGTATATGGCAAGTCCGGTTCGAAATACCGCCACAGAAGGGCCGAGATATTGCGGATAAGCCGGTACCCTTCGTTACCCTTCACCCAGCTGGTATCCTGCTGATTTTTAGTGATCACACAGAATACATAATCCCCGTGCGGGGCATTGACAATTACTACCTCTGAACGTGATTCGTCTACTGCACCCTGCTTGGATGCCGCCTGCACAGTTGGCGGAATTTGTGAAAGTGCCTCTCCGTTCCAGTAACTGCGTGTGAGATGCCTGTATATTACTTCACTGATGGCAGGATTTACAATTTTACCCTCGCGTATCAATAGCATCAGGGTAGCCATTTCTTTCGGTGTGGTTTGTCCCCATCCATAAACTGAACGTGCCTTTTCCCTTCCCGGGGTGCGCGAATTTACACGCGTTTGATGCAGGCCATGTTTTTCAAGCCAGGTATTAATTGTAGTTCCGGTGCCAGCCATATCCTGCAACCAGAGGCTCGCATGATTGTCGCTGAAAGTGATCATTTGAGTCATCAGATGCCTGACGGAAATATCTTCTCCGGGAGCAAAACGTCCCAGGGCATCCTCTCCCTTCCATGGATAATGGAGAGAATCAGGAAAAAAATTTACCACACTGTCGGCACTTAGTTTTCCTGAATAAATCTCATCCCAAAGTGTACACAAGATGGGCACCTTGATTATGCTGGCGGTCGGAAATATTGTATCTGCGTTGACACCCGCCACAATATTTTTGCCCGGACTGCAGACATAAATCCCGGCCACCCCGCGGAAATCCTTTGCAGATTTTTCAAGGATCTGCTGAAGATTATCGGGGCGAATAAATGAAGCAGTCGACTGCAGTATAATAACAAGGACGGTCCAGATCCTGAAGTTTTGCTTCATGTTTTACCTTCTTACAGTAAAGCCAGCAGTTCCTTTACCTTGTCGGCAATCATTTTGCCATCTGCCTTTCCGGCCAGTTCTTTTGAAGCCATTCCCATCACCCTGCCCATATCTTTTGGCGAACTGGCGCCGGTACGTTCTATGATGGTGCGGAGCAGCGGAACAAGTTCAGCTTCTGACATTTGTTTGGGAAGGTATTCCTCGATGATGGCCGCTTCGTCAATCTCTTTTTGGTAAAGATCCATCCGGTTCTGCGATTTGAATATTTCGGCGGATTCCCTGCGTTGTTTTACAAGTTTCTGGAGGATCCTGAGTTCAACATCAGGCGTAAGGTCATGGGATGAGGATTCGGTTTTAGCAAGGAGAAGTGCTGTTTTTATTGCACGGAGTGATTCGAGCCGTTCTTTCTGTCTCGCCAGCATGGCGGATTTAAGGTCGTCGGAGATTTTTTCAAAGAGTGTCATGGTACTTTAGTTGATGGTTGATGGTTGATAGTTGTCGGTGGGTTTGCACCCACGCTCCGTGGGTTTGCACCCACGCTCCGTGGGTTATCACCCACGCGCTCCGTGGATTATCACCCACGCTCCGTGGGTTATCACCCACGGTTATCGAAATCAGACCTCTTCGAGGTCGCTGCAACTGCAGAACTGCAGAACTGCAGAACTTAAAAACTGCATAACTGCCTTTTTTCTTGTCACTCGTCACTCGTCACTTCTTCAGTCCACAGCACCGTGAAGGTACGGATTTTCCTTGCTCAGCTTCACCTGGGAATTTTCATCTTCAGTAAGTGAATACTTTGATACCTTTGTTTCTTCCGAAAACTTCTGGGGATCGAGCTGTATCTGTTTTCTTTTGAACGCCGGCGTATTTTCGAGTTCTTCGATATCCCTGTCCGATTGCTGAACGTTTTGTTTGAGTTCCCTCAGTTCTTCCTGGGTTTTTTTCATTGCGTTCACCCTGTCGCTTGCTTTTCGGGTATCAATGGGTTTTCTTACCCTGCTTACATCCCTGATCACATCGTTTTCCACTGCCTGCATATCAAAAAAATCAAGGCTCCGCTGCGAGGCATGGGGGATCGATTTAGCTGCGGGTGCATCCTTTAAAACCAATATGCGCTCTTCTTCTCCCTCAGGTAACGGACTTTCTTCGAGGGGAATGGTGTCGATCTGCCGTTTACGTATGTATAATTCAGGAATGTTTCCTGCACTGAATCCGGTGGCAATGATGGTTACACTGATCTTGTTTCCCAGGGCCGGATCCGTTCCGTTTCCCCAGATAAGGTCGGTGTGAATACCCGAACAATCCTTTACATAATCAATGATCTGGCCGATTTCATCCATTGTCACTTCTTCATCTCCTGAAATAACATTGAGAAGGATGTTTTTTGCCCCTTTAATGTCGGTGTCGTTCAACAGGGGAGAGTTCAAAGCTTCCTTCACGGCATTGATCGCGCGGCCTTCACCGGCGGACATCCCGGTGCCAAGAATGGATACACCGCTGTTTGTCATTACCGTTTTCACATCGGCAAAGTCAACATTGATAAATCCATGTACCGTGATGATCTCAGCGATGCCTTTGGCTGCAACGGCCAGCACATCATCGGCCTTGGCGAATGCTTCTGATAGCCGGAGATCACCGTAGATCTGCCTGATCTTTTCATTGTTGATGATCAGAAGGGAATCCACGTGTTTTTCCAATTCGCCAATGCCTTCAAGAGCCTGGTTTACACGGCGGGGGCCTTCGTTTTTGAAGGGTATTGTAACGATCCCTACGGTGAGGATTCCCATTTCTTTTGCCACCTTGGCAATTACAGGTGCTGCCCCGGTGCCGGTTCCGCCACCCATACCCGCTGTGATGAACAACATCCTTGTGTTCGCAGTGAGAATGTCAGCCATGTTATCCAGGCTTTCAATTGCCGCCTGGCGGCCCACCTCAGGCTTATTTCCTGCGCCACCGCCCTCTGTCAGCGAGGCACCCAACTGTACTTTGACCGGTACAGGGCTGTTTGCCAGTGCCTGGGCATCCGTATTGCAGACAATAAAATCCACATCCTTGATCCCCTGCCGGAACATGTGATTTACTGCATTGCTTCCGCCGCCACCCACACCAAGTACCTTGATGATGGATGACTTGTTTACAGGAAGTTCAAAATACATTAATTCGTCCATAACCTTAGGTTTATGATTAATTACATCTTTTTGTCTGTACCATCATCAAAAAATCCGTCGAAGGTGCTTTTGATAGAATCAATAAATGATCCGATGTTTTTTGGGGCCTTTGGATCCTTTTCCTTTTTTTCTTCCTTTTCATCCACAAATTCCGGGATGAGCTCCCTGGCGACCGGTTCAGCCATGGGTTCAGCAATCGGTTCAGCAACTGCATTTTCAAATCCCTTCAACAGCAATCCCACGCTGGTTGAATACATTGGATGATTTACCTCTTTCAGATCATTTCCCACGAGTTGTACATCAGGTTTTCCAATGCGTACATCCAGACCGGTGCGGTATTTCACAAGCTGCGGAAGATGTCTCATTAAAGATCCGCCGCCTGTAAGCACTATACCGGCTGTGAGTTTTTCCATGCAATCCGACTCTTCAAGCTGGTAGATCACTGCATCGATGATCTCCTCCATCCTCGACTGAATTATATAAGCCAGGCTTTTTATTGAAACTTCCTTAGGCTCTCGTCCGCTGATACCAGGTACAGCGACTACTTTTCCCTCTTCCGCCAGGTCACCAAGCGCCGATCCGTATTGTATCTTTAAAAGCTCGGCATGTTTATTCAGGATCGAGCATCCTTCCATTACATCCTTTGAAATGACATTTCCACCAAACGGAATAACCGCCGTATGCTTGATAATGTCATCATAATATACTGCCACATCGGTTGTGCCACCACCAATGTCAACCAGGGCAACCCCTGCTTCTATTTCCTCTTCAGTTAAAACAGCGGCGGACGATGCCAGGGGTTCAAGGATCATTTGCTTTACCTGTATACCTACACGGTTTACACACCGTTCAATGGTTCGGGCCGATGTAGTTTGACCAATGACAATATGGTAGTTGCCTTCAAGACGTTTACCAAACATACCGATGGGATTTTTAACCCCTGACTCACTATCTACCAGATAATTCTGTGGCAACACATGAATTATTTCTTCCCCGGGTTGAATGGAAATCTTGTACATTTCAGCCAAAAGCCGGTCTGTATCGCTTTTCGTGATCTCTTCCTCATAGGAATCCCTGAGAATATATCCCCGGTTCCGTAAACTTTTAATATGCTGTCCCGCTATACCCACATAGGCTTCCTTGATTGTAAAACCCACCTGTTTCTGCACCTCTTCCACCGTATAGCGGATGGCACCCACCGCCTCTTCGATGTTTAGTACAACTCCCCTTTTTACTCCTTTCGATGGAGTTTTACACATCCCTATTATTTCGAGCTTTCCGCTCTCATTAAGCCTCCCGACAATGGTCACAATTTTGGTTGTGCCTATGTCAATAGCTGCTAGTATGTTATTCCGTTGCCTCATGTTATTGGTTTTTAGTACAAACTACCTGGTTTTTATATTTTAGGCTAATACGCTGGTATTGATTCCAGCCGATTTTGTTGAAACCTTTCAGATACAATAGTTTCAGGTTATCAAATTTTTCCTGTAAATTTTCAGCGCCCCCGAGTTCAATCACCTGTGAACCCACACGCGGGATCAGTTCAAATTCATATTGTCCGTTAACATATATCTGTTCAATCTGGGAATTCCAGAATTTATCATTGCGAATAAAAGTGACAAGCCGGTATACATCATAAATTGTTCTCTTTGCTGCCGGCAACGAATCATGCTTTACGTTAAAAATATTCAATGTCTGATTGACCGGGAAGGGCTCGGAAATGTTTCCGTTTACTACAAGTACATAGGGGCTGAAATTGGATGACAGGGGAATGATATTTCCCATATCGTCGAGATAATAGCCCTGACCCATCCGGTTATAAACGCGAACAAAAGGAGATTTCTGCCTTACATCAATATGGAGGACTCCCGGCTCTGTAATATAGGCTTCTGCCCTGCTGATGATCTGACGTAACATCAGTGATTTTTCGATGCCCTCCAGATCAATTTCATTTGAATTTACTCCCGACAGATGAAATTTCTGCCTGTCGAGATATTTACGGATCTCAGCAACATGGATAAATTCATTTTGCGTACTGTCGGCGATCCGTATTTTAACAGTGCTTACATGCTGCAATCTTTCCTTATCGGATATAAAGCCGATGACGATCACGAGATAAGCCGTGATCCGCCACCATAAATAGTGATATTTTTTATCCGTTTCATGAATCCAGTCGCTGTATCAATAATTTTTTAATGGGTTCCACCATTTTATCAATGTCCCCGGCACCCAGGGTGATCAATACTTCCAATTTTGTTTTTTTCAGAAGATCCAACAGGTTGTTCTGTTCACAAATCTGTTTGTCTGCGAGTTTCACCTTATCCAGTATTAACTGCGACGTCACCCCTTCAATGGGAAGTTCACGGGCAGGATATATTTCAAGCAGGATGAGTGAATCCAGCAGATTCAGGCTGTCTGCAAATTCATCGGCCAGATCCCTTGTGCGGGTATATAAATGAGGCTGAAAAATGCCGGTAAGCTTTTTATCCGGATACAGATTTCTGAGTGACCGGATCGTGGCTTCAATTTCCTGCGGATGATGTGCGTAATCATCAATATAGGCCAGCTTTTCTGTTTTGATGTGATATTCAAACCGGCGCTGTATGCCTGAAAAGTTTTCCATGGCCTTTCGGATGCCCTCGTGTGGTAATCCCAGTAAAACAGCCATTGAACAGGCAGCCACGGCATTTTCCACATTTACCATCCCGGGATGGATGAGCGTAATGTCCGATATCTTAATTCCGGGTCCGATCAGATCGAAATAATATTGCCTGTTTTTTAACCGGATGTTTTCGGCATAAAAATCACTTTTCTCCTGTAAGGAATATGTGAATACCTGTTTTGGCACAAAAGCAGACTTTATAGGCAGTCTGTGTTTCATGAGCAGGATTCCTTCCTTGTCAATTTGCGCAACAAACTGATTAAAGGCTACATGCAGTTCAGCCAGATCGCCATAAATATCAAGATGATCCGCATCCATGGCAGTGACAACAGCCGCGTAGGGAAATAATCGGAGAAATGAGCGGTCGAATTCATCGGCTTCAGCAATTACCCATTCGCTTTTCGGCTGCAAAACCAGGTTGCTGTTGAAGTTACGGGAAATGCCTCCGAGAAAGGCGTTGCAACCTGGTCCTGCATTGGCCATCAAATGGGCAATCATTGTGGAAACGGTGGTTTTTCCATGGGTTCCGGCTACTGCAATTGTTTTCTTGTTTCGGGTTATAAAACCCAGCATCTCTGACCGTTTATATATGCTAAAATGCTGAGATATGAACCAGGCCAGTTCCGAATGATCTGATGGTACAGCAGGGGTTAAAACAACCAGTGTATTTTCAGGAGACCGGTATGAGGCAGGGATGAGACTTGTGTCATCCTCATAATGAATGGCGATTCCTTCTTTTTCCAGCAAAAGTGTTAATTCTGTTGGGGTACGGTCATAACCAGCTACCAGCATTCCACCAGCCTTGAAATAGCGGGCAAGGGCACTCATGCCGATACCTCCTATTCCAAGGAAATAGACTTGTTTTATGTTATCCAGATTAATCACCTTGTGCTGTCAGTTTCATGATTTCGTCCACTATTTTTGAAGCTGAACCGGGAAGGGCCATATTTTTGCAGTTCCTTCCCAGCGATATTTTCAGTTCTTCATTGTTCATTAAAGACATGAGCCTCATTCACCAGTTTCACCGGTGCATCCTTGTCTGTGATCATAAGTGCAGCCTGCTGTTGCACAAGGGCCATTGCGTTTTTCGTCTGGTGGTCTTCTGCCACATTGGGCGATGGCACCAGGATCACCGGTTTTCCAACCAGGCACAATTCCGAAATGGTTCCTGCACCAGCCCTTGAAATTATGACGTCTGCAAGAGTATAGGCCAGGTCCATACGGTTAATAAAATCGAGGCAGCGGATATTTTTCAGCTGCATGGGAGCGATTGCTTCCTGGATGCGGCTGTAATACAATTTTCCGGTTTGCCACAGCACCTCAATGTTGGCATTTTCCAATTCCCTGATGCCTTCCAGGATACTGTTGTTAATAGTCCTTGCACCCAGGCTGCCGCCAAGAATAAGCAGCACCGGTTTGTCGCCGGATATTCCGAAGAAGCCTGAAGCCTCTGACCGTTTCACATGGGTGATTATCACTTCTTCGCGAACCGGATTACCGGTAAGCACAATCTTTTCAGCAGGAAAGTACTTTTCCATTCCCGCATAGGCGACACAAATTTTGGCAGCCTTGCGGGCCAGCAACCGGTTGGTTACTCCGGCATAGGAATTCTGCTCCTGGATCACGTAGGTATTTTTCTCAGGGCGGCCATTCTGAGCAGTGGCCCGCTGGCATATCCTCCCACACCAATAACCACACCGGGTTTGAATGATCTTATATATACGCCTGGCTTTCACAAGACTGACCATCAATTTATATAGTACAATAAAGTTTCTGAATCCAAGCTTTCGCTGGATTCCTTCCACCGGCAGACCAATGATCGGATAGCCGGCAGCCGGAACCTTTTCCATTTCCATTCTTCCCAGTGCGCCCACAAAAAGAATTTTGGCATCGTGATCTCTTTTTCTGATCTCGTTTGCAATGGAAAGGGCCGGAAAAATATGCCCACCCGTGCCGCCACCGCTAATTATGTATTTCTTCTCCATTCGGTTGGGTTTGTTCAGTTACTATGGTTTCTGCTACTTCCTGCTGATTGCTTGATTCCGCGGCTGACACTCTGTATGATGCCCAGGGCAACACAGGTAAATAGCAGCGAAGATCCACCCATGCTGATCATGGGCAGGGGCTGACCTGTAACAGGAAGCAGGTTTACCACCACGGCCATGTTGATGATGGCCTGGAAGGTAATCATTACCGCCAGGCCAATGGCAAGAAAGGCAGGAAAGGTTCGTGAGCTCTTTTTTACCAGAACGGCTGCACCTGAATAATAGCCACAGGTACAGCACGAGTACAACTGCACCCCCCACAAGGCCATATTCTTCAATGATAATTGCATAAATAAAATCGGAGTAAGGATGCGGAAGGAAATTTCGCTGAATGCTCTTACCCGGTCTTAGCTTCACAAGTCCACCGCTCACAATGGCAATCTTTGCCTGGCTTACCTGGTAACTATCGCCTCCATCTGAACTGGTATAATTTTCAATGCGATTCTTCCAGGTACCGATACGTCCCTGCCAGTCGTATGAAAGTGCAATGGCAATAAAGGAGCCCATCAGTATGATGATCACACCCATCATGCCAAACAGGTGTTTCAGGTTGATGCGGCCGATGAACATAAGAATAAAGGCACGTTGCAAAAATCAGCATCGAGGTGGACAAATTGGCCGGAAGAACCAATACGCAAACTATCATCAGGGGAATGACGATGGGTTTGAATGCGGTTTTGAAATCCTTGATGTTTTCCTGTTTCTTTGCCAGGATACGGGCTATATACATTACAATGGCCAGTTTGGCAATATCCGATGTCTGAAAGGTAAGGCCTAACCCGGGTACGCTGAGCCAGCGCGATGCCTGGTTGCGGGTAACTCCGAAAATAAGGGTAACCATCAGCAGGGGTATGGCCAGAACAAGCAAGAACCTGTGCTATCCGTGAGAAATATTTATAAGGTATCAGGTGTGTAACATAGGTAATGACAATGCCCATGGCCAGAATGGTGGCATGCTTCAGAATATAGTAACTGGTGTTGCCACCCTGAAAACGGTAAGCCAGTGACCCTGTGGAGCTGTATACTGCCAGCAGGGAAAATATGGAAAGCAGCAGGATCACTATCCATATCACGGGATCACCTTTGAAGTATTTTTTGCAGCTATCATCAGTTTATTGTTTATTTCCGTGGGTTTTCACCCACGGTTATTGAGATAAAACCCCTTCGGGGTTCTCCATACTCCATACTCCATACTCATTTCTCATTTCTCATCATCTCCTAATTCTTCTTCAAAGTTCCCTTACATAGTTCTTAAACTGTCTTCCCCTGTCTTCGTAATTCTCAAACAGGTCAAAGCTTGCACAGGCGGGGGACAGCAGACACCGTATCCTCTTTTTTTCCCAGCCTGTATGCAGCCTGAACGGCTTCCTTCATTGACCGGGTATCCACTATTTCAGGGATCACCCCGTCAAAGGCCTTATGCAGTTTTGAATTATCAACACCGAGGCATACAAGTGCCTTCACCTTGGTTTTTACAAGAGCCATGAGTTCATTATAATCATTTCCCTTGTCGGTTCCACCGGCAATCCAGATTACAGGTGATGTCATGCTTTCAAGGGCATACCAGGTGGAATTCACGTTGGTGGCCTTTGAATCGTTTATAAAATCAATGCCATGAACTTTAATGAACCGTTCCAGGCGATGTTCAACCCCTGTAAAGTCCATGAGGCTTTCGCGAATAATTGGTTTTCTTATTTTCAATACGCTGCCTGCAATTCCTGCTGCCATTGAATTATATACATTGTGTTTTCCTTTCAGGGCGAGTTCGGCCAATGACATTTCAAAGTTTTCATCGTCCACCTCGATCTTCATCATATCTCCTTCAATGTAAGCCCCGGGCTGTCGGGTTTCCTTCAGTGTAAAACCAAGTTGTTTTGCCTTCATCACGATTTTTTCGAGTTCCCTGATCGTAATCTCATCATCGGAACAATACACGAAAAAGTCCTCTTCGCTCAGGTTCTGACTGATCCTCAGCTTTGAATCCACATAATTTTGAATGTTGTAATCATAGCGATCGAGGTGATCGGGTGTAATATTCAGCAGGATGGCAATGTCGGCCTTGAATTCGAACATGCCGTCGAGCTGGAAGCTGCTGAGTTCAATTACATAATAATCATAATTTTCCGTGGCAACCTGCAGGGCAAAACTCTTTGCCTATGTTCCCGGCCAGTCCGGCATTCAGTCCTGCCTTTCGCAGCATATGATGGATGAGGGTAGTGGTGGTTGTTTTTCCATTTGAGCCGGTGATACAGATCTTCTTGGCCTGGGTGTAACGGCCTGCAAATTCAATTTCAGAAATGATCTTGATGCCTTTTTTCCGGATGGCAATGACGATATCGGATTTCTCAGAAATACCCGGACTCTTGATCACCTCATCGGCATTCAGGATAAGCCGATCCGTATGCTTGCCTTCTTCCCATTCAATTTCATAATTGAATAACAATTCCTTGTAAGTATCCTTGATCCGTCCAAAATCGGAGACAAAAACTTCAAAACCTTGTTTTTTTGCCAATACGGCTGCTCCAGCTCCGCTTTCTCCAGCGCCAAGGATGACAATTCGTTTTTCCATTTTTATCTGATTTTTAAGGTAACAATTGTAATAATAGCCAGTAAGATACCTACAACCCAAAACCGTGTGACGATTTTAGGCTCAGGATAATTGAGTTTCTGAAAATGATGGTGAAGGGGCGACATCAGGAAAATCCTTCTGCCTTGTCCAAATCTCATCCGGGTATACTTAAACCAGCTCACCTGCAACACAACGCTAAGGCTTTCGGCAACAAATATGCCACACAGTATCGGTATCAGCAGTTCCTTGCGGATGAGTATGGCAAACACGGCAATGATGCCTCCGATGGCGAGACTTCCCGTATCCCCCATGAATACCTGGGCGGGGTAGGAGTTATACCACAGGAATCCGATGAGGGCACCAATAAAGGCAGAAATATATACAACCAATTCTCCCGTATTGGGGAGGTACATGATATTCAGGTAATCCGAAATAATGGCATTGCCTGATACATACGCCAGGATGCCCAGGGTAAGTCCGATGATCGCAGATGTCCCCGCCGCCAGTCCATCCAGTCCATCGGTGAGATTGGTTCCGTTCGATACAAAGGTGATCAGGAATATCACTGCAAGGATCACAACCACCCATGCCCATTTGGCAGCCTTGTCACCCAGGAACCATACCAGCTTGGCATAGTCAAATTCATTATTTTTGAAAAAAGGCACATTCACCCTGGTTGATTTCACTTCACGGGTTACATAGGATATCGTGGCTTTTTCCCCTTTTTCGCCCTTTATTGTGCGGGTAATAGGAATTCCACGCATATTCAGTACTTTTTCCCTGGCCACGATGTCATCTATTAAAATGAAGCGTGAGTCCTACAACCACACCGGCAATGATCTGGGCGAAGACCTTGAATTTGCCCCGCAGTCCTTCCTTGTTCTTTTTAAATACCTTAATATAATCATCGATAAATCCGATGGAACCAAGCCATACGGTTATAAAAATCATCAGAAGCATATATATATTCCTCAGATTTCCGAAAAGTAAAACCGGAATGATGATCGAAGCATGAATGATCAATCCGCCCATGGTAGGTGTGCCTTTTTTCTGCATCTGTCCTTCGAGGCCCAGGTCACGGATGGTTTCCCCTATCTGCGCCTTTTGCAGTTTGCGGATGATCACCTTTCCATACAGCATGGAAATAAGCAATGAGGTGATAATGGCCATTGCTGACCTGAAGGAAATATAATTAAACAGGTTGGCGCCGGGGAAATCGAATTGATCCAGATAATTGGGCTAAAAAATACAGCATATTCCTGCGGATTAAGGATTAGTTGATTTTAAACCGAATAATTCTGAGACCACTTCCCGGTCGCTGAAGTGGTGTTTTACACCCCTGATCTCCTGATAGGTTTCATGTCCTTTTCCGGCGATCAGAATGATATCTCCCTTATTTGCCATCATACAGGCTGTTCTGATGGCTTCCCGCCGGTCGGTCTGGATGATCGTATTCCTGAGCATCTGTTCATTTAAGCCTGATTTCATATCATTGATGATATCCGCAGGTTCTTCGTCACGTGGATTATCGGATGTGAGAATCAGTATATCGCTCATAGTCGGCTGCCACTTTAGCCATTTCAGGCCGCTTGGTCTTGTCGCGGTTACCACCTGCACCAATCACTGAAATTACCTTCTCATTCCCTTTTTTGATCTGGCCGATAGTTTTAAGCACATTTGAAATGGCATCGGGGGTATGGGCATAATCAATAACTGCAGTAACACCACCTTCCGACCGCAGGTATTGGAACCGTCCTTCCACAGTATCCAAAGAACTCAGCACACGCAACGTTTCTTCCTGATCCTGTCCAAGCAGAATGGCTGCAGAATATACTGCCAGAAGATTATATGCATTGAATTCGCCGATGAACCGGGTCCAAAGCTCATGATCGTCAATGTTGAGCAAGTGTTCCGTTCATATGGCTTTCCAAAATCCGGGCTTTGAATTCGGCCAAGGAACGGATCCCATAATAATGAACGGAGGCCCGCGTATTTTGTACCATTACAGTTCCATTCCTGTCATCCGCGTTGATACAGGCAAAGCTGCCTTCGGGCAGATTGTCGAAAAACAGCTTTTTGGCTTTCAGGTATTCATCAAAAGTTTTATGATAATCGAGGTGATCATGGGTAATATTTGAAAAAATGCCACCTGCAAAAGTCAATCCGGCCACCCTTTTCTGCGCCAGGGCATGGGAACTGACTTCCATAAAAACATACTTGCATCCCGCATCAGCCATCTCTTTCATGATCCGGTTCAGCTGCACAGGATCCGGGGTAGTATGGGTTGCTTCAACCGTTGAATTACCGATATAATTGCGTATGGTTGTAAAACAACCCGATTGATACCCCAGTTCCATGAAAAGCCGGTGAAGCAGGGTTATTGTTGTAGTTTTTCCGTTTGTACCTGTTATTCCAACCAGTTTAAACCGGCGGGAAGGATTATTATAAAAGGCGGAGGCCATATGGCCCAGTGTGTAGGCCGAATCCTTAACGCGAACCAGGCATGCATCATCCGGAATATTTTCAGGTATTTGCTCGCATACAACAGCTGCAGATCCAGCAGCAAGTGCAGAGGAAATATAATCGTGGCCATCTGTCTTTGTGCCCCTTACAGCTACAAAGAGAACACCGGGTGATACTCTGCGGGAATCAAAAGTGATATCCGAAAGGGATATATTGGTGTTACCCCTTGCCTCTTCAATTTTTAATCCCCTTAATATGTCAACCAGTTTTATCATACGCTAAATAAAACTCATTTCAAGTACTATCTGATCGCCTTTTCTGGCAGGTGAACCAGGATTAATCGACTGGCTCCGGACACTTCCCCTTCCAATCAGCCGTACCCTCAATCCTGCATTCTCAAGAAGGTAAATGGCATCCTTAGCTCCCATCGATACTACATTCGGCACCAGACCGGTAATAATCCTGCGTCCGTTTAGGGCAACTGCTTCATTCCGCTTTTCTGTTGTCACCCATTCCGAATCAATCCGTTTATTTTCAATGGGTACATCGAGCTGTCTTAAAACCAGCTTTAGTTCATCACGATTTCCTGTTTTGGAAAATGGAAGATCCGGCGAAACCTCCTCGTTTTCAGTCACAAGAGGATGCATGTCTGTGGCAGTGGCATAAACCTTTTTTGCAATTTCGAGAAATACAGGTCCTGCTACGACGTTGCCGAAATATACATTGCGGGAAGGGGAATTTACAATCACAATGCAGGAATACTGAGGATCATCGGCCGGAAAATATCCTGCAAAAGAAGCCTGGTAACTGACTACCCCCTTTGTTTTGTAACCACCAAATTTATTGTTGAATATCTGATTTGTGCCGGTTTTACCTGCAATCTTTATTTGCGGATTGTTGAGGTTTCTTGCCGTACCTATTTCCACTACACCTTCCAGCATCTTCCTTGCTTTGCGGAGTGTTGACCGGGAACAGATGGATGATTGAAGTACTTCCGGTCCAAAACGCTTAACCAGACTGCCATGATAGCGTATTTCCTTTACAAAGCGGGGTTTTACCATTTTTCCGTTGTTTGCAATGGCATTATAAAATGTCAATGTCTGAAGCGGAGTGATCTTTACCTCGTAGCCATGAGCGATCATGGCAAGGGAAATGCCCGACCAGTGTTTATCTCCGGGATAGCCTATTTCAGGTTTCCCTTCTCCTTTCAGATCAATCCCGAGCTTTTCATTGAGGCGCATGGCATACAACCGGTCGATAAATTGCGATGGCTTGTCCTTGTAGGCATTGGTGATGATTTTGGCCATGCCCACATTGGAAGAGAATTCAAAGATCTTTTCAACAGAGGTCCTGCCCAGCCCGCCATGATCATGCGAATCATCACGGATAGTATGGTCGTAATATTTAAATGTACCATCACCGGTATCAATTGTATCATCGAGTTCCACTATATCATCTTCCATGGCTGCCATCAGGGTAGCGAGTTTAAAAGTGGATCCGGGTTCGCTGCTTTCGCTTATTGCATAGTTCTGAATTTCACGGTAATAACCACGGGCATCCTTTCCGAGATTAACCATGGCTTTCACTTCGCCGGTTTTCACCTCCATCACTACCACTGTGCCGTGATCCGCATCCTGGGAGATCAGCTGGCGCATCAGGGCATTCTGGGCGACATCCTGCAGGTTGACATCGATTGTTGTAATAATATCTTCTCCATCCCGTGGTTCGATCTCATTTCGTTCATTCATTGGCATCCATACATCGCCATTCAGACGCTGCATCAGACGTACTCCCTGGGTTCCGGCGAGATAGTCGTTATAAGCTCCCTCAATGCCTACCAGGTTTCCGTTTTCATCTTTTGATGTATATCCGATCAGCCGGGCTGCCAGGTCCTGGTGGGGCCTGACCCGCCGGTTCTCCTGCATATAGATGAGCCCTCCCTTGAAGCGGCCAAGACGGAAAATGGGAAATGTCTTTAGCTTTTTTAACTGAATATAATTTACGCCGCTTTTGACCATGTAGTATCGATTACCCTGCCGGCGTGCATTAACAAGTCCCTGTCTGTAAGCTGCTGCCGATTTGTCGCCAAAAAGCCGGGAAAGGCACCATGACAGGGAATCAATTTTTTGTCTGAACATCCTGTCGGTTAAATTTTCGCACCGGGCATCGAAATGAATTTCATAATAAGGTACTGAACTGGCCAGCAGCCTCCCGTCCGAAGCATAAATGCTGCCACGGTCGGCCTCAATATTCATTGTCTTCAGTGAAAAGGAATTGGCCTGGTCCATCCATTTCTGCTTTTCAAAAACCTGCAGGTAGAATATCCGTGCAACAATGACAAGTCCTATCAGAAGAAATACCAGATATACTACTGTTACCCTGCGTAATATTTCTTTTTTTACTGACATCTGTTTTTCCTATCGTCTGATTTTTTTTGGAGGAACCATCGACTCTTTCAGGCCCATGTTTTTTGTCGCCACAAGTGCAGCCACTTCCGAAGGCCTGCTTATATTCATCAATTCAGAGGTGATTGTGATTTCTTCGGAACGGAGGTTTCCTACCTCTGTTTTCATCTCACTGATTTTCCTTACCATGCGTTCCGCATGAAAGCGGTTTCCGATATATATGATGCCCAACAGGGTAAGAAAAAGCACAAATGGCAATTGCCTTAGTACATTTTCACGCACCAGGATCGTACCATCCAGCAGTTCCCTGATTCTGAATTTTGGTGTGTCGTGTTCCTCCTGTAAACCGGCCGCCTCATTTACAGGAGGAGTTTCCAATTGAGGAGGCTGCTCCATATCTTCCGTTGGAAGATCAGTAAATTCTATATTCCGGTTTTGCATACTCATGTCTTTATTTCTTCCCTGCAATTCTTAAATGGGCGCTGCGGGCCCTTGGATTGTTTTCCACTTCTTCCTCACTGGCTGTTATAGGCTTCCTGGTTATCAACTCAAAGGGTTCCGGACCATGTCCGTATATATCCGTGGCAGGCTGCTCACTTGTATTTCCCCAGCGCATGAAATTCTTGACCATCCTGTCCTCCAGTGAATGATAGCTGATCACGACCAGTCTTCCTCCGGGTCTGAGCATTTCAAGCGCACCCTTCAGCATATCCTCCAGATTTTCGAGTTCGCGGTTCACTTCAATACGGATTGCCTGGAATACTTTTGAAAAGAACTGGTTTTCAGCCTGACGGGGAGCGAGTCTTTCAATGCATCCGATCAGTTGTGAGGTGGATACTATTCGCTGTGATGTGCGGGTTTTTTCAATCGAAGCTGCCAGCCTGGACGCTTCCCTAAGCTCGCCATAATCACGAAAGAGCCGGATAAGCTTCGGCGTTTCATATTCATTGATAATGGTTTCTGCTGTCAGACTGCCATGCCTGTTCATGCGCATGTCAAGTCCGGCTTCGGAACGATAGGTAAAGCCCCGTTCAGGCATATTAAAATGATGTGATGAAACTCCAAGATCTGCCAGGATACCATCTACCTGCGAAACTCCTTCATATTTCAAATAGTTTTTCAGAAACCTGAAGTTGCCCTGGATAAAAAAGAACCTTTTATCGTCGGGCAGGTTTCTGAGGGCATCTTCATCCTGATCGAAAGCATAGAGTTTTCCTTTTCCCAATGTTTTCAGTATTTCAGTCGAATGTCCCCCGCCACCGAAAGTGACATCTACATAAATTCCTTTTGGATTTATGTTGAGTCCTTCAACACTCTCCTTCAGGAGAACCGGTATATGATAGGCACTCATTCACCCTTTTCATTATTGAGGTTTCCCATGATTTTCTCAGCCAGTGAAGCAAAACCTTCGTCACTGCCATCAATTTTGTCATAGGCATCTTTTGTCCAGATCTCAATCTTTCCCAGCTGTCCCGTCATCACTATTTCCCTGTCCGCACCTATTTCATCGAGCAGGCGTTTTGGGATGAGCAAACGGTTGTTGGCATCAAGCACCACTTCGGCAACACCCTTGAAAAATCCTCGAAGGAACTTGTTGTGTTCCCTGTTATAAGGATTTGTATTTTTGCGAAGTATCTGATTTTGTCTTTCCCATTCCACCATGGGAAATAATACAAGACAGGAATCGAAAATATCTTTTTTTATGACAAACCGGTCCTGCATGGCGCCTGCCATCTGCCTGAGAAAGCCCGATGGCAGAAGCAAACGGCCTTTATCATCTATTTTGCAGGTAAAATCACCTATAAAGTCTGTCATGTCGGGTTTTTCTATTTGGAAGGTAAAAATAAACTATTTATTCCCACTTTACTCCACTTCTTCCCATTTTTTCCCACATTGTTAATAACTTTTTTCAAAGGGTATTTATTGTGGACCCCATTGGCAATGTTTTTAACTGTTTGAAAGGTTATTCAATGAATTTCTTAATTTTGACATGAATTGCTTTGCAACAACCATGGAGGAAAATGCGACCATAAACCGGATAAAGCCGGTGAACATCCGTAATATATTCTACAGCAAAAATCCTTCTTTGGCCAAATTATTGCCCGGTTTCGTATTCCGGTACCTGGAAAAAATTGCGCATCAAAAGGATATCAATGAATTTCTTGAAAAACATGGCGAGAAAATGGGACTGGATTTTGCTCGTGCGGCCATCCATGATTTCAATGTAAAAGTGATCATTAAGGGAGATGAGAACCTGCCGCCTGAGGGACGGTTTATTTTTGCATGCAATCATCCCCTGGGGGGATTCGACGGGATATTAATGATGGATGTGCTGAGCCATTATTATGCAGATTTTAAGTTCCTCTCGAATGATCTGCTTATGAATATCATTAACCTCCATCCTATATTTATACCCATTAACAAACATGGCAGGCAGGCTGTTGAGGCCGCTACCAAACTTGATGAAGCATTTTCCTCAAATACCCATATTGTGACTTTTCCCGCCGGACTGGTATCGAGACGGATAAAGGGCCAGATCATGGATCTTGTCTGGCATAAGAATTTTATTACAAAGGCAGTGCATTATCACAGGGACATTATTCCGGTACATTTTACAGGCCGTAATTCGGATTTCTTTTACCGGTTATATAAGATAAGAAGATTCCTCGGTATCAGGTCCAATCTTGAAATGTTCTACCTGGTTGATGAAACCTACAAACACAAAAATGACACGTTGACGGTAACTTTTGGAAAACCCATACCCTATGTAGTGTTTGACAAATCTAAAACGCAGCTGCAATGGGCAAAATGGGTGAAGGACAAGGTATATGCCCTGGGAGGGGTAACAAGCGTGCCATTTTAATGGAATATATCTTCGGTGTTGGATATTCGGTGTTCCTTGTTCGATATTATTTTCCGCAAAACAACACTGAACACCGATTTTAGAATATCGAAGACGTTAAAAATATTTTTTCAGACTTCTGTGAACCAACTGCATCCTGTAAGTGTACAGTGTGAAAAAATCATAAAAAATGGCTAAAAACAGCGGTTTCATTTTCACACGGAAAAACTATTCTTTAATTTTAATTTCAATTGGCCTGCTTGTTACCGGTTTTTTACTCATGACAGGTAAAGGGAATGCCGGAGGAAGGGAATTTAATCAGGATATCTACAGTTTCAGAAGGATTACACTTTCTCCTCTTGTTCTTCTTACAGGCTACGCAATGATGATATACGCCATTATGGCTGATAAAAAGAAATCGAAACAAACCGGGAATGGTCATTCATAAAAGGGGAAAATATAGCCAGACAAAAGATGAGGACCTGATGATCGCTATTCATCGGGGTGAAACCGCAGCTTTTGATGAGCTCTATGTTCGTTATCAGAAGCGGTTGATGTATTATTTCTACCGCATGCTTGGTAACTCTAATGAAAAGGCGGGAGACTTTCTTCAGGATATTTTCATGAAGATCATTGAACGGCCTGAACAATTCGATGCCTCGCGAAGATTTAGTACCTGGTTATTTTCAGTTGCCCATAATATGTGCAAGAATGAATACCGGCGGCTTTCAATCCGGAAAAATGTAGTTTGGATAGAGGATATGGATATTCACAGGGCCATGGACAACCATGAGGAGGAGAACAGGCAGTTGGCCGAAGAGATTTTTAATGAGATCAATGAATTGGGAGAAACTGAAAAGACAGCTTTTCTCTTATATTACAGAGAGGATTTTACGGTTCGTGATATCGGCCATGTGCTTGATTTGCCTGAAGGCACAATAAAGTCGAGGTTATTTTATACCCGGAAAAAAATTTCTGAAAAGCTTCAATTAAAGATAAAGGAATAAGGACATGAAAAAAATGAAGCAGCTGATCAATAATGTTTATAGGATTTGCCTGGTAAAACCCATCGGCAGGTTTCGCTATATCAGCTATAAAGAAGAAGCAGTTGAGGAATTGGGTTTATTACCTGATTCCAAGCTCCGGCAGATTATGACAGATGATCAGTTACAATTTGAGGCTGATCCGCAAATTCAGGAGATACTGCGTCAAAGGGTCAGAAATAACGGCCATAATGCTCTCCCGGTTAAAAATTCCCTGTTGGATATATTCCTTCCCCTGTTTTCAAATCAGCACATTGAAATAAAAATGACAGTTGTCAGCCTTGCTTTATTTATGTTGGTTGGTCTGGGTTCAAAAAACAACCAGGCATCTGACAGAAAAATGCACCTGTTCTTCCTGGCCGACACCCTCGGCGATTCCTCCTCCTTTCATTATCCCGCAGCACAGGACACGGCGTATCGGGTGCAGTATAAATAATTATACATATATTCTCCGTTTTCAGGGATGTATTTTCGATATCCCTGTCCGAAAACGCACACACATTGCACACAATATTACAAATACATGTATTATAATACGCCGGCGAATATTTTGTAATAAATTAAAAATCATATAGATATAAACTTTGGCATGGTTGATGTGATATTGTTATTAAACAACGAAAACCAAAAAACAATAAAATATACCAGCCATGAAAACAACAACCAACATCAACCGGATTGACATCATCGCCTTTATTGCAGTGATTATCCTTTTTGCCTTTATGATGCCTTTAAAAGCCGATACCGGCAAAAATGCAAATGCTGAATTAAGTGAAATTCAGACTGCTTCTGCACAGCTTGCCATGTTCAATAACGAAATAGAAAAGACAGTTGAATTTACTGCACCGGTTTTATCGGAGAATTTTGAAGTCATGGCTGCTGAATCCAGGCTGGAAGATCTTTTCAGTTCTGTTGAGCAGGATGCTGTTTACAGCTCACCTGCTGTGGATGACAATTTTGAAACAGCCACAGCCATTGAAAACCTTGATAACCTGAATTCTGAAATTGAACAGGCCGTAAGGTATACAGCTACCCCGGTAGCTGAATAAACAGGAGGTTCAGCCAAACTTATAATAATTTTTAAAAGTTACGGGGTGGTGCTTGTTCGTTTCCGTACATCCAATGTCCACATTATTACAATTCCAGGTAGGCTAAAAAATCCGGCAATATTGCTTAATAAACAATATAACAGTAAGTTACAAACTTTGGCATGGTTAGTGTAATAGTATTAGTATAAGATAAGAAATAAAAACAAAGAAAATATAACCAGCCATGAAAACGACAAAAAACTTAAACCAGATTGCAAAAGTAACCTTTGCTTCAGTAACCATTCTTTTCGCTTCTTTAATGCCGATGCATGCATCTTACCTGAAAAGCAGCAATTCCGAAATGAATGAAATTAAGGCAGCTTCCAGCCACCTTGCCATATTCAACAATGAAATTGAAAAAGCTGTTGAATTTAACGCCCCTGTCTTGTCGGAAAATTTCGAAACTGTTACAGCTGAATCCAAACTGGAAGATATCTTCGGTTCCCTGGTCAGCGTAGCTAAATATACTTCACCTTCCGTAAATGAAAGTTTCGAGGTAAGCGATGCAATGCGGAACCTTGATAATTTGAATTCACAAATTGAAGAATCGGTTAAATATACGGCTTCGATAAACTAAATAATGAGCATTAGTTCTCTTCATCATATTTGCATTCAGAACCGGTGATGGCATTCACCGGTTTTTTCATATTTCCTCTGGAGAGGGTCCCTTCGTTATTCGTAATTCGGTGTTCCTTGTTCGGTGTTCATTTAAACAACATCGAACAAGGAACACCGAATATTGAATATCGAAGATTTAGTTACTGCAAACGATTTAGCTCCTGAACTATATATTCAGCATAGCGTTTCTCATACTCCGCCTCTTTCTTCCAATGATTATTCAGTGAATTGTAATAATTAAGTTCCTTTTCCAGAATCGCCTTGTATTCATCTGAAATTTGATTTGCTTTCAGGGTATCTCCTGCATTATAATATGCCTGGATTAAAGGCAGCATAAAAATATCATAGGGTACTGATTGACCCGGCATCAGCTCCATACATCGGTCCAACACCCGGATAGCCTTTTCACGATTGCCTTGTTTTATATATTCCTCTGCCAGCCGGGAAAAGCAGCTTCGGATACCCAGGATATTGGTCGTTCTGACAGTGTTATAATCCATGAATATTTTCGGATCGTTCATATTTCCCCATCTAAACCGATTCATCAGTTTATCATAAAGTGAATCGGCATTCACACGTCCTGCTTCTGAAAATCCGTCAGTTGGCTGAGTCTTATAGGGAACCAGCCGATAAGCGAATCCATCCAGTTGCAGGTAATCCTCAAACCCCAACGACCTGGGAACCTGGGTTGACAGAAAATAAACCGGCCGTTTCCAGTTATTGGTGGCCAGGATATCTAAAATAACCACTTCATTCTTTAACAGATATTTTTTTTTAATTTCAAAATCCACTGTCCTTACACTGCCCGGGCTCGTTTCAACGTCCCCGTTAACAGGTATTCTGAAAAAACTTGTGGGATAATAATTAATTCCCGAATCATCAGATGCCTTTACCATAGCCCGCGGATCATCACTTTTAATGAATTCTATAACGTCCTTCAGGTTTGCATATTGATCCGTTCTTTTGTAATAAGGTACTGAATTGATTTTGCCGGAGGCGTATTTTTTAATCCCTATAGTTGTGGGGACGGGTGAGGCCAGTTCATGCCAGTCTGACAGTTGATCGATATACCAGTCGGCACTTAAAAAGGGTGCAAGTATCACCCTTACATCTGTCCTGATTCCCTCCACTTCCTGTGCATACCAAAGCGGATAAGTATCATTGTCGGCATTGGTAAACAGGAGGGCATTGGGAGCGCACGAATTCAGGTAGTTATATGCAAAGTCCCTGGCCACATAGCGCCCTGACCTGTTATGATCATCATAATTCTCTTTCGCCATTAGGCCCGGGATAAATAAAACACAAAGGCAAATGACCAGTCCCAGGCTGACCATGACCGGTATTTTCTTTTTCAGGAATTCGGTTATCGCAGCCACCCCCATGCCAATCCAAATGCAATAAACATAAAAAGAACCTCCCATCGCATAGTCCCTTTCACGCGGGGTTACCGGAATTTCATTCAGGTAAACCACAATGGCTATCCCTGTCATTATGAAAAACAACAGCACTATGCTGAAATCCCTTTTGTTTCTGTTGAACTGATAAATTAATCCCAATAGTCCAAGCAAAAGGGGCAACAGATAATAAACATTTCTGCCCTTGTTTGCCAGCAGGGTATCAGGAAGGCTTTTCTGAGGACCCAGCCTTAATTCATCGATCAATGAAATCCCACTGATCCAGTTTCCATTGAGAATATTTCCATTTCCCTGGTTTTCGGTCTGCCGGCCGGCAAAATTCCACATGAAATACCGCCAGTACATATACCCCATCTGGTATTTGAAAAAATATTTAAGATTTTCGCTAAACAGGGGTTTCATGAGGATCTCGTGTTTGCCTTCACGATTCAGGACATGCACAGGTTTACCTTTTATGTTTGCCCATTTTTTATAGGCTGCAATATCGTGCGGATCGTCGCTTGACATCCTTGGAAAGAGCGTCATAAATCTTTTGTCATACTCATACCTGCCATTTTTCTCTGTTCTTTTATATTTTCCTTCCCAGGGGATATAGGTATGCCCCGATTTATATCCGGTGACCGGGGCATTATAATAAGGTCCATAGACAAGTGGCCTGGATACATATTGTTCACGGGTGATATAGCCCAGCAGGCTGAACGGATCCCTTACCCTGCTCAGGTTGATGGGAGGATTGGCTTCGGCGCGGATAGCCAGAATAATATAGGATGAGTAGCCGATGCAAAAGACCATGAATCCGAGGATGATCTTATTAAGATTTATTTTTTTCCGTTTATGGGAATGTCTCAGCAATAAAATAAAAGCAGCAGCGAGCAACAAAATATAGAACAGGCTGCCAGAATTAAACGGAAGTCCGAAAACATTTACAAACAGCAGGTCGAACCAGGCAGCAAACCTGATAAGAAGAGGGATCAAAATAAATACAAGGGAATATAGCAAGGCAAAAGAAATTATGATGGCTACCATAAATCCTTTGGTGCTCACCGGGTATTTCTTATAATAATAAACAAGTCCGATGGCCGGAAGTGTTAGGACATTCAGCAAATGCACACCAATGGAAAGTCCCATAAGAAACAGGATAAGAAGTATCCAGTGGTCATCTGTCATTTCTTCCCATTTCAGGATGGCCCAGAATGCAACTGCCGTAAAAAGGGCCGATGTAGCATAAACCTCACCTTCCACAGCTGAAAACCAGAATGTGTCGGAAAAAGTGCAGATCAAAGCACCTGCAAGACCGGAAGCTATTATAATAATTGAACGGACAATACCGGAATCACCGGTTTCCTTGATCATTTTATCCGTCATGCGGGTAATTGTCCAGTACAGGAACATCATTGTGAAGCCTGAGGCGAGGGCCGAAAGGCTGTTGATCATTTTCGCCACCAAATGAGGATGGTTACCCGCAAAAACAGAAAACAACCTTCCCAGGAGAAGGAAAAATGGCGCACCAGGCTGGTGACCAATCTCTAAACGCCAGGCACAGGAAATGAATTCACCACAGTCCCAGAAACTGACTGATGGTTCAAGGGTTTTAAGATAAATTACTGAGGCTGTTAAAAATACAAGCCAACCGCATAAGGTGTTGATTTTTTTGAAATGCATATCTTTTTTGAAGTATGCACCCCAGTACACCAAACATGAGGCGAAGGTTCAATAATCTGAAAATTCTTTTCAGTTAAATAATTTAATCGAATCATCCTGCATCAGTGCCCAGATGGAATAAACTCCCACCAATGTTCCCAGCGGAATGTTAAGACAATTTACTGCAGATACAATGAGCACCAGGATCCGTGCCCATTTCCTGTAACCCATCAGTCCGATTCCACCGATAAGGCCAGTAATTGAAACAGAGAAAATGGAGATGGGAAGAACAATACCTATAAAATGGAGTACGGTATTTGCCACTTCCACATCTTCCACAAATGAACCGGCAAATCTAAGTATGAAGAACAGCGCAAATGCGCCAAAAATACCAATGATGCTAAACCCTATGTGCAATGCAGCCACAAAGGTAACGTGCTTTTTCATGGTTGATTCTTCCATATGAATAAAATTTAGGTAAGACGTTAAGGTACTTATTTTGGCTGAGATGGGAAAATTTTTTGTAAATTTATGAACAACTGTATCTAATCTGTGTCTACCTATTAAAACCTAAAACCATGAAAAATTTACCTGCTCTTTTGTATGCAATCTTCATTATTCCAGGTGTTTTTGCTCAACAACCCATACGTGTATATGAAGATAGCATTACCTACGGGAGCAAGAAATATCCAGGAGTTGCAGTAACCATTCCGGAGGCCAATTATGAGAAATTACAGAAAGAGTGGAAGAAGGAGCTCGAGACAAAAACAAAATCCAAGGTTGTAATAGAAAATGGGGAGTGGTCAATTTTTGGTGCAAATGTCCAAAAACTGTCTCCTACTCCGGTAAACATATATAGCAAGCTGAACAACCTGGATTCGCTGGTAGAGCTGCGCGTGGCAGTGGAGCTAAAAAAGGACGAATATATCGAAAGGCAGTCTACAGAAATGTTAGGACTGCAAAACTATCTTAAGGATTTCTCCAAAAACCAGTATATTGAAACGGCTAGTTCGCAGCTAAAAGTTGAAGAAGATACGCTGCGTCAGCTAAAAAAAATGTTGTCGGATTATGAAAAAGACGAATCAAAACTTAAAGATGACATCAAGTCATCTGAAAAGTCAATAAAGGAGGAAGAAGATAACATAAGCGCTCTGAATCCTGAACTTGAAACTCTTGGATCCGAAATTGACAACCAGAATACACAACTCTCTGCCATGACGGATGGATCTACAAAAGATGATAAGGCAAAATTCATAAAGGATCTCGAGAAACGGAAGAAGAAACTGGGGAACGATATTGAATCATCAGAGAAGAAGATCAAAAAGGCAAATAAGGAAATTGAAGACGCAAAGGATGAAATTCCCAAAAAACAATCGCTGCAGGAGGAAATGAAGAAAAAAATAGCAGCCCAGGAATTGGTAGTACAAAAATATCAGCAAAAGCTGGATATTATCAAAACGTATTAAGAAGATATCTGACAGGCAATAATACGATTATCCAAGTATTGCCCTGAAAAGAAGGAAAAGCAAGCCTGCCATTGTCAACAAATTTAAAATCGTTAATTTAATTTTGAAGTTTTTACTGTAAAATAGTCTAATTTTCACTTTTTGAAGAGAAATACATTCGGGTCAACCTATAAAACCAAAGGCATGATATATTCTGATTTCGAAAAGAAAATCTATGGCAAGTCAAAGCTCAGATCAAATATGAGGGGAATAAGAAATTTCCTGTTGGCCTTGCTGGGTTTGTTTTTTATGATAGTTGCCTTTACGATAGTAATTGATGTGAACAATGCTATTGGCGATGGAATGAAAAATGTCCGCTACGGATTATTTTCATTGGGACTCATTGTCAGCGGCACAGCTATTATTCTTGCCCTTTTATTTAAAAGCAAGAAATAAGTCCCGGCCCTCATCATTCTCCTGTGTATAATGTTTTGAGAAGCTCACAGGCGGCCGTTACAGAATGGATGGGCTCGCAGGCCAGGGTGAGTTTATTGTTTTGTTCCTTCATCCTGAATAGTCGTGGTTGTTTTTGAACAAAACTCAGAATCCGGGTAAATACCTTTGATTTATATAAGGGAGAATCCTGGTTTGAAACAAAATACCCGATCATCTTACCGTTTTTCAGTACAATCTTTTCAAAACCCAGCCGGTTTGCCAACTGCCGCAGATTAACCACCTGCAAGAGATCCTGGCTTGGACCGGGCAACGGGCCAAATCGGTCGATCAATCCATTTTCAAATAACTGCAGTTCATCCTGACGCTGAATCTGATCAAGTTCCCTGTAAAGGTTCATCCTTTCAGAAATATTGGAAACATATTCTTCAGGGAAAAGAAGTTCAAGGTCCGTATCAATCTGACAATCTTCCACAAAGACATTCTCTCCTTCCCCGTCAATAGTCTCTTTGGCAGGAAACAAATCAGGATATTCGGTTTCTTTCAGTTCCTGCATGGCTTCATTGAGGATGCGGTTGTAGGTTTCAAAACCAATGTCGGCAATGAATCCGCTTTGTTCTCCTCCCAGCATATTGCCGGCACCCCGGATGTCAAGGTCCTGCAAGGCAATATTGAAACCGCTTCCAAGATCGGATAATTCCTCTATTGCTTTCAGCCTTCGCCTGGCTTCTGCTGTTAACAGCGTGGGTGCAGGTGACAGCAGGTAGCAAAATGCTTTTTTATTTGATCGCCCAACTCTGCCCCGTAACTGGTGCAGATCACTTAAACCGAAATGATGGGCATTATTGATGAAAATGGTATTCGCATTGGGGATGTCCAGTCCCGATTCAATAATGGCAGTTGCGACCAGCACATCATAATCGCCCTTTATAAAGTCGGTCATTGCTTTTTCAAGCTCAGGGCCTTCCATTTGACCATGCGCCACGCAGGTCTTCACACCAGGGCATAACTTCCTGATGAGCATTTCCACCTCGTTGATATTCTGCACCCGGTTATTGATAAAGAATACCTGTCCCCCGCGTGAGATTTCATAATCAATACCTTCGCGCACAATATCATCGTTGAAGGTATGCAGTTCGGTGACAATCGGATGCCGGTTGGGCGGAGGCGTATTAATCACCGAAAGGTCACGCGCCCCCATAAGTGAAAATTGCAGAGTTCTCGGTATGGGGGTTGCTGTCAACGTGAGGGTGTCAACATTCAGTTTCAGGTTTTTCAGCTTTTCCTTAGCCGATACACCAAACTTCTGCTCTTCATCCACCACGAGCAATCCAAGGTCTTTGAATTTTAAATCAGATCCCAGCAAACGATGGGTGCCAATAATGATATCGATTTTCCCGTCAGCCAGCCTTTTGATTATATCGGATTGCTGGCTTCCTTTTTTAAACCGGTTAATGTATTCCACATTGCAGGGAAAATCCTTTAACCGGTCACGAAATGTATGATAATGCTGCAGGGCAAGTATGGTTGTTGGTACAAGGATGGCCACCTGTTTATTGTCGGCAACCGATTTAAAGGCTGCACGCACTGCAACCTCTGTTTTTCCAAATCCCACATCCCCGCAGACAAGACGGTCCATCGGATTTTCAGATTCCATGTCCTCTTTAATGGCTTTTGTGGCTTTTACCTGGTCGGGTGTATCCTCATATATAAAGGAGGCTTCGAGTTCTGTTTGCATATAGGTATCCGCCGCAAAGGCAAATCCTTTCTGCATTTTCCTCCTGGCATACAGATCGATCAGTTCCCGGGCAATGTCCTTGATCTTTTTCCGGGTGTTTTGTTTCAGCTTCTGCCAGGCACCGGTTCCCAGTTTGTATAACCGGGGTGGTTCGTTTTCCTTACCCTTGTATTTTGAAATGCGGTGTAAGGAATGGATGCTTACATAAAGGATATCATTATCCTGGTAAACAAGTCGCGCCGATTCCTGCATTTTGCCATTGATGTCAATTTTTTCCAGTCCGCCAAATTTGGCGATCCCATGGTCGATATGCACCACGTAATCTCCCGGCTGTAATCCCTTTAATTCTTTAAGCGTGATGGCACCGCGGTTGGAAAAATAGTTTTGAAGGGTATATTTATGGAATCGTTCGAAGATCTGGTGATCGGTATAGCAGCAGATGAGCCGATCACGGTCAATGAATCCTTCATGCAGGGTTTTCAGAAGGGGCGTAAACCGGATGTTGTGGTTAATGTCATGAAAAATGGAGGTAAGCCGCTCAATCTGTTTTTCATTATCACTGATAATGTAGTTTTTGTATCCGCCTGAATTAAGAGCGAGCAGGTCCTCGGCAAGCAAGTTGAAATTTTTGTTGAATGCCGGTTGTGGTGTTGTATTAAACGTGATAACTGTACTGTCAGGGTAAAATCCTCTGGCGCCGAATTCTATAAGCCGGAAATCGGGAATTCTTCCAAGCAGGTAACGCCCGGTTGTAAGCTGACCGCCGGAAAGAAAAACGATCTCTTCACCCTTGTCTGCACGATGAGAAATAGCATCAAATATATCGTTCAGCTTATCGGTCGAATACCGTATATCCTGTATCCAGAGAACAGCCGATCGAATCAAGATAGTCGGTAAGAGGTTCGCTAACATCTTCAAGTGTAAGCTCCTGGATGTTGGGAAGGATATTTATTTTTTCAAGAAAGTCCTTTGATAGCTGGGTTTCTACATCAAATGTCCGGATGGTTTCCACCTCATCTCCGAAAAAATCAATCCGGTATGGATCCGGGCTGGAGAAGGAAAATATATCAAAAATGCTACCCCTGATCGAATACTGGCCTGGTTCATATACAAAATCAACCTGGGTAAAGCGGTATTCCTCCATGACTTCTCCCACAAAAGATACGGGGATCTTTTCTCCCTTGATCAGCTGCAAAGTATTTTTTTTCAGCTTTTTATGTGTGATCACTTTTTCAGAAAGACCTTCAGGATAGGTTACCAGTACGAGATAATCGTCTTTTGCACTGTTAAAAGTTCCAAGCCGGTTAATTACATTTGTACGGAGAATGATATTCCCATTGTCAGGCTGGTTATAATGAACGGAACGCTTGAACGAGGAAGGAAAGAACAGCACATGTTCACTGTCCAGCAAATTCACAAGATCATTATAAAAATAAGCTGAATCCTCTTTGTCCGGCATCATGATAAGATGAATTCCCGCAAGCTGTGGTATAATGGCAGCTGTCAGCAGGCTTTTGGATGAACCGGTCAGACCGGAACAAAGAATTTTCCGGTTTTTATTGGAATTTAAAATCGAGGCCAGGTGGCTGCAAGAGGGATGTTGCCTGTAATGATGAATGAGTTCAGCTAAAGCCACAGATATGTAGGATAATTGTAGGCACAAAATTAGGGATTAATATATCTTGAAAAGATTATTTTTGAACTAAAATGTAAATCGATGAAAGTCTTTAAATTTGGAGGTGCCTCCGTGAAAGATGCTGAGTCTGTGAGGAACATTGCTTCTATCCTTGACAGATACAGAGATGATCTCGTGGTGGTGATTTCTGCCATGGGCAAAACAACGAATGGCCTGGAAAGGGTGTTGCATGCATATATCGGAGGAGACAGGGAATTGGCTTTAACTGAACTACGGTCGATACACGAGTATCATTTAAAAATAGCAGGTGATCTGTTGCCGGATAAACAACATGCACTTTTCGGCGAGCTGGAACATATTTTTGAGGGACTCGAAAAAAAAATGGAGGAAGCTCCAAAGGCCTATTATAATGAAGAATATGATCAGCTGGTTTCATGGGGGGAGATCATTTCCACGATCATTGTCAGCAGTTACCTGAACCATACCGGCACGCACAATGAATGGACAGATGCGCGGCAATTCCTGAAAACGGACGGGACTTTCCGTGAAGCCAGGGTTGACTGGGACATGACCTCCCGGCGGATCAGCGAAGGTTTTAATTTCCGGCATAACCGGCTGTATATTACCCAGGGATTCATCGGGTCCACCGTAAATAATCTTACAACCACCCTGGGAAGAGAGGGATCGGATTATACGGCAGCCATTATAGCTTATGTTCTGGGAGCTGATTCCGTTACGGTTTGGAAGGATGTGCCCGGGGTGCTGAATGCAGATCCTAAGTGGTTTGACGAAACGGTCAGGCTGGAAAAAATTTCTTATGTGGATGCCATTGAGCTGGCATATTATGGCGCCAGCGTGATCCATCCTAAAACGATCCAGCCCCTGAAAAATAAGGGAATAAAATTATTTGTCAAATCGTTCCTCCATCCGGCTGATCCGGGTACCGTGATCGGTGAAAATGATTATGTAACGCTTATACCTTCTTTTATATTCAAGATCGACCAGGTACTTATTCACGTTCATCCTGTGGATTTTTCATTTGTTGCGGAAGATAACCTGGAAAAAATATTCCGCTGTTTTGCAATGTATGGACTAAAGGTAAACCTCATGCAAAATTCGGCCGTCAGCTTTGATGTTTGTGTAAACAATGATAAAAGCAGGATACCAGGGGTAATTGCCAGGCTGGAGAAAGAGTTCAGGGTTAGCTTTACTACAGGACTGGAGCTGATAACCATCCGATACTTCGATGAAGCCACCATTGCGAGGGTTCTTGTGAATAAGGATCTGCTTTTATCCCAGCGCACAAAGACCACGATCCAGATGGTGGTAAAGGATCTGGACCCCGAAGGGGTCAGATCTCAATAACAGTGGCTGCAACCAACGGACTACTGGCAACCAACAACTAACAACTAACAACTAAATGAAACGTCATACAATAGGAACCATACTTTCCCTTTTAGCAATAACGGCTTTGGTGCAATCACAATCACTACCGCATCTGGCAAAAAGAGGAGGTGCAACGCAACTCATTATACATGATAGGCCGTTCCTGGTTTTGGGGGGTGAACTCGGTAATTCAAGCGCTTCGGATTTGAAATACATGGCAGATATATGGCCAAAAATCAGCCAGATAAACCTGAATACCTTGCTTGCACCGGTTTACTGGGAACTTATGGAACCAAAAGAAGGAATATTTGATTTTACCCTGGTTGACAGCCTGATCACAGAAGCAAGGAAAAACAACATCAAACTCGTTTTTTTATGGTTTGGAAGCTGGAAAAACAGCATGAGCTGTTATGCTCCTGCATGGGTAAAAACGAACCAGGCAAGATTTCCCAGGGTAAAACTGAAAACCGGGGTTTCCACAGAAATTATGAGCCCGTTTTACAGCGAAAACCTGCAGGCTGATATTAAAGCCTATCGGGCACTGATGAACCATCTGGCTGTTTTCGATAAAAAGGAGAACACAGTTATAATGATGCAGGTTGAAAATGAGATCGGGATGATACCTGATGCCCGTGATTACAGCGCCAAAGCAACCGAAGAATTTAAAAAGCCGGTTCCCGGAGAGTTTATGAATTATCTGATCAAAAATAAGGAAATTCTCATTCCTGAATTTCATGCTTTTTGGAAAGCAAATGGATTCAAAACATCGGGCAACTGGGAAGAAGTTTTTGGAAAAAGTCTGGCGACCGATGAGGTATTTATGGCCTGGTATTATGCCCGTTATGTGGAGCAGGTAACTGCAGCAGGCAAATCGGAATACAATATTCCGGCCTATGTAAACGCTGCATTGATCCGTAAAGGCTATCTACCCGGACAATATCCAAGTGCAGGACCCTTACCCCATCTCATGGACGTTTGGCATGCAGGAGCTCCATCTGTCGATTTTTTGTCACCTGACATTTATTTTCCATATTTTGAAGAATGGTGTGCTAAGTATCACCAATCGGGAAATCCCTTGTTTATTCCCGAAGCAAAGCGTGAGGCCGATGCAGCCATGAAGGTATTTTATGCCATTGGGGCTCACGATGGGATGGGATTCAGTCCTTTTTCAATCGAGCAAACCGATGTAAATAATGATCCTTTAATAAAGGCATATGATATCCTCTCTCAATTATCCCCGGTAATTCTCGAAAATCAGGGACAGGGAAAAATGACCGGCTTTATTTTCGATCATAATAAAAAGGAAACAACCATAGAACTGGGTGGTTATATTTTGCATGTCAAACATGTTTTTACACTAAATTACTCTCCAAAAGCTCAGGATAGTATCTGGCAAATGACCGGAGGTTTGATTATCTGCATCGGTGAGGGGAAATATATCGTGGCAGGAAGCGGGATTGTAGTTACGTTTGAACCGTTGCAGAAAGATGGTTCCATTCCGGGGATTTTATCAGTTGATCAGGGAACATACGAAAATGGCATATGGAAACAGGGCAGAAGACTGAATGGAGATGAGGATCACCAGGGGAGGCATGTTAGAATATTTGAGAATAACTTCGAGATTCAGAAGGTGGAGTTGTATCGGTATAGGTAGGGACAAGGGACAAGGGACGGGAGAGAGATGAGGAAGGAGTTAGGGATTATGGAGTAGGAGGAAGGAGTATGGAGTAGGAGGAAGGTGAAGAGATTTAATTGATACCCGGTTTGCTGTGACTACAGATTTAAAAAAAGTACTTAATCAATATCAATGAAGAGACGAAATTTTATATCGAACCTGACTGTTGGTGCGGCTACATTATCAGGCTTTCCAATTCTGACCTATGGTGAAAACATAGGAATGTCATTTCCAGATAGCGGTGTGCAGGATGTTCTTAATTACATTAATAGCAACTGGGATAAATCCATCTCCAAAGATGAACCCGGCAAGGGATTTGGTGGTGTTGACCTGCCTTATCCTTATACCACACCCAGCATCAGGGGGGAGGGGGAATTTTCGATCTTTTTCTACTGGGACACCTATTTCACAAATCTGGGACTGTTAAGAAACGGTAAGGAAGAACAAGCCAAAAACAATATCAAAAATATGTTATGGCTTATTCAGGAACAGGGTTATATGCCAAATTTTGTGGGAATTCATAACCGGTCACAATCACCTTACCTCCAACTGATGATCGGGGATTATTTCGATAAGGTGGGAGATGAAAGTGATGATTTTTTCAGGATTTGTGCCGAAGGCCTGAGAAAGGAATATCAATTCTGGATGACCGCCAGGTATAGTAAGACAGGGCTTAATCGTTTCGGACATCATGATGACGACAAAGGTTGCATTGATTTCTATAACCAGGTGTTGATCGACAGGCTTAAATTTGATCCGAACATTCCGGATGCTGAAAAAAGTGTGAAGGGAGGACATTTTATGGCTGAAGCGGAAAATTGGGACTTTAACCAGCGTTATAGTGGCCGGTGTCTCGATCACATTGCTGTTGACCTGAACTCACTTCTGTTTGGATATGAAGAATTTCTCTGTAAAGCAGGCGGGAGAATTGGCTGGAATTTTAAAAAACTATATTCAGACAGGGCAGAAAAGAGAAAAGAATTAATCAATAAATATATGTGGAATGAGGACAAGGGATGGTTTTTTGATTATGATTTTGTGAACGGTAAGCAATCGGATGTTTATTCCTTATCAGGTATGCAGCCCATGTTCTCTGGGATCGCTAGTTCGGAACAAGCTGAAAAAATGATAAAAAACTTACCCTTGTTTGAAAGGGATTATGGTGTGGCTACAACCAATGAGCGCCCGGGATGCAGGGAGTTCCAATGGGCTTATCCTGTTGTTTGGCCACCGCTTGTGTATATTGCAGCTATGAGTTTAGACCGGTATGGTATTAAAAAGGATGCTCAACGAATTGCACAAAAATTTATTGACGTGAATACCAGAATGTTCAAAAAAACCGGAAGGCTTTTTGAAAAAACCGATGCAGAAACCGGTGAACTTTCAAATGCCGAATATACATCGGCTCCCATGATGGGATGGACAGCCGGTGTATATGTGGCTTTGGCTGAGTATTTAGGATTGTCCTAAATAACCTGCAACCGCGTCTTATATTCCTTTCTTACAGAACCTTCTGAAATTACCAGTTTCACGATATAGCTCCCTGTCAGGTTTCCCGGATTCCATTCAGTTTTTTGATCACCGGCGTGGAGTTGACCATTTATCAAAGTCTGAATGAGTTTACCGTCAATAGAATAGATATCCAGCCTGGTATCGCTGCTCCGGGTCAGATGAAAGCGTATAGTGGCTGTCGTAGCTATAGGATTGGGGAAGACTTCCAGGATTAAGTCCGATTTATTATCCGTCACGCTGGTAGGAATCTGAAACAGCTTTACGAGTTCAATGCCATCACCGGTACCGAGGTTTTTTGAGTATTCCATGTCGGTTGTATTATTCCAGTGTTCATGAACTCCGAGGCTTCCAATGGGTATGCCTGAGCTGTCAGGATCATATGTTATCCCTTCGGGCCACCATTCGCTGCTTGCTGCCTGGTGAAGATAATCGTCAACCCCATCCCATTGTACATATGTGAAACGATCTGGTGTTTTGTTGTTGTTATCAATTTCTTCCACGGTAAATTCCTTTTGAAGAATATCGAGTCCAACGGATTCGATGGCAACCGGATCCAGTGAAAAGAAAAGGGAAGAACTCCAGTCATTATTAAAAGGAGCCGATCTGAATTTCTGGGGCTTCTGATGTTCATAGGAGGTTGACCAGAGGGCATCCATATAATACATCAGGGTTTTTCCACCCAGGTATTTGCTGGACATTAAATCCACAAAAACGCGGTAATGGTTGTACCCTGTCCGTAATGTATCATTGTCGGCATTCATCAGCCCCCTGTGAAGCTGCCAGGAACCATCAGTTGTATTTGCCCCGAAATAATTTTTTGCGAACATGGTGACCCCTCCCCAGCGATGACCTTTCATGGTCGGCACATTGAGGATATAATCAGCATCCATCATTTCCTTAAAGAAACTATGGCTGGCATGGAAATTCGAAGGATCATCATCCATAACCGTTCCTTTGTCAGAATAGTAGATTCCGGGCTTTGTGTCAGGCGTCAATTTATATCTTCCTGTAATGTCTCTTTTTGATGTATAGTTAATATCCGGGAATTCAGCATAAAATTTGTCGTATAGTGTATTCCAGATATCAGCCATGGGATCGCCAATATAAATATTCGCCTGAGGAATGCCGGCTTCATTCACCAGCTGTCTCAGCAAGGCGAGAATAGCCTGCGGGGATGTGTCGTATTCAATACCTAAATATGCAGGCATAACACCGTCAGGTTCTGCGCCACTCCAGGCCGTAACGGCATTTATTTTGATGAAGATGGTCTCATCTGCTAAATAACCTGTATCTCCCTTTTCATGGTTCATATTGAAATAATGGAAAATGGCATCCCAAGCCTCTGCATGGGTTTCTTTACCGGTTAATTCTTTAATGCCATCCGAAAACATTTGATCCACCACGACCTGATCGCAGTTATTTTCAAGCCAGTAGGCATCCGCGTGACTGCCGTTTGTGCAATTTTCATTTGTCGCATCAGGATTATAGGCCCACACAACGCGTCCGGGTAAAATCCCCTTTGGAGTTCCAATGGGTGCATTGGGTCCGAGTGGATCTTCAAATATTCCGGCATTACTGCTCACATCTGCCGCTTTGGATGGCAACGACTCGTACACCACGGCACCTGTGCCGGCAACAATTGCCACAACCAGGAAAAGCAAGGCATATTTGTATTTAAGGGCTTTGAAATTGACGATCGCTTTGCGGAAAAGCAATACGGAAGCACTAATGGAGGCAAGGTAAGCAAGAAATGAAAATGCCAGCGGCATGGCAACTTTCATACAGGGATAGGTTAACCGGCTTGGTTTTGGAAGCACACGGATCAATAACCAGATTAAGGAAGCCAGTCCTATGATAATAAAGGGTATAATAGTGAAAAGTTTTGGTTTCCGGAATGAAGTGATCTTTCCGGTTTGGGGATTGCGGATAAACATCCTGTCAGTAATATGATTCAATATTTTTTTCATGATAAATCAATTTAAAAAGTAATTCCTCTGTAATGTTTATCGATAATTATTCCAATGTCCCGAAGCATAATGTGAAACTCCCTTATCAGTGCCAAACCAAACGGAACCATCCAGGTCAGATGCAATAGCATAAACCGTATTGCCTGCAAGTCCGTCTGCTTCCTTATAAGAAGTCCAGGTGCCGTTGCCGAACTTTGTCACCCCGCCTTTCGTTCCGAACCAGATGTTGCCCTCTGCATCCCCGGCTATAGAGAGTACTTCATCATTGACAAGGCCATCAAATGTAGTATAAACAGTCCAGTTTTTCTTGGTTTCAGTTCCAACATGGTAAGCTGCCCCGGCAGGTGTTCCAAACCACTGGTTCCCGTTAAGCGGATCTATATATAAGGTGTAAACTATGTCGGAGGGTAATCCTGCCCAAGGCATTTCATAAGTGGAGGCCGAGCTGACGCCATCTACAGCGGTTTTATTTCTGGCTACCCCTCCTCCGAGGGTTGCAAAATAATTCCATCCGTCCTGCGAAGATCCTATGTGGCTGATGGGTAAGGAAAATACCTGTTTTGCCGGTAAAATCCATTCTGTATTATTTTTCAGGCCAGTAAGGCCACTGTTTGTACCCATCCATAAGTATCCGGCCTTGTCAAGGGCAATGGCCATCACCGTATCATTCAGAAGTTCTGAATTGCCGGTCGTATAGGTAGTTTCAACGGTAAGCATATCTGCATCCCAATGGCCCATTACAGCTCCCTTTGTTGAGGCAAGCCATAAATTTATACCATTGGCAGAGGATGCTTTCGATAAACCATTATATCCTGCAACAGGCAGACCATCATTTTCATCATAATTTTTCCAGCTTTTTCCATCAAATGAGGATATCCCTTTGTCGGTGGCAAACCACTTCGTGCCATCCGTTTCAATATATATCGATTTGACGATCTTTCCCGCGATTGAGGTTTTGGTTTCATCATCCGGCTTGCAGGAATGCAGGAAGAGTATAACAAGGCCAATGGTGGATATGGCGTTATTCAGTTTTCGTATCATAATTAGTTCTTTACTTGCATTTTAAAAGTTTTCCGGAATTGCCCCTGTTGATTGCTGATCTCCAACGAACCCATATAATACCCGGGCGCAACATTGTCAGCATGCCACCAGAGATGTTTTTCACCGGCAGTTTCCAATCCATTGGCAAGACTTTGGATTAATCGGCCATTCATATCATATATTGAGATTTTGACCCGGGAAGTATTCATGAGGTTATACGTGATCTCGGTACTTCCTGCAAATGGATTGGGATAGCTGGTAATCTGCAATCCGGCTTCATCTTTCTGATCCTGAATCCCGGTGGGTATAAAGGTACCTGCAGACGGAACCCGGTACAATTCTATGCCACTGCCAATCTGAAGGTTTCTGCTATAAGCCATGGTGGATGCATCCTGCCAGTGTTCATGCGTGCCAAGGCTTGATAATTCAATGCCATCCTGTTCAGGATCATAGGCAATTCCATCCGGCCAGTTCAGCTTGTCAGCAGCCTGGTGAAGGTAATCATCCACACCGTTCCAGTTTGGAGTTGTTTCAGGCTGATTCACACCATCGTATTCTGTGCGGATGAAATCGAAGCACACCGACTCCAGGGCTACCTGGTCAAGCGACATAAAAACAGAGGATGTCCAGTCATTGTTAAAGGGCTGCATATTCCATTTCCTGGGGGCTTTTGTTTCTTCGGGACCTCCGCCCCACAATCCGTCAACAACAAACAACATGGTGTTCCGGCCCAGGGACTTATTTCCCATTAAGTCTACCTGTACCCTGTATTTTTTATATCCCGCATTCGAGGGATCTCCGTTAGCGACAGGGCAAACCAGCGATGGATGCAGATGTTCGGCACTGCCCCTGGTGTGAGAACCAAAATGATTCTTTGCACATAGCGTGACCCCGGCGCGAAGATGGGGTTTAAGATTGGCAATATTGATCATATAACCTGCCCCGGCCATCTCATTGTAAAGTTTATCTGAAACCGCATCCGGCATGGTTGTACCCACATCGGAAAATTTGACTGATGCCGCATCGCCAGGGTGGATAACCGTTCTGTCAAAATCCGCTGACTGGTCTATATAGTGTACATCCGGAAATTCTGCATGCCAGGCATCATAATTATGCTTGTAAATATGGGATATCGGATCGCCAATCAGAATATCTTTCTGGTCAATACCATAATCATTGACAAGTTGCCTGAGTATGGCCAGTGCAACCGGAGGGGATGCTTCGCAGGCTCCTGCATAGGCATCCTTCCAGCCTGCATCGGTATCAGGCGCCTCATAGGCGGTTCCATTCAAATAAAGCCAACTGGCAGTTCCCTGGTTAATTTTTATAAAGATGGTTTCTCCCGAAACATAACTTTTTCTTTGGCTTGATTTCCTGAAATTGTGATAGGTAAAAATACTATCCCAGGCATCCTTTAGGTTTGAAGCCCCTGTAAGACCCAAAACTGATTTTCTGATCATACTGTCAATGACCGGCTGATCGTAATTGCCAGGATTAAAGTAGCGATCGCCGGGGCCATTGGTGCAAAGTGAATCAGTGGAGGCCCTGTCATAGGCCCAGGTAACCCTGCCCGGCAAAATGCCCTGTGCTATGCCCATGGGCTGGTTGGGGCCATCGGGCGGATCCGTGATCAGAGTGGTTGTGGCAAAAGATGGTTTTATATCACCCGTGGCAGTGATTACCAGAAATACCGTAAACAAAATGAGAAAAATGAATCCATGAGAGTATTTATACGCAGCAAAACTGTTCCTCGCCTGCTTCAGGGCAAATGCAGAACCCCAAAGACCGGCCAGGTATATCACAAATCCTGACATAACGGGAGCCGCAGCTCGCATACAAGGGTAGGATGCACGTGTGGGCTTAGGAATTACCCTTACCAGGAACCATATTGTTGAGGTTATTCCGGCCGCGTAAAATATAGCTCGTGGCTTGCTTACCAGATTTCGGATAGCGTGTAGAAATTTTCTCATTTGTTTATCATTATGTTAAATAATGGTAATCAGCTATTTTGATATAATATGCATGATCAAATAAATCATTTTTTTACTGGCTTATTAGTGAAGTAAAGCCAGCAGGTGCGAGTTTGAATCCGGCATTTCCATTAATTACCTGCACTTCACCGGCCTTTTCCATGCCTCTCAACTGGTCAGTGACATAGACCGCAAAGTATTTTACTCCGGAGGGGATGCCCTTTATCATAACTTCTCTTTCTGCACCGTTGTTGACAATATGGATTGCATATTTTCCACGGGACAGATTCGCGAATGCCGCACAGTTAATATCTTCCTTACCGCAGGTAACCGGCATGGCAAATGAACTCTCCGGGGTTGAAGCAAGTTGCTTCAGGTTCCAAAACCGCTGGGTAGGAAGCAATGGACCAACAGAACCAAAAATGCCACTTCCGGTCAATAGGGAATAATCGGCCGTTAATTGCCATTGTAGAATGGAGACAGGCTGGCAAATTGCACATAGTCTCACATAAAGGTTAATTTCATACAAGGCAAAGGATGCTTCGGAAAAAATTTCAGGATAATTCCAGGCTGCAGCATCCGTGCTGCCTTCACCGACTATCAGCGGAAGGTTCATCTGTTTTGCCGCACCAGCCCATTTGTGCAATATTTCATCGGTACAGCCACGCCATGAATGAAACGAAATAGCAGCAATATATTTATGTGTTTCCGGGTCGTTCATGGCCGGCAGAATAAAGTCAAATGTTGTAGCATCGGAATTATCTCCCAGCAACAATTTTGTTGACAGTCCCCTGGCAGCAAGATGTGCGCCAAGCCCTTTGATAAAATCAGCATGTTCCCTGCCGGTATGCCTTATATTGATGCCAAGGTCCGATTCATTGAAAGAAAAGGCTGCCACCTCTACACCATAGTACTGTTTTAAGAAAACAAGATAATCGCCGATGGATTGGTAGATCTTATCCATTTTTGCCGGATTCAGCTGATAGCCGTATATACCTTTTGACCGGTAACGATACGCATCACGGGGGTCTCCAAGAATTGCCCAGTTTGGAGCCGACCAGGCACTTACTATTATTGGAATGCCAATGCTATCTAATCTTCCGGCCATTTCCATGGCTGAACCGACACGCGGATCCAGATGTCCTGAAAGAGCATCTTCAATTGGATTTTTATTTTCAGCAGGATGCCAGAAATTCCATGGCATTTCAACCCTGCCCCAGGCAACGCGTAAATTGTCAAGACAATAGCTGATTACCAGGGGATCGGTTTTTGGATTCTGCAGCCTGAAATTTCCACCCAGTCCTTCAAATTTTCTCCCGGGTTGCGTTGGATCCAATACAATCTCGGCCGGTGACCTGTCGATTTCCCCCGTGGCTTTTATGGTAAAAGATCTTTGTACTTCCTGTCCTTTTTTTATTTCAGTACCCATCATACTTAAATAAATAGTCACTCCCTCACTATTGTCTTCCTTTCTTACAAAGACTGACATTTCAGTGTCAAAGTTTATTTCAAGCTGCCTTTGCAGGGATGTAATAAGCATTCCATTGGCTTTCACTTTGAAAGGTTTCACTTCGTTTTCTGCAGAAATGTCCGGAATATTTACCCTGGACCTGGCGGCAGGTGATCCCTTGATAAACTTTATTTTTGAGTCAGAATAATATTCCCCGGGCAATTTAATACAGAAGAAAACACCCTCCACAAGTGTATCTGTATCAGCTGTTGCTTTTACAGTTACCGATGCAAGTCCCTTTCCGGATTCCTCTACAGTTTCTGAAAACCTGAATCCCTTCATGCCGGTATTTATCATTTGTTTCAATCCGTCACGGTCATATTTCGGCTGCTGTTTTTCTTTGTCCGTAGCGGAAAAATGCATCCAGCCTTTCTCCACTACCCTCAGGCTTGATTCAAATTCCATTAATTGCCCATCTACCCGGATGCCGGTAATATTTCCCCATGCCATTACTTCAGGCTGAGCGAAAAGCACTGAAGGAATGAGGATTCCAAAAATAATTGCACAAGGCTTCCAGAGAGTTTTTAAATTGATCATGAACAAAAGTTTTGGTAAAGACGAATGGAATTCAGGGTAATCGCCAGTTTTATAGTTTAACTTTAAGGTACTATGGCGGGCCGAAATTTAATCATATAATTCGAAATAAATACTGAACTTCATATAAAGCTATTCCTAAACCCTTATTTGCCAAAAAAAATAAATTATATTTAAAATTAAAGTCACAAGGGTAATTATCCTTTGGTTTTTCTGATTTTAAAACATGTATTATAAATAACAAAGACAAACTATAGATAATGAGAATTATAGTAATATTCTTTGCAGTAATTCTGGTACTTGGGTGTACACAGAGAAAACAAACCGCCGTTACCGATGATGTCTTCGCCGATGCGAAATGGATTGCACTCGAATATATGGAAGACAGCATGAAAGTTGTGCCTGCAGTTCATGGTTCCGGTGATGGTTTAGGTGATAAATGTATAAAGCGTTCAGTGGTACCTTTGTTTCGCAAAGAGTTCAGTGAAAACGGAGATATTGACAGTGCCTCAATCAATATTTGCGGATTAGGGCATTATGAATTGTATGTGAATGGTGAAAAAATAGGCGACCGTTTTTTGTCTCCGGGCTGGACCTATTATCAGAAGCGCTGCTTTTATAATACGTATGATATAACCCGGTTTGTTAAAAAAGGTGAGAATGCGATTGGCGTTATCGTGGGTAATGGCTTTTATAATATAAACAGGGAACGGTATCGTAAGCTGGTGGTTGCTTATGGCTATCCCAGGCTGATATTTAATATTGTCCTCAAAATGAAAGATGGTTCCTTAAAAACCATTCAATCGGATGAGAATTGCAAGACAAGCGCTTCGCCAATTACATTCAGCAGTATTTACGGGGGTGAGGATTATGATGCCAGGCTGGAGCAAAAAGGATGGGCAAGTCCCGGGTTTGACGATTCAAAATGGAAGGCCCCGGTTATTATTCATGATTCGATTGGTAAACTCGTGCCTGAAGAAGATTTTCCGGTTAAAGTAATGCAGATATTCCCTGTGAAGAATATTTCTCAATCCCGAACTGGCAGAATAATTTATGATTTTGGACAAAACACCTCGGGAATAATTGCATTGAAGGTAAAAGGAAACAGGGGAGCCCAAATAAGGATAAGACCTGATGAACTGGTAAATGACCAGGGTAACATTACCCAGGTGAGTGGCGGTGGTCCCTATGAATTTAACTACGTCCTTAAAGGAGGTGACGTGGAGGAATGGCAGCCGGGATTCAGTTATTACGGGTTCCGTTATGCAGATATTGAAATAATAGAACCTGAGGGGGCAGCTGAAAAAACAGAGATCATCGATATCACCATGCTTCACACCCGAAATTCATCCCCGGCAGCAGGATCTTTCAAATGCTCCGATACACTCTTCAACCGGATTTTTGAATTGATAAACTGGGGGATCAAAAGCAATATGGCCAGTGTGGCTACAGATTGTCCGCATCGTGAAAAGCTTGGGTGGCTTGAACAGACCTATCTTATTGGTTCATCCATGCATTACAATTTTGATATCCATACCTTATATAATAAGATACTGGATGATATGATGGATTCTCAATGCGAAAACGGTTTGATACCAGATATTGCCCCGGAATATGTTCACTTTGAAAGTGGTTTCCGGGATTCACCCGAGTGGGGAAGTGCGGGAGTCATCATTCCCTGGCTTTTATATAAATGGTATGGAGATGTGGATGCAATGAAACGGTCATATCCCATGATGAAGCGATATGTAGATTATCTTCAGGGTAAGGCAGTGAATCATATCATTGATTATGGCCTTGGCGACTGGTATGACCTGGGTCCGAAATACCCGGGTGAAGCCCAATTGACCCCTAAAGCTCTTACTGCCACAGCAATTTATTTTTATGATTTAAAGATCATCTCGGAAATGTCTGAAATACTGGGATTTCATGATGACTCTAAACAGTATTCCGATCAATCGGAAAGGGTCCGTCAGGCCTATCTTAAGAAATTCTATGATGAGAACAGCGGGAATTGTTCCACCGGTAGCCAGACCGCATATGCAATGTCACTGTATACCGGAATAATTCCGGAAAAGGATAAAAAGAAAGTCTTTGGCAACCTGGTAAACTCAATTGTAAAGAATAACTATGCGCTGACTTCAGGCGACATTGGCTATCATTTTCTTGTAAGGGTATTGAGTGAAAACGGAAGATCGGATATTCTTTATAAAATGAACAACAGAAGCGATGTGCCTGGTTACGGATACCAGTTAAAAAAAGGGGCCACCGCTTTGACTGAAAGCTGGGCGGCACTTCCAACCTCATCGAACAATCACATGATGCTCGGTCATCTCATGGAATGGTTTTACAGCGGTCTTGGAGGTATTTACCAGGCTGATAGTTCAGTCGCATACAACCGTATTATTATAGCACCAAAGCCCGTGGGCAACATTAAATGGGTTAAATGTTCCTATAATTCCTCAAAAGGAATGATTGCTTCAGAATGGGGAATAAAAGGAAATACATTTGCCTTTAGTTTTACCGTACCTGAAAATGCCACGGCAAAAATAATTATCCCTGAGGCGTATGTAAAAAACAAATGCATTGTTCGGGACCTGATTAAAAACAAGATAATTGATGTAAAAATTACCAGGGGCGAATTTGAAACAGCATCGGGGAAATATGTTGTTTTAGCATACTGATAAACATTAACCGGCAGATTTTCGTTATACTGCAAATAATTGGAAAAACCTGTCATATGACAAATGTTGACACAGTTTTAAACAAGCAGATTGAAGAAAGTAAAACCCCTTCGGTTCAATACCTTTTCTTCGACAAGGATAAAATAATTCATGAATTCCGGCATGGTTTTGCTGATATCAAAGGAGGGATAAAAACCTCAGAAGATACTACCTATCATGCCTATTCTGTAACGAAAACTTTCACTGCATTGGCTATCCTGCAATTAGCCGGGCAGCAGAAGATAGATATAAGGCTACCCATTATTAACTATCTTCCAAAATTCCCTTATCCGCATGAAATTACTGTAGAGCAGGTAATGTCACATTCTGCCGGCATCCCAAATCCAATTCCCTTGCGATGGATTCACCTGGTTGAGGACCATCAGTCATTTGACCGCGACGCATATTTCAGCCAGATTATAAATAAGTATAATAAAGTAAGATCCAGACCCAATGAAAAATTCGCCTATACAAACCTGGGTTATGTTTTGCTTGGACAAATGATTGAAAGTATTTCAGGATTGAGCTATGAAAAATACATACTTGAAAATGTGATCAAACCTTTAAAGATCCAAAACAACGAACTGGATTTTGAGATTGCCGACAGCGGTCAGCATGCAAAAGGGTATCATAAAAATTTCAGCATGTCGAATGCCGTGCTTGGTATGCTCATAGATAAATCAAAATTTATGGATACACCAGAAGGTAAATGGAAACCATTCAAGGACAATTATGTCAATGGCTCGTCCTATGGAGGTTTGATTGGAACGGCCCGTGCATTGGCCCGATATATCCAGGAGCTTCTAAAAACGGGATGCACACTGATATCCGATGAATATAAGAAAATATTATTCACGGAAAACAGAACGAATAACAATCAGGCCACAGGGATGTGCTTATCCTGGTTTACGGGTAAATTGAACGGCAAGCAATATTATTCCCACGCCGGTGGCGGAGGCGGTTTTTATTGTGAAATCAGAATATATCGCGAAGCCGGAGCGGGCAGCGTGGTGATGTTTAACCGCACGGGCATGAGGGATGAGCGGTTTTTGGATAAACCGGATATTCACCTTTTGTAAGAGCCCCATTAAAACAGCTTAATGAAATAGCTTATGCCCAAATTCAGGGTTTGAGATTTAGATTGCTCATAATAAAAGACATCTGCATTCAGTGGGAAATAACTGGTGAGCATATAGCAGTAGGATGCCCGGATGGCAAATGTGCCAATCCTGGAATACCATTCAACGGAAGCACCGCCATTAAAACCGAACGACCATGTCTTGGTCATGGGCTTGCCATAGTATTCCTTATAATAAGCGGTGTCAATAATTGAAATTCTTTCATTGTCCTGAAGGAGGCAGGTAACGTCAGGTCCCAGGTTGATCGCAAATCTGAGATTTTTACTTCCAATGATAAATGCGGCTGTGACCGGAATATCCAAAACCGTGAGGTTTCTCGTGTAGTTCCCAAGTGAATCGCGGTTTTCAGTCCAGCCGCGCCCGGCATAATTTAGTTCAATCTGAACACCAATATGGGGTTCGGATACATGCCTGAATATCAAGCCAAAGGAAGTGGCAGCAAGCATATTCTGCTTAACAGTTGGCGTAAAACCTACCCGGTTAAAAGCGCCGCCTGCAGTGATCCCTAAATAGGTTGAAGGTGTAAAAGATGGCTTTTGGGCCGCAAGGTTCAGTACACATAACAGGCAAAAGAACGCTAACAGGGGCTTTTTCAGCATATATGCGGATAGATATTGTAAGTTGCAGCAGTAAGAAAGACAGGAAAGGCTATGCCAGGCTTTCCTCCAAAGCGTCTATGATTTCATCGGATACCTTTTTGGGCTTCTTCTTCCGGATTTCCTTCATTATTTCCATTGCCTTAAAGCCAAATTCAACCAAACCGGCCGGATTTTTGTCAAAATTATAGCTTCCAATACAAAATTGGAGTTTGGAAATGATATCGTCAAATTCCGCCTGTTTTAATTTTTGAAAGGTCTGCACGGCAAGCTCGCAAGCATCCCTGAGTCTTTCACTTTTGGTATCCATTTAAAATAGGGTTTAATGATTTAGGACTAAAGATAATAATTTTAATCTTTCAGTTTATTTGCGAGGTGCTGGTAAACCAGATTTTTCAAAGATTCATACGTATGATTTTCAGGATACACAGGTTTCAGGAATTCTATGGATACTTTTCGGAATAACCTAGGGAAACGTGATCCGGAGGGAAGAATATTGTACGAGCCCTTAATTGCCACCGGTATTACCGGCACCTTCAATTCCTGGCTGAGTATGGCGAATGTCTGTTTAAAATCTCCCAGTTTGCCGTTAAGTGTTCTTGTTCCCTCAGGAAAGATCATCAGGTTCTTTCCTTTTTTCAGTACTTCGGCCAGTTTCTGAATTGATAATTTAAGATCCTTGTTTACATCTACCAGGATAATATTATTCCGATTGGCCATAAAACGAAGGAATGGTCCTTTGAAATGTTTTTCCTTGGCATATACATAGGTCTTCTTCATAAACCGGCGTTTTAGCAGCGACGCCACCAGAAAACCATCCAGTACGCTCTGGTGATTGGGGGCGATAATGCACGCCTCATCAGGAAGATTTTCCATTCCATGGGCCTTTATTCGCATGGACAAGCGGAAGATCACCTGGAACATATTTTTGACAAGGTTATGGGTAAATCCGGATTCTGGCAGTTTAATGTGTACTTTTTCTTTCAGGATCTGGGACCAGCTTATACCGTCAAAATTAAGTCTTGTCTTTTTATGATGAAGATGTTCCGCCAGTTTTGCTATGGATTGAAAATCAGCGAGGCTGTTTTCAGGAACTTCCACACCGAAGGCAGTTTCGATAAAAGCGGTCAGACTGACCCGTCCCAGTGAATCCAGTGCCAGGTCGAGCTCAATGTGATCAGAAGGATGAACAGTTTGCTGCGTCTCATCTTCAAGGAATTTCTTTATCGCCTGATATTCCCTGGTTTTAGGTTCGTCCTGGACTTTTTCTTTCTTAGCTCCTGCCAGGTCGGGTAACAGATATCGCCTTATTTTTCCAAGGCGGGTCTTGGGTAATTCAGCCGAAGTTATGTGGAATCTCAGGATTTTCTTATAAGGAGTAACAATATGGTTTATCCTGTCGATTACCTGCCATCTGAAATAGTCATCCAGATCGGTGATACCCGCTTCATTGAGTTTTCTGAAATCGGGAAGAATAATGGCCTGCAATATTCCCTCTTTCAGGAAAACACCCACTTCCTTTACAAATTCCGAATTTTTTAATACGACCCGTTCAACTTCTTCAGGATTTATATTTTTACCATTGGGCAGTACGACGATTTCCTTTTTGCGCCCTGTGATGTGTAAGTATCCCTTCTCATCGAGATATCCCAGGTCTCCTGTGGAAAGCCAGCCATCCTTCAATACCTCGGCAGTATCTTCGGGTTTATTGTAATATCCCTGCATCACATTGTCCCCGGAAACTACAATTTCACCTTCTACGAACTTGATTTTTATTCCTGGTAATAAATGACCCGGCACACCGGGCAATACAGTTCCCGGCCGCGTGAAAGTGATCATTGGAGCAGTTTCGGTCATGCCAAAACCTTCGAGTATTTCAAAACCGAGGGTCTTAAATAGTCTTACAACATCAGGATCAATGGGTGCGCCACCACAGACAAGGTATTTCAGGTGGCCTCCGAATTTTTTCTGTACTGAGCCGAATATCTTCCTTGAAAAAGAAAGGGAATCCACTTTTTCGGCAAGCTTCACCAACATTCGTGCAACCATGCTGCCGTTTATCTTCTCCCTGAGACCTTTATATATAAGCTGATACAGTCGCGGGACACCGATCATTATAGTCACCTTATACTGCTTGAGTGTTGCCATCAGATCTTCTGCAGCAAGCGATGTGTTCATCACCATTGTACCTCCTGAATACAGTGGTGCAACTATGGTACCAACCAGCGGCAAAATATGATGGAAGGGGAGGAGTATCATTACCCGGTCACCTTCAATATAAATGGGGACATCCCGGCATACAGCATTCAGGTTGGCAAGAAGGTTTTTAAATGACAGCATCACACCTTTGGGATTACCGGTTGTTCCTGATGTATATAATATAAGGGCAGTGCTAAGTTCATTTTCAATGACAAAATCCTCCACGGTGGCAACAACATCCGGTTCCTGAATGTTTTCGAAAACAAGAACTTCCGGTTCCCTGTCCGCATCCTTCAGGGCCAGGCGCATAAATTCAGATTTTTCCCGGGAACAAAAGACGACATGTGGAGAACAATCATGCAAAATATAGGCTACGTCTTCGAGTGAGGAAAGCACATCAATCGGCACAACTGTGGCACCTTGCTTCCAGGCTGCATACATAGCATAAATCCACTCCGGCCTGTTTTCAGAAAAAATGACAATGCGCTGGCTGTGAGTCTTTTTTAGTATTGAAGAATATTGGTGTATGTGGGATAGCAGCATATCATAGGATATGCTTAAATTCTTACCAACAAGTGCTGGTTGGCCCGACTTTGCGATAAATTTGATCATTAATATTGGAATTAGGCTGCAAAGTTACGATAATTTGCTAAAAACCTGCATATTTAGGTATTCCTTACGCAAAGCGCATCATTGAGAGCAATAATGGCCTTTTTATAATCTTCCCTTCCAATCACAAACTGCATATTTACCTGCTTGAGTGATTGAGAAATTGCATCAACATTTATATTATTATTGGCCAAGGCCAGGGTAGCTTTGGCAATGATGCCCGGTTGGGCAATGTTGGTGCCCAATGTGCATACCAGTGCAACCGGCTTTACCGTGACTTCGTAATACCTGGCTTTAAGTTCAGCGACCAGGTCCATGGACAGGTCCTCTTCCCATATTACCTGCGTAATGCTGTTGGCGTTGGTGGCTTTCAGAATATAGCTAATGTTATATTGTTCAAACGACTGCATTATGGCCCTGTCATATCCAACCTGGCCCACCATAAGCGGATCGTGGATCTCGATGGCAACTACCTTGTCGGTTCCGGAAATGATCTCGACCCGTGATTTTTCTCCCACATAATCTTTTGAGATTAGGGTTCCCGGATGTTCAGGCTCAAACGTATTTTTGATCCGTATATTTATGCCCGTCATCTCAAGTGGTTTGGATGCCTTGGGATGAATCGCCTCCATGCCTATGTCAGCCAGTTGATCAGCCACATTGAAATTGGTAAATCCAACAGGAATGGATTTTGTTACACCCACTATATTCGGATCAGCAGAGGAAAGATGATATTCCTTGTGTATAATGGCCTCAACAGCTTTCACTTCAACTGCTACCTTGCTGAATGTTACTTCACTGTAACCCCTGTCAAATTCACGCATGATACCTTCGGTTCCCTTTGTATAACCGGTTACAACTGGCAGGGTATTGGTGTAGTCAATATTGAGGAATGCCCTGTGAATGCGTTCGTCAATGGAAAGGTATTCCGAATCATTGAAGCCGCAAAGGTCTATTAAGGTTGCGTTTACACCGTTATTCAAAAGGATATTTACTGAGTTGAACGCAGAATGCGCCTCTCCTATAGAGGATAATATCTCACGGGCTGCCAGCAGGATGTTCTGCCTGTTGACATACCCTGTGGCAAGGACATCTGCCAGGCTCTTCAGGTAATTTTTTGCCTGAATGATCCGGTCAGATATAAATTCATCAGCCTTTCCCTGATTGAGTCGGATAGATTCGAAAGTACGGTTGATGGCAATCAGCTTGTCAAGTAATTCAAGCATGGCCCGGCTGAAATCTTCACCATTCACAAACTTTTGATAAATACCGGGTTGTTTTGTTTTTTTATGCTCCAGCAGCCAGTTGGTGACATCATTATAAGCTGATACAACGAATATCCGGTTATAATAGTCACACCCCTCGCATGGCCTCATGATGATATTATTCATAACATCCTGGAATTTGGACATGGATGATCCGCCAATTTTTTCTACCGTAAGAATTTTCTGCATATAAATAAAATCAGTTTGAATAGTTTTCCGAAGCAAAAATAATGAAAAAGGGACAAGAGACAAGGGACGAGGGACAAGTAAGAAGAAGTTCTGCAGTTATGCAGTTCTGCGGTTCTGCATTCATGCAGTCATGCAGTCTTGAGGTCGAAAATCTTCTTAGTTCATAACACAATAGCAAAATAGCACATTTGCACATCTGCATATTAGCACAAGGCATATTGTTTTCCACTTTTAGTTTTTATCTTTTAGCTTTTCATTATTCATTGTTTCATTGTTCATTCAGTGTAACTGCTTGTCCCTTGTCCCCAGTCCCTAGTCCCTGGTTCATTTCCACCCTGAACAAGGGCTTATACCCTACCAGATCACCTTCACTGGTATAGAAATTGTATCCCAGGTCCATAGCCAATACTTTTTTCGTCATAGCCGAGGTGGCCGGATCGAGATACCAGGCTTCAGTGAACTGGATCATGCCAATTTGATCACGACTGAATCCATCGGCCTTCTCCATATCTTTCAATTGTTTTAATGTTAATTTTTCATGAGTTTCCCGGTTATATGCGATGAGTTTTCCATTATATACCATGCTGAAAATGCTGTCAACAAGGGTTTTTCTGTTGAGGCCGCTCAGGCAACTGGTGGTCCAGGTATCCTCGGGATTAGGATTGCTGATGATAACCTGGTAAATGATTGTATCCGCAACTTCAATGCCTGAATGCATTACGGATTTTGTTACGGTATCTGAGGCAGGCGTTTCAGTGGAATGTTTCCGGCAGGCTGTGAAAAGGATCATCAGGCAAACTGCCATCATAATTTGGAGTCGTATCATCATGGTTAGTAGATTTATATTAAAGATAGCCATTGTACAGGAAATTTAGTGAATATACAATTATCTTTATCTTTCATTGAACAAGAGGACGAATGATGAAGCAGATTTCGATTGCAGTATCAAAGCTTGCACCGAATTATGAAGCATGGCTCCAAAAACTTTCTCCGGGATTGGAAATAGTGAATTTTGACGGGCGGGATCCTGGTGATTTCAGAAGCCGGGTTCGGGAATATTCCGGACTGGTACTTACCGGTGGAGGTGATATTCATCCATCACTTTATGGAAATCCGGATAAAGAACATCATTGCCAGGGAGTCAGTATTAAAAGAGATGAACTTGAGTATAATATGCTTGAAGCTGCTTTTACTTGTGAACTTCCCGTATTGGCCATCTGCAGAGGGCTGCAGGTAATAAATGTATTTCTCGGGGGAACGCTTATCCCGCATATTCCTGCCCTGCCCGGTAAAATCCCGCATAAAGAACAGCAGGACGTATATCATCTTGTTTCAATCAGCCAGGATTCACAATTGTTCAGGATCGCCGGAACCAACATTGAGATGGTGAACAGCTCACATCATCAGGCCATTGAAAAGCTGGGATTCGGACTGAGGATCACCGCATACAGTGAAGATGGAATAGCTGAAGCGGTGGAATTACCTGATCACGACAGGCGGTTTTGTGTGGCCGTGCAATGGCATCCGGAAAGAATGGATTTTGAGAATCCGCTTTCAGGCAGACTGGGACTGGCATTTATGAAGAAGGTAATGAGTACCTCCGTATTTGACAATTTGACTAAAAAATAAGTAACTGAAATGGAAAATGCGAGCAAAGCGAGCATCAATCTGCAAAATCCGCGCAATCTGCGAGAGAAAATTTTGGAGTTTATTGCTTTACAGGGGATATGTAAAAGTTTTACCGCAATGACCACAGAGGAATTCGCAAAGATCGCAAAGTTTTTTTGAGGCGCTTTGCTTTTATGAGGACGCAGAGGCCCTCTCTTTGGAATAATTTACATATGAGTGACGAATTTCGAAGACGTTGCAGACTAACAACCTTTAGCCTTCAGCCCATAGCCGGTTCAGACCAGGGGAATGGTGAAGGAGAAGGTACTTCCTTTTTCGGGTTGACTGGTTACAGTGATTTCTCCGTGATGCAGTTGAACGAATTCACGGCATAACCTGAGTCCCAAACCTGTCCCATCCTCCGCAGCAGTACCTTTTTTCGAAAGAATTCCATCCGGACCAAAGAGAAGTTCCTGTTCTTCGGTTGTCATCCCGGTTCCGTTGTCACTGATTGAAACGGTGACAGCATCAGGTTTCAATGTTTCGGTGATTCTAATGGTTCCCCCCGGATAAGAATATTTGATTGCATTGGAGATCAGATTCCGCAAAGTTGTTTTTATCATCTCCCTGTCGGCCATGGCCATAACAGGTTCTTCAGATATATGTGATATGGTCAGCTCCTTTTGTTCATACAGGGTTTTCAGTCCCAGGACTTCCTCCTTAACCAGTGAAGTTATGTTTTGCAATGTTTTATTCACCTGCATCCCCTTCTGCTGCAAAAGTGCCCATTCAAGCAGGTTCTGAAGAAGATTATACGTGCCAACGGAAGTATCATAAATAATGTTTGCCTTTTTAAGTGCCCCTTCCTTATTGTCTTCTTCAATATTCGAGATCAGCATATCTGACAAATTGATCATCAGGTGGAATGAATTGCGCAGATCGTGGCCTATGATGGCCAGGAATTTATCCTTGTTGGCATTCAATCCTTTCAGCACCTTTTCCTTTTGCACAAGCCGGTTTTCCTTTAACCGCCTTTCAGTAACGTTGGTAAAAATCACAGTCCAGCCCTTTGCTCTGTTACGCTCATTTTTTAATGCCACCACCCGGATATGGAAATATGCAGGACCGTCGTTTTCCGGTATTTCAATTTCCTTTTCGTATCCATCTTTCAGTTCTGACAGAGGAGGAAGACCCTTGAGCAGGATATCCAGAGGTTCTCCTTTTATTCGGTGGATCAACTGGGGATAAAGCCTTGTTGCCGACTGGTTGTAGCTCACCAGGTTTCCGAGGTTATCGATAATGATAACCCCATCCGCCATGCTGTTAAATACATATTCCAATGTAATAGGCAGATTTTCAAGTAATTGAAATCTAAAAACACCTATAGCAAAGAGGAAACCGACCAAAGTAAATGAAAAAGGATTCAGATCGAGGTTATGAGGGCGGTAACCGCTGATAAAAATAAGGTAGATTATATATGGAAAAATACTGGAAACGAACATGATGGATGCCCTTATCCGGTTTGTTCCAGTAGTTCTTATAACATGGATCAGGTACAAAACCGTGCTGATCAGCAGCATCAGATTCATCATGGTTTGATGCACCCAATACCATGGGCCATGGCCAAAATCAGAAAAAACCAGATTTTCTTTGTAAAGCAGGTTGAAATTCTGATAGTAGAGGTCTTTGAAATTGGTGAACTGCATAAACAGGGTAATAAAACCATACAGCAGGAGAAGGGCAATTATTCCCGGTCTAATGAATTTTGTTCTGCCGGTATAATGCAGAGCCAGCATGATGAGCAGGGAAGGAATGAATGAAATGCCAATATATTGCACCCTAAGCCAGAACAGTATGGAGGAAGTGTCGGCAGACCGCAATTCAAATGCATATCCGAAGGAATAAAAGCAAAAGGCGAGGAGGAGCAGACAATAGATAAAGATTCCGGGAGACTTACGGTAACGAAGCGAATAGAGGGCCAGCATAAAATTTGCACCGGCCGTGATGAGCAGAATATAAATCGCTATGTTCAATGGGTCGGAAAAAATGGGTGAATGTGGACAAAGATAATGCCAAAACAAAGCTATGTCGAAAAAGTCAGTCGTTGGCCTTTCTTTTCCTCAAAAAAAGCACCTTCACAGTAGGCAAGGTGGCCATTGACAAAGGTGTGTGTCACCTGATTTGAAAAATGCATTCCCAGAAGAGGAGACCACTGGCATTTATAATGCAGGTTGTTTGTTGAAACGGACCAGGGCTTGTTTGGGTTTACCAAAACCAGATCGGCATAATAACCTTCCCGGATAAATCCTCTTTCCGACACCTTAAAAATGGTTGCGGGGGCATGGCACATTTTCTCAACGACCATTTCGAGTGACAATTTGCCTTTATTGCAGAACTCGAGCATGGCTGTAAGCGAGTGTTGTACTAGCGGGCCGCCTGAAGGAGCCTTAAAATAAGTGTTTTGCTTTTCTTCCAGTGTGTGGGGAGCATGATCGGTAGCTACAACATCAATTTGTCCTTCAATCAAAGCCTGCAGAAGTGCATTTTTATCCGCTGCAGATTTTATGGCCGGGTTCCACTTGATGAGGTTACCACGGGTGAAGTAATCCCTGTCGTCGAATAACAGGTGATGCACACATACTTCGGCTGTAATGCGTTTTTCAGAAAGGGGGATACCGGACTTAAACAATGACATTTCGGCAGCTGTAGATAAATGGAGGATATGAAGCCGGGTATTATATTGTTCAGCCAGGGAAACAGCCAGTTGAGAAGATCGGAAGCATGCTTCCGCACTGCGGATCAACGGGTGCAGATACACTGGAACATCTTCAGAGAAGCGCTCCCTGGCATGCCTTATGTTGTTCAGGATGATCGTCTCATCTTCGCAGTGAACGGCGATCAGCAAAGGGGAGCGTGAAAATATGGATTTCAGTGTATCAGGATTGTCCACCAGCATATTGCCCGTTGAGGAACCCATAAATATTTTAATACCGCATACTTTTGCCGGATCGGTCTGAAGCAATTCGTTCAGGTTATCATTAGTGGCGCCCATATAAAAGGAGTAATTGGCCAGGGACACTTTGGATGCCAGGTTATATTTATCCTCAAGCAATTGCTGGGTAGTGGTTTGCGGAAAGGTATTCGGCATTTCCATGTAGGAGGTGATACCTCCTGCGACGGCCGCACGGGATTCGTGATACAGGTCGCCTTTATGGGTCAGTCCGGGTTCCCTGAAATGTACCTGGTCATCTATTACACCTGGTAGAAGATAACTTCCTTTCGCGTCAATTGTATTGTCGGGCGTGGAAGGCAGTTCATAACCGTCCGGAAGGATTTTTTCAATACGCTCATCCCTGATAAGCAGGTTTGCCCTGGTTTGTTTTCCTTCATTGATGATTGTAGCCTGAGTGATCAGCGTTGTGCTCATACACCGTTTTTTGGTTTATATGCCCTGAAGATGCTGTTCAATTTCATGCGAAGTACACCCCAGAGAGCTTCATTGAATATTCCGCCCGACATTTTTGAGGTACCTTCGCGGCGATCTGTGAATATAATAGGGACTTCCTCAATGCGAAATCCCAGTTTCCAGGCGGTAAACTTCATTTCAATCTGAAAGGCATAGCCCCTGAATTTCACCTTATCGAGATCAATTGCCTCCAGTACATGTCTGCCATAGCATTTAAAGCCTGCAGTGGTATCATATATGTTCATACCGGTAATGAACCGTACATACATAGATGCGCAATATGACATCAGCACGCGGCCAATAGGCCAGTTGACTACATTCACGCCTGATTTATAGCGAGAACCGATGGCCATGTCAGCCCCATCCAGGCAGGCCTGATGAAGAATCATCAGGTCCTGGGGATTATGGGAGAAGTCAGCATCCATCTCAAAAATGAAATCATACTTTTTATCAATAGCCCATTTAAAACCCAGTATATAGGCTGTTCCCAATCCCTGTTTGCCCTTTCTTTCGATCATGAACAGGCGTTCCGGTGAAGATGGCTGTAATGAACGGACGATATCGGCCGTACCATCGGGGGAGCCATCATCTATAATAAGTATGTCATAGGGAACAGGAAGTAATAAGATGGCTTGCACCATCTTTTGAATGTTTTCTTTCTCGTTGTACGTGGGTATAATTACAATGGCCTTGTTCACACACGATTAAATTAGTGAATACGAAGGTAGGATAATATTTTAAAATGGTAAGCATCTGGAATAAAAGTTCTGCGGTTCTGTAGTTCTGCGGTTCTGCAGTTGTCTCGCAGATCCCGCGGATCTCGCAGATGGATGCTCGCTTTGCTCGCAACAATCGAATGCAATGAGATTGCTCTCTGCGACCTCCAAAAGATCCGTTAAACACACTCCTTTTGCCTCTGTGTTAAAATTTTGGCCATCTCACCTTGTTCCGTTGCAGATACACGAACTGCAGAACCATAAGTATTCTCGCAGCACATTGTATCCCTAAAACTCAAATTTTTTTAATAGGTTTTAATATTCATTATCAGGCGGGTATTTGTTTTGTGGCAGAAATTCGCCAAAAAATATTTGGAATGGACGTTGGAATGAAAAATATTATTTTACCTTTGTGCCCGCTTTGGTTCTTTGAGAGTCTGACAATAGGGGAAAACAAAAAAAATAGATAAAGTTCTTGCAGATTAAAAAAATGTTTTTACCTTTGCAGCCTCTTAAAAAAACAGAGATTGTTCTTTAAAAGTTTGGAATTTGAAAGTCGGATCAAAAAAATAAATTTCGATTTATTTTTGCAAATTAAAAAACAAGTTTTATCTTTGCACTCCGCTTCAAAATTCGGAAGTCAAATTTCGAATAAGAATCCAAAAAAAAAGTTCTAAAAAGATTTTGTTAAAAAGGTGACGCGATTAAGAAAGTTTATTAATTTTGTCGTCCCATTTTATAGATAAGTTCTTTGAAAAGATTGAAGAGACAAAGAAGGTAAGGAAAAGGAAAGCCCTTATAGTAATATAAGGTACTTACAGCAATGTAAGGATTTGAGTGAATCTTGAGCAATATTTAAATTTTTAATTACAACGAAGAGTTTGATCCTGGCTCAGGATGAACGCTAGCGGCAGGCCTAACACATGCAAGTCGAGGGGTAACAGGGTAGCAATATCGCTGACGACCGGCGCACGGGTGAGTAACGCGTATGCAACCTTCCTTTAACTGGGGGATAGCCCGGAGAAATTCGGATTAATACCCCATAACATCATGAAGAGGCATCTTTTTAGTGATTAAAGCTCCGGCGGTTAAAGATGGGCATGCGTGCCATTAGCTAGTTGGTGAGGTAACGGCTCACCAAGGCTACGATGGCTAGGGGGTCTGAGAGGATGATCCCCCACACTGGTACTGAGACACGGACCAGACTCCTACGGGAGGCAGCAGTGAGGAATATTGGGCAATGGGCGCAAGCCTGACCCAGCCATGCCGCGTGAAGGATGAATGCCCTATGGGTTGTAAACTTCTTTTGTACGGGACGAAACTCCTGGTCGTGACCGGGATTGACTGTACCGTGCGAATAAGCATCGGCTAACTCCGTGCCAGCAGCCGCGGTAATACGGAGGATGCAAGCGTTATCCGGATTTATTGGGTTTAAAGGGTGCGTAGGCGGAATAATAAGTCAGTGGTGAAAGCCTGCGGCTTAACCGTAGAATTGCCATTGATACTGTTATTCTTGAGTATAGTTGAGGTGGGCGGAATGTGTAATGTAGCGGTGAAATGCTTAGATATTACACAGAACACCAATTGCGAAGGCAGCTCACTAAGCTGTTACTGACGCTGAGGCACGAAAGCGTGGGGAGCAAACAGGATTAGATACCCTGGTAGTCCACGCCGTAAACGATGATCACTCGTTGTTGGCGATACACCGTCAGCGACTGAGCGAAAGCAATAAGTGATCCACCTGGGGAGTACGGCGGCAACGCTGAAACTCAAAGGAATTGACGGGGGCCCGCACAAGCGGAGGAACATGTGGTTTAATTCGATGATACGCGAGGAACCTTACCTGGGCTTGAAAGGGGATTGACCTCCCGGGAAACCGGGATTCTCTTCGGAGCAATCTCCTAGGTGCTGCATGGTTGTCGTCAGCTCGTGCCGTGAGGTGTCGGGTTAAGTCCCATAACGAGCGCAACCCCTATTGTTAGTTGCCAGCGGGTAATGCCGGGAACTCTAACGAAACTGCCGGTGTAAACCGAGAGGAAGGTGGGGATGACGTCAAATCAGCACGGCCCTTATGTCCAGGGCTACACACGTGTTACAATGGCCGGTACAAAGGGCAGCTACTTGGTGACAAGATGCTAATCTCGAAAACCGGTCTCAGTTCGGATCGAAGTCTGCAACTCGACTTCGTGAAGCTGGATTCGCTAGTAATCGCGCATCAGCAATGGCGCGGTGAATACGTTCCCGGGCCTTGTACACACCGCCCGTCAAGCCATGGAAGCTGGGGGTACCTGAAGTCTGTAACCGCAAGGAGCGGCCTAGGGTAAAACCAGTGACTGGGGCTAAGTCGTAACAAGGTAGCCGTACCGGAAGGTGTGGCTGGAACACCTCCTTTCTAGAGAGAGATTTACTCTTAATCCTCTCCTTTCCTTCGAGTCTCTTCTTTTTTTTATAAAATATTAATTCCCTGAAAAGTGTTCCCGGCACTTTGAATCGCAGATGAATTAAAGCTCAGTAGCCTGTTTGCTGAAGAAGCCGGGACAGGCAGAGCTGAGTATACCGGATTAACACAGTCCCGTAGCTCAGTTGGTTAGAGCACTACACTGATAATGTAGGGGTCCGCAGTTCAAATCTGCGCGGGACTACGTAAGTTTGATGATTTGATGATCTAATGATTTGATGATTTACATCAACAAATCAATAAATCAATAAATCAACAAATAATTCCTCGGGGAATTAGCTCAGCTGGCTAGAGCACCTGCCTTGCACGCAGGGGGTCAAGGGTTCGAATCCCTTATTCTCCACATTTTTATTTGTGGTTGATAGAAATTCGAAATTAGTTCTTTAAAATAAGTAATGTGGTTTAGGAAACGGAAACATTCGGTTGTTTCATTACTACTTGTTTAATTATGGCAGATGTTTTATGCATTCATAATTCATAATTCATCATTCATAATTAAATTAAGTTCTTTGACATGCTGGAATAATTTGTATATTAAGTTGTAAGTACAACAAAGAAAGTAATTAAGAGCGTATGGTGAATGCCTTGGCTCTCAGAGGCGATGAAGGACGTGATAAGCTGCGATAAGCTGCGGGGAGGAGCAAATATCCTTTCGATCCGCAGATTTCCGAATGGGGAAACCCTTCCAGTTGAAGACTGGAAATCCCGCAAGGGAAGCGAACCCGGAGAACTGAAACATCTAAGTACCCGGAGGAATAGAAAACAATAGTGATTCCCTAAGTAGTGGCGAGCGAACGGGGAACAGCCCAAATCCATATAGTTTCGGCTATATGGAGGTTGTAGGACTGTAATATGGAGAATAACTTCAAGTGGAACTTTTCTGGAAAGTTTGGCCATAGCAGGTGATAGCCCTGTACACGTAAAAAGTTATAATCCTAGCAGTATCCTGAGTAAGGCGGGACACGTGAAATCCTGTCTGAATCTGCGAGGACCATCTCGCAAGGCTAAATACTTCTGAGAGACCGATAGTGAACTAGTACCGTGAGGGAAAGGTGAAAAGAACCCTAAACAAGGGAGTGAAATAGTACCTGAAACCATGCGCTTACAACCTGTTGGAGCCCCGATTCGTCGGGGTGACAGCGTGCCTTTTGCATAATGAGCCTACGAGTTACTCCTCACTAGCAAGGTTAAGTCTTTAAGAGACGGAGCCGAAGCGAAAGCAAGTCTGAATAGGGCGTCAAGTTAGTGGGGGTAGACGCGAAACTTTGTGATCTACCCATGACCAGGTTGAAGTCCCGTTAACACGGGATGGAGGACCGAACTGTTTAACGTTGAAAAGTTATCGGATGAGTTGTGGGTAGGGGTGAAAGGCTAATCAAACTGAGAAATAGCTCGTACTCCCCGAAATGCCTTTAGGGGCAGCCTTGAGGTGAGTGTTACAGAGGTAGAGCTACTGATTAGGCTAGAGGGCTTCACCGCCTATCAAACCTAGACAAACTCCGAATGCTGTAACATATACTCAGGAGTGAGCCATTGGGTGCTAAGGTCCGGTGGCGAGAGGGAAACAACCCAGACCATCAGCTAAGGTCCCTAAATTTATGCTAAGTTGTTCTAACGAGGTCCGACTGCTTTGACAGCTAGGATGTTGGCTTGGAAGCAGCCATTCATTTAAAGAGTGCGTAACAGCTCACTAGTCGAGCGGTTGGGCGTGGATAATAACCGGGCATCAAGTATAATACCGAAGCTATGGATTTATAACGAAAGTTATAACTGGTAGGGGAGCATTCCAGTCTGCGCTGAAGATGTATCGTAAGGTATGTTGGAGCGGCTGGAAAAGCAAATGTAGGCATAAGTAACGATAAGGCGGGTGAGAAACCTGCCCACCGATAGACTAAGGATTCCTGATCAACGCTAATCGGATCAGGGTTAGTCGGGTCCTAAGGTGTAGCCGACAGGCGAAGCCGATGGATAACTGGTTAATATTCCAGTACCACCATATATTGCCATGGGGTGACGAAGGAGTGAAAAGTCCGCGTACGGACGGATGTGTACGTTAAAGGGTGTAGTTTTAGGGATGGGTTAAGAGCTGGTCCCTGGCGAACCTGATAGTACCGTGAGTCTTCGGACAAGCGGATAGTGACTGTAATCATACTTCCAAGAAAAACCTCTAAGCTTCAGATATATGGTGCCCGTACCGCAAACCGACACAGGTAGTCAAGGAGAATATCCTGAGGTGCTCGAGTGATCCGTGGCTAAGGAACTAGGCAAATTAACCCTGTAACTTCGGAATAAAGGGTCCCCTCAGCAATGGGGGGCGCAGAGAAATGGCCCAAGCGACTGTTTAGCAAAAACACATGGCTTTGCAAAATCGAAAGATGAGGTATAAGGCCTGACACCTGCCCGGTGCCGGAAGGTTAAGGGGGGGGGTTATCCTTCAGTAATGTTGGAGAAGCCCTGAACCGAAGCCCTGGTAAACGGCGGCCGTAACTATAACGGTCCTAAGGTAGCGAAATTCCTTGTCGGGTAAGTTCCGACCTGCACGAATGGTGTAACGATTTGGGCTCTGTCTCAGCCACGAGCTCGGTGAAATTGTAGTCCCGGTGAAGATGCCGGGTACCCGCAACGGGACGGAAAGACCCCGTGAACCTTTACTATAGCTTAGCATTGATTTTGGATAAACGATGTGTAGGATAGGTGGGAGACTGTGAAGCGGCGTCGCTAGGCGTCGTGGAGTCAACGTTGAAATACCACCCTTTGTTTATCTGGGATCTAATCCCGCACAATCGGGAGACAGTGCTTGGTGGGTAGTTTGACTGGGGTGGTCGCCTCCAAAAGCGTAACGGAGGCTTTCAAAGGTGCCCTCAGCACGAATGGTAACCGTGCGTAGAGTGTATTGGCATAAGGGCGCTTGACTGTGAGACCTACAAGTCGACCAGGTACGAAAGTAGGACAAAGTGATCCGGTGGTTCCGTATGGAAGGGCCATCGCTCAAAGGATAAAAGGTACTCCGGGGATAACAGGCTGATCACTCCCAAGAGCTCATATCGACGGAGTGGTTTGGCACCTCGATGTCGGCTCGTCACATCCTGGGGCTGGAGAAGGTCCCAAGGGTTCGGCTGTTCGCCGATTAAAGTGGCACGTGAGCTGGGTTCAGAACGTCGTGAGACAGTTCGGTCCCTATCTGTTGTGGGCGTTGGAGATTTGAGAGGACCTGACACTAGTACGAGAGGACCGTGTTGGACAGACCTCTAGTGTACCTGTTGTGGCGCCAGCTGCATCGCAGGGTAGCTATGTCTGGTCGAGATAAGCGCTGAAAGCATCTAAGCGCGAAGCTCACCCCAAGATGAGATCTCCTTTAAGGGTCGTCGTAGACTACGACGTTGATAGGCTGTAGGTGTAAAGGCAGTAATGTCAAAGCCGAGCAGTACTAATTACCCGTATGCTTTTTTGTTGACAGCTTAATATACAATCTTTCCGGCGTGTTAAAATATAATCCCGACATCGCAAGCTGTCGGGAGAAAATTTTAGGTGACTATAGCAATGGGGTTCCACCTCTTCCCATTCCGAACAGAGAAGTTAAGCCCATTAGCGCCAATGGTACTGCATTCGTGGGAGAGTAGGTCGTCGCCGATCTTCATCCCGACTCGCAAGAGTCGGGATTTTTTTTGTTGCCTGCCCCGTGCGGTAAGGCTTTTATTTATGCCCTGTTTGAACTAACTTGCCGAAAATTTTTACAAAAATCAGCTGCATGAATAAACTGGTGCTGGCCATAACGGTTCTTCTCAGCATTCCGGCTTTGATCAGGGCACAGATCGACACCAATACGGTGGTGTATTCATGGAAACTCGATGAATCTTTCTCTAATCATATCCGGATCCCTGTAGATACAATGCTCGACAATATTCAAAACCAAAATCCCATTTATAGGAATTATTCTTCTGCCACTACACTGGGTAACTACTCCCAGCCTGCTGAAAGCAATGTGTTTATGGAACGTGACCGCAACCAGGAATTTATAATGATCAACCCGTTTTACCCTTATATGAAACTGTTCACCAATACCAGCTATATAAATACCCGTAAACCTTATACACAGGTTGGATATTTCCATGGCGGTAACAGCCAGACCAAGGATGAACGACTGGATGCCTTCCATTCGCAGAATCTTACTAAAACGCTCAATGTTGGCCTTCATTATACCACCATCAATGCTCTTGGCCAATACCGCCTCCAGAAAGTCAAAAATAACTCGTTCAACTTCTTCAGCAGCCTCACGAATCCCGTCTATTCGTACCACCTTAGCTTTAATCTGAATAAGATCATTGCAGATGAAAACGGCGGTATCCTTAATGATACCCTCCTCGCCAGTACCAAATACGAATTTACCAAGGATATTCCTACCCTCTTTGGCGGAGTGGAAAATTCATCTCATCACGAACCGGATGTATATACAAGGATTAGAAATTTGAACCTGTTTACAATGCAGGAAATTGCTTTCAGAAAAAAACCGGGCATGGCTGACTCTTCTGTAAACCTGAAGAAAATCAAGATATTCTATCCGAAACTGATCTATATCTTTTATATCAATCGCACAGTAAGATCTTTCACCGATAAAATTGATTCTGTAGGTTATAAGGCCGGACTGTATCCCGATCTGATCTTTAACAATGTATCTACTTATGATTCTATGGTATATTGGAAAGTATTTAATTCTGTACGGCTCCAGTTCCAGGGAAAAAGAAGCAACCATTATTTCATCGACTATAATTATGAATTAATGCGGTACAACATCATTAATCCACCGCAGAATCCAAATGACACCCTCCCGGAACACTGGTTCATCTCTGATAAAATTACATTGCCCGGACTTACGATCAATTCCCAGGTATTTAACTCGTACGCCTCCAGCGGATTTAATAAGGTGTTCGCCAATCATGTGGAATTGAATTTATTTGGCCGATTATTCCTTTCGGGCTATAGGGCCGGTGATTTCAACCTTTCAGGTAATTTAAGATTGTTTACAGGAAAGTCGGGTAAACTCAACAGCCTCCTTTTCACCGCTTCAAACGAATTGAAGACCCCGGATTTTTTGTATACCCATTACGCTTCCAATAATTTCATGTGGACGAAAAATTTTAAACAGACGTCAATTAACAGTTTGTCAATTGATCTGTCCGTTTCATCAAAGAAATTTGACATTCAGGGAGATTATGTCTTAATTAGTAACCTGGTTTACTTTAATGAAGAGGCTTTTCCTGAGCAATATGGACCAGGATTGTCAATTTTGTCGCTGAGCGCTTATAAACGTTTTGATTTCTGGAAGTTTTCCAGTATAAACAAGGTAGTGTATCAGAAAACCAATAATCAAAGGGTATTAGGACTACCCGAAATTGTTTTGTATAATTCAACATACCTGACGCACCTGTTCAATTTCAGGGCAACGGGTGGCAAATTGAAGACCATGATAGGATTGGACTTGTTTTATAATTCAAAATTTTACTCGGATGCCTATATGCCTCCGCTTACAACTTATTACAGGCAATCGGAAAAAGAACTGGGAAACCATTTCTATTTCGACCCTTTTTTAAATGTGCAATTAAAACGATTAAGAGCTTTTATTAAATATGAACACGTTAACTCAAGCTGGGGCGAAAAAAATTACTTTTCTGTTCTTCATTATCCGAGAAACGAGCGTAACATAAAGTTTGGTCTTACATGGACTTTTTACGATTAAGATTGTTAATATCATAGTGATAAGAATTTTATTACTTGATTGGACGTCTCGGTAGTATTCACTAAATTTAATTATGATGTTTAAAAAAGAAACATATTATTTATTTCTCATTATTCTTATTACAATTACATCCTGCACCTTTCATTCGCGAAAAGATGACGATTTTGCGCTTTCTGTACAAGATCTTGAGGCTATCAAGGAGAAGGGTAAAATTACAGTTCTCACCGATTACAGTTCGACAGATTATTTCATATACAAGGGCCAGCCACTGGGATTTCAATACGAAATGCTGCAACAACTGGCCAATCATTTATCCGTTCGCCTTGAAGTTCGAGTTAGCCGCAGTTTGAATGAGAGCTTTGCCATGCTTCGTTCCGGTAAGGCTGACCTGATTGCCCAAAACCTCACCTTGACATCCGACAGAAAGGGTTTTGTAAATTTCATTGTTCCCCATATGCAGGCCTACCAGGTTCTGGTTCAAAGAAAACCGGAAAACTGGAAGAAAATGAGCGAGAAGGAAATACAGTCCTCCCTTATTACAACCAAAGAAGACCTTAAAGGGAAAACTGTTTATGTGATGCGTGGTTCTGCCTATGCATCCAACCTGCGTGAACTTTCTGCGAAAACAGGAGCAAACATTAATGTAATTGAAGTTGATGAGAGTGTTGAACAACTGATGTACCTGGTTTCTGTGGGTGAAATTCCGTATACCGTGAGCGATAATATTATTGCTTCTGTAAACAATATGTATTATCCCAATGTGGACATCGGCACGCCATTGAGCCTTCAGCAGGACCTGGCATGGGCAGTGAGGAAAGGATCTACTTCCCTCCGGCAGGAACTGAATAATTGGATGGTTAATTTTACGCAAACGCGGAAATTCAAGCACATGTATGCCCGGTATTTTGAAAATAAAAAATCGGCAACCATGGTCGAAAACGATTTTTATGCGATCAGTACCGGTCGTATTTCACCGTATGATCAGTATATCCGGAAATATAGCCAACAGCTCGGATGGGACTGGCGTTTACTGGCCTCACTGATTTATCAGGAATCACGTTTCAAGGTGGATGTGACATCCCATGTCGGTGCCTCCGGTATCATGCAGCTCATGCCTACCACAGCCAAACGGTTCGGCATAGATACTGTTTCAACAGCAGCCGATCATATCAGGGCCGGATCGGAATTTATTCTCTGGCTTAACAAATTGTTCCGGGATGTGCCTGATGCAAATGAAAGGATAAAATTTGTGCTGGCAGCCTATAATATCGGTCCCGGTCATATCATCGATGCCCGGAACCTGGCCAGAAAAAATGGCGCTAATCCCGATGTGTGGGATGATAATGTCGCCCGGTTCCTCCTGTCCAAAGCAGACCCGAAATATTATAACGATCCTGTGGTTAAATACGGCTCCTGTCGCGGTACCGAGACTTTCAGATATGTTACCGAGGTGCTGGAAAGATACCAGCATTATAAGAATATTGTGGGGAAGTGATAACCAGGGACTAGGGACTGGGGACCAGGGACAAGGAGTGACCAGTTTGAAGTTTGAAGATGAAAGACTGAAGATGGAATACCATTGCGCGGAGCGCATAGGGTATTGTAGAAATAAAGATGGAAGATATAGACCTCCGGGGTTTTAAACCCTGGAGGTTTTTTTTGAACCGGACTTAAGGTTAGTAACAGGATTGCCAAATTTTTAACGCGGAGGGCGCTAAGATTTTACGCAAAGTGCGCCATGAGAGGTCGCAGAGAACCTCATTGCATTCGGTTTTGTCGTTCCTTCCGCACAACTGCAGAAGGGGTTGGGGTACCCTACCGCAATTTCTATAATAATGGAATATCTACGATGCTCCCTCAACGCAATCGTAAATCGTAAATCCGAAATCGTAAATCCCTTGTCCCTAGTCCCTAGTCCCTTGTCCGCAGTCCCCAGTCCCTAGTCCCTTTTTCACAATTTCCGCAAACTCACTGATAATCATCGCCGTTGCACCCCAGATGTGATTGCCCAGGATGTCGAAATAGGGAACAATTACTTCGTTGCCGAACAGGGTCATGGTCCTGGTTTTGTGATTTACCTCGTTCAATAGCTCATCAAGGCTTTCTTCAATCAAATACTGGACTTCAGCCGGATCATGGATGAAGTTCGGCCGGTTGTCTGTGATACCCACAAAAGCATGCACATTCACATTGCTGACCGGTATATGCAATGGCGTTAATTTTCCTATAATTGTTACAGATGAAATATCGATCCCGGTTTCTTCATTTGCCTCCCTCAGGGCAGTATTCATTAACGAACCATCTTTCGCTTCAAACATTCCTCCGGGCAGACTTACCTGTCCGCTATGCACTCCTTCATATTCCGTACGTTTGATAAAAACCGTGTATATCTTGCTTATATGCGGATATAACAGGATCAGCACTCCTGCATTTTTAAGCGGATTTTCAACTGCCACTGGTCTCCTCATTTCAAGCGACATTCTGAGCTGCGCATCAACACCCGGTAGCGGTTTTCTTAATTCGGATGCCAGTTGTTCTTTCCAGTTTTTCGTCATCTCAGTCAAATCGAATAGTCCTGGCCGGATTGATCCGCGCAATGATCATGGAAGGCAGCATAAGAACAATCAACGTGATCACCAATGTGCCCGCATTTAATAAAAACAGGCTGGTGAAATTAAAATTCATGGGAACAAACGATAAAAAATAGGACTCCGGGTTCAGCTTAATGATCCTGAAATGTTGCTGCATCAGGCATATACTGATTCCAATCAGATTACCCCAGAACAACCCTTTTACAATTAGATAAAACGACTGGTATAGAAAGATACTGCGGATACCCTGGTTATTCATCCCCAGGGCCTTTAGAATGCCTATCATCGTTGTACGGTCCAATATGATGATCAATAATCCGGATATCATATTGAACACTGAAACAATCAAGCATCAATCCAAGCAGAACCCATACATTTTTGTCGATCAGCCCCAGCCAGTCAAATATCTGCGGAAACCTCTCCCTTATGTTAATGACCCGCATTTTTGCACCATTCTGATCGAAGGATACCCCCGCTATGTTAAAAACCTCGCTGGTCAGCTTTTTAAGCTGAGAATAATCACTTATCAGAATTTCAAATCCGGAAACCTGGCTGCTATCCCAGTTATTCAAATCCTGCACATGACCCAGGTCAGCCAGGATAAACTGCTTGTCGAATTCAACCAGGCTGGTCTGGTAAATGCCTGCGATCTCAAATGACCGGCCTCTAGGCTTGTCATTAATGAAATACATGGCAAAACGATCTCCGGTTTTTAATTTAAGCAGGTCGGAAAGATATTTTGAGATCAATACTTTGTCGGTTTTAACACCCTCCCTGACATGAAACAGGGATCCTTCAACCAGGTTTTCTGAAAAAAAATGCCAGTCGAAATCGCTTCCGATTCCTTTGACAATGGCTCCCTGTATGTCAGTCTTTGTTTTGATGATACCAGGCTTTGTTGCAAACACCTGCACATGGCTTATGCCTGGTACTTCATTCAGCAAAGAAAGAAATGGAGGCTTCCTGTTAATGGGTTCGGTTTCAAATGAATTGTTGGAATCATAATTGATGATCTGGATATGAGCTCCAAAACCAATGATCTTCCTTCGAATTTCATTTTTGAAGCCGGTCACAGTCGCTACAGAAATGATCATTACTGCCAGACTAAGGGCGATACCTGTTATAGAGATGCGAATTATAGGCCCTGAAAGGGAATTTTTACTTTCTTTATTGAAAGTCAGGCGATTGGCTATAAACAGACCGGTTCTCAAGCTTTGTGAATACGTATGTTTCAAAGATATTAATTATTGCCCTACATTTAATTATATTTACCCATCTGATAACCATGAACATCATGTTTGCCTTTTCCGGAAAAATCACTCACCTGTGCCTTGCTGCAATCCTTCTTTTTTCTTCCTGCAGTATAGCACCTTCCCAGCCCGGGGTTCGCACAGGGTGTGAACGAACCGAATTATACCTGCAGAAACTGACGGGCAAATCAGTTGGCCTGGTGGCTAACCATACCACGGTCACAGGTGCGGAACACCTGGCGGATTTTCTCGTCAGGCAGGGGATTGGACTTACCAGAATTTTTGCGCCCGAGCATGGATTCCGCGGAGATGCAGATGCAGGGGCTGATGTCCGCAATTTTATTGATACTGCCACCGGTGTGCCTGTAGTATCCCTCTATGGAGATAAGAAAAAACCTGCATCGGCCGACCTTCAGGGTATCGATATCATGATCTATGACATCCAGGATGTGGGAGTGCGTTTTTATACCTACATTTCAACACTTCATTATTTGATGGAGGCCTGTGCAGAAAATAATATTCCGCTGCTTATTCTTGACAGGCCGGATCCATTGGGTTACTTTGTGGACGGACCTGTATTGGAAGATCAATTCAGGTCGTTTATCGGCTTGCACCCGATACCGATCGTATATGGCATGACGCCTGGCGAACTGGCAGGCATGATTAACGACGAAGGCTGGCTTAAGAATGGTGAGAAATGTAACCTCCAGGTGATCCCCTGTTCAGGATATGATCACAATACACGGTATCATCTTCCGGTTAATCCTTCACCAAACCTCAACTGCATGCAGGCAATCTATCTTTATCCTTCCATTTGCCTGTTTGAAGGAACCATCATGAGCCTTGGACGTGGCACATCTTCACCCTTCAGGGTTATCGGTCATCCTGATTATCCGGATAAGGATTTTTCCTTCATTCCGACGGCAGGCAAATCCAACCAGAATCCTTTGTTAAAGGGTCAGACATGTTATGGAATTAATTTGCAGAATATACCAATGGATAGCCTGGAGCAAATAAACAGTATTAACCTTACATGGATTATTGATGTAAGTCGCAAAATGAACCTGGGTAAGAATTTCTTCATTCCCTATATGGATCGGCTGGCGGGTACAGCGAAATTCACGGAACAGATACTGCAGGGATTAACAGAGAAGCAAATCAGGCAGAGCTGGCAACCTGGTCTGGATGATTTCTGCAGGAAAAGGGAAGACCTATCTGCTTTATCCTGATTTTACCCGTTGATGATCCGGATTTTTTAACTGCACCATATCATGATTCCTGAGATTTTCGTCATCCAAAGCGGCAATTGCTCAATTGAGGCAAAACTATATTCCACGGCCGGGGCATATACAGTGATCCTGCTGCACGGCGGTCCGGGTGTACCCGATGAAATGACCGAGGTAAGGGAAACCCTGAACCGGAAATACCAGGTTATTACTTTTGAACAGCGGGGAACCGGTAAGGGCGATCACAGAAACTGCACCTATACCATAGCGGATTATTTGCAGGATATCAGTAACCTGGCTGGATTCTTCAAACTAACTGCATTCCATCTTTTTGGCCATTCATGGGGAGGTTTATATGCCCAGTTGTATGCCGATAAAAATCCGGAGAAAATATTGAGCCTTTTCTTATGCAGCCCTGCCTCCGGATGCGGTCCAATCATCTGGAAAATGACGGAAAGGGAAGTTTTGCAATATAACAGGGCGCGTTCAACCACGGCTGGAATGGCTGGGTATGGGTTTTAATTCACTTCTTGGCCATGCTGGGAAGCGACAGGGCATGCCGCCGGTTGTTCAGGCAGGTGATCATTAATTATCATAAAGGCTATCACGTTGGCCCTCCTGAACCTGAAAAGCTGTCTAAAATAAATGCAGCTCCTGTAAACCGAACCAGGCCGTTCATCGTTAAACATCCCCCCATTGGCTCCTTTGGCCAGCACTAATTACCCGGTGATCATTACCTACGGAGATCAGGATGCTTACGGCAAAAGCAGGAAATACACCTTCGAGCGCTTTCCCGAAGCCGGTTTGAGGTAATCCCTGCAATGCGGACATACCCCCTGGAAACATAATCCGGTTAGCTTTCTGAAACTGCTGAAGGATTTTTATTCAATTTAATCCATTACCCAGGCAACGATTTTTCTTTTTCCCGGGTTCCTATTATTGTAACAGAATACCGGCTTGAACGAACAACTTTTAATAAATCAATGCAAACAGCATCAGAGGCGAGCCCAAAAACAGCTCTTTGAAGAACTTTATGTCCCTGCATATCGCCTTGCACGCCGTTACCTGGTGAATAGCCATGATGCGGAGGAAGCCCTCGGCAATGCATTTATCCGTGTCTTTAATAACATGGGCCAGTTCGAATACCGGGGAGATGGCAGCCTGATTAAATGGATCAATACAATTGTGATCAATGAATGTATTCGCTTTCTCTCAAAATACAAACCGTTATTTGTTGAGGAAGATGCGGCTCTTCTGATAGCGGAAAGCGGTTTTGATGATTTTTCCTCTGACTATGATGCAGAAGAGATACAGCAAATCATTGACTGTTTGCCCGAGGGTTACCGCACCATATTTAACCTTTTTGCCATGGAAGGGTATTCTCACCCGCAAATTGCCGGTATGCTGAATATCAGTGAAGGAACATCCAGGTCACAGCTTAGCAAGGCCAGAAATCACATTATTGACAAATTGAAAAACAAGACATATTATGGAACCGCATGAACTGGACAGCTATATAGGAAAAAAGCTCAGGGATGCCGAAAAGGCCGGGAGCGAAAGTGAGATAAGCGGTGTCAACAGGGTGTGGTCCGCGATCGAACCTCAACTTGAAAAACGATCCTCCATGGCATGGATGAAAATGGCAGCTGTCATTCTTTTGCTTCTGATGCCTTCTGTTTATTTGTATCTCAGAAACCGTGAACAGGAAAGGCAGATCAGAACACTGAACAGCAGACTCACCGCGATTGACAGGGATTACAGTCAACGGTTGCAGACTCTTGCATTAAATCAACCAGAAAAGGTGGTTGTTCAGTATGACACCGTGAAACTGATCCAGACCGTTGAAAAGAAAATCATTCCTGAAACTGTGGAGATCGTAAAGTATGTGACAGATACAGTCATTATTTATGAGCAACCGGATAAGGCAGGGAACCTTGTAGAATCGGAGCTGTCTGTTCCACACGCTGATGTAGTAAATTCCGGCTGGCAGGAAAGTACTGTGAAAACCGAATATATTCTGTCGAAGGACGCCTCTTCAGCCAGGAAGAAAAAGAAAAGCCGCACATTTCAAATCAGCCTGGGGGCAGGTAATAATCAAGCACAGCCTGAACCTGAACTGGCTTTCAAAACAAAGCTGTAACCCAGTTAACAATCACTTAAAATTCATTTCAAAATGAAAACAAAAACGTTGTTTATATCTGTCTTTCTACTGGCAATTGCAATCAGACTACATGCCATGACCGAAAAGCAATTTCTGGATACAGTAATCATCACCTGCAATGACCGGGTTCAGGTTAAGATTGCCGTTTATGATGAGTCAGCGCTTAAAAAGGATACAACTCTCACAGCCATCGTATCAGAATTGCAGAAAAGTCTTGAAAAAGTAAAAGACAACCTGCCACGGGGTTTTTATAAAATCGTATACAATCCCGGAGAATCCATGGTGATAGAAAAGCGTGAACCTGAAAATAAATACTGGATATCCGGTGATACAGTGACTCTGTTTCTGCAGAAAATCGAATGTGAGGTAATCACTTCGGGGATGCATCTTTTCTTCACTTTTTTTGAATTAAAGGATATGCTCGATCCGTCCCTTAATCCATGTATATCTGCCTCCCTGGAAAAACTGCCCGGAAAAGTGAGATATGCACAGACCTCTCACTATTCCTATGTTGATGAAACCGGGGTGAGTGAAACATCCCGTGTAAAGTCAAACGGCCATGATATGCTGACCCTAAAAGCAGGAATTGGCACGGCATTCGTAAAAAATACAATTGTAACCGATCTTGGAGGTGAAGTGGGATTCAATTTCAATAAAAAGGGAGTCCTGAAGAATTGCTATTTTCTTTCCGCAAATGCCGCGTATGTATTTAGCGATCAAAGCGATCAATTTGCCATCAATGCTTTTCTCAATGCAGGATATAAGTATAATTTATCGAATGATCGGTCTAAATCCAACTGGATTGGAGCCGAACTTGGACTACCCATTCATAAGGAAGGGTCGTTTTTCAATGATAACCTGTTCAGGTTTGCGGTTCAGTGGGAGTTGGGAAAATCAGTGTATGTGGCAGGACAATTATATATAAACAAGGGATTCGAATCGGCCTATCCCGGCCTCCGGATCGGATTCTTTTTTTAGGAATCGGGAATTATCTCAAACTTTTCAGACCATTTCGTCCTGGGGAATTTTCCATCAACAAACATTTCAAAGATCCGCTTAATTACCTGTTCAGTCATATCAGGATAGGAAATTTCAATTTTGTAATCTGAATTGACCCATTCACGGATCTCTGCCACATGGGATGGTTTGAGTTTCCTGAGCACGGTTACTCCCATGCTCTTGAGCGCGGCGGCGTTATAGGACTGTTCATATTGATTTTGCATAGGTATGACCATGAGTTTCTTCCCAAGGAATAAAGCTTCTGCAGGTGTTTCAAATCCTGCCCCGCACAAAACTCCCCTGCATGTTGTTAAGCTTTCCAGGAATGTAACATTGTCTACCGGGTGAATATCAATGTTATCTATAGTCACTGTTTGAGTTGCATGCTTTGAAAAAACCTGCCAGTCTGCCTCCGATATTTTTGCCAGCACATTAACCAGGCTTTTATTGTCGTAAGAGGGAAGATAAACCGTATAATGTTTCCTGTCCTTGTTTTCAGCCTCCCTGATTTCTTTTCTGATTACAGGTGTAAAAATATTTTTTGAGTACCTGCTGAAGTGAAATCCAAAATTGGCTGATGCCGGAGCATAATTCTTCAGAATAAAACTACCAAGTGTGTCTTTATGCTTCGGTTGTGGTACGTTTTTGTCAAGCAGCGAAGACTGGTGACTGAGTGCGATACATGGAACCTTACTGCGGTAACAGGCCCATGAAGAAACAGGTTCAAAGTCATTGATAACAAAATCATATTCTCTTACAGGCAATTCACTGATCTCACGAAAAAATCTCTTTGTATTTGCCTTGGTATAAGTTCTACGAATATCAATACCTCCTTTTTTGCCAAAAACAAAGCTCAGACCATGGAGGCGGTATTTAACTTTAAACGGTAATTCAAGATTGGTCTCATACCCGCTGATGAGTATGTCAGTTTCACATCTTTTCTGAAGCATCGGTATAATTTCAGCGGCCCTTATCATATGACCATTTCCGGTTCCCTGTATGGCGTATAGTATTTTCATTCGTATGTGAAATTCTTACAAAACCAGTCTGTCCTGTTAAGAGCTACTTTGCCCCTTCCTGTTTTTCATGAAATCAGCTTGTTTACAAAGTAATGGCAGGCAGATGACAATGATATGTCAACAAGGTTAAAAAACTGCTACATTTAGTGACGTGCCGCATGAAACATTATCCGGCAGGAATGAGTATAAAATATATTGGCTTTAGGCCTTCAATACTTTCACATCTCAATACTCCCGCATGTCCAGATTGCGATTTTTACTCCTTCTGATCTCTTTCCAATACTTTCATGCAATATATGCTGTTGAACCCGATGCCGAAATCCGTCTTTATTCAACAATTTGTGTCGTCAGAGATGATAAACTAGCGGAGACAGATACAATTATCATTCAGATTAATAACCGGAATGGGGAAGAATATTGTGATGTTGAAATATCCTTTGATAGAGGGGAACCCCTGTCGCGCTTTTCTGCCTGGATAGCCGATACCAACGGTATTGTCATAAGGGAATTAAAGAAACAGGATTTCAGGGATGAAAATGATATTGACGATAATTCACTCTACCAGGATGACTTTGTCCGCAAATTCACACTCAAGCATAATGTGTATCCCTATTGTGTTGGATATACCTATCAGTCGGTTTCAAGACAATTCCTGGGAATAGCACACTGGTCACCCGTTATCGATACTGATATTCCAACCAGGAATGCCCGGTTGTCAGTGCAATGCCCGAATAATTACACGGTACATATCTTCGAAAAAAATATCGGTTCGCCAACGGCAATTGAATCTCCCGGATACATTTCCCGATCCTGGAATGCGTCATTTAACGGTACTTTAAAAAAGGAGGCTTACTGCCCGGCACTTTGGAATTTTCTTCCCTTTGTTGAAATAATCCCCCTTAAGTTTACCTATGGAATTAGTGGCAGTGCGGATAGCTGGCAGGCATATGGTGATTGGCAGTATAATCTGATCCAGGGACTGGATGAATTGCCCTTATCGGAAAAAGAAAAAATATCCGGTTTAACGAGTCAGATTAAAGACAAAAAGGAAGTCATAAAAATTCTGTATCACTATTTGCAGGATAATACCCGGTATGTGAATGTCAGCCTGGGCATAGGTGGAATGAAGCCTTACCCTGCCGAATATGTTTCAGACAACAAATATGGTGATTGTAAGGCATTGACCAATTATATGAAGGCACTGCTTCATTATGCAGGCATTGAATCGTATTATTCAACCATTTTTGCCGGCGCGCAGCCGCGCGAATTGATACGTGATATTCCGGGGCAGCAATTCAATCATGTTATTCTGGCTGTTCCGCTGGAGAATGATACGCTGTGGCTCGAAAACACAAGCAATATCAATCCGTTTGGCTACACAGGTACCTTTACCCAAAACCGACAGGCATTACTGGTGGATGCGGGCAAAAGCAAACTTGTTAGAACACCTTCGCTGAAGGAAAAGGACGTACAGGTAACAACCTTGATGGAATTCTTTCTTGATTTTGAAGGAAATGCCAAAACCAAACTGAACTGCAATTTCAGGGGAGTCAAATTCGAAACGTATAATTCGCTGCATACCCAATATAACCATGATGTACAAAACTCCTATGTGCATGATCATATGCCATTTCAGGCATTTGAATTGCATGACTGGACCCTTTTTAAAAAGGATCGTGATGACCGGAATATCGTGCTTGAATCATCGGTGTCGGTAAAGCATATCATAAAAACAATCGGAAATGAACGCTATTTTTCGATAATACCCTCTGAAATTCCTGATTTTACCCTGCCAAAAAACCGCAAATTGCCGGTACAGCTGCCCTATCCGCTGTATATGACCGATACCCTCATATACCACATGCCTTTTACAGGGAAAGTTGTACTTCCCGATAGCATTTGCAGGGAAGGAAAATACGGATCGTACCATTTGAAATTCAAATGTGAAGGAAGTACAATAACCGTAGCCAGGGATTTTCTGCTTCGGGCTGGTACAATTGCGCTCACAGAATACAATGATTTTTACATCTTTCTTGCATCCATTAAAACAGACGAAAAAAGAAAAATTCTAATACAACCGCTATGAAAACCGTACTTTTTTTCCTGCTGCTATGTATTTTATCTGTTGGAATATTACCCGCTCAAACCCAGCATGACTTCGGTAAGATAGATATGGATGCCCTCAATATGACTACGTATGACCGGGATAAAATTGCAGAGGCAGTTGTTATACATGATTTGGGCAATACATACTTTTCTTACGCATATGAAGCCGGATTTGTAATTGAATTTGAAAGGACCACCAAAATTAAGATATTATCCAAGGCAGGAATTAAATATGGGGAAGTGGAAGTTCCCTATTTCAGAAGTGATAACGGTAATGAAAAAGTTTACGAAATTGAAGGATATACTTATAATCTCGAAAATAACCAGGCACAAATCTCCCGTCTGAACCCTGAGAATGTTTATGTGGAAAAGGTAAACGAAAACTGGTCACTCAGGAAATTTGCCATGCCCGATGTAAAAGAGGGGTCAGTAATTGAATACAGGTATAAGGTTAGTTCCCCGTTCTATTTTAATTTTCAGGATTGGAGTTTCCAGGGAAGGATTCCTGAAATTTATAGCGAATATACAGTAAGAATGATCCCATTTTACGAGTATAGCTATATATTCCAGGGAGCTGCAAAGTTCGATTACTATAATAATCGGAAGGATAATTTGAAAAAGAGTGTCGGAATGGCTGAATACGTCGATAATATATTCACATTCGGCATGAGAAATGTACCTGCTTTCAGAGATGAAGACTACATCACCTCAATCAATGACTATATTATGAAGCTTGATTTTCAGCTGGCGGTAGTACATCACATGAATGGCAGCGCTGAAAATATTGTAACTACATGGCCAATGCTTATCCAGGATTTACTGAAAGATAATGATTTTGGACTGTACATGAAATCCATTGCAAAGAATGCGGAAGACATCCTGGCTTCGATTGACCTATCCTCCGGCAATAACGGCGAAAAGGCTGAAAAGATCTATAAATACATAAAGGCTAATTACAACTGGAATGGAATGCAAAGCAAGCAGACCAGCAAGACCGCCAGGGAGTTTTTGAAGACGAAAACCGGCAATACGGCCAATATCAATCTCTTTCTCTGCAGTATGCTAAATGAAGCGGGAATTCAGGCTTATCCTGTTCTGCTAAGTACCCGGGATCATGGCAGGATACCCAAGGAATATCCTTTTCAGCAATTCATGAATTATGTGATCGTTCTGGTAAATATTGATAGTGTTGATATTATGCTCGATGCTACAGAACCACTCAGTCCTTTTGGGATGTTGCCAGCACGCTGCATCAATGATGCGGGACTAATTGTGGCAAAAGAAAAAACGCAATGGATACCGTTGGTGGATCATGTTGAATCGGAAGTGTCAGATTCCGGCCATATCTCATTCAATGAAGCACTTGATTCGGCTACAATAGATTACAATCTAACTGCTACCGGACATACTGGCCTGGATTACAGAAGTTCCTTCCAGGATGATCCTGAAGAATTTAAAAAAGAATTTTATACGGATGAAATGGCAGTTAAAAAAGAAATATCTGTAATGAATGAGCATGCAGCCGATCTGCCCTTTGTTCATATGTATTCCGCTTCGCTGCCGGTAGAGACTGTAGGAGATAAGCTTCTCATAAATCCTTTTCCGGGACTGGTCCCGGCGGAGAATCCGCTGAAACTGCCATTCAGGTCGTATCCTGTGGATATGGTCTATAAAAACAAGCATACATTTTATACCACACTTGATATTCCGGGAGGTTATAAATACCTGGATCAAAATAGAAATGTTTCAGTTGACAACGACCTGGTAAACATCCAGTATCGGATTGAAAACATGGAAAATCAGCTGGTGATTTCCGGGTCATATGAGTATAAAAAACCAGTTTATCTGAAACATGAATATTACGATCTGAAGCGCTTTATTACCAAAATTGTGGAAACATTTAATGATAAAATTGTGTTAGTAAAAACCTGACGTGTATCATTCCTCTAAAAACCCTATTTGAAAGTTTAGTAACTTGCAGGGAATTTCAGTCGGTTAATAAAGCAAAAATTGAATGGTTGAATTGTGTGCACTTGCATCCGGAAGTAATGGTAATTGCTATTATATTGGCAATCATCGGGACGCAGTATTGGTAGACGCCGGTATTACAGCAAAACTGATATTGGCCAGGATGAAAAAACAAAACCTGGAGGCCTCCAAAATAAAGGCGATATTTATCACCCATGAACATTCAGATCATGCCATGGGTGCCAGGGTGCTTTCAAAGAAATTGCATATTCCTGTATTCCTTACTTCCAGAACCTTTGTCGGGATGTATCCTAATCAGAAGCCGCTGGGACCCAGATTCTTTGAGGCAGGACAGGAAATCGAGGTTGGCAGTTTCCGTATTCATACTTTTTTGAAAAACCATGATGCTGCTGAACCCTGCTCATTCAGAATAGAGCATGACGGAATGCATGTGGGCGTATTTACAGATATTGGCAGTGCCTGCGATAATGTGCGGAAACATCTTGAAAAGTGTCACGCCCTGTTTCTTGAATCCAATTATGACGATACCATGTTAAGGGAGGGCAGTTATCCATGGCCTCTGAAACAACGCATTTTATCTGATCATGGACACCTGTCGAATGACCAGGCCTTTGAACTGCTGAAGAATCATTCGGGATCTCATCTGGAGGTTGTTTTCCTCAGTCACCTGTCGGCAGAAAACAATACCCCTGAAAAGGCGATCAGCCGTTTTGAAGAATTAAAAGAGAAATACAAAATCCGTCTGACTTCCCGGCATGCCCCCACAGATGTATTTATACTGGGAAGAATGGCAGAACAAGGAAAGCTGAATTTCGAATTCTAGTTTTTCACTGAGTTCTTCCAGGGTAAGCTTCCAGCCCATACCGTAAACATTCCATGGCCTTTTTCAGATCATCGAGATTAAGCACATAGGCAATCCGGACTTCCTGCCTTCCCAGGTCTGTGTTGAAGTAAAAACCGGAACCCGGGGCCAGCATAACGGTTTGTTTTTGATAATCGAATTCCTGAAGCATCCACATGGCAAATTTTTCTGCATCATCCACAGGAAGTTTGGCCATAACATAGAAGGCCCCTTTGGGCATGGGACAAAATACACCCCTTATGTCATTAAGGGCTTTTACTACAAAGTTCCGCCTTTCAAGGAAAGCATTGAATACATAATCGAGGTACTCCTGCGGAGAATCAAGAGCTGCTTCTGCTGCCAGCTGGCCCAGGTTGGGCGGACAAAGCCTGGCCTGGCAAAATTTCAGGGCTGTGAGAAGCAGCTCCCTGTTTCTTGATGCCAGCACTCCTACTCGCAGGCCTGTTGCACTATATCTTTTGGAAACAGAATCAATAAGGATCAGGTTCTGTTCAATTCCTTCCAGCTGCATGGCCGATGTAAATTCTCCCCCGTCATAGCACAATTCCCTGTACACCTCATCACAAAGAAAGAACAAATCATGCTTCTTTACCAGATCGCGCAGCTGTTCAAGCTCTTCTTTCGAGTAGAGGTAACCCGTAGGATTATTCGGGTTGCAGATAATGATGGCCCGCGTTCGGTCCGTAATTTTCTTTTCAAATTCGCTGATGGGTGGAAGGGCAAAACCACTTTCGATGCTGGATGTCACAGGAATCACTATAACGTCAGATGCAGTGGCGAAACTGAAATAATTGGCATAAAAAGGTTCCGGAACAATGATCTCATCTCCGGCATTAAGACAGGTTAGCAGGGTGAGTGTAATGGCTTCAGATGCGCCGGTGGTAATGAGAATATCCTGGTAGTCGAGGTCTACCCCGATGGTTTTATAATAGCTTGTGAATTTTCGCCGAAGAGATTCATTACCAGCGCTGTGGCCATAATCAATTATTTTTGAATCCATGTGGCGAATGGCTTCAATGGCATTGGGAGAAGTTAGAATATCCGGCTGGCCGATATTCAGCCTGTAAACGGTACAACCTCTTTTGCCTGCTTCTTCAGCGAGGGGAACAAGTTTTCGGATTGGAGAATTGGGCATTAACTGGCCTCGGTTCGATATGTCTGGGCATGTGATATGGCGTTAAATATAAATAAATCCTGCTCGGTGTGGGCTTTGCCCCGGTTATTCGGATTTAATTCGCCGCCGGTTCAACCTTTCCTTTAATATGAAGAACAACGGGATCTCCCTCAGCATTGGAATATACCGTAATTGATTTCGAGAAACTTCCTGTTATACGGGTATTATAACTGACTTTAATGGTTCCCTTGTTGCCCCTTTTAATGGGTTCTTTAGGCCATTCCGGTACTGTGCATCCACAGGATGAACGGACATTATTTAAAATAAGGGGATCTTTTCCAGTGTTTTTAAAAACAAAGGCAAAGGTTCCGTCGCCCTTTTCGGGAATAGTACCAAAATCATGTTCCGTGGTTTCGAATTGAATGCCGGCTCCCATAATGTTTTCTGCGGTGCCGGGTGTTTGTGAACAACTTATCATGAACCAGCAAACAGCCATGATGAACAGGGAAAATACCTTTTTCATTGCTTTTGAATGTTTCTTTGAGGCAGCAAAAATAATGGTTTTCGGCAAATGAATTGCATTTTTATGAAATAGTTGATTGTTGATGGTTGACAGTTGATAGTTGCTCACGCCATCAACTAACAACCAACAACAAGCAACTAATTGCCGAAATGTTTTATTTTTGCTGCCTCAGGAGAAGTTACACTGTAAAAAATAGTCAGCATATGGAAATTCCCAGCAAATATGACCCGAAACAAGTTGAGGATAAATGGTATAGCTATTGGATGGCCAGGGAATTCTTTAAATCAGTGCCTGACAGGCGTAAACCTTATACAATCGTAATTCCTCCGCCAAATGTAACCGGTGTTTTGCATATGGGACATATGCTGAATAATACTATTCAGGATATCCTGGTGCGCAGGGCAAGGATGCAGGGAAAAAATGCCTGCTGGGTTCCGGGAACCGATCATGCCTCCATTGCAACCGAAGCGAGGGTTGTGGCAAAACTGAAAAGTGATGGCATTGATAAAAATACACTTACGCGTGAGCAATTCCTGGATTATGCCTGGGAATGGAAACAAAAGCATGGAGGCATCATCCTCGAACAATTAAAAAAGCTGGGTGCATCCTGTGACTGGGAACGCACAAAATTCACCATGGATGATGAAATGTCGGAAAGTGTTATCCGGGTGTTTGTTGATTTGTTCAACAAAGGACTTATTTATCGTGGTATTCGCATGGTAAACTGGGATCCCCAGGCGCGAACCGCCGTTTCGGATGAAGAAGTGATCTACCGTGAAGTGAAGTCCAAATTATACTATGTTAATTACCGGATTGAGGGTTCGGATGAGTTCGTTACCATTGCAACCACCAGGCCTGAGACTATTCTCGGAGATACGGCAGTATGTGTGAATCCGGCAGATAAGCGTTATCAGCACCTGGCGGGCAAAAAGGTAATTGTTCCGATGGTGAACCGGGTGGTTCCGATTATCCAGGATTCATATGTGGAAATGGAATTTGGTACAGGCTGTTTGAAGATTACACCAGCGCATGATATCAATGACTATGAGATAGGCATAAAATATAATCTTCCCTCGATTGATATTTTTAACCTGGATGGCACTCTGAGTGAAAAAGCATTACTTTTTGTGGGAACTGACCGGTTTAAGGCAAGGGATCTTGTGGTTGACCGTCTGAGTGAAGATGGCCTGCTTGTAAAGGTTGAAGATTATATCAATAAGGTTGGTTTTTCAGAACGAACAGATTCCGTTATTGAACCGCGGTTAAGTATTCAGTGGTTTGTTAAAATGAAGCAGATGGCGGGACCGGCGCTGGAAAATGTAATGAATGACAATATAACTCTGTGTCCCCCGAAATTTAAAAATACGTACCGAAACTGGATGGAAAATGTAAGGGATTGGTGTATATCCCGTCAGCTCTGGTGGGGCCAGCGGATACCGGCATACTATATTGGTGCCGGCTCTGACTATGTTGTGGCTATGAATCCACAGGAGGCACTTGAAGCAGCCCGCCTGAAGACAGGAAATCCGGCCTTGGGTCCGGATGACCTGCAGCAGGATGAGGATGTGCTGGATACATGGTTCTCTTCATGGCTATGGCCCATCTCGGTATTTGACGGAATACGAAATCCAGGCAATCCTGACATTAATTATTACTATCCTACGGATGATCTGATAACTGCCCCTGAAATCCTTTTTTTCTGGGTTGCCCGCATGATCATGGCAGGTTATGAGTACAGGAAAGATAAGCCTTTTAAAAATGTATATCTTACAGGTATCGTTCGTGATACCAAAAGGCGCAAGATGTCAAAATCACTCGGCAATTCGCCGGATCCTCTTGATCTGATCGCAAAATACAGTGCCGATGGTGTAAGGGTAGGGATGTTGTTGTGTTCTCCGGCAGGGAATGATCTCCTGTTTGATGAGAGCCTGCCTGAACAGGGCCGTAATTTTACCAACAAGATATGGAATGCATTCCGCCTGGTGAAATCCTGGGATGTTGACAAAACCCTCCATCCTCCTGCTGCTTCGGAAAGGGCCATGGTATGGTTTTATGAGAGGCTGAAACAGGGTGTTCATGAAATTGAGGAGGCATTTTCTCAATACCGTATTTCAGAAGCCCTCATGATTGCCTATAAATTATTCTGGGATGAGTTTTCCTCCTGGTATCTTGAAATTGTGAAGCCCGAATACCAGAAATCCATTGACAGCCGCACCTATCAAACAACAATTGAAATGTTTGAGGTACTTCTGAAAATACTTCATCCTTTTATACCTTTTATCACAGAGGAAATCTGGCATTTGCTGAAGGAACGTCCGCAGGGATTCAGCATTATGTATGAAAGAGCACCTTCCATAAAACCAATCGACCATGAAAAGCTTCGTTTGTTTGAGCAGGTGAAGGAAATAGTGACTTTTATCCGCAATGTGAGGGTAGATAACCAGATTCCTTATAAGAACAAGCTCACTTTATATGTTCAGCCGGTTAATTACCATGGAGATTTTAATCCGGTTATCATTAAACAGGGTAACCTGGAGGAAATCAAAATGATTGAGGGAAAACCGGAAGGTGCCGCAAGCCTCATCACCTCCTATGCAGAATTTTATATTCCATTGGGTGATTTTCATAATGCTGAAGATGAACTGGCCAAACTCCGGAAAGAACTTGAATATGTACAGGGATTTCTGGAAACTGTGATGAAAAAATTAAGCAATGAGCATTTTACAAGCCATGCCCCTGCAAAAGTGATCAATCTCGAAAACCGTAAAAAGGCTGATGCAGAACAGAAGATACGGGCTATTGAAGAGGCGATCAAAGGTTTAGGGTTTTAAGGGCTACGGAGCAAGCCTGTGAATTTCCCAGATACTGCCATTCATCTTATATTCAAAGCGGTCATGGAGCCGGTTTTCTCTTCCCTGCCAGAATTCAATGGTTTGCGGAAATAACTTGTAACCGCCCCAGTTTTCCGGTCTTTCAAGCACTTTGCTTTTAAACAGCTGAATATAATCTTTCTGAAGATTATCAAGGTATTCACGGCTGGGAACTCTGCGGCTTTGTGGAGAAGCCCAGGCACCGATCTTGCTTCCTTCGGGCCGCGACAGAAAATATTCATCTGAAATATGACGTGGAGTTTTTGCTACTCTGCCTTCAATCCTGACCTGCCTTTCAATCTGTGGCCAGAAAAACAGCAATGATGCATTAGCGTTTTGTGTGATCTGGATTCCCTTCCTGCTTTCATAATTGCTAAAAAAGGTAAATCCGTCATTATCGAGGTTTTTCAGCAATACTACCCTTGATGAGGGCATTCCTTCATTTCCCACGGTCGACAACACCATGGCGGTTGGCTCCGAAACACTTGCTTTCAGCGCGTCATTGAGCCAATACCGAAACTGCACGATGGGATTTATATCCAGATTGTCAATTTCAAGCTGGGAATAAGTATATTCTTTTCTGATCTCGTTTAAGTCCGACATTTTATCTGGGAGATGTGCCATTTAAAACATCTCAGATCGCCATTGGTTCAAATTTTATCCCCCTTGCATTCCGTATGCTTGCATTGAGTTCAAAGCCTGCCAGAAGAGCCAGTGCATTAAAGTTCATCCACAGCATCACAGCGATCAGGGTGCCAATCGATCCGAAGAACCTGTTAAACGGAGCGAAGTGATTAACGAAGTACGAGAATCCAATGGATGTGATAATTGACAACAGGGTGGCCAGAATTGAACCAGGTGTAAAAAACCTCCATCTTGTTTTTCTCGCAGGGGCCAGAAAGTATAGAAATGAAATGGCAAGAAATGTAAGTGTTAATATCACTATCCATTTTCCAAGCTGGAGCAGCAAATAATTACCATAATCCATGATGATGCCATGCACATAGAGATACTTAATCCCTAAATTGCTGAAAAACAATAAGATAGCGGCCAATGTAACAAGAACAAAAAGTATTGCGAACAGGCCCACAGATATTAACCTGCGGTCGATCCACTGACGGGTTTCCATGGAATGGTAAGTAGCATTAAAGGCCTCAAGGATGCCGTTGATTCCCTTCTGCACAAAGAACAGGGTAACAAAGAAACCAAATATCTGTAAACCATTATGTTTATCCTGAAGAAGGATTTCCAGGGCAGCATATGAATTTTTTGGGATCACCTCCATCAGGATTTCCATCAAACCCTGTTGAAAATTGCGGATCGGCAGATAAGGAATGAGTCCCAGCAGGAAAATGATGGCCGGACCCAGTGCCAGCAGGAAATGGAAGGCAATGGATGTTGCCCTGATGTTCAATGATCCTTTTGAAAGCCCCCTTATAAAATACGGAAATGACCTCATAGGCAGAAAGTCCTTTGGTTCCCGGGAATTTTATTTGTTTGCTCCACCGGACCAGCTTTTTATTCCGGAAATTGATTTTAAAGGTATTGGTGTGACGGTCCGAATTCATCTGTCTTGTAATTTAAGGCTTTCAAACTCAGATCGAGACTTTTGATCTGGTGGGTCAGTGCTCCTACGGAAATATAATCCACGCCGCATTCGGCATAGGACCTGATATTCTCAAGTGAAATTCCTCCGGAGGATTCTGTTTCATATTGTCCGTTAATCATTTCCACTGCCTTCCGTGTATCAGGGATATTGAAATTATCGAGCATGATCCTTTGAATGCCTCCGATTGACAGTATGGTCTGAATATCCTCCAGACTTCGGGCTTCAATTTCAATATTCAGATTTTTTCCGGTACGCCGCATATATTCCTTTACTCTGCCGATTGCCTGGCTGATACCACCCGAAAAATCAATGTGATTGTCCTTGATCAGGATCATATCGAACAAACCGAACCGGTGGTTTTCCCCACCTCCGGTTTTTACGGCTGCTTTCTCAAGCAATCGCATTCCAGGAGTGGTCTTTCGTGTATCAAGGATTCGCGTTTTCAGTCCCTGCAATTGACCCATATAGCGATGTGTGGTTGTAGCAATGCCGCTCATACGCTGCATAATATTCAGCACAAGCCTTTCTGCCTTCAGTAAGGCCAGGATCCTGCCTTCCACAACAAAAGCAATATCAGGAGGGGCAACCCATTCACCATCGTGTTTGAATACTTCGATCTGAACAGTCGGATCAAGCTTATGGAAAATTCTCAGTGCAACATTTACTCCGGCAAGAATACCCTCTTCCTTAACAAGCAACTGGGCTTTGCCTGTGGCATTACGGGGAATACAGGCACGTGAGGTGTGATCCCCGTCACCAATATCTTCTTTCAGTGCGTTGTCAATGAATTCGTCGAAATAGCTATTCGGCATTTCCCTCTTCGAATCGGAGTTGGTGAATATATGGTTTGTTCTGCGTCATCTTAATCCAGATCGTTACCCTGAAAGTTCCCGATGATGTTACCAGGTTGCCGATCGCATACTGCGACCCTTCTTTTCCGCCCCTGTGCAAAATGTTGAAACTGCTTGGCACGTGTTTTGCAAAGAAATCCTTAATGATAAGTTCAGCCTGTTGCTTACTGTAAATATCTTCCTGTTCAAGGATAGCCAATTCAATGCTTGTACTGAAATATCCCGACAGGGCAGTAGTGTTACCAGTGCGCAGTGCATCAATCACACCTTGCGGAATGTCGTCAGCCTTCATTTTTTCCGCACTCACAGGAGCAAGGAAAAAAAGAAATATCAGGGATAATATAAAACTATTGATCTTCAAAGCAGTGTTTGTCATACTTCTTTTAAAATAAAAAGTATTTTTGAACAGAAATAAATCCGTTTGCATGGCAAATTTAATTATTTAATTGAATTATAATTATGCTCAAATTCCTTGCCAACAATTCTGTCTCACCTTCAGGGTTTGGTTTATTGTATTGTTTGCGATGAAAATTGCACTTTTGAACATCGGGCGTACAGGCGAATCCTGGCTTAGGGATGGCATTGCCATATATGAGAACAGACTGCGCCACTACGTTCCTTTGGAAATGGTTTATCTTCAGGAACCCAAACCGGCAAAAAATCAATCTGAAAAAATACAGAAGGAAAATGAAGGTAGGATCATACTTTCTGCTCTCGCAAATTTTGATTACAAGGTGTTACTTGATGAAAGGGGGAAAATGATGAGTTCACAGGTTTTTGCCGGATTCCTTCAAAATGCAATGAACAGGGGTACAAAAAATCTGGCCTTTGTCACGGGCGGACCTTATGGATTCTCCGAGGAGGTTTATAATGCAGTGCCTGAACGGATTTCCCTGTCGGAGATGACTTTTTCGCATCAGATGATCCGGCTGCTTTTTCTTGAACAACTTTATCGTGGATTTACAATCATCAGGGGAGAACCCTATCACCATGCCTGAATTTCAGTTTTAATCCTGGGAGGAAATCAGTATGAATCTGAACAGAACAGTTTTTGTTTTTCTTGCACTTCTGGCACTAACCATCGGCAGTGATTATTTTCTCGACAATTATCATTACCGGGCTGCAGAGCACAGGAGACTGCAGAAGGAGATGGACGAAAAATTCAAAGCGGCAGACAGGATACATGATAAACTGGAGGAAAATAACTGGCAGCTTAATACCTCGATACCGGATAATGGGATAATTATGGTTGCCTATCTAAACAACAACCTTTTATACTGGTCAGATAACAGTACAACACTTTATCCCTTTGATGAAAACCTGATTGATGGCAAGCGTTTTGAGTTCATATCAAACGGATATTATGTTATTAAATCATATATAACTGACTCCATCCGTTCTTATGCACTGATCCTGGTTAAAACCCAATATCCCTACGAAAATGAATTTCTACAGAGCCGTTTCCAGCCTGATCTGAAACTGCCGAAGTCAACAGAATTGCTTACCGAGGCCCAACCCGGATCATTTGCGGTGCATGATTGGGAAGGTATCTATCTTTTTTCTGTAAAGTTTTCTCAAAAGGAGCTCAGGTTTTCACAGGTTGAAAAGCGTCTTACGCCAATTCTGTATCTTCTCACCTTGCTTGCATTATTGCTTTTGTTGAGGGAATTAATAAGGCAGATCGTAAACCGAAAGTTCAAAAATGCCGCCATATTTGGATTGGCAGTTTTTCTCGCACTGTTCAGATATGTTCAATATGTATATCATATTCCGGGTGATATTTATGCATTGGAAGCCTTTGGTCCTGTTCCCTTTGGTAAATCAGCCTGGCTCCCTTCTCTGGGTGATATTTTTGTGAATACCATCTTTATCCTTTTTCTGATTGTACAGTTTAACCGGGATTTTACCTTTCCGCGTTGGTTTTTTGATTCCAAAAAGGGCGGATCTCCGCTTGTCATCATTATAATGACTATTCTGCTTACCTGCTTTTATATATATACTCATAGCATCTTCTCAAACCTCATTCTCCATTCTACAATCAATTTTGAAACATATAAGGTAGCCAGCCTGAGTATTTTTTCAGTCATCGGCCTGATGATTGCAGCCATGCAGTTTGCCTCACTGCTTTTACTGGCCCATAAAATGCTGACGATTTGTAACAGGAACTGCAAAGCAGACAGGGTCTTTCTGATGTTTTTAATTGTCAATACGCTGTTATTCTTTGGATTGTACCTTCTTCATTTTAAATTTGATTTTGGGTCTCATCTTGCTTTTGTTCTCCTTTTTGCCCTGCTCTCCCTCTTCGAATACCGGAAAGTCCCCCTGGGAGGTTATGCACCGCTCGCTTTAATGGTCGTTTTTTTCTCAGCGTACGCCGTTTATTTTATATCCTACTATTCCAAACAAAGGACTGTGGAAAACATGAGGGTTATGGCTGATAACCTGGCTGCCCAGCATGATCCGGTTGCTGAATACCTGCTTGAAGACATCAGCCTCCGCCTTGAAAAGGATGAAACCCTGGCGAAATACCTGTTTAATATGAACATTCCCAGTGATCAGATATTTAATCATTTACAGGTCAATTACTTTAACGGCTTCTGGGGAAAATATAAAATTGTATTCCAGGATTGTTATCCGAATACTAAAATTCGTACTGATGACGGACCTTTTCAGAAACAGCAGAATTGCTTTAATTATTACGATAGCATGCTGGTAAATGGAAGTACCAAGCTACCCAAGACTGATTTTTATTTCTGGGACCTGCAAAACGGGGGAATAAATTACCTGGGATGGATTACCTATAAACTTCCGGGAAAGAAAAAGGAACTTACTTTTTTCATTGAACTAACATCAAGGCTGATCGCCGAGGAACTGGGATATCCTGAATTGCTGCTGGATGAGAAATACCAGAAGAATAAGTTAATGGAGGAATATTCCTATGCAAAATATTATAAGAACCAGTTGATCGCACAATCGGGATCCTTTCAGTACAGCCTTAACTTTGATACATACAGGAACAGGTCTCTCCGGCTCGATACGCAAAATCACCTGATGTATTTTGACGGATACAATCACCTTATCTATTATGTGAACAAAAACAGCCTGATAATGGTAAGCCTTCCCGAAACGCTGTTTTTTGACAAGCTGGTTTCTTTCTCCTATTTGTTTTTATTCTTTTACCTTATCCTTTTGTTGTATACGGCTACCAATAATTTTTCAAAAATCGGGCGCAACATTGACCTCAACTTTAAAAATAAGATACAACTGTCCATCATTGCAGTTTTATTCCTTTCCCTTTTGCTGGTTGGCGGCGGTACTATTTATTTCAGCATCATGCAGTACCAGAAAAAGCAGCATGATCAGCTCAGTGAGAAGATCCAGTCGGTATATAGTGAGCTCGATCATAAACTGGCTTATCTTCCTGTAATAAGAAAGGATTCAAGGGGAGCTGATTATGACAACCTTAACCAGCTGCTGATCGGGTTTTCTGATGTTTTTTATTCCGACATAAACCTGTATGATCCTAAAGGGAACCTCCTGGCCACATCCAGATCGGAAATCTTTGACCAGGGCATACAGGGAGAAAAAATGAATCCGGTGGCCTATGACAAAATGGTGATGGAAAAACAGGCTGAATTTATTCATCGCGAAAAGATTGGAAGCCTCACCTATCTTTCTGCCTATGTTCCCTTTGTGAATGTGAAGGGAGAACTTATGGCCTTTTTAAACCTTCCCTATTTTACAAAACAGAACATACTCAGGAACGATATTACCACGCTTGTTGTGGCTATTCTGAATATATACGTCTTGCTGGTGTTGCTTACAATAGCCATGGCTGTAATTATTTCCGACCAGATCACCCGGCCGCTTAAGCTCATCCAGAAGAAATTCAGTGAGATCAAGCTGGGAAAGAAAAATGAGCAGATCGTATACCAGGGAAAGGATGAGATTGCAGGCCTTGTTGATGAATATAACCGGATGGTAAAGGAATTGGCAAAAAGTGTGGAAATGCTGGCGAGGTCGGAGCGTGAAAGTGCCTGGCGTGAAATGGCCAAGCAGATTGCCCATGAGATCAAGAACCCGCTTACTCCCATGAAGCTGAGTGTTCAGCATTTATGGCGCTCATGGAAGGATAGCCGTGAAGACTTTGATGAATATCTTGAAAAAGTAACTCAGACGTTGATTGAACAAATTGATAATCTGTCATTTATAGCTTCAGAGTTTTCGAATTTCGCCAAGATGCCAAAAGCAATCAACGAAGAGATCAACCTGGTGGATGCCATCAAGTCAATTCTTCAGTTGTTCGAAAATACAGAGGATGTAGACTTCCTGTTCGATTATGAAAGTAATGTATTGCAGGTTTATGCAGATAAGGAACAACTATCCAGGGTATTCATCAATCTTATAAAAAATGCCATCCAGTCCATTCCCGAAAACCGCAAGGGAAGGATCGGGATCAATGCTGTATTATCCGGAGGCATGGTAAGGGTAAGCATATCCGATAATGGCAAAGGTATTCCGGATGAACTTCATAGTAAACTATTTACTCCAAGTTTTACTACAAAGTCGAGTGGTATGGGACTAGGCCTGACAATTGTCAAGAACATTATTGAATCCTTTGACGGGCATATCACGTTTAAGACAAAGGTTAATCACGGTACAACTTTTCTGATTGAATTGCCATATTACAGGAATGAACAAAAGATTAAAGAAAAGTTGATATAATGAAACCTTGGGAAAGGTAACCATGTATACATAGGTTACTTAAACAAACCAACTGGCTAACCCATAGTTCATTTGAAACGCATACTTTTCATATTCGCTGGCCTGTTATTATGGCTGCTGGCAGTTCTACCCCAGAATGTCGAAATGCCTGGTGTCGTCAATCATTACCTTCAGGTAAAAAATGTGCTGAGCGACCGGGTTTTGGTTACTTCTTCTTCCGAATTAAGCTATTTTCAACCGGGTGATAAGGTTTTGCTGATACAGATGACGGGTGCCACCATGCCGACAGGTCCCGGTTTTCTTACAAATCCAAATAAATATAAGGATGAATGGCGAAATGCCGGGATGTATGAAATTTTGCAGGTGGACCAGGTTATCACCGGGGCGAATAATTATATTGTATTTACGGATGACCATGTAAATCTATATGATGACGGAGAAAAAATTCAGCTGGTCCGCCTGGTAGAAGGTGATAATGTAACTGTAAAAGCAAATGTAACTGCAAAACCCTGGGATGGAATCACAGGGGGTATTATCGCCATTATTGGAATGGATTCAGTTAAGCTGGATGCAAACCTTGATGCAGCGGGATTAGGGTTCAGGGGCGCCGTTGTGCCTGTTGAAAATTATACCAATGGATGCCGTAAAAATAAAATAAGCAAACCGGGATATGAAATTCTTGATACACTTCATTTTGATAAATATCATTTAAACAGATCCGGAAACAAAGGTGAAGGTATTATTACCGTTGATACACTGTTGTGGCCTTATACAAAGGGTGCAGGTTGCGCTGTTAACGGCGGTGGTGCAGGAAATGGACTGTTTTCAGGCGGCGGTGGCGGTGGAAATTACTGGCAGGGCGGCGATGGAGGCAGGCAATCCTCCTTATGCGTCAATGATACACTTGTAAGGGCCTGGGGTGGCCTGGCATGTGGTCTGTTATACAAAAATGATGGCGGCGTTATCATGGGCGGTGGCGGTGGCACTGGTGTTCAGAATCTTCTGACATCAAATACAGCCACCAATGGTGGCAACGGGGGTGGTATTATTTTCATCATTACAGGAACCCTGGTCGGGAAAAGCGGACAATATATAACAGCTAACGGGCAAAGTGTTACTACACCGGCAACAGGCAGTGCCGGAGGCGGTGGCGGAGCAGGGACAGTTATACTGGATGCAACAAATTACAAAGGGGCATTATCAGTGAGAATTCGTGGCGGTAACGGCGGGGCCGGAAATTCGACAACCTGCACAGGTTCAGGAGGAGGAGGAAGCGGAGGAGTATTATGGCATTCCGGAAATTCAATCACCGGCGCAACTCTGGCTGTGGATTCAGCCGGAGGTGCTACCACACTCGCCTGCCTGTCCCATCTTGGCGACTATGGTTTTCATGGCGTCAAACTGAAAAACATGATGGTCAATCTCACTGGCTTTCTGTTCAATTCAATCCGTGGCGTGGATACCCTTTGCGCAGGACAGATCCCTAATAAAATTAAAGGAAGCCATCCCAAAGGTGGTGATGGTATATATACATGGCAATGGGATCAAAGCACAGATAGTCTGAACTGGGTTCCGGCTATCGGAACTGCTTACAGGGACAGCATAAGGCCTCCGGCATTAACACTGACTACATTCTACAGAAGAATCGTGAGATCACTGGATAAGAACCTGAACACAATATCCGATACAAGCCGCGCATTGAAAATTTTTGTATATCAAGCCATTGCAAATAATATAGTCTCGGGAACAGATACGATCTGTTATGATCTGCCTGCTAAAACGCTCACCGGAACCAATCCCACAGGAGGCAACAGTATTTACCAGTACCAGTGGCAGTTCAGCACCGACCAGTCTGTTTGGAATAATGGCGGAACCCTCAGTTCATATAGTCCCGGTCCTTTGCAGCAATCGCTGTATTTCCGGCGCCATGTCACATCCACGGCTTATTGCGCTCATACAAGCAATTCGGTGAAGATCACTGTACTCCCTTCTATTACAAATAATGCATTTGCCACTGCTGATTCAGTGATCTGTAAGGACCTGGGTCCCGGTTTGCTGAATGCCTTATCCCCGGCAAACGGTGACGGAACCTATTCTTATTTGTGGCAATCCAGATCCACGTCCGGTAGCTGGACTTCTGTGCCCTCGTCCAATGTAAAACGCTACGATCCCGGAATCCTTACAGACACAACCCTGTATCGCCGGATCGTGTATTCAGGAAACGGACAGGCCTGTAAGGATACTTCCGCAACGAAAACAATCAATGTGCTTCCCCTGATTACCGGTAATATACCCTCTACAAATGACAACAGGGATTGCGCGGGAGAAGTGCCGAAACCAATTACGGGTTCCCAGCCTGTGGGCGGGAACCTGGTATACAGCTATCAATGGCTGATTCGAACTTCAGGCAACTGGAGTCCCATAGCCGGAGCTACGCTTAAGAACTATGCGCCTGACGAGGCTGTAGATACAACCACACAGTTTAGCCGGATTGTCGTTTCAGGAGCCTATAATGCATGTGTAGATACCTCTGCTGCACTTGTAATTGATGTGGTTCCTTCTATTCAAAACGGCATTACACTTGCAGATCAGACCATTTGTGAAAACAGCACTCCGCTGGCCTTAAACGGGACATCCGCAACCGGCGGATTGGGCGGTTTCACATACGAGTGGCTTGAAAAGAAGGAAGGCTTGCCTGATTGGTCCCCTGCGACCGGGATAAATGATCAGTTGTCCTACATTCCGGGTGCTTTGACAGTTACTACCTTGTTTTCGCGGACAGCATCCAGTGATATTTGTACGGATACAACCAGTGCCCTTACGGTTACCGTGTACCCGTCCTTAACAAACAACAGTATTACGGGAGGAACAATTCAGTATACCTGCTTTAATTCTTGCCAGGGCATTAACCGGTTCACAGCCGGCCAATGGCAGCGGAAACTATTCCTATGAATGGCAGCAAAGCATAAACAATACAGATTGGACACCGGCCAATGGAACCGCAAAAGACTACAATACTCCTGCATTGACGTCACCTTTGTATTTCAGAAGAGTTGTATTCTCTTCCCCTGTTATCCATGAATGTGCAGATACTAGCAGTTCAGTGGAAGTACAGATCAATCCGCTGCCGACTGGTGATTTGATCAGCAGAACTGACACGTTGTGTGCAGGTGAATCCCTGTATGTCAAATTCAGCACCAGCGGTGTTCATCCTCCTTTTTCAGTGACTATAGGCGCACAAAATAAAAATGGCGTTACGGCCTCGCCTGATTCAATGATGTTCACCCCGGCTTCATCGGAAACATTTACCATGCTCATCATTGCTGATGACAGCGGTTGTGTGGCTGATAATTCCCTCTTTACAGAACAGGTAAATGCTGTGGTTTACGATGTACCTGAAGCCAACGCAGGCGGTGACGATGAGATATGCAGCAATACCTATACGCTGAATGCAGTAAAAAGATATTCCTGGTTCTAACGGTATCTGGTCTGCCAGCGGGGCAACTTTCACTGATCCTACTGATGAGGGTACAACTGTTACAGCAGATCAGTTCGGAGCCAACCTGTTTACATGGACCGAGTATAACTGGCGTTGCAAGGATGACGACGAGGTGATGGTTATTTTCAATGAACAACCTGCTACAGCTGAAGCCGGACCGGATCAGACTCTTGATTTCGTCTATACCACGCAGCTTGAAGCAAGCACTCCCCTGGTTGGCTCAGGAAAATGGAGTGTGGTAAGCGGTACCGGAAATTTCAATAACGATACCTTGCCGGATGCCATCATTGAAGAACTGGACAATTCAACGACACTGAAATGGACAGTTCATAACGGAAACTGTCCCGAAGTTTCTGACCAGGTTGACATCCTTATTAGTCCGCTTGTAATTTCCAAGGGATTTTCTCCCAACGGAGATACCAAAAATGATTTTTTTGACCTGGGAGCTGTAAATGCGGAAAGAATCAGATTAAAAATATATAATTCCGCCGGTGTTCTTGTATTCGAATCCGAAAACTACCTTGAAGGAAGTCTATGGGATGGAAAAAACAAGAACGGAGTGGAATTGCCCGAAGGCACCTATCTTTATATTGCGGATATAAAGGTTGCAGGCCGGGAGAAAGAGTTCCAGTTCAGGACATTTGTTGAAATTCTACGATAGATGCGCAAATTTATACTTATCACTATATGCCTGCTCTCCTGGATCGGGATGAAGGCTCAGGAAAAAGCGCTGCTATACAGCCATTATGCTTTTAATGGTCTTGCGCTGAATCCTGCCTATGCAGGAAGTCATGAAATGCTCAGCGTAAGCCTTTCACACCGCAGTCAATGGGTGGGTTTTGAAGGCGCGCCCTCCTATAACATATTCGCAGCACACACTCCTTTGAAGAAAACCGCTATGGGACTCGGTTTGCTGGTTATGAATGAATCCATCGGATTGCGCAAGTATACCGGATTTTATATGAATTATGCCCACAGGCTGAATGTAGGCAACGGCAAGCTTGCTCTTGGTCTGAAGGCTGGACTGGCAACAGGTAAAATGGATGTTTCGAGCCTTGAAGGTGATGATGACGTTTTCAATTCAAATTCCAGCAGCTATTTATTGCCCAATTTTGGTTTGGGAATGTATTATTATATCCGTAATTTTTATGCAGGATTATCGGTGCCCTTGCTCCTGGGCTATAAAACCAGCGAATCGGGAAAAATTTCTGTATACCATGATTTTAATCAATATGCCTGGTATTTTACTACCGGAGTAAAAATTAAAATTGCAGATCTCTGGGAATTACAACCTTCAGCGATGCTGGAATATGAAATACCTTCAGGCCTGATAGCTGATGCCGGTGTTAGCGTAATTTTCAAGGATCTGCTGCGTGTTGGCTGTTCATACCGGTCAAAACAGGCCCTTGTAATGATAATGGATTTTAAATTAAATTATCAGTTGCATGTGGGTCTCGCCTATGATTATGGCATGAATGGCATTAATGAATACAATCGCAATTCGTTTGAGATTATTCTTGAATATAATTTTGGTTTCCAGGTAAAGGCATCCAATCCAACCCTATTTTAACCATGTCCCTTCAAAGAAAAATATATTTGTTGCTCTTGCCGGTCCTTTTTTCGGGAAGCTATCTCCTGGCGCAGCCATACGTGGAATCGCACCGGCTTTCTTTCAATTCTTCATCGAAAGAACTGGCCCCTGCATTTTTTAAAAATGGATTGGTCTTTTGTTCAGACAGGAAAAAGGACGTTTTCCCCAGCTATGTGGATATGAACAACAGCCAGTTTACCAATTTATACCTGGCAGTTCAGAAAAAACCGGGAAAATTTGAAAATCCGGTATTGCTTTCCAAGGACCTGACTACTTTTCTATTTGAGGGACCGTCCTGTTTCAGCAAAGATGGGAATACAATTTATTTTACCCGCACAATTGATGTTTCCTCAAACAAAAGAAATAAGCAACGGGAAGATACCACTTTTGGCATTTTCAGTGCCACCCTTGCAAGGGGAAAATGGACCAACATAACTCCGTTCAGGCATAATAGAGCGGATTGCCATACCGGTTACCCAAGTCTCTCAGAAGATGGCACTCAGTTGTTTTTTTGCTCCGACAGTCGTGACGGCCTTGGCGGATATGATATCTATGTTTCAAAACTGGAAAATGGCCACTGGGGTCAACCTGAAAACCTGGGAAGCAATGTGAATACAGACAAAAATGAAGTATTTCCCTTTCTTCACCGCAGTGGCAGGCTATATTTTGCCTCCCGGGGTCACCATCAGAAAAATGACCTGGAGATATATTATACGGTAAATGAGAATGGAAAATGGCAGAAGCCTGTAGCGCTGGAATCACCTTATAATTCTGCAGGCGATGATTACGGACTTATAATTAATGCTGCCATGGACACCGGTTATTTTGTATCTGACAGATCGGGGACAGCAGATATTTTTTCAGCATGGTCATCCATACCTACTTTTGTGGATTGCAAACCACAGGAAGAAAATGAATATTGCTATGTATTTTATGAGCCCAACAACAATGAACTGGATACGACCGTATTGGCATATGAATGGGATCTTGGCGACGGCACAAAAATAAGGAAGCTTCAGGCAGAACATTGCTACAGCAAAACCGGAAACTATCTTGTGCAACTGAATGTTATTGACTTGCTTACAAATGAGGTTGCCCTTAACCAGGCAAGTGACAGTTTTCTGGTAGAAGATGTTGAGCAACCCTATATTACAGCCTCAGATACTATAATGACTGGTCAGGAATTTACGCTGGATGCTACCAAAACTTTTTTGAAGAACTACCAGGTGAGTGGATATTACTGGGATTTTGGAGATGGTTACAGGTCATCCGGTGAAAAGGTTAAACATAAATTCCTTTATCCGGGAATATACCAGCTTCAATTGGGTGTTTCAGGCAAAAAAACGGATCCGGATATGGAAGATCCAAAAAACTGCAGTACACGCCAGATTGTAGTGGTTCAGCCAGGGAAATAATTATAATGCACTGTTTTATGTTTAAAATGAACCCAAAGGCTTTTTTTATCGTATAGTTTATAACGGATTTTTAATTTCTGGATCTCACATATGAAGTACTTTCTTTTTCTGGTATTTGTCGTTGGGTTCACTGGTGGTATGTATGCCCAACCAGTTCCGGCAGGGGATGAAAACATACCATACCTGATGACCTTCGGTCCGAAAGCCAGTACATCCTGGGGCGATGATGACTTTTCGCAGACATTTTTCTTTCTGGTGCCAAAAAACTTTAGCCAACCTGTTTACATCCGTGTTTTTGATCCTGAGATCGGCGGAGTTGTGGATGAACTGGATGGGGTATTTGATTCAAAAATGACCTATTCAATATATGGCGGCAAGGAATGTTACAGCAACAAAGATGCCAAGGAAACCCAGCCTGCCGGAAATTATAAGAGCGGCAACCTTCTGGGATCCAAATCTTTTGGTGATCAGGCAGCTTATGATCAGAAATGGTATACTTTCGGTCCTTTTAATCCTTCAGAAGGTGAATATGTAGCCATGTTTGACGGGTACGTATTTAAGGTAATATGCGACGGCATTGAAGGAGATGATGGCAACCTGTACAGGTATTATCTGTCCACAATGCCCGATGAAAACAAGGCAGTGGAAGGGGCTAACGCTTTTGCTTTTGAGTACTCATTCAGAATGTGGGACAATCCCACCGAAGTGTCTCATATCTATCCATTTGTAGATGACAGAGCCATATCGGTAAAGCTTTCAAATTTTGACTGGGATGGTGACGGGATGATACGCACCGTTTCCGTTGCACGACAGGGTCAGTTGAGTAAAATGTCGGGTGAAAACAACTGGATAGAGGATGAATTTAAAATTTTCGAAGCAGAAAAAAATACATCGCTGGATATTCAGTTTATCAAGCGTAAAAGTCCTGCTGTTAAGAACAACAATGTGGTTGTGAGTGTGCGAAACCAATATGGAGAATTGCTGCCCTTCTATGTAATACCCATTGGCGGTGTGCCAAAATACAAATATGCAGTTAAACGCGACAAGGTATGCTCCGGGTAAGACAGATAAATAATATTTTTCAGGCATGCACATAAAATCCCAGACCTTTCTGGTCGCCATACTGGCTTTCTTTCTGAACGGATTTACTTTTACACAGGAATACAGGATACGCAATTTCGGTGTAAGGGAAGGTATATCCCATCCTTTTACCTATACGATAAACCAGGATTCTCGTGGTTATATCTGGATTGGCACCGGAGAAGGTTTGTGCCGGTTTAACGGAACTGAATTTAACACTGATGTTCAGCAGGATTCCCTGTCACGTGAAGTGGCAGGTACAAGTTTTAAGGACCATACAGGGGCTCTTTGGTTTGGTTACCAGAGCGGAAGTGTATCGCGGTATACAGGTTCTCATTTTGAAACGATCAATACAGGTATCGAGCTGAACC
>CAVQXX010000007.1:0-346742 GCA_963717995.1 uncultured Bacteroidales bacterium
CAATATCACCAGCTGATCAACTGGGTGGACCCCGGCAAGGGTGCCTTCCGCGTGCTGACCGGTGATTTTGTTACCACCGAAGATGGCACCGGCATTGTACACATAGCGCCTACCTTCGGCGCTGATGACTTCAGGGTGGCACAAAAGAACAATGTTCCCCCGCTGATGATGGTAGAGAAAAACAAGCGCCTGGGACCTATGGTCGACAAAAAAGGCCGTTTCTACCGCCTGGAAGACCTGGATGAAAAGTTCATTGCAGAAAGCGTGAACGTTGAAGAATACGGTCCCTTTGCCGGCCGCTATGTTAAAAACGAGTATGATGCCAACCTGGATTCGGATGATAATACCGTTGACATTGACATCGCTGTATATCTGAAAAAAAGCAACAAGGTATTCCGTATTGAAAAGCATGTTCACAATTACCCGCATTGCTGGCGTACAGATAAGCCCGTGTTGTATTACCCGATGGATGCATGGTTTATTAAGACGACTGCCTTAAAGGACCGGCTCATCGCTTTAAATGATACCATCCAATGGAAGCCGGAATCCACCGGTTCGGGCCGATTCGGGAAATGGCTGGAAAACCTCGTTGACTGGAATCTTTCCCGGAGCCGTTACTGGGGCACTCCGCTGCCGGTATGGGTAAGTTCTGACAGCCTGGAGCTTAAATGCATCGGATCTGTCCAGGAACTGAAAGATGAAATTGACAAATCCATCCGGGCCGGTTTTATGAAGACTAATCCGTATAAGGATTATTCAGAAGGAGATTATACATCTTCAAATTATGAAAAATTTGACCTTCACAGGCCTTATGTGGATGAAATTTACCTGGTTTCCGACTCGGGCAAAAAAATGACACGGGAGAGCGATCTCATTGATGTGTGGTTTGATTCCGGCGCCATGCCCTATGCCCAGGTGCATTATCCCTTTGCCATGAAGGAACCGGAATTTAATAGATATTTCCCGGCCAATTTTATTGCAGAAGGAGTTGACCAGACACGTGGCTGGTTCTTTACCCTCCACGCCATTGCGGGGATGCTGTTTGATTCCGTGGCTTACAGGAATATTATTTCCAACGGCCTGTGCCTCGACAAAAGCGGGAACAAGATGTCGAAAAGACTGGGAAATGTTGTGGATCCTTTTGAAGTGATAAATCACCTGGGTCTGATCCTCTCCGGTGGTACCTGATCACAAATGCACAACCCTGGGATAATCTCAAGTTCGATATAGAAGGTGTGGATGAGGTGAAAAGAAAATTCTTTGGAACCTTATACAATACCTATTCGTTTTTTGCCCTTTATGCAAATGTCGATGGGTTCAAACACAAGGAACCAGAAATTCCGGTAAACAAACGACCGGAAATTGACCGGTGGATCATATCGCTGCTCCATACACTGATCATGGAGGTTGAATCGTATTACGAAGATTACGAGCCTACCAAGGCTGCCAGGGCTATCCAGAATTTTGTGATGGAAAACCTGAGCAACTGGTATGTACGGTTGAACCGGAAACGTTACTGGGGAGGTGAGTACACGGATGACAAGCTGTCGGCCTATCAAACCCTGTACACCTGTCTCATAACAATCGCCAAGTTGTCGGCTCCGCTTGCCCCGTTTTACATGGACAAGCTATACCGCGATCTGAATCATATCACAAAACTCGAACCGCACATTTCCGTTCACCTTGCAGAATTCCCTGTATCTGATCCCGGCCTGATGGATCACAGCCTTGAAGAGAAGATGGAGCTGGCACAAAGTATATCGTCGATGGTGCTGGGACTGCGAAGGAAAGTAAATATAAAAGTCCGTCAACCACTTCGCAAGATCATGGTTCCGGTTTCGGATCCACTTATGCTCAGCCGGTTTGAAGCCACAAAACACCTTATTCTGAATGAGGTGAACGTAAAGGAACTGGAATACCTGAAAGATACAACGGGCATTCTTGTAAAGAAGATAAAGCCGAATTTTAAGGTGCTGGGTCCCCGCTATGGGAGGTTGATGAAAGAGATATCGCGGGCATTTGAAAATTTCACGCAGGAAGATATCAGTTGTTTCGAATCGCAGGATTGGTGGGAGCTTAAAGTGAGCGGGGAAACCATTTCGCTTACCACGGCAGATGTGGAAATATCATCAGAGGATATTCCGGGCTGGCTGGTTGCCAATGATGGCAAGCTCACTGTGGCCCTCGATGTGAATATTTCACAGGAGTTGAAAGATGAAGGTATTGCCCGTGAATTTGTCAACCGTATTCAGAACATCCGGAAGGACAGCGGATATGAAGTGACGGACAAAATCACAGTGGAAATACAGAATCATGAATTGATCACAAATTCGATAAATCAGTACCGGGAATATATAGCCTCTCAAACACTGGCACGGTCGGTTTCACTGGTTGACAGGACCGACTTTTCAGAAGCCAATCCGGTTGAGATAGACGACAGCGTAATTACTTACGTATGGGTGGGTAAGATTTAGCGTTATAAACACCGGAAATCGATTTTTTTTGTTATTTTTAAACCTACTAAACCGATAATTATGTCAGAAAAGACAAGGTATTCCGATGAAGAACTCGAGGAGTTCCGGAAGATAATACTTGATAAATTGGATCAGGCCAAGAAAGATTTCGATCTTCTGAAAAGTGCTATTACCCAGAGTGAGAGTAATGACACCCAGGATACCTCGCCAACATTCAAGGTTCTTGAAGAAGGAGCCGCCACACTTTCAAAAGAAGAAGCCGGCAGGCTGGCACAGAGGCAGCAGAAATTTATCCAGCATCTCCAGGCAGCGTTGATACGCATTGAAAATAAAACGTATGGAATCTGCCGCGAAACCGGCAAACTGATTTCAAAGGAAAGGCTCAGGGCTGTTCCCCATGCCACCCTTTCAATTGATGCCAAACAAAAGCAGCGGTAGGTAATGAAAGATGTCAAACGGCGTTAAGGCCATTTCACTGATTATTTTTGTTCTTTTATAGACCAGCTGGTTAAGATTGAGATCAAGACTACCATGACAATCGGTGAAGGTTTCACCGTGTTTGGAAATTGGTTTTTTATCAAATTCATTGAAAATCCCGGCATGGCCTTTGGCCTGGATATACCCGGGAAGCTGGGCAAGCCGATTTTAACCATTTTCCGGATCATTGCCGTTATTGCCATTGGATGGTATTTGCGCGAGCTGGTCATAAAACAGGCTAAAACCGGGCTGGTACTATGCGTGGCACTGATTTTTGCAGGTGCCATGGGCAATATCATTGACAGTGTATTTTATGGAGTGCTGTTTAACGAAAGCACGTATTTTACAGTAGCGCAAATGTTTCCCGCAAACGGCGGTTATGGTCCACTTTTGCATGGCCGCGTTGTAGACATGCTGTATTTCCCCATTATCCGGGGTACTTACCCGAACTGGTTCCCTGTATGGCACGGGCAGGAGTTTATCTTCTTCAGACCGATTTTTAATATTGCGCGATTCTTCGATATCTATTGGTATAATCAGTATTCTGCTTTTCCAGAAGAGGTTTTTTCAGCACGAATCCTGACTCCGGAGCCGGAATCAGGGTTGAGCAGTGAGCAGGTTGCGGGAAGAGGAAGAATGAAAATAGTTCTGCAGTTCTGCGGTTCTGCAGTTCTGCAGTAAAAAAAAAGTCATGCAGTCGTGCAGTCGTGCAGTCATGAAGTCTGGCAGTTATGAGAAGGTTATCTGGCATTATTGTTTTGGAATAAATTTAATAAAACCGGCAAGTGCCATTCATTAATCCCTGAATTGAATTACGTCTTTCAATGCACAGATATTTGGGGAAAGGTAACCGATCTTCAGCAATAAAATACATGTTTTTTACCTCGCCGGCTGAACCTTTTGCGAATTTCAGGAAGATAATTGTTTTCTTTCTCGGTTTGACTCACGACAAAAGCCTTCTGCAATATTGTTCATTATTGAAACCGACGCTCGCTGAATTTGGTCCCTGAAACCAAAATCCCTGATTGATCTAAATCCTGATAAGCCAATTTAGTTACATTCCGAGATTTCTTCCAAATCTCCAGTTCCTCAAAGTTTTTAATAGTTGCCATAGTTTTTATTTATTTCGGTTAACGAATTAATTCCATTTTTTAACTCTTTACAAAACTGCAAAACTGAAAACTGCAAAACTGCAAAACTAAGTTATCTTGCTATGGGATGAAACGCCTCCTTCACGTGTTCCAGGGTTACATGTGCCCACGGTGATCGATAATGATTGAAACGATGTCGAATCGTACCTCCAAATCGAGATCATGGGAGTAAATATATCGTTCCGCCGCAAAAATGAGGTACCGCTGTTTGCGAAAATCAACGGCGGTATAGGGTTCTCCGTACGAATTTCCCGACCGGGTCTTTACTTCGATGACCACAAGGGTATCGTGATCTTTGGCAAGAATATCCACTTCATTGTGTTTGAAATACCAGTTTCGTTCCAGTATTTCATAGCCTTCCTTTAAAAGGAATTCCACGGCAAGGTCCTCGCCCTGCCGGCCAAAAGTCTTTTTTTCCATGTTTCAGAAAGTGAGTGTACATTGTTTGCTGCTAACGGTAATTTCCACTTCCCTTCCCAGGATCAGGCTCATGTTGGGATGCGCATGACCAGCCGGGAAACCGAACATAACCGGAAAATCATAAGGTGACACTGCCTCGCGGATGACCGAACAGGCTGGCTTGCGATATCCCGAGCCGGAGATCATCATGTTATTCATGGTACCCACTACCAGGCCTCTCAGATCTTTCAGCCTGTCCCGTATGGACAGGTTCATCATCATCCGGTCAATATGATATAAATACTCGCCTATATCTTCGATAAATAAAATACGGCCTGCCATTTCCGGTTTCCAGGTCACTGCCTGCCACACTGTATAAAACCGACAGGTTGCCTCCCGTAAGGATACCCCTTGATTTTCCCGGCCTGTTGTCTGCATGCGGCTGAATACTGTATTGCTTTGTTTCTCCAAACAGGGCAGCACGCAGTGAATCCATCGATGCCAGGTCGGGTTCGGCTGGGGGCACAAACCGGGGCATCTCGCTGTGAAGGCTTTCCACGCCCAGGTTCTGCAGATAGCTGTGGAGCACTGTAATGTCACTGCAGCCGGCAATCCATTTCGGATGCTGAAGGAATTTCTCAAAGTTCAGTTGCCTGATGATCCTCACCGTTCCATATCCCCCGCGTGCACAAATGATCGCCTTGATATCCGGATCGTCGAGCATGGCCTGGAAATCTGCTGTCCGCTGTTCATCAGTTCCTGCAAAGGAGTTTTGGCGCCTGAAAACATGTTTTCCGATTATCACCTGCAAGCCCCATGAACGGATGAGCTCAATGCCCGGTTCCAATTCTGCTTTCAACAGATAGCTGGACGGCGCTGCAATCCCGACAGTATCTCCCTTCCTCAGCAATGGCGGACGGATCATGTGCTTTATTTGTTTGAATTAGCGGTGATTTGAATATATTTGCAAGGTAGGAAAAAGGACGAGGGACGGGACGGAGAGAAAAGAGAAAGAAAGATGAGGGGTGAGAGATGAGAGGTGAGAGATGAGAGGTGAGAGATGAGAGGTGAGAGGTGAGAGGTGAGTAAGGTAGCAGGGAGAAGGCGTCGTAGCGCCCCGAAGGGGCATATCTCATTAACCGTGGTGCAACCCACGGACGGTGCAAAGGAGATCGAATAAAACACACAAATAATACATGGAAACAATTACAAGAGACATCTCATCACCGCGGCGCTGCCGTATGCCAACGGTCCGGTTCACATTGGCCACCTGGCCGGGGTATATGTGCCTGCTGATATTTATGTACGTTACCTGCGATTGAGGGGAGAAGATGTGCTGTTTATCTGCGGATCGGATGAACATGGGGTGCCCATCACCATCAAGGCCAGGCAGGACAAGGTAAGTCCGCAGGATATTGTGGACAAGTATCATGGGATGATCAGGGATGCTTTTGCAATTTGGCATCTCCTTCAGCATTTACTCCAGGACGACTTCAAAAACGCATTACCAAACGGCTTCGGAATTCTTTCAGCAAGCTGTATGATAACGGGTGAGTTTATTGAAAAAACAACCAGACAATATTACGATGAGGAGGCGAAGCAATTTCTGGCTGACCGGTATATTACCGGTACCTGTCCGCATTGCGGCAACGAATGCTGCTTACGGCGACCAGTGCGAAAAATGCGGCACTTCGCTGAATGCCACCGACCTGATCAATCCGAAATCATGATCAGCGGCAGTGCTCCGGTTATTGAAAGATACCCAGCACTGGTTTCTGCCGCTCGACAAGTATGAGCCCTTTCTGAGAAAGTGGATTCTGGAAGAAAACAAGGACTGGAAGCCGAATGTTTACGGGCAATGCAAATCGTGGCTCGATGCAGGTCTTCAGCCCCGTGCCGTGAGCCGTGATCTCGACTGGGGTATTCCTGTTCCGGTGGAAGGTGCCGCGGGCAAGGTGCTGTATGTGTGGTTTGATGCACCGATCGGTTATATTTCGGCAACACGGGAACTAACTGCCCGATTGGGAAAAATACTGGAAGGATCAAGGATACCAACCTGGTGCATTTCATTGGTAAGGACAATATTGTTTTTCATTGCATTATATTCCCGGCCATGCTGAAAGCCGAAGGCAGCTTATATCCTGCCTGAAAATGTGCCGGCCAATGAATTTCTGAACCTCGAAGGGGACAAAATTTCCACTTCACGCAACTGGGCGGTGTGGTTGCATGAATACCTGCAAGGATTTCCCGGGAAAGCAGGATGTGTTGCGATATGTGCTTATGCTGCCACCATGCCCGAAGCCAAGGACAATGATTTTACCTGGAAGGATTTTCAGGCCCGCAACAACAATGAACTGGTGGCTGTGCTCGGTAATTTTGTGAACCGGGCGCTGGTTCTTACCCATAAATATTTCGAAGGAAAGGTACCCATGGTGGCAGAATTAACCGATGGTGACCGGGCCACTTGTCCGAACTTCCGCGTCTGAAGGAAGCCGTTGAATACAACCTCGAAAATTTTCGCTTCCGGGAAGCGCTTAAAGTCGATGATGGACATAGCCCGGCTGGGCAATAAATACCTGGCCGACAATGAGCCGTGGAAAGTGATAAAGACCGATCCTGCGCGTGTCGGGACCATTCTGAACATTTCGCTGCAGATCACGGCCAACCTGGCCATTGTGGCGCAGCCTTTCCTTCCTTTTTCAGCCATCAAAATTGCGGAATTCATCAACCTGGGTAACTCATCTGGCAGGATGCCGGCCGGGGCGATATTCTAGAAGCCGGACATCTTCTAGGCGAAGCGAGCCTGCTCTTCGAAAAGATTGAAGATGAAGCAATAGAACTTCAATTGCTGAAACTGCAGCAGACAAAGGAAATAGAACCAGCAGGGCAAACCGCGGCCAAACCGCAGAAAGGAGGATATCAGTTATGATGATTTCAGCCGCATGGATATCCGCATCGGGACCATTCTGGAAGCCGTAAAGGTTCCGAAGACCAAGAAACTGATGCAGCTGAAGATCGATACCGGAATTGACGTAAGGACCGTTGTTTCGGGTATTGCCGAATATTTTGAACCCAGAACATTATTGGCAAACAGATATGCCTCCTCGCCAACCTGGCTCCCCGTGAGATAAAAGGGATTCAGTCGCAGGGCATGATCCTGCTCGCTGAAGATGCTTCGGGAAACTTATATTTGTCACGCCGGAAGAGGGGATGAAGCCGGGGCGGAGGTAGTAGTAGGAGTAGGAGAAGTAGTAGGAGTTAGGAGAAATGAGTCAGGAGCTCCGAATCCGCACCATCGCTCCTTTTTTATCTTTGCTCCAAACTGATCAACATAATGACAGAAAACACAGAGAAAAAGTCCTTTTGGGAGAAGTTCAGGCATAAGTACAGATTATCGATATACAGGGATGAGACATTTGAGGAGGTACTGAATCTTCGGCTGACCAAGCTTAATGTGATGGCCATCATTGGAGCAGGCGTATTTTTGTTCCTCATACTTGTAATTGCCATTATTGCCTACACACCTGCCCGCGAGCTGATACCCGGATATCCCGATGAAAATACGATCCGCGATATCCATCTCAACAATTACAGGCTGGATTCACTTGAACAGGAAATCAATAAACGGGATGTTTATTTCGATAACCTGAGGCGGATCATAGCCGGTGAAAACCCCGAAAGCTTTGGCAATTCAGTTGATTCAGCCGTCCCTGCCGGCAAAACAGTATACCATAAATCAAAAGAAGACTCCGTATTGCGTGGAATGGTAGAACCTGCTGATATGTTCAGCCTGTCCACCATTGAAAGAAAGAAAATCAACACGGCACTCTCCACCACCCTTTTCTTTCCCCCTGTAAAAGGACTGGTCACCAATAGCTATAGCAATACAAAAGATCACTATGGAACCGACATTGTAGCCTCTTCCAATGAGGTAGTGAAAGCTACTCTTCCCGGAACAGTGACAATGGCGGGATGGACACTCGAAACCGGATATGTGATCGGGGTTCAGCATGAAAACAATATCATCTCAGTATACAAGCACAATGCGGAATTGCTTAAACATATAGGCGACAGGGTAATCGCAGGGGAACCCATTGCCATCATTGGCAATTCAGGAGAACTTACCACAGGTCCGCATCTGCATTTTGAACTCTGGTACAATGGAACGGCACTCAATCCGCAGGATTATATAACTTTCTGACAGCATTGCAGATTTCAGAAAACATGAAAAAGCGGGTAGCCATTCTTGGATCCACGGGATCCATTGGCACACAAGCGCTGGATGTAATCCGGAAGCACCGCGACCTTTTTGATGTGGAAGTGCTTACGGCCGGCCAGAATGCCGGTTTACTGATAGACCAGGCATTACAGTTCGTCCCTTCTTATGTTGTCATTGCCGATGAATCGCAATATCAGGATGTGAAGGACGCTTTGTCCCTTCTTCCCATACAGGTTCTTACCGGTATGCAGGCCTTGTCGGATGTGGTTACTCTTTCATCAGTTGACATCGTGCTTACTGCTATGGTAGGATTTGCAGGTCTGGCACCCACCGTGAAAGCCCTGAAGAGCGGAAAAAATATTGCACTTGCCAATAAGGAAACACTTGTTGTGGCCGGGTCACTGATCATGCAGCTTGCACAGGGACCATGGATCAGAAATAGTATCCTGTGGATTCCGAACATTCAGCCATATTTCAATGCCTGGCCGGCGAAAAGCCGGAGAGCAGTCGAGAAGCTTATTCTGACTGCTTCGGGGGGTCCCTTCAGGGGTATGGACCTCCGGCAGTTGCAAAGCGTTACCTGCAAGGAGGCATTAAATCATCCCAAATGGTGCATGGGAAATAAGGTAACCATCGATTCGGCATCGCTCATGAACAAAGGCCTGGAGGTAATTGAAGCGAGCTGGTTGTTTGGTATAAATCCCGATAAGATAGAAGTGGTCATTCATCCGCAGTCGATCATTCATTCCTTTGTACAATTTATTGACGGTTCCATAAAGGCACAGCTTGGCCTGCCTGATATGAAACTTCCGATACAGTATGCACTGGGATATCCTTCACGGATCAATTCTGATTTTCCAAGGCTTGATTTTTCAGATTGTGGAAATTTTACTTTTGAAAAGCCGGATCATGACCTGTTCAGAAATCTCGGGCTTGCCTATGAGGCGATCCGCGCAGGCGGAAATATGCCGTGTATTATGAATGCTGCCAATGAAGTGGTTGTGGACGCCTTTTTGCAGGAAAAGATCAGGTTTCTCGATATGCCTGGCTTTATTGAGCAAACCATGGAGCGCGTGGCCTTTATTTCCAATCCTTCCCTGGCGGATTATGCGGAAACTGATTCGGAAGCCAGAATTGTGACCAGGAACCGGTTGAAAGTTATGCAGTCGTGCAGTCGTGCAGGCGTGCAGTTCTGTGAAGATTACTGGAATTAGATCTATCAGAATAATGAAATAAAAAAACTTCTATTGCCTTTGGCTTAAGCCAAAGGCAATAAATTTCTTTCTAATGACTATTGATTTAATGGAAAGATTTGTTACAAATTAAATTTAATGAAATGAATTCCGAGCATTTTAACTCAGTAACTGGATGCTGCAAGACTGCAAGATTTTTGAATCTGCGAAACTGCGATACTGAATAACTGCATAACTGCATACTGATACCGATACCGAGAGCAAAATCTCTTCGGAAAATAATCTCTATCTTTGCACCCTGTATTTTTAATTATATATCATACACATGGGCGTTGTTATTCAGATCAGTCAGTTGTTGCTGAGTTTATCCATTCTGATCATCCTGCACGAATTGGGGCATTTTCTTTTTGCCCGGCTGTTCAATACCCGCGTTGAGAAATTCTACCTGTTCTTTGATCCCTGGTTTTCGCTTTTCAAAATAAAGCGCGGTGATACGGAATATGGTATCGGATGGCTTCCCGCTGGGAGGTTACGTGAAAATTTCGGGTATGCTCGATGAATCAATGGATAAGGAAGCAACTGAAACAACCTGAGCAACCCTGGGAATTCAGGTCGAAAACCACCGGCCAGCGACTGCTGATCATGCTGGGTGGCGTGATTGTGAACCTGGTACTTGGATTCCTGATTTATTCTGCTGTTTTGTATACCTGGGGTGAGAAATTCCTTCCGAATAAAAACCTTACCGATGGCGTTTGGTGCGTTGATTCAATGGCACAGCACATCGGTTTTCAGAAATGGCGATAAGATTTTATCAATCAATAATGTAGAACCTGCAGCGGTTCGAAGATATTTACAGCGAGATCATTTTCGGGGGAACCGTAAAAGTGATGCGCAATAACCGGGTAGATTCCTTTGTTTTACCCCAGGATTTTGTCGGCAAACTGGTTAAGCAAAGGAGCATGATGCTGTTTTATCCGCGCGTTCCTTTCATCATCCGCGAAATACCGGATACTTCCCTGAATGCAAAATCGGGACTTAAAGCCCGGGATGAGGTGATAAGCATCAACGGAGTGCCGATAAAATATTATGATCAATACCTCAGCATAGTCGATACACTCAAGGCAGGCAGGATCAACCTGGTTGTAATGCGCAAGGGCACTGCATTCCCCCTTGTCGCCACGCTTTCGGATCAAAAGAAACTGGAAGTGATTTCGGCCATTCCGGATTTTGATGATCTTGAAAAGATGAATTTATACCAGCTTGAGACAAACAAGTTCAGCCTGTTAAGTGCAATTCCTGCAGGATTTAAACTGGCCGGAAGCAAACTGGCCTTTTATGTGAGGCAGTTCAAGTTGATTTTTGACTTTAAGACGGGGGCTTATAAAGGACTGGGAGGATTTGGTACAATCGGCGGACTTTTTCCAAGAGAATGGGAATGGCAGTCATTTTGGGAGATAACCGGTTTTCTTTCGCTAATCCTTGCCTTTATGAATATACTGCCAATACCGGCACTTGATGGCGGACACGTGGCCTTCCTGCTGTATGAGGTGGTTACACGCCGCAAGCCAAGCGAGAAGTTCCTCGAATATGCGCAGATTGTGGGAATGGTGATCATTTTCTCCCTGCTTATTTTTGCCAATACCAATGATATCCTCCGCTGGTTTAGAAACATGTTTGGAAATTAGGGCACCGGGAGTAAGTAATTCAAGCAAAAAGGACTTTATCTGAAAAATAATCGTAATTTTGGTGATTAATTCAGGCAAGAAAAATCATATATAACGTACATTTAAATTCAAATCATTATGTCATTAGGACCAACTGAAATTATTCTGATAATAGCCGTATTGCTGTTATTATTTGGAGGTAGAAAAATTCCCGAACTGATGCGCGGACTGGGTCAAGGAATGAAGGAATTCAAGAAAGCATCCCGTGGAGAGGATGATGTGGTAGAAAAAGCTGGTGATACCAAGACCAAGGAATAGCTTTCAATTGAATAAAGCAAGGCCCGTCCCTGACAAAGTGACGGGTTTTTTTATAAACCATTCTCAAAAGATGCTAAAACAAGCGTAGTTACAACTATCTCACGAGCGATAGCGAGTAAACTACGCTTAGCATTATAACAACAACCTAAAGCAAGCCAATCCGTATACTTCCACATGACCAGACGATTACACTGTTTTATTTACCTGCTGACCCTGGCCGGAACAGCGTTTCCCCTCACATCACCCGATGATCCGGATATGCTGTATGAATACCGTATTGCCGGGTTAAACAGGATGTCACCGGTGGAATTGGTTTATAATGCGGATGTGCGGAAGTATATTGATCTTTTTACAGGTCCCCGGAAAGAAGAAATGGCAAGGGTCATCGGTATGTCGGAACTTTATTTTCCCATTTTTGATGAAATACTTGATCGCCATGGTCTGCCCCTGGAATTAAAATATCTTACCGTCATTGAATCAGGATTGAATCCGCTGGCGACATCTAAATCAGGTGCTGTGGGATTATGGCAATTTTTACTGAATACCGGGAGGCTGTTTGATCTTGAAATCACTTCGATGGTAGATGAGCGCAGTGATCCCTACAAATCAACCGAGGCGGCCAGCCGTTACCTGGCGTATCTGTATACTACATTTAACGACTGGCAGCTTGTGCTTTCGTCATACAATGGCGGGCCGGGGGAAGTGAGAAAAGCCATTGAACGCTGCAAAGGAGAGACCGATTACTGGAAACTGCGTCCTTATCTGTCAGACCAGGCAAAAAATTATGTGCCGGCCTTTGTTGCTGCTATTTATATCCTGAATTTTTATAAAGAACATGGCATTGTTCCTGTTAAGCCGGATTTTGACTATTTTCATACAGATACACTGCATATCAGGTATGCGGTTTCATTCAGCCAGGTAGCTTCTGAGATCGGATTGGACATTGACCATATCCGTATGCTAAATCCGGTATATAAGCGGGATTACATTCCTGCACGCAATACTTATTCGTTACTGGTGCTTCCGGCTGATAAAACAAGCATTTATATAAAGAACGAGGTCAATATCCTTGGTTTTTCCGCGCCTCCCGCTGATTATAATCAACTGGTGGCCCAGGCCGGAAATACCGCGGGCAAAACGAAGATCATCCATGTTGTGCAGGCGGGTGAATTCACCCATAAAATAGCCATGATGTATAATGTAACCCTTGAAAACATCCGTGCATGGAATCATCTTCCCGGTAACGAGGTGCAAATCGGACAACGATTGATTATCTGGGTTGACGGGGAGTGAGAAATAAGTTCTGCAGTTCTGCAGAACTGCAGAACATAGAACTGCAGAACATTTTTCTGCCAAACTGGTCAAATTTCCCGCGCTGGCGGGGGCAGGGGGTCAGTGCTGCATTTTTCTACCGATACTCAATCCCTTCGGGATTATTCCCGCTTGTCCCTTGTCCCTCGTCCCTTGTCCCTAGTAAGCCCGAACATTCCGTCCTTCGATGAAATTAATGAAGGAACGGTTTACAACGCGATTTCCGCCCGGGGTGGGATAATTGCCGGTGAAATACCAGTCACCCAGGTGGTGGGGACAGGCAATATGTAAGTTTTCAATGGTCTGGTATACAATTCGCACATCCGCTTTAACGTCGGGCGTTTTCAGCATTTGGGCGATTTTGTCTGATATTTTCTGCGGGATAAAGGGGCGGTAGATTTCCTTTACATGGTTGATGATCTCCTCTTTGGGAATATTTTCGCTTTCCCGGCATTTACGATATACCTCATTGATAATATTTTCCTGCCCGGTTTCTTTGAGCAGGGCGATGGCTGCCCGAAAAGCGATGAAATCTCCAAGTTTGGCCATGTCAATGCCATAGCAATCGGGATACCTGATCTGCGGAGAGGAGGATACGATCACAATCCTCTTTGGCTTAAGCCTGTCGAGTATTTTAATAATGCTGTATTTCAACGTGGTTCCCCTCACGATGGAATCGTCGATCACTACCAGGTTATCCTCATATGCTCTAACAGTGCCATATGTTACATCATAAACATGTCCTACGAGGTCATTACGTCCTGAATCCTGCGATATAAATGTCCGAAGCTTGATATCCTTCAGCGCGACTTTTTCGACGCGTGGTTTCATGAAAATGATGCTGTCGAGTTCCTCATCTGTAATGTTTTTTCCGAGGGAAAGAATTCTTTTCTTTTTATCCAGTTTCATGGAAGTTTCCACTCCCTGAATCATTCCATAAAATGCTGACTCAGCGGTATTGGGGATAAATGAGAATACGGTATTTTCAAGATCCTTGTCAACTGCTTCCACAATCTGGGGTGTCAGCAGTTCACCCAGCGTCTTTCTTTCATTGTAAATATCCATGTCGCTGCCCCGTGAAAAATAGATCCTCTCAAAGGAACAGCTTCGCTTTTCAAACGGTCCACGGATGTTTTCCGATTCCACCTGGCCGTTTCGCTTGATGATCAGGGCAGAGCCGGGTTCAAGCTCTTTCACCTGCTCTGCATCAACATTCAGTACTGTCTGGATGGCGGGCCTTTCTGAAGTAACCACCACAATTTCGTCATTGGCATAGAAAAAGGCCGGACGGATACCCCAGGGATCCCTCACTACAAATGCATCACCATGACCCATCAATCCGGCAATGACATAACCGCCGTCCCATTTTTTACTGGCCTCACGCAGCACGCTGTCCACGCGAAGGTTATCAGCAATGAGCGGCGATATCTCCGAATTTTCAAATCCCTGTGATTTAAAGGCATCGAAATTGCGTTGTATCTCTCTGTCGAGGAAGTGTCCGATGTTTTCCAGCATGGTGACCGTATCCGAAAAGTCGCGCGGATGCTGACCCAGATCTACCAATCTCTGAAAGAGCTCATCCACATTGGTAAGGTTGAAATTTCCTGCCAGCAACAGGTTACGGGTTTTCCAATTGTTCACGCGCATCACAGGATGCACCGTTTCAATGTCATTCTTGCCGTATGTTCCGTAACGAAGGTGCCCCAGCAGCAATTCAGAAGCAAACGGAAGATTTTCCTTTGCCCAGATGGGGTCATTGATCAGATCAGGAGTTTTTTCTTCGACCTTATCGTAAATCTTGCTCAGGGTCTTGAAAATATCATTTATTGCAGCCTGTTTGATGGAGCGTTCACGATGAATATATTGCTTGCCCGGCTTCATATCGAATTTGATGGATGCAATGCCGGCTCCGTCCTGGCCCCTGTTGTGTTGCTTTTCCATCAGCAGGTAAAGCTTTTGAATGCCATAGCGCCAGGTACCATATTTCAGCTGATAGTATTCGAGTGGCTTCAACAATCGAACCAGGGCAATACCGCATTCGTGATTTACTTCGTCAGTCATTCGGGAGATTATATTTCAGATTAATCAGAAAAGGAGATCATATCTTCACGGATAAAGGCATCGGGATATTCATTCTCAATTTGTTTGAGGAACCGCAATGCATCGCTTTTAATCCGGAAATCTCCAACATATACTTTAAAATAAGGATATTCGAATTGTTTATAACTCTTCACTTCTTCATGCCGGCTGATAAAACGGGCCCTGGACTGGTCGGCGGCCTTGTTAGCCTCCTGTCCCGATCCCATGTAAATGGCAATACGATATCCTTTCACCCCATTCAGTTTCTTTTGCTGTGACAGATGCAATTCCACGAGATTCGTGATTGTATTGTCCTGTGAAATCTTCACCATTCCCTTACCCGGTTTTGAAGTTCCAATCTGCTGAAAAATATCGGGTGTGCTTTGTGCAGTGAGGTTAAGACACAGGGTAACAGAAAGAAGAAGCAGAAGTCCGGATCCGGATAATTTCGTCATAATGAATTATTCAGACTGCAAAGTTATATAAAAATATTTAGGAATAGCTGTGGCTAATTCATGGAAGGTACCGCAACCTTCCTGCTTTCTTTGATTTCGGTTTTGCGGTTAACAAGGAATGAACGCGATCTGACAAAACCCTGTAATTCCACCAGGACTTCTTTTTTGCGTGACAGGCTATACAGTGAGGTGGCGCCTGTAAGTACATTGGCCAGCTTAAGAGTGAAGTTCATGCGGTAAGACGTGTCAGAACGGGCTGGAATTCTTATTTTATCGGTAGTTGAAAGGGTACCGAGGTAGTTTCCGTCGGCCAGGGTCTTCACATTTAGTTCACTTACATGGAAACCAACCCTGGATGGGTTGGAAACACCCACAACAGCAGAAAAGGAAATCAAATCATTGTTAATGCCTTTGAACCTGAAGTCGCTGATTCCGGTCATGGTAATATCTTCAACGCCTTTGCAGCCGGAGATGAGGATAATAAGGATCAGAAGTATGGGGAGATATTTGTTTTTCATGGGGCAAAGATAATTCTTTTAGGGACAAGGGACAAGGGACGAGGGACGAGTAAGGAGTTGGGAGAAATGAGTATGGAGTATGGAGTAAGGAGTCCCTCAGCATTCGGTAATTATGCCCCAAAATAAGTAACTGGCTGGATTATTTAACGGGATATGCGAGCAAAGCGGGCATCAATCTGCGAAATCCGCGGGATCTGCGAGAGAAAATTTTGAAGATTATAGCTTTATAATTAGTATGTAAAAGTTTAAACGCAGAGGCCACGGAGTTTTCGCAAAGAGCGCTAAAACTTTATTTACCAGGCTTTATTGAGGTCGCAGAGATTCTCATTGCATTCGATTTAACAGTTTCCAGGGAATAGATTTGTTAATCTGAGGGATCATAGAGATCAGCTTACCGCAGAGCGGTTAAGGTATTGTAGAAAAGTATGACAGTATTTTCCGGGATTGATTTTTTAATATTCACCTGTCTCTATTGCCTGAATCATTATAAATCCCTAATTTGCATGTACAAACGATTAAATGAAGTGCAAATGGTTACCAAAGCAAATATCCAGGATTTTCTTCAGCCCAGGCGGTTTGCGATTGCCGGTGTATCCAGGAATCCCAAAAAATTCGGACGGATGGTGTATAATGACCTGAAAAAATTCGGTTATACCCTGTATCCCATTAATCCAAACCTGCCGGAAATAGAAGGCGAAAAAGTTTATCCGACCGTGGGAGAGCTTCCCGGCGATGTAAAACATCTTTTTATCGCAACGGCCAAAAAGGATACGGATGAGGTATTGAGGCAGGCGATTCAAAAAGGAATAACGCACGTATGGGTTCAGCAAATGTCCGAAACACCGGATACACTAAAGATAGCCGCTGAATCGAATGTACAGCTGATATCCAAAAAATGCATTTATATGTTTGCCGATCCGGTTAAAGGCATCCATAATTTTCACAAATGCATTATGGGATTTTTTGGAAGATTGCCGAAGTAGGGACAAGGGACGAGGGACTAGGGACAAGGAGTTACAAGTTTTGCAGTTATGCAGTTTTGCAGTCGTGCAGTCTGTTACGTTCCTGTTAAAACTAACTACAATCTGCTAACAACTATCAACTACATGTCCCTTGTCCCTAGTCCCTCGTCCCTTCTTTAAATTCCCTTTGCAACCAAATCCCCTACCTCACGGGTTCCCATACCCATTTTACCGGCAGCGAGGCTTTTGATCTGACGGGTGGCCAGGCAATTGCTTACCGATTTGTCGATTGCTTTTGCGGCTGCTTCTTCACCCAGTGTTTCAAGCATCATGCCGCCGGCGCAGATTGCAGCCAGGGGATTAATGATATTCATATCCTTGTATTTTGGTGCTGAACCGCCCATGGGTTCGAACATGGATACGCCTTCGGGATTAATGTTTCCGCCGGCTGCAATACCCAGTCCTCCCTGGATCATGGCACCAAGGTCGGTGATTATATCGCCGAAAAGGTTTTCGGTAACGATTACATCATAGAATTCCGGAGATTTCACCATCCACATGTTGCAGGCATCCACATGGTTATAATCCTGTTTTACATCGGGATAATCCCTGTCGCCCATTTCCTTGTGGGCGCGAACCCATAGGTCACCGGCATAGGTAAGTACATTGCATTTATGGACGAGCGTCAGAAGCTTCCTGCGGTTTCTTTTCCGCGTGTATTCATAGGCATAGCGAAGGCAGCGGTCGACTACCGGACGGGAATAAACCATAACCTGGGTAGCGACTTCGTAAGGAGTTCCTACCATTGTGGCTCCGCCGATGCCGGTATATATACCTCCTGAGTTTTCGCGGATCACTACAAAATCGATGTCTTCCGGTCCTTTGTCCTTCAAGGGCGTATCTACACCCGGATATAATTTCACCGGGCGAAGATTAATATACTGGTCGAGGGCAAACCGGCTCTTAAGCAGGATACCCACTTCCAGGATGCCTGGTTTAACTTCCGGATGTCCAATGGCACCAAGAAAGATGGAATCAAATTTTTTGAATTCTTCCACGGCAGAGTCGGGAAGGGTTTCACCGGTGCGTAAATAGCGGTCGCCGCCAAAGTCGAAATACTGGTAATTCAGCGTAAAGCCAAATTTGGCAGCGGCTGTGTTCATCACTTTAATGCCTTCATTAACCACTTCGGGACCTGTACCGTCTCCGGGAATTACAGCAATGTTGTAGGATTTTTTGCTCATGTTACAAATATTAGTTGTTAAGATGTTTTACTCTTTTTCCGTGGGTTGCACCCACTGTTATTCAGATATCACCCCTTCGGGGTTTGAAAGTCCCTCAAGCGATTTAACTGCAAAACTCAGCATAACTGCAGAACTACTGTCCCTGTCCCTCGTCCCTCGTCCCTTCATTTGTCACTGTTTTCAATAATATTCAGCATTTTCATTGTCGCTTTGATGGCTGCAACTGTCTGATCGGAGTCAAGGCCCCTTGTTTTAAATTCCCGCCCGAGTTTCCAGGTGATCACTGTTTGCACAAGGGCATCCGTTTTTCCGCCGGGAGGTATTGAAACAAAATAGTCGAGCAGGGCAGGCAGTGATTTTTCCTTTCTTCCGTAAATTTTTCGCAATGCCTTCATAAATGCATCATACTGCCCGTCACCACTTGAGGTTTCCTCAAATACCTCATCCCCAATCCTGATTTTCAGGCTTGCCACCGGTTTGAGTTCGTTGGCAGTTGAAAGGGAATAATTCAGGATCTTGATATGCTCATCGATGGCCTTGCTGCGCAGTACATCGGCGATAATATAAGGAAGATCTTCCTGGGTTACGGTTTCTTTTTTGTCGCCCAGTTCGATGATCCTTTCTGTTACTTTCCGCATGGAGGGATAGTCGAGTTCAATGCCAATTTCCTCCAGGTTCTTGCGGATATTTGCCTTTCCTGATGTTTTGCCCAGGGCGTATAGTCTTTTGCGGCCAAATCGCTCCGGAAGCAGATCGTTATAATACAGTTGGCTTTTCTGATCACCATCGGCATGAATTCCGCTTGTTTGCGTAAATACATTATCACCGATCACCGGTTTGTTGGGCGGAATACGGATGCCTGAAAACGATTCCACGAGCTTGCTCACCAGGGTGATCCGTGATTCCTTCACCGACATTGTATATTTAAAATGATCGCGAACAATGGCCACCACGCTTGAAAGCGGCACATTTCCCGCCCTTTCACCCAACCCGTTAATGGTTGTATGAAGGCAGGTGATCCCTGCCTTTAAAGCAGAATACACATTTGCTGAAGCCAGGTCATAATCGTTGTGCGCATGAAAATCGAAGTTGAGCTTCGGATACCGGTCAAGCATGATCTTGCAGAAAGAATAGGCCTCTTCGGGATTGAGAATACCCAGTGTATCAGGAAGCATGAACCGGTTTATCCTGAGGTCTTTCAATGCATCCATCATAAAAAACACATAATCCTGCGAATGGCGCATGCCATTCGACCAGTCTTCAAGATACAGATTTACAGTAAGGCCATGTGATACAGCGCTGTTAACTGCCTGCCTGATATCATCCGCATGTTGCTGAGGGGATTTTTTCAGCTGGTCGGTCACATGTTTGAGAGAGCCCTTTGTAAGCAGGTTCATCACCCTGCAACCGGCATCTTTGATCCAGTTGATGGAAACATCGCCATCCACGAATCCAAGTACCTCCACCCTTTCGAGGCAATCGTGTTTTGCAGCCCATGCCGAGATCTTTCTCACTGCTTCATATTCACCTTCCGACACACGGGCGGAGGCAACTTCAATGCGATCAACTTTCAGATCGTCGAGCAAGAGTTTGGCAATGCTCAATTTCTCTTCGCCGGTGAACGAAACCCCTGAGGTTTGTTCCCCGTCGCGAAGGGTGGTATCCATGATGGTTATTTTCATAGTATAGATTGTTTTTCAGGTAATCGGTGGCCGGTAGGGTATTTACGATTTTGTAAACGCTCAGATAACCGACAACCGATTACCGATTACTGATTACCGGTTACCGGTTATTGGTTTTTTCAAATTCCACAATCTTCTCCTTCATACTCAACAGATAATCAATGTCATCATACCCGTTGATCATACATTCCTTTTTATAGGAATTGATATCAAAATGTTCTTTCTGACCCGTGGAAAGGATTGTTACTTCCTGGTCGGGCAGGTTTATCTCGACTTCTGTTTGCGGATTCGCTTCCACTTCAGAAATAACCGCCTTATAAAATTCTTCAGATACCTGCACGGGGAGCAGGCCGTTATTCAGGGAATTGCCTTTAAAAATATCAGCAAAAAAACTGGATATTACGGCTTTAAAACCGAAATCATGAATGGCCCAGGCCGCATGCTCACGGCTCGAACCGCTGCCAAAATTCTTGCCGGCTACCAGGATCTTACCCGACCACAGGGGATTATTCAATACAAAATCTTTCCTGGGCTGGTTGTTTTTATCATAACGCCAATCCCTGAACAGGTTTTCGCCAAAGCCTTCACGTGTGGTGGCTTTTAAAAACCGGGCAGGAATGATCTGGTCGGTATCCACGTTTTCGATGGGAAGAGGAACGCAGGTGGACTTTAATATGGTGAATTTTTCAGTTGCCATGATCTTATTAAAGATGTATGAATGATGAATGATGAATGATGAATGATGAATGATGAATGATGAATGATAATGGCCAACTACCATCAACAATCAACTATAAACGATCAACTAAAGAAAATCCCGCGGGTCGGTGATGATCCCCGTGATGGCTGCTGCTGCCGCAGTGAGAGGACTGGCCAGGAGTGTGCGGGCACCGGGACCCTGCCGTCCCTCAAAATTGCGGTTTGAGGTGGATACTGCATATTTTCCTTCAGGGATCTTATCGTCATTCATGGCCAGGCATGCAGAACATCCGGGCTGGCGAAGTTCGAATCCCGATTCCAGGAGCATTTTGTCGATTCCCTCGGCCAGTGCCTGTTTTTCAACCTGCTTTGATCCGGGTACAATCCATGCTGTAACATTTGGGGATTTCTTTCTTCCTTTAACAAATGTGGCAAATTCCCGGAGATCCTCGATACGTCCGTTTGTGCAACTGCCTACAAATACATAATCCACCGGTTTACCGATCATGGGTGTGGCATTCTGGTACCCCATATAGGCCATGGCTTTTTCAAATGTGATGCGGTTGCTTTCCGGGATATCCAGCAAGGAAGGAATACTGCCTGTTATTCCTACACCCATGCCCGGATTTGTACCATAGGTGATCATGGGTTCAATGTCGTTTGCCTCATAACTGAGTTCCTTATCAAACACCGCATCTGAATCGGAAACGAGGGTTTTCCAATATTCCAGTTTGCGATCCCACTCAGCTCCGGCCGGTGCAAATTCGCGCCCTTTTACATAGGAAAAAGTGGTATCGTCGGGTGCGATGAGTCCGCCCCTTGCTCCCATTTCGATGCTCATGTTGCAGATGGTCATGCGGCCTTCCATGCTCAGGCTTTGAATGGCTGATCCGGCAGTATTCAATAAAATATCCGGTTCCGCCGCTGGCTGAAATCTTTGAAATAATATACAGGATAATGTCCTTTGCAGTGACTCCCTTTCCCAGTTTGCCATTTACGGTAATCCGCATTTTCTTTGGTTTGGGCTGCAGTATACACTGTGTGGCAAGCACCATTTCCACCTCGCTGGTACCGATTCCAAAAGCAACACATCCAAAGGCACCGTGTGTTGAGGTGTGGCTGTCGCCGCATACTATTGTCATTCCCGGCTGGGTGAAGCCTAATTCAGGGCCAATTACGTGCACAATCCCCTGGTAAGGGTTATTCAGTCCATAAAGCCGTATTCCCTGTTTACTGCGTGTTTTCAGTGAGTTTATCTACCTGGTTACGCGATAGTATATCGTGAATGGTAAGATGCTGGTTCACTGTGGGTACGTTATGATCGGGAGTTGCAACCGTTTTTTCAGGTCTGAAAACGCGGATCCCTCTTTTATCCAGACCGGCAAAAGCCTGCGGACTGGTTACTTCATGGATCAAATGCCTGTCGATATACAATACGCTGGGGCCGTCCTTGATTTCTGCAACCACGTGGGCGTCCCATACCTTGTCAAATAATGTTTTTCCCAATGTATATTGATTTTAAGATTAAACAATTTTATTGATCGCACTGATGAAAGCTTCCACCGAAGCAGTAATGATATCTGTATGACCTGCAAAGCCATAATATAGTTTTCCGCGGTTTTCGATCTGGATATGAACCTTTCCCACATCATCGCTGCCTCGTGTAATTGCCTGGATAAGAAATTCCTCCAGTTTAATATTGTGGCGCACAATGGACCGGATGGCTTTAAAAGCTGCATCAACGGGACCATTCCCGGCCTCGGTAGCTGTAAACATTTCCCCGTCGATATTCAGGGTTACTGCGGCCATGGGGATAGCTGATTTACCTGAAATAACCTGGAGATGTTCCAGCTTGATTTTCCTGGCACCATAGCCTTCTTCATTTCCAACCAGTAATTCAAGATCCTCATCTTTCACCTCTTTCTTTCGGTCGGCCACTTCAAGAAATTTCTCATAAATCGCTTCCAGTTCGGTGCCTTCCACGTTGTAACCAAGGTTCTGCAGGCGATGCTTGAGAGCTGCCCGGCCACTTCTTGCAGTCAGGGCAATGATTGATTCACTGATGCCTACATCCACAGGATCAATGATCTCATAATTTTCCCTGTTTTTCAGCACACCATCCTGGTGAATACCCGAGGAATGGGCAAAGGCATTCCGGCCCACAATGGCCTTGTTTGGCTGAACCGGCATGTTCATCAGGGATGAAACCATGCGGCTTGTCTTGTATATATTTTCTGACCGTATACCGGTTTCAATTCCCAGGTGTTTGCGGCTTTTCATGATCATCACCACTTCTTCGAGCGAGGTATTGCCGGCCCTTTCACCAATACCGTTGATGGTAACTTCTACCTGCCTGGCGCCATTGATTACTCCGGTAACCGAGTTGGCTGTGGCCATTCCCAGGTCGTTATGACAATGGGTGGAAATAATTGCCTTATGAATACCCTTAACATTTTCCATCAGGTATTTGATCTTTAATCCGTATTCCTCGGGAAGGCAATATCCGGTGGTATCCGGAATATTGACCACGGTGGCACCGGCTTTTATAACGGCTTCGATAACGCGGGCCAGGTATTCGTTGTCACTTCGCCCGGCATCTTCGGCATAAAATTCGACATCTTCCACATATTTTTTTGAATACTTAACAGCAGCAATAGCCCTTTCAATGATCTCCTCCGGGGTGGCATTAAACTTATATTTGATGTGATAGGGTGAGGTTCCTATGCCGGTATGAATGCGTTTGCGTTTGGCATATTTGAGCGAATCTGCTGCCACATCTATATCTTTTTCAACTGCACGGGTAAGTGCACAGATAATGGGTTCCTTTACAACTTTGGAAATTTCCTCAACGGAATGAAAATCTCCCGGACTTGAAATGGGGAAACCAGCTTCTATTACATCAACACCAAGGGCTTCAAGAGCTCTGGCCACTTCGATTTTTTCTACTGTATTCAGCTGGCAGCCGGGAACCTGTTCACCATCTCTGAGGGTGGTGTCGAAAATGTATAACCTGTCACTCATTTCAATTTGGTTTTAGTTATTAGAAAATCAAAAAAGCCATTCTCGCGTTGAGAATGGCTCTTGTTTTTTATATCTGCCGATATACCATTCTCATGCTGGTGTCCGAAGGAGACCAAACAAAATAATACCAAGAATGTTAACCAGTTTTTTCATATCAATATTTTGAGAGGGCAAATATAATGATAAAAATCATATTTCAAAAATATACAGTAATTTTTGCAGTTTCATTCAAATCTATGAGAGCGCCAAAAATTTTAACTCGGAGATCGCAGAGGTTTTTTCGCAATGTGCGCTAAGGGAGGTCGCAGAGATTATCCCTGACGGGATATATCTTGCTTGTCCCTCGTCCCCAGTCCCTTGTCCCTGTTTTCTTATTCCTCCATCGAATTCATCAGTTCCTCTGTCATTTCGAGGTTGTGATATACATACTGCACATCATCCACGTCTTCAAATTCTTCAATAATCCGAAGCACTTTCTGGGCAGATTCAAGGTCAAGTTTTTTTGTATCGTTGGGAATACGTTGTAGCTGGGCGTTTTCAATTTTAATATTCATCTCGTCCAGTTTTTTCTGTACCCTGCCAAAATCTTCCACAGCGCAGGTAATGATAAACACATCATCATTGAGTTCAATATCCTCCACTCCTGCATCAATAATCTCCAGTTCGAATGCTTCCGGATCGAGATTAGCTTTTGGCACCGTGAAAACTCCCTTTCGGTCGAAAATAAAAGCGAGTGAACCATTTGTGCCCAGGTTGCCACCGCGTTTATTGAAGATCGAACGAACCATGGCAACCGTACGTGTATTATTATCCGTAAGGCATTCAATGAAAATAGCCACACCGGCTGGTCCGTAACCTTCATAATTCACTTCCTGGAGGTTGCCGGCTTCGTTGCTGGCTTTGTTAATGGCACGATCCACATTATCCTTAGGCATGTTGGCCCCTTTGGCATTCTGGATAGCCAGGCGAAGCCTGGGATTATTCTCCGGTGCAGGACCGCTTTCCTTTACCGCTATTTGAATTTCCTTTACTATGCGTGAAAATATCTTTCCCCGCTTGGCATCCAATGCGCCTTTTTTACGCTTTATTGTTGACCATTTACTGTGACCTGACATATGTGGTTTTTTTGGTTATGGGCGATTAATGAATGCAAAAATAGTAAAATGCCCCGTATGTTGAAATGAGGGAAGTGAATATGGTGTAAATTTGATTGGAAAAGGGTTTTTTAGGGCTGAAGGGTCTAAGAAATATCCCGGTTGGTGAGATAAGTTCAGGAGGCACTCCTGTAAAACCTTTGGCATTCTGAAGTGTTTAAATATCATTGTTTAATTTAGAGACCATGCATCCGAAAAAGACTGTCCCTTCATGGTTATCACTTGCTTTTATTATCACGCTGATGGTAACAGCCGGATTTGGTGATGAAGATAATGATTTCCGCCGCATCAATATCGCCCTGGAAAAGTTCAGCATAGTTTACCCCCAGCAGAAGGTCTATCTGCATCTTGATAAAACTTCTTATAAAGCCGGTGAAGTGATATGGGTCAAAGCATATCTGTTAAATGGGCTTAATCATCTCCCGGATACGCTGAGTAACAATCTGTATGTTGAATTGATCAGTCCCTTTGAAACCAGGGTGGAGATTAAAAGATTTCAAATGTTCAATGGTTTCGGGATCGGCGATTTTGTTTTATCGGATACCCTGCCGGACGGACTCTACCAGATTCGTGCTTTTACCAACTGGATGCAGAATTTCGATGAGGCATTTTATTTTAACAGGAATTTTACGTTGACCAATCCGGCATATAGCAAGCTGATTTCGCCTAAACAGGCAAGAGTAAACCAGAAGGAGCTTGTAAACAGGCAGAAAATGGAAGATGAAATTGATCTGCAATTTATGCCGGAAGGCGGAGTTCTTGTAGATGACCTTTTAAGTACGGTGGCTTTCAAAGCCATTAACCAGTTGGGAAAGGGAGTCAATATCAAAGGCACGGTGGTTGATGAAAACGGAACTGAAATCACTCCTTTCGAGACCTTCTTCAAGGGAATGGGCCGGTTCGTTATTACCCCGAAAAAGGGGAAGAAGTATTTTGCGGTGGTTAAAACGGAAAACTCTGATTTGCGGTTTTCCTTACCTCAAAGTATGGAAACCGGCCTGACAATGCATGTGGAAAATTCCGCAAAGGTGCTGACAGTGAAGCTACAAGCCAACAAACCTCCCACTAATGACAGAACAGCCAATGAAGTGCTGCTGGTTGGACAGATCGGGGGCAAGATATATTATCATCAGCGTGTATTGCTTGAAAAGAATTCTATTGAAATTACAGTTGATAAAGGTTATTTTCCAAGCGGAATTTTGCAGCTCACCGCTTTTTCGGGGAGGGGGATTCCACTGGCTGAAAGGCTGATATACAATAACCGCCTCGATAATATGAAAATAACGATGAATGCTACTGATACATCGGTGGCGGAAGGAACCAAGCTCCTTCTTACGTTCTCGGTCACAGATCATTCCAATAAACCCCTTCCTTCCAATATGTCCCTTTCAGTGACGCGGGAGAAATCATCAGTATCTGTAAGCAATAACGATAATATTGTAAGCAGCCTTCTTTTGTCTTCTGATCTCAAAGGATTTATTGAGGATCCATATGAATATTTCGTCGACAATTCTCCTTTTCGTCAGCAGGCACTCGATAATCTGATGCTCACCAACGGCTGGCGCAGATTTGACTGGGCAAAAATCCTTGCGGACGAATATCCCGAAATAAAATACCATGAAGAAAGAGGGATTGCCATTTACGGCCAGATAACACACGATTTTTTCAATATTCCGTTGAAAAATTGCAGGGTGCAATTATCCATTCTCAGTTCCTATAATGATGTCTTTACCCAGAATTCAGACGACAAGGGCTATTTTCTGTTCGAAAAAATGGTGTATTATGATACGGTTAAGGTTAAAATTGAAGCCTGGCGCCAAACAGGCCGGCGCAATCTTTTGATTGTATTGCCTGATGATAAAATAAACGAAATTCGAAAATTTCAGGGCGAATATTCGCTTGTAACCCAGTCGGAAAGAGACAATAGGGCATACCGGATTGAAAGGTCTGAAGAGACCAATGCTGCACTTGAAAAAGAACAGAAGGATAAAAAAGAAAACGGCAACGAACTTCGTGGTATTTACAGCGAACCTGATTTTGTCCTGTCCTCATCGGATTTTCCAAAAGGAAGCCGTGACATTGTTGAGGTGATGAAGGGTCGTATACCGGGCGTGAATATTTATGGCAACCAGATTATCATCAGGGGGCCAAATACATTGATGGGCAGCAACCAGCCCCTTTTTCTTGTAGATGGAGTGCCCACAAGGGATATTGATGCCATCAGGTCAATACCGGTTGAGGAAATCGACCGCGTTGAAGTGCTGAAAGGGCCAAGTGCTGCAATTTACGGCATGCGTGGTGCAAATGGTGTTATCGCTGTCTATACAAAAAGGGGTCAGTTTATGAAACGGGGAGTTATTGAATTCGAGATGCTGGGTTACAGCACACCCCGGGATTTCTACCAGCCTAAATATTTGCCCGAAAACGAACCGGAATCCAATTATACTGTTTATTGGCAACCGCTGATCCTGACCGATTCAACAGGAACCGCCAGGGTTTTACTTGACAAGCCCCTGATCAAGGGCGACTATCGCTTTACTGTGGAAGGAGTTTCTTACCTGGGGCATGCGGGGGTGCTGAACGAGATTATCAATAATGAATGAAAATCAAATAGGCAGTCGTGCAGTTCTGCAGTTTTGCGGTTTCTCGCAGATAAATTTGTGTTTGCGGGGCTTTTTTGCTCGCAGATTCTCGCAGATCTCGCAGATAAATTTGTGTTTGCGGGGCTTTTTTGCTCGGCAGATTCTCGGCAGATCTCGCAGATAAATTTGTGTTTGCGGGGCTTTTTTGCTTGCAGATTCTCGCAGATCTCGCAGATAAATCTGTGTTTGCGGGGCTTTTTTGCTCGCAGATTCTCGCAGATCTCGCAGATAAATTTGTGTTTGCGGGGCTTTTTTGCTTGCAGATTCTCGCAGATCTCGCAGATAAAATTTGTGTTTGCGGGGCTTTTTTGCTCGCAGATTCTCGCAGATCTCGCAGATAAATTTGTGTTTGCGGGGCTTTTTTGCTCGCAGATTCTCGCAGATCTCGCAGATAAAATTTGTGTTTGCGGGGCTTTTTTGCTTGCAGATTCTCGCAGATCTCGCAGATAAATTTGTGTTTGCGGGGCTTTTTTGCTCGCAGATTCTCGCAAATTTCGCAGATTTCGCTTATAACAAACTGGTTACCGATTACCGACTACCGGTTACCGTTCCCCGTTGTTAATATATTCTCAATACTTCCCCCTTCTTCTGAAAAAAATTGACATATATTTAATCCTTTAGAAACAAACGGGTTGCATTTACGTATTGGTTTTTATCCACAGGATAGCAGGAAATTATTAACTGGTCCGGTGCGGGAAACGGGATATGAAGAAACTGGTCACATCAGCATTGTTTTTTTTGCTTGTTCTGCCTTGCATGACGCAAACGCTGAAGAAGAATGATGAATTCAAGTTTAATGCAGATTATTTTCTGATGCGGAATGAGTTTGACAAGGCCCTTGATCTTTATCTCCAGGTTCTTGAGTCAGAGCCTGTAAATGCCGATATCATGTACCGGATTGGAGTATGCTATCTTAATTCGGAGGATGAAAAGGGTAAGGCAATTCAATATCTGTATGATGCCAGTAAGAATGTATCCGTAAAATACAGTACTAATTCATTCAAAGAATTTCATTCTCCTGTTGAGGTATATTTTCTGCTTGGGAGTGCATACCGTGTGAATAATCAACTTGACGAGGCCATTGCTGCCTATGAGAAATATAAGGAATTTCTTGATCCGAAGGATGAATATAACCGGGATGCTACAGATCAATACATTCGAAATTGCCATTTCGCAAAGGAATTGTTACAGAAACCGCAAAATGTCACATTTGCCAATCTGGGAAACGTAATCAACAATAACCTGGCAAATTTTAACCCGGTAGTTTCCGGCGATGGGAAAATTCTGGCGTTTACCACTCCCGGAAAACAGGGATATGATATTTATTTTTCTTCATTCAATGACAGTGTGTGGTCAGCGCCCAAAAACATATCGCCGGCCCTTGGATCTGGAAAATATATGAAAACAAGCAGTCTGTCTTTTGATGGAAATACGCTGTTGCTTGACATGGAAGACCCCGAGAATTCAGATCTCTATCTCAGTCATTTTAAAAAGGGCCGTTGGTCGAAGGTGGAACCGCTCAGCAAAGAAATTAACAGCAAATGGAATGAGACTAACGGGAGCTTTTCGGCCGACGGAAAAACACTTTATTTCACCAGCAACCGCAAGGGCGGGGAAGGTGACCTGGATATTTACAGAAGTATACTGCAGGGTGAGGTATGGAGCACGCCACAGAATCTGGGTCCTGAGGTAAATACACCCTATAACGAAGAAACCCCGTTTGTTTCGGCTGATAACAAAGAATTATATTTCAGTTCAGAGGGGCACACAGGAATGGGAGGGTATGACGTATTCAAATACGATTTGTTCAAACCGGGCAGTGAGGTTGTAAACCTCGGATATCCGGTAAATTCTACAGAAAACAACCTGTTTTATGTTCCTTACGGAGATGGCAGTACAGCATACTATGCTTTTCGCGGTGAGGATTCCTATGGTGGGAGGGATATTTACAGGGTTACTGTATTTCCTGAGGTGGTGGAGGAAAAGGTAGTCGCAGCCGCAGTTGAACCGGAACCAGCAGCTGTGGAAAAAGAAGCAGAAACAGCGGAAGTTGTTCAGGAGGCAGCGGTTGCAGTTGAGACAGTTGCGCCCGAAACAATTACAGCTCCGGTTGTTCCGGCGGCAGCGGTTGCAGTTGCGGCTATTGCGCCCGAAACAGTGGCGGCCCCGGTCGATCCGGCGGCAGCGGTTGCAGTTGAGACAGTTGCGCCCGAAACAATTGCATCCCCGGTTGTTCCGGAGGAAGCGGTTGCAGCTGCGGCTATTGTGCCCGAAACAGTGGCAGAGACGTCAAAACCGGAGGCTGCAGATGCTGTTACTGTAGATAAGACAGTTGCAGCAGAACCGGAAACAATGATGGCAGAACCAAAGGAAGTTGAAGCGACAGTAGCGGTGAATGCCAGGGCTGAAGCAGTTCATACTGAGCCAGCGGAAGCGGAAACCGAAGAAGCGGAGCGTGAAGCGGAGGAAGCAGCCGGAAGGGCCAGGTCGTATATAATACAGTTCATGGCATTGAGAAAACCTGTTGACCTTCAGTATTTCCAGGGCCTGACAGATATATCACTAACATTGGACAGGGATCACTGGTACAGGTACACCTATATGACCACAACGGATTCAATTCGTGCTGCCACCATTAAAAGTGATCTGGTAAACAAAGGATTTACCGATGCGTTCATCCGCAGAAAATCAATAATTCCCCGCTTTACAATTCAGGTAATGGCCGTTCCGGGTCCGGTAACCGACCTGAATGTTTTTTCCAATTTGCCGGAGATATCGGTGAGAAAGGACAGCGACAAATTTTGCCGGTATACCACAGGATGGTATGAGACCAAAGATGATGCCCGGAATGCCCTGGCACAGGTCAAATCACTGGGTTACACGAATGCCTTTGTCCGAAAAGTTAAAACTCTACAATAATGCCTATTGTGGGCAGGATAGTACCCTGTCCCTCGGAAGGCAAATAGCTTAACCTGTATCTTTCAATTCCCCTTTCATCTGTATACGGATCGTTATCCACGGGTTGGCCTTCCAGTGTTGCTGTCCGGATCAGCATGTCCTGCGAATCAGATTTGAAATTATAAACGTTTTGCACATCAAGGTAGAAATTGAGCGACCACTTGGGGAAAAAGTATTGCTTATCAATCCGGATATCAAGCTGATGGAATACATTCAGGCGTTGCGTATTATAAAGTGCATAATCGGGATAGGCCATACCCCTGACATCCCATGCTGCCTTTATGGATGATTTTTCATAATCATAGGGTGAATAAGGGATACCCCCCACAAGCCGCCATTTAAAGCCTGTTGACCAGTTATGATTGAATTTTTTTGTCGCCGTTATGTTCAGAATATGCCGGTTGTCCCATGTGGTAGATACTTCGGCAGGAAGGGCCGAAAGGCCCTGGTCAGAATTCAGCGATTTACTTATAACGAAAGTATACGATAAAATAAGGTTCGTCCTGGCCAGACTCCTTACCCTTCCCAGGATCTCGAATCCATATGCCTTGCCGCGGGCAATGGAACTCACCGGTTCAGAACCGTATACACCAAAATCATCCCCCTTGCTGGCCAGGGAAATGCTGTCAAGGAGGGAAAAAGGATAATGCTGGTAGCGCTTATAAAATGCTTCAAAGGTTACCTGGTAATCCTCATCCTTTCGGAATTCAACTCCGCCAACCAGGTGGTCAGCCCGTATATATTTAATGCCATTGCTGCGGTTCACAAGCTCTCCGGCGTTATTTCTGTAACCCAGCATTGTATAGGGAGGGCGCTGATAATAGGTTCCCGCATTTGCATTCAGGAACCAATTGGGAGTCAGCGAATACGACAAGGAAATGCGGGGGGAAAGTTGTTTCAGGGGATTACTCATGGTGGAGGCATAATTGCTTCCGTCCGCTCTCAAACCCAGTGAAACGGTTAGTTTTTCGCTGAAAAAACCCTTGCTGGCCTGGCCAAACAGGCCATAATTCAACATAGAGAGATCGGAATTGATCTGCACTAAATTCAGCGAATCGTTCAGGTAAACCGAATACAGCGATTGATTGGTATATTCTGCATAATCCAATCCTATTCCATAAACATACTTGATTTTTCCCTGTAAATGACCATTGTGCTCAAACCTGAGGCGATTTTCAGCCTCGGTGGAATTATAGTCATATGTTTTCCCAAGTTCAGGCACATTATCAGTGTATTTATATGCCTGGTTGTTCAGGTAGTTGCGGCTTAGTACAACTGACAGATAGCCATGTTCGAGGTAATGTTTGTAATTGGCCCCGAATGTATAATTCCATTGTACGTTTTCAGGCAGGAAGCCGAGAATATAGCGCTGACCTGGCGTTTCATCCGCTTTCAGGTTAAGGACAGATTTGTCGTATGCGCCAAGACCTATAAACGAAAGTTCATTTTTCGGATTGAACCGGGTCCTTACTTTAAACTGAAAATCGTTGTATGTGGGCAGAAAGGGCAGATTGAGAGCACTGAATAAAAACTGCAGGTAGGAGCGGCGTGCAGAAGCAATGAAGGTAGTTTTACTTCCGGCCGGTCCGTCGAGGGTAAGTGCCAGATCGGATGAACCGACAGACACCTTGAATTTCATCTTTTCGGCATTTCCATCTATTTGCCTGAATTCAAGCACCGAGCTGAGAGCATTGCCCCGGTTTGACGGAAATGCCCCTGAATAAAAATCAACCCCGCGAATGAGATCTACATTGATGATGCCCACAGGTCCGCCCGAAGCGCCCTGGGTGGCAAAATGGTTCAGGTTTGGGATTTCAATTCCGTCAAGATAGAAACGGTTCTCAGCCGGTCCGCCCCCACGCACAATTAAATCATTCCGGAAAGAGACGCCGGAACCCACGCCGGGAAATGACAGGATAACCTTTGAAATGTCGCGGTTTCCGCCTGGGCTTTTTTCAATTTCTGATATTTCAATTCTCCGGAGCGAAAGCGGACTTTCCACCTGGCGGCGGAACGGGGAAGCTTTAACAGTCACCTCTTCAATCTTCACCTGGCTTTCCTGCAAGGCAATTTCAACGGTTGCTTTTTTGGCATTTGTAACATAGATATCCTCCGAAAAATAGGATTCAAATCCGATAGAGGTTACTGCAATTTTAACATATCCGGGTTCAACATTATTGAAAGAAAAATTGCCGTTATCATCTGTCAATGTGCCTGTGTTGGTTCCATAAATAACAACGCTGGCAAAAGGAACAGGGTTGTTGCTTGAGGCCTCTGCAACCCTTCCTTCAATAACTCCCTGCCCCTTTTGCTGGCCAAATACTTTCTGAGAAAAAAGAATCAGTAATATAAAAATAGCAAGTTCAAATCGTTTCATTTCTTATGTAATTGATTTATGGACTAACGCCAAAGCAATAAAAATGTTTAATAAACAGACTAAAATATTAAACAAAAGGAATATTTTCTTTTAGAAAATCGAAATACCAAACCGGATCATTAACCGGTTGTAAGTATTGTTCTGTTTATAATCACCAAAATACCAGTCATTTAAGTCATAATGCAATTCGTTATACCTGTAACCGATTGCAATTGAAATGGCAGAGCCCGATGAAACAGGTATAATAACCCCGATTTCGGTACTGAACATGAAACCGCCGGTTGCCTTTTTAATAGCAATATCTGCGGGTTTACCCAGTGAGACTGAGTACCCGGCTGATGTGCCAAGATATATGTCAGAATTTCCGGCAGGAAGGAATAGCTTCATGCTGGCACCCAGGGGCATGACACTTTCATTCAACTGTTCAAAGCCAATGAAACCGCCCAGCGCAATAGTTTTGTTAAACCGGTAACTATGCTCCATAAGCACACTGAAGGGAGCGGATTTATTATTTTCGGTTGACCCGATGAGTGCTCCCATGGAAGTGAAATTCATATATCCCTTTCGCGAAATCATAGCCTTTGTGGCAACACATTTTTCAGTTGTTATGCGGAGGATCTCATTTTTACGGAAGGCATATTCACTTCCACAACAGGTCATTATTTTTACAATTGTATCATTTTGTCCGGTGATCCGGCCCCTGATAATACTTCCGTTTTTCACATAAACTGCATCACATGTTTTCTGTGAACTGGCGGGCCGGAAAAATGACAGGGCGAGGAGAATGAAAAGGATTCGTTTCATAATAAGTGTATTTGTAAAAAGATGATCAGGTGCAGGAATGGGTTGCGTAAAAATAAAAATAAATCATCACGCAACCTTATGCGGTTTGTCTTCATCTGAAGATAAACCCTAAAATATACTCTATGAAAACAGCCGTGCGCATAATTGCCCTTCTGGCATTTCCTACGCTTCTTGTTTCCTGCAAAGACAAGATAGAGCAGGTATATACTGTTAATGAACCTGTTTATTTATCCTACAATGACCTGCGCAATTCTTTCAAGGTTGCTGATGGACAGCAGATCATTCATCCCGGGAAAATATATTTCAAGGATAATAATATTTATGTGAATGAATACCAGAAAGGTATTCACGTGATTGATAACACTGATCCCGAATCACCGCAGATCATAAAATTCATTGAAATTCCGGGCAGTGTTGATTTGGCCATTCGTGACAACATATTGTATGCCGACAGTTATGTAGATCTTGTTGCTATTGACATCAGCAACCTGGATGACATCCGCGAGGTTAAACGCATTCAAAACGTCTTCCCCTATATGATCCCCGAGTCTGAAAACGGGATTGTTGAAGGAGTGGATCAAAACCTGGGAGTTGTTGTGGGTTATAAGGCAACTGAACGCACGGTGGAAGTCGAAAATAACAATTCCTATCCTCAATACCCTTATTGGCGGGAGGATTTTATGTTTATGGCGGATGCCAATTCTGTCGGGTCAAAGCCGGCTAATACAAATTCCGGGACCGGAGGATCAATGGCTCGTTTTATGGTTTACGAGGACTTTTTATATACCGTTGATAACAGTTCACTTCGGTTGTTTTCTGTTTCAACTCCTTCTGATCCCTCAATGATAAAAGAAATGTATGTAGGATGGAATATTGAAACACTATATCCTTATGATAACAAATTATTCCTTGGCAGTACTACCGGAATGTTTATATACGATCTGCGGGATCCTTCAAATCCTGAATTTATTTCCCAGTTCAGGCATGCCAGCAGCTGTGATCCGGTTGTAGTGGAGGGAAATTATGCCTATGTCACCCTGCGTGCCGGCAACCTTTGCGGAGATATTAACAGTCAGCTTGATGTAATTGATATTTCGGATATTCAAAACCCTGTACAGATAGCTGAATATTCAATGGAGGAACCATACGGACTGGGTATTGATGACACCCTGTTATTTGTATGTGACGGTCCTGCAGGGCTTAAGATTTACAATGCAGCCGATCCAAAAACGATTGACCAGCATAAACTGGCGCAGTATAATGATATTCAGGCTTTTGATGTAATACCACTTGGAAATGTCCTTGTGATGATTGGCACAGACGGATTGTTTCAGTATGAATATTCAGATCCTGCAAACATACACCAGCTGAGTGTAATACCCATCATTAGTCTGCAGCATTAATTTCCCTGCGATTGCTTTCCTTTCATGCGTTCGTTCAGCATGGCGATCTCAGGGCCAAAATTTAAATTTGGGTTAGATAATGTTAATTGATCGATTTGCTTCAACAGGTTTTCGGAAAATTTTCTCAGGTTAGGTAAATCAGTTTGTCTTGGCCGGTGTGCAACAGCCTTTAAAATGGCGGTTACACCGGCCATAATATTTTTAGATTCTTCATCAAGCCAGGAATCACAAAATCTTTCCCACACATAGGAGCTACCCGTTTCTGAAGGATGCAGCATATCGGCGGCATAAAAACGGTAGTCGCGCAATTCATCCATAAAAATCTCGTAAGCCGGGAAGTAGCTGATTGTTGAATGTTTTTTCATCAACCGGTGAACACTCAGCAGAAGGATTGATTTGCTCAACTGGTTGTTTACTGCACCATCCTTCCAATGCCGGACGGGGCTTACAGTAAATATTATCCGTGCCCCGGGGTTGATCTTTTTAAGGGCTGTAAGCATGTGATCAACCCTTTCACATATCTCTTCCGGGTCCAATAACCTGCGGGTAAAATCAGCAGACGGAAGTTTGTGGCAATTTGCCACCAGTTTTCCTGTTGCATTGTAAATAAACGTCCATGCTGTTCCCAAAGTAATCAAAACGTAATTGCACTGTCGGAGCCATGAGGATGCATCCTGTAATGACTTATTTAAAACTGACAGGCATTCCTGCTGATCAGGCCGGTCAAATCCTGTATAATGGCTAAAGGTGAACCACATTCCGTTATGCATGAAAAGGTCATCCTTTGAGAAAACCTTTCCTTCAATCAGCAGTTCCAGGTTGTCACAGATGGAGGCCGGATTAAAAAGGGTTCCGAAAGGATTAATCATTACAGGGAACTTATGGCTGAGCATTCTTCCGCCGATCTCTTCGGTAAAACAGGAACCCATAAACAGGCAACGGCTGTTGTAGCCGATCTTTTCCCCTGACACGGGGAATTCTACTATTGTACGGAATTTATCCATAGGCTTAGCCGGAAACCTGCTTGTTCAGCCAGCAGACAAGAAAGGAGAATATTTCATCAGCACAAAGTTCATTATGCAATTCATGCTGGCAGTCCGGCCATTCCTTAAACTGGGTCCGGCAGCCGGCATGCAGTACAAAGGCCTTAGTCTGCCTGAAGGATGTGATTATATCCGCTGTTCCATGCATAACAAGCAGTGGAATATTAATTTTATAAATGCTGTGGGAGGCTTTAGCGCCATTTTTTTCGATGGCAAAAAATAATTTTGGAGATATCCTGTTGTGAACCAGCGGATCCTTCAGATAATTTTCGCCTATTTTCGGATCTCGTGATAATCCCATTGTGTCGAGGTCCGATCTTACAAGAATGCCTGGGAGGGTATATCTGAGAACAACTGCCATTGTCCTGGCAATAAGGGAGGGCTGAAAAGCCAGCTTGAACCAGGGAGAAGTAATTACGGCCGCATCCGGCAATTCCATGCCTGAAATAAGGTAGTTTGTGACAATGCTTCCACCCAGGCTGTGACCATAAAGAATCCGGGGTATGTTTGGATAATTATTGCGTGAATAATTGCACAATACGCTTACATCCTGCAGATACCGTCCGAACGAATCGGCATAACCCCGTCTGCCTTCTGAACGGCCATGACCACGCAGATCGATGGCAATCACTCCAAATCCTTCTTTAGTTAATTTAATGGCCCAATGGGAAAACCGGTTGCTGTGATCCTTGAATCCATGCACATAATTTATTATAGCACGGGGATTACCCTGGGGCAACCAGCTTTGCGCAAACAGTTTCAGTCCGTCTGCAGAAGTCCAGGAATATTCACGATGATCAAATGATTCAATATCGCCTGGCATGTGATGAAATTATGACCTGCGGATATAGGTTTTCAAATGCCTTTCAATTTTTTCGTCGTACATATCATTCAAGGTCACCATAAGCGCAGTTTCCTCCACATCTCCAAATGAATAATTCATTGCCGTTCCAAAGACCTTCATGGTGGGCGACAGATTCATATACGCATTGATCAGCGGTGGGATATTTTCACCACGGGCACGAACATTGATCGATAGTTGCTTATAGTCCTCGCTGTAATTCTGGCCATTTAATATACTTGCCAGAAGGCTTGGATCAGTGCTGAACTCAAGGGGTTCAAACGGGAGTACGAGATTATAGCGATCAGGAAAATATTTTTTCAGAAAATACAGGATCAGGTCGCGGGCCTCCTTGTCATAGGTTGTATACATGGTAACCTTACCGAAAAAATATTTGATATGAGGATGCTTTAACCACACAGCTCCCAATCCATCCCAGAGATTGTCCATGGCATAAATTCCCTTTCCTTTTCGATTGGTTGACTGGTAGGCAGGCTGAACGAATGACCGGCCGAGTTCAATCATATAGGGAATATATTCATCCCTGAATTTCTTTGAAAATCTGAAAAGCCTTGCAGTAGCCAGGTTGCAGTTTCCATCTTCATCATTGAAGACTTCCGAACATACAAAATAGCGGTAGCCTCCGAGAATTTCCTTTTCAGCCGGGTCCCATACAATGAGTTGTTTGTATGGATTGGGCATTGTATCATAGGCATCAATGTCCACCTCTTTTCCCGTTCCTCCGCCAGCTACCCTGAATGACAATTCCCGGAGCCTGCCAATTTCAGTCATTGTATTGGGAGAATCGTGTTGCGTAACAACATACAGCATATTATTACCATTGTTTGTACGTCGCAGCATCTTATCCTCCGACAGCTCTTTCTCAATCAGTTCACGTTCAACCGGGGGTATAATTGGTTTCATACAACAAAAGATTTAATATGATTAGGGTCTGTATTGCCTCTTTCCGGGAACAGCCGGATACTGTTAACCGTTTATCAGGGATGCATAGGCCCTGGCATCCATCAGCTGATCGATCTGAGCGGGGTCATCCACCTCCATTTTTATTAACCAGCCTTCACCGTAAGGATCTTTGTTAATAAGATCCGGAGAATCATTTATCCGCTCATTCATGTCAGTCACCTTACCTGAAACAGGCATAAACAGATCAGAAACAGTTTTTACTGCTTCAATGGTCCCAAAGGTGTTGCCTTTGTCGATGTGATTACCCACCGTTTCAATTTCAACAAAAACAATATCGCCAAGTTCACCCTGAGCGAACTCAGTAATACCCACAACGGCAGTTTTACCCGTTAATCTAATCCATTCATGATCGGATGTGTAGCGCAGATCGGCAGGAAGGTTCATAGAATTATGAATTATGAATTATGAATTATGGAATTATGAATGAAAAGTAATATTTATAACAAATTCGACGTAAAAGTAAGCAATATTCCTGATTTGAAGGATTGCTTTCCGTGAATTTATCGATGCCTTTATTGTGAAAGCGTGAAACGAAGGCTGAATCCAACGTTGGTATCCACCCGCAGGAACGATCTGGAAGTATGTGGTTTGTTGAGGGTGCGGTCAAAAAAGAATTGCAGGTTGAAACGGGGTGAAAGCAGGTAATCGGCAGTAAATACAATTTTGAAGATCCTGTCTCCCGATGTGATCTGATCTACTTCATCCTCTTCGGTCTGCGCAAGATACCTGATGATTGTTTTGTTATCACGGACCGACAGATCGAATTTCAGATTGAGATCGCTTTGATAGGCTTTTTGGCCAATTTTAAGAGCGACTTCCTTAAAACGGTAACCTGCTCCTATAATCATTTCATCATTTTTGCTTTCAGTGAGCTGGTTATTTGCCAGGCTCAAAGCCAGTATGCGTGATTTGCGGAATTCAAACCGGGTAAGCATGCTGTTCACCCAGGTTCCGTCAAAACCAAACAACGGATTCATGTCTTCCCTGATTGAAACAGTATTCATCTGCAATTCGGGAACGAAATTATCCTGAAAATCCCTGACATAGCCAAGTCCGTCCAGGGGATCCGCTTCGTATAACAGATTCGTTGAGAACGAATTGATGTTATAGGTTGATTTATAGGAATGGGTAATATTAACGCTTTTCAGATAGCGCTGAACAAAATCAATTTTACTCAGACCATCAAATGTAAGTCTCCAGTTTGGCATTATATATTTAAAGCGCGGAAAGGTTTCAAGGGTTACTTTCATCGGATCCTTTTTTGTATAGGCTGCGAGGAAAGCGGGTATAATGACTTCGGGGGATGTGGATCCGTACCCGTCGGTATAGCCCGGTTCGACTGTCTGTTGGATGGAACCCTGGTAACCGGAGACGTTTGAATTAAGCCTTTCGTTGTACAGGCGATGGGAAATAGTCTGACGATACGCTTTAAACTGTTCGAAATAAACCGAACTGTAGCCATTGCTGCTTTTCAGTTTCTCAAAACCGGTACCAATGCTGATGATGGATATTGAATAGCCTCCGTTTACAGTATGATTGCCAAAGGTAAAGCCGTTGTTGTTAGCGGTTGTATCGCTATAATGATAGTATTCACTGTTAAAATCAGTATAGGTTCGCAATCCGGATATTTCAATCCGAAATCCCTTAAAGGGCTCAAAAGTTCCTTTCACATTAAAGTTTTCGGTTTTTGACATTGTATATGGGTCATTGAATGCCTGATTTGTAGTGAGCCAGCCCTTATCGGCGGCATACCTGCCAAAATCAGGATCCTGAAAGCCCAACAGGAAGGGAAGACCCGGGGCACCATTGTATTCATCTCCTGTATTGAATCCAGCAATATTTGGAGTGGCCATAAAACCATCGAGATTGGTTCCGCCTGTTAATGAGTAGGTTAAAGAAATATTTTTCAAACCGGTAAGAAAGCGGATGTGAGTTTTCACCTATAAAGATCAGGGGGGTTGCCTTCTCAACCTGACCTTCAATAACAACCTGTAAACCCGTATAATTCGTATCTGCTGTGATGCTTACCCGGTTGTCGTCCAGAATATCCACCTGGGCAGGAATTTCCTCTCCGTTTTTATCGAGCACCTTTACTTTGATATCCTGGGTTTTGAGTTTATGTGAAATGTTTCTGGGTGTATGGGGCCGCAGGAAAACGTTTTCCTTGGTAAAGGTCACCGTTTTCATTTTCTTTTCGGTCTTTTTTTGCTGGTTACCGGAGTATTTGGCCTCAAGATTTTTCAGATATTTTGACTTGTTATAAAGTCCGGTCAGGTTAAAAGTTGTGCTGGCCTGGATAGTGTTTGAATTGGTAATTGAATTTCCCAGCGTACGTGATCCTTCAAATATAGGACCCTCACTCCAGCTATAGTTTGAATTGTACCGGAGGGCCAATGAAGTCCAGCTTAATAATGGGAAATTTATTCAGCGGTACATTATAGGTTGCGTTAAAATTATGGTTGTAATTCACAGGCCGGCCACCATGCTTGATACTTTCCCACACGGATTTTGACCATTCGCTGTTATTTCCCTTCCTGAACAGATCATATGCGCCTGCGGCTTCATCAATGCGTGCATGTTTATTGATTGACAGGTCGAATTTAAGTGATTTGGTAAGGTCCCAGTTTAGTTCATATCCCCGGTTCCATAAAAAGTCCTTGCTTACCGTGGAATCTATCAGTACATCCCGGTCGGCATATACATTCCTTAATTTCATTTCATTGTACGTACCGGTCAAAAGCAGTATGGAATGACAGCCGGCTCGGCAGGGGCGAAAAATTGAAATCCTTAATGAACCGCAAATAGGGCGATTTCATACCCTTTGACTTTTTGAACGGGGTGATGCTTTTTGGCCTTGTATTGTATATATAGTTCAGGGCCAGGCCATATTTGATCGAATTATTTCGTTCCACCTCATAGCTGTGGGCCTGTGTTTCACTATATCCGGCAGTAACTGAAAAATTGGACGGGGAGATTATTTTGAATTTTTCAAGGTCCTTATTAACCCTTACATTGGTGAAATTGACGCTGTTTCTTTTTACAACGTCCTGCGAGAGCTCTTTGGCTTTCTTGGTTTCTGAGGCACTGCCAGCCTGTTCGAGCACATCCTTCATCAGCCTGTCAGGTTCAGCAGGTGAATATTCCGGTGTTATGGTTGTTTTCGACACACCCACATACAACGGTACCGATACCTTTGCTTTTTCCGGGAACAGTTTTCCCAGTTCAAGGTTGGTGGAAACATCAATCTGGTTGGTCTCTTCCTTATTCCTGTCATTCACTTTTTGTTCAATGCTGCCGAATCCCGGTTTTGAAGTGCTTCCTGCAACGGATAATATACCCAGATCGGCCAGTCTTACCTGTGTCCGTGCATTGGCAGCCCATCCCCCCTTGTTGTTAAAATCGGTGAGACGCAATTCATTGAACCATATTTCGGCTGATTTGGGAAGGCCGTCATTCGGATATTCATTATCCAGATCGCCCGCATTCCGCACGCCGATCACGATATCCCTTACGTTACTCAGATTGGGCGTACCCTTTATTTTGATGAGATTCTTGCCCATCCTTTTTTTATAGATCTTTGTAATATCATACAGGTCGGGATGCTCACCAATGGCATCGTCGCGTTCCACTTTCAGGTTAACAAGGTCGTCGAGTATGATTTCAATAAGGTTCTCATCGGGCCAGACAATACTTCTTTGTGCATCGCTGTATGTTCCGGCAGGTGTCAGCACCAGAGGCACTTCATATTCATAGTAGTTATCCGTCTGGTCAGAACCGATACGGATAAAAGCTGTCATTTCATAATCCCTCAATACTTGTCCGATCGGTTGTTCAGCGTGAACGAACATTTTAAGCTTCTTGTACTGGCGCAGGTCCATTCCCAGGGTTTTGTAGGCAGCTCTTGCATCTCCATCGGCCAGGTCATGTACCTTAAAAACTATGGATTGTTCATTAAGCTGTGCCACCTGGGGCTGACTTGGGTCAACCACCCGGTCAATGCCGGGAGGAAGAACATAATTTACAGGCGTTTTAAGGGCATTTTCTTCAATATTAACCGAGCTGATCTCAAATCCACCCTTATCATACTGGTCAGTGACTGATGGGACTTCCTGAAGCGAGCGTATTACCATATTTGCGCCATTCTGACCGAACCAGGTGCAATTCAGCAAAACGAAGGATAACCGGTTTCTCAAAATTTGTAAGGTACATTCGCATGAACCGGATGGACTTGAAGTCTTCAATATTTCCATACTTGCTTTCGAAACCTTCAATAGGGATGCGGAACTGGTACCAGTTTACATCTTTGCCCCGAACGATATCGGTAATATAACTGTTTTCGTTGTTCAGATCATCGGGATTCAATTTAACATGATACTCATAGTAGGCATCTGTTTCGTTCAGCGTGTTGTCCCTGTTGATATCTTCGGTGTTTGGCAGGGTAGTGGATGCTGCAAAATCGCCCCCGCTTTGTTCCGTGGTGGGTGAATTGCCCTGGGTATTATTGTAATCCTTGTAGCGGGTAATTACACCGGCTGTATCGTCATATTCCGGGGCCAGGAAATAAAGGAAATCATCCCCTGAAGGGTCGGAATTGATCTTTTCCCATGCCGGGATCCGGGTGTATAGGAATTCACGAATGAATTGTACTTTTCTCTTTCCTGGTCATCATTCATCCCATCCATACCCACATCCTGAAGTTCCCTGTTATTGGGATCGGAGTCGAAGGAGTTTACAATCGATTGTGTGGTGGGAACACGTCCCCAGACAGAGTTGGTATCTACACGTGCAATGGAATCCGAGGTGGGAAGTCCATTTTCAAATGACTTTCGGGAATCTTTCAACACATCCTCCGAAATTTCACCCAGGTTGAAAAATAAATCTCCGCCTGAGGAAGTAGAATCCTTAACAAAGGGATCCATCAGCCAGAATTCGATGTATTCGATATTGGATGTTTCAAAATCGCTGGTCTGAATTTCGCGCATAATACCTCCCCATCGGGTTCGCGGTAAAGGCAATTTGTATTCGGAGGTAAGGGTCGGATCAAAATTATAAGGGCCCCTTTCCTCAGGATAATAGGACAGGTTCATGATCATCAGTGTATTCTGAAATCCTGTGCCGCTTTCCCTGTTCTTGTAAATTTCCGTTTCAAGTACCTCACGTACATAGGGATCATTTTGTTCTTCCTCGGTAATGTTTTTTGGCGTCCTGGATTCGTTTCGGGTGAAAAGGGGATCGATTGTATACCACGCCAGCTTGGAACGGCCATAGCCATAGCTAAGGTTATTCAGAAGTCCCGAATTACGGAATTTGCGCGGTGTGCTTGACAAAAACCATGATTGAATCGTTTTCAGTTCCACCGTTGTTTCAGTACCTTCAAAGTCATCTATATAGGCTACGCCACCTTCCCCGATTATTTTGGCCTGCCCCGGTATCATCTGGGCAAATTCCGCATCCACGGAAATGGATGAATTCTCCTTGGTTTCGATCAGGGGAAGCTTGTCAATCCATTTTGTAAGCATCCTGGAATCGGTCCGGTAACTGGTATTCAGTCCCCAGATCGTATTTGATATCGGTTCATCGCCCACGTTTACTTTTTGTGTGAGTGGTCTTTCCGTAAGATGCATCACGGTTCCTCCGACATTGAAGTTGTCAGAGAATTTGTAATCCAGGTGTGTTCCAATCAGTGATTTCGTTTGCAGGTTGAACAGTGCGTTATTTTCCAGCGAAACGGATAGCGGGGCACCTGATTCGATCAGACCCTGGTTCAGTATCTTTACCCTTCCCAGGGTGTAATCAACTGTATAATCCTGTCCTTCAACCAGGGCAATTCCGCCGGAAGAAACCTTTACGGATCCCTGTGGCACGTTCATGGCATTCAGCTGGATTTCGGAACTGGAGGAAGACTCAAATTCACCTGCCAGGAAAAATTTGTTCTTTTTGGAGATCTGCCTGGCCTTGGTTTGAGTGGAATCATATAACTCTTCAAAAATGTATTTATCGGCAATTTTTCCCTGGACCGTATTGCCTGAGGAGGTATCTCCTCCCATAATTGTATATTGCAGATCCTTGCCGAACGGTTCAACCTGGGTAAAGAACACCCTCCCGTCGCGCGGATTGATCGTTGTTCCGTCAATAAAGTCGAACCGTCCATCCGGATTAGGCTCATTACGGGAATCCAGGTTATCCATTTTCATTACCCTGAGCAATATCTGACGGTTAAAAGCGCTGTCGGCCAGGGGTTCTGAAATGTAGTTCACCGGTACGCCCGGTTTCATCTTTCCTGTAAAGGATATCCAGAATAAAGTCGCGGTTTGAAACCTGATATGCGCCAATGGCATAAACGTTCTTCATCATCAGGTCCCATGTTTTCAGTTTCGGCGTCAGGCTTGTTCCTTTCAGCAGTTTCACTATGAGTGTTTTGGGAGCGCTCACACCGTCGGTGGATAATTCACCTACCCGGTAGGTCTTTCCCTGGTAGGTATATACATAGGCTACTGCCAGTACTTCATCCGAACGGAGTGCCGAATTCAGCGAAATATAACCCAATTGTTCATTTAGCGTGTATTCGGTCTGGCTTAGCTTACGGGAGTTCTCAACTTTTTCGTAATCCCTTCCGCCGTAAAAATTATAAGAAGCTTCAAGGGGAGCAAGCAAGCCGGCAATCTGATTGAAAGTACGGATGCCGGAGTACTGTTCAACCATGTTCGAATACAATTTATTTGTATTATTATCAGCGGCTGCGTTAAATGTGCTGATCGGACTGATAAATTCCTTCTGGCCGCCAAAATCCTGCTGTCCCTGGGGTCCGTAACCTTCACCAAGGTCCTGCAGTGCCAGAATATTTCGGGTATCGGTAGTACTGCTTGATTTATTGGTGATCCATACTTCAATTTGCTGAATGCGTACACCGGAATTTACATAAGGTAATGACTGCAGCCAGGAATTGTAATTGTTCCTGAAAAAATGGGAAAGGAAAAAGTGCTTATTGGCATCATAATCGGCAACATCCACCTCAAATTTACTCACCTGTGCACCACCCTTTACTTCAATCTGCTGCGATTGTCCTCTCTGGTGGCTGAACACAGAACTCACAAACAACTTGCCGAACTGGAGGTCGGTTTTTAATCCAAACAAGCTCTGGCTGCCGGTGATCAAGGTGCCGGGAAGAGAAAAAGTCACATTTCCGGCTTCTATTTTTTTTATAATTTCATCTTCCTTGCCTGTATATTCCAGCTTGGTTTTGTTCTCAAAATCAAAGGATGCTTCCGTATTGTAATTAATGCCAAGCTGCATTTTGTCTCCAATGCTTCCGGTAACATTCATCTGAATTTTTTCCTTGAACAGAAAGGATCCGTTCTTCCTGTTTTTTTCCGACAGGGCAGGGTTGTCAATTCGTGACATATTATACCCGAATATCAGTTCCGCCGATCCCTGGGGGACTATGCTGATAGCGTCGGTTCCAAAGATCTTATCAAAGGATTCGCCCATTTTGATGTTGCCCAGCAGGGGTGATTTTGAAGGAGCTACATTCTCCCTTGATTTTTGTTCCCAGTAATTTTGCACGGAGGTCTTTCGGTCATACTGCAGATATTCCTTCAGTGACATGGATGAAGGCGGCCGGTAGTCGAGCCTGCCCACTTTTTCAGAGAAAATATACTGGTTGGTTACCGGATCATATACAATGCTTTGTACAACATTCGACGGATTATGCAGGTACAGGGGAGACGAAACACCTGAATTTGAAAACGGGAAATTGGTAACGTCGCGAAAAGGGTAGGTGAGTTTTGTTGTATCCGATGATGTTTGGGTTACCTGCGTGAAAACGGGCATCACAGTCCCTGACATAAGAATGAGGAGGACACTGCACAAAAGGATTTTTAATAAAGGCTGTGGTAAGATGATATGTTTTACCTTTCCTGCGACCAAATTCGGGTTATTTAAAACTTTTAAAACTGTTTCAGGGCTTTCTTGATCAAATCCTCAAGTGTTAAGGACGATTCAGCAACCAGAATTTTGCTGATCACCTTATCGGCATCACCTTTATTGAAACCCAGTATTACCAATGCTGATAACGCTTCTTCTTTCAATCTATTGTTTTGAATTGGAAATAAATCACCGGCACCCTGTTTTTCCTTTCCTACTTTATCACGAAGTTCAATAATCAGCCGCTGGGCTGTTTTTGCACCTATTCCCTTAATTGCCTGCAGAGGAGCGGTATTGCCAAGCAAAATGTGCTGCCTGATATCATCTGCCGACATGGATGAAAGCATCATGCGGGCTGTATTTGCACCTATGCCGGAAACAGTAAGTAAAAGCCTGAACATTTCACGCTCCTGTTTGGCATAAAAACCAAAAAGCAGGTGCGCATCTTCACGAACCACCTGGTGCAGATAAACCTTTGCCTGGGTAAGAGGTTCAAGCTGTGAATATGTGGTAAGAGAAATCTGAATGAAATATCCGAAACCGCCTGTTTCTATAACACAGTAGGCAGGATTTTTTTCTTTCAATACACCTTCAATATATTCGTACATAGCTTATGAATAATTACCGCGATCAGGATCAGGAATCAGAAACATCGACAGACTTGAGGGGATTGGCCGACATTTCTTTATAACGCAGCCTGTTCTGATAAATATCACAGGCCATATACATGGCCATGCGGAATGAATCAGGCGAGGCTTCGTTTTTTCCGGCAATATCATACGCTGTACCATGGGCGGGTGAGGTTCTGACTATGGGAAGTCCGGCAGTATAATTTACTCCGCCTTCGGTGGTAAGTGCCTTAAAAGGTACTAATCCCTGATCGTGATACATGGCCAGAACCGCATCAAACTGCCTGTAAGTGCCTGCGCCAAAAAATCCGTCAGCAGGATAGGGGCCGAACACCATCATATTTTCTTCCTGGGCTTGCCGGATGGCAGGAATGATCTCTTTTTCCTCTTCATCGCCAAGCAGCCCATTGTCTCCGGCGTGAGGATTCAAGCCTATAACAGCAATCCTTGGCCTTCGGATAACAAAGTCGGCCAGCAATGACTTGTTCAGTATTTTCAGCTTATTGAGAATCGTATCACGTGTGATGTATTCAGGAACCTTGGCAAGCGGAATATGAGAGGTTACAACTCCTATGCGCATGAGTTCATTCACCATAAGCATCAGGACACCGTCGCATTTAAACTGGTTCTCCAGGTATTCTGTATGACCGGTAAAATTGAACTGATCGGTTTTAACATTTGGCTTGCTGAGCGGAGCAGTTACCAGCGCATCGAGCTTACCGTCGGTCATATCCTGTACGGCAGCTTCAAGTGCCTGAAGAGAAGACTCACCGGCATAAGCAGTAGATTTTCCTAATTCAACACGGGCCGCATCATCAATGCAATTTATGATATTGGCCTTGCGGACCTGTGCCTCATCCACTGTACGAATGGTGTTAAAACTGAAATTTTCGAGGTTAAGGGCCTTCCGGTGGTATGCAGCGACCTTGGGCGAACCATAAACCACGGGTATGCAAAAGTCAAATATACGGTTATCGGCCAATGCTTTCATGATCACCTCGTAGCTGATCCCGTTGATATCACCATGGGTTATCCCGAGTATGATTTTGTCGCCTTTCATGTATTTTTCAGGATTTATTTTTAACGCCCGTAAAGGTAGTAAAAAAAAGGGACGAGGGACAAGGGACAAGGGACAAGAAGTTTTGCAGTTTTGCAGTCTATCTCATATACGGAAAAACTGGCAACTGTCAACTATCAACTATCAACTACTTGTCCCTAGTCCCTAGTCCCTTGTCCCTAAAAAATATTATCTTTGCACAAAAAAAGTTGATATGGCTTTGCTCAGGACTATATTGATCATCATAATTGTCACCTATATTATCCGGTTATTTACACGATATATATTGCCTGCGATGTTCTTTAATTTTATGGATGATAAGGCAAGAGAATTTGCCAAGCAGCATAAAAAAGAATACCAGAAGGCACAGCAGGCAAAGAAGCGGGAAGGGGAGGTTTCCATCGACTATTCTCCGCAGAGCAACAACAAAAACAAACCGAGAATCGGGCGTTTATGTGGATTATGAGGAGGTGAAGGATTAAGAAGAGGGTGACTAGTGACGGGTGACTAGTGACAGATGTAAATAGTGCTAAAATATATAATATCAGGTATATGATTTGGATTAATGTGGCCGCGTCAACCGTCACCAGTCACTTGTCACCAGTCACTTATCAGGCCACACTGCCCTCCACCGATTACCAACTTCCGACTACTGATTTCCCCCCGTTGTCAGCGATTTAATCTTCTTGGCAAAGTTTGAAGCAAATACAAAGTCATTGAGATTCTCATCATCGCTGTCGAGAATTTCCTCACGGGTGCCTTCCCACGACTTGTAGCCGTCATGAATAAAAATCACTTTTTCACCGATTTCCATCACTGAATTCATGTCATGGGTATTGATTACTGTGGTGATGTCGTACTCATGGGTGATTTCGCTGATAAGGTCATCAATGACGAGAGCGGTTTTGGGATCCAGACCTGAATTGGGCTCATCACAGAAGAGGTATTTGGGATTTTCCACGATGGCCCTGGCAATGGCAACCCGTTTTTTCATCCCTCCGCTTAATTCACCGGGATATAGTTTATTTACATTCTCGAGATCCACCCTTTTCAGGCATAAATTGGTATGTTCAAGCTTTTCACTTAAACTCATTTCAGTGAACATATTAAGAGGGAACATCACATTTTCTTCCACTGTTAGTGAATCAAACAGCGCGCCTCCCTGGAAAAGCATGCCAATTTCGCGGCGGATCCCTTTACGGGAATTGAAATTCATATCCACGAAATTCCGGTTATCATACTGGATGGATCCCTTATCTACCTCATATAGCCCGACAAGGCATTTCACGAGAACGGTTTTGCCTGACCCGCTCCGGCCGATGATGAGGTTTGTCTTCCCTTTTTCAAAAGTCACGGATATGCCCTTGAGAACCGGTACTCCATTAAAGGATTTATATAGATTATCCACTGTAATCATCAGGCGAGCATAAGTTGTGTGAGTACCAGGTCGGCCAAAAGGATAAGTATACTGCTATAAACAACACCGCGTGTGCTTGAGCGCCCTACTTCCAATGCACCGCCCTTAACATAATAACCATAAAAGGCGGAAACAGACGTGATTATAAAAGCATAGACCACGGTTTTCACCAGGGCATAGGTTATATAGAAGGGAACAAACAAATACTGAATACCATAAATATAATCGGCTGAGGAAAGAGCACCGGTCACGACCGAAGCAACCCAGCCTCCGAAAATACCGACACCCATGCTGATCAGCGTGAGGAATGGATTGAAGACCATGGCCGCAATAACTTTTGGCAGTATAAGGTAACTGGCCGAGTTGATCCCCATCATTTCCAATGCATCAATTTGTTCTGTAATGCGCATATGCCCGATTTCAGAGGCAATATTTGATCCTACCTTGCCGGCAAGGATAAGACCTACCATGGTGGATGAAAACTCAAGCAGGATGGTATCGCGGGCAGTAAGTCCGATCAGGTAAAGAGGGATCCATGAACTTTCAAGATTATACCGTGTTTGAAGGGTAATGACTGCACCAATGAATATGGAGATCAGGATGACGATTCCAATCGAATTCAGGCCCAGATTTTCAATTTCTTTAAAAATTTGCTGAAAGTATATTTTAGATTTTTCGGGCTTTTTGAATACCCGCGATAAAAGAATAATATACCGGCCGAAAATGCTAAAGAAGTTCATGCCCGTAAAAATAGTGATAAAATCAAAATAATACTCTCATTGATCGCCAGTTTGCCACACTATATCAAAATATTGAACCATGCCCGGTTTATTTTAGTAAATTCGCTAGCACTCAAATACTATTACAAAGCTGATTTTCATGAACAAAAACCATTATTGCATTATTATGGCCGGAGGGATCGGTAGTCGATTCTGGCCGCTGAGCCGAACCCGTAAACCCAAACAATTTCTGGACATCCTGGGAACCGGAAGGACCTTACTCCAACAAACCTTTGACCGCTTGCGGAAAGTTTTCCCGGTGGAAAATATATTCATTGTAACCAACGAAGACTATGAGGCCCTGGTAGCCAGGCAGCTTCCCGAAATCAAAGCCGACCAGGTATTACTTGAGCCTATGCGCCGCAATACTGCTCCCTGCATTGCGTACACCAATTATAAGATAAAACGTCTCAACCCGGATGCAAATATCATGGTAGCTCCGTCTGACCATGTTATTCTTAATGAAGCTGATTTTCTGGATGTGGTAAATAAAGGACTGGAATTTGTCACCGGTAATGACCGGTTGCTAACCCTGGGTATCAGGCCCAGCCGTCCCGAAACAGGATATGGTTATATCCAGATCAACGGGGATAAAACCCGGATTGAGTTTAATCAGAGTTTCAGAAAGGTGAAAACATTCACTGAAAAGCCGGATTTACAAATGGCTGAGCTGTTTATTCAAAGCGGGGACTTTTTCTGGAATTCGGGAATGTTTTTCTGGTCACTTAAATCGATCATGCAGGCTTTTAATACTTTTCTGCCCGATGTGGACCAGTTGTTCAAGGATGGTGAAGCGTTTTACAATACTGAAAAGGAAGTTGACTTTATTGCCAGGGCTTATCCGAACTGCAAAAATATTTCAATTGATTACGGAATCATGGAAAAGGCGGATAATGTGCATGTGTTGTGTTCCGATTTCGGATGGTCAGACCTGGGAACCTGGGGTTCTTTATATGATATTCTTGAGAAAAATGAAGACCATAATACAATCACCGGTTCAAACGTGTTTACCTATAACACCCAGAACTGCCTGATCAACCTGCCTGAAAACAAACTGGCCGTCATCCAGGGACTGGATGATTTTATTGTGGTTGAATCGGATAATATTCTTCTGATCTGCAAAAAACAGGACGAGCAAAAGATCAAAAATTTTGTAAATGATGTGAGGATCGAGAAGGGGGAGGAGTATATTTAATAAAAAAAACCCGCCATTCGGCGGGTTTTTTTTTTAGTATTCCCACAAATCGTGTTCCATGTTAAAGAGATATTCCTTTACCTTGTCTGCCTCAAGCAAGGCGTCCATGCCAAGGGCATAGGAATTGATAGGGCGGTTTTCATATACATTTGATTCAGCGAAAATATAGCTGCTGAAGCGTCTCTGCATAAAGTAGTCATCAAATGAAATGCGCTGTGCATCGTTGTTGTCATTGAAAATTTCATGACGTGACAGCAGGGGCCTGACTTCAGGGAAATATACCCAGAATGTTTTTTGTCTGATAATAGCATCCGTTGGCAATCCCTGGTCATCTGTTTTATAGTATACCCTTATCGGGCAGATACCTACTATGCGTACGTTCATTGTTGACATGGTTCTTGTCAAAAAACCATTTTTCCTTGACAAGGATTTGTTTTACCTCATCGGTTTTCCTGTCATTCTGGATAGTGGTATCCGTCATGAGCCCGGTATTGATATCCGGTTTTTTAATTGTTACAGTACCTGCACCCAGGGCCTCGTCTACTTTTGCCCTGTCAAGCGGAACAGTAAATTCATTTTTCGGATCATCCTGAGAAAAAGCACGGATGCCTTCATTGTCAATTCCCCAAAGGATCAGCTTAACCAGGTTATACCTGTCGTTGATAGGATTTCTGGGATAATACAAGGGCATATTCTGTTTTTCCTTCAGGTCAATGATCCTGTAGATATCCTTCGCCCACATAACATCGGCTTCCCTTACATATGCATAAGGTACCGGGGCTTTGTTGGGAATATGCTCACGGGTATAAACTTCAGTAAGAATATCCTGGGCTTTCACCTTTTGCGGTACAACAGCAATCATCGCCAATCCGATGAATAATAAAGCAACTCGTTTCATATGTTAATTAAATTAATTCAGTTTAAAATTAATTGGAGACAAGGTTCTCACCGAACCATCCGGTCCAACTGCCCTTATGTCCTGTATCCATACCGGATTACCTTTATTCAGGCCGTTGATCAGGTTTCTGACTTCCTGGGTAAAGAGATTTCCTTTTACCCTTTTTTCCTGTGCAAAACCCTGAACGATTGCCATCACAGTATATTCGGTAACCGTAAATTTAAGGTCAAAATCAAAATCCGGGGGCATGGCGGCAATCACACCGCTTTGTGCCAGCAATATATTCTTGGCGATTCCGCCGCCTTTCTGGTTGTTGACCTTGGCCTCGGGATCAGGAACCGGTTTTACACGGTACTCCTTTGTTCCAACCTGTTGTCCATTTTCCATCCAGTTCAGCAGAAACGAATATCAGGCAGTTTCCAACCCTTTTCGGGTGCATAATGTAACCGGTTCCACGGGGATCAAGTGATCCGTTCGAAGCAGTCGCCCTGATCTTGTTGCCTGCAACACCGGAAACGGAGATATCAACGGGATTATCAACACCCAGGTAAAATACATTCATCTTGGTAGCGGAAACAACTACGCTTCCTTCAGCTACTGTATATTCAGCTGAAAAGGGCTTAATGATCGGGTCGCCGCCGGGTCCTTTGATCTGGATAATGCCGCCCCAATTACGTGAGCCAACAGTGCCGCCGGGAACTTTATAAATTCCTTTTCCTGTGCCTTTTTCAACTTCCAGTTTCCTGTAGTTCAATTCTTTTTTCCGCTCAAATCTTTTTACACCTGATGCATCAGTGACCTCAATCCAGGGTTCTTTTACACCTTCCACCACATAAATCTCCGGATCCTGGGTGGTATCCCTTGCTGCCAGGTAGATAGCGGCTTCGTAGTCATGACCCCTGATAACGTAATTGGTATTGGGGATCACCACTGCATCAAGCTGGTTAAACTTAACCTCACCTGCGCTGATCTGGGAATACAGATAATTGATCATATCCGATTCCGCATTTCGCGTATCAATCTGCATGGATGACATGATGGCCAGAAAGCCCATCAGGGGTGAATGCCCGAATTTATGGTATTCCCATGTTGCAGTTTCGGGATCCATCTTCTTTCCTTTTTTCGGAGTCGGGGGATTCGTATCCAGACTTTTCGATATGGATGCCTTAAGTTCTTTAGGAAGTTCCTTTTCCTTAACAAGAGTAAACATAAACTCCCTGAAATCAGCGATTTCCTTTTTGAGCTTGCGGGCCTCACTTTTATCTGTACAGGTCATTGCCAATCATCACCTGGTGAGGCGTATCATAATCATCAATGGCTTTAATCTCATCGCGGTCAATCGTTTTTACCCTGGATGGCCTTTGATTTACCCTTTTCTGCATCGCTGAGAACTTTTAACTTCAGATCCTGTATATAATTATACAATTTATCAGCACGCTGTTTTACTTCCAGTGCACGGTTATTCCAAATAGCTGTTTTGGTCGGATTTGCCAGGTTAGCCTTGCTAAATTCGTTATAAATGTCATTATTCTTATTAATCAATGTATTGCCGGTTTTCTCCAGACCCTCATCAATGATCTTGAAGGCATCCAATACACTCGTTGATACATTCAGTGCCAGCAATGCTGTCAGCACCAAATACATCATACCGATCATTTTTTGTCTTGGAGTCTCTTTGCCGTGTGCCATAGCTATGAAAGGATAAGAGAAATTACTTTTTAATGATCACATTCATAGCCGACAACATATTGCCATAGATGTTATTGAGCGAGGATAAATTATCCCTGAGTTTCACAATTTCATCCTTGTATCGGCTCGTTTCGTCAATTGAATCCTTCAATCGGAGAACCATGTCCTCAATGCCCGCATATACCTTCTGGGATCCTTTCAGGTGGTCGCTTCCTTCCTTAACCTGTAGTTCATAAACGGCATTCAGGGCGGACAGATTTTTGTTCAGTGCTTCAAGGTGCTGTTCATGTACGCGTCCACTCTGTGCAATAACCTCCTGTTCGCCCTTGAGCGTATCAGCAATTTTTAAATAATTGCCGGCTACTTCTGAACCTGATTTGGCTATCTGATCAGCAGACTGCAGATAGGCACTTGCCAGGCTTCCTGCCGATTCCTTGATAGTAAGTGCAGTGGCATTGTAAGTGTCATTCATGCTGCCCACAGAGGTGGCGGCAGCTTTGTATATTTTGCAGGAATTCACGGGTAGCAGCCGTAGCGCCGGATATTTCGGCAATACCTGATGCAGCTGTGTTCAGTTTTTCCAGACCCGCTCCAATTCCCTTAATGGTTGCCTCACTGATAGCACTGTCGCCCAGCAGGTCCTCGATCCGCTCGAGCGGACGCCCACCTACCCCGGCAGTCATTTGTTTCATTTCATCCATTTCGTCCTGTTCCGACATTCCGGCAAGTTCGGGGTATACCAGTGTCCAGTCAAGTTCCTCATGAAGAGGTTCGAAAGCTGAAAAGAAAAATATTGTGGCTTCTGTTAAAAGTCCGATCGTAAGTAACAGTCCGGCACCTTTCAAGTGCTGAATCTTAAACAATGCACCGACAATAACTATTGAGGCTCCCCATCCGTATAGCTTGGCCATGAATTTTTTCCAGCCGGAACTTTCAACGATGTCTGTTAAGCTTGCCATAATTGTTGTTCGTTTAGTTGAAGTTTATTTTGTTTAATGTTTTTGTGTATTACACGCCACCCATGACTGGTCTTACACAACGGAAACCGATATAGGATTTTGAAGTATCCTGGTATTCGTAAGCTACGCGTCGCATTCTGCATAAAATAACCGATGTCCTTCCATGAGCCACCCCTTATCACTTTTCTTTTCATAACCGGAGGATCATCGGGACGAGCATTATAACGGTAATCCGGATTAAGGTCGTGAGTGAACATATAGGAAGATTCATCATATGCGCTGGAGGTCCATTCAGCAACGTTGCCTGACATATCATAAAGTCCGTATTCATTGGGTTGATAAGTGCCGACCGTTACAGTAGTCACACCACCGTCATCGGCATAATTTCCGCGCAAGCGGTTTGAAATTGGCCAGGAAGCAACCATCCTTGTTACGGGTATAATAGCCACCCCAGGGATACATTGAATTGTCGAGTCCGCCACGGGCAGCATATTCCCATTCCGATTCAAGCGGAAGCCTGTAATCATGCACGCCTGGATTTCCGCCGGCACGCAAGGATGCATTCAGTAACATCGATCTCCAGATGCAGAAGGCGGTAGCCTGTTTCCAGGATACTCCAACAACAGGATAGTTATCGTATGACGGATGCCAGAAATACATGGTGGTGTAAGGCTCATTGAATGAATAAGTGAAATCGGCGATCCAAACCAGGGTATCGGGATAAACATTTACCACATCACGGATCACAAACGAGGAACGGTCCTTGATTTCAACCTTTTCGCCCTGGTTGTTTACAATAAAACCTTCGTATTTTTTTGTATCGAAGTTGTACCGGTTCGATTTTTTGGCTGCCTGTTTCAGGTCAATCCAGAAATACTCATACATCAGTTTACGGGTGTCAATTTCTTTTTTGTTATAGAAACGTTCCTGCTGATTCAGATACAGGTCACTTAGAATCTGATTGACTTCCTCATCACGGGTGTCGATTCTGGTTTCCCAGTTAATCGTCGGGGGGTCAATGGGATTGCCGATCCCATCCTCGAGAAATCAACATAATCGTCAGAGATCTGATCACCTAGCATCTTGCGCATGATCGAATCACGCACCCAGAATACAAATTGCCTGTATTCGTTGTTTGTGATTTCAGTTTCATCCATCCAGAATGGATCCACCGTAACCGTTTTGGTAACCGATGTTTGCGCCCATGCAACATCCTGGTCATTGCCGCCCATGTTAAAACTACCCTGTGGAATGAAGACCATACCAAAAGGATCGGCCTCACCCGTATGCCTTCGGTCTTCCCTCAACTCCCGTCAAGCTCACCGCTTTTTGAAGCCTCCGGAGCAACTACTGATAATGAACAGTGCCAATCACAAAACCTAAAGAAAATAACTTTTTCATATTCAAAAGATGTTTATCCTATATAACAAGACTTTTATACTATTGAATTCTTGTTTTGGTTACAGAAATCTAATACTCTTATATTTTTGTGGTGTTTTTTCTACGCCAAGCGTGAAGTTGTACCCCACCATCACTTCATGCGAACCCTTTGAAAAATTATCCAGTGCCGACGTATCAAAGTCATAGGAATAGCCTATTTTCACACCATTCAGAATGTCAATCCCAACCATTCCCACAACAGCGGCACCGACCCTATAGGAAACGCCGGCCCAGAACTTTTTATTGTACATGACCGTCGCATTCAGATCAATTTTTGTTGAAGACAGGTCAGACTGGAGCATCATGGAGGGCAATAATTCAAAGGCCGGATTGGACAGTTGTAATGTATATCCCGCTGTGAGATAGTAATGTCTGACAAGTTTATCCGTTGATTCAGCCGATCCGGGGGCCGTACCTTTCTGGTAAACAAATTCACCCTCCATCAGGTGGGTGGACGAGATCCCCACATATAAATCATCGGTACGATAAAACAAGCCGGCTCCCAGGTCAAAAACATTTTTGCTTTGTTTTCCTTCGGGAATTGCTCCATCCCGTCCCGGGGCAGTATGTCCGGATGAATCCGGTATGCTCCATTCAGGATCCAGTTTCCGGTTTATGAAACTGCCACTGAGACCCAAACCAAGGTTCCCGTTTCCCAGCTGGAACTGATAGGCATAAGACAGAGAAAGGTTGATATCATCATTAAAACCCCATTTATCATCTGAAATGGAAAGGCCGACACCATGATGTGCTTTAAAAAGCTTGAAGGGGGCTTCCAGATTTACAACAAAATCCTGGGGGGCACCTTCAATTCCAACCCATTGCTGCCTTAAAATGGCATGGGTGGAGATCATATCCTGAACTTCCGGCAGAACCGGGGTTAACTGAAATCAAATCAAACATATACTGGCTTACCTGTCGTTCTTGCTGGGAATATGCTCCTATCCAAAAAACAGAAGCAAAAAATAACAATAGATATTTTTTTCATATTTCTACTATCCTACATTTTATGAATTACCTACAGATAGCACCAATTAAGCCTATATAAAAGGTAAAATAAGTAAAAATATTGTTTAACCGCAAATCTAAATTAATCTCAGCCTGTTAATAACCTTTCGTATCTTGTCTTTATACTAAAAAGGCGTTTAAATGTTACTGAGATACTCTTTTTTTTCGGAAAATTTTCTAATCTACCGCTTGGATTGCTTTCAATGTACCCGGTAATTGTAAAGGAAGTTATCCCTGCTTCCCACAACCAGGTTAAATCTCGATAGTGAATCGCCGAAATTGCCAATGCTGAATGGAGTATTTCCCTGAAGCGGAAAACCGTCATATAATTTTCCGTCGCTGTTAAACAGGTAAACACGGTCTTCTTTTCTGGAAACCACTCCCAGTTTTCGATCACCCGAAGAGAACTGGTAGATGGCGGGACGTATATCAATGATTTCCTTGAATGTGTATGTAAAGAGGAGGTTCTTATCGTGGGAATAAACCGAGAGCTTGTTCCTGTCGAGATAAATATATTCCATAGCGCCATCGCCGGTCAGATCCCTGTAATCAAAATAGTGATCACCTGTGAACTCATCCAGTTCAATGGTTTTAACCTCCCCGTTGAATTGTATATCATATACCTTTCCCGTAGTATCAGTTGTGATTATACCGGGTGAAGAGCCATTCCGGGGCAAATCGAGATAATAATTATTATGGACCGATCTGGGGAAAAATACATCGGTGTTAACGCGCGTATTGCCTTTCCTGTCGAGAATATAGGTTCGGAACCGATCGCCAAAGACAAGAAAATCCTTATTCCCGATCCTGAAATGATTTACCGGTTGGTTTACTTCACTTTCCGACTGGGTAAAGGACCAGCCTTTTAACAGAGCCCCTTCCTTTGTATAGGCATATACTTTTTTGTCTTCACAGGCAATAAATAACCTGTAATCCCGTGTGTTGTCATAATCAAAGACGGATACGCCGCAGGTTGCCGGTGACCTTAACTTAATGGGATAATGGTCAACAAAATTACCCATCCTGTCAATCAGATACAGACTATTACGGGTACTGAAAAGCAATTGCAGTTTGCCATTACGGAAATAGTCAACCTGGTAGATCTCGCTGTTTATCAGCTCAGGCAGTGGTAATTTCCAAAGTATCCGGCCTACCTGGTTTATCAGGTAGATATTGTGTTTCATGTCCTGCACAAACACCACATTCTGTTTTGTTTGCTGATTGACAACAAAAACCGGCTTGCAGGAGGCGAGCGTATCCAGTTTACTTTCCCAAACGGTTTGTGTTTCCTGGTAATTGATGGGAAGGTATTTTAACAGGAAGTTGCTGTAAAGCATTTTGTTATTGGTGTAAATCTGAAAGCCCATAACCGGTATTTTTTGAAATACAGACTCGTATTTTTCCCAGTTGTGTGCAAGGTTCTTTTTAAGAAAGGGAGAAAAAACCCTGCGGCTTTTGCTCAGGTTATTGTAAAAAAGAATATTTGAACGGGGCGACAGGCTGTTCTTAAATTGCTTAAAGGCTTCATCGTTTTCCAGCGTTTTATTCAGTACCTGGTTATGAATAAGCGAACGAAGTGATTGGACGGAGGATCCAAAAACAAGGTAATTATCTATAAGCACAAAATAATGTTCTCCCAGGGTAGAGAAAATACTGCCAAACAGACTTGCTGTGAGGTTATAGACAGGCAGTCTGTAGATATTATAGTTCAGTTCATTATCAAGCTGATAAATGAAGGTAAAGTCGGATAAAGGTTTTGATTCATAAGTTGCGGCATTTTGCAAAAGAGACATCATTTTTTCTGAAGCCAGCCCCTTACTTTTCACCCGGATAAGGACAAACACCTGGGTGGAGTCAACCTGGGGTGAAGGTGCATCGTAGGCCAGGGTGAGCTCATTATCTATCATTGCGGCAAAATCTGCCTGTAAATCGGTTTTATAGATTTCATGGAGGGTCTGAAAGGTATTGTTATAGGCGGTTAATTTTCCCAAACCCTGCAGATACGACTTATATGCGGTAAAATACATTGCCGGATCGGACATTGAAATCGTAAGAAAGGAAGCTATTGAACCGGGTAATATTTTGTCTGCGGTAATTTTCTGGGGATTCTGCTTCACAAACAACGATGTCAGGGAAGGTGCTGAATCAGGTGGATTAACAAATCCATTCATCAGCAGCATGTCAGATAATAAATTAAGGTCCATGCCTCCCCATTCGGCAAAATTCTTTGCTGACCGGGCTTTCCCTTTAAAATCAGTTGCTGCAAAAGTGGCCAGGCCCAATGGAAATCTTGAAAAATTAATAAATATATTGGCGTCTACATTTTTTCCGGCTGTAGCATATATTTCGGGAAAACCTTTCAGATTGCTAACCGATTCATCTGCATTTACCTGGCGTATGGCATCTTCGAGAATAATAGGAGAGAAGCTGATCATTAGAATATTCCGGGAAGTGGCCCATAAAAAATTGTCAATACCGGTTTTCCCTTTGAAAATAATTTCATGGATTGTAATTCCTTCATATTCACGGTTTGCAATGTCAGCCTTGTTTCCCACCAGGCGGGTGATCAGGGTATTCAGGCTGTTTTCCCCATAACCCGAAGGCAACTTAAGTACATGAAGTATACTGATCCTGTCTTTACCGGTAATATGAGCTGATATAAAGGAGGGCGGATTATTGAGGATGTTTTCTGCCTCAGAAACAGATTGCATAAGTGAATCGAGAAAGTGAAGCTGTCTGTTCAGTTTTTCAAAACCGGGAATGACTTTCAGTTCATTCCAAATGAGGTTGTTGACCGATATCTTTTCAAATAATGCCTTGTAATTATTCACACGAACAATGATCATGGCACTATTGGGCACAGCTTTTAAGGGTTCTGCAGGAGAAATCCTTTTATGCACCCTAAAATAGAATAATGTAACTACGATGAGGGAAGCAATGGCAATGAAGGGAATAATTATCCTTTTATTTTTCGGCATGCACCGGAGGCTTTTGTAAAAGCCCAAAAATAAGAAATCTTTTACTATTTTTATTTCCTGATTCATACGCTTTCAGGTATAATTGAAGCCTTTCGGTAAATAAACAGGAAAAAATATGCAGGTAAATCCCCAAATAGAAGAAAGCTGGAAGGAGATACTTGCATCAGAATTCGACAAATCCTATTTTATGGAGCTGAAGGAATTTCTAACAGAAGAAAAGGCAAAATACACTGTTTACCCTCCCGGATCCAAAATATTCAATGCTTTTCAACTCACCCCCTTCAATCAGGTAAGAGTGGTGATACTGGGACAAGATCCCTATCATGGACCCGGACAGGCACATGGGCTTTGTTTTTCGGTTCCCCAGGGTATTATTCCTCCTCCATCGCTTGTAAATATATTCAAGGAAATTGAAAAGGACCTCGGCCTTCCGATTCCTGGAGGGGGCAACCTTGAAAAATGGGCACGGCAGGGAGTACTGCTTTTGAATGCGACATTAACAGTGAGAGCTAATCAACCAGGCTCCCATCAAAAAAGAGGATGGGAAAATTTTACACATGCAGTTATCAGCAAATTATCGGAAAAAAGAGTGGGATTAATTTTCCTTCTTTGGGGGAAATATGCCCAGGAAAAGGAGTCGTTAATTGATACGAACAGGCATTATATATTGAAGGCAGCACATCCGTCCCCTTTTTCTGCCTATAATGGATTTTTCGGATGCCGGCATTTTTCCAAAACCAATGAGATTCTGAGAAAACATGGGTTGCAGGAAATAGATTGGAACCTGAACCGGTAATCCGCGGGAGAAAATTTTGGAGTTCCTGGTTTTTCAAGTAGTATGTAAAAATTTTAACGCGGAGGGCGCGGAGTATTCGCAACGCTAAAAGTTTTTTTACCAGGCCTTTTTGAGGTCACAGAGGAATCTCATTGCATTCGATTAGGCTCTTCCAGGGAAAATATCCATGAATATTCCCGATCAACCCGAGAGGATAAGGTATAATATTGATTATCAATAATAAAAAAGAAGATCTACAAGAGTCTACGGTCTCATTACCGATTGCCGATTACTGATTGCCGATTACTGATTACCGAATATCGAATACTGATCACCTCTTTATTCTTCGTCTTCAGAGACATCGTCTCCAATCTCCAGGCTTTCGAAATTGTCGAATTCATCAAAGGAGGATGATTCAACTTCTTCTTCTTCTTCAGCAGCATTCGTCCGGGGAAGTTTGATCAGATAATAAATATCTTCCGTTTCGAAGGGAATGGCAACTTCGATTTCACCCCTGGGGTTGGTGAATGTAATGGTTTTCTCTTCGTATCCGTCGGGGTACTTCGCTTTTAACCTTTCAACCATTTCTTCCGACAGTTGCTCATAAGATTTGATTATTCTTTTCTTTCCCACGATTTTAAGAGTAATTAGGTTGTATCATCAGACAGGGGTAAATTTATATAAATTTTAATCTTAATTGCAAAAGCTATTCCGTATATTTTTTGCTAAAAAAAGCAAATATTTTTTTAATCTCAAAATCTCTTTGGATGAACCTGTCATAAGTTATTTTCGGTTAGCACAATACTGATGTTTTCCTCGTGAATCCAACCGCATTTTTTGAGGGTCGCCAGGTTTATATTACCTATCAGATAATTGAAATCAGGCGATTCATGTTTTACCGAAATGGTGTTAAAATCGTCTAGTTGAGGTTTTATATTCCCCCTGTAACTTACAAAAATTTCAAGGTTTATATCCTGGGAGAAACCATAATTCAAATGCTGGCTGATTTTTTTATATTCATACCTGTAATTATAGGTCAGTGCAGAAATGTCGGAAAGGACCGCTGAACCGGTAGGATTTCCTCCGGCGCCTTTGCCCATAAAAAACTGGTGCTCGGAAAATGCACCTTCCACAAGCAATCCGTTATATTCATAAGTTACCTTGTTGAGTGTATCTTCATGCGCAACAAAACGCGGCATACAATAAGCGATCACCTTATTATCGGTTTTCTTGCATTTGGCGATCAGTTTGATACGTTGAATTTTTTTCCCGGGCATACCGGATATCGGTATCCTTCAGATGTTGAATGCCATAATTAAAAATGTCATCGGGTTTGAGAATGATCCCAAATGCATGGACCAGGATGATAAGCAATTTATATTTGGGATCGAGGGCTTTAATGTCAAGACTCGGATCACTCTCCGCAAAACCGAGTTCCTGTGCTCTTCTAAGGGCAGCATCAAATGGCTGGTTATGCTGGAAAATATTTGTGAGAATATAATTTGTTGATCCGTTTAATATGCCTTCCACACTGGTAAGCAGATCATTGTCATAATATTCTTCCAGGTTTCTGATAACGGGAATACTGGCGCAGCAGGATGCTTCATACAGGAAGGAGGTATTGTATTCCCTCTGAAGATTAAGAAGGGTTTCAAAATTTTCAGCGATCATTTTTTTATTGGCAGATACTACAGCCTTTCTTTTCTTAAGGGCTGAGGATACAATTTCAAATGCGGCATCCACCTCGTCGATGAGTTCAACTACAACATCAATTTCAGGATCATTCAGGATTTCATTCCGGTCTGTTGTAAAAAAACCGGCGTCAATGGGCCTTTTTTTATCGGGGTGCTTGATACAGATCTTTTTAATCTCGGCATTGATGCCCCTGGTATGGTGCAACACATTATAAAGACCCTGGCCTACACAGCCAAATCCGAATACACCCAGCTTAATTTTCTTTTCCATAATTATAATATTAATATATCTATTGCCGTCGGCTTAAGCCGACGGCAATTGCAATAAAATAAAAAAATCCCTTCTGATAAGTCAAAAGAGATCAAGGATGTCCGACTTATCTATCCCCGGCAAGCCGGAGCAGGAGTTAGCACCTTCTTTCAATATTTTGAAAGGGTTGCTAAGGTTTCACAGGGCCATACCCTCCACCTTTCTGGATAAGCAATAAATAAATGAACGTGCGTCAAAGATAATATCATTTTTTATCTGTTAATGTATCTTTGTATAAACTTTAAAATCAATACCGATGAAAAAAATAATGTTTATTGCAATCGCATGGCTGGCAGGCATGCATCTATTGGCCCAACCGGCAGGAGGAAAATTCTTTATTGGCGGGCATTTCAGTTTATATGGCACTATTGATAAGTCAAAAAACGGAAGTACCACTGAAAAAGACGGATCTACCACCTACTTTACCATTATGCCAACAGGGGGCTATTTTTTAAATGAAAGGATCGCCGTGGGAGCCGGACTTGGCTATGATATCCAGATTGATAAGGATCCCCAGTCGACAATCGAAAAAAGCTCGACTTCAAAAATGGTATTTGCCCCGTTTGGAAGGTATTACCTGATATCCGGAACAGGGGGTATTTTTGCTGAGGCTTCCATGGGTTATTCTTTTGGAAAAAATAAAACTTTCACCAATGAGGTGACTGACACCGAAAACGTATTTGGCTTTTCAGCCCTCCTGTCCCCCGGCGTTTATTATTATGTTACGCCAAGGCTTTCAATCGAAGCGAAATTCGGCTGGTTTGGCTTTATGAGCGATGTCACAAAAACAGATAATGATCAAAAAGATATACATAACTCTTTCGGAATTGATCTCTCTCCCGATAGCTTTATTTTCGGTCTGACATTTACACTGTAGGAGTTTGACTCATATAAACGCCTTGTGGCGTTATTTGGTTTTCACGATCTTGGTGATCGGTGTGAAAACAAATGTGGAAAGAAATATGATGGCCAAAAGTTTAAAACAGAGTTGCGCAGAGATGATGGAGTTTAACGACGCTTGGAGGCCACAGAGATATCTCATTGCATTCGATTAACCGTTACAGAAATTGGATTCACACAATCAGCGAGATCAGCGAGATATGCGAGAGAAAAAAGCTCCGTTAAACAGAAATTAATCTGCGGGATCTGCGAAAATCTGCGAGAAAAAAAGCCTGGTAAAAATAATAGATCTGCGAAATCTGGGGCGGGAATTATTTAACCATAACCTTTTCAGTATGGGTTTCCTTACCGGCGAAACCAATTCTGACAAGGTAAATACCTTTTTCAAGTTTGTCCAGTTCCAGGTCCACGGTATTGGTATTGGGCTGGAATTCCTGGTTAAAAACCATTTTACCGGTTATGTTCAATATCTGAACTGATAGAATGTTTTCGGAGGAATTTATGGTCAGGCGGCCATCAGTTATCGGATTGGGATAAAGTTCAATATCCCGAACCAATTGATCCTGCCCGGGTTGAAAGTAAGTGCGACTTATGGAATTAAATTCAGAAGCAGCGGGCAGGCTATTGGCAGTCACCATAGCAGCCCAAAGGAAAAGAATGACAAATAAGGGTAAAAGTTTTTTCATAAACGGTAATTATATTACAAAAATAAACAAAAATCGTTCCAATGAACATTTTTTTTGATATAAACACAATAAATTATAACATACCCAATTCAAGAAGCGCTTCTTCCGACATCATCGACTGGTTCCAGGGCGGATCAAACACCAGATTGATATCCACTCCGGATACCCCTTCGATGGCTGCAACCCTGTCCCTGATCTCATTGGGAAGGCTGTCTGCTACCGGGCAGTTTGGGGCGGTAAGTGTCATTGTAACACGTACCTTCTTATTGTCATCTACCTCAATATCATAAATCAATCCAAGATCGTATATATTGACCGGTATTTCAGGATCATATGTAGTTTTCATCACATTAACCACTTCTGCCTCAATCGACAACAAAGATCTTTCGTTTTCCATTTGTTTTATTTTAATTTCAAATCCCCGGGGGATTAATTTTAATCGTGAATTCTATCCCATATTAATCCCTAGAAGGATTTTCCTTCTTCTCCAATTCTCCCGACTACCTACTCCCTACTCAATCGCATCTCTCATCTCTCCTTGTCACTCGTCACTCGTCACTTGTCACTCTCTTCGTATGATACGCCAGGGCGTACAATTTCATTTGTTTTAGCATTGACAGCAGGCCATTCGACCTTGTAGGCGATAAATTCTGACGCAGGCCGATCTTGTCAATAAACCACAATTCACTCTGCATTACTTCCTCAGGGTCCCTTCCCGATAATACGCGGATAAGCAGGGCAATAATTCCCTTTGTAATGATGGCATCGCTGTCGGCTGTAAAATAAATCCGGCCGTTTTTATATTCAGCGTTCAGCCATACTTTCGACTGACAGCCGGTAATCAGATTTTCCTTTATCTTAAGCTTTGTATCGATCATTGGAAGGTCCCGGCTTAAATCGATCAGGTAATTGTATTTATCCATCCAGTCATTGTAAACCTCGAATTCTTCAACAATCTCCTGCTGTATGTCGTTTATGTCCTTCACTGATCTAAAACAATTAAGAATAAATAATAGTTTACTATACGAAATTCAACTAAACATAGTTTTCACTTTCTTCACCGCTGCAACAAGTTCATCCAATTCCTCCCTTGTGTTGTACATGGCAAGTGAAGCCCGGATAGTACCTTCAATACCAAAATGTTGCATTACAGTCTGGGCACAATGTGTTCCTGTTCGAACGGCAATTCCCATTTTATCCATAACCATTCCGGCATCGTACTGATGAACTCCCTGCAGGTTGAATGACAGGATTGAACTCCTCACTTTCGCCTTTCCATATAGTGTAACAAAATCCAGGCCGGAAAGCTGTTCAGTTCCATATTCAAGCAGTGAATGCTCATATTGGGATATATTGTCAAGACCAATGGAGGATACATATTTCAATGCAGTTGCCATTCCTACTGCACCAATGTAATTAGGCGTACCCGCCTCAAATTTGAACGGAAGGGTATTATAGGTCGTTTTTTCAAAAGTTACCTTATCTACCATATCACCGCCACCCTGGAAAGGAGGCAGTAGTTCAAGCCATTTCTCCCTGGCATACAATATGCCGATACCGGTTGGCCCATAAACCTTATGACCGGAGAAAACATAAAAGTCACAATCCATTTTCTGAACGTCGATGGCATGGTGTTGGATTGACTGCGCCCCGTCAACAAGAACAGGAATATTCTGCTGATGGGCTTTTTGAATTATAAATTCAACCGGATTCACAGTACCCAGTGCATTGGAAATATGGATAACAGCTATCAGTTTTGTCCTTTTTGTGATGAGGGTATCCAGCTTATCCAGTTCCAGCTCACCGTCTTCATTGAAAGGAATTACCTTCAGCACGGCTTTCTTTCGTTCACAAAGCATTTGCCAGGGGACTATATTCGCATGATGTTCCATTTCTGTTACAAGGATCTCATCCCCTTCATGAATAAACATTTCTCCGAAGGAGAAGGCCAATCCGTTGATAGAAGCAGTTGTGCCGGGAGTAAAAATAACCTCATACGGATGGGCAGCATGAATATATTGCTGGATAGTCTTGCGGGCATCCTCATAGTCTTCGGTAGCCATTTCACTGAGGTAATGCACACCCCTGTGTATACTACTGTTTTTCATTGTATAATAGTCATGCACACAATCGATAACCTGCATGGGTTTTTGTGTGGTTGCACCATTATCGAGATAGATCAGGGGCTTGTTATATACTTGTTGTTGAAGTATGGGAAAATCCCTGCGAATCTTATGAACATCATAATTCATGAAAATGATTTTACTAGGCACAGCGAATATCGCAATTATTGCACCGGGAAAGTTCGCCCCGGAGCCTTTTATCTACCAGTTCAATGATACGGTCTTTTAAAACTGGGATTGTAATTTTTCCCACAATTTCATTGGCGAATGCATACATTAAAAGATGCCGGGCTTCTTTTTCTCCTATGCCACGTGAACGGAGATAGAACATTGCCTCCATGTCGAGCTGGCCTATGGTTGCTCCATGGCTGCATTTTACGTCATCCGCATAGATTTCAAGGTGCGGTTTCGCATTCATTCGGGCAGCAGAAGAAAGTAAAATGTTGTTATTTTTCTGATAAGCCAGTGTTTTCTGTGCATCTTTCCTCACAAGGATCTTGCCATTAAACGAGCCGGTTGCATCATGATCCAGTATTCCCTTGAATAATTGATTGGATGTGCAGTTTGGGAAAGCATGGTCAACAAGGATGTAATTGGCCACATGCTGCTTCTCATCACAAAGGAAGAGGCCGTAAAGATTAGTTTCACAATGGATGCCCTGCAGGCTTGCATAAATGTTATTCCTGATCAATCCGCCATGGAGGGAAATACTGTTTTCGGTAAAACGGCTGCTCTCTTCCTGGTGAACAAAGAGATTATTGATTTGAGTGGACAGGTTATTTTCATTCTGCAGCCTGTTATAGTCAATGATCGAGTTTTTGCCGGCATATATCTCGGTAAGGGAGTTTGCCAGATAGCTTTGGTGGCAAAGGGTATGGTCACACACTACCACATTCACCTGCGCATTTTCCTCAGCCACAATAAGGTTTCGCCGCGTAATGCGGAGATTTTTATAGGAATGGCTCAGATTAATGATCTGGATGGGTTTCTCCACCACAGTATTTTTGGGTACATAGATAAACACTCCATCCTGTGCAAAAAGGGTATTCAATGCCACGAGTCCGTCAGCAGAGGTATCAGCATAATGTGAATAATGCTTGTGAAATAGATCCGGATAGCGTTCCGAAGCCTCATTCAGACCACAGACTATAACACCTTTGGGTAGCTGTTCTGTCTGGTTAACTGAATAAAAGAAGCCATTGAGCACAAGAACAACCTGGGTTTCGAGTTCAGGAATATCACATTTGAAAATGTCATGCAGATCAATTTTAAAGGGATTGGCATTCAGCTCCACCTCGTAGTTTCCCTGCATATATTTGTCAAGCGGGGTATATTTATAAGCCTCGTTTTTAATTGTAGGTATCCCCAACCGGTCAAAATCACGAAAAGCCTGTTCCCTGTATGTATTTAGTATATGTCCCGAACCAGATTCGAGAACATCTGTATGTTGTTTGAATAAGCTGATAAGATCCTGTTTAATATCCATGGCAAAAATGGGTTCATTCATTGAAAATGTGATCAAATTGTTTTATTCAGCTTCCTGTTCCATCCATTCATATCCCTTTTCCTCCAATTCGAGCGCCAGTTCTTTACCGCTCGATTTCACAATCCGGCCTTTATACAAAACATGCACAAAGTCAGGTACGATATGCTCCAGCAATCGCTGGTAATGGGTGATAACTATGGTTGCGTTGTCCTTCCGGCGCAGTTTGTTTACTCCTGTAGCCACTGTTTTCAGGGCATCAATATCAAGTCCGGAATCTGTTTCGTCCAAAATGGCCAGCAATGGTTCCAGCATGGCCATCTGAAAAATCTCATTCTTTTTTTTCTCCCCGCCTGAAAAGCCTTCGTTGACTGATCTGTTGGCCAGGTTGGTCGTTAGTCCGACAAGCTCTTTTTTGTCGCGCATTTTTTTCAGGAAATCGGAAGCGGAAATCGGATCGAGGCCCCGGAATTTTCGTTGTTCATTGATGGCTGTCTTCATGAAATTAACGATGGAAACACCCGGAATTTCAACAGGGTATTGAAAGCCAAGGAACAATCCCTTGCGGGCCCTGTCCTCGGGTTTCATGCCGATCAGGTTTTCTCCCAGGAAGGTGATGCTTCCCTCGGTGATCTCAAAGCTGTCTTTTCCGGCCAGCGCGGCAGCCAACGTGCTTTTGCCCGACCCGTTAGGGCCCATAATGGCATGTACTTCACCGGCCTTCACTTCGAGGTTGATCCCTTTCAGGATCTCCCGGCCATCAATACTAACGTGTAAATCTTTTATCTCAAGCATATTATAGTTGATAGTTGATAGTTGATAGTTGATTGTTCATTGTTCATCGTTCATTGTTCATTGCGCCATTACCACATACGCTCCGCGCAATTTTCTTTCTTGTCCCTAGTCCCTAGTCCCTTGTCCCTATCCTACGCTTCCTTCCAGGCTTATCTGCAGCAACTTCTGGGCTTCAACTGCAAATTCCATGGGAAGTTTATTCAGTACTTCACGGGCGTAGCCATTAATGATCAGACCAATTGCGTTTTCAGTATCAATACCACGCTGGTTGCAATAGAATATCTGGTCTTCGCCGATCTTTGAAGTGGTGGCTTCATGTTCAATGATGGCCGATTCATTTTCCACTTCGATATATGGAAAGGTATGTGCACCGCATTTATCTCCCATCAGCAAGGAATCGCACTGCGTGAAATTCCTGACCTTATCGGCGGTTTTGATGACTTTCACAAGGCTTCGAAAACTATTCTGGCCATGGCCGGCTGAAATACCTTTTGAAATGATAGTACTTTTGCTGTTTTTCCCGATATGTATCATTTTCGTACCGGTATCTGCCTGCTGGTAGTTGTTGGTCACGGCCACCGAGTAAAACTCGCCGGTCGTATTGTTTCCACGCAGGATACAGCTCGGGTATTTCCAGGTAACGGCTGATCCGGTCTCTACTTGTGTCCATGAAATTTTTGAATTGTCCCCTTTACAAATCCCGCGTTTGGTGACAAAATTGAAAATGCCGCCTTTGCCATTTTTATCACCGGGATACCAGTTCTGAACAGTGGAATATTTTACTTCTGCATTTTCAAGTGCTACAATTTCAACCACGGCTGCATGCAGCTGATTTTCATCCCGCATGGGCGCAGTACATCCTTCGAGATAGCTGACATAACTGTCGTCTTCGGCAATCAGCAGGGTACGTTCAAACTGCCCTGTATTGGCGGCATTGATCCGGAAATAGGTTGACAGTTCCATGGGGGATCTGACTCCCTTTGGAATATAACAAAATGAACCATCGCTAAATACAGCCGAATTCAGAGAAGCGAAAAAATTATCCGTATAGGGAACCACCGATCCAAGATATTTTTTTACCAGGTCGGGATATTCCCGGATGGCTTCACTCATGGAACAAAATATAATGCCAAGTTCGGCGAGTGTTTCCCTGAAGGTGGTTTTAACTGAAATACTGTCCATTACGGCATCCACCGCGACACCGGTCAGGTGTTTCTGTTCTTCGAGCGGAATGCCAAGCTTGTTGAAGGTGTGCAGTAGCTCAGGATCCACTTCCGACAAGCTTTTTGGGCCAACAACCTGCTTTGGCGCAGCATAAAAGATGATATCCTCATAACGGATCTCCGGGATACGGAGATGTGCCCATTGTGGCATCTTCATCGTAAGCCAGTGCCGGTAGGCTTTCAGTCTGAATTCAAGCATGAATTCAGGTTCTTTCTTTATTTCAGAGATCAACCGTACTACATCCTCACTTAATCCCTTGGGAATTGTATCTGTTTCAATGTCAGTAAAAAAGCCGTATTTATAGTCTGCTTTGGTAACCTCCGTCAGTATTTGATCCTTACTCTCTTCCATCGTACCAAATTTTAATATCTAGTGATGCTCATGATATTAGAGTATTTAGAATTATTCTAAATAATGGCAAATATAATAAATCTAAATCAATTTATCCTGATATTTACCGGGGTTTATAAATATCTGTAAGCATTGGTATGAGTGAAAAGGAACGCGAACATGACGAAATTTCGAGTCTTGGAGAATTTGGACTGATAAGGCATCTGACCAGGGATATACGTCCTATCAATGCGTCCACAAAGGTAGGGATAGGCGATGATGCTGCAGTACTTGAATATGGTTCAGGCAAGGTAGTGGTAACCACTGATCTTCTGGCGGAGGGTATTCATTTCAACCTTGTGTATACTCCCCTGAAGCATCTCGGGTATAAGGCTGCCGTGGTGAACTTCTCCGATATTTATGCCATGAATGCCCGGCCAAGGCAATTACTTGTTTCGCTGGCCATTTCCCGTAAATTCACAATCAGTATGATGGAAGAAATTTATTCCGGGATCAGGCTGGCCTGTGCTGCATATGGGGTGGACCTGGTGGGAGGGGATACTACTTCTTCCATGACCGGATTGATTATTTCATGCACTGCTATCGGTGAGGGGCAGGAAAAGGACCTGACTTACAGGAATGGTGCAGGGACCAATGATCTGATATGTGTTTCAGGCGATCTGGGAGGAGCCTATATGGGTCTTCAGATACTGGAACGAGAGCGGTTGTTATTTGAAAAGCACAAGATACAGCAACCTGCACTGGAGGGATATGATTACGTACTGGAACGCCAGCTTAAACCGGAAGCACGACAGGATATTGTTGACCTTTTCAGGGAATTGGAGATTAAACCCACTTCCATGATCGATATATCTGACGGATTGTCCTCAGAGCTGATGCATATCTCCCAGGCTTCTGAAAAAGGATGCAGAATTTACGCGGATAAGATCCCCATTCACAGTGAAACAAAGAGGGCGGCCGGTGAATTTGAAATTGACCCCATTATCACGGCACTTAATGGCGGCGAGGATTATGAATTGCTTTTCACTGTTCCGGTTGCCCATTATGATAAAATTGGCAACCGCAGTGAAATTTCAATTATAGGGCATATGCAGGATGCCCCGGCAGGTATTCATATGGTTACTTCCGGAGGAAGTGAGATCAAAATTGAAGCAGAGGGGTGGAATCCCTGTCGTGGTATATCTCGCTGATCTCGCGGAGTTAATGGATTAACGTGGCTTTTTTTCTCGCTGATTTTCGCAGATTTCGCAGATGAATTGAATTTAACGGGGCTTTTTTCTCTTGCTGATCTCGCAGATTTCGCAGATCGAATGCAATGAGAACCTTTGTGCCTTGGAGCCTTAGTGGCAAAATAAACTATTGTGTTTTCGAATGGTAGATCGAATGCAATGAGACTGTCTGAGACCTCTCTTAGGCCTTGGTTAATCTTAGTATCCGTTGCGTTAAAAAAACCCCGCCATCGGCGGGGTCTGTCGCAGCTTCTCGCTGATAAATTCTTACTCAATCTGCATCATCAAGAAGTCCCTTGATGATCCCTCTTTCGGATTGGTGTACGAAAGCAATCACATGATCGCGTTCTACTGAGACAGGAAAACTGGCTTCTATATTTCTCAGGGCATCTGAATTATTAAAGCCCTTCATATATAAGGTGCGGTATATCTCCTGTAATTCCTGTATTTTTTCGGAAGAGAAATTTCTTCTTCTCAGTCCTACCAGGTTCAGACCTGCGTAAACAACCGGATCTCTTCCGGCCATAATATAGGGAGGAACATCCTTTACTACCTTACAGCCCCCCTGAATCATCACGTTGCAGCCGATACGCACAAACTGGTGCACGAGGCTTCCACCTCCAAGGATTGCCCAGTCTTCGATAACCACTTCTCCGCCAAGGCCAACATAACCTGATAAAATGCAATTATTTCCTACGGCGCAGTCATGGGCGATGTGAACATACGACTGTATCAGGCAGTCACTTCCCACCGTGGTGGTGCCTTTGGACTTGGTACCGCGGTTTACCGTAACATATTCACGGATAGTAGTATTATCGCCTATCCTTGCGGTGGTAACTTCGCCCTGGAATTTCAGATCCTGAGGTATACCGGAAATGACAGCACCCGGGAAAATCCGGCAGTTTTTGCCAATCCTGGCACCATCCATGATTGTAACATTGGGTCCGATCCAGGTATTATCACCAATTTCGACATCTCCATATATAGTAGTAAACGGTCCTATTTCAACTTGTTTACCGATCTTGGCATCGGGGTGAAGAGAATAAAGTGGTTGATTACTCATGAAAAGAATTTAAAGTTTAGAAAATATAAAATAATCAAATGACAGGTTTCCGTGCAAGCTGTGCCATAAACTCAGCCTCTATAACCAGCTGGTCACCCACGAATCCCTCCCCTTTGCATAATCCGATGCCCCGTTTAATAGGCTCCTTCAATTCCATCCGGATATTTAAGGTATCGCCCGGGACAACCTTGCGTTTAAATCTAACGGAATCTATTCGCATAAAGTATAAAAGAAAATTTTCCGGATCGGGCACAGAGCTCAGCAACAAAATTCCGGCCACCTGGGCCAGCGCTTCAATCTGGAGAACTCCCGGCATAATGGGTTCATCGGGATAATGACCCACGAAAAACGCTTCGTTCATGGTTACATTTTTTATCCCGCTAATGGTCCATTTATCCATTGACATGATCTTGTCAACCATCAGGAACGGATTCCTGTGGGGCAGCAGTTTCATGATCTGATTGATATCGAACAGGGGTTCTTTGTCCGGATCATATGCCGGGGCCAAAGGCTTGTGATGAGTTGCTTTGATGCTCTTCCGGATCAATTTTGCAAATTCAACATTGGCATGATGACCGGGTTTATTGGCGATAAACCGGCCCTTAAGCCGAACCCCGCAAAGTGCAAGATCGCCGATAACATCAAGCAGTTTATGCCTGGCCGGTTCGTTGCTGAAGGAAAGGTCAACATTGTTTAAAATGCCTTCCGGTTTAACCTTGATCTTTGGCTTGTTCATGACTTCAGCCATCCTGTCGAGTTCATCCTGTGAAACCTGCCGGTCAATGATTACGATGGCATTGTCAAGGTCTCCTCCCTTGATCAGGTTATTTCTCTGCAAAAATTCAATTTCATGCAGAAACACAAACGTACGGCAGCTTGAAAACTCCTTTTCAAACTGGTTAATATTTTTCATCGAGGCATATTGATGTCCTAAAACCTTGGAATTGTAATCAATATGTACATCCAATAAAAATTCGTCATCGGGATAAGCAATAATTTCAATGCCGGTTGCTTCTTCGTGGAATTCAATCTTTTCCCTAACCTGAAAATAAGCCCGTTCAGCCTTTTGACTCACAATGCCTGCATAAAGAATTGCTTCTACGAATGGCTTTGCGCTACCATCAATGATAGGAACTTCGGGGCCGTTAATTTCCATCAGGGCATTATCAACGCCCATCCCGTAAAGGGCAGCAAGCAAATGTTCCACGGTTGTAATGGATGCGCCTTTGTCTACAATGGTAGTGCTGCGTTCAGTGATTTTTACATATTCGGCCAGCGCCCTGATAACCGGGGTGCCTTCCAAATCAATGCGTTTAAACTGATATCCATGATTTTCGGGGGCGGGGCAAATTTTAACCTCAACTTCTACTCCTGAATGTAATCCTCTACCTTTAAGACTTACCGGTTTGGCAACCGTTCTTTGCTTATCAGCCATTATTTTAGTACTAAGTAAATTACCTTAAAAACAACGGCGAAATTATAAAAAATTATTTAATCTCAAGAAAATGAGCAGTTAATTAGTGAGGATAGGCCTTATCCCTGTGGCAGCTTTTTTTTAAGTTCCTTGATTTCCTTTTCTAACTCAGCCAGTTTCTTGCTCATTTCAGGCAGGGATTTATATACAATCATCGCCTTAATTTGCTTGGTGGCATCGAGAGCAGGAGAGCCCAGAACGGTTTCTCCGTCTTTCAGGTTATTGCTCACTCCTGATTGTGCTCCGATCTTTACGTTATCTCCTATTTTCAGATGACCCGCCAGTCCTACCTGACCACCGATCATACAATTGCTCCCGACTTTTGTTGATCCGGCAACACCAGCCTGGGAGACAACAACCGTATTTTCACCGATCTCAACATTATGGCCGATCTGGATGAGGTTGTCAAATTTGGATCCCCTGCGGATAATGGTTGATCCCATGGTGGCCCTGTCAATTGTGACATTTGACCCGATTTCAACCAGGTCCTCAATAATTACATTTCCCACCTGAGGAATTTTCCTGTACTGACCGTCGGGCTGCTGAACAAAACCGAAACCGTCTGCACCGATCACCGTGCCTGAATGAATGATACAGTCCAACCCGATCACGCATCCATGATAAACTTTAACACCCGGATAGATCACCGAGTTGTCCTTGATCTGTGTGAAATCGCCAATATATGTCTGCGGATAGATCTTTACATTTTTTCCGATCACAGCCCCTTCACCGATGTAAGCAAAGGCACCTATATATACATTCTCACCTATTTTAGCAGTAGGGCTGATATAGGAAGGCTGCTCTATGCCAACCTTCTCAGGGGTAAGTTTTGCATACAGTTCAAGCAGGGAGGTAAATGCATCATAGGCATTGTCCACGCGGATAATGGTGCTATTCAACTGCCCGTTTATCTGAAAATCCTTATTTATCAGTACAACGGACGCACCGGTGCTGTATAAATATTTTTCATACTTGGGATTAGCAAGAAAAGCAAGGGTACCCTTCTTACCTTCTTCTATTCTTGATATATCTGTGATAACTTCATCAGGGTTACCGATTATTTCACCTTTGGTAAAATCAGCAATAATTTTGGCTGTGAACTTCATTCGGTCATGACTTTTTCAGAGGGCATAAAATTAATAATTTAACCCAAAATCTTTGGGAAAGCATATAAAATATTTTTTCCGGGTCTCATTCAGATTCTGGATCTGAAAGATATCGGATGCTTCAGCCAGGTCTTTTACTTCTCCTGTATTATAAAGAATCTTGATTGTATCTGTGGTTATGCTGTATGCTTTATTGGCAATGGTTCCGGCATATACGAGATATTCAGTGCTTTTAAGGTCGAGTTCATATTTTTCGGCCACTGTATGCCTGAGTTTTCCGATGCGGTCATCCGGAACGGGATCTTCCAGGATTTTCACCCGGGGCAGAATCCGCCGGATGAGATTATCCGCCAGAAGTGATATCAGCCTGTCGGGATGATGGGCCCATGCTTTGGCTGAAACCATAATGTCATCATCATCGAGATTGGCAAAGTATTTCAGCGTCTCCTCCGGGTGATCTTTCATTTTCCTGCGGGTGATCTTGTTCCGGAGAAAATATTCCAATGATGGTGTTGCTGAAAGTGCAGGATCTGTTTCAGCCACTTCCCCGGCACGTTGAAGCAATTTTACGAGGAGGTTTTCAGCTGAAATCACGGTCTTATGGAAATAAACCTGCCAGTACATCAAACGGCGGGCTATGAGGAATTTTTCAATTGAATAAATTCCCTTCGCTTCCACAACCAATTGATCATCCGAACACATTCAGCATTTTGATGATCCTTTCGGTGCCAATAGTACCTTCCACCACACCGGCGTAAAAACTGTCACGCATCAGGTAATCCATCCGGTCCATGTCGAGTTGTCCCGAAACCAGCTGGTGGAGGAATTTCTTCGAGTACTGGTTCTGGAAAATTGACAGAGCCATGGTAAGCTTGCCACCAAATTCGCTGTTGAGGTTATTCATCAGCAACAGCGACAATTCCTCATGGCTTACATTTGCGATCATGCTTTCTTCAAGGGCGTGAGAAAATGGTCCATGGCCGATGTCATGCAACAGGATAGCCACAGTCACTGCTTCAGCCTCTTCTTCGGTGATCTCTGTACCTTTCTGACGGATATTTTCGATGGCAAGTCCCATCAGATGCACCGCCCCCAATGCATGCTGGAAACGGGTATGCGTCGCACCCGGATAAACAAGGCTGGTAAGTCCAAGCTGTTTAATACGCCGCAGTCGCTGCACGTAGGGATGCTCAAGCAAATCAAAAATAAAGGGGGTAGGAATTATAATAAACCCATGAACAGGGTCGTTGATAATCTTCCGTTTGTTGATGATGGTTGACATACTACAAATTACCGAATAATCTTCGGTAAAACCAATTTTCCGTTTGTATAATAAAAGGTATTGTTTTGTGAAATGAATTATTATTTTTATCTTTGCGCAGAATTATCACGAATAGGGGACAAGTTGTCCCCTATTTTGTTACTTGAACTGATCGATGATACAGGTTGAATTAGTGAGGTCTTACCTTCAGGATGAATTGCCGAAGCGCGGACTTTTCCTTGTGGATGTTACAGTGAGTCCGGGGAACCGGATAACGGTGCATGCAGACAGCATGAAAGGGATCACCATCGAAGAATGTATCACTGTCAGCCGGTTTATTGAATCGCGGTTCAATCGTGAGACAGAGAACTATGAACTGGAAGTATCCTCACCGGGCCTGGACAATCCGCTAAAACAACCGGAGCAGTACCAAAAAAACCTGGGCAGGTGGCTGGATGTAATTACCTTTGATGGATTAAAAACTACCGGTAAACTGGTAAATGCTTCAGCAGGATCCATCACACTTGAAATTGAATCAATTGAAAAAGACGCCCTGACTCGTAAGAAGGTCGTCATAAAAAGATTATTTGAAAAGCGGATTAATGAAATAAAAGCCGCAAAAATTGTGATTAGTTTAAAAAAATAATGTGTACACATGGAAAACCTTAACTTGATCGAAACTTTTTCAGAATTTAAAGATCTGAAGAGCATTGACCGGGCTACCATGATGAGTGTTCTGGAAGATGTATTCCGCGGTATGCTTGTGAAAATGTTTACTTCAGCTGATAATTTCGACGTAATCATTAACATTGACAAGGGAGATTTTGAAATTTGGCGTAACCGTGAAGTTGTTGCCGACGGTATGGTTGAAGACCCGAACAAACAGATATCCCTTTCAGAGGCAAAGTTGATTGATGCTGATTATGAAGAAGGCGAAGAGGTAACGGATGAGGTTAAGCTGGTTGATTTTGGCAGAAGGGCTATTTTAGCCCTCAGGCAAAATCTTACCGCAAGAATCCTTGATCTGGAGAAGAACAACATTTTTCAAAAATACAAGGAACGCATCGGAGATATCATCACCGGTGAAGTATACCAGGTTTGGAAACGCGAAATACTCGTTCTTGATGAGGAAGGTAATGAATTGATCCTTCCCAAAAGCGAACAGATACCTACCGATTATTTCCGCAAGGGTGACAATATCCGGGCGGTAGTGATCAAGGTTGAAATGCGCAACAATACCCCGCTTATTGTTCTTTCCCGTACATCTCCGGTTTTCCTGGAAAGACTCTTTGAACTGGAAGTTCCTGAAATTTTCGACGGACTGATCACTATCAAGAAGATCGTTCGGATCCCGGGTGAAAGGGCAAAAGTTGCCGTTGAATCGTATGACGAGCGTATTGACCCTGTTGGCGCCTGCGTTGGAATGAAGGGATCCCGTATCCATGGGATCGTGCGGGAATTGAAGAATGAAAATATTGATGTGATTAATTATACCAATAACCTGCAGTTATATATCACCAGGGCCTTAAGTCCTGCCAAGATCTCTTCCATCAAAATTGATGAGAAGACCAAAAAAGCTGATGTTTATCTGAAACCCAACGAGGTATCACTGGCTATTGGAAAGGGAGGGCTAAATATTAAGCTCGCCGGACAGCTCACAGGGTATGAAATTGATGTATACCGTGAAACAGATTATGCCGATGAGGAAGATGTAAACCTTGAAGAATTTGCCGATGAAATTGACGGATGGATCATTGATGAACTCAAGTCCATTGGTTGTGACACTGCCCGCAGTGTTTTAAACCTGAATGCTGAAGATTTGGTGAAACGTACTGATCTCGAAGAAGAAACGATAAGGGAAGTTCTTAAAATTCTGCGTTCTGAGTTCGAATAAATGATTGGATTACAATTATATTAGTCGGAATTACTATTTTTGACCGTTAAAAAACAACCATAGTTCGCGAATGTCAGATACTAACAACAACAAGATTAAGCAAAATAGCCAGAGAGCTCAATGTGGGAATATCCACCATTGTGGAATTCCTGCATAAAAAAGGGGTGAAGATCGATTCAAATCCGAATGAGAAGATCACCTCTGAGCAGGTTGATATGCTGTTAAAGGAGTTTAATTCTGACCTGAATGTGAAAAAGGAATCGGAGAAACTCAATCTCCGGAACAAGCATGAAAAGCTTGAAACCATATCGATAGGCGATATCCACCATGAAAAAGAATCCGAGCCACAGGATTTCGAAGAGGAATTGCTGGTAAAGGACCTGCGTGCCTCTGCAGTGCATCATGAGCCGGAAGTAGAACATCCGGCAGAAAAGGAAACCATCCGGATTAATGTGGTCGGGAAGATCGACATGGATAAGCTGAATCCGCCCAAAAAACATACGCCACCGCCTCCTCCACCTCCTCCAAAGAAGGAAAAAGAAGCCGCAAAAGAAGAAGTGCCTCCTCCCGTTGTGGCAAAAAAAATCCCGGAGCCTGAGGTGATTAAGGAAGAGACAATAATACCGGTAGAAGTAGCTCCAAAGCAAATTGTTCCGGAACCTGCAGAAGAAATTAATCCCGAACCGGTACAGGATATTATTCCCGCAAAGCCGGAGGAAATTTTCTACAAACAGGAAATTAAGGATGTTGAAGTTAAGGTGGTTGGAAAAATCGATCTTGACGCCATGAACCAACGTACCCGGCCTCCCAAAAAGACCAGGGAACAATTGGAAGTGGAAAGAAGGACAAGAACATCCACGCAACAGCGTGAAACTGCTGACAGAACACAGGCCAATGAACCACAGGATGTCAAGCCAAGAACAGGTGGCAGACTGCCAGAAGTGATCAAGGCAAAAGCTGATAGATTGGCAGGTCCCACCGTTGTTGGCAAAATGAGCCTGGAACCCGCCGGTGCAGATAAGGATGACAGCGCAGAAAAGAAAAAGAGAAAGAGAATTAAAAAGGACACACAGCGGGTAAGCGTTGAAAAGCCGCCCAGAACTGCTGATCTTGAGGTCATAAAGGACAAAAAGAAGAAGAAGAAAAGAAAAGGCTATCGTTTTGAGATCAGTGAGGAAGATGTTGACAAGCAGATAAAGGATACATTCGCCAGGATTGGGACAAAGGGCAGAACCAAGGGTGCCAAATACCGCCGTGAAAAGCGTGATATAGTCAGTCAGCGGTTGCAACAGGAAGAAGAAAAGAAAGAAAGCGAAAAGAATATCCTCCGTGTAACTGAGTTTGTTACTGTGAATGAACTGGCAACACTGATGGATGTTCCGGTAAATGAAGTCATTGCAGCCTGCATGAGCCTTGGACTTTTTGTATCCATTAACCAGCGTCTCGATGCTGAGGCCCTTGTTCTCGTGGCTGAGGAATTTGCCTATAAGGTTGAATTCGTTACGGTTGATGCAGAAGACGAACAGGAAGAAGAAGTTGAAGATCCCGAAGACCTGTTGCCCCGACCCCCGATTGTAACTGTAATGGGCCATGTTGATCATGGAAAGACAAAATTGCTTGATTATATCCGTTCTGCAAATGTTATTGCCGGTGAAGCTGGTGGCATTACCCAGCATATTGGTGCCTATGGCGTAATATTAAAAGACGGCAGGCAGATCACATTTCTGGATACACCGGGACATGAGGCGTTCACTGCCATGCGTGCCCGTGGTGCCCAGATCACCGATGTGGCTATTATTGTGGTTGCTGCTGACGATGGCATCATGCCCCAAACTGTTGAAGCCATCAACCACGCCCAGGCTGCCGGTGTTCCCATGGTATTTGCCATCAATAAAATTGACAAGCCTACTGCCAATCCTGAAAAAATCAAGGAATCCCTGGCCAATATGAACATCCTGGTGGAAGACTGGGGTGGTAAATATCAGTCACAGGAGATTTCTGCAAAAACCGGATTGAACATATATGACCTGCTTGAAAAAGTATACCTCGAATCTGAATTGTTGAATCTGAAGGCCAATCCCGACAAACTGGCCAATGGTACGATCATAGAATCTTCACTCGATAAGGGAAGGGGATTTGTGGCCACGGTTCTTGTACAGTCAGGAACACTGAAGGTAGGAGATATTGTGCTGGCCGGACATAACTTTGGCAAGGTAAAGGCCATGTACAATGAGCGGGGTAAAAAGATCGAAGCCGCAGGCCCGTCCGATCCCGTATTGGTACTCGGATTGAATGGTGCACCCCAGGCCGGCGACAAGTTCAACGTATTTTCAACAGAAAAAGAAGCCAAGGAGATCGCCACCAAGCGTGAGCAACTCTTACGTGAACAGGGACTCCGGACGCAGAAACATATTACTCTCGATGAAATCGGTCGACGTATTGCCATCGGAAACTTCAAGGAGCTCAATGTGATTGTGAAGGGTGACGTGGACGGATCTATCGAAGCACTCTCCGATTCACTCATCAAGCTTTCCAATGAAGAGATCCAGGTGAATGTGATCCATAAGGCAGTTGGACAAATATCAGAAAGTGACATCCTCCTGGCAGCGGCATCCAATGCCATTGTGATCGGATTCCAGGTGAGACCTTCAGTACAGGCAAGGCGTATTGCAGAACGTGAAGAAATCGATATCCGGTTGTATTCAATCATCTACGATGCCATCAATGAGATCAAATCAGCCATGGAAGGTATGTTGTCACCTGAAATCAGGGAGGAGATCGTTGCCACCCTTGAAGTGATGGAGGCATTTAAGATAACGAAAGTCGGAACCATTGCCGGTTGTATGGTGAAGGAAGGTAAAATTAAACGCGATACCAAAATCAGGATCATCCGTGAAGGCATTGTGATACATGCCGGTCACCTGGCTTCCCTGAAACGGTTCAAGGACGACGTGAAAGAGGCCATTGTTGGCCAGGAATGCGGACTTAATATTCATAATTACAATGATATACAAGCTGGCGATATCATTGAGGGTTATGAAACAACAGAGGTAAAAAAGAGACTTTAATCTTCGCCTTATCTTTATTGAATCCTCCGGTATTAATTAAACCGGCTTTAATTACCCCGGCATTAATGCCGGGGCTAAAAATAATCTTTTAAAAGATGGATGAACTTTCTTCCCGGTCATCCATGATTAAGGAAGAAGCCAAAAAACTGGGCTTTAGTGGTTGTGGCATTTCCAGGGCAGAGTTTCTGCCTGGCGATGCACTGAGGCTTAAGCAATGGCTTGAAGCGAATTACCAGGCCGGAATGTCGTATATGGAAAACCATTTCGACAAACGTACCGATCCTTCAAAACTGGTGGAAGGCGCAAAATCCGTTATTTCTGTCATTCTTAACTATTTTTCTCCGGCCCGTTCCCGGGATCCTGAAGCACCTGTTATTTCAACCTATGCCTTTGGTAGGGACTATCACGATGTGATCAGGAAAAAGCTGAATGATCTGCTCCGGTTTATGCAGAATTCAATCGGACCCGTCGGTGGTCGCGGTTTCGTTGATTCGGCACCAGTGCTTGACCGGGCCTGGGCCGCGAGATCGGGACTCGGATGGATCGGTAAAAATTCAAACCTCATTTCTCCCGAATCGGGATCTTTTTTCTTCATCGGTACGTTGATTGTGGATATCCCCCTGCATTATGACAAACCCATCACCGACTTCTGCGGCGATTGCAACCGTTGCATCAGGGAGTGTCCAACCCATGCCATTGTGCCTGGCCGTACGATCAATTCAAACAGGTGTATATCCTATCTCACCATTGAGAACAAGGAAGACATCAGCCCGGAATTTACCGGAAAGTTTCAAAACAGAGCTTTCGGTTGCGACATCTGCCAGGATGTTTGCCCGTGGAACCGCAAGTCCACACAAAACAATGAGGAAGATTTAATGCCCCTGCCGGGCCTTCTTGAAATGAAACGACAGGATTGGTATGACCTGGATGAAAGAAAATTTAATACCCTATTTGCTCATTCACCCATCAAAAGGGCAAAATTTTCAGGGCTAAAACGTAACCTGGAATTTATTGAAAGGGACAAGAAAAAGTGACGAGTGACGAGTAACGAGCAATGAAGAAGTGGGAGAATCCGATAGGGATTTACTCGTCCCTTGTCCCTTGTCCCTTGTCCCTGTTCTTCACCCTCTTACCTTCTACAATGAAGACGATGGAATCGGAAATGTTTTCCAGGTGATTGGTGATCCGTTCCAGGTCGCGTAAAATGAGAATGAGGTCGGTAGCGATGATGATGACCTGTGACTTTTCAGTCATTTTTGCGATTACCTCATTGAAAATAGACTTGCATAATTCTTCGTTTCGTTTGCAGGCTAAAATGATTTCCTTGGCCAGTTCGCTGTTGTTGTTTGTATACGCTTCTGAAGTCTGCCGGCTCATGCTGATCACCTCGGCAAAAATACCAGGGATCTGATATTCAGCCAGGGTTTCCTGGAAAGGCCTTACCATTTCAGAGCGACCGATCACATCAAATGCAATATCGCCAACGCGCTCAATTTCATTAGCAATCCGGAGCGACGACATGATGAACCTCAAATCAGTGGCTACGGGCTGGGCGAGGGCAAAGATCCGCTGGCAAAGTTTGTCGATTTTTATGTCGAGCTTGTCAATCCGGTTTTCGTTTTGCAATGCCAGATCCGAGGTTTCAAAATCGGAATTGGACACTGACCGGCTTGAGTTTTCAAGCTGTACAGTTACCAGATCAAACATTTTTATTATTCTCTTCCGCAGCTTATCGAGTTCATCCTGAAAAAAGGGTTGCATAACAGATTGTATTAAAGTTAGCTATATGTATTTTAAAGACGTTTGCTGACTTTCAACTCAGCCACACTCAAATAGACCTACCCAAACCTTCCCGAAATGTAATCCTCGGTTTGTTTTTTGGATGGATTTGTAAAAATAGTGCGTGTTTTATCCATTTCAATCAGTTCACCCAGGTAAAAGAAAGCTGTAATATCACTGGTTCTCGCAGCCTGCTGCATATTATGGGTGACAATTATAATTGTATAGAATTGTTTCAGTTCGTGAATAAGTTCTTCAATCTTGGCAGTGGATAAGGGATCAAGAGCACTGGCCGGTTCATCCATCAGGATGATATCAGGATTTACGGCAAGGGTGCGGGCTATGCAGATCCGTTGCTGCTGTCCGCCTGAAAGATCAAGTGCCGAATTGTTCAGCCTGTCCTTTACTTCATCCCATATTGCTGCTTGTTTCAGAGAGGTTTCGACAATTTCATCCAGCTGTTTTTTAGATGTAATGCCGTTAATTTTGGGACCATATGCAATATTTTCATAAATGGATTTGGCAAAGGGATTGGATTTCTGAAATATCATTCCGACTTTTTTCCGCAGGTTGACTACATCAATGTTTTTCTGGTAAATGTTTACATCATCTATAAATACCTCACCTTCAACCCGCACATTTTCAATCAGGTCGTTCATCCGGTTCAGTGTCCTCAGAAAGGTGGATTTGCCACATCCCGACGGTCCGATAAAAGCGGTGACCTTTTTGTCGGGAATGTCCATGCTGATTTTTTTAAGTGCCTGGTTAGCACCATAAAAAATTGAAAGTTCCTTGACGCTTACTTTAATATCTTTCATAAACTTAGCGGGCTTTTTTTCTGATCCTGTAACGCAATGTTACTGCAATCATACTGAGTGAAAATGTTAGGAGCAGCAATACCAGGGTGGTGGCAAACTGGATTGGCAGTGTTTCATCAACGTTGGTTGATTGTGTTGACATGATATAAATATGATAGCCGAGTGACATAAACTGGGATGTGGGTGAATTGGGCAGTTCAGCCAGGTAATAGGCTGCCCCGGTAAAAAGGATCGGTGCCACCTCGCCGGCACCGCGGCTGATAGCGAGGATTGTGCCTGTAAGGATCCCCGTTATGGAGCCTGGCAGCACTACTTTCTTAATGGTTTGCCATTTTGTGGCACCCAATGCCAGGCTGGCTTCTCTTACTTCACGGGGAACCGTATGAATGGATTCTTCCACTGAAACAATTACGATGGGCAGTGTAAGCAATGCCATCGTGAGGCTGGCCCAGAGAATATTGGGCTGTCCCCAGTGCAGATCTCCATTGTACAGGAGATTGTCCATATTCACCCCAACGAATTTGATGAAGAATCCAAGGCCGAACAGTCCGAAGATGATTGAAGGTACAACAGCCAGGGTTTTAACGGCAAAGCGGATGGATCTGGCCAGCACTGATTTTTCAGATGCATATTCGGCAAGGTAAACAGCGGTTATAGCACCGAAAGGAACCGCAGCAACGGTCATAATCAGGGTCATCATGGCAGTTCCGACTATTGCCGGGAAGATGCCCCCCTTTGTCATGCCTTCACTGGGAAACTGGCTAAGAAACTCCCAGGTAAGATATTTCCATCCGCCGACAAAGATAACAGTCAGCATGGAAACCGTCACGAAAAGGATGAGTATCACACTCACTGCAGAAAGGCTTTTGATTATAGCATCCTTTGTATTTCGATTCATGTCCATCGGTCCTTAGCTTTGTTTACCCTGGAAACGTCTGATCAGCCTGTTCCTGAAATAGAATTCAGCCAGGGCGTTCAGAATGAAAGTGAAAATGAAAAGCAATGATCCGATGAGAAAAAGCACACTGTAATGCGTGTCTCCAAAAACCACCTCGGCCATTTCTGCACCGATGGTGGCTGACAAGGTCCGTACGGAATCAAACGGATTCACAGAGATGAGCGCAGCATTTCCGGTGGCCATGAGGGCTATCATGGTTTCCCCGAATACACGTCCTATCCCCAGTAATACAGCCGCAAATATCCCGGGAGTAGCTGCAGGCAATATCACACTGAATGCTGTTTGCCGCAGGCTGGCACCAAGACCCAGGCTGGCCTCCATATATGTTTTGGGCACTGCACTGAGTGCATCTTCGGTAAGGGTATATATAACAGGGATGGCTGCAAGAGCCATGGCGATGCCTCCTACAAAGGCATTTAACCGGCCTGAATATCCCAGCAGATTCTGAAAAAATGAAGCAAGGATCATCAGGGCAAAAAAGCCTATGACTACGGATGGGAATCCTGCCAGCAATTCAACGGCCGGTTTGATGTATTCCCTGATTTTTTTTGGAGCGAACATGGCTGTATACAAAGCGGCCAGAATGGAGATGGGTGCGGCGAATAAAATGGCAATGAGCGTTACTTTCAGGGTACCGAAGAACAAGGGCATAAGCCCGTATCGCGGATTTTCAGAAACCGGCTGCCAATCCCTTGATAAAAAAGTACCGATCGCCTTTCGGTTCTCACTTTGTGGCAACGATCCAATATATGCCGTTATTTCTGCCGGTATTGCAGCGGAATCTTCAACTTTTTCCGGGATTGAATCCGGAAGGGCGCCGTATGTTTCAGGTTTCAGATCAGCGGATTCCGGTTCACCGGACGAATAGGATTCCGGCTGCAATCCGCCGTCAGAAACTTCAGTTGTATTCCCGGCTGTAACATTTTCCTTATTTTGCGTATGAAAACAGCGGTAGTGTTTCACGGAAAACAAAAACAAAAATCAACACAACGATAGTGATCGACAAAAAGGCCACGGTCTTGATCACCCTTTCAGCCATCCAATCCGAAAAACGGAACTGCTTTTTCAGGATTGAAACGAGCAAATTCCGTTTTTTCACCCGGCATTGGGGGTATATTTTTTGTTTTGTTTTTCACAGCAGGTTTCTTGGAGAAAGAAATTATTTCACCGGAAAATAGCCTACTTCAACAACCACTTTCTGTCCGGCAGGACTTAGAATCCAGTCGACATACTTCTTAACATCACCCGTGGGCCTGTTTTTAAGATACATGTATAAATATCTGGAAATGGGATACTGGTTATTGGCAATGTTTTCAGCAGTGGGCAATATTCCGGCCGATTTGGCATCTTTTTTAACTTTACAGTGTTTCACACCCGCTGCATAGGCTGCTCCGCCATAGCCAATCCCATTTTTATCTTTTTTCACTGCATTTACAACTGCTGCGGTTCCCGGCAGGGTTTGGCAGGTGGCTGCATAATCTCCTTTAACCACTTCTTCCTGGAAGTATACATAGGTACCTGAACTGTTTTCGCGACCATATAGCCTGATCGGTGCATCTTCACCGCCCAACTGTTTCCAGTTGGTAATCTTGGCCTGGTATATATCGCTCAATTGTTGCAGGCTGAGTTCCTGCACTTTATTGCTTTCATGCAGAAAAATGGTAATGCCGTCTTTGGCACATGGAATTTCAACTCCCAATGTATTGTACCGGGCCTTTAGCTTTTCCACCTCGGTTGATTTTATCGGGCGGCTTGAATTGGCAATATCGGTTGTGCCATTGATCAGGGCAGCTATTCCAACACCGGATCCACCGCCTGTCACCTGTATTGATGTTTCAGGATGTTCCTTCATATATATCTCTGCCCAGCGCTGTGCCAGAATAACCAGCGTATCAGAACCTTTCACAGTGATCTTGGTATTTGCCATAAAAGCAGCACCAACAATTAATACCAGAGCAAGCAATGGCATTAAGACTAATTTTTTGTTTTTCATTTTGATTTATTTTACGATTTAACTGTTTTTATTTTTTTACCGATATTTAATCCCTAAAGGGATTTTTTTCTGTTCATTCGTGATTCATTTCTACCTATTGATAATCCCTGAAGAGATTTTTCTTCCTTGTCACTCGTCCCTCGTCCCTCGTCCCTCTTTCAGAACTTCGCCTGCATTCTCAGGGTAAACACATTATCGGCAATGTCATCCGCGTAGGTTGATATTGGTTTCATTTTTCGGCATTTCATAATTAAGTGAAAACCGGATGTTGTCATTCAGGTAATATTGCCAGGCCAGGGTCAGCGTTTTATAATAGACGTCCTTACCTGCTGCATCACCGGATAGTGTTGTATTCGGATCGAAGTAGTCGTACCGGGCTACAAACTGGTTCTTTTTGCCAATGTTCTTGATCAGGTAGGCATAGTATCCGGAAAATTTTTTTATTTTGTTCGGATTTGATTTGGAATCCCCGGTGAATGCATTCTGCCGGCGATGTATTCTCCTTTTAGTGCCATACCGCCCAAGCAGATCAAAGTAGATCTGCACTTCAGCACCAGCCCATTTTTTGTCCAGGTAGGAACCGGTATTGCTGGCCGCACTGTCCATTTCATTTTCATAGGTCGAGCATATACTTGTTTTTTGCCATCAGCCCGCCATAATATACATGGGCTCCGAAATCAATTCCCATTCCGGCCGAAGGTAATTCTACCGAATAGGTGGCACGGGCCATAATGTCTTTTTTGGTATCCACATCCTTTTGCTGGTTACCGGTAAAGTTACCGTTCAAAACAGCAAACTGCAGTTTCAACGGAACGGTAACAGGCTTGAATTCGAGTTTTGCGCCTACCTCCCGTTCACCGGGATAAATGGTTCGGATAACTCTTGACCGTTCCATTACTTCACGCTGGGAAGAAGAATATTCCACTTCATAATTCAGACGGTTAAACTGACCAGCACATAAGGAGAGTGAAGGAAGTTTGGGAAGAGAAGCTACTGCATAGGCATCTTTCAGGGAAAGACTTCCGGTGCTGAAATCAGGCTGCAATACAAATTTTACCCCGTCGGTGAGTTCATAGGTGAATTTTATCCTGGCGCGTCTTACATAAAATGTATTCGCAGGATCATTTGTCTTTAACAGGCCATCCTGGTAGCTTTCAAATTGCGCCTGTATGTATCCGGATACCTTTATTTTTGTGAGCTTTCCAAGATCACTTTCATGCACCGCGACTCTTTCATCCAGTGAATTGAGCCTTCCATCGATAGAAGTGATTGTTTCCTGCAGTGTATCTGCACTTGATTGACTAAATCCGTTCAGATGACCAAATGGCCAGGCAAATAATGGTTATTATCTTTTTCATGTTATCAGGATAGATTTTTCTGTTTTTCCCGGGTACAAAATTGAGGATTGATTATTACACGCTTGTTGCAGTAATGTTAAGTTCATGTTACAAAACTGTTACATTAAGCATATAATATACCGTTACATATTGTAATAATATTGTCACAAATTTGTAATATAGCTGTAATGTACAGGCTGTACTTTTGCTCATTGTAATTCCCAATCATGACAGACCTAAAAACATACCGTATTCTTATAGTGGATGATGAGGAGGATATTTGTGAGATCCTTAAATTCAATCTCGAATCGGAAGGTTATACCGTGGATACTGTAAATTCAGGTGAAGAAGCCTTGGCAACAAAAATTGACAGGTATCAGCTTTTCCTGCTGGATGTGATGATGAAAGGCATGTCGGGTTACAAACTGGCTGATGAGATCCGAAAACGGAAAAAAATCGCTGCACCCATCATATTTATCACCGCCAAAAATTCAGAAAATGACAAACTCACCGGGTTTTCCCTGGGGGCTGATGATTTTATCACAAAGCCCTTTTCTGTAAAGGAGATCATTGCCCGGGTAAAAGCTGTGAGCAGAAGGGCCGAAAGCCGGTCGGACCATGAAAAACCCGAAGATGCCATTAAGATGGCGGGCATTGAACTTGACCTGGAAAAGAAACGGCTGACAATTGACGGACAGAGGGAGGACCTTACACCCATTGAATTTCAGCTGTTATATATGTTGCTCAAAAATCCGGGCAGAATTTTCGATCGGGATCAGATCCTTGATTTTATCTGGAGGGATGTTTCCGTTACTGAAAGGACTGTCGACGTGCATGTGACCCGTCTGCGGAAAAAACTGGGCGATTATGGAAAATTTCTGGTTACCCGGAAAGGATATGGATATTGTTTTGAAATGGATTAACTGAACCTATGAAAATTTTATTCTCTTACAGCAGGAAGTGGCTATTCTATATAGTATCATTTTTATTGCTTTTTACGTTAGTATTGCTGGTTTCGGAATACCGTCATGAGAAGAATTTCCGAATAGAAGCGCTAAATACCGAACTCGACAATTACTCAGTGCTGGTAAACAATTACGTAAAGCGCTACAATATGATTTCAACCGGGAACTATTCGCGGATGGATTCCCTGAATAATCTCATTTCAAAGAAATCGCTTCGCATTACGCTCATTGAACACGACGGAAAAGTGATGTATGATTCATGGATCAAGGATCCTTCAACGATGGAGAATCACTTTCAACGGCCCGAAATACAGGAAGCGATTGCCGGAATATATGGAACTGATATCAGAAAATCGCAAACTACCCGGATTGAATACTATTATTATGCAAGAAAATTCAACAAGATATTCGTCAGGGTTTCGGAGGTTTATGATTTTTCAGTCAGAAAATTCATTCAGCCCGATCGGGTCTTTATCCTGTTTATCCTTTTGATCTTCTTTATTACCTCCTTTACCATCATCATTATCAACGATAAATTCGGCAAATCCATCCGTACTTTGCGGCAATTCACCCAGAAGGCGCTGGCCAATGAAGCCATCGACAGGGAGATGGACTTTCCGGGGAATGAGTTGGGTGTTATCGGACAGGATATAATTGATATCTATAAGCGATTAATTAAAACCAAGGAAGAGCTCCTGGCAGAAAGGGCAAAACTAATCCGGCATCTGAATTTGCTGGATGAAGGGATTGCCATATTTTCACCTGATAAAACCGTAATCACCAGCAATGCCCACTTTATCAGTTTTCTTAACCAGATCAGTGATAAACGGGTTATTTCAGGAGAGGAATTTTTGAGGATCGATGATTTTGCTACCCTGGTAAATTTTGTAGACAAAAATCTGAAGAAAGAGAATACTGACCTGGCCGGGTCACTGCCTACGTATGAAATTGTCATTAACAAGAACGGAAAGTTTTTCTCAGTAAAAAGTGTAGTTTTTCAGGACCGGACATTTGAAATTTCCATCAACGATATTACCAAGCCGGCGAAGCGGAAACTACTCAAGCAACAGCTCACGGAAAATATTGCCCATGAATTGAAGACCCCGGTAAGTTCCATCAAGGGATTCCTTGAAACAATTCTGCAGGGAAATACGGACAAGGCAAAGACGGCTGATTTTCTTCAGCGTGCCTATATGCAGTCAAGTCGTTTAGCTGACCTGATCAATGATATTTCATTGCTGACCAAGATAGAAGAAGCATCCAATCTCTACCAGGTTGAGATGGTAGATATTCCGGAACTCATACGCGATACTGCCCATGAGCTTGAACTGCAACTCAAAGAAAACAATATTTCACTTGAGCTTGCCATTCCCGGGCACCTGCCCCTAAAAGGGAACCCGGTATTATTGTATTCTATTTTCAGGAATCTTTTTGATAATGCAATACTGCACGGGGGAAACAATCTGACGATCAGGGTTGATCAATACCTCGAGGACAAGGAATTTTACTACTTCTCATTTTCCGATACCGGAACCGGTGTGCCCGCCAGTGATATGCCCCGGTTGTTTGAACGGTTTTACCGCGTGGATAAAGGGCGTGACCGTAAAAGCGGAGGCACGGGTCTGGGCCTGGCGATTGTTAAAAATGCCATTCAATTCCACAAGGGTGAAATTTCCGTCCGGAACAGGGCCGGAGGAGGACTGGAATTTTTGTTTACCCTCTCTAAAGAAGGGACAAGGGACGAGTGACGAGGGACAAGTAGTTATGCAGTTCTGCGGTAAAAGTCATGCAGGCAGTCTTGCATAATTCCAGAAAATTCTCTAATAAACTGCATAACTGCAGAACATTGAACTGCACGACTGATTACCGATTACCGAATACTTTTTCTTGTCCCTTGTCCCTTGTCCCTCGTCACTTTCTTTTATCTTTGTGCCGGAGGTAAACATGAAAGTCGCACAAACGGTATTAGCGCTCAGACAATTCATCGGTTCCATAAAAAAACCCGGATATAAAACGGGATTTGTTCCTACCATGGGTGCGTTGCATGAAGGCCATATTTCACTGGTGAATATCTGCAAAAAGGAAAATGAGGTAACAGTTGTCAGCATTTTCGTTAATCCCAATCAGTTTAATGACAAAAAGGATCTGGAAAACTATCCCTGCATGCCGGAAAAGGATATTGAATTGCTGGAGGAGGCCGGTTGTGATGTGGTTTTTATGCCCGGGGTGAAGGAAGTTTATCCCGAACCTGACACCCGTGTCTTTGATTTTGGTTTACTGGGAACCGTAATGGAGGGCAAGCACCGCCCGGGTCATTTTAATGGTGTTGCTCAGGTTGTTACCCGGTTATTTGAAATCGTGCAGCCTCAGCGTGCTTATTTTGGACTCAAGGATTTCCAGCAGCTGGCCATATTGAAAAAGGTAACAAAGGACTTAAGTTTGCCGGTTGAAATAGTTACTTGCCCCATCGTACGTGAACCCGACGGTTTGGCCATGAGTTCCAGAAATGCGCTATTGACGGTTGATGAGCGGGCACATGCCAGGCATATTTCCGCCGCGCTTTTCCGGGCAAGGGATATGGCCCCGGGCCATACACCGGATGAGATCAGGAAATTTGTAACCGACCGGATCAATGAAGATCCGTTTTTGAAAACAGAATATTTTGAAATTGCCGATGATTCCACACTTCAACCCGTTACATCCTGGAATGAACCAGGGGGTAAGATCGGCTGTGTGGCAGTGAAGGTCGGCAAAGTCAGGCTTATAGACAATGTCAGTTTTTCTTAGTAATTTTGCCCCATATGTATATAGAGGTCATTAAATCAAAAATCCACCGCGTCACGGTCACTGAAGCCAACCTGAATTATCTTGGCAGCATTACAATTGATGAAGACCTGCTGGATGCCGCCGGCCTGATTGAAAATGAAAAGGTACAGATAGTAAATATTAACAATGGGGAAAGGCTTGAAACCTATATCATAAAAGGCGAACGCGGCACTGGTGTCATATGCCTCAATGGCCCGGCTGCACGGAAGGTGGTCGTCGGGGATATTGTGATCATAATGTCATATGCTATGGTTGAGTTGGAAGCGGCAAAAAGTCACAGACCGATTATCATTTTTCCCGATAGCATCACCAACCGTTTAGTATGATGCAAATGCATGAGTCATAAAATTGATATAATCAGGCGGAAGATCCTGTCAGGATCGGAACTGGACAGGTGGCTGGCCCGGGCTCGTTTTAAAAACCGCAAAATAGTATTTACAAACGGATGTTTTGATGTTCTTCACCGGGGTCATGTTGATTACCTTGTGAGGGCATCTGAACTTGGTGAGATGCTTGTAATCGGACTGAATACGGATGAATCCGTTAAAAGGCTCAAAGGTCCGTCAAGACCTTATCTGGATGAGGAGACGAGGGCTTATATACTTGCTTCCATGAGTTTTACTTCGGCCATTGTCCTTTTTGGAGAAGATACTCCGCTGGAGCTCATTCAGAAAGTGAGGCCCGATGTTTTGGTGAAAGGAAGCGATTATAAGCCAGTTGAAATTGTTGGCCATGACCTGGTTACATCCTGGGGAGGCAAGGTGCAGACTATTGACCTTACCCCCGGGTTCTCAAGCACGCAGGTAATCGGTAAGTTAACCGATAAGTGATAATGTCAAAATCAAAAACAGTATTTTTCTGCCGGAATTGCGGTGCCGAATCACCAAAATGGATCGGCAAGTGCCCGTCATGCGGTGAGTGGAATACTTTTGTTGAAGAAGTTGTTGCTAAAACCAGCGGTGCCAAAAGTTCAGCCTTTCATATTGCGGCTTCGGTTCCTGTCAGGATCCATGAGATCAATACAGAATCCCAGGCCAGGCTGGATACACAGACCGGCGAGCTGAACCGGGTTCTGGGTGGCGGACTTGTAAAAGGTTCTGTTGTGCTGATCGGCGGAGAACCGGGCATAGGTAAATCCACTCTGGCCTTGCAGGTTGCCCTTGCCATGGTTAATTACAGGGTATTATATATATCCGGTGAAGAAAGTGCCCAGCAGATCAGAATGCGGGCTGACCGTATTGGTAAGGTGAATAATAACTGCTTCATATTAAGCGAAGTATCCCTTCAGAATATATTTACACAGATTGAAAATATAAAGCCTGATATCCTCATCGTTGATTCTGTGCAAACTCTGCAGGATGAGGCTCTTGAATCATCCCCGGGTAGCATATCCCAGATAAGGGAATGTGCCGGAAAGCTGATGAAATATGCTAAAGAGACCGATACGCCTGTTTTTCTAATCGGTCATATCACCAAGGATGGCACCCTGGCAGGTCCCAAGGTGCTGGAGCATATCGTAGATACGGTATTGCTTTTTGAAGGCGACCAGCATTATTTATACAGGATCCTTCGGGCCACGAAAAACCGTTTTGGGGCCACCGCCGAACTGGGGATCTTTGAAATGCAGCAGGACGGTCTGAAGGAAGTATCCAACCCTTCAGAAGTTCTTATCAATAAAAACAATGAGGGACTTAGTGGCATTACAACAGCTGCCACGATTGACGGTATACGCCCTTTCCTTATTGAAGTACAGGCACTTGTCAGTACCGCAGCATACGGAATGCCTCAAAGGGTTTCCACAGGTTACGATGTGAGGCGGTTGAATATGTTGCTGGCTGTGCTGGAAAGAAGAGCCGGTTTCAAACTGGCTACCCGGGATGTTTTTTTAAACCTGGCGGGAGGTCTTCGTGTGACCGATCCGGCACTTGACCTGGCAGTGATTGGCGCCGTACTTTCCTCGGGTGTAGACAAATCAATTACGAAAAAAACATGCTTTAGTGCTGAAGTCGGTCTTTCCGGGGAGATCAGGCCGGTAAACCGCATAGAAACCCGTATTCGTGAAGCTGGCAGACTGGGTTTTACAAGTATTATAATCTCGGGTGCCTATGAAAAGATCAACATGCCCGGCAAGGAGGAAATCTCCGTGATACGGGTGAACAGGGTGGAGGAGGCGATGAAGAAACTTTTCAGGGACAAGTGACACCTACCATTCATCCGTGGCATAGTCCCCCTCGTCTTCCAGCTGTTTTGCGTATTCCGTGCAATTGGGAATGGGAGGCATGTCAGGCGGGGCTTCAAAAACATCTTTTTCGGTTATACCGAGGGTTTTATCAGCATACACTTTCTTAATAAAGTAGGCGTATATGGGCAAAGCCATCGTGGCACCCTGCCCCATTGACATACGGTCAAAATGGACAGAGCGATCCTCTGCGCCAACCCAGGCACCGGCAACAATCTTGGGAGTTATGCCGATAAACCAGCCGTCGGAATGGTGCTGTGTAGTTCCGGTTTTTGCGGCAGTCTGTGCATATATATTATGTCTGAACCGCAGGCGGGCAGCTGTTCCAAAATCAGCGGCGCCTTCCATCAGGTTAAGCATCAGGTAAGCTGTTTTTTCATTGATGGATTCCATCCTTTCAGGTCTTATCTCTGCCAGGACATTGCCGTTTTTGTCCTCAATACGGGTAATCATTACCGGTCGGGTATGAACGCCCTTGTTGGCAAACGTGGCGTAGGAAGAAACCATTTCGGAAACCGACATATCGGAGGTACCATATATCATGGAGGGAACCGGATCAATATAACTTGTGATCCCCATTTTATGTGCTATATCGGCAATGGGCTTGGGCTTGAACTGCTTGATCAGCCAGGCCGCAATGTTATTTTCCGAATGGGCCAGTCCCCATTTCAAGGTTTTCATCTGGTCAAGATCCTCCTTCTTGCTGTCGCTCCGGGGAATATATACCGTATCGTTCACATAAAAAGTCTGTGAAATATTGGGAACCTCGTCACACGGATTATACCCTTCCTGCATGGCCAGGATATAAAGGAAGGGTTTAAATGTTGATCCTGCCTGCCGTTTGCCCTGGGTAACATGGTCATATTTAAAGCTGATAAAATCAATACCCCCTACATATGCTTTGACATTGCCCGTTATCGGATCCATGGCCATAAAACCAGTCTGCAGAAAATGCTTATAATACCGGATTGAATCCATGGGTGACATGATTGTATCTTTCTCACCCTTCCAGGTGAATATTTTCATGGGGGCCTTTTTGCGAAACTCCTTTGCGATCTGGGCTGTTGACATTCCCTGGTTTTTCAGGCTTCTTCCATGATCTGAATTCAGCATGGCCCGGGTCATTATACTTTGTATTTCTTTATCGGTCAGATCATTTGAAAAAGGTGCCCGCTTGCTGCCTTTCTTTTCTTTGAAGAATTCAGGTTGAAGATAACCACCCAGATGTTCAATTACAGCCTCTTCGGCATATTGCTGCATTCGTGAGTTAATGGGAGTATAGATCCTGAGTCCATCGGTATAAAGATTATATGAACTTCCATCCGGTTTTTTGTTTTTATTGCACCAGCCATACAGCGGATCATTGGACCAGCTGATGGAATCCTCACGATATTGTTCATAAGTCGAAATAATTCTTGCGCTTCGGTTCGGTATTCATTAAAATCCGCCGAACATGTTCCCTGAAATAAGTGGCCAGTCCCTGGTCATGTGAAATCCGCTGGAATTTCAGTTGGAGGGGAAGTCCCTTCAGTGAATCGCATTGAGCAGTTGTAATAAAATGATATTTTCTCATCTGGTTCAGCACAGTATTCCGGCGTCCCTTCACCCTATCACGTTTTGCCGAGTCAGCCGCATTATAAAAGGCCGGGTTTTTAGCCATGCCTACCAGCATGGCACCTTCTTCTATCTTCAGGGAATCAGGCACAGTACTGAAATAAACCTGTGCTGCTGATTTAATGCCAACAGCCTGGTTCAGAAAGTCGCACTGGTTGAAATACATTGTAAGGATCTCTTCTTTTGTGTATGCTCTTTCAAGACGCACCGCAATGATCCATTCCTTCACTTTTTGAAGGCCTCTTCCAAAAAGAGTTTTCGGCGGTTCATGAAACAACAGTTTAGCCAGCTGTTGTGTTATGGTGCTTCCTCCACCTGAACTTTTCTGCATAAGAAGGCCAGTTTTCACTACCACGCGGGCCAGTCCTTTGGCATCCACTCCGGCATGGCGATAATATCTTTTGTCCTCAGTGGCGATCAGCGCATTCACAAGATGAGCCGGAAGTTCATGGTAATCTACAAAAGTGCGGTTCTGGTTTTTATAATAAAACGAGCCAAGAACTTTTCCATCATCGCTGATTACCTGTGAGGCCAGGTTTATTTTCGGGTTTTCAAGTGTGGCAATATTGGGCATATAACCCAGGGCTCCAAGGGCGGCAAGCAAAAGTAACAAGGCCACGAATGCGAACGGGGATGCAAAAATGATCCAGAAGTACTTGTTAAACTTTTTACGGTCAATGTTGGTTAATGTCATACAAAAAGCAAGTGAAGAGGGTAAAAGTAATAATAATTTGAATTAAAATTTTGAACTTAGGGGCATTATTGATTTATTTGCACCCTCATTAAACGTTGATAGGATGATTAATAATCTGGTTATAGTTGAATCACCGGCAAAAGCCAAAACCATTGAAAAGTTCCTTGGTAAAGATTTTCAGGTAAAGTCCAGCATGGGCCATATCCGCGACCTCGCCAAAGAGGATCTCGGTATTGATATAAAGAACAATTTCAAACCCAATTATATTGTTCCTCCCGATAAAAAGAAAATCGTTACGGAATTAAAAGAACTGGTAAAGAAATCCAAAACAGTATGGCTGGCTTCTGATGAGGACCGGGAAGGAGAGGCCATAGCCTGGCATTTGAGCGAAGAATTGAAGCTCAACAAGGATAATACAAAACGAATTGTATTTCATGAGATTACGAAGGAAGCTATCCTGCATGCCATTGAAAATTTCAGGACAATCGACCAGAATCTTGTGAACGCACAACAGGCAAGACGAATCCTGGACCGCATTGTCGGATTTGAAATTTCTCCCATTCTATGGAGGAAGGTCAGGCCGTCATTGTCCGCCGGACGGGTTCAATCGGTGGCGGTAAGGCTGATTGTTGAACGGGAACGGGAAATCATCGGTTTCAAAAGTGTTTCTGCTTTCAGGGTTATTGCCGATTTTGAAGTAAAGGATAAAAATAAAAAGGTATATCATCTGAAAGCCGAATTGGATGAGCGGTTTCCTGATAAGGCAAAGGCTAAAGCATTTCTTGAAAAATGCAAAATGGCCATTTTCACCATTGCGAATGTGGTCAAAAAGCCTGCCAAAAAATCCCCTTCTCCTCCTTTTACAACTTCAACACTGCAGCAGGAAGCCAGCAGAAAATTAGGCTATTCCGTGTCGCAAACCATGACAATCGCGCAGCACCTGTATGAAGCCGGATTAATCACATATATGAGAACCGACTCGGTAAACCTTTCCAATACTGCTCTGACCGCAGCCGAGGAAACGATTACCCGTGAATTCGGAAAAGATTATGTGAACATCCGGAATTATAAAACCAAGTCGAAGGGAGCCCAGGAAGCCCATGAAGCCATCAGGCCTACATATATTGGCAACCAGTTTGTGGATGGAAACAATACGGAAAAAAGGCTGTATGAACTTATCTGGAAACGCACAATTGCTTCCCAGATGAGTGATGCAAGACTTGAAAAAACAACGGCCACCATAACGGTGTCCGGACAAAAGGAAAAATTCATCGCTGAGGGCGAGGTATTAAAATTCGACGGATTTCCTTAAGGTATATATGGAATCTTCCGATGAAGAGCCGGAGGAAAAGGATGAAGTGTTGTTGCCTCCGATCGAGGAAGGAATGATTTTGCCCTATGTATCGATTACGGCAACCGAACGATTTACCCACTATCCTCCCCGGTATACGGAGGCCAGTCTGGTAAAAAAGCTGGAGGAACTGGGCATTGGCCGACCATCAACCTATGCTCCCACCATTTCCACTATTCAGCAGCGCGGATATGTAATTAAAGAAGAGCGGCCCGGTAAGGAAAGGAAATTCAGTGTGGTAACACTGGCTAAGGATCAGATCCGTGAACAGGTAAACACTGAGATAACAGGAGCAGAAAAAGGAAAGCTCTTTCCCGATAATATCGGGATGATAGTCAATGATTTTCTTGTTGAACACTTTACGGAGATCCTTGATTACAATTTCACCGCATCGGTGGAAAAGGAGTTCGATGAAATTGCCGATGGCAAGTTGAACTGGAATGATATGATCGGGCGTTTTTATGGCTCGTTCCATAAAAAGGTGGAAGAAACGCTTACCCAAAAAGAAGTTACAAAAGCAGAGCGTCTTTTAGGCACAGATCCGGAAAGCGGCAAATCTGTGTTTGCGCGCATGGCCCGTTTTGGGGCGGTAGCCCAGATCGGGGATACCAACGGAGCAGAAAAGCCAAAGTATGCACAGCTTCGGAAAGGCCAGAATATTGAATCCATAACCCTGGAAGAGGCCCTGGGTCTTTTCAGGTTGCCCCGGTTACTCGGGCAGTTTGAGGACAGCGATGTGACTGTTTCCACAGGTCGTTTCGGTCCCTATGCCCTGCATAAATCAAAATTTTATTCCCTTCGGAAAGGAGACGATCCCTATACAGTTGACCTGGACCATGCTATTGAAATCATCCTGGAAAAACGGGAAAAGGACAGCAATAAATTGATCCTGCAGTTCGAAAATGATAAGGAATTGTCAGTGTTGAATGGCAGGTGGGGGCCTTATATCAGTTATAAAAAGGACAACTTTAAAATTCCAAGGGGAACTGATCCGAAATCGCTCACTTATGATGAATGTATGAAGATCATTCATGAAGCACCTGTAAAAACGAAAAAGAAAAAATAATACAGTCCATGGATCTGAATGATTATTTTGAACCGGTAGCACTGGATAAACCTGAGGAATCTTTCAGGTCGGGCGATTTCCTGTTTGGCCGAAACATCCGGATTCATACAGCCAGTATTGCCATCGATGAGATCAGCAATTACAATATTGCCATTCTGGGTGTTAACGAAGATCGCAATTCCGGAAATACAGGTTCAGCAGAAGCGGCTGACCGCATCAGGATGAAATTATATGAGCTGAGCCGTGTAAATGAGAAACTGCGAATAATCGATCTTGGAAACCTCAAACGGTCCTGCCAGCATAAATGATTCGTATTTCGGACTGCGGGATGTGATGATGGAAATTCTGAATAACCAGGTGACAGCTATTGTACTTGGAGGAACACAGGATCTGACGCAGGGGATCTATATGGCATTTGAGCTGGTCAGTGAATCGGTGAATGTTGTATCAATTGACTCACGGCTTGACCTGGAAACAGGTTCCGTTCATTCTACCTCCTGGCTGTCACACGTAGTGAACAGGCAAAAAACTATTTGGTTGTACCATCATGGCTCATCAGCAATACCTTATAAACAGCAAGCAGCAGGAAGAGTTTGAAGAAAAGTCATTTGATGTGATCAGGCTGGGCACCTTGCGTTCAAACCTGGCGGTTGCCGAGCCCTTTCTTCGTGATGCACACCTGGTAAGCATGGATATTTCCGCCGTAAAACAATCGGAAGCACCTGCTACGAGGTATTCTTCTCCAAACGGACTCCTGGCGGAAGAAGCCTGCCAGCTGGCCCGATATGCCGGATTGAGTGAGCAGGTATCGTGTTTTGGCATATTCGAGGTGAATCCGAAATACGACAATCATGATCAGACAGCACACCTGGCGGCTCAGGCAGCATGGTATTTCATGGAGGGATTTACCCAGCGAAAACGTGAGATTCCCTCACAGACAAACACTGATTTTAAGGTCTTCATGGTAAATCATCAGGATATGGAACATGCCCTGACTTTTTACAAAAGCCAGGTTACGGGCAGATGGTGGATGGAAGTGCCGGTCATAAAAACCGGTAGGCAAATGATTGTCTCTTGCTCAGGCGAAGAATACCAGCAAGCCTGCAACCATGATATACCGGAATTCTGGTGGAAGGCTTTCCAGAAGATCAATTAGGGACAAGGGACAAGGGACAAGAGACAAGTAGTGACAAGGGACGAGAGACAAGAAGTGGAACGGGTCTTTTAGGGTTTGTCAGTTATCTTATCTGATAATGATTTAATTAAACCGGCCAACATTCGAATTATTTCTTCAAGTTCAACTTGAATGCCTCCAGCCTTTTCTTGCATTATATAACCTAAATTAATAGATATAGTGATTTGTGTTTCAATTTCAGCGGCCGAACCAAGAGATACATATAGAAATTGAATGTATTCCTTTGTATTTCTTCTTGCACTTCCTTCTGCAATATTAGATGGGATTGAAATAGCGGCTCGTCTCAACTGGCTGACCATACAATAAATTTCCTCCCTGGGGAAATCACGTGTAACACGATAAATTTCTGTGACAAAGGAAATGCTCCTTTGCCAAACCTTTAGATTTTTGTGGGTTTGCATGACTAATAAGTTTTAAGCCTAACATAAAATTCAAGATTAGCATTATAAAGTAATGTCTCTTGTGCCTTAATCACTCCTTTGTTACTTATTTCTATGATCTAGTCACTCCTCGTCCCTTGTCACTCGTCCCTTGTCCCTATTTTCATCACCCAAAGATCCTGATCCAGCTGACTCTTTCAGTAACTCCAGCGCAGCTTGGGCTTCCGAACTGGTGCGATAGGAGCCCAGTGTAACCATGTAATATTTTCCTCTGCGGGGCAGCAATTCCGCATTAATTCCTTTTTTCCGGAAAGAAAGGATTTGCCGTTCTGCATTTTCAGTAACAGTGAATGAACCTGAGATAATCTGATAAGGTCCGGCCGCTACAGTGGGCTTTATTTTTGGAGTTTCATTAACCGTTTCATTTGGCTTCTTTTGTTCATCCTCAAACCGAAGGGCATTTTCCCGCTCTGCTTGCTGATCCAGCTGACGGCTGATGGCCTCCCTGATGGTATCTTTTGTGGTATCCTTTTGTACGCCGGCCTTGTTTCCAAAGACAATCCTGTTTTGATCCCTGCTTTTTACAACAACAGTTTCTTTTTTGAGTGCAATGCCTGGAATATGGGTGATGAGCCCGGTAAAGTAGCTTACTGAAATGATCATGGCCAGCACTATTAACAGCAATTGCCGGTATCCACCAATTTCTCCGCCTCCGGACTTCGTGATGAGGCATTGTTTTTTTATGCCCCGTTGCCGTCCTGGTAATTTCACTTTTTTCAGTTACCGGGATTTCAATTTTTGGAAGGGCAAATACACCTCCGGGGTTCAGTAATTCCGTTATTGGCGCAAACGTCAGGATTCCTGTGCTATCCCGTTTTATCTTTCCCAATCCTTCCATCATCACCGAACCAGAGGAGACCGGATCTCCTCTTCAATATGAAGTATATATTTCTTTAGCGCTTCGCTGGTTTCAACCTCAGATAACCCGTGTTTTTTTTTAATGGCAAGCAACAGCTGGTTATCTCCCGATTTCACCTGACTGTCAAAAACGATCTCTTTGGCAGGAGGTATCATTACCCGGGTCGTCTTGCTGATCTGAGCCGGGCGATGAATTACTTTAAAGGAACCAAATCCGGGAATGACAAGTTGTTCATTCCGGAGTAAAAGTTCCCTGATGATTAACGATATGTTCACAGTTTAATAATTGAAAATGAGAACCAATTCCCAAAATTAATAAAATATGCATCCGTAATCACCAAATAACTATCTTCGTAGCACTATACTTTTTACCGCATTATCAATGAACAAGATCAGCATGTGCGACCTGAATGGTCAATACAGGAAAATCAAAACAGAGGTTGACCAGGCCATTCAGGAAGTGATAAATACAAGTGCATTCATTAAGGGTCCTGATGTTAAGGCCTTTGAAGACGAATTGGCCCGGTACCTGGGTGTGAAGCATGTCATAGCTTGTGCCAATGGTACCGATGCATTGCAAATCAGTCTCATGGCTCTTGACCTGAAACCGGGAGATGAGGTGATCACCCCTGATTTTACCTTTATTTCCACTGTGGAAGTAGCCGCGCTCCTTGGATTAACACCTGTTATGACGGATGTGGAGCCGGGAACATTCAACATGGATATGCAGTCGCTTGAAAAGGCAATAACACCCAAAACAAAGGCTATTATTCCGGTTCATCTGTTCGGGCAATGTGGAAACATGGATGAAATACTTGACCTGGCATCCCGGCATGATATTTTTGTTATTGAGGACGTGGCACAGGCCTTGTCTGCAGATTATACAGATAAAAGAGGACGCAGATGTAAGGCCGGAACCATGGGTCATGTCGGCTGTACGTCGTTTTTCCCTACAAAAAACCTGGGTTGCTTTGGTGACGGTGGTGCAATTTTCACCAATGATTCAGAACTTGCCGGTAAATTATCTGCCATAACCCATCACGGCATGAGGGTAAGGTATTACTATGATTTCACAGGTGTAAACTCCAGGCTGGACACTATTCAGGCCGCGATTCTGCGTGTAAAGCTCAGGCATCTTGATGAATATTCGGCAGCCCGAAATCAGGCTGCCACCTGGTACGATATGAATCTTGGAGGTCTGCAGGGAATTAAGATACCTGAAAGATCACCCTTCAGCACGCATGTTTTTCATCAGTATACCTTACAGGTGGATGGTTTCAGGGATGAACTCAAAAAATTCCTTGAAAGCAGGGGTATACCTGCGATGATATATTATCCCGTGGCCGGCCATCTTCAAAAAGCTTTTGAATATCTGGGATACCATAAAGGCGATTTTCCCGTTTCAGAACATTTATGCGAAACAGTACTTTCGCTTCCCATGCATACGGAACTCGAAGAAGAACAGCTAAGGTACATTACCGATTCGATTATCGAATTTATAAAACACTGAACTGTGAACCAGGAATTTTTTGCACACAGCTCCGCCATAATCGATGAGGGCTGTAAAATAGGTAAGGGAACGAAGATATGGCATTTCACCCACGTAATGAAGGACTCGGTGATCGGTGAAAACTGTAACCTTGGACAGAATGTGGTGGTATCTCCGGGAGTTGTTCTGGGTAACCAGGTAAAGGTTCAGAATAATGTTTCCATATACACTGGCGTTATTTGCGAGGATGATGTTTTTCTTGGTCCATCCATGGTTTTTACCAATGTGATCAATCCACGCAGTGCTGTGGCACGCAAGGATCAGTATAAAACCACCAGGGTTGAGAAAGGAGCGAGCATTGGTGCCAATGCTACCATTATCTGTGGTGTGAGCATAGGACGTTATGCCTTTATTGGAGCAGGTGCGGTAGTGACAAAAAATGTCAGCGATTATGAACTGGTTGTTGGCAATCCGGCACGCCATTCAGGGTGGATGAGTACCTATGGCCATAAACTGAAATTCAATGATGAAGGCATTGCAGAATGCCCGGAAAGCAAAGAAAGATACAAACTTGAAAATAATCATGTAATCCCCATTACCCTAGAAATGCAAAAACGGATTCTGGTCACTGGAGGAACCGGTTTTATCGGTTCACATACTGTTGTTGAACTGATGAACAGCGGCTATGAAGCAATCATTATCGATAATTTATATAATTCCCGGATCAGTGTGCTGGATGGCATTGAAGGAATCACCGGCAAAAGGCCGGCTTTCGAAAATTTTGATCTGAGGGAATATGATAAGCTGCAGGCATGCTGCAGAAAGTATCCGGGCATTGAAGCCATCATTCATTTTGCCGCATTAAAGGCTGTTGGAGAATCGGTTGAAAAGCCACTTGATTATTATGGCAATAACCTGGTTTCCATGATTAATATATTGAGGATCATGAACGAGTTCAAAATACATTCGCTTGTGTTTTCCTCCTCCTGCACAGTTTACGGACAGCCGGATGCATTGCCTGTAACCGAGCATTCAGCCATTAAAGCCGGCCAACTCGCCGTACGGAAATACAAAACAGATCTCTGAAGAAATTATTCGTGATACGATCGCGGCAGATTCTGCCATGAAAGCCATTTCATTAAGGTATTTCAATCCTGTGGGTGCTCATCCGTCGTCCCTTATCGGAGAATTGCCACTGGGAACACCGCAAAACCTGGTTCCTTATATTACACAAACTGCAATTGGATTACGGGATGTATTGCGTGTATTTGGAAATGATTACGATACGCCCGATGGAACCGGGATCCGGGATTATATTTATGTGGTTGACCTGGCAAAAGCACATGTAGTGGCCATCAACAGGTTGGTAGAAGATAAAAACAAAAGGAACTATGAGGTTTTCAACCTGGGTACAGGCAAGGGATTGTCGGTACTTGAAGTAATCCATAGCTTTGAAAAGGCAACAGGACAAAAGGTAAATTATGTATTCCAGCCGCGCAGGGCAGGGGATATCTCAAGTGTATATGCGGATACATCTCTGGCCAATAATGAGCTGGGTTGGAAGGCGGCAGCCAGTATAGAAGAAACCCTTTTATCTGCATGGAACTGGGAAAAACGAATTCGCAAAAAAAATTAACTCATCAGTAAATAAATGGGTAAGACAATATTAATTACAGGAGGAGCCGGTTTCATAGGCTCTCATGTAGTACGGCTGTTTGTCAACAAGTATCCCGACTACATGATCATCAATGCCGACAAGCTTACCTATGCCGGCAATCTTGAAAACCTCACGGATATTGAAAAGCGGGATAATTATCATTTTGTAAAAACCGACATAACGAACATTCAACATGTAAATGCCCTGTTTCATGAACACCGGTTTGATGGCATTATCCACCTGGCTGCAGAATCACACGTTGACCGGTCGATTTCAAATCCAATGGAATTCATTCATACCAATATCCTGGGAACCGTTCATCTGCTGACTGCTGCAAAGGAACAATGGAAAGGGCGTACCGAAAATAAATTGTTTTATCATATTTCCACCGATGAGGTTTTCGGCTCTCTTGGAAAAGAAGGTTTTTTTAACGAAAGTACATCCTATGATCCCCGCAGCCCGTATTCAGCCTCAAAAGCCAGTTCAGATCATCTTGTCAGGGCGTATCACCACACTTACGGTTTGCCGGTAGTGGTTTCCAATTGTTCAAACAATTATGGTCCACAATCAGTTTCCTGAAAAGCTGATTCCCCTGGCATTCAACAATATCAAAAAAAATAATCCGATCCCGGTGTACGGTAAGGGGGAGAATATTCGCGACTGGCTGTATGTGGAAGACCATGCAAGTGCCATCGATACTATTTTTCATGGTGGCAGGAATGGGGAGACTTATACCATCGGGGGAAACAATGAATGGAAGAACATCGATCTTATCCTGTTGTTATGCAGGATCATGGACCGTGAAACTGGGACGTGACGGCAGGAACATCTGAAAAGCTGATCACCTTTGTAACCGACAGGGCCGGCCATGACCTCAGGTATGCCATTGATTCATCCAGGCTGAAACATGAACTCGGCTGGATGCCATCGGTCACCTTTGAAACCGGATTGGAGAAAACGGTAGACTGGTATCTTAAAAATGAAGCCTGGCTTGAGCATGTGGTCAGCGGAGACTACTCAACATACTACGAAAAGCAATATGTGAACCGTTGATCATTCCACCGTGGTGGTTTACCCACCAACTACCCTCAAAGATAATAATCAAAAACGATACTCTGTTTGTCTGCCGGTTGAATTAAAATCAGCCAATCTTTGGGTTGCTCCCTACTCTGCCTGCCAGCAGGAACTATTTGATATTATAACCAAGTTTCACGAGGTTGATGGGTTGAACTTCCAGCAGATATCCGACTGGCTGGTAGCAAACGGTTACTCGACCCCACGGGGTCGGTCTTCTCACAGCGGCACGTATGGTCCATTTATCAGAAGAAGAACAGGAGCATCCGGAGGTTCAGCCGTGAGTTTGAAGATACCATCACGGATGTTAAAATTGATGTTGTTGATCATGTGCCTGTTTCTATAAAATAACCTGCGGACTCCATTAGGTGGCATAGATAGTCCTATCGGGGGATTGAACACTTGCATCAAACCAATGCCCTAAGCCTATTTTGCCATATGATTTCAATTTCTGGAATTTTTCCAACGCCTCGGAATTTTAAAAAAATCGTGCGGGCAAGGATTTGGAACTCGTTTTGAATATGCCTGGTTTCCCGGAAAAAAGTATTTATAGGAAAAGAAACCCATGTAGCACCCCCAAGACCCCAGGACGGGGGGGGGACTCCCCCGGTTGGGTAACCGGTGGATACCTTCGGGAGTAATGGACAATAAAATATGGCAGGAACCATGGAAAAGGACACAAATAACATCTCAAACAGAAGCATGCCAGCGGTTTTGGAACTGTTGGAGGACAAATCCGGAAGGTATGACCACCTGAGGGTCATTATGCATAGTAGTTAGGATAACATCAGCCTGGTGTTGGGACAGGAATACCTGGTCGTCAGCAGGATTGGCTTTGGCGTTTACAATTTGATAATTCTGTTCAGCACAGCATCCTATTTTTAAATATTTATTTTGCTGGAGCTGATTCAAATTATCTCTTCCATCAGGAAAACGTATGTTTCAATATAATTTAAACTTTTTGCAACATAGTTTAAACCCCGCCTGATCTTTTAATCTTTTTGAAATATAGCTTCTTGGTTCCGCTTCCTCTTATGTGCGAACTTTACCTTATCGAAATCAACATGTTTAACTAATTAAAAAACAAGAAACTATGAAACGTTCAAAATTTCTTTAATTGTAAAATCAATCTTTATCTGAATTGGAACTTAAACTATTTATCTATATACATACTACAATGAACAAACTATTTATCATTTCAATCTTTTTGACCGGACTTATTCCTCTTTTTAGTCAGTCAACAGGCATGAATGCTATTTCCACTGCCGGAAGCAGCATTGAATCTAACAACATGGTAATAAGCTGGACCATCGGTGAAGATCTTATTGACTTCACGATGATGGATGCAGCAATGAAGCCAGAACCCGGAGATAAATCTGAAGTAATGGAATTGAAAGATGGAACACTACTGAAGGTTTATCCCACCCTGACAACAGGTATGATTACTGTTGAGATAAGAAGTGCAGAGCCGGTTGAACTCTGGGTCGAACTGCTCGACTTAATGGGGCGGAAACTGAAAATACTAAATATGAATGCTGATAAGTTGCAACTTGACCTTGGCAATTACATGGAGGGTGGCTATTTCCTGAAAATATCCAATAAGAGTTTCACTGACCTGAAAATGATCAGGATCGTTAAAATTTAATCAGGCAATCGGATTAATAATCAAACAGTAAAATCATTAAATCATCTAATACCCAATAAAATGAAAAAATTAATTACACTCATTATCCTGATCCTTATGGGATCTTTGGTCTTACATTCTCAGGTTCCCCAGGCTATGACATACAAAGCTATTGCCAAGGATGAATGGGGTGTTTCATTGCCCAGTAAAGCAATTACACTGCGCTTCACTATACTACAGGGAAGTGAATCTGGAACAGAGGTATACCAGGAGATCCATTCTACAGTGACCAATAAATTTGGACTAATGGATGTTCAGATAGGTAAAGGAATCCCGACAATGGGCAGTTTCGCCGGCATCGATTGGAGTACAGGGATCAATTATATTAAGATCGAAATGGATCCAAAGGGAGGTTCCGATTTTCGTCTTGAAGATCCCGCCCACCAACTGTTATCAGTTCCATATGCGTTGTATGCAGGAGCCTCAGCAAATGGATTCAGCGGGTACTATAGCGACCTTATTGGAGCCCCAATTTTAGCTATTGTGGCCACAACTGGAAATTATAATGATCTGATTAACCAACCAACTTTGTTTTCTGGGAATTATAATGACTTAATCAATTTGCCATCCTTATTCAGCGGTAATTATGAAGACCTCTTTAACAAACCCACTCTTTTTGATGGCACCTGGAGTTCGTTAACTGGAAAACCTTCCTTCTCAACCGTTGCTATTAGTGGTAGCTGGAACGATTTAATCAATAGACCAACCACATTAGCTGGATATGGAATAACTGATGCTCTGAGTAATTCGCATCCTACCAGCGTCATTACTGCAATTGATATTACCAATTGGAACTCAGCTTTTAGTTGGGGGAATCATGCAGGGCTTTATCGACCTATTGGCTATGTACCAGCATGGACTGAAATAACCAGCAAGCCGACCACCCTTACTGGATATGATATTACCGATGCCATGAGCACCTCTCATGCAGCAAATGGCATTACTGCAACTAATATTACCAACTGGAACACTGCATTTAATTGGGGTAACCATTCTGGACTTTACCGGCCTATATCTTATGTTCCAGCCTGGAGTGAAATTATTGACAAACCAACCTTCGCCACGGTTGCTACAAGTGGCAGTTACAATGATTTAAATAATAAACCAATAACTGATGGGTCAGAGACAAAGGTAACTGCTGGAACCAATGTAACAGTAACGGGAGAAGGTACAACAACAAATCCATATTCAATAAATTCTTCTGACGTTGGCACGACTATTCCTGGAAACAACCCTGGTGATATGCAATATTGGAATGGTACTTCATGGGTAATAGTGCCTGTTGGATCAAACGGACAGGTCTTAACCCTTGTCAATGGTATTCCAACCTGGGTATCATCACTATCGGGTTTGCAAATTGGAGATTACTATCAAGGTGGAATAGTAGCTTATATTTTACAACCCGATGATCCCGGATACGATGCAAATGTTAAACATGGCTTAATTGCCGCGCCTTCTGATCAGGCAGATGCAGAGTGGGGCTGTTACGGAACAGCGATATTAGGAGCAGATGGTACAGCTATTGGAACAGGAGCACAAAATACGATTGACATTGTAACAGGTTGCACAACCGTAGATATTGCAGCTAAACGGTGTTCTGACTTAGAATTGAATGGTTATAGTGACTGGTATTTGCCAAGCAAAGACGAATTGAACTGTCTTTACATCAATAAAGCTGCGGTTGGCGGTTTTGCTAGTAGCTACTATTGGAGTTCTACCGAGTAGCTCTCATTACAGCGCGTGGTACCAGTACTTCGACCAATGGCGGCCAGAGCCACACCGATAAGGCCACCACACTCTATGTGCGTGCTGTCCGGGCTTTTTAGCTATTTAACTATTTTATTATTACCGCGAAGCGGTCGATTTTATTTTTGTAAAATGGCATTATATTACGAATTGCAAGTTTTTAAAGATGTTTACACGCTGGTGCAAAAAGTGAAATGTGAGGTGCCTTGTATTTATATGAACGTCTTTATTTTAACTTGTTGGCGGTTTTGCTAATAACAACTATTGGAGTTCTACCGAGAACAATAATAACAACGCGTGGAACCAGAACTTCAACAATGGGAACCAGAACAACAACAATAAAAACAACACAAACTATGTGCGTGCTGTCCGGGATTTTAAACAAAACTATTTTCAGAAAACCTGTCAACGTACCACCTATCTGACAGTGTTTTCGTTTTAATGTTAATATGCAGCAACTCTCTTTGTTCGACATACTACCCAAAGGAGTATCAAAAATTGATCTTTCAGAACTATTTAAGGCATATTTTAATTGCCGGAGGAATAAGCTATGGCAATTGATGGAAATGCTTACGATGGTCATACATTAAAACCTCAATTAATGCAGGTAAGAGAACTAACAGGAGGAAAGATTAAAAAAAAGCCATTGTTGACAGGGGTTACAGGATAAAGGTGAAGATCGGTTCAATAGACATCGTAATGCCAGAAATGCTCAAGAAGGAAAGCTATTACCTGAAGAAACAGCGTGAGGCACGTTGTCGATCACGTGCTGGCATAGAATCCTAAATTTAAATATTTATTTTGCTGTAACTGATTCAAATTATCTCTTCCATCAGGAAAATGTATGTTTCAATACAATTTAAACTTTTTGCTACATAGTTTAAACCCCGCCTGATCTTTTAATCTTTTTGCAATATAGCTTCTTGGTTCAGCTTCCTCTTATGTGCGAACTTTACCTTATCGAAATCAACATGTTTAACCAATTAAAAAACAAGAAACTATGAAACGTTCAAAATTAATGATTTTGGTAATGGGAGCAACCATCATCTTTTTTGGTTGCGAAAAAAAGCGAATCAAACTTCCGGAGCCTGACCAGCCAGATTTGAAAATGACCTCTTTGAAGTGTACGCAAGCAAATACGGACATTGACGGGTTACGTACACCTGTTGAAATGACTGCTGAAATTAATAAATGGTACGATTGCTACAGACGATCGGAGCGACCGTGGGTTACCGGAACCACCATTTGGGTGCAGGCTGTACCGGGATGCAGACTTTTACGGAACAGCGGAGATATTTGTGGAAATGCAAAAATCTTCATGAGGAGCAACAGAGGGAAACGATGGAAGATGGGAGATGGACCGGTATCGGTAACGCCCACAGCGGAAGGGCATTACTATTGGTGGCTTGCCGCAGAAGGTATAGGCGTAGAAGGGAAAGTGAAGGGGATGGAGGCTAATTGGACCTATACCATGGATTATATTGGAGCAGACTTTCCTAACCCGGCGAATCCAACTTTTTTCTACAAAATTGAAGGCTCTATTGAGAAAAATAATAGGGGGCAAGGGAAAAGTCACAAGAACAGACACTGACAAGGTTCTTTAGCTCGCTATTGCTTTGAAGATGTATATTTAGGTTCTTTGTAGGTTTTGATTATTGAGTGATTCTTTCCAGGAAGAGGGATTACTTCCTCTTCCTTTTTTTGTATCTTGCTTACAACAAAAAAGAACGAAGTCAATAATTAAACCCGACATCATGACAGTGTATCTTCCCTCCGAGCAAAAGTACATCGACAAACTTACCCAAATTGTTGAAGAAAATTTTGCAAATAATAGTTTTGGGGTGGCTGAACTTGCCAAGGAAATGGGCATAAGCCACTCAGGGCTTCACAGGAAATTAAAAGCAATTGCCAAACAATCCATCAGCGAGTTTATTCGTGAGACAAGGTTGAAACGTGCCAGCGAATTGCTTCAACAAAAAGCGGGTACGGTTGCAGAAGTGGCTTACGGGGTTGGTTTTGGCAGCACTACTTATTTTTCCAAATGTTTCCACGATTATTATGGATACCCGCCCGGAGAGGTAAGGAAAAAATATGTATCAGAACCCGATAGAGACGATAAAACAGATTATTTTGAAATACCTGAAAACCACATAAAATCCATTGCTGTGCTTCCATTTGATAATTATACGGGAGATGACAGTCAATCATTCCTGGTTTTTGGAATGCATGATGCCCTGATTAGTGAACTGGGCCAATTGGGAGCCATCAGGGTGGTATCAAAAACATCTGTATTGGCATATACCAATTCAGAAAAGAACATCAAAGAGATAGCCACCGAATTAGGGGTAGATGCAATTATTGAGGCATCGGTAATGGTTGTGGAGGGAAAAATCAGGATTCAGCTTAAATTATTCAGTGCCTTTCCTGAAGAACGACAGCTCTGGACACAAACCTTTGATGTAGACATGGACAATATCCTGAAGTTATATGGCCAGGTGATCAGGAAAGTAGCCAGTGAAATTCAATATACCCTTTCTCCCGAGCAACAAACACAACTTGATCAAATAAGAGAGGTAAATCCCAATTCCTATAAGGCTTATCTTCGTGGTAAGTACAATTTGTACCAGCAAACACCAGAAGGAATAAAGAAGGGGTTGGAATATCTTCATGAGGCAGTCCGGATTGATCCGGCCGAACCTCTGGCCTATGCCGGACTGGCCCTCGGTTACCTGGATATTGCCCATGGGCCTTTTAATGCCGGGGATGCCTATGTGAAAGCTGAAGCAGCAGGGCGACAGGCAATAAAACTTGATCCAAATCTGGCAGAAGCCCAATTAGCCCAGGCAGAAATATGCATGTATGTTAACTGGGACTTTCATAAGGCTGAGAAGTATTTTAAGCGCGCACTTGAGCTAAATCCAAACTTAAGCATTGCGCATTATCAATATGCCTGGACGCTTTTTCTTTTCGGCCGCAACGACGAAGCGCTCGTTGAGCATGAACTTGCCTGGAAGTGTGATCCTTTCAATCCTGGTATTAATGCCTTCTTTGGAGCATTGCTATCATACCTTGGCAGGCATGAAGATGCCATTCTGCAAGCTCATAAGTCATTTGACATTCTAAAGGATTATCCTGTAGGTTATTTAGTTCTTGGTGAGACCTATCTGGCCATGGGCAGAATAGATGAAGCCATAGAAGCCCATAAGAAACTTGCAGAGTTTGCTCCACCATGGGGATGGGTACTGGGATATACATATGCATTAACCGGACACCGAGATGAAGCAGTGAAAATTCTGAATCAACTGGAAAAAACTGAATTGAGTGGTTGGAACGCATTGGGACTTGCGGTGTTGTACGGAGCATTAGGCATGTTCGATGAAGCCTTTAAATGGATTGGTTATGAACCACACCATGTCTGGATACCATGGATTGCTGTTATGCCTATGTGGAAACCGCTGTATAGTGATCCCCGGCATAGTGATTTTGTGAAAAAGCTAAATCTGCCTAAAATTGTGCGTCCTCAAACCAAAATAGTACCGTTGAAAACTACTCCACTGTAACCGATTTGGCCAGATTACGGGGCTGATCCACATTGCATCCACGCATCACAGCCATGTGATATGACAGCAATTGAAGCGGAATTACGGCCAGCAGGGGCGAAAAAATGCTGTCGCAGACAGGTATCTCCAGGATATGATTGGCTAATCGGGCAATGGTGGTATCGCCTTCATTTACTATTGCAATAACGATTCCCTTCCTCGCCCTAACCTCCTGAATATTGCTGACGATCTTGTCATAGGAACTGTCCTGAATGGCAAGTACCACCACCGGCATGTTATGATCGATAAGGGCAATAGGACCATGCTTCATTTCTGCTGCCGGATATCCCTCTGCATGGATGTAGGAGATTTCTTTTAATTTAAGGGCGCCTTCCAATGCCACAGGGAACAGATATCCGCGACCCAGGTACAGGAAATTATTTACTCCCTTATACATAGCGGCCAGTTTTTTGAATTCCTCATCATGAAGGAGGATACGTTCAATTTTCTCAGGTACAGTAGTCAGTTCATGAATATAATGAGTATACTGTTCGTCGGTAAGTAATTTCTTCTGGTGGCCAATCAGTATAGCCATCATGGCAAGGACAGTCACCTGGGCGGTAAAAGCCTTGGTGGACGCTACGCCAATCTCGGGACCGGCATGTGTGTAAACACCGGCATCGGTTTCGCGGGGAATACTGGATCCCACTACATTGCAAATACCAAGTACAAGAGCTCCCGCTTCTTTGGCAAGCCTGATGGCAGCCAGTGTATCGGCGGTTTCTCCGCTTTGGCTGATGGCAATCACCACATCATCCTTAGACAAAATAGGGTGACGATACCTGAATTCGGACGCATATTCAACTTCAACGGAAATCCTTGCCAGGTCCTCAAACAGGTATTCTCCAACCAGGCCTGCATGCCATGAAGTTCCGCAGCCAATAATGATAATGCGTTTAGCCTCCACCAGCCTTGGAATGAAGTGAAATAATCCGCCCAAATGAAGTGAGGATTTATCTGCAGCCACTCTTCCGCGGAATGTATCCAGAATGGACCTGGGCTGTTCAAATATTTCCTTCAGCATGAAATGACTATATCCGCCCTTGTCTATCTCCCCGATTTCAAGGTCGAGTTGCTGAATTTTAGGAGTCAGGGGAAGGTTTCGGAGCGTTTTCAGGCTCAGTTCATTCTTTGTAATAACGGCTACATTATGGTCACTCAGATAAATCACGCTCCGGGTATATTCCACTATGGGGGTGGCATCGGATGCAATGAAGTACTCATCATTTCCTACCCCTATAACAAGTGGACTTCCTTTGCGGGCTGCAATTAGTTTATCCGGTTCATCGGAACACATCACAACAATGCCATAGGCTCCTTCAACTTTGCTAAGTGCAAGTCTGACAGCCATTTCAGCTGTTACTCCGCCTTTTAGATATATAAATTCAATAAAGTTTACCAATACTTCGGAGTCGGTTTCACTTTTAAATTGAAAACCATGCCGAATCAAATTTTCCTTTAGCTGCGCATAATTTTCAATAATTCCGTTATGGATGAGGATGAACTTTCCACCGGAAGAACTATGGGGATGTGCATTAATGTCATTGGGTTCACCATGTGTCGCCCACCTTGTATGGCCTATTCCGATATGTCCGGAAGTATTGCTGCCATTTATATGCGCTTCAAGGTCAGTAACCTTTCCCCTGCATTTATAAATATGTGCTTTGTCATCAAGGATGGCAATGCCTGCCGAATCATAACCACGATATTCAAGACGTTTTAAACCATTTATTAAAAGAGGATATACGTCACGGCTGCCAATATAACCAACAATTCCACACATAACGCTAAGATTGAGATTTTACAGTGTCAGGATTTATTCAGCACCTGATCATAAAAAGCAGAATAAGGATCTACATAGGATTCCGGATCCTGGTAAGGAAGCAGCGGTTTACCCGATTTCTCTACAAATTTCAGAACTTCCGGATTGATATGTTCACTGCCAATGATAATGCCATCCGACATTTTTACTACCAGCTTGCAATAATTCAGATAACTGGGATCTTCAATGCCTTTCAAATCTTCTTCTGAAACGCCATCCATACTTAATTTCTTCCTGAATGACTTATTCAGCGATTTGGTAAACTCACTGTTATATAATGAAAGTATAACCTTAGAGTTTTTAAACACCGGATCATCATCGTATAATTTTTTCACATAAACAGATATGAGTGCAGAAAACCAGCCATGGCAATGGATTATATTGGGGGGCCATTGCAGTTTCTTAACTGTTTCGATCACGCCGCGGGCAAAGAACATCGCCCTTTCATCATTATCTTCAAAAAAACTGTTGCTGTCATCGCTTAGCAGGAACTTCCGCTGAAAGTAATCTTCATTGTCAATGAAGTAAACCTGCATTCTTGCGGCCTGGATGGACGCCACTTTGATAATGAGAGGGTGGTCGGAATCGTCGATTATGATATTCATACCGGATAATCGTATCACTTCATGGAGTTGGTTCCTCCTTTCATTGATACAGCCGTATTTTGGCATGAATGTTCGTATTTCCCTGCCTTTCTCCTGTATGGCCTGTGGCAGATTCCTGCCTATGACTGACATTTCCGTCTCGGGGAGGTAAGGGGTTATTTCCTGGGAAACATAAAGAACTTTTGTTCCTGTCATTTAGTTCTTCAGATGTTTTAAATTCCCACAAAATTACGAAAAAAAACTAACAATGTATAGTATATGATTTTTGTGAAATAATCACGATTTGAAACTGCTTGTCCCCAGTCCCTCGTCCCTAGTCCCTTGTCACTATTCCCACCGCCCGAACCGGACTGCCATCACCATTCTTTATTTTAAGCGGGAAACAGGAAAAGGCAAAATCATGATTTGGTAGGCTTTTGAGATTCACAAGATTTTCAATCAGGATTAGTCCCTTTGACAGGAGTATGCGATGAACAGGTAATTCCGATGAATCTATCGGATCGAAACTGATGGTGTCACTGCCGATTCCTTTCAGATTAAAGGAGGCAAGGTAGGTGGCAGCGTCCTTATGCAAAACGGGAAATTTACTGAAATATCCTTTGGTGCCCCAGTATTGGCTCCAGCCGGTATGGAGCAGTAAAAAATCGGATCTGTTTATATCCGTTTCCATTTGCTGAAGAAATTCCATTGAAATCGATCCGCCTGCAGAGATACTTCTGCAATCAGCGACCAGGCCTTTCCCATAAAATTGATTGACAGGTGTGGTACAGGTATTCAATCCATCACATAGTAAATGATACCCGCAATCAATATGTGTTCCGGTATGGGTAGAACAATCCATCCTGATCTCATGGTATCCCTCCTCCTCGAATGTTGCGGAAGTAATAAGATTCACTGGCCGGGAACCGGGGAAAACCGGCATGTTGCTTTCCATAGGATGTGTGAGGTCGATAATATCTTCAATAGCCATGATGCATGCGGATTTAAGCATTAAAAGTAATGCAAAAAAAAGGATAATTGTCTGTACATGGTTATTGAAAAACATGAATATGCCAGTTGATTTATAGAAGCCGTCGAATGGTCAAATATTCTACTGCATTCGTCATAAGAAACAATCCCGGCGAAAACATTTACGTACAATCAGTCAGACAACACAAACCAACCTGTTATGAAAAATTTAATAATTGAACCGACCAGCAGCACTCCGGCAATCCAGTTTAGGACGGATGGCAGAATGCTCATTGAAGGAAGATCCCTGCCTGAAGATGTGAATAAGTTTTATTTACCGTTAACTGATTGGGCCATAAGTCTTACCGCAGAAGTGATAAAACTGGATATCAATCTTGAATATCTTAATAGTGCTTCCACAAAAAAAATGCTGGAATTCTTAAAGGTACTTGATGCCAATAACCATATTAAAACTTTTATTGTCAACTGGCACTATGAGGCAGATGATGAGGATACCCTGGAAAACGGCCAGATTTTTGAAGAACTCTTAAGAAAGGCACAATTCACATATATGGAATATTCAGAAGCTTATTAACTATTTAGAAACTTTGTAATTGTGCCGCACCCATATGCTAACCCAGCTCATGATGATTATTATTTTAATTACACATAACGGATAATCAAAAATAGGCAAAAAAGAAATTCTAATTAAACAGTGTGGCAAAAAATATTTTCATATCATTCCATGAGCTTTTATCCGCTTCGGCATCATATTCAATGGGCATATTGAATTTTTTCCCGGTGGCAGTGGCATCCGGATTGGAAAAGGCATGCGTTGCATTGGGATATACCTTTATCACATAATTCCCACCAATAGAATCAAGCTGGTGTTTGAAAACATCCACATCATGCTGGGATACGAAATTGTCGCTTCCGCCATGACAAACCAGGATCCTTGACTTCAGCAGGTTTTTGTCCGGCCTCACTCCCGCCAGTCCTCCGTGAAAACTCACCACACCTTTGAGATCTGATCCCAGTTTTGCTGAATTCAGCACTACCGATCCGCCGAAGCAATAGCCAATGGCCGCCATGTTAGCCGGGTCAGTTTGCTGATATTCCTTTATCTTCTTAACAGCTGCATCCAGCCTTGTTTTCCCAAGTTGCGGGTTCTGATAAAATGAACCTGCCAGTGCCTGTGCTTCCTTGGGATCGGCAGCAATTTTACCGTCACCGTACATATCAACAGCCATGGCAATATATCCCAGCGAGGCTAATTGCCGTGCCCGGTTCCTGGCATAATCATTCAGGCCCCACCATTCAGGAACCACCAGTATAGCAGGTCGTTTTCCTTTCATGTCATTGTCATAGGCGATAAATCCTTTCATTGTAACACCATCCGAAACGTAGGTGATATTCTCTTCCTTTATGGAGGATTTTTCGTTTTCTTCTCTTGTAAACGAGGATAGGACGGTCATACCCAAAACTAAAATTACGAGGGTGAGCTTACCAGTGGTTTTCATATTGCTTCGTGTTTTTTGTCGGATGATTTTGAGTTATTAAACAAGCGTTGTTCCATAATGTTTTTAAAGGTGTTCAGTAATCGGCAATCAATAGTCGGTATGATCAAAATACCCGTATACCTGTGAGAATTTTTTCGAAAATCTTCAGGGAAACAATCGGGTTAATGGTGAGATTGCCAAGAATTTTAACGCAGAGGCCGCCGAGATTTGCGTTAAGCGCACTATATAATGGAGAGGTCGCTGAGAAATCTCATTACATTCGATTAACCGGTTTCAGAATCTTGATGTTAAAATATACGAAATCAACGTGATCCGCGAGAACAATAAGCACCGTCAATGTAATCTATCTTCGGGACCATCGAAATTCATTACATTTGATACAAAGAATAATATCATGATCAAATCCTTTACTTTTTTTCTCATCTTTCTCGTCCTTTCTGAATTGTTTGTTTCTCCGATAAAGGGTGCCGGCACCTCTGATCAGATGGATTGGGTTAATCTTCAATGGCCTCCGCAGGCAAACATACCTGAAGATGGCAGTTTCGATATCTATGCCCGTTGCTATGAGGCAGGAATCACAGATCCGGCCGGGTCAGATGCCCGGATTTTGGTATGGATCGGATATAATACTGAAAATACAAATCCAAATACCTGGAATGACTGGATACCTGCGTTTTTCAACAATCAATTCGGAGGTGCAGATGAATATACTGTTTCAATGGGTAGCACCTTACTGCCGGGCATATATTATTATGCCATCCGCATACAGCTGGACGAAAACAATTATCTGTATGGCGGATACAATGCAGGAGGCGGAGGTTTTTGGGACGGCGTGACGAATGTTTCAGGTATCCTGACGGTGGGGAAGGCATTGGCTACTGTAAGCCTTGGAAATACGCTTCAATTGTTCGACGGCAGTCCCAAACAGGTGGCAGCAACGACTGATCCGTCCGGACTAACAGTGCAGGTAACCTATGACGGTTCCGCCGGTTTGCCGGTGAATCCGGGTACATACCAGGTTATGGCGATTATAAGCGACCCGGACTTCCAGGGTTCACAGACAGGAGCACTGAGTATTTATGATGTGCCCCGGGATGCTCCTTCAGAAGAAATACGCAATAAATTTATCTGGGTTATGTATGATCAGGTATACAACCAGAGCGATCTTGATGAGGCCTTTTCATATAAACCGGATGTGATCAGCAGGGGCTGGTTTAAATGGGGAAACTGGGGTAACTTTGATTATAATCAATGGAACTGGATGGTTGATCAGTCGGCTGAACACAATGCGATATTCGGAGGCGGGGGAACGGTTCAGGCCTTGTATCCGGATGAAGCTGATGAGGCTAAGATTTTTCGGATGGTTGAAAGAACTCCCATGAATAAACCCTCGTATTTTGCGGGAGATACTTCAATCGGTTACTATAACGGGGATTTTCAGAAAAAGGAATATCTCGATTTTCTGCTTGCCTGGCTTTACAAACAGATTGATGCAGGTGCCGGGACTTTGCACCTGGATGGCATTACAGCGGTCCCGGCGGTTAACTCCGGATATAGTGATTACAGCATGGGGGAATTCAATAAATTTTTAATTCATAAATTTTGTGACGGGCATAGTTGGACTACGGATGATACCCGATGGCAAAATGTTTTTGGAATCGACCTGGAGCTCGACTGCACCGATGGTACACTCAATACCTTTGATTACAGGAAGTTTCTTATCAGGAATGGTTATGAAAAGGATCCGATAGCTTTTCATTTTGAATTGAGAAAAGAATTCGGAGACCCATGGAATTATTCGGGAACCTATCTTGATCAAAGAAACCAGCAGGCATGTGAATACCTTTATACCTCGTTAAAAGAACACAGCCAAACTATTGGGAAGGATATCACTGTAACAATGAATGGTTTTAGTAAATATGTGGATTACCAGACTATGGGCGTATGGGACAGCTGGAAACTGAACGGAGGAAAACTGGATATATCACCTTCTTATATTAAACATTGGCGCGACATTAAGGAATACAGCATGAAATATATGAACCGCGATGTTCCGCTTATCGTTTTTCATGACTGGGGCTATGGTATGCCATTTATCGGAGAGATATCTCCTGAAGACCAGATACTTTGGCTCCGCGTTTATGCACCGGAAGTATTTGCATCTGGAGCTGTCTTTGCATGGCCTGTTTCAGGTGGCGGAAATCTTTATAAACCAGCAAGGGCCGTTAAGGATACTGTTATGAGTCTCGTGAAATGGTACGATAAAAACCGAAACCTTTTTATCAATTCATACTGGAATGGTGATTCCATTGTTAATTTGAACGGGCTCAGCGGAATCGTTAAAGCAGTCTCAGATCAAAATACCGTTCAAAAAGAAGTGTCCCGCAGAGTCATTCACCTGATTAATAAGAACCTGGATAGTAATAGAATTCTTGTGCCACGGAGTAATTTCACCATACAGGCAACATCATCTACACAGCCACTGTCAGTCTGGTCAGCCTCTCCCGACTTTGCCGGATATCAGAAACTTGATTTTACTTTTACTGAAGGAACCGCCAATATTGTGGTTAAATCACTTCAGGCCTATACAATTGTTGCACTTGATTATCAGAGCGAAGAAGTTCCAACCAATATTCAGCAGTACAGGTTACCTGACCTTGAGATCTGGCCCAATCCATGCCACGATGTGTTAAGAATATTGAATTTGCCCGCGACTGACTTCCAGGTGCAGGTTTTTGATATGCCGGGAAATACCTGTTTATCAGGGAGAATTGAAAATAATGAACTGGATGTAAGTTTATTGCAGCCTGGAGTTTATATTTTGAAAACCGGGACTTCAGTTGCCCGCTTTGTTAAATATTAAGACTATAAAAATCTCAAAAACAAAAATCATTGAAACCGGTTTTTTAATAATTTCATATTTAATTAATAAATGGACAGGATGGATAATTCTAACTCAGCACTGCAATATTTCAAAACAGGTTTTAACTGTGCCCAATCTGTGCTTACCCCTTTTAAAAATCAATTTGGTATATCTGAAGAGCATTGTTTAAAGATAGCCTGTGCTTTCGGTGCAGGCATGGGCAGGCAGCAACATACATGCGGGGCCGTAACAGGTGCTTTAATGGTCATCGGCCTGCACTTTGGGAAAGGGAAGATGGACGACAATTCAAAAAAGATCAATACCTATGAAAAGGCGGTTGAATTCATGAAAGCCTTTACAGAAAAGCATGGCTCGGTTAATTGCCTTGAACTGCTGGAAGGACTGCATATGTCAGTTCCCGAAGAATCAAAGGAAATAGAAGCCCGTGAATTGTACAGCGTGAAATGCACCCGCTATGTGAGCGATGCAGTGCAAATAACTGAGAAACTGATTGGTGAGAAGTAAACATCCCAGGTTATTAAAACCCAGGATGTCTGCATTAATTTATAATAGTATTTTCGCCTCCATAGGGGCCAGCGTCACCTTAACGACATGTGTTCTGTCAGAAACAGTTGTGGGAATGGAAACCGAAGGGGCATTTAATGTAGAGAATATACCCTTCCAAATTCTGCCTTCCGGATTCAGGTTTTCATCAACAACAATATAAACTGTGGTGGACTGATTCGCATTTGTGTTGCCACAAATGAGCATTTCTTTGTCATTCAGGATTCTGGAATATGAAATTACACCCCCTTCATAGGGCGAAAAGCCAAAATTAATACCATTCCCGCTGCATTCCCTGAAGTATTGGCGACCATAGCGGAGTGCGGGATACTTGTCCCTCAGACCAGACAATTTCCGGATCAATTTATAGAATTCATTGTGTATTGAAAATGAATCCGGCTTTCCCCACATAGTTTCTCTTACATATTCCCTGCGCCTGTCGTGGTCCGGAGCAGACCCGTCAAATCCCTGGTCGATCCCCTGGTATATACAGGGAATGCCCTGCATCGTCATTAAACAGGTAATTATTAATCTGGTTTGTTCAGGGAACTGTTTGTTGTGAAACCGCCGGTCGATGTCATGATTATCGATGAAAGTCACATAAAAAGCCCCGGCTTCTCCGTGTGAACTGATTGTTTTCTTAAGCACCACCCGCCGGTAATCGAAATGGTTCGCCAGTTCTGCAGGAGCCAGAAATCCTTTGCAAACGGCGAATAGCCGTTTTCGCATCGGAAAATCTATCGCCGCGTCAATTCCAATAAAGTTATGGTCCTTTTGGGAATCCCGGCCGATAAATTCAGCAATCCTGGATTCATCATCCTCTATCCATACCTCTCCAAAAGTGAAAAAATTCTTCTTTCCGATTGACAGGGCAAATTCCCTCATTGCATTTCCAAAAATGCGTGCAAAATCAGATTCTATATATTGGAGGGTGTCGATTCGGAATCCATCCAGATCAAACCTCGCGATCAGGTATTGATATGCCTTTATGATATAATCCCTCACAGGGAATACCTTTGTGTCAGGAATACGATAATCCGTGACCAGTTCCTTCAATGGCCCAAAATCACCTTTTGTGATATCTCCGCTATTACCAAAATCACCTCGTCTTCTGAAATATTTGTTCTGCTGAAATTCCTTTGGCCAGATGCCGGAATTCTCATTTAATCCGGGAATACTGGAAATATCATCCCATTGATTTTGAGCTGTCCCGTTTTGGTCCTTCCATTGGACCGGGTATTCTCCGTTTGGATTCCATACCGCTGAATCCTGCGTAACGCTGTAATTAAAGAGATTTCCCACATGATTCAATACTATGTCGAGGATGACATAAATTCCCTGTTTGTGTGCCTTATCCACAACATCTTTAAACTCCTGATCTGCAATTTCAGGATCTGCTTCGGCCTCCGGCGGATTGCTGCAAAAACGGGGTTCAATCCGCAGGAAGTTCTGCAATCCGTATCCTCCCCAGTAATCCTTGAACCATTGTGGATTATATAAGACGGGTGAAATCCATATGGCTCCAACGCCCATTCTCTTTAAATAGGGCAGTTGCCGGATAATTCCCCTGAACGTGCCTCCCTGGTATACATTACAGGGATAATCCGGTGGGTCAGGCGGATTATTCGGATTATTAAAGCGATCTATTAGAAGAAAATAAATCCAATTATCACGCCAGTCTCCAGGCGAAGGAAAAAAACTGCCGGAAGGATTTTCAAGTAAAGACCTTACCTCCTCATCACTCAGTGATTTTGCCATTTCAGTACCTCCTTTTACTTTATGTGATAGTAACAGTGAAGGACCAGCAATTGTTAAGCTAATTCATTGATCTGTCAGTTAATTTGACAGGCAACAATCATTTTATCCTTTGGAAATTATTTCTATCTTGTATTAAACTAATCCCGGGGAGAAATAATTATGAAAAACATGCATTTACTCCTGATTTCAGCCTTTGTAGTGTTTCTTTTCAATACGTGTGAGAAAGATGATCCGGCTCAAACCCCTTCAAATTCCAGCAGTGTGTATAATGTTACCCTTACTGACAAAACAGTGTTTATCGACAGTTTGGCAGTTCAATCACTTATCCGCATGGATACGGCTGAACATGTTTATTATTTTGAATCATCTGAACCGAAAATAGCCAATCTGAAAGTGGATGATATTTTGCTGATCTATGGGGTTGCTTTGCGACGTGTGTCAGCCATAAGCCAAAATGGAGATGAAACCAGGGTTGAAACCGATTATGCCACCTTAAATGAAGCCATCCGCGATGGTGAAATTTCATGGAACAAGGAAATTGGTTTTAAAGATGGTGTGAGGCCCGTTGTTCTTATGAACGGGGAAAATATAGTAAGCAAATCAACCAGTGCCGATGAGTTTGAGTTTGAATTCTCGTATGGCGCTTACAGCTATAGAATAAAATTCGCCTTTACGGATGAACAGGCGGATGTGGAATTCGAGATCACCAAGGATCTTGTGAAACCTGTCACGGCTAAATTCCTGGCAACAGGTTCCATACAGAATTTCAGTTCAAGTACTGAAATGATATTTGCAAACAGCAAGCTCACAAAATTCGGACAGAAGAATTCTGATATAACGGGTGATCTTACACTCAACCTCACTGTTGCAGGTTCAGGAAGAGATGATATCACATTTGATTTTCCCGTTGTACTTTTAAAGTACCCCATCATGGTAGGGCCCATTCCCGTTGTGATCAATCTGAAGGTATTATTCGTCATCAATTGCGTGGTGCCGGTGGATGGCTCCGCCCAGGTTGAGGTAAAATTTGATTACAAGTCAACGACGGGAATTAAATATGATGGAACCACTGTATCGGCGGATGCCTCCATGGGGGATCAGAGCATGAACAAAAACATTGCACAGACAGGGGCTGCTTCTGCCATTGGTGTCAATTTCGGTCTTGCCTTTCCAAGGATCGAAATCGGTGTTTTCGATGAATTTATCGTTCCATGGATCCAGACTGCATTTCTGATCGGTGGGGATTATACTTTTTCACCCGCCTGCCAGCAAGCCAAATCGCAGTTTATCGGAGCCTGTGGAGTAGACCTTTCCTTTGCCGGATTTGGCTATAATGCCAAAAAAACACTGTGGCAGGAAGAGAAAGTGCTGCTTAAATCGGGTGATTGCCCGTGAAAAAATAAGAGGCTTTGGAGTCTCCCTGGCTGCAATTTATCTTCCGTCTTTCAACACTTTCAGTTTAAATATGTTTCTAGGTAAGCTAATACCTAAAAACTAAGCAAGTGTCATTTAACGTTTTAGATAACAAGGGATTGGTTATTACCATATACCCATTTGAAAATTTCACTGACCAAAATGAGTATCAAATTTTTTGTAAAGCTTTTTGGGTTGATTTAATAACAGAACTCTCCCGATTCAAACATCTGCAAATAATTGACTATTTCTCCGTTAAGGACGTTATACCAATGGCAGGACATGATGGTGAGTCATTCTTCAAGCGACACACAGATTATCATATTAACGGTTCAATTCGGCACGAAAGAGGAAAATTAACCATTAACGCCAGGCTTTTTAACAGCAAAACCATACAGCTTGTGTGGGCGGATAATTTTTCCGGAACTGACAATGAAATATTCGATTTACAGGAAAACTTACTACAAAAAATTGTGGCTGCTCTCCAGCATCAGCTGAGTTTTGACCTATTATCACATATCCGGAAAAAGCCAAGGACAACACTCAAAGTATATGAATGTTGTTTATACGGGGTAGAAGAGCTTAAGAAGGGGACTGCTGTGAGTGATGTAAGAGCACGAGAGTATTTTAAGCAGGCAATTTCAATGGATCCGGATTATTCCCTGGCTTATTCAGGTATGTCGATGAGTTATTTTAATGAATGGAGCTGTCGTTTATGGGACCGCTGGGACATAAGCAGGAAAGGGGCACGGGAATATGCCTTAAAAGCCATCGAACTGGATAAGAATGATTATATCGCCCTGATGATACTGGGACGTACTTATTTATTTTCAGAGGAATATGATAAAGCTGAACACTGTCTTCGAAAATCCATTCAGTTAAATCCCAACGATTCAAATAATCTTGTACAGGTTGCATTCTGGATGTGTTACCTGGGACTATTCAGGGAGGCTGAACAACTTTACCGTCATACTCAAAAACTAAATCTGGTATATCAGGGTCAGCATCTCGATTATGGTATGTTCATTTATTTTTTAGCAGGCAAGTTCAAAACCAGTCTTGAACTGGCTGAACAGATCCCCGCGGAATCAACATGGGTTGACTTTCATGTGTTTATCGGGGCCAATTACTTCCACCTGGGTGAACCAGCAAAGGCCCTGGAATGCTGGAAAAAGTTTGTGAAAGAATTTGAAATGAAAATTTACAACGGGGTGGGTGAACTGGGGCCCGAAGCCCTGAAATGGCATAAAATGGTTAATCCATTTAAAGTTCCAACCCTTTTGGAACCTTTTCTGAATTTCGTGGAAGTAGATCAACAGACTCCGACTGAAACTAACAAATCAAAGAAAACGCTCACAGAAAGTGCAACCTTCATCCGTAATGGTGAAACATGGAACATCCACTTCAATGGTGAAAATGCCACTATGAAAGATTTTAAAGGTTTTAACGATTTAGTCCGCCTTCTAAATGAACCGGAGAAGGAGTTTCATTGCATTGAACTGATGGGGGCCTTTCTGGTTGATGGTGCACGCCATTTAGCAATGGATGAAAAGGCAAAAAAAAATTATAGGCAGAAATTATCGGAATTAAAGGAGGAGATTGAAATGGCAGAGGAGTTGGGCCAGACCGATGAGCTGAAACTACTGTATGCCAAATATGATCAACTGGTTGATTACCTTACCGTATCCCTTGGACTCGCCGGTAAGCCCAGAGTGATTGGATCTTTGGTTGAAAAGTCACGTACTGCCGTTACATGGAGAATTAGAAATGCCATTAAAAAAATTGAACACGTTAATCCCCAGTTGGCAAAACACCTGAATCATTCTATTAAAACAGGAACATTTTGTACCTATACTCCTGAAAAACCTGTTTATTGGAAAACGATGACCTGGTGATACTGCATTTTTTTTCAACTTACATTGTGAGGACAGAACTTACGCCAATAAGGATGAATTAAATATGTTTAACTAAAAACTTAAAATGTATGCCAACGCCATTGGAAATTTTACTGGACCCGGTTTCCCTGATAATACTGGGTATATACGGATCACTCATGATTTGGGAAGCCCTGTTTCCCGGAAGAAAGCTTCCCAAAGTGCATAACTGGAAACTAAGGGGACTTTTAACCTTTGCCGTTTACTTTTATGTGGCGTCCTACCTGCCGCTGATAATCGATCCCATTTTGTCACCCTATACATTGTTCGACCTGTCAATGGCAGGAACCATTGGAGGCGGACTGGTCGGAATTTTGCTGTATGAGTTTGGCGTGTATGTATGGCACTGGTCTATGCACAAATCCAAATGGCTGTGGCGGTCCTTCCATCAGATGCACCATAGTGCAGAGCGGCTGGACTCCTATGGAGCCTTCTTTTTCAGCCCGCTGGACATGATAGGTTTTACTGTAATCAGCACAATATGTTTGAGTCTTATTGTCGGTCTCACCCCGCAAGCGATTACCGTAACTATATTACTATCCAATTTTCTGGGAATGTTTCAACATGCAAACATCAAAACACCCGGCTGGCTGGGTTACATTGTCCAGCGACCGGAAAGCCACACCATACATCATGGAAAGGGTCTGCATAAATACAATTATTCGGATTTACCCATATTCGATATTTTGTTTGGGACTTTCCGCAATCCAAAAGGGTTCGAAATTGAGACCGGATTTTATAACGGAGCCTCTGCGCGGATAGGAGAAATGTTAATTTTTAAGGATGTGACAATTCCAAAGGAATCGGGAGAAATTCCTGAAAGATCCCTGGTACAGGAAAAAATGGGTTAAAACGGCCAATGCACTAATTGTCCGCTAAACGCCCCTTAAATAGTAAATCCCTGTATTATAGCCAAATACAGGGATTTAGTGTTGTCATATAATTGCCTTTATACCCTATCGAAGAAAATAATTCCAATCATTCTGCGAAAAAGCTGCATCAGTCTTTCATGATCAGTGCAGGTTCGAAAAGGGTGGCAATATCTTCCCAGTCCACGAATTTAAAATTCTGATTGATCAGTGAATCGGCATCATAGTTAAATCCGTCCTGCACGACCAGAATCCCATGCGGAAATAATTTTCCCAGCGGTTTCGCAGTTACTTCGAGACCATCGGTTTCCTCTGCCCCGTCAATATGTTTCTCTCCAATGGTGAAACTGCCCAGATACCGGTTATTTCCCGTGCGTTCAAACAGAGCATAGGAATAATTGCCCTGTATAGATGCGATCAGGTACCCCTGCTGGTTCTCTCCGTAATATATGGCAAGACCTTCGAGGTCATATGTGATTTTAGCGTTCAGGGAATCACTGAGAGGGACCTTTGTTTTTTGAGCTGTTTTTTCCGGGTCCGCGTCTACCTTCCAGATGCAGTTTCGCTCCTCCGCTGCATAGAGCACTCCCAGCTCATCATCCACGGTAAGTCCTTCGGTTTGGGTGGCAAAACTGAAATTTCGTACCAGCTTAAGTTCTATTTTCTGATCCCGGGATGGTAAAAGTTCCCACTGCTCGGTTTGTCCGTCTTTTGCCACAACAAAAGCAAAAAATCGTCCCAGGGCTTTATCGTGGTAAAAAGTGAATCCATAAACCTCGGCCAGGGCTGAATACACCTTCATTTGACTAATCTCGTAAAGTGACAGTTTTACCGGATCAACAGCCATCAGCACAATGCTGTTATCAGACCGGTTGCTGGCGCCTACGATGTCTACCTGCTTGCCATCGGCCAGTTTAAACCCATACCTTACATCCACGTTATTCACTTTTCCTATAGGATAAAATGACAATTCCTCACCTGAAAGATTGTACAGATACAATCCCGCTTTTTTATTGGTACCAATAACCAGACTTTTCTCCGGATTGGCAGGGTTTACCCAGATAGCCGGATCATCTGCGGCATCCTCACCTTCTCCCGAAGTCACCGGACTGGTTTCATTCCTGGCAAAAACAACGCTGTCGGTTTGTTTGATTAAATCACTGTTCTGGCTGAATTGGCAGGCCACTGATATCATTGGCAGCAAGGTCAGATATTTCAGTTTTCTCATGTAGATGGTAAAATAAATGGTTAAAAATCAAATTTAAGACCTATTCTGCCCCACCATGAGTAATATTCCTGTTTCATGGTGTTTTCCGGTACGCCAATGTAGTACCTGAGTGGTGAATTAGTGAGATTTATTACATCGGCAAATATACTTATCGATGGTGTAACCTGGTAATTGGATGTAAAATCCAAATGCCAGGCTGCATCATAATATTCATCCAGATCAGGATCGGCACCCAGCCTGTCGAGAAAATGATCATGATAGTTGGCGGATAGTTTTGAATAGAAATTTCCAAATTCATAGAAAAGCGCCAGGTTCATGGTATGCATGGCCTGGCCGGGCAGGGTGATGGTTTCCGTTTCATCGGTATTGAAATAGGATTGATAATCATCCCCTATTTTAATAACCCTGATCTGTTCGTTAGCCGGATAACGTTTAAAAATAGAAGCCTTTGAATAGGTGTAAGTATAGTTGGTATAGATACCAAAACGGCTGAACCATCCGGGAAGGAATTCCAGTTTGAACTGACCGAGCACTTCCGCTCCGAAAACTTCTGCGTCGGTTCCGTTAAGAGGAATTTCAATAATATATTTGTTGGAACCGGTAGAAGGATCTGACTCGTAAGCATGCAATACATAGAAAAAGATGAAATCATCGATCTTTTTATAAAAAATACCTGCAGACAGGAGGCTGCTTTTCTGGAAATAATATTCACCCAATATGTCTATGTTCAGTGAAACCGGATAGTTGAGGTCGGGATTGCCATACTTTACCTCCTTCCGGTCCTGTTGCCGGTAAGGCAATACATCTTCAAAGCTGGGTCTTGAGAAGCTCCGGGTGACCGCTGCCCGGAAATTGGTCCGCTGGTTCAGGTTGTATTTCAGCTGTAACTGGGGAAGAACAAACAGATGAGTTCTTTCATCGGTCAGTGTGTCAACGATATCATCGAATTCAGAACCCTGAAGATTGATCAGTCTTCCTTCGTATTCAATATCCGTCCTTTCCAGCCTTACCCCACCCAATATCATCAGTTTATTAACATCCATCCGGAGCATGGAATACGCTGCATAAATGTTTTCATGGGCCTCGTAGTCTTCTTCATTCGACCGGCGCATGGTTTCCTTGCGGGCAAAAATGAAATGCTGAGGGTAGGATTCGTAAAAATCCCTCACCATGTCCGGAGCCGGCATATGATCCACCTGGTAGCCCTGGTTGAGCAGATCGGGCTCGCTGAAATTATCCGCCACAGTAAGCAGATTTAATGGAGGGGCCGTTCCGAAATAAACGGGATTATTCACATAGTAATTGTTGTATACCTGTGCCACATTATCCCGGCTTTTATCCTTCATCCTTATTTTGGACCCCAGTTTAACACTTGCCGGATGTCCGGCAATCCGGAATGGAATTTCCAGGTTGAATTTTGCTGTAACGTTCTCGTCACGAACGGTTTCATGAAGGAATAGCAGTTCATCCAGCTCGTAGTTTTCATAAGCATATGCTGCAACGGAATCCTCCTCATTTGGAAAATATACCCTGGGCCACTTGGGATCGCTTTTGTCAATTTTGATGGCCAGGGATTGCACCGGATCCTCAAACAGGATCTCCAGTCGGTCGGGCTGATTTTCACCGGCCCGTGCATAGGACATTTCATAATCCAGGGTGGATATTCCGATAAGATGCCTTCCGCCCAGGTTCAGGGTACCCACATCCTGGGTCTTGATACGGTCCTTTGTATCGTGCTCAACTCCCCCGTAAGTAAAATAGGTATCATTTATCGGGTCATCGAGCGTGTAGATCTTTCGCCGGCGTGTTTCCTTGTCGCTGAAATTATTATACATCCCGCGGAGGTAGATCATGGAGTTTTCACTGAACTGGTAATCGAGGGTTCCGCTCAATCCCATTCTTTTCCGTGAAATGTCGTAATGGCGCAACTGCATTTCGGTGTAAAGCAGATGGTAGTTTTCCGAACCTGGATCCTGTCCGACTGTACCCCTGTAAGGAAGTTTATCGTATTCAAACTCCAGGTTGTCAGAGCCCTGATTATTCAGATAGTAGCTTCCGTTCATACTGAATCCGAACCTTCCTTTCCGCTGGGCATATGCCAGCTGAACCTGGTAATTCCCTGTTCCGCGGAGATTGCTGTATCCGGCAGCAGCTGAGGCCTTTATTTCAGGTACTTCCGAACGTGCCGATTTGGTGATGATGTTTACCGTTCCCCCGATGGCATCGGCATCCATATCAGGCGTTAAAACCTTGGTCACTTCAATGGTCTCTATCTGATCTGCGGAGATAACATCCAGCCCTATATACCTTACGCTGCCTTCGGGAGAGGGAATTTGTTCCCCGTTTACATTGAAATTGGTATATTCCGGAGGAGTTCCCCGCAATTGCACAAAGCGTCCTTCACCCTGATCGCGTTTCAGCGTAATCCCGGGAATACGCTGCATGGCTTCGGCAGCGTTCATATCCGGGAACTGGGCGATCTGCTCTGACGAGATTATATTCTTGATATTTGCGGAAACTTTCTGATCCAGAACAGCCTTGACCTGGCCCTCTGCATTTCCGGTAACCTTTACGGCATCGATTTCAAATGATGATGGTTTCATCAGAATAACCAGGTCCGTAAAACCGGCATTTTTAAAATTGCAGGTCAGTTCCTGTGATTCGTAACTGATGTAGTCAAAAATCAGCACCACCTGTTTTGTTGTTATCCCTTCCAGCATAAAGAATCCGTTTTGATCCGCAGTAGTTCCGGATGTGGTATTCCGGATCCTGACAGAGGCAGCAGGAAGGGGTTCCCGTGTACCGGCATCCACAATTCTTCCGCTAACCCTGTTAAAAGGTTGGGAATATGCGGAAAGGCAAAACAGAAATACCCCAAACAGGCTGATGATTTTTTTCATTCGATCTGGCGTGAAAATGAGCTTATAATATTCAAAGCGGACCGCTTGAAGCCTGTTTTCGGCTTCAAACGGCTCTGGCCATGAAATGCTATTGAACGATCAGTTTGCGGGTATATATGGAATTGTCCTGCTCTGCCCGTATCAGATAAAGTCCGTTGCTGATACCGGAAATATTCAGTTTTAAGCTGGCTTCTGTCCCCTGGAAGGTCCTGACTACCTTACCCGTGACATCCAACAGGCGGACTGTTGATTTTCCGGAGGCAGGAAATAAAACGGTGATCTGATCACCATGAGCGGGATTGGGGAAAACTTCCAGCGCCCCCGAATCCTGGATTTTGTTGATGGCGGAGGTCAGGGATGAATGATACACCACCAGTGTGGGTACCCTCTCGGGATGATTCAGTCCGTCACCCGAATTCCCTTCATTGTCAATGTCTTCAGGATCCTCAATATTTTCAAAGGATTCCATTTCACGGGAATTTTCCACATCGCTCGGTCCCTGGTTCTCACCTGTCAAAACGATGCCAATGGCATTACCCGGTTTCCATCCGTCACGGTCAACGATCTCCTGTATGACTTCTGTCAGATCAGGCGTGCGATATGGGAAATAAATGATCCAGTCTTCATCGACCACCCAATCTGCTGAACTTTCGGTGGCGGGACGATCGGAAATCAGGCTGTCCTCCGAAAAGGTTGCCGTACTGTCAGAGGCAATACCGTAAACGGTAATGTTAGCCACATCGGCTGCAGTCTTGCCCTCGTGCGAATATACAATCACCCAGGCTGAGTCAATGATTGCTCCCTGTGGAATGTCTACATTCTGGAACCGAAGTCCTAAGGTAGCTATGTTCGCATCTCCCTCCTGACCTTCCCAGCCCGCATCGAGGTCGTCATCATCAAGGCCATCGATCTCATCATTGATCTGTTCGGCGTCATCTGAGGATAGGGCGAGTGTATCCTGGGATTCTTCATCAATGACTTCACCCGTCTGAATGATGGGAATAGAAATCATTTCCTGCCCGAATGATCCCTGATAAAGACCAAGGGCAAATACTACTAAAAGAAATGGTAAAAAATTTTTCATTGGTTCCTGATTTATTGGTTAGCATTAAGCTGCAATGTTAGCGCTCAGTTTCATGCAGCACAATGGTAAGTGTTTGCAGGTAGAGGTAGTAAAAAGCACCATGACAAAACAGCATATATTAACTGATGACCAATGAGCTCTTTAGAAAAGGCACAATGACAGATTTACCGGTTTGCGGTTACCATATAACGAATGAATGTCAAAGAATTAACAATATCTTAACCCTGGTTTAATGTTGTTATCATACTAATGTAACAGCTTTGAATATTTAATCGCTACATGACCCGAATTCTGATGGCCGATGATCATACAGTGGTTTGTACCGGTGTAAGGCTTATTCTGGATGCAGCCGGAGGTTTTACCCTGGTGGATGAGGTGAGGAATGGCAATGAGCTGCTTGTAAAATTATCGTCTAATCCGGAAGGGTATGACATGATCATCCTCGACATTTCGATGCCGGGACGAGAGGCCATTGACGTTCTTCGGGAAATCAAAATGAGGCATCCTTCCTTACCGGTTGTGATTTTCACCATGAACCCGGAGGAGCCCTATGCCCTTAGGTTTTTTCGGCAAGGAGCATCAGCATTTATAAAAAAAGACAGTCAACCTGAAGATATTGTCCGCGTTCTCAGGGAAGTGGCTGGTGGAAGAAAGCACTTTTCTTCCAGGCAGGTGGAAATGATGGCTGAGTATATCAATGAAGCCTCAGAAAGTCACAGGAACACTTTTGAGGAATTGACTGACCGTGAATTGCAGGTTTTACATCTGTTAGCCAGTGGAAAAATGAAAGGAGAGATCTCGGATAAACTTTCCGTAAGCAAGAACACCATCAGCAATCATAGGAATAACATCCTGAAAAAATTGCAATTACGCAATAACTCAGACCTGACACGATACGCCATTCAAAACGGATTGCTCAGTTGAAAAGCCTTTTTACAAAAGTGTTTCTGTTTGCACTGTTTGCAGGATCTCTCTCATTGGGATTCATACAGGGGCAAATCCCGGATGATGATGATCCGGTTGGGAACCGAACAGATCGCCAGGGTGAGCAGACCATGGAAGAGTTGTCAGAATTAGCGGCCAGGAAATGTGAAGAAGCCATGAAAGCCAGGGATACCATGGCCTATGTCAACCATGCCATTAATTTTGGAAAGAGTTTCGCTACACTTGGGAATTCCGGTAAAGCCATGGGTATGTTTCATCAGGCATTGCCCCTGGCAGAGTTGGCTGATTTTAGCGAAGGGGTGGCCCATTTGAAGCTTGAAATCGGGGTATTGCATTATAATAATTCCCAATTTGATCCGGCACTCAGGTACTTCCTTGCCGTACGCGGCATAGCTGCACGTTCGGGCTTAAAGCAGCTTGAAGCGGAGACACTGAATTACATCGGCAAGTATTATCACTCCAAAGCCCTTTATGATCAATCCCTTAAGTATTATGAACAATCGCTGGCAATGGCTGAAAAAATACAGGACACACTTCGTTTGGCCAGTGTTTTGAATAATATAGGCAAACACTTCATAACCCAGGGGGATATAGCGGATGGATTGGAAATGTGCCTTCGGTCTCTCAGGTTACAGGAAGTTAGAAGCATTAATGAGGAAGTACTGGCGACCACCTGTAATCATTTGGGAAATATATATGCTGATCGGGAAGATTATGAAAGGGCACTTTTTTATCACCGAAAAGCCCTGGAGGTTCGAAAATCCATCCAATACAAGGAGGGTATCGGAAAGTCCTACCTGAACCTTGGAAGACTTTTCTACCAGATGGGCAGATCTGATAGTGCCATTTATTATAGCAAAAAAGCTACCGGGATCTTCCAGACTGTAAATTACACCAAGGGAGGCATTAAGGCCCTGCTGCTCGAAGGACAGATATGCCTCGGCAACAAGGATCTTTCGCGGGCCGGGGAATTCTTTGAACAGGCAAAGGAGCTGTCGTTGGAGACGGGTTATGTGAAAGGGCTGGTCAGGTCAGGTATATTCCTGGGCAATAAGCTGCTTTTGCAGGGCCAGCCGCAATATGCCCTTGAAGAATACAAAAACAGCCTGGAACGGGCACAGAAGAATGGCATTACTGATGCCGTGCGGGATTGCTACAAAGGCATGCAGCAGTGCTTTGAGATGGAGCAAATGTACCGGGAAGCGTATGCCTGTGCCGTAAAATATAATGAGATAAATGAGGATATGCTGAAAAGTGAATATGGGAGCCGGATTGCAAGTCTTGAGGTACATTTTGAAACCATGCAAAGCCGTCGCACCAGTGAACTTTTGAGAGTTGACAATAAATTGAAGAATTCTCTGTTGAAACGTAAAAATCAACTGATCGTTACAGGAATTCTGATTCTGGTTTTACTGACAGCGCTTATCGGAGTGCTTTTCAGCCTCTACCGCTACAAAAACAGGGATAACATCCGCCTGAAAGAGCTTAACAGGGAATTGCAGCAGGTTAGCAGTGAAAAAGACCGGATGTTCTCCATCATTGCACATGAACTGCGCAATCCGCTCTGGTGGTTCCGGAATATTACCGAAACCTTGTCACAGCGGTTTGATATCATGGAAAAGCAAAAACTGAATGAAACGTTGATTGCGCTGAATGAATCGGCACAGAACACCTTCCTGCTTATGGACAATCTTCTGAACTGGTCGAGGTCCAAACTCAACATGCTGCCCTTTCACCCGGCTGATTTCGAACCGGGTGAAGTGATCGGTCTGAATTTGTCCCAGTTTAAGGGCATGGCGTCACAAAAGGGGATAACTATAATCCCTGACTTGCAGCACACGGGACTTGTACACGGGGACCGGGAACAATTCAATATCGTGATCCGTAATCTGCTTTCAAACGCAGTAAAATTCACACCGTCCGGCGGAACCGTTACCCTGTCTACCCGGGACCATAAAGGCGGCATTCAACTGCTTGTCAGGGATACCGGCATAGGCATTGATCCCGGGATGATCAGAAATCTTTTCGATGAGTCAAAAGCCTATTCAACACTGGGACTGATGCAGGAAAAGGGAGCAGGACTCGGTCTCAAAATTTGCCGTGAATTTTCAGAAAAAAACGGGGGAAGCCTGGAAGTTCATAGTACCCTGAACAATGGAACAACCATTGAAGTCATCATTCGCTGCCCGACCATCAAACCGGATCCCCTAATAATGAAAAGGAATCGCCCGGTTAAAAGATCCAGGCAAAAGAAGGGACTTTTTAAAAACACTTCTTAGAAGTGTGAGTCCCGATACATCGGGATATATGCCCAGGGAGTCAGAACAGTTCCTTAGGTCATGAGTAAACGCGATGTAATATTTGTCAAAATGTTTCGAGATAAGAATATATGTCCAAAACATGCCAGAATTTATGAAATTATTTAATTTAGGGTAAGGTTATTAAATCAAATTAGTCTTTTGATTTGTCATAAAGTTAATGTACTTTTGCATTCCCATTCCGTGTTGAATGGAGCTGAATTGAAATTTTGAATACAATATATTGCGGGGTGGAGCAGTTGGTAGCTCGTTGGGCTCATAACCCAAAGGTCGTAGGTTCAAGTCCTGCCCCCGCTACTACCGGAAACCGGGCCTTTCAGAAGGTCCGGTTTTTTATTTTTCAGATATTGGTTGATTATTTCGCTGAAAGTGAAATTAACTATGCTGATTGCCTTCAATTAAATTTTACAATTCCTTAACCACAGAAAAATATGCAATTATTATTTTTGGACCTTGCAACCCTGTATGGTATTAATTGTCCTTATGGTCAATATATATAACCGCTAGACAAAGGCAATCAATCTTAATTGATTAAAATGAACCTGAAAATACTTCTGCCAGCCCTCCTTATTGTAAGCCTGACTATACTATATCCCGCCAAAGGAAACGGGGAAACGAATCCTCCTAAATTTACCATCAGCGGTTACGTAAAAGATGCCAATGATGGTGAAATGCTGATCGGCGCAACCGTTTACATCGAAAATACTAAAACGGGAACATCGGCCAACGCGTATGGCTTTTATTCCCTGAGCCTGCCGGCTGGTCAGTATACACTTTCATACAGCTACATCGGTTACGTGTCCCAGAAAAGGACTTTTGACCTGAAATCAGATATTTCAATGAACATTGAATTGATCCCCGAACAAAAAACGATCGGCGAAGTCGTGATCAAAGCGGAAATGGTGGACGCCAACGTGAAAAGGGCGGAAATGAGCGTGGCCAAACTCGACATGATGACCATCAAGAAAATACCTGCACTCATGGGCGAGGTTGACCTGGTGAAAGTCATCCAGATGCTCCCGGGTGTTGTCCCTACCAGTGAAGGTACCTCAGGTTTCAGCGTCAGGGGCGGGGGGAATGATCAGAACCTGGTCATTCTTGATGAAGCCACTGTGTATAACGCCTCCCACCTGATGGGTTTCTTTTCGGTGTTTAATAACGATGCGATCCGCGATGTAAAACTTTACAAGGGAGATATCCCTGCCAACTATGGGGGAAGGCTTTCTTCCGTGCTTGATGTAAGGATGAAGGAAGGTAACAACAAAAGGATATCCCTTACAGGGGGCATAGGATTGATCTCCAGCCGCCTTACCGTTGAAGGTCCCATTGGCAATGAAAAAACATCATTTCTTATTTCCGGACGCCGGTCCTATGCTGATCTTTTCTTTATAGCTTCAAAGGATACAGGATTGCAGAACAGCAAAATGTATTTTTATGATCTGAACCTGAAACTAAATCACGAGCTGAATGAAAACAACAGGTTTTACCTTTCCGCTTACCTGGGAAGGGACAAATTCGGACAGAAGGGGTTATCGGATTTTAGTTTTGGGAACCAGACAGTAACCCTGCGATGGAATCATCTTTTTACGAAACAGCTTTTCTCAAATCTTTCAGCGATCAGGTCCAAGTATGATTACGCGCTGATGTCAGACGGCGCAGGTACCAAATACGTATGGAATTCAGGACTGCTGGATTATACCTTGAAACTGGATTTCAATTACTTTCCAAATCCCAATAATGAAATAAAATTTGGTGCTTCAACAATTTATCATGATATACAGCCCTGCGATGCATGGATGGAAAACGAAGGAGGCAAGATCACTGTTCCCTTCGTAAAAAATTATGAACTTGAGTATGCTCTTTATCTTTCAAATCAACAAAAGATAGGTGAGCATCTTACCCTGAAGTACGGTTTACGGTATTCCATCTTTCAGAATTTAGGCAAAACTACCATGTACAAATACGACTCCGGTTATGAAGTTACCGATACATTGAACTATACAAGCGGCGAAATCTATCACACCTATCATGGATTTGAACCCCGCTTTGGTTTGAACTATGTGTTGAACGAAAGATCATCGGTGAAAGCCAGTTATTCAAGAACCATCCAGTATATGCAACTGGCTTCCAATTCAAATGGCGGTATGCCGCTTGACGTGTGGTTTCCCGCAAGTCCAAATATAAAACCCCAGAAAGCAGATCAGTTTTCTGTCGGGTATTTCAGGAATTTGCACAACAACATGATTGAAACATCTGTGGAGGTTTTCTACAAGAAAATGTACAACGTAATCGATTTTAAAGACCACGCCGAACTACTCATGAACCCGAGGATGGAAGGCGAAATCAGGACAGGAAATGCGGAGGCATATGGAGCTGAATTTCTTGTAAGGAAAAACGAAGGAAAAATCACCGGCTGGGTAAGTTATACCATATCGAAGGCTACAAGGAATATTCCCGAAATAAATGATGGCAAAACGTACAACTCACCCTATGACAAACCCCACACCGTGAATGTTGTGCTGAACTACCAGGCATCCCGGCGTTCCCAGTTTGCCGTTTCCTGGGTATTTGCCACGGGATCCCCCATGACAGCTCCTGTAGGAAGTTTCGAATATGGAAATACAGTTAACAAGATATATGCAGACCGAAATGGATACAGGATGAGGGATTACCACCGGCTGGATCTTTCCTATACGCTTGCGGGAAAGGAAAAACCGGGAAGAGCGTGGCAGGGGGAATGGAATTTTTCAGTGTATAATGCATACGGACGGCATAATGACTGGGTAATCAATTTTACATCGGAAAAAAATGATCCCTCCAAAGTTGTTGCAACGAGATGGTATCTTCCCTTTGTATTTTTCCCAAGTGTGACGTACAACTTTAAATTCTAGAACATTACCTATGAAAACGACGAAATTGTCAGCCTGTCTACCCTTCATTATACTCATGGGCATTGCCTGTACGGAAGAAATACAAATGCCGCTGGACAGTACCTATGTCAGGCTGGCGGTAGACGGGGAAATCAATACGGACACCGCGGTTCACAAGGTAAGACTGTCCCGGTCCGGCGATGCTCTGAATGAAAAACCCGGTAATGTCATTTCGGATGCAATCGTAACGATTACGGACGGCACCGAGACTTTTAACCTGGCAGAAAACACGGCCAACCCCGGCGTTTATGAAACCGACTCCACCGTTTTTGGGGTGGAGGGTAAGACCTATACCCTGAATATTTCCAACGTGGACGTAAACAATGACGGGAAGATGGAAGAATATTCCGCCAGCTCTTATATTCCCCGGATAAATCCGATTGATTCGATCCAGGTAAAATACGAAGAAATCTATGGCGATAACAAAGGGTGGCTGATCAATCTTTACGCCCTTGAAATTGGAGGGGGAAGAAACTTCTATTTGCTGAAAGCCTATAAAAATGGGGTGCTCCTCACCGATAGCACGTCTGAGTGTACAAATTATGCAGATAACACAGGGTTTGAGGGAAAGTATTATGACGGTTTCAGTGTTTACTACCTGAATTACAATAAGCTGGATGAGCGTCTTGTGGATGGTGATGTGGTAACACTTGAAATGGAAGGAATCACCGGGGAATATAAAGATTTCCTGCAGGCTTTCATCACGGAATATCAGCCCAAAATACCCCTGTTCAGCGGCCCCTCGGCAAATATACCCACCAATGTCATGCCTTCTGATAAGGCAGTTGGATTCTTCAATGCATATTCCTGCATGAGGAGCAGTACGTTGTATAAAGGTAATTAGGGTGGAAAATGCCGGTATTCCGTGTTGGCACGTGCAAAAGTTTCCTTCTTTGATTCTCCTTCCATAATATTAGTTCTGAAAGTCTGTCTCGTTTCATCTGTTAAACATCTTTAAGTAAGTAAAATTGCACCTTTATCAAGATAAAAACGTTAATGGGTTAGTTGGAATCTGAAAAATATCGATATTATCCATATAATCTGCAACTTTCGACAAGTCCTGAACAAGTTCGAGGTTAGATAATTGGCCAGTCTTCGCTACTTGAAGGCAGGCTAAAAGGCCTGCCTTTTTTCATTAATTGTCCAAACATATATTTATCAACAGGAAATAGTCCCTCCGGCTAAACATTTTCAAAGGACTTCGTCAGAGGAGAGTATTCTTCCGAGTTATTCAAAGTGTTGGACTTCACCGTTCAAACCAGCGTCCAGACATAATATGTCCGGTATTCTTTTAACTGATGCTTGTAAAATACTCATGAAAGATTAAAATAGTATTTCTTTAACCAGTATTTATAAAGCGGATCAATAAAGGCAATTCGTTCGCCCAAAAGGTCGACAATCTCGTTGTTGGAAAGCATCTTTTTAATTTTTGAAACGTTGGCAGAAGTACCCAATTTGTATTCCTGTAACACTTTCGCAGAACTTAACTGTTGTTCGTTACTGATCAGTGCTCTTAAGAAGTTTATCTGGCTGTTGCTCAATCCATCGACAAGCGCCTGAAACAGCATACTTAATTGCAATACAAGGTCATCGAATGCCTCAAAAATAACAGCATCGGTGCAAATTTCTTCCGACCGAAACCACGATTGCTGTGCTAGCTGCTGAACATAATAAGGGTGGCATTCTACCAGCTCAGCAATGAGTGTTGCATCATTTGTTCCGATTTTTTTCCCTGTGTCGGAAAATCGTTTTCGAATAAACATATTCCAGTCGTTTACCGAAATCTTTTCGAGGAAAACAAGATCACCAAATTTATAAAATGGCATTGAAGGGGAGGTGAAAACATCCATCATCATGTGGCGTTTACTACCATACAAACAATAAGTAGCATGCTGGTGTAATTGCCAATGCGATCGTAGCTTTTTTTGAAAATCAAGGGGATTTTCAAAGAGGGTAATATTCTGGAATTCATCCATGCATATTACCAACTGAATACTTCCTGCCTTGCTTATTTTTTCTGCCATATCAAGAATATCATCAGGACTTTTCTTAACTTCCTTCCAATCGAGGCTTAATGAAATATCAGTTATCTGGTCAGGACTGAACGTAATATTTGGAATGAACCTGCCCATGAATTTTTTCGCATTCCCAATTATGGCATCAATTTTAGTGGAAGAAACTTTTAGAACCTCGGTTGCAAGTTGCTGGTAAAATTGTTCTTCCGTCCGCACATTATTTAGATCTATAAAGCAAAATCTTATTTTTTTATTCTTTGCTTTGGTTATTTTGGACGCTTTTAATACCAAAGAAGATTTCCCCCACCTTCTAGGTGAGACTAATATGGTGTTTACAGACGAATTGAAGTTTGAAACCAACCTTTTGGTTTCCTTTTCACGATCAGTAAAATCAATATCCTGAACAATTTTTCCGAATGTAAAAGGTGCTTTCATTTTAAAGCAATTATATACGCAAATATACAAACCCTAATCAAACTTACCAAATGGTAACATACTTAAAAGTAACTTACCAAAAGGTAACCTGGTAATCTTGTGCAATCCGGCATAATGTGGTATATTATACCGGTTTTTCAAGGAGTCAAGCCAAACCAATACAGAATAAATAGCGTATATATATTTTTTTTGAAGTTCACTAAATCCACCAATATAATCTTTCTGGTATGACAAAAAGTATTAAAAAATCGGCGGGGTTCATATACTTGGTTTTAATTTTATTGATTCATACAATCCATACCAACGCGCAGTTGATCATTGACATGAACCAGGTTGATATACAGGATACTATTTATACCTGTGAGTCAGTTTATGGCATGTTTCTTTATCCTGATAGCAGGATAACTCAAAATTCCATGTGGCAAATTTCAAAAATTGAACATGGAATTTGGATGGGTGTTGATACGATTTATGGTGATTCAATTTCTTATTTCGATCCCTTCACAGAGGGGTCTGTCAGCCAACAGGGATCAGACGGAATAAATTTTTATACAACTGGAATAGAAGTCCGGCCTTTGGTTTTGAATACCGGATATATCGGAGGAGAATGCAATTCAGATGTGCAATTGCATGCAAGTACTAATTATTCTGGTGACGGTATAGTGAATTGCAGATGGGATCCCGCAGAATATCTTAGTGATGCTCACATACCCAATCCTATTGCCATTGTTACAGGGACTACTGAATTTAATGTTACAATAAGTACCCCAACAGGATGCACAATGACAAAGAACGTTGAAGTTATTGTAAATTTGCCTGAAACACCGTCGATTTGCATGGTGAGTGTCGACAGCACCACCAATAAAAATATTCTTTACTGGGAAACACCTGCTTCAGGCGGTATTGATTCGATATTTGTATACAGGGAGACTGATATCACTAATGAGTATAATAAGATAGGGAAATTGGGAATTAATAATCCAGGCTCTTTTGTTGATATCGGATCCTTTCCTTCGGTACAATCCAACAAATATGTGCTTGCAGTATTGGATTCATGTGGTAATACCTCAACATACAGCATTCCACATAAAACTATACATCTTTCTATTAACCAAGGCCAGAATGATATCTGGAACCTTATCTGGGAAACTTACATCGGATTTGATGTTTCGACATACAGAATTTATCGGGGTACCACTGAAGGAGAAATGACACTGATCGGTACCACTTCAGGTAGCAGCAATCAATACAGCGATTTCTCCGCACCTGTAGGAAATGTCTTTTATCAGATAGAAGTGATTAATCCAAATACCTGCAATATTTCGGGCTTAAAATCAACACAGGTTGTTTTGAATAAGTCACGTTCCAATATTGCCAGTAATTTGCCGACCATTGTTCGGAATCCCAAACTCAATAATTATTATTCCATTTACCCGAATCCTTTTAGAACGATACTGCATATTGAATCAGCCGGAACAAATCGACATGGCATTATTGAACTGACCGGACTGGACGGGAAAATAGTTAAAAGGATTCAATTCAACTCAGGCAAGATCGATATCGATGATAACAGCTTGAAAACAGGGATCTATATCATGAAGATCAAATCAGGAAATGATACTAGTACGCATATTATTATAAAAGAGTAGTTACTCATAACTGATAATTATTGTTGATATTGTTTCGTTTGAAATTTAATGATTGTCGATAATATCCATATAATCAGCAGCTTTCGACAAGTCCAACAATTGTACCTTATTTTCTTTGCTCCGGAGTTATTTTTGCTTTTCAATTAGATATTCACCAGATGGATCAATTTGTTTGAGGGCTGTGACATTTCCATTCTCGACAACAAACACGAAGTTATAATCGGCAAATTCCTTTATCCTGAAGGCATTTGGCTTTACGGGTATCAAACGATAGCGGGGCTGTCCAGGAATAATTAGATAAATAGCATCATCAATGAGCTCGACATTTATAAAATTGCCTGCAATCATGTATTTACCAGCATATTTTGAAAGAATATTTGGATCACTTAAAGCAGGATCGGATTTTTTTGTAAATGTTGTTTGAGATTCATCAAGTGAAACAGAAAGTCCATCAATAATACCTTGTGGATTTGTAATGAAATTTAGTGACCAGAGACCAAATTGCTCATCATTAGGTGTATCAAACCGATCATAATGGAAATGTTTAAGCGGTAAAATCATTTTATGGAAATCGAATTGTAATGCAGTATCTTTTAAAGAAATGTTTATAATTCCATAGGCTGGATTTTCATATTGACCAACATAATCTGTGAGAGGATGTGATGGTTTGGTTTCCGGGACACGACCTGCTCCGGCTTTACTTCGACCCTCTTTCCCAATCTTTTTCCCTTCTTTTTGATCTTTTAATCCTCTGTCACTCCATGGAGTTTGGTCCAGCCCTAATAATCTTTCATAAATGTTGTACGATATAATGTTATAAAGGGGAGCTCCCTGATCCCCAATAACAAACACAATTGCCCCAATGCTGTCATAGGGCATAGTTGATATTTGAGAATGAAATCCGGGAAGGTCTCCGCCATGCATAGTTAAGAAATGGCCCCTATAAGATTCAGCAAATCTTCCCATACCATAAACAGTATTAAGGATTTCTTTGTATCCTTTATTTTCCAGATCACTATTTGGAAACGCAATTGATGGTTCAAGTGTTGCTTTGATTATATTTTCAGGAATGATTTGCCTGTTTCTAAATTTTCCATTGTTCATTAAAGCAATCAACCAATTCGACATATCCTGTATGTTTGAAATGATAGCTCCGGCGGGGCCAACAGCTTGTTGATCTTCATAAATTGGTATACGATATAATAGTGTTGTATCCCGTTTCTCATTGAATGGAACCCCATGATCAGGATTTTCCTCCATTTCCTTTACTGTAAAAACAGTACTTTTCATTTCCAGGGGATTAAATATATTTTCCTGTAAGAAATTTTCCCATGTCTTTAAACTCAGGAGTTCAACTATATAACCAGCAGAAACATACATTAGATTGTTATAAAGAAAACCTTGCCTTATGGGCTGACTTGGTTCAAGATACTTTAAACGATCAAAAAGATCCTTGCGACTAAAATCTGATTTGTACCAGATTAGATCGTGACGAGAAATGCCGGTTCTATGGGAAAGCATATCTCTTATGGTGATGGTATTATTCAGATCATTGTTAAAAAATTCAATGGACGGAACATAATTCCTGATAGGCTTATCCCAATCAAGTTTACCTTGTTCAACAAGCATTCCAATAGAAACAGTTGTGAATAACTTGGTGTTCGAGGCAATTTGATAGAGCGTATTTGGAGTGACCGGAAGTTTTTTCTCATAATCACGAAAACCATACCCTTTTGCAAAAATTAATTTGTCCTTATAAACGATTCCCACACCGGCTCCGGCAATATTCCAATCTTTTAAGATTTTATCCATATATTGATCAAATCCATCAAGCTTTTTTAAAACATCATTTTGCTGCGTGAATGAATTGAATGATAAACCTAACAGAATCAATGCCAACAAAGAAGTTGTTAACATGAATCGAAAAAGAAGAAAACGATTCGTTCTGGTTTTTACCTGAATTGTTCTCATTTTTATTGGGTTTGGTTAAAAATTAGGAATTAAATGAACCTAAGGCATTTAGGTCATACAAAATTTACAATAATAAAAGGCTGAAGTCAAGTGAATTTTGACCAATTTGGAGTAAAATAAAAACCGGATTTGTTAGGCCGGAACAATTCCGATCAAGGGGATAGGCTGAATTACTGGGTTAGATGCGTTTTTAATATAAAAACCCAAATAACCAGACAGGCACTTTGTTTCCTGATCCTGTTTCAAGATTATCGGAAGCAATAATATAACTATCCAGATGTTTCACCTGTTCACTATTCTTGCCTTTTCCACCTACTTCAATTGTCAATCCATTCGTAATGAAGTCGCCTTCAGCAGGAGAATTGACATGTAAACCTGCATTAAGCAGTTGATTCAGAACAAATGTTTCCCTGATATTGCCAATATCCGGTTTTTCTTTTAGGGCAAAGGCAAGATTGCTGTTTTCCAAAAATATTTTGTCGGGTTTTTGAAGTGTTGATACCCCTTTCCCCTCAGCACTGAGAGTATTAAGTAATTTTGCATCTTTTAGCTGGTAGATGTATTGATAGACGCTGTCTCTGCTCAAATCAAGCCTCCTGGCCAGGGATGCAATATTTGGTTTAAACGGTACCGATTCAGCTATTACCCCTAGCAATTTCTTGACCTTTATTGATGTTCCTGAATTGTAAGAAGCGATATAGGCAAGGTCTATGTCGACAATTGTATTTATCACCTGTTTCAATTTCATTAGATAGGTATCTTCCCCTTCAGCAATAATCGGCAGATAGCCGACTTCCAAATACTTACGGAATGCAGGTAATGGACGAAAATCTTCAGTAATCATTCTGCTTAAACCCAGGTGATTCTTATAGATATCACCAATATCAATGGCCTCAAAACTTATCCCTCTTGTAAATAAAATAAACTCACGAAAAGAAAGTCCTGCAAGCAAATAGGTAATAACCCGCCTGCTCAGATCGGCTTCCCCACGATAAATATCCAATGCAGAAGAAGCAGAAAAAACAACCTGCATATCTGGTATTCCATCGTAAATGTTTTTCAATTCCGCTGACCATCTGGGGTATTTATGAACCTCATCTATAAATAATATCTTCCCTCCCTGCTTGTACCAGTCATTTGCGACATCAAACAAGCTATGGTTATAGAACCAGTTATGGTCTGCAGTGATGTACAGTGCCTCCGGAGGAACTCCAAGATCAAATTTTAAATGCTGTAACATCAATGTGGTTTTTCCTGCTCCTCTTGGCCCTTTAATCCCAATCATCCTGTGTTTCCAGTTGATCTGGTTATGCAAATATCTCCGGAAATCATTTTTTATCTGACGAAGTATATTTTCCTGAAATTCTAATAGGTATTCCATTATAATGTCGATTCAATACGACAAATATACATAAATAATGTTGATTCCGTTCGACATAACGAAATATTTAGTAATGTTTCCTTCGTTTTCCTTATAATCAGCAACTTTCGTCAAGTCCTGGATGAGTTTTAGGTTGGATAATTTGTCAGTCTCAGCTACTAAAAAAAGGCGGTCTCAGTTTTGAGACTGCCTTTTTTTGGTAATGGTAATAAGGCCGCACACTTTGTACCAGTCATCTGGACAATTCACACTTTTGTTGTGGTAATTGATTCCCTGAAAGGTATCATTGGTATTTTGTTTGAAATGACCTTATCTTCCTTTATCCCGGAACATCTCGGAGGATGTGCGTGAAATCACTTTTAATCCTTCTATATTTGAAATACGGTTAAGCAGATCTTCTACAATACCATCTGCAAAATACCGGTCTTCGCTATTTGAACTTAAATTATCGAAAGGCAATATGGCAATTGACTTTTCAACCGGTTTGTCATTTCGGAATAGATAGTAAAAAGCTGTACCTGCGCTGGCAAGAGATAACAAGGCAATCATACTGATTAAACCGAAACGCATGGTCTTCTTGCGCGCTGTATTTCGTATTATCTGATTTGGATCCGCTGAAGGTTTGTGATGAACTGATTTGGCACCCTTTCTGATTTCTCCGGGAGATACCTGATAGTAACTTTTAAAAACCTTATTAAAGTAGCTTGGACTATTGAAACCAACTTTATAGGAAATTTCAGAGGCAGTGGCCACATCGTTTTCCAGTAATTCCTTTGCCTTTATTAATCTTTTTTCAGTGATGAGGTCGCTTGCCGATTTACCGGTAAGTTTTACTAGTTTTCTGTGCAGCATCGATCGGCTTAATGCTACACATTTTGCAAGGTCCTCCACAGAAAAGCGTTCATTGTCCAGATTGTCTTCGATAGATAGATGGATTTTCTTAAGAAACTGGTCATCCTTGGAAGACTTATTTTCCATTGTCAACTAGGATTAATTGCAATCCCTTTATCATTTGGTAGCCGAACTAACAATCTTACACCTATCGTAAATATACAAAATTCTCTGGATAAATATTTTACAATCCGGAACAAGAGTTAATTGAGAATTAGAGATACATGAAATATCAAAATGGAGACTCTGGTTTCAGCCAAGTTCCAATTGTTATCAAATTACAGATCAGGAAGGTTTATATTATCAGACAGTGTGCCTTAACAAAGTATTGGAGGTCTTATTGCAAAAATCGGAGGTTCTGACCACTCTTCGCCGGAAATCAGTCAATTTAAAAAATGACTTGTTTACAAGCATTAACAGTTCAGTTAGGTGGTCAAAAAATTCCGGCCAACTCTGATCCTTAGTACCGATTTTTCCAGCTTCCCATGGTCTTGCACCTTCGTTCATCACTGGGCAGGGACTTCTTTCACATTTCGGGGTCAACCTTGGAGGAATCTGGCGGCCATGCTTTTTCAGATCGGCCATGGTTTTGCAATGATCGTCAAAGAGTTCCGGATCTTCCATGTAATTTTTCCCTACCCAGTGCTCCCCATAGGCCTATTTTTCGTTAAACCTGTAGTTGGATCTGCGTTCCGGGGCATTGTCCCCCTGTGTAAAGAAATCAGCAATGTCGCCGCTCACAGGTACATTGTCACACCAGTGGAAATCAAAGCCTGTGGATCCTATCAACTGTTTTGGGATGTCTATCATAAGCTCATTCCCCTTGGCTGTATAAGTCAGGGAAGCTAGTTCCACCCATTTGTCTTCTTTATATGCCTTCAAACTCGTCCTTGATTTTGATCCGACATCGCGGTTTACCAGAAGGTCATATCCTTCCCAGCCAGTACTTTTATCCTGGTCACTATCAATATAGAGCAGCATCCAGTCCTTGTCCGTATATGAAGACAGGTTCTCCTTTGTTTTTACATAGAAGTAATAATGCTCAACATCCCTGGCCACCCTCGATTCAATTATATCGTTTCTGCCGCTTTCATTTACATAGGGACCTGTTCCGCAATCTCCCATGTGGTTTCGGTGTTCGGTATCTCCAATGTGGTCATAGTAGACCGCATTCACTTTTTCCCACTGCTTAAAACTAACTGACAGCTTTATGCTTACTTCAGGTCCGGCTTTTACAGGCTCCGGTACTCCCTTGAATTTACGCACATTGCTGATCAGCTGATAGTAATAATTGTCGGTATGGCCTCCCTTCATGGGTTCCACATCCCGGCTGTATTCCTGGTTATACTGGTCGATGAATATCCTCATACCTGGTGTCAGGGGTTTTCCGCACATACCCAGGTGGGCACCAGGGTAAAAGTTGAAGTCCAGTGCCCTCTTAACCACATCCTCTGACATGGTGCTGGAATGGGCCGACCATTCGTTCCAGCCTGTAACAAAGATAAACTCCGGGTCCACTTTAAGGGCATGGTCCCACTGTTCCTGGAAATGAAGTCCCTGGTCGGTGTAGGGAGTCAGGTCGTACTGGTCCGTCTCGGGCTGATGGAATTTGTGGAAACTGCGACCAATGTTGGAGAAGGGATGCTGTGCCACGGCAACAGGCACATTCTCAGGAATGGAGGGATCCTCGTGCCAGCCAATGGTCTGGGGAAAATGATCCACCCAGGGCCATTCATCATGACCGTCATTATACCACGGAAGAGAGGTCCAGGCCCAGCTTTGCCGGATACTGAAAAAATCATAGATCTCATCCCTGAAAACGATGTCATTGTTCAGCTTTCTCTTGGGGATCTCATGCTGACCCACCAGTAAAAGAGGCTTTCCCTTCCAGATAAACCAGAGATCCTTGTAAAGCCCGGGCTTATAGAAATTATCCCAGAGGGTATTTGCTGCTATCTCACTGGCGAGGAAGGCTATAGCGGGAGTTCGGTTTCCTTCCGCACGCATTTTAGTCCAGGTTTCGCAAATCGGCAGGTATACCTCCGGAAAGGTCTCGTCGTTGGTGACGTCGAATATCACCACATCCACCCCTGCATCACAGAGCTGGTATGCATGACGACGGATCACCCAGGTTTCCTCGTTCTGGTAATACCCAACTTCGGGTTCCCCCCAATAGTGTGCATTGGGACCCCACTGTGGATTATCGGGATTGGCAGCCAAAACTTCCGACACATTATAGGGTCCTTCGGTATTTGGATCCATCCAGTTTGTAATGAAGTAAAACATACCCACATAACGGTTTTCTTTCATAGGCCCGCATTCTTCATATCCTGGCAGCTTCCGTCCCAGGGCATCGGTCCCAATCCAGGTGAAGGGTTGAACGTCACGCTGGCTTGACTGGGAAAACAGGTTAATCATAATTACGCCCAGGACAATGGTTAAAAAAAGCTTTTTCATCTGAGTCGTTTTTTAAAATTTGGAAAAACAGCGAGTAAATGTATAAAATAGTGCTGCCCCGGTAAATACATAATTTGGACTATCTAATATACATTTTGGTATTGCCAATATCCGGTTTTTTTTAAGCTCAGCTATGGGCTTGCGCTTTGAGCAAACTAAACAATCAAAAAGAAATGAAACCGTTTCATCTCATCGCATTTAAGAATTTTAGCACAACCAGAATGGTTAAAAATCCAGCTCCAGGCAATGGACAAAACGGGAGAATCTTTGTCTATTTTGTTTCCTTTTTCAAATCTTCGAGGAGGGAACCCAACTTGTTTACATAATCTGTAAACTCAGTGGAATATCTTATCGAATCATTGCGGTTCTGTGGCAAATCAATTTTAAAGTGATGCCTTATGTTTGCAGGCCCGGAATCCAGAATGTATATATCGGAAGACAGGAAAACTGCTTCGCTTTCGGAATGTGTAACGAAGATGACAGTTGGATCTATTTTTGCGCTCTCGAAAAGGGAACGGAGAAAAACCTGGATTTGTTTCCGCGTAACTGTATCCAATGCTCCAAAAGGTTCGTCCATTAGCAGAATTTGTGGATTCACAACCAGGTTACGCGCAATGGCTACCCTTTGCAATTGACCACCAGACAAAATCGGATATTTGGCCCATTTGCTTTCATGACCTTCCAATCCGACAATTTTTATCATATCCATAGCCCTGTCGTTGGCTTCATCCCTTGCGATCCCCTTTAGGATCAAAGGAAGCGCAACATTTTGAAGTACGGTTTTCCATTCAAACGAGGTATATTGCTGAAAAACCATGGGAATACGATCCTTGTCGGTTCGTTTCTTCCCATAGATATAGACATCTCCTGACGTGGGTATCTGTAATCCTGAAATGTAGCGGAGCAACGTGGATTTTCCGCAACCTGATTTGCCCATCAGGGTAATAAACTGCCCATGGCTTTGAATGTCTTTTATATTCAGGTTAAAGTCCTTAAAAACTACATTGGGAGGGGTATGATCAGAATAAACCTGGTTGATATTGACCAGGTTGATGATATCGGCAGAGCCGCCGAGGGGTCCCTGAGCCAAAGGAGTTTCACCCGTTTCTTCAATTGTTCCTGATACCTGATCCGGCACAACTGGTTCCGTTATTTCACTGTCGTCGTGTTTCTGGAAAATATTTCGCTTCATGATCAGGCGTATTTGAATTTGAAAAGTTTTCTATCGAGCAACTTGAGGAGTTTATCCTGCACAAAACCTATAAAAATGATAAGCAGTAGTACTGCATAAAGCTGATCAACATGGGAACCGCGGGATGTGGCCATGTAAATCATGGAACCCAAACCGCCCTGGGCATTAACCATTTCAGCAATTACAATGTAAGTCCAGCTCACAGCTACCAGGTTGATGACATCCATTGAAAACCGGCTGAGGACCGAGGGTAAATAAAAATGTTTCAGGGTCATCCAGGGACTGGCGTTTAAGGTCCACATGGTTTGTTGCAGCGCTTTTAGATGATCATCGGTTTCTATGTCTTTTATCCTTTGCGTAATGGCAGGAAGTAAATACACAAAAATACCAAATGCGAGGAATTCCACCTTAACTCCGAGGCCAATGCCAAACAGGGCCATAAATATTCCGGTGGTTGCAGGAAGCGGCGTAAAACGGATTGCTTCAATCTGCTTGCTCACCAGGTGCCTGAAAAATGGCGTCAGTCCGATAAGGAAACCCAGGGGAATTGCCAGCGCCATTGCCTGCAAATATCCGCCAAGATTGATAAAAATTGAATAGCCCGTATTGTACAGCAGGTTTCGTTCAATAAAAAGAGTTTTAAAGCATTTAATCACATCAATCGGAGAGGGAAGAATTGTGGATTTAATCCAACCCATGGTTGGAATCAGCCACCAGAAAAAGATGAGCAGTACCCATCCCAATATATTCACTGCCAGAGCGGTGTTTTTATCCACCTCCCCGGCAAATCTGAAAAGCTTTCTGAATAATTCCATAATGATCGGTTTTACCTTTAATTTACAGCAAAGGAGGATATATTTTATCCTCCTTTGTTGTAAAGATTTCTATTAGTAGCTTACTTTCCCAGCAGCTGGAATTCCGTCCTGCGATTGGCAGCTTTACCTTCTTCCGTGTTGTTATCTGCTACCGGCTTATCTGGACCGTTGCCAACGATGATAAACCTGTTCGGATCAAAATTGTAGGTCTTTACCAGGTAATCAGCAACCGATTTAGCCCGTCTGTGCGAAAGATCCCTGTTCATTTCCGCAGAGCCGACATTATCGGTATTACCTTCAATACGTACCTTCATTCCGGCAAACTCAACAGACAGCTGGCCAAGTTGATTTTCAATTTTATCCTTCATGTCGGGTGTAAGTGCCCATGAACCCGTTGCAAAGTTGATTATTATGGGTTTGATGGCAACAGCAGGAGCCTTTTCATCAGCGGCTGTGGGCGATTCGAACTGAATCTGTCCTTCAGCTACCTGATTTTCACCCTGCAAATCAGTAATTGCCTGAATAATTCCCGGGTAAGAGGCTTCCGCCCAGGGTACGATATTGGTAAGGTTATTCCCATACCCTGTTTTATAAACTCGGGCCATTTTCGTATACAATTGCTGCCCTGTAATACCAGTATAATCTGTGCTCAGTCCGAAGAAGTTCACATTATCGCCGTAATTGGCAAAATGGATTTTTTTCATGCCGTCAAGAATGATACTAACATCGTCGGGAACCTCAAAAGCGGTCTTATAGGTCTGGGCAGCCTGGGCCATTTTTTCAGGGTCTTTCATTTCTGAATTGGCTACTAGCCAAGCCCTTGAAAGCTTTATAAATAAGTCCTTTTTCTCTTCCAGTACATCTTTCCTGGCAATAAATCCGTCCATGATAATGTTTGGAAGCAAATCAGTGCTTGTCAACACTTTGGCATCCCTGGATTTTAGACATTCTTCATCGTCAGGAGACCAAACCACGGTTGCATCCGCGTTTCCGGTAGTAAAGGCAGTTTTTGCAGCAAATGGATCACCCATAGGTAATATCGTTACATCATTTTCCGTAAGACCTCCGGCTTCCAGTGTGGCGTGAAGCAGTGTATTGCTCGGCCAGCCCAGTGCACATGCAATCTTTTTACCTTTGAGGTCGGCGACTGTATTGATTGATTTATCAACGATAAATACATCAGCCCCGCGTGAATCATCGATTTTCAGGAACTGCACAACCGACATTTTCGCAAGATCGCTGCTACGGTCCATTCCAATCGGAGAAATATCAGTAGTTGTAAAAATAAAATCAAGGTCACCATTTTTCAGGGCGTCATTGAGTTTTTGCATATCATCCATTCGGATAGCCTCGAAAGTCAGGCCGAACTCAGTGTACATCCTTGAGTTTTTATTGGGAGCTGCTCCTCCATTCATGTTTATCCCGGGGGCAAATCCCACAAAGTTGTTAAATCCGGCACGAAGGTCTGCTTTATTGCCCTTGGATGCCTTGTTCATATATGGATAACCAAAGTATACTCCCACTCCTACTGCACCTATAATGATGAGGAGCACTAAAAGCTGAAATCCAAGAGTCCATTTTTTAGGGAATCCCGGAATTGATCTTCCCGGCTGGTTTTGATATTCGGTTGTCATTTTTTGAAATTATTTATTTGGTAGTTTAAGTTTATCATTTAAAAAATATCGCCCAACGGACCTGCAGAATTCTTTTCTTCGCGGGTGAGTTTATGGTTGGGATTTGCAATTTTTGAAGGACTGGGAACATCAATTTGGCCTGCATCCAGTTTATTGCCAATGGCAAGAAGTTTGTCATATGCCTCATCGCTATCGAAATCAAATGCCGTGGTGTTTTTTTCCAGATCTTCAAGATTCTGCGCTGTCATGGCCAGGTCTTCCGAAATTCGTCCGGCCACAAATTCAAGTGCATATTCCAGTTTCCAGTTCTGGCCGCCCGGGCCGAGAATTTCTTTCAGAATAGCTGTAGCACCACGCGAGGCTGCTGCCATTTCCCAGTCTTTTTTCATGATGCCGATACTCTCCTCAAAATCCTTGATTTTATTTTCGAGCAGGGTTGCGCCAATAGCCAATTTACGGTCGAGGTTGGCAAAGATGTTTGAACGTGCGGCGTATTTGGTGGTCCATTCAATATTTTTTTCAAGTACCGTATTTGTCCTTGTGCCCGCAGATGTAGCATTGATAAACTGCTGCTGCAGGTCTACATATTCATCGGTTTCTTTTATGCCGACACCTTTTTCTTCAATCATTTTATCCATTAGCTTCTTTATCTCACCGGCTTTTTTTGTCTGCCGCTGAACCTCACTTTTCGAATCTTCAGCCACCTTCTGTGTCTCCCGTGACATTTGCTCGAAGTCGGTACGAAGCTGTTTTATTTTTGATTTATGCTTTAAAAACAAGTCATGTGTCTCCCACATCTTTTGTTTTTGTTCATCCAGTTCATCGAAAGGATTCCAGCGGATGATTGCTTTGTGAAAGGATCTGACAATTCTTCGAAAAAGCTTGAAGATAGCTGGCAGAAGAAGAATAACAAGAACAACTGCAAGAACGGAAGCAATTACTGCAATAACCTGGCTCAGGAGACCAAAAACCGCCGGGATGATCCATTTGAATGTTCCGTAAGCAACAACCCCGATCACAATCAAACCAATAACAGCGCCAATCGGTTTCTCGCCTTTTCGCCATTTTGCCAGGGACTCTTTTCCTTTTTCGACCAGCTTGGCATCATCGAAATACTTCATGATAGGTAGTTGGGTAATTGTTTTAATTTCAGTTTGCATGGCATCAGTTTTAGGTGTTAGGAAATATTTGATTTTATTCCGGCCTCGATATCAACAATGCTAATAAGAACCTGTTCCTTAGCATTGCGAATGGCACTGATTTTACGCTCAATATCGGCAAATTGACTTTCATATTTCTGATCGATAGCCGATAGCTGGTTGCTTAAAGCCACATCCTGATTCTGGAGTTCCTGAATTTGCCTGTTCAGTTGCTGGATCTTTTCCCGTGTGCTCTTCAGGTTGTTATCCAGGTTAGTTCTTTCCGTATCTTTGTCTGACTGCAAACTTTGCTTTTTAGAAACTCCCTTGCTGATTTCAGTATCGGCAGTACGTTGTACCAGGTCTTTGTAAAACATGGAGCTGTCAAGCAGGCGCGAAGGAGTCAGTGACTTATCAATTTTCTGGGCAATTCTGAAAACAGTCTTATAAACTTCCGGGGTAGGGTTTTGTTTTTCTTCAAAAAGAGACTCAGTGAATTCAAGAAAATCAAAACCCGCCTGGTTGTTCTGGTTAATTAAACTCTGAAGACGCTGGACGAAATCTTCCACAAGGGGTTGATCCTTCGCATTTGAGGGTGAATTTGCCATAAAATCTTCCTGGTTTTTGTTGATGGCAGGTTCCCCCGGTTGAACAGGTTTTTCGGATGCTCCAGCTTCAGCATCCCGAATAAAAAGTCGTCTGAAACTAAATCCTTTATCCTTTTCTGGCATTACATTTATTTATTTCTGGTGAGTAAACTTTAAAAGTCTTTATACAAAAATAAGGGTTTTTTGGCAGGTTGATTTTTTTATTTCCCTAATAATACAGGTAAATGTTCTAAATATCTTTAGCAATATATTACCTGGCAGTTTTTCAGGACGAGACAAGCGTATTCCGATAGGGCAAAGTGAACGAGAAAACTGACCCCTTTCCCGGTATGGAGGAGACCATTATGGTACCGCCTAACAGTTCAACCAGGGCTTTAGAGATTGCTAACCCCAGGCCGGTACCTTCAATCAGACTATCTTTTACAACATTGACTTTTGTAAACCTGTCGAAGATCTTTTCCTGTTGTAGTGCATCAATCCCTGGCCCTGTATCCTCCACATAAAATCTCACCATATCCGCATCCAAAACATATCCCAGTTTAATCTCACCTTTTCTTATGAACTTAAAAGCATTATCCAGCAGGTTATCCAGGATCTGCTGCAATTTGTCGCGGTCAGTAATAATCATATCCCCCTCTTCATCCAGCGTTTTAACTATTTGAAAACTAATTAGCTTCTTTTTTGCCATATTGATATAAAACAGGCTGATATTGTCAAAAATTTCGTTCAAAGAGACCGGATCCTGGCTCACTTCAGTCAGGCCGGATTCAATATGGCTAATATCCAGGATATTATTGATAATTGATAAGAGTTGGTGGCTGCTCGTAATAATTATTTCCGCATAGGTTCGTCTCAGATCTGCTGTTATATCCGGAGCGGCCAGGAGATCTGAGAAACCGATAATACTATTCATGGGTGTGCGTATCTCATGACTTATATTTGCCAGGAAAGCAGATTTCAACCGGTCACTCTCCTCGGATCTCGTGAGTGCAATCTGAAGTTCCCTGTTACGTGTTTTAAGAATTTCTGTCGTTCTGTGCAATATGACGAAAAGGGCGGTGACCGCAGTGGTCGTGAACAATTCTATCCTGAATCCAACCAGTACCTGTTTATAGGTTGAAAGGAGAGTGGTTTTATTGATCAGTCCATAGGCAAGGTAGACAATTATCAGTGTAGGAATAAGGAAAATTATATAATAGAGAATAACCATGCCGGCCCAGTAAGCCCCCAGATAATAGGAGCGGCTGATCCGTTTACGGATGAAGGAATAAAAGAACCAGGCGAAAATGCCAGCCGTACAATGCATTAAAAAGGTTGACACTTCAATTTCACCATTGGGAAAACTCAGGGAAGTAATGAAGGAGACGCCAATCAGGTACAGCCAATGAGGAAGATATATCACACTGAGCAGGATTGCGATTTCCCGCATATCACTTTCCCCTCCTTCCATTCCGGGAAGGTAGAAACTGATCCTGCCCAGGAGCTGGGATAATACTCCAAAAGCCAGCATGACTAACAGATTCCGTATGATTGGCCGACTTATTAAGACTGGTCCTCATAAAAGCATGGAGATTATGAGAAGTAAATTATTATGCAAAAGGTAATAAAAATCAGGTAGTTTGCCAAACAGTTGAGATTTCATGATTCCAGATCGCATGAGTATTACAAGGCTCCGTGGCAACCTGCATGAATTCAATCCCTTGCATTAGACCTAGGATTTTATAGAATCTGCAGTTACGATTCCATTTGCCTTTATGGTTGTATGCCATGCATATCGAATTATGGACCAGCGATTGCAGGTTGACCATTTCTCACTAATTTAGATGGTTGAAACGAATATAAATTTCCTGCCAATGTACCGCATATTATCCTCTACGATATTCTTGTTCCTTTCCCAGGTCATCAGTATTTCGATGGTCATCGGACAACCGATCAGGCTGGCCGGATTGCAAATGCTGGTTGTTTCTGACATCAGCAAAAACAAGGAGCAGATCCTGCAGGGGATCTCCAATGCAGCCAGGGAAGGGGCAAGCTTCCTTGTTACACCTGAAGGATCCCTTTCAGGTTATACCAGTAATTTTAACCAGGAGGATGTGGCGCACGCCCTTGAAGAAGTTAAGGCAGCGGCTCAAAAAATGAAAGTCGGCTTAATGCTGGGGACCTGTTTCAAGGAGGTTATAAAGGGGAAGGAATTTTGTTTTAACCAGGTGAGGGTATATACTCCCGAAGGACAAAGCCTGGGTGCGTATTCAAAAATATTGCGCTGCAGCGAACTTGATGTGCCGGGGACGGGAGAAATGTTGGAATATGCTGAAGGTACCTTAAGGACTTTCGAATGGGAAGGTTACCGCTTTGGCATCCTTATCTGTAATGATCTCTGGGCCACCCCGGGTTATACCACCATGCCGAATCCATACCTGCCCTGGAAATTGCAGCAGATGGGAGCGCAATTTATTGTGCACTGTATCAATTCTGGAACCGCCCAGAAGTACAGGCCATTTCACGAATCCTCTGCCGAATTGTGGGCACTTTCACTGCATATCCCGATTATGGAAGTAAATGCCGCACAGGAAGAAAGGATCAATGCCCAATCGGGTTTAATTGACGCGCAGGGCCAAAGAATATTGCGGGTTCCCGATACAGGGCCCCAATTCTTTACTGTGGAACTAACACCCGTGAACACAATGAATCCGGACACTAAGCAATCCAAATGACAGCATCACGGGATTAATCAGATGGAAATTAAACTGATAATAGCAACGAGGCATTTTTCTGTATTTTTACGATTGCCGTAACAATATCCTCCATATCTTTTTTCGTACCCAGAAAGACGTTCTGCCCCAGGGATAATCCGGTTTCTTTGCCAATTCTTTCATTCACCGGACAGATATTTTCCCTTCTGTATTTATCTAAACGCTCTTTGGAGAATATCTTCTGAAATCCCCTCAGACTAAAATAGGTTTCTATAAAAGGATCGAGATGAAGAGACGAATCGATTCCGTTTCCAAATTCAATACCTTCAGCATTCATTGCGTGCCGGAATTTCGATTTTGGCAATTCATTAAAATACTCCTTTTCATAAATCAGCTGATATTCGTAATATGCCCGACGGGTTTGTCCCGCATACTTTTTTACAGGACGAACCCCCTTAATACCTGATAATAATTTTTCAAGGTACAGGCAATTTTCATCACGGAGCAGCGCTCTGCGCTTCCAGTCGTCTTATTTGTCCCAATAAATTGGCTGCCACAAATGGCGTTATCCGGAAATTAGATCCGGTGAAACTTCTATCCTGGCCTCTTGGATCTCTTCCGTTATTGGTATATGCATCAACCCTTGCCATCAGATTATCGTCATTCCCTAATACTGCACCTCCTTCACCACCGCATAAACTCTTGCCTTCCTGAAAACTGAAACAGCCAAGATTGCCGATAGTCCCGAGTTTTTTATTCCTCCACTCGCCCATATGAGCCTGGCAGGCATCTTCAATTACCACAAGGTTATGCTTTCTGGCAATTGCCATAATCTTGTCCATATCCGCTGCAGCACCACCTATATGTACAGGAAGAATAGCCCTTGTATTTGGGGTGATGCGCTCTTCAATCAGGTCGGCATTTATCATGAAAGTTTCAGGATCAGTGTCAACAAATACCGGTAACGCATATAGGTTAAATGTGGTTTGAGCAGTGGCTATAAATGTATTGGTCTGCGTTATCACCTCATCGCCCGGACCTATATCCAGGGCACGCTGTGCCGCATCCAGGGCATTGGTTCCGGAGTTGGTGGTTGCACAGTAACCGGCTCCCATATATGCCGCAAACTCTTTCTCAAAACGAACAGAAAGTTCTTTTGGAGAATTGCTGTATTCCGACCATCTCTTGCTTTTATAAGCATCCAGATACATTTGCACATCCATATCATCATAGATCGGCCAGGATACTCCGAGATCTGAACCGTTCGCACGAACAGGTGTGCCTCCTAGTATGGCAGGCTTATCACCATCCTGAAAAATGGCTGAATAAACGGATGCGAATCCGGTTGTGGCTAAGGCGGCACCAGCCGCACCAATTGAGGTCCTCTTTACAAAAGTCCTGCGTGTTAATGGCTTATTTTTCATAGGGCAGTTCATTTACGAAAGTTTTCAGTTATATGGTTTGATATTTCCTGTTTTTTATCCGGCTGTTGAGTCTCATTCGGCTATAGGATAAATCTCTATCAGTAAAGGAAAAAACTTGGAAGAAAGTTTTTTTTAGCAGAACTTGCTTTGCAATATAATATTAGTAAAAATATTGCTTAAAGAGGTACTTATGAATTCAAAAAAACTCCCAATTGTCTGGATTGCCTTATCCGCTATTTTCCTTCTTCCTTTTCTGGCATTCACAGTAACCGCCCAGGACCCCACACCCATTCCCGAAAAGGAGGGTACTTGGAGCTATGCATATCTGAATGACGAGAATACTAAAATGTATTCTCAGCAATTTGGCATGACAGCTGATGAAATCGCGGTTTTCCGTCAAAAGCTTGACAATATAGTGGAAGTTCTCCACCAGAATCCCGTTATGGCCAATCCCAAAGGCATTGATCCCACGGTGGAATCCCGGCCGTTATACCCGCATGGATTTAAGAATCATGTGCAAAATTATGGGTATATCGGTGAAATCAATTTCCGGCTCTGTCCCTGGTTTAATTCAAAGGGCAAGGTATATAAGCAGACAATTGAGCCACCCCGGGTATCGCTATACATCAATAACATTCTACTGTTAATGCACAGCGTTTTTAATGTAGCCGGACCTGAGGATCCGGGGATTGATGAGGCCGAAACCCTGGTCAACGAGATATGCAAGCCCGATAAGATCAGGGAACTTGGCCCGGGAGTCACTCTGTACGATGCAGCCATAGTTGTTGGCAAGCCTGGTAAATCTTTATATTTGCCCTGCAGTGTGGAAGAGGCCTACAGACGTTTGATTGCTTATTATGAACTGGCTGCCAAAAAAGAACCCGCTTACCGGGTAATGCTCGACGGTATCAGGCAGGAGTTTACAGGGCTCACAGTGGCCCAGTTGAAAAGTGCGGCGTACTTTGGAGGTGTATTTTCAGGGGTTACATCGGAGCCAAACGATGCCCCGCTTTTTTTATTCAATAATAGCTATTTCGATCATAGCAAGCCAAAAACAGCAGTACAACTGGTGGTATTTCCGATTGACGCTGATTATTTCCGGAAGGAGTCTGATTTCATTCCAAATAGTGCAGGATATCTGAGGATAAATCAATTCCTGCATTCACTTGACCCGGATGAACTGGTTAAATTGATTGACTGAGCTTTTTACCTGCATCAGCTAACGGAAACTGTAAAATAAAGCTTGTTCCCTTTCCGACTGTGCTTTTCACCTCAATAGTGCCCTTATTCATTTTTACAAACTCATGAATGAGATTTAAGCCGAGGCCGATCCCCTTTTCCTTTTCAGTTCCATAGGTGCTTTTATTTTCCTTAAAATCAAATAGCCAGGGAATCTTTTCGGCGGGTATGCCAATTCCGTTGTCGGAAACCACAATTTCAGCCCTGCCGTCAGGTGTTATGCCTGTAGAAATACTAACCGTCCCACCCTTATGAGTAAATTTAAGTGCATTACTTAATAAATTCCGGATGATCATCATCATACTATTACGGTCACCCGAGATGATAAGCTTAGGCTTGATTTTCAGTTTAATCCGGATGTTTTTCAACAGGGTGATGGTTGAAAATAACTTAACCACATCCTGTATGGTAGTTTTGGTATCAATATTTTCCTCCACATAGGGAAACTTTCCCTGCTGATTTTGAGCCCAGTTAAGCAAGTTTTCCAGCAGCGCGGTGAGCGAAAAAACGGTTTGATCTATATAGTCTGTTATTTCATGAAGCATGGCCGGATTGTTGTTTTCCACACTTTCGTTAATCATAAAGGAAATACCTCCAATAGAACTTATGGGTCCCCTGAGATCATGTGAAATGACAGAAAAGAACTTATCTTTTATACGGTTGAGTTCTTTCAGTTCTGTACTCTGCTTTTCCAATAATATTCGACGCTCATCAAGGGCAGCTGTGAGCTTTTGTGATCGTTTCAGGTTGTAATAATACAGCATGACGAGTCCCATGGCAAGCAATAGTATGAGTATTAAACCTCCGATCACAATAAGCTGTATTACCTTATTCTTCTGCAATACATCAACCTCTGCCTGCTTTTTGGCCACTTCAAATTCCGTACGCAGATCAGCCATTTTCTGAATATTCTTAAAGCTTTTAATACTGTCATTGGCGTTTATATACAACGACTGAAAATGGTAAGCGCTGTCATACTTACCGGAAACCTGATATAGCTGGGCAAGACGATAGGCCGCATCACGTTCAAACTCAATAATGTTGTTCTTTGTGGCATAATGAAAGCTCATGGTTGCAAAGGTGATGGCTTTTTTGATATCTCCTTTATGCTGAAGAATTCCGGCATATTCAATCATATACTGAGTAACGGCATAATCATCGTTCTGTTGGGTAAGTATATCAATAGCGCGGAGAAGATAATCTTCCGCTTTTTTAAATTCCGACTGCCGGGAATAAACCAGTCCCGAATTTCCCAGGCAATAGGCATATTGAGTAACGTACCCTAACTTTTGGTATATTTCACTTGTCTTTGAGAATAAGATTAAAGCAGTGTCGTATTGCCCCATACTGTAATGTGCATACCCTAAATTGTGCAAGGATGAAGCAAGGTTAATCGAATCCTTTTCTCTTCTGAAGATTTCAATGGCATTTTTAAGATAGTATTTCTCATTATCGCGGTTTTCCTGCAGGTTATATGCTTCAGACATATAAAGATATACCGTTGCCAGGCCTTTGTTATGGTGATCCTTTTTATAATAATCAGCGGCTTTCATAAAACATTCAAGTGCTGATGCAAGTTTCCCGGAATTCAGGTAGCCAATTCCTTTGTAAACAGTAGGCTGTGCAGGAAGAATATTCAATTCTTCAGCAAGTTTTATGGCCTGTTCACTATATTTTAAAATACTATCAGCATCAGTTGAATTTGAGGCTATCCTGCAAAGAAGCTCATATTCTTCCGCATCGTCCTTAACCAGGTCAGTGTTTAATAAATATAACAGACTATCGTTTGATTGCCCGATAACAATGGTTGGCGCATTTATTGCAGTAACAAAGGCAATACAAAAAACTAAAGTAATACGATAATACATTTCGTTAACCTCGGACGGGTGGTGGCGGTGGGACCCTTATGACCGGATCGATGGTCACTTTTGTATCATCGCAAAGAATGTATTCAATGGCATATGCTTCTTCTCCTTCCGCATCTTTTGATAACTGAAGCGTAAATCCCTTGAAAAACAATTGTTTTCTCGGATCAGTTTTAAATACATTACGTTTTCCCGTTTTGGAGTATATTTTAATAATGCTCTTTATTCCACTGCAGGAGTCTAATTTCCAAATAATAGCAGACCCGGAATCAACCTCTGTTGTAAGGTTATCGATATCTCCTTTGCCATTTGAATCGAACATGGCAAGGCGTTTTTTCCCTTCTTGTTCAACAGATCTTAAATAGATGGTAACAATTTTCATATAAGGTTTTATTGAATGGTTTATATGAATTGGTCAGATTCATAGGATGAAACTAAATTACGCAAAGAATAATCACAATCAAAGTAAGATGGTTCTTTCTTTTAGAATTAATAAATTGCAGTTATCTTAATCAGGGTTTCTGATATTTTATAGCCATGTTTGAAAAAGTAATCTCTCATAATGCAACGCCGGAAAGGCCCGCAACAGCGGAAGGCAATTTCTATGAACCAAAAAAAAGCAGAATCGGACCGGGAATGAATGAGCGGATTCAGAAACTACGGAAACTTAGTTTCGAAACTGAACCTTCCCTTTCCATTGAACGTGCACTTCACGAAACTGCTTTTTACAGGGAAAACTCCGGCAAATATTCAACCCCGGTACTACGGGCCATGAATTTCATGGATCATTGCCAGAAGAAAACCATTTACCTGGGTGAAGGCGAATTAATTGTGGGCGAACGCGGGCCGAAGCCAAAATGTATTCCTACATTTCCTGAACTTACCTGTCATAGTGTTGAGGACTTTCATGTATTGAACACCCGCGATATGCAAAGGTATACCATCAGCCAGGAGGATATTGACCTGTACGAAAAAGAAGTTATCCCTTACTGGCAGGGTAAGACCCAGCGCGAACGGATATTCAGCCACGTTCCTGACGAATGGCGGGCTGCTTACGAGGCCGGATTATTTACTGAGTTTATGGAGCAGCGTGCCCCCGGACATACGACTCTCGACGGGAAGATCTACCGCAAAGGTATGTTGGATTTCAAAAGGGAAATTTCTGAAAACCTGGCTTCGCTGGATTATCTGAACGACCCGGAGGCTACCGATAAGGCGGAAGAATGGAAAGCCATGGATATTTCTTGCGATGCAGTAATTGTTTTTGCCGAACGTCATGCCGATGTGGCTGAAAAAATGGCTGGCATAGAAAGTGATCCAATAAGAGCCGCTGAACTCAGGAAGATTGCAGAAGTCTGCCGCCGGGTTCCGGCCTATGCTCCCCGTAACTTTTGGGAAGCTATTCAAATGTATTGGTTTGTTCACCTGGGAACAATTACCGAACTGAATGGGTGGGATGCTATGAATCCGGGCCATTTTGACCAGCACCTGGCTCCTTTTTACAACAGGGAAATAGCTGAAGGAACACTTACCCGTGATAAAGCCAGGGAACTTATTTCCTGTTTCTGGATAAAGGTAAATAACCATCCGGCTCCGCCCAAAGTTGGAATTACTGCCCGTGAAAGCAGCACTTACAATGATTTTACGAATATCAATATCGGCGGCGTAAAGAGCGATGGTACCGATGGAACCAGCGAAGTTTCCTATATAATGCTCGAGGTAATTGAGGAGCTTCATATCCTTCAACCAGGCAACTCCGTGCATATCAGTGCAAAAACACCCGATAAATTGCTGAATGCCGCTGCACATGTTATCCGACAAGGACATGGTTACCCATCGGTTTTTAATCCTGATATTTATATCCTTGAAATGCTACGGCAGGGAAAATCGCTTCAGGATGCACGGGAAGGCGGTTGCAGTGGCTGTATTGAAGTAGGCGCTTTTGGGAAAGAAGCTTACTTATTAACCGGATACCTGAATGTTCCGAAAATATTGGAAATTACACTGAACAATGGAATAAATCCTGTTACCGGAAAAATGGCAGGGATACAGACCGGGGATCCCAAAAGCTTTAAATCCTACGAAGAATTATATGATGCCTTCCTGAAACAGCTTCAGTATATTGTGGATCAGAAAATGAGGGTGAGCAATTACATCGACCGCATGTTTGCCAAATATGCGCCCGCACCGTTCCTTTCAGTGGTAATTGATGATTGTATCACCAAGGGCAAAGACTATTACGACGGCGGTCCACGCTATAATACCAGCTATATTCAGTGTTGCGGACTGGGAACAGTCACTGACAGTCTGGCAACCTTGAAAAAGCATGTGTTCGAGGATAAAACCTTCAGCATGGACCGGGTATTAACTGCTGTGCTGAAAAATTTTGAAGGTGAAGAAATACTGCGCCAGACAATTATAAACCGGACACCGTTTTTTGGAAATGATGACGAGTATGCTGATACCATTGCCGTTAAAGTGTATAACGACCTGTTCGATACTATAGATGGCAAGCCAAATATTAAACCCGGCGGAAAATACCACCTGAATATGCTTTCGACAACCTGCCATGTTTATTTCGGGAAGGTTATGGGTGCAACCCCTAATGGACGTTTGGCAGGAAAATCAATTTCCGACGGCACTTCACCCTCCCATGGCGCAGATACGCACGGTCCATCGGCGGTTATAAAATCATTAACAAAGTTTGACCATGTAAAATCGGGAGGAACATTACTGAACCTGCGCTTTTTGCCCGGCATGTTGCGCAAGGAGGAAGATATCCGTAAACTGGGGCATCTGATCAGGAGTTATTTTACGCTCGGAGGCCATCACATTCAGTTTAATATAGCTGATACTGCAACATTGTATGCCGCTCAGGCATGTCCTGAAGATTATAAGGATCTTTTGGTACGGATGGCAGGATACAGCGATTATTTCAACGATATGAATGCTGATCTGCAACAGGAAGTGATTGAGCGGACTGAGAATGATTCGTTTTAAGTGAGACGGATGAAGGGAGTCGGCTGAATTTCTTAATCTGTTTACATGTCCAAAAGTCTGATCTTCGATATAAAACGCTACGCCATTAACGATGGTCCCGGTATCCGTGTGGTAGTCTTTTTTAAAGGCTGCAACCTGCATTGCCTGTGGTGCCATAATCCTGAAAGCATTTCGGCTGAGATTGAAAAAATGTATGCAAGGGCTAAATGCATTAAATGCGGAAGCTGCGTTGATGCCTGCCCTGAGAATGCAATTACATTAACACCTGATGGCATTATTTCTGATCCTGATCTATGTAAAATGTGTGGAAAATGTGCTGAAGTATGTCCAACCAAAGCTATTGAGATGTCAGGAAAAGAAATGTCGGTTTCTGAAATAATGGATATTATTGAAAAGGAGCGGGTCTTCTTTGACCAATCAGGAGGCGGAGTTACTTTTTCAGGCGGCGAGCCGCTAGTACATATAAAAATGCTGGTTGAACTGCTTGACGAATGCGGCAAACGAGGCTTTCACCGGACGGTGGATACAGCAGGAAATGTCAGTACGGAAAACATTCTTAATGTTGCTAAAAAGACTGATCTTTTCCTCTACGATCTAAAAATGATGGATTCGTTGCTGCACAAGAAATGGATCAATTCAGGCAATGAAAAAATACTTCAAAACCTCAAAGCTATTGCGGAGGCTGGAGTCCATATTATAATCCGTATTCCGCTGATAGGCGGAGTTAATGATACCAATGAAAATATTGAACACACTGCAAAATTTATTTCAGAATTGGCCGGAGATAAAAAAGAAGTCCACCTGCTGCCATATCATAACATTGCCCGGAATAAATACCTGAAACTGGGTAAAGCGGATGATTTTGAAACACTTTATGAACCTGATAAAAAGACATTTGCAAGGGCAATTTCTATATTTGGTGAATATGGAATCAGGGCAAGTGTTGGTGGCTGAAGAAATCTGTATATACTAAATTTTCTTTACCTTTGGAACCGCAGGCCATTTTCTAAAAAAAGCAAATAAAATATTGACTCCTGTAGAGTGAATTTATTCTTAATAATATCATAAAATCATGAAAAACAGTTTCTTATCATTTATTATACTGGCAATAAGTATGTTAAGCTTTCCCGTTTTTTCTCAAACAGAAAGTCAGGCAGGAAAGGATTCGACTTCATTAGGCTTGCCGGGAGATAACCTGGATCTTTATGCTGTATTGGATCTTTTTCAAAAGTCAAAGACCATTGAAGAATTTGAAAAGTCGTTAAATTTGGAAACCACCGGAATCAATAACCTCGATTTGGATCTTGATAGCAAGGTTGATTTCATCAAAGTTGTTACAAAGAAGGATGGGGATGATTTTACATTTGTACTCCAGGTCGCAGTTACTGAAAAAGAAACACAGGATGTTGCCGTCATTTTTGTATCAAAGGATAAGGATAAAAAAGTGACTATGCAGATTGTAGGAGATAAGGATTTATATGGCAAGGATTATATTGTTGAACCAAAAACTACCACAACTCCTGCAGTTACTGCCAACCCGGGGTATGTCGGTGAGGAACCTGTTACAGTGAGTACACCCGCATCAACTACTGTTGTAGTGGTAGAACAAGCACCCATAGTACAATATGTGTATTCTCCGGCTTATGTGCCCTATTATCCACCCTATTATTATGGATTTTACCCGCCTTATTTTGCGGCATATTCGGTAATGGCCTTTAGTATGTATGCCGTCCACTTTTCTCATTACCATGGCGGTTATGGATATCATGGCAATACAACCGTGATACATAACACCAATAATTACAATAATTACAATAATTCCAGGAACAGTTCCAATACCGTAAATCATAATAAGGCAAACGGTAATTATAACAGCAGGAATAATGCTTCAACCCGTCCCTCAACCGGGACTTCGAACCGTCAGGGTGCATCAGCCTCAACCCGTCCATCCACCGGGACTTCAAACCGTCAGGGTGCATCAGCTTCTACCCGTCCGTCAACAGGGACTTCTGCATCAAACCGTCAAACCGCATCCCCTTCAACACGGCAGTCAACCGGAACATCAAACAGGTCATCTACTTCGGCATCCAGATCAAATTATTCATCTTCCGCAGGGGCATCACGTTCCAGGAGTAGCGGAAGTTATGGTGGTGGCGGAGGTTATAGCGGTGGTTCCAGAGGTGGCGGAGGTTACAGTGGTGGTGGCTCCAGGGGTGGCGGAGGTGGAGGCAGAAGACGTTAAACAATAGTTTATGCATCGGCTGGACCAATAATAAAAAGAGGCTAACCAACAAGGACAGCCTCTTTTTACTATGTATTTATGTCTTTTTATTTCAATGGCATATCAGAAGCACTCATATCCCTAAGGCATACATATTTACCGTCTCTTTTTACAAATAAAACCATATAATTTCCGGTATTAACGGGAGTATTGGTAGAGTCAATTACTTTATAATAGCCAATTTCAACAACCTGTTCACCATCATTTGATACAAAAACTTCTTTGGTTGTATATGAAATTTTATTGAATTGAGATGAGGAATCTATATTGGCCATTAAATAGTCAACAATTGCTGTTCTACCTACATAAGGCGGGCTGTTTTGAGCAAAAGATGTAGCATCTTCAGCATAATAGCCGATATTTTTCTTTTCTCCTGCATTGTAAGTCGCTGCAAATTCATTTTCCTTGTCCTGAATTTCTTTTTTTATTTGTTCTATGTCGATAACTGCTGTTTCCGCTTTCTTTGGCTGACATGCGATTAGTAATGATATTACATATAATAATATTACTCCATTTATAATCTTGTTTTTCATAGATATTCTGTATTTAATTTATGGATTTAGAACATAATCTGAAGAGTTAAAATTATTAAAAATTGGAACATCAAATCTTTTATTTTTATTTGAATTGAGGAATTTCTTTGAAGGGCATCCTTGTGACCTGAGCTGTGAACTGTGAAATAATTCTTCTTCCCACAAAAAAACCGGACCTTTAAAGGATCCGGTTTTATCTGAATTCATGGTTTATGGGTTACTTAAAGAATACAGTGTCCATCCGGGTAACTACTCCATTTACCACCTCAATACCGGTAACTGTTGTATCGGCAAAAGGATCTTTCGGATCAAACTTTACAGCCCAGGTTCCTTGCGGAACTCCATAATAATGCAGCATATTAAGTCCGGCAAATTTAAACATTTAGATGGGTTTTCATACTTTTGCACCGGTTCTGGAGAATAGAAAAAAGATATGTCAAAACGCAAACCGGCAGAAACCGGTCAGGAATTAATGATCCCGGAAAGGAAGCGCATCCGCATAGCCGTGGCCCTTGTATATTTCAGCATGGGACTTTGTTTCTCTTCCTGGGCCAGCCGGATCCCTGAAATAAAGACTGCCCTGCATTTAAATGATGCCCTGTTTGGCAGTATTCTCTTTGCCTTGCCAGTAGGACAATTTCTGATGATGCCCTTTTCGGGAAGGCTGGTTACCCGCTTCGGAAGCCATAAGGTACTGCTTTTTGCACTCCCTGTTTATACACTCTGTCTTAACAACATAGGTTGGGTTAGGGAAGGATGGCAACTGGCAATGGCCTTGTTTTTATTTGGCCTTTCTGGCAACCTTTGTAATATCTCAATTAATACACAAGGTGTTGCCGCGGAACGTCTATATGACCGTTCAATTATGGCCTCCTTTCACGGAGGATGGAGTCTTGCCGGGTTTACCGGAGCCCTCATCGGTTTACTTATGATTAATCTTAAAGTTCCGCCACACTGGCACTTTATAACCGTCATCCTGCTTGTATGGACGATCGTATGGATCAACTATCCTTTCCTGGTAAAAGTGAAATCGGGCGCTCATAAGGATACCCCCAAACGCAAATTCTTCTCAAAACCCGACGGTATACTTCTTCAGCTTGGTATTATTGGTTTTTGCAGCATGGCTAGCGAGGGGGCCATGTTCGACTGGAGCGGCGTTTATTTTAAGGATGTGGTGAAGGCCCCGGCTTCCCTGGTCGTTCTGGGTTATACTTCATTTATGATCATGATGGCCCTGGGCCGCTTTATGGCCGATCATATTATTTCCAAAATCGGTCGGAAAAAATTGCTTCAAATTTGTGGGGTCATGATCTCAACTGGCTTATTTACCTCGGTATTGTTTCCTTATCTGATACCATGTACCATCGCGTTTATGCTGGTCGGCCTGGGTGTATCAAGCATTGTACCCACCGTATACAGTGCTGCGGGAAAGCATATGAAGGTGCCGCCCGGAATTGCCCTGGCAACAGTAACCAGTGTAAGCTTTCTGGGCTTTCTGATGGGGCCCCCGCTCATAGGCTATATTTCTGAAATTGCCGGACTGCGTTATTCATTTGCTGTGATCGGTGTTTTTGGATTAGGGATTTCCTTATTGGTTTCCCGGATAAAAGCTTTACAAGATAACCAACCAATTGTGGTTGATCCGGAAATCGATCCCGGGCTCAATTTTCCACTTTAGCTGAAATACCTTTGTTTTTTAGACCTCTTTAGTTATATTTGAGTAAAGCGGCCGTAACGGCACTTCTTTCATAGAATTTCTTGCATCCTGGAATATTTTATTTTCTTGAAATACAAATATATAGATCTGGAGGAGCGGAATATCAAATCCAGTCACCCATATTACTTATCATGGATTATTAATTTTTAAAAGCGGAGTAAAAAATCATGCAACAAAAAATCAAATTGCAACATGTCATATTGCTGACGTGTTTTGTTTTTCCATTCGTAGTAAATGCCCAGAAGAAAATTCCGGCAGCAACTACAGTGGAAAAAGAACAGGCCTTCGTGCCACTTGATAAAGAAGCCATTAAAGGTAATTTCAAGCTGGTAGAATTCACCATGGAACCAGGAGAGCTTGACCAGGCTGTGGAATTTTCGGATCCTGCAGGTGAGCAGACTGTTCTCTTTAACCTGGTTCAGGGTGGCGCCATTGTTTCATTCGTCTACAAAGGCATTGAACACACCTGGAGGTATAATGGAGGAGGTCTTTTACAGATGGCCTTTCATAATTCAAGGGATGATGGTCCCTGGGCCGGCGATTATAATCCCACCCAGGCAGGAGACGGGACAGCTATGTCTCCCGTTACAGGTATCGGTGGCAATGGAAAAGACTCGTTGATATTGGTGACCATGATGCTTGATTTTAACCACAACAACGGTTTTTACCCTCATCCCCTGCTTGCTGTTTGGGGAGGAAAGGTTGACGAAAACATACCGGCCAGTTATTTTTCACCCTACGTACTTGAAACCTTTGCTCATTGGGTAAAGAATCCGGGCGGTGAACCAAAGTATTACCTTCAGTTGGATGAGCGGATCACCCATCTCACCGAAGAAGTAATGGGACCTTTTGGCTATGATTTTGCAGATTACCAGAACTGGGAATTCAATGTGAGGGCAATCAGTCCGGAAAATTGTCCATGCGATGCATCCAAGACAACCTACATGGCCGGAGGATTATATGCTGATAAATCACGGCAGGTTGGGCTGGCTATTGCCATGCCAAGCAGTAATTTCCCTAACAGTAAGGTAGGAGCCGGTTTTAATAGTGATTACATGTGGCGTAACAACAGTTTTCATCTTTCATCCAGTGAAAGTCTGGATGGCATTACTTCCAAGAAATTTGTGTGGTACGTCATGGCAGGTTCCTGGGATAAAGCACTTCAATTTTCAAAATCAATCGGTACTACAGGAGGTGTAAAATGAGGACAGCAATATTTAATCAACAGACAAAAACCTTTTCAGGCAGCATCATGAGAAATTTACTTATATTATTTACATTCACTTGTATATGTGGACCTATAATGGCCCAGCCCATGCCCGATGTAAGAGGCACCTACGAAGAATACCCTGTTGGCATGGTTAAATACTGGCAGGCACGGGAGTCCCTTAAATCGGTACAGGTGGTTGTACTTCGTGATCCGGCTGGTGAACAGGAAGCCCGTTTCAGTATGCATCATGGGGCATCCCTGATATCGTTGCGCTATCATGGAAAAGAATTACTTTTCAGTCATAGTGCCGGAGCAAACGTTGAAATGTTTGTTTATCGCAAGGATACTGCACCGGAAAATTACAGCCGCTACTGGTCAGCTTTCCATCCAAGTCAGGGTGGAAACAGTATGGGAGTTACTTCTACTACCGGGGGTGTGGCATGCAACGGAGAGAAATCCATGACGGCTATTGCCATGATGGTGGATGCCGGCGTAAATAATGCCTTTGTTAGTAATCCCCTGATTGCTGTTTGGAAAGGTCAGGTAAGTGACAATTTTCCTCCGGGCTATTCCACCCCGTATTCAATTCAGACGGATGCAAGCTGGGTGCCGAATTCAGATCCGAATGGTTCCCCGAAGTATTACCTGAAACTGCACCAGGTTATTGTGAATATCCGGCCAGCTGATTCAGGGCCTATGGAGTGGTTGCTGGAGGGAGCTGCTCCCTGGACATCTGCATTCAGTGCGATTTATCCTGCCAAGGCAAATGATGAAAAGGCACCGTTTACCAGTGAAACAGCACCCGTTATGCTGGCGGGAAGATACCAGGATTCAGGACACACAAATGGTTTTGCAATTGCTGTTCCTACTGCAAAATGGGCAACAGACAATGCCTATATACTTGAAAACGCCGAATATGTAAAACTTCTTTACGGAGCAGTATGGGCAGCTCCGCGGCATACCTTTGCCGTGGTCCTTTCACGTCCTCTCAGTGGTCTGAGTGCTTTCTCCTTCGATTGGTATGTGTGCGCCGGGAGCTGGGACCAGGCTGTTAAATTTGGGGAAAATACAACCAAGGCAGATCCGGCGCAGGTGAGCAAGAAGAAATAGCTATATGAAAAGGCTTTTATTAATTGCCTCATTATTCATAGCCGGATTGGCATTTAGCTATCCTTCCCAGGCACAATCCGTAACTGCCGGGATACAGTGTACTAAGCTTGGCAGGGGAGTGAATATCCTGGGTTATGATCATGCTTTCTGGAAAGACCGGACTAAAGGACGGTTCAAGGAATCATACTTTAAAATGATTAAAGATGCCGGTTTTAGTTCTGTTCGTGTAAATCTTTATCCTTTTTCATTTATGGACAAGGATCATAAATTAGATCCATCCTGGCTTAAATCACTCGACTGGGTTGTGGAGAAGGGACTAAAATCCGATCTTATGGTTATACTCGATTTGCATGAATTTACGGCCATGGCGGATGATCCGGAAGCAAAAAAAGACATGTTTCTTTCCTTCTGGAAACAGGTTGCTCCCAGGTATAAGGACAAACCGGGCAATGTAGTATTTGAAATATTAAATGAGCCAAATCAGAAACTTACCGTGGATATGTGGAATGATTTTCTGATTGAAGCGATGAGTATTATCCGGCAAACCAATCCCGATCGTACCCTCATTATTGGCCCTGGTAACTGGAATGGTATAGAAAGTTTAAATACGCTCAAGCTTCCGGAAAAAGACAGGAATATTGTTGTAACAGTACATTTTTACCATCCTATGCGGTTTACGCACCAGGGTGCCCCATGGGCCAAGGAATATAAAAATCTGAGTGGCATACAGTGGAAAGGTACCGATGCTGAAAAGGAGGAAGTGGAATCAAAACTCAAATTGGCCGCTGACTGGTCCGGGCAAAATAAGAGACCTGTTTTCCTGGGAGAATTCGGCGCCTATGACAGGGGTGATATGGATTCAAGAGCCCGTTATACAGCATTTGTAGCCCGCACAGCGGAAAAGTTTAACTTTTGCTGGGCCTACTGGCAATTCGACAGCGATTTTATAGTATACAATATTGAAAAAGAAGCGTGGGTAACCCCTATTCTGAATGCCCTGATGAACAAAATCGAATAAGGTCACAGAAAAGGGATTAGTCTGAATCCTTCGTTAATGCATTCTGAAGGGCAGTCCATTTGGAAGTTCCGATTACAGGTTTCTTTTCAAATGACCTGCCCTTGATTGCTTCCATGATTTTGACAGATCTTTGTTTTGATTCCGGATGAGTGCTTACCCAATATAATTGCTCCGGGAGGTTCTTATCGGATAACCTGAAAAGGAAATTGGCCAGTGCCTCAGGATCAATATCAGCTTTTATCATGTACTCAACCGCTGTCAGATCTGCTTCGGTTTCAAACTTCCTGTCATAGGCGGTGGAGGATAATTGCTCAATGGCCTTTTTAACAACCGTGGAATTGCCATTGCCGGTTGACATGGATATTAGAACGGAAAGACCTGTTTCCTTCACCAGTTTATTCATCACATGGCCCCTTTGAATATGGGCCAGCTCATGGCTGAGCACACCACAAAACTCACTTTCATTCTGACAGGCTTCAATTAAACCGGAATAAACTACCAAATGATTGTCCGGAAGGGCAAAGGCATTTACTTCTCCGTTCTTCAGTACATGTATTTTAAACTTATCCCCGTCAATGTGATTCTTATTACATAAATGTTCCAGAAGTACCTTTATTTCAGATGTTACGGAATCCGAGGTGACTTCACCTTCAGCGGTTTTAAGGGATTTCCATAACAGATCTCCGATCTTTTGTTCAAGGTCTGCTGAGGTCTGTTCAATTTTAAAAAGCGAGATCCAGTCAATTCGTGATAAGCCGTACCAGGTACCAAAAATGAGGACCGCAAGAAGGAAGAATTCTGTCAGCAGTTTTTTCATGATGCTTTCACAATAAGATTGGTTAAACCACCGACAAACCACCATTCTACATGCCTGCCTTTCCTTACGGCAATTGCAGTATGCATGGTCGCAATGAATTCAACGATATTGAATGCTATTACCGTTATGGCATAGGCAATATAATTTGAACTGATTTTTTCATCCGTGAACAGAATTGAAATTGTCCACCAGAAACAGGCACTGTTCAGTGGAAGGGCCAAAAGCTGCGAAAAAAAGGCCTGAGTACAGTGCCATCTTACAAAATAGGTGGATTTGCGGTTACCCGAATAAAAGATCAGCGTGGCAATGAGATTGATGATTGGCAACGGAAGTCCCCCGATAAAAGCGATCAGCGACATCAGGTAACTGTTCGATGCTTTCTCTGCTTCTTCCTCGGCAGGAGCACTTATAAATTTTTCATCTGTCATCAGAGATTTTTTTTAATATTCCAGATCCAGTTGATCAAAACCAGCAATACAGCGGGTATAGCAATCCACTTCCGCATTAACAGGATTTCGATACGTTTGTAAAAATGGAAGAAGGACGATCGTTTCACTAAAAGATCAAAGGTTATCCAGAACGGTGCAATAAGCATTATGGCGAAAATAAGAAAGCCTAACGGATTCAGGAAAAATGCCTCATGAATATCCCCATGTAAAATAGCCATGACAGATCTTGAAGATCCACAGGAAGGACAGGGGATATTCGTGAGGTATTTAACCAAACATACATCAGGTTCATGTGCCTGGGATAATTTTATATACTGGAGCATAGCAATCCAGGCATAACCCACAACACAGGCAACAATGATTATTATGTATAATTTATTCCTTGACAACTATTGGTTAAAGAAGAGGCTGTATTTTTTGCATGTTTTTTTCACGGGTGGCCGGCATGATCAAAAACCAGTCAATGATGGCCCAGATTCCAAGTCCACCGCAGGTGAGAAGTTTTCCTATCCCCAGACCGGTGTCGCCAATAATAAAACGGTCGATCCCCAGACTTCCGACCAGGATGGATACAATCAGGCTAACCGTGGGATCTTTGAACTGCATTGTTGATACCATTCCCCATTTGGAATCATCCATTGCAAGAAGTCTTTCCCTGATTGAATTGATCTGATAGTTTTCAAAAAACTTGGCATTTGTCATGATGAACATATCGACCTTTTGTGCTTCCATGTGAATTTAGTTTGTTTTCCTACTCGTATGGCTTTTCGGTAACTCCCCGTTTTTATGTGGTTTCTGGTCTCCACCATGTTAAGGTTACATTACGTGCAATTTACTAATTAGGTTGCATTCCGGCAATATGCCAATTACTATTTCCATGACGCACTTTTGGTGGGGCATTTTGTTCCCAATGCGCCTGGCAGATATATCCAATTAATGGATCAGACTTTCTGCAATGCCTGCAGTACCCGCTCCGGCGTCATGGGCAACTGATACAACCTGGCACCCGTAGCATCAAAGATAGCATTGGCAATCACAGCGCCCATGCCGGTAACTGCGGGCTCTCCGCCTCCCTGGGGTGGCTGGTCGGGCTTATCAAGGATTACTGTTTCTATTTTTGGTACCGCAGAGAAGCGGGGAAGTTCATATGAATTGAAATTGTCATTATGAATTTTTCCTCCTGTAAAAAGCACCTCTTCTGTAAGTGCATAGCCAAGTCCCATCGTAATGCCACCTTCCATCTGAAGAGCGGCGCCCAACGGATTGATACAAAGGCCCATATCCTGTGCGCAGACTACCCGGATTACCTGCACCCTGCCCGTTGATTTATCAACCTTCACCTCGGCCATATGGGCAACATATGATCCTACATCTGTGCCGATGGATATGCCGACTCCACGACCGCTTGGCCCCTTGATCGGGGTCCATCCGAATTTATCCGCAGCAGCCCTGAGTACGCCTATCAATCGTTCATCTTTAAGGTTCTTTATACGGAATTCCAACGGATCAATTCCTGCTTTGGAAGCCATTATTTCAATCTGCGATTCTCTGGCAAAGGTATTTGTGTTATTTGCAGGTGCACGCCATGGTCCGGTGGCAAAGGGATGTGCTCCCGTATCCACCCAGACGGTTCCATATTCACGTACCCGGCTTTGCGTGATGTCATAAATCAGATCGGAACCTCCGTCCCCGGCGAAATACACGTTATAATCCCACAAAGAGATCCGGCCACTGCCATCGATTCCCGAAGTTAGTTTCACAACCGCAGCCGGCCGGAAAGTATCATAAAAAAACTCTTCGGGCCTGGTCCATACAACCATTACAGGCTTCCCGCTCATTTTGGCAAGACGGGCAGCCTCCACCATTTGCTGATGCGGTGATTTACCCCCGAATCCCCCTCCCAGGAATGGAGTGATCACCCGTACCCCTTCCAGTGGCAGGTTAACAGCCTGGGAAATTGACTTCTGTGCCGGGAATGGCGTCTGGGTGGAGCCCCTGACAATCATCCTCCCGCCTTCCATATAGGCCAGCGCGGAGTGCGTTTCAATGGCTGCATGGGCTACATAGCTGTTATAGAACTCACTCTCAATAACAGTTTTGGAAAGGGATCGTCCTGTTTCAAGGCTACCGGATTTTGACAATTCTTTAACTTCGGGAGCCACTTTCACCAGATGGGCGAAGATCCTTTTATCGTCTACATCTCTTTCATTGAAGGTGTATGTGGCTTTGATTTTTTTGAGGGCTTCATTGGCTATATCATGTGATTCATGCAAAACGGCGATCAGATCACCCTCTTTTATCACTCTTATTCCCTGTATTTTTTCTGCATCTGAAGTATCTGCGGATTCAAGTTTGGCTCCATGGGAGGGCGGCCTCAGGATCCGGGCATATACCATCCCCGGAACCTTGAAATCTCCTGCATATTTCGCCAGTCCGGTAACCTTAAGCAGGCTGTCTTTCCTTGTGAAGGATTTTCCCACGATCTTAAAGTCCCTGGGATCCTTTACCTGTGTTTTTACAGTAAGGTACCGTTCGATCTTTTTCCCCTTCACCAGTTCAGCGTAAGTGACACTTTTCCCCGGGTTATTTTTATCGCTGATTACGCCTTCATTAACGACCAGCCCGGAAACAGGGACGTCCAGTTTTTTCGATCCCATATCAAGGAGCACCGCCCTGGCTTCTGCGGCCGCCTGGCGGAAAGGTATACCGAATATACGCGTGGTCATTGATCCGAATGTACCCATGTCCCATGGGCACAGATCGGTATCTCCCATAATAAGGTCAACATCATCATAGGCCACATCCAGTTCCTCAGCCAGCATTTGAGTCAGGGATGTATTTGCCCCCTGGCCCATTTCAATTTTTCCGGTGAAGCCCCTTACAGTTCCATCTTCATTAATCCTCAGGAAGGCATTAAAGTCAGGGGGTAATTCTTTATGGGAATCAGTTTGAAGCGCTAAAAGTTTAACAGGATCCCAGGTGCTGAAAAAAATAAAAACACCACCTCCGGCAAACCTGAAAAAATTTCTCCGGGAGATGCCCGGTTTGGATTTTTTATCCGTAATCCCCAGGGGAGTGAATACTTTTTCGTCCATGATTATTTCCCTCCATTCATTTCTGTTGAAGCGGTCTCTATGGCATCAATGATCCTTGTATGTGCACCACACCGGCAAAGGTTATGGTTCATTTCCCGGATTATTTCTTCCCTTGCAGGTTTGGGGTTTTTTAGGAGGAGCCCGGAGGCACTCATTATCATACCTGATGTACAGAAACCACACTGAAGCGCATCATGCTTTATGAAGGCCTTTTGCACGGGATGTAATTCACTTCCACGGGAGAGTCCCTCAATAGTCGTTATTTTGCGGTTATTAATACTCCCGATACGCAGCTGGCATGAGGGCACCTTCATGTTATCCATATGTACGGTGCAGGCTCCGCACATGCCAATACCGCAGCCGAATTTTGTACCGGTAAGACCGAAGTGATCACGAAGAACCCATAGCAAGGTAAGATTTGGGTCAATCTGAAGCTCTTCGGATTTGCCATTTAATTCAAAGCGTACCGTATCTTTCATCTGGAGAATGATTTAGTCTATAATTCTGAAAAAGAAATAAACCACTCATTATTAACACCCGATGGTTTGTTTGGTTCTGGATTTCTTCGTGTAAATATGAGCTCTCCCAAAATTTTAACACAGAGCTCTGCACAGAGATAACATAGTTTAGCGCTTTAAGAGGTCACTGAGAAATCTCATTGCATTCGATTTAACTTTTTCAGGGTAAATCCACTTTGTGGCTATAATAACACTTTTCGGAGTGGGCTCAGGGTTTAAATTTTGTTTATCTGCGAGATTGTTTCCTGAACTTGATAAACCAAAGAATTATCCTAATTTTGCGGTCTCTTTTACTAACAATTCCGTGTACTAGCATACCACGTAAAAAACTAGATGATGAAAAACCAGGTTTCCGTTATTTTCATGCTGGCAGGCATTCTTTTTACCACCTGTCTCCTTTTGGCAAACATATTAGCCATAAAAATCATTCAGATCGGACCTTTTGCGGCCCCGGCAGGAGTATTGATCTTTCCGGTCGCCTATATTCTCAATGATGTAATCGCTGAAGTATGGGGATACAAAAAGGCCCGTTTGATAATCTGGGCAGGATTTGCAATGAACATACTGATGGTATTGTTTTTCGGTCTTTCGATTGCTTTGCCCTCGGCAATCTTCTGGACTGATCAGTCAACTTATGCAAAAATACTGGGATCCACTCCCAGAATTGTATTCGCCAGCATCACCTCATACCTGGTGGGTTCATTTCTGAATGCCTTTATTATGAGCCGGATGAAAATTATCAACCGGGGTAAGCATTTCGGATTCCGAGCGATAGTATCTACTATGGCAGGTGAATCGGCCGATTCACTTTTGTTTATTTCCCTGGCCTTTGCCGGTACATTTCCCTTGCTTTCAATTATTATTATGATTGTTACCCAGGCCTTGCTGAAAACCGTTTATGAAATCCTCATTTTACCTTTTACTGCCATGGCGGTAAGATGGGTTAAAAAGAAGGAGAACCAGGATGTTTTTGATAATGCCATTTCATACAATCCTTTTAAGATTGTTGAGGTATAACAATCTTCAAACATAATTCTGCCTTCTGAGCAATGCAACAAGATATCTTGATTTGAATTGCTGACTGGCCAGCGCCTGTTTTATGGGAGGCAGTTTCAGAATTACACCGAGCACAGCTGCCATTGCCCTGTGACTGAACATTACCTGGTTATCGAACAGGAGGTTTTGAAGTTTGCCCCGCTCAATGGCCATGGTGACAACACGATGAACCGAATTCATGGGTGTGATGACCCGTTCATTGCGCGAGCGAAGTTCAAGGGCTTTTTTATTGCAGGCGGTGAGACAAATACCGCATCCAAGGCAAATATCCGCTTGCAGCTTTGCTTTTTTAGTAATTGGTTTCACGGGGTTATTGGAGCACACAAGGGTCATTGCTTCTACCGGGCATACTGTAACACATCTACCACAACCATTGCAATTCTCCTCCCGGATAAAAGGAATGAAGTTGGTAGTATGAACGGGATGAAGAAATCCGAATCTTCTGGCAGCTATAAGTGCTTCACAACAGCATCCACAACAGTTACAAATAAAGTTAACCTTATCCTGAACATTTTCACCGAACTGTACCAGGTTATTTTCCCTGGCTTTCGTTAAAAGATGCAACCCTTCGGAAACATCAACTCTCCTGGCTATTCCATGACGTACCAGGGAATCTGCACTATTGTTAAATGTCATGCAAATATCCATAGGGGCATTACAGTTTTTTCCAATATGGGCCATCTTGTGCCTGCAATAACAGATCCCGATCCCTATGATGGAAGCCGATTTTACTGCAAAGGAGGCTCTTTCGTAATCAAGCACGTGAAGTGCGTTTTCGCTGGAAATTACTTCTTCATTTACGAAGGTCCTTCCTAACCGGGTTTCCCCGAGGGTAAAGAGATTTTTGATAAAGTCTTCTTCAACATTCATATACTGATAAAAGAGTTCGGAAAGGGTCTTCTGATCAATATCTTTCCGGTATCTCATTAAAGAAAACTCAAAAAAGCCGGCCATGGGAGGAGGCATCGAATATAACACTTCGCCATTCTCTTCACTGTCAAGAAGCAATCCCCTGTCAGCAAGGTCATTTAATATGGTCCGCGCATCTGGTTCCCTGATTTTCCATATTCGTGCAGCCTTCCCGGCATTAAAAGGCTTTATGGGCAATTTGGAAACAAGGTCTGCTTCCCTTTCTGAAAAAAGGATTTTCAGGATTTCAAAAAGCAATTCAGAAGCAATGGCTCCCTGTGGTAATAGATTTAACCGATTGGTCAGTTTTTTATAAGGGTAATATCTGATTGTATTTTGATGGGCCATATATGACTGGAATATCAAAAAAGGCAATCAAATTTAACGATTTATACATGTATTGACAATAGGCTGTCTTCTTGATTGAGGAACTTGATAAACCAAAGAAATATCCTAATTTTGCAGTCTCTTTAATATATCACATCGTTTACTGGCGTGCCACGTAAAAAAATACAATCCTTATAGAATCATCGAATTTTAACAGATAGTAAAAATGTCAAACAATCAGGCATTGGTATTATTTTCGGGAGGACAGGACTCCACAACCTGTTTGTTCTGGGCCCGGAAGAAATTTGACAAGGTATCCACCATTGGTTTTGACTATGGCCAGCGGCATCATTCAGAAGTTGCAGCTGCCACGAAAATTGCAGCGTTTGCCCACGTTCCCTATGAAGTACATGCAATTGATACATTCTCAACAATTTCTAAGAATTCACTTACCAACCGTGAAATAGAAATAAATGAACCGGCCTCAAAGGATGAGCCACCCAATACCCTGGTGGAAGGCCGCAACCTGCTTTTCCTTACTTATGCCGCTATTTATGCAAAACAATTGGGTGCTGACAATCTGGTGATAGGTGTCGGACAAACGGATTACAGCGGATACCCGGATTGCAGGAACGATTTTATAATTTCGGCCAATACTACAATCAATCTGGCATTCGATCATGAGTTTGTTATTCATACCCCATTGATGTGGAAAACAAAGGCTCAGATATGGGAAATGGCTGACGAACTTGGAATTTTTGATATTGTGAGGGCACAAACTGTGACCTGTTATAACGGGATTCCCGGAGAAGGTTGCGGAGAATGCCCTTCATGCCGCCTGCGCTTAATAGGTTTGAATGAATACTTGTCATTAAAATCATCCGGAACCGCTCACAAAAATCAATCAGGTCATGGAAAATTTTAAAAACCTGGGTAAAAAATCCGATTTGCATTTTGATTATGATAAATCGGCCCTTGAGAGTTTTGATAACAAGCATCCCGACAGGGATTACTGGGTGAAATTCAATTGCCCGGAGTTTACCAGTTTGTGTCCGATTACAGGTCAGCCCGATTTTGCCAGCATTTATATCAGTTATATTCCCAACCAGAAAATGCTGGAAAGCAAGAGCCTGAAATTATACCTGTTCAGCTTCAGAAATCACGGGTCCTTTCATGAAGATTGTGTTAATGTTATAATGAATGACCTGGTAGAGCTTCTGCAGCCCAGGTATATTGAAGTTGCCGGTAGATTTCTTCCCCGGGGTGGTATCAGCATTGATCCCTGGTGCAATTACGGGCAGCCAGGGACCAGTTATGTTGAGCTCGCCGAATTCAGGCTGAGGCAACATGATTTGAATCCGGAGAAAGTAGATAACCGGTAACCGGTAATCGGTTCTGCAAAAATCTGCGGGCAAAATTGCCCCATAAGCACAAATTATCTGTGAGAGGGCCAACAATTTAAACGCAGAGGGCGCCGGGATTTGCACAAAGCGCGCTAAGAGAGGGCGCTGAGAAATCTCATTGCATTCGATTAACCATTTCAAAATATAGATTCAGAAAATTTCAGTGCTGTGCGTGCTTTCTACGTTCCCGTTCGATTTTGCTTTCTTTGATTGGGAGCCAAAGTTGTATGCGATGCTGAAATATACAACCCGTGTTTCCGTTTTGCGCCAGTTATCGGCGTAAAAATTATCTCCCCAGGCCGTATAACTGTTCTTCAGCGTATTCAGTAAATCCGTTACACGGGCAGTGAGGCTGATCCTGTTTTCCAGGAAATCTCGCTTTACAGCCAGGTCAATGGAAAACTGGGGTTCCATCTTTGAGGTGATTGCAATAATAGGACCTGTGTAATTCATAACAAGCTGAATAGATGTTTTGCTTAATGGCGTAAATACATTGTTCAACCTCGCATTGTAGGAATAATCACTGTTTGTTAAGTTTTGATCATCCGATTCGATTGCATTCCTGTAAAAACTTCCGTTACCCGTGAGTTTCCACCACGACAGGAGCAATTGATCATAGGTAAATTCAAAGCCCAGATTTCTGCTTTTTGCTATGTTTTGGGGTGCAATATGACTGATTCCATTGCTATCCAGATAGTTAACCGGGTTAATCAGATCCGTAATATCTTTATAGAAAAGCGTGAATCCGACGTTTGCCTTGTTCCAGATCCGGTTATAGCCGGCCTCAAATGAATTTACATATTCAGGTCTCAGATTTGGATTTCCGCTTCTGTATACATCGGGATTTGATATGTCAATAAAGGGATTGATCATCCTGGCTGTCGGCCTGTTAATGCGCCGGTTGTAGCTTAACTGGAATTCATTTTTCTGATTTGGGGAATACATCATATTTACCGAGGGATAGAAATTGAAATATTGCTGGCTGATCTTCTCTGAATTAACAGTCTGATTACCATCAATAAAGGATTGTTCAAGCCTTAGTCCCGCAATGTATGAGAAAGCTTCTTTTTTACCGGAATACAGGGTGTAGGCGGAATAGATTTGTTCATTATAATCAAAGGTATTACTGCTGTTTGTATCTTCCACCCAACTGTCTGATTCGAGAATGTTTTGATAATAATCATTATTTGTCCCCCTGATGATGCCCTGGATACCGCTTTCCAATTTGGAATTGTTACTGACAGGCAGGACCCAGTTTAACTGTAAGTCGGAATTAGAGCTTGAATAATGATTAAATATTTCAGTGTATGTTGAATAATCCGGATAATTAAACACCATAGGCTGATCCTGATCATCGCGTGAAGTTGAATAAGTATAATCGATTGTAAGTTCTTCATCTTTTTTATCGAAGGTTTTCCGGTAACCCAGCAGATAGTCCTGTGAACTGCCTTTGCTGTTTTCTGAATTGTCGGTAAAAACGCTTCCTGTAAGATTCATGGATCTGTCAAAATACTCCGACAAGGTTCCATCCGCATCCACCTTATCCGTATAATTTTGAGTGAAACTTACTGTTAAGGAATTCTGCGTGTTGATGCTCATTTTTGTTCCCAGCGAAAATTTGTTCAGTTTAATATCGAGTTTTGTATCTGCGTTTTGTTGCAGGTAATGAGCTGTATCACTGTCATAGGATTCTCGCATCAGATAGCGTTCAGACTGGGTCTTTTTAAAGACACCCATGTAGGTGGCAAAAACATTGAATTTTCCTTTATTGTAGTTCAGGCTCAATCCTGTTGTGTATTTATTCCAGGTTCCCATGGTTAGCATGGCATTCCCATAGAATCCCTCGGTTTTCTTCTGTTTCAGTTTTAGATTAATAATACCGCTTTTGCCTTCGGGATTATATTTTGCAGTGGGGTTTGTAATAATTTCAACACTCTCCACTTCAGAAGCTAAAATTTGATCCAGTTTGGCGGCGTCAATGGATGTTGGGCGGCCGTCAATCAGGATGCTGACGTCTGAATTTCCCCTTAAACTGACAGATCCATTCGCATCAACAGTCAGATTCGGAACATTTCTGAGTAAATCAACCGCTGTGCCTCCCGTGGAATTGATGTCCTTTGAAACATCGATCACCTTTCTGTCAATATTTGAATCTGAAGTTTTTCTGACACCCACAACGGTTACCTCTCCCAGGGCTGTGGTTTCATACTCCAGCTTTAATTTCCCCAGGTCTATCGTGATACCGCTTTTAGTTACCGAAATATTCTGTTGGATAAATTTTTTATACCCGATAAAATCTGTGACGAGTTTAAAGGTACCAGCAGGAACTTTGGTCAGTTCAAAAGAGCCATCTTCTTTTGCCAGGGTCCAGGTAACAAGTGTGGAATCACTTTGTTTGTAAAGGGCTACGTTGGCAAATCCAACCGGAATGGTATCAACTTCCTCAGTTAGAATTCCCCTTATCGAGGATTTTGAATCAACTCCTGAGGTTTGCTGTGCCTTTAAATTTATCAGAATAAAACTTAAGAGCACACTGAGTAAAATTGAATTTATTGTTTTCATGGATTTTTGTATTCGTTTATGGCACTAAATTAGGGCTGCAAAGCACCACAAACGATTGAAAGTGAGTGAAGCGGAAGAAATGGAGGGTGAAATGACTTATGGGGGATGTGAGAACCCGGGAGAATGGAGCTAAACTATTTTGTGTCAGCTGCGCGTTCAAATGCAGCGTGCCAGAATTCAAAGGAATCGAATTCGAGATTTGAAATTACTTCCCTGTAATCATGGTCTGCACCTTTGGCAATGGCGTATTGATGATTAATCTGAAGATCGGTAAGTTGCCGGTGGAATTTTTGAATCAGGTCATATAGAAAATCCTGGTCCCCCACGAGCAGCCGGATAGTAGAATTTTCCCTGATGTAGCCGGCATTTTTTTGAATCAGTACAGATGGGCTGTTGGCATTAAAATACTCAACATCATCTTCAAAAGTAGGTACAATAACTTCTTTTCTTTCCATTTCATAGGTTGTAATGCTTGGTGCAATGGAAGATACCGCACCAAATAATTCCGGGTATTTGAATCCCAGATGCAATGACCCGTATCCGCCCATCGACATACCGTCAATTCCCCTTGCCTCACGCAGTTTAATTGTCCGGTAGGTTTCATCAATATGCGGAATAAGATCTTTTATAATGACATCTTCCACCGGCATGGTACCATCCTTTGAATTGTTATACCAGCCAACAGGTAAGCCCTGCACAAAAACCACAATACATTGCGGCATGGTACCCCTTTTCATGGCTGCATCCATCCGTTCACACATCCAGGCTCCCTCACGTGAATTTCCATTGCCGCCATGTAACCAGTAAATTACAGGGTATCTTTTGTCAGAATTTGAATAATCCGGGGGCAGATAAACCAGGTAGCTTCCCTGTTTTTTTTCTCCTCTTACAGGGGTGGGAAACAAATGGTATGTTGTTCCCGGAATGGGATTAGTGATCGGATCTGCCCAGGAATCTACCGGACATGTGAGCTTAAGTGGATCCGATTCCTTATGAACGCCGTTCATCAGGTGCTTATCAAAGAATCGGAGCAGTTTGGAGGTATTTTCTTCTGACTGCAGTCTTGAAAAGTCAGTATCCTTGTCTGCTAAAATCAACAGTTCATATTGTCTGACAAGTGCCTTGTATCCTTCTGAGGTACAAATGATAAAACCGATTCTTCCCGTGTCGGGATTATACTTTGTCGAATGGGCCTGCAGGTATTTTATAGCCTTCCCTGTATTTTTCACAATTTCCGATTGAGAATCCACCTGCAGGCTCACCACTGCGTAACCGTTTCCAACATAGGATGCGACTGGTGACGGGAACTTATCAGATCCTCCCCTCCCAATCCAGAAGATCAACGGATAGGCTGACCTTTTAATTTCCTGTATAGAATCCTGCTTCTGATCCTTACCCTCTACTCCAATTCCGGATGAAAGTTTTACAGCCTGCGGAAGATACAAGTCAAGCATTAATGTTTGATTGTTCTCTGTGGAAAAAACGATGTCATTGTAATAACTAAAACCATTTTCATGGCCTGGCTGGGGAAAAATTGAAACAGAGGTGACAAACGCAACCATTACAATAAGGACAGATCTTTTCATTTTATAATCCTGCTAAGGAATGTGAATACCGTGTTCCTGCTCAAATTCCGTCTTTTTTTATTTTCCTCCGAACCAGTCCCTGAATTCCGGGATACGGGCCTTGCTTATCAGAATTTTTTCAGTAACCGGTACTTTAAGGTTAACTGATAAACGGTTGTTAAACCAGAGGTCAATATCTTTTATGGCTTTCCGGGAAATAATGTACTGACGGTTAGCCCTGAAAAAATCCTCAGGATCCAGCATATCTGAAAGCTCATCGAGGGTAAATTCAAACCGGAATGATCTTTCATCAAAAGTGAGCGCTTTCACCAGGCTTGCATCTATATAAACACAGGCAATTTCATTGGCCTGAACCGGCATGAGCTTGTCACCTTTTACAGGTACCAGAAAATGGGTTTTATAGGTTGCTGCTTTTTTAAATGAAGCAAGAAGATTCTGCAAACCGGTCGGGAAAATGTTTGCATTGGAAAGATCCTTCAATTTATTGAGGGCCCGCTGAACCGCATTCAAATCAATCGGTTTCAATAAATAATCGATGCTGTTCACCTTAAAAGCCTTCAGGGCATATTCATCATAAGCTGTAGTGAAGATGACAGGGCAAAGGATCTTTATCCTGTCGAAAATTTCAAATGCAGATCCATCGGCCAGGTGAATATCCATAAACAAAATATCGGGTGATGGATGGGTATTAAACCACTCAATGGTTTCCACAATACTTTCGAGTGTGGCGATTACCTGCACTGTTCCGGTTTCATCCAGTACTGACTTCAGGTTTCGTGCTGCCAGTTCCTCATCTTCAACAATTACTGCTTTCATTTTCGGTTGGGTTTAACAGGGGGATTTCCACCCTGAAATCATTATTCATCTTTGTGATAAGGATATCCTTACCGCACAGTAATTTATATTGTTTTGACAGATTTGTTAAACCTATTCCGGTACCGGGTTCAAGGGAAATCTTTTCCTGGATTTTATTAGTGACTACCAGACTGTCTTTATCTGTAGTAAGAATGGTGATGGCAAGTGGATTCCTTTTACTGATCTCGTTATGTTTAACAGCATTTTCAAGAAGGGTTTGAATGGCAAGGGGTGGCAGCCTGTAGTATTTGTAGCGATCAAGCATATTAAATTCAACCTGAAGGCTGGTATTAAAGCGCATTTTTATAAGGAATATATAGGACCTGGCTGCGTCTGTTTCTTCAGCTAAAGTTACTGTGGGATTGTTATTGCTTTGCAGGGTATACCTAAGCACCTGTGAAAGGGCATTTAAGTATTGCAGGGCATTTTTTGTGTCATCGTTAATCAAGGACTTAAGGGCAGTAAGTGAATTGAAGAGAAAATGCGGACTTACCTGGTTTTTTAACGATTCATACTGGCTTTGCAGATTTTCCCGTATCAGTCTTTCATTTTCCAGCCTGATGGCTTGTTTTTCATAAATATTCCTGATAATAAATACACAGCATAGCACAACCATGGCGATAAACAGATCACGAAAGGTGTAGAGAAGATTGAACCTGCCGCTATGAGTGGTGGACCTGAGGAAATGCTTTATTGCAAAAAAAGTGTCACTCAAAATGGTAACGGCAAGGAGTGTAATAAAAATTGCAAATAAAATGCTCTTATAATTCAACCGTTTGGAACTGTTGATTGGTTTTAACACATAATAATTGAGCAGGAACAAGCAAAAAGTTACAAGGAACGTAATAAATACCTCACCCATAATATTCAAAAAAGTCTCTCCATGACGGATTCCCGGCATATATTGCCCGGAAGGCGTAAAATAGGAAAAAATGGTATTAAAGTGAACCAGGATACTGATGGAGAACGATATCAATACCACGACCGCTATATATTGATGTATCCTTTTGGTTTTCATAGTATTCAAAAGTACATCAGTATTTGCAAATATGTACCGGAAAAGTAGTGAAGATGATAAATTGGCCTATGAAGCTCCTTAAAAGGGCGATGAAGTAGAGCCAAGGCATTGCCTTGGCTCTGCGATTTATTCCCTTACCACCACCTAATGCTATTTATTTTTCCCGAATAATCTTTTGAAAAAAGAATTTTTCTTCTGTTTGCGTTTGGAATGATCGTAATCGATCTTGTTTTTTTTGAAAATGTCCTTGAAATTATCAAAGGCATTCTTTTCCTTGAAATCGGGACAATCAAGTTCATTCTGCAATTCGGATGGCAAAGGAGGAAAGTATCCTTCAAACTCATCCATTAATTCATGGTTGGTTTGCACATTCTTAAGAGTGAGACCTGCCAGGGGTAATGCGAGTGCCCCTCCCGTACCATTAGAGCCACTCCTGAAATGCACGGAAGCCAATGAAGCGCCGACCCTGCTAACCATTACCAGTTTGGGATTATAGGCTACAAACCAGGCATCGCCATAGTCCTGTGAAGTACCTGTTTTACCGGCCAGGGGAATGGCAACGCCATAAACGGATCTTATGGGACTGCCGGTTCCTTCCCTGACTGCCTTCTGCAAAATAGCATTCATTAATAAAGCTGTTCTGGCGGAAAATACCCTCACTTTTGCAGCGTTGAATTTATTTTGCCAGATTATTTTTCCGTCCGGACTTTTTATCGAGATCAATTTCTGGGGTGTAACCCGGTATCCTCCGTTGGAAAAGGCAGAATAGGCCACCGCAACTTCACCAATGCTGGCTTCAGCTGTTCCCAGGGCCACTGAAGGATTATTTTCAAGCGGAAAGGAAAATCCCAGTCTTTTCCATAAAGAATCCAGACTGTTATAATCCACCTGCATAAAAAGATTAAAAGTGGGTATATTCATGGAGTGAACCAGCGCACCTGTTAAGGAATATTTTCCCCCCACGGAGTGATCATAATTACCGGGACTCCATTCTTCCAGTCCTGAAACCACAATGGAATCGTTATCAAGGTAATTGCATGGTTTAATACCTTCTTCAATCGACTCTGCATAGAGAATGGGCTTAAATGTTGAACCGGTTTGCCTCCGGGCCAGTATCTGGTCATATGGATGGGTTTTGAAATCGATCCCGCCGACCCAGGCCTTGATCTCTCCAGAAACAGGGTCCATGGCAAGTAAACCGGCATGCAGCATCCGGATGCTGTTTTTCATACTGTCTATCACCGAAATAGAGTCCAGCCTTGTTCCGTCCCAGTCAAAAATCAGCCTCGGCTTCACTTCATGGGCCTTTTCGGATAGATTGTTTTTTTTTAACTCAATTTCTGCAAGTCGGATAATGAACCTTCTTCCTGATGCTGTTTGGTATTGGTTATCCAGCTTTTCCTGCATAACGGAAAGATGATCATGAAAGGACTGATTGGCCAGCATCTGAAGCGGAAGATTTAAAGTGGTTGTAATAATGAGTCCGTCCTCTTCAACATTCCATTTCTTGCCAGTGGAAATATACAATTCCTCCAAAATCTTACTGACTTCATTTTTTACCTGGTAAAGAAAATAATCTGCGGGTCCTGCAGATTCAAGGTTGACATAATTTATTACCATCGGCAGTTTGCGGAGAGAATCTGCCTGGACGGCTGTCAGATACTTATATTTCTGCATCTGTCCAAGTACAATGTTTCTCCTGTTCCTGGCATTTTCAGGAAACAGTCGGGGATTATAAAAATTATTTGCTTTGAGAATGCCTATCAACACGGCAGACTCTTCAATTTTCAGGCTTCTGGTGGTTTTATTGAAGTAACGCCTGGAGGCTGCTTCAATGCCATATACATTTTCTCCAAAAGGAACCGTATTCAGATAAAGGGAAATAATTTCTTCCTTTGTAAGGACTTTTTCCAGCCGTCGGGCCAGTAAAGCTTCTTTTGTCTTGTTGATAAAAATGGCAAAAAGACCTCTATTTTTCCTTCCAAACATGTTTTTTGCCAGTTGCTCGGTAATTGTACTGCCTCCTCCTGAGTTTTTATTATTGAGCAGGATCGTTTTAAAGAACACCCTGGCAAGGCCTCTTGAGTCAATACCTTTATGCTGGAAATAGCGTGCATCCTCCGTGGCGATCAGGGCATTGATCAGGTGTATGGGAAGCTGGTCATAGGTGATACTGGTGCGATTCTCGGTAAAGATCTTTCCGATCAGTTCCCCATTTTCGGATAACACTACAGAAGCACTGGCATTCTTATAATTCTGTAATTCCTTTTTACTCTGAAGGATGCCAAATGCTCCTATGGATACAATCAATACGAAGATCAAAGGAAAAATCGCGGCAACAAGGGCGACAGTTACTATTTTTAAACCAAACTTTTTCATTTAGTATTCAACAAAATTACAACGCTTTATATTGTAATCGGATAAAAAAAAGCATGGATATTTCCCTATTTTTGAACTATGAACAGGATCGCTTCAATCTTACCTCTTATACTCCTGCATTTTGCCTGTATTCAGGAGAAGAGTATCTACTCTGTAAATTATACAACAGTATCTGCTGGCCGGTGCATGTCGGACACATTGAATACCTATCATTATATCCGGCCTGCCCGTTACGATGGAAGCATTCCCCTGCTTATAATTCTTGATTCGGGAGGGGATGGACTTATGGCCGTGAATAATTCTCGACCGGCAGTTTCAGCGTTTCCATGCCTTGTCGTGGGTTCGGACCAGATAAGGAATGATTTCCAGGGTTATATCCAGGCGCTTGATATCCTGATCCGGGAAATGAGTCAGCATTATTCAGTCTCCCAGGTATATATCGCAGGTTTTTCAGGAGGCGCAAGAATGGCATTTGAGTATGCACGCCTTCGCCCTGTACAGGGGGTACTCATGTGCGGGGCCGGTCCTTCGGTAAATTCCCTTGAGGAGCTGCCATGTCCTGTTTATATGATTGCAGGCACCAGAGATTTCAATTTTTCAGAAACATATTATAATCCATTGAAACGATCCGGTAAACCGAAGATGGTAGCCGGATATTTCAGGGGGATTCATGAATGGCCGCCTGCCGGGATGCTAAAAGAAGGACTTGTTTTCCTGATGGGCAAATCCATATCAGGCGGGGATGCCTTGCTGAAACACGAAGCCATATTACTTCTAAAAAAGACGGATAGTATGCTGACTGCGAAGGAAACCTTTTTTGCCCTGAAAGCGTGTGAAGTTGCGATTCAGTTTGATCCTCAAAACACGACAGCTAAAAAGCAATGGGATTCATTCAAAAATAATCCGGAATTTCAGGCCGATATTGCAGAAATTGAATCGGATCTGATGCAGGAAAGCCGGATTAACCAGGCTTATGCAGAAGCATCCATTACAAGGGATTCAATATGGTGGTTCAATGAAATGAAACAGTTGTCAACGGAAATATACAATAGTCAGTCCACCCGGAAAGATCATTTTATGCGGATAAAAGCTTTTCTGGGTATACTCTTTTATTCCCGTCTCAATGCCCTTATCCATTCCCAACCGGGGAACGGGCAAATCAAACATATTTTGGCTGCATACCGGCAAGCTGAGCCTGAAAATCCGGACGTGTATTATGATTATGCACTGTATGCGCTTAAACAAGGTAAGGAACAAATGAGTCTCAGGTATCTCAAGAAATCGCTGTCATTGGGTTTTAAAGATGAGGTTAAATTGAAAAAGGATTATCCTGGTCCTTTTTTGGACAAGCTGCAATCCGGCTCTTCGCATTGAAGTTCCGCAACCTTTTAATCCTGTTATTTGGATAGTCATAAATCCCATGCAGATACTTTATTCATATCTTTATGAGTAACGGAAGTTTATTAGCGCGAATTAAAATAATTATGGCAATGCAAAAGATTTTTTCCAGATGCCTGCTTTTTTCATTATTGTGTCTGTTCCCTGGTTTTCTGATGGCACAGGCACAAGCAGATTCCATGTCCCTCACACGCGTTCAGATGAACGACGGGAATGAGTTTATCGGGCACGTTTTATCCCAGGATAGTTCAAACCTGATCCTTCAAACAGATAAATTTGGAAAACTAACCCTTAACAAAGGGGATGTTGTCAGAACCACGCCGATCAAGCCTCAAAATATCAAACAGGGCCAATACTGGTTTGAAAATCCCCAGTCTACCCGGTATTTATGGATGCCTAACGGATACGGTTTAAAAAAGGGCGAGGGGTACTATCAAAATATCTGGGTACTATTTAACCAGGTAAGTTATGGGTTATCCAATTATTTTTCCATCGGGGCAGGCATGGTGCCGGTTTTTCTTTTTGGAGGCGGGGAAACACCGGTTTGGATAACCCCTAAATTCTCTATTCCCGTAGTAAAAGATAAACTTAACCTGGGGGCAGGTGTCCTGATGGGAACGGTGTTGGGTGCCAGCGGAACCGGATTTGGATTACTGTATGGACTTACTACAGTGGGTTCACGGGATCTTAATCTAAGCTTAGGCATTGGAGGTGGATTTAGTGGTTCCGGCTGGGGCAAATCACCGGTCATAAGTCTGGGTGGCCTGGCAAGGACCGGGGCAAGGGGATATCTGATAACTGAGAATTACTATATCAGTATGGACGGTGAAACCCTGGTACTTTTATCTGCAGGATTCAGGTGGGTGATTAAAAAGGCGGGACTCGACTTTGGACTTTTCATGCCATTACAGGAGGATATTACCTTCATTGCCATACCATGGCTGGGGGTTACCATTCCATTCGGAAATTATTGATTCCGGGAATTTTAGCGCTCATCTACTTTTCATCCGTGGTACTACCTTATCCCGCGTCCCTCCTGTAAGAATTCCTGCAAGTCCCTGGTCCCTTTTATTCATATTTCAGTGATTCCACAGGATTCATGCGGGCTGTATGCAAGGCCTGATAACTGATGGTTAGCAGGGTTACGGTTATGGCAATCATAACCGCAAGTACAAATACCAATATCCCCACAGTTGTGCGATAGGCAAAATTCTCAAGCCAGTGCCTGGCAATAAAATAGCCCAGCGGCAAGGCAAGTACACTGGCAATCATCACCCAGGCCGCAAACTGGCGCGACAGCATGATCAGAATACTGCCTACACCCGCTCCATGTGCCTTCCTGATGCCAATTTCCTTTGTGCGCTGCTCAATCATAAAATTCGACAAGCCGAATAATCCAAGCGATGCAATAAATACTGCAAGGAGGGCAAAAATCCAGAATATAGTACCCATTCGCTTTTCACTTTGATATTGTGAGGCGAATAGACTATCCAGGAAAGAATAGCTGAACACATGACGATGATCGAAATTACCCCAGGTTTTTTCTATATATGCCAGGGTTGCAGGTATGTTATCCGGCGATATCCTTATCAGCATGTAAGTGAGCAGATCCTTACGGCCCAGGAGAATGATAAGTGGTTCCATGGGCTGCTGCAATGCATGTATATTGAAATCTTTCACCACTCCGATAATTTTACCCTTTGCATTTACATAGGCATCCCCATAATAGGTTATGGTTTTATCCACCGGGGTGTCCCATTTGTATAAACGTCCAGCTGATTCGTTAATCACAAATGAGGCCGTTGTGTCACCCATGAAATCATCAGAAAAGACCCGGCCGGCCGATGTTTTTATTTGAAGCAGGTCAAAATAATCGGATGTTACAAAGGTCTCGGCGATCAGCCTTTCATCACCCGATCCTTCATAGGATATCGAATTCTGATTAAACTGTCCACCCGGAATACTGGATGCACCGGCAACTTTAATTATACCCTGATTAGCAAGCATGGAAGTGCGGATAACATCAAATTGTTTGCGTACCTCATCATCCTTCATGGAAATTACAACCACCTGTTCCTGTTTAAATCCCAGGTCACGATTTCTGAGATAGGATATCTGCTTGTAAATAACCATTGTGCAAATAATCAGGAGAATGGAAATAACGAATTGAAAAATGACAAGGAATTTTCGGATAGATAATTGTGACCCTCCTGTTTGTATTTTGCCTTTTAACACTTCATACGGAATAAACGATGAAAGGTAAAAAGCCGGATAACTTCCGGCAAAAATGCCAATGATCAGAACTCCCGCTAATAGTTTCCATATTTGTTTCGGATTCAGCAAGGTGTACAGAGATAAATCCTTTCCTGTAAAACTATTGAATGCAGGAAGAAAGGCTTGCACAAGCAACAAGGCAACCATAGCGGAAAGCAAGGTTAAAACTACGGATTCGGTTAAAAACTGAATTATAAGTTGCTTGCGTTGCACTCCGAGGGCCTTCCTGATACCTACCTCCTTTGCACGTTTAAGGGAACGTGCGGTTGACAGGTTCATGAAATTAACACATGCCACAACCAGGATTAGCAGCGCGGCGGTGAAAAATATATATACATACAGTATACTTCCGTTTGTTCCCAGTTCCCAAAGAATGCTTGGAATGAAGATGTATGTCATTCATTGCCTGCAATCTGAAACGGAACCTGCCATCAGCAATCATTTGGCGGTATTTGTCGTTTAGTGGAATGAAATTCTGTACGAGTAGCCATTCGTTGAGTTTCTTTTCAAGTTGTTTTACATCGGCTCCTTTTTTCAGCAACAAATAATTATAATGTCCAAAATCATTCCATGTATAATAATCACTCAGCACACCATTGTGAATTTGCCTGTCAATTTGTTTCATTGTCACATAGGATATCAGGAAATCAAAGGTGAAATGAGAATTGGCGGGTACATTCTCGATTACTCCATTCACAGTTATATAGGACTGATCATTAATCTTCAGAGATTTTCCCATGGCCTCGCGAACCGAACCAAAGTATTTAATGGCCATATCACGGGTAATGATGATGTTCATGGGTTCTTTCAGGGCATTTTTAGGATTGCCGGCCAGAAACGGGAAATTGAAAATTTCAAAGAATGTAGTGTCCGCTGAAAAAAACCGTTTTTCATCATATATTATGTCTTCATATTGAACCGAAAACTGTGCGGGTGTGAGACCCGGATCCCAAATGGGTGACATAGTCACCGCCTTTTCCACCTCAGGGAAGTCAAGAACCATTTGCTGGGCCATCGGATGAGGTGTACGTGGCTGTATTCTTGAATCTTCACCGGAAAGAAGACGGTATATCCTGTCAGATTGGGTATGAAATCTGTCAAAACTCTTTTCATCCCTGATCCACAGTAATATAAAAATGCAGGCTGAAATACCAACTGCAAAACCGATGATATTGATCGATGTATAGATCTTATTGTGCCAAACAGACCGACAGGCGAGCAAGAAATAGTTTTTCATCATGGTGGAGAAGTATTCTTAATAATAAATATAAATTTAAAAAAAAGCACCCAGATCAGGAATTCTTCCGGCGGTTTATTTATCCCGGTTTCTCCATGGTTAATGGGTTTGTTCAACTTCAGCAATTTTCAGCCTTTAATTTGGTGGTGGATTAAAAATGGGCTACCTTGAGTGTCCGTATTTCCATACTAAGTACTGACTTTTTAATTTATTTTTATTATGAAAATCCTGACATTTATGTTTGCACAAGTTGTTCTGGGAAGTGCTCTAGCCGGTACCAATCCGGTTGGGATCTTTGAGGATCATATTGATGTTGGTAAACCGAAACAAGCCGGAACTGTGATCTATGATGAGGGCAGCCAGACTTACTCAATAAAAGGAGGGGGTTATAACATATGGTTTGAACGGGATGAATTTCAATATGCATACAAAAAAATAAAAGGCGATTTTATTCTAACTGCCAATTTTGCCTTTGTTGGAAAGGGTACCGATCCTCACAGGAAGATAGGCTGGATGGTACGTGAAACACTTGATGATAATTCTCCTCATGCCAGTGCTGTTGTGCATGGCGACGGACTGACCGTGCTTCAGTGGCGTATGCTGAAAGGTGCATTTATGCGTGACCCGCAGGATGAGATCCGTGCCATAAAGAAAAGCTACCAGATCATCCAGGTTGAACGGAACGGTAAAAAAATCACATTCCGTGCTGCACAGGTGGGAGAACCCCTCCAGACAGTGGGGTTCACCGAAATGAATGATATGCCTGAGGATGTGTTTGCCGGTATCTTCATATGCTCTCACAATCCCGATGTTATTGAGGAAGCAAGAGTCTGGAATGTCCGCATTGACCGGCCGGTAATTACCGGTTACAATCCGGATAAGGAAGGCTATATCGGATGCAGGCTTGAGACTATGAATGTTTTTGATTGTACCCGAAAGGTAATCCATGAATCCAAGGGCCGGTTTGAAGCGCCAAACTGGATGCCGGATGGGAACAAACTGTTGTTTAATGAAAACGGGTCATTGTATACAATTCCGGTTAACGGCGGAACACCTGAAATACTTAATACAGGCACAGCTAACCGCCTGAACAATGACCATGTGATTTCCTTTGACGGAAAAATGGTGGCTATCAGTCACCATCCCGAGGGGAGCGGTTCACAGATTTTTGTCCTGCCTATTTCGGGAGGCATACCTAAGCAGATTACAAACCGGGCACCTTCATACCTTCATGGATGGTCAGCCGACAATAAGGAAGTTTATTATGTAGCCCAGCGTGATACTCCTGTTTACAATATTTACAAGAATTCCGTGAACGGGGGAAAGGAAGTTCAGCTTACCTTCAATAAATCTGGCCACGTGGATGGTCCCGAAGGTTCACCCGATGGAAAATACATTTATTATAACGGCAGCCAGACAGGAACAATGCAAATCTGGCGCATGAAACCCGATGGTACCGGCAAGGAACAACTTACCTTTGATGAATACAATGACTGGTTTCCCCATGTTTCTCCGGATGGCAAGTGGATTGCATTTATCTCATTTTCCACAAAGGTAAGCCCGGCTGACCATCCCTCATACAAGCGGGTGATGTTACGGCTCATGCCTGCCAATGGCGGTGCGCCAAGGGTAATTGCCTATTTGTACGGCGGTCAGGGGACAATCAATGTTCCTTCCTGGTCTCCCGATAGCAAGCATATTGCATTTGTTTCCAATTCTGAGAGAAGGGACTAGGGACGAGGGACAAGCAAGAATTAGAGATGAGAGGTGAGTAAGGAGAAAGGAGTATGGAGTAAGGAAAAAGAAAATCAACAAAAATCAAACAACAAACAACTAACAACAAACAACTAACAACAAACAACTATTTCAATGAAAAATGTATTCTTATTTATTATGCTTTTATCTGTGGGCATTATGAACGGGCAACAAACGAAGGTTAATGTGATACCCCAACCGGTAAGTATACGTGTAGAAAGCGGTTCATTTGTACTAACTCCTTTGACCGTCATCAGTTATGATAAACCTGAAGGACAAGCTGTGGCCATGATGCTGGTACAAAAGCTGAGTGTACCCACAGGTAATAAACTGAAAGCGGAACAGGGAAAAAATGGGGGCATTCAGTTCAACCTGAACAGCACTCCTGATCAAAAGCTGGGAGAAGAGGGCTATACCCTTGTATCAACATCGAAAGGAGTGGTTATCTCTGCCAATAAACCGGCCGGTTTGTTTTACGGCCTGCAAACCCTGTATCAGCTTTTACCTAAAGAAATTGAAGGAAAGGCGGTTACCCAGGTAAAATTAGAGGTGCCGGCAGTAAGTATTACTGACTATCCCCGTTTTGGATGGAGAGGTTTGATGCTGGATGTAAGCCGGAATTTCTTTACTAAAGAGGAGGTAAAACAGTATATCGATCAGATGGTCCGTTTCAAGTTCAATACCTTCCATTGGCATCTGACAGATGACCAGGGATGGCGGGTTGAGATCAAATCGCTGCCAAAACTCACTGAAGTTGGTGCATGGCGTGTTGAACGTCATGGTCATTTTGGAGACCGCATTCCACCAAAGGCTGGTGAGGAAGCCACAGTCGGGGGATTTTATACACAGGATGATATCCGGGAAGTTATCAGCTATGCGCAGGAGCGATTTGTTTCAATCGTTCCTGAAATTGATGTTCCCGGTCACAGCATGGCAGCCATTGCTGCTTATCCTGAACTTAGCTGTACTAAGGATACCAGTATCCAGGTAAATCCCGGGTCAAATTTTGCTATATGGCCGGGAGACGGAACTTTCAAAATGCTTATCGATAACAGCCTGAATCCCTCAGACGAGAATGTGTATGCATTTCTCGACAAGGTGTTTACCGAGCTGGCAGGACTATTCCCCAACCCCTATATCCATGTGGGAGGAGATGAATGCTACAAGGGATACTGGGAAAAGGATCCTGGCTGTCAGTTACTGATGGAAAAACTGAATATAACAGAAGTTGAGAAATTACAGGGATATTTTATGAACCGGCTTGAGGTTATATTGAAGGCTAAGGGCAAAAAATTGCTCGGCTGGGATGAAATCCTCGAAGGAGGCATTTCGCCTGAAGCAACCGTCATGAGCTGGAGAGGTGTCAAAGGAGGTATCGAAGCAGCCCACCTGGGACATAATGTTGTTATGACGCCCACCACCTTTGCTTATATTGATTACACACAGGGAGATCCGGCGGTGGATCCTCCTATTTACGCCAACCTGAGGATGAAGAAATGTTACAGCTTTAACCCGGTGCCCGAAGGTGTGGATGCAAAATACATTCTCGGGGGTCAGGGAAACCTGTGGACAGAGCAGTTGCCAACCCTGCGTTCAGCCTTTTACATGACATATCCCCGGGCCTGGGCCCTGTCTGAGGTTTTCTGGACACCCAATGAAACAAAGAACTGGGATAATTTTATTCAACGGACTGAATACCAGTTTCTACGTTATGATGTGGCAGAACTGAATTATTCAAAGGCAATTTATGATGCCATTGTTAAGGTGAACATGAAAGACGGAAAAATGTGGGTGGAAATGGAACCCGAAATTGCCGGGCTGGATATTTACTATACGATTGATGGCACAATGCCTGATAATTATTCGCCAAAATACACCCGGCCGGTTCTGATCCCGGAAGGCCCTGTATGGTTGCGCGTTGTTTCCTACCGCAATGGTTCACCCATCGGTCATATGATCATTCTGACCCCTGAGCAATTAAAGCGCAGGGCAGGAAATGAAGAGTAAGAATAAACTGATTTAATTGCAAGATAAAAATATTGCCGTTGGCTTAAGCCAACGGCAATATATATTTTGTTAATTGGCATTGAGAATGATCGGTGTTCCTTTTGCCCCGCCTGTAATGATAAGCTTGGCATTGGGGGAAGTGGCAATGGCCTTGATCATTTCGTACTGAAGCTGTTTGTCGGTAAGTGACAGGTTGATGATACGCTGATAATCGGCTATACCCTGCGCTTCCACTCTTTTCCGTTCTGCTTCCTGCTTTTCTTTCTGCAGCACAAAAGTCATTTTTTGAGCTTCCTGTTCGGCGTTGATTTTTGATTCGATGGTGGTTTTTACAGAAGCAGGCAATGTAATATTCCTGACAAGGAGCTGCTCAAGGAATAATCCTCTTTCCTTAAAAACAATCTCAATTCCCTTAAAAATGCGATCCTGGAATTCATCCCTTTTAGATGAATACAAAGATATTGCATCATAATACACAGCGTTGTCCCTGATTACGGTACGGCTTACTGGTCTGACAATAGTATTTCGGTAATCAGTCCCAATTTCTCTTAAAATATTGGGAGCTTTATCCGTGGTTACCCTGTAAAGAACAGTCAGGTCAATGACCACTTCGAGTCCGTCAGCCGACAGTACCCGAATCGCATCATCACCTCTTACTTCTCCTTCATTTTCAACCCCCGCCATGGTATAATTCTGCGTTTTGATGTCGAACGGCACAACTTCTACCAGGGGATTCTTAAGATTCAGGCCACTTTGAAGGGTTGTGTTGCTTACTTTTCCAAAGAGTTTCTGAACACCCACTTCGCCCGGTTCAATCTGCACAAGCGAGGTCATGAGCAGGCCAACTACTACTGCGCCCAGACCAAGGAGCCTGATAAGGGTAGCGTGCTGGCGGAGAGGAGAATTTGCCTTGGCAACGGAGAAGCCAAAGACGATTGCAATGATACCAATAAAGATTATAAACATAGTGAGTGGTTTTATATTAAAACTTGGAACAAAAAATCATTTTGAATTGTAATGATAAGTAATTCAGATATATATGTTTTCCGGAAGATTACGGAAAGTATAATATGTAAGCAAAGATAACAAAAGGTTGGATAATTGTTTTTCATCTATTAATACTGTACCTTTCTTGGGTGTTCCAACGATCTTTAGAGGCGGAGGGAATTATGGGAGGCAGAAAATGCTATCTTGGAGTGGACATCGGATCGATATCCATGGCAATTGTTTTGCTTGATAAGGAATTCTCTGTTATTCATTCGTCCTATACATTTCATAATGGCCGGTTAGCAGAAAACCTGAAAAAGGAATTACACCTTGTAAATCTGAACCATGTAAGGGCAGTCGGATATACTTCATCCACTCCGTCCATCCTCAGAGAGGGTAAATTATCTGATTCGCGGATTGCATATATTACCGCCGCCATGCATCTTCATCCTGGTTTGCAGGCCCTATTGATCATCGGGGCCGAAAAATTTGGACTGGCTACTTTCAATGACAGGGGCGAATACCTTAACTACCGGTCCAATACTTCATGTGCTGCAGGAACCGGAAATTTTCTTGACCAGCAGGCTGAACGGCTCAACCTTAAAAACATTCAGGAATTCAGCGACCTGGCTTACAGTAACCGGGGAAATTTTCCGTTGATCGCCTCTCGTTGTGCCGTATTTGCTAAAACTGATCTCATTCATGCCCAGCAGGAAGGCTATACATTGCGGGAAATCTGTGATGGGTTATCCTACGGACTTGCCAAAAACATAATTGATGCAGTTTCACTTGACAATACTAGAAATTCAATAGTCGCTGCCGGGGGAGTGGCTTTAAACAAGGCTGTAATCGGCCACATGGAAAAACTGACAGGTTCCGTGATTACAGTTGATCCGTTTGCCCCGCTTTATGGTGCCATTGGGGCAGCCATGGCGTGCCGGGAATCCGGTCATTCTGCCAGATTGATAAAAAAGGCTGATGACCTCATTTTATCCGGGAACACTAAAAAAGAATGCTTTTATCCGCCACTGGAACTCAGACTATCGGAATATCCCGATTTCAGTACTGATGAACATGATCGGTTTCAATCGAAATATTTCCCTTTCATGAAACCTGTGGAAATCGATGTGTACCATCTGCCTGAACAGCATTCATCCATTGATCTCTATCTCGGCATTGACATCGGCTCTACAAGCACCAAGGCTATTTTGCTGGATAAAAGCCGGGAGGTCATTGCCGGCTTTTACACCCGAACAGCAGGTCAGCCGCTACAAGCCGTGCAGGTTATCTTTGAGGCGATCTGTGATATGGCCGAAAAAAGCGGACTTCAATTTAATATAAGGGGAGCCGGAACTACCGGATCAGGAAGGAAATTTACAGGAACCATCCTGGGAGCAGATATCATGCCTGATGAAATTACGGCTCATGCCAAGGCTGCTTATGAACTGGATCCGGAAACGGATACAATCATAGAAATTGGCGGACAGGACTCAAAATTCACACTCATGCACGATGGCATGGTGACATTTTCAGTCATGAATAATGTATGTGCTGCAGGTACCGGCAGTTTTATTGAAGAACAGGCCAAAAAGCTGGAATGCCCGCTGGGGGAATATTCCAGGCGGGCTGAAAAAGCATGTGCTCCTTTAGCCAGCGACCGGTGCACTGTTTTTATGGAACGGGACCTGAATCATTATCTCGGCGAAGGGTATGGAGTTAACGAAATACTGGCAGCTGTTCTGCACTCCACACGTGAAAACTATCTGTCCAAGGTGGCTATAACCGGGAAGATCGGATCAAAAATATTCTTTCAGGGGGCTACTGCCAAAAACAGGGCCCTGGTAGCAGCTTTTGAACAAAAACTAGGCAAGCCCATCCGCGTTTCAAAATACTGTCATCTGACGGGTGCAATGGGAGTGGCATTGGAATTATACGACAGGAATCAATCCCTTTCTTCATTTCGAGGACTTGACCTATATAAAAAAACAATTCCTGCAGGTTCGGAGATTTGCCAGCTTTGCACCAATCACTGTAAACTGAAGGTGGCTGAAATAGACGGGGAAATTGTCGCCTACGGATTTTTATGTGGCCGTGATTACAATACTAAACGATTTATGCCGGATAAAAGCCTCGGATTCAATCTTATGCGTAAAAGGAAGGAAGTATTTGATACGCGCACACAGAAGCATTTGGAAAGTCCCGTTATCGGAATTCCCGCCGGGTTGCATTTATTTGAAGAGGTACCATTCTGGCGCCGGTTTTTTGAAATATTGAAAATCAATACTATCTCAAGCGAGGATTGCCACACGGTTGTAAAAGACGGTAAAAACCTCTGCAGCGCAGAATTTTGCACTCCAATAGCAGCTATGCATGCCCATGTGGACTATCTTCAGAAAAGGGCCGATTATATTTTTCTTCCTGTATATCTGTCAGATGGTAATGAAAACGGCGCTCACAATCAGTACTGTTATTATACCCAGTTTGTATCCTCGGTTATTTCAGTTCAGAAACGATTTCAGCCAAAGGAGAGAATTCTTTCCCCCATCTTAAAATCATCACAGGGGGAGCTTTTTGTCAGAATGGAACTGCATAGAATGCTGCATTCCATTGGTATAAAGGATTCCGGATTTCTGCAGGTGACAAGAGCTTATTATAATGCGCAGAAATATATTCGGGAACGGGAAAAAAAATGGAAGAAGATATACCTCGACGAGTCTGCTATTTGCAAGGATATACATATTATGTTATTGGGCCGGCCTTATACCGTATTGTCGCCTGAAATGAACAGCCACATTCCCGAGATCATTGAAAAGCATGGAATCAAGACATTTTATATGGATATGCTTCCCTCGGGACAGGGTAACAACTTGCTCAACGAGGAATTGATTAAAGCCTTAAAATGGAAGTACGCCACCCGAATTCTGGAGGCATCCGAGACCGTCTTAGAAACTGATTCGTGTTATCCCATTCTGCTCACTTCATTTAAGTGCACACCTGATTCATTTGTTATTGAGTATTTCAAAGAAATCTTCGAGGCCAAAGGCAAGCCTTACTTAATTCTCCAGCTCGATGAACATGATTCAACAGTTGGATATGAAACCCGCATTGAAGCAGGGATTTGTACCTTTCTGAATCATTACCACAAACATAAGGCAGGTTCTCCGGTCAATCCTGAAGTACACAAGATCTGGGAAGGCTTCAACTGGCAATTTGGAAAGACCGTGCATCTGAAAAACAAGACCATGCTTTTGCCTTCCTGGGATCCGCAGGTGGGTCCGTTGCTTGAAGCCGTATTGCAAAACAGCGGGTTGGATGCCCGCCTTATCGACAGCACAAATGAATCCATTCAGCGCAGTCTCAGTCATAATACCGGCCAGTGCCTGCCCCTGAATATAATAGTCCAGAATGCCATTGATTACATTGAAACCCGGAAACTGGATCCTTCAGATACAGTTCTTTGGATCATAAAGTCAACCCTTTCGTGCAATCTCAGCATGTTTCCTCAATATATGCAAAAACTGCTGAAGGATTACGGGAAAGGACTGGAGAGGGCTTCCGTTTATTCAGGTGATCTGATGTTCTATGATATTTCACTGCAGACGGCGATCAATGCCTACCTGGCTTATATGTTCGGCGGCAATATAAGGAAGATAGGGTGCATGATCAGGCCTTATGAAAAAGAGAAAGGCAGAACCAACGAAGTTATAAGTGAATCTTTTGCCTTGCTTCGGGAAGCATTCAGAGATGGAAAGCCCAAAGAGAAAATCCTGGAATACATTGTTGGTGAATTCAGGAAAATTGAGACAGTAAGGATTAAACGAACCAAGGTGGCTATTTTTGGAGATCTCTATGTTCGGGATAATGATCTGATGAACCAGGATCTGATTAAAATAATCGAGGAAAACGGGGGTGAAGTGATTACTACTCCTTACAGTGATTACATAAAGATAATTGTGGAACCATTTACGGCAAGGGCATTTAAAGAAGGCCGCTACCTGGATTATGCCAGGACCAAATTTTTAAAAACACTGATACCCATTGTGGAGGACAATTATACCCCTTACTTTAATCAGATCTTTGGTGAATCAAAGAAAGAGGAAAAATCCGAACTCACATGGATGGATGGACAAGTTTGGAATTAATTTACTGCATCGCGGGGAATCATTTGAAAATATTCTCAAAATTCACAGTCTTGTTACACAGCACCCGGATATTGATCTGTTTATTCAGACCAATCCATCCTATTGCTGCCCTTCACTCGTCACGGAGGCCATGGCGCCAAGGATTGAAGAACTAACGGGTATTCCTGTCGTAACAATTGAATATGACGGAACATCGGGATTTAAGAATGAAGATATAATTCCGTATTTGAAATTCAGGAAAGTGAAAAGTGCGGCTCACATCATTTCATAAACTGAACGGGCCAGTATCAGCCGATCAATCTTGAAGGATGAATTTCTGGGGAATTTTTCAATTCTTACAATGTCCTTCGGCATTAGCTTCTCAGGAATTATAAGTGCCAGTTCCGAGCGGATTGCTTCGTCGGCAATGGTTTCCTTATTTGCTTCAGTTACCAGCACCAGACGTTGACCGAATTTTGGATCCGGCAAACCAATGAGTGCAAATTCAATTCCTGTTTTGTCTGCCAGTGCAGACTCCACTTCCTCAGGCACTACCTTAATCCCCCCCGAGTTGAGGAGGTTATCGAAACGACCGATCCATCGGAATCGTCCGTTTCCTTCCAGGCGAACCTGGTCATTTGTAATGACCGGTCCGGGGAGATAGGATGCTTTTATGATCAGGCAGTTACGCTGATCCGTTTCAAGTTTTATTCCCGGAAGTGCCTGGTACGACTTGTCGGGATGCGACCCGTTTATCCTTCTTAGTGCAATATGGGAACAGGTTTCAGCCATCCCATAGGTTGCATAAACCTCAACAGGGATATCTTTCACAAGGTTTTCCAGTTCCTTTGAAACTTCTGCCCCGCCGATGATCAGGATACGGATAGGCGGCACGACGCTTTTGGCCAGCCAGGTATTGGTTACCTGAAAGGGAACCATCGCGCAAAAGTCAATCTCTTCAATATCATTAAAATCAGGATTGCTTCCGGGCTCAGTTATGTATAAGTTAAGGCCGCACACGATGCTTCTTACAACCATCATTTTACCTGCAATATATTCCATTGGAAGACATAATGCGGCCGTTTTTCCCCTGGTTAATTTAAAAAATCCGCAGGTACTTTCCGCTGACCTGACCATAGCCTGTTTATGAAGCCGGATCATTTTTGGTTTACCGGTGGTGCCGGAGGAATACTGAATTATTGTATCCGAGTCGTCGAGCCATTGAAGAATAAATCCATACACTTCTTTTTCCCAGGAAGGTGTATCATCATTTCTGATTTTCGTATGGCAAATCTCAGTGAGAGATTGTTGACTGTAAGTGTGATTTTGGATTGTCAGCGAATCGATTTTCATGGCAGGAATGCCTCAAAGAGTCCCGTCAGGTCCCAGTTTCTTTCAGCATCATAGCATAATCTTTCACCATAAAGATAGAGGGGAGAGGGGATATTGGCCACATACAGCGAGCCGGTACTTAGCCCTTGCATCATAGGATTCTTAAGGGTATAAGTCCATTGTGCAATTGCATTGAGACCAATGTTGGTCTCCAGGGTTGATGTAATCCACCATCCGGTATTCCTTTCCCTGGCCAGGCGGATCCATTCCGTGCATTGTGCCACGCCACCCAGCAAGCCGGGTTTCAGTATGATATACTGAGGTTTAATGACGTCGAGCAATTTTCTCCTTTCTGCAGAAGTATGCTTTCCGATTAATTCTTCATCCAGCGCAACCGGTATGGGAGAAGTTTCGCAAATAGCTGCCATCGCTTCCGGGTGACCTGGGGGTATAGGCTGTTCAATACTATGCAGGTCACAGCCAGAAAGCAATTTGATCATCTCAAGAGCTGTCTTGGGCTTGAAGGCTCCATTGGCATCAACCCTGATTTCGAGCTCATCAGCCGGATATTCCTTTCGCAGGGATTCCAGTATTTCAAGTTCTTCATCGAAACTGAGAGCGCCAATTTTCATTTTAAGGCAGGAAAAGCCATCCCCGATTTTTTGCCTGATCTGCCTGTTTACTTCTTCCCGCGTGCCCATCCATATCAGTCCGTTGATTCCTATTGCATCTTTTCCTTCTGTAAAACCCGAAGGATAAAAAACCTTCGTTCCCATCACCCGGATATCTTTCCAGGCTGTTTCAAGAGCAAAATTAATTGACGGCCAATCTATCAATTCCGCGTCCGATCCATATTCACCTTCGTTGATCCGGTCCACCGTTTTTTTAAGCCGTGCTTCAAAACCCTTGTTGTCATCATAGCTGAGACCCGGGAAAAGGGAGCATTCCCCGATTCCGGCTATGGTAGGTTCGTCGGTATGATACAGGACGATAAAATATACTTTTTTGCGCAGGAAAGTACCGCGGGAGGTAGTGGCCGGCCGGAGGAAATCAAATTCCCGGTATGCAAGGCGTGCTTTGATCATGGTAGTATCAGCCCCAGTCCAAAGGTTACAGAAAAAGCAAATGTGCTCAATGCCAGTTTTTTCAATTCTCTGTTCAGTTCTCCTGGTTCGGTATTTTTCATCACTACAATTATATTAAGGACAAATAGGGGACATGTAAGGATGAATAAAAACTGATAAAAAGAATTAAAATGGACAAAAGTGTACACCAGGCTGAACAGAATTGACAGCGAGATCAGCACAAGATGGTAAATCTTGGCCGCCTGCCTGCCGATATAAACAACAAGGGTTCGCTTACCTGAACGGGCATCATTTTCAATATCACGCATGTTGTTCAGATTAAGTACTCCGGAGCTGAGCAGTCCAATGGCTGATGAAGGCAGCAATATCCAGGGATCAAACGTGTTCACATGGAGATAATAAGTTCCCGCAACACCAACAATACCAAAATATATAAATACAAAGATGTCCCCCAGGCCAATGTATCCATAGGGATTTTTTCCCACTGTATATTTTATGGCCGCAAAAATGGCAGATACACCCAACAGGAAAAACACCAGTATGGTTTTCCAGCCGATATGATGAAGTCCCGTAAATATCAACAGCGATCCCGATACGAGGGACAGGGTGACAAAAAGTGAGATCATAAAGCGCATCTGATTTTTTGTAACCAGCCCGCTTTGGGTAACCCTGCCGGGTCCAAGCCTGTGGATGCTGTCGATGCCATGCATGGCATCTCCATAATCATTGGCGAGGTTCGACAGGATCTGCAGAAAAAGAGTGGTTGTTGTGGCAAGTATGAGGATCTTCCACTGGAAGGTCCCCTGCGCGTATGCAAGGAAGCTGCCCAAAATGGCACTGGACAAAGCCAGGGGCAGTGTCCGCAGTCGAAAGGCTTTTATCCAGATACTGATATTCATGTTAAGCAAAGTTACGGCAATTTAGGATACTTTTTGAAATCGGGCTTACGTTTTTCCAAAAAGGCTTTTTTGCCTTCCTGTGCCTCTTCTGTCATGTAATACAGCATGGTTGCATTTCCGGCAAGTTCCTGGATGCCAGCCTGTCCGTCAAGTTCCGCATTCAATCCGGCTTTAATCATGCGCAAGGCCAGGGGACTGTGTTGCATTATCTTTTTGCACCAGGAGACAGTTTCCTCCTCAAGCAATTCAAATGGCACCACTTTATTTACGAGTCCCATTTGCAGTGCTTCCCGGGCCGAATATTGTTCGCATAGGAACCAAATCTCCCTTGCCTTTTTCTGGCCTACTACCCTTGCCAGGTAAGACGACCCAAATCCGGCGTCAAAACTACCTACACGGGGCCCCGTTTGTCCAAAAACAGCATTTTCGGATGCAATGGAAAGATCGCATACAACATGTAAGACATGGCCACCTCCTATGGCATATCCGTTTACCATGGCAATGACAGGTTTTGGCAATGACCTGATCTGTTTCTGAAGATCAAGGATGTTAAGGCGCGGAACTCCATCCTTCCCCAAATAGCCTGCAAAGCCTTTTACATTCTGATCCCCGCCGCTGCAAAATGCCTTATCTCCTGCCCCTGTAAGGATCACAACAGAAATTGCCTGATCTTCCCTGCACCATGTCATGGCATCACACATTTCCTTTGTAGTATCCGGAGTAAATGCATTGCGGTAACGTGGCCTGTTGATTGTAATACGAGCTATTCCTTCAAAGGAATCGAACAGTATCTCTTCATATTCCTTTATTGTAGTCCAGTTCCTGGCAGAATTCATAATAATCGGATTTTCAGTAATATCATGTTGATTGCATTAATTCTCTGAAGGTGGAGGCGCTGAGCACCGGATCTGTCTTAACCTCAAAAACTGCTGCCCGGCCGCTATTTGTCAGAAATGGTTCCCATTGAGCATCCAGTGAATTTTCATTATCTGCATAAAAATAAGCGAGGCCATAGGCAGTACTCAGTTTTTGAAGATCAACGGTATGATTTGCTTCGATAAACTTTTTAAATGCAGGTTGGTCCGAAGGTCCCTTCAGGATGTGGAAAATGCCTCCGCCGCCGTTATTGATGACCAGAATGCGAAGGTTTGCCGGTAGCTCACGGTTCCAAAGGCCGTTTGAATCATAAATAAATGCAAGATCACCCAGAATGGCGAGCGTTATTTTACCGGAAGCATACGCTATTCCTGCTGCAGATGACAAGGATCCGTCAATTCCTGAAACACCCCGGTTGCCAAAGCATTCTCTTTGAGGGCAGTCGTCAAATAATTGAACATAGCGGATTATACTGCTGTTTCCCGGAACGAGTATCATTTCAGGCCGAAGAGACCTGCATACATGACTAAATACCTTCAGATCGCTGAAAGGCAGGTTCCGGATGATCTGTAATGCCTGAATAAGGGTTGACCGGCCTGTTTTCAGCCAGGAATCCCTGTACGAGGATTCAACCGGGGCGATTTTTTCTCCTGCCAGCGCCTTGTAAACTGAATATGCGGGAAACGGAATACGGCGAGTGACCAGTTTGAATGTATCGATGATTGTGTGATCATTTCCTATCCGCCAGCATTTCACATTTACCGCCTTCCTCAGGTATCCTGTCAAAGCTTTGGAAACAACGTGTCCCCCGCTGTGAAGGATGAGATCGGGATATTCAGGGCTGGCTTTGCGGTTTCGGGATAATACAAGGTTTGAATTCCGGATTATTTTTTCACCAGGAATATTGGCAATGTTTTCAGCCATAACAATTACCCTGTTGTCTTCTGAAAGGGATTGCAGGTGCGGAATCACCAGTGAACCGGGATGATCCTGGCCATGAATAATCATGATCTTTTCAGCCTGCTTCCATTCCTGCAGTAATTCTTCCGTAAGACGAAGTTCAATTTCAGGATTTGCCTGGCTGATGATCCGTACGGGTGATGAGGGAGGAGGCAACTCACCGTACAGGGGCTCAGTAAGCGGTACATTGATCTGCACAGGTCCTTCGAAGGGTGTAAGCGTCAGATCCACGGCCTCGTTGATCAGCCTGTGGGCATGCCACAGATCATCCGGTGAGGTTATAACCTGGGGCAGGTCAAAACTCCCTTTGATAAAATTCCTGTAAATACCTGACTGATGGAGAGTCTGATTTTCCTGTTGATCGATCAGTTCACGGGGCCTGTCGGCTGTAACTGCCATCAGCGGAACACCCTGGTAATATGCTTCCGCAAGGGCAGGACCATAATTCAATACGGCCGTTCCCGAAGTACAGATCAGAACAACCGGAGTACGCGTATACCCGGCAATTCCAAGGGCAAAGTAGGCTGCACTCCTTTCATCTACAATACTGATACAATCATCGCCGAAAACGCGGTAGAACGACTGGATTAGAGGTGCACTCCGCGATCCCGGAGAAATAACTATATGTCTGATCCCTTTCAGACGGCAAATTTCAGCCAGGTCAGAAATATGTTGCTTTGGATGAGGCATCTATTTGATTTGTTGCAACACCGACAACAGTGTATCTGCCTTAATTTCAGTCTCTTCCCACTCTTCCTCGGGTATTGAATCGTGTGTTATTCCTCCCCCGATGAATAATACAAGCTTATCATCAAGTACCTTCATACAGCGAAGGTTTACATACAGCTGTAAAAGATCATCAATACCTACAGGGCCTAAAAAGCCCGTGTAGTATTCCCTGCTATGCTTTTCTGCTGAGCGAATGAAATCCATCGCTGTTCCTGATGCCATACCACATACAGCCGGGGTAGGATGCAGGGCATTGATCAGGGAAGGCAATTTGGAGCCTCCGGACTGAACTGAAAAGGTGAAATCAGTGCGTAAATGCGAAAGATTTCCTGCACGGGATGTGTAAGGTCCGCTTTTGATATAATCCTTGACTGAAAAGTCGATCAGGACTCTTTCAATATGGCGGGTAACATAATCCTGTTCAAGCAACTCTTTCCTGTTCCAGTTATGGATATCCATGTTTTTTGAATCATAGGGTCGTGTACCTGCCAGTGATACCGTAATAAGAGTCCCTTCCCTGGAACAAACAAAAGGTTCAGGCGTGGCTCCTGTCCAGCAATTTCCGTTAACACAAAACAGGTATATGAAGGCATGATTATAGGTTTCGCAAAGCGCGTTAAAAATGCCAGTCAGCCGGGAGGTGTAATTTCCGAAAACTGTTTTTACCCTTGAAAGCACAACCTTTTCAAATTCAGAAGCAGATATTCTTTCAATAATGTTTTCAATCTGACTGATATAATGCTCTTTCCGGGTCTCTTCCGTTTGATTGCTTTTGATCACATGATCAGGAAGGTCAGGAAGGCACATGATCTCGTTAAACTGCTGATCACTGATGGAATTGCGCAGTATAAAATCGGGCCTTATAAGAAAGGTCTTATCCCCCGTCTCACGGGAAAATGGGGTTATTAAAAATCCTTTTTGAGGGAAGTTGCTGACCAGGTTTTTCAATTCAAGGATTTCCTGATCACGCTGAATGACAATAGTAAACTCCGATTTACCGGGAAGCCTGTATGCCGCAAAATTGAGTTTTTTATCAAGGCATACCTGCAAGGCCCTCAGCAATGTGACTTTATTTTGTAAAACATCCTGCATTAAATGGCATGTTTGGTCTTTTTCACAATCATCATAGTAACCCTGGCCACAGAAATAAGTTTACCTTTTTCATCCGTGATATTTACATTCCATACATGTGTGGAACGGCCTTTATGAATAATTTCAGCCCGGGCATAAACAGTTCCTGCATGTATTGTGGAAATATGGTTACCTGATACCTGCAGGCCAAAAACATCATATTTTTCAGGATCGACAAACAAAAACGAACCAGCGCTGGCTATGGTTTCTGCAAGCGCCAGGGAAGCACCACCGTGTAGCAAACCCATGGGTTGTAACTTATTATCCACCGGCATGGATGCTTCAATAAAATTTTCGCCGTAATTCAGGAATTCTATTCCGAGATAGCTGATAAAGGTGCCTTTGCAGAAATGATTTAGTTGTTCAATCATGAGGCAAAGATAATAAATCACTTTTATACTAAATAGAAGACAGGGATTAAGTTCCTTTCTTTGTGGCTATAAGCAGGTTTACAGAACCAAACAAATATTTTTGTTCTGATTGCAGGATGAGTTTATAGGGTTCCATCATGCTTTTCAGGGCGGAAAAGCTGTAAAAGCCAGAGGAAGATCCGGCAAGATAACGATAGGCTTTCCAATCGCCTGATAAAATACCTCCAAGGGGTACCAGTATTAATTTGAGATAAACACGGTAAAAAAACCTTACAAATGCACTTTCAGGGACGGCACTTTCCAGTATCAGCAACCTTGCCCCTGGTTTCAGCACCCTGCTTATTTCTTCCAGGTGTTTTACCTGGTTTGGATTTTGCCAGGTCAGGTTCCTGAATCCGAATCCAATGGTGATACGGTCAAATTCATGGCTGGCAAATGGCATAGACCCGGCATCTCCATGACGGAAATCCACAGATTGGATACCCAGTCGTTTTGCTTTGTTTCTGGCTACTTCCAGCATACTGGCATTAAGATCAAAGCCAATTATGCTTATGGGTCTTTTGGCGGCCCTGGCAATTCCCAGTGCCAGATCACCCGTGCCACAGCATAAATCAAGTATGTTTTTCGGATTGTCCTTCAGGCAGGTCTCGATGGTTTTCCGCCGCCATTTCCGGTCCTGCCCGAAGGTAAACAGCCGGTTCACCAGATCGTAGGTCTTATATATCCTGGAGTAGTAATCTTGTAAGGGAAAGCCGGAGGGCATAAGAAGAATGATGAATGATGAATGATGAATGATTGGCAAAGATAAAGGATAATTAGAAGAATATACCGAATACCGATCACTGAATACCGATCACTGAATACCGAATACTGAATACCGGAATGTTACTACCTTTGCAAAAATAACTTATCATGTCCCGAAGAGTCCGCGTTCGTTTTGCCCCCAGTCCCACAGGTCCGCTTCACATTGGCGGTGTAAGAACTGCCTTATTCAATTATTTGTTTGCCAGAAAGCACAACGGCGATTTTATCCTTCGTATTGAAGATACAGACCAGGGCCGGTATGTATCCGATGCGGAGTCCTATATCATGGAATCTCTTGCCTGGTGTGGTCTTCATTATAGTGAAGGTCCGGACAAGGGGGGGCCATTTATGCCTTATCGCCAAAGTGAAAGAAATGTATACAGGAAGTTCGCTGATACCCTCCTTGAAAGCGGAAACGCCTATTATGCCTTTGATACACCTGAAGAACTCACTTCTTTGCGAAAGGAATATGAATCTGAAGGAAAACTCTTCCAGTATGACGCATCTACCAGGGGAGGATTGAATAATTCCCTATCGCATACTCCTGCAGAAGTGGCAACATGGATCGATTCAAAGATTCCCTATGTGATCAGGTTTAAGATGCCTGAAAATGAAGAAGTAAGGGTCAATGACCTGATCCGTGGAGAAGTTGTTTTTAATACGACCTTGCTTGATGACAAAGTATTGTTCAAGGCGGATGGGTTACCGACTTATCACCTGGCAAACGTAGTGGATGATTACCTGATGAAAATCTCCCACGTGATCCGCGGGGAAGAATGGTTGCCCTCGCTTCCGCTGCATGTATTGCTGTATAAGGCATTCGGATGGGAAACAGAAATGCCCGAATTTGCCCATCTCCCCCTTATACTTAAGCCCAGCGGGCAGGGAAAGCTCAGCAAACGTGATGGAGATAAGCTGGGATTCCCGGTATTCCCATTACAATGGACAGATCCGGAAACCGGTGAGATATCTTCAGGGTATCGCGAGTCTGGGTATTTTCCTGAAGCAGTGGATAATTTGCTTGCTTTTCTTGGCTGGAATCCCGGAACTGAACGCGAATTATTTTCCCTCGATGAGCTCGTTGAGGCTTTCAGCCTCGAGCGCGTTGGCAGGTCAGGATCCCGCTTTGATCCTGAAAAGGCCAAATGGTATAATCAGCAATACCTGAAAAATTATACACATGAGGAACTGGCCTTGCGTGTGATGCCTGTTTTGGAAAAGAAGGGGATTAAGGCAGACCTGGATTATCTGTGCCGGGTTATTTCGCTTGTAAGGGAGAGAATGATATTTCCCCAGGATTTATGGGATCAGGCAGCTTATTTTTTCCAGGCCCCTGAAACCTATGATGAACAGCAACAAAAAAAGGTTTGGAAAAGTGACACTCCGGCCATCATGGCAGATATAAGGGAATTACTGCTTAATGCAGCTGAATTCCGCTCAGCCAGCCTTGAATCATTAGTAAAGCAATATTTGGAGGAAAAGGAAATCGGCTTTGGCCGGATCATGGCCCCCCTCCGTCTTCTGTTGGTAGGTTCCGGCATGGGCCCGCATCTGTTCGATATCATGGAAATGATCGGGAAAGAGGAAACAATACGAAGGATTGACCGGGGAATAACCGCAGTAGGCAGCAGGCAGGGGCAGGTTTAGCGGGCATGGGCAGAAACAGGAGGTAGTGTTAGCGGCAGCGATGGTTGCGTCAGCCGTCCCTGGTCCCCAGTCCCTCGTCCCTGTTATTTCATCTTCCGTATCCTGATCTCGGTATCCTTCTGGTCTTTCAGAAGATCAAGTAGTTTCTGGGTATCGGTTTCGCCGTAATGATAAGGATACAGGATTTTAGGTTTGAATGCCTTCACTGCATTTGCCACCATCTCCGGAGTCATTGTATAGGGCAGGTTCATCGGCAGAAAGGCTATATCTATATTTTTCAGGGCTTTCATTTCAGGGGTGTTTTCTGTATCACCCGCAACGTATACCCGTTTGTCACCCAGGGTGAGTATATATCCGTTGCCATCTCCTTTTGCATGGTATACCATTCCGTCCTCAGGGCCATTCTCGAGGTTGTAGGCCGGAACGGCTTCTATTTTAAACGGACCGAATAACTGGCTGTCACCGTTGCGCATTACTATTCCGCCTGAAAGGGAACTTGCACATTTTTCAGTATAATATATTTGGGTATTGTCTTTCTTAATTGCCTGAATGGCCTTTAAATCCAAGATGATCCCCATGGTTATGGGTGATTAGAATTAGATCTGCCTTAGGTAATGTTGAATAATCCGCCAGTCGACTAAAAGGATCAACATGAACCACCTTACCCTGGTACACAATTATAAGTGATCCATGTCCTATGAATGTAATTTCAGCCGGACCTTCTGAAGTATTGATTACATCCTTTTCAGGAGCATTCTGGGCGTACATCTGCATACTCATAAGTAAAACAAAAGCCAGTAACAGGGAATTCAGGATATTCTTTTTGACTAGCAATAGATTTTTCATGTGCTTGCTTTTTGGATTTGGATGAGGAATTCCAAAATTATAATAAAAAAGGCGGATGCAATCACCACCGTGTAAAAAATGATGAAATGATAACAATCAGGGTTTCTGTGATACATTTTCAGTACATTTTCCATGTTTTCAAAAGAAAGTATGACCAATATCGAAATTGCAGGAAACAGGGGTGATGGTGTGCGGTCAGATTGTTTTGTCAGTCTCGGACGCACCAGGAGCAAAGAGAATGTAATCACCCTCAACAGTAAGGTAAAAACCCTTTACGGGGAAGACATTCTGAACCTTTGCAGGGATATGCTTGCATTTTATGGCATCACACATGCAATCCTTGAGATTGAAGATCGGGGCGCACTTCCCTTTGTTCTGGCAGCCCGCATGGAAGCAGTCATCCGCAGACAGGTCACGACTGACCGGGAGTATCTTTTACCTGTTCTGCCCCAAAATATATATACCACTGCACGCGATGCCGAGCGCGTATCCCGTTTATATCTCCCGGGGAATAATCCGAAGCTTATGATCAATGCGGGCATTTATGGATGCCACGGCATAATTCTCGATCTCGAAGATTCTGTGGCACCCGACAGAAAATACGAAGCGCGCTTCCTGGTGCGCAATGCCCTGCGACAGGTTGACTTTTACGGGGCTGAGCGAATGGTAAGGATCAATCAGCTTCCGGCAGGACTGGAAGATCTGAAGTTTGTTATACCTCATCCTGTTAATGTCATTCTTTTACCAAAATGCGAGTCGGCCAGACAGGTTAATGAGGTGGATCAGGCCATTTCCAAAATTCTGGGGCATGAGAACACAGCAATTCATTTGATGCCCATCATTGAATCGGCTGCAGGCGTTCTGAATTCAGCTGAAATTGCTGTGGCCTCACAAAATGTGGTAGCCCTGGCCATTGGTCTGGAAGATTATACTGCTGATATCGGGGTACAGAGAACGCCCGAAGGCCGCGAATCCTTTTTCGCCCGGTGTATGGTTGTGAATGCAGCCCGCGCTGCTGGTATCCAACCCATTGATTCAGTTTTCTCAGATATTGATGACATGGAAGCCCTTGCGCGGAATGTAATGGAATCAAAATCGCTCGGATTTACCGGCATGGGATGCATACATCCCCGGCAGGTGCCAGTGATCCATAAGAATTATCTTCCGGATGACGCGGAAATAGCAAAAGCCCAAAGAATTGTACTGGCCTTTGAGAAAGCCGAAAAAGAAGGCCTGGGCGTGGTTGCTGTTGAATCGAAAATGATTGACCCACCGGTAGTGAAGAGATCGCTCCGGATCATCAGGCAGGCAGAACAGGCAAAACTCATCACTAAACAATGGAGGGAAAACCATGCGTGAGAAACTGGTAAAAAATGCTGCCGGCCGTATGGTACCTGATCACATCAATGGTCAGCCCGTTGTGCCTTTTAAAGGAGTTGGAAAGCATATGCCGGCAGGTTTCAGGCACGCTCCCCGCCTCACCTCAAATATAGATTACCCCGCAGATGGAAACAAGCAGGTGGCCTCCTTAAAAGAAGCCTTAATAAAGGCAGGTCTTAGGGATGGTATGACCCTTTCCACCCATCATCATTTCAGGGAAGGGGACCTGGTAGCCAATATGGTATTTGATTGCGCAAGTGAACTCGGGGTGAAGAATCTTTGCTGGTTTCCGTCCGCTTCTTTTTCATGTCACGCTTACCTGCTGAAGTACCTCGATGATGGAACCATAAGCCATATTGAGGGAAGCATGAACGGTCCCCTGGGCCGCTATTGTTCTGAAGGCAGGATGAAAAAGACGGCAGTGCTGCGCTCCCACGGTGGGCGGTATCAGGCCATCCAGGATGGAGAAGTAAAAATTGACATTGCCATTATTGGTGCCGGTTGTGCTGACCCTTTCGGAAATGCCAACGGGGTTAATGGCCCGTCGGCCAGCGGTTCGCTCGGCTTCGCCCTGGGTGATGCACAGTATGCCGACAGGGTAATTGTATTGACGGATAACCAGGTGCCTTTTCCCTGTATTCCCTGGCAGATCCCCGGAAATTATGTGGATTTCACAGTAAAGGTGGATAAGGTTGGAATTCCCGAAAAAATTGTATCAGGAACCACTGAGGTTACCAAGAGTCCCGACCGCCTGCTGATTGCCGAACTGACTGCCCGTTTCTGCGAGGAAGCAGGTATTATACAGGATGGATTTTCATTCCAGGCAGGAGCCGGGGGCACTGCGCTCTCCATCGGCAATTTTTTCGGTGACATTATGCGCAAAAAGGGTATCAAAGCCCGGTTTGCCAGGGGCGGAAGCAATAAGTACCTGGTTAACATGCTCGAAGAAGGACTTGTAGAATACATTCTGGATGGGCAGACTTTCGACCTGGAAGGCGTGCGGTCAATCCGCGACAATCCGAGGCACGTGATGACCAGCCCTTTTTCAAGCTACAATTACCATAGCAAGGGAAATTTTGCCAGTATGGTGGATGTGGCCATCCTCGGGGCAACAGAAGTGGACCTCAATTTCAATGCCAATGTGGTGACACATTCAGATGGATATCTTTTGCACGGCATTGGAGGCTGGCAGAATTGTCTTTTTTCGAAAAATGTTATCCTCCCGCTTCCCTTGTTCCGCGACCGGATACCGGTGATCATTGACAGGGTGACCACCTTATGCGGACCGGGTGAACTGATCGATGTAATTGTTACGGAAAGGGGAATTGCAATTAATCCCCGACGGAAAGATCTCATGGAAAAAGTAAAAGATTCAGGATTACCTCTCCGCACAATCAGGGAATTGAAGGAAGAGGCTGAAGCCATTTGCGGGCGGCCACAGAAACCGGTGTTTACCGATAAGATCGTGGCTGCGATTAAATGGGTGGACGGAACGGTGATTGACTCTGTTTATCAGGTTATTAACTAATTTCTAATTTCTTATGGCAAAACACACAATCGTAACGATGCCGGGCGATGGAATAGGCCGGGTAGTAATGGATGAAGCAATCAAGGTACTGAATGCTGCAGGATTTGATGCGGAGTATGTACATGGCGACATCGGATGGGAATTCTGGTGCCGTGAAGGAAACGCCCTGCCTGAAAGAACCATTGAACTGCTTAAAAAGCACCGAATAGGATTGTTTGGTGCCATTACATCCAAACCAAAGGAAGAAGCTGCTTCAGAATTGTCTCCTGAATTAAAGGGCAAGGGATATGTTTATGCCAGTCCTATAGTAAGCATGCGCCAGATGTTCAACCTGGATATATGTATCAGGCCATGCCGCACATACAGGGGGAATCCGCTCAATTTCATCCGGAGGGGACCCGGCGGTGAAATTGAAGAACCGGAAGTGGATGTGGTAATATTCAGGCAAAATACCGAGGGGCTGTATTGCGGCGTGGAATGGAGCCATCCGGAAGGTATCGTGTATGAAGCGCTGAATTCACATCCCAGCTTCAGGAAGAACTTTGGGAATGTCCCAAAAGAAGAGATTGCCGTTTCAACCCGCATTTTCACCAGAAAGGCCACTGAACGCATACTGCGGGCTGCCTTTGAGCATGCCGATAAAAACGGATATAAATCGGTAACCCTTTGTGAAAAGCCCAATGTAATCAGGGAGACCTCGGGCATGATGTACAGGATGGCCCGTGAGATGCAAAAGGAGTACAGTCACATTCAGTTGTGGAATACAAACATCGATGCCCAGATGATGTGGCTTACGAAAAATCCGGAGGACTATGGTGTAATTGTAGCCGGTAACATGTTTGGCGATATTGTTTCCGATGGTTTTGCCGGTCTGATCGGCGGACTTGGGTTTGCCTGCAGTGCCAACATCGGTGAGTCGGTGGCTGTTTTTGAGCCCACCCATGGCTCAGCGCCAAAATATGCCGATTATCCGGTTTCAATTGTGAATCCCATTGCCATGATAGAATCTGCATGTCTCATGCTCGAATATCTGAAAGAGCATACGATTTCCGAAAAAATCAGAAAAGCCATTGCTGAGGTGATCTTCGAGGGCAAAGTACGCACCTATGATATGATGAAGATGAAAGGAAGTCCCGATGCCCTGAAACATGGTGCGGCTTCCACACTGGAAATGGGAGCAGAGATTATTAAGAAAGTGACAAGTGACAAGTGACAAGTGACGAGTGACGAGGAAGAAAAAATCCCGTCAGGAATATAGGGGACGAGGAAGAAATAATCCCGTCAGGGATTAGCGGTCAGTAGAAAAATAAACGAATTATATTACCATGATGAATACATCATTAGCAGAAAGTGTAAAGAGACTGTGGCCTGAGCTGGAATGGATACAGGATCCGGATCTTCGCGAGAAGACAGCGAGTACCTGGGAACTGGCATTGCAGAAAAGTGTGCTCAAACCGGAGGACCTGCATAAGATACCTTTTACCCTGCTGGCAGGACCCGACCTTAAGGTGAGCTTTATGGATCACAAACGAGCTGTGGTGCACATTGCACGGGAAAGCGGACTTAAGTTCAAAGAGTTTTTTAAGAATGAACTACCGGTGAACATGGATGTGCTGATAGCCGGTGCCATTTTGGCCGATGTAGGTAAAATGCTCGAATATGAAATAGATGAAACTGGAAAATCCTTTCAGGGTAAATATGGGGAATATCTGCGCCATCCATTTTCGGGGGTATCACTGGCCGAACAATGTGGTGTTCCGCCGGAAGTATGCCATATCATTGCCGCCCATGCAGCCGAAGGCGATCTTGTAAAACGGTCAGTTGAGGCATATATAGTGCATCATGCAGATTTTATGACATTTTTACCTTTTAAAAACAAATGATGAGGGACAAGGGACAAGGGACGAGGGACAAGTAACAACAGTGATGGCATTGGGATTTCGGGGTTTTAATAAATAAATTAAAAATGAAGGTGACGGGTGACTGGTGACCAGGTGTCCCCTCAATCGTAAATCGTAAATCGTAAATCGTAAATTCTTCTTATGACCATAATCGAAAAAATACTGGCTGCACATTCAGGGAAATCAAAGGTTGTACCTGGTGAAATTGTGGATGTTGCCATCGATGTTAGGCTGGCAAGGGATTTTGGAGGAGCAGGGGTTGTCAAAAACCTGCAGGTGAATAATCTTTCGGTTCAGGACAGCAATAAAACCTTTTTCACCTTTGACTGCAATCCAACCGGATCTGATCAGCTTTATGCTGCCAATCAGCAAAAATGCCGGATCTATGCCCGGGAAAACGGAATCCATGTGTATGACATCCATTCCGGTATTGGCACCCATCTTGCCATGGATGAGGGACTGGCACTTCCCGGATATACACTCGTTTCCACTGATTCCCATGCCAATATCCTGGGAGCGATCGGCGCTTTCGGACAGGGCATGGGCGACCGGGATATTGCTGCTGCCTGGGCCCGCGGATCTGTCTGGTTTAAGGTTCCTGAATCAGTGAAGATCAGCTTTCACAGGGGAAAGGCCATCCAATGTCACTGCCAAGGATATTGCCCTGAACCTTCTGAAAAGATTTGGTGCTGATGGCATGCTGGGATATGTGGTTGAATTATATGGCGATGAGGTGAAAAAGCTTACCCTGGATGAACGGATCACGATTTCATCCATGGCTACCGAAATGGGTGCAATTGCGATTATTATCCCTCCGTCGGATGAAGTGATCCATTATTGTGAATCCCGATCTTATTCCCCTGTTGAAGCCGTTTATGCAGATATGGATGCAAGGTATACAGAGGAACATGTACTGGATATAGAATTGTATTCTCCTGCTGTATCCCTTCCGGGGCAACCACACCATGTGGTGAATGTGAAGGAAGTTAAAGGTACAAAGATTGATTCGGTTTTTATCGGCAGTTGCACCAATGGCAGGATGGAGGATATGCGTGAAGCTGCCCGTATCCTGAAGGGCAAAAAAGTTGCCCCGGGCGTTGTGCTGAAAATTGTTCCGGCTACTGATGAAATCTGGAGAACATGCCTGGAGGAAGGCCTGATCGAAATTTTTAAATCAGCCGGTGTCCTGTTTGGCAATGCAGGATGTGCAGGATGTGCATCCGGACAAATTGGTCAGAATGGACCCGGAGAATGCACAGTAAGTACAGGGAACCGGAATTTCGAAGGCAAGCAGGGGAAGGGACAGGTTTATCTTTCTTCCGTATCTACTGCTACTGCCTCGGCCATTGCCGGTCATATAACAACTGAGGATGATATTCCCGGAAAGCCATCTGTTTATCAGTATCCCGGTCAAAGAAAAAAAAGTTACTGAGGCCAGGAGGACAGTGCATGAAGAAAAAAACACAATTATTGAAGGAAAGATATGGCTGGTTCTGCAGGATAATATAGACACCGATATGATCTATCATAACAGGCACCTGGCAATCACTGAAATGAATGAGATGGGCAAATTTTCTTTTGGAAACCTGAAAGGTTGGGAAAATTATTCGGAGCAATCAGAGGCCGGGGATATCATTATTACAGGGAAAAATTTTGGTTCAGGAAGTTCACGGCAACAGGCAGTGGATTGCTTTAAATCGTTGCAGAATCAGGCTATCCTGGCCCAGTCATTTGGAGCAATTTATGAGCGTAATGCAATCAACGCAGGATTTCCGGTACTGACATACAAAGACCTCAGCGTCCTGGAGCTTAAAAACCGGGATACGGTTGTCATTGACCTTAAAAAAAGCACAATTCTGAATAAAAGAAATAATAAAACGGCATCACTCGATCCGTTTTCTCCGGTACAGATGAACATATACATAACAGGCGATTTATTGTTATTATGAATATCGATATGAAAGGTAAAACATTTGCAGAAAAAATTTTCGGGGCTCCGGCTGGTGATATTGTGTTCCGTCAGCCTGATATTATTCTTACCCATGATAATACTTCCAGCATTGAAAGTACATTCAGAAAAATGGGTGGCAATAAGGTTTTTAATCCCGACCAGTTATTGGTAGTGCTTGATCATAATGCGCCTCCCACAAACAGCAAATTGGCGAATGATTATCAGCAGATCCGCAATTTTGTTGCGGACCAGGGAATCAGGAAATTTCATGATGCCGGTGATGGCATTTGCCACCAGCTCATGGAAAAATATGCCCGTCCCGGGATGATTATTGCTGGCAGCGACAGTCATACCTGCACGGCCGGGGCATTTAATGCGATGGCAACAGGCATTGACAGAACGGAAACAGCAGGACTTTGGAAACAGGGTGAAACCTGGTTCAGGGTGCCTGATTCGATAAAGATACTCCTGCATGGAAAACTTCCAAAAGGTGTTTACGCAAAGGATCTGGCCTTATATATCATTGGTATGATAGGGTCATCGGGGGCTGATTATATGTCGATTGAATATCATGGGGAAGGGATTTCCGCTCTGTCCGTAGCGGATCGTATGACAATTGCCAATCTGGCATCGGAAATGGGGGCGAAAAATGCAGTATTCCCTGCAGATGATGTGCTCACGGCCTATCTTGGTAAAAAGTATCCGGGGGTGTGGGCTGATCAGGATGCTGTTTACCTGAAAGAATATGAAATCAAGCTGGCCCTGCTATATCCCCTGGCAGCATGTCCCCACCATGTGGATAATGTAAGAAGCATTGATGAGGTAAGAGGTATACCAATTTCTCAGGCGTTAATCGGCACATGCACCAATGGCAGGATTGAAGACCTGCGAATTGCAGCTGATATCCTGCGTAATAGGAAAGTAGCACAGAATGTGCAGCTTTTGATAACACCTGCCTCACGTGAAATATACCTTCAGGCTGTTCAGGAGGGGTTGGCCGAAGTTTTCCTCAAAGCAGGTGCCAATATACTTACTCCTTCCTGCGGACCGTGCCTCGGAACAGGCCAGGGAATTCCTCCTGACGGCATCAACATTATTTCAACTGCAAACCGCAACTTCCTGGGCAGAATGGGGAATCCCAAAACATTTATATACCTGGCGTCTCCCGCTACCGTGGCGCTTTCCGCGATTAACGGAATGATCTCTTCCACAAAGAAGAACGGCCAGACACACCGGTTCCCGTTTCATGTAAAACAAACAGAAACAGTCAGTATTAAGGCAGGAGATGACCGTTACAGCCATGGGGTATGGAATTATAAGGATGCTGATAATCTGAATACCGACCAGATGTTTGCCGGAAATCTTACCTATGAGATTAACAGCGCTGATCCGGTAAAAATTGCTCCGCACCTGCTGAAAGGATTTGACGGGCAGTTTGCCGGCAATGTGAAAAAGGGAGATGTAATCCTCTGTGGTGAAAATTTTGGTTGTGGCAGTTCCAGGGAGCATCCGGCGGTAGGTTTTGCTTATGCAGGTATAAAGGCAATCCTGGTAAAATCAGTTTCCCGCATTTTCTTCCGGTCAGCCATCAACCAGGGATTGCCTATTCTGGTACTGCCTGAAGCTGTAAATGCTTACACACAGGGTAGCCGGGTTGAAATTGACATGGCTGCAGGTATTGTAGAGATCGGAGATCAGCAGTTCCATTTCAGCCCTTTGCCCGGTAAACTTTTGCAGATACTGGAACAGGGGGGACTTGTTAATGCAGTAATCGGTATAAAATAGTCATGCTGTCATTACGGCCTCAAAGGGGCCAGATTTCGATAACCGTGGGTGATAACCCACGGCAATTAAAAAAACGTAAATCCTAAATATCATGAAAAATACATTCGAGATAAAGCAGGTACTGAAAGAGCTCGGGATCCAATCTGTAAATCCTGGAATTTGCACAGGCACAAAATGGACCGAAGGTTCAGGCGATGTGCTGACATCCTTTTCACCTGTTGACGGGAAAGCAATTGCTGGCATCAGACAGGCGACCCGCAACGAATATGAAGAGCTTGTTTCGAAGGCCGGCAAAGCATTTGAAACCTGGAGAATGGTGCCTGCACCGAAACGCGGGGAGATCATCCGTTTGATCGGGCTTGAATTGCGAAAATATAAGGAACCTCTTGGTAAACTGGTGAGCTGGGAGATGGGGAAGATCTACCAGGAGGGTCTCGGTGAGGTACAGGAGATGATCGACATCTGTGATTTTGCACTTGGATTATCACGCCAGTTATATGGCCTTACCATGCATTCTGAACGTCCGGGCCACCGCATGTATGAACAGTATCATCCACTGGGAATTGTGGGTGTAGTGTCCGCATTCAATTTTCCTGTGGCAGTATGGTCATGGAATGCCATGATTGCCCTTGCCTGCGGTGATGTGGTGATCTGGAAACCTTCTTCAAAAGTGCTTTTGTGTGCAGTGGCTGTCCACCATATTATTGAAGGAGTACTTAAACAAAATGCTGTACCGGAGGGAGTCCTGAATCTGCTGGCCACCAGTTCAAAATACCTGGGGGATGACCTTTTTACTGACAGGAATATTCCATTGATCTCTTTTACCGGTTCAACCAAAATTGGCAAACGCGTGGGAAGGATTGTAGGGGAAAGGCTTGGCAGGACAATCCTTGAGCTTGGCGGTAACAATGCTATCATTGTGTCCCCTAAAGCGAATCCTGACCTGGCCCTCCGTGCGATCGTATTTGGAGCGGCCGGTACAACAGGGCAGCGATGCACATCCACCCGCCGTATCATTTTGCATGAATCGGTTTTCGATTCATTTAAAAACAAACTGGTAGAAGTTTACAAAAGCCTGAGGATTGGAAATCCCATTCAACCGGAAACCCATGTGGGACCATTGATCGATAAGGAAGCAGCAAAAACATTTTATGAAGCCATCGAAAAGGTGAAGGAGGCAGGAGGAAAAATACTTTATGGCGGCAGCCCCTATGAAAGTGGGGATTGTACTTCGGGATGCTATGTTGTTCCCTGTATCGCCGAGGTAGAAAATCATTATCCGATTGTACAGGAAGAAACTTTTGCTCCCTTGTTATACCTGATAAAGTATTCAACACTTGACGAAGCCATCCGTATTCACAATGATGTACCCCAGGGATTGTCATCGGCACTTTTTTCAACGGATCTGATGGAAACTGAGAAATTTTTATCACACCAGGGTTCTGATTGTGGCATTGCAAATATCAATATCGGGACCTCCGGGGCTGAAATAGGAGGCGCTTTTGGCGGGGAAAAAGATACCGGCGGCGGCCGCGAATCGGGCTCAGATGCATGGAAAGCATATATGCGCCGGCAGACAAATACGATTAACTTTAGCACTGATTTGCCACTTGCACAGGGAATATCTTTTGAAGTGACAAGGGACGAGTGACGAGCAAGAATCCCTATAGGGATTATCTGTCGGTAGTAGGGAGAGGTGAGTAGGGAGTAAGGAGAGGTGAGTAGGGAGTAAGGAGATGCTTCTTAGAAGAAATTGACTGCAAGACTGCAGGACTGCAGGACTGCAATATCTATAATATATGGTGGAAATCGTACAGACAAATCATTGCCTTGTCTCTACAACGTTCCTATAACCGATTACTGAATACTGACTTACATGAATATAGGCATTCTAAAAGAAACGAAAACTCCGGCTGACAGCCGGGTACCCTTTTCACCTGCACAATGCAGGCAGGTAGAAGATGAGTATCCGGGCATTAGAATATTTGTACAGCCAAGTCCAACGCGGTGTTTTACCGACGGCGAGTATTCGGACGAGGGCATTGAACTGACCGAAAATCTGAATCACTGTGATATACTGCTTGGTGTGAAGGAGGTGAAAACCCAGTATCTGCTTCAAAACAAGACCTATTTCTTTTTTTCACATACAATAAAAAAACAATCCTATAATAAGGGATTGCTTCAATCCATTCTGGAAAAAAAGATTCGCCTGATAGATTATGAAATGCTTACCGATGGAAGGGGTGTGCGCATTATTGGATTTGGAAGGTGGGCCGGTTTGGCCGGAACCTACCTCGGACTGCGGGCCTGGTTTTTAAGAAATGGCAATAACTCTCTGATTCCGGCACAGGATTGCAATGGATTGGAGGATATGATGCAAAGAGCATCGGCAAACAATCCGGGAAATATAAGAATAGCCCTTACCGGTGACGGAAGGGTTGCCGGTGGTGCTGAGGAAATGCTGAATGCCTTTGCGGTTCGAAAAATCACTATGGACGAATTTCTTCACCGTGAGTATTTCGACGGGCCCGTTTATACCCAGCTCGATCCCTCAAAATATAATGAGCATAAGACCGGCAGGGAATTTAACCTGCCGCATTTTTTTAATTTTCCGCAGGAGTATACCAGCAATTTCGAACGGTTCTGCCGAAGAACAGATCTCCTTATCATGGCAGCATACTGGGATCCTCATGCCCCTGTATTATTTACAGCAGAGGATATGCGAAAACCCGATTTTAATATCCGGGTCATTGCCGATATTACCTGTGATATTAAGGGTTCTGTTCCCTCTTCCCTGAGAACCAGTACGTTTGCCGACCCATATTTTGACTACAACAGGAGCCTGGAAAAAGAAGAAAGACCATTCAGCGATCCCGGACACGTAACGATGATGACGATCGATAATTTGCCTTGTGGCCTGCCAAAAGAAGCTTCAACGGATTTTGGCCATCATATCGTAAAAAACATAATACCCCTTCTTCAGGGTGAGGATAGCGAGAATATCATTGAACGTGCAACCATTGCACGGGAAGGCAGGCTGGCAGAGCGTTATTCATACTTGCAGGAATGGATTGACAGTTAATAAATCAGAATAGAATGAAAAAAATATTGCTTATTGGTGCCGGGCGCTCTGCCACAACATTAATCCAATATCTGCTTGAAAAATCAAGGGAATATGGTTGGGAACTTACCGTCGCTGACCGGGATGAAAAACAGGCACTGGAAAAGGCCCCGATGGCCAGTCGTCAGATCAGCCTGGATATATTCAATGAACAACAGCTGGATATTGAGGTGATGGAGGCGGACATCGTGGTTTCTATGCTTCCGGCCAGGTTTCATCCCTTGGTAGCCCTTAGTTGCCTGAAGCATAAGAAATCCATGCTCACCGCCTCCTATGAATCAACTGAAATGAATGAGATGTCCACACGGGCCAAATCGCTTGGTATCCTTTTCCTGAATGAATTGGGTGTTGATCCGGGCATTGACCACATGTCGGCCATGCGGGTCATCAACCGCCTAAAGAAGGAGGACAACGAACTGCTTTGTTTTGAAACATTTACAGGTGGACTTATTGCTCCTGAATCAGACAATAATCCATGGAATTATAAAATAACCTGGAATCCGCGAAATGTGGTGCTGGCGGGACAGGGTGGCCCTGCCCGGTTCATTCAGGAAGGGAGGTATAAGAACATTCCCTATCACCGGTTATTCAGACGTACAGAGCTTATTGATATAGAGGGCTATGGTAAGTTTGAAGGTTATGCAAACCGGGATTCTCTGAAATATATTGAAAAATATAATCTTGAGGGAGTTCCAACCGTATTCAGGGGAACACTTCGACGCCCGGGATTTTGCCGTGCATGGGATGTGTTCGTTCAGCTTGGTGCCACAGATGATACCTATATCATGCAAAACACCGAGGAAATGACGTACAAGGAATTCATCAACTCATTTCTCTATTACAGCAGCGAGGATCCGGTGAAGACCAAGCTATATCATTATATGCATATTGACCAGGATTCAGATGTAAGGGAAAAACTGGAATGGCTGGGCATTTTCGGGGATACCCGTATCGGCCTGAAAGATGCAACCCCTGCCCAGGCTCTTGAACATATCCTGGTAAAGAAATGGGCCCTGGATCCCGACGACAAGGACATGCTTGTCATGTGGCATAAGTTTATCTACAAAAAGAAGGGGGCCACTCAATCCACCTTGCTGACATCTTCACTGGTGGTTACCGGAGATGATCAGGTAAACACCGCAATGGCAAAAACAGTGGGACTTCCCCTTGGAATTGCGACCAAGATGGTTCTTACAGGTCAGATCAAACTTACAGGTTGCTATATTCCCACGCATCCTGAAATCTATGAACCTGTTTTGCAGGAACTTGAGAAATATGCTGTTACATTCCGGGAAAAGGAAATAGAGTGGAAAGAGGAATACCAGTAAGGATTCCCTCAGCATTTATCAATTTTGCCCCAAAATAAGTAACTGGCTGGATTATTTAACGGGAAATGCAAGCAAAGCGAGCATCAATCTGCGAAATCCGCGGAAATCTGCGAGAGAAAAATATGGAGTTTATTGCTTTACAGGGGATATGTAAAAGTTTTAACGCTGAGACCACAGAGGAATTCGCAAAGGTCGCAAAGTTTTTTTGAGACGCTTTGCTTTTTTGAGATCGCAGAGTTTGGCGAACCTGCTTTTGTGCCTTTGTTACAGTCATTTAAAATCTAGTTACATAAGAGTGGTCAGTAATGACATGTCGCGACCTGACATTATGGTTTTTAATAATAAATTGTAAATTTGATAAAAACAGCTTTCCAATGAAGTATTTATTTTTTGTTTTATTTTCTGCCTTCGGACTGCAACTGGCAGCTCAATCTGATCCACAAGCTACTTCTGAAACCAAAGGACTATTTCAAAACCTCCTGATCCTGCAAAAGCAGGGGATCATGTTTGGTCACCAGGATGACCTGGCATATGGAAATGGATGGTATAATCAAACCGGCCGTTCCGATATTAAGGATGTATGCGGGGACTATCCTGGTATTTGCGGATGGGAATTGGGGCACCTGGAACTGGGAAATCCTTACAGCCTGGATTCGGTTTATTTTTCGAATATCCGGAAAGGAGTAATTTCCTTTTACAAGCAGGGTGGTGTGAATACATTGAGCTGGCATGGCAATAATCCGCTGACCGGCGGATCGGCATGGGATGTAACTTCAAAGGAAGTGGTGGCATCCATACTCCCGGGCGGATCCAAACACGAACTTTTTGTACAACATCTTGACCGGCTTGCTGATTTCTTCCTGAGTCTGAAAACAGAAAAAGGCACCTTTGTGCCTGTCTTATTCAGGCCTTATCACGAACATACAGGCAGCTGGTTCTGGTGGGGTAAAAACCTCTGCACTCCCGAACAGTATAAGGCGCTCTGGAGATTTACGGTAACCTACATGCGGGATAAAAAGCATATCCATCATCTATTATTTTGCTATTCAACGGACAGGTTCCAGACACAGGAGGAATACCTGGAGCGCTACCCGGGTGATGATATCATCGATATGCTGGCCTTTGACCTGTATGACAGGGGACCGGAATATGCAGGAGTGCTTAAAAATTGTGCCGAAATTGTAAGCAGGCTGGCCGCCGAAAAAGGAAAACCCGGCGCTGTGAGTGAAGCCGGGGGTCCCATTGCAAAACAAACTGACTGGTGGACCCGGACAATCCTGGAAACTTTGCGGCCTATACCGCTTTCATATGTCCTTGTGTGGCGCAATCCATGGCAAAACCCACGGGATGCTTTTGCTCCTTACAAAGGACATCCAAGTGCCCCTGATTTTGTAAAGTTTTACGAGGACCCGCATACACTCTTTCTGAAGGATTTGGAAAATGCCAGAGTTTACCAGGTTCGGTAGTCCCTCAGCATTTAAAAATTTGGCCCCAGTATAAATAACTGGCTATTTTATAAAACGGGAAATGCGAGCAAAGCGAGCATCAATCGCTAAATTTGAGGCGCTTTGCTTTTATAAGGGCGCAGAGTTTAGCGACCCTGTTTTTGCGACAAGTTATATAAGAGTATCCAGTTTCACTTCTTACTAAAAATTTTCCCCAACCGGGCAAATCCCTCTTTGAATGAAGGGGCACTCTCATTGAAGGCAGCTTTTATCTCCTCCCACTTATCTTCCACAGCATTTTCCACTTTGTCAAGGACACTCTGCATCTCTGCTTTTTTTTGCTTGAGTTCGTCGATCTCATCCTTGTATTTTATCTTTGCATCAGCCTTGGCCTTCTTCATTTTGGCTTCCAGCTTTTCAATCTGTACAAACAAATCATCAATACTTTGTTTGGCTTTTTCCTTAAATTCTTCGCGTTCCATGGGTATTGTTTTAGTCGATATTCTCCTTTTTTATTGTTTTGCAGCGTTCAGAAAGGGAACGATGCTTAATGTAATCATTCAGCTGGCTGACAGGATCCGTAAACCGGGTGATATTCCCGCAATCGCACAATTCAATTAAAGGATCCCTGTCAAGAATCAGTTTTTCAAGTTGTTCCATTGACGGCGCTTCACTGAGCTTTGCAAACTCCTCATACGTTATATTGAGGAAGGCCACATTTTTGCCAATCCCTTTTTTGTCGAGAAGATATCCCTTTTTGAGTTGCACGGGCAGCAAGTAACCCTGGCTGTTTTTCAGATCACTGGGAGACGGGTACGACACTATGACCGTTTTGGCGTCGTTCATGATCACTGGCACCAGTTTGTCATAGTCAGCCCTGGTTTTATATACCAGGGCTGGTGGTGCGGAAATATTTGCATTGGCTGCCTTTGTATCGTTAGGGGCAGAAGCCGGCATTTGTTTGGCGGAATGGCAGGCACTCACACCGATCATGAGGATGAATAATTGTGTTTTCAATTTTTGATAATTATTTTTCTTGTTATAATTCCCTTGTCAGTATACATTCTGACGAAATAGACCCCTTCAGACAGATCGTTCAGGGACAGATCGACTGACTTACCTGAAGGCGACAATACTGGGCTTATCACCTGGTGTCCGGTGGCATCCACCAGTTCAATTTTTTGCATTTTTCCATTGAATGCATCGAGGTCGATCATCACACGTTCACGGGCAGGATTCGGGTAAACTCGGATCTGGCTTGTAAGCGCATTTTCCTTCACTGCTGAGGAAGGAGAACTCGTAATAGTCATATCCAGCAGGTAGGTGCCGGTTTCACCTGTGAAATACGGAGATACCATAAAATAAACAGGTCCGCCGTCTTCGAGGGTGATTACGCCATCCACCACATCATCATATGTATCAGTCCATTGTTCTCCATCCGGAGACATGGAGAAAAGGGCATCGAGCGAGTAAGTGTTTCCGTCATCACTGCTGTAGGAATCCTGCAGCCTTGGAACAATTGTATAGGAATAACCTGAAGGCAGATCGATTTTATAATAATCATAATCATTACCGATGTGGCAGTTCGAACCTGTACTGGTAACACGGGCGGAATTAGCGGAGAAAGTCACTGATAATTCCCATGCATCATTCACAACGTTATTTTCCTCATAGGCATCAGGTGGAACTCCGGCAGACTGTACAATCACCTGGATGGGATTCTGGAAGTTTGAGGATCCGGTAAGTTGCCAGTCACCATCAGTAGGTTTATGAAGTGCAGCAAGCAGGTAGGAACCGGGTTCTACGTCAAGGGTTGAGTTGCTAAAGGTGAGGAATGGAGATAAATAGGTATATCCTGAAGGCAAACCTTCGGTTTCATCCATTATATCGATTGTTTGCGCCAGGTCACCGTTGAGATCATATAAACCCACAGCATATTGACCCGTAAAGGTTGCTGCCCCGTCATTCAGGATATTCAGGTTAACAAATATCTCATTACCCTGAATGAGGGTATTTCCGGGTGTTACTTCAATGGCGGAATTCAATTCAATATCATTTGAGTAGGTAACTGATACCGGGACCATGTTGGTATAATCTCCGTTGCCAATCTGGGTCCATTCTCCCCCGGTGGAACGGTAGAAAATGCCGATAAAATAGTTTCCGGGCAGCATGGTAAACATCCCGGCACTTGAGAATACGAGATTGTTGGTATATACATACCCGCTCTCAAGGGACTGGGCTGTCTTGGTCTCAACGTAGTCAACAAAGTTATAGGAATTATCAAAAACAGCAGCAGCATAATCTCCGCTGAATGTTCCTGTACCAGAGTTGATAATATTGGTACTTACAGTGAATGGCTGGCCATAGGAAACTGGATTCGATGATAGTGTGACCAGGTCATATAATTTGAGTTCGAAAGGATGAATATTCGAGACAGGCTCAATTCCGATAACAGCCTGCTGGCGGCTGTTATAACTTCCTGTTCCCCCACCGATGCCAAGTCCGTCCGGATTTAATGCCGAAACTTCAAAATATCCATCATAGGCTCCGCCCCATCCCCAGTTAAAATGAACATAGTTGTTGTTGTCATATCCGTCCGCAACAAAACAATGACCTCCGCCATTTCCAAAACCTGCATACAGCACGGGACGTGAGGCGTCAAATTCTGTTTTGAGAAGGGAAATCCATTCGGAGGTACTATAATTCACCCTTTCAATTCCCTGCAAGGTAGGCTTATAGTCAAAATAGGTCTTAAGTGCATATTCAGAACAATTTACAACCGGACTCTGGGCGGAAATCACATAGGCGCTGCTGCCGCCGGCGGCCCCGATTCCATACGTCATGTCCACACTGACTCCCACATCGTACATCAGGCTGGCGACAGAAGAATTGGCCGAGTTGACTTCATTTGGCATGGATGCCCACTGGTAAGTACTGTTTCCAAAATTAGCAGACAAGGTTCCATACAGGTCATGATTATATGAATGGTAACCGGTGCCCTTTTCCGGATAATTCCAATATTTCATGATCTGGGCCATAGCCGTGGCAACACACCCGGTAACAGTCATTTCATCCGATGTATTGTCGTAGGGGCACATATCATTGTAATAGGGTGCCTGGTTCCATTTTGTCTGTAAGAGCTGGGTAACACTTTTTTCTGTGGCTTTTGTGCTGTAACCCTGTCCATTACGAAGCCGGGTCCATGCTTCCGTAATTTCAGGAGTGGCTTTTACATGATTTTCAATGACGCGGCGAACTTCGCTTTTATACCCTTCCAGCCATTTTGCCACATTTTCCGGAATATTGTCAGGATCAAAATTTGTCTCATCCGAATATCCCAAAATGGGAGTTACATCATCATCTCCGGCCACAATGACAAAGCCTTTTGAATCCACATTAAAAACATAATAATAGGTGGAAGCCTTTAAGGCAGTTGACTTGACTGACTTTCCGCCGGCCCTGTAGGCGATTTTCAAAGATACGGTACTTTTAAGAACCGGGGAATTGGTATTGTTTACCAGGAATGAACGCCCTACCTGTTTAGCTGTATTTTCATCAATTTCTTTGCCAAAGGCCAGGCATGTTATGATCAGAAAGGTCGCAAAAAGGTACAATTGTTTCATAGCTTCGGATTAAATTTAGGTAAGCACTTGTGATTTTGAGATGTCAGTTATTATGGAACACAGGAACTTGCTTTTTGTTTTTAACAAATTCACAGCCGGTTTCACGAAAACCCTGAAAAGGAAGTTTAAGGTTCCCTGGCATAGGACAACACCTGGAAAAGCGCACGACCATCGTGATAACAGCTTTTCCAGGCATGTGCTTTTCTTGACTTCTTGCTTTCGGGGCTGATATCCAATCCGTTATTATACCATCCGCCGTACTCATGATCGATCACATCCTTTTGGATATAATTCCACATATGTTCAAACGCTGTTGCATAGCCCGTTTCATTGGGGTATAGTTTGTTGAAAAGGGCCAGGGCATGCCACGCCTCTGCCTGAGCCCACCATGTTTTGGTACTGTCAATAATCTCAATGGTCTTTTCACCCGGGAACAGGTAACCCTTATCGAACAGACCCATATAATTTTTGTCAAATCCATTTGCCAGTGTATGATCCAGGAGTTTTTTCGAGACCGCAAGAGTTTTTTCATCCGGACTTCCATATAATTTTTCAGAAGCGTCTACCAGCAAATAGGCAGTTTCAATATTATGGCCAAATGAAATATGATCTTTGCCCAAATGAGCAAGGATATACTGCCTGGAGGAATCCCGGTGGGAAACCTTTTCCCAGGTACGCGAGAAATACAAATGAAGGTATCCATCTGCATCGGTCATTGTATCTCTCACAAGCATAAGCATTTCAGCAAGTCTTGCTTTTACCAGGCTGTCGGGTAAAACCTGGCAGGTGGTCGTGAGGGCTTCCATTAAATGAATGCTTGTGTTCTGATCTTTCTGATCCGCTCCACTCCAGTTAACTCTTCGAATCAGGCGCGCAGATTCAGAGTCTACCGGAGGTATTGGCTTTCCGGGTATAACAATATTGAAATAGCCCAGATACTGGGAGTCATGGGCATTTTCTTCAAGCCATGCAAATGTTTTCTTCACCCAGTTCAGTACCGAGTCTGCCTTGTTAACCTTAGCATATTCAGATAGTGCATACAGAGCAAAAGAATTTCCGTAAATCAGTTTAAAAGAAGGATCAGTTCTGACGGATGATCCGGTAAAAAAGTACTGGCAAAAACCGCCATTCTTCTCGTCCCACATATGTTTTGTAAGAAAAGCAAATCCGTGATCGGCTGCCATCCTGTATACCTTATTTTCGGGAAATGCTGCTGCAGCTCTTGAAGCGGTCCATAAGCCCCTTGCCTGCGTTACAAGCATTTTATCCTGGTCCTTTGACAGGGTCCAGTCATGTTCAAAATTTGTCCAGTAGCCGCCATGAATAGTGTCTACAATCCGGGGATAAAAATTATGAAGAAGGTCGTTCAGGGCAGAATCAATCTCCTGAACACTCACTCCCAGATATGTTGTTTTTGGGGATGATTGGCATCCGGGGAGCTGAACAGCGGCGATGAAAGCGAAGACGCAGAGGAAGACGGTTAGATTAAGTTTTTTCATGTTTACAAGGCTTTGTTTGCATACCGAAAGGTATTAAAAATTTATTCCAACAGAATGATCGGAACGGATTTATTCAGATGCTTCTTTTCTTCCAAATATGTATAAATTTGGTACGAATTGTAAACTGGCTTATATGAAAAACAAATATATGAACCCATACCTGGCGGGGACCTTGCTGGGATTAGTCCTGCTCGCGGCTATGTATCTGTCGGGGCGTGGGTTGGGCGCCAGCGGAGGCATCAAATACTGTGTTGTTTCGATCGTTGGAGCGCTTGACCGGCCACATGCTGATCGTTCGGCCTATTACAGCAAGTATTTTGAGAACGGACAAAAACCATTGAAAAACTGGTTGCCAATAGAAGTGTTGGGTATACTCGCGGGTGGATTTATTTCAGGAGCAATATCCGGGCGCTTAAAATTTAAGATTGAAAAGTCTCCCTCGATCTCCAATTCAAGGCGATTGATTTTTGCTTTCCTGGGCGGGATATTTTTTGTTTACGGGGCTCAGCTGGCAAGGGGTTGTACAAGCGGGGCAGCCCTTTCGGGCATGGCAGTCCTGTCGCTCGCGGGATTTGTCACCATGGTGGCCATCTTTGGTTCCGCCTATATTTTTGCCTGGTTTTTCAGAAAAAATTGGATTTAAAATAAAAAAAATCAATATATGGGACCCATATCTTCATTGGCCGGTTTCCCGGCATGGCTCGATTTAGTGATTGCTTTAGTGATTGGTATTGGCTTTGGATTCGCACTGGAACAAGCCGGCTTCTCTTCGAGCCGCAAACTGGCCGGCATGTTTTATGGTTACGATACCACGGTGATCAAGGTTTTTTTCACAGCTGCCATTGTGGCTCTCGTGGGGTCACAGTTTATGAGCTATTTTGGACTGCTGGAAATGAACAAGGTTTTCGTGAATGAGTACTATGTGGGGGCTGCTGTCATCGGAGGTATTATTATGGGTGCCGGATTTATCATGGGAGGGTTTTGTCCCGGTACCGGACTCAGTGCCCTTTCCATAGGCAAGATCGATGCACTTTTCTTCTTTTTTGGCGGTCTGGCCGGCGCTTTTCTGTTTGCTGAAACCTACCCCATGATACAAAACCTGGCTAACAGCAATTATAAGGGGCCTGTTAAGATTAATGAGGTGTTTGGCCTTTCGACAGGGCTATTTACCTTTTTGCTGATTGCAGCAGCAGCCTGTATGTTCTGGCTGGCTGAACTGGCTGAAAAGAAGTTTGCCAGACCCGATATTTCAAAAGAACTATAAATACAGCATCCATGACAGCAAGGCAGATTATTACATCCATTTTATTGCTCCTGGGCGGGATTATGCTCTTCATTCCTTTGTCAGGCATGTATTCGCTTCGGGCAAAACCAGGTCATGTATTGGCCACAGTACTTGATGAAAGCAATAGTTATACTGCGGACCAGGTGGCCCGCTTTGTGGTTACAGAGGACAGCACCCTGCAACTGATCGATTTACGCACTCCCGATGAATTCAGGGAAAGCAATATTCCGGGATCAGTTAATATTCCATGGGCAGAATTTCTGAAAAAGGACCTGGGGCTCTACCTGGATGATCCGGGGATGCGGCATATTTTTTATTCAAATGGCGATCTGAATTCAGGGTATGCACAGACCCTGGCCATAGGGTTGGGATATAAAAATTGCTTTGTCATGAAAGGCGGATTGAATGCCTGGTATGCATACAATCATGAACAGTGAATTTACGGGAGACAAAATTTCTGCGCGTGAAAATGCATTGTTTGAAACCAGGTTCAGGGCCAGGAACTTGTTTAACGAAGTGAACAGCATGCCCGACAGTATGAAGCTTGCCTTTATTGCATCAAAACGGTTTGATCCCAAAAAAACTGGATGGTGGTTGTGAATAATTATCGAAAAAGTAAAAAATGATGAAACACCTTCGTCCTTACCGGCTTGTCATATTTATCGTTCTGCCCATTGTTATTCTGGTACTCGTCAGGTCACTGGCACCCGGAAGTTTTAAGCCGGATGCAAATAAACTGGCAGAGGCATCTTATACAGGTGCTAACTTATTGAATCAGGAACAGGTTTCCTCTCTCAGCGCTAAACCGCTCATTGTAAAATTGGGCGATGAGGAATCAGGGCAAATAAGTCCTTCTTCAGATACCTTATTTATAGCAGCAGGCCGACTTCTTGACAAGGCAAATCTCAAAGCCATTCATACCCATCCGGGTCCTGTTTTATTGGTTTCTGATGATCCGTCAATTTCAGCAAAAGCCTGGATGATACTGTCACAATTGGGTTACCGTGATCTTTTTATCCTCACTGAAAAAGATAGTCAACGAGGTATTAAAATACAAATTCCGGCCTGATACTGCAGCCGGAATTTGATCCTAACCACCCCGATCGGGGTGGTGCAGGGATTATTTCACAACCGGGTAATCATGGGATTCTGCCTTTGTAAACGGCAGCCATGACAGGGCTGTTTTCTGTTCAACCATTTTATCATACATGAAACCGTTGTTGCCAAAGGACAAGGTTTTGGCATTATATCCGAACAGGCGGAGGTAGGCAGTGACAAATCCGGAATTATGGCCGGTTCCGCAGTAAACAACCACAGGTTTGTCCTGAGGAATGGTAGCCATTTCGGAAATGATACCGAGGGTTCCGTCAGGTTTATACCTTACGGCACCGGGAATATGACCGCTTTCGTATTTATCCTTCCTTTCATAATTGATGATATAATACTTTTCAGGATGGGCAAATACCTCATCGGCATCAATCATGATCTGGCTGATGCCTTCTTTGAAAACCACTTCAAAACGCGAACTTCCGATCTCTTCACCGGTAGGTTTGCCTGTATTTAATTCGGGCATGCCCTTAGCTGGCGGCATTGGGTTTTCAGTAAGTTCAAGCTTATTTTCATATTCTCCCGAGAGGGATTTAAGCCATCCCTGTTCAGCCATCTGAATGTTCCAGCCGCTCATCCCCCATCGCATGGCAAAGACATTGCCGTAACCCATAAGTCTGAGAAGGCAGGTAGTATAGCTGGCCAGCTGACCATCTTCGCTTACCAGGATGATCTTGTCATATTCAAAAGGTTTGATGTCTGATTCAAAATAAGCAGGAAGATACTCAAACTGTTTGTTTACGGCCTTTTTAATATGGCCTTTTTTGAATTCTGCAGCAGGCCTGAGGTCAACGACAAGCATCTTATTATCCAGGTTGTCAAACACAAGGGATGCCTTGATGAGAGAAGGAAATTCCTTGCTGTTTACATAATCTCCGTTGGCTTCAAGATCCTTTAACAAAAGGGATGTCTCATTGCCGACCGATACAGGCGCTGATGCCATTGCAACAGGCTTTTCTTCAGTTTTAACCTCTTTTTTTCCTATGCAGCCAAAGGTGCATACAAGAATTGAAAGAATAAGAATAATTTGAAATTTCATCTTTTAGATAATCTATAATATATGTTTAAAATCGTAGAGACAAGGCATTGCCTTGTCTCTACGACATTCTTCTTCAACCGATTTCCGTTTACTTCATTGCAATTGGCTTGCTGTCCTTATTGTAGGTTATGGTGTCAGCCCGCTGTCCGGTAGCATCATATACATATTCGGTTATGGCTATTCCATTTTCCGGATGATTAATCAGGTTTCTATCCTTGTCCATATTCTTGATCTTAACTACAGCACCATGTTCGTCATACTCGTATTGGGTAACAGGAACATTTTTACCGCTGAGGTATTCATCATCCTGATCATATACAGCTGTTTCAAGTACATATCCGTTTTCGTCCACCTTATTTAAACGCTTGGCCCAGCCCCAGTAAAGGTTCGATAATTGTCCAACCACATTGTGTACCGAAAAACTTGTAAGATCACCATTTTCATTGGGTACAAAAGCAAAATACGATACGCCGATATCTCCGCAATTCTCAGCTGTGCAGTTGTACAAAGAATCACCCTGGTAATTCGCCATCCTGGTTGTATACCCTTTTTCATTGTAAGTAAACCGCAATTCAAAAAACGGGCAGAATTCATTCATGATCACTTCGGTGCCTGCAAGGTTATACCGGTTTTCTTTTATCATTCCGTCAGGTAGTTTAGTCCAGACAAAAGAATGAACCTTGTTCCGGTTTTCAATCATTTTTCCATCCTTATCAAGATACATCAGTCCGCGTCTCATCCCTGTTTCATCCAGGCTATATTGATAGGCATATACACCTTGGGATTCAACAGGCTGATTCTTGCTGTCAAAGAAATGCTTCATCTGCATGCCATCAGTATATGTGTACGTTACTTTTGAAGCATTGCCCATGTCGGAATATCCAAGTAATACATCGCCCCTGACAAACTCAACGGAAACCAGCCGGCCCTGGTCATCATAGGCAAACTTATAGCTATTGACGTTCTTGGCTTCTTCTGGTGTAAGCTTGTGAGTGCCTTTTTCCAGGTCAAAAGGAGTTTCACTGAACTGGAGATTACGATAGTATTCAACTCCGCTTTTGGTTTCAGGCTTCGGCGTCTTGGGTTTGCAGCCAAAAGCAAACAGTGCAATAAGCATAATGGTGAATACGCTGGAGGATAATTGATTCAATTTCATAGTTTTCGATTTTTTCTGTTAATTCTGCAAATATATCACTCTTCAGCGGATATGTCTAATCCCTGCAGTAACTTTCCCGAAACAATAACCGATTTAACATCTATAAAACCGTATTTCACATCAATGAATGGCTTGCCCTTCCTTAATCCGGCCAGTCCAAAACCGGTTTCTGCAGCTATAAAACATTTGAAGTCATTGCCGATTTTTGAATCGATTGTCAGTTGCTTTTCCACCGCATCATACTGCAGTCCTGTTAAACTCTGGATCAATCCGTAACTGCTCATGGCACGGGCGTACCAGTGACCGCATTCATATTCGTCAAAGGGATTACGGATACGGCCATCATACCGCTGACGGCATGTTCTCACAATGTCAAGTCCTTCTTTAACATAACCTTCCAGGATGAGATGGGAGGCAACCTGGTATTCAATACCAGTCCAAACCTCATTGCTGTAAACAAATGGCAGTGCGGGCTGACCTCCTTTAGGCCATGAGCAAAGAATAAGGCCGCCTTCCTTGCCATAGGCATAACCGGCCCGCTGGGGATTCACATGATCGGAGAGGTCAGCGCGAAGGTTATATTTATAGACGGACAGCAGGTGGCTTTGCACCTTTTGATCCTCCATGATATTTCCCATTCCGCACATGCGGGCTTCCCAGAATCCAAGCACTCCGTCACTCAGACAGCCGGTTCCATACTGGTATTTTGGACCTTCACGGTTGAATATCTCGAGTGCTTCTTTTGAATAGGTTGTTCCCAGGCTCTTTTGAGATTCCTCCATCGGATTTTTTGCTGTGAGCCCATTCCATTTGACCTGCTGGATAAAATATTCACCGTTGTAAAGAGCGGTTCCCATTTGGGTGGTCGCTTTTGAAAGCAATTCCTTATAACCGGCTGCATCTTCACCCATGGCATCGGACAATTTAATAAACGCTGTGAGGGCTCCCATGTAAAAACTTGTACACAGGGGATCGGGCCCCCAGAATTCGATATCATAGGTATTATGATGGGGTTCCTCAATTGTTCCTGTACCCCGGGGGTCCCATTGCCGGATAGAAAAATCCATGCTCGTTTTTACGGCCGGCCAAATTGTTTTGAGCCACTCCGTATTGCCAGAAATTCTCCATTCCCTGTATATTTTCATAATGCCTCCCAGTTGGCCGTCTGCAGCTGCATGGAAGTCATGAGTGGTCTGCCGGATGGGCAGATTTGCCCTGAAATTCTGGTGTCCTTCTGCATTCTGATCCACCATGAATTCAGTCTCCCGCAGGGTACGCTCCAATGACGGAAACAGATGCGGAACTGCCTGGGCATAGTTCCAAACGTGTGTGCACGAGCCATTGCAACAACCACTTTTATCGTGGCAACCTTCCCATGCCCACATTTTCCCATCTTTCTGCCTTAGAACGGTAGGCGATTTCAGAATAGTGAGGTTTGCGGCAATGGCTTCCTTCACCTCAGGAGGCAGATCGGAACTGTAAAAAGCATCGGCGAACAGTTCTGTCTTCTCTTTCAGATCAGCGTATTGCGTCCGCCAGTATTTTGCCACTTCCTTTACATCCTTGAATTTTCCTGAATACCATGGCTCATAGTACCTGGATGCCAGCTCTTCACAGCATGACGAACCGGGTTTGCATGCCGAAGGCTTTTTTACCGGTACGACAGCGGTGTTTTCAGGATCGTTCCCTGCTCTCACATCGGAGTGGGGCACATACCAGGCAAAAAAAACCTTTATCGTTTTTGATTCATTGGGCTTTAAAGTAAACGGTACATATACGGATGCTCCCTTGGCATCGGCCGATACCGGATTGGAAGGCATGTTGCCCTTTTCAATGTTATCCCATAAAATTGTGCGGCTGTCGAACCATTCTCCCCTGAACCAGCAATGATCAACAGTGGCTGACGGGGCATCCGTAAAAACGGCAAATTCACCCTTGTAATGAGGCTTATCTGTAAAACAGGGCTGTTCCAGTATAAAGCCATTATCCATTTCCATGATGGAATCCTTGCCGACATACTGACCACCCCATTCGCTGGGAATCTGAACCCGCATGAAATTTTCCGAATTAAAGGAGAAAACAGCATCCAAATCCTTGCCTCCCGTATTTTTGAAGGTATATTCTATTCCTCCCACAGGCAGGCTTGAATTGTCAGCATCTCCCGGAATAAAAGGGCTCCAGCCTGTAATGGCAACATCTACGGGCATGTCTGAATCAGTCAAATTCACTGTGCCAAAGGGAAACCGGGCTGAGAAAGCAGCGCTTTCAAACCTGGGGCATCCAAATACACTGGAACCTCCCCCGGTTCCGGGATTACCGAAGATCTTCCAGGATTGCACAGGTCCCTCAAGGATCTTCGCCCCATTTTTTAATCCTTTAATAGATAAGGCGGCAAAAAGAAATGGAGAATTGGAAACATCGGGTTTGTTTCGAAGGGATACGTGTGAAAAAGCACCGGTGCCTTCGAGGCATATCATTCCCGATCCAATTCCGCCTAAAGGGAAGGCAACGCGGTTGAGGTTATCTCCGGTATATTCACCATTGAAAGTATGGGCACGATTTGGTTGTGAACCGGTTCTGTGATCTGAGCAGCCGGTGAATAGAAATATCACCGGGATCAACCATGGGAGCAGGCTTTTCTTTTTCATTTTTTTATTTGGCATCTGTATGATTTAATATTAAATTTAAGTCTTTTGACACACCAAAATACAACAGATCATGAAAAAACAACTCTTTTTTACTGCAGGATTCTGTTTTCTGTCACTTTTGTCCTATAGTCAGGCCCCGTTTAACGGTTTGGAGACTCATATGGGCAATATCTACAGATTATCGAATGCCCAAACCCGGTCAATCAGTCCCGAGAATTTCACAGGAGAAAAAGGCAAGGGGGGTATGGCTGATCCTGCGGATAAGGACAAGATAAATATGGCCAATGCCACCCATGCAGCGCGTGATTTGGGTAAGGGTTGGAAGGTCAATCCGTACATCCGTATTCAACCGGGTGAAACGGTTACTTTGGCCGAGATCAGCGGATCCGGTGCCATTCAGCATATCTGGATGACACCTACAGGTAACTGGCGTTTTTCAATAATCCGCATGTACTGGGATGATGAAACCGAACCTTCAGTCGAATGTCCCATAGGGGATTTCTTTTGTATGGGATGGGGTGAATATTCTCCTTTAAGCTCGCTGGCTGTATGTGTTAATCCCGGAAGTGCATTCAATTGCTACTGGCCCATGCCTTTCCATAAAAAGTGCCGGATCACCATGGAAAACCTCAATGATGCGGATGCCATGACGTTATATTACCAGATTGACTATACACTCACTGAAGTTCCTGCAGATGCAGGCTATTTCCATGCTCAGTTCAGGCGTTCAAATCCCAATACCACCTCGGTTTATACCATTGCGGACGGCATAAAGGGTAAGGGACAGTTTGCAGGTGTTTACCTGGCCTGGGGTGTGAATAACAACGGCTGGTGGGGTGAGGGTGAGATAAAATTCTACCTCGACGGGGACAAAGAATTCCCGACCATATGCGGGACAGGGACGGAGGATTATTTCTGTGGTTCCTACAATTTTGACCGGAACGGGAAATATACAGAATTTTGCACCCCCTATTCCGGATTGGTTCAGGTAATCCGTCCGGATGGAACCTATAAGTCGCAGCAGCGGTTTGGGCTCTATCGCTGGCATATTGCTGACCCGATCCGTTTTGAAAAAGATCTGAAGATCACCATCCAGGATCTGGGCTGGCACCAGGGTGGACGTTACCTTCCCCAGCAATCCGATATCTCATCCGTTTGTTTCTGGTATCAGGCCAATCCACATGCTCCATATCCAAAATTACCGGGATGGAGGGAGTTAGAGGTGAATTAACAGCTAATCGGTGAACGGTAATCGTTGAACGACAGGAAAATAACACTGAACATCGAACACCGAATAATGAATTACGAAGTTGAAGAATACTCCATATTTAGTTGAAGTTTTACTTCATAATTCGGTGTTCCTTGTTCGATGTTCGATGTTGTTTTTATTTATTCTTCACTTCTGTAATAACTCTAATAATCCTCACAGGAGGAGTCAGGGTCTGCCCTTCACTTGGCATCTGCTGGATCTTCCGTACTACATCCATTCCTTGTATTACCTGTCCAAAGGCGGCAAATCCCTGGCCATCGGGATTGCGCTGGCCACCAAAATCAAGGGACGGCTGGTCGCCTATACATATAAAGAACTCGGTGCTCCCCGAATCCGGGTCACTTCGGGCCATGGACAGCGTTCCATCCTTGTGTGACAATCCTGTAACGCTGGTCCTTTCCAGGAGTATCGGCTTAATTGTGCTTGTATCCATATTTTTCAGGTTGAAGCCACCCTGGATCACCTCGATCTTTATCTTTTTATCGGGCTGATTGGCCATGGTTACAGTCCTGTAGAATTCACCGCCCTGATTTCCCACTTGTTCAACATATTTCAGAAAATTGGCACAGGTAATGGGCGCCTCTTTGGCAAATAGTACAATCCTGAGGTTTCCTTCCTCTGTTTCCATTGTAACAACCACAGAATCATGGAGGCTTTGTGCAAATCCCGGCATCTTGATTGCAATTGCCAGGAAAATGATCAGAAAATGTCGGGGTATTTTCATTTGTCAGTTGTGAGGTTAAAATATCAGCGTAAACGTTGTTTCACGGCCCGGTTCGGAATGTACCCGGATGCCTCCGCCATGGAGCTTCATAATTTCACGCGAAAGACTTAATCCGATCCCGCTTCCCTCATTCCGGGTTGTATAAAAGGGCACAAACACCGAATCGAGCAGTTCAGGAGGAATACCTTTTCCATTATCAGTTATGGAAATACGTACCTGCTCATCCATTTGAAAAGCCGACATCCGGATGTGTTTTTTCTGTACCTGGTCCATGGCCTGCAATGCGTTTCTCAGCAGGTTGATCAGGATCTGTCCGATCAGCCTTTCATCTGCATGCAGAACAAGTGAAGGAGGAGCTACCATCGATTCAAATTTCACATGGCTTCTTTGAAGTTCCTCCTTCATGAGCATTTCAATGTGGCCAAACAGGCCGCTGATGGGTATCAGTGTCATCACGGGCTGTGGCAGATGATTGATGGCATTGTAATTTTCCACAAATGAAGCCAGACCCCTGCTTCCTTTGCGGATTGCCTGCAAACCGGTTAGTACATGGGTCAGGATCTTATTGTCAATTTCTGCCGGATCACAGGATTGACCTTCTTTTTCAAGCATCTGGATGAGTCCTGATGAGGTGAGGGTAATCGGACTCACTGAATTCATGATTTCATGTGTCAGAATGCGGATCAGTTTTTGCCAGGCCTCCGCTTCATTTTTTTCAATTTCATATTTGATATCCTGGAAAGAGATAATCCTGTAAGGATCATTTTCCATCCGGAACATGCTGCATCGAACGGAAAGCTGAACTACTTCATTGTATAATACCACTTTTACCAGTTCCTTGTTGTTGGGCGACATTTGCATGATTGATGAGCCGAGGCCTGGTTTAAGTTTATCAAGGGAATTCAAATTGTGGATGTGCCCGGATTCAACCATCCGCTGGATAGCCCGGTTGCTGAATTTTACTGTCCCATCAGGACTTGCAATAATTAATCCCATCCCAATGTGATTGAGGGCACCCAGATAAAAATGCTTTTCAGTTTCAAGGCTGGCCCGCAATATCCGGAATTCTTTCAGTAATTTTTCAAACGAGCGGTATAGGGCCGGGAACTTCCTTCGTTTTTCAGGTTCTGGAAATGACACAGTTCCGTCTTGAAACCTGAAGGCATCAAAGAACCTGGCCAGGTCGCGGTTGGTGCGGTTAATATAATAGACCAGGTATATCACCTCCAGGATGACAAGTGCAGCCAGGTTAATACTGGTGATCACCATGTGTGATTTGAAAATTGTCCACATCATGGTAAATAGAGTTATAGCCAGCAAAATCTGTAAAATGACCAGCACGACGGTAAATCGTCTATAACCCATAGCGTTTTATTTTTTCATACAGGGTGGACCGGTTGATTCCGAGCGACTTAGCTGCCTGGCTCAGGTTTCCCCTGTGCTTTTCAATGGCACGTGAAACCAGTTGCTTCTCATTTTCTTCAAGGTTCAGGCTGTTGGTTTCGGATGCTGCATCGCTTTTCCTGTTGAAAAGAAAATCATCGGGGGTGAGTTCCTGTCCTGCTGAAAGAATAACGGCTTTTTCAATGGCATGCTGAAGCTCCCTGACATTTCCGGGCCAGGAATGTGAAACCAGTTTGTTCATGGCCACAGGGGTGACACCGAGTAAGCTTTTACAATACTTTAGGCTATATTTATTCAGGAAGAACTCAACCAGTTCCGGAATATCTTCCTTTCTTTCGCGAAGGGGCGGAAGTTCAATCTGGATTGTATTGATCCGGTATAGCAGGTCCTGCCTGAACAGTCCGTCCTCAACCATGACAAACAGGTTCTTGTTGGTTGCCGATATGAGTCTTACATCAACGGGTATCTTTTTGGTTGAACCAAGGGGCGTGAACTCACGGTTCTGAAGTACAGAGAGGATCTTGGACTGCATCGGCAGTGACAGGTTCCCTATTTCATCCAGAAAGATCGTACCCCCATCTGCCACCTCGATATGTCCTGTTTTATTTTCGAAGGCATCTGTAAATGCCCCCTTTTTGTGTCCAAAGAGCTCGCCTTCAAAAAGACTTTCGGGCAGGGAAGCAAGATCAACTGTCACAAATATCTCTGAACTTCTCGAAGAAAGAAGATGTGCCTGACGGGCTGCAATTTCCTTACCGGTTCCATTTTCTCCGAGGATAAGAATATTGGCATCGGTTTTTGCCACTTTTTCAAGGGTCTGAAATACCTGCTGCATAGCCGGTGATTTTCCACGGCAGATGTCAGCATCTTGAAGGATCTTTTCACCCAGATGCCGGGTTTTGTTTTTCAGCGATTTTATCTCCTGTTTGGATTCACTTATTTTCAGGGCTGTAAAAACAGATGATAATATACGTTCCTCGTCCCATGATTTCTGAATGAAATCCGCAGCGCCCTCTTTCATCGCCCTTACCGCCAGTTCTATATCCCCATAACCTGTTATCAATATGATTGTTGCGCCGGGATCCATGTCAAGGATCCTTTTCATCCAGTAAAGCCCTTCATTTCCACTGTTCACCCCCGCTGTGAAATTCATGTCCAGCATGATGAGATCGAAGGTGATTTGCTGCAAGGTTGAGGGTATAAGATTGGGATTCCGAAGTGTAACGATCTCCCCCAGGTGGGGTGAAAGAAACAACTTCATCCCGGACAATAGCTCATTGTTATCGTCAACAATCAATACCCTGGGCTTTTCTTTCATAGTTCATCATTCATAATCTGGCCTTACAGGTTCAGTGCTATTTCGGGCCAAATAACACCGGACATCGAGCATCCAATGCCAAATTTCGAAGATCCCGGAGCCTTCAGCCTTTAGCCTAAAAGCCTAATGGCCTTCTCCATCTCCTCCGTATCCTGGCGTACCTGCAGGATAAAGCTGTTGTCTTCAATGCTGCCAATGGCTGCTTTCATTTCGGCCTTGTTCCGGAATGTGGTATGCCGGAAAGGATTGTCAAAATCCTTTTTACGGCTTATGTACACCTGGTCACTGATGAATTGCTGTATGACGAGAATTTTTTCCAGGGCATTTTTCCAAACCTCCTGGCTTATTTCTTTCGTTCCATACAAATAGCACAGTGTAGCATAGGAATGCTTCTGCTTATCCGTTTTGATATTTTTCCCACAACTGATCGTACCGCCCATGAATTTCGTTCCAGGAATTCAATTTACCGGTGCCAATATCGGAACGCAGGGAATCCAGGTCATGGGATAACATTACCTGTCCTCCAAGATTCACCCATTCTTTTTGACGGGTTGCCTGCAAATCGCTGCTCATTTGTTGCAAAGTCGTTTTTTCACCCGACTGGAAATAAGTCAGCAGGCTGCTCACCGCATAGTAATGAAGCATATCCCGGTAGGCATGCCATGCCTGCAGGGGTTTAAGAATTATGACTTTGCGATGAGTATTTTCCATATTCTCACCCGAGCACTTCCAACATCAGCCGGTACCTCTTTTGCCAGGAAGAAGGGCATGGCCCTCCTTTGCCAGTTCATCATCCTTTATCTCACTTACCGGTTTACCCATATGAAGCCGCATGGCCTTTGGCGGTCCATATCTCAAGAAGTCGCAGCGAAACAAATATCTCTTCAATGGTATCCGGGGCAAGAGGCTCGAATTCAATGTGCTGTGCCTTAATCCGACGTTTGTCACGATCCTTGAATTTCCAGGAATTCCGGGCAAGGGCATACATATTATACATCCACCAATAAGCTGGCATTACTTCAAGCTGATCGGCAGAAATGTTATTGTTCACCAGCGAGAAAGGAAAAGGAATATCAAGTTCAAACGGATAATCCGCTTTGGAAAGCAAAACAAAGGATGCAAACCGGCAGGGATGCTTTAAGCTTGTGCACAGGCCCGGCCAGAAACCCCGTGCCGGCTTGCATTTCATTGTCATTGGCACGGCTGTTGTGATTTGAACCGATTGTCGCACCGGCAGCTATGTTGCTTTGCCCCATTACCACGGAGGCAATCAGGAATGAATTATTGTGATGCTGCTCATGGGCCGGAAAGATGAGGTTGTTTAATACCTCGCAGCAGGATATGGTGGAATTGTCGCCGAGAAATGAATTGATCAGCCGGGCTCCGTATTTCAGATTTGAGTTATTGCCCAGGATAAACTTAACAGCCTTGCATCCATAAAAAATATGGCATCCATAGCCAATGATCCCGTTTACAAGTTCAACACCTTCCCCAATCTGGGTAGGCTCTTCAGGAGATGAATTGATTGTAAGGTTTTTTATTTTATTGGCTCCTTTGATATATGCATTCGATCCTATTTTTACATCCTTCAGGATGAGAGAGTTTTTTATCACGCACTGGTTACCTGTTGTGCCATAATAACCCCGCCGGTTATCCATGCTTGCCTGTGTAATCGATACCAGGGCTTTTTGCAGAGGCAGCATCATCCCGGTATTTTGCCCAAAGGTAGGCATCGGCTGTGATCATTCCATCAAAGGGCAGTACCTGCCGGCAACCCGATTCATTCATGAGGTCGATCCAGGTACGCACCTGTTCCGGCTCTCCCTCCTTAATGATCCCGTTCCCGAATTTGGCATGATCCGTCGTATCCATTTCATGGATGTTGAACAGGATGTTGCGGTTGCCGATCACATAATGTGCCAGGTAATGCACATCATGAATGGCAACATCATCACCGATGTCGCATGAGATGATCAGGCTGTTTGTAATACCGGCCGGAACTTTCAGATCATGATGCTGAAGAATGATGTTTCTCAGGCGCCCGATTCGCACCAGACCAAAGAATTGGGTATTCTTGATCTGGCTGGTATCGAATTCATCGGTTACAAGCAATTCATCCCAATTGACGGCAGTGTTGTTGTTCTTTACCAGCCTTTCCACTTCATCCGACCGCAGATGCCGCCATCCATTGGCCGGCGGAACGGTTTGCGTATTGCGCTGATAATATTCATCCTTACCGGGAGGTAAAAAGGCAGGAGGGATAAAATTCCTGCCCATATTTTCGGGGACAATCACTAATACTTCATCCATGATTATTGTTATATAACCTATTCAAAGATAAAATATTTTGCCAACTTACCGCCTTATATACTGATTGTTAAAGTAAACAATACAATTCATTTTTTTTAACAGATGCAGATGAATGCGGTTTGTTGAATTTAGTTTTCACGGGTACTAATGACAGGGCATGCTTTTTTCAACTAATTTTACGCGATTTTAAATCCATCCCATGTCGATCCGTCCTGATTTCACAGATAAACCAACACTCGAAAAATACTCTTCTGCTTTCTCCCTGTCCGATATGGAGATATATGTTTTCCCGGAACTACTGTATCCTCTTGTCATAGCCAATATAATGAGTCCGATTATCTGGAAGTGGCGGGATGATCCATGGTTTAAGGATATCAGCAGGAAATCCTTTGTATATAAGATCAACCGCATCAAGCAATACATCATGGAGCATTATGTATTTAATCTTGATCTGGATACATGGGGACTAACGACCAAAGAAAAGGAGATCAGCCGGTTTTCCGGTTATATTGATATGGATCTGATCAGCCAGTCGAATGCCTTGTTTGGTTATGAAGGGGATAAATATTATTTTGATATTGACATCAGACGTCATTTCGGACTGGATAGTTATACCGGCAATGTTATTCCTTATTGGAAGACGGAAACCGTTGAAGCCATGTCCTCGTTTCATTTTAAAGATTCTTTTATGACCGGTGCCGGGGAATGTGTTTCATTATCCGCTTTGTATGCTGCTGCCCTTTTTATTGTGGGCCATATTCCGCTCGAAAATATATTCCTTATCGGTACTCCGCTGCATTCCCAGAATTTTGTAGATATTAATGAGGGTGTGCTAACAAACAACCGGAGGATAGTTACTAAAAAGATGTGGTTTAATGGCACTTCCATGTCAAGCCGAGCACGAAGGGCCCTTGAAAATGAGAAAGTCAGCGTAGTCTCACATATATCGGGATATATTCACAATGCTTTTGAAAAGGCCACCATTCACCCGGTATCATATCAGCGTTTTACGGAGAAGCTAAAGCAGTTTCTGTACTACACCGCTTACACCAGAGGTTTTCATTAATTTTCTCCGGTATAACATGAATTTTAAATCATGCTTTCAGTATAAGTTCATGAGTCATGGGCATGAACATTATATTGGCCTGGAAACCATTTTTACCTATGAACACAATTCACGATACAGTTTCACCTTGCCTACCCGCGAAGCCTTTATGAATGAGATTGATGACGAGGAATTCAGTCATTCACCGTTAAAAAACCGGATCCTTATCCAGGATGCGGAAAAATTCCTGGAAGAAAACAGCGAAGCTCCCATGGAGGAAGTGAGTGCAAAATTTTTTGCAGCTTACAAGGGCAAGCGAATGCAACAAGGAAGAAACAGTCAGGGTGCTTTTCAAAGAGCTGGGTGATTTTTTGAATGTACGGCCACGCCTGCCCGATCCCAAAAAACAATTGATCAGTAATGAAATTCTGGATTTAAACACCGTAATGACAAGGCAGGATATCCTGGATTATGTATCGGCAAAATCCGACAATAGTGAGGTGGCCCTGTTGTCATTGTATGCATACAGGCAAATGGATAAAATTGACTGGAAGCCTTTTGTGAAAACTGCATTGGAAAGAAATCCGGTTTCCATCGAGGGCTTGAAGGGAAAAACAGCGGATGCAGCTTATCAGCTGCTATTGGGAATGCCGGGCGATTCGATTTATGACGGTCAAAGGCTGGCTCAGCCTGATGAAGTGTGGAATTTTGGCAGGGGTGATGGTTTGGAAAAGGCTTTTGTTTTGGCAAATTTTTTATTTAATGAATCCAATCCACAGTACATGAAACTCACCGTTGAACAGTCCAATGTGATCCTTGAGGCTGAAGGTATTAATTACAAATTTATCTCTGAAAAAGGACTGACCAACGAGATAAATCTATTATCACTGTAGTACGAAGAAAATTTGGTTTTCCCTCAAGGTTTCTACGAAAGGATGGTCCTTAACGGGGATTTCGGCGACTGGAGATCATCCATATTTTTACTTAAAATACAATCCGGTACTGCATCATTGGAAAGATGCCAAGCTGGTTGACAAATTCGGTCTCCCCGGTTTTTTGATTATACTGCATGTACAATGGATTTTTATGGTTGGTGATATTCTGAATATCGAAGGCAAACTCCTGTGAAAACTTGCGGTTATCCATCCGGTATGCAACCCGGATATCAAGCCGGAAATAATCCTTGAATTTCTCACTGTACGCATGTTCTTCATCATATACAGTCTTTCCCTGGCGGGTTGATTCTTCCAGGTCAACCGGGGTAAATCGCTGGCCACCCGCGGCAGTAAGCTTTATGTCCGCTGTAATATAGCTTTTCTTGCTTTCTTTTTTACTTTTTAGCAAGAATTCTTTTCCTGCCAGGCTGTTGAACACATATCCGCCGTCAAAGGCAGTGGATCTGTCAATTCCGTCGCTTCCCCTGTACCTGGAATCAAAAACAGATGTCGTTACAAGGTAATAAAATCCCTTATTCATAAAGCGTTCCAGGGTGATCTCAATTCCCTTATTATCTCCTGTGCCCCCGTTTACGAGGGTATCCGGAACTGAGAACTGAAAGGAATTGCTGTTGATCATTGAAAAACTGCTGGATTTTTCCTCAACCACGGCATTGGTCAGGTGCTGATAATACCCTTCCAGCTTGATACGGGTAGAACTACTGATCTGCCAGTCCCAGGATGCCACGAAATGGTCGGCCCGGATCATTTCAAGATCCTTGTTGGGCTGTATGTATTCCTCTGAATTCAGATCAAGTCGCCTGAAATAGACAAACATGGGCAATATCTTGCTATGCTTGCCATAACCCACACTAAAGGAGTGATTGCTGAGGGGCTTATATTTCAATGCGACCCTGGGTTCCAGGTTCAGTTGAGGTACCAGGGTAAGCGACATAACGCTGATGCCGCTGTTGAGGGTGATATCTTCCGAAAGCCGAAGGTTAAATTCTCCAAAGGCCCTGAGAAGCATTGTTTTTCCATTGTCATTATACATATTGAAAAAGGATCCGTATTCACTCATATAAACGCTGTCACGCAGGGAAAAGTGGATACTCCTGGCTTCACCGCCAAACCGGGTGCTTAAATGGTTGCTAAATTTGGTGCTGATGTTGACGTTGACTGCATAATTCTGAGTATTAAAATCAGTAAATTCATATAAGCTGAATGATTCCGGGTTGGTGAATACCGTATCTACTTTTTGCCTGTTCTGAAGACCATCGGCTGAAAAAGTCACTTCAGCGTAGGTATTTTCATTTAGTCTCCGGAAGTAGTTCAGGCCTGCCATCCCCTGCCTGTTCTGATTATATACATCGAATCCCTCATTCATGTAAAAATTTTCCAGGTCGGACGAATCCATTTCACTGTATAGCAATTCGATGGCGCTTTTTCCTGCAAGACCGAAAAGAGAGATCTTCCCTTTGCCGAGTTTGGAAACCACCTTGAAACTTATATCCTGGTATTCAGGGACGGCAGAACCGGTGCCCAGGCTGATTCCCATCAGGTGAAACAATCCCAGCGTGGAGTACCTGTAATTGATAAGATACGAGGCGTTGTGCTTCTTTGAAATAGGTCCTTCCGCACCGAACTCAAAACCATTGAAGCCAACCTGTCCCAGGAATTCATGTTTGTCATGATTCCCCTCCCTCAGCCGGAGATCGAATACGCCGGAGACGGCATTCGCGTATTCAGCAGCAAATGCACTGGTAAGAAAATCGGAATTGCTCAGTGTATTGTTGTTGAGCATACCCACCGGGCCACCGGTTGCTCCCATGAATCCAAAGTGGTTCGGATTGGAAATCTCAACCCCTTCCAATTGCCAGAGCAACCCATTCGGAGAGTTGCCACGGATTATAATTTCATTGGTGGCGTCATTCCCTGCAGCCACACCGGCATAATTCAGGGCCATACGGGCCACGTCATTCCGGGCGCCGGCATACCGCTGGGTTTCTTCAATCGAAAAGGTACGGGAACTTATTGTGGACATGGTATTGATATTGTAGAACTCTTGTTTTGATCAGCCTTAACCACCACTTCATTGATGTTCGTTACAGATTCCTGGATTTCAATATTCAGCACAAGTTCTTTTCCGGAAGTCAGGTTCTGATTGTCGATGCATACAGGTTCATATCCCAGATACCTTACGCAGACCCGGATTCGGCCGGTTTCAACATTTTCAATCCTGAAATGGCCGTTCTCATCCGTAATTGTACCCTTTACCGGGTTTGTTTCTGCAATGTATACGGTGGCACCGGGAAGGCTTACCTTTGATTGCTTGTCATATACAATTCCTTTAACGGTTTGTACGACTTTCTGAGCATTCAGTGGACTAAGGCCAAGGACTGCCACTATAAGCGCAATGACTCTGATTGACGTTTTAACTTTCATGTTTTCTTTAAATTTCATCTAAATAAGGCCATTTCCGAATGCATAAAAAATTAAAAATGATGGTTGTGGATATTGCAGGGATGAACGTGGAATATCCGTTGCGATTAATTTATGCCCGTCAATACCTAAGGACAACATTTTATTTAAAAGGATGCAGGAACAACTGTCTTATTTGAAGTCTTAAGTAATTTGTAAAAACAATTTCTAAATAGAAAACCATTTAGATTGAAGCTTTTTTCTACATTTGCCATCCAATTTTTTTAAAAACCGGTTCAATATTTATGCAGAACTTAAAAATCATTGTATTGGCAAAGCAGGTGCCCGATACGCGTAATGTGGGTAAAGATGCCATGAAGGCCGATGGTACAGTAAACCGTGCTGCGCTGGCTGCCATATTTAATCCTGAAGATCTGAATGCACTTGAACAGGCATTGCGATTGAAGGATAAACATCCCGGAACACGGATCACTGTTTTAACCATGGGACCGGGCAGGGCTGCTGAAATAATCCGTGAAGCTATGTATCGTGGTGCTGACGAAGGTATCTTATTAACTGACAGGGCATTTGCGGGTGCGGATACACTGGCAACTTCATATGCCCTGGCCTGCGCTATCCGAAAAATCGGGGATTATGATCTGATTATTGCCGGACGCCAGGCCATTGACGGGGATACGGCCCAGGTTGGACCCCAGGTTGCCGAAAAGCTTGGACTTCCGCAGATTACCTATGTGGAGGAAATTCAAAGCCCGGAAGATGCAAAAATTATAATGAAAAGAAGGTTGGAACGCGGGGTCGAAATGATTAAAGCACCGATGCCCTGTGTGATTACTATAAACAGTTCTGCTCCCGATTGCCGGCCAAGAAATGCACGTGCATTAATGAAATTCAAACATGCAAGAACTATTACTGAACGTCAGGACGCATCAGAAGATTACTTTACCCTATACAATGAGCGTCCTTATCTCGACATCCCTGAATGGAGCGTAAATGACATTGAAACCGATATTGAGCAACTGGGACTTTCCGGTTCCCCTACCAAGGTGAAGAAAATTGAGAATATAGTTTTCCAGGCTAAGGAAACCCGGATAATATCACCCGATGATGAGGGTATCAATGGTTTCATGAAGGAACTGATCGATAACCACACCATTGGATAAAAAATACCGCTCTTCCCATAAAACTTTAGTAGTACTCAACAAATACCACCTATTGTGAACAACATTTTTGTAATCTGTGAAATTGAAGACGGAAAAATTGTAGATGTCAGTCTGGAGCTGATGACAAAAGGCCGTTCTCTTGCCAATCAGCTTAAATGCAAGCTCGAAGCCCTGGTGATCGGGCATAAACTGGATGGCATGGAAAAACAGCTTCACATGTATGGAGCCGACAAGGTATGGATCGCTGATGATCCCAGACTGGAGATATTCACCACCTTGCCGTATACTTCAATAGCTGTAAAATTATTCCGGGAAGAAAATCCGCAGATTGCTCTGTTGGGTGCCTCAACCTTTGGCCGGGATCTTGGGCCACGAATATCTTCAGCGTTGAAAAGCGGTCTCACAGCGGATTGCACAAGTCTGGAAATCGGTGACCATGAGGATAAGCGCGAAGGGAAAGTGTATACCGATCTGCTTTACCAGATACGCCCGGCTTTTGGCGGAAATATCGTTGCCACTATTATTAACCCGGATAACCGTCCGCAAATGGCAACGGTCCGTGAAGGCGTTATGAAAAAGGAAATTTATTCAGATACCCATAAGGGTGAATTAGTGCGGCTTGATCTGGGTCAATATGTACAGGACACTGATTTTGTCGTGGAGGTTATTGAAAGACACATGGAGGCTTCAAAAGTTAGCATCAAAAACGCTTCTGTCATCATTGCCGGGGGGTACGGAGTAGGATCAAAGGAAAATTTTCAATTGCTGTACCAGCTGGCAGATACTATTGGGGGTGAGGTTGGTGCTTCAAGGGCAGCAGTAGATGCCGGGTTTGCCGGTCATGAAAGGCAAATCGGACAAACGGGAGTAACTGTTCGTCCCAAGATGTATATTGCCTGCGGAATATCAGGACAGATACAGCATATTGCCGGTATGCAGGATTCTGCACTTATTGTATCCATAAACAATGATCCCGGAGCTCCTATTAATAAAATCGCAGATTATGTTATTACCGGTGACCTGGAAGTTATAATCCCCAAAATGATCAAATATTACAAACAAAATACCAAGTGATTAATCTGAACAGTCTTTTCGCTCAAAAACAAATAATGATAATGGACAATTTCTATTTAGATAATCCCGAACTGAGATTTCATCTGACCCATCCGTTGATGAAGAAAATTGTGGCTTTAAAAGAACGTAATTACATTGATAAAACGCATTACGATTACGCGCCGGTTGATTTTGAGGATGCGATGGACAGCTATGACAAGGTACTTGAAATTGTAGGTGACATATGTGCCAATATAATCTCACCCAATGCGGAAAGTGTGGACCAGGAAGGTCCTGAACTTGGCGAAAAGGGAGTAACCTATGCCAGGGGTACAAAGGAAAACCTGGATGCCATCATAAAGGCAGGTTTGATGGGTATTACACTTCCAAGGGAATATGAGGGTCTTAATTTTCCGATGGTTCCTTATACTATGATTGCTGACATTGTATCACGGGCAGATGCCAGTTTTGTAAATATCTGGGGGCTTCAGGATTGTGCTGAAACAATTCATGAGTTTGCCACCGAAGAGCAGAAGAAAAGATTTCTTCCCCGCGTTTCAAAGGGAGCCACCATGGCAATGGACCTTACTGAGCCGGATGCCGGATCCGACCTGCAGGCTGTGATGCTAAAAGCTACCTTCAATGAAACAGATCAAAAATGGTATCTGAACGGCGTGAAAAGGTTTATCACCAATGGAGATGGAGAAATTTCCCTTGTTCTGGCCCGCACGGAAGAAGGTTCAACCGATGCACGTGGATTATCGATGTTCATTTTCGACAGGATAAACCAGGGTGTGACTGTAAGGCGTATTGAGCATAAAATGGGAATTATTGGCTCACCTACCTGTGAACTTGTATTTAAAAATGCTCCTGCCGAGCTGGTTGGAAAACGCAGGCTCGGACTTATCAAATACGTGATGTCATTGATGAATGGTGCCAGGCTGGGAATTGCCGCCCAGTCTGTTGGCATTGCAGAAGCGGCTTATCGTGAAGCATTGAATTTTGCTAGAGAAAGGGAACAATTCGGAAAGCCCATTATCAAGTTCCCGGCCATCTATGAAATGCTGTCCACAATGAAAGCCAGACTGGATGCAGTGAGAAGCCTGATGTACGAAACCACCCGTTTCGTGGACATCTATAAATCCTATAATTATCTGTCCGCCAAGCATAAGCTTGAAAAACCGGAACAGGAAGAAATGAAGAAGTACGAAAAACTGAACGATATCTATACTCCTCTTGTAAAGGGTATTGCTTCGGAATATTGCAACAAGCTGGCGTATGATTCTCTCCAGATACATGGTGGTTCAGGATTCATGAAAGATTACCCGATTGAACGGATCTACCGGGATGCCCGCATCACATCAATTTATGAGGGAACGACACAATTGCAGGTAGTTGCCGCCATACGGGGAATTACAACCGGTGGTTATCTTGCACAGATCAGGGAATATGAGATGACAGAAATAAAACCTGAACTGCAGACTTACAGGCGGATATTAATCAGCATGACCGAGGAGTATGAGGAAGCGGCTAACAGGGTAACCTCTGTCGGAGATAGTGAATACGTTGATTTTCACGCCCGCCGTTTGGTTGAAATGGCCGGAAATATAATCATGGGCTATTTGCTCATGCTCGATACCAACCGGGATTCAGTATACTGGAAATCACTCGAGGTTTTTTTGCGTAATGCAAGGGGCGAAAACAAGGAACGGTGGGAGCGGATACGTATATCCAATATCAACGATCTGGGAAGATTCAAACAGGAGTAAAGGACCTAAAGGCTGAACACAAAGGGACTCAAAGTATTGTTGCCACAAAGGCACTAAGGCACAAAGCAATATTGCATGCTTTGTGCCTTAGTGACTTTGTGGCATTTAATAAATGCCTTTTGTAATAATAATGCATTGTGTCCTTCGTGATATCCTTTAGGTCGTTTGTGGTGAAATTTCTTTAACTTTATTTCAGTAATAAAATCCAAAATCTGAAATCCATGAAAAATATTCTGGTTGCATTCATATTAATAGTTGGGATTGTCTCCGTAGCATTTTATTCGGAACATAAAAAGACGGACAACCCGGTAATTACTTCTAAAAATATGGCCCAGGTGGCTATAGTTGTAAAGGATATTGATGCGGCCCGCAATGCCTGGGCTGAATTACTCGGTATAAAAGCTCCTGAAGTAAGCATTGCCGAATCCAATTCATCAAGACCAACACTTTACATGGGCAAATCTTCCGATGCAAAAGCCAAACTTGCTTTTGTAACACTTGAAAACATTCAGATAGAGCTTATTGAACCCATGGGCGGCAAAAGTACCTGGCAGGAATACCTTGACAAACATGGGGAAGGCATACACCATATTGCCTTTCAGATTAAGGGCATTGACGGAGTGGAAAAACGGTTTGAAATGCAGGGAAATCCAACCGTTCAACGTGGCGGATGGGATGGTGGGGCTTATAGTTATATTGATGCTTCAAAAAACCTGGGATGCATTCTTGAATTGTTGGAAAATTACAAATAGCCAAAAAATGCACCTGATCAACTCCATATGAAACATAACATCATATTGAAGGTATTCTGGATAACCAGCCTGGTGCTTCTTGTTCCAGGTATGTTACATGCCCAGGCAAACGCCGGTCAGTTTTCCTATGATGCAAAAGCAGATTATAAGATCAGCAAAGATTCAGCCTTTTACAAAAACAATATTCTTGTAAGGGGTATCAGTTTTATCTCCTGCAATCCTGCTCATGATAGGATTAAGGCATACCTTGTAATGCCTTCTTCACAGCCACCCTATGCCGGGATTGTATATTTTCACTGGCTCGGACGTCCAAATGGCAACCGGAATGAGTTCCTGGATGAAGCCGTTGAAATGGCGGATCATTCTGTACTTTCGATATTGATCCAGGGATATTTTCCATGGACGGAGTCTCCGGTTTCGGGTGAAAAAGACAGAAGGCAGGTGATTGACCAAACCATCGATCTTCGCAGGGCTATCGATATTCTGCTTATGCAGCCAGGGATTGATAATGAGCGGATTGCCTTTATCGGTCATGATTACGGCGCAATGTTTGGCTCCATTATGGCCGGCATTGACAAAAGGGTGAAAGCTTGTGCGCTGGTTGCCGGCATGGGTAATTTTGGTGACTGGTCCTTGAAATACTGGAAAAAACCTTCAGAAGGCGGCGATGAAAAATACAGGAAGTCACTTGCACCTGTTGATCCGATCGGGTACATTTCAAATGCAAAACCTACGGCACTTTTCTTTCAATTTGCAAACAACGACATTTATATAACCAAAGAAACAGCCATTCAATTTTATAATGCCGCCAGTGAACCCAAGCTTGTAAAATGGTATGATACAGAGCATGAAATGATGATACCGGAGGTCAGGAAAGATAGGGTGGAATGGGTAAAAAAACAGTTGGGAATACGCTAATCCTTTGACTATGAAAAGATACCTCTTCCTCGTTGTTTCTGCTATAGTTTACTATTCGGTTTCTGCCCAGGATATTGACAAAGCATGGGTTTTCAAGAATTATGTTAAAATCGAGCGGCAGATTCCCATGCGGGACGGTGTGAAACTGTTTACATCCATTTACTATCCCAAAGATTCATCCGAAAATCATCCGGTATTGATCGAACGCACGCCATATTCCTGTGCTCCCTATGGAGCAGATAACTTCAGGGACTTTTGGGATTCCTATCTGAAGGAATACCTGAAGGAAGGATACATTATGATAACCCAGGATGTTCGCGGAAGGTGGATGAGTGAGGGAAAATTTGTGGATATCAGGCCATTCAATCCGGATAAAAAAACAAACAATGACATTGATGAAGCCAGTGATACCTACGATGCCATTGAATGGATCATAAAAAATATTTCACATAACAATGGGAAAGTGGGTGTTTTCGGGATTTCATACCCGGGCTTTTATTCAACCATGGCTGCAGCCAGCAACCATCCGGCACTTGTGGCTGTGAGTCCCCAGGCCCCGGTCACCAACTGGTTCATAGGAGATGATTTCCACCATAACGGTGCATTCTTTATTATGGATGCATTCAGCTTTTACTCCCCCATGGGAAACGGTTTTGGACTGCCACATCCTCACCCGGTGAATGTTTCACCACAGACGATCGACTTTACGGTACATGACAATTATAAATTCTATCTTGAAAAAGGCCCCTTGTCAGAATTTGCCAAAATAAACGGCGATAGTGTTGAATTCTGGAAAGATATGTTTGCACATCCCAATTATGATGACTGGTGGAAAGCACGTGATGCAAGAAATGCCACTAAAAACCTTCGTCCCGCTATGCTATGGGTAGGGGGGCTGTTCGATGCAGAAGACAACTGGGGTGCATGGAATTCATATCTGGCGGCAGAAAAGAACAATCCCGGGAAGGAGTTTAACAGGCTCGTGATGGGGCCATGGTATCATACTCAATGGGCACATGACGATGGAACACATATGGGAAATATTTATTTTAACAGCAACACTTCGGCGTGGTATCAACAAAATATTGAAATTCCATTCTTTAATTATTTTCTCAAGGGGAAGGGTGATATTTCAGGAATTTCCGAAGCCAATATTTTTATAACGGGCCAAAATACATGGCATCATTTTGATCAGTGGCCTCCTGAAGGTAAAACTGACAGGGCATTATTTCTGCATGAAAAGGGTCAGATGGAATGGAACTTGCCCGGTGTCAAAGGCGGATTCGATGAATATACAAGTGATCCGGCAAAACCTGTTCCCTATACCGAATATATTCATTTCAACAGGACCCGGAATTATATGACGGATGACCAGCGGTTTGCTGGCCGAAGGACCGATGTGCTGGCATTTAAAACTTCAGTATTAAAGGATGATGTTACTTTAACCGGGATTGTCACCGCTGATTTATATGTGTCAATTTCGACAACGGATGCTGACTTCGTCGTAAAACTGATCGATGTTTTTCCCGACAGCCTTTCTTATAATGAGGTAGACATTTATTCATCCATAGAAACACCTGGCAACTATCCGATGGGTGGTTATGAGATGCTGGTGCATGGCGAAATATTCAGGGGCCGCTACAGGAGCAGCTATGAAAAACCCGAACCTTTTACTCCGGATAAAATTGAAAAGGTGACTTTTAATATTGGCGATGTGGCCCATACGTTTAAGAAGGGGCACTGCATCATGGTTCAGATACAGAGCAGCTGGTTTCCGCTTGCGGACAGGAATCCGCAGAAGTTTGTCAATATTTATGAAGCAAAAGCAGAGGATTTCCAAAAAGCCAGCATCCGTATCCATCATGACCGGGAGCATGCGAGCAGCGTGGTGCTGCCGGTTCTGAACCGATAACTAAACCGGCTGACCTCAATACCGGAATCCGGAAAACAAAAAAAATCTTTATATTTAAGGAGGAACCAAAAAATAAAGCAGTAGTTTTATTATCAAGTCTGATTGCAAGTATGCAATTGGCACGAATTTTAGATAGGCTGGAATATAAGAGCGTATATCAGACAATTATTGGAACAGTGATTGATGAAAAGTGACTGGTAACTTGTGACTGGTGACGATGGAAAAAGGAGAAGACTAGTTTTTAAAGATTATTTACAAAAATACACATATGAAAAGAGCTGTCATAACAGGGATCGGGGCTGTTACACCCATCGGGAACAATGTTGCGGATTTCTGGCGAAATTTGAAAGATGGGAAAAGTGGAGCAGCAGCCATTACAAAATTTGACACCACCCTTCATAAAACAAAATTTGCCTGTGAGGTCAAGAATTTTGATCCCCTTCAAATCCTGGATAAACAGGATGCCAGAAAGCTTGATCTGTTCACACAGTATGCCCTTGTTGCCACCAATGAATGCATAAAGGATTCAGGGATCGATCTTGAAAAGGTAGACAAAAACATGGTTGGTGTGATCATTGCAACCGGAATGGGAGGAATGACCACGTTTGAGGATGAAATTCTGAGTTTTGGTCAAAATGGCAGAAACCCTCGCTTCAGCCCTTTCTTTATTACAAAAATGATCCCCAATATTGCTGCAGGACAGGTTTCTATCCGCTATGGATTTCATGGAGTAAGCTATACACTGATATCGGCCTGCGCTTCGTCGAATAATGCCATTGCCAACGCACTGGACCTGATCAGGAACGGGCGTACAGAAATTGTGATCGCAGGTGGTTCGGAAGCACCTATCATTGAAGCTTCAGTTGGCGGATTTAATTCAATAAAAGCCTTATCTACCTTAAATGATTCTCCGGCACTTGCTTCCCGTCCATTCGACAAGTCACGCGATGGTTTTGTGATCGGGGAAGGTTCAGGTATATTGATGGTGGAAGAACTTGAACATGCCCTGAAAAGAGGGGCAAAGATATATTGTGAGCTGGCAGGGTACGGCGCCGCGTCAGATGCTCACCATATTGTTGCCACGCATCCTGATGGATTAGGTGCTATACTGGCAATGGAAGGAGCTATAAAAGATGCCGGATTGACTCCCGGGGACGTAGATTATATCAATGCGCATGCCACTTCAACGCCGTTGGGTGACGTTAGTGAATATAAGGCGATTGAAAAGGTATTCAATTCCCACTTATCCAATATTCATGTAAGTGCTACCAAGTCAATGACAGGTCATTTGCTGGGAGGTGCCGGCGCCATTGAGGCCATCGCCTGTCTGAAAGCTATTGAAGATAATATAATTCCGCCCACGATCAACCTGCTTGAACCGGATGAAGAGATCAATCCAAAAATTGACCTGACCCCGCTTTCAGCTACAAAGCATAAGGTAGATGTCGCACTCAATAACACATTTGGATTCGGAGGGCACACTGTAACAACACTTTTCAGGAGATACTATAAATAGATATCCTTCCTGAGATAGAGCCTGTAAGAAATTACTGTCAGGAGCAAGGTAAAACCTGTAAAATATATTACATTCCAGAGTTCCAGGTGATAGGCGGGATTGGTTACTTCCATGTTGACATATTTAAACGGACTGATATAACCGATCCTGGAGGCACTTTCTGTAATTTTCGAGAGAGTAAATAGAAAATACAGGAACAATACCATTCCGATGCATAGCGTGGTAATGGGCCTGGGTCTTCTGACCAGGTTCGAAAGGAATAGTCCGGTTGCACCAAAGAACATGTTCAGCAGGAGGGTGTAAAGCGAAAGGATGAGAAATGCTCCCATACTGAAAGGATTTTTTTGGAACAGTTTCATGCTGATGAAGCCTGCCAGGGCGGTAACCACATTCAAAATAATCACGTGGATAAATATGACTGCCAGCTTACTGAAAAAAATCTCACTCCGGGTCAGTGGTTTTGTAAGGAGGAATTCGGCAGTTTTATTGTATTCCTCTTTGAGTAAAATATTGGAACCCAAAACTATGGCAAAGATGCTTCCAAGCACCATCATGTAAATGACGTTATTCACCGCATAAAAACCCAGTACGGAAATCAGGTCATTGACATTTGAAATTCCCTTGAATTGCAGTGCACCTTTGGGAACCAGGCTAAGCATCCCCATTACCTTGGTACGGTTTTCAACAAAGGACTGGTAAACCGACATGGTAAAAGAGATCAGAAGCGTGATTACAATGATCCATAGAAACAGGCTCATTGCATTTCTTTGCATCTCTTTCAAAAAAAGATTTTTGTTCATTTAGCCGGGTTTATTTGTAATAATGCATGAATATCTCCTCCAGGGAGGGTTCTTCAATGATGAGGTCAGTTATTGTTTTTCCCGACAGGAAAGATATTAATTCTTGTATTTTGCCAGAATAAGTAAATGAAATCCTGTTACCTGCATGCTTTGTCAAACCTACTATTCCCGGCATCATGATGGTTTCACTGCTTACATTGTCAGCAAATCCGATAATCACCTTTTTTAGTTGCTTATTCCTGAGATTCTCAATATCCTCGAGTTGGATAATTCTTCCTTCTTTAATGATTGCAACACGTTTACATAGCATTTGAACCTCGTTCAGAATGTGGGAGGAGAAGAAAATGGTCATTCCTCTTTGATTTTCCAATCGGAGCAATTCAAAGAATTTCGCCTGCATCAGGGGATCCAGTCCTGTGGTTGGCTCATCCAGGATCAGTAGCCGTGGTTGGTGTAACAAGCTTTGCACAATGGCCACCTTTTTTCGGTTTCCCATGGACAGATCTGAAATCTTGCGTTTCAGATCAAGTTCAAACAAGGAGGAAAGCTCACTGATCCGCTGGCCATTATTATTCTTGTGATTAAACCGCTGACAATACTGCAGAAATTCAAGAACGTTCATGTAGCCATAAGCATTGGCATCGGAAGGAACATACCCGACCAGTTTCTTTATATTTTTTGTTTTTGTGATTACATCCATCCCCATGATCTTTGCCCTTCCGCTGGTTGGAAAGATCAGGTTCAGCAGAATACGTATTGTGGTTGATTTACCCGCACCATTAGGTCCGATAAACCCGAAGATTTCGCCTTCGGAGATTTGCAGATTTACTTTTTCAATTCCCCTTACCTTCCCGTAGAATTTTGAGAGATTATTGATATCAATTATTGGGTTATTCATTGATCCTGCCAAATAGGGTTATTAATTTACCGTTGGCTTAAGCCAACGGCTATTGAAACTTCCTTTATAAAATTATACATAAATTCTACTCCCTGGTAGAAATCGCTTACCCCGATCCGTTCATCTCGTCCATGGGCACGCACATCATCCATATCAGTGAACATCCCCGAAATTCCATAAGCCGGAATTCCTGCCCTTCGCAGATATTTACTGTCTGTGGCGCCAGTTGACATTACCGGGGATACTTTAACTCCCGGCCACATCGATGCAGAGATTTGCTCAACCGGTATCCTCACGTTATCCCTAAGTGGTGACAAGGGAGCGACAAAAGATGAATAAGTGCATGTAACGGAAATGGATGTATCAGCGATAACCTTTTTCAGATTGGCCAATACATTTTCAGGATTATCCTCGGGAAGCATCCTGCAATTTACATTGGCAGTGGCTGTTTGTGGCAAGGCATTTTCAGCATGTCCCCCATCCAGCATGGTTGCCACACAGGTAGTCCGCATCATGGCATTATAGTAAGCCGAGGAGGCTGCCAGCCGGTTTGCAGCTGCCGTGTCAGATGGGTTTTGAAGTATGGTCAGAATATCCGACTTAACCTGTCCGGTTTCTTTTAGTGCAGCTTGTTCAAAATAACTGCGTGTTGTTTCATTGAGCCTTACAGGAAAGTTGAATTGCGAAAGGCGGATAATTCCTTCAGAAAGCTCGTATATCGCATTATCTTTTACAGGAAGTGAACTATGTCCACCCTTATTCCTGGCAGTGACATCAAATGATGCATATATTTTCTCACTGGTTTGAACATCCATTGCCATATGCTTGCCGTCTTTAAGAGATCCGCCGCCGCCATCCGGATTAATACCGAATTCAGCATCGATCAGATCACGTCTGTTTGTCAGAAGCCAGTTTACACCATTGTTGGAGCCTCCTTCCTCATCAGCGGTCAGTGCCACGATAATATCACGGTCGGGAACAAACTTTTCCTGTTTTAACCGGATAAGATTGGTGATAAGATCTGCATCCTCACATTTCACATCTGTGGTACCCCGACCATAGAAATACCCGTCTTTTTCAAGGAAGGTGAACGGATCTGATGACCAGTCCTGAGGTAATGCCTCCACCACATCAAGGTGACATATAAATAAAACAGGCCGTAATGTACCCTTACCATGGTATCTGACCACCAGATTCATATATAGTGGATCGGGTCCTGTTATCTGAATATCATTAGAGGTGAAGCCGGCATCCCTGAGCCTTGCAGCCATGGCCTCAGCCGCCGCTGTACTGCCTTTACTGGTTGTTGTATTTATTTCTATAAGCTCCCTGAATATATCGCGGGCCAGCTTCTGATATATTGCATCATCCTGTGTATTTTTTGATTTTTGTCCAAAGCAGATACTGGAAAATAACATAGAAAAAAGAAGCAGATATATGACCGGCTTATTTAATCGGTATTGATTCAGAGGCATTTTGGCGTAGTTAGTTGTTTCAAATTCAAACTTACAGAAATTTACGCCTGATTGAACTGTACAAATCACTTTTTTCTTGCATATCTCGCGGATCCCGCAGAATTTATTTCTCACAACGAGGCTTTTTTCTCGCAGATTTTCGCAGATCCCGCAGATTTTTATTCCAGCAACAAAAAAGGGTCAAAATAGTTACACAGAGTGACACAGAGAATACACAGAGTAAAAAGGAGAAGTGTTTCTCGCAAATTTTCACAGATTTTCGCTGATCTTTCTGAATATCTATGTCCTACCACCGATATCGGTTAAATCGAATGCAATGAGATTTCTCAGCGACCTCTTTAGCGCTCTTTGCGCCTATCTCTGTGCACTCGGCGTTTAAAATTTGGGAAATCCTCATCATTTGAAGTAAGATTTTACAATCCCGTGACAATTCGTGACAATTCTTTACCTGGCTGTGACAGCGTTTCTCTTAAGTGCATGTAATTTTGATCTCATAATTAAGCAGGCTATACCCTAAAGATTGAAACCATGAAACGGATAAAAGTAATTGCCACGTTGTTCATCATGTTCTCGGCCAGTTTGATGAACTATCACGACCATTCAGTTTCATCTGTAAATTTCGTCAATGGGTCCGAAAATCCTACACCCATTAATCTTGATTACCAGGCAAAAGAAATTATGCCATGTACCCATTCAGATATTGATGATTCGGGTGATGGTCAAAAGATGTCCTCAGGTAAAAACTATGAGGCCACAATGATAATTATGTAATGAAGCTTGTAATACTGCAAAGCACTTTTAGAAAAGACATTTTGAAACCTTACGATATGAAAGCAAATTTTCTTAAACGAACAGTCATTCTCTCATATATCCTGCTTATTGGTATATCGTCTCATGCTGAAGAATTACGGAAACTGACCTCCCTGTCCGGGTTCTGGAAATTTTCAATTGGCGATGATATCCGATGGGCAGGCTTTTCATACGACGATTCCAAATGGGACGAGCTAAATGTGCCGGGCAAATGGGAAAGTCAGGGTTATAACGATTACAACGGATATGCGTGGTACCGCAAAAAAATCCATGTGGGTGAAGTTCCTTCCAACTATACAATTTATTTGATGCTTGGACGGATAGATGATGCCGATGAGGTTTACCTCAACGGAAAATTGCTTGGAAAATCAGGCAAGTTTCCTCCAAACTTTAAAACTTCCTATGATAAAACCAGGAAATATACCATACCCCCGGGTTATCTCAAAGCTAACCAGGATGCTGTAATTGCCATCAGGGTATATGATACCTTTCTGGAAGGAGGGATCCTTGACGGAAAGATCGGAATGTATGTGGATATTGACAATGATTTTCTCGACCTGAATTTAAGCCGCGGATGGAAGTTTCGTACCGGTGACAGCAAGGACTGGCGTTCCCCCGATTTCAATGATGAGGCATGGAAATCCATCAATGTACCTTCGGAATGGGAAAACGAGGGCTATGATGATTATAATGGTTACGCATGGTACCGTTTAAAATTCAATCTGCCCAGGAATTTCAATTCACATAATTTATACCTCTCCCTCGGAAAGATCGATGACATTGATGAGGTTTATCTGAATGGCAAATTCATTGGAAGCGTTTATGACCTTAAACGGGACGGAGAATACAAACGAACCGGATGGGAATACAATGCCCGTCGCGTTTATAAGATTCCGGAAGGATTATTGAAAGCCGATGGTAATAACACCATTGCAATCAGGGTATATGACTCACAACTCCGCGGAGGAATATACGAAGGGCCTATAGGAATCATGACAAGTGATAACTATCGCAGTTACAAAAACAAACATTATTCAAACCAGTCTTTCTGGGATTTTGTATACGATTCATTTTTTGAAAATTGATTGAGGAGGGATAAACATGAATTCACAATATACACTTCACAAAATGAGATTACCATTAGCAATCACCTTTTTCTGCTTGCTTGCCGGGCCTCAGCAATTGAGTGCAGCCCGGGAAGATCTTTCACTTATTCAAAGTCTGAAAGGTGGCTGGTCCTTCTCAATCGGCATCAGCAGCGACTGGATTTCTCCCAAATTTAATGACAGCGGCTGGGAAACCATCAAAGTTCCTTCCAATTGGGAGGATCAGGGATTTAACGGTTATAACGGTTATGCATTTTACAGGAAAAAAATCTCAATTTCTTCCAGTCTGAAAGGCCGGATGCTATACCTGAACATGGGATATATCGATGATGTGGATGAAGTATATCTGAACGGGCGTAAAATTGGTTCAAGCGGTGGCTTTCCTCCTCATTTTGTTACAGCATACAATGCCGAACGTATTTATTATTTACCTGAAGAATACATCAACTTCGATGGGTTGAATGTGATTGCAGTTAAAGGTTTATGATTCTTATGATGCCGGGGGAATAGTCGGTGGTGAAATCGGAATATATGGCGGAAAGGCCTCAGTTAGTTTTGATGTCAACCTGCAGTCTTTGTGGAAATTCAGGCCAGGAGATGACATCAGACGTAAAGATGTTGATTTTGATGATAGCCTCTGGGATGAAATTTTGGTACCGGCCCGTTGGGAGGATCAGGGATACAGGGATTACGACGGATATGCCTGGTATCGCAAAACATTTACATATAATGGCAATACGTCAGAAGACAGAATGGTAATTCTTATGGGCAAGATAGATGATATCGACCAGGTTTATATTAATGGAACCCTTGTGGGATCAACGGGTACCTTCCCTACAAAATCGAATCGTGATGTTTATCCGAGTGCTGAGTATAATGCATTCCGTGGCTATTACCTGCCGGCCGGTTTTCTGAAGAAAGGACAAAAGTATGTCATTGCAGTTAGGGTGCTGGATACCGGAGGTATAGGCGGTATTTATGAGGGACCTGTTGGTATTATCAGCCAGACAAAGTATATTGACTACTGGAGAAGGAATAAAACAAACCAGTAACATTGATTTGAGAAGCGTAGCCTGCAGACTACGCTTTCTGTTTTACATATTGTCTGCCAAAATACTTAACTTTAGAAAAATATCGTTTTGTGAATTCTTCATTACGAAAAATCGGACTGCTGATCCTGTTAATCATCGTGATGCCACTTTTGGTCTTTTCGGTTTTTGAGATCGGTAACCTCAGGCAGAATGAAAAAGTAATCCAGGACATTTACAGGAACCAGCTCGATGCGATTCTCTTTTCTATCAATCAATATTCTGATGATATAGTAGGCAACCTCGCCAGCCGGATTGAGCATAGCATGAACAGCAATAAGCCGGAAGATATTCAGAAGCTGAATACACTGATCAAGGAAATGCCGCCGGTAATCAGCATGCAACTTTTTGATGAAAAGATGAATTTTCTGGGATCTGTACCCGGAGATACGGATTGACAGCAAAATGCAGAAGGAAATATTGGCAGCCCTGAAAAGTCAATAAAAAAACCCTGCTTCGTTTAAGCACTTATCTCAGAGGTGGATACAGAAAAATTGAAACAATCGGAAATACGGACATTGGCATACAGTGGATCGTGTTTTTGTCCAAAGTAAATGGGAATGAAATCATAAATGTTCTGGTTATTAAGCCCGAAGCCTTCATTAGCCAGGTTCTGGATCCTAAAATGCAGGAAATTGCAAGGGGCAAATTTTATATAGCGGCCTACCGGGAAGGCGAGGAAAAGCCTTTTTATTTGACAAACAAGCAAATCGACGCAGGTAAAGTGTCCAATAAAAAGCCCTTCTGGCTGATGAAGGATTATAAGATGGGCATTGAATTGAAAAACCTTACTATTAGCGATCTGGCAAGGGACAGAATGAAAAGGAATCTGATGGTGATTGGCATAATGGATTTGTTGTTGATTTTTGGGGCCTGGCTGATTTTCAGAAATATTTCAAAGCAGGTAGAACTTTCGCAACTCAAAAGTGATTTTGTTTCAAATGTTTCCCATGAGATCCGCACACCACTGGCATTGATCAGCATGTATATCGAGACACTGGAAATGGGACGCATAAAGGACAAGGCCAAGGTCAATGAATACTACTCAGTGATTTTGAACGAAACAGCACGACTTTCCGGAATAGTCAACAGGATTCTAAGTTTTTCACAGATTGACAATAAAAAAAGGAAGTATTTATTCAGTTCCACCCTGCTGAATGACATTGTTGAAAGCACCGCACTGACTTTCCGGTATACCCTCGAAACCAAGGGTTTTACCTGTTCATTTGAACCTGACAATTCGTTGCCGCCTGTTTGGACCGACAGGGATGCTGTTGCTGAAGCTCTTGTGAATCTGATTGATAATGCCATGAAGTACAGTGAAGACGATAAGCATGTTATGATAAGGACTGGCAGGAAGGACGATTATGTTTATCTTGAAGTCGAGGATCATGGCATTGGTATAACCGGGAAAGATCAGCGGTATATTTTTGATAAATTTTACCGGGTTACCGGGAAAAATCTGGCCAACAGGGTTAAAGGTTCAGGCCTGGGTCTGGCCATTGTAAAGCATATAATGGATGCGCATGAAGGAAAAATTTACGTAAATAGTACACCCGGCGAAGGATCCCTTTTCAGACTTTTGTTCCCTGTTAATAAAAAACAGTCATGAAAAAAATATTGATTGTAGAAGATGAATTGAACATGATAAAAGGGTTGAAGGACAACCTTGAAATTGAGGGTTATGAAGTGGATACTGCCATGGAAGGCAACCTGGGCCTGCAAAAAGTCTTGAATGGCAGTTATGACCTGATTCTCCTGGATGTTATGTTGCCCGGAGTTTCGGGTTTTGATATCTGCCGGACGGCAAGAAAAGAAGGGGTGGAAACCCCGGTAATTCTTCTAACAGCCAAGGGAGAAGAAATTGACAAAGTGGTGGGCCTCGAACTCGGAGCTGATGATTATATTACAAAGCCATTCAGCCTGCGGGAATTACTGGCAAGGATCAAGGCCATATTGCGAAGGGCTCCGGCCGGAAAAGAAGAATCAGGTGAATCTTCGCTGGTCCATATCGGAAATATCCAGGTTAGTTTTAAAAATTACCAGGCCCTGGAGGGAAATAGCGAGGTGAAAATGTCACATAAGGAATTTGAAGTGTTGCACTACCTTTACAAAAATGCCGGAAAAACCGTTCATCGCGATGACCTGATGAGCAGCGTGTGGAGTATTGAATATGATATCACAACCCGCACAGTTGATAATTTTATAATGAAGCTCAGGCATAAAATTGAAACGGACCCCAACAATCCTAAAATCATCCTCACGGTGCACGGAGTGGGATATAAGATGATACTAGACAGGATTTAACGCATCCCCTGTTTCAGGAATGCCCGGTTATTCCAACACACTTTGTCAGGGCTTATAAATGAGCACATCTTCCTTCCCGTCGGCGGTGGCAAAAGCGCGAAACATGCCATCTGAATTAAATATCATGGCAACATTTCCTATCCTGTCCAGGCTGATTACGCCTCCTGAACCACCCGCCTTTACCAGTTTTTTATTCACTACCAGGTCAGCTGCATCCCGGACAGACATCCCCTTGTATTCCATCAGGGCTGATATGTCATGTGCCACGGTAAACCGGATAAAATATTCCCCATGGCCGGTTGCAGAAACTGCGCAGGTAGAATTGCTGGCGTATGTACCTGCCCCAATGATGGGTGTATCCCCTATCCTGTTATACCGTTTGTTATCCATTCCTCCTGTAGAGGTTCCTGCCGCCAGATTTCCGTGCCTGTCAAGGGCGCAGCAGCCTACTGTTCCATTCTTTTCTTTCTTCAGAATTTCCTGCAGATCATCCCACCTTCTTTGGGTAAAAAAATAGGATGGGGGTACAATTTCAAGCCCCTGTTCTTCTGCAAACCGGGAAGCGCCGGCACCGATTAATAAAACATGCGGCGATCTGGTCATCACCATACGGGCAGCGCTGATCGGATTTTTAATATTGGTAACTGCTGCAACTGCTCCTGCCGCCAGGTTAGAGCCATCCATGATGGAGGCATCCAGTTCGTTTTTCCCTTCGTGTGTAAAAACAGCTCCCCTGCCGGCATTAAACAGCGGGTTATCTTCCATTACGCGGATTGTCATTTCAACGGCATCAAGAGCAGAGCCGCCATCCTCCAATATTTTCTTACCTGTTTGAAGCGCGATATTCAATGCCTCCTTGTATTGTCTTTCAAGGCCGGTATCAAGATTTGCCTTTGTCATCGGACCAGCCCCTCCGTGAATTACAATGGCCCATGCCTGTGAATCCGACAAAGGATTTTTCAAAAGGCCGGCAGATGTGCTGTGAGGACTTTTACAGGAAATGACGCATATGACTGCTGAAATCAGCAGATATAGTAAAGCCTGGGATTTCAGCCATGAAGTTTTAGTTTTCATTTTTGCCGGTCTTTTTTGCTCAAATAAACATTCTTCAGTAAACCTAGTTTAAACGTTTGAGATTTTCTACAGCTTCGGGCACGTATTTATGAACCATAGCTACTATGTCGCATGTAGCCATTTCGGCACAGTCGCCACAGGTTTCATAGCCCTTTTCATTCACGCAAAGCCGAATTTTACAGGTTTCACAATGTCCGAACTTAACGCCTTCCATTCTGCAGCCGGTGCAGTTGATTGAATCAGGGGTAAGGCTGGCAGCATTATACATTTTTTGCCACTTCTCGGCCGTGGCTTTTCTCAGGTTGTCATCATTCTGAACTGTGGCAATTCTTGCTTCACAGGCTTCACAATTCAGTCCGCAGCATGAAATTAGTTTTTCCATTTTTTCCGTTTTCAGGTGGTTTGATTAAATTATCATCAGAATTTCCTCAGATAATATAGGAGGATATTTTATTTAAAGCAAATTTTATAAAATGATTATCAGGATCAGGAAAAGAATGATCAATTTTGATAATGAAAGCAGCAAAACCAGAATAAATGAAAAAAATAACACTCGTTTTGATCCTGACGGGATTTTTTATGGGACACCTCTTTTCACAACTGCAAAAAGGCCAGGTTGACCCCAGGAAGGTGATGATCCCTGATTGGCATTACCAACCTGAATTTACATTTGATAAACCGTCCGATCCAGGTTTATGGCAAAAACAATCATCCGCACTGAACGTGGCTTTCGGTACCACCAATGAACTCTATTTAAGGAGTGAGGTCCCGCAGTTGTCAGGGGTTTCTTCTTCATGGGAGGCAACCGGATGGAAGGGTGAACGACTGAATGCCCAGGTGCTCGTATGGTCTCCGGATACTTTGAAGCAGGTCCGCATTTTAACCGGGGATCTCTCTGATTCAAAGGGGCACCTGCTTAAAAGGGACATCATATCGGCCAGTATGGTGAGGTACGTCTTGTCAAATTACCCTTATGGTGACAAAGGTAAAACCTGTGATGCTGTTTCAACGGATACAGCATTCCTGGTGCCTGACCGGCTCGAGAAATTTGACCGGTTTGATCTTCCCGGCCGTTCAGTAAGGCCCATTTGGATCTCCATTGATATTCCGCGTGATGCAGTGCCGGGTGAATACAGTGGCATTGTGGAGGTATACTCTGAAAAATTTCATACCAGGCTCCCGGTTAAGATCAGGGTTCAGGAACAGTTACTGCCGCAACCGCATGACTGGAAATACAGACTCGACCTCTGGCAGAACCCATGGGTCATCGCGTGGTACTATCATGTTGAGCCCTGGTCAGTTGAGCATCTGGCACTTTTGAGAAAACACTTGAAATTGTATGCTGATGCTGGTGGTAAATACATTACAACCTATGTGGTTCATTCGCCCTGGTCAGATAATTCATACATGATAGAGGGAACCATGGTTGAATGGCTCAAGCACAAGGATGGGAACTGGAAATTTGATTATGCCATTTTTGACAAGTATGTGCAATTGGCCATGGAAACAGGGATTGATGAAGCTATTACAATTTATACTCCGGTTCCCTGGGGCCATCGCTTCCGGTATCTGGATGAATCATCCGGGAATTATGTTTATGAGGAATGGGCCCCCGGTTCCAAGGAATTCAAATCATTCTGGAATCTATTTCTGAATGACCTGAAAGCACATCTTCTTAAGAAAGGATGGATGCAGATGACATACCTCGGAATTAACGAAAATCCCTTGGAATATACACTGGCAGCAGCAAAAATCATCAAAGAAAATTCAAGGGAATGGAAGATCACCTATGCAGGGGACTGGCATCCCGAACTGACACAGATCCTCGATGATTATTCACCTGTGATTGGCAGTGAACCCAGTCAGAAACAACTGGCAGAGCGTAGATCAAGAGGAGCCACAACCACCTTTTATATTTGCTGCACTCCTTCCAGGCCCAATACCTTTGTGTTTTCGCCTCCGGTTGAAGGAAGATATGTGAGCTGGTATGCATCAGCATATGGATATGACGGATTTCTGCGCTGGGCTTATGATGCCTGGCCCGCTGATCCGGTCAGGGATGCCAGGCATACACTATGGCCTGCAGGCGACTGCTACCTTGTTTACCCCGGCGGAAACAGCAGCATACGGTTTGAAAAACTCAGGGAGGGAATTGTAGATTATGAAAAGATCCGGATCCTGAAGGAATTGGCAGGTAAATCCGCCAATCCGCAGGCAATGAACCTGCTAAAGGAACTGGATGCCCATCTGAATGACTTCATTGGAGAGCCTGATCTCAGCAAACGTGATTTTGATACCCAAAAAATTACAGATATGGTCCGCAAGGGGGAAAAAATCCTGATCGGGTTAAGTGATGCTCTTGCGGGGTCGGAATGAAAGTTATGCAGTTCTGCGGTTCGATGTTAAATTAGTCATGCAGTCTTGCAGTATATTACGGGATTTTCTGGAATTGGTATTTGAATTGCAGAATCGCAAAACCTCAGAACCGCAGAACTGCACAACTGCACAACTGCACAACTACATAACTGCATAACTATTCATATTTCAGGCAATCAACCGGATTGCGTGAAGCAGCTTTATAGCATTGCACACTTACTGTAATAGAGGCAACAGCCAGGGTCAGAAATCCGGCTATTGCAAATACCCACCAGCTGATTTCTGTCCGGTAGGCAAAATGACTGAGCCAACGGTTACTGACATACCAACCTGGCAGACAGGCAATCAGGAATGCCAGCGCAACCAGTTTAAGAAAACTTCTGTTCAGCATGGAAAGAATAACACGCACTCCTGCACCGTTTACCCGGCGAATACCGATTTCCTTTATCCTGCTCTCCGATTCAAGGGCACTTAATGCCAGTATGCCAAGGAGAGACAAAAGGATCGCCAGGACGGAAAAAATACCGATAATTTGTGTCAGCCTTTCTTCTTCTCCATAAGCGGTTTCAAATTTTTCATCAATGCTTTCAAATCCAAAAGGTATGTCAGGAAACATTCTTACCCACTGGGTTTTAAAAAACTCTATTGTTTCTTTCTTTTTAGAAGCCTGTATCCTCACAGTCAGGAATCCGGGGTAATTGTGATGACGTCCAAACTGGTAAATCATTGGCCTGATGGGATGTTGCAGTGAATTTACATTTATATCGCTGATAACACCTATCACTTCTTTCCTATTTTCCTTTGAAAACAGCCCGATGGATTTCCCCTCAATGGATTTCCATCCCAGCTTTTTGAAGGCTGATTCGTTGATGAGAATGGCATCACGATCCGTCGCATAGCTGGCAGAAAAAAACCTTCCCTGCATCAGGATGAGGCCATAAACATCAAGGAAATTCTCATCCACATCACATGAAAGCATTTCTATTCCATCATCAGGACCATCAGTATCAGGATATAACTTGAACAGGTTTCTGAATCCAAATCCAGGAACAAATTCTGTAAGGGATGCTTTTCCGAAACCATAGCGGGCCCCGAAGTTTTCAATTGACTCAATATATAATGAGGATTGTTTTGCTCTTTCATCTCCATTATTACTGAGAAGTCCGACCGGTATAGTGATAAGGTTTTCTTTTATAAATCCGGTATCATGTCTCCTCAAAAACGAAATCTGCTTGAACAGAACAAGCAAGGTTATTGCCAGGATAATGGTAAGGGTAAATTGCAGTACAACAAAACCTTTTTGAAAAGTAATGTTGCTTTTAATCCTGTTTCTTTTCTGAAGCAGTATTTTCAGCGGTACAGGCCTTGAGAAGAACATGGCCGGATACAGACCGGAACTCAGGACAGTGGTCACCCCAAAGCCAGAAATGCCAATCCAGAAAATAGGATCAGAAAGATTTACAGCAATTTCTCTTTGCACCAATTTATTGAAGTAGGGTAATAAAATGTAAACCGAGAGGAAAGAAATAGCCAGACTGATCAATACAATAATGGCGAGTTCAAAGAATACATCACTTACAATGGCACCGGATGTGGCACCGTGAACTTTTTTTATCCCGGTTTCCATATTTCGCTTTCCGGAATTCGAAATGGAGATATTCATGAAATTCAGGCAGGCAATGGCAAGGATACCCAGGGCAATAGCGGAGAGCAACCACAGATACAATGGCGAAACCGATGGCGACAGATCGTTTTCAAGTGAATCATTCAAATGACTTCCCTTGAAAGGAACCACCCTGTAATTGTGCCTGTTTTTCATAAAATCAGGATAATACAGTTTTTCAATATTGGAAAGTCTTTGTTCAAAACCGTCAGGAATCGTTCCTCCTTTGAAGGTAACAAAAGTGAAAAGACCAAATTCATACCACCGTTGGCTCAGGTCAGTATAGGATTTATACCGGTACCCATCGGATAGAAAAAAATCCGCCTTGAACAGGGAATTGGATGGGATGGGCCGGATAAGCCCTGTAATTGTAAAAAGCTGGTTCTCATATTCAAAAGTTTTTCCGATTGAATTGGCATCCCCAAAGATTTTGATGGCAAATTCACTGGTTACAACTGCTTCAAAGGGATCGTTAAAAATGGAACTCAGGTTGCCTGTTATCAGAGGGATATTAAATAAGTTGAAGAAATCTTTTTCAACAATAGCCCCATTTGCATTCTCAAACCTTTCCTTTCCCACCTTAATGCCTTCCCAGGTTCTCATCAATCCAATCACCCTGTCTATTTCGGGGTAATCCTTTTTTAGCACATCAGATAAGGCAATCGGGGTAGTAGCACCCAGTGTTCCTTCCTGGATGTTTTCAGCGGCTATCCGGTATATTTGGCCGGCATTGGGATTGAAATTGTCGAATGAAGTTTCATAACGGATATACAGGAGGATCAGTAAACTTACCGTGATTCCGACCGACAGGCCAATGATGTTAATGAAGGCAAATCGCTTATAGGTAAATAAATTACGTAAATTAATACGTAAAAAGTATTTCAGGCTTAGCGTATACATTTCTTATTCATATTTTAGACTTTCCACAGGATTGCGGGAGGCAGCCTTATATGACTGCACACTCACCGTAAATAATGCCAGTAAAAGAGCTGCAACTCCGGCAGCAAGAAATACCCACCAGCTCAGGGTTGTTTTATAGGCAAAGTTTTGCAACCACTTATGCATGGCATACCAGGCTATAGGACATGCAATGAGAAAGGCAATGACAACCCATTTCAGGAAGTCCTTATTTAACATGAACATTACCTCAATTGCCTTCGCGCCATTCACTTTTCGGATTCCGATTTCTTTTGTACGCCTTTCAGTCAGGAATACGGACATACCCACCAACCCGAGAATGGCAATTGAAAGGGCCAGTATCATGCAATAAATGAAAATAGTCCTGATGTTTTCTTCGGCCTTATACAAATTCTTATAACGCTCGGTTAAATATTCATATGAAAAAATGTAATCTGCATTGTTATAACCCTGCCATGTCTTTTCAATTAGGGAAATGGCTTTTTCGACGTTGTCCGGAACAATCCTGATGGAAATCAGGTTAAATGAGGAGGGATCGTAATACATGATGATCGGGCTGATAGGGTTATGGAGCGATTCGTAATGGAAATCCTGTACAACGCCAATTACACTGGCTTTCCGGTTACCATAATCAATGATTTGCCCAATTGCTTCATCAGGAGATTTCCACCCGATCTTTTTTACAGCTGTTTCATTCAAAATGTAGCCTGAATCCGCGGAAACATGCTCATAAAAATTCCTTCCTGCCAAAAGCCTGATCCCGTATGTGGGAATGAACCGATCATCCACCCTCACATTTGCCAGCCGGAATCCAATCGGTGTGGAGCTGCCACCGGAAATGACCCGTGCACCGCTGTTATCCCATAATCCGTCTGAAGGCACACGTTTGGAACCGGTAACTGATACAATATCAGGATTATGCAACAACTGCTGGCGGAAAACATCCAGTTTTTCAATCAGTTGGGGTGTGGCCGGAATGACAATGATATTATCCTTATTCAGGCCAAGTTCCTTATGTTGAAGATAGTTTAATTGCTTTGACACGAGCATGAATGAAATGATCAGGGCGATGGAAACTACGAATTGAAAGACCACCAGTCCGTTGCGAAAGGATGTCTTTCCAAAAATGATATTCATTTTATTCCTGTTTGCTCCTGAGGAAGCAGACGAAATGATAAACAGGGGATAAATACCTGAAACAATACCCGTAACTATGGATAACACAATAAATCCAAAAATCAGGTCAGGATTATCCCGGAAGCTGAAATTGAGAGGATTGCTGAAAAGCCTGTTAATCTGCGGCAGAGCTATTGACGCAAAGTATTCAGCAATCACAAGTGCAATGAAACAGAATAAAACCGATTCTGCCATAAGCTGAAAAACAAGCCGCTTACGTGATGCCCCGATTATTTTCCGGATGTTTATGTCTTTCAGCCGCTTTGAATACATGGCAGCGTTCAGATTCATATAATTAATGCTGCCAAGGATGAAGGATCAAAAAAGCGATGGATATCAGGATATAGATATATGACAGGCTGCTGTACCAGTTAAAATGTATATCGGTGAGGCGTTCCAGCCTTATTTTGGTCCATTTGGTACCGTCATCGAGGTTTTTATCGATAAATGCATCCAGCTTTTGATCCATGTCTGCGGGCATATGAGGAATAAGGGCAAACGTTTCATAATTGTTGCTTCCCCAGTCCTTCAGTTCATCAGGACCAACAAAGTGCTCCAATGTGCTGAATGAAACCAGGAAATCAGGACTAAAATGACTGTTTCGTTTCCATTTCTTAAATACCCCCACAATTTCAAGGTAATGTGGTGTACCTTTTGGGTCCTTAAATTCAAGGGTTTTGCCAAATGCATTCCCGGAATGAAAGTATCTTTTTGCAGCTTCATCTGAGAGTATAACAGTGAGTGGCCTGGTAAGCAAACTTGTATCAGCAGGCAATCCTTCGAAGGTGAATATTTTAAGTATTTCCGGATCTGCAAAACACAGTTTTTTTTCTTCCAGTTTCTGATTGTTTGAAGAAAAGACAATATCGGTATGATAGGCTCTGGCAATATGTGCTATTTCAGAGAATTCTTTCTCCATTAGGGGAGCGATGATAGGCGCAACGTAAGGCAGATGAAGATTTTCAGCGCCATTGGGATCATAAAAATACCGGTGAACACGGTAAATATCCTGGCTGTTCCTGTGGAAATTGTCATAGCTCAGTTCATTTTTTATCCAAAGGGCAATGATTATAATGCAGACAAATCCCAATATCAAACCCGAAAGATTGATGACTGAAAACAGCAGATTGCGCTTCATATTCCGGAACATACCGGTTAGAAATCTTTTCATGGGGATTATAATTTTATTCTGCCATCAAACAGGTTAACAACCCTGTGCGAGAAACCGGCATCATGCTCTGAATGCGTTACCATGATGATGGTTGTGCCTTCTTTGTTCAGCCCGGATAATAGTTTCATTACCTCAAATCCATTTTTGGAATCTAGGTTTCCGGTGGGTTCATCGGCAAGGATAAGCTTCGGTCCGGCTACAACGGCTCTTGCAATGGCCACCCTTTGTTGCTGCCCACCTGATAATTGCTGGGGAAAATGGTTTTTCCGGTGACCTATTTTCATCCGTTCTAAAATGGCTTCAACACTTTTTCTGCGTTCTGATTCCCTGATATGCATATACACCAGCGGAAGTTCAATATTCTCAAAAACGGTAAGGTCGTCAATCAGGTTAAAGCTTTGGAATACAAATCCGATATTTCCCCGACGCATTCGGGTACGCTCATTTTCATTCAGTGATGACACATGATGGTCATCAAAATAGTAATGACCTGAAGAGGGCTGATCCACCAGTCCTATAATATTCAAAAGGGTGGACTTACCACAACCCGAAGGCCCCATAATGGCCAGAAATTCACCCTTTTTTACATCCAGGCTGATACGGTCGAGGGCAGTGGTTTCTACTTCGTCCGTGCGGAAAATCTTTGTTAAGTCTGTAGTTTTTATCATGTTATAAAAGGAAGGTAATATTAATTTCTATTCATTTTGATTGAATGTTATCATTACCATTCAAATGCAATGCCAATCATATAACTATTACATTTACAGAATCATATTTAAATTGGGGGTTTTGAAAATGTCAAAAAAATGGTTGTATTATGTAAAATATTTGGACACTTTCATGAAAGTACCCATAAAGTTCGATAAATTTGATCATACAGGTCACGAATATGCAAATCGGTAAAATTCTGATTGTCGACGATAACAAAAGTGCCCTGAGTGCCCTCAGGATGCTTTTGCAGCTCGAATTTGAAACGGTTGTTACAATAGCTAACCCAAATCAAATTAAGGTGGAGCTAGGAAAAGATGATTTTGACGTGGTGCTGCTGGACATGAATTTTTCGGCCGGGATCAATTCAGGCAATGAAGGATTATTCTGGCTGGGTGAAATAAAAAGTGCAGCTCCGTCCATTGAGGTGATCATGATCACAGCCTATGGAGATGTTGAACTTGCTGTAAAAGCATTGAAACAGGGAGCTGCTGATTTTATACTCAAACCCTGGGAAAATGAAAAACTGCTGGCCACCATCAAATCCATATTTAAATTAAGGCGCTCCACCAAACAGGTTGAGGAATTAAAACACAGGGAGCAAACCATTAAACGCGAACTCAACCAGGAACAGCGACCCATCGTCGGATCTTCTCCGGGTATTGTGCACATGATGCAAATGATTTCCAAGGTGGCTAAAACGGATGCCAACGTATTGATCACCGGTGAAAATGGAACCGGCAAAGAATTGGTGGCCCGGGAAATACACCGTAAATCGCAGCGGCATCGCGAATTGCTTGTTACCGTGGATATGGGTGCCATTCCTGATACTTTGTTTGAAAGCGAATTGTTTGGTCATAAAAGGGGTGCCTTTACGGATGCAAAAGAGGATCGTATTGGTAAATTCCAGCTGGCCCATTTAGGTTCATTATTCCTGGATGAAATTGGCAACCTGCCATTGTCCCTGCAGTCCAAACTGCTGGCAATCCTTCAGAACCATACCATAACACCGGTAGGTTCAAACCAGGAAATCTATATCGATATCCGTCTGATCAGTGCCACCAACAGTGATCTGGAGCAGCTGGTTGCCCAGCAGAAATTCCGTGAGGATCTGCTATACCGGATCAATACGATCTGGATTGAAGTGCCGCCTCTCCGGGAACGTGGAAAGGACATTGAATTACTGGCAGAGTATTTCCTGAAATACTACGAGAAGAAATACAGAAAATCTGCTTTGAAAATCAATGCCCAGGCGATGCATAAGCTGATGAAATATCCATGGCCCGGTAATGTAAGGGAATTGCAGCATATGATTGAAAAGGCAGTGATCCTGAGTGATTCCGGTACATTTAAACCGGATGACTTTATTTTTAAGTCAGGTGCAAGGATGGCAACTTCCAATTTATTAACCCTTGAGGAAATGGAAAAACAAATGATTGAAGCTGCACTGGACCGCTACAATGGAAAGCACACGGCAGTTGCCAATCAATTGGGAATATCACGGCAGACCCTGTACAATAAAATTAAACTTTATGATCTATAGATCATTTAACCTCACCCTGGTTTTCCGGCTGGTTGTTTTCGGCACATTATCAGCCAGTCTGGGAATTCTCATCCTGGAGAAAAACTGGCTTTTTTCAGTGCCGCTCCTGATCCTGGTTGCGATTGCCATGATTGATCTCCTGTATTTTATGAATGGCATTAATCGTAAAGTGGCCTTCTTTTTTGATGCAGTAACCAACGAAGATACCACGCTTCATTATTCGGAATCTGTTCGCACCAAATCCTTACTTGCCTTGCATACCAGTCTGAACCAGTTAAACAGGCATATTACTGAAATCAAAATAAAAAATGAACACAACGAACGGTTTTTCAGTGAAATGCTAAAATACTCTGCAACCGGATTGATTGCGGTGGATGAAAATGGATATATAGAGCAGATCAATGATTCCGCACTTGAAATTATCGGGTTTCCGCATATTGCCCATATGGACCTGTTAAAACAGAAAAACAGCGAGCTGTACGAGCAGATGATGCTCATCACGCCCGGCGACGGCAGAACCATTAAATTGCTGGTTGGCACTGAGCTTCGGTCATTATCGGTGAAAGTGTCATTGCTGAATTTCGGTGAAGGTCGTTACAGACTTTATTCTATTTTCGACATAAGGGCAGAACTGGAAGAAAATGAACTGGATTCATGGCATAAGCTTATCCGGGTGATGACTCATGAGATCATGAATTCAATTGCTCCCATTACCTCACTGAGCAACACTCTTTCAAGAATATTCACCCGGGATGACAAGCCGTTGCCTGTAAGTGAGGTTACGGAAAAACATGTTGTCAACATTATCCATGGATTGGAAGTCATAGAAAATACCGGAAAAGGATTGATGCATTTTGTGGAAGATTACCGGAAACTGACAAAAATTCCTAAGCCGGTATTCAAACCCATGCAAATCAGTCAATGGTTAAATGCGATTTACCTGTTGCTGAAGAACAGGTTCGATGAGGAAAAAATTGAATTTAAAATAATTTCAAAGGGATCTCCTGAAGTGTTGATTGGTGACGAAAAGCTGCTTACCCAGGTCATGATCAATATATTGAATAATGCTGTTGATGCATTGAAAAATACAAAAGGCAAGAAAATTGTGATTGCTGTTTCCGGAGGTCCTACGGGCAAGACAAAGATAAGTGTTACCGATAACGGAATGGGCATAGCCCCGGAAGAAATTGAAAAGATCTTTATACCTTTTTATACGACCAAGGAAAATGGTTCAGGTATCGGACTAGACCTGTCGCGTAAGATCATGCGGTTGCACAAGGGTACAATCACCGTGTTTTCAGAGCCGGAAAGGCAAACCACCTTTACATTAATCTTTTAATTGAAAATGAACTATGATTAAACTTAAAGAGAGTATTCCGGAAAAGCCTGATCTTTCTTGTAATCAGCATCGGAACTGTATTCATTTACAGCAGCTGTTCCGGCAGAGTTCCCAATACAGGTAAGTCAGAATGGACGGTATTTCATTGATAAGAATAACCGTCCGTTTTTCATGCAGGCCGATACTCCGTGGTCACTCTTTGTGTCGCTGGATATAAAAGAAACGGAGCAGTATTTTAAAAACCGGCAGGAGAAAGGGCTTTAATACAATTACCGTAAACCTGATAGAACACTGGTTTAATGGTGAAATCCTGGCATATCCGGCTGCCAGCATGAACAGGGAAGGGCATTTTCCTTTTACTCAATATTTGCCGGGCATCGTTCCGGATTTTACATTTCCCGACGAGGACTATTTCAGGTATGTGGATAAGGTGCTGCGACTGGCTATGAAATATGGTTTTCTTGTGATGATGACCCCGGCTTATATGGGATATGAAGGTCAAAAAGAAGGGTGGTACAATGAGGTATTGGCAAACGGGGATGCCCGATGCCGGGAATATGGCCGGTACCTGGGGAAGTAGATATGCTGATTTTCCGAATATTGTCTGGATCATGGATGGCGACCGGAATCCGGATAGTCTATCGCGACCGCTTGAGGTGGAGATCCTCCAGGGGATAAAGGATTTCGATAAGGTTCACCTGTTTTCCGCCCATTGCAGGCCGACCAGCTCTTCACGCGATCTGTGGGAAGGAGAAACCTGGCTCAATTTCAATTGTGTGTATACTTACGCGTTTCCACCACACAATTCCTATGTTCATGATCAGTGCCTCCGGAATTATTCAAAATCGCCGGCCATGCCAACTATTCTATTTGAGACCTGTTATGAAAATGAACACAATAGTACTGCAGGTCAGATCCGAGCCCAGATGTATTCGGGATGGCTGTGCTCGATAGCAGGCGTGCAATTTGGAAATCTGCCCATCTGGCGGTTTGGCCATGGATGGCAAAATGCAATGGACTGGCAGGGCTCATGCGATGCCTCCATCATGAAAAAATTGGTGGATTCACGTAACTGGTATAAACTGGTTCCGGACGTTGAGCACAAAATACTTTTTGATGGATATGGATCGGATGAAAGTTACGTTCCGGCTGCAATGGCTGAGAACGGAGAAACGTTTGTAGCTTATATTCCCCAGGGGAAGGCGGTATCGGTTGACTTGCAATGGTTGAACGGAAACAGGCTGACAGCATGGTGGTTTAATCCGCGTAATGGCCTTGCACAGCGGTTGGGTGAATATGCGGAAAAAAATAAAATGCAATTTACTCCCCCTGACCGGAATGACTGGGTGCTGGTAATCGATAATGCCGAGCTTGATTTTCTGAAGCCCGGCATGTAGAAGTTTTGGTAATATTGACTGGTGAACATTTCTACAATAATTGATGTACTGCGTTCTTTGAAAACAACAGAACCGCAGAACCGCAGAACTGCAGAACCGCAGAACTGCAGAACTTATATTAATACAGTCTGGCCTGTTTGATGTATAGTTTCCGTGTACCATCTATCCAGTCTACCTTGAACTCAATATCGAGTGGCAGGCATTCATGATATACATTGCAGTAATGATTCTGAATCGCATTGCAGTATGCGCCCAGTTCAAAAATCTCTGCCTCGCTGAGCACTGTCCTGTTCTCCATGCCAGGAGCCGTACTGTGGTTAATGTATTCGACGATATCTTCAAAGGTATACAGGATGACCTGATCGGGGGTATAATCCCCCTCCGGATTTGTGATGGATAATTCACCATCCTGTGCATTAATTGTGAATCCCGGATTGTATATATTATACAGGTTTTTTGTGATCACCACACCATTGGCAGCTTCCTCGGGGAATGACCTGTGAACAAGAACGGCCATGGAAACCGACAGGTGGTCGATTTTAAAATATTCCCGTTCCTCGAATGCAGACAGGTTCCATAAGCTTGCCCATACCTTTCTGATCGCATTTTCTACTGTCTTTTGGGGATCGCCCGGAATCCCGGTAAATGAGTCATAGAGACCAGCCCCGTTAAATCCTTTGATATCCTCCGAGTTGGTAGATGACCTGAAACGGATATTAGAGAATCCGTCCGTTTCATTGATCTTTGCACTAACGAGTGCAAGCAGGCCAGGATCAACCGGGTATTTCCTGATGGAGTCCTGCAGTTTTTCCAGTTGCAGTTTCCGGTACTGAAAATCATTATGGAACAAAGGTTCCTGTATGGTCTTCCTTACAAGAATATCCAGGTTATGGGTATGCATGTGCTGCCAGTAGTAAGAAAAGGGAATGGCAAACGCATTTTCAGGTAAGGGAAGGGGTCCAAATCCGGTAACATATACCTTCATCAGTTCCGCAAAGTTGGCTGCCTTTCCCCCGATTACCGTTGATGAGCCTATATTGGCTTCTGCCAGGTTGAAAATGCCAGTGGTTGTGGTATCGCAATGCATCCTGATTTCTTCAACCGGATCTTTAATGTTCCAGAAAGCCTGTGCCTCGGCCAGGGATGCTTCACGCAATTCAAAGGTATCCAGGGTTACCTTGAGGTAAACCAGTTTGTTGGCAAGGGCTTCAAGCTGAGGATTGGTCCAGCCGTCACGGAGTGCCATATTCGGTGCACCGCGGTTATGGCTCAACACATTGATATGGCTGAGCGGGGTTTGAAAATCAGTAGTGATGATACCGGCTACAACAGAGATATCATTAGGTATGCCATTCAGCAAGGCAATATCATGTCTCCCTGCATACTGGGTTTTCAGGTCATCCAGGGTGAATTTTTTCAGATATCCGAATGTCTCAGCCGGATTTAGCGGCTGGTAGTTCTGACCGGCAAACAATTCTTCTGAGGAAATGGAAGGAATTGAGGTACAAACCGACCATTTCATGCTGTTGGAAAAGAACTTCACATCGGATCCGAAATAGGTCGTTTGAACAACCTTATCATAAATTAATCTTATCTGGTCACAATCGAGTTCATCTCCCGAAAAGAAATCAAGCGTATAGATTCCTGAAGCTGTAAAATAATTCAGCGTGGCCAGGATGTATTTTCGGTTGGGATTGTTCGTGTACTGTTCCTGGTTAAACATGTAATGACCTTTGGAATAGTTCAGAATATCCCGCGCAAATTCATAATGAATGAAATATTTAGTTGAATTGATATAGTATATCGCATTGTTACTGATTGAATAAACCACCTTAATTGATTTTATTTCACTGAAGACAGGATTGAGCGGAGGACCTTCCATTAATCTGTAAGGATTCGGGCCTGATCAGGCTGTTCAGGTAATCAGTTGAACCATCGGTATCCTCCGACATGAGTTCATATTCCGAATAAGTATCCCTGATAGGGTATTCCTGCGTGAAATATCCTTCTCTGCTTATGATAAGAGTGTCTGCACCTGAAGATCCTTTCATGATATTCCGGCGGATTGAGTTCTCAAGGACTATTGTGGTGCCGGAATTGATACTTCCATAAAAAAACTTTGAATTCAATGATTTGCCATTTGCCAGATTTGAATGAATAATATATATGCCCGGATTCAGATCCTGGATGGATGTTGTTCCGTCTCCGACATGCATTTTGATGGTTTGAATGAGTTGACCCGAAATGCTGTATATATTTAGTACTGCGGAAGAGGACAAAGTCCAGCTTAAGGTATTGCCCTTGATCGAAATGATACTTGAAGGCAAAGAATCATTCCCGGTGTTGATCCTGAATTCACCGAAATCATCTGAAAGAATTGCATTCGGGAAATCCTTTGATGCGGATCTCTGCGCCTGAAACCGGACGCCTTGTAACCAGGTCGACCACACGTCCGGAATAGATCGTTTGCCCGGTTGTTGCCAGGCAAATCATCCATAATATGCATCCGGACAGAATTTTATTCATGGTTCGATTTTCAGTTCGTAATTTAGCGATATCCCAAGTGGGGGCCAAACTTTTAACATAGATTGCATAAGGAGGCATAAGGTTGCGTATGAAAATATTTATCTTTAAAGTATGAAAACCATACCATACTTTTATCTGCTGTTGTTTTTGCTGTTGATGGGCTGTAAGGATCACAAAAGCCAGAAGAGCGACAAAATATTTCCGGATCAATTATTTGAATATTCGGACCAGATCGAACCCCGTTGGTTCAGTTTTGAAAACAGTAACGGAGCTAAGGGTGCGGGAGGAAAAGAAAACAATGGTGCAAAGGGGCATCCCTGTGATTATATCAAACCGGGTGAATCAAAGACGCTGCTGGATATGCAGGAAGCAGGAATTATCAACAGGATATGGATCACCATCAGCGACCGGTCGCCCGAAATGCTCAGGAGCCTCAAACTGGAAATGTACTGGGACAATGAAAAAAAACCGGCCGTTTCTGTTCCTTTTGGCGATTTCTTCGGAGTTGGATTGGGCCAGACAGCCTCCTTTCGAAAATGCATTATTTGCCAATCCCGAAGGCCGTTCTTTTAACTGCTTTATTCCAATGCCATTCAAAAAAGCAGCCAGGATTGTAATTACAAATGAATCAGGCAAAAATCTGGATATGATATTTTTCGATATCGATGTGCAGTTGCTGAAATCATGGGATGATGATTTTCTCTATTTTCATGCGTACTGGCATAGAGACACCGCTACCACGGTTTCGCACGATTATGAGATACTTCCTGCGGTTAAGGGAAAAGGCAGGTTCCTGGGTTCCAATGTGGGTGTTATATGCAACAAGGCTTACAAGGGATTCTGGTGGGGAGAAGGAGAGGTGAAAATGTATCTTGACGGTGATAAAGATTATCCCTCACTGGTAGGAAGTGGCACGGAAGATTACATCGGCACGGCATGGGGCCAGGGGAAATTCAGCCTGAGCTATACAGGTTGCCTGGTTGCGGATGTTGAACAGGACGCCTGGGCGTTTTACAGGTTTCATATACCAGATCCTGTCTATTTCAAAAACGAGTGCAGGGTAGCCATTCAACAAATTGGCGGAGGGCCGAAAGCAGATGTGAAAAAACTAATGGACAAAGGGGTCAGTTTAATTCCTGTTACTATCCATGAAATTCCCATTCTCCATCCCATTTATAGCAAGGATAGTATTACCAGGCTGGATAATCCGGCGTTGCCCGACGGCTGGACCAATTTTTACCGGTCGGATGATTATTCTTCTGTGGCATATTTCTATCTGAACCGACCGGTGGATGATTTGCCGAAGATTCAGGGGGTGGCTGTGCGGATTTTTAATTTACAAAACCTATGGCCTCCGGGCAATGAAAAAGGGAACATTACCGTTTTCTTTCTACAATAACAATGGCCTCCGCCAAAGGAAAAACCTGGTCTTAATGAAGTATAATGTACTGAGTACAGTATTGTAAACAGTGAATATAAATCCCGTCAACAATCCCATATTTTACTGGATTCATTGGCATTCATCCAGTAGTCACGGTCAAAGTCCTTCATGATTTGCTCAGCCGTCTGGCCGCAATTCTTAGCCAGGATTTGAGCAGCTATTTCTTTTGTTTTTGCGATCTGTTTGGCCTGTATGGCCAGATCGGCTGCGGTTCCCTGGTACATTCCGCCAATGCTGGGCTGATGGATCATCACCTCACCAAGCGGGAAGATATATCTTTCACCTTTTTTACCGGCTGATAAAAGCATGGATCCCATGGAGGCAGCCATACCCATGCAAACCGTTGATACCGGAGAAGTGATCAGATTCATGATGTCGAGAATTGAAAAGCCGGCAGAGACTGTGCCGCCCGGACTATTAATAAACAAGGTAATTTTTTTTCCGGGATCTATCGATTCAAGATACAGGATCTTGCTTGCGATATCTTTTGCTGAGTCATCATCCACAGGGCCCCAGAGGAATATTTTCCTGGATTCCAGGAGCTTCATGTCAATCATCTTCTGAAGCCTGGGACTTTTTTCCGTATTTTCCGATTCATGGTCGTGACCACTATAAAGCGTATTCATCATGTTTTTAATTGTTTAATCCAAAGATAGGGCGTAATGGCGAAAATGCCAGCTTAAATTAAACAATTAATTTATAAGAATTGTTAATTGAGATACAGGAATGAACTCTCAAAGGAACCCTAGTTACAAACCATTTATTCCAATATCCTGAACCTCAAACCTCAAACCTCAAACTATAAACCAGTGGTTGCCTAAACTCACATTTGAATATGAAGAAATGGGATAGACAGGTCTCTCAAAAAGGCATCTGCAATAATCGTTTTTATCATTTTACTTGTTAGTCCTTCATTCCTGGCGCTCTTCTCCAATAAGGCAATGACTGCCAGAAAAGCCTTCAGCGGACAGACGGCGATGAAGAAATATGGATTTTTTCTGGAAGAAGTCTCAGGGCAATCGGGAGTGAATTTTATACATAGTTCACCTCAGCTCGATCACAGGATTGATCCTATACTACCCATCATAGCATCAACCGGGGCATCAGTTGCAGTTTGCGATTTTGACAATGACGGGTGGAATGATTTTTATGTTACCAACAGCCGGTTCGGTATGGCAAATGCGCTTTATCATAATGAACATAATGGGACTTTCACAGATGTTGCTGAAAAAATGGGGGTGGCATTTCTCAACCTGGAAAATGAGGGTGTATCCATGGGTGCTGTTTGGGCAGATTTTGACAACGATGGTTATGAAGATCTGTTAGTATATAGGTGGGGCAAACCTGAATTATTCAGGAACGAGAATGGCAACCGGTTTGTCAATGTGACCGGTCAAAGCGGACTTCCTGAGTGGATCAATTCCAATACAGCCATTTGGTTTGATTACAATTCGGATGGATGGGTTGATCTGTTTATCGGGGGATATTTCAGGGAAGATATTGACCTCTGGCACCTGAAAAGCACGAACATTTTAACTGAAAGCTTTGAATATTCCCAAAACGGAGGAAGGAATTACCTGTTTAGAAATGAAGGAAACGGATCTTTTGCGGATGTGACTTTCGAAATGGGATTGACTTCAACCCGCTGGACCTATGCGGCAGGTGCTCTTGACGTAAACCAGGATGGTTATCCCGACCTCGTCATTGCCAATGACTATGCGAATGCTGAGTTTTATCTGAATGAAAAGGGACAGTATTTCGCTGAGAAAAGCAATGCCAGCCTGATCGGCCTGTCGCCAAAAAGCGGCATGAATGTCAGTTTTGGCGATACTTATAACCGGGGCCAACCGGGCTTCTACATTTCAAACATTACTGAAGAAGGAGTTCTTTTACAGGGTAATAATTTCTGGGTGCCCCTGGAGGATAAGGAAAAAATTCTCTACGTCAATGAAGCCAGGGAAAACGGGACTGAATCAGGCGGATGGTCATACGGCGCCCAATTTGGAGACCTGAACAATGATGGTTTTTTGGATCTGTATGTTGCCAATGGTTTTGTATCGGGCAAAAAGGGGACCAGTTACTGGTACGACTATTCAAAAGTCACCGGTGGCAATTCTGCCATCATTTCAGATATAAAAAACTGGCCCGATATGAAAGGACGAAGCCAATCGGGATACCAGCAAAACAGGATCTACCTGAACAACGGATCAGGGCATTTTCAGGATGTGGCAAGATTTGTATCCGACAGCGAGGTCTTTGACAGCAGGGCGGTTGCATTGGCAGATCTTTGGAACCGGGGTGTGCTGGATGTGATAGTATCAAATCAGAATAGCAGGCTTGAGGTATATAAAAACCATGCAGATCCAAAAAATCACTGGATCGCTTTTGAACTTCAGGGAATACAGAGTAACCGGAGTGCAATTGGTGCCACTGTGGAATTATTCTGGGATCATAAAAAGCAGTTGCAGGTGATCACCGGCGGGATTGGATTTTGCGCTCAGAATCAGCGAAGACTGCAGTACGGTCTCGGAAAGGCTTCTGTTGCAGACAGTGCGGTAATCAGATGGCCAAACGGAATTAAACAGGTAATTGTGAATCCTGATGTGAATGCAGTAAATCTAATTATTGAATCAAAATGAAAAAGCCCGGAGGTTTCATGCGTTATGCACCCCCTTTACTGATCACCCTGATTCTCGTGGCTGGCCATTTTGCTTTTGGTATACTTGAAAGTTATAAAGCTATTTCGCTTGCAATCATCTGCAGTATATTGACTGAACTGGCTCTTTCCCTTTTAATGACAGGAAAAGTGAGAAATCTGTCCAGTGCTTACATTACCGGCATCAGCGTGAGCATTCTGATTCGCTCTACCTTATTATGGCCCTTTGCGATTACTGCCATAATTTCAATTATGTCAAAGTATGTTTTGCGATACAGGGGCACTCATATATGGAATCCGTCCAACTTTGGCATCTCCTGGATGCTGGCCTTGTATCCTTTCAGTGTGGCCGGATTAAGTATTCAATGGGGAAACAATTTTCTTCCCATGATGGTGATCTGGATACTTGGATTGATCATTGTATGGAGGGTGAAACGATTGCATATTACACTTACATATGTAGTCAGCTTTGTCCTTTTTTCATTTTTGAGAAGCCTCATCACCGGTGATTCATTTTTTACTGAAGTTGCACCGCTTACAGGACCTATGTATCAGTTATTTATATTTTTTATGATTACTGATCCGGCTACCACGGTAAAGAACAGGAAATGGCAGGCAGTAGTCGTATTTCTGATTGCATTTGTTGAATTTATATTCCGGCTGAATCAATTCATATATGCTCCGTTTTATGCTTTGTTCCTTGTTGGGCCAGTTGCCATGTTCGTTTATCTTTATGTGACAAAACCAGGGGAGGAAAAATCAGAGGCTATGACGGTAAGCTGATCTAGGCAGATGATCCGTCAGCCCTGATCAATTGTACACCTCCTGTAACTATATAACTGTCATCTTCAATATCATTGGTAGTGAGATTATTATAGACATCAATAAAATAGGCATCCTGCAATACAGCAACATATACATCATTGGGTTTTGGGGCATTCAACCTGAACAATTCAGTTTGAATTTCCAGGGTATTCAGGTTTAAACTGAGCAACGCATCCTGATCAGGATTCATCTGCCCATAATCCGGCAATTGTGATTGTGTTAACATCCAGATATGCAAGATTTAATCCTGGATTTATTGAAGTATTAATTGTAGTTAGAGTAGTACAGGGAAATCCCGGAATACTTCTAATAAGGTTAATACCGGGCATTGAATGCCCTGAAATCAAGTCGAAGGATAAATTTGCAGCATAGCCGGTTAGAATTGAGGTATGGATGGTTTCAAGCAAAGGTTCGGGATCCGGCTCGCGGAAGTAATCCTTAACCGCCGGATTCAATCTATTTTGTTGGCTGGTAATGAGCTATATATACCTGGTTACCTGAATAATTTGCATCACAATTTGAATCATAACCTGTCCAGGTAATCTCAATTTCTGCAATCGTGTCCTTCGTAAAACTACCGCTTATAGTAAAGGTGTTGATTTCTGCAGAAAAAGTATTTCCTGATATTTCGGTTACCTGGGCAAATGAACCGCCTGATTCATAATCAAAGCTGCATACACTACCTGTTGCATGTCCGCTGTAAGAAAATTCCAAATTGGTTATTTTCTGAGGAGTACCTTCCACAGAGAAGGATATGCCTGCCCCAGTCCAATTTCCGATTTTGATCAGAGCGCCTTCGGAATCCTCTTTTTTGCACGAAATGATAACTAAAATTACCCCTATCAGGTAAATCAGAGGCTTTATTTGTATTTTTTGAGTTTTCATGATCACTGCAAATTGGTTGTACTGTCAGTAATCAAGTTATACCCTAATATTTAATCAATTGTTTCATTTTCAATAAAAAAAGGATGTCATCATAATTGGGTATAGTTCCATTAAAGCATTGGCCATTTAAATTTAGACTGCAGTTCAACACGCTTGCCGTCTGCTCCTGATTTTCTGGCTGCTTCAATGATTTCAAGAACGTGCAGGGCATGTTCTGCATTAATAAGGGGTTCTTTACCTGTTGCCAGGGCTTCAGCTATAACCGAGGCACCTTGCTGCCACATGTAGGTACCTGCATCCGGAACTTCCCTTACAGGATTTTCATGGTCAAGAGTGGCAATATCAACCCCAAACGGAGCCCAGTCATATCCCACCAGTCCCATATTGCCTTTTGTTCCCCACAATGAAATAGTATGCTGATTTTGTCCGGTTCCTGAATGCCCATAGGGATCAAAATAGTTAAATCCGCTTTGGACATGTGACAAAACACCATTACCATGATCCATTAAAACCATGGCATTGTCTTCTGCCTCCACCTTAATTTCCCCCTTGTTATCCGTTTTACGGGTATGTGTAACAATACTTGTCATTGCGGTAACATATCGGGCCGGACCAAGCAATCCGGTGAGTGTGGCCAAATTGTAAACGCCAAGGTCAGGAAGGCTTCCTCCGCCTTTCTCATAAAAAAAAGCTGACCAGGTTGGTCCGAGGTGTCCGTAATGTGCGTGACCTGCAGATATATTGCCCAGTTTTCCTTCCTGGATAGCCTTTGACATAAAGGCAAATTGCGGGCTGTTCACCACAGCCGGGGCTCCCCAGATCCGTAATCCTTTTTTTATGGCCAGGTCGAGCAAGGCCCGTCCTTCAAGATAGGTATTTGCCATCGGCTTTTCGCTCCAGACATGCTTACCAGCATTGAGTGCCTGCTTGTTCAGACGGCCATGTTCCTGCATATCTGTCAGATTAACCATCAGATCAAACTGTACACCGGCAAGGAACTGGTCAATATGCGGATAGGAATTAGGAATATTGAATTCAGAGGCCCTTTTTTGTGCGCGTTCATATATGATATCGCATGTGCTGACTACTTCAGCATACGGGCATTCCTTCAGGTGTGGAAGATACACGCCGGAAACACTTCCGCATCCGATGAGCCCTATCCTGATTTTCTTCCCGGGTTGTGATGCAAAAGCGCTTTTTCCGGCAAGCGGTGATAACATCACAGCAGCAGTTACCGTTCCGGTTTTCACCAGGAAATCCTTTCGTGTAATGTTTTTGGTATTCATAATTCTTCTGATTTAATATATGGGCAGACCTAAATTTGAAAAAATGTTGTAGAGACTAGGCATTGCCTTGTCTCTACGATTATCGTTCATTGAATAATAATTCTTCTAGTATATGTTTCTTTATTTGATTGAATTGAGATGATATATATTCCGGGCACACAATCTTTCAGGTCAATATCGAGGATTTCCAGGGAAGATTGAGGTTCATATAACTTCTCCAAAACATTAACGCCAGTTAAAGTTGAAATATTTAATGAAAACATATTCGTAATCGAACCAGGCAATGTGATCCTGAACTGACCGGGAGACGGGGAAGGATAAATGAAAATAGTTTTCTCCCTAGAATTTTCATCTATGCCTGAAATGAGTGGTTCAACGGTAAAACTAGCTTTGTTTGAAATTCTTGTGCTCGAATTATTGATAAACAAGGCAGCATAGTAATCATCTGGATCAAGGTTGATATCGAAATTTAAAGTTCCGGATTGCTGATATTGGATAAATTGGCGATCAATAAGGGGTGCAGTTCCTGCGGGAGCATTTTGCCGCAAAATACCAATCCAGTCAGCAGCTGTTCCGGGGCCATTCTCAAAGGCAATTGAAATTGTCTGGCCCTGGTTGTATTTTGTTTTATCCACATGAACATTTGCCAGATCGGAGCCCACAGAGAAAATAGTCCTGTTTCCCGCTTCTGAATACCCATTCTCAAGAAAATAGCTGGCAAAGTAATAACCAGCCTGCAATCCGGGAAAGAGGAGATTGCCTGCATTTCCTGAGGTATAATCCCAGACTGTTGAATTGATGGAACCAGGTATATCAGACAGACCGTAAATGCCAATCCAGTCCATTGGTAAACCAGGTGCCTGGAGATAATCGATACTTATTGGTTCTTCCACCGCATAACCGGCTTTGTTTAATGATAACACCGGTATACTGATGGCATAAACAGAGATTCTGTCAGTAAGCTCTGTATATCCGTCATCCTCAAAAAACGCAATGAAATAATGGCCTGATTCAGCAACTTTCAGGTAAACGGTCCCCGAATCGCCGGTAACGTAGGACCAGTCAGTTGAAGGAACCTCCCCCGGTATTTCCCCGCTCTTATAAATGCCTATCCAGTCCTTGCTGTTGCCGGGGCCAAATTGGTAATGGACCGGAATATCTTCGTTCATGGGGTAATTTGTTTTTTTGGTGGAGATGGAAGGAATGCCACCCGTACTTTCTTTGACAGCAAACGAAACAGGATCGGACCATGCAGACCAGCTCAGATTTTTATCACGGTGCCGCACACGAATATAGTAGATGCCGTTTGACAATTCATTATGGGCGATCTCAAAACGAAAAATATCCACATCCTTATTTACGTCAACCGGCCTATAATCCGGATTCCCTGTTGTGCCATAAAGATTCTCGAAATCCCTGATCCGGTTTATTTCGGGATTAGAAAAATCAGCAATAGATGATACCTGGAACCAAACACTGTTATAAGGCTCATTTGTGCCTGTGGAATAAGCAGAACTGATAAATGCAAAGGGCAGGGATACGGAATCTGAAGGTGTTGTTAATATTGACGGTTTGTCGGGCGGTAAAATATTCTTCTTTCTGTAAAAACTATCAATCAGGATGTTATCCAGTGTAAATCCAAGTTTTGGACTGCCAATCGCATAGGATTCTACAGTCATTTCTTTGGTATCTGCATTAAAAGCAGCTATCTGGTAGGCCCAGTAATCGATTGTTTTTTGCTCATCATCGAAATCTTTCTCCTCCTCAGCCTGGCCCCAGTATTGATCCCACCCTCCTGCTCCGGATATCATATGATACATGGGAAAATCTCGAAGCTGACCCCGTGCATATAAATGATGATGTCCGGTGATAAGCAGAGCCGATTTTTCTGTCTGGGAAAGAATAGGGATAATCTCATCACGTATATATACAGAAATATCGCCTACGAATTGCTCAGCCTGGATGGGGCGATGTGCCACGCTGACAATCCAATCAACCGTGGTATCTGTTTTTGCTGAATCAATAATCTGCTGCACCCAGTCTTTTTGTTCGATGGTAGTATGTTCGCTGCTAAGATGTAAAAACAGCAGGTTTTTTTGCTGGTATGAATAATAGTTTTCCCCGCCAGAACTTACAATTCCTTTATATCCCAGGTCATCATAAAAGTAATGGTCATAATACAATGGAAGTCCTATGGAACCATAGGTTTCATGGTTACCCACCGTTGTCATTATGGGGATATTTCCAGAAAGCAAAGCTGATTGCTCAAGATGGACATGCTCATATTGATCAAGTGTTCCTTCATCTACCTGATCGCCATCGTTAATAATCAGACTGATATGATCTTCTATCTTTCCTCCGTATTTTTCAATTACTTTGTCTCTGGCAGCCTGCATTAACCTTTCATACCGGTCATCATTTTTCATCTGGTGATCGCCCAGGATCAGGAACCGGTAAATTCCGTTATTCTGTCCAACCGGTGGTTGGGAGCGGAAGCGGTAAATAGCCGAAGTCTGCGTTCCGGTTGTCGCGCGATAATAATAATAATGATCCGGTTCCAGACCATTTATTTGTACACTATGATAAAAGTAATTATTGTTATATCCTGCATCTGAAAGGATCTGGCATGTTCCTGCAGCTGAATTTTGAAGATTTAATGAATCCTCACCATAGGTTATGAGAGATTGTGTATTCGAATCCGTTTTCCAGGTAACCCATACAGAAGTTGGAGTGGGGGACTGCAAATAAGGATTTATGTTCTGTGCACTCAATGACACAGAAAGCAAAAAGAAAAGGATCAACGATTGCCAGATTCTATTAACGACAGCCATTATTGTTTAGTCTATTCGGATTTTAAAAGCCACATCACTCCATTCACATCATCGTTGCCTGCATATTGCCTGATAATCGCTTCAGCCACGTTTTCAAAATTATTATCCAGTTCGTCCTGGGGATATAACCATCTTTTGGGGATCTGTCCGCCGTTTTGCGTTGACGGACCAACAACAAAAGTTGGAATTCCAGTTCTGCGCTGGTTATAAAAGGATTCCCATCCTGAATTCAGGAAAAATGAAAGGTATTTTTGCGTATTGATCTGTTCAAAGGCTTTTGCAGGATCAAATCTGACGAGCATTTCATTAAGATAAGCATCTATTTTGGCTGATGGTATATTGTAAAATTGCATGGAAGCAGTGATTCCCTTTGCATATAATTCAGATGTATCGGCCGTTATCCAACCCCGGAATGCAGCTTCGGCGAGATTAAACTGAAGTTCCGGATATCCCACTGCAATACTGGGCTCATTTACCGGATCGGAATAATATCTTGGATTCATTGGAGATCCTTCTCCCTTTTCCGTTAAACGCTGCACATTATCAGTCACATAAGCCCCAGCATCCAGTCCGCCGAATGAGGAAAAGCTGGTTTGATATCCGGGTTGTCCAACCTCAATGGCTTTTCGTTCAGGCCAGGCAAATTGAAATAACCGGGGATCTTTCCGGGTCTTAAGTAAATTGACAAAAGTCCTTTCCATATAATTGGCCGTTTGAATAGAACGATTGTTAAACAAGGGATAACGGTTTGCATCTCGATCGTAAAACACCAATTGCGCCTGATCTTCAAGGCTGGTAAATATGGGATATGTATCAGGATCTTCATAGATTTCCCTGAATCGTTCTGCCACATTCATATTGGCATTTCCTTCCTTGGCAGAAAGACTCAAAAGTACTCTGAGCTTAAATGTATTGATCAGTTTTTTCCATTTCAGGATATCTCCGTCATAAATAATATCACCTGTGATTTCCCCGTTTGATTCAATGAGCATTTCATTTGCTTCCTTCAATTCTGTTAAGATGCCTGCATAGACTTGCTCCTGGGTGTCATATTTGGGTTTAAAGAGATCGTTATCTCCCTGCAAAGCTTCACTATATGGAATATCCCCGAAAACCTGTGTCATTTGAGTAAACTGCCAGGCTCTGAGAAATTTGGCCAGGGCCTGATAATTCTTCAGCTTTCTTTTTTCAGCTTCCTGGTTCATTTTATAAACCTGGAGTAAGGTATTATAGCCACCGTAACCGCTTCTTTGCCACCCATAGGTCTGATCAGTGCTGTAGCCATCGGTAAAGACAAGATAACGGCATGCATATGCTGAGCCCACCGATACCTGGTTGAAAACGGTTACTTCAATGCTTGTTAAAAGCAGCGAAGGATGAACGTCAGTAGGTCGGTTAGGATCTTTGGTCAATGTGTCGAAATCCTCACAACCCGCATATATTAAGGCAATTACAAATAGTGTAATATATTTAATGAATTTCATAACCGCGATTTTTTACAGTGTGAGGTTTATGTTAAATCCGAGATTTCTGGATGAAGGAGTTTGAAGCTCATCCACGCCCGTATCAGGATCAACATATTGAATATATGACCACATCCAGATATTCCTCCCGATAAATGAAACGGAGGCTTTATTTATGGATAGCTTCGATATCCACTTCTGTGGCAGATCGAACGTAAGGGTTATCTCCCTCAGCTTAACAAACGTAGCATCAAAAGTAACAGCTTCATCCGCCACATCATGATAATAGTACTGACACCAGTTTGACCAGTATACCGTTGTGGCATTGTCTTCATATGTACGCGTGTCAGAAACGATATTTCCCTGGGCATCATAAATTGCTTCTCCACCTGTAACCACAACGCCATCGCCAACATAGGAAGCATTACCAGCGATCTCATCATCCCTGTATTTGGATACTGTATTGGGATGTGTTCCTCCCCAGTACATCTTGCGGATGGTTTCCGACCAGATAAGTCCCTTGTATCTTCCATCAAAAAGGACGTTCAAGCTAACGAATCTGTATTTGAATGTGTTGGAAAATCCCCAGGTCCAGTTTGGATCCTTATATCCAAGTTTTTTATAAAATGGATCCCATGTTGGAAGGCCACCTTCATAAATGATCTTACCTTCTGCAGATCTGTCAAATTTCCAACCCCTGTATAGATCCATACGATCCCCGATGGTGACCCCGTTTAAATCACTTATTCCAGGGGGTAATTCAAGTAAATACCGCCGGTGCCGGCTCCAGTTGAATGTGAGATCCCAGGTAAACTGATTTGTGCTTTTTACAGGTGTAGCGCTTAAAACCAATTCCCACCCCTCCCTTTTATACTTATTTGCATTGATCAGTTTGGAGCTATAACCAGAGGCCTGAGAAACAGGGAAATAAATAATATCGTTAATATCAATCGTATGATAATAAGTGACATCAATTCCCACCCTGTTTTGTATTAACCGAATATCAGAACCGACTTCCCATGTAGTTGAAGTTTCGGGTTTTATATCGGGATTCAGCTGACTACCGGGGAAACTTACCGAGGCATGGCTGTTCCAGTTTACGGACTTTTCATAAACAGGAGTTGTACTGTAAATCTCCAAATCATTTGAAACCTGGGCCCATGATCCCCTTATTTTTGCAAAAGGAATAAAGGCTGGCAGATGGAATAACTCAGAAACAACTGTACTGAGCGAAATTGAAGGATAGAAATAGGAATTATTATCAACCGGTAGTGCAGATGACCAGTCATTTCTGGCGGTTACTCCCAGAAAAACGGTTTTTTTATAATTTATATCCGCGGTTCCATAAATACTGTTTACTTTTTTTTGTCGCAGTGTATTGGAAGCCTGCACATCACCCGTGGAATTCGATAAATTGTAAAATTCAGGGATGTTCAGGCCGGATGTTTTGGACCACAGGTAATTGTGTTCTTCCCAGCGATTATTTCCACCTGCTGATATGCTAACCTCCCAGGTGTCGGACCATGATTTGTTATATGCAAGAAGAAAATCAGTATTTATATTGAAATCTTTATCCGTTTGAATTTCATAATTGCCATCAGTCGGATCACTATATAAAATCATGCTTTTTGGGGTTCTAAGATCTGATTGCAATCCATACCAGTTCAAACCTGACCGGACTTTCAAAGAAAGACTGGATGTAAAATCATAGGTAAGTGAAACCTGTCCATAATTCACATCCTTATAGTAACCCTGAAGATTCTCGTATGCAGTAAAATACGGGTTATTATACCATGAACGGTTATAGTGCCTTTGCTGCAATCCTTCCATCCCCGGATCCCAGTAATTTCTCAGGCCACGTACATCCACATCTGTCCCCATCCAGAGAAGAAGGTTATAAACATAATTTTGAGGACCATATCCGCTTCTTGGATAATTGGGTGTGAATTGTTTATTATATGACCACGAGGCATCTGCTCTCAGTTTGGCACCCAGCTTATACCCTCCTGCAACGTTCAGCGTAACGGAATTAAGTTTGGTATTAGGTACCATTCCTTTCTGATACATATGGGTGATGGAGATACGGTAATCACCTTTTTCATTACTGCTGGAAACGCTCAAATTATTGGTAGTAACAAATCCCTGCTCCATAAAGTTCGTCAGATTATTCTTCCCCCGTGATACCCAGGGAGTCGGAATCCTCTCGCCCGTTAATGAATCGATTGGACTATCGTATTGTGCAATTTCAACAAAACCACTTGCTGTATTTGGATCGGATTGATCCAGTTTGGGACCCCAGACCCATCCTGAACCGTCCTGTATTCCACCTCCCTTGCCATCTTTATACCAGTATTTTCCCCCGTAACCATTGCCATACTGAGTCTGAACCTTTGGAATCGCCACAAAACCTGCTTCGAACATTGTACTTGAATTGAACGAGACATCAAAACCACGTTTGTTATTTGATCCTTTTTTAGTGGTAATCATGATGGCTCCATCCTTACCTAAAGAGCCGTATAAGGCGGAAGCTGTTGTTCCTTTCAACACGCTAATGTTTTCTATATCATCCGAGCTGATATCCCACATATCGGTACCAAAGGGGATTCCATTTAATACGATGAGGGGCTTACTTCCTCTTAAAAAAAACTCAGGATTTTCATAAATACCGGTCTTGTTATATATCACGAGGCCTGCCACCCTTCCTGTCAACGAACCAAGTACATTGGGTTCCTTGGCTTTTTCCATGCTGGAACCTTCCACTTCCTGTACAGCATATCCAAGGGCTTTCTTTTCTTTTTGTATACCCAAAGCCGTAACAACTACTTCTTTGATTTCAAGCTGGCTTAACGTTAGAACTATATCTATGGAGGTACGGCTATCAACCGGTACTTCCTGCGATTCATAACCGATAAATGAAAAAACGAGTACAGCGCTGTTATTGGCTGTAATTTCATACCGGCCATCCGAACCGGCAACCACACCCATCCTTGTGCCTTTTATTTGAATACTGGCACCTGCCAAGCCTGTGCCGTCATCGCTTGAAGTTATATTGCCTTTTATTGTTATTTCCTGAGCTGAAAGGCTTAATGCCAGGTGAAATATCAGGATAATCAGACTGATGGTAAAAGTTCGTTTCATTTTGTATCTGAATTAATCAGGGGCGAAATGGACAAATGAAAGATCTTCATAAAATGATAAGGATGTACCATTTTGGATTGGCACATCCTTATTCATTTTTCTGAATGGTTCGAAAGTTATTGAATGATCATTTTTTTGCTGGCTTTGAAATTTCCAGTTTGGATTTCAAGGAAATAAACACCCTTGGTCAATTTTGTCAGATCGAGTGTTTTTTCAGAATTTGAACCAGTCACTTTTTCCTGGTATAAAAGCATGCCTGACAAGCTATATACCTTTATTTGCTTTATATTTTCTCCTTCCGGTGTTCTGATTGTAAAGATTCCTCCCGTTGGATTCGGGAATACAGCTAGCTTTTCGGAAGAATTAACAGGAATTACGGCATTGGGCAAACCTTCGGAAATTACAAAAGATGTCTGTGCATAAAGGTCGTATCCATCGCAGCAGAACAATCCGGCCCAGTATTCTCCCGGAACCAGCTGATGATTTTCGGGGTAACGGAACACCAGGGTGCCACTGGCCTGTGGAATATAGAACCAGGTAATTGAATTTATTTCACCTGGCACATCCCCGGGATTATAGATGCCAATCCAGTCAGTTTCAGAAAAATTCAGACTATTATAATAGAACACCAGGGAATCAGTTGGGGCAAAAGCGAACGTTGATGCAACAACCGACGGGCTATCATCCGAGACCTTAAAATCGTACTTTGCCTTTATATTGTAAGCATCGCAGCATAAAAGATAAGCTACCCAGTCACCTGCCTCAAGTGGATCGATGAATTGAATTGTGCCTGAATCGGATGCAGCATATTCCCATAATGTAGATTCCACATCACCGGGGTTAATGCCCTTGGGATAAATGCCGATCCAGTCTGTATCAACCCAGTCTTTATCCCTGAAATTGACGGATACCTTAGCACCAACAGGATAAACACTCGCATTTGTCTTAACATAAGTACCAACGGCTCCGGCTTCAACAGTGAATACAGAAGACCTGGCGTACTCTGTTTCACTGGTTTCACAACAAAACAGAACGGCAAAATAGGATCCGCCGGCCAATGTTCCCGGAAATGAAACAGTACCGGTTTTGGAAGTTACAGCAGACCATACTACCGATGAAACCAATGCAGGATCATCGCCATCGAAATAAATGCCAATCCAATCTCCGGCAGCATATGCCGGGTCATTATAGGTGATTTCAATGGGAGAGCCTGCAGCAAATGAGGGAACCTTGGGAGCAATATTGGCAATATTAGCGTCAATGATTGTAAATGTGGTGGCAGCCAGACTATCGTATCCATCACAACATAAAAGGTAGGCATCATAAATTCCGGGATCCAGGGCGGTTTTAAAAGTCATGGTTCCTGCCGAATCAGGAATATACTCCCAGTCGATGGATGGATTTGCATCACCAGGCTTGGTGCCGGCAGGGTATAATCCAATCCAGTCCGTTTCCGAGAATTTGGGACTCACATACGAAAATACCATCGAATCCCCCTGTATATAGGATGACAGTGAGGATGTCAGTACCGGGACAACAACCTTGAATTCTTTTGACATGGCAATAGTGTCGTAGCCATCACAGCATAACAAAAATGCCTTATAGGTGCCGGTTTCCGCCGGGGCTTTCAGATAAAGAATGCCCGTATCGGATGGAATATAATTCCATACAACTGAGGGAGGACCTCCCGGTGCATCTTCAATGCGGTAAATACCAATCCAGTCAGCTGAATCATAGGCAGGACTTCCATAAGTAAATTCAATGGAATCCTGTGGAATAAAAAGCGATCCCCCAACACTCAGGGATTGTGATTTTGAATCATAATTAATTGCAGCAAGGCTAATTAATACGAACAAAGAAAAGTAGAGTTTTTTCATATTCTTGATATCAGGTTAAACAATTTTATGAAAGTGTCAATACCGGAAAATCAATATGCTTATTAAAATTATGTAAATTTTTAATGAGAATTACAGAATTATGTTAAAAAACTACGAGAGGTTATTTATTCATTTTATTGGTTTTCATCTGACCGGACCAGGATTACCCAATCGCTGAAGTCGGCCGAAGGTGGTTTACCCAATGATATTTTACCTCCTCCTTCCACTTCGTTTATACTACCCTTCTGCAATGCGCCCCCTTGTCGCGGATCATACCAGGTAATATGATATGAACCCTTTTCATTACCCAGGTCAAGATCTGCTGATCCCCCGCCGGGCAAGTAAATAACATATATCTTACCAGGATTCGAAAAACAATATTTGGAATTGTCATTGCTCAGATTTCCAACCAGGTTATCTGTATTTTTCATTTCCCAGAAAGGAATATCATTTTCTTCGAAAAAGTCCAGGGCAATCCTGCAATAATCCCAGCTATTATCACGACTCCGCCAGTCTTCACATCCCAGGTCATTTTGCGGAAGTGTGTATCCGAAATAATATTCAACACCTGCCCCGCCTGCAAGCAAGGTGCCCCAGAGGCAATACTTGCGAATATCATGCTTGGTATAGGGGTTGGATCCACTTTCCGGCCGTGCAATACCGTCAAAGGATTCAAATCCGGAATCGGGGGGAACACCCGTATAATGTGGATTTTGCTCATCATTTGCTACAACCCAGATCTTACCTGCTTTTTCCGATTCATTTATCCAGTGAAGTACCTGCCGGTGATCTGCAGACCAGCTATTTTGCAGTGATACACCTGTAAGCCTCGAAGAATCACCCAATAACCGGTTATACACACGGTCCTGCCAGTCGGGGAATGTATGAATTACAATATGATGAACATAGGGATCAGTTTCCCGTATATATTGCGCCATTTCCCTTTGCTGCTCCGGTTTCTGTGTGTTTTCTTCCCCGAGGTTCCAGTTTAGAGCGAGTTCATATCCAAACCGTGCAATGAGCTCCCGGAGATAGATTTTGCGCTCAATACCCAGGTCACCGCCGTCGAGTGATGTGGAAACATTTACATTCCCGTCAATATAATTATCGTCATTTTCCGTTTCCTGAAGCTTAAAGTGCAGGTACAGTCCAAGCTTTTGGGCATGATCAAATACTATCTGCCATTGGTCCAGCTTTGAACAATCATAGTTCAGTTTATCATTGCGCGAAATGAATGGCCATACATCATCGCCATCTCCCCCGGCATTATAAGTCAGAAAGGAGAATGCATTACAGCCTTTACCGGCCAGATAATTTAATGCGCCGATCAGACCCTTTCCTTTTCCGTTTTTCCAGGATGGATCTTCCGGCTGCCAGTCAGCTAAATGTGCTTTCCAGGTTTTAAGCGAAGCCGTATTGGCTTCATTCTCGCGTGATATACCGGCATCTTTGTTGGAATAGGTACCATCAAAGTCCTTGTATGCCAGTAGATTTTCAGGAGAATCAGCACCAGCCTTGAGGAAATATTCGCGGGTACCGGCAAACCGGAGGTATCGCTTACCTGTGTATTCTAATCGTCCATGTGCACGAAAATCCCGTCCTGTTTTGTCTGTAGGCATTATGGTGAAACTTCCCTGTGAATTGTATACACGTACCGCTTTACTGGCTGCTGAATCATCCACTGCTGCATTTTGTCCTGTTACTATAGAGATATCATAGTCCCATCTGCCCGGTTTGTCAGGCGAAAGATGTGCACGCCATTTGGTTCCATTGGTTGCTGACGTCTGGGATGCATTGCCATCCGCTGCAAAGTATCCTGGTACACTGTATACAGGTGTGCCTGATTCATGCCTGAAAACAGCTGTCATGCGGTAATCGCGGAAAGGATTCGGAGATGAATCCGATTCATTGGCATAAGGCCCATCTGCGGTTATTGTAACCTTGTGCCATCGCCTGAGTTCGCCTGTGATTTTTACTTCGTTTTGGCTGCGGTTGCAGGAGGTGAAAAAAACTGTCCATACTATGAGGGTCAGTATCCTGATTCTTTTTATCATAATGAAATGCATTTATGAGATTTCCAATCTTAAAGATACGGAGATTAAGTAACATACAATTAGAAGTATCCATCATCCGCTCTGAAATTTCCAGGAACAAACAATCCCGGAAATCAATTGTTATCAAACAGGAAGAGGTTTAATATTGAATTTTTCAAAAGGATACCCAATACAAGCCATTATGAAAAAGGATAAAATAAATAAGAAACCCTCTTCACCCCGGTCAGGGGAAAATGAATTTCCCGATTATCCTCTCTATCCGAGTAGTGAAGATGTTTATAACCAATTCAAAGAAGAAGATATAAACCTCGATCTGAATGTGAAGGAGAATTTTGAAAAACCCGGGAAAAAGAATGAAAAGGATTTCGAGGAGGACATGACCGGAAATGATCTTGATGTGCCAGGTGCTGAATTGGACGATGTACAGGAAAATATCGGCAGTGAAGATGAAGAAAACAACTATTACAGCCTGGGAGGGGATGATCATAATGATCTCGATGAGGACAGATGAAACATGACGTTTTTCAGTCTGTTGCTGATCCCACGAGGAGGGCGATTTTGGTGTTAGTAGCTGTTCAGGCTATGAAGCCATCATTTTACTTATGGCTACCAGCAGTCCGCCGGTTATAAAGGCGATGATCCACCATGTATAAGCAATACCAGAGAATAGTTGCAGCCTGCGACTCACAGTCTTTCCCGGTCCTTCAGTCAGGTTGTGCCGCCATAGTAAAACAGTGTCCGTTAGCATGCCAAGAAGCGAGGAATAACCAATCAATCCATGAAGCGTTAACATTCCCTTACTTGAACCAATAATCATAAAAATGGTGGCTGTTATGTCGAGTGAAACGCCAATTGTATAAAATAATAATACCCTTGATGTAATGAGTTGTTTTCTACGCTCATTTATATACCCGAGGGAATAAAATCCCAGGGCGATGATCACAATCATCGAACCTATTATGGATGCAGTTCTCATTTGTTATATTTGAATACAGCGAAATTAAAAAAAGAAATGGAACAAAATGCCTGTAAACCATAAAAGGTACTTTCATTTAATTTTCTCCGTCCATGCGGATTTCCGTAAAAATACTATTGAAGGATGGTCCAAATGCATTGGTCAGGCAGATTCCCATTTTGTAGCGCCCATCCTGAAGTTCAGGAATTACTACAGTCAGGCTTCTATCCAGTACCTGACCTCCAATAAGAATTGTGATGGCTTCTGAAAGTGAAACATCGAGTACCTGAGTATCTTTCTTGCTCTTTCCTGTCACAACCACACACACTTTCACCGGAAACAGCCGGTGATTGAAATCAATGCTGTATGGATAGGTATTCCTGATCTGAAAATTGATTTTGACTGAATCACCGGGGTGAAAGGACCTTTTTTCAAGTGAGTAGTTAATTTTCATCCTGTTAACAGTTTGAAGGCTATCGGTTACAAATCCATAGAATTGAACGGAATCTTTCCGATAAATAAGGCTTCTCTTATCCGTTACCGAACTGATGAAAACAGGCTTATTATGGTATTTTTTTTCAAATTGCCAGATATCAAATTGTGTTTGCCTTGAAAACAGTGAACTTAAAACGATTCCTTCCTTTCCGGTAAAAAAATGATAGAGCGAAGGAGACTGATAGGATCCAAGAAATACCACAGGCAAATCTTTTGCTACCATTCCGATGAATTTGTATTTTTCCTTTTTCCCGCTATAGCCTGTTATCCTGGAAATGTCGTTGCTGCTCATCAGCAGAATTCTTCCTGCAATAACAAGTGCAATGGATGGTAAAATGATCCGGCGGCTATATTTGAATAAGGCTTGATTTTTACTTATCCTTTCCGTAAGGATGATTATCATGGGTATGGACCAAGGGATTGTCCAGTTCGGTTCCACGTGATCGCGAAAAGATATAAACAGGAAGAAGACAAAAAACCCAATGATCTGAAGATATAGACAGCGGTCGAAATGGTCTGAAGGTGAGAACTTAATCACAACAAACGCTGCAGCACCCAGGGTAAATGGATTTACCAGGGCCAACTGGTTAGGCAGGTATTCAAGGACATGTTTCACTTTAAAAGTCTCAAGCCTGTATGCAAGGTGATATTGGAGGCTTGGAAAATCATGTGAAAACTGCCAGTAAAAATGCGGAAGAACGAGGATCAATGCTAGAATTCCTGCGATCCAGAACCGGAATCGTTTGAGAAGAAAAAGATTGGACAGTACAGCAAATCCGATCACAAGTACTGCCTGGTATTTACTGTAGACCAATGCAGCCATTGAAAAGGCTAAAAGCAATGTAACTGTCCACTTTTGTGAGACAAGAAATCTCTTGTAACTATATAAAAACAGGGCTGTGAAAAAGAGCAGGGGAGCGTCAGGTGCTGTTATAACGCCATATCCTGTAAACATAAAGATGGAACCTGATACAATAAAAAATGTGTAAACCCTGTGGTTGTCTGATTCTCTGTGATCTATTGTTATCCAGATGAGCAACAAGGTGAATAACTGTAAAAACAATGTCAGAAAACGGATGCCCAGGTTTCCTGAAAAGAAAAATGAACTGGCCTTTATCATCAGGGCAATCATGGGAGGATGATCGAAATAGCCCCAATCCAGGTGCTCTGAATATAATTTATAATAGGTCTCATCACTGAGTATTTCCATAAACAGGGCCTGTATTAAATTTATGGTGAACCATACCAGCAACAGGGACAGGAAGATTTTTATTTCTTTTCTGGCCAGCTTCGGGGAGAACTGGCTAATGACTGAACTTTTCAAAATGGACTGCATGGCCAATGGCATTGGCCGGTGATTTGGTTTGGCAATATCCTGGAATTGCAAAAGCTTCATAATTCACAATAATTGGCACTGAAAGTCAAGAGTTGTGACATAAATGGGTGACAATTACAAGCCATTTTTTGTTTAACACTTGTAGGTCAATAATGTTAATTTCTGATCTTTCATAAGAAATCAAAGAAATGATTGTATTTTTAAATATAAAACCTGATACATATGAAAACGCTCACCGCATTATTTTGTTTTTTGCTGCTATTTTCCTGCAACAAGGGTCCCAAATTTAAGGAGCCCCAATGGGTTTCCCTGTTCAACGGAAAGGACTTAAGCGGATGGGATATTAAAATCACAAAACACCCGCTGAATGAAAATTATGGCAATCTGTTCAGGGTTGAAAATGGGATACTGAAAGTGAGTTATGATCAAATCGACAGTTTCCGGGGAGAATTCGGGCATCTATATTATAAACAGAAATTTTCTAACTATAAATTACGGGTAGAATACAGGTTTGTGGGGCAGCAATGCCCCGGGGGACCTGAATGGGCTATTCGGAACAGCGGCATTATGTTTCATTCTCAAAGTGCCGAAAGTGTGGGATTAAACCAGGATTTTCCGGTCTCCATTGAAGCGCAATTTTTAGGGGGACTTGGAAAAGGTGAAAGACCTACCCTGAATGTTTGCACTCCGGGCACCGATGTGGATATTATGGGAACTATGGCACCGGATCATTGTACCTCGTCCTCATCAAGAACTTTTGACGGTGACCAGTGGGTTACTGCTGAAATCGATGTATATGGCGACAGCATCATTCATCACCTTGTGAATGGAGATACAGTGATGACTTATACCAGGCCCCGTGTTGGTCCTGCAATGAGACCTGAAGGATATACTGTTCCCGATGGTACTCCGCTGAAAGAAGGATATTTTGCCCTGCAGGCGGAAAGTAATCCTATTGAGTTCAGAAAGGTGGAAATAATGGATCTTTCAAAATAATTCAGAAGCAATCATGGATTTTCGGTGCAGTTTTCCTGATTGGGAATTGAGAAGTAAAAAGTAGTTCCACCTGCCTTGCCTTCCGCCAGGTTTTCAATTTCTGATTCCACCCAGATCCTGCCGCCCAGAAGAGTGATTAAACCTTTTACTATAGGGAGACCTAAACCAGTTCCTCCATAAGAAATATCCTTATCCTGAGGCAGTTGGAAAAACCGCTCAAATATAATGTCATGCTTATCGGATGGTATGCCTATACCTGTATCAGACACATAGAATACAAGATTACCATTGGCATCGAACCTGCAACCTCCTTCAATTGTGCCTGTTTCTGTAAATTTGAATGCATTGCCAATCAGATTGATAAATATTTGCCGCAATTTCACTTTATCGGTGATAATTGTAAATTCCGATGGATAGCTAAGCGACCGCAATTCAAATTTGATGTATGGCTTACCCATCCGTTTCTGATGTTCTGTAAAAAAATCAGCCAGCTCGGCAAATAAACCATTCAGGTTACATACTTCTTTGTTAACCGGCATCTGGCCGGATTCAATTTTGGAGATAGCAAGAATATCATTGATTATTTCGAGCAGGTCGTTACAGCGGAGGTTAATAATTTCAGAAAATTGTTCAAGCTTTGGTTTGTCATTATAATAATCAGCCAGTAAGGATGAAAATCCCATAATTGCATTCATAGGTGTTCTGATCTCATGGCTCATGTTTTGCAGAAATGCTGTTTTAAGGCGATCACTTTCTTCGGCTCGCTCCTTAGCCTTAATTAATTCTTTCTCAACCAATTTTCGTTCCGTAATATCGTGGATGATTGAGTGCAATACATCCTTGTTGCCAATCTTAATTTTACTGGCAAATACTTCAACATCACGGATTGAACCATCCTTGAGCCTGTGCTGGAATTCGAATTGCGTTCTTTTTTCAGATAATATCCTATCAATATTCATTTTTATTTCCTCGGGTGGCATTGTATTGATCTGGTCGAGATTCATCCGCTTCAGCTCTTCACGACTCCATCCATAATAAGCTGAGGCGGACAGGTTGGCGTCAATTATTTTTCCCGATTCAGGATCGACTAATAATTGTATAGCCGTATGATCCTCAAAAATTCTACGAAACTTTTCTTCACTCTCCTGTAATATCTTTTCAGCCTTTTTTCTTATTGCTTCTTCCTTTAGTACGTTTCTGACTTTTATGATAGTATAGAAATAGTATGAGATGATCATTATAAACAGGGAAAAAATCAGGATTAGTCGATTACGAAGCCTGTTCAGCGCATAGTAAATATCTTTTTCCTGTCGGGAAATCAGGATAGTCCAATAAGTATTACCCAGCGGAGCACGGTAGAAAGAGATATATTTTTTAATTATTTTGGTTTTTCCGTCAGGGGTTAATTCCTTATCAACATCTTTTATTGTCCCACTATTTTCAGATCTTATTTTTTCCATTAATTGGATGGCGGCATTATCATTATGAGCATTTTCAAGAAATGATTTTCCCGTATGGCCATTAACCGGACAATATAATTCGATTCCATTTTCACTTAACAGCCATGCCCTGCCGGTTCCTTTAATTTTGATTTTGTCAAGATATAATTTGCCCAGCTTATCAATCGGGATTAAAATGGCAAGACTACCAGCGTATTCATTTCCATTAAAAAAGGGAACATGCAAGGCTATTGCCAGATATCCCTGTACAGACATAAATACATCACTTATGACCGGTTTATGTGTTGCAATAACCTCACTGACATGTTTCTGATAAGAAATATCTCTTCCTATTACAGATTGATTATATGGATATGTATCCAGGATTATTCCATATGAATTGATCCTGGTGACTGCTGAAATAATTTGATTATGTTGCTCATAGAAGTTTTCAAGTATCGTTTTACTCTCATGCGAGAAATCAGTAATGCCTTTAAATTGCGATAAAAAGTTGAGGTCAGACTGATAATCATCAAGAACTGATGTAATTCCCTGGGCTGCTGTTTTTGCTAAGATTAACTGTTCATTTTTGAATTCATTTACTGTTCTTTCCTTAATATCATCATATATCAGATAGAAAGCAATTATAAACAGGATCAAAACTATAGGTATCATAAGATACCGGTTGATGAATTTTAATTTATCCATTTTATAGTTTCATATACGATCCATTTTCCTTTTATGATAGAAAGGGTAATAAAGTTACATTTTAACATGTGTATCTTATTCAAAAGGGAGAGAATTATGAAAAAACTATTATCTTGAGCCGAAATACTATGGCATTCCAAAGGTGCATATATATTAAAACCTGACAATGATGTATCCAAGACTATCCCTTTTAGTCCTGTTATTAGTGCAATACATCGGAGTCTGTTCCCAGGTCGACTCCACATTTCATATTTACCTCATGTTTGGTCAGTCCAACATGGAAGGCCAGGGAATCATTGAAGCACCGGACCGGGTAACCAATCCCAGGGTAAAGATGTTGCAGGACTCAACCTGTCCCAACTTAAACCGCGTATATGGTAAATGGTACACTGCTGCCCCGCCGCTTAAGCGATGCTGGGGCAAGCTTGGACCGGGGCAGGCACTTCAGGAACAAAACGTGAGCAAACCGTTAATACTGCAAACGTTGTTACGGATACGGCTGTGGTCACTTTTACAAACGACTGCGGAATACCAAGTCATTTGTCAATTGTAATTGAAATCCTGGATCCGGTTACCGGAATTAAATCATACAATTCAGAGAACAATCCGCTTAAGATATACCCCAATCCTGCAGACAATGCCATTACAGTTGATGGTTATGCTGAATCTGGCAGCATTGATATTCGAAATGGTGTCATTTACAATATGTATGGACAAACCATATTAACTTTAAGTTTTGCGACATCAAACGCTGATAATTCAATATATATTAGTCAGTTATGTGCAGGGGCATATTTTCTTAAGCTGGTTATTGACAAAGGGATAATGGTAAATAGGTTTGTTAAGCTGAAATAAAGAGGCAGGGTTTTATTTGAACACTGCCTCTAATTTCTGATACATGGAATGCATATACTGAACAGCCTCACTTTTCTTCATTATATCATTACCATTAAGGGCTTCTTTTAAAGCAACTGTTGCATTATACAATTCATTTGCAGCAGGATCAAATTTGGAAATATTATCACCAAGGCGCTTTTTCAACTTATCCTGCGGAGATTTTCTTATTGCATCGGCCCTTTCAACCAGGCTATCCATATACGTGGCAATTTCATCGTATTTCTTATCCGGATAGAGCTTATGATAAATTATATACAATATTTGATGGTAGTCATCCATTTCCTTTAATACCGGCCGTATAACCCGGTTCATCATCTCAAAATTATGATGCAGCTCCTCTGCAGCAGTCAGCATGGCTTCATCATCATTTCCCCCGGCAGCTTTATAGTAATTTTCAGCAGCTACATTTAATTGCTGCAATTGATTTTTCCATAATATTTCTTTGTCTTTTAGAATACCGGGCAAAACAGCTTTATTTATTTCTTCCATGGATGCTTTTATTTGTGGCACAAATCCCTTTAAAGCGTTGATATCTTTGGCGGGATAAGCTGTATGCCATATAGGGAATATTATCTCATGAAAATCGGTGAGCTCCGGCACACTTGAAGTAATTTCGGATGAATCAATCTTAACCTGAGAAAACGAAATTTGATTAATAAAAAACAATAAAATCAAGCAGAGAGGGAGTTTGAACTTTTTCATATTTATAATTTTTATGAATTTGTAATAAGCATTTTGCAAATTGCGGATGCAAAGATGCAATAAAAAGTACTCTGAACTTATAATTGCAGAGGATTTTCAATAAAAGAACCTGGTGTTTTATAAAAAAGTATTTGCCCTGCAGGCACTCCTTTATCAAAAGTGCAGTCCCAATTCAGGACAGCGCAGTCTAGAGCAATACTAATTTTTGTACCGATTTCAGTTCATTATCCTGCCAAAGTTGAATATAGTAATTTCCGTTTGGAATTGTACTTCTGTCAATTTCAATCAAAGGCTGATCAGAAATGTTATAGTGCATGATCTCCCGGCCTTCCGTATCAATTATTGCCAACCGCAGGTTGTGCGTATTTTTCAAAGTTATTTTAACAAATACTTTATCGTGTGATGGATTGGGATAAATCTCAAAAGCATTGTCATCGGATAGGTTTTTTACTTCACTGATACCTGTACAGGTGATTAATGCCTCCCAACCTGTACCCCTCAAAGCTTCATCCGAATGAAACTGAAATGTTAAAGCTCCGGATTCATCTGTCGATACAATAGTAGCCGGTGAATTTTTACCGCAATAGGTTCCTATAAGGGGTGACGAAACGGTCACGCCGTTATAGATATTCAAATAATCATACTCACAGTCATCGCTTGCTTCCAATTCAAATGATAAGAATTCCGCTTTAACGAACTGACCTCGCGAAGGAGCAAGGAACGTGGTGGTGAGATCGGTATCGCTGGAATAATTCCATGTGCGGCCATTATTGTCATAAAAAACAGATGAACAGGTTGACAATTGCTGATTCGCCATATAAACCTGGTTACCGACAACGAATTCTTTAACAAAAGCAGATGAATCTGCTTCACTGACAATCGTAAATTTCAATTTGATTACTTCTCCGACTGGGATACCGGCTGCGACTGCAATATTAAAAGTAAATGCAGTATCCTCCTGAACAAGAATACTTTCCAAATTTTTTGGAGCAGTATTAACTGTTACATACCCGGCATTCAGATCAACAGCTTCGCATGTCATCGTGGCATTTCCCAAATTAGCAGTGCCAAAATTGCCCACTTTCATGTTTATATTTCCAAATTCCCCGGGTTCCAGCAAACCATTTACATTGTCGTCATCTGAAATATTTATAAAGGAAAATTTAATTACAGGTACAGCTTCTGCAGGTCCCAGGGAATAGGTCATTGTATAGGATACCGGGTCTATATCACGTACAATAAGTCTGCTGGCGTTTCCATCATAAAATTGTGAATGGGGTATGGTTCTATCACTAAATTCAGTATTTAATCCTGAATGAAAGCAAATATCCTCTCTAGACTCCTGGTCGTTGTTGGCATGAACCAGGTAAACCTGGTGGTGAAAAGACTGATTGTCACCCAGTCGATCAATATGCCATATGGTCAACCCTTCATCGGGAATAAAAGTGCTTCGTCCGGTTTTACTTCTGTTATCAAAAATGAAAAATTCATTTGTGTCGTTAACATTCCTGTATTCATAGTAGGTACGGTCCTCAGCGATGTCGGAAATATCTCCGTTAAAATTGGTAATATCAACCAAATTGCCCCAGCCAGCATCGATAATAAAGAAAGGATTGGGAGGAACCGGATTATATGCATTTGAGTAATTGCACATAAGGTCGAAAGCGCCTATACCGTCCGGGCCTGACTGGTCATAATATTTGTATGTGTCGTCCCAGTTACATATCATATGGCCATTTTCATGCACGACTGTGGCCAATGAGAGTGGATCGTAGGCTATGGAGCAATTATATTTCCCAGAGTGAACGCCGTCAGCGCTGAACTGGGTGTATGTTCCCGAATGCCACCACATGCCTTCGTTCCAGGCTTTTGGTACTCCGGTGTACATTAAATTTATTGCCTTGATACTTCCGTCCGAATTAATTGATAATGTTGAAAAATCAAAACCAAGTGATTCAATCCAGTTTAAGGCTAAATCAAGAATAGCTTTGGCTCCATGGGCAACATGCATGCTGTCATATTCAGCAAAGGTTTTTGGTGCCCGAAAATATCCAAAAACAAAATTCTGGTAGTCGACAATACCTCCGGAAATGTCGTAATAGTATTTTCGCAAAGAACCATTGTTTCCGAAGTTACTGTAATCCATATCATTGCAGAAAGATTCAAATTCATCCATTGACAATGTTCCCGGTTCATCAGAAAAATCAACAACAATGCATAATCCTTTAATCTCTCCGGATATAGATTCAGGTTCAGGATTCATATCATGGTTTTGGAATGCCTCTCCCTCCAAAGCTTTCTTATTTTTCAAAATTTCTCGTTCCAGGGCTTTTGCCGATATTCCGAGGTGTTTGGGAACATTTACAGTCGTTTTTAATGCGGGAACGGAATCTTTAGTAAGCCTGTATTTTATTCCTGTGGAAATTAATTCTGTACCATCCGCTGACAGGGATGCATAGCAAATCCATCGTGTATTCTTATCGCGTACAACGGTGTAATTATCAATACCTTCTGCTCGCATATAATACTCGGTTCCGTATAATTTAACATCAACCCATGTACCGTCAGGCTGGCTAAAACTCATGATTTCACCATTGTAGGGAGCAGCCGAAAGGAGGCTTGGAAATACAATTAAAATAATTGTCAGTATTTTTTTCATTTCCTTAAAATTTGGTAGCGGGAAACAGGATCCGGGCTTAAAATTCAATCTGAATACATTGAATATCAAACGTCAAATAAATTTAAAATAAAAAAGTCCGATTTGCAAATGTCTTTTTATTGTAGCGTCCAGTGCTAAGCTCATTGCTAAGCGTAGTTTGCAACTACGCTTGACTTGCCAATTTTTGAGACAGCCCCTTTTTTGCTGATTACAGATTTCAGAACTCAACAACAAAATCTCCTCCGGCCTGCACGGGAAGTTGAATAGTCCATTCATCATACTGGCCAAAGGGCTGTTTCATTTTTATTCTTTTGCCGGATAATTGATCTTTAGTGGGTGGAACCAGACGAATTAAAATCCTGTCCGCTTCATTCCAGGCTAAATGATCGTTGCCCGTTGATCGTTCTTTTCCGGGAATCCCGGAGTACGTGTATCTGACATGTATTTCTCCTCTGCTGGCAATATAGGATTTCACGTGCAAATCAAACAAACCATAGGCTGTGGGAAAGCGGGACAGCCTTATTTCTTTCCCCTCCTCCAGCCATTCGCCGGGAACAGAAGAAAGAAAAAAAATCCCGCCATCCGGAAGGCCATTTTCATCTTTAGTCTCATCGATCAGGCATTTCCTTACCAGCAGCAATCCTTCTCCGGCACCAGATCCCAGGGGTTCTGTAAAGGAAATGTGCCCTTTAAGGTAGCGATCAGCGCTATACATGCCGAAATTCCACGGTACTTCCCTCACAATGCGCTCATAGGCTTTGGGGTCAAGACGTTCGGGGAAGAATCCGGATACTTCCTGCACCGTATGCCCGTTGCGGCTTGATGCAAGAACCATATAGGATTCCAGCGCGGTTAACGCTTTAATCCTGTTTTCGATATTTACCTTTGACCGTTCCAATAGTTCATTTATATAGCCAAGGGCATAAACCGCATCGAGGCCGGTATAAAAACGGGGCAGACCTGCAAATAAACCACCATGATTTTCAAGGTAATCGGTAAGCCATTCACTCGGATAATCCGGATTCCTGTATTTCAGAATTTCGAGGTGCAGAAAAAGCGGGGCAAACAGATTCCAGTAATTTCCCAACTTGTCATCCGTTAACCGCGGAAAGGGACCCTCATGGTTTCCAACTTTATGGTCTAGCTCCAGGGCAAGGGGCAGGAATGCAGGAGATGATCCTTTATCAAGCACTTCATTCATAACTTCAATCAGGCGCACTTTGAAATTTCCGGCTTCCTTAAAAAAATCATCTGCAGCCGGTTGAAGTTCAACAAGCTTTGATTTTTTGAATACATCCGAGGTTTCCAACAGGCCCTTCAGGCAGGTTGCACTGGAATACAGGCTATAAGCCGGAATGGAAACATCCCCACCATAGATATGGTCCGGCAGTAGTCCTTTGCCCACAGGGGAGCGCTTCACCGTATCCTTCTTTCTGGCCTGTATAGTCCAATACCCGTTTGTTATCAGGGCAGGAGAAATACTTTTGAGCCAGTCCCTGTCGCCTGTCAGCCGTGCAATTGAAACTGCGTACCAGGAACTGAGGCCATTCCGGTATTGGTGATGATAATTGCTTTTGTCAAGATTTTCCCTGGAGAGGAGTATTTCCGCCTGTTGTTTTGATTCCTCCAATTTTCCCCATTGCGCAAGAGCAACAGCAGCCCAACCCTCCTCAACTCCAAAATAGGCCTTATAAAAATAGGCCCCATAACTTAATTGTTCTTTCCCATCCAATTGAATTTTAGTGATAGAACTGACCTGGGTTAACCAGGAATCGATCTTTTCTTTCCAATCTGCTGAAGGGAGCAAGGCATAGGCCCCCCCGGAAAGCTCACTGCTCCATCTCTTTTCGAATTTCTCGCGGGCCTCCTGAAAGTATGTCCCAACCAGGCGTGTTGATATATTTCCTGTATTTACCCGGGGTGTAGATAATACTATTTCCGTGTTTTCAGGATCAAATTCAAGCAACATTTCAGAGAGTCCTGAATGTAAAATCTGCATGGGAGCACTGGAACGCAACACGACAAAACCCATTTCATCCGTCAGAACATGCTCATTATGTAAACAGGGTTCTGAACTCAGGGAAAAAAACGGAACAGGTGTTCGATTCACGGAAGGATCATCCCAATAATGAGCATAAGGTCTTGTCCCATGCGCAATAACGAAATTTGCTTCCCGTGTCGGGTCATCCATTTCAAGCTGCACAAACAGCTGCGGAATTCCGTCCATTTCCCCGGAAAACATTCTTTGTGTGATTTTAATCTCACCCTCCCCCGCGGTCTGACAGGTCCATTCTAAAATTAACAAAGGCAGGAAGCGCCCGTCTTTATTTTCAAAAAATGTTGTTTTCGCAGATAAAGGAGCCGGCCGGATAATCGCTTTGCCCACCCGGACAGCGGGGGCAAACCAGTTGTCTGTTTTTTTACTCCATTCTGCCAGAACAGCGAAACCATCATTTCCGGGCCGGGTAACAAACCATTGCCCGTTCTGATAGGCAAATCCCGGATCCGGATCATTTATGCCCGATAAAAGTATTTTCTGGTAATCGAGCGGTAATGCTTTCGATTCAATCTCTTTCCGGCTGATCTCCTGTTGAGGGACTTTTTTCAGGACGTCCATTACAGGGTCGGTCAGGCTTTCCTTCTGCTGTTCGATCTCCTCTGGAGAAAAACTGATTTCCCTGATATGAGAAGGAAGTGCTTCACCAAATTTACCTGCCTCAATACATGTAAAGTTTCGGAGTCCGGTCGTTTTTTCTGAAAGAATTTCAGATTCCCTTACCCTGATGATCTGATCCCAGAATGAATCCCTGGCGGGTTCTCCGTTTACCCCACCCATTCTTTTGACTTTCAACCGGTAGGTGAACCCCTTTTCCCACATACTGGCCGGAAGGGACCATGGCACTGCCTTCAGTTCCTGAAACAGGCCAATGGATATGGGAGTATCAATAAGAATGGAATTATTGTCAGCGATTTTTTCCCATCGGCCGTGCACTTCTCTTTCCAAAAATGCCGAGTCGGGTTCAAAGGAATGCTGTCCGAAGCGAAGGAAATAAATTGCGGAAGGGAATGCAGTATCAGGAAGTTCAATGATTCCCACGCCGGATTCCATGACAACCTGAAAAAGCCATTGCTTCTCATCTGTTCCGCCATATAGGTGACATCGGAAAACATATGAAAGTAACAGGAAAAAAAGGCCCTTTGACAGTAAAATCCCCCGGCTCATTCGTGTTACATTTTTTGCAGCATAACAGCATACTGATTAAATTCCATCATTAAAAAGGGGCTAATCAGGGAGCCGACCGAAACACATTTTCAGCTGTTTTTTCATTGATCAGCAAATCCTGGCCGCAATTTCTGAGCGTATTATTCCAGAACCATACGTTTCCACAGTTCTGCAGGCTGACGCAAACCGATTCGTCCTCGAAAATGTTGTCATGGATACGGATATCATTTACCAGTCCGGACAATACCTCGGAAGGAGCACCCAGCTTGTCAGGATTTGTAAAACTGGCGATACTGATCGCTATGTCCATTTTTTGTCCGCCATATCGCATGTCCAGGTGATTATCCCGAAAAATGCAATTCCTGATTTCCACGTGCTGCGAATTTGTCGACTCCAGCCAATAGCCCCAGCTCCATTCACCTCCAATATGAATGGCGGCCACATTATTTTCAAACAGGCATTTTTCAATCAGTGTATTCGACGCTTTCAAATAAATACCGAAGCGGCCTGTACTGCGGTAAACAGAGTTTATAATGTGAAGTGAATCGGGAAGCCATTCTTGTGGTTCAATGGGAGTTTTTTCATGGACCCATTCCGGTACCGGATGGGTGAAAGTGATAAGCATTTCTTTATCCTCGCGGGTACAGGCTTCAATTTTTGAACGCCATGCCGGAAGAAACTGATCATCAAGCATAACAACTGTCTTACCGGGAGTCAGGACAGGCATCGAGGTTGTGGTAACCACCGCATTGTCAGCCTGCTTTCTCAATACTGAAAGCCATGTCCCATGGATGTTCTGACCGTCGTCACCCAGGCAACCTTCAATATGTACATTATCCATCAATATGTTGCCACTGCCGCAATATATTTTAAAACCATCACGGCACGCAGTGGCAATCCGGTTTCCCTCAGGCCTGATACTTACATTCCGGTATGTAATATCCTGGCAAAAATTACAGGTTATGGGAAATCCATGTCCGTTCAATATTCGTATATTTTCAAGTAAAAGGCCTTTAATATTTCTGAAATTAAGCAAGGATCCGGTATAGTTACCCTGAAACCAGAAGACTCCATCCCCGATCCTGCATGATTGTGCCAGGGCCGGGAAACTGATGGCCATTTGTCTGTCCTTGTCGTCGCCTGTTAATTGCCATTGGGGAAGATCAAAGTCCCATGTCAGTCTTACCACTTTTGCTTTCCGGGTATCAAAGTCATAAAGCCCCATAATAAATGCTTTCTGTCCATCGATGCGGGGATGATCCGGAAGCACTTCGATGGTGACCTCATCGCCCTTTACAGCGACTATTTTGCCTGCGGAATAATAATAGGGTGCCATATCCACTGATATATTCCTCAGAGTAATATTTGCACCTTGCTGTATCGAAAGGATCATCGGCTGGCATTCCTTCAGGTCATTGTCCTTTACCCAGAAGGTCGCAGGCTGGCCCTGCTCATCGGTAACACCCATTAGTTCAAGATCTGATATATCCTTTATTGTAATGTAACAGGATCGTTTCCGCTCAGCTCTTTCCCAACCGGGAATCGTTTTGAACTCGTATTTTCCGGCTTCGAAATATACTTTGGGAATCCCGGCTGCTCCGGCCTGTTCAATGGCGGCCTGGATTTCCTTTGAATCATCTTTGCCATCGTCCGGAATGGCTCCGAAGTCAGAAACGGAAATTTTTTCTGTTTTGAGCGGATCTGCATCTGCTGTTGACCCGGAAACGATTTGTTGGTCCCGGTCAGCAATCAATTCATGTGAACTGGTTTTTTGTGACAATCCTTCTGTTATGAGGAGGATTGATATGATAAAACTGATTAACAACCGTACCATATTTATCAGAATTTAATAATATAAATTATGAACCGAATATTTAACCATCCTGAATACACCGGCTATTCTAAAGATACATTTTTTACAAATTCATTTTCTCCGATTAATTGCCGGTCAGTGATCTTTTTACCCTGCATAAAGTAATCTTTGATGAAAATGTTTTCAATCATGTGATTGCTGTTATAGCCTGACATATAGATATTATTGGAACTGGTGCAATTAACCTTGATATTGCCAAAGTACATATTGTCCCTGATGAAAATTTCGTAGTTCTTAAAATTGACGTTTTCTTCGATAGTAACACTATCAAAATTAAACAGATCGGTTTTTTCGGGATAAGTTCTGTTGTATCTGATATTATTAAAGAAAATGTTGCTTATTTGGCCCCTGAGGGTATCGGACGAATAGAAGGTTCCATAGATGCCAATTACGATTATTTTACCCCACGCTTTTCTGACTATCGGGGTATTTCCTATTCTTATGCTATCTGACAGGGGGTCTTCAATGGATATATTTTCAAAATGTATATTTTTGACATATCCCCTGTCGCAATTTTGTATGTCCATCGCTACAGTCGTGAAATGAGGAATATAACAATTGGAGAAGGTTATGTTTTTCATTGTATCCGTAACGATTTCCGCACCAAGTTCGAGGGCCCTTCCCCAGTCATTCCAGAGGACACAGTTATCAACCTTAATATTTTCAATGGTGTTGTATTGCTCATTATAGGTTTGTTTTAGTCCCTTTAAGGCAATATTGTCATCAAAGGACCTGACGAAAGTGTTCCTGATGATTATATTTTTACTGTTAACAAGGTCAATCCCATCGGAATTATAGCGCCATAATCCGATCAGCTTAATGTTATCGATGGTGATGCTGTCGCAGTTTCTGGGAACGACAGTCCATTCATGGGGATCGCGCAGGATGATCCCGCTTATAATGGCATTACTTACATTTTTCAGTGAGATCATGTTAGGGGCTCCGCCACGTTCTATTTTGCTGGCATCCAGTATTCCCCGTCCCAGAATTTTTACGTTCCGGGTATTTTGGCTTGCAATTACTCCGTAAACAATCGCTCCGCCATCGATATAAACTGTTTCATTGCTATTGAGCTTTATAACCCCGGCCTCATGAACTCCCGGCCCATAATAGTGAACTTTCGGATCTGTTTTGTCGATATTGAATGTTTCGATGGGGTTGGCAAAAATGTGCAGCGCCTGGTGGGTTCCGTTCACTTCAACCACAAACTGACATGGCTTATTAATATTAATTTTTATGGTTTTTCCTTCAATGGTTGGCTCAATACCAAATTCTTTCGGACGAATATCCAGCGTTTTAATCTCCTGAGTTGAAATTATCATGATTTCCGTTTTTCCTTTCAAGTCAAAATAAGCAAATGACGCTATTTCTGTCTGGTTTAATGGCCTTTGATATCCTGGCCAGATCTGGTTAACAGGTAGTCTTGAGACCCTGGCCTGATATACAAACGCCAGTTTACCATCAACAAACATTTCAAAATCATTTGACTTTTTTTCCTGATCAGGAGCATCATATAAAACAATGTCTGGTCTTTGGCAGCCCATCGCCAGCAGGAGGCAAATAATGGATAAGAGGTAATTTTTCATTATGGTGAATATTAGTATGATTTAAAAATGAGTCGGGAAAATCAGGGAACATTAAATGTAAGAAATTTACTGAGGCCTCTATTCAATAACTACCATTTCATGAATTTCCAATGAAGGAAGGCTGCATCGAACCACTCCTTTTTCATAAGTGAAGTTAAGAGCCCTGTTCTCAGGCTGCAACATCACTCTTTCAGGCTTTGAAGGGTAGCGGATGCTGATTTGGAGCGGCCCCAGAGCCGGAATTTCATCAAAAACCAAAACCTTATCATTGTCATGGGGACCGGCAGCATTAACGAGGTTAAGGATGGTGGCATTTCCGAGCTTGTTCAGGGTAACATCTACCAGGTGTGATCCTTTTACTTCTGTCATCAAGCCGGGTTGTATTTCCCGGACCAGGGCATCCAGGAACTCGCGTACAACCGGAGTGGAACGGTAGAGATAGGCATTCCCTATGTTGAGATACACGGCGGCAATTTGGCCCTTGCCATACGGGGTTATCGTGGCCGCAATGGAGGAAGGCCCTTCCATATCCCAGTGCCGGTAAAATTTACCGAAAGGCCGGGCTGATCCCTTCACCTGTATTTCCTGGGACAGCGACAGGGAATTTCCAAGCCATCCATCGAAATCCAATCCGCTGTCACTCATTTTGGGTTGACCCATGAATTCAACCTGGAGGACATCCTGAAAGTTTTTTGCCGCTTTGGGACCAACAACCAGTAACCTTCCTCCAGCGGAAACATAATGGAGAAGTTTTTCCTTTAGGGAAACACTGAGGGTGTCCCACTCAGGATAAACAATCAGGGGGTATTCCTGTATATTATCAAGCTGGTGTTCAGCCACCACATCCACTACCTTTTGTGATGACAGAAGACAATTAAGTATACCCTGAAGCGGTGCTGTTTCAACTCTGAAACCTCCAATGAGTACCCCCTGAAGTGGGGTCCGGTCCATTCCGAAACCTCCAAACGGCGTATTGACTTTTTCATCCAGTGCGAAAGTAGAAAGGATTAGCCCTATTTGCGGAACAGGCCTGGTATGCTGGCAGAATGGCTGGCGTGCTCTCACAAATGAGGATGCCCCGGCGAGCAGGGGAATGGTCCATGCATATACCGAACCATCGCGTTTCTGGCTCAGGTAGATCTGTACTCCGCCTCCCAATGACATTACAGTGGCAAGTTCCCGCTTTATCTGGGTGATATCCTTTACCGACTGGCTCCCCGATTCATTGTAAAACCAGGAAAATCCCCATGCCATCAGGTCCCAGGGCTTTCCCTGGTTGCGGATGAATCTTCCTTCGAGCCGGGCGCTGTTCATACTGTTTAAGGGTGAAAAGTCCCCGGAAATGAAATCCACCGGGATGGTGACGGGCTCAGGCATTAATGTGGAGAATGCCCAGTTGCTGGCTACCTGAAAATCAGGATTGAACTTATGCAACTCGTTGGTGTAATGGGTCACATAGTCCCTGAATCCCTGACGGCTGAAGTTGAGAAATTTTCTCCAGTCTGCATCTCCTGGTTGCATGGGAATACTGGTAATGCCCGTTTTTTGTGTAAACAAGTTCCTGGCCTTAAACGAATAGTCAAACTGATGTGCCCAGCAATCACCGTCAATCCACACGCCATCCACACCATAGTCTTGCGAAAGCTCTTTGAGCTGAGGAATAAGCAGGCTGTCAGCATAAGGTCCGAAAACCGATGTGTTAGTTTTTGACAGGGTACCATCGGCGTTCACCGCTGCCCACGAAGAATGAAATTGAATGGCCCGTGTATCCCATACGCCGGAATAATGCATATATAAGGCAATTCCGTTTTTGGCTGTCACCTGTCTCCATATTTTCAACTGGTCCCTGACGAATCCCGGGGCAGGATTTCCTACTTTGGTGGGATAGCTTGAATACCCGGCATGTCCTTTGCAGTCCACCTGGATAAAATCGGGCCTTACCTGGCTGACAATATTTTCGATCATGGCCTCGTCCACATTTTTTCCAATCTCGTTGCAATCGGCCCCGGCATGAAAATCAAAATGAACACCAAAAAAGCTGTCAGCACGCTTCAAACGAGGCGGATCAGTCCGGGTTTGTGAGAAAAGGACAAAGGGAAGAACCAGCAGAGAGCCTGTTAAAATGATCTTTTTCATATATTTTTTTTGCAATATAAATATAAGCCAAAAAACTTTGGAAAATTGTTTCCGGGAAGGCTTTTAACGAAACATGCAAAGTTCACGTCATATAGCCAAATAAAAATAACAGCATTAAGAAAAATACACGCTGTCAATGGGTTGAACGATTTTATTATACTTTGCGTATTTTTTACGCTAACAATGATGCATTATATCATTTTACTTCTTATATTTGTTTACAAGTCCAATTCCTCACTAATTATTACACTTTGAATAAAAGGATCTTAAATAGTGATATAAGCCTTGTACAACGTCTCAAAGAAAATGACAGACCGGCGTTTGAACTGATTTTCAATAAATTCAGTAAGAAGCTTTATTATTTCACGCTAAGTTATGTGCATTCGCAGGCCGAAACTGAAGAGATCGTTCAGAATGTATTTGTTGCATTATGGGAAAACCGTGATATGCTTAGCGAAGCTTTTCCAATTCAGAATTACCTGTATAAAGTTACCATCAATCATATTTATAATTATTACAAACATCAGCTGGTTCGCCGGCGCTATGCTGAAAATATGATCCTTGAAGGATCAGAGGAAGACCAGGGGGCAATGCAGGGCATCCTTACTAATGATTTGGGGGAAATTGTAAATAAAATTATTGGTGAACTACCTTTAAGGCAGCAAGTCATTTTCCGGTTAAGCAGGACAGACGGTCTTTGTCATGCCGAAATTGCACAACGGCTGGGATTATCCGTCCGTTCAGTTGAAAACCAGATCTATCGCGCCCTTAAATATCTCCGGGAAAAGTTAAATAAAGAATCGATACTTACTGAATAATCTTTTCATTTCCGCTGAGTAGTTTTTACTGTTGAGTTGTATTAATAGTACAGATTAAAATAACATTAAAAAGCATGCCTCAGGATCTAAAAGAATTACTCAGGAAATTCAAAGAAAAAACTTGCACGTTGGAGGAATTGGAACGGCTCAGTTCATACTTCTCCGAGCGAAATCATGAATCATTCATAAAGAAAAGTCTTTACCAGGAAATTGCAGATTTTGCCCCATCCCGAAAGGCATCCTCCGACCCTGATTTCAAACGGATTTTTGAAAAAATACAATCCAGTATCACCGAGTCCCAGCCGGATGAAATAGTAACTGAATCTGAAGAAAAGCGGAAGCCTGTCTATCTTCAAATCCTGAAGATCGCCGCCATTGTCATACCTATCTTTCTTCTGGGGGGCGTTCTTACCTATTTTATCCTGGGAAACAAACCGCAACCGGAGATAATAACTTACACTGAAATCAAAGCCCCTTATGGAGCCAGAACAGAAATAGTACTACCGGATGGTTCCACGGTTTGGCTTAATGCAGGCAGTAAAATAAAATTCATGAATGTTTTTAACCGGGATAACCGGGAAATTCAGCTCCACGGCGAAGCTTATTTCAAAGTGGCCAAAAATGCAGATTTGCCTTTCGATGTAAAAACGGGTGATCTGAGTATTCAAGCCCTGGGAACCGAATTTAATGTTAAATCATATGATGATGAAGATATAATTGAAACGACTCTTGTTGAGGGGAAAATTGAGATACGCCAGGGCCGGCAGCAAAGAGGATCCGTTTACCTGGAACCTCATCAGAAAGCTTTTTATGTGAAATACAACAAGAACCTTACAGTTAAGGATCTGAACAGGGTAAAAGAAGCCAAACCTGAAATGCTTCAGCTCCGGAACGGCATAATATATATTGCTGAGCGGATTGATCCGGAACCCGTTGTTGCCTGGAAGGATAATCGCCTCATATTAAAAGGAGAAGAATTAAGCAGCCTGGTGATCAAACTGGAAAGAAAGTATGATGTAAAGTTTGAGTTCGGATCTGAATCACTCAGGCAGTTTAGATTTACCGGAACAATTGAAAATGAGACATTGACGCAGGTTCTGGATGTTATCAAACTTTCCGCGCCAATAGAATATAAGTTACAGGGAAAGACAGTGGTGATTTTTGAGAATAAGCGAATGACAGCAAAATTCAACACTCATATGAAAAAGAAATAATAATGCAAATAACCCTAATTATAAACCCTTTAAAAAAAACTAATACTATGAAATAAAAAACCATTTCAAAAAAAAGGGAATAGATGTGGTGATCCATTCCCTGTCAATTAATGTCAAACATAAATTATGCCGTGACAATGTGCAAATCGTTCGGCATAAAAATGTCAAACCTAACAAACAATTCAAATTTATGAAAAACAAATCTTTTGACGAAGTTTTCTTTCCAAAAAGAAAACTTAAAAAACTACTCCTAATTATGAAACTAACGGCACTATTTTTAATTTTTCTATCCTTGAACCTTTCTGCGTCGGTATACTCGCAGAATACAAGGTTTACGGTAGATCTGAACGGAAAGACCGTGCGTGAAGTTTTCCAGTTTATCGAGCAGGAAAGTGAGTTCAGGTTCTTCTATAATGATGAGTTCAGTTACATCGACAAGGTGGTTGATATGAACGTTAAGGATGAAAATGTGGAACAAATACTGGCAAAACTTTTTGAAACCTCTGACATAACCTATAAGGTTTTTGACAACAATCTGGTTGTTCTGACCTTAAAACAGAACCTGCAACAGGTTACCATAAAGGGAAAGATTACAGATGCATCTACATCGGAACCATTGGCAGGAGCCAACGTCCAGGTAAAGGGAACAACCACAGGGGCTGTTGCCGACATGAACGGGGCATTTTCCATTGAAGCTGCTACAGGAGATGTGCTGATTTTCAGCTTTGTAGGCTATCTGTCACAGGAAATTACAGTTGGAGCTGAAACGAGCCTGGATATAGCTCTCGCTCCTGATGTAAGGAACCTGGAAGAGGTTGTGGTTGTTGGATACGGTACGCAGAAGAGGACTGTAGTAACGGGTGCTATTTCATCAGTGTCATCTGATGATATTAATGCCCTGCCTTCATCAGGACTTGACCAGGCTTTGCAAGGACGGGCAGCAGGTTTGACGGTTATCTCCAATGGCGCTCCGGGTTATGCATCTACAATGAGGGTCAGAGGTATCAGCACCGTTAACGATGCTAATCCGTTGTATGTTGTTGACGGCGTTGTTACAACCACCATTAGTAATATCAGTCCTGCAGACATTGAATCCATTGAAGTATTGAAAGACGCTTCAACAGCTGCTATTTATGGTTCTCTGGGATCAAACGGCGTCATAATGGTTACTACCAAGAAAGGTAAATCCGGTAATGTTGTGGTTAATTTCGATGGCTATTATGGAGTTCAATATACTACGGAAAGATATGATCTGATGAATGCTGCCCAATATAAGGAATATGCTACAGGGGGTGCATTTACAACACCTACAGTTTATACAGATCCTCAATACGCAGCCCGCACTACTGCTGCCGAAACCGATTGGCAGGATGAAATATACCAGAATGGTCCTATGCAGGACTATAACCTTTCTCTTTCCGGTGGTACTGAAAACAGCACTTTCAGATTGTCAGCCGGTTATTTGAATCAACGGGGTATCGTTATCAATACCGGTCTTGAAAGATTCAACTTCAGAGCCAATAGTGATTTTAAAAGGGGCAGGCTGAAAATCGGTGAGAACCTCAGCTTATCTTACTCCCAGCAGGATCCCTTGGCTGATAATGGCGGCCGTTCCCTGTTGGAGCATGCCATTAAAATGGCTCCCTATCTGCCGGTATACAATCCCAACAATCCGGGCGGATTCCAGGGTCCGACAAGTTCCGTTGACGGACAGGATGCTGAGAATCCAGTCAGAATCATGGAGCTCAACAGTTACTCACAGAATACACAGGACATTCTTGGTAATTTATATGCTGAATTGGACATTGTTAAAGGCCTGAAATTCAGGACTAATCTTGGCCTTCAGGATGAGAGAATAGTTTCCAACCTATTATACCCCTCATACAATGATGATAACCTGGGAGGCAATACGCACTGGGCAAATTTTGCAAACATTTTTAAAAACCGGGCCACCTATAGTGCATTCCTGTTCACCAACAACTTTACGTATAATCTGACACTTGCTCAAAAACACAATTTTGAGGCGTTGGCTTTGATGGAATACAGCGCTGTTAACTCAACTATTCTGAATACCAATTCACGCAATAATCTTTCTAACGCTGTTGACGAAGTGAGTAACACCAATGCTTCACTGTCCTCAGGAACTATTGAATATTACAGAATTGGCTACCTGGGAAGATTAAACTATAACTACGATGCGAAGTACTTGTTCTCGGCTTCAATAAGGAAAGATGCTTCGTCAAGGTTTGGTGAAAACCAGAGATGGGGTACATTCCCTTCATTGTCTGTAGGATGGAATATTGCTAAAGAAGCTTTCTTAAGTGATGTTGGCCTTATCAGCAACTTAAAACTCAGAGGAAGCTGGGGTAAAGCCGGTAATGACAAGATTGCAGATTATGCCTATTCTTCCTCCCTGACCTCAAACATGAACTATACTTTTGGTAATGCACTTTTAGTTGGAACAACCGCAGCAGGAAGACCAAATGCCGATTTAAAATGGGAGGAAATAACCATGACCAACATTGGATTGGATTTGGGCTTGTTCAATAACCAGTTTACGTTGTCTGCTGAATATTATATGAATGAGAGTAATGACCTTCTGATGCAAGTGCCGCTGCCCCTGTCTTCAGGTGACTGGACAGGTACAATCCCCCAGAATGCAGGCTCAATGGAAACAAAAGGTTTTGAGTTGCAGCTTGGATACAACGATTTTGAAGGCGAATTTCAATGGTCAGCCAATTTAAATCTGGGTACTTTCAAAAATGAAGTCAAATCCCTGGGTGGCGCTACCTATATTTCCGGATTTGCTTTTGAAGGTGAAGACCTTAACAGATGTGAGGTTGGCCAACCCGCTTTCTTCTTCTACGGATGGGATTTCGACGGTATCTTCCAGACACCTGAAGAAGCTGAATCCTATATGGGTGGTTCACAACATGCACTCAATGCTTCCACTGCAGGAGATTTCCGTATTAAAGATACCAATGGGGATGGCGTAATTAGTGCAACCGACAGAACCAATATTGGAAACCCCTTCCCGAAGATGACGCTTGGTTTCGACATCAATGCTTCCTACAAAGGCTTTGATCTGAATGTTTTTATAAGCGGAGTATATGGGAACAAGCTTTATAACACCAACATTTATGACTTACAGGCTATGCCCAGGTTATTTAATGCCGGTGTTGAAGTTCTTGACCGGTGGACTGAGACCAATCATTCAACCACCATGCCAAGAGCCGGTGCAGTTGCTGCCAATGCCCAGGCATCCAGTCGTTTCGTTGAGGATGGAGCCTATACCAAGTTGAAAAACATAACGCTTGGATATACATTGCCGGGAAGTCTCTTAAAGAACAAACTCACTAAACTCAGAATTTATGTAAGTGCACAAAACATGATTTGCATAACCAATTACTCTGGTTTAGATCCTGAAGTTGGCAGATACCTGTCTAATGGTACTACATTAGGACAAATTGGTGCTCCTCAGACAACAACTCAAAACTATGCTAATGGAATTGATGTAGGTAATTATCCTATACCAAAATCAGTTATTGGGGGTTTTCAAATTACCTTCTAAATCTTAAAAACAGAATTATATTATGAAAAGACTAAAAATATATTTTGTGCCGGCACTGGTTTTCAGTGTATGGGTTCTATTCTTTTCCTGTAATGCGGATAAGTTAGAACTTACGAATCCTAACAATCTTTCACCTGACACCTTTTTTAAATCTGCGGCTCAGGTGCAGTCAGCTGTAGATGCTGTTTATGGCAGTACGCAAACTACAGGGATGTACAACCGTGGCATATGGTATGGAAATGACAACATGTCTCATGAGAATACATGTAACCCACAGCAGGAAGCTGATAAACGCCAGTGGCTGAACTTCACACATGATGCAACACACAGTTTGACGGAAGCTTACTGGAATTCTTGCTACAGAGGCGTTAATAAGGCCAATTTTGTGATAAACAATACTGAATTAATTAACGAGATCCCCGAAGCTTTCCTGTCCCAGGTAATGAAAGACAAGTATATTGGTGAGGCACTATTCATGCGTGCTTTGTATTACTTCTACCTGGTTGACAAATTTGGTGATGTTCCCATCTATCTCGGCGTTGATCCTGCAGAGAATTTAGGTATGGCCAGAGCTCCTAAAGCAGAGGTCTGGGCACAAATTGAAGCCGACTGTATAAGTGCTGCAGCAAAATGTCGTACCAAAGCTGATGAGGTTCCCGGAAGGGCTACTAAAGGTTCTGCCTGGGCACTTTTAGGCAAAGCACGTTTATACCAGAAAAACTATGCCGGAGCGCTCGAAGCTTTTAATAATATTACCGGCTACAGCCTGGAACCTGCTTATTTTAACAACTTCAGTGAAGAAACCGAAAATGGTGTGGAATCCCTCTTCGAAGTGCAGTTTAGCAAGCAAGCTGGTTATTCCAGCCAATGGAGTTCCGACAGAACTGACCAGGGTGTGAATGAAGGTACGTTCAGGGCCCAGGAATATAGTTGTCTGGGATGGTTCAACGTATTCGTTTCAGAGGATCTGTGGAATGAATTCGAAACTAATGGTGTCAATGGTGCTAAAACCGATCCAAGGCGCGGTTACTGTGTTTACCAGACTGGTGATTTGTATGGTCCCGGCAATACCCTGCACCATGTCACTTTCTCCTTTGGTTGAAGATTTAAATGGTGTTGTTACTGAATACACAAGAAGGGGCTGGAGGAAATACCAGAACTACTATAAACAACCTAGTGAAACGGATAATACATCCGGAATCAACATGAAAGTGATCCGGTATGCCGATGTTCTCCTGATGATGGCTGAATGCCAGGCAAATCTTGGAAATCTTTCCGCAGCAATAGACCTGATGAACCAGGTAAGGACGAGACCCGATGTGGACATGCCTCCGTATGGCGAAGCTGCCATGAATGCCATTTATCCGGTTTCTACTTTGGATGAATTCATGGTAGCCCTCGAACATGAACGCAAGATTGAATTATGCGGTGAACAGATTCGTTTCTCTGACCTTGTAAGATGGGGCAGACTTGAAGCTTTCCTCCGTTCGGATAAATTGCTGAATTCTATTCCTAAAGCCGATAAGGCTGCTTTGGTTTTCACTTCGCCCAAGAATCTTCTTTGGCCTATTCCTCAAAAGGAAATTGATGTTAATCCTAGCATTGCACAGGAAGATCAGAATCCTGGTTATTAATAAATGGTAACTGTTCTAATTCAAAGAAATGGTCCTCCAAAACAGGACCATTTCTTTCTTTGGGATATTTGAAGTAAATTCATCCTTCATTCCTTACATCTTTGCCTGTATGACTAACCTTTTTAACCCTGATTACTGCAAAAGACTTTATCCGGTAATATTATTGATTGCAATACTTGGAACCTGTTTCTCATGCAATTCCGGTAAAACCGGAGAAGGTCCCCTTTTCAGGAAACTCTCCTCCCGGGAAACAAATATTACTTTTCAGAATACGCTGACAGAAACCGATACTTTTAACTACTTTTTGTATCCCTACATGTACATGGGCGGTGGGGTATCCGTCGGAGACTTCAATAACGACGGTCTGACGGATATCTATTTTACCGGAAATATGGTCAGCAACCGCTTGTATCTCAATACGGGAAACATGGAATTTAAAGACATTACCGAAATTTCCGGGACAGGGGGCGACTTTCGCTGGATGCTGGGTTCAACCATATGTGATGTTAACGAGGATGGGTTGCTTGATATTTACGTAAGTGTGTCCGGGTTAAAGGGCAATTGCAATAATCTGCTGTTCGTAAACCAGGGAAACAATATGGAAGGTATACCTGTCTTTAAAGAAGAAGCGGCCAAATATGGCATTGATGACAGCGGCAAAAGCTCGCAAACAACATTCTTCGACTATGATAATGACGGCGATCTGGACCTCTATGTTGCCAATTATCCTATCACCCGGTTTAAGTCATCTCCCTATTTTTACCGGCAAATGATGAACAATGCAAAAATGGATGAATCAGGACATCTATACAGAAATAATGGGGATGGCACTTTTACCAATGTCACTGTTGAGGCAGGTCTCTTGACTTTTGGCCTGTCGTTGAGCGCTACAGTCTGCGACCTGAACCAGGATGGATATAAAGACCTTTACATTTCAAACGATTTCACAAGCCCTGACTTCTTTTTCTTCAACAACGGCAACGGAACTTTTACCGACAGGACAAGGGAAGTAGTCGGCCAAACCTCGTTTTACGGCATGGGGGCTGATATTGCAGACTATAATAATGACGGCCTTCCTGATATTATGCAAATTGACATGGCCCCTGAAGATAATCAACGGGCCAAAGAGAATATGACCAGCATGATCCGGGAGGATTTTGAGGAGATGGTTAAGGAAGGACTTCACCATCAATACCGGTATAGCACGCTGCAACTAAACCGGGGAATCATGGCTAATGGCCTGCCATTCTTCAGTAATGCTGCCTGGATTGCAGGAGTAACATCCACAGACTGGAGCTGGGGAGCTTTGTTTGCAGATTTTGATCTTGACGGATGGAAAGATTTATATATTACAAACGGTATCCGCAGGGATATTAACAATATCGATTTCTTTAATAAAATGGGTGAAGCTGAAAAAAATGGTAAAGGGTTAACTAATCATGAATTATTGCAGCAAGTGAAAAAAATGCCTTATAAACCACTTGTGAACTACCTGTATAAAAACAAGGGTGATCTGACCTTTTCCAATTTCGGTAAAGAATGGGGAATTAAGGAAAAAAGTTATTCAAATGGCGCCGCCTATGCCGATCTGGATAATGATGGAGACCTTGAGCTGATAGTCAATAATATTGATGAAAAGGCATTCCTTTATAAAAACAATGCCAGGGAAAATAACCTGGGCAATTTCATTAAAATTGATTTCAAAGGACCTCCCGGGAATAAAATGGGTATCGGATCCATAGTAACGGTTTGGATCGGTGAAAAAATGCAGATGGCTGAACTGACTCTGTCCAGGGGCTACGAATCCTCTGTGGAACCCATTCTATATTTTGGTACAGGGCAGGGAACTGTTATTGATTCTTTAAGAGTGAAGTGGCCTGACGGAAAAATCCATATACAGAGGCAGGTTAATGTAAATCAGAAACTGACCCTGTCATATGATGAAGCCGTGGTATACAGCATTTCCCCCGCTGGCGGGGGCAGGGGGTGGACAGATTCCGACACTCTTTCGGATACAAAGCTTTTTGAGGATGTCACATCACAACTAAATGTTGAATATGTTCATAAAGAGAATACTTACAATGATTACGAAAAACAGGTATTGCTGCCTCACAAACTTTCATCTTCAGGGCCGGGTATTGCCATGGGAGATATAAACAGCGATGGCCTGGAGGACTTTTTTATCGGTAACGCTTTACATAGCAAGGGAGCTATGTTTATCCAGAAGGATGATGATTCTTTTAATCGCCAGGCAGGACCCTGGGAGAATGACAGCGGTTATGAAGATACCGGAACATTGTTGTTTGATGCTGATTCGGACGGCGACTCTGACCTGTATGTGGTTAGCGGGGGAAATGAATTCCCGGAATTGGCGGAACAATACAATGACCGGCTTTATTTAAATACCGGGGAAGGTATTTTTATTAAAAGTACTGATGCGCTGCCGCTCCTGGCAACAAGCGGATCATGCATTATACCAATCGATTTTGATAACGACGGGGATATGGACCTTTTCAGGGGGGGAAGACATGTGCCTGGAAAATATCCGTTCCCGGCCCGAAGTTTTATTCTGGAAAACAAGTCGGCCAACGGAACCGTTAAATTCGAGGACGTTACCTCCGGTGTGGCTCCCGATCTGATGAAAGCTGGCATGGTGACGGCAGCCTTCTGCACTGATCTGGAAAATGATAGTTGGACTGACCTTATTATTGCCGGGGAATGGATGCCCCTGTGTATTTATAGAAATCATCAGGGAAAATTTGAAAAAACCTCTTTGGAAGGGACAAAAGGCTGGTGGTTCAGCCTGGATGGAGCCGACTTTGATAAGGACGGAGATATCGACCTGGTAGCCGGCAACCTGGGGCTGAATATGCGTTACAAGGCAAGCTATGATCAAACATTTGATGTTTATGCCGGGGACTTTGATATGGACGGAAAGTCTGACATAGCACTATGTTATTATCAAGGAAAACATCAATTCCCGGTAAGGAGCCGGGAGTGTTACGTGGACCAGAATCCGGGCATTGCCCAAAAATTCCCCACCTATGAAAGTTTTGCCAAAGCCGGGATTTCTGATATCTATTCTGCGAATGTACTGGACACAACGCTTCATTTACAGGCTGAAACATTTGCCAGCTGCTATCTTGAAAATACCGGAAACGGAAAGTTCGAAATGCATGTATTGCCCAATGAAGCTCAATTATCATCAACAAATGATATAATCATCGAAGATTTTAACCATGATGGACACCTGGATATTTTAGCAGGCGGCAATCTTTTTGATATGGAAATTGTAACTCCCAGAAACGATGGTGGAGTTGGTGTATTTCTCAAAGGTGATGGGATGGGCAACTTTAAAGCCATCCCTTCTGTATTATCAGGATTTTTCGTTCCTAAAGATGTTAAGACCCTGTCATTAATTCACCTTTACAATAACAATAAAGACAAGGCTGTCCTGGTTGGTAATAATAATGAAAGACTTCAGATTTTCAAGGTTAAGCAGACGGATTAATCCCCATCTCAATGAGACAGTCAGAAATCTATTTTGTACTTGCATCAATTATTATATTCTTGAGTCTGAATGGTTGCGATGTTAGTAAACTGGAATTGGTAAATCCAAACGTACCTACTCCCGAAATCTATTTTAAAAGCGAAACCCAGATTCAACAAGCGGTAAATGCCGTTTATGCTACCCTGCAAACCCACGGACTTTATCAACGCACTATTTATTATGCCATGGATAATATGGCATATGAACAAGTTATGAATCCTGCTGCTGAAGCAGATAAAATGCAATATTCCAATTTTACATTTGATGCTAACCATGGAGCTATCGGGGAATACTGGAAAAACTGCTATGCAGGTATAAACAGGGCCAATTTCATCATCAATAATGGGGAGGCAATATACAAGATACCCTTAGGATTGATGCCTCTGGCTCAGAAAAATAAATATATCGGTGAGGCTCAATTCTTAAGAGCGTTATATTACTTTCTGCTCGTAACCAGATTTGGAGATGTTCCTTTGTATCTTGAAATTTCTGAAGGCGTAAAAGGATTAGCCAGAACTCCAAAAGCAGAAGTATGGGCTCAAATTGAAACCGACTTAAATTCTGCAGCCGAAAAATGCCTTCCAAAAAACCTCGAAGAAAAAGGAAGAGCTACCTCCGGGGCAGCCTGGGCTCTTTTAGGCAAGGCACAATTGTTTCAGGCGAATGAATCCAGCGACCAGGCTGATTACTTAAGTGCAAAAAATGCTTTCCTTCATGTGATTCATGATGAAGAAAACTACTTTCTTGAAGGCATATATGCTGATAATTTTAAAGAAGAAACAGAGCATGGCCCGGAATCTATATTTGAAGTAGAATTCAACCCGGAATTAGGTACCACTGATATCTGGTCCAGCGATGGTTCCGGTCTTAATGAGGGTACGTTCAGGGCTATGGAATATGGATGTTTCAACTGGTTTAACGTAACTCCTATCGGGGATCTTGTGAAGGAATTCGAAACTTTGACAGATAATGGTGTAAAAACTGATCCCAGACTGGGATATTGCATCTATCAGACGGGTGATTTATATAATAATGGGCTTGATACTGTTACAATAGATAATGATACCATTCGATTTTGGGAAGACGATGTTATTAAAACAGAAATCTGGTATAGGTATGGCTGGAGAAAATGCCAAAACTATTACAAACAGAAATATGAAAATTTTTATTATTCAGGAATCAATACCAAGGTGATAAGATTTGCCGATGTATTACTTATGATGGCTGAGGTTGAGAATGAACTTGGCAATATCCCTGAAGCCATTGATTACCTTAACCAGGTAAGAAACAGGGCTGATGTGATGATGCCAAATTATGGCACACCTGTCATGGATGCCATATATCCCGTTTCTACCAAGGAGCAGCTAAGAATAGTCATTGAACATGAACGAAAAATCGAGCTTTGCAATGAGCAGGTGCGGTTCAACGACCTGGTCAGATGGCGCCGTCTTGAGGCATTTATCCGGGAAGTCCTGCCTGGAGTTGTTAAATTCAGAAGGGATGCGGTCAATTTTGATCCGGCCAAACATTATTTATGGCCTATTCCTCAAGCCGAAATTAATTCAAATCCTGCCATTACGGAGGCAGATCAAAATCCAGGTTATTAGGTTTTTTAAATAATGTATTCATTTCAGACAATATAATATATAGGTCATGAGATTTTCTGTTGGTTCATTTCTTGTTTTCCTGTTGTTGAATTCGTGTGGCAACCATTCGAAAGAGGCTTTTAAAAAACTTTCACCATCAAGAACAGGAATTGATTTCCAGAATGAACTGATTGAAAATGACACCCTGAACTACACCAAATTCCCTTATATGTACATGGGCGGAGGCGTATCTGTAGGCGATATCAATAACGACGGACTGGATGACATATTTTTTACCGGAAATCTTGTGCCCAACAAACTTTACCTGAACAAAGGCAATATGAAATTTGAGGATATTTCCTTATCAGCGGGTGTAACGGGCAATCATCAGTGGTTCACGGGCTCCACAATGGCCGATGTAAATAACGATGGCTGGCTTGACATTTATGTCTGTGTATCCGCCAAATACCAGCCGTCTGATAATTTGCTGTTTATTAACAATCATGACAATACCTTTACGGAAAGTGCCAAATCCTATGGGATCAATGATAAAAGCTCTTCGGTACAGGCCACTTTTTTTGATTATAATAATGACGGTTTGCTGGATCTGTATGTGGCTAATTACCCGATTGTGCTGGTGAGCATGGGCGCTGAATTCTACCGGGAAAAAATAAAAAAGAATACGTTTGAAGAATCAGGACATCTGTACAGGAATAACGGGGATCTTACTTTTTCGGACGTGACGGATGAAGCAGGTGTCAGGAATTTCGGGATGTCAATCGGCGTGGTGGCTGCTGACTTAAATAACGACGGCTGGAAAGATCTCTATGTCTCCAATGATTTTAACCCACCTGACTTTCTTTATCTGAACAAGGGTGATGGTACCTTCAGGGAAGTGGTTAAGGAATGCACATTTCAGACATCCATTTTCGGAATGGGTCTGGATGTTGCAGATATTAACAACGACGGATTACTGGATATGTACCAGATTGACATGACCCCACCCGATCATTTCAGGCGCACAGTGAATGTGATCCCGATGCGGCAGGAAACATTTGACAATAGCATCGGATATGGATTTCACTATCAATATATGCAGAACTCGCTTCAGCTGAATAATGGTGTTTTCGACAATAGGCCTGTCTTCAGCAATATTTCCCTGTTTGCGGGCGTGGCCTATACAGATTGGAGCTGGGGAGGCCTTTTCATGGATATGGATAATGACGGCTTCAAAGATCTGTTTATCAGTAACGGCGTCTTAAAGGATATTAATAACCAGGATATCCTGCCAGGTTCCGGAACAGGCATGTATTTCCAAACACAGAAAACCGAATACCGTCCGGAATTGTTTCCCTGCACACCCTGTCGCGAATTATGCCTTCCGCAATAATGGAGATTTGACATTCAGCGATAAATCGCTGCCCTGGGGATTCAGTGAACCGACCCTGACCAACGGAATTTCCTGCAGTGATCTTGACAATGACGGAGACCTTGATCTGGTTGTGAGCAATGTAAATAAGATATCGGCAGTTTATGAGAACCGGGTTTCAGATAAGGAGAATCATTATCTGAAAATCAGGCTCCGTGGACCTGCACGTAATCCATTCGGCCTGGGATGCATTGTTTTCGTCCGGACCGGAAATGTAACCCAAAAACAGGAATTAACCCTTACCAGGGGTTATCAGTCGAGTGTTTCACCGCTGATCCACTTCGGGCTCGGTAAAAACGAGTATATTGATGAACTTAAGGTGATCTGGCCCGACGGGATGCAGCAGATTCTGCAAGGAATTAAGGCGGATCAACTGATAAGCCTGCAGCATGAGGATGCAACAAAAGCAGATACGGCTCATATAACAATTCCACATTTCAGGGATATTACCGCTACTTACGGAATTGATTTTCTTCACCGGGAGGACGATTTTGATGATTTTAAATCCGAACCGCTGCTCCCATACCTGTATTCCAGGCAGGGACCGGCACTTGCTGCCGGGGATGTCAATCAGGATGGTCTTGGTGATTTTTTTGCAGGGAACGGGCCAGGCTTTGAATCGGCACTCTATATTCAAACCCGGCAGGGAACTTTTAAAAAGCAGGATGGCCCCTGGGCTGCTGATTCAAAGTATGAGTGCACCGGTGCATTAATGTTTGATGCGGACGGAGACAACAAAACGGATATCTATGTGGTTGGCGGAGGCAACGATATTTCGAAAAAAGAAGATTACTACAGCGACAGACTCTATCTTAATACTGCAAAGGGATTTGTTAAATGCGATGCAATACCTGCCATGAAAAAAAGCGGAAAATGTGTTCAGGCTGCTGATTTTGACCGGGATGGAGACTTGGACCTGTTCCTCGGGGGAAGGATTGTTCCCGGTAAGTATCCGACACCCGCCAGCAGTTATATCCTCAGGAACAGCGGGAAGAAAAATGGTCAACTGAAGTTTGAAGATGTTACGGCCGCTGTGGCTCCCGGATTAATAAACGCAGGATTGGTGACGGATGCTATTTGGGAGGATTTTGATAAAGACGGGGATCCCGATCTGATTGTAGTCGGTGAGTGGATGAAGATCCGGTTTTTTGAGAATAATTCCGATATATTCACAGATGTCACCGACAAATTGGGCTTTCAGAACACGACCGGCTGGTGGTACAGCATTCATGCCACAGATGTGGATCAGGATGGCGATACTGATTTTATTGCCGGAAATCTTGGACTGAATTACAGGTACCGGGCAGATCAATCATTTGAAGTATTCTCAAATGACTTTGACCTGGATGGCCGGCAGGATATTGTACTGGCTTATAAGGAAAACGGCGTAAGGTACCCGGTAAATGGCTTTGATGCCACTATGCGTCAAATACCGGTCATCGGACAAAGATATACGTCTTATGATGCATTTGCCAGGGCCACACTGGAAGACATTTATGGTAAAAGTATACTCGATGGGTCCCTGTCCTATAAAGTAAATACATTCGCCAGTGTGTGGATTGAAAACAAAGGGAAAGGAAAATTCGTCATCCATGATTTGCCATACGGGGCTCAGATCTCATCCATCAATGACATAGCCGATATCGGTAAGTCTTTCGTTGTTGCCGGCAATCTTTATAATACGGAAGTCGAAACACCCCGGAACGATGCCAGTGTCGGGCTTGTAATGAAATACGATAAGGAATTGGGAATGTACTCAGTTCCTCCTTCTGAAAGCGGACTCATGATTAAAGGTGAAGTCCGCTGCATAGTACCTATTAAACTGGCATCCGGTAAAAATGCACTGTTGTTTGCCATTAACGGCAGTGCCCTTAAATTGATTGAAATGGTGCACGCTCAGAGCCCTGAAGGGGCTGAATATCAATAACCTTGGGTGTAACCCACGGTTATGGCGATAAGTACAGCACAGCCACGAAGTGGCCTAATATATATAACCGTGGGTGATAACCCACGGACAATAACCTAACAATAATTAAAATATCAGGCCATGAAAGAAAACCAGGAAATCCAAAAACGCGCGTATAGCGTGAGAATATCAGTCTTCCTTTCAATAATCTGCCTTCTGCAGATGATCAATCATACGATATCTGCACAGCAGCTTCAGTTAAATGACCTGGAATACTTTGAAACTAAGGGTATCAATGTTTTTGTATTCAGCAATCAATTCAACGGGTTTTTCTTTGATGAGAAAACTGCCGGCATTGAACTCATCCATCATGGTGTTCGAACCGCTACCGGTGGGGCTGTGAGGCTGCAAAACACACCAGAGCAGTGGGACCTGGTTCCGTTTATGGCGGATCGAAAGATCGATAAAAATACCAATACGATTGAAGTTGTGCTGAAGTACAAGGAGTATGACTTTAATTCCCGTGTTACCGTGACGCCCCGGGATAATGGATTTTTGATAATGGTATATCTCGATCAGCCTGTTCCCAAAGCACTGGAAGGCCATGTCGGGTTTAACCTCGAATTCCTGCCTGCATCCTATTTTGAGAAAACTTACCTGGCCGATGGAAAACCAGGAAATTTCTCCTTGTACCCGGCAAGCAACATGGTTGTGAAGCCGTCAGCTGAAAAAATACCGCAATTTGAAAACCATACAACCTTTGATGACAGGGGAAGGGGTGAATTTGTTGTTCCGGAGCCCATAGCTACAGGTAAGACTATTATCCTTGCACCTGAAGATCCGGAGCGGTATGTAAAAATCCAGTCGGAAACTGAAATTATGCTTTTTGATGGACGCAACCTTGCCCAGAACGGGTGGTTCGTAGTCAGAAGCCTGATTCCGTCAGGCAAAACCGGAAATGTTCTCCAATGGTATGTGAAACCAAATGCCATACCCAATTGGATAAGAACCCCGGTAATCGGTTTTAACCAGGCTGGTTATCATCCCGGCCAGGAAAAGGTGGCCGTGATTGAACTGGATAAAGCCGATATACCTTTGAAAAAAGCTTCACTTTTTAAGGTTACTCCTGAAGGTGAATCTGTAGAGAAACTGTCGGCTGATCTGGAGCCGTGGGGTAAATACCTGAGATACAATTATGTAAAATTTGACTTTTCATCTGTCAGGGAGTCCGGGTTGTATTTTATTAAATATGGCGACCAGAAAACAAACACCTTTGTCATCGATGCAGGGGTTTATGACAAGATCTGGCATCCTACCCTCGATGTATGGTTCCCGGTGCAAATGGACCATATGGAGGTGAATGAGGCATACCGTATATGGCACGGGGTGCCCTACCTGGATGATGCGTTGCAGGCCCCGGTTAATCATCAGCATTTCGATGGGTATAGTATGGGACCAACCACCGATACCCGGTTTAAACCTTTTGAACGCATTCCCGGACTGGCAGTTGGCGGTTGGTTTGATGCAGGTGACTTCGATATACAGACCGGATCACATAACAGCGTAATATTAAGCCTTGCTGATGCATGGGAAAGTTTCGGAATAAGCCGGGATGAAACATTGATAGACCAGGCTTCGAGATATGTTGATATTCACCGCCCGGATGGTAAACCGGATATATTGCAGCAAATTGAGCATGGCACATTAAATGTCGTCGCCCAGCTTCAAAATATAGGGCATCCCGTGAGAGGTATCATTGTACCAAATCTTCATCAGTATCACCATCTTGGCGATGCGTCCACAGAAACGGACAATCTTCCTTACAACCCGGCTCTTAAGCCGTATGAGACCGACGGAAAGTCAAGCGGAACGAAGGATGACAGGTGGGCATTTACAAACCGGACAACCACGTTGGATTATCATTCAGTTGCAGCCCTGGCAGCCGCAAACCGCGTACTGAATGATTTTAACAAGCCTCTTGCCGATGATTGCCTGATCCAGGCCAAACGGTTGTGGGACGAGGATAAAAAACTTACCGTTAAAGAGGATACGATTTTTGGCAAATACAGGGCGAACACCGAATTGATGGCTGCACTGCAATTGTTTATCACTACTAAAGATGAACAGTATTCCAGGCGATTTAAAGAGCTTCTATGGCCGGTGCTCGATAAATCCCTGGGTGCAAATATATCTTTTGCGTTGAAGGCTGTATCCTTTCTCGACGATGAATATCGCAGCAGGCTAAAGGATTATATCGTCAGGTACAAGGCCCTGAATGACGGCTTTGATAAAGAGAACCCATATGGTGTGCCGATTTCGGCACGCGGATGGGCTGGAAATACAATCGTCATCGACTGGGCAATTACAAATTATTATGCACATAAATATTACCCCGATGTCATCGGATCAGAATACGTGTTTAAAGGTCTGAATTATATTCTGGGTTGCCATCCGTATTCGAATATTTCATTTGTATCAACAGTCGGAACACTTTCGAAGAAAATTACTTATGGCAGTAACAGGGCTGATTTCAGGTTTATTGCCGGGGGCATTGTACCCGGTGTATTGTTGCTGAAGCCCGATTTTCTTGAAAATAAAGAGGACTGGCCGTTCCTTTGGGGTGAAAATGAATGCGTCATTGACACGGGAGCTGCATGGGTTTTATTATCCGGCGCGGTAAATGAACTGGTTAAGAAGTAGATGGCTATTCTTCTCCCACCGGACTTTTATTTTACCGTGATCTTTTCCGTTTTTAAATCCTTTGCATTGGAACTGCTCCCATATAAGATCTCATATTCACCGGCAGTCACAGTCATTTTATGATTTTCCCTGCTGAAATATTCGAATGATGAATAAGGAAGTTCAATAACAGCCTCACCGGCTTTACCGGCATCCACGCTTACCCGTTGGAAGCCTTTCAGCGTTTTAAGCGGCCCGTCGGTATCACCCAATCTTCGAATATAAACCTGAACAATCTCCGTTCCGTTACGCTTACCGGTATTCAATAAAGGAATAGTAAGCGTAACGGATTCGTTATTGGAAATTTCAGTTTTGGCAAGCCTGGCAGTGCCTATGGTAAATGAAGTATAACTCAAACCGTAACCAAACGGGAAAAGTGCATCTGTCATAAACCGGTAGGTACGGTCTTTCATGGAATAATCCTCGAAATCTCCCAGCTGGTCAGAGTTTTTATAAAATGTGACCGGCAATTTACCTGATGGGTTATAATCACCAAAAATCACATCGGCAACAGCCTCACCACCTGATTCACCTGCATACCAGGCCTGAAGGATCGCATCGCAACTTTCTGTTTCGGGAGTCAATGCAATGGCAGAACCGGAACAGTTTACAAAAATCACTTTTTTTCCTGCTGCTTTCAAAGCTTTAAGGCAGTTGCGCTGTACGCCGGGTAATTCAATGTTCGTGCGATCTCCGCCTTTAAAACCGGGATACGATACCGGCATTTCTTCACCTTCAAGCAACGATGAAAGGCCTCCGGCGAAAATTACCATATCAATCCCCTGAAGCTTCTTCAACAGATCAGCATAATCCACATCAACTTCTTTCCCAAAATCAAACTCGATGTTTGCTTCCCAATTGTTCAACTGGGCAAAGCGGATTTCGATATTATATTTATTCCCTTTTTCCACCTTAAAAGGAATTCTGGAAGGCAGGGTACGCCAATTATTATATGTTCTTAAAGATTCACCGTTTATGAGCAACTCAAAATATCCCGTAGCACCGCATTTGAATACAATTTCTTCAGTTACAGCAGCTACAAAGTCAGTTTCATAATGAGCAGAAAACCCTTCGAGTTTGACTCCCGGAGCAAATTCATGTTGCCCGGCGGTGGTCATTTTTATCGGGTTAACAATTTGCTGTGTGGCAACAACATCACCCGCGAGGTCTTTATTATTCCAATATGCAGCCTTAAAACCCTGTTTCCCGTCAATTGAACACTGTGCAAAATAGCTTTCGGTTACTTTATCTTCGACCAGATCACAACCCTTGTCATAAAAAATCTTATTGGCATTGAGCTTTGATGAAATTCCGTCAAGAATGGTAATAGTCCTTACCGGTGTTCCATTATAATTTCCCCAAAGCATAGGTTCATTATCTGCATTAGGTCCGATAACGGCAACTTTTTTAATTGATTTCTTTAATGGCAGTAAATTGTTTTTATTTTGCAGAAGGGTCATTGTTTCACGTGCCATATCCAGGGCAAGCTTTCTATGCTCCTCATTGTTCACCACAGATACAGGAATCTTAGTCCATGGTACCAGTTCATCGGCATCCATTTCGCCAAGATCAAAACGGCCAATCAATACCCGCATTAAACTTTTGTCAATATCTTCTTCCTGAAGCAGTCCTTTTGAAACAGCTTCCGGCAAATTTTTAAAAGGATAGTTTTCCCATATGCATTCCACATCAGTTCCGGCTAATACAGCTTTTGCTGCGGCATGGGTGGCGTCAGAAGAGACTTTATGGCTGGTAAAAAAATCGGTTATAGCGCCGCAGTCAGAAACAACCAGATGCCTGAATCCCCATTCGTCGCGCAGAATTTTCTGAAGAAGGCGGGTATTGCCGCAGCATGGCTCATCATCCAATCGCTGGTAGGCGCACATCACCTGCCTCACATCAGCCTGCTGAACCAATGCCTTAAAAGCCGGAAGATAGGTTTCGTACAGATCACGAGGGTCAACATTATTGAGATTCAGTAGATGGCGGCTCCATTCCGGTCCGGAGTGTACGGCATAGTGCTTTGCGCAGGCAAGCAATTTACGGTATTTTGCATCAGCGGGTCCCTGTAATCCTTTCACCACTGAGACACCCATACGCGAAGTGAGGTATGGATCTTCACCATAGGTTTCCTGACCCCGGCCCCATCGCGGGTCGCGAAAAATGTTAACATTCGGGGTCCATACCGACAGACTGAGGAAGCGACGATTTTCCAAACCTTTTTGTTGTGACTCATTATATTTAGCCCGCGTTTCGTCAGAAACAGCATCAAATATCCGGTAAACAAGCGCATCATCGAATGAAGCTGACATGCCTATATTTTGAGGGAAAACAGTCACATTAGCATTATTGGCCAGGCCATGCAATGCTTCACTCCACCAGTTGAATTTCTTAATTCCCAATCGCGGGATGGCGTCTGACTGGTCACACATCAGGGTTGCTTTTTCGTCCAGTGTCAACCGCGATATCAAATCTTTTGCCCTTTCCTCAGATCGGAGATCTGGATTCTGATAGGGAAATGGCTGACAATTACCGCTGAAAGTCAGGATGAAAGCAATTGAAATGCCAATAAATAAATTTTTCATACTTTTATAATTTATACTATTTCGCCCATGCTTCACCTTCAGGAGTACGTCGCCACATGAAATAGGCATCCAGTACCCTGAGCGATTCGGCGCTGGGCACCGGACCGGTATGCGGCGTCGGTCCAAAATACATTACCTCAGGATGGCTGTCGCTGAAAGCAGGCCATACAGGTAAGCCTTCGCCGTTAGGATCGCCATACCTGGCAAAGTTTGTCCAATAGGTACTCATGGCATCCGATATTTCAAGGTCAGTCCTGGTAGTTTGAGGATCGGACTCATTAAGGTGCTGGAATACATAAGCGACATCCTGCCCGTGCGGCGAACCATAGCCAAAGCGGGGAGAGTCTTCCGGGTATTCCGGATGCTGATCGAAGTAATAATAGAAAACCTTCGATTTTCCGGTTTGCGACTGCAGCCTTGCCCAAATCCAGGTTTGCCATCCAAACGCGGCATCGCGGGCCAGGTCACGGGCTGTTTTTGGAACCGTAGCAGCACCTATCGGGTAGGCTTTAATAAGGTCGTCGGCAAACTTGCCGTAGCGGGCTTTAACACCTGTTATAAATTCTTCGGGCGTTTTCTCTCTTGAAAAACTGGCCCCTTCATCCGAGTTGTATCCGATAAGTACAGGAACGTCATTGTATTTTCCGGCTTCGTATAACTTATATTGATCATCAGGGATCACGTATCCATCTACAATTGGCCAGCCACTGCCAAATCCAAAACCACCGGGGAGTTTATCAGCCTCTATTTTACGAAGGTCAGCAACAGTGGAAACTCCTGTTTTTTGTGCAAAAGCTATGCCGTCGGCCTCAGCCTGCTTCAGTGATTTCATGTTTTCGCCAGGATAAGTCGTTGGGCGGGTAGGACCAAACGATCCTCCGCTTTGCGAAATCGCTCCGTGAAACAATCCCTTGGCCAATGGCGAAGCACATAACATGCTTACTGATATACCTCCTGCGGATTCGCCAAAAATGGTTACCTTATTGGGATCGCCACCAAAAGCAGCGATATTCTTTTGAATCCATTGAAGACCGGCAATCATATCCAGTAATCCGTAATTGCCTGAAACATGATTCGGGTTCTCGGCGCTCAGTTCCGGATGGGCTAAAAATGCAAGCTGACCAACCCGGTAAGCAATGCTTACCAATACAACCCCTTTCCTGGCCAGTTTTTCTCCGCTGTATCCAGGCTCGGACGTCGATCCAAAGCTAAATCCTCCCCCATAAATCCAAACCAACACGGGTATTTTTTCTTTCGACGATTTAGCAGGAGTCCATACATTCAGGTACAGGCAATCCTCACTTTTACCCGATGGCGGATTTCCACCCTGCATGGGGGCAGGAGCAAATTTCGTTGTCTGCTTTACACCATCCCATTTGGCCGGGGGCTGAGGAGCCCGCCACCGAAGATCACCAACAGGCGGAGCAGCAAACGGAATGCCTTTGTACACCGTCAACCCGTCTTCGGATGTGCCTTGCAACAAGCCATCACTAATTTTTACAGGGGCTGGTTGCTGTGCAATGCCAAATTTGACAAATAATAGGGCAAACATTCCTATTAGCGTTACTTTTCTAATAGTATTGATTCCCGGGTTAATTTTTATCATTAGGTATTCAATTTTAGTTATTCATCACAGGTATTCAATCAATCTTAAACACAATTGAAGTAGCGAACGACATTTTTGCAGGACAGGTAATTACAAGGCCGTCGTTTTCCTGGTTCCATTGCAGGTTGCCTTCGTGCCCAAGAAGTTTCACTGTTTTGACCGGTTTGTCCAGGTACTTCATATTCGTACCAAGCGACTTAATTTTCAACTGGGTTCCGGGTTCAGGTGCTATCATGCAAAATGCATAGAGTTCACCATTTTTACCAACCGTAAAACGGAAGTCCCTGGCATCAAACTTAAATTCTGCCTGTTTGCGTCCAAGACCACCACCCGGCAGCATCTTCAACTTATCCTCGATTATTTCTCCTTCTCCGGGTATTTTCCATGCATGGCTTCCATATACAGCATCTCCGTTTCGGTGTATCCAAACGCCAACTTCCTTCAACATCTTTATACTCCCTTCGTCCAGCGAGCCGTCAGGAAGTATTGAAATGCAGATGGCGGCATTACCGTCGCGCGCTATAGCTTCTATAATATACCTGATCATCATTCCGGAATTGTAGATAAATCCCGGAGAGTAAAACCAATCACCAACCGGCGCTTCAGCAATCCACGGCTGATCGGTTTTAATGTCAGCAGGAACGCCGAATTCCTCGGTATTCACGGTACCA
>CAVQXX010000008.1:0-68598 GCA_963717995.1 uncultured Bacteroidales bacterium
AGGGTTCGATCACCGGTTTTGCAGAACTGGATAAGAATAGTCTTTTAGCCAGTACCCTTAACCAGGGTGTGGTTGTGATAAACAGGTCTACAGGTCAGACAATTAAATTAGCCGGGACGCAATCGATGATGAGCACATCGCTGGCTGTATGGAACGACATTCTTTTGCTTGGAACCACAGATGGCTTATCAATGTTCAGGTTGGACAGAAAAGGCAACAAGGCAGAAAACCCTGAGGTTGTAAAGGAACTGGAATTTGTCAAGATTCAGGATATTCAGCAATCCCGCGACGGAAAAGCTTTTTGGCTTGCCACGGAAGACCAGGGGATTTTCAGGCTGATCATGAAAGCCGACCAGTATGAATTGAATAAAATCGGTGCATCCCAGGGAATTGGAAGCGAAAATGCCCAGTCGGTTTTTGAAGATACGGAAGGACAATTATGGATAGGTACCCAGCGAAATGGTGTTTTCAAATTGTCCCGCCCGGATGGAAAGGGAAACTTCGAACTGGTTACTCACTTTACCAAGGACAATGGATTGGCCGGAAATTCAATAAAGAAGGTATATGAAGACCTCGAAGGCAATATTTTTATTGCTACCTATGGTGACGGGATCAGTGAGCTTACAGGCCAGTCTTTTGCTTTCCTGAGCTATGATTACAGGGGACTCGAAAATAATATTCAATCGGTAGCTGTTACCGGAGATGGAACAATTTATATGGGAGGAATGGAAGGACTATTCAGCCAGAAAATGGGACAACCGGCTGCTAAAGTAAATACCATACCATCGGGGCATGTTACCGCACTGGCGCTGGCAGAACAGGTACTTTTGGTGGGCACGGAAAATGACGGATTATACGAGCTGGATTTACAGACATCTTCGGTAAAAAAGATACAGTATGAAGCTAATTCACTTGGAAATTCTATAACCTCTATTGCAGTTCATGAATTAGGATTTTATCTGGCTACGGGTGACGGTATTTATAAATTTGATAAGAATTCCAATGAAACCGGTCATTTTACCACGCTGGACCAGTTGCCCCATAACAGCATTTCATGTGTTTTCATTGACAGCCATAAACGATTGCTTTTTGCTACCAGGACCAATGGTGTGTACCAGTTAAATGAAAAAGATGAACCCGTGAATCTATTTCCTGTGGGAGAATCTGAAATAGAATTTAAATCCATTGCTGAAGACGAGGAGGGAAGCATATGGGCCGCTACATATGGTGACGGAGTATACCGGTTTAAAAATGACTCTGTATATCATATAACGTCCAACCTTGGTCTTAAGAATGATTATTGTTACAGCATAGTCAATGGAATCAATCACAGTATGTGGACGGGGCACCGTGTAGGTATAAGCCGTATCAATACAGAGAATATGCGCGTGACAAAATACGACATGAACACGGGCATAACAGGTGACTGCAATCCCAACGCTGTTGGCAAAAGCACAACAGGCATCCTGTATTTCGGTACCACCGAAGGAATGGTAACTTACGATCCTTCGAAGGAAAGCAAACGAAAAATACCGCCTTTTCAAAACATTACAAGGGTATTGATCTCTGATAAGGCATATGATCCGGATCAGCAAATTGCGATCGTGTTGCCTTATAAACCATACCGGCTGAGAATTGACTATATTGGTCTGAATTACAGGGATCCCGGTTCGGTAAGATATCAGTATAAACTCGAAGGTCATGACCTGGTATGGTCGGATGTGACAGATGCCACATCTGCCTATTATCCTCGAATTGAAGAAGGAGACTACGTTTTCCTGCTAAGATCATACAACAGTGACGGTCTTACGAACACCGATCCTGTTTCAGTAAGGATTCGTATCAGGCCTCCCTTTTGGAAAACCTGGTGGTTTATTACTCTTGCTTTCCTCACCCTCATCGTTTCACTTATCATTTATGTAAAGATCAGGGAACGGAAACAGAAACTACTGCAGGAATATCTTGAAACCGAACTGGCAGCCCGAACAAAGGAAGTGGTGGAGCAAAAAGAGGTGATCGAAATAAAGAACAGGGATATTACCGACAGCATAAACTACGCAAAACGTATTCAAACAAGCATGTTGCCACCGGTAAAACGCCTTCAGCAATTCTTTTCAGGTTGTTTCGTCTTTTATCACCCCCGCGATATTGTCAGTGGCGACTTCTACTGGTTTGATCAGGTCAACGAGAACAAATTTATTGTGGTTTGCGCTGATTCAACCGGACATGGAGTTCCCGGCGCATTTATGTCGATGATAGGATCCACCCTGATTAAGGATATCTGTACCCGTGAAAATGGTAATTCACCTTCTGCCGTTCTCCGGGTGCTCGACTGTGAACTGAGGAATACCCTGAATCAAAATGTAGAGGATGGTTCCAGCGCGAATGACGGAATGGATATCATCGTGTGCGAAATCGACCTGAAAACACATTACATGCGGTTTGCCTCTGCCATGCGCCCGATGATTATTTACAGGAACGGCGAGGAAGTGTTTATCAAGGGCAGCCGGAATTCTGTCGGCGGTCATTATGACAGGGAAGATAATATTTTTGAAGATGAAGGAATTCAGCTTGGAAAGGGTGACATTATCTATATGTTCTCCGATGGTTATTCCGACCAGTTCGGAGGCCCGATGGGCAAGAAATTTAAAATGGTAAGACTTAAAAACCTGCTGCAGGACATCCATCAGAAACCCATGGAAGAACAGTTCGATCATGTAAAAAACACATTCAACCAGTGGATGGAGAATTATGAACAGGTTGATGACGTTCTATTTATGGGAATCAAAATCTGATCCCTACTTGTACGCATTCATTTTCAGCATGCTCACTTCTTTTTCGGATAAAATACGCCACTCCCCCCGGTTAAGATTTTTCTTGGTAAGTCCGGCAAAATAAACCCTGTCGAGTTTAACTACGTCATATCCCATTGTCTCGAAGATTCTTCTTACAATATGATTGCGTCCTGAATGGATCTCAATACCCACCTGGGATTTATCCACCGGATCTGCATAATTTATTGCATCTGCCTTGATCATCCCGTCATCGAGGTGTACACCGGTGGCTATTTTTTCGAGATCGGCATATTTCAGATTCTTATTCAGATGTACATGGTAAATTTTGAGCTTTTCATACTTGGGATGGGTAAGTTTTTTCGTAAGGTCACCATCATTGGTAAGAAGCAAGACCCCTGTTGTATTGCGGTCGAGCCGTCCTACAGGGTACACTCTTTCCTTGCAGGCACCTTTAATTAAATCAAGTACGGTTCTCTTGGCATGCGGGTCCTCTACGGTTGTTACATAATCCTTAGGTTTGTTAAGCAGGATATACACCTTTTTTTCTTCCCGAAGGGCTTCACCATTATATTTGACCTCATCACCGGGTTTGATCTTAACTCCCATTTCGGTTACAAGCTGTCCGTTCACGGTCACAAGCCCGGCCTTTATATACTCATCGGCTTCCCGCCGGGAGCAAATACCTGCACTGGCAAGGTACCTGTTTAGCCGGATCTCTTCGCTCTCATGACCGGTTTTTGCAATCTCATGAGAAAATCTTTTGGGACTGATCACCTTGCGTTCCCGGTTTTTCTGTGGTTTTCGAAATGAGGCAAATGCCTCCTGGCCGGTTTTCGGAAGATCACGGGATGGCCTTTTTGTTGCCGTAAATTTAGATGATGCCTTTTTTGTTGGCCTTCCCGAAGATGGAGCAGAACTTCTTTTTGATGCAGCTCCGTCTTTTCGGGTCCTTCTGACAATTACCATTCGTTCCGGGTTTATTAGGTTAAGAGTATTGTATATTATTTATATTTTAGCTTTTTGAAGACCAGCTACTGGACGAACACCAAAAGTAAGTTGGAATCAGCGCAAAATTACGAAATAAGCATGCTTAATCCATTTAAAAAAGTAAATAATCCCAACCATGACACTAATTAAATCTATTTCCGGTATCCGTGGCACCATCGGGGGTGTCCCGGGCGAAGCACTTACACCGCTTGATATCATCAGGTTTACTTCTGCATTTGGCATTCAATTGATCAGCCGGAAAGAAAAGGAAAGCTACAAGGTGGTAGTTGGACGTGATGCAAGGATTTCCGGGGAAATGGCATCCATGCTGGTGGCAGGTACCTTAATGGGCTTAGGAATAAACGTGATTGACCTGGGCTTTGCCACCACACCTACAGTGGAATTGGGTGTAACTTATCATAAAGCAGACGGGGGCATCATCATAACGGCAAGTCATAACCCTTTACAGTGGAACGCGCTGAAGCTGCTAAACAGTGACGGTGAATTTATTTCGGCAAAAGAGGGAAACGAATTGCTGGAAATTGCTTCACAGGAAAAGTTCACCTATGCCGAAGCCACGAAACTGGGAAAAATCACCCGGTTTACTTCCATGAATGAAATCCATATTCAGCAGGTATTGGAGATGGATCTCGTTGACAAAGCTGCCATCCGGAAATCGGTATTCCGTGTTGCCGTGGATTGTGTTAATTCAGTGGGCGGTATAATAATTCCCGATCTGCTGCGTGCCCTTGGAATAACTGATATAATACCCCTGTATTGTGAGCCTAACGGTTTATTTCCGCATAATCCCGAACCACTTCCGGCAAACCTTGGTGCCATTTCTGAGGCGGTAAAATTGCATAAAGCGGATGTTGGATTTGTTGTAGATCCTGACGTGGACAGACTGGTAATCATTAATGAAGATGGATCCATGTTTGGTGAGGAATACACACTGGTTGCAGTGGCAGACTATGTGCTTCAGCATACGCCCGGCAATACTGTGTCGAATTTGTCCTCCACCCGGGCACTCCAGGATATTACCATTAACCACGGGGGCACTTATACAGCGGCTGCAGTGGGTGAAGTGAATGTTGTGGAAGAAATGAAAAAATCATCCGCTGTTATCGGGGGTGAGGGCAATGGGGGTGTGATTTATCCTGCCCTTCATTACGGCCGTGATGCCCTGGTGGGTGTTGCGCTGTTTCTTAGCAGCCTGGCAAAGTCAGGTAAAAAATGCTCGGAAGTAAGAAAGTCGTTCCCCGACTACTATAATTCCAAAAACAAAATTGAACTCAAACCCGGTGTGAATGTTGATGAGGTAATAGCAAACGTCCGTAAAAAATATGCCTCACATCCTGTAAATGATAGGGATGGGATTCGTATCGATTTTGACCGTGAATGGGTTCATCTCAGAAAATCCAATACGGAGCCGATAATCAGGGTAATCAGTGAAAGTACAACACCCGAAAAGGCGGATGCTCTTGCAGCTAAAATGATACAGGAGATACATGAACTCATCACATAAAAGAGGAATTTTCTTCTTTGTTTTAGTTTTCATTTTGACACTGGCATCCACTGCCAGCTTAAATGCCCAGTATGGATATTTATCGGGGATGGTTATCGACAGTGCCACGCGTGAACCACTGGCTTTTGTAAGCATAGTTTATAATTCATCAGGCCATGGTGTGGTCACTAACCTGGAAGGAAATTTCCGGATACCCACAAAAGGTCAGATCCGGTTTTTGAAATTCAGGTATGTGGGTTACAAGGATAAAACAATCACCCTCGATCCGGCAACCCTGCCTGCGAGCATGGTGGTGGCCATGAGTGCAGAACCCTATGAGGTGGCTGAGGTTGTGATCAGGCCTACTGAGAATCCTGCCCACCGTATTATCCGGTTGGCTGCAGAAAACAGGAATAATAACAACCCGGAAAAATCCGGACCCTTTTCCTATATTTCATATGATAAAATAATCTTCGGACTGGAACCTGATACTACCGAAGCAACAGACAGGGTGGATTCCCTGCCGGCCATACCCTTTAAAATGCCCGACTCGGTTAGGTTTGGCATGAACCAGAAAGGATCCATTGATCTGGACAGGCTTCTGAACAAGCAATACCTGTTCATGATGGAAACAGTGAGCAACCGGAAATTCCTTTCTCCTGAAAATAATAAGGAGGAGATCATTGCTTCCAAGGTTTCGGGAATATCACAGCCTTCTTTTGTTGTAATGGCCAGACAATTCCAGTCTTTTTCTTTTTATGACAATTTCATCAATATTGCCAATAAACAGTTTCTGAATCCAATATCAACGGGGAGCACAGATAAATATTTTTTCCAGCTGCAGGATACACTGTATACCGAAGCCAATGATACTGTTTTCATCATTTCCTTTCGTCCTTACAAAGGACGGAATTTTGAAGGAATGAAAGGGGTATTGTATATTAACTCACATGGATATGCAGTACAAAATGTGCTTGCCGGGGCCTACGATCAGAAAAATGAATTTTTTAAAGTTTCCATTCAGCAGCAGTATGATCTGATTGAGGGAAAAAGGTGGTTCCCTGTACTATTGAGTAATACAATTATTTTCAGCGGTGCACAGATGGGAAATCAGGCCGCCCCCCAGGCAGGTCCGCTCATGGTGGTGGGAACAGGTAAATCATATATCGTCAACATCAATTTTAATCCTGAATTCAAAAAGGGCGAATTTTCGGATGTGCAGATTGAGATGAAGCCTGATGCGTCAAAGCAACCTCCTGAAACCTGGAATGCTTACCGGGTAGATACATTGAATCAGAAAGAGATTGAAACCTACCGGGTGATTGACAGCATTGGCAAGGCAGAACATCTCGACAGGACCCTTACTTCATTTGAGACTATTTTAACAGGATACCTTCCGGGGCGATATTTTTCATTTGATCTGCGCCGGTTTGTTGATTACAACGGATATGAAGGATTTCGTTTTGGTGCAGGTGGAAAAACAACAGACCAGGTTTCAAAACTTTTCACCTTTGGCGGTTACCTTGCCTACAGCTTGCGGGATGCTGCCTTTAAATACAGCGGGAACGTGACCCTCAACCTGGTACCAAAGAATGAACTGGGCCTGAATTTACAATACCTGAATGATGTTCGTGAATCAGGGGGCGTGCGATTCAATGAAACATGGAATCTTTCGGGTTCGGCCTTTGTACGCGATTACATGGTGGAAGTAATGGATATAACCAAAGAAGCCCAGGTATCACTCAGCTGGCGCTCATTAAAATTTCTTACAGCACAGCTTTATGGTTCTCATGGTATGTATACTCCCACAAATGGATACGGATACAGCCTGAGTGAGGAAAATCCCCAGATGTTGCTTACTACCTATAATTTTACAGAGGCGGGGATCAGGCTCAGATATGCATTCAAGGAAACATACATGAAAACGCCCAGGGGAAATAAATTTTCAATGGGGACAAAGTATCCGGTGGCTTTTCTTAATGTGGCCCGGGGCGTATATGCCCTGAACGGGTATTTTCAATATTGGCGTACCGAAGCCAAAATAACCAAAGTGTTCAAGACCAAATCAATAGGCGATACAAGGGTGGCGCTTATTGGCGGAATTGTAACGAGTGGCGTGCCATACAGCAAGTTATACGCAGGATTGAGCAGCTATAAACCCTTTACCCTTGAAGCCGAACAATCGTTTGGTACAATGCGGTTCAATGAATTTCTTTCAGACCATTTCGTGGCACTGTTTTTAAAACAGGATTTCGGTAAACTGCTGTTTAAACCCAGGGGTAAATTTCAACCCGAAATTGCCCTGGTGCAAAATATGGGTATCGGCTCCCTTACCGATGGACGGCATAACGAGAACATAACTTACAAAACCATGGAAAAGGGATATTTTGAGTCGGGAATCCTCATTAATAATATATTCCGGCTCCAGCTCTTCAGATATGGCTTGGCTGTGATGTACAGGTATGGTCCATATGCTTATCCGAAAACTATTGATAACTTTGCATTCAAATTAACCGTGCAGCTCAGCATGTAATTTAACGCAGAAGAAAATGGCTTTTAGATCAGGATTCGTTAATATTATTGGTAATCCCAATGTCGGGAAATCTACATTGCTGAATGAACTGGTAGGCGAAAAACTTTCGATTATAACCTCCAAGGCGCAGACCACCAGGCACCGGATACTGGGAATTGTAAACGGCGAAGAGTTCCAGATCATCTTCTCCGATACACCGGGTATTGTGAAGCCCGTATACAAGCTTCACGATTCCATGATGAAGTTCGTCAGAACTGCCATTACTGATGCGGATATCATATTGTATGTGACGGATGTAATTGAAACATGGGATAAAAACATACAGGTCATTGAAAAACTGAACAAAGTGGCTGCACCGGTCATCGTGGCAATCAACAAGACTGATCTTTCAAAACCCGAAACTATTGATCTGCTTATAACGGAATGGAACAGCCATGTTCCAAAGGCTACAGTCATGCCTATTTCTGCAAAAACCAGATTCAATGTACAGAATCTTTTTAATACAATTCTTGAGAAATTGCCTGAAGGACCCGCCTATTATCCGGTGGAATCATTAACGGACAAGCCGGAGCGATTTTTTGTAACAGAAATTGTAAGGGAAAAGATTTTCCTGAATTATCAGCAGGAAATTCCTTATTCCTGCGAGGTGGTAATTGATTCCTTTAAGGAAGCTGAGGATATTGTAAGGATTAATGCCATCATTCATGTGATGCGTGAATCACAGAAAGGCATTATAATTGGTCACAAGGGAGAAATGCTGAAGAAAGTGGGGACCCAGGCGCGCCTTGACATCGAAAAATTCCTTGGTAAAAAAGTATATATCGGACTGCAGGTAAAAGTGGCGCTGGATTGGCGCAACAATGAGAAAATACTGAAAAGGTTCGGATATTAATTAACTTCGCAAAAAACAAGCTTCATACGAAGCATTTTCAAATATGAGTAATATAGTTGCCATTGTAGGCCGGCCTAATGTCGGTAAATCCACCCTTTTCAACAGGCTCACGGAAAGCAGGGATGCCATTGTTCATGAATCAAGCGGTGTGACCCGTGACAGACATTATGGAAAATCCGTGTGGAATGGAGTCGAATTTTCTGTGATAGATACCGGCGGATACGTTGAGCATTCGGATGATGTTTTTGAAGAGGAGATCCGTAAACAGGTAATGATGGCCATTCAGGAATCAGATGTGCTGTTATTTGTTGTTGACGCCACGGAAGGAATTACCCATACCGATGAAACAGTGGCTGATATGTTACGCCGCGGAAAAAAGAAGACCTTTGTTGTGGCCAATAAGGTAGATAATACAATGCAGCAATACCAGGCAGATGTTTTTTATTCGCTCGGCCTGGGTGAACTGTATAAGATTTCTTCGATGAATGGAAGCGGTACAGGAGACCTTCTGGATGATGTTGTCAAATCTTTTGAATCCACTGTACTTGAAGAATTTCCTGATCTTCCCCGCATTGCGGTGGTAGGAAGGCCTAATGTAGGGAAATCCACCCTCATTAATTCGCTGCTGGGTGAAGAGAGGCATATTGTTACCCCAATTGCAGGAACTACAAGAGATTCGGTCTTCACAAGGTATACAAAGTATGGCCATGATTTTTTCCTGGTTGATACGGCCGGGATTCGCAAGAAAGGGAAGGTAACAGAAAACCTGGAATTTTATTCGGTCATGCGGTCAATCCGGTCAATTGAATATTCGGATGTCTGCCTCTTAATGCTTGATGCTACGTTGGGTATTGAATCACAGGATCTTTCCATACTCGATCTCATTCGCCGCAATAACAAGGGACTGGTGATCATTGTGAATAAATGGGACCTGCTGGAAAAAAACACCAATATGGCACGCGACTATGAAAAGAATATCATTGAGAAAATTATGCCATTCAAGGATGTTCCCGTTATTTTTGTTTCTGCCATGAATAAGGTACGCATTCACCGGGTTATTGAGACAGCCATGGAGGTATTTAACAACCGTCGCCAGAAGATTGCCACATCTGTTCTCAATGAGGTAATGCTAAAAGTAATTGAGGATTATCCGCCTCCTGCCTTAAAAGGGAAGTTCATCAAGATTAAATTTGTCACCCAGTTGCCCACGCATGCCCCGTCTTTTGCTTTTTTCTGCAATTTTCCACAGTATGTAAAGGAACCTTATAAACGTTATCTTGAAAACCAGATCAGGCAACATTTTAAATTTACCGGTGTTCCGATACAAATATTCATGCGAAAGAAATAATTTTGGCTTGGATTTTGATAAATATATTCGAATCAAGGCATTTAACCCATGAAGATACTGCATTGCATCATACCTGCTTTTATACTCACCTCCCTGGTATTGTCCTCCTGTGATCCCATTGAGAAAGTGAGTGATGTTCCCGAAATTAAATTCAAGAGTTTTACATTGTACGATAAGGATACCCTCACCTTTCAGATTAAGGTGGGTGAAATGATCTTTTCCTTTATTGACGGCAATGCCGATTTTGGCGTTAAGCAAAATTCAGAAGACACAATGAATCTCTTCCTCATTCCCTTTCGTAAGGTAGATATGGCATATGAACCATTGAACGTGGATACCTTTGGCCGCAAATATGCAGTAATGAACGATGAGGCACTGGTTCGCATCGGGCAAAATAAGACCGTCAAGGGTGAAATCAATCTCCAGGTATATTATTTTGTTATTCCTTCCTTTGACACAATCCGGTATGACTTTTATATAGTTGACCGCGCCGGGAACAAGAGTAATGTGGCATCTACGTCCGATATTTCTTTTTAGGCTTTTGGAGCTTAAGGGCCTAGGTTGGAATGTCCTCGGTGTTCGGCGTTCTGTGTTCCTTGTTCGGTGTTTTTTTACGTAAAATAATATCGAACAAGGAACACCTCATATCGAACTCCGAAGATTAAAACTGCAGAACTGCAGAAACGCAAAACTGACTTTTACTGAATACTGAATACCGAATACTGAATACCGAATACCGATTCCTACTTCCCCGCATAATCCGACCTCAGCACCTTGAACTCCGTGCGGCGATTCAGGAAGTAAGCCATTTCCTTGCGGTCATCATCACCCAGGCTGTTGATATATTCTTCGGTTAGCACTGTTCCTTCAGTAGAGGAAGGAATAGGCAGCATGATCCTTTTTATCCACTACCTTGGGCGTGGTTTCACCATATCCTTTGGCTACCAGCCGGTCTTTAGAGATTCCTTTCTCGATAAGATAGTTCACAACAGACTGCGCCCTGCGGAATGAAAGGTCCATATTATATTCATCCGTAGCCCGTGAATCGGTATGTGAGCCTAGTTCGATGACAATATTGGGGTTGTCGTTTAAAGTTTCCACAAGCTTATCCAGTGAAACCATCGATTCCGGTCGCAGATCGGCCTTATCCAGATCGAAGAATATATTCTCCACCTGGATGGATGTTTCAGTGGAAGCCAGGAAAATTTCCGTTTTGAATTCGGTGCTCTGGGCAACTCCCTTGGTTGATTCTCTTTCCTTTCCTTTCAGGAAGCCCGGTTTTTCAGCAATAAAAACATAATCGGTACCTGGTTTCAAAGTAAAGCGGAAGATTCCGTCCTTGCCTGTTTTGGTATCCAGTGTAATGCCATCACTGGCAATTGATTTGATAGTAGCCTCAGGGATTATCTCATCGTTTTTTTCATTTTTCACAACGCCTACAATGCTGAATTTGAGCGGGGGAAGCACAAACGAATAGATATCATCATTTCCCCTGCCTTTGCGGGAGGAACTGAAATATCCGCTTTCCTGCTCGTTCATGAAGGTAATTCCGAAATCATCCGCCGAGGAATTAACCGGATATTTTAGATTTTCAACCTGCCATTGACCGGATGCATTTTTCCTGGCCCTGAAAATATCCAGGCCACCCATACCAATGTGTCCGTTAGATGAAAAATACAACGAACCATCCGGGTGGACATAGGGAAAAACTTCATCACCGGCTGTATTGACGGGAGTCGCCAGATTTTCGGGGGTACCCCATTTTCCGCTGGCACCGGAACGCGTGACCACCCATATATCCTTGCTGTTTTTCCCTTCCGGGGTTTTCGTGCTTCCTTCCATATCGGAAACAAAGTAAAGGGTAAGCTCGTCTTTTGAAAGGGCAGGATGAGCAATAACCACACTATCGCCAGCCAGGGCGAGTGACTCTACATTGTCCCAATTTTCACCCTGCCGGGTTGCCGTAAATATTTCGCATCCCAGGGCTTTACGCTTGCTGATGTTGCAGCGTGTAAAATACATGGTGTTATAATCGGAAGAAAAAACAGGGGTTCCCTCTTCTGCATCCGTATTTATCGGTGCAGGAAGGGGAAGCGGAGTGCTCCACTTTCCTTTCTTATCCATTGTGGAAAAAAAGATATCGGTAAACTGCTGTCCTGTACCTCCATTTTCTGCATTTCCGGTGGTTTCCTCGCGGGATGATGTAAAGTACAGTTCCTGGTAATCACTGCGGGAAAATTCCGGGCTGAAATCACTGTATTTTGAATTAACAAACTTCATTTCTTCTACCTGGTAACCGGAAGGCTGATCCATCCACTGAAGAGAAAAATCGCACGACAGTATACCATCTGATCCGCGCGGATCATCAGGGACAAGTTCCTTATAGTGCTGATACTGGGCCTTGGCTTCTTCGTAATTCTGGTTCATTTTCAATGCATCGGCATAATAGAGGATGGCAAGTGGATTTTCATAATCTCTGGCCACAACTTTTCCATACCACAGGGCTGCCTGTGAAGAATTATCTGTTTTACGGTAGCATTCGGCAATATAAAATGCCATGTGAAGTTTTTCCTTCTTATCCGTAGTTTTCTGATAGGCATCCTTGAATTGGTCAATGGCCGTGTAGTATTCACCTGCATCATACGTGGCATAAGCCTTTGTGGCCTTTTTATTCTGGGCACCTGCCGGAGTGAAGTAAACAGCGGTCAGTGCAATCAATAACAAATATTTGACAATTTTCATTTTACTACATGGTTATACACATGAAACGGAAATAAAAACAGGGTTCGTATGTAAAAGTACGATATCCAACAAATATAGTAAAAAGAAGATATTAGACAGAATTATGCGAGATGAGTTTGCAGTTAGAGGTTGTAGAGACAAGGCATTGCCTTGTCTGTACGATTTTATCGGCAGGGCAGGCATGGCGCTGCAAGGGGCACATCTCATAACCGTGGGTGAAACCCACGAAAAAAAGAGGAGGCTCAACGCCTCCTCCTGAAAAACTACCCTAAAAAATCTTAACGGGTGAACAACAATTCACGATATTTGGGCAAGGGCCAATATTCATCATCTACAATGAGTTCCAGTTTATCAACATGATACCGGATGTCATCGAGATAGCAGAAGATCTTGGTGGAATAGGCGAGGGCTTTTTCCCTTTCATCTTCAATCCTGTTTACCACCTTGCGGGCTTCTATCATTTCATTCACCTTGGCTTTGATATAACTTATATGCTGTGAAATGGTGCGGATAAGTTCGAGACGGGCACCTGCCAGTTCCTTGTATTCCTTTTCGCCAAAAAGTTCCTTCAATCCCTTTACATTCAGGATAAGTTCACTCTGATAGCGGATAGCCACAGGTACAATATGGTTCAGTACAAGGTCACCCAATACACGGGCTTCGATCTGTATGCGTTTTGTATAGTTGTCCCAACGAACATGTGCACGGGCTTCATTTTCACGTTCAGTCATCACATCCAGGCTGGTAAACAGCTTTTTTGAGTTAGTCGTGAGATATGCGTCAAATGCTTCAACGGGATTGGTGATGTTGGTAAGGCCACGTTTAAGTGCGTCCTTCTTCCATTCCTCGCTGTAATTATTACCTTCAAAACGGATGGGTTTTGAATCCGTAATGTACTTGCGCAATACCTGGAAGATGGCTTCATCCTTTTTCACATCCTTTTCAATCAGCTTGTCCACGTCTTTTTTAAATTCAATAAGCTGCTCGGCCATGGCTGAATTTAATGCGATCATGGAAACAGAAGGATTTGCTGATGAACCAACTGCCCTGAATTCAAATTTATTTCCTGTGAATGCAAAGGGTGAGGTACGATTTCTGTCGGTATTATCAAGCAAAATCTGCGGAACCTTGATAACGTTTAATTTCAGTTCGATTTTTTCATCCGGGGTCATCTTGTTGCTGCCCACCTTTTTCTCGATCTTATCCAGCATATCGGTCAGCTGTTTGCCGATGAAGGCCGAAATAATGGCAGGAGGAGCCTCATTGGCGCCAAGACGGTGTGCATTTCCGGGGGAGGCAACACTGGCTCTGAGCAGGTCGGCATGTTTGTGAACTGCCTTCAGCGTGTTGACCAGGAAGGTAAGGAACTGGAGGTTGCTCTTGGGATTCTTGCCGGGTGATAAAAGATTCACACCTGTGTTGGTTGCAAGTGACCAGTTGCAGTGTTTTCCTGATCCGTTAATATGGTTGAAAGGTTTCTCATGATGCAGAACGGCAAAGTTATGATGCCTGTGCAATTCTTCTCATCAGATCCATGAGCAGTACATTATGATCCACTGCCAGGTTGCATTCTTCAAAAATCGGTGCACATTCAAACTGATTCGGTGCAACCTCATTATGCCTTGTTTTTACAGGGATGCCCAATTTATAGGCTTCGGTTTCAAATTCATTCATGAAGGAGGTAACCCTTTCAGGGATAGAACCGAAATACTGGTCCTCCAACTGCTGGTCTTTTGCAGATGAATGCCCCATCAGTGTGCGGTTTGTCAGCACAAGGTCGGGCCTTGCATTATACAACGCTTCATCAATAAGGAAGTACTCCTGCTCCCATCCGAGGGTGGCAATAACCTTATTTACATCTTTGTCAAAATACTGGCAGACGTCTACGGCAGCTTTGTCAATGGCATGTAAGGCTTTTAACAGCGGGGTCTTGTTGTCGAGTGATTCTCCTGTATAGGATATAAAAATGGTGGGAATGCTCAGTGTATTTCCAACGATAAAAGCAGGAGAAGAGGGGTCCCATGCCGTATAACCGCGGGCTTCGAAAGTGTTACGGATACCACCGCTCGGGAAACTGGAGGCGTCAGGCTCTTGCTGGGCCAGTAATTTTCCGGAAAACACCTCAATTACGCCGCCGTCATCGGTAAAATCAACGAAAGTATCATGTTTTTCAGCGGTTCCTTCGGTGAGGGGTTGAAACCAGTGGGTATAATGTGTAGCACCCATGTCAATTGCCCATGATTTCATGCCAGATGCTATCTGGTCGGCAATTTTGCGATCTATCCTGTTGCCCTTCTCAATTGCTTCCATTACATGTTCATAGGCTTCCTCGGACAGGTATTTTTTCATTTTTCGCTTGTCGAAAACATGACTGCCGAAAAAATCCGAAATAAGCTTTGTGGGTTGTTCAAAAGGTTGGGGCTGCCGGTTATAGGCTAATTCAAGTGCTTTAAAACGAATTGTTGCCATGGTGTGTTTTTTATTTATTTTATGTCGTCAAAAATACAAAAAATTTGAATATACCCCAAAAAAATGGAGTAAAATTTAAAAAATAATAAAAAAAATATTTTTCAATTAAAATTTATAGGGGTATGTTTTTTAAAACACAAAATTTGCAAAACCCCATCCCATATTGATTTGACGGTAAAAAAGATGTTTTTGACAGGGAAATCCCACGATCTTATTAAAAAAAATTCGGTTACACAAGAAAAATATCCCCGTAAAATGAGGAAAGACATTAAAAAAAGTGAATATGTGCTGAATTTTTTATTTCCTGAATCAGAGAGCAGTTTTCAAACTTCAGGTGAGTGATCTTCCTTTACTATTTTAAAATTCATGGCAGCAGTCTCGAGCAGGTTAAACCATTCTTCTCCGTATTTTCGTTCCAGGGAGTCTTTTACAAAATGGCGGACAGGCATCTTCAGCTTATCTCCCAGCACAATGGCAGGTTTACATATATCCCACCTGTCATAGTTTACTGCATCAAATGCCTTGTATTTTTTAATCCTGACGGGATAAAGATGGCAGGAGATTGGTTTCCGAAAAGGAACCGCACCTTCATTAAAGGCTTTCTCTATACCACAAAGTGCAATGCCATCCTTAAAAAGGGTATATGCACATTCTTTTCCGTTATTCAGCGGTGTTACCTTGTCATTTTCAAAGTCCACAACTGAGGTACCAAATTTGTCGATTGTCGCAATGGATTCCTCCCTGAGAAAGGGCTTTAACCGGGGATATATTTCCTTTAGTATTTCAACCTCGTCATCTTCCAGGGGAGCACCTGAATCTCCCATGACGCAACAGGCGCCCTTGCATGCTTTAAGGTTACATGTAAAATTCGATGTTAACAGGTCAGAACTGACAATACTTTTTCCGATTTCAATCATTGCGAAGGATTTCTGGGTAGTAAAAGTAAGGAAATTCTGAAAAGAATTGACTTAATGCTGAAAACCTGAATAATGAATACTTGACTTTTACATAATACCTGTAATACCCATAAACTCAAAAATCTTCTCTCGCAGATCAAAGCCCGCAAAATATTGAACTCTCTGTTCAACATTCTGCGGGCTCGGTGTTAAAATTTTCGGGTATTCTGTTATCTCCTCAAATGTTTACTCGCGGATTTCGAAGATCCATGCTTGTGGTGCTCGCAGGGCTTCTTCAATAATATAGCCATGTATTGACCAACATCCGGTCTCCAGTCTCCAGCATCCGGTTCTATTTCACAAACCTGAATTTACTTTGTGAACCATCCTTATATATCAGCCGGCCCATATAAAAACCGGGAGGCAGCGATGATACATCTATTTCAACCGTTCGGTCCGCAGGGATCCTGTCATATGAATGGTGGCCCAACACCTGTCCGTTGGAACTGATAACCTCAATACCGGACAGGTCTCCGTCGATTTCCACCTGCCGGATATACAGGATATTGCCTGCCGGTACCGGATAAACTTCAGGTTCCTGCAGTTCCTTGTCTTTAATGCCCGTTGGTGACCCTGCGGAAACAGGTATTTGCTGGGTATACAGAAGATTTCCTTCATTGTCGAATATCCTCAGGGCAACATTGTAGTTGCTTTCGGCATCATAGGTATGTGTTACTGAAGTTCCCGAAGCTGTATCGCCATCACCAAAATCCCACTCACAGCGGATACTGTCGGAAAATACAGGGATATTGAAAATAAAGGACTTGTCGTACTGTTCAAAATTCCAGAATCCGATTAGGGTATCCGGAATAAATATATTTCCTCCAAAGGAGAATGATCCGCTCACGGCACATCCTGAAGAATCAATGACAATAACACTATAATTCATTCCTGTACACAGGTTGTAGATCGACTGTCCGGTTTCACCGGTTGACCACAGGTAGGTCTCACCGTACACTTCATCACCCGACTTGTTGACAAGACTGGCTGTCGCACTTCCGTTACATGTTTCGCCATTAAGGATGATCTCTGTTGAAAGGCGGATCAGGTTATCACATAATCCGGGCTGAGGATTGGCTCCTTCAAAATAGGCAGTTACACAACCGGAACTTGAACAACCATCGGAAGTGAAAATGGTGAGGCAAACAGTATACAATCCGCTATACATATAACGATGGGTGGGGCCATATTCATTTGTAACAGTTCCGTCACCGAAGTCCCATGTTTTACTGATCACATTCCCCCTCGATTCATCAACAAACTGGTAAATGGGAGGAAAGGAAGAAATCCAGGGCACTGCATAATACGTAAAGGAAGCCTGGCAATATTCAGTCGCAAGTTCTTCGATGCAATCGATCCTCACGATTTTCCCCGCCATGCAGATGCTGGCCCTGTCAGTTAATTCAGTATATGAGAGTCGGACCCGCAGTCCCTCTTTCAATACAAAATTCGGAACCACTTCAGCGGGCTCAAGGGTTTCTCCATTGTCAAGAATGATGAGTAATCCACAGCCGTCCAACCCGGTATAATCCTTCACCGTTCCTGTAAGGCTGCAGGGAGGCTGAACCCCAACATACAATGTATCGCAGAAAGTGCTGCTGCATTGGTTTTCAGTTGTTATGTCAAGGCATACATTGTATCTGCCGTCCTGCTCGTACCGGTGAACCGGGCTCTGTTCATTTGAAGCGGTCCCGTCCCCGAACTGCCAATTCCATTTTACAACATTGCCGGAAGACAGATCCTGGAAGAAATAATTTCCTGGGAGCGGTGAATAGGAAGTATCCCCAATAATAATGCCGGCCGGATCCATAAACAAATCGGAATAAGCCTGCCAGAATGCCTTGCACGCATAGCCTGAATCAGGCGGGATGATTTGCTCTCCTACAATTAATCTTTGACAATAGGTACTAGTACAGGAATCTGTGGTTTTAATTGTAAGGCAGACCAGGACGGTATCCCATGCATGGGAATAAAAATGCATCGGATTGCGTTCATTACTGGTTTCACCGTCGCCGAATTCCCATTTCCATTCATAAACATTGCCCATAGACTGGTCAACAAAGCGATAGGGATAAGCCTCAACAAACGTTTTTATCGAGTCATTGAAGTAATACCCAAAAAAGGCCCCGCATCCGGGATTGGGGTCAACATATGCCGAATCGGCCGTCTGGGGAAGGCAAATAGATGTCCCTGATAGTACTAGAGCAAGCAGTAAAATTGTCTTTTTCATGAGATCCGTGTTTATGGTTTCACATCTGTTTAGTCAGATGCTAAAAACAGGATAATCGTTGCGTGCGAATTTTATTTTTCTTTTACTTGCTTCAAAATTAATCAATAAACTTCAAACGACAAATAACCGACTTGGGGTTTCGGCATGCGGAAAATTTTATATATTTGCGCCACTGTAAAAAATCAGATTTATAAACTAATACAAACAAAGAAATGCGTAATAAAGGAGCCATTTGGACGTTGGCTATAGCTCTTGTGCTTGTTTGTCTATATCAGCTTTCCTTTACCCTGGTGACATACAAGGTGAGGAAAGATTCAAAGACCTATGCACAGGATCCCCAAAAAGGTGTCGATCAGAAGAAAGCCGATTATTATCTCGATTCTATCGCCAGTGAGCCGGTATATAATTTTCTATGGCTGAAAAAATATACTTACCGTGAGTGCCAGGACAAGGAAATCGTTTTGGGTCTTGACCTCCAGGGCGGAATGAACGTTATCCTGGAAGTTTCCGTGGTTGATGTTATCAAGTCCATGTCGAATTACAGTAAGGATTCAACTTTTAATCGTGCCATTGCACTGGCTAAAAGAAACCAGGTTGGTTCAAACGAGAATTTCGTTACTCTCTTTGGCCAGGCTTTTGAGACAGCTTGATAAAAACGCACGACTCTCTGCAATTTTCACTTCACCCGAACTTCGATGAACGGGTTAATTACAATACGTCAAACCAGGATGTGTTGAAGGTGATCCGTGAAGAAGCTGACAAAGCCATCGCGAACTCCTTTAACATCATCAATACCCGTATCAACCATTTCGGTGTTAATTCACCCAATGTTCAGCGCCTGCAAAGCGGTGACCGCATACTGGTTGAGCTTCCCGGTGTACAGGAAAAAGACAGGGTAAGAAAATTACTTCAGGGTGCTGCCCGGCTTGAGTTCTGGGAAACCTACAACAATGCCGATGCTGAGATCATGAATGGATTGAGAGCATTAAATGATCTTTTAAGAGTAACGAATAAATCAGTAAAAAAGCCTGATTCCACAGCTGTTGCTGCCACTTCAGCCGAGGCAGCCAAAAAATCAACGGATCAGCAGGCACCTGCTTTGCTTCAGCAGTTGAATCAGGACAGTTTAAATGCTGCCACGGATTCCAATGCGGCAAGAAATGCCCTGCTGCAGGATAATCCTTTATTCGCCGTATTGATCCCCTATGTGAACGAAAATCGTGAACTTATTCCGGGTTCCGTATTCGGACAGGTTCATTACAAGGATACGGCCAGGGTTAACCAGTATCTCAGACTGGGCATGGCACGTAATTTGTTTCCCCGGAACTTCAAATATTTCTGGTCGGCATTGCCGGTTCAAAATCGCAGTACTAATAAGCCTACCGACTATTATGAAATACATGCCATTAAAGTTACAAGCAGGGATGGCAGACCTCCTCTCACAGGCGATGTGATCACCCGTGCTGAAAATTCATTTGACCAGGTCAGCTGGCGAGGCAAACGTATCCATGAGCATGAATGCTGAAGGTACCACGATCTGGGCCAGGCTTACCCGTGAAAATGTGGGCAAGATCATCGCCGTTGTAATGGATGATTATGTTTATTCCTATCCCCGCGTTAACGAAGAAATTCCTACCGGAAGTTCGCAGATCAGCGGCAGTTTTACAGCCAAGGAAGCCGGTGACCTTGCCAACCTTCTGAAATCAGGTACCATGCCTGCACCCTGTAAAATTATCCAGGAAGAAATTATCGGCCCCTCACTGGGTAAGGAATCCATCAGGTCAGGTCTGGGTTCACTGGGCATCTCCTTCGTGCTGATCTTTGCTTTCATGATCTTCTATTACACACGCAGGGCCGGTTCAGTAGCTGACCTTGCTCTTTTCCTCAATGTATTCTTCCTGATCGGTGTGCTGGCTTCACTCGGACTCTCGCTCACCCTTCCCGGTATTGCAGGTATCGTGCTTACAATCGGTATGTCGGTCGACGCCAACGTGCTTATCAATGAGCGTATCCGTGAAGAACTCATGGCCGGTAAGGGTATCAGGATGGCCGTTTCGGACGGTTATAAAAACGCTCTTTCAGCCATCATCGACGGTAACCTTACCACCCTGATCACCGGTATCATCCTTTTCATACTGGGATCCGGACCTGTGAAAGGTTTTGCCACTACCCTCGTAATTGGTATCATCACATCCATGTTTGCCGCCATTTTCATTACAAGGCTTGTATTTGAAATGTTGCTCGACAGGCAGAGTGTCTTGACATTTAGTACCACGATTGTCTACCGGAGCATTTAAAAACATTAACACTCGATTATATTAAGCACAGGAAAAAATTCTATATTCTTTCTGCTGTTATTATTCTGATTGGTGTGGGTTCGCTGATTGTCCGCGGTTTGGATGAAGGCGTTGATTTCGCCGGTGGCCGTAATTATATTATCCAGTTTGATAAGCCGGTTAACAATGTCGAAGTCGGAAGCATGATTGAAAAGGAACTCGGAATGAGTCCCACCGTGATCACCTACGGTTCAGAAAATAAGATCCGTATCACCACAAAATATGGAATTGATTCGGAGGATCCGGAAATTGAAAACAAGATCGAAGAAATGATCTATACGGGTGTAAAACCCTTCTCGGCTGCCAATGTGACATACGAACAGTTCAAAATTGACAATGTACAGGGACTTCAGCGTGTAGGACCAACCATTGCGGCTGATATCAAGAGGAAATCCTTCATTGCCCTGTTTATCGCCTTGATCTTTATGTTCATGTATATCGGGCTGCGGTTCCGTAACTGGAGCATGGGACTTGGGAGCCATGGCTTCCCTGGCGCATGATGCCTTCCTGGTTATTACCATGTTCTCGCTGCTGTATGGATTTATGCCATTCTCCATGGAGATCGACCAGACATTTATAGCGGCAATCCTTACAATCATCGGGTACTCGGTGAACGATACCGTGGTAATCTTTGACCGTATCAGGGAATACAGGGCTCTTCATCCGAAAATGGATTATGCCACCCTGATGAATAAGGCCATCAATGATACCTTCAGCCGTACCATCATTACCTCACTCACCGTGCTGATCACCGTGGCTATTATCTTCTTCTATACCGGCGAAGGCGTGCAGGGATTTGCCTTTGCATTGCTGATCGGATTGTTCTCCGGCGTATATTCAACCGTTTTCATTGCTTCTGCTCTCGTTTATGATACGAGTAAGAAGAAAGAACTGAAAAAGGCGTTATATATCTTTACATTCAGGCAATGAAACCCCGGCTAATTACCCGGGGTTTTTTGTTATGCTTTTCCTATATTTGTGCATCTAAATTACATATTATGAGTCATACTATTTTGGCGATTGGGTGGAGGGGAAATGTTGCTTGTATTCCTTGTATTTCTCCTTCTGTTTGGGGCGAATAAAATGCCCGAACTGGCGAAGGGACTGGGAAAGGGATTGAAAGAATTCAAAAGGGCCACTGATGATATCAAACGAGAACTGAGCGACAGTACAGAGGGTATTACACAGGAAATATCTGATACTACGGCAGATATCAGGCGGAACATCGGTGAAATCACAACGAATATTACCCGCGAAGTCGAAACCAATACCGGGGATATTAAGAAAGATACCAGCGAAATTGCCGGCAATCTGAATTCAAGCAGCAGTGAAATTGCCGGTAATCTGAATTCCAGCAGCAGCGAAATTGCCGGTAATCTGAATTCCAGCAGCAGCGAAATTGCCGGAAATCTGAATTCCAGCAGCAGCGAAATCACCGGAAATCTTAATAACTGATCAACTTAAATAATCCTGCGCCTGCATCCCTTTTACACCTGTCATGGAAATTATTGAAGCTGTACATATCCATAAAACATTCGGCTCACTGCAGGTACTAAAAGGAATCAGTGTAACCATCCGTAAAGGGGAAATTGTCACCATCGTTGGCGCCAGCGGGGCAGGTAAAACTACTTTCCTTCAGATAATCGGTACGCTCCTCAAATCCACTGAGGGTTCGGTGAAAATAAACGGCACCCGCATTGACGATCTTAAAGAAAAGGAATTATCGCGATTCAGAAACCGCCATATTGGTTTTGTGTTCCAGTTTCATCACCTTTTACCTGAATTTACAGCTCTTGAAAATGTCTGCATTCCCGCATTTATAGCCGGGAAATCCCGCACAGATGCGGTGAAACGTGCAAAAGAACTGCTTGAATTTCTTTCTCTTGGATCCCGTATGGATCATAAGCCATCTGCCCTGTCAGGCGGTGAACAGCAACGTGTTGCCGTGGCAAGAGCCCTTATCAACAATCCCGATGTGATTCTGGCCGACGAGCCTTCCGGTAATCTTGATTCGCATAATAAAAGGGATTTGCACGAATTATTTTTCAGCCTTCGCACACAATTTAACCAGACTTTTGTTATTGTAACCCACGACAATGAATTGGCCGGCATGAGCGACCGGACCATCACGATGCATGACGGACTTCTGGTGAATTAGAAGAAGTTCTGCAGTTCTGCAGTTCTTAAGCCGCGTCAATCTATTGGTAAATTAGCACATTAGCACATTAGTACATTACCAAATTAGCAAAACAGAGTGATTGATCTGAAGGAGTTTCTTGAGGAGAAATATGAGCAATATAACCGGCCGGAATTTTTAAAAACTGATCCTGTTTCAATACCTCATTTATTCAGTGTTGATGAAGACTTTGAAATTGCCGGATTCCTGGCAGCCACCCTGGCCTGGGGGCAACGGAAAACAATCATTAATAAATCGAAGGAATTATTGCGGTTAATGGGCAACACGATGCATACACCGCAATTGCCAGGTTCAGGGAAATCTTTTTTGAATCTGCATATCCTCAAAGATCCCGAAAACATATTCCGGATGTTCGAAAAGGTTCAGCTGCAAAACGACTCAATATGTTTTTACGGATAATTAAGGTAGCATGATTTGTGATCATATTTCCTTATTTTTATGATCCCCAATATAAGGAAATGAAGTTAAAAAGGCATGAGTTGAAAGAATTCCTTGATGAAAAGGTTGAACAATACAATCAGCCTTCTTTCATTGAATGTGATCCAATTAGTATTCCACATCAATTTACGAAGAAACAAGACATCGAAATAGCTGGATTTCTTGCAGCCACAATCGCTTGGGGTAACAGAAAGATGATCCTGAGAAATGCGAACCGGATTATGGAACTACTTGATCATTCACCATATGAATTCATAATGAATTCAAACGATGATGAATTTGAAATGGTCGATTGTTTTGTTCATAGGACTTTTAATACCACCGATCTATGTTATTTTCTGAAAGCTCTTCGCCATATCTTTAAGAATAAAGGTGGTCTCGAAGCTATCTTCAGAGATTATCAAACTACTAATTCTCTTCAACCTGCGATACATGAGTTGCATAAGATTTTCTTTGAACTTCCGCATGAAAAAAGAACGGAAAGACATGTATCTGATCCGTATATAGGATCATCAGCAAAGAAATTAAATATGTATTTGAGATGGATGATCCGGAAAGACAATAAAGGCGTGGATTTTGGTATTTGGGACACTATATCTCCGTCAATTTTATCATGTCCAATCGATGTTCATTCCGGCAATGTTGCCAGGAAGCTTGGCTTATTAAAACGCAAACAAAACGATGCTAAAGCAGTTACCGAACTGGATAGAGTTTTAAGAAGTTTTGATTCTGAAGATCCAGTAAAATATGATTTTGCATTATTTGGATTGGGGGCCATTGAAAAATTATGATAGAAAGATTAATCGAAATTTAATTTTCTCACCCCGGCTGAGTTAATTAAATGACATTGTAAATCAAGTATTTACGAAGACATTTTCATTAGTAGTACAAAAAGTAGTGCAAAAAACATTTGATTGGTATCTGCATTATTCAGCATAATTTTATTGTTCAATAATCAAATTACCTGCAATGGAGAATCCATTTGAATTACTGGACCAAAGACTGCAGACCATTGAAGAAAAGTTAGATGGCCTGATCCAAAACAGCTTGCCCAACATCTGGGAATATCGAAGGCGGCCATTACAAATATGCGAGGGTCCAAAATACCTTACTATAAAATCGGTGGCAGAATCCTATGTAAGTGTGAAGAGGTTGATCAATACATCCAGAAATCCCGCTATATGAGCAGTAGAGATAATTTGGATGAATATTTAAAGCGACATCGCTGAAGAGAAGCCGAAGAAGAAAAGAAATACGTATTCCTAAATTCAATTGTAATGGCAAATGTTATTATTGGGATTCATGGCCTTGGTAATAAACCGCCAGAATATTTATTGAAACGATGGTGGAAACTTGCAATGATTGAGGGATTAAAGGCTCACAATTTTAATACGACCTTACCTGAATTCTTTATTGCATATTGGTCAGATATTATTTATGACAAATATCTGGATCCCTCTGAAAGAAATATTATTAGCCCATATTTCATAGACGAAGAATATACAAGTGCGCCAATAGATTTTCCCGTCGATGATTATAGTACACGAAGGAAAGTTGTTGATTTCCTTGGACGGCAAATGAACCGAATATTTCTGAATGAAGATCTGACCCTTAATTATTCATTTATTTCGGATGCAATCATAAAGAGATATTTTAAAGATTTGGAAGTTTATTACACAGGAAGAATTACAAAAGAAACCGATCAGATTTCTGAAACTGGTGAACTGATAAAAGAAAGATTAAAAAATAAGTTGCAGAAGCATAAAGATGATAATATAATGCTTATTGGCCATTCAATGGGTTCAATTATAGCATTCGATGTTTTAACATTTTTGGTTCCTGATATTAAAATCAATACATTTATCACTATGGGTTCACCACTCGGTTTACCTGTTGTTATAAGTAAAATAGCTGCTGAACAGAAGTCAATTAGTACAATAAATAATCAGGTTACCACACCACCAGGTATATTTAAAAACTGGTATAACTTTTCTGATATTCTTGATAAAGTTGCGTTTAACTATAAACTATCCGATTATTTCTCAGAAAATTTATTTGGGGTTAAACCTGTTGATTTTCTTGTGATTAATAATTATAAAAATAATGGGACCTGTAATCCACATAAGTCATTTGGATATCTCCGGGCAAGCAAGTTTTCAGAAATATTAAACGAATTCATCCTTACTGAAAAGATAACAATAAAGCAAAAAATCAATCGTAAGATTGTAAAACTCACAGATAACTTAAAATCAATTGTTTCCATTAAAAAAGAAAACTGATAAGTTTTGGAATATTATCAATCTGTTTTAATACCATTTTGGCTTTCTAAAGAAATTTTTGAGTTCACCAGACCTGACTATAATCAGGGAAATTAATAACTTTTTCACTAAATATCTAATTTGTACCATAACTGGGCTAAATAGTGTTATGCCTGATCATAATGTAATACGTAAATTTATAGTATAACATACTGGGTAGTTGAGAGATCTTTAAAAACTATGTGGAACATACCGAAATTTATGTGTATCTATTTAATTATTCAATAACTCCAACTTTAAAATTTATTGAAATGAAGTCACAAATTAAATCAATTTTGATACCAACTGATTTTTCGGATTTATCTGAAAATGCTTTAAAGGTTGGCATTTCCATTGCAAAGCGGCAAAATGCTGAGATTAAACTCGTTCACGTTGTGGATCGATTTGCATATTTACCACCGACAGAAGTATACCTGCCTGGTGACTGGCTAACTCCTGATATAATGTTAATGCTGGAGGAAAGAATTAGAAAATTTTCTGATCAGTTCTTTATTGATTCAGAAATAAAAGTTACTTGCAAAGTATTAGCAGGGCATCCCTCAGAAAGAATTTCCTGGTTTGCTTATACTGAAAATATTGACCTGATAGTAATGGGAACTCATGGTATATCAGGCCTGAGGGAATTTTTTATAGGCTCGGAGGCTTATAGTGTGGTAAAAAATGCTCCATGTCCCGTTCTTACTATACCAGGGGATTGGGAAAAAACTGATTTTGAGAGGGTACTATTTCCCATCAGGCTTATTCCAAAGGCTATCAACAAGTACTTTTATGCAAGGCCGATAATTGAAAAAAATGATTCTGAGTTATTTATCCTTGGGCTTTCTGAAATGAAAAGTCAGGGAGATATTGAAGTGCTCACTTTAATAATTGGGAGACTTAAAATTCAATTGCGAAAAGACAAGGTCAGGTTTCAAACCGGTTATTGTCCCTACAAAGATTTTCCAGATATAGTTCTTAAGGAGGCGAAAGATGCCGGTATTGATTTATTAATCCTTACAGCAAATTTCGAAAACGATTTAAAATCATTTTTTATAGGTCCGTTTGTACAAAAAGTAATCCACCGTTCCCGAATTCCTGTTTTAAGCATAAAACCAGCATACAGGCAATCTGAACCGGTTTCATCTTTTAAACTTATTGAAAGCTGGGGTAAAATAAAAAAATCCACCAAACTTAAAGATCAGTCGGGAAAATGAGCATCATATAATAATGCAAAATGAATTCTATTCCTGAAGGTTATTAATTTCCCCTTCTGATAATTCCGTTTCAACCTTCATGTTATTATTTTCATGAAGTAAGCCAAAGGTTTTGTGTAAAAGTCACTTTACCCAATGTTTCCTTCCTTGATATCTATTTACAGATCATAATTATAAGGTGCCCCAAATTGACTGCAATAAAAATCCTTGATTTCAATAAATAGTCAATTAAAAGTTGAATTATACCATTATCAGGAGAGATTTTAACACGTCTTAATGAAATCATTTAAGTAAATTTATGGTGAAATGCAATTTTTATTATATGAATGATAATAAATCTGATAAAGAGCAGAAAAAACTTCTGCAAGGTTTCATAATGATGGATCTTAAAGATATAGATCCGGCAAAAATAGAGGGAACTATACAAGGCAAATGGAACTCAATTGTGTATATAACCGGAGGTAACGGTGTTATTCAAATTGACTTTGATGAGTTTAGTGCACTGGAAAACAAGATATTCTTCATTGAAAAATACAAAGTATGGAACATAAACAAGACTAATAATTTAAAAGGATATCTGGTACAATTCACTGATATTATTTATAATCATATTTATACAGGCAACCCAAAATTAAAAAGCGATCAGACTTTGATTGGAAACATTCCTCCATTTATCAGGCTACATCAACATGATAAAAATGAATGGAGATTAGTACTTAATGCCCTGTCATATGAATATTTATCAGCTAAGACAAACTCCAGAGAAATTATTTGCCTTGAATTGAAAATAATGATGTTAATGTACAGGAGAAATTCTATGTTCTCCGACAAGCTATTTGAGTCACAAAGAAAAAAACAACTTCTAAATGAATTTCGCAAACTTGTTAATATTCGTTTTGCAACATTACGATCTGTAAAAGATTATGCCCGGGAATTGAATATTACACCAAATTATTTAAATGCTCTTTGCCAGGAATTCTTTTTAAAGACCGCAAGTGAAATAATAGTTGAACGAATAATTCTTGAGGCAAAACGAATGCTGATGCATTCCAGGTTTAGTATTTCAGAGGTCGCTTATAAAATTAGGCTTCAAAGATAACTCATATTTCGGGAGATATTTTAAGAAAGAAGCAGGAATGACACCTCAAAACTTCAGAAGTTCATGTTTTCAATCAACTAAGTTTAATATTAAATAGTCTAACAATGAAATCACAAATTAAATCCATTCTGATACCGACTGACTTCTCAGAATCATCGGAAAATGCTTTGGCTGTTGGAATTGCCATTGCGGAAAGACAAAAAGCAGACATTGTTTTATTACATGTAGTTGACAGGTTCGCAAACTTACAACCTACAGAAGTATTCCTTCCGGAAATACAGTTGATGCCTGACATAAACTTAATGATCGAAATCAGGTTAAAGGAATTCTCAGAAAGTGTATCTAAGAAAACCGGAATAAAGGTGGAAAGCAAAGTATTAAATGGTCAGCCCTTCGAGAGAATTTGCAGGTTAGCCTACGAAGAAAATATCAGTTTGATAGTCATTGGCACACATGGTACGTCAGGCTTAAGGGGTTTATTTATGGGTTCAGAGGCATACAGGGTAGTAAAAAGTGCACCATGCCCCGTATTAACTGTCCCTGGTAAATGGAATAAGAAAGAATTTAAAAAGGTACTTTTTCCAATAAGACTTATCCCAGGTGCATTAGATAAATATTTCTATGCCAGACCCATAATAGAAAAAAATAATTCAGAACTTTTTCTTCTTGACCTTACTGATATGAAAAATGCCAGAAATACTAAAGATCTTATGTTATTAATAAAGAACCTTAAACGCCAGCTCAATAATGATAATGTCAAATTTCAAACCGCCTATTGTCCCGGAGAAGACTTTCCCGCAGAAGTTTCTAAAACGACCAGGGAACTCAATATTGATTTAATAATCTTAACAGCAAATATCGACCCTGAGTGGAAATCATATTTTATAGGACCATTTGGACAACAGGTTATTAACCATGCACAGGTTCCGGTTTTGAGTATCAAACCATCAAACGACCAGACTGAAGCAGTTCCAGTTTTCAGACTAGCGGAGCAGTGGGGCAGATCTATTAATTTATCCGGTACTGAAAAAAGGAAAGGGAGGTAAGGTTGACTATTAACTTATTTATTCAGGCGTGAATTGAAAATGTAATGAATAATTAATTCGATAAAACCAGAGAATATGAATAAAATAGTATTGCAATCGGTTCAATTTAAAGCTAGTGTACAGCTCGAGGAGTTTGTAAAAGAAAAAGTCCAAAAGCTATTTGAGCAGGATAAATCAATTATCAGAGCAGATGTTACTCTGTTTGAAGGTGCATCAGGAAATCCAAAAAATCAATTCTGTGAAATAGAACTCTCGGTTGCCGGTCAAAATCATTTTGTAAAAAAGAACAGTGAAAGCTATGAGGAATCTGTTTTGGATGCAGTCAAAACCTTGCAAAAGGTGATCCGTAGACAAAAAACAAAAAAAATAATCAGAAGACGGTCATTCTGAAATTCTTAAAAAATAAGTCATAAACTAATTTATAAGATTCTGATCATGATTGAAAACGAAATACTGTATCAACCAAGGGATTTCAACTCGATTGATTTATGGAAACATATAACATCAGAGCAATGGAACGATCCGCTCTGGCAAAAAACAAATTCAATACGTACGTTAGATCAGCTCAAAAAAGTAATAAAAATAAACAATCATCAGGAAGCAGAGATCAGTAGAACTGTTGAAACCTTAAAAAGAGAGGGGAAAGAACCTATGCGAATCACCCCGTATTACGCTTCTCTCATCCAGGAGGACCCATTTAATCCAATATTATTTTCGCAAAGATCCAAAAAAAGAATTGATCCAATATTCTGGCAATCTGTACCAACTCCGGCAAACCTCCTATTCCCCGATGCCGGAACAGAAGCTGCGATGAAGGAGGGTTCAAGAAGTTTTGGAGCTGCCTATCAGCGATATCCCAACAGGGTGGCATTGTTTGTTGCAGAAAACACAAGTTGTGCCTCATATTGCGTGCATTGTCAGAGATCGAAATCTTTGGATAGCACTATGAATGTAAGTATGAAAGAGATCAATAGAGGCCTGTTTTACATTGGTTTTAATCGAAACATAAATGAAGTTCTTGTAACCGGTGGTGATGCCTTAATGATAAGTAATAAAACACTAAAGTATGTTCTTGAAGAATTGAGTAAAATTGATCATGTAAGGTCTATCAGAATAGCTACAAGAGTACCGGTTGTATTGCCTATGGCGATAACAGAGGAACTTCTGAATCTGATCAAAGTATCGGCAAACAAATTCAATAAGGGATTGGAAAAATATGTTTATTTTATGACTCATATAAACCATTTTCATGAAATAACCTTCGATCTGTTCAGAGCAATAAAAAAAATCAGGGATTTTGGATTTACTGTTAGAAACCAAACTGTTCTATTAAACCATGTCAATGACAATTTCAGTATCCTGGCAGAGACTTTCAGAAGAATGTTCTGGATAGGTGTGCATCCCTATTATTTATTACAATGCCATAAAGAAAAAGGAATTGTCCATTTCATAACCCCTGTCCAGGTAGGGAAAATATTTATGAAAAATCTTCAGGGTTGGATTTCAGGGATTACGGTCCCACGGTATGCATCAAACGTTGAAGGTGGGGGTGGCAAGGTTCTACTGATGCCGTCAGGTCATGATACACTTAATCTTAATACCGGAATTGAGAATAAGATTTCTGAGAGTCATGCTGTTGTTTCTACATGGGATCATAAAGAGATAAGTAAATATGAATCGCTTGGCAGGGCAACAGAGAAAGAATTTTCTGAAGCGGTAAAAATAATGGATGCTTTCATAGGGAGAAAAGGGGTTTTTCTTCCGAGAATAATTATTGTGGATGAAAAAGGCAATCATATCCGGACAACTAACAGGTCTAAGTTACCTGTTTATGAAACAAGAAAAAAGACTGAAGCATTAGGATATGAATTATTTACTAAAGATATGCCGCTTACCAATCCTGCACTGATTTATAAGGAACTTGAAAAAGTATATCTGAAAAGCAGGTATAATGTAAAATAATTGTAAACGCAGATAAAAGAAAACAGATGTTCAGGATACGTAAAATAACAAATCCTTTCCTTGAAGGGAACATGAAATCAGTTGAGCGTATAAAAGAAATCATCAGGCTGCAGTTCCCTGCACTCCAAGCAAATGAAATAGAAAATATTTCACAACAGATGGTCAACCAGGTTAAAAAGAAATACCAGACATCCCTGGTTGTAGCTGATGATTTCAGTGGTAACATAAGAGGTTTCGCTATTCTTCTTTATATGTCCGATCTTAAATTCTGTTATCTCGACCTGATTGCAGTCACTCCCGGCAAACCCACCTCCGGCGTGGGGGGGTCAATTTATGAAAGGATACGTGAGGAAGCAGCTTCTCTGGGAACAATAGGATTATTCTTTGAATGCCTGCCCGATGATCCCATGTTATGCCGCGACACTTCCATCATTAACCAGAACATGAAAAGGCTTGCTTTCTATGAGAGATTCGGAGCATATCCAATTATCAACACAAAATATGAAACACCAGTAAAGCCGGAAAATGATTGTCCTCCTTACCTGGTCTATGACGATCTGGGGTCCGGAAGATCCCTGAGTGCAGGAGAACTGAAAAGAATAATACGGGCAATACTGAAACGCAAATATTCTCACTATTGCCCCCCGGAATATATTAAGAGGGTTGTTGACAGCATTAAGGATGATCCGGTTAAGTTAAGAACTCCCCGATATGTCAAAACCGATGAGGAAGAAAGCATAAGGCAAATAAAAAAAGGTGATAACAGGATCCGCCTGTTTGTAAACGGCAGACATCATATCCATCATGTTAAAGAAGTCGGATATGTTGAGTCACCTGTCCGTGTGAAAACTATTTTCAGGGAAATCTCAAAACTGGGAATAATATCTGAAGGAGAGGTAAATGAGTACCCGGACAAGTTTATTTATGATGTACACGACCGCGAGTATGTAAAATACTTCAAAACTGTCTGCAATGGATTAGAACCGGGGAAATCCGTTTATCCTTATGTTTTTCCTATCAGGAATGCAGCTAAGCCACCAAAGATGCTATCTGTCAGGGCTGGTTACTATTGTATTGACACTTTCACCCCATTGAATTTAAATGCATATCATGCTGCAAGATGGGGTGTTAATTGTACTTTAACAGCTGCTGATTCCATTCTTGAAGGGAACAGGATTGCATATGTACTGACCCGGCCTCCGGGGCATCACGCGGAACGATTTGTTTTCGGAGGTTTTTGTTATTTCAACAATGCTGCCATTGGGGCCAATTACCTGAGTAAATATGGTAATGTGGCAATACTTGATCTGGATTATCATCACGGTAATGGACAGCAGCAAATTTTCTACGAAAGACGGGATGTGCTTACAATTTCCATCCACGGACATCCTTCATTCGCTTATCCATATTTTTCGGGATTCAGGGATGAAAAAGGCAAAAATGACGGATTGGGCTATAATTTTAACTTTCCATTGAAAGAGGTGATCAACGGAATTGAATACCGGGAGATACTGAAAAAAGCATTACGTATTATCAGAAAATTCAGACCGGAATTTCTGATTGTTGCCCTGGGCCTCGACACAGCAAAGGGCGATCCAACAGGAACATGGATATTGTCACCCAGGGATTTCTATCTTAACGGCAAAATGCTGACCGGATTAAAGATGCCTGTATTATTTATTCAGGAAGGAGGATACAGGAACAGGTTTCTTGGTGTCAATGCAAAAAATTTCTTCAGGGGATTTTATGAAGAGTATATTCATAACCATTAATATTAATAACATGGTTGAAGGCTTAAAAGAGATATTGGATTTCGTGGTATTGCGAATTGGGCAACATGAATTAAAGACAAATACTCTTTTAACTATCCTGATAATTTTCTTTATAACAAAATTATTAATCTGGTTTGTCCGACAAGGTCTGTTCAGAAAACGAAGATTAAAAAAACTGGATCATAGTAATGCCTATTCTTTGTACCAGATCATAAGGTATGTTCTCTGGATAATTTCAATAAGTATAATCCTGAATACATTAGGTATCAGTCTCACAGTTTTACTGGCAGGTTCAGCTGCACTTCTGGTTGGCGTTGGACTTGGTCTTCAACAGACATTCAATGATTTTGTTTCAGGATTTATCCTTTTGGTCGAGGGATCGACAAGGATCGGCGATGTACTGGAGATTGACGGAGATATCCTCATCATACAGAAAATAGGTTTGCGGACTTCCAAAGGATTAACCAGGGATGATATTGTTGTTATTATTCCAAATTCTCTGATCACAACGAATAAGGTAATTAACTGGAGCCATCAGTCAAAAAAAACGAGGTTTAAGATAAATATCGGTGTAGCCTATGGAACAAATGTTGACCTTGTAATTAAAATATTGGAAGAAAGTGCACTGGATCATCCTGATATTACAGATAAGGATCTGATTGAGGCAAGACTAATCGATTTTGGAAATTCCTCACTGGACTTCCAGGTATTATTTTTCAGCAATAATGTTTTCAGAATTGAGAGGGTAAAGAGCGATATCCGCAGAATCATTAACAAGAAATTTGCCGATAATAATATCACAATTCCCTTCCCCCAGATTGACGTTCATTTTAAATCAAATTATTGATTTATGCTTAAAGAATCTTGCTTAGTTCTCCAGTATCTTTATTTTTATTGGCTTGTTCCTCTCCTATATTGTAAATTGTTTTTTTCCGGAAATGATTCCCGATTGTCATCATAATTATTGTAATTAGTATCACAATTGTGAAGACTTCTTCTGAAATTAAAAGAACTCTTGATATGGCGGGTATGCTCAGGAAAAGCAAAATTGTTATGAGACCACGCATGGCTTAAAATCCCGCTGGATCTGCATACCGGGAACATAGCCCGCAGACTTGAATTGCTGAGCCGCAGGCAAAATGACTGGCAGGCAGTTTGTGAATTAACTGCCCACCTGCAAAAATTTGATCCTGCTGATCCCGTCAAATACGATTTTGCCCTTTTCAGCCTCGGAGCGATTGAAAAGTTCTGAATTTAAAATTGAAGAATTACCAAACCTATTTATAATTTTATAAAGATTTTTGAATGTCATACAAAAAAACAGCATGGACATAACGACACTCGGGGAACCCCGGTATACATCACCGGTAAAGCGCATAGTAAGCGACAAAATCCGCATACCTGAAATAATCAAGATAGATCCGGAAAAGCAGGCATCTTCCAGCCTGATTTTCGAAATGGCCGGCCCTCGTGGAATGCTCTATTTTGATCCGGAGCAGACACGTGCAGGCATCGTTACATGCGGTGGACTCTGCCCCGGTTTGAACAATGTAATCCGGTCCGTTTTTCTTGAACTTCATTATGCCTATGGAGTAAAAGAAGTCCTGGGCTTTCGCGGAGGCTATACCGGACTGGACCCTGCAAGAGCAAGGCCTCCAATCCGCCTTACTCCCGAAATTGTAGATAATATCCACAAGGAAGGCGGAACTCTTCTGGGTACTTCAAGGGGACCTGTTGATGTCGCCCTGGCTGTGAGCAACCTGATCAACCTTCGTATAAATATACTTTTTGTTGTAGGCGGAGATGGAACACAACGCGGAGGGAACGAGCTTTACCATGAAGCTAGGACCCGGGGTTATGATCTTTCAGTGGTGGGTATTCCCAAGACAATTGACAATGATGTGGCTTTTGTATCGCGGACATTTGGTTACCTTACCGCTGTAGAGGAGGCCGAAAAAGTACTCAGTCGTGCTCATGTTGAAGCACGCAGCGTGGAAAACGGAATATCCCTGGTTAAACTGATGGGCCGTCATGCCGGTTTTATTACAGCCGGCGCTACCATTGCCTGCCAGGACGTAAACTTTGCCCTTGTTCCGGAAGTGCCTTTCAAACTTGAGGGGCCGTACGGGTTCCTTACTGCTTTAAAAGAAAGGATCCTGGGCAGGGCACACGCACTGATAGCTGTGGCCGAGGGAGCCGGCCAGGATTTGATTGAAAACATCTCAGTAGAGCTTGATGCTTCCGGCAACGTTAAGGCCAAAGATATTGGACTATTTTTGCGGGAAAAAATCGAATCGTTTTTCCGGGAAGAGAAAATACCCATAGTTATGCGTTACATTGATCCGGGCTATCTCATACGCAGTAGCCCTGCCGATGCGGAAGATGCATTACTGTGCGATATGTTTGCACGAAATGCTGTTCATGCTGCAATGGCTGGAAAAACAGGACTCGTGATAGGGTATTTGCATGACAAGTTTATCCATGTGCCTATCGAACTGCTCACCAGCCGGAAGAAATATATGAAGCCGGACAGTTCGTTGTGGAATGCTGCCCTTTCTTCCACAGGTCAGCCTGCCCGGTTTGAATAATCATATTAATAAACGCACCATGACAATACATTCATTGCCGGATTATAAAACCAAAATTATTGCCACCATTGGCCCTGCTTCCGAATCACAGGAAATGCTGGAGCGACTGATCAGGGCCGGACTTAACATAGCGCGGCTTAATTTTTCGCATGGTGATTTTACGGTACATGCCGGGCTGATTGCCAGGATACGGGCTGCTGAAAAAGCTACGGGTTACCGGGTTGCCATAATGGCTGACCTCCCCGGCCCCAAAATGCGGGTCGGAAAAATTGATCCTGAACCTATACAATTGGTGCCCGGTGATAAATTCACGCTCACAAGTGAAGAGATCACCGGTAACTCAAAGCGTGTTTCTATGAGTTTCCGGCAATTGCCAAAGGTGGTGAAGCCGGGTAACAGGCTTTTCCTTAATGATGGCTTGATCCAGTTGATGGTTGAAAAGACGGAAGGTACGGAAGTTCATTGCAGGGTGATGGCAGGCGGGGAACTGCGTTCCAAAAAAGGCCTTAACCTGCCGGGTATTGACCTCGGCATAAATGCTTTTACAGATCATGACCATGCATGCCTTAAATTTGCCCTGATGAACGGAGTTGATGCGGTAAGCCAGTCTTTTGTTGAAAATGCCGCTGATATTGAAGCCGTTCGTAAGGCCGCCAGGGCGCTGGGCAAGAATCCATTTATAATCGCAAAGATCGAACGGTCGGGAGCACTGGATCATTTTGATGAAATACTCAGTGCTGCGGATGGTATTATGGTAGCAAGAGGAGATCTGGGTGTTGAAGTGCCTATCGAGGAAATGGCAGTCATCCAGAAACAATTAATTGCCAGGGCAAATCTTGCCGGAAAGCCTGTGATCACCGCAACTCAAATGCTGGAATCAATGACCGGAAGCCGCCTTCCTACACGTGCCGAATCCACGGATGTGGCAAATGCAATTCTTGATGGTACTGATTGTATTATGCTTTCGGCTGAGTCTGCCATGGGAAAATATCCTGAGGAGGCAGTGTCAATGCTGGCAAGTATCGCCGCTTACACCGAAGCCCACAGGCCAGCATCATCTGTCAGACATTTCAAGGAAATATCCATAAATAATCCTCCTGCCAGCGCGGCTGAGGCAACCGGTTTCATCGTCGAACAGGCGCTTCATGCAATTCCCTGCAATTACGTCTTCGTTCCTACCGGTACCGGAAATACAGCCCGGATGATATCGCGATTTAAACCGGTGGCCAGGATAGTAGCACTTAGTCATGATGATGCTGTCTGCCAGGGACTCATGTTTTCATATGGCGTATACCCGGTACAACTTGAATATGAACCGGAGAACTGGTCGGAATTTGCCAGGCATTGGCTTACCGAATATCAGGAGCCAGGCAGGATCGCTATGCTGGTTGGCGGTCCGACTTTGCTAAATCCTGACTCAAATCACCGGATTGAATTCCTTCCTATTTCCCCACCGGTCAATTAATCGTAATAACTACGTTATTTTTGTCAGATTATTGTAAGCAGGAAGGGGTTTGATAATATGTAATGTCTCCGGTTTAAACGGTGCAATACAATTTTTGGGTTTGTTTACTATTATATTTATACCTGGAAACAACTCTCGGGTTTTAATACTAACGTTAATTATTCGCTTAAATTATATTTGTATAATTTAAATTCGGGGGGGGGACCCCGTCGGGGTGTCAGATGGCAAACAATTATTTTTCATTTAAGCAATTCACTATATATCAGGATCAATGCGCCATGAAAGTTGGTACGGACGGGGTACTGCTGGGTTCATGGACAGATGTTGAAACTGCATCCAGAATACTCGATATTGGAACAGGAACCGGACTGATCGCGATTATGCTGGCACAAAGGTCAACGGCTCTTATTGATGGTGTTGAGATTGAAAAAAATGCCTGTTTGCAGGCAAGGAAAAATGCGACCGGAAGTCCCTGGCATAAAAGAATTAATTTATACCACGATTCGATTCAACATTTTTCCGAAACAAGATCTTCCGTTTATGATATGATCATCTCAAATCCTCCTTATTTTCAAAATTCCCTTAAACCAGCAGTTAAGGCAAAAACAATGGCAAGACATGATGAAGGGCTAAATTATGCTGCATTGCTTTCATGTTCTGCCAAATTACTAAAGCCTGGCGGACGACTTTCATTTATTATTCCTGCTGTTGATCAAAAGCAATTTACAGGACTGGCAGATTTTCACCGGTTGCAGCCATCGCGCCTGACATGGGTAAGGCCCGCTCCGGGGAAGGAATATTCAAGGTGCCTGATTGAATTCACAGGGATGACAGGAATCGCCTGTTCTGAAAATGAATTGATCATCAGAGAGAGCGATTTAAATACATATTCAGAGGAATATATTGAATTGACCAGGGATTTTTATCTCGGATTTTGAATATATCTTATTCCAGGGCAGATATCCCCGCTGGCGGGGGTGCAGGGGGTGGATTTTCCGCACAATTGCTGCAACACCTTATGCGCTCCGCGCAATTCATCATTCATCATTCATCATTCATAATTCCTGTTCCAAATATTTTTCTCAGCGGTATCAGAGCAATCACCCAGGCAAGCTGGGCCACAATAAAAAATACGTTCATATTGCCCGGAAAGAACAAAGCAGTAATTGTGACACCCAGTCCGATATTGTTGGCGCCCGAACTGATTGACAGGGTGACTCTTACCTGGCGCGATTTTGCCGGTATAAGCAGAAATCCAATCCAGTATAAAATCAGATACAGGAGTATGGCGATTACCGCATATAAGCCAACCAGGGCAGGATTTCCCAGAATGGCCGGTTTGTTTCTCGCTGTAGCGGCAATAAATATTGTTCCTAATCCCAGCAAGGTGAAAAGGGCATTGTACCGGGCAATGGTGTTGCGTACCCGGGACAATTTTCGCAAGGGTAAATGAATAAGGAAGGGCAGCACAATGGTATATACCATAGTCATCAGCAGCTGTCCTGCATTTACTTTTACCAGAGCGCCCGGCAGCAGGCCCATGATAAGCGGAATGCTTATGACGGAAAGAAAACTGCTATATACAAGGATCTTTAATGAAAGATCAGGTTTTCCTCCAAAAAGGATTGTAAACGATGGAGAAGAAACAGCGGCTGGCAATAAAAAGATAAGCAGCATCAGCACGGCATAAAACTCACTGAACCATTTCAAAACAAGAAAAACAACTACTGGCAGCAGTACATAGCGGAGCAGCCAGAATTGAAGGGATAGTGTAAAATCAGCAGCCAGGGCCCCGGGGGAAAATTCAATCTGAAAGAAGGAACAAAAAATTATAAAGGCAAGTGCGATCATTACCAACCGGGGTGTAATATCCCCGAAAGAGGGCACTATCATGCCAATCATGCATGAAAGCAAGAGCAGGAGTCCAAAATACCGATGAATGAATCGCATGATGTTGCCGGCAGGTTTATTGTTTTATAAAATACCCTGTTTTCGTTTCATTACCTGCGACAAAATGAATTACATACAAACCGGGCATATAATCCTTTACGTCGAGCGTGAGGGAATGATTTTCCAGTTTGCGGTTATACAGCTCGTGTCCACCCAAATCAGTGATCCGCAGGGATACTTTATTTAGCATAGCGGGGAATGAAATGTTTATCTGTTCATCTGCCGGATTGGGCCAGATTTTCAGTGCCTCAGCTTGTTTATCAGGATTAACTGCCGTTTTTAATCCCATTACCACATCAATTGTCGTATCCTGAGTTAAATAAAACGATCCGGCTTCATCATTAAATCCTGTTTTTGAAACAGTATAACTGTATTCATTTGAAACCGGAAGTTGTGAAAAGGTTGCCATTCCCAATGAATTGGAAACCAATGATTGTTCCTCAACAGTCACCGTTGCCCCATTAACAGGTGTTGTCCCGTTTTTTAGCCTGAATTTTACACTGGCATGAGTTTGTACAAGCCAGATGAAAAAGGTTGTGTCGGAATGAACTGTCACTGTGCCTGAATCACTCTGAAAAGAAGGCATTTCAATTGTGAAGGAATAGGAACCGCCATTTTTGATAAATTCTGTTTCGCCTGTTCCGCCTGTTGATTGGGATACAGAGTCAAGAGTCACACTTGCTCCCCACAGGGGCTGAAGCGTAAGATGATTGCAGACTTTGAATTTTACGTTGAATTCCTCATTTACCAAAGGGATTCCGAATTTCAAAATCCTGGGATTGCCATAAACATCGTGTAAGTGTTCATCTGTATTCTGTTCAAATACCAGATTGCTCCATGACATGAAATAAGACCAGGGGGCATCCAGGTCAAGACAGTCATCCGGATTTGGAATGGGGCCGTTCTCCGACATGGCTACCAGTTTATTCCCGCCGGTAAGATTATGCAGGATGTCGAAGGCATTTTTCTGGTTTCCATAATTGTAATCTCCCGGATAGGAATCATATCCAACAATGTCAACCCTGTCATTGCCCGGATACCAGTCAGTTTCAGGTGTCGACCAAACCCAGATCAGGTTATGGAGATGATGATAATTCTGCAGCCGGTCATACATAATATCGTATAATTCCCTGCAGGCCTCAGGACCTTTGGCCCCCCACCAGAACCATCCGCCGCCGGCCTCGTGCAGTGGTCTCCAGAGAACCGGAACTCCTGCATCCTCAAATTTCTTTAATTGAAGGGCAATATCGTCAATATCGCGGATAATGTCCGTATTTTCCTGGGTACCGGGTGTTACAGCTTTTGTTATATCAAAGGTTGTCTGATCGGTATAGAATGTATTTGTTCCTGCTGCACCGCCGGTTGGTGAATGCCAGTGCCATTGCAGGGAGACTATGCCTTTTTTGGCGGTGCTGTTATACCAGCTGATCAGTTCATCCACCGTGCCATCGTCGTCTTTGCCAAAGGTATGATGGCCATCCTGCCACAAATAGGGATATCCGTCCGTAAAATGTTGCAGGTCGCCTGCCCGCAGCATGGGAGAACACCCGGTCAGTTTTTTGATCTCATCATAATTGTCATGTGTTTGTCCCGAAATGATGTTTTTTCCGTACTGGGAAAGCAGGTAATCATAAAGGGCCCTTGTTTCATCTGTTGCAGCAGTATCCACAAGATCAGGAGTAACATGATACGTGTTTTCCTGGGTTGTGTAAATTTCAAATTTATCAATTTCCGACCAGCCCCAGCTCTTGCTTACAGTGATGCTGTTTGAACCTTGTTCAAAAAAATATCCTCCGGCATCAGCCATTGCGAAGGTATTTGTTGCGGGAAATCTCACCGGGGAGGCAAAGCCATTGTTAATGCTTATATACTGGTATTTTTCGCCTGTATTCTGGTACCTGATCATTATCCTGTAAAATCCCTGTTCAGGAACCGATACATTTACTGTAACCCTGTCATTTGCATTATCAAAACCGGTAACATATCCTGTACCGGAATAACCGGGAATGCTTTTTGCAATGTTCACCCCGGTTAGAGTACCTGTTTCTGCTTCCACGCCGGTTACAAAATCACCGTAAGGACCCGGGGCCGTTGTATCTTTTACAAGAACAAGGGCAGATACGGACAGGGGAGACAGCGGAATATCGATCATGTTGCCCGCAACCTGCACAGTGGTTTCGTTCAGTGCATTCACTGAAGAGGATACAAAGGTTTCCGATTGCGGTAATCCGGATAATGTATAAAGCGAATAGGTTCCGTTCTTCACCCGGAAATCCTGCAGGTTCAGATCTGCTATCCTTGATTCGGTAAGATGCCGGTTCACAAGGAAGACCGTCATTGTATCCCTCGATGCATTTTCAGTAGGATAGGCCGAGACATATAATTCTTCGGAAGATACTCCGTCAATATAAAATTTCCGGGCTTTTTTGCTGAACAGGTGGATCACCTCATCCATGCCTGTTTTCCAGCTCCAGGGGGTGAACATATCCACTCCCTGTTTGGCAAATTCACCCAGGTTAGATGCGTACCATGATGCGGTTACGTTGGGATTATCCCCGCTAATGCCTGTTTCAGAAACTGAAAGTGTAACTCCATGATCCGCTCCCAGGTAATTTTCAAGCCAGGTATTGCAGCGTTTAAATATGTATTCCTTTGTGAGGTTGTTATCCCATCCGCCGGATCCCGTCTTTTTCACACCATTGGCTCCCGGGTAATTATAGGTTTCATCAAAAAATACCCGGTGCAGCTGAACGATGTCAGCCGGATTTTTTTCTCCCGGATAAAAGTGTATATCCAGTACATCCAGAAGCCGGATACCTGATAATTGCTGTTCTTCTGCAACACGAAGAATAAAGTATTCAAGCCAGGGATACTGCTTTCCATTATAAGTTACCAGATTCCCTTTATAGTTAAACCACTGCCATTCATTGGCAGGAACGGGTCCTGTCAGTTTGATGCCCGGATAGCTGGCCCTTGCCTTTTTTGCCACTTCGAAATATTTCTGCATGAATTCTTCAGCAGAGGGCTGCACCGGATAAACATCATCATGGGTACCTTCCCATATTTCAGGTTCATTGTCCATACTCCAGTATTGGATCCCATCAGGGCTTAATCCCACTCCACCCGGTCCAAACCAGTGATTGAGAATACCTGTTGTTGAATCAGCAGACCAGTTCTCGAGATATTTCGCTGTATCTCCTTCAACAAGTGCATCTCCGCCTCCGGCGGTATTTACCTGTCCCCCGCCACAAAGATTTTGCGCCACTCCTTCCCACCATTGCGAATGGTTATAATTCCAATCGCCGAAGTTCGCCGTTTTTGTTTTGGCCACCTTCCCGATCAGCTGAAATGCCCACATTCCCTGGGCCCCGGGAATGTTTGCCTGCAGGCTTTTTGCCGCAAAGTCCCAGTCATGCGCGTATACATTGTTATACCAGTCGGGATGACTCGATAGTTTCCTCCTCCAGTTATACTTCGTGGCATTATTCCCCCCGTTCTCCCTGAACATGTTTATCCCCAGGTCTCTCAAACGCTGCCATTGTGCTGCGGACAGAGGCGAGGCAGGGTTATCGGACAGGTTGTTGTTTTTTCCAAAAATATAGGGTGATATGGGCTTTTGTGCGGCCATTCCGTCAATTGTTATACTGACAGTTTTCTGCGAAAAGCTTTTAAAAGGTTGGAAAAGCAGGGTGGGGACAAGTATGTAAAGCGCGATCCTATTCATGAGCCTTTATTTAACAATGTATATTTCGGTTGAAGTATTATTTCTTTTGATAACTGCGTATCAGTTCCCTTGTTTTAATTCCTGATTCTTTCATATCAGCATCTTTCCAATTTCCTTCAGAACCAGCACTTGTTTTAAGCATTGAACAAGTCTCATCTTTATCCGAAATTGACCACATTACAATACTGATTTGATTTTTATTCATCCAGTCGATCCATTTTTGCCATTCAGCAAAGTTTATGGGTCCATTGCCGCTGGCAGCCATTCCTGCTGATTCCGAGACAAAGACCGGGATTCCTTTTTGAAGAGCGTAATCACTCTTGTTCCGGAGGTCCTGCCCATGGGTATCCGCATAAAAATGAACCGTATACATCAGGTTTGTAAATCCTTCAATCGGATTATCGGCCACCAGGTGAATATCCTGGTCCCAATGAGGACAACCGACAAGGATAACGTTATCCGGGTCATATTTCCGGATGCTTTTAATTACATCAATCGAGTAAGATTTGATCGTATCCCATGAATCCTTAACGGGTTCATTGAAAATCTCATAAATAATGTTGGGGTACTTGCCGTATTTCTGTGCCATTTCTTCAAAGAATTGAATGGCAGCCTTTGTTTGAATACCATGGCTATGCCAGTCAATAATTACATAGATGTTATTTTCAATAGCTCCTTCAATTACGGCCTCCATTTTTTCTTTTGACCAGTCGGGTGAATCCAGATATCCCTTTGCGGGTTCAACTCCCATCGCAGCCCTGACAACACTGCATTTCCAGTCATCAGCGAGCCATTTTACGGTTTCTTTATTGTAAAAGCGGGGCCACCAGTTGTGCCAGCCATAACTTACGCCAACAAGCATAAGCGGATTTCCCTGCTGGTCAACCAGGTTAACGCCTTTCACAGACAAATTTCCATGTTGTTTTACAGGTTGGGCCTTTGAGATAAAGGCACCTGCAAAAAGAAAAACAATCAGAATAGCTGCTTTTTTCATCTTTTTTGTTTTACGAAATTAAGAACATTCGGGTTATAAACTGACCTTACCTGCCCAAAGTAATTTTAACGCTGAATCCCTCCTTTTCAGTTAATGCCCGGAAAAGGTATATACCGTCCGGAATACCTTTTGCAGGTATAATACCTGCCTTTTCGGGATTTTTGACAGCATATACAAGGGTTCCGGTCATTGTATACAATTGGATCCACTGAATGGAATAATCGCCGTTCAATGAATATCTAATTTCACGATTTTGATCCTGGAAAACGGTAAACGCTGATTTTTCAATTGAGCTGATATCTGTAGGCACAGCAACCGGACTGAATATAAACTGATCAATGTTAAAGGCAGGCTGAGTGAGCACCGTAAAACGCATGATCTGCACTCCGGCTGCCAGGTTCATCACCGTGGAGACTGCTTTTGTATTCAATGCGCTGTTTGTGTTCAGTGCCGTAAGCGTATCAGATTCAACTTCTCCGATCTTAACCCTGAATGTACCTCCTCCCTGAAGTGACGCCAGTATAAAATCAGCATTAAAGGCACCTTCATTTGCCACGGATACGGTGTATTCACACCATTCACCGGGCAAAACATTACCGATATGATAGCCCGTTCCGTTGCGGCTATAAATGTCAACTCCGTCATCAGGACGGTATACACCGGGAATGTTGACCGGATCCATATCGTGGTATGTTAATCCTTCACCGCCATCATCAAAATCTTCGGCCTCAATGATTCCTGGAATACTGCCAGGTTCACCCAGGAAGGGTTCCCTTACCATGGGAACATAAACAGGCATAAATATTCTCAAAGGGCTGGAATACAGATCCCTGTCAGGATAGCGGGTGATGATGCGGTAATGGTTATAGAGATTTGAAAAAGGATGCAGATCGGTATATGCGGATGTATCTCCTTTCAGAATGGCTATCCTCTTATATTCTGTACCGGGCGTTCTCCGTTCAATAAATATTGTATCTGCACCGGCAAGAACATTCGTCCAGTTCAGCTGGATTATAGTATCCTGAATGATTTTCAGAACCAGGTTTTTTGGTGAGCTGGCGGTCGTATGCAGCAGGATGTCCTTGACCTCGTCCCATTTTTGCTCCGACCTTTTCAAAATGCGGAAATCACCGCCATCATCCCAGGCGCAATATATGAATCCATATTTTTGTGCCAGTTCAACATAGGTTCTGTAATGCTTCATCCTGGAATTGTAATCCGCTGTTCCAACGGAGCCAAATTCACCGAGAAGGACAGGAATATGGACATTATCTGACCAGTTTTTGACTGTCAGGAATTTATTGTTCAATACGTTGATATCGCTTGCCGATCCCCAGGTACCTTCCCCCAGCAGGCCGAAGGTATACGGATCATAGGTATGAAAGGAGCCGATCAGATAATTGTCAGCCGGAATGGCTGCGGTAATCAGCTCATCGGAACCGCCCCAGTTGTGACCCTGGAAAACGATGATCCTTGTAGGATTGGTTTTACGGATAATAGTGATAATGCGCTGATGTAAATCGTCATTCTGGGTTTTGGTTAGCCCATAGGGTTCATTGATAACTTCGAAAACAAGTTTTTCCGATTTGTCCTTAAACCGGGTTGCGATCTGTGACCAGATGCTGTCGAACCGCTCACGGAGGGCTGCATTGGTATAACCTGACTTGATCCATTCTTCGTGGTGGGCGTTGATAATTATAAACAGTCCGCGGGAAAGTCCCCAGTCTACCACCTGTTCAACCCTTTGAAGCCAGGCATCATCTATTTTGTAGGGATAAGAAACCTGTGTATGCTGATCCCACCTGACCGGTACGCGTACACAACTAAACCCGGCATCTTTGTACATATCAAAATAATACTCCCGGGCAGCAGGATTGTTCCATCCGCCTTCAAGGGGAGGTTCCAGGGTATTTCCGAGGTTTATTCCTTTTTGCATCTGCAGGGCTGCCTCCTGAGGAGTCAATTGGGCTATGGAATAATGGGCAATGCCTGATAAAATGGTGACAAGCAATACAATCGAAAGTTTTTTCATGTATGAGATGTGTTTATCAATCTGCATATTAAAGAAGATAACTGCAGCAATTTAAGAACTTGATTTTAAATAACATGTTAAAGAACAGGAATAAAAAAATTGCCGTCAGTTTAAACTGACGGCAATTTATTATAGTTGTGCAAGGTTATTTCAAAATCAGTTTATAGCGTCCAACAATGCCGTCAGCATTGGAAACTGTGATGAAATAAATGCCGTAGCGCTGACCCTGGAGTGAAATAACTTCCTTGTCCAGTTGGGCTGTTCTGTCGAGAACAAGAACTCCCATTATATTATTTACCTTGATCCTGTTACCTGACATTAACCCTGAAATGGTTATCCTGTCGGAAGTGGGATTCGGATAGATACTGATCGAATTCTTGTTCTGGTTATCAATGCCAGTCGGGAAATCGATGGAGTAGGTAACTATGTTTGCTCCGTTACCGGATGTAACAACCAGTTTGTCACCTATAACAAGTGTGCCCGTATTTTCTACACCGTCGGCATTTGTAACCTTAACACTTGCACCAGGTGCAAGAGTGAGGTTGGCTATGAAATCAGCTACTGTAGTGCTTTCATCGAAATAGCCCCAGATACCATAGGTAAGCTGGTTAACAGTGTAAACATCGGATAATACATAGGCCAGTGAATAGGATATATCACCCAGCATCTGCAGGTAATATGTTTTGATTGTAACACCATCCTGTGCAGTTACAACCAGTTTATCATCCTTTACAACATTACCAAACATACGCTCATAGCCAAGCTTGTCTATTAGCTTCATGGTAGCGCCGGGTGCAGGAACCAGGTTGGCGAGGAATCCGCTGGCTGCTGTGCCATCAGGAACCAGGTTGATCAGGGAAGCTTCCTGGTCTACTTCAAATACGCTTGAAGTTACAAATGCATCCGTTTCCATTGCATTGGGTACCAACTGGTAAACAATCTTTGTAACGCGGTCTTCTGCAACAACTTCAAAGTACATCTTTGCATTAACCTGTTGATCAACATAGAGCGTATCAAAGTTCAGCACCTTGAATGGAACATAGGCTCCCATTTCATCAATAATGGTAAACTGGGCATTTGCAGGAGCCGTTACACCTTCGGCAACGTCTTTCAGCAGTGTTCCGTAATCAAAACCGCCGACTGTACCGGTTTCACCATCCACAGTGATTTCAAAATCGTCAGAAGTCAGCACTGCATCATGACTTAATCCTTCAGCAGTTACTTCAAGAACATACTTGGTGACATTGTTCATGTCGGTTGAAACCACAACCAGGGTATCTCCGTTCATCACGGGATCTGCTGCATCAAGAACAGCTCCATTCAGGGCGCTCTTTACAGTGAGGGTCTGGCCTGCGTCTGCCTTGATAAGATTAGCCAGGAATCCGTTGACTGAAGTATCGGTTATTACACCTTTAATTTGCTGGGGTGAAGTAAATCCATCACTTACTTTATAGACATTGGATGAAACAGTTGATCTGTAAATTGTTACATCATTCATAAAGTGACTTCCAATACCTACGGCAACCTGGAGCCAGTTTTGCGGCCAGGGAACATTGCGTGCATTGAAATACTTCTCATCAACCATTGTCCATTCACTGGTTTCTACGTCCGTGCCAAAAGATCCCTTGAATTCAGGATTGCCCAGGTAAATTTCCGGTTTCCTTGTATAGCCGATGATCTGATGAATGGCCTCTCCTCCTACAACTGGATCACTGCCATCACCACTGCCGAACACATCAATCAGGGTAAAGTCATTCGGATCGGTAGCCGGTTTGGTACCTAATTTAACGGAATCGTTATCAATTCTGAAAAGATACCAGTTAGCACCGCTCCATTGTTTCAAAGAGGTCCATGCGCCGACGGTTTCACTACCCCAGGGGGTATGACCAAAATCGATGTCGCACTGCTGACTTGCCCACCAGGGATAACCGCTGTTTCCAGTAGCGCGGATATCTCCAAGAACAAATACGTCACCCGGATAAACAAGCGGGTTGACATTCAGATCCTGTTCAGCAACAGCCGGATCAGTAACCCAGGCTGCACCGGTTTTCCATTTATAACCAGGAATATATTTACCATACCTGTTGGAAGAATCGCCGGGGGCAGCAAGTCGCGTGATTGCCTCTGCCGGATTGTTAACGTAACCGAAGCAAAGCATATAGTTGCTCATATCCAGTACATCAGTTCCCGGGTTGGCAATTTCCATGAAAGTATTGTCCCATTGCTCCTGCCATATGAATTGAGAGATAAATGGCTCGCCTTGCCAATGCTGCAAATTAGCAAGATCCTTTTCTTTTTCAAGCTGAACCTTGTATACCTTCATTGTGGTATCATCTTCTGCTGTAGTGCTGAAGGTAACAGTTCTGTCCGCATCACCACCCATAAGATTTACAGCTCTGTCGACTACAACCTTTGCATTCACACTGGCAGTTTTTCCTAACAATGCAGGAATACCAGGTGTTTCAAGGGGCACCAATACTTTATAATCGTATTTCGTAGCTTCAAAATTAGGTATGGTATCACCAAGCCATCCGTATATATCTGTAAAGCCTTCCGGAATGTCAGGCCAGGTAATAGAACTCAGGAATGCATCGTGGCTGGGCCTGTAGTTATCCACCTTGATATAATACTCCTTTATATCGCCGTTTTCGGCTGTTACCTTCAGTTTGTCGCCTGTCTTCAGGTCAGTTCTTGTCAGACCGTCAACCCATACAACTTCCCAGGTAGCAGCAGGTGCTTTTTCAAGATATTTAAACAAGGTATCAATACGGGTGGCATAACCAATACCCCTGTAATTGGCACTCTGAATAGTATCCATAACGTCATCCTTGTGGGCGGAGACCATAAACATGGGACCTGAACCTGCATAAAAACCATCATCATTGCGGGTATTCATAGGAATAACCCAGTTGGCGTCTTCCGTAGGATCAGCAACCTGGATGGTGAAATCCCTCATATCCAGATCATTTCCACATGCATAGAGTGTGAGGATATCACCATTACGGGCTGAAACATAAGCCGAGTCCTCAAAAGAAGGTGCATAAGCATAATGCCAGGCAATACCCGGTTTACTGTCAAATTCCGACATGATAGAGTCATCATTTCTTACACCCCAGGGAACGGTAATTATGTTCTGGTCCCAATCAATATCTGCAGTTGAAGAGGTTATGGTGGTCGGGTCCAGGTTATAATCGCCGTGGTTCCCGGCCGTCCAGAATAATTTACGCATCATTTCCCAATGACCTAACTGCAAAGGAATGGGCATCCATTCCGATTCAGCCAGGTCTTGTCCCCTGCCGGTTTCGAAATCGATATTGCCTTTCTTCACGCTAAATTTACGGACCAGCGTAGCTTCATTGGTGGCATTTGTAACACCGGCCACATCAATGGCACCTTTTGGATTTGCCCTTGTACCGTCAGCATTAGCAAAAACACCATTTACCTGGTCAACCACAACAGAGTCAGTTTCTGAAACGTGATGACGGAGATAAATACAATCCCGGCCATTCCATAACTCCAGTACATGATAATATGGAGTAACACTGTCCAGCGCATTCGGCTGTTTGGGAGATTCTGCGAAATCCAGCTTTACATCAGCTAATGTCCAGAATTCCTTTTTGTTCATGATCCTTTGGTAATTGTCCGGATTCTTCAGCCACATTTTAGGATTCCAATCATACACGGCGGCAACAACAAAAGATTTGCCAGCGGCCAGATCTTTGTTGGGCAACATAAACCAATAGTCCTCACCCGGTGCATAGGGCTGTGTCCAGGCTCCAACCACACCAAGCTCAAACTGGGCAAGATTAACCGGGGTAGTACCCATGTTTGTGATTTCCACGTACGTATGACGGGCATCATCCAATCTTACCTCTGTAATTACCAACGTCCTGATCGTGTCCTGAGCATTCAGCACCCCGCAGGAAAGAAGTAAAAGAAATAGTAAAGTTTTAGTCTTCATAAAGTTAGGTATTAAAGTTAGAAAAGAAGTGAAAAGGAATGAAACATAATGTAATAATATAGGTATAAAGTTTACTTAATAAATCAGGGTAAGAGCAGGGTCAAAAGGTATTTACAAGTTTAAATATAGGAAAATTTATTTTAACCAACAATTCTCATTTGTTTTAGGAAAAATTCCTATGTTTGTGTAAAAAGTACGCTAACCCACGTACCACATGGCAGTCCACAATTCCACCGATTCACCATCCCCAAAGAGGAATAGTCATTTTAGTTCTCATTAATTATCAGCATATCAAATAATTAAAGAGCAAAAATAATTTTTTTAAAAAATTAACATTTCTTAACTTTATTTTTTGGTTTTTTAAAAAAGTAATATTTTGTATTAAAAAATGTATATTTTTAAAATTCTCTTTAAGATAGGATACACTATGCGGAAACCTTTACAAGTCATATTACTGGTGCAATTATTGTTCATCGTTTTTAGCTGTAAAGACGATTTTAACAAAGACAGCAAGTATCAGCGACCTGAATGGCTTGCTGGTAAGCTCTTCACGCAGATCCAGACATACCCTGAACTTTCAACTTTTGCCAAATGTCTGCAATTATCAGGTTATGATAGTATTATTAATACTTCGGGTAGCTATACAGTCTTTGCCCCGGGCAATGATGCGTTTGATCTTTTTTTTCAAAATCATCCTGCCTATCATTCGGTTGAGGATATACCTCATCAGGATTTAATGCGGCTTGTAAAATACCATGTTGTTCAGAATCCCTGGAGCACTGACCAGCTCAAATCGCTGGATATCTATGGATGGATAGATTCAACGGATATCAACAATGATGAACCCCGCGGATATAAAAGAGAGACACTGCTTAAGGAAAAGGACCGGAATTATGGCGTGGCCAGCAACCTCGAGGAGAACCTTATCATTGTCGATACCCTTTATACTTCCTGGTATCGACGGCAGGCCACAGACTCCCGGAAATATACTCCTATATTCTTTAATGAATATTTTTCCATCTATGATCTTAATCCTGCCACCGATTTTTCCTTCTATTTTGACAGGACCTTTGACAATGCGGATGACATATATTTTGCCAACGGTCGCATAATTACGTCAAACATTTTTGCTGAAAACGGTTTCATACATATTATTGACAGGGTAGTAGAGCCCCTCCGGAATGCATTTCAAATCTTAAATGAATCCTCAGATAATTCCTATAAGAAGTTTTTAAACCTTGTCAATACTTTCCCTTCCTTCCAGTTCAATGTTGATAAGACAAACGACCAGCCCGGGGCTGCCCAGGGCGAGGTAGTCGACTCATTGTTTGACATCACTTACCCTGAGTTGACTTTCGATATTACCAGCGAAAAGACAAAGGCTCCATCAGGAACCACAGGGCTTCCGGGAAATGTATCAATCCGGTATCATCATGGACTGGTAGCTCCCACCGATGATGCATTTGATGATTTTGTAGCGGAATACCTGGCCGGACCTGGCAGATGGGGGAATATTACGGAAGCACCACTTCATATACGCAGGATGATGGTCAATTCGAATATGGCAAGCGGGCCCGTTTATCCTACTGACTTTACCCGGGGCTATTTAAACGGGGAAAATGATATGATCACAGTTGACCAGTCGACCATTGTGCAGAAACAATATGGCAGCAACTGCACCTTTATAGGGGTAAATAAAATGCTTGTCCCGCGTGCATTTCAAAGCGTAACCGGGCCTGTTTATCTTCAGCGGGGCTATTCAAGGGCTATGTATGCCATAGAGGCTTCGGGATTACTCGCTTCCCTTAAAAGAGAGAATCAGAATTACATGCTTTATGTTGAGTCGGATGCAAATATGAAAATTGACTCTTCATTTATATATGATCCGGCAACAGGTGAATTCTCAGCTTTTCTTGTATCTGAAACCTCTGCCCAGGAAGTCCCCCTTACCACAAATGACCTGCGTACCTTAATTCTTAATCATATCGGAATTGAATATCCGGCAGGGATTGCAAGGAAGGAATTTATTAAAAACCTGGCCGGCAATTATATTGTTGTCAATAATCAGACTCAGGAGGTCCGCGGTATGTCTCCTACTACCTTTGGATATAAAGGACTGGAGCAAGTTACTGTAATTCCAAGGCAGATCAGTGTTAATGCGGATAACGGTAAAACGTTTGATATTTCAAACATGTTTAATTTTTCTGCCCCCACACTTTATCTGAAGATCTCAGGCACTTATCCTGCCTTTCATAATCTGCTTAAACAAGCCGGACTCACAAAAGACAAGGAATACAGGTATACTTTTATCTCTGAAAATGAAAATTATACGGTTTTTGTTCCCAATGATGCAGCACTCAGTGCTTATCAGACTGATACGCTGACAACGGACGAACTGAAAAAGTTTCTCATGATGCATTTTGTTCAGGGCAGCCTCATGTTTACCGATGGCAAAATGCCTGCAGGTTATTATGAGACCACCCGGGTGGATGAAAAATCCACTACGTATACTACAATTTATACAAAATTGCATATTGAACCGGGAATCGACCAGATTGCCTTTCAGGATAAACAGGGAGCCAATTATTTAACCATCAATGAATCAGCCAATTCAAACATAATTGCAGCCCGTGCTCTTGGGGAAGGAACGGAAGCCTATCCGATGATCTTATCCAATGCGGTTATTCATGAGATTGACAAAGTACTTTTAGTCAATCAATTGGATACCAAATAAGCTATTACATAAACCTTGCAGTATAGACCACAGATTCTTGCACTCATGAAAAAAAACATACTACTGGTTCTGGCACTTTTTAGTTTTACCATCAGCTGGTCACAACAAAGAGTAATGGTCAGGGGACGAGTGATCGACAAAGTGGATCAACTGGCCGTAATTGGAGCCAACGTTGTGGAATATGACAAGGACAACCGGGTCATCAATGGTACGGTCTGCGATGTAAACGGAGACTTTGTCCTTGAAATGAAAGACATGAACCATTCACTCAAGGTGGTTATGATTGGCTATGTAACCAAGGCAATCACCCCCGGTGCTGCAGGAAATCTTACCATTTATCTCGAGCCTTCCAAAATAACCCTGGGTGAGGTAGTTGTTACAGCAAGGAAAAAGGAAGAAAATAGTCTTACAAACATCGAGGATCGTGATGTGGCTTCATCCCGGGTAAAGATCAGCATGGCTGAAATGAAGGATGAAGGAGTTGTATCCGCTTCCGATGCATTGCAGGGGAGGGTTAGCGGTCTGGATATTGTGGATGCATCCGGCGACCCGGGTTCAGGCTCCCAGCTTGTTATCCGCGGTTTGAGTTCTATGGGTAACAATAAACCGTTGATCGTTATTGACGGTATACCCCAGTTTGCTATTCCGCAGGGATTTGACCTGAGTTCTGCCGACCAGGAAGACATCAGTAACCTGATCAATATTGCACTCCAGGATATCAAGTCAATCGAGGTTCTGAAAGATGCCGCATCAACTGCTATCTATGGTTCACGGGGTGCCGACGGGGTACTTATAATTGAAACCTACAAGGGACGTCTTGGTAAGGTGCAGTTTGATTACCAGTTCAAAAATACCTTTAATTTTCAACCCGCTGCGATTCCCATGTTGAACGGGGATGAATATATCATGCTTCAGCTCGAAGAATGGCACAACGCCTATGGTGTTTTCGAGGTACCTCCTGAAATTGCCTATGACAAAGACTATTATGATTTTCAGAATTACTCTGCTAATACAGACTGGATTGGTTCAGTTACCAAAAATGCCTCTACACAGGACCATTATTTCAACATATCCGGCGGTGGCGAAAAAACACGGTATTTTACTTCCTTCAGTTATGTAGATGAAGGCGGTACCACGATCAGCACAAGAGAAAGACGGTTTTCAACCCGTGTTAATCTTGATTATTTCCTGTCGAAGAAAATCCTGTTTTCCGTACTTTTTAATTATACAAACAATAAGGTGGACGGAAATATGGAACTGGATGACGGAACAGGAACGAATACCAACAGGAATGTTCGTGAAATGGCTTACATTAAATCGCCCAACATGAGCATTTATAAATATGATGACCAGGGAAACCTGACCGATGAGTATTTTACTCCGATAAACAGCTACCAGGGCAATGGTGTTACCTTCTTTAATCCCGTTGCTGTTTCTGACCTGGGGAAAAACGACAGGAATTCCAATAACCTGCAGAATACGTTCACCCTGAATTATAATGTTACACCCTGGGTAAGATTGAGGGAAACCGTATCCTTCCAGTTTGAAGGCATGAAATCAAATACGTATCTCCCATACAATGCAATCGGGGCCGACTGGCTTAACTGGCAGGTCAATATGGCAGGTGAGGGAAATAATCTCTTTTCATCCATCAATACAGAAACACAGCTTTCCTTCAATACCCCTAATGATTCAAGTGATCATGTGTTTTCAGGTGCCCTTACCTGGATTACAAACCAGCAGGGTTATGAATGGATGAACATCCAGAGCAACCAGACTCCAAGTACAAGCATCAAGGACCCGGCAACAAATGCCCAGGTTAACTGGATAGGTGGCGGATCGGGCCAGGAAAGAAGTCTGGGTGCCCTGATGAACCTGAATTATAAATACAAGGATAAATATATGGTGCAGACCATCTTAAGGGCGGATGCACATTCTTCATTCGGGGAGAATCACCGCTGGGGATTGTTTTCAGGGTTATCAGGCGGATGGCGGTTTTCCAAGGAACCCTTTATGCAATCGATCCCGTTTCTTGGGGAAAGCATGTTGAGGGCCAGTTGGGGGGTATCCGGCCGTCAGCCTACGGATGTATATGCCCGGTTTGCTACCTATAATTCACCCGGTTCGGGAAATTACATGCCTGCTCCCCCTGCTATTGTCAATGACCAGATTCAATTGGATAACCTCCAATGGGAAAACATCACCTCCTGGGATGTTGGTTTGGAACTGAGCATGTTCAATGACCGGCTTTACCTGGAGGGTGATATCTATAATAAAAAAACGACCCAGCTTTTATTTGAGGACTACAGCATTCCTTCTTCATCGGGTTTTGACAAATTGAAATTTTATAATGGCGGTGAACTGGGAAACAGGGGATGGGAACTGATGGTGGATTACAAGATCATGAAGAAAAAAGATCTCCGCTGGTCCGTGAACTTTAATATTTCCCATAATATCAATGCGTTTAATTTACTTCCTGCTAACTTCAACAAGGAACAGGCAACCTCTATATCCAACGGGGAGTATCCAAAACGCGTCAAGGAAGGTCAGCCGATCGGTTCATTCTTCGGGTTTAAGTACCTGGGTGTTTATCCGACAGATGAGGATGCCCTGGCCAGGGATGCCGGCGGTAACCTGATCCTGGATAATGAGGGCAATCCCATGCCAATGATATATGGTACTTACCTGTTCCAGGGGGGAGATGCAAAATACCAGGATATCAATCACGACGGTAAAATTGATCTGAATGACGTGGTATATATTGGCGACTCCAACCCCGATTTTATCGGTGGCTTCGGTACCGCAGTCAAATATAAGGGACTGGAAGTGTCCTGCGGATTCCATTACCGTCTCGGATATGATATTATAAACGGGGTAGCTATTGAAACCGAGGGTATGAACAACCGGAACAACCAGAGCAAGGCCGTATTGAACAGGTGGCGCGTGGAAGGTCAGGATGAGCCGGGCATGTTGCCCCGTGCCTATATGAACCATCCGGCGAATAACCTGGGATCTGACCGGTATGTAGAACAGGGAGATTTTCTCCGCTTGCTGAATATAATGGTTGGATACAGAATTAAACAGGAATGGTGCGATAAGATGAAGCTGAGGACCGCCTCCATCAGTGCAAGCGCACGTAAATTAGTTACATGGACACAATATTCCGGTCAGGATCCGGAGGTTGGACAGGATGCATCCGATCCATTCTGGATTGGTGTTGATGAAGCAAAAACACCACCTCCCAGAACGGTTACATTTACTATAGCAGTTGGATTCTGAGTAACGTTTAAAAAATTGTATGATGAAAATAGTCGTAAAAATTACCCTGGTCGCGATCATGTTGCTGTTCCAGTTTTCATGTGGAGATTGGATGGAACAACTTCCGCCACAGGGACTTACCAGGGAAGAATTTTGGAAAACCAAGGAGGATGTTGAATCCGTGCTTATGGGTGCTTATTCGATCTTTGCCTCCATGGATGGTCAGTTATTCAGATATGGCGAACTGAGGGGTGATTTGATCACGGATGATGTGAATATGTCAGAAGATGACCTGAAAATAATGGAAAGCAACATCTATCCTGACAATGGTTTATGCAACTGGTCAAAGTTCTACCAGGTGATCAACGATTGTAATGAAGTAATCAAATTTGCCCCGGAGGTTCAGTCTATTGACAATACATTCTCGGATTATATTATGTATGGCTTTTTGACGGAAGCCTATTTTTTGAGAAGCCTGAGTTATTTTTACCTGGTTCGTATTTTCAAGGATGTACCTTATATCACAGAACCTACTGAAACTGATGCTACCGACTTTTATATTCCTAAAACGGATGGCGATGAAATACTGGCTCATCTAACTGAAGACCTGTTAACCTACAGGGTTTATGCCACAATCGATGGTTATCCTACCACTGCGGAAATTAAGGGCCGCACCACCAAAGCAGCCATTGATGCCCTGCTGGCAGACATTGCACTTTGGATCTTTGATTATGAGGCTGTTATTCAGCATGTGCAGAATATTGAAGTCACCCGGAAGTATGCCCTGATTCCTACTGCAGATTGGTTCAGCATATTTAATCCCGGAAATTCAGGGGAAGGTATTTTTGAATTTCAGTTCGATGACCGGCAGAACCGGAAGAACAGCGTTGCCGGTATGACCGGCAGGTATAGTTATAATTTTGATCCGAGCGACAGGGCTATCGAAATTTTTGCCATAAAATATGCAAATGAAATTTATCGTGGTGAAAAGGCATCCATTATTAAATGGAGTGAAAATGATTATGGCATCTGGAAATATACTGGTAACCCGGATGGTGAAACTACCAGGCCGGGATCCACTGCAAACAGTGCCAACTGGATTGTATACCGGTATGCCGATGTTTTGCTGATGAAGGCTGAGGCCTTGTCGCAGCTTGGCAGATTCCCCGAAGCACTCCAGATTTTGAATCAGATCCGGTCAAGGGCTGACGTTCCCATAGTTATCCCCTCTAATACTGTAGCATCCTATGAAGATTATATCCTTGATGAAAGAGCACTTGAACTTGCCTTTGAAGGCAAAAGATGGTTCGACCTGCTGAGAATGGGAAGAAGAAATGACTATCTCCGCAAGAATAAATTGATCGAGATTATGGTTCGCAATGTTCCATCCACCCAGAAGAGAATCCTGGCTACCAAACTTACCAATCCGATGGGATGGTATCTGCCGATACAGGATATAGAGCTGGAACGTAACCAGAACCTGGTTCAGAATCCATACTATAATTTTTAAAAAATGAAGAAGATACCTGTTATATTAAGCCTTATACTTGCCCTCTTTGCCGGTTTTTCCTGTAAGGAAGAACCGGTTGAGGCTAATTTTGAGGACCAGGAGGCAATGACCATTTATGATTACATCGCTTCTAATTCCGATCAATTTTCCGATTTCATGAAGATCCTCGAAAAAGGAGGAATTGACAAAACGTTGAGCGCCTATAATCCTCATGGCGTTGGGTATACGCTCTTTTTACCTGATAACGATGCCATTCAGCAATTCATTGACGAAAGCGAACAGTTTTCAACCCTCGATGATCTTTTAAATGATACTGAATTTGTGGCTTTACTGAGCAGGTATCATGCGGTAAATATGGGCATTAATTCAAACGACTTTCCTTTTGGTGCTCTGCCCGCCAAAACCCTGTCCGATGATTACCTTACTGTAAGTTTTGTGATCGAAACTGACACTTCCTATTATAAAATCAATAACCAGGCTGCAGTCATTAAACCCAATATTGAACTGTCGAATGGATTTATTCACATCGTCGGCAGCATGCTGACCCCCTTGACTTATACAACCTACGACTGGCTTTCCCAGAATCAGGGATACTCGATCTTTAAAGCAGCTGTTGATGTAACCGGCCTGCAGGGTATATTTGATATTAATACAAAGGATGAGATTACCAAGCCAAGACCTTTTACCCTGCTGATAGAACATGACTCTGTTTTTAATAAGGGGAAGGTATATACACTGGAGGATCTTGAAAACATGATCAGCCCTGATAATTCTGATTATTCCAGTCCCTCCAATCCACTGTATAATTATGTTCTGTATCATATGCTAACCGAAACAAGGTTTCTGAATGACTTTCTGGGTATAAGCACTAATTATACAACCTATTCTGAAATCCCGCTGAATATAAATGGCGCCGGTATTGATATCCTTGTAAACAAAGGGAAACAGGTTTTTGATACCACTATTTTCCAGGGAGACACAACTTATATTGATTATGTGGGTATTAATTATGATTACAGCAATGTGCTTACCCAAAGCGGTGTGATCCATTTCATTGACCAGATCATGACGCAGCAGAAACCTTCAAGGGCCATTCAGACTTTTGAGTTTTATGAAGAGCCCATTCTGAATGAATACAGGCAGGAACCAGGGGAATATCTCATTGAAGATACCGCATCGCTCAATACAATCCACTGGCAGGGAGCCGATCTGACCTTTGTTGAAGCCGGTGACAACATAATCTCGGCCTGGGGAGGGGATTATCTCTTTATTGATGGTGATTTTTCCATTTCCTATACAATTCCAAAACTGGTGGCGGGCAATTATACAGTGTTGCTCGGAGCTGATGGCTGGAACGTGAGGAATGCTCTGGTGGAGCTTTATATTGACGGTAAAAAACTGGGTGGTCTGATTGACCTGTCTGCTGCAGGTGGCTCGTCGGATTCACCTTTTGTACAGATTGAACTGGGCTCTATAAATTTTCTTAAATATGATTCACATACAATAGAGATAAAAACACTTATTCCAGGCCGTTTGGGATGGGATTATATACGATTTGAACCATTATTATAAAATCAGATTACAGCATGGATTTTAAAATAAGTATTCCGGGAATAATATTAGTTCTTTTGTTGATCAGCTGCAAAGAGGACTGGGACGAACACTATAACACAAATATCCCCACCAGCAATATAAATGTGTGGGATGCTATACAGAAGGATGAAAACCTTTCTTCCTATGTTAGTTATCTGAAAGAATATAAATATGATACATTATTCATTACGAATAATACATATACCCTGTTTGTACCTGACAATGATGCTTTTAACGAGTTTCTTTCATCAGGCACGGTAAATAAGGCATTGCTCGATTATCATATTTCTGCCTTTTTTATTCAATCAGGAGCTATTAAAGACAAAAGAAAAATCCAAACCCTGGCAGAGAAATTTGCATTGTTTGTAAAAAATCCCCTGGGTGCATTTTTGGATGATATACCTCTTAAATTCGAAAGTCCTCTTTATAGAAATGGCAAATATTTTATTTTGGGTAAGGTGGCTCTGCCAAAACCGAATCTCTATGAATATATCTCCATTACAAACCCGGTTCTGAAAAGATATATTGACAGCCAGGATTCAATCATTGTGGATAAGGAATTAAGCCGTCCTATCGGATTTGATGAATACGGAAATACAATTTACGATACGGTTGCCATAATCTATAATGAATTTGAAGCCGAATTTTTTCCTGTGAAAGAAGAATTCCGCTATCAGACGGCCACCATCGTTTTCCCTAAAGAAGACAACTATAACGAGGCTCTTACAAACATGGCCGTATCCATGAATTGCGGTTATAATGATTACAAGGATGTTCCGGTTGAATGGCAGGATAAGATCCTGATACCCTACCTTCTTGAACATGGTGTATTTGAGAATATGGTTGAACAGGAGGAGTTTCTTGAAGAAACGGTAAAAGATACGGTCAAAATGAAGAACATTCTGGGTGACAGCATAGTAATCGATTATGTTCCTTCTGAAAAAACCATCTGCAGCAATGGGTATGCATATAATTATCAGGATTTTGTGGTTCCGGATACCTTATACGCGGCTCCTACCAGAATGGAAGCTGAAATGCTCACCAGGGCTGCCGGAGGAAACCGGTACTTTTGGAATGATGATGTGACTGTAATCAATGATGTTTCATATCCGCCATTGCAGGAGTATATCAGCGGAGCCTCCAATGATTCGATCCTCAAGGTAAATTTCACAAAAGGTTACAAAGGAAAATTCTCCGTTGAATTCAATATTGATAATCTCTTTCCACGCAAATATCTGATGGTTTTCAGAACTCATATGTATGTAGGCGGCATATATGACATTTACGTTAATGATCAGCTGGTTAAGACAATTGATTATTATGCCTACGTACAGAACAGGGGTGTTTACTACAGTGTAACCGGCAAAAGATATTTGCCGCAGGGAAGCTATAATAAATTCGATTGCTGGCTTGAAAACCTTACGGAATATGGCAAGGCCAGAGTGAAAATTGTATATACCGGCCCCAGTAACGTTCTATATAATGGGCTGGTCCTTGATTACATCGAGTTCATACCCAATTGACAAGCAATCTCTGATATGAATAAAAGAAATACTATATCGTCGTCCTTTTCTTATATAAAACCGTATTCAATGCAGGGCACTTATAAATCGCACCAGTTGTACAGGGCAATGCTGCTGTTCCTTTTTCTGGCATTCATTGCATTTCCTTCCCGTGCACAAGATACAGTGTTGGTCAAAGGGACTGTCTATTCGCAGAACAATCAGCCGGTTCCTAATGTTTCGGTGAGTATAGCCGGGTCATTTCAACGCCCGTCGGTAACGAACGAAGCAGGTGAATTCACTCTGTCATCGGGTTCGGGGCAGGACTGGATCATAGTTTCACCCACAGGTGGCTATAAAATGAAAAGGGTTTTTCTAAACAACAGGGCTGAATTAAAGATCTATCTGACACCTGAAGATATGCAGTCGGGCGATGATCCGCTTTCGATCCTGAACAGGCCTGTATTAAAACGTAATGCTGCCGCTGCTTTCTATGACCTTCAAATGGGAGATATTTATCATACTTCTGCCATAACCGCTGATCAATATCTTCAGGGACAGGTACCGGGCGCGAATGTGATCAACAGGTCGGGTATGCCGGGAAGCGGAGCATACGTTGCAATCCGTGGTCTCAATTCAATAAGTACAACAACCCAGCCGCTCTATCTTGTGGACGGCATTCCGGTAAACGGACATGGCATTCTCAATTCAAACGTGGCCGGATACGCTTATAACCCGCTTTCCCAGGTCAATCCGCTTGATATATCCAAAATTGTTGTTGTAAGGGATCCTGCCATTACTGCTGCATATGGCGGTAAGGCATCAAACGGACTTATTTCAATTGAGACCCTTGACCCGAGTGTGACACAGACTACCATTGAACTGGATATCCGCAGCGGACTTTCACTGGCTCCAACGAACCTGATCCCCCAGATGAATGCAGAACAACATAAATCCTTCATGCAGGAAGAGCTTTTTTCATCAGGAATGTATGAAGAAGTGATAAAAGAAGAATACCCTGCTTTGTTTATCACGGAGGATGATGATAATTACATAAACTATCAGCATAATACTGACTGGCAGGAACATATCTTCCAGAACGCTGCATTTTATAATGTAAATGTGAATGTAAAAGGTGGAGATGAGATTGCCAGCTACGGACTTTCATTTGGCCTGATCAATAGCAAGGGGGTAATTAAGAATACGGGGTACAATGGGTATAATCTGCGTTTCGTAAGCCGCCTGAATATTTTTGCCTGGCTAAAAATGAATGCCGGCGTTTCCCTCAATTACAACTCGTCTGAGATGAAAGAGGCCGCTACGGTGGATCAGACAAATCCGCTGCTCACGAGCCTTAGCAAATCGCCCCTCCTGAATCCATATAAATACGATATTGCCGGGAAAAGGCTGACCACACTGGCTGAAGTGGATGAATTGGGAGTCAGTAACCCGCTTGCCGTAATCCAGAATTTTGAGGCTAAAAACGAAAATTACAGTTTTATTTCCACTATGGGTTTCGACGCCTCCATAAACCGGAACCTGGTGCTGAAATCGAATTTCAGCCTGCTGTACAATGTTTTGAAAGAAAAAATGTTCATGCCTAACCATGGCATGGAACACTATTACAATAATGAAGCCATCAACGTGGCTAAGGCCACCAACAATGATCTGAAATCATTGTATAATAACACATTTCTGAGTTATAGCAAAAATTTCGGAAGGGATCATGCTTTCTCATCCATGACAGGCGTTCATATCCAGTCAAATACCTACCAGCTCGACTGGGGAATTGCAAAAAATGCACACGAAAACGACCAATACCGGGAGTTACAGGATGGCCAGGCCAACCTGAGGGAAATTGGCGGACAAAATCGCGACTGGAACTGGATATCGATGTATGAAAACCTGTACTATGCATACAAGGATAAGTACATTGCCACAGCGACCCTTTCACTTGACGGATCCTCCAGGGTAGGGGATGAGGCAGCCAATACAATCAATGTGTTCGGTGCCCCGTTCGGACTGTTTTATTCCGGTGGCCTCGCCTGGAGAATATCCGGTGAAGAGTTCCTGAATAATGTGGCCTGGCTTGAAGAATTAAAACTCAGGGTTTCTGCCGGGAAAACCGGAAATGATGACATTGGAGAATCAAGTGCGAACAACTATTATAAATCCGTTAAATTCAGGGAAACAGTCGGACTATATCCTGCTGTAATTCCAAATCCCTATCTGACGTATGAAACAGTCACGCAAATCAATACCGGGGTAGATCTGTCCTTTTTTGGAAACCGGGTTACAACTTCATTTGACTATTATGTATCACGGACTGACAATATGTTGATTTTCCGCCCGGTAGAAGCTTATCTTGGGTATTATACCAGGATGGAAAATGCCGGTCAGTTAAAGAACAAGGGATGGGATTTCAATACTTTTTTCAGATTGATAGATCATGCATCATTTAAATGGGATATGCAGGCAAGCATATCCCGGGTACAAAATGAAGTTACCCAAATTGAAGGTGAAAAGCTGGTTACCGATATTATCGGAGCCCAGATCGTAAACCAGGCAGGATCCCCTGCCAACAGTTTTTACGGTTATGTCTATAAGGGGGTTTATGCCACCCAGGAAGAAGCCAATACAGCACACCTGATCAACACTAAAAATATGAGCTTTATGGCCGGGGATGCCATTTTTGAAGACATATCGGGTCCCGACGGTGTTCCTGATGGCAAAATCAGTGATTATGACAAAACGGTGATCGGATCTTCACTACCCGATTTTTATGGCGGCCTGTCAAATTCGTTTAGTTATAAAAAATTCACTTTGAATATATTCCTGCAGTTTGTCACTGGCAATGATGTTTTCAATTATATCCGGTACAAAAATGAAAGTATGACGGGATTGGAAAACCAGAGCCAGGATGTATTGAACCGCTGGCAGTATAGCGGACAGGTTACAGATGTTCCACGTGCCTTATGGGAAGATCCAATCGGTAATTCCTCCTTCTCTAACCGATGGATTGAGGATGGCTCCTACCTGAGAGTTAAAAACATCTCCCTGAGCTATCGAATACCTGAAAAATTCATGGTTTTCAGAAATGCTGAATTTTATGTTTCCGCCAGCAATATTTTCACTTTCACAAAATACCTTGGATATGACCCGGAATTCAGTTTTTCCTATTCACAATCCGACCAGGGAGTTGATTACGGTCTGATGCCCCAGGTAAGGCAATTTGTTGCCGGTATAAAAGTTGGTTTATAATATCACTTACGCTCATGAATATGAAGAGGTCTGTTAATTATCCGATATTATTTTTGATAGCCATTATGGTTTTATCCTCGTGTAAGGAATTTTTAAATCCTTCACAGGAGATAGATTTGACCGAAGACCAGTTGTATAAGGACTGGGCTGAATACCGGTCCGTTGAAATGGGGCTTTACGGCCTTCAGCAAACACTGGTTGAACAGTTGATGGTGCTGGGTGAACTACGTGCAGATCTTCTGACAATTACTCCCAATGCGGAAGCTGACCTGGTTGAAATAAACAATTTCAACATTTCAAAAAACAACAAGTATGCTTCACCTACCAATTTCTTCAAGCTGATCTCTGCGAGCAACAATTTGCTTAGAATATTGAAATCAAAGCACCCCGAGGTGCTGGATAAGAAGAGTGCGGTTACAAATTACGACAGGCTTTACGGGGAAGCGCTCTGCATGCGGGCCTGGGCCTATTTTAATGCAGCTCGTATTTATGGCAGGGTGCCGTACATCCATGAATCACTTGTTACAATAGACGAGATTGAAAGTTTTATTAATTCCCCGGGAACGTATATCGACAGTGTATATATCGATTTTTCAACCAACGGCTACTATAACGACACCATTTTTAACGAGCCCATCACGCTTGAAAAACAATATTATACGCTTGACCTGGTCATTGACTTGTACACAAACCAGCTTGAAAACGATGTGAAGGCTGTTGGGGTTAACCATCATATGGATAATAATGATGAGACCTGGGATGTGACAATCTGGAATCCCTGGGCGATGAATGCCTTGCTGGGCGAAATGTATCTTACCCAGGGAGACCTCACCCGTGCTGCTGATCATTTCCTGCCTATTATACGGAACTCTACAGCAGATCCGGTGCGTTACCAGTTGGATGATGCGTTCGCTTACGGTAACTGGAGCGGTATATTTGCCAACATTGACATAAGGGAGCATATCTATTCGATGTGGTTTAATAAAACCAATTTTCAGCAAAATGGTTTTCAGAATCTGTTTTTGCCGATCGCACCTTACCAGTATATGTTGAAACCTACTTCGGCTGCTATTCTCAAATGGGAAACCAGCTGGAGGGCTCAAAGAATATCAAAAAATGAACAAAATCCTTCCCGCACCGAAATGACCTTCCTCGGCATACCCAGTGATTTTTACCGCGGATATGGCTCATCCTATATATATATTAAAAACGGGTATGCTCTTGACGGCAACAGTTATATGCAGATGCTTGAACTGAAATCAAAAGGTGACACGCGTGGCGTGAATAATATTATGGATGGAATGGACACCATTGTTGTAAAATACAGCATCAACCAGGATCTTTATTCCGATGATGCAAGTTTTATTATTTACAGGGCCGGTTCTATTCACCTGTTTCTCTCAGAAATATACACATATCTGATGTTTGACCAGGGCGGGCAGGTTAAAACCAACCTGAATTACGCCAAGGGAATTGTAAATGACGGTGCCTTTTACGACATAGCAGAGGACAGGGAACAATTAGGCGTTCGCGGAAGAGTAGGATTAGGCGATGGCTATGATGGACTGAATTTTGACAATATCCGTTATATACATGATCCGTTTACAAATGAAATTACGGGGTATATAAACCTCACCAATAACCTGGCCAAAAAGCAGCAGTATTTCGAACAGGATCTGATGGACGAAAGAGCCAGGGAATGTGCCTTTGAAGGAGGACGATTTTATGACCTGATGCGTATTGCCAAAAGAAGAAATGATCCCTCATTCCTTGCAAGGATAGTCTCTGAAAAGTATCCTTCCGGTCAGCGTGAACAGATCTATAACTACCTTCTCGACGAGAATAACTGGTATATCAATTATTTTAAGTAGGCTACTGGCTGTTAAGATCGAACTTCGAATTCCGAAGATTGTTTGACTGTATGATTGCGTTTCATATAATATGTTGGTAATCGTACGAGGCTGTCTCAAAAGTCACAAATCAAGGCGAAGTTGCAAACTTCGCCTGGCTTAATGGGCTAAGCGTAGTTTGCAACTACGCTTGATTAATCATCTTTTGAGACAACCTCGTACAATATTCTTCTTCCTACGGAATGCGCTCCACGCAATTTCTTAACAACAGAACAGCAGAACTTCATTACTGCATAACTTTTTTTATATTTGTTGCCGGGATAAAATAATTTTATGTTTGGTATCAGCACTGCACTCTCATTACTGTTAATCTTTTGCATCTTCTGCGCCCTTGTATTTGAATTCATTAATGGTTTTCATGATACAGCCAATGCGGTTGCCACAGTAATTTACACACATTCGCTTAAGCCGCAGGTTGCCGTTATCTGGTCGGGTTTCTGGAATTTTGTTGGCGTTAATGTCGGAGGAATTGCCGTGGCTATTGGAATTATCAATTTACTTCCCACCGAAGCCCTCACGGATAATAATATTAATCATAACCTGTCCATGATCATGGCCCTGATTTTTACGGCCATTGTCTGGAACCTGGGTACCTGGTACCTGGGAATTCCCTGTTCAAGTTCACATACACTTATCGGATCCATTTTCGGGGTGGGAATAGCCTACATGCTGCTGCCCGGCAGTCAGAGTATTACATTAAACTGGACTAAAGTTAAAGACATCGGTTTATCGCTTCTCATTTCCCCTGTCTTTGGATTTTTACTCGCTATGTTGCTGATGTCGGTTTTGCAGGCCGTTGTCAAAAACAAAGTCATCTTTAAGGAGCCGCCTGCTAAGAAGCCGCCTCCTATCTGGATAAGGTCACTCCTGATCCTTACGTGCACAAGTGTCAGCTTTTCCCATGGCTCCAATGATGGCCAGAAAGGTGTGGGTCTGATTATGATCATACTCATTGCTATCGTACCTGTAAGGTTTGCCCTTGACCATACAAAGGATCCGGTTAGACTTCAGACCCATATAAGTACTATGCAAACCATGATGGCTAGTCTGGATCCAACCGAATTATCACCTGCCGATAGCGTCGATTACAGGATCATCAATTCGGGAATGGACTCTTTATCTGTAATGTTTGCGAAAGTGAAAAATTTCAAAAATATGAACCGGATCAGCAGCATGAATGCCCGTCGCGACATCCTGGTTGTTTCAAAAAAATCAGAGACCCTGATGAAGCATTTGAATGAAAACCCGGTGAATTCAGTAAATAGTAAATGGATAACACGATATAAGGATCAGATAAAAGAAATGAAAACCTATACAGAATACTCTCCCTGGTGGGTGATCCTGATGATTTCCATTGCACTTGGATTAGGCACGATGGTTGGCTGGAAGCGAATTGTGGTAACCATTGGAGAGAAGATTGGCAAGACCCACCTCACCTACGCTCAGGGAGCAAGTGCAGAGCTCATTGCCGCCAGTACAATCTCTGTGTCGAGCTGGTTGGGTCTGCCCGTAAGTACTACACATGTACTTTCATCCGGTATCGCCGGCAGTATGGTTTCCGGGGGCGGATTTAAAAACCTTCAGAAAAAAACTGTTGCAGCCATAGGCATTGCATGGCTGATTACCCTTCCGGTAACCATATTGCTGTCAGGTCTTCTTTTCCTGCTATTCCGGGTTATTTTTGTATAGTAGTCACGAGTCCCTCAGCACTTGTAACGTGTTCAGTGTAATGAGGATCACTCCATGAGTGCCTATAAATCTGATATTGGCTGATTTATTCCTTCTCAATATTGAAGAAAGATATAAGGTCTTTTAATTGTTCTGCCTGCTTGGCAATTTCTTCTGCACTTGAATTCAACTCCTCACTTACTGATGCATTCTGCTGTGTAACCAGACTTAGCTGTTGAATCGTATCGTTAATTTGTATTGCACCCTGGGTTTGCTCTTTGCTTGCCGAAGAAATCTCCTGGATCATCACCGTGGTTTTTTCAAGTTCGGGAATAAGACTTGTCATGCTATTAACTTCATTTTCAGCAAGACTCAGACTTTTTTCAGATAAGGCCACTATTTCGTCAGCAGCTTTTTTGGTGTTTTCAGCCAGTTTTCTCACTTCTGCAGCTACCACGGCAAATCCACGACCGTGTTCTCCCGCACGGGCAGCTTCAACAGCTGCATTGAGGGCAAGTAAATTGGTTTGAAAGGCAATATCGTTTATTATTTTTATTTTATTCGTAATGGTCCTGTTGGCTTCTATGGCAACTTTTGACTGTCCGGCGACTTCCAGCATTTTTTTGTTCGCCAGGTCGGATATTATGTTAGTCTGATTTGCATTTTCACTATTCGTTTCAATATTGGAAGCAATCTCTTCCATGGTTGACGAAACCTCTTCAATGGAAGCAGCCGACTCATTTGCACCCTGTGAAATGGAGTTTGCAGTATTTGCTATTTCCTTGGTTGATAGTGTCAGATCATCAGCAGCATCTCTTACCCCCCGCAATACTTTGCTAACTGACTGTATCATAATATTGATATAATTCACCAGTTCACCGAGTTCATCTTTTGAATGAATTTCAAGTTTCTGTTTTAGATTGCCTTCGGACATATTTTTACTCACCAGGATAATTTGCTTTATGGTTGAATTTATCCTGAAAACATAGGCGGAACCCATAATTACGGCAATGACCATAATAATAAAACCGATAATACCCAACTGATAAATAGATGATTTAATTTGTTTGTTGACATTGGCCATTGATGAAGTAACTATAAAAATCCCCCTTAATTTGTCTTCAGAATTCAGATTTAAGTTGTCCTCTTTTGTACCATGGCATTCAAGGCATCCTCTCGATCTTTCCATGTAAACCGGTCGCATTACCATTAACAGATCAGAATCCTTATCTATATGGAATATTTCTTTATTGTGTTCTTTTTCAAACCTTTCCAAAAACACCTTATCTTTTTCCCAGGCCAGATTATTTTGATTCACCGCCTCCAATGATGAAATTCTGAATTTGTAGTTTTGGGATAAGCGTTCGAATTTGATTCTGAAATACTTGAATCATCCGCGTTAAACATGCTCGAATAATCTTCATGATGCATAAGAAACTCCTCAATATTCAAACTGAGTATTGAAAGACTTTTTATCTTCAAGACCATCAATTCCCTGATTTCTTATTTTAAATGAGGATATCAGGACTGCTATAGTTGTACATACCAATACAGGCAAAACAACTAAAACTAAAAGTTTTCTTTTAAGAGTCATTGTAAAAGCTTTAAGTTCAGAAAGGTGCCAAAATTAC
>CAVQXX010000009.1:0-5822 GCA_963717995.1 uncultured Bacteroidales bacterium
TGCCTTCTTTTAGTTCTATTGAAATGAAGTTATTTGCCGGATTAGGAAAAATAGCAAAAAGATCATTGGTTAGTGCATCATTCAAATTTGTTATAACCTCATAATCTACATCATAGACAAGATTTTCATCGAATGTTTTAAGCATTGTCAATTTTTGAAATTCATCTACGCCGACTAAATAATAACCATCATCATAGGTTTCATTTAAGTACGCAGGATATAAATACTCATTTGAATCATTTTCGAAATACCTTATCCATTCCGGAACTCCATCATTATTTGTTTTCATCATGAATGAAGTATGGTAGGTAATGAGTCCGGAAAATATGAATTTGTCATCTTTTGTAATTTCAAGATGTGATCCGTTAATATTATGTTCGTAATCAAAATAACCTATTTCCCAGATTTTGTCACCTGTTTCGCTCATTTTTAACAACCTGGGCTGGGCCAATCCATAAGGATTGCTTGAATAGTTAAAAAAAACTAAATAATTATGATCACTTGTTATATTGATACCTACGGCTTGTTGCATTTCTTCGTCGCCATACCTGCCCTGTCCGGTAATATTTCCTGAAAAGTCTATATTATAAAAAATCAAGTCATGCTGATTTTCTCCTACCAAAAAAATATTTTTCTTATCTCCGAGGCAGGCTGCATTGAAGTGCTCGGCATATTTACCGCTTAAATATGGATCTGAGCCGGATGTTCCGTATTCTTTCAGCCACAATTGCCTGCCACTGGAATTCAGACAGGCTGCAAATAAATCGGGATCGCCACCAGGAATATGCGATTTCGTACCTGCTACTATATAAAAGGTATCCATAACAAATATTTTCTGAGGATAATAGTTAATTAAAGTATAGGTCCACTCGGTTGTGCCGGCCTTATCCAGTTTGATCACCCTTCCGTAATAAGTGCTGTCAATTCCACCCAGGATAAATCCCATGTCCAGGGTTTCTGAAATGGCAAACCCCTGGTCCATTCCTTCCGCACCGATTCTTCTTGTCCACAATGTATCACCCTTTCGGTTCGTTTTAACAACCAGAATATCGGGTGTTATTATATCATAAATGATAGTATCATAGGGAAGCGGACAATCAACACAATCATTTATTAAAGTATCAGTTCTTATGAATTCATCGACACTTCCAATGGCGACAAAACAACTGTCAGATGTGATGAGGCCTGTCATTCCGTTTGAATTGAGGCTATCAGGATAGGTATACCTAAAATCCTTTTGCCCGAAAACATTTGAGCAAAAAAAGAAAAGACTGAGAAAATGGAATAAGGATTTCATTTTGAGAATTTAATGTTCTATATATGAGTCCACTCCGAAAAGGGCTTTTATAGCCACAAAGGCACAAAGGCACAAAGTATTAATTTTATAATTCCTTAGAGATGAAATAGATAATAACCATAGTGACTTCGTGACTTAGTGGCACATTTCAATTACTCGCTTTTTGTAGTAAACTCAAATATTAAATATACAAATTATCCTTACTACAAACTATTTGGCGATACTAAAAGGGTATTTTACAGATCAGGGTGTCTATATAGAAAATCCTTTTATGAAACATAAAATTGTCTTTTGTTTACTGTTTCAGGTTTTTATCGCAAAAAATTCAGAATGCCAGGAAAACAATCTGAAGTATAGTCCCTCAGTAATAGATTATGTAGAAGCGCTGAAAGACACCCTGGTTTCACTTTCTGAAATATCACAAAATGACTTCTTCCGGATGCATTGTAATTCAATGCTTTCTGTTATCAATTCAAAATACAGCCTGAATGAAGCTGATTCTACCTTCTTAATAAACACCTACAAGGCTTTCATTAAAACAAGCGATCCGGCAAGTGCACTAAAAATGTCAACTTATCAATTCAGGAAGAGGCCTTTAATCATTTCATGGGTTTCTCCCACCGATGGAACTGTTTCATTCTCCTGGCTCACCCTTCCGAAAGACTGGAATCCGGGAAATAAGTATCCTCTTTATGTTAACCTTCATGGTTTATGGAGTGTGGCCGAAAATTCAATTGAGTATATGACTTATCCCTATTTGCAAAGCCCGTCTTACAGCACTGCTTTTGAGGATGGATACCTCTTATCCCCGTGGGGCCGCGGTAACTATTGGTACAAGGATATCGCCGAAACTGATATTTGGGAATGTATGGCGGCACTTGAAAATGTTGCCAATGTAGATCCGGCAAGGAAATACCTGAGCGGGCATTCAATGGGCGGCTATGGTGCATGGAGCATAGCAAAAAAATCACCGGACACCTGGGCCGCCCTCGGAATTATGGCGGGAGCCTTCTGGTATTATCCCGATGTGCTGGATGAAATTGCAGCACAGTCTCTGAAAGATGTTCCTACCTACTTTGTTTGCGGGACCAATGATGACCTCCTGGAGATTAATCAAACTGCTTTCCAGTTATTGAAGGATGCCGGAAACTGGCATCTGCAGTTTATTACCTTCAGCGGGGGACATGAATATCTCGAACAAAATGTCAGGAATATGTATTTATGGATGAGACAATACGTAAAAGGTGAATTACCTACAGGTATTATTCAAACAGATGAAACGCACCAATCCGGCTTTCGGATCAGATGTAATCCGAATCCTGTTACAACCACTTCAAACATAGTTTACTCCGGATCGGCGAATTTGATTGTCAATGTCAGTATATATGATATGTATGGGCGCATTATTGATGATGTTGCCAAAAGTGTGCGAAATTCCGGTGAACATAGTATAAATTACGATGCCTCTGAACTAAAGTCAGGTATATATCTAGTTCGCATGAAATCGGGTGACTTTGTTGCTGAAACAAAAATGGTTGTAGTCCATTAAATTCATTCCAAAAAAAAATCCTGCTTCAGGGCAGGATTTTTTTTGGTTTTTTTCCTATTATATTTCATCGTAGTTAAGACCAAACGTATTGCAGGTATTTTTTAAAGTCCGTTCATCAAGCTGGAGATGAAATTTTGATCCATCATAAAGGTAATAGCGGCTTGATTCATTATTGGCACCAGATCCGATGTTATGTACAGCAAGCTTTACCAGTTTAAGGTTATTCCAGGTACCAACCAGTTCCATAAATGCCATTTTGTTTGTTGCTTTATTTTCCTCGAACAAACGAAGCTTTACATATACCTTCCCATCCTGTGAAAACGAATTGATATCGCTGTAATTTACTTCCATCTTCTGTCCGTCTTCCAATACAACATTGGCCTTGTTCAAACGAAGATTGATTCTTTTGCAGTCCATTTTTCCGTTACCGGTTTCCATCCAGTCATTGCCGGAAAAACCAGGCAGGCAGATTAAAACTGCCACCAAAAAAACTAAAATTTTTTTCATGATTTTGACCTCCCTTATTTTTGTTTTAAAACAACGAGATAAACCACACAAAACATGCCATATGAATTTATATTATTGTATATCAATGTGTAATATATAAATTCAAAAAACCAATTCTGTATATATCTGAACAGAAAATGTGCGAAAACGGACAGATGACGGTTGGATCATTGCCACGAAGTGGCCTTATCTCAATAACCGTGGGTGCTAACCCACGGAGTGCATGACAGAGGGTACTACCGGCCACGAAGTGGCCTGATTTCAATATCCGTGGGTGCTAACCCACGGAGAGCAGCAAAAATAAATACTCTTTTTTACTTGACTTTTAAATTTCCGTATCATAAATTTAGTTAAGCAATCAATGTTAATGGCAAGTCACTGAATTAATTCCTTTGCATGATGTAAGTTAAGGCGTAACCACTCAGCTCGCTTGAGCTGACTTAAATAAAGCATACCATGTCAAGTTATCGTCAAATCCTTTATCACATTATTTTTCGCACGAAAAACGGAGGAAGAACTCTGACCCCGGAGCATATGAATGAATTCTTTGCATATACTAAGGGCATTATTAAAAACAAAAACTGCATTCTTTTTAGAATTAATGCAGTAGAAGATCATGTGCATTTTCTCTCCGATTTGCACCCTTGCATTTCATTGGCCGATTATATGCGTGAAATAAAGGCATCAACCTCCCATTGGATAAAAACCAAGGGTATATTCCCTTATTTTACGGGATGGGCGGATGGCTATGCTGCTTTGACGTATTCCTGGAAGGAAAAAGACATAATTGTTAATTATATAAAAAAACAGCAGGAACACCATAAAAAGGAGCACTTCCTGGAAGAATACAGACGGATAATAAAAGAATACGGAATAGAAATTGATGAACGCTTCTTCCCGTGAGCCGTATGACTCTTACAGGAGATGATTCGGAGGGGGATCTCTCTGCCATAGGGCTGCACCATTACCAGGGTATCTTACACTGCCGCGGATTTCATTCACTGCTGCGGGTTTCACCCTTTTCCGTGGGTTGCACCCACGGTTATCGGGATAAGGCCACTTCGTGGCCGGATGAGCCCGAAGGGCGATATCTCAATAACCGTGGGTGCAACCCACGGATGACCCTACACGGTGCCCTAACGGTCGAAACCAGCATACAAATGATCCACCGGGTCACTCTGGAAATATTCCTTGCTGTCGATGTCCATCATCGATAATACGCCACCCTTCCATCCGGCACCAGTATCTATAAGATATACCTCACAGGTTTTCATAGGTTGGGATTGTCCGAAATTGAGGGTCGGGGTATGGCCAAGATACACCTCATCATAAGAGGTAAGCTTATGATTTTCACCATCCCGGTTATAATGCAGCGCTTTCTTTATGAAGCTTCTGTCCCACAATAAAGTGTGCCTGTCCTGTTTATTCATTTCCAAATGTGGATTGAAACCTGCATGAACAAACAGCTTATTATCTATTTCATAATAAAGGAGAGCATTCTTCAGCAAATCAATATGTTTTTGCGGAATGCCATGGGGAAAGGATTCTCTTGTTTTATCCCCTCCCTGTGTTAGCCAAATATCAGGTGCTTTCCCTTGCAGAAACCAATCCAGCGCCCATTCATCATGATTTCCGAGCAGTAAAACCAGGTTTTGGACAGTGAGCATCGTATCGAAAACCTTATTGACTTCCGGCCAACGGTCACAGAGGTCACCAAGGCAAATAAGCAAATCGTTCTTAGTGTCGAAGGCTGATCTTTCAAAGCATTGGATCAACGCCTTATTTGCCCCGTGAATATCACCAATGACCCACCTTCGCATCCGGGTATTATCAATAATGTTTGATGAACACTAAATTAGGTTACTTCTTCCACATTTTTACCGGGAATGGAAAGAATTCCGGAGTATCATTTTTATACTGCAGGTAGCTTTCGCCAAAAAAGCTTCTGAGTTCTGCATACTCATGCTGAATATTTCTCTTGAAAATTATATATCCCACAATGCAGGAGGTTAAGATCAGCCAGGAGTTAAGCAATAAGGAAAGTGCAGGGATTATCATCAGGATAAGTGAGGCATATAATGGATTCTGGCATAAACTGTAGGTCCCGGTCGTCATAAGCCTGGTTTCCTTAAGCCCTTTCAGAAGCATCCTGACTGTTGAAAAATAAAAAACCAGACCCATAACCAGCAGTGCAATTCCGGCGATGAACAGAATATCAGAGCCTTGTCGGACAAATTTAAAAAATTCAATATGGAGGCAACTTAACACGATGGAGGCACCAAGCCATGGGAGCAGAACCATGGCAATCTTAGGTCCGATTCCAAGGAAATTCAATTTTTTCATTTATATTAATTTAAAAAATATGATTTCAAATGTAATCCATATAGGGTAAATGTTGTTTAACCGGTCTGAAAAAATAGTAGTCCCAGAAAGCCCGTACATTGAGAGAAAGAATTTACTTTTAAATCC
>CAVQXX010000010.1:0-248773 GCA_963717995.1 uncultured Bacteroidales bacterium
AGTTTTCAGGACTGATCCCGGAAAAAGATATCAAAATCGAGTTTACCGGATTAAGACCGGGAGAAAAACTTTATGAAGAACTCCTCGCAGATGTTGAAACCACACAGCCTACACACCATCCAAAAATTAAAATTGCCCGGGTCGATCATTTTGATCCAACTGAAGTATTGGCAAAAATTGAATTCTTATTAAGCACCTTATACAGTCTGTCAAAAAGCGATTTGATTATGCGTTGTATGGAATTGGTTCCTGAATATACCAGCCACTTCCTGAGCCATGCTGAAAAACTACAGACTGATCTATTAAGCAAGGAAGAAATTGAGGAGGTCGAGAAATTGATGCAGCAGTTTAGGATGGGGAAAAGACTTTAAGGGTATATTTATTGTTTTTTTTAGGTAATCGGTTTTCGGTATTCAGTAATCTCGTGGCAGTTTCAGCTTTGTGAGTTCCTAACATCCTACAGCCTGCAGTCTAATAGCCTTTTTTTTACGAGCTCCTTATACGGTTTGCTAGAATGTTGTAAACCGACTTCAGGAAGTACCGGATATCGGTTGTATAGGGATGTGCTTTAAGGTCGCGGATGTAGATGCGCTCTGCTTCAATATTCGCATTGCTATCAGGCATGTTCAGCGCTACATAGGGCGGGAAACATCCCGGTTTATATTTGATTCGTTCCTTTTTAAGATCGTCGGGAAACTCATTGAACCTCACCCGGCTTAAAGGCCGAAGACCCACCAGCTTCATTTCCCCTTTCAATACATTCCACAACTGGGGAAATTCGTCCAGCCATAATCTTCTGAATATCTTTCCCCACCGGGTAACCCTGAAATCATTAGCAGGCTTTCCCTTTTTATTGTATCCATTCATTTTGATGAGAAAATCCTGCAGATATTCCGAATACGGATGCATGGTCCGGAACTTATATACTTTGATCATCTTACCATACTGACCTACCCGGTTCAGCTTAATTACGGGATAGTAGGATGGATTCTCACGGGTTAATGGATCTCCTGTTTTCATCACCACAAAATAGGTCAATCCGTTAATTGTACGAAAGTCGATAATGTCAAAGCCGCAATAGATCAACCTTCCCAACACTTCGGCATGCGATATGGCATGAAATTCTCCATTTGTGATAAGGTAATAGAGGTCTTCCAGGTAGGGAATCCGCGGTATAACACGATGCAAGGACAAAATCAGCCATCCAGAAAAATCCAGCCGAGATACCTGCCAAGCTGGGAATAGATGAGCTCTTTCCTTTCTGCATAAGTCTCCAGCCGTCCGATATATATCCCGCCATCTGGTAAAAGTGCGTTTACAGCCCTGAATAATTTGTTGGGATGCTGGATATTATTTACCCTTTTCAGGTTAATAATAGCACGGACGTTATTGAAATTAACCTCATCCAGATAGGATGTTTTATCGGTTGTAAGGATTATGCCTGGATAATATTTTTTTAAATCCAGATGTTCAGAAATATATTCCAGAGACTTCTGTATCCGATTCCCTTTCAATGGCCTGTTCAAGTTCATTTTGGTTTAATAATTCCCTGATATAACGTGAAAGAATGACATCTCTGTCTTTCGGATCAAGTTTTTCAAAATTTGTGGTGCCTTTTAAATTGTGAACATATTGAATATAACTGTGCATGAAAATGAGAGTTTAGGTAAGGTTATTCTGATAAAACTATACTTATGGACATACGTAGCCTTTCAGAAGATGCATAATTATCTTTATCAAAGATCAGTAGCATTGACGAATGATTTCTTTTGATGGAGGAAAAAAACGTGCGGCGGACTCTGTCAGTTCTGATTCTTTAAGAGCTCCTGATTTTATTTGTCAGAATATTGTATACCGACTTCAGGAAATACCGGATATCGGTTGTATACGGATGTGCAGTGAGGTCGCGATGATAAATACGTTCTGCTTCAATGTTACCATTGGAATCAGGCATATTGAGCGCTACATAGGGCGGGAAACATCCTGGCTTGAATTTAACCCGTTCCTGTTTAAGATCTTCCGGAAATTCATTAAACCTCACCCGGCTCAAAGGCCGGAGGCCCACCAGTTTCATTTCCCCCTTCAATACATTCCACAATTGGGGAAATTCATCCAGCCATAAACTTCTGAGAAACTTGCCCCATCGGGTAACCCTAAAATCATTTGCAGGCTTGCCTTTATTATTGTACCCGTTCATTCCTGATGAAATAATCCTGCAGGTATTCCGAATAGGGATGCATGGTTCGTAATTTGTACACGCTGATTATTTTACCATGCTGGCCAACTCTATTCAGTTTGATAACCGGATAATAAGACGGATTTTCACCAGTACGCGGTTCTTTTGTTTTCATAGCTACAAAATAGGACAATCCATTGATACTGCGAATGTCTATTATTTCAAATCCGCAGTATACCAGTCTGCCCATCACTTCAGACTCTGATATGGCATGGAACTCCCCGTTCGTGATATAATAATACAGATCTTCCAGGTAGGGGATCCGTGGTATAACGCGATGCAGGACAAAATCAAACATCCAGAAAATCCAGCCGAGATACCTGCCCAACTGGGAATAAATCACTTTCTTCCTTTCCGCATAGGTTTCCAACCGGCCGATATAAATTCCTGCGTCTGGCAAAAGCGTGTTTACAGCCCTGAATAATTTGTTGGGATGCTGTATATTATTAACTTTCCGAAGGTTGATTATGGCCCGGATATTGTTGAAATCCACCCCATCCACATACGATGATGATCCGGTTGAAAGGATAATGCTTTTGTGATATTTTTTTAAATCAAGATGTTCTGAAATATACTTAAGTACTTCATTGTCTGATTCCTGCTCAATAGCACGTTCAAGCTCGTTCTGGCTTAAGAGCTCCCGTATATACCTGGATACAATAGCACTTTTAGCTACCTGGTCCAAGTTTGTCAAATTTTGAATCACCTTTTAGATTATGTACATATTGAAAATAGCTGTCCATTTTAAAGGTAGGGTTGGGTTGATCCGGATCAGAAAAAAAGTTCTTATACACCACAAACATACACCGCGATTTTAACCAATCATAATTTAGTTTATCAATGGATCGGTTATCTTGACTAACCATTCATTTTGAGTGAGGAACAGAATTCAGCTACGAACTCCTTATCTTATTCGCCAGAATGTTATAAACCGATTTCAGGAAATACCGGATATCGGTTGTATAGGGATGAGTATGGAGGTCGTTGATATAGATCCGCTCTGCCTCAATGTTTGCATGTGAATCAGGCATATTCAGGGCTACATAAGGCGGAAAACATCCAGGCCTGAACTTAACACGTTCCTTTTTAAGATCTTCCGGAAATTCATTGAACCTCACCCGGCTCAAAGGCCGCAATCCCACCAGTTTCATTTCCCCTCTGAGCACATTCCACAACTGGGGAAATTCATCCAGCCAAACGCTTCTGAACATCTTTCCCCAACGGGTAACCCTGAAATCATTCGCAGGTTTTCCTTTCTCATTATAACCATTCCTTCTGATCATATAATCCTGCAGATATTCAGAATACGGATGCATAGTCCGGAATTTATATACATTGAATACCTTTCCATGAAGACCTACCCGGCGAAGTTTAATGACCGGGTAGTATGAAGGTTGTTCACCTGTAACCGGATTACCGGTTTTCTTCGCCACAAAATAGGTCAATCCATTGATTAACCTGAAATCAACAATTTCGAATCCGCAATAGGTAAGTCTTCCCAGTACCTCTGCCAGCGATATGGCATGAAATTCCCCATTCGTTAAAAAATAATAAACGTCTTCGAGGTAGGGAATCCTGGGTATCACACGGTGGAGAAAAAAATCAATCATCCAGAACACCCATCCCAGGTGCCTTCCCAACTGGGAATAGATCAGATTCTTTCTTTCTGCATAGGTTTCCGCACGGCCGACATAAAGCCCGCCCTCAGGCAGCAGCGTATTCACAGCCCTGAATAGCTTGTTGGGACGATGGATGTTATTTACCTTTCGCAGATTGATAATAGCCTCAATATCGTTGAAATCCACATCATCCACATAGGATAATGAGTCGGTGGAAAGGATCACATTATTACAGCATTGCTTTAAATCGAGATGGTTTGAAATATACCCGAATACCTGGGTATCTGATTCCTGAACTATGGCACGTTCAAGGGAGTTCAGGTGATCAAGCTCACGTATATAAAGCGATATGACCGCTTTTTGGGAATCCGCTCCCAGTTTTTCAAATTTCGGTGTTCCTTTCAGGTTGTGAACATACTGGAAATAATTATCCATGTATCGTTAGGGTTTGATGGGTAGGGTACATAGAGAATGACGAGCTAATTTAGATCAATTCCATATAAGGAATTTATTAGAACATGATTTTATTTATCAATGTATCAAATACTTTGACGAACGGCTCGTTTTGTGGGAGGAAAAAATTTAGAAAATCTTTAGCCACGAAGGCACAAAGACACTAGGTCTGAATGGCTCGAGATTTTAACGGCCGAAGATGCAAAGGCAGGAGTTTTGCTTTGAGTTATCGAGTACAGGAGGACACAGAGTAGAAACTGCAATTGCATAATCGATTACCGGTTACTACATGATGACCTTCGCCTCGTGGCCTTTGCCAATGTACTTGTCAATCACAAAGTGCATCAGGTAGATCAAGGGGGTGAGGAGGATGGCTAGGGAGATTTTATAGATATATTGAACTACCCCTACCTTGATTACCTGGTCCAGCGACCAGTTACCCAACCAGTAAAAGGCGACATATAAAATCAGGAAGCTGTCGATCACCTGGGATATAACGGTTGAGCCCGTGGCACGCAGCCATAAATACTTGTGCCCGGTGATTTTTTTAAAATACTGAAAGGCGTAGGCATCTATTAATTGACTTACCAGGAATGCCACCAGGGAACCTGCAATGATGTTTACTCCCTGCCTGAAAATGATGTTGTAGGCATAATTGATATCGAAAGGATTGCCAGCCGGATCCAAAGGATTATTCCTCAGCCAGAAATCAGCCGGCGGCAGCCTGTTGGCCGTAACCAGGAACAGGCTTGAATAGGCAATTATGGCAGCGGTGATAAAACTTATCCTGCGTACTCCGTTCCGCCCGAAATATTCATTCATTATATCAGAGGTGATGAATACAAGCGGCCAGATCATAACCCCAATGCTCATGTTCATCGAATAGACAAAGGCAGGAATTGTGCTTCCCTTAAAAATATCCTCAAACAATTTCCCGACGTTGAATATCTTGGCGCCCGTTAGCTCGGCCAGGATTGCATTGCCGAGGAAGAAGCAGGCCAGGAGGAGGTATAACAGGTTTCGTTTTTGGGATTCAGGGTGGGCGATGTTTGACATGAGGATTGAGAGGGTTTTATGGATAGTTAAGTTAGTGAATAATGGAATTAGTAACAACGTGTTTGTCCCGGGGTTCAAATAAGAGTGAAATATGAGTTATGAATCCTACTTACTCTATATGCGCATGATGGCAGCGAAATTACAAATTTCGCTGAGCTGAGACTTTCGTCCACCCCCTGCCCCCGCCTGCGGCGAACAAAATAGTTACTCTATCAGAAATTTCCCCGTATAGATAACTCCACTATCATTTAATTTATACATATACAGTCCCTTGTCCAGATTACCAATGGATATTTGTCTTTCTTCAGATAATTTTTGTTCCAATATCTTTTTACCCTGAATGTCAAATATTTCAATCATTACGGATCTTCTGCCATTGATTAAATCAAATACAATATAATCTTCCGCTGGATTTGGATATAGTCTTAGTGCACCATACCTGTTCAATTCACCCGATGACGTTATAATACTTACCCGGGCGCTGTCCTGATCAGTTCCACAGGTGTTGGAAGCAATGAGTACCACTGTGTAGTCATTAAAATCAGAATACGTATGCTGAGGTTCTTTCACGCTTGAACCCTGACCATCCCCGAAATACCAGGCAAAATCCGTTGCCATTTCAGAGGTGTTAATAAAGCTGATATCCCTGCCGTTGATGATGAAATCAAATGAAGCAACGGGGATGGATAAATCGACTACGGACAGTTCACATGTATCACTGTTTACGGGGACATTGCAATGATTATTTATAATGCAATAATAAGTTCCTGAATTTTCAGCGATTGCCGGATCAAATGCCAGTACAGAATCTTCCCCAACCGGAGAGCCACTTTCAGTCTTATACCAGCTATACTCCAATCCTTCTCCTTCAGCCAGGACATTAAATTCAGCCTTTTCTCCTGTACACATAGTAAGGCTGGCGGGCTCCTGCATTATTTGAGGAAGCTCACTATTTTCCGCTGCACCTATATCAATAATGCCGGAATAAATGCGCCGGCCTCCGTAATAATCAACACTGAATCCGGTTGTATCGGTTTCAGGATAACCTGCATTTACGCATGGAGAAGTACATGGAATGCCAAAATCATCTGAAGCCGGCGATGCTAAAAGAGGATCTTCGCTGAAAACGCCATCACCTGCCATCATGGTCTTAAGATTACTGTAACTTATACTGATCTCAGCATTATTTAAAGACTGAATGCTTTCAGACTGGTTACCCCAGATGACTGTATTGGTGATGTCAACCGATCCACGGTCAATATTTACGGCAACAGTCCCGTTATTCCAAAGGGTATTGTTGGTCATCACAATATCAGTTGAGGCATTCAGCGAACTTTCAAAAACTTCTATAGCCTTGTTGTTCCCGCTGATAATATTGTTGATCAACAGAGGATTTGCACTCCCGTACCTTCTCAAATCTAAAGGAGTTCCCTCAGCAAAGTCTCCATAGGCCTCAATTTTGATCCCGGGTCCTGTGTTATTTTTTATAAGATTACCCAATAATTCCGGACTGGCAGAAGCCGATCTTGATGCATATCCCACGCTGGGTGTGTATCCTGCAGCCATTATACGAACCCCTCCAAGAAGGTTATTGCGTATATAATTACCCCGAATAACAGGAGTAGCAGATGCACCATTTTCCATCGTTGTTGCATTGCAAAAAATGCCATATTCACCGTTGCCGTAAATCGTTGAATTCATGATTGTGCCTTCAACCCATCGGTCATCCCCGTTCCAGTAAATACCGTTCAGGGTATTATTTCTTATTTCACACTGGCTGATGGTTACATTTATTGTTTTTACCTCAATACCATGGGTAGCGTTTTCTATTAAGCAATGGTTGAAAATCCCTGTCCCTTCAAGAACAAGTCCTTTCCATAATCCGCTACCCTGCTGGATAGTTGAAAAACTAACCGGATCAGTCTCTTCTCCATCAGCCTGCAGCGTGCCTAAGACGATAAACCCGGCATCGGATCCTGCAAAATTTGTGTCCACCTGAACCAGTACCCCTGATTCAATGGCTAATGATTTTCCTTCAGGAACTGTAACTGTGCCCCCAAGGATATAGGGTGAGTTTTGTTTTGTCCATACGCCACTCACCTCACCCTGCCAGTAACCGGCATTGACCAATACGGCTATCTTAGCGGTATCCGAATTGATCAGATCAGGGCTTTGTAAAATAATATGCGGCTTCAGCTGACCTGTCTCGGTTGGATTAACTTCCACCCTCAGGCTGTCTGCAGTATAACTGCTAATGAACCTCGGTGAAGTATAGCCCAGGCTAAAATTATCTTCGTCCGTGATAACAGCTGATGACAGATATACTTTAGTTTCCCTGAGATTGTATAATTTCAGTGTGATATTCCTTGCCTGGCCTTTACCGGCGCTTCCGAAGTCTATCACCGGCGGTGAGGCAACCAGGCCGTTTCCGCCATAGATTCCCAAATCGTTCCTTGTGCCATTCAGATCATTATATAAGGAAGATGGGAATCCCTTATTGATGCAGGGGGATCCGCCGGCCAGGCGAAAATCACCCGCAGCAGCATTTACAAAACCCGGATCCACATTCATATTCCCTAGTTCCATCATAACCACCCTGAATATTCGAATAACAGGCAGTAACATGGCTTTGATACCCTATATTGAATACATTGTTGCCATTTTCCCAAATTATCGTATTGAGAATTTGAATGTCCGCAGTATATAATGTGATTACCGGTCGCCATTCAATGTTTTTATAAATAATACAATTTGAAATAACACCCTGTGAATTATTCAGGCTGATTTGCCCCCATGATACTTCTTTGTTTTCCCATATAAGACAATTATTGAAAACAACATCCGAACTTCCTGCTTCAATTACTCCTCCTTCATTAGCATGGAAAGTGACTTTATCAATCAGGACATGGCTATAGGCGGAAGAAATCATTCCGGAAAAATTGGCAAGATTTTTATAAAAAAGGGATATTTCTGACAACTAATCTGACTGTAATATCCTGATATGCCTGCGCAATTCAGTATTTGTATTTTCCGTGAATTTACTGTGTTCAACAAGCAATCTGGAATTCCTGCAGGACACTGCTCCATAGTTATCATATACATGGGGAACTCCTTTTGGTTTGTTTGCATTTGGATAAATGAACATAACGGAACTGGTTATTCTTTGGGGATCCCATGATCCGGATACCACCCCACAGGCTGTCAGGATGCACGGTTTTAAAATAAATGCTGTCTGCTTCAGTGCCCATTGCCTTCAACTGCCCGTAAACATTTACCTTGAAATATCCGCTGAACAATAACTCTACGCCCGGTTCGATGATCAGGGAATCATTGGCAGGGATGGTGATATCACCGGTAATTATATAGGGTGAATTGGATTTGGTCAAGGTGCCCTTCAGTTCACCATAGGTTCCTGAAAATCCTGTGATCTGGTACTTGATGGCTGAAGTACCATAGAAATTTGAACTTGTCACGGTAAGTTCTGCATGAAATTCTCCGGTGGTTTTTGCAATAAACTTAACAGGGATCCGGATACTGTCCAAAGGGTTTATGGTGACCGGGAAAGATCGATCGCAAATAAATTTCCCTGGATCACTGAAACCAATTGACTGCAGGGTAACCGGTTCATTTCTTGCATTGACAAAAACCAGATAATAGATATCTCCTGCCGCAGCCGGACCATAATCCAGTGTATCATGTAAGGGAAATGTGATCAATCCGGAACCTCCCAAAGCACCCATGTCATTTCTGGTTCCATCCGTATCTTGCCGATGGATGAAGGATTGCCGGTATTTTTACAGGGTGAAGTCGGGGAAAGCCGGTAATCCCCGCTTCCGGGATTTATGAACTGAGGATTGGCATTGATATTCCCGGTACCCTCAAAATCGGTGTCCGTATTGGAATAGTTAAAAGTGTAGTAACTCTGTTGATTGATATCAATAATGCTGCCATTATCCCTGATGATTGAATTAATGACGTTAACCCTGGCATGTGTTGACAAACAATTGTCATTCTGGTTATTAGAAATTAAACAGTTCTGAATAATTGTTTCAGCGCTGTTGTTGGTGACAATTGTCTGACCAAAGAAGCTTTGTGTTGCGTTATTATCAACAAAGGTATTGTTGGTATAAATCCCTTTTGAATAATTGCCTTCCGAATAAATGCCACTGCCCCTTTCAGCGGTATTTTTTGAGATCAGGGAATTTGAAATCAGTATCAGATCAGAATCTACATATCCATAATATACGCCTCCTCCCCATCTGGCGGTGTTCTCAGATATATCGCAATCATAAATTGCACATGGCGTATAGTTACAATTAATACCTCCACCATTCCCGGATGCGGTGTTTTCTTTAACAACGGAGTTTTTCAGAATTAATCGACAATTCAAATCACTCTGCATACTGATTCCTCCGCCATATTTGCTCATGTTTCCTACCACTGAAGAATTGCTAATCTGAACAAAGGCATATTCAAAATAACAACCCCCACCCCCTGATTTGGCCTGGTTTTTTTGAATAAGGCAATGGTCAATGAGGTATTTTCCCCAGGTACCGTAAATTCCGCCACCATATTCATTGGCATTCCAACCAGCACCAATCAGCGTGGCATAACCATTTTCAATTTTAACATACTGAAGCCTTACCGTATCGTCCGGATTGTCAAATCTGAGTCCGTGCCATGTACTGTCGGGGTGATGCGTGGTGAAAACAATGCTATCACCTTGTTGGCCAAGGGCTTCAAAGTGTCCCAAAACATTAAATTTATACCATCCTTTCATCTCCACACGGACTCCTTTTTCAATTATCAAGGACTTGCCATCAGGAACGGTAATTTCACCTTCGATTAAATAGGGTGATCCGGTTTTTGTCCAGGTACCCGAAACATCGGTTCCTCCCGGAATGATAGTCTGTGTAATGGAGTCAGAACAATAAAAAAAGACAATCAACAAGCTGAATGAAATAGCCAGGGGTTTCATGGGATTGGTTTTTGATTGTAAAGAACTTACTACAAGTTAAATAAACTTAATAATATTTCATAATGGTGTTGTCAAAAATATGAATACCGGATACCCTCCGGGCAATCGGAAAAAAACGGTAACCATATGTTTTTCTACAATACTATATGCCCTGCGGGCAATATTTTGCAAAATATTAGCTACTTTTAAACCTGTTCAGCGTATAAAAGCCAAAGTACTTATTTATATGGATGCAATAAAGCGTAAAGAACTCGTTTCGCAGTTTACTTTCATGGCTGTCATTTTTTCTCTGGTGGTGCTCCTGGCCGCGGTTTTCCTGGGACTGATGAAAAGTGAAGAGGCAACTTTTTCCACATCCGGAGTCGTTTGGCTTTTCGTTCACAATCCCGGATACTGGTTCCTCACCCTCTTTGTTCTTGTCTTTCCCTTTACCAGCTTCTGGCTGGCACGGAAATTCACCCGCCAGGTAATTGAAAAACAGGCTTTGATCGACCAGGAACAGGAACGCATGCAGCGCATCAATCAATTTACCCAACACCTTATCCAGGATGATTTTGAAGTTGATTTTAAACTTTCCGGTGAAAGGGATGAACTCGGAAATTCCCTCATCCGTCTGCGCGATACGCTCAAAATAAACAGGGAAAACGCTCAGAATCTGAGAAACTCAGAAGAACAAAGAAATTATGTATCCGATGGACTGGCCCGCATCAGCGAGATCCTCAGGAACAACCTTCATGATCCCGATCAGCTGTCGTTTAACGTGATCAAAGAACTCACCAAAAAGGTGAATGCCATCCAGGGCGGCTTCTACATCCTCGATGACACGGATAAGCTGAATCGCTTTTTTAACCTGATCGCCTTTTTTGCTTACGACCGCCGTAAATTTGCTGATCAGCAGGTCAAATGGGGAGACGGGTTGATCGGCACCTGCGCCATGGAGCAAAAGGTGATCCATCTGAAATCTATTCCCGACAGCTATATCAGCGTCACATCCGGATTGGGAGAATCAAATCCCCAAAGCCTCCTGATCGTGCCCATGCAATATGAAGATGAAATATACGGAGTTCTTGAATTTGCATCCTTTCATAAATTTGAGGCGAACCATATCAATTTGATCTCGCAGGCTGCGGAATCCGTGGCCTCTACCCTATCGGCCGTAAGGACAAACATGACCACAGCAAGGCTTTTGGAGGAATCCAAAGCGCAAACGCAGGCCATGACCTCTCATGAAGAGGAAATGAGGCAGAACATGGAAGAGCTGCAGGCAACCCAGGAAGATGCCATGCGGCAGGCACAGCGGTTTATGATGCTTGAAGATACCATCAACCAGAGCCTCATCAAAGCCGAGTTCAGCCTGGATGGAAAATTTATGCTGGCCAATACCCTGTTCTTTTCGAAATTGGAGTACGACCAGAACGGAAGTACTCATGGTAAATCGTTGATCGATTTCATCAGTGAGGACAGCCGGGAACATTTTCGTGAAATCTGGAAAAAGCTAAAGGCAGACAGCCAGCCCTATACCGGCTACCTGAAACACAGTACCCGCACGGGAAAGTCTTTATGGACCGTTGCATCCATTGTAATGACCAAATCAGAGGACAGTGAGAACGACAGGATAATCTTCCTGGGTATGGATGCTTCAGATGAGGTTGTGCGGGTTCAGAAAAATGAGATCTTATCTGATTTAGCCTCCAAGCTTGGGATCAGGTTTGAACTGGATGTCAACGGAAACTTCCAGGATTATAACCATCAATTCATGCATTTGCTGAAATATACGCAAAAGGACCTGAAAGCAATGGTCATTTATGACCTGATCGACCCGATGGACCTGGAATCGTTTAACAAGCACTGGGAAACCATAATCACCGGCAACACACACACAGGTCTCCTGAGGATCAAATCCTCGCATGGTGAGGTAAAATGGATCAACGGATCGTTTGCTGCGGTTTTCAGCATGTCGCATGAAATTAGCCGTATCGTCTTTACGGGCTTTGATGTGACCCATGAAAAAACGCTTGAAAAAGAAAACCTCACCCAGGCAGATGCCATCCGGAAGCAGGAAAAGATGCTGAAAGATTCTGAAAAGGAAATGGCAAACCGGGTACGTGAGGTCAGGAATGAACTGCTTATGCAGGATAAAGGAAACAGAACGGCTGCTGGCTATTGATGACTGGGTGATTGATGATGCTCCGGAGGCCATTGTGACTACCGGACAGAACAATCAGATACATCATTTCAACAAAGCGGCCGAATTGCTGTTTGATATTAAAAGGGAAGACGTGATCAACCAGGATGTGAGTGTTCTATTCCCTGAACACCTCACGGGGAAAGATGAGTTGATTGACAGTTTTACCCGTCCGGGAGATCAGAAAATAACAGGCAGGCAGAAGGAAACCTTTATTATTGACAAAAACGGGAAAGAAAAGATTATAATGATTCAGCTGGCCAAGGCAAGAATTGAAAATGAAAACACGTATACCGCTTTTTTGCAGCCTGTTAAAAAATAAAACGGGTTTTATGGTGTGGATTTATGTTAGGAAGTAAAAAAAAGGAAATTGCCGCACTCAAAAAAGCAATTGCGGCACACGAAAAGGAACTCGAACTGCTTAAAAATTCACGCTCCCCGGAGAGCGGAGAATATAGTCCATACTTTACCCTGCCCATACTGTCGCGGATAATCAATTCAAATAACATCGGCATCTGGGTCCGCTCCCTGCAGGATGATACATTCTGGCTATCCGCTTCCGGAAAGGAAATATTAGGTATTCAGGGGGATCCGGTATCGTGGGAAACATTCAAAACCGCCATCATTCCTGAAGATCGTATTGTACTTGAAAAAACTCTGTCGGACATCCGGCAGAATGGCAAGCCTGCTGAAATGGAACTGAAAATTGCCCGAACAGAGGGTGACGGCCGGGAATTCAGGTCCATAAGCATGCATATTTCGATATATAGTGAACCCGTATCAGGAAACATGTTCCTTGGATCGATCCGGGATATTTCGAAACAGGAAAAGCTGAAGAGAGACCTGATCCGTGCCAGGGAAAAATCAGAAGACGGGGAAAAGCTGAAGAATACACTTCTTTCAAACATCTCGCATGAGATCCGTACCCCGATGAATTCGATAATCGGATTCAGCGAACTGCTGAATATCGGGAATCTGCCTTTTGAAAAGCGGCATGAATATGTGAAAACGATCAAAAATCAGGGTATCCGTATCCTTAAAATGATTGATGACGTAATTGAACATACACATATTGAGACAGGCAGGATCACCATCCGGAAATCACCCTGCAATATCGATCTGCTTCTTCATGAATTAATGAATATTTTCAGCCAGTATAAGAAATCACAGAATAAAGATTTCCTGGATATTCGAATTAGTTATCCACCGAAACATGGATTGATCGTTTATACCGATCCGGGAAGGCTCCAACAGCTGATGACCAACCTGATTCACAATGCCGTGAAGTTTACCGAGAAAGGATGGATTGAAATTGGCTATATGCCGGTAAGCGATCAGAAAATTGAATTTTATGTGAGAGATACGGGTATCGGGCTTTCCCGTGAAATGCAGAAAAACATATTCAGTCCCTTTGCCGAAGAAGAAATCCAGAAAACCAAACTTGAAAGTCCGGGACTGGGACTGACCATTTCGCGCAATCTCATCAGGCTGCTGGGAGGAAAGATATGGGTTGAATCGGAGCCCGGGCAGGGTTCCACCTTCTTCTTTACCATTCCGCATGAAGAAGTGCCCGAAACCTATCATGAGCTGGCAGCAACAGAGGAAAGTGAATTGCCTTCATACACCTGGAAAGACAAGGTCATCCTGATTGCAGAAGACGACGTGGTGAACTTCAGGTTCCTCGAAGCTTTGCTGCAGGACAAGGCAGTAAAGATACTTCATGCTTCAAACGGATTACAGGCAGTTGAACTGCTTAAAACAATCAGCAAAATCGACCTGGTGCTGATGGATCTGAAAATGCCGGAAATGGATGGCATTGAGGCCACCCGGCAGATCCGGTCGTTTAACCGCAAGGTTCCCATCATTGCCCAGACTGCCTTTGTAATGGATAGTGAACTAAAGCAGTGTCACGAAGCGGGATGCGATGATCAGATCACGAAGCCGATTGATATCAAGGAGTTTCTTGAGAAGGTGGATAAGTTTTTAAGGGAACGATAAGGAAGTTCTGCGGTTTTGCAGTTATGCAGTTCTGCGATTAAAAAGTCATGCAGTCATGCAGTCGCAGCTAGTTCAGCTTATATTTCTACTGATAATTTCAATTGTCCGCCTAATCCTTCCCGAACTATTCTCATTAAAGTTGAAAGACGAATATCACTGGCATTATTCTCAATTCTCGAAATATAATTTTTAGTCGTACCTACTTTCTCCGCAAGCTGTTTCTGAGTTAAATGTTGTCTCTTTCTGGCTTCTTGTATCAGTACCCCAATTTTAAAAGATTCAAATTCCTGTTCGTACTTCTCACGCGAAGGAGTCCCTGGTTTGCCATACTTTATATCAAGATGGTCATCCCATGAAGTCAAAATGTTACTTACTTTTTCCATCGAAGTATTCCTTTCTTAATCGTTCTGCTTTATCAATCTCCTTTTGAGGTGTTTTTTGTGTCTTTTTTTGAAATCCGCTCAATAGTATCACCAGATTCCCTTCGTCAAAACTACAAAATACCCTGTAAATATTGCTTCCGACTTGAGTTCTTATCTCCCATAATCCATTCTTACCTGTCAAATGATCAAAATATACTTTTGGAACAATTCTCAACGAACGAACCAATCCAATTGTCCAGTCCAATCTGTCTTGAACCTTTTTGGGTTGCTCATTATAAAAATCCCAAAAATGATTTTTAAATACTATTATAGTTCGTTTAAACTCTACCAAATCAATTTTGATAAAAATAGTGGTACAAAGTTACCTAATCAGACAACCAAATCCTAATTTTAATTATATTATTTCGAACAGATTGTATTTTTGCATTTTTGGTAAATTTTAGTATTAAACTTTTGGTCTTTTCCAATTGGATGCCTTTGGCACACTGTTTTCTGTTGTTCATCTTTTTTAGAAGGGATGCCTCGGCACATTGTTCATTATTACCTCACCATAAACTCCCCAAATCCCCGCACCTCCCCTTCCGTTACATCCACCATGTCCACCCTGGCCCGTGGCGGGCCCTGCCTGCACCAGGCAATGAATTCATCCACTGCGGCGCGGGTGCCTTCTGCTTCGATATAAACGTCCCCGTTGGGCTGATTTCGGATAAAGCCCTTGATGCCATAATGGAAAGCGGCTTCACGGGCATTGTAGCGGAAACCTACGCCTTGCACCCGGCCGGAAATACGGATATTTCTATGGACAAAGTCAGAATACATCACCCCTCCAACGTTTCGCTTATTTATCCGTATTGGAATGCGCCAGGTGCAGATTGGCAAACCTGATAAACTGGTCCCAGTCCCAGGCTAATACATCATGACCTCCTGTGCGGATATGATAACCGATCGGGTTCATAATGGGATGGTTGAGTTCCGGCATTTCCGCGGAAGGAAGTCCCTTCCTGTTAAAGAGTTCATAAACCGGACCGGCATAATATCCCGAAAGAAACTCACCCTTCGGGTCTGCCCATTTATCATCCTCTGCACTGGCAATATAAACCGGGCGGGGCGCGATAAGGGCGATCAGCATATGCTGGTCTACCGGAAGTGTCTCTTCCTTCCCGTCATATTGACTGCAATTATCACACATCCAGTGTTTAAAAGTCTGATTCATTCCGCCAAGCGTCTCGCCGTATTTCCGGCGGGATAAGGCTGCCCCGCCACATCCTGAATTATTTGAGATGACAACAGCAAAACGCTGATCCAGTGCTCCCGCCCAGAGGGCGGTCTTTCCAAGCCGTGAATGTCCCGTTACTATCACTCGCTTTGCATCAATATCCGTATCCATTTCAAGATAGTCCATGACCCTGCTTAGTCCCCAGGCCCAGGCCGAAATAGCACCCCACTCATCCGGCAGGGGTTGTGTCTGGTTATTTCTATACAACAGGGGATGTACGCCGTCAGTGAAATCATTCTTATCGGGATCCACGTCACCGTAATACAGGGTGACCAGTCCATAGCCTGCACCAATGATCTTTTCTGCCTGCCATCTGCCCTTTCCGGTCCCCCTGGCCTGATCGGTTGCCTTATTTTCTGAAACACCCAGTCCGGGATCGTTTTTTATCCAGGAGGATGGAAGCAAAATCGCCGGATCATTAGTCACCGTATGGTTACCATCGAAATTATATCCAAGAAAGACGGGTGCTTTTTTCACATTTTTCGGAAGATAGATGAGCAGGTTCAGGTTCAATTCTTTTCCGGCATTTCGGAAAGTAAGCAACACTTGTTTTCTGACTGCCTTTCCTCCAAGCGCTTCATCACTTTCCTCGATAATTTTAAAGGTGACGATCTTCAGTTCACCGGGTATTTTTCCATACATGGATTCCTCAAAAAGGGAAATAATTTCGGGCCTGCGGATATCCATCCAATCCTTTGACGTACTTATGGTTTTACCGGTTTGTGAGACCAGCAGCTCAGGGAGTGTATATGAAGGAACCCTGCTCTCATCATAATTGGTTTCATCCTGCATATAAGCCGGGACGAACCTGGATGCCAGGATCAGGATCATAAAGATGTTTTTTGTCATAATTTATTGTGGCGTTTTTCCAACATTTATTTAAATAAAGAGCTTAATTATTGCTCTAATTTATAAAAGAATAACAGACATTCCGTTGCATGTTGATAAAAATGAAACTGCCTGAAGGAAAAGTACTTTTCTATTTTTGTGTAACTTTGCATACCCTTTCGTGAAACATTTTCTTTTTGAATATGTTTTAACGTGGTAAGTTTATATTGGAAATATGATTTTCTGTTTCACTTAAATAAAAATCAAAATGAAAAATCTCATTATGTTATTGATCGCTTTCCTTATTGTTTCAGTGCCTGTCATGGCCCAGTCGCATAAAACGCTGTATGATTTTACAGTGAAAGACATTGACGGAAAGGAATTCAACCTGTCCGCTCTCAAAGGCAAGAAGGTGCTCATTGTGAACACGGCTTCGCAATGCGGCAATACCCCGCAATATGCAGATCTGGAAAAGCTATATAAAGAATATGCAGACAGGAATTTTGTTATCATTGGTTTCCCTGCCAATAATTTTGGTTCACAGGAACCCGGAACCAACGAGGAAATCAAGACATTCTGCTCCTTAAAATACCAGGTAACTTTCCCCATGATGTCGAAGATATCGGTAAAGGGAGATGATATGGATCCGCTGTATAAATGGCTTACTTCAAAAAAACTGAATGGGGTGATTGATTCCGAGGTAACCTGGAATTTTCAGAAATATATGATCGATGCCAGCGGCAATCTGGTGGATTTTGTCAATCCCAAGGAAAAGCCGTATTCGGATAAGATACTGAACTGGATTAAGAGCAACTAGGCATAGGCTACTAGGGACTAGGGGACTAGGGACAAGCAAGTTTAGTCGTGCAGTTGTGCAGTCGTGCAGTTGTGACAGTTTTGCAGTTGAAAAAAACCCGGAAGCTGTATGATCTCCCGGGATTTCTTCATGTCTTGTCCCTAGTCCCTCGTCCCTACTTGTCCCTTGTCCCTCGTCCCTCGTCACTTCTTCCAGAGTTTTTCCATCTCTTCGAGGGTTTTGCCCTTGGTTTCGGGAACGAGCTTCCACATAAATACTGCGGCGAGAAGTCCCATCACACCGTAAATCCAATATGAAAATCCATGATTGAACTGTTGTGTGAGCCACTGGTTATCATTCATAATCGGAAATGACAGCGAAATAACCCAGTTGGCAATCCACTGTGCTGCAACGGCAATCGACATGGCTCCACGGATGCTGTTGGGAAATATTTCAGAAAGCAAAACCCAGGTTACCGGTCCCCAGCTCATGGCAAAGGCTGCCGTATAGGTAAGCATGAAGATCAGGGCGATCAGTCCCGGATTGCCGGAATAAAATGCAAACCCGAGGGCAATCATACTTACTGCCATACCCAGCGCACCAATGATCATCAGCGGCTTGCGGCCGAATTTATCCACTGTAAGTATCGCAACAACGGTAAAGGTAAGATTGACAATACCCACAATGATTGTCATGAGCAATGATGAATTGGTGGACGACCCCATATTCCTGAAGATATTGCCGGCATAGTACAACACCACGTTGATGCCAACAAACTGCTGGAAAACCGACAACATAATACCAATGAATATGACGAAAAACCCAAATGAAAGCCAGGGTGCACTTTTTTCGTGAATTGTATCCTTTATTTCTTTCAGGATAAATGGTGCATCATCGGCTCCCGAAATTTTGCGCAATACTTTCAGCGCCTTTTCATCATGGCCCTTCATTACAAGATACCGGGGCGTTTCAGGAACAAAAAACAGCAGGATCAGGAAAATACCGGCAGGAATTGAACCTGAGAAAAACATCCATCTCCAGCCTTCCTCAGTTAACCATTGTTCATTTCCCTGTCGGGCGATAAAATAGTTGACAAAATAGATCACAAGCATACCAAAGATAATGGCAAACTGGTTCCATGATACCAGTTTTCCGCGAACTCCTGCCGGTGCAATTTCGGCAATGTACATGGGAGAGATCATGGAGGCAATGCCCACGCCAATACCACCGATTATGCGGTACACCACAAATGAATACACCGGGAGCGTGCCGAAAACGTTAAAGAATTCAGGTTTCCAGGCGCCGATGGCAGAAAGGAAAAATGCAATGGCAGCCAGGATCAGTCCATTCCTTCGTCCCAATGATTTGGATACAAAGCCGGCCAGTGCACCGCCGATAACGCAGCCGATGAGGGCGCTGGCGATCACAAAACCTTTGATGGCATCTGCGGTATCCTGAAGTTCAGGACCTTCCGTGGGAATTGTCTTATTCATAAAGCTTACCGCCCAAACGGTAACCAGGGCCAGGATAATCACGATGGCGACTATTCCTTTTTTCAAACCGGTTAATCTTACAATCTGGGATGAGATAATGACACTGACGAGGTAAATGACAAATACCATTAACAGCTTGTATTGGCTGATCAGCAGTAAGGTATAGGCTGCATTTGCCGGATCGAAAATTTTGGTAATATAAAAATCAACCAGTGATTTTTCGGCACCGTTTACAACGGCTGTGTCATACCCGAATAACAATCCTCCCAGGGTTGCGACCAGGGTGAGCATCATTATGTATACAGGATTCCCTTTTTTAAAGGCAGTTCCGGCGGACTTTACAGAAGTGTCTACAAATGCCATTTTATTTAGTTATTAAGAGATTAAGTGATTAAGTGAGTAAGAGATTGAGTGATTAAGTGAGTAAGGGATTAAGAGAGTAATGAGATTAGGAAGAACATAATCACAGTAATTACCGCAATCACCTAATCACCTAATCACTTAATCACCTAATCACCTAATCACTTAATCACCTTTCTTCAGATGTACATGTTAATGATAGCCTCGTACAATTCCTGTTTACCGCTGATGATGGCGGGTTCGCCGTTTTTCATGGCGAGGTTGCGCAGGTCTTCGAGTGTGAGCTTCCCTTGTTCGAAAGCTTTTCCGTCACCGCTGGTAAAGGATGCGTACCGGTCTTTGCGCATGGCCAGGTAAGGTGATTTCGTCATGATGTTATCGGCAATTGTAAGTGCCCGGGCAAAAGCGTCCATAGCAGCAATGTGGGCAATGAACAGATCCGCATTATCGGTGGAATTACGCCTTAATTTGGCATCGAAATTCACGCCGCCTCCCTGCAATCCACCTGCTTCGAGAATGACAAGCATGGCTTCAACCAGTTCATACAGGTTGATCGGGAACTGATCCGTATCCCATCCGTTAAAGGCATCACCGCGGTTGGCATCCATACTGCCCAGCATACCGGCATCAGCAGCTACCTGCAGGTCGTGCTGGAAGCTATGTCCCGCCAGGGTTGCATGATTCACTTCAACATTCAGTTTGAAATCCTTATCGAGTCCGAAATATCTAAGGAAGCCCACAACAGTAGCAGCATCAAAGTCATACTGGTGTTTGGTGGGCTCCATGGGTTTGGGTTCGATGAAAAACCATCCCTTGAAACCGTTCTTGCGGGCATAGTCTTTTGCCACATGAAGGAAGCGGGCCAGGTGTTCCTGTTCACTTTTCATATGCGTATTCAGAAGGCTCATGTATCCTTCGCGGCCACCCCAGAAAACATAATTTTCACCACCCAGTGCAATGGTCGCATCGAGGGCATTCTTCACCTGCACGGCGGCGCAGGCAAGAACATTGAAATTGGGATTGGTGGCGGCACCATTCATATAGCGGGGATTGGAGAATACATTGGCAGTACCCCACAGTAACTTTACGCCGGATTCTTTCTGCTTCTGGGAAGCATAATCCACCATAATTTTCAACCTCTTTTCATAATCGGTGAACAGGTTCCCTTCATCAACCAGGTCAATGTCGTGAAAACAATAATAGGGCACTCCCAGTTTTGTGATGAATTCAAAAGCAGCATCCATCTTATCTTTTCCACACTGGATCGGATCATCGCTATCCGTCCAGGGCATGATGCGGGTACCGGGTCCAAACGGATCGCCACCTGTGCCACAGAAAGAATGCCAGTATGCAACGGCAAATTTAAAGTGGTCCTTCATGCTTTTCCCGGCCACCACGCGATTTTCGTCATAGCATCTGTATGCCATGGGATTGGTTGATTCGTGACCTTCAAATTTGATCTTTCCGATTCCGGGAAAGAATTCTTTGTTTCCTACGGTTACTTTCATGATTGCGTTTATTTGTTAGTTTTTCCTGTATATTGTGATTCGTCGTTGCGGGTTAGGCTCCGTGGGTTATCACCCACGGTTATTGATATCTGACCCCTTCGGGGTCTTTTGGGCTTCCCAGCATTTTCTCTTTTTAGCTATTGTAAATTTCTTTTAAGTAAATCAAGCCAATTTCCGTATGCTTCTTTATAAGCCTGGATTTTCGAAGTGTCCGGTTCCAAGGTAAGGATCTTCTTCAACCCGTTAAAGGCATCGGGGAAGGATTTGTAGTATCCCGCTCCTACCCCGGCTCCAAGAGCTGCACCCTGGGATCCATCCGTGTTGTATAATTCAATCTGTGCGCCTGATATGCAAGCCAGGGCTTCGCGGAACAAAGGGCTCAGGAACATGTTGGCGTGTCCAGCGCGGATCATGCCGGGATGAATTCCAATCTGTTCCATAATTTCCATCCCGTATTTGAAGGAAAATACGATCCCTTCCTGTGCAGCGCGTGCCACATGTGCCCGGGTATGGCGGTTAAAATCGATATTGGAAAACAGGCTTCCCGGATTCTTGTTTTCCAGCATCCGTTCCGCACCGTTTCCAAAGGGAAGAATGGCCAGTCCGGCTGAACCGACTGGCACCTGTCCCGCATCCTGGTTCATGGCTTCATATCCGCCCTGCTCATATCCCATGTTGTATTTCAGCCATGAGTTCAAAATCCCGGTTCCATTGATGCAAAGCAGCACACCGAGCCGGGTGCTGTTTTTTTCGTGGTTTACGTGGGCAAAGGTATTAACCCGACTTTGCGGATCATACTGTACAGATCCTGATACACCGTATACAACTCCGGAGGTTCCCGCAGTAGCTGCAATTTCTCCCGGTTGAAGTACCTTCAGTGAAAAGGCATTGTTTGGCTGGTCACCTGCACGGTAGGCTATCGGAATACCGGCCGGTAATCCGGTTTCACTGGCACACGAAGAGCTCACCTTTCCCTGCACAGAAAATGTGGGCAGAATTTCGGGAAGTAATTCTTTACTAATTCCGTACTGGTTCATCAGATCGGCCGAAGGCTGGTTATTGATGAAGTCCCAGAGAATTCCTTCGGATAATCCCGAAACGGTTGTCGCCACATCTCCGGTCAGCTTCATGGCAATGAAATCGCCCGGCAGCATGATCTTGTAGATCTTCGCATAAAGTGCCGGTTCATTTTCATATACCCACCTGAGCTTGGAAGCAGTAAAATTACCGGGTGAATTCAACAGGTGACTGAGGCATTTCTCCTTTCCTATGGCGGCAAATGCCTTTTCGCCAATACTCACAGCCCGGCTGTCGCACCATATAATGGAAGGTCTCAGCACCTGGTAGTTTTTGTCAATGCATACCAGTCCATGCATCTGGTAAGAAATACCAATGGCCTTGATATCGGTATTTACGATTCCTGATTTTTCCAGGACCTCTTGTGTGGCCAGTTTCAGATTTTGCCACCACTGATCAGGGTCCTGTTCTGCCCATCCGCTATGAGCGGCCTGGATAGGCATTTCCTTTTTCGGAGAAAAGGCACTCGCTTTGCAAATACCGGTTTCAATTTCAACCAGACTTGCTTTTACAGAAGAACTTCCGATGTCGTATCCTAGTAGGAACATAGTAAAAGAATTTACGTTTTAGTTTACGATTTACGATTTAGGCTAAAGGCTATAGGCTGAAGGCTGTTAGAATTCGGACAACTGCATCACTGCATGACTTTCTTCCTATTAGCACATTAGCATATTAGCATATTAGCAAATTCATGCTCATTTTCATTGTTCATTCTTCATTGCTAATTGTTACAGGTCAAATCCACTGGAAATCTTCCTGTGCTTCTCGTACAATTTCTTATCAAACCGGAATAATTGTGCGGGTTTGTGATTCACACCATTTTCTTTATCAGGAAGGGGAATGATAAATTCCAGCGGTTTCACCTTCTTCCTGAAGTTGCGGTTATCCATGTCTTCATCCAGGATAGCCTCGTAGAGATCCTGCATTTGCCGGATCGTGAATTTCTTTGGAAGCAGTTCAAAACAATGAGGACCCGTACGAATATCACGTCGTACTACCTGAAGGGCCTTGCTGATGATCCGGTTATGATCGAAAATCAGTTCCGGCAATTCGTTTACCGGAAGCCAGATTGTTTTTTCAGTAATGTTGCTTTCTGATATTTTAATGAGTGAATAGTAAGCAATGGTAACTACCCGGCCGATTTTCATGCCGCTTGTTTTTATGAGCCAGGCAAGGTCTTCTTCCGGCGACAGCCGGTCCGGCAATCCAAAAACACCAAATTGCTTGAGGAAGATATTGTCGAGTCCCGTCAGTTCTTTCAACGTTCGCATTACAGAAGTATCGAGATCTTCGGTTTCAGAGATCAGACTACCGGGTAATTTCAATTTGTGCCCTCGTAAATGAAAGTTGGGGATTTTTTCCCTTTCTATGAGGAGTACCTTCAGCTTTTTGTCATCAAAGCCAAAGATCACGCAGTCTACCGATACATGCGGATTAAGATTTCCTCCCCGGTTTGAATTGAGTCTGGCCAAATCTGGATAATTTTATGTGCAAATTATGAAGAAAGATTATCATTTCCAAACTTAGCGTAAAATTTACGCTAAGTTTTTTGAATATTTTTAGTCATAAATTGATTATGTTTGTTTCAGTATAAAAAAAACATCATGGAAATAAAATTTTGTGGCGCTGCACGTGAGGTTACAGGCAGCAAACATCTGATCACGCTGGACAATGGTAAAAAAATCCTGCTCGACTGCGGTATGTACCAGGGAAAGGGAATGGAAACCGAATCGATGAACCGCAACCTGGGCTTTGATCCCCAGGAAATCGATTACCTGTTGCTGAGTCACGCCCATATCGATCATTCGGGTCTGATACCCTATATTGTAAAGCTGGGATTTAAGGGGACAATCGTCACCACCCATGCCACCCGTGATTTGTGTGTAATTATGCTGGCCGATTGCGGAAAGATCCAGGAGCATGATACCGAAATGCACAACAAAAAAAGGTTGCGCCAGAAGCTGCCACCCATTGAACCGATCTATACAAAGGCTGATGCAGAAGAATCCATGAAATTCTTCGTGGGAGTACCTTACGGGAAGTCATACAGGGTAACCAAGGGAGTCAAGGTTACCTTTACCAATACCGGGCACATGCTTGGAGGCGGTGTAGTCAATCTGCAGATCAAAGAAGGAGAGAAAACCACCCGGGTGGCGTTCACCGGTGACGTTGGAAGGCCTGTAAACCGTATTCTGAGGCCCCCGGAAAAATTTCCCCAGGCTGATTATATTATCTGTGAATCAACCTATGGAGACCGCTTGCATGAGAGCACGACAGAGGCCGAAAGCAAACTTCTTGACATCATTAAGAGGACCTGTATTGAAAAGAAGGGCAAGCTTATAATCCCGTCATTCAGTGTAGGCAGGACTCAGGAAGTAATTTACTCGCTGAATAACTTTTACAACAGCGGAAAGCTGCCAAAGATTAAGGTGTATGTTGACAGTCCCCTGTCGGTGAATGCCACCAATATTTTCAGGTTGCACAGGGAATGTTTCAATGACGCCATGCTGAAGGTAATGGAAACGGATCCCGATCCGTTTGGATTCAATGACCTGTATTTTATACAAAAGGTTGAAGATTCAAAAAGCCTGAACGATACCCATGAGCCGTGCATCATTATTTCCGCCTCGGGTATGATGGAGGCCGGGCGAGTGAAGCACCACCTGGCCAACAGCATTTCCAATCCCCGGAATACAGTGCTGGCAGTAGGATATTGCTCACCGAGAACGCTGGGTGCCAAAATCCTTCGGGGTGATACGGAAGTATCCATATTCGGCACAATTTATCCCGTTAAAGCCGACATTGAACGCATCGATTCCTATAGTGGACACGCCGATTATGGTGAACTGATACAATTTCTTGAATGCCAGGACAAAACGAAACTGAAAAAACTGATCCTGGTGCATGGAGAATATTCCGCGCAGGAATTCTTCAGCAATAAATTAAAGGAAAGCGGGTATGATAATGTACTGATCCCGGAGCTGGGAGATATTATAAATAATGAGGAACAATGAACAACTAAAAATGAATAATAGCCCTTTTCGCATACCGTCTTGTAATGAAATATAATTGCCCCATCCAATGAAACTACTTTCTGTTGTCGCCGCCCGGCCCAATTTCATGAAGATCGCTCCTTTTACGGCAGCTATAGCCCGACATAATGCAGGTAGTATTGATCGCCACATTGAACATATCCTGGTTCATACCGGGCAACATTATGATATACGGATGTCTGAATCATTTTTCAAGGATCTCAATATACCGGAACCCGACATCAATCTTGAGATAGGAAGTGGATCCCATGCTGAACAGGTTGGTCTCACAATGATAGCTTTTGAAAAGGTGCTAAAAGAGCAGAAACCGGATTGGGTGATCGTTGTCGGTGATGTAAACGCCACACTTGCATGCTCCGTCACAGCCAAAAAGGAAAAAATAAAAGTTTGTCATATTGAAGCGGGTTTGCGATCAGGAGATCTTTCAATGCCTGAGGAAATTAATCGCCTTGTAACCGATCGTTTGTCAGATCTTTTGCTGACTCCTGACCGGATTTCCGGAGAAAATCTTCGAAAGGAAGGTGTTGCTGAAGAGAAAATCAAGTTTGTTGGCAATATTATGATTGATACCCTGGAAGCGAACCGTGAAAAAGCATCCGCAATTCATATTCCGGCGTTACTGGAATCGAATATGCTTTTAAAAGATCAAAAATTAAATGAAATAAATTTTAATAGTACCTATGCATTAATTACCCTCCATCGTCCAAGTAATGTTGATAACCCGGAAGTACTTGGCCCTCTTTTAAAATTTATCACTACTGATGTTGCTTCAAAAATGACAGTACTTTGGCCAATTCATCCCCGTGCTGTGAAAATGTTAAAAGAGTTCGATTTATGGGAAATGGCTTCCAATCACCCGAATGTTGTATTGCTGGAGCCACTCCGATATCATGATATGCTGCGGTTAAATATGGATGCAAGAATTATGCTAACTGACAGCGGTGGTTTGCAGGAAGAATGCTGTATTCTCGGAACACCATGCCTTACCTTGCGCTGGAATACCGAAAGACCCATAACGCTGCAGGAAAATGGTGGCGTCTCCATATTGGTCGGAAATAATGTAGACCGGATCCGTGCCGAGTTTAATAAGATACTCTCATATAAGGTTCTTCCAAGCCGGCCTGAATTATGGGATGGCCATACAGCTGAGCGAATTGTAAATTTATTTGCCGGAAATTTATATAAATAGATTAGATGCTGGATACTGGATGCTGGATGATGGATGCTGGATACTCGTATGTAATTAGATTTAATGACACGGATTCATTGGCATTAAATCAGGGTCGTTAACCTCTGCGTTCTCAAAAAAGCAAAGCGCCTCAAAATAAAACTCTGCGAACTTTGCGTATTCCTTTGCGGCCTCCTCCTATATAACTCTTTTTAATGCACTCATTATCAGTAGGTTTTTAATCATTGTTTATGCAGCTCTTTTTAATCGGGCTAGCTGCTTTTCAAGCTTTTTAATTTTTTCTACCTTGATTTTTTCTTCATTATCCATCAATATTCCCGGATTGTATTCAATCTTGTTTAATAGCATCGTATAAATAATTCTGGCAAGTTTATGTGCTGTGGCTAATGCGGCACCTTTTCCTCCAAGTCTCGCTCGCATTTTTAGATAGTAACCGCCAAGGGGTGTTTTGTTCGTGGATAATGTAGAAGCCGCCTGACGTAAGCATTGACCAGCCCTGTTTTTTTTCTTCATCATCTTACTACTGACGATAGTACCCCCTGTAATTTTCGTGTTGGGAGTAAGGTTTAACCAAGCATCGAAGTGTTTACCACTGAACCACTTCCGCATATCTACACCGGTTTCTGCAATAAACTCCAACGCTGTAACTTCGCTTATGCTGGGTATTTTACACAAATCAACCCCCGCAATTATTTTCAAATAGGGAGCAACTGCAAAGTCAAATTGATTCTTTTTAGCTTTTGCCTTTGACTTTTTTTTTAATTGTTCTTCCAGACCGGTAATGTCTCCTTCTTTGATTATTGCAACTTGTTTTAGTAATTGCAGTTTTATTTTTTCTTCACAGCTTTTGATTTGCTTTTGATGAAATTCGTAATTTTCAAGTGCCTGTTCCAGCATAAATAGATGCTCTTCTCTCCAGATCCCTTGCAATGATTTGATGATTTCTTCCTGTGAAGCCCTAATTCTCGGATCACATAGCGTTGAAAGAATTTGAGAATCTCTCTCTCCTGCGATAATCGCCTTGACCATGCTCATTCCTGTTTTACCCAAAATGTCGCTGATAACAGTATGTATCTTTATGTTCATTAGCTCAAGAGCCTTTTGCATTCGTCTTACCGAATCGGAGCTTAACAATATTAAATTTTTCCGCTGCCGGGTATAACTCCTTAACAAGCGAATTTCATTGTCTGGCTGAAAACTTTTCTGTAGCAATCCGCAGGTATGCAGCTTCTGGATCCAAATAGCATCTGTATCATCCTTCTTCCTTCCCGTAACATTCTTTACATGCTTTGCATTAACCAGGTAGGGTTCTATGCCTGCCTCCTCAAGCATAATGTAGAGCGGCAGCCAGTATACTCCTGTGCTTTCCATTGCAGCGGTAGTAATCCCATTGCTTTTTAGATAATCTACGATTTCTTCTAAATTGCAGGTAAACGCAGAGGTTGTTTTTACTTCATAACCACCAGCACCATCGCTGATGGCAACATAATGTAGCGTATCTCCAATATCAATACCTGCAGCATGATGGTTAAATACCGGCAACCCAGTACCCATCTTGACAACTCCCTTTTTTACTGATTCTTTTTTCATAATTTTGCTTTTAATTATTGATTAAAAGCAGCGCATAAAGGCACTTGAATCTTAAAATTGATCTCCTATACGGTGTTTAAGCAAAAAAACTTAACATCCAATTGAAATTTTAAAAAAGTGCCCCGAACCAAACTCTGCGAAGGAATGGGTCTTCCAATAGCGAAACAGGTTTCTTATGTGCTGCTTTTTCTTGCAAAGTTATCTGTTTTGAGGTTGGAGGGAGCCCCTCCCGAGGACTCTGCGGTAAACCTTTAACATATTCCCTCTAAAGCCATAAATTCCAAAATCTTCTCTTGCAGATAATGCAAATTTCGCAGATTTTAACATCGCTTTATATCACTATTCACTTTTATCCATAAGTTTTTCACTTTCTAAAAAAATCTTACTACTTTTGCGACCTGTTTTAAATAACTAAAATAATATCGGATATGTTAAATCATTATGAAACCGTTTTCATTGTAACTCCCGTTTTGTCTGAGGCCCAGATGAAGGAAGCGGTTGAAAAATTCAGAGGTGTGATCATCGCCAGAGGCGGTGAGATCATCAACGAAGAGAACTGGGGATTGCGAAAGCTGGCCTACCCCATTCAGAAAAAATCCACCGGATTTTTTACAATGATGGAATTCATGGCACCGGGTGAACTGGTTAAGCCACTTGAAATCGAGTACAAACGCGACGAGCGGGTGATCCGCTTTCTCACTACCCGCCTGGACAAGTACTCCAGCGAGTATGCAGCAAAGAGAAGGAACAAGAAGGAAAACGCAGCTAAAGTAACAACGGAGGAATAAGCGATGGCAAATGTAGCACCAACAGGACAATCAGAAATCAGGTATTTGACGCCTCCGGCTGTAGAAGTCAAGAAGAAAAAATATTGCCGGTTTAAAAAGAACAAGATCAAGTATGTAGATTATAAGGATCCTGAATTTCTCAAGAAATTCCTGAATGAACAAGGAAAGATCCTTCCCCGCCGGGTTACCGGAACATCCTTGAAATTCCAGCGCAAAGTGGCCACGGCAGTGAAAAGATCACGTCACCTGGCATTATTGCCGTATGTTACCGATTTGTTGAAATAAATAAAGAGACTGCGATGGAAATTATACTTAAAAATGACGTTCCGAATCTCGGATATAAAGATGACATTGTCAATGTCAGGAATGGATATGCACTTAATTACCTGATCCCCCAGGGTCTGGCGATTACTGCCACCGGTTCTGCCATGAAATCCCACAAGGAAATCATGAAACAGCGGGCACATAAAGAGGAAAAGATCAAAGAACAGGCACAGGAACTGGCAAATACACTGAAAGATGTTACCCTTTCAGTAGGTGCCAAGACCAGTACCAAGGGAAAGATCTTTGGCTCGGTGAATGCTATTCAGATTGCCGAAGCACTCCAGGAAAAGGGTTTTGCTATAGACCGCAAGAGCATTACTTTCAAGGAAGACCTTATAAAGGAAGTGGGTACTTACCATGCTCATATTCGTCTCCACAAGGAAGTGTTTGTGGATATTCCGTTTGAAATAGTAGGAGAATAACCAGGGACGAGGGACTAGGGACTAGGGACTAGCAGTGACTAGTGAAATGAAGTGACTAGTTTTCAGATACTTGAAAATAAAAAAATCCCGGTGTTGTGAAACGCCGGGATTTTTTTTGCAGATTTGATAACTTGTTAGCTACAAATTAAGCAGGGTAACGTTTCTTGCCCCCACCGTAAACTTTCTGCTGATCGAATTGTAAATATACTCGTCATTTTTTCCCCGATAAACCAATATATAATTTCCAGGCTGAATAAACAGGCTGTATGTATGCACTCCACCGGGAGGCAGGTTGCATACCCAGCCGGACTTTTTCCCGTCATCCAGCAGGATTGTGCCGATGATTGTTTTCTTTGACTGTAACTGTACCTGTCCGCTGACAGGAATTTCAATCTTCTTTCCTTCAGGTCCAATCTGAACATTGTTTTTATAAATACGGGGAAGTGTCAATATTTCGAGATCATAAATTCCGGATAAATATTTAAAATTCGTATTGATTTTTTGATAATTAAGCGTTTCCATTGTTCCCTGCTTCCTCACAATACATAATGGTTCTGAACCCGGCATAGCATACTTCATCTCAAGCTGTAATTCACCCTGGGTCGCATTCACCGCAAATATATTGTGCCTCCCGAGAAACTGCTCCGCTGTGTCGATCTGAACGGGCGGAACGGTACTTATATTTATGCGGTACTTCCTGTAAACATCGAGATACAGGGTATCCGGGTTTTTAAGGCGGTTTAGCGTATGTATATAGTTGTATTCCGGCAAATTGTCCTTCAAATCATAAAACGTCATGCCTATATTTGTTTCCGAGGGTTGTCCGTTAATATCCAGAAGATTTACCTGGGCAGAGGTTGGATTCAATATTTGTGTAATAATAATATTACTGAGATTGGAAAATGAAACCTGACGTTCTACATTGAAGTAATTTCCTACACACTGAAATTCTCTCGATTGTTCTTCCGTGAGTCCGATTCCTATAATAAACGGTCGAAGTACAATTCCTTTTTCACTTAGAACAGAGGCCGCCTGGCATATATTTCCACCGCATTCTTCAATACCGTCGGTAATTATAATTATGAAATTTTTCGCCTCAGTACTTTTAAAATCATTAACCGATTGTTCCAGTGAATAGGCGATGGGAGTAATTCCTGTTGGTTTCAACCCGGAAATATAGGCTTTCATCCTTGCTGAATTATCCTTTTCAAAAGGAAATACCAATTTGGAATCCTTACAGTCGCCCGGGGGATATTCTTTTACCGAACCATATGATCTGAGCGCTATCTGGAGGTTTATTTTTCCGGAAAGAGAATCAATAATATTATATGCCAGTTTTTTGGCTGCATCCAACCGGGTCACTTTTTCATAAGATGCAGCCATACTTTTTGATACATCAAATATTATCAGAACCCTTGTCGGTTGCAGTTCCACGAGAGTATTGGCCATGAATGAGGCAGTATTGATAATAATCATGCTTATTACCAATAACAGAAGGCTAATGGCAGGTTTTCTTAATAGATTGAATGCAGCCATAAAAATTTATCTTTTCGGACTGGTAAGTTATTTAAAATATTACTTTTGCAGCACAAACAGACAGATTAAAAACATGGACGAAGGCCCGTATCATATTATTAGTCAAATAATCAATTACCTGTAAAAGGGGCCTGCCTTAAATAGCCTCTTTTTAGGATTAAAATGGAGGCGATCTCATGATTAAATTTTATGAAAGTTTTGGTGGATATTCGGAAATATCCAAACCAGTCACAGGATGCTGGGTGAACGTATTACAGCCCACAATTCAGGAAATTGAACGACTGCAGGCAGAATTTCAGGTTCCCCAGGATGTAATCAGAGACATTATTGACATTGACGAACGTCCGCGATCGGAGTTCGATGAAGATTATACTCTTGTGATTATGCGCGTTCCTGTGGAGAGTTCTAACAATGGAGTTCCTTTTTATACCGTACCGCTTGGTATTTATGAAACCAGTAAATTAACAGTCACAATTTGTTCAGCTATCAATGAAGTTCTGCCATTGGAACAACCGGAATTGATCCGCGGACAAAAGCAACAGGCCTTAGACTCAATAGGTTTTGTTCTCAGTCTTTTTTTACGTTCCGGTAGTACGTATCTTAAATACCTTAAACAGATCAACCAGCAAACAGCCTTGATTGAGCAGGACCTCGAAAGATCCATCCGAAATAAAGAATTGAACAAATTACTGAAGATGGAAAAGTGCCTTGTATTTTTTATTACATCTTTAAAGGCCAATGAGAGTGTATTGGCAAGATTGAGAAATTATAAAAAGAACACATTAAGTGAAGTGAACGAGGATCTCCTCGAAGACGCCATAATAGAAAATAAACAGGCACTTGATATGGCAAAAATTTATTCAGATATCCAAAGCGGCATGATGGATGCATTTGCGTCCGTCATTTCCAATAATCTGAATGTGGTTATGAAGCAATTGACGGGTATCTCAATTTTCTTAATGATACCAACACTTATAGCCAGTCTCTTCGGAATGAATATTCCCAATTTTCTGGAAGATTCCAAATGGGGCATATTTGCGGTTGTTGGGGTTTCGGCATTGCTTTCCGCAATGGGGTTAGTATTGTTCAGAAAAAAGAATTGGTTTTGACTACTCATTCAGATTTCACGAAATTTGGTAAACCTGTCACCCTAAAGAGGTTCATTTGTAGCAACCTGTACTTAAGCCTGACAAAAAGCAACAGGGTGTCCCTCGTCCCTATACACCTTTAAACATCCTTTCCCAGCGGATCTTACTAAGGAATTTCTTGTTCTTGTCGAGCGACAGCCAGATGAATTTCGGCTCACCGACAATGTGGTCTTCAGGGACAAACCCCCAGAACCTGGAATCCAGGCTGCTGTGGCGGTTATCCCCCATCATCCAGTAATAGTTCATCTTGAAGGTATATTCATTGGCCAGATTGCCATTGATATAGATCTGCCCGTCCTTCACTTTCAGGTCATTCTTTTCATAGTAACCGATCACGCGTTCATACAGGCACAGATTTTTGGTGTCGATTTTGATCGTGGCCCCTTTTTGGGGAATATACAGCGGACCGAAATTATTGATCGTCCATTTATAGCTTGTGTCATTGGGGAAATAGTCATATGAATATCCATCCCAGTAGTCATTGTCAATGATCTGTTTAACACTCTTGAACTGCCTGATCGCGTTGACTTCGTCAACGGTGAGGTAGGCATGGATCACATTGCCTGAACGCTGGATATCATAGATGTTCATACGCTCAAATACTTTGTCGGCAATATTCTGTCCTTCATTCAGATATATATAATAGGTATGCTGAATTCCGGGATATTCTTTCTGGGGTACCCCATTCCGGTAAACCCGCTTGTTAATGATCTGCAGTGTGTCGCCGGGAATTCCCACGCAACGCTTGATATAATTATCGCGTTTATCCACAGGCCTTACCACAATGTCGAAGCTTCTCCATACGCCAAGCCGGCCAAGATTATAGTATTCCTGGTTTGATTTCTGGGGACGTCTGTAATACTGGTCCTTCATCCGCAGCATTTCCGCCGAGTCGCGAACAACAGAATAGTAGCTCATATTCTGATGTTCAATAATAACAGTATCACCAGCCGGAAAATTGAAAACTACGGCATCATCCCGCTTTATGTTGCCAAAACCGGCGAGGCGTTTATAAGGCCATTTGATCCACTCAACATAGGATTTCACACCTGTTGTAAGGGGCATTGTATGCTGCGTAAACGGAAAGGCAATGGGAGTATTGGGAATACGGGGGCCGTAGGCAACTTTGCTTACATACAAATGATCACCGATCATCAGGGTTTTCTCCATGGAACCGGTCGGGATCTTATAATTCTGAAAAAGAAAGATATTGATGAGACTAACCGCAACCACAGCGAAAATCAATGCGTCAAGCCATTCAACTACCTTGCTGTTATTGCCATCACGTCGTTTCCAGAAAGTCCAGTTCACCTTTTTGGTGATATACAGGTCGAAAATAACCGGAAGTCCCAGTATTAACCAGTAATTCCGTAACCAGATAACCCATAAAATGTAGATTAATGATACAATTCCATACCATATCCATTCTTTGCGATCTGCTTTCATTAGTATATATTTTACGCTAAAAGTAATATTTTTTCGGGGATCAACTAACCCGTTTACGGAAAGAAGAAGCGGAGGGATAATGATTTAAGACTTTTTAACAAAAGGGACTGGGGACGAGGGACGAGGGACTAGCAAGAATTGTCCGGAGAAATTGCACGGAGGGCATTAAGTATAGTAGAAAGCAGTTATGCGGTTGGATTTGTAGGAGGCTGTCTCAAATGAAGTTTAATCAAGCGTAGTTACAAACTACGCTTAGCGTTGGATGCTAGGCGAAGTTTGTAACTTCGCCTGGATTTATGCTTTTGAGACAGCCTGTACGATTTCATCCAATAGTTCTGTCTTGCAGTCCTGCAGTCCTGCAGTCTTGCAGTCTTCTTTCCAGGGAAGGCAAAGGAGCATAGTCTGAAGACTACGCCCGACTTTATGCACTCATCCCTCATTCATAATTCATAATTCCTCATTCATAATTCCTCATTCATAATTCTCTTCACCATTTCCTGCATAGAATACACTCCCTTCTTTCCCTTAATAAACTCCGCGGCGAGGATGGCGCCCAGGGCGAGTCCACGACGGCTTTTGGCGAGATGGGTAATTTCAATGGAATCCACTTCCGATTCGTAGGTAACGGTGTGTGTACCGGGAACTTCATCTTCGCGTACAGCAGTGATTTTGAGTGAAGCCTGATTGCTGGCCTGGTTGAGTTCCCATTTTTCTTTGCGGTCCACATTTGCGATAAGATCATTGGCCAGGGTGATGGCTGTGCCGCTGGGGGCATCGAGTTTATGCACATGATGGATTTCCCTGATGGAAACTTCATAATCCTCCATGGGATTCATCAGTCGGGCCAGGTATTTATTGAGTTCGAAGAACAGGTTCATGCCAATGCTGAAATTGGATGCATAAAAGAATGCCTGGTTGAGATCCGAACATTTTTTCTTCACCTCTTCAAACCGGTTAAGCCAGCCAGTGGTGCCGCAAACAACAGGTACACCGGCTTCAAAACATTTCATGATGTTTGAGAAAGCGGAATCCGGGGTTGAAAAATCGATCGCTACATCAGCGCGGGAAAGATTTTCGTTGGTGAATTCATTTAAGTTGAATGCGTCAATCTTAAGAACAATATCATGGTGGCGCGAGAGGGCAATGTTTTCAATTTCTTTGCCCATCTTGCCATATCCGAGGAGTGCTATTTTCATAATTGAGGCTATTAATTTAATTACAAAGGAACTTAAATCTGAATTGATAATTTATCAAGATGGCTTGAAAGGTATTTGGAATTACTACTGTATCTCTAATTTTCTTGTTTCAATGATTGTATTGTTCTGTATTTTAACAATATAAATTCCTTTCGCCAGGTTGCTAACATTTATTTCAATCTGTTTTTGGTTGTTGAATAAATTCTGCATCATTACTTGACCACTCATGCTGATGATACTTATGGAGGTCTCTGATGGTAACTCCTTACTTGACATAATTGAAATATGATTCCTTGCCGGATTAGGATAAATTATTATGGTTGAACCTGGTAAAACCTTTTGATTGTTCGTAACAATCCCTCCTCCGTTTGTTGTTTTTAGTATGGTTCCATTGTCACCTGTAACAAATCCGGTATTTTCATCTGAAAAGTAGACTGACCATAAATCATTTTTTGTTTCAATCTCAATTTCATTCCAATGGATTCCTCCATCTGTGGTTCGTAATAATTTTCCACCAGCTCCTGCAACATAGCCATTATAATTGTTAGTAAAATAAACAGACCTTAATTCATATGATGTACCGCTCGACAGTGAAGTCCAGGTTGTCCCTCCATTTTCCGTTTTTAAAATTACCTGGTAAGGATTTTCGTATAAAAGATTGGAACCCCCAACAATGTATCCTGTATTGGATTCTGTAAAATAAATTGAATATAAAATTTTAGTTGTTCCACTCGATAAAACCGTCCATGTATCACCTGCATCTGTGGTTTTGATTAATATCCCCTGCTCACCGCATGCATAGCCAGTATTTTTATCGGTAAATAATATTTTGCGCAATCTATATGTGGTTCCACTAATTAAGGGTGTCCAGGTAATGCCGCTATCGCTTGTTTTCAAAATGGTTCCATTTTCACCTACCGCATATCCGGTATATGTATCTGTAAAATATACTGAAAACAAGTCACTGCTTGTTCCAATATCATAAGTTGACCAGTTAATTCCTCCATCGGTTGTTTTTAGGATAACTCCACGGGAGTTGACATTACCGACGGAATAACCATTATTAGCATCCGTAAAGAAGACAGAGTACAGCCAAATTTTTGCTATTGAATAATCCCACCATTCGCCCTCTTTGATGGTTTTCCAAGTTGTGCCGGCGTTTGTTGTTTTCAAAATAATACCACCACGGCTATTGTCACCACCTACGGCATATCCGGTATTTTTATCAGTAAAACAAACAGAATAAAATGGATTGGTTGATCGTGTTGTAAATGGATTCCATGTTAATCCACCATCCATAGTTTTTGAAATTGTTCCACTTTCCGCTCCATCATTGAGATAATCTGAACCCAAAACAAAGCCATTATTTGTATCCGTAAAGAAAATTGATCTAAACTCATTGGCTAATTGTCCGATTGGCAAATCAGTCCAGGTATTGCCTCCATCGATTGTTTTTAAAACGACCCCTCTCGTAGATCCTGGTTCAACCCCTGCAACATACCCTGTATTCGCATCAATAAAGTAAATTGATCTTAATTCATAATCTGATGTTCCACTCTCCTGTTTAGTCCAAGTAGTTCCGCCGTTTATCGTTTTTAAAATAATTCCATTTTCACCCACCGCGAAACCAGTATTGGGATCAGTAAAGAATACTGAATATAATTGTTCTTCCGCCTCATTTGTTAAAGTAGTCCACGTTGAACCTCCGTCAATGGTTTTGTAAATTGTTCCCGAAAACCCATAGGAATCAAGGCCCCCAACGGTATATCCTACATTAGTGTTGGCAAAATACACTGATTTTAAATAGTCATTTTTTCTATTTAGTGAGACAGTCCAGGTCAGGCCTGCATCTGTTGTATTTAAGATTATTCCTTCACTACTCACATAATCAAATCCAACAATATAACCTGTGTTAACATCAGTAAAAAAAACCGATCTAAGTCTTTTTGTTTTTTCAATAGACAAAGCTGTCCAGTTTGCACCTTCGTTAATGGTCCTTAATATTGTTCCACTATCACCAACTGCATAACCCGTTGCTTTATCAACAAAATATACGGATTTCAGAATTTGAGTTGTGCCACTCCATGTATCTTTCCAGGTTTTGCCTCCATCTATGGTTTTCATGATATGGCCATAGTTACCAACTGAATATCCTGTATTGGCATCCGTAAAGCAAATTGAATGTAAAGGATTATTCGATATTTCTTTTGGATAGACAGTCCAGGTTGTTCCTCCATCGATTGTTTTTACTAATGTACCATTTTGTCCGGATGCAAAGCCATAATTTGCATTGGCAAAGTAAACAGATCGTAAAGCATTCAGGGATATAGTATAATCCCATTCATAGCCGCCAGATAAGTTAGACCATAATTTACCTCCATCGTTAGTTTTAAGTATTGTACCATTATCTCCAACAATGTAACCGGTGTCTGAATTGGTAAAATAAATTGAATGTAAATTACAATTTGTTTCAAGTGATATAGTTTTCCAAGTCATGCCTGAATCATCCGTACTTAATAATATTCCTGCATTACCTACCGCATAACCATTGCTGGCATCCGTAAAGTAAACAAAATTCAGATTGTTCGTAATCCCACTTGATATAGTTGTCCATGCAGAGCCCCCATCTGTAGTTTTTCTGATCGTTCCGGTGATTCCGGCTAAATAACCTGTATTGATATCCGTGAAATATGCTGATACAAGATTTTCAGTTATTCCACTCGGCAGCACAATCCAGGATGAACCACCATTGGTAGTTTTTAAAATGGCACCGCCACTTCCTGCAATATATGCGATATCGGGATTGACAAAACAAATCGAAAATAAGTCTTTGGTTGTACCACTTGTCAATTCGATCCAATTTTCCCCTCCATCAACTGTTTTTAAAATTGTTCCCAGATCACCTACTATGAAACCTATATTTAAATCAAAAAAGTAAGCAGAATTTAAATCTAAGGATGTGCCACTTGCCAATGATGTCCAGGTTGTTCCTCCGTCAGTAGTTTTTTTGATTGTCCCACAATCACCTACCGAATAACCTGTAAAGTCATCAATAAAATAAACAAACGCAAGGGAGTTTCCTGTTGGTACCGGATTTTGCCATGTCCATTGTGCAAAAGTTGCTGATGAAATAAGCCAGAAAACAATTAAGGAATTTATCTTTTTCATTTTGGTGAGATTTTTGGTAATGCATGAGAATTAATAATTGAAATGTAATAAGGAGGCTATTACAACTGTTTATTTCAATGAGGATCGAATCGGATTAAAGATAAATCAAATACACGAAAACGCAAGCAAATATCTGAGTTCCTGGTTTCCATGGTTATATGCAATATTTATTGGCCTTGATTTTAAGCAGCTACATCCATCTAAGCAAAATTCGCAAAATTATTACTTTGTGTCCTTTGTGAAAGCCTTTGAGTTCTTTGTGGTAAAAATTTGAACAAAAAAAACCCCACCAAAAAGAGGCGGGGTCATTCAATGAAAGGTAAAGTTTATTTTACCGAGTTGACAACGGCGGCAAAGGCATCGGGATTATTCATGGCCAGGTCAGCCAGAGCCTTACGGTTAAGGGCAATCCCTTTATCATTTAATTTGCCGATAAATTCTGAATAGGACATTCCATGTTGCCTGACACCCGCATTGATACGGACGATCCATAATGCCCTGAAATTTCTTTTCTTGGCGCGACGATCGGCATAGGCGTATGCCTGTCCCTTTTCCCATGTATTTTTTGCAACAGTCCAAACATTACCCCTTGAAAGGAAATTACCTTTGGTAAGTTTAAGGATCTTTTTTCTCTTTTGTCTCGCAGCTACTGCGTTCACTGATCTTGGCATGATTAATCTGGTTTTTGAATGGTTAGCGTCCTGCTTTGCAGAAACTTTACGGCTAATTCACTCGGTTAATACTCGTTTGAATTTGTAAAACAGTTACACTCCGGCCAAAATTTTGGCTCTCTTCGATTCGGTGTCTGATACAAGGGTTGAATAGCCCAGGTTTCTTTTCCGCTTGTTCGATTTCTTGGTGAGAATGTGGCTTTTGTAAGCATGTTTCCGTTTCACTTTTCCGGTTCCGGTAAGATCATATCTCTTTTTAGCACCGGAATTAGATTTCATTTTTGGCATTAGATCGACTTTATTTTGGTTACTACTTAATTTTCTTTGGCAATGGCGTCAGCAACATGATCATTCTCTTGCCTTCCAGCTTCGGAGCCTGTTCCAGTTTACCATATTCCACCAGTTCTTCGGCGAAACGCTGCAAAAGGTGCTCACCATCTTCATTATAAACAATTGAACGGCCCTTAAAAAATACGTAGGCCTTTACCTTGGCTCCATCCTGCAAAAACTTCATCGCATGCTTCAGCTTGAAGTTAAAATCATGATCATCAGTGTAGGGTCCGAACCGGATTTCCTTCACCACAATCTTGGCAGTCTTAGCCTTCAGCTCTTTCTGCTTCCGTTTCTGCTGGTACAGGAATTTTTGGTAATCAATAATCTTACAGACAGGAGGACTTGCGTTTGGAGAAATTTCGACCAGGTCGAGTTCCAATCCTTCAGCCAGTTTAATTGCTTCTTTGATCGGAAATATTCCGGGAGTTTCCAGATTTTCGCCTACAACCCTGACTACAGGTGCTTTTATTGCATGATTAACAGCAAACTGGGGTTCTTCCACCCTCCTGATATCTCTTCGAAAAATTGGTGTTGCTATACTCTTGTCCTCCTTATTTAGTTGATAGTTGATGTTGTTAGTTGGTTAGGCTTTAGGCTACGGCTATAGGCTTATTAGCACATTAGCACTTCATTCAGCAATTAGCACATTATAACCAATTTTAGTTTATGCTATATATTCTAATTGTTTTCTTACTTCCTCAGTAATAAAATCCCTGAATTCCTCCAGTTTCATGGCACCCTGATCTCCCTCTCCCTGCCGTCTTACGGCTACTGTGCCTTCCGCCTCTTCCTTTTCTCCAACTATGAGAAGGTAGGGAATCTTCTTTAACTCATTGTCCCTGATCTTCTTACCAATCTTTTCGTTCCGGGTGTCAATCAGGCTGCGAATATCGTAATTATTTAGGAATTTTAAAACTTTTTCCGCATAATCATGGTATTTTTCGCTGATCGGCAATACAATGACCTGGTCGGGAGTAAGCCAAAGCGGAAATTTACCGGCTGTATGTTCGATCAAAACGGCCACAAATCTTTCCATGGAACCAAAGGGCGCACGGTGGATCATCACGGGCCTGTGCCTCTGATCATCACTTCCCACGTACTCCAGTTCAAACCGTTCAGGAAGGTTGTAATCCACCTGGATGGTTCCCAGCTGCCATTTCCGGCCAAGGGCATCTTTTACCATGAAATCGAGCTTGGGACCATAAAAAGCGGCCTCGCCTTTTACAATAGTCGTTTTCATTTTCTTTTCTTCGGTGGCTTCAATGATGGCCCGTTCGGCCTTTTCCCAGTTTTCATCCGAACCAATGTACTTTTCCTTGTTGTTGGGATCGCGCAGTGAAACCTGGGCAACGAAATCCTGGAAATCGAATGCCTTGAAAACGGTGTAAATAATCTCGATCACCTTGATGAATTCTTCCTTGATCTGGTCGGGACGGCAGAATAAATGGGCATCATCCTGTGTAAATCCGCGAACCCTTGTCAGGCCATGCAGCTCGCCGCTCTTCTCGTAACGGTAAACCGTACCGAATTCTGCATACCGGATGGGCAGATCTTTATAGGAATGCGGTTTGCTTTTGTATATTTCGCAATGATGCGGGCAGTTCATGGGTTTTAACAGGAACTCCTCGCCTTCCTCAGGTGTATGGATTGGCTGGAAAGAATCCTTCCCGTATTTTTCATAATGGCCCGAGGTCACATACAGTTCCTTTTGGCCGATATGCGGCGTAATTACCGGCACGTAGCCATATTTCTGACTGTATCTTTTTCAGGAAATTCTCAAGCCTTTCTCTCAGCTGGGCACCCTTGGGAAGCCACAATGGCAATCCCTGTCCCACCTTCTGCGAGAATATGAACAGTTCCAGTTCCTTGCCCAGTTTCCGGTGATCACGGGCCTTTGCCTGTTCGAGCATCACCAGGTAATCGTCGAGCATCTGTTTTTTTGGAAAGCTGATCCCGTAAATACGGGTAAGCTGTTTGCGCTTTTCGTCCCCGCGCCAGTATGCGCCGGCAACGCTCAGCAATTTGATGGCCTTTATATGACCTGTATCGGGAACATGAGGACCACGGCAGAGATCCGTAAAATTCCCCTGTTTATACAGGGTGATCGTGCCATCCTGAAGATCTTCGATGAGTTCAACCTTATATTGATCCCCTTTTCCACGAAACAATCCGAGCACTTCTTCTTTTCCGATCTCTTCCCGTACATACAGATTATTCTTCCGGCCCAGTTCCACCATTTTTTCTTCGATCCGCGGGAGGTCAGCTTCAGTGATCACCACGCCTTCACCCGGATCCACATCGTAATAAAAACCATTTTCAATGGCCGGGCCGATCCCGAATTTAATTCCCGGATACAGGGCCTCGAGGGCTTCTGCCATCAGGTGGGCCGAGGAATGCCAGAATGCATGCTTCCCTTCAGGAGTATCAAATTTGTGCAAAACAAGCGAGGCATCGGTTTGAATGGGACGGGTAGCATCCCATATTTCTCCATTAACGCTTACAGCTACCACCTCCCTGGCCAGGCTGTTACTTAAATTTTTGGCAATTTCAATTCCGTTTACCCCGTTTTCAAATTCTCTTACTGAATTATCGGGAAATGTGATCTTTATCATCAACTGATTTTTTTGTGAACAAGGTGCAAAGATAAAAAAAAACGCCTATTTTTCAGACATAAATGAATGGACCTTTTTTAAAACGCTCCCCCCTGGCTGTCATTGTGATAGTCGCCATGCTGGCCTACTGGCCGGTGGCTTTCGGTGTTTATACATTCAGATGGGATATGCTCGATGTGGTGCTGCCATTCAGGTATTTCGCGGGTGAATGCATCCATCATGGCATCTTTCCGTTCTGGAACCCTTACCTGCTCACCGGAGTCCCTGTTTGCGCTGATCTGCAGTATCCGTTATGGTCACCCGAGGTTTGGATCATTGGTCTCACAACAGGCTATTCAATATATACGATTCACTTCCTGTTTATGGTCTACCTGGTGCTGGCCGGATACGGAATGTACAGGTTCACCCTTCATTTTAACAGACACAGGACTGCCGCCCTGCTGGCCGGAGTGGCCTATATGCTATGCGGATTTTTCACGGGTCACGGTCAGGCGCTTTTTTCCATTGTTGGCGCAGCCTGGCTGCCCTGGGTTATACTCTACATGATAAAGAATTGTGAAACACCTACCCTGTACCGTACCATCAAGCTTGCCGTTTTCATCTTTCTGATGATAAGTACTGGTTATCAATTCATTTCAATCATCACAGGATACCTTTTGCTGGCTATTCTCATCTACTACGGGGCTCAGAATTTTCATACACCAGGTACCATTCGCAAACTTGCACGGTATAATGGCCTGTTACTGATCCTTGTAGTGCTTCTTTGCCTTGTTATCATTGTACCTGTTGTGCAGGTACTGAAATTCAATGTTCGGCTGACGGAGGGTGTTCGATATGCGAAATCCATTTTATACCCGTTTACCTGGCCATCGCTTCTCTCGCTCATGTCTCCTTTCGCCACAGTGAAATACCCGGAGTTTTTCAGAACCGATATTTCCATGCGGAACATGTATACGGGACTGATCATATTGCTTGTATTTGCAGCAGGTATTTTCAGGAAGAAAACAGGTTTGCAGTGGCTCATCCTGGTATTTGGATTTGTCTGCCTCCTTGCCTCATTCGGACCTTCCCTGCCGGTGCATAAACTGATGTTTCGCTTTTTGCCCCTGATCCATAATCTCAGAATGCCCGCCTATTTTAACCTGTATTTTGTGTTCGCGGTTATTTTTATTGCCGCTCTGCAACTTCCGGAAATCTTCAGCCGTACTGGCAAATCCGTCAGAAATCTCCGGATCCTGAGCCTGATTGCTGCAGGAATGATGGTTGTTTTGCTTGCCTTTTCTGTTTTGCATGTCAGCCATCCCTTTCCTGATTTCAGGGAATTATTCCATCGTCATGATGATTTTTTGCGATCCCTCAATTTTCATGATCATATCCTTATCCAGCTGCCTCTTCAGATTATGCTGGTGATGATGCTCTTTTTGTACCTTACATGTAACAAAACAGGTAAGCATACGGAAACGCTAATCGCTGTTCTCGTTTTTGTTGAAATGATCGTGGCTGTTAATCTCAACAGCTATTTCACAGTATATTCCACCTTCAGGCCCGGGCACATCCAGGATTACCTGAACGCCCAGCCCAAAGGATTTCCGGTGCCTGACCCTGCTCCCATTGAGGATAACTCCGATAAAAAGCTCATGCACGATCCCTTATGGCGGAATATGGGAATCCTTACAAAGAGACTTTCCTATGACGGTTTTTCTTCTTTTATCCTGAATCCTTATAATTTTCTTGATGATTCGATACCGGAACTCCGGGATGCGCTCATTAAGAATCCGCCGGTTTATTTTTCAGGAAAGGTATACAGGAATGGGGAAGCCAGGATAAATCACCGTGCATTTACGCCCGAAGATCTTTTCATCCCCGATGAAGCGTACAATTCACTTCCCGTTTATTTAAAAAGAGATACAAAGAAGGATACATTAGAATATGTATCATTCAATCCGAACCAGTTTACTGTGGAATGCAACCTCGATACGGCATCCGTTATTACTTATCTCCAGGCTGATTATCCGGGATGGAAGGTTAGCATTGACGGGGGTAAGACGTCACATTTCACATCCAATTTCATGTATATTTCAGCCCTGGTTCCGGCAGGCGGGCACCAGGTGACATTCAGATATGAAAACCACCCGGTGTTCATTTCTTTCATTATCTCCTACTTCGTTTTGGTGACGTTGCTGTGCGGCCTTATTTACCTTGCTTTCTGGCGTACCTGAGTGGATTTTGTTCCGCAATTTTAATCAGCCTGTTAATCCTGAGCCTGTTCAGCCTGTTCAGACGCAAGGTCTCTGCGTAAGCAAGCAGTCGCCGTATCACATCATAATAAAGTAAAATGAATAACATCCCACTGAACAGCCAGATCACAGCCAGATCAAACCAGTAGGAATTCAATTTTTTGTTAAAGAACAATTTAACGGGTGAATAAAAGTGTGAGCGCCAGCTTTCCTCTGATGGATCCCTGAAAATAGCATCCTTAACCGGGACCATTTCCCCGTCATGAACGGAATAGTTATTTATTTCTTTGTCATTTGTCAGCAGATCAACCAGTTGCTTGTTATAATATTGCTGTTTGAAGGCCAGGAACTGATCGGCCCCTCCGAGTGATTCCACCATTTGGGTATAGATCCTGTCACGTTCTGCCACTGCGCTGTTATAACGGCTTCTGTATACAAGGGTAGCCGTATTCAAAAAGGATTTTATCGAACTGTTCAGAGAAGGGTTATACAGTTTCAGGCTGATGCTGTCCATAAAGGCGGGTTCGGGGATACGGGTATCGCGGCAGATCTTCTGTAATTCGCTATGCAGCACCAGCAGGTTATTCCGGTAACGGAAACTATCTGACCTGTTAGTGAAAAGGTCTCTGGAGTCGGCAGCAATATCCATCAGTCCGGGAATGGCATATGATCTGTAGTAGCTTGCATTGCTTGCTTTTTTCTCCGATTCATAGAAATTGCGTTCAAACGCGTTATCCCTGAACTGCGTCACGGCGATGGCCTCATAGGCCCAGCGCGAAGCCATGGCTTCCCCGATGAGGGGAACCTGCTTATCCCGGGCCACCTTGTTATGCATTTTGTCAAAATCAACCACCACTCCGCTGAACAGCAGCTGGGGGACCAGGATCATGGGAACCAGGATATAAATGGTAACCACGGAATTGAAACCGGAGGAAATGTTCAGCCCGATCATGTTGGCCCAGCAAGAGGCTGTAAACAGAACAATCCAATACCGGAAATTCATACCTTCGATCTCCAGCATATAATTGCCGATCAACACAAATATCAGGGTCTGCACGGCTGATATGGCAAACAGTATACTGATCTTGGAAAAAAGGTAACTGCTCCGGCTTAAATTCAGAAACTTCTCCCGCCGCAGGATCTTCCGGTCTTTGAATATTTCTTCCGCACTGATCACCAGTCCGAGGAATAATGCCACGATAACAGCCATGAACAGGAATGCAGGCAGGATTGAATTTTCCCCGAAAATATAATGGGGCACGCCGTTCACAAAGGTGAAATTCTTGGAGAAGAAAGCCAGTGTAAATGCCAGGATGGGTGCCTCCAGCAAAAGCAGCATCAGGTATTGCTTGTTATAATATTTTGCCAGCGTGTCGCGTTTCAGGAAAATGCGAAACTGGTTAAAATGACTGGGTATCCTGAAATTCGTTTTTGGAACTGATGAATCGTGTTCCCTGTCGATCAGCTTGGTTTTGACATCTATCTTTTCAAGAAACCGCTGGTACCATTCTTCCGGACTGATCTTTCTTTTCCTGGTCAGCCTGCCATTGGGATCCACTTCACGGGATTCCACGATCCGCAGAATCTCATCGGTATTGATATTTCCGCAGCTGAGGCATTCAGTCTCCTCGGCGTCGGGATAATGTGCCTCCTGTTTGAAGTAGGTGATAGCGCCGATGGGATGGCCGTAATAAATCACACGTCCGCCCTGATCCATCACAAGCAGCTTGTCGATCATTTTAAAAATATCGGATGACGGCTGGTGCATGTTTGTAATGATCAGCTTGCCCTTGATGGTTTGCCTTTTGAGCAGGGTGATGACCTTTTCGGAGTCAGCCGATGACAATCCCGATGTAGGTTCGTCAATAAACAGGATGGCGGGTTCGCGGATGAGTTCAAGCGCTATGTTAAGCCGTTTCCGCTGACCCCCGCTGAGGATGGTGGTGAAAGCATCGCCAACATTCAGATCGCGTGCTTCAACAAGGTCAAAATCAACCAGTGCATCTTCAACCACCTTACTGATCTCTTCATCGGTATAGGCATCAAAACACAATTTGGCATTGAAGTACAGGTTCTCATACACACTCAGTTCTTTTATAAGCAAGTCATCCTGGGGAACATAACCGATGATTCCCTTCACAAGCTCCTTATTGGCGTGGATGTCCCATCCGTTAATTCTGATGGATCCGCTCCGTGGTTTAAGGTTGCCGTTCAATACATTCAGCAGGGTGGACTTACCTGAACCGCTGCCGCCGATAATAACAACCAGCCGTCCGGATTCCTCGGTGAGATTAAAACGCTTTACCCCGTTTTTGCTGTTGAAATAGTTGAATACAATGTCTTCGGCAGTAAATACAAATTTATTTTCAGCGTTTGCCTGGATAAACTGGCGGGTAACCCAGGTGAAGTAAATGGATCCGATCTTGGTATTGCGAATTACGGAACCTATGGACCATATATAGGACCGCCCGGGATTAATCCGGTGACCGTTCATGAGCAGCGCCATCTTGCCGTAATACCGGAATACATACGTATTGGTGCTCGGAATATGTAAAACGATGATCTGTCCCTGGAGTTTATCTACAACATGCAGTTTCAAATCATGCCGCACCGTCAAATCAGGTGACCCGATAAAAAGGAGCCAGTCCTGGTGGACTATTTTGTCGATTTCCCCAAAGGTAAATGACCTTGCATCCAGGAATTCCTGTTCATTAATCTTTAAATAGGCTGATGCTGTTCTTACAAGACTGATTTCGGTACTGGTGGGTTTCCGTTCACTTTGAATAAAATCAAGCAGGTAAATGAGAATAATTATTTTCTGTTCGTGTTCAAGTTCTTCGTTGATCTGATTACAGAGCTCGATGATCTTGTTTTCGGCATGGATCTTTCTCAGGGAGAAATCAGCCATTTCGGAATTGTCGCTGATCCTGTGCAACCCTTTAATCTGATCGTCAAAGAAATCGATGTATTTCTGAACAATTTCATAGCTGTACTGGCGGTCGAGATAATCCATGACAATATTCCGCCTGCTGACCGACTGCCCCTCCTTGTTGATGTCGGAGACAATCGCAAATAAACGCATTAACGCTTTTAAAATGGATTCGTTCATGGTAACGATATGCGTATGCAAAACAGCCCTCGCGAATTGCAAAGGGCTGTGTATTGTTCAATTCGCCGGATTAAGTTTTATATCAGGGAAGAGCGTACTGACTTGATTGTTTGAAGGATCAGATTGTAATCTGCTTCTGACAGACCTGCTTCCACCTTGTCAAACGCCGGTTTTAAAGCCTGAAGCTTGGTTTCAAGACTCTTGATATCGGTATTGGCATTTCTTCCGGATAATAATTCCATTACCTTCTCGTAAGATGCCTTTTGTTTGCTTATAATGTTAACGAGTCCGGTATAGTTATAAGAATCCTGTGAGATGTTAGTGCCAATGTACATCAGTTCAACCCACATTCCGGTAACCATCGTAACAGCCATGTCAGGGTTGCTTTTCTGATCGAGGTAATAATATGTATCGTATATTGTGTTTGTGACGATTTTTGCGAGGGAATCCTTGTCATTGAATTTCTCTTTGTATTCGTCCGACAGGAGTTTGGAATAGTCGTACGAGATGCCCAGCTGATCGGCAAGAGTCTTAATTGCATTCAGGTAAACCTGGATATCCTGTTGTTGCTGATAGGTAGAAACATAGGAAAGGTCAGCTCCGTATATTCCGAGGTTAACCGCTTTCTGACTTTCCGTAAAATATTTTTCAACCTTGGATGGTGAGTTCAAGTTTTTGGTTGAATAGGTCGCACCGATATCATTGAGCATTTTTGTCATTTCAAACGGTGTAGGAAGCGGGTAAAGAACTTCTCCCACTTCAGTAGCAAGCAGCGTTTTATTCAGGCTGTCGGAAACAAGCTGATCCTGTTCGGCTGATTTATTTGTTCCTTTGCATGATGAGAATACAACTGCCATAATAATCACGAGAAGACTAATGGCGTAAACAATCTTTTTGGTTTGCATGGTAATAAGTTGATTTGATGATTTATTGATTTGATGATTTGATGATTTGAAAAATGAATCTACTACATAAAGAGAATTATTGAAATTCGCCACAAAGTCACGAAGGCACAAAGGTTACTATTTATTTAATCTCTAAGGTATTATAAAATTAATACTTTGTGTCTTTGCGCCTTTGTGGCTATAATAACACTTTTCAGAGTGGACTCAAAATTTAATTATATATTGATTAATATTTTAGTTCGGGTGCAAATATAGCCATTGTAATTCAGAAATCAAAAAAAAGTGACAAGGGACTAGGGACAAGGGACTGGGAAGAAATCGCAGAATTGGTAATCGGTATTCGGTAATCGGTAATCGGTAAAGTTCTGCAGTTCTGCGGTTCTGCAGTTTTGGAGTTGTGCAGCGATTTCTCCATACTCTTAGTTTAACTATATTTTAAATGACTGCAGCAAAGGCATAAAAGCAGGGTCGTTAAACTCTGCGACCTCAAAAAAGCAAAGCGCCTCAAAATAAAAACTTTGCGAACTTCGCGAATTCCTCCGCGAACTCTGTGTTAAGACTTTTACATATTACCTGTAAAGCCATAAACTCCAAAATCTTTCTCGCAGATTCCATTTCAGTTATTTATTTTGGGGCAAAACTGCAAAACTGCAAAACTGCAAAACTGTAAAACCTTCTAGTCCCTCGTCCCTTGTCCCTTGTCCCTATATTTGAGCAAACACCACAATATTATTTACCGCATATTTCCGGTCACATAGGGGGCAGGCAGCTTCGTAGAAAAAGTATTTTTTTGCAAGCATGTCCTTTTGGGTGAGGAGGATATCCATTTCATTGATATATTGAGGTACCCTGCTGTAGGGGCCATCAAAGACCTTTGTGAAGTAAGTTCCTGAAAGCTGTACATTATCACCTCCGGGAACTGTTTGTTTGACAGACATATAAAACTCGCACTTCCAGGGAGACAGATCGTAGGTAAGCATCAGAAAATCTGCCTGTCCGGGTTCAGCCTCCGCTTCTGTGGCTTGTTTCCAAAGTCTTCTCATGATGCGCCTGATCATGCCCGGAAAGGGAAAATGCAGGAACTGGAGCATGGTTCCACGGATAAACATCTTGTTTTCCCAGTTATACACTTGTTCATTCCATTTTGCCGGATCGAACACAGGGCAGCAGTAAACATCCTTGTTTTGCTTATCCATCAATGAATTGCATTTAAATTATTGGTTTCCGTAAATGTAATGATTTTTTATATCTTTGCATGCTTTCAAAAATGACATGTTTTTGCATACATCGAAATGGCAGGCATAGCTGGGAACCACGGAGTTAAGTTTAGTATTGCAGGTCTACTGATCACCCTTGGAATTGTATTTGGAGATATTGGCACCTCCCCGTTATATGTAATGAAGGCAATTGTAAGGGAGGACTATCCCATGGAGCCTTCTTTCATTCTTGGTGTATTGTCCTGCATTATCTGGACACTTACCCTTCAGACTACAGTCAAGTATGTGATCATCACCCTGCGCGCCGACAATAAGGGTGAAGGCGGCATTTTTTCGCTTTTTGCCCTGTTGCGAAAAAGCAAGCGGTGGGTTTTTATCCTTGCCATTATCGGTGGAAGCACATTGCTGGCAGATGGCATCATCACCCCCTCTATCACGGTTATATCATCCATTGAAGGGCTGAAACTGATGAACCCTGCCATCCAGGTTGTACCCATTGTTCTTGTGATCATTACCATACTGTTTACTTTCCAGCAGTTTGGTGCGGATTATATCGGCAAATTTTTTGGTCCCGTCATGTTCTTATGGTTTCTGATGCTGGGTGTACTTGGAGCTACGGAAATACATGAACAAATCATTGTTTTCAAGGCATTCAATCCAATATATGCAATCAATCTGTTAATAAAATACCCTGGCAGCATTTTCCTGCTCGGTGCTGTATTTTTATGTACAACAGGAGCCGAAGCGCTTTATACCGACCTGGGTCATTGCGGGCTCAAGAACATCCGGATTTCGTGGATTTACGTGAAAGTTTGCCTTATCCTGAATTACCTGGGACAGGGAGCCTGGTTACTGACTCACCATACTGCTACAAATACCGCTATTCCAAATCCATTTTATTCCATCATGCCTGAATGGTTTTTGCCTTTTGGCATAGCCCTTGCCACATCGGCAGCCATCATTGCGAGCCAGGCCCTCATCAGCGGCTCCTATACATTAATCAGCGAGGCTATTTCCCTGAATTTCTGGCCCAAAATAAAGATCAATTATCCTACGCAGCATAAGGGACAGATGTACATCGCCAGTATAAACTGGTTTTTGTGGATATCCTGCGTTGGCGTTGTGATCGGCTTCAAGGAATCGGACAATATGGAGGCGGCCTATGGATTGTCCATCACCATCACCATGCTGATTACTACTTTTCTGATGACTTCCTATCTCTCCATGAAAAGAGTTCCCAAACCGGTCATTGCATTGTTTTTTGGCACCTACCTGCTCATCGAAGGGTCCTTTTTATATGCCAATTTGTTTAAGTTCACTCATGGTGGCTGGTTTACCATTCTTGTTGCCGGCATACTTGCAGTGATCATGCTATCATGGTACCAGGGCCGCAAGATCACGAACCGGTACCTCCGGTTTCTGCCTCTTGAGCATTACCTGGACACGATAAAAGACCTGAGAAATGACATCAGTGTTCCAAAAACATGCACAAACCTGGTTTACCTTACCAAGGCAAACCGGAAGTCGGATGTTGAGGCTAAGATAATTTTGTCTATCTTTAATAAACAACCCAAACGGGCAGATCATTACTGGCTGATCCATGTGGATATCCTGGACGATCCCCGGACTATGGAGTATAAGGTATCAGAGCTTATTCCCGGTATCCTTACCCGTGTGGACTTTTTTCTTGGCTTTAAAGTAGAACGGCGTATACATCCCATGTTTAAACATATCACCAACGAACTGGGTAAAGCGGGAGTAATTGATCTTTTCAGTGGTTATCCGTCATTAAGAAAACATAATATACTTACAGATTTCAGGTTCATTATCATAGATCGGCTTAATATTTCGGACCTTACTTTTAAGTTTTTCGACAAGATGATCATAAATATTTACCTGTTTCTTGTCAGGCATAGTCTCTCTGATGCCAAATCGCTGGGATTTGATGCAAGTACAGTTTATATTGAACAAATGTCGCTGGGTTTTGAAGGTTCAACCAATTTCCCGCTGATTGAACGAAGGTAATAACTGAAATATGCCTTTATACGGAAGAAGTCACGGAATCAAGTTCAGTGCGGCAGGCATAATTGTTACCCTGGGCATTGTTTTCGGAGATATCGGAACTTCCCCGCTATATGTTATGAAAGCCATTGTGCGCGGCAGCTTTCCCATCGAAACCGAACTGATCCTGGGTGTCTTATCCTGCGTTATCTGGACACTCACCATCCAAACCACGATCAAATATGTCATAATCATTATCCGCGCAGATAACAAGGGTGAGGGTGGAATATTTTCACTGTTTGCGCTGCTAAGGAAAAGCAAGCGATGGATATACATATTTGCCATTGCAGGGGGCAGTTTATTGCTGGCTGACGGGATTATTACTCCTGCAATTACGGTGGTGTCTTCGATTGAAGGATTACGCATGATCAATCCGGATATTAATGTATTGTATATTGTAGTGATCATCCTCACCCTGCTTTTTTCAATTCAGCAGTTCGGTACCGATTATATCGGCAAGTTTTTTGGCCCGATTATGTTTACATGGTTTTTCACACTGGGTTTGCTTGGTGCCCTTGAAATCCAGGAACAGGTTGTTGTGCTGAAAGCTTTTAATCCTTATTATGCGATCAATCTTCTGTGGAATCATCCCGGAAGCATTCTTTTACTGGGTGCCATATTTCTGTGCACCACCGGGGCAGAAGCGCTATATGCGGATCTCGGGCATTGCGGGATAAAAAATATCCGGGTTTCCTGGATCTTTGTCAAGATCACGCTGATCCTGAACTATCTGGGACAGGGTGCCTGGATACTCAGTCATGGCCACCAGATGACGGAAACTACCAATCCGTTTTATGCCATCATGCCATTGTGGTTTTTGCCTTTTGGGATCGTTCTGGCTACTGCTGCAGCCATTATTGCGAGCCAGGCACTATTATCCGCCTCCTATACCCTGATCAGTGAGGCCATTTCTCTCAACTTCTGGCCAAGGATAAAGATAAAATACCCGACTTTTCAAAAAGGCCAGATGTATATTGGAAGTATCAACTGGTTCCTGTTTTTTTCCTGCATCATCGTTGTTCTTGTATTCAGGGAATCCGCCAGGATGGAAGCAGCCTATGGCCTCTCGATCAACATCACTATGATTATCGATACCTTCCTCCTTGTATTTTATTTTACCATGAGAAGGGTGAATGTCTTTTTCATTTTATTATTCCTTGGAGCCTATATCACGGTAGAAGGAGCCTTTCTGTATGCCAATATGTTCAAATTCCTGCATGGCGGATATTTTCCGATTGCACTGGGCGGTTTATTGTCCATCGTCATGCTTGCATGGTATAATGGCCGCAAGATCACCAACAGATTCCTGCGCTTTTTACCAATAGCACAATATCTTGATGTGATCAAAGACCTGAGGAATGATGTCAGTTTACCGAAAATTGCCACTAACCTGGTTTTTCTGACCAAGGCAAACCGGGCGTCGGATATCGAATCAAAAATAATCATGTCGGTTTTGAATAAACAGCCTAAGCGAGCGGATCACTACTGGATTATTCATGTTGATATCCTTGATGATCCCCGGACGACGGATTATAAAATAACCCATATTATTCCGGGTATCCTTACCCGTGTGGATTTTTACCTGGGATTTAAGGTTGAGCCCAGGATCAACCTGATGTTCAGAAATGTAACCAATGAGCTGGCCCGCAACGGAGAAATCGATCTTTTCAGCGGATATCCGTCACTCAGAAAGCACAATATTCTTTCGGACTTTAAATTCATTATAATTGACCAGGTTCATACCTCCGACCTCGATTTTAAATTGATGGACAGGCTGATCATAAATCTATACCTGTTTATCATGAAGTATAGTCATTCGGATGTCAAAGCCCTTGGATTTGATACAAGCAATGTTACCATCGAGCAAATGCCTCTTGGCTCAGATACGGTCTTTTCGATAAAACTCAATCGCAAGTTATAGCAATGAATATATTTTATGCTCCTGATATTATACTTCCGGAAATAACCCTTTCACCGGAAGAATCCGCCCACTGCGTGCGTGTGCTGCGGCTGGGCAAGGGTGAAAAAGTACAGGTTATTGATGGCAACGGAGGATATTACAATGCCGTGATCACACTCCCGGATTCAAAGCATTGCATACTCGAGGTAACGGAAACAATCGAACAACAGGAAAAGCACAATTATTCAATTCATATTGCCATCGCACCAACAAAAAACATGGAGCGGTTCGAATGGTTTATTGAAAAATCGGTTGAAATTGGCATCGATATCATCACTCCCCTGCTCTGCCATCATTCCGAACGCAGGGTACTGAAAACTGACCGGCTGGAAAGGCTTATCATTTCAACCATGAAACAGGCCATCATTCCTGTGCATCCTGTACTTCATGAACTCACAGGTTTTAAGGATTTTATTACAAAGCAGGGTAATAATGATACGGATCTTTTCATAGCACACTGTGAGGAAACTCACCGCAAAAATTTAAATGAGGTTTGCAGACCCGGAAAAAACACCCTGGTGCTGATCGGTCCCGAGGGCGATTTTTCCCCGGATGAAATCAGGCTGGCCATAGATCACCATTTTGTCCCTGTATCTCTCGGCCGGAACCGCCTCCGCACAGAAACCGCAGGCATTGCCGCATGCCATACGGTAAATTTGTGCAATGATCAACAGAAGAGTGACAAGTGACGACGGACGAGTGACAAGGAAGTTCTGCAGTTCTGCAGTCTTGCAGTCTTGCAGTCTTGCAGTTAATTCATCATTTATAACTCATTCATCACTTTCCTATCATTATTTAATCCAATTAAACCCACCTTTTGTAAAAAAGGGATACTATTTTATACAAAAAAAAATAACCTTTGCCACCTGAAAAAAGTATAATAGCCACAACAACGATGAAACTATTTTAAACTATGCTTTTTAATTCCCTGGAATTTATTTTGTTTCTGCCAATGGTTGTGGCTTTATATTTTTGGCTGCCCAACCGATTCAGGTGGATTTTATTGCTTACTGCCAGTTATTACTTCTACATGTGCTGGAATTACAAGTACGTGGTACTTATTTTCATCACCACCTTTATCAACTATCTCTGTGGCATAGGTATAGCGAGATCTAAAATAAAAGCATTTAAAATACTTTATCTGACTGCAGGACTTGTAGCCAGCTTTGGAATGCTGGTCTATTACAAATATTTTAACTTTTTTGGCTCCTCTGTAAATACTGTTCTGGATCAATTCAATATATTCTATCGTATTCCTGCCTATTCCGTTATTTTACCTGTAGGGATCTCATTTTTTACTTTCCAGACATTAAGTTATACAATTGATGTTTACAAGGGAAACCAACCGGTAGAATATCATTTTGGCATATTTGCATTATACGTATCCTTTTTCCCACAGTTGGTAGCCGGACCTATTGAGCGGTCGACGAATCTGCTTCCGCAGTTTTACCAGGAACATAATTTAAAATATGAAAACATTAGGGATGGTATCGCGCAAATGCTTTGGGGCTTTTTTAAGAAGGTTGTAATTGCAGACCGTCTTGCAGTATATGTAAATACCGTCTATAATAGTCCCGGTGAATACCAGGGTGCACATTACCTGATAGCCACGCTGTTTTTTACATTTCAGATCTATTGTGATTTCTCAGGATATTCCGATATAGCCATTGGTACGGCAAAGATTATGGGATTCAAGCTGATGGTGAATTTCAGAAGGCCATATATGTCACAAAATATCCGTGAATTCTGGCAAAGATGGCATATATCGTTATCTACCTGGTTCCGGGATTACCTGTACATACCATTGGGAGGGAACAGGGTTGACAAATGGAGACGATATTTTAACCTGTTTATCACGTTTGTTATAAGCGGACTCTGGCATGGAGCGAACTGGACTTTTATTGTATGGGGCGCGCTGCACGGATTTTATATGGTATTTGCCACATTGATATCAGGTATCCGGGAACGGTTCAACAATTTAATCGGGTTAACCCGTGTGCCCGGCCTGCATAAAATATTGCAGCAACTTACTACCTTTGTGCTTGCCTATTTTGCCTGGATCTTTTTCAGGGCGAGAACTCTTCACGATGCCGGTTATATTATTCAGGGCATGTTTCATCCCGATTTTACAGCACAATTAAACGTTTTTAAATTCAAAGCTGATTTTTATCTCAGTTTTTTGTTGATCCTGCTGCTTCTTATTATTGAAGTATTTGAAGAACGATATGAGTTGTACACCAGGGTGAGATTGTTGCCAAATTTCTATAAATGGTCGCTTGCAGGTGCCTTAGGCCTGTCACTATTGCTTCTGGGAGTTTGGGAGGCATCTGATTTCATTTACTTTCAGTTTTAAGGATTAATACGATGAAAGAGAAAAATCTGCGAATAATCATTTACATACTTGGAGCCATTTGTCTGTATGCCTTCCTGGCTGTGAGAATCTTTCCGATGATGAATTTTGCACTGAGTGAAAAAATGGATGTGGAAACCCATGATTTCACCAAATACGGGGATTTATACTATTATAACTGTATCTCTGAATTCAAAACGGATTTTCCGACACCGGTAAGAAAATACCGGTTTTCAGCAAAGAACCCGTCTCTTAACCATGCAGACATATTAACATTTGGAGACAGTTTCTTTGATGTATCATTTCAGAAAACATTGCCCGAAAGATTGTCGGATACATTAAATCTGAAAGTATATTCATATATGACACAGGATCCGACACAGGCAAATCCATTTTGTACATTGAATTCAAATGCCTACATGAAAAGCAGTTTATCAAAATATATAATCTTTGAAACGATAGAAAGGAACATTCATGTCAAATTCGATATTCCTTATGAAGTCAATTGCGCCCCTCAGGAAGCAAAAAATACTGCTTCAGACCAGGTAATCAACGTCATATTTAAAAAGAATTCGGAAAAGCTGTTTGCAACACTGCTTAAACGAGGTTATTTTTTCAACAGGCTGTATGAATTTTTTGCAACAATGAGGTTTAAACTATTCGGATATATTTCACCCCTGACTGCAAAATACAACATTGTAAAAGATCCATGGCTTTTCTATGAGAAGGAATTTGGGAATGAACCGGGTGGCTTTTCCTATCAATATACCGATGCTGAAATAGAACGTTATGCCGATAATATTCTTGCCCTGAGCAAGAACATGAAAGAAACGTATAACCTGGATCTTGTTTTTATGCCCATCCCCAACAAGTACACCATTTACCATGAGATGGTAGATAATCGTCCATACAACAACTTTCTGCCGCGATTGTACAAAGAACTGGATAAAAGGCATGTTCTGTATGTGAATTTGTATCATGAATTTAAATCGTCAAAGGACACGTTATATTACGGAACGGATACGCACTGGAATAAAAAAGGTGTTGACAAGGCCCTGGAACTGACGCTTGAAAAAATGGAAACAAAATACTTTCTTGACTCGCTGGCCAATATTTTATATGAATAATGCATCACAATATAATCCTTAACTAATAACCCGCATAAAAAATGAAAGCAGTATTACTTGCAGGCGGATTTGGTACACGCATCAGTGAAGAGAGCGGTGTACGTCCCAAGCCCATGGTTGAGATTGGCGGAAAACCAATCCTGTGGCACATCATGAAAATATACGCTCATTACGGCATAAAGGAATTCATCATTTGTGTGGGTTACAAGGGAACCATTATCAAGGAATTTTTTGCCAATTATTTCCTATACCAGTCGGATGTGACTTTCGATCTGAAATACAACACCATGTCGATTCTCAACAACCAGAGTGAGGAATGGAAGGTAACCCTGGTGGATACCGGGTTGAATACAATGACAGGAGGCAGGTTAAAAAGAGTAAAGGAATATGTGGGAAATGAAGCCTTTTGCATGACCTACGGAGATGGTGTCAGCAATGTGAAAATCGACGAACTGATCGCTTTTCACAAGTCACAGAACACAATTGCCACGCTAACCGCGGTGCAGGAACCCGGCAGGTTTGGAACCATTTCGCTGAAAAGTGACCAGACCAAGGTGACCAATTTCAGGGAAAAGCAAAAGGATGAAAGCACTGCCTGGATCAATGGCGGTTTCTTTGTGCTGGAGCCGGAGATCTTCAATTACATTGACGGAGATTCCACTGTTTTTGAAAAAGACCCTCTTGAAAAACTGGCCAGGGAAAATAAGTTATCTGCCTACAGGCACCAGGAATTCTGGCAGCCCATGGACACAATCAGGGATAAGAATGTCCTTGAAGATTTGTGGAATTCCGGCAAAGCACCCTGGAAAATCTGGTAAATCGTATAAACTATCACTTAATACATATATTATGAAAATTCTGATCACGGGAAACCTGGGATATGTTGGATCTGAACTGGTCAAACTGCTCAGAAAGAACTATCCTGATGCTGAACTGCTGGGATTTGACATTGGATATTTTGCCAAACATATTACCAACAAAGATACGGCTCCTGAAATGCTGCTCAATGCCCAGCATTATGGCGACGTCAGGCAGTTTCCCGAAAAATTGCTGGAGGGTGTGGATGCAGTGGTGCAGCTTGCCGCTATTTCAAATGACCCGATTGGCAATAAATTTGAAAAAGTTACGCTCGACGTCAACTATGAGGCTGTGATCGACATAGCCAAAAAAGCAAAGAAGATGGGCGTTAAAAAAGTAGTATTTGCATCGAGTTGTTCGGTGTATGGTTTTGCCGAAGCAGATGCCCGAACCGAAGAGTCGTCAGTAAATCCGCTGACCGCCTATGCACGTTCAAAGGTTTTCGCTGAACGCGATCTTGCCCCCCTGGCTGACGATAAATTCATGGTCACCTGCCTCCGCTTTGCCACAGCGTGTGGAATGAGCGACAGGCTAAGGCTCGACCTGGTGCTGAATGATTTTGTTGCCGGCGCTGTTGCCAGCGGGGAGATCAACATCATGAGTGACGGTTCTCCATGGAGACCACTTATAAATGTACGCGACATGGGAAGGGCTATCATCTGGGGTATTGAAAGAAAAGCTTCGAATGGAGGAAACTATCTCGTCATCAATACGGGAAGCAATGTATGGAACTACCAGGTAAAGGAACTTGCGCAGGCTATTCATGGCATTTTGCCGGAAACAAAGGTGTCGATTAACAAAGATGCACAGCCTGATAAAAGATCCTATAAAGTAAGTTTCGACAAGTTTGAAAAAATGGCCCCCGGGCATTTGCCGGTTTATGATCTTCGGCAGTCCATCAAGGACCTGGTGAACGGATTGAACTCCATCGGATTCAGCGATCAGAATTACAGGCAGTCGCAACTTATCAGGCTGTTTGTGGTTAATGAGCTTCTCGAAGGGAAAATTATTGACCAAAATCTTGCGCTGGCAAAATGATCTTCACAGAAACTCCGCTAAAGGGTGCATATCTGGTAAAGCCGGAACCACATATTGATGACCGCGGCCTGTTTGCACGAACTTTCTGTAAGAATGAATTTGCGAAGCTGAACCATAAAAAGGAGTTTGTTCAGTTCAACCACTCCCGTACCCTGAAAGCAGGAACAATCCGTGGCATGCATTACCAGCTGCCCCCGTACAGCGAAATAAAACTGATCCGCTGCATCAGGGGACGGGTGTTCGATGCCATCATTGATATAAGGCAGGATTCAGCTACCTTCCTGCAGCATTTTGCTGTGGAACTATCTGAACAGAATATGCTGTCGGTTTATATTCCGGAAGGATTTGCACATGGATTCCAGACCCTGGAAGACAATTCCGAATTGATATATCACCATACTGCCTACTATGTCCCCGGACATGAAGCAGGCATCCGTTACAACGATCCACGGACAGGCATTCAATGGCCGTTACCGGTATCGGAAATCACAGAAAAGGACCAGACTCATGAATTATTAGACAATAGTTTTAAAGGATTATATTTATGAAACACCCATGCAGTATGCTTACACTTATACACATGAACAAATTATGGGTGTTCCATCCGTCCTGCCTATTAAAATCAGGATGTAAATCATTGAATACTAAAATAATTAAATATTTGTACGGATGAAATGCAGACATTGTAAAACCGAACTCAACCAGGTATTTGTTGATCTGATCAACTGTCCCCCATCGAATGACATGCTCAAACCAGAGCAGTTAAATGAACCTGAAACTTTTTTCCCGCTTAAGATTTTCACCTGCCATAACTGCCTTCTTGTGCAGGTAGATGAAATGCGGAAGGCCGATTCCATTTTTAACAGTGAATACACCTATTTCTCCTCATTTTCAACTAGCTGGCTGGCTCATGCAAAACAGTATGCCGACATGATGGTTGAAAGATTCGGTTTCAATGAAAAATCACAGGTGATCGAAATTGCCAGCAATGACGGTTACCTTCTGCAATATTTTGCAGCCCGTAAAGTACCGGTGCTGGGTGTTGACCCTACTGCAAATACCGCAGCAGTTGCCATTTCAAAGGGCATTCCCACTATCATTGATTTTTTTGGGGCAGATTTTGCCCGCACCAGACTGGTGGATAAGAACATCAAGGCTGATCTTATCCTCGGAAACAACGTGCTGGCCCATGTGCCCGATATCAATGATTTTGTGCAGGGAGTTAAAATTGCCCTGAAAAACACCGGGGTTGTAACATTTGAATTTCCCCACCTTATGAGACTTGTGGCGGAATGCCAGTTTGATACCATCTATCATGAACACTTTTCCTATCTGTCATTCATAACCGTAAAAAGGATTTTCGAAAGCCAGGGACTTGAGATGTTTGATGTAGAGGAATTGCCTACCCACGGAGGTTCTTTGAGGATCTTTGCCAAGCATAAAGACGACAAAACGAAATCAATTTCCCCCAATGTGGCCGGGTTGCTGCAACGCGAGGAGGCTGCAGGCATGAAACAGCTCGATTATTACAATAATTTTCAGCCAAGAGTTGAAAACATCAAATATGCCGTTTGGGAATTCCTTATAAAGGCACAGAGAGAAGGAAAAACGGTTATAGGATATGGAGCCGCCGCAAAAGGAAATACGCTGCTGAATTATTGCGGGGTAAAAGGCACGGATCTGATCCGGTTTGCTGTGGATGCCTCTCCGTATAAGCAGAACAAGTATTTGCCGGCGAGTCATATTCCGGTGAAGGACCTGAACAGTATTGCGGAATTCAAGCCCGATTATGTGATCATTCTTCCCTGGAACCTTAAAAAGGAAATCAGTGAGCAGTTGAAGTATATTAGGGACTGGGGGGGTAAGTTTGTTACTTTCATCCCTGAGTTAAGTGTATTCTAATCTAACCACAAAGGTCTCTAAGGATTTCACAAAGGAACACAAAGGATAAATGAATTAATAGGAACACAAAGGTTTTTTAATTTTCAACAACTGAAATGAATATTGAAGTTGTATTTAAACAGTTATTGGATTGTGCGTTTAATGTACATACTGCATTAGGCCCTGGTCTGCTTGAAAGTGCATATGAAGAATGTCTTTTATACGAAATTGAAGAAACCGGATTAATGGTTATGAATCAATGGCCAATTCCTTTAGTGTATAAAGAAAGAAAACTTGAAATTGGTTATAGAGCAGATTTATTGGTTGAAAATCAAATAATTGTGGAAATTAAAGCTATTAAATCTCTTGAAGATATTCATTTGGCTCAAATGCTGACTTATTTAAAGCTTTCTGGTTGTAAATTGGGTTTACTGGTGAATTTCAACGTTAAACATCTCAAAGACGGAATTAAAAGAGTGATTCTCTGATTATTCTTCAAATTGTTTTTAAAGATCTTAGTGTTCTTTGTGATATCCTTCGAGTCCTTTGTGGTAATATTGCCTTGTGTTCTTTGTGATATCCTCTGGTTCCTTTGTGTTAATATTGCTTAGTGACTTTGTGCCTTTGTGGCACATTTGATTTTTCATAGTGTTCTTTGTGATATCCTTAGCGTCCTTTGTGGTTAAATTTAAATTTATGATTGAGTTTATTAAAGAATTATTCCCCATTTGCAGAAGCATCACCGGCAACGGCGTAAGGGAAACCCTCAGCCTCATCGGGTCACATATTCCCCTTCAGATCCACGAAGTGCCCACCGGTACGCAGGTTCTTGATTGGGAGATTCCCAGGGAATGGAACATACGCGACGCCTATATACTCGACCCGGCCGGCAAGAAAATCGTCGATTTTAAAAAACTGAATCTCCATGTGCTGAATTACAGCACCCCGGTTAAGGCCAAAATGAGCCTTGCCGACTTAAAACCGCATTTATTCAGCATACCCGATAAGCCGGATCTTGTACCATACCGTACCTCATATTATGCCGAAAACTGGGGTTTCTGCATCAGTCATAACCAGTTATTATCGCTGAAAGAAGGACAATACGATGTTGTCATTGACACCGACCTTTCCCAGGGTTATCTTACCTATGGAGAACTATTCCTGGAAGGCGACTCTGAAGAAGAAGTCCTGATTTCCACGCATATATGCCACCCTTCCCTGTGCAATGATAATCTTTCGGGAATTGCCGTATGTATGAACCTGGCAAAGGAACTGGCCAATTCGCACCGGTATTATTCCTACCGGTTTCTGTTCATACCCGGAACCATCGGAGCCGTCACCTGGCTGGCCCGGAATGAAAGTAACCTTGGACGCATCAAATACGGACTTGTCACTTCCCTGCTGGGAATCGACAGCATATTCACCTATAAACGGTCGAGGCAGGCCACGGCCCGGATCGACCGGATTGTGGAATATGCATTATCCAAATGGCCGGTGCAATCGGAGATCATAAATTTCATACCGTACGGATACGATGAAAGGCAATTCTGTTCTCCCGGATTTAACCTTCCTGTGGGTAATATAACACGGGTTCCGTTTGGTGAATATCCGGAATATCATACCTCGGCCGACAATTTTGATCTTGTTTCGGAAAAGGGGCTGAGCGATTCCCTGGCTGTATTTCAGCATATCATCGGATTTATTGAAGCGGACCGTACCTATGTCAACCAGTTCCCCAAAGGAGAACCGCAGTTAGGCAAACGCGGATTATACGACAATGTGGGGGGAAGGAACGACAGTAAAAAATTGCAGCTTGCCTTTTTATGGGTGCTGAATTATTCCGATGGCAGGCATACGCTAACTGACATCTGCATGTTGTCGGGAATGGAACTGAGTATCATCCGGGAAGCCGCAGGAATGCTTCTTTCCAAAGGACTCATCAAACCATTAAATCAATAAATCTTCAAATCGTGAATCTACTACAAAAAGAAAATTATTGAAATGCGCCACAAAGTCACTAAGTCACTAAGGATACTATTTATTTCATCTCTAAGGTATTATAAAATTAATACCTTGTGTCTTTGTGCCTTTGTGGCTATATTAACACTTTTCGGAGTGGACTCAATCATTAAATTTTCAAATTTTTAAATTTTCAAATTTTCAAATCAATAGAATCATGGCAACTAAATTACAACGTCCCGACTATGCCTATATGGATGGCAAGATCATTCCCTGGGACCAGGCGGTTTTACATATTGGCTGCGAGGCAGTCACACGCGGATTAAATGTATTTGAAGGGATCAAGGGCTATTGGGATATTCATGGGAATTTCGGAATAGTTTTTCTTCAGAAACATTACAAAAGATTATTGCGGTCGGCCCGGCTGCTGCACATTCCCTGTCCATGGACGTATGAGCAGTATGAGGACGCGATATTCCAGCTTATGGGAACGCTTCTTACCAAAGAACGTGATATGTGGGCCCGAACCACCCTCTATGTAGTGGAAGGCCACTGGGGAGAAGGGACCAAGGCTGATCTGATACTGACAGCCTATCACCAGGATAAGGTAATTCCCGAACCCATTGACCTGGGTATCAGCACCTGGCAGCGTGCCTCTGATTCAGCGCTTCCTGCCAGGATCAAAACATCCTCAAATTACCAGATGGGTCGTTTGGCCCGCATGGAAGGAAAATCCAGGAATTATTCGGATATGATCCTTTTAAATGGCGCAGGCCGTGTTGCAGAAGCAACCGGATCGTGTGTGCTGATGGTAAGGGATGGCGTGATCTATACCCCACCCGCCTCAGAGGGTGCACTTGAAAGCATTACACTTGAATTTATCGAAGCCATGGCCGGGACCTTGAAAATTCCTTTTGTCCGAAGGCCTATTGACCATACGGAAGTGCTGATTGCCGATGAACTTGCCATTTGCGGCACATTGGCTGAGTTGGTCCTGATCAATTCAATTGACGGACTTCCCCTGAATCCGAACGGACCGATCCTTACCAGATTAAGGGAACGGTTTTTCAGGATTGTCCGCGGGGAGGAAACCGATCCGGCCTTCGAGACATCAGTCATTCCTAAGAAATATATCAAGAAATTATGAATTATTGCGCGGAGCGCATCAGGTATTGTAGAAAACCGACAATGGAAAAGTCCAGTTTGTCATTTACACCTGCGCATTGATCAAAATGATTAATATCATTGCCATCTGAAGTGCTAAATAAATTAAATTTGCGCCATGTTTAAGGCGAAATAAAACCAGATGGTCATAAACGAAACTATTGCACATTTTAAACGTACCAATTTAGAATAAACTAATTCAACATTTATGAACATGAAAAATTTACACCACAAACTACTTTTGCTCATACTGGCAGCATTCCTTGTCAGTTACGGATATTCCCAAACTTGCCCCACAGGAATGGTTTCTTACTGGAAGTTGGAAGAGACCAGCGGAACTGTCCTTGATGATGCTTATGGCACCAATAATGCGGCCACGGATGTTCCCCTGGGCAGTGATGCAAGTGGGAGAGTTGGCAGTGCTGTGATCCTCAGCGGTTCGAACACGGTGGATATCGCCAGTGCAACCGCCTTCAATTTTCCTGCCAATTCAGGTTTTACCGTTGAATTCTGGATTAAATTCACAGATGTATCCTTTGGTATGTATGACCACATCGTTATCGGAAGAGGTGACCCTTATGTTTCGGGCACTTATTGGGCGATTGGGACAGAACACAATACCGGCAAAATATTTTTCGATCTGCGGGATGCCAATGGCAATTTCCAGAGTCTGATCAGTGCAAGCTCATATAATAATGGTGCATGGCACCATGTTGTGGCTGTAAGAGAAATCCATAAAAACGTCCTTTATATTGACGGTTCCCCGGTGGCTTCCGTAACCTATGACTATCCTTCCAATTTTTCATCCTCATCTCATATCAGCGTTGGTTACCTGTTGCGTAATGGCGATCCTGAATATAGGTACGCCGGATCACTTGATGAATTGGCCATTTATAACCGCAGCTTAACCCAGCTTGAAATAACTGACCACAATAGCAAGGGCAACCTGGGTATAGGATATTGTGACGGATATAATCCAAATATTATTTCAATCCCGGTAACAATAGCCACTGTTGGCAGTCCCTATTCCTATACGGTTCGTGCAACCGGATTATCAGCCGGTATGGCCTATACATTACTTACCAAACCTACCGGTATGTCGATCAATTCAACCACGGGTGTGATTTCCTGGACTCCTGCCAGTATCAACGTTAACGCTTTGGTTAAAGTACGCGCCGACAACGGTATAGCGCCGGCCGATACTCAAACCTACAGGATATTCCTTGCAGAAGCGCCTATATGCCCGGGTAACCTGCTGGCATTATTTAAGCTGGATGAAACTTCCGGCCCCACATACTTCGATTTCTATGGTGCACATAATGCAACATCATCCCCATCACCTTCTGCTACTGCCGGCATCATTGGCGGAGCACAGGTTTTTGGCGCTGCAACCAAAGTTGATATTCCTGAAAATACCACAGAATTTAACTGGGGCACCAGTGCCAGCTTTTCATTTGAATTCTGGGTTAAAACAACCTCCGCAGCCGATATGGTATGTATTGCCCGACATAGTTTCTCAAACGGAACTTTTTGGTTCGCAGGTACCAACACTTCGGGAACTGCTCAATTTGAACTGCGGGATGCCTGGAGCAATTACCAGGCATTGTCCGGAAATACAGTGATCACGGATGGCTTATGGCATCAGGTCATCGCTGTAAGAGACGGTTCAACCGGAAAGAATATTCTATATGTTGATGGCGCACTGGACAATGAAGTCAATGTGGTTTATCCGCATAGTTTCAGCGCAGACGATCCTACTCAAATTACCATAGGTTATCTTAACCGGGAAAATGAATGGGAAAATGAATATCATTTTAACGGAACAATGGATGAAATAGGTATTTACACCCGGGCTGTTACAGCGTCAGAAGCAAATACATTTTATAATAACAAGCATCCGGTTGGTCATTGCGTTTTAGGTAATTTCGCACCGGTAATTACTTCCACTCCGGTTACAGCAGCAAAACAGGATATTCCTTATTCATATGTATTTACCGTGGAGGATGTTGATGCTACCGATTTAATTATCCTGACTGCAGTAACGAAACCTGACTGGCTTACATTTACTTTTTCAGCAGGCCAGAAGTCTGCCACACTCACCGGTACTCCCACAAATCTGACTATCGGAAATTATCCGGTAACCCTGCGCGTTAGCGATGGTCATATGCAGATCGACCAGTCCTTTACCATCATAGTTGAAAACGTAAATGATCTTCCGGTGGTGACTTCCACTCCCAATACGCTTGTTAATGAGGATGACCCCTATACTTATACCCTCACTGTAACGGATGCCGATGCTGCCGATGTGATACACATGACTGTAAACTCCAAACCTTCCTGGCTGGCCTTTGACTATACAGATGGCACTAAAACAGCTACTTTGTCAGGTACACCAACCAATTCAGACGTAGGAAGCTCAACCATTGATATCACTATTGGCGATGGTACTGCTACAGTACCCTATACATACCAGCTGGTAGTAGCCCCTGTGAACGATGCTCCTGAAGTTACAGCCCAGTCTGCCCTTTCAACAGACGAAGATGTTGCCATTACACTGCAGAAATCCGATTTCACGATCACCGATGTGGACAATCCTGCTTCGGATCTGACACTCACCGTTAAATCAGGTGCACACTACACAGCTGAAGGTACGGTTGTAACTCCGGAAGCCAATTTCAACGGCGAGCTTACTGTTATTGTATCAGTCAGTGACCTGGATCTCAGCAGTGAGGATTTTGAAGCCACAATTACGGTTAATCCTCTTAATGATCCACCGGTGGTTACTTCAACCACACCTGATCTCACTGTAAATGTTGGCGACTTGTATGCTTATGTCTTTACCGCAGAAGATGCAGATGCAAATGCAACCCTTACCAAATCAGCCGTACAGATACCTTCCTGGCTTGCATTTTCAGCCTCGACAGGCGTACTGACAGGTACTCCTTTGTTCAATAATGAAGGTCAGACTCTGATTATCCTGCGTGTTTCAGACGGAATTGTGGATGTTGATTTTGATTTCATACTCGACGTTAATAATCCTTCAGGTCTCAATGATCTTAAATCAGCAGGAATCAGTATTTACCCGGTTCCCGCCAGGGATTTCCTGAACATTGAGTTTGAAAGACTGGCCGAAGCAACCCAGCTTGAAGTGATCTCAGCCAACGGACAAACAATCAAACAGGTAACCATTCCTGCCAATCAGTCAACTTATGAACTTGATCTGAATGGTGTGAATAACGGAACCTATCTGCTGCATTTGAAAAATTCAACTTTGAATAATATAGGCAGATTCGTTGTAACAAAGTAATTCTAACGATTTAATAGCACTAGCCAGGGACTCAATTATTAAAAGAGTCCCTGGTTTTTTATGTTTTTGTTCAATTTTGCAAACCCTTATCCAAAAATTAAGAAACTATCAATAACTAATTCAACTTCATATGAGAAATTTTCGTTTGTTTTCAAGACTGATTTTCCTTTTTGCTGCATTACTGTCTGCAGGCAGTCTGAGTGCGCAAACTTGTCCAACAGGCCTGGTATCCTATTGGAAGCTGGATGAATTAGGCGGATTGACACTCACTGATTTTGCTGGTGGCCATAATGCCAGCAGCAATGTGGAACTATCAGAAGATGTTAACGGAAAAGTAGGCGTATCCCAGTACTTTGATTATACTGACCGGGCTACGGTTACCAACCATGCAGATTATGCATTTTCTGCCACTTCAAGTTTCACCATCGTATACTGGATGAAATTTACGGAAGTTGATTATGGCGGCCAGGACCATGTTATAATCAGCAAGGGTGATTATGGCGGAGGCGCGCCCCAGGCAGCATTCTTTTCAACCGGTGTCAATGGCTCCGGAAAAGTCAATTTTTTGCTGGCTGATTCCCAGAAAGATTTTCAACAGATTGAAAGTGCAACCATGTATAATGATGGCAACTGGCACCAGGTGGCATGCGTAAGGGATTATGATGCGCACATGATCTATCTTTATGTGGATGGGGTTGTTAAAGCCCAGAAGGATCATGTTTATGCAGGTAATTTTACCAATTCATCCAACTTTGCTTTTGGTTACCTGATGAGCAACAGCATCATGGGATATTATTACAAGGGTGCATTGGATGAGGTAGGTATTTTCAACAAGGCGCTTACAGCGGCAGAAATCAGTAATTATATCTCCCGCTCAAATATTGGGGTTGGATATTGTGATGGATTGAATCCGAATATTTCTTCGGTACCCAAAACAGTGGCATCCGTTGGTTCACCTTACACTTATACAGTGCGTGCCGGGGGATCCCAGGGCAGTATGCAGTATTCACTGCTCACAAAGCCCACAGGGATGACAATAAACGCAAATACCGGTGTTATCTCATGGACACCTGCATCCATTGCGGATGATGGCCTGGTAAAAGTAAGAGCTGACAATACAATTGCTCCAGCTGATACACAAACCTTCAGAATATTTATATCCGAAGCCACTGTTTGTCCGGATAATCTCCTGGTATTGTTGAAACTGGATGAAACGTCAGGTCCGCTATATGCTGATTATTATGGCGAACACAATGCCCTGGCCTCTGTTGCCCCTTCGGCTGTAACGGGCAAAATCAACGGAGCTCAATTGTTCAATGCTTCTACCAAAATGGATATTCCTGACAACGGTACGGAATTCGACTGGGTGGTAGGTTCAAGCTTTTCCATTGAGTTCTGGCTAAAAACCACCAGCTTATCCAACATGGTCTGCGTTGGCCGAAACCGTCTTGACTATGCCGATGTGGCCAGCTGGTACGTTTCAACCAATACTACAGGCAAGGCTGTGTTCGAATTAAGAGACAACGGGGCTCACATTGCTACCATAACGGGTGCAAAGAATGTGGCGGATGGGCAATGGCATCATGTTGTTGCCGTGCGCAACGGAAGTTCAAATCAAAATATCCTTTATGTGGATGGTGTTGCGGATGCAAGTCAGGCCATGGTTTATGCGAACAGCTTTATAGCTGATGATCCTACCGAGATCAATGTAGGATATTTTCACCGTAAACTGGTGGGCGAACCGGAATATCATTTTACCGGAACACTGGACGAAATTGCCATTTACAACCGTGCGGTTACTGCTTCCGAAGCCGCTTCATATTATAACAGCGGACTTCCCACAGGACATTGTGCGCTGGGCAACTTTGCCCCTGCCGTAACTTCAACCCCGGTTACCGATGCCATTGAGGGAGCTGCCTATAGCTATACTTTCACCGTTGAGGATCCCGATGCGGCTGACGTACTTACACTTTCGGCAGTTGCCAAACCCTCGTGGGCTACATTTACCTGGATCCCCGGGCAGAAAACAGCTACACTTACCGGTATACCCGGCACGGATGCTGTGGGTGCAAACAATGTGACCCTGCGGGTATCTGATCAGAAATTACAAAAGGACCAATCATTTGTTATCACGGTAGTTGATATTAACAATGCCCCCGTGGTGACATCCACCCATGTAACCTCTGTGAACGAAGATGCTGACTATTTATATACATTGACAGTTACAGACGTCGATGTAAGTGATAACATCAATATGACAGCAGTCAGCAAACCTTCATGGCTTACCTTCACACATGCAGCCAATGCACGGAGTGCCACGCTTACCGGAATACCGGGCAATGCCGATATTGGAAGCAGCAGCGTGGATATCAGCATCACCGATGGAAAGGCAACCATTCATGAAACCTATACACTGGAAGTTATTGCCGTTAATGATGCTCCTGTAATATCAGCCCAGGCTGCATTGAGTACGAATGAAGACGCAGCCATTACTCTTCAGAAGGCCAATTTCACCATTACCGATGAAGACAATCCTCTGACAGACATATCCCTGAAGGTTCAGGCCGGTACCAATTACACATTCACCGGAAATACTGTAAACCCTGCTGCCAATTTCAATGGTCAGTTAATTGTTAATGTGATTGCGAGCGATCCCGGTACAAACAGTCAACCCTTCCAGGCCGCGATCACAGTGAATCCGGTGAATGATCCTCCTGTAGTTAGTACTTTTCCCGATCTGAGTGTTAAAACAGGCAATCTGTATGCTTATATATTCTCGGCAACCGACGTGGATGATGTAACTCTTACAAAATCTGTAGTACAGAAACCCGATTGGCTGGCATTCTCAGCATCAACCGGCGTTCTTACAGGAACACCTCAGCCCGCTGACGTGGGCCAGGCTCTTGTTATCCTTCGGGTATCGGACGGTAAGGTTGATGTGGACTATGACTTTGTGATCGTGGTAGAAACAGCAAGTAGCCTGAATGATCTGGAAGCCGCCGGCATAAAAGTTTATCCGGTTCCGGCTAAAGATTACCTCGACATACAGTTTGAAAAGTCTATTGAATCCACTAAACTGGAAGTGATTAATTCAAGCGGGAGTGTCATCAGGAAAGAAATTGTACCGGCCAACAGTTCTACCTACAGGCTTGACCTGAACGAGGTTAAAACCGGAACCTATTTTCTGCACATCAAAAACAGTACGGTAGATAATATTGGCAAAATCACGATAATTAAATAAAATTTGTCTGTTTAGCTAAATCCGTTATTATCATGAAGAATTATGGCGTTCTCGCAAGAATGGTTATACTGGTTATTTCCTCATTCTTTTTTCCGGGAATCTTTGCACAAGTCTGTCCTGCAGGTTTGGTTTCCTATTGGAACATGGACGAAACGGAAGGGATAATTCTTCTTGATAAAACGGGTGACCACCACGCGACAAGCAATGTTGAGCTAACTGTGGATGAAAGCTCCATGGTGGGCACTTCACATTACTTTTATACATCCGGCACATTTACGGGTAATAAGGCAGTGGTACCTAACGCTTCGGCTTATAGTTTTCCGGCAAATTCGAGTTTTACGATAGCCTACTGGGTAAAATTCACCGAGATTGACTATAACCTTGAGAACCATGTTATAATCAGCAAGGGAGATTATCGCAACGGCACACCATCAGGGGCATTCTGGTCATCCGGAATCAACATATTGGGCAATATAAACTTCATTCTTCAGGATTCTTACGGAAACCGGCAGAATTTAGAGACGAGCAGCACTTACAATGATGGCGCATGGCATATGGTTGCTTTTGTGCGGGATGCAGCCTCTGAAAACAGTTATTTGTATATCGACGGAGTGGTAAAAAGCCAGATTAATTACAATTTTTCCGGCCATTTTACCATTCCGGATGATATTCAAATCTGCAATCTGAAAAATACCGTCGGAGGCAATTTGACATACAGCTATTTTTACCGGGGTTCTCTTGATGAAGTAGCCATCTATAACAGGGCGCTGTCTTCACTTGAAATCTCATCCCAGTTCGCGTTGGCAGGCAATGGAATGGGTATATGCGACGGTCCCAATCCCAGGATTTCTTCCATTCCAAAAACAACTGCCATTGTGGGTACTCCATATGCCTATACGGTTAAAGCGGGTGGCATACCAACCGGCATGAATTTCACGCTGCTGGTAAAACCTTCCGGAATGACCATCAATTCAACTACGGGAGTTATTTCCTGGACACCTGCTTCAACGGATGTCAACGGACTTGTGAGTGTGAGGGCGGATAATGGAATGGCACCTGCAGATACCCAGACTTTCAGAATTTATGTTGCTGAAGGTACAGTCTGTCCAGATAACCTCATCCTATTGCTAAAGCTGGATGAAAAATCAGGACCGGTTTATGCAGATCATTATTTGGCGCATGATGCCACCGCATCTGTTTCGCCGGTCACCACAACAGGGAAAATAAACGGAGCCCAGATTTTCAATGGCACTACTAAAATGGACATTCCCGACATAGGAACTGAATTTGACTGGACCTATAACGCGAGTTTCTCCTTTGAATTCTGGCTGCAGACAAATACTTCATCTACAATGGTATGTATTGCCCGGCACAGGCTTGACTATGATAATGTTGCCTTCTTTTATGTAGGAACTGACCAGGTTTCAGGTACGCATGCAGAATTTGAACTGCGTGATAACGGAGGTGTTCTAAACACATTAACAGGAACATCCATTATCAATGATGGTGCATGGCATCATATAGTGGCTGTGCGGAATGGCGCAACCAAGTTAAATAAATTATATGTCGACGGTGTTGAAGAAGCCAGCATCTATGTCAATTATGCGAACTCTTTTATGGCAGACCTTCCAACTCCACTTAATATTGGATATTTAAACCGTGAATTTGAGGGGGAAGCGGAATATCATTTGGTAGGTGCTCTCGATGAAGTCGCTGTATATAACCGTGCTGTTACAGCAACTGAAGCAGCCTCTTTTTACAACGGAGGAAATCCTGATGGACATTGCGCTGCAGGTAATTTTGCCCCGGTTTTTACATCCATTCCGGTGACCAGCGCAACGGAAGGGGTGAATTATTCGTACACCGCTGTGACAGAAGATATTGATACGGAAGATGTGCTGACAATAAGTGCCATCACCAAACCCTCCTGGCTCACATGGAATGCCGTTGCCGGACAAAAGACAGCAACCCTCACAGGGACTCCGGGGCACAGTCATATTGGCGATCACATCGTCACCCTTGGCGTTTCTGACGGACACAAGGAAACCCAGCAAACATACACAATTACCGTTGGTAACATATTTCATGATCCGGTAGTTACTTCCACACCCCAGACAAATACCGACGAAGATACTCCCTATTCATATACACTGACTGTTACTGATTCAGATGCGGAAGATGTGATCAACATGTCTGCTGTGAATTTGCCTTCATGGCTTAATTTCGTCAGTGTAAGCGGCAGCAAATCAGCAGTCATTTCAGGTACGCCGGATGATATGGATATCGGTACCCAGGAGGTAAAGATCAGTATTACCGATGGGCATGCTACTATTTATGAAATCTATAATCTCACTGTGAACGCCGTGAATGATCCCCCGGTGATAACTGCCCAGGCAGCTTTAAATACCGATGAGGAGGTTGCCATTAATTTACAGAAATTGGATTTCACGATCACTGATGCCGATAATCCTTCATCAGATATTACCATTCAGGTGCAACCGGGAACCAACTACTCGAATAGCGGCAATACCGTAACTCCCGATGTTGATTTTTCCGGTCAGCTGACAGTTAACCTGATTGCCGGTGATTTGAATGACGACAGCCAGGTGTTTCATGCGATGGTTTCTGTTAATCCGGTGAACGATCCCCCCGAGATCACTTCCGAAGCTGAGCCTGTTGCAATTATTGACGAATTGTATGCCTATGTTTTCACGGCGAACGATGTGGACGATCAAAACCTTACAAAATCAGTAATTCAAAAACCCGACTGGCTATCATTTTCTGAAAATCTGGGGATTTTATCCGGTAGTCCATCCATCTCTGACATAGGCTACCATGTGGTAAAACTAAGGGTTTCCGATGGGAAGGTGGATGTTGATCAAAATTTTACGATCCTTGTAGAGGTCCCGGATGGACTGGTTGATCTGGAAGAGGCAGGCATCCATATTTACCCTGTTCCGGCAAAGGATTACCTACACATACAATTTGGAAAGACATTTGAATCTGCACAACTGGAAGTAATTAATGCAAACGGAAAGGTGATTCTGAAAGCGATGGTACCGGCCAATATTTACACCTTCAGGCTCGATCTGAATGAGGTTGAAACCGGAATCTATTATTTGCATATAAGCAACAAGGTTCTAAATAATATCGGAAGAATTATAATAGTTAAATAAATTTGCCCGGGATAAAACCCTTTTTTCATATTTTCCATAACGATTATGATGAAATTTTCAATTTTTCCCAATCTGAAGTCACTCCTTTTTTTAGCTTGTTTTATAACCCCTGTCACGGGTCAGACGCTGAAGATTATGCCACTTGGAAATTCAATGACAGAAGGCTGGATGGATGGAACTGAAACACCGGGACAAAGAAAAGCATACCGGCATGACTTGAAATTATTGCTTACCGCTGCCGGTTATAATATTGATTTTGTGGGTAGCAAATCCACAGGATGTGATTATTTTGCCGATTGCGAGAATGCAGGAATCAGCGGTACTCGTGACCAGTATCTGGAGACCATGCTGATTTCAGGGTATGATCCACGATGGGGCATCCAGGAAACTTCAGGACCTTATCTGGATGTATTTAACCCCGATATTATATTGCTGAGTATTGGAACAAACGATATTACCCATGATGGTACGGCTGATGAACCGGATGCAGTTGCAAACCAGCGTGTATCCGGAATACTTGATCAGATAGATGCCTATGAGGCCAGGGCTCATAAACAGGTCACCGTATTCCTGGCACTGATCATTAACAGAAGGAAATTATCTAATGGCAATGAGGCGCCCAGGACCTATACAACATCCTTGTGGAACAATACCATAAAAGCCATGGCGCAAACAAGGATAAATAACGGGGATAAAATTGTCATTGTGGATATGGAACATGATGCCGGGTTTAATTACAATTATAATTCGCCGGATTTTTGTGCTACCGATCCCCAGGGACTTCATCCCAGCGCTGCCGGATATTCCAAGATGGCCAATCTCTGGTATCAGAAATTCATTGCCTATTATAATTCCGCCCCTGTTATTTCAACCATTCCAAATCAGGCGGTATCCGAAGGTTCTGCCTTTACGACCATTCCGCTCGATAATTATGTATATGACGTGGAAGATGCCGATCAGTATATTACATGGACTGTGACACAAATTGGCACGGCCAATCTGAACATTAACATCAGTGCCGGCCGCGAGGTTGTCATTACCCCGGTTGAACACAAACTGGAACGGAACGGCAGGTGTGATATTTACGGCCACTGATCGCGGAAAGGGAGGAAGTTTCTTTAAAACGGATGCAGATACGGTAGAATTTACGATAACGCCGGTAAATGATGCCCCTGCCATTACAACCCAACAACCCCTGAGCATGAACGAGGATGGCCAGATCTTACTGAATTTGTCGAATTTCACCGTATTTGATCCGGACAGTGATCCGTCTACCTTTCAACTTGTTGTATTGCCCGGGAACAATTATACAATTACCGGAAATACAGTTACGCCGGCGGTCAATTATTATGGAAACCTGATCGTCAATGTGGCTGTCCGCGACGCTCCGTTCAGGGGGCCACTTACCCGGCTGCCATCTCCGTGAACGGCATCAACGATTCACCGGTTTACATCAGCCAGCCCGCTGTTTCAATTGACGAAGATCACACCTATATTGTGAATCTTAACAATTTTAATGTTACCGATCCCGATAATACTATTGACCAGCTTACCCTGTTAATGTCACCGGGATTGAATTATACGATTAGCGGGAATACGGTGCAACCGGATCTAAACTATAACGGGACCCTTTATGTTGAATCCTATATTCGCGATCCGTCAGGAGCCATTTCCGCCACATTTTACCTCGAGATCATTGTGAATCCGGTAAATGACCCCCCTGTTTTCACCAGTACACCACCTGACACGGGATTCCCCGGCATACAATATATCTATTCAATCAAGGTATCTGATCCTGACATAAATGACGTACTCATATATTCAATGAACCTGCAGCCATCCTGGCTTACATTTTATCCCAACTCAAAACTGCTGGCCGGAGTGCCTCAAACCGGTGATCCGAGAAATTCAGGCGTTTCAGTCAGGGTCAGTGATGGTACGGTGAATGTTGATCAGTCGTTTGTTATTCGGGTAGACTTGCCGTCTGCGGTCACTGACATTGCGGATGCAACGAATTTCATCTATCCGAATCCGTCAACAGACCAGATTACAATTGTGATGGAGAACAGAAACTCCGATCTGGCATTCGACCTTTTTGATCTGACAGGGAAACTGATACTGCACCGGGTATTTTGTGCCACATGCGAGGCTGTTATCAGTCTCAGTGAATCAGGAGTGAAACCGGGAGCCTATATTTATAAAATGGGCACATCAGGAAACAAGGTCAATGGGAAACTGCTGATTACCGATAAATAAGAATGGTTGCCTCAACGAACAAAGCAATAGGGAAAACAGAATCCATGAATTCAGGAAATACCCCCGCAGGGCCGCTTGTTTCGATAGGTGTGCCAGTTTACAATGGTGAAAGATATTTGCATGAATGCCTTGAAAGCATTTTGAAACAAACCTATTCCAACTGGGAATGTCATGTAATCAATAACCGAAGCACGGATAAAAGCAAGGAAATTGCCGACAGTTTTGAAGCCAGGGATAAACGGTTCAGGGTGATCACCAATGAAGATTTCGTTGATATGACCACCAACTTCAATAACACGTATAAACATCTGGCAGATGGTGCCAGATATTTCAAGGTGGTTTGTGCAGATGACTGGATCATGCCGGAATTCCTGGAGAAAATGGTGGAGGTGATGGAGAAATATCCTTCTGCAGGATTTTGCAGCGCTTTCCGGTTGGATAACCGTCATGTGAACTGTGACGGGTTAAATTTCTATAACGGACAGCTGTTTTCAGGAAAGGATGTATTGCTGGAACAACTGTCAAACAAGATCATGATCACCGGTTCCGAAACCACCGTGTTATACAGGGTGGAAACCCTGAAGAAAACGAAGGAATATCCTGTGATCTTCAGCTATAACAGCTATCATTTCGACACCTCGCTCGCCTATGAATTGCTAAGTATTTCCGACCTGGGCTATGTATTCCAGGTATTGAGCTACACCCGCCGGCATGAAGCAACCTACACGAGCAAATATAGCGACCGGTTTCGTACCAATCTGAACCTGCGCGAAAGAGAGTTGTTCATCTATAAAAAGTTGTTCCCCGTTTTGGAGTCAGAATACAAAAAAGTACGGACAAATTATGGATTTTACCTGCTGGGACGCAAACTCAGAAGAGACAAGGAAGCCCTTGCATGGCATGACAAAAGGCTTGTTGAAGATCGTCATTTCAAATTCCCGGAACTCCTTTCATCCTTTTTCATTGTATATATTAATAAAGTTCTAAATAAAATCAAGCACCTTCGTGGATGAGTTTTCGAAAAAAACTATTTAAGAATATAATCATACTCGGCGGATACAGTTATTTCACCCAAATTCTGAGTTTTTTATCAAGTATTGTACTTAGCAGGTTGCTGGTTCCCTCAGAATACGGCCTGATTGCCCTTATTGCCGTATTTACCGGCTTTATCGGCCAGTTTTCCGATGCCGGACTTTCCTTTATAATCATCCGGAGTGATTACAAGGAATTATTCTATTCCACCATCCATTACCTGGCGGTTATAATAGGTGTGGTCCTTACAATCGTTGTCATTGCTCTCGCTTACCCGATTTCATTATTTTATAATAACCCTTTGCTGTTCTGGCCTACCATTGTTATGTCTTCAAGCTTTATTCTTCGCTCTCTCGTTACAGTACCCTTTGGCATACTTTCCAAACAGCTAAAATTCAATAGTTTAGGGGTAATTGATCTGGTATGTACCATTCTTGAAATAACTGCCATGATCGTAATGGCGTATTATAAGTTCTCATACTGGTCACTTATACTTGCCCCGGTTATCGGAAATATTGTCCGCATTGTGATGTATCGCCGTCTGACCGATGTAAGATTCAAAATATTGAAAAGAAAATACCTGGCGGTTGGATTCCGCCAGGCCAAAAGCATCATCGGCAATCTCACGGGATTCAATATGCTGAATTACTGGGCGAGGAATTCAGACAATCTGATTATTGGAAAGGTATATGGTGCAAGGGACCTGGGAATATATGACCGCGCCTATAAATTGCTGAATCTCTTTCTGAATGTCATCACCAATCTTTTTGGCAAGGTATTGATGCCAAGTCTGAAAGACCATGGTGACAAGGGAGGAGATGTAAACAAGGAATATTTGAATACACTGGGAGTGATCAGCGTACTGAATTACCCGGTGTGTGTGATACTGATCTTCTTTGCAAAACCGCTGGTACGGTTGCTCTGGTCAGAAACATGGATAGAGGTTGCCGATCTGCTGCCCTATATCGGGATCCTGATCCTGACCCAAACGCTTAATTCCACCACGGGTAATATCTTTATATTGTACAAAAAGGAAAACATGCTGATGAAAATCGGTATTCCCACAAATATTATGATCATTGTCGCCATTGCCTGGGGTTCAATATATTCAATGGTGCATGTGCTCCGGTTTTATTCGCTTGTTTTTATAATCATCGATTTACCGTTTGTGATGTACTATGGTTTTAAAAAATCTTTCGGTTTTGAAACGTCAACAATCCTCCGGTTCTGGGTACCGAAGCTTGTTCTGTCCACGCTGCTGGTAGTTTCTGTATGGATTAACCTTACCTGGCTGTCTGTTGTATTGATGCTGATCTACCTTGTGCACCTGATCATTCTGCAAAAAGATGACATTGTTCAGACAACCGGCTATCTTTGGAAAAAAGCAAGGAACAAAAGGTAAAATAATTATGCTGTTAAAAAGAATTAATATCTTAATTATAATCGTTATAATTATATGTTCTACAGGTTTTTTCAGCCTGAAGGCTCTTGGATCTGTACAGAAGGCAGTAGAGTTACTGGGAGTAATACTGATTTTAGGTTTGCTCATTTTACATATTGTTTATGGTGACCGGCAATTATTTAAAAAGAATTTTGCTCCATTCATATTATTGATTTTTTTTGGGGCCCTTACAAGCATGATAACGGCCAGTTATGTAAGGGAACAACCCATGGGTGTTTCATTTCTCGCTGAAAGGGCTATATTTTACTATTTTCTGTACTTCCTTCTTCATCATTTCAAAATCAGACCACGTGATCTTGAAATTATTTTTGTCCTGTTTGGCATAGTTCATATGGCACTCTATCTGATTCAATATTTCGCATTTCCAAAAGTTATATTTGATGTGTTTATGATATCTCACCGGGGTACCATCCGTATCTATCTTCCTGGTTCGGATTACCTGGCCCTCTGTTATTTTATGAGCATGTTTGCATGGCTAAGAACAAATAAAATCAGATATATGATATATATGCTGGCCTCCTTTTCAATCTTTATTTTGCTTGGAGGCAGACAAACCATGGCTTTAATGGTATTTGTTCTGATTTTGGCAATTTTTTTCAGCCGACGAGTTAAATCGAGGCTTTTAATTACGGCATTGATTGCAGGATCTGCTGTTTGTGTATTTTATTTATTCCAGGATATCTTCATGGAGATGCTTGTATCTTCAAACAGAGATCGTTCCCAGGGTTCAGGATATGTGCGTATTCAGGCTACAAAATTTTTCCTTACAACTTTTTTCAAAAATCCTATAGCCTATATTACAGGAAATGGAGTACCCGGATTTAATTCAGACTATAGCAAAGAAGTTAGTTTATTGCGCCTGAGCAAAGGATTTTACCTCGGAGATATTGGTGTGATTGGCAGTTATGTGATGTATGGACTTTTCTTTATACTAGGGGTGGCCGGAATTTTCTTCAAGGTGTTCACTACAAAAATAAAGGAACATTACGGTTATATTAAATATATGTTCATTGGATCATTACTTTCACTTGCAACAGGTGCGGGTTTTAGTGCTGCTGATTATATATGTTTTCTTTGCTGTTTGTTATATATTGTTGATGTATCAGCAGTTTCAAATGAAAATATCACCGGAGAAATAACACAAACCTAAATAGTTCACAAAATGAGTAAAATTGGAATTGTAATACCGGTATTTAATCGTCTTGATTATACCCGTGAATGTCTTGGGATCCTTGAAAAGCAGAAGACAACCGGATTTTACACGGAGAACGAAGTATTTACAATCATAGTGGATGATGCCTCCACAGACGGAACCGGCGAATGGGTGCCGGCCAATTATCCGGATGTCATACTGCTCAAAGGGACCGGTGATCTATGGTTCAGCGGTAGTATGAATACGGGCATGAAATATGCCCTGCATAACTTAAACTGCGATTATATCCTGGTATGGGAAACGGATATCTTCCCGTGTGACAGATACTTTGACGATCTGCAGACCATTATGAAACAGAGCAGTACCCAGGATATCCTCAGTTCAAAAGTCATGATCAGAAATCAGCCGGGCATCATATTCGGGCTGGGTGGTTTTTTCAATACAAGAACAGGAGATAAGGGGCTGATCGGATCAAGGGAAGAAGACGGTCCACAGTATAATAAAGTAATGGAAGTTGATTGGTTTTTGGGTCAGGGTGTCCTGATACACAAAAGTTGCTTTGAGAAAGTCGGCTATTTTGATGAAAAGGTATTTCCGCAATACCATGCTGATATTGACTATTCTTTGAGAGCAAAAAAAGCAGGTTTCAGGGTCATGGTTTATCCTGAACTCCTGGTATGGAATGATACGGAGACATCCGGTATCAGCAACATAAAGAACAAGTCTCTGGGACTTTTTGTAAAAACATTGTTTTCCATTCGTTCCAATTATAATATAATGAAGGATATTCGTTTTTATATAAGGCATACGGAAAGCCCGGTTGCCTATTCACACCTCTTTGTGAAGTACTTCAAATACATAGGTGGTTATACCAAATGGAAAATACTTGGCCTTTTTGGAGCTGATAAAAAAGGTAAATAAAAGCTTATTTAAGCCTGTTTTTCTAACAAATCATAGAATTAAGCGTATTATATTTTTTAACTGCTAATTTAATTTTTACAGAATATGTCAAATATACTTGTTACTGGTGGAGCGGGAATGATTGGTTCAAACCTTGTAAAAAAGCTGGTTGAATTGAAACACCAGGTGTTAGTCCTCGATAATTTATGGAGAGGTAAACTGGCATATTTGATGGATCCGGAATCCAAAAAACCATTCATTGATTTGGATAAGAACTTTTTTAACCTGGACTTATCAAAGGAAATTACTGACATAGAACCATTCAAAAAAGTAGATTATATTATTCACCTGGCTGATGTGGTGGCCGGGATTGATTATGTATTTAACAACCAAAGCAACCTGTTCAGACAGAATATACTGATCAATTCGAATGCCATTGAACTGGCAAAAAGAATCAAGGTAAAAGGATTCATTTATGCAGGAACAGCCTGTTCGTTTCCTGCTCATTTGCAGAATTCTTTCGATTACCGCTTGCTTAAAGAGGAAGATCTTTATCCGGCAAATCCCGAATCGGCATATGGCTGGAGTAAGCTCATGGGCATTTACGAAACCGAGTTGCTTGAAAAAGATTTTGGCATCCCGGGCCTTACCCTCATGTTTCACAATGTGTATGGTGCTCCCTGCGATTATTCCGCATCCCGGAGCCAGGTTATACCGGCACTGATCCGAAAAGCAATTCGCTATCCCAAGGAAGATTTTATTGTATGGGGAAGCGGAAAACAGGGCCGTGCATTTATTCACATCGACGACATAGTCAATGCCCTGATCCTTGGATTGGAAAAAGGCCTGGGCAAGGGATATATACAGATAGGGCCTGACAAATCAACCACCATTGCCGAAATTGCAGCACTTGTTGTAAAAATTTCCGGTAAAAATATCAATGTTGTTTTTGATGAAACAAAACCCGAGGGAGACAAGGCAAGAGCAGCAGATGCATCGAAAGCAGCCGCTATTCTGGGGTGGAAACCGTCGATTTCGCTTGAATCGGGACTTGAGAAAACCTACGAGTGGATAAAAAATGAAATTGAGGTTAATGAATAGCATTTTTAACAGGATTCCCCTCCCCTTATCATTCAACCGCTTGAGAAAAATGGCCGCGGTAAATCCGTTGGTTGTTAATTATCATGTTGTTTCCGACCATTATCTGCCACATGTAAATAACATATATAACTACAGGAACACAGAAACATTTACCCGTGATATTGATTTTTTCAGCAGCCATTTTACAATAATCAACCTGCAACAACTGCTGATCCATCTGCAAACAGGAAAAAAACTACCTGATAATTCCCTGCTACTGACAATTGATGATGGTTTAAAGGAAGTTCATGAGGTAATGGCTCCTATTTTGAAGCAAAAGAAAATCGAGCCCGTCCTGTTTCTCACGAAAAACTATATAAACAACAAGGAACTGGGATACGATCACCGCAAAAGCCTTGTTATAAATAAAATAAAGGAACTTAACGACAGGCAGATCAAACATGGCGTGACAGTCATGCTTAAGGACCTGCAGTTATTTGACCATTCTGTCATAGAATCGGTCCTGAAGATACCTTATGATCTAAGGCACATGGTGGATTCAATCGCAAAAATGACTGGTTTAGACTATTCTGACTTTCTGCAAAAACATTCCCCCTACCTGACCAGTTCTGATATCAGGGATTTGATCGGACAGGGATTTGCACTTGGCGGACATAGTATTGATCATACCAGCTTCAGGGATCTTGCTTTGGAGGATCAACTCTTACAGGCTAAAGAGAGTATGGATTTTGTGAATGAAAATTTCCAGATTCCGTACAGGGTATTTGCATTTCCCTATTGGGATGCAGGGGTGTCGCGCAAGTTCTTCCAGGAACTGGCTGCAGATGCAACCTTTGGGACCCAGGGATTACTCTCGGAGACAATTCCCAATCATATTCAGAGAATCGGCTTTGAGCGTTTTAAATATTCTGCTCAGCAGAGTATCAAGGCGCACTATTTCAGAAAAAAGCTTTTATCGGAAATGGGTAGAGGAGTTATTATCAGGCCATGAGGCTATTTTATCAATTTCAGGATGAATAAATTCTAAGAGAAGGCAGAACATGGTTCAAATATTCGCAGGTATTACCCGTCAACAGGATAAATTCTACAAATATCTGTTAGCCTTTATTAGCCGGTTCGTTGTCGGTCAAAAGCTAATTGCCTCATTCCAAAAGCTTCAGTTATACAAGATATTGAGTTCAACCGACAGAATATCTTCACTTGATATTTTCAGGGCTATCGCCATTATTGCCGTAATATTCTATCACTTTCATCACCGTATGCCCTATGGCATGCTGGGTGTTGATCTCTTTTTTGTAATTTCAGGTCTGCTTGTAGGAGGCATACTGACAAAGGAATTTTTAACTTTCAAAAAGATCAACATGCCACGGTTTTTGTTACAGCGTGGTTTCAAAATATGGCCGTCGTATTATTTTTTCCTTGCTTTCGGATCGATAATGGCATTCTTATTTTACAGAAACAGCCACCCCGATCATATAATTCCATGGCATGACCTGCCCCGTTATCTGTTCTTCTACCAGAATTACGTAGATCTTCCGGTACACTGGAGTTTTGATCATGTATGGTCGCTATGCGTGGAGGAGCATTTTTATATTCTTCTGCCAACTGGTTATATCTTAATCCAGGTATTTGTGCCTGAAAGAAACAGGGTGAAAGCCATATATACACTGGTTGTATTTGCTATTATTGCCGGCATTGCATTTAAATATTTTTCCTATTTCTACACTGTAAAGCAAGATACCTATACCGGCACTCATAACCGCATTGATGCCCTGGCATGGGGCGTATTGCTGAACCTGATCCTTACGCAATTCGGGGACCGGCTAAAACAGATAAAATGGCTGCCTTTGCTTTCACTGATCGGACTTACCCTGTTTCTCATTATCCTTCATCATGCAAGGGGAACTGACAGTGAGGTCTATCATAATATCATTATGCGTTCGCTGATTCCGCCGTGTTTTTTATTGTTGATATTAGGCGTATATTATCAGGATTTCAGCCGGTTCTATTTCTTACGAACAGTGGGATACCTAAGCTACAACCTCTATCTTTGGCATCCGATATTTGTGAATATAGTTACAGATTACGTGAGTCCCGGACGGCTTGGCCTCATGGTATATCTGATTGCGCTGACAATAATGGCTTCACTCGCTACGCTCCTGATTGAGGAGCCTTTCTTAAAAATGAGAAAGGGTGTGGTACAAAGGATTTTTAAGAAAGCCTGAAGGCGAATAAAAAGTGATTTGAATAATATAAATACTCTCAAGGTAAAATTTTCTTTATATGTAGTGATATGAAATATAATCCGGTAATTATTGTTGCGGCTTATAACAGACCTGAATCTTTGAAAAGACTTTTGCATTCACTAAGCATTTCAAAAATAAGTACTGAGGCAAAATTGATCATCAGCATTGATAAAAATGATATTGGAGATCAGACTGTAAAAAATATAGCCCTTGCATTTAACTGGACTTATGGTGAAAAGGAAGTAATATGTCATGAAAAACGACTTGGATTAAAAAATCACATTTTACAATGTGGTGATTTATCAATGCAATACGGGTCAGTTATTCTGCTGGAAGATGATCTTTTTGTTGCACCGCATTTTTATGAGTATGCTCAGGAAGCACTGGAATATTATGATCACGATACCGTGATTGCCGGTATTTCATTATACAGTCAGCCGGTTGAAGATATTACTGAATTACCCTTTATTGCGATTAACGATGGTTCAGAGGTTTTTTTCATGCAGTTTCCGTCCTCGTGGGGTCAGGCCTGGAGTGCTGATCACTGGAAGGCTTTTAGAGAATGGTTTGATAAAAAGCCGGATTTAAAATCAATACCAATTAGTCATGTTATTCTTAACTGGCCTGAATCTTCATGGAAAAAACATTATACTGCTTACCTGGCAGACACAAAGAAATATTTTGTTTATCCAAGAATTTCTTTAACCAGTAATTTCAATGACCCGGGGACAAATTATGAAAGTTTAGTTAATTATGATGGTCAGGCTGTTATGCGATTACAAGGTTCTCCATATCATTTCAGAAACTTTACAGCTTCTGTCAGTGTTTATGATTCCTACTTCGAACTATTGCCAGAAAAGGTGAAGAAATTGAACCCTGAATTAATAGGTTATTCCTTTGAAATGGATCTCTATGGAAATAGGGATATTGATAAGATACAAACTCCGTTTATCATAACATCCAAAGAGGCCGGAAACCCTGTTCGTGGTTTTAAGCGCTCCTTAAAACCGCATGATATGAATATTATTTTTAACCTTCCGGGGTTTGACCTTTTTTTGTGCCGTACTGATGATATTATTTCCTTAAAGCGTAAGACCCGGAAAGAAGTATCAGACTATAAGTATTTTTTTACCAGACATTTGCCCGGAATAAATGTTCAGTTTTTTAAATACTTTTCCAAATACAAAATTTTCTCCTTTTTATTTAAGGCATGAGTATTTACTTAAAATTCAATCAGGGTTTTATTAGATGTTTTCTATTCCTGTAATCCATGCAACAAAAAATTACTAATCTTATAGTCAATTATGAAAATATTGTCAATTTCGGGTATTTTACCAATCCCTGGTTTGATCAGCAGTAATGACTTTGTATTTCAAACCTATAAGCATTATAAAGAGATTTATAAAAACGATGAGGTTTTAATAATCCGACCTACCCAGTATAAAACCAATATTAAGAAAATCCTGACTGGAAAAACGGAGTTCAACCTGTTAAAAGGTAGATCTGAACTCACATTTTTTGGGATAACCGTTATTATTTTTCCCTTTCTCTCATCCCGACGTGTTAGAAATTTTCATTCACTCCTTGCCTATTCCATATTATTTCTGAACAGGAGTAAAATTAAGCAGCTCCTGACTAAGACAAATTTTGACGTAATACATGCACAATATATTTTTCCGGATGGTTTACTGGCATATCTTTTAAGCAAGAAGTATAAGATACCCTATATGATTACCACGCATAATGAATTATTCTATTTTAAACATATTATTTCAAACAGAATCGCTACGAGGATAATCAATAACGCATCTTTCGTGGCACCAATCAATTATTCGAATTTTAACTATTTTAATTCTATCGGAATTAAAAATACGGAACTGATCCCATTGGGATTTAACAAATCATTTTTACGACCGCAAAAAGAAATCACGGGAGGAGTCATCAAAATATTGACTGTCGCTGAACTCATAAAACTTAAAAATATAGATAAAGTCATTCTGGCTGTAAGTAAACTGGTTGAAAAATATAAGATAACCTATACCGTTATCGGTCGCGGACCTGAAAAGGAAAAACTTGTACAATTGGTTGATCACCTGCAATTAGGTCAAAAGATTGAATTTGTTGATCATATCGATCACAATCAGATTGCTGATGAAACCTATAAATACGATATATTTATTATGCCCAGTTATATTGAAACTTTCGGGAGGGTATATTTTGAGGCAATGGCGATGGGAATTCCGATAATATGTGCGAAAAATTCCGGTATTTTTGGCTATTTCAAAGAAAATGAGGAAGGTATATCTGTAAATCACAATAATATTGATGAGATTGCAGAAATGATTGAATTATTGATCGTTAATCCGGTTAAAAGACTTTCAATCGGCAAAAATGGCCAAAAGCTGGTGGAAAGCTACACATGGGAAAAAATAGCCGGGATTCTGCATGCCAGGTACATGTATATGAATGGATCAAAATAAGGAAGATATAAAATGATCTATAATTCCGTTAATAAAGATAAAATCAGAAGACCTATCTGGTTCTTAGGAAAATAACTTACCGGTATTATTAAGGCATCGATGCCAGAATGAAAATTATTCAGGTCATGATAGTTGATGATTTCATGATTTTTAAGCAGGTCTGCTATTTTATCATCAGAAAAAACCCTGGTTTCAGGATCATCTGATTCTCTCGGATGAATTATAATTTCAGGGATGGTATTTTTTGCAGTTAACAATCTTTCCAGTCTCCTGTAAAAAAACTCATCACCGTTTTTCACACTGATTTCCGGATCAAAACATCCATCCTGCGTATTGAGCATTTTCTTCAGATAAATCTGATGAATAATTCTATATACATCATTGAATAAGTTGTATCGCTTGTGCAAAAGCATTTTTTGAGACCGGATATATCGAATCCCATATTTTCGGGCTACTTTAATCACCTGTCTCAGGATTGGCCAGTATAGATGCAAATGATGATGATGGTCGAGGTGAGAGATTTTTATACCGGAATCCATTACCAACTCAATTTGTAAACAGTACTCCCTAAAAATCTCATCGGGATCAAAAGAAAACCTGAATCTTCTTTTCAAAATATCCTCATAACTGTAAAACTGTTTGGAACCGGGCTGAATTATTGTATTATAGTCCATTCCAATATTCAGGTTTCCATCAAGACATAAATGTACTCCAATCCCCAAATTTGGATTGTTATTGGCTATATCTATTGCTTCTTTAAAGAAATCACCTTTGGCAATAATGGTAGCACTTGAAACAATACCCTTTTCATGCAGTCTGAGAACCGAAGAGTTTACGACTTCTGAAATACCAAAATCATCTGCATTAATAATAAGTCTCATAGTGGAAATTTTAGACCCTTAAAAAATTGATTATTCCTGTCATATTCTGTATTTATTCTTTTTCACGAATTCTCTGAAAAGGGTGAATTCATCCGGCATGGAACGCGATTATTTCTTGTAATACAATGTTATATGATTTAATTTATCTTGCTCTGAATCAAACCGTTCCGCAACCTTCCTGGCGGGTACACCTGCATAAATACTATAGGGTTCCACATCTTTGGTTACCACTGATCCTGCGGCAATAATACTCCCGTTTCCGATAGTTACCCCACTGAGTATAATTGAACCATAACCCAACCAGACGTCATCTCCGATTGTCACCTTTAAATTCAATCCCTTCCAGTTGTAATCAGGCTCAAGTATATGAGAAGCACTGCGCATAGGAGTACCAATCTGTTGGTAATGATGATCATACTTTCCAATGAGGGCAACCCTGGTTCCAAACATGACATCATTCCCGATTTTAGCATCACACTCGATCAAAGAATCCCGGCCAATATAAAAATTGCGTCCAATTTCCATTCTGTTTCTGCTTAAAAGTCTCACTCTTGCACCGGCGTGAAATCCTTTGCCAATATTGTGCCTTTTCCAAATGACCTTTCTCAGGATCAAATCTCTGATTCTTTTTATCAGCTTAAGCATTTTAATATCCCGTTTTTAAAATTAGTAACCATGTTTTCAACCGTATAAACAGCAGCTGATCGAACACATCCTTCAATCAGATTGAGGTACTTTTTCTTCAATAGAATATCCACAACTGTTTGAGTATACTCTGTTAAGTCATTCGGCGTTATAATTCCATTTATTCCATTTTCAAGATATTCTATTTCAGGCCCATGAATAGGAAGATCAGTGGTTATAATGGGTGCCTGCAGTGCAAAAGAGTCCAGGATACCCAATCCAACCGCACCAGGCATCAATTGTACCGAAGCCAGTTTAAAGTATTTAACTCTTTCCTTTCCGAATTTCGGACCTACATAGTGAATGAAATCAAAACTCTTTTCAGCCTCTGTCACAAAGTTTGCATCAATCCCTGATCCGATGAAAACCATATGAAAGTCAGGAACTGATTTTTTTATTATCTGACAGGACTTAATGATAAAATCCAATCTCTTCTCCATATACATGCCACCGCAATAAATACCAATATTATCGCCAGCTATTTTCCAAAGGTTTTTCAAATCTTTTATATCGTCCTCCGAAACTTCATCATAATAACGGGTCAGGCTTTTGGTATCAATGGCATTTTGAACAACAGTGATTTTGTCTGTCGGGAATTTATAAGACTGCAGCATTCGTTTAACCCCATTTGTATAAGCGAACCACCAATCGCAATATCCCAAAAACTTGTATTTGAACTTGTTTCTGATGCTGGCAGGATCGTCCTGCAAATTTCTTCCATGGCCCCAAAACGCGAACTTGAAGGGTTTAAAATGACGCATGAAAGAGAAGTAATAATTAATAAGCAGTTTATTTGCCTGCTCCACAATGATCAGATCTTTGTCTTTGGTATGGGCTAAGCAGGGTTGCCATAAGAGCTGGGTTTTTCCGAGCCTGATGACCTTGTTCGGAATAAAAAAAGCCCAATCAATGTCGACTTCATCATTTTTAAGTGAGTCAGTATTTTTTAGCTTCCCGTAAACCAATGTCAATTCTATTCCCTCTTTGCTTAATTCAATTTTCAATTGTTGGAAGAATTCAAGTCTATATTGAGGTAAAAACTTATAAATAATCAGTACTTTTTTCATCCTGTTTCCCATTTGCAATTAAAAAAGCGACCCCTCGCCGGTAACAAAATTACAATACCGTCATGAAGTCATTTTCATTTATAAATCCGGAACTATTTTACACTTAATTCTTGTTAAGTTTTCGCGGATTAATTGAATTTAGTAATATTACGAATTTGTAACATAATGGTTACTGTGATTATACCATTATTAATCCAGGATTTACAAATCCCGGGAAGTATAGCAAAAATGTCACAATTTGTCAAAATGAGGGACGCAAAATACAATCGATTGGAATTCAGAAGACAGTATATTATTTCACCCGTTGAAATTGAATGTCCTATGCTAAGTAATATCTATCATCTGAATGAAACTTACCTATTATACAGCCACATTGACCTAAAAGTAACTTTGTATGAAAAAGATAAGTTAAAAATTATACTACTTGGAGATCTGTTTGATTATGAAAATCCAGCTTTCAATAACGGCGATATCCTTGAAGAATTATATGAAACGGATTTCGAAAAGATAATTCCGAAAACATTTAAATATACCGGAAGATTCGTATTGATCTGTATTTCAGCTGACCAGATATTTCTAATGCATGATGCAACCGCAACCAGAAAGATATTTTACTGCAAAAATAACAATAAAGTATATTGCACCTCACTGCCACTTCTATTGGCTAAAATTGCCGGAATTAATAAAACCCAAAACAGGGATAAACAAAATTTTTACAAATCTGATTCATTCAGGTTCCTGAATAATTCAAATATCGGTAATACCACATGTTATGATGAAATATTTCAATTGATGCCAAATCATTATCTGCATCTGAATGAATCCCGAACCAAAAGGTATTGGCCAAATGCCCGATTTGAAAGAATGTCATTGCAGGATGCCTCAATCGCCGGTGCGGAAATGATCAAAGGTTATATGAACAGCATCAGCAGAAGATATGAAATCATGTTGCCCGTTACCGCAGGAAAAGATTCGCGGACCTTACTATGTGCTACCAGGGATATTCAAAATGGTGTGTATTATTATATTAATAAAGAAGATACAATGAAGGAAACCTGTTCAGATATAAGGATTCCCCTAAAACTTCTTAAAAAGCTTCATCTTGAATTTCATGTCCTGGATCCTTATATTACTATCGAACCGGAATTTGAAAAAATATATTTTGCCAACAATGAAAGTGCCAGCGTAAAATATCTGCCCATGATTCATTACTATTATAGATACTTCTCTGAAAAAGTGAATCTTCCGGGTAATTTTGCTATATCGGGTTATGATATGTATGGGAAAGATGATAGCAGGCTGACAGCTAAGATACTGGCCAAATTCAATTATTCCGAACGTTTTGATTTTGCTTTGAAGTATTATAGCAACTGGCTTGAGGAAGCCAAAGTACTCCGTGAAAAGTATAATGTAAACCTGATGATCCTTTTCTATTGGGAAGAAAGATTAGCTAACTGGGGCACACAGATACAACTGGAAAAAGATATTGCCCAGGAAGACTTCAATCTTTACAATTCAAATAAACTAATCACCACTTTCATGAGTGTTGATCCAACCTATGTTGACCGTCCAAATTTTGAACTATTTAAAGAGATTATGAGAATTCTCTGGCCGGAATCACTGAATGATGTGTTTAATCCAAGTATTAAAAATTCAATAAACAAACTTCTGCACCGGCTTATGATTCTGGAACTTGTAAGAAAAATAAGATTCAGGATAATTCACAAAATCTAGACTTCCTGGTCCGGGTTAACTTTTTAAAAGGGATCAATAGCTTTTTCACTGCCTGCATAAAAAAGGGAGAAATATCCCTCAAAACAAATTTTGTCTCGCTATTGAAAAAAGACTGATGATATTTAATGTTTACAGGCAATAATCCCTTGAAACTATAAGTCATGTAATACGTCTCAAACCTGTAACCCGTTTTTGAAATATCGTTACCCAGAGCCCGTTGACAGGCAAGCCATGGAAAATTAATACCTGCATGTAACGAACCTAAGATGCTGCTCCAGAATCTGGCATTAAAATCGATTAAACTGTAGGTATCATCAATCGAATTATATCGAAAATCCAGGTGTGCTATTCCGGAATAGTTCAGCTTTCTAAGTATCTGTAAAGACAATTGATATAGCCTGTCATCATAAAGGAATTTTATGGCTTTGGAATAAACGAATTTGTTACCATTATCGAATCCTTTTTGAATAGTGTAGGCAAGGACTTCTCCGTTTTCAGCCAGAACGCTGAAGTCAATATCAAAGCCGGGGATAAAGGATTGGATTAACAATTCTTCAGCCTTAAATTCCTTATCCGGCTTATAATTAATAAGTTCCTGAATACTATCAATCCTGGTGATCCCGCGTCCACCAGATCCCCAATGCGGTTTTATCATGAGGGGAAAGACGATTGATTTCAGATCTGTCCTGTTTTCAACCAGATCCTTATATTGAATGGGTCTGGATAGTAATATATTATTGTCATACAGCCAATTATACAACAGCCATTTGTTTCTTACTATTTCCAATATGGCAGGATCCGGCATGGGCGGAAGATTTGTGAATTCCTTGAATTTATTATATCTCTCGGCTAAAATCCGAACGGTTTTTTCTTTCATCGGCAAGACCACATCCGCTTTAACCTTCCTTATCCATTTAGCAATGCTTTCAAACGCCTGATCATCATCCTGAACAACTTCCCAGGAGTATGACTGCACATATCTTGAAAATTGGAATGAAGGCCATTTCAGCTTATCCAGGGAAAGAACATGAATATTCAAATCCGGTAAATTTCCAAGACACCTTATAACCGCCAGGGTTAATGGCTCAACATTATCATCCACTACAAGGATACTATATTTCTTCCCCATAAATATTTTTTTTAAAGAAGAATTCGATGTCTAAATAAACTGCTTTGGTGGTTAAATACTTAATGAATACCATTTTCGCCTGTTACAGGAATTTACGTCATGCTTTTTTAGTTTAATTACGACTTAAGAAAAAATTGGTTGTGTTTTCACTTTAATAATTCGTCAAATGTTAAAAATTCAAAAAAATTAAGGCCAGCTCCATCTGCAGAACTTCCAAATCAACAAACAATTACCTGTGAAAAAATAATTAGCCGGAGGTTGATTTCGGGGATTTTAACAAAAAGTGGTTTAAAAAAATAAACCATTGATCAATATAATTCGTATACTTGTCAACGAAATTCGATGTTTAGTCAAAAAAAATTATCGTTAATCAAAATATTTCGAATGGTTATAAGCAATATTTCAAGAGCCGCGATCATCCTTTCACTCACAGTAATTAATATTGGAACAATCTTTCCGCAAAATAGTCTGGATGATCTGAACGTTATTCTAAAGCAAAATTTCGAGAGCAATACCCCGGGTGATTATAAGCTGAATGAATGGGAGAAAGACTGGTCCTATCCTGAATGGAATAACCGTCAGTCGGATTTGGATATTACCCAGGACCCGAATGACAAGGACAATGCTTCGAAATTATTGCAGATTTACTATCCTGAAAATTCCCTTGGACCCGAAGAAGGGGGTACAAACTGGTGGACTGGTTTAAATGGCAAGTATGAGGAAATGTATGTTTCCTACGATATCATGTTTATGCCAGGTTTTCAGTATCAGAAAGGTGGAAAATTACCTTCAATAAAAGGAGGTTCGGTAGAAACACTGGGCGATTTTGAAAGGCCTGACGGTTATGATGGATTTGCAGCAGGCATGATGTTCAAAGAAGATGGCCGGCTCGTATTTTATATATACTATCCCGATTCAAAAGTTGATGTTTATGGAGAAACCTTCACATGGGGACTGAGTAATTATCCGGAAGACTATTTTAGCCCTTCCAAAGTGGATTTTGGTTACGCCAAAGGAGAGATCTCTTACGCTACCCCGGGTGTCTGGCATAATGTGACATATCGTACGGTTCTGAATTCAGTGAATGCGGATGGTAATGGAAATTTTGACGGTATCCTTGAAGCCTATTTTGATGGGAAACTGGTACTGCAAATAACCAATTTATTGTTTAGACAAACTGCCTCACTGGGTATTGATTGCTTCAGAATGGTAACTTTTTTTGGTGGCAACACCGATATCTGGCGAAATCCGATTAGTGAATGGCTGAAAATTGACAATGTACTTTTGTATACTTATAAAGATCAGATAGATGTTCCAAGGGGCCATGAATTAAGTCCATCTGACAGGGTAATTAATTATTGGAGAAATTTCGGGGAAAAACCTGTTGTAGTTACTCCACCCCCAGCACCGGAACCAGAACCGGAACCAGAACCGGAACCAGAACCGGAACCGGAATCAAATACACCCCCGACTATTAATGCCCATGATATTCTGGTAAAGGAAAGTACATTCAGCAATAATTATGTAGCTAAAATAACCGCATATGACGCCGATGCCGGTCAGACGCTAGTTTATTCAATTGTATCCGGGAACCTGTCAGGCGTCTTTAAATTGGATAGTAAGACTGGGGTATTGACAACTACCACTTCGAAAGTATTTAATTTTAGCCTTACAGAATACAACCTTGTTATTCAGGTAACTGACAATGGAACTCCTGCTAAAAGTGCTTCGGCCAAAGTGAATGTTAAATTCGTCGCCAATAATCCGGTTGTATATATTGATCCTGATAATTTGGCCGATCCAAATGAAGACGGAACAATATCCCATCCATTTAATTCCTGGAGCGATATTTCCTGGATGGATGGGAATACCTATTTACAAAAGAATGGAACTACGGCCAATGAAACTACCATAGTGATAGGGGCAAATAATGTGACGTTGGATTCGTACGGTGAAGGTGAACCTCCGGTGATTACCGGCGTGACAAATAGTTACCTGATCAGTGGCTATGAAAAGAGCAATATATCCATTCACAATCTTCACCTTAAAGCTTCCAATGCCTATAGTTGCATCTATTTCCTGGGTAGTACCTGTGCAAATATCAGTATTGAAAATTGTATTCTCGAGGGAAATATACATTCATTCAGGGCCATGGATTGTCAATCGGTCATTCTTAAATACAATACAATCAGTTCCCAAAATGAAGGCATCTATTCAAGTGCTTTACAAAATGAGATTTACTATAATGTTTTTAAGAATAACATTAACTCTGTAGATATAGTTGGCACATATTCAAAAGCCAATATATTTAATAATGTGTTTGTCAACAATATAAACGCTGTCGCTGCCTCATATGCCGAACTGAACCTGTATAACAATATTTTTTATCTGGCTGATGGAACACAAAAAGCCATTAAATATGAAGCCAGCAAGATAATTTCTGATAATAATATATATTATCCTGAACAGGACGGATTCATTGAGGTAGCCGGAAAGAAATATAATACATTGGGTCAGGTACAACAACAAATTGATCTTGATCTGCATTCACTGAATTCAGATCCCTTGTTTGTTAACATGGACAATGACAACTTCGCCCTTGCGGCGTATTCTCCGGCTGTAAATGCCGGGATCAATCTGAATCTGGATCATGATTTCTTTGGACAGGATATACCTGTTGCGGGCCTTCCGGATATAGGTATTGCTGAATACACAGGAGATAGATCCGGACAAAAAGCTTCTGCAGAACCGAAATTAGTTCTTTACCCGAATCCTACCACAGGGTATGTAAATGTTGATGCTGATTTTACTAATATCAGCAGTGAACAAACGGTAAATACTCTAAAAAGCAGTAATACTAATCCTTCAGAGATCAGCGTGATGGACGTTTATGGAAAATTGGTTTTTACTAAAATCATTGAAAGCACCGAGACGCTATTCCATGAAAATATTGATCTGACAGGGAAAATGAATGGATTGTATTTCATTGTATTAAAAATTGCCGGCAAGTCGATTACCGAAAAACTGACTTTAAATCGCTGATTGATAACAGTTAACAAAAATTAATTTAATCCAGGAAAAATTTCAATTTAATTTGATGTAACACGGAAAACTTTCTTTAAAATTAAAGTCCCATTAACCTTGTGTTAAAAAAAAATTGTAATATTGTGATTCGTTGATTTGACGAAGTATCAATTTTCGTTGACGGATATAAAGCAATGTTTTACTAATTTTTGGTTTGGGATGATTAGAAGATTCCTTTCATTTTTTTTCATTTTGTTTTGCGTTGCCATTACACTTCACGGTCAACGCAGTCTTGATGATCTGAATGTTATTTATAAGCATGATTTTGAGAATAATACCTTAGGAAAATATAACTTTTCCGAATGGACGCAAGACTGGCTTTCTCCTATTTGGGAAAATCGGCAGTCTACTTTGGAAATCACGGAGGATGCAAGTGATTTAATCAATCCTACAAAAGCACTTCAACTTTTTTTCCCGGCGAATTCCCTCGGACCCGAGGAGGGTGGTACCAACTGGTGGACAAACATTGATAAGCAGAATGAATTATATGTTTCGTATGATGTTATGTTCATGCCTGGTTTTCAATTTCAGATGGGAGGAAAATTACCCTCAGTAAAAGGTGGATCTGTTGAGGTGATGGGAGATTTTGAGAGACCCAATGGTTATGATGGATTTGCAGCAGGTATTATGTTTAAGGAAGAGGGCAATATTGTTTTTTATATTTATTATCCTGATTCAAAGGCTTCGGAATATGGGGAATCATTTACCTGGGGTTCCGGAGGTTATCCAAAAGATTATTTTAGCCCTTCTTCAGTTGTAGTTGATTATGGAAGTGGAGATATCTCTTTTTGCAAACCGGGAAAATGGCATAATCTTACCTATAGGATAGTACTTAATACGATTAAGTCCGAAGGGGGTGGTAATTATGATGGAATTCTGGAAGCCTATTTCGATGGAAAACTGGCATCTCAAATCTCACATATTTTGTTTAGACATACCCCTGATCTGGGAATTGATTGCATGAGGATGGTTTCTTTTTTTGGAGGGGCTGCTGATGAATGGCGAAATCCGATTAATGAATGGCTTAAAATTGATAATGTTTTATTGTATACTTACAATGATAACATAGATGTACCAAGGGGTAATACGCTTAGTCCCACTACCCGTACCATCAATTACTGGAAAAAATTTTCAAGTATCAACCAGGCACCTCCCGATGTACCTGCATGGCAAACCTACTCCAATCAATCATCATCATCTGTCACTTTAAATTGGCAGGACAGGTCAACAAATGAATATGGATTTAAAATATACAGGTCAACTGATTTAGCTGGCAATTACCAGGAAATCGCCACTGTTACAGCAAACATTACCAATTATACGGACAGGTCTCTTTCACCAGGCACTGTGTATTTTTATAAGCTGTTGGCCTTTAATGACATTGGTTACTCCGCGGAAACTTCCGTACTTGAGGCTTCGACGTTAGCCTATAATCTTCCGGCCACACCCGGAGGATTATCAGCCACTATCAACAGTAATGGAGGTGTATCACTATCCTGGACTGACAATTCAACAAATGAAACCCGCTTTGACATAGACCGGGGCGGGCCGGATAACCTGGATAGCAAGACCATCCTTTATGTAGGCGAAAACATCACTAATTTCACTGACAATAACGTGGAGCCCAATTCAGTCTATTCCTATGTTATGAGGTCCCACAATTCGGATGGATATTCAGGATATTCCAATTCAGTGCAGGTTACAACTCCCGAAGTTGTAGTACCACCACCACCTCCACCTCCTCCTCCGCCTCCGCCACCACCTCCACCCGCTGCCGTACCTTCTGCTCCATCGTATCTTAAAGGCAAGGAATATACGGATAAAAGCATTACAATCCGATGGAATGATAATTCCAACAATGAAAATGGTTTCATTATAAGCCGGGCTCCCGGGACTGACCCATCCGATACGGTAAGCATCAGTTTGAATGCTAATGATACTTTGTATACTGACACTCATTTGTCATCAAACACAACCTACATTTATACAGTGAAGGCCATAAATGAGGCTGGATTATCTGCTCCAACCGATGTGGTGGCTTCAACGCTTTCCTATGCAGAGACTAAAAGAATCAAGGACGGACTTATCGCCTATTACAATTTCGGATATGATCCGGCTTATATTGTTCGTGACCTGTCAGGTTATGGTGAACCGTTAAACCTTAGGATCATGCAACCGGATGCTGTTCGCTGGAATGATTATAACCGTCTTGAAGTATTTTCTCCTACTGCACTTGTTTCCATCGGCACCTGCCAGCAAATTAACAACCGCCGTAAATAAGACCGGTGAATTAACCATGGAATGTTGGATTAAACCGTCAGAACCCTTTGCAACAAGCAATTCACGGGTTGTCTCTCTGTCCATGAATGATGCTCAGGTTGGATTTGTACTGGATCAGGAGTATACTGAAAATGTAAATGTAAAATCATTGGGTTACAGTGTAAGGATGCAAACAACTTCTACCGATGAATGGGGTTATCCTGCTATAATCCCTTCCAGTAGACTGAATCATCTTAATCTTCAACATGTTGCATATGTACGCGATACCACCGGTAATGAAGTATTATATGTAAATGGTAAGATCGTTGCTGAAGGTTTCCGACCCAGTGATCAAAAAATCTGGAAGAATAATTTCTATCTCAGGCTGGGTAATGAGAATGATCAGGCTCATCCATGGGAAGGCACGTTTTATTCGATGGCAATTTATAACCAGGCGCTATCCAAAAGCGATATAAATCATAACTTCGGTTTGGGTCCCTGTGATACAATCCGGACCAATGGAATGGATTTTAATGTAAGAGCTTATCCCAATCCGGCCACGGCTAAGGATTTGATCAATGTGGAGATCGCTCCGGTGAATTTAGAGTACTATCTTCCCCAAACATCAGTCCGTGTTCTGGATATGTTTGGCAAGGTATATTATGAGGAAACCATTTTTAATCCTAACAGCCAATATTTTATCCGGCTTGATGTAAGCCATTATCAGGCGGGCATGTATTTTCTGCAGGTATTGTCGGGATCCAATCAGAAATCCACGAAACTCATTATTCAATAAGTTCCCGGCCTGAGATACTGGTTAACCAGGTCCCTGGTTTGTTTGATATGTGAACGGGTGGAAGCACCGAACAAAACCGATTCAATCCGGGGAAATCTGCCAATGTATTCGATGGCCTCTTCAGGTGCCAATGCACCTGCTGCAAGCACCTGCATTGCGATAGGCCTGAATTTCCTTTCACGAAGCGTCTTTTCATAGATTTCAATCCCGCCTGACATCCGGAATCCTATTTTGTTGATTGAAGAGCATATGACCGGATTGGTTATGCCGACGGATTCCAGGGTATCCAGAAGCAAAGGCAGGTTCATTGTAATATATCCTGGTTCAGCATTGTATTTCTTACGGATATACTGATCATATTCAACAAACACATCCTTCATTCCCAGACCAAGGATCAGATCCACCATTACGTTCTGAATAAAAATAACGGGGGTATCAATTTTTTTGAACATTTTCATTTCTGCATCAATCAGGAGTTCCATCATTTTCATGAAATCCTTACCCACGAATGCCATGCCCCCTTTTGCCAGGGTAGTGAAAATATTACCCGGGAGATATTGCCTAAGGGCACCCAGGTAGCCCAGTTCGGTAACTGCATTTGCATATTTATGAGCATAGGGCATACACGGGAAAATCTTGAAATCCTTATAATGACCGGGGTTATCCCTGATATGATCACATATTTCAGCAATACGGTCATGGGTGGTGCACATGAAGGTATGCATACCTAATTCAATCACCTGGTCGAGAACCTGAATGATCGCACCGTTTTCCTTAAACCGGATGGACTGTGCCCTGGACTTTTCATCGGATAAATGACTAACCGCGAAAAACTGGTTATCACCAAATAATACTTTTTCCATATTCTACCTGATTTTAGAGTCGTTAAAGATTAGGTCGATAACCTTGTCGGTATTATATCCCGATTGAAAGGCGTTAATTTCAGGAATCCGCTTTGATTCAATGCAATCAATAAAATAATCTATTTGTGCGCTGTATTCCTCGCCGCGCAGATAAAAGGCAACCGGAATGGATAGTTCAGTCGTATACTTTATATTCCAGCCACGGGTAAGCTTTTCTGATGGATTGTCCTGCTTCAGGTAAATTTTCAGTTCTGTTGCATCGCAAATAATTTTACCCATTTTACCAACCACGGTAAGGGATGTGGACATTTTCCGGTATGTCTCATCACTCCAGTTAACTGACAATTGTCCGCTGAGGCCATTTTCGAGAAACAAGGTGCTGTAAACCGCGTCTTCAACTCCCTTTGAATAAATGCTCTTTAATACGGTACCTGAGGCGCCTACCGGTAATGCTATCAACTCCTGTATCAGGTTAAGCACGTGCGACGCGTAATCATACAGACAGCCCCCACCCTCTTCACGGTTTGAACGCCATGAGCCGGACTTTTCTTTCGTAACCACAGGTCCGTAAGCCTCGCCGTGAAAATGATAAATATCGCCAATTATGCCGCTTTTTATGAGTCGCTTCATTTCCCTGAAGGTGCCTACAAAATGATTATGATATCCCACCTGGTTTATAAGCTTTTTCTGTCCGGCGAGCTCCACAAGTTCCTTTCCCTGCTGCACAGTGAGACAGAAAGGCTTCTCGCAAAAAACATGGATCCCCTTTTCAAGTGCATATTTAACAATATCGTAATGAAATCGTGTAGGTGTAGCCACAAAAAGGCAATCCGGGGCTTCCTTTTCGATTAGCTTAAAATAATCGGTATAACAGGATAAGGTGGAGTACTTTTTAAAAGCCTCCAGCACAAAAGTCGACGTATCACAGACGCCTGCAAGTTTTACCCCGGGGTGAGCATTTACAATGGCACAATGAGAAATTCCCATTTTTCCCAGACCAATTATTCCTGCTTTAATCATGCTTTTTTATTTTTAATATATAAAGTAATAAATGCCAGAAAAATAACATTTGGTTGCTGATATTTCTTCTAAATACCTCAGGCCTGTAAAATATCCGGATCAGCCATTCAAGACCTGCCTTTTGCCAGAAAACACCAGGTCTTTTCGCGTTCCCGGCATACCAGTCGAATACATTGCCAATTGCACAGATCACATGGACATTCAGGAATTCTTTATTCTGATATCCCCATTTTTCCTGTTTGGGAGCTGTAAGGCCTACAAAAATCACATCCGGACTGAACTCATTGATAGCGAGTCTCATCTTTTGCAGATCTTCATCGGTGAAAACATCACGGAACGGCGGTGAATAAGTCTCCACCTTTATGTTTGGATATTCCGTGGTATATTTTGAAAAAATCAATGCAAGGGTTTCTTCAGTTGAACCAAGAAACAACACCTTGCCATGGTTTTCATTCATTTTTGCGGAAAAATACCGGAAGCAATCCCAGCCGGCAAATCGTTTGACGTGCTGTCCGTTCAGGAGCAAGGGAGCCAGCCCGAAATACATTCCGTCAAGCACAAGGTAATCAGCTTTGGCAAGAGAGTCGTGCATAAGCGGATCATTAACGGCAATCCCGTATGAATTGGGGCTGATTGTATTTATAAGTACTCTCTGATCCAGGGGCACTATGGAAAGATCATCTTTAATGAGCCGGAATCCCAGAGATTCTACAATATCCATGTTTTGTTGATAATAATTATACTAAATAAGTGAAAATAAATCTACCGGCAAAGGCTTTTCCATGAACATCCATTGAAAAAGCCCTAAATTTGAAAACCAATTTGACGAACGGCTTAACAACATGAAAACAACAAAGTTTATATTAACCGGAATTCTTGTCTTACAAATTCTGGGCTGCGGCAAAAGCGATCAACCGGTTCCCGGTGATTATTATGTGCCTTCCACCTTATCTGCGGAAGCCCAAAAAGTTCTACGTGCATTTCCGCATAAAGATACATTAGAAGCATATCCCGGTGAAAATGATATTGCCAACTGGCAAAAATACTGGGACTACAATGAAAAGAAATGGCAACCTTTAAACGATTCCGTGGTAAGGGATTTTAATCCCCGGATTAAAGATACCCTGATGGGGGGAACGCCGGTGTTGGATATAAGGCCGGCAGACTGGAAATTCAGAAATAAGGTGTTGATTTACCTGCACGGTGGCGCCTATACTCTTTTCAGTTCCAGGACAATGTTAATCGGAGCAGTTCCTGTTGCGGATATAACCGGGCTAAGGATTATTTCCGTTAATTATACAAATCCGCCCAGGTTTAAATTTAATCAGATCCTCAACCAGGTGATCCAGGTATATAAATCACTTCTTGAGCAGGGATATAAGCCCTCCGATATTGGAATTTATGGTGATTCAGCCGGTGGCGGATTATCTGCAGGAGTCGTACTGAAGATGCGGGATGAAGGAATGACAATGCCCGCCGTTGTAGCTCTCGTATCACCATGGTCAGATATATCAGAAACAGGAGATACATATTATACCCTGAAAGACAAGGATCCTATACTGGCATATGGAAACTCACTGAACGAATCTGCTCTTGCCTATGCCCCGGTTGCCGAACATAAAAACCCCTATGTTTCACCGGTTTATGGTGATTACACGAAAGGATTTCCCCCTACCCTTATACAGGGCGGATCGAAGGAAATTTTTGTAAGCAATTTCATCCGGCAATACCAGGCCCTTGACCAGGCGGGGATACCTGTAAAACTCGATTTATACGAGGGAATGTGGCATGTTTTCCAGGAGATCAATTATTACCTGCCGGAATCACGCATTGCCCTGGGGAAATTCAGGGACTGGATGTATTTGTACCTTAAAGTGATCGAGTGACGAGTGACAAGTGACGAGTGACAAGTGACGAGGATGAACAATCCCGCCAGGGATTGCCTATCGGTAGAAAGAGGGAGGATGATAGGTGATCCAAATCGGTAATCGGTAAAGTGAAGAACGTTGTAGAGACAAGGCAATGCCTTGTCTGCACGATTTCCAGCATATTATAGAAAACGTAGTCATACGGTTCTGCGGAAGATATAGACCGCATTAGCACATTAGCACAATTGGCAGCATTAGCACATTAGCACATTGAACATTTTTTCTTCCATTGAAGACAAGCGGAAATACGTCCCTGAAATAAAGCTCTTGGTCAAATAAACAGAAAATTATAGCATTAAAACTGTAACAGTAGTGTTATGCTGATTACTTTTGACTCATTAAACCAGTTCAATCAACTTCACTTACTATGACCAAAGTTATAAGGCATAAAAAAGATTTTAGCTCTCTGTTTGCGTTTCTGGATATCATTGTTACTATTTGTTCTTTTTTTCTGGCTTACTATTTTACCAATAAGCTGAATAATGCGTATTTCACCTTTTTCAAAGATTATTTGATCATGCTGGCCCTGATTGTTCCTACATGGGCCATCCTGTTATATATTTCAAACCTCACGCAAATACCAAGAACCCGGTCTCAGGTTTCCATTTTTTTTAATTTCATAAATTTCAGTGCGATTGGTTTTGCCCTGATGTTTTTTTATAAACATATTTTTGGCCTTACCAATTTCTCGCATTATATGATCATTTCGTTTTCGTTGGTAAATCTGATATCCCTTTATACACTTAGGATAATCACATTCCGGTTTTTTAAATATTACCGTGCAACAGGTCATAACATCAGCAATATCATTATTTATGCAGATGAAAACTCGGAACACTTTATCAATTCCATTGTTGAACACCGTGAATGGGGATTCAGAATTCTGATGATAATCACCGATTCCAGCGTTATCCGCAAGAAATTCGGTGAAACAATCCGTATTTATCCCGACAAGATCACCATTAAAAGTATACTCGATGTGGATATCATTGATGAGGTCATTTATTGCAAAGGCAGCATTGATGAAGACAGACTGAGAAACATGATAGAAATGTGCGAGGAGATCGGTGTAACTTTCAGGTTGCAGTCCGATCTGTCTCCGATGTCGGTTTCCAATGCACATCTTACACATTTTGAACATGTTCCGTTTATTACATTCCGCAACACCCCGAGAAATTCATTGGCACTGGCATGGAAATCCTTCAGTGAATTCTGGATATCCTTCGGTGTTATTTTTCTCTTGTCTCCCATTATGCTTATTATAGCCTATCCTCATCAAGGGTACTTCCAGGGGGCCGATCATATTCAAACAGGAACGTGTCGGATTGCGGGGAAGAAAATTCTATATTTATAAATTCAGGACTATGGTTTCAAATGCCGAAGAACTTGAAATCACAGCTTGAAGCCCAGAATGAAAGTGACGGACCTACATTCAAAATAAAAAAGGACCCCCGGATTACTGCAGTAGGACGTTTTTTAAGAAAAACAGGATTGGATGAACTTCCTCAGCTCTTTAATGTGCTGAAAGGTGAAATGTCCCTGATCGGACCGCGTCCTCCCCTCCCCTCAGAAGTCGAAAAATACGAACGCTGGCATTTAAGAAGATTATCCATGAAACCTGGAATTACCTGTACCTGGCAGATTATACCCAACCGGAATGAAGTAGTTTTTGATAAATGGATGAAGCTCGACATCCAGTATATTGACAGCTGGTCAATAAAAAGAGACCTTGAACTTTTTATCCGCACCATAAAAACCGTACTTTACGGAACCGGATATTAATTCCTGCGTATATACGATTAGATCAAATCGTACCAAAATCAACAATGCTTTTTTTTACGTGTTATTATTGTTATAATTTAGCTAAATCAAAACTAAATTACCTATTATGCAAAAATTGGTTAATAAATCAGGGTATCCTGTTTTCATTGTGCTGCTATTTGCACTTGTTTTAGCCTCATGTGCCCCGGTGGAAAAATTAAAGTATGTGGATGATACAGCCGTCGAGTTCTGTTAAGAATGAATATTTTAATGACCGGACCGAAAAGAAAATACAACCCTATGATTATTTGTACATCAAAATATTTAGTCTTGATGAAAAAACAAATTCAATCTTTAATGAGAGAAGTTATAGTATTGACAATGAATTATTAAGTTATGCTGTTGATGGAGAAGGTAATATCAGCATGCCTTTTGTCGGGGAAATCACCGTTAAAGATCTCACCATCAATGAGGCGAGAGCAAAGGTGGAAAAATCTCTGGGTGTATACCTTAATAATATTTCGGTTATCGTCCGGTTTGTCAGTAATAAGGTCACGGTGCTAGGTGAAGTAAACAATCCGGGGCAACATCCCTTTTATGATGAAAAAGTTACTGTATTTCAGGCACTTGGATTTGCCGGCGGGTCTTCCGGACTTGGGGACTTATCGCAGGTCACCCTCGTCAGGGAAAAAGATAATGTAATTAAGTATTATTATCTTGATCTTACAAAAAAGAATATTGCCTCCTCAGAGTATTATTATTTATTACCCAATGATGTAGTGATTATTAACCCGATTAAAGGCCAAATACCGGACCTTACGGGATTACCCGCTGACACTCACTGCTACTGTGCTTACATCGATATCTATGTTTTTATCCATTGTCCTCATTATAGATTCACTAAAATAATTCATTTATCAGTATGAAAGAACAACAGGATATGTTCAACAGCAATCTTGATTACAAGAAAGTGATTCAACGGTTTCTATCATTTCGAAGAATTTATATATTCCTCATCATTGCTTTACTGATTGCTGCCTTTCTTGTCAACCGGTATTTCAAAGGTCAAATACAAGAATTCAACAACCCTCTACCTTACCCAGGATGAGAAAACCAATCCCATGAATTCAGCGAATGATCTTTTCCAGAGTTTCGGACTGTTTAATGTGAAGCAAAATATTGATAATGAACTTGGAAATTATCAAATCATTTTCTTTGATCAAACGGGTAATCAATGAAACAAACCTGAAAGTATCTTATTTTTCCTGTAAGAATTCACCGGCTTCATCCATGCTATTCAATACGCCACTGGTACGAAAAAATGAATTGTATAATGAGTCGCCGATTGAAGTAATCATCGATCCTTCTGTTCCCCAGGCGATTAACATACTTTTTGACGTTACATTTCTCAATGACAATGAATTCATCACTGGAAGCTGTAGGTGACAAGGTACCCCTTTACAATTATATTGATGATCAGATCGTCTCATATGCCAATTCGATCCAATTTCAAACAACGCTTCAAATTTGGTGATGAGATCAAAACCAGGTATTTTAATTTCAGGATTCAAAAGACTTCCTTTTTTGACAAAGATTTTACATCGGATTATACCCTGTATTTTCACCTGAACAATATCAATATGCTGACAATGCAATACCAGAATTCGCTGACCACGGAGACTACTTCTGAAACTTCCACCCTGATCAAGATTACGCTGAGTGGTAATAATATGCAGCGGATCACTGATTTCCTCAATAATCTCACTTCGGCTTATCTTGGTAAAAGTCTGGATAAAAAGAACAAAACCGCCCTCAGCACAATTGATTTTATTGATACCCAGATCTCGGATATTGCCGATTCACTCAATTTTGTTGAATCAACCCTGAAAAATTTCAGGACCTCACAAGGGGTTATGGATTTGAATTTCCAGGGACAGCAGGTGTTTGAACAATTGAATAAACTTGAAAATGAAAAGGCCATCATTGATGTGCAGAAAAAATATTACCAGTATTTAAGTATTTATCTTGAAAGTAATACGGAATTTACTGACATCGCCGCTCCTTCTTCCATGAATGTAGTGGATCCATTGCTTTCTACGCTGGTTACCCAGTTAATGAGCCTGAATGCTGAAAGGGTAAGCCTGATGAATAATAACGCCAACAAGCAAAACCTCTACCTTACACGATATAAACATCCGGATCGAAAACATAAAGAAAACAATCAAGGAAACTGTAAAAAACACCCTGAATACGCTGAATATTTCATTGAATGAAATCAATTACCGGATGAACAAGGCTTCGGGAGAAATATCCCAGATGCCGAAAACGGAGCTTCAGTTGAGGGGTATTGAGCGGAAATTCAAGTTGAATGATGCCATTTATACTTTTCTCCTCCAGAAAAGGTCGGAAGCCCAGATTGCACGTGCATCAAGCATGCCCGATTATGAAGTCATTGATCCGGCTGTTCTGGCAATGGCCAGGCAGATATCTCCCAAAAGCAAGCTGAATTACCTTATTGCACTTATGCTGGGTATCTTGCTACCCTCAGTATTCATTATGCTGAAGGACCTTCTGAATACGAAAATTGTCAATGCTGAAGAAGTTGAAAATTTGTCCGGATTTCCGATCCTTGGAAGGGTATTTCACAATTTTCACCGCTCAAAACAGGTTGTCAACGATCATCCCAATTCATCTGTATCTGAATCTTTCAGGGCAGTCCGGACGAACTTCCAGTTCTTCTCGGAAGGCGGAAAACGGCAGGTATTGCTGATCACTTCCACAAGCAGCGGAGAAGGCAAAACATTCTGTTCGATAAACATTGCATCTGTTTTTGCCCTGAATGGACACCGCACGGTATTGCTTGAGTTTGACTTACGGCGGCCTAAGATCCACCAGGAATTTGGATCAAGTAATATTATCGGTATCAGCACATTTTTAATTGACAAGGCAAACCTCGAAGACATCATTGTTCCAACCCATATCGAGGACCTCGATCTGATCTCTGCAGGTCCGGCCGCACCAAATCCGGCTGAACTTATAGGATCGGAGCGTACTGCTGAACTTATCGACAAGCTGAAGGAAATGTATGATTATATCATTATCGACTCGGCCCCGGCAGGAATTCTGGCAGAAACACAGATGCTGATGAAACATGCCGACCTGAATATCTTTGTTGCCCGTATTGATAAAACGCAGCGCGAGGCTTTCAAAAATGCACTCAAATCATTTGTAACGAACAAATTCACCAATATTTCAATCCTGATCAATGATTTGAACGTGAAACGTGATTCCTTCAAGTACGGATATGACCATAATTATTATACTGATGACAAAACAGGCTTCCTTTACCGGCTTTTCCACAGAAAGAAAAAGGCTGCCTGATCTGGTTTAAGATGAAATTATGATTATGAAACAGAAGAACCATAAACTCTGGAAATATGGCTTTCTTCTGTTTCTTATTTGTATCCCGGCCGGTTATCTGCTGAAGGCCTATTCCTGGTTAAGTATTTCCAGGCCGGCAAGGCCTGACATCCTGGTTGTTGAGGGATGGCTGTCAGAAGATTTGCTGGCAAAAGCAAAACAGGAATTTACAGATAAACAGTATAAACTGCTTATCACAACAGGATTCCCCTATTGGAAAGGGTTCCTGATGGGTCAGAACGGCAGGTTGGTATTTATGACATCACATAACATGAGACCGGCAACCGACAGCCTGTATGAAATTTCACTCACAATCAGGGGGACTCCATGTGAAGGAGAATTCGCCCATTATAAGCTCTTAGCGGATACTGTTATGATAGGCGACCACTATTCGACAAAGAAACAAAAGACAATTACAGCAAAGGTTAAATTGTCTTCTCCGCCCGATTCAATTGTTCTGGAATTCGACAATGATGCCTATACCTCCCATAGTGACCGGAATTTATTTGTTTATTCAGTCACTGTTAATAACATGCTCTTTCCTGCAAACAGCAACAAGGTATTATTATATGGAAGAAAGGAAGGAAAATTTGTATTCCGAAGGCATCTAAACAGTTCTACTGCATCGGATGCAGCCAGTTACCTCATTTCGGAAAAAGTTCCTGATTCACTGGTGATCGCCGTGGAAACCATCCATAAGAAGTATTCCAAAACGTACACCAGTGCCCTGGATGTAAAACAATGGCTTGATAATAACCACATGGGTACGGGCAGGTCTGTTACCGTTTTTACAATGGGACCTCATTCACGCAGAAGTCTGGCTTGCTATAGAAAAGCTTTTGGTAAATCTGCGGAAACCGGGGTAATTTCAAGCAACGATTTACGGATCACCCCTGATAACTGGTACAAAACCCTGCGGGGCTGGAAGGAAATTATTTATGAGACTGCAGGGTTGGTATATATTTCTTTTATAATAAAACCCTGGAGATAATCTTCACGGATTAAACCTGAAGCCCGAAGGGCGACATCTCCTCAGCCCGAAGGGCGACATCTCCTCAGCCCGAAGGGCGACATCTCCCCAGCCCGAAGGGCGATATCTCGATAACCGTGGGTCCCAACCCACGGGTTTTAACCGTGGGGCAACCCACGGTTAAAACGTCACCCGTGGTGCCCGGCTGGTTTCCGGATCACCGGCAATACCACGGGCATAATTGGTAACATCCATGGTCACAGGGGTAATTTTTATAAGAACGAAAATATCCTGCCAATTGGGAATACTTTCCCAATAATCGCGTTTCATTTTAACCAGCAGCTCCTTGTTATCAATAACTTCTGCCTTGCCATTGATGGTAACATAACCACTGGCATTCGTGTGATCGGCAAAATAAACACAAACATTGGGATTGTTTCGCATGTCCTTCACCTTCCTGCTTTTCCGGCCAGTGGCAAACCATATCACCATGTCATCTTTCAGCGGAAAGGGATTCATGGTGCGCAACTGCGGAAGTCCGGTGGAATCAATAGTCGCCAGCGCGCAAAAATGAGTGGATAGAATTATTTCACGGGCTGCCTTAATTAAGGTGTCTTTTGGAAAAGCAGTCTGTTGATTTTGTGCAATCCCATTCAATGAAAGGAAGGCAAGAAAAACCATGATAAGGCCTATGCGTTGTCTTTTGTAGTAATTATTTTTCATGATATATTTGGATTTAAAATATAAAAAAGAAATCAGAATCGGTAAGACAACATAAACCCTTGTTGTCTTGGAGAATAATAATATTCAATCAGATTGTCTAACTTATTCTTGTATTGTTTATATTTTTTAGATGAATACTCGTAAGTATAATCCACCTATAATTGCGTGATACCCAGGGCTAAACACACCATCCCACTGTTATATGCAGTGTCACTTCATCTTCATTGGTAGGGAAACCGTAATAATCATAAGTGTAATCAGGAGCAGTTACTAAAAAAGCCGTACCTACTCCTGTAAAAATACCGCCTACAATTGTTAACACTATTCCTCCACTTTTCATTTTCGAGAAACTTTTTAATCTACTTTCATAATGCTCCTTACTTTGATTTTGTCCATCGAAGGAATATTTATGAACATGCCTACACAGTAAATTCTTTTTCTTTGAATGTCTTTCTGGAACTACTATTTTTTCAGACCGGTTAAACAACATTTACCCTATATGGATTACATTTGAAATCATATTTTTTAAATTAATATAAATGAAAAAATTGAATTTCCTTGGAATCGGGCCAAAAATTGCCATGGTTTTGCCCATGGCTTGGTGCCTCTATCGTGTTAAGTTGCATTCATATTGAATTTTTTAAATTTGTCCGACAAGGCTCTGATATTCTGTTCATCGCCGGAATTGTACTTCTGGTTATTGGTCTGGTTTTTTACAACAGTCAGGATGTTGCTGAAAGGACTTAAGGAAACCAGGCTTATGACGACCGGGACCTACAGTTTATGCCAGAATCCATTATATGCCTCACTTATCCTGATGATAATCCCTGCACTTTCATTATTGCTTAACTCCTGGCTGATCTTAACGTCCTGCATTGTGGGATATATAATTTTCAAGAGAAATATTCAGCAGGAGTATGCAGAACTCAGAAGGTTTTTTGGCGAAAGCTACCTGCAGTATAAAAATGATACTCCGGAATTCTTTCCATTCCCGGTAAAAAAGTGGAAGAAGTAACCTAATTTAGTGTTCCTCAAACATTATTGATAATACCCGGATGCGAAGGTGGGTTATTGGTGATATTCACGGGGCAAATAAGGCGTTGATCCAATGCTTTGAAAGATCAGCCTTCGACACTAAGAACGATTTGCTTATTTGCCTTGGTGACCTCTGTGACCGTTGGCCGGAAGTCAATAAGGTTTTTGATACGTTGCTTACTGTTCAAAACCTGGTTTTGCTTCTCGGAAATCATGATGAATGGGCGCTGGATTGGTTTCTGCAAGGGAAAGCACCTGATATTTGGCTTACACAGGGCGGGGATAAAACAAGAGAATCCTATCCCGATGGCGTTCCGCAAAAGCATATTGATCTGTTGAAGAATGCTCTGCTTTATTATGAAATGGAAAATAAGCTGTTCGTTCATGCAGGTTTCAATCCACATTTGGAAATAAAGAAACAGGACAGGCACACTTTATTGTGGGATAGAAGTTTCATAAAGAAAGTGCTACATTATAACCGGGATGGTGAAAATCATAAGCTTACCTCTTATGATGAAGTGTACCTTGGCCATACCCCGACCCTCAATTTCGGACAATCCCAACCTATGAAAACCTGTGAGGTATATCTTATAGATACTGGTGCCGGATGGAAGGGGGGCGTATTATCGATGATGGACATCGACAGCAAGGAATACTTTCAGAGTGACCCGGTTGATCATTTGTATGCTGGTTTCGACCGTTAGGGCACCGTGTAGTGTAAGTGGGTTGCACCACGGTTATTGAGATATCGCCCTTCGGGCTCATCCGGCCACTTCATGGCAATGATCCAACCGTCATCTGTCCGTTTTCGCACGTTTTCTGTTCAGATATATACAAAAATGGTATACGGAATTTTTATGTTACACATTGATATACAATAATATAAATTCATTTGGCATGTTTTGTGTGGTTTATATCCCGTTGTTTTAAAACATAAATAAGGGAGGTCAAAATCATGAAAAAAATTTTAGTTTTTTTGGTGGCAGTTTTAATCTGCCTGCCTGGTTTTTCCGGCAATGACTGGATGGAAACCGGTAAAGAAAAAATGGACTGCAAAAGAATCAATCTTCGTTTGAACAAGGCCAATGTTGTATTGGAAGACGGACAGAAGATGGAAGTAAATTACCGTGATATCAATTCGTTTTCCCAGGATGGGAAGGTATATGTAAAACTTCGTTTGTTCGAGGAAAATAAAGCCAACAAACAAAATGGCATTTATGGAACTGGTTGGTACCTGGAATAATCTGAAACTGGTAAAGCTTGCTGTACAAAACATCGGATCTGGTGCCAATAATGAATCCAGCCGCTATTTCCTTTATGATGGATCAAAATTTCATCTGCAGCTTGATGACCGGACTTTAAAAAATACCTGCAATACATTTGGTCTTAACTACGATGAAATATAATCAGAAAAAAACCTCAAAAAAATCCTGCCCTCAAGCAGGATTTTTTTTTGGGATGAAATTTTAATGGACTACAACCATTTTGGTTTCAGCAACACGGTCACCCGATTTCATGCGAACGAGATATATACCTGACTTTAGTCCAGAGATATCGTAATTGATGGTATGCTCTCCGGAGATTTCGAACTCCCCTGGCAACATCATCAATAAAACGGCCATACAAGTCATATATGCCAATATCAACTAGTCGAATTCTCTTGTCCGGAGTAAACTATGTTTGAAATGGATTGTAACAGGATTGGGATTGCATCTGATAAGTAAAGCCGGATTGTGATGTTTCATCTGTTTGAATAATACCTGTGGGTAATTTTCCCTTTACGAATTGTCTCATCCATAAATACATATTCATCACATTTTGTTCGAGATATTCATGTCCCCCGTTAAAAGTAACGAACTTAAGATTCAGGTTTCCGGCATCTGTCAATAACTGGTAGGCCTTCTGATTAATTCCAAGCAAGCCGTCCTGATTTCCGCAGACAAAATAGGCAGGCATGTTTCTTAAAGCATGGGCCGAATTTTTATTCACTACCGGATTATACTCCAGGGCGCCTGCCATTATTCCAAGGGCAGCCCATGTATCCGGTGATTTGCTTGCAATTCTCCATGCCCCATAGCCGCCCATTGAATGACCGCTCAGGTATTTTCTATCCGGATCAATCTGCGCAACATTTTCAAGAGCCGCCATGCATTCCCAGATATCGGTTTCGGCTATTCCCAAATACCAGAGGTTACCTCGTCCCCAGGGGGATAACAGGTATCCATCCTCAAATGAGGCACTGTTTGAGGGGCCTTGCAAATAGGGATATGTCATATACTCGAATTGAATTTCCAGCCACGTCCCATAAACCATGAAGCTGAATATAAAGAGGATATTTGTTTTCCGGATTCCAGTCTTTCGGAAGGGTCAGCCAGGAGAATGAAACCGTTCCATCGGTCGGAGAAACCCATGAAATGATTAAAGGCCTCTTTCTTTGCAGATAAGTCGACATCTTTAGCGCATTTGCCGGATCGCTCACATTGATGAAAGCGTTGTAGGTATTTTTTAAGAATGTGGAATCTGCTCTATTCAGGCTGATTTTTGAATTGATAACAGCCAGCATTGAATTACAATGCATCCGGAAAAAGTCATTTTCTGATATTTCAGAAAGTGAAACCAGTGTGTCTTTCAGGGCTTGAATATAATCCATGGAAGCTACTGAGTGTTTTAAATTATTTTCCTGGCTTTCTGCTTTATCAAAAATGATAATCATTAGAAAGCAGTATACGAGTATTTTCAGTTTCATTATTGTGGTTTTATATATAGACACTCTGACCTGTAAAATACCCTTTCAGTTTAGCAAATTAGGTCGTAGTGTGGATTTTTGCATATATTTAATATGCCGATTATTAAATTCTCAAAATGAAACCATTATTTTATTTTGTCAGTCTCCTCATTTTTTGCTCAAATGCTTTCGGGCAAAAGGGTTTTAGGTATACTTATCCTGATAACCTACGATTCGAACGGAATGAACAGGCCTTATCAGCATCCGACAGTTGTTTTGTCGCCATTGGAAGTGTCGATGAATTCATAAGAACTGATACTTTAATAAATGATTGTGTTGATTGTCCGCTTCCCTATGATACTATCATTTATGATATAATAACACCCGATATTCTGGTTGTTAAAACGGACCGAAAGGGTGATACATTGTGGACAAGAAGAATCGGTGCGGAAGGAATGGACCAGGGGTTTGCCATTTCAGAAACCCTGGACATGGGATTTATCCTGGGTGGAATTGACAGCACTTATTACGGAAGGGTGATCAAACTGGATAAGGCCGGTTTAAATATTGCAGACTTAACTGGTAAAACAGTTTTCACAAAATCTTTATATGAAAAACTTAATCAGTTGGATATAAGTGATTTAATTAATGGCGTTTATATAGTTAAACTCAATATTCTCAACAAAACCTATATAAATAAGTTGATTATAAACGGTCGCTAACGAAGTTATACTTTTTACTGTTTACCTGTAGACTGATTACTGATTACTGATTACTGATTACCCCTTTTTAACCAGGATAATTCTGTTCAGAAGCAGGCTGCTCCTTAGTTTTCCGGTTTTGAAACGAATGGTGATGGTATTTATGAAATCAAGATGATCGAGGTCACACACAAAAAGATTATTGCTTCTCTCTTCGTTAGCCTGATACGTTGATATCCAATCCGAAAGCTGAGTCTGGCGCTGCCATAGGGAAAAATCACACCCGAAGGGTTCTTTCATTATGTCAAAAAACACCTTGTACTTGCCCGGGGGTATATCTGCCAGAGATATGCGCAACCATGAATCACCCCCTGGTGTGAAAAGATAACTCTCCCCGCCGGTTCCATATTTCCAGGTTGTTTTAACATCCAGACTCCCGAAAATGTTAAAATCCATTAATTGAGGGTAGATGATCAGTGTATCGGGAATATGGACTTTAGCCAGTTCATTAGTCGGTGCAGTGGATTCATTGGCCGGGGCATCAGAATAATACAGGGCAAGAGATGTGTAATCAACCGGAAATTTATTGCCGGCAGGGCCATGCTCAATACTCATGTAAAAGCTGTTTTCAAATGAAATTTTGTCTGAAATATAAAACCGGTAACCCCCTGTTCTGCAAAATGGCAGGGAATAATCCAATGCCCCGTGCAGCGGCAGGCTCATTCTACCATCCCACCGGTCTAGCATGGCGTACCAGCCACCGTTAAAATAATCTTCCGATCCGGTGCCGTGTATCCGAAAGTTTCCGTCGACAGATGCGGAATCATCTCCTTCGAAAAAATAAGTCATTCCGGCCTGCAGTCCCCGGGCCTGAAGGATAGTGCCTACATAATGTCCTCTTCCGATTGTATTAAGAAAGACATGGGGCTTTCCAGGTTCGGACCTCAGGTTACTGTTCCATTTCGTGTAGAATTTCCCTTCCCTGTCAGCAATCCTGGGATTGGTTGTATACCAGACATGTATTGAAACTTTTAAGGGAGGCTGGCGGGATGATCCCGTTTTACGATAAACAAGCTCGATTTTTGCCGACCTGTCAAATGGCATGGGAAAATAGCAGTAGTTGATGTTATGGTTACTACCGAGTAATAAACTTTGCATGGATGATTTTCCAAATGCATAGCCAAAGAAATCCGCTACGGGGCAAAATACTGCAGGATTACTTTCACCATCCCAGGTAATCCTTATATCCACGTCTTTTGTAAGTCCCTCAAAACTATTTGCCGGATTGAGTTCGATACCTGCAATGCGGCCTCCCTGGTTCAATCTAAAAACAGTTACGGTTTCACCAGGTTTGATTTCAACCTGCTTCAATTTGTCAGATAGCTTGTCTGAATAAAAATCATTTATCGTGCGGTTTTCCCTATTCCACAAGGAAGCAGTTTTCTCAAGGGATTCTTTTTCCTCGCCGGTCAGATCAATCCTGAAAGGGACAACCTTTGCACCCTTTTCATACAGCCTGTATTGGATCTGGTGAAATTGCATCTTCTTACCCCGGCATACGATTTTGCAGCTTGTGGCAAATGGAATGGGGAGATAGCAATAATATCCGCCCAACTGGTTACCGCATAAGGGTGCGACAAAAGGAAACTTCTTCCCTGAAAACAGGTCCAGGTAACAGATCGAGAAGGCCGGATGTATATTATCATCAATAAAAAAATCAAGCGTATCCCGTGTGGGCGTGGGAGTCCAGATCCTGTTGATCACACCACTCCCCTTCTTCTCAAAGATCACCAGGCTGCTATCTTCATTTCGTTTTAAAAAGGAATATGTACCGCTAAAACCATCATCATTATTCCCGGTGGTATCATAAGAGGAAACCTGCGCGCAAATTGTGCTGTCAAGATATTCAGGCAGTGAAGCGATATCATAAAAAGTCCGTAATTCTTCTGCCAGGGAATGTTCAATTTGAAAGAGCTTTCTAACACTTGATGGCTTTTTTGTGCTGCAGGAGGTAAGGAGGATACCAGTTATCAGAATAAAATAAAATGGCTTCATAAAATGAGTATAATTCTCATATAAATGTAGACCATATTTCTTTTCCGTCAAAAAGGCTGGCAACGTTTGGTATGGTTACAGGCAATAGGAGTGATTATTAAGATATCTGCCGTTTGTTGCGGGCGCTTTAAAATTCACGAAAACTAATGATTTTCCGTGATGAACATTCAGGGTATCAAGAATGGCTTCTTTCGTGATTGTTTCTTATTTTTTCCTTTTCGCGAATGATTTATACTTTCTTTGGGTTTAATTAACATATTTGCGTAATGGATGGAGCAGTCTGTCATTTCTGCCGTCATTGGAATTAACAGATACGGGAAAAAGGAATTCCAGTTAAAAAAGAGAAATTAAACCGCATAAACAGATATCATATGAAAATCAAATCATTGCCTTTCATTTGTATAATATTACTTTCAGGTATAACAAAAGCGCAGGACATTAGCGAATGGCGTGAAGAAAACCGAACCGGGGTATCTGCAGAAACAGGTCTGCTCAAATCCTGGCCTGCTGAAGGGCCTACCCTGCTTTGGTCGAATAACGGGCTCACCAAGGGTAACTCCTCGGTTTCTTTTGGAAAAAACACGCTCTATATTACGGGAACGGATGACTCCAACGATATACTGTATGCACTGGATATGAATGGTAAAATGCTCTGGCAAGCTGTTATGGGCAGAGCCTGGACGGAATCCTATCCTGAAAGCAGGGCTACGCCTACAGTCGAAGGAAATTTTGTGTATACCTGCAGTGGGTATGGTGACCTGGCCTGTTTTGATGGAACCACCGGAAAACCGGTTTGGACGTCTAAAGCCAGTGAAATGAACAAGGGCACTTACGGCAAATGGGGTATTGCCGAAGCGTTGCTGATTGATGGAGATAAAATCTACTATTCACCGGGCGGGCCGGAAACCATGACGATTGCCATGAATAAGAAAACAGGTGAAATCATTTGGAGATCTGCCAGTATGGATGACAAGCCCGGATATGTTTCACCCATTCTCATTCATTATGCAGGAATTAAGATGCTGATCAATGTTTCGATGGATCACGTTTTTGCCATTGACGTTTCGAACGGCAAGGTTCTTTGGCAAATAGCGCATGAACAATCCGGTGATCCGAACATGCGGCGATGGGAGCTTATTAAATGCACAACACCCTTATACAAGGATGGTATGGTATATGTTACAGGGGGTTACGATACCGGTGGCATTATGGTCAAAATGGCTGAAGACGGACAGAGCGCAACAGTAGTATGGACCGACCAGGTATTGGATGATCACCATGGGGGTGTAGTGCAGTTGGGCGGATATATTTACGGCTCCAACTGGATCAACAACGGGAATGGCAACTGGGTATGCATAGAGTGGAGCACCGGCAAAAAAATGTGGGAAGAACGCTGGAACAACAAGGGTTCCATTATTGCTGCCGAAGGCATGCTGTATATTTATGACGAAAAAAACGGCAATGTCGGATTGGTAAATGCCAATCCTGAAAAATTCGATCTCGTCAGCAGTTTTAAGATTACCCAGGGCAGCACAGGCCCATTCTGGGCGCATCCCGTGATCCATAACGGAATTCTCTACATCAGGCACAACAATGCCCTGATGGCTTATGACATAAAAGAGAAGTAGGGACTGGGGATTAGGGACGAGGGACGAGAGATGAGAGATGAGAGATGAGAGATGAGAAGGGAGTCCCTCAGCAGAAGAATCCTGGAGGCCTTATGGTTGCGCTTTTGAGGGATAGCAAGGAAAAAATAACGAAAGAAAAATTGAAAATGAAAAAAAGCAGGGTGTTTATATCAGTGATGTTCCTGATGACTGGAATGGTAAATGTCTGTGCACAGGACTGGCCGCAATATCTGGGCCCTGACGGAAATAGTTCCTCACCACAAAAGGGTGTATTAAAATCCTGGCCGGCAGGTGGTCCGGAAATACTCTGGAGTGCTAATATTGGCATAGGCTACGGTGGACCCGTTGCAAGTAACGGAAAGGTGTTTTTACTGGACAGGGATGATGCTGCCGGTGATATTCTGAAATGCTTTGAACTATCTTCAGGAAAAGAATTGTGGAAATTCGCATACAGTGCTCCTGGTTCGGTTATGTTTCCCGGTTCGCGCAGTGTTCCGGTTGTTGACGGTAATTATGTTTATTCCTGCGGTCCATATGGCGACCTGTATTGCATTGACATTAACACACACCAGCCTGTGTGGAAAAAGAATGTGTGGACTGATTACGGCGGAGGTGAGATTCCTACATGGGCAATATCGCAATGTCCGTTCATTTACAATGATTTACTTATTATCGCTTCCCAGGCCCCCCAGGCCGGAGTGGTGGCATATGACAAACTCACAGGGGATGTAAAATGGCAAACTCCGAATCTCGGCGCGGTTGGGTATGTAAGTCCTGTTGTGGTTAAAGCAGCAGGTGAGGATCATGTGGTTATGATCACGGCATCGGCAGGCGGCGGATGGGGAAGCGCAGGCAGTGGAGGAAAGGTTATCGGCATAAATCCTTTGACCGGAAAAACACTATGGGAATATGAAAACTTTCAATGTCGCATTCCGGTGCCTGTTGCCTTGGATGCAGGCGACAGCAGATTGCTCATAACAGGAGGTTATGAAGCCGGTTCAGCCATGCTCAAAATCGATAAGAAATCCGACGGCACCTATGGTGTAACGGAACTTTATAAAAATCTTGATTTTGGAGCGCACACCCAGCCCCCGTTGCTTCATAACGGATACTTTTATGCCCAGTATTCCACCAATGAAAGAAAGGACGGATTAGTATGCATGGACATGGACGGCAAGATCATGTGGAAGACTGGCAGGGAGCCATTGTTTGAAAGAGGAAGCATGATTCTGGCTGATGGAATTATTCTTGCCACCGATGGTGCTACAAAGTTATTTCTCATTGAGCCGGATGGAAGTCAATTTAAACAGATAGCATCGGCTGAATTGCTCACAGCTGCGATCGGAACTGACGAGAGAGCGGCACGTTTCGGAGTCCAGAATTGGGCACCCATTGCACTTGCCGGGGGAAAACTGCTGATAAGGGATCAAAGCAGGTTATTATGTGTTAAAGTAGCTCAATAATTGAACCCGTATGCAGAAACAAAGAAAATTCACTCTTGACCGTCTGGTTCTGCCAGGTATCATCCTGGCTGGTATCTGCATATTTCTTTTCTGGTTTTTTTACAACCCGGTCAGTAAATTTACGGAAATGGTGCCGGGATTGGACAATCGGCCCGCACGTTCTTCCTCTGCATCGGATTCGATTATCATTGGCGAGCACTTCACACGATTCGACAGTACTTTTAGCACCTCCCTTATAGGAAAGTGGCCAAACTTCAGGGGTATCGAATATGATAACGTCAATAAGGAAAACATCCGCCTTATAGAGAAACTTCCCCGGGACTCATCAAGAATTTTATGGGAAAAAGAATTAGGCGAAGGGCATGCGGCAGCTGCAATATACAATGGAAGGGTTTACGTACTCGATTATGATGAGCGAAGAGAAAGAGATATTTTACATTGCTATGCACTTGTTAATGGTAAAGAGCTCTGGCGGAGAGGTTACAACGTTAAAATAAAACGTAATCACGGCATGTCGCGGACTATCCCTGCCGTGAACGACAAGTATGTGGTTACAATGGGCCCCAGGTGCCAGGTGATGTGCAGCGATGCCATCACCGGTGATTTAATCTGGGGGATGGATCTGGTCCGGGATTTCAAAGCTGTTGAACCGCTGTGGTATACCGGTCAGTGTCCGATAATTGACAATAATGCAGCTATATTGGCGGTAGGTGGAAAAGTTCTTATGATGGGTGTGGATTGTGCCTCCGGCAAAGTGCTATGGCAGACACCCAACCCTGACAGCCTTAAAATGTCACATTCCTCAGTGGTGCCGATGACCCTTGCAGGTAAAAAAATGTACGTTTACAATGCCCTTGGGGCATTGTGCGGTATCTCGGCCGAAGCAACAGACAGGGGCAGGCTGCTCTGGAAAACCAAAGATTTTGAAAAGTCGGTCATTGCTCCCTCACCTGTGTATGTAGGCCAGAACAGGGTATTTGTAACAGCAGGATATAGTGCCGGCAGCGCACTGTTCACCATTACTGGCGATGGTGTTAATTTTTCGGTGAACACTCTACAGGTTTACAAGCCATCGGAGGGCATGTCCTCTGAACAACAAACACCAATCTATAAAGACGGATTTGTATACAACATTCAAACCAAGGATGCCGGACCAACACGAAACCAGTTTATTTGCTGTGCTCCGGAAAATCTTAAAAACATTCTGTGGACCAGCTCAGCATCGGATCGCTTTGGCATGGGTCCATATATTGTGGCTGACGGTAAGTTTTATATCCTGAATGATGAAGGCGAAATGACCATCGCCCGGTTCAGCACTACAAGGTTTGAGGTTCTCGATAAAGCAAAGATTATCGATGGAAATGATGCATGGGGTCCGCTGGCTTTAGCTGACGGATTAATTATACTGCGCGATTCAAAGAAAATGTTCTGTATGGATTTAAGAGCAAATCAATCCCCCTTATGAAGCAAAAAATTATTATCGGCCTGTCAGTAGTTCTGCTGCTTCTTGCGGTATTTCTTATTTCACGTGATCTGTTCCGTTCCAAACCTTTGTTAACGGAATCATGTTGCGATGATGAAATCCGGGAGATGAAGCAAATTGATACCGCCCAACTGGGATTTTACCGGAGTAAATTATGGGAAACAGGTATTAAAGGTCTTACCGGCATATCGGTAAGTGAAGACAGGGTGGTGGTATGCGGAAACAAACTGATAGCCATTTTTGATACTTTGGGTAACAGAATTGGCGGTTTCAGCATCGATTCGGCATCAACCTGTGTTGCGGTTTATGACAACGATATTTATACAGGCATTGGATCTGCAGCTGCAAAATATGATTTTGAGGGAAGGCTGACGGCCCGGTTCAACACGCCCTTTGATGGAAGCTATATTACATCCATAACGGTCAATAATGAATATGTTTTTATGGCTGATGCCGGGAGAAAAAGAATTCTTAAATTCACTAAAAGTGGAAATCTGGTACAGGAGATCGGAAAGAAAGACAGCATTTCCGGTTTTAAAGGTTTTGTTATTCCCAGCCCTTATTTCGATATTGCGTATGGCGGATTTAATGATTTGTGGATTGTTAACCCGGGTAAACTTCAGATTGAAAACTTTTCAATTTCCGGAGTAAAGAGATCAGACTGGGGTGAAGAACTTGCAGATGAATACCGTTTCACCGGTTGCTGTAATCCGGCTCATTTCGCCCTTTTGCCGGATGGTAGTTTTGTTACATATGAAAAAGGGAATGACAAGATCAAAGTATTTGACCACACCGGAAAGTTCCATGCCTTCGTTGCCGGTGCCGGAAGTTTTAAGGGCAACCCGGATTTTCTGCTGGGCAGGAATAACCTGGTGAAAGATATTGCTGCTGACCAATCAGGCAGGATTTATATTCTTGATGCCTACAACAGAATCAATATCTTTAAGAAGAAAACAAATTCAGATACATGACACAAAATTAAGGCTATGGATGCTGAAAAAAAGATAAAGCGCAGGGATTTTTTACAAACCGGTGTCCGTTTCGGTATTGGTGCCGGGCTGGGAGTGATTGGCATAGGATTAACCACTAGGGCAGTTTCCGGTAAGAATATCTGGCAGCTCGATCCGGCGAAATGTATTCAATGTGGTAAATGTGCCACCAGTTGCGTTTTACAAACCTCTGCTGTGAAATGCATACATGTTACGAACATGTGCGGATATTGCGATTTATGCAGCGGTTACCTGCGTCCGAATGTGAAGGAACTTAATACGGCCGCTGAAAACAGGCTCTGCCCTACAAACGCGATAGTCAGAACCTTTATCGAAGAACCCTACTTTGAATACAGAATTGTTGAGGAACTCTGCAATGGTTGCGGTAAATGTGTGAAAAATTGTGGAGCTTTCGGCAACGGCTCGTTTCAATTGCAGATTCAGCAGAAACTTTGTGTTAACTGCAACCAGTGTGCTATTGCCAGGGCATGTCCCTCTGAGGCATTTAGCCGTGTGGATAACGGAAGTCCCTATTTAATTAAAGGATTTGAAGAATTAGATATTAAGGGTTGAAAGGATTGATTTCATGAAAAATAAGGTAGTACATTTTATATTGTTGATTTTATTTTCATCGTTAACGCTGAATGTTTCTGCGCAACGGTTTCCTGCACCGGAATTTGAGACCGGACATGAAATTCCTCCTACCCAGATTACAAAGGTTCAGCCTGCAATTTTTGAATATCTTGACATTGTGGTTTTTTTAGGCACCCTTTCACTCATTACCTGGGTTATTCTCAAAAAGAGATCACGTAGACTGGTATTCTGGATTTCCATATTCAGCCTGCTTTATTTTGGCTTTTACCGGAAAGGATGTATTTGTCCGGTAGGCTCAGTTCAAAATATTTCCCTGGCCATTTTTGACCCGCATTACGCGATACCAATTACCGCCATTCTCTTTTTTATAACACCATTAGCCTTTACACTGTTCTTCGGCCGTACTTTTTGTGCCGGGGTGTGTCCGCTTGGTGCCATACAGGACCTTGTTGCCCTGCGGCCCATTAGCCTTAAATCGTGGGTCCGGTCTCTTCTGGGACTGATTCCATATATCTACCTTGGACTTGCTATATTATTTGCTGCAACCAGCACCGATTTTATTGTTTGCCGCTACGATCCGTTTGTTGGCTTTTTCAGGCACAACGGATCTTCGCTGATGTTCAGCATAGGCGGTATCCTGCTGATCACAGGTGTTTTCATTGCCCGGCCCTATTGCAGGTTCTTTTGTCCTTATGGGGTGCTGTTGAACCTGGTTAGCCGTTTCTCCCGGAGGCACTTATCTATTGCCAACGGAAAATGTATCAATTGCCGGCTTTGCGAGAACGCGTGTCCTTTCGACGCAATTGATAAACCAACCGGGCTCGGAGTGAAAAACGACAACCGGGAACTTGTAAAGAAACTGATCGTTTATGGTTTGATTACACCTGTACTGGTAGTTATTTCAGGATGGACCACATCACAATACCACCAGGATTTTGCCCGGGTAAATTTCAAAGTCAGGCTGGCAGAGGAAATGATGAAAGTGACAGCCGATCCTGATGCTGTAACTATGCCGGACGAGGTTACCGCTTTTCAATCGAATGAAACTACGGTTGAACAATTATATAAGGAAACACAGTCGATTATCCATAAATTCCACACGGGAAGTTGGATCATTGGAGGATTTATCGGACTGGTCTTCGGACTTACTTTGGCCAGGCTGGTAATTTACCGGTACAGGGATGAATATCAGACAAACAAGGCAGAATGTTTCAGTTGTGCAAGGTGCGTTCCTTATTGTCCGGTGAAATAATGTGCTAATGTGCTAATGTGCTAATGTGCTAATAAAATGACTGGTTCAGAAGAAATAAAAAAAACAAAACAGGCATGGGGCAGTAACAGTTTATGGATGCGGATAGCCACCATTTCCGGTATATTTGCTCTTCTCATCGCTGTTCTGTTAATTGCTAATTATGTACAATACAAAAAGGCCGACCCGGTTAACATGACTGTTATCAACAGCCTTGTGGAAAGGCTGAGAGAGAATCCTGCCGATTCACTGTTGCGGAATGAAATCCGCACCCTCGACCTGTTGTCGCGTAAAGCTTATTTTACAAGTACCTGGCAGATACGAACAGGCGGGTACCTGCTGCTTTTTTCGGTTGCCCTTGTTATCATTTCACTTCAGATTATTGAATATCGCAGAAAAATTACTCCTGTTCTTTCCTCTCAATTCGAAGATGAGACCCTTCTTCAGCATAAGAAAGCACGCAGGTGGATCATAACAGGAGGAAGTCTTATACTGATCACTGCCGTGGTATTCGGAGTGATGTCCACAGATGAGTTAAGTGATAAACTGAACAGGACTGTTACAGGGGAGTCGGGTTCTTTTGAGCAGTCGCTTACTTCGGGTGAGGTGGCTGTTACAGAATTAAATGCAGGGACTCCGGATTCTGCTAAAATGGTGGCCATAAATGTGGAAGCCGATTCGGCCACGGCTGCTGTATCCGAAGCACCGTCAACCAAAGTAGTGAGCAATGATAATTACCCGTTTTTCAGAGTAAATGCAGGCGTTGTTTCCAAACGAAGCGTTCCGGTCAGCTGGAGCGGAAGCTCCGGTTCAAATATGTTATGGAAAGTAAAGGTTCCGTTATCAGGACAAAGCTCACCGGTTATTTGGGGAGATAACCTGTTTGTTACAGGGGCAAGTACTGAAAAACAGGAAGTGTATTGTTTGGATGCCAACACAGGAAAACTGAAATGGACTGGCCAGGTGGGAAATGGATCTAAAAAGCCAAAAGTAAGTGAAGAAACCGGGTATGCAGCCCCCACGGCAGCTACCGATGGTGCAGGTGTATATGCCATATTTGCCACCGGTGATATTGCCGGGTTTGATATGTCAGGAAAAAAACTTTGGGAGAAAGACCTTGGTCTGCCGGTCAATCCTTATGGTCACTCTTCTTCCCTACTGGTATATGATGGCAAAGTCATCGTCCAATATGACCAGCGCGCTTCGCAGAAAATAATGGCGCTGTCGGTCAAAACGGGAGCCACAGTCTGGAGTACAAACCGGACTGTTAAGACTTCCTGGTCGTCTCCCATACTTGTGAATACAGGAAACAGATCTGAGATTATCGCCGTGGCCGAACCTTACGTGGCGGCTTATAATCCTTCAACCGGCAAGGAATTATGGAAAATTGAAAGCATCGGAGGCGAAGTGGGCCCTTCGGCTGCATATGCCAATGGCGTGATATTTGCAGTGAACGACTATTCCACGCTATGTGCCATTAAAACCGGTGTTCAGCCGGTAATTTTATGGGAGAATAATGAATTGTTATCGGATATTCCCAGTCCGGTTGCCAATGATAAATACCTGTTTCTGGCCACCAGCTACGGCGTCCTCGTTTGCTACGATGCCGCAACCGGTGAAAAATACTGGGAAAAGGATTTTGGCAAAAGCATTTATTCTTCGCCCGTGATCGCGGAGAACAAGGTTTACCTGATGGATGCCTCCGGGCTGATGCACATAGTTGCAGCCGACAAAGAATACCGGCTTATCGGTGAATCAACACTGGGAGAGCACTCGGCGACCACTCCGGCATTTACCAATGGCAGAATTTATTTAAGGGGCGTTGATCATATCTATTGTTTCGGGAAATGAACGGGGAGATTGCAAATAAAACGGACCGGATAATTGAAATTACCGGATCTGCGCCTGATAAGGTGATTCCCTTATTACAGGCTGTCCAGAAGGAGTTTAACTATCTGCCGGAAGAAGCGCTGGAAAGGATTTATCATACTACTTCGATAAAACCCTCCACCATACACGGCATTGCCACATTTTATACAATGTTCCGATTGAAGCCGGTTGGCAAGCACATTATCAAAATATGTGTGGGTACGGCCTGTCATGTAAAAGGAGCCACACTGGTTTATGAAGCTTTTCAGAGATCTCTTAACCTCAGTAATAATGAGGATACGGATGCCGAAGGATTATTCACAATTGAAAAAGTCGCCTGCCTGGGTTGTTGTACCCTGGCACCTGTAGTTCAGATAGACGATGTAACTTACGGGCACGTGGGTATCGAACAGCCCAAAGAAATATTGAAAGACTTTTTGAATCGTAAAGACGGAAATGCAACTACCTATACAGGTCCCGTTTCTTTCGGATCCCATACCCTCCAGGGGGAAGTGAGGATAGGCCTGGGTTCATGCTGTATGGCCAGCGGCAGTCAGGAAGTAAAAGCGGCACTTGAAGAGGCTCTCGGAAAGGATAACATCCATGTTAAAGTCAAGCATGTAGGATGCGTGGGTATTTGCAACCAGGTGCCCATACTTGAGGTTCACAAAACCGGTGAGGCGCCGGCTGTTTATGCAAAAATAAAGCCCGAAGAAGTAAGAGAGGTAATAAAACATCATTTCAGCCCGGTAAACCTGGTTGATAAAGCTAAGGCCGGAATTTATAACGTGTTTGACACTATTGTAAACGCTGAGATTCCCAGATCTCTTACCTATTATGATCCGGTTAAAAGTGATACGCTTTTTTCACAGTTTCTGTCGCCTCAAATAAGTATTGCCACCGAGCACAGAGGCGAGCTGAAACCCGGAGATATTGATGAATACAGGTTAAAAGGCGGATTTCAGGCACTTCACAAATGTCTTTTTCATATGAAGCCAGCGGAAGTGATTGAAGAAATCAGCGTGAGCGGGCTCCGGGGTCGGGGTGGTGCAGGTTTTCCGACAGGCACAAAATGGAAGATCGTAAATCATAACTCATCCGATAAGAAGTACGTTATTTGCAACGGTGATGAAGGCGATCCGGGAGCATTTATGGACCGTATGTTGCTGGAATCTTATCCTTACAGGATTATTGAGGGTATGATGATTGCTGCTTATGCAACAGGTGCATCTGAAGGCATTTTTTATATAAGGGCCGAATATCCGCTTGCCGTGGAAAGGATACGGGAGGCTATTGAGGTATGCAATCAGAATGATATTTTAGGTAAGTCAGTCCTGGGAAGTTCATTCAGCTTTACCATCCGCATTTTTGAAGGCGCAGGCGCATTTGTCTGCGGTGAGGAAACGGCTCTTATAGCCTCTGTTGAAGGTAAGCGCGGGTTGCCCACTATGCGTCCTCCCTACCCTTCCGAAAAGGGCCTGTGGGGGAAGCCAACGCTGATCAATAACGTGGAAACCTTGTCGCTTGTACCCTGGATCATCCGGCATGGTGAAGAAAGCTTTCAAAAAATAGGCACAGCCAACAGCAAGGGTACTAAAGTGTTTGCCCTGGCAGGTAAAGTGAATCGCGGAGGGTTGATCGAGGTTCCGATGGGCATTACAATCCGGCAAATCGTAGATGATATAGGTGGCGGTGTGCCAAACGGCAGGCAATTCAAGGCGATACAGATAGGCGGCCCTTCGGGTGGCTGCATCCCGGCATCCATGGCTGATATTCCCATTGATTATACCTCACTTAAAGAAGCCGGAGCCATGATGGGATCAGGCGGACTTATTGTACTCGACGACACCGATTGCATGGTTGATATTGCAAAATATTTCCTGTCCTTCACACAGAACCAGTCATGCGGCCGGTGCACCTTCTGCAGGATAGGAACCACACGCATGCTTCAGATTCTTGAAAAGATCAGTTCCGGAAAAGGAACCGAAGCTGATATGGCCTTACTGGAAGAGCTGGCTCACAGTACCAAAACCGGAAGTATGTGCGGACTTGGCAAATCAGCCCCAAATCCTATTCTCACAACTATACGGTATTTCAGGGAGGAATATATTGCCCATATCAACGGTCATTGTCCCACAGGTAAATGTAAGGACCTGATAACTTATACCATTACAGACGATTGTATTGGTTGTACAAAATGCGCTCAGCGATGCCCGTCCTTTGCCATTGAGGCCAAACCTTATGAATTGCATAAAGTGGATAACACCAAATGTATTAAGTGTGATATATGCCGTGAGGTATGTCCGGTTAATGCTGTAATTACCACAGAAAAGTGTCCCCCGCAAGCGGGGCCTGTCCCGATTAATCGGGAGGTAGGGGGTGGATCATGATTCATCTGAAAATAGACCATACCGATATTCAGGTTGTTGAAGGAACAACCGTACTTGAAGCAGCCCGCATGGCCGGCATTCACATTCCTTCAATGTGTCATCTTAAAGGATACGGAAATCATCCATCGTGTATGGTATGTGTGGTAAAAGACAATAAGACGCAGGCCATAATTCCGTCGTGCGCCCTGACGGTTACAGAGGGAATGGACATCATAGCCGGCGATGAGGAGGTAAGAATTGCACGGCGGCAGGCTTTGGAACTGCTTTTAAGTGACCATGTTGGTGATTGCGAAGCACCGTGCAGCCTGGGATGTCCCGCCGGTATGAATATACCGCTGATGAACCGGCTGATCGGAGAAGGCCGGTTTACTGAAGCACTCACCGTTGTAAAAGAAGATATCGCCTTACCGTATGTTCTGGGTTATATTTGCCCGGCCCCATGCGAAAAGGCCTGCCGGAGGAAGCAGGTGGACGAAGCGGTTTCCATATGTACCTTAAAAAGATTCTCCGCAGCCGCAGGGATTGACCTTGCAGCCGGGGCGATTGCCCGGAAACGCGTTGAAGAAGGCTTTTTGAGCGGGAAAAGAATAGCCATTATAGGAAGTGGTCCTGCGGGACTGGCAGCCGCATATTACCTGCTGCGGTTTGGTCATGAGTGCGACGTATTCGAGAAATCAGCCGAAGTGGGAGGTACATTGCGGTATACCATTCCCGAAAATGAATTGCCAAAGGATATTGTTGATCACGAAGTGAACCTGATTAAATCCATGGGCGCCATCTTGCATTGTAATACGATTGTCAACGAAGAATATTTTCAAAACCGGATCAAAGGTATTTACGATGCCGTTGTAATTGCAACCGGAGATATCAGTACCAATAACTATCTGAATCAGATTGCAACCCAAACCAAATCAGGCTTTGAAGTGAATGAAAAGAACATGTCTGCTTCAGTACCCGGAATTTTTGTTTGCGGTAGTGCAATACGGCCACATAAAATGGCAGTAAGATCCGGGGCCCAGGGAAAAACAGCGGCACTGGCTGTTCACCATTATTTGAAGGGTACATCCTATGAAAAGCCGGTTAAAATGTTCAATTCAAGATTTGACAGATTATTTCCCGAAGAGATTTCGGAGTACCTGAAAGAGGCCAGCAAATCGAACCGTGTTGTTCCGGGAACCACCCTGAAGGAGGGTTTTGTATATAATGAAGCCATCAGGGAAGCCTTGCGCTGCATGCACTGCGATTGCCGCAAGCAGGATAGCTGCAGCCTCAGAATTTTTTCGGATGAATACCGGATCGACCGGAAGAGATATATGGTGGGTGAACGCAAGGCTATGTCGAAACAAATGCAGCATGATCTTGTGGTATATGAACCTGAGAAGTGCATAAAATGCGGGCTATGTGTAGCCATCAGCACCGGCGAGGGCGAAAAATTCGGCCTTGCATTCGAGGGAAGGGGATTTGATGTTGTTATCAAATCGCCGGCCGGGGCTGACTTCAGCGAAAGTCTGACACATACCGCAGCGATGTGTGCCAATTCATGCCCTACAGGTGCATTGGCCCTGCACGACAAATATGCGGCTATTTATAGCAAAAACGACCCAAAATGAAACGAATACATATATCGATTTTCAGCCTCCTGACATGCTTTTTACTGTTGCTTATTCCAGCCGTTGCAATCCCCCAGGATTCATGGCCGATATACAGGGGTAATCAAAGCCTCACGGGAACAACTGCTGTTGCAATTTCCAAAGCACCTAAAGTGGCATGGGTTTCAAAAATGGCAAGCGGAACAAAATCTTCACCGGTCATAGGCAACAACAGCATTTACATAGGTTCGGAAGACGGAACCCTGTATTGCCTTTCTCTGGCCGGGAAGCCGGTTTGGACATTTAAGTCAAAATTCACCATCGAAGGAGCTCCTTTGTTCCATGGTAATTCAGTGTATTTTGGCAATTATGAGGGGCAGGTGTTTGCACTCGATGCAAAAACCGGGAAACAAAGATGGATGTGGCAGACAGAAGGTCAGATTTCAGGTTCCCCTAATTTTACAATTGCCGGAAATAAAAAAAAGATCATCATAGGCAGTTATGATTACTTCCTTTACTGTATAGACGATATAACCGGAAAACCCGACTGGAAATACGAAACTGACAATTATGTAAACTGCACACCGTCGGTGGCAAACAATATGGCGGTTTTCGGGGGATGCGACGGTAAGCTTCATGTTGTGGATCTCTTGAACGGCAGTGCCAGGCACAAGATAAACAGTGGAACTTATATCGCTTCATCTGCTACATTGACAGGCAATCAGGCTTTCCTGGGAGATTACGACGGAGCATTTTATTGCGTGGATTATATCACTAAAAAGGTTATCTGGGAACAAACCGGCGGAGGTTCTTTTGTAGGCTCTCCTGCTGTTTCATCGGATAAAGTGGTTGTCGGTTCCGAAAACAGAACTGTATATTGCTTTAATAAATCTGATGGCCGCTTGTTATGGAAGTTCAAAACCCTGGGAAAGATTGCCGGTTCTCCGGTTATAGCGGGAAATCAAACCGTGGTTGCATCTGGCGACGGCAGAATATATGTTCTCGATTTGAAAACCGGAAAACAATCCTGGTCCTATGATATGGGAAGCCCATCATCCAGCACACCGGCCATTATTAAAAACCTTATGGTTATCGCAACAGAAGAAGGACATGTGTTCGGGTTTAATTTAGCGGAGAAAAAATGATGGAAAAAAGCAATACCAGGCATATTCTTTTTTGCCAGTGCAATGGTGAGAGAATCAATCCTTCCTTGTCGGGATCGGTAAAAGACTATTTAAAATGTACACGCGCAAGTGTTACCATACTGAACGACCTGTGCGGGGTCGCCGCAAAAAAAAGCGATGTTTTAAGGGATCTGTATACTGCCGGAACAGAACTTATGATCATCGGTTGCTACAGAAGAACCATGGATCTCCTGATTGAACAGGCCGATAATACCAATCATCCTGCAGATCATACCCATATCAATCTTTTGGAAGAGACAGATCAGGCAAAGATCCGGGAACAGATCGATGCATTCGCCGGCGGATCGCCCGGCCCCGCTGTTTATACTGAGATAGCTGAGGATTCGGGATGGCCTTCGTGGTATCCGGTGATTGATTACACGCGATGTACGGCATGCGGACAGTGTTCGGATTTCTGTCTTTTTGGGGTTTATGAAAAGACTGAAACCAGGATTAATGTGGTAAATCCGGAAGGGTGTAAAATCAATTGCCCTGCCTGCGCCCGAATATGCCCTTCCACAGCCATCATCTTCCCCAAATATAAGAACGGCGGTGCAATCGGGGGCTCCGGTGAAATTGATGAACAGGTTGAGCACCAGCGGCAGGTGCAGGATATGGAAAACATACTTGGCAATGACCTGTACCTGGCCCTGGAACAGCGCAAGGTCAAGAGGCGGTCCATCATCAGGGAAGAAGCCATGAAAAGGGCACTTTCGGAAAGAGATGATGCGCGGGATATTTCGAAAATTTAAAAAGTAGAGTAGTGTCAATCTTCAGAAATTATATAAGAACTGATCGCAGGTGCCGCCGGAAATTCCTGGTCAACATGGTATATCGAGGACTCCTGGGCTTTGCCAAATTCCGGAAACGGAGAAAAAAGGGCCTGATTTTCCCGGCATTTCAGTTCATATCCATTACCAACGACTGCAATCTCAGGTGCCAGGGATGCTGGGTGTCAACCAACGGACATAAGGAGTATATGGAGCCTCCGAAAATCCATTCTGTGATTGAGGCGGGAAAAAGACAGGGGTCCTATTTCTTTGGTATTCTGGGTGGGGAACCCATCATGCATGAACAGCTGACAGATATATTCATCAGTCACCCCGACTGCTATTTTCAGTTGTTTACAAATGGAACACTGTTTACAAAAAATATTGCCATGAGTCTCCGGAAAGCCGGCAATGTAAGCCCATTGTTCAGTTTTGAGGGAGACGAAAGGGTGGCTGATGTGAGGCGTGGAGGGCATAATGTATATAACAGGACGATCCAGGCTATCCGTACTTCAATTTCTGAGGGATTGATCACGGGTGTGTCGGTGAGTGTATGCAAATCCAATATTGAAATGGCTCTTTCTGAAGATTTTATTCAGATGCTTCATGAACTGGGAGTTCTCTATGTGTGGTATTACATATACCGGCCTTCAGGAAGCAATCCCAATTATGATCTCGCACTGGACAGCAGTGAAATACTTCGTTTAAGAGAATTTCTTGTGGAGGGCAGAACCAAATATCCGGTGGTACTGATCGATTCCTACTGGAGGGCAAATGGCGAGCCCTTTTGTCCTGCCGCAGAAGGTCTTAGCCATCATATCAACCCGGCCGGGTTTATTGAACCCTGTCCTGTGGTTCAAATTGCCAGGGAGCAGGTAAACGGTGATATACCGGAAAAGACCTATGAAAGTTCCTTATTCCTGAAAGGATTCAGACAGGAGATCCTGCATAAAACAAACGGGTGTATCCTGATGGAAGATCCGGGTTGGCTGAAAGATTTTGCCGAAAGGTATGAAGCCCTGAATACTTCCAACCGTGACGGTTATCTGACCGGTCTTAAGAATGCTCCGGCAGTGGCAAGCCACGGTTCATGCCCTGTAATTCCCGAAAAGAACCTTATATACCGGTTAGCGAAGAAAACCGCTTTTTTTGGAATGGGCGCATATGGTTAAATTAAAAAAGATGGATGATGTTTGAAACCACATTATCGCTTGTAGTCCCAATAGACAGGCAAACGAGGGATGACATCCGCCGGAAGGTGGACCACTATTTTTTATTGAATAAGGCAATTCCCCCGGTATCCTATCATGCAATAGCAGATTATGCAAGTGATCTGGTGGACAGGTACAATTGGAACCGAAGCTACAAGGCCTTTGTAATGGTATGCTGCGGCAATGCCATATGGAGGTCCGTAGTGGGGAGCATCCCGTTTAACCGTCGCATGCTGCTTCTCCCGCAATGTTTGAAGAACAGCCATATGTGCAGGGCAAGCACGGATGAGCTTGGATTATTGTGCACCGAATGCGGGAACTGCAATATCTCCGGGTTTCTGCATGAAGCTGAAAACCTGGGCTACATTACCGTTGTTACGGAAGGTACCACCATTGCAAGAAAGCTGGTTGAAAGCGGCAAGGTAGACGCCATAATCGGCGTCGGTTGCATGGAAGTGCTGCAGAAAATGTTTGATGCCGTTCATAAATACTCCGTACCGGCCATCGGTGTACCTCTGATCTCCTGCGGATGTGTGGACACCAAGGCCGATAGCGACTGGATAAAAGCAGAGATCCGCCATTTTGATCAGCATTCCGGTTTTCGCCTGCTGAATCTCAATAATTTGAATGACAAGACTTCTGCTCTATTTACAGAAGTTCAAATTCATCAGCTATTGAATTTGTCAGGGTCGTCAACAGACAAGCTTGTAAAGGACATATTGCTTGCCGGGGGAAAAAGGATCCGTCCGCTTCTGACTGTTCTTGCCTTTGAGGCATTCAGCGTGAAACCTGATCAGGAAGTACTTAAAAGCCTTGCCATGTCGGTTGAATGTTTCCATAAGGCATCTTTGATCCATGATGATATTGAAGATAACGATTCATTAAGATACGGAAAGGAAACCCTTCATATCCGATATGGAATACCGGTTGCCATTAATATCGGTGATCTCCTGATCGGCGAGGGTTACCGGCTGATTGCAGAAAGTAACCTTCCATCACAGATTACAAAAGACTGTTTAAAAGTCATTTCACAAGGTCACAAAGCGCTCTCGGTGGGTCAGGGAACCGAACTAATGGCCCGGGTGCATGGCGATATACTGAACGTTAATGATATCCTCGCTATTTTTGCAAACAAAACTTCTGCTGCATTTAAGGTATCCCTCCTGGTTGGAGCAATTGCAGCAGGGGCGGACGAAAAGAACCTGGATCTGCTGGATCAGTTCAGCTACCTGGTTGGCCTGGCCTATCAGCTGAAAGACGATCTTGAAGATTTCACTGTCAAAGGGGGAATTGTGTCGTTTGAAAATCCGTCTGCTCTGCTCTCCATGCTTGCGGAAAAGGTAAACAAATCCGACAGGCTGATCATGGAGGAGGCTTTGTTGAATAGCAAAGGTGTGGACATCCAAATATTGATAGAGAACTACTCGATCCGTGAGTTGATAACCGGCCTGCTCAAAGAATATTTGCAAAAAATCGACACCTGCCTGGAAAGTCTGGAGAATATCCGATTAAAACTGGTATTACATGAAATTGTGGGAAAAACCTTCAGGGATTATATTTAGGCTGTTCGCTGCCCCATACCTGGAAATTTTTAAGGAGAACAGCCCGGAAAAAATCCTGAAACGGTCGCTGAAAGTATTGGATACTCTTGCCGTGAAAGATTTGAAAGAATATGTTAAAAGTAACCTTACAGATAAAGGGGGATTTGCCGATAAGGCAGGCCGCGCCGATATTTATTACACTTTATTTGGTTATTATCTTGCTGATGCCCTGGATATGAATGAGATGATCCCATCGATAAAAAAATACACTGAAGCCATGACCCGGCAAAATGATCTTACGGGTGTAAATTTGTATTGTGCTACCATATTATCCGCCAGGTTGGATTGTGATGAACAGGTCATGAAATCGTTGCGAAAAAGAGTCCGGAAAAGTATTAACGCCGGGATGGACAGACAGCCGGCCTATGGTGCTTTTTTGAACCTGCTTACCTGTTATTATGCAGAGGATTACAGGAGCCTTTACCTTACAAGAAAACATTTAAGCGAACTGGACAGCCATACCAGCCTGCCATGCCCTGTTCTGGCTGCTTTGCTGGTCCTTCAGCAAAGCTTTAACAAACCGGCAGAAAATCTGAAAAATGAAGTACTATCATTTTCAGATGGCAAGGGAGGTTTTAAAGCTACGCATGCAACGCCCATGCCGGATTTGCTCTCAACTGCGGTGGCATTGTATGCGTTGCGTTTTGCCGGTGCTGATTTGCGGGGGATAAAACCCGATTGTCTTGATTTCATTGACTCCATGTATGTGGACGGAGGGTTTGGGGGAAATCCAATTGACCGGGACCCGGATATTGAATATACGTTTTATGGATTACTGGCCCTGGGGGCATTGGCTGATTGAAATGAACAATACGGAACCATATAATAAATACCTGGCTCTGCGTGAGCAGCTTCTGGCCGAAAGGAACCATGAAGGATTCTGGACCGGTAAACTGGCTACCAGTGCGTTGTCGACCGCAGTGGCTATCGTTGCGCTGAAAGTTGCAGGAAATGAAACTGATCAGGAAAGAATTCGTGCCGGATTTAAATGGTTATGCAAAAACATCAATACCGACGGAGGCTTTGGTGATACTGCAGGCTCGGTAAGCAACGTCAGCACAACCTTGCTTTGCTATGCTGCAGTAAGTTATTGTCAGAACGGGGATGACGGAGTGCCCTTAATCAGGGCTATGGAAAACTGGCTTTCCGGAAATGGAATACCCCTTGACTCAGATACGGTTACCCGTTCAATATTGAAATTTTACGGAAAGGATTATACTTTTTCCATACCCATTCTTTCCATGCTCACCCTTTGCGGTGTATTGCCTTCCCCATCCCTCCGGAAAATTCCCGGTTTGCCCTTTGAACTTGCACTTTTACCGGCATCATGGTACCGGTTTTTTAACCTGCGGGTTGTAAGCTATGCCTTACCTGCCCTGATCGGTGTGGGTATATACCTCCATACGCACCGTAGAAAAAGAATACTCAGTTTTGGATTGATCCGGGACAGGTTCATCAAACCCGCTGTTGAAAAACTGGACAAACTGGTGCCCCAAAGCGGGGGTTTTCTGGAGGCCGTCCCGCTTACCGCTTTTGTGGCCATGTGCCTTGTTGCCAGCGGAGTAACCGGTAATGCAATCGTTGTTAAGGGGCTTGAATTTTTACGCATTCAACAACGGGATGATGGAGGCTGGCCGATAGACACCGATTTATCCACCTGGGTGACCACTCTTTCGGTTAAGGCGCTTGGTCCGCATGTAAATCAGGTATTCAATGAAACCCAGCTAAGTCAGTTAAGAAATCACCTGCTTACCCTGCAGCTTAAAACTGTACATCCATTTAACGGGGCAAAACCCGGGGGGTGGGGATGGACCAGCTATTCAGGCTCGGTACCCGATGCAGATGATACGCCCGGCTCCATCCTTGCCCTACTCGAAATATACACTGGTACGAGAGAAGAAATATCAGCCATCGAAAATGGCTGCAGATGGCTGGTTGATATCCAGAATCAGGATGGCGGCTTTCCGACCTTTTGTAAAGGCTGGGGAAAATTGCCATTCGACAGAAGTTGTGCCGACCTGACAGGGCATGCGTTGCTGGCACTGTTGAAATCGGCAGAAAAGCTGCGGAACCTTATTTCGCCAGGGTTGATACCGGAAATGGACCGGAGCATCCACATGGCCATGGGTTATCTTACCGGTCAGCAATCAGGCTTCGGCTCCTGGCGTCCCCTGTGGTTCGGCAACCAGCTTACCAGTGATAAGACGAACCCGGTGTATGGAACCGCCAGGGTTTGCATATACCTGAGCGATTGCCTGGCCATTAAGTACCCGGATGCTGAATTCATCAAACACCTCGGCAGGATGGCAGATAAGGCCCGGGGCTATTTATTATCCCAACAAAATGATGATGGCAGCTGGGGAGGTGAAAAGGGTGTTCCAGGCACAGTGGAAGAAACATCATTGGCTGTTTCTGCGCTGGCAGCCTATCATGAGGGTGCATGTATAAAGGGTCTGGACTGGCTGGGAAAACAGGAAAACCTTAACCCGTCACCAATCGGCCTGTATTTTGCCATGTTGTGGTATGATGAAAAATTGTACCCGTTGATATATTATACCGAAGCATTGAGAAGATTTTTGCAGAACTGATTTATTGTTGGCCACAAAGTGGCTTAATATCTATAACCGTAGGTGATAATCCACGGAAATGACTAAATAAAAAACCATTATGACTAAATTGCATTTATAAGAACCCCATTATGTCCTTAAAAATAGCACATATTATTCCCGGCTCGGGCGGGAGCTTTTATTGCGGCAATTGTCTTCGCGACAGCAAGTATTTTGATGCCCTCCGGAAGATGGGGCATGACGTGATAAAAATCCCCATGTACCTTCCCATATTCGCGGATGAACATGATTTAAATGAAGTTCCTGTATTTTACGGCGCAGTGAGCATTTATCTGAAACAGCTGATGCCTGTATTCAGAAAAGCCCCGGCCTGGGTTGACACCTTGCTGAATTCAAAACCCTTATTGAAATATGCCGCATCCAAGGCAGGCAGCACAAGGGCTAAAGGATTGGAGGAAATGACAATTTCTATGCTCCAGGGGGAAAAAGGCAAGCAGCATGAGGAGCTGGAAAGGATGACCGATTGGATGAGGGACCATTTCAAACCCGACGTGGTTCACCTTTCCAATGCATTGTTGCTGGGCCTTGCACATAAACTCAGGGAGAAACTGAATGTACCTGTTGTATGCTCACTCCAGGATGAGGATGTGTGGGTTGATATCATGAGCGAACAAAACAGAAAAAGAGTGTGGGAACTGATGGCCGAAAACGCGGTTTTTATAGACCGCTTCATTTCAGTGAGCCAGTATTATGCAGCTGTTTCTGCTGAAAAAATGAAGATATCCCATGACAAAATATCCACCATACATATCGGAGTAGATCCTTCCGAGTATGAATACAGGAACTCAAGAGAAAAGGCTCGTGCAATTGGCTATATCTCGAGGATGTGCCATGAAAATGGTCTTGATATACTGGTAGATGCCTTCATATTGCTTAAAAAGCAAAAGGGGTATGATGATCTTAAACTCATTCTCACAGGTGGCCAGACTGATGATGACAAATCCTACCTGAGACAGATCAGAAAGAAGCTCGGCAAAAACGGCCTGCTTTCTGCTGTGGATTTTCATAAGGATTTTGAAGGTTGCGGCAGAAAAGCTTTTTTTGCCAAAGCCTCGGTAATATCCGTTCCTGTAAGGAATGGAGAAGCATTTGGAATCTATATAGCCGAATCGCTGGCATCGGGGATCCCGGTTGTGCAGCCAGATTTGGGGGCATTTCCGGAAGTGCTGGCCGCAACCGGGGGCGGGATCATCTACGGGGAAAACAATCCCGAAGCGCTGTCATCGGCTTTGAAGCAGCTTCTGGATGACCCGGTGAGACTGATGCATTTAAGTGAAGAGGCCCGGAAGGGTGCCAAACAACACCTGAGCATTAATGAACTGGCTAAAGAACTTGTTGAAGTTTATATTGGAGTAACGTCTTTAAAAACACAGGGCAATTAATCACAATTTAAATTTATAATTATGAAAAACTACCATGGTATCTTTTCTGATTCGTATTATATATTTTTACAATATATCAAACCGGTTAAAATGAGTTTTCCGGGAAAACGGATGTTATTTCTGTGCCTGCTTGTTTCTGGCATTGCCACCGCTTATTGTCAGGAAAACTCAAACTGGTCAGGTTTTCACGGATCGGACCGGCTAAACAAATCAGCTGAAACGGGACTTCTGGATGCCTGGCCGGAAGCCGGCCCCCCGACTGGTTTGGAAAGTAACTGGGATCGGAGAAGGGTACAGTTCAGTAACAATAGCAGATGGCTTATTGTACACATCAGGAAAATCTGATAATCAGACCTATGTATATGCTTTTGATCTGAACGGAAAACCGGTATGGAAAAAACCAAACGGTGCAGCCTGGGATGTTCAGGTATCATGGGCAAATACTTACAATGGATCCCGAAGCACACCAACTTATGATAATGGGGTAGTCTATCATCTGAGTGAAGCAGGCAGACTTTCAGCCTATAAATCGAAAACCGGGGAATTAATATGGGCAAGAGAGCTTACCAGGGACTTTCAGGCAGAAATACCCATGTATGGATTTTCCGAATCTGTACTTATCGATGGCAATAATCTATATGTAAGACCGGCGGGCAAAATTGCGCACCAGGTATGCCTGAATAAAATGACGGGAGAGACCATCTGGGCCAATAATGAAATTCCGGGAACCATGTGGGTACAATTCACTTATAATTAAAGACTTCGGTGGATTTCGTCAGATAATCGGGGCCAGCTCAAACTGCTTTTACGGTGTTGACGTCAAAACCGGAAAACTTCTCTGGAAATTTGATTATGAGAACCAGGCACAGCCTTAATTGTGTAGATGCGATCACTTTCAATGAATATGTATTTATAACAACTACAGGTAAAGGATGTACGCTCTTAAAAATGAAACCTCCCGGGGAAAAATTATCAGTTGAAACAGTATGGCAAAATGACCAGGTTATGGACAACTATCATGGTGGAATTTTGCTTCACAACGGATATGTTTTTGGCGCGGGAAACACTACCCGAAGCTGGTTTTGTATTGAATTTCTCACCGGAAAGCATGATGTGGAAAACATCCGGGATTAGGATCTTTGACATTTGCCGATGGTATGGTATATCTGTACGATGAAAAAGGCACAATGAAACTGGTAAAGGCTTCCGCTGGTCCGTCTTGAAAAAACGGGTGAGTTCAAAGTGCCTGCCGGTGGAAAAGGGCCATATTGGGCACATCCCGTGGTTTGTGGAGGAAGGCTGTATCTGCGTCACGATGATGAGATCTTTGCCTATGATATCAACAAAAAATAATTTCGGTATTTATCACTACTGATTAGTCCCTTCAGGACTCCCTTCTGGAGGATCTGCGAGAAAACTTTAAGGTAAATTGTGAGATGGCCAAAAATTTTAACACGGAGATACACAGAGGGTATTGAGAATATCGCACTTTTGAGGACACAGAGGAATCTCATTGCATTCGATTGTCCGGGTTCAGTGTTAAGATATGGACAAAGAAATGGATTTTCTCTGTGCAACTCTGATTTATCCTCTCTTTAACTCTGTGTTAAATTCCCTATGCGAGCAAAGCGAGCATTCATCTGCGAAATCTGCGGGATCTGCGAGAAAACTTTAAGGTAAATTGTGAGATGGCCAAAAATTTTAACACGGAGATACACAGAGGGTATTGAGAATATCGCACTTTTGAGGACACAGAGGAATCTCATTGCATTCGATTGTCCGGTTTCAGTGTTAACATATGGACAAAGAAATGGATTTTCTCTGTGCAACTCTGATTTATCCTCTCTTTAACTCTGTGTTAGAATTCCCGATGCGAGCAAAGCGAGCATCAATCCTGATTGAAGTGATTGAATTTTTAAATCAGACTGTAACAAACCAGATGCTGTAAATGCCTGAGATAAAGCTTCCCGTTTGCCACAACAGGAACAGTCCAGGCAGCACTTTTAACATCTTCCACGGCATTTTTAATGGTACCTGCCAGCTCGAATGATTTGGGATTGGGCTTAACCAGATGGATATTTCCCGAAATGTCCATACAGATCAAATGTCCGTCTACATATGTTGCAGTGCCCTGGCTGATTTCACCCGTACTCCACACTTCTTTACCCGTTGCCCATTCAACACACTTAAAAAGACCGTTTTTCCGGGTGCTTTCGCCGGAATAACTATATAAATAGCCGTCAATTAAAATTGGATCGGAATGCTGGGCACCAATTACCTCGCTCTTCCATAGTGTTGTATAACCATCCCTGGTAAATTTTAATACCTGTCCGCCCATTTTGTATCCTGAAGTATTGAAAATCATATCCTGGTATACAACCGGAGTGCTGGCGTTAACACAATAACTGGTCTCCCAGGGAGCATTCCAGAATTCCACTCCGTCTTCGGAATTTACAAGTGAGAGCCCTTTACCATGATATACCACCAAGGCTGTTTTGTTATCAATGGTAACAGGTAGTGTTGCCGCATATCCGGCTTCCCCTTGCATCGATTTCCAGACAAGTTTGCCGTTATGTTTGTCAAATGCCATAACAAGGGCATTTCCGCCTCCCTGCACGATTACTTTGTTATCATAAACCAATGGGGAGGTGGAAAATCCCCAATCCGGTTCCTGTCCGCCCGAATCCTTTACGTTTTTCTTCCAGATGAGTGTGCCATCCCGCAGATCCCAGCAGGCCAGATCACCGCTGCGGCCAAATGTATACACAAAACCACCATCAATACAGGGAGTAGCCCTGGGTCCTTCACCATGACTGGATACTGCTTCTGCTGCATAGGATCCCTTCCAGATCAGGTCACTGGTTTCAGCATTGAGACAAAAAATAATATCGGTAACCTCATCCCTGCCCATGACAATGAGCCTGTTCCCTTTAACAACGGGAGACGACCAGGTTGCCGATGAACTTCCCTGGCACAAATAATCAATCTGCCACAGTTTTTTTAAACCATCTGACCAGTCAGTTTTTATTCCTGTAAATGAACTTTTGCCGTCGAATTTCATACCCCTCCAGTTAGGCCAGTCGGCCTGACCTGTCAAAACGGAAGAAGTATCGCCCGCCACAGAAGGAATTTCCTGCTTTTTACCAGCTATTCCTTCACTGCGGCTGGTGATATTGTACATCATGTAACCGAATACCAATCCTGCAATTAAAAGAACAGAACAGACTATCAGAATGACTTTTAAAGATTTTTTCATGGAGTATTGTGGTTTTAGTCTTAATTATATAGTATTATATGATGTGACCTATAATTCTATTCAAAATTTTTTAAATATACTTTAGTTTTTTGTCACTGCAAACCCTGAACCATCATTATTCAGATCGAAACAGACTGCCTTCGATCAGCGGTTATTCGCCTCTCAGCGCTGTAATTAAAGGTTTTTTCAGGGCAGCTTTCAAAGGAAAGTAAATCCACAATAATCCGCTTAAAAATATAACCGTAGTTAACATGATCAGATACCCTCCCTGTACATTAAAGGAGGGCGACAGCAAGGAAGGCAGGATGCCAACAAGGGCTGCCATTAATCCGGTAAAGAATCCTGCGGCGAGCAGGCAGAGATTTTCAGTAAACACAATTCTGAATACCTGTCTCTTGCTGTAGCCTAATGAAATCATCAGGGCAAGTTCCTGCTTCCTTTCCTGAACATTGCGCAGCAGGATAATGCCTAAGCCGATGGTTCCAATAATAAATCCAAGCCCGCTTAAGGCCATAAATACAGTAAGATATGTATTTTCAACGCTGTTGAAAGCTGCGAGTCGCTGACTGGTAGATGAGATTTCTATGCCATAGTCTATCAGGCTCTGTGTTAATACACCTGAAATAAGCGCCAGCTTTTCTCCGGGTGAATCTATCAGCATGGTTTTGGAACCACCGGAAGATGGAAACTGCTGGCGGAATACTTTATCAGAAACAAGGAGATTACCCTGAAACACTGAATTACTGAGTGCTCCTGACAACACCAGTCTGAATACTTTCCCTGACTCATTCAGGTAGATCAATGTGTCGCCAAGTTTCTTTTTTAATCCATACTGGAGTACATTCTGATCGGCAAAAGCGGGATAAGTACTGTCATTCAAGGAAATTTCAAGACCTTTCCAGGGGTGTTCGCCGGAAATCGCCGGAAGCAGCCTTACAAATGAAAATGCCCCGGCCGAATCAAAGACAGCGGGATCAACCGCCAGTAATCGTGGCCGCTGTGCCTGGTTAAGGTTGAGACAGCTGGCGTCATCGCCTTCCAGTCTGTTAAATTGCAAAAAACTTACGCCGTGGAGGTCATGGATATTGTCGATGATCAGCCTGCTTTTGCCTTCTGAACTGTTCAGGTTAAAAGGTACCGGACTGGTTGTTTCAGCCCATAACAGGTATCCGCCGGTACCGGAATTCCTGAGATTCTCGGTTCCGTAAAAAGTCTTACGGAACGCACCAGTCAATGCAATCGTAAAGGTCCCTACTGCCAGCAGGGCAATCACCGAAAGACTCCTGGCGGGGTTTCTCTGCAGGTTTTTTACAGCCAGTTTTCTGATTGACGGTCTGCTATCCTCTGATGTACGGAAGTACCTGAGCATTCCATGCACCAGGAACAAGAATCCTGAAAGAAACAGGGCGGCAGAGGAAAGGTAGAGGGCGGCGTTATCCAGGGCAGAAACAACAAATGAATAAATTACAAGGAGAAGGGAAAGCGAAAGCAGTATATAACCTGACAGAACGGATCTGCTTTTTTTGCGGTTTATAACCGGACTGGTCTCTGTATAACCTTTTAATTGACCGGCAACCGGTTGTTTCAGTTTTTTAGTGGTTACCAGGTATACGGGCAGTGTCGCAATAATTATACTGAAAACAGCACCTGAAAGCAGGCTGCTGAATCTGACATGCACCAGCAGCATGTCGGTACGGATCATTTCATTCCATACCGAATTCAGTCCGGCAATTAATGCATAATTATAAAGGATCCCCAGCAAAGCACCTGTTATGCTACCCATCAGAATTACCAGGGATGATTCAGCAAACCGCAGCAGGATAATCGTTTTTGTACCAAATCCAAGCCCGCTCAATAAAGCAGTTTCCGTTATGCGTCCGTTGAAATGCAGGGAGTAGATGAGCACTGTCAATAATACGCCTGCCACTATAACAAAAAAGCTCATGCCAAGGAAAAGTTCTGTAAAGTTGACCCCATTTTTAGCAGCCAGGGCACCTTCATTACGTACCTCAACAACCTGTAAACCAATATCTGAAGGCTTTAACCCCCGTAGTAAAATGGCAGCAAGCTCCTTTTCCGGGACTTGTGATTCCTGAAAGCGCATGGTTGTAAGGGATCCAAACGGATTTTTCCATAATTTCCGTCCTGCATCCAAAGACAACAGCAGCTTGGGTGTGCCCCGGTAATCATCCCAGTATTTCTCATCCTTGTCACGGATGCGTTTCAGATCGATTGGAACGCCCGCATCCCAGTCGCTGCAATTCCCTGCCTCCGAGAGCCCCTGAAACCTTGGCATCAGTGAACTGTCAATATGATCCGAGGTAATATCGATGATACCACCAATAATAAAGTCCCGGCTTGTCTCACGGAGTTCACGCAAGGGGCCGATCTCATAAAAAGACAATTTCAGGGAATCCCCTATCCCCGCTCCCAGGTCCCCGGCAATCCACTTGTTTATGATCACCTCGTTGTCTTTCAGGGTGGTACCTGAAATGGAAGAAGAAACAGCGGAAGCAAAGGAATAGGGCGTATGATTACCGTTTACCCCAATGTCGTTTACAAGGTAGGTAATAACCTCCTCATGCGGCAAGCCGGCTCGCGTAATCACCTGTTGAACAGCGGTATCGATGAAGACCCGGCTGGAAGTAAGGTCGTAGGTGCCTTTTTTCTGCCGCTTTATCACCGACAGGCCAAGGTCATTTAATGTCCACCTCGTCTGCAGCGAGTCTTCGATATCAGAAGGTGTAAATACTCCATTTTGCCCGGCCACCAGCATGGTATTTGACAAGCCGGCCAGGCCAAGCTTGCGTCCGAGAAAACTGAGAGAAACAAAAACATTGTACACATAGGATTGATCATTGCCGAGGTTCAGCCTGCCAAGCTGATCGTCAGTGGCAATTGCTATTATTTTAAGCCGCATAGCGACAGTCGGCGCAGGTTCCTGTGCAAAAGGGGCATTAACCGGAATAAGGCTGACACTTTCAACCCTTAGAAGCAATTCATCTCCAACCCTGAGACTTAGCCTGTCGGCTATGCTCAGGCTGATCACAGCTTCATCATCCGCAGGAACCGGAACAGGTGATCGCGGGATTTCCGCAAAGGAACTGTCAATGCCGATAACACCAGCCTTGTTGATCCTGGAACCTGAATCGGGGTTAATTGCGATTCCCTTCAGCATAAGTACCGGTGAAACAGGAACATGTAAAGCCCGCGCCAGCTGGCTGGCAAGATGGGCATCCATAAACCGTGAACCTCCGACAATGGCAAACTGCGCTTTACCCAGCCTGGTTTCCACCATATAGCCAAGGCTGTACCGGATGGAATCGCCTACAATCATTGCTCCGGTAAGAACAGCGGCAGTAACAGCCATACCACAGAATAAAGCCAGGTGCTGCTTCTGGTAATGGAAGATACTGCGGATTATATATTTAAAACCTGTCATTTTGTTCTCATTATCACAATATCCAATTAAAAAGATAACCTACCAGTACAATTCCGATGAATACCGTCCCTGCCAAAATAAAGATAAGCCTTGTGGACATTACCTTTTTAAGCATTACAAATTCGGGCAATGACAATCCGGCAACCGCCATGGTAAAGGCCAGCGCAGTACCCAGTGGCATGCCCTTATCGACAAGGTCAAACACAAGTTAAAGATACTAAAGAATAGGACTCAATTACATTCTAAAGGGTCTCCCTCACTGATAACGGTAACCTGCACCCTTGAATTTATTTCCTTTTGATCATCACAATTGAAAGAGATTTCATTTTTTCCGGAAACAATATTTGGGATACTGCCTTCAATTTTGACGTCCCTGAGAAATTCGCCGTTTGAACCGTATAATTTGCAATCGGCAAGGGATTTGAACTCGAGATACATCCCTGGTTCCATCACAACCATAAAGACAATCTTCGCTCCACCAATAGTGACAGAAGGATTCCTGATTGATAATGTAACCATTGGAAGAGCTTTTACCGGACCGATAAGACATGTAACTTCCTTTCCGGCCGGAAGGTTATTATACCATATCTGCAGCTTATCCACACTTTTAAATTCAACGGTATGCCGGTATGAATCATATACATAAAAACCCGTTGCAGGCCAGATGTAGTTGCTGAATTCAGAAGATTCAATCTCAACAAGTTCAAAATATCTCCAACCAGTGAAATCAATCTTCACAAAATGATCGCCCCTGGCACCAAAAGAAATATGTTTGGGGCTTTCCAGCCTGAAATTCAGCAATTCTCCGTTACCATCACCCTTAATCCATAGACCCAGGGCCTGATTTTTGCTAAGGTCAAGCCACGGTTCAAATTTCTCCTCCATTTTAATCCAGGATCCTTCACGAACCGAGGTACCATTGCTCCTGGCAGTGAAAACACCACATGGCTCACCGTTTGGTGCTTTTTCACCCGCTCTCAGAAGCTCACCGGAAACCCCGGTTGCACTTGTATCGTTCACAAAATCCTTCGGACTTGAAAAATCGGTTAAAAGTTTATTTTCCTGGTTATCATAGGGTTTAACCGACATGAGGGATTCAATTCTCAATTTTACCGGTTGTGAATCGTATTCATTGTTTACAGTCCATTTAGCAGATGAATGATGACTTCCGGCAACTTTATGCTTTTGGTAAGTAACTGGTTTAAAATTCCAACTGCCGCCAGGCTCCTGAAATAGGCTGAACTCTTTTCCCGGCTGGCGAAGCAAAATCCTTACTGAATCGCTGAAATAGCTCTTGTTCAGCAATTCTTCGTACTGCCTGATTATCGGTATCAGACGGTTTACGCCCGGGTTTTCTTTCAACGATTTCTCATCAACACCGCCAAGCATAGATAAGCCGGCGTTATTTCCGAGCATTTTGCAGCAAAGGTATTCAATGTCATCGGGGAATGTAGGTTCTCCCTGCGGAGAATTCCAGGATTGAAAACCCCACCAGCCAAAATGCAAAGGCAAAAGAAGCCCTCCATTTTCCAGGGATGCATACTTATCGATCATGGGCGAGTAGCCGCTCCATAATCCGTGTTCGTATTCTTTTAATTTTATTGCGGCCGAATGTATGTCAATAAATCGTTTATACCCCCGGATTGGCCTGTCCCATGCCTGCCAGCGTGATCGATAATGCCACCAATGATGAGCCATTGAACTCATCTCCATTCCAACCGGCGTTTTCAGGTTCCTGGCAACTTCCAAAATAAATTTAGTACTGTAATACCAGGTATTTTCATCCCCATCCAATATGTCGCTGCCATCTATGGCATCAAAGTATAAGCCATCAAAACCACAATCACTTACAATTTCCGAAGTTTTGCGGGCTATATCCCTGAATAGTTGAGTTTCAGGGCCCGGGACAAAACGTCCAAACATTTCCTTAAGATGGAAAGCCTTTTCATTGCCAGGATGAAATGAGGCTTGCGTCCCGTTCACACCTCGTTTGCAACCGGTAAATGTATAAGGTGGTGAATTGGTTATGCCGGTGTATTCAATGAGTTCACTTCCGATTCGCAGCGTAACACTATTACGGACAAAAAAACCAGTAGTCATGGAAAGGTTCGCGGTTGTCTCATTTACCACTATCTGGGTGTCATTCATGCTAACAGGCCTGGCTAATGTAAAGGAATTGAAATAACCGAGGTCCTCGCTTGGAACCGGTGTTACATATTTGGTGTTTTTATCAATGAAAAAAGCATACGTATGTAAAATTGAAGAAATTCCGGCTGCATGAAGCTTTTCATTGATCCGTTTATAAGTTTCCCATCCATCGGGCCACTTTTCAGGGTCAAGTTCCATATCGCCAAACTTAAAAAAGCCGGCACCCCCTCCATGGCTATCGATCTGGTTAAAGCCCAGGTTTTTGCATATGGTAATCCACTCATCCACAGTTTTTTCGTTCAGGGTTCCAAAATTCATCAGGTATGAACCGTAGCCATCCTTTTGCATTTGTGCCCAGGCTCCGCCTTTGTCAGAGAAGGGGATATCCTTTGCATTTTTCATTACCTCCCTGATAGCAGGCAGGATTTGGTTTTGAGGTACGCCAAGAATCGTAACTTTAGCCCCTTTTATACCGAACCTTTGGTAGCAGGTTGCCTGAAGTTTGGTTTGAAGTGCCGGAAGCTGACGGACCCGGGTAAATAAATTCATAGAAAGTGCACATGCTGCAAACGATTCATAAGGCATCCCTTCAAGGCTGAGAGGTATATGTAAAAATGTCAGGGATTCAGCCGGTCCCTTAACATCAATGACTTCAAATACAAGGCCGTCCCTGGCGCTTTCAACATGGATTTCAGCTGTTACCCCGGAATTACTGAATTCAAGTTTCAGCAGATTTCCTTTACGTGATGCAGCACTTGCATTGAACTCTTTCCCATTTGAAGTAACTGATGCGCAATAGGAGCTTGCATCCGTCTTCAGATAGTCGATTCCAGTTGTCTGGTCAATAAAATGCAGGTTTTTGCCCTGGCTGTTAATTTCATACTTAAAACTCCCGCAATCAAAAACTATTTGTCCCTCCAAACCAGATGAATAAGAGAAACTAATTGTGGTTAGAAAAACCAAAAACCTTGCTGCGAAGTGACCCAATTTAGTGTGGAAATTCATTAAGGTCTGAATTTTTCCGTTTTCCTTTGAATGTATCAAGAATAATTAATTGATTGAAACCTTACCGTTAATAAGCTTATAAGTAATTTCCATGCGTTTGGCCAGATCACTGGAATGGGTAACTGCAACCAGTGTAAAATGCTGAATTTGCCTGAGATGCATGAGCATTTCTATTAACTTTTCCGCCGAGTTATGATCGAGAGACCCGGTAGGTTCATCCGCCAGGAGTAACTCAGGTTGGTTAATAAGGGCACGGATCACTGCAATGCGCTGGCATTCACCAATAGACATTTCACCTGGAAACCGGTGGATTTTATCAGCCAGATTTACGGCATCAAACAGGATCATAGCTCTTTCAGGGGCTGACCTTTGCTGGTTTTTATCCTGCGGTAAAATCGGGAGCAGCACATTCTCAAACGCTGTAAGCTGGGGTAACAGCAGATGGGTTTGAAAGACAAAACCTATTTTGCTGTTACGCATATTACCCAGTTCATCAGCAGACAAAGAACCGGTTGAAATTCCATTCAGCAGAACTTCCCCTTTTGAAGGAAAATCCAGGGTTCCCAAAAGGTTAAGAAAAGTACTTTTACCGGAGCCAGAGGGACCCACCACAGCAACCGAGCTGCCTTCTGCTATTTCAAGCGAAATGTCATCCAGCACCGGCACTGGATTACCATTATATCTTTTCGTAATTTTATGCAATTCGATGCGCATGTTTTTGAAAAGTGTTTGTTTACCCCGTTTGTAATAATACAACAATATTAAGAAATATTTTCCATCCAGGATAAAGTACTACTATTCAATTCTTTCGTTATCAATGGCAGTATTTTCCTTTTCACGCACATTATTTGAAAATCGTAGTTATTGCATTGAATTTTGTTAAAAAAGTCTGTATTAATGAAATTCCTTTACATCCTGAAAACAACCTACACCATTTCTAATGAAAAAAGCGCTGATCCTTCTTATTTTTACCAGTCTCTCCTATTTCTCATTTTCACAAAAACCGGATAGTCTGAAGGTACCTGCTCATTTTGGCGGCAGTGCCCTGATAACTACCAAAGGAATCTCTACCATACCTAATCTGACCCTGGGTAAACCTGCGGCCATATTTGAATTGTCGATAGGACGAAGGCTAAGTTTTGAACCTCAATTCCGGTTTGCCCTTGAGGGAAAACCATGGTCCTTTCTATTTTGGTTCCGTTATGAACTGGTAAACAGCAAAAAATTACTGGTTAAAATCGGGGCTCATCCAGCGTATGCTTTCAAAACCATTACCGACTCCATCAACGGCGACCCGACGGAAATTATCAGAACGCAGCGTTACCTGGCAGGTGATCTGGCCCCCAGTTTTTTACTTACAAAAAATATTAGCATCGGTTTTTATTACCTGTACTCACATGGAGTTGAAAAAGACATAACCCAGAATACTAACTATCTCGCATTCCGAACCAATTTTTCAAATGTTCAACTCACCAACCGGCTTTATCTGAAATTCCTTCCTCAAATCTACTATCTCAGGATGGATGGAAATGACGGATTTTACTTTAATGCGGTCCTGAGCCTGGCCATGAAAAATTTTCCGCTTTCCATATCGTCACTGGTCAATAAAACCATCCAGACAAACATTCCCGTAGGTGAGGACTTTCTTTGGAATGTAAGCCTGATCTATACCTTCAATAATAAGTATGTCAGGGCACAATAGGTTTGACCCAATATTTGATTGGATTCCTGAACCTATCCGCAATGAAATAGGCCATTTCAATGTATTTAATCTGGAACACTTTGATAAGCCGGGCATAAGACCAACCCTCTTATGCCGGACGGATTATTTTAAAATCGCCCTGATTCCGGGAAAATGTGAATTCATACTGGCCGATAAAATTATTGAAATTCAGCAACAATCCCTGGTGTTTATGAATCCTCCGGGATGCGCCAAATGGGAAATCACCGATAAAAAAAAGTGGGCCTGTTACTGCGTGTTTAACCGGGAATTTTTTCGTCACTATGAAAATACTCTTGAATATGAGATTTTCCAATCCAATGGAATACATGTATTTGATTTGTCCGAAGAACAGGAAAATAAGTTGACAGGTTACTTTACCCGTATGTTGGATGAGATCAATTCCGATTATCTGTATAAGTATGATGCTTTGAGGAACCTGGTTTTTGAAGTGATGCATTTTGCAATGAAAATGCAGTCAAAACCGAGCCTAAAATAAATGAGCCGTACGGTAAAATTGTTTGAGCCACTTGTAAAACCTGTCTCTTCGTCTTTTTCCGTATTTTTGTGTACTAAATGATATTAAGATGAAACCCAGAATTAAAATAATATTGGTAACAGCACTTTTCATTCTGCTGTTTTCCGGTTCTCATGCCAGTGGACAAAATACCCAGGTTATACGGCTGGCAAAACTCCGGATCGATTCAGCCCAACTTGAAAGCTATAAGGCTGCCCTTAAAGAGGAGATTGAAACGTCTGTCCATATCGAGCCCGGAGTTTTGAGCTTATATGCAGTGTCAGAAAAGGATAATCCTACCCACATCACGATTTTTGAAATTTATGCAAATACAGATGCCTATAATTCACACAGGGAAACGCCTCATTTTAAAAAATACAAGAACACCACGAAGGATATGGTAATGTCACTCGAACTGGTCGAAGTTGTTCCAATAATCTTAGGCGCCAAAACAAAGGATTGATTTGAGATGTAACTGATAAAATTAAAGAATACTGCTATGGAAAAACGCAAACTTGGCAATAATGGACCCGAAGTATCTGCGCTCGGACTGGGTTGTATGGGTATGAACCATTCCTATGCCCCTTTTCCCGATCGGAAGGATATGATCGCTTTAATTCGTTCAGCTGTGGAAAAAGGAGTTACTTTTTTCGATACGGCCGAAGTTTATGGACCCTTCATTAACGAAGAACTCGTTGGTGAAGCGCTGGAGCCAGTTCGCAACCAAGTGGTAATTGCTACCAAATTTGGCTTCCGGTTCGACCCGGACAGTGGTGCAAATCTGGGTATATATAGTCGTCCGGAGCATATCAAAAAGGCAGTTGAAGGTTCACTTAAAAGGCTGCGGACCAGCGTTATAGACCTGTATTACCAGCATCGTGTTGACCCGAATGTACCTATTGCTCAAAAACCGTGGATTGTACCCATTCCCGGCACCACGAAACCGGATCGCCTGGAAGAAAACATTGGATCATCCGATGTCATCCTGACATCCCAAGAATTAAGTAATATCAATTTCGCACTGGAAAAAATAGAAGTGACAGGTGACCGCTACCCTGAAGCATTGGAAAAAAGTACAGGACTATGAAAATATTCTCTTTAATACCAGCCCTATGCATGTTAATTACAATTGCTAACATGCAAGCACAGTCACCTGAAGACAGTGCCAAGAACAAAATGACACAAAAGACCGAAAAGAAATACCAGGCGAAACCACCTGCTACGCAGCCTTTTGGCAATGAAGCTTTTAATTCATCAAAAACCACAACCATACGTTGGTTGGGTAATGCCGGATTTTTTATTAATTGTCGTGGCACATGCATTATGGTTGATCCCATGTTAAAAGGGTTTGACATGCCCTTATTAATTGAAATGCCAATTGCACCTATGGACGTTCCCCGCCTGGATGCTGTATTGGTTACCCACAGCGACAATGACCATTATAGTATTCCAACATGTCGTGATTTGTCAGGTGTATGTAATGCATATCATTCCACTGTATATGTTGACTCCCTCATGAAGAATGAAGGATTCCGCTCATTCGGACACGGGATTGGAAGTGTTTTTACTATTGGCCCTATGCGTGTAAAATTGACCCCAGCTGACCATGCCTACCAGAATGCTTATCCCGGAATGTCCAAACGTCACTTCAAGGATGAAGACTTTTGCGGGTTTTTGATCGAAACACCTGACGGTACAATATGGGCACCGGGTGATTCAAGATTGATGGAGGAACACCTGAAAATGACACCGCCGGATGCAATTTTCTTTGATTTTTCGGATAATGAATGGCATATCGGATTAGAAAATGCCATAAAATTAGCAAATTCATATCCCAATACCCAGCTGTTGCTCTCGCATTGGGGAACGGTTGATGCTCCTGATTTTACTCCATTCAATGGCGATCCCGCTAAGTTAACCGGTCGGATAGTCAATCCGGAACGAATTTTTATACTCGCTCCAGGCGAGCCTTTCACACTTCGACATATACAAAAGAGCAAATAAATGAAAATACATTATCAGGGTCATCAAACCATTGCCAGGTTAAACGGAAGTTTTCTGATCCGTTTGCCGGTGAGGTCATAGACAGCATTCGCGAGGGCCGGGGCTAAGGGTGGCAGGCCCGGCTCTCCCACTCCGCCGGCATCTGCATCATTATCCATAATATAAATTTCGACCTCCGGCATATCCTTAATCCGGGGCATCAAATACGTGTTGAAATTATTCTGAACCGCCATTCCGTCTTTGAAGGTAATTTCATGTATAGTGGCTGCTCCTATCGCCATCACGATGGATCCCTCCACCTGTGCTTTAATGATATCCGGATTGACATACCATCCGCAATCCATTACTGCCCAGACTTTGTCGATCTTTATCTTTCCGTCGGTTTGCTTTGATACCTTTACTACCTCGCCTACCGTGCTGGCAAAGCATTCGGTAATCGCCACCCCGTAGCCTTCATTTTTTTTCCTGGTTTTCCATGAAGACACCTCTTCCAGTTTATCAATAAGGCGATGCAAGCGATCCTCTTTCAAATGACGCCTTCTGAATTCAAGCGGATCTGTACCGGCTTCAACCGCCAGTTCATCCAAAAAACTCTCATAGGCAAATCCGTTGGTGGAGGCGTAAACCGACCGCCACCACATGGTGGGAATCGGTGTTTCAAACGGAATATCGGAAATACTCAGATTTTTTATGCTTTCGAAATAGGGTTTAAGAAATCCTTCTGATGAACTGCGGTTGGGTTCTTCCTTGCTTCCGCCTCTCCAGTGATTATTATTTTGTCCCGCCATTCTTACCTTAAAGGCACTGATTTCACCATTTGCGACAGTACCCTGGCACCTGTATGAAATTCCGGGACGGAACGGGCCCTGGCTGATATCATCTTCACGGGTCCAGATTACCTGGACGGGTGCACCCATTTCCTTTGAAATAACAGCTGCTTCATGAGGATAATCCATAAATGCTTTTCTTCCAAAACCTCCACCAAGAAATGTCATGTTAACCAGGATCTTCTCCACGGGCAATCCCATCTCTTTGCTAATATAATCCTGAACCCATTCGGGAGCCTGTATCGGGCCCCAGATTTCAAGTTTATCTCCCTGGTAATGGGCAATGCAATTCAGCGGCTCCATACAGGCATGTGCTTCATAGGGAGTCTGGTAGACCACATCGATCTTATTTTCAGCCTGAGCCAGAACAGATTCCGGATTCCCCTGTAATTTGAAAGAAAGTCCTTCTTTTGTTTTAAGATCTTCTTCCATGCGCCTGTAAATTTCACCGGTATCCAGGTGTTCAAACCCACTGTCATCCCATTCGATTTTCAATGCTTTCTTTCCCTGCATGGCAGCCCAGGTAGAATCAGCAACAACGGCGACACCTTCGCGGTATGTACTGAAAACGCCCATACGAACCTTGAAGACTTTCTTTACCCCGCGCACATTCCGGGCCGCCGTGTCATTAAAACTTTTCACTTTACCGCGTAACCGTGGATTGCGTTCCACTGCTGCATACAGCATTCCGGGTACCTGCTTGTCCAGACCAAATACAGCACTGCCATTGGATTTCATTGGCGTATCCTGCCGTGGAAGTGACTTCCCGATTATTTTGTATTCTGAACGGACCTTAAGTTTTACATTCCCGGGAGTTCCATGCTTTGAAGCGTCTTCAACAAGTTCACCGTAATTAAGCTTTTTACCGGAAGGCCGGTGTATCACAAATCCTGATTCAGCATAACATTCCGTAACCGGAACATTCCATTTCCTGCCAGCGGCCCCGATCAGCATTTCACGGGCTGTTGCGCCCAGCTTTAACAGATTCTTGTAAGACCCGCGTACCGTTGAGCTTCCCCCCGTTACCTGGCTCCCATATACTTCCCTTTTTCCCTGTGCAAATACAATATTGACCGAATCCAGGTTAACCTCCAGCTCTTCTGCAATAATCTGGGGAATGGCCTGGTAAACCCCTTGTCCCATTTCTGCACGGTGACTGAAAAGGGTGACCTTTCCCGAAGTGTCGATATGCACCCAGGAATTTAACTCAATTCCAAAATCGTCTGCTACAGCCTTGTTAACAATTTCAGCCTTCATTGAACTGGCAGGGAAGTAAAAGCCCAGGGTGAGAGCAGATCCGGCAATAGTTGAAACTCTAAGGAAATTTCTCCGCGACAGTGTTTGTGCTTCCATTATAATCTGTTTATGATTGGCATAACTTACGGTTCTAAAACAACAAATCGCTGATTTGGTTCAACCTCAGATGGCAAACTCAGGTCCCGGATTATTTGATTTTCGTAATTCATTGTTTGCTTCTAATTAGTTTATGGCCGGAACATATTAAACAAGTTGCGGAGGCTTCACTAAAACGGTTAAAGACAGATGTCATTGATTTGTTCTACCAGCACCGGGTTGATCCGAACGTGCCCATTGAAGATGTTGCCGGGGCAGTGAAGGACCTCATTTGACAGCAAGGACTACTGTGCAGGGTGACAGGTATTCGGGAGGCAGTGCAAAGCTGATTAACCGTTAGACAATTTATGTTGTTTCGTGATTATCCCGTCTTTTTTCTTTTTTATGCCTGAATTAAGCGTTAATTGTTTTGATTCAGGCATATTTGTAAAATAATATCGTAACGGCTTATCTTTGAATCATTGGCTGATACTGTATCAATATGAAAAGAAATTAAAGATGCTGGATAAGTTTACAAACTCTTACAAACTCGTTCTGGTCAGCCTGCTCAGTGCAGTTTTCATCATTTATGTCAACATTGCGTATTTCCCATGGGAATTCAGGTTTTTAGATGAATCCGAACATCTTTCATATATCCTGTTTTTTATATACCGGTATTTTTTCTTTGCCATTTTCATCTGGATCCTATTATGGTACAACCTGCGAAAAATCAACAATCCGGTTTTCAAAAACCGGTTGGGATCCACCCTGTTGATAACCGGGATAGCCTACCTGGTTTACGTGGGAATTTCATTCCTTTCGAGCTATCACAGGGATTGTTTTACCGGCACCCTTCTCTTTCAGTTTTTTGTCACCTGGATTATCAGCTCCCTGATAGGACATCTTTCCCTGATGAATTCCGAAAAAAGAAGAAAAGAACAGGAGATTGAACAGTTGAAAATAGAAAACCTGCAAAGTCGATGCGATGCACTTTCCAATCAGATAAACCCCCATTTTTTCTTTAATTCTCTGAACGGGCTTACCTCGTTAATCCGTAAAAAAAACGATGACAATACCCTGGCCTATGTGAATAAGCTGTCGGATGTTTTCCGGTATATCCTGCAGAGTGAAAAGAAAGGGCTTGTAACTTTGGATGAAGAACTGGAATTTATGCAGTCCTTCCGTTATATGATGGAAGTTCGCTTTGCCAGCAAACTTATCTTCACTATCGATGTGGACACGGACATGACAAACCTCAAAATCCCTGTTCTTTCGCTGCTTCCGCTGATCGATAATGTGGTGGTTCATAATATAATTGACAGTGAGCATAAAATGGAGGTCATAATCAGGTTGAACGATCAGAAGGAACTGGTTATTTCAAATCCCGTTTATGCGAAAATGGAATCACCTGACACAAACGGGACAGGACTCATAAACCTTGAAAACCGGTTTTCATTATTAATGAATAAACGAATCCGTATTGAAAATGACGGGAAGATATTTCGTGTTTATCTCCCGTTAAAATAAATACAACATGAGAATACTGATTGTTGAAGACGAGACCGCAGCTTATGAAAACCTGGTGGACATACTGACTGAGATTGATCCGGCCATCCAGGTTGCAGGATATACCGAAAGCATAAGCCAGACCGTCCAATGGTTACAAACTAATCCCGTTCCCGATCTGATTTTAATGGACATCCATTTATCTGATGGAAGTGCCTTTTCCATATTCAAAAGTATTACCCTTGAAACACCTGTTATATTTACCACGGCATATGACGAATATGCCATTGATGCTTTTAAGGTCAACAGCATTGATTATCTTCTAAAGCCCATAAAGGTAGATGAACTCAGGCAGGCCCTGGAAAAGTTCAGAAAATTGACGCGGCAGGATGTATTGCAGTATTTATCTCAATTAATTAATTTACAACCGGCAATTAAATACAGTGATAAGCTGCTGATCCCCCTGATTGATAAATTACTGCCGGTAGGTATACATGAGATATCCTGCTTTTACACAACGGATAAAAATACAAGGGTATACCTGAAGAATGGCCAGTACCATCCCTATTGCAAGACATTGGAACAAATTGCCGCGACCTTAAATCCGGCCGATTTCATCCGAGCCAACAAACAGTTTATCATTGCCCGCGACAGCGTTAAGAATATTACGATCTGGTTTGACAGCCGTTTATTAATAACACTTGATATCGATCCTCCTGAAAGGATCTATATCAGCAAAAACAAGGCGGCTGAGTTCAAAGCCTGGATAATGAGTAATACTTAGGACAATTCAGTTGCAGGTTTTCAAATCTGAATTATCATTGTGTTATTTGAAAATTGTAACTTAGCGTAATGGATAAAATTGAAACTTTAGAGGAATTTTATAAAAGAAAATTCGATTGGATGCCTGATAACTTAAAAAATGAAATCGGGCATTTCAATGTATTCAGTTTAGAACCTTTTGTCGGGGACAAGGCCAAGCCTGTACCCTATAAACGGCGCGATTTTTATAAAATCACACTGGTGATCGGAAACAGCAAAGTCCATTTTGCCGACAAGGTTATTGAAGTCAAAAAACAGGCATTATCCTTTTCCAATCCACAAATACCCTATAAGTGGGAACATCTTGACAGCATCCGGAGTGGTTTCTTTTGCATTTTCAATCAGCATTTCTTCCACCGGTACGGCAATCTGAATCAGTATTCGGTTTTTCAGCCTAACGGCACGCACATATTTGAATTATCGGATGAACAGGTAGAAAAATTAATTCCGGTGTTTAACCGGATGTTTGAAGAACTCAATTCCGATTACGTTCATAAATATGATGTATTGCGGAATCTTGTTTTCGAACTGCTGCATTTTGCATTGAAGATTCAGCCGGCTACAAGTATTGAAAAGCAGCAGATTAATGCTTCTCAAAGGATTACCCTGTTGTTTATGGAACTTTTGGAACGTCAGTTCCCGATAGACGACAATCACCAGAAAATAAATCTCCGTTCAGCCTCTGAATTTGCCGGCCAGCTAAACGTACATGTTAACCACCTCAACAGGGCAGTAAAAGAAACAACACAAAAGACTACCTCACGGATCATCGCCGAACGCATTTTGCAGGAATCAAAGATCCTGTTAAAGCACAGCAACTGGGGTGTGGCAGAATTGGCTTATGCATTAGGGTTTACCGAAGTAACCCATTTCAATAACTTCTTTAAAAAGCACGTTCAGTTAAGTCCCTTAAAATTCAGGAATACCTGAAGTGCTCAATGTAAGTCTTCGTCAGCAAGATCCACTCGATCGCAAACTTCAAAACTATCCGGCGTTCGAAATGCCTGACGGCTCGGTACCTGTCCCCGAAGCGAATGTGGTCCTATTCCACCGAGCATCCCGATGGGAAAAACATGACTATTGGCATTCCGATTTATCAGTGAAGAAAATGGTCTTCCGCTAAATCAGAGTGAGCTCTCTTATTTTGATACTTCGAAATCAATCTCCAGAAAATTTTCAACCTCCTTGATCCATCGATTCTGGACAAAGGCGACGTGTTCAGGATTATTATTGTATTGGCTGTAAGCCTGCTGATTGGCAAACTCCATCGACAAACCATAATCATAATTGTTTTTCCTGCTGATTTGTTTCATGCATTCAAATTTTTCCACTCCGGGAATTGAAGCAAGTTTCATCAAAGCTTTAAAGAAATCCTGCTCCTCAGCAGAGCCCTTTGAGTGTTTCAATTTAAAAACCACCGTGTGGCGGATCCGGACATTGTCAGTCTGTGTCATCGCAGATACATTGATTATCAAGGATAACAATAAGGATATGAAAAAATATCTCGTCATAGTTAGTTGAATTGGATTTGCAAATTTAGGGTATATCTGTCATTCTTAAAAATAACCATAAAGTCCCCCTTCAAATTGATGAATGAACATTCAATGTTTTGGGTATTGAAAACAATTTCATAAATTTCCTTGCTTAACTATGAAACTAACTAAAATGAAGGTAGAACGGACGTTTGATCTGCTTGGCAGGTATAAAGAGCACTTTATAAAAGAAGATGCCCTGTGCGGCAAGAAGAATGGAGTATGGCTAAAATATAGTTCAGGTGATTATATTGATTTCTCCAATAACTTCAGTTATGGCCTGCTTGATATGGGAATAAAGAAGGGGGATAAGATAATTACCATATCGAACAACCGTCCCGAATGGAACTTTGCTGATATGGGAATGTCAATGATCGGAGTTATTCACGTCCCGGTTTTTACATCCCTCAATATTTCTGAATATCAATATATTATCAGCCACAGTGAGGCGAAACTCATCCTTGTATCCGACAAGAAATTGTACAATATGGTGAGTTCTGCAGTCGCAGCTTCCGGCCAGCATGTTCAGATTTACTCTTTCGATGAAATCGACGGGGTGAAAAACTGGGCCACAATTATTGAAACCGGAAAACAAAGCTCCCTGAAGACACAGTCAGATTGTTGAAACGATAAAAAGTACAATCAGTCCCGATGATTTTGCGTCACTCATCTATACATCCGGAACAACAGGTAAAGCCAAAGGAGTAATACTCACTCACAGGAATCTGGTAAGCAATTTTCTGTCTGCATCTTCGGTCTTCAACCTGAAACCGGAAGATAAATTTCTCAGCATATTGCCCTTGTGCCATGTAGGAGGCAGGCTTGGGAACTATCAGACCCAGTATAGCGGGGCCAGTATATATTATGCTGAGAGCATGGGTTCAATAGCCGTAAACATGGCTGAAATAAAGCCGGACGGTTTTGATGCCGTTCCAAGGGTGATCGAAAAATTTTATGATGTTATCATATCAAAAGGCAACAAGCTTGATGGCATTAAGAAAAAGTTATTTTTCTGGGCTGTTGATCTCGGCCTGAAGTACAAACCATTTGGCGAAAACGGATGGTTGTACGAAAGAAAACTGAAAATTGCAGATAAGCTTATTTTCAGCAAATGGCGTCAGGCACTGGGCGGCAATGTCAGAATAGCCGGATGCGGAGGAGCCAGCCTGCAGTCAAGACTGGAACGGATATTCTGGGCAGCAGGGATTAAAATAATAAATATGTATGGTCTTACCGAAACTTCTCCCATTATCACAATCAACAGAACAGAAAAAGGGAACGTCAGGCTTGGTTCGGTTGGAACAGTGATAGAGGGCGTTGAAATCAATATTGCCGATGACGGAGAAATATTATGCAAAGGGCCCAATGTCACTCCCGGTTATTACAAAGATCCTGAGCTTACAAAACAGGCCTTTGACAAGGACGGGTGGTTTCATACAGGAGATATCGGATATATCGAAGATGGAAAATTCCTGATGGTGACCGACAGGAAAAAAGAGATCTTCAAACTCTCGAACGGTAAATTCATTGCTCCTCAAAAAATTGAAAATGTTTTTAAAGAATCGCCGATAATAGACCAGATTATGGTCATCGGTGAGCATGAAAAGTTTGCCAGCGCTTTGATATCACCTGATTTCAAGTATTTCGACGACTGGAAAGAATTAAATAAAATCACGTTCTCCGATAAGGAGGAACTTATTCAGCAACCTGCTGTTCAGTCATTCTTTTCTGCTGAAATTGAGAGCCTTAACAGGAAGTTAAGCCCTCCTGAAAGACTTACCCGGTTCAGGCTGGTTCAGGATGAATGGACACCGGCAACCGGGGAATTATCACCGACATTAAAACTAAAGCGGCATTTTATCCGGGATAAATATAAAGACCTGATTTCACAGATTTATATGAAATAATTGCGCTATTGCACAGTCAGGGTTAAAATTACTTATAATATCAATCTAATGAATCTGCAAAGCGTTACGGACAGGAAAACGGAAGAGATGTTTCTTGATGTGGCCCGGATTATAAACAAGAACGACAATACCTGGGTATGTCCTCTCGATAATGACATTAAAGGAATATTCGATCCTCGCATCAATACCTATTTCAAGCATGGAATCGTTGAAAGGTGGGTCCTGACTGACTCTGCAGAAGGATTGATTGGCCGGATAGCCGCTTTTATCGATTATAACCTGGCAGATTCTTATGAACAACCCACCGGAGGTATTGGTTTTTTTGAATGCATTGATGATAAAGAGGCTGCATTTCTGCTTTTTGACACTGCAAAGGAGTGGTTGAAAGCAAAAGGAATGGATGCGATGGATGGCCCCATTAATTTTGGCGAGACAGATAAATATTGGGGCCTGCTGGTAAACGGATTCACACATCCTTCCTTCGATGTCGCCTATAACCAGCCCTATTACCAGGTTTTGTTTGAATCATACGGCTTTCAGGTGTACTACAAAATGGAAGGATTTCACCTTGATATCACAAAGCCTTTACCGGAAAGATTAAAGAAGATTGCAGAATGGATACTCCATAAACCAGGATATGATTTCCGGCATTTTACCTGGAAAGAAGAGGAAAAATATACGAAAGACTTTGCTGAAGTATTCAATGAAGCATGGGCCTCATTCAAAGAGCATTTTGAACCTCTTGAACCGGAGTATATCAGGGCAACGCTGAAAAAAGCCAAACCTGTTTTGGATGAGGAGTTCATCTGGTTTGCCTATTTTGAAGGAAAACCGATCGGCATATTTCTCATGTTCCCTGACCTCAACCAGATACTGAAGCACTTGAGCGGAAAACTTGGTTTATTGGATATGCTTAAGTTTCTGTGGTTAAAAAAAAGAAACACAATAACAAGGGCAAAAGGTCTCCTGATGGGGGTCATACCCAAGTTTCAAAACCTTGGAATTGAATCGGCATTCATACATAATCTTGCGGGGGTTTTCATGAATAAACCACACTACACTGAAATTGAGTTCTCCTGGGTAGCGGATTTCAATCCCAAAATGAGAAAGACATTCATTGCCGTTGGCTGCATACCTGTTAAGGAATACATTACTTACAGGTATCTGTTTGACCGTTCAAAAGAATTTAAAAGATATCCTTTACATGAAATATGACATCATTATAATCGGTGCCGGACTGGGCGGATTGACTGCAGGGGCCAAACTTTCCCGGGAGGGGAAAAAGGTACTTCTGATTGAACAGCATGATCGTCCGGGCGGGTATGCAACTACATTTGACAGGGGCGACTTCATCCTTGAGGTGGGGCTGCATGAGATGTATGGCCCCTCACCCGGGGATATGAAGACAAAGATATTCAACGACCTTGATGTATTCAGGAATGTGGAGTTTATACAGACTGCCTGAATTCTACAGGTTTATAAATGACCGTGTTGATGTTACCATACCGCATGATCCTGAAGTTGCAGCAGAAAGATTATCCGGCCTTTTTCCCGGGGAAACCGACGGTATCAGAGCGTATTTCAGCCAGATTCTGAAACCCAAAAAGAAAGTTTTTGAAAATGAGACAGGATCAAAGTGTTGGAGAATTTCTTGACTCCATAATAGATAACGAGGATCTGAAGCTTATACTTCTGGGTAATCTTGGATATTTCCACGACGATCCTTACTCACTTTCCCTGGCATATTACTCGATATCCCAGGGAAGTTACTTCACCGGCGGGGCAAGCTTTATAAAGGGAGGTTCGCAAAAGCTATCAGATCATCTTTCAGGTTTTATCAGGAATCACGGGGGTGAGGTTATTTTAAACCATCATGGTCACCGGTATAAAAACTGACAATCACAAAGTAACAGGCGTTCTTTACAAAAGAAAAAATGATCACGGAACCGGCCACATGGAGGCTTCAGCAGATGAAATAATAGCCAATACTGCTATGCCTAATGTAGCAGCGCTTTTACCGGAGGAATTTGCCGGTAAACTGAAAAATGAATTGCGGCATCAGCAAACGGGAGCATCGCTGCTTACGCTGTATCTTGGCTTCAATAAGCCTGTCAGGGAGCTTGGATACAACTATTATTCAACATTTGTTTATGACAGTACAGTAAAATCGCAGAAAGATATACTCAAAAACAACCAGGATGATTTTGCATTGCGAAACTTCACTTTTGTCGACTACAGCCAGCTTGATTCAAAACTGGCTCCCGGCCGGAAAAAGTGTCGGGACCATATGCTGCATAGATTACCTGAAGGATTGGGAAAGTCTGGACAGGAAAGCATATAATACTAAAAAGGAGCGGGTGGCACTGGCATTCATTGAAAGACTTGAAAAACTGATACCCGGAATTGGAAATATAATTGAATACTATGAGGTAGGTACACCTTCCACCCTCAAACGTTACACCCTTAATCCCGGCGGAGCGGTTTATGGCTTTGCACAAACGCCATCCAGAAAGTTAATTGACACATCAGGTCTGCCGGATAATCTTCATTTTGCTTCTGCCTGGGGAAAGACAGGAGGAGGATTCTCCGGAGCTATTTACGGGGGCTATTTATGCGCTATTCATATTATGCGAAAGAGACCCGGCTAAAAATGGATGTCCATTTGCTGAAGTTTGTATCATGATGGTTCATTCATGGTTATATTCACAGTGGATGAACATATTTGGCAACGTTGAAATCGACAGGATTATCCCGGTCATTTTGATATACCTGTGAAAAGACGGAAGAATTGTTTCTTTTCTGATAGCCTTTGTTTAATGTGAAATAAAGCATGGCTTCAATAAAACCTGTTTTAATATTGGGGTAAGAACGAAGCAGGATAGATTTATTGGAATAGAAGTGCCATTTTATTTTGTTATATCTTTCAAGTAATTCTTCGGGAGATATGTTTTCTGGCCTGATGATCACTTTGGAAGCATCAAACCTGCACCAGTCATCTGTAAGAATACGCCCCTGCGAATGCAATTTGCTGAATACAGGTGTCCCCGGATAGGGTGTCATTATACATGCCTGAAAGAAAGCAGCTTTTGAACGGGTTAGAAAATCATGCGCTAAATCAAACACTTCAGGAGTATCGGAATCAAGGCCAAAGATAAGTGAAGCCATGGTCATAATGCCGTTATCCTGCAGTTTTTTAACTGCCAGGACGTTTTCATCAATGGTTTTTAAAGTTTTACGATATTTATTGATGCCTGAATCTGACATGGATTCGAAACCGATAAGCAATGCCCTGCATCCTGATTTGTAAGCAAGTCTGACGAGTTCTGTATCATTGGCAACCTGTATGGAAGCCTGACCCACCCACACCTTATTCAGGTGGATCATTTCCCTGAACAACTCTTTGGCATAGCGCTTATCGCCTGTAATGTTGTCGTCAAGGAAGAAAAGGTTTTTTTCCTTGCAGGATTCAATGTCGGCAATGATATCAGCGGATGGGCTTATGCCTTTGGCGGGTACCAAAAAACCTTGATACGGCACAAAAATCGCAATTGTACGGGCAGCCACGCGTGGTTTCGATCGGTGCAATGGAGAATTTTCCTGAAGAACACTTGATCAAATCCCTCCTGGGCCTGACATGAGTTTGCAAGTCAGGCAACTGGTCAAGCTTATAGAAGGATTTCAGACGATTATGCTTTGATATCATCCAATACGATATCCCAAAGGCCCTCTGCCTCACCTATTACCACCGAGTTACCATACCGGATGGCTTCTTCCGGCATTGCAGTAGCATGGATTCCGCCAAATATGACAATTTTACCCCGTTTTTTAAACTCTGTGGCAATCTGGTACCCCCTTATACAGGTTTGAGTCATGATGGAAATGCCAATGACATCGTAATCACCATCGTAATTTATTTTCTCACCATAGGCTTCTTCTACGATTTGTATCTCGTGTTCAGGAGGCGTAAGTGCAGCAATCAGTGAAAGGGTCAGCTGGGGTATATCCATTGAATCCGGACGTTGTTCCCGGGCTAAGCAAGCCGCAATAAGTAAAATCTTCAAAATGTGGTTAATTAGTACTGATTAAACTATAATCAATCGCAAATTGCAATGCATTAATAATATCTCTGGTTAGGTGGCTTAGGGAGAGTAACCTGGATATCTTCTGCAACAATTATTGGCCAGGCCTTTACATGTTGTTTTATAGGATAAATTTACGCATTTTTTTTTAATAAGTTATGGCTTACTCATTTGAACCAGCTGACTGATTGTTTTGATTCTATTCGTATATCATTTTGTCTGCCTATTGCAGTTAACCTTTATCAACTTAATTTGTTGGTATATTAAACTTTATACCAAAAATATGCCAATTTATATGGACCGTCACAATGTATCAGAAACAGTTACAGCTGAGAATGTGGCATTGTTGCACCTCCAGGATTTAAAAATACAACACAAGTTTGGTTGCAGAGGATTAACATATTGGTTTGATGAAAGCAGGAAAACCGCATTTTGTTTAATTGATGCCCCTAATAAGCAAACCATACAGGAGATGCATAAAATAGCTCATGGTCAGGTACCTCATTGGATAACAGAAGTAGATTCCAGTATTGTTGAATCATTCCTGGGCAGAATTGAAGACCCGAAAAGAGCACAAAACTCTGATCTAAATATAATTAATGATTCGGCTTTTAGAACAATAATGGTAACCAGGCTAAAAAGAGTCTTTTTAAAAAAGCATGAACCCATAAGGTTAAATACTTTATTCGATAGAGACAATAATTCGATAGTTAAGATATTAAGGGATTTTAATGGTAGGATAATTAAGCAGGATGAGGAAGGTTTTCTGGCTTCGTTTGAATCTGTTTCCAAAGCGGTTTTGTGTGCTATAGAGGTACAATTGGCTTTTAACGGAATGAATAATGAGATTGATAATACCAATAATTACTTGAAAATTGGATTAAACGCTGGCGTACCTGTCACAGAAAAAATGTCCCTTTTTGAAGACACAATTAAATTAGCGGAACGAATGTGTTATGTTAATAAAGCCGGAATTGTCGTATCCTCAGAAGTTAAAGATCTATATAAAAGTGAGAATCTAAATGTTTTTTTTGATGGAGATCTTGTATTTGCATTAACACCTCTGGAAGAAAAGTTTTTAAATCTCTTAATGGATTTTACAGAAAACTCGTGGTTAAATCCCGATTTAAGAGTGGATGATTTTAACCAGCCTTTAGGTTGTAGTAAATCTCAATTATATCGTAAAATGATCTTACTATTCGGTACATCGCCGAATACTTTTATAAAGGAATTTCGATTAAACAAGGCTTTAAAATTACTTACAAAGCATACCGTTAATATTTCTGAAATCGCTTATGAAACAGGCTTTGGCAGTCCTTCATATTTTTCAAAATGTTTCCAGAAAAGATACGGGTTCATACCATCTGATTATCTGCAGACTTTATCATAATAATTAATCCAATATTACGAATTGGCTAATCTGAACCAAAATTACCTGAAATAGAACCAAATGTTCTATGGAATAATATTATCCAGGAGTAATTTTGGGTTTACAACCTTTACAGGTAAAGCAAGCCTTCGTGATGCGGAATACATCAGCTTGTTATTCAGGGTATAAACATTTAATATCTATTAATTAAATAGTCGAGTCATGAAAAAGTTATTTCTCATAATTTTTATTCTTTAAACTACTGTATATATGACAAAAGCGGAAAAATCAAACAGAGAGGATCAGACCAGTCTTTTTGATCGACTTGGAGGTATCAGGGGCATTACAATGATCGTAGATGATGTGATTGAAGCTCATATGAATAATCCGGAAATCAAAGCCCGGTTTATCCCTTACAAAGAACAGCCAGAACGTTTGGCGGTCATCAGACAGCATACCATTGATTTCTTTTGTGCCGGAAGTGGCGGTCCGGTAACATATTCCGGAAGAGATATGCCTGCCACGCATAAGGGGATGAATATCAGCCCAGCTGAATATATGTACGTTGTTGATGATATATTACTGGTTTTGAAAAAACATAAAATAGATGAAGAGTCTCAAAAGGACGTGCTTGCAATACTCTGGTCATTGAAAGATATGATAATTTCCAAATAAATTATCCATCCTGACATTTCTCCATGGGAAGGTTACCATTTCCATATTTGGCCTGTCTCATAAGCAGACAAGTGACTTCAATATTTAATATATTTGTGATCATCCTTCGATTACAGTATGAATATTAACGGAAAGCACTTTGAAACCATACAGATTAGAAATGGTGAGAAACCTGTTATTCAGATTATTGACCAGAGGTTACTGCCTTTCAGGTTTGAAATTATAGATCTGCATACGGTTAAGGAGATATATTCAGCCATATCGGAAATGATGGTAAGAGGCGCTCCTCTTATCGGGGCAACAGCAGCCGCCGGAATGTTCCTTTGCTTGTATGAATATGATGGCCAATCCGATATTAATGAATATATCGATAATACAGCAAGATACCTTGAATCTTCGAGGCCGACGGCAGTTAATCTGTCCTATGCCGTGAAGGCTATGGTTATGGAAATCAGGAAAGGTACTGCGCTGAATGCCAAAATCAAAATAGCCAGAGCTACCGCACAGTATATAATTGATACAGAACGCGAAAACTGCCTTAGGATAGGTAAGTATGGACTACCGGTTATTGAAAAGATTGCTGAGAAGAAAAAAGGGAAACCGGTAAATATCCTGACCCACTGTAACGCCGGCTGGCTGGCTTGCATTGACTACGGCACTGCAACAGCACCTATATACCTCGCGCATGATAAAGGTATAAATGTTCACGTGTGGGTAGACGAAACCCGGCCCCGCAACCAGGGTTCAAAACTTACTGCATGGGAGCTGCAGCAGCATGGTGTTCCATATACCATTATTGCCGACAATACAGGAGGGCACCTTATGCAGCATGGCATGGCAGATATGGTAATTGTTGGCTGTGACAGGGCCACCACTAACGGGGATATTGCCAACAAAATTGGAACCTACCTTAAGGCGCTGGCAGCAAAGGACAATGACGTTCCTTTTTATGTAGCCCTTCCTTCCTCTTCATTTGATTGGACAATATCTGATGGATTAAAGGAAATAGTTATTGAGGAAAGGGGTGCGGAAGAAATAAAATATATCGAAGGATTATACAATGATAAAATTATCAGCATGTTAATCACGGGTGCTGGTAGCAATGCAACAAACTATGCTTTTGACGTTACTCCTGCCCGGCTGATTACCGGATTAATTACGGAAAAAGGGATCTGTAAGGCTGACAGGGAGAGTATTATGAGCCTTTTCCCTGATAAAAAGAGTCTGTAATCCGATAAAACCAAATGAATATGGGTGAAGGTTATATCAAATTCAATTGTCTGTTTAGTGAAGAAACATCCGGTCTTTCTGACAAGAATTATCTTCTGTTAAATAAATGGAGAAATAAACTCCGTCAACTGGGACTGATAGGTTGCTATCCGGGAAATATCGGGTACGGAAATATCAGTATGAGATCCGGCAAAGGATTTATTATTACGGGTTCAGCTACAGGATGCAAGGACATATTAACAAAAGACGATTATGTGATGGTGGATCGTTATGATTTTCTCAACAATGAAATTCATTGCACAGGAAAAATAAAAGCCTCTGCCGAATCGCTGACTCATGCTGCCGTATATGAAGCAAACCCGGAAACGATGGCGGTAATTCATATTCACAGCCTGGATCTTTGGGTCAGGTATAAGGGACTTATGCCCACCTCGCCAGAAGCGGCCGAATACGGTACTCCTGAGATTGCCCTTGCCGTTAGAAGTTTATGTTTGAATAGCGAAACAGGTGGACAGGAAGTCATCATTATGGGTGGTCATAAAGAAGGGATCATTGCCTTCGGAAATGACCTGGAGGCTGCAGGGAATAAGATTCTAAGGATATTACCCCGGATGTAAAATTCTTCATGACATGAGGCAGGAAAGCAGTGTTTTCCTGTCTCATGCGATTAAATCACAGACAGCCAGACCCTGTATAATTGACGGCTATTCAACTATAATTTTTATGAACTCATAAGCATTACCGGTTCCAATTTTAATTAAGTAGATGCCAGGTGCAAAATTACTTGTCTGTACCTTGGTTTTCTGAGTGAAACTCCCGTCATAAACAACCATTCCGGATGCATTAACGACTTCAAAAGCGTACCTGTCATTTTGCCCCTCCATTTCAATAGTGAACTCATCTGAAACAGGATTGGGATAGACTTTAATAATCCTTTTTATATCAGAAAGTTCAATCCCTGTGGCAATCACATGGATCGTATTTGATGGCTGTGAGCTGCAATCGGAAAGAGTTACAATTACATAATAGCCACTGTAATCGGTTACTTCATAATCCTGGTGTATTGCTTCAAGGATTAAACCGTTCAGGTCATACCATTGATTTCCATCCCCCGCGTCAGAATGAAGGACCATGCCATCCTGAGTAATTGCAGGAGTAGCAGGTGTCGGGTCAATCGTGAGATGCAAATATGCCGTTGAATCACAACCTGCTGCATTGATCGTGGTAAATGAATAATCGCCTGAAGTGGTATATGTAGTACTGTTCCATTCAAAACTGTCGCATGCAGTTTCAGTTATACTGCTTTCGGTGCCATGATTAACGGTCAGATTTATTGTGATCGTACTGTCACAACCTGTTGCATTGGGTATAACTGCCGTTTTTATTCCCGAAGTGTTGTATACCTGTCCGTCCGGTGCCGTGTAACTTCCGCATGAAGTTTCAGATATGTTGCTTTCGGTGCTATGATTTATGGTCAGATTTATTGTGATTGTGCTGTCACAACCTGCTGCATTGGGTATAACTGCCGTTTTTATTCCCGAAGTGTTGTATACCTGTCCGTCCGGTGCCGTGTAACTTCCGCATGAAGTTTCAGATATGTTGCTTTCGGTGCTTTGATTTATGGTCAGATTTATTGTGATTGTGCTGTCACAACCTGCTGCATTGGGTATAACTGCCGTTTTTATTCCCGAAGTGTTATATACCTGTCCGTCCGGTGCCGTGTAAATGTTGCAGGCAGTAACATCAATATTACCAGAAGAGCTAACATGAATTTTTCCATCGCAGTTATAATCAGGATCATCGCAATTTTCGCTGGCTCCCGGGTGGTACAAATTACTATTGTCTTCACAATCAGTATTATAGACTGATTCTCCCCGGGAAGTATTGCAGGTTCCGTCCTCCGCAATAACTGTAAATCCTAATGCATTGCCATATCCATCTTTATCTTCATCCACATAACAGATTTTAGAATCAATGCCATTGCAGTCCTGATCGATCCCGTCATCCGGAATATCTGTGGCTCCGGGATATACCGATGAATTTAAAGGATCACAGTCAACAACATCTAATGAACCGTCATTATCATCATCGGTATCACATACATTGCCTTTCAAGTCCTGATCAAAATCCTCCTGGGCCGGGTTTGGAGTCAAATAGCAATTGTCTCCTGAATCAAGTGACCCGTCATTATCTGAATCGAGGTCAATAAAATTGAATTTTCCATCTGCATCTGTATCCAGGATCCCTCCCTCGGTAAGATCCAATATTCCATCCCCATCAGAGTCCGTATCAAGGTAATTGGGATTCGTATCCGCATCAAGCGGAGAGTCTGATGAGCCTTCGATGGAATCATCAATTCCATCGCCGTCTGAATCCCTGTCCAGATAATTCGGCAGCGCATCAGCATCCAGCACTGAGTCAGATGAACCTTCTTCCTGGTCGGAGATGCCATCTCCGTCCGAGTCAAGATCAAGATAGTTGTAATTGGAATCTGAATCAAGGGGAGAGTCAATTGCGCCTTCTATTGAATCATCAATTCCGTCGCCGTCTGAATCCCTGTCGAGATAATTTGGCAGAGGATCGTCCGTATCCAGAGCCGAGTCTATATTTCCTTCTGTCTGGTCGGAAATGCCATCTCCGTCAGAGTCAATATCGAGATAGTTGGGATCGGCATCCGCATCAAGGGGAGAATCTGAAGCTCCTTCATAAATATCATTTATTCCATCTCCGTCCGAGTCAACATCCTGATAATTGGGAATAGGATCAGCATCAAGCGCTGAATCAGAAGATCCTTCGGTTACATCCGGTATGCCATCATTATCGGAATCAGTATCAAGGTAGTCCGGGTAGGAATCCCCGTCGGTATTTGTCATACTGCCTTCTGTTAGTGTAGGAATGCCGTCACCGTCATCATCCGGATCCAGGCAGTTGATCATTCCGTCAACATCGGTATCGTTGATTAATCCTTCTGAAGAATCATTCACACTGTCTCCATCCGTGTCTGAATTGTTGGGATCCGACTCGGTTGCATCTTTATTGCCATCATGATCGGCATCTTCAATGCCATCCGACAAGCCATCACTATCGGTATCAGTGCTTGACGGATTTGTAGTAGTTGAAATATTTGAGTCCGGTATCCAGCCGGCAGCTGTTCCAGTATATGAAACTCTGTTCATTGCATAAGCACCGGAGCTTGTTCCGGCAGCTACAGGACTGTTTTTGCCCTTTTCAAGTCCGTCGTTCAAACCATCATTATCTGAGTCATTGTCATTGGGATCAGTTTCACCTGCATCAAGAGTTCCATCCATATCAACATCTTCCTGACCGTCTTTTAATCCATCATCATCGAAATCCGCATCAATCGGATTCGTTTCTGACATGTCTAGCAACCCGTCACGGTCCCTGTCTTCTAATCCGTCAGATAAGCCATCCTCATCTGAATCGCTATCTCTTGGATCCGTTTTGGTAGAAGGGTTATAGTCTTTAATCCAGGAGGCCGAAGTTCCCTGATAGGAGATTCCCCCTGCATCACTCGTACCTCCGGGTATACCTGTCGAGCGACCTATTTCCTGACCGTCATTAAGACCATCCCCATCGGAATCTGATACTAATTTATTCAGCGAATAAACTGCTTCTTCTCCATCAGAGAGACCATCATCATCCGTATCTGCATCCCGCGGATTGGTTTCACCCGCATTGACAATACCATTGTAGTTAAGATCTTCCAGCCCGTCATTGATCAGATCGTTGTCTGTATCTGCATCAAGCGGATCCGTACCATTTGTGATTTCAACTGCGGAATCAATACCATCAGCGTCATCGTCTGCAGCAAGAATGAATGAATTGCACAGAATAATATTGCATGCAATCAGAAGAAGGATTTTATTCATAATTTTTTTTAAGTGAATGAGTGCAAAATACTCCGGAGGGCGGATCACTGTCATGCGTGCAAGTCAATCTGAAACTGCTTCCGGTATTTCAGCCTGCTATAATACGGAAATTGGCCTGAACAGGTTATATGAACTCAAATGAAAAACAAAGTCTGAGTTTTGCAGAAAAGCAATCTTTATGTTTCTCTTCTCCTTATTTCTTTTACAGCATCAACCATGGCACGAAAACCGTCTGCTGGGACATAACCGGGTATTGAATTTCCGCTTCCTATACCGTATCCTTTGGCATTCTTTCTAAACCGGGTACCCTTCTCTAATACTTCAAGATATACTTCATCGTATTTTTTCAGACATAGCGTATTTAAATCAATACCTCCAAATAGTCCGATTCTAGGATTATATAAATCAATCCATTTATCGAAAGGTGCGATCTGATCTTCGTTTGAATGTTTTGCGTCAATGCCCAGTTCAATAATATCTTCCATAACATCAAAAATACAACCACAACTGTGTAATAAAAACTTCTTGTCTGCCGCATGAACCAGGTCAATAATTCTTTTGTACTGAGGCAAAATGTGGTCTTTGATAGTATCCGGCGACAACATGGTTGAAGTTTTATAACCCAGGTCGTCACCCATCCTGAAAAAAACAAAAATGTCAGAATAGTCCGCAATCATTTTCGACCAAAGCGTAACGAATAAATCTCCGATTCTTTTAAACAGATCACTAAACAGTTCATTGTCCATATATTGCATCAGGCAAAGCGATTCGAAGCCAACCAGGTCCTGACTTGCTTCAAAAATGCCATATCCACAACCACCGTATGCTTTCATACCGGCTGGCAGTACAGCCCTGATGGCATCCAGATGCGGTTTGTAGGTATTCCAGAAAATTGTTGGGATTTCATCAAAAGGATATTTGTTAAAATCATCCCGTGTTTGAATAGGGCCCAGCATGCCGCCTATTATAGCTCCATGTCCCGGAAATATATCGCAAATAGCCGCTTCAAAATCAAATGCATCATAGGTCATATCTTTCCAAAACGAAATAACCTCCTTGTAAAACCCTTCATAATCTTGAACGCGTGTGCCCTGTAAAATGATTTCCTTTCCTGATATCTTATTAACAAATGGCAAATCGATGTGATGTTCATAAAGAGGCAGGCGCTTCGGTCTTCTGTTATAAAGGACCTGAAGAATATTATTAAAATCAGGAATAAATTCAGTATTCTTCATAGAAAGTTAATGATTAGAGGATTTCAATAATAGGTCATTTCCTGTTGTTATTATCGAAATTTCTTCTCCCTTATTTAATTCCACTGAATACGGTATTCCGGGAAAAAGATCAAAGCAATTATCAGTATAGTTTTCCTCTCCGTTAATATCAATACATGCACCCCATACAAATACCGGGGAAGTTAGAATAGCCTTATTGCCATTGTGTTGTATGGTAATATCAGGTTTTTCAAAAACAATGTCTTTGAATTTATTCAGGAACAGCTTGTGTTGAGATACAGTTTCATCATTTTTTTTCAAAACTGCAAATGCCCCGTGATCAGAATATCCTGCTTTATCATAGGTTGCTTTGTCAAATGAGGCAATCACTGTTGAAGCATTTGCAGGAAGTGAAACGTTCTTTGTTTTGTTTACTGCATATCCTCCTTTGGTTTTAAAAATACCGTATTGCAGTTTTCCATCCCAATCTGAAGCGTTATCGTTTACCCCGTAAACATTGATTTTATTTCCTTCATCGGCAAGTACTACGGATATGGGTGCAAATGCTCTGCGCACGGGGTGATATGCCAGTTTTTTACGTGTGTAATAATCCACAATAGTCCATCCATGTGTCACAGGCCAGGAGTCGTTGTACATCCAGAAAATGGCGCTGGACGAGCTGAATTTACGGCGATGGTAGTTGGTAATATATTCAATCAGTGCCTCAGCCTGCAGCATTGCACTGGCAATGGCATAATCATCAAAACCCATTTGAGAGTAGGATTTTCCCAACCAGAATTCCGTTGTTTTGTAAGTAATGTCGGAATCGCCCCAAAAATTCACGAGATTATCATGATGATCCCACGACATGGAACGTATGTATTGTTCATTTTCGGGAAGAAATTGGCGAAGTGTGGCAGGAGAACTGGCTCCCAGGAATCCGCCTTCGTTGGGAAAGCGATCAACATAATTCCTGTAGGCATAAAAGTTCATACCATCTATGCCCAACGATACATTCCAGGGGTGCTGATCACCAGTAACCGGACTGGATGGATCTTCGTAATTTTCTGAATAGGGTGAGCTGGGCCAGTAGAGGCAAAATGGATCCTCTTTTTTTAAAATTACCGGTATTAAATGATGGTACAGAATGTAATCAGGCACTACTTTGCCGCGTGAATCATATCCCCAGAAAAAGGTGCCTAACTCATTTTCGTTATTCCCCGACCAGATCATCAGGGAAGGATGGTGTGCAAATTCACGAACAGCCCAGGTAACCTCTTCTTTAACTGAATTATAAAATTCCAGGTTATCGCCGGGATATTCAGCACAGGCGAATAAGAAATCATGCCATACCAGCAAACCTTTTTCATCGCATAAATCCAACAGATCATTCCCTGCATATTGTCCCCCACCCCATATCCGGAGCATGTTGAAATTTGCAGCCACTGCCAGGTCAACCAGCTTTTCAAGACGTTTTTTATCAACGCTGCTATAAATCATATCTGCCGGAACCCAATTGCCACCTTTCATAAAAATCTTGCGGTTGTTAATCTTAAATGTGAAATAATTGCCCTCCACCGGATGAGCCGATTTATCAATTTCGACCTTTCTGAAACCTATTCTGCGAAATCCTTCATCTATAGGCTTTCCATCCGATTTTATTTCAACTTTAACCGTATAAAGATTCTGTTCTCCCTGACCAACCGGCCACCAGAGTTTTGGATTTGCCACTTTCATTTTTAAATTAAATGGTCTTGTATTTTTGGATATTGTGTCCTGAATTGAAATTTTCTGATTTGTTTCAACCAAAGTGGCTTCAACAGTCAGATTGGTTTTGTCAGAAAGCCCCTGAATAAAAGGACGAATGGTGAGTTCAACTGCCGATAAATCATCGTTAAATTTCATCCATGTTACTATATTGTCCAATCGTGCTGCTTCTTTCCATTCAAGCCGCACAATGCCTGTGATTCCGACATTGATCATATTTGGATTCCAGTCCCACGAAAACTGATACTGGGGTTTGCGCAGCCAATGACGTTTATTTAACAGTGTATTTAATCCATTATTATAACTTTCTCCTTCTTTACTGGCCACATCAAAAAGACCACTTTCAATACCAACAGTAATAATATTCTTACCTTCTTTCAATTTGTCAGTAACATCCAGCCTGCATGGAGTATATGCATTTTTATGTGTTCCTGCAAAAACACCGTTGATGTAAATGGTTGCATTGTAATCCAATTGATCGAATACAAGCCAGGATGTTTTGGATAAAACCTCTTTGGGTACATTAAAAAAACGATAGTATTGCCAGTATTGCTTACTAACCCAGCCTGCTGTCAGCGTGTTTGTGCCAAAATTGATATCACCGAACATGCCCCGCTTTTGCATGGCAAGATTCAGATCAAAAGGAACGTCTGTTTCCACATACCGGGCAGAATCAAGAAGGGGATTAAATCGCATAAAATCCTCCACACTGCTTTTGCCCTTGTTTCCATCGTTCCAGGTAACTTTCCATTTACCGGACAGATCGATCGAATTAAGATTCTGACTGAATGCAGGAATTATAAGTACTGTATTTATAATCCATTGACCAATAATAAATAATGCGTTCCTTTTCATTTTTGTTTAATTATTATTAACCGTGAGTAAGCTCGTAATACTTATGACAAAACAAATTGCGTATTCTGTGTCATCTTTGCGTGCAGGTATCATGATCGTTCTTTTTATTTCGCGTACAATTGACTATGCAAATTAGTTCTATTTTTGGGTTACATTGTAAAATATGCTTGTTAATCTGAAAGTTCCGTATGTAAAATCTCCCTCCGGATAATTCCAGATTGTTTCACCGTATGTTGGTATTCTTCTTCCATCCAGCTCTTTATAATCACTTATTGGAGTTGACCATCCTGCTCTTCTCAAGGTGCCGTCATCCTGAAGAGCAAACCTGTCATCCGAAACGAAATTTATCAGCTCTCCCTTTTCATTGAAATATAGAATTGCCGATACTTTATACTTGCCATTTTCTAACGTAACCTGGCATGAAAGTGAATCAATCTCCTTCCATGACAACCGCTTATCATAAAGATTCCCGGGCACAAAAATGCACATATCATTTAGCAGGGTAACAGTTTCTGTTGTTGTAAGGTCCTCACCTTTTACATCAACAACATTAAAGAGATTTGCAACTCTTACGACAAATGTGGCTTTCTGGTCGATATAAGCATGAAAGGCATGAAACGGAATACACATTTTTCTTGCCTTCATTAGAAAAAGCCTGGTAAATGAACCATAATAATTATATTGCTCAGATGTGGCATTCATTGGTGAGGCGCCGGGTTTACTTACCATTTTTGCATCAAAAGTAATGCGCACATTTTGAGGTTTGCTCTTACCGATAGCCCCTGAAAAATATATGTATTTTCTGGCCGGCAAAGGTAAGTGCGCTATGTCATCATCCGTAAGAATGTCCTCAGATCCAACGGGCTGCCTGGTGAATTCACTCTTAACTTTGCTGGCATATTCAACCTGCATCGACTTGAATCTGGTAAAAGCAGAGAAGGAAACCATAAGTTTAATTAAATATCTCACTTTCCTTTTCCAGTTTCTGTGTCACTTCTGTATCAAGTTAGACAAGCTTCTGGAAACAGTTAAGGATCAGACTTATTCTAAACCTATTCCACAAAACTTTTAACCATTTTATAATTCACACAGGTGCCATCATCCATTTTAACATTTAAAATGTAAATACCTGGTTTGAAATTATTTAAATCAAGAGAAATATTGCAGTTTGACAGACCTGCCTGGCCATACATCAATTGCCCTTGCACTGAATATATTACTACCTCATTAAACTGATGCGGCGATTGAATCAATACGTTATTGGCAAACGGATTCGGATAAACAGAAATATGGGATAATCCAGTATTATTCAAAGACGTGATGGTGTTTTCTGAAAAGACGATTGTTCCCATTTTAGTCGGGTTATACCAGGCCATATGTTCGTTTTTATTCCATGATAGTACGTGATCGCGCCCGGAACCGTCGTTATCCAGGATTTCAATTTCAAACCCCATTGAATCGTCCTCTGCTACGGATAAACTTTTACCTAATTCCTTCAACGGAAAAACGGCTTCGATGGTACGGTCTGTGCCTGTATTAACTTGAATGGCAAAATCAACTGTTGGCGGTGTCCAGACATCAAATCCCCACCGACCGGTTAAATCGTTACTTCCAGGGATAAACCGATACTGATAACAGTTTTCTGTATAAATAGTGTCCCTGGTATTGTCAATATTCAGGTATATTTCAAAACCATCGTTTAAATAAACTGTTCTGTCGCCTGTATATAATTTATTGTCCAGTGCAAAAATTAATACATACAGCGTGTCTCTGTTCCAGAAGGCCTTAAAATGTCCACTGCAATCAGAAGTCGAAGGATAATCTTTTCCATCGATCAGGAAGGTTATTGGATGTTCCTCCAGCAAATTCCAAACGTTGTCTGCATATCCGTCGACAATAATTTTTGAATTGACGTGTGGAATTTCAGTAACCTGTTGTGCATTGACTTTAGAAATAAAAATGCTACAAATGCAAAAGAATAAAGCGGATGAAAGGATTTTTTTTTGAAGCCTCATATAATGACAAATTGAATGCAGTAAGGTACAGTAACAATTAACATTTTCATTTTTGATTTATTAGTTTACCCTAATGAAACATCAAGAAGCATCATAGTTGCAAAACCTAACATTGCTCCAATAGTTGATAAGTCTGTTTCATTTCCGGTTTGTGACTCCGGAATTAATTCTTCCACTACCACAAAAATCATTGCCCCGGCAGCAAATGACAGAGCATAGGGTAATAAAGGCGTTACCGTTAAAACCAGATATGCACCCAATACACCGGCAATAGGCTCAACAATACCCGATAATTGTCCATAGTTGAAAGATTTTAGCCTTGAGAATCCTTCTCTTCTTAGTGGGATTGAAACAGCTGCTCCTTCCGGAAAATTCTGCAGCCCTATCCCAATGGCAAGAGCAATTGCACCTGCAAGCATACCCGTATCCGGATTGTTGGCCAAAGCACCAAACGCAACACCTACCGCCAATCCTTCCGGAATATTATGAAGCGTGATGGCAAGAACCAGTAAAATACTTCTTTGCCACTGGGTTTTTATACCTTCAGATTTATCCATAGCTAAACCCATATGCAAATGAGGAAGAAGCTTATCAATCAATAACAAGAATGCACCTCCGGCCAAAAAGCCAACCAATGCCGGCACCCATGGAATTGAGCCGTTCTCCTCAGCCATTTCAATGGCAGGTTTTAACAGCGACCAGAAACTGGCTGCAATCATTACTCCCGCAGCAAAACCCAGCATCGAATTGAGTATTTTTTTATTGATGGATTTAAAGAAGAAGACCATCGATGAACCCAGGGCCGTGACCAGCCAGGTGAATAAAGTTGCTCCCAGTGCCAGAAGTATGGGATTGTATTTGAGTAACCAATCTAAATTCACAGTTTTAACCGTTTAGTTTATACCTTTTAGGAATATTCATGCTGAATCCCACTGAAAAATAATTCATTTTTTGAGTCAAACCTAGTCCAAAGGAAAAATCAAGTTGCATATTATCTCTTATCAGATAGGTTATACCAGAATCAAAGTTAGAAATCCAATCGTTAAATTCAACAACTTCACCAAATGTTTCAAAGTAAGCACCTATTCGTTTTGTTATGCCCAGTCCAAGGGCAGCGGAGTATGTTAAATAGCCTTTTTCAGTACCAAAGTAGTTATATCCAACATTGTAACCCAGATCTAAAAAATCAGTAATGCTGTGCGAAATGGCAAGTTTATTCACGGTTCCCAAATGTTCATTCGTTACACTAATTGCTCCTGTTGGCAAAATCAGGTGCGATATAAATGCAATCTCAGCATTAATGGCAGGATTTTTAAGGATTTGAATCTTTGCACCCAATTCCAAATCACTTAGTCCAAAGTTATTTTCAGAAGTCTGCTTGTTATATATGTTTACCAGTTGTTCTACTAATCTTATCTCGATGACCCTGAAAAGCCCGTACCTTAATAATGTGGTTGGTACCAGAAGCATTTGTTCCGAACTGTTTGCGAGGTTATAGTTACCCAATAATAAACCACTTTCAAATTGAATACTCTTCAAAGGAATGGTGGTTGACGATTCAGTTTGGTCGGGTCTGTCGGTTACAATTTCTTGTGCTGGCATTTCAAAACTGAAAGTAATCACGTTTATTAGCAATAAAATGTTTTTAATCATACATCCGTTTCTCAGGTTTTTGTAGTATCATAATAAACATTTGTTTGTTCGAACAGGCCCATATAGCAAACTACCGGAGGGATCTCCCGAAGCGAAGTGCAGTAATTGATTATACAAGGTGTTGCATGGTGTTATTTTTCATAGATCCTATTTTTTAAATCCATTTGTTCGTGAAGAATTCTTATGATTTCAATTTTTAGACCCTCCATTTCTCGAAAGAAGACAATATGTTTGCCAACTTTAAATCCTTTTAAGCTTTCTAATATACCATGATAATTTTTCCCAATGTTTGGGTTACCTGCTATTTCCTTAAAACTTTCAATAAGTAATTGATAATATTTGTCCGCCTGGTGTTCTGACCAATTTTCATATGTATAATTCCAAATATCAGCCAAATCTTCAACAGCTTTTTTAGTCAGTTCAAATTTTGCCATTCTTTTCTGATTTCAGGATTCGCAAATGCTTTTCAGGACTGAAATCATAAGCAGTCCCACTTTCTATACCTTCTTGAATAGCATCTCTTAAGGCAATCATTCTATTTTCCTCTTCCTCTAGAAGCCTTAATCCTGCACGAATTACTTCACTTACATTCTTATATCGCCCGGCAGAAATCCGTCCTCGAACAAACTTATCAAAATAACTTCCCAATGATATTGATGTGTTTTTATTCATAACAAGTTTTTAGTAAAAGTACCAATTTTTGGTATATTTTGCAATAGCGTTTCTGTCGTTTATAATCCCACACAAGTTATTTATAGCAGCGGAAAAATCAGATTATAAAATGTATTCCCTCGTTTACCAGTGGCGCGACCAAGCGTGTTCTTCACCACGTATACCGGCTAATAAAAAATCCCACGCCTAAAGAACCCGCATTCCTAAACTTTCATTAAATTAGATCATTCATTACTGATTATTCATTCTGCATAAAATTACACCCGTGTTTTTCAAAATTTGCACCTGCGGGATTTTCATTCTGATCACTGCGCTCAGCCTGGCACAGCAATTCCCTACGGGCCTCAAACCCATTGATCCGGAGGTACTCGCGAAGATGCCCAAGGCTGCCATGCCTTTTTCGGGTAAAGAACTTCCGCGTGCAGTAGATTTATCCGATAAGATGCCTCCTCCCGGTCAGCAGGGGATGCAAAGTTCGTGCGTTGCATGGTCCGTTGCCTATGCGGTAAAGAGCTACCAGGAAAAGCTCGAGGAAGGGAATGACTATTTTTGGGGAGGTTCCCTGAATTTAAATGCCGTATTTTCACCGGCCTACATCTATAACCAGGCCAATAACGGCAGGGACGGCGGCCTCCAGTTTCAGGATGCGCTGAATTTGCTGCAGCAGCAGGGAGCGGCCAAGATGAACGTAATGCCGTATAATGAAACCGATTACCTGACCCGGCCAACCCCGCAACAAACAGCACAGGCAAAAAACTATAAGATCGCAAAATGGGATCCGGTGGAATTTGGTAGCACCAATCCACAGGACAGGATCATTAATGTGAAAACCATGCTGAATGCAGGGTTGCCGGTGATGTTCGGGGCAAGGGTGGACCAGGGTTTCAACGAGGATGGGATGAACGGAACGAAACCCTTCATTTGGTCGGTGAAACGGGGACCCGATGTTGCTAACCATGCCATGGTGGCGGTTGGCTATGACGACGCGCTGCAATCATTTAAAGTGCTCAATTCCTATGGACGGGAATGGGGCAACAATGGCTATTTGTGGATCACCTATAACCTTTTTGCCGTCACTGTGAACGAGGCCTATGTTGCCAGGGATGCCATGAACCCGGTTGCACCCGCTCCTGATGAAGTACCTCAACAGGAAGTGGTGAATGTGCCTGGTCCCGCCATGATGGCAGGCTTTACCCTGGATGATGTGCAACACAACCTTCCGAATCCGGTATGGGGTCCGGGTATGACTTTTGTCGGCAAGGTGCAGATTCCCCCAGGCATGGGCTCCAGTGCGCAAATCGTAGTGAGGTTTTATTATGACAATGGTTTCCAGGGAAAAGGGTTGCCGGTCGGGTCCATGTCAGTGAGTTTTGCCTATCCTGATGGATCGGCTGTCACAAGCAGCGGTGCGTTTGTCATTCCTTACAACGGAGGATTTTTTCAGTGGCAGGCCGATATGCCTTACAACGTACTCACTGTTTTAAGGGGATATTACGACAGCCTGGGTCAATACGTACCCTGGACCAGCAACCTGGTTGCCGAACCGGTATTGTTTGTAGATAATTATCCCGTGCTGATCGGGCAACCCATAGCGTTCTGGGTAAGTTTATAATCTTTGGTTCATTCCCTGATGAAGTGTAAGGTTTCATCCTTTGTGCGATATATCATGGTATTGCCATTCACCGTGATCGAAACGGGTAACCTTGTCTGCGGGCCCTTGCTTAAGGTACCGTCCTGATTGGTCAACGCTTCCCAGCTGCATTCTGTACCAGTGTAATATTTTTCACCCGGACGGGGTACCATCACCTGTGTTTCAACGGGCTTAACGCCCGTCAGTATAAGCACCCCCTTACTGTGAAAGGCCAGGATTCCCGGACTGATCACCTTTCCTTCATACTGTTGCGTTTTTGAATCGTACAAAATCGCCACCGAGGCTTTGGTTTCCTGCATGTACCAGGATCCCCCGAGCGGATCCATGGCCGGATTTTTGCTTGTATAGGATGCCCTTCCGGCATCAGGGACTTTCTCATAAGTGCCCGTAATCTCAACACTCAGTTGGGCTGATTCCGGCATTATAAATGGTTCCTTAAACACCAGCCAGGTGCTGTTGGAATTCTGGGTATTGGGCAATTCAGAGACTGTTGCTGTTCCAACGTCACGGGCAACGCCGTTTGAAACCTGTTTTAAGGTAACATTAATATTTTTGGCAGTCTCTCCCGGCTCATAATTCTTTAATTTTACCCTGGCCACATAGGTATCAGGGTTTTCCCCGGCCTGAAAAACCTGCACATCATTTTCACAATCAACGAACAAGGCACTGAAAGATGCCCGCCATATTGTATACGTAGCCTGAATGGCAGTTGTCCAGGCTTTCTCCGGCATAGGCACTGTGGCTTTCATTGCAGTGACATCCTTCTGAAGCGCTTCAGTTAACATACCGACATAACCCAGCGCCTTGTATGCAACAAATGTATAGGATACCAATTCCCGGGGGTCAAACATGAATTCCGGATCATAATTATCCAGGTCCTCTTTGGTAAACCGTGCCAGTTTTTTTGCGAATTCGCCGGATCTGGCGGGTGATAAAGCCAGGGAATTCCAGTTATTGGTTAAGAAATTAATGTTGGTGAGCTTCGAGAACCGGTTTATCGTTTCCGGATTGTTATGATAATGGGCAACCATGGCCTCGTATAAAAAATGAGTGCTTAAATAGGTGTATAATTCCGGGCATATATGCCCATTGTAATAATTTGGCTCAAACCAGTTTTTCCCCTGCGTTTTGTCCAGTTTATACCTTTCTGCCATCATATCCCAAAAACCTGTTTCATCCTGTTCAAAAAACCGCATATTGTTTTCAATCAGGTAGGAAACGGGATTCGAACAGACTTTTCTGATGTCACCGCTGTCTTTTAGTACGCAAGTCCTTTCTCCGTATTTTACTATATAAGGACCGGCAGCGGCTACTGTAAATTGCAGGTCGTTATGAGGAGCTCCGATGACGTGGAACGGACATGTCATATCCTGAATATAATGCGCCAGGTATGCTGCATTCCTGGCAGTTTTCGCATTTATAACTGTCGAAGTAATATCTCTGTATAAACTGGCATAAAGTTCATTGATGCGGTCTGGCGCATTACCGGCCCCATCCGGGGGAAAAGAAGGATTGAAGTAATGATCCGCAAAGGAAGATCTTAACGGATTATCCGGTCCTTCACCGATTATGGTTTTGGAATTAGATGTTATTTTGATATTTAAACCACAATAACCTTCAATTTCTGCCAGGGGCGGGAATGGAATAATATGATCCCTGATCATAGGATGCTGCTGTAAATAGGCGTATGCCATCCGCGTTAAAAACTGATGTGTTGTAAACATACCGGTTGTTTCCGTGGAACTCCAGGAATAGCCCGTATAAGAAGGGACAAAAAGCAGTAGGAAGACAAGACCTGATGCAATGTTGGTCTTTAATGGATTTTGTACTGGAGGATTTGCTTGTCATACGTTGTGAAAATAATATGTTGTATTGCAGGACAGGCTATTTGTTTAATTCAAAGGAGTTTTCAGTGCTGGTCGGAAATGGTTTATCCGTTTCAAAGGCAGGCGGGGCCGGATTATTCGGATCAGAGGAAGGGGCGGGTTCACTTTTCACTTCGGGGGCTTCGACACCCAGTAAAATGATCGCATTTTTCTCCTTGGGTTTGTTAGTGGGTAACTTACCAACCGCGATACCACCATCTGTTCCCCCACTTCCATCCGCAGCGAGAACCAATGGCATGCTGCCCTGTGCCACCCTGAAGTCACGCATCACCGTAGCGTCATTCAAACCGTTTATTCCGTCCTGCACAAACTGCCAAAGTGCATACTCCTGCATGGGCTGACCATTGTCATAACGATACTGGTACTGCCGGAAAGAATCGGAAAAATACCTTTTTGCTTCCTGCTCAAGCTGGTTATAGGCAGGCCTTAGCCCGGGATCCCTTTGCATCTGAAGCATTTGCTGCCTGAGTGCATGACCGAGAATGGTGGCAAAAGTCACCGGATAATCGCTCCGCACATGGTTAAAATCATACCCGTTGGGCTGGCAATACAGCATCTGAATCTGGTTGAGAAGCGATTGAAAGCTGGCGCTGTATGCATTGGTTTGTGACCTGACGGTTTGCGAGCCTGCAACAATCACGATCAGCAGCATGTTCAGGAAGACTTTACGGAGAAACCGGTATTTCAAACCGGCAGGCTTTTTTGGCAGGATTGGATTCATGATAATTAAAATTTTAATAGTGAAAGGGTTAGAAGAAATTACTATTAAATTTAAGAAATAGGAATGACAAAGTCAATAAGTTCATCCACAACCCGTATTTACTTCTGAGAACCACCCCACCCCGACGGGGTGTCGGTCTTACGATCATTTTCAATGCGGATGTAATTGTATCTGATAATACCTGGAATGCTGAAATACCCGCAGGGACAATTTTCACCCTTGTTGGCCCGGCCATACCCTAACTCCAGGCTAAGTATCCTGGAGATATACTTGTCATCGGGGCAGAATAAATCCGACCAATTATTTGCCCTCCTGTTTAAAAGCCAGGAGTGCAAGATAACCGTCACAAAGGAATCCCTCATATCCCCAGCATTCGCCGGACCATGTTTTCCAGTCGCGCGTCATACCTCCCTCGGAACATGATCCCTGGAATGATCCTGCCCTGATCCCTTTCAGGATACCCTCTGATATCAGTCGGTACTGCTCATCCATACCAGCTTTCCGGAAAGCTTCAAGCGTAAAAAAGGACCAGTTAATGGATGCACCCCCGTTTTCATATCGCTGAAAAGCATCACTTCCATCGGCTTTTAATCCTCCACCCCATCTCGGATTATGTTCGGTATAATCTACGCTGCTCACGGAGACAAGATTTCCCGGCACGCCGAGTGAAAAATCGGTATACCCTTCCTCTTTCATTTTATTCCATAAAACTGTCATTACATCCTTTATCTTAGCGGCAGGAACAAGGTTATAATACACAGCCATGCTGTTTACCATGAGAAAATAATAATCGTGCAATTTACCGTCTTTGCTTTTCCACCCGGCAAGCACACCTGATCCGGGATTATAAAAAGCAGTAAAGTAACTTTTATGCATCTTCACCGCAAGCCGGCGGTACACATCTGCATCACCCTTCATTCCGATCATATCAGCAACCAGACTGATAAGATTCAGTGCTTCATAAGTTAAAGCGTTACTGAAGGCATCCTCATGTCCAAATCCAATCGTATCCCACCAGTTTGCCGGTCTTATAATGCCATTCCAGGATCCTGAGTTTCCACTTAGTTCATATTCCACAAGGCCATTCCCGTCATAGTCTCTTTTCATTTGAAGATCCATCCATTCTTTTATCCGGGAATAATATTTTTGCGCCCATGCCTTGTCATTCGATCCCCTGATGTAATTGCATGCAGATATTATAAGGGATGGATAAGAGTCAAGTGAATTGTAGGGTGATCTCCAGGCGGCAGCTTCCGTTCCTTCATATCCTTCAATTCCGTAACCTATTAGCCCGTATGCCTTCATTCCATTCAGGTACCTTTCCACTGACATTCTCACCAGGTCGAGGGCTGTAAGGGAATCAACAAGGGGAGGAGTTTCAGAAGCGAGCATGGAGGACAGGAATAGTGTAAAAGCACAGGGATCACTGCATGAATTGTTTGCCAGAACCTGGAATACGGGATTCACCTGGAAGAGATTCAGATAATTTCGCCGGTAACCTTCGTACTTTTCCTGACCTGCTCCATTAAACGGATAATAGATGAAAGCAACCCTGAAAGAATAACTGACAGAACTCTGACTCATGGTTGCCGGTGGTAATTTAACGGAAATGAATTCGTTATTCTGTTGCCGGCTTGCATCATAATCGATTATGACTCCCGGATTGTCAGCTCTTATCTGGAAGCTCCCCATATCAGGCAAATGAAGAACGGCAGGCAACCTGGTCTTTCTTTTACCTGCCATCAAACCCAGGAGGGTGGCGTGATTTCTTCTTTTGTCGAAACGAAATTCCAGTCCCTGCATGGTTGTATCATCCCTGAAGTATGAGGTTACCTTAAACTGCTTTTCTTCAAAGCTCAGCTGCCACTGCGGTTTTCCCGTGGCTTGCAGCAAAATCTGTACTTTTGAATCTGAGATTCTGCGCAACATATATTTCTGCGAATGACTGGTGATATTCCATCGGATCGGATTGCAATCCAGTTTACCCTTTCCAAGGCCATCCACTGAGAAATTCCTGATGAATGGCACAGAATCGACCAGTTGTATTTTGTAATAGGCCGATGCATATTCAAAATTCTTTACAGTCCTGGAACAGGAAATATTACCCATAACTGCCAAAGCCAAAAAAGACAAAAGATAAATCCGGTTTTTCATTTCGTTGGTCATAAATTAATATACTGTCAGTTTATAGAGCCTTCAGTGAAATTATTAATAAATTCTCTGATTTGCTTTGATCTTACCAATTGATTATATTTAAAAGCAGTCCGATCTGCGAGAAAACTTTGAGATGCATTGGGAGATGGCCAAAAGTTTTAACACAGAGGCAAAAGGAGTTGAGCTTAATGGGCTTTTGAGGTCGCAGAGAGCAATCTCATTGCATTCGATTGTACGGTTCAGAGGCAGGATAGGGATAAATATAGATTTTCTCTTTGAACCTTTGATTTAACCTTTTTTGTAACCAAATAACCGAATGCAATGAGGTTCTTCGTGCCTTTGTGCCTTTGTGGCATATAGCCTTTTCACATTAAAATCTCTGTAGTTTATTGTGAATCCTCTGTGTAACTCCGTGTTAAAATATTTTGTCCCATTATTTAGTCTTCCGAAAAATATAGTAACTTATCATTCTCGTTTCCACATTCATTTTTTTCTATGAAATCAATTCTTTCAGTAATCCTGCTGGCAGGTATTTTATACACCTGCAGGGGCACTCACGAAGAGAAAGGTGAACACAGTAAAAGCACTGACACCCGCGATCTTACATTTTTCCTTAACCGGCTGAGAACCCTGGATCATTTGCCTGAACTGGAAGCATCACATACTGCCCTGTCATCTACCTGGGATACCAATGGCCTGAATAATGACGGGACTTGCTTCAAAAATATCAGGGATACGGTAAATATTCTCCTGGATAAAAACGGCCCGGGATGTATCCATCGTATTTTTACCGGCCAGCCCTATTTCCAGACCCATGATACCCGCTTGCAGATTTTTACTGACGGGAATAATCAACCGCTTTTTGATATACCTCTATGCGACCTTTTTGATCCGGTGAGAAGTCCGTTTCCGTATCCACTTGCTTCAAATAAAACCTATCCCGGAATACTGTTCCCGATACCTTACGAAAGACACATCAAAGTACAATTGTATAACCCTCTCGCAGAAAACTGGGGCAATTACTGGCAAGTGGCATACACAACCTATCCCGAGAACGTAAAAGTTAAAAGCATAACCTACCCTTTCTCGGATTCTGAAAACCGGGAAATTCAAAAAGTGATACATGCGTGGCTTGAAGCAGAACGAAATTCCCCGGTAATGCCTGATAAATGGACCTTCAGGCAGAAAATCACCATCAAGGCCGGTGAAAAAGGTGAAATCACATTGAAAGGCACAGGCATTATTAACCAATTGTACATTACGGCCAGTCCAAATATACCTGAAACCTGGAGAAATACACGTTTTCTTGTGTTTTGGGATGAAACCACTTTAAAAAGCATTGATGTGCCGCTGGGTTATTTTTTCGGAAATGCGGATTACGCCTCCATGTTTCAATATAATTCCATACTTACAGGAATAACGGCTGAAGGAGCCTATTCAATGTTCCCCATGCCCTATGAAAAAGGGGCAAGAATGTTTTTTTCCAACCAAAACAAAGCGGATATTGTGCTGGAAGTAAATATGAATATTGAAGAAGCAAAAAGTCTTCAGCCCGGCCAGGGACGGTTTCATGCCACATTCACGGAAGTGCAGCCTTATGATAAAAACTACGATAGCCTGCCCCGGTTTGGTAAAAGTCCCAAACCATTTCTTATAACCCTGCAAAAAACCAATGGGCCGGGAAAATACGTCGGAACCCTGGTGCACGTTGCCTGGCCACATAAGGACATCTGGTGGGGGGAAGGGGACTGGCTGATCTGGACTGATGAAGAAGGCTTTCCTCCTTCTTACCACGGCACAGGTTCTGAAGAATATTTTAATTCAGGGTGGTGCTATTTCGACCGCAAAGCAATTTCCGGGTATGTAAAAATGAGACCGGGCAATGTTAATGTTTATTCATATCACCTGAATGACGCATTTCAATTTTCAAATAAAATAAAAGTTGCCGTTGAAATCTGGTGGTGGCCAAAAGAAATCATGAAAAGTATTTATGGCAGCACGGCCTTTTGGTATGCCAATCCACCACAGGATGCCGGTTCGCGTCAGAATCTGGCATATCCGCGCCTGGTGCATAAGGGTCATATCAAAGGAGAAAACGGGATTTGGGAAGATGAAAAATAATTATGAATGATGAATGATGAATGATGAATGGGAAAAATGCAAACTAATGAAAAATAAAATTCCTGTATCGGCGTCTCGGCAAAACCGCCGCAGTTTTTTGAAGTCCCAGGCCATGCTGGGACTAGGAACCCTTGCAGCCGGAATGGTCATTCCTGTAGCCTGTGCATCACCCCGCCAGCCGGATCAAAGTGATGATCTTTCACCGGATGATTTACTGGCAAAGTATGAAGAATGCCTCGGAGGACCTTTCCCCGAGCCACCGCCATTAAATCCCCAACTAAGGGAGACCCTGCAAAAAGATGGTTATCGTATTGAATCATTCACCTACGAAGGATTGCCCGGAGAAAGAATTCCTGCGCTAATACTTATTCCTGACGGTGTTACCGTTTCTAACCCGGCACCGGGTATTGCCGTATGGCACCAGCATAACGGTGAATATCATCTTGGGAAATCCGAACCGGCAGGAATTGCCGGTAATCCGATGCATCACACAGCCGTTTCACTTGTCCGCGAGGGATATGTAGTACTTTGTCCGGATGCCTTGTGCTTTGAAGAGAGGCAGGACCCGACCGGCAAACTGAAAGACGGGGATTATGAACGTTTTGAATTTCTGCGTGAAGTAGTGCAGGGACGTTGCCTCGCCTGGAAAGATATATTCGATATGAAACAATCGATAACCATGCTGTGTGAACGCCCGGAGGTTAATAAAGATCTGATTGGCTGTTATGGCCATTCCATGGGATCTACTCATGCATGGCTCGCAGGACCTTTGGAACCGCGGATCAAATGTGTTATTGGAAACTGCTGTCTTCCGACATACGAAGCCATCGAACAGAATCATCTTTTACATTGCTTCCCTAACTTTGTGCCAGGATGGAAAAAGTACGGTGACACGCCTGACATAGCATCCCTCATTGCACCCAGGGCCTTGCATCTGAACTTCGGGGAAAAGGATGAGGGAAGCCCTATAGAATCCGTGACCAGGGGGCTGAAACGTATTGAGGAAGCATACAAAAAGAAAGGTGCTTCCGGGAATTTTACCTATTTCATCGAACCCGGTGCAGAACACGTCCTGTCCGAAGCCATGTGGCAACAGGTAAAAACCTGTTTTGCCCGGCATCTTCAAACAGGGTGATAGAAAATGAAAAAGGCAGTTACATTTCATTTTTGTAACTGCCTGATTTCATTGATTTATGATGGTCTATATGGCTGTTATTATTCCAAAGGTATTAGTTTTTTATTCTGATCGAGCCACATATCAAAAGTGAGCAAAGAAGGATTCAATGTTCTGGTTAATTCCACATCTCTGGATTTGCAGTATTCCTTCTCAAAATCACGTTTAAACTGGAACATATTTCCCATGTCTTCAGCACCCGGAAAACCAAAACTCCGATAAACTTCAGGCGGGATATTGTTATAAACTACTTCTTTCCCCAAAACCCGGGCAAATCCGTCTGCCATCTGTTTACCTGTTAAATGTTCCCCGGCTATACCTACTGTTTTTCCGATAAATTTGTTTCCGGCTTTGAAGATTCCCAAAGCGCTCTTTCCAATGTCTGCAGCTGCAATACCGGGAAGCTTTTTGTCGCCCATCGGCATTGTGATTGCCAGTTTGCCATCGGGTCCCTTTTTAGGTCCCAAACCAAAATAGATAAAATTATCCCAGTAAAAAACTGTATTTAACAGGGTAACAGGTAGTCCAATATCCGTGAAATAATGGTTGGCCTCACCTTTTGCATCAAAATGAGGTACTTTATACTTACCCATAAGGGTCGGCATACGGTCATCCGTGAGGGGTATTAATTTACGTGTATCGTCGAGCGTTGACCAGATGACATGTTTAATTCCGGCATATTTAGCCGCATCAGCCATGGCCTTAGCATTTGCCTGTTCTTTTTCCGGTGAAAAATGATTCCAGAAGAAGGTGACACAAAAGGCACCATAGGCTCCCTGAAAAGCTTTTTTCAGACTTTCCAAATCATCCACATCAGCTTTAACAACTTCAGCTCCAAGCCTTACAAGTTCCTTTGCCTTATCAGTGCTGACATCACGGGTAATGGCACGTACATTGAATTCATGGTCCGGGTCGTTCAAAATTGCCCTCACAAGTCCACCTCCCTGGGCTCCTGTAGCACCAACAACAACTATTGTCTTCTTAGTATTCATCATATATAAATTTTAAAGTAACATTCAAGTATCAAATTCATTTGATTCCACAACACAGGTAACAACCATATTGTTCAAAGATGCCAAAACCCGGGAGGATTAATCCCCCTGGTTTCAGCTGGGTGTAAATCCCTACACAATCTACGGAAGAATCACCTTGTTTATCACATGAATCACACCATTGGTTGCCTGAAAGTTGAGCTTGTCAGAAACCAGACCGGAAACTCTTCCTTTACTGTCCGTAATGGTGAGTGTGCTGACATTTACGTTGAACATGCCTCCAAGTGAGGTTACAGGTCCGGTTTTCAGATCACTTGAAAATACCCTGCCGGAGACCACATGGTAGAGAAGCACACTCTTTAATGTATTTACATCAATATCATCGAGACTGGAAGCACCCAATTCGCCAAGCAGGCTGACAAAAGCATCATTGGTTGGGGCAAATACCGTAAAAGGACCCTGTGTGGCAAGCACATCGGCCAATCCTGCTTTTACAACAGCCTGAACAAGTATGGAAAAATCGGGATTGGCAGAAGCAATCTGAACCAGATTCTGGGAAGGGGGCAATAATACTGCGTTAATGATGTGAATTACGCCATTAAAGGCCCTGAGATCAGGTAATACCACGCCCGCATTGTTGATAAAAGCCCTACCCTGTTTGAAAGAGACTTCAACAGCTGCTCCGTTCAGTGTGGGAACAAAGCCCTGTTTCAGGTCCCGGGAGTAAACCCTGCCTTTAAGGACATGATAAAGCAGGATCTCCTTCAGGTTAGGAACCTGGCCAATGTTGGAAGGATTGAGCCCTAGCTGAGCAAATGCATAATCGGAAGGTGCAAAGACGGTCAGTTTTTCCGTAGCGACGGTTTTTGTAAGGCCTGTTACCTGCAATGCTTTAACTAGTGTAAAAAAGGTTACCTTTCTGAAATCGTAGCGAAAGGTTTTGAGATCTGACTCATTTCCGGCTTCAAAATACTCGATTTCCTGATCAAATGTTTCCAGTGAAGCCACAATGTCCATTTCCCTGGGTTGTCCGGCAGTATCCTCGTCCTTGCTACAACCTGCCAGTACCAGACTCGAAATGATAATCCCCATTGTACCTTTGGAGATCCAGCTGAATAGATTTTTCTTTTTCATATTTTTCTTTTTTAATGTTAGTAATTCATATGTGAGGTACTAACAATAGCAAATCGTTTTTGTTTAATTAATTATTATATTTATTAAACAATAATAAGAAATTTATTATAAATCCTTTTTGATAAAAAGAAAAGGAAACTACTCTCAGTTTGAATATATTTCATATTTTCTGAACAAATCAGATTATATTCTGTTTAGTATTTATTTAATAATATTAAACATTATAAATTTATGAAAAAACTATTTGTAATTCTGATTGCTTTCGTTTCCATGAATGCTTTCAGCCAGGGTAAAGATGTTGTGGATATCGCCATCGGATCTGCGGATCATACGACACTGGTAGCTGCTGTAAAGGCGGCTGATCTGGTATCCACCCTCAAGGGTAAAGGACCATTCACTGTATTTGCTCCAACCAATGCGGCATTTGATAAACTGCCTGAAGGTACGGTTGCAAATCTGCTTAAACCGGAAAATAAGGCCCAGTTGGCTAAAATTCTGACCTATCATGTTGTCAGCGGAAATCTTGATGCAGCTGCTGTGATAGCTGCTATTAAGAGCGGAAATGGCAAAGCCGTTTTAACGACTGTCAGCGGAGGAAAACTAACAGCCACCCTTGAAATGGACAAAGTAAAGTTAACTGATGAATCCGGCAAATCTGCTTATGTGACTGCAGCAGACCTGAAGGGTACCAATGGTGTTGTTCATGTGATAGACGGAGTGGTGCTCCCTAAATAAATACGCACCAGATACCGATAAAATAAAAACGCTTTGAAATGCTCAAAGCGTTTTTTTTATTAGTACAAGTCTGGCAGCATAATCCTTACAGTGTAAAAGAAAGTCCCACTGAGCCGTAATGAAACAAAGCAAAATTATATACCTCATCATTGTCAGCACCGCCTTCAAGAATGCGATAACCTGCCTTAATTACAAAGTGGTCAGAAAATCTGTAAGTGGCCGCAATCAATATATCTTCAGCTCTCCCCTGTTTAGCAGCCAGGGCATCGCCTTCGAACAGCAATCCAAAATCTTCCACAAAACGCCAATGCAATCTGAAATTAATAATGGGCACAAATCCCACATTGGTTTTTTCCGCCTTCAAATCTGCTGATTCGAGCGCAATACTGGCATCTCTGATTTTCGCTGTAAATCCCAGTCCAAAATCAATTTTGGGTTTTTTTACGATATCGTAGCGATAGGTCAACCTGTAAGAATTGAATTTATATTTTGCATCCAGCGCAGCATTAGCCGGAAATACTGTTCCGGCAAAGCTAACATCGTAGGGGATACTCCCATCCGATGTTGTTGTAAGAGGTGCAAATAATACCGACAGGGTATGACGTGATTTAATTGTGTAATTCACTTTTATCCGGTAATAAATCTTTGATTTTGCGCTCAGATCATCTTTCAATGAAAAAAATGTTCCTTCATCACCGGGAATGCGGACATCATTATACCCGGTAACAACAACACCAGTCTCCAAATCAAACGTTGCCTGGGAATGCACATATAATACTGGGAAAATAAGCAGAAACAAAAGGAAAATTACAGAAGGTGAGCGTCTCATAAAAATAGATTTAATGTATAAAACTTAGGCAAGCAAAGGTACCCAATAACACTCAAACTCCTGCGATATTCCTGAGCATTCCTTTGAAAATATAACTATGGAAAGGCATCATACTATACCAGTATAACCTGCCCCATAATCCCAAAGGCCTGAATGTGGCAGTCTGATGTAAAATGTTGTTGTTGTCAATTCTAAATTCCAGCCACGCCTCTCCCGGCAATTTCATCTCGGCAAACAGGAGCAATCTCTTTTCCGCTTTGTCAGCGATTAATACACGCCAGAAATCGAGCGCATCACCAGGTGAAACTTCAGACTGGTTTTTTCTTCCCCTTCTGAGGCCCACCCCTCCAAAGAGCTTGTCAATAAAACCACGTATACCCCAAAGCCAGTCACCATAATACCAACCGGTTTCCCCTCCTATTGACCATATTTTTTTAAGGGTCTTCTCACTGTCACCAATGCGAAGTTTCCGGTAATCAAGATAACATCCGTGGACCGGTACCTCTGCATGTCTGGATATTCCATCATTTAAAGTCCTGGATGTAAGCGCATCTTTCCAGCTTGATAGAACCAGATTCATCTCTATATTTTTGAACGCCTCTCGGATTGCTTCTTCATAATTGACCGGCGTAATTCCGAGTAGTTCTTTAAGATCGTTTTCTTTACAAATGACTTCAACCTTCATACTGTCTACCAGATTTTGTGCAAGTGAATATGAAATGGATGTGATGAAGTAGAGCCAATAGGATGACAGTTTAGGAGTCATCACCGGTACAATTCCTATTTTACGCTTTAACCCTCTCACGCTGGCAAAACGCAACAGCATCTGCTTATAGGTAAGAATGTCGGGGCCACCAATATCGTAACTGTGGTTGAAGGTCATTTCATTTAGCAATACTCCTGAAAGGAATTCAATAACATTACCTATAGCGATAGGTTGTGAGCGGGTATTTAGCCAGCGGGGAGCAATCATAACGGGCAATTTCTCTACCAGGTCACGGATAATTTCAAAGGAAGCACTTCCTGAACCAATGATTATTCCCGCCCGCAGGGTTGTTAATGCAAAGGAACCAGAGGCCAGTATTTCTTCCACATTTTTACGGCTGGCAAGATGGGCTGATAATTGCTCTTCATTTACGATCCCGCTCAGATAGATCACCTGCCTTATTTTCGTTTGCTGGAAATACTCTTTAAAATGAATTGCTGCGATCTCTTCCATTTTTTTAAAATCGCCCGTTAAGGTCGACATGGAGTGAATCAGGTAATAAGCTGCATCAATGTCAACAGGAATTTTTACGAGCGTTTCCCTTTTTAAGAAATCCACTTCAATCACCGACAAAGCCAGTGTACGATACTTCTCAGTATTAAACCTGTTCCTGTCGCGGACACAACAGATTACCTCATATCCCTGGCATAATAATACGGGTATGAGTCTTTGGGCAATATAACCGGTTGCCCCTGTCAGCAGTATTTTCATACCAGATATATTTGATTCATAACAATCCTGAGTTTTATTTGGTTCCCGGGTGACAGGCTTTCCTGATTTCTTTTTCGTTCCAGGTTGCTGAAAATTAATGAAATTAAGTTAATTTTAAGGATATATAAATCATCAAAATAAATACAGATGTTTGTAAAACTGTTTTTAATTGCGCTGCCGGTATTTTTCGCCATTGACATGGTTTGGCTCGTTGTAGTAGCAAAAAACTTCTACCAGGAACAGATTGGTTTTTTGATGAAGCCAGATATCAACTGGTTGGCGGCAATTATTTTCTATTTGCTTTTCATCACCGGTCTTATAATCTTTGTCATCACTCCCGCAATGGTCAAACAATCCTGGGTTCATGCCCTGCTGTACGGAGCCCTGTTTGGACTTATAACCTATGCGACCTATGATCTGACCAATCTGGCCACGGTTAAAGACTGGCCCTTACTGGTTACTGTGGTTGATTTGATCTGGGGCAGTGTATTGGCAGCCTCTGTTTCGGTGATCACGTATTTGATTGCAAATAGAATTTAGGTCGAGAAATAATTACCGAATCCGGGATTATTCCTGCCCGCAAAGCCTTTCCCTGCATAGCTATTCATTCACCGATCCTTATCACCATTTGGTCTATGGTCCGAAAACAGACAGGACAATTGTCACTCATGGTAATGTGATACAATCTGAATTAAAAGTTAAACAAAGTCATCCCCGGCAATGTTATAAACTAAAAAATAATTCACATGCATACGGATATTCGTTTTTGGATACTTTTTAATGTTTTTGTTTTGGTAATGCTGGCGCTGGATCTGGGTATTTTTAACAGAAAATCTCATGTCATTTCTATAAAGGAAGCATTGACCTGGACTTTTGTCTGGATTTTTCTTGCCCTTGTTTTCAATGTAATCATATATTTTTGGCAGGGACAGCAGAAGGCACTGGAGTTTTTTACCGGTTATTTTGTGGAAAAGGCACTCAGCGTGGACAATATCTTTGTCTTCATCATGATTTTCTCTTATTTCTCCATACCGCCCCAGTTTCAGCATAAGGTACTGTTCTGGGGCATCATCGGAGCCCTCGTCATGCGTGTGATCTTTATCTTCGCCGGTGTGGCCCTGATCGAAAAATTTCATCTTACCATCTATTTTTTTGGTGCATTGCTGATTTATACCGGGTATAAAATGTTTAATCATAATAAGGCAAAGATTGAACCTGATAAAAATCTGCTGCTCCGGCTTTTCAAAAAATTTATCCCCATTACTCCTGAACTTCATGAAGACAGGTTTTTTATAAAGATTGACGGAAAACGCTTTGCCACACCATTGCTTCTGGTTTTGATACTCATCGAAACTTCCGACCTCATTTTTGCTGTGGACAGTATTCCGGCAATACTGGCTATCACCCAGGACCAGTTTATTGTTTACACATCGAATGTTTTTGCAATTTTGGGTTTGCGTTCCCTTTATTTTGCTTTGGCCGGTATTGTAGATAAATTCTGGCTTTTAAGCTATGGTCTTGCTATTGTACTCATCTTTGTGGGTATAAAAATGATGCTGATTGACCTGTATAAAATACCTATTGAATGGTCATTGCTCTTCATAGTATTCACCATTGCTGCCAGCATTATTTTATCTCTTAGAATCCATCCGTCAAAAAAAGCCCTATAGCATGATTATTCTCGAGAGTAGTTTGTGGAGTAATATTTTCAATGCCCACAAAATTATTGAATATGGTGGATTATTGCTGGTCTTAGCCATAATCTATATTGAAACCGGCTTTTTTCTTGGGTTTGTTCTGCCAGGCGGTGATTATATGCTTTTTGCTGCAGGGATTTTCTGCGGATCACATTATCTGGAAATATCCTTTTGCTGTTTGCAGCGATAGCATCTTTTCCCATGTTAAAAATTTTGTTTTCCAGAAAGAAGAAACCATGAGACCGATTCACAAGATTGCACAGGAAATAACCAATCATAAAACATTTAAAGTTTTTATACTTTTCCTGATATTCCTTTCAGCTGTTCTTGCCGGCATTGAAACCTATCTTGATAGCGCCGGAAGGCATCGTTTGATATTGCTGTTTCTTGATAATTTTATTGTGTACTGTTTTGCAGCCGAAATTCTTCTCAAGATTCTGGCAATGGGGAAAAAACCCTTCGGTTTCTTTTCCGATCCCTGGAACGTTTTTGATTTTATCATCGTGGCAATTTGTCTTATTCCGGCCGTCGATACCCATTATGTTGCGGTTATTCGAATTGCACGGGTGTTGAGGGTATTGAGAATGGTAAATTTTTTTCCGAAACTGCGACTGCTGATCGGTGCTCTGTTAAAGAGCATACCTTCCATGGGATATGTAGTTATGCTTTTGGCATTGCTATTCTATATATATTCGATAATAGGGGTATTTATTTTCGGGGAGAATGATCCCATGCATTTTGGCGATCTGCATCATGCCATGGTCACGCTTTTTAAGGTACTTACCCTAGAAGGCTGGACCGATATAATGAATATTCAATTATATGGCAATCATGCCGTTGGACAAGAAGAAATGACGTCTTTATGGCCTTTTGCCTATTTTGCCAGTTTTATACTGTTGGGAGCCATGATCATTATGAATTTATTTATCGGGGTTATTATGAACAGCATGCAGGAGAGTCATAACGAAATTGAGCAGGAACTTCAGGAGATAAAATTCAAAGGGGAGAATTCCGAGGAACTTTATTCTAATATCATATCCCGCCTGGACGAACTGCGAAATGAGATACAAAAATTAAAGAAAACAAAATAAGAAACTCATTTCTAAAGATTTCGAATATCTCTAATTTTTTAATTTGCCAATTTGTCGGTTTTCACTTCCTGTTTCAATTCCAACATTTAAGTCCCCAAGTTCTTCGCGGGATTTTATCACAATCTCCATCAGTTCTTTTACCTTTTCGGGATAATATTCAATTACATTGTATTGCTCTCCCGGGTCACGCATCATATTATAAAGTTCTGCCTTTTGAATTGTCATTTCTATTCTTTTTCCCGCGAATCCATCCTTCCCGGGTTCGGTGTTGTATGAATGCCAGGTATGGGGCAACACAAGTTTCCAATTTCCTTTACGTACACCATTCAGATTATTTTTACCATAATAATATAGAATCGTTTCACGAGGTTCGGATTTAAATTCCCCTTTCCACAGTGATGTAATATCAACGCCATCTATTTTGTTATCCGACAACTTGCCGTGTATAACCGATGCCAATGTTGGCAATAAATCAATAGCACAGGCCAGTTTATTGCAAATAGTCCCCTCCGGAGTTTTTCCGGGCCAGCGAATTATGAACGGAACTCTTTGTCCGCCTTCCCAACTGGTCGTCTTCCCTTCGCGCAATCCTCCCGACGAGCCCGCATGATTTCCAAAATTCAGCCATGGCCCATTGTCTGTGGTAAAAATAAAAATGGTATTACCGGTTAAATTATTCTTATCCAATGCTTTGACTATTTCACCTACAGACCAGTCTATTTCCATCATTACATCGCCATAAAGTCCCTGTTCGCTTTTACCTCTGAATTTGTCAGAAACACCCAGGGGAATATGTCCCATGGTATGCGGGACATACAGAAAAAACGGATGGTTTGCATTTCGATTGATAAAATCAACTGCTTTTTCGGTGTATAACGTGGTAAGTTTATCCTGGTCTTTAAGGCTTGAAATGGTATCAATTGCTTCATTACCTTCAATTAAAGGAAGTTCAGGAAATTTTCCACGCTCTTCGCTTGCAGGCAGCCTTGCTCCGGTTGCATTATCATTCGGCCACATATCGTTTGAATAAGGAAGACCGGTATATTCATCAAAGCCATGTTGCAATGGCAGGAACTTTTTCTGCCACCCCAGGTGCCATTTACCGAAGCAGGCTGTGGCATAGCCTTGCTCTTTGAACATTTCAGCAATAGTCAACTCATCCGGATTTATGCCAATTGTATCATGCGGGAATAAAGCTCCGGAGAAACCAATTCTATTCGGGTAACAACCCGTCAGGAGTCCGGCCCTTGAAGCGCTGCAAACAGGCTGGCCGGAGTAGAAATTTGTGAATCTCATTCCATTGCCTGCCAGCCTGTCAAGGTTTGGGGTTTCAAATCCTGTTGCCCCGTAACAGCCAACATCACCATAACCCTCATCGTCTATCAGTATGATGACTACATTGGGCTTTTCTGTTTTCTGATTCTGATTCTTAGAATGATCACAACCGCCGAAAAGAACTAGCAGTAAAATTATTCCGGTATATTTTTTCATTTTTTTTATTTTCATAATCCACAAGTTACTCTTTTTTCGGATGCGGAGCTTCTACGAAAATTAAGTAGCTTTATCGTACTATCAGAATTTCTATATAATTTCAGTAAAAATCTTACAATTAAAGTATTGAACAATGAATTCCAGGGAAAGAGTTTTGACAGCACTAAAAAGAACAGGCAGGCCGGATAAAACTCCCTTTGAAATCAGCTGGGGGGCCTTTACACCTTTACTCATGAAGACATACCGTGAAAAAACAGGATCCGATTTGCCTCCTGAAGAGTATTTTGACTTTGATACAAGGTTTGTTCTCCCGGCACCATCACGAAAAAACACTGATTTCACAAAGTTTTTCGATATCAGATCTCTCAATGAGAATGTGCATTTTGATGAATGGGGAATAGGTTCAGTCCCTACAATGTATGAAATTCCACATTTTAAGTACCACCCATTGGAACGAATGTCCACGGTCAGAGAAATCGACAGTTACCCGTGGCCTGACCTGGATGAGGAGTACCGGTATATTGAAGTGGCAGAAAAAACAAAGGAATTTCAAGCCCGGGGTTATGCGGTATGCGGAGAATTGTACCAGACTATTTTTGAAACTGCATGGCTGATGAGGAACATGGAGCCATTCATGATTGATTTGCTCCTGAATGAAGATATTGCTCATGCCATTTGCGAAAATATTACCCGCATCAGGATTAAGCAGGCGCGTTTATTTGCCAGCGCAGGGGTAGATATCATTCGTTTGGGGGACGATATTGTGAGCCAGCGTGGTTTGATGATGTCACGTGAAACCTACCATACTTTTTTCAAAGAAAGGATTCAAAGGATCATAAAGGCAGCAAAAGAAATAAATCCTGAAGTGATTATCTTTATGCACAGCTGCGGGAAGGTGGAAGAAGTTATTGATGACTTTATTGAAGCGGGTGCAGAAGTTTTAAATCCAATTCAGCCTGAATGCAATGACCTTGCCGGTATTCACAGAAAATATGAAAACAGGCTTTCATTTTGGGGAGGGATAGGCCTACAGTCGGTAATGTTTAACGGAACCCCGGAAGAAGTGACTGCAAAGGTCCGCGAGATAGACGGGCTTTATGGTAAAAATGGCGGTTTCCTGCTGGCACCGGCCCATATATTGGACCCTTCGATACCCTGGGATAATATTGCAGCATTTATTGATGCCGCGAAGGGCTTAATGAATAAAATTGCTATCGTTTTAATTATTGCTGCAGCCTTGTTTGCTGGCAGCTGTTCGACCGACACCGGTGAACCGGCATTATCGCAATTGAAGAAAGGGTTTCTTAATCCTCCTGATTCTGCCCGGCCCGGGGTTTTTTGGTTTATCATGGATGGCAATATATCGAAGCAGGGAATCACGGCTGATCTTGAGTCGATGAAAGCCGCAGGCCTTGGAAGCGTATTGTTTATGGAGGTTAATGTGGGTATTCCCCGCGGAAAAATTGATTTCATGAGCGAAGAGTGGATGAATCTGTTTACCCATGCTGTTCGCGAGTCCGAGCGCTTAGGCATCGCCATAACCCTTGGTGTTGGTCCCGGATGGACCGGCAGCGGAGGGCCATGGGTTACAGGTGCCCGGTCAATGAAACATCTTGTTTATAGCATTACCCGGGTTTCAGAAAATGATAAGAAGCCTGTCATCCTTCCCATGCCGGCCGCTATGAAGCCCTATTTTGGTGAGGGAACTTTTACCCCCGAACTCAGGCAAAAATGGCTCGATTATTATGAAGATGTGTGTGTGCTTGCATTTCCTACTCCGGCTGAGGAATTCCGAATGGCTGATATTACCAGGAAAGCCCTTTATTACAGGGATCCATATACTTCAATGCCAGGAGTAAAACCATTTCTTCCATCTTTTGCCACTTATGATGAACCATCCAAAGGAGCTGTAATTTCAGCGGACAAAATCATTGATGTAACCCAACACCTGAAACCGGATGGCACCCTGGATTGGATAGTTCCAAAAGGGAATTGGACCATCATGCGTTTCGGAAGCAGGAATAACGGTGCTGTTACACGGCCTGCTCCAATACCGGGTGTGGGTTTTGAAGCTGACAAATTCGATACCACAGCCATTAATGCCCACATGGCAGAATTCACAGGAAAATTGCTTCAGAAAACAGGTATACCTGATAAAAAATTGCAGGGGGGCTTAAAAATGCTGCATATGGACAGCTGGGAGATGGGGGCACAAAACTGGAACGCCAGTTTCAGGGAGCAGTTTCAAAAGCGAAGAGGCTATGATCCGCTTCCTTATTATCCTGTTTATTCGGGACTGGTTGTGGGAAGTCTTGAGAAAAGCGAACGTTTCCTGTGGGATTTGCGCCTGACCGCCCAGGAATTGGTTATTGAAAACCATGCAGTTCATCTTAAAAAATACGCACATAAATACAATATGGGTTTTTCCATCGAGCCTTACGATATGAACCCGACTGCCGACATGGAATTGGGAGCAGTGGCCGATGTTCCGATGTGCGAATTCTGGTGTAAGGATTACGGATTCAATGCATCGTTCAGTTGTATTGAGGCAGCATCAGTTGCCCATGTAGGAGGAAAAAAGGTAGTGGCCGCCGAGGCGTTCACTGCCTATCTCGATGCCTGGACACAATATCCGGGATCAATGAAAGATCAGGGAGACTGGGCTTTTGCAACCGGGATCAATAAATTCATGTATGTTATTTTTCAGCACCAGCCACTCAACGACAGCCTAAAACCAGGAATGACATTCGGGCCTTATGGAGTGCATCATGAGCGCAACCAGACCTGGTGGTCCATGGTGGACGGATACCATAAGTATATTTCACGCTGCCAGTATATCCTGCAACAGGGACAAACGGTTGCTGACATCTTATATCTGACACCCGAAGGTGCACCCCAGGTATTCCGCGCACCGTCCTCGGCCCTGACAAAAGGAAATGTGCCGGACAAATCGCTGGTGTTAACAGCCAATGATGAAACGCTGCCGGGTGTATCAAAGGATGCGTTTCTTCCCGACCGGAAGGGCTATAACTTTGATGGCTGTTCACCTTCCGGGTTATTGAAAGCTTCAGTGAGAGACGGAAAAATCATATTCCCTTCGGGGGCTTCCTATTGCATACTTGTCCTGCCGAAAACCGAAACCATGACGCCGGCTTTGCTCGATAAAATAGAATCTTTGGTTAACGACGGTGCAGTAATCATTGGAAATCCCCCGCTTAAATCCCCCAGCCTGGTGAATTATCCCGATTGTGACCTGCAGGTTGCAGCGAAATCCGCATCCATGTGGGGGTGCAACCACCGCACCTTCACAAATAACCGGGGTCAAGTCTGGGAAAGGGTAAAATCTATTGGGGTGGGGCATTTTCAGACATTAACCTGCCGGAGCTTTACCCGGACTATGATGCCACGGCTTCCATACTCCGGCGAAATGGGTATTCCCGAAGATTTTGAATCAGATGATTCCATAAGATATACCCATCAGGTGATCCCATCCGGGGATATTTATTTTGTTTCAAACAAAACCAATGCCGGTAAGCATGTAAATTGTTCATTCCGGGCTGGTAGCGGATCACCCGAATTGTGGAATCCCATGACCGGGGAAACGCGGGAACTTCCTGACTTCGAAATAAAGAAAGGTCAGATACAAATACCACTTCAATTTGAGGCTTACGAAAGTTATTTCATAGTTTTTAATCACGATAAAAAAGCACTGCCAGCAAATTTAACCGGGCTGAAAAATTTTACCCAACCGGAAATTTTATTTGAAGTGAACGGTCCATGGAAGGTATCCTTTGATCCGAAATGGGGTGGACCTGAAAATGTTGTTTTTGATAAACTTGTTGACTGGACTTCAAGACCGGAAGAAGGCATAAAATACTATTCAGGAATTGCAAGGTTATCAGAATACCATAAAACTTCCTGAAAATATTATTGCTGATAAAAAGACTGATGTTTATATTGATCTGGGAGAACTGAACAACCTGGCGCGAATTCATGTAAACGGCAAAGATATGGGTGTAGCCTGGACTGCTCCTTTCCGTATAAAAATTACGGATGCAGTTGTTCCAGGCGATAACCAGCTGGATATTGAAGTGGCCAACCTCTGGCCAAACCGGTTGATTGGTGATGAACAGAAACCGGACGACGGAATTAAAAACGGTCAATGGCCGGAATGGCTGATAAACGAAAAACCAAGGACTTCAGGGCGGTATACTTTTACTACCTACAAACACTACAAGGCGGATTCACCTTTATTGAAATCGGGATTGATGGGCCCGGTTAAAATACTGACTGTTAAAAAGACAAAATAACCATGAAGAAATTTCTATTTTTATCTCTTCTGTTTATCACCCTTTGGTCTCAGGCACAAAATGTTGGCAATATTGATAATCAGCCTGCGACCGCAAACAAAACGACCAGATTGTGCCTGGAACTGGTGAAGACCGAACCGGTTCCGGTCATCGGCCCACAGCATCCCGATGCAAAGGACATACCCGCCGGATTTGAGGCAGGCACCACCGTGAAAGTAAAAATCAACGGACAAACCGCCTGCCATATGGTCACATCGACCATGGAAACCTTCGGTGACACGCGGTGGGCGGACTTACGAACCGAGCACTGGATATCCGAAGACGGAAACCAATGGAGACGGCACAAGATCCTGTTTCGTCCGGGCAAGAATCCCGAGACTGGAATGTGGGAATTGACCGGCAGCCCCTTCTTCTTTTTCGATGAAAAGGCGGATCGCTGGTTCATTTATTTCAATTTCATGGCCTATGACCGCAGACGCCAATGGGATACCCCTACTTTGCTGCGCAGGGCAGGAGCCAAAACAAAGGGATTATCCGGGATCAACGGTGAGTTCGATTACCCGGGAGAGATTGTAGCGCCCAGCGGAATCGCCCATCCGACCGATGCCGCCGCATCAAGCATCAGTCCACCCTTCAAGGCCGCCGATGGAAAATGGTACGCGTTTCTGGGCGGCGGACCCGAACCATTCAATGCCACATCGGGAAACTGGTGGGTATTGATCGTAAAAGCAAAAGGCCCGGAAGGTCCGTTCATTTATATGCCGGAGCACGCCCCGGAGCGGTTCATGGAGCCGACAGGTTTCGTGGAAAATCCTTTGATCACCAGGATAAAGGGACCTGTTACCGGCAAGGAATACTGGACGGTCATCTTCAATTTCCTTAAGCCTGAAGTGACGACCGGCAATAACTCCCAGATCGGATTTAGCTGTTCGGAGGACGGTTTGACGTGGCCTGTGGGAAACGCTCAAATCATAGACATGGATAAAGGGCTGCCGGCCGGAACCAATGCGTGGTGGCGGTGCATTCGGGTTCCCCATCAACTCATCGATGAGGGGAACGGTCTGTATACCTGCTTCTTCTCCGCCTATGACAAACAGGGTGAATTTGAAAGCATTGGAAAGGCAACCTTCCGAGTGAAAGAGATTGTTGAAGAATCACGTTAAAGGTCGGGGTCGGCTAAGAAGTCATAAATCGAAAACTGGGAATAACTGCTGATTTAGAGTCGATGAAAGCCGCGGGCATCGGAAGTGTATTGTTTATGGATGTCAATGTGGGTGTTCCCCGGGGGTAAGTTGATTTTGGCTTGTTTCATTTGATTGATTTAAACTCATAACTCCCCGAGCCAACCTGATAAACGGCAAATTTTTTTTCCATCCGGAGGAACTTCACTCCTTTTGCCTTGTCGGCTTTCTTTCCCGACTCACTCACCTGATCAGCAGAGGTGGCCGGCAGATAGACCGTTGCCGTGCTGTTGACCGGGACGTGGATTTCCCACTTGAAAGAATCCTTCTCCGACTTCCAATTGGAGACGATTTCACCGTAGGGAGATTGGTAGCTGCACTTTACCCAATCGACACTCTTGACGATGCCGGGTCGTAGCGTGAAATGCTTGAACCCGGGCTTCGCCGGATCGGGCAGGATTCCACCCAGACCCTCGAAGAACCATGAGCCCGGCGTTGCCGTGACAAGAATCACATGGCTGCCCCAGCCGCTCCAGGTTTCGGGCCATGTCTTGAGGCCCAATTCCTTGACCAGATATCCCCACCCTGGATAAGTCGTCTGCCCCATGATCAGATCAACAAGATCATTCCGGTTCTCCTGTATCAGCAGATCGAGCATGATAAAGGTTCCCAGCAGGCCGGTATCGAGATGGCCTTGCTTCTCAACCACAATATCATTCTCCAACTGCGCCAGTATTTTCGGACGCAACTCAGGCGGCGGGATGCGCGCATAAAGCGCCATGGCGAGACTGCTCTGGCTGCTGTAGCGGTAGTCACCCTTGTCCTGCTGGTAGAATTCCTTGTGAACCAGTGGACGGATTATCGCCAGCCGCTCCCCGCAGCGCGTGGCCTCATCGGTGCGGCCGAGGCTCGTAGCGAAAGTCCTGCAATTGCTGCCACAGCAACACGCGATAGGAATTGTTGAAAAACTCTCGTTCATCCTTTTTATCCATGTTGAAGCCCTGGCCGGCGGTCGCTGCGGGACGCGCCCAGTCGCCGATGAACATCCAATCCTCTTCGCGCGTGGTCGGCGTATAGGAACGCAGTATGTCATCGGGGTTTTGCTTTCCAGGAAATCGACATACTTTCTGAGTTTGTCATACATCTGCTCGACCAAGGCTTTATCTCCGTAATAGAGGATCATCCGCCGGACCAGCTCGCTGACCTGGCCTCCCCACGCCGGACCGCCGCCGTGATCTTCAAACGATGGAGCAGTATTCCTGAACCAGCCGTCATCCCGCTGGGCATCACTCCAGTCACGTATCCACTTATTTCAAATTAGCGTCACACCTGAAGTTATACAGATATCCGGAAAGATGAGCGCCGCCGTCGCCATAGGCTGTCTTCTCACGTGCTTCCCCGGTACCCAGTGCCAGGCACGGATTCTGGGTGCGAAAGCGTGTAGCGCGTGATCTCATGAATTTGGTTGTACAGATCGTTCGAACATTCGAATGACCCTGCAGATGCCATGTCAGGCTCTATCATCATGGCTTCTGCATCGCTGACAGAAGGTTACTGGTCAAGCCCGGCAATGACAGCATAACGGAAACTGTGGTAATTGAATCTGGAACAGAATGTTTCAATTCCATGTCCAGCGCTTATGAAAACATCCATCTGATTGAAATCCTGAAATCCGTCGGCATTGACCTCGAATGCCAGCTTCCGCGCATTGTGGTTGTCATCGATGTCGGCATAATTGATCTGCACTTCCTGCCCGGCCTTGAGATCGTGCATTTTCAAACGCATCCAGCCGGTCAGGGGCCGCCCGAAGTCAATCACCCATTTGCCGTTTTGCAGTTGCCGGATCTCAACGGGCTTCACCGGATCGCTCAGCCGCGCGCTTTCGCATCCCTGCCAGGAATGCGCTACCAGCGGCGCCGGTATTTCACGCGCCCCCACCCACTTGGAATCGTCCAGGCCAACCTGATCCCAATCTTCTATAAACTCCCTGGCGTCAAAACGCTCGCCTCCAAAGTTATTCCAGGACCAACCGCCTATTTGTGAAATACAGCTTTCCCTCACCCGCCAGCTTGCGTCAGTTCCGATCACCATCGGGCCGGATGGAGAAACGATATTCAATTGGGCGCGAAGAATTGGCGCATTGTAAGTATTGCCATTACGCGGCTGATACCAGCCAGGGCCCATCCAGAGGGCAATCGTGTTCGTGCCTTTCACCAGGAAGGAGGTGACATCATATGCATTGACAACAAACCGCTTGTTGACCTGTGTGATGCCCGGCTCCAGCACATACGGACCGACCTTTTTGCCGTTGATGTGCAGTTCATAATAGGAACCGGTATTGATATAGATCACCGCCCGTTTAACATCTTCCTTCACCTCAAAAGTCCGGCGCAGCCAGGGATGATGAAGTCGCATTGTATCAGGATAAGTAATCCACTTTGCTTGCCAGTCTTCAGGCTTCAGCAGGCCCATACTCCATTGGGAAGGTTCGCTCCAGGAAGAAGGTTTCCCTTTTTTGTTCCAAATTCTGACCTTCCAAAAGCAAGGAATCCCTGATTTCAGCAGTTTGCCCGAATAAACCACACCAATACTTTGATCGGACTCCACTTTCCCGCTGTTCCAGAGATCACCCATGCCGGCAGCCAGGTTCTCTCGGGAAGAGGCAACCAGTACCTGATAGGCGGTTTGTCGCTGATCGCGGATCACTTTCGCCGGATCTTCGCCTTCGGTAATCATCCAGCTCAGCTGGGGGCGTTCAATATCGACACCCAGGGGGGCAACCAAACGTTCACAGCGTAAATTTTTAACCGTGGCAGCTTGTACCATGGCTGCACTGAAGAAAAGGATAAGAATAAATAGATGCTTCTTCATAGTCATTAATCAAGTTGTCGCTGTTGGCCTTACTGTATGTTCCAGTTTTATCAGGAGCGGTTGTAGTTTCGTTGGCATGAATTTATAGTTTGTTATCTTTTTCAAGGTTTAAAAATAATCGTTTCGCCTTTTTTAGTTTGCATTTCCACCACTATTCGATTGGAGCATCTTTTGACCACTTTCATTGGTAACACTTCCTCCTGATTTCCAGGGTAAAATGATTTTTAGGAGCCCTCCTGCCTCGCTGTAAATTTCAATTTTACCCGTCTGTCCATTTTTCAGTGAAGCTGAAACCAGGAAAGCTCCCGCCGCACGCAGGTTATGGAATTCGGCATCTTTATCCATGGGCCAGTTGGGGTAAAGCCGGATGGTTCCGTTGTAGCTTTGCATCAGGCATTCGTTGACCACAACCGGCAAGGCAAAGTTTTCGAACCAGATACCCATCATGTCCATATAACCATAAGGAGTTGCGTCGCTGTAACGGCCGTGCACTTGCATTACCCGGTCGGAAGTGGTTCCGTTGGGCAGCAGGCAATAATTGACCTGACGTTTAAACCGTTCCAGATCGAGCATGCCGATGCGGGCGGCCTGCAGGTTAATAAACACCAGATCGTTTCCACCTTCGTTTTGCTGATTTAAATATGTATTTTTCAACAGCAGTTTGGTTTCCAAATCGGAATGCAGTCCGTAATCTTCGCCCGGAAATACAGTCATCAGCGGGTTGGGACAGTTGTAAACCACCTCGTCATGTTCTTCGGGCACCGAAACCAGCACTTTGCCATACTCTTTCGAAATGGCAGTAGGATACTCCGGAAAGCGCGACAGAATCAGCTTTACATCGCTTAGTAATGCCTTTTCTTCGGCTTCAAGCTTCAAAACCCGGGATGCCTCAATAAATGCCTTGAAAATGAATTTGGTGAGTGTAAGATCAACGTTGCAATCGTAATTGTATTTGAATCCGGGACGAAGTCCGTACAATTCAGGAGGAACGGTTGGGAAGATATGGAATTTGTCGTCTTTCCATTGTGGTCCGCTTGCTTCAGGTCGCTTCATGTATGCCACCAGGAATTCAACGGCTGCCTTTATCGGCTCATAGGCACGGGTCCTGAGAAATTCGGTATCAGCCGAATACAGATAGTGCCACCACAAACCCTGCACCGCCCAGGGAGTTTCACAAATCTCCCAGCCCCAGGTCCGGAACCGGATAAGAATTCATGGTCATGTCAACCGGATAGGCACTGTGAGGAAAATAGGCTCCGGGCATTTCGTAATACTCTTTTGCCCAGCGTTTACTCACTGGCATCAGCCGCTCAATCAGGTTCACATAGGGCAGATTTTTCTCCAGATGGTTGCTCGAAAAAGTCACCCAGAACGGCTGTTGTGTATTGTAATTCATGTGATAATCGCCATGCCAGGCAGTGCCAATGGTATTGTAACTCCAGTTGGCAAAAAGGCCGGGCGTGGTGGCTTCTTCTTTCGTGGCACAATTCAGGAAATAGAGATTATGATACCACATACGCTCCAGAAACTGGTCGCCAAGTTTTACACCGGATTTATTCCAGTATTCTTTCCAAATGTTTTGACTTTTCAGAATGGATGCCATGATATTTATCAGTCCGGGGAACTTCTGTTCCGGGCAAGTCAATGGCGATATCACTGTTTAATCCTTCCTGAAGCGTGATGCAACCCACAAATTCTGATTTTTTTCCGATATCCGGCTTCAAGAGTATTCATCTCCTCCTTGTTGCCGTCCCAGTTGATTCTTGAGCGTTTTTCAAGCGGACAGTTCAGGGTAGCAATCAGGCGGAAGGCCTTGTCTTTGGGATGCCCTTTTACTGTATCATATTTGTCGGGTTCCAAATAGGGCAAAGTCTGTCGAAAAGAGAGCATTCCCTTTGATAAATCTTCCTCAATTTTTGTCTTCGGAAATTCCTGAGGTGTCGAAGGATCGGGCATCACCCGGACCCGGTCAAAAATGTTTTCACAGGGATTTCCCTGCTGATCGACCAACCGGAACCAAAGGTGATCATTGGTCATATCGGTAAAAATCTGCAGGGTAATCTTTTTCTGATCTTTGGTAAGCAGGTAAACTTCACAAAGTCCGGTGGAAATATCCAGCCGGTGTCCAATCATTTCAGCATTCCGGCGGTCGAAGCCCAGCAGCACTGATCCGCAGGGAAATGGCCGTGGATAAGGCTTCGAGTAATTTTCGCGAGCCATTATCAGAGTAATCGTTGTACCATTTATCCTGGGCAAGAACTTTCAAGGTATCGGGAATGGCTTTTACCCGATTAAAAACATCTTTGAAAGTACCGAGCTTTTCCTTGTTGTTTTCTGCAATGCGGATGTCCCAGACATTGTTGTGCCCAAAATAGAGCACTACTGCATCGGGACGGGTGGTTACCACAACACCCATTGCCCCGTTCCCCAGCAATGCCCCTTCAAAGAAATCAACAGCCGGCTTGTTGTATATCAGGGGATGGAGTCCGGCTCTTTCGAAAGAACTAAAAGATTCCTGGGCCAAAGCACTCATTCTGCCAGATACAAGTAAAATGGAAAAGAATAAAATATAAGTTTTGAGTTTCATAGTATTTAGGTATGTGCATTGTCGGGTAGCATCTCCTTCGAAAACAGGGAGTTTTACCTGCCTTAAATTCTTCTCAATACAGCATCCTGACCCTGATGGTTCCTTCGATGGATTTCAGTTCTTTTAGAATATTTATATCAAGATTACTGTCCGTATCGATGATGGCATATCCTATCTCGCGATCAGTCTGAAGAAATTGTGCGGCAATGTTTATTCCCTTTGAAGTAAACAGGTAATTCACTTCTTTCAGCATCCCCGGAACATTCTTATGGATATGCAAAAAACGCTGGACTTTATGATTAGGCTGAAGGGAAATTTGTACAAAATTGGTCGACCCGATAGTAGATCCTGTATCGCTGTAATTGACCAATTTCTCTGCTACCTCAATCCCGATGTTTTCCTGAGCCTCCAGGGTACTGCCACCTACATGTGGCGAAAGGATGACATTATCGAATGGCTGCAGTTCCGTAACAAAGGAGTCATTGTTTGAGCCAGGTTCCTGTGGAAATACATCCAGGGCAGCACCTTGAATATGACCTGAATTCAGCGCTTCGACAAGGGCAGGGATATCCACTACGCTGCCTCTCGAAGCATTCACAAGAAGAGATCCTTTTCGCATGACTGACAATTCCTTTGCACCGATCAGATTCCGGGTTAATGGTGTTTCAGGAACATGGAGTGTTATGATATGTGCAATCTCAAGTAGTTTCTCCAGCGAATGGCAGGCAATAGCTTTTCCTATGCTGAGTTTTTTTTCGATGTCGTAATAATACACATTCATACCCATCGCTTCAGCCAGAATAGATACCTGTGAACCTATATGACCATAGCCCACAATACCCAGGTTTTTGCCCCTGACTTCATAGGAGTGGCTGGCCGATTTCAGCCATTTGCCTTTATGAGCTGCGGCATTTTTTGCGGGAATATCCCGCATCATCAGGATACTCTCAGAAATGACAAGCTCGGCAACAGAACGGGTGTTTGAAAAGGGCGCATTGAATACCGGAATTCCCATCATTTTTGCAGCATGTCCGTCTACCTGGTTTGTACCGATGCTGAAACACCCGATTGCAAACAGCTTTTCCGCATGGCTGAGTACAGCCTTATCAAGCTGGGTGCGCGAGCGGATTCCAATTATGTTGGCGTTCCTGATGTGGTCATTGAGTTCATCGGCCTCCAGTGCATGAGGCAACAATTCTACATTCGTGTAACCGTTGGCTCTGAAATATTCGAGCGCACTTTTATGGATACCTTCAAGCAGAAGAATTTTGATTTTCTCTTTATGCAGGGAATACTTTTTCGACATAGTAGTTATCAATGTGTTTAAATAGAGTTTCTAATCAGTGGAAAAACATGGCAATACTAAAATAGTATAAATATCAGGATTCTTTTATGTTTCGAAGTTTAAGTTTAATGGCATAATACCACCCTAAAGGCGACATTTTTGTGCCAATTGTATGAAAATAGAAACCACCTCGTTGGTTTTTTTTCTGTAAGTGGTTCTTTATCAATCTGCTAAGAGGCGAACCGAATTCAAACCAAGTCATGACTGATGTGCAGAAAGTCAATAAATTAAGAAGAATTTTTTTAAATTAGAAGAGTCTAAGAAATCTCTGACAAGTCTGCTTTATTTTAGCGAATTGTGAGCTCAAAAATAACTTGTTCCAGCACCCTTGTATAGAATAAAACCTGAAATTATGACAAAAACTACATTCATCCGGCGTGACTTTTTTCAGATATTGGGCCTGACAGGTTCTGGAATTGCTATTCCAGCGCTATTTTCTTCCTTTAAAAGTGATCGGCAGTTTACAAATGAAAATAATGCCTTTCGAACGATTCTTGAGAAAATATATAATACACCACTTATTGACACACATGAACACCTCTATGATGAAATTACCAGGACAACCGGTGGAAATCACATTGATGGCAGATGCAACGATTGGACGCTTATAATGAATCACTATCTGGATTCAGATATGATATCAGCCGGAATGTCCAAAGCAGACTATACCCGTTTTTTTGAATATGGTCCCTCTCCGCTGGAGAAGTGGAAGATACTGGAGCCTTGGTGGATATATATTAGAAACACTGGCTATGGAAAAGCCGTAGAAATTACCTTCAGGGAACTATATGGTATACAGGAATTGTCTGCAGAAACGATCAATGATGTTCAGCGCGGGTATGAGAAAATGGTTATCCCCGGATTTTACAAACATATACTCAAGGATAAGGCCAATATACTAAGTTGCCAGGTAAACCATTGGCCCCTGATGAAATCAAAGATGCCGGATTTCCTGATGTCGGATTTGGATGTGAGCGAATTGATAGGAGGACCTGGCAACAATAAATATGGAGAAACAGCCCAAATTCAAGTGAATACGCTTGAAGACTGGCATAAAGTCATAAACTGGTGGTTTGATCATTATGGACCGTATGTAGTTGGTGTTAAAATCGGAATGGCATATAATCGGGAATTAGATTTTGAAGTAGTAGATTCTACAGTTGCCGAAAAGATTTTTGCGCGGAAATTGAATGGAGATCAAATTACTGTTGTTGAACAAAAGAAGATTGAGGATCATCTTTTCTGGTATGTAATAAGTAAAGCCACTGAAAGTAATCTGCCGGTGAAAATACACACGGGATATCATGCGCAGTGGGCGGGTAAACCCGTGCAGATGAATCTTCACAATGTAAGGAATAACCCGGTGGATGTATGTCGGTTGTGCGATCTTTCTCCGGAAACACGATTTGTGTTTTTTCATATTTGTTATCCCTATTATGAGGAAATAATATCTGTGGCCAAGCAGTTTCATAATGCCAATATTGATATGTGCTGGTCCTGGATAATTAATCCCGTTGCGGCAAAAGATTTTCTAAAAAAGTATATAGTTACAGCACCTGTAAATAAACTGTTCCTGTTTGGCGGTGATTATTGGCCGGTTGAACCGGTGCTTGGACATTCAATCATTGCAAAAAATGGCCTGGCTATGGCACTTTCTGAACTGGTGGGGGAAGGTTATATTTCAATGAATGATGCCCTTCGATACACAGATATTTTAATGCATGAAAATGCAGAAAGATTTTATCAACTTGAAAAGAAAACAGCTGTACTTAAAGGTTTTGACTGGGATAAAGTCTGAAGCTATGACAAGAAGCGGATTTTCATCCTACCTGTCGTCCTCCAATTGGGTGCATAGTGGTAACTTCTGAATTGTGTGACCAGATATCTGACAGGGATTGAGAACTTCCATTTACCATTTTGTTAAGCGCTGCATAAAACTGTTTTGATGCATTGCGGACTTCATCTTCGGTTGACATAATTTGAATCACTCAGGTGTGTTTTCAGACACCGGGAATAGCAAAGTAATTCTTTAATTTATGAGCAGGACTCTAAATTAATCGAATATCTAGCCCCCGATGATAAAACCACAATAATCAATGTAGCAAAACTTGAAAACTTTGTATGCGATCTAAAAACCACAGAAAACTATCTTGACTCTTTTTTGGATGAAACCATTAAGAAAAACACTTCGTTGCTAACTGATTTTTGATTTTTCATTGTTTTTTTCCTCCTGCATAATGGTGCACAAGTATAAAGTATCGCATATCAGGAAAGCTTTAGATGCTTTCGAACAGAACTCCCCGGAGATGCAAACTATAAGTTTGGTTGAATTGGAAATTATTACCAAAAAGTTCAGAACACCTTCAATTTACAATATCGAAGAACTTATCATGTTGTTAACTAAACATATAGAAGTGAGCCGATTATTACCTGTTGATTTTTATAGTGAAAGCGAAGTATGTAAAATCCTCAATGTAAAGAAACTTACCCTGCACCATTGGAGAAAAAAGAATTACATTACTTATATAAAGGTCAACACCAGAACAATTCGATACGATCTTTACACTTTACTGGCAGATTTGAAAAAAATCTATGCAAAAACATATCAATAACTTTTTCCTATAGCAAATCGCAGCAAACAAAATTGTCACCGGATTATGACCGGTAATAAACTATGCTAAATAGAGCTAAATTTATTATTTTGATATGTAATTATTTGAACTATAGTTATTTATAAATATTGATTGTTCCTTTGTGACTGAAATTAATCAGTTACAATATGGAAAAACTATTCTTATCATCTCTATCGCTGGACGACATCGCCTCGCAAGTTGCAGAAAAAGTTTATGACCTGCATAAAAGATACATTGAGCAAAAAGCAGAAACAAAAGAGGATGAGTTTCTGACCATTGTCCAGGCATCTGAACTTTTAAATCTAGCTAAACCCACCATTTACACGTTAACCCATAAATGCGAAATCCCCTTTATTAAAAAAGGAAAGAAACTGTATTTCAAAAGAGCAGACCTTATTGATTGGCTAAATACTGGCAGAAGATTAACCAGGAGTGAAAATAGAAAAGAAGTCGAAAACTCCATTGTCAGGCATAAGAAATCGGTTAAACGGTTATAATTGCCACATCCGCAAAACGGTTAACGTTTAACCAATAAGCCATTTTTACTCACCTTAATTATCTCCAGAACTATTAAAACTCTCTTTTATGGAGTATGTGGTATCCTATTTTCCCAATGTTTCCAGTACAAAGACCATGGACATCAAATTAAATGAAGTCTTTGATAATATCCGTTCAAACAAATTGAAGCATCATATAGAATCAATCCGGATTGAAAAGGACGATTCCAAACGGGAAACTTTAAAGCGAAATACTCCAGCAATCACGCTTTCAGGGATATTCAGGGAAAAACACTCCTTAAATGACTTTATTAAGCATTCCGGACTTATCCAGGTTGATTTTGATAAAGTAACCAGCCCGTCGGATGTAAAAGCCAAATTAATCAAAGACCAATATACTTTGTGCTGCTTTATCAGTCCTTCCGGAACAGGAGTCAAGGTTATCGTTAAGATAGCCCCGGATAAGGGTTTACATGAAAATTCTTTCGATTCACTGGCAAGATATTATTATGATAACTATGGACTTGATATGGATAGAAAATGCAGGGATCTCAGCCGGCTGTGTTTTTTATCTTACGATCCTGACTTATTTGTCAATGAGCAAGCAAGGGTATTCACAGGCATTACTAAACCAGTTAATTCCCAACCAAAATCATCATCAGGAACCGTTAATCAATCTTTCAATTTATCGGATGATGTTGAAAAAGTGATTACCCGCATTGAAGCATGCAAGATAGATATAACTGCAAGTTACGAGAATTGGTTAAAACTTGGCTTTGCACTTGCCGACGGACTTGGTATAAACGGTTTACCGTTATTTCTGCGTTTGAGTCGGTTTTACCCTGGTTTTAATCAGACCGCTTGTGAGAAACAGTTTCATTACTGCCTAAACGGTAACCGGAAAGGCGTAACGATTAAAACATTCTTTCAAATCGCCAGGGAGCATGGAATCTCATTAAAAGCGGGGAGCAATTCTATTGCTGGCAATGAATCCAAAGCCAAAGACAATGACAAAAATATCAGGGACACTACTTCAGAGAGCAAAATAGAGGTGTTTTACAGCCCTGTTTATGGTAAAGACAATGATGGCAATACCATTATCGTTGACGTAAAATTCAATTACCGAAAGTTTATTGACCTCCTGTATTCCTTTGGATATCGCCGGTTTGACCTGGATAAACAATATATTTTCGTCAGGGTTGAAAGGCAGATTATCAGCGAGGTAACCACCGTTCAGATCCAGGACCATTTCATCTCGTGGATAAAGTCACTACCCCAGAAACTTGATTTTGAAATTAGCCGGAATTTCCTAATCGAGAAGATCTACAAGAGTCCAACCACCTATTTCTGCGAAAGAAAATTAAGCCTTTTAAAAAGCGAGACCGAAATTGCATTTAATAGCGATACCAAAACAGAAGGGTTTATCTACTATAAAAACGGATATGTCAGATGCTCCGAGGAGGGTTATGTTCTGCATGATTATTCCAGCCTAAAAAACCATGTATGGCGTACCCAGATTTTACCAAGGACATTCACATTTAAAGAGCAGCAGGAGTGGGAAATATCAGATATGGGTGTCTTTGCCCGTTTCGTCTTTAATGTAGCGAACAAGGATACAAAACGGTTTACTGAATTGTGTAGCATTCTGGGTTACAATCTGCATTCATATTATGATCGCAAGCTTAAGGCCACCATATTGACCGATTCGAGAATATCTGACAAACCGGATGGCCGGACTGGTAAAACATTGCTTTGCAAAAGCCTGGGCAAGATTAAAAACTACTGTGAGATCAACGGAAAAGACTTCGATCCTTCCAACAAGCATAAATACGAGCTGGCTAACCTCGATACCCAAATCATCTGCCTGAACGATGTCCGGAAAAACTTTGATTTTGAAAGCCTTTACAATGACATCACCGAGCATCTTAGCGTAAACCGTAAAAATCTGCAGCCTTTCAATATTAAGGCTAAAATACTGGTAACAACGAATAAAACGGTTTCAACCGAGGGAGAAAGTTCCAAGGACCGTTCTATTGAGTTTGAACTGAGCGAACATTACAGCGAGAAATTCAGTCCCCTGGATGAGTTTGGCCATTGGTTCTTCAGTGAATGGGAAGAAAAGGATTGGGTAGAGTTCGATAATTTCATGATGTACAGCATTTGTCTGTTCCTGAAAAATGGAATTTTAGAATCTCAGCCTATCAATCTTCGCCGGCGGAAGATCATCGATAATACCTGCCCTGAATTTGTCGAATTCATGGATGACAAGCTTAAGCAGGGTGTTATTGAATTTAATAAAGAATACGACAAAAAAAGTATCCATACCATGTTTGTTGAGGAGTACCCTGACGTTGTCGAACATCGGTACCATGGCAAGCAAAGTTCATTCTCGAAGTTCCTGAAAATATTCTGCAAGTATTCAGATGAGTTGGAAGACGATTGGTAGAGCGTAAAAGTATGTCTGTCAGATTTTTCATGTTTAAAGGCAAAGGGATCCCAATGAAAAAAAATAACAGTAGGGTATTTATTTTTTATTTTTTGTGTCCTAATCGTCCTAAAGAAGAAAAGTATAGAAATAGAAGGGTATTCCAAAGGACGCAAAACAGGACGCAGGGTAAAATGAGTTCGTCCTATACGTCCTGGCATCCACCCTAAAATAGGACGCACTTTTAAGTTTAGGACGTATATAGGACACGGAAAAAGGACTGAGGAGTCCTATCTATTTACTTAAAATTCAAAGAGTTTTCTGATCAAGGACACCTAGGATGCACATTTCTCCATATATGGCACCTGTATAACAATCCAGGATAACAAAGCCTAAACTTAAAATTAATTTGGAATAACCTTTTGACTTAACAGTATATGCATCATAACAATTTTAATATGACAACAAAGATATGTCCCCAATGTGGAAATGAATTTGAAGGAAGAGCGAACAAGCTCTATTGTTCAATAAAATGTAAAATGGCGGCCTTCTATAGCACAGATGGCAATGCAAGAAACGGTTTATCGGTTAATGGTTTTTCGATTGAAAAGCCAGGAGAAACGTTAACCGATAACAAATTATCCGTTAACGAATCAGAAAAACCGTTAACGGTTCTAAGAACAAGAATGAACTGGAAATGGAAACTATCCCTGTATTCTTTACTGCAGCTGAGAAAGAGAATCTTGAAAAGCAGGCCCAGGAATGTGAAACCGTTTTATCAAAACTCATCCGTATTCGTTGCCTGATGGATGAAACGGATATCCGGATGATGCAGCAGACTATAACAACACAAGAGCAACAGATTGAGGAACTGCGTATAAAATTGGGTTTTTTCCAGGAAAAAGGAAATCATTCAGAATCGGTTAAACAGTTAACTGAAAAATCGGAAAATGTGAACCTGGTTAAGATGAACCAAAAGCAATTTGAGTTTCTCAGGGAAAAATACCTCGAATCACACGACTTTGAAGGCTCTGATAGTGGAATCAATTCCCAATGGAACTATAACAAGTAACGAACGAGAGGCTTTATTGGGATGGGAAGGGAAAATTACCGGATAATGTTCTCACAAGTATGGGCGTGGATATGTTTTATCCATTTTTGATCAAATTGAGGAACGCCTAGTGGAACACTGTGGGTGGGATGAAGAAGAATTGCAGGATGATCCGCTCATAGAGCAATTTGATAGTCTTGAGTGATAATAGAATTAATAATTTTAATACAATGCGACGCCCTGGGTTCTCAACAGTGACTCGCATAACCGGGGTTTTGAAGGCAGTGGCTTGGGTCTATCAATATCTCAATCTTATGTAGAAATGCTTGGAGGTAAGATATGGGTGAAAAGCGAAGAAGGGAGTTGCTGAAGGAGATAATCAATAAATATTGCCAAAAAATGGAAATGAATCCTACCCTCAGGGATTAGATAACCAACCTCTGGAATAAATGATTTGAAAAACGATTAATACCTGTTCAGCCAGCGATATCTCCGTGCATTATCTCCAAATTTTATAGCCGCCATGATCTCATGCGATCCCAAGGTTCGTGCACCCATGGCGCTAAAGGAATAATCGAAAGCGTAACCAAAATAAAACTTGTCCACTTTAAATCCGGCCATGAATATTGCTGATGAGCCTTTGCCTTTAATTGATTCATCAACCTGACCATAGCTTCCGCCGGTTCTGTAGGATACTCCTGCCCAAAGATTTTCATGAAGATACATTTTCAGGTTTACATCAATCTGGGCAACGAAATTTTCAGTCGTTTTAATCAGGAATGAGGGTTCCATCAATATATCCGGGTTAATTTCAAACCTATAACCGGCTGTTAAGAAATAATGCCTCAACATCTTAAAACCAGGTCCTACTTTGTCAGCACCCAGTTTAAGCGTACTCTGAAATAATTGCATGGCTGATAGACCAGCGTATAAATGCTGATCAGTATAATATATCCCAAAATTGGCATCTGGAATAAAGGCTGATTTTTCCGTGTTTAAAAGCAACTGATCATCGTCTTCCAGCAGTTTTATCTTATCTTCATTAATATGAAATTGATAGCCTGTGAGAGAAACACCGAAAGAAATCTGTGAGTTTTCAAGCGGTATATGATAGCTATAAGTTCCTTGTATCCCGGTACGGCTGAAAGCACCGGCCATATCGGTGAATGCATGCAACCCATAACCCACCCGGCCACTGCGCGACATTACCCGTTGACGTTTACGGATAGAGGATGAACGTGAAATAAAACTATTCCTTAATAATCGTGTTTGCAAGCTTACAGCATAAGTTTTGGGTGCATTCTTTATGCCCAGCCATTGTTCCCTGGCTGTTATATTAATCGCTGTATATCCTTCATGTCCAGCTACTGCCGGGTTAAGCAAAAATGCGTTCATCATGTACTGGCTGTATACCGGTAATTGCTGGGCATTAATTTGTTCCATACTAATAAGTGCTGCAAATCCCATCATCAACAATCCATTCATCATCTTTTTCATAGGGTATCTTTTTATTCATTTATACTTTAATGAACCTTTTAAGTTGATATTGTTTGATGACTCTCATAATATAAATCAACTCATGCGTTGATATAAATCAATGGGAATTTTTTAAACAAAAGGAGTTGTGAAAGGTCTTAAACCCATAAGGAAAAGGATATTATTTTCAAAGTGCAATAAAATAATCAGAAGGAAGGATAAAAACTTCAACAATAAGTCTGTAGCTGTAAAGAAATCATTTGATTGTTTATAATTTGCTGATAATCTGCACTTAATAACAATAAAAGAGAATTCAATTGCTATTGAAACATAGAAATCACTTAGATGCTTTGCGATATCTTTTTTGAATATTGACAAACAGTGTTAAACTTAGGACAAAATTGGATGCAGTCTTTCATGGATTAATTTCTCAACCAGATCCTGGCTTAGTTTATCATTGAAAAATTCAAAAAAATGCACTTATTTTACCGTTAAGTTATCATCAGTCCGGCGCATATCCCTGAACTTAATTTCTACATTGAGTGATAGGAAAAAAAAAGCAACCAATGATTTTGCAGGCATTTGACACCTCGTTTAAGATTCTTGCAGAAATTTCTCCGACAGGCATTTACCTGACTGACATCTATGGCAAATGCATGTATGTAAATCCTGCCTGGTGTAAAATGGCAGGTCTTTCTATGTCTGAAGCTGAAGGAGATGGTTGGGTGAATGCAATCCATCCCCTGGACAGGGAACGGATTCAGACTGAATGGAAAAGTTTTGTTGCCGGTGAAATTCCATGGCAGAGTGAATACAGGTTTATTAACAATGAGGAGGAGACAACATGGGTTTATGGCACGGCCACTCTGTTTAATGATAGAAATGTATCCCTACAGGGCATCATGGGGATAAACCTAGATATAACCGAGCGGAAAAAAAGCGAGACCGAGACAAAGGAACGGGAATTAAAATTAAGAGCTCTATTTGATCATGCCCCTATCGGTATTTCAATAGCTGACAGTGGAGGAAAAATATTGGAAGCCAACCGGGAATTGAAGAAAATTTTAAAATTTACAGAAGATGAAGTAAAAAGTGGATTATTCAAAAGGCGTATTTATCTCAATTCGGAGGGGAAAGAAATCTCATCATCAATGTTTCCGGGTCTGATTGCACTCAGTGAAAATCAGCCGGTTATTGGAGAAGAAATCGGAATAGTGGAAGCGAACGGAGAAATCCTGTGGACTGAAGTCAGCGCGGCACTTCTTGATGTTGAAGGGAAGTATAGAGTTGTCATAACAAAGGATATTACAAAAAGGAAAGCGTTTCAAAATAAAATATCAGAAAGCGAGGCAAAACATCGAACGCTTATGGAAAACTGCGGACTTGGAATTGGTTATTATGATACCAGTGGAAAGATCCTTATGTTCAACCGGGAGGCAATTAAAAATCTTGGCGGAAACCCTTCTGATTATATTGGCAAAAATCTTTCTGAGATCTTTGGGAAAAAGAAAGGACAGTTTTTCATTAACCGACTTAGGGTTGCCGCAGAATCAAAAGTTCCGTTAAAATATAAAGACTATGTCAGACTCGCGGGTAAACCCGGTTGGTATTTGTCAACTCATTCCTGTATTTATTATCAGAATAACCAATTAGAGGGGATACAAGTTGTTTCCGACAACATTACCAAACAAATAAATGCGGAAAAGAAATTAAGAGATTCTCATAAGAAATTAAAAAATCTTACCCGCCACTTGGAGAACATTCGGGAGGAAGAGAGGTCAAAGATCGCATTAAGTCTGCACGATGACCTGGGTCAAAAGCTGACAGCGCTCAATATGGATATCACATGGCTGAAGGGAAGGATTGGTATTCAATCGCAGGCAGTGGCAGAAAAATTAAGTGAAATGAATCAGGAGATTGGTGAAGCCATTGACAGTATTAAAGAGGTATCCTCTTTTCTGAGGCCTGCCATATTATTTGAGCTGGGAATTGTTTCGGCTTTCAACTGGCAACTGCAAAAGTTTGAGAGACAGGCCGGCATTAAATGTCGGTTCCAATGCAGCCCTGAAGAGCTAAGCATTAATGACAGGCTGTCAATAGTACTTTTCAGAATATTACAGGAATCACTGACCAATATTTCACGCCATTCAAATGCTTCTGCTGTAGAAGTTAATCTCCTTCTGGTGAAAAGTAGATTAAAACTTGTAATAAAGGACAATGGAATTGGAATTCATAAAGATAAAATTGATTCTTTCAAATCCATTGGAATAACAGGTATAAAAGAAAGGGTAAGGTCTGTTGGTGGCAGTACAGTAATTAGGGGCAAAAAAGGAGTTGGTACATTTGTTCGAGTTTTAATTCCAATTAATAAAAATTAGAAACTGTGATCAGACTGCTCATTACTGATGACCACCCCATAGTGAGGAGGGGATTGAAGCAGATCCTGATGGATGAAGTTTCAATTAATCTGATTCATGAAGCTGCCAACAGCAAAGAATTATTTAACCGCATAAATGAACATCTTTATGATGTAATTCTGCTTGATATCTCACTTCCTGGAAGAAGTGGCATAGATCTGATCAGCCAGATAAAAAAAATTCAACCCAAGGCTGCTATTCTGATGCTTAGCATTCATTCCGAAGAAATGTATGCCTTAAGGTCCTTAAAAGACGGAGCATCCGGATATATTACCAAATCAAGCCCTCCCGAAGAGATTATCTCAGCAATTATAAAGGTAGCTAATGGAGAAAGATATATATCCCAATCGATGGCTGAACTGCTCGCCGAAAATCTTCTGACAGAAACCAGGAAATTCACTCCCACCCTATTATCCGGCAGGGAACTGGAGGTTCTTCGCCAGATTGCCATGGGAAGATCTGTTGCTGAGATTGCCGAATTGTTATGTCTTAGTCCGAAAACCATTAGTACTTACAGGCACCGGTTACTCGAAAAACTTAAGCTTCATTCCTCGGCAGACCTGATCCGTTATGCCATTCGCAAAGGAGTTTTAGATAAGATCTGAATTTTAATGTTCTCGTAATTGTTGCTTTTTTGTAGTCAAAACACCTACATCAATATCAGCATTTCTCTGATAGAGAACCAATTTTAAATTTACTACCTTATTTGTTAATTGATATTAGCTGAATTACCTGCCTGAACCGGTAATGGACTTGCTGAAAATTTTGTACCTAAAAATGAAGTATTAAGGATTCAAGCTGAGGCATAGATTAAAACCAATGTAGTAAAAAATCAAAAAGTAGCCATCATGTCACACGTCGGGCCCTCCTCCGAATTTAAAATGACTTTCCCGTGGAAGCTCATCGTTTTATTCCTGATATTCTCAATCTTAATCCTGCTGGCCGGAGCAATATATTACCAATCACAAAAAATCCGGATATATAAGGAAGGGCAGGAAAGCCTGCGTGCCATTGCTACATTAAAGATCAGGGAAATTGAATTGTGGCATACAGAACGGATGGGGGATGCAAAAATCATCATGGAAAACAGGCCATTCTTGAATAGTATTCACCGGTTCTATATTGACCCAAACCAACAGGTTACCCGGCACGAACTGGTCAAATGGATGAAAGCTATTTGCGGCGCCTATGATTACAGTGGTGCAATGCTTTTGGATACGTTGCTGAATCCCAGGTTGACAGTCTCGTTTGCGGATTCGGTAGAATTCACCAATATCCGGAAAGAAATTGCAGAAGTCATTAAGGATAAGAAAATAATATCAACGAACCTCCACAGGTCAGGTAACAAGAATATCCATATGGGTCTGCTGATTCCGATGATTGCACCCGGAGGTTCCGGTAAGAAACCCTTTGGTGTGTTGCTCTTAAGAATTAATCCCGGAAAAATATTGTTTCCGCTAATTCAGACATGGCCTACATCCAGTAAAAGTTCAGAAACGTTGCTGGTCCAAAAAGTCGGAGACAGCATTCAATTCCTGAATGAGCTTCGCCACCGGAAAAATACGGCATTAAATCTCTCCATTTCCATGTCGATGGAAAATATACTTTCGGTAAAAGCAGCGAAAGGATTCGTTGGAGTTACAGAAGGTGTTGATTATAGAAACATACCGGTAATAGGTTATGTTTCTGGAATACCGGGAATACCCTGGTACATTGTTGCCAAAGTTGACAAAGAAGAACTTAATGCTCCCTTGCAAAGAAACTTGATTATTTCAATTATTATTGTCATTCTGTTGATTGCTGTCAATGGCGCTGTGCTTGTATTCTGGATAAGGGAACAGCGTATGCAATTGTATCGTCTGAAGCTCAGGGATGGAATTGCGATCAAACAACAGTATTACGTGCTAAAAGGGGTAATCGAAAGCTCACAGGGACCTGTCTATTCTATCGATAAAAACTACTGTTACACAAGCTTCAATATGAATCATGCCAGGTCGATGAAGCGATTATACCAGGCAGATATCGTGCTGGGCAGGAATATACTGGATTATTATACCAGCAAAGCTCACAGGATAAATGCAAAAGAAAGTTTTGACAGGTCCCTGGCAGGAGAACATGTTGAAGAAAACACATGGACGGATGAAAATGATACAGAACCACGGTTTTTGGAAATATTCCAAAATCCGGTGGTCAACGAATTGAATGAAGTGTTGGGTGTAGCTGTTAGTATAAGAGATCAAACCGAGAAATATAAGGCTGAAGAATCTCTGCGCAATACCCGGGCAATCCTTCAGGCTGCCCTGGACCAGAGCCAGGCAGGAATTGCAATTGCTGATGCGCCGGACGGCAAACTGATATATGTAAACGATGCAGGTTTGCATATCAGGGGAAGTAATCATGAAACAGCAGTTGACGACGTTGGAATCGATCAATATTTCGCAAGCTGGAATATTCTCGGTCTTGATGGAAATCCCTTAGGTTCAGATGAAGTTCCATTGGCCAGGGCCATCCTGTATGGAGAAATATGCAACCGGGAATTCGTGATTCGAAGGGCACCTGGCGATGAACGGATCGTAATGGCAAACGCTGCCCCTATATATGATGATCACGGAAAGGTTCATGCCGGTATTGTTGTTTTTATGGATATCACAGATCGCAAACAGGAGGAGGCTGAACTTCGTTTCAATAGTGAGATTATGGCTCACATAGCTGAAGCAGTGTATCTTGTAAGGTTCGAAGATGGCATTATTGTTTATGCAAATTCTCAATTTGAATTGATGTTTGGATATGGCCCCGGTGAAATGCTGGGGAAAAATGTTACCATTGTGAATGCACCGACAGAGAAAAATCCTGAAGAGATTGCCAGGGAAATCATGACCGAGTTGGCTGAAACTGGTTTTTGGAAAGGTGAAGTGAATAATATAAAAAAAGATGGGACAGCTTTTTGGTGCTTCGCGAGTGTTACTGTTTTTAATCATTCTCAATTTGGAAAAGTACTGATTTCAGTGCATTTGGACATCACCGAACAGAAAAAGGCAGAATCAATGGTCCTGAACCTTAATCAGGAACTTGAAAAGCGGGTTATTCAAAGAACTAGCCAGCTTGAAGCTGCAAACAAAGAGCTGGAAGCTTTTAGTTATTCGGTATCCCACGACCTGAGAGCTCCCCTTCGGGCGGTTCATAGTTTTACCAATATTTTGCTTGAAGAATATGAAAAGGCGCTGGATGAAGAAGGGAAAAGACTCTGTGGAATAATCGCTGCAAGTGCCACACAAATGGGAGAACTAATTGATGACCTGCTTAATTTTTCGAGAATTGGCAGAACCGGTATGAATCCTGAGTTGTTGGATATGAAATCCCTGGCCAGAAAGGTATTCACCGAATTTTCCAATAAAAAGGAAAAGGCGGTACCACAAGTAAGAATTGGTAATTTGCACAATGCCCATGGCGATAAAACATTGATGAAGCTTGTCTGGACCAATTTGATATCCAATGCTTTAAAATACTCGTCAAATAATCCCTCCCCAAAATATCAATCGGTTCAAAGCTTGAGGGATCCATGATTACCTACTTTATTAAAGATAACGGTGTTGGTTTTGATATGGAATATAGACATAAGTTATTCGGCGTGTTTCAACGACTCCATAGTGAAACCGAATTTGAGGGCAATGGGGTGGGGCTTGCCATTGTCCAGAGAATTATTTCGCGTCATGGCGGAAGTGTGTCGGCTGAAGGGAAAGTGGGTAAGGGAGCTGTTTTCTATTTCAGTCTGCCTGTTTGTGATTGAATAAGCCTCATGATAAATGCACTAAAAACAACATATAATGAATGACTCTAACGCTGTAGAAATTTTTATCGTGGAGGACAGTCCGCGTGACGCTGAGCTTACACTCAGATCGTTGAAAAAAAATAACCTGGCAAATAATATCCTGGTTGCCCATGATGGGGCTGAAGCGCTTGATTTCTTGTTATGCAGAGGAATGTATGAAAACAGAATCTTTACCAATCCTCCGAAAGTAGTATTATTGGATCTTAAGCTTCCAAAGGTAAGCGGGCTGGAAGTACTTAAAATTATTAAAGAAGATAAACGAACAACGCATATCCCTGTTGTTGTTGTAACCTCATCAAAAGAGGAACCAGACATAAAGGCAGCCTATGAACTCGGTGCAAACAGCTATGTAGTTAAACCGGTTGATTTTGAACAATTTATTAATGCAATGAACAGTCTTGGATTATATTGGTTACTTGTTAATGAACCATTAAGAAAGGTCTAACAACATTGATAAAAAGAATCCCATAGTTATGGATGGAAAATTGAAAATACTGTTTCTTGAGGATGTTAGGAAAGATGCGGAACTGATATGGAGGGAGATTGAAAAGAATGAGATATCCTTTACTAAACTCCTCGTTGATAACAAAAAGGATTTTCTTGAGGGATTAAAGTCTTTCAATCCTGAAATAATTGTCTCCGATTATACCCTGCCCCAGTTTGATGGCACTCAGGCGTTGAAATTGCGCAATAAATTTGCACCGGAGGTAACGTTCATTGTTGTTACCGGATCAATTAATGAGGAAGTTGCCGTAGAATGCATGAAAATGGGTGCTGATGATTATATATTGAAAGAGAACCTTTCGCGCCTGGGCCCGGCCGTAATTAATTCAATAAAAAAAATAGAGCTGAAGAACCAGAAAAAAGCTGCAGAAAATGCACTTAGTGAAAGCGAGCAACGGTATCGTAATCTGTACGATAATGCTGTAGTAGGACTTTACAGAACAACCAGGAAAGGAAAAATACTCATGGCCAATAAGGCATTGGTTAAAATGCTTGGTTTTCAATCTTTTAAAGAGCTTTCTGGCAGAAACCTTAATAAATCCGGGTACGAAACTTCTGATCAGCGCAAGCAATTCATGGATCAAATAGAAAAAGAAGGGACGATAAAAGAACATGAAGCAGTTTGGATTCGTAATGATGGTAAGGAGATTTTTGTCAGGGAAAGTGCCAGAGTATTCTTCGATACGGCGGGAAAAATAATGTTTTTTGACGGAATTGTGGAAGATATCACTGACAGAAAAATTTCTGAGAAGGAGAGGCAGGAAAGTGAAAAAAGAATTCGCAACATCTTTGAAAACATTCAGGACGTTTATTATGAGACAACGATCGAGGGAAAGATTCTCGAAGTGAGCCCATCCATAGCAATTATGTCGAATGGACGATATCAGCGCGATGGTCTTATCGGGAAATCAATGCTGGAGTTTTATGCAGATTCCGGAGCACGTCAGTCTATCCTGGAGGCATTGATGAAAAATGGCTGCGTTAATGATTTTGAAGTGACCCTTGGAAACAATAAGGATTTGTTGATTAATTGTTCTATTTCAGCAAAGATAATATTCGATGCCCTGGGGAGTCCCGAAAAAATCATCGGCAGTATGCGAGATATCAGTCAACGTAAAAAAGCGGAGGAAGAATTAAACCAAAGTAAAAAAGAGTTTCAAAATTATTTCGAATCTGCCGCTAATGGCATGAGTGTAACCTTACCGGATAAAAAATGGATCGCGGTTAATCTTCGTTTAACACAGATGCTTGGATATACAAGCGAAGAGTTATTGGGACTGACTTGGATGAGTGTTACACATCCTGAAGATCTGGTGAAGAATATGAATCTGTTCCAGCAGGCACTCGACGGGAAAATCAGCAAATATGAGACGAATAAGAGGTTAATCTGCAAAGATGGCAGGGTTGTTTATGTGACACTTTCAACTGTTTGTGAATATAATCCTGATGGATCCGTCCATCATTTTCTTTCATCCTATTTTGATATTACCAAGCGGGTATTGGCTGAAGAACAAATACAACAGGAACAAATCATGCTGCGCACACTCATAGATAACCTGCCTGATATGATATATGTCAAAGATATTGAATGCAGGAAGTTAGTAGCCAATATTGCAGACGTGAAAAATATTGGATATAACCTGGAAGACGAGGTCCTTGGCAAAACCGATCTTGAGCTTTTCCCCGGTGAGACCGGACTGCGAGGATATGCTGATGACAAAACAGTGATCGATTCAGGAACAGCGATTATTAATCGGGAAGAGGACTTTATAAATAAGGAAGGTACCAGGCGCTGGCTTGTTACATCCAAACTTCCCCTGCTTAATAAAGATGGAAAAATTACAGGCCTCGTTGGAATTGGTCATGATATTACTGAAAGAAAGAATAATGAGGCTGAACTGGTTTTAGCCTTGGAAAAAGCTGAGGAATCAGAAAGACTTAAATCGGCCTTTCTGGCCAATATGAGTCATGAGATCCGGACTCCCCTGAACGCGATCATCGGTTTCTCCGGTTTTTTGGCACAACCTGATTTACCCCCCGAGAAACGGGAAAGTTTTATACAAATTCTCGATGCAAGCAATGATCAACTCATTTCCATTATTAATGACATTCTTGATATTTCCTCCATTGAAGCCAACCAGATAAAACTTTCCCAGGATCTCTTCAGCCTGGATGGTTTACTGGATGAATTATACCTTACCTATGAGAAACAGGCCGAAAATAAGGGACTTAAGTTTATTTGCAGGAAACCTGAAAATAAAGAAATCATACAATTGATCTCGGATGAAAACCGGTTAAGACAAGTTCTCGGAAACCTGCTGAACAACGCATTGAAGTTTACCCCCAAAGGCGAAATTGAACTGGGTTATAAGTTGAACCAAAGCCATATTGAAGTATATGTAAGAGATACCGGAATTGGCGTGGCTGCCAAAGAACAATCCCGTATTTTTGATCGGTTCAGTCAGGTTGATTCTTCCGCTACGCGCACATACGGAGGAAATGGTCTCGGGTTATCCATTTCAAAAGCGTTTATTGAAAAAATAGGCGGTAAGATAATCCTGAAATCAGAGGAAGGTAAAGGTTCAGTTTTTTCAGTTCACCTGCCTGTTGAAATTATAACCAACCATCAGATTAAACCAAAAAAGCAAAATACAAACCAGGATTTGCAGTTCTTTGCTGAAGGAACAATTTTAATTGCGGAGGACGAAATAAATAATTTCTTCCTCCTTAATGAATTGCTGTCAGAAGACAGAAAAACAGTTTTACATGCCTGGAATGGGCAGGAAGCAGTAGATATAGTTGCGGCTGATAACTCCATAAGCATGGTGCTAATGGACATAAAAATGCCAATAATGGACGGATATAAGGCAATGCAACTCATTAAAGGCAAAAAACCAAATTTGCCTGTTATAGCCGTCTCGGCCTACGCTTCATCTGAAGACAAAAAGAAAGCACTTCGTGCAGGCTTTGACAATTTTATTTCAAAACCAATAAATCTCAATACCTTATTGAAGATCCTGGTTGAATATTCAAAATAGATAGTTAGCCTGATTTCAACCTTTTCCGCTTTATCAGAACTTTCTTTAAATCCATTTTGGGGAGTCTCCAATGTACATGATTTCACCAGGCAAATCTGACATTGGAAGTTATTGTTATTATTAATTGTACTTCTTTTACTTCGACAGATTCACAGGTCTGAAAATGACCATCCACATCAAATCGGTTGATTCATATCAATGGTCTGCCTATTGTAAATCATTCTCTTTAAGTTAACTAAGTTTTAACCCGGTCGTTTCAATATTAACTGACCATTTGGTTTTTTAATAATGTTAATATGGAAAGAATGATGAATTTGTTTGAGAAGGAATTAAAGATAAATGCCTGCTTTCCCTCCGGTCAGCCGATTCTGATCTATCCGAACTTCGACCATATTATACACACTTAATAATCTATATGTTATAAATAAATTGAAATCAATTGTGCAATAAATTGTATTTATTAATTAAAATTAAAACAACATGAAAAGATCAATTTTAGTATTCGCCGTTATAGTTTTAATGGCAGGTTTTACAACTACAGTAATGGCTCAAACCTCAGCTACAGTTGCAGCAACTTCAGCAGGAGCAAAGCTTATTGTTCCCATGACTCTCACCGAAACTGCTCCTTTGCATTTCGGAACCATTAACGTACTTCTTGGTGCAGGTGGAACTTGTTTACTTCCTTCCAATTCGACTACCCGCGTTTTCAGTGCAGGACTGGCCGCTTCAACCGTAGCACCAGTAGCTACCAATGCAGCCTATAACGTAACAGGAACAATGAATGCAACCTATGCACTTTCGTTACCTGCTACCGTTACAGTTACAGAAACAGTAGGAGCCGTGGCAACCATGGACATTACCTTGTTGAAAGCCCGATTTAACGGGGCTGGTGCCGATGACGTTGTCAGTACAATGAGCGCCACAGGAACAGACAGTTTTACGCTGGGTGGGACGTTAACCGTAGCTCCGGCACAAGTTGCAGGAATATATGCAGGAACATTTTCAGTTAGTGTGGATTATAACTAGATTTTGCGTTTCAAAGGAAGGGAAGGTCCGAAACCTGGGCTTTCCCTTTTCCTTTTTAAACAACTGGTTTGTATTTATTTCAAAAATGTAAAAAAGAGGAACCCATGCGAAAAACAATATTGATAATAGTCATTGTCAGTGCAGGGGCCTGCTGCTTTCATGTTAAGGCCCAGGGCGATTTGCTCATAACACCAAACCGCGTGGTGTTTGAAGGCAATAAGCAGAAAGAAACTATTGATCTGGTCAACATGGGCAAAGATACAGCCACCTTTTCCATCTCCTTTGTTCAAAAGAACATGAAGGAAGATGGAAGTTTTGTAACTGTTGAAGGTACAGATACCACTCAAATGTTTGCAGATCCTTACCTGAGGATATTTCCACGCAGGGTTACCCTGGCTCCCGGAGAACCTCAGACCATCATGCTGCAATGCAGGCGCAAAGCCGACATGTTACCCGGTGAATATCGTTCGCATTTATATTTCAGATCGGAAAAAGACTATAAGCCCCTGGGTGTTAAAAGCCCGGCCAGTGATTCGACGATTTTAAGTGTGCAATTAATACCTGTTTACGGTATAACCATTCCGGTTATTTTACGCTGCGGACCAGTAAATGTAAGTGCGGCCCTCAGTGACTTGAAACTTGAAACTGAAGCAAGTAATTCACAAAACCTGAAGCTAACTATTAACCGGGCTGGCAATATCTCTATATATGGGGATATTATTATAGATTATATTCCTCTCCAGGGGAAAGCCTATGAAATTGGTTCCATTAAAGGTGTGGGAGTTTATACCAGCATCAACAAACGAAATATTTCGGTGAAATTAAATAATACTTCCGGCAAGACATTCACAAATGGAGATTTGAAGGTGAGATATATCAGCAATGGCGATACTAAACCCCTTGTTTATACGGTGGGGGAGATGGAGATTAAATAGTGAACAATGAACAATGAATAATGAACAATGAACAATTGATGTGGAATGAAAGAATTGATCTTAAATAAACATTTTAATAAGATGTTGCTGATAGCAACAATTTTATTCTTTTGTGCTATAGCATCATACGCTCAACCGCAATTACCCCAAAGATCAATAACCGTAACTCCCACCCAGGCTATTCATTTTGGAACGCTTTGCGTGACCGGGGGAGCCGGAGGAACAGTTACCGTTGGTTATGACGGTACACGAACTTCAACAGGTAATATTGCTCTTTTATCCATATCACCTACTTCGCAACCCGCTATTTTTGAAATTAAACTGTGTGAGGGCCGGAACGTAATTATTACTTTTTCAGCCACAACCACGTTAACCGGCAGTAATGGAGGATCGTTGACGCTCGATATCGGACCTACAGAAAAAGGGACTGATGGTGCAAGTTTTACAACTAACAGTGATTGTAATTTTGTAACACCATTACGCGTGGGTGGCACGCTTCATATACCTGGCACAGCAATTCCCGGAACCTACACCGGTAGTTTCGATATAACTTTTAACCAGGAATAATGAATGAAAGACGCAATTACATCGGTAAAGTTATGGAATTCCTGATGAAAATTGTGAAAGTCAGGGATTTGTTTTTTCCAAAGGCCCTGGTTTTATTGTTCCTGTTATTCTCTTTCACCCGGTTTCAGGTTAATGCCCAGGATAGTTACCTTGATGAGAAAACGGTATCCTCTTTTGCCTATGATGAAATTCCAGTAATGGTTATGGTCGAAGGATATCAGAATTTTTACGTCAATGCAATCTATGCGAATAATGATTTGCTTTATATTGATGTTGCCGGATTATTCCAGACTCTTGGTATTCCTTGTGTAATCTTACAAAAAGGAGATAGCATAAGCGGATTTATTGAAAATGAAAGCCGGGAGTATTTAATCAATTATAAATCGGGTCAAATAGTAGTAGATAATAAAATATTTAATTCCAATGGCGGACTGGTAAAAGAAATGGGTACCCTTTTCATAGAATCTTCATTATTTGCCAAGGCATTCGGAATATCATTGTTATTTAACTACAGGACTCTGACTATCCTATTAAAGTCGGATTTTGAGTTGCCGGTAATTAAACAGCAACGCATAGAAAAAATGCGTACTAATATATCCAAAATAAAAGGGGAGGTAATTGCTGATACGGTGATAAATAGAAACTATCATTTATTCAGGTTTGGTATGGTGGATTGGTTGGTCGGTTCCTATCAAAGCTGGAATAAACCGTCAGATAATCGTATTGGGCTGGGTGTCGGAGCCGAATTATTTCATGGCGAAGCAGATGTGTCTGTACTTTATTATGACCGGAGAAAATTTGATAACCGCGAGTTATTCTACCTCTGGAGATGGGTTGACAACGATAATAAGATCATTAAGCAGGCACAGCTGGGAAGGATATCCAATCAGACGATTTCATTCATAAATGCTCCGCTGATCGGGGGCACAATCAGAAATTCACCGACTACAGTGAGAAAGGCCACCGGGTATTACACAATCAATGAATTTACAGAACCCAACTGGACAGTTGAACTATACATTAACAATATTCTGGTTGATTTTACTAAGGCCGATGCTTCCGGTCTATTTGTATTTAAGGTTCCGAATGTATACGGATATACCACACTGAAATTGAAATTCTATGGTCCCCTGGGTGAAGAGCGTACAGAAGAACGGACTATGAATGTGCCCTATACGATCATGCCTGCGCATGAATTCGAATACAGTTTATCAGCAGGGATTGTACAAGATAGTTGCTTAAGCCGTTTTGGGAGAGGGGAATTTAATTATGGTGCAAATCGGTATTTAACTATTGGCGGTGGTTTTGAATTCTTATCATCCATCCCCAATGGTGCATTAATTCCATTTGTCAGAACAACTATGCAACCCTTAAGCAGATTAACTATAACAGGGGAATATGCACATGGCGTGAAAACCCGTGGTTTACTTGATTATTATTTTTGGAAGGATGCCCTGTTGGAAATTGATTTTACCAGATATGTGGAAGGACAACTTGCCACCCGCTTCAATGCGTTACAGGAAAGAAAAGTCAAGCTATCGTTACCATTCAGGGTTAAAAAGATAATCGGATTTTCAAAACTGGAATTTAGCCAATTTGTATATAATGAGTTTAATTATAACGTTACCAATTTAATGGTTTCAGCCTATTACAGGCAGTTTAGCGCCAGTACATCTGCTCAATTTAATTGGATCGATAACAAGCGACCCTATGCAATCGCTGATTTATCTTTATCATATCGTCTTGGAAAAGGCTATCTGTTGCGTCCATCCGCCCAATATAATGTAAGTGATGGTAAATTCATTTTGTACAAGGCAGCCATTGAAAAAAGCATTCCACGAGGTTATATCACACTGGCGTACGAAAGAAATCTTATGTTGAACGACCATTTTATCAGCCTTAATTTCCGGTTCGATTTGTCCTTTGCGAGAACCAGTACCTCAATTTCACAAAGCCGTGACCATGTTTATACCTCAGAAATTGCCCAGGGAAGTTTAGCATTTGGAAGCGGCAAGAAGTATTTACACACAAGTATCAATTCATCCGTGAGTAAGGGAGGCATCTCCCTTTATCCTTTTCTTGATTTGAACCACAATGGAATTTTTGATGCGGGTGAACACTTTGTGAAACTAACCTCTGTGAGGGTATCCGGAAGCAAAGCAATCATCAGCGGGAAAGATTCAATCGTTCGTATAGCCGATCTGAATGCCTTTACAAATTGCCTTGTGGAATTCAGTGATAACGATCTGGACAATATTGCCTGGCGGTTCAAAAACAAGCGATACCAGGTGCTGATTGACCCCAACCAGTTCAAGCGCGTTGATGTTCCCATTATCAGTGTCGGCGAAGTCAACGGTATGGTCTATATGAATAAGTATAAGGTTTTGCAGGGAATTGGCAGAATCCTTGTAAAATTTTATGATAGGAACAGCTCAGAATTAATTGCTGAATCACTTTCTGAATCCGACGGCTATATAAGTTATATGGGCCTTGAGCCGGGAGATTATGTTGCCCGGGTAGATTCAGCTCAGCTAAGCAACCTGGATATTACGGCGGATCCTCCTCAAACAGGTTTCACAATAAAATCATCGGAAGAAGGAGATATTGTAAGTGACATTGATTTTGTTTTACATGAAAAGGAAATTAAAGAAGTAATAAATACTGATTTTCTGCCTCCACTGAATATTAAAAAGGATACTATTTCAAATGTCCAGGCTAGCTATCGGAATGGAGATATCATAGAAGCATTTATTCATGAGCACACAGCGAAAGACAGTATCTATATTCTTAAAGTGGACCAGGCAAGTGGTGAAAACAATCAGATTGAGGTGATTTGGGGTGAATACTGTAACATAAACGGCAACTATTGCATCCAGTGTGGTGCGTTCAGCTATATAAACAACGCAATGAGAATGGCTTCATATATAAAGGAAAGTACCGGTTTGGCTGTTGGAATTGTGTTGCAAAATGGATTTTATAAAGTTCGCGTAGGTTGTGTTGCTAAAAAAAATGAAGCAGTCGAAATTAGAAAATTTCTATTAGAAAAAAGTATTGGTGATGACATGTTTATTGTGATAAGAAAAAAGTTAATCTAAATAATCGAAAAATGATAAAAATTAAGGAACCAGATATTAGGTTAACTAAATCCACTGGCTCATTTTTTTCCCTTAAGAAGCTAATGAAAGGAGCTATTTTTCTTTATATCCTGAGTTTGATACCTATAGCTGGATGGTCACAAGCTGCTGCCAGCTGGAATTATAGCACACAAACAGGCACCTTGGGTACAACTTATAGCTGGATAGACTGTTCGGGTGGAACAGATATTATTACAGGCGATGATACTCAAGCTTCCATATCATGGCCATTTGGTTTTATATTTTACAATAACACCTATACTACTGCTAATAATTTAAGTGTAGCTACAAATGGGTTTATCCGGCTTGATGGAGTTGCGAACGGAGCCGATTATAACGCAGCAAGCACCTATAATTTAACAAGTAATGCAACAACATTTGGTCAAATTATTGCCGCGGCTATATACGATGGCTATGTTGGAAGACTTTCAAGTTCATGGGTCAGATATTTGGTAACCGGATCAGAGCCAAACCGGATTCTAACCATTGAATACAATAATCTGGAAATTGCTTATAATGATGGGCTATATGCCAATGTACAGGTTAGTTTTTATGAAACACTTAATAAAATAGTATTAAAACTGGGTAGTGATAATATTGCCGTTTCCGGAGTTGATATGGGAATTCATAGTGGCGTAAACAGTTATTTCAACAAATGGCAGGAGGTTCAAAACGGAACGAATAGCACTTGGATAGAATACTCACCTCCTGTTGAAGTGAATGCTACGTTGGGAAAATCATTGTTTTACTATGGTACCTTAAAGGGCGCCTTTGACAAAATTAATGATGGCACTCATAAAGGTGAAATAACCATAAAGGTTAATGTTAGCACTACTGAAACGGCTACAGCTGCGCTCAATGCCAACGGAAGTGGAAGTGCAAACTACACATCGGTAAGTATTTACCCCACCACTACAGGGCTCTCCATTTCGGGTAGTTTAAATGCACCTTTAATTAATTTGAACGGAGCCGATAATGTAACCCTCGATGGGCGTGTAAATGCAACGGGTTCAACCAAGGATTTGATAATTAGACAATACCCGTAATAGTGCTTCTGCTTCAACCATACGTTTTATTCTTTCTGCCGAAAACAATACAGTAAAATACTGTAATATTAAAGGCTCCGAAACAGGTTCTGGCAGCGGAGTTATTGTATTTGCAGGTGCGACTTCGGGTAATGGAAATGACAACAATTTAATCGATAACAACAATATTACCAGCAATGCAACGGGGCGCATTTACAATGCAATTTACTCATCGGGCACAGCTGGTCGGGAAAATAGCTTAAACACAATCAGCAACAATAATATATTCGATTTTATAAGCGCTGCTTCTTCTTCAAATGGAATAAATATTGGTTCTAACTCTTATGGTTGGATCGTTTCTGACAACAGTTTTTATGAAACCACCACAATTGTGCCAACAGGTGCATATAGTTATTTTATAATTTATACCACGGTATCAACAACCGGTCATCTTATTAGTGGGAATTATATTGGTGGCAGTGCACCTCAATGCGGTGGTTCGGCATTTACCGTGAATTCAAATTTAACACATTACCTATATGCCATGAACATAAATGGAGGGACTACTTCTCCTGTAACCGTGCAAAACAATACTATTAAAAACTTTAATTTTACTTCAACAAATACAAATCCCTGGGATGGATTGTATCTTGCTTCCAATAAAATTGATGTAATTGGAAATACCATTGGGGCAACTACAGGCACAGGTTCCATTGTTGTTACCACACCAGGATCAATTACAACAAATTACTCTACTACCCATGGTATACGTCATTTAAGTACAGGGGCAGTAACCATCTCCAATAACAATATTGGCTCCATTACCACCATTGGCTTAAATACCTATTCGCATTGTTTGGAAGCTATAGTTATAAGTGGTGTGGCGCCTACTATTTCAATTACTAATAATTTGATTGGAAGTCACACAACGGCAAATAGCCTGCATGCAAGTTCTACTGCAGCAGCCTCAACATTAAAACAAGACCTTCGGGGAATTTATCTTAATTCCACAGTTACATCATCAACCATTACCGGCAATTCTATTGCAAATTTAACAAATGCTTATTCAGGAGCTTCCGTGTCGAAAGTTGATGGAATTTGCACCAGTGGAGGTTCAAATGCAATTCAAAACAACACCATACATGATTTAACTACAGGTGCATCTTCAATAACCGTTAAAGGCATCCAGCAAACGGTTACTACTGCGGGTACCAACCAAACAGTGACGGGTAATACGGTTTATAATTTATCAAATACACATGCTTTGGCATCATTGGTGGTTTTAGGTATCGATTTTTCAAGTGCAACATCAGGAACAAATGTTGTTTCAGGCAACTTCATACATAGTTTGGCGATATCATCAACAAATGTACTCTCTGAAATTGATGGCATCAGGCTCAGTGGCGGTGTGGTAACCTGTGCCAATAATATTATCAATATTGGTACAGGTCTTGGTTTAGGATATAAGTTATATGGAATTTTTGAAAATAGCGGCGCCAGCGCTACAAATGTTAACAATATTTATTTTAATACAATTTACATAGGCGGTGCAGTTTCTTCGGGTACAACCTCATCAACTGCGGCATTATGGAATTCTAATAATACCACTAACAGAAATTTCAGGAATAATATATTGATGAATGCCCGTTCTGGTGGGGCTACTGGTAAGCATTACGCCATTCGGGTTGGCGGAACCAGTAGCTTGACCATTGATTATAATGACTATTATGTAACAACGGGTGTTCTGGGAAGTTTGTCAGGAGATAGAACCACATTGGTTTTATGGCAAACAGCAACAGGACAAGATGCCAACAGCTTAAATATTGATCCCGGTTTTACAAATGCTGGCGGTACACTTGCAAGCGATTACCTTACCTCAGCTTCCTTGCCAGGTGTTACAGGTACGGCCATAATTACCGATTATAACGGACTTACCCGGGGGGCTGTTCCAAAAATGGGAGCTTTGGAAGCAAATTATTATGAATGGCAGGGTGGTGTAAGTACCGATTTTGCTACTGCCGGTAACTGGGTTGGCGGGGAAATCCCAATTGATGGAGCAGATATAACTTTTGCTGCAAATCCTGACAGGAATTGTATGTTGGACCAAAATCGCACCTTAAAAAATTTTGCCAATGCACAAGCAACTGATAATTTTAATGCTAATGGGCATCAATTAACAATTACCGGAAATCTTGCATTATCCAACGGCGCCCAATTAGATGCAACGGCAACTTCATCAACAATTGTTTTTGCGGGAATACAAGCACAAAGCATACCAACCGGTTCGTTTGTTTCCAATACCATCAATAGCCTGACAATTAACAATAGCAACGGAGTAACCCTTAATGGAGCCTTAATTGTACCAACATCATTAACTTTAACCAGCGGGGTATTTACGCTGGGAACAAATACCTTAACGCTTAATGGTTCAATTACCACTTCGGCGGGTTCACTCATGGGCGGAAGTTCAACTAACATCAATATTGGCGGTAGTGGCGCAAGTACTACGTTGCCTGCAGTTACGCTCAATAACCTTACATTAAACCGTGCAAACGGAATTGGTTTAGGTGGCAATGTAAGTATTGGTGGAACACTTGCCTTAACCAACGGAACACTGGTTTTAGGATCGAATAGCTTAACCATTTCGGGAAGTTCCCCCACACGTACAGCTGGTTTTATGGATGCCAGCAATACAAGTGCCACATTGGCATTCACTAACATAACAGCAATCACACTCCCTGCTTCAATCTTTTCGGCAAATGTGAACAATTTAACCATTAATGGAATTGGTGGTGTAACGGCCACCAGCAATTTCGCTATAAATGGTATTCTAAACTTACAAAGTGCAAATCCGTCTTCAATTAAGGGTAGCCTTCACCTTTGGGATGGTTCTGCCGACAAAACCCTTACCATGGGAGCATCGGCCACAACTATTGGGGTTGGCGATGTCACCGGAATTGTGGCCCGGTATTCTTTTACCTCAAGCATTAGATACTCTTTTGGAAACCAGTACACGAATATTTCATTTATTCCTGGTGGCACGTATCCTGACTTTATAAAGGCAAAAATATCCATTGGTGCAGCTCCTGTATGGAAGCCTGGCGCAATTAAGCGTGTATATGACTTTATTCAGTCGGGTGGATTAGATTGTATGGCCACCATTGCAACCCATTATTTGGAATCGGAACTTAACGGAAACAGTGAAAATGCTTTAAGTGATTGGACTTACGGAGCAAACGGACAGTTGCCCACAGGTGCATACGATTGGGGCTTTACCAATTCAAATGCATCCGAAAACTGGATTGAAATTGCCAACATTAACATTGCCTATTTTCCAACCGTGTTTGGTAACCTGGAAAATACATTGGCAAATTCGGTAGCCGAATATTTAGTTTGGAATGGCTCGGTGAGTTCAAATTGGGATGAACCTAATAACTGGACACCGGCTGTTGTTCCCACCACCATTTCGTATGTGGTTATTCCCGATGCGGCAACTACTCCAAACGATCCCATTTTGCCCGCGGTTACCACAATTAATAATATATGGCTTCATTCAGGTGCTATTTTAAATTCAGCAACAACCTCGCAATTAACCCTTACCGGAAATGTTACCTGGATTAATGCAGGAGGAACTTTTAACCCAGCTTCGGGTACTGTAATTTTTAGCAATGCTGAAACGAATATTTCAGGTACAACCAGCTTCTGCAATGTTGTTATAAATAGCGGAACTGTAACCTGGCTTTCTTTGGGTTCATATATAAAGATTGCCGGAGCACTAACAAACAATGGTACTCTGCGCACTGTTGTTTCAGGAGTAACTACGGTAGAATACAATGGCACAGGCAATCAAACGGTTATTGTACCAAACAGCAGTACCCACCGGTATTATAATTTAATATTGAGCGGTGGTGGAACGAAAACAATGCCTGCCACTGCTTTGAATATAGTGGGCGACTTCACCATTACAGGAACTGCCAGTGTAACTGCTGCTTCCGCGTTAACTATTGGCGGAGAACTTGAAATCCAGGAAAATGCAACATTTGCTACCGGGGCATTCAATCACATCGTTGGCGGACACTTCGATAATGCAGGAACTTTCACTGCAACTTCAGGTACAACCATTACACTTAATGGAACAGCGGTTCAAAATATTTATGGTGGATCGCTAATAAATTTTGAAAATTTAGTAATAGATAATAGCGCGGGTGTTAATATATTCACGGATATAACTATTAACAATGCACTAACACTGACCGCTGGTACTTTATCGGTAGGTGCAACTACCTTAACAATGAATGGCAATTTAACCAAAACAGCAGGATTCATGAACGTGATCACCCTATCATCGTTGAATTTTGGTGGAACTACGGCTCTTACAATCCCTGCTACATTATTTGCCACTACACCTTCCATAAACAATCTTACCATTAACCGTACGGGGGGTATTACTTTTAGCAGCAATTTAACTGTAAATGGCTTACTAACATTGCAAAGCACAAACCCTTCATCTTTCTTAGGCAGCTTGAATATGGGAAGTTATACCCTCGATATGGGCAGCGCTTCAACTACTGTTGGACCAGGTGATGTTACCGGTATAGTGCGACGTACTTCAATTGTTCCAAATGTTGAGTACTCATTTGGGAATCAGTTTACCACCATTACATTCCCAAATGTGGGAACACTTCCAACGGAAATGAGTGTAAAAACCTATATTGGAACGGCTCCCGGTTGGAAAACTATAGCAATTAGCCGAATTTACGATGTAACTCAAGTAGGGGGCAGCGGTACACAGGCAGTGCTAAAAGCTCATTACCTCGATTCCGAATTGAATGGTAATTTAGAGAGTAAAATTGTTGATTGGTCTTACCGGTATTCCATTACCTTGTTAACCGAACATGGCCGTTCAAATTTTAATACCACCGAAAATTGGATTTCACTTTCCAATGCCAATGTTGCTTTTTTCTCATCCAGTTTTGGTGCGGTGGAACTTACGCTTTCCGCATCAGAATTAACATCCCTTACCTGGAATGGCTCTGTATCTACTTCGTGGGTAACAGCCGAAAACTGGACTCCCAATGGGGCCCCCTCTGATAATACCATTGTTATTATTCCTGATGCAACCACCACACCTAACGATCCAGTATTGCCCGCAACAGCTGCATGCGGTACTCTATTCATTGATAATGGGGGCATAGTAAATTCTGCCACAAATGCACAGCTTACCCTGAATGGGGCAAGCGGTGTTTGGAGTAACCAGGGAGGAACATTCAATGCTGGAAGCAGCACTGTAATATTCACAAACGCAGCAGGTATTATAAACGGGACAACCGACTTTAATAATATTACTGTAAATAGCGGTGCATCGTTAACACTGGCAACAGGTTCAATAACCCGAATTGCAGGGGCTTTAAGCAATAGTGGAATTGTTGATGCCGGGCTTTTTAACAGTACATTTGAATACAATGGAACGAACCAAACCGTATTAAACCTTAATGGAATTACTAATCCCGGTTATCATAACCTTATTCTTAGCGGAAGCGGTACTAAAACCATGCCAGGTACGTCAATGAATATTTCAGGCGAATTTACTATAACAGGAACAGTTGATGCAACCGCTGCCGAAGCTCTTACCATTTTTAAAAATTTAACTATTGAAAATGGAGCTACTTTTTCTACCGGAAGCTACAATCATACTATTGGTGGTAATTTTGAAAATAATGGCACTTTTACTGCAAGTTCTGGAACCGACATCACTTTGAATGGAACTACGCCTCAATCAATACTGGGAACTTCAGCCATTAGTTTTGAAAACCTAATCATTGATAACGTAGCTGGTGTAAGCCTTACACGAAATATATCGGTAAATGATGGTTTATCACTTAATTCAGGAAATTTTGTAGTCGGTTCAACTACACTTTCTATCAATGGTAACATTACTACGTTGATGGGTCAAATGGATGTTAGTTCAACTTCCTCGCTAATTTTTGGTGGGACAACGGCCATTACTATGCCAATCAATCTTTTCACCACATCTCCAACTATCAATAATCTTACCATTAATCGTTCAGGTGGAGTTAGCCTGGGTAATCAAAATATTACCGTTGAAGGATCGCTCGATTTAGCATCAGGTACGCTAACCTTATCATCAAATACGTTTACTATTGGAGGCAGCTCACCAACAAGAACAACTGGGACTATTGATGCCAGCAACGCAAATGCAACACTTGCATTTACAAATACCGCTCCAATAACTTTACCAACTTCAATTTTTACCGGAAGCGTAACGAATATAACCATAAATGGCGCCGGTGGAGTTACTTCCAATGGCGATATCACCCTAACCGGCATTATAAACCTGCTTAGTGCTAATCCGTCGGCCACTAAAGGAGCATTGGATATGGGTTCTAATACATTCAACATAGGTGAATCAGGTCACTTTGTTGGAATTGGCGATGTTACCGGAATTGTGAAAAGGGAGCATACTTTTAATAATGAACAAGAGTACTGTTTTGGAAATGAATACACCCGATTGTCATTTTTGGGAGTTCCAAGCAGTACAAAACCAACCTGGGTAAGTTGCAAAATTGAAATTGGTACTGCTCCGGTATGGAGAGGTGTAGCAGTAAAAAGATTTTACAGCTTTGCACAGAGTGGAGGCACCGATAGAGCATGGTTGAAATTGCACTATTTGGATAGTGAGTTAAACGGAAGCGAGACCGATGAAACAGAAATCACTTTCTGGAACGATTACGATGGTTTGGCTACCGGCGGTAATACATATGTTAACGGAAAAACATCATACGATGCCATAGACAATTGGATTGGACTGGTTGGCATGGCTATTAATTTCATTGCTCCTGCCACAACGTTTGCCAAACAATATGGCTTAGGTTATACCAATGTATCAGTAATTACCTGGACAGGTCTTGGTTCCGCCTCTTATCCCGGCGATTGGAGTTTGCCCGGTCACTGGTCTGGTGGGGTGCCATCAGCTGGCGATGATGTGTTAATTCCAGGAGATCTTTCAACCACATATCCATACCGTAACCTTCTACCGGGTAGTACCCCGGCAGTTGCCAAAACAATTGAAATTGAATCAGGAGCTACGTTAACCATGAATGATTATGACTTAACTATTTATGGTGGAACCAACGCTTGGGTTAATAATGGAACATTTACTTCTACTGATGGTACCGTTATTTTTGCAAATGGTTCCACCTCGAGTATTGCAACCATAGCCGGTACTACTGATTTTAATGATATAAGTGTACTTGCGAATACGTATATACAGCCAACTTCAGGCAGCATAATTAGGATTGCAGGAGAACTTATTGCTGATGCAACAAGTATACTTGACTTTACTGCCAATACAAATACAATAGAATACAACGGAGCCGATCAAACCATTATAAACCCTGTAAGTCCTACTCCCGGTTATTACAACTTAAGCCTTAGCGGAAATGGAGTAAAGACAATGCCTGTAAGCGCTTTATACATAGCTGGCAGTTTTTCACTATCGGGTACTGCCTCCGCTACAATTCTGGAAGATGTGAGTATTGACGGAGATATGTCAATAGCAAATGGATGCAATTTATCTGTTTCCCCAACATCCGGGTTAACTGCTTTGGGCACTCTCACCAACAACGCTGGCAATGCAGGTTTTGTACTGCTATCAGATGCAACAGGGACAGCATCGCTTATTCATAATACAAACAATGTACCTGCTACGGTACAGCGCTACATTAGTGGATCCGCGGAAGCATGGCATTTCCTGTCGTCGCCAGTGGCAGATCAGCCCATAAGTGGTTCATGGTTACCTTCCGGAACCTATGGCAATGGAACAGGGTACGATTTATATTTATGGAACGAACCGAACAACTGTTGGATTTATAATCTTGACCTTACTTCAACAATTAACTGGAACACTGTTCATCCCGGAAATGATTTCATGGTGGGTCGCGGATATCTCTATTCGGTACAGGCCGCCAACCCTACAAAAGAGTTTGCCGGAAGGTTGAATAACGGACCCTTGGAATTCGGACTGACTTATATTAGTAACGATTTAAGTCTTAAGGGGTTCAACCTGGTTGGCAACCCTTATCCGTCTTCCATTGACTGGCAGGCATCTTCGGGCTGGTCACGATCCGACCTCGTCAGTAGCGGTGGTGGATACGATATTTGGATATGGAACCCGACGGCCAATAATTACGGAGTGTTCAATTCAGCAACTGGTAGCGGGACCAATTCAGTCACAAGATATATTGCTCCCATGCAGGGATATTTTGTGAAGGCAACCGGTGCCGGAAACCTGGGTATGGATAATGATGTGCGTCTTACTGATGGAATAGGAGTTTGGTTGAAAAATACAAAAGTAATTCCTGATATTGTAAGCCTGGTGGTGCAATCGGAAAAAGACGATAGTTTTGATGAGGTACAATTACTTTTTGGTTATTATTCGAACGAACCGGGTGCAACAAAACTTTTCAGCAATGTAGCTTCCTCCCCTAGTCTTTTTATGTCATCCGGGGGTGAAAATTATTCAGTGCGATACCTTACTGATACAGCTGAAAATCCCGCGGTACCGGTGATGTTTAAACCAGGGACAGATGGGAATTATACTATTAATATCAATTTCGACCAAAGTAAATTTGAAACCGTTTTGCTCGAAGATCGTCAAATGCATCGCATTCAAAATATGATAGTTGAAAAAATGTACAGTTTTACTGCTTCAAAAGCTGATGATGCAAATCGCTTTGTTTTGCATTTTGGACCTGCTAATAACCACACCGAACAAGAACTTCCTGCCAATATTTATTCAGACGGTATTCAACTGATCATTGACCTTACTTCGGTCAAAAAAGAAACTGACATTTTTGTATATGATATTTTGGGACGAAAAATACTGCAGCAGAAATTAGAAGGTGAAACCCGGCATTATCTTGACATTAATACCAATACACAAATAATCATCGTTAATATTAAGAATCCGGATGGAAATCTTTGCCGGAAATTATTGTGGGGAAGATAATGAAACTGGTTAAGCTAATATTTATCCCAATTTGCTTAGTATTTTCAGAAGGTCGATACTTATAAGTGTAATATTCCTGTCTTCAATATCAATCATCTTGTCATTTTTGAATTCAGTGAGGGTACGACTGACGCTCTCTTTTGTTGAATACACCAAATCGGCCAGCTCCTGCCTGGACAAAGGCAATGTAAAATGATCATTGCCATAGACTTCAGATGAAAAAAACAATAAGACTTCAGCCATCCTGCCGGGAATTTGTTTTTGCGGAAAATATATCAACTTATTCAGGAGCTCCATCCCTTCAAGGCTGAATTGCTGCATCATTTGTAATGCAAAAAGGCCGTTTTCAACTAGAACTTCCCTTATTACGGGAATGCTGATATATACTAATTCACAATCTTCGAGGGCGGTAGCAGAAAATTGATACCGGTTACCATAAAAAACTGAAATAAGTCCGATATAATTACCACGACCAACGATTTTAAGTATTAGAGATTTGTCATTCTGAACTTCTTTGTAGATTTTAACCAGTCCTGAACAAAGAAACAATAAATTAGATTTAGGTTTATCCTGACTGAAGATAATTTCACCCTTCTTATGCCTTACAATGAGACTGTTCTCATTAATCTTAAAAATCTGATCGGGAGTAAGGGCATTATAGGTAGGCAATAGGCATTCAGTTGAACTCATTAGTTATTAATATGACATAAAATATATAGCAAAATTAGCACATTATGAGTTAATTTTTTTTATATTTCTTTGATAATATGAAAAATAGAAATTAGTGCGTTAAAAGGGTTTTAAATTAATTGCAATACTAAGCAAATTCAATACTTTTATTTGTAGTTTTATGCACAGTGAAGAATGAAAGAAGAATGATGAAAAACATTTTATGTATTGATGATTCAAATACGGCGCTTATTATATTGGAATATGCATTAAATAAGGCGGGTTTCCAGGCATTGCCTGCCCTTAGTGTTGAAGAGGCAATTCAAATAATTGGCACTCAAATGCCTGATATGATTCTGTTGGATTTAAGTATGCCGGACATTTCAGGTTATGATTTCCTTAAGATGAGAGAGTCACTTAAAATAGAAAAGATACCGATTATCGCTGTGTCGGCCTATGATTCTCCGGAGTCAATAAAAGCAACCCAAAATCTTGGGGCCATTGATTTTATTTCAAAACCTATTAAGATTGAAGCATTAATAGAAATAATCAAACACCACTTTAATCAATAAAACAGTTTTCTTCAACTATATTAAAACATATATGCAAAACCAATTTTTGTAATAACTCCTAAACCATTTCCGCCTGATATTTCACCTGTTATTGGATTGGGTTCGGAAGGTTTTTTAATTGAACCAAGATAAACACCATATCCTAAAGCGCCATTTAAGTATAGATCTCTTGCCAGGCTAATTCGAATACCGATTCCAAGGTGATGCTCAAGTGATTTATAAAGTACCAAATCTGCTTCCTTATTTTTGTCTATTAAAACTTCCCTGGTTTTTGTAAATCTATAAATCATATTATAAAATGCATATGGAAATACCTTTTGATGGTCTGTATATTTCCTTAATGCCCTCTCATAGTGAATGGTTAAGCCTGTTATTTTCTTTTGCTCAGAACAAAAATATAACCCTAAACTGATATTCTTCCTATGATCAGGAATTACTGTAACATAAAGCTCCGTACCTGATGCAAAACCGCTACCGGTTATGAACTGGTTAAGCTCAATTCCATACCTGGTTCTTATCAGTGTATCAGGTGTTTGGCACAGCACACCAGTAAAACAAAATATTGAGATGATTGCCCCTGCTAATAAATTCTTCATGGCTCTCCTGTTTGTCATAGTTTACGTCGGTTAAGTCTGAAGGTTTATTACATATGATTGATATATAGGTATATAAATGATGATGTATACTATTCAGGAGAATGATTCATGTAATAATAACCATTGATTTGGCTCAATTCCAGTTGAGGTGTCTCAGAATCGAAATCAATAATGACAAGGTGTAATAATTTGTGAGACGATATCAGTAATACTATGGTGCAAATTTTGGTGCAAATGAAAAAGCCATTCAGTTGAAAAACTTCTGAATGGCCCGATTTTACTGGTGACCCCGATAGGACTCAAACCTATAACCTTCTGATCCGTAGTCAGATGCTCTATTCAATTAAGCTACGGGGCCCTGTTAAGTATGTATGGGCTGCAAATATAGAAAATTATTGAAAGCAACGAACAATGAATTAATTTGAAAATTTGAAAATTTGAAAACGTGCAAATGTGCTAATATGCTAATGGGCTAATGTGGGAATGTGCAGATATGGAAATGTCTTAAAGACTAATAGACCGCGGAACTGCAGAACCGCAGAACCGCATAACTGCTTAACTGCAAAACTGCAAAACTTCCTTTACTGATCACTTACAACAACAGACTGGTTTCCAATCAATTTCGTCACTAACTCGCGGGCGACATCAGCCTCGCCCTGGTCACAACCGCCTTGGGCCTCACCATCGCCATTCCTCTGATTCTCTGCATCAACAGCATCAGTCGCATTCGCAAGCTCGAGGAACTCGTCGGCTACGGAGTCGCACGCCTCATGGAAGGAATGAAGAACGTGATCGGAAAAGCCACGACGCCGGAGTGATGCGCATGGCTCGAAATGAAGCACATAACGAGTTTTTCGACGAAGACGCCGACGCCGGCGCCGCTGTCAAGTTTCGTCCTCCCAAGCGAGAGAGCGACGAAATCGACATGACGCCGATGATTGACTGCGTTTTCTTGTTGCTGATCTTCTTCCTGGTCGGGTCGATCCCCGATTTGACGACGGCCGTCGAGTTGGCCCCCGTGCGCGACGGAGCGGCCGCCGATCCCAACAAGTCGGTCATCGTCACCATCGCCGACCGCCAATCGCCGGGACCGGCCCTGGTTTACCTGGCCGACGGCAAGACGGGCGAGCCGCTGCCCGACGAACCGGCCGCACAACAGGCCGCAGTCACCGACGCCGTTCGCAAAGGCTTTCAGGAAGGAAAGACCAGCGTCCTGGTTAAGGCCGAACGCACCGTGAAACAGCGCGAGGTTGTGCAGGTGGCGACCGCCGCCGGAAAAGTCGAAGGGATCAGGTTGTTCCTCGCAGTATTCGAGATACGATGACCGAACACGCAACACCATCCGACGACGATATCGACGCCGCTGTCACCTTCGAGCGAAAGGTCGCGGTCGACGATGAAATCGACATGACGCCCATGATCGATTGCGTCTTCCTGTTGCTGATCTTCTTCCTTGTCACGGCCTCGTTTGCTCTACAGAAGGCGTTGGAGGTGCCGGCGCCGAACAGCGCGACAAGAGCGCGGCGAAGACCATGGAAGACATCGACACCGACGATAACGTGATCGTTCGGATCGACGCCGACAATACGATCTGGGTCAACGACAGCGAGTCGCCGAGCGAACAGGATCTCTTACTGAAACTCAGAGAAGCACGACAGACGATCGGCCCAAGCGGCCACGGGCCGACGAACCTCATTGTGCTGGCTAACGGCGAAGCAATGCACGAGACCGTCGTCCGAGTTCTCGACGCGGGCAATACCGAAGGCATGGAACATGTGCGGTTGGCGACCGCGGACGACAGCGAGATGTAATTATGATTTCTATCGAACGTTTCCTTGCGGTTTTGGAAGAAAAAGAGAGCTGCTCTCGGCTCGCACTCTGGCAAGCCTTCGCGAGCAGATCGCGAGGTCGCCCACGCCGATTTCCGCCGAGGCCATGGCAAAGCGGTTGATCAAGCACGGCCGCCTTACTTCGTCGCAAGCGAAGCGATTGCTGGCGGCCGCCGAAACGGCGTCGAAACAGCCCCTGCGCGGGCAAGTCTCCCGCCAATGACGGCGACGGCCTGGGCTTCGCGCCCATCGAGGGAGACGCCGAAGAGCCAAAGAGGCCGAGCGACAAGGCGGCATCGAAGAACTGCGCGTTAGTTGCCCGCTTCCCGTCCCGTTTCTATATTCGATGATCCGAGCGCCGTGACGCAGGTCGAGGGCGAGGTTTCGCTCGATAAGGTCTTTGACGATTCCGCTTCCGCGCCTGTCCGCCGCCGTGGAGCAAGCAATCCATTTATCGGAAGATAAATACTGTTCGGCCAGTGCTAGTGCCGTGCGAGGCGCCGCAGTGCGTTGGTCATATCGAATTCTCAGGCCGGGAGAAGCAGCCTGAAATTGCAAGGGAAAAAGAGTCCATATTATTCGATAAGGTTGTAACCCAAACGGGCATCCAGCATCTAAAACAGTATTATTGAGGAGAAAAATATGACCAATGAACCCGTGCATGTAAGCGATGCAACATTTGAAAAGAGCGTTTTACAATCTGCGCTGCCTGTGATTGTGGATTTTTGGGCGCCTTGGTGTGGGCCATGTAAGATGGTTGCGCCGGTACTCGATGAAATAGCGAAAACACATGCGGGCAAACTGATCGTGGCAAAGGTAAACACCGATGAAAACCAGGAGTGGGCTGGACGATATGGGATCAGGGTATTCCAACCATGTTGTTTTTCTTTGGCGGAAAATTAGTTTACCGGCATGTGGGCGCGGCACCGGCTCCCATGTTGAAAACCATGGTTGAGCAATTCTTAGGCGTCGCAAGCCAAAGAACATAAAAACACAAGGGGGAGCAATAACCTGCTCCCCTCTGTTTTTTTATTAATTTAAGATTACTGATTCCTTTCGTGGATGATGTGAGCCCCTAAGGTACTTAATTTTTCATCAATTTTTTCGTACCCTCGGTCTATTTGTCCCACATTACGAATTACCGATTTTCCCTCCGCCGCTAATGCAGCTAACACGAGAGACATCCCTGCTCGGATGTCGGGGCTTTCTAGATTCTCGCCGTATAGTTGACTCGGACCTTGAACAATACAGCGGTGAGGATCACAAAGAACGATTTGGGCGCCCATGGATACCAGCTTATCGGTGAAATACATCCGGCTGGGGTACATCCAATCGTGAAATAGGACGCTGCCGCGTGATTGGGTGCTTACCACAATGGCGATACTCATCAGGTCGGTTGGAAATGAAGGCCATGGCATAACGCTGATGGTAGGGATCGCGTCCCCCAGGTCGGGCTCAATGGTTAATTTTTGTTCGGCAGGGACAATGATGTCTTCATCATCAACCTTCCATTCAACACCTAAACGACCAAAAACCAGTCGGATCATACCAAGATATTCAGGCGCTGCTTTCCGGATGCGGATTGAACTACGGGTAACGACAGCCGCTCCGACCAAGCTGACCACTTCAAGATAATCTGGCCCTATCGTAAATTCACCACCGTGCAGCACATCCACACCATGTATGACGAGTGTGTTGGATCCAATATTCTCTATTTGAGCCCCAAGCAAGTTCAAGAATTGACATAACTCCTGAATATGTGGTTCAGAGGCAGCGTTGCGGAGGATAGTTGTCCCGCTGGTAAGCTTTAACAGCAGCCATGATCGCGTTTT
>CAVQXX010000011.1:0-21839 GCA_963717995.1 uncultured Bacteroidales bacterium
CGCGATATTATCCTCATTCCTCGACAATATAGCTGCTGCCATGATCGGTGGTACAATTGCGCTTGTAGTATTCAAAGGCAAGGTACATCTGGGTTATCTGGCTGCCATTATTGCAGCGAGCAATGCAGGAGGGGCGGGCAGCGTTGTGGGTGACACCACCACCACCCTGATGTGGATTGACGGGGTTAATCCACTGGATGTATTGCATGCTTTTATAGCTTCATTTGCGGCAATTGCAGTTTTTGGTATAATAGCATCAATTCAGCAAGACCGGTATCATCGGATTGTAAGTGACAGTCCCAAAAATGTAAAGGTTGACTGGGGAAGGATCGGAATTGTTTTTTTCATCCTGATCTGTGCCATTTTCACAAACTGGACACTCGATTTCCCGGCTGCCGGAGTCTGGATTGCCATTCTAATTGGCGGATTTTTAAGAAAAACACCCTGGGGTGAATTGAAGAACGCCTGGATGGGAACGGTCTTCCTGATGGCCCTTGTCACCTGCGCATCCCTGATGCCAGTGGAAGACCTGCCCCCTGCTTCACACTGGACGGCTTTTGCATTGGGCTTTGTTTCTGCCGTGTTTGACAATATACCGCTTACAAAACTTTGCCTGGAGCAGGGCGGGTATGATTGGGGAGTATTGGCTTATGCCGTCGGATTTGGAGGCTCCATGATCTGGTTCGGTTCATCCGCCGGAGTTGCATTATCCAATATGTATCCCGAAGCCAAGAATACGGTGAATTATATTAAAAAGGGCTGGCATGTAACCGTCGCCTATGTAATTGGCTTTTTTGTAATGTATTACACTGTTGGCTGGCATCCCCATGCACCACATAAAAAACAAATGCAACAGGAAGTAGAGATGACGAAGTAATAGCTTACTTCAGCGACACAAGATTATTCTTAAATGCAAAGATTACAAGGGACAGGCTGTTTTTACAGCCTGTCTTTGCAAACAGGTTTGCCTTGTGATTGTCAATGGTACGGTCGCTTAAAAACAGTCTGGCAGATATCTCAGCCGTTCCCAAACCCTGGCAGATCAATTCAAGGATCTCCTGTTCACGACTGGTAAGATTGATATTAGCCGGAGTTTGCTTACTGCGTATAAGCCTGAGAAGCAATTCCTGGGAAAAATAGGTTTTGCCATTCAGAATATCACGAACAGCAGTTTTTAATTCCGAATTGTCCGCATCTTTCAGAATAAATCCTTTAACCCCGTTTTCAATGACACTGTTGTAGTATTGTTCATCGCCATACATTGATACAACCAGAATTTTAATTTCAGGATGATCCGTTGCCAGGATCCTGCTTGCCTCTATTCCATTCAGAAAGGGCATGTTGATATCCATAATAACGAGATCCGGTACCAGTATGCCTGCGATTTCAACGAGCTCCTTTCCGTTAGGCACATCAGCAATCACTTCAATGTCGTTCAATTCCATCAGGATAAGCTTCAAACCCTGACGGAACAGGGAATGGTCATCAGCGATAATGACCCTGTATTTTTTATTTATCATAATTGACAGCTGCAGTTTTTAAGCTCAGAAGTAGTTCAAATCCGTTTCCCGGACTCGTGATCATGTCCATACGTCCTCCTAGTGACTGTATTCTTGATTTGATATTATTGAGACCCATGCCCCTCGCCGGTGCATTAAAATATTTGTTCAGGTCAAAACCGATTCCATTGTCCTTATAACGGCAATCTAGTGATAATGTACTGTAATTCAAGCTAATATAAATGTCATGGGCCTGGGAATGCTTGATCGTGTTATTTATCAGTTCTTTGATAACCCTGTAAACAACCGATTCAACAATTTCAGGAAATCTGGTCTTTCCGATATTCGACTGTAAATGTATGGCAATATTTCTGGTAAACAGATCGGAGATATTTTGAATAGCCGCCATCAAGCCAAAATTCACCAGAATATGAGGGCTCATGTCATTTGATATATTCTTGATAGATTCGATCATATCCCTGATTATAATGCTTATGTGGCTTGCAATATTGTTCTTTCTGTCAATGTTTTCATTTTCCATAAAAGAGGTAATGTATATTTTCAGGGCGGACATAAGCGGTCCGATTTCATCATGAAGGTCTTTGGCAATCCTGGTCCGCTCAACCTCCTCGGTCTGAATTATGGCTTCAATCAGCCGGCGCGACAGGAATTTCCTTTCTGTGATGTCCCGAACAATCGTTAGAACAGCTTGTTTCCGGTTAAATACGATCGGTACGCTGCTGATTTCAACGGGTATTATTTTATTGGAAAAAGGAGAAACAACTTCAATTTCAAAATGTCCGACTGCAATTCCTTCGCCCAGCAATTTACGGCGTTCCCCTATGACATCTTTAAATGTTGGCATAACGTAATCAATCAGGTCCTCTTTCAGCACAAAATTCCTGTCAATGCCGAATTGCTTTAATAACGTATCATTTACCTCAAGAATTTTATAATTCATGTCAGATATAAACATGCCATCGCTGGTACCGTTGAATATGTTCCTGAAATTTGTCTCGTTTTCACGTACAGACTCAAACAAAGAAATCAATTCATTTGTTCTTTCCTCCACAATCTTTTCCAGTTCTGTGCGATACTTGTATAATTCATCACGTTGCTTTTTCTGTTCAATGGTTTTAAATACAGTAATGGGAAGAATTTTCAGATAATTGTAATTCAAATCCTTTATGAGGTAGTCATAAGCACCTGCCTTAAGGGCTTTGACGGCTATTTCCTCACTGCCCTCACCGGTGATAATGATCAAAGGGGAATCGCCCAGATGCGGAAGAAGATTAATAGCCTGTCCATCTCCCAGATAGAAGTCAGATACTACCGCATGATATGTATTCTTTTTTAGAAAAGTGATCGCATCTTTTACTGAGGCAGCAACATCTGATTTAAATGGGAAGGCTGAATCGTTTGATTCATGCTGGAAATACAACCTGTCAGCCAGGTTGTCTTCTATATATAAAATTCTGATTTCCTTATTATCCATGAGGTTATGCTGTATTTGCGCTAACTCATTTCGATGAACAGGTTAAAAATACCACATAAAGTTCTGAAATAAAAGTACTGATCGTGTTTTCAATGATACCAACGGCCCGGAATTCCGTTTATTTTGTTTTGGAAATTGTATTTTTGCCTTATAAACTTCGAAAATGATGATGCGGATTACGTTTTTACTGTTTCTGTTCGTCATGTGCGTATCTGCCGGCCGGATTTCGGATGAACAGGATTACCACTCGGGATATTCCCATATAAACTTTCGTACTGACAAGCGTTACAGCGAAATGTTGGATCTTGCCCATCCAGATTTGACAAGATTGCAGGCAGTATTGTTTTTCCTTACAAATGAGGTGAGGGCAAAGTATAACCTCCCGCCACTTGCTTATTCCATGGAGCTTGAAGAAACAGCGCATATGCATGCCGAGGATATGGTAAAGCAGGGTTTCTTCAGCCACATGAATACTAAAACAGCCAGTAAATATTCGCCAAATGACAGGGCTAAACTGAATAAGATCAGCAATCCTTTCCTGGCCGAGAATATTATTGAAGGTTATGGCTTGCAGTATACCTCAAAAAAGACGGTTTACCTGCGCGGAAAGGGGAAATTCAGTTTCAAGCCCGAGGGAGAATTGCTGAAACCACATACATATTTATCTTTGGGAGAGTCACTTATAACGGGATGGATGAACTCAAAGGAACACCGTAAAAACATACTTTCGGGCGAGGCACTTCAGCTTGGATGCGGCATTTATTTCTATATAGATCCGGAATTTAATGATATGCCTTCATGCATGGCTGTGCAGAACTTTCAGTGGTACCATCTCATACAATAATTTGAAAATTTGAACTTTTTCATGACCGAAGGGAATAAAATTTGAAGATTAGGCGGACGCAGCCAATCTTCCACCTTCGCTGAAGCTACGGCGGGCGAAGTAAATCTTCATATTTTCAAATCTTTAGACCATTAATCTACTTGAAAAAGAGAATTATTGATATTCGCCACAAAGGCACTAAGGCACGAAACCTCATTGCATTCGGTATTATAGTTACACAGAGAACACAGAGTTTTTCACGGAGGCCCACGGAGTTTTGAATTAAAAGAAAAAACATACAAGGTACTAAAGCACGAAAAAAGGTATTATATAATTAAAACTTTGTGTCTTTGCGCCTTTGTGGCTATAAAAACCATTTTCGGAGTAGACTCAATTTTCTCATTTTCAAATTAACTTTCATTAAATAATCAGATCAATAAAAATATTTGCAGCATTTCAATTAATTTTCCGTCTATAAATTGAGTAAATGATTGAGCGATCATCTTTCAACATTCATCAGGATTTGATTGAAAAATGCCGAAGTGGTAGCAGACTGGCCCAGGAAGAAATTTACAGGTTGTATTACAAGGCCATGTATAACACCTGCCTTCGGATGCTAAATGACAGGGTGGAAGCTGAAGATGTGATGCAGGATGCTTTTTTGACAGCTTTTCTGAAACTGAACCAATACAGGGGTGAGATGAGTTTTGGTTCATGGCTTAAGCGTATCGTCATCAATAAATCGATTGACGTGCTCAGGGCTAAAAAATTGCGGTTTGAAGAACTGGATGAAAAGCAGGAAGATGAGACGGCAGTGAATTTTGAAAATGACCAGACACAGGAAGAAACCGAACGGCAGGTTCTCAGGATTAAGGATGCAGTTCAACATCTTCCGGAAGGTTTCAGGGTAGTTCTTTCACTTTTTTTATTCGAAGGGTATGACCATGAAGAAATAGCTTTGATTTTGGGTATCAGTGAATCTACTTCCCGGTCACAGCTTGCCCGGGCAAAGAAAAAGCTGGTAGAATATTTAAAGAAGGAATGAAATGAAAACAATTGACGATTTTATTCAGCAACATGGCGGGATGTTCGATAACGAAGAACCCGGACCGGGACATGAAGAACGGTTCAGTAGCCGGTTAAATACGCTGCATTCATCCCGCAGGCCAGGTTTGAAAATTGTGTTATTCAGGGTTGCTGCCATCCTGGTGCTGGGAATTGTCATATCTTATTTTGCCGTGAAAGAATTCGGGTTAATTGACTCTCAAATTAAAAACGTTGCGCTTGACAAGCCCAACCAGGAATTGAATGAAGCCGAGAAGTTTTATACATCACAACTCAATATTTACTATAATAAAATTCAACAATTAGCTTTTAACAATGACCAGGCTGAGAAAAAGAAAGTATTGCAGGAACTGTCAGCCATGGATGAACAGGTGCAGGCTATGAAATACGATTTGAAGCAGAATCCTGATGATGAAAGGGTCATGTCGGCCATTATCAATTTTTACCAGGTAAAAATTGAAATGATGGATGTGATTATAGCCAGAGCCCAAAAAATAAATACCACAATTCTTTAAATCAAAAGATTATGAAAACATTATTTTCAAAAGAAAGATCATTTGCCACGCTGATCATAATTTCGGTGACATTTGGGCTGCTGGCGCAAAACAGCCAGACGAAAATTATTAAAAGGGATTTTCCGGTAAATGCAAATACAACACTTGAATTATCAAACAAATACGGAAATGTGAATGTCGTAAATACAATAGAGCCGACACTGACAATTGAGGTAACTGTAAAAGTTAATGTACGTGACAAAGAGCGTGGTGCCGCTATTCTTGAAATGGTGAAGATCGAAATTTCACAGCAAGGGGATATGGTTAGGGCGGAAACCCAGCTTCAGGATGATTTCAGCAAAATGTTCCGGGGTTTCAATATGGGCGACGGAGGATTGGAGATTAACTATTCTGTACGCATGCCTAAGACTGTGCCACTAAATCTTTCAAATAAATATGGGAACGTATTTGTGGATGAGCTCACAGGTACATCCACATTAGATATAAAATATGGAAAGCTCACGGCAAATAAGATTATCCACGACTCAAAGGAACCGCTAAGCAAGGTATACCTGGCATATTCCAATGGTTGTTCCATTCAGGAAACGAAGTGGCTTGCGCTGGATATCAAATATTCAAATATCAGCATTACCGAAAGCAAGGCACTTGCTATAATGAGCAAATATTCAAAGGTTTATGTCACCAATGGTAGTTCCATCGTAAGTGAATCAAAATATGATACTTATGAGATCGGCAAGCTGAATAATTTTATAACTACCGCAGGGTACGGACATTTTACGATCCGGGAGTTGTCGGGTAAACTGCAGCTCGACACTAAGTATACCGATGTAATTATTGACAGGATATCTTCAGGGTTTGAAAGCATAAAGGCTACCAACAGCTATGGAACATACAAGCTGGGAATTGATCCCGGCACATCTTATAAGCTTGATGCATACGGAAAATATTGTGAAATCGTTTACCCTCAAAACGGTGCAAGAGTTAACCGGTTTGATGAAAACAGCGAGATGAAGGTGAACGGAGTAATCGGCGGAAACGGAAATCCCTCCGCGGAAGTATCGGTAAACTCGCATTACGGAAATATCCGGTTGATCCCGTAAAAAGGGACAAGGGACAAGGGACAAGGGACAAGGGACAAGGAGTTTTGCAGTTGGATTTGTAGAGACAAGGCATTGCCTTGTCTGTACGATTTCATTCAATAGTTCATGCAGTCATGCAGTCATGCAGTCATGCAGTCAGGTAATCGATCTCAGTTCCAGTATCCAGCATCCGGTCAAACCTCAAACCTCAAATTCATCATTCATAATTCCTCATTCATAATTCATCTGGTCCCTTTTTATTATCTTTGCAGAGAATCATATCCTGCATGAGTAATTTCTTAGTATCAGCACGAAAATACAGACCGGTCAATTTTGACACCGTTGTCGGACAGCCCGCCATTTCCAATACGCTAAAGAGTGCCATCAGATCGGGACAGGTAGCTCATGCATACCTTTTCTGTGGTCCCCGGGGTGTGGGTAAAACAACTTGTGCCAGGATTTTTGCCAAAACACTCAATTGTTTTAACCTGTCGGAAAGCATCGAAGCCTGTGAGCAATGCGAATCGTGCAAGTCATTTAGTGAATCGCGTTCCTACAATATACATGAACTTGATGCTGCATCCAATAATTCCGTTGATGACATACGCAGCCTGATTGATAAGGTAAGAATATTGCCGCAGGTTGGAAAATACAGTATTTATATCATCGATGAGGTTCATATGCTTTCGCAGGCTGCCTTCAATGCATTTCTCAAAACACTGGAAGAACCTCCTGCCCATGCGATTTTCATCCTGGCCACAACTGAAAAACACAAGATAATCCCCACCATTCTTTCCCGTTGTCAGATATTTGATTTTAACAGGATAAGGGTTGAAGATATCGTAGGCTACCTTTCCCATGTCGCAAAGCTCGAAGACATCAGGTTTGAAGAAGAGGCCCTGAATGTAATTGCCCTGAAGGCAGACGGTGCCATGCGTGATGCGCTTTCCATTTTTGACCAGGTAGCCAGTTTTTCACAGAAAAACATTACCTATGCCGAGGTACTTGAAAACCTCAATGTACTTGATTACGAATATTATTTCAAAGTTACAGACGCTTTTCTGAAACAGGATGCAGCCGGTGCCCTTGTAATATTTGATGAGGTCCTGCAGCGGGGATTTGACGGGCAGAATTTTATCGGTGGTCTTTCATCCCACCTCCGTGATCTGTTGGTTTGTAAGGATGCCTCTACTGTTCAGCTTCTTGAGGTAAGTGATTCCCTAAAGACCAGGTACAGGCAACAGGCCATAGTCTGTGAATCCGATTTCCTGTTCCAGGCACTGGTGATCTGCGATCAGTGTGAACTTACCTATAAGGCAAGTAAGAATCAACGCCTTCACGTGGAGATTTCACTCATCCGGCTTTGCAATCTGCAGGCTCAAAAAAAAAACCTGAATCCGGAACAGCCGGCTCTTAAAATCCCTGATATAGTTGCATCAGAACCCGGGCCGGAAAAGCCTCAAGTTCAAACATCTTTAACGGCACAGGTGACTGCAATGACAGCGGCACCGGCACCTGCAGAAGCAGGCCCCCGTCCTTCTCCCCAGCCCGGGGCAGAAAAACCGGTCATTTATACCGAACCCGACCCGTCTTACCAATCGTCGCACCGCATTTCAATTAAAGAAGCCCTTCAGGCTGGTAAAAAAACGGAACTGCCAGTATCACAACCCGCAGGTTTAAGCGACTCTGTCGCAGAATCCGGAAATATTAAACAGACCCCGGTAACACAGGAATTGCTGGTTGAAAGCTGGAATAATTTCGCAGTTCAGATGAGAGAAGAAAAGCCACGAATGGCAGTCACACTGAAAAGCGTTCAACCCTCGCTGACCGGAATAGCGGTTATTTCAATCAAATTAAATAACAGGGATCAGCTAGAGGATTTCAATTCTTCTACAAAAACCGAATTGGAAAAATACCTGCGAAGTCAGCTGCAGAATGATCTCATCACTATTGAAGCCGAATTATTGGAACCTGTTGGTCCGGCACAGGTGCGTCTTTATACAAGTGAAGAGAAATTCAAATATCTTAGCAGGAAGAATCCGGTATTATCAAAATTCAGACAAAACTTAAATCTGGAACTCGAATAATCTTTAAAACATATCTCCATGGAAGGACACAAAATTACCCTGGTCAATAAATCATTGGTAGTACCCGATGATCCTATTATTCCCTTTATTGAGGGCGATGGAACCGGACCTGACATCTGGGCTGCATCTGTAAAGGTTTTTGATGCTGCAGTTGCCAAAGCCTATAAAGGCAGGCGCAAAATTGTATGGCGTGAAGTCCTGGCAGGGGAAAAAGCCTATAAGGCTACCCAGAACTGGTTACCTGAAGAAACTCTCCAGGTGATCAGGGAATCATTGGTTGCCATAAAAGGTCCCCTCACTACTCCAGTCGGAGGTGGTATCCGTTCGCTCAATGTTGCACTTCGTCAGATTCTTGACTTGTACGTTTGTCTCCGTCCCGTCAAATATTACGCCGGAGTTCCTTCACCTGTAAAGGATCCTTCTACAACCAACATGGTGATCTTCCGGGAAAATGCGGAAGACATCTATGCCGGTATTGAATTTATGCAGGGAACACCGGAAGCAAAAAAGATCATTGCCTTCCTGCAGAAAGAAATGAATGTTTCAAAGATCCGTTTTCCTGAGACCTCATCTATCGGCATAAAGCCGGTTTCAAAAGAGGGAACGGAAAGACTTGTCCTTGCTGCATTTCAATATGCAATCAATCATGATCTGCCTTCTGTAACCCTTGTACATAAGGGAAATATTATGAAATATACTGAAGGTGCGTTTCGTGACTGGGGCTATGCCCTGGCCAAATCATCATTTGGAGCCGTAGAGATTGACAATGGTCCCTGGTGTTCTTTTGATAATCCCAAAACAGGCAGGAAAATCGTTGTGAAAGATGTTATTGCCGATGCTTTTCTTCAGCAGATACTTACTCGTCCGGCCGAATACTCAGTGATTGCCACATTGAATCTCAACGGCGATTATATTTCAGACGCTCTCGCTGCAATCGTAGGTGGAATTGGTATTGCACCCGGTGCCAATATCAATTATATGACAGGTCATGCCGTTTTTGAAGCCACTCATGGAACTGCACCCAAGTATGCTGGTAAGGACATGGTTAATCCTGGTTCAGTAATTCTGTCAGGTGTAATGATGCTGGAATACCTTGGATGGCACGAGGCTGCTAATCTGATTACCAAGGGCCTTGAATCATCAATCCTTGCCAAAAGGGTAACCTATGATTTTGAAAGACTGATGCCCGGTGCGACAAAATTGAGTTGCTCAGGATTCGGCGATGAAATAATCAGTCATATGGCTTAAACAAATCTCCATATACAAGGCAATACAACATAAATTGCTTTGCGGCATGAGTTAATACATTAACTTTGCACGGTTTTTGAACCGGAATATTCCGGTTCAAGTTTGATGATAAATACGAATATTATATCTAATGGCAATTTCGAATATACTGAATAAATTTTTCGGTAATAAATCACAGCGTGATATTAAAGAGATCATGCCGCTCCTGAGAAAAATACAGGCAGCGTATCCGCTCATCGAAAAGATGAGTCATGATCAGTTAAGGGCAAAGACAATTGAAATAAAGGATAAAATCCAGCGTACAGTCAAAGAGAAAGATGAGATTATTGCGGATTATAAGCTTCAGATTGAAACCGGTAACCTCGAAGTGGAAAAGGTTGAAGAGATTTACCGCGAAATTGACCGCATTGAAAAAGAAATCATTGCAGGTATTGAAGATGAACTGATGGAGGTATTACCGGATGCATTTTCAATTGTAAAGGAAACAGCGAGGAGATTTAAGGAGAACGAATATATTGAAGTTACAGCAAACGACTTCGACCGGAATTACGCTGCCCAGCGCAGCAGTGTGCAGATTATTGATGATAAGGCTCGCTGGATGAGTACCTGGATGGCTGGCGGAAATCCCATTACCTGGGATATGGTTCACTATGATGAGCAGCTGATTGGGGGGGTGGTCCTTCACTCCGGAAAGATATCGGAAATGGCAACCGGTGAAGGCAAAACACTGGTAGCAACACTTCCTGTATTCCTGAATGCACTGGCAGGCAGAGGGGTACATATTGTAACCGTCAATGATTACCTGTCAAAACGTGACTCTGAATGGATGGGCCCTATCTTTGAATTCCATGGCCTTACAGTGGATTGCATAGATAAACACCAACCCAATTCCGAATCAAGAAGAAAAGCTTACCAGGCAGATATCACATATGGTACCAATAATGAGTTCGGTTTTGACTATCTGCGTGACAATATGGCAATCAGTCCGTCTGACCTGGTTCAGCGTAAACATCACTATGCCATAGTTGATGAAGTCGACTCCGTGTTAATCGATGATGCCCGCACTCCCTTAATCATCTCAGGCCCGGTTCCGAGGGGCGAAGACCAGTCTTTTGAGGAATTCAAGCCACAGGTTGAGAAATTGGTGGCAGTTCAGCGCAACCTGGTAACGAATTTACTGGCCGAGGCGAAAAAACTGATTGCTGACAATAAGACAGAAGAGGGTGGATTCAAGTTATTGCAGGCTTTCAAAGGTCTTCCTAAAAGCAAACCCCTGATCAAGTTTCTCAGTGAACAGGGCAATAAGGCATTATTGCTTAAGACCGAGAATCATTATATGCAGGAAAACAGCAAAAACATGCATCTGGCTACAGATGATCTGTTTTTCATTATTGATGAGAAATTGAATTCGGTTGAAATGACCGAAAAAGGTACTGATATAATTACTGGATCAGCTTCCGACCCTAATTTCTTTATCATGCCGGATATCGGGTTGGAAATCGCCGAATTGGAGCACGCCGGACTTACTCCGGAAGACAAATTGCTGAAAAAAGATCAGCTTCTCCAGGATTATGCCATTAAGTCAGACCGCATTCATACGGTGAACCAGTTGCTGAAAGCGTATACCATGTTCGAAATCGATGTGGATTACGTGGTAATGGATAACAAGGTGAAGATCGTAGATGAACAAACTGGCCGTATTCTGGAGGGAAGAAGATATTCTGAAGGATTGCACCAGGCCATTGAAGCCAAAGAGCGGGTGAAAGTCGAAGCCGCAACGCAAACCTTTGCCACTATAACACTCCAGAATTATTTCAGAATGTATCACAAGCTGGCCGGTATGACCGGGACTGCTGAAACGGAAGCTGGTGAGTTATGGAATATTTATAAACTGGATGTAGTGGTTGTACCTACCCACCGGAAGGTGGTCAGAAATGACCAGGAAGATCTTGTTTATCGAACCAAGCGTGAAAAATACAATGCGGTAATTGAGGAAATTGTAAGGTTACATAACCAGGGCCGTCCATCGCTTGTTGGTACCACCTCAGTTGAGATATCCGAGCTTTTAAGCAGGATGTTAAAGATCAAGGGCATTAAGCACAGCGTGCTGAATGCCAAGTTACACCAGCGTGAAGCAGAGATTGTTGCAGAGGCCGGGAAAAGCGGTATTGTAACAATAGCCACCAATATGGCGGGCCGCGGTACGGATATTAAGCTGAGTCCTGAAGTCCGGGAAGCCGGAGGTCTTGCCATTATCGGAACAGAAAGACATGAATCAAGGCGCGTTGACCGTCAGTTAAGGGGTCGTGCAGGCCGGCAGGGCGATCCGGGAACATCCCAGTTTTATGTTTCGCTCGAGGATGAACTGATGCGTTTGTTCGCCTCAGATCGTATTGCTGGCTGGATGGCAAAAATGGGATGGAATGAGGGTGAGCCGATCCAGGCAAAGCTGATTACACAATCCATTGAAAGGGCACAACGCAAGGTGGAAGAAAATAACTTCGGTATCCGGAAGAGGTTGCTTGAATATGATGATGTAATGAATTCACAGCGCGAGGTGATATACACCAAGCGACGCCATGCACTATATGGTGAGAGGATTCAGGTGGATGTGGCCAACATGATGTTTGATGTCTGCGAAAGCCTGGTGGCCCAGTTGCATGGAAATGTTGATTATGAGGAGTTTGTCCTCACTGTATTGCGGGTTCTTTCAGTGGAAGTTCCCATAAGCAGCCCGGATTATATCAAGCTGTCACCAAATGAGATCTCTGACCGTATTTACAAAAGCCTGAGAGAAACTTACCAGAGGAAGCATTCGGTCATTTCAAAACAAGCCTTTCCTGTTATACGTGATGTTTTTGAAAAACAGGGCAAGCAATATGAAAACATAGTAGTTCCTATTACTGATGGATCGAAGGTTTACCATATTCTGACAAACCTTGAAAAGGCATTCCGGACCAATGGCGAGGAACTGGTCAGGTCATATGAAAAGAGTATCATGCTGAGCATGATCGATGATGCCTGGAAGGAACACCTTCGTGAACTGGATGATCTGAGACAATCAGTTCAAACAGCCACATATGAGCAGAAGGATCCTCTGCTGATTTATAAATTTGAATCGTTTGAATTGTTCCGGACCATGATTGATAAAATCAACCGCGATGTGGTTGGCATTTTGATCAGGGGACAAATTCCAATGCGCGAAGGCAGCGAATTTCAGCGGGCCCAGGCACCAAAGCGAACCGACTTCAGCCAGATGGAAGCCAATAAAAAGGAATTTGAATCAGGTGGCAATGCCGACAAAAAGAAGGAAGAGCATGTTCAGCCTGTACGTGTGGAGAAGAAAGTGGGTCGAAACGATCCCTGTCCCTGCGGAAGTGGCAAGAAGTACAAACACTGCCATGGAGCGGGAAGCCTTGTTAGTTGATAGTTGTTTGTTGATAGTTGTTTGTTGAAATTATGAATTATGAATGATGAATTTGCCTGGAGGGCATACTTCATTGTTGGAATTTTACGATTTACGATTGCAAAGTTCAGCCCTTCGGGCTGAGAGGCAGTATGGTCCATTTTCCGTGGGTTATCACCCACGGTTATCGACATCAGGCCTCTCCGAGGCCATCCATACTGCTTGACTGCATGACTGCAGAATTCCTGGTCCCTGGTCCCCAGTCCCCAGTCCCTCTTTTAGATATTATCTTTTCACTTAATTGTTGCCATTAATCCCTCAATCCTTTTCTTCAGTGTATCGCTCACGGGGACAAGCGGAAGGCGAACATTGTTCGGTGTTATTTTAAGTGTTTCAAGGGCGCATTTGATTCCTGAAGGGCTTCCTTCTTCAAAAAGCGCGATCATCAGTTCAAATAATTTATAGTGAATAGAGGCTGCCTTATCGAATTGTCCCTGGAGGGCCAGGCTGACCATATCTGAAAATTGTTTCGGACAGGCGTTGGCAATCACCGAGATCACGCCTGATGAACCCATAGCCATCATAGGAAGTGTTAACATATCATCACCGGATATTACCTGGAAATTCTTTGGTTTATCACGGATAATTTGCATTACCTGGGCCATATTGCCTGAGGCTTCTTTTACAGCCACAATATTTTTTACCTCTTTGGCCAATTTCACAGTGGTCTCGGCTGTAATATTTGAGCCGGTTCGGCCCGGTACATTGTAAATAATGACAGGAACCGGACTTACCTGGGCAATGGCCTTGAAGTGTGCGAATATTCCCTGTTGTGATGGTTTATTGTAATATGGAGAAACCGATAGAAGGCCATCCACATTATTAAAGTCGAAACTGGTCACAGAGTCAAGGATCTCCTGGGTATTGTTTCCGCCAATGCCTACCACTACCGGTACCCTGCAGTTGACTGTGTCGGTAACAAAATTGACAACTGCCTTTTTTTCGTCTTTAGATAAGGTTACGGATTCTCCGGTCGTACCCAGCGGAACAATATAATTTACACCGTTCCTGATAATATGTTCCAGTAATTTACCCAACGATTTGAAATCGATACTCCCATCATTACGGAAGGGTGTAACAATGGCAACTCCGGTACCTGAAAATTTTTTGTTCGCCATAAAACTTACTTTTTAAGTATCGTCAGATAATGTAACAATTGATCGATCAGAAATTTCAGCATAAATTCTATTTCTATTCTTTTTTCAGTATCTGGTGCCATATCAACATTTTCCGCCATTGATTTTTTTTCACGAATGATGTCACTGCGCAGGCTTTTCAGGGTTTCCTTCTCTTTTTCAATATCTATCATGAAGTCCAGTGAAGAATCTGTTAAAGAATATCTTCCGGTTTTAAAGGAGGCTTTTGAGGAGGTAGTAATAAAGTGAATGGGAAACAGATAATCCAGACTCAGGTCAATGAGAATATCGAAAGGTTCATTAATAAACTGTTCAGTTTGACTGGAAATGGGTTTGTAATACCAGTTGAGGTCGTTTTTGCAAAAAAAATCAAATCCCTTCCTGTAGAGATAATGATCAATAAGCTTTTTGCTGTCAACATATCCCAGTACTGAAATCGAAATTGTATTATTTGAAAGTTGTTTAACCAGGTCCCTTACAATTTCAAAACTAATATACTCTGTGGCGTCGAATATAATACCTATATTTTTTGCCTCAGAAAGCTTACACAGGGTAATCTTCCTGTCAGCACTGCCGGTCTTGCCTGCCAGCATTTGCTGGCCAATCCTGGCTTTTATGTTATCTGCCCACTTCATATTGCAAGTTTAAGCAAATATTATGAGAAATCTAAAAAAACAGGTTAGGAATGCAAGGCTGTCAATATCGGCCTCAGGCTTAAAATTTCTGCTATTCATCTATAAAATAGCCCCATTCTTCTATTGCGTTTTTTGAAAATAGCCCTTGCCTTTATTTTTACATGTAAATAATAATCATTTTATGAAACACCCATGCAATAACTCGCGCAGCCCAAATGAACAAAATATGGGTGTTCCATCCGGGTACTATCTATGTATCGGATTGTAACAATTTGAGTATGAATATAAATAAAATTTTGTACGGATGAAAACAGCGTTTCTTTTGTTATTGCTCAATCTCATACTGTCAGTACCTCAAATGATTGCGCAGACAGTCAAAACATGGACATTGCAGGAATGTATTGAATATGCTCTGAATGAGAATATACAGGTAAGGAAGAGTGACCTTAATAATCAATCTTATCAATATTACGCCGCACAGGCCAGGGCCCAACGTTTTCCTTCAGTAAACGCCGGTATCACACAGAGTTTTTCATGGAGTAAGGACCCTGCAGATGAAAGCAGTGGTTACAGTGGGGCCAACGGAACGAATTACCAGGTAAATTCCTCTGTTAATCTTTTCAATGCGAACCGCACCAATAATCAGATCAAACAGGCCAAACTGGATATAGCAGGAGGAGAATATTCTCTTGAGACAACTAAAGAAACAATCAGTTTAAGCATACTGGATGCTTTTTTACAGGTATTGTATGCCGAAGAACAGGTCAAAAACAGTGAAAAACAGATGGAATCCACTACAAGCCAGCTGAATCTGGCCAGTGAGAGACTTAACCTGCAGGTAATTTCTCAATCGGATTATGCCCAGGTGAAATCGCAACTTGCCTCGGAAAAGCTGAATCTTGCCAATGCAGAGAGCCAGCTTGCCATAGCCAAGGTAAACCTGGAGCAACTCATGGAACTTCCTGTTTCAGATACTTTTAATATTCAGCATCCTAACCTGGAGTCTGCCCTGAGTCTTGTTAAAACTCCTGTGGTCCGTACTGTTTTCGATACCGCCCTGGCCATTAAGCCTCAAATCAAGTATGCTGCAGTAAATAAACAAATAGCAGCGCTCGATGAAAAAATAGCAAAAGCAGATTACTATCCCAGTTTATCCGCCCATGCAGGGATTAGTTCAAATTATTCCGGGATAACGAATTCTGCCTATTTCAATCAGCTGAATAATGGCATTCTGCCTTCAGTTAGCTTTTCGCTTAGCATACCGATTTATCAGAAAAGACAAGTGAAAACCAATGTGGAAATTGCTAAAATCGGTTTACAGAATGCCGAACTCAATGAACTTGATACCAAAAACCAGCTCCGTAAAAGCATTGAACAGGCCTGTCAGGATGTTATTTCGGCACGCACCAAGTATGAGGCAAACCAGGAAAATTATGCTGCTACGCAGGAAGCTGCAGCCTTATCGGATGAGAAATTTAAACAGGGCTTCATCAATTCTGTGGATTACCTGGTTTCAAAAACAAATCTAATCGTAGCTGAAAGCCAGTTCCTGCAGGCAAAATACAACCTGATTTTCAGTTACAAGATTCTCGATTTTTATACCGGAATTCCCTTGTCATTATAATCAAGATCATATATAACAACTACCCATCATGAAAAAGAAAGTAATAATTATCAGTACACTAGTGGTTATCGCAGCGATTATTGTCCTATTGATATTCAAACCTTTTGGAAAAAAGACGGCAGAAGCCACTTTTGAAACCGTTAAGGTGGAAAGAGGAAACATAACCAATACGGTTACGGCCACCGGAACCATTGAAGCTGTAATTTCTGTAAACGTTGGTACGCAGGTATCCGGTATCATTAATAAGGTTTATGTTGATTTTAATGATGTCGTTAAGAAAGGTCAGTTGCTGGCCGAAATTGACAAAAAATCACTTATAAACCAGCTTGAGCAGACCAGGGCATCGGTAAACCAGGCACAGGCACAATTGAATTTCCAGGAAGCCACCTTTAACAGGATGAAAGCATTGTTCGACAAAAAGCTGATTGCCCAGTCAGATTATGACCAGGCACTTTACAATTATGAAAACGCCAAAGCCTCACTTACCAATGCCAATGCAGCTTACGACAGAAATAAGGTAAACCTGGATTATGCCACTATTTATTCCCCGATTGACGGTGTTGTACTGAACAGGGCAATTGAAGAGGGACAAACAGTAGCTGCCAGTTTTAATACACCTACACTTTTTACAATTGTGAACGATCTAACACAGATGGAAGTGCAGACAAGCGTTGATGAAGCTGACATTGGGAAAGTTATGAAAGGTCAGCGTGTTGAATTTACAGTGGACGCATATACCGATCTGAAGTTCGAAGGAACTGTTTCAGAGGTGAGACTGCAACCTGTAACCACAAACAATGTCGTTACCTATGTAGTGATCCTGAATGCTCCCAATCCGGAAAAGAAACTAATGCCCGGTATGACTGCCAGTGCTACAATTTTTATCGATGAAAAGGAAAATACTCTCATCCTGTCGGGGAAAGCCCTGCGCTTTACTCCCAGCCAGGCCTATATGCAGGAAATGTTTGCCGGGATGGCTGCCAGCGACAAATCCAAAGGCTTGCCAGCTGGCGGATCATTTCCGAGTCCAGGTACCACGGCGTCCGCCTCGGGCACATCAGACGCATCAGCAGGCATGCCCGCTGGTAGTCCCCCTGCTGGAATGCCCATGCCTGGTGCAGGTTTTGGAAAAGATGGCGGAAAAGTGGTTTGGGTAAAGAATGACCAGGGAGGTATCCGTCCGAATCCGATAAAAACGGGAATTGACAATGGAACCAATATAGAAGTGGTATCGGGTTTGAAAGAAGGAGATGAAGTGATCATTTCCATGAGTAGCAGTGGTGCAGCCAGTTCCACAAAGAAAACCGATAATGGCCCTCCGGGACCGTTCCCGTTCTAATGCATGCATAGGGTTATTATTTACAAATCAGAATCATGGAAAAAACAATTATTGAAATTACAGGCCTCCGAAAAGACTATCATGTGGGTGAGGTAACCGTGCATGCACTGCGCGGGGTGAATTTAAGAATACAGGCAGGCGAGTTCGTTGCCATCATGGGTGTGAGCGGTTCAGGAAAATCCACCATGCTCAATATCCTGGGATGTCTTGATAAACCTACACATGGTGAATACCGGCTTGACGGCGTGAATATTAATACACTCAATAAAGATGAACTGGCCGGTTTACGAAACAAGAAACTGGGATTCGTCTTCCAGGCCTATAACCTGTTACCCAGGACAACAGCCCTTGAGAATGTTGAATTACCCTTGTTCTATAATTCAAAAATAAAATCAAAAGAAAGAAAGGAACGGGCAATAAGGGCGCTGGAAGCAGTAGGACTTGCCGACCGGATGCACCACATGCCTAACCAGCTTTCAGGGGGCCAGCAGCAAAGAGTAGCCATTGCCCGGTCCTTGGTGAATGATCCGGTGCTGATCCTGGCTGATGAACCTACTGGTAACCTTGATACCCGTACATCATTTGAGATCATGGAATTGTTCCAGGATCTGAATGACCGCGGGAGGACAATTGTATATGTAACCCACGAACCCGATATTGCCCGTTTCTCAACAAGGAACGTGGTATTCAGGGATGGACATATTCAAAAAGAAAATATGGTAACCGACCGTCTTTTTGCCAGGGAAATCCTGAAAACCTTACCAGTTGAAATTGAAGAATTGGACGTATAGTAAAATATATTTATATGAGTTACAGAAATTTATTAATAATTGCCATCCGCGCACTAGTCCGAAATCGTCTAAGGGCTATTTTAACCATGCTTGGAATTATAATTGGTGTGGCATCTGTTATTGCGATGCTTGCCATTGGTGAAGGTTCGAAACAAAATATCCGGAAGGAAATGTCGAATATGGGCACCAATCTGTTAATGGTTATGCCCAATTTTCAGCGGCGGGGCGGTGTCAGCCTGGGATCTTCCAGTTCAAATGCATTGAAATATTCAGATGTGGTGGCACTGCGAAATCAGGCAACGGCTATTGCTGCTGTATCTCCCGAAGTCCGGGCAAATGGCCAGGTAATTTATGGTAACCAGAATACCCAAACAACCATTTATGGTGTAAGTGAAGAATACCTTGGCATTAAAAAACTTGTACTGAATAGCGGCCGGGTTTTTACTTCCAATGAAATAAAAAGCATGGCTAAAGTCTGTATATTGGGGCAAACAGTAATTGAAAACCTTTTTGGAGCAGGAGCTGATCCGGTGGGACTTTCGATTCGTATTAAAAACCTGCCTTTCACCATTATCGGAACAATCGAAGATAAAGGTGAGAGTGGGATGGGGCAGGACCAGGATGATCTGATACTTGCACCTTACACAACAGTTCAACGCCGTTTGGCAGCAATTGATTATATTAACGGAATTTATGTGTCAGCCATAAGTGAAGAGAAAAGTGCTGAGGCGCAGGCCCAGATTGAAGATATATTACGCACTGCCCATAAATTAAAGGATACTGATGAGAACAATTTCAGAATCATGTCACAGTCTGAATTGATGACAACCATGTCATCTATCACAGATATTCTCACCTACCTGTTAGGTGCCATTGCAGGCATTTCCTTGCTGGTGGGCGGTATTGGCATTATGAATATCATGTTTGTTTCTGTTACTGAACGGACACGTGAAATCGGACTTCGTATGTCAATTGGCGGGCGCGGCAAAGACATCCTTAAACAATTCCTTGTTGAATCTATGTTGTTAAGTATCATCGGAGGTGCATTGGGCGTTATCTTCGGTTATCTGATAGCCATGGTGGCCGCATCATTCATGGGTTTCCCCGCTATTGTGAAAACCCAGTCAGTCGTTATGGCATTTATGGTTTGTTTTGCAATTGGCGTTTTCTTTGGTTGGTATCCGGCACGGAAAGCTTCGAACCTGAATCCCATTGATGCCTTGAGATATGAATAATTAAAGAATATGCAAAAAATGAACAAGTTGTCTTCCCGCAGCATAATCCGTATTTCGCTGCATATCCTGGCCTGGGCCATTTTGCTGGGCGTACCCTTTTACCTCATCAAACGATGGGATGCAGGAAGAGATTTCGTTTGGGTTTATTATACTGCAGCCTTAATCAGCGGAACCATCTTTTACATTAATTACCTGATATTGATTCCACGGTTCTTTTTTCACCACAGGCTTAAGTATTATGTTTCTGTGGTCATTTTGGTGGTTGCCTTTTATTTTATATCGGCCCAATCAAATAAGTTGATTTTTGCGAACGTCCCCAATGAAAGAAGGATGGAGGAATCAGCCGGTCCGGATAGAAATGAGGAATTAAATGATCACCGCCGTCCGCCCTTTCGTCTGATCCACTTATTCAATTATTCATTCACCTCCCTTTTTCTAATCTTCTTTTCATTGGGTCTGCGGATGATCGAACGGAATGATTCAATTGAAAAAAGGCAGAAAGAACTGGAAAAAGAAAAGCTAAACTCGGAGCTTGCTTTCCTGAAGAGTCAGATCAGTCCCCATTTTTTCTTTAATACATTGAATAATATCTATTCACTGATTGGTATAAATACCGAGGATGCACAAAATGCCGTACTTCAACTTTCCAAACTGATGCGATATCTGTTATATGATTCTGAACAGGGAGTATCACAGCTCAGCAGTGAGATTGATTTCATGAATAATTATATTGCTTTGATGCGTTTGCGAATGAGCGACAAGGTGAAACTCCATGTGGATTTTCCTTCAAAATATGAAAATGCCACTATTCCACCTTTGCTCTTCATTCCATTCATTGAAAACGCATTTAAACATGGAATCAGTTACAGGGAGAAATCCTATATTGATATCGGCGTGGAAATTGGAAAGGAATGGTTAACTTTCACTTGCAGGAACAGCATTGTAAGACCCATTGAAGAAATTGGAACTGAAAGATCGGGTATCGGACTGGACAATGTAAGTAAACGGCTTAACCTGCTATATCCCGGGAGACATGAACTGACGATTGACAAATCAAATGCCACTTTTCATGTGATACTCAAAATCAGAATAGATAAATCATGATGTTATGATCTCCACCATTGCTATAGATGACGAGCCCCTTGCATTGCAGCTAGTAACCGGGTATATCGAAAAAACACCCGGACTGAGGCTTGCCGGTAAATTTGATAATCCCCTGGATGCAGTAGAATTTATGGCGCGTGAAAAAGTTGACCTTGTTTTTGTTGATATCCAGATGCCCGACCTTTCTGGTATTGAATTTACGAGATCGATGGTAAGGGGTCCCAGGGTGATTTTCACAACTGCCTATGAGAAATATGCTCTTGAGGGTTTCAGGTTGGACATTGTAGATTATCTGCTGAAACCATTCAGTTATGAAGAATTTTTCAGGGCTGTTCAAAAAGTTCAGAATCTCATCAAACTCGAAGGTACTGCCCTTAACCAGGTGGAAGCCAATGCCGAGTTTCTTTTTCTGAAATCGGATTATAAGATCAAGCGGATTAATTTTAACGATATCCTGTATATCGAAGGTTTGAAGGATTATGTAAAGGTTTATACGGCTAACGACCCCAAACCTGTTTTATCCCTGACATCCCTAAAAACATTGGAGACCAAATTACCGGAAAGCAAATTCATGCGCGTTCACCGGTCGTTTATTGTAAACCTTGACAAGATCGCAACCATTGAAAGAAGCCGGATTATTTTTGGGAAAGCGTATATCCCGGTCAGCGATCAATATAAGGACAAATTCCAGGAATATT
>CAVQXX010000012.1:0-1178113 GCA_963717995.1 uncultured Bacteroidales bacterium
ATGATCCGCTTTCGATCCTGAACAGCCTTATTAAAACGTAATGCTGCCGCTGCTTTCTATGACCTTCAAATGGGAGATATTTATCATACTTCTGCCATAACCGCTGATCAATATCTTCAGGGACAGGTACCGGGCGCGAATGTGATCAACAGGTCGGGTATGCCGGGAAGCGAGGCATACGTTGCAATCCGTGGTCTCAATTCAATAAGTACAACAACCCAGCCGCTCTATCTTGTGGACGGCATTCCGGTAAACGGACATGGCATTCTCAATTCAAACGTGGCCGGATACGCTTATGACCCGCTTTCCAGGTCAATCCGCTTGATATATCCAAAATTGTTGTTGTAAGGGATCCTGCCATTACTGCTGCATATGGCGGTAAGGCATCAAACGGACTTATTTCAATTGAGACCCTTGACCCGAGTGTGACACAGACTACCATCAAACTGGATATCCGCAGCGGACTTTCACTGGCTCCAACGAACCTGATCCCCCAGATGAATGCAGAACAACATAAATCCTTCATGCAGGAAGAGCTTAGTAGGAATGTATGAAGAAGTGATAAAGAAGAATACCCTGCTTTGTTTATCACGGAGGATGATGATAATTACATGAATTATCGAGCATAATACTGACTGGCAGGAACATATCTCCAGAACGCTGCATTTTATAATGTAAATGTGAATGTAAAAGGTGGAGATGAGATTGCCAGCTACGGACTTTCATTTGGCCTGATCAATAGCAAGGGGGTAATTAAGAATACGGGGTACAATGGGTATAATCTGCGTTTCGTAAGCCGCCTGAATATTCCTGGCTAAAAATGAATGCCGGCGTTTCCCTGATTACAACTCGTCTGAGATGAAAGAGGCCGCTACGGTGGATCAGACAAATCCGCTGCTCACGAGCCTTAGCAAATCGCCCCTCCTGAATCCATATAAATACGATATTATCCGGGAAAAGGCTGACCACACTGGCTGAAGTGGATGAATTGGGAGTCAGTAACCCGCTTGCCGTAATCCAGAATTTTGAGGCTAAAAACGAAAATTACAGTTTTATTTCCACTATGGGTTTCGACGCCTCCATAAACCGGAACCTGGTGCTGAAATCGAATTTCAGCCTGCTGTACAATGTTTTGAAAGAAAAAATGTTTCATGCCTGACCGTCGCATGGAACACTATTACAATAATAAAGCCATCAACATGGCTAAGGCCACCAACAATGATCTGAAATCATTGTATAATAACACATTTCTGAGTTATAGCAAAAATTTCGGAAAGAGATACATGTTCTCATCCATGACAGGCGTTCATATCCAGTCAAATACCTACCAGCTCGACTGGGGAATTGCAAAAAATGCACACGAAAACGACCAATACCGGGAGTTACAGGATGGCCAGGCCAACCTGAGGGAAATTGGCGGACAAAATGGCGACTGGAACTGGATATCGATGTGAAACCTGTGCTGTGCGTACGAGGATAAGTACATTGCCACAGCGACCCTTTCACTTGACGGATCCTCCAGGGTAGGGGATGAGGCAGCCAATACAATCAATGTGTTCGGTGCCCCGTTCGGACTGTTTTATTCCGGTGGCCTCGCCTGGAGGATCTCCGGTGAAAGACTGCCTGAATAATGTGGCCTGGCTTGAAGAATTAAAACTCAGGGTTTCTGCCGGGAAAACCGGAAATGATGACATTGGAGAATAAGATGCAAACAACTATTATAAATGCCTTAAATACAGGAAACAGTCGGACTATATCCTGCTGTAATTCCAAATCCCTATCTGACGTATGAAACAGTCACGCAAATCAATACCGGGGTAGTTGTCCTTTTGGAAACCGGGTTACAACTTCATTTGACTATTATGTATCACGGACTGACAATATGTTGATTTTCCGCCCGGTAGAAGCTTATCTGGGTATTATCCAGGATGGAAAATGCCAGTCATTAAAGAACAAGGGATGGGATTTCAATACTTTTTTCAGATTGATAGATCATGCATCATTTAAATGGGATATGCAGGCAGAGCATATCCAGTAAAAATGAAGTTACCCAAATTGAAGGTGAAAAGCTGGTTACCAATATCAAAGTACCAGATCGTAAACCAGGCAGCGCTTGCCAACGTTTTTACGGTTATGTCTATAAGGAGTTGTACCGCCAAAGCCAATACAGCACACCTGATAGAACACTAAAGAATGAGCTTTATGGCCGGGAATACCATTTTTTGAAGACATATCGGGTCCCGACGGTGTTCCTGATGGCAAAATCAGTGATTATGACAAAACGGTGATCGAGATTCACTACCCGATTTTTATGGCGGCCTGTCAAATTCGTTTCGTTATAAAAAATTCACTTTGAATATATTCCTGCAGTTTGTCACTGGCAATGATGTTTTCAATTATATCCGGTACAAAAATGAAAGTATGACGGGATTGGAAAACCGAAGCCAGGATGTATTGAACCGCTGGCAGTATAGCGGACAGGTTACAGATGTTCCACGTGCCTTATGGGAAGATCCAATGGGTCGTTCGCCCTTCTCTAACCGATGGATTAGAGATAGCTCCTACCTAAAGTAAAAACATCTCCCTGAGCTATCGAATACCTGAAAAATTCATGGTTTTTCAGAAATGCTGAATTTTATGTTTCCGCCACGAATATTTTCACTTTTACAAAATACCCTGGATATGACCCGGAATTCAGTTTTTCCTATTCACAATCCGACCAGGGAGTTGATTACGGTCTGATGCCCCAGGTAAGGCAATTTGTTGCCGGTATAAAAGTTGGTTTATAATATCACTTACGCTCATGAATATGAAGAGGTCTGTTAATTATCCGATATTATTTTTGATAGCCATTATGGTTTTATCCTCGTGTAAGGAATTTTTAAATCCTTCACAGGAGATAGATTTGACCGAAGACCAGTTGTATAAGGACTGGGTTAAAAATGTACCGGTTCGTTGAAATGGGGCTTACGGCCTTCAGCAAACACTGGTTGAACAGTTGATGGTGCTGGGTGAACTACGTGCAGATCTTCTGACAATTACTCCCAATGCGGAAGCTGACCTGGTTGAAATAAACAATTTCAACATTTCAAAAAACAACAAGTATGCTTCACCTACCAATTTCTTCAAGCTGATCTCTGCGAGCAACAATTTGCTTAGAATATTGAAATCAAAGCACCCCGAGGTGCTGGATAAGAAGAGTGCGGTTACAAATTACGACAGGCTTGCGGGGAAGCGCTCTGCATGCGGGCCTGGGCCTATTTTAATGCAGCTCGTATTTATGGCAGGGTGCCGTACGTCCGTGAATCACTTGTTACAATAGACGAGATTGAAAGTTTTATTAATTCCCCGGGAACGTATATCGACAGTGTATATATCAGATTTTTCAACCAACGGCTACTATAACGACACCATTTAAGCACAGACCATCACGCCTTGAGAAACAATATTATACGCTTGACCTGGTGGTTGGTCTGCTAGCGGAACGAGTTGAAACGATGTGAAAGTTGTCGGGGTTAACCATCATATGGATAATAATGATGAGACCTGGGATGTGACAATCTTGAAAATCCTGGGCGATGAATGCCTTGCTGGGCGAAATGTATCTTACCCAGGGAGACCTCACCCGTGCTGCTGATCATTTCCTGCCTATTATACGGAACTCTACAGCAGATCCGGTGCGTTACCAGTTGGATGATGCGTTCGCTTACGGTAACTGGAGCGGTATATTTGCCAACATTGACATAAGGGAGCATATCTATTCGATGTGGTTTAATAAAACCAATTTTCAGCAAAATGGTTTTCAGAATCTGTTTTTGCCGATCGCACCTTACCAGTATATGTTGAACCTTCTGGCTGTTTTATTCTCAAATGGGAAACGGGCTGGAAGGCTGAAAGAATATCAAAAAATGAACAAAATCCTTCCCGCACCGAAATGACCTTCCTCGGCATACCCAGTGATTTTTACCGCGGATATGGCTCATCCTATATATATATTAAAAACGGGTATGCTCTTGACGGCAACAGTTATATGCAGATGCTTGAACTGAAATCAAAAGGTGACACGCGTGGCGTGAATAATATTATGGATGGAATGGACACCATTGTTGTAAAATACAGCATCAACCAGATCTTGATGATGCAAGTTTTGCCTATTTAGGGCGGTGTCTATTCACCTGTTTCTCTCAGAAATATACACATATCTGATGTTTGACCAGGGCGGGCAGGTTAAAACCAACCTGAATTACGCCAAGGGAATTGTAAATGACGGTGCCTTTTACGACATAGCAGAGGACAGGGAACGATTAGGCGTTCGCGGAAGAGTAGGGTCGGAGCGATGGCTATGATGGACTGAATTTTGACAATATCCGTTATATACATGATCCGTTTACAAATGAAATTACGGGGTATATAAACCTCACCAATAACCTGGCCAAAAAGCGGCGATTTCGAACAGGATCTGATGGACGAAAGAGCCAGGGGAATGTGTCTTTGAAGGAGGACGATTTTATGACCTGATGCGTATTGCCAAAAGAAGAAATGATCCCTCATTCCTTGCAAGGATAGTCTCTGAAAAGTATCACTCCAGTACGTGAACAGATCTATAACTACCTTCTCGACGAGAATAACTGGTATATCAATTATTTTAAGTAGGCTACTGGCTGTTAAGATCAAACTTCGAATTCCGAAGATTGTTTGACTGTATGATTGCGTTTCATATAATATGTTGGTAATCGTACGAGGCTGTCTCAAAAGTCACAAATCAAGGCGAAGTTGCAAACTTCGCCTGGCTTAATGGGCTAAGCGTCGTTTCCAACTACACTTGATTAATCATCTTTTGGAACAACACTCGTACGATATTCTTCTTCCTACGGAATGCGCTCCACGCAATTTCTTAACAACAGAACAGCAGAAGCTCATTACTGCATAACTTTTTTTATATTTGTTGCCCGGGATTGGATCATTTTTATGTTTGGTATCAGCACTGCACTCTCATTACTGTTAATCTTTTGCATCTTCTGCGCCCTTGTATTTGAATTCATTAATGGTTTTCATGATACAGCCAATGCGGTTGCCACAGTAATTTACACACATTCGCTTAAGCCGCAGGTTGCCGTTATCTGGTCGGGTTTCTGGAATTTTGTTGGCGTTAATGTCGGAGGAATTGCCGTGGCTATTGGAATTATCAATTTACTTCCCACCGAAGCCCCTCACGGATAATAATATTAATCATAACCTGTCCATGATCATGGCCCTGATTTTTACGGCCATTGTCTGGAACCTGGATACCTGGTACCTGGGAATTCCCCTTAAAGTTCGCATACACTTATCGGATCCATTTTCGGGGTGGGAATAGCCTACATGCTGCTGCCCGGCAGTCAGAGTATTACATTAAACTGGACTAAAGTTAAAGACATCGGTTTATCGCTTCTCATTTCCCCTGTCTTTTGGATTTTTACTCGCTATGTTGCTGATGTCGGTTTTGCAGGCCGTTGTCAAAAACAAAGTCATCTTTAAGGAGCCGCCTGCTTAGAAAGAAGCCGCCTCCTATCTGGATAAGGTCACTCCTGATCCTTACGTGCACAAGTGTCAGCTTCCGCCCATGGCTCCAATGATGGCCAGAAAGGTGTGGGTCTGATTATCATCATACTAGTTGCTATCGTACTGCGCAAGTTCCTGACCATACAAAGGATCCGGTTAGACTTCAGACCCATATAAGTACTATGCAAACCATGATGGCTAGTCTGGATCCAACCGAATTATCACCTTGCCGATAGCGTCGATTACAGGATCATCAATTCGGGAATGGACTCTTTTACTGTAATGTTTGCGAAAGTGAAAAATTTCAAAAATATGAACCGGATCAGCAGCATGAATGCCCGTCGCGACATCCTGGTTGTTTCAAAAAAATCAGAGACCCTGATGAAGCATTTGAATGAAAACCCGGTGAATTCAGTGAATCGTAAATGGATAACACAATATGATCAGATAAAAGAAATGAAAACCTATACAGAATACTCTCCCTGGTGGGTGATCCTGATGATCTCCCATTGCACTTGGATTAGGCACGATGGTTGGCTGGAAGCGAATTGTGGTAACCATTGGAGAGAGAAGATTGGCAAGACCCACCTCACCTACGCTCAGGGAGCAAGTGCAGAGCTCATTGCCGCCAGTACAATCTCTGTGTCGAGCTCGTTGGGTCTGCCCGTAAGTACTACACATGTGCTTTAGTCTAGGGTGCTCGCCGGCAGTATGGTTTCCGGGGGCAGATTAAAAACCTTCAAAAAAACTCAGCCATAGGCATTGCATGGCTGATTACCCTCCGGTAACCATATTGCTGTCAGGTCTTCTTTTCCTGCTATTCCGGGTTATTTTTGTATAGTAGTCACGAGTCCCTCAGCACTTGTAACGTGTTCAGTGTAATGAGGATCACTCCATGAGTGCCTATAAATCTGATATTGGCTGATTTATTCCTTCTCAATATTGAAGAAAGATATAAGGTCTTTTAATTGTATGCCTGTCTTAATATTCTTGTGCACTTGAATTCAACTCCTCACTTACTGATGCATTCTGCTGTGTAACCAGACTTAGCTGTTGAATCGTATCGTTAATTTGTATTGCACCCTGGGTTTGCTCTTTGCTTGCCGAAGAAATCTCCTGGATCATCACCGTGGTTTTTTCAAGTTCGGGAATAAGACTTGTCATGCTATTAACTTCATTTTCAGCAAGACTCAGACTTTTTTCAGATAAGGCCATTATTTCGTCACAGCTTTTTTGGTGTTTCAGCCAGTTTTCTCACTTCTGCAGCTACCACGGCAAATCCACGACCGTGTTCTCCCGCACGGGCAGCTTCAACAGCTGCATTGAGGGCAAGTAAATTGGTTTGAAAGGCAATATCGTTTATTATTTTTATTTTATTCGTAATGGTCCTGTGGCTTCTATGTGCAACTTTTGACTGTCCGGCGACTTCCAGCATTTTTTTGTTCGCCAGGTCGGATGTTATGTTAATCTGAGTTTGCATTTTCACTATTGGTTTCAATATTGGAAGCAATCTCTTCCCATGGTTGACGAAACCTCTTCAATGGAAGCAGCCGACTCATTTGCACCCTGTGAAATGAAGTTGCAGATATTTGCTATTACCTTGGTTGATAGTGTCAGATCATCGAGCAGCATCTCTTCCCCCGCAATACTTTGCTAACTGACTGTATCATAATATTGATATAATTCACCAGTTCACCGAGTTCATCTTTTGAATGAATTTCAAGTTTCTGTTTTAGATTGCCTTCGGACATATTTTTACTCACCAGGATAATTTGCTTTATGGTTGAATTTATCCTGAAAACATAGGCGGAACCCATAATTACGGCAATGACCATAATAATGAAACCGATAATACCCAACTGATAAATGGATGATTTAATTTGTTTGTTGACATTGGCCATTGATGAAGTAACTATAAAAATCCCCCTTAATTTGTCTTCAGAATTCAGATTTAAGTTGTCCTCTTTTGTACCATGGCATTCAAGCAGCATCTTCTCGATCTTTCCATGTAAACCGGTCGCATTACCATTAACAGATCAGAATCCTTATCTATATGGAATATTTCTTTATTGTGTTCTTTTTCAAACCTTTCCAAAAACACCTTATCTTTTTCCCAGGCCAGATTATTTTGATTCACCGCCTCCAATGATGAAATTCTGAATTTGTAGTTTTGGGATAAGCGTTCAGAATTTGATTCTGAAATACTTGAATCATCCGCGTTAAACATGCTCGAATAATCTTCATGATGCATAAGAAACTCCTCAATATTCAAACTGAGTATTGAAAGACTTTTATCTTCAAGACCATCAATTCCCTGATTTCTTATTTTAAATGAGGATATCAGGACTGCTATAGTTGTACATACCAATACAGGCAAAACAACTAAAACTAAAAGTTTTCTTTTAAGAGTCATTGTAAAAGCTTTAAGTTCAGAAAGGTGCCAAAATTACCTGAGTATATACGAAAGAACCAACTTGTTGTTTCACAATATGATTCTCAAGAATAAGATTTTTGGAAAAATTAAACAAAATTGCATATTTGATAGTTATATATCCGGAAATCATTACTTTAGAATTGTCCCAAAAATAGCCGAACCCTGATGCAATCAATTGAAAAGTTTTATTTATATCCAGGCCAATTGGTGGTTACGAAAGATGCAATGGAAATCACCACGATTCTTGGATCGTGCGTTTCGGTGTGTTTTTTTGATCCGGTCAGATATATAGCCGGGATGAACCACTTTTTGTTGCCTGTAAATGACCAATACAAAACCGATATTGAAAAGTACGGTAATACCTCAATGAAATTAATGCTGGACAAAGTATTGAGTATGGGATCAAATCAAAGGGACATTGTGGCCAAAGTGTTTGGAGGAGGTGAAGTTCTTACCTACGAGAATTTAAATTTTAATATAGGAAAGAAAAACATCGAAGCAGCATTGGATTTTATTTGTGAACATGAAATCAGGATTATTTCCAAATGGGTCGGAGCAAAATGGGCCGGAAGATTATTTTTAACACCCTCACGGGAATTATCAGGCACAAGTATTTGGCTTCCTCTGAATTAACCACTGAGCAATAATTACGCGATTTGCACCGATCGTCATACTTCTTATATATATCACGGCTTTCATAACTTGTTTACCCTGGGTTTCTCATCCGGATGTGCCTTCACAAATTATTCATCTGGTTTATTGTAACTTGACTATCATTTATCCGTAAAAACTTCAAAAATCCTTGTCAGGCATTTTTCCAAACCGATTGTGAATTAATTACTAAATCATCTAAATCATGAAGTTTAATAATTTGAAATTGGGAAGCAAGTTTTCAATTGGTTTTGGATTTTTTATTCTGTTCCTGATGGTGGCCAGTATTACTGAATTTTTCTCTCTCAAAGGCATTGAGAAAAATAACAAGACTGCTATTAAAAGCCATGATTTGGCTGGTGCTTTCCTGGAATCTAAAAATCATGCCCTCCGGGATAATCAGATACTGAAGGAAATCATGGAATCCAATACAAATGAACAGTTGACCAATTGGATAAATATGCATGCGACAACCAGGTCAGATTTCGAAAGCATAATTGCGAAGGCCAGGGAAACAGCAGGCAACACGGGACTGGGGAAGTAATTTAAAAGAAGAAAAGGCAGAGATCCTGCAATTACTGGTTAAGGTCGAAAAGCGATATAAAGGTGATTATTTGTCAAAATATGAAGAAATTAAAAAAATCAGGGATGAAATACTGACCACTGGCAGTAATCAGAAAATAGCCGAATTTTCTTCGGAATCGAGCCGTTTAGATAAAGAAACTGACCAATCCTTTAATTCGCTGATGAAGATGCTGGAAGATTTGGAAGTGAAGAACCGGCATTTACTGCAGAATTCGTTGCAGGAGTCAAAAAACCAGACAGACCGTTCTGAACTTCTCGTTATTGTAATAGTGCTTTTTGGAATTGGTTTTATAATGATCATTGGGATCATAATCCTCAGGGCTATTGCTAAACCTTTGGAAAAAAGTGTAGAATTTGCCAAATTCATTGCAGCCGGTAATCTCACTTTGAAACTTGATATTGATCAGAAGGATGAGATTGGTGAGCTGGCATCCGCACTCAACTTAATGATTGAAAAACTTCACGAAACTGTATTGAATATAAGGACGGGGACTGAGAGCATCGCTGCAGCCAGTGCGCAGATCAGTAAGAATTCCCGGCAACTTTCAGAAGGAGCAAGCCAGCAGGCATCGTCTACTGAAGAAGTTTCCTCTTCAATTGAGCAAATGTCCGGCAATATTCAGCAAAATACGGCTAATGCGCAGCAGACTGAGCGCATTTCAAAAAAGGCTGCAGATAGTATGATTGAAATGAGCAAAATCGCAAAAGAGAGCCTGGATTCCATAAAAACGATTGCTCAAAAAATTACCATCATCAACGACATTGCTTTCCAGACAAATCTGCTTGCTTTAAATGCAGCGGTGGAAGCAGCCAGGGCAGGTGAACACGGCAGAGGATTTGCTGTTGTGGCCTCGGAAGTTCGAAAACTGGCTGAAAGAAGCAAACAGGCAGCGGATGAAATTGAGGAATTATCGAAAAACAGTTTGAAAATCACCGGGGATTCAAGGCAGCTGTTGGATGCCCTGGTTCCTGAAATTCAGAAAACTTCCCAGCTGGTACAGGAGATTACCTCAGCAAGTGTGGAGCAAAATGCCGGTGCAGGCCTTATAAATAGTGCCATTCTGCAATTGAATGCAGTTACCCAGCAAAATGCAGTATCATCGGGGGAGATGGCGAACAGTGCCGAAGAATTGTCATCACAGGCAGACAGTCTCAGAAGTGCAGTTTCATTTTTCAAACTGGATGATGACAGAAATGTACCTAAAAGAACACATCATATACAGAAATCGCCTACGGAACATAAGCAGGTTAAAACTGCGGTGCAGCTGGCTAAAAAAAATAGTGCAACCAAACAGGATTTACTGACCCCAACGGTAATTGATTCAGATTTTGAAAGCTTTTAACTGGTTCCGGAGGGGTTCGTAAGGTCATAATAATTGAATCATGGAAAAACGAATTGTTGTTGTAGAGGACTTCAATACATCCAGACAGGTGATTAAGAAAACGCTTGAAAGTCTGGGATTTATTGTCTATGAAGCTGCCGATGGCAGGGAGGCTCTCCAGTTTTTTGACGGGAGAAAGATTGACATGGTCATTTCTGATTTTAACATGCCCAATATGAACGGGGCAGAATTGGTGACCTATATCCGAAGCATGAATGAATACAAGTACATACCTGTTTTCATGCTTTCTACCGAAACAAGTATTGAAAAACAAGAGCGGGCAAGGGATGCCAAAATTACCTGTTGGATAAAGAAACCCTTTGAGGTTACAGAATTCAAAAAAATGGTTCAAAAAGCACTGATATGACAGATGAATTTCGCGCCAGTTTTATAGAAGAAGCACTTGAACTGTTGAATCAGTTAGAAACTGATTTGCTGCAGCTTGAAGAGAATCCGGATAATAGCTGTATTATCGATAGTATTTTCCGTATCATGCATAATCTGAAGGGAAATGCAGGCATGTTTGGTTTTGACAAGGTTCAAAATCTTACCCATGAATTTGAGAGCCTCTATGATAGAATCGAGACAGGAAAGTTAAAAATCAGCGGTGAGATAATCGGAATCACCCTTAACGGCAAAGATTTGCTTCAGGCCATGCTGGATAATAGTTACTCCGGCGATGAAGATGTGCTGATTACCGCTATGCTTAAACAACAGTTTTTAGGAGAGAATGTGTCAATGGAAGCTTCAACGCAGCCTTCCGATAACCAGATTAAATGCTATGCCATACTCTTTTCACCTGATAGAAATATCTATGAGCGGGGACTTGATCCGGATAAAGTCCTTAAGGAAATAAAAAACTCCGGCAATTCGCACCATAATATTCATGAGAAAGAAGCCAGTGAGAAACAGAAGCTCGAAAAGGAATGTGATACAAATTGGGAGATCTATCTGAACACCTCCCTGGCGATTAGTGAGGTTGAAGAGATATTCATGTTTTATGATCAGGAGGAGTATTGTATTTTTGAGATATCCAAAAATCTGACCAGTTTAGATCCCGGATTGGAGCAACGGATTGTTCAATTGTACCCTGGCGTAGCATCGCCGGCAGAATATATAGCGGAACAGCTGGAGTTATTAATTGACAGCAGCAAACAGGAATATGAGAGGCCAGAAGAGACCGTTTCCCGGTCACAGGCAACTCCCTCTGATGTTTCAAAACCGGATGCCGGCAATAATACAATCCATGTTTCATCGCAAAAACTCGACGAACTGATGAACCTGGTCAGTGAACTTGTTATTACGGCAGCATCACTTGAGGCCCACGGATCCAGCTTTAAGGATACCAGGCTGAATAACAGCATTGAAAACCTGGGAAAACTAACCAAAAAATTCAGGAACAATGCATTGGATCTGAGGTTAATACCTGTTGGTACCTTGCTGAACAAATTTAAAAGACAGGTCAGGGATCTTTCAAGAAGCCTTGGGAAATCAGTTAATCTGATCATCGATGGACAGAATATTGAAATCGATAAGACAATTCTTAAATCTATTGAAAATCCATTGATGCATATCATCAGGAACAGCATTGATCATGGTATAGAATCTCCTGAGGAGAGGGTGCAGAAGGGAAAGAAAGCCGAAGGTCAATTGAAGGTTTCTGTCTTTTATTCGGGTGCAAATGTGGTTATTCAGATACAGGATGATGGCAGGGGAATTAATCTTGACAGGGTAAGGGAATGTGCTATCAGGAAGGGCTACATACAATCCGACCAGCCCATAACCAATCAGGAGTTATTACACCTGATCCTGGAGCCGGGATTCACAACCAGTGATAATATAAGCATTGTATCAGGCAGGGGTGTAGGGATGGATGTGGTGCGAAAGGAACTGAATTCTGTAGGCGGAAGCATTGAGATTGAGACAGAAAAAGAGTTGGGTACATCCATTACACTTAAACTGCCGACAACCTTATCCATTATTGATACCCTCATGATTGAAGTCAACAATTCCCCGATATTAATACCCCTGCTGGATGTTGAATATTGCTATAAGGAAAAACGGATTAACCTTGCCAGTCAGAACAACAAATTTGTAAAATATAAGAACAATCCTGTTCCATTCATTTCGCTGCGTGAAAAGTTTAAATATTCCGATCATGAAAATGATAGCGAAATGGTAATCATCATTAATAAATTTGATAACAGGTACGCCATTATTGCCGATAAACTTATTGGAGAACATCAGGCTGTTATAAAACCGCTGGGAGAATTATTTGTCAATCAACCATACTTTTCCGGCGGAAGCATCATGGTGGACGGCAAACTTGCACTCATCCTGGATACTAATTTTTTATTTAACCAAATTGCAACAAACTGAAAAAATTATGGAAAACTCAGATATCAACAGGGAAAACAGTTATATAAACTTTAAAATAGGGAAGGAATACTTCGCTATAAGTGTTTATAAGGTTTTGGAAATATTACAGTTCGAACAGATCACCCGGATTCCTAATTCCTCAGATTTTATCCGTGGAGTAATAAATTTCAGGGGGACAATTGTTCCGGTTATCGATATGCACAAACGGTTCAACATAGAGAAACCGGAAAATGAAAACAGGATGGTAGTGGTGGTCGATATGAAAAACAAGGACAACAATGTGACAATGGGTTTGCTTGTGGATCAGGTTGTGAATGTAATTGAATTCAATTACAAAAGCATCCGTTCTGTCCCTGACCTTGGCATTCGTTATAATCCTGAATTTCTTGAAGGTTTCGTTGAAATGAATGACCAGTTCATCATGATTATGAATGTGGACCGGGTACTTAGTGTAAGCGAACTTTCCGCTGTGGACGAAGAAGCAAGGATAGCCTAGATTGTTAATCTCAATATACTGAAGAATGTCTGAGGAAATCAATAATTTAAGCCGGCTGGTTTCACTTGGAGACAAAGATTTTCATCGCTTAAGTACCTTCATCATAAGTAATTACGGCATAAAATTACCCCCGTCAAAGAAGACTTTGGTACAATGCAGATTGCAAAAACGGCTGAAGGCATATAATATGATCAGCTTTGGCGATTATATAGATTTTGTGTTTTCTTCTGCCGGCCGTGAGGAAGAACTTTCCAACATGATTAATGAGATAAGCACTAATAAAACCGATTTTTTCAGGGAACCTATACATTTTGACTTTCTATCCCGGACGGGTTTGAAAGAATATCTTTCAAAAACCGGCAAAAGAAAGATATCTGTTTGGAGCGCCGGATGCTCAAGTGGCGAAGAGCCTTATACAATTGCCGTGATTTTGAAGGAATATGCAAGGTTGGAGCATAATATCGATTTCACAATAACGGCCACTGATATTTCAACAAAGGTGCTTCAAGAGGGCATGCAGGGTATCTACCATGAAAAAAAGATATCGGAGATTCCTTATTCTATCAAAAAGGAATATTTTCAAAAAGGCAAGAATAGCTATAAACAACAAGTCCGGGTAAATCCAGATATCAGAAAAATGGTTAATTTCCAGCACTTTAACCTGTTATCATCAGATTACACCCACTTTGGAATGTTTGATATTATTTTCTGCCGGAATGTCCTTATTTATTTTGAAAGAGCAATTCAGTACAGGATAATCAGTAAACTCTGCAACCAGCTGAATTCCGGCGGGTATCTTTTCCTGGGCCATTCAGATACAACCATGGGATTTACGCTGCCAATAAAAACAATACAGCCGAGTATTTTTAACAAGTTGGATTAAGCGTATGAAGAAAATCCATGTTATGATTATCGATGATTCTGCACTGGTGAGGCAAACATTGTCGCAAATATTGAATCATGATCCTGAAATTGAGGTTATAGCCACAGCAGCAGATCCAATCTTCGCGGCACAAAAAATTACCAAGGCACGGCCGGATGTTATTACACTTGATCTGGAAATGCCAAGAATGAATGGTCTGACCTTTCTAAAAAAGCTCATGGAATCTTACCCGGTTCCCGTGGTGGTGATTTCAAGTCTTACCACCAATTCAGCAGAATTAACATTTAAGGCATTGGAGTATGGCGCCGTGGAGGTCATCGCAAAACCAAGGCTGGCCACCAGGGAATTCTTTGCAGAATCTGAAATTCTGATTTGTGATGCGGTAAAAGCTGCAGCCCAGGCAAACACCAATCATCGCAAGCCAGTTCATACTGTGATCTCTCCAAAACTATCAGCGGACAGCATATTATCCCTGTCATCAATTCCGGTGCAAATAAAAAATACTACCGACAAAATAATAGTAATAGGAGCATCAACCGGAGGTACAAGTGCCATTCTGACTTTTCTTGAAAAAATGCCAACCGATTGTCCCGGAATTGTTATTGTACAGCACATGCCTGAACTATTTACCAGGTCCTTTGCGGAGAGATTGAACAGCATCTGCCGCATTCAGGTAAAAGAAGGCACTCATGGGGAAAGTATCGCACCCGGTAAAGCCATCATTGCGCCCGGTAACAAACACATCATGATCCAAAGGTCAGGTGCCAGATATATTGTAGAGATCAATGAAGGGCCTTTGGTAAACAGACACAGACCGGCTGTTGATGTACTTTTCCGTTCTGCAGCAAAATATGCAGGTCAGAATGCCATGGGTATATTACTGACAGGTATGGGAGATGATGGTGCAAAAGGACTCTTGGAAATGAGGCAGGCGGGTTCTTATACAATTGCACAGGATGAAGCGAGCTGCATCGTATATGGCATGCCCAAAGCTGCGGTAAACTTAAATGCTGCCTGCACGGTTCTTCCATTGGATAAGATTTCGGGTCATGTAATCCAAAAGACAGGATTTTCTCATTCGAACCCGGGAAAATCAATTTGATCTGTTTGGAGATATCCAGAAGATTGAATTTGTTACTTCTGCAATACAAGTTATACAGAGATTGGTTATTTGAAAAATCGATAATTTCCAGTGGTTTCTTATATTGTTTGATATTGATCGTTTAGATCAATTTCTATCAGACTATTTCCAGAAATTCAATTTTATTTTTATTGCTACGTAATATCTTATATTACAGATATATAGAATGAAATGGCCATAAAAGTCAGAGAATTATTCATGAAAATGGATTTCCTTTCAAAAGGTTGTCGGGAGTTATCTCCTCAATAAATATGACTTAAAGACCTGCAAGTTATCAGCTGATTATTATTCTATTAAAAAGTATAAGCCTTATAAGTGGCTATATAATCGCCATTAGACATTCTTTACCTGTCGAATATATCAACTATATTATAGTTTATATTTTCAATAAAAAAATGTGTGAAAAAATTTGCAAAATGATTTAATATGATTATATTTGATCGAAATTATCATTCATTGTAAATATACCAGGACTATGCAACAAGAAAAGAGAAAGAGAATTATTCTCGATATGTTAAGCAGTCAAGAAACTGTCACGGTGCAAGAAATCGTTGAAAAGTGTTTTGTTTCGGAAATCACTGCAAGGCGTGATCTGGTTAATCTTGAAACTAAGAATCTGATAATTAGGACGCATGGTGGGGCTATGAAATCGAAAGCCATCGATACTTTATTCAATTATGATTTAAAAATCAACCAGAATGCGGAGCAAAAGACTGCTATTTGTAAGAAAGCTTCTGAATTCATCTCTAACAATGATATCATTTTTATTGATTGCGGAACCACACTGATCCATCTTACAAAATTTATTACAAGATTTGATTCACTGACAGTAATTACCAATTCTTTGCCAGTTGTTTCCAACCTTATCAATTTCAGCAATATTAAGTTGATTATAATCGGCGGTGAAGCGATCAGTGAAAGAAAGGCTATTTACGGCAGTGTTGCGGAACGCAGTATTGTCCAGTACCATGCCGACAAAGCCTTTATCGGGGCTACCGGTGTATCTGTGCAAAAGGGGTTGACTTCATCGGATGAGAATGAATCCGCAATTACCCTGAAGATGGCTGAGAATGCAGACAAGGTATTCCTTCTGTGTGATTCATCCAAGATAGAACGAAACTCTTTTGTTCAATTCGCACCCCTTTCAAAGATAGATTTTTTAATAACTGATGAAGGAATTGACCCATCACTGATCAATACATACAAGGATCATGATGTAAATATCATAAAAGCTTGATAACCTTAGTGTTTCCAAAGCGATGCAATCAATTATAACCAGATACCTGAGGCAGCTTAGCAGCCTGGCAAAACTTGTTCCTGCATGTTTTGATGAAGAGAACATACCGGAAAAAATCAAAATCATCGGTCTTTTAATTATTTGCCTTGTTTTTTCATCCACTTCTTTATTTGCCCAGAATAAAAAGGGGAGCATCGAAGGAATAGTAAGGGATGGGACCACCCATGAAGTAATGTCCTATGCCAATGTTCATATTGAAGGGACAACCAATGGTACGATTACAGATAATAATGGCTTTTATCGTATTATGCAGGTTTCTCCCGGGACTTATAATTTAATCGCAAGTTTTGTGGGTTATCAGAATGCAAGCTACAACGTCGTAGTTTCTGCAGATAATGTGACAACGCAGGACTTTGAAATTTCTTTTACCAGCATCCAGGGAGAGGAAGTTGTAATTACTGCCCAGGCTAAAGGGCAGGTAAAAGCAATCAATACGCAGCTTGCAGCAAAAACCATAAAAAACGTTGTATCAGAACAAAAAATCCGCGAATTGCCTGATGCTAACGCTGCAGAAGCCCTGGCCCGTCTTCCGGGAGTTTCGGTGAGCAGAGAAGGAGGAGAGGCAGTTGGAATTAAAATCCGTGGTGTGGATGCCAATGCAGTGTATGTAAATGGTATGCGTATGGATGCCGGTTTAGGTTCAATAACTTCTTCGATGATTGGTGGTATTGAAGTCAGCAAAGCATTTATGCCGGATCAGGATGCCGATATTTTAGGAGGGAGTGTAGATTTGAAGATGAGGGAAGCTCCATCCGGATTTAAAAAAGATCTGTGGTTACGTACCGGCTATAATAATTTTACCAAATCTTTTAAGGTACAGGATGCTTCATTGTTGTTAAGTAAGCGGTTTTTTAAGGATAAATTGGGGGTTATGTTAAGCGGAAGCTGGGATAGAAAGAACCGGGGTAGAGACGTATATTATGTAGGATATCAGTCGGTTGGTAGTTCTGCTAACTCTGGAGAACTTTTACCGGTTAAACTTACAGGTGTTACATTACAGCATTTTGAAAATTTGAATAATCGTTATGGTGTTTCCGTGTTTACTGATTACAATTTCAAAAGTGGCAAAGTCTTTTATCAGGGTTTTTTTAGCTCTTTGATTTCAGATAATCAATATACTACAAATAGTTATGGCGGATCCGAGATAAATTATGAATCAAGGAAATATGAAAATGTTGAACGAAATATAATGAACGGTATAGGAGGGGAGCATTCAATTTTTGGCGTAAAAGTTGACTGGAGCCTATCGAGTTCCAATAAAGACAGTGAATCACCTGATAATCTTTATTACAATGCCATTAATCGGCATGGAATGACTAACACTTCTTCTGTTACGGATACTACGGTAACATCACCTATTGAATTTATGTCATTGGGAAAACACCAGATTGTTATTACAGATGCCGCATCTATATTTAAAACTGAAGATAGAAATTCCACTGACGAGTTGGCAACCCGGTTAAATATTGAGGTACCTTATAAAATCGGTAAGAAAATAGATGGATATGTAAAATTTGGATTTAAAAGTCGCGGGATTAAACGAGACTCTCATCATGATGGGCTTGACGGCTCCTTCAGGAGAGATAGTAATAAACCGCTTTTAAATATTGCAACTTCAGGACTACCTGATTTTGGTTGGACCTACGACCCGTTAGACAATTGGCTTGGCCACAAAGCCTTTTCTTCCGATTATAATAAAAGTGATGCTGAAGCAGATCAGGGTCAGGATTTTTCTATGCTTGGTGCTAAAACCTATTACTTCCCCGATTTTGACCGGGTTGAACAGGTAAGAAAAGTAATTGCCAGTGAAATGTCCCCCACATTATATCACAAAAGTCAAAATTATAATAGTGATGAACAGTTACTGGCCTATTATATTATGGCTGGCATTAACATTGGCTCAATGATATCATTTACCCCTGGTGTTCGTTATGAAAAAAACACCTATGAAACATCAGCAACTTGGTTTCAGGAAACGCAACGTTATGGCCCCCTTGGAACGCAGGGAGAATTGAGAGATACCACAGCCGGATCTTTCAATGAGCATTTCTTCCCAATGATTAATTTGAAAATTAAGCCGGCAAAGTGGTTTGATATCAGAATGGCTTATACAAAGACTATTTCGCGTCCCGGTTTCTATAGTATGAGCCCAAGATTTTACCAGGATGCCGTATTCAACAGAGACTATGGTGATTTCAACCTGAACCCCCAAATCAACACCAATTATGATATTTATCTCTCTTTTTATACCAATAAATTTGGCTTGTTTACGGTAGGAGGTTTTTACAAGGAAATGGAAAACCAGGTATTGAGTTATTCTGAACTAATTATTGATCCCGTCAATCGTGTACCACCTGTTTCCACTTCATATAGAAATAAAACCTTTTCTTATCCTTTAAATAATCCTTTTCCCGGATATATTAAAGGGCTTGAATTTGACTGGCAAACACAATTCGCATATCTGCCAAAACCATTTAATGGGATTATCCTAAATGCCAATTTGACTTTTATGGATTCGGAAACAAAGTATCCATTCTATGCCTGGACGAAAACAGAATTAGATCCCTTTGTTTTCCCGTATTACAAGACTGAAGGCGGAATGACTTCCCGAAAGAGTAAGATCGTCGGGAGTCCTGAATTAATTGCTAACATAGGCCTGGGGTATGAGATCGGCGGATTTTCAGGAAGAATTTCATCCTATTATCAGGGTGCGACCTTAACTCAGGCAAAACCCAGCGATCTCTCTACGGATGTGGCCCAATCCAAACTACTTAGATTTGATGTGCAGTTATCGCAAAAATTTAAAAAAGTCAAAGGCTTATGTTTTTATTTAAACATAGCCAATTTAACAAATAATCCTGATCGGAAAGTTCTACGCTATTATCAGAATCGCATTGTGAGTGATGAAAGATATGGTGCTTCTGGTGACATTGGCATTCGTTATCAGTTCTAAATGAAAAGTATACATTATATATTCTAACCTTTTGCAATGATTAATTTTTTGAACTATTAACTTTTATTAAACTCAAAATTATGAAAAATCCAGTTTACCTAATTAAAATGGGGGCCTTGCTTTTAACATGTTTTTGTATGCTATCAGTTGAAAAAGTGCAGGCCCAGGAAGAAGTAATTGTCCCGGAAGGACTTAATACCATACAGGAGGCTTTGGCTGCCAATCCGGGGGCTACCCTGGTCCTGCAGAGAGGCAAAGACTATCTAACTGATATACCTATTGTGATATCAGTAGCGACTACTATCAAAGGTCAGACTACACCTGCTGAAACAAAACCTGCAGTGGTTAGTTTCATAGCTAACCCTGGAGAAGGTGGAAGTGGTAAATTATTTTTGTGTGCTGACAATACTATATTAAAGGATTTCGGAATGATGGGTTACACACCTGATGATCAACAAATAGCAGTTCTGGTGTCAGCAGCCACTGATAGTATCACTATAACCCTTGATGGATGCATTTTTCAGGGAGCTACTGCAGTTCTGGAGTTTAGCGGTCATAATGACAATCATTACATCCAGAAAAACAACGTATATTTTAATCTCGCTGGTCAGATATGGGATAACTGGTGCGGATTTGCCTCGCTATGGGGAGGTGCAAATGTTGATTTTCAAAGTTATAACAATACCTTCTTCATGTGCGGTCGTGTTTTTAATGCAGCAGGTACAGGTAATAATGGTACTGAAATAATGAATCACAATTCATATGTTAATACATGGGGTGATACCTTCTTCCCTATTTATAATGACAATGTATCGGTGACGAACAATATTTTCTTTAATTCGCAGATACGCGGATATGTTGGGGAACGCACAATTCCTTATCCTACGGGAGATTCTCTCTACACCTGGCCAGGAGATTATACTGACTGGAACAAGGATACCTACCCGGGACTTGGTGATGACACATTGTGTGGAGATATTGCAATTTTAGCTAACCATGCAGATTCTTCAGGAGCGCAAACCAGACAGATTTTCCTTACCAACAACTTAAAAATGTATGATTCACGCGTATTGGATTTCTATGCTGCAAATAATGTTACTGCGCAGACATTTACCAATGTTCAAAATCATCTTGATATTGCAGCTTACGGATGGGTGTATGAAGATAATATGCTTCAGGAAGATGGAAATTCTGTTGATCCACAATTCGCCATGGGAGATATTCCTGAGGGAGCTTATGAGAATATGTTTAAAACCAGGCAGGAACGTTGGCTGCCAAAATCAATGCAAAGCCCCGAGTTCCCTTATGAAAACGCATGGCGTCCGGGTGGTGAAGCAAAAGGTCAATTCATATGGCCACTACCTTTCGATTTTATGCCGACGAACACGGCCATTTATGAAGCAGCTTCCGATGGTTATCCGCTTGGCGACCTGAACTGGTTTGGTGATGATGTTGTGGCGGCCTGGGAAGCTGGTTTGCAAAACCCGCTAATACCAAGTAAGGTGGAAGATATAAAATCTAGCAAATCATTAATTTATGTTGATCAAAATCAGCAACTCCAGAAAGTTAGCGGAATGGTCAGTATTTATGATGTAACTGGCAGACTGGTAATCAAAGAATTTGCTAAAACAGGTTCAATAAATGTTGGTTCTTTGAAAAAGGGGATTTACATCGTTCATTCGAATAATTCCAACACAAAAATTTCAATCCGGTAAAATTATCTCAGTCTTTATTTAAAGGCTGTCCCACTGACTTGGGACGGCCTTTTTTTTGAACACTTATCCGCTTTAAGGCTGCATTTCTGCTCAGAAGAAATGATGGAGTGCAATAATTATTAAAAAATTCCAGTGTGAATACGATTGAATATGATCAATTTGTTCATATATATCATATTCAATTCTTGGAAATCAATTTTTAATTGAAATTAAGTAAATACTTATATAACAAATATATAAGTTTAACAAAATATCAAAGCTTAAGATTTATTCCAGAGAGAGACATATTTTTTAAAAACAGGTATGTTGTTACTCATTCCTGGAATATAACATGGAATTTATGCCTTGTAGTCATTATAAATCAGTGATTGGAATATTTCAGAATAAACTTTGAACGAATATGAAAATCTAATTAAACAAAGATTAGAAATAATTTGCAAAATGATATAAAATGATTATATTTGATCGTTACAATCATTGAAAATTTTTAAATTAGACTATGCAGCTGGAAAAGAGAAAGAGAATTATTCTCGATATGTTAAGCAGTCAAGAAACTGTCACGGTGCAAGAAATCGTTGAAAAGTGTTTTGTTTCGGAAATCACTGCAAGGCGTGATCTGGTTAATCTTGAAACTAAGAATCTGATAATTAGGACGCATGGTGGGGCTATGAAATCGAAAGCCATCGATACTTTATTCAATTATGATTTAAAAATCAACCAGAATGCGGAGCAAAAGACTGCTATTTGTAAGAAAGCTTCTGAATTCATCTCTAACAATGATATCATTTTTATTGATTGCGGAACCACACTGATCCATCTTACAAAATTTATTACAAGATTTGATTCACTGACAGTAATTACCAATTCTTTGCCAGTTGTTTCCAACCTTATCAATTTCAGCAATATTAAGTTGATTATAATCGGCGGTGAAGCGATCAGTGAAAGAAAGGCTATTTACGGCAGTGTTGCGGAACGCAGTATTGTCCAGTACCATGCCGACAAAGCCTTTATCGGGGTTACCGGTGTATCTGTGCAAAAGGGGTTGACTTCATCGGATGAGAATGAATCCGCAATTACCCTGAAGATGGCTGAGAATGCAGACAAGGTATTCCTTCTGTGTGATTCATCCAAGATAGAACGAAACTCTTTTGTTCAATTCGCACCCCTTTCAAAGATAGATTATTTAATAACTGATGAAGGAATTGACCCATCACTGATCAATACATATAAGGATCATGATGTAAATATCATAAAAGCCTGATAACATGGCAGTATTAGAAATATTTCATAACAACTAAAAAAAATCCAAATGTCAAAATATTGGTGGAAAGATAGTGCAAATGGACTTCCGAGAATAATTACGGACACACCTGGCCCATTGTCAAAAGCTATGCATTTAAATACAGCCAGATACATGAAGGGGCTTAGCAGTCAGGTAAAACTTTTTCCTGTTTGTTTTGAGGAAGGATATGGTATTATGTTGAAAGATGTTGATGGCAATAAATACCTGGATTTTTCTTCAGGAATATATGTAACCTCCCTGGGACACTGTCATCCTAAAATATCGGAGGCCATTGCGTTCTGGGCGAAAAAGCTGATGAATGCCCATGATTTTACAACACCTGTGAAAGAAAAGCTGATGGAGAAAATGGCGTCAGTACTTCCGGGTAAATTGAACGCCATTCAATTATACTCTGACGGAACCACTGCTGTTGAGGCTGCTATCCGTGCAGCCCGTGCCATCACAAATAAACACGAGTTTATTTCGGCCTATCGTGATTTTCATGGAAAAACGCTTGGGGCGGTTAGTTGCGCCCAGATGTACCGTGGAGAAACTTTCAGCTATGGAGCAACACGTGCCCCGGGATTTTATATGGTTCCCCGGCCGGATCCATACCGTCCCTTATGGAAAAAAGCTGATGGAAAAATTGATACCGATTCTTACATTCAGTTTTATGAGGAGTTTATCAGGGAGGGGACTGTCGGAAATGTTGCCGCTTTTGTATTAGAACCGGTGCAGGGATGGGGTGGAAGCATTTTCCCCCCGGATGATTTTTTTCCAAAACTTAAAAAACTTTGCGATAAATACAATATTCTTCTTATATGACGATGAAGTTCTGGCCGGTATGGGTCGTACAGGTGAATGGCTTACTCTTAAATCACTGGGGAGTTATCCCGGATATTGTGACGTTCGGTAAATCATTTGGAAATGGATTTCCGGTTACCGCTATGGTTGTTAGTGAAGAAAATGGCGAAGCGCTTGAAAAAATATCTGCTTCTTCAAGTTATGGAGGCAATCCGATGGCCTGTGCTGCAGCATTCGCATCAATTGAAGTTATTGAAGAAGAAGAGATACTTCAAAATGTCCGTGCTGTCGGTGATTTCTTCATGAAACGTATGCAGAAGATCATGGAAAATCATCCGATTATCGGCGATGTTAGAGGGCAAAGGGTTCCTCCTGGGCATTGAACTGGTAAAAGACAAGAATAGCAAAGAGCCATTTGATGAAGCAGGCAAACTGGTTTATCAAAAAGCTTTCAGGAAAGGACTGGCCTGGATACCGGCTGGTCATATACTCAGAATGTCACCCCCGCTAATAATGGATGAGAAATATGCCAAACTGGGGATGGATATTATTGAAGAGTCCATACAGGAAGTCGAGAAGGAATTTGGATACAGGTAATAAAAGCGAATTGAAATCAAAAAATACATTTTAGGAACCAAATGAAGTTTTACAAAGTCACATAAATATTTCTATGGTGCGCAAAAGAATCAGATTCGGAATAATTGGTTTGGGATTAATGGGAAAAGAATTCGCAAGTGCGATTGCGCGCTGGTGTCATTTACTTGATGAAAGTCCTGTGCCGTTGCTTGTTGGGGTCTGCGATATAAAAAAGGAAAACTGGCATTGGTTTACTGACAATTTCCCTGAAATTAAAATTGTCACAGAGGATTATCATAAATTATTGGAATCTGATATTATTGACGCCATTTATTGCGCCGTTCCACATCATTTGCAGGAACAGATGTACATTGATATCATACATGCAAAAAAGCATTTACTTGGAGAAAAACCATTTGGCATTAATAAAAAAGCAAATGAAAATATTCTGCGGGCAATTGTGACAAATCCGGATATCATCGTAAGATGCAGTTCGGAATTTCCATACTATCCTGCTGTTTTGCGTTTGGTAAAATGGTTGAAAGATAGAAAATACGGCAGGTTAATTGAAGTAAGATCCGGCTTTCATCATTCAAGTGATATGGATATCTCCAAACCAATCAATTGGAAACGATTGGTTCAATTCAATGGAGACTATGGATGCATGGGCGACCTGGGTATGCATACGTTACACATCCCTTTTAATATGAATTGGAAACCAATAAGTGTTTTTGCCAATCTTCAGAAAATTGTTGATGAAAGGCCTGATGGAAAAGGGGGAATGGTGAAGTGCGACACCTGGGATAATGCAGTATTAACCTGTAACAGCTTTGATCCGTTTACCAAAAAGGAATTCACTCTGGTTCTTGAAACAAAAAGAATGGCACCCGGTGCCACCAATAACTGGTTTATTGAAATATATGGAACCAAAGGTTCTGCAGTTTTTAGCACTCATAATCCCAAAGTCTTCTCTTGTCTTGATACAAATGGGAAAGAACAAGGGTGGAACAATACGGATATTGGTTCACAGTCTTATATACCTACAATTACAGGCGGAATCTTCGAATTTGGTTTTTCTGATGCTTTTCAACAAATGGCAGGGGCTTATGTACAGGAATTCAATGATGGCGGTTCACATCATCTTTTCAGGAATGTTATACCTGTAGAGACTCATATGAGTCATGAGCTATTTACCGCCGCCATTGAATCGCACCAAACTGGACGCAGGATCGACTTGTAAATGTCTGATGTAAATAAATAAATGCTTAATGATAAATGATATTTGGTTAGTTCTTTAGGTAGTAGTTAGTTAATTAGAAGGTTGTTAATTAGAAGGTTGTTAATTAGGTTGCTCCCTTTGGAGCGACCTAATTTTCAGTAAATTAATCAATAATTTTTGTTAGATTCCATAAATGAATTTATGGTAAGAATAGAAAAGTCAAATAATGATAAAAAAAATGTACAAGGCTCTTAAAATAATAGGTTTAGTGTTTTGTTTCCTTGGAATTTTTTCAAGGCTGTGCTTTTCTCAATTACAGGAAAATTATTCCATTGATACACTCAGCCATATGACATTGCATGTTATCCCTCAGTCGCATATTGATTTATCATGGTGGTGGAGATACGATCCGGAGGCTATACAATTAGTAGCTAAACACACGCTCGAAACCGCATTTGAAAACATGGAGAAATTTTCTGATTACACTTTCACCTACCTTCAAGTACCTTTGATTGAGCCTCTTGAGAAACTTTACCCGGAGCTTTTTTACAAATTACGATATTTTGTGCATAATAGTGAAGCTATCGGATCAGGATATCCAAATCCCGGGGCCAGCGGCGATAACGGCCGGCTTGCCATAGGCAGCGGATTATGGTGTGAAATTGATGGCTCCATGCCATGTGGGGAGTCATTGGTCAGGCAGTGTTTATATGGAAAGCGATATTATAAATATCAATTCGGGATTGATGTTAAAACCGCGTGGGTTCAGGATGCATGGACACATCCGTGGACCTTTCCCCAGATTTTAAAAAAATGCGGCATTACATCATATATGTATACACGTCCAAGGCCTGAGGAACTATTTATGCTTGTTGCAGACAGCTTAAAGAATGAATTCCTAAGTACTATATCTAAAAGGCAGGATGAAACCATGTTTTGGTGGGAATCGCCTGACGGATCCAGGGTATTTGCCTATAAGCCACTTAGAATTGGAGGAGAAAACCTGCCTTCAAAGGAAATTGTTGAGAATTATTTGACTGATTTATATCGAAAATATGGTGTATGCGATGGACTTACACTTATCGGGGTAGGTAATCATGGTGGAGGTGCCATAAAGGCAGATGTCGAAAGGATGAAAAGTGTACTGAAAGAGAAAAATTCAGGATTACCTGAAAAAATGGATCAGGCAGCACTCGAATTTAGTACTCCTCAAAAGTTTACTTCAGCAATATTGGAGCATCCTGGCAATTTTCCGGTAATTAATGATGAACTAGTACCTACTATTCGAGGCGCATATACCACAGTTGGCGAAATTAAAAAGGGGAACAGGCAATCAGAGACTTCATTAATGACACTTGAAAAATTTGCCTCAGTAGCTTCTGTTTTGAAATTAACAACTTATCCGGGAAATACCATTTATGAAGCATGGAAAAAACTCATGATCAGCCAGTTTCACGATCCTATTTCCGGAACCGATATTAACCCGTCAATTGACGATGTGTTGTTGCGCTTTCAACAAATAAAAGATACCAGCTCAAATTTACTCAATAAACAGTTACATGCTATATCAGGGAATATTAACACACTTGGTGATGGACTTCCAATAGTTATCTTCAATCAGTTGGCATGGAAACGTACCGACATCGCTGAAGTTGATTTGGAATTACCTGGAGATATTGACCATTTTTCTCTTTTTGATGAGAAAAGTCAAATAGTTCCTTTCCAGGTTATTCATCATTCGGTTAAAAATCAGGTGAATACATACAGGTTATTATTTGTGGCTAAGAATATTCCTTCGATGGGATATTCAACTTTCAGGCTGAAATCTGTAAAAGGCTTAAGGGGCAATGGCAATCCTTCAACAGCAAACCGGTTTGTAATTGAAAATGAATTTTTTATCGTAAAAATTGACTCAGTAAAAGGTTGCCTTGCCGGTATTACAGATAAACGGAATAACAGGGAAATATTGTCTGACAAATCATTAGGAAACCAGGTACAAATCATTGACGATTTTGGTGATTCTGAAGGCTTTTTGATGTCCCCTAAAGGGTTTGGCGAATACGATAAATGGGATGGACAAACTTCATGTTTGGATGATTTTTCTGAAATTGAAGTAGTTGAAAATGGTCCTGTACTCGCTTTAATACAAATTAAAAAGAAATTTGAACTGGCCACCTTTATACAAAGAATTTCCATTTATCAGGGTATTAACAGGATAGACTTTGAACTTGTTATTGACTGGAATGGAAGAAACAAAATGGTAAAAGTATCCTTCCCTCTGAATGTGCAAAATGACAGTGCTGTTTATGAAATTCCTTATGGTACCATTACAAGGCCCAGTCAGGGTGAAGAGCACGTAGCCCAGAATTGGGTCGACCTGTCCGATGGAGAATATGGTGTGAGCCTTATAAATGACAGCCGTTATGGTTATGATATAACCCAAAACAGGATTCGTCTAAGTGTCCTGAGGAGTCCCGATCACCCGGTTGAAGCCACAGATGAAAAAGGAATTCACCAGATAAAATATTCACTTTATCCTCACCCGGGTGATTGGCGCACAGCAGGGACAACACAAAAAGGTTATGAACTTAATTACCCGTTGATTGCCAAGGTTGAGACTGCTCATGAAGGATACCTTCCTGCAAAACACGCTTTTATTGAAATATTCCCGGATAATTTGGTTGTCACTGTATTAAAAAAGGCAGAAGAGTCTGATGACCTGATAATGAGGTTTTATGAAACAAAAGGTACCGAAAGTACAGCAAAAATCAGGTTATCCTCATGGATGGGCATCGATTCGGTTCATAAAACTGATTTACTTGAAAATGAGATTGAGAATATTCCTGTAATAAAAAATGAATTTGAGACTAAAGTAGGGAAGTTCTCTATAGAGACTTTCAAACTCATTAAAGACTTATATTAAATGTCAGAACAAGGGAAAACAAAACTTAAAACAGGTGCTTTTGGTGTTATAGGCGTTACTGCTCTTGGTGCTGTAATGATGTCTCCTGCCCTCGGCATCTATGGAAATTTCGGTCCGATTGCTCTGACAGCCGGTAATGCAACTCCTTTCATTTTCCTCATGGCGCTTTTTATTACTCTTCCCACAGCAATAAGCTATGCTATGGTATCGAAAGAAATACCGTCATCGGGCAGTGCCTACACCTGGCTGTGGGAAACGATGAATCCTTATATTGGAGTTTGGATTGGCTGGTTGTTGTATGGATTTTTTATCATTGTTGTTTTTCTCCAGCCTTTGTTGTTCGGCCTGTTTTTTAATGATTTCATGCGACTCCTGGGTATTGACGCCGGATATGGCTTTTTTTTGATAAGTGTGATAATCAGCAGTTCACTGGTTGCCGTATTTACATACAGGGGTGTTGAGCTTAGCGGGAAGGGATCGTTGGTGGACCTTGTTTTCCAGATGATAATTGTCGCGGCACTGGCTGTTACCATAATAATATCAGTATCAAGAATTGGTCACCTTACATTCACGCCTTTCTTACCTTCGTCATCATCTCATGGACTGTCGGGTATTTCTCAGGCCCTTATTTTTGGTATTCTCTCCTTTACAGGTTTTAATGTTATTTCCAATCTGGCAGAGGAAACCAGGAATCCCAAAAAAACCATTCCCCTGGCAATTGTGCTTTCATGTGTTATTGTGGGGGCATATTGGGTCATTGTATCGTGGGCTTATGTAATTGCTGTCCCTATCGAAGAGGTTACCGCAGCAGTACAATCAGATTTGATTCCGGTTGTACCTATAGCAAAGAAATACTGGGGTGCCGGCGAAATAATTATTATTCTCACAGGCATGATTGCAGGCCTGGGTGTATACCTTGCAACGGTATTAGGAACAAGCAGGGTTATTTTTGCAATGGCAAGAGACGGTTCAATGGCAAGTTCCCTGGGTAAATTAAACTCCCGTTACCAGACGCCCTGGAATGCATTGCATCTTACCTTCTTTCTCACCTTAATTTTTGTTTTAGCACCCTCAGCAATCTTTGGTATTTATAATACTTATATGTGGTGGGCAAAAGCTGTTGTCTTTTTCGCATTAATTATTTATGTTTTTGTAAGCATTGCCAATCCTTTGTTTTATTACCGCTATCGAAGGAAACAATTTAGCATATTCTGGAATGGTATTGTTGGCCTTATTTCCTTAATAGTTAATATCTATTTATTATACAAGGCCTTTTTTATTGAATGCTGGAAAGGTGATTGGGCAACAGGGAAAAGTGTAGTTGTTTTTGCCATCCTGTGGATGATGGTTGGTTTGTTCTATGTAATTTATTTATATAGGAAATCACCGGATTTATTTTTAAAAAAAGCTGGGTATTTGGAAAGTAATAGTAATAAATAAACATACTCTATGAATGAATCTGAGATTATATCAAAGTTGTCTTTACAAGGCAAAGAGCAAATGCAAATATTGTATAAAATACAGAATGTATTAGAATCCTGGGGACTGACACTGCCTAATACACCAGCCGATGCGTTGCATTTTGGCTACAATGACTTCTCAAGAATTGGGGAAACGGAAATTAATATTAATAATAATGTGGAACAGGGCTACTGTGGAAAATTTATGTTTCTTTTCGCTGGACAAACCTGTCCCATGCATCATCACAGGAAAAAGCACGAAACCTTTTTTATAGTGAAGGGCAAAGTGGATATGGAATTATCAGGTAAAAAATACATCCTCAAACAGGGTGACCGGCTTATTGTGAATCAGTTGTCAAAACATATGTTCACCGCACTTGAGGACAGTCTGATACTGGAATCATCCAATCCGGACCTGGTGGATGATAGTATTTTCGAGGATCAAATGATTAACAGAATCATTTTCGGGAAAGAAGAATATTGAGATACAGGGGTGACAAATTAATCGGGTCATATTTAAAAACCAGACCTTAATATCGCATGGATTATTTACTTGGAATTGATGCAGGCACTACAGCTTTCAAAGCAGTTCTTTTCGATAAATACGGGAAGGAAATAGCTGTTGCAACAATCGAATATGATCTGGAACATCCATTTCCCGGATTTGTTGAGTTGGATGCTGAAAAGTACTGGGAAGCATTTAAATCGGTAATAGGGATAATTCTCAATAAATATACCGGTAATATACAGGAAATAAAGGCATTGGCTATTGCAAGCCAGGGAGAGACCTTGATTTGTGTTGATCACAAAGGGGACCCGCTCAGGAAAGCTATTGTCTGGCTGGATAATCGCTCAGGCAAAGAAGCGGAACAGATCAAATCCGCGTTTGGGACAGATATTTCATTTAAAAAAACCGGGCAGCCGGATATTGTTCCTACATGGCCAGCTGCAAAGATCTTGTGGATGAAGCACAATGAGCCGGATTTATTTAATAAGGTTTTCAAATTCCTGCTTCTTGAAGATTATCTTCTTTATCGCCTGACGAATAGATTTATTTCCGAAGGTTCGCTCCTTTCCTCTACCCTTATGTTTGATATTAATACAGGGCAATGGTGGCCGGATATGTTGAAATTCATTGGCATAAATCCTGGTCAACTTCCTGAGATAAAAAAATCCGGACAAATTATTGGGGAAATGACTGAAAGGGCAGCAAAAGTAACTGGTCTTTCAAAAGCGACATTGGTGGTGACAGGAGCCCTGGACCAGGCTGCTTCAACGATCGGAGCCGGGAATATTGAGTCAGGAATAATAACTGAAAGCACCGGAAGTACCCTGGCTATTTGTGTCAATACAGTGCACCCTGTCCTGGATCCTCATCAAAGGATACCCTGTCATTTCCATGCTATTGAGGGAGAATACTTTCTCTTGCCCTGGTGCCAGACTGCCGGGATGGTTTATAAATGGTTTCGTAACGAGTTTCATAAGGAGAAATTAAATGCCGGAAATTTAAATGATTCAGATTGGTTCAGACTTATGGATAAGGAAGCTTCCGGTGTGCCCCCTGGTTCAGAAGGACTCATAATGCTACCCCATCTTGCCGGCGCTTTTACTCCGGAATCCAATTCTAATGCCCGGGGTGTATTTTTTGGCATTTCCCTGAAAACAGGCAGGGCACATTTTGATCGCAGTATTCTGGAAGCAGTTGCCTTTATGTTAAGAAGGAATCTTGGCTTGCTACAGGAGTTGTATAGTGATGTAAATGAAATCCGTTCAATAGGAGGTGGTGCAAAAAGCGCACTGTGGAATCAGATAAAAGCTGATGTCTGTCAAAAACCCGTGGTAACAGTGCAGGTATCCGAAACCGCCAGTCTGGGAGCAGCAATGTTGGCTGGATGCGCACTGAACATTTTCAGTAACCTGCAGGATGCCTCTGAAAAAATGATCCATTTACATAAAAGATTTGAACCTGATATGTTGAATGCGGATCTATATTCTACCGCTTATAAGAAGTACGTAAACCTTTATAATAATCTGGAACCGTTGTTTTGAAACAATTTTTAAAAGCTTGATAATATGGCTTGTATCATAACGGACGAATGGAGCTATCGTGGATTTAAAACGGTCATTCTGGAAAACGAATTGATCCGGGTAACGGTTTTACCATGCCTGGGAGCAAAAATCCATGAGTTTATTTATAAGCCATCCGATCATGATTTTATGTTCCACCACCCACGGGTAGAGTGCCGGACTCCTGTTTTTGATGTCAATGTTGATAACTGGTGGACTGGTGGTATGGATGAAGCAATCCCAACCGGCCATCCCTGTAGCTATAAGGGAGAGAATTATCCATTTCTTGGGGAAGCATGGTCACTTAACTGGCACTATCAAATCCAAAAAATATCAGGCAATGAAGTTTGTCTTTATTTACGAAGGGCGCTGATTATATCACCCCTGATAGTTGAGCGTTGGATTTCCTTAAAACAGGGCGAAAGGACACTTAATTTCAGACACAAAATAAGCAATACGGGATATGCACCGTTTGAATTCTTATGGGGATTGCATCCGGGCTTCAACATCACACCTGATTACCGGATTGACTTGCCTGCTGACGAAGTACAAATTGAGGAATCATTACCTTCCAACAGGCTTGGTAAGTCTGGTACACTTTATACATGGCCCTTTGCTTTAGACAATGAAGGAAATCAGGTTGACATGAGATTGGTTCCTCTTCCCGATTCAGGAACAATGGATTTTCATTATGTCACTGGCCTGAAGGAGGGATGGTTGGCACTAACAGATACAAAGAAAAAGGAAGGTGTGGCATTGGTTTTTCCAAAAGAGGTATTTAAAAGCATTTGGTTATGGCTTGTATATGGCGGGTGGCGCAGTACTTATGTTGCTGCAGTTGAAGCATGGACTGGTTACCCTGCAAAACTATCAGATGCTGTTGATCATGGAGAATATTCCCAACTTAAACCTGGAGAAACACTGGAATGTGAAAGTAAATTATTGGTTTATAACGGATTCAAAGAAATAAAAAGTATTGATCCTGAAGGGAATGTAGAAGGAACCTGAAATTATAGAGAATTAGTTAATCACATATTTCTATTACAAAAACACTTTATAAAAGCTAAAGTTTAAAATGTACAGAAGGACTTTTAAAATTACGATGATCTTTTCACTAATCATTTCCCTGGCACTTTCGGGTGGGTATAGTACGATCATTGGGCAAAAATCTCAGATAAAAGCAGCTGCGGCATCTGTAGCTATTGAAGGTGCTGCTTCACTTCCTCTTGGAGGAAGTTTGATTAAGCCTTATCAAACGACCGGTTCCGATGTACCGCTCCGGGCTCAGGTAATTGTTTTCACCGATGGCAAAACAAAGGTTTGTATGGGATCATGCGATATTAGCTTGTTTAACAGAGACTTCCTTGATGAGATTGGTCATGATGTTGAAGCGAATTATGGCATCCCCTTCAATAATATAATGCTTGCAGCAACAAATAATCACAGTGCTCCGGTTCAGACAATCTGGAGTGATACAGCTGCCGATCAAACCTACAATATTGCCATTAAGAATGCAATTATGGAAGCGATTGGTCGGGCAAACGAAAAACTGAATAATGCCGGTGAAATGGATTGTTTTTTTGCCCTGGGAGATCTGACTATAGGCCAAAACAGCCGGCTTATCATGGAGGATAACTCCATATTGTGGGCTCCGACTATTTATAAATTCGGGTATAACCGGCCAACAGGGCCATATGATCCCCAGCTTCCTGTACTTGCTTTTAAGGATAAACAGGGAAAACTGGAAACAATAATATTCAATCATTCAACCCAAAATATTGATTCACCTGTTGATCGTGTAATTTCACCCAGCTTTTATGGAAAAGCAGCTCAAAAAATTGAAAATGAATTAGGAGGAACAGTGATATTTTTAATAGGGGCTTATGGTTCAACCAATGTATTTGACGATTGTCCAAACAATGAGCGTATATACCGGGTTGAACAAGGTATTAAAAAGGCTTATGCCAAAACTGAAAAAAAAGAGATTTATAGACTTGTTTCGGTAAAAAAGGAATTTGAATTTAAATACAGAATATTTAATGAAGTTGAGCAGCAAAAAGCTGTTTCGGATTATTGCAACCGCTGGCTCAGGGAAAGCATTTTTTGGCATGCAGAACCTGCACAGATCATTCAAAGCTTTAAAAATAAACGTGATCAAATTGCCCCTCTTCAGGGAAAAACCAAAAAAACCTGGATACAGGTTGTATTGATAGGAGATATAGCATTCGTGGGGATTCCGGGAGGAATATTCGGGGAATTGGGTTTGGAAATAAAGCGCCTGTCTCCATTTCGGTATACCTATGTGGTTGGTTTAGCTAATGATTTCATGGGATATTTACCCGATGATGAGGCCTTTGATTTGGGAGGATATCAGACATGGGCTCACAGCGCTGTTTCCGAACGAGGAACTGGCGAGGAAATCGTAACAGAGACGGTGAGAATATTAAACGATCTTTTTCAGGACTATTAATATATTGCCCTTGTTAGGGTTTCATACCAATACTTAAAATATCTACATAACCTACTTTATGACAGACTGAACCATGAAACAAAAAATAAAACAAATCGCAAGAATATTACCGTTCATCAGTCTGGTTCCGTTTTTGTGCGGATGCGTCACAGTCGGGGATCAAATTCCCCGGATCAGGGCAGCCGCTGCTGCTGTGAATATAGAGATCTGTGATTCTATTCGTGAAGATATGCTGCTAACACTTCGGAATCCCGAATCCAGGGATAAAGTTCCTTTACGGGCACAAGCTATTGTTTTTGATGATGGTAAAAAAAAGGTTTGTATGGCATCATGCGATGTTGCCTTACTGCGACGGGACCTGCTGGATGAGATCGGTCATGAAGCAGATTCGATCTATGGCATCCCCTTCAATAATATCATGATTGGGGCAACCCATAATCATAGCGCCTCCTATATAAATAATAATACCATAAAAAAGGCCATCCTGGAAGCAATTGGTGTGGCAAACGATAAACTAAAGAATGCCGGTGAAATAGATAGCTATTTTGCACTGGGGAATGCCACTATTGGCCAAAACAGTCGTCTCGTTATGGATGACAGTACTATATTGTGGGTGCCCACTTTATATAAATACGGGTATAACAGGCCAACAGGTCCCTATGATCCGCAACTACCCGTACTTGCATTTAAAGATAAACAGGGAAAACTGGAAGCTTTGGTATTCAATCATTCGACCCATAATATTGATGCACCGGTCAATCGTGTTCTTTCACCTGGTTTTTATGGAAAGGCATCACAAATCATTGAAAATGAATTAGGAGGTACAGTGGTATTTTTACCGGGTGCATTTGGCTCAACCCATGTATTTGATGATTGTCCTGACAGTGAGCGAGTGTATCGGGTTACAGAAGGAATACACAAAGCCTATGCGAAAATCGATAAACATTACATTGATCGCCTGGTTTCGGTCAAAAGTGAATTTCAATTTACGATCAGAACATTTAATGAAGATCAGCAACAAAAGGCAGTTTCGGGTTACTGTAAACTGTGGTTCAGGGAAAGTACCTTCTGGCATGCCGAGCCAGAAGCTGTCATTCAGTCATTTAAAAACGGACGTGATGAAATTGCTCCTTTCCAGGGAAAAACCCGTAAAACATGGATACAGGTCATATTGGTGGGAGATATCGCCTTCGTGGGAGTACCGGGGGAATTATTTGCTGAACTTGGCAATGAAATCAAACGCCGGTCTCCATTCCGCTATACTTATGTGGTTGCCATAGCTAACGATTACATAGGCTATATTCCAGATTATGATGCATTTGATTTAGGTGGACATCAGACATGGGCCAATAGTTCTATCTCAGAAAAGGGAACCGGCGAAGCAATTGTCGACACGGCTGTAAGAATGCTAAATGATCTCTATCAGGAAAAATAATAAGCTGATAAATAATGAATTATTAAATAGGATATTTCAAACAAAAACAAAAAAGGAAAATAAAAATGAACAATAAAAATAATTCAGTTCGTGATACTATTCTCTTTATTCATTTCTATAGTACTCTCTGAGGGATGGAGTCAGAATATTGAAAAAAACTCTGATTTAAAAGCTGCAGCTGCCTCATCGGTAATTGTTGAAGGCATTGCGTCGCCGCTCCGCGCCCAGGTAATTATAATCACTGATGGCAATACAAAAATTTGCATGGGTTCGTGCGACATCGGTTACTTTTCCAGAAATTTTTTGGATGAGATTGTCCATGAAGTTGAAGGTAAATATGGCATCCCCTTCAATAATATTATGCTTTCAACAACCAATAATCACAGCGGTCCGGCTCAGACTGACTGGGATGATAAGAGAGCTGATCAGACTTTCAATCTTGCCATTAAGAAAGCTGTTATTGAAGCTGTTGGGTTGGCAAATGAAAAACTGAATAATTCCGGTGAAATGGATTGTTATTTTGCCCTGGGAGATGCGACTATCGGACAAAACAGCCGGCTCATTATGGAGGATGGCGCCATATTGTGGGCTCCGACCGAATACAGATTCGGGTATAACCGTCCTACGGGTCCCTATGATTCCCAGCTTCCCGTATTGGCCTTTAAGGATAAACAAGGCAATTTAAAAGCATTGATATTCAATCATTCAAGCCAGAATATTGATTCACCCATCGATCGTGTACTTTCCCCCAGCTTTTATGGAACTGCATCCCAAAAAATTGAAAAGGAATCCGGAGGCACGGTGATATTTCTCATTGGAGCATATGGCTCAACCAATGTATTTGACGACTGTCCAAACAGTGAGCGGGTATTTCGGGTTGAACAGGGTATAAAAAAAGCCTTTGCAAAATCTGAAGAAAGAGATATGCACAGACTTGTTTCAGTAAAAAGGGAATTTGAATTTCAATACAGAACATATAATGAATCTGAGCAGCAGAAGGCCGTTTCGGATTACTGCAACCGCTGGCTCCGTGAATGTACCTTTTGGCATCCTGTACCTGAGGAGTTCATTCAGGAATTTAAAAATAAACGTGATCATGTTGCACCCCTCCAGGGGAAAGCTCAGAAAACCTGGATACAGGTGATACTGGTAGGAGATATAGCTTTTGTCGGAGTACCCGGGGGATTATTTGCTGAACTTGGAAATGAAATTAAGCGCCTGTCGCCATTTCGTTATACGTATGTGGTTGGTCTGGCTAATGATTATTTGGGATATTTCCCTGACAATGAGGCTTTTGATTTGGGTGGATATCAGACATGGGCCAACGCAGCCATCTCAGAACGGGGAACAGGTGAGGCCATGGTAAAAGAAGCTGTGAGAATCTTAAAGGATCTCTATCAGGATAAGTATTAATCAGACTTATAATAAATTAATTATTAAAATAATTCAAATAACCAACTTTAGAGGAGGAAAAAAAATGAAAAAGAGCACTTTGCAGATTACAATGGTTTTATTACTGATCATATCCCTGGGAATCTCTGCAGGGTGCAGCCGGACCAGCAGGGAAAAACCTCATTTAAAGGCAGCCGCAGCAGCTGTAAATATTGAAATGCGCGATTCCATTCACAAAGACATGCTGCTTACACTTGCCTATCCCAAAGATGATGAGAAGGTACCATTGCGGGTACAGGTTATTGTTATCAGCGATGGTAAGACCAGGGTTTGTATGGGATCATGTGATGTATGCACCTTGGACCGAAAGACTCTGGATGATATTGGTCATGAAGTTGATTCGATATATGGCATTCCATTCAATAATATCATGCTTGGGGCAACACATAATCATAGCGACTCATACATAGACAGGAATGCTATTAAGAGAGCCTTTTTGGAAGCAATTGGTCTGGCAAATGAAAAACTGGACAATGCAGGTGAAATGGATTGCTATTTTGCCCTGGGGGATGCTACCATAGGTCAAAACAGCCGGCTGATCATGGAAGACAGTTCCATATTGTGGGTGCCGACTTTATATAAATACGGGTATTACACGCCAACTGGTCCTTATGATCCGCAGCTTCCTGTTCTTGCCTTTAAGGATCAACAGGGGAAGTTGGATGCTATACTGTTTAATCATTCAACTCATAACATTGATGCGCCCACCAATCGTGTCCTTTCACCAGGCTTTTATGGAACAGCCTCGCAGAAGATTGAAAAGGAATTAGGGGGTACAGTGGTATTTTTACCAGGCGCATTTGGCTCAACGCATGTGTTTGACGATTGCCCAAATAGTGAGCGGGTATTTCGGGTAACAGAGGGAATAAATAAAGCATATGCCAAAATCGAAAAAAGAGACATTAATCGCCTGGTTTCGGTTAAAAATGAATTTGAATTTACAATCAGGACATTTAATGAAGATGATCAGCAGAAAGCCGTTTCGGATTATTGTAACCGCTGGCTCAAAGAAAGTATCTTCTGGCATATGGACCCTGAACCCGTCATTCAGTCATTCAAAAACGGACGACATAATGTTTCACCACTCCAGGGTAAGATTCAGAAAAGCTGGATACAGGTGATACTGGTAGGAGATATTGCTTATGTTGGGGTGCCAGGGGAATTATTTGCTGAACTTGGCAATGAAATTAAAAACCGGTCTCCATTTCGCTATACCTATGTAGTCGGTATAGCCAATGATTATATAGGTTATTTACCTGATGACAAGGCCTTTGATCTTGGAGGGTATCAGACATGGGCGACCCGGAGTTATTCTGAACGAGGTACAGGTGAATCAATTGTTAATCAGGCAGTAGAAATACTGGATAGTCTGTATGCAAAATAAATAAATTTTTTCAATTGCGAAAGTGAAAATAATATCATGAAAGATTTAAAAATACAAACCTTTATAATTCTAATCATCCTGTCTTTTTGCTGTTTTTCCTTTAATAATAATTCACGATCAGGTCATAATGTTTCTCAGCTTTCAAATGCCCAGCCCAAACACATAAAGGGTTGGGTAGTACGGGGTGATAAGACCAAAAGTTTGTGGACAATCGGGAAAGCTGCTCTTGATCTGTCGGATTCCACCAAATTAATTATAACCAAAGATGGAGATGAGATGATTAATGCAGGTAAGGGAGTAGAAATTTATACTGAAGAAACTTACGGTGACGTTCATGTTGAACTTGAATTTATGATCCCGAAAAATGGAAATTCGGGCATTCACTTTATGGGTGAATACGAGGTTCAGATCTGGGATAGCTATAAAAAACCAGTGATCCTTGCAAATCAATGGATGGGTACAATCGTGGCTACAAAAGAACCTGAAATTCATGTAGAAAAGAGTGGTGGCGAATGGCAAAAATATGTTATTGACTTCCGCGCACCACGATTCGATTCCAAGGGGAGCAAAACTGAGAATGCCCGATTTGTAAGAGTAGAACTAAATGGCCATGTCATTCTTGAAAACGTGGAAGTTCTTTCTCCCACACCAGTTAATCTTACCGGGAAGGAATCATCGAAGGGGCCTCTGATGTTACAGGGTTTCGCGGGTGCAGTAGCTTACCGTGGAATTAAGATTGTGCCTGTTGAAATACCCTGATGCAGAAGAATTAGAAGTAACATTGATAAGATTATTGACTAAATCATTGCCTATGAAGCACTAAGCACTATACTTCCAAAAAAAGCAGGAAAGTCCTGGCAGACCTTCCTGCTTAAATCCAAAATGCATTATTACTACAAATGATAAATGAAATAATGCAGACTAAATATTAACTAAATAATCACCCAAATTTATGAAAAATCAGAACATAATACTTCGATCAATTTTAAACAAAATTTGTTCGAAAACAAGTTTCAGAATTGCGGGAATAATTGTTTTAATACTATTTCTGACAGTTAGCAAGATTCTCGCCAGTATTTCCGAACCACCTCAGCAATACAAAATATCCGGAAAGGTTTCTGATGTTAATGGTAATCCATTACCAGGGGTCACTGTAGTTGTTAAAGGAACTACACTTGGAATTCATACGGGAACCGACGGTACATTCCAGTTAGAAATACCAATAGAAGCTAATCTATTGCAATTTTCATTTATTGGTATGAAACCACAGGAAGTTGCTATAGATGGAAAAACATTCATTGCGGTTATTATGGAAGAAGATTACATCGGACTGGAAGAAGTTGTGATCATCGGCTATGGATCTGTTAAAAGGAGGGACGTTACCGGGTCTGTATCATCCATCAGTAAAGATGATTTTGGTGACAGACAAACAACCGATATAGGATCTCTTATCCAGGGGAAGGTATCAGGCGTTGATGTTTCTTTAGGTAAGATTCGGATCCGTGGTGTCACTACATTCAACAATACCGATCCCCTCGTTGTAATTGATGGATTCATCGGGGGTAACCTTGAAACTGTTAATGCCAATGATATTTCCAGCATTGAAATATTGAAGGATGCTTCCGCAACTGCCATTTTTGGTTCCAGAGGTGCCAATGGAGTAATATTGGTTACTACAAAAGGAGGAAAGACAGGTCCGTTAAAAGTAAATGTAAGTGCCTATACAGGCATTGCCGTAACACCAAATAAACTTGATGTTCTGAATGCATCACAATATATTGACTATATGGGAGATGTACTTGGAAACGCAGGGCAATCACTTACACCCAAGTTAATGTCTTCTGAAGTAAGAGAGGATGTAACTTTCTGGCAGGATGAACTTTTCAGAACTGCCCATAACTCTGAATTTAATGTTGATTTTTCGGGTGGCTCGGACAAAGCTACGTATTACATGGCGATCGGTTATAAATACCATGAATCCATAGCAATTGGCCCAAAGGACAACATACTATATATCCGGAATAAAAACGATTTTAATATTGCCAAATGGTTCCGTCTGGGAAATAACTTTGCTTTTAATTACACCACAAACAAAGGTACAGAGGCCTGGCTCCGTGGCGCAATAGGAATGCCTCCTTATTATGGCGTTTATGATCCGACAAATTTAGGTGGATATAGCAATGTGAACAGAAGTGAAGATTTAACAGAGACTCCCAATCCGGTTCCGCAGTCAACACTGTCCCATCCCGTAGCCACAACAATGGGTTATCAAACCAATTTATGGGCGGAAATTACACCTTTTAAAGGATTGATCTACAGAGTTCAGGTGGGAGTGAGCGGAGATTTTCGGCACAATAAAAGCTGGCAGGATGAATACATTAACGAAGGAGTACAACACAACAAAAATGGCCTTACAGAGGGCAGCAGTTATTCATTTATGCCACTTATGGAGAATACATTGACATACAGCCAGATATTCGGCAAACATAACTTTTCGGTCATGGTGGGGAATACCTGGCAGAATTATGCTTACGGTGGTGGTATCAGCATTTCGGCAGAGGAATTTGAAAATACGGAGGTCAAAAATGTGTTCCTCGGAGAATCAAGAAATATTGATGAACAGACTTCCTGGAATTATGCCTATCTGTCTTATTTTGGGCGTTTTCATTACCAGTTTAACAATAAATATCTGCTAACTGTAAATATGCGGCGCGATGGTTCTCCGCGTTTTGCTCCTCAAAATCGCTGGGGGACATTCCCGTCAATTGCAGTGGCCTGGAAGATGCACGAAGAAACATTTATTAAGAATCTGAATTTATTTGATCAGTTAAAATTAAGAGGAAGCTGGGGTGTTTCAGGAAATGATGCGATCGGTGATTTCAGGTATGCATCGCAAGTATGGACAAATGGTGTTTATTATCCTTTGGGTGATATTCCTGTTCCGGGAGCCACTATTAAGGATAATGCATCAAATGATATAAGATGGGAATCAACTGATTCAAAAACTGTGGGTACCGATATGGCGTTTTTAAGAAATTCTTTGACAGCAACGGTCGAGTATTTTGTCAAAAACACCAACGATATTTTATTTTCGGTTCCTCGACCGGCTTCATTAGGTTATGGCCTGAATTACGGTGGCGATGCCATAGTGAATGCTGCCAGTGTTGTAAATAAAGGTTTTGAGCTGCAGATTGGATATAAAAACGGAGCAAAAAGTCTTAAATATGCAATTAGTGCCAATTACACCCATAATAATAATGAAGTAACAGGACTGGGACTAGGTCAGCCTTATTTGTCAGGTGTTTCACGCACAGACATCGGTAACCCGATTGGTTATTTCTACGGATTTGAAGCGGATGGTGTATTCATGAAACAATCAGAGTTGGATGCGGCAAACGCAGATGCTATGGCCAAAGGGTATGAATACTATCAGGAGGGTGTCACAAGTGCCGGTGATGTAAGGTTCAAAGACCTGAATGGAGATGGTCATATTACCTGGGAGGGTGACCGGAAAATGATTGGTAATTCTATTCCCATGCACATGTTTGGACTGAATATATCTCTTGACTACAAAGGATTCGATTTTCTTGCATTTTTCCAGGGTATTGCAGGTTCCGATATTTACTATGGTACATATGATTACACACGCGGAGGGATTACTGCCCGTAACCAGGAAGCTTATGTGCTGAACAGATGGAGAAGTGAAACTGAACCCGGGAATGGTATTGTTCCGAGAGCTGTGAATGGTGATCCCAGTGGAAACGTAAGGCCATCTACGCTCATGATTTCATCAGGTGATTATTTGAAATTAAGACAGTTATCACTTGGTTATACATTGCCTTCACACATCACCGGAAAAGTTGGATTGGGTAATGTACGTATTTATGCCAGTGGAGCCAATTTATTTACAATTACATCATTTGATGGCCTCGATCCTGAAGTTGGAGGGGAAAATCTTGATCGTGGGATCGATTATCTGGGCTATCCAAATCCGAGATCTGTAATTGTAGGTATGCAGCTTTCATTTTAATTCAATTACAATTAAAAACAGAACAAGATGAAAAAAATAATAAATATAAAGTTGTTTCTACTGTTGCTCGTCTGTATTGCCATATCCTGCAACGATGATATTATGGATTACAATAATCAGAATGCGTACAGTTCTGAAACCTATTTTAAGACTCCGGAAGAAATAGAAAAGGCTGTAATTGCTGATTATGGCAGCTTCTATTTTAACAGCATGTTCGGGTGGAAATGGATGGAAATGTTTGATGTACTTGCTAACGAAGCTGAGCCATTGCCACCGGCTCTTTCAAACGAAGCTGATATTATTGCGATGTACAAATACCAGTGGAACAATACGACAAATCCAATAGAGGGTTATTGGAGACTGCTCTATAAAATGATCATGCGTTCAAACCTGGTTATTGACAAGGCAAATGAGTACCTGAATGAGATTGGTGATAACGAGATTGTCAAAAGATCGCTTGGCGAGGTATATTTCCTCAGAGGCTGGGCTTACTCCCAACTCGCCTTTTATTATGGCCGCGTTCCATTAAGGCTGAAGTACGATCAGTCCGGAATAGAAGATGCACCAAGATCCGCAACCGTAAAGGAGGTTTGGGACGTTGCCGAGTCTGATTTTAAAATGGCCAAAGATTTATTGCCTGAAGCAAGTACCTATTCTCCGGAGAACCTAGGAAGGGCGTCTAAAGGTTCAGCAATCGGTTTTCTTGGTAAGCTATATCTGTACAATAAAGAATACACTAAAGCAGAAGCTGAATTTGCAATATTAGAAGGTAAATACAGCCTGCTTCCTGCAAATAAATGGGGAGAAAACTTTGATGAGAGCAATGAAAATAATCCAGAAAGCCTGTTTGAAGTTCAGTTTGAATGGTTCCCGGGGAATTTCATTGTGCCCATGTTCACAGATCCGGAAGGGAATGGTGTTCCTGGAACCGGTACAGCCCATACGCAATTATATACCTTTGGTGATGTTGGTGGCTGGGATAACTGGAAATTCCAAACCATGCGGGTGAATGATTTCCAATATAAAGATGAAGCCAGCAATGACTATATTGATCCGAGAGCTGCGCTCACTTTTTACGGTGGTATCGGCGATAACACTATCCTGGATAATTCAGACGAAGGTCCGCAGTCTTTTGATTTTGAAAAACTATCCTATTGGTACAAGAAATACACTAACCTGGAAAACGAAAGGGTTGCTTTTCTGGAATCAGGAATTAATGTAAGGCTGATGCGGTATGCAGATGTCCTCCTGATGCGAGCTGAATGCAAATTATTAGGAGATCATGACGTCCCTGGGTGTATGTCCTTCGTCAATCAGGTCCGGGATCGCATTGGTGCATTCCAATATGAGGGCAATTATTCCGAAACACAGGCTTTTGATTTGCTGAAACGAGAACGCCAGCTTGAATTTATGGGAGAACAGGTACGGTTCAACGATTTAAAACGTTGGGGCATTTTAGAAACAACCATGAATCCTGAGTTGCAAATACTTTTTGGAATTCAGCCTGTAACTGCGAAGCATTATCTGTTCCCGATTCCGCAACTGGAAGTTGACTCAAATCCGGGATTAGGATCAGTTGAGAATGATTGATTAAACATAAGCCAATGAAGCATTCATTAAACTAATTCATAAAAAAAACAGGAAGGCCCTGACCGACCTTCCTGTTAATTCAAAAAGCATTTTCGCTAAAAATGATTATAGCTAAATGCAAACTTTTATTAACTCAAAATCATACAAATTTATGAAAAATTTAAAAATTTTGCGTCGAACAGCTTTAAAGAAAGTTTGTTTGGAAAGAATTTTCAGAACTGCAGGAATTGGTGTTTTTTTGCTTTTACTGACAATTTATAGTGCTTTTTGCAGTTTTTCGGAGCTTCCGCAGCAATACAAAATAACCGGAAAAGTATCTGATGTTAATGGCAGTCCGCTTCCCGGCGTCACTGTGGTTGTAAAAGGGACTACCAATGGAACTGTTACGGGTTCTGACGGAGCATTTCAGTTGGAGATACCCAGGGATGCTCAAATACTTCAATTTTCTTTTATGGGAATGAAAACCCAGGAGATTGCCATTGAAGGCAATGTGTCTTTTACCATTACCATGGAAGAAGAAATCATCGGACTGGAGGAGGTTGTTGTTATCGGTTACGGGACACAAAAAAAATCAGATCTTACAGGATCCATAACCAGTGTAAAAGGGAAGGAAATTTCACATTTGCCGGTGAAGTCGGTCGCGGAAGCTTTACAGGGAAAGGTAGCCGGGGTATTAATCACAAAGGATGATGGTCGGCCAGGTTCTGGTTCACAAATTATTATCCGGGGTGTGGGATCATTAAATGGACTTAACCCGCTGTTTGTCATTGATGGAATTGCCCGGGGAAATAATCCCAATTTCAATCCTAAGGATATAGAATCAATAGAAATAATAAAGGATGCCAGTGCCGCGGCAATTTATGGCGCTCAGGCTGCAGGGGGAGTTGTTCTGATTACAACTAAGAGAGGAAGCTTACAGCAGGATATAAAATTTGATTTTAATTCATATGTGGGAGTCAGAACCCTTCCAAATAAATTTGATTTTCTGAAAACCCCGGATTATATCAGGGCGAGACAAGGGATCGGTCAGAATTATTCTATTTGGAATGATCCAACGAGTCTTCCCAATACAGATTGGCAGGACGAATTATTTCAAAATGGCGTGGAACAATCCTATACTTTGTCGGCTCAGGGAGGCTCAAAAAAAATAGGTTATTTTATTTCTTTAGGTTATGAAAAGGAAAATGGCATTCAAATAAATAATTACTGGCAAAGATTTTCTTTAAGAGCTAATGCTGATTATCACCCAAATGATAAGTTCACCTTTGGTCATCAGTTGTATTTTTTTAAAACAAGTGAAAACCCGGCAACAGTTGATGTTCCCTGGAGAAGTCTCCCCTATATGGCAGTTTACAACGAGGATGGCTCATATGCTTCCGTTCCGGTTGGAGTAGAATTTTCGGGGACAAACGATGTTGCAGCCCTAAATTATCAGCATATTACACAAAATACCCTTGGTGCTCAACTGAATTTATATGTTGATTGGGAAATATTAAAAGGTTTACACTTAAAAAGCATCTTAGCAGGTGATTTTGCTAACGGCTTTTCTGACAATTTCACGGAGGAGAATTTATTAGGTCGCAGTCCGGTAGATGAAACCTATAACAAAAGCTTTGGAATCTACCAATATTATACTTCGACGACTACAGCAACCTATCAAAAGTTATTTGCCAACAAACATGATTTTTCTATAATGGTTGGATATGAAGCAAAGAAAGGATTGGGATCGGATCTCAGTTCTTTAGCAACAGACTTCCCCGTCCAGGTTTCTCAATCATTCAATCTATCAACAAATCCAAACAAAACAGCCAGTGGTACTTTAAGTGATTACGGACAATATCTTTCGCAGTTCAGCAGGGTAAATTATGTGTTTGATAATAGGTTTTTGTTCTCCGCAAATATTCGACGTGATGGGTCCCCTAAATTTGGACCGGAAAATCGATATGGAATTTTCCCCTCAGTTGCATTGGGATGGAAAATGCAGAACGAAAGATTTTTCAAGAATCTAAATTTCAACAGCTTGAATGCTTTTAAGCCAAGAATAAGCTGGGGTATTCTTGGTAATGAATCCACGTTGGGGAATTATTTATACCAGCCTGTTTATACACCCGTTATTTCCAACAGCATGGACGGGCAAACCGCTGTCAGAGGTTATAACAATGTAAAGATTGTCAATAAAGATATTAAATGGGAAGAGATTAAGACATTTGACGTAGGTCTTGATCTTGAGATGTTTAATAACAGACTATTATTCACTGCAGATTATTATGACAGGGAAACTTCCAATATGATCTATTATTTGCCTGTTCCTCAATCATCGGGGATTATTCCATTCAATTATTGGGATACGCCAAGTATGCCAATTAATATCGGTAAAATTTCAAATAAAGGATATGAAATTGCGATTGGTTTCAAGGATATCCAGGGGGATTTTAAATATAATATCGGAGGAAATATTTCACATAATACCAACGAAATGGTAGATCTCGGTGTTAAAAGTGCAATTTACGCCGGATCAGCAAGTGTATTGTTCTCCGGAACATCTCCCTTTAAGACGGTTAATGGTCAGCCCATTGGTATGATTTATGGATATCAGGCTGATGGAATAATTCAGAATCAGGCTGAAGTAGATGCTTTGAACGCTAATGCCGAAGCTCTCAGTGGAGATGGGACTTACTATAATAATCCTCTTACAAGCCCCGGAGACCTGAAATTCAGAGACATAGACGGCAATGGCACAATTACGGAAGGTGACCGGTCATATATTGGCAACCCCTGGCCCAAACTCCAATACGGTTTTAATATTGATATGAGCTGGAAGGGTTTCGATTTATCGGCTCAAATTGTAGGCATTGCGGGCAGGGACGTTTTGAATATTGTAAAATCATTTGAACAAAGCTTTAAACAGGACTTCCAGTCAACTTATCAAATATTTGGCGCTTCGGATTACCTGGGGAATGGAATTACTGACCAGCCTCGTTTTGGAATCACTGATGCGGATGGAAATTATATTACAGACCCCAACGGAAACTATAGGTTATATTCTTCCTATCTGGTGGAGGATGGATCCTATTTAAAGGTCAAGAATATGACAATAGGATATAGCTTACCCGCATCAGTGTTAAGCAAAATAAAGATTGATCAGTTCAGAATTTATCTGACAGCACAAAATCTATTAACCTTTACCAAGTTTAGCGGCTTAGACCCTGAATTTTCCAATGATCCTAAGAATTATGGGCTTTACGACATAAATTACTATCCGCAAACCAGGTTATTTTCTGCTGGTATCGAAATTCGATTTTAAGTTTTAAAAATAAAAAAACATGAATATGAAATATAAATTCATTTTACTTATAGGGATACTATCCGTATCCTTGATTGGTTGTGATAAAACATTTCTGGATACGGAAGATAAAAGCTCTATTTCATCTGAAAGTTATCCGACTTCCTTAAAAGATTTTGATATCCTGATTGCATCTGTGTATGGTGCACAGCATCATCTTGGATTATATGGTATGTCCTATCTGCCTTTTACTGTTTACAATCTCGACCACACAACTGATTTGCAGTGGCGGCTGGACCCGGCCTGGAATTCATTAAATGATGGATTGGGTGTTTCTGTTCTTCAGGATTGGGAGTTACTTTTTCAATGGAAGGATATCAATTCCGGTGTGTATTATTGCAATGTAGTATTAGATGCTATTTTGAAATACAGGGATGGAGCTCCTCAAAATGAAGCGAAAGCGCTTGATAACCTGGAAGGGGAATGTTTATTCATGAGGAGTTATTTCAGATGGCATCTGCAGGTTTTATTTGGACAACCAAATCTGGAAGGCATGGGAATTCCTATTATTGATAAGATGCCGGAATCGCTGTCAGCTATGAATGTACCACGTGAGACTACCCGTGATTCATATCAGGCCATGATAAACGACTTTAAGGCTGCAACTGTTTTACTCCAGGGTCAAAGTGATCAGTTCAGACCAACAGTATGGAGTGCCAAAGCCGCTTTGGGCAAAACCTATTTCTTTGCAGAAAAATATGACAGTGCTAGGCTTGTATTACTGGATTGCATAAATAATAGCGGGAAAACACTGGTTTCATTAAGTGCTTATAAAAAAATGTTTAATGGGGAAGCGGCATACGAACATAATTCAGAATCCTTTTATGAAGCTGAAATGATAGCGCAGCCCAATCTTTCAGGACAAGGACCGTTTCATAGCAGCGAAGGAATTGCAGGTAGTTCAATGCCAATGCTATATGCCCCTTACTATATTGATCCCGAGGATGACCAGCGCAAGGCCTGTTCATGGAGTAATATGTATATGCATGACAGAAATTTAGCCCGTTTTGGATACACGGATATAACATTTTTATCTGCTGTGTCGGGACAAACAGTTGACCCTGTATATGAAGCCAGGCAAATTGAATTTCGTAAAGGAAACGATTATAGTATTGATCCTGATCCCCGGCTTTACATAGCTGCGTTGCAGCCCTGGATCGATACAATAATGATTGAAGGGAAGCCAATGAAAGTAGCACAATCCGATTTTGGTGTATGGTACGAAATGGATCCCGCCATCAACGATCCTGCCACATACTATGGATGGCCATTAAACAAACATAATTTCACTGATGGTTTATTTGCAGAAACGCAAAATGTAAGTGGTTCAAATATGTATTTTATAAGGTTGCCGGAGATTTACCTGATGTATGCTGAAATTATAAAAACAACCGATCCTGCTACTGCTCTTGAATACGTTAATAAAGTCCACCGGCGTGCCTGGGGTTATGATCCTAATGGCAGTTCCCCGGTTGACTATTCTTCTTTGGCTGATGCTACAAAGGCACCTTCAGATGATGAATTATTGCATAATAATCCATTGTTGTTTGAAAAATGGGCTGAATTCTTTGCTGAAGGCAAGTGGTGGGAGGAAGTGAAAAGATTGCAGATAGGTGCTAAGGAGTCCGAATTTTATAAAACATGCAGCGGAGGCATACCCATTGGTTGGTCAGATACTCAATATGCAATGCCAATTCCGAACCAGGAATTTGAAACAAATACTAACCCTGGTATGATTCAAAATCCGGGTCCCTGGAATTAATGCTCAGAATAATTTGTACATGAAAAGCAAGCCAGATTTTTTCATATATGATTTAATACAAGTATATTAAAGTTCACCTCTTGAGGCGTTTAAATCAAAAGCAGGAAGGACCTGACAGGCCTTCCTGCCATTTCACCAGGGATTATCAGGCTAAATGATAGTAAATAGGATGGAAGAATTTTTACGGTATCAATAAAAAATTGAAAGAATGGGGATACAGGTAAACAGAGTAATCATATTTCATAATGTCACAAAAAACTTCTGCTATGTATGATAAAAAATTTTTATTCCTTTTAATTTTTACATCTGTATTTTTAACTTCTTTCATAGTCAGCAGGGATAGCAAAAACCATGACAGACTCAGGCGAGCAGACAGTTTTCTGGGTATCCATTTTGATTTTCATGCCGGAGAAGATTGCGGTGAAATTGGAAAGAATTTGACCCGGGAAATGGTTGAAAGCATTTTAACGCGGGTCAGCCCAGACTATATACAGATTGACTGTAAAGGTCATCGGGGTCTTTCAAGTTATCCTACAAAAGCAGGTAACCCGGCTCCGGGCTTTACTCAGGATCCTTTAAAGATATTCCGGGAAGTAACTGCTGAACAGGGTGTTGCATTATATTGTCATTATTCCGGTGTACTGGATGCTGAAGCTGTAAAACAACATCCGGAATGGGCTATTCAGGGAGTGGATGGAAAAATCGGGGGCACAGATGGCAGAGTGACCTCTTTTTTTGGACCTTACGTTGATAAACTTTTAATCCCACAACTTAAGGAACTCAATGATAATTACGGAGTTGACGGTGTATGGATTGATGGTGAGTGCTGGGGAACCGAACGCGATTTTCAACCCATGGTGACCAGAAAATTTAAAACCATGACAGGTATTCAGGAAATACCATCATCTGATAAGGATCCCGGCTGGTATGAGTATTCTCAGTTTTGTCGTGATGGTTTTCGTCAGTATGTTAACCACTATGTTGATGAATTGCATGCTCATAATCCCAACTTTCAGATCGCCAGCAACTGGGCTTACAGCTCATTTATGCCAGAAGAAGTGAAAAGTAATGTTGATTTTCTGTCAGGTGATATAGTGCCCACCAACAGCGTGAACTCGGCCAGGCTTGAGAGCCGTGTACTGGCAAAACAAGGGAAACCATGGGATCTGATGGCGTGGAGCTTTACCATAAACTGGGATGATGTTCCCGGGTTCCAGAGCCCAAAATCCGCTGTACAGCTTCAACAGGAAGCAGCTGAAGTACTTGCCCAGGGAGGTGGATTTCAGGTATATTTTCAACAAAACAGGGATGCATCAGTAAATTTATCAGACATGAAAGTTATGGCTGACATAGCCAAATTCTGTCGTGCCAGGCAGAAGTTCTGTCACAAGTCAGTATCGGTTCCTCAGATTGGGTTGATTTTATCAACGGATGCTTACTATCGGAAGATAAAGGGACTCTTTTCTGCAGGGTCGGATGGTATGAATGCATTCCGGGGAATTCTGCAATCATTGCTTGAATCTCAGCATGCTGTTGATGTAGTGATGGAACATCAATTGAAAGAAAATATTAATCGCTATCCTCTGTTGATATACCCTGAATGGGAATACATCAATCCGGAATTTAAGAATAAACTGATTGAATACGTTGAAAATGGAGGTAAATTACTGATAATTGGACCTGCTTCCACGCGTTATTTCCTAAAGGAACTGAGTATTCAGCCAATAGATTCCATCTGCGAAAGGGTAAACCGTTTGGAGTATAATGGACAATGGGCCAGCATTAAATCCAACTCGCAAATGATTAATCCGTTGGAAAACGTGATCACTTTCGGGAATCTTAATTACAACAAGCTTAATCCTGAAATTTATAATCCGGCAGGTTCAATCCGAAAATTGAAAAAAGGCCAGATTGCCGGGGTTTACCTGAATCTCGGGGAGCGGTATTTAAACGGTAAAGTGACCGTGGCACGCGATTTTCTGCATGAATTGGTGAGCAAAATATTCCCTGATCCCATGGTTTCAGTGAAAGGATCGCATGATGTGGATGTCAGCCTGAACCAGATTAACGATAAAATGGCAATCAATCTGGTAAATACTGCCGGGCCTAATGCCAATTCAAATGTTTACGTGTATGATGATATTCCGCCAATCGGGCCATTACAGGTGGAAGTACTCCTGGATAAAAAGCCCGGAAGTGTTATACTTGAACCTTCCCGTCAGTCATTAAAAGTAAATTACGAAAACGGCCTTCTTAAAGTCACAATTCCCCGCCTTGAGATACATGAGATTTTATTAATCAGTGAATAGGGGATTTGGTTCGAAGATTAATTTTTATAGCCTAAAACACAGACTTGATTTTTTAAATAACCTGATAAAATAGCAAGAAAATGAGAACATTACTTCTGTTTACACTAACTCTGTTTTCCGCGTGTACCAAAGTCGCACCACCCGAGCCATTTGGCCCGGTTCCTTCACAAGCACAACTCACGTGGCATGAAATGGAGTTTTACATGTTTGTTCACTTTAGCATGAATACATACGAGAAAGGGTATGGTAATGAAAGTGAATCAGAATTTAATCCGACGGAACTTGATTGCAGGCAATGGGCAAAAGCTGCCAAAGACGCGGGAATGAAAGGAATCATAATCACTGCGAAACACCATGACGGATTCTGCATCTGGCCATCCAAATACACTGAGCATTGTGTAAAGAATTCAGTATGGAGAGATGGGAAAGGGGATGTACTGAAGGATCTCAGGGAAGCCTGCGATGAATATGGATTGAAGATGGGTGTCTATCTTTCACCCTGGGACAGAAGCAGGGCTGAATATGGTTCCCCGGAATATTTAACGTATTACCGAAACCAGTTAAGCGAACTCCTGACCAATTATGGTGAAATCTTTGAAGTGTGGTTCGATGGGTTCAATGGCGGATCAGGTTATTATGGGGGGGCGGAAGAAACTAGGATTATCGACATGAAATCTTATTATGAATGGCCTAAAACAAACCAACTTGTGAGAGATTTGCAACCAAACGCCGTGATATTTAGCGATGCGGGGCCAGATGTTCGTTGGGTAGGCAACGAACGGGGTATGGGAAGTCTTACAAACTGGTGTCTGATGAACAGGGACACTATGTACGCCGGTGGCCCATATGAGAATATGCTTGGAGAAGGTCAGGAAGATGGCAGGTTTTGGGTTCCATCGGAGGTTGATGTTTCCATCCGACCTAACTGGTTCTATTATTCCTCTGAGGATTCGCTTGTAAGATCACCCGAAAACCTGATGGAACTCTATTATTCATCAGTCGGTAGAAACAGCAGTCTCCATCTTAATGTTCCTGCAGATAAAAAAGGTCTCCTAAATGAAAATGATATCAATGCCTTATTGGCTTTCAGACAACTGCGGGAAAAAGAATTCGAAACCGATCTGGCAAAAGGGAAGGAGGTTTCAGCATCAGAATCAAGAGGGAAGGAATATAAACCCGCAAATGTAACTGACGGAAATCCTGAAACTTACTGGACTACAAGCGATGATCAGAAATCAGCTGATCTGATCATAGATCTGAGCACTGAAACCGAGGTTAACAGAATCCTTCTCCAGGAATATATCAAGTTGGGACAGCGGGTTCAGGAATTTAAAGTCACAGCTTTAATTGGTGGGGAATGGAAACCGATTATCGATGGAACCACAATAGGTTATAAAGTGATAAGGAAATTTCCTGTGGTTAGTACCTCAAAAGTAAAGATAACTATTAGTAAATCAAAAGCTTCTCCGGTAATCTCTACTGTTGAACTATATAGGGCTAATGAATGAAATTGCTTTTATATCAGATTTGAAATAATGAAACAATAAATTTAAAACATTAAAAAATATGAAAATCTTGAAACTTTCACTTGCATGTGGTATCATTTTTATATTCACATTGCTATCAGGAGTGCATATCAGTGCGCAGGACAATGCTTCAATACCGGTTCTTTCCTGCCATCCTGTTGAAGGATACCTCCATCTCCCCCCTAATGTTAATTTTGGAGAGGTATCGGGCGTAGCACTGGATCATCAGGGACATATATTTGTATTTAACCGTGGAGCCCATCCATTAATTGAGTTTACTCAGGCAGGTGAATATGTCAGGACCCTCGCAGAAGGATTGGTTACCAGTGCACATGGCCTGCGAATCGATAATCAGGATAATTTATGGATTACCGACGTAGCTGCTCACACAGTACTTAAACTTGATAAGGAAGGTCACGTTATCATGGTATTAGGACGAAAGGACAAGCCGGGAGAGACAGAAGCACTGTTTAATCAGCCGACAGATGTTGCATTCGGCCCTGCGGGCGAAATATTTGTAACCGATGGATATGGAAATTCACGTGTTGTGAAGTTTGATAAAGACGGAAAATTTATAAAAGCATGGGGCAGTAAAGGAACTGCACCCGGGGAATTCAATCTGCCACATACAATTGTTATTGATAAACAGAATCTGGTTTATGTTGGCGATCGTGAAAACCAGCGGTTACAAATCTTTGACCTTGAAGGTAAATTCATTACAGAATGGAAACATGTTGGCGCCCCCTGGGGTCTTGATCTGGCAAAAGACGGCACGTTGTTTATGTCCGATGGGTATGCAAACAAGGTATTGCATCTGGATGCTAATGGTAAAATTCTTGGTGTTTTTGGAGAACCCGGAAGGAGATCAGGTCAGTTCATGTTCGCGCATACAGTGACTGTTGGTCCTGATGGAGCATTATATGTTTCAGAAATACTGAACTGGAGAGTCCAGAAGTTTCTGCCCTGAGTTGAGATACATGTTTATTAATTTGAGGCAGTTTATTAGCTTGATTATTTTTAATTTTTGGCATGATTACCTTTTTTCTTTCAATAGCAGCCCTGTTGCTGGGCTATTTCATTTACAGCCGGGTAGTTGAACGGATCTTCGGCTTAGATTCGAACCGTCAGACACCTGCCTATGCTTCCCAGGATGGGGTCGACTATGTCCCCATGCCCTGGGGAAAGGTATTTCTTATACAGTTTCTGAACATTGCCGGCCTGGGACCCATTTTTGGTGCAGTGGCTGGGGCTATGTGGGGACCCTCCGCGTTTCTCTGGATCGTATTCGGTTCAATATTCGGAGGAGCTGTGCACGACTATCTTTCAGGAATGATTTCAGTACGAAACAACGGGCTGAGCATTCCTGAAATTGTTGGGAAATACCTCGGCATTGGAATGAAACAATTCACCCGTGGATTTACAGTTATACTCATGTTGCTTGTAGGGGCCGTTTTCATTTCCGGACCGGCTTCTATACTTGCAGGTATCACAAATAGTCATCCTGGTTTGACCTTCTGGATTATAGTAGTTTTTATTTATTATGTGATTGCTACCTTGCTTCCTATTGACAAGCTCATTGGACGCATTTACCCGGTATTTGGATTTGCATTGCTTTTTATGGCAGTGGGTATTTCGGCTGGATTGCTTGTCGATGGTTACAGTATACCTGAGTTGTCTATGCAGAATCTGCATAACATGCATACGGAACCAGGCAAGTTCCCGATCTTTCCAATGATGTTCATCAGTATAGCCTGCGGCGCGATATCCGGATTTCATGCTACACAATCGCCAATGATGGCACGATGCATTAAAAATGAAAGCCTTGGCCGACGGGTATTTTATGGCGCCATGATAACAGAGGGTGTTGTAGCCCTTATATGGGCCGCTGCAGGCATGGCATTCTTCGGCGGAGTAACAGAACTCAATGACGTGATGGCACATCATAAAGGCAATGCAGCCTGGGTGGTGAATGAAATATCTAATACACTACTGGGAAAAATCGGAGGAATCCTTGCTCTGCTGGGAGTGGTGGCTGCCCCGATTACATCCGGGGACACTGCTTTCAGAAGTGCCAGGCTTATCGTTGCAGATTTCCTGAAACTCGGTCAAAAAAGCATCGGAAACCGGATGATTATCAGCGCCCCTTTATTCCTGGCTGGATTTTTATTGACACAACTCGATTTCGCGATCATCTGGAGATATTTTGCATGGAGCAATCAAACATTGGCAACAATTGTACTTTGGACAGTTACCGTATACCTGGCCAAAGAAGGTAAATTTTATTGGATTACACTCTTGCCGGCTGTTTTTATGACATCTGTTATTATTTCGTATATCTGTGTTGCTCCGGAAGGATTCCAATTACCGGCAGTCTTTGCCAATTCAATAGGAATTGCAAGTGCACTTGGGTTGGCTTTCCTCTTTCTGGTCTTTGTTTTCAGGAGGATCAAAGTATTGCCGTCTTAAATCAAGGTGTAAACCAGGTATCTGCAAGGCCTGGGGTATTGATAAATATTGTTATAAGCTGTCTGCATGTTAATGATTAGTAGCCTATCCCATTTCAACTCTTAGTTCGCATTTTTAACTGATTTTCATGAACATAAAGCAAAAAAGTGATGCCTTATTCAATAACTCTTTAGCCGGGAATGAGGTATTGTTTTGCCCCATACTGATGCTATTTGTAGTATTCCTGGTTATTCCAATTAATGCTGAATCGCAAAATGATAATAAATGGATAATGGGATATTTGCCATTTTATCATCAGGATAATAGTGGAAACGCAACATGGTTTAATGAAAATGATTGGGAACGTGTTACCCATATTGGGAATCATGGTCCAATGGTTAATGCCGATGGAACACTAGATATGAATTCAAATTCAGTAACTCCTGCCAGAATGACCAAAATAGTCCAATTATGTCATGCCCACAATAAACCTGCAATACTTGGAATTGTTAGTTTTCAAACGTATATGACTGTAATAAATGATGTGGCAAAACGTACTACATTAATCAACAATATATTAAACTTGTTGGATACGTATAAGTTTGATGGAATTGATGTTGATCTTGAACCAATAATGTCTCTTTGGGTTGATGGTATTAAAACAGATAATCCTAATTATGTACTTTTTGTGAATGAACTATATATTGAACTTCAAAAACGGGATAATAATTTTCTTAAAAGAAAGCCACTGCTTGTTTGTGCTGCAAATGCTTATGCCGCACCTATATTAATGCTACTTCAGGATAAGTACGATATGATAAATTTAATGACATATGATATGTCAGGGCCTTATCCTGGGTGGATAACATGGCACGACTCACCCGTTTATAATGGTGGAAAAACTTTCCCTTCCGGAGGTGAATTACCATCGGTTCATCAAGATGTACAATATTGTTTGGATGAAGGGGTACAGCCATCGAAATTAGGAATAGGTATTAGTTTTGATGCTTTTCAATGGAAAGGAGGTTATGTGTCAGCAAAAGAAGGGGTTACTGCTCCTGCTCAAGAGTACTTCTCTGATCCAACATGGATAAGATTCTCATACACTGATTTTATGAATAATTATTTTTCTCAGGGTACTTTCCATTGGGATGAATCTTGTCAAATGTCCTTTTTAAGTATTGATAAACAAAATCGGGCCGACGACCAATTCTGGAGTTATAACGATGAGAAATCATGTGAAGCAAAATCTAAATATGTTTTAGAAAACAAATTAGGCGGAGTCATTCTTTGGGAATTATTTAATGGGTTAATTAATTCAAACCCTGAAGATAACCGCATTCCTCAATTAGCTGCAACGCACAATGCAATTACAACTATTACAAGTGCTGAAATACTAGTGAAATCAGATAAAGGTATGACCGTTTTTCCGAATCCAACAAAAAATGGAAATTTTATGATTGAATTTGTTAAAGATGAAAGCATTAAAAAGATCAGTATTTTTAATATCGAGGGAAGATTAATTCAATACAAAACAATTACCGGTTTATCGGTTAAAATGGAATTAAACAATGCAATACCTGGCATGTACTTCATTCAGGTAAATTCGGGAAATTTGGTTTATCAGCAAAAATTGGTTATTGAACGATAAACCAAAGTATTTTAGTTTCCTGATAGCCTTCCTGAATATGACATAGTAAACAAATCATATTATTGTGACGAGAAAATATCAAAATAAACTGGTTCTGTTTGGAGCGGGTAAAATTGGCCGGTCTTTTATAGGTCAACTCTTTAGCAGGGGCGGCTATGAAGTTGTTTTTATTGATGTTTTTCAACCGGTGATTGATGAACTGAATCTTAGACGTAATTATAATGTGGTAATTAAAGATGATACTGAAACTGTAATCAATGTTCAAAATGTACGAGGCGTTTATGCTAATGATGTCGAAAAAGTTATTCACGAAATTGCAACGGCCCGGATTGTAGCTATATCTGTAGGATTAAACGGACTGAAATCTATTATCTCTCTTATTGTTTATGGATTAAAAGAAAGATACGAAAAATCCGAAGCTTCACCGCTTGATATTATCATTGCGGAAAATCTCCGGAACGCCGCGGAATTTATGAAACAGGAGCTACAAAAGTATTTGCCTGAAGGTTATCCTTTAGAAGAAAGGGTTGGCCTCATTGAAACGAGCATAGGGAAGATGGTACCTATTATGCTTCAAAAAGATGTGGAAAAGGATATTCTTCAGGTTTTTGCAGAACCCTATAATACTCTTATTCTCGATCAGCTGGCCTTTAAGAATCCCATCCCGGATATTGAAGGACTGGCTCCGAAGGAAAATATGAAAGCCTGGGTAGACCGAAAGCTTTTCATACACAATCTCGGACATGCTACCACAGCTTATCTTGGTTATTTGTTCAATCCCGAATTTATTTATCTGTACGAGGTGCTGGCAAATAAAAGGATACATGCCGAAGTAAAAAATACCATGCTGCAAGCAGCGAATATTCTTTTAAAGAAATACCCGACTGAATTTACGAAAAACGCATTAACCAACCACATTGAGGAACTGCTTTCCCGATTTCAAAATAAAGCGCTTGGCGATACCATTTTCAGGATTGGCAGTGATTTACTACGAAAACTTGCAGCCGAGGACAGGCTTTCAGGAGCTATCAGATTGGCCTTTGAACTTAAAATGCCATATGATAAAATTTTATATGCCCTTGTTTGTGGTTTTCATTTCAGGGCAAAAGATGAGGATGGACATATGCTAAAAGAAGATGTTGAATTTGCCAAACATTGCCAGAATAACGTAAAATCGATTTTGAAGGATGTTTGTGGTTTTAATGAAATTGAAAACAGGCAACTCTTCAGAGAAGCGGAAGCTATAAACAAGAAAATTTAAAACATATCTATGAAACACGAGAAACTAACATCCAAAGAAAGTTTAATTCCCTTTGTTCTAATTACTGCACTCTTTTTCTTATGGGGTATGGCCCATGGAATGTTGGATGTATTGAATAAGCATTTTCAGGATGTACTGCAAATTTCTAAATCAAAATCCGGACTTATACAGTTTTCAGTATATATGGCATATTTTACAATGGCAATTCCCGCCGGCCGGTTCATGGAAAGGTATGGCTATAAAAAGGGAATAGTCTTTGGATTACTAATGTTTGCAGGTGGTGCTTACATAATTGTACCTGCCTCCTTAATTCAGTCGTTCTGGATATTTCTTACAGGATTGTTTGTGCTTGGCTGCGGACTGGCTACGATAGAAACTGCTGCAAATCCTTATACTACCAAACTTGGCCCAAAGGAAACTGCAGAACGTCGTATAAATTTTTCGCAGTCATTTAACGGTTTGGCCTGGATAATTGGTCCAATCATTGGCGGACTTTTTATACTCGGAAATGATGGAGGTGAAACAGGGAATAAGCTTTTTTCAATTATTATGCCATATGCGGTGATTGGAACAGTGGTTTTAATTATCGCACTGATTTACATGCGGACACCTCTGCCTGAAATAAAAGAAGAACAAGCATTTATAATCAAAAATTCCACAAATACTAATATTGCAATGCACGAACCTCTGATAAAACAAAGGCACTTTGTTCTTGCAGTTATTGCCCAGTTTTGTTATGTGGCAGCCCAGACAGGCATTTTTAGTTTTTTTGTGAATTACATGACTGACTCTAAATTACAGCCACATTTTGATAATAAGACTGCAGCACTGATGCTGGGTATTGGCGGTTTTGGATTATTTATGATCGGGAGAGTTACAGGCAGCTGGTTTATGCGATATGTTAAGCCTGCAAGGATACTGGCAATTTACGCCACCTTGTGCTTAGTCCTCTTACCAATTGTTAGCAAGGGTTTGGGGTGGATCTCAATTATTTCCCTTTTCCTGTTATTCTTTTTTATGTCTATTATGTTCCCCACTATTTTTGCTTTGGGAATAAAAGATTTGGGAGAGAGAACTAAAAGGGCCTCATCATTTATTGTAATGGCAATTGTAGGGGGTGCAATTTTCCCCATGTTCATGGGATGGATTGCAGATATCACTTCAATGGCAGTAGGTTTCTTTGTTCCGATCCCACTGTTTGCTTTTATTCTTTTTTTTGCAGCGAAGGGACATAAGGTTCAAAATTACCATGACAATTAGCAAAGATAACCGGATATTTTTGGTCACCCAAATGTGATCTGAACCTCAGGCCTTTGCACCAAAAAGAAAAAACTTGATTTTACAAATAATCAAGTGTTTTTTTGTACCCGGAGCGGGAATTGAACCCCTATCCGTACCTCATCTGGACAGGCCCGGCATAGCTTATCCATTATTTGTAATTTTAAAAGTAGATAAGTATGCTGTTGTTCTAAATTTAATTTGTAGAAATCAAAAACTATTCTAATTTTGCACCACCATTTGAGGTGCCAAACACAAAGTGGATATAGTTCTTGGAAAAAGAATTATTGCGGAAATAGCTCAGTTGGTAGAGCACGACCTTGCCAAGGTCGGGGTCGCGAGTTCGAGTCTCGTTTTCCGCTCAGTCAAGGGCTTACCATAGCCCTTTTTTTGTGAAATAAAATGTCTGCCCGGATGGTGGAATTGGTAGACACGCAGGACTTAAAATCCTGTGGCCAGTAATGGCTGTGCGGGTTCAATTCCCGCTCCGGGTACAACAGCAAAGCCCCTGATTAGCAGTAAAATCAGGGGTTTTGTTTTTTTAGACAGCCAAAAGAGCGCCCATCCATGTTTTTCGCTGTTTCTCCAGGTGCAGTACCCCGAGGATAAACTTCCACCGGTTGTGTAAATCTGAAACAGTGTTGATTTATTCTACATGTTCTCTATTAATACTGATGCTCAATAATATATCTTAATATATTAAGGCGAGTGTATATTATTTCAACACTCCGGGAAGGATATTAATTTAGCATTCAATCCTTATTATGTTGATTATCTTATTTATACAGGATATGGCATTGTTATTGGGATGGTTTAATGCACCAGGTATCGATAAATGAACCGAATTGAATTGTGAATCCCGACATATAAACATTGATATGAGATACTTAAAAACCAACATCATGAAATACTTACCATTGTCCGGCTTTGTATTGCCGATTATGCTCAGCTGCAATTTAGTTTTTAGCCAGAGTTTATCAGAAAATAGGGATGATCCGGCCAGTGTGGTTAATGAGAATACGGTAATAATAGTGACCTCTCCGGAGTTAAACAACCTGACGGCAGACTGGATCAGTGGATATGAGAAGTTAAATCCGGATGCTAAATTCTCGGTCAGTAATATCAGTGACAAGGAAATCAATAAAGCGGGGACTATTTACCTTTTGCCAGCTGATTACCTTACTGTTCCATCCAGCTGGAAAATCAATATTGGCCACAATGTGATTGTTCCTGTCCTGAATGCAAGGAATCCGATGATCAATGAAATAGCGGCTCAGGGTATCTCAACCACTGAATTTGCATCGATCTTTTCAGGTTCCGGAAAAATTAACTGGTCAGATTTGGTTGGTGGCGGGCAAAACAAACCTGTCCATCAATATATTATTGACAATGCTGAAATAAAAGCAGGCGTTTCAGATTTCATTCAAACGGATCCGGCTGCTCTAAATGCCAACCTGGTTACAAAACCAGCGGAGTTTATTGCTGCAATACAGAATGATCCATATGCCATAGGCTTCTGCAGACTTTCCGATGTCAGGAGAGATGGTCTGAATGGAATCGAGGAGAATATAAGGCTTTTACCGATAGATAAGAATGGAAATGGCCACGTGGATTTTTTTGAGAGCATCTACAATTCGCCGGATGACCTGTCAAGAGGAGTGTGGATCGGCAAATACCCGCATGCTTTATCCGGGAGCATTTATGCCATGTCACAAACAAGGCCCAATGACAAAAATGCACTCGCATTCCTTACCTGGATAGTAACCGATGGTGGAAAATATCTTGCCTCCAACGGGTACGGCGAATTGATCAACCTTGAAAAGCAATCCAACCTGGCTTCCCTGATGAACCTTCCGGAAAATGAAGATACCCTGGCGCAAACAGGTAATGCTACCCTTTCATGGCTCGTCATCCTTATTGCCGTGATCGCAACAGGGATAATGCTATTGCTGTCAGTCTGGATTTTTGCAGGCATGAAACGCTCGACAACTAAAGAAGAGATAATCGTGACACCTGTATTCAAAACCAGTATTGTTCCTGGTCCCGAAGGTTTGTATTACGATAAAACGCATACCTGGGCCTTCATGGAAAAAGAAGGGCTTATCAGGGTAGGAATTGATGATTTTCTGCAGCACGCTACAGGGACCATAACCCGGGTTATCATGAAGGAGCCCGGTGAAATCCTTAGAAGGGGTGAAAAAATCCTTACCCTGACAAAATTTGGCAAGCAGTTGAACCTCTATTCACCGGTTTCGGGAACCATTAAAGCCCGAAATGTAAATCTCCAGGGAAACTCCTCACTGGTTAACACTTCTCCCTTTGCTGACGGTTGGATTTACCTTGTTGAACCCATGAACTGGCTGAGGGAGCTCCAGTTTATGATGATGGCAGAAAAACACAGGGAATGGCTGAGGGATGAATATACCCGCCTTAGGAATTTCTTTGAGGGCATGCTTAAAACTCAACATGCCACTTTTGAATATCCGGTTCTTCAGGATGGCGGTGAACTAAGGGACAATCTTCTGTCTGATCTGGGGCCTGAAGTATGGGAAGAATTCCAGAAGCGTTTCATTGATCCTTCCAGGTAAATCTCAAAAAAAATATTGCCTAATTATAAAACCAATAGTAATGGGTATAGATCGCCGTATATTTTTTAAAACACTGGGAGTGACCGGAGCTGCCCTGGCACTGGGGAAAAAGCTGGGAGCTGAAGTTTCTCATGGTGAAGAAACAGAATTCCAGGGCATACTTTACGATTCCACCCGGTGTATCGGATGCAGGTATTGTGAATTGGTCTGTGCTGAAGCACATAATCTTCCTGTACCAAAAGGTAAACTGAAAACTGGCGTCCTGCGCAGGAACAGTGAAACCCAAAGGACTGTGATCAATAAATTTGCCACTTCAAAAGGAGAGATTTTTAGTAAGAAAAATTGTATGCACTGCAATGAACCTGCCTGTGCGGCCGCATGTCTCACCCAGGCGATGCATAAGACAAAGGAGGGGCCGGTAATCTGGAGAAGCGAAAAATGCATGGGCTGCCGGTTTTGTATGGTTTCATGCCCCTTTGACGTCCCTAAATTCGAATACCACAGTGCGAATCCGAAAATCCAGAAGTGTGATATGTGCTACGACAGAATAAAAGAGGGTAAAATTCCTGCTTGTGCCGAAGGCTGCGGAGATGCTCTGATATTCGGAACACGCAGGGAACTCATTGCAGAAGCAAGGAAAAGAATTGCTGAAAATCCTAAAGATTATGTTGATCAGATCTATGGAGAATATGTTGCCGGGGGTACGGGCTTCCTTACTATAGGTCCCGTGCCTTTTAAGGAACTTGGCATGAATACTGGACTTCAGAATTCCTCCTATCCGGCACTAACGAAAGGATTCCTTTACAGCGTTCCGGCAGTTTTTGTGCTTTTACCCACTGTATTGCTTGGAATACATGAAGCAACGAAGAACACCCAAACCAAAGATGAAGAATATGAATAATACTGCTGTTACCGTAGCAAGAGACAATGATGGAAAATCGGCCCTTCGGTTTTTAGCTGGTGAATTAAAACCAAGGGGAAAATGGCTGACACCCTTTAATATTATTTCTATACCGGTTATTATTCTTGGACTTGTCCTGATTGTTATCCGCTTCTGGAAGGGAATTGGCTCGATAACCAATTTATCACAGGAAATCCCATGGGGGCTGTGGATAGGCTTTGATGTGGTTACCGGTGTCGCTTTCGCCGGGGGTGCTTATGTAATCACTTTTATGGTGTATATCCTGAAAATGGATAAGTATCATTCCATAGTAAGGGTAACCGTACTGAATGGTTTCCTTGCCTATGTTTTTTATGCCGGGGCCCTGCTTCTTGATCTGGGCCGACCCTGGAATGTTATTAATCCGATCATTGGCAACGGTTTCGGTACAAGCTCAGTTCTTTTCCTCGTAGCCTGGCATTTTTTGCTCTACATGCTTGCCGAGCTTATTGAGTTTTCTCCGGCAATTGCCGAATGGCTTGGTGCAAAAAGGGCGAGAAAAATCCTGTCAGGAATGACCCTTGCTGCCGTCATCTTTGGAATTACACTTTCAACTTTGCACCAGTCTGGTTTGGGAGCCCTTTTCCTTATGGCAAAGGAGAAAATACATCCGCTGTGGTATTCTGAATTCATCCCCATCATGTTTCTGGTATCCAGTGTCTTTGCCGGTCTTTCCATGGTCATATTTGAAGGATCAATTAGTCACCACGTGTTTTTCAATCAGATCAGCGAAAAAAATCACAAGGCTCAGAAAGGAATCATCAGCGGATTATCGAAGATCTGTGCGGGATCCATGTTCGCCTATCTCTTTCTCCAGATATTGGTCTTCATGCATGGTAAACGCTGGGAGTTCCTGGATACACCCATGGGTTACTGGTATCTTACCGAGATAATCGGCTTTGTGCTCATCCCGATGCTGCTATTCTTTTACAGCTACCGGAAGCAGAATATCCTGTTGATCAGAATAGCTGCAATTCTTACAATGCTCGGTGTAATTCTGAACAGGCTTAATGTAACTGTAATCGGATTCAGATGGGATGCACCGGTACACTACGTGCCTTCATGGATGGAAATTGCGGTTACGCTGACTGTTATATTTACAGAAATATGGATCTTCAGATGGGTGATCAATCGTATGCCTGTGCTAAGGGAATCACCTTCATGGGTCATAAAAGAGAAATAGATTCCATAATTAATCAGTTGCCAGTGCACCGGCATTGACAGCGCAACAACATAAAAAATGGATGCGTTTAGCTATAACAACATCTTCGAAACAAAAGGCATTGAATACCTGGTTGTCATCGCATTTTTAGCACTTCTTGTCCCTTTTTGGATAGCCCTGAACAAAAAGGCCAAAATTACCGGACCCTTGCGGAAAGGGTCAGGAATTCTGACAGCCGGAACACTGAAAATTCCCCAGGGAATTCTATACAGCAGAGGCCATACCTGGGCTCATCTTGAAATGTCAGGGATTGCCCGGATCGGACTTGATGACCTGCTGCTTCATATTACCGGCGCTGTAAGTTTCAGACAGCTTAAAAAGCCCGGAGAAACCATCAAAAAGGGCGATCTTCTGGCAGAAATGGAACATAAGGGAAAGACGCTCAGGATTTTCTCACCGGTTTCAGGGGAAATTCTTGCTATGAATGCTTTACTTACTGAAAATCCGGAACAGTTAAGTGAAGATCCATATCTGAAGGGTGGATGTATAAAGTCAAACCCTACCCGGTGGATACCTGAGACAAATTCCTGTTACATGGCTGAAGATGCCACAAACTGGCTTGGAAAAGAGCTGGAACGATTCAAGGATTTTCTTTCAGGATCTGCAAGCAGATTTTCACCGGAATCTGTCGGCCTTGTATTACAGGATGGCGGAGAATTGACGGACCATACACTTTCGGACCTTCCGGTTGAGGTTTGGCAAAGTTTTCAGGAAGATTTTCTAAATCAAACGGATACTCCAATAAAACACGCATAAACCTAAAATAAAATTGACCTTATTGATCCCCGATTTAAATTTTGAGAGTAAATTGGGGATAATTAATTATTCATGTTTCAGCCATGATGCAGTTTAATAAAGCCTTTACTAAAAAGGACAATTGGAATCTGATTTTTAACGGGTTTGCAAAATTCCGGTCTTCCATTTTTGGCAGGGTGGTATTTATTTTTACTATTTCATCGGTTTTTCTGTTCGTTACGTTCTGGATTATTTTCAGGTCGGTGAATGAGGGATACATGAAGTCAATAATCCATCAGAACGGAAACAACATAGCATCGCTGGTGGAAGGGGCTCTTTACAAGTCCATGCTCGAAAATGACAGGACAACGCTTCAAAGTACGCTCGACGTGATAAATACAATGACCGGAATTGATGATGTCAATGTATATGATAAGGATAATAATCTTGCATATTCCTCAATCTCAAACGATACTTCCAATCACAGCGACCCGGATTGTAAAAGTTGTCATAGTGATATTACCCGGATGTTCTCAGCCAAAGAAAAATCGGTGAGAATCATTGACATAAGCAGTGAATGCAGTATGAATCACAACAATAATAACAGCAGGCATCTTTTAATCAGATCTCCCATATTAAATAAAGCATCATGTTATACCAGCTCATGCCATGCGCATAAGCAGAGCGAGGAAGTTCTTGGTTCACTGCTTATCAAATTTCCACTGAAAGGGCTGGATAATGCCCTTGATAAGTCAAGAAAAGACTATATTCTTCTTGCAGCACTTATGACTGTTTTGCTTGTTACGTTCTTGATATTTCTTACCACAAAAAAAATCAAAAAACCGCTGACTGCCTTAATTGCTGCCAGTGAAGCGGTCACACACGGAGATAAAAGCACAAGGCTTGAAATCAAACCAAATCAGTTATCGGATATGCGTATGGTTTCTATTGCATTCAACGACATGCTTGACAATATTCAGAAAGCAAACATTGAACTTCAGAACTGGTCGCATCAGCTCGAATATAAAGTGCAGAAGAAAACGGAAGAATTGGGTCAGGCGCAGAATGAAATGATCAATATTGAAAGAATTGCTTCCCTGGGAAGATTATCGCTTTCTGTGGCGCATGAAATAAACAACCCGTTATCGGGAATACTGGTGTACGCAAAACTGATCCATAAGCAATTAAGCAATCAGCGGCTTGATCCTGAAAAGAAAGAGGCAATACTGAAACATCTGGGATTTATTATAAGTGAAGCCATGCGTTGCGGGGATATTGTCAAGGGATTACTTGATTTTTCCAGAAAGGACCAGAATGATTTTGAGCCCAAAAATCTCCATGAAATCCTTCATGATACATTCGACCTGATGAATCACTCCATGAAAGTGGCAAATATTAACTTCTTGTCTGATTTTTCAGCAAAAGCGGATTTGATCTTCTGCAGTCCAAATCAGATAAAGCAGGTTTGCGTTGCGATCCTGATGAATGCATTGGAAGCAATTCAGGAAAACGGAGAAGTTCTTTTCAGGACTGTTAATCCTGATGAAAAACATATACGAATTGATATTACTGATAATGGAACCGGTATTTCGGAAGAAAATATTCCGCATATTTTTGAACCATTCTTTTCCACCAAGGAGAAAACAAACGGAATTGGATTGGGATTGGCAATTGTACATGGCATAATCCAGAATCATAAAGGGAAAATTGATGTAAAATCCGAGCGGGGAAAAGGAACGACAATTTCCATATCTTTATCTTTATTAAAGAATTAAAGGGGCCTGATTATGGCAAGAAAAATCTCGATACTGATTGTTGATGACGAGGAATCTGTAAGAGATTCATTGTATAACTGGTTTATTGAAGATGGTTACCGGGTTGGGTGTGCAGAGGATGCGAAAAGGGCGCTGTCGATCCTGGAATCGGATGCTTTTGACATCATCCTGGCAGATATTAAAATGCTGGGAATGGACGGCCTGGAAATGCTCAGACGAATAAAATCGATAAGAAAGGAATCCATTGTCATCATGATGACTGCATTTGCCACAGTGGACACAGCAGTTCAGGCGCTGAAGGACGGTGCGTTTGATTATGTGACAAAACCCTTTGATCCCGATGATTTATCGCATCTTATCAGAAATGCTTCGAAACAGATTTCACTCGCTGAAGAAAATGAAATCCTCAGGGAGGCCTTTTTACTTCAAAATGTCGAGAACCTGGTTGGCAGCAGTGATGCCATGCGGCAGGTGCTGAAGGAAATTGAAAGTGTTGCCCAGTCCAGTGCATCCGTAATCATTACAGGGGAAAGCGGTACAGGCAAAGAACTTGTAGCCAGGGCTATACACTCCAATTCTTCGCGCAGGTTCTTCCCCCTGGTAAGTGTTCATTGCGGGGCACTTACCGAAAGTCTCCTTGAAAGCGAATTATTCGGGCACGAAAAGGGGGCCTTTACCGGTGCGGTCTTCAATCGCAAAGGCAGGTTCGAAATGGCCGACAGCGGAACCATTTTCCTCGATGAAATTGCAACCATCCCACCTAAGATGCAGGTTGAACTGCTGCGGGTACTCGAGACAAAAAGTTTTGTTCGCGTTGGCGGTAACAAAGAGATCACATCCGATTTCAGGGTAATTTGTGCAACAAACAGAGATCTGAAATCCCTGGTGGAGAATGGATTATTCCGGGAAGACCTGTATTACAGGTTAAATGTTGTAAATATTCATGTTCCTCCTTTGCGGGAAAGAATTGAAGATATCCCCCAGCTTGTCGATTATTTTATAAGGAAATACTGTACAACCATGAATAAACCGCTCATTACCATCGATTCAGGTGCAATGAGACAGTTATCGGCATTTTCATTTCCGGGGAATATACGGGAACTTGAAAACATGATTGAACGCGCGATTGTTGTTGGTAATGGAAGGAAGATAACACTGAAGGACCTCCCGCTGGGAAAAGAAACTATAAATACCACCGTTGAAAGCCTTGATGAGCTGGAAAAAAATCACATCAGTAATATCCTGAACAAATATAACTGGAACATATCAGCTGCCGCCAAGGCACTTAAAGTGGACAGGGTTACGCTGTACAACAAGATTAAGAAATATGATCTGAGTCAGAAATAATTACCATTTCGGTTTCCAGGATAAAAGCTACGGACTGATCGAAACAGGATGATAGAATGATTTGAATGGATCTTGAAAATATCACCTTAATCTCATTTGGTTATTTCGATCAGGGAATTCTGGAAATGATAGTCCCTGACATCAGCCGGGAGTTTTCACTTCCGGTAAAAATCCGGAGTGGCAATCTGGATCTCAGCGAGTTTTATGATCCTTCAAGAAGGCAATATAACGGGACTACGCTTCTGAAAAGAATTGACATTGAATTCGCCACAGAATCTTCAAAAACTTTAGGGCTATTCAATATTGACCTGTTCATCCCTATTCTGACCTATATTTTCGGCCAGGCTTACTTAAACGGGCGCATTGGGATAGCTTCCATATACAGGCTGAGTAATGAACGATATGGAATCAAAACCGATGATACGATACTCATTGGAAAGATTCAGAAAGGAGGCAATCCATGAACTTGGACATATGTTCGGATTAATCCATTGCAGCGATCCGGTGTGTGTTATGAGTTCAAGCACCTATGTTGAGGATATTGATCAAAAGGGCCATGCACTATGTGCAGTATGTCGGATGCAACTGAAGCACACCCTGTTTGCATAATAGCAGCCTACAGTATTCCCCTTTCATGGAGATCATAGATCAAATCTGAGATATGCGCTTTACCGGTCTTTTCCAGGATATTTTTGCGGTGGGTATTAACGGTATGCTTACTCAGGAACAACTTTTCAGCGATTTGTTCACTATCAAGGCCTTATTTATCATCCTGATGATCTCAAATTCACGATCAGTGAAAACATGACCCGTCATCAGCAATTCCTCATCAGGATATCTGAAATAGGAAAGATCGTTTCCCAGGTAATAATGACTGCCTTGTTTTATCTTTTTGCACCATTCGATGTCAGTGTTAATATTGAGTAAATAGACTGTATCCGCAGGGAGCGGGCTATAAAAAACATAACACTGTACCAGTTGATTAGTATAATTTCCCGAGAAATTTCGAAACCTGAAATCTGTTGATATTAAAATTTCACCTTTCCTGGCGACAAAAAGTCCATGTCCTAATTTAAATAATTTGGCTATTCCCAATTCATTTCTTTTAAGGTCATCATGATGTGTGGCTTCCTTAAAATGGTAAGGAGTCAGCTGGTCCGGTTTAATACCCAGCATTTGCAGGCTACCCTCACTTGTAAACTCCATTTTCATGTGAATCATGTCGAAAATGCAGAAAAACTGACTGTGGCTTTTCATCATCTCCTCGAGCGCCAGTATTAAAGCATCTTGCCGGTTGATACCCCTGAAACCAGCCGAAGAATAGGCTTCAATGAACTCGAAAAACAAATCGTATGGCCGGTTTTCTTTAATCATGATTTAACGAGGACTATTTAGGGCGACTAAGTTAAGAAAAATACACCCTGATAGGTATTGTCCCAGGGTGAAAAAAGGCATAACATTACTTGGCTTTAACCAGAAGGATACTATACGGGCTCACTATGCAATTTCACTATAATGCCTGACTCAAATAACAAAACTATTGTGGAGGAATTGCAACATATGATATCATGCGACTCAAAAGGCAATCTGCTGGAGGGAGGGAAAAAATACAAATTGCATTTGCCCTCCAATATACCGGCTTCTGAGTTCTGGTCAATCATTGTTTATGATTCACAAAGCCAATTAATTATCTATAACGATCAACCATGGCCTTCAGTTTACAGCTCTGATAAAGATCTGTTCTATAACAGGGATGGTTCGGTGGATGCCTGGTTCGGACCGGAACCTGTTGAAGAAGAGCTCAATTGGGTGAAGACTGTACCCGGCAAACAGTGGTATATGATTCTGCGTCTTTATTATCCTCTTGAATCATGGTTCCAAAAAAAATGGCAGCCAGGCGAGATGGAAGAAATGATATTATTGACTAACCAACACTTAAAATGAACTCAGAAGTAAAGAGCCGAAAAAGTTCCATTTACCTAAAAAATGACAGGATTAATTTAAATTACTGAAACAAGAATTTATATGAAAAAGAATCTTCTAATTAAGTCCTTATTGTTTTTGGTGTTACTGGCAGCGTACAGTCCATATTCAAGTTCACAGAATGTGGATAAGCGACCAAATATCGTTGTTATTCTTGCCGATGATATGGGCTACTCAGATATGGGTATGTTTGGCAGCGAGATAAAGACACCCAATCTGGATGGGCTGGCGTCAAACGGAGTGCGCTTTACCAATTTCTACACACATGCCAGTTGTTCTCCTTCCCGATCCATGCTGCTTTCGGGAGTAGATACCCATCTTAATGGTCTCGGCAACATGGACGAATGGACGGCGCCTAACCAGGTTGGGAAAGCCGGATATGAAGGAAATCTCAATGACAGGGTGGCAACAATCCCCCAGTTATTAAAAGAGGCCGGTTATCATACTTACATGGTCGGAAAATGGCATATGGGGAAGTCACCTGATAAAATTCCGGCAGCCCGTGGTTTTGAACGAGATTTCAGTTTACTTGACGGGGCAGGAAGTTACTGGGACATGACGAATTTTACTGCTCTTAATCCTAAATCCCTCTATACAGAGGATGGCAAATATCTCACCGAACTTCCGAAAAAATATTACGCAACAAAAACATATACTGAAAAACTCATCAGTTTCATCGATAAGGATCATGCCGACGGCAAGCCATTCTTTGCCTATGTTGCTCACCAGGCACCCCACGACCCGTATCACCTTCCGCGGGACTGGCGTGACAGGCATGTCGGGCAATATGATTACGGATGGGATATGCTCCGGGAACAGCGCCTGAAACGGCAAAAAGAGCTGGGTATTATACCGGAATCAGCAAATCTGGCAGAGCGTATGTGGTTCGTCCCGCAATATACCCTGCTGGCTCCGGCAGCCAGGGCACTGATAGGCAGGAAAATGGAACTCTATGCCGGTTTGGTGGAAAATATGGATTATTATATCGGCAAGCTGATTGACCATCTGAAGGAAATCGGCGAATACGAAAATACCGTGTTCATTGTTTTTGGCGATAATGGTGCAGAGGGGACCGACCTGGCCGCCATGATTGCAGGAACCAAGGGATCCCGCGACAATCTGTATTTTGCAAGCAAGTGGTCGCAGACGGATCCAAATGCGTGGGGCGATCCTGGCTCCTATGTGGGCTATGGTGCTGGCTGGGCACAGGTTTCCATGACTCCTTTCAGTCAGTACAAGGGTTGGCTTGCCGAAGGCGGAATACGGAATGCGTTGATTGTCAGTGGTCCTGTCAACAAACGGGAAAAAGGCAGCATAAATAACGGACTGATGTCCATTGCGGATATTATGCCTACCCTGCTTGATATTGCAGGCACCGGGTACCCAAAAAATTACCAGGGAAAAGAGTTACCTCCAATGATCGGCAAGTCCTGGGTAAAGGTTTTGGCAGGTGAGGCTGATTCACCCCGTTCGAAGGAAGATTATATGGCTTGGGAGCTTTTCGGTAATCGCGCCCTGCGCCAGGCTGACTGGAAGCTGCGCTGGGAAATCAAACCCCTGGGTAAATCTGAATGGGAACTGTTTAATGTTACTGAGGATCCTGCCGAAAGGAACGATCTTGCTTCAAAATACCCTGAAAAATTAAAGGAAATGTTAATTCTCTGGGAAGACTATATGGCAAGCAACAATGTCATCCTGCCCAGCCGTTCTCCTTTTGAGGGGCTTTACGACCAGTTGCCGGCCCGGTTCCCGGTTGAAGCCGGATACCCGCCTCTTGTGAACAAACGACAGTTCGCACCGCCCAAGGAATTAATGACTACTCCAAAGCAATAAAGCCATAATTACTATGAAAAAATATTCAACTGCCGTCAACTCCTTGTTTTTAAGGAATCTTACAATACTATTTTTTGTTCTGTTATTTGGCTGGCCAAATGCCATCCAGGCCCAGGGAGATGGAGCCCGGTTTTACTGGAAAGGCCTGGTCGGAACAAATGCCATCCCGGTGATAGGAAACTCAATGGGTGGAAACGCAAACCCCATGGATCCCTCCTACACTGTTGTTCCGGGATCCGATTTCACAGCTATGATGAGTATGGCTGGCTATGCCAAAATGCTGCCTTTATTTAAGCGTTCTGCCTTTATTTCGGTAATAGTTCCGATGGGTAGAATATCCAGTAACGTTTCGCTCAACCAGCTAAACTCAAGCACCACTGCAAGGGGGTTCGGAGACCCGATGCTGCAATTCGATATCAATATTATCGGACCCAAGGCAATCATGAACATTCCCGACATGCTCAGGTATAAACCCAAATTTTCTGTGGACCTTGTCGGCAGCCTGGCTGTTCCAATAGGGGCATACGACAATACAAGTGCTGTCAATATTGGCCAGAACCGCTGGTACGGGCGCATTGGTCTGCCTGTTGTATGGCAAATCGGATCGTGGGTGCCTGGCAAACGCACAACATTGGAGTTTCTTCCTGCCATCTGGTTGTTCAGCGATAACAATGATTTTGTTGACATGAAAATGGAGACAGCGCCGATGTACCAGCTTGAAGGTCATATTACACGTGATTTTATGGAGAGAATTTGGGGATCATTTGACATTATTTCTTATTCGGGCGGCAAAGCTACCATCGATGGCAATGAGGGCAATAGCCTTAACAATCTTGGATTGGGAGGCACGATCGGCTACCATATAAATGATAACCTGCAGCTGACTGTTTCCTACTCTTCCACGGTAAATGACAAGGATTCCGAAGATCTGAAAATGGACGGTTTCCGGGTTACACTTCTTTACGGATGGCACAAACTGGTAGAAGGCATGAGAAGGTTGAACGGTGGCGAATGAGAGGAAGGTGAATTCACTTCAATTACGCAAGAGTAATTTTCTTTCCATGAAATATCTTAATGCTTGTACATTAGCGATTTCGTTGTTGCTCATAATTGAAAATTCTCAAGGCCAGGATCTTGACCCGAGGGCTTACGCGAGGATCCCGGTCAGGGTGACTGTTATTGTGGCAGGATTCAGTTATTCCGACGGCGGTATTGTAACCGATGCCACATTACCTGTCCAGGACCTGGATGCTAAAATAGGGGCACCCTCACTCGGAGTGGTTCGCTCCTTCGGCTTATTGGGACGAACAGCCCAGGTCTCGGCCGCATTACCTTATGCCTGGGGAAACGCATCAGCCACTATTGCAGGTGAACAGCAGAGTACATCCCGTTCAGGCCTTGGTGATATGCGTTTCAGGTTCTCATGGTTATTGCTTGGGGCGCCGGCCGCTACCCTGGGAGAGATCGCAAAAGCACCCCGAAAGACAATACTGGGCCTCAGTCTTGGCATTACAGCGCCCACGGGTCAGTATTTTCCTGATAAACTGATCAATATTGGTACCTCACGGTGGGCATTCAAAACGGAACTGGCACTTTCACAACCCGTTGGAAAAAGATGGCTCATTGATTTTTATTCAGGTCTCTGGCTGTTCACAAAAAATGACGCCTACTATCCGGGGAGTTCAGTACGTACCCAGAATCCCCTGGGAGCTTTTCAGGGGCATATAAGTTATAATATTCAACCGCTTATGTGGGTTGCCTTTGATTGTACCTTTTATACGGGAGGCAACTCAACAATTGACGGAGTCGAAAAGGATGACCGGCAATCCAACTCACGTGTTGGTGCCACTTTTGTGCTACCAGTGGGGAAACGTCATTCCATTAAATTTGCTTACAGCAGGGGGGCAATTATTCGTAGCGGAGCTAATTTCACCACTGTCTCTGTCGGGTGGCAAACAACATTCTTTGGGAAACAAAATTAATATGATATTAAGAATCTTCTTACTGTAACAGCGGTGATTGAATCATGAACAGGCCTGGAGATGACTACTTTTCCGTCAACGCGGGCCATGATACTTCCCGGCAGCAACACTGTTCAAATTCGGATTCAATCTGTTTTAATTATCTTATCGAAGTATAACAATTTATTGCCTGTGATTTTAATTAGGTAAATGCCATTCGAAAATCCTGATAGGTCAAGATCGAATAGCCCGTTGTTTTTCAAACCAGGGATCTCTTTAACCATCAATACCTTTCCGCTTTGATCGGTGAGGACCCAGGTTATCTTTTCTCCTTCATGATTCTTTAGCCTGACAATATATTTCCCCGAACCAGGGTTTGGATAAATCATTGCATTTCCGTCCGACTCCATGGCCGGTGCACTGGTCGGGTTCAGGACAGTTATTTCCAGGGTATCGGTATTTATACAGTTATTTGTGTCTGTAACCATCAGCCATATAGTATGTTTACCCGATCCCAGGTCGATTCCCTGCAATTCCACTTTAGGCGAGGTAGTACCTGTATTCCATTCATACCGCAGGTAAGGGGTTTCAAATTCAAACGAGATTTTCTCATGCCAGTCAAGGGTGGTATCCTTACCCAGACTGAATTCCGGCAATTGCCTGATGAGGATATTCACTTCTTCAGGTAAGCCTGTTCCGCACATATTTTCGCGGGTAACATAATATTTATAATTTCCGGGAATGGAAGTCCCGGGATAAGCAGGATGAGCAAGCCCGGGATCGTCATACCAGCGAACTTGTTCTCCTGATATCGCCAGGCCCGGTAATTGCATACCGGCACAAATATCAATGCTATCCGGCAGCGACTGAAAGTCCCTTGAATAAATAACCATCCGTACCGGTTTCCTTTCACTTTCCAGTCCTGCTATTTCCTGCGTAACATAATAATTGTAAATGCCGGGAATTGTATCCGGAGGCATAAATTCGCTTCCAGTTGCCATTTGCTTCAGCCTGTCATTCCCTTGAATGCAACGGACAGAAAGGCCGGTTTCCTTAGGCACTTCCATACGTGAGATCCTGGTGTCAGCAGCATTTAGTCCGCGGGCATAGGCAGAGGAAGTACGGCCCAAACTGCTTAGCGTCCAGAACCAGGCCTTTGTACCTGCATCATGGAAATCACGAAAATCATTTCGTCCTGCGCCGCCAGGCAACATGGAAAGGCCAGATTCGTTTGTGTTTCCTGAATTAATAAGCCAGTGTGCGGTGCCGGCTTCCTTCAGTTTATTTCCTTCAGTCGTTCCCCTGTAATTGCCAGTTTTGTTCGCCTCCTCCTGGCTCATGCCCAAGGTCTTTTCGAGATCTTTCCACTGGCCATCGGTCGGCAGGTTCCATCCTTCAGGACAGGCCTCAAGGGCTGCCGGCCAGCTATAAAGCCTTCCATATTTATGATATGCTATACTATCATTCATATAATATTCCGATCCCGCCAGTGTATAATTCATATTCCCGGTCATCCATTTTTGATCTTTGATTATAATGGTCTTGTATGTTTGACCATCACGGGGGTCTGTTTCAACTGAAGATGAATCCATATACCATTTAATGTTTTCCCCGAGGGCACTAATGATCACTTTTTCACCCTCACAGATCTCCAGGTCTGAGGTCAATGGAGGACGCACCTCGATATTCAGTGAAACTCTTTGGGCCTTGCTTTCACATGTACCTGAGCTTTGTGTTACATAGTAAGTAAACTTACCCGCAGTTTTGCCCGTTTTGAAGTCATTGCCTATATAAATCAAGCGGGTAAGAGCAGAATCGGCAAACCACCTGATATTTTTTCCATCGGCATGCAGGGGAGGCACGGGTTCACCCACATCCACGATTACATTCTTTGCACGTGGAGGAAGGGGAACGGAGGGGGCCATATGACCGTATGCATCCATCGGTCCCAGGCAGGGATCAGAATCATCTCCATCGGGCTGATCAGGGCAGGATGGGCACTGGTCTGGTTTTGGACCCACACCCCAGCTATAATAACCATCTTCATCCTTATCGACACATAAAATATACCTGTCATCATAAACTGTACTGAGCGCTTTTCCATCCAGTACATAAGAATTGATAACATTATTCATGTTCAATACAATACAGGCATACCCCTCATCACCAAAATAGGGCCCGTAAGAATTCTTCACAAGCCAGGCGGTCTGACCGATCAATGGATCACCGGGAGAGACAATAAACCATTTATCATTTGATTCCTCTTTCTCATAAATCTTGTCTCCTTCTTTGATAATCTTATATCCGGCCAGTGTAACTGCATGATTCCATGAGGCAATGGATAATGCAACAGGTCCGCTCAGGATAAGCTTTTTAAGATCATCATTGTAGGGATCAAACCAGGTATAGTGACTGATATTGATTCTTTCAGGTGCATTTGAACATATCTCTCTGCAGTTCAGATCAACAGCCACATAAGGAAAACAGGATTCAGTAACAATTCCCTTATCACGGATAAAGGCCATACCTTTTCCGGTAGATCCACCGGAGCAGTTTCCTTCAATGCATGAAACCAGTTGTTGTTCTGCCAGATCATAGTCAATGTGCCTGTTATAGTAAAGATTAACGAACAATTCAGTGGCTCCTGTGGCTGCAAATGCCCAGCAGCTTCCGCAATTTCCCTGGCTTTTGGCCGGAGTTACCCAGTCCTGCCCATGACGGTTGCGCCAGCTGTACACGGGCACATACAGGGAATCATTTTTTCCGATACTGTTGGCACCCTGTAAAGCTCCCGGCATAATGAAAATTCCACCCTTATAGTACTCAAATCCCTGTAAATTAGGAATATTTCCTCCGAACAATTGTTTTTTTTCCTCATAGCTAAGAATTGAAACCGAAGTTTCACCAGCAACCCATTTCCCGCCAGTTTCAGCAATATGCCGGTTCATTTTCCTGATTTTATCCGCATTCTGATCAGCCTGCCAGCTTCGGGCCTCTAGATTGTTTGACCCGGTATTCAACGAAATTTCTTTTAGAAAAACTGAGGCATCAATGAGTTCAATCCGGATGGCCACCGGAATAATATCATTTAAAACCATGGTCTCTTCACCTGCGCTATCCACGGAAAATTCAGGGATCCCGGAAATTAAAAGGAAGGTTTCATATACAAGGTACTCCCTGTTTAATTCATCGATCAGAACAATCCGGACCAGCGAAGTATCTGAATATAATTTTATATCTGCAGAAATTGATAATCCTGAGATTTGATTTATTGAACCGAAAGGATTAAGCAATTTATTCGCGGGGAAATCTTCGTTGACAGGAATCTTTTTTATACTAAATTGAGAACCTGCCTGTGATGAACTTGTTGCCTGGGAAGAAAGGCTGTGGGGAAGGATTATGACGAATACAAGGCCGATCAGTTTGATTGCCCGGGTAAGTATAAAATTACCAGAACCACCCTTCGATGTATTCAATCCCCCCACCATACTTAGAATTAACTATGAAAAACCCGTTTTTCATTCTTAAAATTAGACCTTTAATAGCAAATAAACCCTATCGGACATCAAAAATATCACAGGTATCATTTCAACCCGATCATCCTTTTGATCTCATTCAGCTTGTTGAGGGCGTCCAGGGGAGTGAGATTGTTGATGTCCGCATGGGCTATTTCATCACGGATCTGCTTTAATACCGGGTCATCGAGCTGAAAAAAACTGAGCTGGAGTCCCTCTCTTTTTTCTGCCAGCCCGGTTACGGGCCGGGAAGGCCCCTTCTCATTATGCGATTCCTCCAGTTCTCCGAGCACTTCTCCGGCCCTTGTTACAAGACTTTTCGGCATTCCTGCCATGCGGGCCACATGAATTCCGAAACTGTGTTCGCTTCCTCCGCTGACCAGTTTACGAAGAAATATAACCCTGTCGGCCAGTTCCTTTACAGTAATATGAAAATTTTTCACCCGTTCAAATGATCCTTCCATCGCATTCAGCTCATGGTAATGCGTGGCAAAGATGGTCTTTGCCTTATAACGGAAATGTTCATGCAGGTATTCCACCATGGCCCAGGCAATGGATATGCCATCATATGTGCTGGTACCGCGGCCGATCTCATCGAGCAGGATAAGGCTTCGCTGGGAAAGGTTATTTAATATGCTGGCTGTTTCGGTCATTTCAACCATGAAGGTGGATTCGCCCATGGAAATATTGTCGGAAGCACCCACGCGGGTGAATATTTTATCTACGTAGCCGATATCTGCCCCGGCAGCCGGAATAAAACTTCCGATCTGCGCCATGAGCACAATCAGGGCGGTTTGACGGAGCAGGGCAGATTTGCCCGACATGTTCGGGCCCGTTAAAATAATAATTTGCTGGTCGGTATTATCGAGATGTACGTCATTGGCAATGTATGATTCAGTCGGGGGCAACTGCTTTTCAATGACCGGATGACGGCCCATCCGGATATCAATGATTTCCGAATCATTGATTTCGGGCCTTACATATTTGTTATCAATGGCACAACGTGCAAATGACAACAGGCAGTCGAGCCTGGCAATCAATGATGCATTCAGCTGCACCGGTTCAATGTATTCTGAAATAGCCAGCACCAGCTCATTAAACAACCTGGTTTCCAAAACGAGAATTTTTTCTTCGGCCCCCAGAATTTTGGATTCATATTCCTTCAGTTCTTCGGTAATATAGCGCTCCGCGTTAACAAGGGTCTGTTTCCGGATCCACTCTGGCGGCACTTTTTCCTTATGGGCATTCCGCACCTCAATATAATAACCGAATACATTATTGAAGGATACCCTCAGTGAGGTGATGCCTGTCCGTTCAATTTCCCTTTGCTGCATTTGCAGAAGGTAATCCTTTCCTGATCTGAGCAGCAACCTGAGTTCATCCAGTTCGGGCGAAACTCCGGGTGCAATGATGTTTCCCCTGTTGATCTGAACCGGCGCATCCGGTTGCAGTTCTTTTTCAATCCTGTTGCAGATCAGCAGGCAGGGATTCAGCTGCTCGCCTGTACGTTGCAGATAAGGCTCCTCTGACAATGAGCAGATCTCTTTTACAGGAAGGATAGCGGATAGTGCATTTTTAAGCTGAACCACTTCCCTTGGTACTATTCTGCCAACGGATACCCTTGAAATAAGCCGCTCCAGGTCACCGATACGGGCAATCTGTTCTTCAAGTTCAGTACGCATTCCTGTTCCCCTGATCAATGTCTCTACAGCGTTGAGCCGTTCCCTTACAGGAAGAATATCTTTCAGGGGCATGGCAATCCATCGTTTCATCAACCGTGCGCCCATAGGGGAAATGGTGCGGTCGATGATGTCGATAAAAGCTTTTCCGCCTTCCTGCAGGGGGTGGAACAATTCCAGGTTGCGGACAGTGAATTTGTCAAGCCATACGTAATGTTCTTCCTGTATACGTGAGATGGAGGAAATATGCTTTACCTGACGGTGCTCGGTGAGATCGAGATATTGTAAAACAGCCCCTGCCGCAATTACCCCCAGCCTCAGGCTGTTCACTCCAAAGCCCTTCAGTGATGAGGTTTCAAAGTGTTTCAGCAGTTTGTCGCGGGCATTGTCTTCATTAAATATCCAGTCGTCGAGTTTGTAGGTACAGAATTTGCTCCCGAACAGATCCATGAATTGTTTCTGCTTGCCTCTTTCAAACAGCACTTCCTTGGGTGAAAAATTATGCAATAGCTTGTCGGCATATTCAAAACTGCCTTCAGCCGTAAGAAATTCCCCAGTTGAAATATCAAGGAATGCCATGCCTGCTGTGGTCTTATCCAGGTGTATGCAGGCAAGAAAATTATTTTCACGGTGTTCCAGTACGTTTTCATTGAGTGCGACGCCGGGTGTGACAAGTTCGGTAATACCCCTTTTGACAATGGTCTTTGTCATTTTGGGATCCTCGAGCTGTTCGCAGATGGCGACTCGCTGGCCGGCCCTTACCAGCCTGGGAAGATATGTGTCAAGGGCATGATAGGGAAAACCTGCCAGCTCAACAAAGGTGGCTGAACCGTTTGCACGGCGCGTTAAGGTGATCCCCAGGATTTCAGCCGTTTTAATGGCATCTTCCCCGAAGGTCTCGTAAAAATCGCCTACCCTGAACAACAAAATGGCATCCGGATGCTTGGCTTTAATACCGGCATACTGCTTCATCAGCGGTGTGTCGATCAGATTCTCCTCTTTCAACGTTAACTGGGTTAATAAAACCTAAATTTAAGTCAAGTTGACGGAAGAGCAATCGTACGAATGATTATTTTTACCTTTTATAAAAAGCTGAAATGGACGTAACCGAATTTTTTGAATTGTTTATAAAGGAATTGGAGCTTAACAGGGAACTTCATGGATATTACCGGCTTCTTGGCAATCCCCGGCGTTTGTTGTTTCGAAAGGCTTACCTGGAACAAAGGCTCCGCTATGTACATTTTCACCTGGGCAAACCAGGCAAAAAAATATGGGATGTAGGATGCGGTTACGGAACCACGGCAATTTTCGCAACCCTGAACGGCCATAGCGTGACGGGAAGCACATTGGAATTCTATTATGACCATATTCAGCGACGCCTTGAATACTGGAGCAAGTACGGTGATCTGTCGGGATTGCACATCGCCTATGAGAACCTGTTCGACAGGCCGGTTGAAAAACATGCTGTTGATGTTGTCCTGGTTCAGGATACCCTTCATCATCTGGAACCAATCTATCCTGCCTGCCGGATATTACGCGAATCCTTAAAACCGGGCGGAAGACTGATCGTTTCTGAAGAGAATGGAAACAATCCTTTTATCAGGGCTAAGAACTTTGCAACCCGTGGTTTCAGGCGGGTTGGGACATATTATGATGAGCGTCTGGACAAAAGTATTCCGTTTGGAAATGAAAATGCCCGTAGTCTGAAAGCCTGGAAAAAAATACTGACTCAGACCGGCTTCACTGTTGTGGATCCTGAAACCCGTTTTGTACGGTTGTTCCCGCCGTTTGTGTTTAACCACTCGAATTATATGCATATGATGGAACGCGAAAATTCAATCGGACAAATGGATAACCTGCTGAATAATTTCCTGTTTTTTGGGATTAATTTCACAGCGATAAAAAAAGAAAAATTTAATTTATAACCACAAAGGGCTCAAAGGATATCACAAAGGAACACAAAGGATAATGGGACTAATTTACCCTTTGTGTTTCCTTAGTGAAGACCCTTAGTGAACTTTGTGGTTAAACTCAAAAATATCAACTATGAAAAACGAAAACAATCACCCGGTCGAGGTATTTGCCGGTACGGCCTGGGAAGCCGCGGTAGTAAAGAGCCTGCTTGAAAATGCCGAGATCGAAGTTTTCCTGAAGGATGAAATCCGTGGCACCATGGTACCCTGGCATATATCACCCGGTGGTACAGATGCCGTTACTGTGGTGGTATCATCCGCCGATCATGAAAATGCAAAACAGGTGGTGGACGAGTATAAAGCCAACCGTCGCAGTTAGGATGCCTGAAAATTACTCCCGTTGATAGTTGCAACAATTATCCCGGTTGTACGTTAGTTTCATGCTAATTCAGTAGTCATGAAAAATGTATTTGCAATTCTAATGATGGCCATGATCTTCACAACAGGTTGTGCCCAGTCCTCTAAAAACGAACCAGCTGCAGAAAACATGAAGAAGCTCACACCTGAAGAAGAAAGGGTAATTGTATACAAAGGCACAGAACGACCATTTTCAGGAAAATACAATAATTTTTCCGATAAGGGGGTATATACCTGCAAGCGTTGTGGTACACCTCTTTACCTGTCGGATGATAAATTTAAATCGGAGTGCGGATGGCCGAGTTTTGACGACGAGATCAAGGGAGCCGTGAAACGGATTCCGGATGCGGACGGCATGCGCACCGAAATAGTCTGTACAAATTGCGGTGCCCATCTGGGCCATGTTTTTACCGGAGAAGGTTTCACTTCCAAGGATACCCGGCATTGTGTCAATTCGGTTTCACTTGATTTCATACCTGCAGATCCGGTCAAAGGGACAATCAAAAAAATAAGCCGGGACCATCGTCTGAATAATTCAGGTTTAACATGTTCAGGATGTTCATAACCTGAATTTTTTTTTAGATTTGTATTCCTGATTCCCAAACCTGATTTCTATTTCATTCATAATTCATAATTCATCATTCATAATTTTTTAATACATAATTCATGTTAAATTTCGGCACAGACAAGAAGCGTGCAGTTCAGGCGAAGTATGATGCCCAGAAGATTGCTTTTGCACCCATTATGTTCCAGGCTGCCCTGGCCCTCAGAAATCTTGGGTATTCTGCAACTGGTGAAAGATTCAAAGGAAGGAATCACCATTCAATCCGTGGCAGAAAAGTTGAAACTGCCCGAATACGGGGTGAAGGTTTTGCTTGAAGCCGGGCTTAAGTCTGGAAGTGGTACTGGTGGAGAATGACCTGTTCCATCTCACCAAGACAGGATGGTTTATACTCGACGATCAGCTTACCCGTGTTAACATGGATTTTACAAACGATGTGAATTACCTGGGCATGTTCTCCCTTGCGGATTCCATAAAGACTGGAACCCCAACCGGTTTAAAAGTATTTGGGGACTGGTCCACCATTTACGAGGGACTTTCCCAGCTTCCTCCTAAAATTCAGGATAGCTGGTTTGGCTTCGATCATTTTTATTCTGATTATGCCTTTCCGGAGGTGATGCCCGTTATTTTTCGCAATCACCCGGTACGGGTACTGGATATCGGTGGCAATACTGGTAAGTTTGCCTTAAAATGTGTTTCAGAGAATCCTGATGTAAGGGTAACCATACTTGATCTCCCTGGCCAGCTGGCCAAAGCAGAAACCAATATAGCATCCGCAGGATTCAAGGATCGTATTGACCTGTTTCCAATCGACCTGCTTGACCATTCCAGGCCTTTTCCGAAATCTGCAAATATAATCTGGATGAGCCAGTTTCTTGACTGTTTTTCACAGGAGGATATACTTGGTTTGCTCAGGCGTTCTGTCGATGCAATGGATGAAAATGCAGAACTTTTTATCCTGGAAACATACTGGGATAAACAGCCCTATGAGGCCTCCACCTACAGCCTTCATGCCACTTCCTTGTATTTCACAAACATGGCAAACGGTTGCAGCCAGATGTATCATTCCGATGATATGCGCAAGTTAATTGCCAGATCAGGACTTGTTTTGGCTGAGGAGGTGGAAAGTGTCGGGGTATCGCATACGTTGTTTATTTGTAAAAAAAGGGACTAGGGACGAGGGACTGGGGACAAGTAAAGAGTATGGAGTAAGGAGTATGGAGTAAGGAGTATGGAGTAAGGAGTAAGGAGTAAATCATCAAATCATCAAATCAACAAATCAATAAATCAATAAATAGATTCCATGGAAAGCCGACGTAAATTTCTGAGAAATGCAACCGGATTAATTGCCACGGGTTTAGTGACTGGCACGGCGATAGGAAAGGCACAGCCCGTAGAGAAAACCGGGGCAGTGAGTATGAGAGATACGGAGGTAAAGCTTATTTTCCGTACACTTGGCCGTACCGGCATCAAACTGCCGATTGTTAGTATGGGTGTGATGAACAGCAGCAATCCAAACCTGCTGAAGGTGGCATGGCAACAAGGTATGCGCCATTTTGACACAGCATGGATATACCAGGCAGGGAATAATGAGAAGATGGTGGGCTCGGTTCTGAAAGAGCTTAAAATTGACAGAAAAGAAGTTGTTATAACCACCAAAATTGTAATTGATGATAGCCTGAAAAAGCCTGAATTCGGCGCGGAACGCAAGAAACAATTCATTTCACGTTTTGCACAAAGCCTGGAAAGACTGCAGATGGATTATGTGGATATCCTGATGTTGCACGATGTAAGTTCAAAAGAGGAGATCCTTGATCCGGTTATCATGGAGGCGATGAAGGAGCTGAAGGACCAGGGCAAAATTAAATTTTCGGGATTTTCAACACATGTTTACTGGCCTGAAATTTTAACTACTGCGGCAGACAAAGGGTTTTACGATGTGGTATTGCTTTCCCTGAATTATGCCATGGCAAATGATGACGTTTCACATAAGGCTTTGGATTATGCAGTATCAAAGGGTGTGGGACTGATTGCCATGAAAACGCAGTGCCAGCAGGATTGGTATAAAGGTATGCTGCCGGCTGACGCCCAGAAGTATTATGAAGGATCTGTAATGCATACTGCCCTTCTGAAATGGGTACTCAGGCATGAACAGATCGCCACCTCAGTTCCCGGTTTTACCACCTTTGAGCAGTTGCGGACAGATATCGAAGTTGCCTATAAACTCGATTATACGGCAGACGAGAAGAAATTTCTTGAAGATCATAACGTGAAGCTGGCTATACAATCAGTGTGCCGTTTCTGCGGGGAATGTAAAGGAACCTGTCCCCACGGGGTTGATATTCCATCATTGATGCGGACCCATAGCTATGCGATGGGATATGGTAATCTGCACATGACCCATATGACGCTTAACAATATTCCGAAAAATAAAAGCCTGGCGGTATGCCGGGATTGCGATGAATGCGTGGCACAATGCAAAAACCAGGTTCAGATTGCCAAGCGAATAGATGATCTCGCATCTGTAATGATGGGATGAGGTTTTAAGGTTCTGCAGTTCTGCAGTTCTGCAGTCCAACGGTTCTCCTATGAAGATTCCCTCAGATTTTCGCAGATTTCACAGATGTGTTTTTTCAGATGATCGAATGTAATGAGATCCATAGTGCCTTAGTACCTTCGTGGCGAAAGAACCTTTGCGTCATCTGAGCAAAACTCTGCTATCTCTGTGGTAAAACTGAATACGCCGAAGGCGTACAAAAATCATAAATCGTAAATCATTAAATACCATAAACATGGTATTTACAAAGCCGATTATTTCCCGGTAATTTGTATAAAAAATTATTCATATGAAATTCAACAATATCCTCGAAAGTATCGGCAACACGCCACACTTACGAATCAACAAGTTATTCCCTTCCGGTTATGAAGTATGGATAAAGCTGGAAAGACAGAATCCGGGCGGGAGTATCAAGGACAGGATCGGACTGGCCATGATAGAAGATGCTGAGAAACGGGGCATATTGAAACCCGGATCCGTTATCATTGAGCCCACGTCGGGAAACACGGGTATTGGCCTGGCTCTGGCTGCAGCAGTAAAAGGATACCGCATCATTCTCACCATGCCTGAATCATTCAGCGTGGAGCGGCGGAAGATATTGTCCACCTACGGTGCCGAACTGGAATTAACCCCCCGTGAAAAAGGCATGAATGGAGCGATAGAAAAGGCATTGGAATTATCAAAGAACATTCCTGGTTCATGGATCCCATCACAGTTTGACAACCCTGCCAATATTGATATACACCGCAAGACAACGGCTGCAGAAGTGCTGAAGGATTTCCCCCAGGGCTTTGATTATTTGATTACCGGCGTTGGGACCGGCGGGCATATTTCCGCTTTGGGAGAAGTGCTGAAAGCGTCCTTTCCAAAACTGAAAGTATTTGCCGTTGAGCCCGAAGCCGCTCCTTTTATCAGCAAAAGGCAGTTCGGACCACATCCGCTCCAGGGACTGGCGCCCAATTTTATACCGAAAAACCTGGTGGAATCGGTTCTTGACGGCACCATCGCTGTCTCAAAGGATGAAGCCTATCAGTTTGCTCTTCGAATGGCAAAAGAAGAGGGAGTGTTTGTCGGAATTTCCACGGGTGCTGCACTGGCGGCCGTAGCCAAAAAATTGCCCGAGATACCCAAAGGCTCACGCATCCTTACTTTTAATTACGATACCGGCGAGCGTTACCTTTCTGTGGAGGGATTATTTTAACCTTTGCCCTGAAACGGGATAACCTCTTAAATCATTATTCAGTGTTTGTTGCTCAGCATCGAACACTGAATAATGCTATCTCTCATCTCTCATCTCTCATTTCTTACTCGTCCCTCGTCCCTCGTCCCTTGTCCCTTTCTCCTAAGACAGCGCTGTCCTGAGATCCTGGATCAAATCGTCGAGATCTTCAATTCCCACGGACATCCTGATCATATTATCCGTTATCCCCACTTTCAGCCTTTCTTCCTGTGAAATGGAAGCATGCGTCATAATCGAAGGTAATTCAACAAGGGATTCCACACCGCCCAGGCTCTCGGCAATAGTAAACACTTTCAGGCTTTCAAGAAATTTTTTGGTTTCTTCCGAAGTGCCTTTTAATTCGAAAGTGATCATCCCTCCAAATCCTCTGAATAGTTTTAATGATCGGACGTGCTGAGGGTGACTTGTAAGTCCGGGATAAATGACACGGCTTATTTTGGTATGATTTTCAAGGAATCTGGCGATTTCCATCGCGTTGAGATTATGCATAACCATTCGGGCTGACAGGGTTTTAATCCCGCGCAGGATGAGGTAACTGTCGAACGGGGAAGCGATTCCCCCCATGGCATTCTGGTTATAATGAATCTTTTCATAAAGGTCATCATCCGAAAGCATGATCGCCCCGCTGACAACGTCGCTGTGTCCGGCCATATATTTTGTGGAACTGTGCAGGGAAACAGTTGCGCCGGCTACAAGAGGATTAAAAAAGTAAGGTGTTGGGAAAGTGTTGTCCACAACAGTGATGATTCCCGATTCATTGCCGATCCTTGATAAAGCAGTTACATCGCAGACTTTCAGCAACGGATTGGTCACTGATTCAAGCCATATCATCCGGGTATTCGGGCGGATATGCGGCCGGATATTTTCTGCAATGGTCAGATCTATATAACTTGTTGTGATATTGAAAGGTGCCAGTACATGGTCAAATAGCCGCTTTGATCCTCCATACAGATCATCCGAAGCAATGATATGATCTCCACTTTTCAGTACCGAAAAAAGCAAAGTGGTTTGCGCTGCCAGTCCGGAGGCAAAGGCCAGTCCGTACTTTGCCATTTCAATGGAAGCGTACTTTTCTTCCAGGGACTTACGGGTGGGATTCAATGACCTTGAGTATTCATACTCACCGACATGGGTATCAACATACTTACGGGCAAAGGTTGTGGATAAATGGATGGGTACAACAACATCGGCACTGGAGCCTTCCCTGAAATCGGGTACTTCGCCTGCATGTATCGATCGCGTTGAGAAACCGGCTGAATTGGAGTCTGTCATGATTTCTTTTTATTTTCAGATTTACGATACACAAAGATGCGAAAAGCAGGTCAAAACAAAAATCCCGCATTTATGGGATATATGATTTACCGGTACCGGGCTATTTCATCATTTTAGAAAAATTCGTTATATTTATATTAAGCTGGTGGCATATTCAAGGCGAGCCCTTGTTATTATGCAGGCCAGGTATAAACTGATAATATGAAAAAAACAGGACTGATATTTTGCTTATTCATGGTGACCGGGATGAATCCATTGAGATGCCAGGATTTTTTCAGTTGGGATGGAACAACCCTGACCCTTGACAATGGACATATCCGGCGAAAAATTGTTTACAGCAATGACAGCCTGAAACTTTCCACAAGAGAAATCCGATTAAGTGCAGACGGATACAATGCTGTCAGAGGCCAATCGGTTGAATTTTCATTTCTGATCAATGATAATCCGGTGAATGGAATGTCGGGGTGGAAATTTATCGACTGCATTCCTGCCAGTGATAATAATCTGGGAAAGGGAGCTAAAATCAGGATTTCGCAAAATGATACCCTTGAGGTGGCAATAACCTACCTGATGTATCCCGGTTTGCCACTTATAAGAAAATCGATCGAAATATTCAATCATGGAAAACAGGATATGTGCCTGGAAGCCTTAAATATTGAAGATCTCAATACCCGGTTTAATCTTACTTCTACCTGGGTGTATCAGAAATATGGCAGGCAGGTGCATATTGGCAACTTTGAGGGCAATTGGGATGATGCCGTGGTTGTATTTCATGATAATGAATTACAGTCCGGAATGGCCCTGGGAAATGAAATGCCGGGTGTTCTCAAGAGGATTGCATATCACCTCCCGGAACATATTACTGCCGGTACAACGTTACCAGACCAGGAATTTCCATTCAGAAAATGGATAAAGCCCGGCGGATCATGGACAAGTCCCTCCGTTTTTCTTGCACTTTACAGCGGAACCGGCAACGGGGATGCCATACTGAATACTACAGTAAACGAATATGTGAGAAAATACATGGGAACCAGGATTTCCCAGGTACAGCCAAAACCGCAGTTTGTCTATAATACATGGTACCCGTTCCGGACTTTTGTCAGTGATTCATTGGTTAGGGATATCGCAAAGGCTGCCGCAGAATGCGGAATCCAGGAGTTTATTGTGGATGACGGATGGCAGGTGAATGATTATGGAAAAACTTCCGGCAAATCCTGGGGCGGTAATTACGGCGACTGGCTTGTGGACAGGAATAAATTCCCCGGAGATCTGAAAGCTACATTTGATTATATCCGGTCATTAGGCATGAAACCGGGTTTATGGATCAGTATTGGTTCTGCAACAGCCGATTCGAAAGTTTTTAAAGAACATCCTGAATGGTTTGTTAAGAATTACAGGAATAAGGCCGGAAACCTTCACTTCGTTGCGGATAGTTCTGATTTTTATACCAGTTGCTTTGGCACAGAATGGTTCGGATATATTAAGAAGGTGATACTTGACCTGGTTGAGGAATACGGACTGGCCTATGCAAAACTTGACCTGTCGGTTGTAACCAGTGCTTATGTGGAGGACCTCCGGGTTTCCGGTTGCTATGATGGCAATCATCCCTATCACAGGGATCACGCCGAATCTTTTATTGTAATTTACGAAAAAGTACTTCAGCTATTTGATGAATTGCACAGGGAAGCTCCGTCTTTGTTTATAGACTGCACCTTTGAAACAGCCGGAAAATTGCAGTTGCAGGATTATGCCTTTGCCATGCATGCAGATGGGAACTGGCTTTCAAATTTCGAGGAGGATTTTCCGACCGGGGCCCTTCGCGTCCGTCAGATGGCGTGGTGGCGTACACCAGCAATGCCTGCCTCTTCACTGGTAATCGGGAACCAGGCGATGGATAACAGCGATTTTATTTTCAGCCTGAAGTCACTGGTTGGCACCTTACCGATTGTTTTGGGTGATCCGCGAAATTTGTCAGGAGCGCAAAGGGCGGAGATAAAAAAATGGTCTGATTGGATGCTCCGGATGCAGGAAAAATATGATTACATGTCCTTTCGACAGGATATCCGGGGATTTGGGGAACCCAAGGAGGGATCGTGGGACGGATGGCAACGGATCAATACAGAAACACAAAAAGGCGGTATTTTTGGAATATTCAGGCAGGATGCGCTGGAAACATCACGCACTGTATTTGTTACCGGACTGGCTCCTGAACGGACCTATACAATCAGAAAAGCTCCTGAAAGTACCGTTTTTTACGAAGCAACGGGTAAATCCCTTGCAGAGGAGGGCATAAGCGTGGAAATTGAAAAGATGACGGATGGGAATATATATGAAGTGACGAGTGACGAGTGACCAGTCAAATCCAGAGTAACGACTACAAAACTGCAAAACTGCAAAACTGCATAACTCTTCTTTTCCTACCTCACCAGCAGCATTCGCCGGGTGACTGTGAACCGGTCAGTCATCATACGGTATAAATAAACGCCGCCTTCCACCGGATTACCCCGGGTGTCGCTGCCATTCCATACCAGGCTGTAATTCCCCGGCGTGTAATAACCGTTGGCCAGCAAGACGATCAGTTGACCCTGCATGTTGTAAACAGCGATTTCAACCGTGGCAGGATCCGGAACAAAAAAATCAAAGGTGGTATGATCCGTAAACGGATTTGGAACATTCTGCCCCAACCGGTAACCGTTTTCAGGCACAAGAGGACGTTGTGGCAACCCGGTTGGCACTGCGGAAACCATGAAGCTTGTTTTTTCCGAATACCCACCCTTATTGCCGAGGCCGTTGGTGGCCTGTACCTGCACCGTATGCAGTCCCTCTGAAAGGGTTGCAGAATATTCTGTTCCGGAAACACTCACCGGCTGGTCATCGACCAACAGCGAATAGCCGGTGATGCCGGAAGAATGGACGGCCGCTGACCATTTAATGGGTACCGGATTGGCCACAGTTTCCTCGTTAGCAGGGGTAAGGATCTCCGGAATGGAAGGTTGGGATTGACTTGCAAAATCAGGCATTCCGGCAGGCAGTTCCACCCTTTTGTTTATCAGGTCATTTCCGAATCCCGTCATTAACAGGTAAAAGTCGGATGGCAATCCGTCGAGGGTCATGAAATAATGGTTTATCGGGAATGTCACTGGTTACCTTGAAAATAGCCGTTGATTCGTCAATTTCGTCAAACATGGCCACATAAGCTCCCTCGGCATCAATGTTCCGCGCATCGACAAACTGCTGCCACATAACCTGGCCATCCAGCCTGTCAATAACGGATTCACCGGGAGCCAGGTTGTTCAGATTATCCCATCCAAATCCGGGGAATATCAGGGGCATGTACAGTACCCCGTGTGAAGCCAGGTCATTCTTATCATCCTGCCAGCGGCCTGTATATGGCATAATCGCCGTTGATGTGCCCTACATTCCAGGGGATATAGGCCCCCATGCGCCTGTATACATCAAGCCAGCCCGGTGCGGCCTCCGTACGCCACCACCATTGGCCTGATCCGGCCACAAAGGCCTCATGTCCGGTTTCTTCAAATACATCCAGTATTTCATTGCCGATGGTGGCAGGGAACCAGTCGGCAAAAAAGCCATACACTCCCACCACAGGTTTGCCGTTGTGGTGCAGGTAACGGTCATCGTCCGTGATCTTCATGGAATCAACAAGGTATTGCCAGTCATCACGGATTACATCTGCCAGGGTGGCCGGATCCACACCGGCCATGTCGTACATGATGTAATACGAACGTCCGGTGCGGTTGGCGGCTTCCCGCACATAGGCGGGCAACCGGAATGATTCATTGGCATGGGTATCATTCACACCCACCACGAACCGCTGTAAAGCAGCCACCTCAATGCCATAGGTCTGCATCCACTGGAAATGCCTCAAAACCGATTTTTTGTTGGCCGAACTGTATAACGAAGCCGGATCCCCGTTCGCGTAAGTCCATCCAGGAACCGGATATTTTTCCTCTTCCGAATATTCCTTCATGTCGGGCCACATATCTACATACAGGTCACTGAAGTCCTGGTTGGCATAGTGAATCCAGCCCTGTCCGGCAGGATCGCCGATCGCCCGGAACCAGCCCTGGTAACCCGTCACAATTTTACCTGAGAGGGTGGTGGCATCCACTGGATCATCGCCTGTATATTGTCTGCCACTGTATGGTCTGACAAAGTCTTCCTCAAAAGCCAGGAAAAAGGGCGTGGGTTCCAGGTACAGCACAGCAGATTTTACCTGCATACGGATGGAAATGTCTGAAATGAACAACCGTAGGTCGGCATTCATGTTCTGGCCGTTCTGAAAATTGGACTTTTCCAGTTTGAAAACTGCCTTCCGGATACCTCCTTTATTGAGAAAGTAATTGTTGTGCTTTACGGATGCCATCTGATATAACGCTGTTGCGGAGTTATATTCGATCCCCATCATACCGTAGCCCTCATCCAGATAGGTAACCTCCACGTATGCCGTTTGGTTGAGCACGGCAACATCGGTTTGGAAGTACATATACGGCTGATAGTTTCCAGGGGTACCGGTCGACAGGTAGGTAGTATCCTGATTTGTTTTGATTGTCTCGAAAACACCGTCGGCACCCGACAAGGGCACCATGTGGTATCCGGTTTGCCCGGATGCCGTTGTATACATGCTCTGAAACAACAGGAATAAACCGCCGAAAAGGACCGGTTTTGCAAGGTTGGATGGGATTTTTACCATGGAAGGGAAGGTGAGACAGGAGGTTTTTCAGGATTAAAGGAAAGATTAATCATGGGTATAAACAACCCTGTTCAGGGAAAGTTCAGGAAGAGAATTATGAATTATGAATGATGAATGATGAATGAAACTTCAAAACTGTACGATCTCCTGCAAAACTTCCCGCACCTTACTCCTTACTCCCTTCTTGCTTGTCCCTTGTCCCTCGTCCCTCGTCCCTCGTCCCTAACTAAAGCTTCCCGATAAATAATCCTTCGTCAGCTGCTTCTTCGGGTTATTGAAAAATTCTTCGGTGGTTCCCACTTCCACGATCTTGCCCATATACATAAATACAATATAATCGGCAATTCGTTTGGCCTGGCGTAAGGTATGGGTTACCAGTATCAGGGTGTATTTCTCTTTGAGCTTAATAAACAACTCTTCTATCTTTTTGGTTGAAATCGGATCCAGTGCTGAGGTTGCCTCATCTCCGAGGATATATTCGGGTTCAATGGCCAGTCCCCTTGCGAGGCAAAGTCGCTGTTGCTGCCCGATGGAAAGCCGTGTAGCCGGTGTCCTGATCCTTCCCCTCACCTCATCCCATAATCCGACATATTGCAGATATTGGATGACGGTTTGATTCAATGCCTTCCGTTTTTTTAGTCCATGAATCCTGGGCCCGTAAGCGATATTGTCAAATATTGACATGGGCAGGGGGCACGGGCGCTGGGCGAGTAGTCCCATTTTCTTCCGCGTATCGATCACGTTCACTTTTGGACCATATATATCCACACCGTCTACGTATATACTTCCCTTAATTTTAACCTCGGGTGTTTCATCATGCATCCGGTTGAGCGCTTTTAAGAAAGTTGATTTGCCACAGCCGGAAGGACCAATAATACATGTTATGCTTTTTTCGGGTATGACAAGGTTAATGTCTTTTAGGATATGCTGGTCCTGAATATGTACATTTAAATGCTCAACTCTCATTGAAAGCGGAGAAGTTACAGGTTGAACAGGGTTTTCCTGAATACGGCCGGCTAATGATTTTTCCTGCATGGTTTCAATATATATATCTTTCATAATTAAATCTTATTTTTTGAGAATTTCGAACTGAAATACCGGGCTGAAAAACTCAATATCAGAATAATGACAGTTAATATGACTGCCGATGCGTAAGCCCGGTTTTGAACCTCTTCCACCGGGCTTCCCAGCTGAAAGAAAATAGCCAGGGGAAGTGTCGCAGCGGGCTGGCTCAGTGCATGCGGAATATTATCCGTATAACCGGCCGTGAAAAGCACTGTGGCTGCATCACCAATGCCGCGTCCTACTGCAAGCAACACAGCAGTGACAATTCCCGGCATCAATTGACGGAGTATTACCTTGGTCATTTCATATTTTGTGGCGCCAAGCGATAGCAATGCATCGGGCAGATCTCTCGAGAGCAGCCTGGTCACCTCGTCAAGCGAACGCATCATAATGGGCATTATCAGCATGGCAACTGTAATAATACCCCCAAGTAATGATGCCCGTATGCCCAGGTAAATCATCAGCGCAAAACCGAACGCGCCATAAACAATGGATGGCACGCCAAAGAGAATGTCAAAGGTGAAGCGGGTGATATTGGCAAACAGGGAATCCTTCGGAAGGTAAAAATTGATGAACATAACAACAGGAATGCTCAGGAAAATGCTGATTATTAGCGATCCGGCAATAATATACAGCGACCCCATGATGGCATTCAAAACGCCGCCTTCCTTTCCCAGGTAAAATCCTCCGCCCGGAAGTTTGGTAATCATGTCCCAGGTAAGGGAGGGGAGGCCCTTATAAACAATGGTACCAACGATATAAATCAATATGCCCATGATGATAAGTGCTGAAAAAATCATCAGTGCTTTAAAAAAGTTTTCTTCGAGTTTCTTTAGCCTCATGTTTATAGGATGTATAAAATATTCTACAAATGATATCTTTTTTCAATTTGTACCAGGGTCACCCTTGAAATTGTATTGAATAACACGATGATGATAAATAAGAGAAAAGCTGCCAGCATCAGCGCTGATTCATAAGACGGCATGGAGAGCATTTCCCCGTAATTGTTGGCAATCAGTGCCGGAAGCGGATAACATGCATCAAAAAGGCTATGCGGGATAATGGTTATATTACCACAAACCATTAGCACGGCAATGGTTTCGCCAAAAGCCCGGGAGACTGAAAGAACTATGGCAGCAATGATTCCCGGAAAAGATTTACGCAACACTACTTTTTTAACAGTCTGCCATTTGGTGGCGCCCAGTTGAAGCGAAGCATCGATCATTTCAGCAGGAATGGATCTGAATACTTCAATTAATACACTGATCAATAAGGGAAGTATCATTACGGCGAGCACAATACCTCCTGCCAATACAGTATATCCCGAAGAGAATTCCACAAAATGTGGCGCAATTTTATTGGCGATAAGCGGCACAATGGTCAGTGTGCCCCATACACCATAGATTACAGACGGTATGCCCGACAATACATCGATAAAAGGCTGGAAAAACCTGCGTATAGCCTTTGAGGCATAGGTGTTCAGATAAATAGCAGTGAGCAGGGAAAGCGGCAGGGCGATTGCTATGGCCAGCAGCGATACATAAACGGTACTTAAAATGTAGGGTAAAAATCCAAATTCACCCTTAAACGGTCTCCAGTTGCCCGAAGAGAGCAAGGTCCAGATACTTTTCTCCCGCATGATGGGCAATGCTTTGTAAAACAGGCTGATCGCAATGACCAGCAGAAAAAGCATGGCAAAAATGGCAATGCCCAGCATGATATGCCGGGCAGATTTGTCCTTCAAAGCTCTTTTATATTGCATAAACTCCTATTGTAATTTCTTTAGTTCGATCGCCAGTTTTTCTTTAGGAAGCGCAATATAACCCGCATCATACACAAACTTCTGCCCGTCGCTCAAAATCCATTTGATGAACTCGGTAAGCACTTTATTATTTTTCGGATTGCCCCTGGTGACAAAATATAACTCACGTGCCGGGGGTGAGGGATATTTTCCCGCGGCAATGGCAGCAATAATGTCGTTCATAGAATTATAAAAATTCTCATCGGGATCAATTTTACCATTATTGTTCAAATCGAGCGGTATCACGCGGAGACCCTTCACCTGTTTTTTGGTGATGGCATCATAGGCATAACCGATGTTATTAAATCCGATACCCAGCGGATCTTTTTTCACAGCCTGGGCCAGTCCGGGATCTCCGAAAACGCCAACGCCCAGGAGATCTTCCTGTTTTTTACCGTAGAATTTGGCCCACATCTCAGCTGCTCCGCAGGCATCTGACCGGGTATAGACATGAATAGGTGCTGCAGACTTCACGCCAAAACCCTGTGACCACGATTTTACCTTGCCGGTGATCCAGATGTTATTGCCGGCATCTTTCTTAAGACCTTTGGCAAGTATTTCCTGCAGGGAAGGATTCTGTTCACTGATCACCGCCACCACGGCGTCTTTGGTGACAGCAATCGGGTAGGCCCCTTTTTTCAGTTCTTCGGGATTAATTTCTCTTGAAACCATACCAATTTCTACCATGCCGTTCAGGGCATCAGCAATTCCCTTACCCGCTCCACCGGCAGAAATATCAATTCGCACACCGGGATGAATCTTCCTGAATTCTTCAGACCATTTGATGGCCATGGGATACAGGGCAAAAGCGCCGGATAAACTGATTTGCCCCTTGAGTTTTTCCTGTGCGTTTATACGGACAGTAAAAAAATTACTGGCGAAAAGCAAAATCAAAAAGCAGGTAAGTATTCTTTTCATTTGAATAGATTTAGGCGGTTAGAAACCAATCTGGTATTGTAATGAAAAATAGTTGTTGTTTATCGAAGGACCTTCCTCCTCCCGGAATGTGTAAAAGGCCTGCAAACGGGACCATGTATTGAAATTGAGGTTGGCGCCGATTACATATAAGGTGGATATATCATCTGCTTTTGATGTACTGGGATCATACGTATCATACTTTGCCAGAAACTGCAATTTCTGGCGGACAATAAAATAACCTGCCTGCAGGTACCAGCCCTTGCGGTCAGTCACCCCATCCTGTCCCTGTATATATTCCCCCCTTACTGAAAGACGGGGATTTATATAACTCCCTTCCAAGCCGAACCGGTTACGTACCTGGCTTTGTCCTGCTTCATCCGGTTTAATAGCCTTACCCCAGCCGTTATAGGCAGAGACACCAAATGACAATCCTTTTATGGGATTAACGATAAGCCTTCCTCCCACATCCTTCGCTTCGTTTGCCGTATCAGCAACGTTGATGCCCGATCCATTGAATACTCCGAGACGGTATTCCAGTAAGGCTCCGTTTTTATTCTTAAGAATGATCCCTCCAACCTGTATTCCAATGTCACGGCCATTTTGGTTACCTATAACATCTTTACTCCTGGCAACAAGCGCTTCCACCGGCTGTGAGCGGTCAATCATCTCGAATTTGTTCGCGGATGCCAGGTTTTCAAGTGAAAAAGGTATTTTAAACTGACCGGCTGTTATTGTAAAATATTCTGCAATTTTAATTTCTGCATAGGCGTCCAGAATTTTGGCCTTATCAACGAATTCCGTCTGTAAACGGTATCCGAAAAAAGGGGTCAGATTCCCTCTCAGATCGAGCCTTGCCCTGCGGATGTCAAATCCGTTGTTTTTATGGGCTTCGTCCAGGATCTGGTAACGGATCTGTGTATAACCCGTAAGTTGCATCTGGCGTGCAGCTGTGAGCCAGAATGATTTTTTGCTGGCTTCAGTCTCCTGCTGTTTGATGGCGGCATCGGCCCTGATCGAATCAGCCTGTTCCTGCGTAATGGATTTGTTCGCAATCAATAAATTCAATACATCATTTGTGGTTTGAGCATTTAACTTACTAATTGAGGCAAGGAGAAGGATTATGAAAACTTTTCTCATGTAGCAAGAAATTTGGGTATGCAATTAATTCATAATGTCTACCGGAATAGTGTACAAAAGTAAGAGAAGGGTGCTAAATTTGTCTTAGCACAATAGCCTAAACTCGATGGGTATTAATACTTATATTTGTATAAATTTAAAACTTTTTTTTTGATACTATCCAAAAAAACCAGATATGCGATAGTCGCATTGACGAGGCTTGCCAGAGACTTCGGCAAGGGACCCATTCTTATCCGGGACATTGCGCAGGATGAAAAAATTCCGCAGCGATTCCTTGAAAATATTCTTCTGGAATTGCGAAAGCTCGGAATACTGGGCAGCAAATTGGGCAAAGAGGGGGGATATTACCTGCTGAAAAGGCCGGAAGATGTAAACATGGCTGAGATCATCAGGCATTTTGAAGGTACGATCGCGCTGATGTACTGTGTATCGGAAAAAGCTTACCAGCCCTGTGAATTCTGCAAGGACGAAAGCAAATGCCAGATCAGGAAGGTATTCAAAGAGGTGAGGGATACTTCATACGATATTTTAAGAAGGACTACCCTGGCGCAGCTGATTCTTTAAATAAGAAATGGGTTGACCGGTATTATTTCTTTAACGGTCAACCCATGGCAGGTGTTTAGACTGCGATTTTCAATCAAATAACGTGTTATCCTAACTTGCTAACGTGTATTTTAACCTATAACTTTGTTTATTAACCAGTAACTTTTTTATAACCTCTAACGTGTTCTTCTTCCAGTAACCTGATCTCTTTTACCTATAACTTAACCTTTAACTTCTATAACCTTTAACTTATAACTTTTAATTATTAACCTCCACTACTGCATACTTCGAAAGTTTCCAGAAGGTAGCCGGATCTTCGATTTCAATATAAGCGATGATCTTATTATCGGATTCGTCCATTACCATCTTGTAGGAATTGGCCGGATGCTCTGTGACCAGTTTGGCTGATTTGGAGTTTACAGGTATAGTTTTGGTTTTTGAAATGTCAACCTGGGTAAACAAGTTGTCATCTTTGAAATTTTCCTGTAAGGATTCTTTCTTACCTAAACCAAGTACACCACCTTCTTTAACCAATACTCCCTTTTCCTTCAGAGCCTTGTAAGTACCGGATACAACGTAAGCCTTGTTCATTTCAGCAGTTTGCTGACTGATTTTAGCACTGTCGTTCAATATGACGGTCTGCATCGTTCCAACTTTTTCATTTAACTGTCCGATTTGAACACTCCTGTTTTCCAGATCAGTCCTTAATACAGCCATTTCATTGTCTCTCCTGGCAATACTTGCATTCAACGTGTCAATCTGGCTCTGCAGACTGGCTATCTTGATCCCTGAATTACGCAACTGTGCATTTAAAGAAGATAACTTCTTTTTATTCGAATCAATCATATCTTTTACAATGGCTAATTCTTTCAGGATCTCAGCTTTCTTATCCTTCGATATTTCAGGATCATTTGATTCCATGGTAAGCACATTTTCCCGTGCGGTAATTTTTTGAATATTACTTTCTATTTCATTAAAGTCGGCTACCCAGCCATTAATGATGGAATCACGCTGGCTCAGCTGGTTGGTCATTTCGAGTTTCTGACTCTGCAGCAAAAGGGCATCGGATGCTCTGTTCTTATTGTTTTTTGAGACAACTACTGTTCCGATAATCAATACCAGAACCAATGCTGCCATTAAACCTATAACGAGTGCACGGCTTCCTTCGCTTCTTTGTTCCCTGGATGTTTCATTTAAATTTACTTCATCATTTCTCATTGTATTTCCTCCTGATTTTTTTCCTAACTTGTAATTATACGGCCCCTTATGCAAGGATCGTTCCATTCATATCCAAAAATGTAATATACAAAAAATGAGGAAGTTAAAATTGTGGATGGAAGCCAATATTCTCATTTTGAGAATCGGCTGTTCAAATTGAGAAGAAAAAACCTGTTACTTGATTTCCTTTATCATGCGATATATGGTGGAGACTCCGATTTCCAGTTTTTCCGCTACCAGCTTGATGTCATTATTATATCTGTTGAGGTATGAAGTCAGGATTTTCAATTCATAATCATGCATGGACAATTCTTTTTCTGAAACTTCCATGCTTTGTTTATAAGTATCAAAAACCAGGTCCGATGGCTGGATCTCCTCGTGATCCGACAAGGTTACCGCCAGTTCAATGACCGATTTCAGTTCCCTGATGTTTCCCGGGTAGGTATGATTAAGCAATTTCGACATGGCCTGATCATTGATCTTTTTTGGGCGCATTCCGTTTTCCCTGGCAAACATGTCAGCAAAATGGCGTGCCAGGATGATAACATCATTACCCCGGCGCCTGAGGGGCGGCAATTCAATGGGTAACCCCAGGAGCCTGTAATACAGATCCTCACGGAAATTTCCCTTATTTACCTCTTCACGGAGATTCTTGTTGGTTGCCACAATGATCCTGCAATCGGTTTTAACAGTCTGGTTACTTCCCACTCTCACGATTTCCTTTTCCTGAAGGGCCCGAAGAAGTTTTACCTGAAAGGAGGTATCCATTTCCCCGATCTCATCCAGGAATAACGTTCCCCCGTGGGCTTCTTCGAATTTACCGATTCTTCTGTAAGAGGCACCTGTAAAGGCCCCCTTCTCATGTCCGAATAATTCGCTCTCAATGAGTTCAGAAGGCACGGCCGCCACATTGAAGGCAACGAACGCTTTGTCCTTTCCTTTTGAGTTATAATGAATGGCCTTGGCCACAAGTTCCTTTCCGGTTCCTGTTTCACCCGAAATGGAAACGGTAATATTTGTATTCCGTGCTTTTTCGATCATCTCATACACGGGTGTCATCACAGCACTGTCACCCAGGATGCTGCTTTTAAAATCATATTTCTTCTGCACTTCCCGGCGAAGTTCGGTGATTTCTTTTACGAGACCCATTTCATTGCGGATGTTCTGCACTGTATTTAACAGGCGGTCACGGATATCCTGCGATTTCAGGATATAATCCTTTGCTCCCATTTTCAGCAGTTCCACAACCGTATTGATATCATTCTGTTCTGATATAAGAATAATCTGAATATCCGGATAAAGCTGTTTGATTTGTTTCAGAAGCTCATCCCCGGTCATATCGGGCAACCTGTAATCGAGTGTGACAATATCCGGCCGTTCATGGAGGGCGGCCAGAAAATCCCGTCCATTGAAATAGCTTTTTACTTCATAATCGGGGTTTAATGAAAGGGTATGGACCAGAAGCCGGTTGTACCAGTCATTGTCTTCAACAACAAAAATTTTTACTGAATTGCCTGTCATTGTTCGCTCATTTTCAAAAGGTGCGCCTGTAAGATATTTTTTAAAACCTCAAATTCTTTATTGGAATCCATGGATAATTTTTTCAGCTCAGACAAGCCATCAATCCGGTCATCGAATTTTTCAATAGATTTCATATAGGAATATAGCAATTTTGCACCGACATGTCTGCATGGTGCAGAAATTTTGTGAGCAGTATCCGCAGCTTTCTTTACCTCACCTTTATCAATTGACTCAATTATTTCCTTCAGACCCCGTTCAGTGCTTTCGATAAACTGAGCCAGCATAATCCTGATAAAGGGTTTATCATGATTTGCCATATGATACAGATCCGATAGGTCGATATCCGGATCTAAAACCTGTTTTTCCTCCAAAACAGGCGGTGCAGTTTCACTGTAATCATCTTTCAAAAGTGAGGACATCACATCAAACAACATTTTTTCAGTAAAAGGTTTGGCTAAAAAGGTATTCATTCCCGCATTCCTGAATTTTTGGATGTCTTCGGCAGTGTGTGTGGCTGATATTCCAATTACAGGAAGTTCCGCCTCACTTCTTTTTAGTTCTTTCCGGATGAATACAGTTGACAGGAGTCCGTCAAGTTGTGGCATCCTGATATCCATAAACACCATATCATACCGGTTTGTTTTAACCAGGTCAACTGCAGTCTGTCCATCCCCGGCCTCATCATACTGAACGTTCCACCTGTCGAGTATGGTTTTGAAAAGCAGCCTGTTGTATTCCTCGTCATCTACAATAAGTATTTTAAGTTTTTTAAACTGATCCGGGATTTGAAGGATGGGTATAAGGGCCGGCAGTTGTTTCGCATTTCCCTTTGCATATGGCAGGATGCAGGTTATAAGAGTGCCCTTGTTTTTTTTGCTTTCCAGGGATATGCTTCCATGATGCAGTTCAACCAGTTTTTTAACTATTGACAGTCCGAGCCCTGTACCACCGTATTTTTTACTTGTATCGATTTCTTCCTGGGTGAAATCCTCAAAGACCTTGTTCTGCATATCCTGTCTTATTCCTATTCCGGTGTCGGACACCTTAAGGATAAGGGTAAAGCCATCAGGTGATGGTTTTTGAATGTCAACAGAAAAATGAATCTCTCCCTCCTTTGTAAACTTAACCGAGTTGCCAACGAGGTTAAACAGGATCTGCTTGAGCCGGTATGAATCCCCAAATAGTACCGGCGGAGTGGATTCACTGATTGTATGATATAATCTGGTTTTTTTTTCAGCAGCCCTTGACTCAAAAAGAAGCTGTACTTCCTCAAAAGCCTTTTTTATTTCAAAATGAGTGCGTTCAAGGACAATTTTGCCAGCCTGCAATTTTGAAAAATCAAGGATGTCATTTACCAGTTTTACAAGGTGATCGGCTGAGGATTTAATTATTTGCAATATCTGGCGGTTCTTGTCGTCAAAAGATCTGTGCAGCAGTTGTTCCGAAAACCCATATATGGCATTTACCGGGGTACGGATCTCATGACTCATATTGGCCATAAACTGTTCCCGCATGAGCGCCAGCTTTTCGGTTTCTTCCTTTGATTTGATCAGCGCCTTCTGGTAATCACGTGATCTTCGAACATATCTGGCCACAACGATCAGTACCATAATCACAAGCAGACTGCCCAGAAATGTGAAGCCGGCGAGCCACCGGTATGTTTGCAATGCCAGCTTGTCTGCTGCCAATGCATTGCTTTTCAGGGAATTGCTCACCTCTTCTTCCATCTTGGAAACCAGTATATAAAACCGTTCCCTGATTTCATTTCCGGTAGAAGCAAGATGTGCTTCTGCAGCGAGTAACCGTGTATTTTTAATGCTGTCCTGCCGTTCAATGGCATTCAGATCCTGGATGATTTTATTCTGGTCGAGCGTAATTGTTGTTTTTTTACCGAATACACGTCTCAGAATACTCCCTTCATCCTCTTTGTCATTTGAAGCAGCCACGGCCATCCTGGCTGATAGTTTCCGGATATAGTTGTCAACAGAATCATTATGATAAAGTGTCAGCATAAGATTCCAGTTTACTATATTTTCCTCCATCAGTTTGCGGATTGTATCTATCTGGTTTAAGAGTACAGTATCATTGAGACTGGCATCATGGAGACGTTCTATTTTACTGTCAAACAGTGCAATGGTGGAATAATATGGTGCAATGTCTTTCTGTTTGCGGGTATGAATGAACATACGCACACTGTTTTCGGCTTTTTCAAGGTCACTTGTTATTTGCCGGATGATGATGAGCCTCATATCAGGTTTTGATTTTACCTGTATTGAAGATACGATGGATGACAGGCTCCGGAAAGAAAGATAACCGGTGGCCGAAATGATCAGGATGGCCAGCGTCATCAGCATACCAATTTTTGCCTGCAGGGAAATCTTCATAGGTTTAACCGGAATTCTTTGTCAAAGCTATATTATTTATGTTTTAATTGCAGATTTTTCCGGATGACAGTAATGAGTATATTTACTGACTTTTTTATTAAGCCCTTAAGGACCGAAATGAATACACTGCAAAGCATTATTATAGCCATCGTGGAAGGAATAACGGAATTTCTGCCCATTTCCAGTACAGGTCACATGATCATCACGCAAAAACTGCTGGGAGTTGAACCAGGCGAATTTGTCAATTTGTTTACGGTGTGTATTCAGTTCGGGGCCATACTGTCGGTTGTGGTTCTGTACTGGAGAAAATTTATTGAGCCGGTAAAAGCCCGTAGAATTGAAGGTACGGCCTGGAAAAGATTCAGTTACCGGTTTGATTTTTACCTGAAGCTTTTGGTAGCTTTTATTCCTGCAGCCTTTTTTGGATTGATCTTCAATGACTCTATCAACAGTTTGCTCAGCAATGTTAAAATTGTAGCAATTTCCCTGGTACTGGGAGGTATTGTGCTGATCTTTGTTGACCGATGGTTCAAAAAACCTGCAGAAGATCAGCAGGTTACTTATCCTAAAGCGTTTAGAATCGGATTCTTCCAGGTTATTTCAATGATTCCGGGTGTATCGAGGGCAGCCGCTACTATTATCGGAGGTCTTACACAAAAGCTGACCCGGAGAAATGCGGCTGAATTTTCATTCTTTCTGGCGGTACCTACCATGCTGGCTGCCACGGTCCTTGAATTGTATAAAACGTACCATGCAATTGATTCAGGTAATATAAAACTGCTGATACTTGGAAATATCGTGGCTTTTTTTGTGGCCCTGGCAGCTATTAAAGGATTTATCACCTTTCTTACAAAACATGGTTTCATGGTATTTGGCTATTACCGGATCATTGTCGGAGGCATCATCCTGATCCTTTTGTTTATGGGCATTGACCTGAATATGGTAGGATGAAGAAAGTTTTGCAGTTTTGCAGTTCTGCAGTTTTGCAGTCTGTTGCGCAGAGCGCATACGGTATTGTAGAAAATTGCCGGAAAATCCACCCCCTGCCCCCGCCAGCGGGGAATACCGATCCCGGAAGGTGTTCTGCAGTCATGCAGTCATACAGTCCTGCAGTCAGCCGTAAATCATCAAATCAACAAATCAACAAATCATCAAATCAACAAATCATATGAGTACCATCGGAAATCTGATCTGGCTGCTTTTCGGGGGAATAATTATTGCCCTTGAATATTTTGTTTCAAGTCTGGTGCTGATGATCACTATCATTGGCATCCCTTTCGGGCTGCAAACCATGAAATTAGGTCTGCTTGCCCTCTGGCCTTTTGGTTATACAACCCGCGTGACCGGCTCAGGTTCGGGTTGTCTCTATGTTTTTATGAATGTGCTCTGGCTTTTCACCGGGGGTATCTGGATATGCCTTTCTCACCTGGCAATGGGTCTTCTGCTTACAATCACCATTGTAGGAATCCCCTTTGGCCGCCAACATTTCAAATTAGCCTCCCTGGCGCTGAATCCGTTCGGCAGGGAAGTTGTCGCCCGATAAGTTCTGCAGTTTTGCGGTTATAGGAGCAATTTGCCCCGCGTCTCAATGAACCGCTTTATACTAGACCCGCACGTGTAGTGGCGTGAGAGGCTCTCCCAATCTGTGTCTAATGGCGGAGCGGCCAACTCGATAGCTTGCCATTAATTTTTTATCGTCATACAGGTGATCTTTTTATAGTAATCCGCACAACTCCCGGTTATATTTTCGTAATCAAATTTAACCGAAATCGGAAATCCTTTAGTCTCAGCCAAATCTCTTACATGGCTCTCAACCGGAAGATTCAATACTTTGATCGTATCCTGTCCGACTTTAATTATCCAACCCGGACAACACATACATTCTGTGCTATTATAATCAATAATTTGTCCATCCCGGGAACAATTTAATTCCAAATCAAATTCAATACAGGTCATTATTTTATAGTAATCAGCACAAGAGCTGTTATCGTCCTTATAATTAAATTTTATGGGTATAGGGTATCCGTAGAAATCAACCAAATCACTTAATGCATCATTATCAGGAACTGTTAAAAACTTCAATGTGTCATTCCCGGACTTTATCAACCAACCCGGGCAACATAAACATTTATTGGAATTAAAACCTATAACAGTACCCGAAATGGAACAGCTCTGTTTATCATCATTATCCATGGAGCATGATTGAATAATCATTACAGCCACAATCAGGGATGACAGAAGAAATATTGTTGTCAGAACATGTTTCATAATCATTCAGTTTTTAATCTGGATGCATACTGCGGTCAAAAGGTTGCTTTAACTGCAAAACTGCATGACTGCCCGACTAGAGAATCCCTTCCCGCATCTTTGGCTTAATAATTAGCCGCAAACTCTGATCATAGGTGAAATAATAGTACGCCCAGTTAATAAAGATAATGAGCCGGTTTTTGACGCCTACAATGGCCATGAGGTGAATAAACATCCAGAAAAACCATGCTATAAGTCCCTGGAACCTGAAAAATCCCAGGTCAACCACTGCCCGGTTCCTTCCCACCGTGGCCAGTGTTCCCAGGTCACGGTACTCAAATTCATGAAGGGACTGGTTATTTTCAATATTTTTCAGGTTTCGGGCCAGTGTTCTTGCCTGCTGTATGGCTACCTGCGCTACCTGGGGATGACCATTCGGATATTTTTTTTCAGTCATTAAAGCCGCATCGCCAATTACAAAAATATTTCCGCTGCCTTTTACCCGGTTGTATTGGTCTACCATGATCCTGTTCCCGCGTCCCAGCAGGTTTTCACCAAGACCTTCAATTGAATTTACCTTTATACCCGCGGCCCAGATAAGGGTATGAGTGTTCAGTTTTTTGTCCTTGCCGATCCATACCGTATCATTATCAAAATCATTGACAAAACTATTCAGCATAACAGTCACGCCGAGTTTTTCAAGATATTCTTCGGCTTTGCGTGACGACCTTTCCGACATTCCGCCGAGTAAACGGCTGCCATTTTCAACAAGGTAAATATGCATTTTTGAAAAGTCAAGTTCCGGGTAATCCTTGGGAAGCACAAAATTCTTCATTTCAGCCAGGGCGCCGGAAATTTCGACACCCGTGGGTCCGCCACCTACTACCACCATATTCATCAGCCTGGTCTGAATATCAGGATCTGTCGTGTTCAGCGCCTTTTCAAAATTATTGAGGATTGTATTCCGCAGTCCCAGGGATTCTCCCACACTTTTCATAGGCAGGGAGAACATACTGATAGAGGCATTTCCAAAAAAGTTATTTCCTGCTCCCTGCGCCAGCACCAGGTAATCGTAGGTCAGGTTCCCGATGGACGTTTCAATTTCCCTGGTTTCAGGGAAAATCTTTTTTACCCGGGCCATCCTGACGTGAATATTCTTATAGCCCTGGAATATCTTTCGAAGGGGAAACGAAATGGCACTTGGCTCAATCCCTGCAGTGGCCACCTGGTAAAACAGGGGCTGAAAAGAATGAAAATTATTCTTATCGATCAACACTACCTGGAACGGTTTATTGGAAAGATGGCGCGCGAGCTTTAGACCGCCAAATCCGGCGCCCACGATCACTACACGTTTATGTTCTGATTCGGGAATGTTAGCTAGCATAATCTGGTAATAAGCTGCAAAGTTTGTCAATTTCGAAGAATTGCAAACATGTTTTACCAACTATTGTTAAATTAGTAAAATCTAACTGTTAATCACATGGGTAAAACAATAAGGATCCTTTCATGGAACGTAAATGGCATGAGGGCCATCGTAAGAAAAGGTATGTATGACACTTTTCCCGGGCTGCGGGCCGATATCATCTGTTTTCAGGAAACCAAGGCCCAGGAGGACACAATGCCCGACCTTGACATTCAGCTGAAAGGATATGACCTGGTCTTTAATTCCGCAGTGCAAAAAGGATATTCCGGCACGGCCATCCTTTCACGGATTAAACCACTGGGGCACTGGATGGGTACGAATAACGACATTCATGGCCAGGAGGGTAGGGTAATCACCATGGAATTTGACAAGTTTTACCTGGTAGACGTATATGTTCCCAATTCGGGTCAGGAATTGAAAAGACTTGATTACAGGAAGGAATGGGATGCACATCTAAAGGAATACCTGGCTGACCTGGATAAGAAGAAACCTGTGGTTCTTACCGGCGACCTGAATGTGGCGCATGAGCCCATTGACCTTGCACGTCCCAAAGAAAACTATAACAAGGTAGCCGGATATACACAGGTTGAAATCGACGGGTTTAAGGAATTTTTGAATATCGGATTGGTGGATACCTTCAGGCACATGCATAAGGATAAGATACAGTACTCTTACTGGAGCCAGCGATTCAATGCCCGGGAATCGGGAATCGGATGGAGAATCGATTATTTCCTGGTAAGCAAAAGATTGCTGGGCCAGGTAAAGGATGCATTCATCATGGATGAGATCATGGGCTCGGATCATTGTCCCGTGGGAATTGAAATTGAATTATGAATTATGAATTATGAATTATGAATGAAGTACCCTATAAAAATGATTAATGTAAGCAGAAAATAAATAAAAAATAAAATTATAACCCCTATAAATAAAGTTAAAATATCATAAAAAAATAAAATAATATATACATACCCCAAATTATGGTTAACTTTGCCGTCTCGTTTTTAGTAATAATTTAATACTTGTAAAAATGAACGCAAAAGTTAATTCAATTCGAATGTTGGTCATGAGTGGTTTATCCGTAATGATGCTGTCACAGGCCAACGCTGCAAAACCTGAAGAGGTAAAATTGACCCTGTTACCGAACAAGAAGGTGATTATTGAAGCCAGTATTCCCCGGGATCAGTCCGCTAATCTGGAAATAACCAATATGGGTACCCGGGAAGTAATGTATAATGACGAACTTCAGGCTCCTGAGAAAGCGGTTTATAACCTGGAGGCATTACCCGAAGGGAAATATTCGCTGATCATTAAGCATGGAAATATGACCCATGAAAAGGATATCATGCTTGCTGAAGGGGAATCCTATATGATTAAGGAAACTTTTTATACTGCCCCGCAATTTGAAACTTCGGCTGATGGTAAATTGTCGGTGCGATATTTAAACCATTCAGGTGAAAAGGTAAGTGTCTCGTTTTTCAAAAACTCGGAGAATTTCTTTTCCGATGAGATCGGAATTCAGACGGCGTTTACACGTTCCTATAATCTGAAAAACCTTGAAGACGGTAATTACAGTGTAGTGTTAACAACCGGGAACAAGTCGTTTTATTATGATCTGAATAAGCTGTAATCAGTAATCGGTAATCATTAGTCAGTATTCGGTAGTCGGTGGTCATGGCTGAATACCGAATACCGGATACCGATCACTGATTACCACAAAAAAACCGGCCAGAAATGGCCGGTTTTTTTGTGGTGCCACGTGGAGTTGAACCACGGACACACGGATTTTCAGTCCGTTGCTCTACCAACTGAGCTATGGCACCTTGGGTTTTTTCAGGCTGCAAATCTAAAGAAAAAATCAATTCGGCAAAACTTTTTGAATTAAATTGTCAATTAACGGTCAACTGCACCGGCCGGCATGTTTTAACGTGCTGAACACAAGGGCTGCTTTTTACGTTTCTTTATTATTACTTTTGCAGCCACATGTCGACATCAGAATATCAAATCCATACACTTCCCAATGGGATCCGGCTGGTTCACAAGTCGGTCAGCAGTCCGGTTTCGCATATCGGATTATTCATCAACACCGGCTCGCGTGATGAACTGCCGGATGAACATGGCCTGGCGCATCTGATCGAGCACATGTTGTTTAAAGGAACCAACCGGCGAAAGGCTTATTATATCCTGAGCAGGATGGAGGATGTCGGAGGTGAATTAAATGCCTATACAACCAAGGAAGAAACCTGCATTCACGGCACGTTTTTTAACCAGTATTATGCCCGGGCGCTTGAACTGATCAGTGATATCGCGATTAATTCATCCTTTCCGGCCAGAGAGCTGAAAAAGGAAAAAGAGATCATCCTGGATGAGATCAATTCATATAAGGATTCGCCATCCGACCTTATTTTCGACGAGTTTGAGGAGTTGTTATACGATGGCAATCCCATTGCCCGGAACATCCTGGGCGACGCAAAAAGGCTCAAGGGTTACCAGGATCTCAATATCCGGCAGTTCATTGACCGGAATTATGCAACCGACCAAATGGTGGTTTCATCGGTTGGCAGCATCGAATTCAAAAAACTTATCCGTTTGTTTGAATTTTATTTTAATAAGCCGGTACTTAAAAAATCTTCCGGACGGCTGCCGGTCACCTATAATTATGTTCCTGTACGCAGGCAACTCAACCGAAAAACTTTTCAGGCACATTGCGTAATCGGAAATATAGCCTATCCGTTTAATCATCCCAACCGGCTGGCCCTATATTTATTAAATAATTACCTGGGCGGGCCGGGGATGAATTCCCGGCTGAACATGTCGCTTCGCGAGCGCAAGGGGTATGCCTACTCGGTGGATTCCCAGTACACCGCCTATTCGGATACCGGAAACATCACCATTTATTTTGGAACGGATAAGGCATTGGTTGAAAAATGCATTTCCCTGGTTTTATCCGAATTGCAGCAACTTCGCGCCCGGCCACTCAGTCAGATCAAACTTCAAAAGGCGAAACGCCAGGTGCATGGGCATATTGCCATTTCCTCTGAGAATAATGAGAATCATATGTTGTCAATGGGAAAGAGCCTGATGATCTTCAATAAAATTGAGACGCTGGATGAAATAGGCAGAAAAGTGGAAGCCCTTACATCAAAGGAATTGCAGGATGTGGCAAATGAGGTGCTCGAAGAGAGCAGGCTTTCCTATCTTATTTATCAATAAAACAGATCGTTATGTCGGCTCATGATGATGCCATATATGAATATGCACGGCAGCATTCTTCCCCTGAAGACGAAGTGCTTGCCGCGCTGAACCGGGAGACACACCTCCGGACTGTTTACCCGAATATGTTATCAGGACACCTGCAAGGGAAATTCCTTGAAATGGTCAGTCACCTGCTCGCACCGCGCAGGATCCTTGAAATAGGGACATTCACCGGTTATTCGGCAATATGCATGGCAAGGGGTCTTGCACAAGGCGGTTTGCTGCATACAATTGATATCAACGATGAAACCATGGAGATTGCAAAAAAGTATATTCATCTGGCTTCACTCGGGGACAAAATCATCCTGCACACGGGAAATGCAATGGATATCATTTCGAATCTCAGGGAGGTCTTCGACCTTGTATTTATCGATGCCGATAAGCCCCAGTATATTTCGTATTACAATGCTGTTTTCAATAAATTGAGGATTGGGGGAGTCATACTGGCTGACAATGTGTTTTGGGGTGGCAAAGTGTTAAACGAAAACAAATATCCTGACCGGGAAACGAAAGGAATACTGGATTTTAATATATTTGTTTCAGGGGATGTCCGGGTTGAAAAAATTATGGTTCCTCTGAGGGACGGACTGTTTATGATTCGTAAAGTCTCAGAATGACAGGGACTGAACATTTTGGAAAGACAGTTGTTTAAATTCGGAAAATCTGCATATAAAAATGGGTGAATATACTATCCGGGAACTCGAGAATCTTTCAGGTATAAAAGCCCATACTATAAGGATATGGGAAAAGAGATTTGGTTTGATTGCCCCTCAGCGCACTTCAACGAATATAAGGACCTATTGTGATTCTGAACTGAAAAAGATCCTGAATATTTCAATCCTTAACCGGAATGGTCTGAAAATTTCTAAGATAGCCCATCTTTCGCAGGATGAAATTATCCTCAAAGTTAACCAGTTCACACATGAAGTATCCAATTCCGAAAGCCAGATCGAAAGTCTGACCGTGGCGATGATTGACCTGGATGAATACAGGTTTGAACAGGTGTTGTCCAGGGCCATCATTCAATTCGGGTTTGAAGATGCTGTTACAAAAGTATTATATCCCTTTTTTGTGAAGATAGGCGTAATGTGGCAGACTGGCGCAGTAAACCCTGCCCAGGAACATTTCATCACCAACCTTGTAAAACAGAAATTTTTTTCAGCGATAGACGGACTGATCAATCCCGACATTCCAAATGCACCGCGATTCATTTTTTTCCTTCCCGAAGGTGAACTGCATGAAATCGGCCTGTTATTTCTTTGTTACCTGGCAAAGAAAAGAGGGTTCCGTACTATCTACCTGGGCCAGTCCGTGCCCCTGAACGATGTGGCTGAACTTGTAAAACGAAGACATGTTGACTGTCTGGTTACTTCTGTTGTAACCACAATCAATGGTTTGGATGTGTCTGACCTGATAAGGACCCTGTCGAAGGATTTCGGGGACAAGACCATCTATCTCACCGGTTCCCAATCACTTTTCCTTCAGCATAAACTTCCCGATCATATTAAGATCATTACCTCTCCATCGCATTTTATTGAAGAACTCTCGAAAAATTCTGTTCCCGTACAGGTTTAACCCTTTGAAAATAACTTTCTTCAGGTTTTCCCATCGTTTTCAGTATGAATTGCTGCAACCCCCGCTATATATGAGAAATAAAGACCTGAAAGTACTATGTTAATCATATATTCGAAAAATATTAAACAATAAATTAACAATTATTTAACGTTCCACCTTATTTAGAATAAATTTGGAAGCATTCCGGAATCCTTTAGAAACATGCGGAATGATGTTAAAATCATCTTTTATTCTATCTTAAAATACCACCTGAATTGATCAATTTATAATTGGTCTAAATAAAAATAATTTGCATCATGTTTAAACAATGATTATTTTTGATGAACAAAATTAATCTTAAAAGCTATGACTGCAATTGAGTTCAACTACCAACTTACAAGCCTCAGTCAGAGTCTTGAACGATTCGCACTTAGTCTGACCTCGAATATGGAGGATGCGCGAGATCTGTTACAGGAAACATTTGTAAAAGCGATTTCTTACAGGGACAAGTTTGCAGATGATACCAATCTGAAAGCATGGACTTTTACAATCATGAAAAACACATTTATCAATAACTACCGCCGCCTGGTAAAATCAAACACTACGTTTGATCATACCGATGATCTGTATTATCTGAATCTGAACCGGGAATCAGGATTTGAAAATCCGGAATCCTCCGTTTCGGCTAAGGAAATTGAAAAACATATTGACCAGCTTGAAGATGATTTCCGGGTGCCTTTCCAGATGCATCTTCAGGGATATAAATACAAAGAAATTGCGGATAATCTTGGATTAAAGATTGGAACGGTGAAAAGCCGCATCTTTTTTACCCGTAAACGTCTGATGTCTTCTTTAGGCGTGGGCTACAACTAGGGTTTTTGGGTTTGGTTAAAATGTGTTTAGGTGAAATAGCCCCTCTCATGCCGATGGCATGAAGGGGGTTTTTGCATTTAATGAAGCAGAGTCAAACAGTTTTATTAAATTTGCACCACTTTAACCCTACACTTCTTCCATGAGTAATAATACAAATTACGCTCAACGTGGCGTGTCCTCGCAAAAGGAGGATGTACATAAGGCCATTCAGGATATGGACAAAGGTCTTTTTCCCAATGCGTTTTGCCGTGTTTTGCCTGATTTTCTGGGAGGTGATGATGAATACTGCAATATAATGCATGCAGATGGCGCCGGTACAAAATCATCACTCGCCTATATTTACTGGAAGGAAACGGGAGACTATTCTGTATGGAAAGGGATAGCCCATGATGCCATCATCATGAATATTGACGACCTGATCTGTGTGGGCGCTACCGATAACATCCTGTTGTCATCCACTATTGGCCGGAACAAGCTTAAGATCCCCGGCGATATTCTGATGAATATTCTTAAAGGCTTTGATGAGACCATCCAGTCACTTGCCAAATGGGGGATCACGGTTTACCTTACCGGAGGCGAGACTGCGGATGTCGGCGACCTTGTAAGAACTATTATTGTTGATTCAACGGTCACCTGCCGGATGAAACGTGCCGATGTTATTGAAAACAGGATACAGCCGGGAGATGTGATTGTGGGACTTTCATCATCGGGTAAGGCAACCTATGAGCAGGAATATAACAGTGGCATTGGGAGCAACGGGCTCACCTCTGCCCGACATGATATCTTTGTGAATTACCTGGCCGGAAAATATCCCGAATCCTATGACGATCTCATACCGAAGTCGCTTGTGTATTCAGGTAAATACCAGCTGACCCAGAAAGTGGAGGATCTTGAACCGGATGCCGGCAAACTGGTTTTGTCTCCTACCCGGACCTTTGCGCCGCTCATCAGGCAGGTTCTTGAACTGCACAGGCCTGAAATCCATGGTATGATACATTGCACCGGAGGAGGACAGACCAAGGTGATGAAATTTGTGAAGGATCTCCACGTGATCAAGGACAACCTGTTCCCCTTGCCGCCTTTGTTCAGGATCATTCAGCAATCGGCCGGAACACCCTGGGATGAGATGTATGAGGTGTATAACATGGGCCACCGCTTCGAGATATATACCAATGAACAAACTGCCGGTAAGATAATTGATCTTGCTTCCGGATTGAACATCGATGCAAAGATCATAGGGCACACGGAAGCGTATATCGGACATAAGCTGACGATTCAGAGTGAGTTTGGTTCATTTACCTATTAGGTATAGTGATTGTACAGACAAGGCATTGCCTTGTCTGTACGGTTTCCAACATAAAATAAATTCAAATCGTAAATCGTAAATCATCAAATCATCAAATCAACATATCAACAAATAAATTATGAGTAAGAATTTGATCTTAAGTAAACTCGAAGGCGTTAAGGAAAGATTTGAAGAAGTTGGCAGGCTGCTTAATGAGCCTGGAGTGATGAATGATATGAAGAATTACATTCACCTGAACAAGGAATATAAAGAACTCGATCCTGTTGTTGCGGCCTACAAGGAATATAAGAATGCACTTATCAATATCGATTCAACCAAGGAATTGCTGGCCGTTGAAAAGGATGATGAAATGCGTGAAATGGCCAAGTCCGAACTCGACGAACTTACCGGTAAGATAGCAGATATGGAAGAAAGTCTGAAAATTCTTCTTCTGCCTACGGATCCCCAGGATGAGAAAAATGCGATTCTTGAGATCCGGGCCGGTTCAGGAGGTGATGAAGCCAGTATTTTTGCCGGCGACCTGTTCCGTCTTTACTCCAAATTCTGTGAGCAGAAAGGATGGAAATTTGAGATCACAACTTGTACCGAAGGTACAGCGGGTGGTTATAAGGAAATCATCGTGGACGTGAGGGGAGACGGGGTTTATGGCATTCTCAAATACGAATCCGGCGTGCACCGCGTTCAACGTGTTCCCCAGACTGAAACACAGGGCCGTATTCATACATCGGCAGCCTCTGTTGTTGTACTTCCCGAAGCAGAAGAATTTGATGTGGATCTGAAACAGGAAGATATCCGGATTGACAGGTTCTGTTCCTCAGGACCGGGCGGACAGTCGGTTAACACTACCTATTCCGCCGTACGTCTTACCCATGTTCCCACCAATGTGGTTGTTTCATGCCAGGACCAGAAATCCCAGATCAAGAACCTGGAAAAGGCCATGTCGGAACTGCGTACCCGGCTGTATAACCTGGAGTATCAGAAATATCTTGACGGTGTTGCCTCCCAGCGGAAAACGATGGTTTCAACCGGTGACCGGTCGGCCAAGATCCGAACCTATAATTATCCGCAGGGCAGGGTGACAGACCACAGGATCAACCTCACCATGTATAACCTTCCCAATATTCTCGACGGAAATATTCATGATATCATCAGCCAGTTACAGATGGCTGAGAATGCAGAACGGCTGAAGGCTACGGCCATTGTGTAACAAAACGGTAAAAAATGAAACGGGAGCAGCTATTTGAACAGATTCAGAAAAAGCGGAGTTTCCTATGCCTGGGATTGGATACGGAAATGTCGAAGCTGCCGGATCACCTGCTTAACGAAGAATATCCCCTTTTTGCATTTAACCGTGCTGTACTGGATGCTACGCACGACCTTATCATTGCCTGTAAGCCCAATGTTGCGTTTTATGAATGCCTGGGGACCGATGGCTGGAAGCAGTTTGAACTCACCGTAAATTATATAAAACACAAGTATCCGGAAATTCTCATCATTGCAGATGCCAAACGGGGAGACATTGGCAATACATCAAAAAAATACGCAGAAACCTTTTTTGGGCAACTGCCTTGTGATGCGGTAACGGTTGCACCCTATATGGGATCGGATTCCGTGCTTCCGTTCCTTGAATACCCTGACAAATGGGTGGTATTGCTTGCCCTTACATCGAACCTGGGAGCCGATGATTTTCAGATGACTGTAATGGATAACGGGGAAAGACTGTTTGAGATAGTTTTGCGTAAATCACGTGAATGGGGAAATCCCGGCAACATGATGTATGTGGTAGGAGCCACAAGGGCTTCGATGCTGAAAAAGGTAAGGGAACTGGTGCCAGATCATTTTCTTCTTATCCCGGGCGTCGGAGCCCAGGGGGGAGACCTTTCGGAAGTAGCAAGATATGGTCTCAACAGCCAGTGCGGACTCATCGTGAATTCCTCCCGTGCAATAATCTACGCCGATTCCACCGCCCGCTTTGCCTTTGTCGCACGGGAAAAGGCGCTGGAAGTACAATTGGAAATGTCGGAAATTCTGAAGGGTATTCTGTGATCGATGATCGGTCTCACATTTTGTTTTTTCCCGCCTTTTTCGTACTTTAATCTCGTTATGAAAACGTTAAGGTATGACAGAGGAATTTATCCAGTTTATTTGGAAATACGGACTTTTCGATCGCACCGGCCTCTTTTCCGATTCTGGCGATGAAATACAGGTGATCAGCCTGGGTGAACACAACGGGAACTCCGGTCCCGATTTCCTGAATGCGCGTTTGAAAATCGGATCCACAACGTGGGCAGGCAATGTGGAGATCCATTTACGGTCATCTGATTGGTTTTTACACGGTCACCATACCGACAAGGCTTTTGACAGCGTGATCCTGCATGTGGTATATCAGCATAATCAATCCGTTACCCGGTCAAATGGTGAGACAATCTCAACCCTGGTGTTGCCCTGCAATGAAGAATTGTATGGCAGTTATAAGCAACTGCTGGCCCGGAAGGGAATGATCCCGTGCCAGGACAGGATCCATCGGGTGGAACCATTATTGCTCGATTGCTGGCTGAGTTCGCTTTTGGTAGACAGGCTCCGCAAAAAGACCGGGAATATTGCCGATTACCTTCGGCGCAATAAGGGCAACTGGGAAGAGGCTTTTTATATAAGTCTTGCCCGTTCTTTCGGCTTCGGGCTGAACGCATCTCCTTTTGAACTTACGGCCAGATCGGTTTCCCTTGCCATTCTCAACAGGCACCGGGACAATCCGCTCCAGGTTGAAGCCATTCTGATGGGGCAGGCCGGGTTTCTTACCGAGGGAAGGATATTCCCGGAATATTACGTCCTGTTGCGAAATGAATATGTATATCTTCAAAGGAAATACAACCTCATGCCCATTGAAAATCACCTCTGGAAGTTTCTTCGGCTGAGACCTGTGAATTTTCCCACCCTTCGCCTTGCGCAGTTTGCTAGCCTGGTTCAGCAATCTGACGGACTTTTTTCACTCATACTTGCCTGCGATGATTTGCAGGAACTGAAACGATTTTTTACATTGCAGGCCTCAGAATTCTGGAATTCTCATTATACCTTTGAAAAAACCTCAAAATCCAGCGTGAAAACCCTTGGCGAGGATGCTTTCAACAGTTTGGTGATCAATACGGTAATTCCATTTTTATTTTTATACGGCAGCATGAATGGTCAGGAAAAAACAAAAAACAGGGCACTTGAATTATTGAACCATGTTCCGGCTGAGTCCAACCGGATCACGCGGAAATGGGATCTGGCCGGCATCCGTGCCTCATCTGCCTTTTACAGCCAGGCGCTGCTGCATCTATATAATGATTACTGCAATCACAGGCATTGCCTTTCGTGTTCGGTGGGTACAAACCTTATAACAGCCGGAATTAAATGAAGCCCAAAAACATAAGAAATGCATATATCGCCCTTGGCCTGGTGATGGGCATAATCACAACCGGAACGGCCGGTTATATGCTCATCGAGGCCATGACTTTTACCGAGGCTTTCTATATGACTATAATCACAATCGGAACGGTAGGTTTTCGCGAAGTCAAACCATTGTCGGGTGCGGGCATGTATTTTACAGCCTTTCTTATTGTATTTAGTTTTGGTATATTTGGATATGCAGTAACAACGATTATTCAATACGTGGCCGATGGCACAATCAGAAAAATTTATATCGACAGAAGGGTGAAAAGAAAAATCATACATCTGAAAAACCACGTGGTGGTCTGTGGTTACGGTCGAAACGGCCGGCAGGCTGTTACTGAGCTCCTCGAGCATAATGTGCCGATTGTTGTGGTCGAAAGCAATGAGCATATCATATCAAGTGTGCAGGCAAATCCCAATCTGTTCTACCTGCAGGGAGATGCCACACACGATGAGGTGCTGAATAACTGCCACCTGGCAACTGCAAAAGCGCTGATCACCACCCTTCCTGTGGATGCCCATAATCTTTTTGTAGTGCTTACAGCACGTGAGATCAATCCAAAAATGGCTATTATAAGCAGGGCATCGGATGAACATTCCGACGTGAAGCTGAAGCGGGCAGGGGCGACCAATGTGATCATGCCCGACCGCATCGGGGGTCAGCGCATGGCCAAAATGGTGGTACAACCCGACATTATAGAGTTTCTCGAATTCATGATGATGCAAAGCATGGAAAGTGTTGCGCTCGAAGAGGTGTTTTGCCACGATATTTCAGAAAAATTCAATGGTGTTCCTTTACGGGAATTCGACCGCCAGAATGATTCGGGTGCGAATATTATCGGTATGAAACGGTCGGACAAATCCATCGTTATCAATCCTCTCCCGGAACTGATCCTTACCCCGCAGGACAAAATCTTTGCCCTTGGCACCCGAAACCAGATCCAGCGCTTGCGGATCCTCCTGAATTCAGGGAATTAGGAAGAAGTAACTGCATAATTGCATGATTCCCAATTTCTACAATACCGTATGCGCTCCGCGTAATCATTCATCATTCATAATTCATCATTCATAATTTGATTTTGAACAAACCTCAAACCTCAAACTTTTTGTTCCAAACACATTGTTATCTAAAAAAAAATAAATACTTTTGCAATTCAAATTTTGTAGAAGTGTAATTAATTAAAAATTATGTATTTAACTACTGAAAAGAAAAAGGAGATTTTTAAATCATTCGGTAAGTCGGAAACCAACACCGGAGCCTCTGAGAGTCAGATTGCCCTGTTTACTCTCCGGATTAACCACCTCACCGAGCATCTTAAAATAAGCAAGAAGGACTTTTCTACGCAGCGTGCCCTTCTCAGACTGGTTGGAAAGCGCAGAAGGCTCCTTGATTATCTTCGGGAAGTCGATATTGAAAGATACCGTTCGATTCTGAAAGAACTGAACCTCCGTAAATAAAGAAAAACAGGCAATTCTGAAATTGCCTTTTTCTTTTTTGATATATGGCCAAACAGGCCATCCATTTATTTTAATTTATTTATTTTATGTTTAAGACATTTCAAAAGACCATTGCCCTGAATGATGGTAGATCCATTGTACTGGAAACCGGCAAACTTGCAAAACAAGCTGACGGTGCTGTTGTGTTAAGATTGGGCAATACAATGTTGCTGGCCACGGTGGTTACAGCAGCAGAAGGCGCTGAAAGCAGCGATTATATGCCACTCCAGGTGGAGTACAGGGAAAAATTCTCGGCCATCGGCCGTTTTCCTGGTGGATTCTTAAAACGGGAAGCCAGGCCCAGCGACCGGGAAATTTTAGTATCCCGGATTATTGACCGTGCATTAAGACCCCTTTTCCCGGATAATTACCATGCCGAAACATTTGTGAATGTTATGCTTATTTCGGCTGACAAGGATACCATGCCTGATGCACTGGCCGGACTGGCTGCATCCGCTGCACTGATGGTGTCGGATATTCCTTTCAAGGGACCGATTTCTGAAGTCAGGGTAGCCCGCATTGATGGTAATTTCGTCATTAATCCCTCCTTCACCGAATTGGGAAAAGCCGACATCGATATGATGGTTGCCGCCACTACCGAGAACATTGTGATGGTGGAAGGTGAAATGAGCGAGGTTTCCGAAGAGGAAATGCTAGAGGCCCTTAAGATTGCACACGAAGCCATAAAGGTTCAATGCCAGGCCCAGACCGACCTGATGATTGACGCGGGTAAATCCGTGAAGCGCGAATACTCCCATGAAGTGCATGACGAAGAACTTCGCAAACAGGTATGGGCAGCCGGATATGACCAGTTCTACAATATAGTGAAGACCATGACGGGCAAGCACGAACGCCATGATGCACTCAGCAAGGTGAAGTCCGATTTTGTTGCAGCCCTTCCTGAAGGAAATACTGTGAATAAATCGCTTATTGAACGTTATTTTCATGATGTGGAAAAGGATGCTGTCCGCAATCTCATACTGAATGAAGGATTGCGCGTTGACGGTAGGAAAACAACCGAGATCAGGCCTATCTGGTGTGACATCGATTATCTTCCCGGCGCACATGGCTCTGCTGTATTTACCCGTGGAGAAACCCAGTCCCTTACCTCGGTCACCCTGGGTACCAAGCTGGATGAAAAAGAAATTGATGAGGTTCTTTTCCATGGAACTGAAAAATTTGTATTGCATTATAACTTCCCGCCTTTCTCAACGGGAGAAGCCAAAGCTTCACGCGGTATCGGCCGTCGTGAGATTGGCCATGGGAACCTTGCCCACAGGGCTTTAAAGCGAATGATCCCCGCTGATAATGTTTATGCAATCCGCGTTGTATCAGATATCCTTGAATCAAACGGTTCCTCTTCCATGGCTACAGTTTGTGCCGGAACAATGGCACTGATGGATGCCGGGGTGAAGATACTTAAACCGGTCTCAGGTATTGCCATGGGACTGATCACCGACACCAAATCGGGAAAATATGCCATTCTGTCCGATATCCTGGGCGATGAAGATCACCTGGGTGACATGGACTTCAAGGTAACAGGCACCCGCGACGGAATCACTGCCACACAGATGGACATCAAGGTAGAAGGACTTACATTCGAGATATTGAAAAAAGCTCTGGCGCAGGCACGCGATGGCAGAATGCACATTCTCGGCAAACTTGTCGAAGCTATTCCGCAGCCACGGCCTGACTATAAGCCCAATGTACCGCGTATGGTGAAGATCATTATACCGAAAGAACTTATCGGTGCCGTAATCGGACCCGGTGGACGGGTTATCCAGGATATCCAGGCTAAGACCGGTGCTGTGGTGAATATCGAAGAAATTGACGGACATGGTGAAGTAAATGTTTCAGCTGTTGACAAAGCATGTATTGACGCTGCACTCGCTCGCATCAACGGTATTGTTGAACAACCCGAGGCCGGCAAGATCTATAAGGGTATTGTAAAAGGTATTCAGGCATTCGGAGCCTTTGTTGAAATATTGCCCGGCAAACAGGGTCTTTTGCATATTTCGGAAATCGATTGGCCACGGGTTGAAAATGTGGAAGATGTTCTGAAAGAAGGCGATGAGGTAGAAGTTAAGCTGCTGGATGTTGATTCCAAAAGCGGTAAGCTGAGTCTTTCACGCAAGGTTTTATTGCCTGTACCCGAGGGCTTTGTACCCCAGGCCAGCCGGCCAAGGGAATCACGTGATCGTGATTCGAGGAGCGGCGGACACGATCGCAGGGACGGGGGACGTGACCGGAGGGATAATCGCGGTCCCAGGGATAGAAGGGATTAACAGGTAATCGGTGATCGGTAATCGGTAATCTGATATAAAAATGGAAATCCGGTCCCTGTTAAGGGGCCGGATTTCTGTTTCAATGTACATTTCGGTTAGATTTTTTCAATTTCATATACGGCATCCGCTAATAAGGTATCCGGCATCCGGAAACCGGTTTTCATTTTAAGAAAGCATGTACTTTGTATAACGCTGACTAACAGATAAATGTCATTTGGCGTGATTTTTGTAAAGGTAGTTCGGGTCATTTGAACGTTATTAGATATTGGATATTGTTACGATTTTTGTATTTTTGTTAATAATCTTTATAACGTATTGGGCAAAATCAATTAATTTTATATTTAACATTTGTAAGCTTATATATATATCGCAACGCTTGCATTGAGCATTTCCAAATTGTAAAACAAATATTTAACCAATCATGATGAAAACTAGACAAAACTATCTAACCATTGCCGTTATTGCTGCTATGTTTCTCGGCGGCTGTGCCGGTTTAAACAAAATGAAGGACAAGGCACCTACCGTTACATATAAGGTAACCCCTGACCCCCTTCAGGAACATGCAGGTGTAGTAAATGTAAAGGGTGATGTTACTTTTCCTGAAAAGTACTTCAACAAAAAAGCAGTAGTTGTTGCAACTCCTGTGTTGAAATATGAAGGCGGCCAGACCGAATTGGCCCCCGTTACTTTACAGGGTGAAAAAGTAGAAGCCAACAACAAGGTAATTGCCTATGCCGGTGGTAGTTATCAGTTTGACGCTAAAACTGATTACAAACCTGAAATGATGAAATCACAATTGGTGGTTAAATTTTCAGCCAGGATTAAGGAGAAAACTCCGATTGAATATGAATCCGCCAAGATTGCCGACGGTGTTGTTGCTACTCCCATGCTTGTAGTGGTTGATCCAAAAACTGTCACCATGCCGGATAATTTCAAACGGATCATTCCGGAAACCTATTCTGCAGATATTCTTTACCAGATTAACAACGCCGATGTCCGCCAGTCGGAATTGAAATCAGAAAAGGTAAAAGCATTTCAAAAACAAGTGGTTGATGCAAAGGCTACCCCCAACAAAACGATCAAGGACGCAAAGATTTCCGCTTATGCTTCGCCCGATGGTCCGATTGACTTGAACACCAAATTGTCAGCAAAACGTGAAACTTCTGCACAGAAGTATTTCAAGAAAGCCATGAAGGACAACAAAATCACTGAGGCTGAAGCTGAAAACTTCCTGAGCCTGATGACAACTCCCGAAGACTGGGACGGATTCAAGGCAGCAGTTGAGAAATCAAACATCCAGGATAAGGACCTTATCCTCCGTGTTCTGTCAATGTACTCCGATCCGGTTGTAAGAGAAAAAGAAATCAAGAATATTTCCATGGCTTACAGCGAAATTGCAAAGGACGTTCTTCCCCAGCTCCGCCGTTCAGTGATGAGCGTGGATGTTGAAGTAGTAGGAAAAAGTGATGAGGAATTGCTGAGCTGCCGGTTTGTCAAATCCATCATCCCTTAACCTGGAAGAGATTCTTCATGCCGGTGCACTGGCCCCGGATGCAAAACAGAAAGTCACCATTTACAAAGCTGCTAGCGAACAATTCCCAACCTGCATCAGGGCTAAGAATAACCTCGGTGATGCTTATGTTCAGCTTGGCAACATTCCTGAAGCTAAGAAATCTTTCGACGCAGCCAAGGCAATTAACAGCAATCCGGCTGTAAATGCCAACCTCGGCGCTGTAGCATTAACACAGGGTGATCTGAAAACTGCTGAAGAACTGCTTACAGCCTCCATGGCCGCCGGTGACGCAGTCAGCTATAACCTCGGTATTATCAAAATTAAACAGGCCGATTATGCTGCCGCTGTAAATTATTTTGGTAACAAGCCTTCATTCAATGCTGCTCTGGCTCAGTTGCTCAACGGAGGAAACGACAAGGCTATGGCTACTTTAAATGCTATAGGTGACACAAAAGACGCATGGGTATATTATCTGAAAGCTGTTGCAAGTGCAAGAGGCGGTAATGTGGACGGTGTTGTTGCTAACCTTCGCACAGCTGCAACCCTTGATGCAAAAGTTAAGGCTTACGCTGCAAAGGATGCAGAATTCCTGAAATTTGCCGATAACGACGCCTTCAAACAGGTGATTCAGTAATACAATACGATCATAAATAAAAATTGCCGTCAGTTTAAACTGACGGCAATTTTTATTTTACCGATTACCGATTACCGATTACACTTGAACAACTGCAGCCTTTACTTCCCTCTCCGCCAGCACATCATTATACAGTGTGGCAAATGAACTGCCTATCCATGATGCAGCCGGTAATACTCCCACGAACAAAACACACAAACCGGCAATGAAGATGAAAAACGATAAAAAGGCCATCCAGAGAATTGTCCAGCCATAGCCACGGGTCATTCTCCAGCTTTCTTCTACAGCGGTGATTGGATCGAGACCCTTATCCATCACCAGGAAACCTACAAAAGCAAGTCGGCAGGCAATAATGATCCCCGGAATAATAAGCATGATGAAACCAAGCATTACCAATGCAAACGTCAGCAGGTTTGCCAGTACAATGCCCAGGTAATTCTGTTTGAATCCCCTTACAAGCATATTGAAATCAGGTCTGATTTCCCTTACGGCCTGCAGAAACATCATCTTTCCCCCATATTTGAATACCGGTACAATTAACAATCCCCAGGCCAGGGCAAGTAATCCAAGCACCACGCCCATCATTCCAAGGGCCAGCCATCCCATATCATGCATAGGCCAACCCATCGAGTCCCAGTTCCAATGATGGGCCGGATTCATGTTCCATCTGAAACTTTGAGTGGGACCAGTAACCAGTCCGACAACAATCACGACGAGCAAAAGAATAAGAAAATTCTTTTTCATTACATCCCATCCGTTTCCGAAACTATTGTTCAGGGATGGTATTCGTTTGTTTTGTTCAATTACTTCCATTTTTTTATTTTTTTATGTTTTGAAATCTTCACCAAATTTATAACCCGCACTTTCATTATTCTTCATACCAAAGTAGTGATTATACAAAAAACTACTTAAGTAGTGGGACCACTACTTTGGTAGTCCATATTTTTATCGGAGATAATTTATATCTTTAATTATGGTTAAATACGTGATCACTCTTGTGTTTGTCCTTTCAGCAGCCCTTGCTTCCGGAAGCATTGTAATATCCTCGAGGCTGCACAACAGGTATAAACCTGAAATTTTCGGCACGCTCATGTATTACCAGATATTTTATTTTACCTATGGATTTTATGCCATATGGGGTCAGGTCATCCTCTATTCTTTTTTGTCTCCGTTCCTTTCCGCCGAACTGTTAAACAAAGCAACCAACACTCTTGTTCTCATCGGCTCACCCTTTGTGATTTTTACCTGGCTGATGCTGATAAGATTAACCCGGGAATTGTCCGGTCGCGAGATCCGCATCCCCTTCCTTTTGCTGTATGTATTTTTGATTTTTTTGCTGGTTTCAGGAATGGGCTATCTCATGTCAAGGTTTGAACTGGCAGACTTGTTTACAATTATTAAGTACTGTTTTGTACTGCTGAATTTCACCTTCACAATTACCGGGGTTGTGTACCTTTTGTCTTATAGGAAGCGTAAGGCAATTCTACGAAAAAGGGACATGAGAAACATCGCCATGGGACTGCTGATGCTGGTGTTTCTTCAGAATGGCTTTTTACTCGATTATCAGGATAATATGTATGTAGCCCTCGGATTTATCCTCCTGTTTTTTATGGGCGGTACCTTCATTCCGCTTTATATCCAATACCAGTCCGATCTTTCCATATTACATCCCCTGAAGGAGGAAAAAATCTCCTTTGATCTGCTATGTACAAAGCACGATATCTCACCGCGTGAAAAGGAAATCATGCGGGAAATCTGCAAAGGGCTATCCAACCAGCAGATTGCGGATACGCTTTTTATCAGCCTGCAAACCGTAAAGGACCATACCAGCCGCATTTACTATAAAACCAATTGCACAAGCCGGGCCCAGCTGATCACCATGGTCAATAATTATGAATGATGAATGATGAATGAGGAAGACCAGATATGATTCTGATACCAATTTCTAAACATATATTTCAATAATCATGAGAACAAATAAAAATTTCTTTCTCCCACTGCTGATGGTGGTATTATTAATGAATGCAGGATCGGTGCTGCACGCACAGACCTACGGAAAAGCATCCTATTCTGCCCTTGCCGATGACATTTTTATGAACAACTGGCTGGTACTGGGTCCTGTAAAATTCGGCAACAGTGGTACCACACCCGATGAAAGCCAGCAAAAAGCTGCATTTGAAAAAAATGAACTAACCAGTGTGCCTGTAAAAGGAGGAAAATTGCCTGCCAGTGTAAAAATCGGGAACACGGAGTATTCTTTTAAAACGGTCAGTTCGCAGGATGGCATTATTGATTTTGCGACGGTCTTTGGAAATGTGGATTATGCAATCGGTTATGCGCTGGCTGAAATAAAACTGGAAGCGCCCATGAAAGTGCTTATGGGAGTTGGAAGTGACGATGACATTAAAATATTCGTAAATGGCACCCTGGTTCACAGTAACTGGATTGCCAGGGCTACAACCCCGGATGACGATATGGTCGCACTTGATCTGAAAAAGGGAAGCAACCAGGTACTTGTCGAAGTTCAGAATATTGCCGGCGACTGGTCATTTGCCATGCGAAAAATCGGTAGCAATTTCATAAATGACCACCTGGTTCAAGCAGCCGGAAGGGGCAACCTGGATGATGTAAAACTGTTGCTTTCAAACGGTGCGGATGTAAATGCCCAGAATGGGACAATGCTTACGGCTTACCAGTCTGCTATGATCCATGGCCGTGATAAAGTAATGGATTTTTTAAGGGAAAAAGGAGCAAAAACTGATTTGCCCATGCCGTCACTGGAGAAACTGTCCGATGCTGTTTTCGCCGGGGTTCAATCGGGTGAAACACCCGGCGTTTCTGTTCTGATGGCCAGGAATGGACAGATTATTTATCAAAAGGGATTTGGTTATGCCGATGTGGGAAACAGGGTGCCGGTTACACCGGAGACAAAATTCAGGATCGGTTCCATTACCAAGCAATTCATTGCATCCGCCATCCTCAGGATGCAGGAAGAAGGAAAACTCAGCGTTGAGGATAAACTTTCAAAATTTGTTCCCGGGTTTCCCCGCGGAGATGAGGTCACCATCCGGCACCTGCTTACCCATACATCAGGGATACGCAGCTATACGGGCAGGCCCGGTTTCCTGAAATATGTAACCATGCCCGTAACCCCTGCGGCGCTGGTGGATACAATCAAATCATATCCCTACGACTTCAACCCCGGTGATCGCTATCTGTATAATAATTCAGGCTTTTTCCTGCTGGGATATATAATTGAAAAAATTTCAGGGTTGAGTTTGGCGGATTATCTGGAGGACAGTCTGTTTAAACCACTGGGAATGAATAATACGGGCGTATATACAGTAACCAGGTTACTTGAAAATGAAGCGTATGGTTATGACAGGGATAGTATGAATATTGTCAAGGCCCTGAATTGGGATATGACCTGGGCCGGCGGCGCAGGTGCACTTTATTCCACCGCTCAGGATCTCTATACCTGGAATGAGGCTGTCTTCAATGGTAAAGTCTTATCAGCCGAAAGCATGGCCGCAGCCTTTACACCGGTTGTTCTGAACAGCGGTGAAAAGATTGAATACGGATTTGGATGGTCCCTGTCAGATTACCGGGGATCCAATTTCATATCGCATGGCGGGGGATTACATGGGTTTCTTTCCTATATAGCGCGTCAGCCTGAAGAGAAAACTACCGTGGTGGTGCTCTGCAACTCCACACAACCTCCTGCAGGCATCAACCCCACCTCCAATGCCTATACCCTGGCAGAATATGTATTGTGGAAAGACATGGCAAAACAGTCTACGCTTACTTCCGATATCCAGGTTGATGAGAAAATACTGGCAAGCTACACAGGGAGGTATGACTATGGGCAAGGCATGATATTGAAGGTAACCATCAACGGAAAACAACTGAGTGCCCAGATGACCGGCCAGCCCATGTTCCCCATTTATCCGGCATCGGACAGCGAATTCAACTGGAAGGTGGTGGATGCCAGCATAAAATTCGTAACCGATGAAACGGGAAAAGTGACCCATGCCATACATCATCAGAACGGGCAGGTGCTGGAAGCAAAAAAACTGTCGGATGAAGCCCGGATTTCAGTTGATCCGGCCTTATTTGACGGCTATGCTGGCAAATATGACGGCGGTAATAACCTGATAATAGTCGTTACGAAGGAAGGGGACAAAATGTACATGCAGGGGCCCGGCTTGCCAAAATACCAGCTTATTCCTGCATCCGCAACAGAATATTTTACCGAGGAAATAAAGGCCAGGTTTACCTTTAAACAGGACGAGACGGGCAAGACGAACGAACTGTCCGTAAATTTTGATGGAAAGATCTTTCCGACGAAGAGAGTTGCGAGTGACAAGTGACAAAAATAAGTCATGCAGTCATGCAGTTTCGGGAAGATTCTTTGGAATTTTCGGCAATTAAAAAAGTATATAAAAATAAGATTGGCATCTATGAAAAAGATTGTCCTTTGTTCTTTTATTGGGATTCTCCTTTGCTCTTGCTCAACAAATAAAAAGCAATTCTCCCAATATACTAACCTGGAAATTAGAGTCGACAGTCTGGTGCAGCCCTTTATTGACAGCTCGAAAGCAGCGGGGATTAGCATAGCCGTTTTTAAAAAGAACGAACCCCTGCTTTATAAAAGCTATGGAATGGCTGACCTGGAATTCAATGTAAAAATGCCTGTGGATGCGTCATTTGAGATCGGATCGGTTACAAAGCAATTTACCGCTGCTGCCATTTGCCAGTTGGCAGAAACAGGTAAATTAAGTCTGGACGATGACATAACAAAATATTTAAAATTTGACACCCATGGGAATAAGGTTACCATCCGGAACTTACTGAGTCACACATCGGGAATAAAAGGCTATACCGAGTTGCCCGTATTTGAGAAATTATCCATGTTTACTTTTAAACGGGATACGCTCCTGCAATTACTGGAAAACGAACCTTTTGATTTTGTCCCGGGTGATGCATTAATTTACAGCAATACAGGCTTTTTCATGCTGGGACTTATAATCGAAAAAGTATCAGGACTTACTTACGAGGAATATGTGAAGAAGAACCTCTTTGAGAAAGCCGGAATGAAAAACTCATACTATGGAAGCGAAATCAGGGTGATAAGGAATAAGGCCCATGGTTATGATACGGGAGAAAAGGGACTGGTGCATGCCGCTTATCTCGATCATACCTGGCCCTATGCAGCAGGTTCACTCTGTTCAACAACGGAGGACCTGGTTGAATGGAATGATGCCCTGCACCATGGGAAAATCCTGGGGGAAGAAATGTATAAGGAATTCGTTACACCTGCCGTATTAAACGACGGAACGAAAACGCATTATGCCAAGGGAATAACCGTTTCGGAATACGGTGGAAGACGCCTGATCTCCCATGGCGGCGGAATAAACGGCTATCTTTCACAAAACACCTATTTTCCGGATGAGAATGTAAGTATTGTTGTACTCATCAATACTACCGGACCTGTGTCTCCTGACAAAATAGCGGATCACATTACTGAATTTATTTTTGGAAAAGCAATATTGAAATCCCGGTCGTTTCCCGGCGACTTTTCTCAGTATCCCGGAACCTATAAAGGGGCCGGAAGAGGGGATAATCTTTCCGTTATTGTGACTAAAAATGATACAGTCCTTGCCATCAAGTTGCCTTATGAAAGGAAACCAAAGATCCTTCAATATCTTCCGGACAGTTCCTGGACGGATGGCTCTTCAATATATTGGTTCAGGGGCACAAACAATTCAATGGATGAACTGCGGATTGATCAGACATACGGCTACCTGATCCTGAAAAGGGAAAAATAACAAGGGATTCTATATTAGGTGTATTGCCGTATGGTCTCCTGGTATATGCAATCCCGCTGAGTATTCTTGAATGCCTGGTTGCTGCCCTGATCATCAAAGTGTTTCAAAGAAAAATGGAGAAGGCAGTATGAGGCAGATTCTCCATTTCACAGTTGGTTTTCTTTTTATGATGTCCTGCAAGGCACAGGCTGGATCCTGCAGGAACTAAAGAACTGCAGAACTGCAGAACCGCAGAATTGCCTGACAATGGCCTGTCCTTATTCTTTGAAAAATTTATGTACTTGCATCCCGGCTGAGGTTTTGACTCTTACGGTGTAAAATCCACTTTTTAATTCGTTTATATTTATTTCTGTACCGGCGGAAAATAAAGAGCTTTTTAAGATGACTCTGCCATCGAGGTTAATGATCTCAGCTGAACCGCTTTCTATATTTTGCGGTAATTCGATAAAAAGCCTGTCGGTTGCAGGATTCGGATAGACTGATACCGTGGTTTTTCCCGGTACGGGTTTGACTCCTGTGGGGAACTCGTATACAATATTTGACCGGGATGAGATCACACTACCCGTCTTTTCAATCATTTGCTCCTTATATAGTGGAATTTCAAGGTTGCAGCTATTGGGGCTGATCACTTCCACCTGGTAAAATACCGTTTCAGGAGGTATAAGGTCAGAATACTGTGTACTGTTCCCGGAGGTGGTTCCTATCAATTCGAGGCTTTGTGGATTCGTTCCCCGGTAAATGTTATAGGTTGATACTGTAAAACCTTCATAGGGCTCCCAGATTAAATTCCATGAACCGTTCTGCCCTGCATTAATGCTCAGGTGCATGGTCTTGTGAGGCATGCTCCTATACGATTCCAGGTGGCAGTCATCCTTCAGGGATAACATGTATTTGTTCGATTGCACATCGGGGAATGAGGTCTGATCAACGAACATCCCATAATCGCTGTAGGATGTCGTTCCGAGCTTTTTATAAACATCCGTAACGTTGGTTTCCCTGTATATGACAAAAGAATCAATGACCGTAGAAACCGGTTTTTCCCAGTAGATTGCGTTTTTATTGGTACTGTCCACACTGATAATACATATCGGAATTCCTTCCATCGGCTTTAGATTTACGTCCATTGATGTTGAAACAGTGCATCCGCCGGGCGTTTCCATTGTTAATGTATAGGTTGTCGACTGGTTTACACTGGCTGTCGGATTTGGAGAATGCGGATCATCCAGCCCTGTTTCAGGGCTCCAGGAATAGGAAGCATCTCCCGAATGATTGGTAAAAAAGCTGAGTATGGCCGGTTCGCCACATAATACCTCCTTATTTTCGGAAGTAAGGGACACTGACTGTATATAGATCCAGTTATACCCGGGTGAAGTATAGCTAAAGCATGATATTGCACCATAAAAATCACCAGGCAAATATAGGGTATCCTGGTATACGGTATCATTGGGCATTACAAACCAAACCACATCCTCCATGCTCTCCATGGGAACAACCACAATCGTATCTGAATTGTTGCAAATACCCGCCGTATCGTATGGGTTATATCTGTCTAAATATATGGTATCGTAAACAGAGGCAGCAACATGTTTTGTGCACGGAATGACAAGAAAGGCCAGCAGGATCATCAGGAAACGGGCAATATACAGGTGGTTTTTCATACTGATTTTGTAAATGAAAATGTGAATGGGGTAAATACCTGAAACGATATTTCCGTTATCCGGGTTTCAAAATTTATTTACTTTTGGCCTGGTTACGCAACCAAAGACATCAAACGAGCATCTATTTATAAAATCAGAAAGAATTATGAAGCCGATATTATCAATAGTCCTGTTTTTAGCCGTTTTCGCATGGATATCGTGTGAAAAAAACATGGACCCGGTTATAGATGAATCAGACCTTTTACTGGGTTACTGGATCAATCCTGTTGCTGTTGATACATTTTTGAAATATGAACGGGTGGGCGAATTGAAAGAAAACGCCTACGGTTTTGGTTTTAAAACGGGACACTCGTTTGTAGAAAGAAAAAATGCAGGGTGGTGCGGCACCCCTCCGGTAATGTATGGTGATGACCAGGGAACCTGGGCCAGGAACGATTCCCTGATCGGCATCGAGGTCCCTTACTGGGGCGGCATGGCACATTACCAATGGAAGATAATTTCATTGGATAACAGTACTCTGACGATTTCAGTAGTAAAACAGGAATATGAAGAGTGATTTTCGAAGATCGCAGAGTATCCAGCAACTTCTTTCCGATCAATTGTAATATGCTAATGTGCTAATATGCTAATGTGCTAATGTGCTCCGGAGACTTCCGACTGCAAGACTGCATGACTGCATAACTGCACGACTGCACGACTTATTCCTTCAGATACTGCCGGAAAACCTCCCAAAGCACAACGCCTGCACTTACAGCAATATTCAGCGAATGCTTGGTTCCATGCTGCGGAATTTCGATGGCGCCATCGCAAAGATCCACCACTTCCTGGTCCACACCGTTGATCTCGTGCCCGAAAATAAGCACATACTTTTCTCCCGGTTCAATTTTGAAATCATGTAAGGCACAACTATGGATGGTTTGCTCCACGGCAAATATGCGGTATCCCTGTTTCCGTAATTCCTGAACGGCAATCGCCGTATGTTCATAATACTTCCAGTCCACCGATTCCGTAGCACCCAGTGCAGTTTTGCTGATTTCCCTGTGGGGTGGGGTGGCTGTGATGCCGCAAAGGCATATTCCCTCCATCAGGAAGGCATCACAGGTACGGAATATCGAACCGATATTATTCAGGCTCCTTACATTGTCGAGCACCACCATCACCGGATTTTTGCCGGCCTGCCTGAATTCATCCACCGTCTTTCGGTTCAGTTCCTCATTCCGAAGTTTTTTCATAGGATACAAAGCTTGTGAATTAAGTACAATGATAGCAATAGTTACAAAATCAGAAATAAAGGGATTCGGATTTCGAAAATAATCACTTTTCCCAAACTTCAAACCTCAAACCAAAATGCTTAGATGCTATATGGAAATTTTTTCTTAAATTACCTATAAACCCAAAAAAACGCAACATGAAAAAGATCAGACTTATCCTGGGAATGACTTCTTTCATTTTGTTGATGATCATTCCAGTCTTTTCCGCAAAGGCACAAGTAAATGTAATTGATGCTGTTGATTACAAGCAAATTACAAATTTCGAAGAGGATCAATACATCAGTACCATGAAGGTCAGCGGGGACGGAATTAAAATCGTTTATGCAACTGGCGGACCGTTCAATAAGGTATTTACCATGAATTCAGACGGCAGTGGTCTTAAGGAGATATACGATTTTCAGCGTACAGGATTCGGACCTTCGGTTGATATCAGTTCGGATGGAAGCAAAGTGATCTGGTGTGACGGGTTCGGAGAGATCTTTATTTCCAACTCCGATGGGAGTGTACGCGAAGAACTGGCAACATTGCTTCCCAACCCGGATACGAATTTTGGTGACCTGGAACCGGTAATTCCCGTTCCTCCAAGAATCAGTGCAAACGGTTCACAGGTTTTCTTTCTCAATATGGACAGAGACCCGAGAGTATCCGGATTATGGCGAGTCAATTCGGATGGATCGGGATTAACCCAGATATTTAACTATGTTAAGGTTTCGGAGGATGTTTTTGGACGGGATGGTACGGAATATAGCTATAACGTAGCTTTTACGGATGGATTTGATATTTCAGGGGATGGTTCTGTGGTTATTTTTGGAACACGTATTTTTAAACTCGAGGAGGGTGATCTGGACAGGGGAGATGCCATCGTGGCAGATGGGACAGAGTTCTATCGGGCTGGTGATTATAACATAGGTAATCAGCCTTTTGCTACAAATCCTGCCGGGAATCAGTTTCTTTTGTATCGTCGGGAATTTAATGAAGACAAGGGTTTTGATGAGATCAATGTTTATTTTGTGCCGATTGGAACCGGGGATCCTGTAAAGGTAATTGGCGGGCTTGATATTTTTGCAACATCAGCATATACCCAGATGGCTGCTGACGGATCAAGAGCGATAACGCATGCAGCGAATGGTCGATTGCCAGTTTCCCTTGTTGACCGGGTTTCCGCATCGCATTTGGATCTGGTTAGCATAGATGCAATAAGCATTGCCATTGATGGATTCAGGTTCTCCGAATCCAGGTTGCCAACCATTAACTTCAATGGAAACAGGTTTTGGTTTCTGTCCAACAGCACCCCTCCTCAAATTTGGGCTGCAACCATTAATAGTGATGCGGTTGCAAGTCAGCCATCCATTTCGAATGTACAGATCGATCCATATACCGCCTGGATTGACGGATCTACCACCTCAACTTTCATGGCTCACGTAAGCCATTTGGAAGATACTATTCATACGGTGAGTTTTGATGCATTTAAGGATGGCAATTTTCAGTTTCGCGCTATCAGATCGGATGCACCTTATAACGGAATACTGCTGGATAACGGGACATTCGGTGATCAATATGCCGGAGATGGATTTTTTACCAACAATTCCGTCAGGGCTGATCTGCCCGAAACACCGCTTGGTATTTATACCATACGTATTGCAGCAGTGGAAGCTACACTGAAAGAAGCCACCATGGTTGATGTTGAGCCGTTTTCTATCATTGAAGGAAATCCTACGTCAACAAAGTCCGATCAACCTGCCATTGCTTTTGCCCTGTTTCCAAATTATCCAAATCCTGCCCGTGATGCATCCATCATTAATTATCGTATACCCATCGAGTCGTATGTTGAAATAAAGATTACAGATATGATGGGGCGCGAGATTTTGGTTCTGGTGTCCGGCTTACACAGCCCGGGCCATTATTCTGTTACTTTCAATGCTGGGCAGTTATCGGGGGGCCTGTACTTATATACCATGCGCGCAAAAGATTTTGTTAAAACAATGAGGTTGCAGGTATTTTAAGTAAAAAACACCGAAAAGCACTATATTGGTGAATAGATAAAAAAAATTAAATATTTTCGTAAACTGAAATTAACGAAAATTTGCGTAACCATGAATATTCACGAATATCAGGGCAAAGCGATACTTAGCCAGTTTGGCGTTGCCGTACCTGCCGGAATAGTTATAGATGATGCGGCTGACGCTGCAAAGGCTGCCCTGACATTGCAGGAAAAAACAGGTACAAATACCTGGATGGTGAAAGCGCAGATTCATGCCGGTGGACGCGGAAAGGGAGGCGGAGTGAAGCTGGCCCGCAACCTGGAGGAAGTGACCAAACGGGCAACCGACATCCTGGGAATGCAGCTTGTCACCCCACAGACAGGTGCCGAAGGAAAAAAAGTACGCAAGGTGCTTATTCAGCAGGATATTTATTACCCCGGCGATACTCCCCTTCGTGAATTGTACATCAGCGTGCTGCTGAACCGCTCTACAGGCAAAAATATAATCATGTATTCCACCGAGGGCGGAATGGATATAGAAACCGTGGCTGAGAAAACGCCGCATCTCATTTTTAAGGAAGAAATTCATCCCGGCATTGGCATTCAGCCGTTCCAGGCCCGGAAGATCGCTTTTAACCTGGGATTGCAGGGAAAGGCCTTCAAGGAGATGACTAAATTTGTCACTTCCCTTTACCAGGCCTATGTGCAGAGTGACGCTTCGCTGATCGAAATAAATCCCCTGCTTAAATCATCCGATGACCTGATCTATGCCGCCGATACCAAAATAAACCTGGATGACAACGCACTATACCGCCACCCGGAATATGAGGCCATGCGCGATGTGAATGAAGAAGATCCTGCTGAAACGGAAGCAGCAAAATACAACCTCAATTTTATCAAGCTGAACGGCAACGTAGGCTGCATGGTGAATGGGGCCGGACTCGCAATGGCCACCATGGACATCATTAAGCTGTCGGGCGGTGAACCGGCCAATTTTCTTGATGTGGGCGGTACGGCCAATGCCCAGACAGTAGAGGCAGGCTTCCGGCTTATTCTCCAGGAACCGGACGTAAAAGCCATTCTCATCAATATATTCGGGGGTATTGTACGTTGTGACCGTGTTGCACAGGGTGTTGTAGATGCATATAAATCCATCGGCACGGTTCGCGTACCTGTGATTGTGCGCCTTCAGGGTACCAATGCAGCCGAGGCCAAAGTATTGATCGATAATTCAGGGCTGAAGGTGTTTTCTGCCACCCGGCTCCAGGATGCCGCAGATCTGGTGAAAAAGAACGTCTGACCGGGATCCTGCATTTATTTGTGACTGCAGTCGCAAAACGGTTTATTCTTTGATTCTCCGCAACGGCACAGGAGTATTTCCTGTTCCCCGGTTATGATCTTACCCGATGAATCCCTGAAGCTGAAGTTTCCCTTCAATATCATGGGTCCGTTTGGGATGATCCGAACCTCGGGGGTATTCCTGCTGTTTTCCTCCGTTTCTGCCATATCTTTATTTTCCTGTATAACCTGTTTTTCTGTGTGCGCCGTCACAGTAGGGCGGATTATCCGACCTGCCACACCGGCACAGGGAGGTAATTTTTAAATGGCCGTAATTCCCTGCCATCAACATCAAAAATCGTAAAATCGCCTTTCAATACAAGAGGCCCGTCTTCCATGACCCGCGCCTCTGGCATCACTTCCGGCTGTTCAGGTGCTTTTTCGGGCACGATCTCGGTATTGTACTTATAGGTAAGAGCCTGGGTCGGACATAATTTAACAACACGCACAATTTCCGCGGTGGAGGCACCCTCCATATTTACCCAGGGCCTCTTCCTCGGATTGAATACCTCGATCAGCTCCCGGTAACAGGTGGTGGCATGAATGCATTTTCTTGGCTGCCAGTATACGGTGATCTCTCCGTTTGTATAATTCCTGTCAGTCTTGTCCATGTTCGGTTTTTTCCAAAAATAGCAAATAAACAGTTTAGCATGCCAGTATTATTCATACTAAATTTGGCATTTGTTTTGATATTCCTTCCTGTATGCTTAGATTGATCGTGATTTCAGGTTTACTCGCATTGTTTTCCCTTGCCGGCACGGCACAGGATACAATACGCATGGATCTGGGCGGCTATCCGGTAAAGGCTGTGGTACGGGGTAAGGACACCATACTGATAGCCAACCTGGGTGAGGCGATGATACAGCCCCGTACCAATAAACCCACCAATCGCGATATGCGGCAATACAGGAAGCTTGTTTACAATGTCAAAAAAGTATATCCCTATGCCAAGCTGGCCGGCGAAAAGTTCGGCAGTATAAACGCGCATATGGACAGCCTGGAAACAAAGAGAGAGCAGCGTGAATACATTAAACAGGTGGAAAAGGATATCCTTCAGCAATATGAAGAAGACCTGAAAAACCTCACCATTACCCAGGGAAGGATACTGATAAAGCTGATCGACAGGGAAACCAGCCAAACTTCCTATGAGGTGGTAAAGGACCTGCGCGGTTCATTCCAGGCAGCTCTCTGGCAGACCGTGGCACGTATTTTCGGGTCAAACCTGAAAGCAGAATTCGACGCGGCCGGAGAGGACCGCATGATCGACGAGATCATGATAATGATTGAGCGGGGACAACTGTAGGGACAAGGGACAAGGGACGAGGGACAAGTAAGAAGGTTTTGCAGTTATATGTTGTAGAGACAAGGCATTGCCTTGTCTGTACGATTTTATCCCATGGGGCAGCTTCCTTATGCAAGTGGAAATTTATATACCGCAGTATATTCCGGTCCTTCGGTAGTCAGCCTGCTTTCATAAAGAACAACCTTCTGTATGTTTTCGGATTGAAAAACGGTATCCTTGTAAACGCCGATCAACTGTCCCAGGTGATTCTGATGGCGCATAAATTTAATCCTTCCGAGTGTGAGATGGGGTGAAAAAGGCCTTGGATCCACCTCAAATTCCAGGGATTCCAGTACCTTGTCAGTATCTGTTTTAATTTCCCGAAATTCAGCCTCTGCTTCACAGCCGGTCCAGATCACCCTGGGATCATGGATGTTTCTGAATACACCGAGTCCGGAAAGGGTGAGTTTAAAGGAATGGTGCGAATTCATAACGTTTTCAATATCTGACACAAGGCCGGGAATGATATTTTCTTCAGTATCCCCCAGGAATGCCAGGGTAAGATGCATCTGATCCTTCCGCACCCAGTTGATTTTCTCCATCCGCAGCGTATGCCTGATGTCATCATAAGCATCCAGTAATGCTGTTCCGGGGGTGATGTCTATGGCAAGGAATAATCTTTTCATGATAAATATTAGTTCTGCAGTCACCCTCTCACCCTCTCACCTCCATCTCTCCATCCATTCAAGAATTCTTGCTTGTCCCTTGTCCCTCGTCCCTAAATTCCCTTCCTCTTGATAATCGTCATCACCGTGTAAATGATGATTTTAAAATCAACATACAGTGACATATTATCAAGGTAAATCAGGTCATATTTCAGCCGGGCGATCATCTGCTCCACATTTTCGGCATATCCGTATTTCACCTGTCCCCACGAAGTGATCCCCGGTTTCACCTTGAGAAGATGCAGGTAATGCGGGGCCTCTTTGGTAATCTGGTCAATAAAATATTTTCGCTCAGGCCTGGGCCCTACAAGCGACATGTCCCCCTTCAGTACATTGAAAAAATTGGGGATCTCGTCCAGCCTCGATTTCCGCATCATTTTTCCGAAGGGTGTGATGCGGCCGTCATTTCGTGAGGAAAGTTCAGGCCCGTTCTTTTCAGCACCGCTGTACATCGAACGGAACTTATAAATGATAAAGGGTTTGCCATATCGTCCCACCCGTTCGTGACTGTAAAATATGGGCCCTTTGGATGTCAGTTTTACGCCGGCCATCAGGAACAGACTGATGGGCAGTGTGATGATGATGGCTAACAGGGAAACTGTATAGTCAAGAAAGCTTTTCACATTTGCCTGCCACACTGGCATAAGGCTCTGGGAAACAGAGATCAGCGGTGTGCCCAGGATGGAACTCATTCTTACCCTTCCCGTGAGGATGTCATACATGCTGGGAATGGCCTTGATCACCACGTCGACATCGATCAGCTTGTTCAGGATGCGGTTGATCATATTGTGTTCCGATGTTTCAATGGCAATGATAACCTCTTCCACCTTTTTTTCATCAATGATATGCCGGATGTTTTCAAGGTCACCGCAGTGAGTGCAGGTGATCAGCCAGCGCATTGTGGCTGTTGTGATTCATGGAGATGAAACCGATAAACTTGTTTCCGCTGCCCCTTTTCTGATTGATGATTTCAGTGTAAATCTCGTTGGCTTTCACACTGCTTCCGATCAGCAGCGTGTTGAAGCCGATCTCACCCCTGTGCACCCGGTGTGTGGTAAGCGTTGTAATCACCACCCGCGGAAGATACGTGAGCGTAAAATGAAGGGTGAACAACCTCAGGTAAGGCGAAAGGGTAGACGATTCGTAAATAAATGTGCGATGGGAGATCTGGAAGGCGAAAAACAGGATCAGGGTGCCGATAGAAGAAATCGCAAGGGTCTGCCCGAATTCCGACAGCCTCGACTTGCGGAAGACATCCCCGTAATATCCGGTGAGGTAATAAAGGAACAGCCAGTATGCGGGAATAAGAAGCAGGTCATAGCTGATGAGCCGTATCAGTTCCGGAAAAGATACTGGCGATGAAATATGCTGTTGAACCGACAGCCTGTACGTGAAAAAGAGTATCCAGGCAGTGATGGCAGACAGGAAATCAAATGTCAGGTACTTCAGGAGTTGCCATTTTCTGTTCATACGTTATCGCTAGCTGTCCGGTAAAATATCAACCCCTTACGGGTGAAAAAGTTTGAAACGATTCCCGCGGGGATAGGTTGTAAATATATAAAAAATGACATAACAGAATACCAAACATTTGTCAGGTTATTGAAATGCAGGATCGGACAGATTATGAGCACCTTACAAGCGTTTTCATCACTTTCTCGAGTATCCGGTCAGTGAGCATGTAGGGCTCAAATCCATTATCATTCATGGAAAGAAAGGCAGGACCCGACCGGATGAGGTCGAATAAAATCGGCCAGTTCACCGGTGAGCGAATCGGTTTTTTCAACATGCATATTTTCGAGGAGGAAGGGAGTTTTCACGGGTGCGCTTTGGTGCTGCACAAACCAGCTGGATAGCTCCCCGCTGCCGAAATTGTATTTCAGGATGCGGTTTTTCAGCACAAGCGTGCCGGTAAACCCGTTCTGTGCCGCCACCAGATTGCAGTTGTAATTCACGGCACATCCGTTGTCAAATTCCATCCTTGCACTGACAATATCGGCTTCGGAAGCCAGCATGCAAAGCCCCTTTGCCTTAATGGATATCACACGTGCCTTCACCAGGCTGTTGATCACTTCCAGGTCGGCCAGCAGCGCGTCGAACATATTCCTCGCGACAGTGTGGTTTACCCTTGCCTGGTAATCATGCTGCAGCTCTATCATGTTGATCTCCGCTGCATCGGGAAGTGCCCGCAGCAGGTTCTTTACATTGTCATTTCCCGTTCTGCCGGCCCTTAAAATTACATTGGCCTCACGGGACAGCTTGATGAGCTGGGTGGCTTCGGCAACGGACTGGATGGCACGGGGGTAAATAAATACATGCCGGGCTGACCGGAGGGCGGATATGGCCACCTGCCCGCAGAATGCTCCCCCGGCGGCAATGATAAGCGCATCGGCAGTTGCGGTGACCTGGGAGGGCGACATGCAGGTGACACCGGATTCAGCGTCGGCGGCTGAACCCTGCTCCCCATCCGTGATCCATCGTCCTGTGATCCGGATATCCTGAATACGGGCCAGGGCATTGGCATGCCTTTCGATGGCTGCCAAAGAACCAACTATTCCGACGTTTAACATGTATCCGGCATTTGCACAAACATAAATTATTTACATTTAACGTATATTTTTTTTAGATCGAACTTATCAACTAATTTTGTTTATAAGACCACCACGAACCACAAAAGGAAGCATGTACGACAGTTTTCAGCATAAAGGCTTGCGCAACAAGCTGGTAACAGAATTAAGGAAAAAAGGCATTTCCGATGAACGGGTGCTGGCCGCTATATTTGCCATCCCGCGACATGCTTTTATGGATAGTGGTTTCATGCAGTTTGCATACCGCGACCAGGCATTTCCCATCAGGGCGGGACAAACCATATCCCAGCCCTACACAGTGGCATTCCAGACCCAGCTGCTCGAAGTGGAATCCCAGCAGAAGGTGCTGGAGATCGGCACGGGTTCGGGATACCAGTCGGCCGTGCTGGCCGAGATGGGAGCCAGGGTGATGACAATCGAACGTCAGAAGGAATTATACCTGGTGCCACAGGAACTGCTTACAAAACTGGGTTACCAGGTACACTTTTTTTATGGCGACGGCTACCAGGGACTGCCAACCTACGGACCGTTCGACCGCATTCTCATTACCGCTGCCGCCACGGAAATACCGCCTAGGTTACTGGAACAGCTGAAAACAGGTGGACGGCTGGTGGTCCCCATCGGCAAACGCGATCTGCAGGTGATGACCCTGGTGGAAAAAACCGGTCCCGGTGTTTATAAAATTACCGAGCACGGTTCATTTGTTTTTGTTCCCATGTTAAGCGGAAAAGAATAACTTGCGTAAAATTGTTCAGGCTTTGTTATCATGATCACACTCAAACATTTTATTTTTAATGAGCTGGAAGTGAACGCTTTCGTGTTGCACGATGAATCCGGCTCGTGCATGATTGTCGACCCGGGATGCAAAAACCCGGTGCAGCAGCAAAACATGAAGCAATACATCACCGAAAATAACCTTCGCCCCGAATGCATAGTGCTCACCCATGGTCATTTCGACCACGTGGCGGGAACTGCCTGGGCAAAAGACGAATTTTCATGCCCCGTCCTGATGCACAAGGATGACCTCTTTCTGCTGAAGGATGCTGCGCAGCATGCCTCCCTGTTCGGCATCAAAGTGGAAAATCCGCCCATGCCCGACCGTTACCTGAACGACGGGGACCATCTTACACTGGGAACTACGGATATTTCAATCCTGCATGTGCCGGGACATTCACCCGGGAGCATCTGCCTGTATATGGCCTCGGACAACCTGCTGATCTGCGGGGATGTGCTGTTCAAGAGCAGCATCGGCCGAACCGACCTCTTCGGCGGCGATTATGACCTGCTGATCAGGGGGATCAGGGAAAAATTAATGACGCTGCCCAGGGACACGGAAGTGTGGCCCGGACATGGACCCACAACGACAATTGGTGCAGAATACGATACAAATCCATTTTTATCATGAATATTGATCACTTTGCCTTCAGGCATACGGGCCCCCGCCCGGAAGAAATCCCGGCCATGCTGGAAAAAATAGGTGTCGGATCCCTCGATGAGCTGGTGGACAAGGCCATTCCCGGCTCCATCCGGCTGAAGGAAAATCTGAAACTAAAGCCGGGGATCAGCGAACAGGCTTATTTTGAACGGATACGTGAAATCGGCTCCCGCAACAAACTGTACAAAACCTTCATCGGCATGGGCTATTACAATACAATCATGCCCGCCGTCATCCAGCGCAACATCCTCGAGAACCCGGGGTGGTATACCTCGTACACTCCTTACCAGGCGGAAATTTCCCAGGGCCGCCTTGAGGCCCTGCTCAACTTCCAGACCGTCATCCTCGAACTTACCGGCATGGAACTGGCCAATGCATCCCTGCTCGATGAGGCCACTGCCGCTGCCGAAGCCATGATCATGCTGTACAATGCCCGCTCCAGGGAAGCCGTTGCCAGGGCAGCCTCGTCCTTTTTTGTGGATGACAATGTTTTCCCGCAAACGGTGGAAGTGATCAAAACCCGGGCCGGCGTGCTGGGCATCACCATTGTCACGGGCGATTATTCCACCCTGGAACCCGCTGACGCCCTGTTCGGCGCCCTGGTGCAATATCCCGCCGGCGACGGCAGGGTACGCGACTATTCCGGATTTGCGGTAAAAATGCATAGCCATAATATACCCGTTGCCGTGGCGGCCGATATCATGAGCCTGGTGCTGCTGACTCCCCCCGGCCAGTGGGGTGCCGATGTGGTGGTGGGATCCACCCAGCGCTTTGGCGTGCCCATGGGATATGGCGGACCGCATGCAGCCTTTTTCGCCACCCGTGAACTGTATAAACGACATATGCCGGGCCGCATCATCGGCGTTACAGTGGACCGGGAGGGGAAGCCGGCCCTCCGCATGGCCCTTCAGACCCGCGAACAGCATATCAAGCGCGAACGCGCCACGTCCAACATCTGCACCGCCCAGGCCCTGCTGGCCAGCATGGCAGGTATGTATGCCGTGTACCACGGTCCCGAAGGACTTAAACTCATCGCCCGGCGCATCCATTCAAAGGCAGGGGCATTATCTGCCAAGCTCACTGAAATGGGTTACCGGCAGGATAACCCCGACTTTTTCGATACCCTGAAGGTCATCCTTCCCGCGAAGATCACTGCGGAAGTAGATCCGTGGCAATGCTGAGGAACGGCAGATCAACTTCAGGTATTTTTCTGATGGTGCCGTGGGCATCAGCCTGGATGAGACTACTGCGGATGCCGATGTGGATAGGATCATCGAAGTATTTGCCCTTCCCCTGAAACATTACCCGGGTAAGATCAGCATAGATGAAAACAAGGTTTACTTTGAGGAGAAGTTTGCCCGGAATGACAATTACATGAACCTGGAACTGTTCAGGAGATACCGGAGCGAGACGGAACTCATGCGGTACATCCACCAGCTCGGCAGGAAGGACTTTTCCCTCACCCATGGCATGATCCCCCTGGGTTCCTGCACCATGAAGCTGAATGCCGCCGTTGAGCTGCTGCCCCTGAGCTGGCCGGAATTCGGAAACATACACCCGTTTGTTCCGCTCGAACAGGCCGAGGGATACCACCAGCTGTTCCATGAGCTGTCGGTGTTTTTGAAAGCGGTGACCGGACTGGAAGAAGTATCGTACCAGCCCAATTCGGGGGCCGCGGGAGAATATGCCGGGCTGCTGGTGATCCGCAAATACCACGAAAGCCGGGGTGAATCCTTCCGCGACGTGGTGCTGATCCCCGCCTCCGCGCATGGAACCAATCCCGCCAGCGCCGCCATGGCCGGGATGAAAGTGGTGGTCGTGAACTGCGACGACAAAGGGAATATTGACATGGCCGACCTCGTGGCCAAAGCCGACCAGTACGGCAAAACCCTGGCAGCCTTCATGGTTACCTATCCCAGCACCCACGGCGTGTTTGAAACGGCGATCCGCGACATGACCGCCATCATCCACCGGAACGGGGGACAGGTTTACATGGACGGCGCCAACATGAACGCCCAGGTGGGACTTACCAATCCCGCCGCCATCGGGGCCGACGTGTGCCATATCAACCTGCACAAGACCTTTGCCATACCCCACGGCGGGGGCGGACCCGGTATGGGACCCATCCTCGTGGCGGAGCACCTGGTTAAATTCCTGCCCACGCACCCGGTGGTGGAGTCGGGCGGGGTGGAAGGCGTAACGGCGGTGGCCGCCGCACCCTGGGGCAGCGCCAGCATCCTCACCATTTCGCATGCGTATTGCAGCCTGCTGGGACCGGAGGGAATGACCTATGCCACCAAAATAGCCATACTGAATGCCAATTACCTGGCAGCCAGCCTGGGCGAACAGTTCAAGGTATTATATACCGGCTGCAATGACCTGGTAGGCCATGAGATGATCCTCGACTGCCGGGGCTTCAAGGCAACCTCTGACATTACCGAAACCGACATAGCCAAGCGGCTGATGGATTACGGGTTTCATGCCCCCACGCTGTCGTTCCCGGTGCATGGCACCCTGATGGTGGAGCCCACCGAAAGTGAGTCGCTGCAGGAATTGAACCGGTTTATTGACACCATGAAAAGTATTGCAGGGGAAATAAAGGAAATCGCCGGTGGCGGAAATCGTACCGACAACGTGCTGAAAAACGCCCCCCATACACAAAGGGTTATTGCCGGTGACAGCTGGGAACATCCCTATACCCGCATGCAGGCTGCCTTCCCGCTCCCCTGGTGCGAGCGCAACAAGTACTGGCCCACCGTCAGCCGGGTGGATGATGCCTTTGGCGACCGTAACCTGGTTTGTTCCTGTGCGCCCATCGATTCCTATAGATAAAAAAATCACATGATGATTGCCTATGGGTAGAAAGGGACAAGGGACGAGGGACAAGGGACTAGCAAGAATTCAAAAAAAAAACCTCGTGGGGTTGAATATTGGCAGAACAGAAAATTACCGATAAATAATTCATCATGTGCAGGATTATTGCATAATCCAGCATTAATTTTGAAATGAAGGTCATGTAAAGTATATTTATATGACCTTTTGCATTTTTATTTTTTTCTCTAGGGTTACTTTTTCAATTGTGTAAGTATTAAACATAGAAAAAGACATTGTCATATTCTGATGCGGAAATGTTAGCGGGATTGAAAGCCCGGAACGAGAATATTCTCAAAGCCTACTATAAATTATTTTACAGCGGCATAAGGCATTTTGTGCTTAAAAACAGTGGCAGTGAGGAAGATGCCAGGGATCTCTTTCAGGACGTACTGTTAGTTCTTTTTCAAAAGGTTAGGAGCGATTCATTTTTTTTGACCTGCTCTTTGAGTACATATTTGTTTTCAGTTTCAAGGTTGCTATGGTTTAAGGAACTTAGCAAGCGTAAACACATTTCTGCTGCTTCTTTTATTTTAGAGGATTATGCGGATATCGACAGAGATATTCATGAAACTGCAGAATATAATGAGCGTTTGGAAATTTACCGAAGAAATTTTGATAGCCTCAGTGCCGATTGCCAGAAGGTATTGAGATATTTTATTGAAGGTATGTCCATTGCTGAAATCACCCGAAAAATGGGATATAAAAGTGAACAACACACTAAAAACAGGCGATATCGCTGCAAATTAACATTAATCAAACAAATTAAGAGCACTTACGGTTTGGAAGAAGAATATGAATACAACGAGATTAATAGAAGACTATCTTGACGGTTCTCTTGAGAAAGATAAAGCTGAAGAAATAAAAGTCCGGGCTGAAGGTGATGGTGAATTTGCCGAGCTTATTCGTTTACATAAGGAGATAAATGAAAGCATACGCGACAATGAATTACATAGCCTACGTCAGACCCTTAGAAATATATCTGAAGAAAAAGAAGTTTTGCGCAATGGCGAAAGATTCTCTCCCAGGCTCATCATTCAAATTGCTGCGGTATTCCTGTTCATTTTAATTGTTGGCACCGCAATGTTAAAATTATTTTTTCCCGGATACTCAAGATCAACCATATTCGAAAAATTCTATGTCAAATATGAACCTGATGTAATAACCCGTTCAGAAAATTTGTTAGAAACCAGTCTGGAAAATGCACAGTTTCTTTACCAGACAGGAAGTTATACCGAATGCGCCAGAATTCTTGTTGACATGGTCAGTAATGATAAGCAGAATTACCTGGCTCTGTTTTACCTGGGGCTTGCCAAAATTGAGCTTCAGCTGCCAAATGAAGCGATCAGCGATTTTTTAAAAATACCACCTAATTGGAATAGTCCATATTCAATTCATAGAAACTGGTATCTTGCACTTTGCTTAATTAAAACTGGACAGGTAAAGCAGGCAGAACCTCTTCTGAAGCGCTTATCAATTGGAACGGAATTCTATTCAGACAGGGCCAGGAATGTTCTTGAAGGGATTAGGATCTGAATTTGCGATAGGTCAATCCGCCTAAACCTGCGCATAGCAGAATCAGGATTATAGTCATTTTTGGAAAATAGTTATTCAGGATGATTGGATCAGTCTTTCCCACAATCAAAAATCCGCCCCAGTAGTAAGGATGAGATTTTGCAGGATCCGCATCTGAAAGGTAATTTAGCTTTGCAGACTGAAGGGCACTTTCAAGTCTTTGTTTATTTTTTATTCCTGTATAGAGTCCAATCATAATCTCTGCACCTGTTTGATCCGCCTGCTGCCACAATGTAAAGGCCACAGAACGTGCACCGCTGTAAAAAAAACTTCTTGATAGACTCAGTAAACCTTCGCCTTGCTTTAGAAGGCCCATTCCGGTATTGCATCCACTTAATACAATTAACTGCGCATTCAATTGAAGTTGGTATAATTCATAGGAATATAAGACTGCGTCATTAAGTGTATCCTTGCTAGGTGCTAATTCAAGACACGAAAGAGTTGGTATTTCATCATCCGTGGAAGTATGTGAAGCTATATGAAGGATTCTATATTCACCGGCAAAGAGTTTAAACTGGGTTTCATTTGCCTTATTACCGGAGAATATGTCTCCTCCAATAAGGTCTCTTGCCTTCCTAACTTCTTCCTGCGTGCCTTTTAAACTCAAAAATTGCTTTTGATCATAACTATGTTTCGCAATGGAATAATCAGGTATAAAAAAGGCAGCAGTTTTACCCGGATGCAATTTTGTTTCCTCGAAAAGCAGTGTTCCTGAATAACCATAGGAAATTGGGAATCTTTTAATCAGATAGGAGAGGGATTTATAATTTTCCGGGTCACCAGGTGGTGGTAATTCTGAAATAAGAAGTTCAAAAGGAACAAAATTTAGTTCACTATGCGGAATGATTATCAGTCGTTTATTTTCTATTTCCTCTTTTATAGGCTCTATCAACCATGAATAAAGACGATGAGAAGTTCCCGTAAATTCTTTGAAAGATTTCTCGGGATCTTTATTTGAGGGATTTTCAGAAATAGTCCTATAAAAATTATTTATAGATTGCTTTTCATTGCCCTTATCTGCGATTAATTTCATTGTGATGTGATCCTTGGAAATTGCTATTATAATCAACTCGTTTTGCAATAATTGATATTCCAGCAATATCTGGTTTTTGCTCAGATTTTCCCGGAGATGATTGAGACTAATCACATTCAAATTGTATTTCAGATCGAAATATCTGTTAAAGTTACTTTCAAAAAATGATTTAAGTTGATCATTTTCAAGTTGAATCTTTGCGAGTTTGCCTGAAATCAGTTTTTGTTCCGGCGAGTTTATCCCGATACGTTCGCATTGATAGAGCTGATTTTGAAGATTGAGAATTTCATTATTTACCAGGATTTCTTTTTGAATAAGAGAATCCGGAACCCCAGCATATTTCTTTATTTTTTTATCCCGACTGGCTATTAATATGATCAACATTCTGCTTTTCTCGGCAAACTGGTATCCTGCATCAGCAAAACTTATATCATGGGTAAGATTATACAATAGCGTTGAATAGAGAACTGCATTGTCAAAAGTCGTTTGCACCAGGGCCAGCCAGTTATATTCTGAACTTTCATTATCTAAATGACCAAGCCTTTTTTCAATGAGTGTAATGGCAGTTTTCTGGCAGAACAGGGCATCTTTAAGATGGAGATAATTTTTATCCTGTTTTTCGTATAATTGCAGCAAGGCATAGCCCTTATTATTCAGAATTTCGATCAACTCAATTTCATCGCAAAACTTGCTTCCCGGATCATAGACTGAGGAGTCATTAAATGCTTCATCAATCGCTGTTTGATATAACTTCAGCGATGTTTGGATATCGCCCTGGTCACGGTGATAATTAGCAAGGTTTGTAATAATATCGGTTTTAAGATACCAATCGATATCATATTTAATTGCTTTTTCATAGGCTTTCTGAAAATATTGATGTGCCAATTTCTCTTGTCCCATGTTCATGTACAATCCGGCAAGGCACCGATAGGTATAGGCCTTTTCTCTTCCTGAAACACGGGAGCCTGATTCTGCGGCATTTATTCCATTCTTAACACATTTAATTGCCTTTGCCGTATCTCCTAGTTCAAGATAACAATAGCCTGAAAGTACCAGGCTGTTAATATTAGCACGATTCAACCATAGGTTATTATTATCTATGACCTTCCTGTAATTCTCAATTGCTTTGTGAAAATCATTTTTATAGAAGTAATACGTATTTGCCAGATCAAAATAAAAAAGATACATGTAGGGCGAAAGTTCCTGATTTTTCTTAAGGTAGGTTTCAGCTTGCCTGAAATAAACCAGAGCTTTTTCCGAATCATGCTCCTGATAAGCCAGTTGTCCTTTATAACAAAATAATAGACCATAATCCGGATCGGCTGAAGAATAATATTTATTTATAATTTCCGAAGCAAAATGAAGTGCAGATTCTGCCTTATTGATATTGAGACTGTAATTTAAATATATGAAAGAAAGGTTGAGATAAAAATCCAGCAAGGAAGGATGATTTTTATTGGTAATTGTTAGATAGGCTGAATCTGCCTTTGACTCTGCCTGTTCGGCCATTTTTACATTTTCTGAGAACAGGTATGCGAGCTGAAGATAGGAAAGAGTGGTAATTTTTGCCATTTTCTCCGGCAAGGAATTCTCTGAAAGGATTTTAACGGATTTGCTAAAGTACCCGATTGCGTTTATGGAATCCCTTGTTTCATAACTGTGTTTTCCAAGCATAATATACAATCTTGCAGCATCGGAATGATTTGGGTTTTTAATTTTCTTAAGAAAGAATTCTGATTTCTTCATCCATTTAACAGCCTCAACGTTTTTGCCGGATACTCGTAAAAGCATTGCCATTTCAAGAGAGTACAAAAACTCAACCTTGTCTTCATCCTTGTATGAGTCATTCATATTCATTTCCACTTCCTGAAGCATTTCAACTGCTTTTTCAAGATTATTTTTGTTTATATAGATTTCACTTAATTTGAGGAGTAAATGCATTTTAGAATATGAATCAGTCAATTGATTCATTATTTTGTCAGCAACGACTATAGCCTGATCATACTGTGCGTTGAACATCAAATCCTCAATTACAGTTTCAGTTGAAGAAGTAGCTGTCTTTTGATTGCCAAAATCTGGCAAGCCGTACATATTGAAAAATCTAAAAAGGAGTATTATTGCTAGCAATGCAATTTGAGTTGAACCGTTGTTACGCATATGCTTACAAGAATAACGAAACCATAATGCTTATCTCAGTCTGCAGGTCAGCTTGAATAATTAAATTTAATGAATAAGTTGATAATGTGATGAATGAATGCCAGAGAATTATTGTCTAATTTGAAACGAAAATCCAGCATCAATCCAAACCAACTTTAATCAATACTGCTTCTGTACTAGTTTTTGTTCTTATATCTAATGCAAATGTCTGTACCAAACCAGAAATTTGATGTTTCGCTTTCTATCAACTGCATATCCAGATGAAGACGTTTGGTCCAGCCTGAATTGCCTGCTATCCGATCAAATCCCGGGTGTGAACTTTCTCTTTACCTTAATTGCAATCCATCCTTTATCAAGTGTACCATCAGCATGAATTAATTATCTTATTAATTGACTACTATATCCTACTTTGTAGGGATAATTCCCGGACCAGGGCTCATAGTCAGGGATGCCACTACCACTTACACCACAATGCCTTCAGCCGGACTATAAATAGTCTTATTTAGGGCAGGTCCTGTGTCATTTCTCAGCGTCATCCAGGCAGGTCTTTCATTGTCAATCTTCACAAAATTCGTAGTATATTACATGGATAGATTCGTCTTATTTTTCCTGTGCATCGGAGAATATTCATGATAATTCATCAGCCGGCTGTCCCTTGAATTTCCACTGTCTGTTACAAGGTAGGTTCCTCCTAAATCGCAAACCAAGGAACTCCCAATAACCTGAAAAATATAATATTGGCAAAACGGTTTACGGGGAAATCAAAAGCAAAAAACTGCAGTTTGAAGGAGGGTGAAGCAACCGGTGATCCGGGTTACTTTATCCTTTCGAATGTAATTCGCCGGGTTTCCACCATGCTTGTGTCATAGAAATTTCCTATTTCAAATGCAGTGCGGGTTGAATTCATTTTAAAATAATAGGAAGGATAGCAAATACAACTCCATATCAAATTGTTTATACTCATGGAATCCTTTTTGATCTTATACCGGTAAATGCCACATCCAATCGCCGGAATCCGGTTCCCGTTTACCTGTTCATACCCTCTTGCGAGTGTGAATACATTTTCCGTTTCCCATGTATCGAAAGCGATGGTATCGGAACGGCCGGTTACTTCAACCCAGGTGCCGGAAAAGGCAGAGGGGTTGTCATCTCCTTTCTCACAGCTGCATAGTACGAGGATCAGGACAATGATCAGGAGATCCAGGTAGGTACTGACTTTGCTATTTGCCATCGGTTATATATTAATGTCAGGAATATAATCCGTCCTTCCCCGCCCAGGCTGGCATACATATTACCCATTGAAACCACGGCCTGTGTTTTATTCGTATTGTAGCCGATGCGGGAAAAAGAAATTGTACCCGGGGAATCCGGATATCTCCTGTAGAATTCCTCCCATCCCTTATTGATATCAGAATTACTGAAAATATATTGAATCTCATCAGCAGAAACCAGGGAAACCTTTTTTGATGCCACATTAAACCTGTTTTCGAGGTAATACACGGAATCACTTGCAAGGATAGGATCATAGAATACCGTGGTATCCAGGTCAGGATACTCCGCTTTCAGGGACTGAATGAATGAATGGTCATTGATCGGGGAACCGGGTTGTATTTCCTGGTAAACCACCAGATTTTCCGAATGGGTGAAATGCTCTTCAAGAACCAGCGTATATAACCGGTAATCCAGGTCATCGAGGCTGTCGGAAGCCTTCAACGGAAATTCAGGGGAATTCCCCTTATCGTCCTTGCTGCAATTCGTGAGAAGTGTCATCACGAACAGGGTAAAAAGCAGGTATTTCATTGTTCTCATGGTTCCCCGTTTCATTTCAATAAGGATGGATATGCCTCCCGATTGGTTGCGTGTTCTATAGAAAGTGAGAGAGAATTTCCCGTGTTTTTTCAGCACTTTCAAAGTGGATTGTTTTCAATCCCAGTAATTTTCCGGTTTCAATATTTTCGGCCTTGTCATCCATGAAAATTACATTTTCAGGTGATGCACCAAGCTTCTGAATGGCCGATATGAAAATATCCCTGCCCGGTTTCATCATATGCATTTCCGTGGAAAGGAACCGGTAATTAAAATTTTCATAGAGTCCCAGTTTCGCATTTACTTCGGAAACTTCAATTTCGGTATTGCTTAAGCAGGCTGTCGTATGGTATACATTCAATTCCTGCAGCAACCCGACCATGGCCGGGTTGATCTGAAATCCTCTGGTATAGATGTCAAGGTGCTTTTGTAACAGAACCTTTGAATCATACCCGTTTCCAAACAGGCTTTCATAAAAATCAATTATTTTAATCCTCCCTGTAAATAATTCAGGGAGCGCCGCGGTCCAGCGTTCGGCCATTTCATCTTCTGATATTCCAACATACTCCGCAATTTCCCTGTTTAAGAGCTTTGTGCTATCAGGAACAAAAATCCCTCCAAGGTCAAACAGGATGAACTTTTTCATATTCATGATTTACGGATTTTCAAGGGTTCAAAAATAAGAATCATTATCGGACTTTTTACCTGTTATTTGATGCAGGGGCAGTGCGGGGGAGCTGAAAAGTTATTCCTTCAGAATGAACTTTATCAGGAATAAATAGTTTATAAACTGCAAACGGACCATAAAGATTTTAGCCATGAAAATTGAAAAGTCGATTGAAATTAACAGGAATTCCGCGCAGGTATTTGAGTATCTCAGGGAGACCAAAAATCAGGATAACTTCAGCGTTTGGAACATGGCTGATCCGAATATGAAAAAAAAATACCGGGGTAAGGATGGAACGGTTGGTTTTATGTACAGCTGGGACAGCACCATGAAGAATGTGGGCGCGGGAGAACAGGAAATCACGGGCATTGACGAAGGAAAAAGTATTGAATATGAAATACGGTTTTTTCGCCCGATGCAGAATACCGGTAAAACTAAATTCCGGATTACCGGGAATGGAGATGCAAGGTCATCGGTTACCTGGAATTTTGACAGTCCCTCGAAATTTCCCATGTCATTATTCTCACCCATTTTTAAGATCATGCTGGGAAAAGACCTTGAAAAAGGGCTCATCAACCTGAAGCGCATTTTGGAAAAGCAATAAGCGGGGAAAGAACATAGGGTCACCTTGATGTAACGTAAGTAATTCCGGGACTTAATATATAAGGCCTATCCGTGATTTTAGTTATTGATTACCAGTTTGGTAATATTTACCTGGCCTGAATTGTCTGTCATCCTTACTAAATATATTCCGTTAGATATTCCGGAAAGATTTAAAGTACATTGTTCATTACGGTTTTCAATTTCATAATTCCTTACAGGCTGTCCATTAATACTCAATAATTCAACACGTTTAGCATTTGCCGGTACGGTTAATGGTAAATTGCCTGACACCGGATTCGGATATATTTCAACCTGATCCTTCCAGGCAGAGGGTTTAACAGCCGTGATCTTTGGTACATAATGTATAACCTGGTATTCGCCGGTATTATCCGGATTCAGCGCTTTATTCTTCACTGTTCCATGGGTTACATCAATTGTATATAAATATTGTTTTGTGAGGTCTCCTGAAATACCCACAAACAGATACCGTCCGCTATCCGCATCAAACGCAGATGAGCCGGATATTACTCCTGAATTGTCGGGAATATTGAATATTTCAGTTCTTTCCCCGGAAACCCTGTCCACCGAGACAAGTTTTTGCGTGGTGCCATATAGCCATAATCCATATAATTTATTGGTTACCGGATCATATTTATATTCCCCGGTAAACTCCGGATTCAAAGGATGGTACTTTACCGTCCCGTCATTTATATCAATTGTAATGATATGATAGGTTTCAGTGGCGGACCGATAGCCTACAAATATATACTGTCCGCTGTCGGCACAAAATGCAGAAGAACCCATTATAACACCCTGAATGCCGGTAATACTTGAAATTTCTGTCCTGTATCCGGAAACCCTGTCAACCGACACGAATTTTTGAGTGCCGTTATCCCACCATAAACCATAAAGTTTATTCGTAACCGGATCAAATTCATATTCACCTGTATTTTCAGGGTTTTCAGGGTGATATTTAACTGTTCCGTCAACTATGTCAATTGTATAAAGGATATTGGATGCCGTGCTGCTATTATAGGCTGCAAATATATACTGTCCGCTGTCGGGGACATATGCAGATGAACAGTTTAATAGCCCGTCAATGACAGGGATAGTGGAAATTTCAGTCCTTTCCCCGGAGATCGCATCGACAGACACAAATTTTTGGGTGGAATTATACAGCCAGAGGCCGTACAGATCATTGGACTGGCTATTTGCCGGAATAATCATACAAATAAAAGGGACAATAAGTAAAAGTTTTTTCATAAAGGATTAGTTTCATTAACCGTAAATATTTGAAAATCAATTTATAATCTATTTCTTAATTATCTTCCCTGTGAATGCTTTTCCCCTTGCATTTATCTTAACCAGGTATATACCGCTTTCAAAATCATTCAGGTTTACTGAAAACGGGGCATCACTTATTTCGTAACCGCTTTTTTTGAACAGAGTTTTGCCATCGAGGGATAAAATTTCAAGATTAATATTTCTATCCTCCGTCAGCGCCGGCAGTGATATGTTCATGTAATCGCTGGCGGGATTTGGAAATATTCTCAGATCCATATTCCTGCTGATATTGTCCACGCTGGTTATGGCTACCGTATCCTGTGAACTATAAATTAAGGTGGTGTCAGAAGTATATTCGGAGTAGAAATTGTACACCGGTTCTGTCCGGAGTGTATCGACATAGGAATTATGACATAATTCTCCCTTCCTGACAAACGATGTGTCAAGTTCAACTTTTCCGTTTATGTAGTTTCCGGAGATTTTAAAAGAATCAACCTGAAAAACACGTGAATTACCGACTGTATCAATCTGGATACGTACCCCGATTTTATGCTCAAAGGTACCCTGCTGCGTTATGATTGTATCTGCCCTGCAAATTGTATCAATCGAACTGAATTTTACAGGTTTTGAAGTATTTTTCATTATTACAATCCCATCCAGAAATGCCATGGCAAGATCCGGCTTGCCATCCTTGTTTAAATCCCCGATTGAGAATTGATTATACCAGTTAGTAAGGGAAGCATACTGGTTTGGAACATGACAGGTTCTGTATTCCTTAAATGAATCTGAATAATCCTGGGTGGAAATAGAAGAGGAACCGACAGAAAAAATCTCATTCATACAATCACAGTTAAAATCAAATGCACCAATCCTGGTTGCATATTCATAGGTTTTAATCTTATTCACCGTGTTAAATCCATTTCCGGAATTTGGCCATAAATAAATCGAATTATTAAAGGCATCCAGGGCCAGTACATCCAAATTTCCATCGGTGTTATAATCGCCAAATATCAAATCACTTAAAACCTTATCTTCTCCATTGGCACTATAGGTCAGGCTTGTGTCTTCTTTTGAAAAACCCTCAGTTGGAGCGTTCTTCATTATGAAAACATTCGTATCAGGATTGTAATAAGTATAATGATGCACCATATCCGGAAGGCCGTCTTTGTTAAAGTCCCCAAGGTCAAGCAATTTATAGGCATAGGGTTTTGGATTTGACAGCGTATGCTTGTCCAGGCCGGTTTCGGTTTGATAAAACACATTTAGAACTGAATTATAGTCATTGTTCTTAACCACGATATCTGCCAGTGAATCGTTGTTCATGTCTTTGCAAAGAACCTGATCTACGGTTCGCGCACCATAATACGATTTGAAATCACTAAAAATATTGTTGGTTGTCTGATATGAGATGCCGATGCTGTCGGAATAAGCGATAATGATATCCTTTAAATGGTTGTTATCCATATCCCCGATGGCCATGGATTTTAGTCCGGGATATTGTTTCGGATAGTCAATAATAACCTCCTTGTGCAGTTTACCCAGGGTATCCTGGTAGTAAATGAAAATTTTGGCGTCTTCATCTGAATGGTCCCACAAATAGTTTGTCGCGCCAATAACATCGTCCAGGCTGTCGTTGTTCATATCCGCAACCTGAACGGCATAGAAGGAGGATGTAGAGGTAAATTTATCCGACTCTTCAAAATTAATTTGTGCAAACAGGGATGTGCTGATTAAGATAAAAAACAGGGGTGAAACGAAATGCTTTTTTCCCATTATGCGATTTTAAGGAGGACTGTGAAAGATCTGCCGGGGTATTGTACAAAAATGCAATTTTGTACAATATATACGAAATTCCAGAAGTTACGTTACCCGGGGAGTTCTTTTATGTTGGCATCCTTATAACCTCATTTGGGCTATTTATCAATTTCAGGGCATTCTATTGCTGAAAAACTAATGAATCTCTATTATTCTTTTTAGTGCAGAAAGATTCCGCTGATTTACTATGTTTTTCGCTTCGGGGGTATACAGGTATTCTATTTCATCCTTATGCCGTTCCACAATTTTAGTCCTCACCATTTTCCCCAGGCTGTTTAATTGCCGGTTATCTGAACTGAAGGGTTCATCGAGTATGGCGATAGCCGTAGGCAGCCACCTCGAAGGGAACAGATCATCATATATGCCTCCCGGCTTATACTGGTTTATAACCGATTCAATTTCATGCAAAACTGCCTCAAGGCCGGTTGTTTCTGTAAGGCTGACGGAATTACGTTGCGCCCACCGGGCCAGGGCCTCTCCATTGGGTACGATCAATGCAGTGGTATATTTATTCTGGTTATTATACAGCATCATCTGGTCGATAAAGGGGGACCTGTCGGTCATCGTTTCTTCCATTCCCTCGGGACTGTATTTTTCACCATCATCAGAAATGAGAAGGCTTTTGTATCTTCCCAGCACATACAGGAATCCGTCCTTATCCATGTATCCCATATCACCCGTATATAGCCACCCGTCACGAATGGTCTCCCGGGTGGCCTTTTCGTTTTTCCAGTATCCTTTCATCACATTATCTCCGCGCACTACGATCTCCCCTTTTTCGCCCGGGGGCAATTTATTCCCGTCCTCATCACAGATTTTAAGGCTGAGATTTTTAACCAGAAGTCCGGATGATCCCAGCTTGTATAGTTCTTCCCTGTTCCCTGAAATTACCGGGGAAGCCTCAGTGAGGCCATATCCCTGCAGCATGGGTATTCCAATGGCGGCAAAGAATTTCTGAACTTCCATATCCAGCAAGGCTGCCCCGCCGACAAAAAACTTCAGCCGTCCGCCAAAGCTGGCCCGGATTTTCCTGAACAGGATCACATCATACAGTTTATAAAGGGGCCAAAGGAATATGCGGAATCCTTTCCCCTTGTCCCACCCGATTCCATTGTAACTATAGGCAATCTTCAGAGCGTGTTTAAACAGTTTTTCTGCTACCGGACCTTTTTCGCGGATGCCCTTTTCAATCCCTTTGCGGATGTTTTTCGCCAGGGCTGGTGCGCTAAACAGGAAAACAGGCCTGATCTCCTTTATATTTTCCGGGATATGTTTAAGACTGTCCAGATAGGATTTGCCCGATTGAACAGCGGCCAGGCTGGCCCCGACTGACATCATTATATAGATCCCCACCGTATGCGCGAAGGAGTGATCCCATGGCAGGATCAGCAGCGTGGACCACCATTCGGGCACGTGGAAAAGTGAAAGTGCCTGATCAATATTGGCAATATAATTTCCGTGAGATGAGATAATACCCTTGGGATCGGCTGTCGTTCCTGAAGTGTAACAAATGGTTGCATAATCATCCGGGCCGATGGATTTAAATGTTTCCAGGAACTTATCCCGGTTATGGCCCAGGTATTCCTCACCCATTTTCTTAACCTGCCCCATATAGATCTCATCCGGGGAATAACTTTCCCGCGGATCCAGCAGAATCACCTTTTCAAGATTCTTAAGATCCTGCCGGATGGAATTGATTTTATCATGCTGGTTTCCTGAAATGATCAGCCATCCCGCTTCAGAATGTTCCAGCCTGAATTTCAGATCGGCACTCTCTTTAAGCAGGATGGAAAGTGGCACACTGATGGCCCCTGCATATAATACGCCAAGTTCACTGATCACCCAGTCGGTGCGGGATTCAGACAACAGTGCAACCCGGTCGCCCTTTTTCAGGCCAAGCGCCAGGAGGCCGGCTGCAACTTTATATACCTGCTCGCGGGTTTCCTTATAAGTGAGCGCTTCGTACTTATCTGTTTTCTTCTCAAGGATGTACGGATTGTTCGCGTACTTCTGCGCGCTGTTTTCAAGGATATCGATTATTGTTTTCATGGCAACCCTCCTTTTAAATGTGAATGGTACAGCATGAAGTTTTCGCAAGTGCAATTCGCGATCAGAATTTCTGAAGTATATTGACTCTCTTAAATTTACGAATTAAAAATAGCTTATCAAAATTCTGTTTTTTATGACTAACTTACCTGAATGAAAGCGCCCACGAAGTCATCCAAAATGATCCAACGCAGGGAGATCATAAAAGCCATGGCAAGTCTTCCTTTCATTGGCTATTGCAGTTTTGAGGAGACAAATCTTGTTAACAGCGGGATTTCCGGAGCGGCGTTAAAGCCCCTGGATAGCGGGATTACGCATAAGTTTAAAGGGCAAATTCCCCGGGCAAAGATCAGGGAACTGAATGTAAGCAGGGTTATCATGGGAGGAAACCTTTTTGGCGGATGGGCACACTCCAGGGACCTGGTGTATGTATCTGAACTGGTGAAGGCCTATCATACGGATGACAAGGTCTTCGAGACCCTTCAGATGGTTGAACAAGGGGGTGTAAACTCACTGATAACAAATCCGGTGCTGACTCCCGTCCTGCAGAAATACTGGAAGCTTGGCGGAAAGGTTCAGTTCATCAGCGATGGAGGATGGGATTTCAGCACAGGTATACCGCAATCCATTGATGCCGGGGCTGCGGCCTGTTATCTGCACGGGGGCCGGACAGATGCCCTGGTTAAAGAAGGAAATCTGGATGAAATTGCCCGGGCGCTGGACCTGATAAGGAAGAGCGGCATTCCTGCCGGGATTGGGGCTCATGAGCTGAATACCGTTAAAACCTGCGTTGCAAAAGGATTGATCCCCGACTTCTGGATGAAGACACTGCACAAAACATCTTATTGGTCGGCACGGATTGATCATGAACGAAAAACTACCCTGGATGAAGGATTTGCGGATAATATCTTCTGCCAGGATCCCGATCAGACCATCGCCTTCATGAACAAACTGGAGCAACCCTGGATTGCCTTTAAAATAATGGCTGCAGGTGCCATCAATCCAAAGGATGCCTTTCAATGGGCCTTTGAACAGGGGGCCGATTTTATCTGCGTGGGCATGTTTGACTTCCAGGTTGTTGATAATATAAACCTTGCCAGCGACATTCTCCGGGGCAATATTTCAAGGGAACGCCCCTGGAGGTAGACTGCCTGAATTTTTGTGCTATGAACAACAGGTACAAAAAAATAACAGAAAATATTTTGGGATTGGCCGGAATTCAGATTAACGGAACTAATCCCTGGGATATTCAGGTCCACAATGATGAATTTTACCGGAGAGCCATCACGGAAGGAGAATTGGGCCTTGGAGAGTCCTATATGGATGCGTGGTGGGACGCTGAAAAACCCGACGAATTCATGTGTAAGATTATCTCCGCCGGGATAGACGAAAAAATACGGAGAAAGCTTTCTGTCCTTATCCCGCTTTTTATGGCCAGACTTTTCAATCTTCAATCAAAACGTAGGGCCTTTATGATCGGAGAAAAGCATTATGACCTGGGCAATGATCTCTTTCAGAATATGCTTGACAAACGGATGAATTACAGCTGTGCATACTGGAAGGATGCTGCCAGTCTGGATGAAGCCCAGGAAAATAAACTGGAATTGATTTGCCGCAAGATAGGCCTGGAACCCGGAATGCGTGTGCTCGATATTGGATGCGGCTGGGGCGCTTTTGGAAAATATGCGGCTGAGAAATACCAGGTTGAGGTGGTTGGCATTACTGTATCCAGTGAACAAGTGGAACTGGGAAGAAAATTATGCCGGGGATTTCCGGTTGAGTTCAGGCTTTCAGATTACCGTGATATGCATTCAACGTTTGACAGGATAGTGAGTGTGGGAATGTTTGAGCATGTAGGGTATAAAAACTACAGAACATTTTTCAAGGTGGCAAACAGATGCCTGAAGGACGGTGGCTTATTTCTGCTTCATACGATTGGCCATGTTAAATCCTTAAAAACACTGGATCCATGGACGCACAGGTATATTTTCCCGAATGGAATGATCCCCTCCCTCGCACAACTGAGCAAATCATGTGAAGATCTTTTTGTGATAGAGGATCTGCACAACTTTGGCGCTGATTATGACAGAACGCTTATGGCCTGGTATGAAAACTTCACCAGAAAGTGGGACAGAATCAAGAGCCGGTTCTCGGATCGCTTTTTCAGGATGTGGAAATATTTCCTGTTAACAGATGCCGGTGTTTTCAGGGCAAGGCGCAACCAGTTATGGCAGATTGTCCTGTCAAAAAAGGGAATACCCGGGGGTTATCTGTCAGTGAGGTAGTCGAATGCCGGTGCTCATGAACAGGAATGCCTTACTGCCTCGGACGGATCAAGGGAGGCTGCCTGAAATACCCTCACACTCACTGTAAGCAGGGCGACAACAAGAGTAAGGGCCAGCCCTGCACCGAATATCCACGGATGTATTCCGGTCTGGTAAGGAAATGACCTGAGCCATTTCGAAAGCAACAGGATCACTACAGGAGCTGCCAGTAAATTGGCCAGCACAACCCAGGCTGAAAACTCCCTGACAAACATCAGTACGATCCTGTTTGCGCCGGCGCCGGATATTTTGCGGATACCAATCTCCCGGGTCCGTATCCGGATCAAAAAAGAAGAAAGTCCAAGCAAACCCAGTGATGCGATGAGAATGGCAAGTATGGCAAAAGTGCGGGAAAGCATTTCGATGCGTTTCTCAACCTGGTAATAATCCCTGAGATGCTCGTCGAGAAAGCTGTATTTGAAGGGATACGGGTCTTTAAACAATTGCCGGACCTTATTTATGTTATCAATGGTTTTGACCCTGTTTCTGCTGTTTATCCGGATATTGGCAAAATACAGGTTCTGATCATCGGTATTCAGAATGATCACAAGCGGTTCAATGGTATTTCGCATGGATGCATAATGGAAATCTTTCATCACGCCTGCTATCCGGCCATCGCGGTCAGCTGTTCCATCGGTATGAAGTCCCCAGTGAAATCGCTTGCCGATTACACTGGTAAAGTTGCCATTTGCCCTGCTTGCCGAATCTATCCATCCGAATTTCAGCGCTGCCGTTTCATTGATGACAAAAGCTTTTTCCGGATCCGATTTCATTTCCCGGTCATAATACCTGCCTTCAACGATTTGTATCCCCATCATCCGGGCATAATCATAGTCGGCATACATAACATGTATGGTCTGGTCCACCATTTTACCCTGCTCACCCTCAAAACGGACCGCTCTTATATAAGGGTCATAACCGGGATTGCCATCCGAAAAGGAAACCATTTTAATATCAGGATTTTTGAGCAATTCCTGGCGGAAAGGTTCAAGGCTTTTTTTGAGGGTGCTGTCCCGCATTTCCATTACCAGGAGGTTTTCTTTATCGAAGCCGGCATCTGAATTTTGTATGAAACCAAGCTGGGACCTGATGATCAGGGTGCCGGTGATCATAATCACGGATATGGCAAACTGGAACACCACCAGGATCTTCCTTATAAATCCGCTGCCGCCACTCGTATCGGATTGTGACCTGATCACCCTGAGCGGATCAAGGGAGGACAGATACCAGGCCGGGTAACTGCCGGAGATGAATGCCACTGTCAGGGCCATAACCAGTATGCCACCGATAAAAACCGGTTCAAAAAGTGAAGAGAACCTGAGGTTCATCCGGGTGAGATTATTGAAAAACGGCATCAGCAATCCTGTCAGAATCAATGAAAAGAAGGTTGAGATGGCTACGATCAGAACCGATTCCGCTATAAACTGGCGCCTCAGCATATGGGGCAGGGCACCGGCTATCTTGCGTATCCCGATTTCTTTGGAGCGCACGGAGGAACGTGCAGTAGCCAGGTTCATGTAATTGATGCAGGCTATAATGAGAATAAACAAGCCCACGAGTACGAAGACGGATACATATTTGATGTTGCCACACGGCTGATCATAGGCCAGGTCAGATGAATAGTGATGTACCCTGGCCAGCGGTTTGGCCATCAGGATGTAGTTTCCGAAGATCTTGTCCCCGAAGGACTTCATGTATTTATTATAGAAAGCCGGAAATCCGGAGAGAACCGGTTCGATACCGGCGCCTTTCTTAAGCAGGATGTATGAGTACACGTTATAGCTCCAGAAAGATTGTGCCCCCCGGTCATTGAACCGGTCGGCCCCGAATTCCTGCCGGGCCGTTGCCATGGATAGCAAGGCATCGAATCTCAGGTGCATGTTTGAAGGGAGGTCTTCCATAATGCCGGTAATTTCATAGAGGTTTCCATCAGCAGATCTGAGGACCATGCCCATCGGATCCTCTTTGCCAAAATACCGTTGCGCCATGGATTCGGTAAGGACTATTGAATACGGTTTTACAAGAGCAGTATTGGGATCTCCCTTGATAAACGGATAGGTGAAAACCCTGAAAACAGTTGAATCGGCAAAAAAAATGCGGTCTTCCTCGAATTCCTTTTCTCCGTATGACAGGTAGTACGACCCTCGATGGGCAAACCGGGCAAATTCTTCTATTTCGGGATATTCATCTTTCAGCGCCGGTGCCAGTTGAATGGCTGTTTTGGCCATCAGGTCATCCTTTCCGTTGATCGCAAAACGGGATTCAAGCCGGTATATCCGTTTGTGGCTGACATGGGATTTATCATAGGTGAGCTCGTTCACTATATACAGGAAAATAAACAGCGCGGCCGTCAGGCCCATGGCGAGTCCGATAACATTCAGGAGGGCATAGAATTTATCCTTTATTATATTTCGCCAGGCGGTGACAAGGTAATTTTTAAGCATTGGGTAAGGGAATTATTGAACCGTTAATCAGGACAGTCTTTGTTTACATCCGGTGAATCCGATGACTAAGTAAGGCATCTGGAAAATCTCAGCCAATTTTATTCGTTGAACCCTGCTTTTTCACCGTTGAACAGGAAGGATATTCAGGCCGGCACCGGTTATTTTTTCCGATTTTCCGGTTTGATTGCCAATAGTTAGTTAATTTTAAACTATGGCAATTTCTGAATCAGCTCAGGATAACAATAAAGTAAGGCTTCATTCACTCGATGCCCTGCGGGGTTTTGATATGTTCTGGATTATCGGGGGAGGTGAACTGTTCCAGGCTATGGCCAGATGCTTTCCGAATAAAGGGTTTGAATTTATGGCCGGACAGATGGAACATGTTCCCTGGGCAGGTTTTCATTTTTATGACCTGATTTTTCCCCTGTTCATGTTTATCTCAGGCGCAACCATTCCAATCGCCATACTCTCCAGGCTGGAAAAGAAAGCATCAAAAAAAGATATGATCCTTAAGGTTGCCCGGAGAATGGTTATCCTCGTTATCCTCGGCATCATTTTTAACGGAACCCTGCGCGATGGTTTTGCAAATGCCCGTTATGCCAGTGTGTTGGGCCAAATAGGCATAGCTTATTTTATTGCCTCCATGATCCTCATCCATACACGGTCGTTCAAAGCGCGCCTCCTTTGGCTTGCCGGCATACTCACGGGTTATGCAGTCCTGCAATTGTGGGTGCCTGTCCCCGGCCATGGAGCAGGGGTCCTGACCCCGGAAGGATGCATCAACAGTTACATTGACCGGAATTATTTACCGGGAAGAATGGGACAGGGTACATTCGATGCACTGGGATTGTTATGTATCTTGTCTGCCTCCGCTGTTACTTTGATGGGATCCTTTGCAGGGCAGATCCTCATCAAAAAAGAGACGGGGACCAGGAATAAACTTATCTTACTGGATGTCAATCGGAGCCGGACTTATCCTTCTTGCGCTTATAATCAATCCATTTTACCCGGTTATAAAGAATTGCTGGACCTCAACGTATAATTTACTCGCGGGAGGTATCAGTTTCCTGCTGGTGGCATTGTTTTACCTGATCATTGATGTGTGGGGAATGAAAAAATGGTCATTCTTTTTCATGGTCATCGGACTGAATTCTATTTTCATTTATCTCATCTCGGTGGGAAACCTGGTTGAAGTAAGTCACACCACCCTGTCGTTTTTTGGCTGGATTGTAAAACCTCTCAGCGAAAATGCGGGTGACCTGGTCCTCATCATGGGAAATATTACCCTGTGCTGGTTATTACTGTACTTTATGCATAGGAGGAGCCTATATATTAAAGTATAGTGTTGTTGGTTCTCTTGCGTTTTTTTCCGTGGATTGCATCCACGGTTATTGAGATTGGGCCACTTTGTGGCCAGGAACCTGATGGTTTATTACCCGTGGATTGCATCCACGGTTATTGAGATTGGGCCACTTTGTGGCCAGGAAAGTATTTAAAGTACTATAACAAATTATGAGAATGGAAACAGCCTATAAACTATTGTTTGCAATTTGCCTGGTATTAGTCAGCGGGCTGCAAAACAAGTTCCGTTGACCGCAACCCTGTTGAGAAGATCCGCGGATTCATGATCGACGCACCCCGTGCCACCGAAAGCCTGGAGTATTATTTCAGGTTAATCGATTTTTGCCAGAAAAAGCAACTGAATACGATCATTTTCCGGCTGACCGATGACCAGGGTTCTGCTTACCTTTTTACCTCCCATCCGGAACTGAATATGCGTGAAGGAGCTTTTACCGCCGCGGAATTAAAAGAACTGATCGGCTATGCGCAAAAACAGGGTATTGAAATGATCCCTGAAATCGAATCTTTTGGCCATTCCCTGTATATAACCCAGACAAAAAGGTATAAGTTCCTGAATGACAGTTCGCCGGGATATGACTATAATGCACTGATTCCGGTGAGTGACACTACACTTAAGTTAATGAAGGACCTGTATACCGAAATTGCTGCCATTTTCCCTTCCCCTTATTTCCATATCGGATGCGATGAGGTAAACTGGGGAGGAAGCGAATTGTCAAAAAATGCATTGAAGACCAGAAACAAAAACCAGATATGGGCGGAATATGTAAATACACTGAACGGATATGTTAAAGGATTGGGTAAAAAAACAATCATATGGGGTGATGTTCCCATTTATGTGGAAAGGGAAGTACTCGACTTGCTTGACAGGGATATGGTGATCATGGACTGGAATTACAGGGAAAACAGGAAAGAGATTGTTGACAGCATTGCCCATGCATTGCTGAACAAAGGATTTAAAGTGATCGGGGTTCCCGGGTGTAAGCTGGTGCAGCTGGAGCCCCCGGGTTGGGGAGCTTCAATTTGAGAATATCAATGCCTATGCCGAAGTATATTGCAATTTAAATGACTCAGACAACCTCGGGATAGTGCTTTCAAACTGGGTACCCAAGCGTTATCTTCAGAACAGCCAGTGGGACACCTATACAATTGCAGCAGAAATCCTTAAAAATAAAGGTAATTATAAGTATATGGATGCCATCCCGGCGTTTGTAAAAGACCATTTTGGAGCAACTTTTGATGCAAACTGGGAGAAAATTTTCAGAACGATGTATGAAGAAACTCCAACCTTCAAGTGCGGGGATCAGGATAGTCTGAAATTCTTCCCGTGGTCCTCGGAAAGACAGATCAAAGATATTATCGAAAGAAAGGAGCCACTGAAAAACCGGTTCGGTGAAATAGCCGGTCTGCTGGCGGTTTATAAGGACAGTGTGAAACTGAACCGGGGCGATTTTGACGATTTCAGGATGACGGTTGAATTTATGGATTATTGCTATAACCGGCAGAATGAATTGTGGCATTTTGCCAATTCCAAAAGGAATGGATTTGAAATCTGTTAATAGCTATTTAAAAGAAACAGCCCAGAATGATATGGTTCAACTTATAAATATAAGTTCAGCCTGGAGCAATGGTCGTCGATGCAAGCCCGACCTGATTGATGAAAATTTCATGGGATCGTTTAGCAGGGCATCCAATTATTCATCTCATCTGGCTGATAATCCTGCTGAATTGCTTAAAATTCTTGGAAAATGAACGGGTTGGATTATACGGTGCTGATCAGTTATTTCGTCATAATAACCCTGTATGGATTATACCTGATGCGGAAAGTCAAGTCGAGCAAAAGTTATTTTCTCGGGGACAGGAAATTCAGCTGGTGGGTTATGATGGGACAGGCTTTTGGGACAGGCACACATGCAGAAATGCCGGTTGCCCAGGCCGGGGCTACATTCTCCCATGGGTTTTCGACCCTGTGGTACCAGTGGAAAAACATGCTCATTACCCCGTTCTACTGGCTGATGGCGCCAATTTACAGGAGAAGTGAAAGAACAACCGTGGGAGAGATCGTGGAGGACAGGTACGGGAGAGATCTTGGGTTGATCTATTCTGTTTTCGCCATCGCTTTTTTTGTTTTTAACATGGGTGCCATGCTGCAGGGTGCCGCCAAGGTAATTGCGGTTATTGCCGGGGACGTTATCTCACCGGATACCGTTGTGATCGCCATGACGATCGCTTTCCTCCTCTATAGCTTTTTTGGCGGGATGATTGCTTCCGCCTATACGAATTTTATACAGGCATTCCTTATCATCATCCTGAGTATGTTATTAATACCCTTTGGGCTGCATGAAGTGGGCGGATTTTCAGGGATGCGCAGCAGCCTGCCTTCCGGTTTCTTCAAAATATTCAGCGATCAGAGCGGCATGGGAGCATTTACCATTTCCATGCTGGCTGTAAACGGCATTGTTGGCATTACGGCACAGCCCCATATGGTGGCCATGTTTGCCACCGGTAACAATGAACGGTCAGGGCGCATCGGCCAGACCTTCGGATCGCTGGTTAAACGTCTGTGCACCATTGGCTGGGCTCTTTCAGGTCTTATTGTGGCGGCCCTGGTAATAAAGAACGGAGTAAGCCTGGGCGATCCGGAGCTTGCATTTGGTTATGGCTGCCGGGAACTGTTGTTGCCGGGTCTCATCGGACTTATGGTTGCGGCTATCCTGGCTGCTAACATGTCTACCTGCTCCAACTTTATGGTAAATACGGGTGCGCTTTTCACGGAAAATTTTTATAAAAAATATGTAAATCCCCTGGCGGATGATAAAATGATGCTCCGGATAGGACGGTATTCAGGATTATTATTATCACTATTGGGAGTTGTATTTGCACTGACCATCCGGAATGTACTTGCACGCATTTTTATTCACTGAGACCATTGCCGCTTTCATGGGGATCATTGTGCTGGGAGGGGTGATCTGGAAAAGGGCGAACCGGTTCGGCGCGATGGCTGCTTTGGTGATATCATTCACAGTATATTATGGCATTAATTTTTTCGCAGGCAGGCAAGCTGATGCTGGTGTACAAATGGCAGCCTGAACCCTTTGGATGGGCAATGCTGGCAGGTTTCGCCGCTTTCATCATGGCCAGCCTGGTTACAAAACCGGAGAATCCGTCTGACATGGATTTCTTTTTCGGCAAAATGAGAAGGAGTTCTGACCCGGAAGACAGCCTGGCAGACGGGTCGAAAAAAACAGCGAGGGAAACCGGAAAAGATATGTTGCTTCTTGACATACCGGGATGGTTCAGGGCTGACCGGTGGAAAGGTTTTTTCACCCGTTACAGGGAAGACACTGGGAGGATTTTTACTCAGCTGGATTTTTGTAGGCTTGCTCATATTACTTGCATGGGCGATCATGCAAATCAGGTAAAGACCACATGACTATAATTAAATCAATTATATGGACAAGTTAAGATTGGGCATTATCGGAACCGGCTCTGTTGTGAGGGAGATCTATGAGTATCTTTATTATCACAGTGATTATTCCCCGCTGATCCGGGTTGAAGCCATATGCAGCCGACATGTGGAGCACATGAAGGGTTTCGGGGATGACGCATCATATTCCGGAAAACCGGAGATTTACCGACTATAAGGAACTGATATCAAAGGTGCCTCTCGATGCAGTGGCCATCAACACGCCTGACAATTTTCATAGGGAACCTGCTGTTTTTGCCCTGGAGGCAGGACTTGATGTGCTCCTGCCCAAGCCCACCGCGGACAATGTTAAAGATGCACATGCCATCATTGAAAAGGCAAGGCAAACGGGACGGTTTGTCGGTGTTGACTTTCATAAGCGTGAAGATCCGCGGATAAAGGAAGCCAGGACCCGGTTCCTGAAGGGTGATTACGGAAAATTCCAGTCGTCGGTGTGGTATATGCTCGATAAGCTGATGGTGGCCGATCCCAATCATGTACCGCGATTTTTTGCCACGGCGGATTTTGCATCAAAAAATTCACCGGTTTCCTTTCTGACTGTCCATATGGCCGATGCTTTTATGACAATCACCGGGTTAAAGCCCCTGGAGGTAAAGGCCATCGGGTACAAGCAGAAACTGCCCTCCCTTCAGCCATTGGCAGTGGATGGGTACGATCTGGTCGATACGGAGATCCTGTTTGAAAACGGAGGGGTGTGCCATATAATTACCGGGTGGGCAATACCCAACAGCGCACATGCTTTAACAGTGCAGTCGGCACGCATCATCGGATCGGAAGGTATGCTGGATCTGAATCTCGATATGCCCGGATATCATGAGGTAGTTGCCGGTGGCATTTTTGAAAGAAATCCGCTTTTCAGGAATTTCGAATCGAACGGGATGGTTTCCGGATACGGGATAAGATCAGCCGGGAAGATCATTGAAAACATGATCCGGTTCAGAAGTGGCCAGCTCTCAAAAGATGAAATCGATAAGGCTGATGGATCCTTTTTCACTGGGGCTTTACACCTCACTTGTATGTGAAGGTGCGCACCGTTCACTGGAAGCCGGTGTGCAACGTGCCGAAGGCGTGGTAACAGGTATACCCGGTAATCCTGAAAGACCTGCTCGAAAAGGAAATCGGCAGAAGTCGAAAGTGCTGTTTATTATAAAGATTAATATTGCAATTATTTCTTATAATCAAGATGGCCAAATACAGCCTGGAACCTGTTGAGGTTCCCATCGTCAGCACAAAATACCGGACCATCCGGACGAAGTTACCTGTGCCGGAGTCATTGGAAATATTCAGGCTTCTGCAGCAATCCGAGCCTGTTTCGATGATGGGACAACCCCCGGTTGTTTGGGAGAAGGCGGAAGGATTCCAGGTTCATGATAAATGGGGAAACAAATGGATCGACTGGTCATCGGGGGTTCTGATAGCCAATGCCGGTCACGGCAGGAAGGAGATCATCCGTGCCATCAGGGAAATATTGGATCAGAACCTGCTTGCCACCTATGTATTCGTGCATGAAAAACGGGTGGAACTTACCCGGATGCTGCAGCTACTGGCTCCCGACCCCGACAATTACCAGGTGTTTCTCCTGAGCACCGGGAGTGAGGCCACGGAAAACTGCATCAAACTGGCTAAAACGTATTCTCTGGAAAAATACGGACCCTCCAGAAAATATTTTGTGACATTCAAAAATGCCTTTCATGGCAGGACCCTGGGAGCTCAACTCGCCGGGGGGATGGACAAACAGAAGAACTGGATCGTTGATGAAGGGCGGACTTTTATCCAGGTGCCCTTCCCCGATGGTTATAAAAACCCGGATATTTCCTTTGACCTGTTCCTGAAAACGCTGAAGGATCTGAATATAAAGCCGGATGAGGTTGCCGGTGTTATGTCTGAATCCTACCAGGGCGTGGGGCCCGATTTCTTTCCGTATGATTATGCACAGGCCCTTGCCCAATTCTGCGGGGTAAATGACATTCCCCTGGTTGCCGATGAGGTGCAGTCGGGTTTCGGCAGAACCGGCAAAATGTTCGCCTATGAACATTATGATATCGTTCCCGACCTGGTTGCCTGCGGCAAGGGCATTTCATCATCCCTGCCCCTTTCGGCCGTTATTGGAAGGAAGGATATTATGGGACTGTATGCGCCCGGTTCCATGACCTCCACCCACTCAGGAAGTCCTGTCCCGGTTGTTGCTGCCATCGAAAACCTGAAGATCATCCGGGATGAAAAACTGGTGGAACATGCCCGGGAAATGGGTGAGATCCTGATCCCCGGATTAAAAAAGATACAGCAGCAATATCCGTCGGTGTTGGGATGCCTGCAGGGGAAGGGACTTGTGGCCGGCATTCAGTGCGTGAAGGAAGGGCACCCGGATACCCGACCCGGAACTGGCGCTTCAAATCAATATCTCCTGTTTTCATAAGGGTCTGCTGATGTTCGCCCCGGTAGGTATAGAAGGCGAATGTATTAAGATTGCGCCGCCCCTGAATATCACTCCGGAAGCATTACTGGAATCACTGGAGGTATTTGGGGAGGCCTGTGATGAAGTGATCGGGAAAAACATATGAATATGATTGACCAGATACGGCAGATTGTTTCGGACGAGTGGTTTCAGGAAGAGGTCATTGCTTTTCTCGTGGACATTTGCAGGGTGGACACAACCGCCAAATAGTGATATCCGTTTGATGGCAGAAAATGAGAAAAAGGTATTTGAAATCATTAAAAACAAACTGGGGGAATTCTCCTTTGAAAATGCCACAACCATTGAAAAGAAAATATCTCCTTTCATAAAAGATCATCCGGCCTTTTCGAAACTTCATTTCACTAAAACTGAGTCTTGCCCGGATGGTTTGAGTGCTGAAGAGGTGTATAAGGACAGATATAATTTGCTTTATTTTATTGACGGTCTGCCTTCTGATCCCGGGCAAAATACTGCCGATCAATGCCCATATCGATGTGGTGTCGCCCTTCTTCCCACCGGAAAGAAAGGCCGGGATTATGCTGGGAAGGGGAATTATTGACGATAAGGGAGGAGTTGCTTCAATTTACGGGGCATTGAAGGTGCTGGATAGGCTTAAGCGAAAGAAGAGGATTTTCCTAAAAAACAAAATTACCGCAATGTTCGTGGTGGATGAGGAGAGCGGAGGTAACGGTTCATTGGATCTGGCTGTGGATAAGGAGTTGAAGAAAAGATATGATTCTGTCCTTGTCATGGAATGTGCCGGCAACAAAGTCTATCCGGCCAACCGGGGGGCAGTGTGGTTTTGTTGCCAGGTTGCCGTAAATGATGAAATGACAACTTCCGTTAAACACTTAAGACCTTCCCCGCTTGAAAGCATGATATTTTCAATTCTTGAAATGCAGCAGGAGGGAGATACCATAAAAGAAGAATCAAATCATCCGTTGTTTCCGCATAAACCGGTTCAAACCTGTAACGGAATACTGGGACCCTTTGGGGAACATCCTTCCAGGATCTGTGGCTATGTTTCATTCAGGATAAAGGGTATAGCGGATGCCGGGCAGTATTATGAAATAATGACCTTTCTTCAAAAGGGAATCAATTTATATATTGGAAAATACGGAGATAAAACGCGGTATTTCGATAAAAATACCGGGAAACCAAGGGTCGAAAAGCATTGTGACACCGGTTACGATCCGGAAAATAAAACCATGACCATAAAAGTCTATGGATCATCCGGCCACATGGGATCATTACTGGAGCATGATGCGGCCATCACCAAATGGGCTTACATGGCAAGAGCGGTTTTTATTTATAAGATAGCCAACGGCCTTCCCCTTGAAATGGAACTTGAAAATTTTGATTCATCCGGTCAGATCATTCTTGAGGGAGGACAGGGTTTTCTGCCCACCCATTCCATTAGCGGAAATAGAGGAAAGAATGCGGAATGCCTTTATACGGGGAGCAAAAACATATCTTGCGGTTAACCGGATCAGACGAGGATATGCTCCGTTGCAAGGTCACCTATGATAAGCTTCACAATAATGCGTATCAAAGCAGTCCGGATTCTTCTACATTTAAGAATGCGTGGGAGTCGGCCATCCAGGCTGGTATTACTGACAGGAATGAGCCTGTAAGGGGATGGGATGCTTCCTGCGATGCCCGGCTGTTTGCCGGAGAGTACCCCGGTATGCCGGTCATCACCAGCGGACCCGGAGAATTGCGTTTTGCGCATGCCGACAATGAACAGCTCTTTCTGCCGGATCTGTTTGATTCGATTTGTTTTACCACACTTTTTCTGCTCAGGGAAACAGGGAGCATTATTTCTTAAACTCTCCAAAGTGCCAGAGGATTCCGGAGGGGTCATGCAAAAAACATTCTTTGCCCCAGTCATTATCCCGGATTGGAGTCAGCCTTACGCCTTCATATTTTGTGGTGAGGTTCTATGCTGAAAGTTCCTTCCAATGACGTTCAACATCTTCAACTTCAAGAAATATCATTGAATTGTCAATCCAATCCTTTACGTATGCATCCTGCAGATAAAATCCCAATCCATCGGTCTTGAAATAGGACATATTCGGAAATAGAATACTTTCCTCAAAACCCAGGTCGCGATAAAAATTACGTGACAATTCAAAATTTTTGGCCCCGATAAAGGGACGGATTGATTTAGCTCTATGTTCCATAATTTTTGCTTTACAATAGTTTCTAGCGCTTGCCGGCAGTAACGAAAGATCTGTCCAGATAGTTCTGTACTGTCTCGTTAAATAAGATCCGGATTATTGTTGGTTACATAATGATCTTCACCGGCAAGGATACAAAGGTTTGCTTTAGCTATATTCCGGTAAATATAAAGAGTATGTTCTTCCCGAACGATATCTCTGTCTGTGGACATTACCAAAACAGGGCATTTGATTTTCTGCAAATCATTCGCTGACAGGTGAGGCTGAAATTCCATCATACGATTTCGTTGTTGCACAACCTTCCAGTTTTGAGTTGTATCATTTTTCAGAAGCATTTCGTCTGCCAGTTTTCTGTCATGCAGCACTTCATTAAAGAAAGAGGGATAAAGGGCTATGGTATCGGGCATAAGATTAGCCGCAAATGCAACTATCTTTTTGCTTTTTCAGGATGATAAATGGCCATTAGCAAAGCAATTATTCCTCCATCGCTTCTGCCCACCACAAAAGTTGAATCGAGATGTAAATAATCCAGAATTCCTGTAATGTCTTTTGTCATTTGACTGTATGTCAGACTGTCTTTCCCCAGATCACTTTTTCCCCTTCCTCTGCAGTCCATAACGATTACCTTATATTTCCGGGCAAAAAATTCAATTTGTGGTTTCATAAAGGAAATACTTCCACCATTCCCATGGATTAACACGAGGGGATCACCCTGCCCGTATATTTCAAAATATTGTTTCGCTCCGTCCAGGATAATGAAGTTTCCGGCCTCCTTATTGTTTCCATAATCAATGACTTCAGACTGAGCTATAATTGAAACCGGAAAAATAAATGTAATAATCAATAGGGCAACAACAGGGGTAACGTAATTTCTCATTTTAAGGGTTGGATTAAGGTTACTTTAAAACGTTAATTCAATTCCTTTGTTTACCCTGCTTGTCAATTTTTCAACCCCACCTTAATCATTTTAACGGCATATCCGGGTACTTCCAGCACCTGTTTTGAAAAATCGAGCGGCTGTTCTTCAATGGTTACCTGGGGTTGCTCTCCCGGCGTGTTGTAAGCCTCGGGGTCGTTATTCCTGATCAGCCAGGCCTGTCCGGTTTTTGCAGCCTGAATGGTTCCCAGGTCGATTTTCAGATTTTGAGATATTGAATCCATATTGACAACAGCAATGGTTAAGGCGCTTTTATCTTCTGTAAGCGCTGCAGAAATATCAAGGTTTGGATTGCTACTTTCAATTTTAACCGGGATGGAGCCAAACTGATTACGGTACAATTTCAAAACAAGACCTGTTGTTTCAAATGCGGAGGTGGTTTGCGTGGTTTTGATGGCACCAATCACATTCACGGTTTGTGCGTAGTTGGCCATAAAATAAATGTCACTGTTGCGAAAATACTCATGTAAACCCATGGCAATTCCGAGTCCGTCTTTGTGGTGATAACGCACTCCCAGCTCCCCATAAATGTAATCTCCATACCAGAAATTCCATTCGTCCATGGCAACCCGGATGTTTCTCTCCTTCAGACCGGCAATTTTATCATGGTAACCACGGTGTGCATCAGCCACCCGTTTGATTGATTTTTTTATTTGAACCACATGAGCCTGCAGGGTATCACGCTCCTTTTCATATATATGCTCGCTCAGCAGGTTCATATAATCCGAACATTCGGTGAGCATGGTCTCACTCCATTCGCCCACAGCGCCCACGCCGATGAGTTTGGCCGATGAATCGACAGCCCATATGGCTTTTGCCATTTCATTGTGTTTTTTCACATATTCCTTCAGCGGCATATGGCCAAGTTGCCAGTCACCGTACATTTCGTTGCCTACAGCCCAGAAACTGATATTAAAAGGTGCCGGATTCCCGTTTTCAGTGCGTAGTTTACCGAGTGGTGTATCCTGGCTTCCCCTGCAATATTCTATTTGAAGGGCCACTTCCTTTACGGTTCCCAATCCGGTGTTTACAGCCACAAAAGGTTCCGCATCAATTATCTCCATCAACTGCATGTATTCGTGCAAACCCACATCGTTGTGTTCAATGCCTTTCCAGGCCGGGTTTTTTCGGGGCGGACGTTTGTCCATTTCACCAATCCCGTCGCGCCAGTTGTAGCCACTTACAAAATTGCCGCCTGGCCAGCGGTAAACCGGCGAGTTGAGTTCCTTCAGCAGCGCCACTACATCGGGTCGCCAGCCTTTGATGTTGTCAGCTGGCATCATCGAAATGGTCCCGATCTTAAAGCTTCCTTTTCCGGTGCTGAAAATCTCAACCGAACAATTCTTGCCGGAAAATGGCACGGTAAAAGCGAGCGGGTATGTAGTAAATTCATTGCTGCTTTCTGAAATTTCGGACTTGACTGATTCGCCATTTTCCGATGTAATCTGAACGGTTACAGGCAGTGCAGTTGCATTGACCGACAGAACAATGCGGCCGGTGTATTGCTTGCCGGCAATAAACTCGAGACCGGATTGTTTGATACCCGCTTGCGAGCCATCTCCCTTTAATTGAATTTTTGGCGAATGTTCGCCCGTAAACGGTTGCTTTTTATCCATCACAACCGTTTTTTCATCACCAATTACCTGCCATGGTGAACCATTCAGATATTTATATTCACCGGATTTCCAGTATGGATCATCTGCGGTTCCCCACGGGTTAAAATCGAAGGTAACCGGGTAATAAAATTTGCGGTCTTCAAGCATTTCGGCCCAGATGCCGCCGTAAATACATTTACCGAGGTGTTCGATAAACTGCCCGTAAATGTATGGACTGATGGGTTCGCCTGTGGCTGCAATATCCACCTTTATGGTTTCATCAACTTTTGGTTGCCGGCAACCCATATTTATGATGCATAGCGTTGCAATACACGCAGCCAAAAGTGATTTTACCGCGACATTAAATTCGTTCTGATATTTCATGGTTATTCTGATTTTAGTTCAAACTGGTTAGGTATGTGGATATTAACGTTTGCGTTTTGTCTGCGCTCAGATGCTGAATAAAGTTAACCTTAAATATGGCAATTTCACCTTTTTACCATATTCATTCCTCAAGCTTTTTAACCATCTCTTTTACAAAAGGATTATCCGGATTACTATTCAGGCTTTGCCTGAAATACCGCAATGCCAATTCTTTCTTTCCTGTTTCCATATAGCCTTCACCCATTCCTTGCAATGCTTCTGCCGATGAAGGATAAGCAAGAACATTCATTTCAAAAATCCAGATAGCTATGTCAGGCTTATTGTCGTCAATATGAGCAAATCCCTCATTTCGCATCACAAATTCCAATAGATTTTCATTTTTATTTCGCATTTGATATAAAGTCTTTGCTTTCTCTAAACCAGACTCTTCTATTGTTTTTATGATGAGGTTGGTAAAATTTCGATTTATTTCATTGTCTTCCAAAGGAATTTTTGGATTATAATCTTTGGTAAAAATGATTTTTGCTATTTCAAAATTTAGTCTGTCAAAGTTTGTATGTGATTTATTGGATAACATGATCAGGGTAATTCCTTCATCAATATATATCAGGAAATCTGCATAAAAAATATTGTTCGTTCCATTATGCCAAACCTGGGTGGTATTTCTGCCCGTCTTTGAAACGTCCCAACCATAAGCATATATTGAATTTTCGTTCTCTCCGTTCCTGAGTTTCGGATGATACAGTTTTTCTTTTGCTTCTTTCGATAAAATATTGTCTGTCATTAAAGCCTGATGCCATTTATAAAGATCTTCGGTTGTTGAGAGTATTCCGCCATTGCCTTTCAGATTTAAATAAGGTGCTGCAATATCCCATTTTTTATCCGTTGGTTTGCCCCAGACTCTATTATCAAAGAAATAGCCAACTGCAATCAGATTAGTATCAAACGCAGGTCTTGTATACCCTGTCATTTCCATTTTTGCAGGTTTCCATAAGCTATTGTACAGGTAAGTTTCATAGGTCTGCCCGGAAACCTTTTCAATTATAATAGCCAATAAACTGTAACCAATATTGGAATATGAAAAATCTGTGCCGGCTTCAAATCGCAGAGGGGAAGAGAAAACCCTGTTTATAAATTCTTCCTGGCTGATTACTTCATAATCTTCCCCAACTGAGCCTGTCAGCCCTGATTGGTGGCGAAGTAAATCGTGGATGGTAATATCTTCTTTGTCTTTTGGAACGTTATTAAAATATTTGGAGAGATTATCTTCCGTTGAAAGTTTTCCCTGCATTTCTAATTTTAGAATTGCAGTTGCAGTAAATTGCTTGGTGACTGAACCAATATCGTAAAGGGTATTGGACGAATTTTTAATTTGTCGTTCTCTGTTGCTAAATCCATACCCTTCTGAAATTATTTTATCCCTATTCAATTCCACCAATACAGAACCATAAAAGCCAATTTTTTCTAAATCCCTAAGGTATCTGTCAATCGGTTGGATTATTTCATTATCTTTTTTTATCTGGCTACAAGACGTGAAAATGAATAAAGTCAGCGTTAACAGTGTCACTAAAAGTTGTTTCATCGTTAGTAATATTTAGCTTATTACTTCCTTAAAATCTTCTCCATTGTTTTTCCTTTTGCCAATTCATCAACCAACTTATCTAACAAACGAATCCTTCAAATGGCATTCAATATCGTCAACTTCAGGTAATATCATTAATTCATCCACCGAATCCTTGATGTATGCATCCAGCAGATAGAACCCCAATTCACCGGTCCTGAACAATGACATCTCCGGAGATAAAATCATCTCCTTAAAGCCCGGGTCGCTATAATAATTACCCGACAATTCAAAATTATGCGCACCTGTGAAGGGCTGGATTGATAAAGCTTTATGCTGCATAATCCCGAGGTCGAATTGAACCAATAATTGTGAATTAATCGCGGGCGTCAATAGTACTGTTTCGATAACCTTGATAAGTAACTGACCGGTGTGCCGTCAAAATTATGAAATGTTACATACACTCCATGATAGTTATATTGAACAGTTAGAGAAATTGACTGTTTAATATTTTTATTTTAATAAGCGAATTTTGGTTCTTTTATATGCCATTGTTTACCTGGATAAAGCATCACTCTGGTCACACACTTCATACACGCAAACGTTATATGCCATTTAAATAAGAGCCACAGGATATTTATTAAATTAAAGTAAAATGAAAATTAAAATCAAAGGTATTCTTCGATGCAATTTCATACTATTCAGTATGTTTTTATTCTTTTGCAGCAATAAAACGATCGGCCAGGATAAAGTAAATATCACCGCAGGTTTTGGTACATGTGAATTACTGAATTTAGGCTTACGATTTCAGTTTCAGCAATCTCAGCTGGGTTTTAGTATAGGCACGTTGCCTGTGAAGGACGGAGGATTTTCTGTTACAAGCGATTTTTATTATCATTTTGGAGGATCCTCGGATTTGTCTGCCCTTCGTCCCTGGTATGGTAAATTTGGTTTAATTTATCTTAAATCTAAAACAGAAAATTCTACGGATTCATATCTTTTTCTTGATCTGCGTATCGGGAGAGATTTTAATTTTTCAAAAAAATTTGGCATGGCTATTGATGCCGGTCCGGCCATTCAACTGATCCATACTACAACTGACGCAGAAGGTGGCTGGAGTTTTCCGGTATATCCTGCAATGGGGCTGGCATTTTTTTATCGCCTTTAATTATCCACCGAATCCCTGATGTATGCATCCTACGTAAAGAACCCCAGTTCACCGGTCCTGAACAATGACTTATCCGGAGACAAGATTCTCTACATGAAATGATACACATCGCTTATAAATAGTAGTTAGCAATAATTAGCTAAATCGTTCCGCTAATGAAATGGTTTTAAAAACAGAGTTTGTAATTTCCCTGCAAAAAGAAGATATCATCACATCTCAAAATGAAATTGAGGAAGGATTGTTTATAGAGCATGATGAGCTAAATAAAGAAGTTTCTGCATGGTTAAACGCAAAATAGTCTGGTCTCATCGAGCAAAGATTACATTGAACGAGATTCTTAAGTTTTATATTGTTAGGGATCAAAGTAATTCTTATTCAAACAAGCTAAACAAAACACTGACAAAAGAGTTAATGTTGTTCAAGAAGCCTCTGACTTGCGCATAAGAACATTAAAATAAAATTTAACTAACCATAATATTACTAACTTTAATAGAAAACCATGAATGTACGTTTTAAACAATTAACACTAATTCTTCTGGTTGCACTAGTATTTAGTTGCACTCAAAAAGGAAGAGAAAGGGCCGATGTTGCAAATTCGACCAGTACATTGGATCGGACAGTATTGCCCATTAAAGAACCAACTTACGCTGAAGAAACTACTTTGGATGCCAGGGATGCAAAAGCTCCAGACCGTTTTGTAGTCGAAGCTCCTGAGAAAGCACCCAATGTGGTGATTATTTTAATTGATGATCAGGGCTTTAGCGTGCCAAGTACATTTGGTGGACAGGTAAATGAACCTACCCTTGATAAACTTGCTGAAGGGGGAATAAAGTTCAACAGGTTTCATACCACTTCATTATGCTCTCCCACTCGGGTTGCATTACTAACAGGAAGAAATCATCATTTAAATAATGCTGGTGCCGTAATGGAACTTGCTACTGCTTTTCAGGGCAATACTGGTGTACGTCCAAATTCTGTTGCTCCATTAGCCGAGATGTTGAGGTTAAATGGTTATAGCACAGCCGCTTTTGGAAAATATCATGAAACAGCACCTTGGGAAGTTTCAGTATCAGGTCCTCATGACCGTTGGCCAACAAGATCAGGATTTGACAAGTTTTATGGATTTATTGGTGGAGAAACCAATCAATGGGCACCAGCTGTTTATGATGGAATAACAAGGGTTGAAGTACCTCATGATCCCGGTTATCATTTTACTACCGACATGACAAATAATGCCATCAATTGGGTAAGCGCGCAACAAAGTCTTACACCCGACAAACCATTTTACATATATTTTGCACCAGGTGGTACACATGCACCTCATCACGCACCCAAAGAATTTATTGACAAGTACAAAGGAAAATTCGATCAAGGCTGGGATAAATATCGCGAAGAAACTTTTGAAAGACAAAAAGCTTTAGGAATTGTTCCCAAAGATGCTGTTTTAACCACTCGCCCCAATGAAATACCGTCTTGGGAATCTATGACTCCAACTCAAAAGAAATTATTTTCACGACAAATGGAGGTGTTTGCCGGATTTGCAGAACATACAGATTATGAAGTTGGTAGATTGGTTCAATCGCTTGAAGAAATGGGGGAGCTAGACAATACACTTTTCATTTATATAGCAGGCGACAACGGAGCCAGTGCCGAAGGTGGCCTTGAAGGCACCTACAACGAAATGATGGCATTAAACGGTATTCCAGGTAAGGCCGAGCAAATGATGGGTCATCTGGAAGATTGGGGAGGGCCAAACACATTCCCTCATTTTTCAGTGGGTTGGGCTCATGCATGCAATACTCCGTTTCAATGGGCCAAACAGGTTGCATCGCATTTTGGCGGAACCCGCAACGGTATGGTGGTACATTGGCCCAAAGGTATTAAAACGAAAGGTGAAATCCGTTCTCAATTTACTCATGTTACAGATCTTGCTCCTACCATTATGGAAGCGGCAGGCTTGCCTTTTCCAAAATCAGTTAACGGAACCGAACAGATACCCTTTAGTGGTACTTCATTTTTGTATGCATTAGATAAGGCAGATGTTCCTGAAACGCATACCACACAATATTTTGAAATGTTTGGCAATCGTGGAATATATCACAACGGCTGGGTGGCATGTACACGACATTCAATTCCCTGGGTTATGGGTGCGCTTCCAGCATTGAAAGACGATGTTTGGGAATTATACAATGTCAGCGAAGATTTTTCTCAGGCAAATGATCTCGCAAAAAGTAATCCCGAAAAATTAAAAGAATTACAGGAGGTCTTTAACGAAGAAGCAGTTAAAAATCATGTTTACCCTATTGATGACCGAAGGGTAGAGCGATTCAATGCGGCAATAGCCGGACGACCCGATGTAATGGGAACGCGCACATCATTAACCATGTACGAGGGTATGACAGGGATTATGGAGAACGTATTTATCAACATTAAGACAAAAAATTACACCATCATTTCTGACATTGAGCTAAATGTTGGCAAATCAAATGGTGTTATTATTGCTCAAGCCGGACGTTTTGGGGGTTGGTCTCTCTTTATGAAAGAGGGTAAAGTATATCATGAATACAATTTCTTTGGAATTGAACGCACTAAAATTGCTTCTTCAGAATCGCTTACTGCCGGAAAACATGAAATAAAATATGAATTTGTTATTGATGCCCCCAAACCAGGATCAGGAGGCAAATGTATTTTGTATTTAGATGGGGCAAAAGTAGCAGAAGGACATATTCCTAAAACCGTACCTTTTATTTACTCCGGAGATGAAGGGGTTGATGTTGGAATGGACAATGAAACCAACGTTTCAAACGACTATAAAGAAGGAAATAACAAGTTTACCGGTAAAATTAAAAAAGTAGTAGTGAGTTTATGAAAACAACAATAATTAACGATTTGAGATGAAAATTGGGCTTGTAAGATATTTACTGATTGTGACTTCGGTATTAGAAGGAGCAACTGGTTTAGCCTTGATGGCAATGCCGTCTCTAATAGCTTTGATTCTTCTGGATTCTTCATTAAATGATTCTGCAAGCGTAATAATAACCAGGGTTGCAGGCGCAGCCCTGGTTTCTATTGCCTTGGTGTGTTGGTTTTCACGGAATATCGAAGGTTTATCAGGCTTGGTAATTGCATTATTATTTTACAATTTAGCAGCTGTCGTTTTCCTTGGCTATGCCGGATTACATGAAGACCTGAATGGAATTGCTTTATGGCCTGTTATAGCATCACATATTGTAATGACTGCGTGGAGTGCTAAGTGTTTGATTTATAGCTGTAAGTATCACTACGATTGACATAAGAAACTGCGCCTTATACTCATAGTCTGTCCTACCTTGCGAAACAAGGAGCTTTTTGTGGTGCGTCATTATTACCCGTAAATTGGATACAATAAACTGTAATTTGGCTATTTACAATTTCTCCAAAGTTGATTTACTTTGTATCAGGAAGTTTTAAAACAGTCATGAAAAATATAGTTTACAGAGTTCAGACAATTAGTGAACTGCACGAAATCGCAGGTTTTGAAAAACCTAAACATCCGTTGGTTACAATTATTGACTACTCAAAAGTTAATGTAAAGGATACTCCCCAATCTGGTAGTTTTATATGCAGTTTTTATTCCGTTAATTTTAAAAAGCATTGCGATTTTATGTATGGCAGACAACCCTTTGACCATAAAGAAGGTACCTTGCATTGTACTGCTCCGGAGCAGATTATTACATTCCACCGGAAAAAAGAAGCAAGCAGTTCCGAAGGCTGGGGCTTATATTTTCATCCTGAATTAATCAGAAATACGGCATTGGGGAAAAAAATAAATGAATATTCATTCTTCTCTTATGCTGAAAACGAAGCCTTGCATCTTTCTGAACAGGAAAAACAAACTTTACTCTCCATTTTAAAACAAATGGAAAATGAATATAATACCAATATTGATCATTACTCTCACGACCTTATCATATCGAATATTGAACTACTGCTAAACTATTGCAGGCGTTTTTATGGCCGGCAGTTTATTACGCGCACCAATCAAAATAAAGATGTCATTGTCCGGTTTGAAGGATTTATGACAGATTATTTCAACTCACATAAACTCAAAAATGTGGGTATTCCAACTGTTAAGTATTGTGCAGATGCAATGAACCTTTCTCCGAATTATTTTAGCGATCTGCTTAAAAGCGAAACAGGAAAAAACACACAGGAACATATTCATTATCATTTATTAGAGAAAGCAAAAACCATACTGGTTAGTTCTGATAAAAGCATTGGCGAGATTGCTTACGAACTTGGATTTGAATACCCTCAAAGCTTTAGTAAATTCTTTAAGAAGAAAGTTGGTGTTTCACCAACCATATTCAGAGCCGCATAAACAAATAGCTGATTAATATGCAAATCATAAGGTGCAATTCAACTCGTTATAAATAAACAGATGAAAGCAATTGTATACAAAAAGTATGGTTCGCCGGATGTGCTTGAACCAGCAGATATAGAAAAGCCAATCCCTGGAGCCAGCGAAGTTTTGATCAGAGTTTATGCAACTACAGTAACAACTGCCGATTGTATGATGCGAAGAGGCGATACTTTTTTAAGCAGAATATTGTTGGGACTCACAAAACCAAAAAAAAGATATCAGATATTAGGAACCGAATTTTCAGGTAAGATTGAAGCTGCAGGCAGTAAGGCTAAAAAAGTTTAAAGCAGGTGATGAGGTGTATGGATTCAGAGGCTTTGGGACTGGTTGTTATGCACAATACAAATGCATGAACGAAAACGGATCGCTTGCCATAAAACCCGGCAATATGGAGTTTTTCGAAGCTGCATCGGTTGTTGACGGTGCAACAACTGCTCTGTTTTTCCTTAAAGAAAAGGCCAATATTCAAAAAGGTGATAAAGTGCTTATAAATGGAGCATCAGGCAGTATTGGAACATTTGCTGTGCAATTGGCTAAATATTTTGGTGCTGAGGTTACAGGTGTTTGCAGTACAAAAAATATTGAGTTGGTTAAATCATTGGGAGCAGATAAAGTAGTGGATTACACAAAAGAGGATTTTGCAAAAACTGATGATAGTTATGATATAATATTTGATACAGTTGGTAAAAGTTCGTTTGCACATTGCAGGAAAGCTCTCAGAAGCAATGGTAAATATGTTGTAACCGTAATGACTTTAAAACATGTTCTTCAATCATTCCTTACAAAATTTGGAAATAAAAAGAAAGTGATTTTGGCGATGTCTCTTAACAAAACTGAAGCCCTGAATTTTATCCGAAAATTAGTGGAGGAAGGTAAATTAAAAACAATAATCGACAGGCAATATCCTCTTGAAGAATTGCGGGAAGCTCATGCTTACGTTGAAAAAGGTCATAAACAAGGAAATGTTGTGATAAACCAACTGCCAAAGTCTGATATGTGATTCTATCATAACAATGCCCAACCGGGAGATTTTCCGGTTGGGACTTATCGTGATTTCAAAGTCGATCCGAAGGAGGACAGTAATATTTACTTTCCAATCTGAATGACCTGCATTTTCTTTTCCAGAAAGGCAGACTCGAATGATGCAATGATCTCTCCCGTATCTTCTGTAGCCTGAATATATACCAGCAATTGGCCGTTTTTGCATCGGCGAACATGATCATTCATGTTTACCGAGTGGTAATTGGAAGCATTTTCCATACCGAGCAGCTTGCCGGGGCCGGTAATGGTGCATGAAATTTCGTTGTCGGCAGGATAAACCTGATTTCCATCGGCATCTGTTATCGACAGGGTAAGCAGGGTAACATCATTTTTACCCGCTGGTTTATCATTAACAGCTGTACACTTTATGGCTGCAGGATATCCGGTTGTCAAAACAATGTCTTCCGCTGATTTATTATTGCCGGAATAGGCCATTACCTTTAATACGCCGGGTTCAAATGAGATATCCCAATAATTTATACCTGTTTCCGCATTGCGTTTCTGGCGTTTGCCAATAACCTTATTATTCAGGTACAGTTCAACTTCATCACAATTGGTGTAACAAACCACCCTGATTGAATCGCCGGAATGATAATTCCACGATTTTATGTTATCAAACCAACGATAAAAAGCCCTTCCCGTCTTTTTTACGGTACCCATATAAACCATGGGTTTATCGCTCCAGAGCGATTGTCTGAAGAAGCCAATGGGTTTAATATTATGGGCCAGATCAAGAAGCCCTGAGGTAGAACCCCGCGATGGCCAGGTGCCCGATTCGCCAAGATAATCGGCACCGGTCCAAATGAACTGGCCAAAAATGAAATCATTCTCCGTTACGGTTTTCCAGGCATGCATGTCGTGCCGGTTTTCACTTCCGTAAAGTATCCTTTTTGGAAATCTTTCATGGTCGATTTTGTAACGGTATTCGGTGTAATTATAGCCAACTACGTCGAGTGCCTGCGGATAGGATGTCTCGTTCGACATAACGGCGCCCGCCAGAGCAGCAGTAACCGGTCTTGATGTATCAATGCTCCGCACCACCGCGGCCATTTCGGTTGCAATATCTCCCAACCGCTGTGCATCCGGTTGGCCGGGTTGATATCCGGATACATGATACTGTTCGATCCCTTCCTTGTCAAGTACCGGATGTGTGTAAGGGTCGTTCGGGTAATCGACTTCGTTACCAATGCTCCACATAAAAACCGATGGATGGTTTCTGTCGCGCATGATCATGGATGTAATGGTTTCCTTTCCATGTTCCCGGAAATATTCGGCAGCTCCCTGAAATCCCGGATCCCCGACATTCCAGCCTACAAGCCATTTCTTCTTGGGATATTCCCACTCATCAAAGGCCTCGTCCATTACCAGCATTCCCAGTTCATCGCACATATCATACAGCTCGGTCGATTGGGGATTATGACTCATCCGGATCGCATTGCACCCAATTTCTTTCAGTTGAAGAATCCTTTCTTTCCATACAATTTTTGGCACGGCCGTCCCAAGCACACCGGCATCATGGTGAAGGCATACGCCTTTGATCTTCATCCATTTGTTGTTCAAAGCAAAGCCTTTGTCAGGATCAAACTTCAAATAACGGATGCCCACTTGTACAATACTTTCATCCACGGTTTTGCCATTTTCAGTAATGGTGGTCTTCAGTTGATACAGGTAGGGATTATCAACTCCCCAAAGTTGCGGGTTCTTTACTGTCAAAGGCTGATTTTGCGTAAATGTCTTAAAATCTGACTTGTCTAATTTCTTTCTTACGGTTGAAACCACTTTCCCTTCTTTACTGAGGAGTTCATGAATGATCTCAATTACCGCAGATTGAGGACTTTCTTTTTTAAGGGTGGTTTCCACATGGATCACAGCTGATTTCTCATCCACTGCTTCAGTACGGTAAAATACACCCCATAAATCGATATGGGTGTTGTTTGATTCAACCAGCCTTACCGGCCGGTATATTCCCGAGCCCGTATACCAGCGTGAATCAGCATCTTTGCTGTGATCTGCCTTTACAGCCAGAATATTGTCCTTTCCGGGTTTAACGTATGGAGTGACATCGTACATGAACGAAGTGTATCCGTCATAATGTTTACCAAGCCACCGTCCGTTGAAGTATACTTCGCTGTTGTTATAAACCCCTTCGAAATATACATAGTAACGCTTGTTCAACGTTGAAGCAGGAATGGTGACTTTTGCCCGGTACCAGCCAATTCCGCCAGGCAGATATCCCGTACAACTTGCATATTGGGGACTGGCAATCTGTTTCACACTCCAATCGTGGGGTACCTGCACATTTTCCCATTTTGAATCGTCAAGCATTTCATTTTCACCGTATTTAACATCTCCCAAATTGAACTTCCAGTCGTTTATTGGCTGTGATTGTCCAAATCCCTGTGCATGCATTGAACCGATCTGAACAACAAGGAAGAAGGTTAAAATGATTTTTATAATCCTGATTTCTGACATGATTTCGTTTTTAGATGGTTAAGGTTTATCTTTTGGCTATAATGATCTTTCTTGTTTGCGCAGAACGATTGCCCCTTCCTGAGACCAGGTAAACGCCTGCTGATATATCTGATGCGGGGAAAACCACTTCGTTTTGCCCGGGCTCAACTTCCCTCATTTGTATCAGGTTCCCTGAAATGCCGTACAGCATAACCTGTTGAAATACACACCCGGAACTGAAAGTTGCCACAATCTCATCACCCTGGGCATTTAAGAATGCATCAAAGTCCGTTTTCTCCAGGTCGGATATACCTGTAGTACCGTTTTCAAGGCCGGCGGTATACGTAACCACGGAACGCGCAGGTACGACTAAATTGCCCGCCGATAAATCAAGGTTCTGCTTTTGTAAGGTTTGAAAATTCGTCGGTCAGAAACAGGGATTGATTTTTTGCTGTTTTACCGGCTGCATTTGCAAGTGACAAGGTAACGGCCCTGGCTTCGGAGGTGAAATTGACCGCCACCAGAACCAATTGATTTTCAGCATCGTTTGTGTATGCAGAAAAAACAACATCCTGATATGTTTCTTTCAGGTTTAATTCATCAGAACGGGTGGTTTCGATGCGTATCATTTCCGGTCTGATAAAATGAGAGAAATTCCCAAGTGCATAAAACAATTTATTCAGGTGATACTCCCCATTGTTCTTGCCGGTATTGGTGAACGCTTCAATTAAACAAAACCTCGATTCTCCGGCATGCTTTCCTTTTTCAAAGGTCGTCCACCATTGCCATGCGCTTGTATTCGCAATATTCAGATCGGCTGTAACGATTCTGGCAAGGGAAAGGGCACAATCCATTTCAGACAATTTCTGTGAGCCCGGATACCCTTCACGGTAACCCGAACCCAGAAGCGAGTATTCGGTTTGCCATAGCTCCGGCACAGGATTTAATGCCCCTGCATTTCCGGAGAGGGTACTGCGCTCATCTACCAGCAGGTTGCCATAATCGCTCCAGTAACTGTGAAAGGAAACAATGTTCGAAAAAGTTGGAGTGCCGGTAAGCGATAAAGGAGAATTCACATTCCAGAACACGTTCAGTTGATTATCAGCATGACCTGTTCCTCTCAGCAGGTTTGCAATACTTCCTGCTTCAGATAAGAATATTTCTGTACTGAACCCACGGCCCGAAAATTCATTGTTAATGGCCAGGGCAACGTCATGAATTTCCTGGTTTGTCCACGGGCTTCCTTCCTGGTCAACGGTTCCACCGCTTGCTGACGGGGCCCAGCCCCACTGGGGTTCATTCAGCGGGCTGATGTAATCGAAATGCACGCCTTCGCCTTCAAAATGTTCCACCACATCGGCAAGGAAACGGGCATAGTGATCGAAATTTTCAGCCTTCAATATGGTTGACATGGGCGTGCCAAAATCCCGGAATCCCAGGTTTTTTTGGGTATATAAAACCGGGGGACTGTTTACCCACCCTATAATATGGGGAACATTGTACCGGGTAGCAGCCTCCTTTAAAAACCATTGCTGTCCGTTCTGTTTGTTCCAGTTATAGGTTACACTGTCGGGATTCAGAAAACCCTCCGTTCGCCTCGATTCATTGCTGATCCTGCTTGCATTTCCCTGCTCTGCCGTTCCGGCTCCGATGTTAAACCTCCAGGATGATAATCCGATACCCCTCGGATTTCCATTCCCGTCCTTTTCGGTACTGAACAAAAGTGCGGCCAGTTCTTTTTTCTTTTCTGCGGGCCAGTACTTACCAATTTGTTCGGTATTCCAGGCATCCGATGAGCCAAAATTCCGGATGGTTTGCATTTTTGCATCCAGATCGATTGTCACCTGAAGCGGAGAACCTATGGTTTCCCAAACCGTTTTTGAACCTGTAGGTTCAGGGATTTCTGTTCCTGTGCTTAAAGCCTGAATCTGGTTGGAAGATAGTGCGCACATCAAATATCTTTATGTCATCCAATCTTGCTGTAATATAGTAGTTATCAGATCGGTATGGATTTCCCCCGAAGAAAAGCGAATCGCCATGGATTAAATCCGGCGTAAACATGGTATAACCCTTTGAAGCGGGCAGGCCATTGAGGTATACTGACACCAGTTTTCCATTGAATGTGACAGCGATGTGCATCCAGGTATTTTTTGAAAGCGGGCGTGCATCCACATTTTCATAGCTGCCGTATTCCTTGCAATCGCTTATTAACGAACATTGATTGGCTCCCCAGCCGTTTTGAGGCGTGAAATACAGATTCGAACCGGTTTCGGCATTGTGAATTTCGAAAATCTGATGCCAGGAGGTTGCCCCTTCATTTTCCCAATAGAAAAAGAATGAAACGGTACAACTATCGGAATGAAGCAGTTGTTTGTTTAAAACAGCATAGCTTTTTTTCGTTGCGGAAAAGCGCAGTACTTTCCCCCTTGCCGGGTCATCAAATAAGCTTGTGTTGTTGTACAGATAAAGCTCGGTATTCCCGGAATTATCCACAACCTGATTATTCTCAAACGAATAATCGGCAACCGGCTGTACATAATCCTGGGCACCTGCCATTTTTCCACCGATGAAAAGAGACAGGAATAACCCCCGGGAAATTATCGATAACTTAGACATGCAGTTATAATTTGGGCAAAGAATTGAATCAGACCTTTAACCTGAGATATTCTCAAAAGTCACAAATCGAGGCGAAGTTTACTCGATAACGCTTTTGAGAAAGTTGCAACTTCGCCTGGCGTATGGAGCTAAGCATAGTTGCAACTACGCTTAACACTATTCGCGTTATCCTATTTAGAAAACAGTTGAATAAATCTGGAATTCAGAAGTAATGCTAAAACCGTCTATCGTTCTTATGATTTCAAAATCGACCGGGGTTGTTGAAAGATCAACCGGTGTTGTTCCGCTGATAATTTCTTCCCCTGTAGCCTTTAAATGGAGTGATGCTCCGTCAGACAGCGTAAAATCCAGAATGGCTGTTTTCAGTTGAGTGGGTGTTACGCCAATAAGAAAAACGCCATAGAAAGTCTGCCCGGGATATGCCAGTTGAAGTGTAGTGATTTCATCTTCTGAGACCATGGATATACCATCTTTTGAATATTCAATGGGCGTAAAATCAAGAACTTTAAGATCTGAAATTACAGGATAAAAAAGTGCTGCGACAGAATATTCGTTTGGTAAACCATCCTGTACGACAGTGAATTTCCTGATTATGGGCTCAAGGGTATTTACATCAATCAGGTTTAGCTGGTAATTGTCGTCGCCCCTTCCCTCCAATAGTGTTCCTTCCTCACTGTATACCTTAGCGGATGAGCTGTTGGCACTGAAAAGAGGAGGCCTTTTGTTGATCAGCACGGCATAATCCTGATCGGAAATTCCCGAGACCCGGTTAATGAATCCTATCGGAATCGATATCTTGTTTCCTTCAATAACTCCTTCGGGACTGTATCCTGCCAGGGCATTGTCGATGGCAAACCGGGTGAAGTTATTTCCATTGTTTCCCGGGTTCACCGTGATTTGTTGCGTACTTACCTTCTGAACAAGCTCCCCGGTTTCTTCGTTGAAACTTGATGCAATCATTGTGATGGTATATGTACCAGAGCGCAGGTAGGTATATTCAAAGTCATTTCCCCTGTTTGGAGGTAATCCGGCGTTTCTTGATACCTCAATTTTTGAATAATCCTGTCCTTCATCACCGGGCCAGAACGAAAAGGTTTCACCTTCCCCGAGGTTTTTAATGTAAACCGGTTCCAGAACATCCACTGAGGTCTTGCTCAGCTCCATTTCCGCTTTTGGCTCTACAAAAATGTCGTATTCAGCATTGCATGCCAGCATAAAAAGCGAGAGACATGCAAAAACGGCTGTATTATGAATAATTCTCTTCATAGTTTTTGTTGTAAAGTTAGTACCCCGGATTCTGAGCAATGATACCATGTGAAAGTTCAAACTCAACCTGTGGGATAGGCAGCAGCTCATGTACGCCTTTCACATAGTTAAGATATTGTTTTGACTTGGCAACCTCAGCTTTATAGGCTTCAGTGACGACATCGCCCGTGGTGCCATACCGAAGCAGATCGAAGTATCTTTCGCGTTCGCCGGCCAGTTCTTTTCGGCGTTCAGCCTGTATTTTGTCGCGAACATAAACATACGGGCCATATTCGAGTGTATATTTGAAAATATTGTCGATTTTCGGAATGGATGCTTTCAGATTTGCCCTGATATCATTAATAATATTGATGGGAGTAATTCCGTCTCCGGTTTCGTTCAGTGCTTCGGCATACATCAGCAAAACATCAGAATAGCGCAACAATGTGAAGTTGCGCGGAGAGCCGCCTCCGCCGGGAGGTACCTCTGTATTGGCAATCAGGAAGAACTTGACAAACCGTTGAAAGTTTTCGGTAAAAACGCCTCCCCAATATTCATTGTATTCAGGAGGATTATAACCGATAGGTTGCATATTATGGGAATAGCATCCGTAAAAATTTCTCGGATCGATTCCTTCATTTGTCATAACATCCATTAACGATTTTGAAGGACAAAATATAGTATTGTATAAATCATCGATCTGGTTGAACAGATTTATCTGGGAAGGATCAACGCCCGTTGCGGTCATGCTTAAAACCACAAATATGGGCTCTTTATTCTGGGTGAGGCTTTGATAATCTACCCTTAACATACTTGGCCAGGGAGTAAGTCCGTGTTTGGGACTCATAGTGGCATAATTCTGATAAATTCCGGTTCCGTTTGGTTTTGCCATTTCAGTCTGTTCAAAGTCATCCACTCTCAGGTTCAGCTTGAACTTTTCTTTCCATTGGTCCCAGGTTAATTCAGGATAGAATTTTTCAATTTTCAACACGTCGTTGTAAGTAAGTGAGGCGGTAGGATCGCCTTGATTTGCAACGATTGTTTTGCCGATCTTTTTAGCTTCTTCCCAAAATTCGGAATTCTGTCCCTGGGTAGCCTGTGTTATAAGGACTTTCATCAGTAAACCCAAACCTGCATACTGACTGATTTCTCCATAATCTGCGTCCGGAATATATTCACTCAGCAGAATACAGGCGGTTCTCAGGTCTTTTTCGATATACGCATACGTTTCTTCTTTCGTGGAACGCGGTACAGCGGGATTGTCAATGTCCTGTACTTCGGGGATAATGGATAATCCGCCAAAGGTCCGAACCAGGTTAAAATAATAATATGCCCGCAGGAACAGTGCCTGGCCGTAAATTTGCTGCCAGCGACGCAGGTCGGTATCATCTACTCCCTCAACATATTCCAGCTGGATATTGTCGTTAATATGACTTAGCAACTGATTTGCTTTATAAATCCCTTTGTAATTGATGGTGTACCACGTACGGACCCAGCTGTTTTCTGACGTGATGTTGAAGTTCTGCAGTCTCAGGCCATCGTCGCCAAAGTTGGTGTACAATGAGAACTGGTAGATAAAATCATCGCTTAATGCATCGCCGATAAGTGCCAGCGTATTTTGGAAATCGCTGCTGCGCAGTACAGTATATACCGAGTTCAGCGATAATTGCAGTTCATTTACCGTTGAATAGAAATTTTCTTCGGTAACTTGCCCCTTCATTTGCACTTCAAGAAAATCTTCACATCCTGTTGACAGGGTAAGAAATAGTATGGCTGATAATATTTTATTTCTCATGGCTTCCTAGGTTAAATGTCCATTATAATTCCTGCCACATAAGTCCTTGCCTGAGGATAAGCTCCACGGTCGATTCCCATGAACGTGTTGCTTTCGTTTCCCAGTTCAGGATCAAAGCCCGAATAGCCGGTTATTGTTATCAGATTATACCCTCCTATATATGCTTTCAGGCTTCCCAACCTGAGTTTGTCAGTAACCTTTTTTGGAAATGTATAGGCAAACTGAAGGTTTCTCAACCGCAGATACGAGCCATCTTCAATATAAAAATCCGAAATCCTGTAATTGCGGTTATAGTCAGTTGTATTGGTTAACCTGGGATAAGGCTTATCTTGATTTTCTGTTGTATATGAGTTCTCAATTAAACCCTGAACGGCGTTATTACTTCCGTGATATCCGTAAAAATCGTACCGTTGAACATTGAAAATGTCATTTCCATGTACTCCCTGGAAAAACAGGGTAAGCTCAAAACCACCATATCGAAATGCCATATTTAAGCTATACATGTAATCGGGATGGGGATTACCGATATAGGTTTTGTCATTTTCATCGATTTTATTGTCACCGTTTAAGTCCATAAAAATGAAATCACCAGGCGTTGTGTATTCACTCGGAACGGCTTCTAAAGCAAGGGTTTCCCTGTCCTGTTCGTGCCAGATGCCATTACTGTATTTTGTTTTGTCTATTTTCCAGCCATAAAACATCCCGATGGGTTGTCCGACAGCTGTATACGTTGCAAATGAATTTAAGCCTGCATTCGTGAGGTATCCTCCCCAAACAGGATTTCCTTCTTCTCCCAGTTTGGTAACTTTGTTATGTATTTGCGAAAAGTTCCCGTTAATGTCCAGTTCAAACTTCCCGATTCTCTTTTTCCAGCCGAGGGTCAGCTCATATCCGCTATTGGTCACCTCACCGGCATTTTGCCAGGGTTCCGATCCCGGCATGCCGCTGGATAATACCATGGGTAGTTTAAGTAACATATCGGAAGTCTTTTTTACAAACACGTCCGCAGAGCCCGATATACTGTAATTGAATAATCCAAAATCCAATCCAATGTTACTGCCACTGGTTTTTTCCCATAAAATATCCGGATTGCCCATGCCACTGGCACTCCAGGCAGGTTTATACATTGTATTTCTGCTATAGGCATAAAAAACATTGCTGGTACCAATTACCGTAAAACTGGCATCCTCATCGATTCGGTTATTACCGGAAGTTCCCCAGTTTGCCCTGATTTTCAGGTGGGTTAGCCAATCGAATTTGAGAAAGGATTCTTCGGTCAGGGTCCATCCGGTTGAAACAGATGGAAAGTAACCCCAGCGGTTTCCTTCACTGAATATGGAAGAGGCATCCGCCCTGAAGTTAAACTGGAAAAAATATTTATGCTTAAAATTATAATCCACTCTAAAAGGAATACCGGCAGAAGTCCAGCTAATGTGATCGTCCGAATTCGTCGGGCTCAGATAGGCCGCATTCAGCGAATGAAAAACCGTGTTGTAACCCGGAGCCATCGATTTACGGGCATACAGATACTCATTTTTATAGCCTTCCAGCGCCAGTGCGGTAACCATATTCAGGTTGTGTTCTCCTATGGTTTTACTGAAGGAAAGGATATTTTCAACCTGCCATTTTGTTTTGTTCACTTGTTGTTCCGTATCCGTATTATCCTCATAATTGATATCATCGTAATATTGATGAATGTCAGTAGAATAGCGTTTTCTGAAGTCTGTACTCTTGTTGTAATACTTGTCAATTCCTGCACGTGTAGTAAGGATTAAGGATTTACCCAGATTGATTGTGAGTTCCAGGTTGTTTATAAACTGGTTGGAATTTTCATTCAGATCAGCATACCAAAGCCGGGTATAGGGATTCCATGACAAAGCATCTCTCACGGAAACCAATTCATCTCCTCTCCAGTTAAATGCCTCGGCAGGCTGCAAAGTCTGATTAGGGGAAGTGTTTAAGGCATACTGGAAAATATTGTATTCACCTTCTATAACTTTCCCTCTCATACTATTTGTATAAATGCTGTTTATGTTCAGTTTCATGTAATTGGTAAGCTTGGTTTCGATGCCCACACGAAATGACTTCCTTTCCTGGTCAGATTTTTGAATTATGCCATCTTCCTTGCTGTACAAGCCACTGATAATGTATTTGGTTTTTTCAGTTCCACCCGAAACCTGGAGATTGTATTTCGAGATCATTCCTTTCTGGCTGATGAGATCCATCCAGTTTTCCGCTGCATATTCGTTAAAAAGAAGGGTATCACGGGCTGAAGTCAGCAGTTGTGCTCCGCCATGCGCTGCTTCATATAAATCCTTATACTGGTACTTGTCCATTATATCGGGTTGTTTCCAGAAATCGGAAATTCCCCAATAGGTATTTAAGTTAATTTTTAGCTTTCCTTCTTTCCCCTTTTTTGTTGTCACTATCACCACACCATTTGCAGCCCTTGCACCATAGATTGCAGAAGATGAGGCATCCTTTAATATTTGTATGTCCTGTACATCATCGGGATTGAGGAAATCCATATTCTCTGTAATAAAGCCATCCACAACATACAATGGGTCGGAATTATTGATGGTTCCGGTTCCCCTGATCTTGATTGAAGCTACAGAGCCCGGTGAACCCGAATTCTGAATGACCTGAACTCCGGGAGCCCTGCCCATCATCGCAGTGGCAACATTGGTTACAGGGATGGAGGTTAAATCTTTGGTCTTAATTGTTGAAATGGCCCCGGTAACATCTGCTTTTTTCTGAACACCATATCCATAAACTATCACTTCATCAAGCGTTTCTATCATTTCCACCAACACTATATCAATCTGGGTTCTGCCATCTACTTTTACTTCCTGTTGGGTAAAACCCATAAATGAGAATACGATCACAACATCGGGGCCTGACACAGTAAGGGTATATTTCCCGTCAAGGTCTGCAACTGTGCCATTCATCGTTCCCTTTTCCACAATATTCACACCGGGCATAGGAAGGTTATCTGTGCCTGAAATCACCTGGCCTGTTACCGTATGTTGCGCTTTCCGGGCGGCAATATTTGTTTCAGGGCTGTTTGAAAATACAGAACCATTGATCTGGAAAAGAAAAAATGCGGCCAGGAATAGATAAGCTATTCTTTTCATAAGCTTCTTTTTTAATTTTTTAAAGAAACGCAAAGCTGTTATCTCACAAGAATTGCAGTCCATAAACCGGGCATTGCCGAATATTTCATTCCACGAAAAATAAAATATTCGACTTTGCCCGGTTCTGAATGAGAAACCCCTTAGTCAGGAATAATCTCCTCAAGGAAGTTGGAAAACTACCTGGAGATCACGAGTTTTTGTGTTTTAATGCCTCCTGTACCAATGGCTCTGACAAAATATACCCCGTTTTGTAAATGACTAACATTGAGTGATGTAATGTTCTTGTCAATGTTTGTGTGTAAAACAGTATTTCCGGCCAGGTCAACTACCTGAACTGATTTAAACACATTGATATCCAGGGAAATATTAACTGCGTTAGAAGCCGGATTTGGATAAAGAACCAGCGCAGACTGTTTTGATACATCATGAGTGCCTGTCGGAACCTGGCCGTTTAATGCTGATCTTAATTCGCACATCGGATCAAAGCATTTGGTAGCACAATCATCGCCGGTACATTTTTTGCCCACTTTAAACCATGAGTAATAAGCGTTGTTTGCATTTAATGACGCCCAAGCCAGGGAAAGTTTATTTTCGGCAACGGTAACTTCAAATTCTTCTACAAGGTAATCACCTGGCAGAGATACAATTTCAGCGATTACTTCTTCACCGTTTACAGATACATTCTGGGTTCTGGATCCCCAGTTTTCGTACCAGCCAATCTGGACAACATAGTCACCCGGTTCAACTTCCAGATCATAAATCTGGCCTTCGGGATTAGCCTGATAGTTGGCCTCGCGCATGGTACTCCATTTATTACCCGAAGCTAGTATGCCCCATCCATCTGTAAGGTAACCCCAGTTTTTGCCGGTAACTGGGTCTCGCAGCATACATCTGATCGAAAACTGACTGATTTGATCCAAGTGCATCGACACTATTGTCAATACTATCCGTGGTATTTCCAAGGTCAATATGATAAATCAGTTCATTGCGGAATACGGGTTCCAGTACGGCCCTTGCCCCGACTACAAGCGTGTCAAGTTCAAGATGCACAATCCGTAAGGAGCTTATAAATTGGAATCCGTCCAGATCCATTTTTTTATGGTTGGCAACAACATAGAATGAGTCGATACCGCTATTCGCTGTATAAACCGGAGCAGATCCGAAGGTTCCTTCTTTTGTTTTGCTTATTTGGTACATTTCGGAGTCATCATTGGGTTCAATTTTCAGGACCTTGTTTGTAAGAGACTCGGAATTAGCGATTGCCACCTTTACTTTAATGGTGTCCTGCATGTTTGAATAGTCATAGAATATTTTCCCTTCGGCAACTATTTTGGGTGCGATGGTAAACTTATACTGGAATAACCGGGTCACCTTATTCGATGTAAAATACAAGGCATTTTTCCATGATTTCAGGTTATGCGGTGTAGAACCGGCAGGATCCAATGCATAAACCAATTCAGCCTGGCTTCCGATTGCCGATGCGACAAATAACTCAGGTCCTCCTGTTGACGGGTCCACTTCCAACGAAATAGATCAAAGAATCAACTCCGTTGTACTGGAAGGCAGTCGTTCTTTTTGACCAGCTACCGTCATCTCCCGGCCATGCATACGCCATTAATTTAATTGTATTGTCGGCCTCGTCAAGATATCGTATCTCGGCTCCTTCATTGCCATTTCCGGCATTTGCGTCAAAACAAAGATATCCTTTGTACACCGCATAATCTTCCGGCCAGCTTGCATCGACACCCGGATTTAAATCCTGCACCTGCACGGTTCCTTCTGTGGTTAAATCAGAAACACAGAATTCAACTCCATTGACACCGTTATCGGCACGGAAATATAATTTTCCATTACGGCTAACCGGGAATGCAAATTGCGTGTTTGTTCCATTTCCGTCGATATCCACGTTTTTGTCAAAATGTGAAAGCAGTCGGGTAGTGGCTGCTGTTCCGCCGGATATCCAGATTTGTTCACTCAGGTGCTGAACATAATTTACACTGTCGGCACCGGCATATTTCCGGGGAGTTTTTTGCCGCCATACCACCACGGAATCATCATGTACATAAATCCACTGAATATTACTGCTTCCCAGTGCTTCGGGTGTGACATCCATGATTTTCCCGGTACCAGCAAGCGTCCCGTCTGTTTTAAATACTTCCTGATTTTCTCCTACAGGTTCGCCAATAAAATAAGCTACCTTGTGTTTATTGTCAACCTGAATTCTTGGAATGATTGCATCCCCTTCACTCCGGGCCTGAATCTCACTTACAAGGCTTGCAACCTCGGTTTCCGGATCATAAATGTGCAGCCATTTTTTGCCGTCAGCCGCACTGGCTACGGTAGTCGCCCTGAAAAGTATTTTTCCATCCAGAACAGTTAACATATCAGGAGCGGATGATTCTGAACCGGCATAAATATCAGCCACCATTTTGGTTCCTGCCTCTGTTCCATCTGATTCCCAAAGCTCAACTCCGTCAGTTCCATTATCGGCCTGGAAATACAATTTGCCATTCAATGAAACCAAATAGCGGGGACTTGCATCACCGCTTCCCGGATTAATGTCCATTACCAGTTTGGTGCCTTCAAGGGTACCATCGGATACATAAAGTTCGTCACCGCCGGCTGTACTTTTGGCAGTAAAAAACATATTGTCCCCAATGATGACCAGGGTACTCTTAAAAGTGCCACTTCGGTCATCTTCTGTTGTAAGCGCAAAACCCGCATCGCCTTCAGCGAGTGCTGAGGTAATGTCAGTCATGCCTTTCGGATATTGGGCAAATCCCGAAAGACTGGCAAAGGTTAAAAGAAGTAGAATTACTTTTTTCATAGGATTGACTTTAAAGGGTTAGGAAATTAGAAATTAATATATATGGCAATCATAGGGAAAAGATTCCTGGATTGACGTATCCAAATTACTTCAAATCCTTCGGGCTTTGTTAAATATTTCTGTCATTCTCTATGATAAATCGGTCAAATTTGCATACTTACTTTTTTTTAAAACATACAGACCAGATTTTGGTACAAATTTGTCATCGGAGGGTGAGGAAAGTAGTATATTTGTTACTATATGGCAGTAAAAAGAAATATTGAAATATTCTTTTTCCGTTTTTTGGAAAGCATTGCATTGCCCATTATCGGCGCAACGTTTATTCTTGGTATTATTCCTCTCCGTTTAGCAGCGAATGAGAACCTGAAATTTGAAAGAATTGATGACAGAAATGAATTGTCATCTGATTTTGTTTCGAGCATCGTTCAGGATAATGATGGGTATATGTGGTTTGCCACATTGGACGGACTAAACCGTTACGATGGATATACAGTGAAGGTTTACAAAAACAGGTTGAATGGGGAAGCCTATTTTAAATCAAACGTTTTTGAATGCATTGAAGTAGCAAAGGATGGTAAACTTTGGCTGGGGACAAGATATTTTGGCATACAGATTTTTGATCCGGTAACCGAAACGGTTACAAATATTTCAAATGATCCGGGTAAGGGTTTATATATAAATGACAATCAGATACAGGACTTATTGCGGGACAGCAAAGGAAGAATGTGGATTGCCACGTATCATGGTGTTGCCAGGTACGATCCTGATAAAAAAAGAATGAAAATCTATGCCGAAAATAAAAATAATCCCCAATCTGTGCCATTCGGCAATGTGACCTGTATTTACGAAGATTCGCAGGGTAGAATTCTTTTCGGAACCTGGGAAAACGGATTGTATGTTTACAATGAAACTACTGATTCGTTTAAGAATTATTACATCAGCCAGGATGTTTTCACTTTGAATAATCCGGTGAGGATATGGAGTTTTCTTGAAGACAAAAATGGATATACCTGGATTGGAACCTGGGAGACAGGATTGTTCAAGGTACGGATTACGGATAAGTCGATTGAATACCTGAATCATTTTTATCTGGATACCAAAAACAAGGAGAGAAGTATTTGTGATAATATTATTTTTACGTTGGAACAAACGCCTGACAACTCAATCTGGGTTGGAACTTCCAATGGATTAAGCATCATCGTGAACCCAAATGCAAAAAATCCGTCCATCATATCCTATAATGAAGGACTCACCACCGATCTTCCTTCCAAATCGGAAATATATGATATGAAACAAGACGTTTCAGGATCGATGTGGTTGGCAACCATGGGTGGAGGTGTGAATAAAATCGATCTGAAGCGTTACAGGTTTGAATTGTTCAATATTTCAAGTTTCAGTACACGACTAACCAGCCAGGTTGTATATTGCTTTTATCCGGAAAATGAAAATGAATTGCTGCTCGGGATCAGATCATTGGGTATTGGTTTGTATAATCTGGAAAACAGAACATTTAAAGAATTTAGACAACTGCCTGTTTATAATGAATTTACGACAGAAATCAATTCAGTGTTTTGCATTTTTAAAGATTCACGCGAAAATTTATGGTTTGGAACCCGCTATCTGGGTCTCTATAAAAAGGATGGAAAAACAGGTAAATTAGAGAACATAATTCCAAGATACTATTTTCTCACAGGGTCCTCCGCCCTATTCGGTCAATTGTATTGCTGAAGACAGGTATAATTGCTTATGGGTTGGCACCAGTGAAGGATTAATTAAACTGGTTTATAATCATGAAGTTGACAAATTCGACACCTATAAATATCTGCCCCAAAGCCAGGATCCCAATTCAATATGCGGTAAGAATATCACATCCATATTAATTGATTCGGAGCATGTGCTTTGGATTGCAACGGAAGACGGGGGTATTAGCCGGTTGACAAGTGATTTAAAGGATCATACTTCGTTGAAATTTGAAACGATCAACGATTTTGGGCTTTCTAAACTGAAAGTCAGTAGCCATACCATTAACGTGATTGTGGAAGATAATAAGAAGAGAATCTGGATTGGTACGGGTACTAACGGGATCATACAATATGACCGCGAAACAAATTCTTTCAGAAATTTTCCGAAAATTATTGAATTCACGGGCAATACGGTTTACAATCTGATCCCCGACAATTCCAATGCAATTTGGGCCACCACGAATAAAGGACTGGTGAGGTTTGTAGTTGACAATGATGAATTGAATATTCAGAACTTCACTGTCGAAGATGGTTTGCAGGGGAATATATTTAACATGGGGGCCTCATTTAAAGACAAGGAAGGCAGGATCTATATCGGCGGGATCCATGGTTTTAACAGGTTTAATCCCAATGAATTTCAGCCAAACCTGTACATACCGCCCGTAGTTGTGACCAAAATTGAGATCAACAATAAACCCGTTGCAGTGGAAAGAATACAAGACAACAGGCTCGTTCTTTCGAACCTGGAAAATAATTTCTCTGTGAATTTTTCGGCTTTATCGTATTCACAGTCGAAAAACAACAAATTCATGCATAAGCTGGAAGGTTTTGACAATGACTGGATCATGTCGGATTACAACAACCGGAAAGCAGTATATACAAACGTTCCTCCGGGTAAATATACCTTTTTGGTAAAGGCAGCCAATAACAGCTGGATCTGGAATCAGGAACCGGTTCAGCTTACCTTTATCGTAAAACCTTCCCCGTTTTTTTCAAAGTTGGCGATAACTATTTACATATTCCTTTTCCTGTCAGTTCTTTATCTGATTTTCTGGTTTAGAATGAATAACCTGAAAATGAAACAGGCTTTTGAAATTGAAAAACTGGAGCGGGTGAAAAATGAAAATATAAACGAATTCAAATTGCGGTTTTTTACCAATGTGTCACATGAGTTACTTACCCCGTTATCCATTATTTCGTGCGGAATAGAAGAACTGAATGACAAACAGGGTGTGGACAAAACCACCCTGCAATCAATCTGGATGAACGTAAACCGCCTGATTACATTGATAAAGCAGCTCCTCGATTTCAGGAAAATAGAATCAGGAGATATGCGGCTTAATATTCAACTTACCTTTATAGATGAAGTATTTGAAAAGCTGAAGGAATTGTTTCTGCCTATGGCACAAAGAAAGAACATGGAGTTTTATGTCACCGGGAAAATAGATAAAGCCATTTATTGCGATGTGGAAAAAATTGAAACCATTTTGTCCAATTTGGTTACTAATGCTTTTAAGTATTCAAATAAAGGCGGTTGTATAAAGGTTGAATATTCCGTTTTGGAAACCACTGGAAAGGAGTTTTTGGAAATAGTCGTAAAGGATACCGGATCGGGTATCTCCGAAAAGGAAATTGAACACATTTTCGATCGTTTTTACCAGGTGACTTCAGTTACAGGAAGGACTTTTGGGGTAGGTATCGGTCTTCATCTGGTTAAAAACATAGTCGACCTGCATCAGGGTACAATTAATGTGAAAAGCAATAATGAAGGGGAAGGCAGCGTGTTTACAATCCGAATTCCCCTGAATAAGAATTTGCAGGAAGCGAAAGAGGAGCCAAAGCACCTTACCGAACCATCCGGCAGGTGAATTTAAAGTTGTTTTGGACGAGGTCATGGACACAGAGGATATTCAGAATTCTGATTACGCGGATCGGCTAATGGCAAACAGAAGTTTTTGTGTTTTGGTAGTGGAAGACAATGATGATTTGAGAAAACTGATCTGCAGACATTTGTTAAAATTTTACCAGGTATTTGAAGCAAAAGATGGGATCGACGGGTATGAAACCGCCTGTAACCTGCATCCCGATCTGATTGTGAGTGATATAATGATGCCCGGAATGAATGGATTTGAGATGTGCAAAAAGTTAAAGGATGACATTAATTTCAACCACATCATGATTATCCTTCTTACAGCAAAGGTTACCAACGATGACCGGTATGAAGGATATTTGGCCGGGGCAGATTCCTATATAGCCAAACCCCTGGATATGAAATTGCTGAAAGCCAGGATTGAATCGCTTAAAAAACAAAGGGAAATCATAAAAGAAAAATACTCAGTGGGTATTCCATCCGAATTTCATCCGGGGGGATTGTCGCAAATGAATATTGATTTTATGCAGCAAATTAGCGGCTCCATTATGGAAAATATCGATAATCCTGATTTCAATGTAACCATGTTGCTCGAAAAAATTCATGTCAGCCATTCCACCCTGTACCGGAAGATTCAAAGCCTGACTGGTATGTCACCCAACGAGTTTATTCGGAATGTTAGAATTACTGAAGCTTCCAGAATGATGAAAAACAAAGACATCAGTATTTCGGAAATTGCCACACTGGTAGGGTTTAACGATCACAGCTATTTTACGCGTTGCTTCAAAAAGAAATTTAATAAAACCCCCATTCAGTTCGTTTCTGATTCAACTTTTCGTGCTGTGTAGTCGCAGGTATGGACTGATACTACGCTTTAAATTTAATTCATGTCTGTTTTAAAAGAATTAAAGCTAATCAACAAACTGTGCGAAAAATAACCATATCTCTTCACTGGCGTTGAAATCCATATTGCCCTGTACTCCAGGCCAGTCATGACCTCCGCCAATAATCGAATAAAACCATATCTGGGTATTATTTCTACAGTTGATATGCTTTGCACGAACAACAAAACTGCTGTCACCTTTATTGATATCAGGTAAAGTATCTATTTTAACCAGCGTGCATTCGTTCAAACCAACAAATATGTTTACCATTTGGGGGGTACTCATATAACCATTCGGTCCAATGGCCGGATAATCCTTTTCACCCTCCCAAAAAGTAGTCCTGTCATTGGTGCCGTTAATCATAAAAACCGGGGTGATATTTTTTAGTTTACAGGAATCGTACAGCCAGTACATCAGGCAACCCACATCGGGAGCAAAAGCCCTAAACAACTCAGGCTTTAAGCAAGCCATTTGTATAGTCATATCACCACCATTCGACATACCCGTGCAAAATGTATTCTTAACACTTAACTTATGCTTCTTTTGTAAAAAGGATGCCAGGGCACTTATAAAGCCAATATCGTTAACACCATAGTTTGAATAGCCTACATTCCATGACCGAAGACTATCGGCACCCAAAGTGGCTTCGGGGTAGCAAACAGCAAAACCATATTTATCAGCAATCGAGTCCATCTTAGTGAACTTTCGAAATCCTTTCGAAGAATCACCATAACCATGAATCACAAATACCAATGGAGCATTGTTTTTGAGATTTTCAGGCAAATGGAGTAAATATGTTCTGCTTCTTCCGTCTATAACGAAGGTATTTCTGGTCGTATTGGCAGGACTCTGTTTTGAACAATCTGTAAGACTTATCAAAAGTCCTAACAATAGAAAAATACAATGCTTTCTTTCTGAATTTTTCACTGTATGTATTTAGGCTGTTACATGATTAATATTATATACTTTATCGATAGAAATAATATTCTCATTGATCATTATGTTCCACAACTATTACTACATTTCCGGCTTTCTGACCTGTTTCAACATATTTTGCAGCCTCAACAATTTTTTCCAGGGTGTAACTTCTGTCTATAACCGCTTTATACTTCCCTGCCTCAATCAGCTCTTTAAAAAAGACAATATCTTCTTTACTGTCCTTTGGAATCGGAAATTTAACTTTTTTACCTTTCTTCCGGCCAGGCAGGATGCTGAGGATTGGAGCCAGGAGTGCCAGAAAAATATTCTGTGCTAAAAAGCCAAGTTCTGTTGAGAAATATACTCCGCCTGGTTTAAGTATTTTTTTGCACCGGAAAAAGGAACTTTTACCCACGGCATCAATAACAACATCATACAAATTACCACTTTTCGTAAAATCTTCTTTTGTATAATCAATTACTTCATCTGCACCCAGCCTTTTCACCAGTTCTAAATTCCTGGTATTGCATACGGCGGTGATTTCAGCACCATAATATCTGGCAAGCTGCACACAGGCAGAACCTATAGATCCTGAGGCTCCGTTGATCAGAATTTTTTTTTCATTTGTAAAATCTATTTTCCTGATGTAGGTAAATGCAAGCGTTAGTCCATCGCATACGGCAGCCGCTTCATTGTATGATATATTAGCCGGCTTTGTGACGATTGAACCTGTTTCGGGCAGACAAATGTATTCCGCATGTGCTCCAAAATTAAATGTGCTTAATCCAAAAACCTGGTCACCCGGTTTAAATGTTTTTACATTTTTTCCAACAGCTTCAATCTCGCCGGCAAGTTCACTCCCTAATACAGTTTTTTTAGGCTTAAAGAGGCCATTGACCAACCTGATAATTACGGGATATTCCGGTTTTCGAAATCCGCAGTCATTTCGATTTACGGTTGTTGCGCGTATTTTAATCAGTACTTCATTGTCTTTGGGTGAAGGTTTTGGCACCTCTTTGAGTTGAAGAACCTCCGGAGGGCCATATTTTGTGTATACAATGGCTTTCATTTTGGTTGTGTTCTATTGGTTGTGTGAATTTAAATTCTGAATTAACAATTGCCATTCATCATTCATAATCAGATAATTCCAAGCTCTTTTGCTTTAGGTGCAGCTTGTATCCGGGAATCAACTTCTAATTTCAGGAAAATATTCTTAGCATGCGTTTTGACTGTATTTAAAGAAATAAATAATTTATCTGCTATTTCCTGGTTTGAAAGGTTGTCCGCAATTAGTTTAAGTGTATCAATTTCACGATTACTTAACCCTGCTGTTGTATGGTTTTTTTTATGCTTTTTTTTCTTTTCAATAATAACTTTTAGGTTATCAAGAAAAGTCATGGGTATTTCTGAGTTTTCGAACGAATGTTTCTTTATGATTTCTAAAAGCAAGTCATATATTTGTTCATTCCCGTTAATAAAGAACATTATAAGATTTTCGGAGGCAGCAAGTTCCATTGCTACCAAAAGGTTCTTAGTTGCCTTGTCAACTTCACCTATCATTTTATTATAAATAGCATAAGTAACTTCTACCACAATTAATCTTTCTATTCTTTTTCCGGCTTTAACTATTTTATAAAGCCTGGTAAGTATTTGCTCAGCCTTTTTGGCTTCGCCAATAGCGAGGAAATAGCGGGCATATCCCAAATAAGTGGTTTCGTTGACATGAGTTATTTCACTGTCAGGACTAAGATTAAGTTCCTGGATTAATATTGATGCTTTTTCGAACTGTTTCGATTCGATTGCACGAATAAGTTTCAAGGCCATCAGGTAATTTTTCAAATAGGGAGAAAATTGATTTTTATTACAAAGCCTTTCGGCCTCTAAAATTTTCATTTCGGCGATCAGGTTTTCTCCACGTTCAAAAAGCACAATTGAATAAAGAATGAGCACTAAAATTTCCAACATTATATCGTTACCTTTTCTGGAAAGTTCATATGCTTTTTTTGCGTTTACATAGGCTTCGTCTGAATTTCCCCACATATATTGAGTGTTGCCAATAATTGCAAACAAACCCGCATACGTCCATTCGGATTGAATAACTTCAGAATACCCTTTATCTTTTATAAGTGCTAATAAATCAGTGCATTTCTCATAAGCTGAATGGTAATGCCCAAGCTGCTGTTCTGTGTCCGACATCCTTAAGGCAACAGTTGAAATTAAATGCAAATTCCCAGATTTTTTACCATAGTCAAACGCTATTTGATACAAGCGGAGACTTTCAGGTAAATCACCCTTCGAAAAATGGGCTATTCCCATTGAAAACCATGTCCAGCCAAGCCAGAGTGGTTCATCATCGGTAAGGTTTTTTAATGCAGTGTTACAATATTCAATTATTTTATCCGGATTTTCTGTTAGCGTTTTTGAATACGAAGTTGCTACTGCTATCTTGCCTAATAGTTTTCTTTGATATTTAATGTTTAGAATTGTTAAATCTTTTCCGGTTAAAGCTTTCCGGGTAATAGCCTCTGCACGCAACAACATGGAAGTTGCTTTATCTGTTTGACCTGATGTTACAAGTACCCATGAATAATACAGGCAAAACTCAGCGCTCTTTTTAATGAAATGATCCGGTATTAAATCTCCATATTTTATAATAGCAACATGGTGTCCATTTTCCCACAGTTTTTCAATTCCCTCACCCAAAATCTCTATGCTTTTTTCAAAATTCCCAATTTCTATTGCATGATCAATTGCCTTTAAGGGCATTGAATTATTATTAAACCACTCACTTGCCTTATTATGAAGTTCAGTAAGGGCTGTTTTTTCTCCTAAATGAAGTCTTTGTTTTAATAAATCTGCGAAGAGGTGATGATACCTGTACCAGGTCCTCTCAGTATCCAGGGGAATTACAAACATGTTGTTTTTTTCCAGCGTCTCGAGAACCAGCTGACTATCATTTCTGTTCAAAACAGCGTTGCATAAAGGAGCAGACATTTGTTCAAGAATGGATGTTTGAAGCAGGAATTCTTTGATCTCATCTGTCTGGATCTTTAACACCTCCTCCATCAGATAATCCATTATATAGCGGTTATCCACTTTTAAGTCCTGTATAAATCCTGAAATATCCTCACGGCCCTGCATTGACAAAGCTGTTAACTGCAAACCTGCAACCCAGCCTTCGGTTCTTGTTTCAAGAGAATAAACATCGTCAACAGATAAGCCTAATTTGAGTTTTTTATTGAACAGGATGGAAATATCATTTGCCGAAAAACTCAGGTCTGATGAACGTAACTCAACCAATTGGTGTTGACTTCTTAATCTTGATACAGATAGTGCCGGGTCGGAACGGGTAAGGATTGCAATATGGATATTACCGGGAATACGCTCTAACAGATAGGTTACTAATTTCAATATCTCGCTGCTCTTAATCAAATGAAAATCGTCCAGTACCAATAAGAAGTTTTGATTGATATCAAGTATTTCGTTGATCAACAGGCTGGCAATGGATTCGCCTGATGGCCTGTTGGGTGAATTTAACAGTTTGAGGGCACTTTCTCCAAATGCTGTATGAATACTTTGAATACCTGAAATTATATAGCTTAGAAAATCTACCGGGTCATTGTCCCCGTTGTCGAGTGAGAACCATGCTGCAGGGATCTTATTCTGATTGATCCAGTCGCTCACAACTGTTGTTTTACCGAATCCGGCAGGAGCGGAAACCAGAATCAGCTTCCGGCTTAACCCGGTATTCAGCTTCTCAAATAGTCCTGACCGGTGAACTATATTATTTCCGGCAGGAGGAATATGTAGTTTTGTTAAAAGCATAACTGCAAATTAGCAAATATTCTTATCATAATTTAATTATCCTTAATGATAATCAGAAGTTTGCAGTTATACTTGTTGATTTCATTTCCGGGTATTTTAAATTAAAAATATACCCGGTACATCAGGTTTGGGAAAAATCCAAACTGGGTAGTATAGCCAACATTACCCGGTTTATTAGCATCATAATATTCAGACATTCTGGCCTGACCGTTTGTAAGGTTCATCAGATCAAGGAAAATTTCGTGTGTAGCCCTGGGTTTGTTGAACTTGTAGCTAACCGATAAATTCAACAGAAAGATATTGTCAAGTTTATCGTCATAGGCTTTGCTATAGTCAAAATATCTGTCGTTTTCGGGTTCAACGGCTACATTTCCCTGATTATCTCTTATGAGAGGAATATACCGTTGGCCACCCTCAAAGAAAATCTTTGAATTCAATGCCAGGGACTGATTCTGTTTTTTACCAAGGTTTTTAAACTCTTTCCCAAATAAAATATTCACAATATATTTGTTATTATACCGGGTATTTCGCCACACCCCTTCCAACGATTTGTATTTCGAATCGAATATCGAACTATTGATTAAAAAGTAGAAATTATTATCAAAAAACCGTTCAACGGAAATTTCCACACCGTAGTTTTTGCCGTTGCCTTTATTAACCAGTTCAACATATTTATAATCGATGCCTTCGTTAATGGTGGCATAATAACTGGTGTCGTTGTTTTCGACCGGTAAATTGTAAAGGTCCTGGTAGTATACCTCAATCTTCCCCACTAAATTTTCCGTAAAGCGTTTTTCATAGCCCAATACATAATGATGGGCTTTTAACAACCCGAGGTTTTTGTTTGGTTCCAGGAAACTACCATCATCTTGTGGAATCCTGGTAAAATAGTTGTGTACACTTTCCGTTGTGCTGTGCATACCGTATCCTGCATGCACTGAATTGGTTTTATCAATTTTCCAGTTTATACTTAATCTGGGTTCAAGTGTGCTTATATTATTGCTTAAAATATTCATATTGTGTAATCCGGCCACAGTAATTACTTTCTCATTAAAGCTGTGTTTCCAGCTTATAAAATTATTTATTGTACTTAAATTATTTTTAAAGTCATTTACGTTTATCACCGAAGCTTCTTTGTTACTATAGATGTTTTGATTGTAATTGAAGTTATATAGCGTGTATTTTGTCCCTATCTGAATTTTATTTTTAGGATTGATTTTATTGCTATAAGTAATTGCTCCCCTGATTGCTGAATTCACAATCCTGCTTTGAATCGTATGGATTCTGGAAGAAACGGAATCGCCTACTGACTCACCTTCATTGTCATAGGTTTTTATTGTATCCGTCTCATAAATATCATCGTCAGCGCCAGTTCCTGAATAATTAAGAGAGGTCTTAACAAAGCTTTTTTTATTAATCGACAACATATGGTTCATTCCAAGATTAGCAAGGTAATTTGCCTTGTAATAATCCTTGCTGATAAGAGCATTAGCTGTTGTACTGCCTGGTGTGGTCATGCCGGATGGCCCCAAATTCTCCATTGAAAAACCACTTAAACCGCCTAACCCATAGAAGGAAAAAGTACCTGTTCTTTTAGTAGGCAGATTTACTTTAAAGGTTGCATCCTGATAATTCAGAACTCCCGGCACATCCACCAGCCCCAGGTCATTAATCAGCGAAATTGTAGAGTACCTGTAATTAAACAGGAATGAGCCTGCATAACCTTTTTTAAACGGACCTTCGAGGGTAAGTTCTGTACCCATTATACCAATTCCGCCGGTTGCTTCAAACTTTTCATTATTTCCCGACCTGAGTTTTACATCGTAAACACACGATATTACATCACCATATTCCGGCGAAAAGGCTCCTGTATAAAAATCGGAAGTGGCCAGCAAATTATTGTTTAGCGCCGTAAGTGCTCCAAACGAGGAATTTTGATCATCCATATGGTAGGGACTTGAAATTTCTGCTCCTTCCAAACGCCATTGCATGTATTTGGGTGAGTTTCCACGTGCAATAATATCGCTGCTTCCATCGGGCGTACTGGCTACTCCTGCAAAAGAGGAAACTACCCGGGCAGGATCGTCCATCCCTCCGGTAAAACGTTTTGTTTCTTCAAGGGTAATGGAATGCAAACTTAGCTGCGACATGTCGTTTATGGCTTCTCCTTTATTCTTGTATGCCTTAACAACAGCTTCATTAATTTTTATAACAGATTCCTGCATCGAGAAATCCAGAACTACCTCTTTACCAGAGTTTACTACAATATCTGAAATGGTTTTCGTTTCATAACCTATGTAAGAGATTTTTACGACTATTCTACCCAGAGGGATTTTTTCAAATCTGAATATACCGTTCATATCTGTTGATGTTCCAATCATCGGGTCGGTACCAAGTATCACTAAAGTGGCACCTGGTAACGGTAATTTACTATCCATATCCACAATGGTTCCTCTTACTGTTTGCGTGAGGTTTTGACTAAAAGCCAGTGTATTGAGCACGGCAATCATTAATGTTGTTGAAATAAACTTTTTCATTTTGTCTGTTTTAAATTATTAACTACCTAATTATTTTATTCTTCCAGCGAATTGACTGAAATGAGCTTCAGGTTAAAATCCCTGATCTGATTTAAAATCCCATGTAAATGAGCTTCATCCTTAATATTTCCGGAAAGTATTGTGTTATTGCCTGCATAACTGATAGTCATGCCTTCAAACCAGTGTTTCCAGTTTGTATCAAGATGTCCTTGAACCATAATTATACTTTTGCCTTTCATTTTATCTGATATTAAAATATTCCTTCGGTCATGAGAAAATTCTTAGACAAAGGAAAGGCCGTGGCATCAAAAAAAAATCACCCCTGAGGGTGATTCGAGGGGTGATTTTTAAATTATGAATGATGAATGATGAATTATGAATTGGGAATTAACACGTATTGTTCAGCATTCATAATTAATAATTCATCATTCATAATTATATTATTCCCAGCTCTTTGGCTTTTGCAATCGCTTTTGTGCGGTTGTCTGTTTCAAGTTTGAGGTAAATATTCTTCACATGTGTTTTAACCGTATTCAAAGAAATAAATAATTTATCGGCAATTTCCTGGTTGGATAAATCCTGGGCAATCAATTTAAGGGTATCCAATTCGCGGCCACTTAAATCTATTGCTACATGAATTTTCCTGCTTTTTTCCTTTCTTTCTATAAGGAGCGTAAGGGCATCAACAAACTTCGCCGGAATTTTGGTTTTTGCAGTAGCCTGAATTCTAAACACTTCGTTCAATAAATCCTTCGTATGTTGCAGGTCAACAAGAAAGTACGAAAATAAATTTTCATTGGCGGCCATCTCCATAGCTTCGATAACATTTATAACGGCTTTTTCATGATTGCCTCTCATTTTATAAATAATTGCATAATACATTTTAATCCCAATCAACCTTTCAATTCTTTTACTTTCGTTTGCCAGGGCAAATAATTCTGAAAGCAGTGATTCAGCTTCATCTAATTTATATTGGGCAATAAGTAAGCGGGCATACGAGATATATGCCGAATCATCAATGTGAGATTTCTTTTTATCAAGTCCTAAACCATATTCCGAAATAAGATTCTCAGCCTGGTCGAGTTGACCCATTTCAACCAGTATAAATATTTTCGTACTTAGATATATATATATTAAAAACGGAGCGATATAATTTTGGTTTAATATATCTTCTATCTCATTCATTTTCTTTTCTGTCCCCGTTGTATCCCCACATTCAAATAGTACTATTGAATAAATCATTAATATGGGTATTTTAATAGAGATGTCCCTGGTGGTTTTGCTTAAATCATAAGCAATTTTTATATATTCATGTGCCTTATCCATATTTGCCCAACCGGCTTGTGTACCTGCCATCACAATAAATAGTCCGGCATAAGTCCATTCTGTTTTTGCTATTTGCGAATATCCTCTTTCCTTCATGAAAGCTAAAAGATCGGAACATTTTTTATAAGCAGACTTGTAATGACCCAATTGTTGTTCGATATCTGCAACTCTGAAAGCTATGGTAGAAATCAGGTAGAGATTACCCGATTTTTTACCATATTCCCATGCATTTTTGAAAGCCTTGTTGCTTTCTTGTATATCACCCCCGGAAAAATATGCAATACCGTAAGAAAACCATATCCAGCTAAACCACAATGGATTATCCTCTTTCAGGTTTTCCATTGCTTTTTCACAGATATTCAATAATTCTCTCCGGATGTTCTTCATTTGAATTCAAATAGGCAAATGCAACAAAAATTTTTCCTAACAGATTCTTATTATAATCAATATTGTCGCCGGATATATTTTTGTCAGCAAGTCTATTTGTTGTTATATATTCTGAACTTGTCAGGTAAGGCTTGGCTTGTTCCAGTTTGCCTGCTGATATTAAAATCCAGGCATAATAAAGACAAAATTCGGGATTGTTTTTAATCAGTTCATCTGGAATTAAATCTACCATATTTAAGTATTGCAGCATGCAACCCGTTTTCCCACATACTCTCTACTATTTCACCAAGCAACTGAATGCTTTTTTCATAGTTTTTAATTTCCAAAGCATGCTCTATTGCCAAATCTACCATGTTGTTTTGTTCAAACCAATCACATGCTTTATTGTGAATATCAAAAATCAGAGATTTGATCTTTTTGCTGAAGCCTTTGTTTTAGCAAATCGGCAAAAAGATGGTGATACCTGTACCAATGTCTTTCGTCATCAAGAGGAACGATAAACATGTTGTTTTTGTCCAGGGTTTCGAGAATTAACCCGCTGTCGTTTCTGTTTAAAACTTTATTGCATAACGGGGCCGACATTTGTTCTAAAACTGAAGTCTGTATTAAGAACTCCCTGATATCCTCTGTTTGAATCTTTAGTACCTCGTCCATCAAATAATCCAGGATGTACCGGTTACCTCCTTTTAAATCATGAATAAAACCTGAAATATCTTCACGGCCTTGCATTGACAAGGCTGTTAGTTGCAGTCCTGCAATCCAGCCTTCGGTAATAGTTTCAAGCGAATAAACATCATCAATTGAGAGTTTAAGTTTTAATTTTTTATTAAATAGATCAGAAATATCATTCACGGAAAAACTCAGGTCTGATGAACGCAACTCAACCAGTTGATTCTGACTTCTTAACCTGGCAATTGGTAGTGCAGGATCCGATCGGGTTAGGATTACAATATGTATATTACCAGGAATTCGTTCCAATAAAAAAGCAACTAATTTCAAGGTTTCATTATTGCTGATCAGATGGAAATCGTCAAGTACTAATAAAAAGTCACTATTAATTTTTAGTATATCGTTGATTAAAAGACCGGTAATTGATTCCGGGCCTGGTTTATTTGGTGATTTTAAAAGGTTGAGGGCACTTTGCCCAAATGCTGCATGAATACCTTGTATTCCTGATATGATATAACTTAAGAATTCTACAGGGTCATTATCACCATTGTCGAGTGAAAACCATGCAGTTGGAATCTTTAGTTGATTGATCCAGTCACTCAACAGGGATGTTTTGCCAAATCCGGCAGGAGCAGAGATGACAATTAGTTTTCGACCAAGCCCTAAGTTCAATTTCTCATAAAGTTCCGGTCGATGAACTATATTGTCTCCGGCAGGAGGAATATGTAGTTTTGTTAGAAGCACATATACAAATTAATTCCTGGTATTAATGATCAGTATGCTACAAATTGGTGTATAGTTTCAAATGTAATCATTTCTCCAAACTATTTTTTGACGTAAGCCTGAGAGTTCTTGGAAAGTTTTTATTGGCAGGAATGATGCAGATTTTTTTGCATAATAAAGGTCGCATCAGGGGGATAATGGCATTAAAAAGGCCATGAACATGAAGTCCTGAAAATGGTCTGTCGCCTGAAAAATCTCTTATCCAGGATAAAATGAAAGAATATCCGGTTATTTTTCTATTTTATTTTTATTACTATTCCTCCTTTTTTATGTCCTTTCTCAACATACCTGTGAGCCTCGGCTATCTCCTCAAACTGATAGGTTCTGTCAATAATTGCTTTTAGATGACCTGCTTCAGTCAACTCTTTAATCAAAGCCAGACGCTTTGAATCTAACAACAGGGCTTCATCATCAATTGTCACATATTTGCCTCCCTGAGCAAGAGCTTTTTTGCAGGCATTTTTCAATCTTGAAGTTTTTCTTTTACCAACAGCATCAAGTATAAAATCATATTGAAAGCCCGGGTCTAATGTATCAACACCCTTATAGTCAATAACAGTATCAGCTCCCAGCGATTTCACCAGTTCCAGGTTTGTTGCGCTGCATACACCGGTTACATTGGCACCCAGATATCGGGCATACTGAATTGCAGCAGTTCCTGTTGTTCCGGACGCTCCGTATATAAGCACATTTTGTCCACGGCAGATATTTCCTTTTTCCATAAACTGAAATGCGAGAAGTCCGCCATAAGCAGCTACAGTTGCTTCTTCATATGTTATGTTCTCTGGTTTTAATGCCAGGCATCCTTGCTTCGAATCGGTCTCTTTCATGCATTTGTACTCAGCATAAGCGCCTAGTCCTAATCCGGTAAGTCCAAATACCTGGTCACCCGTCTTAAACCGTCTTATTTTTTTTCCTGCTGATTCAATTTCACCTGCAAGCACTAATCCTATTACCGGATTTCTCGGTTTTCTTATTCCCAGCATTATCCGCATCGGTATCCGGAATTGAATAGGTATTTTAAATCCCCTGATGAAAGTATCACTTGCTGTTACTGCTGTAGCATGTATTTTAATAAGCACCTCATCATCTTTTGGAGTTGGTTTCTGAACCTTGCTTAGCTGAAGAACTTCAGGTGGGCCATATTTAGTGCATACAATTGCATTCGTTTTTTCCATATAATTAAACTATCCGTTAATCATTTCTAAATATATCAAATTGTAATGTGAAGAAGATCATGCAATAGCTTAACTTTTTTTCTCTATTAACTATCCACATGGCTGCAGACATTTGAAACTCTTGTCCCTTTTTGTGTCATATATAGGGCAGGCTTTTGAGGAACATTTCATTCTGCCCCGAAGAATTCTTACACCCCAGGGAATATATCCTGCACACATTAATAGAGCGCCAACAGTACTAATGAATTCTATATCCGGATTGTTTAGGAGTAAAAGTCCGGCAACAATGCAAATGCCTTGCCATTTGCCAATAAATCTTTCTTTCATCAGACCAAATGCCTGAATAGCTGCGCCAATTGGTAATAGTGGCAACAACCATACCACCCAAAGCAAACCAGTTTTGTTTACAATAACACTGAGAAACGGAACGAACTCTTGAAATTGAGCTTCTGGCAAAGTATCGAATGCTGAAAGCACCAAACACAAAGCTCCCTTATCGACAGCTAAAATAAATGCTCCGAATAAACCTATTATTCCGCCCCAGAAACCTAATCGTTTGCCTTTACCCTGCAAAACATTCATGAAACTGATCAGAGCTATCATTATTACAGGGACGGCAAACATGACAATTAAATGCCCAATATGGAATATGGGCTGATTATGAAACCTTCCGACCAGTTGTTCTACAGTTTGCAGTGCCTCGAGTTTCAGGAGATTGGGGTGCATTATAAACCCTGTAAGCAGCAAAACCGGAAATGCAATTATCGAAATTGCAAAACCCTTCTTTTTAATTGTTTCGATTTTCATGATTTCTTACTTTTTAATTTCCATGTTTTTCAGATTCTTATTCATATTGATTAAATTATTCCCTTCGGTCATGAGAGAAGTTATTCCCTTCGGTCATGAGAGAAGTTATTCCCTTCGGTCATGAGAAAGTTCTTAAGCAAAAGTCGGGTACACCCATCAAAAAAAAATCACTCCTGAGAGTGATTCAAAAGAGTGATTTAAATAAAATAGGTTTTTCCGGGAACAGCAGACTGGAATAGAAGTTATATTATTCCAATCTCTTTTGCTTTAGTTACAGCTCGTATTCGAGAATCAACTTCTAATTTCAGAAGAATTTTTTTCACATGCGTTTTAACTGTGTGTAATGAAATATACAATTTATCGGCTATCTCCTGGTTCGATAAATTTTCGGCAATTAGTTTTAGCGTGTCGAATTCGCGTTCGCTTAACCCGGATTCCAAATTAATCTTCTTAAACTTCTCTCTTTTTTCTATTGTGAGTTTAAGCTTGTCGATCAATTTCTTTGGGATATTAGTTTTTGTAGTTGCCTGTATTCTGAATACTTCTTTTAGTAAATCGCTTATCCAGGAATGATAGAGAACAAAAGACATCAAAATGTTATCACAGGCAGCAGCCTCTAATGCTTCAATCAGGTTTATTAAGGCTTTTTCATTCTCCCAGGTGGCTTTATTCAAAATGGCATATATGACTTTAATTTCAATTATTCTCTCAATTCTATTCGCTGCTTGTGCCATTTTCAATAATTTTGAAAGAAGAATCTCCGCCTCCTTGAATTTCCTTTTGATTATTAATAAAACAGCATAAGGACAATATCCAAAATCATTCGAATGAGATATTTTTTTATCAATTTCTAATCCATTTTCCCTAAAAAATTGATTCGCTTTTTCAAGTTCATTCTGTTCAACCAGCATAAATCCCTTCATGGCAATATACATCGCCATAGAGCTGGGGAAAATAATATTTAGTTTAACAATATCATCCGCTTCATTTAGCATTTTTTTTACACCAGCAATATCTCCACGCCCGTATAAAGTAAGTGCGTAAATCACTAACATATTCACTTTAAAGGTATTGTCTGATTCGTTTTTACATAAGCTATAGGCAGTTTTAATGTTTTCCAGCGCATCATCGAAATTTGTGCGCATAGATTCTACACCTGCCATAAAGGAATACAGCCCGTTAAAGGTGGATTCCGATTTTGTAATCTGGGAATAACCACTTTCCTTCATAAAGGTTATAAGGTCGGAGCATCTCTGATAAGATAATGTATAAAGCCCCATCCTTGCTTCAAGGGCAGATAACCTGGCCGCAATGGTAGAAATAAGATAGATGTTTCCTGATTTTTTAGCATAGACCAGTGCACTTTCAAACGCTTTACTACATTCCTTAAAGTTTTCACGAAACATCTCTGCTATACCAATTGCGTATTGTCCCCAGCTATACCAAAACGGATCATCCTCCGGGAGGTTTTCCACGGCAGATTTGCTATATTCAAAAATTTTCTCAGAACGTGCTAAAAGTGAATTCATATAAGCAAATGCAATATATATTTTTCCTAACAGTTTCTTATAATACTGAACTTCCTGGTTTGATGAATTTATATTATTAATGATCTGCACAGTAATTATTTCGGCACTCACTAAAAAAGGTTCGGCTTTCTGAATTTGACCGGCTATAATTAATATCCATGCATAGTATAAACAGAAATCTGAATTCTTTATAATGATTTCATCAGGTAGTAGATCACCATACTTCATAATAGCGGCATGTTGTCCGTTTTTCCACATAGCCTCTGCAATTTCTCCAAGAAATTGAATGCTTTTTTCGAAATCCTCTGTCTCTATTTTATGTTCAATAGCTAACAGTGACATTGAATTATTATGAAACCACTCACTTGCTGTATTATGAAGATCAATAATGGTTGCTTTGTCTTTTTGATGAAGTCTCTGTTTTAGTAACTCCGCAAAGAGATGATGATATCTATACCAGGTCCTATCAGTATCTAAAGGAATAACAAACATGTTATTTTTTTCCAGCGCTTCAAGAATCTGTTGACTGTCATTTCTATTCAAAACAGCGTTACATAAAGGAGCTGACATTTGCTCCAGTATTGATGTTTGTAATAAAAATTCTTTGATGTCATCTGTTTGAATCTTGAGTACCTCCTCCATCAGATAATCCATGATATAACGGTTGTCACCTTTTAAATCCTGAATAAATGCAGAAATATCTTCACGGCCTTGCATTGACAAAGCTGTGAGTTGCAATCCTGCAATCCAGCCTTCAGTTTTTGTTTCAAGCGAAATAACATCTTCAATGGATAATCCCAATTTCAGCTTTTTATTGAACAAAATGGAAATATCATTTGCCGAAAAACTCAGGTCTGATGAACGTAACTCAACCAGTTGGTGCTGGCTTCTTAACCTTGAAACAGAAAGTCCCGGGTCAGAACGGGTCAGAATTGCAATATGGATATTACCCGGAATATGTTCTAATATATAGGTGACTATTTTTAGAATATCGCTGCTTTCAATTAAATGGAAATCGTCAAGTACTAATAGAAAATTTTGATCGATTTCGAGTATTTCGTTGATTAATAAGCTGACTATTGATTCACCGGATGGTCTGTTTGGTGAATTTAACAGCTTGAGAGCACTTTGTCCAAATGCTGCATGAATACCTTGTATTCCTGAAATTATATAACTTAAAAATTCTACCGGATCATTATCTCCTTTGTCGAGTGAAAACCATGCTGTTGGAATCTTGTGCTGATGGATCCAGTCACTTAACAGGAATGTTTTGCCAAATCCGGCAGGAGCAGAGATTACAATTAGCTTTCGACTAAGCCCAATGTTCAATTTCTCATAAAGTTCCGGTCGATGAACTATATTGTCTCCTGCAGGTGGAATATGAAGTTTTGTTAAAAGCACATATACAAAATAAAAATTTAGGGCTCTTCAGTCTTCTTTGGTCTTAAAATATTAGCATCTATCTTACAATATTCTGAATGAGTAACTTTGAATTGGCTTTTGTTCAATTTAAAGTTGCTATTGTTCATTAAATCGTTTTCAGATTTTGGCGTAGCTCAAAAAAACAACTTCCTATTTTAATAAATTCTTAAAAGCTGATCCAAAAATTAAGTAGCTGGTATTTCCACCAATCGTGCCTTCGTTTTGTCCCCACAAAAATGGCCAGTCGTCGTAGTTTTCAAAGTGGTCGGGTTTTCTGAATAATATACCCGGAGCAACATTGCCCGGAATAAATGAGAAATCAGCCCTGTTATTACCATAAAAGACTGCTTTGGGACGAGCGGCGCCTACCGTTGCCACTAATGAATAATTGTGATACGGATGGCAGCCAAATAGCCAGTTGGTGGTCTTGAAAGCATGGCTGGCGTCGACAATATCAGGGAAATGTTTGGTGGCAAAGCAAATGGTGGTACCAAAGCTCACCACATCTCCGCTTCCTGCCCAGTTACCAAGTCCGATGGGCACTCCGTAGGGGTTATCCTTTTCAAGCCCGTCGATGTATTCTTTGTACTTTACAACATACGGCCGGAGTTTTTCTTTGAATGATGCGTCCATGTGCGGTATGGCATGTAATGCCGTCAAAAGGTTGAAATTAACGCTTCGTTCAAGTGCAGGCCATAAAAGTTCCTGAAATTTATTGATGTATTGTTGCTCCCCGGTTGAGATATACAGTTGAAGATTGGTGGCAATATCTGCTGATCTGCCGCCCCTGCCCAAGCTATCCTGTGGCCGATTGGCGAGTAATTCCGTTGCCTCTTTCAGAAGTCTTTTTGACTGTTGCAACGCCCTTGCCGAAAGATCGTCGTTATAACCCTTCAACGCCCGGCTTGCTGCGGCAAACATCGTTGCTGCTCTGAGATCGAGACCAGGATTACGGCTTGTAAATGCCCACATATCATCCTTAACTCCGCTCGAGCGGCCGTCAGGGGCTATTTCGTAAGGGCCAAGGTTCGGATTATAAGGAAGGCCGTCGGTTATTGAGGCTGCGTCACCAAGGTGATGGTAATTGTCGAGAACAGCATTAGAGAGAGTTTGTGCCATGTGGCCGATAATCTCTGCCTGAGCTACCAGGTTCAATGTTCCATGTTCGATAAACTGCAACATATCTGGTGTCCCATCCGGTCGGTGAAGATCAACATAACGTTGCTTCTGGTCAACAAAAATCTGATCGCGTAAGGGCTTGAAATATTCCCATGTTTGGACAAAGTTCTGTACCACGCCAATGTTCGATCCAGTCTCGATATCAAAATCTCCGGCGTCGAAAAAACCGCCTATGTTTAATTCAGGGATCAATTCCAGTGCTTTATACCTGGTATCGGTTGTTGGTCCCTGATCATGAAGGTCGAAATGATCGGTGTTTGGCGGAGCCTGGAGATAACCTTCCTTAAAAGGCTCACCGTGCCAAACCCTGTAAGCCTCGTTTACGAACATATGATTCATATGTATGGGGATCCATATATCGCTGGTGGCGTCGGTGATCTTATCGTAAACGTTGTTTTCTATTATAAAGTTATTCGTTTTAAAGTTCTCCATACTGAATATAGTATACACCGGGGTTTTTAACGGAAGAAAAATCAAATTTCACATAGTGATATTTAAAATAGTCACCCCAGGGTACGATTTTGCCGCTGAATACTTTAGTCGCTTTGCCGTCGTCGCCTACTTTATATATCGATGCTTTTGCAAGCAGGTTTGTCTTTCTTGTCGAGTTCAATGACAGAGACTTTTTGTTGCGAAGGGATGTAGCCCACTTGAGAAAAACCGATATTTGGCTCTCTTACCCAACCTTTAATGGCATTTGGTTCAACTGTCCAGGTCAAAACCTTGCCGGTTTTTCCTGCAGGAAGTAAACTGCGAACTACAAACCAGCCGTTTTGTGCCAGCATACGGCCGTCGAAAAGCATCAGATCGGCATCATGCGAGGTAATTTTAACCAAACGTTCGGGTTCATCGGGTGCAAGAAGAAAGGTACGTCCGGTTTCGAGAGGAAGTGGATCAATAAATCTTGCCGGTCCCCCTGTCGTCTGAAGTTACATACCCCTTGAATTGCTTTGGTTTTTCACTGTTAGGCCTTGTAATGGTGTTACCAACCACATAGCGTGGGAATCGATTGTAACGACCATCCATCAAATAGGTCTTTCCCCAATATTGCGAGGGAAGAAACTCAAGATTAAATCCGGCACTCCCTTCAAGTGCCTTGGGAACGGGTTTATCCAGGTAAACAGATATCTCAATACCTTTACCCTTAGCCGTGACAACCACGCGCGAATCAAAATCGTAATCTTCGTACCTTAACTTAGACTCAATTGTTTTAGATGCCTTGTTTACCGTTCGATTTGATATTGCCGGAACAAGATCCCACTGCTCCGGAGTGTTGGAAAGTCTCACAGCGCCGCCTTGCGATGTTCTGACGCCATGGTGAATCAATTCTATACCGGCGTTCTTCTCATCGTTAAAGCCTCCGGTAAAAAGGTTATTGTACACAAGGATATTGACACCTTGCGTCTCGAAATACTCAAGATCATTGAGTTTCAAATCCTGGCCCGAAGCATAATTGAATGCCGCTAATAGCAGCACTATAAGTGATAGAAAATTTTAGTCTTTTCATATTGATCAAAAATTAAAATTTTAAAATAGTCATTTTCCTCCATCTGTGCACGATTGCATCAGTTCCTCAAAGCATTGTTGCGGTTAGCGATAGGCATTATTGCTTTTCTATTATTTCCCTTAGTGTTTTTAGGAATTGGTCGACCTTATTTATAAGAGGAAGTATATCTTCCTGCCTAAATTCGAGAAAGTCATCATAGTCGCTCTCTTGACGTTTACTCATTAATTCAGTATAAAGACTACTATGCTTTCTATCCAATGTCCCGGTTTTAATATAGCGTCGGAAAAATTCTGTCCTTACTCCATTGTGTGTCGAAGCAGTAACATCATCTTTCGCCAATAAAGCAATAACACAATAAAAGCAAGAATAATACAGGCGGTTTGCACAGCCGCCCCAAAAACCACTTTCCGCAAGTGATTTTGCCTCATTGAAAGTAATAGCTGATTTTTCAAGTCGGTATTTTATCAGATCTTCTTTCTGATAGCTCATAGCTCGATACCGTCTTTAATAATGTTTTTATATAATGGAGTTATTTGGTAATCATTCCACTTTCTCTGGGAAAAAATAATTGTGCTTATTACCTCGCCAGCTTCTAATTCAGTATCTAATAATTTATCCCTAATATCCTTCTTATACTTTTCACTCGGATTTATCGATGCTAATATGAGGAAGTCCCAATCAGATGTGGTTCGCGAATCACCCCTGGCTTTTGAACCGAACAAAATTACCTTTGCTTTAGGATCTAAGGATTTTACCGATTCCTTTACTCGATATGTTAGCTCATTTCTATTCATCAATACAAAGTTAACAAAACTCTTTTATTTCATCAGGGGTCTTTTTAAGCTTATCGCTAACGTTCGCGTGAATGATCATTTGCGTTGCCAAAGAGATTCTGTATCCAGTTATACCAAAGCACCCCAAAGTAATACTGATTGCAACTTGATGACAAGCAATTGATTATACAGTGTTGGCGGTAGTTATTCTTTAATTATCTTATAATTATTCCATATTGCATTTTCCTCATTATGTATTTTAATAAGATATAGACCAGATTGATAATCATTTAAAGAGATTTCTAACCTTTCTGTGAACTTGTTTGTATAAACCTTTCTTCCAAATAGATCATAAACTGAAACAGAATAATTTAGTTTAGACTCTGATAGTATAGATATAAAATCGTGTGCAGGATTGGGGCTAATACTAATAAAATCCTTTATTACATTGTTATTTCTTATCTGTGACGTAAGGTGACAATTCTTTATTTTCATATTATCTGGGTATCCAGGGGGATCGGAAATTATATGACGACTTTCAATCAAATTCACCCTGCATTCATTATCGACTTCGAATTTCCATTGATAATGATTGGGGCAAAGCATAATACCATGACCAAATCCTAAATCAAATGTAAAATATTGATGCAGGTATGTTTTTTTAAAAAACAGATCATTGTGACAACAGGTTGTGCCTCCCTGCCAAGCATCCGTAATTCCATTAAACTTTTTTAAAGAATCAGTAAATTTATCAAAATTGATATGGTCATCTGAAATCAGAATTCCATATCCTGCAAAGTCTTGAAGTTTGTAATTGTAATCAGATAAAAACTTATCCAATTCATCATATCCTGTAATAGTTTCATTATTTTTCCACTGAACAGTCCAGCTATATGAAGTATCAACAAATACGTATAAAGTGTTTAACTGGCCCGTGCACATTTCATGATGAATGCAATAGATATCAAAAACTGAATCTCTTTCTGGAATAAAATTGGCATTGAAAATAGCCGCCAATCCGGTCCAGATCGTATCTTCAACTTCTATAGGTATTTTTAAACTATCCATAAAAGGAGAATTTGTTTCAATAATTCTATTATATGCCAACCAATAAATGTCATCCTCATATGCTTCCCGTAAATCTTCCGTAATATTGCAGCTGGAATTCACCTGAGAATGTACGCTGAACCCTATTATTACTAATATCATAAGGGGAATTATTTTTTTCATAGGAATGGATTTTTCAATAATTCTAACAAAAATTTGGTGAAACAGTTTATATTCAATAGGTTATAAAATCGGTTTTGTTATATTTTTGCAATTTTTATCACCAAAAAGTTAGCCCGCGAAATCAGTATCTCCGATTCAGGGGGAATTACCGCTGTAGTGCGTTTTATTTAAATTCAATTTTAATTCTTTGTTTAGGATAAAATATTGAAGGTTGATATATGCTTTTCAGGGTATCAATAATTTCAAAATACCCTTCCCCTTTAAATGATAAGTTTTCAAAGCAGGCTGTATCCCATGTTAATATTGTATTTGTATTAAAGAAGTTTTCTCGAACACTTGTACTGGCAACCATTATGGAATCAATGGCTATTGAACTTTTTTGAAAAAAATCCTCTGGTTTAATAACTTGAGTGAAAATATCAATTTCTACGTTTTTTTCCTTGCAACTCAGTGTATCAATAAAAATCATCACAAGAACATTTTGATTCGAAGTCGGTTTATGGGAATAGTATGATGCTTCGATTCGATTAAATTGATGAATACTATCGCTGATATTTATAATAGAGTTTGTTTTACTTTGAACTACTTCCGTAAAGGATTCATAGAGTCCTCCAACAATAATATTCTCATTAGCATTATCAGCATTCTCTCTACTGCATGCAAAAAACAATAGGGAAATCATTGAAGCAAAGATTAATATCGGTATCAGTATTTTCATTTTTGATTTAAAGATATTTTATTCCATTATCAAGATTATTGGTATACTTCCAAAATGCACTACAACTAGTCAATTCCTCATATTATCAACTTTAAACTGATAATCTCCTGAGCCAACCTCCATATTTACAATTCCGTCTTTTAAATCCACGAGTTTAATTCCTTCTGACAGCTCAAGTTTCTGACCACCTTCCGTAATCTGATCTGTTGATGCAGCTGGAATACTAACCAGGGCATAGCTGTTGGGGGGTATGGAAATGTTCCATGAAAGTCCGGTGGCATCCTTTTTCCACTCGCTGCGGATTTCGCCGTATGGTGACTGATGTGATGCTTTCACATAACTCAGTTCAGCCGGGAAGAAGGGCTTCATTATTATTTTTCCAAAGCCTACATTTTCCTTATCAGTTTTAATACCGGCAAGATCTTCGTAATACCAGATCAGCAGGTCCCCGAGCAACATGACGTGGTTTCCGGAGTTCATGGCAGGATTAGCTGTATTGCCGTTCCAGAGTTCCCAAATGGTAGTGGCATTATTCTTTGCCATATATCCCCAGCTTGGATAGGTAGTATTTGTTGCAATACGGTATGCCAGGTCGCCCCGGCCGTATTCGGTAAGCCCCCGCATTAAATACTGAATGCCAATTAATCCCACACTCACGTGGGATTTGAACTCGCCTTCTGTTTTTTCAACAATGCTGTTAAAAATCCTTTTCTTTGTCCTCATCCGGTGTCATGCCCGTCATCAGTGCAATCATATTCCCGGTAACGGTATTGTTTCCGTATTGTCCTTTTGACTGATCAAGGTAGATTTTATTGAAGGCAATCTTCATTTTTTCTGACATTTGAGTATACTCCCTGGCATCATCAGGATGATTGGCGATGACCGCAAACTTTGCCATCAGTTCCAGTACGCGGTAATAAAACGTAGTAGCAAGAATGGGTCCAGGCGTGATCCGGGCAGGGTCTTTTGATAAAATCAATTCGGGACTTTCCGGTGGCATACACCAGTCGCCGAATTGATCCCGCATGATGATACCATCCTTCATGTAAGCATCTTTGATATGCATCACCCAGCTGCGCATGGATTCATAGTGATTTTGTATGGGCCTTGCATCGCCATACTGCTCATAAAGCATGTTTGCCACATGAATATAGGCACAGGGCCAGGTAACATTGTCCGTGCATATATCCCAGTATGCGGGCGTTACATCGGGTATGATTCCGCCATCCCGCTGGGCATCGTGGATATCCTGCAACCACTTTTCATATAATAATGCATTGCCAAACATGAAGCTTTCACCAAAACACCCGGTGGCGCGGTCACCCAGCCAGCCCATGCGCTCATCACGCTGCGGGCAGTCGGTAGGCATGCTCCGGTAGTTGCCCCGTATACCCCACCAGGCATTTTTATAGATCTGGTTTAATGTTGAGTCGGAACATTCAAAGGAACCTGTGTTTTCCATCTCATCATAATTGACTTTTCCTGTAAAGTCGGATAATTTGGGCATATCGTCAATACCGGTTATCTCAACATAACGAAATCCCTGGTAGGTAAAGCGTGGCTCCCAATTGAACATCCAATACGAGGCAGGTGTGTAAATATTGGTAACCATAGCTCCCCTGATATTATCCATGTAAAGGTTTCCATCGCTTTTGAGATTTTCGGCAAAGCGCATGACGATGGGCCTGTTCTTTTTTCCCTGGAGATGGACGGCAAGCCAACCGACCATGTTTTGTCCCATGTCAAGAATGTATTTCCCTTTTTCCACCTCTTTTATGGCGACTGGTTTAATCTCCTGCATGGTAACTATATTCGGATTACGCTGCGCGATAAGTTTTCCCTCCGGAGCGCTTACTATACGCGCATTAAGCCATTTCTCGTCATTGTACCCGTTTTGCATCCATCCATGGAGTTCGAGATTCGCATTGTATTCTTCTCCGTCGTACTCGTTGTTTGCGATTATGGGTCCATGGGTAGTTATCTTCCAGCTGGTATCACTTACAATCACTGCTTTTTCTCCGTTCTTATATTCCACCTCGAGCTGGAGAAGCAGTTTCGGGAACCCATAATTGCGGATTGGAGGAACGCCCCACTTTGCATCGAGTGCCATGCGCATGGAAACAAACCTGCCATTTCCCAGGGTAACACAAATCGTATTCTGGTTGCTTTCCTTGAGAAGGTTTCCTACCTCATACACGTTGTAATTTACATGTTTGGAATAATCGGTTGCTGTGGGCGCAAAAATGTCATTGCTTATTTTCTGCCCATTAATATGGCATTCATATAAACCCAAACCGGAAATATAAATTCTTGCTGCTTTCACCTCTGTGCTCAGGGGAAATTCTTTTCTCAGATAACGGGCTGCCAGTCGGGTTTTAACAGAATCTTTTATCTTCTCCCCTTCATTCATCATGCTGTCAATCCCAATCCAGGATGCTTTCCAGTCGCCGGCGGACAGGAAGGCCATACCCCAGGTACCCTGTTCGCTGGTAATGCTACTACCATCATTGGTCCAGACCTTTACCTTCCAGTAATAGGATGCCCGGGAAAAGAGTGGTGGACCAGCATAGGGGATCAGGATGGAATTGCTGCTTTCCACTTTTCCGCTATTCCAAACGAGGTCCTTTTCCTGCTTTAGTTTGTCGGGTGACTGTGCCACCATGATCTGGTAGGCCAGCTGGTTTATGCTGCGAGATGACAGATGTTATTTGCCACGAAAAGCGGGGTTGCTGAACATCGACGCCGATAGGCGCGGTCCGCATTTCAACCTTGAGATTTATTATGCTCTGCTGGCTTTGAGCAGGCAACACATGCAAATGCAATCACGGCAATAGCCAGTGAATGCTTAATTCTAAAAAAATACTTCATTCAGGTAATTCTTTACCTAAATCTAAGTATTTTTCGTAAACGGACAGTCCGATTTTAGTATTTAAAAAATTGAAACAGGCTTTCGATCTTAGTTCCGATCCGTTTTGAAATAATTCTCCAGGGAATCATTAATGATACTGTTCCAGCCTTCTTCGAAATTACTGATGGCAAAATCGGGATTATCCTTCGGAAAGGTACCCAGGTCTTTATGAGTTAGTTTCAGCATGGTTTTGTTTCCCTGCGGTGTAAGTTCAAATGTGAGAAACGAATTTCCAGGATACCCGTCATAGCGCCAGGTTTGTGACAACTTTTTCTCCGGGATTACTTCCGTTATTTCACACAGGTGAAGGTATTGTTTGTCCGGACTTGGACCGCCCGTAAAGTGGAATTTAAATCCTACTTCCGGCTTGAACTCTTCCAGGTCGAAATACCATATTTTCATTTCATTTTTGTCTGTTAATGCCTTCCAAACCTTTTTGACTGGCGCATTTAACAATATTTCCAATATGATAGGCTTGTTTTCCATAATTAAGTTTTTAGTGTACTGGATGAACTGGTTTGGTTTTATAAACCTGTAAACATTCACGAACGTTCATTTTTCAGATCACAAATGGAGAAGAAATGAAAAAGCCATTGCAGTTTGCTGACCTTTATTTTATAGAGAACATATTCCTATTTAATTACATAACCAACTCCGGGTATCTTCCTTAAAACATAACTGGCCAAAAAGCACAATGGAATTGTAATAACAGCCACAATCAGGTATTTAAAGAACGGATACATCACCACATCCTTCATCAGCATGGAGATGAAAACCAGCAGGGGAGTATGAAAAACATATACGCCAAAAGCATTATCTGACAGGAATTTTCCCACGGAACCCTGGCGATTGAATTTGTCGCGAAACCAGACGAGCAGTCCCAGGCAAACGCCAACGCAGAAAAATGATTCCCAGAATGAATAGGCAGCGTTCCCCCATGTGAAATGGCCCACGAATGGTTCGAGACCTTTTTCGGCGGCATTTCCTAGAATATTCATGCCTATCCAGAAAATCGAACCGAAAACAAGTGTGTATTTAAACCAGTTCATTCCCAGTTTGTAGGGAATATTCAACAGCAGATTCTTTCTGAAAAAAAGGATCCCCATGATGAAAAGCACAATGTATTGCGGGAAAAAACAGAGCTGCATATTGAGGATGTTTGTGCCGATAGGGAATATAATTCTTGTTAAGAATGTGAAGACCGAGATAAGCAAAGCAATACCAAGTATTTGTTTTGGCTTGACGGCTATAGTTTTTTGAGTTTCCTGTTTGTTGCCGACTCCTGACTTTCGCAAAGCAGCATATACAAGTGAAAAAATTAGCAAAGCCAGGGCAAACCACAATGGGCCGGTACTTCCTATAAAATCAAATGTGCGGATATATTTCGCATATTCATAGGGAATATTCAGGTTCCAATGTTGATAATGGCCCAGGATAGCAATGGTGAGCGGATGAATGACAAGCATGTAAAGAAGGGTAGGGATACCCAGCCTTATAAGCCTTTCCTTTGAAAACGTCCCAAAACCTTTCCGGTCATATGAACCGGGAACAAAGTACCCGGCAATGAAAAAGAGGAATCCCATGAAATAGGCCTGGGTAAAGGAACCATATATTCCGAAGTAAATGGTCTGAAATATATCAAGTTTGGCCTTTTCAATGTAGTACCATCCGCCGAGCATGCTGTATGTAACGTTGACATGCATCAGTACCACGAAAATGATCATCAGCCATCGCAGGTTGTCGATGAAATAGAGCCGGGATTTTGCCGAAGTGTCCATGTGAAGGGTATTTAGGGTTAATTGATTTCAAAAATAAAGGATTATTTATTATTTTGATCGGAAAAATTATCCCAAATGACCACATAATATCATTTGAATCCGTGGCAAAGAAGAACTGGCTTGCATGCAGTACATCAAACGTGTAGAAATTGAATTCGGCAGAAAGCACCCAGCCAGTCAGAAATATAGTAAACCAATTCAGGCTGTATTATTAAAGAGATGCCTTGTTTGTTTGATTCATTATTATATGTACTGGATAAAAAGAGGACTTAACGTCGGGCATAACTTACGTATTATTGGCCTGCAAGGTATTCATCCATTTTTTCTGTGAATTCATAGCCTGCGATGACATTTAATCCAGACCAGAAAAACGATCGGAGCCAAATTTTTGAAGAATTTAAGATTAACAGTGGGAGTGATCTTAGATTCTTCCGATGTGGAAGGATTATGCAAATATGCATAATTACCCGCATGGATCAGTAAGCTGGTCGATGTTATAGTCTTTATACTCCTTACTTTTCGCGTAACCCAAACCAATTCCGGCATAGAGGCAAAGTATTCACCTTGCCGGAAATTCCGAATGAAATTTTTTCTCCTTTGAGTTCGGCTGAAAGTTTCATATGTCCATCGGAAGAATTGGTCTTATGCTGACTGTAGGCTTCATTGGCATACACCAGGATTTTTCTTTCATGGTCCTGGCTGATAGATTGTGCATGTTAAGAACAAGGACGGCGAAAGTTAAAATAAGTTGTTTCATTTGGGTTTGATTTTATGGAGTTGCAGGTACTAAAAATTAACTCTAGAAATAGTATACTATAGTAATTTGCCCGGCACCGTTAGCCTCCACCTTTTTATAGATAAAATAAGAGGCAATTTCAGGAGGTTCAATTCTTGCTAGTCCCATAGTCCCCAGTCCGTTGTCCTCACTGGCTATTCCGAAACAACCACACTATATTTAACTTCGGAACCACTGAATGATCCCCCATTTTCACTGACCCTGATAACAATATTATAATTTCCTGCACTGCCAGGTTCCGGTTTGCCACTGATCAATCCATTACTAAAAGTCAACCCTGTCGGTAATTTATCACCCTTCGAACTCAGGCTGTAATTATATGATTCAACTGTACCGCCCCTCGCCGACAGGTTCCTGCTAAATTCCTTGCCAATGGCTACTTTTAATTCTGCATGATCAGGAGGGTCAATCTGAAGGCCACCCTTTACGTAAAGCTGGAAAGCTTTTTTGATCGCATGATTTTCCTGATCCTTCACTTCGATTCCAATGGAATAGTAGCCATAATCCTGTCCGGCAGGCGTCCATGTAAGCGTGCCATCCTGGCTTAAGGTGAGTCCCTTCGGATTATCGCTGTCTTCTGCAAATTCAAAAGACTTGATTCCTTTACCTCCGGAAACAACCAGTGTCTGCGAATAAGGAACATTCACTGCTGCATTTTCGAGTTGATCTGTGAGGATCATCAGGACGGAATCAGCCTGATTGTCTTTGGCGACAATCGTATAGGGTACCTCGAGCACAATGGAACTACCTGTTACCTTAACCATGAGTTTAAAATTGTAAGTGCCGGGTCCGGCAGGAATTCCTGAAATAGTTGTACCAAAATAGCCTGAATTCAGAATTAACCAGTCAGGTGCATCAACAAGCTTATATTCGTAAGTATCATTATATCCGCTTCTGTTAGCTGAAATTCTTATGTTCAGGTTATTGCCTGCCTGTGCGTCAGTCTTGGGAGATACTGGTGACAGGGTAACATTAATCACATTTTCAACCTTCAATATGAAATCTTTTTCAGCCATAATACCCTTACTGTCCGTAACTCTCAATGTAAAATTCCATTCACCCGTTTCACGTGGAATACCTGAAATTCTTCCGTCAGACTCGAGATGAAGGCCAACAGGCAGCATTCCTTTCAGCACCTCAAATGAAAAAGGAGCCTTTCCTCCCAGTTCCGCAAATCCTTCAAATTGGGTCGTATAATCCATTTCAAGTCGTGCAACCGGTAATTCCGCTGTCATAATACTCATGTTGTCCACAACCAATTCAAGTGGTTTATCTACTGCATTTCCCATATCGTCTTCAACCCGGATAACGAGGTTATAATTGCCTGTATCTTCAGCAACGGGTACACCGGTAATCGTGCCATTGCCATTCAATACAATGGATCCCGGGAGTCTGTCACTTGTTTCTGCAAGGGAGAACCTGTACTTTGAGGTACCTTCGTTACCTGTGACGATAACCGGATTAACCTTGATTTTTGAATATTCCATCCCGACAATCGCCACGGGAAGTTGAGTTGTTAATATTTCCAGTTTACTGCGGATTTGTCTTGATAAATTGTAGTTATTGCCATCAAAAGCATTTTTACCGGACAAAATAGTCTTTAAAACAAATGACGCATTTCTGTGCAGGTGGTTCATCGTAACAGTATGGAGTTTCCCGGTGTTTGTTTCTGCAATGTTGTTATATATCTGATCGGGAATGCTATAGCGGGTATGATAACCCGACATGATCATGTCAGTTCCTGCACTCATCTCATCTGCAGCGTGGGGTATCTCATCGAAATCTCCCCAATCGGTGACAACAAATCCCTGAAAATGCCACTCACCCCTTAAAATGTCAGTGAGTAGTTCAGAACTTGTGGCACAATACTTTCCGTTTATTTTATTGAAAGCTGCCATCACGCTCATCACCTGACCTGATTTAACTGCTTTCTCAAACGGTTTAAGCGTGATCTCGCGTAACGCCCTTTCGCTAACAATTGTATTTGCAGCGTCCTTGTTAATGCCCTGCGCTTCGGATGCAGGTGTATGCAATCCTCTCCGGTACCATTCCTGGTCATTACCGGCAAAATGTTTCAGGCATACTGTGACCCCGTTTTCAGCAACACCTTTTGCAACGTGGGCTGCAATCTTACCGCTCAGTACAGGATCTTCAGAATAGTATTCAGTATTGCGTCCGTTAAGGGGATTCCTGTGCAGGTTGACACTTGGGGCAAGCCAGATATCCACATTAATTGCCCTCATTTCTTCTCCTATTGCTTTGCCCCATTGGTACTGTAATTCAGGATTCCAGGTACATGCCATGCCTGCAGCACGTGCAAAACCGGGATTTTGGTCTATCCCCAGTTTTTTGGCATTGGCCTCGCCTATAAAAATTCCTGCTGAGCCGTCTGCATAAGTCATCGAGGGAATTCCCAGCCGGCGAATATTACGCGACGAGCCAGCCCCGCCGATCCATCCTTTATTGGCATCTTTCGAAATAATGTTATTGATCTGCAGTGCCGGATCATCGTGATAAAATTGATTTGAATTTCCGGCACTAAATCCGCCGGAAAGAAAATTAACCACTTCATCCTTAGTCATCTGCGCTACAAAATCAGCAATGCTTATCTCACCTTTTTTAACCGCGGTTAAAGTAGACGCATGGTCCAATGGGGGATGACCGGCAGCAAATGCCATATTGTTGCCTGAATTATCTGTGAATTCAATGTAACCACTATTAATTGGAATGGCAGCAGCCCTGGCCTTATTAATTTCTTTCTTATCATTCGGATTTTTATAACCGCTAACAGCAGGGTCGGATGGACGCTTTGCCTTTGTGGAAAATCTCATGGAATTATAGACAGCTTCGTTATCGGCTTGTCCCCTGGGATCTGCCCCGTTCAAGGTGAGTTTATTGGAAAGCTGTTCAACAATAATTTCATCTTTAACCCTTATCATGCCCGCAATATGGGTGTTTCTCGAGCTGTTGCCTACACGGATAATATAGTCACCTGCCTCCAATATATAAGCAGCTTTTTTCGCGTCGTACGATGCAAGATCCGAAACGGGTACTGTAATAGTAATGGTTTCATCCTGTCCCTGCTCCAGTTTACGGGTTTTGGCGTAATCCAGCAGTTTTTGATAGGGTTGCTCCAGATTTCCCTCCGGGGCACTCAGGTAGACTTCCATCACTTCTTTTCCCGAAGGAAGACTTTTATTGGCAGAACTATTTTTAATGGTCGCTGAAACAGTGATGGCATGCATAATATCACTGGCTTCAACCTTATAATTTTTAAATTGATATGTATTGTAAGTCAAACCGTAACCAAAAGGAAAAAGTAAATCCTTTGCAGCAAAAGTGTCAAAATACCTGTAGCCTGTGAAAATCCCTTCCTGATAAAGATAAATGGGATCATCTTTTCCATTTAAAGAACCAAAGTCATTATAGTTTAAACCTTTGTCGGCATAGGTTTTATAGTGAAAATTATTTTTGGTTGGCTGCTGATCATAGGTCCTTGTAAAGGAATCAGCCAGTTTGCCGCTAAAATCTTCTTCCCCGTACAGAAGCTGTGCCATCACCCATCCATGATAGGAACCTGAACCATAGGAAACCACAAGCCCCCTGATCCTGTCGGCACATTTTTTTGCATATTCCGGAGTAATTTTTCCTCCCTCATTATAATCAGGATCATTGGCGAGCCAAGTACAATCGAGCCATGACAAATCCATGGACCCGGAAGTATTCAGTATTACAATTACCTTTTCAAACTCCCGGGTCACCTGTTTTAAGAGCGTATATTCCGAAGGATTCAGATACCAGTCACTGGGCTGATCAAACCTGTCCATTTCTTCCGTTCCTACTCCACGGGTTATATAAATAATGGCAGTTTTATCACTGCTGAAATCTGCCGCAGAGGAAACCATTTCATTTTTCAAGTCCAGTTCCGGATTGGCTATGGGGGAATTCTGGTTCCATCCGCTGTTGGAGTAATGCGATTCGCCCCATTTCTTTTTATCAGATATATCCCAATGGTGATTAATTTTTATGGAAACACCAAAGCCGTATGAAACAGATATATTCTTCTTATAATAGTTAAAAACCGAATCATCATAGGATACCCCCATTTTTTTCAATCCCTCATACAGGTTGTAAGTAAAGGCTCCTGATACAGTTCCTGATCCGCTGCTTCCATTGGTAGGCACATATGAGCCATTTCCGAAAACTGCAATTTTGTTTTGTGTAACTTTGTTCAGAGGCAATATATTATCCCTGTTCTTTAAAAGTACAATACTCTCCAGTTCGGTTTGTTTAGCCAGTTCATAATGGCGTTTACCCATATCCGTAACAGGCTCAGGACCAGTTGATCCATACATCTTCAATGCAGGAATTACAGCCATTGCCAATGCAAGTCTCAGTATGTTTCTAAATGGATTCATTTTATATGCTTTAATGAGTTAGCCCTTCAAAATTAGGCAGTAAAAGGAAACTATATTAGCATGTCATAAAAATAATTTTGTCCCTGGTCCCTATCCCAGCTGAACCCTTAAAATACGGTTTATTTCATCCGACCTGTTTAATGTCATAAAGTGGCCACCATTTTTCACAGGAATGTCATAACCGCTAAAGCGAATGGGAAGGATCCTGTCGCCGGTGCCATGAATATGGATTAAACTTTTGGGAAGTGTCTGGTTTTTCCATTGGATTATCTGGCCGAGTGCCCATTTGAAAAAAACGGGATTGGTATTACTCAGAATCTGTTTTAGCAATTGCTTATCAAACGGGGAGATGGTACCAAAAAGCCAGTTTGTTATGAAATTTGTGTTTGTAAAAAAATTGGATGGAATATGTTTATGAAATCCGGCGTGAGCCATCCATCGAAAATAAAAGGGAACTTCATTTCCCGATTTAATGGAGGAAATTAATATCACCTTTTCAGTATCAATCAGCTTGGCAACTTCTATAGCCATGATCCCGCCAAATGACAGCCCGATCAGGGTAGGTTTCGGTGCTGTGATCTGGCTAAGAAGCCTGGAAGCATAGTTCTCAATGGTTTCATTTTCGAAGGGGATCTTCCATTCAATATAATTCACTGAGTAGCCGGATAGGTCAAGCTTTTGAAAAATTCTCCTGTCCGCTCCCAGTCCGCTGAATAAGTATAAATCCTGGTTCAATGTTTTTAGGGTTTAGTCAGTGGTTATTGGGCATAAATTACTCCAAAAAAACGATTATTTTAAAACATTTTTCTCTTTTCTTCCTCGTCCCTTGTCCTTTGTCCTGTGCCTTCTCCTGTGACTCGTCCTTACTCTTATGTAACTGGATTTTATATGACTGTAACAAAGGCATAAAAGCAGGGTCGCTAAACTCTGCGTTCTCACTAAAGCAAAGCGCCTCAAAATAAAATATTGCGAACTTTGCGAATTCCTCTGCGATCTCCGCGTTAAAACTTTTACATACTCCCTGTAAAGCAGTAAACTCCAAAATTTTCTCTCGCAGATTTTCGCAGATTTCGCAGATTTCCGCAGATTTCGCAGATTGACAAGACTTTACTCGTGTAATCGGAATATCGAATGCAATGAGATTTCTTTGTGCCCTCCAAATATCCGTTAAACTCAGCTCCTTTTACCTGTGTTAAAACTTTTAGCCATTTCCTAATTTTCCTTTTAGTTTTCTCGCAGATTGATGCTCGCTTTGCTCGCATTTCTCGTAAAATAATCCAGCCAGCTAGTTATTTTGGGGCAAAATTGTTAAATGCTGAGGGACTCCTTACTCCTTACTCCTTACTCCTTACTCGTCCCTCGTCCCTTGTCCCTCGTCCCTTTTCCAATATGATATATTGTTTATTTACAGTTTTTTTGTATCTTGGGTAATAAGTAAAACCCGATTAATAACCTGTATCTCAGTCAAATTAAAGGACGCTTATTTTGAGAGATGAAAAAGGAATTCTTTTATCTTTCAGCGAGGTATTTTAATAGATGTTATATCTATCTATCTGTTCTTGCTATATTGCTGGGCGGAGTAATCTATATATTGTTTCGTGCATCAGAGCCTATTTTCTTTAATTGGATCAGAGCGATTGGGTTAGACAGTTGGCTCGACTTTGCCAGGGGCAAATCCCATTCTTCAGGCTTGAATCTTCCGGCATGGATTGTTTTTTCTTTGCCCAATGGTCTGTGGGCATTTGCTTATGCTTTTTTATTAACTGTGGTCTGGTGGCGGAATAGATCCTGGTTAAAATACTTCTGGATGACCAGTATTCCTCTTTTGGTGCTTGGCTATGAAATTCTTCAGTATGCAGGTATCATCCCCGGAACATTTTGTATGCAGGACATAGCCCTGGGAATAATAGGGCTGACTACCGGAATAACAGCTGGAATATTTACAACTAAACCCTAATATCATGAAAACGCATTTGAGTAACAAGACATTATTGCAGTTAATTTTATCTGTGATAACGGTGGTTATTTTTGTCTTTTTGGCTGTTGCATCATCACTGCCCTTTTTTGGAATAAAAGTACCAAAAGCAACATCACATCAGCTACCTGATGGGCGTTGGGAAGAAACTTTTTATACAGCAAGTCAAAAAAGAATTACTACTGGAAAAATTACTAAAGAGGGCTATTGGACCGGGCCAGTCACAGTTAAATGGACCGGAGGAAAATATGGATATACTGAAGAATGCACCATGCTTAATGGAGAGCGATATTTATTAAGTACACGCACCTATAATTATTCGGATGCAAATGGACCGCACAAGGAACAAACCATTTATGCGGCGAACATAGATTTTCCCAATTATAAGGCCGCACACAGGAATACGGCGGACGCTTCTTCATTTCAGGTTCTTGGTAACAGCTACTCCTGGTATTTTTCTTCACTGGTTGCCTGTGGTTTTGACAGTGCCTATGTGGAAGCCTATCTGGATACCGTGGATATCATGCTAAATTCCTATGAATTTGAACCAGCAGAATTCAACACATATTATGAAGATGTTTTGAGCGCATTGGAAGAAACTCCTTATGACAGTATTATTGTTTTAAATTCGGATCTATTCCTCTATCAGGGCCTGCAGGAAATAAAAAAATCGGAACTCAGGCTTGCAGTTCTTGATCATTACAGATCGGAAGGCAGCTCAACTTTTAATATTATCAGCACTACCTATCCTGGCTATCTGCAATCCATGAATGATACGGGCGTGGTCAACCAGGATTTTGAAAAATTCTGCCAGGACCTGGATGATAGTCTGGCCAGTTATGGCCCCCTGGACAGGGAGGACCCCTACTTTATTGATAGTGTGGATTCCCGTCTTTTCAGAGCATTGTATTCTATAATAGCAATTGAAATGCCCTCCTCTTCACTTGTAAGCACATCCTTGAAAAGTGCTGGCCTGGCTTACAATAAGGAGGATGTCATAAACATATACCATTTAATGGGTTCCAATTTAAAACCACTTTCCTTAAAATCGAGCTCCTCCGAAGTTGCGGCAATAGTTGCAGCCTTTATGCTGATGCAATTTATTGAAGGGGATATCATAAGATTTGTAGTAAGGGAAGCCTATTTCACAAACAAAGGCATAATTAGTATTCCAATAGTAGCCACAGTATTTTCAGGTAACGTTTCAGCTACAAGTGTGGAATTGCAGGGCTATGTAATCAAGAGATGGGGGTGGAGCCGTAACCTCCAGGGGAATTGCCTGGGATGTCTTCTATAATCCAACTGTAAATGATAATTCTGAACCTGCCTCAGCCGGAACAGGTGAATTTACAGTCACACTCACAGGACTAACGGAGGGAATCACTTATTACGCCAGGACTTATGCTACTAACAGTGCAGGAACCGCTTATGGTAATTGCATTGGTTTTGTAGCATCCACCCCAACAGATATTGTTGATAATAAGATTTTTACCCAGGTATTTACTATTTATCCCAATCCGGCTTCAGCAACCACAGCCTTCAGCTTTCTGCTTGAAACATCGGAAAGCCTTGTACTAAATGTCCTGGATATGAAAGGTCAGAGGGTCTTCTATCATGATCTTGGCAGGTTGCCTCAGGGTGTTAACCAGATTGATCTGGATCTTTCCGGTCTTAAGGATGGTATGTATAACTGTCAGTTAACGGATGGTACAACAAAAGTCACCCGTAAGCTTGTAATAGCTCACTAGTGCATGTAAACAGAATATTTGATTGTGCCGGGAAAATCGGGATTATTATGCAGGGTACCTAAGGAATCGTTTGATCATTTCCTGGAAACCCATGTCCGGTAATTTCCAGCTTTAGATGAGATCCTTATCAGGTAAAGGCCGGATGAATAACCCGACAGGTCAATCTGCGCTGTTTTTGCATTCTTTGGCTGTTTCGTAACCAGGATAACATCTCCCAGGTAATTCAATACCTCAATCACATATTCATCCTGCATCGACTCATCCATTGAAATTGTCAGCTGTCCTGAAGTGGGATTCGGGTAAGCAATTATCTTTTCAGAAACTGTGGTTCCCTTAATGTCTAAATAAAGAACATCCTGGGTGACTGATATCAATTGAGTTTCTACGTTATTCCCGGCCACAAATACAGTTGCTGTTCTTTCGGTGCCACTGGTATTGGCTTCTGCAGTTAGCGTAATTGTTGCACTATCAGCTCCCAGAGTGGTATTGGCAGTCAACCAGGGCTGGTCGGTGGTCACGTTCCAGCTTATGTTTGACAGGATGTCAAATGTCTGCGTGCTGTTGGCAGATGCAAAAATTGTCAGTGTGTTTGTTGAAACTGACAGATATGGGTCATTAATCGTTTGTGTTACATTAACGACCTGATCAGGCACGCCAATTCCCGAAATAGTGACCACTGCATTTCTGCTTATTACCCCTGAATTGGCACCTGCAGTTATTGTTATTTCTGCATTGCCGGTGCTATCGGAGGGAGTCACAGTCAGCCATATTTTATTACTGCTGGCATTCCATTCTATATTCGAAATAATGTTGAATTTTTTTATACTGTTGGCGGCAGCGGCCAGGGTCAGGGAGTGGGTTGAAACGGTAAGGAATGAATTTGATCCAGACTGGTTAACCACAATAACCTGGTCCATAACTCCAGTTCCGGATACAGTGACATTGGCGGTTCTCACTGTATTGGCAGGATTTTTTTCTGCAGTTAGAGTAATTTCGGAGTTACCGTTACCAGACAACTTGCTCGCAGTTAACCATGCCTGGTCGCTGGTAAGTGTCCAATCAATGTTGGCAGTTATATTAAAAGTCTCCGAACTATTGATCAGTGCATCAATGGTTAATGTATCTGCCGAAACACTGAGAAACGGGGCTTGCTGAATGACAGTGATAAGTATATCAGAGGCACCGGTCCCTGATAAGGTAATCATTGCCTTTCTGTCATTTGCAGTCGTATTTTCTTCTGCGAAAGCAGTGACTGTCGCATTGCACGGTCCGGTTAACTTATCCAGTGTTAACCAGCTTTGATCATCCGAAGCTGTCCAGCTGACATTTGAGTTGATCTGAAATATTTGCGAACTATTTTCAACGGGCGACAGTATCAGCGTATCTGTTGAAACCGAAAACAGCAATCCTGCAACCAGTTGAAATTCATAGGGGCCTAAATCAATCCGGCTGTCATTTACCCGAGGATTGCCTGCTTTGTCAACAGAAGGATAAACGCCATCCGGGTACCCTGCATTAATGCATGATGATGAGCATTGCAGTGACCAATCGGCAATAGATCCGTCATAATCGATACCACTTCCGGCAGATGGGGAATAAAACAAGGGATCTATCGAAAGGTTATTTTGATATGTGCCGATGTAAGTATTTCCATTGAGTCCGAATGCTGTATCACTATCCTGAACATCACAATATATAAAAGAAGGATCGCTGGGTTCATCTTCAAGAAACACCTGGTTTCCGCTGGTGCCCGCCTCATTTCCCCAGACAATGCAATTGAGCAAAATCGGATTGGCACCATTGGTAAAACATAATCCGCCTCCGTTAAATGCATCGTTATTTGAAATGGTATTGCTGTTAATAACGGGATTTCCGCCTTTGATATAAATACCTCCTCCGCCACCCACGAGGCTCATTGTTCTGTTGTTTGTGATCGTGTTGTTGCTGATGACCGGACTTGCCCCGCTGGTGAGACTGATTCCACCGCCACCACCTGCGGATCCATGCGCTTCATTGTTTGATATGGTGTTAAACGAAATTACCGGACTGGATTCGGTACAATAAATACCTCCGCCTCCTGAAATGGTTTGGGCAATATTATAGGTGATTATATTACGTGTTATTATTATGCCATCACCATTTACATATATACCACCACCACCTCCTACTTCATTTACGTTTGAAGCTTCATTGACCGTGATCAAATTATCTGAAATGACTGCATTACCTCCGGAACCATAAATACCTCCGCCGCCATTCAGGTTAGAGATATTATTGAAAATAGTATTATGCGAAATAACAGGAGAACTGTTATTTCCGAAATAAATTCCACCACCACCCCCATTGGCCACGTTTCGGGCAATAACATTATATGAAATTACAGGACTGCTGAATTCACAGAAAATGGCTCCGCCCTGCATGGCTGAACCGCCATTTTCGATAAGGGAATTAGAAATTACAGCTTTTGAAAAGTGGCTGAAATAAACTGCTCCGCCCTTATTCAGAGGGGCAGCACCAAATGCCTTTGCGCCATTTAGACGGCAATACATTATTCTGGAGGTATCATTGGTTTCAGGGGTATTGTCAAACCGGATACCCTGCCAGCCACTGGGTAAATCATCTGTAGTAAATGTTATCGAATCTGTTTCATTTCCAACTGCCAGCAACCGGCCATACACTGTCAGACTTTTGAGTCCGGTAAAATTTACCGTTACACCCGGGTTAATGACAAGTGTGGCGCCATCATCAATTACAACGTCTCCCTGCACAAGATAGGGAGAGCCTTCCTGCGTCCATGTTCCGCTCACAGAGCCTTCAGGAACAGCCGTTTGTGAAAACGCATAAGCCTGGAAAAGAACCAGTGCACCCAGAGTAAGAAGATGAGTTTTCATAGCAGGTTATATTGTTAATTAAAAGATCATTACAAAAACATGTATGCCGGATATCTGTTTTAAATATACAATTTATAAGGATTGCTGCTTGTCCCTTGTCCCTAAAAAGACAGATCACAATTCTGTTCCGTTTCATTAATGACTGCGCCCAGGCTTTTGTAGAATACAATCGCTTTGGCATTCCAGTTGGAAACCTGCCAACGCAAGCGGTGGCATTTGGTTTCCCTCGCATAGTCAATTACTTTTCTGATCAGTAAGGTCCCGATTCCCTTTCCCCTGTATTCCGGAAGCACATAGAGATCATCCATGTACAATGATTTGCCCACCCAGGTATAGTAACAGAAAATATAGGTAGCGTACCCGACAATCTTTCTTATCGTTTGTTTCCGCCACGTAGCAATTGAAAAATTCCTTTTCTGCCATCATCCTGTCGGCCGAATTAACCAGCTGATCTGTCTGATTCTCAAAAACAGCCAGTTCATGAATCAGTTCAATGATCCGTGCAAAATCCTTTGCTTCTGCCACCCTGATTTTGATTTCCATACCTGTCTATTGGTTTTTTAATTCAAATTTAGTCCATAAAATATTGTTTCGGTTTAGCAGGATAAAAGCCAACGGGCTGATTCATCCATTTCATTGCGACGAGTGAATGGAAAATTACAGGGTTTTACCCAGAAAAACTTCTGTTGTGAATACATTGGAATAATATGCAGCCAGTGCTGCTAAAAAGCTGAGATGTACGTTTCTTGAGGAAATAACCTGTCCGTTTGTTTCAAGTGCCTTGGTCGCGCAGGCGTCTCCAATTACTGTGCAGCTGTATCCAAAATCTTTGGCGGCCCTGGTAGTTGCGTCAATGCACATATGGGTCATCATGCCGCAAATAACCAGTTCCTGTATATCGATTTTCTTCAGCAAATTCGGCAGGGCAGTATCTCTGAAGGCATTCGGGTAATTTTTTGTAATTACATTTTCTCCAGTCATCGGACCCACATTAGGATGGATGCGGGAACCTGCAGTTCCGGGGAGGAAGAAGGTTGCATCCGGCTTCATGGCTACATGACGGATGTGGAATACCGGCCAGAATTCTTTCCTGAACCGGTCCAGCAAACAGCCTGGCGTTTTGAACTGCTTCGTCTGCTCCATCCAGTGACATTTTACCGCCCGGAAAATAATCATTCTGTAAATCAACAAGAAGTAAAGCTTTTCTCATGCTATTTTTATTGTTTTAATGTGAGAAGCCCACTTTTTCATGGGTTTGGTGACCACAAGATACAAAAAAAATTTTCTCGCAGATTTTCGCAGATTTATGCTCATATTGCTCGCATGAGGAATTTTAACACGGCGTTACTCAGAGGTTAAATCCGTTAAAATCAGCTTCTTTTACCTCCGGTACATCCCTGGTGGGATTTCTTACTCGTCACTTGTCACTCGTCACTCGTATCTATTTTCCGGCTGTCGGTGTAGTTTCGCCAGCGGGAAAGTAGATTTTGCATGTCAGCCGGAAGATCCGAATCAAATGACATTTCCTTTTTGGTTTCGGGATGCCTGAAGCCCAGGGATTTTGCATGCAGGGCATGGCGAGGCATTTCCTTGAAGCAATTTTCCACAAACTGCCTGTATTTGGCAAACACGGTGCCCCGTATAATTTTGTCACCCCCGTATCGTTCATCATTGAAAATAGGATGTCTTACATATTCCATGTGAACCCTGATCTGGTGTGTACGGCCGGTTTCAAGCCTGCACTCGATAAGGCTTACATAACCCAGTTTTTCGAGTTCACGGTAGTGTGTAACTGCAGGCTTGCCCTGATCACCCTCGGGAAAAACATGCATTTTCAGCCTGTCGCGTACGTTACGTCCGATATTCCCGGTGATGGTCCCTTCCGGTTCATCAAAAGTTCCCCAAACAACGGCCTGGTATGTTCTATGCGTGGTACGGTCGAAAAACTGCTTTGCCAGTTTAGCCAGGGCAATTTCGGTCTTGGCAATCACCAGCAGGCCCGATGTGTCCTTGTCAATGCGATGGACCAGTCCGGGCCGCATTTCACCGGTCTGGAACAGCGGCTGATCCCTCAGATGCCACGCAAGGGCATTCACCAGGGTTCCGGTATAATTGCCATGTCCCGGATGCACTACCATACCGGCTTTTTTGTTTACAACAAGCAATTGTTCGTCTTCATAAATAATATCGAGTGGAATATCCTCGGGAATGAGCTCATATTCAAAATGAGGGTAGGGAAGAACCACAGTTATCAGATCCAGCGGTTTCACCCGGTAATTCGATTTAACAGTGGCACCATTGACAAGCACGTTTCCTGCCTTTACAGCAAGCTGTATTTTATTCCGCGAAATCTGTTCAAGCCGGTTGAACAGGAATTTATCCAGTCGCAATAGCCCCTGTCCCTTATCCGCGACGATGCGATGATGTTCGTATAATTCGGATTGTTCCGGTAAGGATTGTTCTAAAAGTTCATCGTCCATGTACAATGTATTAATGATGTATCACCATTTTCCGGTTCACAAAACTGCCGTCGTTCGCACTGAGCTGCAGCAAATAAATACCTGACGGAATGGAGGTCACATCAATTTCATGGTGATCGCCGTCTTCGCTGAGCAACACCCTTCCCTGCAGATCAATCATCCTTATGTGGCTCACTGTGAAACCGGTTGAACGTATGTGCACTATATCTGAAGCCGGATTAGGAAACAGTTCAACGATCTTTTCTGTACCGGGTATATCCGGAGTGCCAGTGACAATATCTTTGCTTCCAAACACGGCCCTTATCATGGGGGTACCGGGTATCAGACTGCTCCCGGGATTAAACCAGTCACCGGAAATATTCGCAAATATACGGCTAAGGTTATTGCGGTTGACATCATATCCAAGGTTCAGGAATTCTTCGGTAGCCTGTTTCCAGCCTGCAAAGAAAGACGTATCTGTTATCACAAGATTTGCATCTTCCGGAAATTTATAGGTATTAAAGCCGAGGAAATGTAATTCATCACCGGGAGTAAACGTTTCGGGCGACATGTAGAGCAGTTCGCCGGGCAGACCTCCTTCATCTTTCCATACGCAAAGCTGAAATCCAAGGTCGGCATTTGCATGATTTCGCGTTTTATTGAAGAGCATTTGCAGTGCACGCAGGGTATCAGCCTGGTAAACTCTGAAACGGCAGGCCAGCAATGCACCTGCTGTTGATTCTCCTGAAATGCCGAAACCATATTCGGGGGAACCGTCATCGTACGCATAATAATTTCTGAAATTCAGCACGATCCTGCTTGTGTCATTTTCTTTTATCTGATCTACGGGAGTGATCAGGTAACTCACCACTTCAAGTGCGCCTTCACTTGAATTGTCATTTCGGGTGAACGGGGCGAAAAACGGATCATACCAGGTCTGGAGCGAATGAGGAGGCGATTTTGAAAAAAGCTGATCGTAATATTCCTTGGAACCCGTGTGAAGGTTATGAACAAAATAGCTTCGTCCCACATTTATCGAATCTCCTGTTGTCAGATTCCGGATGAGGTAGCGCATGTCATTTCGTCGTGATGCTCTGGGCATTATTGAGATGAGTCCACGGAACAGATTCATAAAAATCAAGTAATTCACGAGGTATATCAACCTGTGTAATATCATCGATGGAACGGTGTTCGGCAGCCGGACGCGTATTCATCATGATATAATCGATGTTCCAGCAATCCGCATTGCTCAATGCTCCATCGCCTCCCGTAACTTCATTCGGAGAAATGCTTGTTTTATTCCGGAAACGGAATTTGAATCCGGCCTGGCAAAATGTATCCGGTATCGTTTCGACCTCCTGCTTAAATGCGGATATGGTATCGGTTGAGAAGGACCATATTTTGTGCCAGGTGCTGTCCGAAGCATAAAAAAATTCAAGCATGAGAGAATCGGTAATTTCAGGAACTTCCCCTCTTCCTCCCGGCTGGTAAAAAAAGCTAAAGGCTACCGGTTCTTTGCTGACCCTGTATTGCGACAGATCAAAGGGTAGCGAGGTCAGCACATCAGAGGATACAGGAAGATTATTTACTGAATAAACATCGCCTTCTGCGTCGATGGCATCTAGTGTGGCAACGCCTACCGAGACAGGTTCGAGTGCAAATGAATTATTCACGAAGACATTTTCATCTGCCCATTTGGTTGGATCAGGAACAACATGGGATGTGGAGAAATCTTCAAAAAAAGGCAGCTTCAGCATTTCAACCGCTTTTGCAGATTTTAATACGGCCGGCCTGTGGAGAAGGAATTCCTTGATAACCGGATTCTCAGTTAGTCCGCGAACTTCCTGACCGGCAACCCCTGCATATGCCAGCAGGCAGACTAAGAAAAATATGATATGCCGCCGTGATCCCATGTTTAAAGAATAGAATCATTTCTGTTTATCACAGCCGGCAGTTTGGTTGAATCAAGGGTGATCCATACATCAATAGCAGATCCCTGGGGAAGGGTAGTCCCTGATTGGGCTTCCGGTTTCTGACGGAAAATGGTTGCGTGCTGTTCATCTTCCCGGGTCAGGACGGTCTGGTCATTTACAGTTGCCCCAACGCTGAGAAAACGGTCTGATGCTGCAATTTTTGCCTGATCAAGTGATAATCCTACCAGGTTTGGAACTGTGCTTTCTTCATCGCTTAACCCTTTGCCCAGCACAAGGTCAATGGCTGTTCCTTTTGCTATCGAATCGCCGGCGTCAAGGGTAACACCGCGACGTTGCTGAGCCAGCACGAGGTTCACAGCCATATTGGGCTCATAGGAAATACGGCCCAGCTTTAGCCCGAAGGATTCAATCTTGGCGCTTGCCTGCTTGAAAGTGAGATCTATCAGGTTAGGCATGGCGATCTTTTCGGCATTGATGGCATTCATCGTGAGGAAAATTTTCCTGCTCTTTTTAACCTTAAGACCGGCTTCAGGATGTTGCATCACCACGGTGCCTTTTTCCATTTCGGCCATAAATACGGAATCGAATACCTCCACCCGCATGTCGTTTTCCCTCGCGGCACGAATGGCATCTGTAAGGGTAAGTCCTGAAAGATCAGGGACGGTGAGATCATGGTTATGGCGTGTATAAATCTTCAGGATCTGCATTATAATGGTGGTGCCAAATATCAGGATCAGAAAAGCCAGAACCAGATTTCTTAATATTATTCTCGCTTCAATATACTGAATCAGTTTCTTGAAATTGGCTATTATTTTGTTAGGGTTCATAAAAGCGAATAATTATAATAAACGGACAGGCAAAGATAAAATTATCCAACATATAGTTGATGGTTGATAGTTGATAGTTGATAGTTGGTGTTGCCTTTCTTTCGAATATCTGCCCATTAAATAATATGCCTCAGGATGAAAAATGCTGCCAGGATGTACATTACGAGTGATATTTGTTTCCACCTGCCTGTAAACAGTTTGATGAAGACAAAACTCAGCATGCCAAAGGCGATGCCTTCAGAAATGCTGTATGCCAGGGGCATCATGATCATTGTAAGAAAGACGGGCAAAGATTCCGAATAATCCTCAAGATTTATTTTCTGTATGGGACTGATCATAAATAGTCCAACCAGAACAAGCGCCGGAGCTGTAGCTGCTCCTGGTATCATCAGGAACAACGGGGCGAAAAACAGCGATAGCAAAAAGAATATGCCCACGACCATCGCGGTTAGACCGGTTTTTCCGCCTTCCGACACCCCTGCAGCACTTTCGATATACGAGGTTATGGTGCTGGTACCCAATACAGCGCCGGCTGTTGTGCCGACAGCATCTGCAAACAAGGCCTGCCGGGCGCGTGGAACACGGCCTTTTTCATCGAGAAGGTTTGCCTTGGAACATACCCCTACGAGAGTGCCAACAGTGTCAAAAAGATCCACAAAAAGAAAGGTGAATATAACGATCAGCATGTCCCCTGTAAAAACGCTGCTGAAATCGAATTTGAAAAACACAGGTGCCAGTGACGGAGGCAGGCTCACGAGACCATTTTCCGGAAACCGGGTGATACCCAGGGGTATCCCTATGACTGTAGTGATTATTATGCCAATTACCAGGGCCCCCCTGATCCTGAATACAAGCAATATACCCATGATAATGATGCCGCCCAGGGCAAGAAGTGCATAAGGATCAGAAAGACTTCCCAAAGACACCAGGGTGGACTCATTTTTGACAATGACACCTGCATTGCTCAAACCAATGAGGGCAATATATAATCCGATTCCCACGGAGATTGCATGTTTCAGGTTCATCGGGATGCTGTCAATAATCGCTTCCCGAACACGAAAAAAAGTGAGCAGGATAAAAATGATTCCTTCAATAAATACGGCGGTAATGGCCATCTCCCAGCTATACCCCATCTGGGTTACCACTGTATAGGCAAAAAAAGCGTTCAATCCCATACCAGGGGCCAGGGCAATGGGTAAATTCGCATACAGCGCCATGATGACAATGGCAATAAACGAGGACAGAGCGGTGGCAGTAAATACCGCATTCCGGTCCATTCCGGCAGAACTGAGGATTAACGGATTGACCGCCAGTATGTAAGCCATTGTCATGAAGGTGGTGATGCCCGCAAGAACTTCCGTACGCACAACGGCGCCTTTTTCTTTCAAATGAAAGATCTTTTCTAACATGGTCGAAATATATTATATGTAATTCAAATTTAACAAAATGCATGTAATTCAACACAACCCGGACTGAATTAGACGCTTGGTGATTCGGGTATTTGCAATATCTTTGGGCCGACAACAACTGAGACGGCATCGGCATGATCACACTCCGGCATCAGCAACCAACCGCTGGCAACAAGTTTTCCATTCTGATCCCTACCTGGAATAACCTGCCTTATCTTCAACTTTGTATCCACAGTATACTCAGGAATTCCTCGTTCCATCATCAGATCATTATTCATGTCAATGAAGGGATTGACGGCAGCCTCGATTGGGTAAAGAAAAGCGGTTATTCATATACTTACAGCGAGCATAATATCGGCGTTTGCTGGTCAATGAATGCCATGCGAAGCCTTGCCCTGGCAGATTACCTGGTTTTTATGAACGATGACATGTATGTTTGTCCGGGTTGGGACTCCGCCCTGGTGAATGAAATCGAATCTATCGGGCATCCTTATTTTTATTTGTCATCCACACTTATCCAGCCCCGTGCTTTCTGGTGCAAAAGTGTTATCTCACCTGTCAGTTTTGGGGAAAGCACGGAAACATTTGATGAGGAAGCCCTGCTGAAGGGATATCTTGATCATCCCCATGGTGACTGGAATGGAGCAACATGGCCACCATCCGTTGTTCACCGGGATTTATGGGACCTCATCGGGGGATTCAGTGTGGAATTTTCACCCGGATTGTATTCCGATCCTGATTTCTCTGCCAAGCTTTACATGGCAGGGGTAAGGTATTTTAAAGGTATTGACAGGAGCCGCGTTTACCATTTCGAAGCACGTTCAACCGGGAGGGTGAAAAAAAATAACGGCACAAAGCAGTTTCTGTCGAAATGGGGACTTACATCCTCATCGTTTATGAAACATATCCTTCACCGGGGTGAACCTTTTGGTAAATATTCTATCCATACAGGTAAGTTAAAGAGAGTGTTAATTAAAAGCCGGATAAAACTAATCTGGGGTTCGTTCTCTTCCTCCGGACAGGTAAAACGTTTGTGGGACAGGTAGAATCCAACCTGCAGTCTATTCGTAAAGATAAACCCGTTTTACCCGTTCTGAAATGCCGGTGAGAATTTCATACGGAATAGTATCCAACTCAGCTGCCATATCTGTAACCGGATTTTCATCTCCGAAGATAATCACCTCATCACCTTCACGTATATCCGTGCCTGTTGAATCAAGAATGGTCATATCCATGCATATATTACCAATGACAGGCACAGCTCTTCCATTTATAGTGAATCTGCCTCTTCCGTTGCCCAGGTGCCGGTTGATCCCATCGGCATAACCCACGGGAACGATGGCAATGGTTGAGGGTTTTTCGATCTTCCCCATTCGTCCATATCCTACTGTATCGCCGGGATACACATCTTTTACCTGCAGCACGGTGCTCTTCAGGGTGCTGACATTACGGAGCTTTTCAGGAGATACACTGCTGATGCCATACAATCCGATGCCCAGTCTCACCATGTCGAATTGCGCATCGGGAAACCGCTCAATTCCTGAAGAATTCAGAATATGCCGTATTACCGGATAGCCCAGCGCTTCGATAAGGCGTTCAGAGGCCCGGCTGAAGAGATCAATCTGGTAGCGTGTGAATTCGTCGTGTTTATCTTCATCGCTTCCTGCCAGGTGAGAAAAAATACTGCTGACCCGCAGGTTCCTGAGGTGACCCAGTTCATGGCACAACCTGGGGATTTCCGATTCTGTAAATCCAAGACGGTGCATGCCCGAATCTATTTTAATATGCACAGGATAGTCGATTTCCTGGCTCAGCGAGACTGCCCTGTAGAACAGGTCGAGAATACGGAAGCTGTAAATTTCAGGTTCCAGCTTATATTCGATCATTGTATCAAATGATTCAGGTTCCGGGTTCATTACAATGATCGGCAGGGATACACCGGCCTGCCTGAGACCTGATTCCCTCATCTGCAAAGGCAACACCCAGATAGTCAACGCGCTGGAATTGCAATACACCTGCTATTTCATGCCTTCCGCTTCCATAGGATAAAGCTTTGACCATGACCATGGTGCGGGTTCCCGGTTTCAGCAGTCCACGGAAATAATTGAGATTATGCACAAGGGCGCCCAGGTTCACTTCAATGCGTGTAGTATGTTTTTTTTGTTCCAGAAGAGCGGCGATACGCTCAAATTCAAATCTTCGGGAACCCTTTAAAAGGATGGCTTCGTCGTTGAATTCATTCTCGTTGAAATTCTTGATAAATTCTTCAGTTGACTCATGGAACACCGCAGGTATTGTAAAAAGATCTGCGTTATTCTTTATTGCCGGCCCGATGCCGATCATGCGGCTGATCTTTTTTTCTTTCATCATGGCAGCCACAATCGAATACAATTCCAGCTGCTGTTTTCCACTTTGCAGGATATCCGATAATATAACGCTTTTACGTTCATGCTGTGCCTGTCGGTTTAAAAGATCCAATGCGATAGCGAGGGAATTGATATCCGAATTGTAACTGTCATTGATGAGCGTGCAATGATGGATGGCACTTTTTTGTTCCAGCCTCATTGCCACCGGTGGTAGTTCCCTTAACTTGCTGCTGATAATTTCATGGTCCGTATCCATCAAAAGCATCAGGCTCAGGCAAAAGATGGCATTTTCAAATGAAGCCTCATCCGTAAATGGGATGAGGAGATCCAGGGATTTTTCCTGGTAAACGGCCCTGAAGGATGTGATGCCGTTTTCTTTTACAATATGAGAAATATTGACATCAGAAGGCCGACTGACCGACCAGGTGAACATGCGGGTATCAGTCAGCTGAGCGGTAACGGAAATACGCTGGCGGATCAGGTCGTGGTCAAGGCAATAAATCAGGACTCTGCATTCATGAAATAGCCTGAGTTTTTCATCGATTTTCTGTTCCAAGGCTTATGAAATTCTCCTGGTGCGCCTCACCGATATTTGTAAAAATGCCAATATCCGGCTGAATGATCCTCTGCAGTTTCGCCATTTCACCGGGAAGTGAGATGCCGGCCTCAAATATCCCCAACTGTGTACTGTCATCCATCAACCATACCGATAAGGGAACACCTACCTGGGAATTGTAACTTTTTGGACTGCGGGTGATGATCAAATCATCAGAAAGGCAGAAATTCAGCCATTCCTTAACAATTGTTTTTCCGTTGCTTCCGGTAATGGCAATGACCGGACAAAGCAGCTTCTCCCTGTGATGCATGACAAGTTCCTGCAATGCCAGGAGTGTATCTTTCACCACAACAAAGCCTGCCTCCGGCAATTCACGGAACTCCTTCCGCATGTCCGACACTATAAATGCGCAGATGCCCTGCCGGTATAAATCCGAAACATAATTGTGGCCATCATGCCTTTGTCCTGTAAGGGCAATAAACAAGGCACCTGAGGGAACAGGAGAAACACGGCTGTCGATCAGCAACCGGCTGATACCCGGATTTTTCTTTCCGCGAATGGTACCGCCTGCAAAAGCGGCAATCTGATTTAGCGTATAATTCATGAATGAAAATTCGTCATTGAATATTTTTCTGCAGTTCTGCGGTTGCCGCATTCATAATTAATAATTCATAATTCATAATTTCTTCCATCATCAAATATACTAATTGTACCGATGGGTTTGAAACCCATCTTTCCCTTATCATAATTTAAAAATTCCTATTTTTACACAAATTAGAATAAAATGAGTTACAGGCATACTCTGGAAGCAGCGCTTGAAAGCCTGCAGGATATTGAGGAACTGATCAAAGGATTTCCTGAAAACGGGGATGTTCCTTCGATAGAATTGGAACTGAGCCTTCAAAAACTCAGGAATATTTATGAATTATTGCTGGTATTGAAAAAACCGGTTGAACTGTCAATGGATCAACCACGTGCTGCAACTTCGCTTCAGTCTTCTGCACCGGTTTCTGCACCGGTTTCCGCACCGGTTTCTGCACCGGTTTCTGCTCACCGGTTTCCGCACCGGTTTCCGCACCGGTTTCTGCTCCCGTAACCGATCCGTTTCCGCACCGGTTTCAGCTTCGCCTTCAGCTCCGGTTACCGCTCCTCCTCCCGTCCAGGCAAGAGGAACAGTTTCTGAAACCGGAGACGCACAGATCCTGTCTGACCGATTCAAAGGGCGAGCAACCCTGCATGAAACCTTACATGAGAGTATGGGTCAGGAAGGACATTTTCATGCACAGGGAAAGCCGGTTGAAAACCTGATGGCGGCCGTTGGCATTAATGACCGGTTCACGTTTATCAGGGAATTGTTCAACGGGGACTCACCCGCTTTTGAACATGCCCTCAAGGTACTTAATGAGGCTGCCAATTTCAATGACGCCTACAATTATATGATCCAGAATTACGATTGGGATATGAACAGCGATGCTGTTCAATTGCTGCTGGATATAATCCGTCGGAAGTATATTATTAGCCGGCATGAGTAAGCTCTATGTGGTGCCCACGCCCATCGGCAACCTTGAGGATATTACACTTCGTGCCCTGCGTGTGCTCAAAGAGGTGGATCTGATCCTGGCAGAGGATACCCGCACTACCCGCAAATTGCTCAGTCATTACCAGATTGAGACCCGACTGCAATCGTATCATATATTCAATGAACATCAAAAAACATCGGAGATTGCCGATCGGATCCTGGCCGGGGAAACCCTGGCCCTTGTAAGTGATGCGGGTACACCTTCCATATCCGACCCCGGCTTTATGCTGGTACGTGCCTGCCTCGAACGGGAAGTGGAGGTTGAATGTCTGCCCGGTCCGACGGCCCTGATCCCCGCCCTGGTAAATTCGGGTTTTCCCTGTGAAAAATTTTGTTTCGAGGGCTTCCTGCCCCATAAAAAGGGCCGGAAGACAAGGCTTACCGAACTGGCGGCAGAACCGCGCACCATCATTTTGTATGAGTCTCCTCACCGGATTGTACGGGTACTGCAGGAATTGCAGCACGTGATGGGAGATGCACGCAAATGCTCCGTTTCACGCGAACTGACAAAGATCCATGAAGAAACGCGGAGGGGCACATTTACAGAATTGATTTCCTATTTTACCAGCAGGGAACCACGCGGGGAAATGGTGGTAGTTATCGAGGCGGTGAAGTAGGGCAGAGGCGCTAAAACCGAGTACGTCACTTTCAACGACAAAGCGGACTGGGTTTTTCCCTCTCCTGTGTTGGTTACATAATTACCGGGAACAAAGTATCCCATCATAAGCAGGATATTGAAATGTTTGCTTGCTGTATAATTGAATTCTGATACTACTCCCTTTGCGACGTGGATTCCCTTTTCAATTCCATTATTATCCGGTTCACGGAACATATACGTTACATCACTGGTGTACGATCCGTCATTGGGTGAAAGCCTGCGTACAGCATAATATCCAAGGCCAAAATGCAGTCCTTTAACGATATGGATCTCTCCTTCCACAGTGAATATTCCGATGTTGGCAAAACCAACAGGTATAAGTTCATTTATTGGTGATCGTGTGGTGATGGGACGAAACAGGTTCATTTTGGTGTCGGTGCTGTCGAGGTCACCGCTGGCACCTGCAACCCTTACCTGCACGCGCGGTTCCATTCGCAGATCCCGCCATCTTAAACCGGCTACTGCCGACAACTGCCATGCCCTGATTTGCGAATTTCCATAGGTTCCGGTCTGTCCGATTGCTTCTGCATCATAATAGAAAATACCGGTATATTTGTTCAGACGAATGCCGAATGACTGACGGTTTTCTTTCGCCGAATCATGCCTGCAGTAAGCCATTTTCCTGTCGTTTCCGATAAAGTATAACTCCACTGTTCCGAAACGGTTTACAGGTATCGACCACAGCCCTGAGTAGATCAAAATATCCTTATTTGTTGAATTATCAAAATATCCAAAATCATAACACATTGGGTAAACCACAAAAAAATCAGCTACCGATTTTTTTAACGTCATTGTGTAACGCAGGCCATCAAAACTCTGACGGACATTTGCTCCATCCCTTGTTCCCAATACACGTTCCACACCATAACTCAGTTCCTGGCGACCCATTCGCAACCGCATGGGTATCCGGCCATAGATGTTTATATCGGCAAATGCCTGCAATACTCCAACAATGTCTCTGTCGATATGGGCGACTGTGTTTTTTGCGGTGGCATGGTTGCTGTTCAACTGGCCAAAGAATCGAAGGTGTCGTCCCAGGTGAAGATCGGCATGAAGAAGGTATCGCTGTAAAAGGTAAACATCGTTGTCATTTACACCAGAATCCACATCACCATAATTGACATGCTGATAAATGCGCAATTGTTCCCGGATCTCTCCGCCGATCGAAAGATTTATGGCAGGATTTGTGGCTGAAAGAGGAATATTTTTTATTGCCCTGTTAAACTTATGGTCATTGGTGTCCGCTCGAAGGGCGGCATTGTTATCGAGCGTCCTGAGATTGTTATTGATATCCTGGGCGGACAAAGATGAAAAATAAGTGCCAAGTGCAAGTAAAAGGCATATGAGAGAGTTGAGTTTATTCATTTAATTTATGGTTCTGCAGTTCAACAGTTCTGCAGTTCTGCATTCTGCAGTTTTAGAGTTGGGTCTTCCTTTAATCGTAAATCGTAAATCCAAAATCGTAAATCATTTATAAAATCATCAAATCTTCAAATTATCAGATTTTTGGCCGTAAATATAATAATCGTAAATTCATTTTTACAATTAATTATCCCAGGGGGATTAAGAAACCTCGAGGTTCAATTATTGAGGTCAGATCTTCGATATTCTAAATCTGATAGTTCCTTGTTCAGCCTGTTAGCCTGACATCGACGAACACCGAACAAGCAACACCAAATATCGATTAAAGAATAATTCTACCCAGCAAACTGAAGCTCCGTCAACGTTTTATAAAGTCCCCTGTCATTGGCGAGCAATTCCGCATGGGTTCCCTGTTCTATCACCTTTCCATTTTCGAGCACGATGATCTTGTCGGAATTACGTATGGTGGCAAGCCGATGCGCGATCACAACGGATGTGCGGCATTTCATCAGCTTATCGAGCGCTTCCTGCACCAGCCTTTCCGATTCCGAATCGAGCGAAGAAGTGGCTTCATCAAGGATGAGGATCTTGGGATTTTTAAGCACAGCCCGCGCAATGGCGATTCGCTGGCGCTGTCCACCGGAGAGCTGAACCCCCCGTTCCCCGACTATCGTATCCAATCCTGCAGGAAATGACTGGATAAATTCCCATGCATTTGCCTGGATGGCAGCATCGATGATTTCCTGCAATTCTGCACCTGGTTTACCATAGGCAATATTTTCCCTGATACTGCCACCGAAAAGAAAAACATCCTGGGGAACAATGGCCATCTGCTGACGCAGAGCAGTGATCGGAATACTGCCGCTGTCCCGTTCGTCAAAAAATATTTTTCCTCCTGTAGGTTCATAAAATTTCAGCAGCAGGGACACGAGGGTGGATTTGCCGGCCCCGCTGGGTCCGACAACTGCTACCTGCTGACCGGGTTCAACACTGAAACTGACATCCTGCAGCACGCGATTTTCCTTGCGGGATGGATATTCAAAGACCACATTATCGAATGCAATTTTTCCATGAAGCGTGTTAGCCGGATCATGCACGTATTTCTCATCTATTCCTTCAGCAGGCTCATCGAGAAGGAGAAGAAGCTTTTCCGCCGCCCCGATTGTTTTTTGCAGCCGGGTATATACGCCAGCCATTCCGGCAATATTTCCGGCAATAAATCCTGAATATATTACAAAAGAAAAAAGCTGCCCGGCCTCCATATGACCCGTGGCAATAAGTGTCGCACCACGCCAGATTACCGCTCCCATGGCCATAAAAAATCCGAGTACTATAAAAGAGACTGCGGCCTGGTATTTGCCCCCTTTGATACCGGCTTTGGCTACCTCATTGGTTTTTTCCCTGTAGCGGTTAATCTCGAATAGTTCATTTGTAAAAGCTTTTACATTCTGTATACCCTGCAAGGTTTCTTCAACAATTGTATTGGACTCGGCCACATGGGCCTGGGCCTTTTTGGAGAACCTGCGGATTGCCCGGCCTGCATAAAAGGCAAAAAGGGCCATTACAGGCACAATGGCCAGCATGAAAAGGGTAAGCTTGAATGAGCTGATCGTCATCAGGGTAATACCACCGATAATAATGATGAGCTGCGAAAGCAGGTCGGCAAGGGTAGAGGTAAGGGAATCCTGCAGCAGTGAAATGTCAGATGAAATCCTGCTGTTCAGTTCTCCAACCCGCCGTTCAGCAAAAAAGCTCATAGGTAGCTTGATCAGGTGGTTATACAGATGCTGGCGGATGGAAGCCAGCGTTTTTTCAGATACTTCAACAAAAAGCCGGGTTCTTGCATAGGAAAATACAGCCTGCACGACAAGGATCAGCATCAATATTCCGCCGGTACGTGTGATCTCACCCAGCAGCTTTCCCTTGTTACCCAGGTCAACCATGTTGCCAAGGAATTTCGGGAACATCAGGCTTGCCCCGCTTGAGATCAATAAAAAGAACATCCCAAGTATAAATTTCCACTTGAAGGGTTTAAGAAACCGGTACAGTTTAAATAACTCTCTTAAACCACTGCCAGCTTTTCTATTCTTTTTTTCTTCCATTGTGATTTCTTATTTCCAAATGTGGATGCAAATATCAGCATATAGAACAATTGAATCCCTGTTTTCAAAGGGCATTTTTCAAAATGAAGAAATACAGTTTAAATCATGGTTTAATTTTAATGACAGTATACCAGAATAATATTAATTTAAAGCTTCTGTTATTTTAACAAACCATGCAAATCGAAACCATAACCAGCAGAGACCTGGACAGCCTTCGTCATCTGCAACCTGAAGGATGGTCGGATATAGTTCCCGATCTTACGTTTTACTTAAACTCGGATTTCTGCAATCCAATTAAAGTGGTTGTTGGGGATATCATTGCCGGCATAGGGGCTTCCATTCAGTTTCAGCATACTGCCTGGCTGGCGCACATCATCGTGGATCCCGGTTTCAGGAACAGGGGGATTGGTTATCAGATTGTAGCGAAGCTGCTTGAAGATCTGGAGAAACCGGGAATGGAGACATGCCTGCTTACAGCCACTGAATTGGGTCAACCGGTATATAACCGTTCAGGATTCAGGAATGTAGCCGAATACATTTTCCTGAACCGGGAAATGCCATGGCCGGATGTTCCTGACTCTCCTTATATAGTTGATTTCAGGGAAGAATTCCACGGGGAAATTTATGAAATGGACCGGCAGGCAACAGGGGAAGGACGGGAAAAGCTCCTGTCTGCTTTTTTGACAGATGCCAGGCTCTATGTAAGGAATAACAAATTGATGGGATATTTAATCCCCGGTTTGAGGGAGGGTCTCATAGTGGCTGAAAACGAGGAGGCCGGTTTTGCACTGATGAATGCCAAATATGCTACAATAGATAAAGCCATCCTGCCGGCAGACAATAAGGCAGGTGTTGAATTCCTGCTAAAGCGGGGATTTGCAGATACAGGAAAGAAAGGCACCCGAATGATCCGAGGCAGGGACGTTCCCTGGAAACCGGAGATGATTTATAGCCGGATTGGGGGGAATGTGGGATAAACGGTTCTGCAGTTCTGCAGTTCTGCAGTTCTGTTCATGTTATTCCTCCTTCTCATCTCTCATCTCTCATCTCTCATCTCTCATTTCTCCTTACTCCATCCTCACTCCTCGTCCCTCGTCCCTCGTCCCTTGTCACTGTTTTACGGCTTATTGTCAAATATACGCTCAGGCACCCTCATAAATTATTATCTTTCGTGGAGGACCTAAATCCAGCCTGATTCCATGAAAAATAAACTCCTTCGGCTCACTTTGACAGGCATTTTGCTTTTTCCGGGCATTGGACTTTCCTCTCTAAAGGCACAGGAGGCTGTTCCGGCTGCCGGAGGAACGATCACCGGCAGCGGCGGCTCAGTAAGCTATACCGTAGGACAGGTGGCTTATACAACAGTTTCCGGTACAGGTGGGACTGTTGCACAGGGCGTTCAGCAACCCTATGTGATATCGGTAATCAGTGAGGTCCCGGAAGCCGGTGAAATCAGCCTCGATTGTTCCGTATTCCCGAACCCGGCCAGCAATTATGTTATGTTGAAAATCGAAAATCCTGAACCCGGAAATATGTCATGCCGGCTGTATGATACAGATGGAAGGCTTTTGCAGGATATTAAAATAGTGGATAAACTGACTTCAATCCCAATGGATGACCTGATGCGGGCAACGTATTTTCTGAAGGTGACGAAGGAGGGGAGGGAGATGAAGGTATTCAAAATAGTGAAAGAATAGGCTGCAGGCTGTTAGGCTGTGGGCTGCAGGCTGTAAGCGATGAGAGATGAGAGGTGAGGGATTAATAAGAGAATTTTTAGATATAAATAGGCTGAAATGTTGATTAAGTGGAAGAAAGGAGGTGGGAGACCGGAAAAAGAATTCAAACTAAAATGAAATTAAATACTTACAGATTTTTTATAATTCTCTCCGCCCTACTGGTTATTCAGGTTATATTCCAGCCGGTATTTTCCCAGGCTCCTGCCGGATTGTCCTACCAGGCTGTGATCAGGGACTCAAACAATAACCCGGTCACAAATCATGATATCGGAATCCAAATCACTATTTTACAGGGTTCGGCAACGGGAAAAACAGTGTATACTGAAGTCCGGTTTCCAACGTCCGATGCCAACGGATTGGTCAGCCTGGAAATAGGGAGCAGGCCAGGATTTGATACCATTCCCTGGACAAACGGACCCTTCTTTTTGAGATCGGAAATTGATCCTACCGGAAGCACGAATTTTTCGATTACAGGGACGACCCAATTGTCAAGCGTACCTTATGCCCTGCATGCAACAACTGCTGAAAAGCTTTCCCATATAATTCCGGAAACTGATCCGGTGTATTCAATATCAGTGGCAGCGAGCATTACAGCAGCCGATACAGCCGGATGGAACCATAAATTGGACAGGGAGACCCAAAACCTGGGCGAAGTCCTGTTCCAGGGCAATGATGCCGGAGGGAACCAGGTAAAAAACCTTGCCGATCCTGTTGATCCCGGGGATGCCGTTACAAAAGCCTATGTGGATGAATTAAAGCAGAGAATTTCCGATATGGAGGATTTGATGTATAAGGCAGGCCTGGTCACAGTCACGGATATTGACGGAAATGCCTATAAGGTGGTGAAAATCGGGCGTCAGGTTTGGATGGGAGAAAACCTGAAAACCAATCATTATTCTGACGGTTCAGAGATCACGGTCACCGGTTTTGACGAACGGTGCGGATACGAGTTTTCATTGGCCTGGTTCTGGGAACCCTTAAACAAAACAGAATACAAGAATACCTATGGAGCTTTGTATTCGACGGAAATGGTCTCAGGCAATAAAGTATGCCCTTCGGGCTGGCACGTTCCGAAGACGGCCGATTGGAATTTGCTGGCCGCTAATCTGGGCGGGCAGGAAGTAGCCGGAGGAAAATTAAAGGAAGCAGGAATCCTCCACTGGGCTCCTTCTAATATGGGCGCAGATAACAGCAGCCATTTTACTGCCCTTCCGGGGGGGTGGCTTTCACGGTGTACACGAGGTATGACTTCTGGATTTACAGGAATTGGGAGCCGTGCATCATTCTGGTCAGGAAATGATGAATTGTGTGAATTATCGGGCAACGATTCAAAACTGCAAATTACCTCCAGTTATGATAAAGAAGCTGCGAGTATCCGGTGTGTGAAGGATGAAGATGAGTCTATTGCGAAAATCCCTGAAATAACTACCAAAGAGGTTGTGAATGTATTGCCGACTTATGCCATAAGCGGCGGTAACATTATATCTGACGGAGGTTCAGCCATTACTTCCATGGGGGTCTGCTGGAGCACTTACCCTGACCCCTCTTTAATCAATTTGTATACCAGGGATACTTACGGTGCCGGGTTGTTCTTTTCAAGCCAGATAGCCCCATTAAAGCCCAATACAAAGTATTATGTACGAGCCTACGCCACAAATTACAAGGGAACTGCCTATGGAAATGAAGTGACTTTTACCACTTCTTCCTATGATTTTGGAGCGGTTTCTGACGTGGAAGGCAATGCATATCAGACTATCCGGATTGGCAACCAGACCTGGATGGCCGAAAACCTGAAAACCACAAAATACAATAACGGTGACGTGATAAACGACACGGATACGACATCGGGACCGGGTGTCTATAAGCATCAATCCGCATACAATAATGATGAAAACAATATTCCGGTATACGGCCGGCTTTATACCTGGTATGCAATTGCCGACAGCCGGTCTGTTTGTCCCACGGGCTGGCATGTTCCGGAGTGATGCTGAATGGGACTACTCATATCGGCTTTTCTCGGGGGACGAGACATGTAGCAGGTGGAAAAATGAAAACCACCGGGGTTGGCAGATGGAACCCTCAAAATGTTGGAGCCACCAATGAAAGCGGCTTCTCAGGACAACCCGGCGGATATTATTCGGAATACGGGGATTTTTTAGGCCAGGGCAGTTATGGATATTGGTGGAACACAATGGAAACTGATTCCGATGAAGCCTCATTCCAGGGGTTTATATTACTCGGATGGCAATCTTCACGAGTATCATCATGAGAAAGAACGTCGCACTTTCCATTCGATGTTTAAAGGACTAATCATGATAGGGACTGTGTATTTTCACTCAAAACATGGATTGGCATCCTCATATGCTCATCCGCCTTTTCCCAGGTGCCGGAATTCCTGGATTACCAGGCTGAATCAGTGTATGGGGAACTTGAAGGTGAATGGTGGAGCTCAACACAAAAGGACAAATAACTTAATTTCAACTCTCATGAAAATCGATCGGATTGCTTGCCTTACTTTCGCTTTACTGATTGCCTCCCATTTCATTGCCGCTGGCCAATGTTCCGAGTTTTATGGAATGACCTCCGATGGAGGAAAATATAATGGCGGGACAATCTTTCGGACAACCGGGTATGGAGATTCACTGAGTTCCTGTTATAGTTCTGTCATAAACGCCGAGGGAACAGCTCCATATGGCTATCTTTGTAAAGCTGATAACGGCAAATTTTATGGAATGACGTCATCTGGCGGCATCAATTATATTGGAGTTCTCTATGAATGGGACCCCTTAACCAATATATATACCAAAAAGTTGGATTTTGCTGCAACGAGACGGGAGGTTGGCCATCGGGTTCGTTAATGCAGGCCGGGAATGGAAAGCTTTATGGCGTAACGCAATACGGAGGATCACACAATTGTGGCGTACTCTTTGAATGGGATCCCAGCACAGATGAATTTACAAAAAAAATCGATTTTGGAGACGATTGTGGAAGTTACCCGGTGGGCACCCTGGTGCAGGCCAACGATGGAAAATTATACGGGATGACCTGGTCCGGAGGGAATTTTAACAGGGGCTTAATATTTGTGTGGGATCCGGAAAGTAATGTGATAGCGGAAAAATTCAGTTTCGATGGAACCGGAAATGGGAATGCCGCTGCCGGATCGCTTGTGAAGGATGCTTCGGGACATCTGTATGGAATGACCTCATTGGGCGGTGCATATGATCTTGGTGTATTGTTTGAACTGGACCCGGAATCCGGGACCTTTACTAAAAAAATGGATTTTAATGGAACTGAAACAGGAAGCAAGCCCTATGGCTCACTTTTAATTGCCGGAAATAATAGATTATATGGACTGACAAGTACGGGCGGCGCCAACCAGTTGGGTGTGCTCTTCGAATTCGACCTGGCTGCAAATAGCTTCTCAAAGAAATTCGACTTTGATAGCCTGAATGGCATTCATCCCTCTGGACCTTTAACGCCGGCTGATAATGGAAAACTTTACGGGACTACTACCAAAGGAGGGTTGTATAACTGGGGTGTTCTTTACGAATGGGATCCCGCCACTGAAGTCTTTACCAAAATACTCGACTTCAATTCACTGGGAAAAGGATATGACAGAGGTAGCCGAAGCCCTCTTGTTGAGGGCGAGGGTGGAAGCCTGTATGGATTAACTTCTGATGGAGGTCAGGCTGGTACAGGTACCCTTTATGAATGGAATTATGAGACCCGGATTTTTGTTAACAGATTGGATTTTAACTATGCACTGGATGGAAGGGATCTGAAAGGTTCCCTGGTACAAGCCGGAAACGGTAAGTTTTATGGTACAACGTACAATGGTGGTATAGGAGATTATGGGGTGCTTTTTGAATGGGATCCTGTCACCACACTTTATGTTAAGAAAATTGACTTAAGCCAAAGGGAAAATGGAATGATGCCGTTTAGTCTCACCCAGGCAAAGAATGGCAAGTTCTATGGCATGACGCTTGCAGGTGGCGCATACGGTCAGGGCGTAATCTTTGAATGGGATATGCAGGCAAATACGTACACCAAAAAAATAGATTTCAATCAGTCGCAAACCGGTTCATATCCCAGGGGAAGCTTAATTCAGTTGGGTAACGGCAAACTTTATGGGCTCACTAAACACGGAGAAAAAATCGACGGAGGTGTACTCTTTGAATGGGATCCGGAAACAAATATCTTTATAAAACGTGTTGAATTCGGGGATGTGGAAAACGGTTTCTGGCCCGAAGGAACACTCCTGCAGGCAAACAACGGCAAGATTTATGGGACCACTGAACGGGGTGGTGTTTATGGCGGTGGTGTTTTGTTTGAATGGGATCCGGTTAATTATAAATATACAAAGAAGTTTGATTTTGATATAAATGGCTATTATCCGGATGGCTCGCTTATACAAGGATCCAATGAAAAATTATACGGAATGACAAACAGCGGAGGAAAATCCGACGCAGGCATACTTTTTGAATTTGACATACAGTCAAACACCTGTATTAAGAAACTTGACCTTTCCAGTGTAATAGGAAGAAGAAAACTCCTGGGTTACCTTCTTCAGGCCAGTAATGGGAAAATTTACGGAATGGCTTATTCGGAAGGAAATACTTTTAGAGGGGTTCTTTTTGAATACGACCCGATCACCAATATTGCCATTAAGAAATTCGACTTTACCAAAAAAAGCGGCACTACACCGTCAAGTAATCTAATTGAAATCGGGAATAAAAGTTCCTTCAGCATACTGAATGAAACAGCCTGCGATAAATACAATTTTAACGGAAAAGTGCTGACTTCATCCGGAACGTATTATGATACTATCCCCAATGCTGCTGGTTGTGATAGCCTGATCACCCTGAACCTGACTGTTAACAAATCTACGTTAAATACCTTGTTTGAAACTGCCTGCTCTGAATACAACTTTAATGGCAGGCTGCTGAAAACTTCCGGCACCTATTTCGACAAGATACCCAATGATGCAGGTTGTGACAGCATCATCGTGTTGTTCCTGACCATACTGCAGCCTACATCCTCCAGTTTTTCTGTCACTGCATGCAATGAATTCGCTTTTGGAGGCAAGGCATTGACAACCTCCGGGATCTACATGGACACGATTGCAAATGCAGCTGGCTGTGATTCATTGATCACCTTGCACCTGACGATCCACCATTCAACGCATTCCACCTTATATGTTTCCGCCTGCGACAGCTATACCTCTCCCAGTGGCAGGCATACCTGGACAATGAATGGCACGTATACAGATACCATTCCCAATGCAAAAGGATGCGACAGCATTATTACAATTTACCTGTCAGCTCCACATAGAACAGAGGCCCTTATTCCAGTTGAATCCTGCAATGAATATATTTCTCCCAGCGGCCGGTATGTCTGGACCCAATCCGGCAAATATGTTGACAATATACAGAATGCGGCAGGTTGTGATTCAATCATCACGGTTGATCTGACTATACAAAAAAGTACCGCCAACATCATTTATCCGGCATCTTGCGGCAGCTACACATCGCCCAGCGGACTGTATACCTGGTATTCCAGTGGCACTTATTCTGATGTAATACCTAATGCCCGGGGCTGCGACAGCCTTATGACGATATACCTGCAGATTGATCAGGTGGATACAGCGGTCATCCACGACCGGTCGGTTCTGGTATCGAAGGACTTAAGCGCGGCCCACCAGTGGATCGATTGCGATAACGGGTATGCACCAATTCCTGGAGAAATTTATCTCACCTACACGGCCCGAAATAACGGACGCTACGCGGTGATCGTGTCGAATGGGGCCTGTGTGGATACATCGGGTATATATGAAATACTCCTGACAGGAATTTCTGATCCAACTGAAAAACAGGTTATTCTCTATCCCAATCCTACCTCCGGAGACTTTGCCATTGACCTGGGTAAGGTTTATCCCGAAGCCATGGTGACAATCACCCGGTATGACGGGCAGGTAATTCAAAAAGAAAAATTTTCAAATAACCAGGTCATTAACCTGAATCTGGATGCGCCTCCCGGAGTATATATGGTGATTATAACTGCAGATAATGAGGAATTTGAATTCAAATTACTGAAGAAATGAAGATTCTCACTTTGCCATTACATCGCTGGATGATAGTATTTATGATCCTATCAATCAGTCTCCTTATCAATTCATCCGCCTTATCGCAGTGTACAGAGTTATACGGCACGCTCTGCTACGGCGGAATATCCAATATGGGTGCCGTATTCAAGACCGATGAAAACGGTGAAAACCTTACTTATGTTTATAGTCCGGAATTGGTTGTAAATGGAGCCTATCCAATTAGTTCCCTTGTTCAGGCTGCGAATGGAAAACTGTATGGTATGACCTCGGGTGGCGGGACATATAATATGGGGACAATATATGAATGGGATCCTCGGGGAAAAAAGTATACTAAAAAAATAGATTTTAACGGATCACAAAATGGAAGGATGCCAGAAGAATCAATGATCAGGGCCTCAAACAATAAATTATATGGAAAGACAATGGCGGGTGGAATTCATGAAAAGGGTACTCTGTTTGAGTATGTTCCTGAAACAAATACAATAACCAAATTGCATGATTTTGATGATGTATCCGGAGTATTCCCGACAGGGATCCTGATCCAGGCAGCCAATGGAAAAATATACGGAACATGTGCAACAGGAGGTAAGGGCCATCATGGTGTAATATTTGAATGGGATCCTGCTATAGAGAAGTTTGCCATACGATTTGATTTTCCTTACGTCTATCGTTCGGAAGCCCATTGTGCGTTTACGCCAGGTTCAGATGGAAAATTGTATGGAATAAGGGATAATATGCTCTTTGAATGGGATCCGGCAGATGGTTCACTCGTTAAGAAATTTGACTTTAACAGGGAAAGGGATGGAGAAGCTGTTTTTGGGCCAATGGTATATGCTAAGGACGGAATGTATTACGGGATGACAGAAGTAGGCGGATCTCATGACGTAGGAGTATTATTTAAATGGAATCCATCCGAAAATAAATATTCCAAATTGTTGGATTTCGATGGAGCAGCGCACGGTGGTTATCCATACGGTTCGCTTTTTAAATCAAGGAATGGTAAATTATATGGAATGACAGCGGCCGGTGGTACATTCGACAGTGGTGTATTATTTGAATGGGACTGCATCAATGGCATTTTTACTAAAAAAATGGATTTTAATCCTGCAACCGGATCCAGGCCACAGTATGGAGGGCTGATTGAATATGGTATCAAAACCTCATCCATCATCCTGAATGAAACCGCCTGTGATAATTACAATTTTAACGGAAAAGTACTGACTTCATCCGGAACATATTATGATACCATCCCCAATGCTGCAGGTTGTGATAGCCTCATCACTCTGAACCTGACTGTTCACAAATCTACGTTATATACCTTGTTTGAAACTGCCTGCTCTGAATATAATTTTAACGGCAGGCTGCTGAAAACCTCGGGTACCTATTTTGACAAGATCCCCAATGCTGCAGGCTGTGACAGCATCATGGTGTTGTTTCTGACTGTGCTTCAGCCTACCGCTTCGACTCTGTCTGTCACAGCATGCAATGAATTCGCCTTCGGGAATAAGATGATCACCCAGTCCGGCATATACGTGGATACCCTGGTTAATTCCGTTGGATGTGATTCGGTTGTTACGCTGAATCTGATAGTAAGGCACTCGTCCCGTTCAACCCTGTATGTTTCGGCCTGTGACAGCTATACCTCCCCCAGCGGCAGACATACCTGGACGATTAGCGGCACATATACCGATACCCTATCCAATTCTTCGGGTTGCGACAGTATTATCACCATTTACCTGGTTTCCCCTCATAAATCGGAAGCTGCCATTTCAATCGAGGCTTGCGATGAATATGATTCTCCAAGCGGCAGGCACCTCTGGACAACCAGTGGCAAATATGTTGATTATATACAGAATGCGGAAGGCTGTGATTCGGTCATCACGGTGGATCTGACCATACAAAAAAGCACCTCGGGTTATTTCCACGAGGATGCCTGCGACAGCTACACCTCCCCCAGCGGACTGTATACCTGGACATCCAGCGGCACATATTCGGATGTTATCTCCAATGCAAGGGGCTGCGACAGCGTACTGACAATTGACCTGGAGATCGATCACGTGGATACGGCTGTCATACAGGACCGGTCAGTTTTGATATCGAACGACAAGAGTGCAGGTCACCAATGGATTGACTGTGATCATGGAAATGCACCCATTGAAGGAGAGACATTTCTTACCTATACAGCCCAAAGTAATGGTCATTATGCGGTTGTCGTATCGCAGGGAGTATGTGTTGACACATCGGCTATTTACGAAGTACTTTTAACCGGAATTAAAGATCCTTCCGGAAGTCAGATCATCCTTTATCCCAATCCTACCTCAGGAAACTTTACTGTTGATCTCGGCAGGGTTTATAATGATGCCAGGGTTACAATCACACGATATGACGGTCAGGTGATCAGAAAGGAAAATTTCGTGAACAAACAAAGGATTGACCTGGAATTGAATGCACCTCCGGGGATATATATGATCAATGTTGCAAGCGAAAACAAGGAGGTAAACTTTAAGATGGTAAAGAATTGAGGGACTAATCACTTCCCAACTACCGGATAATATTCAACCGCTTTGCGGTTAGGGTGTATCCGCTATTTACCCCGGGTAGCACCCGGGGTAATTGAGATTAAATCCCTGCCGTGATTTCTTTATTTCTTACTTGTCCCTCGTCCCTTGTCCCTTGTCACTTTTTTCCGTCCCTCGTCCCTCGTCCCTTGTCACTGCTTTCCGCCTGACTGTCAAATATACCTTCACGCACCCCGGATAAATCATTAACTTTCTGTGTAGGGCTAACTACTATGAAAACTAAACTAATCCTGTTAAGTCTGATTAGTACATTGACCGGATTTTCTCAATCCAGTGATTCTGTACTTATCAAGGGGCAGGTTATATCAAAAGATCAACAACCACTCCCGGGCGTTACAGTCAGAGTATCCAATACAGATAAACTGGCCTATTCCGATGTTTCGGGAAGATTTGAACTTTGGTCACCCATTGAGGGAATCATGGAGTTTTCCTGTATTTCAGAACCTTATAGAATCAGTGTTAGTTCGGTCGGAGAGTCTAAACCCGATGAGGTTGTAAAATTCGAATTCGACATGAAACAGCCCTACCTGAAGTATAAGACCAAAAAACTAAAGGGAAGAACAATTAAGGTAAATCCCGGTCGTATTTCCGATATTATCCTTGCTTATTATAATTCTGATTTTGAGCGAATAACTCAAAAATATTATATTGAGCATCTTAACCATAACCATAAGATGGTTTTTATAGTGGATGGACAAATACTGGACCCGGAGTTTACACCCAATAATATGGATTACAGTTTATTAAAGGAAGTGGCAATCATAAAAATAATCAATACCAATGACAAAATAATATTCCTGATATCCACAAAAATTCCTGAAAACAACAAAATGATCATATTTCAATAATCCTGCCCATCTCCCTGGTCATTTCAGAATCTAACATGATATTTTTATGAAAAATCTTAAAATTCAATGATTTAATGCAACAAATATGCCCAATCGGAGTAAAATTCTGAAAAGAAATTATGAGAAATCTGATTTTATCCTTCGCAGTTTTGCTTATGATGGGAAGTTGCAGTAAAAACGATGATTCAAATTCGGGTACTTCCAGAATTGTAATTAAAGGAACCATTTCGGGTAATGTGAAAAGTGCCGGATTGAAATCCGAAAATCCGTTGCTTCTTTCCGACGCCAGAAAGGTGCTGGTTTTTAACAGTACCGGATATCAGCTTTTTAACATAGATGGCGGATCTTTTACCGCGAAAGCCCTTTCAGGAACAGCAACGGCGCTTGCCTTTCTGGATGCAGAAAACCGGTACATTGGCTGTTTATGTTCCGGCGGACTAAACGTCCTGCCCCTGGTGAGTTTAAAAGACGGGGACAATACAGTGATTGATCTGAGTACTTTAACATTGGACGGGACCAGTGTGATACCTGCAAACAATCCCATCGGTGATAAAATTGTCCTGAACGCGGATGAAATTGCATGGTATAAAGAACTGGGCGTTTATTATGAATCTTTATCCAAGAATATCGATGCCGATAATGATGGCATTCCTGACATTCTGGATAAAAAGGACTTTAATATAAGCACGATATTTGATATATACTGCGGAACATGGGGTCTAAACGATTCTCCTCCAACTATCAATGACACATCCAACTTTTTTATTAACTACACTTTACGTATAGCCGGCGGAAAATCTCTGATCCCGTCAAATTCAAATGTAGCTATAGCAGGTCCTGAAATTTCACCCTATACCGATATCAATCAGAGTCATTATGCCACAGGCCCCGATTGCTTTATCGCATTTTTTCGAAGAGAAACTCAAGCCCCTCAGGGATACCCGTTTGGTTCAGCTTTCCTTCCATTCAGGGAGGGCAAATACACCCTGACACTGGATGCAAAGGGCTATACATTAAATTATTCAAGTGTTAATGCAAGGCATTTCTTCATTCTGGCAGAACCTACCATTCACACAAATGATGCCAATGAAATTGTTTCCATTTCGGTAGAGTACAAAGATATGAAGAATATGCCTGTTACGCCTGAGAATTATGTATACCAGGCACAGGTAACGCTTACCGGGAGCCAAAATCAACTATGCCAGATGGGCGCTTTATGGGAAAATCCGGAAGCAAAAACGAATACGGAAATCTATCATTTTATTCTGCCAACACCCGTTCCCCTATCAGAACTCCGTAACTTAACGGTATCTTATGTGGATATGATTGGAAACGCATACAATATTGGATTCATGCAATAGATTGCATTTCACTGCATCTGTTGCGTATACCGATTGGTTCAAATCAGGAGGTTGCCGAAAATCCTTTTAAGAGTAGGTAAAAGATAAATTCTATAAAATGAAAAAAATACCCCTTTATCTGGCCATTTTTACGATCGCAGTCTTTTTGTCCCCTAAAACCTATTCTCAAGGTGGTTTCTCAATTCACGCAGGAACAGCTATTCCAATCTCGGATTTTGCTGATGATGATTTGAATAACGAGGAAGGAGGAGGAGCTGCTATTGGATTCAATTTCGGGGCTAAATATCAGTACCAGCTCGTTGAAAGTGGTTTGGGGCTGTATCTGAGCACCAGCGTAAATTATAATGGATTAAAGAAGAGCCTTAAGGATGATATTCAGGAATTATATGATGACATGGCAGGTACCGATGTGGATATAAATTTTACAAAATACTTAAATATTCCGATAACTGCCGGTTTGTATTATGCATACAAAGCCAATGAGACGGTTTCCTTATTTGGTGAACTGGGACTGGGAGTCGATTTTCTGAAAATAACAGATATGAAAATGGAGGCGAATGGAGGAGAGATCAAAGTAACAAACAAGTCAAAGGCTCAAATGGCATTTGAGTTCGGCGGAGGCCTTATAATTCAGGATAAATACATCTTTGATGTCCATTACTGCAGCTTAGGAAAGCATGATTTGAGCACTAAGATTGAATATGATGGCGGTTCTGAAGATATAGGGGATAGTGATCTTAAGGTCAGTTTGTTGACAGTATCATTGGGATTTAAATTTTAACTGGAGAAGATGCATTATTTGCGTCTGTTCGGAAATATGTGTAATATAGAGACGCAAAATGTTGCGTCTCTTATTATTTAATACAGATCCCATGAACAACAGGTCTATTGGCAGATATGCAATTAAAATCACGTTTTGCCTCATTCTGGTTCTTATTAACATTTCCTGTTCAAAACAGGAAAAGAATGTACGTCACTCAATAGATCTTTCTGGTACGTGGCAATTTGCCACCGACACAGTCATGGCAGGGATCTCCGAAAAATGGTTCATGAAGGATTTGCCCGATTCAATTCAGCTACCGGGCACAATGGACCTGAACAAAAAGGGATTCAGGAAAACCGATACCACCACAATGCATCTGAACCGGGTGTATACCTATGAAGGCGTTGCATGGTACAGGAAGGAAATTTCAGTGCCGGAAAATTGGCGGGATAAACATGTGCAGCTTATCATGGAGCGCACAAAACCCTCAAAGGTATGGATCGATGAAAAGTATATCGGCGAAAGTTCCCTGCTGGAGTCCGCTCAGGTATTTGATCTTTCCTCTCTTCTCACCCCGGGAAAACACGCCATTACACTTAGAATAAACAATGACCGGAAACTCACACCTTATGGGAATGTGCATATATACTCGGATGATACGCAGACAAACTGGAACGGGATCATCGGGGATTTCAGGCTGGAAGCATCTGACATAACTTATATTAAAAATGTGCAGGTTTTTCCTGATGTGGATAATAAAAAGATCAGGGTGCGGATTTCTCTTGTTAATCCAGGGCACTTCAATAACCTCAGGATTGATCTGGAGGTTGCAAAAGAATTGAAAGATAAGACTATTAAACTTAAGCCGGCTGAATTTCCGGTTTCGGGGGATTCAATTGTTGAGCTGGAATATGTCCTGGGAAGCAAAATGGATTTATGGGATGAATACAGGCAACCGGTTTACTCTTTAAATGCTATCCTGAGCCAGGAAAATCAAGTTCTGGATAACATGACTTCCCAATTCGGGATGAGGAAATTTACAGTGAAGGGAACCCATTTTACAATCAATGGAAGAACAACTTTTCTTAGGGGTAAACATGATGCCTGTGTTTTTCCGTTGGCAGGTCACCCGCCCATGGACACTGCAGGCTGGATGAGGGCTTTCCGGATTGCGAAGTCATATGGCATCAATCATTACCGGTTCCATTCCTGGTGTCCCCCGGAAGCGGCTTTTGAAGCAGCTGACAGAATGGGTATTTATCTGCAGCCGGAACTGCCGTTTTGGGGCGGACTGAAGGATGATTCAATTGTTACCATGCTTAGGAATGAAGGACTTGCCATGCTGCAGGGTTATGCCAACCACCCGTCATTTGTAATGCTATCAGCCGGTAATGAAATCTGGGGTGATCAGAAACCGGTTGAAAATTTAATCGCCGGTCTGAAAAAGGCTGACAATCGGCCTTTATACACCCAGGGATCTAACAACAATATAGGGTATACCGGACCTGTACCCGCCGCTGATTATCATACCGCTGCCCGCACGCCATATGCAGGAGACACCATCCTTACCCATACCCGGCTCACCCAGGCGTTCTGCGATTCAAGGGACGGTGGTATTCTGAATACAATCCTTCCCTCAGCATCTTTAAACTTCGATTATGCTGTATCCCTGGTGCCAGTTCCTCTTATCAGTCACGAGGTGGGACAGTACCAGATATATCCTGATTTCAAAGAGATCGGAAAATACACCGGCGCTCTCCGGGCCCTAAACCTGGAAGTCTTCCGGAAAAGACTGGAACGGAAGGGTATGCTTGATCAGAACCGCGAATTCACCGATGCTTCAGGTAAGTGGTCAGCCCTATGTTACCGTGATGAAATTGAAGCGGCCCTGCGGACAGGCGGACTGGCCGGATTTCAGCTGCTTGACTTGCAGGATTTCCCCGGGCAGGGAACCGCGCTTGTCGGTATACTGGATGCCTTTATGGACAGCAAAAATGTGATCCCCGCAGAAGAATGGCGCCAGTTTTGTAATGATGTGGTTCCCCTGCTGGTTTTTGACAAATACTGCTGGACAAACAAGGAAACTTTTTCTGCCGTAGTTAAGGTTGCGAATTACGGCCCGTCAGAATTGAAGAATAATCTATCGTGGAATGTTTCACTGGATGGACGTGTTATCAAAACGGGTATTTTTGAAAACCGGAATATTCCACAGGGCGGATTGTTTACCATGGGAAAAATGGAAGTTCCCCTGGCAGGTGTCACAATCCCGAAAAAACTCATACTATCCTTATCCATCGAAAAAACAGATTACAGGAATACTTACTCGATATGGGTGTACCCGGGAGTAACAGAAGTGAATCCCGATCCGGAAATAATCATTGCTACCATTGTCGATCAGAAGGTGATCAACCTGCTGAAAACGGGTAAAAAAGTTCTTCTTTTCCCGGGTGCCGGTTCTGTTAAAAAGAACAGCCTGGCCGGTTTGTTTCCCCCGGATTTCTGGAATTATGGAATGTTTAAGGGCATCAGCGAATGGGTTAAGAAACCTGTTTCACCGGGTACCCTGGGTATTCTGGCAAGTCCTGAACATCCTGTTTTTGCGTCTTTCCCGACTGAATTCCATACCAATTGGCAATGGTTTACCATCATAAAAAACAGCAATCCGCTGATCCTCGATATCACTGACAAAAATTACAGGCCGATCGTGCAGGTAATTGATAATATGGAGAGAAATCACAAGCTGGGACTCCTGTTTGAATTTAGGGTGGGTGAGGGGAAATTGCTGGTTTGCATGTCAGATCTGAGGCGCCTTCAAAACAGGCCGGAAGCTGCCCAGTTATATTCTTCTATATTAAACTATATTCAATCTTCGAATTTCAATCCTGTTGATGGGATAAATGAGGAAATGTTACATCAGCTATTCCAATAAAATGCAGAAATTTTCATGATAGAATCATAATTACTGTTTTCCAAAGAGCCGTATCTTAGACAAATATTGTCTATGTATGCCTGAAATAATTAGAACAAACAGTGACAATCCGCATTTCCGGCAACTGGTGGTTATGCTGGATGAAGAGCTTACCTTGCGCTACGGGGACCTGCAAAAGCATTATGCGCAATTCAATCACATTAATTTTATTGATACGGTTGTGGTTGCCTTGAGGGTGATATTCCTGCCGGATGCGGATGTTTCAGGTACTTTGGGCCTAAATACGATCGAAATAAAACGGATGTATGTTAAGCCTGAATTCCGGGGCAGGGGGTTCTCCCGCCTGATTCTTTCCGAATTGGAAAAATGGGCCGCTGAAATTGGGTATACTCACTCAGTATTTGGAAACGGGTAATCTGCAAGCCGAGGCCATTCATTTATATCATCGTTTTGGATATACCGAAATTCCCAATTATGGAAATTATGAAGGGACTGAAACCAGTATTTGCATGAGTAAAAAACTGAACTAAAATGACAGACAACAAAACCATTTACCAGGTGGATGCATTTACCGACAGGCCGTTTAAAGGCAATCCCGCCGGTGTGATGATAGTGAATAATGAAACTCCGGCCGCGTGGATGCAAAATATGGCACTTGAAATGAATCTGTCGGAAACTGCGTTTATTGTTCCGCAGGAGGGCAGTTTTGACATCAGGTATTTTACGCCCACCGTTGAGGTACCCCTTTGCGGACATGCAACCCTGGCGGGTGCACATATACTGTTTCAGGATGGATTTGTTGAACCGGGCGGAACCATTCAGTTTAATGCCAAAGGAGGAAGGCTTGTGATCCGCAGGGAAGGGAATTGGATTGTGATGAATTTTCCGGTTTATTCGCTTACCAGGATAGAAGTGCCTGCCGGTTTTAAGGAATTGGTTGGGTTTGATCCCATCGAAGCCTGGTCAAGTAATGATGACTGGATTATCGGCATAGCGGAAACTGAAAAGGAGATATATTCTGCAAAACCCGATTTTAGTGCCTTGACTGGAAAAGGACTGGGTCACCTGATGATTACAGCACCTTCAACGGAAGCAAACATTGACTTTGTGGTACGGTGTTTTGCCCCGCGGTCGGGGATTAATGAAGATCCTGTAACCGGCTCCGCACATTGCGCGTTGACTCCCCTGTGGCATAAAAAGACTGGGAAATATGAAATGAATTCACACCAGGTTTCCGATCGCACGGGAAGATTGAAAGTAAGACTGGTGGATGACAGGGTTGAAATCAGCGGTCAGGCAGTCACTGTTTTTAAAGCCGTCGCTGCAAATCTGATACCGGATATTATAAAGTTCAAAAGACGGAATTTAAACATCATTAAAAACTAAAAATTATGGTTATCGAATTTGAACCTGTAACCAGGGAGATTGCTACCCTGATTGATGAATGGGAGTCGAAATTAGCGGTACTTTCAACCGGGGTAATTTCGGAAAGGAAAAACAGTCAGAACCGCACCATCAAGCAGATCCTGGGACATCTTATCGATTCCGCATCCAATAATATTCACCGGTATGTTCACCTTCAGTACAGGGAAAGTCCGATGGAATTTCCCAATTATGCCAGCGAGGGAAATAATGACAGGTGGATAGCCATTCAGCAATATCAAAGCGAAGATTGGGAGAAAATGATCCGGCTTTGGAAATATACCAACTATCATCTTATTCATGTTATCCGGCACATAAACCCTGACAAGCTCGGAAATGTCTGGATAGCCTCGCCGGGTAAGCATGTTTCACTCAGGGAAATGGTAATTGACTATCTGAGACATTTGAAACTGCACCTCGCAGAAATAAGCGATCTCATGCCAGTTGATTAACCATATGGCTAAACAAAGAAAATCGGCCATGACCATCCTATTGTTTTAGGTAAAAATACTTGTTCAGTTTCCGGTTGCCCGATCCCTTCATAGGATCTATTTTTGAATAAAAAACTATGTTGTCAGACGCAATAATGTACCAGGCCCTGGTGGAAAAGGATGCGTCCTATGAAGGAGCCTTCATTGCCGCCGTTAAAACAACCGGCATTTTTTGCCGGCCTACCTGTACAGTAAGGAAACCCAAAAGAGAAAATGTCGAATTCTTTTCCACTACCAAAGAGGCGATATTGCATGGGTACAGGCCCTGCAAGGTATGCAGGCCATTGGAATTGCCCAACGAAACGCCGTCGTATATCCGGGTATTATTAGAGGACATCAGCAGTGATCCTTCCCGGTCAGTTTTCGGTGTTTCCCCTTCGAATGGCCGTAAGAAGCAGGTGATTGATGTGATGAGGATTGAGTCCCTGCTGGGAACAATGTTTGCATGTGCAGTGGAACAGGGGATATGCCTTTTGGAATTCAGCGACAGGAAAATGCTTGAAACGGAATTTAAATCCTTGTCAAAGCAATTGAACGCAACTATTGTACAGGGAGATAATCCGCATTTCAAAATACTGGCCCAGCAACTGAAGGAGTATTTCGATGGCATCAGGAAGGAATTTTCGATTCCATTATACCTGCCTGGAACTGATTTTCAAAAAGCGGCATGGGAATCGCTGCAGCGCATACCCTACGGCACTACCCGGTCATACCGGCAACAGGCCATGGATATAAACAGGCCGGGGGCAGTGAGGGCTGTGGCCAATGCAAATGGCATGAACCGGATAGCCATCATAATTCCCTGTCACCGGGTTATCGGATCAGACGGCCAATTGACCGGTTACGGAGGAGGCCTCTGGCGAAAGAAATGGCTGCTTGATTTTGAGCGGGAACACGCCGGGAAAGGATCATATCAGCAATCCCTTCCAGGATTTAAATTATGAGATTGACAAAACTCTACTCATGTAACCGGAAAATCGAATGCAATGAGATTTCTGTGACCTCAATGGCCCGTTAAACTCAACTCCTTTTCTCTGTGTTAAAACTTTTGGCCATCTCCCAATTTACCTTTTAGTTTTCTCGCAGATCACGCAGATTTCGCGGAAATTAAGGGCGCTGTATATCGCAGATTGATGCTCGCATTTCCCGTTCAATAATACAGCCAGTTACTTATTTTGGGGCCAAATTTTGTTAAATGCTGATGGACACCCTACTCATCTCTCATTTTCAGCATTCATTTATTTCATTATCTTTATTTCTCCTTTCAATCCCCAAGAAATAAGATAATGAAATACACCGAGGAAGTACTATTAAAAGTCTCAAATGAAGCTTACAACCAGGGAGATGTAAAATTTGACATTATTCCTGAAAAGTGTGCCTTGCTTGTAATTGACATGCAGGAAGAATTCGTTAAACCTGAATGGACTTCATCGTGGATACCTGAAGCAACCCGTCAGGTTCCCAAAATAAAAAGATTGATTGATTTTTGTCGCGGCAAAAAGGTACCTGTCATATATACTGCCTTCAGGGATACGCATGCCTTCAGGGACAGGCCGAAATATGGCAATCTGATGCCAAACAGATATCACCAGCTTGGCAATGATCCTTCGTGGTACAAAGACGGCAGAATATGGCATGAACTTATGCCCCTTGAAAATGACATCATCATTTTCAAGCCTTCCTATGGCGCATTTTATGACACGCCGCTGGAAACCATCCTTAAAAATCTGGAAAGGGATACAATTATCATTTGCGGCACATTGACCAACTATTGCTGCGGTACCACTGCCAGGCAGGGATATGAAAGGGGATTCAAGGTAATCGTCGGAAGCGACATCACCTCGGTGGATAGTCCGGATATGCAGGAACCCGAACTGAAGGTTTTAAGAAAAGGATTTGCCAAGGTGATGGATCTTGATGGGATTTTGAAAAGCCTCCGGTAGTAACAAGGGACAAGGGACGAGGGACAAGGGACGAGGCGAAAGCAATGAGAGGGTGAGGGTGAGGGGGTGAGAGGGACTGCAAGACTTCAAGACTTTGACTGCATGACTTCATGACTGCAAAACTGCATTTCCATATCCCAACAGTGAAATTGTATCTTATAAATAATAAGCCAAATGCACACCTACAAAAGAATTTTCATTGCAGCCATATTATTATTGACAGGGCTCGCTCTCCATGCGCAGAACATTTCAATAAAGGACAACCAGTTTGTCGTGAATTCCGGTCATCGCATCTGGATGAACGGCGTGAATACTCCATGGAACAATTGGAACGATTTTGGTGGGAACTTTGATCGTGCCTGGTGGAATAATCATTTTAAGACACTGAAGAATTCCGGGATCAATTGTTCACGCATCTGGATAAGCTGTGACGGAAACGGTGCTGTAAAAACCAATGCCTCCGGTGTTACTGGATTATCTGCCAGTTTTTTCAGGGACTGTGATACGCTTTTCGCCATCGCCCGCCGGTATGGTATATATATTGATGCGACCATGATGTCATTCGATCATTGTAAAAATCCCAATGCGGCTTTTCAAAACTGGCGCAATATTATTACCGATAAAAAAGCTTCCCTAACTTTCATTAGTAATTACCTGGTTCCCTTTGTAAACCGGTATAAAGAGAATCCCTACCTGTTTGCCATTGACCTGTGCAATGAGCCTGAATGGATAGCTGAAGATGCAAAAGACGGTAAATTGCCTGTTAAGAGTCTGCAGCAATTCTTTGGACTTTGCGCAGCAGCGGTTCATAACAACAGTGTTATTCCTGTGACAATCGGTTCGGCCTGCATAAAATGGAACAGTGACAATGCGGGTTACGTGGGTAACTATTGGAAAGATGCTGCCTTGCAGGCTGCCTGCGGTGATCCAAAAGCATATCTCGACTTTTACTGTATTCATTATTACGGCTGGGTACATAAATATTTCAAATCGCCTTTTGAGATGTCGCCCACCGAATACGGAATTAATGACAAGCCCGTTATCATTGAAGAATCGCCCGGAAAAGACTCCGGATTAAAGGATATTCCAATGACCCTGGTGCAGGCCTATGAAAGTGCATTTGAAATGGGTTACCAGGGAAACATGCCCTGGACTTCCAATGGAGTGGATGAAAACGGGGATATTACAACGGTGGGCGTGGCCACCCTGGCTTTCAAAAACAATCATCCTGAACTGGTTTACCCGTCTGTTATACCTGCCACAATTCCTTCCTCCATGAAGAAATGCTGTGAGGAAAGTTTCTGGAATGTGGTTCAATCCCGCCGTTCAGTAAGGAAATTCAAGCCGGATTCAGTTCCTGAAAAGGATATCCTTGCAATACTCGATGCGGCCCGCATGGCACCTACCTCGGGCAACCAGCAGCCCTGGAAATTCATGGTGATCCGCGACAGGAATAAGATCAATCAGATGAAGGAAGCTTCCATCCGGCAGTCAATGGGCTATTATAATGAACAAAATGAGCAGAAGGAAACTAAGGAAGAATTCACACAACGGGTAAGCCAGGTATTTGAAAACTATTGTTCCGCACCTGTTTACATCATTGTATTAACCGACAACAATTCAATGTACCCCGATTACAATCACTGGGACGGTCCGTTGGCGGCGGGATACCTGATGCTGGCAGCCAGGGCCCTGGGTTATGGAACCGTATTTATCACCGATGCCATTTCTGAAAAAATTACCAAAGAGGTTTTTGAAATACCAGATACCTATACGCGTGTATGCATTACGCCTTTAGGCATTCCTTATGAATGGCCCAAAACTCCGCCTAAAAAGGAATTGGAGGAATTTATTATTCATGAAAAATTTTGAACATACAGATTAACCAATGGTGAATACTATGAACCGTAAATTCATTATTATATCATTTTTTGCCACATTGATTCTCAATGCCGGATGTTACAATGACAGTCAAAAGTCGGGAACAAATTATAATGCGGATGTGATCATTTATGGAGGAACTCCGGCAGCCATTACAGCCGCCATCCAGGTTATTAAATTGGGGAAAACGGTAATTGTTGTTTCACCCGACAAGCACCTGGGAGGTATGTCATCTTCCGGCCTGGGGTTTACCGACACAGGTGACAAAAGCGTGATCGGAGGGCTTGCCAGGGAATTTTATCAGCGTATTTACAGATACTATCAGCAACCGGAAGGTTGGAGATGGGAAAAGAAGGAGGACTATGGAAATGTAGGACAGGGAACACCTGCTTTTGATGGTAACCTGAAAACCATGTGGATCTTTGAGCCCCATATTGCGGAAAATGTTTTTGAAGATTTTGTGATGGATTATAAAATCCGGATTTTCAGAAATGAATGGCTCAATCGCGAAACGGGAGTTAAGAAAGAGAATGGTCAGATCAAATCCATTACAACCCTTAGCGGAATTACTTTTATAGGTAAGATATTTGTGGATGCAACTTATGAAGGGGATCTGATGGCGGCCTCAGGAGTCAGTTACGTTACTGGCAGGGAATCAAATGCTACCTGGCACGAAACATGGAATGGGGTGCAGGCAGGAGTGTTCCACCATAAACATAATTTTGATGATCGTAAGATAAGTCCTTATAAAATCGCCGATGATCCAACCAGCGGCATTTTGCCCGGAATTTCCACTGAAGATCCCGGCACGAACGGTGAAGGAGACAAGAAGGTGCAGGCTTATTGTTTCAGGATGTGCCTTACCAAAAATGAGAAAAACCGTGTCCCGTTTCAACGGCCCGTAGGGTATGATTCTTCCCAATATGAGCTACTTATCCGTGTTTATCAATCAGGATGGCGGGAAACGTTTGAAAAATTTGACCCGATACCCAATCTCAAAACGGACGTTAATAACCATGGCCCATTCAGCTTTGATAATATAGGCATGAATTATGATTATCCTGAGGCTTCCTATGAACGACGGCAGGATATCATAAAACAGCATGAAAACTACCAGAAGGGACTGCTTTACTTTATTGCTACAGATCCGCGGATACCTGTTGAGGTTCAAAAGGAAATGAGACATTGGGGACTTTCCAAAGATGAATTTGAGGATAACGGCAACTGGCCTTATCAGATTTATATCAGGGAAGCCAGGAGAATGGCCGGGACATTTGTAATGACCGAAAATGAGATCATGGGTAAAAATCCTGTTAAACAATCCATCGGAATGGGATCGTATACCATGGATTCTCATAATATCCAACGATATATCACGGACGGTGGATATGTTCAAAACGAAGGGGATATCGGAGTGCAGCCCGAGAAGCCATATCGGATCGAGCTTGGAAGTATTTTGCCTAAAAAAGAAGAATGCAGCAATCTCCTGGTTCCTGTAGCCGTTTCTTGTTCGCATATTGCTTTCGGGTCTATCAGGATGGAACCTGTATTCATGATTCTGGGACAAAGTGCTGGTGCCATTGCAGCCCTTGCAATTCAAAAGGATAAGAGCATTTATGATATTACTTATCCTGAAATAGAGTGTAAATTAATTGAGAATGGTCAGGTTTTAAAACATGACGAGTGACTTCCGACTGCATGACTGCTTGATTGCATGGCTGCAAAAACGCTCAACCCAGGGACCACATAACACCGGTGAAGTAATTTCAGAATTCTTTAATTGACCTGTAACAATAAGATATTTCTAACGTCTTTAAAATAAATATTCAATCTCCTCGCATGTTTAAAAGCTACCTCATCACTGCTTTTCGTGAGATCTTTAAAAACAAGATCTTCTCTTCCATTCATATTTTCGGACTTGCCCTGGGTATTGCTGCATTTGTGCATATTCTCCAGTACTCCCTTTATGAACTCAGTTACGATAAATTCTATGATAATAATGAACAGATCTACCGCATCAGGCAGGACCGCTACGACAAGGGCAAACTGAGCACAACCTGGGGAGCAGGATGTGCTGCTATTGGCCCGGCATTAAAAAATAAGTTTCCTGAAGTAGAAGCCTATGCCAGGTTATCCAATGTAAGTGGCATAATTAATATAAAGGGAAAGGACTTAAGAGAGGATAATTTCAGAGAGGAAAGGATGTATGCAGTCAACACCGCCTTTCTTACGATGTTTCCGGTCAGACTAATTGCCGGGGTGGACACTACTGCGCTTAATGAACCCTATACAGCAGTGATCTCGGAATCTATCGCAAATAAATATTTTGGTAATGAAAATGCGATGGGACAAACCCTCTATCTGAACAAAGATCATTTATTCACGATCACTGGGGTTTTTAGGGATATTCCGCAGAATACTCACCTGAAGTATGACATGTTGATTTCGTGGCCTACCTATGTGAAGTGGGTTGGACCGGACATTGAGACTGCCTGGTTCTGGGATGGGTTTTATACTTATATCAAGCTGCAGAAAGGAACCAATTTGGCAGCCTTTGAAAAGAAAATGAATGAATTTACAGATAAGCAAATTGAAGAGCTTGCCCGGCAATACAACCAAAGTCAAAAGTTTATTTTGCAGCCGCTCAGCAGTATACATCTGAACTCAAACCTTATGTGGGAAGCAGAAGTGAACGGAGATGCCCGTACCGTTTATTTTCTGATGGTAATCGCTTTTATCATCCTTATCATTGCATGGGTTAACTATATCAATTTGTCCACTGTTAAAGCGCTTTTCCGGTCAAGGGAAGTGGCCATGCGCAAAATTTCGGGTGCGTCCAGAATGCATCTTATCCGGCAGTTTCTTGTAGAATCCTTTGCCATTAACCTGATCGCCACACTGCTGGCTTTTATCCTTGTTCTTGTCACTACCCCTTACATCCGGTCGGTAACCGGAAGGGAAATCACGATCAATACACCGCAGACCTGGATTGTATTTGCAGCCATGATCTTCCTGGGTCCGATCGTGTCGGGCATTTATCCGGCGTTGGTTATTTCATCATTTAAGCCGATCACTATTTTCAGGGGTAAACTTTCCGGAGCTTCCGGCGGGGCATTCATCCGTAAAGCCCTTGTTGTTTTTCAATTTGCCGCATCCATCACCCTTATTGCCGGAACATTCACAGTATACAACCAGCTTTTATACATGCGGAGCCAGGAACTGGGCGTTAATATTGACCAGACGCTGGTAATAAAGGGACCAGGGGTAGCCGATTCGACATACGAGGACAAGCTAACGGCATTCAAGGAAGAACTGCTTAAATACCCTGTAATCAAGGCGGTCACAGCTTCAACCTCCATTCCGGGAAGCAGGGTATTATGGAATGCCGGCGGTATCCGTCGAGTAAGTGAGGATGATTCCAAATCAAACCAGTACCGGGTAATCGGTATTGATTATGATTTCGTTGATGCATATAAACTTAGCGTTCTCACCGGGAGGAATTTTTCCAGGGAATTCGGCACAGATGAACATTCCGTTCTGTTTAATGAGGAAGCCCTAAAGCTCATGAATTTCGAAAGTCCCGACAGTGCACTCGGAGTGGACATCTTTTTCTGGGGTGATAATTACAAAATAGTAGGTGTTTTGAAAAATTTCCACCAGGAATCCCTGAAGGAAGAATATGATGCTGTAATTTTCAGGTTCACACCCGGAACCCGTGATTATTTTTCCGTAAAGCTTAATTATGAAGGGAATGAAAATAAGGATACCTATAGGCTTACGGGGAATACAATTGAAACGATCAAGAGCCACTGGGAGGAATTTTTCCCGGGAAATCCGTTCGATTACTTTTTTCTATCGGATCACTACGATAAGCAATATCGAGCCGAAAAGCAATTCAGGACCATCTTTGGATTGTTTGCGGTATTAGCCATTGTAATTGCCTGCATGGGACTTTTTGGACTTTCGTGGTTCATTATCGTCCAGCGCACTAAAGAGATTGGGATTAGAAAGGTTAATGGGGCCTCAGTTACTGATATCCTTTTGATTGTATCAAAAGATTTTTTCAGTCTTGTGCTTTATGGAATCATCATTGCAGCCCCGGTCACATATTATTTATCTATGCAGTGGATGGAAAAATATCCGTTCAAGGTTGGATTCAACTGGTGGCTTTTTGGTTTGTCGGGCGTTATGATACTCTTCATTTCCGCAATTACGATCAGTTACAATACTCTGACTATTGCTCAAACTAACCCGGCGGAATCGATTAACTATGAGTAGGGACGAGGGACTAGGGACAAGGGACAAGCAAATCCCCGAGGGAGCGGGAGACTGCATAACAACTTAATGGTAATGCAGTTATGCAGTTATGCAGTCAGGAAATCAGGGAATATCAAAATCCTGGAGGTCCTGGCTTTGAAATTATTATTAACTTTAAAAATTCATATAAAAGTCGGATTTGAATGAAAGGGCTATGTATCAGAGAATCCATGAACCCATTGTCATTTCTGCGGTGATTCGATTTTCATGATTGTCTGAAAAAAAGAATAAAAATGAAAAAAGACATATATCTGATGTTGCTGGTTTCAGTCCTCATGGCAGCTGGCTGCAAACTGGATTCGCCGGATGAAGTTATCATAGACAACATGGCAGATATTTATTACATTAATATCCAGCATGAGGATTTATTGGATACTGCCGTCATGGGTAGTTTTACATCTGACAGCATTCACCTCTATAATGTGGTAAGGGGTGTTAAAAAAGAGGTAAATAATCGGGCCGATTATCCTCACAATTTCTTCATTTACAAGAATGAGGAACTTCAAAAATATGTCCTGCGGGTATTCCTTGAAGTTGATACCACATTCCTCGAGTTGAACAGTCATATTACAGATACAATTACATGTGTGTTTGGAAGATCAGATAATCACTTGATCATCAGGAAATTATGGTACAACGGGATTGTAAAATGGGATGATTATGCTGTAAGCCGTGAGTTTACTGTCATGAAATAGACGTGTTAAGATTTCACGATTTGTTAAATTTTATAATTTTCATTACATTAGACCTTGTTAAGACTCTGCCAGATATTTTCAGAAAATAATCAAAAAATTGACTATTGGAACAGATTGATATTCTGGTTGTTGAAGATAATCCAGGCGATGCCAAGCTTATAGAAGAGGTGTTGCATGTTAATAGAAACAATTATCATCTGCACTTGGTGGAGGATGGTGTGGAAGCAATGAATTTCCTGAACAAGGTGGGGAAATTTTCAAATTCACCAAGGCCGGATCTGATTTTACTCGATCTGAATCTTCCAAAAAAAGACGGACGTGAAGTGCTGGCTGAAACAAAATCAGATTCAAGTTTTAGGCTGATACCCGTTGTAATCATGAGCACTTCTCAAGCCGAAGAAGATATTGTAAAAGCTTACAGTTTACATGCAAATTGTTTTGTTACCAAGCCGCTTGAATTGGATCAGTTTAATTATACAATTAAATCCATAGTTGATTTCTGGTATGCACTGGTTAAATTGCCAAGAAAAGAATATGTTTTAAAAAATAAGATCTGACGGATCCTATTTTTGTCTGCAAGTTTTGAATTTTCAGGAAACAGGTTCCCATCATGCATGAAAAACAAATACGGATTTTACTTGTAGAGGATAATCCGGGTGATGTATATCTGATACAGGAATTTTTAAGGACATCGGGTATTCAGTTCAGTGTTGAAAGAGCTTCATTGCTGGTTGAAGCAATTAATGCTGCAGGCAGCAAGGTATTTGATGTGGTTTTGCTCGACCTGGGCCTGCCGGATAGCTTTGGCCTGGAAACCCTGAAAAGTTTTAATGCCATAAATATAAGCGCACCTGTTATTGTGCTCACCGGATTGGATGATAAAGAAATAGCCCTTGCAACTGTAAAAGAAGGGGCCCAGGATTATCTGATCAAAAGCAGCCTCACCGGGGATAGTATTGTGCGGGCTATCCATTACAGTATTGAGCGGAAGAAAATGTTTAGGGAATTGGCTAATGCAAAGGAGGAGCTTCAAAAATTAAATGTGGATTTGGACCAGAAAGTTAAGATGCGCACCAGGGAACTCGAAATGTATGCCACCGAATTAAAAGAACTCAATGCTACAAAAGACAAGTTTTTTGGAATTATTGCCCATGATTTAAAAAATCCATTAAGCAGCCTGATCGGGGCATCGGAACTTCTCATCAATTATGTAAACCAGCTGGACAGGGATAATATTTTGAATATTAGTATGTTATTACACGGTTCTGCACAGCAGGGTTATGCCCTTCTTGAAAATCTACTCGAATGGTCGATGACTCAGACCGGAAAACTTGAATTCTTAACCCAAAAAATGATTCTGAATGAAGTTATAAAGGATAGTATTTCCATTTTCAAAACTCAGGCAACGAATAAAAACGTTGATCTGCAATGCAAAATAAATGGAATTCTTGAGGCGGAATTTGATAAAAATCTAATTAGTAGCGTTTTGCGTAATCTTCTAAGTAATGCCATCAAGTTTACACCTAAAAACGGAAAAGTATTTATTCAGGCCCATAGGCTCAAGGATAATATTGAAATATGTGTTAAAGATACAGGTATTGGAATACCTGAAAATATTGGGAATAATATTTTCAGGATTGATGTAAAATATACCCGTGAAGGTACAGAGCAGGAAAAAGGCACCGGGCTGGGCCTGATGCTCTGCAAGGAGTTTATTGAAAAACACGGTGGAAAGATATGGGTTGAAAGCAAGTTGGGCGAAGGAAGTGAGTTTAAATTTACATTGCCCGTAAAAAGTCCGGTTCTGAACTGATTGCTGTGTGGTGATTTATTCAAAACAGGGACAAGGGAAAAGGGACAAGAAAGAAAGAGGTGAGAGATGGAAGATAAGAGCATGGAGTATGGAGTATGGAGTATGGAGGGAGAGATACCCTCCTTTTATGTTTATTGGCAGGAAGGTTCTTTTTATGGCTGTCTATAAAAAGAAAACAGCTAATTTTACCTCTTTTAACACCTCGGCTTCTCAAAAAATAGCTGAAAAGGATTTCCGTTCATAAAATCTGCACTCACCAGCCAAACCTATTATTCAGCCGGTAAATTTCATCCGTTTACCGATAAAGTATTTCACAAATACTGTCGTAATTTTATTTTTGATGCTTATTGTTACGTAACCCTAATAAAACTCAATCAATGAAAAAAATTCTACTGTCGTTTACCACCATCCTGATTGGATTAAGTGTTTTGGCCCAGAGCGGGACCACACTGAAACTCAACCTGGAAAAAAATAAGGTCTATCGTTTAAAATCAACCGCAGAGCAGACTATTTCTCAAACGATGAATGGCGTTCAACAAAACACAGATGTGACTTCCAAATCTGTGGTTTCAATAAAGATGATGGATGCGGCTGCTGATTTTTTAATTGCAGAATTTCGCTTTGACACTCTCGTTACCATTACGAATGCAATGGGTAAGGTAGTCAATATCAATTCGGCAAATGAAGGAAACATGGCTTCCACTGAAGCAGGCGATGTGATGACAGTTATAATGAACCGCCTGAGTAAAAATCCGCTTTATGTGAAAATGGATTATACAGGTAAAGTTATTGATCTGGTGAATGCAAAAATGCTGTCGGATATACTTTTAAAAGACACAGCCTCTATTACCGGTGAAACCGCCCCGGTCATAAAAATGCAAATTGTCAACATGACCAGTCAGAAGGCTTTGATCTCAATGGCTGAGCTGTTTACCCATAATTTACCCGGGAAACAGGTCACCCCGGGTGACAAATGGGATATAACCGAAATTATGAATTCAGGTGGCATGTCCCTTGACATTATCACTACCTATAGCCTTGTGGGACTAAAAGATAACACTGCAAACCTGACCGCCGATATGACCATTCAGGCAAGTCCCAATGCCGAACCTTTGATTTATGGTCCTGCCAAGGTCATGTATGATGAATTGAAGGGCATGGGCAAATCAGAAGTGATATTGGACACACGTACCGGATTGCTTATACAGAATTCGGCCAAAACGCACCTGGCCGGCAATCTGAATATCAGCGTGCAGGGTATGAGTCTGCAAATGCCCATGGAAATGAACGGCACTTCAAAAGTGGTATCATTACAGTAATCTGATCAGTTAAAAAAAATGACAAAAAATCTGTTTCTGTTGTTGTTGTTTTGTTCTGTTACTCTTCAGGCTCAAAACATCAGGGGAAAAGTTTGTATGGAAAAGGACAAATCTCCTGCCCAATTCGCGTCGGTTGGGCTGATGCAATTGCCTGATTCATCCTTGATCACCGGTGTCATTACGTTGACAGACGGGGGCTATCAGTTTGACAAGGTAACGCCGGGCAATTACCGTATTAAGGTCAATTTTGTAGGTTATACATCCAATGGAACTGATGTGACTGTTCAGGGAACCGGTGACGTAGATGCCGACACTATCTTTTTATCCGAATCGGCTACCACATTGGATGAAGTAACAGTGGTTGGAGAGCGTCTGAAAGGGAAAGAAATGGTAGACCGCACGGTTTATTCCATTCCCGAGGCGATCGCAAAGAGTTCAACAAACGGATATGAAATTTTGAAAAAAATACCGCAGGTGAATGTGGATTTCCAGAACAATATTACAATGAATGGCAGCAGCAATTTTATTATCCAGGTGGATGGCAGGCAACGCGACAAGGAGTTCCTTGCCAAGCTCCTGCCATCGGATATCGAAAGCATTGAAATTGTTAACAACCCTTCCGGAAAATATGAAGGAAATATTGATGGTGTCATTAACATAATACTCAAAAAGGAAGCCCGGTACGGAATGAACGGCAATGTCGGGCTTAACATAAAACCATTCAATAAGGTTACTACTTCCGCCACCGGGAGCCTGGACTATGCAATGGGCAAGATCACTTTTTATATAACGGGTTTTACATTTGTACAGAACCTGGATATCAGTTCCGAAAATGTGGATTACTTTAAAACCAATGACTCAACCGCTACCATGTCGGGTGAGGGTGGCATAAAGATCAGCAGTTCATCTATAAACGGGGGATTCGATTATTATATGAATGAAAAAAATAACCTGAGTTTTAATGTCAGCTATAAGCCAATTGGCCAGGATATCGATGTGCTGAGTAAGACATTCCTCTATAAAAACAATAATCCTGAAAACACAATATCCACTCTTACGAGCAATGGAATTCATAGTGATGAAACCACGTTTTCCTTGTTTTATAAAAAGACTTTCAAAAAGCCAATACAGGAATTTACAGCCGATGCGAGTTACTACACATTCAGATCGAAGGAATCAAATGATTTTACGAATGACAGGTACCTGTATGATACGGATTCAATGCTTAGTACCTTTACGCGATTGGAGGATGTAATAAATGAGCGTGATTATTTGTCGGTTAAGCTGAATTATGTTCAGCCTATCGGATTATCCGCTAAAATTGAAGCCGGGTATCAGTTATATTACCAGCAGATGAATTATGATTTCACGACAAATCACCTGGCATCAAATAATCTTTTTAAATACCAGGAATTGCGTAATTCAGCATATGCCGGATTTACTTATAATTTGAAGAAGTTCGGTTTCCAGGCGATGTTGCGGGTTGAGAACAGCAATATATCTGCAGATTCGGTCACCGATCCCCAGTATGCCTGCCTGCTGCCTTCAGTAAATCTTCAGTATAAAATATCAGCATCTCATAACTTAAAATTTACTTACAACAGGCGTATCAACCGTCCCGGTATTTATGACCTGGATCCTTACTGGAGGGTGGGCTCAAATTATGAGATTTCACAGGGAAATCCGGATTTGAAACCTGAATACAGGGACCGGCTGCAGCTGACCTATACCTGGAACTTTGGCAGCAATTATTTCTCGCCGTATATATACCATGAATTCTTATCTGATAAAATAGGACGCAGATATGCGGTCATTCAATCACCTGTGGACAGCCTTATGACTACTTTTACAAAGCCATTTAACCTGCTCAGCGGCTATGAGTATGGCGCCGGTGTAAATGCCATGCTGTGGTTTATAAACATCAATGCGAGGTTTTACAAGGGACATTTTGATGAATATACGGGACAGGTCATTCCAATTCCGGCCAGGGATTATTTTTCCTACGCCATAACAAGCTATGCTTACAAAAACCTCGATAAGTCAAAGAAAACTACGGCTTTTGTTTTCTTTTCCTACAATGGGGTAGTGCAGGATGCACAATCCAAAACATACAGCGTACCGTTTTATGGTTTGGGTGCACAGCGGCAGATGAAGGATCACACCCTTGGTATATTCTGGTTGCTGCCTTTTTCAAAGGATATAAAATTCCAGAAAAGGGAGACCGATACGCCGTCCTATCATAACACCAATACAATCGGCTTTGATGTATCCTATTACATTCAGTTTATGTATTCCTATAAGTTCAATAAGGGAAAGAATGTGAAGAAGCTTGACCGCAAGATTGATATTGAAAGCGACAGCAAAACACAGGGTATCGGACAATAGGGACAAGGGACAAGGGACAAGGGACGAGGGACGAGGGACAAGCAAAATAATCCCTTTTGGGATTAACTTTCGGTAAAAAGTGACATTGTGCTTTTTAACGCAACCTTTGGGATGTTCCATCCATCCTTGGTTGAAACAGACAGATTCTCTTATGAAATTACTTTTACTGGCAAGCATGTTACTCCTTCTGTGGGCTATTTCGTGCAATAAGGATAACGAGACTATCTGACCTGACAATTGTGGGCGGGTCTGTATGCGGCTGGTGTGCCGGTTCAGATTCGGTGATCATTAGTGAATATAAGATTAATTACAGGAATATGCATTCCTGTGATCATCACGCCTATTCAAAAATCTCCCATATGGAAAAAAGTGAATGGGATAAATTAACCGGAATGATTGACTTTGATGAATTCAACAACATCCATCTGAATACCTGCAATGTATGCGTTGATGGATGTGATAAATGGATAACTCTCAGGAATGGATCCTATTCACACACAATCCGTTTTGGTTATCAGGATTCAGCTGCCATTCAATCCATCAAACCCCTGGTGGACAAGCTTGATTCCATCAGGAAAGCCTTCAGGGCAGAAATCGACAGATGATCCTCCCGCAAGGTATACCCGATTATTTAGATTCAAAATAAATTAGAGGTACATATTGCACTTTTTTTAATTGCTTTGTAAATTTATTCAATAGCATTTTGGGCACAGGAGTTAGAATGAATGTGCTGTTTCAGGAAATTTAGTGCACAGTGCAGACCGGCAATCAGGTAAGATTTATCAGCTTAATCAGGGTATACGGCCTCTAAAACACGATAAAACTTTTGGATTATGTCAGGTTTGAAATACATTTCACGACTGGAAAGAATTGACCAGTTCATCAGGCAGGAGAGAACAGGCAATGCCCCCGCATTTGCCGGCCGGCTCGAAATCAGTGTCAGGCAGTTGTACAATCTTATCGATGAACTAAAGGACCTTGGATTGCCAGTGGAATACTGCAGGACCAGGCAAACTTATTATTACCGGTATCATTGCAGAATTGTATTCGAGGTTAGGGTTGAAGAAATTAATTCATTAGAATACAAGAATATACAAGGTGGGTTTTCATGGTTAAGAAAAAGTAGCCCTTATGCATTATAATTGCAGAAGTGCTACTTATATTTGGTATGCAATTTTGCTGTTAGGCCTAATTTTTATGATTGCTGGCGTTACCGAAAAGCCAGAAAAGAGTAGGGTTAATCCAAATCAACAACCGTTATGGGCAATAATTATGTTGAATTAAACGAATCTGAATTAAAGCAGATCGAAGGGGGATCCATTTTAGGAGGTCTGGCCATTGGTCTGGCTATTACTGTTTTTGCACAGATTGTCGGCGATTGGGACAATTTCAAAAATGGACTGGCCGGCAGGCCTGAAGTAAAAAAGTAACCTTTTAAACAACCGGACTATGGAAACAACTATTAATTTCAGTGTACTCACACTTGATGAGGCAATGAACTGCAATGGCGGAGGATTTGCCTACGATGTGGGCTGTGTTTTAGGTTTTGTATACAGGTATGCACAGGGTATGGCTGGCCAGGCTGAAGCCTATGCTGTATGGACTGCACAGCATTGGAAATAATTCTATCAGGCTATATTTTATATAAACAAATGTTTGCTATTTTGATGTATTAAAAATTGTATATTGGGTAATAATTTGTGTAAAATATAGCCTCTTAAAACCTTTGACATTTCAATAGACCAGTTCAACTTAAAAGAGCAATAAAATGAAAAATACAAAAAAGCGTCTGGCGGAATTGTTGGTTTTTTTGGTTTCAATTATAGTCTTCTTTCTGATTTTCCGCAATTGGGATAATATCAAGGAATTTTTTGTCAATTTATTTTGAAACCGTTTATTCAGAATCTGCCTTCTGATCATGAAATAAAATTCCTTCATGATACCAGGGTTAAATCGCGGATAATCTATATTTCCGTTCTTTTATGTTTTATGGCTTGTCTTGTTGCCTTGCCATTTGTCAGGGTTTCCCTGTCCATTCAGGGAAGGGGAATTATCCGCCCTGTCTCGGAACTGGCTGAAGTAAGGATAATACCATCTGCCGTGGTCGCCGCTGTTTTTATTACCGAAGGTCAACATGTTTCAAAAGGAGATACGCTATTCATGTTGTCCGCCATGGAAACTGACCGTCAATTGGACTTCTGGCAAAAGGAATTGATAAAATATGTAAATTATATCAGCGATTTGCAGTTTCTGACGCGAGAAAGCGGTTATTCAGCGTGTAAGACTGATTTATACAAAACAGAACAGAATAATTTCAAGAAAAAGCTGGCTGAGATAAATTCAAGAATTGAAAGGGCAGACAGGGACATCGCACGACAGAAGAAGTTGTATGAGAATATGCTGATTTCAAGGAAGGAATTTGAAGATCTGCTGTTTTATCAGGATCAGCTTGAGAATGAAAAGAAAATCTTTGAATCATCCATCTTATTTAAGTGGCAGGGAGAATTGACAAAACTGTGTTCAGAGAGGGATGATTGCTTAATGCAGATTGATCTTTTAAAAAAGCAGAAGGAACTTTATATGATCTGCTCACCGGTGGACGGTACGGTTGAATCATTTACAGGAATTTACACAGGTACCAATTTACAGTCTGGCCAGTTAGTGGCAGTTATCAGTCCTTCAAATGCAATGATCGCCGAGGTATTTATACCAGCCAAAAATGTTGGCATGCTGAGAAACGGTATGCCTGTGCGAATTCAGGTAGATGCTTTCAACTACAATGAATGGGGAATGCTCACGGGTAAAATCAGCAGAATTTCCGATGATTATTTCCTTGTAAATAATGTACCTGTATTTAAGGTGAAATGTACACTCATCACAAATACGCTAAAACTTAAAAACGGAACTCCCGGAACCATAAAAAAGGGTATGACGCTGAGTGCAAGATTCATGATCGCAAAGCGCTCAATTTTTCAATTACTCTATCAGAAGTCGGACGACTTGTTTAATCCTTCCCGAAATATGGCTGCGAATTAAATTTACATAAATCACGTTATTGGCAATTCATTATGACAAATGAAAAAACATATTTATGTAAGGCAACAGGATATAACTGATTGTGGTGCCGCCTGCCTTGCCTCGGTTGCTGCATGGTTCAGGCTTAATCTGCCTGTTGCCAGGATAAGGCAACTGGCGAATACGGACAAGCAGGGAACTACCATGCTGGGTATGCTCGAGGCGGCTGAAAAACTGGGATTCACCGCCAAGGGCATCAAGGGCTCATACCAATGCCTGTTCAATATACCCAAACCTTCAATTGTTCATGTAATTATTGAGGGAGGCTATCACCATTACAAGGTATTGTATGGGATTAATAAAAAGTCGGTAAAGCTGATGGATCCACTCGACGGGAAACTGCATTCCTTGCATCATGACGCTTTTAACCAGGAGTGGACAGGAGTCGCCCTGATTTTGGTGCCTTCACCTGATTTTAAACCGATGAAAAAAAGCTGGTCACCAGGCAGGAGATTCATTGCCCTGATGTGGCCTCATAAAGCCATCATCCTGCAATCTCTTTTCGGGGCAGTTGTCTATTCCATGCTTGGGCTCACCACATCATTGTATGTACAAAAGATCGTGGATCATGTGCTCGTGGATGGAAACATCAACCTTCTCAATATGATGAGCCTGTTCATGGTTATCTTCCTGTTTTTAAAAATTTTCATCAGCATTTCGAAAAGCATTTATACCCTTCGAACCGGTCAGCAAATTGATGCTGCGCTGATCATGGGATATTACAGGCATCTCCTTAAACTTCCCCAGCGTTTTTTTGATACCATGAGGATTGGGGAGATCATATCCCGTATCAATGATGCAGTCAGGATACGGGCATTTATTAATAATGTATCACTCGATATGGCTGTTAACCTGATGATTGTATTTTTTTCATGTACACTCATGTTTATGTTTTCCTGGAAATTGGCAGCTATCGTTTTACTTGCCATTCCATTTTATGCAGGTCTTTACCTTACCTTCAGCCTGATCAATAAAAAGATCCTTAGAAGGATCATGGAAAACTCTGCTGATCTTGAATCACACCTTGTAGAATCACTTAATACAATCACTGCTATTAAGGAATTTTCAGTAACGGAATATACAAATCATAAGACAGAAACCCGTTTTTTCAGGTTGCTGCATTCGGTATACAATGCTTCCAAAAGCACCATCATCACGCACGGCTTGTCGGAGTTGCTGGCAGGAATACTCGTAATCTCAGTTTTATGGATTGGTTCTCTGATGGTTATCAGCAACGACTTCACTCCGGGAACCCTGCTTTCATTTTATGCCTTACTCGGATATCTCCTTGGCCCCATCAGTTATCTTGTGAATGCCAGCCAGACCATGCAGGATGCCCTGATTGCCGCCGACAGGCTTTTCCAGATAATGGATCTGGAATGTGAAGAAACGCATGAAAACAAAATCATCCTTACCCGCGAGATGATCGGAGATATTCACTTCAGGCATATATCTTTCCGCTATGGATCGAGATTGCAGGTATTCGATAACTTAAATCTCACATTTTCAAAAGGCGAGATTTCTGCCATTGTCGGAGAAAGTGGTTCGGGCAAGACTTCCTTAATCGCTTTGCTTGAAAATCTTTACCCGGTCCAATCGGGAATTGTTGAAATCGGGAATTACAATCTTCAGCAAATACAACCCGACAGTTTGAGGTCACATATTGGAATTGTTCCTCAGAATATTGAACTGATATCGGCGACTATTGCTGAAAACATCGCTTTCGGAGATGCCGAACCTGATATACGCCGTATAATTGATATCTGCGGAATGCTGAACATGCGTGAATTTATTGAGAAAATACCGGGGTCATACAATGCCGCTCTTGGAGAACACGGTATTTCATTGTCAGGAGGTGAACGACAGCGCCTGGCAATCGCCAGGGCACTTTACCGTGATCCTGAGATCCTTATTCTCGATGAAGCCACTTCTGCGCTTGATACCGCAGCCGAGGCGCATGTAAGGCAAATGATCAGGGCAATGAAAACACACGGGAAAACCATATTGATCATTACACATCGTTTCAGAAGCATAATGTTTGCTGACAGGATCTTTGTGCTGCATAAGGGTTCACTGGTGGAAGAAGGCAATCATCAAACACTCATGGCAGGAAAAGGATACTATTTCAGCCTGTGGAAACAGCAATTTCCAATGCTGGAGGAAGTACTTGACTGAATTTTTTACCTATTTTTACTCAAGTAACAAGGATTTCTGATACATGGGTATCGACGAAAAATATCTTAGCCTCGATTCACCGGAAAATGTGAAGTTTTTTGATGAATTGCCTTTATGGTCCGCTCCTTTTGGACTGAGATTGTTTGAGCATATCCGTCTGAGAAAGAACATTACGGCCCTTGATATCGGATTTGGTGCCGGCTTTCCACTGACTGAACTGGCAATGCGTCTTGGGAAATCCTGTACGGTTTATGGCATTGATCCGTGGGAAGCTGCTATTGTGCGGACCGAGGGAAAGCTCAAACATTACGGGATCACCAATGTGAGGATTATCCGTGGTGTAGCTGAGGAGATACCTTTGGAGGACGGATCAGTGGATCTTATTGTTAGCAATAATGGTATCAATAATGTTTCTGATCTGAGCAGGGTACTTTCAGAATGCAGCCGGATTATGAGGGTTAACGGACAATTTGTGTTGTCGGTAAACCTTGATACCACAATGATTGAATTTTATTCGGTCATGGAACAGGTATTGACAGACCTGGATATGAAAGAAGAAAAAAATAATATTAAGGAACATATTTATAGCAAGCGGAGGCCTTTACCTGAGCTGACAGCCCTTTTGAAACAAAATGGATTTGCAGTCAGCAATATAGTGGAAGATCAGTTTGACTATCATTTTACTGACGGAACCACCTTATTGCAGCATTTCTTTATAAGGCTTGCCTTTTTGCCGTCCTGGAAAAGCATTGTGCCGGCAGCAAGGCAGGAAGAGGTCTTTGTAAGAATTGAAGCAAAATTGAATGAGCAGGCGGACCATATCGGCCAATTTAAGTTGAGCGTACCTTTTGTAATAATCAACTGCAGAAAGACGAAAACATCCTCATCTCATGCCTGAAAATATCGATCTTACTCCCGGCCCTTCCTCTCAGGAAGTGACCTTTGACGGCCCCCGGCTCACTTTGATCTTGCTTGCCATGATCATACCATTTTATATTATTGGTGACAGGCTGTTTCACATCATATGGTTACATCGTGCTCCGGTCATTTCCCTGGTGATCCCGATCTGGATAAAGGCGGTTTCAATTGTCCTGGCCATCGTTGTTCATGAATTGATCCATGGAATGGTTTTTGCACTCTATGCACCCCACGGCTTCCGATCTGTAACTTTTGGCTTCAATGCAAAAATCGGGGCATTTTATTGTCATTGCAAAGAGCCCATCAGGGTTAAACATTACCGAAGAGCGGGCATAGCCCCCCTCATAGTACTGGGACTTATTCCATTGGTAATTGGTTTTTTTACTGGCGTGGGCTGGTTCAAAACCTTTGGTTTGCTGCTTACAATCGGTGGATTTGGCGACCTGCTTGTCTACATTAAGTTGCTGAAGTTCGGGAAAAACAGATTCATATTGGATCATCCTGATAAACTGGGTTTTATACTTGATCCACCTTCGTCAATTCAATAACTTTTAACTTGATTTTGGCATCAAAATGTCTTATCTTTAATTGGGGACCATTTCAATTGAAATGATAGTTTGCGATTAATAACAATAAACAGGACACCATGAAAAGAATTTTTTTACACATCTTGTTCAGCTATTGTGCTGATGCTGCTGCTTATTGGCTGCAATAAAAAAAATGATGTTGCCAAAGATGAAGAGGCCATTAAATATGTGATCAATGCCGAAACCCAGGCATGGATTGATAAAGATCCGGAAAGAATGAAGCAATTTTATATTCAGGATAAATACCAGACCCGCCTGAATATACAGGATTCGGTATATTTATTAACAACTGGGTGGGACAAGCGTTCGACCGCCATTGACACGCTGGCAAAGTATGCCGACTGGCTAGGGGTGGAGCAGTTTCAGGTTAAAAAGGATTTCCTTATAATTAAAGTCATGGATAATACGGCATGGGCTATACTCAGCGAGACACAGCATATGATATACAATGGCTCACCAGCTACTGCGGTAAGTATCATCAGTATTGTTCTGGAAAAACAGCAAAAGGATTGGAAGATATCCTGCTTTGTAAAAAGCAGCATTTAATCCTGGTTGAACATTTGTTTGCGGAAAGCATCCCGGTAGTTTTCCCCTACCGGAATCCATTTTTCACCAATCATAACCCGGTTGCGCGAAATGGTTGATAATCCGGTCGATGGCTACGATATAGGATTTATGGATCCGCAAAAACTTGCTGGCCGGAAGGGTTTCAGCGAGCCCTTTCATTGTAAGCAGGGAAAGCACAGGCTTCTTACCTTCTGTGTATATCTTCACATAGTCCTTTAAACCCTCGATATATGAAATGGAATCAAACAGAATTTTTACTGTTTGATATCCCGATTTGACAAGCATGAAACGATCAGAAGTATTGTTTTTGTCCTGAGTCGTCTTATTGCGTAAAGCATACAACTCATATGCCTTTGTTACGGCTTTCAGGAACCGTTCAAAAGGAACGGGTTTCATGAGATAGTCGGTGGCATTTACATTGAATCCCTGCAAGGCATACTCTGAGTAGGCGGTTACCAGGATAAACTGGGGAGGATTATGCAGGCTGCCGATAAAATCAAGACCCGATAGCCTGGGCATATGAATATCGAGGAGGATCAGATCGATAGTCCTGGACCGCAGAACTTCAATCGCCTCTGTTGCACTGCTGCACTTCCCGACAACTTCCAGGAAGGGTACCCTTCCTGCGAATTCTTCCATCACTTGCTGGGCCAGAGGCTCATCGTCAACTATCAGACACTTCATTTTCCTTGATTTTTACCACAAGGTCTACTACATAATTCTTTTTAACGGGTCCTGCAGTAAAAGTAAAATTATCCTGGTATAGTAATTTCAGCCGTTTCAGGGTGTTGTTCACTCCTATTCCCCTGTGTTTATCTACAATGTTGTTGTTATCATCCACCAGGGGATTTACAACATGCAATTTTAATTCATTTCCGGTTAATTTGATATCAATCAGAATGCTTCCACCCTTTTCCACATCCACGCCATGTTTAAAAGCATTTTCAACAAAAGGCAGTAACAACAGGGGTTCGATAAACGCATCGGCATCTCCAAGATCAGTCTTCAATTTTACTTTTACCTCATCGGGTAGCCGTAAACGCTGGAGTTCAATATAGTTTGCAATATATTCCACTTCTTTTGAAAGGGGAACCAATTTGCGTTCGGTATCATAAATAATATACCGCATGAGTTCGGAAAGTTTCAGAACGGCCTCCGGCGTCCGGTCTGATTTTACAATGGCAAGCGAATATATGCTGTTCAGTGTATTAAAAAAGAAGTGCGGATTGATCTGGGATTTCAGCAAGGATAGTTCTGCTCCCAGTTTTTGATTTTCCATTTCTTTTTTCTGCTTTTCATTGCTGTACCATCCCTCTGTAACCCGTATGCTGGTGCTTATTGCCAGAATAGTCAGGCAGAACAAGGCTGAAAAATATCCCCTGAACCTGGGAGGACGATGATGCGGCATACCCTGCTGCTCATTGTTTGGTTATGCGTTCAAGGGCTTCCATTTTATATCTATGCGTTGTATAGGTTACTGAAGCGAAGTAGCAGGCTGGATAACATCAGAAAGATTGTCATAAAATAAATCAAAAACCTGCTCTTGCTCAGATAATTGGGTACCAGCCATAAATAATTGATATAGAAAAAGACAATGACAAGGATCCAGTTCATCACATCACCGAAATTTTCGGGTAGCTTTAATTTCGGATTGGGTTATGAGCGGAGGCAGCAGATATAATAAGATCCAACCGGCAATATGAAAAAAAACAATTAATATTTTACGGTATTTCATGGGACAGGGTTTATTCAATCCGTAAAAGTAAACAATGAATTCATGCGCCGTATTTAAACCTGATGCTAATAGATGTAACAGGGAAATTTGACGACAAATAGTGACAGTGACAGGGACGAGGGACAAGGGTGAGAGGGTTAGTGGAGGGAGAGAAGCTGAGGAGGGAAATTTGCAGTTATGGAATCGGAAATGGTGTAGCTCATAGGGTGAAAAAATGCGGAAGTTCCTGTAAATACCGGAAAAATGCCCTAATTTTCGGGCAAAATGATTTCATCTTATGAAGAAGCTTAGAGTTGCAATTGTATTTGGCGGGCGTTCGGCTGAACATGAAGTTTCACTCCAATCAGCCAGGAACGTGATCGAATCACTGGATAAGAATAAATATGAACCCGTACTCATCGGAATTGACAAGGAAGGTCGTTGGTTTCTGAATGAAAACTCCATCCAGCTTCTTCATGCCAGTGATCCCAAACTGATCCGGTTATCCGAAAGTAAAAAGGAAATTGCCCTTACTCCAAATGGTTCGGCAAGCAGCCTCATCAGCCTGTCGGATCACGAGCCTATCGGCAATATTGATGTTATTTTCCCGGTTCTGCATGGCCCGTATGGTGAGGATGGCACAATCCAGGGACTGGCCAGGCTTGCTAACCTGCCTTGTGTTGGTGCGGGTATCCTGGGAAGTTCAGTGGGAATGGACAAGGATGTAATGAAAAGGCTACTGCGTGATGCCGGAATTCCCATTGGCCGGTTTGTGACCTTCACAGCCCTCACACGCAGCTGGTTTACGTATGCGGGACTGGCCAGAAGAATTAAGCAAGGTGTTGTATGTGAAACCTGCTAATCTTGGATCCTCAGTGGGTATTTCGCGGGTTCAGAATGAAGATGAATTCATTAAGGCACTTGATCTCGCTTTTTCCTATGATCTCAAGGTGGTTGTTGAAGAAGAAATTAAGGGCAGGGAAATTGAATGTGCAGTTCTCGGAAATGAGGAACCACGTGCTTCTATTCCAGGAGAAGTCATTCCCCATGCTGCATTTTATTCCTACGAAGCAAAATATATCGATGATGACGGAGCGGGACTTGAAATTCCGGCCCGGCTTACACCTGACCAGGTTACAGAGAGTTCAGGAAATTGCTGTAAACACATTTCAAACCCTTGAATGCCTTGGAATGGCCAGGGTAGATGTGTTTCTTACACCGGATGACAGGATCATTGTGAATGAAATTAATACAATACCGGGATTTACAAGCATCAGTATGTATCCAAAACTCTGGGAGATCAGTGGTGTTCCTTATCAGGCACTTGTTGATGAACTGATCAGCCTGGCCATGGATGATTATCAAAAGCGCAGCCGGCTGAAGGTGTCAGTTGAAATTTAGATTTACCGGGAAAACCAGTAACTGAACTTGATCAGGAAAACATTCCTGGCAGGTTCATTAAAGAGACTGGCTAAAATTATAACCGATATTGTCATTGGTTAGTGTTCTCATCCGAAGTACGATTGTGGGTCCATACCAGGTATAAAACCGATCCGGGTCTGTATTCCCACCGTGCAACAAGGTTTGAACGGAATTCCCTGAAATTGAAATCCGGATTATCAAATGAATATAGTGGTTCCGGATTAGTATCATCATATACGGTATATATTCCCGGTGTTTTCATCGTATTTTATTTCATTCTCATTAAAAGTATGAAATACCTTGTCGGGATCATCTGTATCAGGGTCTGAAAGGGTCTTAAAAGCCTCATATTTTCCCATTGAAATATAAGGGCTTCCATAATATTGAATTGTAAATTCCGGTGTGAGCGCATAGCTAAACCTGAAAGTGATCATATCGGTTTTTCGGGTGAGCCTGCCCAGTAAATAGCTTCCTGATGCGGTTATATTTTCATCTTCAATAAATTGAAGATCATCAATGCTTTTGTTGAAAGTAATCTCAGAGGACAGCAGCATCGAGGTGGTAGCCTTCCAGTTCAAATCCAGGGCAATTTCATTGTGATGAGTGATCCTGTCATCTGAAAAGCTGTTCTCATATTCCATGGCCAGGAATACTTTCCTTGATTCATCTGAACTGATCTCATATTCCTGCTCAGTATAGTCCATGCTGATAAATACCGGGTCCGCCCCTCAGTAAACTGGTATTCAGTGTTTTTCCCTGCCGGTTTAAATCAAGTTAAAACCCCACTTGTTGGTAAAAAGGGATGTTCCTTCCAATTCCCAGGCCGAATACAGGTATTCACCGCCAAAATTCCAGAAATTGATCTCGACAAGTGAAATTTCATAGGTCCGGAAAATGCCCTTTGGTGTATTTTCAACATAACCGACCATCTGGCCTTCCCAAATCTCATCCGCCTTGTTCTGAAATCCGACGTCGTTCAGTTCCATGCCAGGTGAACGCCAGTGGGTACCAATTCCATAACGCCATTTTCCGTTTGCCCCTTTCACGAATTCAAGGATTCCTCCATAGCCTGTCAGTTGGGTTACAGTCGTATCAATTTTCAGATGGGGGGCATCCGGTCGCTGATAATACCGCGACGACTCCTTTTGCAGTGATGTAATGGCGGAGGTTGAACCCTGGACCTGGCTGACGAGTGCCTTGAAATCAATATAAAAGGATTTATTCGATTAGGTAGTGTCTGAAATCCACCCCGCCGGTTATGGATGATTTATTTATGTGATCCAGGTAATTATGATCAATATCACGCAGGGTGGAGGTGAACATTCCCCCGATCATTGTATTGCTCTTATTGATATCTTTCTGAACCCGCCCCACAAAATAATTTGTAAGGGGTTCTGCCACCATTGTTCGTTCGCCTTCCGGTGAACTGATCTCAGAATATTCCCGGGAGGTAAGACTTTCCATGATGCCCACCGAGAGACCCTTGCTTGTTTTTCCGGTTAATTTCAAGGCACCAAGAATGGATGTATATTCCGGCTGATTAACATATTCTCTCGCTGTCGGGTTCATACCGGTACATTGGGATATGCCCGATCCGCCTGCTGTAGAACAACTGGTTATCATCGAAACTGTAATCAAAAATATTCCGGCCTTCGATAAAGAAGGGTCTTTTTTCTTCATAATAGGTCTCAAACGCAGTCAGGTTCAAATCAGATGGGTCGGCTTCAACCTGGCCAAAATCGGGATTGATCGTATAATCAAGGGTGAAATTACTGCCCAGGCCGAATTTTCCATCTAAACCGATCGCCGCCGCCGGGTCAAAGCCATCTTTATACGGATCACCCTCGGTTTTCTGATAGGTTTCGATTTTAGCCAGTGTATACGGCATAAATTCCATGCGACTAATCTTTGGAAGATTATTCAATCCGTGTAATTCACCGAAATAATAGAGCAGGCCGGCATTGTCACGCGGTATAAGGTTCCAGTGGTCCGATTCCCTGTTGCGGTTTATCCATCGCCAGGCATGGAGTCCCCACACCTGGGTTTCCTGCTTTCCGTATCGTAACTGGCTCAGGGGTATTTCCATTTCTGCAATCCAGCCTGAATCCATTTGTCCCACCTTGCCATCCCATACCGGATTCCAGTTGGCGTCAAAGCCATCGTTCGTCATGATCAGGTCAAGTTTACATCCTGCTGCTGTAAGGTTAAATTCGAATCCTGTGCGGTGATCAAAATAACTGTCGAAATTAATACCGACAATATCGCCCAAACGCTCATCACGCCGGGTCATTTGCCTGTCAATTTTATCAGGCTCATTGTCATAGGCCAGAATAGCTACATAAATGTTTTCATCATCATAGAGGATCTTGAATTCTGTTTTCTGGGAAGGCGGAGCGCCTTCTGCTGGCATGTTTTGCCTGTAATTCCCTGTCCATTCACCTTCGAGCCAGCAGGCATCATCCAGGACCCCGTCTATCTTAGGTTTGACTGATTTTATATGAATTGTATTGTATATACGGGTTTCGCCGGCAAACGGGGGATCATCGGCAAACACAAGGCAATACAGCAGAAAGCCAGCAATGAACAGAAGCAGATATCTCCCTGTAAAAAAAGCCTTGAGGCATTTTTGAGCCATGGAGTAATTGATATTATATATAAAATTATGAGAAAAGTTAGTTCATCAATAAAAAATTGATAGTCTAACTAAAAATAATTTTAAAAAAATTAGGTTTATAAAATAAACTAGTTTATATTTGTGCGTAGTTTATGATCTTTTAAAGGATATTAATGTAGAGACAGGTTTCAAACCTGTCTCTAACGAATTCAACCTATTTAAATTAATACTATGGAAACAAAAAACGAAAGCATGGGATTCAGTCACGAAGACGGTCTGAAGACCATTTATGCAATGATCACATCCACCAAAAACACTATCGGTGAGAATTATCTTTTCTATCTTCTATGGGGCTACCTGGTTGGGCTGGCCTGTATTATTGAGTATATTCTCATACAGGTGGCGCATTATGAACGGCATTACATGGTATGGCCGGTTTTGATGGGATTGGGAATGGTAGTCTCCGGCGTTTTGACTTTTCGCAGGCAAAAAGCCAGTACGCATCAGTCCTTTATCGGCAATATCATGGGTTATCTCTGGGGCGGATGGTTAGTAAGTTTGTTGATCATTATGTACTTTGCCACCCAATTGCAGAATCACAGTCTTATTTTACCATCTCACCATGGTTATGTATGGCTTGGGAATATTTATTTCAGGCGGAGTCATTAGTTATCGGCCGCTGATTATTGGTGGGATAATTTCATGGATTGCCGCTCTGGTTTCCTATTTTCAGCCCTATAACGTACAGCTTCTGATTATGACGGCTACGGTAATTGTTTCCTATATCATTCCTGGTCATATGTTACGAATCGAAGCCAAAAAGCAGAAAGTCATGAGTGCTTTTCGCGAACTTGGATCCCATATTGCATTCCCAGCTGAGGCTTTCCATTGTTTCACTGCTGATGGGAGTAAAATCTGCAGAATTCACGTACCTGGCAGAAAAGACCGGAGCCACAAAGGGAAATATCAGTGTTCAGCTTAAGAAGCTTGAAGAGGCAGGATACATAGCAATCCGCAAGTCGTTTCGCAACAATTACCCGTTGACCACATGCAGTATCACGCTCAAGGGGAGAGAGGCGTTTATTAACTTATGTTGATTCGTTGAGGGACTATCTGGATAGGACAAGGGACCAGGGACACAGGGACAAGATAGAGCTTTGCAGGTTTGCAGTTCTGCAGTCGTGGAGTCCTGCAGTCGTGGTCTCCGGAGCTGACTAGTCACTCGTCACTCGTCACTTGTCACTAGTTGGCCCGGGGAAGCTGGAGGAATATCCTGGACTTTCGTTTTACAGCGGAAGCCCGGAAAAATCCTGGTCCCGCCATTGCTTACATTTCCGGGGATATTGGCAGGAGGCCCATCCCAGGGACTTCCCCGCCAGACGGTTTCAATCATTAGGGCCGACAGAAATTCATAATACGCCTTGCTGATGGAATACATTTCAAGGGTGACAGATGAAGTCAGGTTTTTCAGATCGGTTTCACTTATCCGGAATACCTGGTAGTCGCGTACAAAACTGCCATTCACAAATTCATCGGAAGCGAAATTTACTTCTGTGATTGTATCTGTATAAGGCGTATTGTTGATTAGCAACTCATACATGTAATGATTACCGGCAGGTTGAGGTTCATGTCCGTAAAACAGTACATCATATCCGTATCCCAACATTAAGGTATTATAATTCGCCGATTGGCGGATTGAATCAATATCTGCACAGGCTTCCAGGGAATCCGATGCAGTATATTCACGGCCGTCCGGAAGTTTTACATGGAGAGTATATTTTTTCCGACCTTTCCGACCACGGAGCCCTCGGTAGTATAGTAGCCATCTTTCGATTCCCGGAGGGGAATGATATTCGATCCCTCTGTAATATAAACAATGGCTCCTGTGGCCATCTCCTGTGCTGAAATTGCAAAATAATCTCCTGTATAGGAAAGAACAACCTGGTGCTGTGTGGTATCGGTTGTAATAGAGCCATCCACAACCAGGTTTTTAGTTGAATCCCCGGCGAAGTCTACATTCATAATTTCTTCGCAGGAAACCAGCACGAATAAAGCGGCAACAATGACAGACCTTTTCATCCATGCCGGTAATTCGCTTTAATTTGATATATATGATTGCTTTTCATGGCTTTTAAAAGCTTATATTATATGTAATAGCCGGGATAATTGGGAAAAGATAAAGCTTTACCACTTCAACCTGGTTGTCTGGTGACGGTTTGTCAGCTTCCGGTTTCTTTTGCCTGAAATAAATGGCAAATGCATTATGCCGGTTATAGACATTATAAATCGACAAATTGAGGCTGCTTTCCTTTTTAAATGTCTTGAAGTAATAATTCACCGACAGATCCATTCGATGATAGGCTGTACCCGGAATGCGGGTTCCTCCGCGGGTGGAGTAGGAGGGGATCCATGCATTTCCGTAATACGATCCCTGCGTGGGGACGGTCACCGGAATGGCCGTAGAATAGACCCAGTTAAGCCCTGCATCGAATTTTTTACTGATTTCATAATTCAACACAACGGAAACATTGTGTGGCTTGTCATAAGGGGGCGGAAATTCGTTTCCGTTGTTGATGGCCGGTATATTCCTGAATGTACGGATATATGAATAGCTAAGCCATCCTGAGAGCTTGCCTGTTTGTTTGCGGAGCAAAAATTCAACACCATAGGAATAGAGCCGAACCAATGCGCAGTTCGCCTTCGAGATATTGCTGCGGGACAAGTACTGCATGGTCCTTGAAATCAACTGCATTATAGATCTTCTTATAAAATGTTTCAACTGAGAATTCGAGTCCGTTATCAAAAAAATTCCTGAAATATCCTGCTGCCACCTGATCGGCCCGTTGTGGCTTAATATTGGGATTGCTCATAAACCACATATCGAGGGGGAAAGTGGCGGTGGAATTGGAAGCAAGTTGCAGATATTGTGCAGTGCGGTTATAACTGAATTTCACTGAATTCTTGTCGTTGAAGCTATACCTGAAATTAAAACGGGGTTCGAGGGATGAAAAGGTATTAAATATATCCCCTGATCCATATTGAGAGGAATCATACACCTGGTAATTTTCATTATAATGGTACAACGTGGTTTTTCCCATATTCTGGAATGCCGAAAGCCGCAATCCGTATAGCAGGGAAATCTTTGATCCCAGTTTCTGTTCATTGCTCAGGAAAACTGCTGATTCCAATGCATGGTTTTCGGGGAAATTCACGGGTAAAACATAGCTTTCAGAACCGGTCTCCGTTTTTCCGGGTCGGATTGTATGATAGGTCAGCTGCACGCCAAATTTGATCGTGTTGGAGGGATTCACATAATATGTATAGTCATTATGCAATCCATAATCGATGATATTCGATATCCATTTAAAGGCCATGCTTCCATTCGGTACCCCCAGGTTGTAGTTAAAATTGCTGAAAATCAGGGTCAGATTGGAAAACAGCTTGTCCTTATAGATATGATTCCAGCGGATCGTTCCGGTGGCATTTCCATAATTCATGCTGAACATATCCGCCAAAATCATTAATGTCCCTTCCAAAATAACCTGAAAGAAAGATCCTGTTATTCTGGTTGACCTGGTAGTTTATTTTCGCGTTCAGGTCAAAGAAATAAAGATTGCTTTTCTTTGCTGTGGTATCTGTAATAAATGGGCGCAGCACTTCCATATAAGTGCGCCTGGCAGTAAGAAGGAACGACATTTTATCCTTAATGATGGGACCTTCAATGGTGAGCCGGCTGGAGATCATCCCAATTCCTGCACTACCCTTGATCTTTTGAGTATTGCCCTCATTCATCCTCACATCAAGGACGGATGACAGCCTTCCGCCATATTCTGCAGGAATGCCTCCCTTGAATAATTCCACGTTTTTAACCGCATCGCCATTGAATACAGAAAAGAAACCAAATAAGTGGGAGGGATTATAGACTGTGGCACCATCAAGCAGGATGAGGTTCTGATCGGCATTTCCACCACGGACATAAAAACCATTTGAGCCTTCCACACTCGACTGTACTCCGGGAAGCAACTGGATGGATTTTATAATATCCACCTCGCCCATGAGATTGGGAATCTTTTTGATGACCTTGGCAGGAAGTTGCACATTACTCATTGTAATGTCTCTCACATTTTCATCTTTCCGCCGGGCTGTAATTGTAACGGCATCGATGGCGGAGGCCTCAGGTTTCAGGCTGACTGTCGATTTTGTGTTGACAGTGAGGCTGAACTGTTGCTCATTGGTTTCGAAACCGATAAAAGAATACCGGATCACATAATTACCGGCCGGAAGAGTTAGTGAATAAAAACCATAAACATTGGTGATTGTTCCATAGGACGAATTGGGAACAATCACATATACTCCGGTAATTGCTTCACCTTGTTCATCTGTTACATAACCGCTAAGGGTAAAACGATTCTGACTTACTGCGGTCAGGGATATCATGACCGCAAACAGTATTAAGCCCAGTTTTTTCATGGTTTACAGGGGAAAGAAGTTACGTTACGTAATCTTCAAATCCCCTGCAAATATAGGGTATCTTATCAAAACCTGCCAAACTTAAATGTTACTCCGCCCATGAAACCCCTCAGTATATCAGGATCTACATTATAATCGGGATTATCGATTTGCACATCGGTCGTATACCGGTAATGCGCACCAATACAAAATCTGAAAAAACGGGTAATGTTCATTTCCACCTCAATGCCCGGTTCAATCACCATGAATGCATCAGAGGCTTCGGAATTGCAATAATTGTCCCAATCAGCTGTCATCATTATTTATGACGCCGACTCCGCCACCACCAATCAGTACGGGAAAAGAAACATGAACCGGATATTTGGGCATGAGGATGGGTTCAAAGAAGAAACCGCCATATCCGCCAGCCAGGTGCTGATTGTAACCGGTAATCGGATCATAATGCTTGTCATTGAAAAAGCCATTGATTGAAAGACCCATGCCTACCATGTGACCCATCAAAACACCGCCTCTTGCCCCGAATACGAAGGCATCACGATTGTTGATCTGGCTATATTGCATGGTGAGGGCGCCATATCCTCCTACGGAATTATTATGCCCAAGAAAGGTTCTGATCTCATTCGGATCGCCATTTCCGCCATCCTGCTGAGCAAAAGTGGACAGGGTTCCTGCCATAATGAACACTAATACTAGAAGTTTTTTCATGTTAGATAATTTAACGGTTATTATTATTATTTAAATTCCAGGTTTATATAAACTCCACAAATATCGAACCGATGTTCTGTTATTGTTTGACAATCTTTCCTGATCCGGAAATATAAGACGTGATTACCGGATTTCCAAAGTAATTAACAGTACCACTGCCAATGATGGTTACATCAAGCGAATTGTTGACATCGGTATCAATGATCCCGGATCCGGAAATATATGCTGTACAAACGTCCGTATTTAACTGACCCGCCCGCTGACGGCCTGAACCGATAACCTGAAGTTCTGAATTCAGGGCCGATCCATCGATATTTATATCTCCTGAGCCTTCAATTTTTGAGGATAAATCTTCAACATCAACCGCACAATCAATATTTCCTGAACCTTCAAAATCTAACACAGCCGAAATGGCCTCAATTTGTGTACATTCTATCTGGCCCGAACCGGATAATCTCAGAGTCAGATTCTTCAACATTCAGATCATTACAAAATACATACCCTGATCCATACAATTCAATACTGTTTACAGAAGGCACGTAACGAATTGATTTCTATCGGATCCGACGGATTCAGGCAATCGCCGTTTTTCGATTCAATGACCAGCTTGTCACCTGAAACATGTGTGACAATCCGATCCTGAAGATTTTCATCAGCTTCAACCACGGCAAAGCAGCCTGAACCGGTATCCACCTTTACTTTAAAATCTCCATTCACCTGTATCCGTGTGAATGCAGGAAGGGTGCTTGTTTCTGTTGAATGGTGACCATTTCCTTCAATGCAATGGTTCCACATATCTTCACACGAAGTAATCAATGTAAATCCCAGGACTATTCCGGGTATAAAAATCAACTTATTCATAAGGGTAACATTTAATATATTCATATTAGAGAATAGTTCATGGTTATTTGCTGATGAGTGTCAGGTTACATTTTTTCGGAACACTGATCACCACATTGGAAACAGCGGGTTCATTTCCAATCATGCCTGTTGTCAGAAATTGTTTTTCGGCTACATTGGTGACCTTGGTTTTCAGGTGTGGCAATATTTTTAGGATAAACTAACACAACTTCCTGGTGATGAGTAAGTTCAAGATTATAGGTGAGCTGATCTTATCAAAAGCCAGTGTAACTTTCGTAAATTCTGCCATCAGGTTCAGATTGGAAAAAGTTTTGCGGATATTATCCAGGTTAATGGCTCCATAGCGGCTCACAAAATTCATTTCGTTATTAAGAGTGCCACCGTTAATATTCGAGAAATAGCTTTCACCTGAAAACGATCCCAGTTCATTCAGATAAAGCTTGTCCCGCCTTGAATTGATCCGCAAGTCAGCCGATTTATCAATGGTAACCGTGGACGACCGTGTTTCGGCGGTAAGTTTGCCTGCATCGTGAAGATGCATGTTGCCGTAGGACAGGAAAAGCAATCCTTCCCTTATGTATCCTATTTCAGCATTTCCGGACGTTATTCGTATCTCGCTTTTTCCGGTGAGCCTGTTACAGCTAAAATCACCATACGACAAAGTGAGAGTAAAATTCTGGTCAGCATCATCGAGATAAACATTTCCAAACTTGTTATCGATTTTTAAGGAAACATAGTCGGGAACCATAACGGTATAATTGATTGTCACCGTATTTGATGATGAAAGATAGGTTCCTGCAATGTCTTTTATATCCTGAAATACATCTGAAGCGTTATCTCCTATTTTTGTCCTTGCATTTAGGAAATATTGAGATGCAGTAAATTCGAAGTCAATATTTTGCTTAAGCTTCTGCATTTTACTAGCGTCTTTTGTCCTGATCCTCAAATCAATGATAAATTTAACAGAATCAGTATTCCATTTGATAACATGTACCTTCCCATATTTGTTTGCCAGGTCGAGGGTAACTCCATTGTTTACCCGGAATGATCTCACCACCTGGTGTATATATTCAGGTGTCTGAGCCCGGAGACAGACCGACAGGATAAGTACAGTTAATGTCAGGAATATTTTAGAGCGCATAACCGTCATTTTTCGAGAGGCATTCATCCTCATGTGGTTTAATTTCACTCAATAGTTCTTCCAGAATTCTGATTTTCAAACGGTAATTCTCAATGATGGCTTCAACAACTTCCTGGTTTGCCATGTTATCTTTCAGGTCTTTTTTCAGATCAGTGTACACACTGTCGAGCTCTGACATGTCGAAATTCAGTTCTTCTGCCAGGGCCGGACAATTGGCCATCACCGGTTTCAGCTCATCCATTTTCTGATTTAACAGGTTGGTATAGTAAGCCTCGGCTTCCTGTCAGACCCGGTATCGCATTACTTTTTGTTGCAGCCCGGTCTGCTTTAAGTTCACCATGAGTATACCGGTGAACCATTTCATTCACCACGTAGGAGGCTGCAAATATTACCGCTACAACAGCCACCCGTTGCAGAATATGTTTCCATCCTGGCTTGTTATTAAACCGGAGGTTGCTTTCTATTCTGTTCCAGATCTTTGGATCCGGTTCATGAATTTCGAAAGCTTCACGGTTTTCCGTAATAAATTTTTCAAACCTGTCTTCCATGGAAGTCGTGTTTAATTATTTCTTTTATTCTTTGTCGTGCCCTTGAATACTGCGATTTGGATGTTTCTTCTGAAATGCCCATGATCTGTGATATCTCAACATGATCATATCCTTCCAGCAGGTAAAGTGAAAAAATTACACGGTAACCTTCCGGAAGCTTTTCCAGTGCCTTCCGCACATGTTCTACAGTGAGTCCAATCACATCGTTGTCTTCCTCCTCTGCCGGTTTCTCGGGTAAATCGATCACCGGTATCAAATCAGCTTTCCTTTTCTTCAGGGCATTAATGCATTTATTTACTGTGATCCTTTTCATCCAGGCGCCAAATGCTGATTCAAACCTGAAACTGTCAAGACGCATAAAGGCTTCAGTAAATGACTCCTGAAGCTGGTCTTCCGCCTCTTCACGGTTGTTCATCATGCGATAACAAAGATTATACATGGCCTTTGCATATAGATGATAAAGCTTTTGCTGAGCCCTGGAATTGCCGGCTTTACACTGATCGATTATATCCCTGTGTATTTCCTGGTAATACGCCACCTGGATGATTGTTTAACATTGATTCATATTATTAGAACCGTCAACGGCAATAAACCCTGCTGGTCAGCCAATTTAATTTCACTATATTAAAGGACAGAATTAAAATGCAAGGGTTGCATGTTATCTGTTCCGGGCCAAAAAATCATAAAGTACATTACGGATAAAAGGGGAACTACACGCAAGTCATGAATTCTTGCAGTCACTCAGAGTGGAATCTCCCTACTCCCTACTCCCTACTCATCACTTCCCCACTAGTCCCTCGTCCCTCGTCCCTTTTATAAAACATCCGATGATCTCGCCAATATAGAATTTATGATAGTCCTGGGCGGGGTAGTTCTTTTTGGCCACCTCCATCAGCATGAAATTCTCAGGTTTCAGGGTGTCTGCATAAATCTTCCTGCATTCAAGTACCAGGCGTGCCTGTTCATAGGTAATGTTTCCCAGGGAAGTCTCGATGGGCCGCAGGCCAGTCTGGCTTACCTTATCAATGTCGCGGCCGGAATGGGTCCCGCAGAAATCAAGCATCTCGCGGTATTGATAATCAAAGAAACTCAATGTAAGGCATTCGTATTTTTCTGTAAACTCATAGGTATACCGGTGAGGCCGGATGAAACAAATGGCAATCGGTTTATTCCATAAAATACCCATGGTTCCCCAACTGGCAGTCATTGTATTAAAGCTGCCCATGGTCCCTGCTGTAATCAGCATCCAGTCATTCCTGATCAGGTTGAAGATATTGTCGCGTAATTCTCCGGGCGCTATTGAATCAAAAAAAGTATCCATGCCTCAATGGTATCTGGTGCAAAAATAGTGAATCTGACTGTATTATAAAAGTATTGACCCGAGTTCGGACTGACAGAACATTCATGTTGTTGATGTTGTTTTTTTATTAATTTTAGTTTTTAATAGAATATTTAAACCCTGCTTTTCTGTCTGCCCTGATTGTCGATTTTCACTAAAATGACTAAAACCACTGATATGAAAAATGCTGCTGTGCCGGAAGGCTATCTTTTCTCAAAACGATACACCAATTACATTTTCATCTTGCTGTTTTTGCTTTATATGTTCGATTATATTGACAGGATGGTTATTTCTTCCCTGTTTCCGTTTTTAAAAGCAGAATGGCAGCTTACCGACACGCAATGCGGAGGATTGGTTTCAGCCGTATATTTATCCATTGTAATATTCACTTTTCCGGTCTCTATTTTGATTGATCGCTGGAGCCGTAAAAAAACGGTCGGTTTAATGGCATTATTGTGGGGTTTGGCAACAGGCCTGGGTGCTTTTACAAATACTTTCAGACAATTATACAGCACACGTTCCCTGATCGGTATTGGTGAGGCCGGATATGCTCCCGGCGGATCAGCTATGATTTCCGGAATGTACCCGGTGGAAAAACGTTCCTGGATGCTGGGATTATGGAATGCATCTATTCCCCTGGGCAGTGCAATGGGTGTGGCTATTGGTGGTATTATAGCCACTCATTGGGGATGGCGCCATGCCCTGGGGCTCGTGGCAATTCCGGGTATTATCGTTGCCTTCCTGTTCTTCTTTGTGAAAGATTATAAAACTGTCGGCTTGTTAAAAAAGGAACCTTCGGAATCAAAGGCAAAAGGGAGTAAACTGGTGAAGATGTCAATAGTTGATATGTTTAAAGAGTTGGTTCAAAAACCTTCCCTCATTTTCACCTATTTCGGTATTGCAGGGGTCGTTTTTACCACAACGGCACTTTTGTCCTGGCTGCCAACCTATTTTATCCGTGTCCAGGGAATGGAGGCCAGTCCGGCCGGTATTAAAGCAAGTGCCATAATGCTGCTGGCTATTATCGGTGCACCCCTGGGTGGCTACCTTGTGGACAGATGGAGGAAAAGGCGCATCAATGCCCGGCTTATCTTTCCCGCAATCACCACTCTCGTCTCAGCCATTATCATGTTTTTTGCCTTTAATGTATTTGCCGGAAAATTGCAGTATTTGCTCCTGCTTTCTGTGGGTATCTCAATTACTGCATTTGTTTCCGCAGCCTCTGCTGTTACCCAGGATGTTGTGCATGCGGGACTGAGGGCAATTTCCTATGCGGTAGCCGTGGTTGTTCAAAATCTTCTTGGCGGTTTTCTGGCCCCTCTTGTCATGGGCGCCATCTCGGATGCCACAAATATACAGACAGCCTTTAATCTGCTGCCCATATCACTTGTCATTTCCTCCGGGTTGTTTCTTGCCGGTTCCTTTTTCTATGCAAAAGACCTGTCAAAGGTTACGGATGTTAAACTGGAGGCTAGTTAGGGGCCTAGGGGCTTAGGGGCCTAGGGGCCTAGGGGTTTAGGGGTTTAGGGGTTTAGGGGCATCATCTTCGGTGTTCGGAATTCAGTGTTCCTTGTTCAGTGTTATTTTACATCAAAATAACTCAGAATAAGGAACATCAAAATTTAAATCACTAGGATTAGCAGCCTAAACTCCTAAGCCCCTAGGCCCCTAGGCCCCTAATAAATTTTTTTGTATATTTAAGACTCATTTTGAGCTTTAGCAACCCTTTCATCCAACCCATGAATAGAGTTTTCATTGTTCTGTCATTGTTATTTGGTTATATGCAGATTGCTGTGAGTCAATCATTACAGACAGTTGATCACGTTGATCCGGATAAGTACCTCGGCAGGTGGTATGATATTGCTTCTTATCCTGCACGGTTTCAGAAAGGATGCCGTTGCACAACTGCAGATTATGAAAAAGTACCGGAGAAAAAATATATACGTGTTACAAACCGGTGTATCCGTTTCAGGAACGAAAAATCAAAAATAAGCAGGGTGCAGGGAAAGGCATTTATTGTAGCCGGTTCAGGTAATGCAAAATTAAAAGTTCAGTTCTTTTGGCCGTTTAGGGGAGATTATTACATCATTGGATTGGCGGACGATTATTCCTGGGCGGTGGTTGGACATCCAAAACGGAAATATCTCTGGATATTGAGCCGTGAAGCCTTTGTGCCGACAGACACTTATAATCATATTCTCTCAGTCATTAAAAACAAGGGATACGATCTGAAAATCCTTCAAAAAACACCACAGGAGTGTGATAATGAGCAGTAGCCTTTCTGGAAATCCGAAAAAGCCGTTATTTTTGTAATTCCTGAAAATCAATATTCATTTTGAAGAATTTATTTTATCTGAAACCAGGTAAGGGCGGGGTTGCCGAAATGCTTGCCATTGCCTTGCCAATGATTGTTTCTACCGCTTGTGATGGTGTAATGACATTTACTGACAGGCTTTTTTTATCACGACTTGGTTCGGAACAGATGAATGCTGCTATGGGAGGTGGTGTGGCCATGCAGATGATGATGTTCTTCTTCATTGGCCTTACAGGTTATACAACAGCTCTCGTGGCACAGTATTATGGATCGGGACAAAGGAAAATGAGCGGTGTAGCAGCATTTCAGGCAATTCTGATCGCATTGGTTGCCTATCCTGTCATTTTGATATGCAGGCCCCTCTCCCTGCATTTTTTTAATTTTATGCATGTACCGGAAGCACAGCTGCCATTTCAGATCAGCTATTTTAATATTGTCATTTACGGTGTATTGTTCAGCATCCTCCGGAACTGCCTAAGTTGTTATTTTTCGGGACTTGGCCGGACAAAAGTAGTGATGATGGCGGCGCTTATATCAGTGGTAGTAAATATAGTACTTGATTATATTCTGATATATGGTAAACTTGGATTTCCGGCTATGGGTGTTAATGGTGCTGCCGTTGCAACAGTGGCCGGAAGCTTTATAGGATTATGCGTACTGATCATCGTTTATCTGGGTCGTTTCAACAGGGAGAACTTCGCCATTATGAATTCCTTTAAATTCAATTGGGCGGTCATGCGTAAACTGCTTTATTTCGGATACCCTGCCGGACTTGAATTATTTCTGAATTTTCTGGGTTTTACTGTCATTATTTTTATGTTTCATTCCCGGGGTAATGAGGTGGCCACTGCCACTACAATCATGTTCAGCTGGGACCTTGCCACTTTTATTCCACTGCTGGGTATCGAAATTGCAGTAACCAGTCTGGTGGGACGGTACATGGGAGCCGGAGATCCGGACACCGCCCATAAGGCGGCCATGTCGGGTATCAAGACCGGTATCTTATATTCAGCAGTGGTGCTGGTCCTTTTTGTTTCTATTCCGGAAACGCTGGCCAGGATATTCCACCCGGATACGCAAAGTCTGGTCTTCGACCAGGCATTGCCCATCGCTACTAAAATGATACGCATAGCGTCATTGTATGTCCTGGCCGAGGCCATGATGGTTGCCCTTGTCGGTGCACTTCGCGGGGCAGGGGATACGCATTGGACAATGATTGCCTCTGTAACGTTTCACTGGACTTTCATTCCCTTGCTCTGGGTAATGTTTAACGTGCTGAATGCTTCAGCTGTTATGGGCTGGCTCGCCCTGGTCATTCTCTTCCTTGTATTTTGTTTTGCCTTGTATCTGAGATACAGAAGCGGAAAATGGAAAAAGTTGCGTGTGATTGACGTTGAACTGCCTGTGATGGCAAATCCCGGGTATTAATCCGTTATCAGGCCTTTTTTCTCCAGATAAAATATACAGGTAAACCCAATAATACGATGATCAGACCCGGCCACGTATATAATGGCTTGTAAACCAGTAACATAATCATTATAAAAGCTACTGCTGCAATGTATATCACTGGAAGTACCGGATATCCCAGTGCTTTGTAGGGTCTTTCCTGTTGCGGGTATTTCTTTCTGAAAATGAAAACGGATAATATCGTCAGGATATAAAACAGCAATACGGTGAAAACCACATAATCAAGCAGATTGCTGTAGGTCCCCGACAGGCATAATACTGAGGTCCAGACGCTCTGAATAACCAGCGCCCTTGCCGGCACTCCTTTGGCGTTGAGCGCACCAACTTTTTTAAAGAACAGTCCGTCAACTGCCATGGCATAATACACCCTCGCGCTGGCCAAAATAATACCATTATTGCAGCCAAAGGTGGAAATGATCACAAGCAGGGCCATCACAACTGCTGCATTTCCGCCAAGTATACCTTCCATGGCGGCAGTTGCCACGCGATCCTCCGTAGCATATTGCATTCCCCTGGCAGTGGCAGTGATTCCGGCTGCATCTCCCCTTACAGGCAGGGCTTGTACATAGGCCAGATTTACCAGAAAATAGATTATACTCACTAAAATGGTTCCGTAGATGAGACTCAGCGGAAGATTGCGTTTCGGACGAATCACCTCGTCGGAAGCAAATGTGATGTTATTCCAGGCATCGGAAGAAAACAGCGAGCCAACCATGGCAGTAGTAAAGGCAACCAGCAGTGCAAATCCGCCCAGGCTGGTCATTTGTCCGTTTTCGATCCGGGCTCCCGACCAGAAATATTGCCGGTTCATCTCCAGTGCCTCCGTATTGCCGGCAATAAAGAGGCCAATCACAATAAACAGCAAGAGGATAAAGACCTTGGTGGATGTAAATATATTCTGGATGATTTTTCCGAAAAGGATACCGCGGGTATTGATGAATGTGAGCAGCAGGATGGATCCGATAGCCACCAGGTGAACCGTGGAAAACTTTAAAAAATGCCAGGAAAACCAGACATGTGATTCAGCCACCCATGGAAACAATACGCCGGTAAACTTTGCAAATCCCATGGCTACTGCTGCGATTGTGCCTCCCTGAATTACCAGGAAAGCAGACCATCCGTACAGGAATCCGACCAGCGGATTATAGGCTTCTTTCAGAAAAACATATTGCCCCCCGGCATGGGGCATGAGCGATGCAAGTTCACCATATACAAGCGCAGCCATAACCGTAAGAACACCGGTCACCAGCCACACAAGCAGCAACCATCCGGGAGCACCCACATTTCGTGAAATGTCGGCGCTCACTATGTAAATTCCCGAACCGATCATTGAACCGGCAACGATTGCGGTCGCGTCAAACAGCGTAAGCCGTTTCTGAAAAGATCCGGAAGGATTTGGTTTCCATCAGCGTAAAATTACATAATTATTGGATGAATCTTTTGGCGGCTAATCCTAAATGAATTAACTTGCGGCCTTCAATTTAAAATAAATAATTATGCTACATTATAAAGATTTAGGGTTAGTCAATTCGAGCGAATTATTTAAGAAAGCAGTGAAAGGCGGCTATGCCATTCCCGCTTTTAATTTTAATAATCTCGAACAACTTCAGGCCATCATCAGCGCCTGTGTTGAAACAAAATCACCTGTCATTCTTCAGGTTTCAAAAGGTGCACGCAAATATGCCAACCAAACTTTGCTGCAATTCCTTGCAAAGGGAGCTGTAGAATATGCCAGGGAACTTGGATATGCAATTCCTATTGTGTTGCACCTTGACCATGGAGATTCATTCGAGACCTGCAAGAATTGTATTGAGACCGGTTTTTCATCCGTAATGATTGATGGTTCCCATTTTCCCTATGAAGAAAATGTAAGGCTTACCAAACAGGTTGTTGATTTTGCTCATCAGTTCGGTGTTACCGTTGAAGGCGAACTTGGCGTGCTGGCTGGTATTGAAGACGATGTAGTCGCTGAGCATACCTCTTATACAAGACCTGAAGAAGTAGAAGATTTTGTCAAAAAAACAGGGGTTGACTCCCTTGCGATATCCATCGGTACTTCACATGGTGCTTTCAAATTCAAGGTTAAACCAGGCGAACTTCCTCCTCCTCTGCGCTTTGACATTCTTGAAGAGGTAGAAAGAAGGATCCCGGGTTTCCCGATCGTTCTCCATGGCGCATCTTCTGTTCCCCAGGATATTGTTGATGAAATTAACAAGTACGGCGGTAAAATGGAAAACACAGCCGGTGTTTCCGAAGACCAGCTTCGCAGGGCTGCCAAATCAGCAGTTTGTAAAATCAACATCGACAGCGACGGCCGTTTGGCTATGACTGCTACAATCAGAAGGATTTTTGCAGAGAAGCCAGGCGAATTCGACCCGCGTAATTACCTGGGACCTGCCAGGGACAAACTGAAGGAACTGTACATGCATAAAGTGAACAGTGTTTTGGGTAGTGCCGGCAAGGCCTGATCTACAGTAAAAAAAATTGCCGTCAGTTTAAACTGACGGCAATTTTTTTTAAACAACTTTATTCCTTTATAAATGTGGTGGAATAAATACCAGAGCCGGTTTTTACCTGAATCAGGTAAAGCCCTTCTCTTATATCAGCAACGTCAACCGTGTTCGTGTTATGAACAGTTCTTACTAATGAACCTGTCATATTAAATATGTTCATTTCAAGGACATTCTGAACATTGTTTACACGCAAGGTTGAGGTAACCGGATTTGGATAAATTTTAATCTTGTCAGCATGATGAGTGCGAATACCGGTTGGCATAATGGTTGCTTCTACTGAAGCGTAAACTGAACGATTGCCGGAAGCATCAAAAGCTACCACTTTGAAAGTGTATGTGCCTGGTTCCAGACCGGTGACAACAAATGTTTTTGCAGTTGTCGTGTCGAGTACTACATCATCCTGTGAAATCTCATAGCCTTTGACACTCTGATTATCTGTAGATTTGATCCAGGTAAGCGTTACGCTTGTGGTGTCGACAGTGGCGACAAGTTCACTTGGAACCGAGGGCGTTTCCTGATCCTCTAAAGATGTCTTTCCGATCCACATCGTGTCGCCTGTCACTGCTCCCCAGTTGGTTGTTTCCTGTCCGGCAAACTGGAAGGTTGTAACGTTTCCAAATGCTGCAAGCGGTACGGTGTATTTAATAAATTCAGCGCTGCTTGCGCTTGCTGCAGCACCCAATTCGGTCCCGCCGGAGGTAAGTTTGAGGAAGGTATTTATTTGGTTCAGCTCAAATCCCGAAGTGCCTACTGCATATTTAACATTTGTGCTGAAGTGGGTATACCTTGTAGTTGCATTGATCGGATCAATTGAAATAAAGTTTTCCCAACCATTCAAGGGTGCCTTGATGTATTTTGTACCAGCCAGATTGACAATTTCCATGCCATCGGGTAATTCAGACGGGTCGTACTGGGCAGGATCAAATACTACTCCTGATTCAACAGTTATTGCTCTCACTTTACCTACCCACATTGTATCCCCTACAATAGGAGTAAAAGCAGGCTTTCCTACTGCATAAACCCGCAGACGTGTAGCAACTCCCGGTTCAACAGGGGCCATATAGAGGTTAAGTTCAGTTTTTGGCATAGTATTAAGACTGGCATCGGCCAGGGCCACATGGTTAGCATCATACAAATAAACTCCGATTCCTATTTTTGACAGTTGAAAACCGGATACACCTGCACCGTATTTCGTCTTTGTCCTGATATCGGTGACCTCACTGCCAATGGTATAAGGGAGGATATCAAGGTAAGAATCCTCGCCATTCAATATTACCTGGCAATATTTTACGCCATCCAGATCAACGATGCTCATGCCTTCAGGCAAATCGGCAGGATCATAAGCGGCAGGATCAAAAATGGCCTGGGGATCAACTTCAACAGCCATGATCTTACCGAGCCATAGTGTATCCCCCACAATGGCGGTCCAGGTTACGTTTCCTGACCGGCAACCTGAATATAACCCACATGGTCGTTTTTGGCCAGTTTAACCTGGTAATGAACCAGGGTATCACTGCTGGCCTCCGCTGAAGCTGCCAGTTCAGTATAAACCGGGTCGGTCAGTTTTAGGAAGGTCTTGATCTGGGATAGTTCAAATCCCGAAACACCGGTACCCAGTTTGGCAACTGTCCGGAAGTGCGTGGCATTTTTGTTGATCGCCACACTCGGATTAATTTTAATAAAGGAGCTCCATCCGTTCAGAATAATCTGAACATAAACCTTACCATCGATGGTATCGAGGGTCATACCTGCAGACAATGAATCCTGGGGATAAGTAGCAGGGTCAAATATTACCTGTGCACTCGAAAAAATAGTGGATAAGGAAAATAATAATACAAAAAGTAGTTTTGGCTTCATAATTGTTAATATTTAGTCAGAGGTTGAAATAATGGAATATAAGGGATTGATACTAAGTTATAACTATTTTTAATTAAGATCAAAAGGATTTTGATGAATTGAATTTTAAAAAGCCCGGAAATATGCCAACGTAAACTTGCTTCAATTCCTATTTTACTGCACCTTGACCATGGAGATTCCTGATTGATAGCCTGACAGCCAGCATAGATTAACCGCAAGGTAAAAACGGATTCCGCACATTTAATTTTGCGCTTCCCTTGTATACCTTGCGGTTAATCCTTTTTTACGGCTTTTAATTTTACCGGAATTCACTTATTATGCCCTGCAAACAGGACAATTCTCCTTAAGAATAAGACTTGAAGAAAATTTATGTATGGGAATAATCAAACCTTTCACTGAGTTCCATCTGGAATTCCCGGATGTTCTCCTGCAAACGCTTAATTTCATCCTGAAGTGCTGAAACCGCATTACGATTTCCCTCTGATAAGAGATCTCCGATAAACCTACGATTTATCAAAATTTTCTTTTGACATTCATAAATATTGGAGATCAATCTTCTAACATTTTCTTTTACATTAAGCATAACGGTTTTTTTTAGTTAGTAGACAAATAATTACTGATCTTAAATAATTATCGTAAAATTCCTAACAAACTTTAAATATTTATTATTCTAAAGGTACGACATATTCTTCCTAATAACGGTTTTCCGGATTAATTTATTTCATCCCCGAAATTGGCATAATCATTGCATGTAAAAATCCGGCAGGTTAATGCCGGGTAAATAATATCACTTTATATGTGCTAAACAAAAAAAATACCGCGTTGTTAAAGCTTAACAGCAATTTTAGTAATTTAGGCACGGTGTTTTAAACTGAAATTGATTTAATAAAACCTTACCGTTTTGTAAATACATTGCTGATAAGCAAATATGAAAGCGTTAGTCAAGAAAAGCCTGCTGTTATTCTTTTTTACTAGCCTTTGCATCCTCGGCCGTGCTCAGTTCTATAACGGGCACCAGATGAGCTTTGGAAAAAATCGTGTGCAGTATAATGATTTTGTCTGGTCATTTTACCGTTATCCGAAATACGATGTTTATTTTAATGAAGATGGTACCAACCTGGCTGAATACACTGCTGACCATGCAGCCAAAGTAATTTCTCAGGTTGAAGCTTTCTTTGACTACACAATCGAAAAAAGAATTCTTTTTGTTGTCTATAACAGACTTAGTGACTACCGTCAAAGTAACCTTGGACTGGTTACAGGCCAGGACGAATATAACATCGGAGGCACAACCAGCGTAATCCGAAATAAGGCCTTCCTGTATTTTGAGGGTGATTATGAAAAATACGATCAGCAGATTACAGCTGTGGTAACCCGTCTTGTACTCAATGAGCTTTTGTATGGTTCACAGCTGATCGATAATGTAGCCAATTCTACGCTCATCAACATACCCAGGTGGTATAGCGATGGCCTGGTGGATTACCTGTCAAAGCACTGGGATATTGAAACTGAAAATCATGTGAAAGACGGGATCATCAGTGGCAAATATGAGAAATTCAACAGGCTCACCGGTGATGATGCAGTTTATGCAGGTCACGCTTTCTGGAAATATGTTGCAGATACCTATGGTGAATCTGTCATTCCAAGTATAATCTATCTTACCAGTGTCAGTAAATCCATTAAAACAGGCTTTTCCAATGTGCTTGGATTTTCAATCAAGGAACTTAGCTATGAATGGCTTGGCTATTACACCAATATGTTTGATGAAGACAAAGCACTGGCGAGTACCCCTCCCACCGGACAGATGCTCAGGAGAACCAAAAAAGGGGTTGTTTATGAGAAGGTCAAGATCAGTCCGAGTGGCAATTATCTCAGTTATGTTACAAACGACAGGGGCCTTTACAAAATATGGCTTTTGAATATAAAGACCGGAAAGAAAAAACGAATATTAAAACGTGAATACCGGCTTGACCAGATTATTGATTATTCTTTTCCTGCAGTCGCCTGGCATCCTTCGGGCCGGTATTTTGCCTTTATGAACGAAGAGAAGGGAATGGTCAAACTCTACTATTATAATATCGCAGAAAAGAAACTGACAAAGCGGAATTTTCTTTATTTCGACAAGGTTACTGACTTTTCCTTTTCGGCAGAGGGATCAAAATTCGTTTTCCAGGGCACCCGTTTAGGCAAGACAGACATATTTGTATATGATATTGCTTCATCCACCAATGAGCAAATAACAAATGACCTTGCAGATGATGCATTCCCACGCTTCATTGACAATGATACCAAGATTATTTTCAGTTCCGATCGTATGTCGGATACCCTGAGCAGTGAAACCTCCAGGACTATACGGTCACTCACCTCAGATCTGTTCATTTATGATTATCTTAACAAAAGTGACGTGCTGATGCGGCTTAATGACGGTAAATACAACAATAAAACCTATCCTTCGGAAACCGGACATAATACCTTTATTGAGCTGGGGGATGTGAATGGTGTCAACAATCGTTATTTAGCCAAATTTGATAGTACAATCAGCCAGATCGATACCATGGTTCATTACAGGTATTATTCCAAAACCTCACCCCTTACCAACTATAACCGTAATATCCTGGAACAGGATTATAATCCTTCTTCAGGAAATGTGGCTGATATCTTTTTCAATAAGGGCCGCTACAATATTTATCATAATCCGCTGGATGAGACTTCCGGGCTATCTGAAAAAATTGAAACTACCTCCACTCAAAGGCAAAGACTTAAAAACTATGCTGTAACTGACAGTATCCGCAGTATTGTAAAGGAGGTTATTCCTATTCAGAATGTGATTGACAATACGATTATCAATAATGGCGATACGGTAAGTCTCGGACCAAGCCTGATTGATATCAACAAGTATGTATTTGAGGTAGAAAAGATCAATAGCTATAATGCAAAGCTTGATCCTAAAAAACTGGAAGTAGCTATTGACACAACCCAGGAAAAAAGGCCAAAAGTCAGGTTATATGTGCCTGTTTTTTACCAGAACAGCCTTGTTTCGCAAATCGATTTTAACTTCCTGAATGCTTCATACCAGGCCTTTACGGGCGGTGCATTCTATTTTAATCCCGGATTCAATGTGCTGTTTAAGATCGGTGCCAACGACTTGTTTGAAGATTACAAGTTAACCGGAGGTTTCAGGCTGTCACCTGATTTTGATGCAAACGAATACCTCCTTAGTTTTGAGAATCTAAAGAAGCGGTTTGACAAACAGTTGGTTTTCCACAGGCAAACATTTAAGAACGTAGGGATTGGGGAATTGGGAGCGTTTGAAATAAAAACGCATACCCATACTCTTTCATACCTGCTTCGCTATCCAATAAACCAGGTGAAATCTGTCGGGGCTACTTTTTCATTCCGGAATGACCGGACAGTATACCTGTCGAGCAATCCGAATTACCTGAATGAACCAAATATCTATAAAAACTGGCTTGGTATAAAACTGGAATATGTTTTTGATAATACACAGTCTCTTGGAATGAATTTGTACAGAGGTACCCGGTATAAAGTATTTGCCGAATTCCAGGAACAGATATATAAAGACCTGTACGAGCTTGTTGTATTTGGAGCCGACGTCAGACATTACACACGGATACACCGTTCACTCATCCTCGCTAACCGTTTTGCATGGAGTAGTTCACAGGGATCGAGCCGCATCGTTTATTATCTTGGTGGCGTTGATAACTGGATCAACCTTAATCAGAGCAAGACTCCTACCTTCATTCCTTTCAGCGAAATTCCAATTGACAGGAACCAGAATTATGCATTTCAGGCAGTAGGAACCGATATGCGTGGTTTTTCACAAAACATCAGAAATGGCAACAATTTTGCCATATTTAATACAGAATTGAGATTCCCTGTGTTTAAATATCTGGCCAATTATCCTTTAGGACGAAGTTTTTTCGAGAATTTTCAGCTTGTAACGTTTTTTGATGTGGGATCAGCATGGTCGGGTCCCACACCCTGGTCGAGCAAGAATGCGTATGACTCCGATGTGGTGAAACAGGGTCCGATCACAATTACAATCGATGCGAACAGGGATCCTATCGTTGCCGGCTATGGATTTGGTATCCATACCATGTTACTTGGATATTTCATGCGTTTCGACTGGGCCTGGGGTATTGAAAACCGGCAGATATTGCCCCATGTATTTTATTTTTCAATGAGTCTGGATTTTTAATATTAGGTAATTCATAATTCATAATTCATAATTCATAATTCACATTGTGTCTGTAAACGAAATAATCATACTCATCGCTATCGGTCTTTCGGCAGGCATATTGTCGGGTTTGCTTGGTATTGGCGGTGCCATTCTCATGGTTCCGGCCCTTATTTTTTTCTTTGGCATGACGCAGCATCAGGCCCAGGGCACGAGCCTGGCAATTCTGCTTTTTCCGGTGGGCTTCCTTGCCTTCTGGAATTATTACAGGCAGGGTTATGTAAATTTCAAGATTGCCATCATTGTGATGCTGGCTTTTTTTGTCGGGGGCTACCTTGGCTCATTGGCCGCCATTCATATATCGGCCAGGATATTGAAGGTTAGCTTTGGCATACTGATCATTGCCATGGGGATCAGGCTCATATTTACCAAATAACAGTTTCCTGATGGAAGACATTCGCTTACGTGAGAAAATAAAACAACTTGCTGAACAACATTTTGAGGATATTGTGGGGATCCGCCGTCATATCCACCAGCATCCCGAACTATCTTTTGAAGAAGAGAAAACTTCCCTGTACATACAGGAACAGCTTGATTCTACAGGTATCCCTTTTAAGAAAGGATTTGTAGGAACATGGAATTGCCGGATGGATAAATGGCCGCACTGAAAAGGGGATGACCGTTGCCTTGCGTGCGGATATGGATGGTCTTCCGGTTCATGAAAAAAATGACCTTCCGTACAAATCACAAAATGAAGGAAAGATGCATGCCTGTGGGCATGATTTACATATGTCCGCCCTATTGGGCGCCTCGCGGATACTTCATTCACTTCGCGATGAATTTGACGGTAAAATATTACTGATTTTTCAGCCTGCTGAAGAGAAATTGCCGGGCGGAGCAAAACTGATGCTTCAGGAAGGTGTATTTGCTGATGGTTTGCCTGATTTGATAATCGGACAGCACGTGATGCCGCTGCTCGATTCCGGAAAAATCGGGTACCGGCCTGGCAAATATATGGCTTCAACTGATGAGATATACCTGACTGTAAGGGGTAGCGGGGGACATGCCGCCATGCCATGGCAGCTGACTGATCCTGTTTTGATTGCCGCGCATATCATTGTCGCCTTGCAGCAGATCGTTAGCCGGCTTGCCAATCCTGCCATACCGTCGGTATTGTCTTTCGGTAAGGTGGAAGCATTGGGAGCTACAAACATTATCCCTTCCGAAGTAAAAATGGCCGGAACATTCAGAACGATGAATGAGGTTTGGCGAAGGGAAGCCCATGAGAAGATCACACAAATGGCCAAATCCATTGCCGCTGGTATGGGTGGGAGCTGTGAGGTAGACATTCACCACGGATATCCGGTATTATTTAATCATGAGGAATATACCCGCCGCGCTGTTTCCTATTCACAGAAGCTTCTGGGCGAAAAGAACGTTGTTGACCTGGAATTGCGTATGACAGCGGAGGACTTTGCTTATTTTGCGGAAAAAATACCGGGTGTATTCTACCGTTTTGGAATAACCGATGCGGAAGGAAAGTATTCATCTCCTTTGCATTCATCAGGTTTTATGGCCGACGAAGAAGCACTTAAAGACTGCCATGGCCAATATGGCTTATCTTGCTTTGTGTTTCCTGAAAGACGGACCTGCTCCTAACGTATGACAGATTAATGGAAAGTCATTTATTTAAAATATTTTTTTCTTTTGTGATTTCAATTAAAACATTATTTTTGAGGCTCAACAATTAAACTTCCTGATATGGCTTATGTAATTAGTAATGCAGTGCACAGCTTGTGGTACTTGTCTCCCTGAATGTCCTTCGGAAGCAATTTCTGAGGGCGACATCTATAAAATAGATCCCGACAAATGCATCGATTGTGGTGCTTGTGCTGATGTTTGTCCAACAGAAGCAATCAGCCCTGTTTAAACGAGCAAGCTGCAACAAAATTCAGGTCCATCCGCAGGGATGGACTTTTTTTTTAACAGAATATTTTCCGGAAAGGAATTATGCAAACACAAATATTCACTCCCGTTTGGCGTGAAAAATTCCAGGTTCGATCTTCGGATATCGGCTATCACGGAATTATGCGGGTGAGCAATTTATGCAGTTATTTTCAGGAAGTTGCCGGCCGGCATGCTGAGCATCTGAATGTGGGTTATACCCATATGAGAGCGATGGGAATGGCATGGGTACTTTCAAAACTTGCCATTGAAATAAAGAAATTTCCAGCCTGGGGAGAAGATTTTTATCTCGAAACATGGCCCCTGGGAAATGAACGTATTTTTTACAGGCGTGATTACCGTCTGGATGACGGGAAAGAAACCATGGTCTCTGCCTCTTCGTATTGGATTCCGCTGGACCTGCATAATAAGCGTCCAAAATTGATTTCTATTGACGAAACTGTGCTCAGGGCTAACCAGGGACGTTTTGGATTAGACAGATCATTTGAATCCATACCCGCTGTAAATGCAAATAACATGTCAGAACCGGTTACAGCCCGGTACAGCGATCTCGACCAGAACAAGCATGTGAACAATGCCCGTTACGTTGAATGGATATTTGATTATTTATGGCCGGATATTCCGGGTAACGGAATGCCCCGGTTTTTTGAAATTGAATACAAACAGGAAGTAAAGCCAGGCGATGTTGTTCACTTCAATAAAAGTACGCCGGAAAATCTGACAAATACATATCTGGTAGAAGGAACCATTGAGGGCTCATCCCAGGCATGTCTGAGATCAAGGATCACCTTCTAAAAGCTTATCGCATCATAGCACCTGACGGCATCATGTCATCCGAAGGAGCAACTCCAATCCGGTTTCTGTACTGAAGCCTTTTACAGTGAATCATCATATCACCCCTGCAATATTTTTCAATATATTCCTGGCAGTCAATTTCACCTGAGCAGTTATATTTATTGAAAAAGCCGCATTTTTCAAGCAGGTAACACTCTTTCATCATTTGGGATATTTGATGATAAGATACGAAAAATCCGTGCTAATAGCAAATTATTTTAGGCGACTTAGCGCCTTGCGGCGCTTTTTAGAATTTAAACGCAGAGGCCACAGAGTTATTCGCAAAGCTCGCTGAGTTATTAGTTGCAACTATTAAGGAAAAACAGAGGCGCTTTGCTTTAGTTAAGAACGCAGAGTTTACCGCTCCAGAAACCAATCAGTCCCTAAGCTCCTAAACCTGCTGAGCCGCTAAACAGCCTAAGCCCCTAGAGCCCCTAAGCCCCTAAGCCCCTACAGCCCCTACTTCAGCTTCTCGATAATCTTCTTTTCAATTTCCAGTGTGAGTTCCGGATTATCAGCCAGCAGTAGTTTCACTGCATCCCGGCCCTGGCCGAGGCGGGTTTCGCCATAGCTGAACCAGGAACCGCTTTTTTTGATGATTTCCTGTTCAACAGCCAGGTCAATTACTTCCCCGAGACGGGATATACCTTCCCCATACAGAAGGTCAAATTCAGCTTTGCGGAACGGGGGTGCCAGTTTGTTTTTCACAACCTTCACCTTCGTGCGGTTTCCGAATATTTCTTCCCCTTCCTTGATCTGGTTTACCTTTCGGATATCCAGCCTGATGGAAGCATAAAATTTAAGTGCATTTCCCCCTGTGGTGGTTTCAGGATTACCAAACATCACACCGATCTTTTCACGCAGCTGGTTGATGAAAACACAGCATGTATTTGTTTTGCTGATCGTTGCGGTAAGTTTGCGCAGTGCCTGGGACATTAGCCTGGCTTGAAGTCCCATTTTGGAATCGCCCATTTCGCCTTCAATTTCAGCTTTCGGCGTCAGGGCAGCCACAGAGTCGATCACAATGATATCGATGGCCCCGGAACGGATCAGGTGCTCTGTTATTTCGAGTGCCTGTTCCCCATTATCGGGCTGTGAGATCAGCAGGTTTTCGATGTCAACACCCAGCTTTTGTGCATAGGAGCTGTCAAAGGCATGTTCTGCATCAATAAAAGCAGCAATGCCACCGGCTTTTTGAGCCTGGGCAATGGCATGTATGGCCAGGGTTGTTTTTCCCGATGATTCGGGACCGAATATTTCCACTACCCTTCCGCGTGGATAACCTCCAACACCGAGTGCAATGTCCAGTGCAAGTGAACCCGACGGGATAACACCTACATTAACGACTGCATGGTCGCCAAGTTTCATGATGGCTCCCTTGCCAAAGTCCTTTTCAATTTTACCTAACGTTGTTTCAAGCGATTTTAGCTTTTCTCTTTTAACGTCATCGATGGTTGGTTCTTTTGCCATGATATAATTGTTTAATTGATACCCAATAATTCCAAAATCTGCTTAGTGTGATCCCCTGTATTTACTTTACTGATGATCTTCTGAATTTTACCCGATTCATCTATGACAAAAGTGGTGCGCAGAACACCATCATAAGTTTTTCCGTACATACTCTTCTCTCCCCAGGCACCATACGCCTTTATAATGGTTTTTTCCGGGTCGGCAACCAGGCTGAAAGGCAGGTCAAATTTGGTCCTGAATTTTCCATGTGATTTCTCATCATCGGGACTCACACCAATAATGGCAAATCCCCTCGATAGAAGATCGTCATAATTATCCCGAAGGTTGCATGCCTCGGCCGTACAACCCGGAGTGTCGTCCTTGGGGTAAAAATATAAGATCACTTTTTTCCCTTGAAAATCCTTCAGGGTAACCTTTCTGCCATCCTGATCCTTGCCAGTGAACTGCGGCGCCATTGCGCCTTCTGTTAATTGTTCCATATATTTCTGTTTAGTAAAAATACAAATTAAGCACTGAATCACATTGAAATTTAAGGAATAAATATGAGAAGAATATTAACAGGAAATTTTGAATTATGAATTATGAATTTTGAATGATGCGCCTTTTCTCCCGCAGATTCACGCAGATTTTCCCAAAGGATGCCTTCCGCACGCAGATTGATAATTTCTTATTTTTTGGAAACGGTCAATCGAATGAAATGAGATTCTCTGTGACCTCAAAAGCGCGCTAAACACTTAATATACTTTGTGAACTTTGCTTATTCCTCCGTGACCTCTGGGTTAAAACTTTTACATATTCCTTGTAAAGCCATAAATTCCAAAAACTTCTCTCACAACTTATTTTACTTGTGGAACATACACCACTTTCTTCGTCTCAAAGTATTCCTCTGAAAAGAAATCCTTGATATTAGAAATTTTAACCCCGAATCCCATGGGAAGGAGTTCTTCTTCCAGGTCGCCGCCTTTGAGAGCAAGCAGTCCGTTCGGGAGTTCGTTGGTTCCCCCAGGGGTTGATATTTTTACTTACCCAGCCGAACAGGCGGGGGATATCGGTAACAGCCCTGCAAACAACAAAATCGGCCTTGTCGCGCAGATCTTCCAGACGCAGGTTTTTGACAGTGCAATTCACCAGTCCGGTCTCCCTGATAATGGTATCCGTGACCCTGATCTTTTTGGCGATGGAATCTACAAGGATGAATTGTGATCCGGGAAAAAGAATGGCCAGCGGAATGCCAGGAAAACCTCCCCCTGTGCCGGCGTCAATAATTCGTGTTCCGGGTTTGAAACTGATGATACCGGCAATGGCGAGTGAATGCAGAACATGGTGTTCATAGAGGTTATCAATGTCTTTTCTTGAAATCACATTGATCCGCTGGTTCCACAATTCATACAAGGGTCCAAGTTCCGAAAACTGCCTCACCTGGGATGATGTAAGGGACGGAAAGTATTTTTGAATGATTTGCATCAGAACCGCATCCGGATGCCGGATTTTACATCTTACCTGAAGTATTTTTCAGGATATTATAAAGTAACTCCCTTGCACGGAATAACTGGGCCTTCACAGTTCCAATCGGCAACTCAAGCTCTTCGGCAATTTCTTCATAGGATAACTCGCTGAAATACCTCAGTTCGATCAGCTTGCGGTACCGCGGTTTAAGTTTGGATACCAGGGAGCGCATCAATTTTATTTTCTGATCATTGATCAGTGATTCCTCCGGATCGAGTACCGGGGCCTGAATATCCTTGGTTGCCTTTTCATGTTCCTCATCCGTATGATCGAGCGATACATGATTTGCTTTTTTCTTCCTTATAAAATCGATACAATTATTGGTAGCAATTTTAAAAAGCCAGGTACTGAAAGCGTAATTGGGAGCATATTGCGTGATATTCTTGAATGCCTTTCCAAATGCTTCGATGGTTAAATCTTCTGCATCACTGGCATTGTTTACCATTTTTAGCAACATATAATAAATGGCATCACGGTATCGTCCCATTAATTCGGCATAAGCACGCTGGTCCCCTTCGGTTGCACGCTGAACCAGCATGTAATCGCGTTGCGCTTTTTCGGATAAATTTGCGTTTACTTCCATTGATAATTTGCAGGTCTGAACTGACTTGACAGGTACAAGCCAATATTTATGAAAAGTGAAAATAGGTCAAACAGCAACGAAATTACTAATAAATTCTTCTCATTCAACCGGCTCATGGTTTTTTTAATAACAGTTAACTGAACGATCAACCTCACGGCAAAGGCTGCTAACACGATCATTCTGAGAGGACCGTAAAACATCATGATAGCAAAGGAAGCATAAAAGAGCAGGCGTGAAACAGGTTCCAATCCAAGCATGATTTTATGGAATGGCTTGTATAATTTGGCTGTTGAAAAATGTCTTTTTTTCTGAAAAGACCACCGGTCAAACGATTGTTTTGGAGCCGAACGGGTATGACTTTCCCGGGAACAGACAATAGCTGTATTTGATTTTGTGGCATGTTCATTTACAAACAGATCATCATCGCCGGAAGCCAGATGAAAATGGCTGGCAAATCCTTTTCCCTTATAAAACAGAGTACGCTTATAAGCCAGGTTTCTGCCCACACCCATATAGGGCATTCGACTCAGGGCGAAACTGAAGTATTGCAGGGCAATCATCATCGTATCGTACCGGATGTATTTATTCAGGATTCCAGGGATCGGAAAATAGCCTCCATAACCCAGTATGATGGAAATCTTATCGGAAAACTGTTCGGTCATCAGCCTTAGCCACTGATTGCTTTCAGGCTGACAATCTGCATCAATAAACAACAGTTGATCATATTTCGCGGCCTTAATTCCAATAGTCACGGCAAGCTTTTTACCATGTGAGAATTTTTTGTCTTCCTTGATCACACTTGTCCTTAACCGCGGATATTTGGCCAGGTATCGCTTCATCACCATATCCGTGTCATCCGTAGAACAGTCATCTACAAGTATGACTTCATAATCAGGATAATCCTGTGTTAAAATAACGGGTAGGTACTGTTCGAGGTTCTCAGCCTCATTTCTGGCACATATGATCACTGAAACAGGTTCAGCAGACCGTGAAATATTTTTTGGCTTATAAAGGACAAACCGCAAATAAATCCCCAAATAGTATATCAGCTGTATAATGATGGCAACAACAAATACTATAAAAACGATAAACCATTGTTTATCAGCAAGTAAATTAGAAATTATTGACATCTTACCTTTATAATCAGTGATGGCAATTTTATTAAAGTTTTTGATGTAAAGCAAATTTGCAGGCATAAGTAATTTATTTTAATCGAAATAACTCAGTACAAGACAAAAATTAACAACTCTCATTTAAATTATCTATATCGTTGATAAGAAGAAAGTTAGCGATATAAATAAGCCCGGGATACTGATTCACGCCAGATTCCTTTATCACCAAAGAACCTGATAATGTGTTCGATAAAATGTTAATTTTGTTTTCAGCATTGATGTTTAGGATCGAAAATTGTATTGGAAACACAAAAACTGACTCATAGTGAAGAACATGAATTCCGGTCAAAAACTTATTTTCTCATTGTCTCTGGCAGCATTTCTTAGCGCTTGTTCAGGAGGAAGTATCAAGGAACCAGCCAAAGCTGATACAACAAAGCACAATATTGTATATATCCTGGCCGATGATTTAGGATATGGTGATTTAAGTTGTTACGGTCAAAAACGATTTGAAACACCCAATATCAGCCGAATGGCCCGGGAAGGGATGGTTTTTACCCAACATTATGCCGGATGTTCGGTTTGTGCACCTTCCCGTTCATCATTAATGACCGGACTTACTACGGGTCACACGCCTATTCGGGGTAACAAAGAGTGGGATCCCGAAGGACAGTGGCCAATGCCTGAAGGAACTTTTACGCTGGCCAGGATGCTTAAAGAAGCTGGTTACGAGACAGGAGGTTTCGGTAAATGGGGATTGGGGTACCCTGGCTCATCAGGTGATGCTAACATGCAGGGCTTTGATGAGTTTTTCGGGTATAACTGTCAGCGAATGGCGCACAATTATTTTCCTGGCCATCTCTGGGACAACCAGCAGAAAATAATGCTCGCCGGAAATGAAGGAGACAAGTTTGGTGGTTATGCTCCTGAGCTGATCCATCAGCATGCATTGCAGTTCATTGAAAAGAACAAGGATAAGCCATTCTTTCTGTACTATCCAACAACAATTCCTCATGCCGAATTATTGATTCCGGAGAAAAACCTTAAGGAATTTAAGGGAAAACTTTTACCTGAAAAAAAATTCAAAGGCGCTGAGCCCGGAGATAAGGATTTCAGAACCGGGGCATACGGTACTCAGCCGGAAGCACATGCTGCATTTGCGGCTATGGTGACTTTGCTTGACAAACAGGTAGGTGAAATACTTGATAAATTAAAAGAACTCGGACTGGACAAAAATACCCTTGTGATTTTCAGTTCAGACAATGGGCCGCATATGGAGGGTGGAGCTGATCCTGATTATTTTGACAGCAACGGACCATTGAAAGGGTACAAACGCGATTTGTATGAGGGTGGAATTCGTGAACCCATGATTGCCTGGTGGCCGGGTAAAATTAATCCTGAGACAAAAACTGATCTGATTTCTGCATTTTGGGATGTAATGCCTACCATAGCCGATCTTGCAGGAGTGAAGGCCCCCGAAAATATTGACGGAATATCATTTCTCCCAACATTGCTGGGAAAGGAAGGACAAAGAAATCATGCATACCTGTATTGGGAATTCCATGAGCTGGGAGGTCGTCAGGCTATTCGCAAGGGAAACTGGAAAATGGTAAGGTACAATGTTATGATTACAGAAAATACAACCACCGAATTATATGATTTACATGGCGATCCCGGGGAAGAAACCAATGTGGCAGCACAACATCCCGGAGTAGTAAAAGAACTGCTGGATCTTATTCGAACCAGCCGCGTTGAAAATCCGGATTTCCCTTTTATTGAGAAGATATTGAAATAAATTCCAATTGCCTGATTATGTATAAAAATCATTTTGTTGCTATTGCATTGGCGTGCTTTTCGCTTGCCGGTTTATCACAGTCAAAACCAAAGGAACAATCCTATAATATTTTGTGGCTGAGTTGCGAGGATATCGATCCTATTCTTGGATGCTACGGCGCCAAAGGTATTAATACACCCAATATTGATCAAATGGCAAGAGATGGAATAAGGTATACCCATGCCTATTCAACGGTCGGTGTTTGCGCACCAAGCCGATCGTCCATCATTACCGGGATGTACCCGGTAAGTATTGGCTCACAGAATATGAGAACATCCGGTACCAATATCTTCTATAATGGCGTTACAGGGGAAAGTTACGTATCCTATCAGGCAGTTACCAGTAAAAGCGGTAAAAATATTCCTCCTTATTCGGCTGTGCCCGATGCTCAGGTGAAATGCTTTACAGAATACCTCCGTAACGCAGGTTATTTTTGCACAAACAACGCGAAATGTGATTACCAGTTTTATCCTCCTTTCACAGCCTGGGATGAGAATAGCAGAACTGCGGACTATAGTCACCGGCCTGAAGGAATGCCATTTTTTGCAGTTTATAATCACGAGATAACTCATGAATCGAGAATATGGATGAATGCCAGTCATCCCATGTTAGTTGATACCAGCTCAATACCCCTCCCTGGTTATTATCCGGAAATTCCGGTTGTAAAAAAAGATGTTGGACGAAAATATTCCAATATCGAAGAACTGGATGCTCAAATTGGAGAGTGGCTGAAAAGATTGGAAAAAGAGGGATTGCTGGATAAAACCATCATTGTTTTCTGGAGTGATCATGGAGGACCCTTGCTTCGTCAAAAAAGAGCGGTTGGGAATACCGGGCTTCATGTTCCGCTAATTGTGCGTTTCCCTGACAGGCGAATGGCCGGAACGGTTATTGATAATGTTGTTTCATTAATGGACCTGGGGCCAACCATGATGTCTCTCGCTGGAATTAAACCACCGGAATATATGCAGGGAAAGGCTTTCCTGGGAGAATACAAAGCAGTGGAAAAGAGAGAAGTAAACTATGGCAGTGCGGACCGTTTTGATGAAACCTATGATTTTTCTCGTTCGGTAATTGACGGGAAGTATTCGTATATCCGGAATTTTGAACCGGGACTTCCCTATATCTATCGCAACCAATACCGCGAACAAATTGATATGACCCGCCAAATGATTGAAATGCATAAAAACGGGGAATTGGAGGGAGGCGCAGCCTATATTTTCCGGGAGAGCCGCGATGTGGAGGAACTTTATGATTTAGAGAAGGATCCGGATGAAATTCATAATCTGGCCGCTATTCCGGAATACCGCGGGCAACTTTTTAAAATGCGAAAACAACTGGCCGATTGGCAATTGAAAGTACATGACACAGGACTAATTGATGAATACAATCTGGTACAACTATTTTGGCCCGGACTGATTCAACCTGCAACAGAGCAGGTTGTCGTTCATGAAGAAAAAGGTATTGTGAGCTTATCATGTGCCACAGAAGGCGCTTCGATCGGCTTTCAGCTTGATGATCAAATTGGCTCTGAGCGATGGATGCTTTACAATGAACCTTTGAAGCTGAAAAAGGGGCAGAAGATCATTATGCGTGCAAAACGAATTGGATATAAGATCAGCGAACCGGGTGAACTTCAATTGTGACTTCTATCGGATATTTGCTTAAATGCACGACGAGATGAAACAGCATGTGATACTGCAAGCTAAGGAATCAACCCTTACATCGTCATCAATAAAATGCTATATTTGCGGCCAAAATAATTGGCTATGACTTTCACCGTGGTGGGCAAGGATACTTCATCATCAGCAAGAACCGGCCGGTTGATGACGTCACACGGGGAAATTGAAACGCCTGTATTTATGCCGGTAGGAACGGCCGGAACTGTCAAAGCCGTGCATCAGCGGGAGTTGAAGGAAGACCTCGGGGCACAAATAATCCTTGGAAATACATATCATCTCTATCTCAGGCCAGGATTGGATATATTAAGCAAAGCCGGCGGACTGCATAAATTCATGAACTGGGAAGGCCCGATCTTAACTGACAGTGGTGGATACCAGGTCTTTTCATTGTCACATATCCGGAAATTTACACCCGAAGGTGTAGTGTTCAATTCACACATTGACGGATCAAAACACCTGTTTACTCCTGAAAATATTGTTGAAATTCAAAGGACCATCGGCGCCGACATCATCATGGCACTCGATGAGTGCACCGCTTATCCAAGTGAACACCCGGATGCCCGCAAATCGATGGAAATGACACACCGGTGGCTGGCCCGTGGCATAAAGCATTTTGAACATACCTCACCTTTATACGGACACGAGCAGCTTTTTTTCCCCATTGTGCAGGGGAGTGTTTATCCGGATCTAAGGAAAATCTCGGCCACGGAGATATGCTCCTATCCCGCTGCAGGATATGCCATTGGGGGTTTATCTGTTGGTGAGCCCGAAGAGGTGATGTATGAGATGATCGACGTCGTGAATTCAGTCCTTCCCCGGAATAAGCCCCGCTATCTCATGGGTGTTGGAACTCCGGTAAATCTCCTGGAAGCCATTTCAAGGGGAATTGATATGTTTGATTGTGTTATGCCTACCCGCAACGCGCGCAATGGCATGCTATTTACCCGAAGGGGTATCATGAATATGCGAAATAATAAATGGAAGGATGATTTTAGCCCGCTTGATCCCGATGGCAATTGTTTGTTGATTTGCAGTATTCCAAAGCCTATCTCCGGCACCTGATCATCTCAAAAGAAATTCTGGGGGCCCAGATTGCAACATTGCACAATTTAAGTTTTTATCTTTGGTTGATGGAAGAAGCCCGCAAAAAAATCAAGGATGGTACTTTCAGCAGCTGGAAAAAAGAAATGATATTGCAAATTTCAGAACGACTGTGAAGAAATTCCAACTACATACACTCGATTGGTATATTATCAGAAAATTCCTTGGAACCTTCTTCTTTACCATTGCCCTCATCGTATCGATTGCGGTGATTTTCGACCTTTCGGAAAAGGTTGACGATTTTCTCGAAAATAATGCCCCCTTCAGCAAAATTATTTTTGATTACTACCTGAATTTCATTCCATACTTTGCAGTGCTTTTCAGCCCGCTGATCATCTTCATTTCGGTGATCTACTTTACATCACGCATGGCCTATACTTCTGAAATAATTGCCATTCTCAGCAGTGGAGTTAGTTTTAACCGTTTACTGTCCCCCTACTTTGTATCCGCATTTTCATTGACGGTTTTTATTTTTACCCTCAATAACTTTGTGATCCCGCACGCCAATGCCCGAAAACTCATTTTTGAGGAAACATATTACCACAATTCACCCAAGGTGGTGCGTGAGAGGAATATCCACAAGCAGGTAGAACCAGGTATTTATGTGTACCTCGAAAATTTCAATACGATTACAAACAGCGGACGGAAGTTTTCAATGGAAAAATTCAGTGACGGAAAACTGGTGTCGAAATTATTATCGGATGAGATCCGCTGGGATTCCATAAAAAACAAATGGCATATCCGGAATTATTACATCCGTGATTTTATAAATGATGATCAGCGGATCCGTTCGGGACAGGATATGGACACTACCATAAGCCTCACACCCCAGGAGTTCAGACGGCGTGACAATGCAGTGGAAGCCATGAACCTTGGCGAGCTGAATATCTTCATTCGCGAGCAGAAACTGCAGGGTGCCCCTGATATTGACCTGTACCTGATTGAAAAGCACCGGCGGTTTTCATTTCCTTTTTCCACCTTCATTTTAACCCTCATTGGCGTGTCGGTTTCTTCAAAAAAGGTGAAGGGAGGCATTGGTATGCAGCTGGGTATCGGTTTGCTGATCAGCTTTTCCTACATCGTTTTTATGCAGTTTTCTTCCCAGTTCGCCATAGGCGGGACCTTGAGCCCATTCATCGCTGTCTGGATTCCCAATGTTATTTTCGCCTTCATTGCGATCTTTATGTACCGCCTGGCCCCGAAATAAATACATCCCTGATATCTGTCAGGCCACTTTATCTGCTTGCATTTGATTAATTTGAACTTATATTTGTTCACTTCAATTTTAAACTAAACAACATGGCAATTAAGAAGCAAATTCAGGAACTTCAGAAAAGACGTGAGGAAGTCCGGATGGGCGGTGGTGAAAAAGCCATCGAAAAGCAGGAGGCTATGGGCAAAATGACTGCCCGTAACCGTATTAAGGCCCTGCTCGATCCGAATTCTTTCCAGGAATATGACATGTTTGCCCAGCATGAAGCCAGGGATTTTGATATGGCCAAAAAAGTATTGCATGGTGATGGTGTGGTGATTGGCTCAGGGACCATGTCGGGACAACCCGTCTGTATTTTTGCCCAGGACTTTACAGTGGCCGGCGGATCACTTGGACTGATGCATTCAAGGAAGATCGTAAAGATCATGGAACATGCCCTGAAAATGAAAGTTCCCCTTATCGGGATCAATGATTCAGGTGGTGCCAGGATACAGGAAGGTGTTAATTCACTTGCCGGTTATGGTGAGATATTTTTCAGAAATACGCTGTCTTCCGGTGTAATCCCCCAGATCTCGGTTATTCTTGGCCCGTGTGCAGGTGGTGCTGTTTATTCACCCGCATTGACTGACTTTGTTTTTGTAGTTGAAAATATATCCAAAATGTTCATTACCGGTCCCGAGGTGATTAAAACCGTTCTGGGAGAGGAAATTTCCATGGAGGACCTGGGTGGTGCACGCGTTCATAGTGAAATCACAGGCAATGCACACTTTTTTGCAAAAACCGAACATGAATGCTTTGACCAGATCAAGAAACTTCTTTCCATGGTTCCTGCCAATAATGACCGCAAGGCAGTTAAAGTTAGTGTAAAGGACCCCAAGCCAGCTTTCCGCATTGAGGAAATTGTTCCGGATGATCCGTCCATGCCATACGATGTTCGTAATGTGGTAAGGTCGATTGTTGACAATTCAGATTTTCTTGAAATTCAGGAGAACTGGGCTGCCAACCTGGTAATTGGATTTGGAAGACTGAACGGTGAAACCTGCGGGTTTGTCTGCAACCAGCCACTGGTTTTGGCAGGTGTTCTTGATGTGGATTCTTCTGACAAGGCCGCCCGGTTCATACGGTATTGCGATGCATTCAATATTCCCATCATTACCCTGGTTGACCTTCCCGGATATCTGCCGGGAATCGACCAGGAACATGCCGGCGTGATAAGGCACGGGGCCAAGATATTGTATGCCTACAGCGAGGCCACTGTTGCCAAAATTACCGTCATCCTGCGTAAAGCATACGGTGGTGGTTATATTGCCATGGGTTCACGCCATTTACGTGCTGATTTTGTATTTGCCTGGCCTTTGGCTGAAATAGCCGTAATGGGTCCTGAAGGGGCTGCCAATATTATTTTCCGCAAGGAAATTATGGAAGCTGAAAATCCGGATGAGATGCGTCAGCAGAAAGTAAAGGAATACAAGGAGAAATTTGCCAATCCATACGTGGCTGCTTCAAAGGGATATATCGATTCAGTGATTGCTCCCGAAGAAACACGGAACATTCTGCTGCATGCACTCGAAGTATCAGTAGATAAGGCTGTAAGCCTTCCCCGTAAGAAACATGGTATTCCCCCATTTTAATAATTGACAAAAATGACAGAAAAAAAAGCCGGTCCTGTTCGGGACAAAATGGAAGACCTGAAAAAACTAACGGTTCAGGGTGATACCTATCATACTACATATAACAAAAAGTATGAAAACAGGAAGAAATGGATCAAACCCAATAAGAATGAGGTTATTTCCGTGATTCCTGGTACAATCAGGGAAGTGCTTGTGAAGGAAGGTGATAAGGTAAAAATCTCTGATAAGCTGCTGGTGCTTGAAGCGATGAAAATGATGAACACTATTTATGCTCCCGTTAAGGGAAAAATAAAGTCGCTGCACGTGAGCGTGGGCGATAGTGTACCCAAAGGTACGCTGATGATAGAAATAGAGTAATCTGTTACACAGGCCCCGGCCAGCAGAAGAAATCAGGAAACTGATTGCTCATGGCCGGGGCTTTTTCATTGAACAGGCCATATACTGAGGAGCCGCTGCCCGACATGGAAGCATAAACGGCTCCCAGGTCATATAACCGGTCCCTGATTTCACCAATGATGGGATATCGGTTAATCATGGCCGGCTCAAAATCATTGATAATCTGGTTTTTCCACTGGCTAACCGGCAGGCGGATCAATTCCTCCAGCGGTTGGGCCGGCTTGCGGGGAGTGGTTCCTGCATAGGCCTCTGCCGTGCTGATGTGAATTCCGGGATTTATGATAACCATGTGCAGGTTTTGGGGAAAGGAAGAAAGTTCCCTGAATCGGTTACCGCGGTCATAGCCGAACATCGGCCTGTTCTTGATAAAAAAAGCACAATCGCTTCCCAGTTGTGATGCAAAGGTACACAACTTATTTTCGCCGATTTTCAGGTTAAATTGAAGGTCGAGGTATTTCAGCATGAAGGCTGCATCCGACGATCCTCCTCCTAGTCCGGCGCCGGGAGGGACTATCTTGTGCAGGTGGATGTGCACTGCCGGAAGATTGAATTGATCACTTAGCAAATGATAGGCCCGTACACAGAGATTTTTCTCATCCGGACCGTCAATTGGAATGCCGGTGGAATCGAAAATACAGGTGCCTGGTGGAAGGACAGGTTCAGGTATAAATTCAAGGATATCGGATAATCCCACGGGACAAAACACTGTTTCTATGGAATGGAATCCGTCCTCCCGCTTTTCAATGATATTCAGGCCCAGGTTGATTTTGGCATTGGGGAAACAAAGCATAATTGCTAAAAAATTAAAAGTACTTGTCCTGCAAAATATAGGCATAATTAAGGAATAAGCTCTTTTGGCCACCCAAATATTTTATTAACAAAAAAAAGAGTTGTGGTTTGTAACCTGTTTATAAAGAACCATCGATTCAATACCTAAATGGGGTAGCCATTGCCTATTTTTGGATAGCCGGATACGAATATTTATAAGACAATAAATCAAACAATTATGGCTCAAAAAAGAGCGCCTTTGCCAACACAGTCCATTGCTTCAGTAGGATTTGATCTTGGTAAGGTTCCACCGCAGGCTTTGGATTTTGAAGAGGCAGTACTTGGGGCTATCATGCTTGAAAAGGAGGCCATACTTCAGGTTATTGATATTCTGAAACCTGAAAGTTTTTATAAAGATCAGCATCAGAAAATATACCAGGCCATCGTCGATCTTACATCCGCAAACAAAGCGATCGACCTGCTTACGGTAACGGAAGAACTTCGCCGGAAAAAGCAACTTGAGGAAGTCGGGGGGCCGGTGTATGTCTCCCAGCTTACTTCAAGGATTGCATCCACAGCACATCTTGAGTTCCATGGCCGGATTGTGGCCCAAAAGCACATTCAGCGTGAGCTTATCCGTGTTTCATCTGAGATTCTGCAAAGGGCTTTTGATGAAAGTGCCGATGTGGATGACCTGCTTGATTTCTCGGAAGCAGAGCTGTTCAACATTGCGCAGGGAAACATCAAAAAGGAGTCGCAAAAGGTAAGCGTGCTGATCAAAGAAGCCATCCTGCAGATGGAGGAGGCGAGCAAGCGGGCCGACAGCCTGATTGGAATTCCTTCGGGATTTACAAAACTCGACCGGTTGACGAACGGATGGCAGAATTCGGACCTTGTTATAATTGCTGCACGTCCTTCTATGGGAAAGACTGCCTTTGTGCTCACCATGGCACGCAATGTGGCTGTTGAACACAACAGGGCAGTAGCCTTTTTTTCGTTGGAAATGGCTTCGATGCAGCTGGTAAACAGGTTAATTGTTGCTGAAACTGAATTGCCCTCGAACAGGATCCGCAATGGCAAACTGGCTGATTTTGAATGGGAACAGCTTGATTACAAAATTAAAAAGCTTGTAGAGGCGCCAATATACATCGATGATACACCTGCCATTTCAGTTTTTGAACTCAGGGCGAAGGCGAGGAGGTTGAAGCGACAGTTTAACATTGAAATGCTCATCATCGATTACCTGCAGCTTATGACCGGAACGCCGGATAGCCGGGGTAACCGTGAGCAGGAAGTAAGTACAATTTCGAGGGCGTTGAAAGGTATTGCAAAAGAGCTGAACATTCCGGTGATCGCCCTGTCACAGCTAAACCGGTCAGTGGAGATCAGGACAGGAACCAAAAGGCCGCAGCTTGTCTGACCTCCGGGAATCAGGTGCTATAGAGCAGGATGCTGACATGGTAATCTTCATTCACCGGCCTGAAAAATACGGATTACTTGAGGATGAGAACGGCAATTCCCTGCGCGGTCTGGCCGAGATCATCCTGGCCAAGCACCGTAACGGTCCTATCGGGGATGTATTGCTTAAGTTCAAGGATGAATTTGCCAAGTTCACAGAATTGGAAGAAACCTTTATTGCCCCGCTGGCAGAAGTGGATTTGCAGCCTGTAGCCGTTACCCGCGGTTCTAAAATGAACAAGAACATCATTGGTGGCGGCTTCGACCAGGCCAATGCCGATTACAGCGACGAGGTACCGTTCTAAATTATGAATGATGAATGATGAATTATGAATGAAACAAATGTTTCATCGTGTAATTCCTTTGAGGGAAGGCATACGGTTTGTAGAAATAGTTCTGCAGTTTTGCAGTCATGCAGTCATGCAGTCGTGCAGTCGTTACTCCGGAGTTGACTCGTCACTAGTCACTCGTCACTCGCCACTTTCTTCCTCATTCCGTCCTAAAACACGACGCCGGCAGATTGGCTGAATTGAATAAATTCGGCGTAGCCGTATTACTCCAGGCAAAACGGACCGCCACGGGGATTTTCACTTTGTCGGACTGGACAATCACCAGGTTGTCCTTGATTTTGGCTGCGGCCGGGTAATATACATTGTCCTGCCCGGCAATTTCGAAACAGTTCAGCTTATCGCCTTTCACGTACAATCCGTCGGCATGGTCAAATGATATCATTACCTTATTCTTGTCAATTCTAATATCCTTATACAGCGGTCCGGAATCTTCCATTTTCGAGGTGCCGTAATGCCTGTTCAGGGCCAGGTTGGCAAATCTCAAGGCAGCGTCCTGCTTGTTTTTCGGATGTATGTCGGCCGTGTCTCCAATATCACTCAATATAACCATGCCGGTATTGGGGACTGTAAGAACCTTTCTCTGGGCCTCTCTTACTTCAACCCCCTCATTAGGTTTTCCATATTTATATGGAGCGATCTGGGCATAATAAAACGGAAATTCATAGCCCCAGTTGGTTCTCCAGCTTTGAATCAATGCAGATAAAAGTTCTTTATAGGCATAGGCGTTGATTGTGTTTGACTCGCCCTGGTACCATAATACGCCGGCAATGCGGAACGGTATGAGGGGAGAGATCATGGAATTATATATCCGGCCTGGTTCCATAGGCCCCCAGGGCACAGGCTTCTGTTTTGAAGCGGCTTCACGGAGAAAATCATCTTTTTTTATCACATCTTCGGGCATCCAGGTCTCAGCCGGCGTGCCTCCCCAGCTTGAATTGATCACACCAATGGGAACTCCGAGAGTCTCATACAGCTTCCTCGCATAAAGGTATGCAAGTACACTGAAATTGCGCATGGATTCGGAAGTACAGGCCGTCCATTCACCTGTGAAATGATCCTGCGGGTATTTCGAAGTGGCATGATATACCGAAAAAAAGCGGATCATCGGGTAATTGGCGTTTATGATCTCTTCCGCGGCATTGTTGATGCCCATGGTTGCTGACCATTCCATATTGGACTGACCGGAGCATAACCAGACCTCGCCGATAAGAACATTTTTCAGGATCACTTCATTATAGCCTTTCAGGATGATATTATAGGGACCGCCTGCCTCCGGCGTTTTCAGGATCAGGCTCCATTTTCCCTGGGTATCAGCCGTTGTGCTTATTTCAGCAGTCAGCCAATCGGCTTTCAGCACCACTTTTTCACCAGTCTTTGCCCAGCCCCAAATTGTCACATCCGATTTTTGCTGAAGCACCATATTATCAGAAAAAATTTCAGGGAGGGAAATATTGCTGTTCGATGTCTGGAAGATAAAGGTTAAAACGAGTAATGCGAGTGAAATTCGGGTTACATGCGCTTTCATGGGGTATGATTCTTTGATTTTTCAAATAGAAAATAAAGTTAGAAAAAAAACGAGGATTAAAAAGTTCAACAAGAAAGAGTGATTTAAAGAAGACGTTGATTTTATTTTTAATTATTTGCATAAACTTAATATAAACTGGTTAGCTTTAAGCATCAAAAGTTTACAAACCCTAATTGACATTTTTCATGTGCATCCAACCATCTGAATTCAGGATAAAAAGCGCACTGTTCCTGCTGATTTTCCTAACGGGAGTTAATTGCATGGCGCAAAGTAATCGGTTAACAGGTCATGGCCGAAATTCATCTTCCAAATCTACCTTAATCTATTCAGATAGATTAAAAAATAAAAGCCCGATCGGGGCCGGGTCAATTGTCAGCATGAAAGAAAAAATGCAGGCCACCTGGTTGCACGCGAAACAAAAATCGCTTACTCAATTAATGGATAGTGTTTACATGTGGCGCTGGGATACGACTGATACGGATTGGGCGCTTGATTATAAATATAGTGTTGAGCAATTTGATGTCAATAATAATCCCCTGGCAGAACTGGGTCAGTATTGGGATGGCAGTGCATGGTTAGATTCCGACCGATCATTTAATACCTATGACGACAAAAATAATACGTTAAGTTATCTGTATCAGAGCTGGACCGGAACCGATTGGGAGAACACCCAAAAAGGCAGTCTTGAATACGATGCCAACAATAACATTCTTAGTGAATTGGTTCAAGATGGGGACGGCGATACCTGGATTAATTCAATGCTGATCAAAAACACCTGGGATGCAAACAGCAACATGACTTCTTATTTGCACCAGAATTGGAATGGTGCTGAATGGGAGAATTATTGGCAGGAAACTTATACGTATGATGTCGAAAATAACATTACAAGTGCATCTCACCGGGACTGGATCGATAATCAATGGGTGGATTATGGCCAAAACACCTATGTTTATGATAGTAAAAATAACCTGGTAAGTTCATCTACCCAGGTTGATAACGGAGCCGAACTGGTGACTTCCGAGGTTACCTATTTCTACAATGATGCTTATAAATTGGTAAGTGACAGTGCGTACACCTGGGGCAACTCATGGGAATATGTACTGCTTGGGACTTATACCTATGACTCATACGGCAACCTGATAAACTGGCTGTCCCAAAACATTGACGGGGATAATCCTGAGAATTCAGCCCGCGCCATATTCACCTATGATGCTGCCAATAATGAGACCAGTGCTTTAAGGCAGGACTGGAAAGACAATTCCTGGGTAAATTTAGACTTTGACAGTCATTCCTTTAACGAAAACAATCTTTTGACAAGCGATACTTACAGGTATTGGAATAGTTCAGGTACAAAGGTAATGGAAGGCGATAGCAGTACCTATTATTATCATGATGCTATCACCGGAATAATTGAAATTGAACGTACTAAGGAGAATATTTACATTTATCCAAATCCGGGTAATGGCAAATTTACCCTGACAAGCAACAGTAATATACAGTCAATAGTTATATACAATATAAGCGGAAAGCTAGTATATTCAGATTCCGGATTCATTCAGCAATTGCAAAAGGAGATTGATTTATCAGGTTATGATAAAGGGGTATACCTGGTAAAAATACAGACAAGTAAAGGGGTTGAGACTAAAAAGCTATTGAAAATCACATTTTAATCAAAGCCTAACCCCATATATTTCTTTGTAATTGGGTGAAGCCGTTGAATGCGAAGGACTGACCCATGAAAAATACAACGGTAGATTGTTACCTGGTAATTTGGGCTGACAAGAGGGTTACTTTTTAAGGTTCTGATATCCTAATTCATCAATCTGTATTTATTGGGAGTAATGCCCGTTTCATTTTTGAACATCCTGCTAAAATGCTGGGGATGCTTGAAACCTAATTCATAAGCTATTTCACTCAGGGTTTTGCTTTTGTCAAAGATTTTCTCCTTGGCAATTTCCATCACCTTCAACTGTATATTTTCGCGGGGCGATTTACCGGTTTCCTTCTTGATCAGATCCCCAAAATAATTGGCAGATAAATGCAGCCGGTCAGCACAATATTGAACTGTAGGTAAACCTTCCGTCCTCACCATTTCCGACTGGAAATAATTGTCGAGCAGTTTTTCAAATCTTATCAGGATGTCTTTATTTATTTCCGTGCGGGTAATAAACTGACGATCGTAAAACCGCAGGCAATAATTGAGCAGCAATTCGATATTGTTTGAAATAAGCGTTTTACTATGTTTGTCGATCGACTGTCGCAGTTCAAAAGCGATCTTATCCAGGCAATCCAGAACAATCTGTCTTTCTTTTTCGGATACATGCAGGGCCTCATTTGCCTCGTATGAGAAAAAGGTATACTTTTTTACTTGCTGACCCAGTGAGGTGCCCCTGATAAGATCAGGATGAAAAATCAATCCCCATCCTTTCGGCATGGTGGACCCGGGTTTATTGCCTATGCCCACGATCTGTCCCGGTGCAATGAAAAGAAGTGTACCCTCCTGGTAATCGTAATAATTACACCCGTATTTCAAATCACCGCACACAGCATCCTTGAGGAAAACGCAATAAAAGTCATAATGAGCTCTTGCTTCCGGGATGAGCCGCATTTTTGAGAATTCAAATACACTCACTAAAGGATGCAGGGTTTCGATTCCCCTCAGGGTATTGAATTGGGATATACTCTCCAGTTTTAATATATCATCCATGGTTTTCCAATTAGAATTTCTGTCAAAGTTATTGTAATATTATATATAAGATAACCACAGAAATTCATAAACAGTAATCCGGGTATAAGAACCAGTAATCTGTATACAATTCAATCTCCATTTTAATCTCAACTTTGCCTCGTAGTTTTTTGTGATCAAGAACTTTTTGACCATTCTGATCCTGAAACATAAAATGGATGAATAACATAAACCAATGGATTCATTTTTGACTGCAATAGGATATGATTGAAATATATAATTCAATTTAATATGAGATCTACAAAATCAAGATTATTATTTAGGGAAATACATAAACCTGTTTTCCAGGATATTTTCTCCTTATTCATGGTGTTATTTATCGCAGTTACTGCTTCTGCACAAAAAGCAGAAAGGCAAAAGCCAATGGTGATTGAGACACAGGGCAGTTTCACAGTTGGTGGAACCGTGATCACCAATCCCGGCACATTCGATCCGTATAATCAAACTCCGGCAGGACAAACCTTTCATGGAGATCATGCTTATGTTTTTTACCAGGTTCCGGTGAATGCCCGCAAATATCCATTGGTGATGTGGCATGGAATCGGTCAGTTTTCCAAAACATGGGAAACAACACCCGATGGGAGGGAAGGCTATCAGACTATTTTCCTGCGCCGGGGGTTTCGGGGTTTATCTTATTGACCAGCCACGCAGAGGCGATGCAGGTCGCAGCACTGTGAGCGGCACCATTACTCCTACACCTGACGAACAGGGTTGGTTTGGTACTTTTCGTGTTGGTATATGGCCAGATTATTTTGAAGGAGTTCAGTTTGCACGTGATTCAGCGACACTGAACCAGTATTTCCGGTCATATGACACCCAATGTGGGACCAATCGACATGAATGTCAATACAGATGCAGTTTCGGCATTGTTCAACAAAATTGGCCCGGCAATTCTTGTCACTCATTCACATTCCGGTGGCATGGGATGGGCCACAGCGATTAAAAACCAAAATGTAAAGGCGATTGTTTCTTATGAGCCCGGAAGCGGATTTTTATTTCCTGAAGGAGAAGTACCTGCCCCTATTCCTATGGCAGGAGGCACACTCACTGCTTTTGGAGTGCCTATGTCAGATTTTATGAAACTTACTAAAATCCCGATAATTATTTACTATGGTGACTTTATTCCCGAAAAACCAATCGACAACCCGGGCCAGGATGGTTGGCGTGCCCGTCTTGAAATGGCAAGGTTGTGGCGGGATGCCGTAAACAAGCTTGGAGGTGATGTCACCGTAGTGCATCTGCCTGAGATAGGCATAAAAGGCAATACTCACTTTCCGTTTTCAGATTTAAACAATATTGAAATAGCCGATTTAATGTCGAAATGGTTAAAGGAAAAGGGATTGGATAATTGATTGGACGATACACTGAATCGTAATTAATAGTGTGAAAAAATTAAAACCTGCAAGGGAGGAGTTTAAAATGAAAAGAATAATAAAAACCCATTTTTTAATTGTTTTATTTATGTATACAAACATCATAGTATCTGGCCAAACCAAACTTAACAATCCTTTTGGCCTGGTTTATCAGGATGCCATTACAGAAAATGTGTCAGGTAAAGTGAATATCCATCCGGTAACCTATAAACTGAATGGCATTGATATTTCTGCCAATATATACACACCCGCCAACTACGACCCGTCGAAGAAATATCCGGCGGTGGTGGTGGCTCACCCCAATGGCGGCGTTAAAGAGCAGGTAGCCGGATTATATGCACAGCGTTTGGCAGAATCGGGTTACATCGCCATTGCCGCCGATGCGTCTTACCAGGGAGCCAGTGGCGGAGTGCCACGTAATGTGGATAAACCGGCCAACCGTATTGAGGACATTCGCGGAATGGCGGATTTTATTACCCAATATGCAGGTGTAAATGCCGATCGCCTGGGCTTATTGGGAGTCTGCGGCGGCGGAGGCTATTCACTGAAGGCAGCTCAAACCGACAAACGCTTTAAAGTCGTGGCTACCCTGAGCATGTTTAATTCCGGTGTGGTCAGGCGCAACGGATTTATGAATTCCGGATCTGTCCACTATTCAGGAACGGTTAAAACAGGCTTCAGAAGCCCGTGCCCTTGAAGCAGCAGGTGGCGAAGTGCGCTATGCTGCAGATACAAAAATAACCGATGAAATGGCAGACAAAATGCCGTTTGATTTGTATCGTGAAGGACATTATTATTACAACAGAACCCATGCACACCCCAATTCCACATTCAGGTACACCATGAGCAGCCTGCTCGACCTGATGGCCTTTGATGCAGCCACCAACATGGATTTAATCAATCAGCCCCTGTTGATGATGGCAGGAAGCAAAGCCGACACCTATTACATGACCGACAGCGCTTTCAATCTTGCCACAGGCACAAAAGAGAAGGAATTGTTCCTGATTCCGGGAGCTACCCACATTCAAACCTATTATGTTCCTGAATATGTAGTCCAGGCGATGAACAAACTCAATGAGTTCTTTGAGTAAATATCTGTAAGAGACTATAAATCAATTTAAAATAACATCATGAAAACCACAATTATCGGACTATTTCTAATCACCGTGAGTACACACTGGTCCCTCGCACAATATACTGCAACAAAGACCTTCACCGATGCAGAACAGGAAATCGTTAACCTTTCCAAAGATAAATGGCAGTGGATGGCAGACAAAAACGCAGATGTCCTTGCTGACCTCTTTCACGAAAAGTCGATGTTTGTCCACATGGGAGGAGCCTGGGGAAAAGAACAGGAAGTCAATATCATCAAAAGCGGGGGGATTTGGTACAAGAAAGCGGACATCCATGACGTATCGGTGAATATAATCGACAATACGGCCATTCTTCTAAACCGAATTACGTTGTTGGCCGTTGTTGGGGGGAACGAAGTCACCAATCCGTTTATGGTTACAGAAGTATATATGAAACTAAATGGCGACTGGAAACTGGGCTCTCTCTCATTCACCAGGCTGATGACCGGTCCGGGACAATAATTAAATGTAAAATCACGCATATTAAAACGATCCATATGAAAAAGATAATAGCAGGTTTAGCCATCATGATGAGTTTCGCCATGCATGCGCAGCAACCGGTTGTCACCATCCGTTCCGGTCACTGGCCCCACCAGTTCGTACCGCTTCCGGAACCGTACGCGGTGTAACGGAAGGAGATGTCGATATCTTCAAAGGTATACCCTTTGCTGCCCCGCCGGTTGGTGAATTTCGCTGGCGTCCTCCTCAGCCCGTTGCAGCATGGCAGGGAGTGCGGGATGCAAGCAAGTTTGGTGCGAATTGCGCAGCGGCAGGATGGGGTGCGTGCTCCGGGAACAATTCAGGCAGGCTCATCGGAAGATTGCCTGTTCCTTAATATATGGAGACCGGCCGGGGCTGCAAAGAATGCAAAGCTGCCGGTTATGGTATGGATCCACGGCGGTGCGTTCGTAATGGGTAGCGGCTCCTCACCGGAAAATTCCGGAAATCAGTTTGCCAAACAAGGAGTCATCCTGATTACAATCAATTACCGTCTGGGGCGCCTCGGTCATTTTGCATTCCCCGCATTGAGCAAGGAGCATCCGGAAGAACCCAAGGGCAGTTACGCCTTCATGGACCAGATTGCCGCCCTCAAGTGGGTACAAGAAAATATTGCGGCATTCGGGGGTGATCCTGAAAATGTGACCATTTTCGGTTTCTCTGCCGGTGGTGTTTCAATACATTCACTTTTGACGATTCCGGCAGCGAAAGGCCTCTTCCAAAAGGCAATCAGTCATTCCGGCGGTGGCCGTGACGGTGTTTTGACCGGCAGGCCTATAAGTCAGGAAAATGCCAGTCCATACTACCCCGTTTCAGCGGAAACGATTGGAGTAAACTTTGCACGGAAACACGGTATTGAAGGTACGGATGCAGCTGCACTGGCCAAATTACGCGCCCTGAAAGTGGAAGAGATTGTGGACGGCGGACAGGAAAACGATGGTCAGGGGGGTCCGCGTATCTATTCAGGCCCGATTCTCGACGGTAAATTTGTTGTAGAGACTGCCGAGAGTGCATACAAGGCAGGCAGGCAGGCCAGCGTTCCAATCATGATCGGGAATAATAGTGCAGAAATAGGTGGTCCCTTTGTGAATGCCAGCAAATCAAAGGAAGAACTGTTTTCACTGTTCGGGGAACTGAAAGATGAGGCAAAAGCCGCCTATGATCCGGATGGTACCAAAGAATTTACTGAGGTACAAACAAGGTTTAATACTGACAAGGTATGGGCAGAACCTGCACGGTTCACAGCCAGTTCTTTTGCTGCCGTCGGTGATCCGGCCTACATTTTTCTTTTCTCTTACGTACCTTCTTCCATGAAGGAAAGGATGAAGTATGGCCCTGGACATGGAACCGATATTTCTTTGTGTTCAACAACCTGGGAATAGGAGGCTTCGGGCCGCCTCCGCCCCCTCCGACGGATGAGGACAAAGAGGTCGCCAGGATGATGAACGCCTATTGGGTAAACTTCGCCAGGACCGGTGATCCAAATGGTAAAGGACTACCGAAATGGCCTGTTTACAGTCCCAAAAAGAACGAGATCCTCGATGTCCAACGCGATGGTAAACCAGTCGGTAAAACTGATCCCACGAAAGCGAGACTGGACGTTATTGAAAAGGCAGTGAACAAGGGGGATAATCTGCAACCCAATGGCATTTAGCCGACAGCATGAAGCAATGAAATTTACGATCCTGAATTACGGCTTTTGCCAGGCATGGTTATGGAATTAAATGTGAAAGCCGACGATACCTGGAAGAGGGGATTGCCGGAAATTTTAATAGTCGAATTTAATTTTAACGAATAACAAAAATGAAAAACAAACTGATTTTTGTGGCTTCATTTTTTCTGATGGCAATTACAGCCCTAAATGCGCAGGACTGGCCACAGTTTCTCGGGCCCGAAAGAAACAGCACGTCGTCTCAGAAAGGGATTCTTCGTACCTGGCCTGAAAGCGGTCCTGAAGTATTATGGACTGCCAATATGGGCATCGGTTATGGAGGACCTGTTGTTAAGGATGGCAAGGTATACCTGCTCGACAGGGACGACAAGGTGGGAGATAACCTGCGGTGTTTCGAACTTTCAACAGGGAAAGAACTCTGGGGTTTTGCCTATGCTGCTCCCGGAGAAGTCATGTTTCCCGGTTCACGAAGTGTTCCGGCAATTGACGGCAATTACGTATATTCCTGCGGACCTTATGGCGACTTGTACTGTGTTGATCTAACCACTCACAAGCCTGTCTGGAATAAAAACGTATGGACGGATTTTGGCGGTGACTCCGGAAACGATCCATCCACTGAAACAGAAGGCCCCGGTGGATTTAGTGGTCACGGAAATTTCCCGATCTGGGCCATTTCCCAGTGCCCGTTGGTATATGGCGATTTACTGGTTATCGCATCGCAGGCTCCGGAAGCCGGTGTGGTTGCCTATAACAAAACCACCGGTGAAATCGTGTGGAAAACCGCGAATCTGGGTAACGAAACCTATGTTAGTCCGGCAGTCGTGAAAATAGACGGGAAAGACCATATTGTCATGGTTATTTCTTCCACGAACCCTTTCGGGCGTCCGGAAAAGGCAAAGACGCCGGGAAATATTGTGGGAATTGAACCTCTGACGGGAAAGATCCTATGGAATTTCTCCGGGTGGAATTGTCATATTTCGGTGCCCAGCGCAGTGGACGCCGGCAACAACAAGGTACTTGTCGTAGGCGGGTACGAACTGGGTGCACTCATGATAGAGGTCAAAATACAGGCTGACGGAAGCTACCTGCCAATTGAAGTATTCCGAACAGAGGAATTTGGCGATCAGACGAAACCACCGCTGTTGCATCAGGGCTATTTTTATGCTCAGCACGCAAACAACAGCCGGAAAGACGGGCTGGTTTGCATGCGCATGGACGGAAAGATCATGTGGAAAACAAAACGGGAACCCGGTTTTGACAAAGGCAGTATGATTCTGGCCGACGGGCTGATTCTGGCCACGGATGGAGCAAAGAATCTGTATTTGATTGAACCGGACACTGCAGGATTTAAACCCCTGGCAAAAGCTGAACTATTAGGCGCAGACAACACCGGCGACCAAAATTCCATCGCCGCCAGAATTGGTGGCCCTACCCAGAACTGGGCCCCGATTGCCCTTGCCGGCGGCAAACTTCTGATCCGCGACAAAAGCAGGTTAATGTGTGTGAAAGTTGCCCATTGATAACTGAACAAAACAAGGTAAAGTCAGGTTGAATCCAGAGGCATGTTATAACCAGTGAGACCAGCGGTAATACTGCCTTTAGTGATACTGGCAGTTTGCCCGTGAAATAACATATAAGCAAGCGCATTATGAAAAATAAATCAATCAAAATGGTCATTGGGTTCGTTGTTGCATTAGGTTCATTTTCCTGTAACCTTATTGCACAAAACAACCCGAATAATAGTATGACATTAAGCCCCAGGGAACAAAGTATTATTGCCATTGCTGCATTAACGGCAAAGGGCGATTTGGCAACATTGAAAACAGAACTGAATGCTGGTCTGGAAGCGGGCCTTACCATCAACCAGATCAAAGAGGTCATGGTTCACCTGTATGCGTATTGCGGATTCCCTAGAAGTATCCGTGGGCTGCAAACCTTTATGGAAGTATTGAATGAACGCAAAGTCAGGGGCATTCAGGATGTATTGGGAGCAGAGGCGTCGCCAATTAATCAGGATGGAATCAAATATGAACGTGGCAAAAAGACTCTGGGAGAACTTACCAAAATGCCACAAGACGCTCCCCCAGCCGGATATTCGGCATTTGCCCCTGTAATCGATACCTTCCTGAAAGAACATCTGTTCGCCGATATTTTTGAACGGGATGTATTAACCTACTCCGAAAGAGAACTGGTAACAGTATCCGTAATCACCAGCATTGGTGGAGCAGAACCCATGTTGAGGTCGCATTTGACAATTTGTTTAAACGTAGGGTTATCTCCGGTACAATTGCAGCAATTCGTAGAAGTTATAAAATCAACCATCGGCACAAAGGAAGCAAAAGCTGCCCAAAAGGTTTTAGATGAAGTGCTTCACAACAGATCATAAATAAAGTAAATTAACATAAGATGAAGTATATTTTTAAATTCAGCATATTGTTTCTGATGATTTTTATTGCGGCCTGCAATAATAAGCAGCTTGTGACGGCTCAGGAACAAAAAGCGGAACCTGCTTTTCCCACGGGAAATAGGATCACCAACAACAACTTTACAGGAACGGCGTGGGTTCATATGCTATTAAACAATGATACAACCTACAATGCCTCAATTGGTAACGTAACCTTTGAGCCCGGAGCAAGAACCAATTGGCACAAACATCCGGGCGGGCAAATTCTTTTGGTTACCGACGGCTCGGGTTATTATCAGGAAAAAGGCAAATCCACTCAGTTGTTGCACAAAGGCGATGTTGTAAGAATTCCGCCAAATGCAGAGCACTGGCATGGAGCTTCACCCACCCACGGGCTTACTCATATTGCCATAAGCCCAAACCTGCAGAAAGGAAGTGTTATATGGTTGCAGCCCGTTACGGACGAGGAATATGCAATTGGAGTGAAATAAAAGAATACCCGATGATGCTTTCTTGTGGGTCATTTGCGGTTCTTCCGGATTTTGTTTTATTTTTAGATTCTGAATTCAAAGAATAATTCTTAAATAAAACTAAAAATGAAACGATCTGCAAGATTCCCTTCCCTTGTTTTCATATCCATTCTTGGGATTGCTTTTTTTACATCCTGTAAAAAAGCGGCCAATTGGCCCCGCTTCAGAGGTGAGAATAATATGACGGCCGAAGGAACGAATCTTCCTGATCAATGGAGCAAGGATACCAATGTTGCCTGGACCTATGATATCGAAGGCGAAGGATGGTCTTCTCCGGTTATTTGGGGTGGCAGAGCTTTTATTTTAGCCGTGGTTCCCGAGTCTGTTATGGAACGGCCTGAAGAACCGCGACAGCAACCTCCAGCAGGAGGACAGAACCCGGCGTCTGCCCGTCAGGGGCAGCCCCCGCAGCCACAGGATGAAGATACGCTATATAAGCAGGACGTATACCGGTGGGAGGTGATCTGCCTTGATATGAATACCGGCAAAGAGCTTTGGAAACAGGTTGCCCTGAAAGGACACCCGCGTATTAACAAGCACCGAAGGAGCAATTATGCATCGGAAACTCCTGTAACGGATGGACAGAGGATTTATGCCTGGTTTGGTATGCACGGGCTTTATTGCTATGATATGGACGGAAAATTATTGTGGCAGAAAGATCTTGGAATCTTTAAGACCCTGAACGACTGGGGTACCGGTTCCTCGCCGGTATTGTATAACAATACGCTATATATTCAGATGGATAATGAGGAGCAATCCTTCATCACTGCACTGGATGCAACAACAGGTAGCGAAAAATGGAAGTCGGCCCGTGACGAAAAGACCAATTACAGCACACCGGTGATTTGGAAAAATAAAATCCGTACCGAACTCGTGGTGGGCGGTAAAACAGCTCGCGGATATGACCCGAATACTGGCAAAAGCCTCTGGCAGCTGAACATTGGCGGTGACAATAATATACCTTCGCCTGCATATGATAAAGAATGTTTATATATGGGCAATGAAGGACGGAAGACTATAGGAAAATTCTATGCAATCAAGGCGGGCGCTGAAGGCGATATTACACCTCCTGAAGGTGATTCAACCAGCGCCGGACTCGCATGGTCTGTTTCTGATGCGGGACAGGGAAGTCCTTCACCTCTGTTATACAAAGGAAATCTGTATATCAAAAGTGGCAGGGGAGGTGGATTTACCTGTATACAGGCAAGGGATGGGAAAATTGTTTATAAAGAAACCCTTGAAGGTGTCGGTGCTGTGTGGTCATCACCCTGGGCATATAACGACAAGGTGTTTTTTTACGACGAAACGGGCAAAACCCATGTGATACAAGCCGGACCGAAATATACTCTTTTGGGTACGAACAGTCTTGATGACAAATTCTGGGCCTCTGTGGCCATAGCCGGAGATGCCGTTTTATTCAGGGGGGTTGATAAATTGTTTTGTGTTAAGAAATAGAGTTGGATGCCGAAAAGTCAAAGAAATCCTGCCTCGCCGGGCAGGCTGGCTCTCCCTGGTTTCGTGACCAGATAAACCTATTAGCGGGTTATTTGTTAGCCTGCAATACCTTTTATCATGATGAGCAAAACAGTCGGATATATCCTGTTAATCATTTCATGCCTTGCATTTTTAATGCTACTTGTAATTCCCTGGCTCGGCTTTTCGAAGATCCACATCGCCGGAATCTCCACAGGATTAATAATAGTTGGGGAAGTGTTTTTTTATCTAAGCCTTTTTATCCTGGGAAGGAGCTTTTATGATAAAATCAAATCCAGACTGAGATTCTGGAAATCAAAAAACACAGGCTCCTGACCCATGTTACCATCTCCGGCACAGCAAGCATATTGCAACTGAAAGTAGCAACCAATAGAAATCCATTTACCATCTCTAGGGATTCACAGAAGATGAAATCGCCCTTATTTATTTCATTTTAAATTTATTAATTATAATGTATCGCATTTAATGCAATTATAATTATATTTGTACATTATAAGATACATTATATGAAAATTGAAAAATTGATCCTTCCAAGGAACAAACGTATACTTATCACCCTTGGTGAGAACATCCGGCTTGCCCGGCTTAGGCGAAAACTAAGCACGGAGCAACTTTCGGAAAGAGCCGGAATCGGGAGAATGACACTTTACAAAATTGAGAAGGGATCTCCGGTAGTCTCCATTGGGAATATCCTTCAGGTATTATTTGTTCTCGGTTTGGAAAAGGACATGGAATTGATTGCAGACACGGATCCTTTGGGTAGAAAATTGCAGGATGCCAATCTGGTTGTCAAACGTCGTGCTCCCAGGAAAAAAGTCAGTGATGGCGGATAATAAAGAAAAAACAATACTGGTATATGCCGACTGGGATGGCCTGGATTACATAAGACCATTGGGTAAACTATTTGTGCAACATGTTAGTGGTAAAGAAGTTTTTTCATTTGAGTATGAAGATGAATGGATAGGTTCTCCTTATGCACTATTTCTTGATCCCCATCTTGGTTTTTATAAAGGAAAGCAATACCTGCCTGAAGAAAAGCAGAACTTTGGAATTTTCCTGGATTCTTCTCCGGATCGATGGGGAAGATTGCTGATGCGCAGGAGGGAAGCTCTATTGGCAAGGAATGAAGGTCGAAAAGAGAGCAACCTATTTGAATCTGACTACCTTTTGGGAGTCTATGATGGTCACAGAATGGGGGGGCTGCGTTTCAGGCTGGAAGAACATGGAGCATTTCTGAACGATCATCGGGAGTTTGCCTCTCCACCCTGGACTTCGTTGCGTGATCTTGAATATGCAAGCCTTCAACTTGAAAAAGAGGATGCAACGGAGGATCCCCAATACACGAAATGGTTATCAATGCTGGTCGATCCGGGTTCCTCGCTTGGAGGCGCAAGACCCAAAGCCAGTGTAATGGATGAAAAAGACAGATTGTGGATAGCAAAATTTCCCGGCAGAAATGATACCATAGATACAGGTGCCTGGGAAATGGTGTTGCATCTGTTGGCCGAAGCCTGCAAAATATCTGTTCCGGAAACAAGGATTTTACAGCTTACAGGCAAGCACCATACTTATTTATCCAGGAGATTTGACCGTACCAATGAAGGGAGGAGAATACATTTTGCTTCGGCATTGACCTTACTCGGCCATAATGATGGAGCTGATTTTCATGAAGGAACGAGTTATCTTGAAATGGTTGAATTTATCACAAGGTATAGTCCGGAATCTACTGCGGACCTGGAGCAACTTTGGCGAAGGATTTTATTCAATGTTCTGGTCTCCAATACGGATGACCACCTTCGGAATCATGGATTTTTACTGGCACCGGGCGGATGGAGGCTATCCCCGGCCTATGATATGAATCCCAATGAAAGCGGTACCGGCTTGAAATTAAACATTTCTGAAAATGACAATTCACTTGACCCTGATCTTGTTATGCTCGTTGCACCCTTCTTTAAGTTATCTGAGTCAAACGCTGTAAAAATAAAGCAGGAGATGACTGCCGTGGTCGGGAAATGGAATGAGGTTGCCAGGAATTTTGGACTTTCAAATCAGGAAAGGGAAATGATGAAGTCAGCGTTCAGAGTACTGGGTTAAAAACAAAACACCGTAAAATTAATCCCGTCCGTCACTCTGCGCCGGCGGTATTTAAGGGTGAGGGATTACTGCGTGATCCCTTTTGGGAGATCCCTGTACCAAAAATTAAATCCCGTCCGTCGCTCCGCGCCGGCGGTCTTTGGGAGGATGGGGATTACTGCGTGATCCCTTTTGGGAGATCCCTGTACCAAAAATTAAATCCCGTCCGTCGCTTCGCGCCGGCGGTCTTTTAAATTTAAAGGGGAACTTCAAGCGAGCTTGAGTTCCCCTTTAAATTTAAAATCCCGGGCTGCGCCACGGGATTTAATTTCTGGTGCGGAGAGGGGGGGATTCGAACCCCCGGTACCAGTTACCCAGTACGACAGTTTAGCAAACTGTTGGTTTCAGCCACTCACCCACCTCTCCGGATTATTCGGCTGAATTAAAATCAAACAAACTGCCTGATTTCAAAGTGTCACAAAAGTATAAAATATGATCGCAATAGCAAAAGAAACAGGTGAAAATGTTGGACTTCGCCTGCATCCTTTTAAAATGCGATGAAATAAAATGCACAATTTTTAAGGGACTTGGTGATTAATTGCATAAAAAAGGATATAAATACCTATATATCCGAAAAAATAAATTATATTAATATCTTTGTAAGAGTCTTATAATCAGTAAACCTAAATCCTCTATTATGAAACGAAGGGACTTTATTTTGCTTACTTCGGCCGGAGTTGCTGCACTTGCGATTCCTACGCTGGTTTATTCCTTACATGAAGATCCTGTTGACAGGCTTTTGTTCCAGCCTCAATCCCTTGCCAATATCTGGGATACGGATACCATGAATACCATTGGACTTAACTATATGTTGAAAGTTCCGAAGGAAAACAGGGAACGCATATTGGTCAAACGTCTTAGGGGAAAAACTGCCGGTGAATCGGAGAATCTTGCCACCACACTGGAACAGCAGATCCATAAGGATTTCATTACGGGAAATACGGTAATGGTTGACGGATGGATCCTTTCTGTTACCGAAGCCCGTCAATGCGCTCTTTTTTCATTAACTCTCCAAAAAACTTAACTATGCATACCGATACACGACATTTGGAAAATGACTCCTTAATTCAGGGAGATATATGTATTATCGGAGCTGGTGCTGCTGGAGTTAGTATTGCCCTGGATTGGATGAACACGCCTTATAAGGTAATTCTGTTGGAAAGCGGGGGATTTGAATTCGATGAAAAGGTTCAGGACTTAAATGCAGGGAAAACCACAGGACAAAAGTACTTCCCATTGAAAGCAAGCCGTCTGCGTTCTTTTGGAGGGACGACCGGGCATTGGGCAGGCATGTGTTCTCCATTTGACAATGTTGATTTTATTAAAAGGGACTGGGTTCCTGACAGCGGTTGGCCAATTGAAAGAAAAGAGATGGATCCTTTTTATGCCCGGGCACATGAAAAACTTCATTTGGGTCCCTATAACTATGATTTCAACTATTGGCAGAAAGAGCTGCCAAATCTTAATTCTTTTCCCCTTGATCAAAACGTGATTTGGAACAAGATGTGGCAATTCAGCCAGGTCCGGTTTGGCGATTTGTATAAGGACACCATTGTAAAGTCAAAAAATGTGCATCTTTATACCTATGCCACAGCAGTGAACATCTCTGCAAACCAGAATTTATCTTCGGTAAGCGAGGTTACGGTAAAAAATTATGCTGGCAGGACGCATAAAGTCAGGGCAAAGCATTTTATCCTGGCTTGCGGTGCGATTCAAAATGCAAGAATGCTGCTTGCCTCCAATTCACAGGCACCCAAGGGACTTGGAAATGAAAAGGATGTGGTAGGACGTTATTTTATGGAACATCTTGAAGTTGCATCGGCAGAATTATGGCTGTTGAAACCATTTCCTACGGATCTTTATCAATGGCAGTACGGGATAACCAAAGCCAGCGCTGAACTTGCAATTACTGAAAAAGCACAGGCTGAAAACAGGATATTGAATGGAACGGCTTCCATGCTTCCGCTTGCATTGGGAAGACATACAAAATCCCGTATGGAAATCTGGCAGGATGAAGATCCCAGGAAATCACTGGAAAATTTGTTTGCACATTGGGATGAGGCTGCTAAGGAGGCTGAGAAAGAGAACAAAGGAAATATTACCAGAGCTTTCCAGTTTAATACCCGCATCGAACAATCGCCCAATCCTAATTCACGGGTTACAATCGGGGATGAAAAGGATGAACTTGGGATGCCGCGGGCAAATTTACACTGGGAATTAGGTGAACTCGATAAAAGAAGCATTCGCAGGATATATCAATTGATTGGTCAGCACATGGGTATTGCCGGTATAGCCCGGGTGAAAATGATGGATTTTTTGACTGATGAGAATGACAATTCATTTCCTGACAGTACCAATGGGGGATGGCACCACATGGGAACAACAAGAATGTGTAATGATCCAAAAAAAGGAGTGGTGAATTCAAATTGCCAGGTACATGGGATAGACAATTTATATGTGGCCGGTTCAGCATGTTTTCCAACTGCCGGAGCCCCCAATCCGACGCTTACCCTGGTCTCACTTTCCTTACGGCTATCGGACCATGTTAAGTCGAAACTATCCTGAAGTTTAAATCCGGAAGATCCTTAGAATTGCGTTTACCGCCAACTGTTTTTACTGTTGGCGGTTTTGCTTTACCATATCACCTTTTCATTGAACCATCTCACTGGTAAAGTGTTTTGTCAGATACTAGGTAATCGGCAAAATGAAAAAGTTCAAACTTTGGATGAGAAGGATAGGGATTATTGGATTCTTATTCTTTTTAATTAAGGGATTGTTCTGGCTGGCCCTCTTTTTTGGTGCTGGTACACTTTTTACCCGCTGATTTGCATCCCGGCCAAAATATATGTCCGATCGTTAAGATTAATTGTTATATTCGCACCAGAAATTTTTTCGGGGTGTAGCGCAGTTGGTAGCGTACCTGGTTTGGGACCAGGTGGTCGCGTGTTCGAGTCACGCCACCCCGACGCTTAAAAATGAAAGGGTTAGAACAATCATCTAACCTTTTTTTGTATGAAAAAATCGGGAACATTTCGTTTAAATAAGGGTATGCTGTTTTTGGTTGCCCTTTTATGCGTTCATACAGTAATGCCTGGTGTTGCGCAGGAAATTCCTTTCCGGCAAAGCGTTTACACCGGTAATCCGATTGTACCAAACATTGGTCTTGATGATGGGCACATGCGTGTTTTTGGTAACCGCATCTATAACTACGCCTGTCATGATTACGCTCCGGAAAGCAAGGATTTCGTGCTGAAAATGTGGTGGGTGTGGTCGTCTGGCGATCTGCACACCTGGACTTGTGAAAGCTCTCTGAGCCCCACTATTTTGGGTTTCCCTGAAGGTTTTAAGGATTGCTGGGCGACAGATGCCATTGCCCGAAACGGCAAATATTTTTGGTATCTCTGTAATCCGCTGAATACATATGTGGTTGTTTCTGATACGCCTATTGGACCCTGGAAGTCTCCCCTGGGCAACAAACCGCTTATGGAGGGTCGTGACCCCGGAGTGTTCATTGACAACGATGGAAAGGCTTACCTGATAACCGGCGTATGGAATTACTCCCTTGCCGAAATGGGAGATGATATGATCTCACTTGCTGAGGAACCCAAAACAGTTGAAATCATCAACCCGCGTGGTCCATACAATATTGATGGGAAAAATACCCAACAACCTACCGATGACAAGCCTTATCTCCATAAGCATAAAGGCAAGTACTACCTTTCGTGGGGCTGCTACTATGCAATGGCTGACAATGTTTATGGTCCCTACACCTATAAAGGCTGTTTCGTTGTTGCCGACCGCACAGAACCCGAATTTCGCCAGGAAGAAGCTGGTCTGACTCACGACAGGCATGGTTCGTTTTTCGAATTTAACAAACAAACCTATTTTAACTGCAACGATTTGAGTAGCAATGGGGCGAACAGGTTTTGGCGCAATACCATTATTATGTATATACACTATAGAGATAACGGTGAAATTGAACCGGCTTACATCAACAAGATCGGTGTGGGACAATATAATGCATTAGCCGGAAGGATAGAGGCAGAAAACTATTTTAGTGCGAATGATGCAGAAAAGCGTCAAAACACGGAAAATGGCTTTGAAATGAGAGTGCTTGGCAATGTCAGCAGCCTGGTTTACTCCAATGTGCTGAATCTACCACAAAATTGTGAGGCAGCTTTCCGGGTATCTTCTGAAAATACAGGTGGTTGTGTCATTGAAGTGTGGGGTGACAGAAATGATAGTGAGTTGCTTGGTACGTGCAATGTATCTGAAACCGGAGGTAAATACAAAATATTCAAATGCAGGTTGAAGAATAAGGCTGAAAAACAGAACATCAGACTGACTTTTAAGGGTGCCGGGAGTGAATTACTCCGTCTGGATTGGATGAGTTTTAAATAGGTAACAAAAAAAAAGAATTCTTTCGTTACTTTCTGAATAAACACTCCGGGCGAATCGTTCAATTGATATCATCATAAACAACAAGGATGTATTTTAAGATCAGTAAGCTAAAATTCTATGTAATTCTGTTCCTGATCCTGTTAATTCCTGTGTCGAAAAAATACAGGTTGTTACTCTTTGGGATCAGGACGGAAGGAATTGCTGTGGGTTACGGGGAATGGGATGTGAGGTCCACCATGCGGGGCAACTTTGACTACACTCTGTTCCAATTCCAGACAGAAAAAGGGATTTTTGAAATAAGGGGACCCGAAAATGTTATCTATGAACTGGGTGAAAAGGCCAGGGTAATTTATAATAAAAGGAATCCCAATAAGTGCATGATTCTTTCCTTTACTTATTTATATTCATCTCCCAATGCACTGATACCCGGTATTATATTTCTTCTTTGGATTGCATTCTATACATCCTTTACTAAACCTGAAAAGAGGCATAAGCTTTATCAGAAATTCTCCTCATGAACAAAATAAAGTAATCAGAACTAAAATAATTACCAAATACCCGGGTATCCAATTCAAATTAAAAGTATTCTTTTGCATTGGATATGCAAATCAAATAAAATGCTCACACGACAATTTACAACCTGCCTGATTTTTACCATTGCCTTTATTACGCTGGTGGCGTTAAACCCGGCCCTGGCACAACGACCAAAAGTAGGACTTGTTTTAAGCGGTGGAGGAGCCAAAGGTATCTCACATATTGGAATCTTACAGGCTATCGACAGCGCAGGGCTAAAAATTGATTATGTCACTGGCACCAGCATGGGAAGTATCATCGGAGGATTGTATGCCATTGGATATTCCGGAAAAGAGATTGAAAAAATTTCAGACCATCTTGATTGGGACGTCATTCTAAGCAACAACCCAAATTACCAGGACATTAGCATTGAAGAAAAAGATGAATACGGGCAATATTCCGTGGAGCTGGGTTTAAAAAACTTTAAGCCTCAAATTGCCACCGGGTTGATAGAATCGGAGGAACTCTGGCTTAAGCTTAACGAACTGTTTCTCCCGGTATACAACATTAAGGATTTTTCGAAATTCAATATTCCATTCAAATGCATTGCCACGGATTTATCCACTGGTGAGCCCGTGGTGCTCGAAAAAGGAGAGGTTGTTAATGCACTCCGCGCCAGCATGGCAATTCCGAGTGTTTTTACAGCAATTGATTATGGATCAACTAAATTGGTAGATGGGGGAATTATCCGGAACTTCCCGGTTACTGACATAAAGGCAATGGGAGCCGATATCGTTATCGGGGTGAACCTGTTCCTTGGCTTGCCGGATGTATCAAAACTGAACAACATACTCGATGTATTTTACCAGATAACCCAGTACCGCGATGCTGAGGATTTGATAAGGCAAAAAAAAATATGCGATCTGATCATTGAACCTCCGGTTGAAAAATACAGTGCAGGAAGTTTTGGTGATATCGTCGATATTATGAAAATCGGCAAGGAAATGGGGAAGAAGTATTATCCTTATTTCAAAAATCTTGCCGATTCATTGAACAGGCTTTATCCTGTAGATTTCAATCCTGAAAACAGATTGCCGGATAATGCATCAATCTATATTGACAGTATTACTTATGAAGGGCTTGTTAAAACCAGCAGCAATTTCCTGCTTGACAAGTTACAATTAACGCCCGGAAAAAGATACACGCCAGAACAAATCAACCGGGGATTCAGAAAAGCATACTCCAGCCTTTACTACGATAAGGTTTATTACCAGTTGAAACCAACAATCCAGGGCCATGCCACCCTGCACTGTATTGTAAAAGAATCGATGATGACTGAGTTCAAACTGGGTTTATCATACCACTCCTTCACCGGACCCGCTCTTATTGCCAATCTAACATTTAGAAATCTTTTGCTCGATAAATCGCGCTCCCTGGTAAAATCGGCTATCAGCGAAAATCCGGCCATCCTGTTTGAACACAATCAGGCTTTCGGGCGCAAAGGAAACCATTATATAAACGCCAGTTTTCTCCGTGAAAAACTGCCTTACAATATTTATGAAGGGGGGCAGCAATCATCGGTTTATAAGACCATTCATACCATGGTGGATTTAAATTTTGCCAACACTTTTGGAACCGACTGGAGCCTGGCAGCAGGAATCAGTTTCCAGAAAAACTCTTTTAGCCCCGAAGTTGCTGATAATATGAGAGTAGACGGGAAAACAAGCAATTACTATTCTTATATCCGATCAGAATCACTTAACACTGACCGACCGTTTTTCCCGACCCGCGGACATGAATTTCTAACTGAAGCAGGCATTGCATTTCACCGGAAAGCCGATATAGTGGCCTACAATTCAGACAATACTACGTTAGATGTTTCGGACATAGTGAATAACAAACCATCATTTTACAGGTTATTAACCAATTTTTCCAATTACTTTCCCTTACATCCAAAGCTGGTTTTGCAGGGCAATCTGCAATTGGGTATTTGTCTGCAATCGCAGGGTTTTATTTTTGATAATTTCTTCCTTGGCGGAGTTCAGAAACTGGCGGAATCACAGATGGTATTTATGGGTTTGAATGAAACGCAGATCACTTCATCTTCATTTGGTTCCGCTTTGCTGGGGTTACAATATAATATTGCAGGCTCCCTGTTTCTGATTGGCAGGGCAAATACCGGATTTTACGATTTCATTGTAAATGAGAATTCCAGCTCCCCGGAAAAAGTGCAATGGATCAACGGTTTTTCATTGGGTGTGGGATATAACCTGGGTTTTCTGCCAATGGAAGTAACTGAAATGTATTCGCCCGAAATCGGTTCATTTTATACCCATATTAAAAATTGGTTTTATATTCTGATAAAAAAAGGAAAATGAAGGTATATAGGTTACTATTTATGTCGGTCTCGTTATGGATGACCGGGGCAGGGCTTACTGGTTTTGGACAATCAGTTGAAGAAATGCAAAAATTGCATGTTTCGGCATTGACCGCTGCCAGTGCTTCCGTAGAACGTATGAATTTGATTGCAGAACAGGATTCTCTGAGACCAGTCTATCATGTTACTGCCTCGTCCAGGTTTATAAATGATCCGAATGGTCCGGTTTATTTTGCCGGCGAATATCACATATTCTTCCAGCATCTGCCTTTTTGGGGTGACAGCGTCCATAACAAGCCGGTTTGGGGCCACGCGGCCAGCAAGGATATGGTGCATTGGTACCACCTGCCCATAGCACTGGCTCCGACTCCGGGAACATACGATTCAGAAGCCATTGCTTCCGGTTCCTGTGTGATTCACAATGGCGTACCTACTATTATTTATACCGGCGTGAACCCGCAGACCCAGTGCCTGGCCATGAGTTATGACAGTTTGCGCACATGGATCAAAGACACTGCCAATCCGGTCCTCTCTGCTCCGCCTTCACTTGAGGGTTTGCGTGATGGATTCCGTGATCCGTTTGTGTGGCGCGAAGGAGATAAATGGCGGATGCTTGTAGGCTCTGCATTTCAAAGTACGGGAGGAACCGTTTTGTTGTATGAGTCCGGTGATTTGCACAATTGGGAGTTTCTCGGTCCTCTTTGCACGGGGATGGGAGAACTCTGCATACAATGGGAATGCCCGACGTTTTTCCCGCTCGGTGACAAGCATGTACTGATCGTATCTCCGTTATATTCCAATCAGCCTGGACTGCGCGCAATGGTTGAATATTCGACCGGCAAATACAGCAATAACCGTTTTACCCCCGGAAGCTGGAAGACTGTTGATCTGGGAGGTCCCACAGTATATTATGCACCCAATAGCTTCCTGGATCCTATGGGACGGCGTATCCTATGGGGGTGGATCATGGCGGACCGTCCGCCACAGGCTGGCTGGTGGGGAAGTCTTTCAATTCCAAGGGTGGTTACACTTGGAGACGATGGTGACCTGCGATATGAACCCATTCCTGAACTAAAGAAATTGCGGTATAGTGAACAGGTAAAACAGAATCTTACATTAAATCAGGACCGCGAAATATTAATACAGCCTGCATTTGGCCTTCATTATGAAATGCTGATGGAAGTGGAGACGGATAAACTGTCGCAGATTGAGATGAGAATAGGCCGTAGTGAAGACGGCCGGCGTTTTATAAGACTGGCATATGATGCTGAAAGTGGACGACTAGTGTTCGGAGATAAGGAAGCAGAATTTCATTTGAATCCGGGAGAAAAATCGTTGATTGTCCACCTGTTTGTCGACGGTAACATTGGAGAGGCATACATAAACGGGAGAGCCTGTTTTAGTAATGTCCTGCCATTCAGTATGAATTCTACCGGGATTTCTGTTTTGACTTCCAGGGGTAGCGCAAGGATCAGGAGCCTTTCATTATGGAAATTGGATTCGATCTGGGAGAAATAGTCAGGCAGTCATGCAGTCATGCAGTCATGCAGTCGTGCTTCAAAAAAAAACAAAAAAAATACTTGTTGCAAAAAGAATTCTTCCCTGTTAAGTGTTTAATAGGATTAAGTTAAACATGATGAAATTAAATATTAAATGAGACCCGTTATGTACATAGCTGTATCCATAGCATTCCTTTTTTCATTTGTAGCTGTTGCAACCCTGCAACAGGCAAAATTTGGTAAATTGCCTTCTGGTGCCCGTTTGGAAAGGATCAGAAAGTCTCCCAACTATAAAAAAGGATCCTTTCAAAATCAAAGTTATACACCGGTATTAACTGAGGGTGTGGGATTCCTGGAAGTAAGCAGGGAATTCTTTTTTGGTAAAAAGGTGAGGGTCAAACCTACGGGGGAGATTCCATCAGTTAAAACCGATCTCATTCATCTGGACAGGGACAAGGAGGTTCTGGTATGGTTCGGACATTCATCTTATTTTATGCAGATTGATGGTAAAAGAATCCTGGTGGATCCTGTGATGAGCGGGAATGCCTCACCCTTTTCCAGCTCCGTCAAGGCATTTAAGGGAACCAATCCCTTTATTGCGGATGACATTCCCGTGATAGATTACCTCTTCATTTCTCATGATCACTGGGATCATCTCGATCATGAAACGATAATGAAATTAAAACCGAAAATCAAAAAGGTGATTTGTGGACTTGGTATTGGGGAAGACTTTGAATACTGGGGTTTTGATAAGTCCATAATTACAGAAATGGATTGGAATGAGAAGGTGGTGCTGGAAACCGGCTTTGTAGTTAACGCAGTTCCTGCCAGGCACTTTTCGGGACGTGGTTTGAAACGGAACCAAACCCTGTGGGTTTCCTTCGCATTTAAAACGCCGACCATGAATATCTATATCGGCGGGGATGGTGGATATGACAAGCACTTTTCAGAAATAGGAAAGACATTTGGTCCGTTTGATATGGCTATATTGGAAAACGGACAGTATAATAAAAACTGGAAATACATTCACCAGTTGCCGGAAGATATCCTGAAATCGTTCAAAGACTTAAATGCCAAAAGACTTTTTCCTGTCCATAACTCTAAATTTGCATTGGCGAACCATCCATGGGACGAACCTTTGGTAACCATTACGAAAAATTGCAAGGAATCAGGTATTCCATTAATTACACCCATGATAGGCGAGGCAGTATATCTTAAAGACGATAAACAGAAATTTTCCCGGTGGTGGGAAAATGTAAATTAAAAATGCAGCATTATTATCAACTTATTTCTTACCCTTTTGATAAGTTAAGTGTTTGATAAAAAACAAACACATCTTTAAATTAGAGCAAAATGAAAAACAAAAATAAAATTTCCGGCATCATATTCTCTGTTTATATTCTGATTTCATTTTACGTTTTTGGTGCTGGCATAGTAAATTCATTGGTCTCTTACCGGACATGGCGTTGGGTAGGAGAAGCGGAATTTCCAAAATTTCATCAAATTGACAGTTCACTTATTATTCCAATATTTGTTATTTTCTTTTTCATATCCTTCATCCCTCAAATATTGCTATTTTGGTTCCGACCATCAATTATTTCAAAATGGTTAGTATGGTTGGCGTTTCTTTTTAATTTAGTTACCCTGATATCAACAATAACCGTTCAAATTCCTATTCAGGTGGAACTTGACAAGAAATTTTCCCTGGAATTAATTGAGCAACTTATACACACTGACTTGATTTTCCGAAGAATCCCAATGTTACTATTGGCAGTGACTAACTTTGTAATGCTGCATAAGGTAGTGACACATTCAAACAATCAAAGGGAAACTTCGGTGTAATAATAAAATGCTATGCCGCTAACATTGCATTTGTATAATAGGGGCAGGACAAGCAAAGTCCGGCATAAGTTCAGGGTAATGGGCGTTTATGTACTAAAGCACAGGCACCAATCCCTTGCTGAATCCTGTGATGCATTGTCCCCCTGCGGGTGTAACAATAAACGTGTTTTCGATCCCAACCATTCCGAAGTTTTCGATTCCCTTCTTGGGTTCCAGTGCGAACACCATGTTTTCCTGCATGGGAGCATCAAAGCCACGTGCAATGACGGGAAACTCATCAATTACAAGTCCAATTCCATGTCCGAGAAATTTAACCTGACGGCTGCCAAAACCCATGAAATTCTTAAGAAAATCAGAATCCAGGCTATTCATAATATTCTCATATATTGCTGAAGGTATTGCTCCGGGCCTTAATTGTTCTGCCATGCGGTCCTGAATATCCACGCAAGCCTGTTGCTCCAGTGAAATAGCGTGATCTGGTTCTTTCCCAAAAACGTAAGTCAGGGTTTTATCTGTGTGGTACCCCTCAATACCAAAGCCGATATCAATAAAAACCAGGTCTCCCTTGCGGAGGATGGTTTTGCGGTTGCCAATGCCGGGAACGGCTGGTCCCATGCCATAGTTTCCGCCAGGCCCGTTGAAACTTGTAGGATATAAGCTGCTTTCACCAAAAGCGATATGTCCTAGAACAACTTCTGTATCGAACATACCGAACCGGGCCACTCCATGATGACCTGCACGAAGCATTTCAGCATACAAGGCTCCCGCAAGGTCAACCTCACTCATTCCTTCTTTCAGAATAAGAGGCACCCGGTCTTCCAGTATCCTGCGGTGCAATTCTCCCGATCGTTTCATCAGATCGAGCTCAAATGTGCTTTTAACAGCCCTTACATATGCTATCTGGAAATCCAGTGATAAGACATTCCGTATCGCAAAATACTTTTGGAATCTTTGAAGAAAGGCAATGGGAATAAACTCAGTTTCGATATGGACAGAAGCAGGCATTTCAGGATATGCGGCCGCCGCATCCTTAAAGGAATCCATGGGTTTAATCAGGGGAAATAAAGACTCATTTACAGCCCTTTCGTAGCTTCTCCTTATCCAGAGTACTGCCTCACTGTCTCTGGGGATTATTAACATGCCTTCCTGCATGGTTCCGGTGAGATAATACAGGTTTATTTTACTGAAAAGGGCAGCCATTTCCCAATCGGGATTTTGCACATCCATAATTGCCCTGAATTTCTTTAACCGGTTTTCAAGCTCACTGAAAGGTACCTTATTATACATTTTGAATTATATTGATTACCAACTTTTGAGTATGACCATCCCCGTAAAAATAGGGATAATATTGGAAATAGAGCAAAGTGAGCATTCATCTGCGTGCCGAAGGCATCCGTTCGGGAGGATCAGCGAAAGAAGATTTTGGAGTTTGTTGCTTTACAGGAAGTATGTAAAAGCTTTACCGCAGAGGCCACAGAGGAATTCGCAAAGGTCGCAAAGTTTTTTTGAGGCGCTTTGCTTCTTTTAGGTCGCAGAGTCTAGCGACCCTGCATTTGTGCCTTTGTTACAGCCATTTAAAATCTAATTATATAAGAGTCAGGAGAAAACAGCAAGGGCGACCACTTGTGGTCGCCCCGAACTGCAATCGATTAATTAACCTACAACAACCTATTACTTGGTGAGTTCTGGAACGCTGGTGTATATGTAATCAGCGTGCTGACCAGTGAAGTATTTATTTTTTTTAGCAAAAAAGTCTTTACGGGCTGTTTCATCAGGCCAGGCAGTCTTCGCGAGTTCGGTATCTGCATCCAATGCTTTCACCAAATCTTCAAATGATTTGATTACATAGGCCTCGACAAAATCCTGGCTGTTAGCACCCCAGGCATGCACTGACGGATAATAGGCAAGAATCGCAGGATTTTTGCTGATCACCTTGTCCATATATTCAGTCATCAATTCTCTTGACTCTTTTCGTTTTCCGTCTTCCGGAAAAGCCATCTGGCGGACCATCACATAATAAATGAGTGGTTCTGCAGATTTTGATGCAAGAGGTTTTGCGTAGGGAAGGTTGGAATAAATCTCGTCTGAATGGAAATTGGTGAAGTACGCGGCCTGGCTTTTGAAAAATGCAGTTCGTTGTGCTTCATCAGGCCATGCTTCTTTAGCCAGCTCATCGCTGCGTTGCCCGGCCTTTTCAATATTTTCCCATGAGCTATAGGCATTTACAATTTTAAGTTCGGTATTATCTGCTGTAAAATAGTGCATCAGAAAAAGCGAACCAACTATGTATTCATTTTTGCTGGTAACCTTTTCAAAGTATTCTTTTTCAATGGCTTTCCATTTGTCCATTGAAAAGTCCTTGTTATCCATTTTCCAATGGATAGTCGTTACTGTCAGATAGCCCGGTTGTTCTGCAGGTTGGGCAAAACCTGTTCCGGCAATAATCGCAAGACAAAACACAATTAAAAGGATTCGGAAAGATGTTTTCATAGAGTTAAAGATAAAGTTAAAAATCAAATAAAAAGAATAAAAGATGTATTAATCTTATTTTACATTGATTAGAACTTTTAACATATGAATAGCATAAATGTTCTTGAAAATCAAAAATAGGGACTGGGAATGAGAGATGAGAGTTGAGAGATGAGAGATGAGAGTATGAGAGATGAGAGAGGGAGATGAGGGAGAGAGGGGTGAACCGGGGAACCGCAGAACCGCATGACCGCAGAACCGCATGACTGCAAAACTGCAGAACTTTTTTCAGACTGCAAGACTGCAAGACTGCAAGACTGCATTAATGCAAAACTTTCAGTTATAGCAACATCTTAACATAAAAAAGGAAAAAAACATAAACCAGTGACCATGCAACCTGTCCCGCCACGAGCCACATCATATTTTTGAATTTTAAACCATAATATTTTACCATGAGAAAGGATCCAAGGGGTATTGATAATAGCACAGGATTTAGTATTACAATGCCCCAAATTCCGTATCTCATTTTTATACTGACAATCCTTCTGTTTCTGCCTGTGAATAACTTTTTTTTCTTTTTATTTCTCTTCATACTTTGAGGCCAGTATTTATTCCACATCCTGATAATGAATTCTGACAGGTACATGAAAAAAAAGGTACCTAAGATACCACCGGTGTTCGTATATAGAAGGGTTTCCAAAGGGGTCATTTTAACGAGGTAAATGGCAACCGGGAAAGTGGCGGCAAATTTAAAAGTGCAAAAGAATATGATAGTTAGTTCTTTCATACAGAATCAAATATAATGAATATTCTTTTTCTAAACCCCTAAGCCCCTAAGCCCCTAAGCCCCTAAGCCCCTAAACCCCTAAGCCCCTAATTTCCTAAAATTGCTATCTTTATTCATTAATCATCGAATTATGAATTATGGTAGCTTTCCGTTCATATAAGATTGCATTGTTTTTGTTCCTGGTTAATATTATTGTGCCGGTATATGGACAAATGCAGGAACAGCGGGTAACCATCGATGCCGGGGTTGTGGTTTCGCATATGCAGGGCGGCATTGGGGCATCATGGCATTCCATGAGCAGGGATATACCGCTTGATAATGAAAAATATGATTACCCTGTCCGCTTCGTTAATCCGAGGGGAAGCGGTTTTGGAGGTAATCCGCCAGTTACGGATACTGCCGCATGGCGTCAGATATGCCATCATGCGCGGTGGCTGGGACTGGATTTTCTGCGGGTTGAGTTAAGCCATCGAATGTATGAGCCCGGCCGCAATGTGTTCGACTGGACCAATGAAGAGATGCAGGCATTGTATAAAATACTTGACTGGTGTGAAGCAAACCATGCTGATGTGTTTCTTCAGCAAATGTGGGGAGATGTGGACTGGAACAGTTATCCCGGTGTGCATCCATTACTGAGCGCACCTCGCTCACTTGACGATTATGCAGATGGCATAGCCACACTCCTTCAATACCTTACAGTTACCCGAAAATACAGTTGCATAAAATACTTTTGCATAACCAATGAACCTCCCGGTGGAACATGGGGATACTGGTGGAGCTATGGGAGCGGATCAGGGTCAGTGACAAGTGCCTGGAAAAAGGTGCGGGAAACGCTGGATTTAAGGGGCATATCTATTCCTCTTTCCGGTCCTGACTGGACCGACCTGCCACCTTTTGATTCTGCCAAAATTGATTTTAATGCCTATGTGGGCGCCTATGATATACATTCTTACGGAGGAATTGATTACGATGGAGAAGAGATTATTTATAACTGGGCGAAATGGGCACATCAGCATCATAAGCCCTTCTTTTTGTCGGAATTTGGAAACATGAAACTTGGGTGGGGAGGATCAAATCCAGGACCAAAAAGTTTTGCAGCTTCGCTTTCCAATGCTTCGGATGTTGTGCGAAGTATGAATATGGGAGCCGATGCTTTTAACCGGTGGAGTTTTGTTAACCGGGGTGATCTGGACGGACAATGGCAGCTGATCCATACCTGGGACAGGGAAAAGAAACAGTACCTGAAGAAAATTGATCCGGAACCTATGGCCTATTATGGATATGCCATGCTGTCACGCTTCATTGGAAAGTATCCTGATCTGATTTTCTGGCAAACCAATATGTGCATTGATGGAGTTAAGCTCACTGCTTACCGAAACCAGAACGGGAGTATCGGGGTTCTGTTTATAAATAATGAAAAGCGTCCTGTACGCATTTCCCTTTCCTTTTCGGGCGCCGAGAATCAACGGGTATTCAACCTTTACCAGGTAACCGAATTGCTGGTTACAGATCCGGATTTTCAATTAAATCCCAAGTCCATAGAGCATACGGGAGAAGAACCACGTATTATCGTGCTTCCCCCGGAAAGTATCAACCTGGTCACCACACTTGAACTAAAGAGCGATGATGCGGGGATAATTGAATGATCAGGCTACCTGTTGATTCAGGTAGCTCACAGCTCCCTGTGGATCAGGTGAATAATAGTCTGCTCCGATTTTTTTGCAGAACTCCATATTAACAGGTGCACCACCGATCAGAATTTTTGTTTCACGGGCCATCTTTCTGATTTCCTGCACAATGTTTTCCATGTGCACCATGGTGGTGGTCAGTAAAGCTGACAGGCCTACGGAACTACCCGGTTTTTCTTTCAGGGCTGCCACAAATTTCTCTGCATTCACATCCACTCCCAGGTCAATCACTTCCCAGCCTGCACCTTCGAACATCATGCCAACCAGATTCTTTCCGATATCATGCAAATCACCAGCTACAGTGCCTATTATTATGGTCCCTTTTCTTTTCACGCTACCCGACAGGAAATAGGGTTTGATATGTTGCATAGCTGTACTCATCGCTTTGGCCGACATCAGCATTTGCGGGACAAACACCTTGTTTTCAGAGAATTTTTTACCTACTTTTTCCATACCGGCTACCATGCCCTCGTTGAGTATTTTTCCCGGCTCTAAACCCTGTGCCAGGGCTTTTTTAGTCAGTTCATCGGCACCTTCCTGTCCACGCATATCTGGAGGATAAGGAGAAGCAGCATTGATTTTTCCAAATTCGATGCAATGGGCAATCTGTTCAATAATTTCACTCATAAGATATTATTTTAAGGTTTTGTATTTATGGGTTCATGTATTTCGTACGATGAGCTTTGGTAAAATAATATGCTGTTCAAACGGACCGGCCTTTTTTCCTTTTTGGATAAGCAGGGCTGTTTCAGCCGCCATATCCTTATATCCACAATCGATCACAGTGATGGCAGGATTGAAAAATTCAGTTAGTTCCGTATTACCATAGCTAACAATGGATATTTCACCCGGAATCCTGATACTTTGCTTCTGCAAACGGCCTATAACCCTTACCGCATCAGTATCTGAACAGCATAACACTCCACCAATGGTATTTTTATGTATATATTCCGTACTAAATTCATTCAGGTTTGAAATTACAAATACTTTTCGATTTGGATAATTGGCAGAGACAATATTTGTAAAAGTTTGCTCCATGAATTCATACAGAAGGTTTCTCCCCTTCCAGGTTTCGTTCTTGACCAGCAATAAATTATGCCGGGTAATATCAGCAAGGTAATCAATTGCCCTTTTTACGCCAAGGTCATAGCTTTGTATGACATACCTGAAATAGGATCCTGACATGGTATTATCCACAAGCACAACCATTGTGTTTCCGATAAAGAGCTTCCTGTAGAATTCTGCTGTGAGGGATTCGTCATTGTTTGGCACAACAATTACAGCCTCATATCCTTCCAGGATCATCGTCCCCACCAGTCTCATTTCCTCCTCAGGATTATTGTATCCGAAGAAATAGGTTAACTGGCGTCCGTTTTTATGTGCCTCATCCCTCAGAAAATTAATGAGTTGTTCCATGTTCGAGGAGTAGAAGGGAAGGATCATACCCCATATCTTTCTTGTGTTGGCCAGCGGTGCAACATAGGAACCTTTTCCTGCTCTTGAGATGATCAATCTTTCATTGATCAGCATTTTCAGGACAAGTTTGGCGGTTTCTCGGGAAACCTTATGTTTTTGCATGATCCGCGTAATCGAATCAATCTGGTGACCCGGTTTTATTTCCTGAGCTACTATCTTTCCTTTGTAATAATCGAATAGTTTCCTGTAAAGCGGAACGAAAGACGTATTCATTTATAACTGTTATATGGGTACAAGATATAAAATGAATTTCAAAAAACATCACATTACATCATGGCAATTGAATGATTTTCGACGGTCTCAAAAAAAGAACGAATATTTTCTACAGGAACACCCGGGGGAGTGTCACATCCTGTGGATAAAACAAAGTTGGGATGATCTGCTGCAGTTTCAAGTAAAGTTGAAGTCATACGGCTTAAATCGAAGGGTTTAGCCATTTTGAACATGCTGACCGGATCAATATTTCCGAAAACCAGGATATTGCAAGGGACTTCCTTTAATGCCCGTTTCATATCCATACTGTTTCCAAAATGCAATCCCTGGGCTCCCGTTCTGATCATCGACCGGGTAACATGACCGTGGTTTCCGCAATTATGCAGTATGAAAAGAAAATGGTCATCCTGCACTTTTTCTACAATTTGTTTTACAAAGGCTGACGAAAATCGGTCGCACAAGGATTCATCGAGCAGACCTGCAGCAGGTTCCGCCATAATAACACCATTCAACCCTATATTTTTCATTTCCAATATATAGCTCAGAAGAAAGGTTGTACACTTTTTAAGCAGGGCCTCGATCGTTTCCGGTACAAGAAAAATCTCCGTCATGATTTCAGTCATGTCGAACAGCCTCCCGGCCAGGGAAAAAGGTCCGATGCAACCTCCAAAGACCGGCCTGTCGGTTATTCCTTCCGAGGCAAGGCGCGCTGCCTTTAAATATTGGGGTACCCGGCCCTTTTGCAGTGATGGCACAGCCAATTTGCCAACTGATATATAATTATTTACCAGTCGACCGGAAATGGCAGGCACTTCGTTATCAGAAAAGTTTATTCGGCAACCGAAAGCCTCAGCCTCCACTGTCAGATCCATGATCATTGTGGATGCAGCTACCGGATAATTTTCAGCAACAGCCCTGATTGCCTGGAAATGAATTTCGCCGTCAGTGACAGCATCAATCACCCTTTTGCCGATCAGGTCAATGCCTGGGTGGGTCATGATGGGCATTGCCGGTCTATTTGGCTGGTTCATCAGCTGATGCTTCCAGTCCTGCATGTTGCGTTTTGTCATATACTGATATTTCAATGCTTTTCCTTTCAAAGTCAGTCAAATTTAAAGAAAGAAAGCATTAAAACATCACATTACATCACAGTTAGTGATAAAACAACCCGCTTAATTGCAGTTTTTAGTCTTCGGTGTTAGATATTCAGTGTTCCCCCGATCCATCGGGGGAACACCGAACGCTGAATATTGAAGGGTAGACTTCTTACTATTAGTAATTCTCCTCCTTCACTTGCATAAAGGCTTTTGGATGCTGGCAAACGGGACAGACTTCCATGGCTTTTTCAGATTCATATATATAGCCGCAGTTAATGCACTTCCAAAAAACCTTGCCTTTTTTCATGAAGACCAGATCCTCAGAAATATTCTGCAACAGTTTTAAATAGCGTTTTTCATGCTCGGCTTCCACTTTGGCAATCATTTTAAATGCCGTTGAAATTTCCGGGAACCCTTCTTCCCTTGCTATTTCTGCAAATTGTGGATAAAGCATTGTCCATTCTTCATTCTCACCTTCAGCGGCAGCTTTGAGGTTTTCTTTAGTGGTTCCTACCACTCCTGCCGGATAAGCAGCGGTTATTTCAACTACTCCTCCCTTAAGAAAACTGAAGAATTTTTTTGCATGCTCCTTTTCCTGGCTGGCAGTTTCCTGGAAGATGCTGGCAATTTGTTCTAATCCCTCTTTCCGGGCTGCCGATGCGAAAAATTCATAGCGGTTCCTGGCCTGTGATTCGCCTGCAAAAGCCTTGAGCAGATTCTGCTCGGTTCTGGTGCCTTTTAAACTTTTTTCCATGTTGATATAATTAAATTGTGAGTGTTTTAGAATTGATGCCACTAAGTCACTAAGACACTAAGACACAAAGAATACATTTATATATGCGCGGCTTATATTTCATTTTCTTAGTGCCTTTGTGCCTCGTGGCTGATAAACTTTTTGTCTTTGTGTTAGTTATTTTTTTGCAAAATCAATTTTCTCGGTACCACATACCGGGCAAACCCAGTCATCAGGGATATCTTCAAACCGGGTTCCGGCAGGAACTCCATGCTCGGGATCACCAACTGCCGGATCGTAAATATACCCGCAGGCAGTACAATAATATTTCTCCCAGGCCACTTCCTGTGCCTGTTGTTTGAGCTTTTCCGGATCAATATAGGTTGGGGCATTCTTGGGTGCCTTTCCTTTCTTTACTTCCCTGTAATAGGTATACGTCAGGGGTTCAGCCAATGGATCAATCACTTCAGCGTCAATTACTTTTCCGATAAAAAGAAAATGCGAACCTGCATCAATGGTCTGTTCTACCTCGCATTCAAACCAGGCTACCGTGTCATCCAGCAAAATAGGAGATCCGGTTTTGCCGGTCATGAAATTAACCTTGGCAAACTTATCAATATCTTTTCCGGAGCGATATCCGAAAGTGCCGATGATGTCCGGCTTTGTTTCCTTCTGCAAAACAGAAAAGGCAAATACACCGCTTTGCCGGATCATGCCCGCTGTATGGTTGTTTTTGCTGCAGGTAATGGCAAACCGGGCTGGCTCTGCTGTCACCTGGAAAACAGTATTGGAAACGTAACCATACAATTTGCTGTCACTTTTTGTGCTTACCACAAAAAGCCCGTATGTTATTTTAAAAAAGGCTTCGACATTCATGAATAGTTCTTTTAAGGAAGGAATGAATATGCCTAAGGATATTCAGTATAAAAATAGATGTATTTTGAAGATCAGGCAATGTGGTCCCAAAATTTAGAATGTTTATAAATAGATTTTACGATTTACCATTGCAATGTCAATAAGAAATTTTAGGGCGTCCATCCGAAATCAATAAAGTAAACTATGAGATTGCTAAAAATTTAACCGCAGAGGACACCGAGGTTTGCGCTAAGTGTGCCAAGAGGTCGCCGAGAAATCTCATTACACTCGATTTTGTCGTTTCAGATAATAGATCTTGATAATCTGCGAAATCCGCGAAAATCTGCGAGCAATAAAGCCCAGCAAACATAAATTTATCAGCGTGATATGCGAGATTTGCGAGAGATTTTATTCGGGATATGAACAACTGTTCATAAAACCGGTGAATAAGGTGTTTATATCTGTAAAGGGGAAAGCTTGCATGCCCGCTTGACCTGGCATATCTTTGGTATACCAGATGAGCGATAAAAGGCTGCTCTTACAATGTGAAAGCTACCAGAGTTTTCTTAAGTGAAACCAATGGTGTTTTTTTCAAATCTTCGGATTTGCGCATTAAAGGAGCCGGAGTACCCTTAAAAGTACTTCGTTCAGGAAGGCTCCCTTCGGGGAACCGAATGAGCAGTCCCAGAGCAAGACTGTAACAGGCCTTGCAGCAAGACAAGGGTTGTCAGAAGCCGGTCTAACGATCAGCAACTGCAGCCGGTCATAATAACAGTAGTCTGGCATGGATGGCGACTTCGGTTGCCGGATGTGAATGGGACCTATTTGTAATGAATAGATCCCATTTTTGTTTGGCGCAGTACCCTAAAGAAAATATGCCACTAAGACACTAAGGCACGAAGTACAAATATCTTCGTGCCTTAGTGCCTTCGTGGCATTTATTATTACTTTATTATTCCTTTGTGTTTTGATGGCATAACTGCATAACTATTTCCTTATCATCAGGCCGATGTCGTCAGTAAACAGCGGGGTTTCCAGCTTGAAATTACCCCCTTCATGTTCCTTTATGTCAAACGGTATGCGCTCACCCGTAAGCGTATTGATCCATTTTGCGGAATAATCTCCTTTTGGAAGGATGATTGAAAAAGTATAGGATTTTTGATCCCTGGCAAGACTATCACTATCGGCTTTTTTATCATTGATATAAATGAGATATTGGTATCCCTCACTGATCAATGCTCTGGCCGTGGCCGGTGCAGAAAATGCATAGTGAAGGACTGAATCGTTCGGCTTCATTTTCAGAAAGTCGATCTCACTTAATACCTGAATGAGGATCTTGAACTGCGAACGAAGTATGATCCCCCCGCCTCCGGGCTGTCCCTGCTCAACTGTGAATGTCCCGTTTTCATGATCCGCAGTAAATGAGTAATCCAGGTTATTGAACAAGGCCCCTCCGGCAGCAATAAAATCCCAGGCTTCTGTCCGGTATTGTGCGTCAGAAATGCCATTGAAACCGGTCTCATTATCGCCGATGACCATGTTCAGGCCATAATTCATACCCACTGCAACAGGGGGTTTGGCATAATGAAAATTAAAGATGGATACCGCAGGATGGGGATCCTTAACTTTACGGTATCCATTGGCAATATTTTGCGAGATCAGATGCTTATTCATGAAATTCTTTTCGGCATCTGAAATCACGGAGGTCATATGATGTTCCCATTCCTCCAGGGCTGTAGTATCGCCGAAATAGGGTTCGTTGCAGACTTCATAATACAGGTTATCCATATCTTTCAGTTCAGCAACAATTTTTCTGGCCATTTTTTCCTGAACTGCCAGTATATCAGGGTGTCTCAGTGTAAGTATCTCTTTCTGGTCTTCCAGGTTACCGACCTGGTTTATGTTATTTTTAAAATACAGGGGACTCAGTTTCCACTGCAACGTATCATAGAAATTGGAAAATAAATCGAGTTCTACTACGATATTCCGTTTACCTGCCTCCATGATGAAATCTTTCAGTCTGCTGAAATAGGCCGAATCCCATTGATTCAGATCGAATTTATTTCCACCATTCGCATAACCGGGTTCATTGCTTCTTGCCCATGGACAGATAAGCCTACCCTTAGCCGGAGCCAGCGTATTTTCTGCTATACCAAAAGCGCCTGCCGGCTCACTGTAAATACCTGAAAATGTCCGGGTGACATTTAAGTCCGCAGCAGCCAGTTCATCCAGGTAGGCAATATAATCGAAATCAAGGTTCAGCACAGCACCATAATGTTCAGTTGAGCCGATCAGTATGGTTGGCTTTCCCCTGAAAAGAAAGTAATGGGGATTTTCTGGATGGAGGCTGATCGGTACAGGGCTTTTACTGCAGGAAGAAACGAACATGATCATGCCTGCGACAAACATGGCTGAAGATAATTTCAGAAAATTCCGCTTATTCATAAGAATACGATGGATTCAAGGATGAATATAAGCGGAAAGATAGCGAAAAAATAGAAAACGGTCTATAGTGCCAGTCTTTTCCAAACCTCATTCCGGTAGGTTTCCCCTATAGGGATCACCGCTTCTTTTATCCGGATCCGGCCATGTTCGATGGCGTCGATCTTATCCATGGATACAAGATAGGACTTGTGTACCCTGATGAACTGACCGGCCGGTAGCATGTCCACCAGGTTTTTCATTGTCATGAGGGTAAGAATTTTTGTTTGCTTTAAAACAATATACAAATAATCGCCTCGACTCTCAACGAACAGTAAGTCATTAAAATTGACCTTTTCAAGCCTGTATTCCGTCTTAATAAAAATGAAATTATTTGCCTCATTTTGAATAACCGGAGCTGTAATTTGAAACTGATTATATGCTTTTTCAACCGCCTTTAGGAACCTGTCGAAAGAAAAAGGCTTTAAAAGATAATCGCATACGTTGAGTTCGTATCCTTTCAGGGCATACTGGTCATATGCCGTGGTTAAGATCACCCTGGGCTTCGGATCCATGATCTCAAGCATCTGGATTCCGGTAAGGTTGTCCATTTGTATATCAAGAAAAACAAGGTCAGCAGGGTTTTCTTTCAGGTAGGCCATTGCGTCTACTGCGGATGAAAAAGATGAAACAAGGCTGAGGTAGGGGACCTGTTCGACAAAGCCTTTGATTTTGGCCAGTGACAGTGGCTCATCATCAACTATGATGCATCGCATGGTCATGTGCTGAGGATTAAAGTGGTTATGTACTTATCTTCCGAACCGCCTGTTTGCAGGTTATATCGCCCCGGATACTGTATTTCAAGGCGCTTCATTACATTTTCGAGTCCAAATCCTCCTATGCCTTTATTTTCATTCAAGGTCAGATAATTTGAACAATAGAAATCTATTGAATCCTCGTAAATGTTGAAACGGACTTCCAGTCCCCTCGCAATTCCTTCGGATGTTGTATGTTTAAACGCATTTTCGATAAATGGCATGAAGAGCACCGGGGCAATCATTTTTCCTTCCGGATCGCCAATAATTTCAAATGAGATTGAATTGTTCCGGCTGTACCGTAACCGCTGAAGATCGATATATCCTTCAATGTGTTCCAGCTCCATCCGCAGGGGAACCTTTTCCTTCACGGCATCATAAATTACATATCGCAACAGGGATGAAAGTTTAATGAGTGCTTCCGAGGCTTTGGCCTGATCGGTATGAATGAGTGAATCAATATTGTTGAGGGTATTGAATAAGAAATGTGGATTTACCTGTGCTTTCAGCAGCATCAATTCGCTGCGCAATTTTTCTTCCTCCAGCATGCGGGCATTCTGCATTTCATCAAACCAGCCTGTCACAATCCGGAATACGGTGCCAAATCCTGCTGCCACACTCATGGCAATTACGCCGGAAAAGTGCATCCTGAGATGATAAAACAGGTGAAATCCTGTTCCGTCAAATACATTATGCATTAATTGCAGGATGGTATATCCGGTGAAAGTAACCACGTTAACCAGCACGAAAACGAGGGTGATAAAGGCAATGATCTTCTTCCGTGCCAGGTAAACCGGTACGATCCAGAAATAGCAGGTATAAAATACGATGAGCGGGAAAATCCTTGTAACCACGTAATAAACAAGTTCGGCGGGCTCTTTCAGTGACGCCAGGGAATGGGGGAGGTCAATGACAATGGCCAGGCTTAGTACAAAAAGGTGGAAAAGCAGGTTAGTTTTCTTCATATCGCAAATTACTCAAAAGTGCGAAGTGCGTTCGATGTAACCAATTTTTTTCGTTGAACAGGCAAAACACAACGATATACTGGATTTATGAGGCCGGATTCTTTTTCTTCAGGTGTTCCAGGTGTTTCATTACAAACCGTAATTCGCTCCATGAGATCTGATCACCCAGTGCTGATTTGACAGGACCCATCCGGAAGTCATTATCATCAATGTTTTCTGCAATGAGGGCTGTTAAATCCGATGGGACAAAGTCATCCACAGACAGTTCACCTGTACCCACAAAATGAGCCAGGTGACCTTCAATGGTTGAAACGGCCATGTCCCTTTCCCTGGCAATCTGTTCAACGGTTTTACCTTCCTTATATAGCTTGAAAGTCAATAAGCGGGTATCTTTCTTTTCCTTGGCAGCGGGGCGTTCGGCAAGTTGTGGAATCGATGACGATTCAATTTTATTTTCGGAACAATAGGTTTTTATAATTTCAAGCAATTCGGGTCCAAACAGTTCTGATTTCTTCTTTCCCATGCCTTTTATGCCGGCCATTTTTTCGGGAGTTTGCGGGAGGAATGTCACAAGGGCCACCATGGTCTTTTGAGGAAGGATAAAGAAAGGTGGAAGTTTTGTTTCGAGTACCTTTCTGTCTCTCCAGAATTTCAGCCTGTTAAAAAGTCCGGGATGCCTTACCACTCCCGAAAAATCATCCACCGGTTTGGCCGGCCTGGCTTTTACGGCGGGAGACTCTATTGCGGATTTAGCCTTGGCTTCAAGATAAGTGCGGATAATGAAGCCATCTGTACAACTTTGAAGACATTGATATTTCAGCCCGATTTCATTTCTGAGCCTTTCCATGGCATCAGTAACTGACTTCCTGATTTCCTTGTTGTCGCTTTGCCATTGAATATTATCCAGTTTTTGTTGTATGGAATCCGCTATCTTACCGGTAAAGAACAAGCAAGCTTTGGAAACCCTTTCCTGGAGCAAAGGATTGGTTTCTGCATTGTCGCCTGATAATATCAGATTATGCAACTGGGGATAAAATTTTTCAGATATGCCGGTCAGGTCATTTTTAATCTGTTCTGTAACTGCAATAAGGTCGGATTCAATATTGCCCAGGATGGCGGCCCTATTTTCCCTGGCCAGTTTCAGGCAGTAATAAGCCTGTTTCTGAATCGGGATGAAATCAAAAAGTTCTTTGAGAAGAAAGTGCTGGTAGATTTTTCGGGATTTATTCAATACATCCTGATCGGGATGATTTCTTTCGATTTCGCCCACAAATCCTGATACAGTCGGGTCAGTGATAATACCACGCTGGGAAACCGGTGTGCTGAGTACAATTCCCTCCAGGGTCCGGCATCGGCTGAGGGCGACATATACCTGGCCGTGTGCAAAAGCGGCCCTGGCATCAATAATCACCTTGTCGAATGTTAGTCCCTGACTTTTATGAATAGTAATAGCCCAGGCTAATTTAAGCGGATATTGGGTGAAAGTGCCGATCACTGTTTCCTGTATTTCCTTTGTTTCGTCATCCAGGGTATACTTCATGTTCTGCCATTCAACCTTTTCTACCTGGATATTATCTGCATCGTCGGGACATTGAACTGTAATGACATCCTCATCGATATCCACGATTTTACCAATCTTGCCATTGAAATACAGTTTCTCCTTTGACATGTCATTTTTTACAAACATCACCTGTGCCCCGTTTTTAAGGTGCAGTTCAAAAGCGGTAGGGTAGGCAAATTCGGGAAAATCATCCTTGACTTTTGCCTTGAACGTCCGGATCTTACCGGGAAGTTTCAAAAGGCGGGAATCATTGAGCGACTGGGCCTGTGCGTTATGGGTGGTTAACGTGATATATCCCCCGCCGGAATCAGGATCGAATTCGGGATCATACCTTTTATTTAATTCCTGCAAGGCTGCTGAATCGAGTTGGTTATCCCTGATCTTGTTCAGAAGGGTAATGAAGGACAGATCTTTCTGCCTGTAAACATGTTTCAGTTCAATTGTTATATAATCAGTCTGCCGCAAGGCCAGACTGCCGAAAAAAAACGCCGTGTGATAATATTTTCCCAGTATTTCCCAGTCTTCATCCTTCACTACGGGCGCCAGCTGCTGAAGATCGCCAATCATAAGTAACTGAACCCCTCCAAAAGGAAGAAGATGATTTTTGTACCTTCGGAGTATTGAGTCCACCGCATCCAGCAAATCAGCCCTTACCATGCTGATTTCGTCTATAACCAGTAAATCCAGGCTTTTGATTATATTCACTTTTTCACGGCTCATTTTAAAATTACCGCTGGCCATGGATCTTGTGATTTGGGATGGTTCTTCGGGTGAAGAGGGGACATGCGGATGAAAGGCCAGCTGGAAAAATGAATGGATGGTAACACCACCGGCATTTATCGCGGCCACTCCTGTAGGAGCTACTACAATCATCCTTTTCGGGGATGATCTTTTCAGGTTATGCAAAAAAGTTGTCTTTCCGGTTCCTGCCTTTCCGGTGAGAAAAACATTGCGGTTAGTAAATTGAATAAAGTCGAACGCCAGCTGCAGTTCTTGATTTTGAACGGTTTCCATATAACAGTTAAAAACTAAAAACTAATTTTCATTCATCATTCATCATTCATAATTTTCTCAGTGGCTCCTGTTCAGCTTCCGGTAATCACTCGGAGTGCGGCTGGTTTTTTCCTTGAAAAGCTTGCTGAAATAGAAAACGGAGCAGAAACCCAGGTTGAAGGAAATTTCCTTTACGCTCAGGTCGGTATTGGTAAGTAGATGAATGGCCTGTTTCATCCTCAGAGAGGTATGATACTGCATGGGTGACAGCCCGGTATATTTCTTAAAGGCCCGGCGGAACAGGGAATAATTGGTATACAATTCCCTGGCAAGTTCTTCAATATTCAGATTCCTGGCCGGGTTATCACGAATTATAAGGCATGCCTTCTGAATAGCCTTTTCTACCTGGCTGTGCTTGAAGTTTTCATTTTTCTTTATAGAAATGATCTGTCCGAGGGTATACATCACCAGCCCTGAGCATATCTGGTGATATCCCGGCTTTTCGGTTTTCACATGATTAAAGATCTCCTGGAAGTTGTGTATGATACTTTCATCAAATCCAATCTGTATTACAGGTGAATTGTTCAGGACCTCAGAAGAATGGATCATTTTTTCTGCTGCCTCACCCACAAATCCTACATAATGTTCCTTCCAGCCCTTGTCCTTAAGCGGCCTGTAACGGTGCCAGAGATTTGGTTTGAGGAGGATCACTGATCCTTCACGAATTGGAAATGAACCATCACGGGTTTCCATAATCCCTTCACCCTCTGTAATGTAATTGATCTGGTATTCCTGAAGAGTTCTGCCGTTATACCAGTTGAAATGGTAACCGGTTGGATGGCCTGATGGCGGATATTCGGCATCCGGTTCTACCTTGGCTGATCCTGCAACTGTAAGATACATTCCCCAGTCCTTATCGTCCGCATTGTGTGTAAGATATTTAAAAGAGTCATTCATAAAACGATTATCATTTTGTACAAACAATTACTCAGTTTATATATTGAATACGCCTAAAATGAATAATATATTTGATCAATAATAAAGGCAATTTAGTAATTATTTTATAAAACTATGAATTCCATTCTCAGTATTCTCCTAATGGCAATCGGCAGTATCTGTGCTGCAAGCTTCTATGTTCCGATAAAAAAGATCAAGAGTTGGTCCTGGGAATCCTACTGGATTGTTCAGGGTTTGTTTTCCTGGATACTCGTCCCAATTCTTTTTGCATGGCTTACAGTTCCTTCAGGTACCCTTGGTTCAATCCTCAGTGATTCTCCTTCTTCTGCAAAGTGGTGGGCTGTTTTTTATGGAGCATTGTGGGGAGTTGGCGGTTTGACTTTCGGACTGAGTATGCGTTATCTTGGCGTTGCCCTCGGCCAGTCGATTGCACTGGGACTTTGTGCCGGAATCGGTACGTTGGTTCCACCCCTGGTAGCGGGGCAGAATCTTTTTGACGACCGTGCCGGGATCCTTATGCTGATTGGGGTTTCCATCAGTCTGGCCGGTATTGCAATTATCGGTTATGCTGCAGCACTTAAAAGCAAAAACCTCACTGAAGAACAGAAAAGAGAAGCCGTCAAAGAGTTTGCCCTTAAGAAAGGAATACTGATCGCTGTTCTGGCCGGCGTAATGAGCGCCTGCTTCAGCTTCGGACTTACCAAGGGGGAGCCGATTAAGGAACTTGCATTGTCGATGGGAACTAATCCATTGTTTGCGAAAAACCCTGTCATTCTGTTCGTTACGCTCGGGGGATTCTTTACTAATCTTATATATTGTGTATTTCTGAATATAAAGAATGGTACATACCGGGATTATGTGTCGGTTTCTCCCGCCATTTTGCTGAATAACCTTTTATTCACAGCCATCGGGGGTACATTATGGTACTTTCAGTTCTTTTTCATGGGTATGGGCGAAAGCTTGCTGCCTGCCACCATGGTCGCATTTGCATGGAGTATCCTGATGTCAATGAATATCGCATTCAGCAATATCTGGGGCATTTTCCTCAACGAATGGAAAGGTGCCGGCAGAAAAACAGTGACTGTCCTGGTGATTGGAATTGTCATCCTGGTGATGTCGACGTTTGTGATAAAATTGTAGGATGTAGACTAAAGGCTGAAGGCTGTCAGGTATTAATGTCTTCGAAAATCGATGTTCGGTGTTCCTTGTTCGATGTTATTTGACGTTAAACAACACTGAACAAGGAACACCGAACGCTGAACATCGAAGAAATTGAATCGTAAATTGTAAATCGTAAATAAATCATTCAATCATAAAATCAATAAATCATAAAATATCATGGATAAGGGTCAAATACTACAAGCATACGAATACGCCCGGGAGCAATATGCTTTGCTGGGGGTAAATACGGATGAAGCGATCAAAACACTTGATCAGATCAAGATAAGCCTTCATTGCTGGCAGACCGACGATGTAGGAGGTTTCGAAACTCCGGATGCTACCCTGGGTGGAGGCGGAATTATGGCAACCGGTAATTATCCCGGAAAAGCCCGTACCATTGCACAACTTCAGCAGGATATCGACAAGGTCATGACCCTTCTGCCCGGAAAGCAGCGGTTGAACCTCCATGCTATTTATGGCGATTTCAAAGGGGTAAAAGTAGACCGGGATCAGATCGAACTGAAACATTTCCAGGGCTGGATCGATTGGGCAAAGAAGCACAATACGGGCATCGATTTCAATCCTACCTGTTTTTCACATCCTTATGCGAATGACGGTTATACCCTTTCCAGCAAAAACGAGAAATACCGCAATTTCTGGGTGGAGCATGTAAAACGTACACGGGCCATCGGTGCTGAAATGGGCAAACAATTGGGTACGCCTACTGTAAATAACATCTGGATTCCCGATGGTTCAAAGGATATGCCGGTTGACCGCGCTACCCATCGTGCCTTGTTGAAAAAATCACTGGATGAGATATTCAAAGTGGAATATCCAAAGGAATACCTGAAAGATGCCATTGAAAGCAAGCTCTTCGGCATCGGATCAGAGGCTATGGTAGTCGGCTCCCTCGAATTCTATCTTGGCTATGCAATTAAGAATAATAAGCTGATCTGTCTCGATAATGGGCATTATCACCCGACTGAGCAGGTAGGTGATAAAATTTCATCTGTTCTTCTATACATTGACGAACTATTGCTTCATGTAACCAGGGGTGTAAGATGGGACAGTGACCATGTTGTGATCTTCAATGATGAGATTCAGCTCATTGCACAGGAAATCGTTCGTTGCAACGCCCTGGGCCGTGTAAATATTGGCCTGGATTATTTCGACGCCAGCATTAACCGTATCGGTGCTTATGTTGTTGGTACAAGAGCCGCCCAGTTGGCCTTCTTGTTTGCCCTCCTGGAACCCAATGCCAAATTGAAAGCTTATGAAGAAGCCGGTCAGAATTTTGAGCGTCTTGCCTTGTTCGAAATACTGAAGACTAAGCCTTTTGGTGCAGTATACGATTATTATTGCCTCATCAATAATATTCCGGTTGGCATGGATTACGTTGCCGAAATTCAGAAGTATGAAAAGGAAGTATTGATGAAACGCTGATAAAGAACAGAATATGCCAGTCAATGTAATTGCCGTATTTGACATCGGGAAAACGAATAAGAAATTTCTGCTTTTTGATGCTGATCTGAAACTGATTCACCAGGATGAACAGAAGTTCTCTGAAATCATGGATGAGGAAGGATTCAGCTGTGATGAAATCGGAAAGATTGAAACATGGATGAAGGATTGTGTTTCGGATGTCATACAACAAGGTTCATATAATATTGCAGCAGTTAATTTCACTACCTATGGAGCTAGTCTGATGTACATCGACGCCATGGGACGGGCGCTCACGCCGGTTTACAATTATCTTAAACCGATGCCCGCCGACGTGCTGGAAGGATTTTATGAATCATACGGCGGATTGGAGGAATTCAGCCGGAAAACAGCATCTCCATCCCTGGGGATGCTGAACTCCGGTCTTCAGGCCCTGTGGCTGAAAAGAAAAAAACCGGAAGTTTACAGGAATGTGGACTCCGTATTGCATTTTCCCCAGTACCTGGCTTACCGGTTTACCGGGAACAAGGTATCCGAGTTTACCTCCATCGGTTGCCATACAGCTATGTGGGATTTTGACAACAATTGTTATCACCCCTGGATGCTGAAGGAGCAAATTCCTGTTCCGCAGCCGGTTTCCAATTCATCCACTACGGATGTAGAAATTGAAAAAAAGAAAGTAAAAATAGGCATCGGCATTCATGACAGTTCAGCCTCGCTGGTGCCTTATTTAAAGGGAACCACGGAAGAATTCATTTTGATCTCAACAGGCACCTGGTGTATCTTTATGAATCCTTTCAACACCGAACCGCTCACCATGGAGCAATTGAGAAAGGACTGCCTGTGCTATATGAGTGTGAATCAGCAACAGGTTAAATCATCAAGGCTGTTCCTGGGCCATATCCATGATGTGAATGTGGAAAGGCTCAATGCCCATTTCGGTGTGGATGCCAATCTTTATAAAAAAGTAAAACCTGATCAGAAAATAGTTACCAGACTGCTGGCTTCTCCTGAAAGTCGAGTGTTTTTCAAAGGCCCGATACCGGCCGATTATATTGACACAACTGTTGATCTGGGGAAGTTCAGCTCATTTGAAGAGGCCTATCATCAATTGGTTCATGATGTGGTTAGCCTGGCCATGGAGTCACTTCAATCTTGTTATACCTGCCAATGACAAGACAAAAGTGGTTTATATATCGGGTGGTTTTGCGCGGAGCGAGCTTTTTGTGCGGTTTTTAGCCACCCGTTTACCGGGTAAAAAAGTATATACCTCTGAAGTAGATAATTCAACTGCATTGGGCGCAGCCATGGTGGTATGGGAAAACGCATTTGGAGGGAAAATACCGCAAATGGACCTGAGTTTGAAGGCTTGTCTGCCCTTCTGATTTTCTCAACTCCGGTTGTCGGACTTGTCCGCTTATACGTTAAATCTTAATTTTAGGAAATGAACGAGATTCTCGATACACAGCTCATGCACCCGCGTGACCAGATCACTATGATCATCAGCCGTATTTACAAAAGGGGCATGACCACTACATCCGGGGGTAATATTTCTGTAATTGATGAAAACGGGGATATCTGGGTTACACCCTCTGCGGTTGACAAAGGCTCCCTGAGACCTTCAGATATCATGTGCGTTAAAGCAGATGGCAGTATCACCGGACGGCACAAGCCCTCATCGGAATATCCTTTCCATAAGGCGATCTATAAGATGCGGCCTGATATCCGGGCCATCATTCATGCCCATCCACCGGCGCTTGTATCCTTCAGTATCGTACACGAGATTCCGGATACGAATATCATCAGCCAGGCTAAATATATATGCGGTCCCATCGGTTATGCCTCCTATGAATTGCCGGGCAGTGAATTACTGGGGGAAAGAATCGGCCAGGAATTCAGCAAGGGATTCAAGGCCATTATCATGGAAAACCATGGAACTGTTCTAGGTGGATATGACCTGCTGGATGCCTTTCAACGCTTTGAAACACTCGAATTTTGTGCCCGGACGATCCTTTATGGAAAGACCATCGGCATGCCTCAGTATCTTTCCGATGCAGCAGATCGACGATTTTGAGGCTCACATGCCGGGTTTACAGCCGGAAATGGATAGTGTACAACTATCCGTCAGATGAACGGGAAAAAAGAGCCGAAATTTGTAAAATTGTTCATCGCGCCTGCGACCAGGGATTGATGATCAGCACCTATGGTACGGTTTCCATGCGTTGGCAGAAGGATGATTTTCTGATCACCCCCACCAATATGCCGCGATGGGATTTGCAGATCGGAGATATCGTTCAGATAAAGGGTGGCAAACGCGAACCGGGAAAGTTACCCAGCCGTGCCACCTGGCTTCACCAGGAAATATACAGGAGGAACCCGGGGATTAATTCGATCATCCTTACACAGTCGCCTTACCTGATGGCTTTCAGTGTCACCCATTCCCTGCTGGATGTAAGAACTATCCCTGAAAGCTGGATATTTCTTCAGGATATACCTGCCCTGCCTTTTGGCATTCATAAGCGTGAAAGCATGGAGATACCGGAATTGCTTGCCCGAGGGAACCCGGCTGTCATTATACAAAATGACGCTATTCTTATAACCGGGGATAAGCTTTTACAGACCTTCGACAGGCTGGAAGTAGCTGAATTCAGTGCCAAATCACTGGTGATGGCCAAACCCATCGGAGCCCTTATTCCGATCAACAGTCAGCAGGTAGACGAGCTCAGGAGAGTGTTCCTGAAAAAATAGAGTTCGGGGCGAAGCAACATACTTCGCCCAGCGGCATGTGCTAAGCGAAGTTTACTCGCTATCGCTGGTGAAAGTAGTTGCAACTTCGCTTTGTACTGATCTGCTAAGCGAAGTTTGTAACTTCGCTTTACGCTTTCAATAAATACATTTTACATATCTATGAAAAAACCCATAATCGCATTATTGTTTGTTTTATCCGGACATTGCAGTTATGCCCAGATCATCATAAAGAAAATCCCGGACAAGCTTGTCGTTTTTACATTTGATGATGCTACGGCAAGCCAGTATTCGATCGTTGCTCCCCTGTTGAAGAAATATGGATTTGGTGGTACCTTCTATATATGTGAATTTCCGCCAAGTTCTTCTGACAGTAATCTATATATGAACTGGAGGCAGATTAAAGAACTAGACAGGATGGGATTTGAGATAGCCAATCATACAAAAAGCCATCCGCAATTATCAAAATTGACGCCTGAAGAGATAGATGCGCAAATTACCTATATTGAACATAAATGTGATTCAATGCAAATCGGAAAGCCCGTTACCTTTGCCTACCCGGGTTATGATCTTAATCAGGATGTGCTTGATATCCTGCTTAAAAGGGGTTACCAGCTTGCACGCGGAGGTGGAAATCGTGCCTATGATCCCCTTGTGGACTATCCGCTGCTTATACCAAGCTGGGCAATGACTGCGAAGAATAAGGAGGAGATCATGAAAGCCTTCGGTGAGGCCCGGAATGGTAAGATTGTTGTGCTTACCATTCATGGCGTGCCGGATTTGGAGCATCCTTGGGTCAATACCCCTCCGGAGTTGTTTAAAGAATACCTGCAATATTTATCCGATCAGCACTTTACGGTTATTTCACTGAAGGAGCTGAATAGCTACATCAACGCCAGAGAAGCGATTCAGACCATTGCTCCTGACCTTTCCAGGAAATCTAAATACTAAAACATGAAAAATACCACCCTGATCTTGTTGCTGGCTTTCTCCATGAAAGCAGCGGCACAAACCATAATCCCTTTATATCCGGGCATTATTCCCAACAGCAAACCCTACGCCATGAAAGAAATACGGATGGAATCCAACGGATTGCTGGTCGGATTCCGGAAGATTTCAAAACCAACCCTCGCCATTTATCTTCCGGAGGAGAAAATTGCAACCGGGCAGGCAGTCATCATTTGTCCGGGAGGCGGTTATGAAATGGAAAGCTACCGGCTGGAGGGAACTGTAATTGCTGAAGCTTTTTTAAAGAAGGGCATTGCCGCTTTTATTTTAAAATACAGGTTACCGAGCGATTCAATCATGGTGGATAAATCCATTGGTCCGTTACAGGATGCGCAACAGGCGATAAAAACCGTTCGTATGCGTTCGGCAGAATGGAAAATCAATCCGGCAAAGATCGGCATCATGGGATTTTCAGCTGGTGGAAGTCTGGCTTCCACCGCGGGTACCCATTTCGAAAAATCATATATTCCCAACGAAGAAAAAGTAAACCTGAGGCCGGATTTCATGATCCTTATCTACCCGGTGATCAGCATGACAGATGAGCTGACTCATTTGGGATCAAGGAATGCCCTTCTGGGAAAGACACCCACGAAGGAACTGATTGATCACTTTTCCAATGAAAAGCATGTAAATGCCAATACCCCGCCCACCTGGCTGACCCATACCGGGGATGACAAGGTGGTGACCGTTGAAAACAGCATCCGTTTTTACCAGGAATTGATCCGCAATAAGGTTCCTGCTGAAATGCATCTTTACCCAAAAGGAAATCATGGCTTTGTGTTGTTTCAGCCTACTGATGAATGGATGCAGCCGCTTTTTAACTGGATAAAGCAACTATAGAAAAAACCTGAATCATTTAAATATATCCTGAAAGGATAGTGAATTGCCTGCCTTTCTTGCACCAGCAGATCAGCAGATATTTTACCTGAATTAGTTAAAAATTGCACAGATAGTTGAAATAAATAAGAATAAGTGTGCAGATATTTACTACGTATCTCCATTTATCAGAGATAAGAAGGAACTTGAAATATGGTCTAATGATTACTTTGTTCAACTTGCAGACATGTTGAAGTATTTATAACACTTTCAAAGAGGGCGTTACGGAAAGCGGAAAACCTGCGAAAGTGGCGGTATGAGTCAGGAAGGTCATCATGACCGGTCTTGCTTCGTTAGACGGTTATATTGCTTTTGTGCAATTATGAGCAATTATGTAATTGCAAACTTTATATTTGTAACTTGTCTTGTATGGATTAGGAGAATTTCTTATCAATGAACCTCTGGCAAACATGCTTTCTGATACTGAAAAATACCTGGTAGAGTCGATACAAAAAGGAGATTATCAGGCATTTGAAATTCTCTTTCAAACATATTATTCTGCTTTGTGTGCTTTGGGTCGAAGCATGGTGCATTCAAAAGAAACAGCGGAGGACCTGGTTTCGGATATCTTTGTCAAAATTTGGGAAAATCCGGAAAATCTGAATGTCACACAATCTCTTAAAGGTTATCTGATCCGGAGCGTAAGGAATGCCTGCATTAATTACCTCACAAGATCGTATCAGAAATTCAGGCATCTCGACAATGAAACAACCGAAAAACTCCTCAGTTTTTTGCCTCATAATGATCCTGATCCTTCACGGGAAATGCTAATAGCCGAACTTGAAGTGAAGATCAGCGAAGCCATTACAACCCTTCCTCCGGAGTGCGCGAAAATATTTTTACTGAGTCGCAGAGAAGAGCTTACAAACCGGGAAATTGCCGATCAGCTTAATTTGTCAGAGAATACCGTTAAGGTTCAGATATACCGGGGCCTTTCAAAGATCCGTGAAGCCCTGAAAGACTATTTTTAATGTGCAAATGTGCAAATGTGCAGATGTGCAAATGGAAAGGACTTTGAAATTATCCAATGTTAGATTTGGCAGAAGAGATTATTTTTCCAAGTATCTTCTTTAATTCCAATACTTTATCTAGCAATATTTCATTTTTAGGATAATTATTAGCGTATTTACATAGCAATAACCAATATTCAGTTTCTTCTGCCTCCTTGGATGCTATTTTCATTTTATGAATGAAATCTGGTTTACTTTCACATGATTGGGCTTCACGAACATTGGCTCCAATTGAAGTCCCAGATCTCAATACCTGATTTGATAAAACGAATTTTCTTTTTGCTTCAAGTTGTTCAACGAAATCAAGAATATCCAAAGCAAATTGGAAACTCATTTGAAGAACTGGATTATTTTTTTGCATGGCTTTATGGTATTTTAATTTCCAATAACTCAATTCGAACTTGCCTATAAACCTGTTAATTTAAAAATACAAAATAATTCCATTATCTCCTATTCTCACCTTCTTACATTTGCAAATTTGCCCATTTGCATATTTGCAAATTAACAAATTAGCACATTCTTACATTTGCACATTTGCACATTTGCACATTTGCAAATTATTTTCTCCTATCTGTAATCCCTCCCCCCCATTTCTGTGTCTCTTTATTCAGTTAACTATTCATCATGTTTGAAGTAAAGGATACAATCAAAGAAGCCATTATTGGTTATTATTCCGGTGATCTTACAAAAGATCAGGCAGATGCGTTAATAATTTGGACTCAGGAGAGTCCACAGAATCTCAGTTATTTCCAGGAAATGGCTGAAATCTGGAACAGCACTGCGGGCATTAGTGCAGTGCAAAAAGATACAGCGAAAGCTTTGAGTAGCATCCGCAAGAAAATTACTGATCGTGATTTGAGGCCGATACCTTCACGTGAAATACGGTTGCACCTGTCAACCATTTATAAAATAGCTGCAGCAGTATTATTGCTTGTTTCACTTGGTATTGCTGGCTGGTTTGTAAAAATTCCCACAGCCTTCAGCCGAATCTGTTGCTTATGTGGAAACTTCAGCTCCAAAAGGCTCAAAATCACTGATCACCTTGCCGGATGGAACCTCTATCTGGCTAAACGCGGATACTAAACTTCGGTATTCAGTAGACTATGGAACCAAAAACCGGAATATTTACCTGGATGGAGAGGCGTATTTTAAAGTGGCTAAAAATAAAAAACTTCCATTTCGTGTAAATACATCCGGAATAACCGTTACCGCACTTGGAACTGTTTTTAATGTAAAGGCATATCCTGAAGAAAAAGTAATTGAAACAACTCTTGAAGAAGGAAGTGTTCGGATTGACCCGGTAGTTAAAGGTAAAGTCAAAAAAACTGCTTTGTCAATTCTGTTAAAGCCTAACCAAAAGGCCGTATACCAAAAAAGAGGACAGGAAATGTCCGTTGCAGGCAAAGCTCCTGAAGAGATTGTTAGGAACGAACCGGTAACCGAACCAAAACTTTTGCCTATCAAGTTGGATACCAGTACCGTTACGGATATACGGCTGTATACATCCTGGAAGGACTCCAGGTGGATATTTAAAAATGAAAAGTTGGGATCGCTGGCTGTTTTACTTGAAAGGCGATACGATGTGCATATTCAATTTGAAAATGAGGCTTTAAAAGACTATGCCTTCAGCGGCATCCTCAAAGAAGAATCGTTGGAACAAGTTCTTTCTGCCCTCAGTTTCACTGCACCGATCCGGTATGAGATACATTTCAAGGATGTGCGATTGTTTGACGATAATAGAATTAAGAAGGAATACCAAAAAATATTGAGTAAATAGTTAACCCTCTAAAAAACAGATTATTAACTAATAACTTAAACAAATGAAATAACCCACCACCTGAAATTAAAAAGTCACGCTTTGCGGGAGCTCAGCGTGACTGTCAAAAGATCATTAAACACTGTCATTTGGTTTCGCGGCCACCGGGCAGTATTATTAACCTATTTAACGTTACAAAAGTATGAAAAATCCTGAAAGAATTTGCATTAGGGAGCACTTTCCCCTTTTTAAAAAAATCTTCCTGACTATGAAATTATCACTGATTCTGATTTTTGCCGGGATACTCCAGGTTTCAGCTTCGGTTTATTCCCAGCAGGCCAAAATGACCTTTAGTATGCAGAACAAAAGCGTGAAAGAAGTGCTGGATCAGATTGAACAGAGCACAGAATTCCGCTTTTTTTACAATGAAAACTTTACAGATCTTAATCGTTTGGTAACCATTGATGCCCGGAATAACAGGGTGGAGGAAATTCTGGATGAAATACTGGCCTCATCCGATGTCACATACAAGGTACTGGAAAATAACCTTATTGTCATTACACCCAAGGCTATGCTGCAGCAAAAAGTTACAGGCACAGTTACCGATGCTTCAACCGGTGAAGCCCTGGCGGGTGTTTATGTCAGGATTGAAGGCATTAATGCAGGAGGGGTAACTGATGCAGACGGTAAATACTCTATCGACCTTCCAAAGGCAGATGCTGTTCTCCAGTTTTCCTTTGTGGGATATATTACAGAAACAATTCCTGTTGCAGGGCAATCGGTAATTGATGTGGTTCTTGAAGCTGAAATTTCCGAACTCGATGAGGTTGTTGTTGTAGGCTATGGTGTTCAGAAAAAAAGCAATGTAACAGGAGCAATTGCCTCAGTTAATGTGGATGATTTGCAGAACCGTTCAACGGATAATGTAGGCAAATCTCTACAGGGGAAGGTTGCCGGTGTTCAGATTTTAACTATGTCGGGAGCTCCTGGTTCCAGTGCCACATTTCGAGTGAGAGGTTACTCCAATAACAGTGGTTCTGATCCGCTTTATATTGTTGATGGTCTAAAGGTCACAGATATCAGTTACCTCGATCCAAATAATATAGGCTCAATTGAAGTATTGAAAGATGCCGCATCAGCAGCTATCTATGGTGCTGAAGCAGGTAACGGGGTTGTGCTGATTTCCACCAAGACTGGTTCAACAGGCAAAAGCCGTATGTTTTTCAATATGCAATACACCAATCAATCGCAGGCTAACAAGATGGACATGATGAATGCCGATCAATTTAAAGAATATTGGATGTCGGGTGGTATTCCGGAAAGTTCATTTCAGAATGGCAATACTGATTGGAATGATGTAATTTTCAAAAACGGCAATAAGCAAATCTATACACTCGGCGTCGAAGGAGGTAGCGAAAAGGGTTCATTCTATGCATCATTGACCTACAATACCGATGATGGAATGGTAACCGGTAAAAATGATTTCAATAAAAGAATTGCTGCGCAGATAAATGCCGATTATAAAGTAAAATCCTGGCTAAAAGTTGGTACAACCAATTCAATTGAAAGGGGCAAAATAGTCAACGTTTCCTCGAATAATTTTACAGGTTCAGGCAGTGTTATTGGGGGTGCCTATTTCTATGATCCTACCGTGCCTCTTTATTATAAAGATGATGCAGATTATGCTGCAAATGACCCGGAGAATAACCTGATGTTACTTGATGCTGAAGCAAATGGTTACAACGTACTTCGCAATAGCAGTGGTCAGCTATATGGTTCCTCCCTGATAATGCAATCAAATTTATGGCATCCGCTCGGTATGATTGAAAATTATACCAATGAAAGCTGGAGAACGCATATTAATGGTACTGTTTATGCTGAATTTAAACCTTTTAAGGGATTGGTTTACACCTCCAGGGCAGGTTACAGATTTGGCAATTTTTATACTTCAAATTATACCGATGCCTTTTACTGGAATACAAACCAGCTTGCAATGGATGGAGCTTTAGAGGCAAATCTGGATCATACTGCATATATCCAGTGGGAGAACTTTGCCAATTATATGTTCACGTTAGGCAGAAATAATTTTACAGCCATGGCAGGTATGAGATTCTCAAATGATAATGTCATAAATGTAAGCGGTTCGACTTCCCAATTGGATAGCAATGCTGACAACTATCGTTACCTGGATTACTCTGCCGGAGATGCAACTGACCAGCCTGGAGGAAATAATCTGGATTACCGCAATATTTCTTATTTTGGACGACTTGAATGGAATTATGACAGTAAATATTTGTTGCAGGGAAGCATACGCGCGGATGCATACGATGCTTCAAAACTGTCAGATGAAAATCGTTGGGGTTATTTCCCATCGGTATCTGCCGGTTGGGTAGTTACGAATGAGAATTTCATCAAGAACCTTGAACTTAATTCTCTTACCTATTTCAAACTTCGTGGATCCTGGGGTATAAATGGCAATGTTAACGTATTAAATGATTATCCTTATACTTCTTCTTTAACGCTGGGATCAGGTTATTACAGTTTCACCAATCAGATCATAACCGGTGCCGCACCTACTAATTTACTTCCCAATGCTGAATTGACATGGGAAAAATCGATTCAGACCGATTTGGGTTTCGAAGCCCGCTTGTTTAATAACCGGTTGAATTTCAGTATGGATTACTATAAGAAAATTACGGATGGACTGTTGGGTACGTTTGCTGCCCCTGTAGTTTCAGGTAACAGTACCGTAAGGAAAAACGTGGGCAAAATAGAAAACAGTGGTTTTGAGTTTGAATTGGGCTGGAAAGGTGAAATTGGAGATTTTAAGTATGGGATCAATGGAAACCTAGCCACATTACATAACGAGGTTATTGAAAGTCCTTACGGTGAAGGTCGCTTTCCCGGAGGCGGAGGTTTTCTGACTGATGCAACTTATTTTGAGAAAGGTTATCCTATATGGTATCTCAGGACATACATGATTGACCATATTGATGAAACGAACGGCCAGCCCGTTTATAAAACAGCTACAGAACTTGGAACCGATGATGGCAAGGATTATGCCGGGTCGGGTATTCCGGATTATACTTATGGTATAACCATAAATGCTGAGTACAAAAATATTGACCTGCGGATCTTTGGCGCTGGTGTACAAGGCAGTGAACTATTATTTGCAGTAGTACGACCTGATCTACCCAGAATGAATCTGCCTGCCTTCGAGTACGAGGATTATTGGACACCAACCAATACAGCTGCATCAAATCCATCCCCAACTGTATTTCAATCATTTCCGAGCGCATCAAATTATGGAAGTTCGGATGCATGGGTGTTTAATTCATCCTATTTTAAAATTAAAGAGATTCAATTGGGTTACACCCTGCCGTCAAAACTCACCAACGTGATCAAAATTTCCTCTTTAAGGATCTTTGCATCCCTCGAGAATTTCTTCACGTTTACTAAATATCCCGGCATTGATCCTGAATCAATGGCTTCAACCGCTGGTGGTGAGACCATTGTTATCCCCGGAGGGCCTACACTTTCATTGGGCGGAGGTATGAGTGTCGACAGGATTCAATACCCGGCGATGAAGCAGGTTTTGTTTGGTATTAATTTGTCATTTTAATAAACTGGGAGATGTGCTATATGAAAAAGATAATATTAATTGTTACAGTTCTGTTTTGCGGAGTTTTCATGAATTCATGCAAACAGGATTTACTGGATCTCGAACAACACGGAACACTAAATCCGGATACTTATTACGCTAATGCATCAGATGATCAGGCAAACCAGTTGATCGCTGCAGTTTATTCGAATGTATATACGAGTTTCTTCTGGAATGGCTTTTGGAACGGGATGTCTGATGATGGTTCGAGTACGGGTGGCGTATTTTCAAATGTAAATGTCACGTCACAGGATCATAACGGGAATGCATATTTTGCTGCCCTATACAGGGTCAATTACCTTTGCAATATGATCATTGAAAGACTGGCCTCCGATACCGATATTAAGAACCAGGTCATTGGCGAAGCCTATTTCTGGCGCGCCTGGTCCTATGTTAACCTAATCAGGATATGGGGTACTCCTCCTCTTGTAAATCATGTACTTTCAACAGATGAACTGGCACCAGCCAATGGTACAGCTGAAGAACTTTGGGATTATGTAGAAAGCAGTTTGAATGAGGCTATCAATCTCCTTCCTGAAAAACCTGCTTTGGGTACCCAGAGCGCTATTGGCGGCCGCGTTACAAAACATTCTGCTTATGCACTGCTAGGGAAGGCCCAGCTGATTAAAGGCGATTATGCCGATGTCATTACTAACCTTGAACTGGTAATAAACTCAGCTAAGTATAACCTGATCAGCGATTTCAGGGATTTATACCATTTGCCGGCTGATTTTTGTGATGAGTATCTATGGGAATGGAATATGGATGATGGTGACCAGGATAATTTTGTGAATGAGGGTGATAACAGGGCTGTCCAGCTGACATGGAGAACTGAAAATGTGACCGTGCCTGGCGGATTGTTGGTTCAGGGATATGGCAGCTCCGATTTCAGCAAGGAATTTTATGATTTTATGGTCGCCCGCGGAGAGAAGGGGAAGCCCCGTTATCTAGGCACAATCTGGGACTATGAAGACATTCTCGACAGGTTTGTGGCCCTGGGCCTGGCAACCGATACTGCAGTGGCTAAAACAATATTCTGGAAGGGAGAGCCTATCATGGCCAATTGCCAGGGTCATTTCAGGTGCAAAATGTTACCCTGGGAGAATGAATTGTTTGATTATGATATTGTGCAGGTTATTCACAGTAAAATAAACTGGCCTGGGATGCGTTACGCTGAAGTGCTTCTTCTCTATGCAGAAGCCTGTGTGCAGTCGGGCACAAAATTGTCCCAGGGTTTGGCTGCTTTAAATGCTGTAAGGCAACGTGCAGGCCTCGATGATCTGTCAACCTATGACCTGAATGATCTTAAAAATGAAAAAAGGGCAGAAATGGCGTATGAGAATGAACGGTTTCTCGACCTCGTAAGATGGGGTGATGCTCCTGCTTCGCTTGCAAGCAGAGGATTTACAGTTTATAATTTTTACGGTTATAACGGGGGAACAATTACTTATAATGTTACTGAAACTCCTGTTCAGGGGGCACAAGGATTTCAAACAGGTCGGGATGAACTTTTCCCCTTTCCATATAATGAAACATTATTAAATCCAAATCTTACCCAGAACACTGGTTGGTAATATTACTGACTTTTTATTTCGCATAAGTTAATTGATCATACGGTAACCAATCTTAAAAATGGTTACCGTATGTTTTTGAAACCTTGGTGCCTTTGCGACTTTAGTGGCATATCACAATACCTAATAAACAAAATCCGCAATCATGAAAAAAGCAATTTATATTCTGGCAATCATACTGGCATCAGCTGGATCGTATGCACAGGAGGTTTTTAAGCTTTATGATGGCAAAGCTCCCGGAAGCGAGAACTGGACCGATCCTGAGATGACGGTTCCCGCCCCATGGAACGGCAGCCCACTCATTTTCAACGTAACCGAACCGACCATTACGGTTTACCGTCCCGACAAGGCCAACGATACTGGTGCGGCGATGATTATCGCCCCGGGTGGTGCCAACATATTCCTCACCTGGAAAGAGGAAGGCACCAACGTAGCCGAATGGTTCCAGCGCCACGGGGTTACCGGCATACTCCTCAAGTACCGCACTATACAGTCCGGTTCACGGGAAAAAATCGAGGAAACTCTCAAAGCCATTATGCAACCTGCTCCCCGCCCTGCCAACAACTCCGCACAAGGCACCGATACTGCACCCCGGAGCGCAGCCTCCGCGCCATCAGCTGTAGAATCGACAATTCAGGGCGACGACGGCCGGCAGGCCATTAAATATGTCCGCCAGCATGCTGCCGAATTTGGAATTAATCCTGACAAGATCGGTGTTATGGGCTTCTCAGCCGGTGCCTTATTAACATCCAACCTTATATACATCCATGATGACAAGAGCCGTCCAAACCTTGCGGTTTTCATTTACGGCAGAGGCGTTACAAATACAATACCGAACCCGATGCCATTGTTTATGTGCTCGCCTGTAAATGATGGCAATCCGGCGGATGGCTTATTTTACATGTACCAGAACTGGAAAGCAGCCGGGGTACCTGTTGGGCTTCAGTTCATCTACGACGCGCGCCATGGTGACGGGCTGTCGGATAACGGCAAAGAATGGAACGAGTGGATTGACAATCTTTACAACTTCATGAAAGCAATTAAATTCTTAGATAAGTGATTTTAATAAACTCTGAAATTATGAAAGAATTAGTAATATCAATTGTTCTCGTGGCATTTCTTCAGATTGCCACGTTTGCACAAATGGGGGATGTACAAATTGAAGGGAAAGAAGTTTTCAAAAATGAAGATGTAGTTTTTCACCAGATTGATGAACATACATGGGTTGGTACCGGAATTATCATGTACAATGAGAGTCTTTATCTTGTGGAAGGAAGAGATATTGCGGTTTTAATCGATGCAGGCACAAAGATTAAGGATTTGGACAAGATCGTAGCATCACTGGCAAAAAAACCTGTTATGCTGGTGGCTACCCATGTTCATCCGGATCATACAGGCTCTGCCATTGATTATTTTCCTGAAATATACATCAACCCGGCCGATACGCCGAATATACCACGTATGATGCCGGATTATAAAGGCGAAGTAAAATATTTAAAAGATGGGGAAACAATAGATTTGGGTGGCAGAAAGCTTGAAGTAGTATTTACACCGGCGCACACACCGGGATCTGTTACATTTATTGACAAGGATGCGGGTTACGGATTCAGCGGTGATTCGTTTGGTTCGGGAAATCTGCTATTATCAATGAATTTTTCAACACTCATTGCAACCTGTGAGAAAACCAGCGCTATTATGGTGAAATACGGGATCAAATATTTTTACCCGGGACACTTTTTTGGTAATAATCTGGAAACAAAGCAGAGAGTCGATAATATGATTACATTAAGCAAGGATGTTCTGTCAGGCAAAGTGAAGGGTGAAGAAAATCCGAGGGGAATGATGGGACTGAATCTTGTCATCAGTAATTACGGCGTTCGAATTAATTATAGCGAAAAAGCTATTCAATAAGTAATCCGGAAAACAATCAATACAATAAATGAACTAAACTCATGAAATCAGTCCTGAAATTATTAAATGCGGGAAGAATCTTTCTGCCTTTTCTGCTATTTGCAGCTGCCTGTATTTTTCTGATACAATGTAAAAGAACCTCCAAAGACATTGGCGTCCAACTCGAAAGGGGATTTATTAATCCCCCCGATAGCTCCAAACCCCGTGTATGGTGGCACTGGATGAATGGAAATGTAACAAAGGAAGGGATCCGGGCTGACCTGGAGTGGATGAGCCGGGCAGGTATCGGCGGTTTCCAGAACTTTGATGCGGGACTTACAACACCGCAGGTTGTACCTAACCGGCTTATTTATATGACTCCGGAATGGAAAGATGCGTTCCGGTTTACGGCAAATCTGGCAGATTCCCTGGGATTGGAAATGGCTATAGCCGGCTCACCCGGATGGAGTGAAAGCGGCGGCCCCTGGGTGAAACCCGAAGAGGCTATGAAAAAGTTTGTATGGACTGAGACCAGGATAGAAGGTGGAAAGCCTTTTTCAGGAATTCTGCCGAAGCCTCCATCAGTGGCTGGTCCGTTTCAGAACTTAGGTCTTCGAAATGAATTTATGGGTGGGGAAAGATCAGCTTCAACACCTGATTATTATTCTGACGCAGCTGTTGTTGCCTATCGATTGCCTGAAAGCGATATGGCAATGTCCTCTTTGCAGCCCAAAGTTACTTCAAGTGCCGGAAAATTCTCACTGGCTGAGCTTACAGACGGAGACCTGGTAAAATCAGCCTTCCTTCCTGCTGCAAAAATCGGATCTTCTTCCTGGATTCAATTTGAGTTTAAGGAACCGGTCACCATGCAGGCAATTACCATTGTTGGCGGAGGAATTGAAAGAATGTTTGGTCCAGCAGGCGATTCACGTTCTCTTGAATCCAGTGATGACGGCAGGGTGTTTCACCTGGTGACAGACATTCCTTCCGGTTCACTCCAGGAGAAAACCTTATCCTTTAAACCTTCAAAATCAAAGTTTTTCCGTGTTCTATGGAAAAAGCTTCCCTCGCAAAGTGAATCAATACCGGGTTTGGAGGGAATGGGTTTTGGAAGGGCTCCCCGGGGACCTGAAGGCACTAATGTCGCAGAAATTGAACTATTTACATCAGCACATGTCAACCGTTTCGAAGATAAAGCAGCATTTGTCGCAGCGACAGATCTGTATAAAGCCTTTACACCAGAAGTCAGCCCCGCGGATGTAGTTAAAAAGACCGATGTGATTGATCTTACTTCCAAAGTGGGATCAGATGGCAAACTCGCCTGGACCCCACCTGCCGGAAAATGGATGGTCCTCAGGCTTGGATATTCTCTTACCGGGCATAAGAATGGACCAGCTTCTCCGGAGGCAACCGGATTTGAAGTTGACAAATTAAGCGCCACACATGTAAAAGCCTATTTCACAAATTACCTGGATCAATACAAGGATGCTACCGGAGGATTAATGGGTAAAAGGGGTCTCCAGTATATCGTCACCGACAGCTGGGAAGCCGGAACCCAGAACTGGACAGATGACATGATCCAGGAATTTAAAAAACGCAGGGGATATGATATGCTGCAATGGCTCCCGGCTCTTACAGGCCACATCGTAGAAAGTGCAGAAGCAAGTGATAAATTCCTGTGGGACTTTCGTAAAACCCTGGGTGACCTGGTAACGGAGAATCATTATGACCAATTGACCAGCCTTCTCAAAGAGCGCGGAATGGAACGCTATTCCGAATCACATGAAGCTCGCCGTGCCTTTATCGGCGATGGTATGGAAGCAAAAAAGACCGCGGCCGTGCCTATGGGAGCCGGATGGACCCCGGGTGGCTTTGGAGGAAATGAAGGAGGATTTGCCACAGTATACCAGGCCGACATCCGTGAATCAGCCTCTGTTTCGCATTTATACGGACAGAGCTTTACTGCTGCTGAAGCACTTACAGCCATGGGAACTGATTGGGCCTGGTCTCCTGAACTACTTAAACCGATCGCCGATCATTTGATGGCCTGTGGACTAAACCGCTTTGTGATTCATACTTCTGTTCACCAGCCACTTATGGATAAGGTTCCGGGTTTTAGCCTGGGTCCATTTGGACAGTGGTTCAATAGAAATGAAACCTGGGCAGAACAATCCATTGCCTGGACAACATACCTTTCACGCAGCTGTTTTATGCTGCAACAAGGTAAATTTGTTGCCGATGTAGCCTATTATTATGGCGAGGACAACAACATAACCGTCATGTTCAGCAAGATGAGGGGCGGCGATCTGCCTCCTGTGCCGGAAGGATATAATTACGATTTTGTAAATGCCGATGCCCTGGTAAACCTTCTGACTGTAAAAAAAGGTGAACTGGTTACGCCGACAGGCATGAGCTACCGCCTTCTGGCACTTGATCCCAACAGTATGTATATGACCCTTGCGGTTCTTCGTAAAATAAGGGATATGGTGAATGACGGAGCAGTTGTAAGCGGTCCAAAACCAGTTATGGATCCGAGCCTGAGCGATGACCCTGTTGAATTTAAAGCCATTGTAAACCAGCTTTGGGCCAAAGAAAAAGGTGAAAATATCCTGGGCAAAGGAAAGCTGTATGCTGGGTATACTGTACAGGAAGCGCTTAAGGCATTGAACGTCAGGCAGGACTTTACTTACGCCAAACCAAAGGAAGACACTAAAATGTTCTATGTACATCGTCGTGTCGCCAATATAGATATCTTCTGGGTGAACAACCGGAATGCCAGGATTGAGGATATTGAAGGCTCTTTCAGGGTGGAAGGAAAAGAGCCTGAAGTATGGCATCCTGTGACAGGTGAGATCGACCAGGTATCTTACACTATTGAAAACGGAATTACCAGGGTTCCTTTGCACCTTGAACCGAACGATGCTGTGTTTGTGGTATTCCGTAATAACGCCAAAGAAAAGGCAAGGACAGTTGCTTCAAAAAAGATATCTGAGTTAGCTTCTTTGGAAAGCCCATGGATAGTGAAGTTCCAGGAAATGAGGGGTGCGCCGCCTCAGGCAACTTTTAAATCATTGACTCCCTGGAATGAGAATGACGAAATAGGGATAAAGTATTTTTCAGGAACCGGCATATATTTGAAAACTTTCAACGCACCATCCGATTGGCTCAAGGAAGGAAATGAGCTTTGGATTGACCTGGGTGCCGTCAGGGATCTGGCAGAGGTTGTGGTAAACGGACAATCAATGGGTATTGCATGGAAAACCCCGTTCAGGGTGAATATTACGAATGCGCTGCACCAGGGAGATAACCAACTGGAAATAAGAGTAACCAATCTTTGGGTAAACAGACTGATTGGCGACCGGCAGCCAGGTGCAAAGGATAAAATCACATTTACTATTACAGAACCCTACAAAGCCGATTCTCCTCTGAAACCTTCGGGATTGTTGGGGCCGGTTAAAATAGTAAGTCAATCCCAAAACTGAAACATTTGGAACAATGAAAGCCATTAAAATAGTATTCTGTATTTCAATATTTTTTGGAAGCCTGATAATGACATCGGGTCAGCCGGGTAAAGCAACTCCCTTCAGAGCCGGTGCAGCCAGAGTGGATATTACCCCGTCAGAAACCACTTTGCCAAAAGGTTTCTACAATATACATGACAGGCTATATTGCAGAGCAATTGTCATTGATAACGGTTCTACACTTGCTGCACTTATTTCTGTGGATATCGGAATGATTTCAAATGACCTCTTTGATAAGGTGACAAAGGAAATTGAAAAACAAACAGGAATACCGGCAGGCAATATCTTCATTTCACCTTCGCATACTCATAGTGCTCCTTGGAATCTTTCATCCGATCTTCCGCTGATTGAAGTGGTGAAAAATGCCAAGGAAAAATTGCAGCCAGCCCGCATAAGCTTTGGCACAGGATTATCTTATATAAACATCAACCGGGATGTGATTGACCCGGTTACACGGTTGTGGACACAGGGGCCAAATTATGACGAACCTTCTGATAAAACTGTAGCGGTCATTAGTATTAAAGCCCTTAACGGGGATCCGATGGCAGTGTATTATAATTATGCCATGCATGCCAATACAATGTTTATGAGTGGGTCTATCAGTGCGGATTTTCCGGGTGAGACATCGAAATATATAGAAGAGTACTATGACAACAAAATCGTTGCCATGTTTTCAAGCGGAGCTGCCGGCGACCAGAATCCGGTATCCATTAAGCCCATGACCGATGTCGGGAGTAAAAAAACTGATGCACTGCTGGCGAGTGGTAAAGCGAAGGAACTAAATGAAGCTATTATGATGGCTGGAATGGGAGGAGAGTCAGATATTAAAATTGACGCAAGAGCCTTGGCCCGGCAGGCACAAATGATTTCTACCCTGGGTCAGTTTTTGGGTGAAGAAGTAATCAGGGTGATGAAACTTCCTCAAAGATCTGACTCAGTTGTACGTATTATCAGCTCTCAGCAAATCATAACATGTCCCGGGCGGAAACGCACGAATGTCGGACGTGAAGGTGCTCCGGGAACCTATGTGGAGGGCGAACCTGTGCATATTAAATTAAGTATGTTGAAAATGGGAGATATAGCTCTGGCTGCTGTAAATGCAGAAGTATATAACATTATAGCTCAACGTTTAAAGCATGATTCGCCATATGACCATACCCTGTTCGTTTCCATAACGAACGGTTCGGCAAATTCCGGATATATCCCGAATGACGAAGCCTTTCAACGATATACTTTTCAGGTTTTAAGTTCAAGGCTTGAACCGAATTGTGCCGAAACGTCCATAATTAATGGATTACTTGAAATGATCTCTGAAGCCAGATAAATGTAACAAAAACAACTTATTATCAATCAATTTACTAATGCCTAAAAATTCTTATTATGGAATCATATACGCGCAGGCAATTCATGAACCGTCTTTCACTATGTGCAACCGCGACATTTGTTTTTGGTAATTTAGGGTATTCTGCATTCGGAAGGCAATGGAATTCTGTCAGAACATCTGAATTTGTTGATGTTGCGACATCTTACGGCAAGATTCGCGGCATCAGAACGGAAGGGGTAAATATTTTCAAAGGGATACCTTATGCAGGAAGAATATCTGGTGACCGAAGATTTCGCAGGCCTGCACCACTGGAACCATGGACTGGAATACGCGAAGCCTTGCAATTTGGCGCACCTGCTATTCAATCTCCCCGGAGGAATGAGCCTCTTCCTGCAGAGGATTGCCTGTTCCTGAATGTCTGGACTCCGGCCAACGATCAGAAAAAACGGCCGGTGATGTTTTACAACCACGGCGGTGGTTTTGTGATTGGATCAGGTGCGGCTGCCGGTCAGGATGGTTCTAACCTTGCCCGGTATTTTGATGTTGTGGTTGTTGAAACAAATCACAGGTTAGGCCTGTTGGGTTTTCTTTACCTGGATGAAATTGCAGGACGGGATTATGCAGGATCAGGCAATATGGGTATGCTTGACATTACGGCCGGATTGAAATGGGTAAATGAAAATATTGCTGAATTTGGCGGAGACCCGAACAATGTTATGATTTTTGGCGAATCAGGCGGCGGAGCCAAAACATCGTGTCTGTATGCGATGCCCGAAGCAGCCCCTTATTTTAATAAAGCTTCGATTGAAAGTGGACCGGGAGTGCGGATGACCACAACTGAAACGGCAGCGGCAACCACAGCCATGGTTATAAAAGAATTGGGTTTATCATCAAGGGACTGGAGAAAACTGCTGGATGTTCCGGCTGCCGATCTTCTCGGTATCCAGTCAAAAATGCCTTTTACAGCTCCCTTTCTTGAGAAGCGTAAGACCAAAGGAATCTCTGAAACCACTCCGGGTGGTTTCGGTCCTGTCGTGGATGGTGATGTACTCCCAAACCATCCGTTTGACCCGACAGCCCCTGAAATTTCACGGAATAAACCTCTTATGACAGGCTGGAATGAGGATGAATATACTTTTTTTGCCTGGGAAAGAAGGGACACCGAATCATTCAAACTCGATTTTGAAGGATTACAAAAAAAACTTGAACCACAATATGGCACAGATACCAATAAAATAATATCTACATACAGGAAATCCAGGCCCGATGCATCTGCACCGGATATTTTTGTAGCCATTTCTTCGGTTACCATGATGGGATTGGGATCGGTTGACATCGCCGAGAAAAAGACGAGGCAGAATGGGTCTCCCGTCTATTTATATAATTTCGGATATAAGTCGGAAATGAAAATCCCGGGAACAGATTATCCGCTGGGTACTCCACATGCCATGGATATCTCCTTTAAATTCAACAATGAGGTTCCACCTAAAGAGGGTGAACAGCCCGGAATGAGTTTTGGAGGAAACCGGCCGGAAAGGTTTGTCGCATCACGTCATATGGCGGAACTGTGGACCAGCTTTGCCAGGACTGGCAAGCCGGCAGCAACCAGCGTACCGGATTGGCCTGCTTACAACCTGGAAAACAGACCCACTATGCGGATCGACTCTGAATGTACGGTGATTAATAATCGCTTTGATTTGGAACTTGCCATGTGGAGGGACATAGGAAGATTATAGGTCATTTGTACAGACCATTTAGCGATTTAATGATTTTGGCAGGAATTCCTGCCACAACCACATTATCCGGTACGTCTTTCGATACCACTGCACCGGCCGCTACTACAGAGTTTTCGCCGATGGTCACCCCTGGCAAAATGGTTGCGGCCGCCCCGATCCATGCATTTTTTTTAATAAGTATCCGATTGAGAACCAATATTTTCCGATTGCGCGGGTCCAATGGATGGCTTTCTGAAACCAGATTCACCCTGGGTCCGATCTTAACATCATCCTCAATGGTAATCCCACCAAGATCGAGAAAAGAGCAGGAATGGTTGATGAAAACGTTCTTACCTATGTGGATAAAACGTCCGAAATTCGTGTGGAAGGGTACAAAAATGGTTGTACTCTTATCCAACTGGGTACCGGTTATTTCGCTGATCCGGTCACGGACCTGGTCAATATCGGTTGAGGCATTGAGTTCTGCAGACAATTTGATGGTTCGGGAAACAGCATCAAAAATCTTTGAATACTGTGGATCATCAAATGGGATGGATTCTCCTGCTCGCATTCTTTCAAAAATATCTTTAGTGGCCTGGCTCATATTAAAATGAAGTTTCTTAATTTTCTATAATACCTGACATACACAAAAATAACTCAGTAAATTAGAAACTTGTTACTAGGAATCAATCAATAATTAAAAGATTCGAACAAATCTGAATTGTTTCCTATGTGTTTGTAGTCAAAAAATAAGGATTTGCCGATTATTATCCAGCCTTAATACTATAAACAGTATATTTAATTAAAAATCCGGAGCATGCATAAAACTATCATTATTACCCTTTTTGCAACATTAGCCCTTTCGGTATCAGCCACTGCCCAGCCATTTGCCCCGTCTACACCTGCCAGCCGCCTGGTATATCTGGCCCGACAACCTGTATACCTTTGCCCCAATGCTTTTTAAATAACAGATAAATCCATTCCCATGAAAAAATCAGTTTTGACCCTGTTGTTTGTCTGTGTTGCCTTATCCGGCTTTGCACAAAATGTTATCCCCCTGTATAACGGTCAGCGACCTGCCGGTTCGGAATTGCTGACCTATCCTGAAAAGTCACAAAAGAATGCAACGGGTGTGGTTGTGTCGGTTTCCGGTGTTTCCATGCCAACCTTAACAGTGTACAAACCCGAAACCGGCCTGGCAATCGGAACTGCGGTTATCATCTGTCCGGGTGGAGCGTTTCGGTTTCTATCCTTTGAAAATGAAGGGAATGAGGTGGCCAGGTGGCTGGTATCCAAAGGAATTACAGCCTTTATCCTGAAATACCGGTTGGTGCCGGACAGACCGGGAATCAACAATACCCTGTTCCAGGATCTGCAAAAAATCAATTTCGCCCGCATCGATTCGGTCAATGCACCTTTTGTGCCAATGGCGGTGGCGGATGGCATTGAAGCTGTAAAATATGTAAGGCAGCATGCAACCGAGTATGGGATTGATCCATTACGGATCGGGATGATAGGTTTCTCGGCCGGAGGTACAGTGACAGGATCGGTGGCTCAAACCTATGACGCAGAAAGCAGACCCGATTTTGTTGCTCCCATTTATGCCTATTGTCCCGCGATGCTGGGTGACAAGGTGCCTGCAGACGCTCCCCCCATGTTTCTTGCCCTCGCATCCGACGATCCGATCGCTTATGCAAATACCCGGCTTTATGAGAAATGGCGGGATGCCGGGAAGCCGGTTGAAATGCATATATATGCCAAAGGCGGCCATGGTTTTGGAATACAAAAAAGGGGACTGCCTACAGATGACTGGACGTTGCGTTTCGAGGAATGGATGTCTGTCCAGGGGTTTCTGAAAAAGAAGAACTAAATTAATCAATATGAATAAAAAAACTAAAATCATTCGGACCAGCAGTTTATTGATTGGTTTATTTGCAGCAATTCTTTGTCTGGTCATGGTTCAATGCAAAGGCCCTTCAAAGCAAGGTGCTGAACTCGAAGCAGGTTTTCAGAATCCCCCTGAAAGTGCTAAACCCCGTGTATGGTGGCACTGGATGAACGGCAATATTACGAAGGAAGGCATACGGGCCGACCTGGAATGGATGCACAGGGTAGGTATCGGAGGATTCCAGAATTTTGATGCAGCTTTAATGACACCGCAGATCGTTGAAAAACGACTGGTGTATATGACACCGGAGTGGAAAGATGCCTTTCAGTTCACAACCAGACTGGCAGATTCCCTGGGATTGGAAATGGCTATTGCCGGTTCGCCGGGATGGAGCGAAAGCGGTGGTCCCTGGGTTAAACCTGAACAGGCCATGAAAAAGCTCGTATGGAGCGAAACCCAGGTTGAAGGTGGAAAGCCGTTCACAGGCACACTGCCTGAACCGCCATCCACAACAGGCCCTTTCCAAAATCTTGCAATTCGGGAGGCCTTCTCTTTAACTGGTCAGAAAGAAATGCCTCCGCCTGAATTCTACGCTGATGCCGCCGTGGTAGCCTTCCGTGGTACCGGAAAGTGATGTGTCCATGGCATCGTTGAATCCCAAAGTCACCTCCAGTGGAGGCAAGTTTGCGTTGGCCGATCTTACCGACGGCGACCTGGTGAAATCAACGCTGCTGCCGTACACTAAACCGGGCGAAAACGCCTGGATTCAGTTTGAGTTCGCCCAGCCCGAAACCATGCAGGCGTTGACCATTGTCGGAGGTGGTTATGGCGGAATGTTCGGAATGGGAGCGGATCCCAATAACAGGGCACTTGAAGTCAGTGATGACGGAAAGAACTTTACAAAAGTCACTGATATATCCACCGGCGGTGTAGAACAAAAGACACTTACATTCGGTCCGGTTACTGGTAAATATTTCCGTTTTACCTGGAAAACACCTGTACCGCAGCCACTCTTTAACCTCGGCGATGTCTTCGGGATTGATTTGAGTTCGATGCCAAAGCCACCGGAAGGTACCAGGATTGCAGAACTTGTATTGTACAAGGTTGCACGCGTGAACCGCTTTGAAGAAAAGGCAGCCTTTTCAACCGCTACAGATTTGTATTCCTCACCAACGCCGGAACTTAAACCTGCTGAGGTAATAGGGAAAAGTAATATAATCGATCTCACTGCTAAAATGAAACCTGACGGATCGCTGGATTGGACTCCGCCTGCCGGCAACTGGGTTGTGCTTCGGATGGGATATTCGCTTACCGGACACAAAAATTCACCGGCATCCCCTGAAGCCACCGGACTGGAAGTCGACAAGCTGAATGCTGACTATGTGAAGGCGTATTTCAATAATTACCTCGATCAGTACAAAGATGCCACCGGTGGCCTGATGGGTTCAAAGGGTCTGAAATATATGATTACAGACAGCTGGGAAGCCGGAACACAGAACTGGACGGACAACATGATCAAAGAGTTCACGCAGCGCCGCGGCTATGATATGTTGCCCTGGCTGCCAGTATTGACCGGGCATATTGTGGAGAGTGCCGAAGCAAGCGACCGGTTTCTTGTGGGATTTCCGTAAAACCCTCGGTGAACTTTTAACGGAAAACCATTATGATCAGTTGACGGAAATTCTGAAGGAACGTGGTATGGCACGTTATACTGAGTCACATGAAGGAGGCCGTGCATTCATCGGTGATGGCATGGAGGTAAAGCGGAAAGCCGCCATTCCCATGAGTGCCACCTGGACACCGGGAGGATTTGACCGGGGTAACGAAGTGGCAACCCGTTATCAGGCGGATGTACGCGAATCGGCCTCTGTAGCACATATTTACGGACAAAACCTGGTGGCTGCCGAATCAATGACCGCCATCGGAAGCGCCTGGGCCTGGTCACCCGAATTTCTGAAACCAACGGCTGACATGGAACTTGCCAATGGATTGAACCGTTTTGTAATACACACTTCCGTTCATCAGCCCGTGAATGATAAAATTCCGGGACTGGGACTGGGGCCCTTCGGACAATGGTTCACGCGGCATGAAACCTGGGCGGAACAAGCCGGTCCATGGCTGACCTACCTGTCCCGCAGCAGTTATATGCTTCAACAGGGTAAATTCGTTGCTGATATTGTTTATTTCTATGGTGAGGACAATAACATCACGGCCCTATTCGGTGACAAGCTGCCTGATATTCCGGAAGGTTATAACTATGATTTTGTAAATGCCGATGCCCTGGTCAATGTGTTATCGGTTAAGAAAGGTTCCATCGTTACTCCGGGTGGAATGTCATACCGGGTTCTGGCGTTGGATGAGAATAGTAAGTATATGTCATTACCTGTATTGAAAAAGATCCGTGATCTTGTTATGGATGGGGCAATTGTTACCGGCCCTCAGCCTGCACAAACCCCGAGTCTCAGTGATAACCAGGATGAATTCATTAAAATTGTGCACGAATTATGGGCAAATGAGAAAGGGGAGAATACAGTGGGAAATGGTAAGGTCTATGCCGGGTATCTGCTGAAAGATGTATTGAATTCTTTGGAGATAGGTCCGGATTTTACCTACAGCCAGCCGCAGGAAACCATTAAGCTCCTTTATGTGCACCGTAAATTGGGAGATGTTGATTTCTACTGGGTAAATAACCGGCAGAACAAGGTTATGGATTTGGATGCCACCTTCAGAGTGGAAGGCAGAGTAGCTGAAATATGGCACCCTGAGACGGGCAATACAGAGTTGGCATCTTATTCTATAAAAGACGGGATTACCCGGGTTCCCCTGCATCTGGAACCAAACGATGCCTTATTTGTGGTATTCCGGAATAAGGCAGTACAAACATCCCATACCATAAATGAACCTGCTAAAAAGCAATTGACAGTAATTTCAGGACCCTGGACTGTCACCTTCCAGCCGGATAGGGGAGCTCCCGGCCAGGCCGTGCTTGAAACACTGATCCCCTGGAATGAAAACACAGATTTGGGAATAAAATATTTTTCGGGAACAGGAATCTATTCAAAAGCCATTCAGGCTCCCACAGAATGGTTTAATCAGGGCAGTCAGTTATGGCTTGATCTGGGGAGCGTTAAAAACCTGGCTGAAGTCATTGTCAACGGGAAATCACTGGGCATCGTCTGGAAAACACCTTTCCACGTCAATGTCACAGGAGATTTGAAAGAGGGTGAAAATAAACTCGAGATAAAGGTTACCAACCTCTGGGTGAACAGGCTGATTGGTGATGCTCAGCCCGGTGTAGAGCAAAAGATAACCTATACGACAATGCCATTTTACCGGGCCGATGCTCCGTTGCTTCCGTCAGGATTGCTGGGGCCTGTTACCATTTTAAGTATTGATTCAAAATAACATTTAAAACTCCTGCAGGGATTCAGTTTCCTGCAGGGATTTTTTCATAGTATATGAATAGAAGGTCATTTTTAATTAGTTCCATGGCGGGTGTTCCTGCTATTATGCTGGCAGGAACTGCTGGTTCAGCATTTTCCAGGTCGCGAACCGGAAGTTCTGCACTATTATCTTGTAAAAAGTCCACTCCGGTTGATGCCGAAACCATCTATGGGAAGGTCCGCGGTTATGCTGTGGATGGAGTGTCCATATTCAAAGGCGTCCCCTATGGTGGTCCCACGAAAGGCATGGCACGGTTCCTGCCACCCTCAATGCCTGATAAATGGAGTGGACTGTATGATGCCACAGTTAACGGGCAACGATGTGTGCAGGCACCTGGCGTTATATTTACGGATGCCTTGATTGGAGCTTACTTTGCTGGAGGTCGCCCTGACAGGGTGGAACTTGCCCGGCAGGCTGACAGCGAAAACTGTCTTAATCTGAATATATTAACGAAAGGATTAAGTGGCAGGCGTCCGGTGATGGTGTACATTCACGGAGGAGGTTTTTCCGGTGGATCGGGTTTACTTACCGTTTATAGTGACAGGCATGTACGGGAACAGGATGTTGTGCTGGTTGGTGTCAACCATCGTTTGAATATTTTCGGATACACCTATCTGGGTGGCCTGAGTGAAAAATATGCAGTGGGCAACCCGGGTCAGCTTGATCTTATTTTAGCACTGGAATGGGTTCGCGACAACATAGCCAATTTTGGCGGTGATCCTGAAAATGTGATGATCTTCGGGGAATCCGGAGGAGGAGCCAAAGTATCAACACTGCTGGCCATGCCTGCAGCCAGAGGATTGTTCCATAAGGCGGCCATTCAGAGTGGAAGCATGTTCAGGGCCACGAATGCCGAAACTGCAACTAAGTATGCCAGTGCAATGATGACCAAACTGGGTCTGACCAAAGTGGATGACCTTTTAAAGGTTCCGGCTGCTGAATTGCTTAAGGTAGCTGCAGGCGGTCCGATGGGTCTTGGGCCTGTAATAGACGGCCATTCTCTGCTGAGACATCCCTGGGATCCGGATGCTCCGGAAATATCGGCAGGCATACCACTCATGATCGGAAATGACAAGGATGAATTATCACTCTTTTCCCTGGCAAATGAAAATCTATATAAACTGGATGATGCCAGCTTGCGCGCTGAATTGGTAAAAGCGAAGGTGCCAGATGATAAGGTGGACGCACTGCTGTCACTTTACAAGAGGGATCATCCGAAGGAAAGTCCGAGTGACCTGTATTTTCGAATTGCTACCGACCGCGGCGCCCGTTATAATGCTGCCAGGCAGGCAGAATTGCAGCTGGCGCGAGGTAAGGCAAGGGTATTTGTCTATTACTGCCAGTGGAATACACCGTTGGCCGATGGAAAAATCAGGGCATTTCATACATCGGATCTGCCACTGACCATGAGGTTAACCCTGTTCCCGGAGTCGGAACAGCTTTCATTACAACTAAGCGGGGCCTGGGCTGCTTTTGCACGGAACAGTGACCCGGGACAGAAAGGTCTTCCATGGCCTGCCTATACCAATGAAAAAAGGGCAACCATGGTGTTCGACGGAGCGAAAAGTGAAGCTATAAATGATCCCGATCGGGATGAACGGATCATGATCAGGGATATGCCTTCGGGATCGTTGCTGTAGCCATACTGACCTTATAAAGTACAATTGCACATTTGCACATTAGCATATTAGCACATTAGCATATTAGCACATTTGCACATTTGCACATTAAACATCCACCATTATGAATATCAGAATCCTAGTAGTTTTATGCCTGTTTATCTCCTGCACTTCTCCTGCCTGGCAACTGGGCAAATTTGAGAAGCCGGCTGAGAACCCTGTATTAACAGCTGATAGCACATACCAGTTTCTTTGTCCTGTTCAAAAGAAATGGGTAAAATGGCAAAAGGCAGATGTTTTTAATCCGGCAGCCATTGTGAGAGAAGGTAAGGTATATCTTCTTTTCCGTGCCGAGGACAATCCTGCTGCAGGCATTGGCGGCCGTACATCACGGATTGGCCTGGCGGTAAGCGATGATGGCATTCACTTTCAAAAAATGAAAGATCCTGTTTTGTATCCGGACAGCAACAGTTTTATTCAGTATGATTATCCGGGGGGATGTGAGGATCCAAGGATAGTACAGGCAGAAGATGGAACTTATGTGCTCGCGTATACCAGCTGGAATAAAATTGTTGCCAGGTTAAGTATTGCCACATCAAGGGATTTAATTCATTGGGAAAAGAAAGGCCCTGCTTTCGCCAGGGCATACAACGGAAAATATCTTAACACCTGGTCAAAATCGGGATCCATTGTAACCACGCTGAAAGACGATAAAATAGTAGCCGCTAAAATCAACGGCAAATACTGGATGTACTGGGGCGAGGGATTTGTGAATGCAGCATTTTCCGACGATCTCATTGATTGGACACCCACCCAGGATGAAAAGGGTGAACTGGCAAGGGCAATTACAACAAGAAAGAATATGTTTGACAGTGATCTGACGGAACCCGGCCCCCCGGCTTTGCTCACCAAAAAAGGAATTGTATTGTTATATAATGGAAAGAATGCAAAAGGAGAAAATGCCGATCCGGCCATTCCGGAAAACACCTATTGTGGCGGACAGGTCCTGTTTGACCGGAATGACCCGACAAAGGCCATCGACAGGGCGGCAACTTTCTTTATCAAACCTGATCTGCCCCACGAGGTTTCAGGACAATATAAGGCCGGTACTACCTTTATTGAAGGACTCGTATTTTTCAAGGGTAAATGGTTTTTATATTATGGAACGGCAGATTCGATGGTTGGATTGGCAATAGCGCAATAGTCGTGCTAAAATTATCGAAACTGTTGTTTGTAAATTTTAACTTTGAGTCTACTCCGAAAAGGGTTTTTATAGCCACAAAGGCACAAAGACACAAAGTATTGATTTCATAAGATATTGAATATGAAATAAATAATTAACTTCGTGCCTTCGTGACTTTGTGGCACATCTCAAAATCTCGCTTTTTGTAGTAGACTCAACTTTGAATAATTTCATTAAACCAATTAATATGAAGATTATAATAGCTGTATTTTTGCTGGTTTCACCCCTTGCACTTTGCGCACAGTTAAACAGCAGCAACCCCCGCGCCAAAACCGGAAATGGACTTCTGGAAGGTATTTCGAGTTCGGGTATTGCCATATTCAGGGGTATCCCCTTTGCCCAGCCACCTGTGGGTGACCTGCGGTGGAAGGCTCCCCAGCCGGTAAAAAACTGGGAAGGCGTTCGCAAGGCCTGGCAGTTTGGTGCCCGGGCCATGCAGATGAACGTCTTTGGTGATATGGTATTCAGATCGGACGGGGTGAGTGAGGATTGTCTCTATCTGAACGTATGGACGCCCGCTAAAATGGAAAATGCAAAACTGCCTGTGTTGGTTTATTTTTATGGTGGAGGATTTGTGGCCGGCGATGGTTCAGAGCCTCGTTATGATGGTGAAAGCATGGCCCGCAAAGGAATTGTTGCCCTCACCGTCAATTACCGGCTGGGAGTCTTTGGTTTTTTTGCCCATCCCGAATTATCAAAAGAAACTTCATACCACGGATCAGGTAACTATGGACTGATGGACCAGTGGGCTGCGCTGAAATGGGTACAGCAGAATATAGCTGCCTTTGGCGGTGATCCGAAAAGGGTTACCATTGCCGGTGAATCGGCGGGGTCACTGTCAGTGAGTGCCCAGATGGCATCTCCCTTATCGAAAAACCTGATTGCGGGAGCTATTGGTGAAAGCGGTGCCATTATAAATCCCACACTGGCACCGGTGGCCCTTGCGGAGGCTGAAGAGAAGGGTGTGAAATTTGCGGCAAGCCTGGGAGCATCCTCCCTCGCAGACCTGCGTGCCATGCCTGCCCAGAAAATTCTGGAAGCTGGTTCCAAACTGGGCATTTCAGCATTTGCCGCTACGGTGGACGGGTATTTCTTTCCCAAATTGCCGGTAGATATTTATATTTCCGGTCAGCAGGCCCATGTTCCATTACTGCTGGGCTGGAATTCCGAAGAAATGAATTACAGGATGATTTTAGGCGGAAAGGAGCCTACAACAGAGAATTATACCAAAGCACTGCAAAACCTTTATGGAGATAAGTCCGGCGAGGCCCTGAAATATTATCCCGCTTCCAATCCGGAGGAGATGCTGAAGTCAGCCACAGCCCTTTCAGGCGACCGATTCATTGCTTACAGCACCTGGAAATGGTATGACAGCCATTTGAAAACCGGGGGCGGCGCAGTATATCGTTATTATTATGAGCGTCCCCGGCCAAACATGCGTGATAACAAAGGAAATGCCACTGCCACCGGTGCAGTACATGCAGCTGAAATTGAATATGCCATGGGCAATTTGCCCTCAAACATCGTTTATGATTGGAAACCTGAAGATTATCAGGTATCAGCCGTTTTACAGGAGTACTTTGCCAATTTTATCAAAACAGGCAATCCCAATGGCATTGGTTTGCCCGAATGGCCAAAAGCCGTTTATGGAAAGCCTTCCATGGTAATGCATATTGATGTCAACACACGCGCCGAAGCGGACCAGTGGCAGGAACGGTATAAATGGCTGGATGCACAATTTAATCCGGCGAAATAAGGCTCCGTAATCTGCTGCATTGAGTTTCCGGCAATTGAATTAAGGCGGAATTTAATTAAATTTGATTTCCTGAAAATGAAGCTAGAAATCTGACCGGGATGCAAATGAGACATTTGATAGTTTTTGTACTGCTGGCTGGATGGCATGGCCTGATTGAAGCCGCAGATAGTGAGACCAATAAAAAAAGTCAGGCGCCTAAGCCCCTGAACATTGTTTTCATCTTATCGGATGATCACCGGTACGATTACATCGGATTCATGCAAAAAATTCCCTGGTTAAAGACACCTGGTATGGATCGAATGGCGGCAGAGGGAGCCCTTATTAAAAATGCTTTTGTGACTACTTCGCTGTGTTCGCCCAGCCGTGCCAGCATATTAACCGGATTATATTCTCATACGCACAAGGTCGTGGATAATTCAGCCCCGTTGCCTGGTGGATTGACATTCTTTCCCCAGTATTTGCAAAGGGAAGGTTATCAGACTGCTTTTTTTGGAAAATGGCATATGGGAAATGATACAGGTGACCCGCAATCGGGATTTGACCATTGGGAAGGATTCAGGGGCCAGGGAGAATACTGGAACCCCCGGATAAATGTGGATGGGAGATGGGTTCAATATTCTGACAGTACCTATGTGACTGATCTCATTACAGAACATGCCATTGAATTCATGAAAAATGTCCCTGCCGACAAGCCGTTTTTTGTGTATTTGTCACATAAGGGAGTGCATGACAATTTCAGTCCCGCCAAACGGCACAGGGGTATCTATGCCAATGAAAAGATCGTATTGCCTGCTTCGTTCAATATTCCGAAGTATGGGATCCCCTTATTGCCAGGTATAGATTCTGTCACTCACAGGGCTACTTCCGGAATGGACTATTATGGTAAAGCCATGATGCCTGATTGGGTTAAAAACCAGCGTGAGAGCTGGCATGGAGTGGACTATTCCTATCATGGACGGCCATGGGAAGCCCAGGTAAGGAATTATTGCGAAACTTTGTGCTCTGTGGATGAAAGCATAGCAGCCGTTCTTGATTATTTAAAAAAGTCGCGGCTGGATGAAAACACCCTGGTCATTTATATGGGTGACAATGGTTTTGCCTGGGGAGAACATGGATTGATTGATAAAAGGCAGTTTTATGAAGAATCGGTACGGGTACCCATGCTGGCCTGGTGTCCGGCCCTGATAAGGGGAGGAACAGTAATTGAAAATATGGTGCAGAATGTAGACATTGCACCCACCATCCTGGATTATGCCGGTATCAGCAAGCCCGGAAATATGGTAGGATACTCATTAATGCCGTTACTTAAGGGTATACATATTCCCTGGCGGGATAAAATCTTTTATGAGTATTTCTGGGAATATGACTTTCCTCAAACACCCACCATGTTTGGTGTTCGAACTGACCGGTATAAATATATCCATTATCATGGCATCTGGGATACCAACGAGCTATATGATCTGACAGACGATCCGGATGAAACCCGAAACCTGATCGCTTCGCCCGGGCACCAGTCACTCATCCGTGAACTGAACAAGTCAATCTACGACTGGCTCGAATCGACCGATGGGATGAGCATACCTCTGAAACGAACCGAAAGGCCACATTTTGATCACCGCAATGCAGGTAATTATTAGGCGACGGATCTAAAATTATCATTTTATATAAAACAATGATCAAAAAACATAATGAAAACCTGTTGTTTTTTCTTAGGTTTGATAGGAGAATGATCTGCAATCCTGATAATTACTTTATCCCCTATTTATTCTTGAACCCATGAAAAAACTCATTTGCTTAGTAGCTGTTTTTCAGCTATTTTCATTATTGCTTCCCGGCCAGGTGAATCTTGTCAACCTGCTTACCGAGAATTCTAAGGATCCCATTGGTCTTGATATCAGTCAACCCCGTTTTTCCTGGCAGCTTTCGTCAGAAAAAAGAAACATCAGCCAAACAGCTTATGAGTTGAAAGTAACACAGGGTAAGACGGACGTGTGGCTGACCGGCAAGGTCAATTCTGGCGAATCGGTTCATATAATTTACAATGGTCCCACCCTTCAGTCGGGCATTAAATATACCTGGCAGGCAAGGGTAACTGATAATGAAGGCAGAACTTCTTCATGGAGTAAACCTGCCACTTTTCAGATGGCTTTTATGAATGCATCCGACTGGAAAGCAAAGTGGATACAGCCTGATTATGCTGAAGACCTGGTCATGCGACCCAGTCCTCTCATGCGAAAGGACTTTGTCGTTTCAAAAAAGGTGGCTTCTGCCATGGCATATATTACAGCACATGGAATGTATGATGCACAAATCAACGGACAGAGGGTGGGCGATGCCTATCTTACACCCGGCTGGACGGCTTACAGGAACCGGCTGCAATACCAGGTTTATGATGTGACCCCGCTTCTGAAACAAGGTGCCAATGCCATCGGTGTGATGCTTGGCAATGGATGGTACAGGGGCATCATCGGATTTGGCAACAACATTAATTTTTATGGTAAGGATATTTCCCTGCTTTGCCAGGTTGATATTACCTATAGTGACGGCTCCAAAGAAAGCATTGTTTCGGATCGGACCTGGAAATCATCCACCGGAGCTGTGAGATATTCTGAAATTTATAACGGCGAAACCATTGATGCCCGGATGGATAAGTCGGGATGGACCCTTCCCGGTTACAATGACAAAGACTGGAGCGGTGTTAAGGAAACAGCATTTCCCACACAGAAACTGCTGGCCACTGTTAATGAGCCGGTGAAAAAGCATGAGACTTTTATTCCTCAAAAAATATTCAGGACTCCAAAAGGAGAAACCGTTATTGACTTTGGACAAAACCTCGTGGGATGGATGCAAATAAAGGTGACTGGAAAAGCAGGGGATAAAATTCTTGTCTCACATGCAGAGGCACTGGATAAAGAAGGAAACTTCTATACCATAAATCTCAGGGAAGCCAGGGCGCAGGACACCTATATTCTCAAAGGAGGTGCAGAAGAAGTATTTGAGCCTCATTTTACCTGGCATGGATTCCGGTATATCCGGATTGAAGGTTATCCGGGAGATATAAAACCTGAAAATTTCACTGCCGTTGCATTGTATTCCGATATGACTCCCACCGGGACTTTTATATCTTCAAACGGCCTGATCAATCAACTTCAGCATAATATTCAGTGGGGGCAAAAAGGCAATTTCCTGGATGTGCCGACCGACTGCCCGCAGCGGGATGAACGATTGGGATGGACAGGTGATGCCCAGGTGTTTTCACGAACGGCCGCCTTTAATATGAATGTCAATAATTTCTTTTCCAAGTGGCTTCGGGATGTTGAGGCGGACCAGGTGAACGGCGCTGTTCCGTTTGTTGTACCCAACGTACTGGATGTGAATTCCGTCAACAGCACCGGATGGGCAGATGTTGCCACCATTGTTCCGTGGAACATGTACCTGGCTTATGGGGATAAAAGGATCCTGGAACAACAATATTTGTCGATGAAGACATACGTTGAAAGCATCCGCCGGATAGCCAGAAATGATTTGTGGAATACCGGTTTTCATTTTGGTGACTGGTTATTTTACCGGCCTGAGGACGACAATGACGGAAGAGCTGCGGTAACCGACAAATACCTGATCGCACAGTGCTTCTATGCAAATTCAACCCGGCTTTTGATTAAGGCTGCAGAAGTGCTTGGCAAAACAGAAGATGCAGCATTTTATTCAGTGCTCCTTCACAAAATTAAAGAAGCATTTGTTAAGGAGTATATGACACCCAGTGGCCGGCTGGTTTCAGGTACCCAGACAGCTTATGTGCTGGCCCTGAATTTCGACATGTTACCGGAGGCTTTGCGTAAACAGGCAGCTACACGGCTGGCAGAAAACATAAATTCATACGGTAATCATCTTACAACCGGCTTCCTTGGAACTCCCTATTTGTGTCATGTATTGACCCGGTTTGGATATACAGGCCTGGCCTATAAATTGCTGCTTCAGGATACATATCCATCCTGGCTCTATCCTGTGAAAATGGGGGCTACTACCATTTGGGAACGATGGGATGGTATAAAACCGGACAGCACCTTCCAGACTCCTTCGATGAATTCTCTGAACCATTATGCTTACGGTGCAATCGGGGACTGGATGTACCGGGTGATGGCGGGTCTTGATACCTATGAGGATGGCCCGGGCTACAAGCATTCCATGATCAAGCCTCATGTCGGCGGGGGATTTTCAAGTGCCTCGGCAAGTCTGGAGACCTATTATGGTACCCTGGGCAGCAAATGGAAGGTTGAGCCTGAAAGGATTTTATTCGATATTGTTATTCCTGCCAATACAAAGTCCACTGTTTTTATACCTGCCATCAATGCCGATGATGTTACAGAAGGTGATAAGGTGTTGACCCAGGTTCCCGGAATTAAAGTTATGCCTGTGGAAGAGGGATATGTGGTGCTTGAAGTGGGTTCAGGATCCTGGCATTTTGCTGCGAAAAGAATGGTGGATGACCATGCTGATTATGTGGATTATGTTGGAAAATTCAAAGTTGAAGGAGGAATGTCTGACCTGATTGAAGTTTCGGCACAGCAAGGCAAGATCTTTATTTCAATAAACAGTAACCAGGGCGAGCTATTTCCGGTTCAGGATGAGAAGGACCGGTTTACAGATGCCAGCAGTCATGTGGTGACCTTTCAGCGGGATAATGAGGGCATGGTTGTTTCTATCCGGGTTGAGGTTGCAGGGACAGAAATGGTTGGTAAGAAAGAGTGAACAACTTAAAATAACACCGAACAAAGCCTGTCCCGACTTTTTTCGGGAGAACACCGAATGATGAATAATGAAGTTCAGGAAACGTCGCGTGTAATGATTTCTCTTAAGGTGATTCTCACCGGGGCCTTCGAAATTCGGCGTTCGGTGTTCCTTGTTCAATATTAATTTGAAATAATCAACTACTAAAAGATATCAGGATGAATTCTTCACTGTCATGCAGAAATTTTAAAATCCGGGTCATTGGTATTGTCATGTTTATACTTATGACTTTCAATTGTTTTATTAATTCACAATCCATAAATCCCGACCTGCTCAAAAAGCAGTGGGATGCTAACTGGATCACAGTGCCGGGTGCAACTCCCAACGGATATGGTGTTTACATGTTCAGGAAAGAAATCACCCTGTCCGCCAAACCTTCCGCTTATGTGGTGCATGTTTCTGCCGATAACCGGTATAAGCTTTTTGTAAATGAAAAGCTCGTTTCAGCCGGTCCTGCCCGTGGAGACCTGTATTACTGGAATTTTGAAACCGTGGATCTGGCCCCCTACCTGTCAGCAGGTAAAAACATACTTTCTGCTCTTGTCTGGAATGAAGGAGAACTGCGGCCTGAAGCGCAAATTTCATGGCGGACGGGTTTTATTACGCAAGGGAATACTCCTGCGGAATCGGCTGTAAACACGAATAATTCCTGGAAATGCACCCGTGATAAAAGTTATAGTCCCCTGGATTCTCCGGAGGTGATCGGATATTATGTTACCGGTCCGGGAGAATGTATTGATATGCGTAAAAGTATCCGGGGCTGGAAAAAAGAAAACTTTGATGATTCATCCTGGAGTGCTGCTGCCCTTTCATTTTGGCGGAGCGGATCACCAAAGGGAATGAGCGATGCCTTCGGATGGATGCTTGTTCCATCTGTAATTCCTGCCAGGGAGCTTCAGACCCAGCGACTTCTCAGTGTTCGTGAATCGAATATGGTTTTACCAAAGGACTTTCCTGCCAGGCCGGCATCGTTTACCGTTGCGGCCCATAGCAAAATAAATATTCTGCTTGATCAGGGATACCTTACCAATGCTTATATCACACTTCTTTTTTCCAAAGGTAAAGATGCCGGGATCCTTATAAAGACTACCGAGGCACTTTTTATCCCTGCCAATTCATCCTTTTATAAAGTAAAAGGTGGCGGTTATATGGGGTCCGATAAAATATATGGCAAGGGTAACCGCGATGAGGTGAAGGAAAAAATCTTCCTGGGTAAAAAAGACAGCCTGGTATCCGACGGTAGCATGATGCAGGAGTTTACTTCACTGTACTGGAGAACGTTCCGGTATATCCTTCTTTCAGTTGAAACCAAAGATGAAGCACTGGTTATTGATGACTTCTATGGCACTTTTACCGGTTACCCGTTTGAGATGAATGCCCGGTTTGAATCGGATAACACATCACTTCAAAAAGTACTTGATATTGGCTGGCGAACTGCCAGGCTATGCGCCATTGAAACCTACGTGGATTGCCCTTTTTATGAGCAGCTCGAATACATTGGTGACACCCGCATCCAGGCTATGGTAAGCTTTTATAACAGCGGGGATGACCGGCTTGTAAGGAATGCCCTGAACCTGATGGATCATTCCCGTATTGCTGAAGGCGTGACGGGCAGCCGTCATCCTTCCTTCTCACTGCAGATCATTCCTACGTTTTCCCTCTGGTATATCGGTATGCTGCATGATTACTGGATGTACCGTCCCGACAGCAGTTTCGTAAAGGATAAGATCCACGGTACCAGGGAGGTGCTTACCTTCTTTAATAAATACCAGCAGCAGGACGGTTCCTTAAAAGGAGTTCCATACTGGCTTTTTACCGATTGGGTCGAAGACCGGAAAGGCTGGTCGGGTGGGGCAGCACCCTTTGGAAAAGAAGGCAGTTCGGCGGTGCTGGACCTGCAATTACTATGGACATACCAGGTTGCAGCTGAATTGGAGCATAACCTGGGAATGGATGCATTTTCAAAGGAATACCTTACCAGGGCTGAACTGTTGAAACAAACAATTCAGCAGAAATACTGGGATGCTTCGAAAGGTTTATATGCCGATACACCGGAAAAGGATCTTTTTTCTCAACATGCAAATACCCTGGCGATCCTTACCGGCATGGTTTCCGGAGCGGAAAGCAATATGCTGGCCAAAAAAATGCTGGATGATCCTTCCCTTGCCCCGGCCTCCATTTATTTCAAATACTATTTGCATCTTGCCTGTGTTAAGGCAGGATTGGGCAATAATTATCTGTCATGGCTCGACAAGTGGTTTGAGAATATTGCCATGGGCATGACCACCTGGGCCGAAGATTCCAATGTAAACACAGCACGGTCGGATTGCCACGCATGGGGTGCAAGTCCGAATATAGAGTTCTACCGGATCGTACTGGGTATTAATACAGATGCACCGGGATTTAAACGGGTGAAGATTGAGCCGCACCTGGGAGACCTGAAAACAGCAGCCGGCGAAATGCCGCATCCGTTGGGTAAGATATCCGTGAGATATGTCCAGGAAAAAGGGAAATGGAATGTGAAGGTGAATTTACCTGTGAATCTGACCGGAACACTTGTATGGGCGGGGAAAATGTATTCATTGAAATCAGGAGAGACCAGCCTTTCCCTGTAAGATATTCATTTTCAATAAGAAAGATAGCTCAAGGGTGAAATCGTATAAATCTGACTAATATTCATAAAATATAGTATACATGCTAAATATTCCCGTAATCACTGTTTCAGAAAGGTCGCTGGCACAGGCGTTCGAAAAGGCACTGGTTGAACTCTACAACCGGGGGATCCGTTTTAAAACGCAGTATGACAAACCCGGAGACCCGGAAAGTCTCGATTGCACATTAAACCTGACTATCGAAGAACCGGAAAGCGAGCCTATGATCCATATGGCTTTTCCCGGAGGCATCGAAGACCTCAAGGAATATGTACTGGAACTGAAGGGATTCAAGGACCACTGGGTAAAGAATATGAACGATCCGGCAGACACTCGTTGGGAATATACGTATCATGGCAGGCTGGAAAAATACGGTACATGGAAGGAATCCGGAGCCGATGGATCCGGAATCAAGGGTTTTTTCAATATAAACCAGATAGAGGCGGTTATTGATAAATTATGTAAGCAGCCTTTTACAAGGCAGGCACAGATGATCACCTGGATGCCGAATATTGACCTTGACTGTTTTGACCCGCCCTGCCTTCAATCGCTATGGTACAGGATACTGGAGGACAGCGAAGGTATATACTGGCTCAACTGTAATATCCGTTTTCGGAGCAACGATGCATGGGGTGCGAGTTTCATGAATATGTTCGGCTTTATTCAGTTCAACAGGGAAATTGTGGCTGCCGAAATTGCCCGGCGTACCGGGAAAACAGTTAAGCTCGGAAGATTGAACTGGCAGGCCGATTCATACCATATTTATGGCAAGGATATTGAGCAGGCCAGGGTCCGGCTTTTCGAAAGGATTGACAGCCTGAAGCTGGAGGAACGCACCTTCAACTTCTCTGATGACTTCATAAAGGAAATGTATGACGATGCGGAAACCCGTATCCTGGCAAAGATCAGTCAATATGATGCCTCCAAATGAATTATGAATGATGAATGATGAATGATGAATGATGAATTATGAAGCGGGGGATATCGTTGTAGAATTTTATTTAAAATCATGAAAAAATTAATTTTTCCCGTTTTAATTTTAGCCTTATCCCTTTCCGGCGGATATTCGCAAAATTCCGCTGTAATGCAGCAAACCGATCCGCCCCCGATGCAGCAGATCGCCCCGATGATCGGTGCGGAGATATTCATAGAGCCCGGCCAGACTGCCGAAGAAATAGATACCTGGTACCGGCTGATGAAAGAGAACGGGATGACAATCTGCCGTATCCGGATGTTTGAAACCTATATGCACAGGGCAGATGGTACCTGGGATTTTACACTGTTCGACCTTGCCTACAAGGCAGCGGAAAAGCATGGTATAAAGGTATGGGGCAACCTGTTTCCAGCCACTGATTTTACCGATGTCGGTGGATTCAAATTTCCTCATCATGATGAACATTTGAAATCTGTTGCGGAATACATCAAAAACCTGGTCACCCATTTTAAGCAATTCAAATCCTGCTATGGGTGGGTGCTTATTAATGAACCCGGCAGCGGAAAATTGCCTGATGAAAATTTTACCCGCAAAATGTTTGAGGAATGGAAACAGTTGCAGCCGGCTGAAACCTATACCAGTAAAGGCTACAGCATTTTTACTTTTGATGAAGAGCGGTTCCTCGTCGATTATAATACCTGGTTTTTAAACTGGCTGAAGGAAGAAGTTTATAAATATGATCCGGGAAGTCATTTGCATGTAAATAACCACGCAATATTTCAAAATGTGGCTGAATACAATTTTCCCGCCTGGAGAAAAATACTGACATCACTCGGTGGTTCTTCCCATGCCAGCTGGCATTTTGGCTATTTCAAAAGAAGCCAGTATTCGGTGGCCATGTCGGCCAATTGCGAGATCATCCGTTCCGGTGCCGGTCCCTTGCCCTGGCTGATGACAGAAATCCAGGGAGGAAATAATACCTATAGCGGTTTTAATGCCATGTGTCCCTCACGCGAGGAAATTGACCAGTGGTTATGGAACGTTATCGCCAGTGGAGGAAAGGGCGCAATATTCTGGACATTCAACCCGCGTGCTTCCGGTTTTGAAGCGGGTGAATGGGCCATGATCGATTTTCAGAATAATCCCAGCGACAGGCTGACTGCTGCAGCTGCCGTGGCAAAGGTAATTGCAGAAAACGAATCTTTATTTGCTGCTGCCAGTCCTGTTGAATCAGGGATCAACATTTTGTATACCCGTGAATCGCTTTGGGTTGAAAAGAAAATGCAGACCGGGGGAGATCATTATGAAGGTCGCGATATAGGCGGGGTAATGAAATCTGCCCTCAGCTATTTCGAAGCCCTCGGCGAAATGGGGATGCAGTGTAATCTGAAAGAAATGGATGAATTTGATTTTACGCGTTCAGATTACACAGGAACGGTTATTATCCTGGCCCACCAGGTATCGATTCCTTCAAGGTACTGGAAAAACCTCGATGAATTTGTATCAAAAGGAGGCAAGCTGATTGTGGATGGCCTGACGGCCTATTACGATGAACATGCCCATTGCATCATGAAAACAGGATTCCCGCTGGAAAAGCTTTTCGGGGGAAACATCCGGGAATTCAAACTTGAAGGCAACCTGTTTGAGGTCCCCCTCAAGGATCCGTCCCTTACTATACCAGGGCACTGCTGGCGCGGAACAATGGCCGTTACTGCAGCCAAAGCGGTTGGCTTCCATAACAACGAAATCATTGCCACACGGAATATCTATGGAAAAGGTGAAGTACTTTGGATACCTAGCCTCATCGGTCTGGCAGGAAGGATTCAGGGATATGAACCGCTTTCAGCCCTTCTGAATGGTGAAGTAAAGTCAAATTTATCTTCGGTGCCCTTCAGGTTTAAGGCTCCGGCGACAGGAATGCTGATGAAAACAATGCATTCAGGGGACTCCTATATCACCGTTATCATTAACAAAAGCAAAGGCGACAGGGAAGTTGAACTGGTAAACAGCAGAAACCTCAGGCCTTTTGTTTTGTTTTCTGACAAAACGGGCAAAACGGATAAAAACAAGGTATGGATAGCTGCTGAAGAAACTATGGTTATTCAGTGGAAATAGATTAATTTATTCACTTGTCCAATTCTCTCAGTATACATGAAGAACCAGCCCAATTTTTTAAGAATTCTGCTTGCAGTGTTTTTTCCGGTAGCTTCGGTTTCCGCACAGGAATTGAATTATCTTGACCATGTATATGATTTTATTGAAAATACTTCAGTTTTTGAAATAAACCAGGAACCGGGTCATGTGCCCCTGGTTCCTTATACCTCTGCACAGGAAGCCCTCGCAGGGACTATGGAAAAATCAGGCAGTTACCTGTCCCTGAATGGCGCCTGGAAGTTTTTTTACAGCGGGACACCTGAGGGTACCCCTGCTGAATTCTACAATCCGGACTTTAATGATAAGGAGTGGAGTTCAATCGTGGTTCCCGGAAACTGGGAAATGCAGGGATTTGGAGATCCGCTGTTCCGGAATGTGACCACCCCTTTTAAGCCCACACCTCCACGGGTACCTCATGAATACAATCCCACGGGGTCCTACCGGAAAACTTTTGAATTGCCGTCAAACTGGAAAGGCAAACAGGTATTCCTACGCCTGGAAAAGGCCGCTTCTGCCTCATTTATCTGGATTAACGGAAAGGAAGCCGGGTACAATGAAGGAGGCCAGGAACCGGCAGAATATAACATTACCCGGTATCTGAAACCCGGCAAAAATATACTGGCGGTGAATGTTTATAAATATTCCGACGGGTATTATCTTGAAAACCAGGATTATTGGAGGCTGGCTGGAATTTTCGGCGATGTATGGCTTTATGCGGCTCCAGAAGTGCATATTTCTGACTGGTATGCCACTACTGATTTTGATGAGGACTATAAGGATGCCTTGCTTGCTCTTGCCATCGATGTTAAAAATTTTGCTGGTCCCGCAAGAGGTAATCATAAGATAAGGGCAACTTTATTTAATAATAATCAGGCGGTTGATACGTTAATTTCCGCACCGTTTGAAATTAAGCCCGACTCAAAACAGACAGTTAATCTTTCTGAAAAAATTATCAATCCTTACCAGTGGTCAGCTGAATTTCCCCATCTGTATACACTGGTCTTCGAATTGATCGATGTAACCGGAAAAACGCAGGAAATCATTTCCGGCCGCATTGGTTTCAAGGAAACGGAAATACGAAACCAGGTTTTCTACCTGAATGGAAAGCCTGTTAAGCTGAACGCAATTAACAGCCATATGCAGCATCCCGACCTGGGTCATGCGATGAATGAAGAAACCATTCGTAAAGATTTTAACCTTCTTAAACAATTCAACATAAACTGTGTGCGTACCTCGCATTATCCGCCTGTGATCAGGTATCTCGATCTGGCAGATGAATACGGGATCTATATTATTGATGAAACGGGTGACGAATCCCATGCAACTGAATATGTATCGGAATTGGAGGAGTGGCGTGACATGTATGTTGAACGGGTGCAAAAGATGGTGCTGCGCGACCGCAATCATCCCTCTGTGCTTTTCTGGAGTGCAGGTAATGAAAGCGGCGAGGGCAACAATATCTGTGCTGTGATTGAAGAGGGTAAAAAACTTGATCCTACCCGGTACTGGATGTATGGTGGTAATGCCTTTGCACATCCCTGCGAGGATATAATCGGACCGCGTTATTACACACCCTTTGAAATGGTGACCCTGGTGGGCATGGTGCCCGACAGTATAGATCCAAGGCCCTCATTTATGGATGAGTATCTCAGTGTGGCAGGCAATGGTGGCGGTGGTCTTGATGATTACTGGGAGATGATCCGGGCCTACCCGCGAAGCATGGGAGGTGCCATATGGGATTTTGTAAGTCCGGGACTGCGTGAAAAAGTGATCTCCCTCCGGGATGGTTCCGAAAACCATGTTCAGGTGAATGTAATGGGCAGGGCTACGCTTGTCAGCGGAAAAACGGGCAGGGGTATCGATCTGAACGGCCATGACCAGTGGATTGAGGTATACCGCGACAATGCGGTTGAAATCAGTGGAAATCAACTTACCCTGTCAATGTGGGTTTATCCGCGTTCATTAAATAGTTCTTCGGGGACCCTGATCAATAAAGGTAGTTTTCAATATGGAATTCGTCAAATGGGCGAAGACTCCATTGAATTCTATATTACAACTGATAAGAGGTATGCAGTTCATAATCCCCTGCCTTCAAACTGGAATAATAGCTGGCACCAGATAGTGGCTGTATATAATGGCAGCAAACTGAACCTTGTCATCGATGGCAAACCCGGTATTGAAGTCCCTGCAACCGGAAATATTAAAAACCTTCCCTTCCCGGTCAACGTGGGCAGGAATGCTGAAATCCACGGGCAGGAAACAGCTGATTACCTTTGTGATGCTGTGATCGATATGGTCGGTATCTTTGATGAGGCATTAAAACCTGAACAACTTGTTGCACCTTCTGATGAATTGAAAAGAAATTCCGCCCTTTGGCTTGATTTTGAGGAAATGAAGCAGGAGGGTGAGTTTTTCAGTATTGGCATCGGTGCTAGGACTTATGGATCGATCTGGCCCGACCGGCGTCCCCAGCCGGAGATGTGGCAGATCAAAAAATCAGGCCAGCCGGTATCTGCAAAACTCATCGATGCCAATGAAGGACTGGTTGAAATCAGCAATCATTACCTGTTTACAAATCTTCGTGACCTGCAAACGGTGTGGATGCTGATGGCAGACGGTGATACGGTGGATAAGGGGATGCTGATCATTGATATCAATCCCGGTGACAAGGCAGCCGTGAAAATTCCATTTCAGAAACCTGAAAAAAAAGAGATAAATGATTGCAGACTTTTGATAAGTTTCCGTCAGAAAGAAAGCAAAGTGTGGGCGGCAGAAGGATTTGAAATAGCCTTCGAACAGTTTGAAATTCCAGTCAGCGAATTCCGGCAGGAAACACAGAACCCGCTTCATTCCAATCTTGTGGTGGAGGAAACCATCGATTCACTGATCATAAAGGGAAACGATTTTGTTTACGTTTTTGACCGGAGAGCAGGTGTTTTAAAATCGATGCGATGCGTTGGGAAAGAAATTTTACACCAGGGACCTGAATTAAATGTATGGAGGCCACCCCTGGCCAATGAAACCGACCAGTGGGGCAGCTCTTCTTCCGGAGCAACACATTGGGGTGAAGGGTATGGACATTTTGCGGCAACAGACTGGTATTCAACAGGACTGGACAATTTGCACAGGATGCCTGAAAGTTTCAATTACAGGAAAACAGACCAGGGGGTTGAAATTGAAACCAGGGATATTCAAACAATGGCGAAGCAATCGGATGGCTTTCAGAACCACTATATCTATACAATTAACAGACAAGGTGAAATCACCATCCGGCATACAGTGATTCCCAGCGGCGATATGCCTGCATGGCTTCCCCGCGTGGGAACACAATGGGTGCTGGATAAAAGTCTGGACCAGGTTCAGTGGTATGGAAGGGGGCCGCAGGAAAACTATCCCGACCGGAAATCCGGATATAAAATCGGTAAGTATAATTCATCTGTTGAAAACATGTTTGAGCCATACCTTATTCCCCAGGATTACGGGCTGCGTACTGACAATACCTGGGTTCGGATATTGGATAAAGAGGGTACGGGGCTTGAATTCTCAGGAGACCAGCTCTTTAATTTCAGTGCATGGCCGTATTCAGTTGAAAATCTTACAAGGGCCCTGTATACATACCAGCTTCAGCCATTTGACGGAATCACTTTCAATTTTGACTATGCTACAAGCGGCGTGGGCTGCACGGCACGATCGGTTTTTAATCAGTATCGTGTTATGCCGCAAGGGTATGAATTTGTAATAAGGGTGAAACCCTTGAAATAACAGATCAAATGAAAAAATTTCTTTGTCTCCTCATCACCGTTGCCATTTCTTGCCTATGCTTCATTCACGACGGCTCCGTATTCAAACCCGGCCGGATTTGGAACGACACGGACGGAAAACCGATCAATGCTCACAGCGCCGGTTTGCTTTATGATAAAGGCACCTATTACTGGTTTGGTGAGATCAAATCAGGAAAGACCTGGTTGGTGGAACGCACAGGCTGGGAATGTTACCGGGTGAATGCCGGCGGAGTATCCTGCTATTCATCCTCCGATCTTTATCACTGGAAGAATGAAGGCGTTGCATTGTTGCCGGTTACGGATAACAGTACAAGTGATATCCATACCAGCAAGGTCATCGAGCGTCCGAAGGTGATCTACAATGAAAAGACCCGGAAATACGTTATGTGGATGCACATCGATTCAGAAGATTACACGTATGCCCGTGCCGGTGTTGCCACGGCAGACAAGCCCCAGGGACCCTATACCTATTTGGGAAGCATAAGACCTAACGGCCAGATGAGCCGCGATCAGACCCTGTTCAGGGATACAGATGGCAAAGCTTACCAAATCTGTTCCTCGGAGAACAATGAGACGCTGTATATCAATGAATTGTCAGAGGACTATCTCAGGCCTTCCGGTGTGTTAAAGCGGGTGTTCATTGGCCTGAGCCGTGAAGCCCCGGCTATGGTGAAGCACGATGGAAAGTACTATATCCTTTCCTCGGGATGCACCGGTTGGGATCCGAATCCAGCAACCTATGGGGTGGCTGAATCCGTTATGGGAAATTACACGATCATTGAAAATCCCTGCAGGGGCAAAGATGCCGATAAGACATTTTATGCACAGAGTACCTTTATACTTCCTGTTCAGGGGAAGGATAATGAATACATTGCATTGTTTGACCAATGGAACAAACTGAATCTGGAAGATTCACGTTATATGTGGCTTCCTATGCATTTTGAAAATAACAGGATGATTATTGAATGGAAGGAAGAATGGAAAATAGAATAGAATGCTTAAATTTTAACCCGAAATAATAACACAACCTTAACTATAGCATATGAAAGCAACTACAATTATTTTATTCGCGCTGATCCTGGTGGTTTCAGGCTGCAAACCAAAACAGGAAGCTACGAATCCGCTGAGCGAAATCACCTGGGGAAAGGAAGGGGACAAGGAGATAAAGCTTTTTACCCTCACAAATAAAAACGGAATGGAAGTTAAAATTACAAACTTTGGCGCCGTTATCAACAGCATCGTAGTGCCCGACAGAAAAGGAAAGATGGAAAATGTGGTTCTTGGATTCGACAGCCTGAAATCATACCAGGGATCTCATCCCTATTTTGGGAGCCTGGTAGGAAGATACGGCAACAGGATTGCTCTGGGGAAATTCACGCTGAATGGCAGCATTTATAACCTGGCTGTAAATAATGGTGTGAATCATCTCCATGGAGGAATCAAGGGATTTGACAAGCAGGTTTTCGCGGTTGACACTACGTATTTCACAACCGATTCATTAGTGGTGAGCCTGTCCTATCTTAGTCCCGACATGGAGGAAGGCTATCCGGGAAACCTGACAATAAGGGTAAGCTATGTGCTCACAAACAATAATGAGATAAAAATCAAATACGAGGCTGAAACCGATAAGCCCACCGTATTGAACATTACCAACCACAGTTATTTCAATCTTACTGCCTGCAAGGAAAATATCTTAAATCACGATTTGGTGCTTATGGCCGATTCAATTACACCCACCGATGCCACACTGATTCCGACAGGCATACTTGCACCGGTGGCTGGAACTCCGTTCGATTTCACAAGTGCCCATAAGATTGGTGAAAGAATTGACCAGGTTCCGGGTGGATATGATCTCAATTACAAACTCAGAAATAAAACCGGACAGTTTGTTCAGGCTGCAGAAGTGTATGAGCCTGCATCAGGAAGAGTTTTACAGGCCTTTACAACCGAGCCGGGCGTGCAGTTTTACACCGGCAATTTCCTCCAGGGAGACCTGACCGGCTTTAACGGGATCATTTACGGGAAACATTATGGATTTTGCCTGGAGGCCCAGCACTTTCCTGATTCACCTAATAAGCCGCAGTTTCCCAGTGTGGTGCTGAATCCGGGGGAAAAATACACACAACTGACTGTGTATAAGTTTTCAGTAAAATAATTAAACACGAAAAAAATGTAAGTAGCCTGGTAAAATTTTTGTGACTTTATCATTAAAAGTAATAAATACTTTTTATATTTATAGAATAATACACATTCGCAAATCATGCCGGATAATTCGTACACCTTACATGAAAAACATTACGTGGCTGTTGACTGCGTGATATTCGGCTATGAAAGGGAAGAATTGAAGGTTTTACTCTACCGAAGGGGATTTGAGCCATCTGCGGGGAAATGGTCGCTGCTGGGCGGTTTCGTTGGGGTGAATGAAACCCTGGGAGATGCCGCCAGGCGGGTTTTATATAATACCACAGGTCTGCAGAATATCTTCCAGGAACAGGTGCATGCTTTTTCCAAACCCGGGCGTGATCCGGCAGGCCGGGTAATCAGTGTGGCCTATTATGCGCTGATAAGGATAAATCAACAGGATTCCGATCTGATAAGTGAGCATGGGGCACATTGGTGGCCGATCTCAAAACTTCCCAAACTCATTTTCGATCACAGGGAAATGATCGACAGTTCACTTCTCAGTCTGCAGAAAAAGGCCGGTACTGAACTGGTGGGGAAGGAATTGCTGGGTGATTTATTTACAATGTCCAATCTCAAGAAATTGTATGAAGCAATTTACCAGAAGAATCTGGATCCCGGTAATTTCAGGAAAAAGATACTTTCCCTGGGTGTTTTAATGCGTACGTCCATCAAGGACAAGGCAGATTCAAAAAAAGGGGCATTTCTCTATCAGTACATGGAGAAAAGCCAGCGTGAACCTATAAATAAACTAATACGCTAAAATCGATGAATTGGAACTCGCAAGAATTTATATGGCTGGACTGGACAATTATGGCGGTCGGGATTCTGGCCATAGTATGGGCCATATGGCATTCAATACAAAAACACAAACGTCAGCTTCAAGGAGCTGACAGCCAGGATTACCTCTTCGGAAAAGGCGAACCGTGGTATATTATAGGCGCTGCTATTTTTGCTGCAAATATAGGCTCTGAACACTTGGTAGGGCTTGCCGGTACAGGTGCAAGGGCAGGTGTTGGTATGGCACACTGGGAGATGCAAGGTTGGATGATCCTTATTTTGGGCTGGCTTTTTGTGCCGTTCTATCAGTTGATGAACACCAAGTTGGGAAAAATTATCACAATGCCCGACTTCCTGAAAAACCGGTATACGCCTCGTACGGGTTCATGGTTATCAATCATTACACTTATAGCATACGTGCTGACCAAAGTGAGTGTGACCGCGTTTACCGGTGGTATTTTTATGGAGAGTCTTCTTGGCTTACCGTTCTGGTATGGTGCTATCGGATTAATAGTGTTAACGGGTGCATTTACTGTTTTGGGCGGTATGAAGGGGGTGATGACATTATCAGCGATTCAAACGCCTATCCTTATCCTTGGTTCATTTCTTGTGCTTTTCCTGGGATTGTCAGCACTCGGCCATGGTAATATATTTCATGGCTGGTCAGCAATGATTGATTTTTCCAAAACGCTCAATGTGGGAACTGATGGCGTTGCCCATGGAACCAACCACATGTTCCACTTTGAAAAAGGTGATCCCCTCTATGGTGAGTATCCCGGTTTTTGGGTATTTATAGGGGCTTCAATCATTGGCTTTTGGTACTGGGCTACCGACCAACACATTGTTCAACGTGTGCTTGGACAACGAAAAGGCGAACCCAGCGATGAAGTAATGAAGCGTGCACGCAGAGGTAGTATAGCTGCTGGTTATTTTAAATTATTACCTGTATTTATGTTCCTGATACCAGGTATGATAGCCGGCGCCCTGGCAGCACGTCCTGAAAGCGGTTTTACATTGGAAAATCCAGACACTGCCTTTGGCTCGATGGTTAAGTTTGTTTTACCTGCCGGTGTGAAAGGTATTGTTACCGTCGGATTTATATCTGCATTGGTTGCTTCCCTGGCTGCATTCTTCAACTCCTGCGCAACACTGTATACAGAGGACTTCTATAAGCCAATGTTCAAAGGCAGGTCCGAGGCTCAATATGTTTTGGTAGGACGAATTGCAACTATTGCCGTAGTGTTCCTTGGAATCATCTGGATACCTGTAATGATGAAGCTCGGCAGTCTTTATTCGTATTTGCAGGGCATTCAATCGCTGCTTGCCCCTGCGATGGTAGCCGTATTCGTTTTAGGTATATTTTCCAAAAGAATTACTCCTAAAGCCGGTGAATATGGCTTAATAGTAGGCTTTTTAATTGGTATGGCACGCCTGCTGACCAACATCTTTACAAATACAGGTAAAGACGTTATGACAGGCTGGTTCTGGGGATCCACCCATTGGTTCTGGCATACCAACTGGCTTATCTTTGAGATATGGTTGCTTGTCTTCATCATGCTGTTTATGGTTGCAGTATCATTCTTTACATCAAAACCGACCGCAAAACAAGTAGAGTTTGTCACTTTCACCTCCGACTATAAAGCACTCGTCAGGCAAAGTTGGAACAAGTGGGATCTGATTGGTTCTTTGGGTGTGATACTGTTTTGTGTTGCATTCTATATTTATTTCTGGTAAAAGGCCATGTTTCCCAACAACTATCAACTAACAACTAACAACAATCAACCATATATGAATTACGTAATCGGTGTTGACTATGGAACGGATTCAGTCCGGTCCCTGATTGTGGATGCCTCAAACGGCAAGGAAGTGGCCACGGATGTTTTTTATTATCCCCGGTGGCAGTCGGGCAAATTCTGCATTCCCTCAAAAAACCAGTTCCGGCAGCATCCGCTGGACTACCTCGAAGGGCTGGAAACGACAATAAAAAACGCCCTCTCAAAGTGTGACAAGGATGTGTCCAAGAATGTGGTGGCTATATCGGTGGATACAACAGGGTCCACTCCGGTTGCGGTTGACCGCGAAGGAACGCCACTTTCGCTTACTCCTGCATTCCGGGATAATCCAAATGCCATGTTTATTTTGTGGAAGGATCACACCGGGACCCGGGAGGCAGATGAGATTAACCAGCTGGCCAGGACCTGGGGTGGTATTGATTATACCAAATATGAGGGTGGAATATATTCATCCGAATGGTTCTGGGCCAAGGTTCTGCATACACTTAGAGAGGATGAACAGGTGAGGAAGGCTGCTTTTTCATGGGTAGAACATTGCGATTGGATTCCTGCTATTTTGACGGGTAACACCGATCCGCTTGCGCTCATTCGCAGCCGGTGTGCTGCCGGTCACAAAGCTATGTGGCATCCGGATTTTGGCGGACTGCCTTCAGAAGAATTTCTTGTTAACCTGGATCCGCTGCTGAAAGGCATTCGTGCCAACTTATATAAAGAGACCTATACCTGTGATATAAAAGTAGGAAATCTTTGCGCTGAATGGGCTAAAAAGCTGGGGTTACCGGAATCCGTATCCATTGGTGCCGGTTCCTTCGATGCACACCTGGGAGCAATTGGCGGGGAGATCAAGCCTTACTTTATGAGCAAGGTGATGGGAACCTCAACCTGTGATATGCTCGTGGCTCCCATGAACGAAGCCGGTGAAAAGCTTGTAAGAGGTATTTGCGGCCAGGTGGATGGCTCAATACTGCCCGGCATGCTTGGCCTGGAAGCCGGGCAATCGGCGTTCGGAGATATTTATGCCTGGTTCAGGGACCTGCTCCTTTGGCCGGCGAAGGAATTACTTGGGAAGTCTTCCGTGGTGGATCCTGCAGTAAAGGAAAAATTACTGGCTGAAATGGCCGATCAGATCATACCCGAACTATCAAAACAGGCTGCTGAAATTCCAATCGGCGAATCGGGAATCGTTGCACTCGACTGGATGAACGGACGGCGCACACCCGACGCGAACCAGGGACTGACTGGTGCTATTCTGGGACTCAGGCTGGGTTCAGACGCTCCCCGTATATTCAGGGCGCTGGTGGAGGCCACTGCTTTTGGTGCCAAAAAGATTGTAGACCGGTTTATCAGTGAGGGAGTCAGGATAGACGGCATTGTGGCTTTAGGAGGTGTGGCTAAAAAATCACCCTTTGTAATGCAGGTTGTTGCCGATGTATTGAATATGCCCATCCTGGTTGCCCGCAGTGAGCAGGCCTGTGCGCTCGGTACTGCCATGGCAGCCGCTACAGTGGCTGGATTATATCCCACCGTACAGGTTGCACAAAAGGCCATGGGCAATGGATTTGAAATGGAATACAAGCCGGTTAAAGCCCATGCAGATGCGTATGCCGCTTTATATGAACAATATAGCCGTGCCGGTGAGTTTGTGGAACAAAATATGAAAAAATAGAAATATGGGACAGTACGATCAAATCAGGCAGTCGGCATATATGAACAATATGCGGTTGCCACAGTTGGGTCTGGTGTTATTTACCTTCGGGAATGTAAGTATTGCGGACCGGAAACTGGGTGTATTTGCCATTAAACCAAGCGGTGTTCCATATGAGGAATTAACTCCGGAAAAAATGGTGATTGTAGATTTTGATGGGAAGACAATTGATGGAGATCTTCGTCCTTCATCAGATTCGCCAACACATGCTGTATTATATAAGCATTTCAAGCAAATCGGGGGTATTGCACATACCCATTCAACCTATGCAACTGCCTGGGCCCAGAGCCTGCGTGATATTCCCATATATGGGACCACCCATGCCGACCACATTTTCGGAGATATTCCCTGTGTTCCGCCGATGGAGGATGAAATGATACAGGGAAATTATGAATATGAAACCGGAATTCAGATCCTGCAATTCATGGACGAAGCAAGCCTCCGGTATGAAGAAGTGGAAATGATTCTCATTGGAAATCACGGACCTTTCACATGGGGAAAAACCGGTGAAAAGGCTGTTTATAACAGTGCTGTGCTGGAAGAACTTGCCAAAATGGCATTCCTCACAGAAAAAGTCAATCCCGATGCAGAACGGATGAAAGATTCCCTGATCAGAAAGCACTATGAGAGAAAGCACGGACCGGATTCCTATTATGGACAAAAATAGGGACAAGGGACTGGGGACAAGGGACAAGGAAGAATTAATCCCTTTAGGGATTGAATATCGGCAGGAATTTACGATTTACGATTGCGCGGAGCGCATACGGTATTGTAGAAGCATGAAGAAAACATATAACGACCTCGAAGAGGTCAAATTTTAATAACCGTGGGTGATAACCCACGGAAACCAGAGATAAACATCATAAAAAAATAACCAAATGATAAATCTGAAACAGTTAGAAGTGTGGTTCATCACCGGAAGTCAGCATTTATACGGTGAAGAAACCCTGAGGCAGGTCGCTGCTGATTCACAGCAGATTGTTATGGCTTTGGACAAGGCCGCCGCCATTCCGGTACACGTGGTTTTTAAACCTGTAGTGAAATCCCCGGAGGAGATATTTTCCACCATGCAGGCCGCCAATGTTGCTCCCGGTTGTATTGGTGTGATCACCTGGTGTCATACCTTCTCCCCGTCAAAAATGTGGATCAACGGATTGAAGATATTACACAAGCCGGTCCTGCATCTTCATACGCAGTTTAACCGTGATCTGCCATGGGGTGAAATCGACATGGATTTTATGAATCTCAACCAGGCTGCCCATGGTGACCGTGAACATGGATATATTATGAGCCGGATGAACATTAACCGCAAGGTGGTGGTTGGCCATTGGTCGGAGGATGACGTTCAGTACCAGATCGGAATGTGGACCCGGGCTGCTGCTGCATGGCATGACTTTCAGACCCTTAAGGTTGCGCGGTTTGGCGATAATATGAGAGAGGTGGCAGTAACCGAGGGAGACAAGGTGGAAGCCCAGATCCGGTTCGGAATTTCTGTTAACGGATATGGAGTGGGTGACCTGGTGAAAATTGTGAATGCTGTTGCAGATAAGGACATCGATGCACTGGTAAAAGAATACTTCGACATATTTGAGGTAGCTGAGGCGGGTAAACCGGGAGGAGATTTTTATAAGAACGTCAGGTACCAGGCCCGGCTTGAAATTGCTATGAAAGAGTTTCTTGTTGCCGGGGGTTTTGGTGCCTTCACTACCACTTTTGAAGATCTTCATGGATTGGCCCAGCTTCCGGGATTGGCCAGCCAGCGTCTGATGGCGGCCGGCTATGGCTTCGGGGCCGAAGGCGACTGGAAACATTCGGCACTGGTACGCGCCGTGAAAGTGATGGGAGCCGGATTACCCGGAGGATGTTCCTTTATGGAAGATTATACCTACCATCTCAATCCTGGTGGAATGAAAGTGCTTGGTGCCCATATGCTTGAGATTTGCCCTACTATCGGAACCGGGAAGTCAAAGCTTGAGGTTCATCCCCTGGGTATTGGAGGAAAGGATGATCCGGCCAGGCTTGTATTCAATGTACCGGAGGGACCGGCGATCAATGCCAGCCTTATTGATATGGGAAACAGGTTCAGGATCATAGTAAATTCAGTGGATTGTGTAAAACCCGATGCAGATATGCCTAAACTGCCGGTGGCCCGTGCACTGTGGGTTCCACAGCCAGACCTGAAAACAGGAGCTGCTGCCTGGATCCTCGCAGGTGGGGCACATCATACCGCGTTCAGCCAGGCTGTTAATGCGCAATATATTGAAGATTTTGCGGAAATGGCCGGGGTGGAATTTCTGCACATCGGGAATGATACTACCGTGAGCGGGATAAAGAAGGAATTGAGGTGGAACTCTGTGTATTTTAGATAGGGACGAGGGACGAGGGACAAGGGACAAGTAGTTCTGCAGTTAAAAAGTTATGCAGTTCGGAATAAAACCAAATACCGAATACCGAATACCGATTACTGACTACCGGTCATTTTCTTCGCGAGTACCTCCGGGGCCGGAACCTTGCTTTCATACGTGGAAAGCAGGGTTCCGTCCTTCTTATGGAGTGCAACATAGGGGAATTGAACAATATCATAGAAATACCTGACCACGAATGTGGTTCCCTCTGTACCCACCTTTATTCCCGGCTGTTTACTCAATTCTGAACCTGCCAGGTAGCTTTTTACCTGATCAAGCGGAACATAGGTGATCATCACTATCTGAATATCCTTGAACAGGCCGATCTTTTTCAAAAGATCATTGATAAAAATGTGGCAGTGATCGCAGGTCGGATCAAAATATATTATCATCAGGGGCTGATCCTTTCTCAAATCGGAGGATTTAAAATGCTGTCCGTTTAGCAGTTGTATATCAAATGGAGGTATTCCTTTTTTAACAGGTTTCGGTGTGGCCTGTGCATGAAGGCTTATAAGAGCCACCATGCAGATTGCCAAACTAAGAACATATTTCATTTGAATGAAATGGATTAGTTTAGATTTCAAAATTAGCAAAATCAGGGTAGTACCCAAAACGGTTCCGGAGTTTGTATATAATTGACAGGAATTTCCTTGATAAAGGTTTTTAACCACAGGGCACATTCTTCCATCCCCGCTTCCTCTGAAGGTACATGCCCCAGAATGATCATTGCCTTATGTTTACCCTGTTCCGTAGCATCACGGGCATATTCAATGGTCTCCCATTCCCTCGATTCTCCTATAAGCAAAACTTCAACATCCTCCCGGGCAAAAGCCGCCATTTGCATTTCGGAACCAGGTGCACCGGGGGCAAATGCGACCTTTGTTACCTTAAAACCAGGATCGCCGATCACTCTCATCATGGAAATTCCAAGGCTTTTTTTCACTTCAGTTGCCAGGTCACGGACACTGGTTTCAGGCATCACAAAATAGCTAATGCCTGGCTTAACCTCGTATTTTTTCCAGCCCAGTCTGTTCACTACTCCTGCAATAATTGCATCGGGATTCATCATATGGATATGATCGTGAAATCGCCAGATGACCAGTTTATGATCTTCAATATACTTTCTTTTTTCTTTATAAACCGGATCATGAGTGCCCACTAAGGCGACTGTGTCATCCAGATGGTTGTAAAATGTAGGTTCATGGGTGATAATCAGGTTGCAATTCTTGGCGACTGCCTGTTTGAGTATGTCCATAGTGGCAAACATGGCGGTAACAATACCCGTGACTGGTGTTTCCGGATCACCCGTTTTAAATACATCCACCGTCTGCCCGGTCCATCTTACTCCGGTTTCCTTCTGGATACGAGCAATTATCTCCGCCGCCGTTAGAGTCTTCTGCTGCGGGAAGGCAGTTGAGGACAGCATGATGAATACTGCGAGGAGAATCAGGGTTTTGTTACATAGCGTTTTCATGGTCGTTAGTTATTATTGGTAATCAGATTATTGTTCGGCAGCGGTGCCATTCTGCGGTTCACCACCGTGGGTTTCACCCACGGTTATCAAGATTTTGCCCCTTTGGGCATCGTTCCATACGCACATATCACCTCCCCACTCGTCACTTGTCACTCGTCACTCGTCACTATGTCAATATACACGGGAAGATGATCCGAAAACCCGCCCTGGTACCTATATCCGTTGTATGTGCGATAGGGTTTAAATCCATTGTATTGTTCGTCCGGCACAAGCAAAAAAGATTCTCCAAAAATATGATAATCGTCGGGATGAACATGCAATCCTTTCAAGGATCCCAGCAGGCTGCCCGAAACAATTACCTGGTCGAAAAGGGTCCATTCCCCCCTGAATTTAATAGTTCCTTTAATTTTTCCGTTCTCCGGGGCCCTGCTTACATTGTAAAGATAATCAGATTGTGCGTTTCGGGTATCCGTTTTTGCCTGAAGTCTTTGTGAAAGGCTCATGTCCCAGGGTTCATCATTAAAATCGCCCATGATCACAATTTTCGACTCTCTCCAATCATGAAAAATTGAATCCACTAATGATCTTAAGCGCGTCGCAGCTGCCAGTCGGTCGGGTTCAGTTTCCAGCTGTCCGGCAGACCTGGAAGGCCAGTGATTAATAAAAAAATGGCAGGTGTCATTACCCAGTCTGGTCTTGCAATAAAGAATGTCGCGGGTTAACAAACCTGCTTTGCCAATTCCGAAATACCGGCTTTGAAGGACGCTGACACGTTCGCTGTTGTAAAGGATGGCCACATCAATGCCCCTTTTGTCAGGGGAATTGGCATGTATGATACGGTAATTGTATTTTGACAGAGGAGTATTGTTCACAAGGTCTGTCAGCACCTGTTTGTTTTCCACTTCACAAATGCCGATCAGATCAGGAGGGTTCCAGTTTCCAAGGGCAATGAATGTTTTGTACAGGTTGTTTGACTTGGCTCTGTATTTTGAGTAATTCCAGTGCCTTCCACCCCCGGGTGTATATTCATCATCGTCTGTGAGACTGTCATTCCGGGTATCAAAAAAATTCTCTGTATTATAGAAAACGATCCGGTATTGCAGTTCATCCACCGGATGAGGCTGCATTTTCCTGCCATTTTGGGTGAAACATGACAGAATGATTGCCAGAAATCCTGCTGTGGCATAAAAAGATGCCAGTGTGTTCATTTTATGTATGGAATGATTTATTCTTCTTTTCTTTCATAAGCTCCCAGATCCGGTTTGCCATCTGACAATCTCGACAATCCGGTAATATCATTTTCCAGGAAAGGAAAAGTAACCGGAAGCTGGGGATCTCCTGAATCCTTGGCGGGGGATAGGGTATCCAGACTAAAGTCAAGATGAAAACGGTCGGAATCATTTGCAAATTCCGGATCCTTATTGAAGATGAGGGCGTTATAATGTGCAATATCGGTAGCGTCGATGGAATCCTCACTGGCCTTGACAAGGCAATAATCAAACCTGTAATTGAACAGGTTGGTTTGATTGTTGACCAGCTGGAATTCATGGGCGATGTTGCCATATATAATACAATTTGAAAAAGTAGCTTCTGTAAGATCGCCGGTACGTGTGACATATACATAATCACCTTTGGCCTCATCATATTCGGGATTGTAGAAGAAGTTCGTCAGTACAACCGATGGATTGGTCCGGGAGGTGCCGAGAACTCCATTGTTGGATACGGTGCACTGCAGGAAACGGTAACTTCCGCCCCTCAGCAGGGCTGTGGCGGCTCCTGCACAATCTGCAATCACTGTATTGTAGCAGGTAATATTGGCGCCAAAGGCATATATTCCGGCAAAGGAAGCATTCTGAATGATGCTGTTGCTGAGCTCCAGTTCGGGAACGCTGTAATTCGATGGGAATCCGATCTGTATTCCTGCAATTGAATTCTTAATAATGGCATGGTTGATCACATTTCCGGTACTGATCGGATCAATATAGATTGTGCCCCACTGGCCGGCAATGATACGGTAAAATTCCTCAAGACGGTCATTTTGAAATACAACCGGATCTTCGGCAGTACCATTTACAAGAAGCTTTCCCCAGACGATCATGCTTGAATTCTTGTGAAAATAAACCTGTGTTCCGGCATCAATAGTTAGCGTACTTGTCGTGTCCACAGCCATTGAATTATAGACCAGGTAGGGTTTGTTTCTTGTCCACGTTACCGATCCGATGATTTTTCCGTTGATAAGATTGACGTCCTGGCCATATGCGATAAGTTTTACATCACTGATACTGCCGTTAATATCAAAAAGAACAGAATCCTTCACAACAAGCGGATTATCTGAATTCAGGGGATCGATAGTCACGGCCACAAAAATGAAGAGGCTGTCATCCGGCGGCACATCCACATTCTGCACCGAGCGGGTGGACTCACCGTCTATATTTAAATGGAAGAAGGAATGCTCCGCACCGCCCAGTGAAATGGAACGAATGCGCAGCGTTGAGGAACCACGGTTATATATTTTGAAACTGAGTGTGGCCGATCCTATGGTTGTAAAAACAGTATCGAAAGTAACCGTATCGCTTGAAAAGCTTAGTTCTCCCTCTTCTGAAACGGTAGTATCTTTTTTACATCCTGAAGCACACGCCAGGATGACGAGAAAAATATATAGTAAGAAACCATTGCGGTTCATAAGGGCAGAAAATTTTTTCACGACAAAAATAGTGGAATTATTGGTGTGATTGTTGCAGGTGTTTTTCATTTGTTCTTTATTTCTTATATTTGAGCCCGAGGTTTAAATCCTTTTATTGAGAAACCCATAATCAATGGAAATTATCCAGGCTAAATCCACTGACCTTGTAGAGATCCTTTACTTACTGAAGGTATGTACACGTGATATGAATTCAAAAGGGTTACGGCATTGGAGCAGTGCATTTCCGGCTGCTGAACAGGTTGATCGCGATGTTCTCGACGGGCACATTTATCTTGTTAAAGACAAGGGTGTGTGTAAAGGTATGGTAACCCTTGATAGCACTGAACCGGAAGATTACCGCCAGATGAATCTTTCTGAGGATAATAATTCCAAACCTCTCTTTGTTTATTGCATGGCGGTGCATCCCACCTGGCAGGGGAAGGGAATTGCCAGGATGATGATCGACTTTGCCCAGGAAATGGCCAAAAAAAAAGGATTTACCTGTATCCGTCTGGATATATATCAGACAAGTGAAGATGCAAGACAACTTTGCGAAAAACTAAGTTTCAAGGAAATTGGCAGCTTTAAGGCCAATTATCAACGCATTCCTTACGTTTGTTATGAAAAGCAACTCTGACCCGGACATGTATCTGACTGCAGAAAATCTTCCGCACTAGTATCCCTCTGTTATTAAGCTGTTAATATCTTTTCCGGCCTGCCGGTGAACATTCTTATTTCATTCTGCATTACTATCCGATGGTATGTTATGAATGAAAATAATGGACGTATTTATTAATTATCAATGATGATAAGAAATGTTTTCATTTTTTATCATACATCATTAATCATGAATACATTATTATTTACCAAACGTTATCAAATAAACGAAAATATCTGATGAAGCAAAACGGAAACAATGGTTCCCGGCTGAAGAAAAATGGTCAGGCGCCAAATGGATCTTTAGGACCGGTTGAAAACCTGGAGCATTACCTGCAACCCGATTGGTGGCGAAGGATCTTTAATTCCATGTATCTTAAAACAGATGCAGATGTGGTAGAGGATCTGCAAATTACACGAAAAGAAGTGGATCTTTTCACTGATATACTTGGTCTCGAAAAGAACATGGTAATACTCGATCTGGCATGTGGTCAGGGAAGGCATTCCCTTGAACTGGCCCGCCGTGGCTTTAAAAATGTGAATGGACTCGACCGTTCACATTATCTTATCAGGAAGGCAAAAAATATGGGTTCAACAGAACAACTCAGTACAAACTTCAGGGAAGGAGATGCACGTAAATTGCCATATCCGGCCGACACGTTTGATGTGGTCATGATCCTGGGTAATAGTTTCGGCTATTTTGAGAGTACTGAGGATGATATAAAAATTCTGAGAGAAGTCCGCAGGGTACTGAAGCCCTTCGGAAAATTTTTGATTGATGTAGCCGATGGTCATTATTTGCGAGATAATTTCAATCCAAGAAGCTGGGAATGGATTGACAACAAGCATTTTGTATGCCGTGAGCGCTCGCTTGCCTCCGACAACCAGCGGCTTATTTCCCGGGAGGTCATTTCAAACATTAACAAGGGTGTTATACTCGACCAGTTTTATGCTGAAAGGCTATATAACAAGGAGAGTCTCACCGAAATGTTTGATCGCACAGGTTATAGTAAGGTAACCTTTCAAGGCAACCTGGAAACGGATTCCAAGCGGAACCAGGATCTTGGAATGATGGAAAGAAGGATTATTGTTACTGCCCAGGTAGCCAAGGAATGGACGCCTGTGAAAGTAAGGAAGGCCGAGCTGAAGAATGTGGCAGTATTGATGGGTGATCCTGAAAAGCCGGATACCGTGAAGCCTGGTGGATTTTTTGCTGACGCCGACTATGACACGATCCGGCATCTTAAAATTGCCCTCAGCCAGTTGAAGGAATACAGGTTTGTATATTTGAATAACCATAATTCCATGCTCAATGACCTGATCAAGTTGAAACCCCGTATTGATTTTGTGCTGAATCTTTGTGATGAGGGTTTTACCAACGAACCGAGAAAGGAGCTGCATGTGCCGGCTTTGCTTGAAATGCTGGGTATTCCGTATACAGGTGCAAACCCGCAGGGTCTTGCTTATTGCTATGATAAGTCACTTGTAAGGGGTATTGCCCGTGAATTGGGCATTCCGGTTGCAGATGCCATTTTTATAAAAGCAGAAGACAATGTTTTTGAAATGAACATTGATTTTCCGGTTATTGCCAAGCCAAATTATGGCGATAGCAGCATTGCCATTACAGCAGATAATGTGGCAAATAACATTGAAGAATTAAACGATGCCATAATCCGGATCAGGGAAACCCTGGGTTATGACAAGCCTATCCTGGTAGAAGAATTTTTACCCGGCAAGGAAGTGACTGTTGGCATTATTGGTAATCCGCCCGAGTCATATACTTTTCTTCCTTTTGCAGAAGAAGATTACTCCAAATTGCCATCGGACCTGCCAAAGATCTGTTGTTATGAGGCTAAGTGGATCGAAAGCTCCCCGTATTACAAGCTTCTGCGGTCAATTCCTGTGGATCTGCCTGAGGAAACCGAGAAAATGATCACAGAGCAGTGCCTCAAGCTTTTTGAACGGCTCGATTGTCATGATTATGCCCGTTTTGACTGGCGGTTTGATCTCCAGGGCACTCCAAGGCTGCTTGAAGTAAATCCCAATCCGGGTTGGTGCTGGGATGGCCACATGGCAAAAATGGCCAACCTGAAGGGCATGGATTATGCTGAAATGCTGCACCTGATCCTTCAGACTGCCGAGCAGCGGTTTGGCGGAAATGGCAATGGAAACGGCAACGGCAATGGCAACGGTCAGGGCAAGGACGAAAATGGTAACATCGACGTCACGGTAGAGCTTGACCAGATGGTGAATTAGGGACTAGAGACAAGGGACAAGGGACAAGGGACAAGGGACAAGAAAAAATATCTTCGGAGTTCGGTGTTGGGTGTTGGATGTTCGGTGTTATTTTTTACCCAAAAAACACCGAACAAGGAACACCGAATGCTGAACACCGAAGACGCCTGACTGCAAGACTACAGGACTTCTTTTTCTACAATACCGTATGCGCTCAGCACAATTTAATTGCTAATCGTAAATCGTAAATCGTAAATCGTAAATCGTAAATCGTAAATTTCTTATACCCTTACTTCTTTCTTTACAAACAATTTATTCCATTCCTTGGCTTCCCTCTTTTCCCAGGCCCGGCTGTGGTAGGCGTAACTTACGATCAACGGAACAACCGTGGTGGCTTCGGCATATACCATCTGTTCGTATTTGGTATCTACCTTGCCCCAGGATGAAGCCTCCTGTAAGGTGGATGCTGAACAGCCTCCATCGCGAGCATCGGCAACGGTGATCTGAACCGCGTATTTATGCATGGGAACTGTTTTTCCAAGGATCTCTGCACATACCACTGTGTCCTGCGCGAAATTTTTGGGTACGCCTCCGCCAATCATGAACAGACCTGAGGTTTCTGCTTCCATCTTTATCATTGTGAGTTCCCTGAAATCACGCACCGAATCAATGGTGACATGCTTGTCGGGGTTTTCCCACTGGTGCTTGACAAGGCCAAATCCGGCACTGCTATCTGAAAAGGCAGGGCAGAAGATGGGAACATTATTTTCAAAGGCCACCTGAACCAGGGAATCTTTTTTCACCGAATGATCAACCAGGTATCTTCCCAATTCATTAATAAATTCACGGGAGGAATATGGCCTGCGCTCAAGCTTGTCGGCAACCAGTTTAATGGTGCCGTCACACATCTGAAGATCATCCTCATCAATAAAAGTATCATAGATACGATCAATATAAAAATCACGCAGCTTTTTATCAGGAATATCTGTGCGGCCAATGTAATGCTTGAATCCAAGGGCTTCGAAAAAGTCCATATCGATTATGCTGGCACCGGTGGCAACGATCACATCAATCATGTTGTGCCTGATCATGTCAACATATACCTGCATACATCCGCCTGCACTGGTACTTCCGGCAATCGTCAGCATATTTGTACATTCCTTGTCGCGGATCATTTTTAAAAGAATTTCTGCGGCATTGGCTGTGTCACGTGATGAAAAGGACATTTTCTTCATCGATTCAATGATCGGCGTAGAGTCAAACGACTTAATGTCTATATGCTCGACTGTATCACGTAATAATTCCCTTTTTGTCGTCATTTTATTAGTTTATGCAGTTACGTTAAAAGATGCTTGATCAAATGTTCATCCGGACAAATATAAATAGATAAAAGTTAAAAGTTAAAAGTTAGGGATAAATGTTTGGGGTTTGAGGTTTGAGGTGATTGAAATCCCGTGGAACCGGGCGTTTGGTAATATAGCAAAATAAATTTGGTAAGATGTTCTAAAACAATTACTTTTGCACTCGACTAATTCGATCCTGTATTATGAATAAGTGCAAGTGTATCAAGAAGTTCAGAGATCCCAAGGTGGATTTTTCTGAGAATCTTTTCTATGATTTCGAGTATACCCCTACCATGGCAGAATATCCAGCTTCATATCGCGTTTATCATAATTTTAGTTGTTACAGGAGTTTCAGCCTGATTGAATTTAAACAGTATTTTCAGAAATATTAGGCTGCAGGCTTTTAGGATGAGGGTTATTGGGCTGTAGGTTGTAGGCTGTTAGGGTGATCGTCTTCGGCGTTCAACAAGCATCCCATTAAGCGAGCAAAGCGAGCATCAATCTGCGTGCCGAAGGCATCCCTTCGGGAAAATCCGCGCGATCTGCGAGAGAAGATTTTGGGAGTTTATGGCTTTACAGGGAGTATGTAAAAGTCTTAACACAGAGGCCACAGAGGAATTCGCAAAGGTCGCAAAGTTTTTTTGAGGCGCTTTGCTTTTTTGAGGTCGCAGAGTTTAGCGACCCTGTTTTTGCGCCTTTAGAATGGTCATTTAAAATCTGGTTATATAAGAGTATCCAGTATTCAGTATCCAGCATCCAACAACTATCAACTATCAACTACCAACTTTCAACTATCAACTTTTTCTTCCATTTTCTTTGCGAAGTTGGAATTAAATCCTAAACTTGTATTTACAAGTATTCACCCTAATTGACAAGGATTTATTCCTTACAAGAACACATTTCTGAAATTATGATTCAAAAAATGCAAACATCCAAAATTAACCGCATTAAGCTGGTTGTAATATTTAGTCTCATCTTCCTTGGTTTTACTGTTCAAAGCGCCCTGTCTCAATGGAAGGCAACAGATAATCCGCTTTACACAAAATGGACAACCAGTGTCACTCCTGATAATGTATGGCAGGAATATCCCCGTCCACAGCTGGTAAGGGAAAAATGGCTAAACCTGAATGGCTTATGGGATTATGCCATCCGTCCAAAAGAGGAAGGAATGCCTTCAGCATATGATGGCAAGATCCTGGTGCCTTTTCCTGTAGAATCTGCACTCTCCGGTGTGAGAAAGCCGGTTGGCGAAAAAAACAGGCTTTGGTACCGGCGGTTTATTCAGATTCCGGAAAACTGGACTGAGCCAAGGATCATCCTGCGATTTGAAGCAGTGGACTGGGAGTTCAAAGTTTGGGTGAATGGTAAATATATCAGTGACCATTCAGGTGGATATGATCATTGCGCGTTTGATATATCTCCATATCTGACAAAAGGGGGACCCCAGGAGATCGTGGTTTCAGTGTGGGATCCAATTGACTCGGGAACCCAGCCCCGAGGCAAACAGGTAAAGGACCCGTCCGGCATCTGGTATACTTCCGTAACCGGAATTTGGCAGACGGTATGGCTGGAACCACTGCCGCAGCAAAACATTGAAACTTTTAGAATTGTCACTGACATCGATCAGGATTCCGTTGGTTTACGCCTGGTGGTTGTAAACAATGATCGAACCTTACAGTTTGACGCTTTTGTCATGGATGGTCAGCAGATTGTTTCACAAACAAATGGCCTTGCCCGGAAGCCTTTTAAAATGGCAGTCCCTGATGCTAAATTATGGTCGCCCGATTCACCTTTCCTGTACGACCTGTTTTTGGTGCTGCGGGACAAGGATGGGCATGTCGTTGACTCCGTGCGCAGTTATTTTGGCATGCGGAAAGTATCTCTTGGAAAGGAACAGGATGGGATCACCCGGATGTTGCTGAATAACAAATTTATTTTTCAGTTTGGATTTCTCGACCAGGGCTGGTGGCCGGACGGACTGTATACGGCACCCACAGATGAAGCTCTTCGTTATGATATTGAAATGACAAAAAAAATGGGATTCAACCTCGCCCGAAAACATGTAAAGGTTGAACCTGACCGCTGGTATTACTGGTGCGACAAGCTTGGACTCCTGGTTTGGCAGGATATGCCCAGTGGCGATAAATATATTGGCCCGGGTGAAGAGGATATTGAACGGACTCAGGAATCGGCAGATCAGTTTAAAATTGAACTCGATGAGTTAATGCGTGAACATTACAACCACCCGAGTATAATTGTCTGGGTGCCGTTTAACGAAGGATGGGGACAGTGGTCTACCATCAAAGTGGCTGAATATATCAAGGGTGAAGATCCGACACGACTGGTGGATGCAGCCAGCGGATGGGCCGACAGGAATTGTGGTGACATGCACGACATGCATATGTACCCGGGGCCTGGCATGTTTGAGCCTAAACCCAACCGGGCAGTTGTACTGGGAGAATTCGGGGGACTTGGATTGCCCATGGAAGGACATACATGGCAATCAAAAAACAACTGGGGTTACAGGAACCTAAAGGATACAAATGACCTGGCTAATGCCTATAGCGATCTGGTTGCACAATTGATGCCTTTAAAGCGCAAAGGACTATCTGCTGCAGTTTATACGCAAACCACGGATGTTGAGGGGGAGGTTAACGGCCTGATGACCTATGACCGGAAAATTACAAAGATAAATCCTTCAGTACTTTTCAGATTAAACAGAGGTTATGTGGCACCGGAGATCGGAAATGAGATGGACCTGTTCATGGACACATTGAGTGTTCACCTCTATAACAATTCACCTTCGGGAGAGATTCATTATACAACGAATGGCAAAGACCCGGTAAAAACATCTCCCTTGTATACAGCACCCATTCCGATTAAAAAAACTACTGTGATCAAAGCAAGGATATTTTGGCCCGATGGTTCCGGCAGCAAGGTTAGCGAAAAGAAAATTGGGAAGGCTAAAATGCATAAGGCGAAAAAGGAAGTTGGACTTGTTGGCGGTATCGGATATCAATATTTTGAAAATAGCGGAAAAAGATGGGAAGTAATCCCGGATTGGAAATCACTCAAGCCGGTGAATACTGGTGTTTCTGCGGTGCCGGGCATCGAACTGAAAAAGCGTGAGGACGATTATGGTTTTGTTTTTGAAGGATTCATACAGGTGGAGGCAGATGGACTCTATTCATTCTTCCTGGAATCAGATGATGGCTCAAAGCTTATCCTTGATGGTGTTAAGGTGGTTGAAAACGATGGCGTTCATGGAATGGAAGAGCAAAAAGGAGAAATTGCACTCGCAAAAGGACTTCATCTGTTCAGACTTGAGTTTTTCCAGGGAACGGGAGGAAGTGGTCTTGCATGCAGGGTGAGCGGCCCCGGATTAAAAAAACAGACTATACCGGCAAAAATACTTTTCAGAAAGGAAACAAAATAAATAATGTGAAGAAAAATCATTCCGGAAAGATTTTTGCTACAACCTTTGTAGTCCTTCTTTTCGCTTCCTGTAATAAGGCTCCTTCGCCCAAATCACCGGCCCCGGAACCGTATCTTTATACAAATGGCAGTTTTAAAGGAACACTGGTTCCTGAATCGCCCGATCCGCTTGTAGCATACCGGTGGGACAGTACAAATGCCTCAGATGATCTTCAGATATATATACTGAAACCCAAACAGGTATTCACAAACAACCCGGTTTCATTTGAAAACGTTGGATCCTTGCTGGAATCATCCCCTGATGTTACAGTGAAGGGCACCGGTTCTATACGTATTGATTTTGGTCAGGTTAATGCGGCCTGGCTGGAATTCGATTCGGATGACCTGCGCGGTAGGGTCGAAATGAGCATCAGTGAATACAATCAGCCGGCAGTTCTAAATGATGGTGCTCAAAACCGTTTTAAAACAAAGAAACCTGTCAGGTATGGCAATACCTGGCGTCTTGAACTGAATGACCAGTTGTACGAGGGAGTCCGGTACGGCTGGATTCATGTCCGTTCCTTTGATTCGATATGGCATATTAAAAACATCAGGCTTGTATGCCAGATCAAGCCAACCAATTATGAGGGAAGCTTTTCATGCAGCGATACGATGTTAACCAGGATTTGGTATACGGGTGCCTATGGGGTTAAACTCAACCTGCTGAAAGACTATTTCGGTGCCATCCTTATGGAAAGAAGTGACCGTTTCTCATGGACAGGAGATGCTTATACCTCCCAGGCGGCTGCATTGGTTGCCTTCGGGAATTATGATTTTATTCTTACCAATATCAGGCATACTGCTGATCAGAACAATGGAATTCTAAGCTATTCACTTTACTGGGTGCAAAGCTTGATTGATTACTATATGTATTCAGGCGACAGCGCCACACTCGCTCATTTTATACCGAATGCATCCGGGAAACTGGATGCTGCTTATCAGCATTTCGGTAAAAATCCGGCGCTGGGTTATTACGGATCAGATGAGCGGGTTGGTGCCATGTTTGAAAATACGAACTGCAGCGAATCCCAGAATGCCTATAAAATGCTGACGATAAAATCGTGGATCCATTATGCTGATGCAATGGAAAAGCTTGGCAGGAAAGATCTGTCTGCAAAATACCGCGGCTGGGCAAATGAAAAAATGGACCAGCTGAAAAAGGATGCTTCCTGGTATAAGACCTTTGGGCTTCATGCTGCCGCCGATGCCATCAATACCGGATTTACTTCGGCTGCTGAGCAGCAGGAAATGTATAAGAATGAATTTTCCGACCGAGTGAACCGAATCTCCCTGTCTCCCTTCAACCAGTATTTTATAATCAATGCCCTGTCACAAATGGGCAGGTATGACGATGCACTGAGCCTGATCGACGATCATTGGGGAGGCATGATCAGGTATGGAGGAACCGCTTTCTTTGAATTGTACAGGCCTTCCTGGAACAATGTTCTTGGATACAATGACCCGCCTCCGAATAATCAGACTGGCTACACCAGCATGTGCCATCCCTGGGGCGGCGGAGTTATACACTGGCTTACAGAGCAAATCCTTGGAATAAGGCCGGTGTCACCCGGTTTTTCAGCATGTGAGATCATCCCTCATCCCGGAAGGACCTTAACCTGGGTAAGGGGCAGTGTTCCCACTCCTCATGGTACAATCGTAGCAAGTTTTGACACAAAAACCGGTAAGTGTAATGTTACCATCCCGCAGGGAGTAACTGCCAGGGTTGGAATTCCCAAGGTTGAAAAGTCAATTCAGTCCATTGAGATTAATGGCAGGAAAGCATGGAACGGAAAATATAATCCGGTAAAGGGAATTGCGGCCGCTGAAGAGGATAAGGAATTTGTATATTTTGAAAATGTGGAGGCCGGTGAATATGAAATTACGGTTGCCTATTCGGGCGCAACGCCTTCCTTCCAGGAACTTCCCTGGATATACCCGGTTAATCAGATCAGCATTGACTCTGTCACCAGCGGCAGCTGGGGTGGCAAATACGGATCACTGGGATACGTATTGTTTGCATACAACAAGGGCAAAGACATCCGTAATTTACCGGATTTTGTTTCAGATGTTCATTGCAGGCTGAATGATACAGTTCAGTGGGCCCAGGATGTCACCGATCCACTTGCACCGGCTTCATCCCTAAAGAACGGATTTCCAAGGAATGTGGCTGCCATTCATACGCGGAATGCCATACCCTGCTTGCAAACCATGACAGTGGATGTAAAAGTCAGGAAGGAACAATCCTACCAGGCGGCACTTTATTTTCTTGACTGGGATAATCAAAACCGGAAAGTGCAGGTAGAAATGTTTGATCTCGCAACACTTAAGCTATTGTCTCCCATACAGGTAGTTAGCCATTTTTCAAAAGGAAAATACCTGAAATTTACCTGCAATAAGTCGGTTCGCATCCGGATCAACATGATCAATGAACCGAATGTGGCACTGAGCGGAATATTCTTTGATTAATTCATTTGAATTGAATATTATTTTGCCGTTGGCTTAAGCCAACGGCAAAAGACTATCATTTTGCACAAAGGATAGGTCAAAATACATATTGATTGGGAATGTATTGTTTGATATTTTTGATTGTATCTGGAATCCAATTTATCTTAATTGCTGTCCTTTCAATTAAACCATTCTGATATCATAAAACAGTAAAAAATAGCTGCATGTTTAGAAATTTCATTTTTTCGATTCTGCTGGCGGGAGTCAGCACATTGCTCAGTGCCCAGCTTCCGCCCGTATTTGGCCCGGAATATGCCACCAAAACCTCTAAAAGCAATCTTGTTAAACAATATATCTCTCCTGTAAAAATTACCTGGTTGTCCGATTTAACAGGCAAGTCAATTGAAAATGCCATTTCGCTCATGAATCCGGCAAACGGACAGGCCGATCTCAATACGGGCAAATATTTCACCATGAGAAGTGACAACCACACAAAACCCGGCATTTTGCTTGATTTTGGAAAGGAATTGCATGGGGGGATCAGGTTAGTAACCACCATTGATGATTGCAACAGGCATGTAAAGGTCCGCATCCGCTTCGGTGAATCGGTAAGTGAGGCCATGTCGGATATCGGAGAAAAGGATGCCACGAATGACCACGCCATGCGTGATTTTATTGTTGAATTGCCCTGGCTGGGCAGCCTGGAAACAGGTAACTCGGGGTTCCGTTTTGTTCGTATTGATCTTGTGGACTGGAATACCTCACTTGTTTTGAAAGAAGTGAGCGCATCCTTTGTATATCGCGACATACCTTATCTCGGTTCATTCAAAAGCAATGATGAAAAACTGAACCAGATCTGGCTGACCGGGGCTTATACAGTGCATCTCAACATGCAGGAATATCTTTGGGATGGTATAAAGCGCGACCGCCTTGTATGGGTTGGTGATTTGAATCCTGAGATCATGTGCATAAACAACGTTTTCGGATACAATGAGGTCGTACCGAAAAGTCTTGACCTGGCCAGGGAAAGTACCCCCCTTCCCGGCTGGATGAATGGGATCAGCTCCTATTCAATGTGGTGGATTCTTAATCATCATAATTGGTACAAGTACCAGGGAAATCTCGCTTACCTGCAGGAACAGAAGGACTATATGATGAAACTCCTGGATCAGCTCATGAGCAGGATCGATCCATCAGGATCCGAAAAACTGGATGGCGGAAGATTTCTCGACTGGCCTACGAGTGAAAATCCGGAGGCCGTGCATGCAGGATTGCAGGCCCTGATGGTAATGACAATGAAGGCCGGATCAGAGCTCTGCACTGTTTTGAAGGAACCGGAGATGAATAAGAAATGCGTCGAATCGATGGAGCTGCTTAAAAAACACGTTCCTCCTGCCAGTAACTCCAAGCAGGGAGCTGCCTTGCTGGCACTTGCCGATTTAATGCCGGCTGAAAAAGCTGACCGGGAAGTTCTATCTGTGGGTGGTGCCAACGGAATGTCCACATTCTACGGCTATTATATGTTACAGGCCATGGCTAAGGCAGGAAATTACAAGGGTGCCCTGGATGATATACGCGTTTTCTGGGGAGCCATGCTTGATCTGGGAGCCACTACCTTTTGGGAAGATTTCAACCTCGATTGGGTAAAAAACGCCTCCCGGATTGATGAGCTGGTTCCGGAAGGAAAAAAGGATATCCATGGCGATTACGGTGCTTATTGTTATCTCGGGCTCAGGCATAGTTTCTGTCATGGCTGGGCATCCGGACCCACCTCATGGCTCACCGAGCATGTACTCGGCATCAGTGTTGTGGATGCCGGCTGTAAAACGATCAGAATTGTTCCCCACCTGGGAGACCTGAAGTGGGCAGAGGGTACTTTTCCCACTCCTGCCGGAGTTCTTTGGGTCCGACATGAGAAACAGTCAGATGGTTCCATAAAAACAGTTTATAAAGCACCGAAAGGAATTAAGGTTCTGAAATGAGTAAGCTGCTTAAATTTCTGATCAGGGAATTGTTCATTGCCGTTTGTGTATTTGGATTGCTTTTTCCAAATGCCCTTCTGGCCAGTGAAAAACCAAATATCATTTTTTTCCTGGTGGATGACATGGGATGGATGGATTGTTCTGTTTACGGAAGCAGGTATTACGAAACACCAAATATTGACCGGCTGGCAGCCATGGGAAAAGTATTTACCAGTGCCTATACCGCCAGCCCCCTTTGTTCTCCTACCCGTGCAAGTATTCTGACCGGCCGGTACCCGGAAAGGTTCGGACTCACCACACCTGCAGGGCATCTGCCACCTAATCCGGATGAAATTCTGCTCGATAATAAAGCGGCCGGATGGAAAAAAATGGTGGATCCCAGATCGAGGACTTTTATGCCTCTCCAGGAAACCACCCTTGCCGAGTCACTCAAAGAAGCCGGTTATACAACGGCCCACATCGGAAAATGGCATCTGGGATACCAGGAATTCTGGCCGGAACACCAGGGATTTGATATTAATATTGCAGGCGGACAATACCCCGGACCTCCCAGTTTCTTCTCTCCATACAAAATTGAAACCATCAAGGATGGACCTCCGGGTGAATACCTCACCGACAGGCTGACTTCTGAAGCAGTTTCCTATATTGAAAGTCACAAGGATACCCTGTTTTTTCTGAATTTCTGGCAATATGCCGTTCATGCACCTTACCAGGGACATACCAGCTTAATTAACAAGTATAGCGGGAAAACCGATCCGCGGGGTATGCAATCCAATGCCATAATGGGTGCCATGATTGAAAGCATGGATGAAAGTCTTGGCCGGATACTGGATAAGCTTATTGAAACCGGACTGCTTGAAAAAACAATCATTGTTTTCTTTTCCGACAATGGGGGTAACATGTATGATCTTGTGAACGGCATTTTTCCTACCAACAATTCTCCGCTGAAAAATGGAAAGGGAAATATACATGAAGGGGGCATCCGGGTTCCCTGTATGGTCTGCTGGCCCGGAAAAGTTACGCCCGGGACTGTTTCTGATGAAGTGATCTGCAGCGTTGATTTTTATCCCACCCTGCTTGAAGTGGCAGGCATAAAACCAAAAAAGGAACAGGAGATCGATGGAGTGTCACTGGTACCGATATTGACCGGAGATTCCAGGTTCGACCGGGGTCCTGTATTTTGCCATTTTCCTCATTATATTCCCGCCACCGATAATCTTCCCTCATCCTCCATTCGCTATGGCCAGTGGAAATTGATAAGGGAATACGGAGAGGGTAGTGACCGCATGGATAAGTATTGTCTCTTTGACATGAAAAACGATATTGGTGAGCAGCATGATCTGTCAGCAAAACATCCTTCCCTGGTCAGGAAACTTAACAGGAAGATCACCCACCATCTGCAACATACAGGGGGAATTATTCCTATACGGAATCCTGATTTCAATCCTTCGGTGGAGAGCCCGATGGGCAGGAAGCCTGTATTTCCTATTGCGGATTATCCAAGTTACTGATCTTGAATATACTTACGTAATTTAACAATAACCAAAAAACTGCACCATGAAAAAATTTGCATTTAAAATGATCATGAAACCGGGCATGAAAGAAGAATACAAGAAAAGGCATGATGCCATCTGGCCTGAATTAAAAAAGATGATTGAGGATTCAGGAGTAAGTGACTATACCATTTATCTCGATGAGCAAACCAATGTTCTTTTTGCGGTTCAGTATATCTCAGGAGAAGGTTCGTCACAGGATTTGGGTACCACTGAAATTGTAAAGAAGTGGTGGAAATACATGGCTGACATCATGGAAACCAATCCTGATAATTCACCCGTCACCATTCCGCTTGAACCCGTATTTCATATGGATTGAAAAACCAATCAGCACAAAGGCACTAAATATTGATTTATAATGTGTTATATATTTAATTATATATCTTAGTGCCTTTGTGACTTAGTGGCAAACAATTTTTTAAGTTTCTTTTTTTAGTAAGGTCAACCTGATTGCCATGAAAAATAATTTTACAGGATTGCTGATCCTGTGTGCCTTGTCGGTTTTTTTTCCCCTGGTCACCAACGCCCAACCCTCCATTACGCCCGAGTTGATCCCGGGTCATATTGCAAGCAAAGACTTTGCGGAAATCGACGGTGCCTTTTTGCACGGATATACCCATAACATAGTGAATGAGATCATTGATGGTGTGAAAATGCCAATTCTCACCATTCAGTGCACGGATGAAGGTATTCACAAGGTTGAAGGAAAGCTTGCAGGAGGCAGAACACAGTTTTCCGTTTGGACCCGTGACCTGTACTGGGGATTTTTGGGTTGGGCACAGGCCGGCGATGATAAAATACTTGACATGATGAAATCGTCCTTAAAGGTGCTTATCGTTGCCAAAAACAGGAACCAGGCATTGGGGCAGAGCGAGGTATGGCCGTTGCATGATGAACGGTTCTATATTCCGCAGGCGTTTACAACCGGGCTTCATTGTGCGATGGATTTCTATCCCTGGTGTTCCGAATCACAGGTTGACTTTTTGCTTTTAAGCTATAATTATTGGAAGCTTAGTGGAGACAGCACTTTCATTGCATCCATATGGAGTGAGATTACCTATGTGACCAAAACACTTGAACTGCTTGACACGGATGGCAACACTCTGCCGGATGCACTTTGGGGAAGCTATGACTATATGTGGCTGAAATTGGACAGTGAGGAGCCCCTGATGTGTGCAAAAACGAGCCTGGCCTATATAAAGGTAGCTCAGCTGGCACGGATGCTTGGCAAAGAGACTTTTGCAGCAAGACTTGAAAAACTGGCCGCCTCCATAAAGGAAACAATGAATAAACCGGTTGAAGAGGGCGGATTATGGAAAAGGGAAGGAACGGAAGGATATTATGTGCAAATGCGCAGTATTGTTAAAGGTTCTGAGCATATCGAAGAGCAATTTATACCCTATAATAACCTTGTCCCCATGTGGTGCGGAATGACCGATCATGCGCAGGATATGGCCATATTCCGGAAACTCGATGATAATTTCGATAAAATATATGACCTCACCTATGGGCCCATGTATTGCGCTCCTGCCGGACATAACGATAAGAGCGTCATGGATTGTTCCAGCGTTACCTGGCTGGCCTTTCTGGATATTTACCTGCGGGGAGAAAAAGGTTATGAAAAGAACCGCCGGGAGATTTATGATTTGCTGATAAAGCATTCTCTCGATGCCGGAGCTGTATTATTTCCTGAAGGGGCCGGCGTGTATGGAAGCCTGACCGGGGGTGCCGGCAGAAGCTGGGATAATGGCAATTATTTTCACATGCTGGTTAGCGGATTTTATGGCCTTGAAAAGAGCAAGGATGGGATCGTTATTTCTAATCCAGGCAAGGTGGAAAACCTGCCGCTTACTGAATTAAAAAATTTTTACTGGCGACAGGCGCTTTATAATTTCCAGTGGAGAGGTGAAGGAAAAAATATACAAAAAATCATTTGTGACGGAACTGACTTGAAGCAGACAAACGGAAAATGGCTGCTTGATTTCAAGGAAGGAAAACACAAGGTGGAAGTGGTGCTTGGAAATTAATTTCCGAATGTGCTTATAATATCTAATACTTACCTATATGACATCCAGAGAAAGAGTAATGGGCGCGTTTAACAAAAAGGGATATGACAGGATCCCTGTTAAGCACGAAGGCACTCCTGAAATCAACAAGATGATCATGGATCATTTTGGGCTAAAAAACATAGAGCAGTTGCTTCGTGTGGTGGGTGACGACTTCCGGTATGTTGAACCTGTATATACCGGACCTGAACTGCGGGGCTTTCCCGACGGAAGTGTGGAAGGTTACTGGGGTGAAAGATATAAATACGCTGAATTCGAAGGAGGGAAATACCTGGAAGCTAGTTATCTCCCATTTGCCAATGTGTTTAAATCCGAAGATCTTGACAGGTCACATTTTCCTTCAGCCGGCTGGTTTGATTACTCAACAATCAAAGATCAATGTAACCGTCTTCGTGAACAGGGATTTGCTGTTTGTATTGGTACAGCCGGCGATATGGACTTTATCAACGGCATTGGCAGGGCTCGTGGACCCGAACAGGTACTGATAGATCTGATAACGGATGATCCTGTATACCTGGAGATCATGGAAGCACGCTTCCGGTTTTATTATGAAATGCATGAAAAGTCCTTGCAGGCGGCAGATGGACTTGTTGATTTCACGCACATCGGTGAGGATCTTGGCACTCAAAATGCCCAGGTCATTGATTTTAATATTTTTGAAAATCATTTTGCCCCCAAGTACCAGCAGTATTTTGAAATGGTACACCGCTACGGGGCCAGGGTCATGATGCATATGTGCGGATGCAGCAGGGCCTTTTTGCCGCGGCTGATTGAAATGGGACTGGACGTATATGATGTGGTGCAACCCACCACGCCTGAAATGGATATAGCCGTACTTCAGAAGGATTTCGGCAGCAGGCTTACTTTTTGTGGCACCCTATGTGTTCAGACTACCCTGGCATTTGGTACTGAAAATGATGTGTGCCGGGAGGTGGAACGTCGTAAAAATCTATTCCCTGAGGGCGGATTATTCCTGGGTCCGACCCATGCGATACAGGTAGGAACTCCATTGGAAAACATCCTCGCTCTTTACCGCACAGCGGGCAGCCTGACTGAAAATGTCACCGATTCTATCCGGGCAATTCAGGATGGCAATGTGGGTGATAAAATAAACATGTCTAAATTGTTTTAATACTGCAACCAGCAGAAAATCAGATTATGATTCGTAACAGTATTTGTTTGAGAAAGGCAATACTGATAGTTTTTGCTTTTCCTGTATTGCTGGCTGCAGGCTGTGGCCGGGAAAACTTTCGTTCCGAAAAAACCGTTGATCAGAATGCACTCATCACTGGCTTCAAAATCCCGCCCGATTCTATAAAACCCTGGATATATTGGTTTTGGGTAAGCGATAATATTTCAAAAGAAGGGATCACCAAAGACCTTGAAACGATGGCAAATCTGGGTATTGGCGAGGCACTGATCGGCAATGTGGGCCTGACTGAGGTTCCCTACGGAAATGTCCCGGTGATGGGGGAAGTATGGTGGCAAATGGTAGAGCATACCATACGTGAAGGTCAAAGACTGGGCGTTAATATCGGCATGTTCAACTGTCCGGGCTGGAGCCAGTCGGGTGGCCCGTGGGTTAAACCTTCTGAATCAATGCGTTACCTTGTCAGCAGTGAAATCCGGGTGGACGGTGGAAAAAAACTGACAACTAAACTCCCGAGGCCGGAGGGTCAATACCAGGACGTGAGGGTGATTGCTTATCCGGTTCCAAAGGATGATGATCTTTCCATTGCCGGCATGCATCCGAAAATTACTACATCCCCCGCCCTTGGTAACAGAAAACTGCTCATTGATGGTAATCCTGAAACGGTATGCATGTTCAGGGAAGCCGGTAACAACAAAAGGCTGATCATTGATATGGAGACTGCAAGCGTTTTTTATGCACGGAGCCTTGTTCTTTATCCTGCCCAAATACCTTTTGCTGCTGATATGGACCTCCAGGTTGAAGATAACGGCAGTTTCCGGAGTCTGAAAAAATTTCGATTCGACCGCAGTAATCCAAACGTAAGTGTCGGGCCCATGTCATTTGGCCCGGTATCTGTATCAATACCGGAAACCCCGGCCAAAAAATTCAGGTTGGTTATTGATAACTTCGACATGAATAATTTCCTGGTCGCAACGGACAAGGGAATTCAGGATGCAGGGCTCGCAGAAATTGTGCTTTCAGCTGCGCCCAGGCTCGAAAGTTATGTTGAGAAACAGCTGGGGAAAATGTGCCCGACCCCCTTTCCACTTTGGAAGGAATATCAGTGGAAGAGACAATCGGAAAGTGGTTCCAATGACATGAATATTGACCCGGGAAAGGTGATTGATCTTTCCGGCAGGATGGCCGTTGATGGGACACTCATCTGGGATTCACCTGCAGGAGAGTGGATCATCATGCGGATCGGCGTCATGCCGACAGGAACCATGAACAGTCCGGCCGCCCCTTATGCCACCGGCCCGGAAGTGGATAAAATGAACGCGGTATACCTGAAAAACCACTATGATGCTTTTATCGGTGAACTATTACGCCGCATGCCTTCCGGGGATCGTATTGCTTTGAAACATGTTGTTCTGGATAGTTATGAGCAGGGTTCAGAAAACTGGACTGAAGGATTTGACCTGGCATTCAGGAGCAGGTTTGGCTATGATCCATTTCCCTGGTTACCTGTGTTGACCGGAAGAATTGTTGGTTCGGCCGATCAGTCCGATCGTTTTTTGTGGGATATGCGCAGGCTTATTGCAGACCTTGTAGCTTATGAATATGTGGGTGGATTGCGTGACCTGGCGAAAAAAGATGGGCTGAAAGTGTGGCTCGAAAACTATGGTCATTGGGGCTTCCCCTCGGAGTTCCTCATGTATGGAGGTCAGAGTCCCGAAATAGGGGGGGAATTCTGGAATGAAGGCGAACTGGGAAATATTGAATGCCGTGCCGCATCATCCGCTGCTCATATTTATGGCAAACAAAGGGTGTATGCCGAATCATATACCGCGGCAGGTTTGCATTTTCAGCGTTATCCGGCTTTACTGAAGAAGCGGGGTGACTGGTCATATACCGAAGGGATAAACCATGTTGTGCTGAGCGTGGATATCAGCCAGCCCTGGGACGATAAGGTACCCGGCCTGAATGCCGCCTTTGGAACGGAGTTCAACCGGAATAATACCTGGTTTGGATATTCCGGGGCCTGGATTGATTACCAGCGGCGTTGTATGTTCATGTTGCAGCAGGGGAAAGTGGTAAATGACGTATGCTATTTTATTGGTGAAGACGTGCCTAAAATGACCGGAACACGGGATCCTGAAATACCGGAAGGATATTCCTACGACTATATTAATGGAGAAGTGATCATGAAGCGGGCCCGTGTAAAAGATGGAAGAATTGTGCTGCCTGATGGAATGAGTTATTCCTTGTTGGTGCTGCCGAAACTGGAAACCATGCGGCCGGAACTGCTGGAGAAGATCATGGATTTGGTTGAACAGGGTGCAAATATCCTGGGTCCCCGACCTTCAGCATCGCCCAGTTTGCAGAACTTTCCGGAAGCAGACAGGAAAGTGAAAGAACTTGCTTCGGCATTATGGGGCAATGCAGACGGAAAACAGGAACAATTCAGCAAGGTAGGCAAGGGCATGGTGATGTACGGTGTCGATACAAGAACAGCCATGGCAAGGATCAATGTGCCGGAGGATTTCAAGCTACCGGCAAAGGCTCCCGTTCTATACATTCACAGGCGCGTTGGAGACATGGATATCTATTTTATTACAAACCAGGGTGACATGCGTTTGGAGATCAACCCATCCTTCAGGGTTACAGGCAAACGCCCGGCCTTGTGGGATGCTGTCAACGGAAATATCAGGGAATTACCTCAGTTCAGTGAATCAGAAGGAAGAACAACTGTACCCATTGTTATGGAAGCCGGACAGAGTTTTTTTATTGTTTTCGGTGAACCTGCCAGGATTATCGAACCTGCTGGGGGACGGATCAATTTTCCGGTGGGTGATACACTAATACGGGTAAAAGGATCCTGGCAGATAAGCTTTGATAAAAGGATGCGTGGCCCTGAACAGCCTGTCATATTTGAAAGACTTCCTGATTGGTCGGCAAGTAAGGAGGAAAGCATCCGGCATTATTCAGGAACTGCAATTTACCGTATTTCCTTTGACTTACCGGATACCATTAAAACAAGGAATCTTATGCTGGACCTGGGAAACGTAAAGATTATGGCCAGGGTAAAGTTGAATGGCAAAGAGCTTGGCACTGTTTGGACAAATCCCTGGCAGTTGGATATCACCACGGCAGCAAAAACCGGAAAAAATGAGCTGGAGGTGGAAGTGGTGAATCTTTGGGTCAACCGACTGATCGGCGACAGCAGGTTACCAGAAAATGACCGGGGGACATGGGCGCCCAACAATCCTTACAAGCCGGGTGATCGGCTGGAACCTTCGGGACTGCTGGGACCGGTTACTGTTATATCCTTCGCATATTAACATGAAAACTTATTTAACATGAAATCGTGCCTTTTCCCGGTTTTTCTGCTGATGGTTGGACTTACTTCCTATGCCCAGCAGAATCAGATCATTTTTTTACAAGGGAATTGGAACTACCGGATTGACAAGGATGATTTGGGCATATCCAAGGAATGGTATAAGAAAGCTGTCTCCTCTGATGGACTGGTGCAATTGCCCGGAACCACAGATACAAGGGGAATCGGACCTGCAAATCCAGAAAATTCGGAATTTCATCTCAACCGGGCCTATAAATACCGTGGTGCGGTATGGTTTGAAACTACAGTTACCATTCCGCCATCGTGGAATAAAAAGGCTGTATCGCTTGAACTGGAGCGGGTGCAATGGGAGTCACAGGTTTGGATCGATGGTATTTACGCTGGGATGCGGGAAAGTCTGAGCGTTCCGCACAGGTATGATCTGACAGCCCTGCTGGGTCCGGGCAGGCACCGTATCACTATTCGCGTTGACAACCGACTGAAATACCTGATCCATCATTCACTGAGTGACTGGGAGTTTACACATGCCATCACGGATGAGACACAGGGTAACTGGAATGGGATTATTGGCAGGATGAACCTTGTGGCAAGTCCTTTAATTGCGATTGAAAATATACAGGTGACAGTCGCTGATGATTGTCTTAAAGCCAACGCTTTGGTTACGATCAGTAACCATACAGGAAGGGACGTGTCATTAGTCCTGGCTGGTTCTGTCGTACCCGGAGGCAGGAACAATTCAACCGCCACCATAACTGCAGGCAGAGGCATGAGCAGCCACCGGATTGAACTTCCAATTTCAGCGAATGCTGCAAAATGGGACGAATTTTCACCCGTATTTCAAACCCTGCATCTATCATTGATAAATAAAGATAAGGAAATCAACAGGGATTCAGTCCGGTTCGGATTGATGAGTTTTGCGTCTGATGAAAGACATTTTATTCTCAATGGAAGAAAGATTTTCCTTCGCGGAAACCTGGAGTGTGCCATATGGCCTCTCACCGGACATCCGCCAATGGAAACGGAAGCGGGGTGGTCAAAACTGATGGCCACCATCAAAGAATATGGCATGAATCACCTTCGGTTCCATTCCTGGTGTCCGCCTGAGGCTGCATTTCGGGCAGCCGATGAGGCCGGAGTTATATTCCATGTTGAATTGCCACTGTGGGATGGATGGGGCAATATGGCCAGCGATTCGGCACGTTGCCGTTTTTTACGGGAGGAGGCGATCCGCATATTGAAAACATATGGCAACCATCCCTCTTTCAGGCTTTTTTCCATGGGCAATGAACTGGGAAATTCCGATGATCCCTATTTGACGGGCCTGGTTCGTGATTTGAAGGCACTTGATCCACGCAGGTATTATACAAGTACAACCCATCCCATGTTTTTAAGCTCCTCCGATGACTATTTTGTGGCTGCTGCATCTCCCAGGGGAGCCATCCGGGGGCACCTGGTCCGCGACAATGAATCTCCCGGGTTCAATGAAAACTACTCGGATAATATGGCGGGTATTAGCCGGCCGGTCATTGTTCATGAGATAGGACAATACAGCATGTTTTTTAATCCGGATGAAATCGAAAAATACACGGGATGCATGAAACCCCGCAACCTGGAGATCATGCGCGATGCGATGTCAAAAAATGGTTTGATTGACATGGCTGAGCCATTCCGCAGGTCTTCGGCCAGTTTTCAACTTTCCCTGTATAAGCGGGAACTGGAACAAATGCTTGCCACTCCGGAACTGGCAGGATACCAGGCATTGGGTCTGCAGGACTTCAGTGGGCAGGGCACCACAATGTGTGGAATCCTGGATGCTTTCTGGGAATCAAAGGGAATTGTACCGGCGGCGTCATGGCGACAGTTCTGCTCACCCACCGTTCTCCTTGCCAGGTTTAACAAGGCTGTTTTATGCCGGTCCGATACTTTTAGAGCTGCCATCCAGGTTGCACATTTTGGAGTTTCAGATATCCTGAATGCTGATGTAAGGTGGAAAATCCTGAATGGATTAGTCGACCGTTGCATCCGGTACATTCACCAGCGAACTAATACCAACAGGAGCAATTACCACCCTTGGCTGGATGGCACAGGCACTTTCGGTTGTTTCAGGTCCACCGGTTCAGCTGACTCTAGAGGTATCCATTGAAAATACTCAGGTTGTGAATACATGGAAAATCTGGGTCTACCCCGATGACAATGCACCCCGGAAACCGGCCAATATATTCCTGGCTGATAAGTGGGATGAAACCTGCAAGGAAATACTGTCAAAAGGGGGAACAGTGGTGTTGAATCCGAAGAAGGGCTCTCTTGATAAAGGAGTCCCGGCCCAATGGTTACCAGTTAGCTGGAATATGTTGTTGTTTCCTGGTCAGCCAAGTACCATGGGCATATACCTTGACGAATCGCTTCCTTTGTTTTCTGAATTTCCGACGGATTCTCATTCGGATATTCAGTGGCAACAACTTTTCGACGGGGGAATTCAGGGTGTTAACCTTACTGGGACTGATATAAATGCCGATAGTGTGGTTAATTGATGACTTTCATTCTTCCTTCCAGAGAAAACTCGGAGCAGTATTTGAAGCCAGGGTTGGAAAGGGCAGATTGCTTGTTGTTACGTTCAATATCTCGCCCGAAAAACAGGACAGGCCTGAAGTAAGGCAATTCGTGAAAAGCCTTTATGATTATGTTGGTTCTGAAAAGTTTAACCCGGTAGGGATTATGAGCACGACAGAACTGGACAGTATATTGCAGGTAGTCGATCATGGATCGGGTAGTTAACTACTCAAACTGGCTTGCATATTGGGTGGGGGTAATATCCATCACCCGCCTGAACTGCCTGTTGAAATTGGAAAGGTTGGTATAACCGCATTCATAGCATATCTTCACCTCATTCAGAAAGGTGGTAAAAGACAGGCTGCTGTTATATTGAATTACACTTTGTTCAACAGGGTAAAAGATGCCCGGTATTGAAGGGGTGTTGTGTTCATGATCCGTTTGAATAACCTGTTAAATTGGGAAACATTGTTGAATCCGGATTCATGGGCCACAGAAGAAATATTCATGTCTTTCTCTATCAATTTCTTGCAGGCGTATCCGATCCTCAGGTTGTTGATATATTCAAACAGGGTATGCCTTGTGGTTTTCTTAAAATAGTGACAGAAAGCCTTGGGTGTGATATGCAAAAGATCCGCCATTTCATCCAGGCGGATTTTTCTGGTGAAATTGGCTGCAATATAGTCGTACACCTTATTCAGTCTCATGGTCTTACCGGGCACAAAACTCCTGATATATCCCTCGCTGGCCAGGAAAGTGGCATTCTGGCAATCGATCAGTTCTCTGAACAGGGCAAAGCAATGGATGATCCGGTTCACCCCCTCTGAATGTAAAATAGAAAAGAGCAGCTCTGATACCAGACCGGAAACCGGAAAATGAAGGCCCCTGGAAGAAGAGGTGAAAATTTGCCTTACCCTCTGCAGGGAAGGGATTTCAAAAAATCCGTTATGGATGAAATTCCTTTTCAGGTGTATTACAATGGCATTGGCCCTAAACTGGCCTTGCGGCTGAAAATAGACCGGATCATTAAGCCAGATGTGCGGAAGCCTGCTCCCCAGCAACACCAGGTCTCCAGGTTTAAAACTATGCAAGCTGTCTCCTACGATGCGGATGCCGGTACTTTCAATAATATATACAATCTCGTATTCATCATGGAAATGCCAGTGATTGTATAAATGGGGCAAAATATCCTGTCTTACGGTAAGAGAGGCATCATATGGGTTGATGGCTTCGACAAAGAAAGGTTTCATAGATGAATAGGTCCAGTTTTCCCAAATACAATTTGAATATAGTGTAATATTATTTGAATATAGTGTAAAAAACAAGCAGAATCAAGGAGTATTTTTGATCATATGAATAAGTACCACTGGCATGAGATGGGTAAATGATAATGAATTATTTGATCTGATCAGAGACAGGCTGTTTACCGCGGTGATCGGGGATATTATGGATAAGCTTGGCATGTTGCATCAGTTCCTGCACCCGGCGATCCAACCGCTCAGTCTGCAAATGTTCGTTGCAGGAAGAGCCATGCCTGTAACAGAGGAGGATAGGGATTCTGTGGAACCGGGAGAGATTGAACTGACTAAGGACAAGCCGTTCGGTTTGATGCTTGAGGCCCTCGATGATCTGAAAGAAAATGAGGTGTATCTGTGCACTGGTTCGTCCCCCCGCTATGCGCTCTGGGGAGAACTGATGAGTGTCAGGGCAAAAAAGCTGGGAGCGGCAGGAGCAGTTGTAGATGGGTATTCCCGGGATACAAACGGCATCCAGGCCCTGGGATTCCCGGTGTTTTCCTATGGAAGGTTTGCACAGGACCAGGCTCCCCGCGGCAGGGTGGTGGACTTCCGGTCGACAGTCCATATCGGTGGAGTGAGGATCCAGGATGGAGACATCATTGTCGGCGATCTTGATGGGGTGTGTGTGGTGCCAAGACACGCGGAGGAGGAAGTGATTATGGCATCCCTGGAAAGGGCACAGGGAGAGAAACTGGTGCGAAAGGCGCTTGAAATGGGTATGAGTGCAAGGCAGGCATTTGAAAAATACGGTATCTTATAATAGCTGAAGATGAAAATTACTGAAGTAAAAGTTTGGCTGGTTGAGGGTATTGCCTATAACTGGACCCTGCTCAAAATATATACCGATACCGGACTGACCGGTGTCGGTGAATCAACAAACTGGCCGGGAAGTCCGGTCATTGAAGCCGCTACACGGCATGCGGGGGAACGGATCATCGGACTTGATCCCAGGCAAACTGATTTTATCTGGTCTAAACTTTACCGCGACCTGAACTGGATCGGACCTGCAGGGGCAAGCCTCTGTGCTATCAGCGGAATTGACATGGCCCTGCTGGATCTCAAGGCGAAAATGCTCGGAGTTCCCTGTTATCAATTGCTGGGTGGCTCATACCGGAATGAGATCCTCCTGTATGCCAATTACTGGTTCACAAAAGGGGGACATAATCCGGACGATTATGCCAGACAGGCTGAGAAGGTGGTAAGTGAAGGATTTACCGGATTAAAATTCGATCCTTTCGCCCATACCGGATATTTGTATGGAACTGACATGACCACTACACTTTCGCTTACCCGGGATCAACAGGACAGGGCCTGGCAGATCGTCAGGGCTGTCCGGCAGGCTGTTGGCAAGGATGTGGACATCATGATCGAAACCCACGCCTTGCTGAATTTTAAAACTGCTATCACGATGGCACACAGGTTGGCCGAAATGGATATCACCTGGTATGAGGAGCCCGTGGGTCCCGAAAATCCGGAACTGCTCAGGAAGTTCAGGGAAAGGCTGGATCCTGCTGTGTCCATCTGCGTTGGGGAGAGACACTATACACGGTATGGTATCAGGCCTCTTCTTGAATCAGGTTGCTGTGACTTTCTGATGCCGGATATCACCCGGGCCGGAGGCCCTTCAGAACTTAAGAAGATGGCCACCATGGCGGAAGTATACGGTGTCATGATGGCTCCCCATAATCCGAACGGACCCCTTTCCACACTGGCAAGCGCTCACTTTTGTGCATCCATACCCAATTTCTTCAGACAGGAATTCATGTATACCGATGTGCCCTGGCGGGATGAAATCCTCGACCATCCGCTGGACATCAGAAATGGAAAGATCATTGTTTCTGACAGACCAGGACTGGGTGTTGACCTGATGGATCAGGAATTGGAGAAACATCCCGGCATCCAGGTTGCAAGGAAGGGTTTTTATATCTGATACTACTATCCATCTGAAGGACTAAAATAAATATCACTATGATACCATTGGATCTGAATGATAAGGTTGCCCTGGTGACGGGAACTACTGCCGGTATCGGGGCAGGCATTGCCGCAGTTTTGGCTGAAGCTGGTTGTCATGTGGCCGGGTGCGGCAGATCGGAGGCCGGCAGTGAGGGAGCCAGAGCATTTTCGGAAAGTGTGGCCTCTTTTGGGAGGAAATCCCTCTATATCAAAGCCGACATGACCCGGGAATCAGATATCCGGCGTTTGGTGGACCAGACTGCCGCCGAGTTCGGGAGGATAGATATCCTGATCTCAAATGCAGGTATGAATGTATTCAGGGGGGCCCGGGATTGCAACGCAAAAGACTTTGATTATAACACGGACCTGAATCTGAAATCGCACTGGCTGATAAGCCGATATTGCCGCGAATACCTTGCTATCAGCGATAACGGACTGATTGTGATCATCACTTCCAATCATGCCTTTCGCACCATTCCCGGATGCTTTCCTTATAATGTGACCAAAACAGCTCTTGTGGGACTAGTCAATGCACTTGCCCTGGAATGGGGCCCTGAGATCAGGGTTATCGGTCTTGCACCAGGATTTATTGAGACAGAAAGCGGTGAACGGTATTATGCCGGCTTTCAGGATCCGTTCAGGGAGAAGCAATCAACTATTAACAGGCATCCGTTAAAAAGACTGGGCACGGTGGCTGAAATCGGAGGAATCTGTGCCTTCCTGGCTACGGAATATGCCAGGTTTATCTCTGGTACAACCTTTCTCATCGACGGAGGACGATCGGCGGTCATGCAGGATGAAATATGAACAGGGTAAAAGTAGAATACAATACCAGGGCAATCCTTGGTGAGGGGCCTGTGTGGGATCAACGGACCGGAAGCCTGATCTGGGTGGACATTATACCGGGCAAGGTGCATGTATATGACCCGGTTGCACATACGGACAGGGAGATGTCTTTCGGAAAAATGGTGAGCGTTGCGATACCTACCGACAAGGGCAAGCTGCTTCTCGGACACCAGGATGGTTTGTACCTGTGTGAAATGAATGGCAGCGAGCTCCGGTGTCTTTCAGATCTTGAAGCGGAGATCCCCACAAACCGATTTAATGATGGCAAATGTGACCGTAATGGAAGATTCTGGGTGGGCACAATGGACATAAATGCCAGACCGGGAGCTGGTAGTCTTTATACCATCAGTGGCAGGAAGATATCCAGGCAGCTTGAGGCACTTTCCGTTCCCAACGGAATTGCCTGGCCCGAGTCGGACAATCTGATGTATTTCATAGATTCGGCTTTGCAGCAGGTGAATTCTTATGAGATTGAAGACCAGACCTGCAGGCTTAGACTCCTGGCTGAATCCCATATTCCTGAAGATCTCGGCACACCTGATGGGATGACCATTGACCGGAGCGGTATGTTATGGATTGCCATGTGGGGAGGGGGAAGGGTCATCCACTGGGACCCTGCGAAATCCAGATTGCTGGACGAAATACCGGTACCGGCAAAGAATGTGACCTCCTGTACCTTCGGAGGACCAGGCCTGGATGTACTATATATTACTACGGCCAGCCTGGGTGCCGGACCTGAGGATCAGATGTATACGCATAACGGAGCTTTGTTCAGTGTAAAGCTTCCCTGTGGAGGATATGGTAACAATTATTTCATAGAGGAATAAATGGGGAAAACCAGGGAATATAATTTGTCTTTCATTACCCGGATATCATTGATATCGGCCATGGGAGGCTTTATGTTTGGCTATGATTGGGTGGTCATTGGTGGTGCAGAACCTTTTTATAAAGTTTTTTTCGGTATCACAGATAATCCGGGTCTGCAAGGTATAGCCATGGGCAGCGCTTTGCCTGGTTGTTTGGCGGGAGCCCTTGCAGCCGGTTTTCTTAGCGATTCTTTGGGACGAAAAAAAACACTGATTCTGGCTGCCTTGATTTTCATTGTATCTTCGGTCGGTGTGGGTTATGCCAATAACCTGGCTTATTTTATTCTTTGGAGGCTCACGGCTGGTCTTGGCATCGGTCTGGCTTCAGTGGTATCACCAGTCTACATCGCCGAGATTGCCCCGGGTGAGTACAGGGGCAGGTTTGTCTCCCTGAATCAGTTGACAATTGTATTAGGTATACTGGCTGCACAACTTATCAATTATCTTATTGCTGAAAGAGTGCCCGAAGGAGCCTCCGGCGAATGGATACATCAGTCATGGAATGGTCAGACAGGATGGCGCTGGATGTTCTGGGCAATGACCATTCCTTCGGGACTTTTTCTGATTCTGTTGTTCCTCCTTCCGGAAAGTCCCAGATGGCTCATGAAATACGACATGCCTGAAGCTGCGAACAAAGTGCTTCATCGGATCGGCCCTGTAGACTGGGCGCAGGATCAGGTAGAGGCCATCGGGGCTTCCCTGGTTGAGGGAAGAAGACAACAGAATACTCACAGAGCTCTTTTTTCATCCCGGTTCAGGCCCGTGGTCCTCCTGGGCATTGTATTGGCAGTTTTCCAGCAGTGGTGCGGGATCAATGTGGTTTTTAACTATGCCGCGGAGATTTTTCGTGCTGCAGGCTTTGGAGTAAGTGATGCCCTGTTTAATATTGTAGTGACCGGAACGGTAAACCTGGTTTTCACTTTCGTGGCGATCCGAACGATAGACAGCCTGGGCAGACGAAAACTGATGTTGCTCGGATCATCGGGCCTTGCCGTTGCTTATCTGTTCCTGGGAGCAAGTTTCCATTTCAGGTATGGCGGAACCGTTACCCTTATTTTCATTCTCCTTGCGATAGCCATTTATGCTATGACCCTGGCACCGGTCACCTGGGTGATCCTGTCTGAAATATTCCCCAATTCCATCCGGGGGATGGCCATGTCAACGGCCACTTCTTCGCTCTGGATAGCCTGTTTCATCATCGTATATACATTCCCCTGGCTTAAGCGATCCCTTGAAGCCTCGGGTACGTTTTGGCTCTATGCAGTCGTGTGCATCGCAGGCTATTTGTTTGTACTTTTTAGGTTACCGGAGACCCGGGGAAAGACTTTGGAGGAGTTGGAGAAACAATTTATCGATTCGGGAGGGAGCGTGAAATGAAACCCAAAGGAATAAGCGCAGGCCTGCTCTTTATGTCCCTGCTTGTCTCTTCCTTTACAAGCATGCAGAAAACACAGGAATTCACCGTTGATCTGTCCGGCAACTGGGAATTCCTTGCGGATTCAGCTGATACCGGGATCTCTGAAGCCTGGTGGAACAGGGAGTTTCCAAATGAAATTCAGCTACCTGGATCAATGCAGGAACAGGGATTCGGGTATAACCTCACAGCTGACTTGCCTTATACGGCATATAGTTATGCAGTTGACGACTGGAAGTCAAAGACTATTTATGCACCTTACCGGGAACCGGGACGTGTGAAACTGTCCTGGGCTCTGACACCCGAAAAATTCTTTGTCGGCCCTGCCTGGTACCGGAAGGAATTCCGCATACCCAAAAGCTGGAACGGAAGTCCTGTCAGACTCTTACTGGAGCGATGCCACTGGGTCAGCTCGGCGTGGGTTGACGGCAATCCTGTGGGAGAGCGGAACAGCCTGTCAGTGCCTCATACCTATGATCTGGGAATTCTGAAGGCCGGAACACACAACCTGGTCATCCGGATCGACAACCGGATGCATGTGCCGGTCGGACTGAACTCACAAGCTCTTACTGACATGACTCAGACCAACTGGAATGGCATTGTGGGCAAACTGGAACTTATCCGGATGCAGGAAATTGAGATCAGCCGTATGACCCTGCATCCCGATGCATCAAAGAAACAAGTTCGTATTCAGGCCCTGATCGCAAATCATTCCGGGCATGCCGGAGAAGGAGTTCTCAGCCTGTTGGCAAGGACCCGGGGGAGCAACCCCTATGTGGTGCCGAAAAACTCTTTCCCGGTGAAGTGGACTGCTTCGGGTGGTGAGGCTGAGATCCTGCTCGACCTGGGTGAGGGGGCTCCCTGCTGGGATGAATTCAATCCCGTTCTCTTTGACCTCAAGGCAGTTATATCCACCGGCGAAAAACAGGTTGCCATCCGGCAGGAGACCTTTGGGCTACGAACGGTGGAGATCCGCGACAAGCAGATCATCCTCAACGATAGAAGGATTTTTCTTCGGGGAACGCTGGAGAACATGTTGTTCCCTATGACCGGTTTTCCTCCCATGGATGCGGACGCGTGGAAAAAGGAGTTCAGCAAAATCAAATCCTATGGCATGAATCACATCCGGTTCCACTCTTCCTGTCCACCGGAGGCTGCCTTTATTGCCGCTGATGAATTGGGCTTATACCTTCAGGTGGAAGGGCCCGCCTGGGCTGAAGTGGAGAAGGACAGCGATGTTGCGGCATACCTGATGCAGGAAACCCGGCGGATCCTGGATCAGTATGGAAACCATCCCTCCTTCCTGATGTTTACCTGCGGGAACGAGTTCAGCGGCTCAAACGGAGGAAAGACTTATCAACCCCCGTCCCTGCTGCCCCACCAGGCCATGCCCCCGGAACCCGTGTTGAATGCTCTGGGTGCCGAATTCCTGAGCCAGTGGGTCGTTTACATTAAAGGTCTGACTGACAGGCAGCTGATTTCTTCATCAGCCGGATGGCCCTATCTTGACGAAAATGACTACCATATCATGCACGAACCGTTCCGAATGCGCTATGTATTCAACAGGTTGGCGCCCAATACCATTGCTGATTATAGCAATCTGGTGAAGTCTCACTCCGTGCCCCTGGTTTCCCATGAAACGGGTCAATGGTGTGCCTATCCTGATTACTCGGTGATCCCGGAATTCACGGGATTCCTGAAGGCTAAAAACCTTGAGATCTATCGTGATTTTGCCAGGAAAAATAATTTGGAACATCTGGCAGTTGATTTCGCATGGGCTTCCGGCCAATTCCAGGTCATCCTGTACAAGGAAGAGATCGAAGCACAGCTCCGCACTCCCGGTGCGGCCGGGTTTCAGCTTCTGGGCCTTCAGGATTATCCCGGGCATGGTCTTGCTCCTGTGGGAGTAATGGATGCATTTTGGAATCAGAAGCCCTATGTGTCGCCAGAAGTTTACAGGCGCTTCTGCGGGCCTGTTGTGCCTTTGGCCCTTATGGCCAAACGGGCCTGGATCAATTCGGAAACCTTCTCTGCAGCGTTGGAGGTGGCCCAGTTTGGGAAGGAAGACATCATGGATGCAAAGATCATTTGGGAAATCACGGATACGGGAAATGCGATGATTGGAACTGACACAATTCACCTCAACCTGCTTCCAAAAGGCAATTTGGTATCCATAGGTCAGGCAAATATGGATCTTTCTTCAGTGAATAAAGCAATGAAAATGAAGCTTCTGGTAAAAATTGCCGGATCCTCCTGGGTTAATGACTGGGATTTCTGGGTTTACCCCCACAGTGTGGATACCACTGTTCCTTCTGCCGTGCAGGTCATCACCGATGCAGGATCTGCCTTGCAGAAAGCCGTCGACAGGGGAGCAAAGATACTTTTTGTCCCCGGAAAAGAGCAGGTTAACGCGGTCGACCCGGGCTTATTTGAGCCCTTGTTCTGGTCAACAGTCGACGGGACAGGTACCCTGGGTATCCTTTGCCGTGACAGTCATCCTGCCTTTGCCTCCTTTCCGGCAGACCCTCATGCCGACTGGCAGTGGAGGGAATTGCTAAGGACATCATTGCCAATCAATATCACAGGGGTACAAGCATTGGAAGAAATTCCCCTCCAGGTTATTGACAACTGGGTAAGGGCGTACAAACTGGGATTGATATTTGAGTGCAGGATTGATAACAGCCAGATACTGGTGTGTGCAATGGATATTGTGAATGATCTTGAAAAAAGACCAGTAGCAAGACAACTCCGGCATAGCATTCTCAATTACCTGGCTGGCAGCCCTTCTCATCCCATTCCAGTTATCACCATGCAAACTTTCAGGGATATTCTTTCAGGTCATCATCTTATTTCCACAACATATGATTAACAATCGATTCTATATTATGAAAAGTCTGATCTGCCTCGTTACTCTTATCTCCTTATTTATGGGAAGTTCCTATGGCAAAGAGGTTCGGGATGTAATAAACCTCCAGGGCCAGTGGGCTTTCAGACTTGATCCTGAAAACATAGGTTTGCAGGAAAAGTGGTACCTGGAGCGACTTCCTGATACGGTGAGATTGCCTGGTTCTCTGGATGAGCAGGGTATCGGAATGAAATTTACCAGGAAAAATATGGGTCGGCTTACCCGTGAGACCCAGTATATAGGTCCTGCCTGGTACCAGAAAGAGGTTGAGATTCCCGATAACTGGAATTACAGGAGGATCACGTTATACCTGGAACGGGCATGCTGGGAAACACAGGTTTATGTTGATGGTTTTTATGCAGACACCCGGAACAGCCTGTCAGCTCCTCATGATTATGATCTGACTGATCTTCTGACCCCTGGCAGGCATACGCTCACCATCCGTGTGGACAACACAGTAAAAATCAATATCGGACACACACTGGGCAATATGATGTGGTCACATGCGATCAGTGAGGAGACACAAACGAACTGGAACGGAATAATCGGTGAGATATCGCTGAGGGCAAAGCCTGGGCTCAATTTTGAATCCGTGAAGATTCTGCCTGATTTCAAAAAAAGAGTAATCCTGTTTCCGGTTATCTTGTACAATGCAACCGGCATAAAGCAGGAAGTCATCCTTGAACTATCCGGTTGTAAAGGCCGCATTAATCGAACAGATACCGTATCAGTCGAAAACGGGTCTTCACAGCATGATTTTGAGATACCCTTCGGAGAAGATCCGGTGTATTGGGATGAATTTTCGCCGAACACAGAGGAATGGCAGATCAGGCTCGCGGCTAAACAACACGTAGATACCCTGAAATTTCGTTCCGGGTTAAGGGAATTTGTTGCCGACGGACAGCATTTCAGGCTGAACGGGCGAAAGATCTTCCTTCGCGGAAAGGTTGAATCCGCGGTCTTCCCGCTCACTGGTTACGCGCCCATGACGTTGGAAGCCTGGTTAAGAATGATGCACATTTACAGGGAATATGGTTTGAATCACCTCCGTTTTCATTCCTGGTGCCCTCCGGAGGCAGCTTTCCAGGCAGCCGATGAAATGGGTTTCATCCTGCATATTGAGCTACCCCTTTGGGATGGCTATGGAATGGTCGGCAGCATTCCTGAAAGGGCTACTTTTCTGATTGAAGAGGCCAACCGGATCATTGAGACCTATGGGAACCATCCTTCGTTTTGCCTCATGTCGATGGGCAACGAACTTGGCACTGGCAACGAGCCCTTTCTGGCTTATCTGGTGGGGTACCTCCAGAAAAAGGATCCCCGTCGCCTCTATACTTCCACAACACATCCTTCAGATCCCATGCGGAAGGATGATTATTTTGTAACGGCAGCGACGGAACGTGGCGATATCAGGGGAATATTGCCTTTCGGGGACTTCGGCGATAAACTTGAATCGATGAAAGATCGTCCGGTACTTACACATGAACTGGGACAGGCAACCATGTATCCGGATTTTCGGGATACGGTTAAATATACCGGGCATCTTAAGCCATATTACCTGCAGGAATTCCGGAGAAACCTTGCTGATCATCACATGCTGGACCAGGCGGAGGATTTCCGGAAAGCTTCGGGTGCGCTGATGGTTGAAATCTACAAGGAGAATGTAGAGGCACAACTGAGAACATCCAATGTAGCCGGTTTTCAAATGCTGGATATCCAGGATTACCCCGGCCATGGTATGGCCGTGATCGGTGTTATGGATGCCTTTCTAAACTCGAAGGGCTTGATAGAACCAAATGGTTTTCGCCGGTTTTGCAGTCCTTCCGTCCCGCTTATCCGTGCGAGAGGTTTCACGTGGACAAACGATGAAACGTTCAGTGCAACAGGAGAGTTAGCTCATTTTGGCAAGGTGGATTTGATAAACGTGCAACCGGTTTGGTTATTGAGAGACCACAAGAACAGGATCATTCAATCAGGCAACTTTGGTTTCCTTGATATCCCCACCGGCCAGACCACATTCCTGGGAGAGATTCAGGTACGCCTTGAAAATCTGAAAATAGCTGAAATCATCACCCTGGAAATATCTGTACCCGGAACCCTCATTTCCAATTCCTGGAAATTCTGGGTATATCCGGCTAAAATCAACACAGATCTCCCTTCTGGCATTTACCTGTCAAAACGATGGGATGAGGAAACCAGGAACCGATTGATGCAGGGCGGTAAGGTCCTTTTTTTGCCTGATTCAGGCACTCTGGTCAATGTGGAAAAGTCAAGATGGCATCCCGTTTTCTGGAGCTATCAGTTGTTTAAACAACCTGTGACGATGGGCATTTTGTGCGATCCTGAAGATCCGGCACTGAAAGATTTTCCGACAGATTCCCATGCTGACTGGCAATGGCGGTCACTCCTCGATCATTCTGAAGCACTTGTATTGGATTCATTGCCTTCAGAACTAAGGCCCATCGTACAGTTTATTCCCGATTTCAATATCAATAAAAAACTGTCAGCCCTATTTGAAGTCAGAGTGGGAAAAGGAAGACTTCTGGTATCGACAATTGAACTGACAAAGATTCTGGACACCTGTCCGGAGGCCAGACAACTAATGAATAGCTTAATACGATACATGGATTCATCGAAATTCAATCCCGAAATAAAACTGGATTTGATGGAGGCAGACAGGTTGTTTTTAAGTTCAGGTAATTAATCGATTCAGGTTGCGGCTTTGACAATGTAATTTGAGATCTAAAATATTAAAATACAGGTGTTTAATCTTAAACAAACCGAAATATGAAAAAGTTCTTCTTGCTGTTAATTCTGGTGGTGATCGGTTCCTCCACTCTCCTTTTTGCTCAGGCAAAGACACAGATAAGAGTCGACGGGAAGGTGACTGATGCGACAACCGGTGAAGTATTGCCGGGAGTGAATATTCTGGTGGAAGGGACCTTTAGCGGTACCACAACAGGAGTGGATGGACGGTATTCGGTTCTGGTTGACCGGGCCGAATCGGTTCTGGTATTCTCATTTATAGGATATGCCACCCAAAGAGTGACTGTAGGGAACCAGCGTTCGATTGACATAGTACTGGGCCCGGATGTACAGGCTCTGGAGGAGGTAGTGATAACAGCTCAGGGGAGGGGACAGAAGCAGGCCTTACAGCAGCAGATCAATTCCAATACGATCAAGAACGTGGTAGCCCCTGACCGTTTGCAGGAGAACCCGGATGCAAATGCCACGGAGGCCATTGGCCGGCTGCCCGGTATATCGGTCATACGGTCAGGAGGTGAGGGTACCGGACTTGTGATCCGGGGACTTGAGCCGCGTTATGCTTCCGTATCCTTAAACGGGGTACAGATGGCCTCAACGAGCGGTGAAAACCGGGGTACGAACATCAGTGGTATCTCTCAGTATGCCTTGCAGGGGGTAGAGGTTTACAAATCGCTGACGGCGGATATGGAGGCGAACTCGGTGGCAGGAACTGTAAACCTGAAGCTGAGGGAGGCTCCGCAGAATTTTCATGTGAATGTGATGGCCCAGGGGGGGTATAATCAGCTGAACGATTACTGGGGCAATTACAAGCTGTTGGGCGAAGTCAGCAACCGTTTCCTGAATGATAAACTCGGGGTACTGGTTTCAGCCAATGCTGAGAGGGTTAACCGGAGCATCCAGACCATGAGTGCGGATTATGCAATAAACGGAGCGGATAGGGAGAACGGGGATATATTGATGAACAGTGTGAACCTGAACAATATTCAATCGATCATTTACCGACGGTCGCTGTTAGTATCGGTTGATTACAAGGTATCACCAAGTACAACACTGATGTTGTATGGCATGTATAACAACTCTAAGAATGACTATGAACGCCAGTCGAAAACCTATGGGGTGACCGGTGCCGGATCAGTGGGATATGGTTTCGAATACCGTCCGGATAACACGAATGATATTTTGCAGACATCTCTGAGCGGTGAATCGAAATTCAAATTCCTGAACATGAAAGCAGACTACGGGATTTCTTATTCAAGGGGTTATGCGGTGAATATGGATGACAGAACCTGGGGTTTTACGTTTAACAATGCATCCTCCTCGGATATTACCACCATCGAGCACCGGAAGATGAATCCCACGGAGATTTTGCCACTGTTTACGGATGACCCCAATAATTTGATGGAATGCTGGATGAATTCGCAAGGCAAGTATGACAGTAAAACAGAAGATAAGAACCTGACAGGATACCTGAATTTATCAGTACCCTTTAAGATTGGAGAGCTGGTAAACGGAAATGTTAAATTCGGAGGCATGTACCGGGTGAAGGACCGGTTCAGGAATGACCTGAGTGGCGGCGCTAATTTCAATCACGTATTACCTGAATTTTTAGCCGACTCGATGGATTGGTTGGTTGTAAAAGATGGAATTTACATTACTGCCGTTGGTATGGGCGATGAGAAAGTGGATAATTTCCTGAACGGAGACTACAATTTTGGATACGGCTTTAACATGGACCGTTTAAATGAGGTTTACGATGAGTGGATGGATTTAACGAATTATTTTCTGGATATGGGGCCTGCCCTGGCTCTGCCCATCATCTTTGATTACAGGAACGTATGTTTCAATCAGAATGTACCCGGGATGATGTTGAATGACCAGGATATAACGGAGACATACTGGTCAGGATATGTTATGCCGGAGCTCAATATCGGGAAGTATGTGATGTTGCTGCCTGGCCTGCGGTATGAGAAGACCCATGCTGACATGAAGGGGTATTATGCCTTGCCTCCGCAGTATCCACCGTCAATATATGAGGCTGTTCCCGGAGACGATACATCAGCCTCACGGTCGGATGAGTTTTTCCTACCGATGATCCACCTGCGCGTAAAACCGACCCAGACGTTCTATGCTCACTTTTCCTACACTCAAACCCTGAGCCGTCCTGACTTCAATTCGATATCCCCGAACTATTATGTAAATACAGGATGGGCTCCCTTTACATACACAGCCGGCAATCCTGAAATAAAACCCGAACTGTGGACCAGCTATGACGCGCAGTTCACTTTTCATGGGGACAAAATAGGATTATTATCGGTCACCGGTTTTTACAAAACCGTGGAGGACAAGATATGGAACAGGTCCTATCAGCGGATCCGGGGTGACGAACTGATCGAGCCCTTTCCCGATAATGCTATGGTCAATGTAACAGTCTGGGAGAACCACCCCTATACTGCCTTTGTGGAAGGCGTTGAATTTGAATGGCAGACATCTTTCTTTTATTTGCCAAAGCCTTTTAACTTTTTCACCCTGTATGCCAATTATACCTACACACATTCGGAGACCACCTACCCATACACCCGCATAGACAATGTTGTGCCTCCGGGAGGCGGACGCCCTGTGGCCGTGAGGGTGGATTCAACCACGAAGGGTCCGATGATGTTCCAGCCGAAGAACATTGCCAATGTATCCCTTGGCTTCAACTATAAGGGCTTTAATGCCTGGCTGTCATTCCAGTACAATGGCCTAATCTATACTTATATGAATTACCGGGGAGCACCAAGAGAGGATAAACAAAAGGATCACTTCTACAGGTGGGATCTTCAGTTGACCCAGAAATTCCGGATAGGGAAAGTGAAGGGATTTGAAGTGATCGCCAATATCGCCAACATCAGCGATTTTACCGAGTCACAGCGACTCAGGGGTGACCCGCGTCCCACCTACCAGGAGAACTATGGCATGACAGCGGACCTGGGACTACGGTACAGATTCTGATTGCGAACGTGTCTTTTTCGCATCAAGATAAATCCTGTATTCCAACTGAATTAACTACTCAAACTGGCTTGCATATTGGGTTGGGGTAATATCCATCACCCGCCTGAACTGCCTGTTGAAATTGGAAAGGTTGGTATAACCGCATTCATAGCATATCTGCGAGATATTCATTTTCTTTTCTGTTATTAACCTGCAGGCATAGCCGATCTTCACCTCATTCAGAAAGGTAATGAAGTTTTTGCGGGTCCGTTCCTTGAAATATTTGCTGAATGCCTGGGGGGTCATGCTGGCGAAGAGTGCAACCTTCCCAAGATCGATGTCATTTCTGAAATTGTCCAGTATAAATTTATAAATATTGTTCAGTCGTGCAGATTCGTGAACATTCAGCTGACTGGAATAACCAATACTCGACAGAATACGGTAGCTCTTGCTCTGTGCGAGGACATTCAGTACATTCAGCAATTCCATTGTCCGCTCAAAATCAGGCATCATTAACATCTTCCTGATCTTTCTGACCACGATCGTTTTTTCAGGATCTGAAAAGCTCATCCCCCGGGATGAACGGCGCAACAATTCACTGATCCTCGAAAACGCATGCTGATTCAGGAAGTCGTTGCCCAGGAAATTATAGGGGAACTGGATGACGATTTGTTTCGATTTAACTGGAGATACGGTTGCGGCAGATCCATACCAGCTGTGCGGAAGGTTTGGACCCAGCAGCAACAATTCCTGGCCGGAAATTTCTGAAATATGGTCTCCTGCATTTAATTTTCCTTCACCCTGAATAATATAAACCAGCTCAAACTCAGGATGGAGGTGCCACTGGATGTCAAAACGATTAAAATGCTCCTCTTTGATCAAAAAAGAAGATTTTGACAACAGGACTTTTTCAAATAATGGTTTCATTGAAAAGAACAAAGCAATGTGAGTAATACAATTATAATACTTTATTTTTTAAAATGACGGCATGTTCATTAAAATAATATTAGTTGATGACTATTTAATTTAAAATATAACAAGCATTTAGGTATGTTCCAATTACAAGTTGTATTCTTTTTCCAGGAGATATGTATCTTCGTGAAAGAGAATATGAGTGCAATTTACGGGCTGCTAATCCGGTGGTCCAAAAGCAGAAGTGCTTTTATCTCAGTTTGTAAAAAACATTTATGAAAATCAGATAATGGAGTAATGTAAAATTATATTGAAATGAAACAAATCTTACTTATAATCAGTTGCTTAGGGGCCTTATTTGTACATACCTCAGCTCAGGTTATTTATATTAATAACGCCGGGAAACAGACACCATACGATAGTATGTTGTTCCAATCCAATCAAAAACCAGATATAAAACTTAAATCAATACCTGTTCAAAATATTAAGCTATTACCAAGCCTGTTTCTTCAAAGGTACGAGCTCAACAAAAAATATTTGATGAGCCTCGAAAATGACAAATTGCTGCAAAACTTTTATTACGAAGCCGGGATCTCAAAAACAGGTTACATCATGCTAAATAGAGATCTAAACTACAAGGATTTTTACTGGGGCATGGAATCTCCAAACAATCAGGTGAGAGGGCATTTTTTAGGGCACTGGCTTTCGGCTGCAGCTTATATGTATGCTGAAACCAATGATATAGAGGTAAAAGCCAAAGCAGACAAAATAGTAAATGAACTGGCAGAATGCCAGAGGATAAATGGCGGGGAATGGGCCGGTTCTATTCCGGAGAAATATTTTGACCTTATGGCTCGCGGGCAACAAATATGGTCCCCACAATATACCATTCATAAAACCCTGATGGGCTTGTGGGATATGTACAATATGACGGGCTCGGAACAGGCAATTGAGGTACTCGAAAAGTATGCGGACTGGTTTCACCAATGGACAGATAAACAAATTGCCAACAATAATGAAGAAGCAATATATAGAGGAGAAACATGCGGTATGCTTGAAATCTGGGCCAATTTATATGGACTCACCAGGAAGCAAAAGTATTTGGACCTGATGCATCGATACGGCAATCCCGGACTATTTCAGACTTTACTTAAGGGAGAGGATGCCCTTTCGAACGAGCACGCAAATGCCAGTATCCCCTGGTCACATGGTTCAGCCAAAGCATACGAGGTCACGGGAAATGACCATTGGCGTGATATCACGTTTGCCTTTTGGAAAAATGCGGTTAGCGACCGGGAATCATTCTGTACGGGTGGTCAAAATGCTGGTGAGTATTGGATTCCACCACACATGTTAGGTGATTTTTTATGCCAGAACAACCAGGAACACTGTACCGTTTACAACATGATTCGCACAGCCGATTATATGTATCGATGGACGGGTGATGTAAAATATGCCGATTACATTGAACGAAATATTTACAATGGTTTGCTGGCCCAGCAAAATCCGAATACGGGTATGGTAGCTTATTTTCTTCCCATGGCTTCCGGCCATACCAAAGGTGGTACTGTAGGCTGGGGAACACCAACTATGGATTTTTGGTGTTGTCATGGTTCGCTTGTTCAGGCTCAGGTTCGTTATCTGGAATATATCTACTTTGAAAATAATGATGGTCTTTTGATTAGTCAGTATATTCCATCGGAACTTAAATGGAAAAAAGAAGATATAAACGTCAGTATAAAGCAGGATTTAATAGCTCATGAATACAACAGGGAGTCAATGGCGAACCGCTGGAGAATGAAATTCAATATCAAAACTGACAAGCCGGTTAAATTTACATTGCAATTGCGCTTACCCTGGTGGTTAACTGAAAAGGCCATCATAAAAGTCAATGGCGTTCCCGAAACGGTGAATGTGATAAACGGCTTTTTCCCTGTTAACCATGAATGGAATAATGATGAAATATTGGTGGAATTTCCTGCTAAAGTATATTGTGTTCCTTTGCCCTACTCTAAAAATATCTATGCCTTTATGGAAGGGCCTGTTGTATTAGCCGGAATCGCAGATAATGATGTCAGTCTCAAAGGAGATGTTAATTATCCGGAATCAATACTTACCCGGGAATATGAACATGAGTATAAAATATTTCCCTGGAAACAGAGTCATTATCGCACTATAAACCAACAGACTAATATTCGTTTTGTTCCGCTATACGAAATAGTTAATGAACGTTATACGATTTATTTTCCTTTACAAAATAATTCAAATGATAGACACTGATTGTCTATCATGTACTTTACAGTATTGATTCAATTTCATGATGCCTTTGTATTGTGGCAAAATGGATATTTGTTAAGCCCACACATTTGTATTTTCCGAAAGTATTGCTAAATTTAAACTTGTATATACATCTTTAAGATGGATGAAAAGGCTCTTATTTCGGACTTGCAAAAGGATAACATTCTTTCTTTCGGGAAAATCTTTACATTTTATCATAAGCGCATTTACAGCTTCTGTATGAGTCTGCATCAATCTCCGGATGAAGCAGAGGAAACCGTACAAAAAGTATTTGTGGCTTTGTGGGAACAGAGGGGACAAATAGATGAAAGTAAACCTCTTGGTGAGTACCTGTATTCAATTGCCAGGTACATGATTTACAGGGAATTCAGGCGGAAGGTATATAAAAAGGCAGTTTTCGACCATTTCACTTTTAATTCACCTGAAGCGAATAATTCCACCAAGGATGAAGTATTATTCAACGAGTTGCTTACTTTCCTGGAATCTCAGATTGAAAGACTTCCGGAACGACAACGCGAAATCATCAGGCTTAGCCGCTATGAAGGATTAACCTATCGGCAGGTTGGTGAAAAATTGAATATTACAGAGAATACGGTTGACACTCAAATCAGAAGAGCGCTGGACTTTCTTAGAGATAAATTTGAAAATCATTACAAATGATCCTGACTTTTTATTTGAAATGAATTCAGATCATATTCTCACGCATATAAATCAGATCCTATATTTTGAGGTTTTAACATTCACATTATTATCGTATTGTGATTTTCTTTAATTATTATACAAATCTTTGTCACGGAAATAGCAGGTTCAATACAATTTGAATAAAGAGATGGAAAATATGATGCAAATTGAAGAGTTAATTGGAAAGTTTTATCTGGAATCACTCACGAGTGATGAGATGGTTTTTTTATTGAATTATTTGAAAGAAAAAGAGCCTCAGCACGAAATATTGTCTTATTATCAGGGTGTTTGGGATAAGGCTTCTGAGTTTGACGTAAATGTCGATTCGAAGAGCCTTTATGATAAGATTGTTAGTGAAGTTGGTTTTTCTAAGGAAGGGTTTAAGGCAGTTACAGAAAGTCCGGATAGTGCAGATTTCAAGGGTTATATCAGAATATTCATGCGATATGCCGCTGTTTTTGTTGTCTCATTCGGGCTTTTCTGGCTGACTCAATCCATTTTTCTGAAGAAAACGACAACTTCACTATTGGCAGTGAAAAAACAGACCACAAGGGTTGAGGTACCATACGGATCAAAATCGTGTGTTGTTCTACCTGATGGCTCGGTTGTAAACCTTAATTCAGGGTCCAGCTTAACTTACTCCGTCTCAAATTTTGACTCTGTAAATCGCTCGGTTTTTTTGATTGGCGAAGGTTTTTTTAGTGTTACAAAAAATGCTGAACGGCCCTTTTATGTGAACACCATCGGAATGAAGCTAAAAGTGCTGGGCACAACATTTAATGTTAAGGCATATCCGGATGATAATACTGAGGAAGCAACACTTGTCTCTGGAAAGATTGAAATCTATACAAGTACTGACAAAATTGAAAGCGGAAAGCCTGTTGTACTTAAGCCTAATCAAATTGCCATTTTTGATAAATCATTGAATAATCTTCAATCCTTCTCTAAAACCGATCTGACCAGTACTGAAATTGTTCCCGCAAAACTTAGGTCAGTCAGTTCACAGCCAGCCTTAAAGATCAATCAAACAATTTCCTGGAAAGAAGACATGCTGACTTTTGATAATGAGAATTTTAAAGACCTGATTATGAAAATTGAACGCTGGTACGATGTGAAGGTCGTTGTGAATGATCCGGAATTGTTATCAGTCAGGTTTACAGGCAGATTTGACAAAGAAAGCATTGAGCAGGTTTTGAATGCGCTTGTTACAATTGCTCCTTTTAATTATTCTATTAAGCAAAATCTTATTACCATATCAAAAAAATAGCAATATTAACCTAAAAACAAGAATGCTTATACCGGTGGCGGTGAGGTATTGTTTTACCAACGACCAGATTCCCAATCTGTTTGATGTAAATGGACTGCCGTTAAGGCCTTTTCGAACAGATCACTGGGAGCTTAATTCTAAATAAATTCATTTTAATTATGCAAAAAACATTATTTTCTTCCCTGGGGTGTAATTGCTGGACGTTAACTGGAAAAGCAATTGCCTTTATTGCTGGTATTACCATGCTTTTCTTAATAGTAATGAGTTGTAACAGGCAAAAGACTCAAACGGATAAGAAGCAGGGTGACTTTACAATTGCTGTATACTACTGGCCCAATTTTCATAAGGATGCCTATCATCAGTCGAAAAAGGGAGAAGGCTGGACTGAATGGGAGATCGTTAAACATGGAAAACCAAAGTTTGAGGGGCATTATCAGCCAAAAGTACCGCTCTGGGGTTACCGCGATGAATCGGACCCAAAAGAAATGGCCCGTTCAATTGATGCAATGGCTGATGCCGGTATAGGTGCTATCATCTTCGACTGGTATAGATACGATGACGAAATCAATGGTGGTAAAATGATTGAGGAGGCACTGCGGCAGGGCTTTCTTAAAGCACCTAACCGTGATCGCATAGAATTTGCGCTCATGTGGGCCAACCACACCTACATCGACTGCCACCCTTTTGCACCGGGCGACAATTTCAACAACGCTCCGGTCTGGCGCAAGGGTGAGGTTGGACGGGCTGCATTTGAACGCCACACACAAGACGCAATTCAGAATTACTTCACGTTGCCCAATTATTGGAAAATAGACGGTTGCCCTTACTTCTCCATTTATGAATTGGGCAATCTGATTTCCGGGCTGGGTAATGTAGCAACAACCCGTGCAGCAATTGATGACTTCAGGGCACGGGTCAAAGCAGCGGGATTCCCGGATCTTCACCTGAACATTGTAGATCAGGGACTGGGATTGGCGCCAGTGCTTGAAATAGTCAAGGGACAGCCTTTTCCTGGCGATCCTTCGCAAAAGATCGAAACCATCCCCGACCTAATGAAAGCGTTAACTGCTAACAGCTCTACCATGTATACCTGGGTGCATCACTTGTGGCCAATGTTAATGACCCAGGCGGAACAACCACTAACAAACAATAAGACCTTTGGATTCTCCGATGATCCCACCGCTCAGGCAAAGTCTAATTCAATTTCTCAGAAGTCTGCTGATGAATTAAAGAAAGCTACGCTTTTGGAAAGAGCTAAACTGGCAGGCGTTGTTGCTATAGACTATTCTGAATATGGACAACGGGCGATATCACTCATGGACGAAAGACCATCAGCATTAGGTGTGACCTGTTTCCCTCATGTGTCAATGGGTTGGGATGGTACACCGCGAAACTACTCTATGGGGATAGTGCTCAATAACACCCCTGAGAAATGGAAGAAGTTCCTCAGTCAAACCAAAGAATGGCTGGATCATCACCCTGAAAGCAAAGGAATTGTAACACTTAATTCCTGGAACGAATGGGTCGAGGGTAGTTATATCGAACCCGATTCGGTAAATGGAATGTCATACCTGAACGCAATAAAGGAGGTCTTTGGATCAAAATAAATTTCGATTCCCGGGCCATCACCAGCCAATTCCGGTTTTAGTCCAACCCTTTTGCAGTTTTGATAAATTCACTTTTTTGTGGTTGTTCCTTTTTGTCAAAGAGAAAGTTACCCATTACCAGATAGTCCATTTCGGTCGACATAAAACACCGGTATGCATCATCGGGACTACATACGATGGGTTCACCACGTACATTAAAGCTGGTATTTACAAGGAGCCCATACCCGGTTTTCTCCCTGAACTTTTTCAAAAGCTTGTAAAATCTGGGGTTTGATGATTCATCAACGCTCTGTATTCTTGCTGAATAATCAATATGTGTTACTGCCGGAATGTCCGATCGCGAAAGATACAGGCGTTGTAAAAGTGATAATTCGTTTTTGTTTGCTGGAATTGCCATACGACGACGCTCGTTTACCGGGGCTACCAGTAACATATAAGGTGATTTCCTGTCGAGTTCAAAGTATTCGGATATATCATCTTCGAGAACAGCTGGTGCGAAAGGCCTGAATCCTTCACGGTATTTGATTTTCAGGTTAAGTTTTTTCTGCATCTCAGGATTTCTGGCATCACCCAGGATGCTTCGATTTCCAAGGGCTCTTGGACCAAATTCCATACGTCCCTGAAACCATCCTACCACATTACCGGCATCGATAAGTGAGGTTGTTTTTTCAAAAAGCTGATCTTCATTCTGGTAACAGATAAAGATTGCTTCATATTTTTTGATTGTCCTGACTATTTCGGATTCACTAAATTCGGGTCCTAACAGTGAGCCATTCATCCCGTCAGCCGGTTTTACAATTTTTTGTTTTCCCAGGCCAATATGCCAGACAGCAAGTGCAGCCCCCAGGGCTCCTCCCGCATCTCCTGCAGCAGGCTGTATCCAGATATCATCAAACAATTTGCTTTCCAGAATTTTACCGTTCGCCACGCAGTTTAGCGCTACACCCCCGGCAAGGGTCAGATAGCGGCAACCTGTGAGTTTTTTTGCATGAATGGCAAGTTTTATAATGATGTCCTCGGTAACCTGCTGAATCGCTAAAGCCATATTCATGTAATCCTGGCTGATTTCAGTTTCCGGTAATCGTGGAGGCAGTCCGAAAAGTGTTGTCCAGTTCTTATCATGCGTCATCCGTGAACCTGTTGCAAAACTGAAATATTTCATATTCAGAAGGATGGAACCGTCGTTTCTGATGTCGACCAGTGATTCCAGTATTTTGTTTCTGAATGAGGCGGTTTGTGGCGAATGGGGGTCGCCATAAGGAGCAAGGCCCATAAGCTTGTATTCACCACTGTTTACACGAAAACCGGTATAATACGTAAATGCCGAATAAAGCAATCCAGGCGAATGAGGAAAATGCAGTTCCTCAAGTATTTCAATATCTGATCCGCGACCTTTACAGATGGTAGTGGTAGCCCACTCGCCAACTCCATCGATGGTGATAATAGCAGCTTCCTCAAAGGGAGAAGGATAAAAGGCGCTTGCAGCATGGGAGAGATGGTGTTCCGAAAAAAGAACAGGAATGTTTGCAGGGATTCCAAGCATCTTCAATTCCTTTTTCAACATACTCTTCATAAAAACCTTTTCCTTCATCCATACAGGGATCGAATTTATAAAGCTAACCAAACCTTTTGGGGCAAATGCATGATAAGTTTCGAGCAATCGTTCAAACTTAATGAAAGGCTTATCATAAAAAACCACGCACTCGAGGGTTGCAGGATTTTGACCTGATTCTTCCATCACATACCTGATTGCATGGACCGGAAAACCCGCATCGTGCTTTTTCCGGGAAAATCGCTCTTCCTGTGCGGCGGCAATAATTTGACCTTCCACAACTATGGCGGCCGCACTATCATGATAGTAGGCCGAGATTCCCAAAATAGCTCCTGCCATAGTATCAGAACAATGTATAAATGAAAGGTGCAATGGCAGTGCCTGCGGTAAGAATAATGATAAGAGAAAAAATAAGCAGTACTATAATTAATGGCAACAACCAGAATTTCTTACGGACTCTCAGGAATTGCCAGAGTTCTTTTAAAAATTCCATGTTTGTATGTTTAATATTATGACTAAAAAGGATTCTCCAAATCGGCGGCTGTGAATTTATGATTTCTTTCCATAAATGCTGAGCTGTTATCCTTTTTGAATTGTTTTAATTTCAGAAGGTCTTTACCCATCATCTTTTGTATAAGCGCAACCGGAAAAACCATGATGAAAAAGATGAAAGATAACAAAATCCTTGAGGTTATTTTTCCCAATAAGTCCGAAAAGTTTAGCCACAGAATGGTGAAAGGATACAAAATTTCAGGGTATATCATTAAAATAATGGTTACCACAAGTGTCACCGGGATAAGGACATTCCATCTCAGAAAGATATAACCAATTAACAGAATGACTATTAATGCAAGTCCTGAATCGGAATTTTCCTTTTTTGTGAATTTAGTTTTCATAACTTTTATGCTATTTTGAAGAACTCATCTTTTGCTTCAGTAAATTGGTAAGTTTTTTTATATGGGCATCATCAATCGAAATGTGCTTCAGCTCGTTTAAATATTGAGAAGCTTTTTTATAATCCTTTGTCATGAGGCAAAGTACGAAAAGATTATTGAGGATGTTTTCGTCCTGAGGGTTTTCTTTGTATACTTTCTCGAGATATGTTATTGCCCTTAAATCTTTTTTCTTAAAATAGATATCGGAAATTATTTGATTTGCAAGAGGGGTTTCTTTAATTCTCAAAGATTTGAAAAGCATTTCGAGTGCTTCGTCCAATTTTTGAGCCTTTTCAAGCAAAATAGCCTGGTCGATGTACTCTTTCACCTTTTTATCCACAATTATAAAAACTTCTTCCTTTTTAGAAGCTGTTTCGACATCAAAACCTGGGTCAATCTTTTTTAATTCGGCTAATGTATTGTTTAACTTTACATTATCGCCTGATTCTTTATACGATGTATAAAATGAAGTTAATAAATATTCAAGGTCATCATTTCCTTTTACAACTGTTTTTGCCTTTTCAAAAAATGAAACAGCGGTTTTGTGGTCGCCTTGTTTCTGATAAATTTTTCCTATCTGGAGACAGGCATAAAAATCAGCGTTATTATCGGGCATGGAAAACATAAGTTGTAGCGCCCTGTTATAATTTTCCATTTTAATCAGATACTTTGTTGCTTCGTAATAAAAATCAGCCACATAAGGATTGGTTTTAATCAGCGAAAAGTATTCGTTAAATGCTTTTTGGTTATTCCCTTCATTTGCGAAATGCATCGCAATTTCCTGATGCTTGTTTGTAAGGGAAATATTAGAAAATTTAGTGCAAATGAAAGCAAGGGAATCTTCGTATGATATTGGTATGTAGGTAGATAAAAACTTATTTTCCATAGTTTCAGGCTGAAAAGGCCAACCAGCCTTTAAAGAAGAGATACCCAAGGTGGCACAAAGACTGTCGAGCGGGGTAAATCCCCAATTGGAGCGATAATAGGACGAAGGTTTTATCAATGATGTATCCCACTTCTCTGAAATGAACTTCGATTCATGCAACTGATTGAAAAAAGCATCAGCCATCAGAAAATATCCATTGATGTTCGGATGCAAATGTTCAAGTATTAAATTATTTCCAATCAATCCATTAGGAGAGTTAGATTCAAATATATTTTGCATTTTTAAAATGGAAATTTTATACTTAACTCCAATTTCATAAATTACTTTATTGAAATCTTCAGGTGCCCTAAATCTTATCCCATCCAGATCTTTAGCACTATAATATGCTTTGCGTGCATTTTTATAATCACCATTTTTTTCAAATTGCTGAGCCTTCAGATACTCCTGTTCAGCATCGGGATAAGTTTTTGATTTAATTGAATTAAAAGGTTTTAAGTCCTTTGTATTCGAAACTAAATCACTGAAAATTACCTGCACTTTTGCATCAGTGGCTTTTTTTACCACTTCAGACATGTTTATTCTAAACTGTTCAACTCCTTTCAGGTAGGAATCTGATCCATATTCTATTGCCTTGTCTTTTGCAATCCGCTGCATTAATGTTCCATTGGGTTCGTTTCTTTCTGTACTAATGAGGTTGGTAATATTCAATAACGAATTCCGGATAAGCTGGTAGGTGCGTAAACGTACAAGTTTCAAATGAGTACGTTTTAACCACCTGGCATTACCGCCATTTTCAATGGATCCAATACCCAATGCTCCATAATATTCGTTATGTCCGGTATAGATTAGAATTGCATCAGGCTTTTTTTCAAGGATTTCATCAATAAAATCTGCCTGGGTATAGCTATTCACAGCAGCCAAGGCCATGTTAACAACTTCAATTCTTTTATGAGGGAATACATCCTGCAGCCGGTAATTTAAAATTCTTGTAAAGGTTACACCCATATCGTAAGGGAATCCGCGGGTAGTAGAACATCCCATAACAAATATCCTGTAGCAGGTATCAGGTTTATTAATGAGAAATATATCATTGGAAACCTTTGTACCAGTTGTTGTTATAGTGAAAAATCTTTTGGATACCACAGGGTTCACTTCATAATATGCCGGAAAGTCTGTAGAAATATTAAATAGTCTCAAATCAAATCCATATTGAAAAATTCGCAAGCTCCCTTCAAGGATGAATAAGAAGATGAAGGGAATAAGAAATAGAATAATGTTGAAAATATATTTCTTTTTTCCTGCTAAAGTTATTTTTTGAGCTTGCTCATTCATTGTATTAAAATATTAACAATCAATAAATTAAATAGCGAGGTAATTTTCAGTTAGTTGGAGTTGTGTTTCAAAAACAATCTCCGACAATGAATATCAAGGCTGAAAACAAAATTAACATTTTATCGGGCACATTATCAGGGTTCTTTGGTGATAAAATGAATCTGGCACGAATCAAGTTCTTTGGCTTACTTATCAGTGCTTTATGCAAATTTCAAGCAGTAAGTTTTGAAAAGCAATATTCGTGGTCACTAAAGAATAAATTTTATAAGTATCAGATATTTAGTTAAATAAAAATCCAGGGGGGGGTAAAATTAGGTTTTTAGAAAATCAAAAAGTATATTTGGTTTAACAATGACACCGGAAAAAAAAGTATAGTTTAGAGATGCCCTTGTCGAGAATTGCCTGAATTAGTAATTACATTTACCTGATCATTTAAGAGACGTGATTCCTGAGGAAGAAAAAGCACTTATTCTGGGTTTGAAAAAGAATTATATTCCATCCTTCGGGAGGATCTTTTCTCTTTATCATAAGCGCATTTATAACTTCTGTATAAGTCTTCATCAATCTCCTGACGATGCAGAGGAAACTGTTCAAAAAGTATTTGTGGCTTTATGGGAACAGCGGGAACAGGTAGATGAAAATAAACCTCCTGGTGAGTACCTGTATTCAATTGCCAGGTACATGATTTACAATGAATTCAGGCGGCAGGTATATAAAAAGGCAGTTTTCGACCATTTCACTCTTAATTCTCCTGAAACGAATAATTCCACAAAGGATGAAGTATTATTCAATGAATTACTTACTTTCTTAGAATCCCAGATTGAAAGACTTCCTGAACGCCAGCACGAAATCATTAAACTTAGCCGCTATGAAGGATTGACCTACCGGCAGGTTGCTGAAAAATTGAATATTACAGAAAATACTGTTGATACTCAAATCAGGAGAGCGTTGGACTTTCTGAGAGATAAACTGGAAAATCACTACAAATGATCCTGACTTTTTATTTGGAATGAATTCAAATAATGTTCTCCGTTATGCAAATCAGATACTATAATTTGAAGTTTTAACATGCACATTTTTATCATATTGTAATTTCCTTAATTTATTTTATCCTTTTTTGTCACGGAAATATAGTGTTCAATACAATATAAATAAGAAGATTGAAAATATTATAAATACAGAGATTGAAAATATGAAGCAAATTGAAGCGTTAATTGGAAAGTTTTATCTGGAATCACTCACCAATGATGAGATGGTTCTTTTATTGAATTATTTGAAAGAAAAAGAGCCTCAGCATGAAATATTGTCTTATTATCAGGGTGTTTGGGATAAGGCTTCTGAGTCTGACGTAAATGTCGATTCGAAGAGCCTTTATGATAAGATTGTTAGTGAAGTTGGTTTTTCTAAGGAAGGGTTTAAGGCAGTTACAGAAAGTCCGGATAGTGCAGATTTCAAGGGTTATATCAGAATATTCATGCGATATGCCGCTGTTTTTGTTGTCTCATTCGGGCTTTTCTGGCTGACTCAATCCATTTTTCTTAAGGAAACGACAACTTCACTATTAGCAGTGAAAAAACAGACCACAAGGGTTGAGGTACCATACGGATCAAAATCGTGTGTTGTTCTACCTGATGGCTCGGTTGTAAACCTTAATTCAGGGTCCTGCTTAACTTACTCCGTCTCAAATTTTGACTCCGTAAATCGCTCGGTTTTTTTGATTGGCGAAGGTTTTTTTAGTGTTACAAAAAATGCTGAACGGCCCTTTTATGTGAACACTCAGGGAATGAAGCTAAAAGTGCTGGGCACAACATTTAATGTTAAGGCATATCCGGATGATAATACTGAGGAAGCAACACTTGTCTCTGGAAAGATTGAAATCTATACAAGTACTGACAAAGTTGAAAGCGGAAAGCCTATTGTACTTAAGCCTAATCAAATTGCCATTTTTGATAAATCATTGAATAATCTTCATTCCTTCTCTAAAACCGATCTGACCAGTACTAAAATTGTTCCTGCAAAACTTAGGGCAGTCAATTCACACCCAGCCTTAAAGATCAATCAGACAATTGCCTGGAAAGAAGACATGCTGACTTTTGATAATGAGAATTTTGAAGACCTGATTGTGAAAATTGAACGCTGGTACGATGTGAAGGTCGTTGTGAACGATCCGGGATTGTTATCAGTCAGGTTTACAGGCAGATTTGACAAAGAAAGCATTGAGCAGGTTTTGAATGCGCTTGTTACAATTGCTCCTTTTAATTATACTATAAAGCAAAATCATATTACCATTTCAAAAAAATAGCAATATTAACCTAAAAACGAAAATGCTTATGAATTAACCTAAAAACAAAAGGCGAAAGATGTTTGCAGCATCCTTCGCCCGGTAAATGACCTGTCTGTGAATTTCAAACTAACCATTTAACTTTACAAAATTATGAAAAAAATCCGATTTCTATTTCAAGGTAATAGATATTGTTACCTTAAGAAATTACTACTAGTTATGAAACTATCTACGTTTTTATTGATCACCTGCATTGCGTCCTACGCTGGAACAGGGTATTCCCAGTCGGAACATGTTTCAGTTAAGCTGAAGGATGCAAAGTTGAAAGAGTTCTTTGGCGCGGTTGAGCATCAAACTCCTTACAAATTTCTATACCGGGATGATGCGGTTGAAAAAGTTGTTGTAAGCATTGATGAGTCAGATAAGCCTCTGGACCAGGTTCTGGATAATGTATTACTGGGAGCTGGACTTTCCTACAAGATTCTCACCAATAATCTTATAGTGATTGCATCAAAGGAGAGTCTTCAGGAGAAACCGGTGACAGGTACAGTTACTGATGCAGCAACCGGAGAACTTCTCCCCGGCGTGACTGTTCAGTTAAAAGGAACAACAACAGGGGCCATTACCGGACTAGACGGAAGCTTTTCTCTGAAAGTGCCAGATGCTAAGGGAACCTTAGTGTTTTCATTCATAGGCTATACACCCCAGGAAATTCCGATTGAGGGAAAACTTAGTATAAGTGTAATGCTGGAAGCATCAATTACATCACTTGATGAGGTGGTTGTGGTTGGTTATGGAACGCAAAAAAGAGCCAATATCAGCGGCGCTGTGGCAGCAATACCCGGTGCAAAATTAACCGCTACCCCTGCACCCGATATATCACTGACTCTTGCAGGACAGCTTCCAGGCTTAGTAACAAAAAATGAAGGAGGAATCCCCGGGTATAATTCCGCAAGAATACAGATTCGAAATTATGGTTTGCGGGATGGCACTAGTGCGCTTTATATCCTTGATGGTATTGAAGTTGACGCCTCAGTTTTTAATGATCTGCATACTGGTGAAATTGAATCTATTTCCATTTTAAAGGATGCATCTGCCAGTATTTATGGCGCCAGAGCTGGCAATGGAGTACTTTTAATAAACACCAAACGGGGAAAAGATCAAAAACCTGTTATTGAACTAAATACTTCCTATATGCTGAATGGTGTTCAATTTGTGCAGCGACCTTCAAGCTCATCTCAAATGGCACAATATTCTAATGAGGTATGGAAGAATCAAGGGTCTATAGGCACTATGCCCTATACTGCTGAACAAATTCAAAAATATGCTGATGGGAGTGACCCTGATTATCCAAATTCAGATTGGGTTGATTTTGTTACTAAAAAATACGCACCTGCATCCTCTACTTCTTTGTCAGTACGTGGTGGAACAGAAAAGGTAAGATATTTTGGTTTATTTGGATACCGCAAGGAGTCAACCTTTATTAAAGAAAATGGTGGTGATGCCAAACGTTTTAACTTCCGATCAAGTATTGATGCTGACGTTACAGATAATTTTAATATTCAACTTGACCTCTCCGGTTCATTGAAGCAAAGCAGATTTTCATATAGAATTGACCAGGGGGGGAATTGGTTTCAGGATTTGTATGGCAGTGATCCAAGGATTGCTACCTCAAACCCCAACGGGAGCTTGCCTGCTAACTTGGTCTTAGGTGAGTCAAATAGAGATATTAGCGGAGTTCATGATCAGGATCATAATAATTTTTTTGGTAGTTTGGCATTGAATTATAAGGTTAAACCAATAAAAGGATTAAGTGCCAGGTTATTCGGTAATTATCATATGTTCACCCGCGAAAATAAAAATTTTGGGAAAACATTTTCTATGTATACTTATAACTATGGTACACAAACATATTCGCCACCTAGTACAATTGTTGGTGACGGGTTAAATCCACAAGAATTCTCCAAGCAAATAGACTTCACTATAAATTATTCTTTAAAATACGAACGTATCATTGCTAATGATCATAACCTGCAACTTTTAGCTCTGGGTGAGACACGAGAATTAACTTCATATAATCTTGGTGGAATTAGAAAAGGTTACCTGGATGAAACCATTCAGTATTTGAATAACGGGAGTTCTACAGGTCAGACAAACTTTGGTGCCGCAGGTGTGCCGCTGGGCAGAGCTAGTTGGTTAGGCAGGGTAAATTATGATTACAAATCCAAATATTTATTGGAAGCAATTGTAAGGTGGGACGCTTCTTCAACTCTGGCTCCTGATGTCCGATGGGGCACATTCCCCAGTGTATCTGTAGCCTGGCGGTTATCTGAAGAGGATTTTATCAGAAACAGTATTCCTGCTTTTGATAATCTTAAACTACGCGGAAGTATTGGACAGGTTGGTTTGGATTATCAAGCTAATTACCAATACCTGGGCGGGTTTACGCAAAGTGTTTACAATATTTGGGATCAGGGCGCTGTTATCCCAAATGCTGGACTTGGAAATGGCCTTTCTATGGTAGGAATTCTCCCCGCAACTACGCTGCCAAATCCTGAATTAACCTGGCAGACAATTACAATGATGGATATTGGTTTGGAGTTTTCATTGCTGAAAGGGAAAATTTTTGGCGAATTCGATGTATTTAACAGACGTACTGAAGATATAGTTGGTATTTCCACCACCGTCTTACCTTCTAACGTAGGAGCTCAGCTACCTCCACAAAATTTAAACAGCGCAGTTAGTAAGGGATTTGAAGCTGTATTAGGTACCAGAGGATTATCAGCAGGCTTTGCCTGGGATATCTCAGGAAATATCTGTTATTCAAGAGAAAAATGGGATGTATATGCTGAAGCACTTCAGACCGACCCGGATCTTGCAAGAATAAAAAGTAAATCAGGGCAATATATTGATAATATCATTGGGTATAGAACTGGCGGACTTTTTACAAGCCAGGATCAAATTGATGCCGCGGCAGCACAGATTAATGGTAGTAGTGATGCTGTTAAAGTGGGTGATTTAAAGATGAGCGATTTGAATGGTGATGGTACAATTGACTTTAGAGATCAAGATGTTATAGGAAATGGTTCTTTTCCTCATTGGACATTTGCTTTAAATAATCAACTTTCATACAAAAATTTCGACCTTGTCATAAATTTTTCTGGTGCTTTCGGGTATAGCTTTTATGCTAAATATTTTGGTCCGACAAGTAAAGATTATATGGACAATCGTTGGACTGAAGAAAATAACGATCCCGGCAAATTAATACCAAGACCGGGTAGTTCTAATCCAAATAATGGTTTAGTTTCCGATCATTATGTTAAGGATGCCGCCTACGTGCGTTTAAAAACTTTGTCTCTTGGATATACTATTCCTCAAGAGCTAACGAAAAAGGTAAGTATACAGGGTTTGCGCATTTTTGCTTCGGGATATAACCTGCTTACTCTTGGAACAAGTACTAAATATTATATTGACCCTGAAGGTCCTTATGGTCAGGTGCAGTTCTATCCAGTGCAATATTCTTTGCAATTCGGTTTACAGGTATCATTTTAATGTTTAATTAATTAAATAAATAGAATTATGTATCGGAATATATATTTATTATTTTTGTTTCTGTTTGTAGCGTTCGCTTGTCAAAAGGAGGCGCTCGATTTGAAACCTACTGACCAGATATCTGAAGAAAGAGTTTGGTCCGACCCTAATCTTACTAGTGCTTACCTTACTGGTTTATACTCAATTGCACCAATACATTATGTTGCTGCTGATCCTGCCAGTGATAATTGGCTTGCCATTTGTCGTGAAATGGATGATATTAACACTTCCGATGAAGGTTATATTAATTGGATTAACCCTTATGGCAAGGACTTTAGTAAGGGTACTCTTGATAATACTGGTGGCTTCAATGAGTATTGGGATTATGCTGCAATCCGCAAATTTAACGAATTCATTCTGAATGTTAACTTGATTCCTGATGGTGTAGATTATTCAGCTGCAACGAAGGCTAAATGGGTGGCAGAAGCACGTTTTTTACGGGCATATGCATATTTCCATTTGGTTAAGCGTTACGGGGGGGTACCTTTGGTTACAGAACCTCAAGATATCACTCTCCCGTTGGAGCAACTTCAGTTGCCAAGAAGTAAGGAAGAGGACATATACAACTTTATCATCAGCGAGCTTACTGAGGCTGCTGCAGATTTACCCCCTGTGGCTTCCGATTATGGAAGGGCAACTAAATACGCAGCATTGGCATTAAAAAGCCGGGCCGCTCTGTTTGCCGGTAGTATTGCGCAGTTTGGTACTGTAGAACTGGATGGTGTTGTTGGGATACCAGCAGCTAAGGCTGCAACTTTCTACCAGGAAGCTTATGATGCATCCTTGGATATTATAACCAATGGTGGCTTTGATCTTTATAATAAATACGCAGACAAGGCACTGAACTTTCAGTCAATTTTTTTTGATGAAAGAAATATTGAAACTATTTTCGCCAAACAGCGCACAGGACCAGGTGGTGTAATTGAGAACTATGAGTTTTTTCAGATTCCGCAAATCTACCATGCATGGGGAGGCGGACAGGAGTCTGGTGTTCAGGCTGGGATGATTGAGGCGTTTGAAAATGTTGACGGGTCTCCTACAGCTTTGCCTGCTATAGGTACTTCGCTGTTTACAAGGAGTGAATTATTTGCGAAAAAAGACCCAAGGTTTAAAGCTTCTGTTTTTACCTGTGGAACTTATTGGATTAAGGATTCGTTATTGTCCTACCTTGGTGTTATTACTGAAGATGGATCTATAAACAATGATGCGAATTATAAGGGATTGTTAACCAGAGGAACCAGCAACCAGGGTAGTACTTTTGGGGTACTTAAAAATCTGGACCCAGGCTGGATAGCCTCATGGGCGCACCAGGGAAAATTAGATTGGATAGATTTTCGTTTAGGAGAAATGTATTTGAATTTAGCCGAAGCTGCTTTTGAATTAGGTAAAACTGCCGAAGCACTCGATGCTGTTAACACGATAAGAACAAGGGCAGGGGTTCCGGTACTTGGTGAGATTACAAGCGACGCGATAAGGCACGAACGCCAGGTAGAGCTAGCTTTCGAAGGTCATCGGTATTGGGATTGCCGTAGATGGAGAATTGCAGTTGATGTATTTTCCAATGATAATCGTTATGCAGTTATTAGGAGGGACTTTCTAACATTAAAATACAGGGTTGATGTTCTTCCTTTTACTACCCCAAATTTGTTTTTGTCTAAAAACTATTATTTCCCAATTACACCAGCACGAATTGGAAGTAATCCTAAACTTGTTGAAAATCCTGGTTATTAAGTCAGATTAATCCTGAACAAGTAATCAAAATGAACTACCCCGGGGCAATCCCGGGGTATGTTCCTTTGGCATCTGAAGATTTCTACCATCTAATCTTTAATTATTTCATTATGAATGAATTATATAAGCCATTTAGAGTGGGCATTAAAATATTATTCCTGATAACAGGATTGATTGTCTTCTTTCTGCAAAACCAGGTATCAGCTCAGCCAACAATTGAGTCAGGTGATCCGCCTAAGATTCTTGAATTTCTCGGTGACCAGCCGATGACCCGCGTTGGACGTCCTTTTGTGGTTCTGGCTTCAATCAGCAACCCGGCAAATGTTGCCATTCATGTTACCGCAACCTTAAAGTTACCGGAAGGAATCCACCTTGATGGCCAGGCAGCAAGTCCCATTAAGCTTTCACCCGGGGAGAAAATCACACTCAGGTGGACTATTTATGGCGACAAACCACTTTATGAAGAATTATTGCTGGAAGTTTCGGATAAACAGGCAATTCTTGCGGCAGCCAGATTCCCGGTGCGTTTTTTACCGGAAATGGAAAAAACCAAACTCGCATATATTCCGGATGTCACACCTGTTAAGAAAAACAGCAAATTGCTGGTAGGGGCACACAATTGTCCGCTTTGGGAAACTGATTCATATGAAAGGTGGTCTAATGTGGTGAAAAATCCGGAACGTACTCCGGCATTTGGTTTTTATGCACAGGAAAATCCGGAAGTTGCTGACTGGGAAACCAAATGGGCAGTCGAACATGGAGTGGATTTTTTTATTTATTGCTGGTATCGTATAGAGCAGGGCGGCCCGGTAAAACAGATGTTAGGCAGTGCATTGCACAAGGCGCTTTTTAATTCCAGGTTCCAGGACCAGATGAAATTTACGATCATGTGGGAAAACCAGACGAGAGGTAAATCAGGGGTATCCGACGAGGGTGACCTGATGAATAATTTATTGCCATTCTGGATGGAAAATTATTTCAAACGTTCAAATTACCTGGTTGTCGATAATAAACCGGTTTTATTTATTTACAGACCAGAATTTCTGGTCGACGATCTGGGAGGAATTGATAACGTGCGCAGCGCTTTCGAAAAAATGCGGCAGGCATGCCGCAAAGAAGGATTTGATGGATTGTGGCTGCTGGGTGAATACCGGTATTTAGATCCCAAGCATATGGAATTAATGAAGAGCATAGGCCTGGACTATAGTTTTGCCTATTGCTGGCATGTTCAGAATAGTCCCACTCCCCAGCAAGCCATTGATGATCAGATGAAGAGTATACGCTCTACCCAGGAGCTGGGAATATTGCCCCAGGTTGTAACTGTTTCACAAGGCTGGAGCGGGTGGAGCGACGAAGGCTCAATCTGGACGATCCCACCAACAGAGTTCGAAACTTTATTGCGGCAAGCCAAGGGATTTGTAGAAAAGTTGCCAAAAGATCAGCTAAGCGGGCGAATGTTGTTGCTCGATAATTGGAACGAATGGGGTGAAGGGCATTATCTTTTACCTTATACTGAATATGGTTTTGGCTATCTCGATGCTATTCGGAAAGTATTTTCTGACGCACCTGAAAAACATACAGATCTCATCCCGGAGGACATCGGAATGGGCCCTTACGAAACTGCATACCGAAAATGGCTGTCTGATAAACGAGGGAAGTGAAAAACGCAATAAAAGTTTTATTTGTTTTTTGCCTACCCGTCCTGACTGCCGACAGGTATGCGGTATGCGGGGAATTTATTTCCGAGACTTAATATTTTAGAAAAATTAACATACTAATCATGAATGGCGCATATTTCCGTTTTAAATCGGATTTTAAAAAAATCTGGCTGATGGCGGGATTAGTTATGTTTCTTTTGCATAGCCCGGCATCAGCTCAAAAATCAACTGAAGCAGGTGATCCGCCTAAGATTCTTGAATTTCTCGGTGACCAGCCGATGACCCGGGTTGGGCGTCCTTTTGAAGTCCTTGCGTCAATCAGCAACCCGGCAAAAGTTGCCATTCATGTTACCGCAACGCTGAAGTTGCCGGAAGGAATGCACCTTGAGGGCGAGGTAGCGCATCCCATAAAGCTTTCACCCGGGGAGAAAATCACACTTCGGTGGACCATTTTTGGCGAAAAACCACTTTATGAAGAATTGGTGCTGGAAGTTTCGGATAAACAGGCGATACTTGCGGCAGCCAGATTCCCGGTACGTTTTTTACCGGAAATGCAAGAAACCAAACTCGCATATATTCCGGATGTCACACCTGTTAAGAAAAACAGCAAATTACTGGTAGGGGCACATAATTGTCCTCTGTGGGAAACTGATTCCTATGACAGATGGTCTCAGATTTTAAAAAACCCGGAACGTACTCCCGCACTTGGCTTTTATGCACAGGAAAATTCTGAAGTTGCTGACTGGGAAACCAAATGGGCAGTTGAACACGGAGTGGATTTTTTTATTTATTGCTGGTATCGGATAGAGCAGGGTGGGCCGGTAAAGCAGATGTTAGGCAGCGCATTGCATCAGGCACTCTTTAACTCAAGGTTCCAGAACCAGATGAAATTTACGATCATGTGGACAAACTTCACAAAAGGGGAAGACGGGGTATCCAATGAAGATGACCTGATGAATAATTTATTGCCTTTCTGGATGGATAATTACTTCAAGCGATCAAATTACCTGGTTGTCGATAATAAACCGGTTTTGTTTATTTACAGACCGGAATTTCTGATCGACGATCTGGGAGGAATTGAAAACGTGAGTATCGCTTTCGACAAATTGCGACAGGCATGCCGCAAAGAAGGTTTTGATGGATTGTGGCTGCTGGGTGAATACCGGTATTTAGATCCCAAACATATGGAATTGATGAAGAGCATAGGATTGGACTATAGTTTTGCTTATTGCTGGCATGTTCAGAATAGTCCCACTCCCCAGGAAGCCATTGATGCCCAGATGAAGAGTATTCGCACTACCCAGGATCTGGGAATATTGCCCCAGGTTGTTACTGTTTCACAAGGCTGGAGCGGGTGGAGCGACGAAGGCTCAATATGGACGATCCCGCCAGTAGAGTTCGAAACCTTATTGCGGCAAGCCAGAGGATTTGTTGAAAAGTTGCCAAAAGATCAGCTGAGCGGGCGAATGTTGTTGCTCGACAATTGGAACGAATGGGGTGAAGGGCATTATCTATTGCCTTATACTGAATATGGTTTTGGCTATCTCGATGCGATTCGGAAAGTATTTTCAGACGCACCTGAAAAACATACAGATCTCATCCCGGAGGACATCGGAATGGGCCCTTACGAAACTGCATACCGGAAATGGCTTTCCGATAAACGGGGGAAGTGAAACAAACGCATGCAGCTTGATAACAGACAGGTTACTATCTGAAGGTAGCCTTTGAAACTGCAATAGTAGCAGGTCACCGGTTTATAAGCACTATCCTGGTTGATAACAGTTATAGTTGTCAATTCATGGAATGAATGGACAGAAGGCAGTTACCTGGAGCCCGATGCCATCGATAGTATGAAATACCTGGAGGCAATTAGAGTGATGTATGGAAATTAGATTGATTTTAAATCATATCAATTTGAATTTTAAATAAACGGTGATATAAAACTGAAAAAAAATGAAGACAAAATTTCTAACATTCGTGATTCTCATTGTTTTGACATTTTTATCCTGTAAGTTAAATAATTCTGGTAAATCACCTGGTGGCAATTCAGGACCCATAGTCGGTGCAATCCGCTGGGACGCCTGGATCGGAGATGTTGGCAATGGCCTGGTAGATGCTTCTCTTGTGGGACTTCAGGTAGAGAGGTCGCTCAGCCCAAATCGATACCATTACCGTGCACCCTTTTACAGCAAAGTAATTTCGCACGATTCTATTCAATGTCGAGGCACTACCAGCGAAATCATGGACCAGGAGATAGCCTATGCAAAATATGCAGGATTAAACTATTGGGCATTCTGCTGGTATCCTTCGCATAGCGGGTTGGATACCGCCCGGCAGCTCTACCTTGCCAGTAGCCATAGAAACGATATAAAATGGTGTGTCATACTGGGTACAAATCCGTTTGATTACAATACCGATGGTGCCTGGCTGGTACAAAGGTTTAAGGAAGATAATTATCAGAAGGTATTAAATGGAAGACCACTCGTATACGTTTTTCCATCCACTGCCACAAAGCCTGAACAGATTGCACAGTTGAGAAACATGAGTAAAGCAGCTGGTATACCTGAACTTTATATTGCAGTTATGGAGTTTTCTGCAAAAGCTGCTGTTGCTGCGGCAGATACCTTAAAGGCAGATGCTCTCAGCTCCTATATAAGCTGGACCGGGAAAAATGGTGAACCCTATTTTCCGGTTATCCCGAAGGCAGATTCTACAGGTTGGGAAAGTTATAAAGCGACAGGACGGAAAGTAATTCCGTGGGTTACCCTGGGGCATAATACCAAACCTCGTATTGATAACCCGGTATCATGGACAAAAGTAGAATCTGATCAATGGGTAAGCGATGGAAAGCCACAGGAACTTGCAGCAAATCTGAATAATGCCTTGCTATGGGTAAATAATAACAGATCATCGGTTGAAGCCAATGCTATTTTAATCTATGCCTGGAATGAATTTGATGAAGGTGGCTGGCTATGTCCTACACTGGGTAATAATACCAGTCATTTAGACGCTATTGAGAAGGTATTACGTTAATCCCGGACTCTTACAGAATATTAATACCGGCTGTCATTGGAATGCAACTTAAACAAATAGCCATGAATAAAATACTTCTATTGTTGATTACATTTTTGTCTCTCGTTAATGGACAGGCATTTGCACATAATCCCGGGAAAAATAAAACCGATCAGAGAGCTGATAATTTTGTTGTTGACCAGTGGAACGTTTTTGAAATCAGCCTTACCAGCAGCAAAGCATATACTGATCCTTTTAACCAGGTCGACGTGTATGCGGTATTCTCAGGCCCTGGTGGAACAATAATCACCCGGCCTGCATTCTGGGATGGGGGCAGAATATGGAAAATCCGTTTTGCACCAACATTAACTGGTGAATGGAAGATGGTTACATCATGCAGTAACGTCGCTGATAAGGGACTGCATAATATTTCACGATCATTCAAATGCAAACCATACAGCGGCACTCTTGATATATATAAGCATGGATTTTTAAAAGTAAGTGAAAACAAAAGATATTTTGTTTACGATGATGGTACCCCGTTTTTTTATCTTGGAGATACACACTGGCTCTATATTCATGAACGCTTCGACACTTCAAATGTAGAAGGGGTACCCTCACAATTTAAATATGTTGTTGATAAAAGGGCCAGCCAGGGTTTTACTGTTTACCAGACGGAAGCAATTCAACATCCTCACGGGCATAATGCAAATGAAGGAGGAGATAATCATGTTGGCAAAGGTGAAGAACCCTATTGCAATTTCAGAAATGGTTTTAATGAAAATGATATTGCCGGATTCCAAAACATTGACAGGAAGTTTGCCTATATAGCCGAAAAAGGGTTAGTGAATGCCAACTCATCTATTTGCTGGGCTTTAGACCCATCAGAATATAGTGAAGCTTATACAGAGGCATACATGGCTAAGCTTGGTAAATACTGGGCAGCACGTTATGGGGCTTACCCCGTATTATGGACGATTGCCCAGGAGATTGATAAAAATATGTATAAAAATTTTGACTCAGTTTCCATCAATAAATGGTTTGCAGCGGCAAAGTCAATCGCAGATAATGATGCGTATCATCATCCCTTAACTGCACACATGGAAAACACTTCTTCAACTCTTGCTTCAGATTCGTGGTGGGGGAATAAAGACTATCATAACTGGTGGGCTATGCAGTGGCAGGAGGGAATAAACTCAGATTTGACCCCTGTTGCCAAGGATTTCTGGAATCATATGCCGGCAAAGCCTTCTGTGTTATACGAATCGCCTTATGAAGGTTTCTGGACTGATGCAAAAGGAGCGCGCGGTGCAGGTTACAAGGCTTTTCAAAGCGGAGTATATGGTTATGGCTATGGAGCCAACGGAATATGGAATGATTTATATTCAAATGCCCCCCCTGATTATGGTACAGGCTATGAAATGCCGGTACGGTATCTGCACTGGTATGATGGGGCAAATTTACCGGGGGCCGGACAGCTAACCTTTTTCAGGAAATTTTATTCTGATGTTGAATGGTGGAAGCTGATTCCACGGTTTGATGATACGACATGGGCTGATTTTGCTGATAAAAATCAATCATTGATCTCCACGAACGGACAGGATACCTATGTTGTCTATTTTAGTAACAGGGTGCCTTCAACCGGTACGTTAAAAAATCTGGAAAAGAATATATCATATACTGCAAAATGGTTTAATACCAGAAATGGTATTTATACCACGATTACAAAGCTTGAAACGGCAGATGGAACATGGAAAATACCCGACAAACCGGATAGTGAGGATTGGATTTTATGGGTTGAAAAAGATATTTAGCAAAAGCATTCACACCAAAAAAACCAGAAAAGGAACGAATATTTGAGGCAAATAATTAAAAGAAAGCTTTGGTTATGAATAATATAACTTTACTCTTGTTTCTGGTTGCCATGTCCTTTTCAGCCTGTAATGAATACGAATCACAGCTTCGCCAACATTTTAAGTCGCCTGATTACGGGAACCGTCCGAACCTGAATATTCACAGCACCCCTCATGAAACGTTAAAACAGGATTCAATTCTCGATCAATACCTTTTGAACGGATACGGTGGCATGGCCACAAACGTAAATTGGACAGACGATTACCTGAAAAACGATACCGAGATACAATCTATGTTCCGGTTTGCCCAAAGCGCCAGGTCGAAAGGCATGAATGTGTGGTTGTATGATGAAAACTGGTACCCCTCGGGAATGGCCGGTGGTTACATTCTGCAGGAACATCCCGATTGGGAGGCAGAAGGTCTCTTGTTCAAAGATAGTCTTATAACAGGCCCCGTTAAAACGAACCTGAGTTTATTGCCCGGAAACCTTGTTTCTGTTAAGGCTGTTCCTGTGGAAGGAAGTAAATTATTGATTGAAAAGGCTTTAGACCTCACACAATTTATAACAACGAACGCCATAGTATGGAATGTCCCAGCCGGATCGTGGCGAATAGTCCAGGTTTCTAATAATGTCTTACGGGAGGGTTTTCAGGCAGGTACTGACCGTGGCGGAAAGATTCGTTATTACCCCAGTCTGCTTATGCCGGAAGTAACAGAACGGTTCATTGAACTCACCCATAAAAAGTATGCTGAAATATTGGGAGATAAACTGGGTAGTCTGTTTTACGCCACTTTTACAGATGAGCCTTCCCTGATGGCACAACCATATATTAACCTTGGTTACGGCGTTTATCCATGGAAGAAAAACCTTTCTGTTGAAATCGAAAAACGTTTTGGTTATAAGCTGGAGGACAAATTATTGCAGATTATGCTTGACGATGGAATTGAGGGACAGAAGCTTCGTTATCAGTATTTTAGTCTTGTCAGCGAAATGATGAGCCAAAACCATTTTCATCCGATTCGGGAGTTTTGTCAATCCCAGGGAGTTAAAGCCGGCGGACACTTGTTACTGGAAGAAACCATGATGGCCCAGGTGCCTTTGTATGGGGATATCATGGCGTGTTTCAGAGAAATGGATATACCGGGGATCGATGTATTGACTGCAATGCCTGAATTCACGCGTCGCTATCTGTATTCCTCACGGCTTGCAGCTTCTGCTGCTGAACTGGAAAGCCGCAGTGAGGTGATGTCGGAGATCTGCCCCATTGCCGACCATCAAAAATACAACGGGAAAGAAGCGCCAACAAATGATGTAAAAGGAACCGTTAACCGTCAATTAACAGGTGGGGTAACCCGGTTTAATAATTACCTGCAATTGCAGCATGCCAGCGTGAAGGAGAAAATGGCATTCAATACTTATGTCGCAAGAGTTTCGACTCTGTTGTCGGGTGGAGTGAGGGCCTCTAAAATTGCAGTTTTATATCCCATTGAAACAGTGTGGACTCAATTCAAACCACTACCAACCTGGTTGCAGAACTGGGATGCAGTGAACGGAGGTGATCCCGGGGCGCAAAAAATTGAAAAGTTATTTGCACAGGTCTCGGATTTCCTGTATGATAACCAATGGGAATTCAGTTATATAGACTCAAAGGGATTATTGGAATCAAAAATTTTTGATGGGAATTTACAACATGGACAATTGAATTGGGAAGTATTGATTTTACCCGATGTGGAAACATTATCAGTTGAGGCATGGAAAATAATAAAGAAATTCTCAGAATCAGGCGGAACGGTAATTGCAATTGAAGCCTTACCAAAAAATTCCACATTACATTTTCCTTCAGCGGATGTGATAACCCTTTCAGACCAGCTTTTTAATAAAGAGCATTCCCAAAATAATGCTTTTTATATTGAAGAGTTTTCTGCCGATTCTCTCGGTAATATCCTGAATAATAAAATAAAACGTGATTTTACGATGGCCCCCGCTGACTTGCCAATATTATGCAGTCACAAAAGAATGGATGGCTACGAGGTTTTATTTGTAACAAACGACAGTAATAAAAATCAGGAATTCACCTTGTCTTTTCCTGCTTTGAAAAAAATTGAAGAATGGAATCCCAATACAGGAGAAATAAGGGAAGTGAGTAATCCTGCAAAAATAAAACTGAAAGCTTTTGATGGTATATTATTAAGATTTGATACGAAAGAAAAATGAAAAAAAGTCTTTTATGTATTTTTTGTCCGTTGTTCTTTTGGTCTGCACTTGAAGCACAGGATTTTGCCTCATGGAACAATAATTCACTGACCTTGAGTAATGGAGTGATTGAGGTATTGAAATGGATCCGACGCAAACTGAAATCAAAGGATTTTTCTTTATTCATAAAAGGAAAGTATTGTGACGGAAAATCGGGATGGAGTCGGAACTCCATTTCAAAAAGGAATTGTCCCCGATGATTCTGTGATACTGGTTACAGATAACGAACAACACAGTTGGATTTAAAACTGCCCGACGGTGGACTTCCTCCGGTTCCTGGAGTTTTAAATATAGAATTGCTCCGTACAACCCGCGATGCTGCTCAAATTGCGGATAGTGACGGGTGGACATATGCCCATCACATGGATTTGGCTGAATGGAGAGGCCGGTTATACGCGGCCTGGAACATGACACCGAAAGATGAAGATGTACCTCCTTCGAAGGTGGTTTATGCTACTTCCAATGATGGAATCGATTGGAGCAAACCTGCCGATCTTTTCCCACGTGAGTTGGTCTGGGCCTGTCGCTTTTACTTTTATCATACAAAGAATGACAGGATGCTGGCATTTTCTGCCGCCCGGCTCAATGATGGTAATTTGACTGAAGATTTAAAATCAGTATTACTGGTTCGGGAGATACTCCCTGATCATCAGTTGGGACCAGTTTTTACGCTAATTCATCCTGACGATAGGTTACCTCCCTTCTTTGAAACTTCAACAGACACTGGTTTTTTGGAAGCATGCCGGGAAGCTGCTGACAATAACATGCTGCTTGAACAGCAGGATTATGGTATGCTTTTGGGAGACCGCAAAATGAAATGGCACACTCTGACGCCTCCTTATAAAGGTTTTTATAAGTTTGGAAAGGCTTTCTGTTTTTATAAACGGCAGGATCAGCAGTGGGTTGGGATTTCCAAAATGGGATTTGTCACTCACTCATCTGATGACGGCCAAAACTGGTCGGAACCTGTTTTACCTTCAACATTAATAGCCGGTGCAGCCAAAATATGGGGACAACGCACCCGTGAGAACCGATATATTTTAGCATATAATCCCGATCCTGATCGGGCAAAACGATTTCCGCTGGTCATGGTGAATGGCAATGATGGCATTCATTTTAAAGATATGCGCGTGGTGCATAGTGAATTTCCGCCACTTCGATATCCAGGTAAATACAAGGATTTTGGCTACCAGTATGTGAGAGGCGTAGCAGCCTGGTCGTCCGACAGCAGTTTTGCCGATAAGAAATCGATTTGGCTGATATACAGCGTTCACAAGGAGGATATCTGGTTGGCACGGATTCCGCTACCGGTAAATGGGGAACCGATCTCATACCACAAAGATGATTTTCAGAAAACACCTGTCGGCGCTATTGTTCCGGATTGGAATCTCTATTCCCCGAAGTGGGCTCCGGTACGAATTATTGAAGAACCCGGAAAAAAGCAAAACCGTTGCCTGGAACTGATAGACAGCGATCCCACAGATTATGCCCGTGCCATGCGGCTTTTTCCTGCTGAGAATTTGATCACTGCACAATTCAGGATCAAACCTTCACAAGCGGACGCACTGATGCAAGTTGAGATTCAGGACGAAAAAGGGAACGCTTTTGTAAAGATCAGTTTTACAAACAGTGGAGAAGTAAAAGCATTGTCTGATCAAAGCGAAATTGATATGGGTAAATATAATCCGGAAAAATGGAGTTCCTTCGAAATTACAGCAGATGGAAAACTGGGAACAGCAATTGTTTCGTTCAATGGAAAAACTGTTCAGCTATCGGGAATCAATAACCAAAATGGTTTAAAAATGCAGCGTCTTGTTTTCCGGACCGGACCGTACCGCAAACTTGGGGATACAGATCAGTTACTGGAAAGAAAAGATCAACCCCTGGCTAAGCCGGCCATTTTTCTGGTAGATGATGTATCAGTAAAAAGCAATTAAACTAAACTCATCATGGAGCCAGATATGATTAATGGAATGAAATCCCTTGGAGTCATTGAAGTAGCAACTCATAAATAGATTCTCGAAGAAATGAAAAATATGACAGTAAATTATATGAGATAGAGGAAGTCAAATGAAATGTTCTATCACTATTGAATAGGTTACATTATTAAAAATGAATATTAAGGAAAATGAAAAATCGAAAATTACAAATTGTCTTTTTGGCTGTATTGGGACTTCTTGCTGCAAGCAACAATACACATGCCCAGGAGAAAAAGAACACAGGGACCTCGCAAACTGTAAAGCAATATGATGTAGCCGCCTTTGTCTGGCCTTCCTATCATCCCGATGACAGGGCAAAAATCTTCTGGCCTGATGGTATCGGGGAATGGCAAACGGTTAAAAGTAATAAACCCAAGTTTGAAGGGCATCAGCAACCCCGGTATCCCTTATGGGGCTATATCAATGAAGCGGATCCTTATGTAGCGGAAATGGAAATTAATGCTGCAGCAGATCATGGGGTGAACGTTTTTATTTTCGACTGGTACTGGTACGATGGGATGCCCTTCCTTGAAGGACACCTGAACGAGGGCTACCTGAAAGCCCGGAATAACGACAGGGTAAAATTTTACCTGATGTGGGCCAATCATGATGTAAACCTCACATGGGACAAACGCAATGCCGGATTACCAAACGACCAGCTGATATGGAAAGGTGGTGTTGACAGGGCTGAATTTGAAATTATCTGTCACCGGGTGATTGAAAAGTACTTTCCGCATCCCTCCTATTATAAAGTTGACGGAAAGCCCAGTTTTATGATTTATGAACTGCAAACTCTTATCCAGGGTTTGGGTGGTGCAGAGCAGACAAAGGATGCTCTGGAATGGTTCCGGAAGGAAACCGTCAAAGCAGGCTTTAAAGGACTTGACCTTCAGGTAACCCTGCGCCGGAGTGGCTCAGCAGTGACAGGAATTGCCGGAGACAATATCGGAACCCAGTCCGAAACGCTTAAACAGTTTGGTTTTGATGGACTTACTCATTATCAGTTTTGCCATTTTGCAGACATCGACAAGGACTACATGGAAATCATGAAGGATGTGGTGAATGAATGGAGTACACTGGAGAAGGAAAACAGCGCCCCCTATTATCCGCACATTTCCATTGGATGGGATAACAATCCCCGTTTTGAGATGTTCAGGGGAGGAATTGTAAAAAACAATACTCCTGCAAATTTTGAGAAGGCCCTTATTATGGCCAGGGACTATGCTGATGCACATCCAAAACAGGCACCGCTTATTACTATTAATAGCTGGAACGAATGGACTGAAACCAGCTATCTGCAACCATGCACTTTGTATGGATACGGTTACCTGGAGGCTGTTCGAAATGTGTTTGGTAAAACCAATGAACGGAATGATAAAAAATAGAATGATGAACAAAATACTATTGCTATTGGCCGCCGTATTGCTGCTGGGCTGCAATCAACCCAAAGACGATGACCTGGAGCAGGTGTTTTCCAATCCACCTGAATCAACAAAACCATGGTGTTACTGGTACTGGATAAATGACAATATTTCAAAAGAGGGCATCACCAAGGATCTGGAAGCAATGGCTAAAGTTGGGATAGGCGAAGCTTTTATAGGTAATATTCTGGACGAGACTATTGCTACGCGAGGTGATGTGAAAGTATTAACCGATGAATGGTGGGCAATGGTGGAACATGCCATCAGGGAAGCTGATCGTCTGGGTATAAAAATAGGTTTGTTCAATTGTCCGGGCTGGAGTCAATCAGGAGGCCCCTGGGTTAAACCGGAACAGGCCATGCGTTACCTGGTATCTTCAGAAGTAATAGTAAAAGGGCCACAGACATATTCAGAGCAAATTACCAACACCCAAAACACCTTTTCAGCAAGTATCGGTACAGGCTTTTCCATTGAATCAGGAAGAAAAAAAAGGTGTATTTTCTCTTACACCCAAAGTTGTCACATCTCCTGTACTAAAAGATGCCACTAATCTTTTTGATGGAAATGTGCAGACTACCTTTAATTTACTGGGTTATCCGCTTACCGTTGATGTTGAGCTTGAAAAGCCCGTTACGGTGCGAAGCATGCAGATCTTTCCTTACGGAGGTCCCCTGGCTGCAATTTGTGATTTGCAGGTTCCTGGCAACGAAGGATCTTTCCAGACCATCGCAACCAGCGACATTGACCGTGAAAACCTGAATGTGCATGTTGGCCCGATGGTGTTCGGTCCACTGACAGAGTCATTTCCTGCTGTAACTTCAAAAAAGTTCAGGTTGGTTTTCAACAAAAGAGCACATTCAAATCTTCCGTTCTCAAGGGATAATATCTCACCATCCTTAGGACAGATCGGGGAAATTAGTCTAAGCGGTTCTGCCAGGCTGTCGCACTATGTCGAAAAACAAATGGGGAAAATGAATCCTACCCCTAACATTGCTTACGATTCCTATAAGTGGGACAAACCAGTGGAACCCGAAGAACCGGGATTGTTACTATCTCAGGATCAGATCATTGATTTGACTTCAAAGGTTTCTGAAGAGGGTACATTAACCTGGGAAGTTCCGGAAGGCGAATGGATTATATTGCGGACCGGAATGACGCCTACCGGAACAGAAAATGCTCCTGTAGCTGAGGAAGGACGTGGCTATGAAGTGGATAAAATGAATAAGGAAGCTGTAATTGCACATTTTGATGCCTATGCCGGAAAAATCCTTGCAATGATTCCACCCAAAGAGAGAAATGGAATCCGCCATTTAGTAGCTGATAGTTACGAGCAGGGATCAGAAAACTGGACTGAAGGTTTTGCAGAAACCTTTAAGGAAGTCTATGGTTACGATCCAACAGGATGGTTGCCTGTGTTAACAGGGCGTATTATTGAAAGCGCCGACCGATCCGACCGGTTTCTTTGGGACTTACGCCGTTTGGTGGCCGATCGCATACCGTCGAATTATGTAGCCGGATTACGTGAAAAATGTGAAGAAAACGGCATACGACTGTGGCTGGAGAATTATGGTCACTGGGGATTCCCTGGAGAGTTTCTGAATTACGGTGGTGCTTCCAATGACCTTGGGGGAGAATTCTGGCTGGATGGTTTAGGAGATGTGGAAACCCGCTGTGCATCTTCAGCAGCACATATCTATGGTAAAAATGTAGTTTCAGCAGAAGCTTTCACCAGTGTTTATGCCTTTAAGCAAACTCCAAAAACAATAAAAGCCAGGGGCGATTGGTCTTTCACTCAGGGGATCAACCACTTTGTATTCCATGTGAATATCCATCAACCCTGGGACGATCGGCTGCCTGGAATGAATGCATGGTTTGGCACTGACTTTAACCGAAACAGTACCTGGTTTTTTAAGGGCAAAGCATATATTGACTACGTTCGGCGAAGTCATGCTTTATTGCAGCAGGGGAATAATGTGGCTGATATTGCTTATTTCATTGGCGATGATACACCTAAAATGACCGGGGAGCAGAATCCATCCCGTCCTATGGGATATAATTATGACTTCATTAACGGGGATGTTTTAAAAAACGATGCACAGGTAAAAGACGGACGAATTGTTTTATCCGGTGGCACATCATATCGTATTCTTGTACTTCCCGGTGAAACAACCATGCGTCCTGAACTGCTTTCCAAACTAATTCAACTGGTAAGGGATGGAGCCACTATTATGGGACAGGCTCCAAAATCGTCGCCAAGTATGCAAAACTACCCGATCTGTGATGAGCAGGTAATTAGCATGGCAAAAGAGCTTTGGGGCAATTGCGATGGGATCACACAAACCGAAAATGAATTTGGTAAAGGACGGGTATTTTGCGGGATTAGTCTGAAAGAAGCATTTGACCGCATGGGAATACTGCCTGATGTTGATTGTCCCGCCAATTACTTATGGACGCACCGTCAAAAAGAGACTACTGAAATATATTTTGTTACCAACCAATCGGATAAACCCTGCAGGGATACCTTATCCTTCAGGGTAACAGGGATGCAACCCGAACTATGGGATGCCGTTTCTGGGGAATTCCGTAATCTTCCTCAATTTCGGGAACAAAATGGACAAACCAGAATCCCGCTTGAATTTTCTGTTGCTGACTCCTGGTTTATTGTATTCCGCAAGAAAACTTCAGGTCAACGATCAAAGGAAGAAGTGAATTTTCCGGCTCCGAAACCCGTTATGGAACTTACCGGGGAATGGAATCTTCAATTCGATCCAAAATTCGGAGCTCCTGCCGATACCGTGATTAATAAGTTGTTCGACTGGACCACCGACAAAAACACAGCAGTTAAATATTACAGTGGTACAGCCACCTATAGAAAAGAGTTTATATTTAATCCTTTGGAAAATATCAAGTATTTACTTGATGCTGGCGAAGTGGAATCATTCGCAACCGTTAAACTAAATGGCCAGGAACTGGCAACTCTCTGGCGATTACCTTACCGTACTGATATTACCGGTGCATTAAAGAACGGAGCAAATATACTTGAGGTTGAAGTGGTAAATACCTGGTGGAACAGGGTAGTTGGCGATGCCCGTTCCGGAACTGCACCTTATACATGGGCTGCTACCACAGTGAGTTGGAATGCTAACAGTGAACTTCTTCCGGCAGGGTTGTTCGGCCCCGTTAAAATAATGACCAAAGATTACTAACCCATGTAATTCACTAAATAACTGAAAAACAGATGAAAAATTCGTACCGAATTGCACTTATAATTTCCGCCATTATAGTTGTTGCGGGAATGGCAAATTGTAAAAAAGCCGACAAAAATACGATAGACAAAACAACTGTCGGAGCCATTCGTTGGGATGGCTGGGTTGGTAATAAGGGGACCTGGCAAATTGGTCCTATAGTTGAACGCACAATGGGACCCGAAAAATTTCACTCAAGAGCACCCTGGTTTAGCACCGTTATTTCAAAGGATTCCATATCAATTGATGGCACTACGCAGGAAATCATGGATGAGGAAATAGCCTACGCGAAGGATGCGGGTATTGATTACTGGGCATATTGCTGGTATCCGGATGGGTGTGGATTGGAGCTGGCCCGGAAACTGCATCAAAGCAGCATCCATGCCAATGACGTTAATTGGTGTGTCATTTTGCAGGGATTCGAAGCTAATGTGTCTACCGATTATGGCAAAACCCTGGTTGAAGATTTTGCCCGTGACAATTACCAAAAAGTATTGGGGGGGCGCCCGCTTGTATATATGTATGGAAGCGATCTGACCCGGGCAGGTCTGGATAAGTTAAGAACTATGACAACGGAAAAAAACCTGAAGACCCCATACGTAGTGGTAATGGATTGGGGAGCAGATGCCGCAGCAGATTATTGCAGTAAAATAGGAGCAGATGCCATAAGCAGCTACGCTGCAGTGGGAAAGGATAATCTTCCTTTTGCAGAGATAATTCCACCGCAGAGTAAAATAACCTGGGAAGCTTTTGCCTTAAAGAAAGCAGTCGTTCCCTGGATCTGTACAGGATGGAATCCCACACCCCGTATGGAAAGCCCGAATCCATGGAGCCAGTATTACTCTGTCGCAACTAACTGCCAGGACGCAACACCTGAGGATATCAAGGCTTTCTTGCTCTCAGGAATTGAATGGACAGTTTCCAACCGGAATAAGGCGGTTGCCAGTACAATCATAATTTATGCCTGGAATGAACACGATGAAGGGTTCGGAGCTATTTGTCCTACATTGGGAAGTGATGGAACACCAAATCGGGAAAGACTTGATGCCGTCAAAGAGGCGCTTCAATCGAGAATTAATAAATAAATTAAAAGTATGAAGCCGATTATCATTTTTACAGATTTGAAACTAAATTAAACAGATAATTATGAACTTAACAGACAAAATTCTGAAAGAAATCCAACCTTTTATAGGTATTCATATGGTTGCGGTGATTATGGGATTAATATTCTTTCAACCATGTAAATCTCAATCTGCTGTTAACAAGGAATCTCCCGTTCAGCAATATAAGGTGGCAGCATATTACTGGCCGGCTTATCATGATGAACCACGCTGGAGAACTTTTTTTGATGGAAGGGAAGGTGAATGGGAAATCATTCGAAATGCTAAACCGAAGTATGCCGGGCACAGGCAACCCCGGGTGCCACTCTGGGGATATGAAGATGAAACAGATCCGATTGTGATGGAAAAAAAGATAAATGCTGCTGTATCTTATGGTGTTAATGTTTTTGCTTTCGACTGGTACTGGTATAATGGCAAACCTTTTCTGGAGGATTGCATCAATAATGGTTTTCTAAAAGCCAAAAACAACGACAAAATCGAATTCTATATCATGTGGGCCAACCATGCAGCTACTACTCTCTGGGATAAGCGCCGGTCACATATTTTTGATACCATTTGGACGGCGGGGGGGATGAATCGTGCCAGTTTCGATACAATAACAGACCGGATAATAGACAAATACATGAAACATCCTTCCTATTTCAAGATTGATGGTAAACCTGTATTCGCAATTTATGAGTTAGGGTCACTCATCAAAGGGATGGGAGGTATTCCGGAGACCAGGGCTGCACTTGACTCCTTTCGTGAAAAAGTTAAAAAAGCCGGTTTTCCCGGCCTTCATTTGCAAGCGATTCTCTGGAGTAATGTACCTGAAACGTTTTCAAACGTTCCGGGCGATAAAAGTAATACTCAGAATAATACAATAGAAGCTCTGGGGATCAACAGTCTGACCAATTACCAGTATGTACACGTCTCAGCTCCTGTTGATGATTATATAGATTGGGCCAACACAGCCACCGCTTTCTGGCCAAAATGGGATAATGAATTCGCTGTTCCCTTCTTTCCCCATGTTGCCGTAGACTGGGATACCAATTCCAGATTCTATAAATATATGCCATGCCTGAAGAAAAATGTGAACCCTGAAAATTTTAAAATTTATCTGGAAAAAGCAAAAGCATATCTGGATGCACATCCCGATCAGCCTAAAATGGTCACGATCAATTCATGGAACGAATGGAGCGAGGGAAGTTACCTGGAGCCGGATATGGTTAACGGAATGAACTACCTGGAAGCGGTGAAAGAGGTTTTTAAAGACCAGCGTTAATTTATTTTTTAAAGCAAAAAGATGAAAACAAGCTTATATTCAAAAATAATTTACTTTGCTCTTATTTATTTTTTATTTAATGTAAGCTGCAAAAGTCAGCATGATATTAACCCGGCAGATATTCCTGAAAGCCTTACTCCAGTCCAATGGCTTGTAACAGAACATACTTTTACGAGCAGCAAGGTTTATCCCAGCAGCTTCAATGACGTTGATCTGGATGTTATTTTTACTCACAGTACCGGCAAAGAGCTGAGAATTCCTGCATTCTGGGATAATGACAAGACCTGGAAAGTCCGCTTTGCGCCTGTTCTTGCGGGTAACTGGACTTATAGAACCATCTGCTCAGATACCTCAAATACCGGATTGAATGGTAAAACCGGCAGTTTAACCTGTAGTGAATATACCGGAAAACTGGATATTTACAAACATGGCTTTATTAAGACATCAATCAATACCCGATATTTTAGCTATAATGATGACACTCCTTTCTTTTATTTGGGAGATACACACTGGAGTATGCCTTCAGAGCCGAATCCGGATAATAACTCAATGTTTAAAATTATCGTAGACAAGCGCATAGAGCAGGGATTTACAGTGTATCAATCGGAGCCGATAGGTGCAAGGTACGACTTGAGCGACGGTTTGACAAGCAGTGACATTTTTGGATTTAGAGATTTAGACAAGCGATTTAAATATATTGCCGATAAAGGCTTGGTTCATGCAAACGCACAACTTTTATTTGCTTCCGAACTTGGTTATAACAGAGCTAAATACTCCGACACATACTTGGAAAAACTATGCAGGTACTGGGTTGCAAGGTATGGTGCTTATCCGGTAATGTGGACAACCGGTCAGGAGGTGGATAATGATTTTTACCACGGCAGAATGATAGATGGGAAGGATATGAATCCCTACTTTGATGTAAATACAAATCCATGGAAACTGGTTGCTGCTTATATACATAAATACGATGCGTACAAGCACCCTCAGACTGCACATCAGGAATTTGCAGCAACAAGTGGCGACGGTACTTCCGCCTCTAACTCTTCCTTCAGAGACCTTCCCGGACACTCCTGGTACGCCGCACAGTGGTCACCTGCAAAGAACGCTCAGCTGGATTTTAATATTCCAAAGGATTTTTTTACCAATGGGGAGGGAAAACCAGTGGTAAATTATGAAGGACTTTATGACCATCTGTGGACTCTCGAATTTGGCGCCAGAATGCAAGGCTGGACTGCATATCTTAATGGCATGTATGGGATAGGTTATGGGGCTGAGGATATCTGGCTATACAACAGCACTTATGATATTAACACGCCCACAGTAAGAGATGGCATTACAATCACTGTGGCAGACAAACAAATTAAATGGAATGAAAGCGTAAATCTGAATTCTGCTTATCAGATGGGCTATATGCATAATTTCTTCAATTCAATTGAATGGTGGAACTTAACCCCCCGTTTTGATGATCCAGCCTGGTTCATCAGCAACGGTTCCTGGTATTCAATAGCCAGTAACAATAATGACCTTTATGTAGCTTATTTCTACAACAATACAAATAGAAATACCGGAACTTTAAAAAATCTTGCGAACACCCAATACAGTGTTCAATGGTATAACCCGATCAAAGATAAATTCGAAACGCCTGTAAATGTATCTATTACAAATGGCAGTTATATTATTGGGCGAAAACCGGATAACAATGACTGGGTACTTTTAATGAAGAAAATATGAAATACTCACTTATCTTAAACCTGGCCGTTGTTTTTGAACTTCTGGCATCGGTTGTTCATTCTCAAACTCCTGTAAAGAATGCAAAGCCATTTGAACGAGACCTCAAAACTGGTTACCTGCTTAACTACTTTTTTATGTCGCCAAAACCCTACTGCTGGGAAAAGGAGGAAATATACCTTTCGGGTTGGGAGGTTGACAAAAGTGGTGGAACATTCTCATTCAGCCCTGCCGGCAAATATCCTGAAAGCTTTGCTTTCAACATAGATTGGTTCAGGTTGGAAGATACTTCTGAAACAAAATCCGTTTGTATTTCACACCAGATTGCAAGACAAACAGAAGGATCTCTTATCCTGGAATTCCGGTTCAGATTTCCGGAAAAGATGGATTACGCCTGCTGGCAACTGAAAGACTTGAAGGATGCAGGAGTCAGCATAACAACTATTGATAATACTCTTTTTGTTGATTCGAAAGCCGGAAAAAAAGTATCGCTTCAATCAGTTGAATCCGATAGAGAATATGGTGTACAAGCGGTTGTTGATTTAAGTAACCAGGAGGCAGATTATTATGTTGATGGTCTCCTGAAAGCCAAAAACGTGCCTTTCCTGAATCCTATAAAAACAGTGGATTTTTTTTCAGCTAAAACCGGCGATATGGCTACCGGACAGATGTATCTTAATCCGGTAAATATTTTTAAAGGTTATGCTGTTAATGAAACTTTTGTTACATGCGGTAAAGGAGTTCTGCCTGCTAATTGGGATGGAGATAAAAGTACTGCAAGTGTTGAAGAATTTGAGTGTGGAACAAAACCGGATATTTTCAGCCTTTACCTTCAACCTGCCACAAATAGTAAGTCGACTCAGGTAACCCGTAAATTTTCTTCCCTTGAGGGAAAAGTAGTTTGGGAAAGCAGATTTCTGGTTCCCGGTGAAAATTGCAAAGCTTCAATGGAACTAGTAAGCAAGCAAAATTTGGGATTGAAGATTGGCGTTACAAAAGATAAATTATTGTTTTATGAAGCAACTGGCAAGGAGAAAATTCTTGTCTCTGCCTTTAGGACAAACCTCTGGTACATGTTGAAAGTAATAGCGAACCAGGAGGATGGCACCGCAGACATTTATCTGAATGGTAAAATCGTTGCTGAAAAAGTACATTTTTCAAACAATGGATTGGTCCTTGAAAAACTTAAGTTTTCATCTGATTCGCCTCTTTGGATTGATGATGTGGAGTTATATTCCTGGTCGGATTATCCGGCAGATTACGTACCTGAGCCACAGCCTGTAACCTCAAAGGAGGACATTATTCTTGGGGTACAGAGTTGCAACTTATGGAAAGAAGGCCGTGCCTATGCCGGATGGGATTATATTTATCCATTCTCCATTAATCGCAAGCCTTATCTTGGATGGTACGATGAAGGAAATCCCGAGGTTGTTGACTGGGAAATCAAGTGGAAGGTTGAACATGGTATCGGGTTTGAATTGCATTGCTGGTACAGACCGAACAATGCCGTGAACAACCCCATTAAAGATGGAGTGCTCGACCAGAATATTATCAAGGGTCTGTTCAACGCTCGGTACAGTCATAAAACAAAGTTTGCCATCATGTGCACAGATGAAGGTGCATGTATCACCAACTTTAAAGATTTTCAGGAAAATATAATTCCTTACTGGATTGAGTATTTTTTTAAGGACCCCAGGTATATGAAGATTGATGAAAAGCCGCTTTTAAGTATCTATTCAAAAGATAACTGGGTAAAAATGTTTGGAGGAGAGGAAGATGGGCGAAGAGCAATTTCTCTTCTTCGTGAAGAGGTGAAAAAAGCTGGTTTCCCGGGTATTGTTATCTTTATGGAAGATAGAAATGCTGACGTTTCTACACTTAAAGCAAAGAAGGATCTGGGCGTTGATGCATGTTACTCCTATACATGGTTTACCGATGATGCAAAAGTGGAAAAGGGAAGAATGATTGCCCAGCGTGACACTGCGCTTTCTGTTGGACTTCCTGTTATTCCAGCCATTTCAATGGGTTGGGACAGAGAGGCATGGGGTGTTCACGATGGTGGTTTTATACCTGTAAATGAATATGAGGAACTGGCAAGATGGACGAAAGATATATTTATGCCATCATTGCCAGCAAATTCTTTGGGTCGTAAAATGCTCCTCCTGGCAAACTGGAACGAGTTTGGCGAAGGACATTTCCTTATGCCTTCTTCACTGTCGGGATTCGGTTATGTTGACGCCCTTCGTGAAGTATTTACTTATGGCACAAATCACACTGACATTGCTCCGACTGACCTGCAAAAGAAAAGATTCACTGTGCTTTACCCTAAAGATTAATCTGGCTTAATATGAAAATTATTAGAATCATTTTTATTCTTGGTATATCGCTGAACTCCTTTGCTCAAATTCCTTTCCGATTACCTGCAATAATCAGTAATCATGCTGTTTTACAACAGTCTTCCGAAATTAAATTATGGGGTTGGGGACCTGGTTCCCTGAAGGTAGCCATTGTTTGCAGCTGGAGTCCAAAGGATACGATATTTGCCCTTATTGGTGGGAACTGCACATGGGAAGCAAAAGTCAAAACGCCAAAAGCTGGTGGTTCATATGGCATAGAATTCTGGTGCAACAAAAAACTTACCAAAGTTGAGGATATTCTGATTGGTGAAGTCTGGCTTTGTTCAGGACAATCAAATATGGAGTTGCCAACAAAAGTTGGAATTTTAGATGATGCGGATGTGTTGAAAAATTGCTACAACAACCAAATCAGGTTTTTTGAAGTTATAAAAGACTTTGATAAATATCCTAAAAGCGAATGTAAGGGAGAATGGAAAATTTGCGACTCAGCTACTTTATCTTCTTTCAGCGCTGTTGCTTACTTTTTCGGGCGAAGGCTTAATAAAACACTAAACGTTCCTGTTGGATTAATTGGCTCCTACTGGGGAGGGACCAACATTGGTTCATGGTGTTCAGCCGAAGTAGTTGAAACTGATACTGCACTTCAAAATAATAACCGGGAGGGTGTACCTTATGCGCCGCAAGCAAATACGGTAATTTATAATGCAATGATTGTTCCGCTTGCTCCCTATAAGTTAGCTGGAGTTACCTGGTATCAGGGGGAATCAAATGTCTGGCCTGATCCTGAATCTTATGGCAAGTCATTAGCAAACATGATATACAGCTGGCGACAACTATTTGACACCGAACTGCCATTCTACTTCGTTCAGATTGCCCCATTTCGCGGATTCTATCCGGGTATTTATGCTGCCTATTTGCGTGAACAACAAGAGGCTGCATTGATAGTTCCTAAAACCGGGATGATAACCATTGGCGATCTGGCAGAAATTGATGTTACTGATATTCACCCACGGGCAAAGGCTGGCGTGGGTATACGTCTGGCTAACCTTGCGCTGAAAGAAGTATATCAGGAAAAAGATATTCAACCTTATTTTCCCCGTTTTGCAGATGTAAACTTTTCCAAAAATATTGCTCGGGTAAAGGTGAATTCAATTGGTAAGCTGAAATGTAAAGGAGATGAAATCAGAAGCTTTGAAGTTGCGGGTAGCGACAGAAAATTTTATGCTGCCAGGGCAAAAATTGAAAAAGATAGAACAATTACAATTTCATCAAAAGAAGTTCCATTACCGATAGCAGTGCGGTATTGTTTTACCAACGATCAGATTCCTAATTTATTTGATGAAAATGAACTGCCGTTAATGCCTTTTCGAACAGATCGTTGGGAGCTAAGTTTACGCACCTGGCAGGGCATTCCAGGCATCGAACGCTCGGCGAAGGGGCGCGTGTTTGTCTGTTGGTACACAGGTGGTGAAAGGGAACCATCACCGGAAAATATAGTTTTATTATCCTACAGCGATGATAATGGAATTACTTTCAACGAACCACATATTATGGGGGCGCAAAAGAATGGTGCACGTTGTTACGACCCAAGATTATGGATCGATCCGAATGGACGTCTTTGGTATATTTTTAATCGCAGTAACAAAGAAACTGCTGTACACGGTGTATATGCCAGAATCTGCAACAATCCTGATTTAGCTATTCCTGTTTTCGGTGAGGAGTTCCGTGTCGGGTTTGATGTTCCGTTTGCTTTTGGTATGAACAAACCTACCGTACTTTCTTCCGGTGAGTGGATCATGCCGGTGACATATGCAACAGATTCTATCCATGATTGGTTCGCTGGTTCAAAGCAATTACAAGGAGTTGGTATTTCTGGAGATAAAGGGAAAACCTGGAAGCTTTTTGGTTCTGTTAAAGCACCAGAGTGGGCCTTGGAACCTATGATTACAGAACTTAAGGATGGTCGTTTATGGATGCTCATCCGGACAGGCAGTGGTTTCTTATGGGAATCCTATTCGAATAATAAGGGTCAGACATGGAGTGAAGCTAAAACGACTTCTATAGCAGACCCGGGTTCACGTTTCTTTATCAGAAGACTTGCCTCAAGTAATCTTTTGCTGGTAAATCATTACAAATATAGCGGACGAAGTCACATCACAGCAAGGATTTCAACAGATGAAGGGGTGACCTGGAATGAGGGTTTATTGCTTGATGAACGTGGCGGAACAATCTATGCCAATGGGATTATCGGTGGTGTCTCATACCCCGACGGTGTGCAGGACAAGAAAGGTCTTATCTGGATCGTCTATGATCGTAATCGTAATGGCGAAGGCGAAATCCTGCTGGCGAAGTTCCGCGAGGAGGATGTGCTTGCGCGTAAGAACGTCTCCGGAGCGGTGACACTGAAGCAGGTGATCAACAGGCTGGAAAAACCTAAGCTCCTACCAGCAGGTTGGGATCCCAAAGAGGCTGCAGATAAAGTAATGGCTAGACTTATCAAAGTAACTGCACCAGAGGTTAAAGGAGCACACGACGCTGGTTTGACCATCAAAGGTGATCATGCTTTTATTGTATCAATGGTAAACGATTTAAGAGCTAGTGAAAATGCAGCCTGGCCAGAAATTTATTTGACTTTGTCAATTGTGAACCTGAAAACACTGGTGATGGAAAAAAACATCCCATTCGCAAAAGGCGGACAGGTTTTTGAGAATGATACGCTGCAAATAGGTGCATGTTTTGTTCCACGAATCCTTCTTATTAATGATACAACATTACGCTGCTTCTTTGCAAGTGAGAATCCAGGTGTGCGCCAGTCGCAAACATTTTACCGGGATTTTCACATTACACGCCAAAAATTCGATGATCAGATTCAAAAAGTAAAAATTAAGACTTCTTTAGGCATATTTGACATGCAACCTCAATATTTATATGCAGATGCAAAAGTATATGGTTTCTCTAAACCTGCAGCGGACTACGGTCTCTACCTAATTGATGCATTTAAACTATTTGATGGCAAAATATATGCTGTGCTGAATAATTTTTCTTCCGGGCAGAATTCGCTTGCATTAGTGCATAACAATGGTGAACTATTTGAAGTTATTGGCCATTACAATCTTCCAAATGAACTTAAGCTTAGTGAGTCTTCAGTAAACCGTCTCCCCGATGGCACCTGGATGGCCATCTGCCGGCAGGATGGTGGTAACAACAACTACTTCTTTACATATAGTGCCGATGGCAATAAATGGAGTCCGGGAAAGGAACTGCCCATCATTCCCAATGGGTGGAACTCCAAGCCGACTTTCGACAAGTTTGGAGGCATCTATTACCTTGGTTGGCAGGAGGCAACGATGATTCAGGGAGTGTATCGCAGCGTGTTTAATGTCGACATTTCCCGAGATGGAAAAAACTGGGAACGCAAATATCGTTTCGAATCAGAAAAATCCTTCCAGTATCCATCCTTTTATGAATACAATGGAAATATTTGGTTAACAGTTACACAGGGAGACACTGATGTAAGCCGTAAGGAACGCATCATGTTTGGAAAACTGGAATAAAATTGATTGGATTCATGTCATTTATTACCCAGGCATCTTATTAAGCCGGTTAAGCGCCTGACAACTTCAGGCGCTGTCTGGAGCTTGGCTTTACCTTCTTTCAGACCGACAGCATAAATCAGGGAAACCTTTACATGATGCAATTAACTAAACATTTGACCGTGAAGACAGTAAAATTAATTGCAATTGTTGCAATAACTGTTATCTCCGCTTGCAATCCGGGCAGTATTTCCAAACATAATCAAAATAGGATCACCGTTTGCTGCCCTTCGGCTTATAATGGGACCTGTGAGGATATTACGATCCTCCCCTTAAATCAAAAAGGGAACATTTTGTATAAAGATACACGCAGTCTGTCTATTGTGCTAATTGATTGAATATTTTACTTTTATATTAATTATCCTCAAATTAAGAATTAATGAAATGAGTAGCATTCAAAATGTTCCTGAAGCCCGGGTGTGAGGCTGAATAAAGCATTAACTATGAACTCCAGAGAACGCGTCTTACATGCCTTTGGCAGGATCAAGGGCCTGCCCGACAGGGTACCCATCCAGTTTGACTTATGCAGACAACTTGCAGACCATTTTGGGAAAGAAATGGAAATACCTGTGCACTATACCGATAACCTTTATGAAGATGTTACCTATCGCATCAGCGCTAATGAACTGCGCACTGCCATGGGAAGTGATGTCGTCATTACCGGGGCATCAGTTGCCGATGATTACAAAATAGTAATGGACGAAAAAGGCATCTGGAAAAATGAATACCAGATGGGGATGCGCCAGGGAAGTATTTATGTGGAGGTGATTAATTATCCCCTGGCAAACGCCAAGACTAAGGCAGACATTGATAACTTCAAATTCCCGGACCCCAATGCCCCCGGTCGTTACAGGGACGCTGAAAACCTGGTTAAAAAATATCATGATAACTATCTGGTTTTTGGTGATATCGAGGTGACGATATTCTCACTCGCACAACAAATGGTGGGTATGGAGAAATTGCTGGTAGATATGATGCTTGAAGCAGAGTATGTTATGCCCCTGTTTGATGCCTGTACTGAATTTCAGACTAAGGTTGGCTTAAACCTCATCGATAAAGGTGTCGATGCAATCTGGGCCGGCGATGATTTTGGAACACAAACCAGCCTGATCATGGAGCCGGAAGTGTTCCGTACCCAGCTGAAACCCTTCTATAAACGAATGAATGATGCCTTCAAAGCTGCAAAAAAGGACATCATTCCTATCCTTCACTGCGATGGGGCAGTGAGTGAACTCCTGGTTGATATTAAGGAAATGGGATATGATGTTTTCAATCCTGTTCAACCTAATGTCCCCGGTCATCTCCCGCATAACATCAAAGATAATTTCGGCCATCTCTTTTCTTTCTGGGGTGCAGTTGACCAGCAGGACCTGATGCCCAAAGGCAGCGATGCTGATTTTGAAAAAGAGATCATTGAGAAGATAAGTATCCTTGGTAAGAATGGAGGTTACATGATTTCCCCTGCCCACATCATTCAGAATGATGTGTCGCCTGAACGGGTGAAGCTTTTTATTGAACTATGTAAAAAATTTGGGAAATACATATAATTGAATATATGAAATCAATTCTAACGCAACAACAGATTGATTTATACCAGGCAAATGGATTCCTGCTAATAGAAAATTTCCTGGATGAAGCCGAATTATCATTTTGGCGCGAAGCAGTAACTGAAGCTGTAGAACAGCGTCACGGAAAAAAAATGCCCGGAAGCGATATTATTGTTGGTGAAGATGATGGAATAAATGAAGACAGCCAATATTATGCAAAGGTATTCGATCAGTTCCTGAATCTTTGGCAAACCAATGATAAGGTGAAGAAATTAATGCTGGATGAAAACATTGGTAAACTGGCAGCTGAACTGGCAGGCTGGGAAGGCACCAGGATCTGGCACGACCAGGTTCTTATTAAGCGTCCCTGGGCAAATCCCACCTCATGGCACCTGGATACGCCTTTTTGGTCATTTACCGACAGGCGGGCATTATCTATTTGGGTGGCACTTGATGATGCCACACTCGAAAATGGTTGTTTGTATTTTATCCCGGGAACATATCATAGTACTACGTTTGAGAATACCGGGATCGGGAAAAATATGGATGTCATTTTTGATTCTTATCCACAGTTTAGAAATTCAAAGTCTGTACCTGTACCTATGAAGGCAGGAAGTTGCTCATTTCACAACGGACTTACAATTCACGGAGCAGGCGCCAATATGACCAATGGTTTCAGACGTGCCATGGCTTGTGCATATATGCCTGATGGGGCAAAGTTTAATGGGTTAAAAAATATCCTGAGTGATGAGCAGGTATCTAAATTGAAAATCGGTGACCTTTTGAATGATGAATTACAGAATCCATTAATTTTTTCAGGCAACAAAGTAAAGTGAGGATGCTAATAAATTTACCATTCAGCCGCGGTATCAATTAACCCTAAGCCTGGTTTTTATGTGCGAATTGAAACTAACATTAAAAGTAAAAAAATGAAAAAGATTAGCTTGCTTACATTAACTCTTATACCTGTTCTTATGCTTTCCTGCAAAAAAAGTGAAGTACAGAAAATCGATGTTGTAGCCTACTACTGGCCCGCCTATCATGTTGAACCCCGCTTTGAAGAAATGGGAATATTTAAGGATGGCAAAGGTGAGTGGGAGGTAATTTATAAAGCTGTTCCAAAATTTGAAGGACATGACCAGCCTCTTGTTCCTGTCTGGGGTTATGAAGATGAAAGCGACCCAAACGTAGTTGCAAAGAAGATCGAAACTGCAGTTTCATATGGAGTAAATGTCTGGGCTGTTGACTGGTATTGGTACGAAGGTCGACCCTTTCTGCAAGGTTTCCTTGATAAGGGACTTCTTAAAGCAGCCAATAAAGACAAAATGAAGTTCTACCTCATGTGGGCAAACCATGACATGAATGGATACCTCGACCAGACAGCCCACAAGAAAGATTCAATTTTTTTCTATGGAGCAGTTGATATGGAAATGTTTGACAGGATTTCCGATATATTCATAAATTACTTCAAAGAACCAAACTACTATAAAATCGACGGGAAACCGGTTTTCAGCCTTTACCTTTTAGATACGTTTATTAAGGGAATAGGTGGTGTAAAAAATGCAAAAGATGCCCTTGAATCATTCAGGAATAAAACCCTCGCAGCAGGTTTCCCCGGTCTGCATTTACAAGCCATTATTCACGAATGGGTACCCTCATCACTGGAAGGTGTTGAAGGTGTTAACTCTCAGAATGATGTGCTTGAATACTTTGGTTTTAACAGCATTACCAACTACCAGTGGATTCATTACGTACCCATTAAATCCCGCCAGGATTATACGGAGTATGCTAAGGAAGCTGTAAAACAGTTTGACAAATACGGTTCTGATTTTACCATTCCTTATTACCCGCACGTTTCTGTGGGCTGGGATTGCAACGACCGTTTCCCAAATGATGATCCCGATCCATCTGTACCACCCAAAGAACTCTATCCGAATATAATGGATAAGGGCGTACAGAATACGGTTGTAAATCGTTCACCGGTTGCATTTAAGGAAGCATTGGAAAAGGCAAAAGAGTATCTTAAAAAACATCCGGATCAGCCTCAGATAATTTCTGTTAACTCATGGAATGAATGGAGCGAAGGCAGTTACCTGGAACCCGACACAATTCGCGGCTATAAATACCTCGAGGCGGTAAAAGAAGTTGTTCTTGAACCTAAGTGATTTAAAAGTTGAGCCCACTCCGAAAACGAAGTGTTCGGTAATTCGTGAAAGTTAATAATTTTATAACACATTAATAGTCATCAAAATAAATAAAGTTTAATTCGTGCATTGCCTTACGGCGAGCTCTCCGCCAAGGCGGTTTCGGTTCGTGGCTAAATGTTTTTTGCGGAGTGCACGCAATGTTTAAATTTTACCATAATTTGGAGAAAACTCAATATTTACAAAAAAGTTAATATGTCCAAAGAAACGATGACCCCGCGGGAAAGGGTAAACGCCGCATTAAACCACAAGGAAACGGATCGGATTCCGATCGATTTGGGCGATTTTGAGACAGGCATACACAAAAATGCTTATAAAGTTTTAATTGGTTATTTAGGGATCAAAGAGGAAATAGAAATGCTTGATCCGGTTCAGCAGATGGTAAAACCCAGTGAAACTTTCCTGCAAAAATACCATGTGGATATAAGGTATATTACTTCACATAGACCCGACAGTTTCAAGGTAGGAATTGAGCAAAATGTTAGAATCGGAAGGTTATGGCATGATCTGAAGGATGAATTCGGCGTGGTCCGGTCAATGCCCGATGATCAGCAACTTTTTATGGATATTTCGCATCATCCCCTGGCAAATGCAAGCGTTGAGGATATTGCCGCTTATCCATTTCCCGATCGAACTGATAAATCCAGGTTCAAAGGCGTTCGTGAAAAAACTCTAAAACTTCGCAATGAAACTGATTATGCTATTTCTACCGGTATCGGAGGTGTGACATATATTATACCGGCTTTATGGAAGCAGTAGGGGATATTGTGGATATTGCAATGATTGGTGATGATCTTGCCGGTCAGGGTGGACCACTCTTTTTTTCGGAATTTTGCAGGGCTTTTGTTAAACCCCGTCATAGGAAATTAGTGCAGCATATTCGATCCTTTACCAAAGAAAAGATATGGTATCATACCTGTGGCTCAAGCGTCGAATTCATCAAAAGAAGTTCAATTACCGGTGGCCGTGCGGTATTGTTTTACCAACGACCAGATTCCTAATTTATTTGATGAAAATGAACTGCCGCTTGCACCTTTTCGAACAGATCGTTGGGAGCGTAGTTCTAAATAATGAATATACGGGCAATGAAAATCATGTCGGAATTTCGTGTTAGTGGTTCGTTCTCAGAATTCTACTCTATGGATTTTAATGATGATATTGTGATGCCTGGCCACGATGGAAAAGCTTGCCGGTCTTTTCGATATTCCGGTTATGAAGGTTTGTTAAGGATGTAACCTGATTGGAACTATTTTTAATATTAAACTAAAATGAATATGAAAAAATCAACTTTTTTGACAGTTTTTTTAAGTACATTGATTGCTTTAAACTCAATCCTTTTAATGCACTCTTGCAAAAGTACATTAGATGATAATGTAAAGCAGGCTTTTTTATACGGTCCGGATTTATCGGAGCCCTTCCAGGTAAAAAAAGATACAATTTTCAGAATTGACAATCTGCGATCAGGCTCAATTAAAACCGACAAAGGGTGGAGTGTCCAGGATTTCGCCCATTCGTTTTTTAATCCTAATTCCGATACCATTATCATTAGTCTGAACATGGTGTGTGATGACAAGAATTTTGTGTTTGCAAATGGTCAGATTGGAACATTTACAAAAACTTACCAACTGAAACCGTTATTTGGGATCACTGATAATGTATTCATCTGCCCGGTATTTGAAAAGTACAAACCAAACTGGCCTGTTTCAGCAAAAACCAATTTTACAGGTTCGGTTGAATTTTCAAGCTCAAAGCCTTTCTACTATTATTTATTGCACGAAACACCTGTTTGTGAATCTTCCGATATGGCAGAGGCATATTTTGATGCCTGGAAGCCATGCGCTTACGATGAAGAAGGTGTTTGGGACAATGAACTGAATCAGTTTGTGATTCCATACACAAACTATTGGCAAAACGAAACAACCTGGAATATTGGCTGGCATTCGAAACTGGTAATCCATAATAACACTGAACAGCCAGTAACCTACACAGTCAGGCATATCCCATTCTATGGAGGACAATATAACCCCGACAATGGATGGATTACCCGTTTCAAAGAACAGGTAGTTGAAATACCGGTTAAGCAAAATGAAGAATTAAAGATTACTCTCATGGAGCTTTTCGGCTGGTCAACCGCTCAGATGGCTTCAATGGAAGGCTGCCTGCTTATCTCTCCCAATCGCAGTGAAGCCAAACAATCAGGTACTACGATGAAGTTGTTAATAGTTCCAAATAAATCAGGGAAACCTTTACATGATGCCATTAACTAAACATTTGACCATGAAGGCAGTAAAATTAATCGCAATTGTGGCAATAACTGTTGTCTCAGCTTGCAATCCGGGCGGTATTTCCAAACATAATCAAAATAAGATCACCGTTGCAGCTTATTACTTCCCCAATTACCATACTGATGACCCCAGGAATATTATCAACAAGGGATCCGGATGGTCAGAATGGGAACTGGTTAAAGCAGCCCGGCCGCGATTCCCGAGCCATCACCTGCCAAATTTACCAGCCTGGGGTTACACCGATGAAAAAGACCCGGAAGTCATGGCGCAGAAAATTGATGCCGCCGCAGATAATGGTATCGACTGTTTTATTTTCGACTGGTACATGTACGAAGATGGACCTTTTCTAAATAAGTGTATTGATGATGGTTTTCTTAAAGCCAGAAATTGCGACCGAATTAAATTCGGATTAATGTGGGCTAATTGCGACTGGGTCGATATTCATCCTTATACCCATGGTGCCGCACAGAAATTACTCTATCCGGGTAAGGTATCTCCGGAACGTTTCGATGAAATCTGTGATTTTGTCATTAAGGAATACTTTACCAGGCCCAATTACTGGAAGATAGAGGGTAAGGCATATTTCTCGGTATACGATGTTCAGAAATTTGTAGAGGGATTTGGCAGCCTGGAAGCCACAAAAGCCGCCATGGACCGCATGAGACAAAAGGCTATTGCCGCAGGGCTTAAAGGGGTACACTGGAATCTTATTGCCTGGGGAAATCCCATTCTTCCGGTCGAGAAGGTGCCTGCAAACACAGCAGAACTGATCAGGGAACTGGGATTCGACTCAGCAACCTCCTATGTTTGGATTCACCATGTTGAATTGCCGGAAACTCAGACCGATTTCAATTATGTACGGGATGAATATTTTAAACATTGGGAAAAAGCTAAAAAAGAATATGGTGTACCTTATTTCCCCAATGTTACCATGGGATGGGACCCCAGCCCCCGCACTAATCAGGGTATTGAGTGGAATGGCACCTGGGGTTACCCTTATACAAATACAATCAGTAATAATACACCTGATAATTTCAGGAAAGCCCTGGAATTGACCAAAGAAAAATTACTGTCCGACCCAAATGGTCAACGAATTCTGAACATCAATTGCTGGAATGAATGGACTGAAGGAAGTTACCTGGAGCCTGATATGGTTAGCGGAATGAAGTACCTGGAAGCAGTGAAAGAGGTTTTTAAAGACACTCGTTAAATTATCTTAAACGCAAAAAGATGAAAAGAAAAATTGTATGTATAATTAGTCCTTGGATTCTGTCCTTATTACTTACCTATCCGCTATTCGCACAACAAACAAAATCTGCGGATAAGGTTTTGATAGGAGCTATTCGTTGGGATGCATGGCATACTCCGACCATGAATAAGGAAAACAACGAACAGGGTGGAGCTGTGAAAGCTGTGGAGCGTTCTCTTTCTCCTAAAAGATATCATTTCAGGGTGCCTTTTTTTGGAAAAATCCTTTCTGACTCCGTAATTAAAATTGATGGTTACAATCAAACCATACTGGACCAGGAGATTGAATTTGCAAGGCAAGGCGGACTGGATTATTGGGCTTTTCTTTTATATGACCCGCAAAGTTCAATGAGCCAGGGTTTATCCCTCTACCTTTCCAGTAAAAAGAGAGATAATATAAATTTTTGTGCTATTGCCTCACCTGATAATTTCTGTGATGACATAGGTTCTGGCAATGGAAATTCCAGGCTTCTTAAATTAATTAAAGAGCAAGGATATCAAAAAGTTATGAATAACCGCCCGATCATTTACATTTTCAGACCAGAAGATGAATGGATAGAAAAAGTGGGGGGTACCCAAAAAGCAAGGCAATTAATTGATTCATTTCGGATGAAATCAATAAGAGCAGATTGCGGTGATCCATATCTGGTTGTCATGCATTTCAATATTGAACATGCAAAAAAAATGGCCGATATTCTCGGTGCTGAAGCAATTTCTGATTATGCAATTTGGGGTAATGGAGGATTAAATGGATCACCTTATTCGGAACTTACAGCAGCGGCACGAAATGCATGGATAAAAAGTGAAGCAACAGGGGCGCAGGTTGTTCCTTTAGTCATGACCGGATGGGATCGCAGGCCCCGGATTGAGCGACCTGTTCCGTGGGAAACAGGTTGGCAAAAACCTTACGAGGGAATGGAAAAATATTTCGCTTTACCAACACCCGAAGAACTGGCAGGACATTTGAAAGAAGCAATAATGTGGACAAAAGAAAGAAAACAGGTTTGCCCTGGAAAGACAGTAATCATTTACGCCTGGAATGAACATGATGAAGGGGGCTGGTTATGCCCTACAATTTCTGAAAATAACGATGTGGATGACTCAAGATTAAAAGCGCTGAAGAAAGTTCTCGAATCAATAAAATGAAGATATATTTTTTACCCTTTACTATCCCACGATAAAAAGAATTGAAGCAATATCCAAAGTAATTAAAAAGTATAAAAAATAACAAAACTCTTAATCATGAAACTTAATATTCGATTTTTCGCCCTTCTCGTTTTTATTCTTGCACCACAATTGCATGCTCAGAAGGCATCTCAAAATTCAAAATCAGGCGGGTATGAGGTTGCAGTTTACTACTTCCCCAATTACCACCCCGACAGCATAAACTCCAGGTGGCATGGCAGGGATTGGACAGAATGGGATGTGGTAAAAGCTGCAAAACCGCGGTTCGAAGGCCACGAGCAACCAAAAGTTCCGGTATGGGGATATTTTAATGAGGCGGACCCGAAATGGGCGGCAAAGGAAATTGATCTTGCTGCTGACAATGGTATTGATGTTTTTATTTATGATTGGTACTGGTATTCAAATACCGGGCAATACCTGCAGGAAGGCCTCGAAAAAGGATTTTTGAAAGCAACGAATAAAGACAGGCTGAAATTTGCGCTGATGTGGGCAAATCACGATTGGCTGAATATTCAACCGGCTACATTCGATAATTCCAGGATAAAACTAACCGAAGGAGGAGTTACGTTTAGCTTATGGGATACTATTTCCACTTATATAGTTGAAAAATATTTTAAGCAACCTAATTACTGGAAAATTGATGGGAAACCTTATTTTTCAATCTATGAAATTGTTACATTTATTAATGGCCTGGGAGGAATTGACGAAGCAAAAAAAGCCATTCAGTTACTTGATGAGAAAACAAGAAAAGCAGGTTTCCCGGGGGTCCATTTCAATATCATGAGCTGGATGGTAAACGACAATCTCGTGAAAAAAATAACGGGACCAAATGCCCCGGCCAATGCAAAAGAAATGGTTGCAGCATTGCCTACGGAAAGTGTGTCTACTTATTGTTATATACACCACTATGGTAATGTTAATTCAGATGGATTTCCGACAGTGCCGGTTGAAAAGGCTTTTGCATCCGCCAAGGAGTATTGGAAAAAATTCACAACAGAATATCCTGATATTTTATATACCCCTAATGTGTCAATGGGATGGGATGCCAGTCCGCGCTGTATGCAAAGTGATAAATTTGAACTGAAAGATTATCCGTGGACACCCGTATTTGTTGGTAATACTCCAGCTTCTTTTCAACAGCAACTGACTGAAGCTAAAAGCTTTCTGGATAAGTATAATCCTAAACATAAAATTCTTGTACTTAATTCATGGAATGAGTGGACTGAAGGAAGTTACCTACTGCCTGAGAAAAAATACGGAGACGCCTATCTGAAGGCAATAAAAGAGGTATTTGGCAAATAAAACCCGGATTGGATCAACTGATTGTGTAACTCAAATTTCATTGCCATGAATGCAACAAAACTCATTTCAATACTTTATTCATTGGCAATGATATTTTTTAGTTTCGGCTGCAATGACCCAAAGGTACATAAGGACCCTGTATCCTATGTAAAAGCATTGACCGGAACTTCAGGTTATGGGGGTACAATTGCAGCCGCATTTACCCCTTTCGGAATGGTTCAGCTTGGACCGGATACCCGGTTTGATGGTGGTACAACTTACCTTTACACGGATACCTTATTGTATGGCTTCAGCCATTTGCATAAATCCGGAGGAGGTTGTACAACCTATCAGGATATTCTTTTCCTGCCAACCACAGATTTCTTAAAACATGATGAGACAATATATCCCGATAAGGTGAACAGCCGGTTTTCTCATGACCAGGAATTATTTGAACCCGGATACTATAGAGTAAAATTGCTAAATACGGATATAGAAGCTGAACTGACTGCTACTGAAAGATGTGGTATACACAGATATACATATCCGGAAGGGGAAGCCCAGCAACTTATAATAGACCTGAAAACCGGGTATGAACATGGTTGTACCATATACCCTGAAGATGATTTTGATACAGTGAGAGTTGCACACATTGAATTGGTAAACGACCATGCAGTTGGAGGTTATCGGATATCCAACGGTTGGACTCCCGAATTATATACCTACTTCTATGCGGAATTTTCCAAACCCATAAAATCATATCAGTTATATGAGAATAAGAAGTTAAATTCAAATTCCAGGGAGCTCACCGGAGGCGATGTTCGTATGGTGCTGGAATTTACAGAAAATGATTCCAGACCAATCATTGCAAGAGTGGGGATCTCTCCTTGCAGCATGGATGGTGCAGAAGAAAACTTACGGGCTGAAATAAAAACCTGGAATTTTGACAATATAAGAAAACAAACCCGTGCTGTCTGGAATAAAACTCTTTCTGCTGTGCAAATTAGTGACGCGGACTCCCCTCAAAAAGAGATGTTCTACACAAGCCTGTATCTTGCCATGATATATCCAATGCTGTACTCTGATGTTACTGGCGAATACAGAAGCTCAGACAAGAAAATTCACAAGGGTGATTTCAGATACTATGCCGGAGTACTGGGACTATGGGATACATTTCGTGCCCAACTTCCCTTACTTTCCATTTTGCGACCAGATGTTACCAACGATCTGATGAAGACTTTCCTGGAACATTTTAATCATTTTGGTCAGCTACCCCAATGGGTAACCGGAGGACAGGAAAATCACGGGATGATAGGCTATCACTCCATGCCTGTAATTGCGGATGCCTATTACAAAGGAATTCGCAACTACGACGTCAGTTCTCTTTATGAAGCCATGAAAATATCAGCGAACGCAGATACTTTCGGATTCTTTGTCCGTTCTTACAGGGGCGCTGAATTTTATAAAAAATACCAGTATATTCCCTGCGACATTGAGATTCAGTCAGTATCAAAAACCCTGGAGTATTGCTACGATGACTGGTGCATCGCTCAAATGGCAAGGATGCTGGACAAGCGAGATGATTACGATTATTATATCAAACGTGCCGGGTATTATAAAAACCTGTTCGATACTCATACAAAGCTGATGAGACCCAAACTGGCAAACGGACAATGGAAAACACCTTTCGATCCACTGTTTACAAATCATTATCATCCCGGCGATGACTACTGTGAAGGAACAGCTTATCAATGGACATTTTTTGTCCCTCACGATGGGGAAGGATTAATAAAATTATTCGGTGGAAAAGAAGATTTTATTTCTCAATTAGATTCACTTTTTATCAGAAAATCAGAAATCCATGATGATGGGAAAGGATCGCCGGATATAACCGGTATGGTTGGGCAATACGCTCATGGTAACGAGCCAAACCACCATACTATTTATTTATACAACTACGCCGGGCAACCCTGGAAAACACAGAAGTGGATTAATTACATGATTAATAATATGTACAGTCCGACACCTGGAGGTCTTTGCGGTAACGATGATACCGGGCAGATGTCAGCCTGGTATGTATTTTCAGCGATGGGGTTTTACCCGGTGACACATGGTGAGGGTATTTACTGTATAGGAGCACCTTTATTTAAAGATTTGAAACTGAAACATAGTAAAGGAACACTTTCGGTTAAAGCTAATCATGTTTCAAAAGAAAATATTTACATCCAGTCACTTACGCTGAATGGTAAACCATACAATAAAAACTGGCTGCAACATAATGAAATATTCAGCGGTAATACGGAACTGGTATTTGAAATGGGCAATATTCCCAATGATAAGTGGGGAAGTTCTGCAGGTTCAGTTCCTCCAGCATCCGCATGGCAGTAAGTTAACTACAAAATTGACATAAATGAAATACAGATCTGAATTTAGAGTGAATTTGCTTTTTTCACTGTTTTTTTATTGTGCATCATTCACACTGTCAGGACAGGCGACTTTTTTTGAGGCAACAAGGTACTCAGTTGCCCATGATGCCATTGTGGGGTATAATTTGCCCCTGTACAATAACCGGCCTTTATATTGCAATAATACCAATGCTTTCATCCTTACAGGAGATAAACCGCTTATAAAATTTGTACAAACACCTTATATCTATGGTTCATTCAAGGCAGCAATTCTGCATAATGGAAAATTAAAATGGTTAGAGGATTGCAGCAGTATAAAAATGGAATACAGGGGTAATATGACTACCTGGGTGATAGGCGATACTGCAAGCCACTTTCCCGTTATTAAGCTGTCGGTTGTTCCTATGGCTGATGTTGTTGGTTTGTCCATTCATGCAGAAATAGAAAAAGTCCAAAGCAATGACAAACTTATTTGGATTTTTGGTGGTGCCCAATACAAGAATAATGATTCACTTTCGTGGAAATTTGATATTAATGGTCATCCTGAAACAGGAAATTGGGTTTTTGAGCCGGAGGCCAGCAAAAACAATCAGATAAATATTTATAAGGATAAATTTGTCATTGGGCTTTTATCTGACAGTACTGATAAATCGCGGACCAAATTAGAAATAGAAGGAAGGTGCTCCGCACTTTCTTCTTTGAAAATTATGGATGCCGAAGATATTACGTCAGGAGCCATTGAAAATTCCAATGTGAATGCTGCTTTGCCAATTGTTTCCGGAACTATTGACTTGGGTAAAGGCGAAAGAGATATATACTGGAGTATAAAACCTGTTGACCCTAAAAATCCGGATGCATCAAGTGGTTCTCCGTTTTCAGCATGGCAACAAGGGATGGAGAGGATAAAGGCCCTTTCAAACAGAGTAGTTGTAAAAACGCCGGATGAAAAATTAAATGTACTGGCATCTGTTTCAACCTCGGTAATAGATGCCGTTTGGTATGATCCCGTATTCGTTCACGGAGCCATGCTTTGGAACGTGCCTTTCCCGGGATGGCGCACTATTTATGGTGGTACAATGTATGGCTGGCACGACAGGGTTGTAAAGGAAGCCCGATATTACACAGACTCACAAATTAAGAATTCAGATAAGCAGCAGGCAAAGGCCGATACATCATTGCTGCTAACCCTTCAGGATCAGTCCTCCCGGTATTTTGGCGCTGGCAGGATCAATAAAGACCAGTGGGTTTATAATTTCCAATCCCAGTTTTTTGAGCAGCTAATCACGGAATGGCGAAGTACAGGTGATATTGCGTTTGAGACCTTCTTAAGGCCTGCTCTTGAACTACACCTTACATGGCAGGAAGATTGCTTCGATCCGGATGGAGACGGAGTTTATGAGAGCTATGTAAATTTATGGCCAACTGACTCTCATTGGTATAACGGTGGCGGAACGGCTGAAGAGACTTCGTATGCTTATACCGGGCACAAAGCTGCCTATGAAATGGCAATCCATAAAGGAGATACCCTATCCGCTGATTTCCATAGAATGAAGCTGGGACAAATCAAAAAGGGATTTTTTTCGAAAATGTGGATCTCTGAAAAAGGGTTTTCAGGAGCTTACAGGGAACAAGGTGGCTATGAACGGTTACATGAAGACCCGTGGCTCTATAGCATATTCCTGCCTGTTGATGCCAATCTTATAAATAAAGAACAGTCCGTTAGTTCCTTGTTTTATACACAGTGGGGACTGCAAAACGACCGCATGGCTGCAGGTGGCAGAAGGGTATGGACCTCTAACTGGGTGCCGGGAGTATTTTCAGTGAGAGAAATGTATCCCGGTGACAATTATCACCTTGCACTGGCTTATTTTCTATCCGGAATGGGTGATGACGGATGGGATATTATGAAAGGTACCTTTTATGAAGGTGCATTCAACGGGAAAGTCCCGGGAGACCTGGGAGCGCCGCAAGGGGGTACAGATTTTAATGATTGCTCAAGTATGTTTACCAGGGTACTGGTGGAGGGTTTGTTCGGTTATCAACCTGATTACCCTCAAAATATAGTTAAAGTTAGTCCCCAATTTCCAAAGGAATGGGACAGTGCCTCTATTCGTACACCTGATTATAGTTATCAATTCAAAATAGATAAGAAGGTGATTAGCGCCTCCATTCATCTTGCCAAAAGTGCAGCCATAGATTATTATTTGCCTGTAAATGTATCAGGTATCGCGAAAGTATTAGTGGATGGCAGTCCTGTTACCTGGGAGCTATTGCCAGGATATGGCCAAAGTTTGCTCCATCTTAAATTGTCAGCAAGAGATAATGTTAACATTACCGTTTTTCCAACCGGATTGGTGCCAAGGTCTGAACCTGTGACAATTGAAAGAAATGCAGGCGACTCATTTCAATTAAAGTATTCTGATGCAACGATTACAAGTGTGTGTGATTCACAAAAAATTTTAAGCGGATTAATTATAAGGGATGGTATCCTATATGGCAAAGTAACTGGAAATCCCGGTTATCATACCATGCTGGCAAATACAACTGTAGGGAAGGCGCCACAGACCCGGATTATTTATTTTAAGATTAAGCAGACAGAGGATTCTTTGAAAGCAATCCGAAAAACGCTCCGGGTTATTCCGCCGGATGGTGATTGGGAGTGCTTGAATATCAGTCATGTATTTAATGCGGATGTCAGAACAATATACCAGCAAAAGTACCTGTCACCCCGACCGAATACCGTATCTGCGCGAATTGGAACAGATGGATATTCGGCGTGGACATTTATTTTCTGGAAGCAAAAACCGCCTTCTATCAAGCTGGATTCTGTTCAGTATTTATTGAAGGATCCAAATCGAATTTCAACAAAGCAACACGTTCCCTTTTATTGGAATAGTTTTTCGAAAAACATTGCCTTTACATCATTATGGGATAACTGGCCAGATGATGTAACTATCCCGGTGAACCGTAAAGGCAAAGCCATTTTCCTGCTTGTTTGCGGATCTACAAATCAGATGCAATGCCATATTGCCAATGCAATTGTGATACTTGACTATGCGGATCAGAGTAAGGACACATTGGAACTTATACCTCCATTCAATTACTGGAATCTTTCGCCCATTCATATCAAAGCAGGCGCTGCAGGTCAGGCAAGCCGGGACGATTACACCAATGCTATTGACAGTTTTGCTGTACCCAAACCCTGGCCTTCCACTGTACAATTGGGTGAAAATTGCAGGGCCATGTTATTAAATCGTATATTGAAAACGGATGTCGAATTAAAAAGTATTACGCTTCAGACCGTTTCGCAGGATGTTGTTGTGGGACTGATGGGTATGACAATTTTAAAATAATATGTCGGGATGAATAGAATATTTAAAATTTTGATGACCTGTTTTTTATTGATTGGAATTTTCTCAATTGACGGCAATTGCCAGATTAAAAAGAGGACTTTGCAAAAAAGTGGTTCAACGGATAACTTGTCCTCAATTTTCACCAATCCGCCAGAAAGTGCCAAACCCGGTGTACTGTGGGAGTGGATGGGCTCGAATATAACAAAGGAAGGAATTACCAATGACCTCGAAGCCCTGAAAAAAAATATACAATAATGATCATTCATTCCAGAGTTTATGTTATTCTGTTTGCCGGAATAATCTTAAATACCTCAGCTTATTCGCAGGCATTCGATGAAAATTTTAAACTTCCGAAATACCAGCTTTCGGGGAATGGAACTTCCTTCACCGTTAAGAGCGGCAGCCACAAGGTAATTCGGATGGATCACAGAAGCGTTTCAAACGTAGTGGAATCTGACAAAAACTTCAATCATGCTGTAAGGCGGGGTAATACAATTATTGCAACAGGTGATGTCCCTACCTTCGCGATGTTGCGGATTTTGCTGAATAATAAATTGGATCCGGATATCTTAAGGCTTGGCGATGGCAGGATAGGCATCAGGTACAAAGGGAAAACAGAATGGCTCGATGAAGCTGCATCTGTTCAAACCCTGTTTAATCCCGGGAATACTGAATATAATATCCAATCTGTTGTTTTTCCTGATTTAAAATTCAAAATAGCAATCAGTCAGGCTTACGACTGGGGAATGATTGTTAAGGTTGTGGTGATGAATAAAACGATCGATCCGGCAGATCTGCAAATAACATTCAGCTATGGCCGGTCAGGAACAATTAACCGGACTTTCAGCGCCAATTATTTTAATTTCTCGGACAATGTGAAGGACAACGAGGTCTTAATTGAAAATAATATTGCTGTTCTGCATCAGAAAGGACAGGATTTTAGAGCAGCTGCCACAACATGGCCTGCGGTTCATCCCCGGATTATTGATTCTATAGCAAATTTTACAATTGCTATGAAGGTTAATGCCAATAAGAGTGATTCAGTCTATTTTATTGCGGCACAATCGGATAACGAGACCGGCACTGTTCACTCTGCAAAAATCAGTTCGCCAACCTGAGCTACCTTTTTTCGGAAAGCCGGAAATATTATGCAGATTTGCTTGCCCCTTACAGCATTTCTACGCCAAGTCAGATTCTTGATGCCGGGTTCATGACTGCCATTGTTAACCTCGACTGTATATACAATGCCGGAAAAGCATGGTTTGAGGGAATTCACTGGTGGCCTGCATACTGGACAAATAATTATCAGATATCGGCAGCTGTTTCGCTCAACCAACTGGATAAAGCCCGGATGGCTTTCAGATTTTTAAATACAAAAGAGACCGGACTTTGCACGACAGTGACAACCAGCGGACAGCCTGCTGACTCTGCTGCCGAAGATGGAATACCTTATTACATTTATGAATTGGCACAATATATTGATTGTACCGGCGACACCTCATTGCTCAATGAAATATGGCCTGCCCTGAGCAAGGGAATCGACCGTGTGTGGAAAGTACGCGACGATAATCATAATGGTCTTTTAAACTGGCACATGGGCTGTAATGCATTTCTATATCAGGCAGATCATCTTGCATTACCGGGTGATGCCGCATCGCCCAGCCTTATGATGGCAGCTATGCTTGAAAAGGCCGCTGTTCTGGCAGAGCTTATCGGTAAAAAAAGTGAAGCTGAAAAATGGCGAATCCGATTCTAAAAAAATGTATGAATTACTGGTACCTGGGCTTTGGAATAAGAATTCCGGTGTTTTTTACAGCCATGTCGACCAGCAAAATATTGCCCATTTATGTCATTATTACACTGATATGGTTTTCCCGGGGTTATACACTGATCTTCCTGAGATTTATGGCTGGCAAAGCCTCGATTACCTGAAGAACAGTCTCTGTTTTGAAAGCAATTCAGGTGTAAACCACGATACGCTTTTGCTGATGAGGGTAGGTGATCTGCAGCCGACTGTTTTCGGGAGTGATAATGTAATGCCTGTGCAGATGGCAGAAGCAGCACGGGCATTTTTTAAAACCGGTGATTATTCGACCGGACTAAGAATGCTTGAGTCGGTAGCATTGGCAGGCACCATAAATACCGAAGCCCCAGGCAATTTCCCCGAAAGGATGAATGATTTGGCAAAGGAGAAGCCAATTATCTTTTTGGAAATCCGATTGGATCTTTTATACATGGAGTTGTAAACGGGTTGTTTGGATTAGCCCTGGTAAAAGAGGGCAGTGCACTGGAGTGGGTACCTGCATTTCCCGGATAATTGGGAAAGGGCGCGGATTCGGTTACCATATGCCACAGTTAGTTATTCTTCAGCGGGGAAGGAGATTATAGCAGCAATCTACAATGCAGACCATGAAAAAGAGACGCAGTATTGAATTTTCAACACACCTGCGTCCATGTAAAGTATTATCAGTTCTTGTCAACGGCAAACCTGTACCGTATGAACTTACCCCCGCATTAAGTAAGGTTAAAATTAAACTGGCGGCAGAGGATTCGTTATCACACGAAATAAAAGTAATTTATCAATTGCAGAATGAGCATAAAATTGAAGAAAGTAAAATAGAAGAAGGTGCAAATGCATCCTGGATTTTCTCTTCGGATATTAAGGATATTCAGGATCCGCAGGTTGTTTTGAAAAACATAAAAGTATCTGGAAATCTGATAGATGCTGAAGTTTCCGATGATGTTGGACATCATCAGTTTTTTGTACAATTGAGGAATCCCGAGGTTATTGTTCCTGTAACCCTGAATATTGAACCTCATTTTTCTGCATTAGTTAAAACAGCCACTTACAATGCTTCGGACAAAACACTAAAAGCACATATAGTTGTGAAGGTTCCGTCAATGAAAGAAAAAACCGGAGTATTGACTGTTAGTCTCCTAAACCGTCGAACTGAAATTTCTATTACCAATACGGATTCGGTGTCGCGGATTATTGTTTTCAAAGACATTGATGCGCCTGCTAAAGGAATATATTTTGCAGAATTTAGTTTACACGACAATTCGCACAATGTTTTCAAATCAACAGCAAACGTTTACCTGAAAGGAGAGGATAATTTCAACGACAGTCTGATGCAGAAAATCAGAAATAGAAGAACAGAATTCATTGATATTTCAGGTATTCGCAACAGCAATTCGATCTTTGCAACCTCCTTTTGGCGTTATTTTAATGTTGTTGCCGACCGGGATGTTTTTAAAAATTTCGGCGACACTATAAAAACTCAGGCTGGAGTATTCGCCTGTCCGAAAACAGATAATACGCTGGTAACCATCGAGTATGGCAGAAGTGATCGGGCAACAGTCCAAACCATTCGGAGCACCAGACCTTCTGTTGTGGTCTTTCCTGTGAACAGGAAAACCGTGAACCTTTCGTTGTTATTTATGAGCGAGATACAGTCCAGGCATACCGCGACCGAAGTAGGTACAATTAAATTATATTATGATAACGGGGAAACAAAATCCGTTCCACTACTAACGGGACAGAATATAAGCATACTCACTCCCGCGTTTGTGCCGGAGCTTGATAAGTGTATATCTGCCCATAAAATCCTGGGCCGACAGTTGGGCAAGGGTTTTACAGATACCCTGCGATGGCGGATTAACACTACAGTCATTTTCAATTGAGATAAACGCAGCAGATGTGGAATTTGGCCTTATCGGAGCGAGCATTGTAAATGCGTCATATTAGATTCTAAAAGCATGCGTATTATATCCATCCTATTTTTATTGCTCCTGGCAAATTCAGCACACTCAGCATTATTGAAACAAGATCTTTCAGCGAAAACAGTAATGATTGCTGACAAATCCAATAACCTGCAGCTACTGGTGGATTACAGCAGGGGCTGTAAAATCAGCCAGGTGAACATCAAGGGTAAGAATACGATTTCCCCTCAGGGGGTATATACCTCCATTAAAACAGAGACAGATCTCTTTACATCACTTGAATCAAAGGCAGAGACAAAAGTTATGGCATATGGCAACAGGGTTGAAGTAAGCAATATTGTCTTTGGGGATGATAAAATGAGTGTTACGGAAACCTGGATATTCACGTCAAACGGAAAACATATTTCATGGGAGATTCGCCGTCAGTATATGCAAAATGGCAAACTCGACAACATGGCTATGCCCGTTTGGAACTTTTCCAGTCTCTCCACCTGGAAAGGAGGTATCCTGAATACGGGAGGCATGGTTTGGTGTAAGTATCTTGAAAACACAGATGACACCTATGGAGTCCATACCGATGGAGTGACATTTTGGGAACCCCAATCGGGTGAAGGTTTCAGGGTTGAGTCAAGTTCCAATACAGGAGGGAATATTGCCTGCTCATTTAGCCATGGGGGGAATGACGAGTTTAAATTTACACAGTATCTTACCCCGTTGGAACTTGGGCAGCGCTATTTGCTGAGCCGTTTTGTAAGTAAAAAGTCAGATGTGTTTGTCCCCTTTCAGGTTGAAACAGGTAATGCCAATATCTCTTTGACATTAAGTTATGTAGACTACAATAAGGAGTATGATCGGGGAATACTTGTGGGTATCGATGAGATAGCTGTGCGGGAGCTTCTCAACACAACGGGACGGTATGGTGTGGTAGACAAAAATATTACAGGTGGAAATGGGTGGCTCACGAATTGGAAGTGTCTGCACGAGCCCTTTTTTGCTCAAATCGGGATGGCAGTCAATGATAAAAACTATACCCGAAACTTTTCCTCCACCCTCGACCAGGAAAGAGATTTAGCCATAGAAAAGGATGGCAGGGTATTAGCTCGCTGGCACGACAGACCGGAAGCTGAAAAAAGTAACTACAACGACAAAACCGGGTACTACGATGCCCCCTGGGGATACACCATCGATGCGCAGCCGGGTCAGATAATCAATACTGCAGAGCAATTCGATCAGAATGGAGATGTAGTCTGGTTAAAAACACATAAGCTTTCGTGTGAGAAGGTACTTAACTGGCTTATTAAAAGGGACTCCAACAATAACGGTATTTTTGAAATGCTTAATAATAATACCGTCGAAAACAGGTGCAGCGACTGGATTGATGTGGTATGGGCCGGCTTCGAAAATGCATTTGTAAACGCTCAGATGTACGAGGCTTTGAATCTTTGGGCAGATTGCGAACTTGTCCTTGGGGACAAAGAAAAGGCCGATTACTATACAAAAATTGCTGTTCGATTAAAAGACGCCTTTAATAAGCCTATACAGGAAGGTGGTTTTTGGTCTCCTTCAAAAAAGCAGTATATATACTGGAGAGACAAAGATGGTTCTCTGCATGGTGATAATCTGGTAACCCCTGTTAACTTTGCAGCAATTGCTTTTGGCATATGTGATGACTCACAAAGGATCAAAGAAATATTAGATCAGATAGAGAATAAAACTAAAGCAGAAAATCTGTTCCATTGGCCACTTTGTTTTGAATCATTCAAACTTGAGGAGGTGCATTCTTCCGTTAACTGGCCATTCCCGAATTACGAAAACGGAGATATTTTCCCTACATGGGGTTACTTGGGAGTCAGGTCTTATGTGAAGTACGATAAGAATATTGCACTCGGGTATATTAAGAACATTCTTTTGCAGTATAACAAAGATGGACTTTCATCTCAACGATATAGCCGTGTAACCCAAAAGGGTATTGGCGATGATATTTTGGCAGGTATAAGTACAACTATTACTGCCCTGTACAGAGATATCTATGGAATCAGACCGAAATGGAACAGGATGGGCCTGGAACCCAATATGTTGAGTGAGCTTAACGGTACAGAATTCAGATATTCCCTGAGAGATACGGTTTACAACATCGAACTTAGAGAAAATAGTTACCAGATAACAACAAATAGTTTTTCGGTAAAAAGCAGTGACAGTTTTGGCGCAAACATGTCTGGCAATACCTTGAATTATTATCCTGGCAATCTTAATTTGAAAGCATTGGCTATAACTCTTACATCTATGCTCCCGATAAATGTTGAGGTGAGTAAATGGAATAAAACAGTACATTGCTGGACAGTAAACTCAAAAGGTAACTTTCAGTTTTCATTGGCCGGACTTCAACCAAATTCATCTTATAATCTGATAGTGAATGGAAGCAAAAAACAATCATTTCAGGCTGACGCTGCGGGAATTGTAAATTTTGAATACAAATGCAAAATTCCAACATCTTTTTGTATGAATGAATAGCCTAAAAAAGTTTTTCAGATTAATAGACAGGTGTCTTATTCATCATTTCGAATAAAATATTGAAAATGAAAGTAAAATATTTCGCAATAGTCCTGATCTTCTTTTTCTTAATTTCTTGTTCAAATAAACATAATCAGAAAGTATTCAGTCTTAAGATATATTCTGCAACCTGCGAATATCTTGTAAATCCTATAGGCATAGATGTATTGCAGCCAAGACTCACCTGGAAGTTTTCGTCTGATGAGAAAGACAAATCCCAGTCGGCATACCGGATACTGGTTGCCTCCGGTTTGGATTTACTGAATAAAAATAAAGGGGATTTGTGGGATACCGGCAAAAAAAAATCTGATCAGTCCATACAGGTTACCTACGAGGGGCGTTCGCTTCGTTCGAGGCAAAAGTGCTTCTGGAAAGTAATGGTCTGGGATGAAAAGGACGCTCAATCCAAATGGAGTGATGGTGCAACCTGGGAAATGGCCTTACTTGACAAAGATGATTGGAGAGCCTCCTGGATTGAAGCACCCCGGATATATGACTGGACTGCTGAAATGGCAGTAATAGCAAAAAATCAGAAAACAGATCCTAAAAAAGACTTCGAATCTGCTCCGTATCTCCGTAAGGCCTTTAACACCGGCAAAACAATTAAAAAAGCCCGTGCTTATATCTCAGGTGTCGGATATTATGAGTTTTATATAAATGGCGCTAAGGTGGGTGACCATGTGCTCGATCCCACTTTTACCAATTACGATAAACGTGTTCATTACTTAACTTACGATGTATCTGATCTTCTGGTTATGGGCAAAAATGCATTGGGAATTTTGCTTGGCGATGGTTGGTATAATATGCATAGCAGAGCTGTATGGGGCTTTAGTCAGGCGCCCTGGAGAGACAGGCCCACCTGTTTGGTTCAGTTGGAAATTGAATATGAAGACGGAACCACTGAAACAGTAATTTCTGATGAAAGCTGGAAGGCTGCTCCATCACCCATCACTTATAACGACATCAGGGAAGGAGAAAAATACGATGCCCGCCTTGAAATAGCCGATTGGAACAAAGCTTCACTTGATGATAGTTCATGGGCGGATGTACGCTTGAAATCCGGGCCAAAAGGGATTCTTAAAGCTCAGATGATACCTGCAAATAAAGTAATGAGAGAAGTCAGGCCAGTATCTGTAAAATCTCCGAAACCTGGTATCTATGTAGTTGATATGGGACAAAATATGGCCGGTTGGATATCCCTTAAGGTCAGAGGGGGTTCAGGCAAGGTAGTAAAAATGAAATTTGGTGAATTGCTGAATGCTGATGGTACTTTAAATCAGAGCAATATCAATCGTCATCACCGGGAACCTGATTTTCAGGTTGGAGAATACATACTGAAAGGAAAAGGGGAGGAGGTATGGGAGCCTAAATTTACTTATTACGGTTTTCAGTATATCGAAATAAGTGGTTATCCCGGATTACTTACCATAGATGATATTATTGGAAAGGTAGTGCATACCTCTTTTGAGAAATCGGGTTCGTTTTCCTGTTCCAGCGAGATTATAAATAAAATTCTCAAAGCTGCTGACTGGTCTTACATTAGTAATTTTCTGGGCTATCCCACCGACTGCCCGCAGCGGGAAAAAAATGGCTGGACAGGAGATGCCCACCTTGCAGCTGAAACAGGGCTGCTCAACTATAAACCACAAATGGCTTATACAAAATGGCTTTTCGATTGCCGTGATGCCCAACTGGAAAATGGTTTGTTGCCGGGTATTGTTCCTACCAGTGGCTGGGGATACAATTTGGGTGATTGGGTAAAAGATGGATTTGGCCCTGCCTGGGATGGAGCATATATCTGGATACCATGGTATCTGTATACATACTCTGGAGATAAGCATATACTTGCCGAACACTACCAGACCATGAAAAAAAGTGTTGATTATATGACCGGCAAAGCTAAGAACCATATACTTGACATCGGGTTGGGCGATTGGGTCTTTATAAAAACTTATGCTCCCAGGGATTTAACAAGTACTGCATGTTATTACGACCTGACTAATAAATTCGCTCAAATGGCAGCCCTGTTAAAAAATCAGCAGGACGCTGCAATTTATACCCAACTGGCTGAAAAAATTAAAAAAGCATTTAATCAGAAATTTTATAAGTCCGGTGAAAAGACTTATGCGAACAGCGAACAGACTTCACTGGCAGCTGCGCTTTATTTTAAAATGGTACCGGAGGCCGATGTGCAGGCAGTAGCTAACACCTTGGCAAACGTTATTATTAAAAACGACACTTTGCTGGATTGCGGCGTGCTGGGCGCCAAATGGATCCCTCATGTATTGTCTGATAATGGATATGCAAATATTGCATACGCGATAGCAAAAAATAAACGTTACCCGGGCTGGGGCTATTGGATTGAAAAGGGTGCTACAACATTATGGGAGGATTTTAATACCGAATCAAACGATAATTCCCATAACCACATGTTCTTTGGCGACATCGTTCATTGGTGTTATAAAGTGCTGGCAGGCATCACACCCGATGCAAACAATCCCGGATTTAAACACTTCTTTATTGAGCCGTATTTTGCCGGATCTCTTGATTTTGTTTCTGCCAGTCACGAAAGCATGTATGGAAAAATAAGAAGTGAATGGAAAAAGACAGCTACTGAGATTTTGTTAAATATTGAAATTCCGGTAAATACTTCATCAACTGTAATACTGCCCAAAAGCGAAATTCTAATCAACAATGTACCATTGGTTAGATCAGGAATTATAAAAGAGTATGCCGAAGAAAACGGTTTTGTATCGTTTTCTTTGGGATCTGGAAAACATATAATCATGTTAAAGCGATAGAAACTTCAAAATAATATATTTAATACTAATAAGCATGAGAAAATGGATTTATCCTTTATTACTGCTGGCAGCATTTCAATTTAATTTCGCAGTTGAGGGTGCACCGGCTAATGTAGTAAACCTGAAATGCGAATATCGCGAAAACCCCCTTGGCATTGATGTTCCTAAGCCTATGTTATTATGGCAGATTGAATCTTCCGAAAAAGGCTGGATGCAAAGCGCTTATGAAATTAAGGTTGCAAGCAGCGATAGTCTTATTAATGAGGATAAGGGAGATATCTGGGAGAGTGGCAAAGTATCTTCATCTGAAAGTTCAAATATCCTGTACGAAGGGACAAAATTAATCTCAAATACACGATATTACTGGAAAGTGCGTGTATGGGACATTAAAGGAAAGCCATCATTATGGAGCAAACCCGCTTTTTGGCACACAGGAATATTTGATGTTAATGAATGGCAGGCAAAATGGATTTCATCGCGCTATGTCGAAGCAAAACAAGGACATCTGCAAATTCCTGAACGGGCTGAGCCATGGATTTTTCTTCCGACAACACCTGATACCGCTGCCTTGCTTCTTCGCAAGAAAACAGAGATTGCCGGACAACCGGTTGCGGCAACCGCTTTTATAAGCGGACTTGGTTATTATGAGCTGTACATTAACGGAAGAAAAGTCGGCGACCATATTCTGGATCCAAATTTTACCGATTATAATGAGAGGGTAAACTATGTAACCTATGACGTTCTGAATTATATTAAAACAGGAGAAAATGTAATTGGTGTAATACTCGGCAATGGCTGGTATAACTTACCCACTGCTGATTTATTTCAGAACGAAAAAGCCTCCTGGAAATCAACGCCTAAATTACTTTTAAGGATTTCCATTTCATTTACTGATGGCACAACACAAACCATAATTTCTGACGGTACATGGAAAATGAATACAGGAGAAATCGTATACAATTGCATCAGGGGAGGAGAAACCATCGACAACCGGCAGAAAAGAACTGGTTGGGATAACACAGGTTACGATGACAGCTTATGGAAAGCAGTTATTGAAGTACCGGCACCATTTGGCAGTCTTTCAGCTCAGAATATGCCACCCATGCGCATCTGCGAATCGGTAAAGCCGGTTAAAATGTGGGAATCTGAAAAAGGAGTTTATGTATTCGATTTTGGTAAGAACATAACAGGCTTCATTCAGTTGAAAATCATGGGGAAAGAAGGGCAAACGCTAATACTTGATTCCAACGAAAAGCTTCTGAAGGATAGCACGCTGGATATAAATAATTCCCATAGTCATACCTTTGGCCGTTTTCAGAAAGAAATATTCATATTGAAGGGCGATGGAGAAGAAATATTCCAGCCTCGTTTCACCTACCATGGATTCAGATATGTACAGGTTGAAGGCCTGCTTTCCAAGCCAAATATGGACTGTATTTCAGCACAAAGCGTTCATACCGATTTGCCATTCACCGGAAAATTTGAATGTTCAAATGAAAGAATTAACCAGTTACATAAATCAGTACAAAGAACCCTTCTGAATTGCATACATGGTATGCCCGGAGAAGAACCTGTCCGCGAAAAAATGGGTTGGAACCTCGACAACTATGGAAACATGTTATCTTATATTTATAATTTTGATGCTGCTACAAGTTTCATCAAGTTATATAATGATCTGATAGATGGCCAGGAATCGAACGGCCATATACCACCCATAATTCCTACTGCCGGGTGGGGTTATCTCCAGACTGGCAACAAACTGGGATTAATGCATACAGAAGCGAATACCATTTATTGCGATGATCCCTGGTGGGGGGCGGCCCTTGCCATTGTAGCCAACAAGCTTTATGACTTATATGGCGACAAAAGGTTTCTTGAAGAAGCCTACAGACCAATGAAAAGATATGTCGATTTCGTAACATCAACAGCCGAAAATAATATAATTAAATGGTCGCTTGGTGATTGGTGCGATAAAGATTGGTTCACTAATGGCATCACAGGACCTGGAAATACATCTGTTGAGCTTACTTCCACTGCAGGATATTATTACCTTGTTAAATTACTAAGCGACAATGCCAGCACTATTGGCAGAAAAGAAGATTCAGACAGATATTCTTTACTGGCAAAAAACATAAAAGCTACATTCAATCAACAATTCCTGAATAAGGAAACCGGAATGTATGAGCGTGGCTCTCAGACTGCACAGGCTATGGCGCTATATTTCGGCCTGGTTCCCGATGATTACAAATTAAAAACGGCAGAGGTTTTAATCAGTGATATTAAAAAGAATGATTATCATACGACTACCGGATTTATTGGTGTGATACCTGAAATGAACTGGCTGGCTGAAAATTCACATGCAGATATTGCCTTTAAAATGATATCACAGGAAGAGGCTCCCGGATGGCTTTATATGGTGAAAGACGAAACCAGTACATTGGGTGAACAGTTATACAGTCGCAACGATAACTTTCATCATCCGTTCGGAGCATACATTGGGTCGTGGTTTTACACCTACCTGGCGGGTATTCGTCCAAATCCGCTGATACCGGGTTCCCGACAATTCATTATTGATCCGGTTTCAAATACCGGACTGTCCTGGGCAAAAGCAACCTGCAATAGTATCCGGGGGGATATCACAACCAGCTGGAAGCAGGTTAAAGGGTACGTACACTCTTACTGTAGATATCCCTGCAAATACCAGGGCGACAGTATTTCTGCCCGGCACCGATATAAAAAGGATCAGCGAAAACGGCAAACCATTATTGAATAACAAAGATTTCGGGCCAATAATTACTGAGAATGGTAAAACGATTGTTGATATGGGTTCAGGAAGCTATTCATTTACTGTTAAACAACAATAATGACTGAAATCAAAAATTTTATATAAAATATTTGATTACAATCAAATATTTTATAATTTCGAATATCAATCATTAACCAGGCCATGCTTATTTCCCGGAGTATTGAAAAGGATATTAAAGGCAAATTCTTTAAAAACAAAGCAATAATAATTCTTGGCCCGCGACAGACTGGAAAAACCACGCTGGTAAGAGAAATCTTAAAAAACACAGATATTGCGTATTTATGGTTGAGTGGGGAAGACATAAATGCCCGTATGCAACTTTCTGTTCATTCCATAAGCCATCTGAAAGCATTAATGGGAGGCCATAAACTCGTTGTTATTGATGAAGCGCAATATGTAAGCAATATTGGTCTGACGTTAAAGCTGATTGTTGATAACATGCCGGAAATACAGGTTATTGCTACCGGATCATCTTCATTTGAATTGGCCAGTTTACTAAATGAACCACTCACAGGACGCAAATGGGAATATTTTCTATTTCCCTTATCAAACAGGGAATTAACGAACCACTTTGGTGTTATCCATGAAAAAGGGATGATGGAACACCGCTTGATTTATGGAACCTACCCGGAAGTCGTCACAAATGCCGGTAATGAAAAGGAGATCCTCCATTTGCTTACTTCCAGTTATTTATACAAAGACTTATTTGTTCATGAACAAATTAAAAAGCCGCAGGTACTCGAGAAACTTGTCAGGGCATTGGCATTCCAGACCGGCAGCGAAGTGTCCTACAACGAGCTTGCCCAGACAGTTGGGGCTGATTTTCAGACTATTGAAAAATATGTTGATCTGCTGGAAAAGGCATTCATTATATTCAGACTATATTCATTAAGCCGTAATCTTAGAAATGAAATCAAAAAGGGCAGGAAGATTTACTTTTATGATAATGGGATACGCAATGCCATTATGGGTAATTTCTTACCTGTTTCAAACCGCACCGATACAGGTGCATTATGGGAAAACTACTTTGTAAGTGAAAGGATCAAATACCTTCGCTACAATAAAATCTATACGAATCGGTACTTTTGGCGTACGCATACGCAACAGGAAATTGACTACCTGGAAGAACGGGATGGAAAAATCTATGCCTTTGAAATAAAATGGAATAGACGGGCGAAGGTCACATTTCCCGGCTCCTTTCTTACTTCCTACCCGGAAGTTGAAACCATTACCATAACACCTGAAAACTTCGGGACTTACCTGTAAAGCGTAACAGTTTCATGGTTATTATTCATTCAGACTATGCCGCACAGGACTTTTTCAAACAATGGTTTCATTGAAAACAAAACATGGCGACTAATTCAAGTTTAATACTTTATTTTATAAAATGACGGTATGTTCATTAAAATAGTATCAGTATTGATTAAATTTCATGATGCCTTTGTTTGATAATCCTTATATATTTGTTTAGACCACACTAAGAATCCCGGCATATTGAAAAATTCTGATTCCACCGAATGCATGCTTGAAATGAGGGCCATATCCAAGTCATTTCCCGGGGTAGTTGCCCTGGATGAGGTTGGGATCTCGGTATACCGGGGTGAGATTCATACCCTGATGGGGGAAAATGGAGCCGGTAAGTCCACGCTGATGAAAATACTGGCAGGCGTTTATCAGAAGGACAGTGGACAAATTATTCTGAAAGGTGTTCCCACTGAAATTAAGAATGAACTTCATGCCCTTCAACTTGGAATTGCCATGGTTCATCAGGAGCTGAACAATTTTCCGGACATGACTGTGGCTGAGAATATATTTGCGGGACGTGAACCATCCACATTGGGTATCCTCAACAGGAGCAAAATGAATTCAATGGCACACAAGGTTCTGGCCGACTTTCGACTTACCACGGATCCTGATAAGCAAATGAGGGAGTTGAGTATATCGGAAATGCAACTTGTTGAAATTGCAAAGGCCGTCTCATGCAACGCGGATCTGCTGATCATGGATGAACCTACATCGGCCATTTCTTCAAATGATGCCCGGTTCTTATTTGGGATTTTGCAGCGTCTCAAAGAAAGTGGTGTTTCAGTCATTTATATTTCGCACAAAATGGACGAGGTATTCCGTATCAGTGATCGTATCACCGTTTTACGGGATGGTAAATGGATTTCCACACAGCGTGCAGACAAGGTTACCTGGGGTGGACTCATCAAAAGCATGGTAGGCCGTGAATTAAAGGAGTTATACCCTCAGAGAGATATAACCATCGGGGAGCCTGTTCTTCAGGTTGAAAAGCTGGGCAGGGGGAAGGCATTCAGCGAAATCAGTTTCACTGTCAGGCAGGGAGAAATTCTCGGCCTGGCCGGGCTGGTAGGGTCAGGCAGAACGGAAATCCTGGAATCGGTTTTTGGGTTCATCCCTGCCGACACCGGCGAAATTCAGGTAGGAGGGAAGCGGGTCGAAATTAATTCACCGTTTGATGCGATCGGTTATGGAATTGCGTTGGTGCCGGAAGACAGGAAATTATCAGGACTTAACCTGCAAGCATCGGTAGTATTCAACATCACACTGCCCACCCTGGCGAATATCGCAAACAAGTTGGGGATCATTGACCGTAAGGCGGAAACCGTCGCATCAAATGACATTATTCAAAAACTCCATATCAAAGCACACCATTTGCAACAGGGTGTCAGCAATCTCAGCGGCGGAAACCAGCAGAAAATAGTGATTGCAAAATGGCTGTTGTCAAAACCTGCTATTTTGCTACTCGATGAACCGACCCGGGGTATCGATATAGGTGCAAAATCTGAAATATACCGGCTTATGAATGAACTGGTGGCCGGTGGAATATCCATCCTGATGGTTTCATCCGAAATGACTGAACTTATCGGAATGTGTGATCGCATTCTGACAATCAGGAAAGGCTGCCTTTCAGGTGAATTTAATCAGTCCCAGTTTAACCAGGAACACATCCTTACCGCTATAATGCCTTGAATATGCTGTATCAATTTCAAAAAATAAGGGAAAAGCCGGCTTTTCAGTTTTTGTCCCGGTACGCGATTCTGATCGCCTTCCTTGTACTGATTATCATCATGGCAATTTTATCTCCTGCCTTTCTGAAAATCACGAATATCATGAATATTCTTCGCCAGACGTCCATTAACGGGATTGTGGCAGTGGGTATGACATTTGTGATCATCCTGGCAGGAATTGATTTGTCTGCCGGTTCGGTGCTGGCCCTTGCAGCTGTGGTTGCAACTTCGTTCGCACATCCGGGCACTTACCCGGTAATCGTGCCGGTTTTTTTCGGATTGCTGACCGGAGCGCTTTGCGGATTTGTGAATGGTTTCATTATTGCCCGGAGAAAAATTGCACCTTTCATCGTCACCCTCGGTATGATGACAATCGCCCGGGGTGCCGCTCTTGTATATACAGACGGAAGACCGGTAATCGAACTCAGCGATCAGTATAATACCATCGGAGGCAGTTATTTACTGGGTATTCCGGTTCCGGTGATCATTTTTATTGTCATAGTAGCATCGGGCTGGTTCCTTTTGTCGAGGACGGTGTTTGGCCGGCATGTATATGCAACCGGTGGAAACAAAACCGCTGCTGAATTATCCGGAATTATTACAGGAAAGGTAATTGTATGGGTATATACGCTGGCCGGGCTGTTGTCCGGACTGGCAGGAATAGTATTGTCTTCCCGGGTTATGTCGGGCTCACCTTCAACCGGGCAGGGTTATGAACTCGATGCAATAGCTGCGGTGGTGATCGGCGGAACACGGTTAACCGGGGGAGTGGGCACTATTTTCGGAACAATCATCGGGGCTCTCATCATAGGGGTGATGAATAACGGCCTTAGATCTGTTGAATGTTTCCTCATACTGGCAGCAGATTGTAAAAGGGATCATTATTGTTGTGGCTGTTGTTCTTGAACGAAGATCATCAAGATGAAAAACACATTACTTTTCTTCATGGTATCCGCACTGGTTTTCATGCAATGCAAAACCACGGGAGGGAAATTCATTTCGGGTGAGAACTCCGGTAATTGTCCTATTCAGGATTTGATTACCGAAGTTCCCGTATTGAATGAAAAGGATATTGTTCCGTTTGTGCTGGAAGATGAAACATTAAGGGCCGTATTTGATAAGAAAACTGGCCGCCTGGTGAGCCTGATCAGCAAGAAAACAAACTGGCAGATACAGGGCCGGGGTTATTTGGCACGTTCTTTTCGGCTGGCAGTTCCTATGCCAGACAGAAAAAACAATGGGATTTACGGAGAGCGGCAAGTGCTCAGAAATGTTGAAATATCCAGTGACAATAAAAAAATAGTATTCACCTGGAACAAATTGCAGTGTGATTGTGGACAGGAACTTGATATAGAGTTCAAAGGGATCATTGAATTAACCCCCAATGGACTTCAGTTCTCGGCAAGCATTAACAACAAGTCATCATTCACGGTGGAAGCAGTATACTGGCCTTACCTGGGGGATGTGAATGTGCCGGAAAAGCAAATGATCCTGAACTGGATGTATTTTGATTACGGAGGTGGCCTAATTGCAGGCTCTATTTATCCCCATTTCAGGAATCAAAAAGGATATTATGGCGTTGATTATCCCATTCAAACCTATAATACCCAATACTCTCATTTTGGACTACTGGGTAATAGCAGCGAAGGAATGTACGTGGGTTATCAGGATACCACCGACCAGCAGCTGGTAAATTTTACCTTTGAACTGAAACCTGGCTATGAATATGCTGAAGGCATGGACTGGGGAACGGTGCCTGCAGGGGATAGTATCAACGGGAAACCGGTTCACATTGAATACAGCTGCGTTCATTTTACCTATGCAAATCCTGGTGAAACAGTTGAGCTGAAACCGCTGGTACTACAGCCATATATAGGTGACTGGCACATTGGGGCAAATTATTACAAAGCCTGGCGGAAGAATTGGATCAGAGCCTTACCTGGTCCAACCTGGGCTAAAGAGGTTCATTCATGGATACAGTTTCATATCAATTCATCGGAAGACTACCCCCGGTGCACTTACAAGGATCTTGTAGAGTTTGGCAAAGAATGTGCAAAGCACGGCGTAAGAGCGATCCAGTTGACAGGATGGAATCTGGGAGGGCAGGACAGGGGTAATCCATCGCATGATATTGATCCGCGTCTGGGTACCTGGGAAGATCTGAAGAAGGCGATCGAAGAGAATAAAAAAATAGGGGTATATATTATCCTTTTCAGTAAATATACCTGGGCCGATGAAAGCCAGCCCTGGTTCAAAAAGGAACTGATAAAATATGCTGCAAAGGATCCATACGGGAATTATTATAAACATCCGGGTTATCAATACCAGACTGCCGTTCAGCTGGCTGATATCAATACCCGAAGGCTGATACCCATGTGTCATATAAGTGAGGAATGGAGAAATATAGCCAATACCGAATTCAAAAAGGCAATCGATCTTGGAGCTGCGGGAATGCTATATGATGAGTGCCAGCATCATTATCCCTGTTTTTATTGTTTTGATCCCAACCATGGGCATCATGTACCTGCTCATGTTTTTTCCGGGGATATTCTTCTTGAAGATGGATTCAGGAAAATAACCCGCCAGATGAGTCCCGAATACTTATTTGCAGGGGAAGCCTGCCGTGATTTACAGCTAAGGAGTTACAATATTTCTTATTTCCGCATTGGCCGGAATTATACACCCCTGCACCGTTATGTGGCTCCGGAGGCCAATATGATGATCGCTGTTATCGGTCATAACGACAGAAATACAATAAACCAGGCTTTGCTTTTCAGGTATATCATCAGCTATGAACCCAGAAATTTCAAAGGGCACCTGGATGAATTTCCGCTTACCGTTGAATATGGAACCAGGGTAGATGCCCTGCGGAATAAATACAGTAATTTTCTTTGGAATGCCGAATTCATGGATACGGAAGGCGCAAAAGTGACTGTTGACAAGGATGGCAATGTTTCTTATGCGGTTTTTACAGATCATGTGACGGGCAAAAGGGCAGTGGTCATTTCCAATACCAACTATGACCGGCCAGTTTCCGTGCGGGTCGAACTTGAAAAGGGAACAGGGCATTACCTCCTGGCAAGTCCGGAGGTTCCCGATGCAAAAGAAAGCAATGGTAAGTTTGAAATCAAAGCCTTGTCAGCAATGGTATTAATGGAGAAATAAATCTATGGGCATCAGGATATACTTTCTGGCTTTTGTTTTGATCATGCTCTCATGCAGATCCCGTGATTCAGGGGATAACCGTCTCACCATAGGGGTAACCTATCAGAATCTGCAAAATGAGTTTGTAATCAATATCCAGGATGCATTGAGAAGGAGGGCTGAAGAATTGAATGTAAGGCTTATTGAAGTCGATGGCCAGGGCAGGGCTGAAAATCAGATTTCACAGGTTGAGAATTTCCTGGCCCTTGACGTGGACGCCATCATCCTGAATCCGTTCGATCAATATGGATCAGCCCCGGTAGTTTCCATAGCCAAAAGGGAAAACAAACCCGTGGTTGTTTTGAATGCCGTGGTCGTAAACCTCAGTGAAGCCGGGGCGTATGTGGGTTCAAACGACCAGGAAGCCGGAAGGATAGCTGCAGGATACATAGTAAAATTACTGAACGGGAAAGGAAATATTGCGCTCATCCGGGGACCGAACGGACATTCTGCGGAAATTCAGCGTACCGAAGGCATTATGGAAGTGCTTCAGCAGAACCCGGAGATGACAATCATTTTTGACCAGTCGGGTAACTGGGACCGCACCCAGGGTCTGGAACTCATGGAAAACTGGCTGTCAACCGGGAAATCTCTGCAGGCAGTTATCGCACAAAATGATGAGATGGCGTTGGGGGCTCAGAAAGCCATTGAGGCGGCAGGACTGCAAAAAGATATCCTCGTCATTGGAATTGATGCCATTCCCGATGCACTCACTGCTGTGAAAGAAGGAAAAATGTGTGCAACGGTTTTCCAGGATGCAAGGGGTCAGGGAATTCTGGCCCTGGACCTGGCGGTGAAATTATGCCAGGGAAAGAAGGTGGATCACATCAATTACATTCCATTTCAGCTGATCACAAAAAAGGAATTAACCAAATAAAAGGTTCATTACAAATAAAAAAACAGGAATGAAAAAAAGAATCCCGGGGATCTTTGCCTTGCTTTCAGGCATGCTGCTCTTCCATATCCCTTTCATAATTCACGCCCAGGAATCATTTTACCAGGTGCTGCCGGATCATGTTCAAAATGGCAAAAACCTGGAATTTCATGGGATACCCTTCACTGTAATTCAAACTGAAAAAGGCTATGCAAACCTTGCATCCACTGCTGATCCGCTATATGTTAAGGATCATGGTGAAGCGGTACAGGCAGCCTATTTCCTTGGAATGGTAACCGAAAAAACGGAATGCAGTGCATGGTGGGGACCCACGGAAAGGTGGTATGCCTATAATAACCGTGTGTTTATTGGCGACCATCTGGGTAAAATTTTTATTGTTTACAGTGATTCAACGGCTGATGTCATCCCCATCATTTTCGGGGTGAATCTCTGGAACTATGAATTGCTGAATCAGGTCAAAGCCGGCGAAAGCTACCTTACATTCTGGGGCGCTTATCCCGAACCATTCAAGTCCGACCCTCATGCCAAAGCACTTCTTGATTCATCGCTGGTGCTGATGGAAAATGATACGGTTAAAGGCGGAAAATATATCCTGGGTATCAGGACCCGGCAAAAGCCTGTGATCAAAATAATCCTGAGCAATGACAATGTCCGTACTGCCGGATTTTATATTACCGCGGTCACATGCCAGGCAGCCTCTTCGGCTATCGATCCTCACCTGTTACTCCGGGATGAGCGCTTTTATGCGCAGAAAAAATACTATCCGGCCATGGATAAACTGGCCCGAAGGCTCTACCAGTTCAGGGATGAGCTCCCTGCTGCAGATCCATATCTTCCCCCTGCGAATTACAATGGACCTGTTGTGAAGTTCACAGGAACACCCCTCGCCGAGATCTTTTCCAATGTTTATGCCCACAATATCCACGACATGCGGACGAAAAAAGTGGATGAAAACGGGGGCATGCACACCTCATCAGGAGATCTGGCTGATTTCGGGCTTTATATCGGTATGGGCACATTCAGGTCTAATGCCCGTTGCTACTATGATCACGTGTGGACACGTGACGCAGGCCGCACCATGATGGAGGTGATTGAATCCGGAGAAAAGGAGAGGGCGGCCAAAGCCGGTGACGAAGCCATCCGTTTATTGTATGATCCTTCCAGCAAATTCAGCCAGCCCCACTGGCAACGTATTGGCAATGCATCCCGGTTAAACAATGATGGTTTATGGCGCAGCGTGGGAGGAAAGGAAAACGACGGTCACGGGGCCATGATGCTTTTTCTGTATAAACTTATCGAACACCGGTGTGTGGATGATCTGTGGGTAAAGGATAACTGGAAGGCGCTTTGCGATGCAGCCGAATGGTATTGCTGGCAGATGGATCATCCGCGGGAAAGCGGATTTGACAAGGTATTGTCATCAGAGTCGGAAGCATCAACGCAGCAATATGGTACGTATGATCTGTTCTCAAACTATAATGCCTATGTTGCCCTGAAGGCTTTCGCCAGGCTTGCCTCGCAAAACGGTGATCCTATCCATGAAAAAAGGTGGAGCCAGTATGCCGTTCAGCTCAATTCCGGAATTATGGAAATGTTCACAACCGTGCATCCCCGCTTCGGCAGAATATTTGTCGACATAAACTATGATTGCTGGACCTGGGAATACAAGCGCTTCGCGCCCCTGTTTCTTGCAAATGATTTTGATACGTATGATCTGGCAGTTCAGGATCCTGATCTATATGCAATCTGCTATAATACCTACCTGGCCCAGAAAGAAGACTTCTTTTCTTATGCATCAGGCCGCCAGATGGGATATGGCCAGGGATATATCACAGAGGCAGCCATACTGATAGATGATCCGGATGACATGAAAGGCTATGTTGAACAGGCCGCTGCCTATTCCTATCATCATTCCGATTACAATTATATTGTACCCGAAGGGGTGGTCACTCATCCATCGGAAAAATACTGGTTCCGCAATTCTGACCTGGGTAATGCCGTGCAGCAGGGTGAGATTGTCAAAGCCGGCCGCCTGCTCATCGGACTGGATGATCTGGATCCGGCAGGCGGACTTACTGTAATTCCCAGGCTTCCTGCCACATGGAAAGGGATTGAGGTGCAGGATTATCCTGTTGTAGCCACGGATCATCAGGGTAAATACCTGAGAACCATGATAAAATACGAGTTTGAGCGCATTGAAAACGGGTACAAATTTCAGCTTGAAACAGCTGATGTTATCCGTTTGGGCCAGGCAAGAATCGGACCGTTTGATACTAATCGTATCCATACTGACAATGGAAAGCTGAACGGAAAAATAGTAGAACTCCATGGCCGGTTTTACATATATCTTGATCTTTCTGCCCTGAAAGGACAGAAATATACCGTGGCTGTAACTTCGGAAAAAACCAAATGAAATGGAACAAATAAATCGTATGAAAGTGAAAATTATTCTGACTGTTGCACTTCTCCTGGATGCATGTTTTATTTCCTCACCGTGGACTTCTGTTTCAGGTCAGGCCCCGAATCCGGTCGCGAACAAGCGTATGGCCGGATATCATTTCTCAGTTGTATGCACAGGGGAGTCCCAGCCCAGTTCGGCTGTATTAACATATCCCATAAAGCAGGCTGATTACCAGAATTATAATTTCCTGGTGAAACTAATGCCGTGCTTATCGCTGAATGGAAAATTGGTTTATCCGTCTGAATTCCAAAATGTTAGTGTAAATGATTTTCCCGGGGGAGTTGAAGCATCCTTTACCTATGAAGGCACCAAAATAGTCACTCGCATAACACCCCTGCTCGCAGGCAGGGGCTCAAAAACATGGAATGGTGCCGCTTTATATGAAATCAGTACTTCCCCTGCACGCGAAGTTCTTGTACTCCTGGGAAAAGGCACCTCACTGAACCTGTATTGGGAATTTGCCACTTCATTTATGGTAAAGGACAGTACTATTAATATCGGCGACATTTCCCGGATCAATAAGGAGACCATTGGATTTCGCAGTGGCAAGGATAACGTGAATGTGCTGGTGAAGAGTTCGGCACCTATGATAACAGGGGACCTGGCCGGCAATAACAAGCAGGTTTATGTACGCTTTCCAGGCGGTTCGGGATATGTACTTACTGCATTCTCCGATCATGCCGCGGATATGGCGGCATTAGGGAAACTGAACTTTGAGGCAGAAAAAAACAAGGTGACCAGCTATTACAAAGAATTGAACCGCACCTCGCTTGATACTCCTGAACCGTTGATGAACCAGGCTTTTACTTCCGCAATGTATAACCTTGAATACAGCTGGTTCGAGCCTTTCGGCTGGGGAGAATGTCTCCACCACTGGCTGGCACTCTGGCACATGCAGGTCGGTGCAGCGGCTGATCTCGTCGGCCAGGAGGACAGGTCCAGATCATGCATACTCGAACATGCCCATCACCTGCTGAAAGATGGATCTGTTCCCCAGTTTATGCCAAACAGGGCCACGAAAAAAGATTTTGGGGGGTCAAACCAATACTGGGTGTGGCAGATCAGGCATTATCTCAATCAAACAGGCGACATGGCTTTTGCAAGGGAGATAATCCCATATGTTGACACTGTAATCGGTCAAACCCTGAAGGAATATGATCCGGATGGTGATCTGCTTGCCATGTGGGGCCTGCAGATCGGGAACCAGGAAGACTTTATTGGAAATCCCTATAATGGTTCTGTCCCCTCTATGGAGCTTTACAATATGTTCATGACCCGTGCTGAACTATCCCGGTTTACGGGTGACATGAAAAGCACTTCAGCATGGATGAACAAAGCGTCCATCGTAAAAACAAGATTATATAAAGAACTATGGATGAATGACCTGGGTCGTTTTGCCTTTTATAAAGACCCTGCAGGGACGGTTATGCCTGACGGACAATACGAGACCTATTTGTACCCGGTGATTTATGATATCGTTGATGAGTATGATCAATATTCAGGATTGCGGCACTTAAGGGACCGGCTGATCGGAGAAGATGGCGCTGTTTTTGCTTCCAACAACTTTGCCTGGCATGTTACCGGAGATGTCAGCACATGGGGGATGCAGAGCGGATTGGCACAGCAGCCCTGGGCGGCGGCGGGATTTTCCAAAGCAGGCCTGAATAATGAAACATGGAAGCCTCTTAAAGCAATGGCTGATTGGGCCCAGGATAACAATCACCGGGGTTCATGGCCGGAAACAGGTCCGGAGCCAACTCCGGCCTATTTTACACCGCCCGCCGGTCTGTACATTGTTTCCATTGTGGAAGATCTTTTCGGCATACAGGGTCACGCACCCGAAGGATATGTTAAGATATCCCCCTCATTTCCTGATCACTGGCCGTTTGCCAACCTGAACCTTCCCCGCTATAAGGTCAGGTACACCCGCAATCAGAATGTAATAGACTATTCCATAGAGCCGGCAAAGGATTTACCCCTGAAGATCAGGTGGAGGCTTCCGGTTTCCCAAATCCGGAACTGCACTGTGAACAACAAGACAGTTCCTTATACAATTGTTCCAGGGGTTAACCATATTGTGCTGTGCATTGATATACCCGGGGCATCCAAAACCGATTTGCATATTGATTTCGAACCTGTAGCCTATAAGATTAACGTGCCTCACTCCGTTGCTGAAGGTGAGCAATTTAACCTGGCAATGGAGGGTGCTGCTATTTCAAAAATTACCGATCGCTACGGCGTACTGGAAAACCTGGCCGTGAAATCACCTACATCCCTTTCTTCGGGTGTCAGGAGATCACTGCTGGAGCCCTACCTTGGCTTCAACCAGCTTGGCCTGTTGAACTTTTCGCGACGTACTTTCTTCATTGACTGCATGACGGATGGAGGAATTCCCTTTATCGCCGCTGTGGATCTTAACATCTTGCCCCGGTTTGAAGCTGAGGTGATCAATGATCCTATTAACGGGAAGGAAAAATTGCAGATCCTGATCCGGAACAATACCGAAAGGAACTTAACAGGATCCGCCGGTGTTACAATCTCCAATTACGATTACCCTGCGGAGGTGAATCTGCCCCCGCGGTCAGATCAAAAATTGGAAATCCCGTTACCCTCAGGCATTCTTTTCACATCGGGGGACAATCCGGCCCGGATATCCCTTCCGGGAGAAGTGCCCCTTATATTCCATTTTACGGTGCAAGGATCAGCCACCCAGCCGCGTTTTGAACCCATCATCCTTCCGTCAGGGGACCTGATAGCCGATACGCTGTGGACTACCCTGCGCGTTATGCCGGGCTTTCCTCACATCTTTTTCACCTTTTCGGATTACGGAATTCCCAGACCTATGGAAGCCTATAAATCGGTGAAAGAGGTTGAAGTGTCGCAAATCCCGCAGTTGAAATTCAGTCTTACAGGCAGGCAGTTTATCCCGGTCTCCCACCTGGCTGGCAAGGTTTCCGCCAGAATACCAGTTCCAAAAGGAAAAATAAAAAAGATATACCTGCTTGTGTTGCCATTTGTGGACAACCATACCATGTTTGCCCCGGTTGCCCGCGTAAGTGCATACAGCAACCGGCAGATCGTTTACTCGCGTACCCTGAATTACCCGGGAGACGTCGATTACTGGGTGCCGGATAAAAATCCCACCAGTTTTGCATCGTTCCGGGAACCCAGGCCGGACCGGTTTGAACTGTTGCCCCTTTTGAAAGGCGAAATGACTGACTGGAAAGAGGGAATGCCTCCTGCATTTCCCCAGTCGAAATGGTGGTCGACAAGCCTGCCTGTTGTTTCCGAATCATGTTTGATGAATGTAATAGAAATTAGCCTGGAAAAACCCGGGGAACTCGATTACCTGGTTTTTGAGGTGCTCGGTGTTATGCCGGCATTTGGCATTGTGGCCGCAACGGCAGAATTCGAAGAATAGCTAATAATCATTAAATATAAATGTATGTCAGCAACTAAATTAATTAAGGAAACCTTTGAAAAAGGGAATGGTATCTTAAGACTGATACCTGTTTTCGTACCGCGTCGCTTCAGTAAAGCCGGTTTAAGGTTAAGGCTGCATCCGCATGATTATTATGCCCTTGGAACTAAAAGGGGTTCAATCAAGGAGCGCTGGTTTTCCTCAGTTATTCCGGCCATGAATGGAGAGCTTGCCCCGAAAGATGAGGGAATGAGTTATGTGCTGCCAGGCAGCGAAAAGCTGGAATTGAAATTTACACTAAAGGATGCTGTGGATGAACTGAAAGAGGCAATTATTGGCAATGCCTTATATAGCAAATACGGTACCTGGCCCATGTATTCCAAATTCTTTGATTACCAGGCTCCCCTGTTTCATCACCTTCACCTGGGATTCGAAGATGCAAAACGGGTAGGAAGGCTCGGTAAGCCCGAAGCTTATTATTATCCTCCCCAGATGAACAATTACCCGGGTGAATTTCCCCATACCTATTTTGGATTTGACCCGGATGTGACCAAGGACATGATCAGGGACAGGTTGATGAATTACGAGAACGGAGATATACGCATCACAGAATTATCCCGGGCTTATCGTATTGAACTGGGAACAGGATGGTACACGCCTCCCGGTGTGGTTCATGCCCCGGGTTCCTACCTGACTTATGAGCCACAGTGGAACAGCGATGTAAACTCGGTTTATGAGAATATCACTTCCAATGAAGTATATCCGTATGAATTCCTGGTTGAGAATTGTCCCCCGGACAAAAAGCGTGATATAGATTATGTAATCAGCCTGATGGACTGGGAAAAGAACATTGATCCGAATTATAAAAAGCATTATTTCAGGGCTCCCATAGTTATTCATTCAGACGAGCGATATACTGAAAAATGGATTACCTATGCCAATGACTATATTGCTGCAAAAGAATTGGCTATACAACCCGGACAGACTGTTACAATTAAGGATAAAGCAGCCTATGGTTGCATAATTATTCAGGGACATGGTAAATTCGGAGTTTATGATGCAGAGACTGCCGTAATGTTAAGATTTGGACAGGCAAGCTCCGATGAATATTTTGTAAGTGAAAATGCAGCCAATGACGGCGTGATAATCACTAACAATAGTAAATTCGAGCCATTAGTTTTTCTTAAACACTTTGGGCCAAATAATCCTGACATGCCAAGGACTGTTTAATTCAAAAGGTTCATATGGAAAGGGATTGAATTAATATCAAAGGCTTGGTTTGGTTAGGATTGGTGGTGCTGATTACAGCATCGTTTTTGATTGGCCTTAGCGGATAGAAATAAATTAAAGATATGACTACCTCAAGAGAGCGAATTTTAACGGCTATCAATCATCAGAAACCAGATCGTGTTCCGATCGATTTAAGTGCCACCCCAAGTTCAGGAATTTCGGCCATTGCCTATGGCAATCTGGTTAAACACATTGGGAGACCAGATTTACCGGTTCAGATTTACGACGTTGTGCAGCAACTGGCTCAGCCCGACATGGCTGTTCTGGATCAGTTCGGAGTTGATGTGCTGGATATTGGCCGCACATTTAATGACCTGCCTTCGGATTGGATTCCGGTTACAATGGCCAATGAAGGTGCTGCCTTTTATCCGAAATGGTTTCAGCCCGCTCAAATGGCCGATGGTTCTTATCAAACCTACGATAATGATGGTAAACGTATGCTTTCCCGTATGCCCATTGGAGCAACGTTCTTTGATCAGACTTATTTTCCATACATTGATGGTTATCCGGATTCTTATGAAAATCTGGATGCTGAAATGGGCCGTATCATGTGGGCCCGGGATGCACACAGCCCATGGGACCATGCCGGGGAGTCCGATTTCTGGTATAAATTGCGTGAAAACACACTGAAATTAAGACAAAGCACGGAAAAGGCTTTGTTGGTGGTTTGCGGATGTAATCTCTTCGAGTGGGGAACTTTCCTGCGCCGGATGGACAATTTCCTGATGGATTTGATGTGCGATCCTGACAATGTGGAGAAGCTACTTGATCAATTATTGATCCGCCACTTAGCTACACTTGAAAAGGTGTGCAATGCTTTAGGCGACATCGTCGACATCATCCGTTTTGGCGACGATCTGGGCATGAGCTCCGGCCCTTTTATGGATGTAGATACCTATAAAACATTATTTAAGCCACGGCATAAAATGTTGTGCGACTATGTGAAAACACATAGCAAAATGCACACTTATATCCATTCATGCGGCTCCATTTCATTGCTGATGCCCCACCTGATTGAGGCTGGAATTGAGATATTTAATCCGGTTCAAACCAATGCCTGGAACATGGCACCCGACTTTCTGAAAAAGGAATTTGGAAAGGACTGTACGTTCTGGGGAGGCGGAATCGAAACAGTGGGAACGCTCAATACGGGTACTCCGCAGCAGATTCGAGACCAGGTTTTAGAACGTCTGGAAATTTTCTCAAAAGGTGGTGGCTTTGTTTTTAATACTGTGCACAATATTTTACCCGACGTTCCACCGGAGAATATTGTGGCCATGTACGATGCGGTAAAAGAATTCAATCAGAAACTATAAGCCAAATCAATAATAACCATTAAGGATGAAACGATTCGGACAGATTATCGGGGTTGACCCTCAACAATTAGGGAAGTATAAGGAATATCATGCGGCGGTATGGCCCGAAATTTTGGAAATGATTACGGTTTGCAATATCCGTAATTACTCCATATTTCACAAGGACAGCCAGTTGTTCGCCTATTTCGAATACATCGGCGACGATTTTGCTGGCGATATGGCCAAAATGGCTGCTGATCCAAAAACTCAGGAATGGTGGAATATTATGATGCCGATGCAACGTCCGGTTAAAAACCGCAAAGAAGGAGAATGGTGGGCTAATATGGAAGAGGTATTCCATCTGGATTAAAAAAAGATATGGAAAGAACAGCAAGTTGTCTGGCAAAGCTCGATCGAATGAACAAGGCTTTAAGTCATGAAGAGCCTGACCGGGTGCCGATCAGCGATTTCTTTTGGGGAAGTTTTGTAAAACGTTGGCGGAAAGACCTGAACCTGCCCGATAGTGCAGAGCCCTATTCGTATTACGATCTTGATTGGATTGTTACCACGCCCAATATGGACCCGACTATCCGTCCATTCGAAACCATTCGCGAAAACGAAATCGAGGTAGTGGTCAAAACCGGATTCGGAGCCACCATGCGTAAACGTTTCGATTTTCAGATGCCGGAATTCATCTCGTTTGATATTGACACCATCGAAAAACTACAGGCTTTTAAATTTGACGATGCCTACGATCGCCGCCGGTATTTTGAAGCTGGCGATAATCAGATTGCTGGTATAGGCGACGGATTCGAGCGTAATTCGCCTGCATGGGTTGATACCATCAAATCCCTGTACCCCAACTTCCCGGTTTATGGCAGTATAATTGAATGTTCGGAGTGTTTAACCCGACTGATCGGTCAGGAAAATGCTTTGTTCTGGATGGGTATGTATCCTGATGAGCTGGGTGAATGCATCAATAAGATAGGTCAGTTTTATCTTGAATGTACAAAAGCTCAAATTGCGGCGGCCACTGGTCTGCTCGATGGATTTGTAATTTGGGGCGATGTAGCTTTTAAGCAAACTATGCTTTTTGATCCTGAATATTGGCGCGAATATTTCAAACCATGGGTAAAAGCCATGATTGAAGAATGTCACAAGCACAAGCTACCTGTGATTTATCATGGTTGCGGAAATGTCAGCCTGATTCTTGAAGACTTCATCGAAATCGGGCTGGATGCTTATAATCCGCTGGAAGTGAAAGCCAATATGGATGCGATAAAACTGAAAAAACAGTTCGGCGATAAAATGGGCTTCTGTGGAAACAACGATATTCAGGTATGGGAAACCGGTGATAAGGAGTATATTAAACGTGAAATCCTGAAAAAACTGAATGCGGCAAAACGAGGTGGATTTATTTTCCAGTCAGACCATTCGGTGTCAAGTGCAGTTTCAGGCCAAACCTATGACTACATCGTTAAACTTGTTCGCGAATGCGGTAAATATCCATTGAACCTGGGAGAATTTGATGTAGACATTTAAAAATGGAATTTAGGTTTCTAAGAAATGGAAATTCAGCCAAACTGGAATCTTAATTCACATTTATAAAAGAACTTTGAGTCCACTTCGAAAAGTGTTATTATAGCCACAAAGGCGCAAAGACACAAAGTATTATTTTTATAATACCTTAGAGATGAAATAAATAATAACCTTAGTGCCTTCGTGACTTCGTGGCGAATTTCAATAATTCTCTTATTGTAGTAGATTCAACTTTAAAACATACCTTGTATATTTAAAGTAATTGTTTTAAAATTAGCTTGTATATTTAAATATATTTTTTAATATGTATAGGTTTATTAATGATTTTTTGATTAAGTGGAAAACAGACAAAATACAGCTCACTGGCTCAGGGTTTCAGCAATCCTACACTTAAAAAAGCATATCAGGCATTGCAGATGTCAAAACTTATTAATCAAATAAAAGCAATTAACCCGATTGGTTTTCCTGTGCAGTATATTTCAGGCAGAATATTTAAAACGGCGTTACTGGATGTAGGTATTATGAATTTTTTATGCGGTATTCAACCAAATGAAGAATTCATAAATTCAGATTTATTGTCAATTTACAGAGGAGCTTTGGCAGAACAATATGTAGCTCAGGAGTTTGCTATAACTCAGCCAGATGATGTTTACTACTGGGAAAGGCAAGCAAAAAGCAGTACTGCAGAAGTTGATTTTGTAATTCAAAAATATAATAAATGGTTTCCTGTAGAGGTAAAAAGCGGCAGCAGCGGTGCTTTACGAAGTTTGCATTTATATTTACAGGAATACACTCAAACGACAGAAGCTTATGTGCTTTCGTCCCGGCCATACTCAGAGCTCATGCAGCAAAAATTAAAATTTGTCCCCCTATATTTCGCTCATTCATTAAGCAAGGTCACTTAAATTTGAGTAAAAACAAACCGGGTAGTATGAATTATCCTGACAGGGGGCGGCGGCTGATCACTGTCTGTGTATCAGTTTGTACAAACAATATCCCATTTTGTGTATTGATTTTGACCCTTTGGAATCGTTATTTTAATCAGGGATAAACAATTCCCTGTGGATTCACAAAGTCAATCGTGATTTTCTGCTTTGAAAAGGCTTTAAATTATGACAATGTCGAAAATTTCAAGAAGGGCGATAGTTAAATTAGCTGGAAGTTTGACATTGGGAAGTATGATCCCGGTTTCAGGGAAGGCAAATGATCCGGATGAAACCATTCAGAATGATTCTTTGAACTTTTCAGAACCTGCCCGAAACTTGCCGGTAGTGGATGATGTTGATGTGATTGTATGCGGTGGAGGGCCGGCACAGTTGCAGCAATTGCTTCAAAAAGCAACCGTTTGCCCCATGAAGTAGATTGGAAAGAAGCAAAGGAAAAGATACAAGAAAGATCAGATAAATAATGACTTACATAGAGATAAAATTATTGTAACGATGAAAAAATACATATTTTTACTTTCGTTTATGGCAGCCTGTATTTTAGGATTTCAGGGCTGCAAAGCAAAGGATAAATCCAATGTATCTGAACATGATCTATTACAGACCATTCAATTGCCATCTTCCCGTACCTCCGAATTGAAGCTTCTTAAAACCTGGAATTTTGAAGAATCAGACCGGATGAGCGCCGAGTACTTATTTATTACACCTTGTATTGACAACATCGATAAGGGATCAACGGACTGGGGAACTACCGAATCCAAAAAATTCAGGATGATCGGCGATTATGCCGGGGAACTGAGGATTGTTTACGACAATGAAAAGGTTGACACAATCCCCCTTGTATATGGCTATACGGTATGGTTTAAAAACAGCTGGCGGCAGGGGAGAGAACCTTTTGCCTCCGACAGCAGCGCCAAAGCGCTGCTTGACAATACCCTTTATCTTAATCATATTTACGATGCAGTTAACGAATATGTATTAAGAATCAGGCTGAGAAATGCTGCAGTTAAAAGGATCGATTACTTTGATAACCAGTTGAAAGATGGGTATTTTAAACTCCGTTTTCAAATTCCGTCTGTTGAAAGCAACCAGCCTTTACCGGACAGCCTGTCAGTAATTTCCGGTACGGAACGGGACCATGGATTTTACACGGCCCATACAATTGATACCGTGGATACCTATCCGGAAACGGTGAAGCAAAACCTTAAAAAACTGATGGTAATGCTGTATTCCTTCAGTACGGATTATGAAAATGTTAAACAAGTGGAAATACCGGCAGATTATGAAGGACCTTCGATTGTTTTTTCTGGCGGATCCGAAGCAAATATCATCAGTCATGTTTTCTACCAGAACCTGCGCGACCAGGTAAGCCGGGTGGATACAAACGGAATTGTCCATGAGTCAGCCTGGAAATCCCCCTCGTGGTTCTATGATGGCTTTGGCACCTGGACCAATGCGATCGGTACGGGGAATAATGGTTCGTATTATGATTGCTATTATACACGTAACAAGACAATCATGCTGCTTCCCGATCTCAACTATATCGCGGAAGCGAACCGGGCCCTGGCCTTGCTCGACAAGCAGCTGATGTACTTTCCTGACAATTATCCGACTCTCCAGTTGGGCGGGAAGAAAATACCCGGTCACTGGACGGTTATTGCCAACAAGCCCCTGATCTATTCGCAGTTTTTAACCGGTGTAGGCTGGCCAACACAATATACAAAAGAAAAATTTGGCAAGCATTACATGGATTATGGAAATCCCGAAACGGATGGCCATGGTCATTCCATGATGTCGCACTGGAAAACCTGGCAAAACAGCGGGAGAAACAAGCAATGGGTAGTTGACCGGTGGATCTATCTGAAGGAAGCTGCTGATTTTCTGATTTGGAGCCTTGAAAATCCTGATCTTTCATTTTCCAAATACGGATTGCTCTATGCGGAGAGTGAAGCCGGCATGAATGATTATACCCTGTACTGTAATTTCCCCTGTTACCTCGGATTACTGATGTATGCCGAAATGGCCGACGAAGCGGGGGAAAAGGAGGATGCGATGAAATGGAGAGACACAGCAGTGAGGATGAAAGTCAGTATGAACAGGTATTTCGCAGAAGATGATTCCATATATGGTAAAACCTGGAAAAAAGTGGGATTCTTTCATGAAAACATCCTGATGACACTGAAGGAGTATGCAGGATTTGATTTGGCAGACAAACTGCCTGCTGAATGGCTGGAACGCTCCCGAAATACCTATGAAAAAAACAAGGCCGGGAAGCCCGGTTATTATGGTCCGTCCGGACTGGGATATGATCACGACATACTTCTGCAAACAGCCATGCTGCTTGATAAAATGGATGATGTCACCAAATGGATGACTAACCTGGCGCACCTATGCTATTCGCCCCGTTTGCCCCAGCCGTTCATTGTGCCGGAATGTGCCAGTGTGGATGTGAAAAGAGGGATCATCCGGAGGCAGGGCGATGTCGGGAACGGATACCAGCAGGCAGAAACAGTGAATTCAATTATTTTATGCGGTGGCATTGATGACAATACGCCCGGCACAATCAATATTATGCCGAGGTTACCCTCAACATGGGATATGAAAATTGCGGATTACCCGGTCATAGTATATTTAAATGGATTGAGCTATACAGCAATTATTGATATGAACGTTTCCTGGCCGATCCAGGGTGAACAGACCTGTACTTTGAGGGTCATTTCAGGAGGCAGCCTGGTGAATGTACATTTTCGGCTCGGACCGTTTCCGGCAGGTACAAAAAACATCAACATAAGTGTAAACGGAAAAAAGAAGGCATATACCTGTTTTGACAGTGGTGACAGGTCGTGGGCATGGGTGGTTATTCCTGAAATTAAAGTGGTATCAGATGTCACTTTACAAACACATAATTAGTTGAATACACCACGAAAATTATTAGTTTAGCCACAAAGGCACAAAGGCACAAAGTATTGATTTATATTATATTGCATAGTAAATAAATAGTCTTCGTGCCTTAGTGGCACATTTAAATAATTCTACTTAAAGCGAACTTAATAGTTTGGAAATTTTGTAAATCCCAACAGCATGAATACAAGAGAGCGTTTTCATGAAACAATGAATTTTAGTCACAGTGTCCATTCCCTGAAATGGGAATTTGGATACTGGGGAGAGACTATTGATAACTGGTACAAAGCGGGTTTACCCAAAATAAACTACCCCGTACTTGATCCGGTTATTACCACACCCACCTCATCGTTATACAGCGCGGCCTGGACGCATGACAAACGGGATGCTTTACCCAAGGGTATTGCGGTTCTGGGCGGTGGCTTATACTGGCCTTCGCAGGGATTTCCACCGGACAGGGATGTAAGGAGCCACTATAGCATGGATTTTTCACAACGCCTGGTGGATGTGAATCTTCACTTTTGCCCGATGTTTGACGTTGAAATCCTGCAGGACGATGCGGAACGGCTTGTATATGTGGACATAGATGGTGTAAAAAGACTCTTTCTGAAGGACGAGGCCACTATTCCAACATCACTTGAATGGCCGATTAAAGATGAGGCAAGCTGGGAGAAGCTGAAAGCGGAAAGATTAAACCTGAAAAACCTGAAAGACCGTTTCCCTGCAAACTGGGATGCCCTGCTGAAGGACTACAGGAATCGCGATTATCCGCTGGCAGTGGGAGGATATCCGCAGGGATTTTTTGGTACCCTGGCTCACCTGATCGGCTATGAGAACCTGTTTATCTGGTATTGTATGAAGCCGGATCTAATCCACGATATTCTGAACACTTTCACCAATATATGGCTGGCTGTTTTCGAGGAGGTCATATCGCAGGTGGAAATTGATCACTGGCATATCTGGGAAGACATTTCATTTGGCAAGGGATCCATGATCTCCAATGACATGGTGAGGGAATTCATGTTGCCATATATTAAGAGGATCGGTGACTTCCTCAAATCAAAGGGTGTTAAGGTCCTTTTGCTTGATACGGACGGGGACTGCAATGAACTGATCCCTCTTTTTATGGAGGCCGGTGTGACCGGGATGTATCCTTTTGAAACGCACTGCGGAATGGATATCGTAAAGGTTCGAAACCAGTATCCAAAACTTCAGATGTTTGGAGGCATTCCCAAATCTGAAATTCAGCTGGGTAAAAAGAGGATTGATGAAATACTGGAACCGGTGGATGCTGTTCTAAAGACCGGAGGATATGTCCCCTTTGGGGATCACCTGATCCCCCCCGATGTAAATTTTGAAAATTTCACATACTACCGGAATAAATTGAATCGTCTCATCGACCAATACGGCAGGTAAGATGCGTCCATACCTTGTCATGGTCTGTTTTTCAGCTGCTGTCGGCGGCTTCCTGTTCGGATTTGACACTTCTGTTATTTCCGGAGCCATTGAATTCATTGAAACCCCCCGTGTTTTTGGATTGGATGAAATTCAGAAAGGCTGGGCTGTCAGTTGTATTATTATCGGGTGTATGATCGGATGCATCCTGGCAGGAAAACCAAGCCAGCTTTTTGGCAGGAAGAAAATGCTGATCACCACGGCCTTCCTGTTTTTGATTTCCACCCTGGGATGTGCCCTGGCACGTACTTTTGACACATTTATCTTTTACAGGATTCTTGCCGGTGTTGCAGTAGGTTCGGCATCCATGCTCACACCCATGTATATCTCCGAAATAACACCTGCCAGGTGGAGGGGCCGGATGGTATCCTTTAACCAGCTGGCCACCTTCACGGGACAGGCACTGGCTTTTATTACCAATAATTTTCTTTACAAGCTTCACGGAGTGGATAACTGGCGTTATATGCTTGGAATAATGATAATCCCATCGGGATTGTTCCTGCTGTTTCTTTTGTTTGTTCCTGAAAGTCCGAGATGGCTTGTTCTGAAAAACCGAAGGGACAAAGCCTTTAAAGTATTGACCAGGGTGAGCGGACCGTCCACGGCAGAGCATGATCTGAAGGAGATTATTGAATCAGTTGAAAGAACAGTTGCCGGAAAATTCAGTGAGCTGTTTAAGGGCAGAATGCGAAAGGTGATGTTTATCGGGATCCTGCTGGCGGTATTTCAGCAGGTGACCGGCATCAATGTCATCATGTATTATGCACCGGCAATTTTTAAATCCACCGGACTGGGAAATGAGTCAGCGCTAAATCAGACCATGATCATGGGACTTGTGAATCTCACTTTTACGATAGTATCTATTTTGCTGATTGAAAAACTTGGCCGGCGCCTTTTGATGCTGATCGGATCGGTTGGTATGGGCATATTTCTTTTTGCCATTTCTGCCGCCTACTTTACCCATCATTTTAATGGAGTGATTGTACTTGTTTTCATCATGGGCTACCTGGGATCCTTTTCATTATCCCTGGGTCCCATTGTCTGGGTGCTGATCGGTGAAATTTTTCCGAATAACCTGAGAAGCCATGCAGTATCCCTTGCCGTGTTCTGTTTGTGGGGGGCCAATTTTATTGTATCCTTCAGCTTTCCTTTCCTTTTAACGCATTTGAAAGGCGGGTTTACATTTTTAATTTATGCAGTAATGTGCGTGCTGTGTTTTGTTTTCGTTCTTGAATACCTTGTGGAAACCAAGGGGAAGATCGCTGGAACAGATTGAAAAGGAATTGGTCAGATGAAGACAGGCAGATGCAGTATTTAATTGAGTGCTTATATAAAGCTATTCATATGAAAAAAAAACTTCGTGTTTTTCTGTTGGTATTATCCTTTACCTTCAATTGCCTGTTTTTGAACGCCCAGTCAGGTGACAAACTCATCCTTGAGAACAGCAGGATCAGGTTGGAAGTGGATTCCCGGTCAGGAGCCGTTTCTTCATTTTATACTCGTGGAAACGAAATGTGAGATGATCGGTGAACAGGCACTCATCAGTAATTTCAGGATATGGCTTGCCGCTCGATGACTATCAGGCCAACTACATCGATGGCATGAAGCAGAAACCCAAACGCATTGTGAAGAAGGGAAATTCAATTGTGGTTGAATTTTCAGGAATGTCATCGGAAAAGGGAGTTTACCCGATCGATCTCGTGTATACCATTACGCTGCATGAGGATTATGTGAGTTTCAAATCCAGGCTGACCAACCACTTTAAAAAGCCGGTTGCGGAATTCTGGTTTCCCAGGCTTGGCGGATGGACGCAGTTTGGTAACAACCGGAATGCCCTGCTGGCCACTCCCAATTATAACCGGAATTCCAGGCACGAGTTTTCCCTGTTTAGAAATTTTCCGGGTGGACGTGGTTTGGGTGCAGAGGCAGCCGAATGGGCACAAAGTTATCCCGGCATGGTGATGCCATGGTGGGATATTTATGATGCAGCTTCAGGGAAAGGACTATACATGGGCTATCACGACAGCATTTTCAGGTTCAGCACATGGCACACTTACCTGGTGCCTGACAATAGTGGTGGCAACGATGCATGGTTAACTCCTGAACAGGCAGCAGGGGAACCTGTCGGATTGATTTTTTCACACATCCGTTATCCCTTTATTCAATCAGGTGAAACAATGGATGCCGGTGAGTTTATTATCCGGATCCATGACGGAGACTGGCACCAGGGTTCCCAGTTTTACAGGAACTGGTTCCTGCAGCATTTTCCTTTTGATAAATCGGAAAGCTGGCTCAGAAAGGAATCTTCGTGGTTCACTTCCATCATTTACCAGCCTGAGGATAAGATTATCGCTGATTACAAACTGTATGACCAATGGACACAGGATGCCCGCAAATACGGGATCAACTGTTATGAGCTGATTGGATGGCAGAACGGGGGACTTGAGCGGAATTATCCCAATTACACCCCGGAAGAGAAACTGGGAGGAAAAGCCGGGTTTAAGGCCCTGCTAAAATCTATTGATTCACGGGGCGGGAAATGCCTTGTATTCAATAACTATAATATTCTTGATCAAAATACCGACTGGTATAAAACCGAATTATACAAATACAAACAGCAGGATGGATTTGGCCAGCAGAATATCTGGATGGGATGGGGAGAAAGCACTTACCTGGCCCGGTCGGGGATGAATGTAAGGTATCATGTGCGGTCATCGGTTACACCTGAAATTGAAAAGATCCTGTCCGATCAGTTTTTGGAACTCGTGCGTGACGGGGCACATGGATTCCAGATGGACAAGGTATGTGTCGGTGCAGCCCTTGATTTCAACCCGTTAAACACCCTGAAACCCGATGTGGCACTGTGTGAAGGTCTTGTGCAGGCCATAGACAGGCTTATTAAGGCATGCAGGGAAATCAATCCCGATTTCAGAAGCGCTTCGGAATTTGGGTATGACCGCCTGATCCCCTATTATGATGTGGGTTACAGGAATGCAGGAGGAAATGAGATTTCCACGCTGAAGTATGTGTTTCCGGAATGGACTTCCTGCAGCCACATTAGTGCTCCGCGGGATTTCAGGGGCGTAAACGGTGCAGTATTGACCGGATCTGTTCTCTGTATTGAACCAGGTTCCTACCAGGGTTCGCTTGATCAGCCCATTTACCATGATCTCGCCGAACTATATCAGGGAGATCAACAGAATCCGTACTGAATTGTCCGACTACATTTTCACGGGTGATTATTTTGATGACCAGGGTGCAAAAATAGTAGCGGAAGGGTCAGAAGAACCTAATTCGCCTGCAACAGGCCTTGCCTATAAGGTACATGGAAATCACGATACCGGGAAGAGGGCAATCATTGTTGTAAACGGGAGCCAGGAATCCCGAGTTTATAATTGGTCATTCCCTGACAGAAATGTCCGCGAGGTAATCCTGTACAGCCCTTTCGAAGGTGTCAAAACACTCAAGGCAGGTCAGCCCGTCGAGATTAAGGGCGAAGGATTACAGATCCTGATTGAAAAGTAAGATGAAAATTCTACATTCATAATGGATAAAACCGGTTATTTTCTTGGGCTGTATGAAAAATCAATGCCCAATTCGTTATCACTCAGGGAAAAGTTGATTGAAACGAAAAAAGCAGGTTTCGATTACATGGAGATCAGCATTGATGAAACAGATGAAAAGCTTGAACGGCTGAAATGGAGTTCGAAGAAGAAGCAGGAACTTGTCAGGGCACACCTGGGATACCGGCACGCCAATTATCAGCATGTGCCTGAGCGGACACAGGAAATATCCCCTCGGATGTGAAGATAAAGGAACCAGGGAAAAAGGAATGGAAATCATGCCGATGCCATTCAATTTGCAGCCGCTGCCGGACTCAGGATAATTCAGATCGCCGGATACGATGAGTATTACAATCCTTCAAATGAAAACACAAAACAGTTATTCCTCGAAAATCTGAGGAAGAGTGTTGAAATGGCTGCATCCTGTGGCGTTATCCTGGCATTTGAAACCATGGAAACCGAGTTTCTGAATACCGTGGAAAAGGCGATGTATTATGTCAATTTAATCGCTTCTCCCTATCTCCAGATATATCCTGATTTGGGGAACATCACGAACGCTGCCTGCATTATGGTCATGGCGTTTTGGATGACCTTCAGGTCGGGCAGGGGACACCTGGCGGCCATGCACCTAAAAGAAACAGTTCCCGGCAAATTCAGGGACATTCCTTATGGTACCGGCCATGTTGATTTCACCAGTGCAATAAAAGCTGCACGGAATATGGGTGTAAGATTATTTGTGGGTGAATTCTGGCATAACCCGGATTACGGACTGGCAGCAGCAGTTAACATTTGCCAATGAGTTTATACGATCTAAATTCAATAACTAATTATCAAACAGAGAGGAACACCATGGGAACTTACTTTATGGGAATCGACAACGGCGGCAGCCTGTGCAAAGCCGTAATTTTTGATAGTAACGGAAAGGAAATAGCTTCTGCTTCCTCCCGGCTCAATATGATCACTCCACAGGCCGGGTTTACCGAACGCGATATGGATGACCTTTGGAAGGTGAATTGTAAGGTGATCAGGGAGGCTGTTGAAAATGGCGGCTTAAAAGCGGAAGACATCAGGGGAATTGCCTGTACCGGGCATGGAAAGGGATTATACCTGTGGGGAAAAGACGATAAACCCTGTTATAACGGAATCGTTTCCACCGACAGCCGGGCATGGATGTATCCTGAAAAATGGAATGCAGATGGCACAGCTGACAGGGTATTTGAAAAGACATTTCAGAAAATCCTTGCCTGCCAGCCCGTTTCACTCCTGGCATGGCTTAAGGATAATAAGCCGGAGATCATGCCTGATATAAAATGGATATTCGAGGTGAAAGATTATATCCGGTTTAAATTAACCGGGGAGGCCTTTGCTGAGGCAACCGATTATTCGGGATCAAATCTGATGAATATTAAGGATGTATGTTTTGACCGTGAATTGTTAAACGAATATGGATTGGCGGATCTTTACGATGCATTGCCGCCATTGAAATATTCTACTGATTTTTGCGGAGGAGTAAACAAAAAGGCTGCGGCTGAAACCGGTCTGAAAGAAGGTACTGCCCTGGCCGGTGGAATGTTTGATATTGATGCCTGCGCTATTGCAATGGATATTACGAATGACGAAAAGATATGCGTGATTGCGGGAACCTGGAGTATCAATGAGTATATTTCAAAAAAGCCTGTTTTGAACAAATCGGTGATGATGAATTCGCTTTACTGCATGCCGGGCTATTACCTGATTGAAGAGTGCAGCCCGACTTCAGCCAGTAATTACGAATGGTTTCTTGACATGTTCCTGGCCGAAGAAAAGCAAAAGGCATAGGAACTGGGCAAAAATGTCTTCGAATATTGTGATGAACTGGCTGAAAAAGTTATCCGCGGATGAGCAGTCCATTATGTTCCTGCCCTATATCTTTGGTTCCAATTATAATCCCCAGGCAAAGGCATCATTTATTGGTCTGGACAGCCATCATACGAGGCCACAGATCATCCGTGCCGTACTTGAAGGAATTGTTTTTTGCCATATGGTGCATTTGGAAAAATTATTGGCCAACAGGGTATCCACAGAGGCTGTCCGTCTTGCCGGCGGTGCCGCCAATTCATTAATCTGGGCGCAGATCTTTGCCGATGTTTTTAAACTTCCGGTAGAAATTGTTGACACAAAAGAACTGGGAACCCTGGGTTGTGCCATGGCGGCTGCAGTGGCTGCAGGTGTATTTAAGGATCTGAAGGAAGCGGCACAGCACATGGTCAAAATGAAATGCAGGATCGAGCCCAATCCGGCCAATTTTAAAGCTTATGATAAAAAGTTTGCCCTTTACAAAAAGGTTTCCGGGGCATTGGATAGTTCATGGAAGGATTTTAGTTAACGAGTCCCTCAGTATAAAACAATTTTGCCCCAAAAGAATATGTAAAAGTTTTACCGCGGAGGTCACGAAGGAATTCGCAAAGGTCGCAAAGATTTTTTGAGGCGCTTTGCTTTTTTGAGGTCGCAGAGTTTAGCGACCCCTTTTTGTGACTCTTTTTCAGTCATTTATAATTTTGTTACATAAGAATATAATTGATACAAAATGTTTAAAAATCACGGAATTTCAGTTTTTGTTCTTGTATGCCTGTTGGCCCTGGGTCAGCGCAATACTGTTTTATCAGCCGAGCAAAAACCATTTGTCTCCTATGATGCGATAGATACAGTGCCTTTTCTTAACCAGCGGGAAGAGCCCTACTTTATTGGAAATGGTATCTTGGGTGGAGGTGGTGACAGCAAGGGAAACTGGGATTTCCTGATAGGACCGGATTATACCTCTCCCAATTTTCTTAAATCGGAGATCATCACCGTAACGGTGAATGGAGCACCTAAAATCCTTGTACCTGAAATGCACCGGATCCGGTCTTCGGGAGTTTTTTACGATATGATCGAAGCCGGAGATGCCAGAATCCATGTATTCGAGTATGCAACACCCGGCATGCCTTTGATTACAAGGCATTTTATGATTGAGAACACTTCCGGAAATCAAGACGCTGACCGTCCAACTCCACGCTGAGATCAAAAAAGGAACCGGGATCAGTGAGGGCGTTTATGGCAAAGCCCTGTTATTAAAGGCAGATAAGGATTCCCCGCTGTTTGGCAACGGAGACGGAGGCTACTGGAAGGAAAGTTTTGCGCTGATAGCATTCAACCCGGGGAATCAATGCGGGATCTCCCTATCCTCTGCATCGCTGTCTTCTGTAAAAATTGAGGTTGCCCCAGGAAAGACAGAACAGGTAGGATTGGTGCACTGCCTTTTTGATAGGGATCCAAATCTTGCGAAAGAAAATCTGCAGCGCATTGAGTCGCTCGACCTTGATAAAAATCTCGCTTCATCGCTGAAAGAGTGGAAATCCTGGATCAACAAAGGTTACAAATTTGAATGGGCGGACAGCAGGGTCAATGAAATCCTTGAATCCATGCTGGTGGGAATAAGAATGCAACAGAACCGGTGCGGCGGATTCATTGCCGGTACACGGAAATATGCCTTTTCATATATCAGGGATTCCTACGGGGCATGCAAAGGATTGCTGGCTTGCGGGCACACTGAAGAAGTTAAAAGATACCTCGAAATAACCTTACATAAATTTAATGTTTTCGGTAAAATTCCCAATTCAGTGCAAATGGGGGCTGACAAATTTTCGCATGGGGATGGAAATCAGTTTGCGGAAAGCCCGGCCTATGTCCTCCTGTTGGCCAAAGCATATTATGAGGCAACAGGAGATACTTCTTTTCTGAAAAGCCTGGATGAAATGCTGAAATTCGCCATGGATATTCAGCTGGAATTTGCAAAAGGAAATAACTGGCTGCTTCCTTTCAATGGCGATGAAACCGAACAGTATTGTGTTAAGGAGGATGGAATGGAATACGGAGGTTTTCCTGCGCTCACCGGATTTAACAAGGATCAGTGGTCAATGTCATCTGTTACTGCCTGTATTGCTTCCCTGAAGTTTTATATTGATTATCTTAAACTGCTGAAACCAGGAATTCCAGTTAATGAATACCAGGAGGCAACAGGCATGATGGAAAAGTCGTTAATGGAACATTTCTATCGGCCTGAGATGGGTGGAATACAATGGGCGCAAAAAAAAGACGGCTCTTTTTATCTGTATAATGTCACAAATTTTGTGCTTATGCCGGTTTGGTTCGGAGTGTCATTGCCGGACAATGCTGAGAAGGAAGCTGTAAAAAGAGCACTTTCCTTTATCAATCCTTCCACGGGGTTCATTGCCAATGCGCCGGGTGATGTGGAGGGATTCTGCGGCCATACTCTGGGTTTCCTTTTATATGACCTGACAAAGCTTGATATGCTTGAGAAAAAAGCTGTTTTCAGCACCCTGGTCAATAGCCATATCATTCAGCGGTATGGCATGGTAAATGAATACTACGGGCCTAACGGGATTCCCAATCCTCATAATCTAAGGGTTTTTGAAAGCGGGATTGTCATGGATGCCCTGGTGGAGTACCTGGAAGGGTTAAAATAGGGAAGGGTCAGATGGCCAAAAATTTAACACAGAGGCCTCAGAGTTTTGTTTTTTTACGACCATAAATTTTTGAGGTCACAGAGAATCTCATTGCATTCGATTGAAAAATTTTAACGCAAAGGCCCGGAGAATTTCGAAAAGAACGCAAAAGAATTTTAAGAGCACATGGGTAAATAGGTGAGTCGTTAAGCTTTGTGTCCTCCTTGAAAGCAAAGCGCCTCAAAATAATTTATCTGCGATGAATAAAATCAGAAGTTTACAGTATCAGTTCACGATAGCGTCTAACCTCTGCGGTTAAAACCTTTGGGTTAAATCCATCAGTTTGTACAAACAATATCCCATTTTGTATATTGATTTTAACCGGTTGGAATCGTTATTTTAATCAGGGTAATCGATTCCCTGTAGATTTCAATAAAATACCCGATAAACCGTGATTTTCTCATTTGAAAAGTCTATAAATTATTACCATGTCAAAAATTTCTAGAAGGGCAATAGTTAAATTGGCGGGCAGTGTTTCACTGGGAAGTATGATCCCGGTTTTTGGGAAAGCATCCGATTTGGATAGTAAGTCCTTAAAGAGTACATCATCGTTAAAGACAGATGTTCTTGTAGTCGGCGGGGGGACGGCAGGCGTTATTGCTGCCATTCAGGCCGCCCGGGCCGGAAGTTCAACCATACTGGTAGAAAATGGAAGCCAGCTGGGAGGAACAATAACCACCGGAGGAGTTGCTTTTCCCGGTTTGTTTTATGCATGGGGAAAACAGGTTATCGGGGGTATTGGCTGGGAGTTGGTCTCTGAGACCGTCAAACTAAATGATGATACACTTCCCGACTTTTCGATCCCCTTTGGACAGGACCACTGGAAACATCAAATTCGTTTAAATGGTTATTTGTATGCCCTTCTTGCTGAAGAAAAGTGTCTGAAAGCCGGAGTTCATATCCGGTATTATGAAACACCTGTTGATGTTCAGTTTAAGGACAATAATTGGGAAGTTGAAACCATAGGGAAAGGCACACATACTAAAATTACATGCAATCAGCTGATCGACTGTACCGGAAATGCTGCCGTATCTTCCCTGGCGGGTTTTAATGTATTGAGAGAAGAGGAAACACAGCCGGGCACTCTGATGTTCACAATCGGTGGCTATGACTTTGGATCGCTTGATCTGAAAATGATCCGCAGCAGATACAATGAAGAAGTAAAGAAAGGCAGACTTAAGGAAGAGGATTTCAGAAACAATATTGAGCATTTACTCAGTAACGCCGGTGATAACGTAATGCATGTTACAGGTGCCGATTCAACTACTTCCGAATCCAATACCATCACCAATATTAACGGAAGAAATTCCCTGCTGACTACATTGCGCTTCCTGCGGGAACTTCCCGGCTGTGAAAAGATACGGCTTTTATCGATGCAGCCCGAAACAGGGGTAAGGGAAACCTACCGGATAGATGGTGTTTATCAGATAACCCTTGATGATTATATCAGCGGAAAAGTTTTTGATGATTCAGTTTCCTATTCCTTTTATCCGGTTGATTTGCATCACAAAAACGGAGTAGAACCGAAACAACTGACCCGGGGAATTGTACCTACAATCCCGCTGAGCGCATTAATCCCTAAGAACAGCCAGAATTTTCTGGTTGCCGGTCGTTGCATCAGCAGCGATCGTCTGGCAAATTCCGGACTTCGGGTCCAGGCTTCCTGCATGGGAATGGGACAGGCTGCAGGAGCGGCTGCCGCCCTGGCCTCAAAGTTGAAAACAAGCCCGTTGAAAGTTCCTATCAATCAGATCAAATCATTAATAGCAGATAATGGAGGCATTGTTCCGTAACCAATCAAAAACCATGAATATGAAAAATACATTACTTCTGGTGTTTCTGTCTTTTATGTATCAGGGATGGTCACAACAAACCGAACCGGGTACGAAGGCTGTGAGGCTCGAACTGGAAACCGACAGCGTAAACGATCTGAAGGCAGCCATCCTGCAAGATCGGGTAGTTGAATTAAAAACTCTGGGGAATGATCCATGGATTTTTACAAAACCGCTGCAACAGGAGTTAAATCGTGAATCCGCGGTTCTCTCCTTTGAGTACTTTTGTGCAAAAGGTTTGGATCACCTTGAGATCTATTTTTATCCCAAAGGAGGGAAGGTTCATTCAAAGCTGATCAGCCGTATAGGGCAATCCGAAGGATGGGTGGAATATTCGGTTGACCTGGGGAATGATCTGGCAGGGTGGGGGAAACCGGGAGACCGCCTTCGACTGGACATGGGAAGCATTTCGGGAAAAAGCCTGCAGGTAAGAAACCTGGCATTCAGGTCGAGGACAGCCAGGGAGCTTGAACTGGCGGCTTCCTACGTGGAAAAAAAGAAAAAGGAAGCGGTGCTTGAAACCAATCTGAAAGCCTACCTGGCTTCGGAATATTCTTCTTCAATCGAGCAAGTTTCCGTTACGGAGAATTCAATTGCCATCACGGGAGAATTGGCAGGGAATGAAAAAATATTTTTGTGCGAGGTACCGCCATACCAGGATGTGACCGAAGAACAATCCTTTGCAGCGGTCATAGCGATTTCAGGGAAGAATTTTAAAATAAATACACCCCGTTACGCCGACAGGAATGGCTCCCGTTATGACAGGCTGCTGTCAAAATGGGTGCTGGCAAGAAAGTCCTCTGCCGGATATACGCTGGCTTCACATGCCCGGTATGCCAACAAGGTGAAGGCAAAATATGATCTTCCGGTGGAAATAGCCACCAGCCGGAAAGGACTGGGCGGTTTCAGCACAGGAAGAAGCCATGTGGAAGACCTGGAGGACCTGGATATTACAAGTGCCACGGTGAACATATGGATAACAGGATTTATGTACAGCAAGCCGGCTTCGGACAGAATTGAACATCAATACAACGGTCAATCCTATTATTTCGATAAAAAACATGTGGATATGTTCGATTCCACATTCCGCACAACGGCCAGGCGCAACATCGTTACTGCCGCCATTTTGCTGATCGATAAAACTGAAAATTGCGCAGATACGGCAATAGGAAGGTTGTTGCAACATCCCGACTGCGATCCTGCAGGCATTTATGCCATGCCGAACATGACAAACCCGGCCAGCGTCAATTGCTATGCCGCGGCACTTGATTTCCTGGCAGGCCGTTATAGTCGTGCTGATAAAAAGTACGGGAGGTGCAACCACTGGATCATGCACAACGAGGTGGATGCCGGATGGGTATGGACCAATGCAGGGGATAAAACCGCCCTTGTATTTATGGACACCTACATCAAATCCATGCGCATGTGTTACAATATTGCCAGGAGCTATAATCCGCATTCAGAAGTTTTTGTAACGCTTACCCATTACTGGGCATGGACTTCCGATCCAAAATTCTACCCGTCAAAAGACCTGATGGAAATCCTGCTGGATTATACGCGCACCGAAGGTGATTTTCAGTGGGCCATGGCGCAGCATCCTTATCCGGAAGACCTGTTTGAGCCCAAAACATGGCTCGATCAGCGGGTGAGCTTTGACTACAATACACAGTTGATTACATTTAAGAACCTGGAAGTACTGAATGCCTGGATAAAAAAGCCGGAAGTCCTTTACCAGGGAAAATACAAAAGAACGTTATGGCTTTCGGAAAACGGCACCAATTCCCGCGATTATTCCGACCAAAATCTGAAAGAACAGGCTGCCGGTTTTGCCTATGCCTGGAAGAAAATGAAAAAACTCGATGGCATTGACGGGTTCCAGTGGCATAACTGGTTTGACAGCCGGGGTGAGGGCGGATTGCGTATCGGCTTGCGCAGGTTTCCCGATGATGAGACAGAACCGGGAGGGGCCAAACCGGTGTGGTATGTTTTCCAGGCTGCAGATAAACCCAATGAAGATAAGGTATTTGATCCTTACAAAGCGGTTATCGGTATAACGGATTGGGATGAGGTGAATTTTTTGGGAGAAATTGATCCTGCAAAGAAAAAAGCTGCAAGCCGCAATCTGAGGGTGGATGACTGGGTTGCCACCGATGCGCTTGGAAGAAAACTTCCGACATACGAAGAATGCGGTCCGGTGAAACAGGACCGTTTTGTGGGCATGTTTTATTTCATGACACACATTAATCCGGGCGGAAAGGGACCATTTGATGTTACCAAAATAATGAAGGCCGATCCCGAAAATCCGCAATGGGGAGACGGAGATCATTTCTGGGGAGAACCGGAAAACGGTTATTATCTGTCAAACGAAAGATGGATGATCCGTCTCCATGCCCAGCAGCTATCGGATGCCGGTGTGGATGTGATCATATTTGACGTGACCAATGACAGGACATTTCCCGAGGTTTACCTTCCGGTTTGTGAAGTATACAGGGAAATGCGTGCAAAGGGAGAGAAGACCCCTGATATAACCTTTCTTGGAAGTGAGATTTCAGTAAATAAACTATGGAATGAATTTTACCGGAAAGGAATGTATCCCGATCTCTGGTTTAACTGGAAAGGAAAGCCCCTCATCCTGTTCGGCCAGCATGAAATACCTTCGAGGAAATTAAACAATGATGTGGTTTTCCCTGATGAGATCAAAAATTTCTTTTCAATACGCCAGAGCTGGGCATGGACAACACTTCCATGGTACCAGAGCTGTCCGTGGGGGAAAGACAAATGGCCCTGGGTTGACCATTATCCGCAGGCCATTGGCTGGCACGATTCACCCTCAGAAAAAGAGATGGTGCCGGTTGCCGTCGGACAACATCCGATATCCAACATTGGAAGGAGTTTTCATAATTTCAGCCAGCCTCCTTCCGATAAATATGACGTCACCCCGGTTACCGCCAATGGATTATGCTTCCAGGAACAGTGGAACCGTGCGCATGCAGTGGATCCGAAATTTGTATTTGTGACAGGGTGGAATGAATGGAGCGCCGGTGCACAGAAGATGGGCGAAGATAAGGATAAGGCACTGCAGGTATGGGATTTTTACCCGGGCGCCCACCTGGGAAAAGCCGGAAGAGAATTGAAAACAGGCGAATATTATTTTATCGATCAGTATAACCAGGAATTCAGCAGGGACATAGAACCCATGACAGGTGGTCATACGGATAATTATTATTACCAGCTGATGGCCAATGTGCGGAAATACAAGGGTATGGAAAAACCAACAGGAGCAGTTCCTCCTCTTGCAATGAGCGTAACCGGAGATTTTGGTCAATGGAACAGAGCCCTGGCCGTTTATTCTGACCATACATTGGATACAGAACACAGAAACAGTGCAGGCCAGGGACAGGCAGGACCTTACGTGAACAACACGGGAAGGAATGACCTGGTGACAATGAAGGCGGCGTTTGATAACAAGAACATCTGTTTCTATGCCGAAACACGCGAAACCATTACATCTTCGTCAGACAAGAACTGGATGCTGCTTTTCATCGATGCCGATCAGAACAAGGAAACAGGTTGGGAGGGATATGATTATGTGGTAAATGCCAGGGTAACAGATGCTAAAAACACAACACTCATCAGTCTTGCAAAAGACGGTTCCTTTGGAAAGACTGTTGCAATACCTTACCAGGTAAAGGAAAATAAGCTTATGGTATCGGTTCCCCGGTCTGCCATAATGGAGACAACGACTGTAGCCCTCGAATTCCATTGGGCCGACAATATTCAGAAAATCGGGGATATTTCGGAGTTTTTCCTCAACGGCGACAATGCCCCGGAACGCAGAGCCAACTATGTGCTGGAAGAAAAATTATGAATGATGAATTATGAATGATGAATTGCGCGGAGCGCATGCGGTACTGTAGCATGAAGGAGTCATGCAGTAATGCAGTCATGCAGTCATGCAGTTTGAAGCCTTCGAAATTCGGCGCTCGGTGTTCTCCCGATATATCGGGACAAGCATTGTTCGATGATATAATGGATAGAAACAAAAAGCTCGAATCAATAACAATTAAATAAACAGTTTTGAAAACAAGACTATTCTTCGTACTTCAATTGCAGCTAATTATATGGCTTGGTGCAGACCTGAAAGCACAAACCTGGAATGAACGCCCGGCTTATTCAATGAAAACAGTTTATGAACAGGATTTTACTACAAATCAATGGGATGGACCTAAATTATATAACCAATGGTTTTCTATTGTATCTAATATCTTTACTGCAACTGATATTGCAAATGGATATTTGCAGTTTGAATGGATAGAAAAACGTATTCTTCGATCAAAAGTGAATTATAGTGCACCCTATTTCTTAGAGGCCAAAATAGGATATGGAACTGGCTCCAACTATGGTGGAATAGTTATTAGATCAGTAGGGAATCAGGGTGGTGATGGGGTTCAGGAACCGGCTGATACAAAAGGAGGAGATGGATTTAATTCTGAAGGCATTGCCTTTTACCCTTCAACCACAGGAGATTCGTTAATTGTTCAGTTTTCCGGTGCATTTGTAAGTAACAATACTCCTGTAACAAGGATTAAAGTTCCCAAATCCGACAGTGTTACAAATTTTAAAGATATAAACACTTTCCGAATCGAAGACATGGATTCTTCCATTTATGTGTTCGTTAACAATAACCCATTGGTTGAAATTGAATTAGCTGATAAATCAGGCACTAATTACACCGCAGGTAGTGTATATAATGCATCGATGGAGCTGGTTGGTTCATTCTCAGATATGTTAGTTAATGACATTGGAGCGGTAGCAATTTGTCAACGTGTTGCCACACTTAGATTGTACTCTGCCAAAATACAGGTTGTCAATATTGAAACACAAACAATCAGTTTTAATCCTTTTGGTGTTAAAACAACTGTTGATCAGCCCTTCAAAATCAATGCATTTGCTTCTTCCGGACTACCTGTCACCTATAGTTATGTATCAGGACCCGCAGTACTCGAAAATGATTCTGTAAAATTGACAGGTAAAGTTGGAGTTGTTAATATATTGGTTAGTCAGACAGGTAATGCAGAATATCTTCCTGTTTCCATAAATATGAGCTTTTTTGTAACAAAGACAGCCAAATTAGATTCTGCCATTCCTGTAACCGGTGTACTAATATGCTGCAGGGGTGGAGGCGAGTACGACAGGGGAACTTTTTTGATTAATGGGCAATGGAATGCGAACCACAATTATGGAGACATAAATCAGGTTAGAGGTATTTTAACTCATATTCAAAATGCCGGAATCAATATCGTATGTATTGATATGAGTAATCCGTCACAATGGACCAGGTTATGGGATGAATTTCGTCCTATGGTTGAAAACATTCGTACTGTTTGTGCCGAGAAGAATATGGAATATTTCATATTGATTGGAGCTGTTGTAACCGATGACGTTAGAAATGAACCAGGTATGCCGGCTTATATGAAAACAGTTGGTCATTTAGAGTTTTGGAACAACCAGGCAAAATATATTTGGGATAATTGGGCTACTGATAGTCATTACAGGACCTATGGTTTTGGAGATGACAGAAAAATAATTAACATGTTTTACCCCGGCATATTGGTTGAGTCTTTATGGAATAATACTATTAATGAGCATAAAACCTATCTTTCAAAATTCTATCGGGGCACTCATGAGTATAATCAGGATTTTACTGACACCCCATCGGATGGCTGGGGATATCGTGATGTACAGCAAAGTTCCGATGGAAAAATCCGGTTTGTATGTCCAACAGCAGGCCTCAATCCGGGCTCTGCTGTACACATTACTGCTGAGAAATGGGCAGAAAGAATTGATTGGGCTGCCAAGGCAGATCATTATAGTATATATGGATCTTATGATGACAATAATGATAATATTCATTGGGGTATCAACAATACCAAAAATGCTAATACTATGTATAAGTATCTTGTTGATGATCCGTATTATTATTACAATGTTTTAAAGAATAAGTTAACCTCAAGTCTTGAAGTTTCATTTATTAACCCATTAAACAACAATGCATTCGAAATAAACTCAAGTATTAATGTAGAAGTAGATGCAAAAGCGGAAGATGGTGTTTTAAACGTAAAGCTTTATATAAACGAAACCCTGGTAAGTGAAGATAGCGAAGCTCCTTATCAATGGAACCCAACCAACTCATTGCTTGCAGACATGGCCGAGGGATATTATACCTTAAAAGCGGTGGCAACCAATGCAAACGGAAATACCGCAACAGAAACAATAAGAATTAGTGTTGGTCAGCCCGATAAGGCCCCTGAGGTTTACTTTATTAAACCGTTAAACAACCAAATCTTCACTGCACCCGCTCGAGTAATGGTAGAAGTAAATGCAATAGATGAGACTAGTATTTACGAGGTCGAACTTTATGCAAATGACGTTTTAGTAAGTAAGGATTACACGGCACCTTACATTTGGGGATATGGTTATAAGCCACTGACAAATATGGCCGCTGGAAGCTATACCTTAAAAGCTGTTGCCTCGGATAATACAGGACATATAAAAGATACAACTATAAATATTGTTGTTTCGCTTGCTGTTGGGATTTCTGAGTTCTCATCAGGGCAAAATCTAATCACGGTATTTCCCAATCCGGCTAACCATGAATTAAATATTCGGTTTTCTAATGCCGGACTTGAGAATGCTGAAGCAACAATCTACAATACTATCGGTGAAAGGGTAGTTTTTCAACATATTTCCGGTTCTCAATCAACGATTAGCTTAAAGCATTTACCTGCAGGTGTTTATATTCTTATGATAATGCAGAATGAGAAGATGCATTTGGAAAGATTTATTAAGAATTAGATAGTAGTTCAACGAGGATTTGGCAAGAAGTCCTATGAGGTAATCATCATAAATCCAAAGCATTAAAAGCACTTTGAAGTCAATTTTAAAAAGCATATTATGAAGAAAAATGTAAGAACATTGCTACTTATTATGGCCATTATTTTGGCTATCCCATCCCATAACTTACAAGCCGGCGAACCGGTTACCGGTTTGCTGATTTGTTGCAGGGGCACTGACATGGGCCCTTTTCTGGTTAACGGGAAATGGGATCCTGCACACGATTATAGCGACATAAATGTGGTTAGAGGTATTTTGCAAAATATTAAAGATGCCGGAATTAATATTGTATGTATAGATATGACTAATCCATCACAATGGACCTATTTGTGGGAGGCATTCCGTCCAATGGTTGAAAATGTACGTACCGTTTGTGCAGAGAAGAAAATGGAATATTTCATAATGATTGGGGCTGTTGTAAGCGATGCTGTTAGAAGTGATCAAAAGATGCCTGATTATATTAAAACTGTAGGTAGTTTAGAGTTTTGGAACAACCAGGCAAAATATATTTGGGAAAATTGGGCTACTGACAGCCATTACAGAACTTATGGATTTGGCGATAACAGAAAAATGATAAATATGTTTTATCCCGGAGAATGGGTTGATGTACTATGGAATACCTCTCCGGATATTCATAAAACCTATCTTTCAAAATTCTATCGTGGAACCCATGAATACAATCAGGATTTTAAAGATACTCCAACAGATGGATGGGGATATCGTGATAAACAGCAAAGTTCAGATGGAAAAATACGGTTCGTATGTCCAACTTCTGGTTTACACCCGGGTAGTTCAACCTATATAAGCCAGCAACAATGGATAGAAAGGGTGGATTGGGTAGCTGAGGCTGAGCATTATAGTGTTTATGGCTCGTATGATGATACCTGTGATAATATAAATTGGGGCATTCACGATACAAAAATTGTTACCAATCCTAATCGCAAGTATGCGAATGATGATCCTTATGTTTATTACAATGTGGTAAAGGAGAATCTAACTGGTAGATGATTATCGCTTGTATTGGCCAGGGGTTACTTATTAAAAAGGAGAGCTAAAAGCTGTGGCAGTATTGAAAAATATTCCCTGAAAATCCGGCTCAGCAATACTTAAAGTTAGCTCTGAAAGTATTGGAGAGTATGACTTGAAAGTTTCTTTTAATCGATAGTTTTCGTAATAATATTCATGGAAAGCCAGTTGAAGTAATAAATGCTAATAAAGGCTTTAATTTAGTAAGTGTATTATGAAATTGGGATTGTGGTTGATATTATTTTTTCAGTGCGTTTATCTATATGGCCAGCAGGTTCATACCTGGGAAATGCACGAGATCACCTTTAATGCCTTAAACCACTATGAAAATCCATATAGCGAAGTAAACATCTGGATAGATCTTTCAGGTCCCGGATTTAATAAACGGGTTTTCGGATTTTGGGACGGCAGACAGACATTCAGGGTCAGGGTAGTGGCCACAACACCCGGCCAGTGGAGATGGACAAGCGGTACAAACAAGGAGAGCGATGAAGGTCTGCATGGCAAATCGGGTGGTTTCACCGCCATTCCCTGGACTACTGAAGAGATTGAAGAAAATCCAAACCGAAGGGGATTTATAAGGGCCACAGCCAATGGTCATGCTTTTGAGTATGCCGACAGAACTCCCTTCTTTTTGTCTGGTGATACGTGGTGGGCAGCCACCACCTGGAGAGTACCCTATTCGGGGGTAGATCCCGGGAAAGACTACCAGCCGGCTCCAGGTATCACATTCGAAGGCTTAATATCATATCTGAAAGGAAAAGAATACAATTCCGTAAACCTCATAGCCTGCTACCCCAACTGGGATATGGATGGTAAACCCTGGCACCTGGAAGATGATAACGGAGTGGTTATAAGATCAAGCTGGGCAAAATGGGGCTATCCGAGTCAGGAAGGTGAGTTTTTAAGTAAAGAAATGCAGGACGAACTTGGAAACAAACCCTTCGAAATGTCAGATAATCATGAGTATTGTGCAGATTACGATTACATTATTCCTGCATATTTCCAAAGCCTTGACAAGAAGATGCACTATCTTTCCAACATGGGATTTGTTCCCTTTCTTGAGCCCATGCGAAGGGATCACTATCATACCTGGGAAGCCTATTTCAATTTCAGGGAATCCTATTCACGCTATGCACAATACATATTCTCACGTTATGGGGCATATAACCTCATTTTCAGTGGAATTCATCTGGATGGAGGAATAGAACAAAAAGATATCGATGTTATTAATGAGACCCTGAGCTACCAGTTGGAGAAATATGGTTCTCCTCCCTTCGGACAACCGGTTACCACCCTGATCGAAGCCACTACCCTGGTAAAATTTGGCCACGGGAAGGAATGTCCCTGGCTGAATATGCACAGCGCCGGGAACAACATGGCCAGGGATCATGGTATCAGCCCTTTGTTGGAAAACATGTTCAGGCTTGAACCACCCTACCCCTTCGCGAACCTGGAGCCACGATATACAGGATGGGAAGGAAAGGCAAATCATCCCGCCGGGGAGTGGCCTATCACTAATTCTCCCAGGGATAACTATTTCACACGGGCATCCATGTACGGTTCGGTGCTGTCGGGCGGACTGGCAGGGCATGTTCATGGTCACTCAGGATATGATTGTGTAACTACTGGCGAGAAGGGGAACCATCATCCCTATATCTGGGAGGCCCTCCGCTTTGAATCCAATGGATATATGCAGCATCTAAGGAAATTCCTTCTCTCTGAAGGTAGGCTTTACCAGGACCTGGAACCGGCTTCGGAGGATCTGAGTCCAAGGAAGGCAGAGGGAAGCCACCCTCAGGGACTTGATGGATGGTCCTTCATGATGCGAACCGAAGACAAGAGCTTTGCCCTCCTGTATTTTGAAAATGACGCACCGCTTCCTGGGCTTTGTGGCATGCTTCCTTCCTCTTCCTATGTATTTCATTGGTTCAATCCGGAGACAGGGGATTGGTTTGACGATTTTTTAGTTGAATCGGACAGGAAAGGCCGGATATTTCTGCCCGAAAAGCCAGATACTGGAAGGGACTGGGCCGCTAAACTAGTTCTCTTATCAGACCTTCCTTCCAATGGACCGAAGCAGTGAAAGAAGCTTCAATTAACGAATTATGCGAATTTAGACTTGAAAATAAAAAATATAAATGCAGCTGCAGTTCTACCAGAGACATGAATAAGTAATCCTTTGGGACAATACTCGGAAAACAATGAAAAAGATTCTTTTATCACTATTGGCCATTTTACTTGTTATGGCATGTTGGTCCCGGGTTCCGGGAGACAAAAAAGACAAAAAAGGTAATAAGAGCCCAAATATTATTTTTATTCTGGCCGATGATATGGGTTTCAGGGATCTGAGCTGTTATGGTCAGAAGCACTATAGCACGCCAAACCTGGATTTGCTCGCAGCAAAAGGGGTAAGGTTTGCCCAGGCGTATGTTTCAGCGCCATCGTGTTCCCCTTCGCGGGCAGGCTTGCTGACCGGGTTACACTCAGGCCATGCCTCCATCCGGATGAACGGCAGTGCAAGAGGGCAGGAACCGCTTCGGGATGAGGATATTACCATTGCAGAGGTACTAAAAACTGCCGGATATGCGACATGCATCGCCGGAAAAGCTGCTGTGGGCGAGCCAGGCTCTGATGGCGTTCCATATAAACAGGGTTTTGATGTGTCGTTTGGATCTTACAGCCAAATGGGTGCTCATACCTATTTTCCTTCTCATCTGTGGTTGAATGATAAGAAAATTGATTATCCGCAGAATGAGGGTTTTGACATGGCAAAACGCTATTTGATGAATAGAAACCCGCCAGCGAATTACAATACCTATGATGAAAATGGAGATATCTTTATTGAGGAGTTAAAGGATCCCAAAGGATGGGTTTATTCTGTGAACGAGATTGAAAATGTTGCTTTGAAATTTATCAGGGACAACAAGGATAAACCTTTCTTTCTGTATTATCCTTCACAGCTTCCTCATGCCTGGCCTATGGTCGATAACATTGGAGAGATGAAAAATCTTGATATGCCGCAGCCTGTGCAGGAATGGGCAGCCATGGTCGTACGTCTCGATAAATCGGTGGGTAAGCTGATTGATGAACTAAAAAAACAAGGGATTTATGAAAATACCATCATCTTTTTTGCATCAGATAACGGATATACTTCCAATGACGAATGGTTACAGACCAGAGGCCCTTTTTCCGGCAAGAAGCTTTCTGTTGAAGAAGGTGGTTGCCGGGTTCCCTTCTTTGTCAGCTGGGAAGGTGTCATCAAGCCAAACGCTATAAGCTATCCTGTTTGGTTGCCTGATTTCTTCCCAACAGCAGCAAATCTGGCAGGCGCGACTTTTAACCACAAAATCGATGGAATTGATCTGTGGCCTTTACTGGGTGGAAATCCTAAAGATTTCACCCCCCATAAATACCTTTATTTTAATTGCGACAGAGAGCAGTCTGTGCGCATGGGTGCATGGAAAGGGTACAGAAAATCCCCGGATCAACCGCTCCGGCTTTGTCTTCTGGAAGAGGACACCCGTGAAGAACACGACCTTTCTTTCTATTATCCTGATGTGGTTAAGCAGATTGAAGAAATAATGGATACATCCTATACTTATCACGATTGGTACTGGTTGCCAAATGAAACAGAAGAGGACTATCAGAAAAAAGTAAAAAGAGCTCAGGAAACCGGTCAAGTGTTCGAATTTGATTTCCCCAACGGTGTGAGCCTGTTCGAAGTTTTAGGTGACGAGTGGAAAAAATAACATCAATCATAAAAATATATACCATGAAAAACAAACTCATTCTCATCCCTGCACTGGCCCTCTTGACAATGTCCTTCGCCCGTCATGACAAGGAATTCAAAGTATACCAGTTTCCACAAAACCAGACCCCCCGCATTGACGGTGATTTCTCCGATTGGGATATAGTTCCCGATTCATTTATCGTGGGAGTAAATGAACTGGTTAATACAGAATATGGAGTGGGCAGGGACCAGGATCCCAAAGATTTTGACCTTAATGTTAAGGTGGCGTGGGTAAAGGATCTGAACCGCCTGTATTTTTATATTGATGCGTATGACGATTACTGGGATTTCATAGACCCGGTAATGAGGCAGGATATTTTTGAAGTAGTTGTGGATGGTGATGTTTCGGGCGGACCTTTCATTGATGATAAAAACGGGAACATCAATAAAATGACGAAAAATGAGCTGTATTTTAAGGGTCACGGGGGCCATGCCCAGAATTATCATGTATTTACACCCGTAGAAGACAAAGATTGGGCCATGATTTGGGGTGCTACGCCATGGCTAAAAGAATTCCCCTATGCCCAGGTGGCTTACAAATACAATTTTAAGTCCGGTGAAAGTGGAAGACTGCAATTGGAATTTTATATCACGCCCTGTGATTATGCATCCCATGAAGGATTTGATAAATCGGTTGTTTCGCAGTTAAAGGAAAATGAATTAATCGGCCTTTCCTGGTCCATGCTTGATTTTGACGGCAAACAGTGTGAATCCTTCATGAACCTGTCACATGACATAAGGATGATCAGTGATGCATCCTACCTCTGTGCATTCCGGCTGATGCCGCTGGATCCGTCCTTTACGAAAAATCTGTCAGCCGACTGGCGATGGATTGAAGAAGATCGTTCACAGCGCATTTTCAGGTTTTATGATAAGTCAGATGGTGAGGTCCAAAAGTGGCACTGGAACTTTGGGGATGGTAAGTTTTCTGAAGAACAAAATCCGGTGCATCAATACAGCAAGGGCGGCGAATGGACGGTGATACTGACGGTTGAAGGCAAAGAGGGTAAATCCGTCCGTTCAAAGGTTTGGGATGTGGTAACAAAATAGTAATCAATTAACAGTTTAATTAAAATGAATTCTCCAATGAAATTTATTGCAGTCTTTTTACTCGTGCTGGTCTGTCAATTTTCAACAGGTCAACAGGGTTACAAATACAAAATTGCAATCATCGGTAATCCGGCCAATGCTGACATCCGGTATGATGAGTCCCAACTGACCGCTCTCAAAAAGCTTGGATTTAACACAATCCAGCTCAATATTGCCTGGGGTGCAAGACCAGCCGATGAACCTCTTAATCTCGAGGATATATTGTATGTCCCGGGCATTGGTAATAAGGACCTCATCAATAAAAGGTTGGCCAACATCAGGATGCGTGCGAAGCTGGCCAAAGCTGCCGGTTTCCGGACACTGTTCCACTTTGGTGCTCCGCGGGTTGATTCGCTGTATAAATCACTGCGACCCGATTTGATAGATATTGCCACTGAAAAGAACAGTATTCAGAAACAAGAGGTTGTAGATAAATATGTCGACCTGCTTCGGCGGTTGAAGAAGGAAGTGCCCGAACTGGATGACATCCAGGTTTATACCTTTGACCAGGAAGCCTGGATTGCCAATGAATTCGGAGACGGGCCTACTGACCGGGAAATCCCCTTGCATGAAAGGCTTCCTGCCTTTTTGCAGACACTTACAAAAACCTGGGCAGAGCTTAGTCCGCAGGGGATGCTCTGGTGGGAACCCTGGGAATTGTCGGCCGGACAGATATATACCTGTATTCCCTCCCTTCCGTTGAAGAATTTCGGAATGTTTCTGCATTCAAATATTGCCGAGGTTCAGCTTGCACGGCCTGTGGATGTATGGTTCAAAAATATGGTGCGACTGCTTTCAGAAAAGAATATCCCTGTAGTTGGAGAGCTGTTCATGGCCAGTGCAACCGAAGAGCTGGAGCCGTTGGGCAGGATTTCCGCACCCCGGCTTGTTGGCGAGGAATTTGATGCACTGGCACAATGTGAACTGCTCAGCGGTGTGAAGGAATATTACGGAACCTTACCTGATAAATATGATCCCAGTTTACAGATGGCTGCCATCAAATTCGCCAATCCGGGAAAATCAAACCAGGCGGCTCTAAAGGAACTGGCTGCAGTCTTCGGCGAAAACTCAGGCATACTCGATGCCTGGGAAGCAACTGCAATGGGCATCTCTCTTTTCCCATGGGATGCTACATGGCGATTCAGGAGCGTACCCAAAAATGCAGCCGGACTCCAGGTATTTCATCAATGGGATGTTGCACACATCATGGGGGAAGTGGCTCCCTCGCCATCATGGAAATCAACTCGCCGCAGTCTTTTTATGGCAACTGAAAACGAAGTGCTGGATCCATGGTTTTTCGAAGATGTGGAACTTCGGTGCCAGGCGTCCGCTTCAAAATTGCTTGAAGCAATAAGTGTATTCGAAAATATCAGCATGAAAACACAGGTCACCTCTCCCTATCATGATTATATTACCGGAACGATTATCGATCTAAGGATCCTGGAACAGTATGTTACGGCAATCCGTTGTTACTGCCGGGAGTCAAACCTGACCTGGATGATGCGCAAATACACAAATACTGGAAAGGAGATACCTGCTGCGCTGGTTGTCCGGTTTGAAGAGATCATGAAAACAGATATTGCAAACCAGAAAAAGGGATATGTTTCCCGGGAAATTAACCAGGTCACAGCCGAAGAAATGCTTGCTCTTTTCAGGAAAGATCCGGCAACCTGGGTTAATAAGCATTTGATTTTTCAATAATAGAATTTAACAAACTGAATGAACTACCCCGCTGCTGCGGTGGGGTAGTTCATGCTGTTTTTCAAAATACTGATATTGTTTAACTTAATAGTTATTTTCGGATGAAACAAATTTTGATTGCATTTTTGTTATTAACAACATCGTTATTAAATGCTCAGATAAACCCTGTAAATCTGAAATGCGAATACCTGAAAAATCCTGAAGGGATTGACATGCAAGATCCGCGCTTCTACTGGCAGCTTGAGTCAGATGAGGAAGGACAATTTCAAAGCGCATATCAAATTTTGGTTGCCACCTCAAAAAAAAAACTAGATCAAAATATTGGTGATGCTTTCGACTCAAAAACTATTAAATCGAGCCATAATACCCATATAGTTTATAAAGGCGAAAAACTTAAACCTGCAAGTAATTATTTCTGGAAAGTAAAAGTGTGGGACAAAAATAGAAAGGCTTCGGAATGGAGTGAATCAGCTACTTTTTCAACAGGGTTATTTGCAGATGAAGATTGGAAAGAAGCCCAATGGATAGCATGGAAAACACAGGAAGAATGGGAAACAAACTGGTGGAAACGGAAGGCTGTTGAAGAGCAATGTCATGAATTTCATTTGCCTGCATATTTTGGAGCCCGAATGTCGTTATGGGAACGACATCTTTTTCATTACGAAAATCCATACGATCCTTCCCCCCTTATGCGTAAAGAGTTCAAAGCCGAAAAAGAGATAAAATCTGCAAAGGCATTTATAGCCGGAATTGGTTACCATGAATTGTACATCAATGGGAAGAAAGTTGGTGACCATGTGCTTGACCCGGGGTGGACCAATTATCCGCAGACAGTTCTTTATGTTTCGCACGATGTAACTGAACATTTCGAAAAAGGCGAAAATGCCATTGGGGTTATGTTGGGGCGTGGTAATTACGGCTTACTGGCAAACGACCACTGGAGTTTTTGGAAAAAAGGTGGCTATATAGGTCAGCCAAAGTTAAAATGCCGATTTAGAATTATTTACACTGATGGCTCTGAAGAAGATATTATTTCTGACTTAAGCTGGAAAGTTACTGCAGGTCCTATTGTGTATGATGACCCTCATATGGGTGAAATTTACGACGCTACAAAAGAAGTCCAGGGATGGAACAACCCGGGTATTAATACAGATTCATGGAAGAAAGTCAATATAGCTCCGTCACCTGGAGGCAAATTGAGGGCCCAGTTAAATGAGCCTATCAGGGTCGTTCAAAAAACAAAGCCTGTTCAGTTAAAAACCGGGGAGGACTGGAAGAGTGAAATTTGGGGCGATGCAGGAACCAATATGGCAGGATGGATTAACATCAAAGTAAATGCTCCAAAAGGAACCAGAATAATAATTTACTACGGTGAAGAAGATAATGTTATGAATATAGGCCAGCCGGGCGGATTGCAGCAATCAGCATACATAGCCAAAGGTGAACCTGATGAAGTGGCAACCTGCCGTTTTTCTTATAAAGGTTTCCGATATTTTTTAATTCAAGGTCACCCAAACCAACTAACTAAAGATGATATTGAAGTTTGTCAGGTAAATTCGGATGTAACACAAGTGGGAAGGTTTGAGTGTTCTGACTCAACTATCAATGGCATTCATCAGTTGTGCGACAAAGCCATGATTTCTAACCTTCATAGTATTCCAACCGACTGCCCGCACCGTGAAAAAAATGGCTGGATGGGTGATGCTGTTACGGGAATAGAAATGGGAATGGGCAATTACGATTTGGCTGCATCAATGACCAAGTTTATCCGGGACATCTTCGATGGACAAAATCCAGAGACAGGTGGATTGTCAGTTATTGCACCCGACAACAAATATGTTAACGGAATGTCTCCTTTGTGGGGTTCTGCCGGTGTTCAGCTTCCCTACTACATGTACAATTACTACGGCGATACCCGAATTATTGAACAACATTGGGACAAAATGATGCACTTTACTGAAAGTGTTTGGAATATTAATCAGGTTGAAGATAAGCCAGGTTTGTTCACTGATGTTTTATCCGACTGGTCGTCGGTATTTGGCAACCGACCCGATGAGGGAGAAGAAGTATATGTAACCATGAATTATTACCAGGTACTTACCCGAATGATGGAAATGGCAAAAATAATTGACAAAAAGGAAGACCAAAAAGCGTTGCAGCAAAAAGCTGATGTGGTTAAAAAAGCTGTCTATACTTATTTCTTTGATGACGAATTACAACGTTTTGAGGGGTTAGATTCAACGGGTTATCGTCAGGGGCCAAATGCCCTGGCATTATTTTATGGACTGGTAAAACCCGAACATCGGGAGAAAGTATTAAACGATTTAATCCATGATATAACAGTAAACAGGGATATGCACATTTATGGGGGGATTTTTACCGGTCTGGTTCTATGGGAATTGTTACCTCAATTGGGATATTCAGATGTAGCCTATAAAGTAGCTATCAACGGTACTTTTCCCGGTTATGGATTTATGCTAAAAAATGGGGCAACTTCACTTTGGGAGCATTGGCTCGATGGGGGATCACATATTCATTATTTTATGGGTTTTGTCGATAATTACTTTTACCGTCATTTGGCAGGAATCAATTTTGATCTTTCGTCACCCGGATTTAAAAAGATCGTGTTTCATCCAAAGTTTGTTGATGGACTTAATTCTGCCAAGGCCAGCTATAATTCTATTCATGGTGAAATAAAGGCTGAGTGGAAAAAAACAGGTGAAGGTGAATATGAATACACCGTGCTTATTCCACCCAATTGTACGGGTGAGGTTATTTTCCCCGATAAAAATGAGCAAGTGAAATCAGGTGGATATATATATAAAATAAAAATTCATATCAAATAGTATGATGAAACAAGCAAGCACACTGCTACTTATTATTGCCATTTTTTTGGCTATCCCATCCCATAACGTACAAGCCGGCGAACCGGTTACCGGTTTGCTAATTTGTTGCAGGGGATCAAACATGGGACCATTTTTAATTAACGGAAAATGGAACCAGAGTCATGATTATGGGGATATAAATCAAGTTCGGGGAATATTAACGGATATCCAGGATGCAGGAATTAATGTAGTATACATCGATATGACAAATCCAGCACAATGAACCCGATTATGGGATGAATTCAAACCTATGATTGAAAACATACGCACTGTTTGCGCAGAAAAGAAGATGGAATATTTCATCATGATTGGGGCAGTTGTATCGGATGCAGTGAGATCTGAACCCCAAATGCCGGACTGGTTAAAAACGATCGGTCATATAGAGTTTTGGAATATGCAGGCTAAATATATCTGGGAAAATTACGCTCAGGATAGTCATTACAGAACTTACGGTTTTGGTGATGACAGAAAAATAATAACTATGTTTTATCCCGGCGTATTAGTGGACACGCTTTGGAATGGCACCCCGGATGAGCATAAAACCTATCTTTCAAAATTCTATCGGGGAACCCATGAATACAATCAGGATTTTAAAGACACCCCAACAGATGGATGGGGATATCGTGATAAACAGCAAAGTTCAGATGGAAAAATACGGTGCGTATGTCCAACTTCTGGTTTACACCCGGGTAGCTCAACCTATATAAGCCAGCAACAATGGATAGAAAGGGTGGATTGGGTAGCTGAGGCTGGGCATTATAGTGTTTATGGCTCGTATGATGATACTTGTGATAACATAAATTGGGGAATTCACGATACAAAAGATGTTGCCAATCCTAATCGCAAGTATGCGAATGACAATCCTTATATTTATTACAATGTGGTGAAGGAAATTTTAACCGGTAAAAAATAATTAGTTGACACCTTATATATGAAAGATTTACATCTGTTGTTACTCTTAATGATCCTCATGGCTTTTTCTTTCGTTACAAGCGCCCAGAAACAAAATAAGAATATAGAAAAGGATCATCCGCAAAATAAGCCACAACGTAATTATAACTGTGCCTATTCCTGCGATGGATATAATCAGGACAGGGACGACATAGCGGCTTCAGCCATGACATTAGCAATTTTTGACCGTGCAGGTTTGGCCGGCCGGATTGTCCATTTTCACTTCAATACCAATTTTGGAGGAGAACCCACACATGCGGAAGAGCACCGAAAAAGTGTTTTGGAAACAGCTGTGCTTTTCGGAATAATTAAAGAAGTTGATGGGGATGACGCTTTTTTTGATGTTTCCCGGTCGGATGAAGAGAAGAAAGCGGCAATTGCCCATCTTGCTGGTCAGATTCGCCAAGCATCAAAAAAACAACCATTGATGATTTTTGCTGCCGGTGGTGTTCAGATTCCCTATGCTGCACTTAAAAAAGCGATTGATGAGGGAGCGGGCAAAAAAGCGCTTCAAAATGTCGTCTTTGTTTCTCATACCGATGCCAACGAAAAAACAAGAAAGATAGATTCATATAATCCGGAATACAGTTTCAACTGGGACGATTTAAAACAGCTTTCACCTTTTGTGCAATTTATAGATTATACTTCTCCATTAATCAATGGCCGCAGGAACGGTGGTGTAAACCTTTCGCAAAATTCTACAGGTTGGGAGCAGAGCCCGCGTTCGAAGCGCCCGGGAGTAGCTTCCTGGCAATGGCTTGCCAACTATGGCGAACAGGTGGAAGGATTTGGTTTTAAAGGAACCAAGGGCGAATGGTTGCTAACCCGCTTAAAAGCTGCAGGAGCCCCCGAATTAGGGCATAGTGGAAATGCCGAAGGAGATGCTTCTGATGCGGGAATGGTGTTTACTCAGTTACCTGGTGGCATAACGGATGCTACCATGGAAGAAATCAAGTACTTTTTTATGAAATAATGCATTTCGCTCTGACTAAATTATAAACCAGATGAAAAGATCAAGCCAGAAGTCAAAAAAAAATGGAGTTTCGCGCAGGCATTTTATAAAGCAATCGGCAATGACTGGTGGGGCTTTGGTGGTATCGGGCATGCTGCCGCGATCGTTGTTTGCAGCAAACAACCCTGTTGAAATCCAAGGTATAATCGATCAAACGATCATTTCAAAGGGCTGGAAGATCAAATCAATTGATCCTGTAAGGTCTTTGAAAGTTGATATTTTCACAGATGCCTCAACTGCCAGTGAATCAGGCGGATGGTTTGCTTTGCCTTCAGCGCCTGCAATGCCTCATGAGATTCTTCTTCATTATAAAAAAATTGAAGAGCCCTGGAAACCATTTGGTATGGAAAAGTGCTATTGGGTCTCACAAAAAGACTGGGTTTATACCACAGATTTTGCTATTAAAAATACAGTTGGGGAATATCGTCTGATCTTTAATGAATTGAAGGGTAAGGTTGATGTTTATCTCAATGGAGAATTGGTTGCAAGCTATTCTGATCAATCGTATCCTCTGGTAATTGATGTAACGGAAAAACTTAAACTGAAGAACAATTTATTGCTTCATTTCCAGAAAGCGGCGCCTGCAGAACAAACCGGACAACCAGATCCATCAAAAAGGAAAGAGAATGGCACTTATTTTGGGCCGAATCCAATGATTTATACATCCGGAATCGCTGGAGACATCATTCTGGAACGCACTGACGGAAGTCTTATTCATGAAATTATTACAGATTTTTCTCTAAATGATGCCTTCACAAAAGGAGGAGTAAATTTTATTCTCTCCGGAAAGAGTCGGTATAAAACAGTAAAAGTCCAGGTTCGTTTGGTCGATCCAAAAGGAAAGCAGGTGGCAATTACAACTGCTTTGGTTGATGTTGAGAATGGAAGTTTTTCAGTTCAGCCAAAACTTTCAGTTTCGAACCCTGAACTTTGGTGGCCAAGGGGCTATGGTGAGCAAAAACTGTACAAGGCAGAAATTGAGTTGCTAATATCCGGTAAGCTGCATCAGCAGGAGATTCGTACCATTGGTTTCAGGAAAATAACGATGCCCGAAAACCTGCTTCATTTTGTCGTTAATGGAAAACCTGTATTCCTGCGAGGGGGTAATTGGGTAACCCCGAATTTGCTCAGTGATGTATGGGATCAGGAAAGAATTGGGAAATTATTGGATTTGGCTGAAAACGCCAATTTTAATGCCTTTCGTATTTGGGGGGATGTTGAAGCTCCTAACGATAAGTTTTATGAAATGGCCGATGAGCGAGGGTTTCTGTTGTGGCAGGATTTTACCGGGATGCCATTTTACCTGAATTCAGACAAATTAGAAGAATCGAAGGAATTAGCGACGAAACTCCTGAAAAGGCTGAAACACCATCCATGTATTTTATTGTGGTGCGGTATTAACGAAGCGGCCATGTGGTGGCATGAAGATTACAGCAATGCTTTTACCGATCAAGGTCCCTGGCCAGGACTTGTTGCGGCTAAAGCTGTTGAACAAGTGTGTAAGGAACTCGACCCTGATCGATATTTCATTCCTTCCGCACCTTTTGGCGGGATCAATGCAAACGAACCGCGGGAAGGCAGCACCAACGGCTATACTAACATGTGGTATGTGCCAGGCTATGATTATTTGAACTTTGCCAGTGAAGATACCCGGATTGCCTGCCCAACGCTCAGCAGCATGGAAAAATTTATGCTTCCGGAAGAAATTTGTCCGAAGGGTTACACAACCATTGCCCTTCATGGAAATAAAAATCCGTTTCCGGAAACATGGCTGCCTTATACATCGACAGAGAGCTGGAAAAAAACGGGTCCGGTTGAACAATTTTACGATGCCACTGATGCTGCTTCATTAGCAAACCGTATTGGAATGGCAGAAGGAGTTTATTATCAGGATATCATTGAACGCCAGCGAAGGGGACGGCCAGCTACGGAAGATAGTGATCGCCGTTGTTGTGGTGGTTACCTCGTATGGAAATATAACGATTCCTGGGTTTCAATCTACTCTGCCAAAGTTGATTATTTTCTTGAGCCTTACCATGTTTATTATACTTTGCGGGCAGCTTTTGCACCAGTGATTTTATCGTTCGATATGGGTACATACATCTGTCTGTGGGCAGTAAACGATAGTACTGAACCGGTCATCGGTACTGTAAGAATTCAGCTTTACCACCTTGAACGTTGTGAATTCAGAAAGGAAATCGTCAGAGAAGTCTCTCTTGCACCGGGAAAATCGAAGGTTGTTGTCCGGCTGGACGAAGCTGGTATCCGGGCATTCCGTAAGGAACACATTTTATTTGCCGAATTGAAAAGCAAGGACGGACAGGTTCTTGCACGAACCAACGCCCTTGCCGATATTGAACGTCGCTGCACTTTTCCTGATGCAAAACTGGAAGTAAAGGTTCAAGATAATTCTTTAGTCATATCCACCGATAAATTTGCCAGAAACATTAACCTGAACGGAAATGCCAACGGTGAAAAACTGGGATGGTTCTTCGAAGATAATTATTTCGATTTACTTCCAGGAGAAACTAAAAAAGTCCGCATCCTGGGTAAGTATAAAACAGGGCAAATCACCGCAAAGGCCTGGTATTCACCACACACCACAATTGTTAATATATGAACTAAGGGAGAAAAATACAAATTGGGAAATTGCTGATTATATTGATCAGCTTAGCCAAATCGGCAGATGCCTAGCTGTATTACCTCGACTTGTATACGGATACCCGGGCAGTAACCGGTGCAAACGGACGAACTATGCCATGTCCAGCAATCCGTCCACAAGCGTAAAATCAAATTTGCCCTCCTCCGGTTAGGTCAGTTGCCAGGAAACAGCTGCAAGAACAGTATTTAAGTTCATTGCTTTTTGTTGCTCCCATGAAGGCTGCAAATATTCAAGGTTTGAGCTGCTCGAATTGTGGAGCTCACCACCAAGTACTATATAAGGTTTCCCGTCAATCATTAACTGGGCGGCATTTCCATTTTTCTGTAAACCTGGAGAGCTTTGCGCTGTTGCAAGTTCAGGAAGAACAAGTGCCACAACAATTATCACAGCGAGAATTAATGTATTCAATAATTGTTTCATGTTACTTAATTTTTGTAATCAAGGTAATCAAATAACTGGCAAATAGTCTGATGCCAATTTCTGAGATTATTTATCCAGCTTTTCTTTTTGCAACAAATAGATAAATAAATGACCAAAATAGATAAACATAATATCTGATTTTAAATATAAGTTTGTACATGAAAGATATACAATAGTTAATTCGATGCGAAGAAGATAACTTTTGTTTTTTTGCCTTTTTGTATCAACCCTGGATTTTTATCAATTGCATGCACAAGAGAAGCATTGCCCCGCCAAAACACTTCCCTGTCTATTTGATATACGGGTCGATGACCTGGTTCCCGCACAATCCTCCCGAAAGTTATGAAGCTTACCAACATGGCGATTACGGAAATGCCGTCCCGATACTCATAACCATGTGACTGGTAATTATGATGGAATGATGATTTTGCCAGGTTGCAAAATGGCTGATTCAGGAGTTGGAAAACGGAAAGTAGAAAGGTGTAAAATTGCATAGCCCAATGATTGAAACAAATAAATTTCAAAAAAATAGAAATTTAAGGACTTGCGCCAATGGACAAAACGCAGAAATTTTAAGTTGTATTAATATAAATTATAAAAAAAATGAAAGTGATATTTGGTATTGTAGTTGTATCCTGTATTTGGTTCAACGTATCCGCACAGGATGGATTCAAACCATTGTTTAACGGAAAAAATTTCGATGGTTGGCAATCGGCACGCGAGCTGACTGAAAGCGGTTCAAGTTGTTTTACTGTAAATGCAGAAGGGAAAGTTATTCATGTTTACGCTGGAAAAGCTGATAGCAGTGAGCAATTTTTAGATTGTTTATTTACTGAAAAGGAATACAGCAATTATATTCTGACATTTGAATACAAGTGGTTAAACAAAAGGTTCGCACCTCGTGTCGATTTTGACAGGGATGCTGGCGCTCTTTTTCATATTCATGGAGATTTATCCAAAATCTGGCCCGATTGTGTGGAGATGCAAATGGGTGAATCCGAAGCTTCAAAATTGGTTAATCGATTTACAACAGGAGACTTGTGGGTCATAGGAAACGATGTTCAGGTTATGAACGAAAGAAATGAGAAATCTTTTTATACTCCGGGAGCAGGTTTGGTTACCGTAGGTGAAAACGTACCTTTCGATATGTCATTGATTACAGAAGATAACGAAAAACCTCATGGGAAATGGAATAAAATTGTACTTACTGTGCGAGGCGGAAAGGAAGCCATATTTGAATTGAATGGCAAGGTGGTAAACCGAATTGCTAATATGACATATATCGTTGATGGAAAAAGAGTTCCGTTGGAAAAAGGACGTATAGGTTTTCAGGCGGAATATGCCGAATTATTGTACAGGAAAATTCAAATAAAAGAATTGCCCGCACTTTAGTGAGAATAAAAGCAATATCTTTTGTAAGCCGAAGAGTTCAGTATTTCTGGTTCTTACAACAATGTTCGATATGCAATACATTGGGGAATTTCCGATACAAAATTGTGATGCCGCCTGCAAAACAATGCACCGATAATCAGCCCTTTTTCTATTACAATGTAGTGAAGGAAATCTTAACAGGAAACGTTTCTGTAAGCCCGGGTTAATAATTTAAACAATGCATGGAATGAAAACAAATTTTACAATTTCAAAAATTATCATGCTGTGCCTGTTTGTTCAGTTTGTGTCATTCGGTATGCAAAGCGCGGCACAGACTGGCAGTGTGGTAAAAAATGGAACGTTTGATTCAGCGGTTAAAGGAAACCCTGTTTTTCCATATGGAGGTGTTTATTTTCGTAAGTCGAACCCGCCAAAGGACGATTGGGAAAACGATTATAAAACTGCTGCAGAACTGGGTGTTAATGTTTTTCGTCATTGGTTTATGTGGGCTTCTATCGAAGTTGAACCTGGAAAGTATGATTGGGCAGATTACGATCGACAAATGGATCTAGCTGCCAAATATGGGATTAAAGTCATAATCGGGGAAATCTCGAATGGGGCACCGGAATGGATGTACAACAAATACCCTCATGCCCGGTCAATCAGGGACGGTTCCTTACATCCTCCTTCAATGGGAGGAAGTGCAGTAACCAGTAGTGCCGATATGTGTCTCGATAATGAAGAAATCATACAGGGGGCCGAAAAGTTCCAAATTGCCCTCATTGAAAGATACCGCGATCATCCGGCCTTATTAGGGTACGACCTTTGGAATGAAATGCATGCTAAAGAATGTTATTGTGAAGCAACGCAGCAAAAATTCCGCGAGTGGCTCAAAAATAAATACGGCACACTCGATTCGCTCAGTAAAGCCTGGCACCGTTACAGCATTGGAAGTTGGGAGAATCTTAATCAATCTCATGAGTACTTTGGTGGGTATCCCGACGCCATTGACTGGTTGGAATTCACCAGCGACAACAAATACAAGCTCCTGCACAGGCGTGCTGAACTTTTTAAAAGTCAGGATAAAAAAAATTTAATTACTGGTCACAGTGCTTTTGTAGCCCAGGCTAAAATATTAACTGGTCCTTTGTATAACGACTGGCGCGATGCAGGCGAATTTGAAGTGTTTGGATTTACCTACCTTCCTTCACGTAACGGAAATGAGCCGTGGATGCATTTCACAAGTGTCGATTTTGTTCGTTCAGTTTCCCGTGGAAAGCCTTTCTGGCATGCTGAGGCAGAGGCCGGTTCATTGTGGATGCAACCCCAGAGTTTAGGACGTGAACGTGAGGATGGACTTATTTCTGATGAAAAGGATGTTCGGTTTTGGAATCAGGTTTCAATGGCAGGTGGAGTCTCTGGAATCCTTTACCCAAGATGGCGTCCGCTGTTGGATGGGCCTCTTTGGGGAGCATTTGGGCCTATGAATATGGATGGTTCAATTGGTCCGAAAGCAGAAATGTGCGGGAAACTTGCCAAATGGGCAAATACCAATCCTGATTTATGGCAATCGAATCCGGTAAAAGGTGATATTGGGATAGTCTGTGTTCCCGATGCACCAATTTTCGAATACGCCAGGTTTGGCAATACTGATTATTATGCAAAATCTTTACGTGGCGCCTATCAGGGATTTTTTGATTCCAATATTCAGGCGGATTATGTACATATCGATCAAATTGAGGAATATCCTGTTGTATACCTGCCTTATCCTGTGATGTTAAAACAGGAAACAGCACTTAAACTAATAAGATATGTAGAAAATGGCGGAAAATTAATTTGTGAAGGATTACCTGGCTATTTTGGAGACAGGGGTCATGTTGGCGAAGTTCAACCAAATCTTGGATTGGATAAACTCTTTGGAGCTAGCGAAAAATATGTCGAGTTTACTCCTCATCTCCTGGAAGATCTGACACTTCAGGTTAAGGAATTAAATATCGGTGGACGATATTTCCGTCAGGAATATACTTCAAAAGGAGGTAGCGTAGTTGGTAAATACGATAATGGTGAGGCAGCAGCGATTGAAAATAATTACGGGAAAGGTAAGACTTTATTGATAGGATCTTTTCCGGGGGCAGCTTATTTTAAGCATCATTCAGCAGAAACCAAAGCGTTTTTTCTGGAACTGTTGAGGTGGGGCAATATTGTTCAGGGGGTCCGTTCAAGTGATTCGGAAGTAAAGGCGCGTTTACATGATGGTCCCGGCGGAAAATATTTATGGGTGCTGAACCCGACCCGGACTTCTCGAGAAGTAACTATCTGGCTTAATCCACATGCAAAATCAGTGAGTTCAGGTAAAGATATCTGGGGCGGGGAAAAGATAACATGCAATGGTAATGCTATTAAATTAACAGTTGATGATCGTGATGCGGCAGTAATTCAATTTGAATAAAATAACAAATATTCAATCTGACATGAAAAAATATTTCATAGTATTTATTCTATGCATTTTTTGCATGAATGCAAATGATAAATCAGACAAAATCCATAAATCATCAGGTTACCGTTATGCCTATTCCTGCGATGGATATAATCAGGATCGGGACGATGTGGCCGCATCAGCAATGACTTTGGCCTTGTTTGATCGTGTTGGTATGACCGATCGGATCGTGCATTTCCATTTCAATACCAATTTTGGCGGTGAACCAAGACATGCAGAGGAGCACCGGAAAAGTGTTTTGGAAACAGCGGTACTTTTTGGGATTATTAAAGAAGTAAATGGAAATGATGCATATTTTGATGTTTCCCGATCGGATGAAGAGAAGAAAGCGGCAATTGCCCATCTGGCCGGACAGATTATAAATGCAAGTAAAAAGAAACCATTGATGATTTTTGCTGCGGGTGGGGTACAGGTTCCTTATGCGGCACTGAAAAAAGCCATTGACGATGGTGCAACCCAAAAAGCACTTCAATCTGTTAGCTTTGTTTCACATGCCCAAGCCAACGAAGTAACCAGAAATACAAATGGTCCAAACCCTGATTTCAGTTACAATTGGAACGATTTAAAACAGCTTTCACCTTTCGTGCAATTTATAGATTATACATCCCCCCTGGTAAATGGTCGCAGGGATGGAGTAGTAAGCCTCTCGCAAAATTCAACGGATTGGAATCAGGCTCCAAGAGATAATCGTCCAGGTGTTAATGCGTGGGAGTGGTTAAAACAATATGGTCAGCATGTTGAAGGATTTGGCTTTTCCGGGACCCAGGGTGAATGGTTGTTAACCCGCTTAAAAGCTGCCGGTGCACCGGAATTTGGACTTAACGGAAATGCCGAAGGAGATGCTTCTGATGCAGGAATGGTATTTACTCAACTTCCTTGTGGAATAACGGATGCAACCATGGAAGAAATCAGGGATTATTTTATGAAAGATAAAAAATGAAAAGAGATAGAGTTTTACAAACTATCATCACTGTGATGTTTTTATTAATGGAAGGATTTTGTGCAATGGCCCAAAACCTGATTCTTCCTGCATTGGAAGTATCGGATAAACCACTTTGGAAACCGGATAAAACCTCTCCGTTTGAGGCCGGCACGCAGATTCGGGCCTGGACTATACAGGACGAGGGGATTGACTACCTTCTTGATAATATGCAGTCTATGGCAGCCATTAATAACCTCTATATGGTCGTCGTCATGCATAAAGAACACCGCCCCTTTGAGGCTCCGGAATTTCCACACAATCCCGCGCGTGACAGCTGGGATGCTGAAGATTCCCGTGTTACTTTTTTTCCGGAGATGAGCCGTTACGGTAAAATCAAACCACTGCTTTCAGATCATGAGTGGATTCGGGAAACCGATTGGTTACAGTTGATGGTTGAGGCCGCTCGTGCTCGCGGTTTAAGTACTGGTGCAGAAGTCTCTCATTTTCCCATTCCCCAGGAACTCATCCGGGCCAATCCCGATTGGCAGATGAAAACCATTGATGGCTCCACCTGGAGCGACGTTCGGTTTTGCCCGAATCATCCGGAGGTGCGTGAATACCTCATCGCACTATTTGGAGACCTGGCAGCGAACTATGACCTGGACTACATACAGACTTGTCAGTTATTGTACGGCGCCAATGATATAGATAACAAAGGAACCTGTTTTTGCAGGCATTGCATTGCCGTGGCTAAAGAATCGGGATTTGATCTGGAAGCCGCTATTCCAATTTTGAAGAAGGATAAAAATGCCGAGCCTCAAAGGTCGGAATGGCTGCAATTTCGCTGGGATACTTCAACAAAATTATATAAGGAGATCGCTGAAAAGATCAAACAGGAAAATCCCAAGTGCCACCTTCGCCTGAATGATGTGTTGCTCTGGGGTGGTAACGACGCGATCGACTGTGGGCTTGATATCAGGGCAGTAGCGCCATACCTGGGCTCGATTGTAAACCAGGATCATACTGAGCAACTGGGGAAAAACAATGAAACTTTTGCTTTACGCAAAAAATGGCTGGCAGTAAATCGCGACTTCCTTGGGTTCGACAAACCTCTGGTATGCGGAATTGCACCCCGTATGGCTGCATCACCGGAACTCGTCAGGGAAGGCATTAAAGTAGCTTTGGAGCATCCCGCCAAAATCGATGGGATAGCCCTGAAGCACTACGACGGTGCCTCATTTTCACTGCTGCGTGCCTTTAAGCAGGGCATGATTGATGCCGGTGTGCAAGGACTTACCCCGACACTGGGAAAAGAGGTTGAGGAAATGAAGCTGGAAAACTATGCAAATTTCTCGGAGGAGTTGGTGGAAGAGTGGGGAGTTGAAACCAAAGGGATTGGTAAGGCCACCTACACCTTTGATAACCCTTCGGGTCAATATGATGTCAGGATTACTTACTTTGATGAAGAAGAAGGTAGCAGTAAGGTGACACTTCTGATTAATGGAAAAGAGCGTGCTTCATTTTCAATGGATGAAAATGTTGACTGTTGGCGCTGGAGGCGATTTCAAAATATTAAGGTGAATAAAGGCGACATCATCACCCTGATTGGTAAGGCTGATGAGAGCGAACAAGCCAGGCTGGATTTTATTGAGTTTATTCCATACGAACGTTCCACCGATATTAATAATTAATTTTAATATAAAAACACTGTGAAAAACACTTTGAACCATTCCCGCCGGCGATTTCTGAAAACTACAGCATTAACGACCCTAGGGGCTACCTTAACCCCATCAGGCCTCTTTGCTTTAGGGGCTATCGATCCCGATGCGCTCAAAATCTACCACACCAAAGCGATGGGCTGTTTTATGGGTGCAGCCATTGCCGATGCCATGGGAGGTCCGACCGAAGGTCAGCATTACCTTCGTATTGCTAAAGAGTTTCCTGATTTTCAAGATCACATCCCCCATAACACATCAGGATCTTTCATTGGACAGGGACCCGGGAGGGCCCTTGAGCCTGAAGCAGGAAATATTACAGATGATACCTATATTCGGATGGATCTGGCGGCTTATATGTTACAAACAAATCCCCCTTACGATGCGGCCTCCTTGGCCCCATGGTTATTAAAAAATGCCAACTTTTCCAATTGGTGGCATGTTGCAGTAGATGCTCTCAAACGGATTGAAAACGGCGAGGTTTTAGCTGAAAATGCAGGATTGGAGAATCAGCAGGGTGGCGGTGGCGGTTGGTGGCAACCGGTAGCTATGCTTTACGCCGGTGATCCTAAAAAAGCATCGGAAGTGACTACTGCCATGTGCAAAATCTGGAAAGCCCCACTTGAACAAGACATTCTTTCCTCCGTAGTTGCCGGCCAGGCAGCCGCCTTCAAAAAGGGAGCAACCGTCGATTCCGTAGTTCAGGCTATTCTTGACGATTCCGGACCACTCGCAAAAAAACTGTTCACCCGGGCCGTGGAAATCGCACAACAGGCTAAATCAACCACACAACTCTATGAGAATCTTTATAAACACTGTTTGGTAAAACACTGTTCAACGGAAGTGGATGGACCCATGCCGGAACGGGAGGAATCCCAAATCGTAATGGGAAAGGAAATCTATAACGGGATTTTGTTCGCCGAGCAACAACCTCTGGCCTTAGCTTACTTTGTTTATGGTCAGGGGGATCCCTACAAAACAGTTCTCACTGGTGTCAAGGCTGGAAGGGATACTGACAGCAATACCTGTAATTCTGCGGCCTGGTTGGGTGCACTGGGTGGCATGGAGGTTTGGCCTAAGAAATGGGTAACTACAGTCCAGGAAGCCAATCTGAAACGTATGAACCTTGAAAAAACGGGTGAGGCTCTCATTGCAAAAGGCATTGGGAATAAAACTGTTCGTTTTGATCAGATGGGATAAGGAATGGCAAAATATATGAATTACTTAAAAAAATTGAATTATGAACAGGCAAACAAGACGAAGTTTTATAGGCCGCCTTACTACGGCGGCTGCCATGACCGGTATATCACTAACCGGCTGCACAACTTCTTCCTTTGGCAGGAAATCAAACATGCGAACTCGTGAGACACTGGCGGAAACCGATGTGCTCGTGGTTGGAGGAGGAACAGCAGGGATCGGAGCTGCAATGGGAGCTATACAACAGGGAGCCAAAACCTTCCTGATCGAAAATTGTGGTTATTTTGGTGGAGTGGGAGCCTGGGGAATGGGTATGCAGTTGAACCAAATGAGGCCGAAGGGACTACCCAGGGGTATTGTCCACGAAACGCTTATTGAAAAACTAATGGCTTTGGGAAGCCAGGCTGGCAAGTTCGGGCTGGCAGCAAAAATGGACGGAAATAATGCCCTTTTGTGCAATGTGGAGTACCTGAAAGTAGCCATTCTTGATATGCTGGATGGGGCAGGCTGTACCTACTTAGTACATACACAAGCTGTCGATGCTCTGGTGGAAAATAACCGGGTGACCGGAGTCGTGGTGGCAACCAAACGGGGCCCCATGAATATCAGGGCATGCGTGGTAATCGATTGCACAGGAGATGCGGATGTGGCATTTTATGCCGGGGCAGAGACACAAATTGCCACAGGGGAACTTTCCCCCAGCACTTTATGTTACAATACAGCGAATGTTTCTCCGGAAGACATAGAAAAAGGTAGTGAAGAATTTAAAAAGAACTTTGAAAAAGCAAAAAAGGAATTTCCCCTTATTAGTACCCCACATTCCATTCATCCTGTTGGCAATTCACACTTTCATTACACCAACCATGGGGGGACTAAGGAACATGGTGAATTCGATGTTACCGATCCCTTCAAATTTACAGAGGCTGAATGTTTAAGCAGGCGACAGGTGCTGCAAAATGTAGAAGCCCTGAGGAAATATGCCGGTGAAGGATTGAAAGAAATTGAACTGGTGGGTGCGGGGCCTCAGATTGGCGTACGCGAAAGCCGGCGCCTGTTGGGCGAATATATACTCACCGAGGAGAATGCCTTGGAGGGCAAGCGCTTCGATGATGCGGTGGCCTGGAGGAGCGGTAACCTTGATATCGGGCAAGTACGCTGGTCCAGGATGATGATCCACGATGTGCCTTATAGGGCACTTGTTCCAGTTTCCGTTGACGGATTACTTGTTGCCGGACGATGTATCTCTGCTACCCACGTGGGAGCATCGGCAGGAAAAAGCATGGGGAACTGCATGGCCACAGGTCATGCCGCCGGAATAGCAGCAGCCATGGCTGCAAAACAAGGAATTCAACCCCGTGAAGTAAAGGTTGCACAAATACAGGATGCCCTGAAAAAGGACGGGGTCAATCTGGACTTTAGCGGTCAGAAACAGGACTGGTTAAATCATGAAAAAAATGAAAAGTAATACTTATAATATTCATCCCGGAAAATTATTTTTCGGTATTGTATTTACCCTTTTTTCAATCAGTCTTTTTGCCCAAAAAACAATTTCGGTATTTAATCCAGAAGGATCTCCGATGTTTGATTTCGCCATGAACGACTTAAGAGATGAACTTGGTTCGAAAGGCTTCGAAATCAGCAAATCAAATTTTTCAGATGCTGAGCTATTGTTGCTTACACATTCAGATTTTCTCAAGCTAAAAACAAAAGGAGAAAAATGTCCCGGGATTGATTTTAATCTGAAACCGGAAGGTTTTTGTATCAGAAAGGATAAACTTGATAAAATTTGGGTGGTTGGTGCCGATGACCCCGGGCTTATGTATGGTGTGCTTGAACTTGCGGAACAAATCAAAGTGGAAGGTTTTAATAATATTGAAGAAACAAGCCTGAACCCATACATGCCAACACGTGGTGTGAAGTTTAATTTGCCGCTTGATGTTCGCACACCAACTTATACTGATCCATGCCTGGCATCGCAGGAAAACCTCGAAAATATGTGGAGCATGGATTTCTGGAGCAACTATATCGATCAATTGGCAAGTCACAGGTATAATATGATTTCCCTCTGGAACCTGCATCCATTTCCGTCTATGGTGAAAGTTCCTGAATATCCGGATGCTGCTTTAAACGATGTTTGGGATACTAATATTGAAATTAAAAAATTTTATGAAACAGGAAATGGCCAAAAATACGACGAACTCCTAAAAGATACCCGAGTCGTGCTGCAATTGACCATTGATGAAAAAATTGCGCATTGGCGTCGCGTGATGCAATACGCTAAAACCCGTAACGTGGATATTTTTCTGATGACATGGAACATATTCGACTGGGGTGTTGAAGGAAAATATGGGATCACGGAAGGCGTTGATAATGAAATCACAAAGGACTACTACCGAAAATCCATCAAACAAATGTTGCTGACTTATCCCGATCTGGCCGGAATCGGCTTGACTGTTGGTGAAAATATGATGGATGTTCCGTTGGAGAAAAAGGAAAATTGGGCTTTTGATACCTATGGGAAAGGGGTGCTTGATGCACTCAAATTGCAACCTGAACGTAAACTGTTTTTTATTCACCGTTTGCATATGGGAGATGTGTCCACCATAACGGCGACATTTAAGGAGCTGATTGACCATCAGAACATTGATTTTGTTTTTAGTTTCAAATATGCGCAGGCTCATGTGATGAGTAGTACCAACCAGCCTTACTGCAACCCGATTATTAAAGAAATTGAGGCTGAAGGACATAAAACCATTTGGACCCTTAGGAATGATGATAATTTTTATTTTCGCTGGGGAGCGCCCGACTTCGTCCGCGAATTCGTAAAAAATATTCCATACAATGTTTCTCAGGGCTATTATTATGGCTCCGACGGCTTCATCTGGGGTCGGGAGTTCCTTTCAAAAGAACATGCCAATCCCCGTCAATTGGAGGTTGAAAAGCATTGGTACCATTGGATGATGTTTGGCCGGCTCGGTTACAATCCCGAGATGTCCAATAAACGGTTTACACAAATACTTCAGCAACGTTTTCCACAGGTTGATGCGCAGCAGCTGTTTGACGCCTGGCAACAAGCTTCTTTAATCTATCCAATTACCACCGGATTCCATTGGGGGGCCGCCGATTTTAGCTGGTACATCGAAGGAAGCACCAGCCATCTTGCAGGTACTCCCGACAAAACTGGTATTCACGATGTGGAGCAATTCATCCGTCAGGGAGTGCATGACGGTACAAACAACCAAACCATTCCGGAGTATGTAAAAATGGTTGAAAATGGGGGAACAACCGATAAAACAACTCCACTTCAGGTTGCCGAACAACTTCACAACCATTCGGAAAAATCTTTGGCATTGCTTGGAAAACTGGAAGCAAATAGCAACCATGAGCTTGACAATACATTAGCCGACATTAAATCAATAAGCTATTTGGGCAAACACTATGCACATAAAATAAGTGGATCAACCTATCAGGCACTTTACAACAGCACGAAAGACAAAACCTATCAGCAAAAAACGATAGAAGAGTTGGAAGCCGCTCTGAAGTACTGGAGCCTGTATGCCGAAAACGCCTCGCTACAATATATAAACCCGGTATGGATGAAGCGCGTTGGCTGGGCAGATTGGGAGAAGTTTAAAGAGATCATCCAAAAAGATATTGAGATTGCAAAACAGGAATTATAAGAATGACCTCGAATAATATACCGTTGATTATGGAAATAAAAATATTTTGGAAAAATAACTTTTATTGATTTATAAATGAAAAGGGTACTTTTTGGTTTTTGTCTTATGATTTTTTTAAGTACAGTTCCTGCTCAGGAAGTTAATAATAGTAACTGGTCGGATACCCTGGCCAATAAAGGCAAAGCCGAAAAATTCAGGCTGATTGTACTTGCCGACATGGGAAACGAACCGGATGAAATGCAGCAAATGGCTCATTTGCTGATGTACAACAACGAAGTAGAGCTGGAAGGGTTGATTGCAGTTACAGGCATCTGGCTAAGGCCTGATTTTGACGGGCCACCCTACCGTAAGCGTCTTCATCCGCAACTTTTCGATTCGCTGATTAACGGGTACAGTAAAGTATTTCCAAACCTGCAACTGCATGCCAGCGGCTGGCACTCGCCCGAATATCTGAAAAGCATTGTTAAAACCGGGCAGCAACATTTTGGGATCGATGATGTTGGCGAGGGAAATACAAGTCCGGGTTCGCAGTTAATCACGGAATCGGTGTTAAAAAACGATCCGCGGCCGGTTTACATAGTAATTAATGCCGGAGCGAATACGCTTGCACAGGCCGTTTATGATTACCGGAAATCGCATTCGGCACAGGAATTAGATGCTTTTATTTCGAAACTGATTGTTTATGACAACGGAGGACAGGACGATGCCGGGGCATGGATAGTTAAAAATTTCCCCGAAATTCACTGGATACGGAGCAATCACCAGAAAAATGCATACGGTGGAAACACGGGCGGAAAAGGAGAAGGTTTTGAGGATTTGGGGCCTTGTGCCTGGAAACCTTATCCAAATACAGTGGAGGGATCACACCTATGGGCTAAAGAACATATTCAAACCAACCACGGTGCACTGGGTGAATTGTACCCTGACAGGTTCGACATCGGAAGCTTACATTTTATTGAAGGTGGAGGCACAATCCCGTGGATTGGCCTCATTAATACTGCACTTTACGACCCACTGCGTCCGTCCTGGGGAGGTTTTAGCGGACGATATACTACACTGAAGAAGGAAAACGTCTTTTCGGTTTATCCAACAATAGCAAAACGCGAAAGGGAGGAATTTGGTGGTTTTTATGTTTTTGCCGATACCAGCGATGTGTGGACCGACCCCGCTGACGGGAAAATATACAATAACATAAGTACTCCGGTTCACCGCTGGCGTCAAGTTTTGTTTGATGATTTTAAATGCCGGATGGACTGGTGTGTTCAGCCCCGGGAGAAAGCAAATCATCAGCCGGTTGCTGCAATTAACGGCGACAGGGAGGAAAAAATCCATTTTCTGAAGGTGAAAACGGGCGAAAAAATAACTTTGGATGCATCCGCTGCTGTAGATCCCGATGGAGATAAATTAGAGTATAGTTGGTGGGTTTATCCCGAAGCCGGAACATATCCCGAAAAGATGAACCTGGGAAAAACCAACAAACCAAAACTTACTTTTTCCATCCCTTCCGGTGCGTCGGGCAAAACAATACACCTGATTCTTGAAATTAGAGATAACAACAAAATTACAAGCCTTTGCGATTTTCGGCGGGTGATTTGTGAAATTGAATGATGCGAAACAATCAAACTTAAATAACTAAAAGAATGAAAAAATTACTTCTTATTCTTTGTGCATGCATTTTTACTTTTCAGTGGTCATGCCACCGGCCGCTAAAATTGGATATGTCATCCATCGATCCGGGCAGCTATGATTCTACCTGGTTTAACCGTGCACCCATGCGTTTTATACAAACTAATCTTCGCGAAACGGATGCAGCCATGAATGTGGATACCTATGTCCAGTCACTGCTCGATGCATCGGCCAACGTGGTTCTGTTTAATGTCGGCGGAATCAGGGCATTTTACCCCACGCAGCTTCCCTTTCATTATAAAACCCCGTATCTTGAAGGCGATCTTGTTGATAAGGTTATCCGGAAATTTCACGAAAACGGGATCAGGTTTGTTGCCCGTTTCGATTTTAGTAAAGTTCACGAGTCGGTAGCAGCGCAAAATCCGGAATGGCTTTATGTAGGTACCGATGGAAAAACAGTGAATTACAACGGCGAGGTACATGCTTGTATCAATGGAGGGTACCAGCAGGAATATGCATTTAAAATAATGGAGGAAGCAATTTCAAAATATCCGTTTGATGGGATATTCTTTAACAACGCCGGTTTTTCAACTACCGACTACAGCCAGATAAACCATGGAATTTGCCAGTGCCGGAATTGTGCTGAAAAGTTTAAAAATGCCACCGGGTTAAAACTGCCCGTTTCGCCCGACCTGAACAATCCGGTGTACAGGGAATACCGCATGTGGCAAACAACCGTAATCGAAGAATATACGGCAAGAATGAAAAGACTTTTTACTACGCTCAATCCCAAACTTGTTTGGTTTAATCATGAAGGCAATGTGGACAGACGGGAATCGGGTACATCTTTTACTGCCGGTGTAGACTGGAATTACCATGCCACCGAAAATACCAAAAAAGTACTGGATGCAAGGTCGGATCAAATGTCAGGCGATACATACAACTACCTGATGGGAATGGATTACCGCCACACAGCCACATCGCCCAACATCGGCAGGATCTTTTTGGCAGAACACATGCTCAACGGGGCAGGGCCGGGAATTTATGTAATCGGTACGCTGGAAAACCAGTTGGACAGGGTTTTTCTTCCGGAAATGAAAGAAATTTACGGGTTTCATAAAACCTATGAAAAACTTTTCACCAACATGGAAAGCTTGGCAAAAGTTGGCCTGATAATAGGTTCGGGGCAGGAATACCGCGGAATAATGAGAATTCTGACTGAGGAACACATCCAGTACCACCTTATTCCTGCTTCGGCTTTGGGCACTCCCGGTTTTCCCCGTAACCTGAAGGATTACGATGCACTTATTCTTGCCAATGTTACAGAAATGGATGAATCCTTTGTGGCAATGTTTGACGATTTCGTAAAAAGTGGAGGCAAACTGCTTACCACAGGTTTCCCCGGCATCTTCGATGGGACAGGTCTTGGAATTTCTGTTGGAAAAATCAGGTTAAAATGCCTGGGAGTGAGTGGTGAGTATCAGGTTTTGCCACAAACGCAGTCAACATACCTCAACGTTTCACCGGATGACAAACAGGAATTGGGGCAAAAGGAGTTTGAAGATTTTGATGTGCTTTTAATGAATTCCGAATTTTTGCAGTGCAAAGCGGAAGGCAATGCTAAAACTCTGTTGAAACTCGTACCAAACACAATGCACGGGCCACCCGAAAAATGCTATTTTACGGAAGAGGATGTAACTGATATTCCGGGACTGGTAGTAAACCCGTTTGAGAAGGGGAAGTCCGTATTTATTCCCTGGCTTATTGGTTCACAGTACAGCTGGAAGGGAAACAACGGTCAGCGGGCCCTTTTTCTTGCCTGCCTTGGGAATTTGTTACAGGTAGAAAGCCAGCTCGAAACCGGATGTTCGCCTTTAATAGAAATTACCCGTATGAGAAACCGGAACAATGCTTTTGAATGGATTGGAATGATTAATCATTCCGGCCAGCTTGGCGATGGATTTCGCGGGCCGGCTCCGTTATTTGGCAACATAATCAGGTTTAAACCGCTGAAACCTGTAAAATCGGTACATCTGGTAAAATCGGGAGAAAATGTAAAGTTTAAGAAAGATGGCGATTGGGTGGAATGTACGGTTCCGCGGTTAAACGATTTCGAGATGGTACTTTTTCTGTACAAGTAATGGAAAACGATCATGAATAAAATTGTGTGTTTTGTCTATTTTTTGGCTGACCATGGTCGGAATATCATCTTGTACTGGTTTAAAAACCTGTGAAATCTATTCTGACAGTGCAGTACCACAGGTAAAATTTGCAGTGGAAGAGCTGAAAAAGGAATTGATGGCTAACGGATTTTCGGTTTCTGAAAAGCGTGTCTCCGCTTATCCAGGCAATAAAGCAGATGTATCCGTTGTAATCACTTTTCAGAAAGAAGAAATTGAAAATATCTGCAAAAACCTCGATACTCATTTTATTGAATCCCAGAAAACGCAGTCGTACAACATTCGCGTAAAAAAGGAGAATAAAAGCAGGATAATTGCGGTGCTTGCGGGTGATGCCAGTGGCGCGATGTACGGGACTTTTGATGTGGCTGATGTTATCAGACTCGGCACTTTAAACGACCTGAAAAATTATGAAACAGAACCTTTTGTGGAGAAACGGGGAATTAAATTTAATATTCCGTTGGATATGCGTTCGCCCACATACAGCGATAAAAACGATGCAAGCCAGCAGAACATCCCCGAAATGTGGAGCATGGACTTCTGGAAAGAAATGCTGGACGAAATGGCCCGCAACCGCTACAACATTATTTCACTGTGGAGCCTCCACCCGTTCCCATCAATGGTCAAAGTGCCCGAATTTCCGAATGTGGCCCTGGATGACGTTTGGCGATGGAAAGGTTCTGTTAATGACATAGAAGTTGGGTTTAACGGAGAAATTGTCGACCAGTATGCACCCGGTAATTATGAGATAATCAAAAAAATAACCATCGATGAAAAAATAAAATTCTGGCAGGATGTTATGCAATATGGGCACGAAAGAGGAATTTCGTTTTATATTTTTACATGGAATATTTTTACCCATGGGGCTACCGGCAAATACGGAATTGACGACAACCAGAACAATGAAAAAACCATCGGATATTTCAGGGCAAGCATACGCGAACTGGTATTAACCTACCCCTTGCTTGCTGGTATCGGGGTAACCGCCGGCGAAAACATGCAAAACCTGAAAGGAGAGTACACCAACGAAAAATGGCTCTGGAAAACCTATGGCGAGGGTGTGAGCGATGCATTGAAAATTAATCCCGACAGGAAAATCAGCCTGATACATCGCTTTCACCTATCAAGCCAGTCGGAAATACTGGATTCCTGGAAAGATTACCCGGGCGACTTTAGTTTCAGTTTTAAATACCTGTATGCGCATATGTATTCCGACACCAAATCGGTTTTTATCGGGCCGGCTGTTAAATACATTGCACCAAATCTAAAAATGTGGCTCGAACTCCGAAACGATGATATTTATAGTTTCCGCTGGGGCGATCCGGTTTTTGCACGCGAGTTTATTAAAAACCTGCCTCCCGAAAATAAAGTGGCCGGGTTTTTTATGGGGCCCGATGGTTACTGCTGGGGGCGGGAGTTTATGAGTACAGCCCCTGGAAATCCGCGCGAGCTGGTCATGAAAAAACAGTGGTTCAGCTTTTTGATTTGGGGACGGCTGAGTTTCAATCCCGAAATCGCGGATGTATATTTTCAAAAAGCACTGGAAAAAAGGTTTCCGGGAATTCCCTCCGGAGTATTGTTTCAGGCATCGCAGGAAGCATCCGGAATTTTTCCTGAAATAACCCGCTTTTTCTGGGGCGATATAGATGTAAAATGGTTTCCGGAAGCTTGTGTCACAATGGGTACTTTTTATACCATAAGGGATTTTATAATGCAAGGTACCATGCCCGGAACCAATAACATAAACATTAAAATCTGGCGCGGAAAGAAACTGAATGGTGAAACAATGGATGGTAAAACTCCTTTGGAAGTGGCGAATTCGCTCGAAAGGTATGCCACAAATACACTTAGCCTTGTAAATAAAATACGCGAAATACCCTCGGATAACAAGGAACTTGGATTGACCCTGGGCGACTACGAAGCTTTTGCACATCTCGGATCGTATTATGCCGAAAAAATTCGGGGCGCTTCATACATTGCTTTGTACGATACTACTGGTAATGTTGCCGAACAGGATACTGCCATTGTCCATCTCGAAAAAGCCCTTGGGCATTGGAAAAATTATGCTGCCATTTATGCAAAACAATATGTGCAGCCTGTAAAATACGGGCGCGCAGGGTTTGTTGATATTCCCGGTAAACTGACCGAAGAAGTGGCAATGGATATTGAAATGGCCAAAAACTGGCAGGTGGGAACTATTAAAGGCCCTCTGGTTAAGAGAGATGAACTCAATTTCAGGCAGTGATTTTAAAAGATAATAATACCGGCGAACGGTTTCCGGGTCGGAAAAGAAAATTATGGTTTTCAAAATTTAAAATAAAAAGATGGATAAGGAATTGACTTTGAAAAAACGATTGGACTGGCAGCGTTTATTACTGTTTTGTGTGTTGGTAATTTTTGTTTTTACGGGTTGTAAAAAACCTGAAGTATCCATTATTGCTGGTACAGAACCGGGAAACCCTGCAACGTTTGGCTTATCAAAACTGAAAGAAGTTTTAAATGAAAAAAACATCAAATTTGAGGAGGTAAATTCCATTCCTGAAGCTCGTGGAAATTCTATCGTTGTAACAGGCCTTTCACCGGATGGGGGAGTCGCTTCTCAGTTGCTGAAAAATGCTGGCCAGCAAGGACCGGAAGTTCCCGAAGCTTTTTCTATCTGGAAAACGGAATCGGAAACAAAACCTGTTTTTGTAGTTTGCGGATACGACAATACCGGGTTAATGTATGCTTTGCTTGATTTGGCTGAACAAATCCAGTGGCAGAAAAACAATAAAGTTGATTTTGCGCTTATCGAAAATAAAACAGAAAAGCCGTTTTTAAAAGACCGGGCGGTCTCCATATATACCATGCACCGGAAATACTTCGAGAGCCGCTTATATGATGAAGCACACTGGGAGCGTTATTTTTCCATGCTGGCACAATCACGTATTAATTCTTTTAAAATCATTTTTGGTTACGAAAACGGTGGATTTATGGCGCCCGTTTATCCCTTTTTCTTCAATCTGGAAGAATTTCCTGAAGTAAAACTCAACAACATAACTCCGGAACAACAACATAAAAACACGGGTGCGTTTAACCGTATGATTGAAATTGCGCATGCCCATGGAATAAAAGTAACTCCTGCCATTTGGGACCACATTTACCGGGGGAACGTACAAAGTGGTGGAATTGATACCGGCAACCAGACTCATGGACATCTTGTTACCGGTGTAACCGCCGAGAACCTGGTAAGCTACAACAAGGCCGCCCTCGGAAAATTCCTTGAAATTTTTCCTGAAATCGACGGGCTTCAATTCCGTATGCACGACGAATCGGGCTTGTCGCACGATGAAATACCGGTGTTTTGGCACGACATTTTTGCCCATATCCTTAAAGTGCGCCCCGATTTACAAATCGATTTACGTGCAAAGGGTTTACCCGATGAGGTAATCGACGATGCGGTTGCCCAGGGTTTAAAATTCAGAGTAGCTACCAAATACTGGATGGAACAAATGGGCCTACCATTCCATCCCATGCATATTCCTGTAGATGATCAAACCAACCGCCGTCATGGTTACGCCGACCTGCTGCGTTTTCCGCAAAGGTACAAGGTACACTGGAGGTTATGGAGCGGCGGTACGGCGCGTTGCCTCTTGTGGGGCGACCCGGACTATGTGAAACGTTTTGCCGAAAGTGCCCGCCTGTACGATGGTGAAAGTTTTGAAGTAAACGAAATGATGGCGACCTGGATGCTTGGTGAAGACCACGAATCGGAACCCCGTGCTTTGCTGAACGAGGGCTACAATACGTTTAATTATGAGTTTGAACGTTACTGGCATTATTACCAGGTATGGGGCAGGGTAAGTTATAATCCGGAAATAACCGGTGAATTATGGAAATACACATTTCAGCAAAAATTTGGCGAAACGGCAGGACTGCAAATCATGGAAGCGCTGCATTTGGGGAGCCAGGTTTTGCCCCGGATAGTAGCAAGCGCCTATGGTTACTTTAATTTTCCAACAACCCGCGGTTGGATCGAAATGATGGCGCAAAGGGATTTGCCAACCTTTGCATCCGTAAAAAACAGCGATGTTCAGTTGTTTCAAAGTTTTGCCGATGCAGCACAAACTTCAGTAATAGGCGGAACAACCGCGCAGGTTACCCCTATGCAAAACAGCAAATGGTTTGCCCAGGTATCGGAGGCAATTTTCGAAAAGGTATACAGTGCACTGGAAAACCAACCGGGTGAAACTTCGCCTGAATTTAAAACCACGGTTACCGATTTAAAAATACTTGCCGCACTGGCAAAATACTATGCAGTGCGTATTCCGGCAGCAGTTCAGTATAATATTTACCTTCAAACCGGGCATTCGTTTGCATTGAAAGAAGCCATGGAAGGGGAAAAACAGGCAATTGCCGCCTGGCAGGAAATAGTTGATGCTGCTGGAGAAGTGTATACCAAAAATATGGCATTTGGGGTAGTAGGATTTCCTCGCCACTGGCGGGATGAATTGGCTTTGCTTAACGAAAGCCTTAAAAACCTTCAGGCCGAATATGAAAAAGTTTCTTCTGAGCCTGTTAGAGCGATCCTTACTGAACCGAAGGTTTTGAAATATATGGAAGACAGTTTTCCCGCCACGGTATTTTTTGAACCTGCTGAGAATGTAGTTCCGCTGCGTCCGTTTAGGGTTTTTGCCACCGTTGCTGATGCCGATGGAATAAATTCAGTGAAATTGCGCTACCGCCATTTAACCCAGTTTGAAGACTACAATACCCTCGAAATGAAACCAGATACGAAATCCGAAAAATGGGTTGCCACCATACCGGGAGATTTTATTGTCCCCGAATGGAACCTGATGTATTTTATTGAGGTAACCGATCAAAAAGGAAATGGTAAAATGTTCCCCGATTTTGAAAAAGTTGCGCCTTATATAATTGTTGAACTGGATAGAAACTGAAATTCCAGATTTTTTCAGTAGTTTAATCCAGGTGAAAAAAATGAAACCTGAGTCCACTCCGAAAAGTGTTTTAGTTTTAATATATTTATAATCAGATCACCATGCACATGAATAAGGATATTTTCCGCCTGCTTTATTATCAGGTCAAAGGTGTGGGATGTGGTAACTAAGTAATGAGTAATGAGTAATGAGTGATGAGTATGGGAAAAACAATGAGTAATCAAATAAATATGCCGATGATAACTTTATACAGATTTTTAACAATGTGGATGGCAATGGCTTTTTTTGTTTCTGATATCATTGCACAACCTGTTATAAGTGACCAGTGGGCAGCCACAGATGCCCTGGGACGTAAAGTCCGGGAATACAATTCATCCGATGCATTGAAAAAAGACAAATATGTGGCCATGTTTTACTGGACCTGGCACCAGGGGATACAGGATGAAACCACCCCTGTGAAAAATATTACGGAAATTGTGAGAAAATATCCTGAGGCCATGAAGGATTATAATCATCCGGCCTGGGGAAAGAAACCGGGCTCGTTTTATTGGGAACAACCACTTTTGGGATATTACCAGACCACCGATCCCTGGGTTTTGCGAAAGCATGCTGAAATGCTGGCCGATGCAAAGGTGGATGCAGTTTTTTTCGATTGCACCAATGGCAGCATGACCTGGAAGGAGTCTTACGAAGCGTTGCTGAAGACATGGGATCAGGCTCTGAAAGATGGCGTCCAGGTTCCCACGGTGGCATTCATGCTTCCGTTTGCACCCGTTCCCAACTCACTTGTTTCAATCCGGCAACTTTACCGGAATCTTTATAAACCCGGAAAGTATAAAAATCTTTGGTTTATGTGGAAGGGAAAGCCATGCATCATGGCGTACCCCGACAGCCTGACGAATTCTGCCGAAGATCGTGAAATTGCCGGCTTTTTTACATTCCGGCCGGGACAACCCGATTATGTCGATGGTCCCAAACGCAATGACCAATGGGGATGGCTTGAAAATTACCCGCAGCATGGTTATGTGAAACAACCGGATGGCCGGTTTGAGCAGGTGACCGTTGGTGTGTCACAAAATGCGAGTCCGGCTACAAACGGTCATTGCAGTGCCTTTAACCTGCCCGGATCCTATGGTCGCAGTTTCAGCATGCAAAACGGATTTGATCCCAGGGTGGACGGATATTTATATGGATGGAATTTCCAGGAGCAATGGAACCGTGCCTTTGAGCTCGACCCGGAACTCGTTTTCATCACAGGTTGGAATGAATATGTTGCAGGCCAGTGGTTGCCGAGGCACGGCTGGACGGGTAACCCGTTTTCTTTTGTGGATGAATTCGACTGGGACCGCAGCCGCGACATTGAACCCAACAAGGGCTGGGGAGACCGGGGCGATGTTTATTACCTCCAGTTGATCGATAATGTTCGAAAATATAAGGGTATGGATGCTCCTGAAAAACCTTCGGGACCGAAAACCATCCGCATCGGAAATGCAGATGATTGGGCGAATGTCACTCCCTGGTTCAGGCATTATAAAGGAAACACGATGCACAGGGACCATAGGGGAAAGAATGATCAGTATTACAAAAACAACACCGGAAGAAATGACATCACAGGGGCAAAAGTAGCCCGGGATGCCAGCAATATCTATTTCTACGTGGAAACGGCTGAAAAGCTTACCCCGGCAACTGATCGCAACTGGATGATGCTGTTTCTGGATACGGACCGGGACAAGGCAACCGGCTGGAACGGATATGATTTTGTGGTTAACCGCATCAGTCCAAAAAGCAATAAAGTAGTCATTGAAAAGAACGTTGGCGGCCGATGGGAATGGGAACCGGCCGGTGAATCCCCATTTGCAGTCAATAATAACAATACTGGAGATAGCCATTCCAAGGCAGATTCTGAATCTGAATACCAATGACATCGATATCGAATTCAAATGGAACGATAACATGCAGGAGAACGGAAACATCATGGATTTCTATGTGAATGGCGATACGGCACCGGGTGGACGGTTCAATTTTGTATATTCAACAAAGATAAATCCCTGATAATGAATCCCGTCAAGATTTGCAGATTGGTTTGCCTATCGCTGGTTATTCTCTCTCTTGTCGACGTACCAGCGATTTATGCACGCCAGGAGGGTGGATCTGGATTTCCAGCTTCATCCGGAGATGAAAAGTTAACCAGCCAGGACGGGAAATGGGAGCGTATGGCTGAGTGGACGATAGAATCAAAGAAGGAGTATGCCGACCCCTTTAATGAGGTTGAGGTGGATGTAGTTTTCGAACGCGGGGGCCAGAGCTGGCGTGTGCCAACGTTCTGGCATGGAGGGAATAAATGGACCGTTCGTTTCGCGCCGCCAGTGCCGGGGGAATACAGATATCACTATGAAAGTACCGATCGGGCCAATCCCGATCTCAACGATCATCAAGGTTTCATTAACATTACAGGATACACCGGCGATAATCCGCTTTTCAAACACGGAATGCTGCAAATCAGCGCCAACGGTCGCTACTTTCAGCATTCCGACGGCACACCATTCTATTGGCTGGGTGATACCTGGTGGTCCTGTCTTTCCGACCGAATAAGCTGGGAGGGCTTTCAAAAATTAGCGGCGGACCGCAAAGCCAAGGGTTTTACTGTAATACAGATCTGCGCGGGGTTGATTCCCAATAATGAGGAGATGGCACCGGTGGATCCGGGTTTTCATAATGAAGGTGGGTATGTCTGGGATCCTGAATTCAGACAGATCAATCCGGCCTATTTCGACTCTGCGGACCGCCGCATCCAGCACCTGCTGGATCAAGGCATGGTCCCGGCACTCGTAGGCGGATGGCGCCAGGTACTCGCCCAGATGGGCGTGGACAAGATGAAGCAACATTGGCGTTACATCATTGCCCGTTACGGAGCTTACCCTGTGTTTTGGATCGGTGGAGGAGAGATGTTCGATCCTCCCGAAGAGGTGGGACACAGGTTGGGTAATACCGGACTATTCAAATTTTTGTATGCACCCGGCTGGACGGAAGTTGTACGCTACCTTCGCGCTACTGATCCCTATCATCATCCCCTGACCGTCCACGAGGTCGATGCGCCCTATGACTATCCACTCCAGGATGAATCCCTGACAGACTTTGACCTGTTCCAGGCGGGCCATCGTGGATGGCCCAGTATCGCCACTGAAATAGCCCAACTCAACAAGCATTATGCGCGGACTACCGTTTCCAAACCCCTGGTGATCGGAGAGATCGGTTACGAAAAACTATGTGGACAGAATTATGAGGACTATCAGCGTGCGGCATTCTGGATGGCAATGCTGAATGGTGCTGCCGGTTTTACCTACGGCACGCTTCCTGTGGCAGAGGCGTACACCGCCGACAAGCCCATACATCGCAACGGGATCCTGTCACTTCATACCTGGGAGCAGGCGATGATGTTTCCGGGTAATGCACAGGTTGCCATGGCCGCCAGGCTGTTGAGGAAATATTCATGGTGGAAGATGGCCCCCCGCCCGGAATGGGTGGAACCACACGGAACCACACTCCTGGAGCCCAACAGCCTGGTGAATGGTTTTAATATTGACCTGATCGAAGCATTGGCGCAGAAGGAAGAGCCCTACGATGATGATCTGCCCTTTGGGGAGTGGCACGACGCTCACGGCAACTGGCGCCTGCCCTACGCTGCAGGAGTGCCGGGGGAATTCCGCATTATATATCTTCCCTATTTCCGGTTTACACGCTATAGCCCGATGCCGGCAGTGCTTAAGCTCGAGCCGGGTATTGCCTATCACGCCTATTATTGGGATCCGGTTCTGGGTGTAACAGTTGACCTCGGAATGGTGGAAGCCGCTTCCGGGACCTCAGAAGGGAAGATCAACATAGAGAACCGGAACCGGAAACTCTATGACGACACCGGCCTGTACCGCGGTGAGCTGAACAGCAGCGGATGGGAAGAATACGGCACCCATCAGCACATTCACGGAGACACTTATGAACCGGAAAGATCACCGACAATGGGAGACTGGATTCTGGTGCTGGAAGCGGTGGACAAATAACCATCCGTTTTTAAACGATTCTAAATTTTAATCATAGCATGAAGAAATTACAACGCAGATTTTTTATTAAAAGTTCTGCCGCTGTTTCGGCCTTTGTCATTGTGAATCCCGGATTTAGTATGGGTTCAGATGCTTATGCGGCTAATTATTATTCATCAGATGATAGTGTGGAAATTGCTCTTAATCGAAAATGGGCTGAAGATTCCTTTTCAAAAAATTTCCCTTTCTCATTTGTTTACGGGGGTAAGAACTCAACGGATTTCCTGGATAATTGGAAAAGACAGGTTAAGGATGAAAAAATTGACTCTTCGAAGCGCAGACGGACCCTGATTTTGAATGATCCCGAGACAGGGCTGGAGGTCCGGGCAATTGCCATAATTTATATTGACACGGCAGGAGTCGACTGGATACTTCACTTTACAAACAAAGGCAACAAGGACACTCCTGTTCTGGAGCAGGTAAAAGCTGTGGATGTTTCGATTGACCCGGGAGATGTAAGCAATCCACCAGTATTGCAAAGGATTCATGGTGGAGGAGGAGCCGTGGATGACTGGATGCCCTACAATGAGACCCTGGTTATGGGAAGCAAGACCGAGTTTGCACCTACGGCCGGCCGTTCGTCGTTTGGAAATACTCCCTGGTTTAATTTACAGTGGAAGGATGGAGGTGTTATTACCGCCATCGGTTGGACAGGACAATGGAAGGCTCTCTATTGAAAACAATAATGGCAAAGTCCGTATTCAGGCCGGAATGCAAAATCTCCACCTGAGTCTCCTTCCAGGCGAGACTATTCGCAGTCCCCGGATTATGCAGCTATACTGGAAAGGAAATGATGATCTGAGGGCATTCAACCTGTTTCGCCATACGATGTTTGCCCATATTGTTCCCAAGGTGGAAGGCAAAACAATTATTCCACCTATTGTTCATCTTAGCTCCGCATTCTATGAAATGGATAAGGGGACAGAGGCAGATACCCTGTCCCACCTGTGCGGCCTTAAAGGACCTGGGTTTTGAGTATTTCTGGGTAGATGCCTATTATGGTAAGGATGATTTTCCTACCGTAGGCAACTATGTTTTTCCATTGATCAGGGGATTCAATCTCCAGCGTTATCCCAATGGTATGAAACCGGTTGGTGATGCGGTGAAGAAGGCTGGTATGAAGTTCCTGATGTGGTTTGAATATGAGCGTATTTGTCCCGGTACCCTGATGGCAACTGAACATCCCGACTGGGTGGTACTGCCCGAAGGAGGAGGCTGGGGAATGTTCAACCTTGCTGTCCCTGAAGCACGCGAACACATTACCCGGTATTTGTCCGACTCAATCAGGGAATACGGGATCAGCTGGTTGCGTGTTGACAACGCTGTCTTTTATGAAGGATTGTGGGCACAACTTGATAAAGACCATCCCGACCGGGTAGGGATTTCCGAGATACGTTATGTGGAAGGTCATTACCGTTTGTGGGATGATCTTCTGAAAGAGTTTCCTTTCCTGGCAATTGACAATTGCTCAGCCGGAGGGCACAGGGTGGATCTGGAAACATGTTCCCGTTCGATTCCTTTATGGCGCACGGATGGGACAATAGACACCACTCATGAAGAAAGACTTTAACCAGGCTGCACTTCAGAACCAGGTTATGACTGCAGGTCTGAGCCGGTATTTGCCCTTCAGTGCAAGCGGACAGATGGGTGCGACCCCATATCTGTTCAGGAGTGGTTTTAATGGCGGGATATCCGTTCGCCGAAGATGTGCGGCCGGCTGATTATCCGCGGGAACTTCTTAAAAAAGCTATTATTGAAGGCAAGAGAATAAGAAAATATTATTTCGGAAATTTCTATCCGCTCACCCCGGTGACTTTGGATACTTCGGAATGGTGTGTATTGCAGTATCATCTTAAAAATGAGGATGAAGGGATGATCATGGCATTCCGCCGTCCGGAGTCACAAAGGTCTGCAATTCGATCTCAGTGGTTTGCGTGAAATTGTTCCGGATGGCAATTACAGGGTAATCATGTACCCGGATTATGAATCCCTGCCGCCAAAGACAATGACAGGGAAAGAATTCCTTCGCTCAAAAGCTGAGATCACAGAACTGCCCGGGTCAGTTCTGATTGAATACAGGAAGGTGAGCATTTAAAAATGTTAACATATGAAGATGAATATCTAATTACCGTGGTTAAAACGGGTTTGTTCTTTTTTGCCATGATTTGCTTAATGCCCTGTCAATTTAACGGGTCAAGCCGTCAATAGTGATTCTTGGGTTGCAACGGATGCCCTGGGCCGCAGATTAAGATCATATGAAGAGGCTGGAAATAGGCGAAAGGATAAATATGTTGCCATGTTCTATTGGTCATGGCACATCTATGACCTGGTACCCGGAAGCAAGGTAAACAACACCACGGCGATCCTCCGGGCTAATCCGGAAGCCATCAAATCCTTTGATGATCCGGCATGGGGAATTCCTGGCCGTTATTACTGGGAAGAGCCGCTTTTCGGGTATTACAAAACCACCGATCCCTGGATATTGCGGAAACATGCTGAATTACTGGCTGATGCAGGAATTGATGTCATATTTTTCGATTGCTCCAACCTGACCCTGACATGGAAGGAATGTTATGATGTGTTGATGGAAGTATGGACACAAGCCCAGAAGGATGGGGTAAATGTTCCAAAAATTGCTTTTCTGCTGCCATTCGGGTCGCCGGAGTATGGAGGACCCCAATTGCGAATGCTTTATGCAGATATATATAAACCAGGACGCCACAGTAATTTGTGGTTTATGTGGAAAGGAAAACCCTGCATTATGGCACGTCCCGAGGATCTGACCAATACGGCGGAAGATCGTGAGATTGCGGATTTTTTCACATTCAGACCGGGACAACCCGATTACGTTGATGGCCCACAACGAAAGGACAACTGGGGCTGGCTGGAAGTTCATCCCCAGAACGGATATGTTCCGCTTGAAGGAGGTGGTTTTGAGCAGGTTACCGTAGGCGTATCGCAAAATACAAACCTGGCCAGCGGCGAACACTTTTGCGCATTCAATGAACCCGGAACCTATGGCCGGAGTTTCAGTAAGAAAAAGGGTTTTGATCCCCGGCCCGAAGGGTATTTATATGGCTGGAATTTCCAGGAGCAATGGGACAGGGCCATGGAAATAGACCCGGAGCTCGTGTTTGTGACAGGATGGAATGAATTTGTTGCCGGGCGTGTAGCGGACTGGCCTCCCAACAAGCCTTATTATATGGCATTTCCCGATGAGTTTGACTGGGATCGCAGCCGGGATATTGAACCCATCAAGGGATGGGGGGATCGTGGCGACGTGTATTACATGCAACTCGTTGATAATGTAAGGCGGTTTAAAGGAATGGCAGCTCAGGAAAAACCCTCCCCTGAAGTTACCCTCCGGATCGGAAGAGCTGATGGATGGGATGATGTGCTGCCTTACTATGTGCATTATAAAGGGAATATCCTTCACCGAAACCACAAAGGATACGGCGGTGATTTTTATATCAATAATTCGGGACGAAATGACATCGTGGGAGCCAGGGTAGCCCGTGATTTGGACAACCTTTTTTTCTATGCGGAAACCGCGGATCCTCTTTCTCCAAAAACCGACCGGAACTGGATGATGCTGTTCCTGGATACAGACCGAAACAAAAATACCGGGTGGAATGGTTACGACTTCGTGATCAACAGGGTGAGTCCCAAAGGCAAGTCGGCATTTGTTGAAAAGAACATCGGTGATCGCTGGGAATGGGAAGTGACAGGACAGGCCAGATTTGCTGTAAATGCAAATAAGCTGGAGTTAATGATTGAAAAGCAATTGCTAAATCTCGCCGGCAGGGATATCGATATCGAATTCAAGTGGAATGACAACATGCAGGAAAACGGGAACATCATGGATTTTTATGTGAATGGCGACACGGCTCCGGGCGGACGTTTCAACTTCGTTTATTCAACGCTTTAAAAAATAAAAAGGATGGTTAAAAACATGCTTTTATCAGGCTCGTTTTTGCTTTTACTTTCCGCTTGTACGCAAATAAAAGTATCACAGCTTACTGTGGAGTTTCTGAACGAACCTGTCGGGATAGATGCAAAACAACCCCGGTTAAGCTGGCAACTCATGAGCCGGGAGAAGAATGTGATGCAGTCCGCATACGAAATTCGTGCAGGAAAAGATTCTACAGGGCTTTTTCACAACAATCAGCTTGTTTGGCATACAGGCAAGGTAAACTCTGATGCCTCTTTGCACCGGATATTTGAAGGAGAGCCTTTGCAGTCGGGTCAAAAATACTACTGGCAGGTGAGGGTGTGGGATGACAAAGGCAATGTATCCGATTGGAGCAAGGTGGCGTCCTGGCAAATGGGACTGCTCAACCCGGACGATTGGAAAGCCAAATGGATCGGCCTGGATGTGAACTATACAGAACCCGCTGATGATCATAGAAGGCTTCCCGCACGTATGGTTCGCCGGGAATTTACCGTTGAGAAAACAATAAAGTCTGCTACCGTTTACCTGAGCGGACTTGGCTTTTCTGAGCTATATCTCAACGGGAGTAAGGTGGACGATCGAATCATGGATCCTACACACTCATTCTATGAGAAACGGGTCATGTATGTTGCCCATGATGTATCAAAGTATCTGAAGTCTGGCAAGAATGCAATCGGATTAATACTAGGCAATGGGCGTTTCTTTTCTCCCCGCATTCGCCTGCCAGTTGAAACGCCGAGCTTTGGGTTTCCAAAAATGTTGATTCAAATGCAAGTACAATATACTGATGGTACTTCAGAACTCATTATAAGCGATGAAAAGTGGAAAATTACCGACCAGGGACCAATCAGGGCAAATAGTGAGTTTGACGGTGAGGAATACGATGCCGGCATGGAGCAGGAGGGTTGGGATCAGGCAGGGTTCGATGACTCCAAATGGCAACCTGTTCAGATGGTATCAGCTCCTGGTGGAAAACTTATGGCGCAGATGCATGAGCCGATGAGGGTAATTGAAAGAATAAAGCCTGTCTCTATCAATAACGCTGAATCGGGTGGGTACGTGGTTGATTTTGGACAAAATCTGTATGGTATGTGTCAGATAAAGGTCAAAGGACCAAAGGGAACAAAAGTCGTCATCCGTACTGCCTTTGATATCGACTCCACAGGCAATGTGAATATGGCCTTTAATCGCAGCGCATTATCCACCGATATATATACCCTCAATGGAGAGGGTGTCGAGGTATGGGCACCCCGGTTCAGGGGACAGGGAACGAGGTATGCAGGAATTACAGGCTGGCCCGGAGAATTGAAAAACGAGGATATTGAGTTTTTGGTGGTTCACTCCGATCTGAAAAAAGCAGGGGAATTTTCATGCTCCAATATGCTTGTTAATCAGATATACGCCAACATGGTTCGTAGTGTACGGATGCAGGAGCGCGGGGTGCCCATGGATCCCGACAGGGATGAACGTCAGGCATGGCTTAGCGTTTCGGAGATGACATCTGAAACGGAGGGTTACATGTATAATGTGGCAGCATTCTATGAGAGCTTCCTGGGTGAAGCAAGGATAGACCAAAGCGAAAATGGCTGTATATCGGAAGCCGGATCGCTCTGGCATTGGGATACAAAAGATCCGTGCTGGCCGGCAGTGGTGACCACAACGCCCTGGTCGAACTATCGCATGTATGGCGATACACGGATTATCGAGGACAACTATGAGATGATGAAAAAATGGGTAAATTTTTTGGAACAATGGCTGGATGCAGACTTTATATACCGCAAAGGAACTTATGCAGACTGGGTAGATGCTTATACCATGGATGAAAAGGTGGCTCCACCATTTGGTGGAACTTCAAAGGAATTGCTCTCCACCGCTTACCTTTACTATGATTTGAAAATGGTGGCGAAAACAGCTGCATTTTTAAATAGGACAGAGGATGCTGCCTATTTCAATACCTTGGCGCTAAAGGTGAAAGAAGCGTTTAACAAGGCCTTTTTGGACACTAAAACCGGGGTGTATTTAAACAATACGCAGGCAGCTTATGCATTGGCTTTTGAATTTGGATTAGTTCCTGATGACTGCAAGCAAAAGGTGGCGGATAGGTTTGTACAGAATATCCTCCAAGAGCACAAGGGGCATTTGACAGTCGGCTGCCCCGGGGTAAAATGGTTGATGCAGGCACTTACTCACATTGGCAGAACAGATGTCGCCTATACTATTCTTACACAAACTACCCGCCCGGGCTGGGGCTACATGGTAAAAAAAGGAGGCACCTCTATTTGGGAGAGATGGGATTGCGATACCCAAACCCCGGGCATGAACGGGCAAAGCCAGACTATTTTAGCCGGATACCTTGGTGCATGGATGTACCAGACATTGGGAGGAATTGCCTATGACCCGGAACAGCCTGGATTCAAACATATTATCATGCACCCCGAACCCGTTGGCGATTTAAAGTGGGTAAAGGCATCCTTCGAATCACTTTATGGATTGATAAAAAGTGACTGGAAGTGCGAAAATGGGCTTTTTAGCTGGAAGGTAACAGTACCGCCAAATACTAAGGCCACTGTGTATATCCCGACCCATGATGATGCCTCTGTAAAAGAATCTGGTAAAAAAATCGAAAATAATTCCAATTTGAAGTTCATTCGTACGGGAGATAATGCAGCCATCTACGAAATTGGATCAGGTGATTATGTTTTTTCTTCCAAATACAATTTGAATTAACTGATAATTAGAGATAAATATGAAATATTTAGCTCTGACCTTAATTTTGATAGTACTTTTTTTTGCATCAGGGTGCAAGAGACAAGATGCAGGAAGTGATAAGTATGATGCTGCATGGAATAACCTATCAGCTGGTAACGTGATTAAGACCAATTTAGATGCGGACGATTACCAATACCCTTGTATTGGCAACCATGGTCTTGTTCTGTTAGCTGATCCTTACGGTTTTACTCAAAATATGCCAACCCGTGCATCTTACAGGCCCGACATTTATTATTCAGGCTGGTGGAAAAGCAATCATTATGAACGCGCCAATCCATTTGACATCCGGGGGGGATATAATGTATCCGGCACCCTAACCCCCGGCAGTATAGATTCCTTCAGTCAAACACTTGATGTAACCAAAGGGGACCTGACCACAAAACTGGGATTGAATGTAAACGGTGTGGCGATCAATTCAGTTCGTACTCAGTTTGTTACCGAAAATGGTGTACTTGTAATTAGTATTGAGGATCATTCAGCCAGCACATTTCAGGTTCAGATATCTCCCCAATCAGGTTATGTGCTGAAACTAACCCCGGGCCGAAATGGATTTGTGGCTTCAACAACAGCTATGGGACAAGGGCATGGGGCATCGATGTCCCTTGTATGCAGTGGCGACCATGTCTCGGTTGACACCGTCAGGTGTATTGTATCTGCAGATGCAGCGCCAGGAAGGCCGGCCTGTTTTTATATTGCCGCAGGAAGTGAAATTACCGATGGTGCTGATTACATAGGCAAGACGTATCAAAAGGCATCCGATGCATCAGGGGAGGGATATGCAAATTCAAAAATGACCAGTGAGTCATCGTATAACGCTTTCTGGACACGCTCATCAGTCAGTGTCCCTGAGGATGATATGATGCGCAGGTATATCTTGTCACAGTATATCCTGAAAGCCACGCTCGATAACAATCCACTGCCGGACGGTTGTCTGGGTCCCCGAAAGGAGGGGTATTGCGGAAGCATAGGAACGGAATGCGATCAGATGTTCGATTGGAATGCCATGCTGACCGCTAATCAACCGAATATTGCGAGGGTTTTGCCTGATTGGTTTGAAAATACAGCAGATCATGCCAGGACTTTAGCCAGGACTTTCTATCCAAATACAAGGGGAGTAAAGTGGGCATGGCTATCCGGATATGATGGAACTGAATGCCAGGAATTTCAAGGGAAAAAGGTTGACTGGCTAGCCTATAACAGTGCATTTGCCGCCTATATCTCGCTTATGCATTCCAAATATACCTGTGACGCTCAACGTCTGGGAAGAGCAAAGACCATTTTGGAGGATGCGGTCCATTACCAGCTGGATGCCTGTGTGAAAGAAAACGGGCAATGGGTTAATAACGGCATGATCCAGGGATTGGGACTGCGGCCGTTGAGAGGAGAGATAACAGAGCAGGCTTCATTAATGTGGAGTTTAAAAAAGGCGGTAGAATTGGGGATTGGTCCATCTTCATGGGCTGATGAAGCAAGGAAAGTATATATTCCTGTAAGGTATGACTCTGTTCAGGGAAAGAATATTTTGATACGATATATCGAACATACACCTTCTTTAGGAGCCAGGTTGGAGGGCTATTATTTGTATTTGTATGGCACACCCTGGATTACACTATTTCTCAGGGCATTCGATGAGCATGACCCGCTTATGCAACCCACTTACCAGGCCTATATTGGCGATAAAGATTTAACCTATACTTTTGGAAAAGGAATTGCCGCAGCCAATGCCGCACTTATGGGCTATGGACAGGAAGCACTTTCCATGCTGAAGTCCATGCCCCTGCATGATGGCTTATATTACGCGGAATATGAAGACCAGCCAAAAACAACCATTGAAGTTGGAGCACATGGCTCACTTATGCTTGGAATTCAACATATGTTGTTCGATGGCCAGTCTGAAAAAACCATCAGGGTATTCCCCGCACTTCCCAGGGAATGGGAAAACAGCGGCGCTGGTTTTAGCAGATTACTGGCAAACGGGGCTATTGAAGTGTCCGGCAGGTACTCAAACAGCAGTGTTAATGTGACTTTGAACAACACCAGCGATGAAAATGCAATCAGGACCCTGCTGGTCAGGATTCCCTCCACCTTTACCGGAATTTCTGAAAAAGGAGGTACGAAGATTGAAGGTATTGTTGACGACCGATTTGCAAAAATGACAGTAAGTATTCCATCCCATTCAAGCAAAACGTTAATACTTACGGGAAAACATGGCAACGGATGGTACAATGCTGATGATTCTACTGCTCAATACTCTGCGGGATGGACAAGGCGTTTAAACCATCTTAATTTTTACGGGTCAACGTGTAACGGCAGCAATATTGGCGGTTCCTGGTGCCAATATACATTCAGCGGCACTGCCGTGAGGATAATAGGCCAGATCGGTCCCGATCGCGGATATGCCAAAGTAACCATCGACAGTATTAATTATGGGTGTTATAACCTGTATGCCTCTGCCCCGGAGACACAAAAAGTGCTGTTTGAAAAATTCGGCCTGAGCCAGGGTAAACATACGATAAAGTGGGAGGTAACCGGGAAAAGGATTCAGGTAAGCCAGGAAGCCTATGTGGATATTGATAAAATTGAGATATTGACAATTCAGGAAAACAGGCCGGTTCCATGGCTGACAAGCGATCCAGGCACCTGGAAACCTGTACCCAACGAAGCCCTTTCTCCCAAAGGAGGCGTGCGAATTGCAGAGACCGGACTCTTCAAACCTTTCATGGATCGCACTATCTCTTACCTGCTGTCACACTCGGATATGGACGATATGCTGCTGCAGTTCCGGCGTACTGCCGGTGTTAATGATCCTCCGGGTAAACTGTATGGCTGGGAAAAAGATTTTCCCTCTCATGCGGCCATGTTCCTTATGGGGGCAGGCAACACGCTGAAGTGGCAGGAAGAGCCTGAATTGCACCAGCGTTTGAATAAACTCATCGATGGAATAAAAGAGTGTCGTAATCCGGAGGGCGGTCTGAAAGTGCCTTATGTTCCCTTTAATAATGATGCACAGGGATACTCGATAACCTTATTTATGCATGGACTGGAGTCAGCCGGACAGGCCGGAAATCGTGATGCATGGGAACTGATGGAGGCTGCCAGCAGGGAATATCGGAGAGAAATAGATGTTGGGACAGCTGCAAATCCTGACTTCTGCTTCCGGTTCAATCAAAACTATTTTGGAGTTTCGGCCTGTATGACGGCTTACTTCTCACCGGTAGGAGTAAAGGATGACATAACCACCGCATTGAAACATGTTCACCCGGGATGGATGGATCTCCTGGCAAAGCGTAACCCCAAAGGAGTCTATCAGATTCCGATAAGCCATCCCCATTCGGCCGAAACCTACGGCTTTGTAGGGTTTTTGGATTTATACCGCGCTACAGGCGATAAACGCATGCTGGATGCCATGATCGGGGCATGGGAACTGCTGCACAATAACTGGGAACTTCCTGGCGGGACGCTGGCACTTTGTGAGGGCGATGAGTACCCTCCCGGTTCCTTACATATCACCCCGTCCTGTCACACCGGTGAATCCTGCGCTGCCATGTGGTGGATCAGATTCAACCACCAATTACACCAACTTTACCCGATGAAGGAACAGTACATGAATACGATAGAAAAAGGTATTTACAACGTAGCCCTTGCCAACCAATACACAGACGGAACCGTTTGCTATCACACACATCTTGAATCAACCAAGGAATACAGAGATTCCTATCTTAGCTGTTGTGAAGTATTGGGGACATATCTATTCAGTTCCTTACCGGAGTATATATACTCAGTAGCTGAGGATGGTTTGTATGTTAACCTCTATGAAGCATCAAGCATCAAATGGCGTAACGGAGACCAGCAACTGGGTCTCACAATGAATAGCGAATTTCCCTTCAACCCGCATATCAGGTTGCGAATCAGCACTGTCCAGCCCATTTCCATGAAACTGCGTGTGAGAGTGCCCGCATGGGCGGGGAAAGACATGCCTGTTATAATTAACGGTCAGCAGGTTGCAGTCGGTAAACCTGGCAATTACGTAGTACTGGATCGCAGATGGAAAGACGGAGACTCAATTGCATTTACACTGCCAGTGGATTTCCGTGTAATTGCCTATACAGGGGCCGATCAAATTCCAGGACATAAACGCTATTCCATCTTTTATGGACCCATAGAAATGGCTGTAGTTGGTCAGCTTGAAAAAGTATCTCTGCCGGATTGGGAGTCCATTAAACCCTGGTGGGAAGAAAAAGAAAAGGGGCCGGCATGGGTGTCCCAGGCACAAATGAAAATGAAACCAAACTGCACATATGGTTTGTATATCCACCATAACCCAAACAGGCCATGGGATTGGTTAGAACCTGAACCTGATCAGCCTCTCAATTTCAAAATAAAAGGATATTCCGATTATTACCTCAAACCATACTGGCAGGTAGTAAAGGATGAGACTTTTACCTGTTTCCCGGTCATTGAGCCCGGGGAAAGCCAGGAATCGAAATTGAATTAGAACCCGAAGGAATATCTTCTTTTTCACCTGATTCTGCTTTTTAAGATTGAAAAAAAGTCTGGAGAATATTACTATCTAAAAATTATACCATGATTCTGAAATATTATTTCATATATTTACTAATATATTGAAATTAATTTGCATTCATTTAAAACATTTTTTAGATTTGTTATGAGATTATTTTTTAGGTTGTCATGAAATTAAACCAGGAAAGCATTTAGAAAAAGGATTGGCCAAAGGATCAAACCTGATTTGAAATAGTAAATCAAACTTTTAGAAAAATAATATTATGGCAGACTTAGACGAATTAAAAAAGGAAAAGGATTTCTATCCGGAAATTCCTGTGGAAAAACACGGTTTTTTCTTAAAAGGTGCCAGTTCATTGGACTGGGGAATGAAAAATCGTTTATCAAGAGTTTTCAATCCAGCGAGCGGCAGAACAGTAATGCTGGCTATTGATCATGGTTATTTTCAGGGGCCCACAAGCGGACTTGAGCGAATTGACCTAAACATTGTTCCACTTGCCCCAATGGCTGATGCGTTAATGCTTACACGCGGAATACTGCGCACAACAATTCCACCTGTTACCAACAGGGCAATTGTAATGCGTGCAAGTGGCGGTCCAAGTATTCTTAAAGAATTATCCAATGAAGAAATAGCAGTGGATATTGAAGATGCCATAAGGATGAATGTATCTGCCATTGCCATCCAGGTTTATGTAGGCGGAGAATTTGAGACCCGTACCATACACAATATGACCAAGCTCGTGGATATTGGTTTGCGTTATGGTATTCCGGTTTTAGCAGTTACAGCTGTTGGAAAAGATATGGTCCGCGATGCAAAATACTTCCGTCTGGCATGTCGTATGTGTGCAGAACTGGGTGCTCAATTTGTTAAAACATATTATGTAAACGAAGGATTTACAACCATTACAGCATCCTGTCCGGTTCCGGTGGTTATGGCAGGCGGGAAAAAGCTCCCTGAGCTTGATGCATTGACAATGGCTTATAAGGCTGTTCAGGAAGGTGCAGCCGGTGTGGATATGGGACGAAATATTTTTCAAAGTGAAGCGCCAAAAGCTATGATGATGGCTATTACCAAAGTCGTACATGAAAACATGAAACCTGAACAGGCATTTGAATTATTCAAAGACCTAAAGCAAAAAAGGTAAACAGGCTATTACATTAATTCTTTTGTGGACCGTGGTTAAATAAATACTGTTATTCATGTCGAAAGTAATTTCAAAAATAGAATCCGTTTTTTCAACGCTTACACCCAGCGATAAGTTGATAGCCAATGTTATCAATGAATTATTCAACGAAATACCTTTTCTTACGATTCATCAGCTTGCCGAAAAAATTGATTCCAGTGCTACCACCATCAGCCGGTTTGTAAAAAAACTGGGCTATGATAATTTTCGGGATTTTAAGTATGATATAATCAAGGAGACATCCGGCAATTTCACCGAGATATTTGAGCCCATGGCCAGTGACGATAATCCCGATGAAATTATAAATAAAATTTTCAATGTTTACATTGACAGTTTAAGAGAAACACGGAAACTGCTGAATTATGAGAATGCTATTAACGCCGCAAATCTGATAGCAAAAGCAAAACGTTTGGTCTTCATTGGTATCGGGGCTTCGGGACAAATTGCCAGTTTTGCAGCACAACGTTTTTCACACCTGAATATTCAGGCCAATGCCTATAACAATGAATACGAAATCGTGCTTCAATCATTGCGTACAGAAAAAAATGTTGTAGTTACAGGTATTTCCCACTCCGGCAGATCAAAGGCAGTTATTCAGGCATTAACACAGGCAAAAAAAATGCATGCGACAACAATCGGCATTTCAAATTACGTAATTCCCGATATGGCAGAAGTCTGCGATTATCATTTCTGTACGTCATTCCGGGAAAACAGAGTGAAAGCCGCAGCCCTGTCATCATGCATACTGCAGATCAGCATTATTGACCTGCTCTATTTATTGGTGGCAAAACAAAAAAAGCAAATGTGGAATATCGATGAATTAAACGGGCAGATTGAAAAAAACCTGAGAGTCAGATTAAAAAACAGAGGCCATGTCTGATAATATCAAAGCAAAAGAACTCTTGCAGGCAATAAAACCGGCACTCAGTGTCAGTATAATGTCCGCTGACTTTTTAAATCTTGGAAATGCCATTGTATCCCTTGAAGAATCAGGTGTAAAACTGTTGCATATAGATGTTATGGACGGGAACTTTTGTCCGTCACTGACTATCGGGCCGTCAGTTATTAAGCAACTAAAAACCAGTATGCTGCTTGATGTACACCTGATGATACAGGAGCCTTTATACACACTTGATCAATATATTGACGCAGGGGCTGGCATGATAACGATACAATATGAATCAACAATACATTCGCATAAAACTTTACAAACAATTAAAGAGCGAAATCCTTACATTATCAGGGGAATCTCATTAAATCCGGGTACTCCTTGCACTGTAACAGAACCTCTCCTTGATGAAGTGGATATGATCGTTTTGCTTGCCGTAAACCCGGGGTGGAACGGGCAAAAGTTTATTGAAGCAACAAATAGCAAATATGAAAGCTTAAAAAAGCTGATCAAAGAAAAAGGAAAAGATATCCTTACCGTCATAGATGGTGGCGTTACTTTGGAAAACATCGGACAGATTTCGGCCCTTAAAGCCGATATAGTGGTTTCAGGAAGCGCTGTGTTTAAAGGCGGAGATATTAACCGAAATGTGCAAATTATGATTAACGCCCTAAGAAATAGTTAATTCTGAACGTATGGAAAGGTTTTTTTGGCTTCATAAAATTCGAATAACAGACAAACAGACAAGAAACCAATGAACAAAACAGAAGAAATCATAATAATGCTCCGCGGACTAACGGCCGATAAATCAATAAATGACGATGAAGTGTTTTATCATCCCAAAAGATTTGAAATTGACTTTCACTGCGCGTTTAACAAAAACTCGAAAGAGGTAACTGATTTATGGATTGATATTGGTCCGGAAGATCTTCCTTCCGAACAGTTGCTGGAGATTCTAAAAAATGAGGTTGGTAATCACATCCAGTTAAATGGCGATGAGCCATCCAGAATTTTTATCAATAATGCTGCCACCATCAGCATAAAGAAACCCGCCAATAATAAAGAGTATTCAGTAAGTAACAAAGTTGCCATAATAACGGGTGCGGCCGGTGCAATAGGATATGGAATTTGCAGCCGTTTGCTGGAAGAAGGATGCCTGGTAGCTTTAACTGACCTTGTTGAAGATAGATTAAATCAGATGGTTGAGGAGTTTGAGAAGTTATTCCCCGGTCAGGTAATCGGTATCCAGATGGATGTAACGGATAAAATATCGGTAGATAATGCATTTGGTGAAGTAATAAGGTGCTGGGGCGGGATTGATATTGTCATAATCAATGCAGGTATAGCTCTGGTTGCATCGTTGACAAAGATTGAGCTGGAGGATTTTCAACGTCTCGAAAAAGTGAATGTGGAAGGAACACTATTGACTATATCTGAAGGGGGCAGGTGTTTGATAGCACAGAACACAGGCGGTGATATTGTTTTGGTGTCAACAAAAAATGTATTTGCCCCCGGTGCCAATTTTGGCGCCTACAGTGCCACCAAAGCGGCAAGTCACCAGTTGGCAAGAATTGCAAGCCTTGAATTGGCACCATACGGAATAAGAGTAAATATGGTATCTCCCGATGGTGTTTTTTCAGGAGGCAGTTTCAAATCAGGCCTTTGGCAGGAAGTTGGACCCGACAGAATGAAGGCAAGAGGATTGGATGAAAAGGGACTGGAGGATTACTATAAAAACCGGAATTTATTGAAGCTTAAAATAACTGCACGACATGTCGCCAATGCAGTCCTATTTTTTGTAACGCATCAAACGCCAACAACAGGAGCAACAATACCTGTTGATGGGGGCTTACCGGAGGCGACCCCCAGATAATACCATTGCATTATGAAACGATTGTTATTTTGAAAAACCTATATGCTAATCTATAAAAAGGAGAAACTATGAAACGCTATTATGACGCCGAAATTTTTCACCAGATGCTTGATGGCATTGATCTTGATAACCATGTAATTGCATCTTATTATTTAAAAGACCGTCTTGAAGGTGAAAAATTCCTTGATCACCTGGCACTTATTCAGTCAATGGGACTGGAAGGTTCGACCGGTACATGGGAAAAAGTTGAAGAAGATACCGAAGAGGTGAGGAAAGCCATGTCAAGTAAAATGGTCGGATACCATGAGATACCAAGTGATGATCCATATGTTAAAGCTGCTGTGGTGCAGCTTGCATTTCCTATCCGGGCATGGGGCGACAATGTACCCATGATGCTTCTGGCTATTGCGGGAAACTGTTTTGCCTATTCAAAAAACATCATGCTCACAGATGTTTTCATTGGGAAAGAATTGCTGAAAAAATTCCAGGGACCGAAATTTGGCGTGGATGGTATCCGTAAATTGACGGGGGTTACCGAACGCCCGCTGTCGCTTCATATCATTAAGCCCAAAATGGGCATGACCCCTGAGCAAACTGCCAACCAGGTGCGCCAAACACTTGCCGGTGGGGCTGATATGTGCAAGGATGATGAAATGCTGGCCGATGCCTATAATAATACCATGGAACAACGATTACCATTGGTTATGGACCAGATAAACCGGGTTGCAGATAAGACCGGCAAAAAAATGATTTATCTGTGCAGCATAACCGATTCTCCGCAAAAAATGATTGACAAAGCACGTCGTGCGATCGATCTTGGAGCAAACGGATTACTGGTCACCTATTCTGCCGGATTGGCCTCCCTGCGTGAACTTACTTCACATCCTGACATAAATGTACCGGTAATGCTTCATGCATCGCACATGATAGCCATGATGAAACAAATAGCATGGCCGGTGCTGGCTAAACTATGCCGTTTATGCGGAGCTGATATGATGCTTACTCCTACCATGTGGTCATCAATTCCAATGGTTTCCATGGAAGAAGGCCTCCGTACGTCTTTCGTAAAACTTGCACCCTGGGGACATATCAAGCGTACTTTTCCGATGCCTTGCGCCGGTGTATATCCGGGATTGGCTGAAGTTATAATCGGCGAATACGGACCCGATATTGTTATTCCTGCAGGCGGAGGTATGTTGGGACATCCTGACGGATACACGGCAGGAGCCCAGTCATGGCAGCAGGCTATTGCCGCAGTCATGGCAGGAATTCCATTACCGGAGGCAGCTAAAAAGAACGAAAACATAGCCTTGCGCCATGCACTCGAAAAATGGGGATATATGGAACGTCCCAAAGCCCCCTGGCTCAGACTTGCACCGGAATACCAGCCAAAACCAATGAAGTTTGACTAAAAAAACCAGTGATTAATTCGAATTGAGAGTTGAGTCAGGCCACGAAGTGACTGTGATGCCTCCGGAAGGAAGATGCGGAATTATATCAACTCTCAATTCGATCAATTAGTAAGTGGTATTTTGCATTTAATTGATTTAACAATAGGTTCAATATGAGTGTTGCTATAAAAATACCCGATATAGGAACAGCAGTTACTTCCGTAACACTTGCCAAATGGTTAAAAAAAGAAGGCGACGTTGTGATCCGGGGCGATTTTCTGTGTGAAATCGAAACCGATAAAGCGGTAAGCGAACTTGAATCAATCGCCGAAGGTACAATTCTTAAAATACTGGTTTCTGACGGGACAGTTCTTGAGCAGGGAACAATTATAGCTTACATAGGAAAAAAGGGAGAACCGGTACCGGATATAATGACTGAAACTGCTTTAATCAAAGAGACAAATTCATCGGAGTCTTTTGGTTCACAAAACGATAAATTGAATGTCCCTCCTCTGATCAGAAATCTAGCAAAAAGTCATGGAGTTGATATTAATACTGTCACAGGAACCGGTCCGGGGGGAAGGATTACAAAGGAAGACGTGATGAGGGCGACTGAAAAGGTTTTATCCTCAAATCAGGCGGCTATTGCCAGACAAGTATTGCAAAGTCTGCACGAAATTCCGCCTATTCACATGGAATGCAAAATCAATATGACCGGAATTTTGAAAAAACGCGGGGATATACTGGATAAAACGGGAGTCAAGATAAGCTTCGATGCTTTTATTACACACGCAATTGCTAAAATAATTAAACAGTTCCCGCATTTCAAAAGCGCAATAAGAAACGATAGAATCTTTGAATCAGAAAATATCAATATTGGAATAGCCATAAGCTACAATAATGAACTTTATGTTCCGGTTATTCATAGTGCTGATAATAAAACCATTGAAGAAATTAACCACAGTATTTTCCAATATCTGGAAAAATCCAGAGAAGGACGATTTACCCGGGAGGAATTATCCGGAGCTACATTTTCAATCAGCAATCTGGGGATGTTTCCGATACTGTCATTTCTGGCCATTATTCCTCCTGACCAGTCAGCAATTTTATCTTTAGGTGCTATTGAAGAAACACCAGTTGTAAAGAACAATCAGGTGATTATAGCACCCATAGCTATTTTCACCCTATCTGTGGATCATAAACTGATTAATGGACGGGAAGCTGCAGAATTCCTTGCATTCCTGAAAACCGAAATAGAAAAAATATGAACGAAAAAGAATATTCGAAAAATTTCCTGCTGGAATTATATCGAAAGATGGTAACGATCCGGAAATTTGAAGAACGTGTGAAATACCTTTTTCTCGAAGGGATTATGCCCGGTACGATTCATCAATACCAGGGACAGGAGGCCTGCGCAGTAGGAGTTTGTTCCGCGCTCAACCAAACTGACATTATAACAAGCACGCACAGACCCCATGGTCATGCCCTGGCCAAGGGATTGTCTGTACAGGAAATTCTTGATGAATTGTTTGGCAAAACCACAGGATGTTGCAAAGGCAAAGGCGGCTCGATGCACGTTGGAAATCTTTCCAAAGGAATGGTCCCTGCCATAGCCATAGTCGGCGGTGGAGTTCCGATTGCAACAGGTATTGCACTGGCATTTAAAATGAAGAAAGAATTGGGTGTTGCCGTATGTTTTATGGGGGATGGAGCCACAAACGAAGGAGCTTTTCATGAATCGGTAAACATGGGTGCCATTTGGGATTTGCCCGTGATTTATGTAGTAGAAAATAATCTCTATGGAGCTTCTACACATGTGCAATCGGTTATGAAGGTAAAAAACGTTTCAGAACGAGCGGTTGCTTATGGTATTCCAGGTATTACGACAGACGGAAATGATGTTTTAAAGGTATTTGAAGCCGCAACGGAAGCGGTATCAAGAGCCCGTCAGGGTAAAGGACCGACTATTCTTGAATTACTGACATACCGGATAACCGGCCACTCCCGGCGTGACCCTGCCCTTTACCAGCCTGAAGAAGAAAGGAAGAAAGCCTTGGAAAATGAACCCATACGCCGATTCGAAACTTTCCTTCTCACCAGAAAAGATATAGCAACAGCTGACATTGAAAATATTCAGACTGCTATCGACAACGAAATCGAAATAGCGGTTGAAGCTGCCCAATTGGCTCCTGATCCGAAACCGAAGGATGTCTTCGAAGATGTATTTGTGGACAGAATTGACTGAAATTATTAAACATTTATTTTAAAAGACATAGTTTAAAATATACGTTAACCTAAAAGATATATGAAAAGACTATCAATAGCTGAAGCGTTAAGGAGATGCATCACAGAGGAAATGCAGCGCGACAAACGTGTATTTTGTATTGGCGAAGACATTGCCATACCCGGCGGATGGGGCGGCGCTTTTACGGTTACGCTCGGAATGGAAAAGGAATTTTCCGACAGGATGATAAACACGCCAATTTCCGAAAACGGTTTAATGGGTGTAGCGCTTGGTGCTGCGATAAACGGCTTACGCCCTATCGCAGACGTACAATATGGAGATTTCCTGTTTTGTGCCATGGACCAGGTTGCAAACCAGATCGCAAAAATGAGATACATGTCGGGCGGCAAAATAGATGTGCCCATTGTATTACGCGCTCCAGTCGGTGCTACGGGACGCAGTGCACAGCATGCCCAGAGCCTTGAACCGTTTTTCCTGCCATTACAGGGTATAAAATTATTGGTACCTGCCACCGCTTATGATGCTGTAGGTTTACTTAGAACAGCAATTCGCTGTAATGATCCCGTACTTGTTTTTGAACACAAATTACTTTATGGATCAAAAGGTGCGCGTGCCGAATCCGGGGCTATTGATGCATCCAGTGATATACCGGATGAAGATTACACTATACCTATGGGTGAAGCGGTAATTCGCAGAACCGGTACTGATGTAACAGTTGTAGGAACCTTGTTAATGATGCACAAAAGTATTCAGGCCGCAGATATTCTTGCAAAAGGAGGTATCAGTGCAGAGGTGATTGACCCCCGTTCATTAGTACCATTCGATTGGGAAACCTTAAAAAAATCAGTTGAGAAAACAGGCAGACTGGTCATTATTGAGGAAGCTCCCAAGCGCGGTGGTATTGGTGCCGAAATTGCGGCTACAGCAGCAGAGGAATTTATGGAATTTCTGGTTGCACCCATAAAACGGATCGCGGCACCAAATACACCAGTTCCGTTTTCCCCTCCGATGGAAAATTTCTATATCCCTGAATTAACCAGAATAGTAGAAGAAATAAGAAAAGTAGTAGCCTATTAACATTTTATAAACAAGGAGGTATTATGTTAGTAAATCATCTGTTTGGAGCTTGTTTGCCCACCTTCGGCAATTGTGCCGACAGGTACTGCCTCAGCGGTTATGGCGGCGGTGGTAAAGATATCAGCGAAATGCTTGACCTCGCAAAAACGGTGAATGGGCTTGACGGTTTGGAACTGGTTGGCAACTGGCATGTAAATGATAGCAATATCCGTGAAGTTGCAAAGATGTTTGATGACCATGGATTAAAAATTTCCATGCTGGTGCCTGATTTATGGACACAGGCAAAATGGGGAAAGGGCAGCATTGCAGCACCCGATGCCAAAACCCGCAGGGCAGGTATGGATGAAATTAAAAAAGTAATGGACTGGGCAGCAGCCCTTGGTTGTAAACACATCGATGTGTGGCCGGGACAGGATGGTTATGACTACTGTTTTCAGGCTGATTATATTGAAGCCTGGAAATGGCTAACCGACAGTATGGATGAATGCTCAAGGCATAACGATAGGGTCCGGATACTTGTTGAATACAAACCCCGGGAACCCAGAACGCACTGTTTTGTGGATCACGTGGGAACAGTACTGCTTCTTTTAAAAGATTTGGACAAGGTTGGGGTACTTTTAGATATCGGTCATGCTATCCAGGGGTCTGAAAACGTTGCTCTTGCAGCATCCTTGCTAAGCAGTTACGGTAAACTTGATTATATTCACCTTAACGATAATCATGGGGACTGGGATGAGGACATGATGGTTGGCTCAGTGCATATTATTGCTTACCTTGAACTTGTTTATTGGCTGAAGCGCATTAATTATCAGGGCTGGCTGACCCTCGATATTTTCCCGTACCGGGAAGACGGTGTAGCCGCTGCAACCCAGTGTAAAGAATGGATGGAAGCCATGTATCGTTGTGTTGACCGCGTTGGGATGGATAATTTTGCCCAGGTCATACGTAATGCAGATGCTTGTGAGGCCACTGCACTGGTAAGAAAAGCGCTTAACCTATAATTCCATCTGCCGGTTATTTTCAATGAAAAGGAATAAAACACCTTTAAAAAGCATGATATGAGAACCACAGGAAAATTCCAATTTGCATTGAGTTTATTTTTTGTACTCACCTTTGGCATAATTGGTGAAGTCATTAATGCGCAGGGACAAGCCAAACATGCTTTAATCAGCATCAACACTTCAGCCAATGTCCCTGTTGAAATCTCATTTATTTCCCTGAAAGATTATTCAGATCCATTCAATGAGGTAATTCTGGATGTAGTGTTTACCGATACCCGAGGATTTTCACGTAAAGTTCCTGCATTCTGGGCAGGAGGGCATAATTGGAAGGTTCGTTATGCTTCTCCGCAAATTGGGGCACACCATTGGTGGACGGAATGCAGCAATAAAAGCGATAGCGGATTGAATGAAGTAAAAGGGACCGTTCATATTGTACCGTATCATGGAGACAATGCCTTATTTATACATGGACCTGTGCGCATTGCATCTGATAAAAGGCATTTTGAATATGCCGATGGCACACCATTTTTTTGGTTGGGGGATACCTGGTGGATGGGTTTATCCAAACGCCTCAGATTTCCGGATGAATTTAATCAACTTACTGCATACAGAAAGGATAGGGGTTTTAATGTTATACAACTCGTTGCGGGTTTATTCCCGGATATGTATCCATTTGACCAGCGCGGTGCAAACGAAGCAGGATTCCCATGGGAAAAAGATTATGCGAGAATTCGCCCGGAATACTTTGATGCAGCGGATTTACGATTAAAGTATCTCATGGACCAGGGATTTACTTCTTGTATTGTAGGTGCATGGGGTTACTTCATGAGTTGGATGGGTGAAGCAAAACTTAAAGCGCATTGGCGCTATCTCATTGCCCGATATGGTTCATATCCTGTAGTTTGGTGCGCAGGAGGCGAGGTGAATCTGCCATGGTACAGGGTGCCAGACTTTCCATATGATGACCAGGTTCAGGCTCTCCGGTGGTGTGAAATCATGCGTTTTATCAAAACAGAAGATCCCTGGCATCGTCCGCTTACAATACATCCTACTGCGGTGCGTGCATTTACTGCCAGACATGTTGTAGATGACGAGTCCCTGCTTGATTTCGACTTTCTCCAGACTCCCCACATAGGTTCCTTAATGGATGTGGAAGTACCTGTTGTAAATACCGTAATTCAAAGTCGGGCTGCTTCCCCTGCCATGCCTGTCATAAACGGAGAATGCAGCTTCGAAATGCTTTTGGATCAAACACAGGCTGAAAAACCACGACACATGTTCTGGCTTTGCATGATCAATGGAGCAGCAGGTCATACTTATGGAGCAAACGGCATCTGGCAGGTGAATCGGAAAGGAGACCCACATGGCGCGTCTCCTACTCCAAATGCGCCCGTAAATGGGTATGGACTTATTTCATGGGATGAAGCAATGCATCTTGAGGGTGGACGGCAAGTTGCAGCTGGTAAAACCTGGTTGTCAAATTTACCGTGGTGGACATTTCAGCCGCACTTCACATGGGTTACGTGGGCTGCCGAAAAGTCAGATGTTCCCCCAGGGGCTATCGGTTGTCCCGACGGATATCGGATATTTTATATGATCGAAGCCAGGCCGGTTGTTCTGCACCAGCTTGAGCCCGGACATTCCTACAGTATCAAATATTTTGACCCCGTTGAAGCCAAAGAAACCGATGGTGGATTTTTCACTGCTGATGACAAAGGCAAAACCATTCTCCCTGCCCCTCAATACAATCATGATTGGGTTGTGCTGATACAGCCAGCCAAGGATTGAAGGCCAAATGGCTGATCTAATTAACCCTTACGGGGCTTTTTTTCTCGCAGATTTTCGAAAAAAGTTTCTCGCAGATCTCACGGATCTCGCAGATGGATGCTCGCTCTGCTCGCATGGGGAATTTTAACACTGAGTTACGCAGAGGTTAAATCAGAGGCTCACAGAGAGTAATTATTTATTTATCCATGTCCTAACGCTGAAACCGGAAAATCGAATGCAATGAGATTTCTTTGCGACCTCTTATCTTAGCGAGCTTTGCGAAAAAAACTCTGCGGGCTCGGCGTTTAAATTTAAGGCAATCTCACCCTAGCCCCGGTGCGTTTTCGCAGATTTTTTTCGCGCAAAGCCGCAAAGCCGCTAAGCCATTTCCAGCTGCCAATTTATGTAAGAAATATACAATTATGTACAAAAGAAAATCAAGATGAAAAGTCTGTTAAATAAAATAATTCCGTAACTTGTAATGACAACTTTTACGCTTTAAATACAAAGGCATTTTGTATTTCCGGTGTTACTTTTTTTAACCCTATCTATCTAGAATTTATGCGTATTAAGCTGTTTTTTTTGCTAATGCTGGCATGGATGTTTATCCCGGTAATTTCACTGGCTTCTGTAAAACCATTGCCTGACGCCAGTGAAAACAGGATGACCAATATGAATCTGGGCGGATATGTCGGAACATTGCTCGCATCAAATGAGCAATCATGGTTGCTGCATGTTTTGAACGACAACCCGAATCTGTTTGCCGCATTTGCCGATCCTGAAGGAAATAAGCTGTTTAAAGCCATGTGGCATGGTGAGTTTCCGGGCAAGATCCTTACCGGGATGGCTCAGACATACCGGGCATTCCGGAATCCGGCTACCCTTGAAGCCGGAAATAAAATGGTCAGTATGTTTAAATCAGTTCAGGGTACAGATGGATACCTCGGACCCTGGTCAAAAAGCACGCGTTTTAACGGGGATACGGCCAAATGGGACACCTGGAGCCAATATCATTGCATTTATGGATTATACCAGTGGTATAAAATAACCGGAAACCGTGATGCCCTGAATATTGCCCTCAGGGCGACAGACTGTATTTACGATTATTTTATTACGGGAAAACAGACGTTTGTTTCCCAGAACTGGGCCGAGTGTAATTTTGCCATAAGCCATGCCTTTGCCATTTTGTATCAGGAAACCCGCGACAAGAGGTATCTTGAAGCCAGTGAATATATTGTTCAGATTGAGTGGAAACTTATATACGATGATTTTTACACTAAGCGGCCCCTGGCCTGTGATTGGCTTACTGCGGCAGCGGAAGGTAAAGCATTTTATCAATCCAACCAGCGGAGATGGGAAAGCCTCCATACGCTCATGACCCTATCCACCCTGTATCAGATTACAGGAAAGCGTGAGTATTTTGATGTACTGGAACACTATTGGCGAAGTATCATTCAATATGACCGTCATAATTTCGGAGGTTTCGGAACCGGTGAAGGAGCCACCGGTGATCCGTATGGCTTTGGCAGTGAAACATGCAGTACGGTAGCCTGGATGGCCTATTCTGTGGAATACCTGAAGCTGAGTAAAAATTCCGGTGTGGCTGATGAACTTGAAATGTCCTTTTACAATGCTGCCCTGGGTAGTTTGCTCGGATCACACGATTTTGCCTATATGAACTTTTCCGACGGCAACAGGGTTTCATCGCTTGTTGAACTTGCCGGACATGGTTTCGAAGGCGGCAGGCAACTCAACTGCTGCCAGGCCAATGGGAACCGGGGTATCAGTGAGATAACCGAATGGGCGGTTTTAACCGATAAAGAAAACCTGTATATCAATTATTATGGCCGGTCAAATGCTGAGACTAAAACCCCTGGCGGATCGGGCATTAAGATTTTACAGGAGACTGATTATCCATCGAACGGTGCAGTTAAGATTACCCTGTCCCTAAAAAAAAGTGAAAAATTCGGACTTAACCTTCGCATACCCCGCTGGTCTGCAAATACTGCTGTAAAGGTTAATGGGAAAGCGGTTGAAAATGTTTTACCCGGATCATACCAGGTGATAAACCGGGCATGGAAATCTGGTGACATTATAGAAATTAATTTCGATATGTCCATCCGTTTCTGGATTGGTGAGGACAAATGCGAAGGCAAAACTTCGGTTTATTATGGCCCGGTCCTGCTGGCCATCGTTACGGCTTCATCTGCTGCAGATGGCATTAAACTGGATACATCGGCTGTAAAAAAAATAGTTTTTAAGGAGAATGACCACTTTTGGTTTTATGGTTCTGCAAATACAACCGACGGGAAGAAAATCGCACTGGTTGATTTTGCCAGTGCCGGTGACAAGGGTGAGCCCTATACAACCTGGATTACTGTTACGGGAACCGATTTTGCCCGGCTTCCGCAGAAAGATGCATGGATGCGACATCCGGTATTAGGTGACCCTTCTTTTGATAATTTCAAAAGATATGAGAAGAATCCTATTGAACGGGGTACTCCGCCATTCAACTGGCCGGTAAATGGCTTTTATTTTGAAGATCCGGTCTCAGGAAATGAATATGTATATGTGGGAGAGTATCGTACAGGTTATGCCATGGGTGAAGACAAAAACAAATCGGAAATTGCAAAATCCTGCGTGGTATATTGTTCTGAAGACAAGGGCAGGACATGGAAATACAAGGGACCGGTTTTCAGGGATGACAGTGTGAAGCTTGAGGGAGAAGACGGAATAATCACTTTCGCCCCGGATGTTTCCATCGTTTATTCAGATGGGAAGTATTACATGGGTTTTGATTATGCAACTTCAGCATTCACCTGGGATATTAAAGGTCTCATGCACGGAGGGATTGCTGTGGCTGTCTCCGACAAGCCCGAAGGACCTTACAGCATTTTCAGCAAACCGGCCATTGCAAACCGGTATTTTTATGATAAACCGTATAATGGTAAATTCAACAGGTGCTACGCTGCAACACTGATGAAACTGAAAAAACAATGGGTGATTCTTTTTGATCTGGATTCAGGACCTTATTTCAGCTGGGGACTAACAGCCATAACCGCCCCGTCACCGGAGGGTCCGTGGTCTAAACCGGTATTACTGAACAGCACTGAATCGGATCGTTATTATCCGTCTTTGCTTGAATATTACCCGACATTTCTGCATAACGATACTATATACGCCCCGGCTACCTCAGTGGCTAAGAACAGGAATTTTCAATGCATTTTCAGGGTTCCATCCGAAGATGTATTGAATCCGGAAAAGTGGCAGTTGTGGAAAGAGGGTTCAGTTTGGCATAGTATCCAGGCTGAAAATGAGTATGAGGGTATCTGGGGACAGACATTTTCGGGTTTTGTAAACAGGGAAAATGAGATAAAAGTCATGTATCCCAGTCGGGATAAAGAAAACAGGGGAACCATCAACCTGGCTCAAACAGACTGGAACAAACCACAAAGAGATAGTGGTTTTGTACTTACGGGTCACGGCTCTCCTTCATTCACGGCAATTACCGGATTTTATAACCAGCCTGAAATAAGAGCGTCTTTTTCATATTATGGTACAATGGCGATTTTCTGGAATTATCAGGCACCTGTTGGTCCCGACCAGCCAAAATCAGACGCAGAATTGCATTCCCTCATGTTTACCTCACATACCAGGTTGCAGTTATCGGATGGCCAATGGCTGTTGCTCGAGGCATCCCCGGAAGGACATACCGATACCCTTGCAAGGGGTCCGCTTCAAAAAACCACGGACATCCTTTTGGATATCAGGTATATCAATCAACAAATCATCATATCAATAAATAATCAAATCATCACATCAATAAATCATCAGATCAACAAATCAACAAATCAAAAGATTTATGGTAAATGCGGCTTGTTTGCCATGAAATATTCCGGTGTTGAAATGCATTCCTTTATAGTGAATGGGGATAGCAGTCCAGGTTATACAAACTGGCTATATACCGAGGGTCTGCTGAATTCGGGTTCAAATTTGAAAGATTGGGATGTCATTGAAAACAAGGAATTATTTACCTATGGAACCGGGGCGTTTTCAAGGACAGATACTTCACGGGCCAAATGGAGTTTTACGGGAAGCGGTTTTGATCTGTACTGTCCTAAAATGCCTTCTTTGGGAATGGCTGAAATCCTGCTAAATGGCAAGGTCGTTGGGAGTATTGATCTTCATGCTGATAACCAGGTAAAAAGTGAGGTTGTATTTTCAATGCGCAACCTTGCCGAAAAGAAAAATGCTATTGTAATCAGAGGTAAAAATGGAAAAATTTCACTGGACTGTCTTAGGGTGTATGAGTGAGTCAGATCATTTATGATACAACATATAAAATTATAAATCCTATGAAAAAGAAAAGTTTGTTTAACCGGTTCCCCATGTTCACGTTGCTTATTTCAGTGCTGTTCTTTTTTACAACAGCCGGTTCAGCATTCGCACAAGTAAGGGATCTGTATTCGGACACCTGGGTCGCCACTGACGCATTGGGACGTAAGATGCCCCTGATCAGTGAGGCCGGCCCTGTAAAGAATGATCAGCGCAGGGTTGTAGGTATTTTCTATATCACCTGGCACAGTGACAGCAATGCCGATCTGAAAAGTCCATATAGTGGCGATGTGACCAAAGTGCTTGCCGAACATCCCGATGCACGGTTGGATGCAAATCATCCGGCCTGGAAGGAAGGATCCTATCATTGGGGAGAGCCGGAAAACGGGTATTTCCTTAGCAAAGATGAATTTGTGATCCGGTCGGATATGTCCATGCTGGCCGATGCCGGTGTGGATGTGCTCGTCATGGATGTTACAAATGCCGTAAGATACTGGGATGAATGGGAGGTGCTTTTCAATACCATGGAAAAGATGAAGGCAGAGGGGAACAAGGTTCCGCAATTCTGTTTCTGGGCATTTAACGGTCCGGTGATCACTGTCGTACAGGATTTGTTTGACAGGATTTACAAGGCCAAACGCTTCAGTGATCTCTGGTATTATTGGGATGGAAAACCATTGCTCTTATACAACGATACACCCACTGTGGATGCCAATGGTACAGGGGTAAAACATCCTAATCCCCACTTTGATGCAGCGGCTAAAACGGACCCTAAGAATTCTCATTACGGTGATCCGGATTATACTGAGGAGTTTTATAAGGATTATACAAAAGAAGTAAAAAGTTATTTTACCCTCAGGAATTTCTGGTGGGGTTATTATGAATGGGCAGGTAAACGATTTGTCGGCACAGAGAATAACTGGAGTTTTGGTTATGATCTTGGGAATGAACAAGTAAAAGCTATGGATCCGATGGATCTCGTTTCATTGCATAACGGAATCAGGGAAGAGGCAGCAGTTACTCCGGCCCAGCATCCCTCCAGCCTGGTTGGAAAATCATGGACCCGGGAACGTGATGAACCGGCATTAAACGAATTTGATATGCCCGATTCAGCCTATGTGCCCTGGCTGGGCAAGGTGGTTAAGAATCCCGAAGGATATGGTATCTATTTCCAGGACAGATGGGATGAAGCGCTGAAAGCAAATCCCCAGTTCGTGTATTTAAATGACTGGAATGAATGGACCGCCGGGAAGTATCCGCCAATGGACGGAGTATCCTTTCCTTTTATGCGCCGAAAGAGTTCATATTTTTTTGTTGACCAGTATAATGGTGAATTTAACCGTTGCATTCAGCCAATGAAAGATGGATATACCGACAACTATTATATGCAAATGGCAGAAAATATCCGGCTCTATAAGGGAATTCGTCCAATTCCCCAGTTAAAGGGATTTCACACAATAAAGATAGATGGTGATGGTTCCGATTGGAAAATGATCACAACTGAATACAGGGATACAAAGGGCGATATAGTTCATCGCGATTACAAAGGTTACGGTGGTAATCATTATGTAAACAACTCAGGCCGGAATGACATTGTTACATCCAAGGTTGCGATGGATGCTGAAAATGCTTTCTTCTTTGCTGAAACTGACCAGGCATTGACACCTTCCTCCGGTGATAACTGGATGCTTTTACTGATTGATGCCGATGCTGATGTTGCTACCGGATGGCATGGATATGATTTTCTGATCAACAAACACATTGTTGATGATAAAACTACCACACTCATGGCATATGATCCCAAAAATACGGGCAGTCCCTGGGTTGAGAAGGCAAGGTTACCCTACAAATACAAAGGCAACATGCTTGAACTGGCCATTCCCCGGAAGTTGCTCGGATTAGGAAGCAATAAGTTTACATTCGATTATAAATGGTGTGATAACCCGGCTGAACTGAAAGATCCAATTTCGCTTTGTATCGATGGGGATGCTGCGCCAAACCGGAGATTCAACTACCGATGCATCTGGCAGCACTAATGAATGAACGGGGGAAAAATTAGTTTGAAAGAAAAAGATTAAAATATATAAATAATAGTGCAAATAGTATATTGACATTTTATAGCTTTATTCTTAGTATTGTTATTTGAATAATTGACCTTTAAACCATAACTACACATGAAAAAACTTTGCATTTTCTTTTTGTTTCTCATCTTCAGTGCTTCGTCCCTTATTTTTGCACAAAATAAATCCCAGGTAAGGATTAACGGGAAAGTAGCTGATGCAGTCACCGGAGAAGTTTTGCCGGGAGTGAATATATTGGTACAGGGAACCTTAACAGGTACCGTAACCGGGGTGGATGGCAGGTATTCAGTTCTGGTAAGTGGTCCTGAATCGGTTCTGGTATATTCCTTTATCGGGTATGTGTCACAGACGGTAACTGTTGGCACACAATCGGCTATTGATATTGAGTTGAGTCCTGACGTCCAGACCTTAGGGGAAGTAGTGATCACGGCCCAGGGGAGAGGGCAGAAGCAGGCCGTTCAGCAGCAGATCAATTCCAATACGATAAAGAATGTGGTAGCGCCTGACCGCTTGCAGGAGAATCCCGATGCAAATGCCACGGAGGCCATTGGCCGTTTGCCGGGTATTTCGGTCATACGATCGGGTGGCGAGGGTACCGGCCTTGTAATTCGCGGACTTGAGCCACGGTATGCTTCAGTATCCCTGAATGGTATCCAGATGGCCGCAACGAGCGGAGAGGGCCGGGGTACAAACATCAGTGGTATTTCGCAGTATGCCTTGCAGGGGGTTGAAGTATTCAAATCCCTTACAGCCGATATGGAAGGCAATTCAGTGGCAGGATCAGTTAACCTGAAGCTGAGGGAAGCACCCCAGCATTTTCACGTAAATTTAATGGCACAGGGGGGATATAACCAGTTGAACGATTACTGGGGCAATTACAAGCTATTGGGTGAAGTCAGCAACCGTTTCCTGAATGATAAGCTCGGGGTATTGGTTTCGGTTAATGCCGAAAGGGTTAACCGGAGCATCCAGACCATGAGTGCCGGGTATGGAATTGACGGCACTGATCCGAATGGAGATATATTGCTTGGCAGTGTGGGTTTGAATGATATTTCTTCCATCATTTACCGGCAGTCGGCCATGGTGTCCCTCGACTATAAGTTATCACCGGGTACCACGACTCATGTTATACGGCATGTATAACAACTCGAAGAATGACTATAACCGTCAGTCGAAGAACTATGCTGTTAGCGGGGCCGGAGCCGTGGGATATTCTTTCGAAACCCGTCCCGATAATACAAGCCAGATTTTGCAGACAGCCCTGAGCGGTGAATCCAAATTAAAGTTTCTGAACATTACCACGGATTACGGTATTTCTTATTCCCAGGGATATTCCGGTAACCTGGGGGCCAGAACCTGGGATTGGTCATTTAATAATGCATCCACTTCTGCCATTACGGATATCGAGCACCGGAAAATGGACCCGACGGAAATTGTTCCTTTGTTTACGGATGATCCCGACAACTTCCTGGATTGCTGGTGGAATGGATATGGTAAAACTGACAGTAAAACAGAAGATAAAAACTTAACTGCTTACCTGAATGTAAAAGTACCTTTTAAAATAGGAGGGATGATTGAGGGAACTGTTAAATTTGGAGGCATGGTCCGGGAGAAGAACAGGTTCAGGGATGATCAGACAGGCAATGGTAATCAGAATTCATCGGTCAATGTGGTGGGACCGGATTTTTTAGCTGATTCACTCGATTGGGTCACTTTAAACGAATTTGGTAATATTTCTGCCGTTGGTTTTGAGGATCAAAAGGTAGATAACTTCCTGGGCGGGGACTACAATTTTGGATCCAGCTTTAACATGGGCCGCTTGAATCAGATTTACGATGAGTGGGAAGAAATTACAAAGTATTTTTATGATATCGGGCCTGCAGCAGCCCTACCCATTATCTTTGATTATAGAAATATCAGCTTTATTCAGAATGTACCCGGATGCATGTTAAATGACCAGGATATTAAGGAACAATACGCTGCAGCCTATATTATGCCGGAATTCAATATTACCAAATACGTGATGTTCATGCCCGGGTTAAGGTATGAACATACATCATCTACGGATATGAAGGGTTACTATGCATTGCCTTCGCAATATCCTCCGACACTTTATGAGCCTATCACCGGTCAGGATACCATCGGCCTCAAGATCGGATGAGTATTTCCTGCCAATGATCCACCTGAGGATAAAACCGATCGATAAGTTTTATGCTCATTTCTCTTACACAAAGACTTTGAGCCGGCCTGATTTCAATTCCGTATCGCCAAACATATACGTAAATACTGGTTGGGCACCGTTTTCATATACGGCCAGTAATCCTAAATTAAAATGTGAACTCTGGACCAGTTATGATGCACAGTTTACATTCCACGGGGATAAGATCGGGCTGTTATCTGTCACTGGTTTTTACAAAACAGTGGAAAATAAAATATGGAACAGAACGTATCAGCGCATCAAAGGTGACCCCCTGATTGATCCATTCCCTGATAACGCGTTGGTTAACATGACTGTGTGGGAAAATCATCCCTACGAAGCACATATTGAAGGGATAGAAGTTGAATGGCAAACCTCCTTTTTCTATCTGCCAAAGCCTTTTAACTTCTTCACCCTGTATGCCAATTATACCTACTCGCATTCAGAGACCAATTATCCATACACCCGCATAGACCAGGTAGTTCCTCCGGGAGGCGGGCGTCCTGTTTCCGTGAGGGTTGACTCAGCCACCAAGGGCCCGATGCTTTATCAGCCAAGTCAGATAGCCAACGTTTCTCTTGGGTTTAACTTCAAGGGATTTAATGCCTGGCTTTCCTATCAGTATAATGGTTTGATCTATACCGGGAAGAACTACCGGGGCGCTCCCAGGCTTGATTCAGAAAAGGCACACTTCAACAGATGGGATCTTCAGCTGACACAGAAATTCAAGATCGCGAAAATTGAGTGGATTCGAGGTGATCGCCAATATTGCTAACATCAGTAATTTTGTAGAATCACAAAAACTCAGTGGTGATCCACGGCTCACATACCAGGAGAAGTTTGGCATGACGGCTGATCTGGGTGTGAGATACAGGTTCTGATAAATGGCCTGGTGTAAATAGTACACATTTGGTTTCATCCTGAAAGTTGAAAAGGTTATCATATAAGTTTGCAGACTTTTATGATAACCTTTTCTTTTTAAGCCGACTGCGGTATTAATTGTGAGATGGCCGGAAGTTTTAACACAGAGGAAAAATGAGTTGAGTTTAACGGATCTTTGAGGACACTGAGAAATCTCATTGCATTCGATTGTCAGGTTTCAGAGGTTAGATATTGACAAAAAAATGGATTTTGTCTGTGTGCCTCTGATTTTTACCTCTCCATTATTCATCACTCCTAATTCCTGAAACGAATAAAAAGTGGCCAGTCGCCTACCAGGAGATCTTTAAATACAGCTCCGTCAGAATGCTTTTGTAAGTTGGCTGGCTGTTTTAGTCCATACAGGGCATCTTCAAGTGTAGCCGCACTCACCATCTTGCCTTTTACCCGGATGTTTATCTTTTCCGGTTTAAAGTCGTCACTGGTAAGGCCAGCTATCCAGAGTGCTATGAGCCATTCGCCATTTCCATTCCTGAAGCACTTCACTTTGAGATCCTTGGGTGCATCTCCCAGGACAATAACTTCTAACTTGTCGGTTGGGAGTGCATCATCCAGTATGGTCGAAACATAGCTGGCTGAGTAGTAAGCTGCCCGGGGAGTGAGATCCCGGGATCGTATCACGGCCCACTCCTGGATGTAATTCGCATTGTAAAGCGACCACCAGACTGCACCGCAGTCAAGTGAGGCATTCATCGTAAAAAACCTTGCCAGGTATTTTCCCTGGGATATTTCGCTTCCGTCATTGAATTCCTTCATGAAGGGTTCCCCGGGCGCCATCCAGTTCATTTCATTCACCCAGATTTCCATTTTTGGATTATACTGATGCAACAATTTTCTAAAGGCCTCTATTTCTTCTTCATAGTTAGAAATTTCCGCCGGCCGGGGTTTCCATTCCATCATCCCGTTTGTTTCCGTCAGAAAATTCGGGGGTGCTTCTTCAGGTGTAGCATGCCCGTAAGGATGGAAGGCAAATACATCAATAAGGGGGCCAGCCCCCTGGTCAAGTGCGATCCGGGCAAAGTCGGGTGAAGACCCTGCTACACCTCCAAAAACTACAATAGCCTCCGGATATGTTTCTTTTATGGCTTTTGCAGCGGCAAGCAGTGCACGACCATAATCTTTTACCAGCCTTACTGAATTATTATCCGCCCAGGCATCCATAAACCAGCCATCCTCCTCGTTCCAGATTTCAAAGTATTTTACGCGACCCCGAAAATGATTTACCATAAAACGGCAATAGTTGGCAAATCCTTCAATGGCCTCATCAGTGGTGGGTGCACATTGAAGGAAAGGATGCCCGCGATGCCAGGTAGGTCCGATATCAATCGGATCTTTCATTTTCTGATACAGCAGATTTCCATAGTTCAATCCCATCATGATATTTACACCTTTCTTCACCGATTCAGTGATCGCCTGGTCCATTTCAGGATCAATGGCGTAAACACCTCTTATTTTTTCCACGGTGGCCCAGTCGGTCTTGTCGCCCCACTGTCCTGTCCTGTTCCACTTAACCCCGGAACCAAATATGTATGGATACGTTTTGTTGATTGTTTCCGGCGAGTTGTACCAGGCATGGAAGGTTGATGAAACCTTTGGACTGCTGGTTTTCAAGTTGATCGGGTCACCCTTACGGTTAAGAAGTGAAATTTCGGCCAGCCGGAGCTGATAGGGATCAATGGGCGAGCAGAAAAAACTTGTATGGCCAGAGGTAAGGCGTGACGCTACTATTCTTACATACCGGGTATTGATAGAAGGAAGGGCGATTCGCTGCCAGCTTAGATTATTGTAACGAAGCGGATCACCTTCCACGGCCTCCTGTAACGCATAATCAGGCTCATCAAATACGGGTGTCCAGTTATTGGCATCATCCAGGCTTTCAATCCTTAAAGACACAGGAGCCCCCGCATTCATCCAGGAAGGAAGGAACCGGAATTCTGATATTTCCTGTTTTTCTCCTAAATCCAATTCTATTGTCTCGGGCATGGAAGGAACAGGAACACGCCACCACCTTGATGCCCATGGTGTTTCGGGATCACCGTCAACCAGGTGTGAGGCATTGAACGGATCTTCTTCATCAACACTGCGCGGCAAATGAGCCGTAATACCAAACTTGTTGATTTTTCAGTTTATCGGAAGTCAGCGTTACCAGGTTTTCAATCTTGAAGGTATTGTTTTCCTGGAGCACAGGACGCTCAGGATAGGATTCCCATGACCCGGTGGCAGTCATGTATTCGTGCCGGGGATCCTTGCGCAAGACAACTTTTAGCCATTGAACAGACGAAGTGGAGTCTGCATGAGATTTAACTGTAAGTGTTAATTTGAAAGAACCTGCTTTTTTGGCAGTTGCCTTCCAGACAATCCGTTTAACTTCCTGCGGACGCAGATCCAGGTTTTGTGTCAGACTGCCTTCAACCTGAATGCCTTCCGGAACTTCAATGGAAACTGACAGACTTTTTAAAGGATCTTTGGAAGGATTATGGATGAGGGCACTGATTTCTGATGTTTCTTTCGGAAGTAAAATTCCCGGACTGGTCTCAAACCAGGGGATTGTAGCTGAGAGTGAAACCGGGGTGGATTGTGCAATGCCCTGTCCGGAAATTATACAAAATGCTGGAAACATCTGGATAAGCAGCAGAAAATAAATGGAATTTCTTAATTTCTTCATGGTATGATTTTTTTTCTTCTTTCCTGGGGATTTTGAGCCTGATTTCTAAGTACAGAAGGAGAGACACCGATTTTCTTCTTAAAAAGCCGGCTGAAATAAAATTCTGATTCAAATCCAACCTCATAGCAGATTTCCTTGATGATTTTATCGGTAGACAACAGCAATTCCCTGCTCCGGATAATTTTCAGATCAAGTTGATACTGCATGGGAGGAAGCCCGGTATAAATTTTGAACATTCTTCTGAAATAGGAATAGGCAATGTTGTTGCATTCTGCATAGTGTTTGAAATCAATTTCCTTTTCCACATTTTCGCGGATCATGAAACAGGCTTTCTGGATGATTTTCTCGATCCGTGATTCGGAGAAGTTGATCTGTTTTTCAGAAGAAATGAGGTAACCCAGCAGTTTCATTACCATACCGGCTGAAACCTGCTGAAAGCCTGGTTTTTCCTCCATAACATATCTGTGAATTTTATAGTAGGTGTCAATGAATTCCTCGCGGTTGCCAATGTAAACGACAGGCTTTGCAACCGCCAGCAGGGGATTGCTGAACATGTGTTCCGCGATGAAGCCGTTAAATCCCACATAGTTTTCAGTCCACCCTGTATTTATATCGGGTTTGTATCTGTGCCACACGCCGGGTTGGATGATTAGCATTGACCCCGGGCTTATCACGTACTCTCCCGAATTATCCTCGTATACCCCGCTGCCTTCGGTCAAGTATATAGCCTGGTACTCATGAAGTATCCTGCCCTTGTTCCAGGTAAAATAATACCCGCTCGGATGGTTAGGACTCGGATAAACAATGCCCGGAGCAATGATGGCTTTGCCTGTGACATTCAGGTATAGACCCCAGCTCACGTCATCCTCCCCGGGTGCCAGGTATTTAAAGAAATCCTCCATAGCGTTTCTGAATTTATAAAGATAATAAATTTTTGACCACCCCGTCGGGGTGGGTACCACTACACCCCGACGGGGTGGTCAAATGATGTAAAGAAAAGTTCAGAATGTGAATTGACAGCACGGGTGGATTTCGTTAAATTTGATAACTACTTAATAAATTAAAGGAATGATTATCACTACCGAGTTGATATGTAGAAAATTCAGAATGAAAAATTTACTGATCATTTCATTGCTGACATGCCTTTTTGTCCCGGCCCATACCCAATCTCCTCAAAACAAGGTGCCCGACAAACAAATGCAAAAAGTATATGAAGAGATAAAAACTCCCTTTAAGTACGGCCTGATAATGGTGCCCTCCGACGATTCAAAAAAAATCGACTGTCCCAGCGTTTTCAGAAAAGACAATATCTGGTATATGACCTATCTTGTATTTGATGGCCGGGGATACGAAACGTGGCTTGCCAAAAGCACTAACCTGCTCGACTGGACAAACCTTGGACGTATTCTGTCATTTTCAGATGACAGCACACAATGGGATGCAGACCAGAAAGCCGGGTTCACTTCTTTACAGGATTATAACTGGGGCGGAAGCTATGAATTGCAGAAATATAAGGACAGATACTGGATGTCCTATCTGGGGGGGAAGACCAAAGGGTATGAACTTGGACTTTTGTCGATAGGAATTGCCAGCAATGCCAGTGATCCGACAGAAGTAAGCCAGTGGATACCTTCTGCCAGTCCGGTTATGATGTCAACTGATAAGGACGTCCGGTGGTGGGAGAATATTAAACAATTTAAAAGCACGGTGCTATGGGATAAGGAAAGGTCAACCGGCCATCCCTTTGTAATGTATTATAATGCTTCCGGGGACAGTTTCAACAGGGATCGTTATGCTGAACGCATCGGCATGGCCGTTTCAGATGATATGGAGCACTGGCAGCGGTATCTCAAAGATCCGGTGTTGGACCATCATCGGGGAATTACCGGCGATGCGGTTATCCAGAAAATTGACAATACCTGGGTGATGTTTTATTTTGGTGCGTTCTGGCAAAAGGATGGAAAGGATGGCGCCTTTAACCGCTTTGCCTGTTCGTACGACCTGGTAAACTGGACAGACTGGAAAGGTGAAAACCTGGTTGAACCTTCAGAACCATACGATAACCAGTATGCGCATAAATCCTGCGTAGTGAAATGGAATAACGTGGTGTACCATTTCTATTGTGCCGTAAATAAGAAAGACCAGAGAGGAATTGCAGTGGCGACTTCAAAGGATCTGGGGAAAAGCCAGGTGTCTTTCTTTTCTGAGTACAAAGTTGGTTTTCTGGGTATTCCTTTTTCAACAGAAGGCAACATGCATGTGCCTGTGGAATGGAACGAGGAAAACATCAGCAAATTGAAATTACTTGGCTTCAATGTGGTCCAGATCAACGTGGCATGGGGGTCGCGTCCGGCTGACGAGCCTTTGAATATCGAAGATATTGTGGAACTTCCCCCTGACCAGCAGGCATTATATCCCCAAACAGTGCCGCTCCGCTCCGATCCATCTTCTGAGAGGCGTGAACAGCGCCGGGCGGAATTGTACCATCGAATTGAATTATGTAAGAAGGCCGGCATGCGAGTACTCTTTCACTTTGGTGCTCCCTATAACGCCCACTCCCGCTACGGGGATGGCCCTCCAAATTGTATTTCAGACCAAAAAGTAGCACAACGGTACATGCTTTTGCTTGAAATTTTCGCCCGGGATTTCCCGGGAGTAGACGATATCCTCGTCTATACCTATGACCAGGATGCATGGTTGTGCAGTGAGTTTGGCCCTTGTCCAAGGTGCACAGGAGTTCCACTGCATGAGCGTCTGGCACCCTTCCTGGATCAGTTGTCCGCTGCCTGGCAACGGTTAAGCCCTCAGGGACGCCTATGGTGGGAGCCGTGGGAACTATCGGCAGGTCAAAGCCTGGAATGCATTGAGCATTTGAATCCCAATGGATTCGGTCTGATGTTACACTGTAACACAGCAGAAGTGATGGCCACAATGCCGGTGGATCGCTGGTTCAGAAACATGTGCCTTCTGGCTTCAAAGCGGGGGATTCCCGTTGTCGGGGAGTATTTCCTTGGAGGCGCAAGCGAAGAGCTCGAGCCATTTGTGAATCTGTCTCATCCCCTGGTTACATTGCGGGGTTTGAAGGCACTGGCTGCGGTTCCGGGGATTTCCGGCATCAAGGAATACTATGGCCTGGCACCTGATCGTGAAGATCCCAACCTGCGAATGACCGGACTATTCTTCAGGAACCCGCAGATCGATGAGGAGGAAGCGCTGAAGCTCCTTGCAGAACCTTATGGGAATGCAGCAGGGGATATTATGCGATTCTGGCATTTGACGAGTGAGGGCATGGAGTTATTCCCTTGGGAGACTTCCTGGCTGATACGGGAGATTGGCCGAAGCCGGCCGGATCACAGCCTGTCGGCAGCCATCCTCCGCGGAATGGACTGTCCAACGCCCAGTTGGCGTTCCACACGGCACAGCATTTTCATGCGGATCGAACCGGAAGCTCCGCCTGACCCGTGGATGCTTGAAGATGTGCAACTCCGGTGTGAACTGGCCGCAAACTCAATGGAGCAAGCATTGGAAACAGGGAACAAGATAGTGAACAACATTCCGCAAAGCCTGCAGAAATCCTTTCAATTGAATCAGGCCGAGCTGGCAGCATTTCGCAGGCGGGCTTTAGCATATGCTTATCATCTGCGGGAGACCAATATTACGATGCTCCTGAGGAAGGCCCGCGAGAAGGGTCAACCGGCTCCCGATAAAATAATGACCGAGTTGCTCATGGTCATGGAGAACGATCTCCTGAATTTTGAGGCGGAACAAGCCAGCCTTAATAAAGCGGGTACGGTGAGCCCGGGGAGCAGTTCCGTGCAGGTTTCAACCTGGCAGGAAATGGCAGATGCCATTGCCTTGATAAAGAAGGACGCAGATGTTTTTCTTAAAACGTATTTCCTGCCGGCGAAAGATCAAAGTTCAAAGGGGATTTTCAGTGTTACATCACCGTAATATACCCGGTTAGACTCTTACGTTCATTGTACACTTACTGATTTCAAAATGAAAAAAAATCCGGTCCTGATCATTTGCCTGCTGGTGTTTGTTTTTGGATGTAATTCTTCGGGTAACCTGCGTAAGATCATATCTCTTGACGGGGAATGGAATATTGCTGAATCCATTGAGGGAAACAGTGTCCCGGACTCGTTTAATTCAATTGTGCCAGTGCCGGGTTTGGTGGATCTTGCACAGCCTGCCTTTACCGGTGTCGGCCTTCCTTCTGACAAAAGGAATTTCTTCTGGTACAGGAAAACAATTGATGTTGATGATTTATATGATAAGGACGTTGTATTGCTTAAGTTGCACAAAGCGCTTTACAGTCCGCGCATATATGTTAATAACCAGCTGGCCGGCGAGAATCCTTTTTGCTTTACTCCGACCATTCTGAACATCAAGCCTTTTCTTAAAAGCGGGAAGAATGAGATCGTTATCAGGATATATTCATATAAAGACCTGGTGCCGGATACGATCCCGGTTGGTACGGATATTGAAAAACTCAGATATATTCCCGGTATCTATGATGATGTTGAGCTGATAGGCACCAATTATCCTTTAATTGAAAACATGCAGGTGGTCCCCGATGTGGAAAATAAAAATGTCAGAGTTGTAGCCTGGATCGGGAATGATACGAGGCCAAAATCATGTAAACCTTCCTATTCAGTAAGAGAATCAAAATCGGGCAAAGTAATTGCTACAGGAACCCTTGATAAATTTAATATGACGGACAACGGAAAAGATTCGCTCGATTTCACTGTTGCCATACCTGACTGCAGATTGTGGAGCCCCGAAGATCCGTTTTTGTATGAGATTGTGTTATCAACAGGAGGTGACGACATGAAGGTCCGCTTTGGCATGCGTACCTTTCGTTTTGATCCCGGCCTGAAACGGGCTATTCTGAATGGAAAGCCGTATTTTTTAAAGGGAACCAATATTACGTTGCATCGGTTCTTTGAGGATTCACTTCGCGGAACGCTCCCCTGGAACAAAGAATGGGTAAAAAAAATGCACAGGGAATTTAAAAAGATGAACTGGAATGCATATCGCATGTGCGTGGGTTTTGCTCCAGACATGTGGTACGACATTGCTGATGAAGAAGGCTTTCTGATCCAGGATGAATATGATTTGTGGGGAGTATTCCTGAATGATTCAACGAGGTACTCAACCCGGGAGTTCAAACGACATAAGGCTTCTGTGCTGGCCCTTGAGTATGCTGCCTGGATGCGCGAGCGATGGAACCACCCCAGCCTGGCGATCTGGGATGCCCAGAATGAGACATTGTGGGACGAGACAGGTAAAGCTATTCAGATGGTTCGTCATCTTGATCTGTCCAATCGTCCCTGGGATAACGGTTTTTCAGCACCGCAATGTTCAACCGATGTGCTGGAATCTCATCCCTATCAATTCCTTGGATATATCGGAGGAGTTGAAAAACCAGGCAAGGATGGACCGTTAAAGGAAAAAATGGTGCGACATCCGTCTCTGTCAAACGATCCATCCGAGTATGATCCTCCCAAAGACGGTACAAAATTTCCAAATCCGGTAATCGTAAATGAATATTGTGCGCTTTGGCTTTTTCGTGACGGATCCCCGACCAATGTATGTGAAAAGCTGTTTACCATGTTTCCCGGAACGGATACTCCTGAAAAGAGATTCGAATTGCGCTATCGCGTACTGGCTGCAAAAACGGAATACTGGCGCACCCATCCGGGTGTTGCCGGCGTTTTGCATTTTTGTGCCCTTACCTGCGACCGAAAGACAGCAATACTCCCTGCAGTTGTTTCAGATGAGTGGATGGATTTGAAAAATCTGAAATTCCACCCCTTATTTATCAAATATGTAAAACCTGCCTTTTCACCTGTGGCCATGATGGTTGATTTCTGGGAGCCAACAGTAAAGCCTGGTCAAAAATTAAAAATTCCTGTTTATCTGATTAATGATTTATATGAGGACTGGCAAGGCGTTGTAACACTTGCGGTGGTTAAAGGAGATGAGATCATCAACAGCAATCAGAAAGAAATTGTAATTAAAAGTCTTACAAAAAATCCGGAGGTTTTCGAAGTATCAATGCCAAATACGAAAGGGGAGTATGACGTTCAGGCATCACTGATTTTCATGGGAGACACGGTGATTAGTGTGAGGAAGGTTGCTGTATTTTAAGGTCAAAATTAAGCTGCTGTATACAACAATTTTATTAATGAATCTGATTCCTCTTAAATCAATTAAAATCAATTCAAATGAAACATTTCTTCCTGCCAGTTTTGCTTTTGTTCTTGTTTAAAGTCTCATTTGCACAGGATAATAAGCTCCCGGAAATGATTTCGGACAGATATTCCATTTCAAAAAGGACACCTGAAGATGCAAAATCAATCAGTTTATTCATACGGCTGAAGAATAAAGATACCAGGCGTCATAATGGTTCCTTGAAAGTTGAAGTATTGAATTCCATGGGGGAATTGTTTTTTCAGAATGAAAATAAGGTGGCGCTGGATACAGGAAAAGGTAATGAGTTCAGCTATGAACTTGTCTTTGAAAAGCCGGATAAATATTCCATACACTATACCTATTCGGATGAATCCAGACAAATTCTGGAGAAGAAATTTTCCTGGGAAACCAAGGCGGTGAACTTTTTTTACTCTTTCACTACACCCCACAGACTGACTGTTGCATTACCTGACAACAGCAATAAAACCTTACTCGATTTATACCCGGGTAAGCTCAATATTTCCTGGACCTTTGATAATCTTGTATATTATCCATTTGATGCCTTCCGGGTACCGCGGACGGACTGGAAACTCAGCATACAACCGCTCATCAATGACAGACCTTTCGTTGAAAGCAGCTGGGAACGTTCAGAGGGGTACCTGCCGGTTTTAAAAAATAGCTATACAGATAAGGATGCCACTGTGGTATTGGAGGTTTCAGGGGCTGATTCGGCAGCCATCGTGAAAATCATACTGGTAAATAAGAGCAATACATCCCAGCGAATTAAATTACCTGTTGTTTGTCCGGGAGGATGGAAAGGCTATAATCCCGGCTGGATTGACAATACGTTGCCCACAAATTATCTCCTGGCGGGATGGAATGCACCTGCTGATAAAATTATCATACTGGGAATCGGTGCGGATCGTTATCCGGTTGATCCGGCAGTTACCACGCAAATGAACATGGAGTGGGAAATTAAACCTGGAGAAACAAAGACTGCATGGCTCATCAGACCCTATAACAGTTTCGCACGTGATGCAGCCAGGCTTCAAAAGGAGGACTGGGGAAAGAAATTTGATCAATCGAAAGAAACCTGGAAAACATTAATCAGCCTTTCAAGCCGTTTGCTGATTCCCGATCCTGGCATTGTGAATGGCTTCTACGCTTCCCTGGCCGATATTTTTATCATGCGTGAACCGATCGGGAAGGGATACCTGGGGGTAGTTCCCGGTACAGAAGTCTACCGGTCCTGCCCAAGCGATTTTGAACCGGCCATTGCCTCTGTAGCACTTGATCAGGTGGGTCTTCACAAAGATGCAGAGCTGGGATTCCGGGTAAGTTGGGATCTGCAGACTTCCAACGGAGACTGGAGTGAACCCGGCGGATGGGGTCACTTAATGTGGGGAGGGTCGGGCTATAAGGCCTGGGCGTTGATGGAGCATTTTTTTAACACCCGCGACACGGCTTTCCTTAAAAAGCGCTATCCCCAGATGCTGGCCTGCTCAAGATGGCAGAACCTCGAACGCAATAAAACCAGGCAGTTGATTCAGGGTGAAAAAACGCTTACCTATGGTATGATGCCAGCCGGAATGGGAGACGGAGGGCTGATGAATGGCAATTCCTATTACGGGATTTTTTATACGCACAACATCTGGGCTGTTTTTGAGGATTCACTGGCCTATAGTGCTGCGTTAATTCTGAACAGGCAGGAAGAGGCAGAAGAGCTCAAGGGTATCTATGAAAGATCAAAATCGGATTTATTAACCGCTATGGAACGGGGAGCTATTACAGGCAGTGATGGAAAGCGGAGACTCTCCTCCTTGCCCGGGAAAAATTCAGGAAGCTGCTGGGGCCTGTTGAGTGCGATTTTTCCAACGGGAATTCTTCCGGCGGATCATGAATTGATGAACAACACGCTTCAATATGTCGAGCAAAGAATGAGTCCCGGCGGAATACCGGTGCATACAGGCTGGATGGCAGACGGAATGTGGGTGGCCATTTCGCTCAATGATTTTGCGGAAGCACATCTTGTCCGCAATGAAGGGGATGTGGCCAACGCCTTGCTGTATGCAACCCTTAATCATGGTACCCCCCTGTATACCTGGTGCGAAGAACGCGGCCAGGATCCGGGAGCAAAAGAAACGTCAGGAGACCTTCAGCATTTATGGACTCCAGAGGCTGTGGTTCGCTGTACCCGCGACATAATGATCATGGAAGAGGGTAATACCCTGCATCTCTTACGGGGGATTGCCCGGGGATGGCTTGCCAGCGGAGAAAATGTGGGTATTGAAAATGCCTCCAGCCATTTTGGAGATATCTCTTTTAAAATTCACTTTGATAAAAACAAGTCCCAATTAAAAGGAGAAATCCATTTCCCAAAAGAAGATCAGCATTTTGAAACCATTTTTCATTGTCCGCTTCCTGGTAAACTGAAAGTGGTAAAGGCTTCCGGGGCGACTGTTCTGCCTGATGGTTCGGGTATAAAGTTCGATCAATGTACCGGGGATATTTCATTTACAGCAACCGTTAAATAATAAAAACTATGAAAAAAAAATTTCTACTTGCCGTCGTGCTTTTGTCCTGTGTTTTATTTACTACAGAGAGTCAGCCGGTAAAGGTAAAACCTGCGAAGAGCAATGTAGTTCAATCCTTTGATTTTGGGGATGTTCAACTATTGCCCGGATTGATGTATGATGAATTTGAGGAAATCAAAGATTACTTCATGAGTTTATCTAATGATGATATGCTGTATGGGCTAAGGGTTAAGGAGGGAATACCAAATCCTCCGGGGAAAGCCATAGGCGGATGGTATGATCTGCTTTCGGCACTTACTCTTCCCCAGTGGATTTCTTCTTATTGCAGATTGTATGCCGCAACCGGGGATGCAGCTTGCAGGGAAAAAGCAGAGTACCTGTTTGATGAATGGTGGAAATATTATACTAAGGCCGATAACCGGGGAGATAATGATAAATGGATTATTGCCCTGTTGGATATGTATCATTATTGCGGGCGTGGGGATGCACTGGATAAACTGAATGTTTACATATTGGGCGCGGCCCGGGATACTGATAATCCCGTCCACGAAATGGATGTATATAATACGAGATCATTAAGAGATACCATCCCTTCCATCCGGAAATTCGGTGATAATTCGAGTGAATGGTATGTTGCCGCATGGCCACTTTACCTGGCTTATATGCAAACCGGCAGGGAAGAGTATAAAGCATTTGCGGATTTTTGGGAATATCGTGATTGGTGGGATCTGTTCGCCTCAAATCCTGTTAAACCTTTTGCAAAAACTCCTGTTGCCGGCTTAAATTCCGAATGGGTACATGCCTACAGCCATATAAACTCATTCAATGCCGCTGCCGAGGCTTACCGTGTTAAGGGCGACGAGTATTATCTTAATTCAATGAAGAATGTTTACGAATGGATTCAGGATTATCAGACATTTGCCACCGGTGGTTTTGGTGCTGAACTTGAACATATAATGCCCATGAACAGGGTAGTGGCAACCCTCACCAGCCGGACAGACCATTTTGAAACACAATGTGCCAGCTGGGGTGCATTAATGCTAAGTCAAAACCTGATCACCCTGACCGGTGATGCAAAATACGGCAACTGGATAGAGCGTCTGGCTTACAATGCAATTAATGCAACCATACCCATGACACCTGAAACAAATGTTATGTACTACTCAAACTATAACATAAACGGTGCCAGTAAGCTGAACAGACCTGTTGCAGGAACATGCTGTGCCGGAACAAGACCCCTGACTGTAATTCAATATTGCATCAATACCTACTATCATGATAATAATAATCTGTATGTTAACTTGTTTACACCTTCCTCGGTGAACTGGAAACGAAACAAAACCACTATTAAACTTACCCAAAATACCAGCTTTCCCTATTCTGACACTGCCGGGTTTACAATATCTCTTTTGAAGCCCGAAAAATTCGGTATAGGGATAAGAATTCCCGAATGGCTTGCCTCACCTATGATTGCTACAGTGAATGGCCAGCGTGTTGAATATAAAAAAGAAAACGGATGGTTGATCATTGACCGCCCATGGAGCAATGGCGACAAATTATCAGTAACCATGCCAATGGATTTCTGGCTGAGTGTGGTGGACAAATGCGAGGGCAGGCCAACAGCCGTGATGTATGGCCCGCTCGTCATGGCTTTTACAAGTGCTGATGGTACATTGGGCACATCAAAATACAATGAGTGGTGGACCTATGAAGGATCGTTGTCAAAAAATCCTGACAAGCAAGTACTTGACGGCATCGACCTGGGAAATATTAAAAATCAGGTGCGACCGACTGGACATATGCTTGATTTTCAACTAATTGGCAATAGTGTTATACGACTAAAACCTTTTATGAATTATCAAAAAGGTGAGTTGTATTATATGTATCTGGATCGTTGATTGCTTCAAATATTTTATCATACCCGCCATTTGCCATGAATAAAGTTACTTTGTTGTTTTCCATACTGCTGATTTGTGCATCACCGGTTATTGCCCAACATGTTCAAACGCCGGCTTCTTCGCCAGATTCACTTTACCTGATTCCCTATCCTCAGCAGCTCAAAGTGCTAAAAACGGATTTTCGGCCCGATGCGAATACTGTCATCCGGGTTTGTGCCGCTGATCAGGCAGATTACTTTGCTGGAGAGCAACTCCATGAGGAGTTCGGCAAACTTTATGCAATGAATCTGGTAATGAAAAAAACGAAGGACGGCGTTAAGAATTCTATTGTTCTCACCCGTCCCGGGATCAGTAAACAGGCGGACCTTCGCCTCAGGAATGCCGGTCTGGAGCTTCCGGCCGACTTCAACCCGGAAGGGTATATATTGCTGGTGGATGAGCAGGGAGTAATCATTTCTGCAAATGGTGCTGCAGGTCTTTATTATGGTGTACAAACCCTTCGCCAGCTTATTTACCCCGCCAAAACGGGTTGCGCAATCCGGGGTGTAAATATTAAGGATTGGCCAGCTATGCGTTATCGCTGGCAGCAGGATGACTGGAACCGGGGACCTGTTCCTACCCTCGATTATGCCAAAAATCAGGTTAAGATCATCTCTGAATATAAAATGAACGGGTATAGCATCTATTCGGAAAACCTGTATGAATCAAAAAAACATCCGGTCATCAATGATTACGGAGGTACGATTACCGCAGCTGAGATAGAAGAATTAATTGCATACGCCAAACAGTTCCATGTGGAGATCATTCCACAGCAACAAACCTTCGGGCACCTTCATTATGTATTGCGTCAGGAACTTTATTCCAATCTGGGTGAAAAGCACGGCGGTCAGATACTAAGTCCGATGGAGCCCGAATCTTATAATTTTATCGGGGATTATCTCAATGAGATTGTACCGATGTTTGAATCACCGTTTTTTCACATGGGTTGTGATGAAACATTTGAACTGGGCCGGGGTAAGAGTAAAGAACTTGTGGACCGCACCTCGCATGCAGATGTTTACCTGGGTCATCTGAATAAGGTGGCGGCCTTGCCCGCCTTAGCGGGTAAGCAGTTATTATTCTGGGGTGAGATCGCTGTAGCGAATCCGGAAAAGTTGGATCTGTTACCACAAAATATCGTTGCAGTAGCCTGGGATTATCTTCCTAGGGACAGTTATGAATACTTCCTTAAACCATATGCCGATAAGAAAATTCCCACCTTTGTGGCACCATCCGCCTTCTATGGGGGACGCATTTTCCCCGACTACCTGGCTCACCTGAAGAATATACGCAATTTTGTACGTGACGGACAGCGGTTTGGATCATTGGGAATGCTTAACACTACCTGGGACGATCTGGGAGAAGACCTTTTTGATATGGGCTGGTACGGAGTGTTATATGGAGCTGTTTGTTCCTGGCAATCAGGTGAATCGGGTGAACAGCAGTTTCATAATGCATTTGACTGGGCTTTCTACCGCAACAACGCCGGGCATCAGTTTGCTGAGGGGATCATTAGACTGTCTTCTATTCATAAACAAGCCGGTCCCATCAACACGGAAATGGTGACCAGCTCCCCCTTTTCCAGGTTGGGCGTGGCTCAGCAGGATCGATTGACCAAATCGGGAATTTGCAGTGATATGCGCCTTTTGTCGGAAGACGCCTATACCCTCTTTTATCAGCAGCGTCCTGCCGCAAAAATTCACAATGAGACCATTGATGCCTTGCTTTTTGCAGCACGCCGGATGGATTTTGTATTCCACAAAGCAATTCTTGCAGGCGAGATGTCGAAACTTTACGATGCAGTTGTTCGCAATGATGACAAAGATTATGCTGTCAATACGGCCCTGTATGACCTTATTATGCCCTATGCAAGCCGGCTTGGTTCCCTGCGTGACATGACCAAGGAACTCTACGCTTTCCATGAAGCACTCTGGACGAAAGAGAATCGTCCCTTTCACTGGAGCCTCCTTGAAGCACGCTATCTGGAGATGTTGATGGAATGGGACAGGGAGTACAACCTGATTCAGTACGATTTAATCCAGTTCGGTACTTCAGGAAAGCATTTGCCCCGGGAGGAAGCAGGATTCCTCTTTGAAAATCCTTATTAGGATAGGATTAACATCGCTCAGTTGTATTCATCCCGGATAGCTTGTCCATACGGTGTAAAAAGGTTAAATAATGTAAAGAAAGGCGCATAATGTGAATTGTATGAGAATACCTTATACCCTAGATTTACATTACCCGTAAATGGCCGGGATAAATTGGATTTTGCCAAAGAAGTAACGCTTAACTGTGATTTTTATGAAAGCATTTCGCATTCTTTGCAGGTTGCAGCTCACTGCTGTGCTTATATTTCTGTTGATCCGCTGTGAAACTTCAATAGCACAGTCCAGTGCGATCCCTTCAGTTGAGAATGTGGCACTCCTTGGTCGGATTGCTTCCTTGCGTGACAGCCTTACACGCGTCCGCATGATTTCTTTTGAAACTGTTACACTGGCCAATCAAGTTAAGACTGCCGGCATTATTGAGGAATTGTTAAACCGTGCAGAAGGAAAGATTTTTAATATTCTGCCTGCCGGACGGTTTGAGTGGAGCTGGAACGGTTTTGATCCACCCGCAGGCATGGTTTCCCAGGCATCGGATTTGTTAAAAGTCTTATCCACGGGTAAAGATCCGTTCGATGGTAAATACTCAGAGCCAGGTGGTTACGTAGTTGATCACGCACTAATCAAGAAGGACGGAGTCACCCATCTTTTTTACATCCGCGGAATAGCTGCAACGAACTGGCCGGAATACCCGCTGTTCAATTTTGGACATGCCGTAAGCCGCGACCTGAAAAACTGGGATATTCAGCAACCGGTTTTACAGTGTCCGGAAACAGGCTGGGATGTCTACCAGGTATGGGCTCCCCATATAATCGAGCGCAAGGGCTTGTATTATATGTATTATGCAGGCGAAAACAATAATGTAGCCCAGGCAATTTGCCTGGCTACCTCCTCCGATCTCTATAACTGGAAGCGGTATGATACAAATCCGGTAATTACTACGGGTAAATGGGGGATATGGGATGCATCCAGTTGGTCCGATTGCCGTGATCCGGTAATTTTGCAGGATGGAGATAACTATTTTTGTTATTATACCGCTGTAAGAAAGAACGCTGAAAACGGTCAGCCTGAAAGTTGTCTCGGTATTTCTTCTTCAACAGATCTGTTTCATTGGAAAGATGAAGGTTTCATCCGGCTGGAACAAAGCCTTACTACTCCTCCTGAATCTCCTTTTGTGCTTAAGCGCAATGGCACATATTATCTTTTCTATACAAACTACAAATACGGTACGGTTTATCTTACTAGTAAAGATCCGGTTAAGGGCTGGACTGAACTGCCCGTGGATAAAATGGTGCTGAAGGGAGGCATATCTGCCAGTGAGATTTATGAGGATAATGGCAATTGGTATATGTCGTACATCTCACATCAGAAAAACGGATTGCATTTTTTTGAGATTAAGGAATTGCTTTGGGGAAAAGATGGGGGAGTACAACTAACAACAAACAACTAACAACTAACAACTATGATAAAAGTCGGACTTTTTGGAATTGGACTGGATACTTACTGGGGACAATTTAACGGTTTACTGGATAATCTGACCAATTACCAGGCACAGATCAAAAGCAGGATCTCCGGATTCGGAGTTGAAGTGATTGATGCCGGTATGGTTGATAATCCCGAGAAAGCACAGGTCGCTGCCACATTTTTAAAGAACAGGGATGTTGAGATAGTTTTTCTGTATGTCTCAACTTATGCATTGTCATCAACCGTATTGCCGGTAGCCCAGAGGCTAAAAGTACCTGTTATAATCCTTAACCTGCAGCCTGTGGCACAGCTCGATTACAAGGCATTCAATGCCCTGGGCGACAGGGGTAAAATGACAGGCGTATGGCTCGAACATTGCCAGGCCTGCTCTGTTCCGGAAATTGCCAGTGTATTCAATCGTGCCGGAATACAATATGATTTCGTAACCGGTTATCTCCATGAAGCAGAAGCCTGGAAGGAAATTGAAAGTTGGGTGTCAGCGGCCAGTGTGGCAGCAGGTATGCGCAACAACAGACTCGGAATACTTGGACACTATTATGGGGGCATGCTTGATGTTTATACCGACGTTACAAAGCAATCTACTGTATTTGGAACACATATGGAGCTGCTTGAAATGTGCGAGCTTAAACAGCTCCGGGACGAGGTCTCAGCTTTTGAAATCCGTGAAAAGATCCTCGAATTCCATAAATCATTTGATGTGGTACCTGAATGTGCTTCTGATGAGATTGAGCGCGCAGCACAAACTTCTGTAGCGCTTGATAAGATGGTGCGGGCCCATAACCTGGGTTCACTGGCTTATTACTATGAGGGTACTGCCGGAAATGATTATGAGAATATCGTGACCTCAATAATAGCCGGTAATACGCTTCTGACCGGTAAAAGCATACCTGTGGCCGGTGAGTGTGAAGTGAAAAATGCCCAGGCAATGAAAATCATGTCTCTGTTCGGAACGGGCGGATCCTTCTCGGAATTTTACCTGATGGATTTTAAGGATGATGTGGTATCTCCTTGGTCATGATGGTCCGGCCCATTTCGCAATTGCCGAGGGCAGTGTGAAACTGGTCCCGCTTCCTGTTTATCATGGAAAACCCGGTCATGGACTCTCCATTCAGATGTCGGTGAAGCATGGTCCGGTTACCCTCTTGTCAGTAGTTGAAGGGAAAGATGGTGTATTTCTACTTACTGCGGAGGGCGAATCAGTTAAAGGACCTGTCCTTCAGATAGGCAATACCAACAGCCGGTACCGGTTTTCAATTGGTGCACGCGAGTTCATGAACCAGTGGTCGAAACAGGGACCGGCGCATCATTGTGCGATCGGAGTGGGACATATTGCCGCCCATATTCAAAAACTCGGACAGATACTGGGCATTCCGGTAGTGACGATTTGTTAGAAAACCAGTTAAATAATAAGATAAACTTATGATTAACAGATTGATCCTTTTAACCGGCATGGCTTTGTCATTCACACCTGGCAGTGCACAGAAGGACTCTACCGGAACCGAAATTTTCCCCGGATATGACATTTATGCATCCACGATTGTGCGGGAAGGGCCGGTATGGAAACAATGGTTTGCAGGGTGGCTGAGTGAATCGGACAAACCCTGGGACAGGATCTACTATTCTGAATCGGCTGATACCGGTTCCACCTGGAGCGATCCGCAACCGGCCTTTACAATACAAAATGTTCAGGTCAATGACCCCAGTGTATTGAGATTATGGGATTCCATCAATGAAAGTTTTTATTACCGGATGTATTATACCTATTATCCCAGCGGGTTGGGCGACCCCACTAATTATATCGCTACTTCTGTGAGTGAGGATGGATTAAGCTGGACTCATGAAGGAGTATTAATTGGTTCGGACAATGGAATTGACCTTGACGGGGCATGGGCTCCGTCCGCTTTGACATTTGATTCAACAGGGAGTTCGGTTTATTTGTATTTTCACAATAATCACCCGGATGGAAGAATTTTCAGGACAACCTTACATTCACACGGATCAGTTTTTGACAAGACAACCACGATTCCGGTTACTACTTCCGGAGGACTCAGGGCAAACCCTGATGTTTCAATAAATCCTGATGGAAAATGGTGGATGTATTATAACGGATCGAGCTTAACCTCGGATAATAAGGGCAATTTCAATACCTGCAGGATGTATTCAGATGATGGTGTCAGCTGGAAAGAAAGCAGCAATAATCCCATTCAGCAGTTTGATAACATGGCAACCTGCACGCCCCATGTAGTTTGGTCTACAGACAGTACCTACCAGCTCTGGTATGGATTTGGATCACCCACATTTCTCGACTTTTCAGTGTACAGGCAGTTCCTGGTAAATGAGCCCGAAATCATTGAAACTGTATATGCATCTTCGCAGGCATTGGATGTAATGAAGGCGGCTAAGGCTGTGGACCATGACCGGTTTACATTTTGGTCTTCCGTAGGTTACGTCGGATCCGGACTTCACACGGAATGGATTTATATCGACCTGGGCAGCCTGACTACAGTTTCACAGGTAAATGTGCTTCCCAGGTTTGTATCCCTTTCTGCCATGTGTTTTCCTGAAAATTTCAAATTTCAGAGCAGTGACGACGGGGAAAACTGGTCGGATATTGAGGGGCAATCCTATACTGCTTACCAGTGCAGGGATACAATTGAACAGAAATTCTTTTTCAGCAGTCCGGTTGAAACACGATACATTAGATTATATGCAACAAAACTGAGCGCTGATTCCTATGGTAACTACTATTGCCAGATCGCTGAAATCAATACGGCCATTTTGCCTACCGGCTTAACGGATGGTAAACCCGTTGAGAATTGCATGCTGCAAAATTACCCCAATCCCTTTCATGCCGGAACAACAATATCATATTCTCTCAAGTCCGATGCAAATGTCCATATAAAGGTATTTGACATTACAGGGAAAGAGGTGGCAACCCTGGTTCATGCAGTGCAGCCGGCAGGGCCCCATCAGTTGGAATGGAAGGGAACGGATTCAAATGGCAGTCTGCTTCCTTACGGATACTATGTATGCAGGCTTTCAGTGGATGGAAAATGGTTCACCGGTAAAATGCTATTTACAGAATAAACTAAACAGCTATAAAATGAAAATAATTATCCTGGCATTGTTATCCCTTTTGAGCGCAGCAATTCCGGTGTCAGCACAAAACACAGGTGCTGATCCGTTATTGCTATGGCCCACTGATGATACCACTTCCAAAGATACCCATGTTGCCTTCCGCGGATTATTTAATATGCCGGCGGATGGAAATATTGATTTACAATTGTCGGGAGCTTCATGGTATGTCGTTTGGCTCGACGGAAAGTATATATATGAGGGACCGGACCGGTATTCAGCGCAGTATCCGGAATATCAGTCCAGATCATTGGAACTGGCACGTGGCAGCCATGTAATAGCTATCGAGGTGCACAATGAAGGTATTGAAACGAGAATTCTGGATGCTATTCATCCATTTCTCTTTTGCCAGATGGTAAACCAGGGGAAAATTATTCCTATTATTTGGAAATGTCTCCTATTGGATGGATTTGAACATACCGGTTTCAGAATTAATGCCGAACTGGGTTGGATTGAATGGTCAGATACGAGGAAAATCCCTGCAGACTGGCAGGATATCCATTTTGATGATGCAGGCTGGAAGGCTCCGGTTGCTGTTGAACGCGCCCTCGGAAAATTTACAGAATCGAAAATCGGGAATGTAAAGGCATTGGAAATAACTCCGAAAATCATTGCACAGGGAAACCTGGCGGAAGTTTACGGGTATGAAAAGGACAATCCCTCTGCACGGTTTTTTCTCCGGGACCTGGTTTGCGAAAAACTGCCTCCGCAGGGTGTCTGGAAAAGGTATGACCTGGGACGGGTCCGGTTGTCGCGTCCAAAATTCGTGCTGGATCTTCCTGCAGGGGCAGTGGTTGAATTTGCCTACAGCGAAGTTCATGAACCATGGTCGGGTTGTCACCGTGGATCACCTTATCTACAAGCGATTCCTATAACTTCGATCATTTCACGGCCCGTGGCGGCCGGCAGGAATTCTTTCCCGCTTCACCCGAAAGGCGGCCGCTTTGTGGAGATCCATATCCTGGCACCGGCAGGGAAGATCAGCTTCATTGAGGAGAAATTTATTGAACGGGGTTATTATGATCTTCCGGAGGGTGAATTTTCGATGCAGTGACGAACTTCTGAATAAAATATGGATGACGGGTATCGAGACCTACAGGGCCTGTTCAGAAGATGCGCTGATTGATAACCCTACCCGGGAACGAGGGCAGTGGATCGGGGATATGGGTGTAGGAATGCGGATCGGGGCAGCCGGCTATTCGGATTTGCGGATGTGCCGCAGGGGACTTGTACAGAGTGCCCAATGTGCCCGAGATGATGGTATGGTAGCCGGGTTGTGCCCGGGGGGAGAGGGATATCTTTCATCGTTCTCCGCACAGTGGGTTCCGAACTGTGTGAATTATTACAGGCTTACCGGTGATAAATCACTTCTTGAGGAATTGTATCCGGCCGCGGAACAAAATATAGCTGCTTTTCAGCATTATCTTACCAGGGATGGCATCAGCTACGATGCAGGCTGGGCGTTTATCGACTGGGGATATGTTCCAAATCCCGAGCCATCGGATATGGGATTGAATCTTCACTATTATATGGCCCTTCAAAACATGGTTAAATGGTCGGAAATGATTAACCGGAAAGACCGGATTGTCGAATATGAAAAGCTGGAAGCACAGATTTTTCACACTCATTCAAAAATGGTTTGTAAAAAATTCGGATAATGGCCGCTATCAATGGGACAAGATCGGCTATCATCGCATTGTACTGGGCATGCTGGCCGGGTTTATTCCCCCGGATCAGCAAAAAGAAGCGGTTGCTTTCGTGAAAAAGCACATCCTGAATTGCTTTCCGAATAATCCGGATGCACCCCGCTTAAGTGATCCGGGTGCCAATAATCCCCAGCTGATCACTCCTTATTTTTCTTATTTTGCCTTCCAGGTTCTGATCGAACAGGGAGAAATGGATTTCGTGCTGAACCAGTATCGCAAATGCTGGGGATGGGCCCTGGAGGATGACCGCACTACCTGGCTTGAAGTTTTTGATACCCGCTGGTCGGGTTGCCACCAGTGGGCGGGCAGTCCTACCTGGCAGTTGTCTACTTATGCACTGGGTTTGCACCCCCGTTTTGACCGGGGCAAAAACAATTTCGACCTGTCGCTCTATACCGGTGATCTCGAAACAGCATCGGGAAAAATTCCCCTTCCCGGTGGCGGAATTATCCAGGTTAGCTGGAAAAAGGCCAACGGTAAGATCGATTATGAGATTGTTACCCCTGAACCCATCATCACTTAATATACCGAAAGAAATGCATGCTTCAAAAAAAGGCTTGATTACTGTAAAAGACCAGCTTGTAGTTTCAATTCCAATTCAATAAAATGCGTTTTGGCATTAACGATCAGGACAAAAATTAAAATAAGTCATCATGAAAAAAGCATGTAATGTTCTGATAATGTACAGCATGCTATTTCTTTTTTCAGCAAATAGCAAGAGGCCAGACCGAAAACATTAAAAATCAAACTGATTCCAGTTCCCAACTGAAAATTGCCCGGGTCTGGTCGGATAAACCGCTTGCAAGGACCGGTGATACAATCAATTTCAGTGCTTTTATAGAAAACACGGGTAAAAATGATGGCGGAAATATCTCAGTTGAACTGCTAACTCCGGATGGGATTTCAGTTAGCAGATCAGAACAAAAAGCATCCGTAATTCCTGGTGGCTCTTATCAGCGCATAAACTGGAAGCTGAGAGCTGAAAAGTCCGATACGGCCCAACTTGGATTGAAAGTACTTCTCAAATCGAAAGATGAGGTCATAGATAAAAACATATCCTATAAAATCTTTGTTATTGAAAATTCTGCTAAATATAGCCGTCTGGAGCTGTGCACTGATGAGGAGGGATATTGGCGGCTTCTTGTTAAACCCGGGACACTCCAAAAGGGCAATACGGGTTCCCTTGCACCCATTACCCATTTGAAATCGTCTGAGATCAAACACAATACATACGGAATTTGTTTACAACTGCCAAGATCCCGGGACTATGAAGATCCGTTCAACCCATCTCACCTGATTGATGGAGATACTGAGTCATGCTGGAGCAGTCAACAGAATCCTTCGCAATTTCCGGGCACCCCCCCCTGGGTGGAGATTGATTTGGGACAGGTGATGGCCATAAGGCAGGTGAACCTGATTCCTTATTGGCACAACACGGATTTTCCTGCGGGCTTCAACGTACAGGTCAGTATGGATGGAAGAAAATGGACGAATGTACTGAGACAGACAAATTATAAGATGATTTTGGACGGAGAGAAACGAGGCGACAAGATAGTACAGCCGTTCTTAATTGAAAAGCCTGTGAAAGGGAGGTACATGAGGATTGAGTTCGAACGGCTGCCGCTTTCAGGAGGAAACTATGCGGAGGTCTCCCAGGGATATAAGGCCCGGCTGTCAGGGATAGAAGTCATCGATAATACAGGTCGTAATGTTGCATTGAACGATATGGGCGTCAGTGTTAAGGCCAGTGACTTTTTTACCGGATGGCAGAACACGAAAAAGACGGTGAATGAATCCTTCGATTGTGTGTTCGACCTGGGTTTAAAGATGGTACGAGTGGGTCAATGGGGAGATCAAACCGAGTGGGCCGCTGTGGAACGCGAAAAGGGTAAGTACCAGATGGATGCTGCAACAGATGAAGGAATTCGCAAGTTGATTGATAATGGCGTGGATATTCTCTATGGCCTTAACTATGGAAACGCGTTATATAATGAAACCGATACTGCCTGGCTCGACATAGGTCCTATTTATAAGGAGGGGAACCCATTTTACAAACATGTGGGACCCCGGACAGACGAACAGCGGAAGGCTTTCGTAAAATATGTGGACTTTGTCGTTCGAAAATACGGTAATGGCATAAAATGGTGGGAGCTTTGGAACGAGGAAAACGGTTGGTACCCTGGTTTCGAGCCGGTATTTTATGGCAAGCTCCTTTACGAAGTCGGAAAGCATATCAAGGATATCAATCCTGATTTGAAGCTCATGTATGGTGGTACGGCAGCACCGGCTCCCATCACCACCGGGATATCTCTGCGTGAAGGGGCCGCACCCTATGTGGACGGTTATGCTTTTCATCCGTACGGAATAGATAAGCCGGAAGGAGGAATGGGTACAATGGAATTCTATGAGGGCAAAAATCTAAGTCAATCCCGTGAACAGACCGGATGGAACAGGCTGGAAGATATTATAGAAGGGGTTAAGAAACCGTTTGCCTTGCATGGCAAACCGAATATAGAAGTATGGGAGAATGAATTTGGAACGAATGTATCGGGTCTGGATTTCACCTACAATCCTCACTTGGGTGAATACAGCTGTGCGAAGTACATCATGCGGTTTTACATATACAGTGGCTGGCTCAAGGTCCCGACTGCATGGTGGGCACTCTATAATATGAACAAGAGCCAGGACTGGGGAATTATCGATCAGCAGGATTATAGTTTTCGTCCGATGTCTTATGCTTTGCAGAATGTCTGCAGTGTAGTGAGTGATGTTGAACCTATCCAATCATTTGAGTACGATTATAAGGGACAGGCTCCTGATCCCAGGGTGATTGCCTATACAAAGGACGGAGACGCAAAGAAGCTGGTTCTTGTGTGGGCCGCGGAGACGAATACGGATAAAACCAGGTCATACCCGAGCAAGCTATCATTCAGGCTGAATTCGATTCCTGAGGAAGTAACACTGACTGACCTTTACTGGGGTGTTTTGCAGCCGGCTGTCTGGTCATATAAGGATGGGACACTAACTATAGATGGCATCATTGTGCACGATTATCCGGTTGTGATCACCTGCCATTAAACTTCTTCCGATCATCAAATCATCAAATCATCAAATCATTAAATCAATAAATTATGAAGCCGGTATATAGAATCATTATTCCGTTATTTCTGTCAGCATTTCTGTTTGAAAATGCACGCAGTTCAGACTGGCCTGTACTGAAAAGCTACGATCAGGAGCACATTTACAAAATTGCACTCCCGCTCGGCGGTATCGGTACCGGAACTGTCTCCCTGGGAGGAAGAGGAAATCTGCAGGATTGGGAAATTATGGGCCGACCGGCCAAGGGGTACAATCCGGGCTCAGGACGAGAAAATTCTGCTTTTTTTACCCTCTATTCGGAAATTGACGGCAAAAAAGATCTTCGGTTATTGGAAGGTCCTCTTCCCTTCTACCTGTATGAAGGAAATTCAGGAGCTATTGGGGCTAACCACGGTCTTCCCAGGTTTAAAGATGCATCTTTTGATGCCGCATACCCTTTTGGCCAGGTGAATCTGCAGACCCCTCAGTTGCCCATCTCAGTTAAAATAAAGGCGTTTAACCCGTTGATCCCCGGCGATATTGACAACAGCAGTATCCCCATGGCAATTATCGATTTCGAACTGATAAACACATCCGGTAAGGATATCCCATTCAGTATTTGCGGGACCATGCAAAACTTTATCGGAGAAGATGGGACCGAGGGGAAGGCAATCGGAAATAGAAATACTTTTCTGACAGATCAGGCAATCCATGGAATACTCTTCTCATCAGAAGGAGTCGACCATTCAGTTGATCAATGGGGAGAGATGGCGCTTGCAAGTACCTCAGATGGGAAAATATCCTATCGGACGGCATGGCTCCCTGAGGGATGGGGGTCGTCATTGCTTGATTTTTGGGATGATCTGTCAGCCGATGGACAACTTGAGAACAGAAAAGACGAGGTCTCCAGTAAACCGATGGCATCCCTGGCAGTTAGTGACGTACTTCCAGCCCATGGAAAAAAGACAATCCGGTTTCTGATCACCTGGTACTTTCCAAACAGGACTGCCTGGTCGTCAAAACCCCTTAAGAACTATTATGCCACCAAGTATACAGGCGCCTGGGATGTTGCCGGCAAGACTATCCGGCAATTAACTCAACTGGAAAACAAAACAATTGAATTTGTCAGCGCTTTCTGCAACAGCGATCTTCCTGAAGAAGTTAAGGAGGCGGCGTTGTTTAACGTCAGCACGCTGAGAACCCAGACCTGTTTTCGGCTTTCAGACGGAAACCTGTATGCGTGGGAAGGATGTGGAGATAAGGTTGGATGTTGCTTCGGAACCTGCACCCATGTGTGGAATTACGAAACAGCAACGGCCTTTCTTTTTGGGGATCTGGCACGTACATTCCGCAATGTTGAATTTGGTCCTGCCATTACTGAAAAAGGATTGATGAGTTTTCGGGTAAAACTGCCCCTCGATGATATCCCGGGTTTTGCAAAAGTGGCCGCCGATGGTCAGATGGGATGCATTATTAAGTTATTCAGGGAATGGCAGTTGTCAGGTGATGATGCGTTCCTGAAAAAACTGTATCCCCAGGCAAAAAGCGCCTTAAGCTATGCATGGATCAAGGGAGGCTGGGATGGTAACCAGGATGGAGTCATGGAGGGGGTTCAGCATAACACCATGGATGTTGAATACTATGGACCTAATCCGCAAATGACCATCTGGTACCTGGGCGCCCTGCGCGCTATGGAAGAAATGGCAATATACCTGAAGGACTGGGAAATGTCGTCAAAATGCAGAAAACTCTTTGAATCAGGCAGTAGCTGGACAGATGCAAATCTGTTTAACGGGGAGTACTATGTTCATAAAATTATTGTGCCTAAAAAAGAAGATATTCCGGAAGAACAATTGGTGGGAATGGGTTCTGCAGATTATGGCAATCCTGATTATCAATTGGGAGAAGGTTGTCTGGTGGATCAACTGGTGGGTCAGTACCTGGCACATGTCTGCGGATTGGGATACCTGGTAAAGAAGGAAAATGTTTCAGCAACCCTGAAAAGCATTATGAAATATAATTATCAGCCTGATCTTTCGGACCATTTCAATTGTTTCAGGAGTTATGCACTGGGAGATGAGGCAGCGTTGCTAATGGCCTCATATCCGCGATCAAGGCCTGTAAATCCTTTTCCCTATTTTACCGAAGTCATGACAGGATTTGAATATGTCGCTGCCATAGGCATGATCTATGAAGGACAAAAGGAAGAAGGGCTATTGTGCATTAAAAATATCCGGAACCGGTATGACGGAAGAAAAAGAAGTCCTTTTGACGAAGCTGAATGCGGTCACCATTATGGCAGGGCCATGGCAAGCTGGTCAGCTCTGCTTGCTCTTACCGGATTTCATTATTCAGGGATTACCAAAGAAATCACTTTTGGCAGCATCACGGGTCAATATTTCTGGTCAAACGGATATGCCTACGGAACAGTTGAAATTTCTCAGAAAGAGGGATCGAAACAAATAAAACTGAACGTGCTGAATGGCAGGCTCGATTTTTTAAAAGTGTCTCTTGAAGGATGTGGAACAAAATCCCTTAAAGAAATGAAAACATTGAATTCCGGGGAATCATGGCTGGGTGAGATATGAAAACTACATTTTTCTCTCTGATACTGTTATTCCTGCTGATAGGCGGGTTTAATACAGGTTCTTCTCAGGAACCGGTACGCCTGGTTATTGATGCAAATTCTACGGGTCAGGTTATTTCGCCCTTGCTGTTTGGACACAACCTTGAACATACCCGCCGGGCCATATGGCAGGGCATCAGTGCTGAAATGATTGATAACCGGAAATTTGCTGCCACGGATTGCGGATTGCCGATGGGATGGACAACGCATACTGGCAAAGGCGTATCGATCGACGACAAGGTAGCTTATGCCGGCAATCATTCAGTACGTTTGGAAAATAACGAAGGTACATCCAGTGGCATCTGGCAACAGCATGATTGGCTGGCTTTTCGAAAGGATGTAAAATATGCCTTCCGGGTGTGGACGAAATCAGATGTAGACCAGACTGTTCTCCTTCAAATAGTCGACCGGCCAGGTTTTCATGTTGTTTTTTCGGGTGAAACCCTGGCGAAGGCAGGTGACTGGCAACTCTGGAGCGGTGAATTTACATCGCCTGTGCCGGTGAAAGGGGGACGGCTTGAAATCCGATTAAAAACACCCGGAATCCTTTGGATTGGTGCCATGTCCCTGATGCCTGCTGACAATTTTCATGGTATGCGCCGTGACGTTGTGGAATTGTTTAAACAACTTAAGCCGGGATGCCTGCGATGGCCTGGTGGATGTTTTGCTGAATATTACGACTGGAAGGATGGACTCATACCCGTTGACAAACGTCCTCCGATCGGACCCGGACAATGGGTGGGACTGTTGCCCGACTCTCACGGATATGACAATCACGAAATCGGTACTGATGAATATATTGCTCTTTGTGGTGAGCTCAATTGTGCTCCAGCTATTACTATCAGGTACGGAGAAGGCTCCCCGGAAGAAGCGGCTTCCTGGGTTGAATATTGCAACGGGGGAGTGGATACGTATTGGGGTAAAATCCGTGCTGACCGGGGTCATCCTGAACCCTTCCAGGTTAAATACTGGTATGTGGGCAATGAAATCTGGGGGATGAGCCTGGTGAAGAATAAGGATCCGAAGTTCTGCACGGCCTTGAGTCGCCAATTTACAGAAGCTATGATGAAAGCAGATCCCGGGATTACACCCATCCGCTGTGCCCAGTTTCATGATCCTGCCTGGCAGTCAGAGATCATGAAAGAAATGACCGAATCTCCTCAGTTTCCTGAATTGATCCAGGACGGCTATTATGGCCCCGATTATGCAGGCATGACGCAAATGTCAAAAGTGCCTACAATGAATATACTGCCATCGCTGATTTCGGAGCGGCAGTTGCTGGACCAGGCGAATACCGGGAAGAAACGCGTCGGTATCGCTTTCTACGAATGGAACACGATGTGGGACCGGCCGGGAGATGCAATCAGCGGCGTTTTTGCCGCGGGGATGCTTAATATGTTCTGCAGGGAGGCGGAGAATCTTAAACTGGAACTGACAGGTTATTTTCAGCCTGTCACTGAAGGTGCTATTAAGGTCGATCCGCTAACCAGTGAGTTCGAACCGGACGGAGAGGTATTTGCCTTGTTTGCCCCGCACCAGGGTAACCGGTTACTGAAGACTTCCTCCATAGCCGCTGATGCTGACATTGATTTATGTGCCTCATTAGCTCCCGATGGCAAAAGTATCTGTGTTACTGTCATCAACCGGAACACCACCAGTGAGCGCAGTCTGGAGTTGTCGGTGCGTAACTTAACCATTGCGGCTAAAGTTGCAGCTAAGTTTCTGATTCCGCTTTCCCTCGAAGCCGGAGGGAAATTTGCTGTAAAATATGAAGAATTGAACGTCATGAACGGAAATAAGATTGAGATGACAATTCCATCTTGCGGGATCTGCAGGATCAGCCTGAACACAACCATGTTGGAGGAATCTGTCGATAAACTAACACCTGATAAATAAATGGGAATGAAATCAAAAATTGCAATTACCATTTTGGTTATCACGAAATTATTCGCTGTCCAGGCACAGAAATCAGTGAGCGCTATTAGTCCGCAAGAAGTCCATTCAATAGAAAGTACCGGGCAGATCGATCAGGCCACGTTGGATAAGTGGTCAGCGCCATACCGTGGATGGCATTATTATGCAGAACCTGTCATTCCATCAGACCTTTTGATCCCCGGCTATGAGAAATTTCACAGCTTCGACGTTCCGACAGTTTATCAGATTCCCGGCCTGGAGGGAAAATGGTTTATGAGCTTTATTGGTTTCAACGGTCAGGGGTACAACAGTTTCGTTGTTGAGAGCAAAAATCTGGTTGAGTGGACCAATCCACATCTGGCGATGGGCTTTGGCCAGGAAGGCGAGTTTGACTTCGGAGGTTGTGTGATCGGTGCATATCTGTATCAGTCCTATAACATTAAAGATCCCCGGGTATTGAAGAAAAGGGATGGCAGGTTCTGGACTCTCTACGGTTCCTATGCCAAACAAGGAAGCTATGAAATTGATCCCGGTTATGAGGGAATAGCCAGCAGTGAGGATGGACTGGTCTGGCATCGGGCTAAGGACCAATACATCCTTTCCGTGAATGAACCCGAAGTCGGCAATTGGGAGAAGGATTGTATTTATCAGCCCTGGCTGGTTGAACATGAAGGCAGCTTCTATAACTTTTATAATGCCAAGCATATGCCCGATTGGATCGAGCAAATGGGTATTGCAACCTCCGGTGATTTAATGAATTGGAAACGCTACGAGGGAAATCCGGTCGTTTGTGTGCGTCCTGGCGGTTATGATGAGAAATTCTGTTCTGATGGAAAGGTATTTCGGGATGGTGATCATTGGGTCATGTTCTATTTCGGTGTAAATCAAGATGGTGCACATATTATGGTCGCCTTTTCGAGGGATCTGCTGCATTGGACCTCCGATCCTGAACCGCTTTACAAGGCCGGAGGCCACCCCGGTGGATTGGATAAGCAATTCGCCCATAAGATCTCACTTGTCTATAACAAGAGCAGCGACACATTTTTTCTTTACTATTGCGCTGTTGGGAACAAGGGACGCTGCATTGGCCTGCTGACAAGTCGTGAGATTTCAGTACTAAAATAATAGGGTCGATTGCTGTTATTTTGGAAACAAAAAGGATAATTAAAATATAATCACCATTAAATCTTAAAAAATGAAAACACATAAGTCTTCCCTGCTCATTCTGTCCTTGTTCCTTTTTACCGGGTATGCAAATTCACAGGAAAAATTGGAATCCAAGGGAGAAATACCCATCCTGGCATGGTATAGTATTCCTGCCAGTGCAACCAGTGTTCCGCGTTACCAGGAAATGAAAGATGCGGGTATAACACATTCACTCAGTTTTTACGCTAACGCTGACGAATTGCAGAAAGCGCTTGATGCGGCGGGCAAGGTTGGTGTCAGGATCATTGCTTCGTGCCCTGAATTAAGAACCGATCCTGAAAAGACAGTCCGTCGGTTTATGAATCATCCGGCCCTGGCAGGGTATCACCTGGGTGATGAACCCAATATAAAGAAGATCCCTGAATGGGGAGCATGGGGCAAAGAAATACAAAAGATTGACAATAAACATTTTTGTTATGCTAACCTGTTTCCGAATTTTGCGGATTCCAATCAGCTGGGTACAAAGAGTTATGAAAAATATGTGGATGAGTATATAAAGGAATTACCCCTGCAATTTATCTCGTTTGATTACTATCCGGTTTTTAAAACCCATCTGGCTGTCACCTGGTATCAGAATTTGGAGCAGATTTCGGGTGCAGCGAAGAAATCAGGATTGCCATTCTGGGCCTTTGCGCTGACAACCAATTACGACGAAGATCATGTGACGCCTCAAACCATTGCGGCCATGAGACTTCAGGTATACAGTGATCTTGCGTACGGGGCACAGGGAATTCAATATTTTACCTATTGGTCCGCGACATCTATTGACACACCTCCGGGCGAGGACCAGCGGGGAGCACCCATCAGTGTAACAGGTAAAAGAAGTGTTGTTTACGACAGGGTGAAACTGATGAGCCGGGAGATACAAAACCTTTCGGGTGTTTTCCTGGGATCAAAAGTGGTTTCGGTAAGGCATGCCGGTCTAGGCCGGATACCCATAGGCACCATACGGCTGACCAGTCTTCCTGCGGCCATCAGGGTTCTGGACTCCAATGGGGCGCCAATTCTCGTTTCGGTGTTGGAAAATGGTGCAAATTCCTTTCTTGTCGTTGTAAACAAGAATTTCCTAAATAGCATTAATCTTACTGTTTACGGTGACGAATCAGTAAAGAGGGTGCTGAAAGACGGGACTATTGTTCCTGCCAGTATTTATGACAGTTCGATGGAACTGGATGCCGGTGATGCGGCAATATTTATGTTTCCAACCGCAAAATAACCTATGCCGGAATAAAAACCTCATGAAATTTAAAAGCCTGTTCCCAAAAGCTGTGGCTTCCTCTATAGTCATTTCAATCCTATTTGTTTTATCCGTTTCCCTTGTCAATAATCCTGCTCAGGATATCTCCTTCAGGAAAGTGTTAAAGGATGGCTTGGCTGACGGATTTAAGAATCCCCCGGATTCTGCGAAGCCATGGGTATTCATGTGGTGGTATGGCAAAATTACCCCGGAGGATATTACGCAACATATGGAGGAACTCAAATTGCAGGGAGTTGGAGGCGTGTTGCTGTTTGATCATGCGGGTATGCCTGGCGTTCCATACGCGGGGGATGCCTGGCGTGTATTATTCAGGCATACCGTAAGGGAGGCGGATCGGCTGGGAATGAAAATGGGAGCAAATATCTGTGCAGGTTGGCCATCCGGAGGACCCTGGGTTACTCCGGAGAATTCAAGCTGGATGGTGGTCAGTTCAGATACGATCATCGGCGGTCCGCAGAATTTTAAAGGAAGACTCGCAGAACCCACCGGGAAGGGGTCTATTTATAAAGATATTGCTGTACAGGCTTTTCCGTTTACAGTCGAAAAGGATGATCTGTTCCCTGTTATAACGGCAAGCAGTAATCAGCAGGAATTACGGAATTTGGTTGATGGGAATTATAACACCGTTTGGAATGCCGGGGAGAACGGCAGGCAATGGATTCAGGAAGATTTCGGTGCACCTCATACAGTGGATTGGGCATGGATTGCCATTACGGGTAAGGTGGACATTGAGGCCTCCGACGATGGTATTGCGTATAGACACATCACCACACTGGAAGGTCCCTGGCCTCAATGGAACCCGGTATATGAAGCGGTTCCTGCCACAACTGCCCGGTGGTTCCGAATTGGTGTGCCTGCTAAAGCCGGTATCCGCGACTTCGCATTGGGCACCCATTTGGAAGTTGAGCGTTTTGCCAGCCTTGCAGCAAAGCGGTCACTGACGAATCCTTTGGGAATGATGACTACCCTCCAGGCCGATCAAACCCGGTTTATCCAGGAAGATCTGAAAGGCCTGCCCGGAGATCATGTTTTACAGATTTCTGAAATGATTGACCTTACCGCCAGTCTTTCCGACAGCGGGATACTCACATGGAACATGCCCCCGGGAAACTGGAAGGTGGTTCGGATTGGACAAACTATTACGGGAATGAGCAACGGGGGCGGCGGCTTGTTGACGGATTACCTTAATCCGGTTGCATCAGAACAGAATTTTGAGAACGCAATGAAACTGTTGATCAGTGATGCAGGTTCATTGGCTGGCAAGACTTTTCAATATTTCCACGAGGATAATGTGGAAATTGGTGGCGTATATTCCTGGACACCCAGGCTCCTGGAAGAGTTCCAAAAAAGGCGGGGTTATGATCCTTCTCCTTACCTGGCTGCCCTGGCTGGCGAGATCGTCGGTAATGCAGGGATAACGGACCGTTTTCTGTCGGATATCCGGCGAACGATTGCCGATTGTGTGGCAGAAGGACATTACCAGCGATGGGCTGAACTCGCCCATGCCAGCGGCATGAAGGTTAGGGCAGAAGCCGGTGGACAGAATCTGCCTATTTTATTTTGTAACGACGGCCTGATGAACCTGGGTAAAATGGATGTACCGGTTGCGGAATTTTGGGAAAATGAGTACTGGAAGGAAAACCAGGAGGCGCCCGCCAATAATCATGCCATCACCACTCCCGGCTGGGATGAAGCAGCCCAGAATATTAATGCAAAACAAGCCGCAAGTGCTTCACACTTGTATGGCAAAAATATAACGGCATCAGAATCATTTACGAGCCTCGGGCGTCGCGCGCACTGGGGTGTGGCGCCTGCTGATCTTGTGTTGTATGCCAATATCGCTTTTTGCGAGGGCATCAATGCAATGACAATACATGGTTCGGCCACCTCGGGTACTGAAGATGGAAAACCGGGAAAAGTTTTCGCAGCAGGGACGCATTTCAACCAGAACATCACCTGGTGGAATCAAAGTGGTGCATTTCTTAAGTATTTGTCCCGTTGCCAGTATATGTTGCAGCAAGGGCTCTTTGTGGCCGATGTGCTATATTACAACGGCGACGGGGTACCAAACGTTGTTCCACCTAAAAATACAGACCCTTCCAGGGGCTTTGGCTATGACTATGATGTTTGTAATACAGAGATCCTGCTTACCCGGTTATCTGTTAAAAACGGACGAATTGTCTTGCCGGATGGCATGAATTACAGAATTCTGGTGTTACCCGACCGGCCTGTGATCCCCGTGAGCGTTGCCCTGAAAATCAAGGAACTTGTGGCGGCAGGAGCTACCGTGATGGGTCCGAAACCCGTTCGCACGCCAGGGCTCACAGGTTATCCCGAAAGTGAGCAAAAGCTCAGAGATATCGCCGGCGAGGTGTGGGAAAAAGGTGGAGTAATCAATGGTTTGACTATAAAGGAAGTGCTGGCTAAAGCCAAGGTACCACCTGATTTCTCATACCAAAGTAAGGCTAAAAATGAGCTGCTTGATTATATCCATCGACGGACAAATGACGCCGATATTTACTTCGTGACGAACCGGAGACCCACTCAACTTGCCGCTTTGTGTACCTTTCGGGTGGGTGACGTCCAGCCCGAAATGTGGAACCCTGTAACCGGCGAACAACAGCTTCTGCCACAATATGAATCAAAGAACGGTCTCACCTCTATTCCGTTGGAATTTGAACCTTACGGTTCCATGTTTGTGATTTTCAGGAAGAGCCAATCATTGACAAAAAATGAAAACCGGAAAATAACAGCCACGAACTTTCCCGGGTTTTACAGTATCCAGGAAATTGCTGGTTCATGGCAGGTTCAATTCGATGCCCAATGGTTTTATCCGGTTGATGGACTGAGCGGAGAGCAGGCCAGGGGATCATTTGCCTTCGACAAATTGACTGACTGGACGAAGCGCCCGGAACCGGCTATTCAATACTTCAGCGGTACTGCCATGTACAGGAAAACTTTCAATATTATTCAGGTAAAAGAGGATCAACGATTATTTCTGGATCTGGGCATTGTTAAAGAGACTGCGCGAGTGCGACTCAATGGAAAAGACCTGGGTGTGCTGTGGTGTCCCCCCAGGCGGGTAGAAATAACAGGGGCCATCCGGCAAGGAGAGAACAAGCTGGAGGTTGAGGTAGTAAACCTCTGGCCCAACCGGCTGCTTGGCGACAGGGGGCTGCAACCGGAACAGCGCAGAACACGCACCAATGCAGAGTTAAATCCTGCACAGCCACTGCTGACTTCCGGATTGCTGGGCCCGGTGACAATAGTGACGAGGGACGAGGGACGAGGAAGAATAATCCCTTAAGGGATTGAGTATCGATAGAGATGAGTAAGGAGAGGTGAGTAGGGAGAGATGAGTAAGGAGTTACTTTTTCAGAGGTGAGACTGCAGGACTGCAATACTGCATGACTTTTAATTGCAGAACCGCAGAACCGCAAAACTACTTGTCACTCGTCACTCGTCACTCGTCACTGCTTTCAATTTGTATAAAAAAATGCCCAGAATACATATTGATAGGATGGTTCCTGCTTCTTAAATTTAATGGAATTTAATCCAATAATTATGAGACTTTTCACTTTTTGCATCCTTGCAGGCTTAATGAATGTTTTCTCTGCAGTTGCACAGGACCCATCATTTGACAGTGATAAACCAGCTGCAACTTATAACACAGAGTACACCCAGTCTTTCAACAGCACGGAAGGCTGGAATTATACCAAGTTCTATGGTCAATGGAACGCCATGGAACAGAATATATTTACTGCCTCAGATATTGCCTCGGGGTATCTGCAGTTTTCCTGGATACACAAGCGCCTGATCTGTTCGAAAACAAAATATAACACCCCGTATATTTTTCAAACCGACATAGATTGGTCTGTCTTCAGTAACAGGGGCGGAGTGGTCATACGGGCAAATCCTCTGGCACCCGACCAATTGCAGGAACCGGCCGGAGGCGATCCCGGGTTCAACAGGGAAGGAATTGCATTTTACCCAACCTTTGACAGCACTGCAATGATAGTTCAAACCACGGGGACATACAGCGGTGATGCAACCGTAGCTACCCGTATTCTGGTGCCGGCTCCTCCTGGCGTAATCAGCATGAGGGACAGGGGAACCCTGCGGATTGAAGATTTTGGAACTACTATCTATGTATATTATAACAATTCCCCTTACATCCGGATTGACCTGGGCAGTGTAAGCGGAAATTTATATACATCCGGCACTGTATATAATTCCGACATGGAGGTAGTTGGCACGTTCAGCGATATGGAAGTGGAAATAACGGGCAAGGTCGCCATTGCCGAGCGGGATGCAGCCCTCAGGCTTTATAGTGCATCAGTTGATTATAACATTGTGATTGAACCCCCTATTGACACTGTTGCTGTGGATAGCGCTTACCGCGATCTTTATTCCGACACCTGGGTAGCAACCGATGCACTTGGACGGAATCTTCCTTCGTATGATGAAGTGGGACCTGTGAAAGATGACAAGAGGAGGGTAGTGAGCATATTCTATATTACCTGGCATTCCGAGGGCCATTTTGCTGATGTGACAAGTCCCTATTCTGCTGATGTATCAAAGATTCTGAAGGCTGATCCGTCTGCGCGACTCAATGCAAATCATCCACTTGTGGAAAGACGGATCATATCATTGGGGTGAACCGGAAACGGGATATTTTCTGAGCCAGGACGAATATGTGATCAGGAAGGATATGGCCATGCTGTCTGAGGCCGGTGTGGATGTTCTTGTAATGGATGTTACCAATGCGGTAAGATACTGGGATGAATGGGAAGTGCTGTTCAAAACCATGCAGAAGATGAAACTGGAAGGTACCAAAGTACCTGAATTCTGTTTCTGGGCCTTTAACGGGCCTGTTATTTCGGTAGTCCAGGATCTTTACGACCAGGTTTATAAAAATGAAAGATTCAAGGATCTCTGGTTCTACTGGGACGGGAAGCCCCTTATCCTGTACAATGGAACACCTTTGTATAACGGTGGAGGAGAGGTAGTGCTGAACCCAAATCCGCATTATGACCCTGACGCTGTAACCAATGTGAACAATCCTCATTACGGTGATCCGGATTATACATCAGAATACTATACAGATTATACAAAAGAAGTAAAGAACTTTTTCACAACACGGTCAATGTGGTGGGGATATTATGAATGGGCCGGAAAACGGTACGTTGGCACTGAGGATAACTGGAGTTTTGGCTATGATCTTGATAATAGCAGCGTAAAGTCCATGAATCCGGACGACCTTGTTTCTACCCATAATGGCATAAAAGAACAGGCCGCAGTTACCCCGGCACAGCATCCGTCAAGCCTGGTGGGTAAATCATGGCGGCGCCAGACGGGCGAGCCGGTTCTGAATGAATACGACGAGCCTGTAAGCACTTACGTGCCCTGGCTTGGTAAAACAGTGGAGAACCCTGAAGGTTATGGCATTTATTTCCAGGACAGGTGGGACGAAGCCCTGAAAACGGATCCGGATATGCTTTATATTAATGACTGGAATGAATGGACGGCAGGAAAATATCCTCCTACCGGTGGCGGTTCTGTCTCGTTTATGCGTCGAAATAGCACATATTTCTTTGTAGATCAGTATAATGCGGAATTTAACCGTTGCGTACAGCCCATGAAAGACGGTTATAGCGACAATTATTACATGCAGATGGCACAGAATATCCGGAAATATAAGGGGATAAGGCCGGGCATTGAACCCCAGGCTTCCCATCCGATTACTATTGACGGACAGTTCGGTGACTGGCAGGATGTGAATAATGAATTCCGCGATGTGAAAGGAGATGTGTTTCATCGCAATCATAACGGGTATGGCGGACTTCATTATACCAATGAGACTGGCAGAAATGATATCATTTCAAGCAGGGTGGCATTTGATGATCTGAACATCAGCTTCTATGTTAAAACGGCAGCACCTTTAACTCCATCCACCGATCCAAACTGGATGCTCCTTTTCCTGGATGTTGACCGAAACAAGGGAACAGGCTGGGAAGGTTATGACTATATTGTCAACTACGGTGTAAAATCAGGCAGTGAAACTACGGTTAAACAATGGGATGGTGTAAACTGGGCAAATGAAACAGTAATTTCTTACATCGGTAACCTGGGATGAAATGGAAATCAGCATTCCCTGCAGTGCAGTCATGATGGAAACAGGTACTCCGGAGTTTTATTTCCATTGGGCCGACAATCCGCAACAGCTGAATGACATCACCTGTTTCTTTACGGATGGAGAATCCGCGCCCGACAGGCGGTTTAATTATAACTTCAGTACGTCCAAAATTCCCGTCGTTCCGCAAACTCCATTTAAGACACTGAATATCCCCGGCACTGTTGAATTTGAAGATTTTGACAATGGCGGAGCCGGAGTAGCCTATAAGGATGCCACGATCGGAAATGCAGGCAATAAATACAGAACCGGTGAATCAGTTGATATTGAAACAAATTATAGTGGTTATGCTGTAACCAATACAAATACAGGTGAATGGCTTGAATATACGGTAAACGTTAACGCAACTGGAAAATTCGGGGCAATTATTACCTATGCCGCAGATACGCTGAATGATGAAGCTATTATTTATGTAGATGGTGAGGACAAAACCGGTGTAATTCAGTTTCCCTTTACAGGTGACCCCAATGTTTGGACTGCAACGGAAGCCCTTTTGGTTCTGAAAGCCGGGGTGCATCATCTCAGGTTTTTCATAAACAATCAGACCGGCGGTTTTAACCTGGATAATATTGTGTTTGTGGAAAGGGAAGTCGCCGTTCCTGGGGATGGAACCGGACTTTTAAAAAGTTACTGGACCGGTTCTGCCGGCGGCAGGGATTGGTTTCAGGATTCCATCCATTCAGAGATCGGCACTGCAGTTGATGAGGCATGGACCGATGTCAGTCCCGGTTTTGATATTAATAAAGACTTCTGGAATATCAGGTATGAGGGTCAGATTGAGCCTATGTTTACTGATACGTATACTTTTTACCTGACAGTCAATGACATGGGGCGTCTATGGATAGACGATCAGATAATTGCTGACGGTTGGACATCCACAAGCTCAGGAAGAACCTTTACAGGAACCATTGATTTAACGGCAGGAGAAAAAGTGCCTATACGGGTTGATTTTGCTGAAAAAACCGGTACTGCTTCTGTAAAGTTGGAATGGAGCTGCACGCTGAATCCGAGAGAAGTGGTTCCCCAAAGCCAGTTATATCCGTTGAGCCTGCCCACAAAGTTATCAGATATAAGTAAGGCTGGAATTATGATCTATCCAAATCCGGCGCGGGATCAGATAACAGTGAACAGTGAAAAGTTTAAAGTGGAGGGGATTGCGATTTTTGATATACAGGGAAGACAGGTTTATACCAGCAATGAAGAATTTGCGGGAATCAAAACCATATCTATTTCCCTGGAAAAGGGTGTTTATTTTATAAAGCTGATCGGAGATGCAGCTTTAACCATGCAGAAGATTGTTGTAGAATAATTATCCCGTAAATCTTTAAATAAAAGAAAATAGCTGCAATCGATCTGAAAAAGAACTGGTCATGTGGTTTGTTTTTCGGAAGACTATTCTGAAAATTGAAATCATCTAATATTATTGTATATTTGCAATATACATACATAAAGACTATTGTATTCTAGCATGAAAAGAGAAATAATACAATATTTAAAAGACTGGAAAAACCGAACGGAGAGGAATCCCTTAATATTAAGGGGCGCCAGACAGGTTGGTAAAACATATATAATTGAGGAATTTGCAGATTCGGATTTTAAAAATTGCCTGAAAATAAATCTGGAAGAAAAACCGGAATTTAAAAAACTATTCTTTGACAATGATGTAAAACGTATCCTTACCGAGCTGTCAATTTTACTAAATGAGGAGGTAAGTTTCGGAGACACTTTGTTTTTTATCGATGAAATTCAGACCTGCCCTGAAGCCATACAATCATTAAGATATTTTAAAGAAAAGATTCCAGAGCTTCATGTAATTTGTGCTGGCTCATTACTCGACCATACCTTAAATGAAATGAAATTACCTATGCCTGCAGGGCGTGTTGAATTCATTTTCATGTATCCTATGAACTTCAAAGAGTTTCTTGTGGCAATTTACCAGGAAAAACTGGTTAAATATATCCAGGAGTATGATTTCACGAAACCCTTCAGCGAAGTTATTCACAATCAAATTGCAAAACATCTCAGGCATTACTTTTTCATTGGAGGGATGCCTGAAGCGGTGAATAATTTTGCCAAAAATACCAGGCTTCCTGATATTCAGAGGATACAGAATAATATTTTGACTTCCATTCAATATGATTTTGCAAAATACGGAACCCGCAAACAACAGGAATACCTTCAGATAGTACTTAGGTATTGTGGCCGTTATCCGGGCAGAAAAATCAAATACAGCAATGTCGACAGGGAAATAAGGTCAACCTATCTGAAAGAGGCTTTTAAAAAACTTGCATTAAGCAGGATCATCCATACTGTAAAACATAGTAATGCAATGAAGGTGCCTCTTACAGAACATGTGAAGGAAGATGTATTTAAAACTGTTTTCCTTGATATAGGTTTTGTTAACCAATTAAATCAAATTGAGCTCACAGGACTGGATAATCTGGTAACCGCCTATGAAGGGATTCTTGCTGAGCAATTTATTGCTCAGGAATTGATGAGTATTCAACCTGCCTTTCTGAGTCCTGAGTTATTTTACTGGTCAAGGGAAGAAAAGAGTTCAAATGCGGAAATCGATTTTATTTTTCAGTATAAAAACAAAATTTATCCTGTTGAGGTTAAAGCTGGGAAAACAGGGACTTTAAAATCCATGCAAATGTATTTGTATGAAAAAAAACTTAAGGAAGGCATACGATTCAACATGGATCTTCCCAGTAAAGGTACTTTTGATTCAAAGATTAATGCACCAGGTAAAGATGCGGAACTTTCATGGACGCTTTTATCACTGCCCCTGTATATGGTATCTGAACTTAAAAGATTAATTGATATGAGTGCTTTCCACGTAACGCCATTGAACAGTATCTCTTCAAAATCTTAAATTCATTCTTATGCCGAAAATTTATCCCATTCAAAAGCGATCACCATTTGTACTTCTTGTTCTGATTTTCAATGCTGCTGCACTGTTCTCCCAATCCGGATCTTTATCCCTGGCGGATATTCATATTCGTGATCCTTTTATAGTCGCGGATAAATCATCCGGGACTTATTATATGTATGCTTCTGTTTCCAATCGTCTGCATACCATCGATTCCACGCAGGGGGTGGAGGTCTACACAAGCGCAGGATCTGGTCCATTGGAATGAACCCGAACCGGTGTATATTATTCCTGACAATTTCTGGGCCCATCATTTTGTGTGGGCTCCTGAGGTTCATGCGTATGATGGTAAGTATTATTTGTTTGTCACGTTTACTTCAGTTGACAGTCTGCCCTCCATACCCGGCCGGCCACCCCTTCAAAAAAGAGGCACCCAGGTGCTGGTGGCGGATAAGCTTACAGGCCCTTTCAAACCTTTTCAGAACCGTTCTCATACACCAACCGACTGGATGGCGCTGGACGGCACACTTTGGGTTGAGGATGGCATACCTTTTATGGTTTTTTGCCATGAATGGATACAACTGGCGAATGGGACCATTGAGCTGGCCAGACTTAAAAATGATCTGTCCGGCCTGGCAGAAAAACCTAAAACTCTATTCAGGGCCGGCGATGCGCCCTGGGTAACTGATCTGAAATGGAGAGATGAAAAGGGAAAAGTATATCTGACCCTGGTCACAGATGGCCCTTTTTTATACAGGACTACAAAAGGGAAATTGCTGATGATATGGTCGAGTTTTGGGGTGAATGACTACTCGGTGGGCATTGCTGAGTCGGTTAGCGGAAAGATCGCCGGACCATGGAAGCAGCAGGAAAAACCCCTGTTCACAGGCGATGGCGGACATGGCATGATATTCAGGACCTTCGACGGAAGACTCATGCTTTCGCTTCATAAGCCCAATAATGATCCGGATGAACGGGCCGGTTTTTATGAATTGACTGACACGGGAGACTCATTGACTCTGTCGAAACCCTGAATGAAATTCCGGTAAAACGAATAACCATTTTAAATTCTCAAATCATCAAATCATGAGTTTACTACAAAAAGCGAGTTATTGAAATGTGCCACAAAGTCACGAAGTCACTAAGGTCATTATCTATTTCATCTTTAAGGTATTATAAAATTAATACTTTGTGTCTTTGTGCCTTTGTGGCTATAAAAACCCTTTTCGGAGAGGACTCAATCAACAAATCAATATATCATAAAATTTATAAGGCCATGAGATTTCATCAATATCTATTCATTTTGGTTTCTGTGCTATTTGTTGCCTCATGTAACAAATCACAGGTAACGACGGACGACTATAAACAGGTATCCGGACTCTTTAAAAAGCCAACGGCCGAATATACCTCGGCGCCCTTATGGGTTTGGAATGATCAGGTGACAAAGGAGGAGATCAAATCGCAGCTCGATGATTTTCATTCCAAGGGAATCGACCAGGTGTTTGTGCATCCGCGGCCGGGGCTTGTGACAGAATACCTTTCAGCTGAATGGCTTGAACTTTTCAAGTATGCTGTGACAGTTGGAAAACAGAACGGGATGAAAATCTGGATTTATGATGAAAACAGCTACCCGTCAGGTTTTGCAGGTGGCCATGTTCCTGCTGAAATGCCCGAATCAAAGGGGCGAATGATCAAAATGAGCCACATGGACGTACTGCCTCCTGAATTCAAAAAACCCATCATTGCGATTTTTCAATCTGATAAAAGCGGCCTGAAGGATATTACTGCCGACAGTGCATCCCTTCGCAGCCGGAAGGGCAGGTATCTTGTATTTTACCTGGTTGAGCCAGCCCCCAATCCATGGTTCGCCGGTTTTTATTATGTTGATGTGATGCAAAAAAAGGTAACCGAAAAGTTCCTTGATGTAACTCTCAATGCCTATAAAAAGGTAGCCGGGGATGAATTCGGAAAAACTGTTCCGGGGTCATTTCAGGATGAGTGCAATGTTCTTACAGTATGGGATCCACCCGTCATGCCTTATACACCTGCATTGTTCGATGCATTTAAAGCAAAATGGGGATATGACCTGAAGGAAAAATTACCGGAGATATTCCTTGACACACTTGATTATAAGGTCGTCCGTCATAATTATTACTCCGTATTGCTTGATTTATTCATCAATAACTGGGCGGTTCCCTATTATGATTACTGTAAGGCCAATAACCTTGCATTTACAGGTCATTACTGGGAACATGAATGGCCGAAACCGGCATCACCGCCTGACAATATGGCCATGGCGATTTATACTGATATCCCGGGAATTGATCTTTTAATGAATAATTGGGGGAATGGCCCGGGTGCCCAGTTTGGAAATGACCGCAGCGTAAAGGAAGTACGCAGCATTGCCAATCAGCTTGGTAAAAAAAGGATTTTATCCGAAACATATGGTGCTGGTGGATGGGAGCTTTCATTTGCCGATCAGAAGCGGATAGCAGATTGGCAGGCAGTGCTCGGCATAAACCTGGTTGATCAGCACCTGCAGTACATGACAATTGCCGGGGCGCGGAAACGAGATCATCCACAGTCGTTTTCCTATCACGAGCCCTGGTGGGACAATTATCGTGTCATGGCCGATTACATCAGCCGGCTTTGTGTTTTTGGATCCAGCGGGGAACAGGTAAATCCAGTCCTTGTTCTTGAGCCTACCACAACTGCATGGATGCATTTTTCGACCAGTAATTCAAGTCATTCTCAAAAAATCATGGATTCACTGGCAGTTAGTTTTCACCAGTTTGTTCGCCGTCTTGAAATGGCCCAGGTTGAATATGACCTGGGAACAGAATATGCGTTGGAAAAATTCGGAAAAGTATCAGATAAAGCACTGGTGATTGAAAAACGCAGTTATGAACTGGTTGTGCTGCCTCCGTTTACGGAAAACCTGAATTCCTCGTCTGTGAAGCTCCTTGAGGAATACCTGAAGCAGGGAGGAAAGATCCTTGCCTATGAAATACCCTCCCATGTGGACGGAAATGCCAGTGATGCAGTGAAGAAACTCTCTATGGATTATAAGGATCAGTGGACAATCACAAATTCAGATGGAGCAGAAGCTATAAATGAACTGGTTGCTCCTGGAGTAAAATTCGCATTCTCCGGTGAGGACAAGGGGATTTTTTACCATCAGCGAAGGATGCTTAAAGATGCGCAATTGCTGATGCTTGTAAATACAAGTGATAAGGAATGGTCAACCGGGACTTTGGAGATACCAGGCGAAAACATTGAAAAATGGGATGCATTCAGTGGTGAGATTTTGTCTTACGAATACGCTGCAGGCGAAAACTCTGTAAAAGCTTCATTCCATTTAGCCCCCAGGGGAAGCCTTATTTTATGTGTGCATGGGAAAAATTCCGGAAATCAGGCTTTACAAAAAGTATCAGAAAAAACAGCAGTGAATCCGGTTGAGGCCGTTAAGGTAAATCGCCTGTCGCCCAACGTGCTGACTGTGGATTATTGTGATTTGAAACTGGGAAACAAAGTGGAAAAGGATGTTTATTTCTATAAAGCTAATCTGAAAGCATATCAGTATAATGGTTTTACAGGGAATCCATGGGATAATGGCGTTCAATACAAATCTCAAACCATGGATGGAGATACCCTGGGAGCAGGAACAGGCTTTGAGGCTGTTTTTTGGATCACCCTTGGAAAAGGGGTTGATACAACAAACCTGGAAGCAGTCATTGAACGTCCGTCTCTTTTTAAAGTTTTGGTCAATGACCAGCCGGTTGAACCGGTGAAAGGGAAATGGTGGCTTGATGAGAAATTCGGGGTGTATAAAATATCATCCCTGGTTAAGGAAGGGAAAAACAAGATTACTGTAGTCTCCTCACCTTTCAGGGTTTTAAGTGAACTGGAATCGATTTATATTTTGGGTAATTTCAATGTCGATAAGGCGGCAAAGGGATTCGTCATTGTTCCGGCAAAGCCAATGACCATGGGTAGCTGGAATGTGCAGGGCCTTCCTTTTTATGCAAATAAAGTTGGCTATTCTGCATCCTATGATAACACTGAGGGTGGATCCTCCCTGTTTATTGTGCGCCTGAACAATTGGAATGGTACCGTGGCTGAGGTTACTGTAAATGGAACCAAAGCAGGTGTGGTGATAAGTGAACCCTATGAGCTTGATGTCACCCAATACATGCGGAAGGGCATTAACAATATCACCGTTAAGGTTACCGGGAGTCTCATCAATACCCTGGGTCCGCATCACAACAATCAACCCCTGGGTATGGCCTGGCCGGCGATGTTCAAGGAGGGAAATCCCAAAGGTTATCCGGCCGGCAGTGAATACCGTTTTGTAGATTATGGTCTGATGGATAATTTCGAGTTGCTAACTGGAAAATAGAAAATTTGATAAAATGGAACATAACTATTTTTTGAAGTATTTGACCGTATTTGCCTGTGCACTTCTGTTATTTGGGTGCACACGGGAAAAGAGGAGTTCAGTTGAAAAACCAAACATCATCTTCATCACGACGGATCAGCAAAGTGCTTCCATGATGTCGTGTGCCGGAAATACCTGGTTAAAAACCCCGGCAATGGATTATATGGCAAGTAACGGCGTGCGGTTTACCCGTGCCTACACTACGGACCCGGTTTGTTCTCCCGCACGGGTAAGCTGGATGACAGGAAGGTTTGCAGGGGCATTTAAGGATGATAAGGGCATGCCGGTTATAGAAAATGATGGTTCAATGAGGATACCTGGAATAACGGAAGAGGTGAGGAAGACAACCATTGCAGCATTTTTAAAAAAGGCGGGATATGAATTGATTTATGGAGGCAAACAACATCTTCCCCCTTCGCTTGCTGCGGATACGCTGGGATTCAGGGTAATTACAAATGATGACCGGGACGGACTTGTTGATTTGTCAATAAAAGAGATTAAGGCCAGGCATGAAAAGCCGTATTATATGGTAGTCTCGTTGATTAATCCGCATGATATCTGCTACATGGCCATCCGGCATTTTGCCTCCTCCTCCGAAGAAAAAGCGATCATTGAAAACGGCCGTATTGAATGTGCTACGTTGGATAAGGCACTTCAAAAACCTGTTGGTGTCAGTGACGAAGAATTCTTTGCGAAATACTGTCCTCCATTGCCACCGAACTTTGAACCCCAGGCGGGAGAACCGGAAGCAGTCAAATCATTGCTCATAAGAAGACCTTTCAGGGAAAATGCCCGCGAGGATTTTACCGGGAATGACTGGCGGATGCACCGATGGGCTTACTGCCGGTTGACAGAAATCGTTGACAGGCAAATACAGGCTATTTTGAATGCGGTAATAGAGACGGGTCAGGAGAACAATACGCTGATCATCTTTTCAAGTGATCATGGCGACATGGATGCGGCCCATCGGATGGAACACAAAACAGCACTGTATGAAGAGTCGGCCAATATTCCTTTTATCATTATGTGGAAAGGTCATATTCCGGGAGGTAAAGTAGATAGTACCCATCTTGTCTCCAATGGACTTGATCTGTTGCCAACCGTTTGTGACTATGCCGGGATACAGGGTATTGCCGATCCAAGAGGCAAAAGTCTGCGTCCGCTTTTAGAAGGAAAGGACAATGTATGGAGAGAAACACTGGGCGTGGAGAGTGAGATAGGACGCATGGTTGTTAGCAGGGATAAGTTAAAATATATCAAGTATGATGCAGTTGGAATTGAAGAGCAATTACTTGATCTGAACAGGGATCCTTATGAAATGGCTCAATTTGCAAATGACCCGGAATATCAAGGGAATCTGGTTGAGTTGCGTAAAGCATTTGAGACGGAATGGTTCCCGGGATATTGAATCGATCCCGGCTATGTCTATTTCTGGGTGTCTATGTCATAAACCTTAAAACTATCCCATGAAAACCAGAAAAACGTTAATGATCCTGTGCACTTTTTTTGTTATAAGTATGCTGGTCATACAGGCACAGCCTCCCGGAAAACTCACCACAGAGAATATTTCCAGGGCGATTGAGGAGACCAGCAGGAATGTACCCTATGATTCATCACGACCCGGATACCACCTGGTTCCAAAGTCCGGTTTCATGGGTGATCCCAACGGTGGACTATACTACCAGGGGTGGTACCATATATTTTACCTGTACAACCCTTTCAGTAATATGCCTGGTCCCTTTTGCTGGGGCCATGCAAAAAGCAGGGACCTCGTGGAATGGGAGCTCCTTGCACCAGCTTTGCTGCCGGCTTATGATCTTGGATTGCATGAAATTGGCTCCGGAACTACCATAATTAATGACAAGGGGAAACCGATTGCGATCTATTCCACAGTTAAGGATGGATCCATGAAATTCTGGCGTGCGACGGGAAGCAGTGATCTGGCGGACTGGCATCATGAAGGTCCAAATCCAGTCATGTCACTGGATCATCCCGGCTTACCCAAGTTCGACGTATTCTGGCGTGATCCCTTTGTTTTCAGGGCAGGCGGGCGTACCTTCATGATCTGTTGTGCTGATCTGTTTGACGATGCCAACGTCAACATCCCTATCTTTGAAGCAAAAGATGAGGCACTTACAGCATGGGTCTACAAAGGTATCCTTTTCTCTTACCCGAAATACAAGTTAAGAAACCTTGAAGTACCCGAGTTGAGACAGCTGGGTAATAAATGGGTACTGCTGGCATCCTGCGATGCCCCGGTGGATATGACCTATTGCTTTGTAGGGGACCTGGACCTTCAGAACCTGAAATTCAAACCTTCCGCAGAAGGTCCCCTGGACTACAGTGGTCATTTTTATGCCCAGGAAACCTTACCTGATGATAGGGGCAATCTGAACATGATAGCCTGGATACCAGGATGGGACAGGGACTGGATGCCAAATTACCAGAGTTCTTTGATTAGGAATACCGGTAAGTGGTGGAACGGGTGTTTTTCTATCCCACGCCAGTTGACCCTGGATGCTAACGGGTACCTGATCCAGCAGCCTGTAAGTGCAATGAAACAACTGCGTTCAGCACATTATACAATGGACCGAACGGAATTGCCCTCCAAAAGCGTTATTGCAGGATTTGATGTGCTTACCGCGATCAGGGGCAACCAATTGGAAATCAATCTCGAACTGGAACTGGGAAGCGCATCCTTTTGCGGATTGAATGTTCTTTGTGATAAAAATGGCATGGGCGGTATGTATATCATGTGGAGTGGCAATGAGATCAATGTGGATGGCATTCGCATACCTGTCAAAGAATGGAGCCCCGGGAAGCCTTTGCAACTACAGGTATTTGTTGACAGGGTGTATGTTGAAGTATTTATAAACGGAGGACGTTATTGTGTTACCCGGAAAATCAGGGAGGAGAATATCAAAGGCGATTATGTGGCATTAACACGCCTGGGTGGCCATGCAGTTCTGAATTCACTGGAAGCATGGAAACTAAAACCCTGACTTTCCAGGTTTCATATCGGTACTACACAGGTAATTGATCCCATACTTCCCGGGATAACGGACGGCTTCGGATATCGGAATTACTCCCAGAGCGTTGATGGCAAGGTTCGGTATCTTGCTGCCCATGCCTGGGAAGGTCCTCCAACTTGTCAGGCTCAGCATTTTGGTTACCGGTCTGTATGCAGTAACGGCAAATAATGACTAATTTTCCATGGAATAGTAAATTATTACAAATGGGAACGGACTATTATCTGGGAATTGATATTGGAGGCACAAAGTGCACAGTAGTAGCTGGAACATCCGAATTGGAGATTCTGGAAAGGATTCAATTTGCTACTGAAACACGAAAAGGTCCTGATTTTGCTATCGCTAAGCTGATAGAAGCATCCTCTAATCTTTTTCATAAATTTTCAGACAATCATCTCATATCAATCGGGATTAGCTGTGGTGGTCCATTGAATAGTAAAACGGGAGTTATTCAATCTCCTCCAAACCTTCCTGGCTGGGATAATATTGAGATAGTAAGGATTTTCAAAGATAAATTCGATGTGCCGGTATTTCTTCAAAACGATGCAAATGCCTGTGCGCTTGCCGAGTGGAGATTTGGTGCGGGAAAAGGTACCAGGAATATGGTTTTCCTCACATTTGGCACGGGCCTGGGTGCAGGTCTGATACTGGATGGCCGGCTTTATGCCGGAACCAATGATCTTGCAGGTGAGATCGGACACATTCGATTGGCAGAAGACGGACCGGAAGCATATGGCAAGAAAGGATCTTTCGAAGGATTCTGCAGTGGTACCGGTATTGCCCGGTTAGCACATAAGATGATCAGGGAAAAACTCAATAATGGAGAAGAAGTCTCTTTCTGCAAAAATGAAAGCCAGGTTCCGGATATCACTACAAAAAACCTGGCTGAGGCAGCTTCAAATGGCGATAAACTTGCAAATGAAGTATTCGGGATATCCGGCAGATACCTGGGTATTGGACTTTCCATCTTAATAGATATTCTTAACCCGGAATGCATTGTTATCGGAAGTGTTTATGCACGGAATCCGCATTTATTTCAATCTGCCTGCAAAAAAATAATTGAAACCGAAGCCCTTCGGCTTGCACATGAAGTATGCAGGATTGTTCCCGCTGAATTGGGTGATGAGGTGGGAGATTATGCAAGTTTAAGCGTAGCCATGGAATTCGGAAAATCTGAAGAGTAATTCCCGTAATATTAACTTCTGTCAGCTATGAAAAACATTTGGGGGGTTCTGGTACTCTTACTTTTTGGAATGTGCACGCGACAAAATGAAGTCAGGTATCTTCCCGAAGTAATGAATAAACCTACATCAAAGACAACGATTAATTTAAACTCAGACCAAAGTGGAGACTGGACTCTTTATTTCGGCGTTCAGGATAAAGATGCTCCTGAAACTCCCGGAGACCTGAAGAGATCCAATTTTCAGCATATTCAGGCAAGTGTCCCGGGCAATGTGGAAATTGATTTACTGAAGGCAGGAATTATTCAGGATCCGATGAAGGGAGATAACGTCTACGACCTTCGTAAATACGAAACATACCAGTGGTGGTATCAGCGAAGTTTTAAGAAACCTGAAACTAAAGACGGCGAGAGGTTGGAATTATGTTTCGATGGTATTGACTGTATTGCAGATATCTGGCTCAATAATAAGAAAATCGCCAGTGTGGAGAATATGTTGGTCGAACACCATTATGATATTACGGATTTACTCGAAAGGAACAACCAGATATCTATCTGCATTTATTCCACTGTTCTTGAAGCCCGAAAACATTTGAGGAATAATTTCGGGGTCCGCTACGATGCATTGGCTGAAGGAGTGAACTTAAGAAAAGCGCCTCACATGTTTGGCTGGGATATTATGCCCAGGCTCATTAGTGCAGGATTATGGAAAGATGTAAAACTCGAGGTTATCCCTCCTGATTACTGGGAATCGGTTTACTGGGTAATAAAAAAAGTAAATATCGGGAAAGGAACTGCCGATTTGTATGTGGATTGGCAGTTTAATACCAGCAGATTAAACATTGATGATCTTGTATTAAAAATTTCCCTGGCCCGGGAAAATAAAGTGGTTTACGAAAAATCCGTAAAAGTTTATACGCCGGTCGGTCGTGAGCGTATCGAAGGACTCAGGGATGTTGAATTCTGGTGGCCAAGAGGTTATGGCGAACCATCCTTATACAAAGCAACTTTGCAACTGACCGACAGCACTGGAAAAGTACTCTGCGAAAATGCACAGGAAGTCGGAATCCGGAAAACGGAACTCCTGGTCACACCTGTCAACACAAAAGAAAATCCCGGTGAATTCGCATTCATAGTAAATGGAGAACGGGTGTTTGTTAAAGGCACAAACTGGGTTCCCCTTGATGCCCTTCACAGCCGGGACATTCAGCATCTTGATACTGCTATGAATATGCTGGTCGACCTCAACTGCAACATGGTCAGGCTCTGGGGAGGGAATGTTTATGAAAGCGATGCATTTTACGACCTTTGTGATAAAAATGGGATCATGGTGTGGCAGGACTTTACCATGGGATGCACCACCTATCCGCAGAATTCAGATTTTAAGGAAAAGATCAGGAAAGAAGCTACAAAGACCATTATGCGATTGCGTAACCATGCCTGTATTGCCCTTTGGGCGGGTAATAACGAAAACGACGTCTCCCTGGAATGGGGTGATGACCAGTCCTATATCGATCCCAATACAGATGTAATCAGCCGGCAGGTCTTGCCCCTGGCATTGCGGGAATGGGATCCCAAAACCCCTTATCTGCCCAGTTCACCCTTTATCAGTTCCGAAGCGTTTAAAGCAGAAAAAAGGATCAATTCCAATCTGTCCCCTGAAATGCACCTCTGGGGTCCGCGGGGTTACTACAAAGCACCTTTCTACACAGAGAACAGCGCGAAATTCGTCAGTGAAATCGGGTATCATGGTTGCCCTAATCCCGAAAGCCTGGAGAAAATGATGGATCCCGATTTTGTCTATCCATGGACCAACATTGAACAAAAATCAGGTAAACAAACCATTACCGGGACCGATATTGCCAACCTGTTATGGAACGACCAGTGGCAATGCAAGGCAACTTGCTCACACCCCAGTGCGGAAACAAACAAACAAAGGAATCATTTGATGACCAACCAGATCAAGTGTGTTTTTGGTGAGGTTCCAACCGATCTGAAGCAATTTATCACCGCTTCACAGATTGTGCAGGCTGAAGCAATGAAATACTTCATTGAATTCTGGAGAATGAACAAGGGGGATAGAAATGGAATTTTATGGTGGAATCTGAGGGATGGATGGCCAATTATTTCTGATGCCATCGTGGATTATTATGGGAGTAAAAAACTTGCCTACCAATATATTAAAAGAGTTCAAACTGATGTGTGTGTAATGATTGGTGATGCCAGGAACGGAAAGCATCCGGTGATTGCCGTGAACGATTCCAGGGAAAATGTAACTTTGTCAATTACAGTAAAAGATGCTGAAACAGGAATTACCGTGGTGAGTAAAAATATAGCCCTTACTGAAAACGGGAAGGCATCGGCAGGCTTTGTTCAGGCATCCGGCACAACTAAGATGTTCCTTATTGAATGGGAAGTAAAGGGAAAGAAATTCTTCAATCATTATCTGGCGTATAATCCTCCGATAAAGCTTGATGAATATATGAAGTGGTTAAAAAATGGAGTGGTTTCATTCCATAATGACAATTATTATTAAAAGAATTCATATGAAAGCTTTAAGTCTTTTCAACAGAAAGCGATTGGCAAGAAGGGGTATCTTATTACTTTCACTTGTTCTTCTGATCTCTAACCTGCTTTTTCCTCAAAATAACAGGATAGAACATAACGGCAAAGCAATTTTCCTCAGCGGGGCCAATGTGGCCTGGATAAATTTTGCACATGATATTGGCGATCCGGAAGGATCAACGGATACAGCACACTTCAGGAAAATATTCAGGGAAATTCACGACAACGGAGGCAATAGCATGCGACTCTGGCTTCATACCAATGGAACCGCAACCCCGGAATTTACGGGAAATCTTGTTACCGGCCCTGGCCCGCGGGCAATTTCTGACCTTAATTCCATTTGCGATATTGCCTACAATAATGACATCGGGCTGATTCTTTGCCTGTGGTCGTTTGATATGCAGAGGATTAGCGATGGAGGGCTTCCTGCAGAGATCCTGGCCCGAAATAAAAATATTCTTACCACCGATGATGGATTGAACAGCTACATAGAGAATGCATTGATCCCCATGGTTGATTCATTGAAAGAACACCCCGGAATTATTGCCTGGGAGATATTTAATGAACCGGAAGGGATGACGGAAATCGGGAATTGGGATATTACCCAGCATGTAAGTCAGCAGAATGTGATGAAATTCGTTAATAAATGCGCAGGTGCCATTCACCGCACCGATACGGCTGCAAAGGTCACCAACGGAGCCTGGTCGTTTTTTTCTGCATCCGATGTAGGCGTGGGAACAAATTATTATTCGGATGCAAGACTGCTCGCTGCCGGCGGAGATACGGCCGGTATGCTTGATTTTTATACAGTGCATTACTACGATTGGGACGATACATCTCCGTTTCTAAAACCATGTTCTCACTGGAATCTGGATAAACCTCTGGTGATTGCCGAGTTCTTTACAAACTGTCAGTATTGCTCCACCAAAAACGAAAATTATGAGACGCTTTACCTGAATGGATATGCGGGATCAATGGGCTGGCAGTACATTGAAGATCAATACAGGGAAGGCATATTAAAGGAGCTTCAAAGGACATTCGACTTATATGGTAATGATATTATGCCCGATGATCCGCACCTTCCCTACCTGCCGTCTGCATCGATCACAAGCCCTGCAGATGGTTCCGTTTTCGGCAGTGGCGATCTGGTAACCATTGCGGTCAGCTCAAAAAAATACAATGGCACCGTTGCAAAGGTTGAATTTTTTGAGGATAGTAATAAGCTCGGGGAGGATAATACCGAACCTTTTACTTTTGAGTGGATCAATGCTCCGGACGGATTTTATAAAATTCAGGCAAAAAGTACGGACAATGAAGGAAATTTTAAAACTTCCTTCCCGGTTAGTATAACAGTGGGAGAACCTCCTGTTTATAAGTACGAAGCAGAGGATGCAATTTTGAACGGGGCAGCAGGAATAGTATCAGGCAGCACGGCGAGTGGTGGAAAATTTGTAAGCATGACGGATAATAATGGAAAAGCTTCTATTGCGTGGATCATTCCCAATTGTCCTGTTGACAGTACGTATGAATTGATCATTGGATACCGCACTCCAAATGGATACAAGGCACAAAGCTTATATGTCGGCGATTCGCTTATAGAAGGGAATCTTGAATTTGAGGGAGACAACAGCACGGATTGGTTTGAGAAAAAGGTACTGGTCCCGTTGAAAGCTGGACAGGATTCCGTTAAAATCGTCGCAAGCTGGGGATGGATGGATTTTGATTACCTGTGGGTTCCTTTCCCGAAACCTGCCATAGTACATGTGAATTCAGTGGAAATTACGAGTGAAAATATGCAGGATTATATTAATGAGGAGAACGGTGAATTGCAGCTCTATGTCATTGTAATGCCCGAAGATGCAATTGATACTACAGTAAGCTGGTCATCTGACAATATTACCATTGCAACGGTTTCCCGGCAAGGGCTTGTCCATGCCATAAGTGATGGGGTTGTTAACATTATTGCAGCTTCCAATGACAAACCTGCCATAAAAGACACCTTTGCCGTTACTGTTTCCAGCCAGGTTACGGGTTTCGGTGAATCCAAACCCGATCATAACATCAGGATATATCCCAATCCTGCATCCGATAAGCTCAATATTTCACAAATGGACAAGGTCAATGAACTGGAATTGCTTACGATTTCAGGCAGCAGGATTCTGAGTCAAACCATTAATGAATCTGAAACTGAACTGGATATCTCAACTTTGGCCCCGGGAATATACTTATTGAAGTTGCTGAGCGGAACGAAGGTGATCAGCGCAACCAGATTGATCATAATCCGGAATCCTTAAAATTTTCATTTTGTATATAAGAAAGTTCAGAATACGTATTGATTGTGGACCATTGGCTTGATAAATTTAATGGTTATAATTCATAAACTGAATCCATGAAAATGACCATTAAATTCATTTGGTTTTGCCTCGCAGTTTTTATGCTCTCTGCGTGTTCAGTAAAACCGGCTCCCCAGGCAACCGATCTTACATTGCAGGATCTCTCGGCAAACTTTAAGAATCCCGGTCCGGAATGGCGGGCGAAACCATTCTGGTCGTGGAACGGTGACCTTGAAGAGGATGAGCTTATCAGGCAGATACGGGTTTTTAAAGAAATGGGAATGGGAGGATTTTTCATGCATTCCAGGGTTGGGCTCCAGACTGAATACCTGGGAGATAAATGGTTTGATCTCATCAACGCCTGTGCCGACACTGCAGAAATACTGGGGATGGAAGCCTGGCTTTATGATGAAGACAGGTGGCCTTCAGGAATTGCCGGAGGACTGGTGACCAAAAACAAAGAGTATAGGATGCAATTTCTGACTGGTATTCAAATACCTGCTGAAAAATTCCTGTGGAGCGATTCCACACTGGCAGCCTTTGTTTGTACTGTCGATACGATCAGTTTCTCAAATGCACAGCGGATTACGAAAGGTTCCGACATGAATTCATTTGCCGGGAAAAAGGTACTTGCATTTGTGAGGACCTATGACAGGCCCAATGACTTTTATAATGGGTATACCTACGCCAATACAATGGACCGGAAGGCGACCGGTGAGTATATCAGGTTGACCCATGAAAAATACACGGAAAAATGTGGTGACAGGCTGGGAACTTCAATAAAGGGTATATTTACGGATGAACCCCACCGTGGTGCTGTTTTTGGTAGCCCTTCATCGTGGGATGTGCCCTGGACTTATGATTTCGCTGAGAAGTTCAGCAAAAAATTCGGTTATGATATCCTCGAAAGGCTTCCGGAACTATTTCTGAGAAAAGATGGCGAAAGGGTAAACCAGGTTAAGTGGCATTATATGGATCTCGCCCAGGAACTGTTTATTGAAAACTGGGAAAAGCCTTATGCCGACTGGTGCAAAAAGAACAATATGATTTTCACAGGGCATGTATTGCATGAGGATAATCTCATGGCCCAGTCCATCATGCAGGGTTCGCTTATGCGGTTTTACGAATTCCAGGATTATCCCGGGGTGGATGTACTTACTGAAGGAAATAACAACTATTGGATAGTTAAACAGGTTTCTTCCGCAGCCAGACAGATGAATCAAAAATTTATCCTGTCGGAATTGTATGGATGCTCGGGATGGCAAATGAATTTTGAAAGCCACAAAGCTACAGGAAACTGGCAGGCACTTTTTGGTGTCAACCTCAGGTGCCCGCATCTGTCGTGGTATACCATGCAGGGTGAGGCAAAACGGGATTATCCAGCCAGTATTTCATTTCAATCAGGCTGGTATAAGGATTACAGCTATGTGGAAGATTATTTCTCGAGGCTGGGCATGATGCTTACACAGGGAAAACCGGTTTGCGATCTGTTGGTTGTGAATCCGATCGAAAGCGACTGGAGTCAGGTTAATGTGGGATGGGCGAATAACCTGAGCGGAAATACGAAAGAGATCCTGCAAACCGATAAAAATTACAGCAGCCTCTTCTGCTGGCTGCAGAATGCACGTATTGATTTTGATTACGGTGACGAGGAAATGATGAGCAGGCTTTCGCATCTGGGCAAATCTGATAACGGAAAAGCTCTTTTTTATGTGGGAAGTGCACCGTATAAGGCAATCCTGGTAGGCAACATGACAACTATCAGGAACTCCACCCTTGAACTCCTTGATCAGTTTATAAAGGCCGGCGGCAAGGTAATTTTCGCAGGGGATCCGCCCGCATTCGTTGATGCGCTTAAATCAGAAAAAGCTGCTGAACTGGCTACACAATCAATCAAAATCCCATTTGAGAAAGAAGCAGTTGTTTTAGAAGCCAGTAAATATGTTGAACCATCTGTTCAGGTAATTGACCGGGCTACTGGCAAGGGGATTGACAGTGTATACTGCCAGGTTAGAAAAGATTCCTACAGGGAATATGTTGTACTGATGAATATGAACCGGGTAAAAGGTTATTCCGACGTGCTTATCAGGATACCCGGCCAGGGTTCTGTGACGGAATGGAATTGCACCAGCGGCGAACCTGTTAAGATAAAGACCGGATTGAATGACGGCTTTGTTGAAATTTCAACCGATATTCCTCCCTCGGGCGAGCATGTATTCACCGTGAGTGAAGAAACGCAAAACAACATGAAGGAAGAAGTGATACAGGTTGTCAGCAAAAAAACCGATATAAAGGGGCCGTTCGATTATTCACTAAATGAAAGCAATGTCTGCGTACTTGATATGGGATCGTATTCCGTAAATGGAGAGAAATTTTCGGGACCCACAGAAATACTGAAGATTGACATGGCCATCCGGAACCGTTTTGCGTTGAAATTAAGGGGTGGAAGCATGCTGCAGCCATGGTTCTCCGCCAAATATGAGAAGAAGCCGGATGTGAAGGGCAGGGTGGCCATCAGTTTTCCCTTTCAGATTGAAGTTCTTCCTTCCGACAGTATATTTCTGTGCATGGAAACACCCGAAGCTTTTTCTGTTACTGTGAATGGTGCAGAGTTGCCATCTGAAAACAAAGGATGGTGGATTGATCCCTGCATCAAAAAAATATATGTTCCAATGAATGTGTTGAAAAAGGGTAAAAACGAAGTTTTGCTCAGTATGAATTTTTCAGCGGACAAAAACCTCGAAGCCATGTTCCTTACAGGTAATTTCGGAGTAAAACTGAATGGCATAAGCAGAATCATTACAAAACTGCCTGAAAAACTCAACACAGGAGATATTGTATCTCAGAACCTTCCATTTTATTCCGGCACTATTACCTACCACATACCCGTTAAGGATGATTGGAAAGGTCAAAAGAATATATTTCTGGGGGTTCCCGGATTTGAGGCAGCCTGTGTTAAAGTTTCCGGCGGGGACTCACCTGCAAAGATGATAGCCTGGCAACCCTATCAGGCTGATATATCAGATATTGTCAGCAGTGCCAAAGAAATACTGGTTGAAGTGGTATTAACACGAAGAAACACTTTCGGGCCGCTTCACCAGCTTCCCTTGCGCCCATGGGCATATGGACCGTTCAGTTTTGTACCCGAAGGAAAATCCTATTCGGATAATTATACGCTGATCCCTTCGGGATTGCTGGCTGATCCGGTTATTAACTTCTGCAACATGAACGAAAAACAGACTTTTTCAAATAATTGATTTATGTCAAAAGCACTGTCCCTTCTTTTTTGTTTGACATTTTTGATCTCCTGTTCTTCGGATTATCAGCAACTGAAGACAGCATTTATTACCCCTGAAGCATCTGCAAAACCATGGGTTTACTGGTACTGGATGAATGGCAATGATACAAAAGAAGGCGTAACGGCTGATCTCGAAGCCATGCATGACATTGGAATCGGTGGAGCCCTTATGATGTTTATAGGGGATACGATTCACCGAAAAGGACTTGATTCAGCCTATTCTCAAATGAGCCCGGAATGGTGGAATCTTGTTCGGCATACTTATAATGAGGCAGAAAGGACAGGTGTTGTGGTCGGTCTGAGCGCAGGCGATGGATGGGCCACAGCCGGGGGACCTATGATAGATCCTGAACATGCCATGAAGAAACTGGTTTGGAGCCTTGCTCCGCTTGATGGTGGGCAACAGGTTGCCCAAACGATCCCCATGCCTCCCCTGTTTACCGGAACCTACCAGGATTTGGGCAATCCGCTTCCGCCAGGATACAGGTACTACAGGGATATAGCCTGTTATGCCATTCCTGATGCCCCGGGATTAACAGGTGCAATGACGGATTACAAATTTACCTGCCAGACCGACATTCCGCGTTCGGACTTACACCGTCTTTTTGACGGGAACACCAAAGAACTGGCATTTATGGCCAACGGCAAACACTATATTCAGATTACTTTTGATGATCCCTTTCTTTGCCGGTCAATTCGCATATCTGCACCTCTTTCTTTTGCGGCATATCCCTACTATGCGGCCACCATGAAAGTTGATGCAAGCCAGGATGGCAGGAAATTCGACTGTATTGCCATTTTTGAACCCGATCAGCATTCCTGGTTCGAATTCGGAACCCCAGTCACTTTTCGAATCCCTGAAACAACAGCGAGGGTTTTCAGATTGGTTTTTGACACGGATGTAAGTGTGCCGGTTACCATGCGATATGTCGGCGCAGTGCAAAAATCGGTGGTTTTAAGTGAGATTGAACTTTCACCGTTCCCCTGGATTGACCATTTTGAGGCCAAAGCGGCCTATCGCAGCAGGATAGCGCCTGAAGACAGGGCAGGAGGGACTCCGTCATTCTCCTTAAATCCGGACAACATTATCAATGTCTCTGAGTTCCTTGATTCAACCGGAACACTCAAATGGAACGCCCCCAAAGGCAAATGGACAATTCTGCGGCTGGGTTATACGCTTACGGGTCAGGAGAACAGTCCGGCAGGAGGAGGGAAGGGACTCGAATCAGACAAGATGAACAAGGAAGCCACCCGTATCCTTTTCAACGGCTGGCTGGGCAAAACACTGGATGAAGTTGGCAGGGACAAGGCAGGAAAAGCTTTCCCGGTAGCACATGTCGACAGCTGGGAAGCGGGTACCCAAAACTGGACCGATGATTACATCAGCGAATTTCGCAAAAGAAGAGGATACGATCCTGTCCCATGGCTTCCCGCCCTGGCCGGATTGCCAGTTGATTCATCTCCTAAAACGGAGAGCTTTCTGTATGATTTCAGGCTTACCCTTGCCGAGCTTATGAATGAAAATTTCTATGGAGGAATGGCCACCCTGGCCCACGAGAATGGCCTGCGATTCTCTGCGGAAGCCACCGCACCGGTCATGATTTCTGACGGCATCCTGCACCACAGATATGTTGACTTGCCCATGGGTGAATTCTGGAGAGACGATCCTCCCCCGTATGATAAACCCGAAGATATCCTGGAAGCAGCTTCAGGTTCACATATTTACAACCACCCAATCGTTCAGGCTGAATCATTCACCGATCTGGAATCCAAATGGTACGAACACCCTTTCGCCTTAAAAGCACAGGGAGATTATAACCTATGCAAAGGGGTTAACAAAATCTTTTTTCATGTATATGCCCAGCAACCTTATACAGCTAAACAACCTGGCATAACACTCGATCATATCGGTCTTCACTTTAACCGGGGACAGACCTGGTGGAAGCAGGCTAAGGGATGGATCGATTATATTACCACCTGCCAGTCAGTACTTCAAAAAGGGCACCAGGAAGCTGATATCCTTTGCTTTACCGGTACAGAAATTCCAAGCCGTGCGCTGCTGCCCGACCAGCTGAATGTTAAGATCCCGCAGGGATTCCATTATTTATGCATAAATTCTGATGCCCTTCTCCACGAGGTTACTATGGAGAACGGCAGAATGAAACTGCCCAACGGGGCATTGAATAAAATACTGGTATTGCCCGATGACGCTTTTTTTGGCAATGGGAGATATAGCCTTGAACTTGTCAGAAAACTGGAAGAATGGGTAAAGGCGGGACTAATACTGGTCGGACCAAAGCCCAGGGATGCCATTGGGTTGAAAAATTATGATTCAGACAAAAAAGAACTTGACAAGATGGTTTCGACAATGTGGGGCGACTGTAACGGAAAAGATGTTTTAACTCACCTTTATGGGAAAGGCAGGGTATATTGGGGCGAATCACTTGAAAACATACTGAAGAAAGAAGAAATTCAACCTGACCTGACTTTTGGTAAAAGCGACTCGCTGGAATATACGCATCGTAAATTTGGCAGGGACGACATCTATTTCATATCCAACCAGGAGAACCGGGTTAGAAAGGTACTTCTCAGTTTCAGGCAGAGCGATAGGATACCGGAAATATGGAATCCCCTCACCAAAACCATTCAGAAAGTCAATGCCTATTTCCTGGAGAAGGATCGGATCAATTTCCGGGTTGCGCTGGCTCCCTATGAATCGCTTTTTGTGGTATTTGACAAGCCTTCAAAAAATGAAAAACATCTCTCGGTATTCAGGTTCAATTCTGTGGTTATGGATGTAGCAGCAAACAGCAATCTTTTTGAACCATCTGAATATTATACGGACAGACCGATACTCCGGATTTCTCAGCCCGGGATTTATGAACTTCAGTTTTCAGATGGAACAGAAAAAAAACTAACAGTTGGCGATGACATGAATGATTTTCCCATCCTTAGCAGTTGGAAAATTAGCTTTGAAGCAAACAGGGGATTGGATAAAAACTTTGTGATTTTCACAGATACCCTGTTTTCACTGACAAAGCACCTGAATCCGGATGTTAAGTACTTTTCCGGAACGACAACGTACGAAACCGTTTTTAATTTTGATGGTCAACCCGGGGGAAAGGATATGATCTATAACCTCGATCTGGGAAAGGTGGACAATATTGCCCGTGTGCAACTGAACGGAACAGATCTGGGTTTGGTATGGACAAGTCCTTTTTCAGCAGACATCACAAAAGCATTAATTCATGGAGAAAACAAGCTGACCGTAGAAGTTACGAATACCTGGAATAACAGAATTGTCAGGGATATGGATTTACCCCTTGCAGAACGGGTGTCATACTTTGTGCATTATGAACAATACCCCAAAGCCGGTGATAATGATCCCGTTTTAAGGAACAGTGTCAGCAGAGATCTCCATGATGCAGGTCTTTCCGGTCCGTGTGTTATTAAGGTTCAACGTTTTGTCGACCTGAACTGATGAACTTTGATGAAGCAGGTTCATTTTATTCGCTATATTTAATAGCTAATTGATTCATTCAACTTATTACCGGAATCATATGATGATCATATGTGATTTTTATTGCAAGGCAATAAATAGGTTCCTTTTTGGCATGTTGTTTTTTGGATTTGGAACCATGCTAAATTTATCAGCAAATCCGGATTTTCCTGCTCTTACCGGCAAGCCGGGACAAAAATCTATCCGGGAGGATAATCCTGCAAACAAAGCTAAAACACCAATTGATCCGGAGGCCCTTAAAACGGAGTTAATACATTACATGTCAACACTGGAGATAATTGATGCACATGAGCACTTATCTACGGAAAAGCAACATCTGACCAATTATTATACCTTTTATAATTGGTTCATACCCTATGTACAATATGATTTGATGTCAGCCGGTATGCCGGCTGAGAATCTCTGGCGGGCTCCTGATTCGGATACGATGACCACAGCATACTGGAGGGAGATTAAACCTTTGTGGCAGTATGTTAAGTATGGATCATATGCCGAACCTGTTATGATGGCGTTGAAGGAGTTCTATGGGATGGATGACATTACGGATGAAAATTTCATGAAGTTAGGAGAAAAGATGCGTGCAACACGTTATCCCGGCCGGTATCAGGAGATTTTAAAGGATCGTTGTCATATCAAATATATACTCAATCAGGCCAATATTTATGGTTACCCGGAAGGAGACCTTATGAAGGGGTCAATTTTCCTGCTGAGTATTGTGACAACAGAAGGCATACAGAAATACCGGAGAGCGAATCCACAGGCAACGATTGATGAGTATCTGGCCTACATGCAGGAAGAGATCCATAAGGCCAGGCTGGCCGGATCGGTGTTAGCCAAGTTTGATGCCAGTTGTTTCATTTTTCCTCCCGATCGGGAAAAGGCTGAAGCAGCTTTCAAAAATTTTGACTCAACAAGTGTATTTGTAAACCAGAGCGATCTTGCAGGATATCTGTTTGACAGGATGATCGACATAGCAACCGGTGAGGATTTGGTGATCTGCATCCATACCGGGGTATGGGGTAACATCAATATTAAAAATCCGGAGCTGATTTATCCTGTGGTTGAGCGTCACCCGAAATCAATATTCGATATATACCACATGGGAATGCCCTACGTAAACGAGTGCGGATTCCTGGGCAAGAATTACTCCAATGTCTATTTGAACCTTACCTGGAGTCACATAGTTTCTTCCAGGATGACTATCGAGGCACTGGATCAATGGCTGGATTATGTGCCTCTCAATAAGATATCTGCATTTGGCGGTGATTTTATAACCATGCCCGAACTCGTTTGGGCGCATCTTGAGATAGCAAAACGAAACCTGGCGGAGGTTTTTTCCCGCCGGATCATTCGCGGACAGCTGACCATGGAGCAATCAAAACAAATACTCAAGATGTGGTTCTACGACAATCCTGCCCGGATTTACGGGTTGGATAAGTGAAAGAGAAAATATTGCAGGTAATTCAAATTAAAATATAGATGTAAAATAATTGCTTATGAAACAGTTCCATCCTTTCTCACTTTTCCTTTTGTTCATTTTTTCTTCCTGTACACATGAGTACCATGTGTCGGTTAATGGTAACGATCAAAACTCCGGATCAGCTTCCAAACCGTTGAAAACTATTTCTGCAGCCGCCATGTCAGCCCAACCCGGTGACGTCATCACAGTTCACCAGGGTATTTACCGGGAAAGGATAAATCCGCCCAGGGGAGGAACTTCCGACAGGAAAAGGATTGTTTACCGCGCCGCAAAGGGAGAAGAAGTATGGATCAAAGGTTCAGAGGTGATAAAGGATTGGGTGCCATTGGAGAAACCGGCCGTATGGAAGGTAGTTATTCCAAATTCGTTTTTCGAAAATTATAATCCCTATAAGGATACGATTCTGGGCGACTGGTTTAACCCGCTCCGGCGGCGGCACCATACGGGAGAAGTTTTTCTCAATGGCAAGTCAATGTATGAGGCGGATTCACTTTCAAAGGTGTATGATCCTGTCAGGGTGGTAAATCCAATTATGATCACGCCCAAAACCGATCATGTTGGTTCCACTTTTTCATGGTATTGTGAAAGCGATGACAGGCAAACCACCATCTATGCGAATTTTAATGAACTTGATCCGAATAGGGAACTGGTAGAGATCAATGTGCGTGAAAGCTGTTTTTATCCATCAGAACCGGGAAGAAATTATATAACAGTGAGCGGGTTTCATATCAGCCAGGCAGCAACCCAATGGGCAGCACCGACTGCTGAACAGCCGGGACTTGTGGGTACTCACTGGAGCAAAGGCTGGATCATTGAAAACAATGAGATCAGTGATTCAAAGTGTGTTGGAATAACACTTGGGAAAGACAGGAAATCGGGCCAGAACGTATGGATGAAGGATCCGGCAAAGGACGGGTCCGTTCATTACAATGAAGTTGTAATTAAAGCCATACAACAGGGCTGGAATAAGGAAAACATCGGGTCGCACATTGTGCGGAACAATACAATTTACAATTGTGGTGTGGCAGGCATCTGTGGCAGCCTGGGAGCAGCCTTTAGCCAGATAACGAATAACCATATTTATGATATTTGGACCAAACGCCTGTTTACCGGACCTGAAAAGGGTGGTATCAAGATCCATGCTGCTATTGATGTGATCATTAAGGGTAACCGCATTCACAATGCACATGAGGGGATCTGGCTCGACTGGATGGCCCAGGGAACCCAGGTAGTTGGCAACCTGTGTTATGACAATGACAAGGAGGACTTTTATCCGGAGGTGGATCATGGGCCCTATCTTGTGGTTAACAATGTCTTCCTGTCTGAAACGGCCATATGGGACATGTCGGAAGGAGGAGCATATGTGCATAATCTGATTGCAGGGAAAATCTATCTGAATCCACAGGGCCGGAAGACTCCATATTTCAAACCCCATTCAACCATTCTGGCCGGGGTAGTGGACAATCCTACCGGGGACGACCGGTTCTATAATAATATTTTTGTGCAGTATGACAGTAACTCCTCTACCTACCGCATTCCTCAGGAATGGGGTGGCTTGACAGGCTATGGCCTGAATATTTATGATCATGCACCTGATCCAATGTACGTGGATGGCAATATATACCTTCATGGGGCGCTTCACTTTGCCGGCGAAAAAAATTATTTTGAAAGAACGGATTTTAATCCGGCGATTCAACTGGTTGAAAAAGGCGGCCAGGTTTTTCTAACGATGACACTTCAAGATTTTTCGGGGAATTACAAAAATCAGGTTGTTACAACAGCACTTCTCGGTAAGGTCATTACACCTGACTGTGTTTATGAAAATCCCGATGGAACACCTTTGAAAATCGATACAGATTATTTCGGACATAAAAGAAACGAAACAAATCCGTCGGCAGGTCCTTTTGAGGACCCCGGCGAGGGTGAAGTAAGTCTTAAAGTCTGGTAGATTTTATACTCACTCACAATGGCATAACAAGTTATTATATCATGAAAATATGAATTCCCGTGAACGTGTACTGGCAGCCCTCAATTACAGCGAGCCAGATAAGATACCGATTGATTTCGGGGGTCACCGGTCCTCAGGCATATCAGCCATTGCTTATGACCGGTTGAAAAAAGCCATGGGCATTTCAACAGGTGACATCTATGTGTATGATATGATCCAGCAGCTTGCCATTGTTGAACAACCGGTATTGGACCTGTTTCAGGTTGACACCATTGAACTGGGGCGTGCCTACATGCGTGATGCCAGTGACTGGAAGGATTGGGAGCTGCCGGATGGAACACCCTGCAAGATTCCTGCCATGATTCACGTTGAAAAGAAAGAAGATGACTGGTACCTTTTATCAGAAAGCGGTTTGCCGTATGGAGTACAGAAAAAGGGATGCCTGTATTTTGAGCAAACCCTTTATCCCATGGAACACCGTGATTTCGAAAACGATGCCTTCGCTGACCTGCGTGAGCAGTTTAAACTCAGCATGTGGTGTTCCACCCCCGCTCCGGGCGGTCACCTGCCACTGGAAGGGGAAGGATTAGTGAAATTGCAGGAGGGCGCTCGCTTGCTCAGAGAATCAACCGACAAGGCAATTATCGGACTGTTTGGCGGGAACCTTTTCGAGACACCACAACTCATGTTCAGAGCACAAAACTATTTCATGAACATGTCGCTTTATCCGGAGGCCACCCTCAGGCTTTCTGAGAAGCTCACTGAAATCTATTGCTCGGATATGGTTAAATGGCTGGGCGCTGTGGGTCCCTATATCGACATCATGCTTTTCGGAGATGACCTTGGATCAAACCAGGGACCCCTGATCGATCCTGAAATGTACCGCCAGTATTACAAGCCGTTTCATAAGATCATGTGGTCAGTGGTCAAAAAAATAGCACCGCACGTAAAAATTCTTCTTCATTCCTGTGGTTCTATAGAGCCCTTTCTGGATGATCTGATCGATGCAGGCCTCGATGCTGTAAACCCTGTACAGATCAGTTGCAGGGGCATGCAACTGGATGATCTTAAGAAAAAAAACCGGGGTCGGATTACATTTTGGGGCGGAGGTTGCGATACACAATCCGTTTTATCGGATGAACAACCCGGAAAAATAGAGGATCATGTGAGGAAACAGCTGGCGATTATGAAAGGGAACGGAGGTTTCGTCTTTCAGCAGGTTCATAACATCCTTGGAAATGTGCCCCCCGGGAACATCATCAGGATGTTCGATACGGTAATAAAAAACAGGTGAGTACAATCCCATAATTATCCAGGCCATGAAAAATGTTGTTCCGTGCTGTATATTACTTTTCCTGCTGGTTTCCTGTCATCTTCCTGCTTCCACCCAGGTCACACCGGATACACTGCGCTATAAGTCCTTTGTCTGGAAGTCTGAACCGCCTGCCGATTGTCCGTTTGAATTGTCCGATGAGTTTAAGGGAATTAAGTTCCTGGGATACAAAAGCGGTTTTCATGTGGGGGATACCTGGTATCCCGCCTGGGCGGAGGATAACAGGCTTTATTCTCCATTCACCGACGGGAGTTGTCCAAGACTGGACGGGGGTTCGGAATTATCGGTTTCAGACGGGAATGCGCCCCAGGGATACGGGCTGGAACATACTTCTACCGGCCAGGCAGTCATGGAAGGAGATGACCCGATGCATCTTGTCATTTATAGCCTCGGATTGTCGCATACTTCCTCCCTCCCTTACCATGGCCGTTATCCATGCGGAAGTTTGGTATACAATAAGGTATGGTATTACGGGACTTATTGCCTCGATCCGGCAGGAAGCACACCCTATGGGGATAAGACATACAACTGGCCATGGATGGGTCCTTTTGTAGGTTTCCGGTATTCTGAGGATTATGGCCGAACCTGGAAGGACTGTCCCCACACTCCCGCAGCTCCCTTGTTCGGTGAGTCAGGACTTTATGGTTACCCGGTAAAACTCGGGTCACCCCATTTTGTGGATTTTGGAAAGAACATGCAGTATTCACCCGATGGAAAGGCCTATCTGGTGGCTCACGGAGCAGATACAAATGATACAAAATGGCGTTTTTATAATGACAGCTGGATCACAGGTGACCAGGTGTATTTGATCAGGGTTACTCCAACCATTGAAAACATGAACAATGCAGCATCCTATGAATTTTATGCGGGCCGGGATGAAAAAGGAATGGCAATATGGACGCATGATTTTAATAAAATACTACCTCTCCTGGAATGGAACAATAACATGGGTTGTGTTACAGTCACCTACAATGCACCATTGAAAAAATACCTCATGTGTGTGACAGATGGGGGTAATACATGTGCCAGGATGAATACCTATATTCTTGAATCCGATCAGCTCACGGGTAACTGGAAATTGATCAGTTATCTGAAGGATTTTGGTGAACAGGCCTATTTTGTCAATTTCCCGTCGAAATTCATTAGTGAAGATGGTAAAACAGCCTGGCTGTTATATTCAGGAAACTTTGCCACTGACTGGAACGGAATGAAGATCATACCCAATCCACCGGGAAGCCATTATGGAATGGTCATGCAAAAAATTGAGCTGATAAGATAATAAACTACGCTGATTATCAATGGCAAAGGCAGCTAAAATCCCCACACTGCGAATCCAACGATAGAATTTTTTTAGTTATTGTACTTTTTACATGAAATAGATAATAATTGAAAAAAAGTTATTATGTTTGTTACTGTTATTATAATTTTAAAATTTTTGTGGTATTTTTATAATGTTTTAATCTAATCTAAATAAAGGATAAAAATCACATAAATATAAGTCTGATCAAATGACCTAACCATTTGAACATAAGAAGTGAATTATCGCAAAAATCAAACTAGTTTCACGTTTTTCAACCCCTAACTAAAAAAAAGCAGAACTATGAAAAGAACTTTACTACTTCTTTTACTATTTTCCATTATTCCCGGCATGTTATTCGCGGCGGGGTCCGGAACAATAAAAGGTGTCGTTACAGATGTCGTGACAGGTGATCCTTTACCTGGAGCAGCGGTTTTAGTGAAAGAAAAGTTCCTTGGAACGTATACCGATCAAAATGGTGAGTTTGTCTTAAATAATGTTCCTGCAGGTAGCAATGCAGTTACAATCAATTATTTAGGTTATAAGGAACAGGTTATGACAGTTGATGTTGTCTCCGGTCAGGCAATAACCGTTGATTTTAAGCTTGAAGTATTATCAACCCAGGTTGAGGAGGTAGTTGTTACAGCCCAGATCCGGGGTCAGAGAGCGGCTATTAACCAGCAGCTGGCTTCCAGTACTGTAGCCAATGTGATTTCATCTGAAAAAATGAAGGAACTCCCCGATGCCAATGCTGCAGAAGCAATCGGTAGACTACCCGGTATTTCCCTGAAAAGAAATGCAGGAGAAGCCGACAAGATCGTGATCCGGGGTTTGTCGCCAAAATACAGCAACGTTACCATCGAGGGTGTTAAGATGGCTTACACGAGTGATTTTGACAGAAGTGCCGACCTTAGCATGGTTCAGAGTGAAATGCTTTCCGGCGTTGAAGTATCCAAATCGCTTCGTCCCGACATGGATGCAGATGCACTTGGAGGCACTGTCAACCTTCGTCTGCAGGAAGCGCCCATGACAAGAAAGATCAACTTTGCCTTAGAAGGTGGTTATGCCCACCTGGGAAATAAGTATGGCAATTATAAGTTATTCGGGAGTTATAGTGACCGGTTTTTTGACAAGAAACTCGGTGCGAGCCTGGCGCTTACCACTGAACAAAAGCAAATGCCATCCAACAGGGTTACTGCCGGGTACGCAGCTGCCTATAATGAATTACTGCCGACTGACACGCTTCTCCTCACAAGAACACAAAACCTTACCCTGGTCGACCAGCAACAGACACGGCACCGTACAAACGGGAGCCTGATCCTGGATTTCCATAATGATTGGTGGCAGGTGAAATTCTTTAACCTGCTCAGTATTAAAAATGACGATGTGCTTACCCGTACCAACCAGCGTGAATTTACTACCCAGGACATGGCCGCCAGTTACACCCAGAATGTGAATGAGGCATTCTGGGAAACGATGACACGGACCCACTCCCTGCAGAATACTTTCCGGTTCGGAGCTTCCAAAATTGATGTGGACCTTTCTACCACATATTCCGATGCAAAAATGAAGAACCAGAGTTTCCCCTTCGTGGAGAACTCCAGGTTGAATATGAACCAGGATTCGCTTATATACGGGGATCCCAAGGTAGCTTTTGAATCAATCGGAGGGTTAGGCACTCTGAGTATTCCTATTTCCTATTTGCAGGAGTTAGACAGGAGTTCACAGGAACTGGTCGATAACAGCTACGATGCCAGGATCGACTATGAATTGGCTTTCAAACTTGGAAGTATTTCCGGTAAACTGAAGCTGGGCGGAAAATATCACGAGCTGACCCGGACCAGTGAAGGTACCGCAAGTTACTACGATTTGCAATGGGGCGGATCGGTGGCCAGGCGTCAGAGATTCCTGGAGATCTTTCCAGATGTGACAACCGATATTGGGGTGCAGCGCGGGATCAACGCAGGGAATTTTGTAGATGCCGGCTACGATCCCGGTAAATTCCTCAATGGACGTTATGACCTCGGCTGGGGGGCAGATATTGACAAGCTCACCGATATACAGTCCGTAATGCTTGATTCGGCAGGAGGATCCTATTATACAAGGGGGACAGAGGATTATCAGAGGGATTATAAGGCCACTGAAAAAATGCTGGCCGGTTATACCATGGTCGAACTGAATCTTGGAAGCAAACTGATGATTCTTCCGGGTGTCAGATTTGAGCAGGAGGAAACGGATTATACAGCCTATCACATCAAGCAGGCCGACAATGTAACGGGTATTGAACCCAATCCCAAAGAATTAACCACCAACCGGAAAAATCAACATTGGTTTCCGTCGATAAACCTCAAATACAAAGCAACCAGTTATCTCACCATCCAGGGAGCAGCGTATAAAAGTACCTCCCGGCCCAGTTTCGGACAAATCTCCCCGCTGGTTATATATGCACAAACAGGTTCGGCGGTTACATCCAATAATCCATGGCTTGAGCCTTCAACTGCCTGGAACTATGACCTGGGTGTTTCGGTCATGAAAGACAAGGTGGGATTGTTTACGGTATATGGATTTTTCAAAGATATAAGCGACCTGATATTTGTGATGCGCGGATACAAGCCCGGCAAAAAAGGATTGATTGAAGGCGGACCGTCTGACCTGGATGACCGCATCCTGGGTGCAGAATATTATGACCCGATCAATTTGAAAAAGGAAGCTACTACCGACCTGCCTTTCAACAATCCGGAGAAGGCTACGGTATATGGACTTGAGTTGTCATGGCAGACCAACTTCTGGTTCATGCCAGGGCTGCTCAAAGGGCTTGTTCTGGATGTGAACTATACCATTATGAATACCCAAACAAAATATCCCTATTTCGAAGCTGTGGTTGTAGGCATGGATTCCTCGGGATTTGTTCCCGTTCCCATCTACGGACAGCAATATAACACCAGAAAAGGACCCATGGAAGACCAGCCGGCTTCAATTCTAAATGTGATCCTGGGATGGGACTATAAGGGTTTCAGTTCAAGGATTTCCTACCGGTATCAGGCCAAAACCGTGGAAAGCCTGGATGCACGCTATTCAGCATTTGACAGTTACTATAGTACATTTTCTTTGTGGGATCTGATGCTGAATCAGAAAATTACAAAGAACATATCCTGCTATGCCAACCTGACCAACATCGGGAATCATGTGGACGAATACTACTTTGGCGCACAATCTGTCAATATTGCTGCTATACCGGATGGGCACAGATTATACCCAATCCGCTCACAGCTGGGTAATCAATTGCCGACAAGAAGTGAGTTTTACGGATTCCGTGCTCAGATTGGTGTAAAGATTTCCCTGTAAAAAAGGAGGTATATGAGAAAATAATGTAAAATCAATTTTTTAAACCAGAATTATTATTTACTAACTTAAACTAGAATTATTATTTACTAACTTAAACTTAGAACTATGAAAATCAGAACTTTACTATTTGGAGTTGCAAGTTTGTGTGTCACTGCATCCCTATCTGCCCAGGACGTCAAGGTCCTTGAAGGCGGAGCTGCCAATGGGGGTATCATTGAAACCACCATTAATGCTGAAGTTTCAGGCGGAGTGGACAAGATTTATGAACTAAAAAGGGGGGAATTTTACCTGATGCATGCCCCCATCAATGTGGACAATTTAGGTGGAACCCTTACCATCAGGGCTGAGGCAGGTGACGGTCCAAAACCGGTTATCATCCGTATGCCTTTGAATGAAGTTGCTGTTGGAAGCAATGTTATTAAGGGTGGTTTTACCCTGCAGGGTGTACAGATGCCCTGGATGCAAACCGATGCTTCCGATGGTGGCGCTTATTGGAGTCTTTTTTCAATCAGTGGAAATAACAGTAAGCTGTTGGTTGAAGATTGCATGTTTGAAATGGGTTTCGGTGTGCTCTTTGCTACCGATGGTGTTGAAAACGGACAGGTTGACATTTTCAGAAATAACTATTTCCGTGATTTCCATGATGGACAACAGTGGTGGGCCGGACGGGTTATCAACTGTAAAGTGCCGGTGGATACCATGATCTACGAAAACAACACCTCAACCGGAGCCGGTCTGACCATCCTGGGGCAGGAGTGTATGATGACTTTTGGTTTCATTAACCACAACACGTTCATCAACAACACCAAGTATCCCATCCTAAACCAGTACTGGAAAGAATGTTATTACACGAACAACCTCTTCGTCAATGCCAACTGGGTTGGTGAAGACATGGAGAATGTGGCCACTGGCGGACAGGATCCGGATGCTTTGATGCACGGCCTCGTCGGTTTGGATACCATTACCGTTAATCAATGGCTCGACGCGAAGTACCTGAATGCTGACTCAACTGTGCTCACAGAGGATGTTGATCAGATTTCTGACTATATATGGTATGCTGCCGATAACGTTTGTGTTTCAAGCAGTACACTGGATGCCTATTATGGAGGAGATCCCAATGACGGGATTGAAGGTGCAGCAGCATCTTACCTGAACTGGGGCGGACTGGGAACCGGACCATGGAAAGTTGTAAATGCCCCCGGAATCTTCATGAATTCGAGGACCGAGGCCCTGATCGCAGACCATGACAACATCAAAGCAGAGAACAATATCGTTTATGAGTTTCCTGCAGAGGATATGGGTTTTGGAACCGATCCGCTGCCGCAGGCTGCAGCTGACGTCTATATCGACTGGAACCGTTCCAAGTGGGGTGTTCCCGACGTTACAACTCCGGATATTGCATTAACCCATTTTGGTGACTATGATGCAAATACCATTCCTGGTGTTGAAACTGAAACATCAGATGCTGGTGGGATCACCAAGATCTCTGATATGATCGAGGACTTTTCATATACAAAAAGCCTTCCTTCACACATTGACGATAAGCCTATTGGTGCTCTGCATTGGGTGGATATGGATTATGATCATGCTACTGCTTTGGCCGCTGTTAAGGCTGCCTATAATGGTGAAATTCCTTCAGGTGTGAAACCGGTTTCAGAAAATGCATTGTATGTATATCCGAACCCCGTTAAGAACGTTCTGAACGTAAAAAATGCCAAGAATGCTGACATTACCATCATGAATCTGGATGGCCGTGTAGTAAAAAGCGTAAAGAATGTTTCCAGCGTAAATGTTTCCGACCTGGCTGATGGTTTGTATACTATCACTATCAAGGAAGGTAATACAGTTTCAAAACAGAAGGTACTTATTTCTAAATAAGTTTTGTTTTTAGCTAAATGAAATTCAGGGTGGCATTTTGCCACCCTGTTTTTTTTTAGTATATTCTTCTTAAGCATAGTTAGGCAGTATTATTAATCAAAGCTTAAACAAATGAAAAACAGAACCCTGCTAATCGGAGTTTCAGGTTTATCTATGTTTGCATCCCTGGCCGGGCAGGACGTCAAAGTCCTTGAAGGCGGACCAGACAACGGGGGTATCATTGAAACCACTATTAATGCTGAGGTTTCAGGCGGAGTGAACAAGATTTTTGAATTAAAAAGGGGCCAGGTTTACTTTATGCATTCAGGCATCAATGTGGACAATGCAGGAGGAACCCTTACCATCAGGGCTGAAGAAGGAGACGGGCCAAAACCGGTTATCCTCCGTAAGCCGCTGGATGAAATTGAAGTTGGAACCAATAAAATCAAAGGAAGTTTTGCCCTGCAGGGTATTCAGATTCCCTGGCTGCAAACCGATGGTTCCGATAGGGACAGTTATTGGGGTCTTTTTTCAATCAGTGAAAATAACAGCAAGTTATTGGTTGAGGATTGTATGTTTGAAATGGGTTTGGGTGTTCTTTTTGCTACCGATGGTGTTGAGAACGGACAGGTTTCCATTTTCAGGAATAACTATTTCCGTGATTTTCATGATGGACAACAGTGGTGGGCCGGCAGGGTACTCAACTGTAAAGTGCCTGTGGATACCCTGATCTTCGAAAACAATACCACTACCGGAGCCGGTCTGACCGTCCTTGGCCAGGAGTGTATGATGGCGTTTGGTTTCATTAACCACAACACGTTCATCAACAATACAAAGTACCCCTTCCTGAACCAGTATTGGAAAGAGGTATATTACACCAATAACCTCTTCGTGAATGCCAACTGGGTTGGTGAGGACATAAATGTAACTTCAGGCGGGTCGGATCCAAATAGCGAATTCCGCGGCCTTGTTGGTGTTGATACAATTGAAACTACCGTTTGGATGGACGCGAAATACCTGAATGCCGACTCAACCCGGCTCACACCGGATGTTGACTCGATTTCCGACTATATCTGGTATGCTGCCGACAACGTTTGTGTGTCCAGCAGTAATTTGGATGCTTATTATCATGGAACTCCCAATGACGGGATTGAAGGGGCGCCGGCATCTTACCTGAACTGGAGCGGACTGGGAAATGGCCCATGGAAAGTTGAAAATGTTCCCGGAATGTTCATGAATGAGAGGACCGCGCAAATAATAGCGGATTATGACAACATCAAGGCTGAAAACAATATCGTTTATGAGTTTCCTGCAGAGGATATGGGTTTTGGCACAGATCCGCTGCCGCAGGCTGCAGCCGACATTTATATTGACTGGAACCGTTCCAAATGGGGAGTTCCTGACGTTGAGGCTCCGGACATTTCGATTACCCATTTTGGTGACTATGATGCAAATACAATTCCCGGTGTTGAAACTGAAGATTCTGATGCTGGCGGGATCATCAGGATCTCTGATGTGATCGAGGACTTTTCATATACCAAAAGCCTTCCTTCACACATTGACGGCATGCCGATCGGTGCTGTGCATTGGGTTGATTTGGATTATGATCCGGCCGCTGCTTTGCAGGCTGTTAAGGATGCCTACAAGGGTATTTTTCATTCCGGTGTGAAACCGGTAGCAGCTGATGGCATGTTTGTATATCCTAACCCCGTAAGGAATGTTCTGAACGTGAAGAATGGCAAAAATGCCGACATAACCATCATGAATATGGATGGCCGCGTTGTAAAAAGTGTTAAGAATGTTTCCAGCGTGAATGTTTCCGATCTTGCTTATGGTATATATACAATTACTATCAAGGAAGGAAATACTGTTTCAAAACAGAAGGTACTTATATCAAAATAAGTTTTGTAATTTCTGAATAAATTCAGGGTGGCCTTTTGCCACCCTATTATTTTTTAATAAACTTGATAGATAGGGAAAACGCAACAGTATACAAATCCTTTCCCATTTCATGGTCGTATTTCAGAACCATTGACGAAAGCAGAACTGACAGAGATCGTTCATTTTGTACAAAAGAATGTTCAGAATACCCATTGATTTAGTATTTACCACGGCTTAATTTTAGAAGGGTATAAATGGTTCGCGACACAAAAGTGTTTCGGACATATGTCTGTCTTTTTCATACAATTCTTTCGGAATAATTCTTCTCTAAATAATGAAAGTTCTAAGCTTTTTTCTGGTCCTTGTTTACAACGGTTTATGGTTGAATGCAGCCGAAGTGCAAAACCTGCGCTGCGAGTACCTCTCTAACCCCCTCGGAGTAGATGTCTCTTCACCCCGTTTAAGCTGGATGATTGCTTCCTCCATTCGTGGCGATTTACAGAAGGCCTATCAGGTGGTGGTTTCTTCCTCACGTGAATTACTGGCAAAGGACGAGGGGGATATGTGGAACACGGGTAAGGTTGAATCTGACCGGTCTGTCCAGGTGAAATATAATGGGAAGACCCTGCAATCCGGTTCTCCGTATTTCTGGAAAGTCAGGATCTGGGATGCTGAGGGAAAGGTGTCCGCCTGGAGTGAGCCGGCCCGGTGGTCGATGGGATTGCTCCTGCCTGCCGATTGGGCAAATGCAAAATGGATCGCATACAAAACCGGTGACACCTGGAAAAAGGAATGGAAACAACACAAGGATTCCGAACTAAATAGTGCCAAACCTGCTGAATGGCCGAACACTTCATGGCCATGGCTCACCGGGAAAGACAGCACGATATTCAGCCTGTTTGAGATGGCTGAACCGAAATACGATCCTTCACCGCTTTTCAGGAAGGAGTTTGTCATTAATAAAAAGATACATACTGCCAGCCTTTATGTATGTGGATTGGGGTATTATGAGGCTTTTCTGAACGGGGCTAAGATCGGTAACCATGTGCTCGATCCGGCGTGGACCAATTTTGAAAAGCGCTCACTTTACGTTACCTACGATATTACCAGTTTACTCCTCAGGGGTGAAAACGCAATAGGGATAATGCTCGGAAGAGGGCAATATAATCCTTTGTGCAACGATATCTGGGGTCTCAGCAAATCGGCCTGGGTAGACCAGCCAAAGGTTATTGCCCTGCTGGCAATTGAATACATGGATGGAACCACAACTGACGTAATTTCAGATGATAGCTGGATGACCTGTGGCGGGCCGATTGTTTATGACGACACACGGCATGGGGAATTGTATGATGCCCGGCTTGAACAAACAGGCTGGAATTCACCTGTGTTCAACGACAACAATTGGAGGAATGCATCCATTGTGGAGTGGGATGCCCCTATGGAATCGCAGATGATGCCACCGGTAAGGTGTTTTGAACCCATTGCACCGGTGAGAACATTTGACAAGGGAAGTGGAATCACCCTTTACGATATTGGCAAAAACATAGCCGGATGGGCCAGGATAACAGTACAAGGAAAGGCCGGTGACAAGGTGCTGGTTGAATACTGTGAAACACCCTCAGATTCAACGCTTCTTCCGAATTTAACTCCTTCACGATTTCAATATAAAATAAAGGATAAACACTATGCCTCGTTTTACGATAAGTGTGTAAACGTCAGGCAACAAAACGGGTACATTCTGAAAGGGGAGGGTGACGAGTCCTTTGAATGTCATTTCACCTACAAAGGTTTTCAGTTTATTCGGATAACTGCCGCACCTGATGTTGTGGTTCGCGAAGTAAAGGGAATACCTGTTCATACGGATGTTGAAATAAACGGGAGTTTTACCTGTTCCAACGAAGTGATCAATCAAACACAGTGTAACGCTGTAAACAGCATGCTCAGTAATTACCATAGCATTGCAACGGACTGTCCCCACCGCGAAAAGCAGGGCTGGACGGCAGACAATTATATTTCTTCCCTGGCGGCCATGTATAATTTCAACATGGCTGCCTTTTACAACAAATGGCTTACTGACCTGGCCGGCACCCAGAGCCCGGAAGGCGGTCTGAATACAGTTGCCCCGTCTACAAGCTATGACCGGAATACCTCCACCGTATGGCCAGCAGCAATTGTTTTCATTCCATGGGATATGTACGGGTTTTATGCAGATACCCGGACGTTGTCGGAAAACTATCCTGTAATGGAAAAATTCGTTAAAAGCAGCCTGTTGCGACAGGTTGAAGGCAAGCCTGAGATTATTAATGAGGTCCTTGGTGACTGGCTTGCCCCGATCATGACACTGAGTGACACCATGCGCAACAATACAATGGCGCCCCCAGAGGGAATGACGCTTTATGCTACTGCCTCACAATATCTTATGGTCAGGAGGTTGTCCGAGATCAATACAATCCTTGGCAAGCCAGGTGAATCAAAGGAAATGAACGATTGGGCAACAAGGATTGGACGAAGCTTCAATAATGAGTTTTTTGATGAAAATACAGGTGTTTTTCACGGAGAAAAACCAACGGCATACAGGCTATCGGCAAACATTGTCCCGCTGCAATACGGCCTCGTACCGGCCGAAAACAAGACCAGGGTTTTATCCGGTCTTATTCAGGAAATCCATGCCCAGGGAGACCGCCTTGCGACCGGCTTTTTGGGAACAGCAGCCCTGATGGATTACCTGCCTGTTGAATATCCTGAGCTGGCTTATATTATTGCCACGCAGAAGAATTACCCGGGTTGGGGATATATGATCGCCCAGGGAGCAAATTCAATGTGGGAGAGCTGGGATGGCTATGATTCCCGCAATCATACGCCTTTTTGCCTGATCAGCGGGTATTTTTACAAATATCTCGCAGGCATACAGGCAGATCCTGCCTGCCCGGGATTTAAGCATTTCATGATCAATCCCTCGGTTGTAGGCGATCTTACCAATGTGGATGCCTGGCATGATGCTCTCTACGGACGAATTATAAGCAAATGGAAACGAGAAAACGGAAAACTTATCCTGGAGGTTTCCATTCCGGTTAATACTACTGCTACCATTTATGTGCCTTTCGTTCAGGGTTCAAACATATTCGAGTCAGGGCGTCCGGCTTCGGATGCAAAAGGTGTCAGATACGTAAGGGAAGAGAATGGGAAAGCCATTTTTGAAGTCGCATCGGGAAATTATTCCTTCCAGTCAAAATACTAATATGAAGAAGGTCATTATTCTATTTATCTGTTTCACATGGATTCTGATTCCAAATGGATGTAATGCTGTTCATGCAAATCCACTAACCTTGAAAAATGATAAAACAGGATTTGAAAAAGGTTATGTAAGTGAAGATTCAGTAGAATCCAAATGGTTTTGGGGTTTTGACAGGTGGAATGACAGCGAAGGCTGGACACTTCCTGATATACTGAACGGGACCGTAAGCGGGGGCTCTCTCTGGCTAACCATCCAGACAGAAAAGAAAGATACCATAAAATCATGGAGGACCCAGATTTGGGGCTCAGCACCAGATTATTTGCTGGTTTCTCCTGAAGAGTTGATGATTCCAGCCGGACAATATAACAAAATTGTTATCCGGTTGAGGAATCTTTCCCCGGAAACAGATGGTTTTATTATCTGGCAGACAATACAGAAGCCTGGTGAGGATGCCGGATCAGTTCGTTTCACGATGAAACCAGATTGTAAAGAATGGCAGGAGGTTGTTTGTCACATGGATAGCCGGTGGAAGGGGACCATTGACCTGATTAAGATCCTGCCAGCCCAGATGTGGCAAAGAGGGGATATCTGGATTGACTGGATTGCTGTTACCAGGGGTGAATATAAGAAGCCAGGCCCGCGTCCCGATGTTTGCAGCGACAGTGTTGTTCCGCAAATACAGTTGCCGGGGATTTCACAACTTGATTTTGTAGATGCGTTTAAGGTATTGGATGAATGCATTGTTACTGACGTGCCCTTGAATGGTTTTAATTATCCATATATGGCACCCGGTGGTGCCTACGGATCAAACTGGTGGCAACTGGACGGGAGTCTGAATGTTGCCGGGGCAAAATGGACAAATCAAAAATTTACGGAGGATATTATACGCGGTTTTGCAGAGGTTCAGGCGCAGAACCCGGATGGTAGAATTGACCTTTGGGGTGGTTCAACCACACGGGGTCAGGTGGCAGATGTCAGCAGCCTTCCAAAATATTTTGAAGCGGCTTATGATGTTGCCCGCCGCAGTGGGGATAATGAACTGCAGAATATCATCCTTGAGTCTATGAAAAAGTATCTCGGATATTGGTTTTCGGCAGCAAAAAGGGATAAAACAACCGGACTTATTACAGGTGTATTTGAAGAATCATTGAGCAATATTCCTGCAGAAGTAGGATCCCTTGCACCCATTGACCTGAATGTTGCTGTTGCTATCGGTTGCTATAACACCAGCCGGCTTGCAGCATATCTGGGAAAAGTCCTGGAAGCGGACAGGTATCTCAATGATTTTAAGCAACTGTCATCAAGCATCAATCAATACATGTGGAGCGATGAAGACAATGTTTATTACAATTATTATGTTCTTGAGAAAAAGTTTGAAAAACGGTTGCTATGTACAACTTTCGATCCTTTGCTTCTTGGCATTGCTCCTCAAGACCGCGTGGAGAAATTAATTCCGGTTTTGTTGAATCCTTCTCTTTTTAATTGGGGCAAACGTCCGTTAACAACTATTGCCAGAACAGAACCGGATTATGTGGAAGCAACCGGAGCTTATGATGGCAGTGCCTGGTTCGGAGATATCTGGACCTTGCGTAACCTTCCGGTTATCAACGGATTGGAAGATGCAGGGAAACATGATCTGGCAGCCGAATTAACCTGGTCGACAATTCAAACTTTTAACTCGAATTATTGTGAATTTATCGTTCCCACTAATGGTTCGGGAGAAGGCGTTCAAAGATACGGGTGGTCAGCTTCACAATACATCCAGGCAATTATTGAAAATCTATTCGGAATTGATTATGATTTTCAGAATAAGAGACTCCGTATAGTGCCGCATATAGCAAAAGAACTTTTAAAACAGGAAATCGAAATCAAAAATTTAATAATTCCGTCAGAAAATGATTTGAGACTTTACCTGAAGATAAATCAGATAAAAGAAGGTAAAGCAATCATTATAATCAGATTAAGTGGAAAATTGCCTGAAGGAATATTAGAAATAGGCCTTCCGGCTGATCGGGTAAAAAAGCTTACTATTACTGACAACAAAGGAAAAAGGATACTGCCTGTGACCCAAATTGATGGTCTCAAAGGTGTTACAGGTATCAGGACAGGAATGACGGATTACGTTGAATTGGTTTTTGAATGACACCCCGTCGGGGTGGGTAGGGGGGACCCCGTCGGAGTGGGTTCTTTTTGTGTAAAAGAAAACCCAGAATGCATATTGATTTGAAGTCTGCCAGGTATTAATTTTATTGGCTAAGCAGGCTTCCGGGAATTATGGAATACACCGCCCTTTTTAACGCAGACTCCGAAAAAAATGATTAGTAATATGAAAAATTTGCGCGGACAAATCCTTTTTCTACTTCTTTTCTTCATGGCGTTGAACATAACGTTAACAAGCTGTTCTTCGGAAAAGAAAAAAAATGCAACAGCGGATCTGGCTGCTGGTTTCATTGCCCCGCCTGATTCCGTTCGCCCGGGTGTATACTGGTATTTTATGGATGGTAATCTTTCCCGTGAAGCGATGACGGGTGATCTGGAATCAATGAAGAAAGCCGGTATCGGACAGGTTGTTTTCCTTGAGGTAAACGTTGGGTTGCCCCGTGGTTCTGTTGATTTTTTGAGTGAGGAATGGCAGGACCTGTTCAAACATGCCGTACGCGAAGCAGAACGAATCGGTATAGAAATAACGCTGGGTATAGGCCCGGGATGGACTGGCAGTGGCGGCCCCTGGGTAAAGCCGGAACAATCGATGATGCATTTGATGGCAAGTTCAGTGGAAGTACAGGGCCCTTCAAATTTCAAAGGCAAATTACCCTTACCGGAAAATTACAGGCCTTATTTTGGAGAGGAATCTGTTCCTGATAACCTGAAAAAAATCCGGCAGGATTATTATCAGGACGTCATCGTTCTTGCCTATCCTACTCCCGCAAAAGACGAGAGAATTGCAGACATAGGTGAAAAGGCATTTTATTACAGGGATCCCTTCAGTTCAATGGATGGCGTGAAACCGTTTTTGCCAACCTCTGCAGAATTTGATAATCAGGTCTCGAATTCCACCATTGACAAAAGCAAAATAATTGACATTACAAAGTATCTTAAGAAAGGTGGTGATCTTACCTGGGAAGTTCCAGCAGGCAATTGGACCATCATGCGATTCGGGAAGCGAAACAATGGGGCTGTAACTCGTCCTGCACCGGAGCCGGGACTGGGTTTTGAAAGTGACAAATTTGATACGGCTGCCTTTGATGCACATTTCGACCAGTTTGTCGGGAAGCTTCTGCGCAAAACTGAACCCCGGCTAAATAACAGGCATGCAGGATGGACGATGCTGCATATGGACAGCTGGGAAATGAGTTCGCAGAACTGGACCGGCAATTTCAGGCAGGAATTCACTGAACGCAGGGGTTATGATCCGATGCCATACTTACCGGTTTACACGGGAAGAGTGGTGGGCACCATCGAGGAAAGTGAGCGGTTTTTGTGGGATGTCCGTTTGACATCGCAGGAACTGGTGATTGAAAACCATGCCATGAGGGCAAAAGAACTGGCCCATAAATACGGAATGGGACTGTCAATTGAACCTTATGATCTGAATCCATGCGCTGACCTCTCACTGGGCGAGGTGGCCGATGTTCCCATGTGTGAATTCTGGACTAAGGGACTTGGTTTCCGTTCTGCCTTCAGTTGTTTTGAAGCAGCATCACTTGCCCATGTGCAAGGGTTGCCGGTTGTGGCAGCAGAATCGTTCACTGCCGGATACGATGAAGCGTGGAAGATTTATCCCGGTGCCATTAAAAACCAGGGCGACTGGGCATTTTGTACAGGGATTAACCGGTTTGTGTACCACACTTTTGCCCATAAGCCATATGGGGATCAACTGAGGCCGGGTATGACAATGGGTCCTTATGGCGTGCACTGGGACAGGGGACAAACATGGTGGCCTATGGTAAAGGCTTATCATACCTACGTTTCGCGCTGTTCGTACATGCTTCAGCAGGGACATAATGTTGCCGATATACTTTATCTCACTCCGGAGGGTGCACCCCAGGTATTCCAGGCACCTGTTTCAGCATGGGAAGGCAATGATACAATTCCCGATCATAAAGGTTATAATTTCGACGGGTGCTCACCCAATATGCTGATATCAAAAGCAGAAGTCAAAAATAGTAAAATTGTCTTTCCGGGCGGGGCTTCCTATTCAATTCTTGTGCTGCCGTCAATTGAAACAATGACACCCGGACTGCTGGCTAAAATTGAGCAGCTGATCAGGGATGGAGCAATTGTAATGGGCATGCCACCTAAGAAATCGCCCAGCCTGGTAAATTATCCTGTTTGCGATCAGGAAGTCGCAAAAATGGCTGAAAAAATCTGGGGACCCGGAAACACAGCTGAACTGAATCAGCCTCGTTCCTTTGGAAAGGGAGAATTATACCGCACTGTGATAAAGAATAAGGAACTATATCCCGGTTATGAGTCAACAGCTTCAATTCTGAATAAGAAAAATATAGTGCAGGATTTCACTTCTTCAGGGAATGAAATTCGCTTCATCCACCGTTCTACCGGAAATAAGGAAATCTACTTTGTTTCAAACCGCACGGGAAAGAAGGTGAATACAATATGCAGTTTCCGTGTCGACAAGGGTCAGCCGGAGTGCTGGGATCCTGTAACAGGTGAAATGAAAAAATTATCCGGGTTTGACCAAAAGGCGCATCAGATGATGATACCACTGAATTTTGATACAGATCAGAGTTATTTCATCATTATTGATCAAACCGTGGAAAAGCCGGAGAATATTGCTGAAAATATAGTACAGTCGGGCGAGACAGCAGAGATATCGGAATTAAAGGGTAACTGGACCGTCTTTTTTGATACTGCCTGGGGCGGACCCGGCAAGGTGAAAATGGACAGTCTGGTTGACTGGTCAAAGCAAAAAGAACAGGGAATTAAGTATTATTCGGGAATGGTGACTTATGAGACCCGTTTCAGTTTGCCTGAAAACATTGACACTGCAAAAGCCGGCGACCTGTATCTTGATTTGTCAAAAGTTTATAATATGGCCCGTGTGAACCTCAATGGTAAGGATCTGGGTGTGGTATGGACTGCACCCTGGCGGGTGAAAATTTCGGGTGCCGTTAAGAAGACAGATAATCACCTGGTGATCACAGTTGCCAATCTTTGGGTTAACAGGCTCATCGGTGATGAATCCAAGCCTTATGACGGTGCCGTTAACAACGAATGGCCGGAATGGTTGCTCAAGGGACTCCCGAGAACTAGCGGGCGGTATACGTTTACTACATACAATTATTATAAAAGGGATTCCCCCTTGTTGAAATCCGGATTAACCGGACCTGTGAAGATTGTAAAAACCAAATTGTAAGAGACCAGCAGCTCGCATCTTCGAATTCAAAAACATAAAACGAATATGATGAAAACTATGCGTAAACCAGTTCTTCTTTTGATCACATGTATATTGTCCCTGAGCGCGATTTTGCAAAGCTGTTCCCAGGATGAGAAAAGCAGGACTCTTGATATTCTGGCAAAGGGTTTTCAAACCCCTCCGGACTCGGTGAGGCCTGGCGTATACTGGTACTTTATGGATGGCAATCTTTCCCGGGAGGCTATTACTGCTGATCTCGAGTCGATGAAGAAAGTCGGCATTGGTACAGTCCTGTTCCTGGAAGTAAACGTGGATATCCCACGCGGAAAAGTAGATTTTCTGAGCGAAGAGTGGCAGACGTTGTTTACTCATATTGTACGCGAGTCTGAACGCCTGGGAATTACTATTATGCTAGGTGTTGGTCCGGGCTGGACAGGCAGCGGAGGTCCGTGGGTTTCAGGAGGGCAATCCATGAAACACCTGGTGTATAGCTCAGTACAGGTTTCAGGAGCCCAAAACAAGCCAATTGTACTTCCCAAACCAGCTCCTATGAATCCCTATTTTGGTGAAGGTTCTTTCACGCCCGAGCTTAGACAAAAATGGCTTGATTATTATGAAGATGTTGCAGTGCTTGCGTTCCCGACTCCTTCCGGAAAATTTACAATAAGCGATATTACCGAGAAGGCCTTGTATTATCGTGAGCCATACTCTTCAAAGTCCGGGGTTAAACCCTTTCTTCCATCGATTGCGGACTATAGTGAACCTGCAAAAGGAATGGCAATTCCATCGGAAAAAATTATTGATGTAACGTCTTATCTAAAGCCGGATGGTACATTGGAATGGAAAGCCCCCCAGGGTAATTGGACCATTATGCGTTTCGGGAGCAGGAACAACGGTGCTGTTACACGCCCTGCTCCAATACCGGGTGTGGGATTTGAAGCGGATAAATTTGACACCTCGGCCATCAATGCACACCTGGAAAATTTCATAGGGTTGTTACTTCAAAAAACTGGAATTCCTGATAAGAAGCTTCAGGGCGGCTTAAAAATGTTGCACATGGATAGCTGGGAAATGGGCGCTCAAAACTGGACTTTATTATTAAGAGAAGAATTTAAAAAACGCAGAGGCTACGATCCGCTTCCTTTTTTTCCGGTTTATGCCGGATTGGTGGTTGAAAGTCTTGAAAAAAGCGAACGGTTTCTTTGGGATTTGCGACAAACAGCCCAGGAACTGGTCATCGAAAACCATGCTATTCATTTGAAAAAGTACGCTCAAAAATACAACATGGGTTTTTCCATTGAACCCTACGACCTTAATCCAACAGCCGATATGGAACTGGGTGCTGTAGCTGATGTTCCCATGTGTGAATTCTGGAGCAAAGGCTATGGATTCAACACCTGGTTCAGTTGTGTTCAGGCCGCATCCATTGCTCATATTGAAGGGAAAAGGGTTGTTGCTGCAGAGTCTTTTACTGCATTTCTCGATGCTTGGAAGCAATATCCAGGATCGATGAAAAACCAGGGCGACTGGGCCTTTGCTGCCGGCGTAAACAAATTCGTGTACCATACCTATCAGCATCAGGTTTTGCCGGATAACCTCAAGCCAGGAATGACCATGGGACCTTTTGGCGTGCATCACGACCGCAGCCAGACCTGGTGGCCAATGGCCGATGCATACCATCTGTATGTCTCCCGTTGCCAATACATCCTGCAACAAGGACAAACAGTGGCGGACATTCTTTACCTGACGCCGGAAGGGGCACCACAAGTTTTCAGGGCACCGGCATCTGCATTGACCCAGGATAGTCCCGAAAAAAATATCCTGGGCCTTACTGATGGTGATGTAATTTCCGGCGGGGCTTCCGCAGCTGAGTTTCTGCCCGACCGGAAGGGCTATAATTTCGACGGATGTTCTCCTTCCCAGTTATTAAAAGCATCAGTTGCTGATGGCAAAATCATTTTCCCTTCCGGGGCATCATACCGCTTGCTGGTAATGCCGGCAACAGAAACAATGACACCTGCCTTGCTCAATAAAATTGAAGCCTTGGTGAATGAGGGAGCAGTCATCATTGGAAATCCTCCACGGAAATCCCCCAGCCTGGTAAATTATCCGGAATGTGATAAGCAGGTTGCGGAAAAAGCCAGGGCCATGTGGGGTGAATCATCTGCTCCTTCGCAAATTTCTGAACGATTGCTGGGAAAAGGCAAAATATACTGGGGAGGTGCTTTTTCTCAAATCAGCCTGCCTGAGCTTTATCCCGATTATGATGCCACCGCCTCAATACTCCGCGAAATGGGCCTTCCCGAAGATTTTGAATCAGATGGTCCAGTGAGATATACGCATCAATTGATCCCTTCCGGAGATATCTATTTTGTTTCAAACAAGACCAATGCTGCCATAAACGAGAACTGTACTTTCCGGGTGAGCAAAGGGATCCCCGAATTGTGGAATCCGGTGACCGGAGAAATGAGAGATCTTCCTGATTTCGAAATAAAAAAAGGCCAGATACAGATTCCACTTCAATTTGAGGCTTACGAAAGTTATTTCATAGTTTTTAATCACTCCAAAAAAGCAAATCAGAGCGACGCGAAAATCCCGTCTGGCGGGAATGTCAGTTCAACCGGGTTGAAAAATTTTACCCAACCGGAAGTTTTATTTGAAGTGAACAGTCAATGGAAAATATCCTTCGATCCGAAATGGGGCGGACCTGAAAATGTTGTTTTTGATAAACTTGTTGACTGGACTTCAAGACCTGAGGAAGGCATTAAATACTATTCAGGAACTGCTACCTATCACAATACCATAAATGTTGAAAGTGGTGTTTTGGATAAGAATACCGAACTATTTATTGATCTGGGAGAAGTAAACAACCTGGCACGGGTGCGGATTAACGGCAAAGACATGGGTGTTGCCTGGACTGCTCCTTTCCGGATAAAAATCACAGGGGCAGTTGTTACCGGTGAAAACCAGATAGATATTGAAGTAGCCAATCTTTGGCCCAACCGGTTGATTGGCGATGAACAAAAACCGGATGACGGGATTAAAAACGGACAGTGGCCTGAATGGCTGCTAAGCGGAAAGCCAAGAACATCAGGCCGATATACTTTTACCACTTACAAGCATTACAGTAAAGATTCACCTTTATTGAAATCTGGATTAATAGGTCCGGTTCAAATTTTATCGGCAAACAAATAATTGGTTTGGATTAATTGGTATTATATTAAATATTAAATACTTATATTATGAAAAAAAAGAATATCTTCCTCTTTTCGTTGTTATGGCTACCGTGTTTCCTGTTTCAGGCTCTGCCCCAGGTAACGGTTAAACCGGATGCTGATGAAGCCTTGTTTGTTCAAACGGATGCTAAACCGCAATATAAGCGCACGAATTATTCAAACCAATCCATACTGCTTAGAAACAATGGGATACAGCTTCAGATGTTCCGCCGGATCGGTGGTTGGGGCTGGGGTGAGATTTCAACTCCGTCAGGTAAATTGATGGCAGTGTTGGATCATCTGGGCGAAATTATGCTGAGGGATCAGGATATTCCCATGCGGTTCGAAGCGATGCATGTAGAAAAGAAATCCACCGATCAGGGAGAATGCCTTGTATTTAAAGTAAAATCCGTGGTTGCCAGGGATAATCTGAATGGTACCTCATTTGAACAATGGATGAGTTATCCTTTTACAGAACCGGCCATCACCGGTGAAGTCACTGTGACACTGGCCAAAGATAAGCCTGTGATTTATCTGACCTACCGGTTAACTGCTACCGGTAATTATTATGCTCGATATGTACGCGGTCCGTGGTTGAAAGTCGGAGAAGCCTCCTTCGGAATAAAAAAGGATGATTCCATGCTCCCGGGTGTGGAATGGGTGATGGGAGACGAATGGTCGAGCGGAATCGACTGGTTTAAAGATCCATGGGCGCTTAGATCAGTGCCACATCCCTATAAGGTAAGTGCGCCCTTGATGGCACTGAGCTATGAAGGAACAGGGATCGGACTTTCCTGGGATCCGAACCAGGTGGCCACCCGTTGGTTTAATTACAGGTCCCATAGGCCGCAGCCTGTTTTTGCCACACCCAATTTCATCGATCGCATGAATAACAACCTGATGGGTTTGATGATACCGGATGCAACTATAGAAGGTCATGAAAATGAGATATATGCCGAGCAACCTGTTGAGTTTAAAATCGGTCAGATGATCAATTTCGATGCAGAAATCTGGCTTAGTGAGGGAACCAGCCTGGATGTAATGATCGACTGGGTAAAAAATCATGGATTACCCAAACCGCCGGAACCGAAATGGAGCTACAAGGAAACACTGGATAAAATAGCAAATGCATACAATACCAACATGTGGCATGAAGGTGAAGGATTTGGCATCAAACAACGGCCCGAAAATAAGATCCGTCCGAGTGTTCCTGAATTCCTTGAGCGCTATGTAAAGGAAAACAAGGGAACCAGGCTGGCAAAAGAACTCCAGGTAAAGCTTGATTGGTGCCGGACACAACAGGCTGACCGTCCCGGCAAAAAACTGGATAAAGATCCGGAAATGATGATCAAGTATGGTGATGAACTGCTCAGCATTCAGCGTGAAGACGGTTCATTTTATTTCGATCCCGCAGGCCGGCATTATGGAAAGGACGACTTCAGGGTTGCCACTTCCTTTATAGAACCCATGGGCCTTGCATTCGATGACGCACTGGATATAGTGGTTGTACCCGCACTTTCCCTTCTCGATATTGCCAAAGGAACAGGAAAGGATGTATATCTGCAGGCGGCTAAAAAGGCCCTGGAGTATTGTATGAAAATGGAGCGGCCTGAAGGAGGTGATTTCTGGGAAACTCCATTGCACGCTCCCAACCTTTTTGCAGCAGGGCATGCTGCCATGGCCTATTATGAAGGATACAAGGCAACCGGTGACGAACGTTACAAAGACAAAGCCATTCACTGGATAAGGACACTAATACCGTTTACCCATCTTTGGGAACCGGCTGATGTAAAGATGATATACAACACCAAACCGGTGCTCAGCTCAAGCGACTGGTATTTTGCCAACTGGGTAAGGGACCATGTACAATGGGAAGTACTTGCTGTTTTCAGTGCCTCCGCAGAACGCGGCATCCGTTGGGACCTTGTTGATCCTCAGATCGACTGGAAAAGTTACCACGAAGGTGTTACTGTGGCGGCCATACGGTGGATCAATGTTCATACGGATAATAACTGGCGCCCTCATAATATCCCCGATACCTATGCCAATTATCTGAAGGGGGATTATGATTACTGTTACCCGGATACGCACAACAGCACTACGGGCAATTATGGTGGAATGTTCATTCCTTCTGAACCGATAGCGGTGAACATTTATTCGGTTTTAGACAATAAGAAACAACCATGAGACTTTGTTTTTCACCTGCAGTCTGGTGGATGATCCTCGCATTGTCCATCTTCTGCAATACACATTTGATTGCACAGCCTCGCGCTCCGGAAAAGGAACGCACTAATTTCATTTTGCTTTTAACTGATGATCAGTCCTACCATCTCTCTCTTATCGGAACTCCGGGCATAAAAACTCCCAACATAGATAAACTGGCAAAGAATGGGGTATTTTTCACCAAAGCCTATGCAGCTGCAGCCTCATGTTCACCCTGCCGAAGCGTTATTCTTACAGGAATGTATCCGCATTCCAACGGGCACTGGAGAAACACTTTCGGTCCGGGTCTTGGGGATCCGGATGAGCAGTTTAGCAGGCAATCTACTGTGGCAGATTCGGTGGGCATACATGAGGACCTTCCCACGCTTATTGAGATCCTGACTTCCCATGGTTATATCACAGGGATAACAAACAAGTTTCATTTGAGCCCGTCGTGGAAGTTTCCTTTTCAGTACCGCTACCCGGGTGGAAATGCAGATGCCTATCAAACGACCGCTCAATTCATAAAACAGGCGCAAGGGAAATCATTTTTTCTGCAGGCAAATATTGGATATACGCACCGCCCTTTCCGAAGGAATAAATCCGAAACGGGATTGCCTGAAGTTTCCCCGGATGATGTGCAGATTCCGCCTAACTGGCCTGATACAAAGAATACCCGTGAGGATTATGCAGATTACCTGGGTGCTGTTGAACATGCTGATGATGTTATCGGACAGATTCTTCGGGCATTGGCGGAATCAGGCAGGGCAAATAATACAATTGTGATATACACCAGCGATCAGGGTTTCTGTTATCACCGTGCCAAGGCCACTACCTATGACTGGGGCGTCCATGTACCGCTATCATTTACCGGACAAGGGATTGCCAGTGGCATTCAGACTTCTGAACTGGCCAGCCATATTGATATTCTGCCCACAGTGTTAGATTTTGCAGGTATTGATATACCGGCCACCGTTCAGGGATTTTCTCTGCGAAGGATGCTTTCCGGGGAAACGAAGACAACAGGCCGGGATTTTATTTTTTCAGAGCACAATGCCCACGGCCCGGATCCGGTGGAATACTATCCAACGCGCACGGTTACCGACGGCCGATACCGTTATATACGCAACCTGCGGTATGAAAAGGTCCCGGATTATCCGATAGAGCGGTTTGTTACAGAGGAGGTGTTTGCCAACACAGACAAAGGACTTGCATGGTTACCACTCGACGCGACACCAGGCGGTGCCTGGGGAAACCTGGCTTTTGCAGAGATCATCCTTAACAAAGAGCAATTCCCCGTACAGTATGAATTACTCAGGGCTACTTTCTTCAGGCCAAAAGAGGAGCTATATGATTTGAAAAATGATCCGTATGAAATGAAAAACCTTGCGGAAGATGCTGAGTACAAAACAACCCGTGATAAATTGAGCAGAGCACTGGATGAGTGGATGATGCAGACCGGAGATGATGGTGATCCCCGAAGTCATCCGCGGCGAATCAGCCATTAATATATTATGTTGTTTTAAAGTAACTTGCGAACTAATAACCCGACTGAAATGAAGAAGAAAGTTTTATACACGCTGGCAGTCAGCCTTCTCTCCAGCATTTTATTTATGACTGGAGTAAATGCACAGAATCCGATATTTCCCCCCGGTCTGTATATTGCCGATCCGTCATCGCATGTGTGGAATGACGGCAAACTCTATATTTATGGTTCGCGTGATGAGAATCCTGCCTGGTATTGTTCGCATGATCATTATGTGCTGTCGACAAGTGACCTGATCCATTGGGATATTTTTAAGGATGCCTTTGCTTCAGCCGGTAAAAATGACCAGGTTTCCTACAGTGACGATTTTCTGTATGCGCCCGATTGCCAGTATAAAGATGGCACATACTATTTGTATTATACCCTGGCGTCTCCTATGAATACCGAAGGTGTTGCCACCAGCAAATCGCCGTCCGGTCCATTTACCAATGGAAAAGTCATCGACCTGGGAGGGATAAATGAAATTGATCCTTGCGTATTTATGGATGATGATGGCCAGGCGTATTATATCTGGGGACAGTTTTCCGCCAAAATAGCCAGGCTGAAGCCCAACATGACTGAAATCGATAAATCCACTATCAAAGACGGCATAGTAACTGAAAAAGAACACTTCTTCCACGAAGGCGGGTACATGGTAAAGCGAAAAGGGATCTATTATTTTGTCTATGCACACATGGGCAGGGCAGGCATGCCGACCTGTATCGCTTATGCAACGTCAAAGTCACCCATGGGGCCATTCACATATGGTGGTGTTATTGTTGATAATGATCATTGCGATCCGGGCAACTGGAATAACCATGGTTCAATCATTGAATTCAAGGGGAAATGGTATGTTTTTTATCATCGGTCATCCCATAATTCCGTTACCATGCGAAGAGCATGTATGGAACCTATTACATTCAATGAGGACGGCAGTATCAATGAGGTGGAAATGACCACCCAGGGAGTAGCCGGCCCATTAGATCCCCTTGTTAAAATGGATGCTGAACGGGCATGCCTGTTAACCGGCAATGTAAGGATTGTTGCCTTCACGGCCGACAACGAAGAACTAACCGGTATTCGTAACGAAGATAAGGCAGGATACAAATACTTCAATTTCGAACCCGGAGTTGACAGTATCACCTTCAGGGTCGCCCCGGGCAAGACCGGTGGAAAGATCGATATCGGGCTCGACAACAGGTGGGGACCATCCATCGGCACAGTAGATATTCCGGGTAATGGCGATGGTAAAACATGGATCACTGTGAAGGGCAAGATCAGCCATGTGGATGGAGTACATGCCATCTGGCTTCGGTTCAGCGGCGCCGGGGAGGATCTGTTTAATGTAGACTGGTTTCAATTCTCAAACCATACTGGAAAATGAAAAGACTATTGTTCGCTCTTTTGTTTGTATCTGCCTTGCAGGCTTATACACAAGTATCTCCAACGGGGAAAAGAATCACTGATGGTTCAATCCATGCATTGGGCAATGGCAACATGCTTATATATGAACAGGGAGCGGATATAATCACTTCATACACCGGGCCCTTCTCAACCCCTTCATACCTTACCATGCAGTGCCTTTCCGTTCAGAATGGTGTTCTTTCTGCCCGGAAACAGGGAACGGCTGTCTGGACTCATTCCTTGCATAAAGGGAACGAAATACTGGCCGAACTTGGAGATTTTGTGGATGCAGAAATACCCTGTTTTGTGCGCCATGTTCAGAACAAGGACCGGATAATCTTCAGGATAAAACTGGGCAACTATGTGCAGCTGATCGATAATTCTTCACGGTTAAAGGCTGACATGAAGGCGGACGGCAGATTGATGATCGTTCCTCCGGGAACCACTATTTATCAGACATATGTTTTTCCAAGGATATTATACGGTCAATTGGCTGTAACCGGCGCTGCAAAAATTGAAGAAGTGCCTGATTCTGCTATCCTCCGCATTTTATGTGAACCGGGGGAGAGTTACATTTACCTTGTTGGCGGACCCGGGTACGCAGATGTAATCAGCAATACAAACCAGGCTTTGTCGGCCTCTCCGCAGCATTTGCTGGACAGGACCACCAAATACTGGCAGGAATTTTCGGCACGGAGAACCGATTTCAGTAAGATACTGCCTGCATCACTTCCCCAGCGCGATAAGCTGTTCCAAACCATTGATGATGTGTCTGTAATGATCAAAGCTCAGCAAAGTTCGGAAGGAGCTGTGGTGGCCGGGTATCCATATCCGTTGGGTTATGTGCGCGACCAGTATGGCGTTTCCCGAGGATTGCTGGCACTTGGACTGACTAAGGAGGCTAAATCAATTCTGAACTTCTACTGGATCATCTGGAAAAGATACGGGTATATTCGCAATGCGCAGGGTATAGGTGTCGATGGAATTTTTCACATTCATGAAAACGATGACGTTGAAATCACGGGGTATTTGATCCTTCAGGCCTTTGACCTGCTTCGTGCATCAAAGGATACTGCCTTTGTCCGGCAGATTACCCCCATGCTTGACTGGGCTTTTGAAAGACAGAAAAAACATCTCGTGAATGGTATGCTGCCTTTTAACGGCGATGAAACTTATGTGGCCGGCGGCATATTGCCCCGTTCAACATTGAACGATGGATCAGCCGAAGCTACAATGCTTTTTACTGAAAGCGGCCAGCAATTTCTCGACTGGGCATCCGCTAACCATTTTTGGAATGCCTCCAGGGTTTCGGAAAATCAGTCACTGCTCTCCCTTGTCAGAACAAAATTCAAAGAGAACTTTTGGAAGGATGGGGTACTTTGGACCAATAATCCCGACAGGGCAGCGTCTGCTGAACTTCCCTTATTCAGGCACGGCGTATGTGAAATGGCAGGGCCCGGGTGCCTGATGTCGAAATACCAGGGAATTGTGTGGACAGAAAGGAATGAAAACAACCGGTATCTGTGTGCCACCTGTATCAACGGAGCTCTATTTCCAAAAGCGGAAGTTAAACAGTATAACCTGTTGTCGGTTGCCCTGGCTCCTTTTTACATGAATCTTACAGTAATGCCTTTTGATCAGCTAACGGGAGCTGTGTATGAAATCCGGGACAATTTTGTTACAACTGGTGCTATGACTTCAAAGCAGGAAATGGCAAACCAAAAAAACGAGATCCGTACGGTAGGCTATGATTACGGATTCCTGCTGAATGCCCTTACCATGCTTCACAGTGCAGATGCCAGCAGGGTGTATGACAAAACGCTTTCTGTAGTGGATCAGGAAGGATCCTGGTCAGAATATTACCTGAACGACAAGCCAAGTGGTACACGATGCCGTCCCTGGGAGAGTGCAATCAATATTGAAGCCGTGATCAACTGGGCAAAAACATATAAGCCCGCTTCCAAAAAATAACATGAAACCTTAACTATATAAAAGAAAAACAAATGCCATTTAAAATGAACAGACAAACGAATACCATGATGTGGCTGCGCACTTTGGCCCTGCTATTGTTGCCTGCCTTGCTGATGATAAATTGTAAAAAGACAGAGATAGTTGAAAACCAGGATCCTGTCACTCCTGAACAACTCGAACAGGGGTTTATCACTCCTCCTGATTCAGTGAAGCCCTGGGTATACTGGTATTGGATCAGCGATAACATATCGAAAGAGGGTATAACAAAAGACCTGGAAGCAATGGCCAGGATAGGAATCGGCGAAGCACTGATCGGAAATATCGGCTTGCCGGAGATGTCTTATGGAAAAACGCAAATTCTCAGTGAAGAATGGTGGCAGCTGATCGAGCATGCCATTCGCGAAGGAAAAAGAGTGGGCGTCAATTTGGGAATGTTCAATTGTCCTGGCTGGAGCCAGTCGGGCGGACCGTGGGTGAAATCCACCGAAGCCATGCGTTACCTGATAAGCAGCGAAACTACTGTTGAAGGAGGAAAGCAGATTGTTCAGAAACTGGTACAGCCAATATCCCTGTTTCAGGATGTAAGGGTCATTGCCTATCCTTATCCCCAGGATGATCAGCTTACCATAGCTTCAGTGAAGCCGAAAGTATCCACAACACCTGCACTGGGCAATGCAAAATTAATGTTCGACGGAGATACGACCTCGGTATGTTCGTTTAGCGGTGCAGGGAACAGCAAAACCATTACAGTCGATTTCGAAGCAGCAACCGACTTTACAGCCAGAAGTCTGGTGTTATACCCTGCAAAATCACCCTTTGCTGCTGATGTTGACTTGCTTGTCAATGAAAACGGTACATACAAAAGTATTAAGAGCTTCCGGTATGACCGCAGCAATCCGGCTGTTAATGTTGGTGATATTCCTTATGGCGCAGTCTCTGTTGCCTTTGATGAAACCAAAGCCAGAAAATTCCGCCTTGTTTTTAGTAATTTCAATCTAACCAACTTTTTATCGACTACCGGTTCAAACGGCTTAAATGTGGGTATAGCTGAGATCAGCCTTTCATCCGCTCCAAGGTTGGAATCTTACATTGAAAAACAGCTGGGAAAAATGTGCCAGACTCCTTTCCCATTATGGAACGAGTACCAGTGGAAATCACAACCCGAAACAGGGAGTGCTGACATGAAAATTGATCCGAAAAAAGTGATTGACATCAGCAATAATTTATCGCCCGATGGAACACTTACCTGGGATGCACCTGCTGGCAAATGGATCATCATGCGCATTGGTGTGACACCCACGGGAACCAAAAACAGTCCTTCTGCCCCATATGCAACCGGTTGGGAAGTGGACAAGATGAGCCGGGAGCACCTGAAGGGGCATTTCGATGCATTTATTGGGGAATTGCTCAGGAGAATGCCTGCAGCCGATCGCACGGCACTTAAACATGTGGTGCTTGATAGTTATGAAATGGGCTCCCAGAACTGGACTGACGGACTGGCTGAAGACTTTACAAAGAAATACGGATATGATCCGATTCCCTGGTTGCCCGTCCTTTCGGGCAGGATTGTTGCCTCTGCAGCACAATCAGACCGCTTTTTATGGGATCTGCGCCGGTTGATCGCAGACCGCGTGGCCTACGACTATGTGGGTGGATTACGTGACTTAAGCCAGGAACAGGGACTTCGCGTATGGCTTGAAAACTATGGTCACTGGGGCTTTCCTTCAGAATTTCTGATGTACGGCGGACAAAGCCATGATATTGGTGGAGAATTCTGGAATGAAGGCGAACTCGGGAATATCGAATGTCGTGCTTCTTCGTCTGCAGCGCATATTTATGGCAAAAGGAGGGTCTCGGCCGAGTCATATACTTCTGCAGGACTGGCTTACCAGCGGTTCCCCGGTATGCTGAAGAAAAGAGGAGACTGGAGCTATACCGAGGGTATCAATCATGTGGTGCTTCATTTGTATATTGAGCAGGCTTATGAAGACAGGACCCCTGGTATCAATGCACCGTTCGGAACTGAATTCAACCGCAAAAATACATGGTTCGAACAGGCGAAAAAATGGATCGATTACCAGCGCCGTTGCATGTTCATGCTGCAAAGGGGCCTGGCTGTAAATGACGTTTGCTATTTCATAGGGGAGGACGTGCCCAAAATGACCGGAACACGAGATCCGGCACTTCCAAAAGGATATACATTCGATTATATCAATGCAGAGGTACTCATGAACCGGGTTACTGTAAAAGACGGAAACCTGGTATTGCCCGATGGCATGTCATACAGGATGATGGTACTTCCACCACTGGAAACCATGCGGCCGGAATTACTTCGCAAGATCAAACAACTTGTATATGAAGGCGCTTCAGTTTATGGACCTTCCCCGGAACGTTCACCCAGTCTGCAGAATTATCCCGCATCGGACGAGGAAGTAAAAGCATTAGCTGCAGAAATATGGGGTAGTGTAGATGGTAAGACCATCCAGTCGGCCAAATTCGGAAAAGGAATGATACTGAATGGACTTGATCTGAAGACAGCCCTTGATAAAGTGGGTGTCCTGCCCGATGTTTCAGTTCCTGAAAGCATACCCTTATTGTGGATGCATCGCCGCTTGAACGATACGGAAATCTATTTCATCACAAATCAAAGCGATAGTACATTAAGCATGGACGCCGGATTCAGGGTAGAAGGTATGCAACCCGAACTTTGGGATGCCGTCACCGGTACAATGCGTGAATTAACAGCATTTACCCAGGATGGTGCCATTACAAAGGTTCCCCTCACACTGGCTCCAAGTGGCAGTGCTTTTATAGTCTTCAGAAAAAGCGGTATGCCTTCCTCGGATAAAATGGAAGATAATTATCCCGCACCCACAAGTAAAGTGGAAATAACATCACCCTGGGAGGTTATTTTTGATGCAGCGCATCGTGGACCCGACAAGCCGGTTCCAATGACTGCGCTTGAAGACTGGTCAAAGAGCAAGGATGAAAAGATCAGATATTATGCAGGATCGGCTGTCTATATGAACAAGGTTGTTCTTGGAGCTGTACCAGCAGAAGAAACGGTATACCTCGATCTGGGAAAGGTGGGTATCATGGCCGAAGTGAAGGTGAATGGCCAGTCTGCCGGAGGAGTATGGACTGCTCCCTACCGTGTTGACATTTCCAAACTGGTGATTGCCGGGGAAAACAGTATTGAGGTGACCGTTGTAAACAACTGGATTAACCGCCTGATCGGGGACAGCAAATTACCTGAAAAGGAAAGGAAGACTTGGATCAATGTCAATGATATCAAGCCATCGGATCCGCTTCAGTCTTCGGGCTTGCTCGGACCGGTTTCCATTATTTCGGTAAAATATTAGAAATTGAAAAGGCTGGGCGGAGTTGCAAACTCCGCCCAGCGGGGGGGATAGCCCCCGGGGACCCTCGGGGAAAGGAGTGTAAAACCAATGAAAAAATGAAAACGATAAATGACATCAGAATAAAGCGGCCCAAAGTGGTTTGCTTAATAATATCGGTCTTCGTTGTATTTCAGGTTATTTCTGTGGATGCACAGGTTAAATATGACCCCGTGAAGGAACTTCTCGAAGCCCGGATGGGCGTGGAACGGGTGGCGCGGTATTTTCTGCCGGCGTATTCGACTATGGCTTGCAGTAACAACGAAATCCGCTGGGTGCAAATTGACCTGGGACAGGAGAAAAAAATAGAAGGGATAAAGCTTTTGCCCGGAGTTCAGGTTTGGGGACCTGCTGCCGGTGGCTTTCCTTCACGTTTCAGACTTGAAGTTTCAAACGATACGGATTTCAGCCATTCCATTATGTATGAAAATTACACCCAGAAAGAAGAATTTCCGAACCCGGATGATCAGGTTTGCACTTTTGCATCGAAAGTAGTATACGGGAGATATATTCGCTTAACAGCCACACAACTTCGGGATAATAAACTAGCCATGACGAAGATCATGGTACTGTCCGACGGCAAAGACATTGCAGAGGGATGCCCGGCCACAGAATCAAATCCTGACAGGGATTCGCACATTGAATTACTGACACGGGCAGCCCGTCCGCAGGGTGAATACGTCGTAACCAATAATCCTGAAAACGTGATGCCGGTTGAAACCTGGAAACCGGTAGCGTATAAGGCCCAGGCACCAATGGGAGGAGTACATCTTGGCGAAGGTTTGTTTAAAACAGTCATGGATAACAATATCAGTTACCTGATGAACTCATTTACCTTCGACCAGATGGCACGTAATTTCCGGGTCAAAGCCGGACTGCCTGTTGAGCCTCTTGAGGATAGGCTGAAGAACATGTGGTTTCAACTTCTTCCGGGATCTGAAGCTGCACGGTTTTTAACCGGGGCAGGAAATACCTTGCGATGGGTTGAAAATGCCGATTTAAGAAAAAGGATGGATGATATTGTTGATTTGATTGATCTGTGCAAAGAACCTGACGGCTATTTAATGGCATTCCCGAAACATACGATGTTTGACTTTGAAAATGGCGCATATGTGAGGTCATGGGTATCCCAGGGACTCATAGAAGCGGGCTATGCCGGAAACACAAAGGCATTTCCCCTGCTGCGGGGATTTTATGACTGGTTCGACAACAGTGAGTATCTTCCTGAATTGTTACGCCGTGTCAGACAGGGAACGCAGGGAATTATCCCGATAACAAGGACCTACTTTTCGCCTGTAGGGAAACCAAAGGACATTCAGGTTGTACAGCAATTTTTTCAGGAGGACTATTGGATGCAGCAGTTGGCAAACAGGGATACCAAATCCATCTGGCTATATCCTTATGACCGACCGCACAACTATCTGGTTACCGGAATCGAACCTTACCTTGATCTGTACCGGGCAACCGGAGCTAAAAAATATCTTGATGCTGCTTTGGGGGCATGGGATTTATATCACGATAACTGGGAGCATATAGGTGGATCGCTTGCCATAAATGAAGGGACATTTCTGTATGAACCAAAATCCTACTATTTGCGACACGAGACCGGAGAGTTATGCGGAAATTCGTTTTGGATGAAACTCAATCAACGTTTTCATTTACTTTATCCCGAAGAGGAGAAATATGTCAGTGAAATAGAAAAATCAATTTACAACGTCGCCATCGCCAATCAATATGGCCCAGAAGGGATTCGCTACTTCGCAAAACTGGTGGACCGTAAATATGTCGACCATGTTCCAAATACCCATCACTGCATGAACACGTGTTGCGAAGGGCAGGGCACCAGGGTGTTCGGTTCACTCCCCGAATACATCTATTCTATTGCTGAAGATGGCATTTATGTGGACCTGTATGCCGCATCCGAAATAACATACCTCCTGCAAGACAAGTCCATGAGCCTTACAATGAACACGAAGTTTCCTTACGATTCAAAAGTTGAAATTATAATTGAAAATGAGCAGACCATACAATACAAGATTCGAATTCGTGTTCCGTCATGGGTGTCGGAGAATATGTCCATAAGGATCAATGGAAGCGAAGTGGGTACAGGGAAGCCCGGTACTTATTTCATAACTGACAGAAAGTGGGAAAATGGTGATGTAATTTCATTTAACCTGCCGATGGATTTCAGGATAACAAAATATACCGGGCTTGAAAAGGGCTTTGAAGAAAATCACTATGCTATTGAGTATGGACCGATATTAATGGCTATGGTTGGAGTAAAGGCAAAGAAGTCTGATATTGGCGTGAAAGCCAGTCCTGAAAATATCATAGAAATGCTTAGGCCGGTTCAGGGAAAACCATTGCATTTCTCTATTGAAGGAAACAGTGAATTTGAATACTGGCCTTATTTTGAAGTACAGGAAGAGCCATTTTCCTGTTTTCCTGAGTTTTTTAATCCGTCAAAGTAAAAAATATCTTATGAATGTAAATTTTATAAATATTCGAGCACGCTATTCACATTCAATTGCCCAGCAGTTGAACAGGATGATTTTGCTCCCGTTATTGCTCCCATTAATTATAATTTCAGGATGTTCAAAATCGTCCATGCTGATCACCGACCTCAAAGTTGAAAACATCACGGAACCTGTCAATTTGGACGTCCAGACTCCGGTACTCAGCTGGAAACTGTTACCTGCCAAAGACGATTTGCGCAACCTCAGCCAGGGATCCTGGCAAGTGATGGTGGCCAGCAGCCGGGAATTGCTGAAGAAAGACCAACCCGATCTCTGGAACAGCGGGGTGGTAGATTCATCGGATGCCATGCAGGTGATCTATGCCGGTAAAAAGCTGCATTCAAGACAGCAATACTACTGGAAAGTAAGAATCAGCGACCAGGACAATAAGCTTTCCGGGTGGTCTGAAACAGCTTCCTTCACAATGGCCCTGCTGAATAAAAGCGACTGGAACGGTGCCCAATGGATCGGCCTGAAAGAGGATACCTGTTCGTCTCCGCTTCGCTCCAGATCATTTCTGACTTTCACAATGAAGTCGCCGGAAATGAGAACTTCCTATCCTTCCCCGCTTTTCAGAAAACAATTCATAGTCTCCGGCAAAATAAGCCGCGCCATGGCGTATGTTTCGGGCCTTGGTTATTCAGAATTGTATGTGAACGGGGAAAAATCGGGAGAAAATGTACTTGATCCGGGGCAGACAAACTATGATGTACGCGCATTTTATGTAACGCATGATATCACCGGCATGCTCAATAAAGGAGATAATGTCATCGGTATTATGCTGGGCAATGGATTTTACGGACAGAACATTGCATTTGTCGATTGGCTGAATTATGGTGCACCACGGCTGAGATGCAAGATATGGATTGAATATGAAAACGGTGAGTCAGATTCACTGGTTTCGGGAATTGACTGGAAGGCAGGTACAGGTGCTGTTATGTTTAACAATGTATACGGCGGTGAAAGTTATGATGCACGTTATGAAAAAGAGGGATGGAATAAGACAGGATATGATGATACATCATGGCAGGCATCCGTGGTGATTGATGCTCCTACTGACAGCCTTTGTTCACAAATGATCCCTCCGATTAAACGGATGAAAACATTAAATCCTGTGCAGATATTTCCGGCATCTGGAGGAAGATGGATTGTTGATATGGGGCAAAACATAGCCGGATGGGCGAGGATCAGGGTAAAAGAAAAGAAGGGTCAGCAGATCACCATGCGTTTTGCCGAGAACCTGGATTCCCTTGACAAGGAACTGGATTTTGCTTCCCTGGGCCATCAGCATACGGGAATGATACAAACCAATATTTATGTATGCAAAAGCAGCGATTGGGAGGAATGGGAACCCCGTTTTACCTATGCCGGTTTCCGATATGTAGAGGTCACAGGCCTCAGTCAAAAACCTGATTCCAACATGATCAGAGGTATCCTGGTCTGTTCATCAGTGGAACGTACCGGTCACTTTACTTCCTCGGATACCCTGATGAATAAGATATATCAGAATTCTCTGTGGACCATCGAGGATAACCTGCATAGTATCCCCGAAGATTGTCCGGCCCGTGAAAAATGCGGTTGGCTGGGAGATGCACATGGAACGGCTGAAACTGACCTATACAACTATGATATGGCCAATTTCTTTGCCAAATATATGGACGATATTGAAAGCCAGTTAGGACGCGGAGTTGAAACCTATCTGGGTGAACCTGCCACGGCGGGTATCCCGGGCAATATCTCCACCGGAAAAAGAATTTGCCAGGAATCCCGGGTTGACTGGGGAGTTGCGGTTATCCTGGTGCCCTATGATCTTTATCTGTTCAATGGCGATATAAGGGTTTTTGCTCATTGGTATCCGCATATGAAGGATTTTATTAAATACATCATACGTTATGAGGACAAAAACGGCATTATTCAGAATGGTTATGGCGACTGGTGCCCCCCAGGTGGAAATGAAAAAATGGAATGTCCTCCGGAGCTCACATCCACTGCATTCTTCTATGGAACATTGACCATATTAAAAGAAATGGCTGTTAAACTGAATGATGCCGAATACGCAAGTTGGTGCGGAGAAAAGATGATAAGCGTGAAAAGTAATTTTAATAAAGCGTACCTAAGGCAAATAACCGGAACAGATCATTGGACTTACGGCAGCCAGACAGGCATTGTCATAGCATATCGGATGGGACTTATACCTGATGATAGGAAGGCTGCTGTATCCGCAGGTCTTGTTTATGATATTAATAATTTACATGGAGGACATATTTCAACAGGCATCCATGGTCAGCGAATATATTCGGTATTGTGTGACATGGGCCTTGAGGATCTGGCATATTCAATCCTTACAACCCCGACCTATCCCAGTCTGGCTTACACTGTGGCAGCAGACCAGACTACCTGGCCGGAAGCACCGCAGGAATGGAAGAATAGAAGCATCCCCAGGTTAGGTTCATCCAATCATCCGATGAATTCAGGATTTGCAGCCCTTTTTCATGAGAGTATCGGGGGAATAAGACCCGTGGCCAATGCCCCCGGGTTTAAGCATTTTGAGGTAAAACCATGCATGATCAACCAGATAGAATGGGCCAACACCGATATGGAATCCCCATTTGGACAAATCATAAGTAATTGGAGGAAGAACAAGGATGCATATTCTCTTGACGTGACGATTCCCTGCAATACATCGGCTGTAGTTTATATTCCTTCAGGGGGGGACCCCGACGGGGTGTCTGAAAGCGGAGTGCCAGTTGCCAACAATGCAGATTTAAAGGTTATCGGGCATGAGAATGGCCGGACAATTTTACAGGTTGGATCAGGAACTTATCATTTTACATCTGTATCGAAGTAAATCTAAGTATAAAAACACCGAACAAGGAACACTGAATGATGAATATTGAAGATCAGGAAACTCCATTGCCTCACTTAAGTGTGACTATCCCCCAGGACTTCGAAATTCGGCGTTCGGTGTTCGATATTCGGTGTTATTTGGGCATTTTAATTTAATCACTTAATAACCAATTCTATGAAAAGGTATTTTTTATTTTTCCTATTCGGCATTTTCTGCTCGTTTCCTCCAGTCCAAGCTGCCACCATCATCCTCACCAGTGACCAGCAGTTATCTGACCTGATGGATCCGGATAAGAAGATTGATCAGTCCAATGGATTTACAAAAGTATTTGTCAGTCTGAGGGAAATTTGCGAAGAAGCAAAAAAACGCGGCGACAAAACACTTGGCATCGCCTTTGATGAATTCTTCAGGCAATACAGGGAGCAGGCGGGAACCCTCCGCAAACTGACCCCCGATATGAACGAATATATCGGTAAGATCAAAAAGATCAGTGATTTCGCAGCTAAATATGGCATGGGAATCAGTTTGAGCCTTTTGAGCCCGCTGGAAATTGGTCCGGGATTTGTAAATAAAACCGGACAAAGCGGACGCTGGCTGCATTATGCGGTTGGTGTGCGCGACGCAAAAACCGGCAGATTTAATGTGCAACTGTGGAGACAGCTCAACTGGACAAATAATAAAGGAAAAATTGAACTGAAACTGAAGGGTGCCAAAGCGTTTGCCTTCCGCGAAAAAGTAATTGCAAACGACCGCTACAGTGTGGTGGATCCGAATGACATTCATGAAATAACTTCAGGTATTTCAATTCAAAGCTACGATACAACCACAATCATTCCGGCATGGGAGCCTTCCAGCCTGGCCACCGACGTCACCCTTCCCATACAGCGTGTTAACATATGCAGTGAAGGAGAAAATCAGCTGAAAGGATATGACCGGGTTTTAGTGATGCTTGAATATGAAACCCCTGAAATGGACTATTTCAGTCCGGAAGTCCCCGTGTTTTTGAACAATATGCTGGATAATTACTATAAAACCGGAATTAACCTCACATCACTGTATTCGGATGAAATGCATATACAACAGGACTGGTATTATTTCAACCATCATGACAATGGCCAGCTCAGCGTTCGGTATATGACAAAGAATATGGCTGCACAATACGCCGCCTCGTTTGGAAAGGAATTTTCCGATATGGATAAATACATGCTGTATTTTGTGACGGGTCCCAAATCGCTCACGAATACTCCCTATGCAGTAAACAATACGCAATATGTGATGGGTGCTAGTGCAGAGGCCATCAGCCGGACGATTCTGTTCCGGGATCGATATTATAAAATGCTGAATAATAAAGTTGTGGATATCTTCATCGCCGCAAAAAAATATGGTGAGTCCCTTTATAAACGTGAATTGCACAATGGAGCCCATTCATCCTGGGCCCAAAGCCCCACCATCGATCTTTGGGATGTAGGAAATCTTAAGGAAGAAGCCTATCAGTATGAATATACGCCGAATTTTACCTGGTCAAACGGAGTACAACAGGCTGCTGCTGCATGTTACGACTATTTCAAGTGGGGCGATTACCTTCAGCCTACAGGCAATGATTTTGCCGAGTGTGGATGGGCTGACCGTGATTATTATGGAGCCGCCATGGCGGCCTCAATAGGAGTTTTGAATAAATATCCCAATGCCTACGCTGCTTTCTGGGGCATGCCCGATGTGGTTTCAGAAAGGAAATCGGCCACTAACAGTGCTTTTGGCTGCAGTGCTACTCCAACGATCCGGGCTATTACCGATGATCTTCACAGGGATGTGAATGTGCTGATCCTGTATCCCATGAACCTTGTTGCAGCGGAAGAGCGCTTCGGCAGCTGGATGACGCAATATGCCTATGCAAATTACATCACGGCTGAAAAGCTTTTGGAATTGGGTAAGGTAAATGCAGATGGTTTCATTGAAGTAAACGGGCGGAAGTATTCCACCCTTGTAACCCTGTTTGAGGTGATCCCTCCGCCTGCACTTTTAGATATGATGAAACAAATGGGTGAATCAGGCGGCCGGGTGATCTGGTGCGGGCCTCCGCCGGTTCTCGATAATCGGGGTACCTCCTGTATTGATAAATGGAATACGCTTTTTGGTGTCACCTATACACCATCCTGGTTTCCCGGCCAGATTGCCCCAGGCAAACAGGTGACCTTCATGAACAGGTTTAGCAAAGTTCCTTCCCAGGTTATCCTGACGGATTTTCTGGTTGACCATGTATATCCGGTCACCTTAAATCCCGGGTCCGAGCAGGAAGCCGAGGTAGATGGATTGGCGGTTGGTTCAAGAAAAGCAGCCGGAAAAGGAGGTATGTATTACTTTGGTTTCCGCCCCCGTGATGATCAGTCGGCCAGCCTGGGCTATGAAACAGGAACCCTGTTTGGAATTCTTGCTGCTGCCGGAGCCTATCCTTCAACAGGAAAAACTTTGAATGTAAACGATAATACAGAATACCTTTCACGAACAACCGATTATCTGGCTACACGGTTTCTAAACGGTACCACAGTCATTGCAAGACATTACAGAACACACCGTGAAAACTGGCTGGATGGTTTTTCACGCAATGATTCACTGGATGCCATCGCGTTAAAACAAAACCCGATGCCCACCGATGAGATCAGGCTGAATGATTTCAAGGTCAACGGCCACAGTGTTACCTATGCAGGCAGACTGATCACGGCATTTAATACGGATACCGACGGGCAGTTGATCTCCTTTGAAGGTCATAAATGCCGGGAGATAATCCTCGATGGAAAAACCTATAAATTCAGTTCTGAGGATCAGCCAGCTATTGCATTTACGCCAGCAACACCGGCTGAAAAAACTGCTATGAATGCTGTAGTAAAAGTCTATATAAATGGAAAAGGAAAAATCAGTATTCCGGTACCAGTTGGGACAGCAAAAATAAAAGGCATTTATGCCGGTAAAGGTAAGAAAGCCGGAATTCCATTTACTCTCAAAGAGGGTATGGTTACTCTTGATCTTAGTAATGAAACTTCCGGGAAGTGGTATTTCATCTGCATATAAATCTTGAGTCTACTACAAAAAGTAATTTTTTTAAATATGCCACAAAGTCACGAAGTCACCAAGCTCATTATTTATTTCATATCCAAGGCATTAAAAAACCAACACTTAGTGTCTTTGTGCCTTAGTGGCTATAAAAATCCTTTTCGGAGTGGACTCAATCTTCAAATCTTCAAATTTTCAAATCATCAAATCATGAAAACTATCCGTTTGTTTCTCATTCTGCTTATTCCGTTCCAATTATTAGGGCAGAATGTTCTGTCTGACCAGGCAAAATTGCAGGAATACCGCAGTCATCTTACCGGAATTGACTCCCTCATGCATAAGGGAATACTTACCGAGGAGGTTACCGGAATGCAATATTTCACCGGTTATTCATACAAAACACTGTATGACTGGGACCAGTATTTTGAAGCACTGGTTCAGATATACATGGGCTGGCCATCCACCTATATTAAGAACGGGGTGATTATTTTTCTGAAAAATGAACAAGAGTCAGGCATGATATCACGTTCGGTTCCCAGCAATGAATGGCATGATCCTGAACACGTGAAGCCATTTCTTTCACAGATCAGCCTGCTGGTGTACAAGGCATACGGGGAAAAGGACTGGATATTGCAGGAGCCCTATTTTACGAAGCTGAAAAAATACCTTGATTACTGGCTGGTTGATATGGATATCAACAAGAACGGACTGAGTGAGTGGATGAGCGGACCTCATACAGGCATGGATAATCAGCATGAAAGAGCAGGATTCTGGCGCGACAGGAATTGTGAAGGCGTTGACCTGAATTCATATCTGGTAAAGGAATGCCGGGCATTTGCAAAGCTTGCCCGGCTTGCCGGCAAGGAAAAAATAGCATTGGATTATGAGGCCAAGGCACAGGAAAGAGTGCTCAGGATAAGGGAACTGCTTTGGGACGACAAGGATGGGTTCTATTATGACCGAAAAGCCTACAAGGACCAGCCTGTATCAAAGACGGTATGGGCCTATAATGGAATGAATGCAAGAGCTGCCGGCCAGTACAAAATTCCTGTAAGATCGGTTTCTGCCTTTACAACCTTGTGGGCAGGCGTGGCTACCCCGGAACAGGCTAAAAGAATGATAAATGAATATTTGCTGAATCCGCGTGAATTCTGGACCCCTTATCCCATTGCCACCCTGTCAAAATCAGAACCCGGATACAGCACAGTTTCCCTTCCCACAGATATGGGATGCAGCTGGCGTGCAAACACCTGGATGCCGACAAATTACATGATATACCATGGTTTGAAATTCTATGGGTATCCCCAGATCGCTACTGTTGTTGCCCAGCGGACAAAAGAACTCATGCAGAAAGCCGGCAACCGGGAATACTATAACTCTGAAACCGGTGAGGGCGTGGGACTGGATCCATTCTGGGGATGGAGCCTGCTGGGACATTTCTTTGCCCTGGAGGAGGATCTTTCCTGGAACTTGAATAGGGACGAGTAGCGAGTGACGAGTGACGAGGAAGAATAATCCCTTTAGGGATTGCCTATTGGTAGAAAAAAGAGATGAGCGGTGAGCGGTGAGCGGTAAGTAGGGAGTATGGAGTATGGAGGTAGGACCACGAAGTGGTCTGATCTCGATAACCGTGGGCGAAGCCCACGGATAGCGTGGGTAAAACCCACGGACCCACAGCCCTGCAGCACCACGGTCCACGGAGGAGAGTCAAAATGATAAACTAAAAACTATGAAAACTAAAAGCCTGCTGTTTCTTCTGGTTGTAATCCTGGCCGCAGCGAGCTACGGCCAGGGTGATCAGGCAAAGGACACTAAAATTGACCTGGCTGTTCTCCGGCAGCAGTTTGCTGTTCCGCCCGTCAAATATCGGATGCTGCAGATCACCCACCAGCCTGAAATGGATGGAATCCTCGACAGCCTGAAGAAATATGGATATGGAGGAGTGGTATCCAACGTTGGTTTTACAAATTACCTGCAGGATGAATCCGAATGGCAGCTGTTCCTGTCTTACTTGCGAAAGTGCAAAGAACTGGGAATGGATTTCTGGCTATATGATGAGAAGGGTTATCCCAGCGGCAAAGCGGGCGGACTGACGTTAAAAGATAACCCTGAGTATGAGACCACCGGTGTGGTCTGTAAACGCACAGAGGGAAATGGAACCATAACCCATGATATGCCCTCCGGTCCCCGATATGATGCTATCCCGATTTTTGTATGCGCTGCACCCGTCAGGAACGGATTATACGATTTTTCACAACAGATTGATCTTACTGCCTTATCAAAAAAGGATCAGCATAAACTCATTTGGAGTGCTCCCGATAAAAAGGACTGGGGAATCCTGTCGTTTCATACCCGCAGGATGTATGAAGGTACCCACATTGTGACAAATATTTCCGATCCCCTGCCATACATCAATATAATTGACAGGGCTGCCGTGGGCCGGTTTATTGCGGTTACCCATAATGAATATAAAAAACGGGCACCGGAAGAAATGGACGGGTATATCCACGCGGTATTTACGGATGAACCATCCCTTATGACCTCTTACCTGCAGGATGACGAAAGCATACTTCCTGCCATTCCGTGGAGTCGTACATTCAGGGATAAGTTTAAGGAAGTTTATGGCTATGACATCGTTCCGGTTCTGCCATTTCTATTTGAGGATGGTGGAAAAGAAACTGTATACAAACGACTGGATTTCTGGAGCTTTGTATCATCCCTCATTGAAGAAAATTATTACGGACAGATACAGGACTGGTGCCGTGCCAACGGGCCGGCAGCTTCGGGACATGCCTTGCTTGAAGAAAGCTTGTACTGGCATGCGGTATATGAGGGAAACCTTTACAGGGATCTTCGGAAAATGGATCTTCCTGCTCTTGATATGCTTACATCCGATCCCATGGCACTGGCCCGTTCCACCCAGATCCCGGTTCCAAAATTTGTGAGCTCGGTAACCCACATGAGCGGTTTATGGGAGAACATGAGTGAAACCTCCTCACATCAGCAACGAGCCGCAAACATTCCTGTATCTTTCAATATGCGCCTGGCCACCATTGGATATCAATATGCCCTGGGTTTGACAAGGGTTACCTCATACTATGGTTACAACGAATTCAGTAATGGGGAGCGAAAGGCCTTCAATGACTACATTGGCCGGCTGGGTTTGGTGCTTACCCAGGGAAAACATGTTGCAGATGTGGCGGTCTATTATCCCATTCAGACGATGTGGGGCAGTCTGACACCTACCCGGAAAACAACCTGGGAGCCACCTGATCCCAGGCGAACTGAAACGGCGCCGCCATTTGTAAAATCAGAGGAACTATACCTTACCAGTCACATTATTCCGTACAGTGCCGACCTGCCGGATGCCCGTCGCGTAGACGCTGCATTTGGTGAAGTGTCAAGGGAATTGCTGGCCAGCCAGACCGATTTTGATTACCTGGATGACCAGGCTATCACAGAATCGATAGTATTCAACAATAAGCTTATAATAGCCGGAGAATCATTTGGTTGTATCCTGCTGCCAGAGACCCGGATCATTCCACTGGCTACCTATCAGAAAATAGCTGACTTTGTTGATAAAGGCGGTAAACTTGTCGTTTTCGGCCAATTCCCGGAACTGGGATTAACTCCTGACGAGACCAGGCGGGTTATAAGCCTTTCTGACAAGCTTAAAAAGTCGGGCAATGTGGATGTGGTAACCATGATGACCGATATAACACCTGCAGTGAAAACCGCCGTTGGATCTGATGTTTCACTGGACAGTCCGTGCCGGGAACTATTTTACAATCACCGGGGAAGCGATCTGACTGACATTTATTACCTGATCAATCTTTCGGATCAGCCTGTTGACAGGGAGATCACATTCAGATCTGCCGGTAAAACCGAATCATGGGATCCCCTGACAGGGTCACTTAAGCAATTGTCGGGAACCATTCAGCATGATAAAAAAACTTCCTTGAAGATTCACCTGGAAGGATTCGAGGCCACGATTATATTATTCACACGATAATTATAAAAAGCAATATGAATTCGAAAACAAGGGTACTAAAAGCTTTCAGAAAGCAAAGCGGAAATCCGGACAGGGTTCCGGTGCAATTCGATTTGTGCAGGCAGCTCACGGATGCTTTTGGCAGGAAACTGGGTATCCAGCCTGACTATGCACTGTCGTATTACGAAGATCTGACCTACCGGATATCGGCAAATGAGATCCGAACAAAGCTTGGCAGCGATGTTGTGGTGGTTGGCGGCACGGTTGCAAACGGGTATGTACCTGAACCGGTAAGTGAAAACATCACAAAGAATGAGTTTGGCATGTTTATGAAGCCCACTCCGCTGTATGTGGAAGTGGTAAAATGTCCGCTTGATCATGCCGAATCGGTTGAGGATATTGAAAAATACGCTTATCCGGATGCCTATGCCCCCGGAAGATTTGAAAAGGCCAAAATGGACATAGAACGGTTTGGAAAGGACTATTTCGTGATGGGCGATGTGGAGATATCCCTGTTTGAACTGGCCTGGCATCTGACCGGGTTGGAAAAGTACATGATGGCCATGATGTGCGAAGAACCCTGGCTTGACCTGCTGAATGACAGGGTGGAAGAATGGAGCACCGGACTGGCTCTTCAACTTGTAAAAGCCGGTGTTGACGCTATATGGCTTGGAGAAGACCTGGGAAGCCAGACTTCCACACTCATATCACCCGATGACTGGCGGGTGAAATTTAAGCCCCGGCATAAAAGAATGATTGAAAAGATGCGTCAGGTGAACCCCGATATCATTGTTATCATGCATTCTGACGGAGCTGTTGCACCCTTGCTGGATGATTTCATAGAAATTGGCGTGGATGTATACAATCCCGTGCAGCCAAATGTTCCGGGTTCAGATCCCCGGGAACTCAAAAATAAATACGGGGACAGGGTCTCCTTTTTCGGTGGTATCGACCAGCAGGATCTACTTCCCTCAGGCAATGCAGAAAACATCCGGCAGGAGATTAAACGAAGGATCGAAATTCTGGGCAAAGACAGGGGATACCTGCTTGCCCCGGCACATATCCTCCAGGCTGACGTAAGCATGGATACTGTTGAAACGATGATACAGGCAGCCAGGGAATTTGGTAATTATAATGAACAGTAATTATTGCAATAAGGATATAATGTCACTTTTCTCATCTGTAAAATGGGCATATCTGTTTTTTTTCTTCGACTCCTTGCCATAGCAGCCCTTTCGCTTTTCATGAACAGTAAAACTGTTTGTCAGCCTGGCGAAACGGGAAATGCAGCTTATATTAATCCGGTTGTGCGCGGATTTAATCCGGATCCAAGTATTTGCCGGGTAGGGGAAGATTATTATATGATCACAAGCAGTTCTTATTTATATCCCGGAGTACCTGTATATAAAAGCCGCGATCTGATCAACTGGAAATTAATTGGTCATTGCCTAACGCGGCCTGAGCATTTTCTTCTGGATAAAAACAACAACCGGCCGGTCATTTATGCCGGCACCCTTCGTTACCACAACGGCACTTTCTTTATGGTAACTACGGATGTAAACGGCGGAGGCAATTTCTTTGTAACCGCCACCGATCCCGCAGGTCCCTGGAGTGATCCGGTATGCATTGACAAACCGGTTTTTGATCCGAGCCTGTTTTTTGATGATGACGGAAAGGTGTATTATACCCGGAGGGGAGAATTTGCCGATAAGGACATTGTTCAGGCTGAAATTGATATTAAAACCGGAAGGTTGCTGACCTCGCTGAAAAGTATATCGAGAGGCTTGGTTGGTGATGATACCGAAGGGCCCCATCTGTTCAAGGCAAATGGCTGGTACTATCTTACTATGGGAGAAGGAGGATCCAGGTACCTGCACATGCAGTCAATTGCCCGAAGTAAAAATCCATGGGGACCTTTTGAGCCCTGTCCGCGAAATCCGGTGATCTCCCAGCACAACGGCTGGTGGCACCACACTGCCGCCCTCGGGCATGCCGACTTTATAAAGGATCATTTGGGGAACTGGTGGGCCGTTTGTCTGGGACAGCGTAAGGCAGGATATATGGATTTCTGTGTGATCGGACGTGAAACTTTCCTGTTCCCAGTGAAATGGGAAAAAGGATGGCCTTATGTAAACCCTGATTTCATGGTAAATCTGGCTGTGGAATATCTGACGTTGCCATTGAGCCCATGGCCTGAATTACCCATCCGTGATGACTTCAATGAAAAAGAACTTTCTCCTTACTGGAATTTAATGGCATATCCCTTCTCCAGGGTATATTCACTTACCGACAGGCCAGGATACCTGAGACTTTACGGGACCGCAAAGCCGGTTATCGAATCAGCACAGGTGTCATTTATCGGAAGGAGACAGGAAGAAATGGCAGGAGAGATTATTGCCGCTATGGAATTTAAACCTCTTGGGCAACATGATGAGGCCGGGTTATCAGTTTACCAGAGCCCCACTTGCCAATATGCCCTTTTCATTACCTTGCGTGGAGGTCAGAAGTATGCCATACTTAGAAAAACAGCAGGTGACATGGTAACAGAATCTTCACCCGTTTGGATTACGACTGACAAAGTATGGCTAAGGATATCATTTGACACAAAGTCATATCATTTTTCTATAGCAGAGCATGAGGGAAACTGGAAAGAGGCGGGTTCGGGACTGGCAAACCTGGTTTCCACTGATGTGGCTGGCACATTTGGCGGTGTAATTATTGGACCCTACGCAACAGGAAATGGAAGGCCATGCAAAAATCCTGCAGATTTCGACTGGGTGGAATATAAATTTAAAAATATTGAATTGACTGATTTTTAAACTCGGAATTCCTATTGAAATACAATAAACGTATTTCCCGAGCATAATATATTATTATAGTTACTTATACGCTGATATGAAATATTTACTCTTTACTTTCCTGATTCTCGCTATGCCTGTTACCGCGCAACAGCCGGTTAATAACCAGGTTTTCAAAGTTACAGGCCATGAACTCTCTGCTTCCCCTGTAAGTTCCCTTTTATACGGCAATTTTATCGAACTCGGATATGGCATCCAGGTGGAATCCATGTGGAGTGAAATGTTCTTTAACCGCAGTTTTGAAAAATTCATGCCTTATCGTGATATTAACAAAATCTGGTTTGATGTAGTTTATGATGAAAAGGATCTGTCCAAAGGATATGAAAGGGATTGGAGCAAATTTGACTGGTATCATTCGGGATATGATCACAACAGCTGGTTTGCAGCCCCGGGAACTCCTCCAAAAGCTTCCATTATTGATGACAGTTCCACATTTATTACTACTACCACACCCCTGAGAAAAGTGGTGCTTTCGCCTGTAAGGGGCGGCTCCGGCCATGGCGAGCAATGCCTGATGGTAACCAATAATGAGAATACGGAATGGGGTGCAGTGGCGCAGGAAGGAAAGCTTCTTAAAAAGGGTGAAACCTATCAGTTCCTGGGAATGATAAAATCATCTTCAGGTAAAAAAGAGGCAGAAATCAGGATTTATCAGCAAGGCAAGTGGGACAATCCGATCTTCACCTTCCCCCTGAAAAATATCGCGGACAGTTTTGCTTTACAGTCCATTTCGTTCGCTAATCCGGCCTATGACGGATATGTAACATTCAGCCTGTGGATCCCCGGAAAATCTGCCCTGCTCATTGATGATTTCTCCATGAAGCCAATTTCGAATTACTATGGGTGGAGAAATGAAGCTGTTGAGATATTTAAGCAACTGAATCCGAAGGTGGTTCGTTTTCCCGGCGGGTGTTTTGCCTCCTTCTATGATTGGAAGGAAGGAATAGGACCCTATTCCGAAAGGATCCCGCGGGATTCCTATTTTTGGGGAGGTCAGAATTACAATGATGTCGGAACGGCTGAATTTGCCATGCTTTGCAAGGCAGCCGGAGCGGAAATGAGTTATTGCGTAAATGTGTACCATCCTTCCAAGCGGAGGTATGATGTGGATTTCCCCACCTGGCAGGCCGATATGGGAAGGGAATTCGTGAAATTCATGAGTCTCACTGAGGGTGCGAAATCAGCAGCAGAACTGGTAGCCTATTGTAACCTTCTTTCAGGCAAGCATGCTATGGCTGATCTGAGAATAAAGCATGGTTATAAAGAACCTTTTGGAATTAAATACTGGGAATTGGATAATGAGCTTCACCGCTGGTTTGAAGCAGAGGATTATGCATGGGCCGTGGTAGTTTATTCCAAGGCCATGAAAGCGGTTGACCCGACAATTAAGATCGGCATGTCGTCCTACGGTGATCGTCCCGAAAGGCCATCTTACCATGAAGATATAGATAAAATGCTTGAAATTGCAGGACCTTATATTGATTTTCTGGCCGACCGCGGGGATGCTGACAAAACTTCCTCGTATATGCTCGGGAAAGTCCGCGCTTATAATAAGTCGCACAACACAAGTATAAAATACTGCGATACGGAATGGCTTGCCTATAATACTGAACAAAACCGGGATGCTTATAATATGGCAAACAGGGAGGGAGGAATAACAAAAAGTTATGCCTTCAGCAAATGGCTGTACGGGATGAACCTGCTAAAGAACTTTATGGCATTTCAGAGGCTGGGTGATGATATGCTGTTTGTAAACTTCAACAACCTTGCCAATACTCACAGTCAAAGTGCAATGGAAACGCCTAAAGAGGGTGCCTATCTTACAGCCTCCGGCAGGGCACTTCAATTGCTTTCCAGTTCTCCGGCTGCCTGGCTGCTCACAATCGAAAACTATAGACCCGGAGCCAACGATGATTACCAGGTGCAGGCTGCCTGGGATATCAACCGGAAAAAACTTGTATTGTATGTTTGCAACCGTACGGCTGTTTCCAGAACTGCTGTCTTTGACCTGAGCGATCTCAAAGCGCCTTTTATGAACGCAACAACCAACCGGTTACAGGCGGATAGCCCGGTGGCCATGAACACGCTATTAAATTCCCAGGCTATAAAAAGAACAACAACAGCAAAAAAAATCAACCTCAAAAAGAACGCATATTCAGTTGATATACCTGCCTATTCTTTTACCGAGGTAATTTTGCAGTGATGGGAGGCGCATATTCAAATACACTAATTCGAAAATTTAATAACAGGAAATTCCATGAAATCAAAAAACCACCTTCTCATCATTTTCCTTTTCCTGGTATCAGGCATAGTGCCCGGCTGTAAATCAAAACAGGAAAGTGAATTTCCCGATCAGGCAGAATTTGCAGCTCCCGAAGCGAAATACAGGGCTTTTGCGGGCCGTGAATTTGACCTGAGAACATTGGATATCAAAAGTGCATTTGACATGATTCATGATTCTAAAGAAAAGGGATATGGAGGGGTTTTCATCGTCTCAAACAATGCAAATGCAGGTGACCTGGATAAGGATTATATAACGCAGGCAAACCCCCATCTGAGTTTGGGCGATAAAGGGCTGGTTTATTTAAGCCCTGAATTCCTTAATGTTTATAAGGCCACCGTGGAGGAAGCAAAGAAGTCAGGCATGCAGATTATTATGTATGACGACTATGCATTTCCGACAGGCACCGTGGCAGGACAGTTTTATCAGAAGTTCCCTCAATGGATGGCTTCCAGGCTTGATAAGGTGGAAGCCGACAGGAAAGGTAAGGGTACGATGATGATTACTTTTCCGGAGGGTACGGTTCTTGGCGCAGTATTGATGAACCAGGGTGATAAATCATTAACGGATGTCAGCGATCAGGTTCAGGGAAGAATACTGAATCTACCGGTTGCCGAAGGAGACTGGAAGCTCATGGGCTTCTATCTGAATCATGAAGAGGTTCTGAAGATCCGTAATCCCGGAATCATCAATTATATTGAAAAGGAATCGGTTGAGAAGTTCCTTACTATATCTTATGATAAATTTTATGATGCTGTAGGCGAATATTTTGGAACGGTGATCCCGATGTCATTTTATGATGAGCCTTCCCTGCATTGGCTTGACGGAAGAATGTGGTCGGCGCAGCTTAATGCAAAATTCACTGAAAAATATGGCGAATCACCTATTAAATATTATCCGTCATTATGGTATGATATTGGAGATAAAACTGCGTCAGCCAGAAATGCCCTGCATGGGATCAGGACGGAAATGTACTCTGAAGCATTTATAAAACAGATCAATGATTGGTGTTCCAACCATAATCTAAAACTATCCGGGCATATGGATCAGGAAGAGATTCCCAATCCAGTGATGAGCAATGGGGATTTAATGAAAATTTTTGAATATCAGGATATTCCGGCTGCAGATGATATATTCTTCTGGGGAAGGGCAAACACGGGATATAAAGTTGTTACCTCCGCTTCCTATAACTATGACAAACCCGTCACATGGGCAGAGACCTATGCTGCCTATGGCGTAATTAATAAGGATACCGCCTACAGGGTTGCGATGGATCAGTATGCCATGGGTATCAACATGCAGACTCCTTTTCCGTCCGGGATTGAAGAGAAAATGAGCCTTGACGAAATACAGGAATTCAATAAATTTATTGGCCGAATGAGCTATATGTTACAGGGCGGCAGACATGTTTCGGATGTAGCCGTATTATACCCAATTGCTTCTGCCATGGCCTATAATGTGTTTAGCGAGGGATGGGAATATGCGTACCTGGGGGGTAAGATGCCAAAGGAATTTGACTATATGTCGGTTGGGGAATATCTTTTTCGGATGCTCAGGATGGACTATACATATTTACATCCCGAAGTATTCGATGGAAAATGCAAAATTGAAAAAGATGAGATCCACCTGACCAATGCAATCAATGAGGAGAATTATAAGCTCATTATTCTGCCGGGTGGATCCACGATCAAGGCAAGCAATGCGGAAAAGCTGCTGGCCTATTATAACCAGGGAGGGAAGATCATTGCTACCAGTATGCTTCCGTATTATTCCGCGGAATTTGGTAAGGATGAGGTTGTTCGGAATGCCATGATGAAAATCTTTGGAATTGACAGGGAGACCTTGCTGAATAACAAGTATACAATAAAGGGCAATTTTCTGAAGAATTCAAATCAACAGGGAGGGAAAGCCTGTTTTCTTCCGAGTCCTGCACCTGTCTTGCTAAATGAAGCAGTTGACCTGTGTGTACCGGTAAGGGATGTTACGTTTGGGGAACTTGAGCTGGGAAATCCTTATGAAAAAGTGAGATCAATCAGAAACAAGATTGGAGAAGTAAATTTTATTTTCTTCAACAATGATTCGATAAAGAATTACCATGGTGCCCTGACATATACACACAAGGTGAAGGACGGGCATGACGTCTATTTTGTTTCCAATTCAACCGAGGAGACTATCAACACGAAAGTGCTTTTGCGGGGTAAAAAAGAATTAAGCATATGGGACCCCCAGACTGGCAAATCGCGGAAAATTGAATCGAAACAAATGGTCCGGAACGGGTTCGACATGACTGAATTCCAGCTTGAACTCAGTGGACCCCAGGCTTTGTTCTTTGTTAGCTTATAAAAACTACGGCCATGAACATAAAACATAGTGCATTGCAACGGAAGGTATTGATTCTTACCTTGATTTCATTTATCATGGTGTCATGCAAAAAAGAAAAGCCCAATGTGGTTTTTATTCTCACCGACCAATGGCGTGCGTCGGCATTCGGATATACAGGCAACAAAATTGTAAGAACGCCCAATATTGACCGGCTGGCACAGGAATCTGTAAACTTTACCAATGCTGTTTCTGTATGCCCGGTTTGCACCCCTTACCGGGCTGCACTTCTTACAGGTCGTTATCCTACTTCGACAGGCATGTTTGTGAATGATATTTATCTCCCTTCAGAGGAAGTTTGCATGGCCGAGATATACCAGCAGGCCGGATATGGCACAGCCTATATTGGCAAGTGGCACCTCGACGGACATGGAAGAGAGGATAATGTTGAACCTGAACGTCGCCAGGGATTTGAATATTGGAAGGGCCTGGAATGCTCGCATGATTACAACCGGATGCCCTATTATGAAAATGATGACCCTGTAAAAAAATATTGGGAAGGTTATTCCCCTTTTGCCGAAAGTAAGGATGCCCAACGTTACCTTGAAGAGCATTCAAAAGACAAAAAACCTTTTCTCCTTTTTGTTTCCATGGCTACACCTCATTTTCCGCATAATTCAGCTCCTCAGGTATATAAGGATATGTATCCCTTACCGGACCTGCAACTGGATCCCAATGTTCCAGATTCACTGAAAGAAATTGTATTGACTGAATTACAGGGTTATTATGCGCATTGTACAGCAACCGACCAGGCTATCGGGGATTTAATCAACAAGATAAAGTCCCTGGGACTTTCGAAAAATACAATCGTAGTATTTACCTCCGATCACGGGGAAATGATGGGTGCGCATGGGCGCCTGCCTTTCCGAAAGCAGCTGGCCTGGGCGGAATCGGCACATATTCCGTTTTTGATCAGGTTACCAGGTATGGATAAGGACCAGGCTGCAGGAATCAGTTCACCGCTTACCACTCCGGATATTCTGCCATCGCTATTGGGTTTATGCGGTATTAAAATACCAGGAAACATTGAAGGCACTGATCTGTCAGCAATCATTAAAACTCCCTCGACCCAGAAAGACCGTGCAGCCTTATTTATGAGTGTCTGTCCCTTTGATGTCAATTATCCGGATAAAGAATATCGTGCTATTCGCACAACCCGCTATACCTATGCACGCACTCCTGAAGGACCGTTTATGCTTTTCGACCATCTGCAGGATCACTGGCAGATGAATAACCTGGCAGATAAGCCCGAAGCATCAGAAATTCAACAGGAACTTGACAACCAGTTAAACAGAGAACTATTGAGTATACACGATGAGAATTTTACAACACGTGATGTATATTTGAAGAAATGGGGACTTGAACTGAATAAGGATCATATTATCGAATTTCGGATGATACCGGGGCAAAAAAATCCGGTTTACTCCCCAAAACTCCAATAAAGGCCTTGCCAGGAAATACTATAAAATGAAAAAGAAGCCCAATATTCTGATTATTATTGCTGATCAGCTGAACATTGACAGTTTAGCCGCATATAAGAATCATTTTTCCCATGAAGCCTATGGATGCCATTGGGTAAAGACCCCAAACCTTGACAGGATGGTATCACAGGGTTATTCCTTTCTTGAATCTCATAGCTGTAACCCGGTCTGCAGTCCAGCCAGGTCGTGTATTTTTACAGGCAGATACAGCACTGAAACAGGCATAACCTACAATAATATTGGAATTGATGAGGATGTCCCCAATATGGGACAATGGTTTGAACAGTTCACCGATTACGACCGGGTTTATTGCGGAAAATGGCATGCCGGGGGAAAATGGAACTACCCGGATACGGAGGGATCCAGAAAAATTCCCGGATTTGAAACCATGCCGGTAGGGGTTTCCGGTACGGGAGATTTTAACGATTTCCAGGTATCCGGAGCGCTTCGGGGATATATTCAGAGTCATGATTATGACAAGCCTTTCCTGGCTGTGGCCGGACTTATGAACCCACATGACATTTGTTACTGGACCCAGGGCGATTGGGGGCGCCGGTTGGTTCCTTCAGAGGATTTATTCGGGCTCGGGGATACACTGCCCCCGCTACCGCCCAATTTCAAATTTGATTTTGAAGATCCTGAACCGGAAATGCAAAGAAATGATCGTTCGGAAATGGAATGGAGAAACTATAATTATGACTATTTGAGGATGGTCGAGAAGATGGACCAGGATATCGGCAGGTTGCTCGAAGCGGTTAACGGAAGAAAAGATAAGACCCTTGTGATCTTTACATCTGATCACGGGGAAGGGGCCGGTCGTCACAAGAGGGTTCAGAAATGGCATCCGTTTGAACAATCCATAAAAGTACCGCTGATATTTTATATGCCTGGAATAGTACGAGATCATGTTATTGACCCTGATCATATCGTTAATCATTTATCCCTGATGCCCACAGTATGTGATTTTGCGGGCATTCCTTTTCCAAAAGAGTGCCATGCACAAAGCCTTAAGTCATTATTGACAGATGAAGGAGCTGAAATGGAGCTGGATACGGTCATCGTAGAATTCAGGCACATTGCACGGGTGGTTAGAAAGGGAAGTTTCAAATATGTAAAATACTATGCCTATTCAGGCCAGGAAGAAAAACCGTTTATACGAAAATCTGATGGTGAAGCAGAGAAGTTTGTTCCCTGCGTTGGGAGGGAAAGATACAGGGAAAGTGGAAAACGGTTGCTGTTTAATATTAAGGAGGATCCATGGGAAACCAGGGAATTAAGTAAAAATCCGGATTACAAATTAATTATGGAGGACCTGGAATCAGTGCTGAGCAAGCAATTTGAGCTGGTCGTGAAGCCGGGTAGCCATTTTGACCGAAATTAACTCCAAATCCCATGAGCACAAACTTAAACCGGCGCAGATTTTTACAAAATACAGGGGTGGGAGCCCTTGGGTTACTTATTCCAAAGCAGCTATTCTCATCTTCATTTGGATTATTATACCACGAAGGGATTAATCCGGGCAAGGAATTTTCACTCCTTAAAATGGAAAAGATACTGCCGGATTATAAAATTCCTCCGTGCAACAACTTTACTACTGATAAGTTCTGGTTAAGTTATACACTTTATAATTTCTACCAGGAACTGGCTTTTAAAGCGGGTTCATTTGAAATTGCAAAGAAGGAGGGTCCATCGCCCTCCTACAAGATCAACTGTTCGCGTAAGGCAACAGCCGATATTAGCGTTGATAATGAGAATTATACCGGTAAATACAGGGGTAACTACATTTTTAAGGGTGAAATTACTGCCAAAAATGATCTGTTGGCCAGTCCGGTAAAATGGGAATGTGAAACCAAAATATCGGATGATAGGAATGGTTTGCCCTATTTGAATACCTTGCATCAATGGAAGGGTTCTTTCGAAAACGGGCAGATTTATTATCATTCAGGTTCACAACATATTGTAAAAACACCGGCAAACAAGGAACTTACCTGGAAATGGGGAATTATTAACCTGGTTCAGAAAATGGCAGAGCAGTCTGTTCATGAAATTCACTTTTCTGCTTTCGATGAAATGGACATGATCTATGAACATCAATATGCCCGCTTCAGGAAAAAACAACGGATTGATTGCGGAACATCAAATGAGGAATTCAGTGTTTTCGATGTATTGGGGGATGGTATAATCCCCACCGTATACTGGGTGGACAGTCATTACCGGGTAATATTTATAGTAAGCGGAGTTGAAGCCTATGTTTTATCATAAAAACCAAATATACCTAACATGAAGACTCTCTTGCTTGTCCTCTCAGCAGTGTTTGCATTAACAGCCTGCAACAAAAAACCGGGTACCCCTGATCCCCTGACTGATTCAACTGAAGTTAGGGTTACAATCGAAGTAACCGAAGGTTTCGATATGCCTGTGCTTACAAAGGGGATGCCCGGGATGGAGGATAATAAATATGGCCTGGAAGGCGGAACCGTAATTCGGCGTCCCGACGGGTATCATCTCTTCTCAGCCGAGATGGTGGGAGATCCTCACTGGGTAAAAATGAAACTGGGCCATTGGCTTAGTACCGATGGAAAGAACTGGAAGCGGATCAATACGATATTCGAGTCAAGCGGTAATTTCACCGGCAGTGATCCAAGGGCAGCCGTGTGGTCGCCCATGCCTTTTTTCAATTCAAAAGAAGATCGGTGGAATTTGTTTTATGTAGGCTATAAATCAAAACCCGACAGTGGTGGGATGTGGTTTGGCAATTACGAAGGAAGAATATTCCGGGCCGTGTCCAAAACAAAAGGTTTGGATGGACTCTCCGGCCCTTATGAGGATGTCAACCTGATTCTGGAACCGGGCAAGGACTCGGACCCCTGGGAAGGCTTGCAGGGTACCGATTCATTTTTTCCTTACCAGGCTTCGGATGGGAAATTTTACGGTTTTTATGGAAGTGCACAGACACAATACAAGCCTATTCCTGCGTGGCAGATCGGACTTGGCCAGTGCAGAATCACCCGGGGGTCCATGGAAGCGTTGCAGTGAGCTGAATCCCATTAACAACGGGCTCTGTTTTACCGAAAATCCGGTGGTTACCAAATTGGATAACGGATTGTTTGTGACCGTTGTGGATGCAGGTTCTGATTCTTCCAAGCTGGGCCGTTCAGCCTTCGGCTACTTCTGGTCGAGGGATGGCATTCACTGGTCGAAAGAACGCCTTTGCTTCCTTGAAAACAAGGTTCCAAAATGGTGGAGCTGGATGCGGACTCCTCTTTGCCTTATCAAAGAGAATGACAGCATTTATACCGTATTTCATACGGCATATGATAAAAACAACTACGGTTCGCTGGGCATGCTTAAAGTGAAAGTCAGGATTGATACCGTAGTCCCTGTCAGATACCTAGACGACAGGTCAACGGCAAAGTACAGGATGGATGCAGAAGATGTGGGTATTGTACTGCCTTATGGCAATGGTCCTGATTCCTGTGATGCATTAGGGGCGCGTGAAGCGATCATTACAAAGGACAAGGGTACCTATTACCTGTTTTACGACGGGGCAGGTGCAAAAGGCTGGCTTGCCTGCCTTGCCACAAGCAAAAACCTCGTAACCTGGGAGAAAAAAGGAAAGATCATTGATTTCGGAAAAAAAGGTGATCCTGACCAGGCCGGTGCCTGTTCGCCCTGGATTGTGAAGGAGGGCAATACCTGGCACATGTTTTACCTGGGTACGCCCAATACCACACCAGCACCTGATTATGTTCCCGTATTTCCATACCTGACCCTTAAAGCCAGAAGTGAAAACATTGAAGGTCCGTGGAAAAAACAGCCGGGGGTGATCCCGTTCAAACCGGTTAAGAACTCTTTTTATAGCTCAACATGTAGTCCCGGATACATCATCAAACACAACCAGGAGTACCTCATGTATTTCTCCGCGGCTGACTTTTCAATTAAACGTACACTTTGTATTGCCCGTACGAAAAACCTGGATGCGGCCTGGAAGGTAGATTCAGTGCCCATTGTTCCTCATAATGAGCAGATTGAAAATTCGTCCCTGTATTTTGAAGAGGCAAACCAGACATGGTTTCTGTTTACCAACCATATTGCCCTGGATAAGGACGGCGAATATACTGACGCAATTTGGGTTTACTGGTCTAAAGATCCCGAGAAATGGGATCCGGCGCACAAAGCCATTGTGCTGGACGGAAGCAACTGTAAGTGGTCGCATAGGTGCATCGGCATGCCAACGGTGGTCAGGTATGGCAGCAAACTCGCCGTTCTTTATGATGCACCAGGCGGGAATAGCGTTAGCCATATGAGGCGCAGTATCGGCTTAGCTTTCCTGGATCTGCCGCTTCAGGTGCCGGCAGAATAATTAAGTCGGGATTACCTCGTTGCCTATCCCGTACAACCGGACCGCATTGTTGTGAAGCAGGTTGGCGCCTATTTGAATAAGTTCCGGGGCAGACAGCTGCAGCTTACGTTGCTGACTGTTCAGTTTTTCCGTCAGGATCTCCCGTGTAAACAGTGATGATCCCGCGGCCATTTCTATGCTTGTACAGTCATGCCCCAGCATGATCTTATGACCCGGTACATAATTCATCCACATCTCCAGGGCTTCACTTAAAAAATTCGGGCTAAGCACCGGCATCCAGCAGGTATCGATATACATATTGGGCCTGGTTCGGGCTAAATATCCTGCTTCTTTTAAATAAGGCCAGCAGTGGATCATTACGATATTCATCTGTGGATATTTTTGTGCCAGGGATTCCAATGGGAGCGGATTTGAATCAGGCAGGTTATTTGTTCCGACATGTACCTGGTGACCCCAACGCCTTTCATGTGCCTGTTTACAGCACTCATGCATTACCCAATCCTGGAAAACAATGATTTCAGCTTCATTCAATGCACCACGAAAACGGATTTCAGAATCATTCCGGGATTGAAAGCTAAGGGGACGGAAATAAGCCTGCAATTGTTTAATGCCAGTGGTGTTGTGCTTTGAAGCCAGGTCAAATATATTTTGTATGAATTTCCTCCACGATCCGGCATCTGCAGGTTCAATGCCGGCAATAGAAGAAAGAGCATCGCGCCTTGGACTTACCTCTTTCCAGAGATCCAGAAGTGGATCAATTCTCATGATCGTATGGGTGAAAGAAAGTTCTTCTTTAGCGGAGGCGGAAGATTCTTCCTGTGTATAAAATTCCGGATGAACGGGACGAATCAGTTCTGAAAATGAAGCTTGTTTCATCGCGTTCCTGTACCAGATGAAAATATTCTGGTAATTCTGATTTATTGCTGTATCCGCTTTCTTCCAGTCCTCCGGTTTGAATGATGCAATATCTGTATTATACAGGTGTTTGATACCCCTGCGCAGACATTGAAAAATACCGGTCAACTGAAAGGATTTGAAGCCTGATATGAATTTTTCCAGCGCTTTGTCAGGATCTGCAATCCACCATTCTCTTTGTGATGAATAACCTTCTGCTTTTGGCAGGGCCTGCAGATCGATACCATTAGACACCATCGTTGAGCCCATATATGGATCCAGAACAAGGTCCCAGATGGAAGTGGCACGTTGCGGGCGGGCACCTGCGGTGGTATCGGCACGGAATCCTTCCTGGTCTGGTGCCATACCGATCGACTCAATACTACCCCAGTGTTCATGGGAGCAAAAATTAGGCAGCGTTTCAAGATTAATTTCCGCTGCATGGTTGGCTGTGCTTTTTTTTACGAAAGGGGCCGCATGGGCTGTAGCCATGCTTCCTCCGGCCAGTATGCCTGCACCGGCAATGAATTTCCTTCGGTCGATTTTTATCATGTTTATTTGTAACTTAAAACTGAATAAATGGATTTCTGAAGGATGTTTTTCAAATATACTGGATTTATTAATCCATACCGCGTGATATCTTTGGTCCGGGTCATTTTGTATAAAAGGTTTACCATATCCTGTATTGACAGGCAGTTTGAATTCCTGTAATTTTCTTTTTTTAATAACATAAAGAACAAGTGAAGAAATTTATGAAAAAATCCAATGGCCGGATTTTTCTGGTATGTGCCCTGTTTGTATCCATTCATGCTTACGGACAATGCCAGAATCCCATAAATGCCCTGGTAGTGGAGGATGAATTATCAGCTCCTGCTTTTTCATCCCTAAAGATAAATGGGGTGCTTGGAGGCAAGATTGACCAGTGCATTCAGAATGGGGTAATGGTTAGAAATTCCTCGCTGTATTCTGCTGCCTTTATGAATAAACTCGATGATGGCGGTGGTTTTACCGGTGAATTCTGGGGAAAATGGTTCACTTCTGCCGCCCTGGGTTATGCATATCAACCTACAGCTGCCCATAAAGCCATTTTAGATAAAGCTGTATCAGAATTGCTTAAAGCACAGGATGCTGATGGACGCCTGAGCAGCTATTCGCGCGCACAGGAATTTGGATTCTGGGATATCTGGGGCAGGAAATATGCCATATTGGGACTCATTGCCTATTATGACCAGACAGGAGACAAAAAGGCGCTGAAAGCAGCCTGCCGTGCTACTGATGCATTGATTGAGATATCCGGCCCGGGCAAAACAAAGCTCACTGAAACCGGTCTTCAGATATTGGGCTCACTTTCGTCGGTTTCAGTTCTTGAACCAGTTGTACTTGTTTATGAGCGGACGGGGGATAAGAAATATTTTGATTATGCCAATTACCTTGTGAAACTGTGGAGTGAACCGGATGCCTATAATCCAAAAGGCCTCCGTTATATTGAGGATGCCATGGCAGGTGTGGATCCTCTTCTCCTGGCTGCTCCAAAGGCCTATGAAATGATGTCGTGCTATGAAGGCTTATGCGAATTGTACCGCGTTACCGGTGATCCGAAGCTGCTCGATGCAGTGGTTAAATTCGGTAAAAGTGTTCTGAAAAAAGAGATCATGATCGTAGGTTCCGGGTCAAGTGCGGAATTATGGTGTGATGGCGCCAAACGCCAGACAGAAATGATGGAACAGCCGATGGAAACCTGCGTCACTGCTACCTGGATGAAATTGTGCTACCAGTTGTTAAAACTAACCGGAGATCCGTTATGGGCGGATCAGCTTGAAATATCACTATATAATTCCTTGCTGGGTGCTATGTGTGAAAACGGTGCCTGGTGGGCTTATTATTCACAGCTTGCCGGAGAACGGATGCCAAGTCCGATGCAGGTTCCGGTTTGCCAGTCGAGCTGCTGTGTGGCAAACGGTCCCCGAGGTCTGCTGATTACGCCCGGATGGTCGGTTATGGGCAGCAAGAATGGACCTTCCATCAACTTATACAGTGCAGGCAGCTGGCAACACAAGCTGGCCAACGGGAATGTTGTCAGCCTTTTTCAGGAAACCGATTATCCTGTGAATAAAGACATAACTGTAATTGTGGATCCATCCCGGGCGGAGGAATTTACGGTCAGTCTGAGGATCCCGTGCCTGGAGCCAAAAGACAATACTTACGGTAAACGGAGAGCCTGTCAGCGCTGTTGCCGGTACCTATGCACGTATTCACCGTAAATGGAATAAGGGCGACAGGATTCATCTTGAGCTCGACCTTCGCGGGCGGATCCTCCGGGCCCCGGGAAATGTCAATGACATGGCAGTGATGCGGGGACCGGTTGTACTTGCCCTGGACAGCAGGATGGTTAAAAGTGAGAACTATAATCTATGGCTTCTTCCGGAGGGTACGCAATGGATACACAAAGACGAACTTGGTGGTCTGACCTACGTACTTCCCAAACCTTGTCTTACCGAAAACGATCCGGTTCAATATATTGAATTAAAAACGGTAACCGACAAACCTGCAAATGTATGGATGGCCTTTGAAGTGCCCTTTCTTTACCGGTATACGCATTTCTTCGATCATAAGCAGATGAACCTGGTGATGTGTGATTATGCATCTGCCGGAAATCAATACACCACAAGTAATCTCTTCAGGGTTTGGCTGCCACAGCCCTTGTATATGAATGATCTGTTTCCTGGAGAAACCTGGCGTATCCTTTATCGCGACAGTGATACACGGCCTGGAGTGGTGGGGAACTAATGAGGAGGTGAGTAGGGAGTAGGGAGAAGTGAGTAGGGAGAAAAGAGTAGGAGTGAGAGCGCCCCGGAGGGGCAAATCTCAATAACCGTGGGTGAAACCCACGGAAAGGGCGAAGCCCGAAGGACCAGGGATAGGGCAATGCCCGATGATATAAAACAGAAACATATGAAACCTGCATATAAATTGAGAGCAACTATCTTACTGACATTTGGCTTACTTTTCCCCGCTCCGGTTCAGTGCCAGATGTCTCAGGTTAACAGTGATTACTGGACTGCCACAGATGCGCTTGGACGCAGAACAACACCTTTCAGTGAATCGGGCGCTGTCAGAAAGGATAAATATGTTGGCATATTTTACCTGACATGGCATACTGATTTTATGGCTGATTTTTCGCCTGTATTGAATATCCGGGAAATCCTCGAAAAATATCCGGATGCTGTCCGCAAAGTTGATCACCCAGCCTGGAGGGGAATTGATGGTGGCGTCTTCTGGTGGGATGAACCCTTGTTCGGTTATTATCGCACCACGGATGACTGGATACTTCGCAAGCATGCCGAATTACTGGCTGATGCTGGGATTGATGTAATCGTCATGGATGCTACCAATGGAGCAATTACCTATAAATCGGCTTATACCGAATTGCTGAAAGTATGGGAGCAGGCAAGGAAGGACGGGGTTAAAACGCCCGGCATTGCTTTCATCCTTCCCTTTGCCGCTAATGATTACAGTCTGGCTTCAATAAAGGAACTCTACAGGGATCTTTATAAACCGGGTTTACATAAAGATCTTTGGTTTAACTGGAAGGGAAAACCCCTGATCCTTTCCTATTTCGAGATGCTGACCGACGTTCCGGGTGATCCGGCTGAAACTAAGCTACGGCGTGATATAAAGGACTTTTTTACCTTCCGGCCTGCACAACCCGATTATGTGAACGGGCCATCAAGAAATGACCAGTGGGCATGGCTTGAAAATTATCCCCAGCACGGGTATGTGAAAAAACAGGATGGCGGATTTGAAGAAGTCGCCGTTGGCGTCGCACAGAATGCCAATGATTCAAGCGGCGGACACTGGCATGCCTTCAATGCCCCCGGTACTTTTGGCAGAAGCTATACAAAAGCTCATGGCCAGGACAACAGGCCTGATGCATATTTATATGGACTGAACTTCCAGGAGCAATGGGGCAGGGCATTTGAACTGGATCCTGAGCTTGTTTTTATCTGTGAGTGGAATGAATGGGTGGCCGGCCGCTGGCTGACCCTGGATATGCCGATTGGGAAACCCTATAAGCCTTTTGCATTTGTTGACCTTTATACGGCAGAGAAAAGCCGCGATATCGAAATGGTGAAATCGTGGGGAAACAAGGGAGATGTCTATTATCTTCAGATGATCAGCAATATCAGGAAATTCAAGGGAATGAAGGAACAGGAAGCTCCATCGGCGCCCAAATCATTTACAATCGGAAAATTTGAGGGATGGCAAAATGTGAAACCGGAATTCCTGAGCTACAGGGGAAACACCATGTCAAGAAATCACAAGGGACAGGGCGACAGCCTTGTATATACAAATTATACCGGGCGAAATGATATTGTGCTTGCCAGGGTTGCACGGGATAAGGATTATGTGTACTTCTATGTGGAAGCGGCAGCCAGTCTGACTCCCATTACCGATCCAAAATGGATGAGGTTGTTTATTGATACCGACCGGAATAAAAGTACCGGCTGGGAAGGCTATGATCTTGTAATAAACCGTCTCAATCCGGGAAAGACCGCAGTAGTTGAAAGGAGCGATAAAGATTGGAATTGGATTAAAAAAGGGGAAACAAAATATTCAATCCGCAATAATATGTTGGAATTGAGAATTCCCCGGACATTGATCAGTGCAAAGAATGGAAAACTCGATTTTGAATTCAAATGGAGCGACAACATGCAGGAAGAAGGAAATATCATGGATTTCTATGTGAATGGTGACGTAGCGCCGGGGGGGAGGTTTAACTTCGTTTTCAGGGAACCATAGCTGGAAGAGGGGGTGATGGGGAGACGGAGGGACGGAGAGACGGAGAGAGGGGGAGACGGGGAGAGGGGGAGATGAGAGGTGAGAGGTGAGGGTATTCATAAATGACAGAAAATTAATTAATTATCACTAATATTTATACGATGAAGTTCAATTTCAAATCATTTTTTCTCCTGTTTTTTATCTCATTCCCGGCCAGATCATTTTCTCAGCAAATATTCATTAATGAAGCTATGTCGCTAAATGCCAGCATTATTTCTGATGAAGATGGTGCATACAGCAACTGGATTGAATTGTATAATGCGGCCGATGATCCGGTCAACTTGCAGGGATATGGTTTATCCGATGACAAAAGCAACCTGCTGAAATGGATATTTCCCGCCACCACAATAACTCCCAAATCACATATCCTGATTTTTACCTCTGGAAAGGATCGCAGTGACATCTATTACTGGGAAAATGTAATTCATGAAGGAGATCTGTTCAAATATTCGGTGGACAATGACACAGCACAAAATGCCTGGAACGGGATTGAGTTCGATGATTCCACGTGGCCACAGGGTCCCAGTGGTTTTGGATTTGGCGACATGGACGATTCAACTGCGCTGAATAATGTGAATTCAGTTTTTATAAGGAAAACTTTCTCAGTGGAGGATGTGACCAAAATCAAACGGATGATATTGCATATGGATTATGATGATGGTTTTGTGGCTTATCTGAACGGAGTTGAAATTGCACGTGCCAATATAGGAACCGTCGGTGACAGACCGGCCTTTAGTGCCGTAGCCAAAACCTCACATGAGGCTGTCATGTATTCGGGTGGAAAACCCGAGGCTTTTATGATAGAGAACATCACATCACTTTTGCATAATGGCAGCAACCTGCTTGCCATTCAGGTTCACAATACGGGAAGTGGTTCTACTGACATGACAGCCATTCCTTTTCTTTCCCTGGCCCTGGATGCCCCTGTGCCGGAGCCGAATATCCTGCCGGAATGGTGGAACCTGGCTGATAACAACCTGCACACAAATTTCGATATTAAATCATCGGGAGAATATATTTCATTGTCAAATCCGGATGGACAAATTTTAGACAGCCTTCACACAATCGTTTTGCCAATCGATAAATCGTATGGTCGGTTTCCCGACGGAATGGATGAATGGTTCGTAATGAGTAATCCGACCCCCGCCACATCCAACATCGACACGATCAACATGGGATTATGTGAAAAGCCGGTTTTCTCTCTGGCGGCAGGATTTTATCCGGGCAGCATATCGATATCCCTTTCCACAAATACACCTAATTCATCCCTGTATTATACTTTGGATGGCAAGGAACCCACCAAAGCATCATTACCTTATTCAACAGCGATAAATATCAATTCAACAGGTGTGATAAGAGCCCGCTGTTATTCACCGGAAACCAACCCCAGCCTGATAGCGACCGGCACTTACCTTATCAATGAGCAAAGTACAATGCCTGTGATTTCGCTGACAACTGATCCTTATAATCTGTATGATCCGGATTATGGAATTTTCCTGTACTGGGATCCGTATTATGAATCCAACCTGTTTCAGGATTGGGAAAGACCGGTTCATGTTGAATATTATGAAGCAGACGGAACTCCCGGTTTCAGTCTGGATGCCGGCATGAAAGTTCATGGCGGTCTTACGCGTGGCCAGTCGCAAAAAGCACTGAACATCTATGCCCGGAATGTATATGGAACAAACCAGATAAATTATAGACTTTTTGATGATCTTTCCCAAACCACTTACCAGTCCTTTGTTCTTCGTAATGCTGGAAATGATTTTAAATGGACCATTTTCAGGGATGAGCTCATGCATTCACTTATCCGGAATGAGATGGACCTTGAACAATCATCTTACAGACCGTCCATCGTATTTCTGAATGGAGCCTATTACGGGATTGAACATGTACGTGAAAAAATAAATGAGAATTTTATTGCTGCGCACGCAGGGATTGATAAGGATAAAATTGACATGCTTGAATTCATTCCCCATGACAGCAATGTGAAAGTGCTGAAAGGAAAGGTGGATGCCTGGCAGCAGATGATTGATTATATCACCGCGAATGATCTTGGAGATAGTGCAAATTTTGCTGCAGTGGCTTCCCGGGTAGATATGGAAAATTTCATTTTATATCAAATTGCCCAGATATATTTCGATAATGGCGACTGGCCGGGGAACAATATTAAATGGTGGCGTTCGAACAGTCCTGAAGGGAAATGGAGATGGATACTTTTCGACACGGATTTCGGTTTCGGTCTTAGTCCCTTTGGAAATGAAACCGGTGATATGCTCCTTCATTACAAGCACAACACACTGGCAACAGCCACTGCTTCTACGGGAGAAACATGGCCAAATCCGCCGCATTCTACTTTCCTGTTCCGGAATTTGTTGAAGAATAAAAGCTTTAAGGCACAGTTTATCAATACCTTTTGTGATTATTTGAATACCGCTTTTCAGGCATCTGTTGTAAAGGATAAAATCAATGCAATGAAAAATGACCTGGCACCTGAAATTCAGCGGCATCATCAGCGTTTTCCCGAGTCTGCCGGTAACTGGACCAATGACATCCAGGTGATGAGCACATTTGCCGATCTCAGGGTGGATTATGTGTTTACCCACATCAGAGCAAAATTTGCATTACAGTCCACAAAGGTTATTTCCCTGGATGTTTCTGATACCAGCCAGGGCAGGATACAGATCAATACTCAGGTATTAAGGAACTATCCCTGGTCGGGACAGTATTTCCCGAAAATTCCGATTATGATCACAGCCAGGCCGGAACCGGGTCACCAGTTTACAGGTTGGAATGATGGGAACAAATCCCTGTCAAGAGTTATCGACCTTTCGACCGATCAGTCATATACTGCCTATTTTGAAGAAGTCACTGTCAACAATGATTCCGCCATCGTTATAAATGAAATTAATTATAAATCAGCAGCAAGCCTGGATACAAAGGATTGGATCGAGTTTTACAATAATTCCGGTGTGACAATGGATATTTCCGGATGGTTATTCCGTGATGACGATGACGAGCATGCCTATATATTTCCCGAGCCCACTGTAATTCAACCATACAATTATTTCGTTCTTTGCCGCGATGCACAGGCATTTAAACTTCTCAATCCCGATGCAAAACATATGACCGGGGATCTCGATTTTAAACTGTCATCAACAGGTGACGTACTACGGCTGTATAACGCCGGCCGCACACTGATTGACAGGGTAGCTTATGGCAGTATTACACCCTGGCCCGACCTGACCGGTATGGAAGGATCTACCCTTGAACTGATCGATCCGGGGCTGGATAATGCATTGCCCTTCAACTGGAAGGCCAGCGGCAAAAAGGGAGGAAGCCCAGTTGCTGTTAATAGTGGCAGTATTGTTACCGGTATAAGGAAACATTATGGGCCGGAATTGTCTTTGACAAACTATCCCAATCCATTTCATGAATCGACAACAATTACCTGTCAGCTTTCAGAAAACGCCCGTGTAACCCTGGCTATTATTAATATGATGGGCCAGACGGTCAATATTCTTGTCAACCGGGACCAGTCAGCAGGGACCTTCGAGGTTGAATGGAACGGAACTGATGCGGCGGGGACGGAATTGCCATCCGGAATCTATATTTTCAGGCTATCGACGGAAAAAGTACAAATATCTCGCAGATTGATGTTAATTCGATAAAAATGAATAACTTAATCTGAATATCATGGATCCATATTCACGACGGGATTTTCTGAAAACCAGCGGATTGGCTGGTATGGCCTTTGCCACCGGGGCTGGTAAACTGGCTGCTGGTTTAAATGGCAGGGAGAAGCCAATGAATATCCTGTTTTTCCTGGCTGATGATTTGCGTTGGAACTCCCTGGGATGTGCCGGTAATGAGGTAGTGATCACCCCTGAAATTGACAGGCTGGCAAAGGATGGAATTCGTTTTGGCAATGCGCGGGTTACTTCATCCATATGCATGGTAAGCAGGGCCTCGATTCTTACGGGACAGCATATGAGCAGGCATGGGATAGACCGTTTTCTCACCCCCCTTTCAGATGAGGCACTTGAATCCACTTATCCTGCTGTATTGCGGAAGGCAGGGTATCATACCGGTTATGTAGGTAAATATGGAGTTGATCATATTAAGGAAGGACAATTTGACTTTTACAGGGAATATGAAGGACAGCACTGGATTACCGATGAGAGCGGAAACACGGTGCATGTTACTCAAAAGAACCTGAACGATGCACTGACTTTTTTAAACGAGCGGCCGGGTGAAAAACCATTTTGTCTGACAGTCGGATTTTTTGCCACCCATGCAGAAGATAATAACCTGGATCAGTATTGCTATCAACCCGGGAGCGAGGAATTATTCAAGGATGCTATTATACCTATCCCAGAAACTTCATCGCCTGAATTTTTTGAGAAACTGCCTCCCTTTATCGGTAGTGAAGAGAATGAGGGTAGAAGGCGCTGGCACTGGCGATTCGATACGCCTGAAAAATACCAGCGTTATATGAAGGCCTATTACAGGATGCTGGCTGAGCTTGATCATGCGGTTGGCGAAATAGTGGCTGCGTTGAAGAAAGAGGGAGTCTATGAAAACACCCTGATCGTATTTATGGGTGACAACGGATATTTTCAAAGTGAACACCAGCTTGCGGATAAGTGGTATCCTTATGAAGAATCACTCAGGGTGCCCCTGGTAATTCATGATCCCCGCCTCCCTTCCGGAAAAAGAGGTATGGTCAATGATGAATATGTGCTGAACATTGATGTTGCACCCTTTATCCTTGCTGCTGCAGGAAGAAAAGTTCCTGTAGTAATGCAGGGCAGGGATTTCAGTGAATTATACAATGAAAAAGAAAAGACTGGCTGGCGGCAGGATTTTTATTATGCCCATCCGGTGGTTATTGATGAAAAAAGGATCCCGGCCTCCGAGGCGATCATTGCCCGTGATTCAAAATATATCCTTTGGCCAAATTACAATTATGAAGAGTTTTTTGACCTCGAAAAGGATTCAATGGAAAAGACAAACCGGATATCAGACCCAACTTATGCCAGGAAAATAGAAAACCTGAAAGAAAGGTTCAAAATCCTGAAAGAATCAGCTAAATAATCATCGGTATTCCAAAACAATGACCTGATTAACAGAAGCAATGAAAGAGAACTATAGCAGACGAAAATTTCTGGAGACAACGGGTATGGGTATTGCAGCCTTATCCCTTTCTCCTGCACTCGCATCCGGGAAAAAAATGCTTCCTGCAAAGAAGCCCAACCTGGTATTTGTATTTTCTGATCAACAGTCGCGCGACATGGTCGGCTGTTACGGGAATGAGGATATCATTACGCCCAACCTGGATAAATTTGCCAGCGAGGGTATCCGTTTTGATCATTGCGTTTCTTCCCAGCCGGTCTGTACCCCGTTCAGGGGTATGCTGCTCACCGGTCAGCATCCGCTTTCAAACGGGGCGTATACGAATGACGTGCCATTATTGGCGAATAATGGTAAGTATTTCGGTCATGTTCTCACGGAAGCCGGGTATCGCACAGGGTATATTGGCAAATGGCACCTGTTGGGCGGAGATCGCGACAGGCCAGTTCCTCCCGGCAAGATGCGTTATGGCTTTGACGGTACCTTTTTGACCAATAACTGCCATGTGGATTTCAGACCCGGGAAGTGCTTTTTCTGGAATGAAAAAAATGAAAAGGAATACTTCAATGAATGGGAGGTATTCGGACAAACGCGCCAGGCTTTGGATTTCCTGGATGAATGCAGGGATGATGAACCCTTTGCCCTTTTTGTTTCCTGGCATCCGCCACATGATTGGGGTATCTATACCGATGAACTGGTATATAAATATGATACTATTCCTGAATTATCCGGCTTGTATGATCCGCAAAAAATAAAGTTGCGTCCAAGTGTGAAGGATAGTCCGCGTGTCCGGCAGGCGTATCACGGGTATTATGCCATGGTCAGCGGGGTGGACCAGGCATTTGGACAATTAATGGACAAGCTGAAGGAGAAAGGATTCGATGACAATACGATTGTAGTGTACACATCTGACCATGGTGATAACCTGAATTCATACGATTATAAAATTGCCAAGAATCATCCGGAGGACACATCTGCACGGATCCCTTTTCTGATCAGGTGGCCGGACTCTTTACCCGCTAAACAGGTGAGCAATCTTATAATTAATCCGATGGATATGATGCCAACAGTTCTTGGATTGATGGGCCTGGATATTCCAAAGTCGGTCCAGGGGCAAAATCTGTCGGAAGCCATGATCAAACGCAGGGATGACGCAGTAGAGTCAGCACCCATGTTTTTTCTCAGTCCTTCATGGCGGGGCGTTTACACTCACGAAGTAACTTATGGAAATGGAGTATTGGACCACTTTGTGGCTGATGACGAGGGCAAGCTCTCCTTTCAGCGTGTGCCTGTTAAAGTTTTATATGACAGGACCAATGACCCGCACCAGTTGAATAATCTGTATGGAACGCCCGGTGCCGAAGCTCTTCAGAAGAAAATGGAAAAACTTACCCGTGATTGGATGGAAAAATTTAACGACCACGGAGCGAGCCCGGAAGAAATAGCACTGGCCTACGGCTATGCTGATGGCAGTTTTCCGGAAGATACAAAGGACCCCGGATTCAAAGGGAGACCGGTGGATGTGCTAAAAAGTCTGTAGGCTCACTGCTCTTATAACTTCCATATTCGACAATCGGTATTCCTTGTTCGGTGTTATTTGGACCAAAACAACACCGAACAAGGAACACCGAATAATGAATTTCGAAGATCTTACTGGTTTTTTCATGGACAGCCGGGTTAAAGATCCCGATGGAGCTTTATACAATCTGAAAACGGACCCGGATGAAAAAAAAATGTGTAACTTCATCCGGAATTTCAATGCATTATTGATGATTTGATTAATCTGGCGCAGGATTGGACTGCAGGTACAAACATATTAATCAATTAGTGAAGTGTGCTTTTTTCAGAATTCAGTTATGTAAAAATTACAATAACTCAGGTGTCATTTTATATATATAAATGCCTAAAAAGTATAAAAGAAATATCTGAAAAGAATTATTTTTGATAGATTAAAGTCTTAAACTTGTAATAACAACTTATTGGCAGTAATCAGTAATACATCTTAATCAAATGTTAACACTAAAACACTAATTATTCTAAATATAAAAAAAGTGTAAGATGAGATCACTCAGGATATTAAAAAAGTCTGTTATTGCTGTTCTGATCTGTTTGTCAGGTTTGGCTTCTGCTTATGGCTCAGGTACATTACAGGGAAGGATTACAAGCACCGAAGGCGAGCCATTACCTTTTGCCAATATTGTAATTACCCATAAGATTGAGGGTGGGCAAAGGATTGAGTTGAAATCTCAAATTGGTGCTGTTACAGACTTGGATGGTTATTTTGTTATTTCATCATTGTCAGCAGGGAAATTTGTTGTTCATGTGATATATATAGGTTATGAGGCGCAGGAGTTTGAAGTAGCTATCGAGAATAATCAGAGCTTTACTCTGAATGCAGTTCTGGCAAGTAAAAGCACAAACCTGGAAGAAGTTGTTATAAGCGCCCAGTCAAAAGGTCAGATGGCTGCAATAAATCAGCAACTTGCGGCCATATCCATTAAGAATGTTGTTTCTACCGATAGAATTCAGAATAACCCTGACGCCAACGCAGCCGAATCAATAGGTCGTTTACCCGGAGTTTCTGTAACAAGGTCGGGAGGTGAAGCCAGTGATATTGTAATCAGGGGAATGGCTCCCGAATACAATAAAGTATTATTGAACGGGATTGAAATTCCTTCCAATAAGGGGACCAGCAGAAATGCCAACTTAAGTGGAATATCACAGTCTTCTTTGCAGGGTATTGAAGTATACAAATCACTTACTCCTGATATGGACGCAAATTCAGTGTCAGGTACTGTTAATATGTTGTTACAGACGGCTCCCAGCGGACTGCATAGCAGTTTAACGGTACAGGGGGGCTATAATAATCAGAATAACGACTGGAAAAACTATAAAATATTTGGGGAAATAAGTAATCGCTTTTTTGAAGACAAACTGGGTGTGAGTTTTGGTGCGAGCGTTGAAAGGGTCAATCGCAGTACTCAGACGCTGTCTGCCGGTTATTCCATTGAGTCCAATAATGCCCCGGCCGGGGAGTTTGAACCCATGTATGTAAATAATGTCAATTTAAATGATATCAGTAACATCATTCATAGAAGTTCGGGCACACTCGTATTTGACTACCGTTTTTCACCTAAATCAACTATTCAGTTTTCCAATTTCTTTTCCTATAATCCCACTGACAATTTTAGCATGAGCAAAAGTTTTGCTCCGAAAAGTGGGGTTGGGTATAATACGAATCAGGCAAAAGGCGATGGGTACATTTATTCCGGAGCTGTTATCGGCAAACATACGCTGGGAATAATTCAGCTGGATTATGGAACAGCATATTCATTATCAAATAGTCATAGTAAAAGTATTGCTATGAATGTTTTCAATCCATTTGGATTCAATCCGGAAGACGGGACACAGGAAAAAAGAAGCCTTCCATTGGTTGAGATACTTAGTTTGGCCAATGACGAGCCTACCCCTGAAAATTTAAAGAATTTTGGTTTATATGGCCCCGGGTCAGATGGTGAAGATTGGATGGATGAAAAACAATTTGATGCACATGCAGATGTTACAGTGCCATTTAAACTGACAGATTTTATCAGCGGAAAAGTAAAAGCTGGCGGGCAATACAAGCACAAAAACAGAAGTCACAATGCGGATTACAAGGTTTATGGAGGGCCGCCGTTTCATAAGCTTATTTCAGGGATTCAGCAAACAGGTGACGGAATTGACTGGGCATTGCCCTGGGTATCACTTAATACCCAACAAGCTGTTACTATGGAAAACATATATGTGGAAGACAATAGTAAATTCCTTCAGGGAACTGAATACAGTTTTGGATGGGTTCCGGATATAAACAGATTAAATGAGGTTTATAACTGGTGGCAGGACATAACCGGTTATTATCTCGGACTTGGAGGAACTGCATGGCAGCCGATATTTGGTCAGGAAAGAATGATCAGTTATTATGATTTGCGTCAAAGTGTAGTTAATGACAATTCGGTTGCTGAAGATTATTATGCAGGTTATGCAATGGCTGAAATCAGCATAGGTAAGAAAGTTGATTTTATACCCGGGGTCCGCTACGAGAACATGAAGGATGATATGACCGGTTGGTTTGTTCAGCGTGCATTGGATGAGGGAATCAGATTACCCGGATATGAAACTTCAGCTTCCCAGCAAAACGGACATTTTTTCCCGATGGTTCACCTGAAAGTAAAACCTATAAAATGGGCGACTCTCCAATTCTCTTATACTCAAACAATACATCGTCCGGACTATAATTCAATTATTCCATTTGAATACCTGGAAAATGGTTTGAAACCATTCTCCTATACCTATGGAAATCCTGATCTAAAGCCCGAGTTATGGACCAATTATGATGTAATGCTCTCGATTTTTAATAATAAAATCGGATTGCTTTCACTGAATGGTTTTTATAAAACAGTTCAGGATAAAATCTGGTACCGGTCATGGATGAGGGTCACTAGTGATCCTGTTGTATCCACCTTTGCCAGCAATGACGAGGTACTTGTTGGCTCATGGTACAATAATGAGTATAATTCAACTGTAAAAGGCTTTGAAATAGAATGGCAGACGGATTTCCGGTTTTTACCATCACCTTTTAATCTATTTTCATTAACGGCAAATTATTCGATTCTGAAGAACGAGACAACTTATCCTTTTTCTGAGGTAAATATTATACAAACAGGTACCACATCCGCTGGAAGACCAATCTTTGAGAAGGTCCGGAGCGATTCGACATTTACCGGAATGATGATTAATCAGCCCAAGTCCCTGGCCAATGTTTCGCTTGGGTTCAGCTATAAAAAATTTGATATCTATGTATCATTCCAGTATATAGGAGCCATACTCACCAATAGAGCCGTTCAGGAGGAATTTGACAATTATAAAAATGCGTTCTACAGGTGGGGGCTGCAGGGCAAGCTGGGACTTCCTGTAAAAGGACTGGAGTTGTTATTCAATGTAGCAAATCTAAATAATATCCAGGAAAAACAATATAACAGGGGTGATAGCCGGCCAACCTATGTGGAAAGTTATGGCTGGACGGCAGATCTTGGAATCAGATATTCATTTTAGAATGACCATTCAAATTATTTCACATATGAATTACGGATTTTTTAACCTTTTTGAGAATAACTAATGATAAGATTTATATAGAGTTCATTATAACAGTTGATACAATCTTTTCTATTTACTAAACTAAATCAATTTAAACATGAGAAAACTTAACTTTATTAGTATTATTGGGACCGCTTTACTGGGTCTGAGTAGTATTTCCTTTGCACAGGATACCCTTGTGGTAGCACCTGGACTTGGGACTTTAAATGCGGCTATTCTCGAGAATGGCGACGCTAAAATTTACAAGCTCGAAGCTGGTGCCTGGTACGGTCTGGATGCTATTATTGAAGCTGGTCCGGAATTGTCGGGACTGCAGATTATTGGTGAAAAAACGGATGGCCTTCCTGCCGTTATCCAGGTAGGAAATGCACAGGACGGATCTGTTTTTCCCAGTCTGTTCAATTTATTTACCAACCTGACACTTAAAAATGTATTTCTTGCCGATCAGGATTTTTCAGGGACTATCGGGACTACGGTTATGAATTTTAATGCTGCAGTTCGCGTTGTCGTTGACAATTGTGTTATTGATCCGGCAGGTATTAACTACACTTTTGGAGGTGGAGCTACGGGTGACCACTCCAAGCTGTATCTGACCAACAGTCAGATCTTTCGCAATGGCTATATCAGCTCGCCTAATGATGGTGGCTGGATTCAAGGTCAGCAATTGGATACACTCTGGGTAGAGAATAATACATTTGTTTCTTCAGGACAGGACTTTCTTGCACGTGGTTTTCACAGTCAGCCGACCAATGGATTTATCTGGATAAACCATAACACTATTCTGTGGCATGATGTATGGATCAAAAAGTCATACAATGACCCGAATTTCTTTTTTACCAACAACCTGATGGTGGATCCAAGCATATATGCACAGATGTATACATGGGGACAATTCTTCCCTGATTACAGACTGGGTAATACCATGCTTAGCCTTACCAGTACTGATACAATGCAGGTTGATGATGGTAACGGTTCATTCATGAATGAAACCTTGCCTTCTGAAAGAACAATGTTCTGGCAGCGGAACCTTCAGTACAATTCGCCCCAGTTAAAAAGCCTGATAACAAATGCAAAGACTAAATATGGCGGAGATTTGTATCTCATACCCATGCTTTGGGATGAGAATACTCCTACGGATTATGCCGGGATACCTGTAGTATCTCCTGCTGATTCAAGCAGAGAAAACAGGATATTGAACGATGATACAAACTGGCCCAATATGAAATACAATCATAATATGTATGATATTGACCCTCAATGGGAAGATGCCAGGATTACAAATATGGAGGATAGTGTGGGTACTTTTATAAACGGATGGTTTGGCAAATTTGTATATGGAGACCCTGAAATTGATGCAAACGCACTTCCAGGTTACAATTGGGATATTGACAATTGGAATGGTGTTTCAATGGCTGAATACCCGCAAACATGGCCACGTTTTAATGGTGTCTACACAAATGCTGAATTGTTAACTGCTTCTACTGAAGGTCTTCCGTTGGGTGACCTGAACTGGTTCCCTGAAAATAAAGCAAAATGGGAAGCTGAAAAAGAGATGATCATGGAACACATCTTAGCGCTGAATGAAGATCAATATGCAATTACGACAAGCAATACTGTTGTTGATATTATTGTTGCCAGTCCCGATCATGAAACACTCGAAGCTGCTGTCATAGCTGCTGAACTGGCTGATGATCTGTCAGCTGAGGGTCCCTTTACCGTATTTGCCCCCACGGACGATGCATTCGCTGCTCTTCCCGCAGGTACACTGGATGACCTGCTCGCAGATCCGACCGGCGACCTGGCCGACATACTCCTGTACCATGTGGTAAGCGGAAAGGTCATGTCAGCTGATCTCTCCGACGGTCAGACGGCCACTACACTGCTGGGTAAAGACATTACCGTGACCATCAATGGCGACGGCGTTTTCATCAATGATGCCAAGGTTACTGTAGCAGATATAGAAGCAGATAATGGCGTTGTACATGTTATTGATGCTGTATTGATTCCATCCGCTGCAACAGGACTTCCGGGTAATATTGCTGATTCAAAAAAACTCAGTGTATATCCCAACCCGGCAAGTGACATTCTGAACGTGAAAGGATCCAAAAATGCTGACGTAACGATCATGAACATTGATGGACGCGTGGTTAGAAGTGCAAAGAATGTATCAAGTGTGAATATTTCTGATCTTGACAATGGTCTGTATTCAGTTACCATTAAAGAAGGAAATAAGGTTTCACAACAAAAGGTGATTATCGCCAGATAAGCACATGAATTACAAATGATCAGTTTTAACGAAGTGCAATAAGCACTTCGTTAAAAGAGTAATGGTGAAAAGGAGAGTATATGATTTAGATACTCTCCTTTTTTCTTTATGGCACCAGGTCATTTTATATATATAAATGCCTAAAAAGTACAAAAGAAACCGCTAAAAAAAATTGATTGGCTTAAATTTAAATCTTAAACTTGTTATAACAACTATGCAGGAATGCATGGTGGATAAATAATATTTGCATCGGCCCATTACAAAAACAGATAATAAGTTCATTTACCCCTTTCAAAAATGAAAAAAACATTTTCACTGCTTGTTCTTATCATGCTCTGTTCTGCTTCACTCCTTTTTGGTCAGAATAAATCCCAGGTAAGGGTTAACGGGAAAGTAGCTGATGCAGTCACCGGAGAAGTTTTACCGGGAGTGAATATATTGGTGCAGGGAACCTTAACAGGTACCGTAACCGGGGTGGATGGCAGGTATTCAGTTCTTGTAAATGGCTCAGAATCAGTTCTGGTATATTCCTTTATCGGGTATGTGTCACAGACGGTAACTGTTGGCACACAATCGGCTATTGATATTGAGTTGAGTCCTGACGTTCAGACCTTAGGGGAAGTAGTGATCACGGCCCAGGGGAGAGGACAGAAGCAGGCAGTTCAGCAGCAGATCAATTCCAATACGATAAAGAATGTGGTAGCGCCTGACCGCTTGCAGGAGAATCCCGATGCAAATGCCACAGAGGCCATTGGCCGTTTGCCAGGTATTTCGGTCATACGATCGGGTGGCGAGGGCACCGGCCTCATGATCCGTGGTCTTGAACCGCGGTATGCTTCGGTTTCGCTGAACGGGGTACAAATGGCTTCAACGAGCGGGGAGAACCGGGGTACGAACATCAGCGGAATTTCGCAGTATGCCTTGCAGGGGGTTGAGGTTTACAAATCGCTGACAGCGGATATGGAAGCGAATTCAGTGGCAGGATCAGTTAACCTGAAGCTGCGGGAAGCACCCCAGCATTTTCACGTAAATTTAATGGCACAGGGGGGATATAACCAGTTGAACGATTACTGGGGCAATTATAAGCTATTGGGTGAAGTCAGCAACCGTTTCCTGAATGATAAGCTCGGGGTATTGGTTTCGGTGAATGCCGAAAGGGTTAACCGGAGCATCCAGACCATGAGTGCCGGGTATGGAATAGATGGCAGCGATCCGGAAGGGGACATATTGCTGAATAGTGTAAACCTGAACAATAATACTTCGATCATCTACAGGAAATCGCTGTTGTTATCGGTTGATTTTAAGGTATCACCAGGTACCACATTGATGTTATACGGCATGTATAACAACGCGAAGAATGACTATGAACGCCAGTCGAAGAACTACGGTGTGACCGGGGCCGGATCTGTGGGATATTCATTCGAGACCCGTCCGGACAATAAAAACAATATTTTACAGACAGCCTTGAGCGGTGAATCTAAAATAAAATTCCTCAACATTAAGGCAGATTACGGGATTGCATATTCCCTGGGTAATGCCAATAATACGGGTTCAAAAAACTGGAACTTCAATTTCGATAATGTAGCCTCCTCTGCAATTACGGATATTGAGCATAGAAAAATGGATCCGACAGAGATTGTCCCTTTGTTCACTGATGATCCAAGTAAGCTCAATGACTGCTATCTGACCGGATTAGGAGTAACTGAAAGCAAAACTGACGACAGGAACATCCATACTTATCTGAATGTTTCGGTACCTTTTAAAATAGGAGAGCTGATAAGCGGGAATGTTAAATTCGGAGGAATATACCGGGTAAAAAACAGGACAAGGGATGATCAGGTTGGCGGTCAGAATGTGGGAGCAAACCAGTTTTTACCCAGGATTCTTCAGGATTCACTGGACTGGGTTGTGATCGATGACATTCCCCGTTTATTGGCTGTTGGGCTGGAAGGGGAAGAAGTTGACAATTTTCTGAACGGAGATTACAATTATGGAACTACTTTTAACATTGACCGGTTGAACCAGCTCTCAAACACTTGGACTGAAGTATCGGATTACGCTTATTCACTCGGACCGAGTTACTATCTTCCCCTTGTGGGGGAAGTCGCAAAGCTCGGTTATTCTCAAAATGTGGCCGGATGCATGCTGAATGACCAGGATATCCGGGAAACCTACGTGGCGGGTTATATCATGCCGGAGTTCAATATCACCAAGTATGTAATGTTCATGCCCGGATTCAGGTATGAAAAAACAAATGACGATATGAAGGGATATTATGCATTGCCTCCGCAGTATCCTCCTCCTGTTTCTGCTCCGGTCCCGGGAGATTCCACATCAGCTTCGCGATCAGATCAGTTCTTCCTGCCGATGATCCATCTGAGGATAAAACCGACAGATAAGTTTTATGCACATTTCTCATATACGAAAACATTGAGCCGTCCAGATTTCAATGGCATCTCACCAAACTATTACGTAAATACCGGTTGGGCACCGTTTACCTACACGGCTAACAATCCGGAATTAAATCCCGAACTCTGGACCAGTTACGATGCACAGTTTACCTTCCACGGGGACAAGATCGGACTGTTTTCGGTCACCGGTTTTTACAAAACAGTGGACGATAAAATATGGCAAAGATCCTATCAACGTATCAGAGGTGACGAAATCATTGATCCGTTCCCGGATAATGCAGTGGTGAATGTGACAATATGGGAGAACCATCCCTATACCGCTTTTGTTGAAGGTGTGGAACTTGAGTGGCAGACGTCGTTTTATTATTTGCCAAAGCCTTTTAGCTTTTTTACCCTGTATGCCAATTATACCTATACACATTCGGAAACAACCTATCCATATACTGACATCAGAAGCGTTGTTCCTCCCGGAGGCGGACGTCCGGTTTCCGTGAGAGTCGATTCTACCACAAAGGGCCCGATGCTTTATCAACCACAGCAAATAGCCAACGTTTCTCTTGGGTTTAACTACAAGGGATTTAATGCATGGCTTTCCTACCAGTATAATGGTTTGATCTATACCGGGAAAAACTACCGGGGTGCTCCCAGACTGGATTCACAAAAGGAACACTTTAACCGATGGGATCTTCAGCTGACACAGAAATTCAGGATCGCCAAATTGAGTGGATTCGAGGTAATCGCCAATATTGCAAACATCTCCAATTTCACAGAATCACAAAGACTCAGGGGTGATCCACGGCTCACCTACCAAGAAAAATTTGGCTTGACGGCTGACCTTGGAGTAAGATATCGATTTTAATTTATAACTTAGTAACTGAAAAAATTAGTTTATTACTAACCCTACTAAAAGAAAGGAGAGAAATTACACCTAACAATCCAAATGAAATTATTAACTTTTCTATTAATACTAATTTAAATCTATTACGATGAGAAAATTTTACATGATTGCTTTACTAGCTTTCTTGTTCATCGGGAACACAATTGCCCAGGATGTCCTGGTGGTTGAACCCGGTTTAGGAACATTGAATGCTGCTGTTCTCGCCAATGGTGGCGATAAGATTTATGAACTTACCGCCGGTGAGTGGTACGGTTTGGACGCACCGATCGAAAACGTTGATTATCATTTACAGATTATTGGCAGCGCACCTGCTGAAGCAGGTGGAAAGCCAGCAACGCTGCAAACAGGTTCCGATGTTAATGGTGCTGTTTTTAGCAAGATGTTCGATTCAAAGGGTGACATAACCCTCAAGAACATTTTCATTGTCAATGCAGACCTTAACGCCCAGGTTGGATTTGAATGTCTGGTAGAAAGTAAAATGGATGCCCGCATTGTCGTTGATAATTGCGTATTTCATCCTTCCTGCGTTGGACAGGGTGTAACCGGTTCAGGTGGAGGCAATAAATGTTATTTTACCAACAACCAGGTTGTTGACCATGGTCATATGCTGAGCCCGAATGACGGTCACTTCTTTAATTTCTCCAATACTGCAGCCGGCAAAGGTTTTGATTCCTTGTGGGTTGAAAACAATACTTTTGTTTGTATGGGTATGAACGTGTTTCAGGGAAGTTTTGGCGACATGGTAAATAACGTAGTGGCTTTCAACCACAATACCTTCGTTTTTGCCAAGAGCCAGATTGACTGGACAACCAAAAAAATGGAAGAATACTGGACAAACAACCTGATGTTCGATCTCCAGGTTGATCCTTACGCAAATAACTGGCAGCCTATGCCGGGTGGAGACCCCAGTATGCCCAAGCCTAACCTCATTTACGCAGATACCCTGACTGATGAGGTCATGCCTTCCACACGCCCGAATTTCGTGGAATATAATGCACTTTACAGAGCACAGGGTTTCTATGACCTGGTTGACCGAGATGAACGTATTCTGTAAAGAACAGGATCCTCCACTCCCGGGTGTTTACCTGTATCCTTTGGTTTGGCCCCGTGACACCCTGAATAGCAGGGAAGCACAGATGTTTGGCAGTACGGATTTTCCGAAATTTAAATTTGGCAATTATATCGCTGATGTTGATCCCCAGTGGACTGATCAGGCAATTTATGAACATGAGACTTTGTTTATTGAGTGGGCAAGTCCTGCAAATTATGTTCACGCACTTGGACAACCTTCAGACAAATTATCCTCCCGCAACAGAGTGGGCACAGTATTGGTGGATACCAAGCGGTGACCTTTCCGATAACAGCGTATGGCCTTTATTTGACGGAACCTATACCAATGAGCAGTATCTGAAGGGTTCGATAGAGAGAAATGTTCCTCTCGGTGACCTGAACTGGTGGCCGGAAGCAAAAGCTGCATGGGAACTCAAGAAAGCTGATGTATGGGCACACATTCAGGCTGGTAACGAAAGCCAGATTGACATTGGATATGGTGAACCTCTTGCTCCTGCAGTATTCCCGGTTGACTTTGAAGCCGAAACGGATGCAGTATGGGAGATTTTTGGCAACGGTACCGCTGGTCCTGCTGATCTCACAATTATAGACAATCCGGATAAATCAGGAATCAATACCTCCGATAAAGTAGCGAAATTCATTGTTAATGATGACGCAGATCCATGGGCAGGTACATATTCAGATTCATATCCTACCATTGAATTTACCGAAGCTAATCATATGATTACCATGATGGTATGGAAATCAGGTACCGATCCGGTTGGAATCAAGGTCGAATCACCTGCAAATGGTGGCGCTGTAACGGAAGTTAAAATTCCGGTTACCCTGACAGAAGAATGGGAATTGGTTACGGCTGACTTTAGTGCCGTCATCGGATTTAACTATGACAGACTTACGATATTCCCTGATTTTCCTGAAACCAGAACCGCTGGTGCTACAGTTTACATTGATAATATCGCCCTGGCTGCGGCTACCGGTGTTGTGGATGTAAAAGCAGAAGGTTTATTTGTATATCCGAACCCCACAAGTGACGTTTTGAGCGTAAAGGGTGGCAAAAATGCTGACATCACCATTATGAACATTGACGGCCGCGTGGTAAGAAGCGTAAGGAATGTATCTTCTGTAAATGTTTCTGATCTTGCCAAAGGCTTGTATTCAGTAACTATTCAGTCAGGTAAGGAAGTTTCTACACAGAAGGTTGTTATTTCCAGGTAAGTGTAGAATTTGTATTGATTGATTTTATGGAGTGAAAAAACATTTATGTTTTAACCACTTATCAAATTGATTTATTGTGAAAAGGAGAGGAATTATTTATTGATGACTCTCCTTTTCCTTTTTATATATAAGATCTTTTCTGTTGCAGCCAGATCGCTGCTATACAATGAACCTTTTTCAAAAGGCACTTTCACTGCATAACCTAAGACTATTATGAAATTAACCTCATTATTCCGGCTGACCGTGGCTTGTAGCATCATTCTCGGATGCCTTGCCTGTAAAGGGAAATTATCAAAAGAATCCATCACTATAAAAACGGACAAGGATTCAATTTCCATGGGCCATTCCATCATTGTGACTGCCCATATTAATTTTAAAGCAGGGGAATCCCCTAAAGACATTTTATTACTGCCCTATGTGAATCAACGCCGGTGGGGCTCACATGAGCGTCCGGATTCGAATGGAAATGCAACCTTTCTTCTCCCGCTGCCCAATCCGGGCAATCATGATATTCAGGTTATTGCCGTCAAAGCAGATCCCAATAACTGGATGGGTTCATCCAATATGCAATATCTGGTAGCAGGAAGCATTATGCCTGCGTCGGACAGTATATCCAATGTGTGCAAAGTGAATGTCAAACGCAGAATTATGCCTGCCGCAGCTGAAAACGGACATCTTTTCTGTGTTCAGTGGGAATCCTGGTTCATACCGGGCCCAGGTTTATTTTCATCAGCGGAGGCAATACCTGTGGTTGGTATTTATGACTCCTATAATGAGGACGTAATAAGGCAACATGTATTGTGGTTCATGGATCTGGGTGTAAACTTTATTATGCCCGACTGGTCAAATCATATCTGGGCAAAAAAGCACTGGAACGAAATTGAAGGCGGTGCACGTTCCATAGTACATGCCACCACCGTATTTCTTGAGGTACTGGCAAAAATGCGTGATGAGGGAATCGATGTGCCGAAAGTGGCGCTCATGCCCGGTATCAGCAACGGACCCCCGGCTACTATGGTCGCATTAAATGAACAACTGGAATGGATATACCAGAATTATGTTTTGAATCCAAGATTCAAAGGCCTTTTTCAGGAGTTTGAAGGTAAACCATTGATGATAATCCTCGATACGGGTGCCCTGGGCAGCAAAAAAGGAACTGCCAAATCCGCTTTCAGGGTTCCCTTCTTTAAGCAAACACTTGCTATGAGTGAAACTGAACTGGATGCATTTCGCAGAGCCCAGGGACCGGTTGACGATTCCCATTTTACAATCCGATGGATGTCGTCCCAGAATCAAATTACACGGCATCATGAACTGGGTTTCTGGTCATGGATGGATGGTTCTCTTGAACCCATGGTCACCTATAAGGACGGAAAACCGGAAGCTATTACGGTAACAAATGCTTTTTTCGAGCCGTTGGGCTGGACTGCCCCCAATACATGGGGCAAAAGAGGCGGTACAACCTATATTGAATCATTCAAATTTGCGCTAAAGTCAAAACCACAGGTCATATTCCTGCATCAGTTCAATGAATTTGCCGGTCAACCTGAAGGCCACGGCCTGGGTGAAAATCATGAGATATACCTTGATGAACACAGTATGGAGTTTAGTGATGACTTTGAACCGGTTTCCTTAACCGCACCCGGTTTACGCGACAAAACAGGCGGATGGGGCTTTTATTATCTGAATATGACCAAAGCCTTAATGGATATATTTAATGAAAAGGATATGAATAGTACTGTTATGGCTGCGAATATCAGTGAAAAAACAGATCAGTCCGTTAAGATCACCTGGTCAGTGATTGGCAAAGACCCGGCAAATTATACAGTCTCTATAGGTGACAAAGTTTTGTTTAAGGATTTGACCGGTGTGACTTGTGAAATTCCCGTTAAGGAATTATCCAAAGGCCAGAATATGGTTACAATTACAGCCAACGGTGTGAATACCCGTTACAAACTGTCGAAAACGGAAATGGACCAGGTTTCAGACACTCCTTTACCGGTAGAAGTAAAACTTTCAGTTAACCTATAGAAAAATATTTACACCACATAAATCCCATTGATTATGAGCAAGCGTTCTGTAGCCCGAAGTTTATTTTTTGCTGTTTTTATTTTTGCTTCCATAACCGGATTTTCTCAGGACTGGAATATTACCAGTGACCGATGGACTGCCACGGACGGCCTTGGCCGGAAGTTACCTGACGTCAGCCAGACGGGATCTGCAAAAAATGACAAGTATATTGCCATGTTTTATTGGACATGGCATACGGATGGTAACGCTTATTTTTCTCCGGTTATGAATATTACCGAAATCCTGGAACAATACCCTGAGGCGGCTACAGATAAAGATCATCCGGCCTGGCAGGGCATATCCCCGGGGGTATTCTGGTGGGATGAGCCCTTATTCGGCTATTACAGGACCTCTGATGAATGGATTCTAAGAAAGCACGCTGAAATGCTGGCAGATGCCGGCGTGGATGTTGTCTTTTTCGATTGTACAAACGGGAGCCTAACCTGGAGAACCTCTTATACTGTATTGTTCCAGGTCTGGGATCAGGCCAGGAAAGACGGTGTTAAAACACCCCAGATTGCCTTTTTGCTTCCATTCAGCGCAGGATCCAATTCAATGGCATCCATGTATCAATTATACACTGAGATTTATCAACCCGGTTTATATGAGGACCTGTGGTTCAAATGGAAAGGCAAGCCTTTGATCATGTCCTATCCTGAGAGTCTGGTAGCCCAAACCGGAAATTTTGCCGGATTGAAGTTTACGGCCACTGCCCCTTTTTATGCAATTAATGCTTCTTGTCCCAGCTACAATAATAATGTGGGTAATATGACTTTCAGCTTATACAAATGGAATACGAATTATGCTACCAGTGTATCAGGAACTCCTGTAGCGGAGAAGACCTATGTTAACTTCAACGATAATCAAAAACTCGAATTGACATTTGATGTCCAGGAGGCGGGTGATTATGTGTGGGAATTAAGCAATGGGACCGAAGATGTGGGAGTATGGAAGTGGACTGACAGCAATGATCCTGCTGTTAGTTTTTACGCAGGAAGCCAGGTGGCCGGAAATTACGAAAGTGAGATTTCGTATGATCCGCAAATTGTTTTTACCCCTCTTACGACAGGAACCAATCATACTCCGGTTGCAGTTACGAGTTCGGCTGATCAGGAAACTGTTAATGCCATAAAGGAGTTTTTCACATTCCGTCCCGGACAACCTGATTATGTAAACGGACCCAGCCGGAATGATCAGTGGGGATGGCTTGAAAACTATCCGCAACACGGATTTGCTCCAAAACCAGGAGGCGGATATGAGGAGGTTACAGTCGGTGTTGCCCAGAATGCCTCCGATGCCAGTGGCGGCCATGCATCCGGTTTTAATACCCCGCTTACCTATGGCAGGAGTTACACAAAAGCAGCGGGACAGGATACACGCCCGGAAGCCTATTTAAAAGGACTTAATTTCCAGGAACAATGGGGTCGTGCATTTGAACTGGATCCCGACCTTGTATTTATTACCGGGTGGAACGAATGGATTGCCGGACGCCATTTTGACTGGGATGTGCAGCCATTTGCCTTTGTTGATGAGTACAGTGCTGAGAAAAGCCGGGATATTGAACCGGTCAAATCCTGGGGCAATAAAGGCGATGTTTATTACATGCAGCTTGTCAGCAATATTCGTAGGTTTAAAGGGATGCAGAGCCCCGATACCGCTTCCGGTTCAAAAACCATAGTGATGGATGATCTGGCCGGCTGGACTGATGTAATGCCGGAATACCTGTCCTATAAAGGAAATACTTTGCACCGGAATCATGCCGGCCAGGGTACTGAACTGGTGTATACAAATACAACCGGAAGGAATGATATAACAGGCGCGAAGGTTGCCAGGGATTCAGATTACCTCTATTTCTACGTTGAAACCGCCGATGACCTAACCGACAAGACCGATCCGAAATGGATGCGCCTATTCATTGACATTGATCGCAATAAAACCACCGGCTGGGAAGGATATGATTTTGTCATAAACCGCCTGAATCCGGATGATTCCGCCTATGTGGAAAAAAGTGTGAGTTCCTGGAACTGGAATACGGCCGGCAAGGCAGCCTACTCGGTAAACGGAAAAACGCTGGTTGTTAAAGTAAAACGGTCGGTTTTCAACCTGTCTGCCGAAATGGGAATCGACGTTGAATTCAAATGGAGCGATAATATGCAGGATGAAGGCAACATCATGGATTTTTATGAGAACGGTGATGTAGCCCCCGGAGCAAGGTTTAACTATGTGTATAAGGTGGAATGGTCGGATGACCGGTACCGTAATGCGGAATATCCCGAAGGCATCAACCAGGGTATCCGGTTTGACCAGTATGAGGGTGAATTTGATACAATTCCCACCTTTTTTGAGCAGAAGATTATACTTACCGGCTTCCCGTCTGATTTTGATATTCCGGTTCAAACGGCATCCAATTTCGGATTACGGTATACCGGATTCATTGAGGTTCCTGTAAAGGATGCCTACACCTTTACGCTCAATACAGACCTGGATGCCAAATTCTACATTGGCAATACGCTGGTAGTTTCAGCAGATGCGGTTGGCGGAGAAGCGAGCGGTATCATCAGGCTGATGCCCGGGAAACACCCTGTAACGTTAGATTACATTACAAGGGCAGAAAACACAAAACTGCTGAATATTGAAATAGCCGGTTCGGGACAGGAAAAGAGCAAGGTATCTCCTTCCATGCTGTTTAAGTACAATCAGGCGCCTTCCGTTTCAATTTCTTTTAATGCCACCCAGAACTACTTCAGTACGTTCGATACGGCAGCCATCGTTCGTTCGGCGGATCCGGACGGATCGGTTGAAAACGTGAAGGTGTATGACAATGATGAGCTTATTGCACAGGAGGCTGCGGAGGAAATAGCAGTTAAAAATCTTACTGTGGGCGACCACTCTTTGTCGGCCACGGTGCAGGATACTGACGGGGTACTTTCCGAATCCAATATATTGAGCTTTACGGTTAAATCCGCCATACCGTTACCGGGATCAATTACCGTGGAAGACTTCAGAAAGGGAAAGGGTGTTTCAATTACCAACTCCACAGATAGTGACGGCGGCAAGAACATCAAGGTAGCTTATGGCTTTGTGGATTACCCTGTAAATGTTAGCGCGTCAGGAAACTATCATTTCAAGTTCCGTGTTCCGGCAGCCAGTGGAACTAAAATGGTTATTATAAAGGCCAATGGTGAAGAGGTTGCCACTGTAGATGTGGGGAATACAGGAACCGCAGAACCATGGTACGATGTTGAAACGGATATCCCTTTAACATCCGGAAACCAGATTTTACGTTTTGATTTTGAAGGCATCGTAACCGTGCACAGGATAGAGATCACCTTCATGCCTACCAGCGTAATAACCGGGACTGAAAATGCCATTGTTGTCATGCCCAATCCTTCATCCGCAGAATTTGTAATTCATACTCAAAATCCAGACTGACAGGCTTGAATTGTATGATCTGCTGGGCCAGCTAACAGAACTGCAGCCCATCAGAAATGGTTCCACCACAAGCAGGATCGGATCTGACCTGCAACCGGGCATTTATTTGCTGGTTGTGAAAAGCAGCGACGGTTCCAAAAAAGCTATCAAACTGGTAAAGAGAAAATAATTAATACATAGACAGCATGAAAACAGATTTATCTTTATTGAAAAAGAGCATCCTGCTTTTGTCAGTTGCTTTCGTTTTCTCACAATGTCAGACAGTTCAGAAAAAGAATATCGAAACAGGGATTCCGATATTATCCATGACCACGTGTCCTGATCTGCCCCTGGATGGGTGGGAACGAAACTATAAAACAGCGTTTGAAGGATTCATGCATGCCTATAATCCATGCATTGTTGAAGTACCCGATAGCGCCTATCCGTATCGTATGTGGTTTTTCGGATGGATAGTGGATATTGGTAACACGGATATTGCAGGCATGGATGCCATCTATTTCGCCAGGGGAAAAGATCTGGATACCTGGGAAGTCTACTGTAAAGACGGAAGCTGGGATGCAAACAAAATAAACACCAAATGGGCATCCGTTTTGTATGCTTCCACTGATTCGGTGAATAATTACTACGATACCTTTCATGCCGGGGATCCTTCGGTAGTTTATAAGGATGGGATGTATTATATGGCCTATAGTGCCACATCCAAAGCATTTACTGATCCAAACAGCAAGGAACCGATTGAACCTCCTGAATTTTCGAACAAGGATATTGCAGGATATCCCTCGCACATGATCCAGTGTGTGAACGGGGCAACATCTGCCGATGGAATTCACTGGACGAAGACTCGACAAACCATTGCTTATCGCAGCGGTGGACAACAAATATCCGCCTGATCCTTCTCCTACGCGGATCGGTGATTTTCATCGTCCCTGTCTTCGCTGGGATGATGAAGCCGGAAACTGGAGGCTCTATTTTGATTATTACAATGCAGCTAACCCCGGTCTTTACATGGGTCTGGCTTTAAATAAAGGAGATTTCAGAACAGGCAAGTTTGAATTTGCTCATCCCCTGGAAAAACCCTTGCTGGATCGGATGGCCAAATCCTGAAGTGGTGAAAATCGGATCGTGTTATTATGCCTTTTCAGATGCCCCGGGATATACCAAATCAACAGCGCCTGCAGGGAAAAAAATTGAATGCGGGCTGGCAGGGAAGGCAGATCCGCATGGCCAAATCAGCTGATGGGATCACATGGGAAAAAATGTACTTTTTTGATCCGGATCCTGGTATTGATGCGAATCAGATACCCCAGGCACTGGTAACCTACCGTGAAGGAAAATGGTGGCTGTATGTTTTTTATGCCACCCAGGTTGGATGGCGAAAGGGAGAGAAAAAGTATCCGTTCTTCAGGGAGAACGATTATAACTGGTTTTACGATCAGATCAGGTATATGCGTCAGGAAATTAAAACTCAGTAGAAAGAACTTTGTCAATGAAAAAATCCGGGATTCTTATTTTTGTTTGTATTGCCCTCTCTGCATGCCGTCCTTCATCGAAGGTAACGGATCAGTTTACTCCTTTAAAGCGCCAATTCAATTCATTTCACAGGTTATTTTGAAGATTATATTCAGAACTCTATCAGTCATTGGAACAAAGGAGTGGTTCCCTATGCCGGATTTGTTGAAAAATTCAGATCAGGCAGGGAATTCTTTGCACAGGGTGAGATGTGGGGAAAGGCTATGCGGTCGGGATGCATGTTCTACCGGTATACACAGGATCCTGAACTGAAGAATATCCTTCAGGCTTCAGTAAATGATCTGCTTAGTACAAAAAGGGAAAATGGCAGTATCAGTTGTTCGCCGGTTTCTCAGCAACCGGATGGCCCGGGAGGAGATCTGTGGGAACGGAAATATGTTTGCTGGGCCTGGATGAATATTATATGCAGGTGGATCAGGATCCCGAGGTATTGAAGGCCATGATAGATGAGGCGGATTGCCTGGTCGACCAGATCGGTCCGTCACCCAAAGGTTCCGATAACTGATCAGGGTTGGAGTCCCAATCATATAGAATCAGGCACGTTCTTGAACCGATTATGCGGTTGTATAATCTTACAAAAGATCAAGGTATCTTGATTTTGCCCGGTATATCGTTGAGGTGGCAGGGGGTGCAAAAGGCTATCAGATTATTGAAGATGCGTACAATAATATTGTTCCCGAAAAGATAGGCGGAGTTTATCCGAAGGCCTATGAAATGATGTCCTTGTTTGAAGGACTGGTGGAATACTATCGTGTGACGGGTAACGATCATTGGAAGACTGCAGTTTGAAAATCTTTATCATAATATTATAACCCATGAGATCACCCTCATCGGAAACGGAGGAGGAGATCAGCCTTACCATCCTCCGGTAATGGGGGAGGCATGGGATAATACTGCCCTTGAACAGACAAATCCTGATATGAGCCGGATGATGGAAACCTGTGTTGGCGTTACCTGGCTGAAGTTTTGCTCCCAGATACTCCGCCTGAACGGAGATCCGCTGGCTGTGGATATGATCGAAAAATATGCCTACAATGGATTGACAGGTGCAATGAAACCTGCCGGAGACGGCTTCAGCTATGTAAACCTGCTGAATGGTGTAAAAACAAATCCGGAAGGGTGGGGAGGAATTGTAAACGGGGTTTATGTTACCTGCTGCAATTTAAACGGTCCTATGGGATTGGCTTATTTGCCCTTCGTGGCGGTTATGAATTCCAATAAGGGACCGGTGATAAATCTTTATAATGCGGCTGTGGCAACGGCCCAGACACCGGAAGGCAAGGATGTTAAACTGGAGATTAAATCGGATTTTCCGTTATCGGGAAAAGTTACGGTACGTGTAACACCACAAAAACCAGGGAAATTCAGCATCAGGTTAAGGATCCCTTCATGGAGCAAGGATACTATTCTGACAATAAATGGAGAACCGGTGCATGCTTTGGCCGGCACATATGCAGACATAAACCGAAAATGGACTTGCGGAGATCAGATTGAGCTATTGCTGGATATGCGATGCCGTGTGATGGATGCACCAAAAGGGAGTAACCGGAAAGGTGATCATTTTCAGGCCCTGTTAATGGGACCCGTGGTTTTGGCCCGGGACGAAAACATCGATCCTGATTTTAACAAGCCCGTTACGATTATTTCAAAAGATGGTTATGTGGATATTAAAAGTGAAACACCCTCCTTAAAACAACAAAAATGCAATTTCTTGTTCCCACAACAGATGGCATGATCCATATGACAGACTATGCTTCGGTAGACAGTTGGATCGGGAAAAAGGATTTGTACCTGGATTCCTGAAAAATAAATAACTCACTACTATGAAACAGTTTGTTTTGGTTTTGGCTTGCATTTTGGCAGCATCATGCGGTTTCCGGTCAAAAACAATTTTGTATACCGCTCCTGAATCGGAATTAAAATCAAATGATTTTGAGATGCTTGTCGAGGGCAAACCGGCATTTATTTACCAGGCAAGGGTATCAAGGTTACCGGTCAACCAGGTATGGCCCGGATACCAGCGACCATTAAGCCAGACTGAAATTGCCTCATTTGCCTATTTCGACCTGAATGGAAAAACGGAAATAGTGATCACTTCACATAAAAAAATCGAAACACTCGACATCAGGCCGAAGGAATATGGCATTATACCTACTGTTGAAGGCAACACTATTAAATTGACGATATCCAAGCCATGCCAGTTCGTGGTGGAGGTCAATGGTTATCATCATGCCCTGCACATTTTTGCCAATCCGGTAGAAGATTTCAAAATTGATAAACAGGATCCCAAGGTTCATTATTTCGGTCCGGGTGTTCATGAGGCAGGTGTTATCAGGCTGAACAGCAACGAGACTGTTTTCATCGATGGTGGTGCTATTGTTTACGGTGTGATTGTGAGTGAAAACACCCGGAACATAAGAATTACATGGGAGGGGCATACTGGATGCCAGCAAAATTGCCCGCGATGAAGCGCCCAATATGATATATCTGAAAAATGTTGTCAATGCGAACATAAGCGGCATTATTCTCCGTGATCCGCATATTTGGACTGTCCTTCCCGGTCTCTGTGACAGTGTGACAATTGATAATATCAAACTGATCGGATTGTGGCGATACAATTCCGATGGAATTGACATTGTGAACAGCCGGAATGTAACCATCAAAAATAGCTTTGTCCGGGCCTTTGATGATAATATTGCAATAAAGGGACTCAATGGAGCTTATGATAAAGAACATAACATCATTGAAAACATTACAGTTGATAATTGCGTACTGTGGAATGACTGGGGAAGGCCCATTGAACTTGGCCTGGAGACCGTTGTGGATACAATGAGGAATATTTCATTCACCCATTGCCAGGTACCCCATTTTACCTGGATTGCCATTGATATTCAGAACGGGGACAGGGGATACGTTAAAAATGTCCGTTTTGAAGATATATGCATTGAGGATCCTATTCTTGACAGCATTACCATCGGGACCACCCCGATGGATAAAAACGAACTGGGCAAGACCATTGAATTGATCATAAAAGGATTTAACATGTGGACAACTGATACAATCAGAGGAAATATCAGCAATATTCATTTTAACAATATACGTTATAACAGTACCAATCCCACATTTATTAATTTTGTGGGATATGACAGTACCCACCTCGTTCAAAATATTTATATCAAAGACTACTTTATAAATGGTAAAAAGGTAACAGACCAGTCCTCTGTCCGGAAGAACGGATTCGTGAAGAATGTTTATCTGGAATAGGGACTTAGGACAAGCAGGAATAAATCCCGTAGACAGTATCTATCCTGAAACCCCTAAGCCCCTAAGCCCCTAAGCCCCTAAGCCCCTAAGCCCCTAAGCCCCTAAGCCCCTAAGCCCCTAAGCCCCTAAGCCCCTAAGCCCCTAAGCCCCTAATCCGTCACCAGATCCAGCTTCAGACTGGTATCCTTGTCAATTCTGAAGTCATCAGAAGCTGCGGCTACCTTTCCGTTCAGCATATTTACGCTGGCATCAAAACTTAAGGTTCTGGTGTGACCCTGCATAGTGAGCTCGCCTTCAATCTTATGAGTGAATTTAATATCTCCCTGTTCTGTTCTGGTTACGGGTAATTTGGTTACTTTTTTTATCTCAAACCGGGCTTTGGAATCCTTGTTATTCATAGAAATGAGATCAATTGTAAATGAGCCGCCTTTAATCTCATTATTATCAAGTACCAATTCCCCGCCTGTGAGTTTTGCAGAGCCAGTGTGTTCTCCGCCAGTTATTTCGCCGGTCAGTTGTATTTTGCTATCCACCAAACTGATATTCACTTTATGTTCCGGAGATGAATTTTTCCCGGGCAGTGCAGCTATCGAAACCAGGGATATCAGTATTAAAAATCCAGTAACGGAAGCAAGAAATGCTTTTTTCATGTCAATTCCTTTCATTTGTTTAATTAAACATGAGATAAAAACGCACAAAAATGATGCCTGTATATGCAGGCATAAATATTTAACAAATTATTAACAAAAGCGCAGCCTAATTATCCAGCTCCTTCGTAATATTTATTGCAGCAATTGTCCCGTCAGCAATGGCTGTTGTGATCTGCCTGTATTTCTTGCTTCTTACATCGCCTACGGCATATATTCCATCCACGCTGGTATGCATATCCTCATCCGTTTTTATGTATCCCCAGTTATCAATCTCCAGTTTTCCACCCAACATATCTACGTTAGGTTTTAAACCCACAAATATAAAGACACCGTCGACAGACAGTTCTTTCATTTTACCCGATCCCAGATCCTGCACTGTAACAATCATCTTTTCTCCTTTTCGGGTGAAAGATCTGGGTTCATGACGGAACAAAACCTCAACCCGGGGATTGGCCAGCAATTTTTCCTGGGCTTGTTTATTAGCCTGGAATTTTTCAAATTGATGCACAACCGTTAATTTGGAAGCAAACCGCGTGATAAATTCCGCTTCTTCAACGGCAGAATTGCCTCCTCCGATGACCATCACTTCTTTATCACCATAATATTTGGCATCGCAGGTGGCACAATAGGATATACCATTTCCTTTAAACTCCTTTTCCCCGGGAACATTCAGATAATTGGGAGAGGTACCGGTGGCAACTATGATCTTTTTTGCCATGACTGTTTCATACTCATCAATTACAATCTCCTTTTTCTCAAGGTCAACCCTCGTGACATCAACGGCAACCTTAAATTCGCTTCCGCATTTTTTGGTCTGTTCCGACATGTTATGTGAAAGGAGGTAGCCAGGTTGCGGTTCAATAAAACCAGGATAATTAGATACCTGGTGTGTGAGACTGACATGTCCGCCGGGCAAACCCGTGTCAATCAATACCGTATTTATGCGTGCCTGGCAAAGATATAATCCGGCTGTAAGTCCACCCGGTCCGCTGCCGATAATTGCCACATCATAACATGAAGTAAATGGTTTCAGATCTTTTTTCAGCACGGATACCCTCTCAGCAGATATCATGGCATTCAGGTTATGCATGATCTCCGAACGTTTGATACCTCCGGACAAGCGGATACCAGTTTCCTTGCCCTTCTCAAAGAATATCAGGGTGGGTGAACTGAAGACGCCAAGGCGTTCTGCCAGGTCCCGGTTTTTTTGCCTGAATACTTTTACAAACCGGATATCACTGCCATAAATAGCAGCCAGAGATTCAAACTTGGGAGCCAGTGCTTCACACGGGGGGCATTCATTGGAATAAAAATCGAGGACGACTTTGTCAGCCTGCAATACCTCGGTTTCGAATTCGGCGGTGGTGATTTCTTTCATAGGATTATTGTTTCTATATTTTGGAATGATATTTTAGTACCGTATGCCCTCCTGGCAAACGGGGAACGGTAAGTCTATTCTTTTCTACAATACCTAATGCGTTCCGCGCAAAAAATCGTAAATCGTAAATCGTAAATCGTAAATCGCAAATACACATCTATTCTGTCTCTTCCTCTATATGCCCGTAAAGGGCAATCCCCAGTTCAAGTAATTCTTTTACCGGCCTGCAATCGGGTGCATGCAGTTCTTTTTCACGGTTGTATGCCACACTGGCACAACCTCCCCCACATGCCAGCCTCAGGTTGCAATTTGCACATGCCTTGATGGTGAGCACATCGCGTTGTTGCCATTTTTCGATCAATTCGGGGATAAGTTCCACATGCGGATAAAAGGTGCCCAGTTCTTCTCCAGGTTTTCCCACGGTAGCTGTGCATGAATATATTTTACCTGTGAAGTCAAACGCCCATTCGGTTTTACACCCTGGACAGGAATCAAAAAGCGGCTCGGGTAATTCGCCGTTCTCAAATAAGAATTTTGAAACGGAATAAGCAGGTTTATGAAATTCCAGAATTTCGGGATGGCCAAGAATAAGATTATACAGATCTTTGTAAAGGTCGATACGGGAATAAAGCCTTGACTGCTGCGACTGACAATAGTGCAATTCATAATTCCGCCCCAGTTGGGTTTTAAAATCCGGAGAACTTGTCCATCCCCTGCCGATTGCAAATCCGGCAAGTTCAGGTAATGCATTAATGTTGTCCCTGTCAAGAACTACCCGGAGGTTTACCGGTAATCCTGCAGCGAGTGCAGTGTCAATTCCCTTTACGATAGATGAAAATGTTCCGTCTCCGTTCCGGAGGGGTCGGCGCTGGTTGTGAATGACTTCCGGCCCATCAAGTGTTACCTGTATTTCCCTTATTCTATATGATGAAAGAAGGGGGATATATGATTCAAGATGATAGCCATTTGTAACGATGGCCAGATCGAGGTTATTATCTGCACACCCGGTGAGAAAGCGTTCAACGGATTTCCGGTGGTTTATGCCATCCAGCAAGGGTTCTCCGCCAAACAAGGTGACATATTTGCGTCGGTTTTGAAAATGCTCCCTGATGTATCGAAAAAATGCCCTGGTAATTTCAGGTTCATTTTCCCTGCCATTTTGCATATATCCGTCCTGATAGCAATAGGAACAGTTGAAATTGCAGGTATAGGACGGAACATAGAAAAGCTGGATCTCATCATTTTCACGGGCATCCAGAAAATCAAGATATTTCAGGCGAAATTGCCTGTCCTCTTCCTTTCGGTCAACTACATATCCTTTGTCAATATATGCTTGGTCAGCAATTACTTCCTTCGCAAGAAAGCGTTTTGCTTCGGAAGGAGTAAGAATATCCGCATTTCCTGACAGGATATTGACAATAAAATATTCTTCAGAATGATGAATTGCAGAAAAAATATTGTGTTGGGATAATTCCATAATGTTTGACAGGTGATTATTAATATCACTTGTCAGTTATTGGAGCCAATAATATTTAGTCGTGGCAGCCTGCAACAATTTTAGAGTTCTTGGCACAACATTGTGCAACTTTCTTTTTTGATACCTGGTTTTTCTTTTTGGTTAAAGATTTCATAAGATCATCAATTTTTAAGAACAACAACAATTACCTTCTTTCATTCCGAAAATGGTAAAGCTTGCTACTTCTGCCTTACCTTTTGTATAGGGTTCGCTTTCTTCAAGTACTTCAATACTGTCAAAACCTGCATTAACCAGTGTTTTCATATATTCATCCCGGGTTACTGAACCAGCCCAGCATTCTGAAACGGCTACCGGATCATTCTTATATTCCTCAGGAACAGGAGAAGTGGCATAAATATCACTTACTACAAATCTACCTCCTTTTTTCAGAATTCGATACACTTCATTCCAAACTTTTTGCTTATCAGAGATATGATTTATTGTACAATTGGAGATTACCAGGTCGGCTACATTATCATCCAGGTTGATGGTTTCAAGATCGGAATGGATAAAATTCACATTGGCAATGCCCAGTTTGGCAGCATTAGTCCTGGCTTTCCCAAGCATGCCTTCCGAGACATCCACACCAATGGCAAATCCGTTTTCACCCACTTCTTCAGCCATGCGCAAAACATCCGTTCCCCTTCCACTGCCCAGGTCAACACAAAACTCACCCTGTTTAGGCTTCCCGAATTTGCTGGCACCTCCACAAGAAAGACAACAGGAATCTTCAGCCAGGGCTGAATAACGGAAGTTAATCGAAGAAGTATCCATATTGAAATTTGACACAAATATATAAAAATCTAAATATGTATATACGAATATTTTATTTAGAATGTTTCCAAATTAACGGATTAGAAGGTCATGGTAAACACCGTTTCAACCTCGGGTTCGGAATGGGCGGAGATAGTTCCATTATGCAGGCGCATGATCTGTTTGGACAGGCTCAATCCGATTCCGGAGCCGGAGGGTTTTGTGGTGAAAAAGGGAATGAAAATTTTGTCAAGCACATCTTTAAGAATACCGGTACCGTTGTCGATTACCTGCAGGGTGACCCGCCCCCTCTTGTTCGTAAAGCCAAGTAACTGTATTTTCCCGCCTGGACGGCCAATAAGGGCATGCAGCGAGTTCTTCAGCAGGTTGATCAGCACCTGTTCAATCAGTTGATCGTCAGCTGTAAACTCAAGATCGGCAGGTTCCACGCTAACTATAAACTCAAATCCGTGCCGCTTGATTTCTTCCTCCATCAGTTTTTCAATGTTTGTAAAAAGCTCCTTCACAGAGCATTGTATGAAATTGGGCTTGGGTATCCGTGTGAGATTCCGGTATGTGTTTACAAAGTGTAAAAGGCCCGTACTTCGCTTATTAATGGTTTGAAGCGCCTCCTGAATTTCTGAAACTGATTCCTTATCAATATGGAGTTCTTCACCGTTTCCTTCAGCCACCATGCCTTTAAGCATCAGATCGAGTGTGGATGACAGGGAGGCAATGGGGGTGATTGAATTCATGATTTCATGGGTCAGAACCCGGATAAGCTTCTGCCAGGCTTCTGTTTCCTGTTCTTCAAGCACATTCTGGATATCCTTTATGGTTACAAGATAAATGAGCTTGTCCTTTACCTTGATGGTGGACGCATAAATTGCGAGCTGCAGGATATCATCATCGTATTGTACTTTCACCAGCTTGTTTTCCCCCGGCTTGATCCCAAGCAAGGTTGCAACAAGTTCCGGGCTAAGACTTTCAAGTGACTTGATATTTTTTATACTGGCCAGCTGAAACAGCTTTTTGGCCGTTTTATTGATCAGTTCTATGTTCCCGTCCCCGCTGTATGCAATGACACTTACATCAATATTCTGAACGATGGTTTGCAGGTAATGAAAACTCTCTTCCTTTTCCGCCCTAACTTTCTGGAAATCTTGCATTACTTCATTAAATGCCCTGTTCAGCTCATTAAATGTGCCGCCCATGCTTTCTATCTGAAATGATCTTGTAAACTCCGAAAACCGTATTGATTCAAGAAAGCTGGTCAGTTCCCGGTTCGTTTTATCCAGGTACCTGATTAATGAAGCGATTTCAAATATGACAGCCACTGTCACTATGACAGGGACAATGAAGTACTTTGATTGTATAAAATAGGCAATCAGGCCAATTGACACGGCCAAAACGATGACGCGGAATATGATATTTAATCTGTAATTTTTAAAACCCATATTTTTCCATCCTCCGGTACAACGACGTTCTGGTTAGTCCAAGTTCCTGAGCTGCCTGGGAGATGTTGCCCTGATTTTGTTTCATTACCTTTTCAATAACCCTTCTTTCAATTTCATCGAGGTTAAAGGTGTCAAACTCCAGGTCACCTGATTTTTTGCGGGGGGTGGATAAGATAAAATCCTCGGGTTCAAGAGATGGTGTTTCAGTCATGATCACAGCCCGTTCGATGGCATGCTGCAATTCCCTTACATTCCCGGGCCATCCGTAATGCATCAGTTTTTTGTAGGCAGCAGCAGTAATACCGCGTAAGGATTTTCTGTATTTTTTTGAATAGATCTTCAGGAAATGGGTAGATAGTAATTCAATATCGTCCCCTCTGTCACGAAGAGGCGGGAGATGAACCTCCACTGTATTGATACGGTACAGTAAGTCCTGACGGAACAGGTTAGTGCTTACGGATTCATACAAGTCACTGTTCGTTGCGCAGATGAGCCTGACATCAACAGCAACCGGTCGGTTTGCACCCACGCGGGTTACTTCGTGCCTTTCAATCACGGTGAGTATTTTCGATTGCATGGCAAGTGGCAGATTTCCGATTTCATCAAGAAACAGTGTGCCCCTGGATGCAATCTCAAACCGTCCCGGTTTTTCTTTTTTGGCGTCGGTAAAAGCCCCTTTTTCATGTCCAAACAGTTCACTTTCAAACAGGGTATCGCTCAATGATCCAAGGTCGACACTGATAAAAACTTCATCACGGCGCGGAGAATTGCGGTGCAGCGCCCGCGCAACCAATTCCTTTCCTGTTCCGTTCTCGCCCAGGATCAGGACGTTGGCATCGGTCTGGGCAACTTTTTTGATCGTGGTGAATACTTCCTGCATTTTAGTGGAATTGCCAATAAAATCAACGAATGGCTGATCCATGACGGCACTGATTTCCTTCTGCTTGGCTCGCAGTTCATTGGCTTCAAGTCGCGACCTCCTCAGTTTAATGGATGAAGAAATTGTGGCAAGTAATTTCTCGTTTTGCCACGGTTTCAGCACAAAATCCGTAGCCCCTGATTTAATGGCCTTGACTGCCCTTTCTGCATCACCATATGCCGTAATGAATACAACTACAGCCTGGGAATCTATTTCAAGTATCCTGCCAAGCCAGTCAAATCCTTCCTGGCCACTGATCGCATCCTTGTTGAAATTCATGTCCAGCAGGATCATGTCGAAATATTCCTTTGTCAGGATCTCGGGAAGCTTTTCCGGATTATTCAACGTGGTAAGTTTCTCCACGTGGGGTTTTAACAGCAATTTTAACGCGAATAATATATCTTCGTTATCATCAACTGCCAGAATATTGCCAATTTTTTCACTCATGGGTTGCATGGATTTACATTGTATAACAAATGTAGATAATTACTTTGAAAATCGGACGGACTACAAACGCTTTCTGTTAGCAAGTTTTAACCTGATAGAAAGTGTCCGGTTCCGTACTGATTGTGTTTCATTTTTGTACATAATATCTGGAATATATTATTCGAAATATTTAACAAATATCCTGATTTTAAGTAGTATATTAATAATGGCATAATTAATGTTAAATTTATATAGCATTTAATTTTTGATTCAAAGATATATCATTGCATTTATGGACGGAATGGATCGCAAAATCGAACAAAAAGGACTGAAGAAAAAACATATTTGGATTGGAATTGGCGGCTTGATTTTCATTTTAGTCATTTTACAGCTCATATTCGGAGACAAAAGTTCAAAACTCAATGTAGAACAGGATAAAATAGCCATTGGGGATGTAATTGCAGATAAGTACCAGGATTATATTTCAGTGAACGGAACGGTTGAACCCATCAAAACGGTTTATCTTGATGCCGTTGAATCGGGCAGGGTAGAGGAAAAGCTTATAGAAGAGGGAACGCGGGTGAAAAAGGGTGACGTGATTCTTAAACTCAGCAATGATAATCTGTTGCTCGATATATCAGGTAATGAAGCAGATGTTGCCAGGGCTGTGAATGATCTGAAAAGTGCCAGGACCGGTCTTGAAAATCAGAATCTGCAAACCCTTTCCACCATTCTGCAACTAAAATATTCCCTTAAGAAACTGGAAAGACAATATCAGAATAACCAAAAACTGATCGCGCAGAATCTGATTTCCAAAGAAGAATTTGAATATTCAAAGGAACAATTCGAAGAGACAAGTATGCAATTGGAGTTACAGAAACAAAAATATGAACGTGATTCCATCTATACCAGAACTCGTATTGCCGCCGACCAGTCTTCAATTGAACGGATGCAGAAGAACCTGGTTCTAACACAGCACCGGTTGGATAATCTCGATATAAAAGCTCCTGTTGACGGTGAACTGGCAATGCTTAATCCTGAGATAGGAGAGGTGATCAGTTATGGATCACGGATCGGTACAATCAATATTCTCGATTCCTATAAAATGCATGTGCTTATTGATGAACATTATATAACAAGGATATCACGCGGCCTGCCGGCAGATTTCGATTTTGCCGGTGAAAAGAACACCATGAAAATTGTTAAAATTTATCCCGAGGTCAGCAATGGTACTTTTGCTGTCGACATGCAATTTACAAGCGAAATACCTACCCAGATCAGGATCGGCCAGACGGCACGTATTCACCTGGAACTGGGTGAATCGGAAGATGCACTTTTGCTTCCGAAAGGAGGCTTTTATCAAAGCACCGGAGGACAGTGGGTATTCGTGGTGGATAAGTCCGGTGATTTCGCTTACCGCCGTAAAATCCGACTGGGCCGTCAGAACCCGAGGTATTACGAAGTACTGGAAGGTCTCGCAAAAGGTGAACAAGTAATCATCTCGGATTATGAAAATTTTGGTGATGCTGATAAACTGATTCTTAAAAATAATAATTAGGTAGTATTAACACAAAAACCTCCCCCTTATGATTAAAACAATTGACCTTGTAAAAGTATTCCGCACAGATGAAGTGGAAACCACAGCTCTCAACAAAGTAAATATCACCGTTGAAAAAGGTGAATTTGTAGCCATCATGGGTCCTTCCGGTTGCGGTAAATCTACCCTGCTGAATATCCTTGGTTTGCTCGATACTCCAACTGGCGGCCAATACGTTTTTAACGGTGAAGAGGTGGCAAAGTATAAAGAAAAACAAAGGACCAATCTCAGAAAAGGAAATATTGGTTTCGTTTTTCAGAGTTTCAATCTTATTGATGAACTTACCGTGTATGAAAACGTAGAACTGCCCTTGTTGTATTTGAAGGTTTCATCCGGCGACAGACGCAAGAAGGTGAATGATGTGCTTGAAAGGATGAAAATTTCACATCGCAAAAAACATTTTCCCCAGCAGTTATCAGGTGGTCAGCAACAACGCGTGGCTATTGCCAGGGCCGTTGTAACAAGGCCTCAGCTAATACTTGCGGATGAGCCCACTGGCAATCTTGATTCAGCCAATGGTGAAGAGGTAATGAACCTGCTCACTGAATTAAATAATGAAGGCACTACAATCATCATGGTAACTCACTCACCCTCGGATGCTGACAAGGCTCACCGCATTGTTCAGTTGTTCGATGGTCATATTGTTACAGAAAACATCAGGCAAATACTATAAATTGAAAAGCCATGAAAGAGATCTGTATTCCTATACCCTATCTGAAAGATAATGATGTAGCTGAAGTAGAGGTAGTTGTTGCTGGCAAAAAAATCAAATACGACTTCAGGGTAGAATCCTTCCCCTGGGAAGTGGAAAATGAGTTTTCATACCTCGCTGATCCGCTCGAACGATCTTTGGCACGGATTTACAAGCTAAAAAATGCTATCGAAGGATACAGCAAGGACTGGGAACTGATTCAGATTTTTAATCCCAATGAAAATGCAGATCATATTCATGTATTATACCGAAAAAAGTTAAAAACATAATTCCATTATTTTAAATACACTATGAACCCCATGAAAAAAGCTATCCTGTTTTTGTGCTTTCTGTCAACCCTGGGTCTTGCACCCGTTAAAGCACAAAAAGTCTGGTCGTTGGAGGAATGTATCAGTTATGCTCTCGAAAACAACCTGCAGATCAAACGGCAGGAAGGTAATGTAGAGTATAATAAAAACAATATGAACCAGAGTTATTACAACATGTTGCCAAATGCCAACGGCCAGATCAACCAGGGCTGGAATTCAGGGCAAACATTTGACTATTTTTCGAGTCAGTATACAAACCAGAATTACTGGTCCAGTAATTGGGGTCTCAATAGTAATATATTACTTTTCAATGGATTCCAGACCTGGAATAACATTGCAAGGTCCAAATATAACTTTTTGAAGAGCCAATCAGATCTGGATAAATCAAAGAATGATATTTCCACCCAGCTGGCCCTTGGGTATCTCCAGGTATTGTTTACCATGGAACTTCTTGATGTGGCAAAAAGCAAGCTTGAAGTGACATCACTGCAAGCCGAGAGAACCCGCAAAATGCTTGAAGTGGGTAATGTTGCCCAGGGTGAATTTTTGCAGATAAAGGCGCAGGAATCAAATGACAAAACAGCCCTCATCAATGCTCAGAACAACCTGGAAATCGCCTATCTGAATCTCACCCAGATGCTCGATCTTGATTCCGTGAAGGGTTTTGAAATTGTTATACCTGAGAATATTGAAGTTGAGATGCTTTCGCCGGTAGCTTCAGTGCAGGATATATTTACCGTCGCACTGACCACAATGCCTCAAATTAAAAGCGCTGAATATTCCCTTAAAAGTGCTGAAAAGGAACTTAGCATGTCGTGGGGACAGCTCAGTCCGACTTTTAACCTGAACGGAGGGCTCAATACTTTCTATTCGCAGATTGCTCCTGATCCGTTGAATCCCGAAGCAGGCGCACCGGCTTTCAATAAGCAGTTTAAGACCAATTTCAATAAACAGGTCGGCCTTGGTGTCTCTATACCTCTTTTTAACCGGATGCAGGTGAAAACCAGTATCAGTAATTCGAGACTGCAGGTATCTGACTTTAAAATCCAGCTCGACCAGGCGAAACTTGCCCTTTATAAAGAAGTGCAGCAGGCACAGGCAGATGCGACCGCCGCGCAGGAAAAATATTATTCCAGCGTTGATGCGGTAAAGTACAACGAGGAAGCTTTCAAGTATACAAGCCAGAAACTTGAAGTGGGACTGGTGAATTCGGTGGATTATAATGTTGCGCAGAATAATTTAATTAGTGCTACATCATCCATGTTGCAGGCCAAATATGAGTATATATTTAAGCTGAAAATCCTTGATCTTTATATGGGAAAACCAATTGTGTTGTAATAATGGGGTTAGGTAGTGGGCCCGGTCCAGTGGACCGGGCTTTTTTTTACTTTCCCGGAGTGAATACTATTATTTCCGGACAACGCGTGAGGTAAATCAAAATAACACTGAACAAGGAACACTGAATAGTGAATTTCGAAGACGCTTCTTTCAAATTAGAATAATTCCTAAATAAGGTGAATATCTTCATAATTCATAATTCATAATTCATAATTTGCCCTACGGTGTTCCTTGTTCAGTGTTTATTACTATTTTAGTAAATATGATCTTTTTTTTACGATTGAGCATTTCACTTTTAGTTTTAGTCTTTTAGTTTTTAATTTATACTAGCTTATGTCCCTTCTCTATGGTCTAAGCCTCATCCTCTCCGGAATAATAGTCATCATCATCCTCACCTCCTGGCTCAGATTGCATGCGTTTCTTTCCCTGTTCCTGGTGTCACTTGCCATGGCACTTCTTGTTGTTCCATTGGCCGACATTGTGCCGCTTCTGAAAAAAGGATTTGGCGATACAATGGCTTCCATCGGACTGATCATCATTTTTGGCGCCATCATTGGTGTAACTCTTGATCATACCGGAGCAACGATCAGTATGGCTAATTTCATCCTTGAAAAAACAGGGAAGAGGAATGCTCCGGCAGCAATATCCATTACCGGATTCATTACCGGACTACCCATTTTTTGTGATTCCGGATTTATAGTACTCAGCGGGTTGAACCGGTCGCTTACTGTAAAAAGCAGATCAAACCCGGTATTCATGTCCACTATACTGGGCTGTTCGCTCTATTCTGTTCATTGTTTGATACCTCCCCATCCCGGAGCCACAGCAGCGGCCGGGATAATCGGGGCAAATATCGGCGAGCTTGTGCTCATTGGTATTGCTGTGGCAATTCCCACTGCATTGGCCGGATATTTCTGGGCGCGGCTCCTTACCCGGCGGGCGGGCACCGAATCAGTCGAAGACACTCCATCGGGGGGTTACCCACCCCGACGGGGTGTCCCGAATGCAGGAATGTCTTTTATGCCCATCCTGGTGCCTTTGCTTCTGATCACAGGGAAATCCATTTCCAATTTTCTGTTTCCCGGATCACAAGCTGGTCCGGCATTGATAATCGGCTTATTGGGTGAACCAGTCATGGCCCTGATGATTGGTATGTTCTTGTCATTCCTGTTATTGCCCGGCTTTAATCGCAAAACGGTCAACCATGTGATCACTGCCTCCGTCGAAAAGGCCGGACCGATCATAATCATCACTGCGGCAGGCGGAATTTTTGGCGCGGTGATCAAAGCCACCGGTGTGGGGGAGCAGGCTGGCTCATGGCTGGCGGGTACCGGACTGGGCCTGCTCATCCCGTTTCTGATTACATCCATTCTAAAAACAGCACAGGGATCATCTACCGTTGCCATAATCACAGCTGCTTCTATTATGGCCTCTGTCACAGATAGTATGGGCTTTTCGGGGGAGACAGGAAAGCTACTGATCATGCTATCAATGGGAGCCGGATCAATGATGGTTTCCCATGCAAATGATTCCTACTTCTGGGTGATCACAAATTTTTCAGAAATTGATTCCGGGGATACACTGAAGGTATATTCCACAGCCACCATTGTTATGGCCTTTACTGCCCTTGCAATGGTATATGGGTTATCTCTTTTCCTGCTTTAATGAAGGATCATGAGGATTAAAAGATGTCCATAACGTATCTTCCGGCGGAGTATCAGCAGTGATGACCTTTTCTTCTTTGGATACCGGATGGATAAACCTTATTTCCCGGGCATGAAGGCTGATGCCTCCATCCGCATTGGAACGGGGAAAACCATATTTCAGGTCCCCCTTGATCGGGCAGCCTATAAAGGACAACTGCGACCTTATCTGGTGGTGTCTTCCTGTTTCAAGATTAATTTCTAACAAAAAGTAATTGTCCGATTTTCCGATAATACGGTAGCTTAAAGCCGCTTCCTTTGAATCGGGTTTGGCTGTTTCGCTGCTATAAGATTTGTTCTGTTTTGTATTCCGGACAATATAGTGGACCAGCCTGTCAGAATCCTTAGGTGGCCGGTTTTTTACGATAGCCCAATAGGTTTTTTTCATTTCTCCGTCCCGAAACATTTTCGAAAGACGGCTAAGTGATTTGCTGGTGCGTGCGAATAACACAACCCCGGTTACAGGCCTGTCGAGCCGGTGAACAACGCCCAGGAATACCTCACCTGGTTTATTGTATTTATCCTTTACATATTGCTTTATCTTGTTATCAAGTGACAGATCACCTGTAACATCCTTCTGAACCAGGTCATGTTGCGTTTTATTCACAGCAATGATATGGTTGTCTTCGTAAATTATCCTAAGATCCAATGTGCTAATATGCTAATGTGCTAATGTGCTAATGTGCTTAATAAGTCATGCAGTCATGCAGTCATGCAGTCTATTTCTCCAAAGAAGTATCTCCTTACTCCTTACTCCTTACTACGGGATTTTTCTTCCTAGTCCCTAGTCCCCAGTCCCTCGTCCCTAATACTGCTCCTTCTCATTCGGGAATTCAAGATTCTTTATGTCATCCACATAATTGGAGACAGCTTTTGTTATTTCCTGATACAAATTATGGTAACGTCTCAGAAAACGCGGGGAAAAATCCTGGGTGATACCCAGCATATCATGCAGAACCAGCACCTGACCATCCACATGGCGCCCGGCCCCAATTCCGATAATGGGGATTTTTATTTCCTGGGCAACCTGTGCTCCAAGTCTTGCCGGAATTTTTTCAAGTACAATCGAGAAACATCCTGTTTCTTCAAGACAATGTGCATCTTCAACCAATTTTCCTGCTTCCTCATCGTCCCTGGCTCTCACTACAAATGTTCCGAATTTATGTATCGATTGGGGGGTGAGACCCAAATGCCCCATTACGGGGATGCCGGCGGACAGAATACGGGTGATGGATTCCTGAATTTCCCTGCCACCTTCAAGCTTGACTGAACTGGCACCTGTTTCTTTCATGATGCGGATGGCTGAATTGAGGGCCTCCTTTGAATTACCCTGGTATGATCCGAAAGGCATGTCTACAATGACAAGTGCCCTTTCCACTGCCCGCACTACGGAGGCGGCATGGTAAATCATTTCATCCAGCGTAATGGGAATGGTCGTTTCATGGCCGGCCATTACATTGGAGGCTGAATCACCTACAAGGATCACATCAATTCCGGCTCTGTCAATGATCTTGGCCATTGAATAGTCATAAGCTGTCAACATGGAGATTTTTTCACCCCTGGATTTCATTTCCTGCAATACATGGGTGGTAATTCTTTTTGGCTTTTCGGCTGATGCAACTGACATGACAATGTAAATTAGGTTAGTGGATGCAAAGGTTATAAATAAACACGGATTAATCAATATGGCAGTCATTCAAACCGGTATGTGACACCAATAAAAAAAATGACAGATTTCGCATATTTTAACTGTCGTTTTGTCATTGCCGGGAGAAATGGGCGAGACAGTTGCCTATTTATAGAAGGCAATTATGTCATAGGATTGAATTGGCATAATCCTTGACTATCATCTTGGCAATAAAAGATGAATATTAACCAACTTAATAAAAATAGCATGAGCAAAATAATAGGAATTGATCTGGGGACGACCAATTCATGCGTTGCAGTAATGGAAGGTAATGAACCGGTTGTAATTCCCAACAGTGAAGGTAAGCGTACAACTCCTTCAATGGTGGCTTTTTTGGATAATGGTGAGCGCAAAGTTGGAGATCCGGCCAAACGCCAGGCTATTACCAATCCCACTAAAACTGTTTCTTCCATAAAACGTTTCATGGGAGAAACATTTGATAAAGTCACAAAAGAAATTAATCGTGTACCCTATAAGGTAATCAAGGGTGACAATAATACACCGCGTGTCATGATTGATGACCGCAAATTTACCCCGCAGGAGATTTCAGCGTTGATCCTGCAGAAGATGAAAAAAACTGCCGAGGACTACCTGGGTCATGAAGTGACCGAGGCTGTTATTACGGTTCCGGCCTATTTCAGCGATTCACAGCGCCAGGCTACAAAGGAAGCCGGTGAGATCGCAGGTTTGAAAGTTAGAAGGATTATCAATGAACCAACAGCTGCTTCCCTGGCATATGGCCTCGACAAGAAGCATCACGATATGAAAATTGCCGTGTATGACCTGGGTGGTGGTACATTTGATATCAGCATCCTTGAACTGGGCGATGGCGTGTTTGAGGTAAAATCCACCAATGGAGATACCCATCTTGGTGGTGATGATTTTGACCAGTGTATTATTGATTGGCTGGCAGAAGAATTCAAGAAAGACGAAGGAATTGACCTGAAGCGCGATCCGATGGCTCTGCAGAGACTAAAGGAAGCTGCTGAAAAGGCAAAGATCGAACTCTCCAGTTCATCGCAGACTGAGATCAACCTGCCCTATATTATGCCGGTTGACGGGATACCCAAGCATCTTGTTAAAACGCTTACCCGTGCCAAATTTGAAAGTCTGATTGACACGCTGGTTCAGGCAACTGTTGAACCTTGCCGTAAGGCATTGAAAGACGCTGGACTGAATGCATCAGATATCAGTGAAGTTATTCTGGTAGGTGGTTCAACGCGTATTCCGGTTATCCAGGATGTGGTTGAGAAGTTTTTCAACCGCAAACCTTCCAAGGGCGTAAACCCCGATGAAGTGGTTGCAGTAGGTGCTGCCATCCAGGGCGGAGTTTTAACTGGTGAAGTAAAGGATATCCTGTTGCTCGATGTTACACCACTTTCACTGGGTATTGAAACCATGGGCGGTGTGGCAACCAGGTTGATCGAATCCAACACGACAATCCCTTCCAAGAAATCGGAAACCTTCACAACGGCTTCAGATAATCAGCCTTCTGTTGAGATACATGTTCTACAGGGAGAACGTCCTATGGCAGCCGACAACAAGACCATCGGCCGTTTCCATCTTGATGGCATCCCGCCTGCACCCAGGGGCATACCTCAGATTGAAGTAAGTTTCGACATAGATGCCAATGGTATTCTCCACGTATCCGCCAAGGATAAGGGAACCGGAAAGCAGCAGAGTATACGTATTGAAGCATCATCAGGACTGACGAGCGATGAAATCGAAAAGATGAAACGCGAAGCCAAGGAAAATGAAGCAAGGGATAAGGAGCAGCGTGAACGCGTTGACAAGATGAATGCAGCAGACAGTCTTATTTTCCAGACGGAAAAACAGCTGAAGGAATTTGGTGACAAGCTTCCTGCCGATAAGAAAGGCCCGATTGAACAGGCACTCACAAAGCTGAAAGATGCTCACAAGAGCCAGGACCTGGCTTCGGTGGAGAAAGCAACGGCTGAATTGAATACCGTTTGGCAGGCCGCTTCAGAGGAATTATATAAAAATAGCCAGCAGCAAGGTCAACAGGGTCCGTCTGGCGAACAGACTGCTGATGCAGGTCCATCAGCCGGTCCTCAATCTGATCCGAAAAAAGATGACCAGGTTACTGATGTGGATTTTGAAGAGGTGAAGTAAATAGGGACAAGGGACGAGGGACAAGGGACAATTCACTGGTTCAAAATTATAATGGAAATAGATAAGTAAAGCCCCAGCGGTTATCAAAACTGCTGGGGCTTTTTAATTGCCATTTCTTCTTATATTTATTCGAAAATTTGCCTTTATGAAGTATTTGATGATTATTAGCCTTGTATGGCTTACAAACGCTGCATGCTTTTCCCAGAGCCAGCCACCTCAAATCGAAAGCTGGATTACCAATCCGGATCGTTCCATGTTGTTTACCCGTCAGACTGATCTTGTCACATTCACCGATAAAAATTCCGGACGTGGAACGGCTATTGTTATTGATGACACACATCAATTACAACCCATCGATGGTTTCGGATTTGCCTTAACAGGTGGGAGTGCCGAACTTTTAATGAAGATGGAACCTGCAGCGCGCAAAACAATCTTAAACGAGTTGTTTGCCACAACCGGTATAAGTATTGGAGTTAGTTACCTGCGTTTGAGCATTGGGGCTTCCGACCTGAATAGCTTTGTCTTTTCGTACGATGATCTGGCCCAGGGCGAAACCGATACTGATTTGAAGAAATTCAGCCTGGCCCAGGATCTGAAAGACATAATTCCGGTTATGAAAGAAATCCTATCGATCAATCCGGATATACTTATTTTGGGTTCGCCGTGGTCGGCTCCGGCATGGATGAAAACCCAGTTCGACGTTCGCGGCGGAAAACTTAATAAAGAATATTATCCGGTTTATGCCCGCTATTTTGTGAAATACATTCAGGAAATGGGTAAACAGGGAATCCGTATTGATGCGATCACTGTTCAGAACGAACCGCTAAATTCCCGCAATACCCCGAGTATGCCTTGGTCTGAACAGGATCAGGCTGAATTCATAAAATTGCATTTGGGCCCTGCATTCGATCAGAATGGCATAAAAACCAAGATCATACTTTTCGATCACAATACCGATCGTCCCGACTATCCTTTATGGGCATTGAGCGATCCGGAAGTAGCAAAATATGTCGATGGAACCGGATTCCATAATTATGTTGGCGACATGCAGGGAATGAGCCTTGTACATTTGGCGCGTCCCGATAAAAATTTGTATTTCACCGAACAAATGGTAACCGAACGTCCGGGAGGAACCGAGATAAATATTACCAATCCGGTAAAACGACTTATTTTGGGAGCAACCCAGAACTGGAGCAGAAATGTGATTTTATGGAACCTTGCTGCCGATCCGTTGAACGATCCACACACCGATAATGGTGGCTGTTCAATGTGTCAGGGAGCCATTACCATTGACGGAAACGCAGGTTCTCCGGAATCTGGCTTATTATACCATAGCTCATGCCTCCAAATTTGTTCGTCCGGGTTCGGTTCGGATTACTTCAACCACTCGTGGCGATAAAACGGTTAATCTTTACGAAGACGAACAAAGGCCCGGAGCATACCGCGCAGCTTTAAACGAGAATACTGATGTTTTGCCCAATGTCGCATTTAAAACACCGGAAGGGAAAATTGTGCTGATTGTTGTGAACGATACCTGGTTAGCCAACTCATTTAAAATTCAGTATAAAGGGCAGTTTGCTAATCTGAAACTGAATCCTGGTGCTGTCGGAACATTTGTCTGGTAATTCTTGCAGTTACTATGTCTGATGTTCATTTAATAAGCTTATTAAATTCTATGTTTTTCGTATGAAAAAATATGCTTTGCTGGTGGTTTGTTTAATCACTCTCGTCTTTGTTGGCGTTTATTGTCAGAATAACCCGGCTGGTTTCAGTACTTCAGGATGGTGGAAACCTGCCGGTCCAAAGTTCTCTCCGGTGGTAAATGCCGATCGGACGATTACTTTCCGGCTCAAGGCACCTGATGCCAAAAAAGTTTCGTTGCTTTTTGATGAATGGGATGTTATTGACCGACCGATGAAAATAGATTCTGAAGGTGTTTGGAGCATTACCATTGGGCCGGTTAAACCACGTTTGTACCAGTATGTATTTTTAGTTGACGGCGTGAAGATGGTGGATATGGCTAATCCGGCGGTGAAAGCCGGGACTTCAGTTTATGGCAGCATTTTGGAGGTTACCGGCGATACGGCTCGTTTCGATGAGGAACAAAATATTGCCCATGGCGAAATTCATATTCTGAAATATACTTCAACTCCATTGAAACAGTTACGCAATATGGTGGTATATGTTCCTGCAGCTTACCTCGAAGGAAACCAGGCCAGATTTCCGGTATTGTATTTACGTCATGGAGGTGGTGACAATGAAAGCAGCTGGGTGAATGATGGAAGGGCAGCCGTTATTTTGGACAACCTGATCGCCGGCAGGAATGCTGTTCCGATGCTGGTTGTTATGACCAATGGCTTAACCGATGGATCATGGTCTGGCGGAAGTACCGTGGATGGGATGAACACGCTTGAACAGGAGCTTCTGACGGATGTTATCCCGATGATTGAGAAGCGTTACCGCGTTTTGGCAAACCGGGAGAACCGTGCCATTGCAGGACTTTCGATGGGCGGCGGACAAGCATATGTAATTGGATTACGCAACCTTGATAAGTTTTCCTACATCGGCCAGTTTAGTTCCGGAATTCTGAGCGAAGCAAGTTTCGATTACGAAATATACATTCCCGGAGTCATCTCAAATCCGGCAGCCATCAATCAGCAATTAAACTTGTTGTGGATTAGTTGCGGAATCAAAGACTCCCGCTACGCCGGACATCAATACCTGGTTTCCGATCTGAAATCACGTGGCATCGAATTTGAGTTTCATGATCTTTCTGCCGGACACGAATGGCAATTCTGGAGAGTTCAGTTGCATGATTTTGCCCAGCGCCTGTTTAAGGGTCGTCAGATTAAGCTGTCTACCGCAGATCCACTGGCTATACGTTAAACAAAGCGTTTCATCATAACTTGCGGCAATTCATAATTTCTTCATTGTAAAATCCCCCACCCATCCTCCTCCGGGTGCCATTTTAATTGTTAGTTTATCTGTGGATGTTACCCGTTTTTTTTCAGTAGCATAATCGGCTGCATACACATCTGCATTGAGGCCGTCTTTATAGATATCTGCTTCAAAATCACCTTTTCCCAGGAACGAAAGATCCAGTTCAAGCGAACGGGGAGTCCAGTCCGTCATGGCACTTACCCACCAATCATTTCCCCGGCGCCGGGCAATCAGTATATAATCTGAAATTTTGCCCTTGAGTACGATAGTTTCGTCCCATTCAACCGGTATCCTGCTGAAAAAAGTGGCATATTCCGGTTCCTTAAGGTAATCGCAAATATTGCCTGCCAAATACTGCAACGGACTTTCGTACACCACATACATGGCGAGCTGATGCAGCCTGGTTCCCTGGGTCATGGGCGAAGGGTCCACGATCCGGAAGGCATTTTTCTGCGCATTGATCATGCCACCGCCCTCATAATCCAAAGGCCCGGCAATCATGCGGGTAAAGGGAATGATCAGGTTATGTTCAGGTGTAAGCCTGTCCGACCACTTGTCGAATTCATGTCCCATCACTCCCTCCCTGTTGATCACATTGGGATACTTTTTTCTCAATCCTGTTGGTTTACTCGCCCCATGAAACAACAGCATCAATTTGTTTTTAGCAGTTTCCTGCGCCACAGTTTCCTGAAAACGGATCATCAACTGGTCTTCACGGTCCATGAAATCGGCCATAATTCCTTTAATACCCCATTGCTTAAACAAGGGTAAATAATTCATATTGTTTTTGAGGGTCAGGGCGCAGGTCCATAACCAAACTCCTACGTTTTTCTCTTCGGCATATTTAACAATCTCGGGAATGTTGACCTCGGGATTCAGTTTTGTAAAATCACCGGGTTCACACCAGCCGGCATCCATAAAAATATAGGGCATACCAAACCGTCGGGCAAAATCGATATAATATTTGTAGGTCTCTGTATTGATCCCTGATTTAAAGTCTACCCCATACAAGATACTATTGACGATCCATTCATCCGTAATTTTACCCGGTTTTATCCAGTCCGTTTCTTCAAGTTTGCAGTCCGAAGCCAGCCTGTATACCATGTCTGAGTTTACAAGGTCACCATCATTTTCACTTAGTATGAACACACGCCAGGGATAATCCCTGTTACCTGATGTCCGGGCCAGATAATCTGCACGCCGGGTGACCAGTTCCTGCTTGAATAAATCGCCGAAGACAGCTACATCCAGCGGATAAGCGGGAAAACGAATCATCAGTGTGTTTGGTGCATCCTGACTTCCGCTTACATACATTCCGGGATAATCATGAAGATCCGATTCAGTAACAGATAAGCTGATGCCATTTCCAGTACGCGCATAAACCGGTAAATAGGCTAGTTGTCCGGAAGTAATCTGTGATACCGCGCTGTGAACAAAGTCATCTTCAAAGCTGGTATGAAAGCAGTCGACTCCATTTTCTTCCCGGCAACGGATTATCGGCAGATATAATGAATCCTTGCCGGTAAACTGAATAGTAGCCGTTTCATTCAAAACCACAACAGAATCTTGATTAAAACGGGTGAAATAGCGGTAGGCGATGCCATCATCGTAAACCCTCAGTATTATCCCTGATTTTGATTTGCAGGTCACCGTAATTTCGTTAAACTTGTCTGTCACAATTGCCCTTTTCTCAAGGATAAACGGATGCTGAACCTCGTTTACGCTTCGGGATTTAACTGATGAGAGCTTACCCATTTCATGATCACGCACAACCAGGGATGCATCAGAGATTGTGAATGCCGGTTTATTATTTAGCCGGACTGCAAAACCAAAATTATTATCTGTATTTAGCGCTACCGAAATTTTTCCGTTCGGGGAAAGGATTTCCTTTTGCTGTGCGTTTGCAGAACCTGGAAACTGTGATATTAAAACGAAGGCAAAAGTAACCGGGATGAAGAATTTGTACATACCAAAAGTTTTTATATTGAAATTACGTTAAATTCATTTTAAACCAAAATGGTTTTTAGGGGTTTAGGTGTATAGGGACTTGGGGGTTTGGGAAATAACTATCAAATTCTATGCAAACCATTCTCGGATCGGGTGGCGCCATAGGCACACCACTGGCTAAAGAACTTGCCGCCTATACGGATAAGATCAGGCTTGTCAGCCGCAATCCAAAAAAAGTGAATGAAAAGGACGAATTGTTCCCTGCAGATATTACCGATCCTGAACAGGTGGACAGGGCCATTGCCGGATCCGACGTGGTTTATGTAACTGTCGGATTTGAGTATAAACTCAAAATTTGGCAGAAAAACTGGCCTGCCCTTATCCGTCAGGTAATTAACAGCTGTCGACAGCACAATAGCAGGCTGGTTTTTTTCGATAACATCTATATGTATGACAGGGAATACCTGGATCGTCTGACAGAAGACACTCCCATTCGGCCTTCAAGTAAAAAAGGCAAGGTAAGAGCAGAAATAGCGGCAATGATCATGGATGAGGTTGATCATGGCAGGATCAACGCCCTCATAGCCCGGAGCGCCGATTTTTACGGAGTAAGAAACAGCACTATGGTGGAGCTTGTAATTAAGAACATGATGAAGAATAAGAGGGCTATGTGGTTTTCCGATGCCCATAAAATCCATACTTTCACTTCTGCTGAGGATGCTGCCAAAGCAACTGCTTTATTAGGAAATACCCCTGATGCATATAACCAGGTCTGGCATCTTCCTACTGATAATTCTCCATTGACCGGGAAAGACTGGATTGAAATGGTTGCCAAAATCCTGAACAGAAAGGCAAAATATTCTGTGCTTCCTTCATGGATGGTTGCTTTTACCGGTATTTTCGTACCCCTGTTTAAGGAGCTTTCGGAAATGATCTATCAATACGAACAGGACTATATTTTCAGCAGCAGCAAATTTGAGAAGCGATTCGGCTACGTACCGGTAAAACCTGAAGAAGGAATTACCCGACTTATTACTTTGCTCGGGCAATCCTCCAACAGCAAATAGCTATTGTTTCAGAAATTTTGTATAGCTGTCCCCGTCATCTGAACTGAGCTTCATCAGGTATAACCCATTTGGAAGACTTGCACAATCAACGGAGTATTGCCCATTACTTGTTGAACCGCTTGAGGATGTCCTGAGATTTCCGGCAAGATCATATACGGAAACAGTCAGGTTTTTCTGTACCTGGTTATTAAAAGATATATATAAAATTGAACCGGTTAGCGGAACAGGGTAAACAGAAGCAGTTGCATTGCCGGGAATATTGCGTATGGCAGATGGAGCGACAACAGTGATCTTGCCCTTCATTTCATCAGAAGCCACATGCGCAGTGCAAACATAATAGTGAACACCGGCTTCAGTTAATTTAATTTTTCCGTTTCCGGAAGGAAAACTAAATCCGCCCTCAAGCAGAGTAGTACCATTATTTGTCCATGTGGCTTCACTGACCTCAAGTACAGGGTGAAAATCAGTACCGACAAAAACTACGGTGTCTCCGGTATTTACAGTAAGCTCGACCGGAGAATAAGCGAACCCGCTTTCTTTGATTGTATCGTTGGTCTGAGCTTGTATTCCGATGATTGTCATCATGACAACCAGGATGGCAAGTATAGATTTTTTCATTTGTTAAAGGTTTAGTTCCATTAAAACAAGCTAATTATAGATTTGTTAATTTTTTATGATATCAATTTCAATTCAATGGCCTGATTTATTTGCAATCCAACGAAAATTCAGTATTTTGACCTTCGGTATTATACAATAATTTCAAAATAAATCTTACCATGAAAAATCTGTTCCCAATACTAATCCTTGCAGCCTTTCTTGGCAGTGTAATTTCATGTACGCAATCATCCGTTTTTAAATCGGCCAGGCCTGAATCAGCGGGAATGTCCTCTGAAAGACTCGGACGTATTGACACCTTGATTTCTTCAAGTATTGATAGTGGCTGGATTACAGGTGCGGTTGGATTCATTGCGCGTGATGGCAAAATTGTTTACTGTAAATCCTTTGGCTATAGGGACATGGAAGCCAGGACACCCCTGAAAACTGATGATATTTTCAGAATTGCCTCACAAACCAAGGCAATAACCAGTCTGGCAGCGATGATTCTATTCGATGAGGGTAAACTTTTACTTGATGATCCTGTTTCAAAATATATTCCTGAATTCGCGCATCCCGTTGTTCTGGATAAATTTAATCCTGCCGATACAACCTATACCACTATCCCTGCAAACAGGGAAATAACCATAAGGGACTTACTGACACACACCTCCGGAATTGATTATGCCAGGATCGGCTCTGCAAATATGAATGCCATATACGACAAAAACAATATCCCGGTAGGCTTTGAAAGCCGTCCGTTGCTGTTGGGCGACTACATGAGAAGACTTGGTAAATTGCCCCTCGTGCATCAACCCGGATTACAGTTTACTTATGGTTTGAATAGCGATCTGCTTGGTTATATTGTGGAAGTGATATCAGGTATGAGCCTGGATCAATTTATGCAAGACCGGATCTTTGTGCCATTGGGAATGAATGATACCTATTTTTATATACCTGTGGATAAACAGGACCGGTTAGTAAAGCCCTATACTGAAAATGAAATGCATAAGGCTGTAAAATGGAATGACAATACTTTTGGTGATGTGAATGTGAATTATCCCCTGGCAAAGGGAACTTATTTCTCAGGTGGGGCAGGACTTAGTTCAACCATACAGGACTATGCAACTTTTCTTCAGATGATGCTGAATGGGGGAGAATATAATGGCAAAAGAATAATATCCAGGAAAACGGTTGAACTTATGACCTCCAACCAAATCGGTAATCTGAATTTAGGCGAAAGCAAATTTGGCCTCGGATTCGAAATCACCACTGAAACAGGCCAGGCCAGGCTCGGAGTTTCTAAAGGGTCGTTCTCGTGGGGCGGCTTTTATGGAACGGCCTATTGGGCTGACCCAAAAGAGAAACTGGTCTGCCTGTTATTTGGGCAGCAATGGCCAATAACTCATGGCGAGATCGGGGACAAGTTCAGGGTACTGGTTTATTCGGCACTGGAATAAAAGTTCTACGGTTCTGCGGTTCTACAGTTCTGCAGTTTTGCAGTTAAAAAGTCATGCAGTCATGAGAAGTCATCAGCAGTCACCAGTCACTGTTCACCGAATTTCGATTTTCTTTCTGTTCAGAATGAGATATGCACAGCAGATGATGACCACAATATCGATCAGAAGAAGCAGGATCATCATATAGCCGAGATTTTTCAGGCCAATCTTAACAAGGACGGCAATTATCCCAACGATCGGAAAAATCAGACCCAGGTAAACGGCATACATGTTTGGCATTAAAAGAAGAAGTCCGATGGCCGCGTATATTATGCCGAAGGCCAGGACACCCATAATTCCTGGATCATGAGGCGTTTTAATATACAATGCAATGTGCAATGCTCCGGAAATTATCAGGAGCATTGCGGCTACGTAACGAATGTTTTTCATAATAGAATCTTTACTGAATTACCCAATCTGTGTAAACCGTAGTGAATGTTCCCATTGGAACAAATTCATCCATAACTGGTTGTATTTTTTTTAAGGCTTCATTGCCTGTATCAGTAAGACTGCCGTCCTTTTTATAGTATTTATCACGCACTGCCTCGCTTTCAAAAACTTCAATCTGCCCGATTTTATTCTCATTTTCTCCACGGATTCCTTTGGCAATATATGCCTTCATACCAGGAAAACTCTCTTCAACTGCTGGTTTATATTTATTAATGTAAAAATCAATAGCCTGGTCCAGAGTGTAACCTGGTTTAAGTTCGAAGGTTATCACATGCATTCCAACCAGGTTGCCTCTTTGCAGGGGTTGACTGCAGGCAGCAAGGACTGCCATCGAAAGAATGAAAATAGTGAATAGCTTCTTCATGGTTATATGGTTTTAATGGGTTAGGAAAATATACCCCACCCCGTCGGGGTGGTAAAAGAATCAATTCGTTTAAACAGCATATAAGTGGTTTGTAATAAATAGGTCATGAGATATAAGTTACAACGTTTAAAGCTTTTTGTCAAGTATTTCATCAAAATGTTGATAATGTTGATTATGCTCAGGGTCCAGCCGATTCTTACAAGAGTTCCTTTTTTATTATCTTTATCGGATAAAATTCGTTTTATGATTTTCAGAAAAGGATCAGCGCTGTTCATTTTTTTAATCCTGTTCAGTTTTATCACCACGGCCCAAACAGATACAGTTTTTAATCAATCCGATGCTCAAAATTTGAAACAGGGATGGTGGAAAAAATTGTATCCCAATGGCAGGTTCATGTACAAAGGATTCTTCAAAGACGGCAAGCCGGCAGGTGAAATGTTCCGGTATTATGAAACAGGAGAACTCAAGGCATCCATGGTATATGACAGGAATAGTGAGTATGCTCGTGCCCGGCTTTTTTATGCAGACGGCCAGCTGGCAGCAACCGGTGTTTATTACAATTCAGTGAAGGACAGCACATGGTGTTATTACAGCTATTATGACCATTCCCTCACAACGCGGGAAATTTATTCAAAAGGCAGGCGCAATGGTCCAATGATTAATTATTACAATAATGGTAACCCTTCTGAAAAAATTACATGGGTTAATGATAAGAAAGACGGACCCTGGGAACAGTACTTCGCCAATAACACGCTTAAGTTAAAAGCAATGTATAGGGAGGGTAGGCTCGAGGGAGAGTTTCTCGTGAATTACGACTCAGGAAAGCCATATCTGAAAGGTGGTTATAAAAACGACATGCGCGAAGGCGAATGGATCTTTTATAGTGAAGATGGTAAAACTGACATGGAATTAGCATACCATGCAGGGGTCACCCCCGATGTGGAAAAGCTGGATGCCAGGCAGCAGGAGCTTTTTCGCACGATAGAGGAAAACAAGGGAAAATTTGAAGAACCTGATGAAACTAATTTTCTTACACCAGCGGGACGCTAATGTCACCTTCTTCAAGACTATTCTTGCCGTTGCATTTGCAGGAATATTCATTCTTTGCAGGCCAGGGACTGTTCAGGCACAGATTTTATTTGAACAGACCGCTCCAAAGCGGTATTATATTGAATTTACCGATAAGAATAATAATCCCTTTTCACTTTCTGATCCGGAGGCATTTCTTTCAGACAAAGCCATTGCCAGAAGAAATAATCAGGGTATATCATTATCCGAAAATGATCTCCCTGTAACACCCTCATATCTTGACAGTATCCGGGCAGCCGGTGCTACTGTGCTGAATGTTTCCAAATGGTTTAATGCGGCTACAATAAAAGTGGAATCAGACACTGTGCTCTCGCGTATCGCGCGATTTACATTTGTTCAAAAAATGCCGGAATTAAGATCAGTTTTACCACCGGTTATTTCTCATTCAGGCGGAATACAGGCGATTGACACTGTGGACGAATTTGATTATGGAGTATCCGGATGGCAAACAGCCATACATAATGGGAATGTCCTTCACAGCCTGGGATATACTGGGAAAGGCATTACTATTGCCCAACTTGATGCAGGGTATTATCATGTTGACCGTTTACCGGCTTTTTCATCCTTGTGGCAGAATAATCAGATTTTAGGAACGCATGATTTCGTGATACCCGGAAGCAATCCTTTTGAGGGACATCCCCACGGAATGGTAGTGCTATCTATCATGGCCGGCAATTTACCGGGCGAACTGATCGGATCTGCACCTGATGCCAGTTTCTGGTTGCTCCGTTCTGAAGATACGGGATCAGAATATCCCATTGAAGAGGATAACTGGGCATCTGCAGCAGAATTTGCTGATAGCGCAGGTGCCGATGTAATCAATTCCTCTCTGGGATATTCACAGTTTGATGACGACAGTATGAACCTAACATACGCCAATATGGATGGAAATACAGCCCGGATCACACGTGCTGCAGATATCGCCTCATCCAAGGGTATGGTTGTTGTGACAAGTGCCGGCAATCTTGGAGCCAGCAACTGGCATTACATTTCAGCACCTGCTGATGCCGACAGTGTTCTGGCAGTAGGAGCCATTGATGGGAACGGATATATCGGCGATTTCAGCAGTCGCGGACCAACCGCTGATCTCAGGATAAAACCTGATGTGGTGGGCATCGGAAAGGGCACCTGGGTGGCGGATTATACTTCAGGTATCAGGCAGGGAAACGGAACTTCACTTTCAGCTCCTGTCATTACCGGACTCGTGGCTTGTTTATGGCAGGCTAATCGCAGTGCCACCTCAAGGCAAATTGTGAACGCGGTTAAAGAAAGCAGCGACCGTTTTTCTCAGCCGGATAATGATTATGGTTATGGTATTCCCGATTTTAACCTGGCCCATGTGCTGTTAACACGTGAAGAGCCGGGATCACCCCTGCATGGTAAGCTGTTTGTTTATCCAAATCCTTTCCGGTCGGAGTTATACCTGGTTTTTCCAGCTCCCGTTGATGACGAGGTGGATGTAAGTATGTTTGATCTTGCAGGAAAGGAAGTCTTTCATTCAATTATTCCTGCATTTCCCGGAAGGGATTATATTAACATCGATTTTAATAGTATAAGCCTGTCAACAGGTGTTTATATTCTCAAAACAGTTACAGGCGGAAGAAATGATATTTCCAAAATAATCAGATTCTGATTCATGGAAAATAATCCGTTATCATTATATGAACTCCTGGGTGGAGTTAGGATGAGCCTGAAAAGCAGTCTGCCTCCCGCCTATTGGGTAACCGCTGAGATCAGTGAGATGAAGGTTAATTACAGCGGCCATTGTTATCTTGAATTAATTGAAAAAGATTCATCCGGGGAATCCATTAAAGCGAAAGCTCGTGCTACAATCTGGGCTTCTGTATACCGGATGATCCAGCCTTATTTTGAAACGGCTACCCGAAGTAAACTGGCAGCTGGCATGAAGGTGATGGTAAAGGTCTCGGTTGAATTTCATGAATTATACGGTTTTAGCCTGAATATTACTGACATAGAGCCTTCCTACACGGTGGGAGAAATGGCGCTGAGAAAGCAGGAGATCATCAACAGGCTGATTGCAGAAGGCGTATTTGAAATGAATAAATCGCAGTATCTGGGTGACCTTCCACGCAGGATTGCCGTTGTATCATCCAAAACGGCTGCAGGATTCGGAGATTTTATGGATCAACTTGTACGCAACGACTTTGGCTATAAATTCTATGTAAAGCTGTTTCCTGCAGTAATGCAGGGTGCCGAAGCCGAACAATCAATCATTGCTGCGCTGGATGCTGTTTTTGAGCAGGAGGCACTTTTTGACCTGGTGGTAATTATTCGCGGAGGTGGTTCACAATCCGACCTGAATTGTTTTAACAGCTATTGGCTGGCTTATCATATCTGCCAGTTTCCTCTTCCTGTGCTGACTGGCATCGGACATGAACAGGATGAAACCATTGCCGACCTTGTAGCGCACACCCGGCTGAAAACACCCACTGCGGTGGCTGAGTTTCTGATTGGCATATTCCGGCAGGCGGATCAGAAAATCAATGACCTTTCGGTTACACTTGCTGAACTTGCTACAGATCTGGTAGAAATTGAAAAAAACCGTTTTACTGCCTATATGTTATCTCTGAAACCTGCTGTGAGAAAATACCTTGCAGCCAGGTCAGGCAATTTGCAGGTACAGGGTATCCATCTGAAGGGATATACAAAACAAATGCTGCTGTCGGAAGCGGGTGTTGTAAGAAGGCGGGGGGATCGTCTGAACCGGTTGTCACGGCAGTTATTGCTTGTCTGCCGTCACAGAATTACTCTGACGTCGAGACAGATGCAGGAGACCAGTCGAAAAAATGCCAACAGGGAAAAGCATTTACTTGAAATGCTTGAAAAGAAATGTATGTATCTTGATCCGTTCCTTATTTTGAAAAGAGGATATTCGGTGACCTATTATAGTGGCAAGGTTGTAAAAGACCCGCTCATGGTTCCGGATCATGGCGATCTTTCAACCAGGCTGGCCGAAGGAGTATTAAAGAGTAAAAAAATCTAAATCAACCAATGATCCATGAAGAATACGAGCATGACTTACACAGAGGCCGTAGCAGCCATAGAAGAGATCCTGCAGCAGATAGAAACGGGTGAAATGGATATTGATGAGTTAGCTGAAAAGGTTAAAAAGGCTTCGGAACTCCTGAAATTTTGCAAGGGCAAACTCTTCCAAACCGAAAAGGAAATTGAGAACAATTTTAAAGGAGATGGAGAATAGTGACGAGGGACGAGGGACGAGGGTTGAGTAGTTATACAGTTCTGCGGTTCTGCAGTTTTGCAGTTAAAAAGTCATGCAGTCGTGCAGTCAAAATGGTCCTGCAGTTCTTCAGTTTTTGTCGGATGAAATGAGATATATCCTTGTTTATTAGTGCCTTTGTGGCAAAAGGTACTCCAGTTTGAATCTTCTGAGTTCGGCGTTGGGTGTTCGATGTTCAGTGTTATTTAAGGCAAAATAACACCGAACAAGGAACTCTGAATATCGAATTTCGAAAATGTATCATCCTAACAGCCTACAGCCAAAGCCCCGGGCCTAAATTCCTTCAAATTTCCTAAACCTTTCCGGGGGGAAATCAGTATAACCGTTGTATTTAATTCGACACAATGAAAAAGTATATTTATCTTTTTCAGGCTCTTCTCTTTTCGGTCTCAGCTTTTTGTACTGATATTTCCAGGATAAAATTTGAGTATCTTACTGTGGATGATGGCCTTTCGCAGGGAACAATTGAGGATATCCTGCAGGATGGACAGGGAATGATGTGGTTTGCCACCAGGGACGGCCTGGACAGATATGACGGGCAGAATTTTACGGTCTTTCGGAATAACAACAATGATCCCAATAGCCTGGCATCAAACTGGATACTTAGTCTGGCAATTGATCCAAACGGGAAAATGTGGATCGGGTCATCAGGCGGACTCAATGTATATGATCCCATTATCGATAAACTTACCAGGATTCCGGTAAATGACGAAGTTGACCAGGCCTTTCATGGCGGACAGGTATATGATATTAATGTTGACTTTGACAGCACCTTATGGATTTCCACTACAAACGGGCTGGCTCATTATTTTCCCAAAAAAAATACTTTTATTACTTATACAAGCAATGCAAAAGGTGGCTCGCCATTACCGGCCAGTATTATCTACAGTACGTTAATTACGAAAGACGGAAGATTGTTTGTGGCTGCGGAAGCAGATCCGATATTTGAATTCAACAAAAAGGACGGGACTTTCAGTGCAATACCCTATAAAAAAGCATATCCGGGGGCCAATTTCAGGAAGTCAATCCAGGAAGATCAAAACGGGTTATTCTATATAGTTGCTGAGAACTCGGCAGTTCATATCTATGATCCCCGCACCTCGGAAACAAAAATGATCACAACGGAAAACGGGACGCTTAATGTGCTCAGTATTAAAACTAAAGTACTGTTTGTTTCACCCCATGAAGTATGGATAGGTACAGATGGAGGGGGAATCAATATTTATGATCCCATCTCCGGGGAAATGCAATACTTAATTCCTGACAACCGGAATTCAACTTCCCTGAATAGCAAAGCTGTATTTAAGCTATACCAGGACAAAGATCAGAACATATGGGTAGGACATTACAATATGGGTATCAGCGTATGGAAAAAGAACAAGGAAAAGTTTATTTCCTATCATTTTAATCCATATGATCCCCAAACCCTGAATAAGGAGGTGGTTAGTGCAATTTTTGAGGATTCAAAAGGGAGAATCTGGGTGGGTCAGGACGGCGGCGGATTGGACCTTTTTTATCCTGAAAACCAGACATTTGAACATTTCCGGCATGAAAGCGGCAATCCGCAGTCGCTTACAACGGATGTGATCCTTACCATTCATGAAGATCCGGATGGAAATCTGTTACTGGGAACATACTCCGGTGGACTTATGATATTTGATCCGGACAGGAAGAAAGTTATCAAAGCATTTGGCAGGGAAGACGGTCTGCCATGCCTGAATATCTGGACTATATTTAAGGACAGCAAAAGCCGGTATTGGATGGCTTTTCTCCAGTCAGGTGTCGGGTTATATTATCCCGCAAACAGGTCATTTGTATACTACAGCCCAACAGACAGCCTGCATCGTATCAATTCGAGCATGGTCATGCATATTACTGAAGACAGGAACGGTCGGATATGGTTTGGTTCTGAAAATGCAGGCATATGTGTTCTTGATGCAGAAAAGGGAACCACTAAGAATTATTTGCACGACGATAAAAATAAAAACTCCGTATCCAGCAATGACGTCAAATCAATTCTGTTTGATGATAAATATGCCTGGATTGCAACAAATGGAGGAGGACTGAACCGGCTTGACCTGAAAACAGATTCATTTAAAATCTTTAACATGAACGGCGGTTTATCCTCAGATGCTTTAATGAGCATGCTACAGGACAAACAAGGCAACTTTTGGATCAGCTCAACAAGGGGTATGATGAAATTTAATCCCACCACATTTGCTATTGATAAATACGACAAATCACAGGGCTTACAGGGTACTGAATTCAAATATAATTCCCAATGCCAGCTTTCAGACGGCCGCATGATGTTCGGCGGAGTAAATGGACTGACTGTTTTTAATCCGGACAGCATCAGGAAAAGCCAGGTAATTGCCAGCGTGGTATTTACCGATTTTAAGATATTCAACGAATCGGTTATTCCGGGGGCAAAGGGTTCACCTCTGAAAAATCATATCAATTTTACCGATCATATCCGGTTAAGGTACAATCAATCTGTATTTACACTTGTTTTTGCTTCCATTGACAACAATTCTCCCATAAAAAATCTCTTCAGATACAAGCTGGAAGGATTTGACAGCAAGTGGGTAGAGGCAGGCAACCGCAATTTTGTCAGCTATACGAATCTTGATCCTGGCAAATATACTTTTTTGTTACAGGGTTCAAACAGTGACGGGGTTTGGAATGAAACTCCGAGGAAGATATCCATCCGGATCAGACCGCCATGGTACAGGACATATGTTGCTATTATACTGTTTGTTTTGATTTCGGGTTACCTGATTTATACTTATATAAAGGAACGTGAAATGCGCGCCATTCATGATAAAAAGGTATTACAGCAAAAAATTGACGAAGCCAAGGCCCAGCTGAGTAATAAGGTAAGCGAACTTGAAAAGCAGCATGAAGAATTACAACGAAGGGACGAGGCTGAAAAGAATACCAGGTTCCTGATGGAAGGTGTTGCCAGGATGAGTGACATCATTGCCAAAAAGAGGCGTAATCTTGAAGATCTGGCAACCGGTTTTATTGCAGAACTTGTGCGATATGTGGATGCTTCCGCAGGTGAGGTTTTTATAGCTGACGATTCTGATCCCACTCAGGTAACCCTTATGGCAACAGGAGAATTTTCATATAGTACCGGGCAGGAGAGGAAATTTGTTATCAATTCGGGAGAAGGCTATGTAGGGACCTGCTATAGGGAAAAGAAAACGATTACGATGGATGACCTGCCTGATGACTATGTGATTTTGCGGTCAGGATTAGGTGAAATACCACTGCATCATATTGTTCTGGTACCGCTTGTTCAGGATAATGTTTGCGTGGGAGTGATTGAAATAGCATCCATTGGCAAATTGGAGGAACATAAGATCCGGTTTATTGAAAAAATCACAGAATCACTCGCTTCTGTTGTTACCATCATCAAGGCGAATGAAAAATCGAACATGATGCTCGAACAAAATAATATCCAGGCCGAAGAACTTCATTCACAGGAGGAAGAAATGCGGCAAAACCTGGAAGAACTTATGGCTACCCAGGAGACATCTCTAAAGCACACAAAGCAATTAGAGGAAGAACTTCGATTGAAGACCAGTGAGTTGAATTTGCTTCAGCAAGAGCTTAAAGTACTTAAGGCTAAAAAAGCGGGCGTTTAAGTATTAGCCTGGCAATAAACAACAGGATGATCACGATGGACAGATAGCAGGCTGAACGCCCGATATAATCCCCATTTTTCACATAAAAGGTGATCACATTGTTTTTATTTAAGGTGCCTTTCAGTGCACCGCGTTTCCACCAGCCAAGTTTCTGGAGTACCTCGCCACGCTGATTGATCAGGCATGAAATGCCTGTATTCGCTGAACGGGCCACACTCCTGCGGGTTTCAATTGCACGGAGGCTCGAAAATGTTGCATGCTGATGATATCCGGGAGTATCTCCCCACCAGCCATCATTGGTAATCACAAATAGAAGGTTTGCTCCATTTTTTACATAACCCGTGACAAATTCACCATAAACTGACTCATAGCATATTATTGGACTTACCCCGGTGGAATCCTTCGCAGAGAAAAAGACACCGCGGTAATTCTGTGTTCCCCACCCACGCATGGTACCCCCCAGTTTTAATGTAAGCTTTTCCAAAAAGCGAAGGTATTTGGCATAGGGCATTTTTTCAACACCTGCCACAAGCTTTGATTTGAAATAGACAGGGACATTTTTAGTAGAATCAAGCTGGATAGCTGCATTGAAACTTTCATAAAACGTACCTGTTCCCGGGATCTCCCTGGCATTATCGCTGAGTTTCTCGCCGGGTAAATACCGTTTGTAACATTGAATACCCGGAATATATGCCGCCTTCGGATAAGCAGTAAGAAACTGCCGGATCATCATGACGTCAGGCACCATTTCGATTTGATCTGTCCAGATACTATTGTTAATCGATGTTTCAGGAGCGACAAAATAATCAACAGTTGAATCTGCAACACTGGCCGCTTCAGTGAGTTGAACGAGGGTTTGTTCCTGGCTGGGGATCGATACAAATTTTTCGTAAGGATCAATGTTGGGCTGGATGACAACAACCGTTTTTGGAGCGGGTTTTTCAACATAGTTGTTAAACCTCACAAGGGAAATGGCAATAGGTCCCAGAAGAATAACAAGGAAAAGAATGAACTGGGCCAGCATTTTTTGTTTTGAGATGCCTGCCCTGTAATTTTTTATCAGAATAAATATCAGGACGTTCAGCACCAAAACCCACAGTGATCCGCCCATTATTCCTGTGTATTCGTACCATTGAATGAGGCGGACGTTATAAGCAAAGCCGTTGCCAAGCGATAGCCAGGGCCATGAAATTTCAGCATTATGATACAGAAATTCCCAGCTGATCCAGAACAGGATAAGGCTCAAATAGCCCAATTGCGGGCCAAGTTTCCGCTTGGCAATATGAAAGAACCAGGCCACAAGAGACCACATGAAAGTATTGATTACCACAGCGGCAATTACCCCTGCAAGGGCAGCATTGACAATCCACCACGTCGTGGCAATATTCCAAACCAGAAAAGTTACGGATGCATATCTGAAAAACACCCTTGATCCGAATTCTGCTTTGTGCTCGTCGAGATAGTCTTCTACAAAAAGTAGCGGAATAAGAGCAACAGCCAGGATGAGGCCGTTTCCCCATTCATACCAGGCCGGTGTGAGTAATAAACCACTAAGCAATGAGAGAAGCAATAATTTTCTGGTATTCATGCGATAATCAGGTAACTGTGATTTTTATTTTGCGCAGCAAAGATAAATGAAATTTTGATTTAGCGATATTGGTACCAGGCCTGGCAAGCACCTTCGCCAGATACCATACAGGCTCCAATCGGATTTACCGGTGTGCAGACCTTGCCAAATAAAGCACATTGATCAGGTTTTTTCATGCCTCTCAGGACTTCGCCGCAAAGGCATCCCTTTGGTTCCGGTACGGGTTTGATATTCAGGTTAAAATGCAGGGATGCATCAAAACTGCTGAATTCTTTTCTGATTTTCAGGCCGCTCATAGGTATTACGCCTAAGCCTCGCCATACATCGCCGGATGGTTCAAAAACGAGCTTTACCAATTCTCTGGCCCTGGTATTGCCTTCTTTTGTAACTGCCCTTTTATACTGGATTTCCGTTCCATACCTGCCTTCTTCCCTCATGTTCACCAGCATCAGGATACTTTGCAGAAGATCAACAGGCTCAAATCCGGATACAACAACGGAAATCCTGTACTTTTCAACAAGGGGCTCATACATACTTGCTCCCGCGACCGCAGTGACATGACCGGGTCCGATGTAACCGTCAATCTTTATACCCTGGTCGATGAGTCCGACCATAGCCGGAGGCATAAGTTTGTGCATGCTGAGCAGGAAAAAATTGGAAATATTTTGTTTTCCTGCTTCTGAAATTGCAACTGCACTGGAAGGAGTAGTAGTTTCAAATCCAATTCCCAGAAAAACCACTTTTTTTTCCGGATTTGATCTGGCAATTTCCAATGCGTCCAGCGTTGAATATACAATGCGAACATCAGCCCCCAGCGCCTTCTCCTGGTTCAGCGTGGATTCGGATCCCGGTACCCGGATGAGATCGCCATAAGTTGTAACGATCACACCAGGCATTCGCGCCAGGGCAATAGACTGATCGATCGCTGTACGATCAGTCACACAGACCGGACAACCCGGTCCGGATAATAGTTCAATGGTTGAAGGCAGTAAATGCTGGATCCCGTATTTTCGAATGGCCAGGGTATGACCCCCGCAAACTTCCATCAGGCGGATATTACTCAGGGATTTCCGATGAATGGCATCCACCAGTGTGGAGATGAGTGCCCTGTCCCTGAATTCATCAAGATACTTCATCATAGGACCTCATTTTGGAGGTCCTGGATAATTCGTATGGTTTCAAGGGCCTCTTCCTCACTGATCTTTTGCAGGGCAAATCCGGTATGGATAAGTATATAGTCTCCAACCTCTGCATCTTCCACCAGGTGAAGGCTGGCATTAACAATTGCTCCGCCAACGGATGCTTTGGCCGTAAGGCCATCAATGGATAATATTTTTGCGGGAACGCTTAAACACATAGGAAATTATGAATTATGAATGATGAATGTGCTAATGTGCTAATGTGCAAATGTGCTAATTGGCTGACGCAACAGTAAAACTGCAGAACCTCAGAACTGCTGAACCACAGAAATGTGGAACTTCCTTCTCCTTTCTACCGATATTTAATCCCTGACGGGATTTTCCTGCTAGTCCCTAGTCCCCAGTCCCTTGTCCCTCTTCATGGCAGCTATAACTAACTGTCCCAGTGCCAGTCCTCCATCGTTGCAAGGAATTTTTTCATGACTGAAAGTGACGAAGTTATTCTTTCGCAATTTTGTTTCCAAAGATTCAAACACATATTTATTCTGGAACGTACCCCCGGAAAGGACTATTTTATTGATTCCTGTTTCCCTGCTTATTTTATATACTTCCTGAAACGTTGCTTCTACAACTGTATTGTGAAAACGGGCAGAGATAATTCCGGTAGAAACACCCTGCAACAGATCAGCACATATCTGCTGAATAGCAGGAAGGAATGATATTCCATTTGATGTGTTAACATCATAAGAATCAAGGATATCACTCCGGATTGCAGATTCCAGTTTCATAGGTGCCTCGGCATGAAAAAGGCTGTTAATGCAAATGCCGGTAATACTTGCCACTGCATCAAAAAGGCGTCCCGCACCTGAACTAAGCGGAGCATTAATATTTTTTGAGATTGCCTCACCAATGAGCTTTGCTTTTTTCTGATTTACTGAATGGATGAATGGAATATCCAGATCAAACAACTGATCACCGAATGCCTGGTAAAGCAGCGACAATCCCATTCTCCATGGCTCTTCGGCTGCCCGGTCCCCTCCGGGCATTGGCATATATGCAAAATGATTGAGTCGTGTATAGCCCTTGTAATCACATATGAGGAATTCACTTCCCCAGGTGTTTCCATCGTCACCATATCCTGTTCCGTCGAATGCCAGTCCGATGACCGGTTCATTCAGCAGGTTCTCTGCCATGCATGACGCGATATGAGCATGATGATGCTGAACCTGTACGAGTTCAATTCCAAGTGTGCGGGCATAACGGGTTGAAAGATAATCAGGATGAAAGTCAGCTGCCACCAATTCCGGTCGGGTCCTGAACAGTTTCAGAAACAGGGTCACCGTTTCTTCGAAAAAGTCCATGGTTTCCTTGTTTTTAAGATCTCCGATATACTGGCTCATATAAGCCCGGTTTCCTTTTCCCAGACAAAAACAATTGGAAAGTTCTGCACCGGTGGCCAAAATCCCGCTGACATCAAGGTGCACCTTCACAGGTGCCGGTACAAATCCCCTTGAACGCCGAATGACATGTTCCCGACCACCCATGATCCTGACTACTGAATCATCCGTCCGGTTGTAAATCTCCCTGTTATAGGTCAGAACCGCATCAACAACACCAGGCATAAGTTCAAGGGCCTTATTATTGTCTGTGATAATGGGTTCTCCAGCGAGGTTTCCACTGGTGAGCACTATGGCAGGAAGACCTGACTTTTCAAAAAACAGATAGTGCCATGGCATATAGGGAAGGAACACACCCATTGTATTCAGGCCGGATGAAATGCTGTATGATGGCTGCTTTGCGGCATTCAGAATAACAATGGGGCGCCTCCATGAAACCAGGGCCTTTTCTTCTTCTTCAGATACGGGCATAAATTCCTTTACGCTTTGCACATCTCTGAACATCACAGCAAAAGGTTTTCCTTCCCTTTTTTTGGACTTTCGAAGACGGTTGACGGCATCCTCATTCTGTGCATCACACATGAGGTGAAATCCACCAGTTCCTTTTACTGCCAGTATGCCTCCGTTCTTAATCACCGAGCATACATGCCCGAGTATCTCCATGAGATCATGAATGACATTATCCTGTGTATGAAGCGTATACACTGGGCCGCACTGATTGCAGGCCACAGGTTGTGCATGAAATCTGCGGTTCATTATATCTTCATATTCTTCCCGGCATTCATCACACATTATAAAAGAGGCCATGGTGGTCTTTCTCCTGTCGTACGGAAAATCCTTAATGATAGTGAATCTGGGTCCGCAGTGGGAACAGTTGATAAAAGGGTAATTGATCCGGTTCGGCTGCATTTTCATGTCGGCCAGGCATTCATGACAAACAGCAATATCCGGACTGATCTCTGAAGTTTCATCGGAATTATCCTGGCTGGCCAGGATCACAAAATCCTTCAGCCCTTCATATTTAGCCATCACTACCAAAATTTCCTCAATCTGGGAAACCATGGGTGCCAGGTTTTCCAGATCTTCAATAAAGGAGGGAATCACAGAAGACGGTCCTTCAATTCGGATCGACAAACCGTCGGTGCGGTTCACAACCCAGCCATTCAGGTTATATTTGCGGGCCAGGCGATATACAAATGGCCGGAATCCTACACCCTGCACCAGCCCGGTAACGGTGATCAATTTAGCGATATGTTGGTTTAATGTGCTAATGTGCCAATGTGTAAATGTGCTAATGTGCTAATATAGTAAATTGCGCTAGCGAATTAGCAAATTAGCATATTGGCAAATTTGCATATTGGAATTTAAGTTACTTTTGATTTATGAAAATTCATATTCATGGATAGTATTGAAAAACTTTCTCCCAGGACGGTTGAGCGGTTAAGCAAGAAGAAATCGGCTTTTTTATCCAGCGTTGTATTCATTTACATTGCGCTTCAATCCGTTTGTTTCTCACTTTCAGCACAGAATCTGGCCGCTTACCAGGATAACCAGGGCTATTTTTTTATTTTCGACAAGGGTAAGACAATCCAGGCTGAATACCTTCCAGTGAAAAAATTTAGCGTGGGAGGCCAGTGCCTTTTGTATGTTGACAGCCAGAATCACCTGAAAATGTATTACAGGGGCAGGATTACCACCCTGGAAGTAAATCAGGTTACCAAGTTTGAAGCGATGGATTACCTTTCTGTTTATTCAATAGGCAATATTGTGAAAATCATTGAAAACGGACAGGTCACAACAATCTCTACCTATGCTGTACAATACCTGGCGGAGGACAGTCTGGTTGCCTTTTATGACAGAGGTCAGCAATTACTTGCCGTATATTATAAGGGCAGGATACAAATGCTTGAAGACGGGCTAACCGGCCGCACGAATGTTTTATTTAAGGCAGCGGATAATATTGTGGCTTATGTTTCTTTGCGCACAGGCGATCTGAAGGCATTCACCAATGGAACAATACAGGAAATTTTGCCTTTTGTTCAGGGTGGAAGCTTTAAAACCGGGCGGGATATTGTGGCGTATGTGGCTCCTTCAGAGCAGAATTTCAGAGTATTTTACAAGGGAACAGATTATGTGCTGGAAGATTTTCCTCCTGCTTCATACCAGGCTGGGGATGATATAGTGGCATATGTTGACAATACAGGTTCTTTTAAAGTATTCATTGATGGTGAAACTACGCAGATAACCTCTTTTCCGCCTGATTTCTACCAGGTTCGGAACAAACTGATCATCTATGGTGAGAAAGGATATTTTAAAGTGTGGTATGACAACAATCCCATTTTGCTTGAGACCTTTATTCCAAATGATTGGAAAGCTGAATGGAATACAGTTGTATATCAGGATCTGAACAAAAATATTAAAATTTTCTCAAGAGGTGACAGCAAGATCCTTACTTATGACCTTGCCGAAAAAATTGAATTATACCGTGACCTTGTGGTGGTAAACAAGGGAATGAATAACTGGAATGTTTATTTCCAGGGGAAGAAGTACTAGGGGTTTAGGGGCTTAGGGGTTTAGGGGCTTAGGGGCTTAGGGGCTTAGGGGCTTAGGGGCTTAGACTATTAGGTTGAAATGTCTTCGGTGTTCATTATTCGGTGTTTGATGTTCGGTGTTATTTGACGCAAAACAACACTGAACATCGAACACCCAATACCCAACACCGAAGATCAAAAATTGCAGAACTGCAGAACCGCATTTAGCTACCGACGGTTAATCCCTACGGGATTGTTCCTGCTTGTCCCTCGTCCCTCGTCCCTCGTCCCTTGTCCCTATATTAGGCTATCTATATCGTAGTTCTTGATTCCGAAGGTCTTTGCCACCTCATTGTAAACGCATTGACCCTTATATACATTAATCCCGAGTTTTAGCGCATCTGAGTTCCGGGCTGCTTTTTCAAGTCCCATTTCAGCGATCATCAATCCATAGGGCAGGGTAGCACTTGTGAGCGCCTTGGTGGATGTGAGGGCCACTGCACCGGGCATATTGGCAACGCCATAATGGACAATACCATCAATAACATAAACCGGCTGATCGTGGGTGGTGGGCTTTATCGTCTCCACACAGCCACCCTGGTCAACGGCAACGTCAACAATAACTGCACCTCTTTTCATGAATTTCAGGTGCTCGCGTTTTACTAGCGTGGGTGCCTTGGCACCTGCCAGTAATACTGCCCCAATGATCAGGTCAGACTCACGGAGGATTTTTTCAATATTGGCGTCTGTACTATAAAGTGTTGTAATTCTCGAACCAAAAATATCGTCGAGGTAAGCAAGTTTTTTTGCACTTACATCAAGGATCGTTACGTCGGCTCCCATGCCGGTTGCAATTTTGCAGGCATTAGTTCCAACCACACCACCACCGATGATTCCTACCTTTCCGCGTTCCACACCGGGAACACCACCGAGAAGAACTCCGCGTCCACCAAAGGTTTTCTCAAGGTATTTAGCACCTTCCTGAACAGCCAGGCGACCGGCAATTTCGCTCATGGGTTGAAGACAGGGCAACTGTCCATCCTTCATCTCAATGGTTTCATAAGCCACACCCTTAATACCGGCTTTCATCATGGCCTCAGTCAATACCCGGTCGGCAGCCAGGTGAAGATAGGTGTACAGGATCTGGCCTTCGTGAAACAATGCATATTCTTCCGGCAGTGGTTCTTTCACCTTGACGATCATTTCACTGGCATCAAATATCCTTTTTCTGTCAGTCTCAATGGTTGCTCCGGCTTTAATATATTCATCGTCCACAAACCCGGCTGCTTCACCGGCACCCTGCTGAATTACTACCTGATGTCCCCTTGAAACATAAGATTTTACATCCGAAGGAGTTAATCCTACCCGGTATTCATGAGTTTTAATTTCTTTCAGGCATCCTATTTTCATAATTGGCATATTTAAAGTTATGACTTCTTACAGGTTGATTTTCTGTAACAAAGTAAACAAAGCAACCGGATACCTTCTATGATTTTGGTCATTACGGCTGGAAAATCACAACCTTTGATTATTTCAAAAAAAAATCGTACTTTTTACAATGAAGATTACCAAAGGAGGCATTTATGGCAAAACACTTGATTTCTTTGAAGGTTAAATGTCCGCATTGCGGAAAATCACTGATGGATCATACCCTGTATCTTAATGCCAGTCCCAGTATCAAGCTGAGGGTTGAACAGAACAACAAGCAGGGGATCATGAATCTTTGTTCCGCGTATGGTTGCTTTGACAAGCAAAGCACTCTTGAGCTGATAAAGGGTGAGGTTGTAACGCTGTCTTGCATGCAATGCAAAAAATCACTGGCCGGCACCCATGTTTGCGATCTGTGCGGAGCGCCGATCGTCGACTTTACTCTTGAGAAGGGAGGAATGGTTCATTTTTGTTCCCGGATAGGATGTGAAAAACATTACGTATCGTTCGAGGACATCTATACCACCCTCACCAGTTTCTATCACGAGTACGATTACGGCGCGAGAGACACGGATTTTTAAAAATCTTTGACCAGACAAATTGTATCGTTCTGGAAGATAATTACTCTCTTTTTCATTATTGTTATTTTAATAACGCTAAATGTAATTTATTGTCGCTTTTCTTCTTTGAGAATAATTGATCGTTCATAATTTTGAAGTGTTGTTTGTAAGGCATGATATTACTCATCTTTAGCCCTGATACCTCTTTGGCAAGATATTTAAAAAGAGCCTTTTACCCTTTATCCTTAAACTCATTCTAAATATCTGATTTAGTTTGTAATTCTGATATTTCTATTCTATTTTTAGTTGTGAATTAATTAACAATCATTGAAAGCCTTTATTTATAGCCATTTTGACAGTTGTACCTCCTGCCTGGTTAGTCTGGCGGGGATATTATAAATTAATAAACCAAATTTCACAGAATGAAAACAGGAGTTCGGAAAATTTTGGAAAAATACAGCAAGGATAAGACCCGGCTGATGGATATTCTGATTGATGTACAGTCGGAATATGGGTTTATTCCACGTGAAATTACAGTTCAGATTGCTGAAGACCTTAGCATGTCTGAGGTAGATGTAGATCAGACCATTTCATTTTATCATTTTTTCTCCCAGAAGCCAACCGGCAAATACCAGATCTTTCTCAATAACAGTGCCGTTGCCAACATGATGGGACGTGCAGAAGTTGCTGACACATTCGTGAAAGAGCTCGGGATCAAATTCAACGAGGTTACGCCCGATGGTTTGGTTGGCCTGTTTGAAACATCCTGTATCGGAATGAATGACCAGGAGCCGGCGGCTATTATCAACAACCATATTTTTACGCGGCTGACTCCCTTCAGGGCCAAGGAGATTGTGAGGGATATCAAGGAAGGAAAAAGCATTGATGATATGGTCGTAGCCGATTATGGCGATGGAGAAAACAGGTCGGACCTCATCAAATCAGTTGTGTCGAACAACATCCGGAAAATCGGACCTATCCTGGAACGCAATTATAAGGTAGGGCAGGCCATTGAAAAGATTACAAAAATGTCCCCTGAGCAGGTTATTGACGAAATCAAGAGATCAAATATGCGTGGACGCGGCGGAGCCGGTTTCCCGACCGGACTGAAATGGGAATTTTGCCGAAATGCCAGCTGGCGAAAGCAAATTTATATTGTGTAATGCAGATGAAGGTGAACCGGGGACATTTAAGGACAGGGTAATTCTGACCGAACGGCCCAGGCTTCTTTTTGAAGGTATGGTTGTTGCAGGTTATGCAGTTGGCGCAACCGAAGGAATATTATACATACGGCACGAGTACAAATATTTGCAGCAATACCTGGAGTCCATTCTTCAAAAAGCCAGGGAAACCAATTACCTGGGAAAAAATATCCAGGGCAAGAAGGGTTTTGATTTTGAAATCCGAATTCAGTTTGGCGCCGGAGCTTATGTTTGCGGTGAGGAATCGGCACTGATCGAATCAGCAGAAGGTAAGCGCGGCGAACCACGCGACAGGCCTCCATTCCCTGTTGAAAAAGGTTATCTCGACATGCCCACCGTGGTGAACAATGTGGAAACGCTTTGTTCCGTTGTCAAGGTTGTTCTGAATGGCGGCGAATGGTATAAATCCTTTGGAACTACGGAATCAACAGGTACCAAGTTGCTTAGTATTTCAGGTGACTGCAAGTTTCCCGGCGTATACGAGGTAGTGTGGGGATTTTCAGTGGATGATATCCTCGACATGATAGGTGCTGCCAGGGAAGAGGTGCAGGCTGTGCAGGTGGGGGGACCCTCGGGAGCCATCATCGGACAGAATGAATTTAACCGCATGCTTGGTTATGAGGACCTGGCTACTGGCGGATCACTTATTATCATTGGCAAACACAGGGATATACTCACCGATATCGTACTGAATTTCACGGAATTCTTTATCGATGAATCCTGTGGCAGCTGTTCCACATGCAGGATCGTTCCCACGCTTCTTCGGAACAAGCTGACAAAGATCCTGAATGCACGCGGTGTAAAACAGGATATTGACGATATGGTCGAATGGGGAAAAATATCTGAAAGCCAGCCGATGCGGTTTAGGACAGACAGCCGCTAATCCCATTCTTTCAAGTATTAAGAATTTCAGGCATTTATATGAAGAGAAAATTCAAAAGAATAAAATATTTGATAACGGATTCGATCTGAGTGCTGCCGTGAAAGAATCATGCAAAGTAACCGGCAGAGTTCCAAATTTTTAAAATTATTGCATTATGAGTCAGTTTGTTAGATTTACCATTGACGGAACCGAGTGCATGGCCACCCGGGGTCAATTTCTTGTTGATGCGGCAAAGGAGAACGGTATTTATATTCCCACACTGTGCAATTATCCGGGTGTTAAGCCCAAGGGCTCCTGCAGGATATGCACTGTGCGTGTGAACGGCAAATTAATGACTGCTTGCACAACTCCGGTTGCGGAAGGTATGAATATTGAAAATGAGGTAAAGGACATTAATGAATTGCGCCGGTCCATTATCGAGCTTCTGTTCGTGGAAGGAAATCATTTCTGCCCGGCTTGTGAAAAAAGCGGAAACTGTGAACTTCAGGCCCTTGCATACCGGTTTAGAATGATGGTTCCCCGCTTTCCCTACCAATTCCCGGTCAGAAAGGTCGATGCCTCCCATCCCAGAATAATCAAGGAACAGAATCGTTGTATTCTTTGCAAAAGATGTATCCGGGCTATCCGGGATGAGAACGGCAAGAGCATTTTCGCCTACCGGCGAAGAAGTGCCAGTGTTGAAGTAGTTGTTGATCCGAAACTTGGAAAACAGCTTACCGAGGAGCTGGCCCAAAAAGCCATGGATGTTTGTCCGGTTGGATCCATCATCGTAAAGGAAAAAGGATTCATTATGCCTATCGGTGAACGCAAATACGATAAGGAGCCCATTGGCAGTGATATTGAAAACATGCAAATTACAACCATCTAAAGTTATTATTCCATGAGCAAACCAATTGTAGCAACTACATCACTGGCCGGATGTTTCGGATGCCATATGTCCATTCTTGATATTGATGACCGGATATTGGAACTGATTGAACTGGTTGAATTCAATAAATCGCCTATCGATGATATTAAAAAATTCACAAAGAAGTGTGATATCGGATTAATTGAAGGAGGCTGCTGTAACAGTGAAAATGTACATATTCTCAAAGATTTCAGGGAACATTGCCAGATCCTTGTGTCGGTTGGTGAATGCGCCATCATGGGCGGCCTGCCTGCCATGCGAAACGGCATTCCCATCCAGGAATGTCTTGACGAAGCCTATCTTAACGGACTAACGGTGGTGGCAAATGAGGAAAGGATTATTCCCAATGATCCCGAGCTGCCTATGTTGCTCGACAGGGTATATCCCTGTCATGAAATAGTTAAAATAGACTATTTCCTGCCCGGATGTCCGCCACGTGCTGACCTTATTTGGGAAGCCCTGGTAGCCCTTGTAACCGGCGATGAAATGAAATTACCTTACGAAGTTGTCAAATTTGATTAAAAAAGCATACTATGGGACAAAAGATCACCATTGAACCGGTAACCCGTGTGGAAGGCCATGGCAAGGTTACCATTCATCTCAATAATGAAGGAAACATCGAGCAAACTCGCTTACATATTGTAGAATTCAGGGGATTTGAAAGATTTGTGCAGGGCAGGCCCTATTGGGAAATGCCGGTGCTTGTTCAGCGCCTCTGCGGAATATGTCCGGTCAGCCACCACCTGGCTGCTGCCAAAGCGCTGGATGTAATTGTTGGAGCAGGTACCGGAGAGGGACTGACTCCGACCGGTGAAAAAATGCGCAGGCTGATGCATTACGGACAGATGTTCCAGTCGCATTCCCTTCACTTTTTCCACCTGGCTTCTCCCGACCTGCTTATTTGGTATTGATGCTGATCCCCTGAAAAGAAACATCATCGGTGTTGCTCTGCAGCATCGTGATCTTGCCGTGCAGGGTGTGATGATGCGGAAATACGGACAGGAAGTGATCAAGGCTACGGCCGGCAAAAAAATCCATGGTACGGGTGCCGTTCCGGGTGGTATCAACAAGCATTTAACCGAAGAAGAACGCGAATACCTTCTGCATGGTGACGATTATATGAATATCGACAAGATGATCAGCTGGTCGCAGGATGCTCTTGAGTTTTTCAAGGAATATCATAAGAAGAATAAAGCTGTCATTGATGGCTTTTGCGAATTCCCCTCCAGTTATCTCAGCCTGATCAGGAAAGACGGTGCCCTCGACCTTTATCACGGTGTATTGCGGGCAGTGGACCATGAAGGCCATAAAATACTGCATGATGTGGATTACCAGGAATATTATCAAATATATCGATGAGGAAGTGAAGTCCTGGAGTTATATGAAGTTTCCCTATCTGAAGGAAATCGGCAAGAAAAACGGCTGGTACTCGGTTGGACCACTGGCACGAATGAATACTGCCGAATTTATTGATACTCCGCTGGCTCAGAAAGAATTTGAAGCATTCAGGGCATACAACGGAGGCAAACCAAGTCACAGGCCCATGCACTCCCATTGGGCCAGGCTGATCGAAATACTTGCATTCCGCCGAAAAAATAAAACAACTGTTGGACGACCCGGACCTGATGGAAGGAGAACTGGTTACCAAGGGTATAAAACAGTATGAAGGAGTTGGATTGATCGAAGCTCCCCGCGGAACCTTGTTCCATCATTATAAAATCGAAGAGAATGACATGATTTCCATGGCCAATCTCATTGTATCTACCACCAACAATAATCAGCCCATGAATGAGGCTGTAAATCAGGTTGCAACAAGGGTAATGAACGGAAAGAAGGAAATCACCGAGGGAATGATGAATGCTGTTGAGGTGGCCATCCGGTCCTACGATCCCTGCCTGAGCTGTGCTACGCATGCACTGGGGCAAATGCCCCTGGAATTTGAAATGTATGATGTTGATAATAAGCTCATCGAAAGAAAATTTAAAGATTGACGCATCAAAAACCGTCCATACTTGTTTATGGCTATGGAAACCCAGGACGTCAGGATGACGGGGCGGGGGTGATGCTTGCTGAAAAACTGGATGAGTGGATTGTGAGCAGAAAGCTTGAAGGCGTTCAAACTGATACGAATTACCAGTTGAACGTTGAAGATGCGGCAACCATATCTCAATATGATTTGGTTATCTTTGCTGATGCGTCCCACGAAGAGCTTGACGATTTCAGGATGGATCCTTTGGTGGGATCTGGCCGGGTAGAATTTACAATGCATGCGGTATCCCCTGCTTTCATTCTTCACCTGAGCAAGGAGGTTTTTGGTCATGAGCCGGAAGCCTATCTTTTGCATATCAAGGGTTACGAATGGGAGTTCATGGCAAGTATGACGGAAAAAGGAGAAAGAAATCTTATGAGCGCCTTGCGTTTTCTGCAGGATTTCATCCTTCAACATCTGTCGGATTAATTTTTGAACTGGAATTCATTAAAAACTAAAACTCCTGATATGGATCTTTCAACAACATTCATGGGAATTAAAATTGCCAATCCATTGATTGTGGCAAGTTCCGGATTAACCAACTCGGTGGACCATGTAAAAGAATGTGAAGCTGCCGGTGCCGGGGCAGTTGTTCTCAAATCATTATTTGAAGAGCAGATTGTAACCAGCAAAAATTCGCTGACATCTAAAGACGACATGTATTTCTGGTATCCGGAGGCAGTGGATTTTATCAATACATTTTCAAAGGAAGAAGGAATTAGTATTTACCTGAAGATGATCGAGTCCTGTAAAAAGGCCGTTTCAATTCCCGTAATGGCAAGCATCAATTGTGTATCTCCCCAGTGAATGGCCGAAATTTGCAGCTGAAATTGAAAAGTCAGGCGCTGACGGAATTGAACTGAATATATTCATTCCCCCCACCAACATTAACCTCACTGGTTATAAGATGGAAGAGACCTATGTGGATATTATTCATGAAGTAAGAAAAAATGTAAGCATACCCATTGGCGTGAAGGTGGGCTTTTATTTTACAAGCCTCTACCGTACACTATATAAGATCAGCAATCTCGACATAAACAGCCTGGTATTGTTCAACCGCTATTTCCGTCCCGACATCGATATTGAAACCCTGCGTGTTGTAGCCCAGAACGTTTATAGCTCACCCAGTGAGATTACCCTGTCACTTCGCTGGATCGCCCTTCTTTATGGAAATATCCAGGGGGAACTTATTGCAGCAACCGGCATTCATGATTACCAGGGTGTGATTAAGCAAATCCTGGCCGGTGCAAATGCAGTTCAAATTTGCTCAACACTTTACAAAAATGGTGTGCCGTATATCCGCACCATGCTTGACGAAATGGAAGAATGGATGGCAAAGAAGGGCTATGAAAATTTGTCGTCTTTCCGTGGTTTGATTACCCGCAGCGAAGAAAATACCGCCGCGTTTGAGCGGGTGCAGTTTATGAAAAAAACAACGGGGCAGCTTTTCTAGCCTGGAAAAACAGTTAATAAAAACTTACAAATTTCTTATCGCTTGATTACTAAGTAAAAAAATAATTAATAGCTTTAAATCGGTTTTTACAGATTTCGTTTCTAATCTATTATGAATATGAAAACACGGTTGAACGCTGTTTCTGATAATGTGTCTTTTCACATCCCTTTTTATCAGTTGTAAGCATGGAACAAAATCCGATCTGGCCGGAGGATCCGATAGCATCAACCTCGGTGATATAAAACCGCTCATTCATAATTACGATTCAACAGGAGTGGGATTACCGATCTTCTATAATATGTATCTTTCGGTAGAAATGTCTTCCCTGTTTCAGACGTCAGGAGCCGCATACAAGCCTGAATTACTGAATTCTGCTGATAAAATTACGGATTATGTAACCAGTTCCAAAAAGGCACTGAACCTGGGTGTATATGCTGTTGACCTTAGCTATGCCAAGGTTTTTGAGCAGTATGAAACTGCCGCTAAATATTTTAATGCCATGGAAAGGATGTCTGAAGAACTCGGCATCCCATCTACTTATTTTGAAAACACAGCCAAAAGGTTCGACAGGAATATCAATAACAAGGACTCTCTGATCGCAATTGCCAATGAGGTTTATATGGCAACAGACAAGTATCTGCGTGAGAACGAACGCTATAGTGCAGCAGCCCAGATCATCCTTGGCGGATGGGTTGAAGCCCTCCAGATCGCTGTTGATGTGGCCAATTCCACCAAAAGCATTGACATAATCGAACGGTTTGCCGAACAAAAGACTTCCCTTGATAATGTAATCGCCATGCTGGACGATTATTCAGATGATGTGGCCATCAAGCAAAATCTGCAAAGGTTAAAAGAGCTAAAGCCGATGTTTGATGCCCTTGTCATAAATGTGGACAGTAAATTCGACCCGGCTTCCGCCAGCGGAAAAAAAGCCATAGAAGTCTATCTTATTAAGTTGAATGAGGTAGGACGAAAGATCAAGGAGATCAGGAAAGAAATCGTTTCCTAAACCGGGGTTACAATCTCCATCCCCCGTTTCAGGGCATCCTCATTCACCGCTAACAGGTGATGATGACGGGCAGGGAGGGAATCCTTGATCCCATGTACTATATTTTCAATCAGAATGAGGGGCTTAATTTTCAGAAAGGCACCCAGCACAATCATATTGAATGTTTTGGAAGACAACATTTTTCCTGATTCGGCGGCTGCTTCCACCTTAAATATTTTTATATCCTTTCTCTGCGGATGACGGGTTATTCCATTTGTGTCATATAATAATACTCCACCTGGTTTCACGGTCGATTCAAATTTATCCATCGACTGCTGGTTGAGAAGGATGGCCGTGTCAAACAGGTTCAGAATGGGAGAACTGATCCTTTCATCGCTCAGGATGACGGTGACGTTGGCCGTTCCGCCGCGCATTTCAGGTCCGTATGAAGGCATCCAGCTTACTTCCATCTTTTGGATCATCCCGGCATAGGCAAGGATTTTACCCATTGACAGTACACCCTGTCCTCCAAATCCTGCAATTATTATTTCCTCGTTCATTTTTCTTTTTTTGATGTTATTCCGTTTTATCGGATTTGTTCACGAGTTCACCGTTCACCTTGATATCACCCAGTGGAAAAAAGGGGAACATGTTTTCTTCCATCCATTTGTTTGCCTGATTCGGCGTCATTTTCCAACCGGAGTTGCAATTTGAAACAACTTCAATAAAGGAAACACCCTTATTAAGCTTTTGATTTTCAAATGCTGCACGGGCGGCTTTTTTGAATTTGCGCACACCGAGCGGTGTATGAACGGCATGCCTGGCAACAAAATAAGTGCCCGGCAACATTGCAACCAATTCGGTCATTTTCAATGGATTTCCCATCAGGGCTACATCACGTCCATAGGGAGTGGTTGAAGATCTCATCCCCGGCAGTGTGGTCGGAGCCATCTGACCACCGGTCATTCCATATATGCCGTTATTGATAAAAAACATGGCAATATTTTCACCCCGGTTGCAGGCATGTATGGTTTCGGCTGTTCCTATGGCAGCGAGGTCACCATCTCCCTGGTATGAGAAAACATATTTTTCGGGCCAGCAGCGTTTTATTCCTGTAGCAACTGCCGGAGCACGTCCGTGTGCTGCCTGCTGCATATCGATATTCATGAATTCATAGGCAAGCACAGAGCATCCTACCGGCGCAACGCCAATGGTTTCTGCCTGGATACCCATTTCATCAATGACTTCCATGATCACCCGGTGTACAACACCATGTCCGCATCCCGGACAAAATGAGAGGGGCTTCTCTGTCATCAGCGAAGTCCTTGTATATACAAGGTTTTCGGGACTGATGATCTCTTCCATCTTCAAATTCTTGACTTCCATTGTTTATCCGATTGAGAAACTTTGCAAAAGTGCGTTATATACATCTTCGGGAGAAGGTACCATACCGCCCATACGGTTATGCAATGCTACCTTTACCCGACCTTCTACAGCCAGGCGAACATCTTCGATCATTTGTCCTGCACTGAGTTCCACAGTTAGTATTCCTTTCAGCTGTGATGTCAGCCTGTCGATTTCCATGGTAGGAAAAGGAAACAATGTAATCGGCCTCAGCAATCCTGCCTTGATTCCTTTTGAACGGGCAAGCCTAATTGCCTTCTGACATATACGCGCACAGGAACCATAGGCTACAAGGAGGTATTCCGCATCTTCGCCATCGATAAGCTCAAACCTCACTTCATTTTCAGTGATGAGCTTATACTTGGCCTGGAGTTTCTGGTTATGCCTTTCGTGCCGGGCCGGATCAAGATCAAGAGAGGTAATCACATTCCTTTCCCTGTCTGCTGTTTTTCCTGTCGAAGCCCAGCTTTCGAATTTTGTCAGTCTTTCCTGCTGAGGGAACAATTCCACCTTTTCCATCATTTGCCCGATGATCCCGTCTGACAGCATCATTACCGGATTTCGGTACTTGAAGGCAAGCTCGAACCCGAGTTTCACAAAGTCAGACATCTCCTGAACCGATGCAGGCGCAAGGACGATCAAACGATAATCTCCATGTCCTCCTCCTTTGGTAGCCTGGAAATAATCCGACTGGGATGGTTGAATGGTTCCCAGACCCGGTCCGCCACGCATGACATTCAGAATAAGGCAGGGCAGTTCGCTGCCGGCCATATAGGAAATGCCTTCCTGTTTCAGGCTTATTCCCGGACTGGAGGATGAGGTCATCACCCGTTTACCTGTACCGGCAGCACCATATACCATATTAATTGCAGCTACCTCGCTCTCGGCCTGTAAAAGAACCATACCGGTGCGTTTCTGGGTTGCTGTAATGCAAGGTATTCCATTACTTCCGACTGCGGTGTAATAGGATATCCGAAATAGGCATCGCAACCGGCCCGGATAGCAGCTTCGGCAAATGCCTCGTTTCCTTTCATTAATTTTATATCGCCCATTGAAGAACTAATTTCAATATAATCAATTCATTTTCTACAATACCGTATGCGCTCCGCGCAATCATCAAATCAACAAATCATCAAATCAACAATTTCTTCAATACCGTATGCGCTCCGCGCAATCAATAAATCAACAAATCAATTAATCATCAAATTTCTTCCGGTATACAGAGATCACTCCGTCGGGACATACTACCGCGCAATTGGCGCAGCCTGTGCAGCTGTCAGGATTTTCCATATAGGCAAAGTGATAACCTTTTCCATTTACCTTTTTTTCCATCCTGATCACATCGGTGGGACAGGAGACGACACAAATCTCGCATCCTTTGCACCTTTCTATATCAATTACTATAGCGCCTCTAATTTTTGCCATTCGTATAGATTCTTAAAACAACATTCAGATTTATATGACGGAATAAGACCGTACGATTCAAGTATATTTTTAATCAAAACAAGGTAATTAAAAGATAAAAATAGGAAAAATCATGAATGATCCCTATTAAAATGCTTCAGTCTTTCCTCCAACAGGGGGAATAGTTCCGGATTAATCTGCGAAACACAGGCACGCAGGCCTTCTGTCCGCGTACTGCCGGTGATATCCAGTGTAATGGCACTGATCCCGTAGAACAATAATTCTTCGAGCAATTGAGCTCCCGAGAAACCCGGGTAGGATATTGTAAAATAAAAACCATCGGCTACAGGTACATCCAGATCCCTGTCATATACGATATGGAATCCGTTGGATGTGAACAAATCTTTCATCACATGAGCACGTTCTCCATATTGCCTGATATCATCCAGTAAATTAAATTTTCCGTCGTTCACTTCTTTCAGAATGGCAGCTATGCCGATCTGCGCAGAATGTGAGGCGCCTGCTGTAAGGGCATATAATGCACCGTAAATGATCGTATGTCCCAATACATCAGAGGTATAATATCTTTTCAGATCAGGGAATTGCCGGTTATATAATTTGTCGGAAACCGCCATCATGGCAATCCGTTGACCTGCATAACTGAATACCTTCGAAGTTGAAACCAGCAGGATATAATTATCGGTATATTTTGCCACGGTGGGCTGAAACGGGGGTTTACCCGGAATGGATATATCCTGACGGAAATCCATACCAAAATAGGCCAGGTCTTCCAGCACAATCACATCATATTTAGTGGCCAATTCACCTATAATCTGCAGCTCTTCTTCATTGAAGCAAATCCATGAAGGATTATTGGGATTTGAATACAGAAGGCTTGAAATCTTGCCTGTTGACAGGTAACTTTCGAGCTTAGGCCTTAATTTTTCACCCCGGTATTCGTAAATGTCGAAAGATTCAAAATTGTGTCCAAGTACATGACATTGCTGTTTATGCACCGGGAATCCGGGATCGATAAAAAGAGTGCCTTCCTTGTGCCTGTCAGTGCGGTTCACTGTAAGAAAACCGACACATGAACCTTCCATTGATCCGCAGGTAGGTATACAACCCGATGGTTTCAGATCTATATCGAGGAATAATTTCAGGAATCGTGAAGTTTCCTCCTTTAAAGTGGCTACACCTTCAATAGGCGGATAGATAGCAGCCACACCTTTTTTCAATGCTTCAATTTCTGCATTGATGGCTATTTCAGGAGGTTTTAATCCCGGAACACCCATTTCCATGCGGATAAAACGGATACCACTTTCCTTTTCAATGTGGTTGACAAGGTTAACGATTTCCCGGATCGAAGCACGACCTGGTTTTGGAATTCCGATTTCGGAAGTAATACGCTGGACTAAATCCCTGGATATTGGTAAATTCATATTCAAAATACCTTAATATTTTCTTTTATCAATCACCCGTTTCGACTTACCTTCGCTTCTTTCAATCGTCTTCGGCTCAACCAGGGTTACTTTAATTCCCAGACCCAGTGTGCTTTCGAGGTTGTTCTGAATTTTATTTCTGAGCGATTGCAGCTGGCTGATCTTATCCTGGAAAAATTCCTCATCCACTTCAACCTGAAGTTCAATTGTATCGAGATTGTTTATACGATCCACAATCAGGAGGTAATGGGGTTTGATTTCGCTCATTTCGAGAATGACACTCTCAATCTGTGATGGGAAGAGGTTAACACCACGGATTATAAGCATGTCATCGCTACGTCCCAGGCATTTTTCCATGCGAACCATGGTGCGGCCACAGGTGCATTTGTCATAGTTAAGTCGCGTGAGGTCCCTTGTCCGGTAACGGATCAGCGGCAGGCCTTCTTTTGTGATCGTAGTAAAAACCAGCTCCCCTGTTTCCCCCCTGGGCAGCATTTCCAATGTTCGGGGATCAATAATTTCAGGAAAAAAATGGTCCTCGCTGATATGCAATCCCTGCTGAAAAAGGCACTCACTGGCTACGCCCGGTCCGATCACCTCACTGAGGCCATAGATGTCAATGGCTTTTATACTTAATTTCTCTTCAATTTCCTTCCGCATATTTTCCGTCCACGGTTCAGCCCCGAATACACCGGCACGAAGTTTCAGTTCTTTCCGGTCGATGCCGCTTTCTTCAATAGCTTCAGCGAGAAACAGGGCATATGACGGAGTACAGGCTAAAATTGTGCTGCCAAAATCATGCATCAGTTGGAGTTGCCTGGTTGTATTGCCACCTGAAACCGGAATTACAGAAGCCCCAATTTTTTCTCCGCCATAATGAATTCCCAGTCCTCCGGTAAAAAGTCCATATCCATAGGCGACATGGATAAAGTCATGGCGGTTTGCTCCTGCGCAGGTCAGCGTGCGGGCCATCACTTCCGACCATGTGGCAATGTCCCTGTGTGTATATCCAACGACAGTGGGTTTACCTGTTGTTCCGGATGAAGCATGTACGCGAACGATCTCACTCATTGGAACAGCAAACAATCCGAAGGGATAGTTATCCCGCAGATCCTGCTTGGTAGTAAACGGAAGTTTATGGAGATCATCGGTGGATTGTATGTGTTCAGGGCCCAATCCAGCCTCCTGCATCTTATTGCGGTAATACGGAACGTTATAATAAACCCTTTCAACAGTTTCACGAAGTCGCTCACTTTGAACTTTTTTGAGCTCCTCCCTTTCCATACATTCGAAATGCCTGTTCCAGATTTCCATGATACGGTGATATTGATTCTAAATTTTATAAAGATCGCTGGCACGCATTAATTCCATCTCATGTTCTTTCAGCGCCTTAATTGCGTCTTCAGTATTGCTGCACCGTAAGATGATAATCGATTTGTTACCTATTGAAAAGGCATAGGTATATTCTATACTGATATCCAGGTCGGATAAAATTCTGAGAATTTTGGCATAGTGCTGGGCTTCATTGGGCGCCATCACTGAAATGACCTCTGTAAGGTTTACAGTAAATTGTTTTGATCTGAGCAGGTCCCTTGCCTTGTCCGGTTCGGGAACGATGAGGCGTAATATTCCGAATTCTGAAGTATCGGCAACGGTAAGCGCCGTTATTTTTATTTTTTCCTCACCGAGTGCCTCCAGAACTTCTGTCAGACGACCTGATTTGTTTTCTAAAAAAACTGACAACTGATGGATGATCATGGCTTGCAGTTTAAAAATTGGAATTATAATCGTCGAATATAAGCAAAATAGCCATTCATGAAATTTATAAAGACTTCGTTTTTTCTATCCTTATCCTCGCATCCACCACGGTAATATCATCAGCATTTCCAAGGAGGGGATTCAGGTCGAGTTCCTTGATTTCCGTGGCGTACCGCAACAAGCTCGATAACCTCACAATAATTTCCGCAAAACGAACCTCATTAATCCCGGCTTTCCCCCGTGTGCCGTGGATGATCCTGTAACTTCGAAGACTGCTGATCATAGAACGGGCCTCATCAAAAGTTAATGGCGCGAGTCCTGAAGAAATATCGCCCAATACTTCCACAAATATTCCACCCAGCCCGCACAGTATAATATGCCCAAAACGCGGTTCATAGTTTGCCCCTATAAACAGTTCAATTCCTGAGAGCATTTGCTGCAATATCACGCCGGTGACATCCTTTATCTTCATCATCCGTTTGAACTCTGCCTGCAGGTGCGCGTCCGATTTAATGTTCAGCGTTACTCCGCCCACATCGGATTTATGCACAGGTCCGATAACCTTCAAGGCCACCGGGTATCCGGTTTCCCTGGCCAGTTTCATCAATTGTTGAATGGTGGTGGCAGTTCCTTCCTTAACAATGGGAATTGAAGCCGCGGAAAGAAGCTGCTGAATCTCATCCGGTGCAAGATATCCGTCAGAGGCATGTTCAATAATTTTGCGAATTAGTGGAACATCCACGTGATCGAGATATATTTTTTCTTCCGCGGGGTAGGGTGTGTTTGAAATGCGTGTAAGTGCTCTTGCCAGTACAACTTCATCCGGAAAATTCACGTGCCCGAGTCTCATGAAATACTCAAGCTCTTCATGCGAACTGGTAACCGAGGGTAGTATGGGCAATATAGGTTTTGAGCAATCCAGGATCTTCTGGTGCAACAATTCATATATCTCTCTGATATCAATAAGTCCATTGCTGCCGAAAATGACGATCATCGCGTCAATGGTCCTGATATTCCTGTCAATATATTCAATCACACCATTCAGTTGATCGGATGTCGCTGTGGCAATCAGATCAACAGGATTGTCCGCAGAAGCTCCGGGATTCATCATGGCGAGAAGCCGTTCATGGTCTTCCCCTGTAATGCGGGGTATATTTAAACCACCGGATGACAGGGCATCGGTGAGCATTACAGCTGGTCCCCCGGCATGGGTGACGATTGCAATATTTTTACCCCTGAATGATTTATGTGTGAATACGCATGCCACCGTGGTCAGTTCTTCCCTTCCGAAACACCTTACAATGCCCGCTTTTCTGAACAATGCCTCAACAGCCAGATCGGAAGAGGCCATGGCCCCTGTATGTGATGTGGCTGCCCGGCTTCCGGCTTCTGTAGAACCGGCTTTTATGGCTGCAATCCGGCATCCCTTGCGGATCAGGGAGGAGGCATGATGCAAAAGTTTATCGGGATCACGGATGTTTTCGATGTATAATAGTTTTGTAGCCGGACTTATACCTTCGTGGTAATTCAGGTCCCAATATTCCATGATTTCCTCAATCCCCGTCTGTGCGCTGTTACCCACAGAAAATACACTGGCAAAGGTTAGCCCTTTCGGAAGAGCTGATTCAATAATGAAAACAGCCGTGGCTCCTGAACCTGAAGCGAAATCACAGCCCATGGGACTAAGCCGGGGAACAGGAGTTGTGAAAACTCCCCGGTATTGCTGGGTGACCACACCGATGCAGTTGGGACCGATCAGGCAGCCATTGTGCTCATTCACTATATCTACGATCTGCTTTTCGAGAATCTTTCCTTCAGGACTGTCTTCACTAAAACCGGCAGAAAGGATTATGAAAGCCTTGGTTCCTTTTTTTTCTGCAAGCAGCCGGACGGTTGATACACACTGGGATGCCCCGATAGCCAGAATGGCCAGATCCACCTGGGGCAGATCATTGATATCCGCCAGGGATGGCAGTCCCTGTACGATTTTGTCTTTTGGATTAACCACAAAGAGATTTCCCGCAAAACCGCCTGCCAGAATATTTTGCAGGATTCGTCCTCCGGGTTTATGCAGGTTGTTTGATCCGCCTACAATGACGATCCCAGAGGGTGACAGTAATTGTTTATTAATCATATTGATGAACGTGCATGTTATCAAATTTAGGTATTTACTGTTAACCAATTCATAACAAATATCATAAACATCCGTGACGGATATCAGCAAAGTATATTTTCATTTAGTGCAGATAAAATTTGTATTTGAACTTGTATTCTATAAATTGGCTGTTTGTAAATGACACATGTAATTACAAGCTATGCATATGAGATTCAGGCTACTGCCATTTCTGCTTTCCCTGTTGTCTTTTAGTGTTTATAGCCAAACCGGCTGGGAAAATCTTTTCAGTAAGGTAGAGATTCATACTGATACACTCTTTTTTAGTTCAACGGGGAACATGGTTGAATACAACAACGAACGTTGTCTGTATTTTACATATCAGGATGAAAATGCGATCGCCGAAATTGCGATTTATCCGTTTAATCCGCAACCAGATGATACCGTTTCCCTGTTGGCGGCAGGTGACTATTTTTTGATGGATTCGCTTCAATATTATGACAACGCCTGGCGCTGCAAAATCGGTTTCCGGAATCTCACCCGGTCGCAATTTTTGAAGCTGCAATTACAGATCAAAGGCGCTGAAGGTCAGAGGTTGGCTATCATCCGTCTCCTGCCCTGCACCAACACCACAATCAGTATGAAACCGAATATTGATGAATTATTCATCGGTGAAGAAAAGGTTTTTGACCTGGTAACAAACCGGGCTGACAATATTCGCTATTCAATGGACTGGACTACCGGTCAGCCTATTGATTACAGGATTGAAAAAGTAGGTGATCAGTTCAGGCTGCATGTTATGCCGAATGTTCTTGGATATCATAAGATACGGCTGAATTTTCAAACTGAAAAACCCTCTGTAGATATAGCTACAAACCATATCATTACACACACGACCCCCGTTGAGTATACTTTCAATGTGAAGAACAGCCAGTTGAAATTTCTTAACTCAGACAAAAAGGATATTACCCTTGATGATATTTCCAGACGAAGGGGTACTGAAATTCTTCTTGACAATACGCGGTCACTTGATCTAAACAAGACTTACCGGATAGAAGACCAGGAAAATCCGGGTGGCGTTCTTATTGCTGAGCTTTTCACCCGGAGTTACCTCTCAAATAACAAGGTTTTGTGTTATATCCGTACCTATAATTATCATCGCACGGAGGAAGGATATCTGTACATTAAAAACGGGGATGAAGCGCTTTTTATAACAAATCTCAACATCACTCCATCTGTGTCAATTAATAAAGTTACCTTAATGAGGGCCGGGGGTGACTGGAGCACAGATCTTTCCATTTATCCCGGGGAGACTGTTCAGCTGAAAGTTGAGGGCCAGGCTCTGAATAAAGCCAGATTCAAGCTGGAAGAAGTGGAAAAGCTCACCCGGGATACACTCATACAAAGTGAAACGGAAGTCAATCTGAAATTCAAGGTACCCATATCAATTGATAAGAAAAGGATTGTATTGTTTAATAACGACATTCCAACCATATATACTTTGAATGTGCGGGAATATGAGATCCCACGCCCTTTTGATTATATCTTCATAAATTACGGTGATGCAAACCATATGCTTTCTACCCTGCGTGGTCCGATCTTATACGAGAAGACAGTGCGTGATTTAGTCATATCCTTCAATAACAACAAGATTGATTCGGACAACAAGCTGTATGGAAGGCAAAACTTAACATTTGATGTAAGGGTAACGGGACCGAACAATGAACTGGTCGATTTGCGTACCATTGGCAACATTGTTGTTTGTCCGGCTGACAATTCGCCCCGTTTCAGGTATTACGACAGCCGTAACTGCACTTCAAATGAGATCAGCCTGAACAAGTTCCTGCGGAGAAGCACAAACGATCTCGACGACTGGTCGAGAATTCAACTTACCGTGAAAACTACTCCTGATAAATCGGGTGGGGAGCCACAGCAAAAAGACGTTGAAATCATCCTGAAAAAGAAAGTAAAGTTTGATATCGATGTTTCATTTCCGGCAGGACTTGTAACCGTATCAAAAGAAAAGTCAGCGGAGGGCGAAAAAACTTCATTCAGCAACCTGTATGGGATCAGCATGGCCATGGTGGCGCAGTTTGGGTTTTATAATCCCGAAAAAATTGCCAAGCTTCGTCCTTTTCGTGTGGGAGTCGGTTTTCTTGCACTCGATGCCTTCAATTTCCAGAGTGAATTGCAGGATCTGGCCATGGTGGCACTGGGAAGCATTTATCCTACCACCCGTGACAAGAAGCTTGCCTTTCCGCTTTATATCGGCGGAGGATACCAGTTCAAAGCCCAGAAATGGATGTGGCTTATCGGACCGGGGATCTCCGTGAAACTATAATTAATTGTGGAAACCTCGGACAGTAGTGATAATAAATATTTGTATTATCCATATATAACTTTGTGCGTTTTAACGTATTCCGGGTCAATAATTATTCCAAGCCCTGATCCTGTTGGAACTTTTATTACGCCATCGACACTGGTAAAAGGTTCTGTTTTACTTTCAATTGGCACCATTGTACCATTGGCATCTTTAGTCTCAAACATTTTAAACTCATGGTATTTACCTGCATTGGAGCATGCCGATACCAGATGAATCAAATAGAGATATCCCAGTCCCCCTTCGGACATGTGCGGAACTATCGTTTTTCCGGCAGCTTTGGCCATATTAGCCACTTTCAAACAGCGGGTTATACCTCCAAAATAAAATGGATCGGGCTGCACAATGTCAAAAGCATTGTTGGCAATCAACCAGCGAAAAGCGTGTATTCCAAACTCTTCTTCGCCACCTGCCATTGGTATTTTTAAAGCATCGGCAACTTGTTTTTGTTCTTCATACCAATCCCATGGTATCGGCTCCTCGTAGAAATAATATTTTAGTTCTTCTAATATTTTACCGATACGGATTGCTTCTTTGGCTGTATATGAGCCATTTCCGTCAATCATAAGTACCATATCGTCGCCAAACTTTTCGCGAGCCATATGAATCAGTTTTTCGGTTCTGCCCGGAGCATTGTCGATATCAGAACCTAAATTATCACCACGTCCGGCACGCAGTTTAATAGCCTTTGCTTTACTCTCCAATACATCATTTTTCATCAGTTCAAGAGACACTTCTGGTTCTTGATAGCGAAATGGACCTATTTGAGTGCCTAAGTATATTGAAATTTCCGGATTATGGATATCGCCAAACAATTGACCTACAGATTTATTGGCAATATTTCCCAACATGTCGAGTATTGCAAACTCGATGGTTGCTATCTGTACACAAAGCGGTATCCCTTGTCGTTTTATGTATCGTTCAGATGCATTGAATATCAACAGATCTAAATCGCGGGCATCTTTAGCGATAAATACTTCCTGCAATATTTTAAACATCGGATAACTGGTCATAGAAACATTAGGATGCCCAATGGAAATGCCAACTGCGCCATCTTTCGAACGAACACGACAAATAAAGTTATTTCTGTTTTGCAGCAGTTCAAGCTTATCGATGATAACCGGCGAAGGGAAAAGTTCTCTTTTTAATACCGGCAATTGAAGAGCCGCATCAAGAGCCGAATAATCGGGATAAACAGAATTCGATTTTTTTCCGGTGTTGCATAAAGCTATTGGCGAGATAGCAGCCATTCCTCCAAGAAGTGCTGATTTGGCGAAAAAAGAACGTCGGGATGTATTCATATTTTAAAAAAATTAGGAATTGGAATTAATCCTTCTGATTTTACAACCTATTAATTATTCACATGTAAGCATTGTTACAATTTGATAACCTCAGTCGCTGCATAGTGAAAAATACCTGCAGCGTAGACTTCATACCGATATTTTATTAAAAACCAGGAACAACTTTAAAGTTTGATCTCAACTTGTTACCAGGCCATTTCAGAATAACCAGGTGCTGATTAAAAATATCCCAAATTACATCAGCCGGATTATAATCTTTCGGTGACCTGGTTACCTCAAGCCCGTTATTTTTATATGGATTGTAACTTAGAACCAAGTTATCGTTTATATGTATCGAGAATCCATCCGGGTAATATCTGTCGGCAGGTATATAAATAGTCGAGGCACCCTTCGAATTGTCGGGTATGAATTCCATACTTAATATTCTTGACGAATAGTCGAATGAAAATCCGTTTATTATTCCTGCTAAAGTCTGGGGGTATGGTCTCGAAATTACATCCGTTATATATTTCCTTTCAACCACCCCTGCCGGCTTGTCATCCTTGAATACGGCCCAGGTATAGGAGTCGGGAAGATCCTTGTTTTGTGTTCGCGAACCATAAAACCAGGCTTTGATGGTCCCAACACCCAGTTTGTCAAAAACATTTGCAGTTGCCCTGTAAATATCCTCTAAATTGTGTTGATCTGTCAGGGAAGTATCATTTTTCATATAGGTGGCCGGACCCCATTCACCAATAAACAAGCCAGCCTTTGAAATCTCTGCTTCACGGATATATCTTTCAACGGTGGGTTTAATTCGCTGTATTGTATATTCGTAAATATGAGGCGCATACACGATATCTTTACGGTCCATTGGAGTTTTCATCTCCCAGAAAGGAACCGGGTATTTCTCACGGTCTTCGTCATTAACGAGAAGAGGTTGATACAAACATTTTTTATCCGGATTGATTTTTTGGGATTCATCCACCATTTTCCGAAGAAACGGAACCAGGTAGTCTTTTTCCACAATATCGTAATCCGCATCCAAATCTCCTTTTCTTGGCTCATTTAGCAGGTCGTAATCGTATACCGAAGGTTCATCTTTGTACCTTTCCCATATATGTTTCCATGCACTAATCCATCTTTCCTGCTCGCCGTTTTTATTATTCCATAGTTTTCCCCAGCCCACCACGTTAAAACCGGGAATACCATAAATTACCATTTTAAAGCCAGTTTTCATGCCTGATTCCCGCCCCATGGCAACCAGCGAATCGACATATTGAATGTAACTATCATCAAACTGGTAACCCTCCCATCCACCAAGTTTTGCCAGGTTGAGCCTGATAACCTGAAAATTTGCCCCCATCCGGACCATTCGTTTATAATCATCGGCAGTAAATTGGACTTTACCCATTTTGTCCTCTGTAATTACAACGAAACCCCGTGGGATCATGTTCCTGCCGAATTCGTCACTTACCAGGTACCTGGGTTGAGCGTTGGTTTTGGATAACAAAAGGGCAAGGAGAAATGTTAAAAATAAATTCCTCATAGTTTAAAATTTAACTAATTTGTTTATTTTCCTTTATTTGCTCCTGTAAATCTTTGCATGATAAGGCAATAGACTGATGGTGAAAGAATTTGAAACATCATGGATACTTCCGGAAGCCGGATCCCATTCTTCCATTTTCGAAGGTGCATTTAAGGTAACTCTTGTCGATAAAGCTTTGCCCGAGTCATTCATTATAAAAAAGACATCTTTGTTTTCTATCTGCCGGTGTGCAATCCGAACCGGTAACGATTCATCATCCAGTTTCACTGCTTTTCCCAGCCACCCGTTCAGTATCTCTTCCACTATCTGCGATTTCCAGTTTGTTATCAGTTTGACATTATCATTGGTTTCAAAAAGCTTTTTAGCCCTGGATTGAAGCTCTGTGTCAGGAAATTTATTCTCCGTGTTGACAGGCATCAGTTCAAGGGCAATAAGTTTTCCTCCGGCTTCGGTAAATTCAAATAATCTATTCCCAGGCTTCCTCAGGCAGGGTAGATACTGCCGGTAATACGATTACTTTCCAGTGCAACTGGCCATTTACCAGTTCACCATTAACCACCTTTGATTCGATGATGGCCCGTGAATCAAGAAATGAATATTCCCGGCGGTTTTTGAACATGAACCTGGAAATATTCCGGAAGGTTTGCTCAACAAGGATAGCGTCGGGGGATCCTCCGGCCAGGGTGTCCCAACCCGATACGTTCGGATCTGTGAAAAAGCCATCAACCACCTTGAGAGGCTGGGGAATAAACCGGGTCCAAAGGGATTCGATGGGATATACTATGCCGATATCAGCCCGGGTAAATCCTCCATGAAGAAGCAGGGTTGATCTGCCTATATAGGTATTAAACTCAATTTTCTCCTTCTGATCGGAATGAGTCAGATTCAGGTAATTGTTAAAGTCAGTTACCCCTCCGGCCATCAGCATGTTCAGATGGCCACGCACTTCTTCGGCAGGCGGCTCGCTACCAAGGGTATATATCTCCATTATCGGACAGGGTTCGCTCATTACCAAATCGTTTCCCTCAAGTTCGGCAGCGCTGGATGCAAGTTTAGGCGAATGAACCGGCATAAACCGGGGTGAACAGCTCAGAATGTCGATGCCCGGGGCATCCATTTCTCTAAAGCATTTCATTGCATCCCCATAAAGAGGAACATGTGCCATCATGGTCTCTTCTAAAAGAAGGTGACCTCCCGACTTAAAGTTATGCTTTGCACACCACTCTTTGATCGGCTTAAAATAATTATTGGCTATCAAATCCCCCACAGTGTGAAAATATTGATAGCGTACCTGCTGACCAGCAGGACCTTTGTCAGAGAACAGCTCAACAAGCCTTTCTTCAGGCCGGTATCCGTAGCGTTTATTAATTTCTACCGACAGAACCTCCTGCCAGGGGATCACCGACCATGTATACCATTCAAAAGGGACTGCCATCAGGGATGGCTCATCGGTAAATGTGGAAGTGAAATATTTACCAAGGTCTTTCCCAAGGTAATCAGCGTAAATTTCGTGATTAACCCTGAGAAAAGTCTCGGTCACCTCCGGTATCATCAGCGAAGGATAATGCGGACTGGCAGATCCTCCCGGTTTTTTTGAAACCTGAAATCCCTCATAAAGCTGATCCTTTGTGACGGCAAATATGTTCCATTCTCCTTCAGGTGCTTTCCAGTCGAGGTAAGAACCATTGATAAAACCTGAAAGATCGGTTTTCCTGCTATAATCCACCACCTTCCCTGAAACAGGAAATGCAGCCACTAATTCTGATTTTCCGGGAGGAAGCCTGAAATGTAAAGGCCCCTGATTTACCAGGGTATCATCAAAAAAGAGCCCCATTACTTCCCATTCAGGATTTTCCCTGATAACAAGATCTCCTGCGTTGCCAGAAGGATAACCGTTCTCATCATAAAGCCACAACTCCATTCCGGCATTTCTGGCTTTTTCGCAGAAACGCAGGGTGGCTTTCATCGCTGTCATCTTCCAGGTAATGCTCAAAGGGGACATTAATGGTAAATCCCCCGTATCCATTATCGAAATAAGCCTTAATTAAAGAATCTTGTCCGGATTCATCCAGGGGAATTCCATGAACATTCTGGTTCATGCGGTAATTCAAGGGGGGATTTGAAAAATTCTTCCGGAGTTCCTTATCATTGGATTGGGTGCAGGATATCACACCGATTAAAAGGATAACAACATTGAATCTGAAGTTGGTTTTCATTTGTATATAATTTAATTTTTTACGGATCCAGGTTGATTTTTTTAACCCGATTTTATAAGTTGTTCAGTTCTACAGTTGCCCACAAATTACTTGCAGAAAGTTCAACGGCTTTTCGCAGATTTTCAGTGGCAGTTTTTTCATCACCCAAACCGCGTGATCCAAGTCCTTTCAGCAAATATGCATTGGACAGGCGTACATTTTCCGCTTCCTTTTCGCCAAATTTGGCAAAGAAATCGACTTCCGGTTCTTTGGTCATTTGCCTGGTCCCTTCAAGAATCAGCGCATTGAATGTTTCAGACGCTTTTTGCTTATTCCCGATTTTCATCTGACTTAAACCCTGATAATAGCTTATGATTCCCAATTTCTTAATGCTTTGAGCAGCTGATTTTGTGAAATACGTTTTGGCATCAGATTTCTTTCCCAGTGCTTCATATGCCAATCCAATAAAATAATTGATCTGGGGATTGCGGGCATCGGCCTTTTCGTTTTCAGCTTTGTTTCCGGCAACTGCTAAAAACTGGGCTAAAGCAAGTTCATTTTTCTTTTCGGCGAGATACTTTTTACCCAGTAAAAGATGTGCATCCACGGTCATATCACTCACCCGCGAGCTTCCTTCACGAAAATGGAAAGTACTTTTGCTAAGGTATTCCACTGATTTTTCGGCTTGTCCCGAGAGGTTTAAAACCATGATTTCACGCACGAAAGCATCGTCGCGCTGCTTAACAATTTCATTGGCTCCTTCAAATAGTCTGGCTCTTTTTTCAATTGGAGAGTTATTCTTTTCGTAAAGCGGGTCGAGTTCAGCGTAGTAAACCGGATCGTCTTTTTGCAATTCAAATGCCTTTTCATAAGCAGCAATTGCTTTCGGAATATCCTGAAAATGGTGATAATATCCCCAGCCCAGGTTTCGCCAGGCAATGGCAAGTGTTGGCTCTAGTTTTACAGCAACTTCCCAGTTTTCGATGGCCCTTTGTGGCTGCTTGTCATACAATAAATTTCCGAGATAATAAAAGGGTTTGGCATCGTTCGGACGATAACTTGCAGCCAGTCTTAATACTTTTTCATCTTCCAGCCTGAAGGGAAAGCCATAATCTACTGATTGAGCCGAAGCCTCATCAAAGAATTTTCCGGCCTCGGCCTTATTCCCTTTTTTATCCTGAAGATAACCCAGGTAGTAACTGATCATCTGGTCTTTTCCTGAAAAACGGCGAAGTATATCTTCGGCTTCGGCAGGAAATCCGTCGTTGAGGTAGGCGACAGCCAGTTCGAGATAGTTCTGGTTGAAGTCGCGCATTTTCAGATTCAGTTGGGTCAATAATTCCTGATTGTTGGGTTTCTTTGATTCCAGAGCCAGCAAAAAAAGCTCGTTTCCTGTTCTGAAATCGAGTGGATCGGCGGCCAAAACCGGTGCAAGAATTGTCTGTGCTTCGTCCGGGTTTCCCAGCTTCCGGAGAATAGAAGCTTTAAGATTAATTGCACTGTTATTTAAGGAATTGGTGCTTAACGATTGATTAATCTGCATCAACGCTTTTTTGAAATCACCTTTCATGCACGAAATCTGTGCCAGTTCAAAATAGGCTGCCGAATGCCAGGCATAATCCCAGGTTGCACGATAAAGTGTGTCTTCAGCTTCGTCATACAATTCCAGTGCTTTTAAAGTCAGGCCCTGAAGGTAAAGCGCCTCGCAGTTTGAAGGGCGGGTGTAATCTTTGGTAAGCCGTTTAATTGCTTTGCCGAAGTAAGTTCTTGCGATGTTGTACTCTCCATTCCGGAGGTGGATATTGCCGACAGCAATATTACTTCGGATATCGCCTGCATCACGTTTCAGCGCTTCGCTAAAATAGTCCATCGCGTTCAAAGTCGGATTGTGAAATTGCAGGATGCGGCTGCCAGCCAGATACAATTCCTCAATGGTAGCCATATCTTTCGGAAGCGCAGGCCTTTTCACTTCTTCAGGAAGTTTCCCGACTGGTTTTGGCTCAACAGGTTGGTAGGCGACCAGCAATTCCTGATTTTCAGTATTGATCATTTCGGTTGAAAGATCGGTCAACGCAAACTCCCCTTCAATTTTGATGGTTTGTGTGAAAGCTTTTTCCGGAGAGATTTCAACGACTTTATCAAACACGGTTTCGCCTTTCTTTTTCAGGATAATAAGGGCCCTGGCGACTTTTTGCGTTGAATAGTAACCCAGGAAAACCATGTTGTTATCCCGCTTTTCGAGGTTGACCGCGCCATTGAGGTTGGCATTTTTGAAACCCTGAATATCTTTTACAGGATACCAGTATTGTTTGAAAGTTTTCACTTCGTAGGGCCTGATCCAGCTGTAATCGGGCTGATTGTCGGAGAAAGCGCCAACCATAATTTCCACGTACGGGCCGTCTTTTTCGGTCAGCAAACCTTCAGTCGCCTGACCTTGTTCACCGGAACCCCATTCCCATAATTTGGCGCCTTTCACAATGTTGTGATCGCCAATATGCACTGTTCCGGTTTCTTTACCATGGTCGTAACCGCCCATGAAATCTTCCTTCAGATCGTATGCAAAATAAGAATTCTGATGAACTGAATTCACCCAGTAGCTAAGGTCAACTCCTTTGGTAAAATCTTCTCCATTATACACTTCGGTTGAAAAAGGCCAATGGGTAAAACTGTTTTTAGCATGGTAAACAGCTGTATTCACGCTGGGTGGAAAAATAACCTGATAATCTTTGTTGGTATGTGCGGCCACATTTGCCCAGAATAAAAAGGTATTGGTAAATGGGGTCGGATTCAGAATTTTGACCTCATTGCAATAATACGATTTGCCGGGAAAGACAGTCATCCCGATAGTCCAGCGCATGCGTTGACGCGGTTCGGTCTCACCAATCCAGATGGTTTTACTGCCATCGGCATTTTCGGCCAGTACGTAATCAACAGGCAACAAAGTAGATGCCCTGTGGTGATGAATGACACACCACTCGATACCGCCTGAAACCCATGCACCGGTCATTCCAATATTTGACGGCTTGACCACATTGTTTTTATAAAAGAAATTGTAGTTGTTGGTTTTGTCGGTTCCGTAGTATAGTTTTCCACCGATTTCAGGAGTCACACACAGTTTGATGTATTCGTTTTCCAGGATTAACGCTTTCCAGGATTTGTCAGTCTTTTCATTCGAAATCATATCATTCAGCGCATATGGATAGATCACTTTCGAAGCGCCCTGGTAGGATTCTCCCTTAAAAAACATGGGGTTTTTATTGGGTGGCATCACCATATAGGTAGGCAATGCCCATTGTTGTTCCGAAATTTTCACCTGGGCAAAAAGGGTATTCAACTGAAAAAAAAGAAAGGTAAAAAAGCAAATTAAAAGTGATGAATGTTTGAATAAAGTTGGTTTTAGTACCATGATATTTTAGAATAGATTGTTTTGCGTCCGTTACTTATTCAAAACTAATAAATTTCACTTAAATACCTGATCTGAATGTTTCAATACCCCATCAGCACTTTGTTCAGTGTTCATTTTGTTGAATTCCTGACTCTTTCGGAGTAATAACCTGGAATCTCCCCACTCTCCGTAAGCAATCACATTGTCCGCAAGCGCAATACGGGCCTCGAGACAGGTTTTACAATCATCAGGGTTTTCATCCGTGCAGGGTTTGTTCTGATAAAGAAGGTAGTCATCGCGGTATTTGCCGGGAGTGATGTTGGGCATGATCACGTTGGCGCCGATCTTAATCGCCTTTTCCCTGCCCAGTTTATCAATTGCCTGTAACGCTGTAGTGGCAGCTATATTTATGTCTTTCATGAGAATACGCAAAACAGCGATCATTTTCAGTGTAAGCTGAAACCGTTCCTCCCTGGGCAATAAGGTATCCCTGAATTCATACAGGGGTGTTTCCTCGTGTTCAAGATAAGGACCCATGCCCACCATATCAATATTGAATTGTTGCATGAACAGCAAATCACCTGCCAGGTCATCGAGGGTTTGAAATGGCAACCCGATCATTACCCCTGTACCAACCTGGTAACCGGTTTGCTGAAGACTGAACAGGCTGTCGAGCCTGCGCTGAAAACTGTGATTTTCATCGTTCGGATGAAGCTTTTTGTATAATTCAGGGTTGGATGATTCTATACGAAGAAGGTATCTGTGTGCCCCACTGTCATGCCATAATTTATAGGTTTCAGCTGATTGCTCACCACAGGATAATGTGATCCGCAGTTTGCCCCCAGTAGCCTGATGAATGGCAGTCAGTAATTTCTCCATCCTGGCTGTAAAACTGTCATGCTGAATCTCACCCGACTGCAGAACAAGGGAACCGTAATTGTTCTCAGCAGCGAACCTGGCTGCGTCAATTATCTCGTCATCTGTCAGGTTATAACGGTGAACATGGCTATTGTCATGCCGGATTCCGCAATAGAGGCAGTTTTTCAGGCAAACATTTGAAAACTCAATCAATCCCCGGAAGTATACCTTGTTTCCTACCTGCTTTTCCTTAATTCTTGCAGATTCAGCGAATAATTGTGATTTTTCCTTTCCCTGCAATCCGAGGAGATACACGATTTCTTCACGAGTAACCGACGATTTTGAAAATACTTTATCCAACTATTCATTTCTATATGTATCCTTATTTCATGCTCAATACTTATTTCTACCGATATGCAATCCTAAGAAGATATTCCTACACTGCAGAACCACAGAACCAACATTCTTGCCACAAAGTCACCAAGGCACTAAGAATCTCATTGCATTCGACCCTCAACTCTCACAGAATCGACTACAAGACTACAAGAATCTGCAAGACTGCATGACTGCATGACTGCAGAACTCCTCGTCCCTCGTCACTCGTCCCTTGTCCCCTTAAACGGTTTTATCGCTCGTTCATAGACTCCCTGTATCCAGGCTATCGCCATTCCATAATTGGTTACCGGTATGCCAGCTTCAATGGCTGGTTTCAGCCTGTTTACAAGCTGTTTTCTTGTGATCATGCATCCTCCGCATTGCACAACCAGTGCATAATCGGTAATCGGGCCGGTCAAGGTGATTGAGTCCGTTCACCACATCAAATGACAATTCCTTTCCTGTGTAACTGCTCATCCAGCGGGGTATTTTTACCCGGCCAATATCATCGCATGAAACATGATGTGTGCATGATTCCAGCATCAGGACCCTGTCTCCGTTTTTGAGGTTATTGATTTCCGGAGTGCCCTTCAGATAGCTTTCAAATTCCCCCTTAAACCGGGCCAGCAAAATGCTGAATCCGGTGAGCGGAATATCAGGCGGAATTGAAGCATCCGCCTTAAGGATCACAGAAGTGTCACAAATGACCAGGGCAGGTCTTATGCCTGTTTTCCGCAGAAAATCATCAACTTCTCTTTCCTTAATTACTATTGTTACACAATCATTATCGAGCAGGTCGCGGATGGCCTGGACCTGGGGAAGGATAAGCCTGCCTTCCGGCGCTTCGGTGTCAATGGGAGTGATCAGCATAACAATGTCGCCATATGAAACAAGGTCACCCAGCAGAGATTGTTTACGCCAGGCAGTTTGCGGCATTGTTTTTCCGATAATTTCCATCAGATGATTCCGGTTAACAGGATGCACACTGTTAAAAGCAATTACGGGTGCATTGTACTTTTCAGAAAGCTGTTTCTGGAAGTTAGTATCAAGTGGAAAAAGATCTGATTTTGTATGGATAAACAAATAAGGTATTCCCAGTTCATACAGATCATCAAGCAGGCGCAGTTCGAACTCTCCCAGATTGTTTCTGTTGAGCACAACAAGGGCAAGATCAATTATCTTCATGATCTGCATAGCTTTGTCAACCCGCATCGCGCCCAGATCACCCACATCATCAATGCCGGCTGTGTCGATCAGTATGGCGGGACCGATTCCGGCTATTTCAATTGATTTCTTTACAGGATCGGTGGTGGTTCCCGGTTGAGGTGATACAATGGCCACATCCTGTCCGGTAAGGGCGTTGATGAGGCTGCTCTTTCCAAAATTCCGGCGGCCGAAAATGCCAATATGGGGTTTATTTTCCCTTCCTTTTTCCATCCTGTTCAATAATATCCTGTATGTTAAATCCTTCCTTCAGCAGGTTATCCGGTTGGATGATCTGTAAAAGCTTTTCTTCAGGCATGATGTTAAGCAAACGGTTGGCATCAATAATACTTATGTGATTAATCTTCATTTCATTAGCCAGCCGGGCCGACTGGTTATACCCGATATAGGGAAGCAGTGCAGTGCTTATGGCTGCGCTATATGACAGGTTCTCACCGGCCAGTGTTCCATTTACCTGCAGCCCGCCTACAAGATTCGTGCGTAATGTTTCATCGCAGGCAATCATTAGTTTAAGACTTTCAATCAGCGCATGGCCTATTATGGGAATATAGGCATTCAAATCGAGGCATCCCAGTGCACATAAGCCTGAAATCAGCTGGTCATTGCTGTATATTTTATGAGCTGCGCTGACTACAAATTCAGGAACCACCGGGTTGACCTTCCCAGGCATTACTGAACTGCCCACCTGCAATTGGGGAATCAGTAATTCTTTATTTTTCAGCAGATCGGAAGACAGCAGCCTCAGATCGGAAACCATTTTTTCAAGATTAACAGCATGGGCTTTGAGGATGGCATGGACCTCAACAAGGGCATCGAGGTTACAGGTTGCATCCTGCATGTTCTCGGCACGAGTACAGTGGCATGCCGGTAATTTCCCTGAGCGTTTGTACAACTCCGGACATAAAAAAGCGGGGAACCGTTATTCCCGTTCCTATTGCGCTTCCACCCAGGTTAACAGTTTTAATCCGCTCGAAACATTTGGAAACCCTCCACCAGTCGCGCGATAAGGCGTCACAATACGTGCTGAATAACCTTCCGTAAGAAGAAGGTACTGCCTCCTGCATCTGTGTATAGGCGATCCGCATCATGCGCCGGCTGCCCTTTTCCTGGTCCTCCGTGGCGGACCGCAGCTTGTTTATTGATTCTTCCAGCCGTGGTAAACAACCTGAACAGTGCAATCCTGAGGGAAGTTGGAATAACATCGTTGGTGGACTGATAGATATTGGCCTGTTCAACAGGATCAATCCATTTGTATTCTCCGGGCAGGTGTCCGGTTAGTCAGAAGGGCCCTGTTGGTGATGATCTCGTTCACATTCATGTTGATGCTGGTTCCTGCACCACCCTGGATAGCAGGAACAATAAAAAAGTCAGCATGCTGGTTGTTTTCCACTTCGGCAGCGGCAGATACCAGTGCATCAATAATATTCTTTTCTATGAGGGGCTGTGGAAGCTTTGCCTCCGGATGCTTTGACCGGACAGAATCGGCAAACCTGGCATAGGTCATATAGCATGCTTTTTTCACAGTTCCCACTGCCTGGTACCATTCCTGGTGAAATGGAGTTTTATCGGGGAAATTATGGACCGCCCGCAGGGAATGAATTCCGTAAAGTGCATCCTCCGGAATTTCCACTGATCCTATGAAGTCGGTTTCTGTGCGCATATTTAGGGTTTAGGCTTAGAGGCTGAAGGTAATTAGGTGATTAGGTGATTAAGGATGCAAGACTGCAAAACCGCGTTCCTATCCTGGTTGGAAATGTACAGACAAGGCATTGCCTTGTCTCTGCAAAACTAAAAATAAAGGTCCCTTCACCCGCTTTAATTCTGTCTATCCTTGATCTGATTTCGGTTGCATTCACATTTCCATTCAATTGCAGATATGCTTTTATCAATAATATCCCAACCTTTCCTGGCTGTGTCGGGAGTGGCATAATCTTCGATGTATTCCGCCAAAGTCAGCATGGCATTGGGTGAACAGAAATTCTTAATAAAACCGGGGACTGAAAACTCCATGAAGTGTTCTCCCGTGCGCCCATTCCGATAGCATGCCGTACAGAAGGATGGCATATGTCCGGTTTCGATGAGTTCATCGATGATCACATTCAGACTCCGGTCATCATTGATCCTGAATTGTTCCTTATCCAGGTTTTGCTCTGCATTAGTGGACTGTGCATAGGCGCCCAGTTCGATCTTTGTACCGCCATCTATCTGTGATATTCCGTATTGCATCAGTTCCGACCGGATGGCAGCGGGTTCCCGGGCGGTGAGGATCATTCCCGTGTAAGGAACGGCAAGCCTCAGAATAGCTACCATTCTGGCAAAATCAGAATCACTTACGCGGTATTGTGCATTTGTGACAACGGAGGATGCATCTTGCAGCCGGGGAAATGAAATAGTATGGGGACCCACATTATAACAGGCTTCGAGGTGATTGGTATGTCTAACCAGCGCCATGACCTCGATACCGCCAGTCGTATAATCCAAACAGGGCTCCAATGCCAACATCGTCCAATCCTGCTTCCTGTGCCCTGTCGAGTGCCGTCAGCCTGTAATTGTAATCTCTTTTCTTTCCTGAAGGATGGTATAAGGAATATGTCCCGGGATGATAGGTCTCCTGGAATATCTGGTATGTGCCGATCGCTGCCTCTTTAACTGTCCGGAATCCCTCAATTTCAAGCGGGGCAGCATTGATATTGACACGCCTGATCTCACCGTGTCCTTTTTTTACCGAATATACTGTCCGGGCAGCGTCAGCTATGAATTGCGGCGTATAATCAGGATGCTCGCCAAAGACGAGGATGAGCCTTTTCTGCCCCTGGTCCTCCAGTGCTTCTACCTCGCGGATGATCTGGAGGTTGTTCAGGCTGGTCCTCACCGCTTCTTTGTTGGATGCACGAAAGCCACAGTACTGGCAGTTGTTGATGCACTTGTTACCTATATATAAAGGAGCGAAGAGAACAATACGGTTTCCATACACTGCCTGTTTTAACCTATTCGCGCCTTCCTTGATCTCACGGATCAGGTCCGGATCATTTGCATTCAGCAGCATTGCTGTTTCGGCCATGCTTAACCGGTGTTTATCCAGTGACCTGGCGATAATGGTTCTGACTGTGGTTTTATCCGGTTTGGCATTGGAAAGCAAATGTTGAATCTCCTCCACATCAATAAAAGGCTTCATCCGCTCATCCGGGATTCGATACTTTTCGGGACTAAATTTCATGGTTAATGTGCTAATGTGCTAATGTGCTAATTTTTAGTATTTTGTTTGGATGAAAATATTATACTTGAGATAAGTTTTTTTAGGCTTATGATTTTTGTTAAAAGCTCTTCATTTGTTGGATAGTTGGGGGAATGTTTACATAGCAATAACCAATATTCAATTTCCTCTGCTTCTTTTGAAGCTATTTTGAACTTATGAATAAAATCCTGTCTGCTCTCGCAGGACTGAGCTTCGCGAATATTCGCTCCGATAGATGTCCCTGACCTTAATAATTGTTTTGACAAAACATACTTTTTATTTTCTTCTAGAATTTCCACATATTCTATTACATCCAATGCAAACTGGAAACTTAAATCAATAGAGGGGTTGGGTGTTTTCATTTTTACAAATATTTATAATTGAGTACTATGTCAATTAGCACATTTGCATATTAGCATATTAGCACATTAAATTAGTCCTTTGCTAAAACAGCTTTTGTTGATATTCCCTCAATCTTTCCCAATTGTCCGGACAGCGTGCTGATTTCATCGGTGGTTCCCTCAACAACCAGCGAGATTACGCTGATCCCCTTATCCCTGATGGGTATGCCCTGCCTGCCAATAATGATGGAAGCATGCCGGCTGAGGATCTCATTCAGCTGTTGAATATGGTCTTTTTCTTTTACAAGGATAATGATGGCGCCGATTCTCTTTTCCATTGGACTTTCCTTTGGGTCAGACTAGTTTTTTTGGGTCTTTGCTGAAGACTTTTCCGCAGCGCAGACAATGAAAGCAATTATTACGGTATAAAGGTATAAAAATTTCGTTATTATAATAACAATATCTGAAGAAAGGGACTAGGGACTGGGGACAAGGGACAAGGAGTTATGCAATTCTGCAGTCAAGAAGCTATGCAGTCTGTCAATCCGGCATTTTCTATATAACTCTAAACCCGAGCAAAACATTAAATTGATTCAGTTTTGATCCAAAGGCAGCGTAATTCGTAAAACCCAGGCTGAAGTTGTACCTGGCTTCCAGCGACAGCCTCTTGTAAGCTATTCCCAATCCTGTCGCAAATCCCTGCTCGGATTTTGTGATTTCAATGGTCTGATTGGAAGGAATTGAGGATATATTATCATAAAGGTGATTTTCTGCTATCATGGTGTGACTTCCGCTGATCTGGAAATTATACCGTAAACCGGCATTGGCAAATATTTGCATTTTCCCGACGGGATGTGAATATTTAATAAACAAATGGGTACCAATATAAGTCATATCGAAAGTGTTATGATAGATTATATAATAATCCGGAGCGGTTTGAATTTTAACATCTCCTTTACTTAATACGGCATTATAAAGTGCTTCCACCCGGATGGACCATTTGCCATGATTATAGGGCAGGGTCAATTCAGAATATATTCCGAATGCCGGTGTTTTAGAGACAGAGTAATCTGCCCTGGTGGTAATCTTTCGGATATTCATTGAATCGTTGGTTAAAAATTCAACCGAAGAAAAGGATAAACCTCCCAATAGCCCCAGTGAAATCTTAGTTTTCTGGTTTTGCTTGATATAGAAAGCCTGTTGCTCACCGCAGCTTTTGTAATACTTTGAATAAAGACTGGTGAGGCTTTTATCATTGTATGAGGTATTGACAAGGTATTTTTGAATTTCCGGACAATCCTGCAAATAAACCGTTAATTGCCCGAGGTATTTTTTATCTTTCTTTAGAAAGCTTGTTGGTTCAGATTCATTTTCCCTTTTATAAGTTTCTATATATTCTTTATATACAAGCAATTCATATCCATCTACTCCTTTAATAAAAAAATATGCTTTATTGCTTTCATCAACATAGCAGTAAAGATTCCGGTTACCTTCAGCAAGGACCAACAGGAAAACAGTTTTTAATACCGGTGGTTGATCATTACTCTTTTTTTCGCGTTCTAGCTGATCTGTTCTTATTTCGCCACAAACGAAACGGTTTCCTGAAACAGAAAAAGCGCGGATGGATCCGGGGTAGAAGATTTTTGATTTAGCTCCGGAATTTTCCCTGAACATCATTGAGTCTGACACCTTGAACTTGTTTTGATTTTCAATGAAACCTTTAATGGTATCGTTTTGCAGGTTCACGATAAAACCCGGTTCAAAATGCTTTTGGCCAATTACATGGGACAGAAATAAAAGGCTAACCACGTTTAACAGTAACCAGTTTTTGGCATTTCTCATAAGAAAAGATTAAATGTATTTATTTAGTCAAACGACAGAATGCTAGTTTTACTTTACAACTTCTAACAGATATTATACCTATATATATGTATCTTGACAAAAAAGATATATTGTACGGCTAATGCAGGATATGGTTACCCCGGCTGCACGCTGAACCAGGCTCAGGATTTTCCTTTACATCCTTATAGCTGCTGTTAAAAAATTAAAAAATTAACATTTTTTAACTTATTTGATATCAACAATTTAAGATTTAAGTTTCTTCACTCATTGAAAAAATAGAGCAAAATCAATACGAGTAAAGAAAAATTATATTAAGTTTATCTTACCTTAATTAACTAATTAATTAAACTAATTAATTAAACTTAAAACTATTTCTTATGAAAAAACTAATGCTTCTGCTCTTATGCTGTGTATTTGCAGGAATGCAAGTATTAATGGCACAAGGAGTTACTATTTCAGGGAAGACGACTGATGCCAATGGTGAGGCCATGCCAGGCGTTACCATCCAGGTAAAAGGTACGACAACCGGTACTGTTTCACAGGCCGATGGTTCGTATAAGTTGTCTGTACCCGCAGACGCTCAGACACTGGTATTTAGTTTCGTGGGTATGAAAACCCAGGAAGCTGCTATTGCCGGTCGTACTGTGGTTGATGTTGCTTTGGAGGAAGAAGTAACTGCACTGAGTGAAATCGTGGTTGTTGGTTATGCAACACAAACCAGGGCTTCATTAACAGGTTCAGTTGCCACAGTAAACTCCGCAGCAATGGAAAGCGATGCCTCTTCAAACGCGATCATGCGTATGCAGGGTAAGGCTGCCGGTGTTAACATTATGAATGCTCACACACCGGGTGGAGACGTCAACATCAATATCCGTGGATTGGGTACTATCAATAATAACAACCCGTTGTTCGTTATCGATGGTGTACCGACCAAATACGGTCTTTCCCAGTTAAACCCGAACGAAATTGAAAACGTCACCGTTCTGAAAGACGCTGCATCGGCTGCCATTTATGGTGCCCGTGGTGCAAACGGTGTTGTAATTATTACCACCAAGCGTGGCCAGACCGGAAAAACTCATGTTTCTTTCAGCGCCCGTTTAGGTGTTGGAAATGCAACAAATCAGTATGACCTGCTGAATACCCGGGAATTTGGTGAATTGACCTGGCAGGAAGCTGCATATGAAGGAAAACCTGTAAGTGCATATCCTCCCAGCCAGTTATATGGAACAGGTGCTGCACCTGATATTCCTGATTATATCAACCCCAACCGTGCATCAGAGGGTGATCCCAGCACGGATCCTTCCAACTACGTTTCCGATCCGGCTAATTTCACCCCGATCACCAGGGCAAACAAAGAAGGAACAGATTGGTACAAAGAGATTTATCGCCAGGCAGTTATGCAGGAATACAACCTGAACCTTTCAGGCGGAACTGAAAAAGGCACCTATGCTTTCACAGTGGGTTATCTGAATGAAGATGGTATTTTGATCCATACCAATTTCGACCGTTATTCCCTGCGTTCAAATGCTGATGCAAAACTGAACAAATGGCTGACAGTAGGCGAATCACTGGGTTTGACCTATAGCAACAAACATGGTAACCTTGGTGATAATGGTGAAGGTACTCCTATCTCCCAGGCTTATCGTATGCAGCCGATCGTTCCTGTTTATGACATCATGAACAATTTTGCCGGTACAAAGGGCAATGGTACAGGTAACGGTGAAAACCCTGTTGCACTTCTTTGGCGTGACAGATATGACCTTGGAAGTGACCTCCGCGGTATTGGCAATGCCTACGCTGAAATTACCATTTTGAAAGACCTGCGGTTTAAGTCACTCTTTGGATTTGACTACAGAAGTTACAATGGCAAGGACATTTTCATGAAAAATCCTGAGTTTACGGAAGCAAAACCAACTGATATTCTTACCACTTCAAATAACTATACCCTGCAGTGGAACTGGGCAAATACGCTGAATTATACCAAGACTTTTGCTGATGTTCACAAATTAAATGTTTTGGTTGGTTCAGAAGCAGTATCAAGCCAATATCGTTATTATGGCGCTTCGCGAACAACTTTCTATTCAACCGATGTTGATTATATGTTCCTGGATGCAGGTGAAGCTGATCAAACCAACAATGGTAATGGAAGCGATGTAAAAACAATGTCCTATTTCGGCAGGGTAAATTACTCTTATCAAGATAAATACCTTGTTGAAGCTACTATCCGTCGTGACGGTTCTTCAAGATTTGGTTCCAACAACCGCTGGGGTAATTTCCCGGCTGCATCCATTGGATGGAGAATTTCAGAAGAAAGTTTCATGAGCGCAACCAAGGGCTGGTTAAGTTATCTTAAACTGCGTGCAGGTTACGGAAAATCAGGAAACGATGAGATTGGCGATTATAACGGATTTACAACCTTCTTTGGTGCTCCCCAGTGGACGTTCTATGGTATTGGCGGACAACCAAACTCTTCGTCTTCAGGATTTGCTCACCTGGCACTCGGAAACGCAGATGCAAAATGGGAAACAACTGTAACCACCGACGTTGGATTTGATGCAGCATTTCTGAACAATACCTTATCCACAACTGTTGATTTCTGGGTAAGAAAAACACAGGATATGCTTTACCAGCTTTCGATCCCTGCTACCAATGGTTACCTGGCACCTCCGTCAGTTAATATTGGGGACATGACAAACAAGGGATTTGATATCAATGTGGATTACAAGAACAAAGCCCTGGGTGGCGATTTCACCTACGGAATTGGTCTGACCATTTCGCATTACAAAAATGAGATCACAAAATTGTCAGATAATGCCAATGAATTTATCGGTGGAGCAAACCTCAGGCAGATGGAATACACACGTGCGACCGTTGGAACAGCTTATCCTGAATTCTTCGGTTTGATCGTGGATGGTATTTTCCAGACAGATGCAGAAGCTGCAGCTTATGCTCCTGAGTATGGCGGAGCCTATAACAGGGCAGGTCATTATAAATTCCGTGATATTGCCGGTAATGATGATGGAACCCCTGATGGAGTTGTTGACGATGCTGACCGTACTTATATTGGCAGCCCCCATCCTAAATTCACCGGTGGTTTGAATATTGACCTCAGTTACAAGAATTTCTCTTTCACCACATTCCTGTATGCCAGCTATGGCAACAAGATGATGAACTATGTAGCCCGCTGGATTGATTATAGCCAGTTCAACGGTAACCGTAGCAAGGATGCTCTTTATGACTCCTGGACACCCTCCAATCCTGGCGCCAGACTGGCCGCATTCGACGCTGACAACCATAGCCAGATGCCTTCAACCGCCTTTCTTGAGGACGCTTCTTTCCTCAGATGTAAAACCATGCAGCTTGCATATGACATTCCTAATAATTTAACCACCAAGATGGGTATAGGAAGCCTGCAGATATACGTTTTGGCTACGAACCTGTTCACTATAACCGAATATAACGGTCTCGATCCTGAGGTTAGTTCATCAGGTATGAGTCTTGGGATAGACCAGGGCGCATGGCCAAGTGTTCGCCAGTTCATGGTAGGTGTAAAACTTGATCTGTAGTCAATTCAATCATTTAATACTTTAAATGTAAAACATATGAAAAAATTAATATTTGGTACTACACTTTTGTGTATATTAATTCTGGGTGCAACCTATTCCTGTTCAAAGGACTGGTTGGACACTGTGCCCCCGGCATCCAACAATAACGTTTCGCTTGCCAATGATAAAGGGGTAAGTGCCCTTTTAATCGGCGCCTATCATGACCTGGTCAGCAGTGGCCATTCTAACCAATGGTTTGGTGATTGGATCTGGTCCGCATCAGTTACCAACTGGGTGTGGGGTTCAGTAAGATCAGACGATGGTACGAAAGGATCGGATATCACCGACCAGAGTTCAATCGTTCCGGTTGAGGACTTCTCCCTCGATCCTGCCAACGGATATGTAAGTGACAAATGGAATCACTGCTATGATGGTATTGCACGTGCCAATGACGTCTTAAAGGTTATGGCGCTTGCTACAGATATAACAGATGAAAAGAAAATCCAGTACAAGGCCGAGGCTTTGTTTCTCCGTGCTTTTTGGCATTTTGAATTGAAAAGGACATTCAACAATATTCCCTACATTACTGATGAAACTCCTGACCCGTCAGTGGTTAAGAATACAATTGATGCATGGCCTTTGATTGAAGCTGATTTGCAGTTTTGCATTGACAATTTGCCGACTTCCCAGGCAGATCCGGGCAGGCCGACCAAATATGCCGCTGAAGCTATGCTTGCCAGGGTATTCCTGTTTGATAACAATAAATTTGCACAGGCAAAACCCTTGCTCGATGATATTATCAATAGCGGCAAGTATTCCCTTGTGCCCGACTATGATATGAACTACCTCATAGCCACACGTAACAATGCTGAATCCATTTGGGAAATACAGTATGCTGTTAATGACGGCGCAGGTGAATCACCCAATGCCAATTATGGAGATGCACTCAATTATCCCCAGAACGTTGACGGACTTGGTACCTGCTGTGGTTTCCATCAGCCGACTCAGAACCTGGTGAATGCTTTCAAGACCGATGCCAATGGTCTTCCACTTCTGGATACTTATAATGATGCCAATTTCAAAAATGATATGGGTGTTGGTTCCGATGAGAACTATGTACCGGATGATGTACAGACTGTTGACCCACGCCTTGATTTTACAGTAGGACGTCGTGGCATTCCTTTCCTTGATTGGGGTATTATGCGTGGTAAAGCATGGATCCGCGACCAGGGTAATGCCGGTCCTTATGTTTACAGGAAAAACATGTTCAAGAAATCGGAAGCTGGAACTTATTCCACCACTACCGGTTGGGCCACAGGTATAAATGCAAATAATTATCGTGCATACCGCCTGGCTCATGTGTTGCTGTGGAGAGCTGAAGTAGCTATTGAAGAAGGTGATCTGACCAAGGCTACTGAACTGGTAAATATGATTCGTGAACGTGCAGCCAATAAAGTGGTTATGGGGAAATGCACTACCTATGTATTACCTAATCAGGATGGCCTGGCAGTTGATTTCAATCAACCGGCTGCTAATTATCTTATAAGCCCATATCCTACATTCCCCGATGCAGTGTATGCAAGGAAAGCTGTTCGTATGGAAGAGCGTCTTGAATTTGCCATGGAAGGTCATCGTTTCTTCGACCTGGTTCGTTGGGGTATAGTTGATGAGGTAATAAATGACTATATGCTCAAGGACAGAGAATTCAGGTCCTTATTTGGAGGTGCTTCACCTAAGACTTTCACTGCAGGTAAGAATGAATATGCTCCGATTCCTACCACACAGATTGAATTGCAAAACACTACTGAAGAAATTCTGACCCAGAACCCGGGATACTAGTTCCAGGATTGATATAAATAAAAAAAATTGCCGTCAGTTTAAACTGACGGCAATTTTTTTTTGAACAGCCCTATGGCGTTTATTATTTGGATTTACTTATATTTAAGCAAATATCAACCGTTGTTCCAAGGCATTTACAAACATGGCATGAAAAAGAGATTACTTGGTTTTTGCGCTTTCCTGTTTCTGGTTATGTATGGTTATTCCCAGCAAAATTACCTTCCCGGAATTATTGTCAGGCTTAAAGGGGATACCCTGCGTGGTTTCATCAATTATCAGAATTCAGAGAAGAATCCCCTGAATATTTACTTTAAAACTGATCTGAATCATGAGCCGGATATTTTTTCCCCTCAGGAGGTTCAGTCATTCAGGGTGGCTGATGAAATGTACATTTCAGCAACGGTTTCATTTAATGAGGGCTTTTACAGAACCCAGGAATTAAGCAATTCACCTGAAGTATTGCTCGGTACAGGGACAGTCTTCCTGCAAGTCCTTGTCAGCGGCAATAAGAGTTTGTATTATTTAAAGGATAGTGAAGGAAGGGAACAATTCTATGTTGAATTGAATTCCCGGTACGAACTTTTGATATATCATAAATACCTGAAAAATCTGACCAATAGCGGTGATATAGCCGGTGCTAATTCAATTGCGGAGGATAAGCGATACATTGGTCAATTGTCTTATTATTTGTCAGATTGCCCTGATATGCAATCCGGTCTCCGGAACCTCAAATTCAGCAAACAAAGCCTGGTTAAGTTGTTCAGGCAATATTATGAATGCATGGATATTAATGCAGATTATGAAAAAAAATCTGATGAGACAAAGGCCGAATTCGGTGTATTTGGTGGATTATCACTAACAGGTTTGAAATTCGAAGCAACGGAAGGCAGTTTTGATGAAATTGTCATGTCAGATTTTCCTGTTTCGCCCAGCGTGGCATTTGGAGTTTTCCTTAATAAGAAATTATCCCGGAACCTGGGAAGGTTTTCACTGCACAATGAACTCTTTTTTTCGAGCTATAAAACGGAGGCCTTTTATAAGGAGGTTGTAAGTGAAAACCAGTATGTTAATAACAATATAACCTTAGGAGGTTTTTTTATTAAATTGAATAATATGTTACAATATAACCTACCGGTTAAAGGTGTTTCCATGATGGCACGATTAGGCATTTCAAACGGATGGAATCTCCACGAGGTAAATGAAAATGTAGTTGAATCAGTTTTCTATACCACAACAACCACAAAAACTTATCCGGCTGTCGAGGGTTCCAGGAATTATGCGTTTGGAATACTGGGTGGAATCGGAGGTAGTTATAAGCGTTTTTCACTGGATATAAGGTATGAACAAAATAGCGGAATGTCGGATATGCCAGCATTGAAGTCATCCGTGAGGGTATTTTACTTGCTGGTGGGGTACAGATTTTGACAGGAATGTGCTAATATGCTAATATGCTAATGTGCTAATGTGCTAATGTGCTTCTAATGTGCTAATGTGCTAATGTGCTAATTTGAAAATTGGCTGACTCGGCTATATAACTGCAGAACTGCATGACTGCATAACTGCAAGACTGCATGACTCCTTGTCCCTTGTCCCTAGTCCCTCGTCACTTTCTCCACAATCCTCTTCATTTCCCCGAACTGTTCCTCCATACTGAGCAGTAACTTCATCTGTGCCCTGGCCCGTTGAAGGTTATGGGCGGGATGATGAATGCGGTAATACGTATCGCCGTTCAGGTAATCAGTAAGAAAGCGAAGTACCTGCATGTAGGTCATGACCCTGGCTGACAGGGGCAGGTATTCTTTTTCGACAGGATTCAGCATGGGTCCGGCCACTCCCAGAAATCCTTCTGCAAATGATTTAAAATATGCAATATTCATAGATATGTTGTTGAGGTCGGCATCATCCTCTTCTCCTGTGTTTGTGAATGTCCGGATGGCATCCCCAAAATCATCATGCACATATCCCGGCATCACTGTGTCAAGATCAATAACGCAAAGCGCCTGTCCATCAACCGAATACAATACATTGTTTATTTTTGTATCATGATGAACTATGCGGAGAGGGATCTTTCCCTCCGATCCCAGTTTTCGGATGATCCTCATTTCATCCTGCTGTGACTTTAACATATTTATTTCAGAATCCGCTTCCCTGATCCGCGATTGAACCCCGTTTGAAAGGGCATCATTGAACTGTTGCAGGCGCCAGTTAAGATTATGGAAATCCGGAATCGTATCGCGTATTTTGGATACGGGTAAATCGGACAAGTCCGATAGAAATTTTCCAAATGCCTTACCTCCCTCAAATACCTGGTGTACATTAACAGCCTTGTCAAACGACATATGATCAGGAATAAATATAAAGCATCGCCAAACCTGGTTTTCAGTATCAATGTATTTGAGATTTCCATCGAGAGTTTGTACTGGATGCAATACCCGGCGTTTTAGATCTTTTTCACCTACTGCTTTTAGCTTCCTGATTATGTGCGAAGTAACAAGTTCAATGTTTTGCATCACGGCATCAGGATCACGGAATACATTGGTATTGATCAGCTGAATGATATAATCATCATCCCGGGCAGATTCCGTTTTAATATAAAAAGTCTGGTGTATATGCCCTGAACCAAAGGCCAGCATTTCGGCTACTTTTCCGTTCAGTTTAAATTGACCTGCAATTTCAGAAATGATGTCCATTTAAATGCTTAAAATAAGGTAAACCAATAAAAAGCCCGGCGTCGTTGCCGGGCTATAAAGCAGACATACAACCAGGTATGCTGCAAAGGGCGCTAAGCCCAAATTTTATGCATAGACCACTTCAGGGTCTGCGTTATACTAATATGTATGCTTAAAGTTAGCACAAAACAGGATAAAAAGCAAGTTTTTTATGTTAAAATATTGCCCATATATTCCCTGGCCAGTTTCACCTGCTCATGCACAAATTCAATACCTGCGGGAGTATGATCAGCATGCAGAACAGGGTGACATAATTCGTATGTGAAATAGCCATTGAAGCCAATCTCATTCATTAATCCGATATAATGTGCATAGTCGGGCAGGGGTTCACCAAAATGATATTCCAGCACTCTTTGCTGAACTTTACCGTTACTATCCCTGAAATATTCACCGCCATAATGTGAGTGAATCTGTAAATTACCCACTGTACGGACTGCGTTTTCAACATATTCCTTATCCAGTTTTTCCATGATAGGCAGGTCCAGACATACCTTAAGCCAGGGTGAATTTACTTCCTTCACCAGGTCATAAGTGTCTTTCCAGTGACGGATCAGCGGTGCATGATTCTGAAGGGCCATGACCACTCCAAATTCCTCTCCCATTTTTGCTGCCTCTGTAAGGCATTGTTTAACATAATTCCACCTATCGAGATGCGTTGCATATGGATATTGGGTCATAAATGAATAATAGCCGTAATGATCGTGCACCAGGTCGTATGTTCCAACTCCTTCATGGATGGGCACGCCACTCCATGCAGCAAATAACCGTACAACCTTTGCTCCCAGATCCTTAGCCAGCCGGGCGGTTTCCCTCACCATTAAAAGCTGGCATTCCCGTTGTTCGGGCAAGGGACTTGAAAAATCATTGTTAGCAGCCACACAGGGTATTTCCAGTCCCAGTTTTGCCATGGTATTCTTCATATCATCCCTTTTGCGCTGATCAAGATCAAGGGGATTTCCCATAGGACGTTTATTATCGAGTTCAATTCCATCAAATCCGGCTTCCTTTGCATACCTGGCCAATTCATCGAAAGTAGAGGCACCCCCTTTATACCATATACCTCCATAGGTGATGCTGTACAAACCAAGCTTTATTTTACCTGCTTTTATTGATTTGGCTTTTTTGGAGGGTTCGGCTTTTGCGGTTGAGTTCACACCACTCAGTACAGCTGCACCGGCAGCTACACCGGAAGTTTCAAGAAATTTTCTGCGATTCATGTAAGTATTTTATTTCTTTTCGAAAGCGGAGTCAAATGCAAGTCCCGATGGTTTAAAATCGATGCCTCTTACAAATTCGCATGATTCGGCAGCACCCTCTTCCCTGTCCATGTCAGAATCTTCCCACTCAACCGACAATGGACCCTTGTAGCGAATTGAATTCAGGGCCCGGATAATTTCTTCAAACTGAATGTCTCCCCGTCCAAGGCTTCTGAAATTCCAGTTTCTCCGGGGATCACCAAACGTAACATGTCCTCCGAAAACGCCTATATCACCGGGCGTATCTTTCCAATAGGCATCTTTCATATGAACATGAAAGATCTTTTCCCTGAAGCGGTAGATGAATTCAACATAGTCAACTCCCTGGTATCCCAGGTGGCTGGGATCATAATTAAAACCAAATGCAGGATGGTAATTCACCGCTTTCAGCGCGCGCTCAGCTGATGCAATGTCAAAAGCGATTTCGGTGGGATGAACTTCCAGTGCGAATTTCACACCCAGTTTTTTGTATTCATCCAGGATAGGTTTCCATCTGTGTGCAAAATCTTCATATCCCTTATCGATCATTTCACGCGAAACAGGCGGGAACGAATAAATATACGGCCAGATAGAGCTTCCTGTAAATCCGTTCACGACTTTTACGCCCAGTCTTTTGGCTACATGGGCAGTGGCAATTACTTCCTGTGCAGCACGCTGTCTGACGCCTTCAGGATTACCATCTCCCCAAATATAATCAGGAAGAATACTTTTGTGACGCTCATCAATCTGATCACAAACTGCCTGTCCTACCAGGTGTGTTGAAATGGCATACAATTTTAGTCCGTATCTTGCCAGCAGTTTTTTTCGGCCTTCACAATAGGCGGCATCAGCTTTGTCGATTTCCATATGATCGCCCCAGCAGGCCAGTTCCAGACCATCATATTCGAATTCGCGGGCCTTACGGCATACGGTTTCAATGTCAAGATCGGCCCATTGGCCGGTGAATAAGGTTACAGGACGCATGGTTCTTTCTCTTTAGTTAGTATTTTGATATTTAAGGATCATTCTATTTGATAAACTTATAAAGTCATGCAGTTGTGCAGTCGTGCAGTCAAATGGTCTTCGGAGTTGGGCGTTCGGTGTTCCTTGTTCGATATTATTTGACGTAAAATAGCACCGAACAAGGAACACCGAACATCGAACCCCGAAGATGAAGCTGCCTACATCCTACATCCAACAGCCTAATATCCTACTCCACAAACCTCACCCATTTGGCAGAATCGTCATACCCCGCCTTTACAACCGTTTCGATAAACTGCATACCCCTTACTCCATCCTCTATGCCCGGAAAATCAAGCCATTCAGGTTCAGGTTTTGTTTTTTCGAGCTTTGCCCGAACGGTGAGTGAAAAATTCCTGTAGATGTTTGCAAACGCTTCAAGATATCCCTCCGGATGCCCTGCCGGCGTTCGGGAATTATGTTTTGATACCTGGCTCATGTATCCCTGGCCTGTTCTGACCATTTCAACCGGTCTGTCTGTCCATTTCAGCCAAAGTGTATTCGGCTCATGCTGTGACCATTCCAGCCCGCCCTTATTGCCATACATACGGATCTTTATTGCATTTTCTTCCCCTGCGGCGATCTGCGATGCCATAAGAACACCACGAGCCCCGTTGTTAAAGCGGATCAGTGCGGCTCCGTCATCATCCAGCAGCCGGCCGGGGACAAATACATTCAGTTCGGCACATATTTCGATAGCCTTTAACCCGGATATATATTCGGCCAGGTGAAAAGCATGTGTGCCGATATCTCCCATACAGCCGGCCTTACCCGACCGTTTTGGGTCGGTTCTCCATGAGGCCTGTGCATTGCCGGCATCTTCCACTTTTGATGAAAGCCATCCCTGGGGATATTCCACAAAAATTTTTCGAAGTTCTCCGAATTCACCCCTTCTTACTCTTTCCCGGGCTTCTTTAACAGCCGGATATCCCGAATAGGTATGCGTCAGGGCCAGGGTTAAACCGGTTTCTTTCACTTTGGCTGCGAGTTCCTTCGCTTCTTCCAGCGTAAATGTAACCGGTTTATCCACAACCACATGAAATCCACGTTCCAGGGCCATCATGGCAGGTTCAAAGTGTGCATGATTAGGGGTGACGATGGTTACAAAGTCCATTCTCTCACTGGAAGGAAGCTGAACCTCGTGTTCAAACATTTCGCGATATGTTTTATATACCCTGCTGTCGGGCAGGTAATATGATTTTCCGGAGGAAAGGGATTTTTCCGGATCAATGCTGAAACAGCCGCATACAAGTTCGATTTGCCCATCCATGAAGGCTGCCAGTCGGTGGATGCTGCCAATGAAGGCATCACTGCCTCCACCCACCATGCCCATTCTGAGTTTTCGGTTTATCATTGTTAAGATTAAATTTTATATGATTGTTGAATATATTAATCCGCACCCTATAGTTCAAATATAATGAATCAACAGGGCTATTCAAAGAAACACGCTTAAATATTGCGGCTCCGTGAAGCTACTTATCCATATTAAAATATTCCTGTTTCCTGATCACAATGAAGGATATGTTTTGTAAATTTAATCCTGATACCAACTGGTACAACCTCAACTGTCATTTCACTGCCCTTTGGCTGAAAAATGAAATGCATTATCAGTGTAATATTATGTATAACTAATCAAATCAATACTATGAAAAGAACCGATCTTACTTATTATCACTTTCCTGCTCTGCGGAATGTATTCAATTGCCCAGGAATCAAAAGCCCCGGCAGGATTTACTTCCCTGTTCAATGGGAAAGACCTTACAAACTGGAAAATATCCGGACGGTGATAACGGGCATTGGAAGGTAGTAAATGGTGTGATCGACTATGATGCGCTCAGTGAAGCGAAAGAGGACAAAAACCTGTGGACTGTGACCAAATACAAGGACTTTATAATGTATATTGATTTCAGGATAAAATCCACACCTTATAAAAACCCGGGAGTTCCCCTTATTCTGCCTTCAGGTTTGCATAAGCTGGATGAAAATGGAAAGGAGATCACCATGGTGGTTCCTGATTCCGATTCGGGAATATTATTACGCGGCAATAGCAAATCACAGGTAAACATATGGTGCTGGCCTGTTGGCTGTGGAGAAGTATATGGATACCGGATGGATGACAAAATGCCGGCTGATGTCAGGCGTGCAGTTACACCTAAAACCAATGCCGACCGAAATATCGGGGAATGGAATACTTTTAAAATTACAGTGAAAGGAAATGTACTAACTGTGGAAGAGAATGGAATTGTGGTCATTGAAAATGCCACACTGCCTGGTTTACCCGATATGGGAGCCGTTGGACTTCAGCATCACGGCAGCAAGGAAAATGGCGTATGGGTAGGTCCACCGTCCCTGGTGCAGTTCAGGAATATCTTTGTTAAGGAACTCTGAAAGTAGTGACTAGTGACTAGTGACGAGTGACAAGAAAGAAAAATCCCACTGGGGATAGAAGCCTGGAAGACTGGAAGCCTTTAACTAACAACTAACAACTAACAACTATCAACTATCCACAAATACCATGAAAAGACGAAACTTTCTTTCCACTACCGCTGCTGCTGCAGGGATTACAATTATTCCCAGGCATGTTCTGGGAGGCATTGGCTATATTGCTCCCAGTGATAAACTGAATGTGGCCTGCATAGGAACAGGTACACAGGGAACACGGGTGATGCTGGAATTACTTAAGATACCCGATTTGCAGGTAGTGTCCGTTGCCGATCCTGTAAAAGAGGATACGCGATACCAGAACTGGGGTGAGAATGAATTGCGTGACGGCATCCGCGAAGCCATTAATGAACCCAAATGGGGAGAAGGCATAAAGGGATGCCGGGCAGGCCGGGAACCAGCAAAAGAGATTGTGGATACCTGGTACGCAAAACAAAAAGGTATTACATTCAAAGCCTGTACAGCATATGAAGATTTCAGGGAGCTTCTTGAAAAAGAAACCGGGATTGATGGGGTGATTGTAAGTCCACCCGATCACCAGCATGCCTACATATCTTTGAAATCAATGGCCAAAGGGAAACATGTCTTTTGCCAGAAACCCATGACAAATGCCGTATATGAGGCCCGGTTGATGGCTGACGCTGCCAGGAAAACCAAACTGGCAACACAGGTTGCTACCGGCAATGCTTCTTCTCCGGAAATTGACCTTTTATGTGAAATGATATGGAGCGGGGCAATCGGTCCTGTCAGGGAGGTTTATAACTGGTCGAACCGGCCTGTATGGCAATCAGGTTATACTTCATTGCCACCTGAAGAAAAACTGCCCAAAGGCTTTAACTGGGATCTTTGGTTGGGTAGAGCAGCTGACAGGCCATTCAGCTATGATTATGCACATACTGTGTTCAGGTCATGGTATGATTTCGGAACCGGTGCATTGGGTGATATGGGTTGCTATTCCTTTGCTGCCATATACAGGGCGCTGAAACTGGGTGATGTCAGTACTGTTGAGGCCTCGGGTAATACCGCAGTGACTGTTGTGAACGGCAATCCTGCGCCCTTGCGCTATGTATCCCATCCCCACGCCATGAACGCTCACTTCTCATACCCGGCGAGGGCTGGAATGCCACCGGTGGAACTGTACTGGTCAGATGGCGGGATCAAACCTCCGCGTCCAAAAGAACTGGAAGATGGAATGGACCTGGATGGCGATGGATTACTATTTGTAGGTGATTATGGCAAGATCCTTTGTGAATTTCATGGGGGTAGTCCAAAACTTATTCCCGATTCAAGACAAAAGGATTATGTAAAGCCTCCGGAAATGATTGAAAGATCCAAGGGGCATTATGAGGACTGGATAGCTGCCTGCCGTGGTGGCAAATCTGCCCGCAGCACCTTTGAATCAGCCGCACCGATAACGGAAGCCTTGAATCTTGGAGTCATTGCTATGCGTACCGGCAAAAAGCTGACCTGGGATCCGGTGAATATGAAAACCAACAATGAAGAAGCGAATAAACTGCTGAAACCGTTCTACAGGGCGGGATGGGAGCTTTAGGGACAAGGGACAGTCAATCCCCCACTAACTCATTATAATTGAATTCAATAACATTTTCAGAAGGTGGACCGAGCGCTTCAGGAAAATAGTCATGAACCCAGTATCCCTGGCCCATAGCCAGAGGATATAGTCGCAAATACAAAGTTTCTGACAGGATCAGATCAAAATTCTCAAAATTATATTCATAAAAGCGAACACAGGGGAGACCTTTTTTCGAATAATCATAATTATCATAATCAGTGAGATATGCTTTTCCTTCCGTAAGATAATTGAATTTGTCGACCTGTGCGGTACTTCCTGCAAACATCCTGATATGATAACCGTAAGCATTGGACGGCAGAATTGTATCGCCATTAAACTTTACATAAATCAAAAAAAAGTCGGATTCCGGATCATAGACAATGCTGTCAATGCTTAACTCGTACGTAGGAATTTCATATAATTGATAATTGGCAAAAGTAGGGCTTTTGCCTCCTATATGATATATGAAAGGAGTTTCCCAGGTTTGAACAAAGCCTTCCTTCTCAACATTGATCCTGTATTTACCATATGGTACCGCTTCGAAAGTGTACTGACCTTTGGAGTCTGTTATCAAATTGTCTATAAGAGTAGTATCATTATAAAGCTTAACATCCACTCCCGACTGTTCATTTAGTAAAAATGAGGATTGGTCGTAGGTATAAATATTGCCTGCAATTGAACCCTTTATTATTTCCTCATCCTTGCGGCAACCAAAAAGTAAAAGAAGAGAAACTGATACAAACAGTATATTTTTCATGTCTCAAGGCATTATAAAACTGACCGCAGAGGTAGATTTTGATTTGTCGAGTGTTGTATACATGGGTATTCCCAGATAGGTGTCCAGATAACCATACCCATATTCCTGTATATTACACAGATACCCCCTGACAAATACTTTGGTGCCGGTTTTAAAAGGAATAGCCAGAGGATCAACATAAATTGTATGCACATTAGCATCATTGACATTGGCATCTGAAGCCGGATATGAAAACTCATGCCGGTCCCAGGCAACATCCGGACTATCATCCATAAAAAGCATCATATCAACTGCAAATACAGTACCATTATTGGGTGCAAATGTTTCAATACAAACAAAGGTTGTTTGCGGAAAGAACCTGTCACGTATTGCAGTGTAAGCTTTTTTGAAGGCATACAGGGAAGAAGATGACTTTTTAAAAAGATGAACTCCTCTTGCCCATATTGTGTCGTTGCCAAAGACAGATATATTGTAAACTCGGATGGTTCCATATCCCTCTTTGCCATAGTCAAGATAATATGTTCCATTGCCCAGGCCATCAATGGAAAAATTTCCATCGGTCTGCGTAGTAGTGCTTTTATTTCCATAGGGACCGGAGGCAGTTATTTTGATTCCAGAAGCATCAGAGTATTCGTTATATAAGGAGGCTGTGCCCCGGATTACGCTGTTTGTCGTAAACGGTTCCGGATCTTTTTCACATCCAAAGCTCAAAAGGATCATGAACAACAAGCTGGCCGGAAACAGGTTATTCCTGTAATACAAATGAATATTGTGCAGATTCATTTCCTAAATTTGGATAAATGGTGGTGTTGGTTGAAAAATCAAAATAACTATCGATGCCGCCAACCACCCGGGTTAAAAATAGCGTTATCGCACTCCTCCTGTAAAGCTCGCAGGCTATAAAATATACCTCTTCCCCTTTCTGAAAATGGGACCGGATATCATAAATCCTTCCTTTATACACATCATTTTGAGGAGCCAGATATACTGGTATGACATACCCGGCATCCGACATCTCAAAACCCGTAACGGTTGAAAAGTAAACCTGCAGGTAGGCATACCCGGGTTCTTCACCCGGAAAATTCAGGATAGCAGTTATTGTGTCCTTTTCAACCGACAAATTAACAATCTCAGTAGTCGGCATCCGGTAAATAAAAAATGCCTCGCTGTTTACTGAAGGATCAAAGCTCATTCCCAGTACAGTAGGTTTGCCGCCCAGGTGCTTTATTCCAAATTGTTTTAGTGTACCAAATCCTTCCCTGGCAAATTGCAGTTCATACGTGCCTGCAGGCAGGTTCTTAAACTCAAATCTTCCCTCTGTGTCCGTATGTGTTGAGAATTCATCAAAACCAATGGCTGTAACCTTAACCTTGCTGTGATCTTCCAACAGGTTGGCAAATTCATCAAATGTATACACAAAGCCGACAAGACTGCCATCCAGGTCAGGTTGTGTCACTGTATTCCTGCATCCCCCAGTGCTGAAAGCAAAAAGGATCACAAATATGAATAATAAGCCATTTGATTTCATGATTGTAATATACAAAAAAATTCTATTTACCGGAGAGGGGGTATAGGGATTTAGATTTCATTGAATTCGAGGTCAAGGTATGGAAGAACGGTTTCATAGTTCTGCGGTTCGGATATCCCGTCAGGATAATATGCCGGCAGAAAAGGATTTACTGAATCCACACCCACCCATGCCAGCCAGTGACATCGTCCCTAAAGGACCAAGTCCCTTATTCCTCGCACTTACGTTATAGGGCAGAGATTCTTACCAGGAAATTTCCAATACGGTTAATGGATCGGGCAAACAAATTTCCCGGCTCGCGTGAATGTTTGCCGGGGATCTCAATCCCTTTTTCATGGCAATTCCAAAAACCTCATTACCCAGTTCGGCGATTTTTTTGTCGCCGTCATTGCCAATTCGCTTGCGGAAATGGCTGAAATCACTAAAGTAAAAGGGAGGTTTGTGCTGGAAATATACCTGGCCGCAGAAATGCTGCCAGTAAGGATTTTCCAGCCACTGGACCAGGGCATTTTTGTCACTGTAGCGGTAAACCTGCTTTAAAAGGATCAGGCCAACCATGACTCTGACTGGAATGGATGGAGCTCCTTTGGTGCTGTAATACCGGGAAAAATCCTTTTCCACATCATCCCAGTTGATTTTTTTGGCCAGCCGGCATAATTCATGTCCCGGATCAATAAAATGAACCATTGGAACCTCAGTGAGGTTCAGTTGTGGATTTTTGTCGGATTTGCCCAGCATTCAATTGCCGTTTAAACAAATATACTGAAAAATCGGTGATCAGCAATTGGTTTTATAGTCATGCAGTCTTCCAAAACTGCAAAACTGCAAAACTGCAAAATTACAGAACTCTTCTCCCCTACTTCTCCCTTACAAGCGAATCGCCTTGTAACTTTAGTTGCACCAGGAACTGACACGAAGGGCAGGGATCAGCGTTTAATTCCTTTGGGGAAGTATCTTTGACGGCAATCACCCTTTTTGAAGCTATTTCCTCAATCTTCATAACATCCGCAAAATCGTTTACAACCCGGAGAGAATCTGTATTTAGCAGTATAAGATGCCTGTCGTATGCCATGGATCCGGTTTTCTGATAGCCATAGGTAACTACTGCATCCTGTGTTTCATCATTGTCGAGTTTACCGATAAAAATTTTATCCTCACTGAAAATGCCCAACTCCATATCACCCTGAATTCTTACCAGTCCTTCATTTTCACTGATAATGGGGTTCTTGAATTTCTGTTTGAAATAATTTTTTAATACCCGGGTAACTTCGGCTTTAGTTACTTTTACCGGAGGTTTAGCAGATGACACTGCATTTTCCTTGTTTCTGGTGCAGGAACTGAGCATGATGAGGAAAAGAAAGAAAGTACTGTATATCACGATTTTCATAAGAGAAAAAATTTATGTATTCAGGTCGCTAAAATTATTTAAAAGTATCTTAATTTCAGAAATAAAATTCACTTAAATAAAGCGGTACATGACAATTGTCGCGTTGCGTATTTTGCAGAATTGCTAACTTTATATGCAGGGACTTGTGAATAGGGACAAGGGACAGAGGGACTAGGAGTTCTGTGGTTCTGCAGTTCTGCGGTTCTAATTAGCACATTAGCACATTGGCATATTAGCACATTGGCACATTGTTCATTGATTTGCGTCACCAGTCACCAGTAACCATAATTCATAATTTATAATTCATCATCATCATTCATAATTCTACATTCATGGCCAAAGTTACCCGAGAAGAAGCACTGCATTACCATTCATGCGGGAGGCCTGGTAAGATCGAAGTGATCCCAACCAAGCCTTACAATACTCAATTTGATCTTTCCCTGGCCTATACGCCCGGGGTTGCAGAACCCTGCCTGGAAATTCAGAAAAACCCGGAAGATGCCTACCTGTATACGGCGAAATGCAACCTGGTGGCAGTGATATCGAATGGCACTGCGGTGCTGGGTTTAGGTGATATCGGAGCCCTCGCCGGAAAACCGGTAATGGAAGGGAAAGGACTGTTATTTAAGATCTTTGCGGATGTGGATGTTTTCGATATTGAGGTGAATGAAAAGGACGTTGATAAATTGATTGCCACCATAAAAGCCATATCTCCCACCTTCGGAGGCATCAACCTTGAAGATATCAAAGCTCCCGAATGCTTTGATGTGGAAGAGAGGCTGAAAAAGGAACTGGATATCCCGGTATTTCATGATGACCAGCATGGCACTGCCATCATATCCAGCGCGGGACTGCTGAATTCCCTTGAGATCACGGGCAAGAAGATCGAAGCGATCAAGGTGGTAATCAATGGTGCAGGCGCCTCTGCCATATCCTGTGCCAGGTTGTATAAGAAACTGGGTGTTAGGCCTGAGCATATCATCATGGTCGACAGCCGGGGTGTTCTTACCACAAGCCGCACAGACCTGAATAAATATAAGCTCGAGTTTGCACGGGATCTTCCTATTACTACCCTGGCTGAAGCCCTGGTTGGGGCAGATATGTTTCTTGGTCTGTCTGTAGGGAATATCATGTCAGGCGACATGCTGCGATCAATGGCATCAGATCCCGTTGTTTTTGCCATGGCCAATCCTACTCCTGAAATATCCTATGAAGATGCAGTTGCTGCACGAACTGATGTGATCATTGCAACCGGAAGAAGCGACTATCCCAACCAGGTGAATAACGTATTGGGCTTTCCGTTTATATTCCGGGGAGCACTGGATGTCCTGGCCAAAACAATCAATGAGGAAATGAAGCTGGCTGCAGTATATGCTCTGGCCGGTCTCACAAAGGAGGTCGTTCCCGAACAGGTGAATATAGCCTATAAGGTGCATAACCTCACTTTTGGAAGGGAATACATTATTCCCAAACCGCTCGATCCGCGACTGATCACTCATGTTGCACCTGCCGTTGCAAAAGCAGCAATCGAAACCGGCGTGGCAAGAAAAATCATTACCGACTGGAAGGCATATGAAATAGAACTCATGAAACGGATGGGTTTGTATGATAAACTGGTGGATGATATCCGCATCCGGGCACGCCAGAATCCCAAAACGATATTGTTTGCCGATGCCAATAATTTTCAGGTTCTGAAAGCTGTTCAGTCAGTAATGAATGAGGGAATTGCCAAACCGATCTTATTGGGCAATGCAGATGAAATCCATCAGCTGGCAAAGGAAAATACAATCGAAATCAATGGTTGTCCAATTGTGGACATACATAGTGCCGGTGAGGAAGATCGAAGAAAGCGGTATGCCCAGCTTCTTTTTGACAAAAGGAAGAGGAAGGGCATGACTTATGAAGAAGCATTGGATAAGATCCATGATCCGAATTACTTTGGCGTCATGATGGTGGAAGCCGGCGAAGCTGATGGATTCCTGGCCGGTTTTTCAACACGTTATGCCAATACGATCAGGCCTGCCCTCCAGATTGCAGGAACGAATAATACCCTAAACCATATCGCCGGCATGTATATGGTACTGACAAAAAAAGGACCTTTCTTTTTTGCCGATACTACTGTGAATATATATCCTACAGCACGCATGCTTGCAGATACAACCCTGCTTACTGCCAATGAAGTAAGGAAATTCAACATTGTACCCAGGATCGCCATGCTTTCCTATTCCAATTTTGGTTCAAACAGGGATGAAAGTCCGAACAGGGTTCGTGAGGCGGTTGGTATCCTCCATCGCGATTATCCTGACCTGATTGTGGACGGGGAAATGCAGGCCAACTATGCCTTTAACAAAAAACTACGGAAAGAGAAATTTTCTTTCAGCAAGCTGGCCGATATGGATGTGAATACCGTGATTTTTCCAGACCTGAATTCAGGTAATATTGCCTATAAGATGATGCAGGAATTGGGAGGCGCCGAGGTGATCGGACCCATTGTGACCGGTTTGCACAAGCCTATCCAGGTGCTGCAAATGGGAAGCTCTGTACGTGAGATTGTAAATATGGCTGCTATTACTGTGATTGATGCACAGACTTCTGTGAAGGAGTTAATTGTACTGTAGGAAAGAGACAAGAGACAAGGGACTAGGGACAAGAAGTTCTGCAGTCTTGCTCCGTGGGCTTCGCCCACGGTTATTGAAATATGCCCCTTCGGGGCGCGTCACCAATCACTATTCACAAACTTGTCCCTCGTCCCTTGTCCCTTGTCCCTTTTTTTTGTAATTTTCGCGTCACTCAATCGTCTTATGGATAAAGCTTCCATGAAATACCGACATTTTCTTCCATTGTTGATGCTGGTTTGTACACAATTTGTATCCGCACAGAGTAAGAGCATTAGCCGCTTCAGGGCTGACCATCCTGAGAATTCAAATATGTTTTTTTACAGCAGCACCCTCAAAATGCTGAATACGGAAAATGTTCCGGAATTTGCTGATCTTATAAAGGATATTGAAGAGATCAGGATTTTAAATTACGATAAGGAAAAGCAGCATTTATCATCGGAATATATCGCTGGTTTGAAAAAGGCACTGGAAAGCGAGGATTACAATAACCTGATGATGATGAATGAAAAAGGCAATGCAATTAACCTCTACAGCAAGGAGAAACACGGAAAGACAGTTGGCTTTGTGGCGCTTGTTGAGGACAAAGGATCTCTGACACTGATTGACCTGGTTGGCAGTATTGACGTTAAAAAGTTTATGCAGCTGAAAAACAGCCTGGATACCAAAATGAATCAATCAGACCAATTAATTTTATCAATACATACCATCCTTGAACAACGTTGTAACCACTCAAAATCTTACCAAACATTACGGACATATCCGGGCTGTGGATGACCTGAACCTGGAAATTCCCGAAAAAAGCGTTTTCGGCATACTGGGACCCAATGGCAGCGGTAAGACTACCACGCTGGGCATGTTGCTTGACGTGATCATTCCTACATCCGGATCCTATTCATGGTTTGGAAACCAGTCGAATACGGAGAACCGCCAGCAGATAGGGTCTATCCTGGAGACTCCCGCATTCTATCCTTATCTTTCTGCCGTTGACAATTTGAAAATCATTGCTGAAATTAAGTCTGCAGGTTACGGAGCTATTGATGAGGTGCTCACCCTTGTGGGTCTCTATGAAAGACGTCATTCCACCTTCAGAACATTCTCACTTGGAATGAAACAAAGGCTGGCCCTGGCTTCTGCCTTGTTATGCGATCCAAGGGTTATGATTCTCGATGAGCCTACCAATGGACTGGATCCCCGTGGGATCGCTGAAATCAGGGATCTGATCCGGACAATCGCCAGCAAGGGAAAGACCATTATTCTGGCCAGTCATCTCCTTGATGAGGTGCAGAAGGTTTGTTCCCATTTTGCGGTTCTTAACAAGGGCAAATTATTGTATTCGGGATTGGTAAACGATGTGTCGGGAGATGAACAGCGTATTGAAATGGCAGCTGATGACGTAAACCAGTTGTATTCTCTGCTTGAGAATTATCCGGGCAAAAAGAACCTGGAATTACAGGATAAGCGAATCACAATTACCCTGCCGGGGGATACCTCAGTTACCCAACTCAGCAGTTACATTTATCAGCATGGCGTGGTACCTACCCATATTGTAGCATTGCACAGATCACTTGAAAAGCAGTTTCTTGATATATTAAATGAATCCAAATGAGCAGACTGTTTAAACTTGAATGGCTTAAGATCAGATCAAATGCCACTTTTTGGGTTCTTGTGGGACTTCATATTGGAATTGTACTGCTGATCGTGTTGAGCGGAAAGATATTCATCGGATCTCTTTCCATCAATGGCAATAGCTTAAAGGATTTTGCCGGGGTGAATAACATCCCCATTTACCAATTTCCGGATATCTGGCATAACATTACCTATGTAGCCGGTTTTCTGAAATTCATCCTGGCCATTTATATGATAATTTCCATAACCAATGAGATTACCTACGATACCCTGAGGCAAAACATTATGAATGGTCTGAGCCGTGTGGACTTTATCGTTTCAAAGCTCTTTCTTGTTTTCCTGCTGTCAATTGGTTCTACGCTTTTTGTGTTTATTGCTGGATTTTCCCTTGGGATAAGCACTACAAATGATCTGGGCCTTCATGATGTAATCAAATATTCCGGATTTATTCCGGCCTATTTTCTGCAGTTAAGTGCTTACCTGATTTTTGCGCTGTTTATCGGACTTCTGATCAAACGGACAGGTTTGGCCTTTGGCTTATTTTTCCTGTATTCACTGATTATTGAACCTGTTGTTGGTTTACGAATTCAGGATGAAATGGTTAAGGGTTTTCTGCCCATGAGGTCCATCAGCAACCTGATTCACATGCCTTTTGGTAAATACCTTCTGCGCGAAGTACAGGATTACGTTACCTTCAGGGAGATCATCATTGTGATAGCTTATATGGCCATCTTCACCTGGCTGATTTATCTCCTTCTTAAGAAACGCGACCTGAAATAGCAGCCCGGTATAGATTCACCAGCTTCTGTTCCTCGTTTTCCCAGCACAGCTCAGCGGCAGCTTTTTTCAGGTTGAGTTTCCAGGCCTGTATTTTAGCGTCATCACCCAGGATATGGTTGAAAAGGGCCCCCAGTTCGGCGGGCGTTTTGGCATTGTTGATTGTGCCGACATCATATTGAATTACCAGTGATTTCACTTCCGGAAGATCGGAAACAAGCACGGGCACACCTGCCTGTATGTAATCGAATACCTTATTTGGCAGGGCAAAACGATAGTTCAGCCCCAGATCTTCTTCGAGGGAAATACCCAGGTCGGCCTGGACAGTATAATCAAAAAGCTTATCGGGAGATATCCTTCCTGTAAAAGTCACCCGTTCGTCTAATCCCAGCGACCGGGTCAGTTCTTTCAGTTCTGTTTCCACATCACCCTGACCGATTATCACCAGCACGGTATTTTCCGTATACTTCATGGCTTCGATCGCCATTTCAAGGCCCCTGCCCATGTTGAGCACTCCCTGGTAAAGGATGATCTTTTCCGATTGTTTTCGTAAACGAAACTCCGGTGCTGCTTTTGGCAGCCTCCGAAAAGGAAGGTTACGGATCACTTCCATATGAATACCATATTTTTTAAGGTATGCATCGGCTATGGGACGGCTGACCGTGCTGGAAAAGCGAATATGGGGAAGCATCCGGGATTCGATTTTTTCCCATATCCGCCTAACGAACCTGCGGTTCTTCAGTTCAGGCACTTCGGTAAAATATTCATGACTGTCATAAACCAGGACCGTGTTTTTTATTTTAGATGCCAGGTATACTGCCGGAAGCGTATCCAGGTCATTTGAAACCAATACATCGGCTTTCATTAAAAGCAGCCTGAAAAACAGGCGGATATTGTATTCTGCATAAAACAGCACACCCTTATTGAAGATAAGGTTCATGCGAATGGCATCAAAACGTGGATCGGAAACGGATTGTATATTATGGAATTGCCTGCCGATGATGGTGATACTGGCCTGCATATTATGCAAAGTATGGGCTGTACGGATCACCCGTTGGTCGGTACTTATATTGTTGGTAACGGCAAGGATAATGTGCATGAGGCTCTTCAAGGCATTTCGGAGCACTAAGTTAAAAATTCTTTTATTACTTCATGATTTCATGAGGGCATAGATTGTATATTTGTGAATCATAACCTTTAGAAAATGAGTATTATACAGGAACATGTATCCTTATTGCCTTACAATACCTTTCATATAGATGTCTCCGCAAGATATCTGGCTGAAATGAAAGAGGTTAGTCAGTTCACCGAGTTTCTGGACTTTATCTCATGTCAGGCATCCTGCCTATGTTCGTTTTGGGCGGCGGGAGCAACATTCTGTTTACAAAGGATTATAGGGGGATCATTATCCGTCCGGCAATAAAAGGTATTGTCATTGTGGACGAAAGCCCTGAATTTGTCTGGATTAGGGCCGGGGCAGGAGAGGAATGGGATTACTTTGTTTCATGGTGTGTTGAAAAAGGTTTTGGTGGAATTGAAAACCTGTCGCTTATTCCTGGCCTGGTAGGTGCCAGTCCGGTGCAGAATATCGGTGCTTATGGCGTTGAAGTTAAAGATGTGATTGACAAGGTGGAAGCAGTGCGCATGCGGGATGGCAGGTTGTTATCTTTTACCGCAAATGATTGCCGGTTTTCATACCGCAACAGCATCTTTAAACAGGAACTCAGGAATAAGATGATCATAACCCACGTAACGTATAAGCTGCGAAAGCAACCGCAGCCCGTACTTGGATATGGGGAATTAAAAAAACATTTTGAAAAATTCCCTGAACCATCTGTCGGAAATATCCGGGAAGCCATCATTACAATCCGGCGAAACAAATTACCTGATCCGGCAGAAATAGGTAACGCCGGAAGCTTCTTTAAAAATCCGGTTGTTAACGAGGAGACAGTGCTCCCGTTGCAGGCGCTGCATCCTGCCATGCCGACATATCCGGCGGAGCCGGGGTTCATAAAATTATCCGCCGCCTGGCTGATTGACCAGTGTGGATGGAAGGGGGCCAGGGATGGCAATGCAGGGACTTATGAAAAGCAGGCGCTCATTATAGTAAACCATGGCGGTGCCACGGGCAATGAGATACTGAGATTCTCCCGGAAGATCCGGAAATCAGTATTTGATCGTTTTGGGATAAGCCTGGAACCTGAAGTTAATGTGATTTAACAGGTTCTAGGTGACTTGCATAATCGCTTTCATTCCGGAAAAAATAATTTCCTGGGTTTCAGCTTCCTTTTCCGATTCGGCATATAGCCTGAGAAGCGGTTCTGTTCCTGACGACCTGATCAGGAGCCATGCGCCGTCGGGAAAGAAAAATTTAAAACCATCGAATATTTCATATTTTTCAACATGAAACCGGCCAAAATCAGTAAAGGCTCCGCTTGTACATTTTTCAAGTACCTTATTCCGGGCATTCCGGTTTAGTTCCATATTGGCCCGTTCATAAGCAAAGGGACCAGTCAAACTGATCACTTCACCGAACAATTCCTCCAATGATTTGCCACATTCGGCCATCCACTGCCAGATCACAAGCGTTGCCCGGATGGCATCCCGCTCTGGTATATGATTTCCTATGGAAATGCCGCCTGATTCCTCGCCTGCAATAAGTACCTGTTCCTCCGTCATAATTTTGGAGGCATCCCTGAAACCAATCCGTGTCCGGATGACTTCCAGATTATAGAATTGGCAGATTTTTTCCACCTTCGAGGTGGTTGAAAAACTGACTACCACCTTGCCTGTGTATTGTTTATATCCTGCCAGGTAATGGATCAGCATGAGCAAAATCTGGTTGGCATCGTAATAGGTGGACGATTTATCAAGCATGGCAATGCGATCGCCATCACCATCCACAGCAACACTGCAATCTATATTCTTATTTTTCCACGCGAATTCAATCAGTTCATGCATGTTCTTACGCACCGGTTCAGGAGGTACCCCTTTGAATGAAGGATTTATTTCGCAATGAAAGCGGTGCATACCGGGCAAAAGTCTGGGCAGCACATTCTGGCTGCTACCATACATCGCATCAAACGCAAAGTTCAGACCCGATTTTGCAATTTTGTCAATATCGAAGGTATCATGTATCTCTTTGATATAGATGCTCTCCAGGTCAATATAACGGATAAATCCCTGCTCAATGAGGTAGTTCCAGTTTAACAGTTCAAGATCAATCTCAATATCATTGTTTATGAGACTCTCCACATCTTTCAGATCCTTATCAAACATAGGACCGCCATGTTCGCCCCGTAGCTTGTAACCGTTATATTCAGCTGAATTGTGACTGGCCGTAATTATAATTCCGCATTGGGCTTTGAGTTTTACCAGGCCGAGAGATACCATAGGAGTTGTTACAAAACGCTCTGCAACAAATACATGTACTCCTTTCGATGCCAGTATCTTTGCTGTAGCCTCCATAAACATTTCCCCACCGAAGCGGCAGTCATGTCCGATCAATGCAATTGGATTTTTATATTTTTTGGTTAGCCAAAGCGCAGTGGCCAGGGAAATTTTTATGATATTGTCAATGGTAAAATCTTTGGCAATTACCCCACGCCATCCGTCCGTTCCGAATTTAATTTTGTCCATACAAAAACACTATCTGGATTTAGGTACCCTGAAATTACATCTTATTTTGAATGATACAGAATATTTTACGTGACTATTTCAAAATATTCCGCCTATTGAGTGCTTTTTGATATGAACGTGCATTTTTGTTATGTTGAGCGTTGGTGCGGGCGAAATTATGGTATCCCGAAAAGTCCTCTTTCGCACAAAAAAACAGGTAATCATGCCTTTCATAATTCAAAACAGCGTCGATCGCATGAATGGAAGGAAGCGAAATAGGTCCCGGCGGTAGTCCGTCATTCAGATATGTGTTATATGGCGAGTTAACCTGTGTGTCCTTCTTCAAAATACGTGTTCGTTCAAAATCACCAAGTGCGAATTTAATTGTCGGATCAGCCTGTAATCTCATCCCCTGGTTCAACCGGTTGATATAGACTCCGGCAATTCTTTTGTATTCGTCCTCTTTATTGGTTTCGTTTATGAGAATAGATGCCAGGGTAATTACCTCATTCGGTTTCAGTTTAATTTCCCGGGCTTTTGCAAGCCGGTCATCATTCCAGAATTTGTTATATTCCCTGTACATCTTTTTAAAGAAATCAACTGCGCTTATATTCCACCAACACTGGTATGTATTTGGAATGAACATACCCAAAACGGTTTGTTTGTTAAAGCCGAATTGTGACAAGTAGGATTCATCGTTCATCAAAGCGTTGAGATCTTTGTTTGACGGCTCAATCTGTGCAGAAAGGCGAAGGGCCAGATCATCGGTGGTCCGGGCAATATTGATCACCAGGTTTACCGGATCCTGCATCCCCGATCTCAGCATGTTTACGAAAGCGTTGTTTGACATATTGTTTGTTACCCTGTATCGTCCCGGGTGTATCCTTGAATCATACTTTTTCTTCTTCGCAATCCATTCAAAACTTTTCTTGTTCTTTACAAGTTTGTGTTTGTAAATTGTATCCAAAACCTGGCTGTAACTTGATCCTGTATAAATGTAAAGATGAAAGATGTTTCCGCCGGGTGTGCGGATATTGGGTTTAAAAGCTCTTTGGTAAACGGACGCAAATTTAAATCCCGACAAAAGGAGAATCACAACAAGGAAATACAGGATGCTCCTGATCAGGGAACGACTATTCATGAGAGTATTTTAAAGATATTTATCGGTGGCCTGACCATTGTTGTAACGGTTGCCGGAAGCAAAAATACAACTTTTTTACTACCTTCGTCCTGTAAATTGAGAATATGGAACTGTCACCTCTTACTGCAATTTCGCCTATTGACGGGAGATACCGGAATACTGTATGTGGATTGCGACCTTTATTTTTCTGAATACGCTTTGATCAAATACCGTCTTCAGGTTGAAATAGAATATTTTATAGCCCTTTGCGAATTACCGCTTCCACAACTGCGCGACTTTCGCTTTTCAGATTTTGAGGAAATCCGCGCCATTTATCGTGCCTTTACGATTGAGGATGCTCAAAAAATAAAGGATACTGAAAAAATCACAAACCATGATGTGAAAGCCGTTGAATATTTCCTGAAGACGCGCTTTGACGATCTGGAACTGGGTAAATTCAAAGAATTCATTCATTTCGGTCTCACATCCCAGGATATCAATAATACGGCGGTTCCCATGACTTTCAAGCTGGCACTTGAAAATGTCTATTATCCCTTGCTCGAAAGAATTATCGACCGCCTGGCCGCCATGGTAATTGAATGGAAAGATATACCCATGCTGGCCCGGACGCATGGACAACCGGCATCTCCCACAAAACTCGGGAAGGAGATCCAGGTGTTTGTTGAAAGATTAAACATTCAAAGGGATCAATTACTCAATATTCCGATTACAGCCAAATTCGGCGGAGCAACAGGAAACTTCAATGCCCATGTGGTCGCATATCCAGAAATCAACTGGGTTGGTTTTGCAAATCAGTTTGTGGGACAAAAACTTGGATTGATCCGCCAGCAGACAACCACACAGATTGAACATTATGATAATCTCGCAGCTGCATTTCGACTGCATGAAACGCATCAATACAATTCTGATCGATTTGGACAGGGATTGCTGGACCTATATTTCCCTTGAATATTTCAAGCAAAAGATCCGCGAAGGAGAGGTAGGTTCATCGGTAATGCCTCATAAGGTGAATCCTATTGATTTTGAAAATTCTGAAGGAAACCTCGGGGTTGCCAATGCCCTTTTTGAACACATGTCGGCCAAGCTGCCTGTATCCCGCCTTCAGCGTGACCTAACCGATTCAACAGTACTCCGCAATATTGGAGTTCCTTTTGCTCACAGCATACTGGCTTTCAGGTCGCTGTTACGCGGACTCGAAAAGATCCTTATTAATCCAAATGCGATTGAGTCGGACCTGGAAGAAAACTGGGTCGTTATTTCAGAAGCAGTGCAAACCATTTTGCGGCGTGAAGGATATCCGAATCCTTATGAGGCACTGAAACAGCTGACCCGCACCAATAAAACTATCAGCAAGCCTGAGCTGCATGCTTTCATAGATGGACTATCTTTGCCCGATAATGTTAAAAATGAGTTGAAAGCCATCTCTCCTTTTAACTATACAGGCATTTAATCTTCAATGAACCCTGAAGATTTGTACTAACTGAACCAAAAGAGAATGATCATCAGTGGATTTACGATGGGCAAGAATGCGCGTAAACTGTATTACCCCATGAAACAGTCGGTTCAAAGCATCCTTCCCCTTGTTGATGAGTTTATCGTTGTTTTGGGAGATAGTGATGCCGATGACAAAACGCGTGAGGAAATCGAATCCATTGGGAGTGATAAAATCCGGATCCTCGATACGGTTTGGGATATTGAAAAATATCCGAGGGGGATGGAACATGCTCACCAGACTGACATAGCCAAATCGTATTGTAAAGGCGACTGGCTTTTTTATTTGCAATCGGATGAGGTGGTTCATGAAGATGACCTGCCGGTGATCAGGAAACGCTGTGAAGAATTGTTGAATGACAGGGAAGTGGAAGGACTGCTTTTCAATTATATACACTTCTGGGGTGATTTTGAACATTATCAGAACAACCATTGCTGGTATAGAAAGGAAATCAGGATAGTCCGCAACAGGCCTGATATCCACTCATGGGAATCCGCTCAATCCTTCAGAAAAATTAAGGATTTTGATGGCATTCATTACCGCCAGAAAGAGAATACGCAAAAACTGAATGTTGCTGAGGCGCATGCCAGGATCTTTCATTATGGATGGGTCAGGCCGCCCGAATTGATGAACAGCAAGATCAAATCGTTCAGCATTAACCACCGCGGAATAAAAACGGTGGGCGAGATGGAAAAGATGGACCTCTTCAGGGGATATTTCGATTATGGAAACCTTGACAAATTGCCCCGGTATAGCGGTACACATCCTGCCGTTATGAACGACTGGATAAAACAGTTCAACTGGAAGGACAGGCTGCGTTTCACCGGTGTAAGAAGAAGCATGAATAAAATGATCAGCAAACACGACCGTACCCGGTACGTTGTGATCAGCTGGATAGAAAAAAACCTCCTGTTTGGTGCCAGGCTGGGGGAATTTAAGAATTATATCCTCCTGAAGAAGTAAATATGTAAAAATTCGTAGACGGAGGAGGTCACGAAGGAATACGCAAAGTTCGCAAGGTTTAATTTTGAGACGCTTTGCTTTAATGAGGACGCAGAGTTTAACGGAACCTGTTTTGTGTCTTTGTTCAGTAATTTAAAATTTAGTTACATAAGAGTTATTATATAAATTGACATGAAAGATTTCATTAAATTATTGCAGAATTACCTTCCTCCCTATAAGAGATACCTGTATTTAAGTATTTTGTATAACTTCTTAAGTGCCCTTTTTGGCGTTTTCTCCATGGTAAGTATGATTCCCCTCCTGAAGATACTGTTCGGACTGGAGGAAAAGGTTTATGAGTATGTCGACATCAGTTCATCGATGACAAGCATGAGTGCTTTTGGGAACGCACTCAAAAACAACATCTATAGTTTTATTACCCATATCAGCATGGAACAGGGTGCCGGAACTGCCCTGATATACATCGGGTTGTTCCTGATCTTTATGGTTTCTCTGAAAGTGGGATTTACTTACCTGTCCAGTTATTCGATTGTTACCCTGAGAACAGGAGTCATTCGTGATATCCGCGACAGGATTTATAAAAAAACCGTTTCCCTTCCTGTCGGCTTTTTTACGGAAGAAAAGAAAGGCGACATCCTGGCCCGTATTACAGGTGATGTTTCTGAAGTGGAAGCTTCCATCATGAGTTCGCTCGAGATGTTCTTCAAAAGCCCGATCATTATCCTGGTTTCAGTCACTGCCATGCTGATCATGAGCTGGCAGCTTTCGCTTTTTGTACTGATACTTTTTCCCATGGCCGGATCCGTGATCGGCCGGATTGGCAAGTCACTGAAACGGCGTTCCATGAAAGGTCAGAATAAAATGGGTGAATTGCTTTCCACCATTGAGGAAACACTTTCGGGTCTTCGCATTATTAAGGCTTTTACGGCTGAGGAAAGGGTGTATGGAAGGTTCCAGAAGGAAAATGAGGACTACCGCAGGATCATGAGCAAGTTGCTGAGACGCCGTTACCTCGCTCATCCGCTTAGTGAGCTTATGGGAACAATGGTTATCATCATTGTAATGTGGTATGGTGGGCACCTGATTCTGAATAATACCAGCTGCGTTGAAACCTGCAGAATTCCTTGTATACCTTGCTGTATTTTATAGTATTATAAATCCAGCCAAGGCTTTTTCACAGGATTATTACAGCATCCAGAAGGGACTTGCCTCCATGGAACGCATTAATCGAATTCTGGAGACTGAGAATAACATTATCGAAAAACCGGATGCATTGCCTGTTCATTCTTTTAAGAACTCAATTGAATACAGGAATGTAAATTTCAAATACCGCAATGATTATGTATTGCAGGATCTGAATCTTAAGGTGGAAAAGGGAAAAACTATTGCACTTGTTGGACATTCCGGCTCGGGTAAATCAACACTGGTGGATCTGTTACCGAGATTTTACGATGTAATCAGCGGCCAGATTCTGATCGACGGCGTGGATATCCGTGATCTCAGGATTGGCGATCTGAGGGGGTTGATGGGTATGGTAAACCAGGATCCGATCCTGTTTAATGATACTTTTTTTAACAATATCGCTTTTGGCGTAAACCACGCCACTGAAGAAGAAGTTATTGCAGCCGCCCGCGTGGCACATGCCCACGAATTCATTGTCAATACGGAAAACGGATATTATAGTGTTATCGGCGACCGGGGAAGTAAACTTTCCGGCGGCCAGCGTCAGCGGATCAGTATAGCCCGGGCTGTATTGAAAAACCCGCCTGTTTTGATCCTTGATGAAGCAACTTCAGCACTGGATACGGAATCCGAGAAGCTGGTTCAGGATGCACTGACAAAGCTGATGAAAAACCGCACTTCTATAGTTATTGCCCACCGGTTATCCACCATTGTTCACAGTGATGAGATCTTTGTACTGAATAATTCCAGGATTGTGGAACGTGGCACCCATGAAGAACTTTTTGCCCTGAATGGTGAATACCGCAAGTTTTATAATATGCAGTATCTCACTTCCGGACAAATTCCGGAGTGACCTCTGCCGATAAATCAAGATAGTTTTGAAACACATACTGTTGCTGGGCCTTGGCCAGGTTCACATGGTTTGTGTCGATAGCGCCATAATTGAAACTGAACTGTCGGATTGAAAAATCATATCCGAAACCGCTTGAGTCAGTCAGCATGGCAATTCCATTCTTATATGAATATATTACGAATGATTTGGAATCAGGCGCCAGCAAGTCCTTTCCCAAAAAATATTTGTCTGTTTTTATATTGAGCTGATGCAGCAGGGTAACAGCCAGGTCAGCCTGTGATCCATACTTTGAAACGATACTGTCTTTATCCACAGCACCTCCTGTGATCAGCAGGGGAATATGGAATTTTCGTGGCTCGAATACCTCGCTATAATCAGGAACCCTTACGCCATGGTCGGCCACAATGATGACAACCGATTTATCCCATAAACCTGATTCCTTTATCCGCTGTACAAAATCTCCCAGGCAACTGTCTGCATAATAAGCGGAACTATAGAATTTGCCGAAGAGATCCTTATTGCCGAATTTCTGGCGGACTGGAATTTCAAACGGTTCATGGTTGCTCAGTGACAGCATAACATGAAACCATTGTCCATGTATCAGCCTTGATATCATTGAAAAACCTAGCGAAGGAATAATGATCGGGAACACCCCACTTGCCTGATCTTTCGGAGACAGGAAAGGAGGCTTCTGTAACGATCCGTCCAAAATTACCATTTACCAGGTATGATCTGATATTGGCAAAATCAACATCTCCCCCGTAATTGAATGATGTCTTATAACCCTTTTCAATCAGGCTTTTTGACACAAATGGAAGATGTATGGTCTTGTCGGGATATTTCAGGATGGGAATCGATTCAAGAACCGGGTATCCGCTCAACACCGTTGCCAGTCCTTTATCGGTTCGCGAATCGCTTGAATAGATATTGGTGAAAAAGATACCATGGCTGCACATACTGTTAAAATATGGTGTAACACCGTGTGGTCCTCCAAGGGGTTCAATCAGTTTGGCCGTTAATGATTCGAGAATGATCAGTATCACAGTTGGGATTTTCAAACTTCAGTATTTTTGGCGGAAGCTTTTCATAATGATACAATTCTTTCAGCTTTGTTTCATAATCCTTGTTTTTAAAGCTTATATAAGGATTTGAATATTCCTTTTTTTCCACCAGGGAATGTCCAAAGTTCCAAATCACATTGATGCCGGCATGGTTTGCGAAAGTATTTCCGTGAAAAAATGCACTGCCTGTATTGATTACCGACACATTAAAACCACCCCGGATGGGTATGATTAATGATGCCAGGATCAGCAGGAAAACGGGGATCCCTGTAAATCCGCCTTTCCCTGCCTCTTTAAGCTTTTTTGGTACAAGCCGAAGGTAGGACCAGAACAGGAAAAAGGATAAGTAAGCCAAAGGCTGAAAAATAGAGAACAAGTGTGATCAGGCTTGAGGAAGCCAGTACATCGCCCGGGGTTGACAGAAAACGGAGCGGAGCACTATCAAGCCTGGAGCCCCAGTACTTATATATTTCCAGATCGACCAGGGTAATCAGCAGAAAAGCGATAAGCAGAATAAATGTATAGACATTTATTATATAAGTATGCCGGTTTACCCTTCAACGGGCAGCTTAAGGCGATGATCAGGGTGGGCAGGAGCAGAAGATATCCGGCGGTAGACAGGTCGAGTCTGAATCCATGCAGCAAAATAAGGAACCAATCCGTTAATGGCAGGGCGAAGGACTGTTTATTTTCATACAGGAGGAATATGATTTTTCCCAATATAAACAATGAGAGCCAGAAGAACAGGTATTTCAGCAAAAAGACGATCCTAACTTTCATCTATTTTTCGTAAAAATGCATTTCTGTATATATAGGTATAAACAGCATGTGGCAAAAAATGGCGTATATCGTGCCTCTTTCTGAGCGCTTCACGGATGAAAGTGGATGATATCTCCATCTGAGGCGCATCAACAAGTTTTACGCGCGCATGCTGATCAGCTGCAATTTCAAAGCCTGGCCGGGGATAAATATAACGGTCATAGTTTTCCTCAATGAGCAAATGATTTTTCCATTTGTAAAATGTAGACAATCCATCGGAGCCCATTATCAGTATAAACTCATGGGATGGATACAATTCATGGAGATGGACCAGGGTATCAATCGTATAGGATGGTTTTGGAAGTTTAAATTCTATGTCGCATACCCTGAAACGATCATCATCTTTGGTGGCAATGTCAAGCAAGGTGCGACGTTTGTGATCTTCAAGGAGGGAAGTGCTTTTCTTCAGTGGATTTTGCGGACTGATTACAAACCACACCTGCTCAAGGCCGGTAAATTCAGCCATGTAATTGGCAATGGCAAGATGCCCGATATGAACCGGATTAAAAGATCCGAAGAAGAGGCCGATTTTCATTCCTGCTATTATTTTTTAAGAAAGCTGGCAATGAGTTTTTGAGTCTCTCCCTGCGCTTTTTCAAGTACATCGTTTAAAACGGTGACATCGAATTTGCGGGCAAACTTTAATTCAAGCGAGGCTTTGTTTACTCTGTTCCTGATTTTTTCAGCTGTTTCGGTACCTCTTGATTCCAGTCTTGAACGGAGTACCTCAATGGAAGGTGGTCTGATGAATATAGCCAGGGCATTATCTCCGAATTTCTCCTTCAGGTTAATGCCTCCCATCACATCTACATCGAAAAGCACATGCATACCCATGCTCCAGATGCGGCTAACTTCACTTCTCAGGGTTCCGTAATAATTGTTCTTGTACACTTCTTCCCATTCCAGGAACTCGCCATCATCAATTTTATCCTTGAACTGGTTTACAGTAAGAAAATAATAATCTTTTCCCTCTACCTCACCAGGCCGAATAGGACGGGTACAAGCTGAAATTGAAAATGCGAGGTTTAATTCCCTGATTTGCAGCAAATGCTTCACGATGGTTGTTTTCCCGGCACCTGAAGGAGCTGATATGATCACTACCTTACCTTCCATAAATTATAATATGTTCATCAATTGCTCCTTTACCTTCTCCAGTTCGTCCTTCATCATTACAACAATTTTCTGAATTCCCGAATGATTTGCCTTGGAGCCAATTGTATTGATCTCCCGTCCAATTTCCTGGGCCACAAAACCGAGCTTCCTGCCAACCTGGTCAGGCTCCTTCATCACTTCAACAAAATACTGGCAATGATGTTTAAGACGGGTTTTTTCTTCGGAAATATCGAACTTTTCAAGATAGTATATCAATTCCTGTTCGAACCGGTTTTTGTCCAGGCTCTCCTGCGGAATAAATTCCAATAGTGAGCTATTCAGTTTGGTACGGATGGTATTTTCTCTTTCCTGTTCGAACGGTTCCACCTGGGAAAGAAGGGTTTCAATCAGGTCGATCCGGTTCATGATGTCAGAGGCAAGGGCTTTGCCTTCCTGGTTTCTGAATTGTTCCAGTTCATCGATGGCAAGTGTAAAAGCATATTGAAAATTCTCCCATTCTTCCGCATCAGGGATCTCTTTTTCTGCAATTACAGCATCGGGTAAGCGTATGATTGCCTGAAGAAGTGAATCGGTACTGCTGATCCCCATCTGGTCAGAAAGCGCCTTAAGCTGGCGGTAATAATTCATGATGTTGACAGAGTTGATTTGAATGGCCTGTCTGCCTTCCTTGTATTCAACGTTTACATTAACGTCCACCTTGCCCCGTTTAAGCCGGTTCACCAACTCGTTCCGAAGATCCATTTCTTTTTCGCGGTATTGGGCAGGTATCCGCAAATTCAAATCAAGCTGCTTGCTGTTAAGGGTTTTTATTTCAATAACCACTACCTTTTCTGCCAGGTCACAGGTAGCTCTGCCAAATCCTGTCATTGATTGAATCATACCTGTCGTCCTTGTTTCTGCAAACCTACATTATTTTTTACATAAAACGCAACGATTAGTGTATTATGGTTTTACTTCACTCTAAAGTCAAGCAATACCTTCCCCTCCACTGAGGCCACCAGGTGGTCGCCGATTTTTACCGGTCCGACTCCGGCGGGTGTGCCGGTGTAGATCAGGTCTCCTGTTTTTAGTGTTACAAAGGTGGAGACATAGGTTATCAGTTCATCGAATGAAAACAGCAGGTCTCTTGTATTTCCCTTCTGAACCGTAATGTCATTCAGTTCAAGCTGAAAGTTAATCGCAGCCAGGTCGGGCAGGGAGGCTTTTGGTACAAATTTGCCCAATACAGCAGACTGGTCAAATGCCTTGGCAATTTCCCAGGGGTGACCTTCTTTTTTGCAGATATTCTGGAGGTCGCGGGCTGTAAAATCGATCCCGATGCCGATCTCCTCATAATAACGATGGGCAAACTGAGGCTGTATACTTTTTCCGAGCCTGCAGATCTTTAATACAATTTCGGTCTCGTAGTGTATTTCCTTTGAAAACTGGGGATAAAAGAAGGGATTGTTATTGATCAGGAGCGATGAATCAGGTTTCATGAAAAAAACCGGATTAACCGGCACCGGATTGTTGAGCTCTTTGGCATGATCCGCGTAGTTTCTGCCAATGCATATTATCTTCATAAGGAGTATTCTTTTTATAAACAGAGTATAGATATTAATTGAAACTCCAGTGACGAGTGACGAGTGACGAGTGAAAATGAACAATGGCTATCTGATACAGATAACTCAAGACTGTACGACTGTACGTCTGCATGAACTGCAAAACTGCAGAACTCCTTGTCCCTTGTCCCTCGTCCCTTGTCACTTCCCAAAGGCTCCTCGTCAGCTTTAATCGCCGTCAATATCTTCTTAGTATGCAGCGGGAATTGACCGTTCATCATCCAGCCATAATAGCCGGTATCTTTTTTAAATACATCATCTACCCGCTGGCCCTTATATTTTCCAAAATTGAAGATTTCCTTTTCTTCATCATCCAGCACAATGCGGCCAAGAAAATCCACATTCCGGTTATGGCTTGAGTATTTGGCCAGTTCATCCACATCATTTGGCAGATCTGAATACCGGTCGAGCTGGGCCATCAATACCTCATAGGTTGCCTTTGTATCCACCTCTGCCGAGTGGGCACCCTCAAGGTTCTTATCACAATAGAACTTATAGGCTGCACTGAGGGTGCGCTGTTCTTTCTTGTGAAATATCACCTGGATATCAATAAATTTTCTTTTTTTCAGATCGACGTCCACATCAGTGCGCAGAAACTCTTCAGCCAGCAGCGGAAGGTCGAATTTGTTGGAATTATAGCCTGCAAAATCACAGCCTTCAAAAACGTGGGCCAGGCTTTTGGCTACTTCACTAAATGTGGGTGCATCTTTAACATCATCATCCGTTATACCATGAATTGCTGTTACCTTGGGCGGTATTGGAATGGTGGGATTTATCTTCATGGTTTTGGATTCTTCATCCCCATTCGGATAGATTTTTAAATAAGAGATTTCGACAATCCGGTCATTTGTAACGTCAATACCGGTAGTCTCCAAATCAAAAAAAATCAACGGATTGCGAAGGTTCAAATTCATGGAAGGAATCTAAATCTAGGTATTGATCATCATTGGCATTAATAGCATTAATACATCTTCCTGATCATTTTCCTTGTCGAAAGGAATAAACAGACCTGCCCGGGATGGATCGGATAATTCGATAGAAACCTCGGTTGATTGAATGTTATTCAGGATCTCAACCATGAAAGTTGATTTAAAACCAATCTCAAGCTCATCTCCGAGATACTGACATGCAAGGTCCTCAACGGCAGAGGATGCAAAATCAATATCCTGGGCAGATACTGTCAGCCGGTTTCCCTTCAGAGACATCCGGATGAGATTGCTGGCCTGATTTGAAAATACAGAAACCCGTCTTACCGTATTCAGCAGTTTTACCCTGTCGATGAGCAGTTTATTGGAGTTATTTGTAGGAATCACAGAATTATAGCTTGGATAATTGCCTTCCACAAGCCTGCAAACCAGCTGAAATGAGGGAAGACTGAAAAAGGCATTCTTGTCATCAAATTCGATACCTACTTCTTCCTGTCCCTTTGCCAGAAGGTTCCTGAGTAATCCTGCCGGTTTCTTGGGCAAGATAAAGGAAGCACTTGCATTTGCATTCACATCCTTACGTTTGTAGCGAACCAGTTTGTGTGCGTCTGATGCAACGAAGGTCATATCTTCGGGACTCATTTCAATAAAAATCCCGTTCATCACCGGCCTTAATTCATCATCGGCAGTAGCAAACAGCGTACTGTTAATTCCGCTTACAAGTGATGAGGCTTTGAGCCTGAGTGAAACACTACGGTCGGCTTTAATTCTTGGCAATTGTGGAAAATCTTCACCATGCTGCCCTGCCACAGCAAATTGTCCGTTTTCTGAACTGATTGACACAGCGAAAGTTTCCGTATTGATCGTAAATGTCAGAGGCTGATCGGGAAATTCCCTCAACGAATCAGTGATGAGTTTTGCCGGAATGGCGATTGAACCCAAACCACTGGCATTTTCAAGCTCAAGTGTTGTAACCATAGTGGTTTCCAGATCCGAAGCTGTTATCTCCAGTGTTTTGCCATCGAGCTTAAACAGGAAATTATCTAAAATAGGCAGGGTATTTTTTGAGCTGATTACCCGGCTCAAAGCCTGCAAGTGGTTTAACAGATCAATACTTGATACGACAAATTTCATGAATAAATGAATTTAATTATTTTATATACAACCTATTGTGATGGCCAAATTTCTTGCCTGATAAGAATATCAATATTACGAAAAAAACGTCTTTATAAGGCGGGATATTTAATATTTTTCCGGAATCTGCCTTTAAATTGATCTTCTACCCTTTGGCGAACCGTCTCTTTCTAAGCCATGCATAAAGTATGCCCATAAGAATGATCACCAGCGGCGGACCGATCATATTGACCAGAATCCATTTGGTACGGTCTTGCCTGATCTTATTCTTATCCAGTAATCTCAGGGTAAGCTGACGTGAACGCAGGCTGATGAGTCCCTGATGGCCTGTGAGGTATTGAATTGCATTGACGATGAATTCCTTGTTCCCAAATGTTTGTTTCGTGTAGCGGTCGAATCCAAGGGGTGAGATTCTAACTCCCTGTGGTGTGCGCTGGATATCGTTTCGGATCATATCTCCGTCAGATACCACCAGCATGGCTGAATTTTCTCCCGACTCCTTTACATGCAGCACAGTGTCAGGGAAATGTAGCTGGGGTCCGCGATTTATGAAGGCAGATTCAAATTTCCCTTCGAGCAATACGGCTACAGGCTGAAACCTTTCGTTAAACTGTTCCTGACGTGGCGTCAGTCGCACCTCATCCAGGCTGATCATTACAGGAGCATTGACTTGCCGGCTATACTCCGAAGACCGCAAAAGCACCGTTTTCTTAATGCCTTTTCGGGCTTCAATTGTGTCAATGGTTCCGGCAAACCGGATGCTGATCATATTGAGATTTCGGGTAATCGGATGTCCGAAGGGAGCGGTAAGCAAAGGATAATAAAGCCAGGGAACAGGTCTGAAGTCAGCAGCGTTTACCTTCCAATGCCACATTTACAGGTATTGTATTGCATTGGATATCCTGAAGCAGTACCGGGTTAATTCTTGCACCATATCTGAAAAGAAGGTCTTCGATGTTCGGCTGGTTAATCAGTGCCACTGTTGCACCTCCTGAGCTGAGGCTGTCCATATCAGCCTTCACCATATCAATGAACCAGAGTACCTTTCCACCCTGCATGATATACTGGTCAAGTACAAATTTATCGCGTTCATTGAATGCCTGCGAAGGCTTGGCAATTATCACCGCCTTATACTGATCCAGAATTCCCGGTTTTCCGCTGATCTTACCTCGGTCTACCTGAAAGTACCATCCCAGTTCCCGGGTAATGTCGTTAACCTGGTACTCATTCAATTCTCCCTGGCCTTCAATAAAAGCTATTTTTTCAATGGATTCTGAAGAAAGGGAACCAATGATCCGCATAAATTCAAATTCAAGAGCCTGTACTGAATTATTGATGTTTTCTTCCGCACCGGCAAGGGGATTGTTCTTAAGCAGATTTACCGGGATCTCCAGGTTATTGCATGATAATCAGTGCACCCGGAAACACTATTTTTTCGCTTGTGCCTCCTTCTTTATCGCGGGCAATAATGTTGGTCGCTTTTAATCCCTTTTCATACAGATCATCCACTAGTTTTGTGGTGGCTTTGACATCCTTTCCTGCAAATGGATTGATGAATTCATATTGCAGATTATCTCCGGCGTATACTTTAAACTCGTCCAGCGTTTCCCTGATCCGCTGTTCCATTTTCCGGAATGGTATGTTCAGTTCACCATCCAGGTATACCTTCACATGTACAACCTTATTCAGATTGCGAAGTGATTTTTTGCTGTATGATGAAAGAGTATACCTTTTTTCTGTAGTCAGGTCCAACCGGTAAAAAAAGGATGACAGGATCCAGGCAAGTAAAAGAACTACCAGCAGGGAAATTATCAGGCTAACGAAGGGCTTATCTGTTATTTTTCTTTTTCTCATTAGTATAGCCGGGATATTATTTCTTTTCAGTTTTCAATCTGAAATGAGTCATTAAAAGAAAAATCATAATCAGCGCTACAAAGTAAACGACGTCTCGTGTATCAATGACACCACGGCTCATGGAACTGTAATGACCGATTATCCCAAGCGACAGGATGAAGCTACCCGAATTACCGGTTGAAAATAGCGTTCCGACCTGTTCAAATCCATATCCCATGGCAAGACAAAAGAAAGCTGCCAGGAGAAATGCAATAATCAGGTTATCGGTGAGGGAGGAACAGAAAAGGCCGATGGCTGCATATGTACCCGCCAAAAAAATGAGTCCGATATAGGAGCCCCATGTTCCGCCTTTATCAATGTTACCTATAGGATTTCCAAGATAAACAACCGAATAGTAATAAATCAGCGTGGGCAGAAGGGCCAGAAGGATCAGTACCATGACCGCGAAGTATTTCGCCAGAATGATCTGCAATTCAGTAAGTGGCCTGATCCTCAGCAAATCAAGCGTTCCGGTGCGCCTCTCATCTGCAAAACTTCGCATAGTGAGGGCAGGGATCAGCATGAGGAACACCCAGGGTGCCAGGATGAAAAGGGTGTCCAAAGTGGCATAACCGCCGTCGAGCAAATTCATGCTACCATCAAAAACCCAAATGAACAGGCTGTTCAATAGAAGGAAAATGATTATAACTATATATCCCGTAAGGGAATTGAAGAAGCTGGTTATTTCCTTTAAAAACAGGGAATACATGATAATTTTAGTTTGCAGCTTCGACTGTATAACGCTTTGTGATCACATAGGGATTACCCATGGGCGTTTTGTAATTGGCAGAAATAACAATGTTCTGTTTGATCATGGTTCCCGGGGTAACATTGTAATCCATTTCAGCTTTGCCTTCCTGGGTTGCCATGTTGAACAACTTATCATGAAGGTATTTACCATCAAGCAGGGCACCCCTGTAGAACTTCACACTGCTCTTATTGTTCGACAGAGAAATGATCAGGATGATTTTATTGGCATTCTTCAGGTGATCTTCCTTGCGAATAGAAATAATTGGATAATCGTTCACAAGGCTTCCGTCAGGTTTGTATTCCTTAAGTCCTGTTCCGGCGAAACCGTTCTTATAAGTCACCTCAGCCTGGAGTTTGCCATCTTCATAGTAATGTTTCTGGGTACCTTCAATTTTCCCCTGGATATAAGGAGAAACGCGATATGGCTTACCACTCTCGTAGTACCAAGTCTCATCACCTTCCTTAATACCTTTTTTATAGAAAAATGTGGAGTTAATCTTTCCACTTTTAGCATAATAATTAGTGGCCTTGCCATCCATAATATTATTATCATAATTGACCTCGGAAAGCAGTAAGCCGTTTCTGTCATAGTTTCTTGTAGGTCCCTGACGGAGTTGTCCTTTTGCTGAAATCTCAGTTTTTATTTTTCCGTTGCTGTAGTATTCTTTTACAACTGATTCATCTTTTGATTTTTTTTCAGTCTTTTTACCAGGCTGATCTGTTTTGCCACATGAAAACACCAGGAGGGTACTGGTGATTAAAATGAAGAGATTATTTTTCATAGGTGTAGAAGTTGAGCGTTGTGAATATACAATAAAATCTCAAGTATAGGTAATTTTTTCTCAATTTCCGAAAGGCGTTTCAGGTATGCCAGGCCTATTTTATCAGCATATATATACCACCGGCAAGCAGGCCACCTGCAATCGGCCCTGCAACCGGAACCCACGCATATGACCAGTCGTTTCCACCTTTGTGTCTGAGGGGAAGTAATGAATGGATAATCCGGGGACCCAGATCACGTGCCGGATTTATCGCATAGCCCGTCGGGCCGCCCAGAGAAAGGCCAAGTCCAAGAACTACCAGCGCAACGGGGAGGGCACTGATGGCCCCTAATCCGACCTCCGGTTTTGCCATGTATAAACATGCAAATGTCAGGACAAAGGTGCCAATGATCTCCGTCATCATATTGTCAGCATAACTTCGGATATTTGGTTCAGTGCAGAAAATAGCCTTGATTGCCCCGGTATCGGAAGTGGCTTCAAAATGTTTCCTGTAGGAGATCCAGACAAGAAATGATCCGGTCATGGCACCTATAAGCTGTGCTGAAATATATGTGAGTATCAGGTTTGGCTCTATTTTTCCCACCAGGGCAAAGGCCAGGGTAATGGCAGGATTTAAATGTGCGCCGCTGTATGGGGCTGATACAAGCACCCCGGTGAAAACTCCGACTGCCCATCCGAATGTGATTACAATCCATCCGCTGTTGTTTCCTTTTGTCTTGTTGAGAAGGACATTAGCCACCACGCCACTTCCAAATATCATGATGAGGGCCGTTCCGGTAAGTTCTGCAATGAATGGAGACATATAAATTTATTGATTTATTGATTTATTGATTTGGTGATTTGAAGATAGAGTTTACGATTTTTGATTTACGATTTACGATTATTTGTTTGAGGTTTGACTGCATGACTGAATAACTGCATGACTGCAAAACTGCAGAACTGTAGAACTATCTTTACCGATTACCCTTCCTTTGACCAGGAAATAGCAGCCGTAACTGCCCTTTTCCAGCCTTTGATAAGGTTATTTACCTGTTCGGCAGGCATTCCCGGCATAAATGCACGATCGAGCTGCCACTGATGTTCAATTTCCGCGGTGTCCTTCCAGAATCCAACAGCCAGTCCCGCCAGGTATGCCGCACCCAGAGCAGTGGTTTCGGTGATTTTGGGACGGATAACACGGGTGCCTATAAGATCACTCTGGAACTGCATCAGCAGGTTATTTACAGTGGCCCCACCGTCCACACGCAATTCCCGGATTGTAATTCCCGAATCCGCCTGCATGGCCTGCAAAACTTCAAAAGTCTGAAAGGCTATGCTATCCAGGCCCGCACGGGCTATGTGTGCAGATGTGGACCCGCGTGTAAGTCCCACAATCGTTCCCCTGGCATGCTGGTTCCAATGCGGTGCCCCCAGTCCGGCAAATGCAGGTATGAAATACACTCCCTCACTGTCCTTTACCCTGCCTGCCAGTTTTTCAACTTCCGATGATTTGCGGATGATCCCAAGGCTGTCTCTCAGCCATTGCACAACGGCACCGGCAATGAAAATGCTGCCTTCAAGGGCGTATTGCGTGTCATTGCCAATTTTCCAGGCAATGGTTGTCAGCAGGTTATTTTTTGAATCAATGGGTTTGTTGCCAGTATTCATCATCATAAAGCATCCGGTACCATAGGTATTTTTTACCATACCCGGATACAGGCAAAGCTGCCCGAACAGGGCTGCCTGCTGATCCCCTGCAATTCCTGATAAGGGTACCTGATCTGAAAACAGTCCACGTGTATGACCATATTCCTCGGATGAGGATCTTACTTCAGGCAAAATACCTGGAGGAATGTCAAATAATTTCAGCAACTCAGGATCCCAGCTTAAGGTATGGATGTTGTAAATCATGGTTCGTGAGGCGTTGGAAATATCCGTAATGTGCAATGCACCCTGTGTAAGCTTCCAGATCAGCCATGAATCTACTGTTCCAAATGCCAGCAATCCCTGGTTTGCCAGATCACGGGCACCGGTCACATTGTCAAGTATCCATTTGATCTTGGTCGCAGAAAAATAGGCATCAATTATGAGGCCGGTTTTCTGCCGGATGCGCTCACCGTGTCCCTGTGCTTTTAAGGTATCACAATAGCCGGCAGTTCTCCTGTCCTGCCAAACAACAGCATTATATACCGGTTTGCCCGTTCTTCTGTCCCATACAATGGTTGTTTCCCTCTGGTTTGTTATGCCAATGGCAGCCAGGGCCGAGCTGTCAATCCCGGCCCTTGTAATGGCCTCCTGGGCAACTCCGGCCTGTGTAGACCATATTTCATCCGCATCATGCTCCACCCAGGCCGGATTGGGATATATCTGGGTGAATTCTTTCTGGGCAATCGATACTGGTTTTCCACGATGATCAAAAACTATGGCTCTTGAACTGGTTGTTCCCTGGTCGAGGGCGAGGACATATTTTTTCATAACAAAGTTTTAAGGTATTTCGGGGTTTCCGTTATTGGGCCGAGACTATAGTTCTGCAGTCATGCAGTCATGCAGTCATACAGTTTTGCAGTCATGCAGTCATGCAGTTCACATTAGCACATTAGCAAATTAGCAAATTAGCACATTAACAAATATAGTTCTCCACCAGTTTAGCAAATTCATCAAGTTCTGATTTTTTCCATTGTTCATCAAATCCCAGTTCTTCTGCCATGATGTTTGCCACCCCGGAAGCCATTTCAAGGCTGGCTGCCGCATCGAGGAAAAGGGCCCGTGTTCGGCGGGCCAGCATATCCTCCAGTTTGTAAGGCATTTCTTCCCGGCATATCCACCTTATCTCCGCTTCAGTATAGGGCAGCCGGGGATGAAGTGCCCGGGCCCATTCAGGCCTGTCCCGGATAAGATTATGTATATCCTGGGCATGTGTACCATAGATATTCAACCTGTCATGCTTCTTATTCAGCATGAATCCATGCAAATGCAGATCACGGGTCACGCAGGGCCGTTTTTCGAGCAATCCGTTTCTCATAGCCTTATTCAATGTATCCTGTGCCATTCGGCGATAAGTAGTCCATTTTCCTCCTTCAACAGTGATCAGTCCCGACTGGGAAATGGTTATTTTATGCCTGCGTGAAATTTCCCTGGTGTTGGCAGGATCATCCTGACTGGCAGCCAGGGGCCTTAATCCCGCGAACATACTCAGTACATCTGTCTTCTTTGGCTGACGGGTCATGTATTTGCCTGCTGTTTGAAGAATAAAGGCAATTTCCTCCTCAAGCGCCTTTGGCTCAAGGGTGATTATGTCAAGAGGAGTATCTGTTGTTCCGGCGACCACCTTTCCGTACCAGGGTATTGCGAATAGCACCCGGCCATCATCTGTTTTTGGTATCATCATGGCTGATTCACTATTCAGATAGGAACCGGCAAACACCAGGTGTATTCCCTGGCTGGGTCTGATCGTGCGCTTATTTACCTGATGGTCCATCCGCAACACTTCATCAGTAAAGACACCTGTGGCATTGATCACCAGCCCGCCTTTTATTTCTATTTCGGTATCGGTATCTGAATTTTTAACCCTGACACCCTGTATTTTTCCGGCACTGTTTTTCACCAGACCCGTCACCTTGCAATAGTTCAAAACACTTCCGCCATGATCGGTTATCGAGCGCACAATAGAAATAAGCAGGCGGGAATCATCGAACTGGCCATCGTGGTAAACCACTCCGCCCTTTAACCCTTTGCGATGAAGGGTGGGTAATTTCTCAAGCGTGGTTTCCGGTTTGATAAAGTGCGATTTTCCCAGACTTCGTCTTCCAGCCAGTATATCATAAAATTTCAGTCCGATTGTATATTTTACAACATCCCACCAGTTATACACCGGGATAATAAATTCCTGGTTGCTTGTGATATGTGGGGCATTTTTTATGATCAATCCTCTTTCCTGCAAGGCCTCCATCACCAGCATCAGATCACCCTGTGCCATATATCGTACGCCACCATGAAGCAGTTTTGTACTTCGGCTCGATGTCCCTTTACCAAAATCTGCCTGTTCAAGCAAAAGTGTTTTAAACCCCCTGGAAGACGCATCCAGGGCAATGCCGGCACCGGTAGCTCCACCGCCTATCACAATCACATCCCATTTTATACCGGAATACTGCGAAAGATGCGAGAATAAATAGCTGTAAGTCATACTATTATGATAGACCAGATGAATGGGTATAAACTTACGATTATCAACACAAAATTCAAATGATTATCGCTATATTTTTCCCTCGGCAACAATTTCCTTTTATGCATGCCAATCGGAAATTAAGAGGCATTGGTCGAATAAAAGCTGGTTTTTGTCTTTTTATTCCCGGTTGTTATCCATTTCAATGGATGTTCTCCATGAATGTGATTAAATTGCATTCATAATTTTATTTCATATACATCATAAAAATAGCCAAATGAAATCCCTGAGTACCAACTTATATGTGCTGCTTGTAATAGCGGGAACATTATCACTGGCAGGTTGCAGGAAATGGAATGAAACGGGCACCGGTTCTATCCGCATTGTGACAAACAAAAATGGACAGTCTCTGGGGTATGACACTACCTCACATGTCAACCTGATTATTAACAAAGGTTATGCCTTCAAGGATCTGAATAAAAACGGAAAGCTCGACAAATATGAGGATTGGCGGCTGCCAGCCGGGGAAAGAGCGAATGACCTGGCTTCACAAATGAGCATTGAACAGATTGCCGGCCTGATGCTATACAGTGCTCATCAGTCTATCCCGTCAGGGCGCGGGCGATTTGGAGCTTCAACCTATAATGGAAAACCGTTTCAGGAAAGCGGGGCCAAACCGTATGACCTGTCGGATGCACAAAAAAAATTCCTCACCGAAGATAACCTCCGCCATGTTTTGATTACCAGGGTTGAAAGTCCGGAGGTTGCTGCTCAGTGGAACAACAAGGTTCAGGCCCTGTGCGAAGGAACAGCTTTCGGAATTCCGGCTAACAACAGCTCTGATCCCCGTCACCAGACTGAGGCCAATGCCGAATACAATGCCGGCTCCGGGGGAAATATATCCATGTGGCCCGGTTCGCTCGGTATGGCTGCATCATTTGATCCTGAACTGGTAAAGCAATTTGGTCAGATCGCCTCGGAAGAATACCGCGCACTGGGTATTTCCACAGCATTATCCCCACAAATTGACATTGCAACCGAACCACGTTGGAGTCGTTTCAACGGCACATTTGGCGAAGACCCCAGCCTCACGGCGGATATGGCAAAGGCATATGTGGAAGGATTCCAGACTTCCAGCGGTGATAAGGTCATTGCTGAAGGATGGGGTTATACAAGCGTGAATGCGATGATAAAACATTGGCCGGGTGGTGGTCCGGGAGAGGCTGGCCGGGATGCACATTATTCATATGGTAAATATGCGGTTTACCCGGGTAAAAACCTGGCCGAACAGGTTATTCCATTTACTGAAGGAGCGCTCAAACTGGACGGAGGAACTAAAATGGCTTCGGCAGTTATGCCATATTACACCATTTCATATGGTATTGATACCGTCAATAAGGAAAACGTGGGAAACAGCTATAACAAGTATCTTATCACAGATCTCCTCCGCGGAACCTACGGTTTTGACGGAGTGGTTTGCACCGACTGGGGCGTAACCAAAGATGAGATGGCAGTGGATGGATTTGGCACGACCCCCTGGGGTGCTGAAACACTTTCAGTAGCGGAACGGCACTATAAAATCATCATGGCCGGCGTGGATCAGTTTGGCGGTAATAATGACAAGGGGCCGATTGTGGAGGCTTATCAAATGGGCGTAAAAGAACATGGCGAAGATTTCATGAGGGCACGGATGGAACTGTCCGCTGTACGGTTGCTGAAGAATATCTTTCGGGTTGGATTATTTGAAAATCCCTATCTTAATGTTGAGGAAACAAAAAGCATAGTAGGGAAGCCCGTCAACATGAAAGCCGGTTTTGATGCCCAGTTGAAGTCGATTGTATTGTTAAAAAACAAGGATAACTTACTACCGCTGGATAAAGCAAAAACTGTCTACATTCCAAAAAGAAATACACCTGCACAGCGCGGCTTTTTTGGGGAAACGCCTGCAAAATACGACTATCCGGTCAATATGGAGATCGCCAGGAAATATTTTAAAATTACCGATAATGCGGATGAGGCCGATGTGGCACTGGTTGTCATTGAAAGTCCGGCTACAGGAACTGGTTATGATCCCATGGATGTAAAAAAAGGCGGGAACGGATATGTACCGATCAGTCTGCAGTATGGTTCATACAAAGCCATTGATGCAAGGGATCCAAGCCTTGCAGGCGGAGATCCGCTGGAGAAGTTCACAAATCGCACATACAGGAATAAATCCATTGTTGCCGGCAACGCATCGGATGTTAAACTCGTCAGCGATACAAGGAAAGCAATGAAGGATAAACCAGTTGTAGTTGCTATTCTGGTATCAAAACCAATGATCTTTTCAGAATTTGAAAAGGATGCCAGCGCCATTGTCGTGATTTTTGGGGTACAGGATCAGGCCCTTCTGGATATTGTTTCCGGAACAGCGGAACCATCGGCATTATTGCCATTCCAAATGCCTGCCAACATGAAAACAGTCGAAGAACAGAAGGAAGATGTTCCGTTTGACATGGTCCCCTATGTTGATTCTGAAGGACACAGTTATGATTTCGGCTTCGGGATGAACTGGAAGGGAGCAATTGTGGATCAGAGGACCGAAAAATATAAAAAGAGTCGCTAGAACCTTCGGATTTCGAAATTCGGTGTTCCTTGTTCAGTGTTGTTTCCGCTAAAATAACACCGAACAAGGAACACCGAATAATGAATAACGAAGTTTGTATTCCACAGAACTGCAGAACTGTATTACGGGTATTGCATTTTTCCAAAATAATCAATACTTTGTAATCCTAATTCTGATGCTATGAAACGTGGAATATACATTTTGTTATGCCTTCTGTTGATTGTTTCCTGCAAGACAAACGATCAACGCAAAAACAATCTCATCATTAATGATAAAAATTATTTTGAAATTGCCCGGACTGAATGTCATGGTCTTTGAGGATATTTATCCCGAGGGTCATCAGGGAGGCGTGGGTATTATTCAGCAGGGAGTACGGGTTGCCACCAATGGAGATCTCAGGCTTGAGCCAACACCGGGACAGTTCCAGCCTATTCCCAAAGTAGGAAAGCGTACAATTGACAAGGATGCCAATCTCATCTCGGTGAAGTTATGGTATCCCGATTCGAGCATTAACAGGAAAGGCTTTAATCCCATTTTCTATCCTGATCTTGTCTTTACCTATACAGTGAGCGTAAAAGGCGAGGGAGATGCATTTGTCATCACGGTTAACCTGGATAAGCCGCTTCCTGCCGAATGGTATGGCAAGGTAGGATTCAACATGGAACTATACCCGGCTACCCTTTTCGGAAAAACCTGGATCATGGATAATAAAAGCGGGATTTTTACCCGGCAGGCAAATGGTCCGGTCACACTCGACAGTGAAAATGAACACCAGGCGGTTCCTTTTGCTACCGGCAGAAAGCTTGTGGTTGCACCGGAATCCGATGAGCAGACGGATCAGTTTTGAAAGCGCAAATTCCGATTTGCAGCTGATCGATGGAAGGATACGACATACGAACGGATGGTTTGTTGTGCGTTCTCTTATTCCCGATGGGGCAACAACTGAGGCCATTAAATGGACTGTAAAGGCTAATACCATTCCGGGACTGGAAATCAAAACCTGTGGTTCATGTCTCCCAGGTAGGGTATCATCCCTCACAGCCAAAAATGGCTATTGTTGAACTGGATGCATCGGACAAGACCGATAAAAAAGCCAGGCTGCTGCAAATTACGGATAAGGGTGGGAAAGAAACTGGTAAAATCGCTTAAAGGCGTTAACTGGGGAAGTTTTTTGCGGTACAATTACCTTCGCTTTGATTTTTCGGATATTAAGGAAGAAGGGGTTTACCTGGTGGAATACGGGGATGTGCAATCAAACCTGTTTTCCATATCTGCGGATATCTATAAAAGGCATGTCTGGCAGCCAACATTAGAAGATTTTCTTCCTGTGCAGATGTGTCATATGCGGGTAAATGAGGCCTACAAGGTTTGGCATGGAGTTTGTCACCTTGACGATGCCCTGATGGCACCTGTGGATTCAATTCTTTTTGACGGATACAAACAGGGACCTTCCACCCTGACTCGCTATAAATCAGGAGACCACGTTCCCGGCCTTAACACGGGAGGCTGGCACGATGCCGGCGATGATGATCTCCGCGTTGAGTCCCAGGCAGGTACCGTGCAGCTTTTATCCCTGGCATGGGAGGAATTCCGGCCTGAATATGATGCAACCACAATTAACCAGCGAACGAACCAGGTGGATATGCATATTCCCGATGGAAAACCCGATATATTGCAGCAGGTTGAACATGGCGTACTGACCATACTTGGCGGATATGAAAACCTGGGACGGGTTTACAGGGGCATTATCTCTCCTACAATTCCGCAGTATACGCTGGTGGGTGATGTGTCAACCCAGACTAACAACCTGGTGCATAAACCGGCCATTCGGTACGATGGCACACTGCAGACTGCCCAGGGACTGAAGGACGACCGGATGGTATATACCGAGGAAAATCCTTCCCATGAGTTTTCTGCTATCCAGGGACTGGCCTGCGCAGCCAGGGTATTGAAAGAATATGATAACAGGCTGTCAGTAAGGTGTTTGAAAGCAGCTGAGGAGCTTTGGAAACATCCCCGGACAATTACTACAAGAAATATTGATGACCAGATCTGCGCGGCATCCGAACTGCTGATCTCCACAAAGAAGCAGGAATATAAGGATTTCCTGCTTGCCGTGAAGGATTCCATTGCCCGAAAGATCTCCTCTGTTGGCTGGGTGGTGGTAAGGACTATACCATTCATGGAAAATCCGGAATATAAGTCCTCACTGGATAAAGCCTTGACGGGATTATCACAGGAAATTACAGAACAGGAAAAAGAAACCCCGTTTGGTGTACCTTATCGCCCGCATATTTGGGGTGCAGGATGGAACATCCAGGAATTCGGCGTGCATCAGTATTATCTGTCAAAATATCTTCCCGAGTTATTCAACCAGGATCTCATGTTCAATGCACTTAATTTCGTACTGGGATGCCATCCGGGTGAAAATACATCTTCCTTTGCTTCAGGGGTTGGAGCACGGTCAATGACGATAGCCTATGGATACAATCGTGCCGACTGGTCATATATTCCCGGTGGTGTTGTATCCGGAACGGCATTGATCAGGCCGGATTTTCCGGAGCTGAAGGATTTCCCCTTCCTTTGGCAGCAGACAGAGTATGTATTGGGTGGGGGTGAGAGTAATTACCTGTTCCTGGTGCTGGCGGTGGATAAGGTACTTTCCGGTGAACAATGAAAAACCGGGGAGGCGTCAGCGCCCCGAAGGGGCAAATCTGAATAACCGTGGGTGAAATCCACGGATCGTGGGTGAAACCCACGGATCAGAGTAAATCGTAAATCGTAAATAATTAGGGTCATGCTTTCTTCCTTTTTTCAAAACCATGATATCTTGTTGCTTGACGGGGCAACAGGATCCCAGCTCATTGCCAGAGGTCTTGCAGCCGGTGAATGTCCGGAATTATGGAATGTTACCCATAAAAGGCAGGTGCAGGAAATTGCCCTGATGTATTATGCAGCCGGATCCGACGCTGTTCTGACGAATACTTTCGGCGGCTCCCTGTTGAAACTGAAGGATTATGGTTTACAGGAAAGATGCCATGAGCTGAATTTTGCCGGAGGAAGAAATGCGGTTGAGTTGAGGCCATCAGGAAGATTAGTTCTCGGTTCAATAGGTCCTTGTGGAAAGATGCTGGAGCCATACGGAGATGTGACGGAAGAGGAAGTTACCGATTCTTTTGCAGTGCAGGTTTCCGCTCTTGCCGAGGCTGGTGTGGATGGATTTATGCTGGAGACCTTCCTGGATATCCGGGAATTGCTGTGTGCAGCTAGTGCTGTGAAGAAAGCATCCAGCCTGCCATTTATCGCTTCCTTAACTTACAGTCCCACACAAGACGGATATTATACAATTATGGGCAACGGAATACCGGAGGCCATCGCTGCGTTGACAGAAGCAGGAGCATTTGCCATCGGTTCGAATTGTGGCAATGGCATTACCAATATGATCCAGGTTGGCAGTGAACTGAGAAAAGCCTTGCCAAACGGGGTTATATTGCTAAAACCCAATGCCGGTGAGCCGGTCATTAAGGAGGGAGTGACTTGTTATACTGAAACTGCGGCCGACTTTGAAAATCATTTCAGGGAATTGTCGGCATTTAAGCCATTGATTCTTGGAGGCTGCTGCGGCACAGGCCCGGCACATATCAATGCCTTCAGGAGGCAAATAGATGCAATTATTTCCTGACCCGGGTGCAGCCTCCCGAAACTAAATCCGGGATTATACATAGTAAACGTGAGCGACGGTCATCGGACAGTGAATAATGCATGTTTGTGAATTTGCATGTGATACTGCTTTTCTGTATATTTCGAATAAGCTCCAAATATGAAAAATCTGCTGTTAATTACTATAATTATAGCATCGGTAATTAGCGTGAATGCTCAGAAATATTCACCTTTTGACACGACAAATATCAACTGGAATGAGTTTTATGAAACTGAAGACACTGAACATCTTTCAATATTGGGCTATTTTATTTCCGGAGATACTTTAATCCTGGATGACAGCTATCATAAAATATTCAGAGCTTCAGATTTTGATACCGTGTACATTGGTGCCTTCAGGGAATCCAACAAGGAAATATTTTATATTGGCCAGGATTATTGGGGTTTTGATACCTATACCCCGGTTGTTTTATATGATTTTACACAAAATATAGGGGATACCATTCATACCGGGACATTTCACCGGAATATTATACTTGATATTGATTCAATCCCGGTTTCTGAAGGCCACAGAAAGAGATTCAAAATGTATGATGACCAGTATTGGATTGAAGGAATTGGTAGTACCAGAGGATTTCTCTATCCGATTACTGATATACCGACAATGTATTGGCGTTCAGAATTGATATGTTTTAAACGCAACGAGGATGTCATTTATCTTAATCCCGGTTTCACTGATTGTACAACACGCATTGTATCTTCTCAATTCGATGTAGAAGTTGAGGATAGGGTAGAAATCTATCCTAATCCGGTTGAACGGGAGGGGATATTATCCTTACAAACTTATGACTCTCCAATTGTCGGTGTTCGACTATATAATCAGTTGGGATTATTATTATCAATAGCTAACTGTAATGATAAGGGGAAAATGCAGATGGACATAGGGAATTACGCATCTGGAGTTTATATCTTATTGGTATTTAAGTCAGACCAGGAAATTATCAATATGAAAGTAGTAATTAAGTAAATTAACCGATATGAGTAAACTATTCAATTTGCTTGCATTTCTCATTTTCCCGGCAACCGTCTGCTTGTGCCAAAATCCCAATGTTACAATCGCAGGCCAGATTGTTGGATATAATGGAAAATTGCAAGTCAAGTATGCGATCTCTCCATATCCGAATTCATTTAGTTCCGATTCAATTCAACCGGATAGCGAGGGCAGATTTGTCATCAATAAATTCATCACAGCCACTCACTTCTTTAATATTTACTATAGTCAGGATAGCATTGTACATACATGCAGATTAATTCTCAGGCCCAACAATTATTATAAATTTGTCAGTAAAGGTTACCTCCAGGATGATAACAATCCGAATACATATTATAGTCCCGAGATTTTTTCCTTGAAATATAGGGTCGAAGGAAGTCCATATCTTGAAACCGACGCAGGGCAGGTTGACTTTAATCTGATCGATAACGGAACCATGGGTATTCTTTATCATGATGAATGGGATCTTTCTAATCCTGAATCATTAATCGATACCCTTCAGGCAAGGATCGCCAGACAACAATCTGTTTTTAAGCGCTTGCTGGAAATGGAGAAAATCGACAGTGGCTTTTACATGCTGGCCAACCTGAATATCCAATATTTTAATGCCTATAAATTGGCACAATCAATAAGTGATACATGGTTTTCAAAAGATTATGCAATATCGGATAGTGTAATTAAAAAGGAACTTTATGAAGTTTACCCAAGGATCTTCGGATTATATCCGGTAAAGGGAGTAACTATGGAATGGCTCTGGGGTTTTCAGCGATATGTTGGTTTATATCTTTGCTTCAGGGAGGATTACAAAAATGGTGTTTTAATACCCCGGGTCAGAAAAGATTCAGAATACATGAAGACAATGGAAACCTCGAATGTCATTATGCTGGATACGGCAAATCAAATAACTTCCATTCAGCAGTTGCTTAATATTCTTAAAGGCAGGCCGGCATTAATAGATTGCTGGGCGACATGGTGCCCTCCATGTATAGGACAGTTTCAGTTTGCTGATGACCTGAAACCATTTTTAAGGAAACATGAAATTCAAATGGTATATATTGCCATCCAATTGGATGATAATCGCCAAAAATGGGAAAACTATATCAAACAATTTGGATTATCAGGTTATCATTTAATTGCAAGCGAAAAACTTAAACAGCAATTGAAAGATTTATATAGCGGATACATTAGCCTCCCTACTTACATGATTGTAAATGCTGAAGGGAAAATTCTGGTGAATAATGCAGCGTTTCCAAGTGATGGAAATAAACTTCATGGACAGTTAATAGATGTATTGAAGCTTTAGTTACCTGGAATCCTGTTCTTATATTGTTTCAATATAGGTTTGGTTGCATTTCTGTGGAAAATAAACAACAGGGATATTTATGGGTTGTACACAGAATATACATGAAAATCATAAATTAAGCTTGCCCTTCAATGAAAAAGTTGAAATTGCAGATGCAAATGTCACTTGATGGCTTCGTATCAACCGGACCGAATGACGAGCAACTCTGGGTAACCTGGGCCTGGGAAGAGATCCGGCAATATGTACTGGAATTATTTGACTCCTCGGATACGATTCTGATTGGCAGAAAACTGGCGATTGATTATATTCCCTTCTGGCAGGATGTAAGCACGAAACCTGGCGATCCGATGTACGAAGTAGGACAACGGATTGTTCAAACAAGAAAGGTTGTTTTCACAAAAACACTTGATAAATCTGAATGGGACAATACTGTACTTGCAAAAGGAGACCTGGCACAAGAAATCAATAAGTTGAAATGCCAGGATGGGAAGGATATTATCGTTTACGGAGGTACATCTTTTGTTTCGGCATTGGTAAAAGAGAGACTAATTGATGAATTTCATTTTTTCATTAATCCGGTCGCATTGGGCCACGGCGGATCAATTTTTAACCGGATTGAAAAACCCGGGCAGTTAAAATTGAAAAAATCAATTGTATATAATTGCGGAATTGTGATGTTGAATTATGAACCCAACTAACTCATTAAATGAAAATGGTAGTTGTAGTCCTGGTTACTTTATTTTTATGGATTAATTGTCAACCAGAAAAGACTGATTAAATTGATTTGAATCATCTGCCAACAGCTTTGAAAATATTCGCCCCTGATATTATTTCCATTTTGTCGGAAAGGAAGTAGCTGAGATCTACCTGGCTTCTTTCAATCCGGCCAGTTCGTCATGGATTACCGAAGCCGGAGATTATACGGTCAAAGCTGGCGCTTCTTCTACCGACATAAGGCAGACCGGCACTTTCAACCTTGGTAAGGATATCATGGTAAAGAAGGAAACGGCTGCACTGGTTCCGAAGGAAAAGATTGAGGAAATTATACCTGGAATGTAAAGTAGGTTCCTGCGTGTTTTGATTTTGACAGAGAAGAACATGCCAGATAAAACAAGTACTCAGGATTCGGAGTTTTCCTTTTCCCGTCGTGCATCCAGTTCTGTTTTAATCAAATCGGTTGTCCGGGTATCGATATTATAGAAATACATAAAAATAGCACAGGACATATACAGAACACCTGGGATAACCGATACCAGCAGTTTTATGCCGGTTATCGAAGTATCGGTTTGGACTTGATTTGCTGTATAATGAAATAGTGACAGAATTACGCCAACTAATGCGGCGCCAATTCCCCATCCTGCTTTTTGCGCAAAGACGGCCGCAGAAAAATATAGTCCTGTGGCTCTTCGTCCGGTTTTCCATTCACCGTAATCGGCCGAATCGGCAATCATGGTCCATAATAAAGGAACCGCGGGTGCATATGCCATTTTTGCAATAATATTAAATACATAAACTGTAACAATATTATGCTGAGCCGGGAAATAAATCGCGATAAAAAATATACCTGAAATAATTGAACTGGCTATAAAAACATTCCTGTTTCCAAATTTTTTGGCCAATGGTTTTGAGAAAGGCAGGGCAACAATTAAAGCCACTGTTCCAATGACGTTAAATAACTGCACATTTTCCTCATTACCAATATAGTATTTAAAGTAATAAACTACAGCTGCATTTTGAATTGCAAACATGATAAAGGATACGATGCCGACAATGGCCAAAATAATCCATGCCTTATTTGTAAAAAGGTTTTTTAAGTCGGCACTGAGAGAATTAACCTGTGCTTTAGGGGGATGTACCCTTTCCTTGGTGGCCTTAAATGTAATAAAGAAGAATACCAGACTCAGGATAGCAAATAATACAACTGTATATTGGAACCCCTGGGCTTTATCACCACCTCCGAAGAATTTTGCTAATGTAAGAGCGAGTCCGGTAACAATAAATTGTCCGGCAAAACCGCAAATAAACCTGTATGTATTTAACCCGGCCCGTTCGTATGTATCGTTAGTCATTACAGCCCCTAAAGCAGAATAAGGTAAGTTAACCGAAGCATAGGCTGTCATTAAAAGAATATATGTGGCACCGGCATAAATGATCTTGCCTGTTTCACCAAAATTGGGTGTTGTGAAAGTCAATATAGCTAAAACTGAATAGGGCACTGCTCCAAATAAAATATAGGGTCTGAATTTTCCCCACTTTGTATTGGTTCGGTCAGATACAATACCAATGATGGGATCGATGGCCATATCCCAGAATCGGGCTATGAGCATAATTGTTCCGGCTGCAATTGCCGAAATTCCAAATACATCAGTATAAAAAAACATTAACCAGAAACCCACCATATCCCAGACAAAATGAGATGCAGTGTCACCCAATCCGTATCCTAACTTGTCTTTGAAAGTTAATGTGGAAGTAATCCGGTTCATAGCCTTGGGAGTTGTTAAATTGGTTTAATACATAGGTAATTGCATAGCAATATACATAAATATCACGAAAAGTAAAGATCCGGTAAAATAAATTCCGGAATCCCATAAGGGGATGCCTAAAAAATACTTACTTTCATTTTTCACCTAAAATTTTATGTATAATGAAAAAGCATAATGTTTTTATAGTTCTTATTTCATTGATCGTAGCTCTCGGAGGATTTCTGCTGGGTTTTGACAGTGCAGTAATTTCAGGGGCAGTTCCTTTTTACAGGAATATATTTGGATTGGAAAGTGGTTCATTGTTGCTGGGACTCTCTGTCTCTGCCATCATTTTTGGCGCCATGGGCGGTAATTTTATCGGTGGAATTCTGGCTGATATTTATGGACGAAAATTGGTACTTATCATCACCGCTGCTCTTTTTACATTCTGTGCCCTGGCAACTTCTTTAACCAGCAATCTTACTTTTTTCATTATTGCCAGAATGATAGGAGGCTTGGGCGTTGGTATGTCAATTCTGGTTGCCCCGATGTATATTGCTGAAATTGCACCCCGCGAAAAAAGAGGAACATTGGTGTCAATTAATCAGTTAAATATTGTATTGGGTATTTCAGTCGCTTATTTTTCCAATTATTTTATTTTGCAGAGGGTTACCGACCCAAATCTAAACTGGAGATGGATGTTGGGTGTTGGTGCAATCCCTGCAGTCCTTTATTTCCTTCTGCTATATTTTATTCCCCAGAGTCCCCGCTGGCTGGCATTGAAGAACAGGGACGAGGAGGCAAAAAAAACATTGGTCAGTATTGGAGGTGAAGAATATGCAACGCAAGTATTCAAGGAAATCAAAGAAAACCTCGGAAAATCTGAAAAAAGTTCCGGAATTGGTTTTCGTGAAGTGTTCCAAAAGAAAATGACGCTGATATTAATTATTGGACTTGGTATTGCGTTCTTTCAACAAATTACAGGGATAAATGCAATTTTTTATTATGCACCCATGATCTTCGGGATGGCTGGTGGTGGTCAGGACTCAGCCTTTGCGCAGGCCATCATATTAGGGTTGACCAATGTTGTATTTACAGTTGTTGCCATGTTCCTGATTGACAGGTTGGGCAGAAAGCCTCTTTTAATTATTGGATCAATAGGAATTATGATATCCCTTTCGATTGCCGGATTCGCTTTTAAATCAGCTAAATATAATATCCCGGATACAGCAAAGGCTAAAATCATGGAGGTGGCGAACCAGCATAAAGCCAGTGAACCCAATGATATTGTGATTTTGGAACGGGGATTGGATAATATGGCAAACAAGGAATACAGTAATGAACTGACATTTTTTAATGAAGTTAAAAGTCAGATTGGGGCTAAGAATTACAACAATTTTAAATCTGCAATCCTGGAAAATGCAATCTCGATGAACGCAATTTTGGTGTTGATCGGACTGATTTTATACGTTGCCTCGTTTGCCATATCCCTCGGACCAGTGATGTGGGCTTTGCTCTCGGAGATATTCCCCAATAAAATGAGAGGTGTCATGATCTCCATTGTGGGCACATGGAACTCAGTTGTCAGCTTCTCGGTTGCAACAATATTTCCGAAGGAGCTGGAAGGCATCGGATCGGGATATACTTTTCTTATTTTTGCCTTTCTAGGGTTTCTAACCCTTCTGTTCGTGTTAAAATATGTGCCTGAAACTAAGGGTAAATCGTTGGAGGAACTCGAGAGCATATTGGTAAGACAATAGCGAATTGGAAAGAACGCTATGGCATTAGTTTTAGAAAATAGTATGCTGCTCCTTACAATTGAAGAACCGGGTGAGGTTTATCATAATTCACGGTTCGACTGGACTGGTAATATTTCACAGGTTTTATTTGAAAATAAGTATACTTTCTGTTCGGCAGAGACAACCGTAGGATTTGATTTAAAGCGCCATGGCAGGGGTTTGTACAACGAATTTGGAATAACAAAACCAGTTGGATATGATGATTGTGCCGTAGGTGATCAATTCCCTAAAATTGGTGTTGGCCTCCTAACTAAAAAGAGTAACGATGCCTATTCTTTCTTTTTAACATATGAGATCGATCCCTTTGATATTCAAACGGAAAAAGGGGATGGATGGATAAAGTTTACGGTTTTCCCCAAGGATTGCAGGGGGTATAGTGCAAAACTCAACAAGAGGATCAGACTCTCGGGTAATTCGGTTACCATTGATTATGAACTGGAAAACACAGGAAGGCATAAAATTCAAACGAACGAATATTGTCATAATTTTATAGCAATTAACAGATCGGATATTGATGAACACTATTCCCTCCGGGTACCCTGCAAAATAAACAAACCGTCAGAGATGGTTGAAGCAGTAAACCCGGAGAATGCGGTTATTCTGTATACAAATTCCGTGAAATTTAATTTTACTCCTGAAAGGGATTTCTTCTACAGCCCATTAACTGAATTCCATTCAAAGAATGGCGAATGGGAAATTGCACATGACAGTATTGGCGTTGGAATGAAAGAAACTACTGATTTCATTCCCGAAATGATGAATGTATGGGGGTCGAAACATGTCATCAGTCCGGAATTGTTCATTAAAATCGATCTGGAACCCGGACATGTTCTGAAATGGCAAAGGCAATATAAATTTTTTCATCTGTAGTCTGTGGACAACTTTAGAACAATAATCAATAAAACAGGTAATCATGACTGAAAATAAATTATTAATTGGTAAGAATATATTCCAGTCAGGAGAAAAAGAAGTCAAGGGTCAATTTGTGGTGGTGGATGGGGAAGATTTCTATGAAATCAGGAATTATGACACGATGTTGCCTTTTTTTATGAGCCTGGCAAGTGATTCCGACCATTGGATGTTTATTTCAAGCACGGGTGGATTATCGGCAGGCAGGATAAATCCCGAAAGTGCCCTGTTCCCCTATTATACCGATGATAAGCTGCAGGAATCAGCCGAGACAACCGGGAGTAAATCAATTTTCAGGGTATTGAGGGAGGGTGCAACATATTTATGGGAACCTTTTACCGAGCGGTATGACGGGGTATATAAAACAGAAAGGAGCTTATACAAGAATACATGTGGCAATAAGATCATTTTTGAGGAAAAAAACCTCGATTTGGGATTATCCTTTCGATATGGATGGATGAACTCTGACAAGTTCGGTTGGATTAAGAAAAGCATCCTGGAAAATATATCGGGCACGTTGATTGAGGTTGAACTGATTGATGGATTACAAAACCTGTTACCATATGGGGTTGACAGGTTCATGCAAAATCAGTTTTCTACCCTGCTCGACGGTTATAAAAAATCCGAACTTGTGAAGGACTATTCACTCGGATTATTCCGGCTCGAATCCATTCCGGTTGATAAGGCCGAACCGAGCGAAGCCATGCAGGTTGTAACCGTATGGACATGCGGACTTGAACAAAATCACTTCCTTTTAAGTTCAAGGCAGCTGGGCCATTTCAGAAAGGGGAATAAAGTTGTTGAAGAGCAGGAATCAAAGGGGGTGAAGGGGGCATTCTTTATAAACAATGCCATTAATCTCGCTGTAAAAGAAAAAAAGGTATGGTATTTTGCTGCTGAAGTCAACCAGGACTCTGTGAAAGTGAATAATCTTATTGCTTATCTTGAAAAGGCCAGGGATAAGACTGGTGATTTAGAAGGCAGTATACAGGAGGGTACCCTTACCCTGAAAGCTATTGTTGCCGATGCAGATGGCATTCAGAACTCAGCAGACAAACTTGTGGTATCCAGGCACTTCTCTAATGTATTGTTTAATGTAATGCGGGGTGGAATATTCAGCGAGGGATACACTATTGATAAAGCTGATTTTCTAAAACACATCAGGCATTTTAACAAGACAGTCTGGGAGATGCACACTGAATTCTTCGAACAGTTGCCTGTAAATCTCAATTATTCAACACTCTACAAATTGATAATCAAGGAAGGTGATGAAGATCTTCATCGTCTGTTGCTTGAGTATCTGCCGCTTACATTCAGTCGCAGGCATGGTGATCCAAGCCGCCCGTGGAACGTGTTTTCAATAAACATTAAAGATGAAAATGGTAAAAAGCTGTTATATTACCAGGGAAACTGGAGGGATATTTTCCAGAATTGGGAGGCACTGGCCTTATCTTATCCCGATTATATAAGTGGTATGATAGCCAGGTTTGTGAATGCTTCATCGGCCGATGGGTACAATCCGTATCGTGTTACCCGGGATGGTATTGACTGGGAAGTTCCTGAACCTGATAATCCATTCTCAAATATCGGTTACTGGGGAGATCATCAGATAATTTATATGCTTAAATTGCTGGAAGTATCGGAGAAGTATTTTCCAGGCGGACTGAATTTATGGCTGAATAAAGATATGTTTGCCTATGCCAATATTCCTTACAGAATTAAATCATATAAAGAGATTGTCGATAATCCGCATGATTCCATCGTTTTCAATTTTGATGTCCATTCGAAGATAGGTGAATTAGTCGCCAACATGGGTGTCGACGGAAAGTTGGTTCTTGATAAATCCGGCAAGGTATTCAGGGTTAACCTTACCGAAAAAATTCTGGCTCCGTTGTTATCCAAGCTAAGCAATTTTATTCCCGAAGCGGGTATCTGGATGAATACTTTGCGTCCGGAATGGAATGATGCGAACAATGCGCTGGTCGGGTATGGCGTGTCTATGGTTACTCTGTACTATATGCGGCGGTTCATTCATTTTATGATCGATTTGTATTCGGCATCAGATGATACCAGTCTGGAGATCACTATTGAGATGGCAGACCTGTTAAGAGCCATTGATAATGTTCTGAAAAATCATCAATCGTTGCTTGATAAAGGATTCAACGATAAGCAGCGTAAGATGCTGGTGGATCTGCTCGGTAATGCAGGAAGCGATTTCAGAATCAAAACTTATAAGGGATTCTCAGGCAAAAGAGCTTCAGTGAGGAAGCAGGATCTTATTGAATTCTTCAAAACAACACAGGCCTTTATCGACCAAAGTATTACAGTAAATAAAAGGACCGACAAGCTTTACAATGCATATAATTTACTGACCATCAGCGACGATGAATTTAAAATCAGGGATTTATATGAGATGCTCGAAGGGCAGGTTTCAGTCCTGAGTTCAGGCAAACTTTTACCCGAAGAGGCACTGGAAGTGCTTGATGCCCTGAGAAAAAGCAAATTGTATCGTGAAGATCAGGAAAGTTATATTTTATATCCGGACAAGAGACTGCCCTGGTTCCTTGAAAAAAATATCGTTTCAGCTGAGGATGTGAAGAAAATTGCCATACTATCGAAATTGATTGAAATGGGTAACACCAGTGTAATTGCCAAAGATATCAAGGGCCAATTTCATTTCAACGGGACATTCCGCAATGCCAATCATCTTAAAAAAGCGTTGGAGAAGCTTAATGATACTGCAGTTGTTGAAGTAGGCGCGGATGAGATTAAATCGGTGATGGCAGTTTATGAAAAAATATTTGATCACCAATCATTTACCGGCAGGTCAGGAACTTTCTATAAGTACGAAGGCCTTGGCTCGATATACTGGCACATGGTTTCCAAGCTATTGCTGGCAATCGCTGAAAATATTGAACTTGCCCGAAATAAAGGTGCATCGAAAGATATCCTTCTTGAACTTGCGAGTCATTATATCGGTGTTCAGCAAGGGATAGGTGTGCATAAAACGCCTGATAAGTATGGAGCATTCCCGACAGATCCATACTCCCATACCCCCCGCATGTCAGGGGTGCAACAACCGGGTATGACAGGGCAGGTGAAAGAGGATATTATCAGCCGGTTCTTTGAGCTGGGACTGGTTGTAAATAATGGACAAATATCTTTCAATCCCTTTGTTCTGAAAGAAAATGAATTTATTCAACCCGGAATAAAAGATGCACATGATTTGGCAGTACCACACCTGGATTTTACATATTGTAAGGTTCCTGTAATTTACCTGCTTGACGATAAAGAAGGAATAGACCTGATATTCAGCAACGGCGCTTCTTCATATGTTCAGGGATTTACTATTGACAAAGAAAACAGCCATTCTATCTTCAACCGGGAGGGGAAGATTGTTAGGGTATATGTACATATGAAATCAGCAACCGATAATTAGTAATCGGTAATCGGTAACCGGTAATCAGTGTGATTTTTTATAAGGGTGGAAATTGTAGAGACAAGGCATTGCCTTGTCTCTACGATATCCGTCAATAAATAATAATTTACCTTATTCGGGATCCTTTTACGGCGAAAAAGGTTATATAGGCGTAATAAACGAAAAGGCAGCTGATGGCTATTATCAGCCCTACACTTTTCTGAATTCCACCCATCATGATCGGGAGAAGGGCTGCGCCAATTACGGAGGTGGCAATTACACCGGATCCAACCTTTGAATGAGGTCCGAGATCTTCCAGAGCCAGGTTATAAATGCAGGGCCACATGATTGAATGTAATAATCCGGTGCCCAGGAACAATACAAGGGCCAGGGTATTCATTCCCATTCCACCCAACACAAGGGATAAGAAGATGATCACAGCACCAACTATGGCATTAAAGCTCAATATCTGTCTGGCAGTATATTTACGCAGGATAAATATACCGGCAATACGGCCTACCATTAAACCGGCCCAGTAATATGCCAGCAATCTGGTTCTCATTTCACCGTTGAATTCAAATCCAAGTCTGTTTGAATAATCAGCAAAAAAACTGGGAATTCCGATCTCTACGCCCATATAAAAAAAGATAGCCAGTGAACCCAGCCACATATGGGGATATTTATAGGCACTCGATTTGAATTTCTTTGCCATACCTTCGGCAGTCTCATCCAGTTTTATCTCTGGAAGTTTCAAAAAGAACATAATCACAACAATGACAAGTGTGGCAATCCCAATTGCTGCAAATGGTCCCTGCACTGTTTTCGGATCATGAGCACTACCTGTATTGGCTGAAACAATAAGCATCGAAACAAAAAGGGGAGCAATAATAGTAGCCAGTGAATTTAACGCGTTGGTAAGTGTCAGGCGGCTTGCAGCAGTTTCCGGAGTGCCGAGGGCGTTTACATAAGGATTGGCAGCTACCTGCAGCAATACAACTCCAATGGCAAAAACGGATACGGCACTTAAAAAACTATAATATCCCAGAGCCACACCGGGAATGCAAAGGAAGAAACCGATACTCACAAGGGCCAGTCCGGCCAGTACACCGTTTTTGTAGCCAATCCGGTTCAGCAAATATCCTACCGGGATTGAAAGAATGTAAGCCCCGTAAAAAAAAGTATTGGGCAATTGTTTTTCTACTTCATTGAGCCGGAAAGCGTCTTTCAGGTAATCAATCAGGGAATTGTTCATGGTGGTGATAAAACCAAACAGGAAAAACAGGGAGGCCATCACGATCAGCGGAAACAGGAATTTTGATTGTTCTTTTTGCATGGGTAAGTTATTTTTTAATTTGATGATTTAATGATTTGATGATTTGATGATTTGAAAATTTGATGATAAAAAATATCCCTTTCAAGTGAAAATTCTATTTAGCTAAAAATCTGTGCACGCACGTATGTTTGTATTCCTCCCCGGGGTTTAGAATTGTTGAAGGAAAATGGGGTTTGTTTATGGCATCCGCAAAATGCTGTGTTTCCAGGCAGATCGCCCATCTCCGGCCGTATTTTTTACCACCTTTTCCAGGTTCATTGTTGATCCAGTTTGCCGAATATAACTGTACACCGGGCTGAGTAGTATGGATCTCCATCATGCGTCCCGATGCAGGATCGTATGCAATGGCAGCGAGTCCGATTTCACCTGCCGGATGATTGAGTACAAAGTTCACATCATAGCCTGCACCGAACCGCAGCTGCTGATCATCCTGGTCAATAAACAATCCAATTTTCCTGGATTTCGTGAAATCCATGGGTGTTCCGGTCACACTGAGAATTTCTCCTGTAGGAACGGAGGATTCATCGCAAGGTGTAAACAATGTCCCATTGATCATTAATTCCTGGTCATACATACTGCCAGAACCTTCTCCGGCCAGGTTGAAATATGAATGACTGGCCAGGTTGACTACCGTGGACTGATCGGTTGTGGCCAGATAATCAAGACGAAGCTCATTGTTCCCCGTCAGGGTATAGGTTACGGAGACGCGGAGATTTCCCGGATAGCCCTCTTCTCCGTCTTTGGAAAGATAGAATAATTCCACCTGGTCAGGAGTGGAGCGGATAACATCCCATACTACCATGCTGAATCCGGTCAGGCCTCCATGTAAATGGTTCGGGCCATTATTGACTGCCAGTTTATACTCCTTTCCTTTCAGGCTGAATTTGCCCTTGCCAATGCGGTTGGCACAACGGCCACATATTGCACCCATGTAAGGGCTATTTCCCCGGATATATTCACCAATGGTGTCATAACCCTGCACAATATCTGCCAGGTTACCATTCCGGTCGGGTGCGTAAATGCTGACGATAATGGCGCCATAATTGGTGATCTGGGCAACCAGGCCATTTTTGTTTTTCAGGGTATATAAAGCAGTTTGTTTTCCCTGGTGAACCGTCCTGAATGATTCTTCTTTGATGTATTTCATAGTTGCTTTTATTAATAGATGGACTATAAATCAATCTTCCCCGCTCCCTTTGGCCGGATGAAGAGGGAATGGCATGATCCCTTTCCATAAATATGCTCAAGGGTAGTGACATATTTTTCGGTGAGGTTTTGAGGAACAAATGCCTGGATGGTACCGGCAAATCCGCCACCGTGGACACGCCAGGCTCCCTTGCCTTTCAACACAAGTTCGCTGAGTGCCAAAGCAAGTGAAACGCCCTGCTCACGCACATTATTTACAGGGAATATATTCTGATTGTACATGTATGAGCTGAATCCTGAATCTACAACCATACCAAGAAAGGCTTTAAAATCGTTTCTTTCCAGGGCAGCTACTTCATCAACCACGCGCTGATTGTCGCCCTGGAAATGAATGGCCCGAAGGATTGCCCTGTCGCCAACTTTTTCCCGTATTTTCGGAGCAATATCGATGATCTGTTCCAGAGTCACCTCTCTCAATACCCTTGAGCCGAGTTCCGCAGCAACAGCTTTCATGTCGGTTGGAAGCGATGCATATTCATCATTCAGATCGGCATGGTTTCCACCGGTATCCGTAATAACCAGTGCAAATCCCGTGGCAACAAAATCAAAATTTACCTTTTTTACGACGGGATTGGCCGGATCCTTGAAATCAATCGTAATCAGACCGCCCATTGCGCAGGCAGTCTGGTCCATCAGACCGCAAGGTTTTCCAAAATAATTATTTTCCGAGTACTGTCCAATGATCGCATTCCGGATCGGATCCATTCTGCCATTATTGAAGAGATCATTCACGATTGCACCGATGAGAACCTCAAAGGATGCTGATGAACTCAATCCGGATCCTTTTGGAACACCACCGTCAATACAGGCATTGAATCCCCCGATAGTAAAACCCAGTTCTTTCATTCTCGCGCATATTCCTCGCACCAAAGCAGCCGAGGTATATTGCTCCTTTATATCTGCCTTCAGATTTTTCAGATCAACTTCAAATTTCGGATAACCTTCTGATTGTATGTGAATTATGTCTGAATTGTTTTTGGATGCAATGGCCACATTATCAAGATTGACAGCACCTGCCAGCACACGTCCGTAATTGTGGTCGGTATGATTTCCTCCGATTTCGGTTCTGCCCGGAGAGGTGAACACGGTAAGTTCCGCGTTCCCAAATGCACCTGTAAACTGATGGATAAGGTTTACATATCGTTTTGCATGCCGCTCCAGATCAATTGGATTACTTCCATATAGTTCGCGAAGCACTTTATTGTCCTTGTTTATCTTAGCGATAAGAGTTTCTGCTGTTGCCATAATTATTTTTTTTTGGGGGATTACAATAGAAAAATGTGGTTTTTCCTGCATTGTTCGAGTAATTCAGGAGGCCAGATGCTGGCCTGAACTTCCCCGATATGTGCCTTACGAAGATAATACATACAGATGCGTGATTGCCCTATTCCACCACCGATTGACAATGGAAGTTCATTATTGATCAGTCTTTTATGGAACTGCAAATCCTTTCTTCCCATATTGTCCGTTATTTCAAGCTGTTTCAGCAAGGCATCCCTGTCCACCCGAATGCCCATGCTTGATATTTCGAACGCGATCTCCAGAACCGGGTTCCATAGAACAATGTCGCCGTTCAATCCACGAAATCCATCAACAGAGGGGGTACTCCAATCGTCATAATCAGGCGCCCGGCCATCATGCACTTCACCGTTGGCCAGCATCCCGCCAATACCAATAACAAAGATGGCACCATGCTTCTTTACTGCTTCAAATTCGCGCTCACGGGCTGAAAGATGGGGATATTGCATTAATAACTCCTCTGAATGAATGAAGGTAATATCCTGCGGAAGTATGGGTTTAACATGACTGTAATTTTCATACACAACGTATTCAGTCCGCTTCAGCACCTCATATATCTTTCTTACAATATATTTCAGGAAATCAAGATTCCTGTCCTTTTGTGCAATTACACGCTCCCAATCCCACTGATCCACATACAGAGAATGAATATTATCAAGTTCCTCATCAGGCCTGACTGCATTCATATCGGTGTAAATACCGTTTCCATGCGGGATGCAATAATCAGCCAGGGCGAGACGTTTCCATTTGGCCAGGGAATTTACAACTTCCGCTGTGGCGTCATTCATATCCTTTACGAAAAAGCTGACTTTGTTTTCTGTGCCGTTCAGATCATCATTAATACCCGTTCCTTTTAATACGAACAGGGGTGCGGTAACCCTTCTTAAATTCAATTCAGCTGATAGCTGTTGTTGAAAAGTGTCCTTTACCAGTTTAATTGCCCTTTCAGTCTGGTTCAGGTCAAGCAGACTCTTGTAATGGGCAGGGGCGATCAGTGGTTTACTCATTCAATTAAAATTTTTTTAAACAAAAATATAAAAATAAAAGTTACTGATTCGGGCTGTCAACAGCCATTCATTTGCTAAAAAGGCATTGATGGTTGAAAAGTATAAAAAATCCCGTTGAGGTAAACCACGAATTGAAATTAAATTGATTATTTTACCAATATATTGATCCGAGATTTACAAAATTGATGTGTTTAAGGAGTAAAATATGAAAAATGACTTTCAGATTGATAGTCTCGACAGGAAAATTCTTTCCATCTTAACAAAAGACGCAAGGGTTCCCTTTCTTGAAATAGCCCGATCCTGCGGAATTTCAGGAGCGGCCGTTCATCAGCGGGTTCAAAGGCTGATTCGACTAGGTATCATCAGCGGCTCGCAATTTAACGTGGATCCCAAAAAAATGGGATTTAAAACCTGTGCTTTCGTAGGAATTTTTTTGGATAATGCAGCCCTGTTCAACAACGTATCGGAAAAGTTGTTGAAGATACAGGAGATCACACAGTGTCATTATATAACAGGACAGTATGCCATGTTTGTGGAGGTTTACGCCCGGGATAATGAGCATTTGCGTGTCGTATTGGCGGATAAGATACAGGCCATTAAAGGCGTATCGCGAACTGAAACTTTTATTTCGCTGGATATTCTTATCGACAGGCAGTTACCGGTGATAGAGGATGAGGAATAGCCGGCAAATTCAGGAAATTTACAATTTAACAAATCGTTTACCGATGTTGGCAAGAGCAGATCTTCATATGCATTCCAATTACAGCCTTGATGGGGAATTATCCATAAAGGACTTACTGGCCAAATGCCAGGAACATAAGCTAAGTACGATTTCCCTGACAGATCATAACAGCGTAAAGGGCGTTGGAGAAGCCATTGAGATGGCAAATTCCGCAGGAATGTCTATAATTCCCGGAATTGAAATTGACTGCATTTATAAAGAGATAGACCTTCATATTCTCGGTTATAATATAAAATGGAACTCGGCCGATTTTTCAACACTCGAGGATGAAGTGCATCGCAGGCTACTGGAGGCATTTCCTGAAATGCTGAGGTTATTGAAAAAGTCCGGAATAACAGTTGATGCTGATGAGGTTATTGCTTTGGCCAAGGGTCGCCCTGCCTGTGCTGAGCAGATTGCTGAAACCCTTATTACGAATCCTGTGTATCATTCAAATCCATTGCTTAAACCATATCTTCCGGGAGGGTCAAGGAGTGATATGCCGTACATCAATTTCTATCATGATTATTTTTCACAGGGCAGCACTGCTTATGTCAAAATCGATTATATGTCTTACGGCGAAGCCATTGATCTGATTAAAAGCCAGGACGGAATTCCCATTGTTGCTCATCCGGGTGTCAACCTTCGCAACCAGGAAGCCATGATCCATGAACTCCTCGATCATGGGGCACAGGGCCTGGAGGCATTCAATAATTACCACGACTATGATCAGATCAATTATTTTGCCGGCATTGCAGATCACCGGCATTTGCTGCTCACTTGCGGCAGTGATTTTCACGGGAAGAACAAACCCTTAATACAACCCGGGTTATTTAAACAGGTTAATCGATATGAAGAAAAGGTGGATAAAAGCATTAGTGTCATATTAAAGCATGAGAACTGCTGAAATGTTTGAATCATAAACTAATTCATTTATGGAAATTGCGATTATCGGCGCCGGCGGAGTAGGCGGGTACTTTGGTGCGAAGATGGCCAATGCAGGGCACGACGTGCTTTTTGTAGCGAGAGGCGAGCATCTGAAAGCTATTCGTACAAACGGACTTCAGATCAAAAGCATACATGGAGATTTTTCCGTCAATCCCGCCAGTGTTACTGATAAAATAAGCGATCTGGGAGGTGCAGATTACATTTTGTTGGCGATGAAGGCCTGGCAGGTAACCGAAGTGGCCCGTGAATTGAAGGGTGTCATTAAGGCTGGTGCCACGATTCTTCCCCTGCAGAATGGTGTATTGGCATTCGATGAACTGGCACACGAGTTGGGCACTGCACCTGTTATCTGCGGTTTATGCAGGATCTTCAGTAAGATCGAATCTCCTGGTGTGATAAGTCACCTGGGATTTGATCCCGTGATCATTTTCGGAGAAGCGGATAACAAAGTGACCGAAAGGATCAGTATGTTAAGAGAAATATTTGATCTTTCAGGGATCAAATCGAGGATAGCCCAGGATATTCAGAGTGAATTATGGAAGAAATTTATAAATATTTGTGCAAGTGGTTTATTGGCTGTTACCCGGTCAACCTACGGGGAAATAAGGGAGATAAAGGAAACAAGGCAAATGATGCTTGCACTATTCGAAGAGATATATGTACTTTCGCAGGAGATGGGTATTTGTGTTGAAAGTGATTTTGTTTCAAGAACCATGTCATTTGTGGATTCTTTTGCCCATGATGCAACTTCTTCATTGACAAGGGATGTATGGGAGGGAAGACCATCAGAAATTGAATATCAGAATGGTACGGTTGTCAGGTTAGCTGAACAATACGGAGTGCATGCTCCGATAAATAAGTTTATTTACGAATGTATATTACCAATGGAAAAGAAAGCGAGAAGAAAGTGACTGGGATAGGGACAGGGACAAGCAAGAAATCTCGACAGCCGTATCAGCTCTAAGCCCCAAGCCTAAAAGCCCCTAAAAGCCTAATATGAAATTACATTCTTATTTCAACCGCCTGATTCGCGGAATCACAGTTAATCTCGATCACCGGCAGCAGATGTACCTGTTGAGTTTTATCACAGGCATAACCAGCGGTCTGGCTGCCGTTCTGCTGAAAAATATAGTGCATTGGACACTTTTGTTTGTCTCTCACCAACGCGATATATCCCATATCAATTTCCTGTATTTTGTTTTTCCACTGGTGGGTATCTTTCTTACAATACTTTTTGTAAGGGTATTTATTAAAGATGAAATGGGTCATGGCATCACCAAGGTGCTGCATGCCATTTCAAAGAAAGGTGGATATATCAGGCCGCATAATAGTTACTCTTCTATTATCGCTTCAACACTCACTGTTGGATTTGGTGGTTCTGTGGGACTTGAATCACCGGTTGTAGTTACTGGTTCAGCAATGGGTTCCAATCTGGGACGATTATTCGGGATGAATTATAAATCCATTATTACCCTCATCGGATGCGGTGCTGCGGGCGCCATTGCCGGGATTTTCAAGGCGCCGGTTGCCGGTGTGGTTTTTGCATTGGAAGTGCTGATGCTCGATATTAGCATGTGGTCCATTGTTCCCCTGCTCATTTCTGCAGTCACGGGAGCATCCATTTCGTATCTCCTGATTGGAAATGAAGTCACCCTCCATTATCCGCTTCAGGGCACTTTCTTTTTCAGGAACATTCCCTGGTACCTGGGTTTAGGTGTTCTGTCAGGGTTTGTTTCACTTTATTTTACGCGAACTACAATTTATATTGAGTCGCTTTTTACTGCAATCGGAAAAGTATGGGTTCGTGTGCTCACCGGTGGCGTAGCCCTGGGAATCCTTGTGCTTCTTTTCCCGCCACTCTATGGTGAAGGGTATGATATCGTCAATGAATTTCTTACCGGAAGCGTTTCTTCCATTCTTCAAGGCAGCATCTTTTTTGCACACCAGGATAACCTGTTCATCTTTCTGCTGTTTTTCGTGCTGGTCCTTTTGCTAAAGCCCCTTGCAATGACAGCTACTACAGGAAGTGGCGGAGTAGGGGGAATTTTTGCTCCAACCATGTTTATGGGTGGATTTACGGGATATATAGCTGCCCGTCTTTTAAACCTTTTTAGTTTTATTGACATACCGGAAAAGAACTTTGTACTGGCCGGAATGGCAGGACTTATGGCCGGTGTTATGCATGCCCCGCTGACTGCAATTTTTCTCATTGCGGAAGTCACTGGTGGATATAGCATGTTTATTCCGCTGATGATCACTTCAACCGTCTCCTATATTACCATCAAATTTTTCGAGCCGCATTCGATATACAACCACAGGCTTGCGAAACGGGGAGAACTGATCACACACAACAAAGATAGGGCGGTTCTAACACTGCTCGAAGTGGATAAGGTAATTGAGAAGGATTTTATTGTAGTTTCTCCGGATGACTCCCTGGGCAAGCTGGTAAAGAGCATTTCCAAATCCAGACGAAACCTGTTTCCGGTTCTCACCGGCAATAATATGCTGGTTGGGGTCGTATTGCTCGACAGTATCAGGCATATCATGTTCAACACGGAATTATACAGCACGGTATTTGTGCGTGACCTTATGCAGCCACCACCTGCTCATATTACACCCGGAGAGTCTATGGAAAGTGTAATGAAGAAATTTGAGGAAAATGAAGCCTGGAACCTGCCTGTGATTGACAATGGAGAGTATATTGGATTCATTTCCAAATCCAAGCTATTTTCATTTTACAGGAAATGGCTGATTGAAATTTCGGATGAATAAAGTTCATTAAATTTCTGATAAACAATTCCTGATTTATTTTTTTACTCCTTCACAAAACATTATTTTTGATGCCTGCACATTCAAATTACAACCTATGGAAAAAGATACCCGGATATTTGAACTGATCAAAAAGGAATATGACAGGCAATTGCATGGAATTGAACTGATCGCTTCTGAAAATTTTGTCAGCGACCAGGTTCTTGAAGCCATGGGATCATGCCTCACAAATAAGTATGCCGAAGGACTTCCCGGGAAAAGATATTATGGTGGTTGCCAGGTAGTGGATGAGGTGGAAGAACTGGCCATTGAAAGGATCAAAAAATTGTTTAATGCTGTATGGGCCAATGTGCAACCACATTCAGGTGCCCAGGCCAACGCTGCGGTCATGCTGGCCGTTTTAAATCCGGGAGATAAATTTATGGGACTCGATCTGTCGCATGGCGGTCACCTTTCCCATGGCTCCCCGGTGAATTCTTCCGGAATTCTTTATCACCCTGTAGCCTATACGCTGAACCCGGAAACGGGCCGTATTGATTATGATAATATGGAGGCGATAGCCCTTCGCGAAAAGCCAAAATTGATCATTGCAGGTGCTTCGGCTTACTCACGCGACTGGGATTATGCACGCATGCGGGCTATAGCCGACCAGGTGGGTGCTTTACTGATGGCAGATATCGCACATCCGGCCGGTCTTATTGCAAAAGGATTATTGAATCATCCTTTTCCCCATTGCCATATTGTTACAACCACAACGCATAAAACCCTTCGCGGACCAAGGGGTGGTTTGATTATGATGGGTGCTGATTTCCAGAATCCATGGGGATATACAACTCCAAAAGGCGAAATCAAGATGATGTCAAATCTCCTTGATCTGGCTGTTTTCCCGGGAACTCAGGGTGGTCCTCTTGAGCATGTAATTGCTTCAAAGGCGGTGTCATTTGGTGAGGCGCTTACAGATTCCTATAAGCAATATGTTACCCAGGTAAAGCTCAATGCTTCAGTAATGGCAAGGTGTTTTATGGACAAAGGATATAAGGTGGTTTCCAATGGTACGGATAACCATTCCATGCTGATCGACCTGCGCACAAAGGTACCCGATGTTACAGGCAAAATGGTTGAAAACACCCTCGTCAAAGCAGATATAACTCTTAACAAGAACATGGTTCCCTTTGATTCCCGAACTCCCTTCACAACTTCAGGGGTAAGAGTAGGTACACCGGCAATCACCACCAGGGGCGCTAAGGAAGATTTGATTGAAACGATCGTTGATCTTATTGATGAAGTGATACTTCACATTGATGATGACAAAACAATCACCGCCGTGAGGGAAAAAGTGAACCTCCTTATGAAGGATTACCCGCTGTTTGCCTGGTAATGTTGGGGAGCTGCAAAAATGACATGGTATCAATATGTTCTGATTATTGGAGCCGGCATCCTTGCCGGCTTTATTAATACATTGGCGGGAAGTGGTTCCTTGTTAACTTTACCTTTGCTGATGTTTATCGGGCTTCCTCCTATTGTGGCCAATGGTACAAACCGGATTTCGATTATGCTGCAAAGTCTGGTTGGCTCCCTGGGCTTTAAAAAACAGGGCGCCCTGGATATGAAGACCGGACTGCGCCTGGGCATTCCTTCCATTTTGGGATCCATATTGGGCGCACTGATTGCCCTGGTTATCGATGGCAAAATGATGGAAAGGGCCGTGGGAGTCCTGCTTATCCTCATGTTCTTCATTATTTTATTTAAGCCTGAGGTGTGGCTGAAAGAAAGGACCGGAGCGTTACCGGCAGGATCTCCTGTGAATTTTATCGTTTTTTTCCTGATTGGCGTGTATGGGGGATTTGTTCAGGCAGGTGTTGGTTTTTTCCTGCTGGGTGGACTTGTTTTAGGAGCCGGACTGGACCTTGTTAAGGCAAATGCAATCAAGAATTTGCTCGTATTCCTGTATACTCCTTTTGCACTGGCTGTTTTTATGATTGGTCACCAGGTGGATTATAAGGCGGGATTGATCCTGTCATTAGGCAGTATGACCGGAGCCTGGCTGGGAAGTAAATCGGCCGTTTCCTGGGGTCCCGTATTCATACGGTACGTTCTGCTTGTGGCCGTGCTGATTTCCGCAGTGCAGTTGATTTTCTTCTAGACAGATAAGACTAGCTTCTATCTACTGGAGTTGATCTTTTTACTTTATTCCGCAGTTTTTTCTTTATTGAATTAATTACGAATGGAATAGTTGTGATCACAATCAGAAAAATAACAATGTATCCAAGGTATTCTTTTGTTTGAGGGAAATATTCCCCCAAAAAATAACCCGCCAGTACCAGTATGTTTACCCACAAGAAAGCGCCGACAATACTGTAAATAACAAATTTATGGTATTCAAGTTTTACAATACCTGCAACAATAGGAGCAAAGGTCCTAACAATAGGAAAGAACCGGCTCAGAATAATCGTTTTCTTTCCGTGCTTTTTATAGAATTCATTGGCCATGATCAGATGTTCCTGGCGAAAAAACAGGCCTGATTTGCGCTTGAATAGCAGGGGACCTACTTTTTTACCGAATATATATCCCACCATATTTCCTGTCACCGCTGCAACCATGATTAAAGTAACAAGCATGGCAGGATGAATATGCAGAAAACCTGTTGAGCAAAGCAGGCCTGCTGTAAACAACAGGGAATCACCTGGCAGGAAGAAGCCAACAAATAATCCTGTTTCAGCAAAAACGACAAAAAGAAGCAAATAAATTCCCCCGTAACGAATAATGCTTTCCGGATTTACCAGCTGTTTTAGAAATTCTAATATTCCCTCCATTTCTTACGGTTCTCAGAATAATTAATCACTAAATATAGGTGATATTATTCTTATCTGCCCATACGGAAGTCAATCAGGTGGGGAAATTGTTTTTTTGGGCTGTTAGGCTATTAGGCTGTTAGGAGGAATGTCTTCGGAATTCGGCGTTGGATGTTCGATGTTCAATGTTATTGCATGTAAAATAATATCGAACAAGGAATAGCGAATAATGAATTTCGAAGACGTTCCGACTGCAAGACAGACTGCATAACTGCAAGATTTTTCTTACTGAAGCTTGAAATGATATGTTATGGTGCCCATCTGGCGCTCAGGTGGCGTCGCTTTTGACATTAAATGCAGATTCGAGCGCTGCTTTTTTAGCGGCAGCATAAAGGGTGTTGTCCACCAGCGTGGAACCCTTGGCACCCGGCGTAGCGCTGATCACTTTTCCATTGCGGTCAACGGTAATCTCCACAACAACAATTCCTTCCTTCTGAATATTAAATTCTGGCTTTTTCAGATTTATTAGGACTCCGTCCGCCCAGGTTGAATGCAATGCCGGATCCGCCCAGGCCCTGGGTATAATTATCAGATTCGGGTGTGCCATTGGGATCGCCCATATTACCCTGGCCTTTATAAATTCCTTCAGATGTTCCTTTTTCAGTCGTGGATTGTCCTTTATTTGAATATAGTGCCTTTGAGTTTACCACAGGCGCTTTTTCGACCGGTTTTTCTACCGGAGTCGGTTTCTTTTCAACAGGCTTTGCCTTAGGTTTTTCAGTCTTTTTCTTTTCAGGTGTTTTTGGCAAAGCGGCAGCCTTTTCGAAGTCCTGTGTCATAATTCCTTCTTTTTTCTCAGGGGCAGGCTGCTTTTCCGCTTCCCGGGGCTTCGGGGCCGGATTATTGTTTAACGCAGGCTCAGCTGGCTCCGCCGGCACTTATAACATCTCCAAAGTTGATCAGCAAACCTCCTTCGGGCGGTGCAGGCTTTGGAAGACTCATAAAGCTAAACAGAAGTAGCAGTATGAGTACGCTATGGATAATAATTGTTCCTAATATGCCGTATTGCTTGTCAGTCATGGATTCCATTGAATTATCTTTCCGGACTGGTGGCCAGGATCACTTTATAATGATTTCGCCGGGCAATGTTCATCACCATAACTACCTGTTCAATGGGTACGGAATTGGCAGCATGCAATGCGATAGTGGGTTCTTTTTGTCCTTTGAGTTTTGCCTGAAGGCTTATTTCAAGCCCCTCTGCATCCACCGGCGTTTTTTCAATAAAAAAACGAATATCGGAGGTAATTGAAACTGTTGTAAGTGCTCTTTCATCTGACTGGCTATTGCTTTGCGGCAACATCAGTTTGATTGCATTTGGAGCGACAAGTGTGGATGTCAGCATGAAAAAGAGCAGTAACAGAAAGATAATGTCTGTCATGCTGGCTACACTATAACTTACCTCTACCTTGTTTCTGGATTTGAGTGCCATATCGTTACTGTTACCTCTTAATTATTTTTTGATCGGTTCATTCAGCAGATCCATGAATTCCATTGTATTGGATTCAAGTTGGTTAACCAATTCCTCAACCCTGGTAACAAGATAATTATAGGCAAAAAATGTGGGGATGCCTACCATCAGGCCGCCGACTGTGGTGATAAGAGCAATATATATGCCGTTTGAAAGCAAACCGATATCCAGGCTGCTGCCGGCACTTGACATATCCATAAAGGTCTTTACCATTCCGAGCACGGTACCGAAAAAGCCAAGCATGGGTGCTGCACCTGCACAGGATGCCAGAATTGGCAATCCCTTTTCAAGTTTATAAATTTCTATTTGCCCGATATTCTCGATGGCCTTATTGATATCATTTAAGGGCCTTCCAATCCGGCTGATGCCTTTTTCGATCATGCGTGCCAGCGGATTATCCGTTGAATGGCATAATGCAGTAGCAGAATCAATTTTTCCATCATGTATGTAATCCTTGATCCGGTTCATGAAATTGTGATCAATTTTGGCTGCATTTCTTAATGTCATCAGCCTTTCAATAAAAATATAAACTGCAATAATGGAAAGCAGTGCGATCGGTATCATTACCCATCCTCCCTTGACAGCCAGATCAAAATAATTAACCGGCACCTGTTTGGCAGCAGCATTGAAAGTAATGCTATCTGCGGTATTAGTCATGCTTTGTAACAGTACGAGCAACATAGTGAAACTTTTAAAGGTTGGCTAAAATTATTAAAACGGATAATATCAATTATTATTTTTACAATATAGTTATTAACCGCCTTTTCCGGGTTTTTCTTCCGGAGCCGGTATATTTGCTTCTTTTTTTCGTGTACCTGTTATTGCCCTCCAGTATCTCCTCCACAGTTCGCCTGCAGTATTGAATTCCTCCTTGTAAGTAACACCCAATCCTTGTGTATACGGTGTTTCATAAAGCAATTCGTTGTTGGCATGATTGAATGTCTTGATCCTGAATTTACCGTTCTTGGTGATCTTATAATCCACATCAAATTCGCCGACAATATTGTTTGAGGCATTCACCGCGGCATTGGTAGCCACGTCCACACTGCCGTTAATTGTGAGCCTGTCATTGAAAAGCTGGGTTGACAAGGCCACCTGCACTTCATCACTCTTCATGGATGTAGCCGACCGGTTTGACCTGTATTTTACACCTACGTCCACATCATTGCTGATTTGTGACAGCCAATGGCTTAGCTGGTTCGACAAAAATTCACTGGCATTAACTCCTGCGGCATTGGAATATGGCGATGCACCTGCGGTGGTAACCTGTGAACCTGCACCTGCAGCCGGAACAAACCTGCTCATGATCAAAATCGACAGAAATTGCTTGTTGAGCTCGTCACTCGATGAGGTTGCGCTGCTGACTTGTAAACGAGTATCTTCTGTGGCATTTGGCAGGTAAATATCGTATTTGATCTCAGGCGACATAAGCTTTCCGGTAAGGGTCAGTCTGTCTTCCACATTTACCTTGGATGCTTCTGAAGAGGATGACGGATATAAATTCGGATACAAATCACTCATGGCTGCCTTTGTACTATAGCTGGCAACAATATCGACACTGGCATTTATTGGATCTCCCGTCCACCTTATAATTCCTCCGGGTTCAACAATAAACTTACGGTTAATCAGATTCTGTGCAGTAAACAGGTAGTTACCCTCTTCAATTGTAAAATCCCCGAACATCTGGAAATCTCCGGTAGTATTGATGATCATGTTCAGATTGCCCGTTCCCCTTCCCTGGATGATATCACCCAGTTTCGGATCGAATATGATCTGAACTTCTGCATCCGGTGTAACATTCAGATCAAAATTGATCTGCAATCCGGACAAATTCACCTGGTAATTCTTTTCAGCAATTTCCGATGTTTCAGATGTATCTTCCTGAATAACAGTGATAAAATTGTATTCATTCAGTTTGCCTTCATTTGATAAGGGTATCTTAACGCTCGTGTTACTGCCAGTTGTGGCCGAAATGTCCATGGTCAGGTTCCTGGGAGGGCCACTTATTTTCAAAACCACATCTTTTCCATAGGCTGTGCCATAATACATGCTATTATCTGCAGGACCAGTATTCAGGCAAAAGAAATTATCTGAACGGATATTCATATCAAAATAAAAGTTTTTCAGGTACTTATTCCGTATCACCCCGCTCAGGTAGGCTGAATTTCCCTTTGTATCATATACTCTTACCTTGTCGAAATAGATGTTATTGTCCTCAATTTTGATCTTCTCAGAAAAATTGTACCTTGTTTTAAGATAATTTATGGTGAATGCCGATTTCTGGAAAGTTGAGCAGGCCATTAATCACCGGTTTTGAGAGTGAACCTGTGAGAGTGGCCTTTCCAGAGGCAATTCCCCTCAGGTCATTAAAAATACTGCTGACATAGGGATTGAAGATATTCATCCGCAGCTTGTCCAGTTGCAGGTCAAAATCAAGTTTGCCTTCTCCCGAAGGAGTATAGTTACCGCTGATCTCAATTGTTTTCAGGTTATTACGCATGGTATGGGCATCCACAACGACCATTTTCCGCCTGTCATCCCACGAGGAATTGATTTCCGTGCTGCCCAGTATCTCTTTGTTGATCATCAGGCTGTCTATATGCATTTTACTCGTAAAAAGCGGATTGTTGTAGATATTCGAAACCGAGGCACTGCCATTCAGAATTCCGCCAAACAGAAAGCGTGATGATCCTGAAATACCATTCAGGTTACCCAGGTTGAAATGATCGAATACAAGACTTATTTTTTCGTCAGGGATTTCCGACAGGATGCCACCCAGTTTAAAATATTGATCGCGGTGACTGACCTGTACATCAGCAATTTCAATACGGGAACTATCTATTGTGATCCGGCCCGGACTGATTGTCCAAAGAGTGTCATTCGTGACAACCGCAGCCTGAAAAAGATCAAAAACGATATGGGGATATCTGTTTCCTTCGGGATGGCTAATCCGTGCCATTGCCCGGAGGTTTCCTTTATATTGCTGTTCCTGCCAGTTATTCCACCGTACATGAATATCAGATGAATCGCCCGCTGTATTTGTAGTTACCGTAAAATTATCGAGGCTGAGTTTTGTTCCCATAGATACATTTCTTCCGCCGGCTTCGAGTTTCAGTGAATCGTAGTTGCTGATTACCGATAATACAAGTCCATTCCAGGTAACTCCCCTTGCAAACAGCTGAGGGCTCTGAAAATTAACATTCAGCGATTTTTTATCCGCGTTAAAAGAACATTGCAGGCTGCTCTTATCTGCTACAAAATATGCAGGTAAAAAGAAGGTGAACAACGGCTTAACGTTTTTAAAGTTGGCCTTCAGTGTAAAGCTATTGTGCATGACAGAATTGTCAACGGCCCCCGAATCAATCAATGCAGGAAGATAATAGTGCAAAAAGTACCTGAACGAATTGTTCATTTCTGTCAGCTCAAAAATTCCGCTGAGGTCGGCATCAGCAAAGTCAGATCTTAATTCCAGGTGATTTGAACCGGCATGATTTTCTGCCCTCACAGTAAAGTCATAAATCTGTAACTGTTTGTCCTTTCTTGTAAACAATGAATTCAACAGCTTGATCTCTCCGTTCAGGGTATTGATCGAATTACCTGTTCCACGGGCAATCAGATAAAATGAAGTTGTAAAGTCGGGATCCGATTTGCCAAGATGCAATGCATATAAATTGGCATCCGTAACATTGGCGGTAAAATCAAAGGCAGCAATTGTATCCGACAAGTTGACATTTCCAAGGAATTCGAGTTCAATATTGGGGTCTTTTATATTGACTGAACCATTATATGTTTTATTTTTAAGGTTTCCGGCAACTGTGATATTTGAATAATTATAATTTTTGAATTCAAGTTTCTGGATGACTCCCTTCAGATTGGCATTGATCGACTTTCCCATTGAATTGGCACCACTAACAGTGACCGAAAGACTTATTTTCCCCACATTATCTGAAGCATCCAGCAGATTTCCAAGCTCAAAATCAGCTGCATGCAATTTACCTTCGAAATCAATGTAATTAGCTGTATCCGGGCGGAAAAGCAAGTCGGTATGGATTGTGCCAAGGCTCGTCGTGAACTTACCATAAGCTACAAAGTCACTTGTAAAGCCTGTGAATTGCCCCTTGTAGGTTACCTTGCCCAATTTGTCAATACGTTCAGGGATCTTTAGTTTTCGTTGTCCCGGAAGGTTAAGCGATTTAAGGTCATTCGACGAGGTTGTCAGTTGTTTTATGTCAGCAATGATAAATGTATTCTTTATATCAGGAAGTCCCTCCAGGTTAAGGTCACCTTTAATTACTGATCCTGAACCGAAGCCTATTTCAAGATTCTTTCCTTTTAGGTTACTGACCGGTCCTTTTATCTGGCCTGAAATGGTTGCTACCTGTCGGGTTTTCCGCAATGATCTGGCGAAAAAGCCTATGTCGTAGAAATCCAGTTTGGTTTGAATAAGGTTAAGCCTGAGTTTTACAAACCGCGCAAAAGAGTCGGCCTTGAATTGTCCGAAATGCTTGAAACGCAGGGATATTTCATCTGCTTTCACATTGGAGTAGGGAGTTTCCAGTCCCATATCCCTGAGGGAGATAAATGTTTTGCTTTCACTGAATTTACCACTTAGTTTTTCCAGCCTGAACCCGCTTTGTTCAGAAAACTGAAAAGTTTTTATATCAAAAGAAAGTGAATCGGGAGATGGATTAAAATGTTTCACAAAAGCATTGATTCCGGAAAGCTGCAGGTCCGAAAAATTGATCCCATAATCAACAGGTTCGGAATAATAGTTTTTCAGTGCAAAGCGGCCATCACGCATACGTACATTATTGAAACGCACCTTCCAGGCTCCTCCTTTGCCGGAATTTTCGCTTTGCAGTTTATCGATAAAATACCGGATATTCAGATTATTTGATGAATCAATGGCAAGCCTGATGAACGCCCTGTCGAGATCAATGCTACCGATCGATACTTCACGGCTGAAAGGATTTACCTGACGGATACCTACGGTTACTGAACGGGCATATATCAGTGTATCACCGGATAGATCCTCAAGATAAACATCCTTTAATCTAACGCGGTAAAGGAAAGATATATCAATTTTGCCTATAGTGAAGCGCGTTTGAAGATTCTCTGATACAATCTGCATCACTTTGTTAACAACGCCGGTTTGTATGTTTGTATTTTGAAGCAATAGAAATGCAGCTGCCGGCATGGCAAACATCAAAATCAACAGCAGGGCTGTTATTTGTAGGATCTTTTTAATAATTTTACGGCTTCGCATATCTTATTTGCAAATTTGCGAAAAACTTTAATCTATTGCTATTCCGGGGCAACAATGAGTATAACTATTTTGGGAATTGAGTCTTCGTGTGATGATACCTCGGCGGCAGTTATTGAAAACGGTATTTTGCTGTCAAATCGTATTGCAAGCCAGAAAGTTCATCAGGAATTCGGAGGTGTGGTGCCTGAGTTGGCATCCAGGGCACATCAGCAGAATATTGTGCCAGTTGTTGAAACCGCATTGAAGGATGCCGGCCGTTCAAAAGACCAGCTAACCGCCATTGCCTATACACGCGGGCCTGGCCTGATGGGTGCATTATTGGTGGGATCTTCGTTTGCCAAGGGTCTGGCACTTTCTTTGCAAATTCCGCTGATCGATATAAATCATTTGCACGCCCATATTCTTTCCGTTTTTCTTGCCAGAAGAGGGGAGATACGGTCATTTCCCCCGTTTCCATTCCTTTGCCTCCTTGTTTCAGGCGGACATACCCAGCTTGTAATTATGAGAGACTACCTGGAAATGGAAATCATTGGACAAACCATTGACGATGCCGCCGGCGAGGCTTTTGACAAATGCGCCAAGGTAATGGGACTGCCGTATCCCGGGGGACCGATGATCGATAAGCTGGCGAGGGAAGGAAATCCCTCTGCCTTTGCTTTCAGCAAGGCCGTAATCAAAGGACTGGATTTCAGCTTTAGCGGACTGAAAACATCTTTCCTGTATTTCCTCCGCGATCAGGTTAAGAATGATCCGGATTTTGTACTGCACAATGAAAAAGACCTTTGCGCTTCAATTCAGACAGCAATCATTGAATCGCTTACCCGAAAGCTTATTCAGGCATCGGAAGAAACAGGGATACGTGAAATTGCTGTTGCAGGCGGAGTCTCTGCTAATTCAGGACTACGTGAAGCGGTTCACCGGATTGCCGGTAAACAACATTGGAATGTATATATTCCTGAAATACAATATGCAACTGACAATGCGGCGATGATCGCAATTTCAGGATACTTCAAATATTTAAAGGGAGAGTTTTCTGCCCAGGATATGACACCTGCGGCCAGACTAGGCAGATTATAACAATTTAGCCCTAACCATTCGTCAATATATATACTGCCATTGGTCAATTTAAATCTCCCGGTATATAAGCCTTAACTCATTAGGCTTTCGCCCATATTTCTTTATAAACCTGCAAATAAGGCATGTAGAAAAAATGCAAAGGTGAACTTGTAAACATAAGTTTTAATCACAACTCTAACCACATGTTGAATATTTATTATAAATTTGTTAGACAGGTCATGTTTTAAATTGATCGGGTAATATTTTGTTTTTAACCAGGCGCATAGATTACACCCGCATGACAGTTTCTAGTATTTCAATTATGGATAACCTGCTAATCGAGAGTACAAAAAAAACCCCTGAAATCGTCTTTAATTCCGATGGAAGGTTCAGGATTAGCGGCCGTTCTATACCAGAGGATGCATCCAGGTTCTATGATGAGCTTTTTGAATGGGTTTATCAGTATTGTCGAACTCCTGCAGAATCAACCACAGTTGATATTGAACTTGAGTATTTCAACAGTGGATCTTCCAAGGCTCTTCTTCATATACTGAGAGCACTTGCAGAAATTGACAAAAAGGGATTTAAGCTCACAATAAACTGGTACTACGAAGAAGGGGATGATGATATTATGGAACGGGGTGAATATTATGAATCCATCCTTGAAATAAAATTCAACTTTATAGAGACTAACTAGTCTGTTTGCGAGGATTACCTTCCTTCTTTTTTTCTTTTCCTGCCGACTTCCTGTTTTTTATTTTTACTAAGAAATCTTTGATAGTCTTAATGGTGAGCTCATGTTTTTTAGTTCCCCTTGTTCCAATCAGAAATGCAAAGGCCTGCATGGAGGGTATCGTTTTAAGGACAATTTTAAACATGGCCAGAAAGGGAATTGTAACCAGCATGCCGGGAATTCCCCAGATCATAGCGCCCATTATTAGTCCGAGAATGATGACAAAGGGATTTAAGCGAATATTGTTTCCGACGATATTGGGAGAAAGAATGTTATTTTCAAAAAAATGAACAATAAAAGTGAAGATCACAACATGCAATGCTGATAGGGTTGAATCACCGGTTAAAAGGGTAAAGATAAGCACCACCATCCCCCCGATAATATTGCCAAAATAAGGAATAAAACTAAAAAGAGCGGAGATCACACCCAGCAGAAAGGGGTATTTTATGCCAATTATAAGCAATCCTGCGGAATTGAAAAAGCAAAGTATCAATACCACCATGGTTACTCCAAGCATATAACGTGTGACAACTCCTGCTATTTCCCGAAGCGCGGCTATGGCAATGTGCCTGTTTTCACGACCCACAATCTTCAGATAAAAATAGGCAAATTTGGTCCTGTAATACAGGAAAAGGAATACATATACCGGTTGCATGAAAAGCGCAAAAATAGTGCCTGTGGTGGTGGCGAATATTTTTTCCGAACGACTGCCAAGATCAAAAATATTATCGATCAGGAAATTCTTCAGCCTTTCTCCTGGAATTCCAAAGTTGGCTTCAAGATATTTTTGTAAGGATTCGATATGATCGACTGTCATTTCCCTGAACCTGGGTAACTCGTCCATAAACAGGTTGACCCGTTTCAGTACAAAGATCGCAATGGCTATAAAACCAGCCACGGCTGCCAAAATAGTGAGCAGGATAGACAGAATACGTGGAAAGCCTTTTTTTTCGAAATAATTGACAATTGGAAATAACAGGTACGATAAAAGAATGCCGAAAGCCAGCGGATAAAGGAAATCCTTGGCCAGAATCAGCGTGTAAACAATTCCAAAAACAGGGATAATTAAATAGGTAAGTCGTTTACCGATATACTTGGGTTCCATATTACAGGAGTAAGGTTTCGGGTAAATTTAGGAAATAAAGTTATTAGTTGTTAGTTGATGGTTTAGGCTCTAGGCTGTTAGGCTGCAGGCTTTTAGGGGAGGGGGATGTCTTGGGAGTTCATTATTCAGTGTTCCCCCGACAAAAGTCGGGACAGGCTTTGTTCGGTGTTTTTTGAAGCAAAATAACACTGAACAGGGCACACCCAACGCCGAACTCCGAAGATGTTTCTCGACTGCACGACTACAAAACTCCTATCGGGATATTCTTGCTTGTCCCTAGTCCCAAGTCCCTAGTCCCTCGTTATTCTTCCACAATAAGATTCCGAATCCTCTCGATCTGCATTTGCTTATTGACCTCACGGAGGTTACGGGCAGTTTCGGTGAAATACTGGTGCCTCGAAATAAATCTCATTTGCAGGCTGTTCCAGTCATTCATCGACTTGATCATTGAACGTTCCTTAAGTTCATGATACAGGGTATTGGAAACCGGGATCATATCGCTTCTTCCAAGATAATCCAGGTCGGCATCACAAAGGATCTCTTCAAGTTTATTGCCCGGGCCCGGAGGTAATTTTGTGGCCATTATGAGTTCACAGATCGTATCTACCTGCGACTGGGTATAATAAAAAGAAGGTAATATTTCCCTGGCAACCAGGGTGCTGTAATGTTCATGTTCATTGTAGGAGGAAGTATGCCCTGCATCATGGAACAGCGCCGCCGTCTTCAATAATAACAACTCTTCCTCGGTGACTCCCTCTCCAAGACCGATTAGTTCTGCCTGGGTGACGACGTCCACCGTATGTTTTACATTATGATAATACAGATTGTTAGGGAGGTCTTTCTCAAGCCTGTCCAGAACTAATTCCTGTAAATCGGTAAATTGCATCAATCCATACCGTACGATAAATTTTTTATTGGGGATGATCCCTTTTCCTTGCAGAGAATAGTCCGGCCTGATTCCCTTAACGACATATAAGGGTATTTCACCCTGGTATTTCACAGGCATCTTACCAAAATACTCGCACTGAAACAGATCCCTCACAAGCTCATAAGTACTGGCAGAGATCAGAATGTTCCCGTCTTCACAAAATTGCCGGATCCTTGCCGCCAGGTTCACTGTATCACCTTTTACCTCATAATGGGGTTTTCTTTTACCGGATACACTTGCCATTACAGTACCTGTGTGAATGCCGATCCTGAGCTTCCAGATTTTTCCCGTTGCATTTGACCATTGAATTTCACGGATGAAATATTGCATTTCAACTGCTGCGAGCAATACTTCGATGGGATTTGTAATGTTTTTACGCGGAATACCGCCAATGCACATAAGCGTATCCCCAATGGTACGAATATTCTGAATGTCAAATTTGGAAATAATATGTTGAAGCTGAATGAATATCTCATCCAGGCTGTCGACCAGCTTTTTCGAATCTTCACCTGAGGAGATATTTTCAAATCCCAGGGTATCAGCATATAACACTGTGGCCGTGCGATAACGGATCACTGACCTTTTTTTCTCAGTAAATTTTAAACCCGCATCATGACTGGCCGATTTGCTCACCAATTCCCTATATTGCATGACTTCACTGGCCAGCACCTCGTTTTGACTGTTTAGCTTTTCGTTTTCAGCGATAAGCGATTTGTTCTGCATGATGAGGTTGGCAATGTGTCTTAGCAATCCTATCTTTCTTTTTTGCATGTTGGAGGGCTGGCTTTAAGCAAATTGAGTTGATAATACATTACTTCTACGATGGTAGTACTGAAAAAGGTTTGCTAATTTTGACCTGTGTAATAAAATATTTGAGAAAGGGATTCTGAATGGATTTCAAACTTACTTCTGCGTACTTTCCGACTGGTGATCAACCTGAGGCAATCAGGCAGCTTAAAAATGAATTGGACCGGCGCAGTAAATACCAGACCCTGCTTGGAGTCACAGGTTCAGGAAAGACATTTACGGTGGCCAATGTCGTAGCTGAGATCAGGAGACCTACGCTTGTACTGAGTCATAATAAAACGCTGGCAGCTCAATTGTATGGGGAATTCAAACAGTTCTTTCCTGAAAATGCCGTTGAATACTTTGTTTCTTATTACGATTATTACCAGCCGGAGGCCTATCTTCCGGTAACGGACACCTATATTGAAAAGGACCTGTCGATTAACGAGGAAATTGAGAAACTCCGTTTGAGCACTACATCATCTTTGTTGTCGGGGAGGCGCGATGTGATTGTGGTTTCCTCCGTTTCGTGTTTGTATGGTATTGGAAATCCGGAGGATTTTCACAATAATACTATTCACATCAAAAAAAGTGAGCAGATTGGCCGTAATGTTTTTCTCAGGAGACTGGTGGATAGTCTGTATTCACGTAATGATGCAGAATTCAACAGGGGCACTTTCAGGGTTACCGGCGATACGGTGGATGTTTTCCTGGCATATAGTGATTATGCATACAGGATTGTATTCTGGGGTGATGTAATTGAGGAGATCTCTTCTTTTGATCCGATAGGGGGCAGAACAATTGAAATTATGGAAAATGCTGCTATTTATCCGGCCAATATTTTTGTCACAACCAGGAACCGCATGCAACAGGCGCTGTATCAGATTCAGGATGATATGAACAAGCAGGTTGATTTTTTCAGGGAATCCGGCAAGCATATGGAAGCCAAACGTCTGAAGGACCGGGTTACATATGATCTTGAAATGCTGCAGGAATTGGGTTATTGTCCGGGAATTGAAAATTACTCCCGCTATTTTGACGGACGGCCGCCAGGGCAAAGACCGTTTTGCCTGCTTGATTATTTTCCTGAAGATTTCCTCACTGTCATTGATGAAAGCCATGTAACACTTCCACAGATCCGTGCCATGTTCGGCGGAGATCATTCACGCAAACAGACGCTGGTGGAATACGGTTTCAGAATGCCTTCGGCAATTGATAACCGTCCGCTTAAAATTTGAGGAATTTGAAGCCCTTGTCGGGCAGATCATTTATGTGAGCGCCACACCGGCTGATTACGAGCTTGAAAAATGTGAAGGAGTTATTGTGGAACAGCTGATCCGTCCGACAGGACTGCTGGATCCGGTGATCGAGGTGCGACCTAACCTGAACCAGATTGACGATTTGCTGAAGGAAATCCATGTCCGTGTGGGTAAAAATGAACGGGTGCTTGTGACGACCCTCACAAAAAGAATGGCTGAAGAATTGACGAAATATCTCGCACGTTTGCAGATCAGATGCCGTTATATCCATTCGGATATTGAAACCATGGAAAGGATTGAGATCATGGATGGTTTACGGAACGGCACTTTCGATGTGCTGATTGGCGTAAACCTGCTCAGGGAAGGACTTGATCTTCCTGAAGTGGCCCTGGTGGCAATTCTGGATGCAGACAAGGAAGGATTTCTCCGTTCTGAGCGCTCACTCACACAAACGGCAGGCAGGGCCGCAAGGAACCTTAACGGCATGGTGATCATGTATGCGGCTAAGATCACGGAGTCCATGCGTAAGACGATTGAGGAAACAACACGAAGGCGTATGAAACAGCTGGCGTATAATGAAGCAAACAATATTACGCCACAACAGATCATCAAGGCCGCTTCGAATGTGCTGAATGATATGCGGAAAAAAACAGGTCAGAAACAGGCGTATATCGAGCCCCAGAAGGTTGATGTTGCGGCTGATCCGGTGGTTAGGTATATGAGCCGGGCAGCCCTGGAGAAAGCTATTGAAAAATCCAAAAAGTCGATGGAAAAGTCCGCAAAAGGCCTGAATTTCATAGAGGCCGCCCGGTTTCGTGACGAAATGTTAGGATATCAGGCAATTTTAGAGAAAATGTGAAATTATTTCATTTATTTAGCGCAAAATATTTTTTATGGGTAAAGTATCGGATATCTCAAAAGGAAGCTTTGTAAAGTATAATGGTGAGTTGTCCATTGTTCTTGAGTATGAACATCGTACACCAGGGAACCTGAGGGCGTTTTACCAGGTGAAAATGCGTAATCTGAAATCAGGACGCTTGATTGAACAACGTTTCCGTCCGGATGATGAGATGGAACATGTCAGGATTCATTTCAAGGAACACCAGTTTCTATATCTGGATGGAAACAACGTGGTTGTTATGGATAATGAGACATATGACCAGATACATGTTCCCAAAGATACAATTGGTGAAGGCATCAGCCTTTTAAAGGAAGGTACAAATCTGAAGGTGTTTTTTGACGGTGATGAACCTGTCTTTGCTGAATTACCCGTGAGTGTGGAAATGGAAGTCACCTATACGGAACCTGGCATGAAAGGGGATACCGCCACCAGGACTTTGAAAGCAGCAACAATTGAAACGGGTGCCCAGATCAAGGTTCCGCTTTTCATCAGTATTGGAGATAAGATCAGGATCGATACCCGCACAGGAGACTATATCGAACGGGTAAGATAGTTTTTCAGGGACAATCCCTGAAACTTTTGTCATATTGTGTCATTGCCTTTTCACTCATACCCATGCTGCTGAATCCACCATCGTGGAAAAGGTTCTGCATGGTGACCTTGCGGGTCAGATCAGAAAAAAGCGTTACACAATAGTCCGCACAATCATCGGCTGTGGCATTTCCCAGCGGTGACATCCGTTCGGTAAAATCAATCAGGGAGTCAATTCCATAAACACCGCTTCCTGCTGTGGTAAGTGTAGGGGATTGGGAAATGGTATTTATCCTGATCCGCTTCTCACGGCCATATATATAGCCAAAGCTGCGGGCGATTGACTCAAGCAATGCCTTGGCATCGGCCATATCATTATACCCGAATAAGGTGCGCTGCGCTGCTACATAGGAAAGAGCTACAATGGATCCCCAGTCATTAAATGCGTCCATCTTTCGACATACCTGAATCACCTTGTGGAATGAAAGAGCGGAAATATCCAGCGTTTTCAGGTAGAATTCATAGTTGATGTTGTCGTAGGGTATGCCCTTGCGAACGTTTGGCGACATACCAATCGAATGGAGCAGGAAATCAAATTTACCACCGAAAAATTCCATGGATTTACTGACAAGGTTTTCCAGGTCAGCCACGTTGGTGGCGTCGGCGGGAATCAGAATACTATTGCATGATTTTGTTAACTGATCGATTTCGCCCAGGCGCAAGGCAACAGGCGTATTTGTCAATACGATCTGTGCTCCTTCTTCATACGCCCTTTCGGCTATTTTCCAGGCAATCGACCTGTCGTTTAATGCACCGAATATGATACCCTTTTTACCTTTTAGCAGATTGTAAGCCATTTTCGAGAGGTTAGTTTAATTCAGAATGCAAAGATATACTTAACTCAATTGCCAAGCAAGGCCCTGGCATTTTCCAGGGCTGCATTGGTGATCTCTTCACCACTAAGCATCTTGGCGATTTCAAGTTGTCTTTCCTCAGGATTCAGCAGTTTGATCCGCGTCACCGTTGAATGATCATCTTCGGTTTTATAAACCAGAAAGTGATTTTCTCCCTTGCTTGCCACCTGCGGCAGATGCGTTATATTGATGATCTGCATTTTTTCGGCCATACGGCTGATGATATTACCCACCCGCTCCGCGATATCACCTGAAACTCCTGTGTCAATCTCATCAAAAATAAGGGTAGGAAGTCCGGAAGCATCTACCAGCAGGGATTTGATGCATAGCATAAGCCTGGAAAGCTCTCCGCCGGAGGCTACCCTGGAAATATCCTGGGGGGCAATATTTTTATTGGCACTGAACAAAAACTGGAACTTGTCGGTTCCCCGTTCGGTAAAATCGTCCAGCGGCTCAAGTATGACTTTAAATCCGCCATTCGCAATACCAACATCCTTCAATAAGTCTTTAACCTTTTCTTCAAAATAAGGGGCTACCTTCAATCTTTGCGTTCTCAGTTTCAGTGCAAGCGTTTTCAGGTGTTCTTTTTTTTCCAGCAGTTGTTTATCCAGTGCAGCAAGGTTGAAATCCAGCGACTCGATTTCCTCGATTTTTTTTCGCAATTGTTCCCGAAGCACAATCAGTTCACTTACAGAGGAAACACGGTGTTTTTTCAGCAGGTTATAAAGCAGGTTAAGCCTGTCATTCACCTTTGTAAGTGCAGCGGGATCCGGATCATGCCGGGCATTGAGAACACTGATGTCATGGGACATGTCCTTCAGATCAATATAAGATGTTTCCAGGCGCCTGTACAATTCCTCTCCGGCAGGCAGGTATTTATATATACGATGGAAATGCCCGATGCTGTCTTTTAGTTGTTGCAGGGCAGCCGCATTTTCTCCTTCAAGCAAAGCCTGTATGGAAGATAGGCCGTTTTTTATTTCTTCTGCATGTGTAAGTTGTTCCAGCTCCAGTTCAAGTTCTTCAAGTTCACCTTCGGTGAGCCTTGCCTCTTCCAACTGCTGGAACTGAAACTGGATATAATCCAGTTCAGCCTTTATTTTACCGGCATTTTGAACAGTCTGGTGATGTCTGTCTGCCAGATTGCGATATTCTCCGTACAATCCGTCATATTGTATAAGAAGGTCATTGTTGTGGGCATAATTATCAATGGCCATCATCTGAAAAAAGCTGTTTGCCAGTTCCAGGTTTTGATGCTGGGAATGAATATCAATTAATTTCTTTCCAAATTCTGACAGTATTTCGAGGGTAACAGGGGTATCATTAATGAATGCTCTTGATTTACCTGAAACGGATATTTCACGCCTCACGCAGGTGGGATTTTCCGGTTCGATTCCATTTTCATTGAGGAACGTTTCCAATCCATACCGGGTGATATTAAAAGTGCCTTCAACAATGCATTTCTTTTCTTTATCGTATAATACATTGGAATCAGCTCTTTTCCCAAGAATGAGGGAGAGAGCCCCCAGTAAGATCGATTTCCCTGCCCCGGTCTCTCCTGTAATAATGGTAAGTCCCTTCCTGAATTCAATTTCAAGTGCGCTGATCAGGGCATAATTCTCAACAACAAGGTTGCAGAGCATGGGTATATAATCTCGTTAGTCGGTTAAAATTACATAAAATAGTGACAAGAGACAAGAGACAAGAGACAAGTAGATGAATAGTGAATGTTGAATGGTGATGAAGGCCCTCGAAGAGGCATAAAAAAATAACCGTGGGCGAATTGAGAATCAGCGAAGCTAAACCCACGGAGCAGAACTGCAGAACTGCATAAATGCCGCACCTGAAGGGATTGTTCTTGCTATGTCCCTTGTCCCTGTCGTCCCTTGTCCCTTGTCCCTTGTCCCTATTGTGTCTTCGCAGCCGTGATCGTCCGGTATTTATCCACATGAGTAGGATCGATCTGGTTCAGAATAAGCATCACACGTCGTTTTTCCTCGTCGGTGGATTCTTTGAACACATTGACAAATTCATCTGATTTGGCATCGAGAATTACCTGCAAATAGTGCATAAACGGATCAGGACGGGCTTTGAATACATTCTGAAGAAGAATCAGGCTTTCCGCAATGGCCGCTCTGCCATCGACAGGTTTATCATACATCAGATCCAGTCCCTGCCTGTGATACTGATAAAGAAATTCCCTTACAGGCGAAAAGTCCTCATTTAATATACTGCTGATAAGCCAGTAACGGTTTTTCCGACTGGTACTTTCTCCTGATCTCCATCCTCGTTCAGGTGCATTTTGCGCATTATTCATTATTTTTTCAGCCTTGTGATAAAATTCGGTACCAGACATAGGGGCATAGGAGTCAAAATCAAATCCCAGGATAATGTAGGCATAAAACGCGAATATGGAGGTGAGATTGGACAAATGCGATGTTTCACTGAATTCAAGCGGTTGAAACTCCACATAACTGAAGTCGATATCGTTATCAACATAATTAAACAGAACAGTGTTATAGGATGTATTGAACACCGGCCGCCTGACCTGGATCTGCAGGGAACCTTTAAATTCATCAGAACCTATCATTTCCTGTATATTGATCAGCATGTTGCATTCAATGCGCTCGGTGTTTGCGAATTTATAACCCGACCATGCCCTGCCATTAAGAAATTCATTGAGTGCACCCTGTAGGGTTTGAAATATCTGTCGATTTGTTCCTTGAACCTCCTGGCTGGTAATCTGCACATTACACCTGAATTCCTGGGCTTCGGCAAAAAGCGGGAAGCATACCATGAACAGAAAACACAATCGCTTTATCATTGGGATAAAAGATTATCTAAATACTGAGTTATATCCTGAGCGGCATCTTTCTTTGACTTTAACTCAAAGGGTGTTATTTTATTGTCCTTACCGATGATGGTAATTTTATTTGTGTCGCCCATAAATCCTGATCCTTTATCGCGCAATGAATTCAGTACAATAAAGTCAAAATTCTTTTTTTTCAGTTTTTCACTGGCATGCCGGATCTCGTCATCGGTTTCAAGTGCAAATCCTGCAAGGAATTGTCCCGGTTTTTTTATATTTCCCAGATGCCTGGCAATATCGGGGTTTGGTTCCAGTTCAAGAACCATATTTTCATCATTCCTTTTTATTTTATGTGCAACAGGTGATTTTGGACGATAATCGGAAACTGCGGCAGATAAAATAGCCCCGTCGGTATCAGGAAAACAGTCCAGGCAACGGGCAAGCATTTCTGAGGCTGTATGAACCGGATAATAGGTTATTCCCGCATGCTGTGGCAAAAGAGCAACTGGTCCGCTTACAAGGATTACATTCGCGCCCCGCTCGGCAAGTGCTTCGGCAATCGCAAATCCCATTTTTCCGGAAGAATAATTCCCGATAAACCTTACCGCATCAAATGGTTCATAGGTTGGGCCTGCAGTTACAAGGATCTTTTTGCCCCTCAGCTTAGATAAACTTTTTTTTTTTGAGGAATCGCTGAAGTAATTTTTCAAAGCGTCCATCAGAATTTCGGGTTCTTCCATCCTGCCCTTGCCCGAAAGCCCGCTTGCAAGTTCACCGGTGGTGGGTTCCAGTATGGTGTTTCCGTAACCCCGGAGTATATCCATATTTTTCCTTGTGGCGGGATGGTTCAGCATGTCGAGGTCCATGGCCGGGGCAATAAAAACAGGGCAACGGGCAGAAAGATAAGTGGTTAGCAGGAGATTATCGGCAATTCCTCCGGCCATTTTTGCCATGGTATTGGCAGTGGCCGGTGCGATGATGAAAGCGTCAGCCCATAAGCCCAGGTCGACATGATTATTCCAGTCGCCGTTTTCGGGATTGAAAAAATCGGTCAGTACAGGATGTTTGGCCAGCGTAGCCAATGTAAGCGGAGTAATAAATTCACGTGCATGCCGGGTCATCAGAACCCTGATTTCGGCACCTTCCTTAATGAGAAGCCTGATCAATATGGCGGCCTTGTATGCGGCAATACTGCCGGTTACCCCAACCAATATCTTCTTTCCGCTTAGCATGAGGGATGAGTTAAATTACTCAGCCTTCCGGACGTAAATCTGATCGTTCTCGAATTCTTCAACTGCTATGAGTGTGTGTTTGGGCAAGCGTTCGTAGAATTTTGAGATCTCAATTTGTTCCCGGTTTTCAAATACTTCTTCCAGATTGTCAGTATAATTGGCAAATTCTTCCAGTTTCCGGTTCAATTCTTCTTTTATTTCAACAGAAATCTGGTTAGCCCTTTTTGAACAAATGACCACTCCTTCGTAAATATTACCGGTTTTACCTTCCAGCTTCTTCAGGTCACGGGTGACCGTTGTTGAAGGTGCTTTGGATTTCTTATAATCTAAATTTTCCATTAATTCTTAAGTGTTGTTTCTTTTGTTATTTCTCTATCCTGATCGGTATCTTTAATATACTTTGACGATTCTTTGTACATCACATCTGCATCTTTTTTATTCTTGCTGTTCGGAAATTCTGCGACAAAGGAATAATATTCATCCACCATGTCCTGAAATCGTTCAGTCTGCTTAATTTGAATGCTGTTTAATGCCAGATAATATTTTGATTTCAGAATTAAGAACATGATCTCTTCCCTTAATTTTGTTTCGGGATAATCAACCAGGCAGTTATTTAACGCCACGATGGAGGCCTTGTAGTCGGATAAATTATAATACAATTCAGCAGAAAGAAAGGCCTTTTCCATCAGTTTTTCATTCAGTTCCGTCACAATTCGCTGGCAATCAGCAATTCTTTCGCTTTTGGGATAACGGATCATATACAGATGAAAAGCGTCAAGCGCAGCGTTGGTGGGTATCTGGTCAAGTTCGGGCCTGGGGGACTGAAGATAATAGCAGTAGGCTTCCATGTAGGCTGCTTCCTCTATGAACCGGCTGTTCTGATACAATCCCACAAAAACATTGAAATAATGACCTGCAATGATGTAATCACGTGAGTTTGTATTGCGACATGGCCTGGAAGAAATAAACGGAATCAGCACGCCGCGTACCACGGGTCAATGGAGCAAGCTGATCAAACAAGGCGCCGGCCTTCACATAATCTCCTTTATTGTAATACTCGAAGGCCTTGGTATACTTTAGATTAACGTCTTCGCTCTTTACAATCTTTTCATATTGAGAACAGGAAAAAGTTGCGAGAGCCGTCAGCAAAACCAATAAAACAGTATAAAGTTGATTTTTGACCATCGCGCAAAGTTACAATTTTTTAGTAAAAAACCTTTATTACCATTCTAAATTAAAACAAGGAAAATCAATTCTTATTGCAGTTTGTTGACTATAATTCAAAAAAGGCTACTTTTACTCCTTTATTATTAACTAAATTTCTTAGTCGTGGACATATTTGATAAGATTAACCGAAACAGGGGACCTCTTGGACAATATCAAAAAGTTGGACATGGTTACTTTCTGTTTCCGAAACTCGAAGGTGAAATCGGACCCCGGATGCGTTTCAGGGGTAAAGAAGTATTGAACTGGAGTCTGAACAATTATCTTGGTCTTGCCAATTATCCTGAGGTACGTAAGGCAGATGCCGAAGCTGCACGGGAATATGGTATGGCCTATCCGATGGGTGCACGCATGATGTCGGGCCAGACTACAAAGCATGAAGAACTTGAAGGCCAGCTCGCTGAATTTGTTGGCAAGGAAGATGCTTTTCTGTTGAATTACGGTTACCAGGGAATGATTTCCATCATTGATGCACTGGTGAACAGAAATGATGTGATTGTTTATGATTCTGAATCACATGCCTGCATTCTCGACGGAGTAAGATTACATATGGGGAAAAGATTTGTGTTTCCGCATAATAACATGGCCAACCTGGAAAAAGAGCTGGAACGGGCTACTAAACTGGCTACTGAAACCGGCGGCGGTATTCTTGTTATTACCGAAGGCGTATTCGGAATGGCAGGAGACCTTGGCAAGCTGAAAGAAATTGTTGAATTAAAGAAAAAATTCAGTTTCCGCATATTGGTGGACGATGCCCACGGATTTGGAACTATGGGAAAAACCGGTGCCGGAACAGCTGAACATTTTGGAGTTCAGGATGAAATAGATCTGTATTTCAGTACATTTGCAAAATCCATGGCAGGTATTGGTGCATTTATTGCAGCAAAGGAAGATGTAGTAAATTACCTCCGCTACAATATGCGTTCGCAGACCTATGCCAAGTCTTTGCCCATGCCCATGGTCATTGGCGGGTTAAAACGCCTGGAATTGATAAAAACCAAGCCGGAATTGCGTGAAAAATTATGGACTATCGTAAAGGCATTGCAGGCAGGATTCCGGTCAAAAGGACTGAATCTCGGAAATACCGAATCGCCCGTGACCCCTGTATTCCTTGCGGGTACCGTTCCCGAAGCTACAAATGTGGTCATCGACCTTCGTGAGAATTATAAATTGTTCTGTTCGATTGTTGTTTATCCTGTAGTACCGAAGGATATCATCATGCTTCGAATTATTCCCACATCGGCACATACGCTTGAAGATGTTGAATATACTGTGAATGCATTTGCTGAAGTCCAGGAAAAACTGAGGGCCGGCCATTATAAAGCTGACAAAATCGCTTCGGTCCTGGGTTAATACTAGTACCCAAAAGTTAACCGCAGAGTCCGCGAAGAATGCGCAGAGGTCGCAGAGAATTGATATATTCTGTGCCCTCTGTGCAAGACTCAGAGATCTCTGCGGTTATTTTTTACAATTCTAAATTAAGTTACTTCTCATTCTTCGCCGCATCCCGCGACTTTACACCAAGGTATCCCCCATGGTGGCGTTTGGCATAATCTGCCGCTGTAAATCCAATGCGTTTCATCATTAATACAACCAATGCATCACCAATAACGGTCATGACCGTAGTGGACGTGGTGGGTGTAAGTCCCAACGGACAAACCTCTATAGGATTTCCTGTTGAAATAGTGACATGGGCAAGGTTGCCAAGCTCACTGTCCGGACTTCCTGTAATCACTATAACACTCATGTCATATCCCAGCATCTTTACCAGGTTAAACAGCTCAATGATCTCCCTTGTCTTGCCGGAATTTGAAATAAGCAATAACACGTCACTGGGTTGAATTACACCCAGATCCCCATGTTGGGCATCTGAAGGGTGTAAAAAAACAGCCGGTGTTCCTGTTGCCGAAAATGTTGTGGCTATGTTCAGTGCAATCTGGCCGGCTTTTCCCATACCACTTACAACTACCTTGCCTTTATTTTTATGCACTGCTTTGTAAATCAGGTCACATGCCTTGTCAAAGTTTTCCGTTACCGGAATATTGAGAACTGCACGGGCTTCTGCTTCGAAAATTTCCTTAATGGTATCCATCATGTATGGTGAAATATTTAGCGGTGCAAATATAAAATAAAATCCATGGACGTAAGATTTTCAAGCCCTGACAAGTGATTTTATATATTTTAATAAAAAGGGGTATAATATTAAATAAAAATAAAATAAATGTATATAACCCCATAAAATATATGGTATAATAAATAATAATAATCAAAAAAAATAAAAATAAATAATGAAAATATAGGGGTATATAAAAATAAATAAATATATTTGCATCGTCATTCTATTACTAATTTAAATAAACAAGATTATGAAGAGGCAATGGTTACTTTTTACAGGTGTGTTAGCCGGATTGTTAATTTCAACTGGTTTGAAGGCACAGGATGAAGAATCCCCATCTAAATTCAGCGCAGGAGCCGATCTGTATTCCAATTACATTTGGCGTGGAAGCAAATTGGGAACCGGACCTGCTGTCCAGCCCACCGTAAAATTCGTGACCGGCGGATTAACGGTTGGCGTCTGGGGCTCTTTTGATGCGCATGGTTATGCGGAGGTTGATCCTTACATTTCGTATGCCTTTAAATTTGGCTTGAGTCTGGGTGTGACAGATTACTATTATCCCGGACTAGGAGTTTTTTGATGTTTCAGATTCAACAGGCAGCCAGGCTTTTGAAATCAATGCGGGCTATACAATAAAGGGTCTGTCGTTAAGTGCAAATTATATATTAAATGAAGCAGGTGGTGCCGCATCGGTTGGCGGAGATATGTATTTCCAGGCTGGCTATGCTTTCAAGCACTTCAGTCTTTTTCTGGGGGCTGGTGATGGCTGGCATACGTCAGATGGCGAATTTGCCATTGTGTAACGTCGGCATTGGCACCACCAAAGAAATTAAAATCACGGATTCATTCAGCATACCGGTAACCGGACAGGTCATATTTAATCCTGAAAAGGAACAGCTTTATGTCGTTGTAGGGTTTTCTTTTTGAAATTATGAATAACCACAAAAACATCATCTGATATGAAAAAAATTGAAGTTGTAATTCGAAAATCCAAATTCGACGAGGTAAAGGAAGCCTTGAATGCAGCAAGCATTGAATGGTTTACCTTCTGGGACGTCAGGGGGATCGGAAAATCCCATGAGACACGCATTTATCGCGGCATAGAATACGATACAAGCACCATCGAAAGGATACTGATCACTTTTTACTGTCGTGAAAAGTTTCTGGACGGTGCCGTAAAAGCCATTTTATCGGCTGCCCGGACAGGTGAAATAGGTGATGGAAAAATTTTTATTTCCGATATCGTGGATGCATACCGGATTCGGACCGGCGAGCGGGGAGACAAGGCCATGTACCTGGAAGGCGGAGAGTAATAACATTCAAAACTTAGAAAATCATGACCGATACATTATTAATTGCTGACAAGATCAGCACAATGGAAACAGCGCTAATTGATTACGCTTTTTCACTTAACACGGTTTGGGTGTTAATTACTGCCGCTCTCGTTTTCTTTATGCAGGCCGGGTTTGCCCTGGTCGAAGCCGGATTTACTAGGTCAAAAAATACGACCAACATACTTTTTAAGAATTTGATGGATTTTGTAATCGGAACCATCATTTTCTGGGCAATCGGTTTTGGTATCATGTTCGGAAGCAAAAACGGGTTTTGGGGGGGACTTGATATATTTCATGAAGAATACTTACCGTACCGATATGCCGGATATGGCCTTCCTGATCTTTCAGACTGTATTTGCTGCTACTGCCGCCACCATTGTTTCAGGCGCTATGGCTGAAAGAACAAAATTCAATGCATATCTGATCTACAGCGGGTTTATTACGCTTGTAATTTACCCTGTTTCAGGTCACTGGGCATGGGGTGGTGGCTGGTTGAGCCAGATGGCAGTTCCTTTCCATGATTTTGCAGGTTCTTCGGTGGTTCACATGGTAGGAGGTATGACAGCCATGATCGGTGCCTTGGTTTTAGGCCCCCGGATCGGAAAATATGACAAATTCGGAAAAGCAAAGGCCATTCCCGGTCACAGTATGACCATGGCAACACTCGGAGTTTTCATTTTATGGATCGGCTGGTTCGGATTCAACCCGGGATCACAGCTTGCTGCAACCGGTAAGGTCAATGCCACGGCCATATCGTTGATTTTTGTCACAACCAACATTGCCGCTGCCGGTGGAGCTTTTTCAACCATGTTATATATATGGATGAAAAACAAAAAACCTACGCTGAGTATGACATTGAATGGCGCTTTGGCAGGACTTGTTGCTATAACAGCCGGATGTGATGCAGTATCAGTCGGAGGTGCGCTCATTATCGGGATATTGGCAGGTGTGCTTGTTGTGCTGGCTGTTGAATTCTTCGATAAGGTAGCTAAAATTGATGATCCTGTCGGTGCAATTTCAGTACATGGAATCTGCGGAGCTTTTGGAACTTTATTGGTAGGATTCTTTTCCACCAGCCAGGGTCTTCTGTATGGACATGGCGGTGCCTTGTTGAAAAGCCAGGTAATTGGCGTAGTTTCCATAGCAGGATGGGCACTGGGTACATCAACCATCTTGTTTCTTGCCTTAAAATACTTTAATGGATTACGTGTTGAAAAACGAATTGAAGAGGAAGGTCTGGATGTTTATGAACACGGAGAATCAGCTTATAACGTATAATACCAAACATTGATTAATCTTACATAAACCTAAAGTTAGGCCTGTAATTAAAAATCCCCGGAAATTTTGCCGGGGATTTTGTTATTATTTTCCTGATGAATCGGAACTGCAGAACTGAATGACTTCACTACATTCTTCTACCAACAATAAATCCCTGCCGGGATTATTTCTTACTTGTCACTCGTCACTCGTCACTCGTCACTTTTTATACCGGCTTGGGATAATCTTTCAATTCTTCCAGGTACTGGAATAGTTCCTTATCTGACATTTCGTGCTTGCTCAGTTTTCCTGTCAGGAATTTGTCATATCCTACCATATCCATCAATCCATGTCCGCTGAAATTAAAGAGGATCACCTTTTCCTTTCCTTCTTCTTTCGCTTTTAATGCTTCACGGATGGTTGCTGCAATGGCATGATTGGTTTCCGGGGCAGGAACAATTCCTTCTGTTTTTGAGAATAGAATACCGGCCTCATAACATTCAATCTGGTCAAGTGCCATCGGATCAATCAACTTGTCATTCAGTGCAGCCGAAACCAGGGGACTGATCCCGTGATAGCGAAGGCCACCCGCATGGATGGGCTCGGGAATAAAGCCATGACCCAGCGTGTGCATGGGTAACAAGGGAGTCATTTTTGCCGTATCACCGTGATCATATAAAAACGGACCCCGGGTGAGGGTAGGGCATGAACTTGGTTCAACCGGAATGATCTTGATATTGGCACCATGGATCTTATCATAAATAAAAGGAAAGGAAATCCCGGCAAAATTACTTCCGCCACCGGCACAGGCAATTACGATGTCAGGCTGTTTTTCCCCGAACTTGACAAGCTGTTTTTTGGCTTCAAGACCAATGATGGTCTGATGAAGCATTACATGGTTCAATACACTGCCCAGACTGTAACGGGTTTGCCCCGTCGGATCTGTAACCGCTGCCTCAATGGCCTCACTGATGGCAATTCCCAGACTGCCGGGGGTATTTGGGGTTTTGGCCAACACATCCCTGCCGGCCTGGGTTTCATTGCTCGGACTGGCTATACAGGTAGCACCATAAGTATTCATCAATAATTTTCGGAACGGCTTCTGATCAAAACTGATCCGTACCATAAACACCTTGCATTCCAGTCCGATCAATGCACAGGCTGAAGCCAGTGCACTTCCCCACTGGCCTGCTCCGGTTTCCGTGGTAAGTTTCTTAATTCCGAATTGTTTATTGTACCAGGCCTGGGCTATGGCCGTATTGAGCTTATGACTTCCGGCTGGGGAAACACTTTCATTTTTATAATATATCCTCGCGGGCGTTTTCAAAGCTGCTTCAAGTCCGTATGCCCTGACCAGCGGGGTGGAACGCCAGATAGATAACATCTCAAGTACTTCCACGGGAATATCAATCCACCGTTCCATGGCTGACTTCCTGCTCAATCAGATTCATTGGAAATACCGGTGCCAGCATGTCGGGTGATATCGGTTTTCCGTTGGGACCCAATGGCGGCTGCATGGGAGTTGGAAGATCCGGGGCCAGATTATACCACTGCCTGGGCATTTCAGATGCATCTAAATATACTCTTCTTTGTAGTGCCATAATTTTATACTATTAGACGTTAATCAGCTCTTAATTCAAGATATAAAAGAAGGGCACTAAATTAACTTTTTATCTGAGAAATACATAAAGTTACAGGCAAACTTTATATAATTTCATTAAATGTTATTTATGGGATATATACCGCTCCGCATCAATGGCAGCCTGGCAGCCGGAACCTGCTGCAGTAACAGCCTGGCGGTATACCTTGTCCTGCACGTCACCACAGGCAAAAATACCCGGAATATTGGTTTTTGAGGTACCCGGAATTGTCTTCACATAACCGGTTTCATCGGTCTCAATAAAGGGTTTGAAAATTTCGGAGTTCGGATTATGTCCGATCGCCAGGAAAAATCCGTCAATCTTTATCACTTCCTCTGTTTCATCCGGTAGTCCCTGTCTCTTAATGAGAACCACTTCTTCAACTACCTGGTTTCCGCGAAGTTCTTTTGTGACTCTTTCAAACAGCACTTCAATATTGGAAATTTCCGTTACACGTTGTTGCATGATCCGGGATGCACGGAGAAAATCCTTTCGGACTATGAGATATACCTTTTTACACATTCCCGACAGATAAATTGCTTCCTCACAGGCGGTGTCACCACCTCCGACAACAGCTACATCCATTCCCCGGTAGAAAAATCCATCGCAGGTGGCACAGGCTGAAACACCGGAACCTTTATATTTTTCCTCTGACTCAAGTCCCAGGTAGCGCGCTGTGGCCCCGGTTGCAATTATTACAGTATCTGCAGTAAACAATTGTTTTTCATCAATAATCACCTTATGCGGGGTATGGGAAAAATCCACTGCTGTGGCAATTCCCCAACGAATATCGGTGCCATAACGGGCGGCCTGCTGATCAAGGTCGTCCATCAGTTTGGGACCGGTGATCCCTTCGGGATAACCAGGAAAATTTTCTACTTCTGTTGTTGTCGTTAATTGACCTCCGGGCTGAATGCCTTTAAACAAAAGAGGTTTTAAATTGGCACGGGCAGCATAGATCGCTGCAGTATAACCGGCAGGACCTGATCCGATGATCAGACATTTTACATGCTCAACCGCTGTGCCTGAAAAAATATCGTCTGTATTTTTTGAATTGGATTCCAATGTCTTAAATAAACTCATGTGTAATTTTTTTTTAATGTGCTATGGAATAGACTGTCAATAAATATACCATTTATTTTGAAACGGAATAGTGCGTGACAAAAGTTCAGTACAATTTCAAATAATCAATTAACTTAGCATTAACTATAAAAAAATTTAGTATTTGAATATGAGGAAGATATATACAATCGGCGAAACAGTTCTGGATATTTTATTTAAAAATCAGTTGCCATTTACTGCCAAAGCCGGCGGAGCCTGTCTGAACAGTGCAGTAACTTTGGGAAGACTCAATCTGCCTGTTTATTTTTTGGGTGAGTATGGCATGGATGAGGTGGGCAACATAATTGATGCTTTTCTTAAAAAAAATCATGTTTCCACCCAGTATGTTTACCGGTATTATGGAGGCAAGTCAACACTTGCGCTAGCTTTCCTGAATGAAAACAATGACGCAAGTTATGATTTTTACAAGATATATCCTGACAAGCGCCTGGATGTAAAATTTCCGGATATTTCACAAGATGATATTGTTTTGTTCGGATCCATTTACGCCATTACAATGGAAGTACGGTCCAAATTGATGGAGTTTATCCGTGAGGCAAACAAAAAGAAGGCAATTGTTATTTATGATCCCAATTTCAGGAAACAGCACCTGCATGAATTACCAAAATTACGGTCTCTGATATTGGAGAATATGTCCCATGCAAACATTGTTCGTGGTTCCAATGAAGATTTTTCTTTTATACTGGGTGCTGATGATGCTGATGAGGCTTATGCTGAAGCCAGTACGCATTGCAAAAACCTGCTTTATACAGCAAATAAAACGGGCGTATTTGTGCGCACCGAAAGGTATTCGTTTACTTGTCCTGTAAAAACTCTGGATCCTGTTAGTACTATTGGTGCAGGGGATAATTTCAACGCCGGGATTGTTTATTCACTTTGCCGCCATAATATCGGTTATAATGACTTGTCAACACTTCCGGAAAATACCTGGAAAGAAATTGTGGCTACGGCCGTTGAATTTGCCACCCATGTGTGCATGAGTTATGATAACTACATTTCTGACGAATTTGCAGAAGCATATAAACTGTAAGTAAGTTCTGCAGTTCTGCAGTTCTGCAGTTTTGCTGTTTTGCAGTCATGCAGTCATGCAGTTTTCACATCAGCACATTTGCATATTAGCACATTAGCACAGTGAAAATAGAGATTTTTGAAATAAACGGAATTAAACTGGCTGAATTAATTTCGGATGAAATCATCATCACTACTCCCCAGGATGCCCTGGATATTATGGCCGAAGCAGGTTATATGGGTTCGGATAAACTGATTTTTCATGAAAAGAATATCGGATCTGACTTTTTTGACCTTAAATCACGTCTTGCAGGGGAAATCCTGCAGAAGTTTTCAAACTACAGGGTACAATTAGCAATAATTACTAATCCTTTAAAATTCACCAGCAAAAGTTTGCAGGATTTTATCAGGGAGAGCAATAAAATGGGAAGGGTTTTTTTTGTCACTTCGATGGCTGAGGCAATCAAAAAACTGGCCTTATAATTCTCAGGAAAAATTCAATAATTCAGGAAGCCTCTTGTCTGCAAAAAATTACATTTGTATATCTCCCATGGTGAAATAAAAAAAATCTATAAAAATCTCTCAAAACTGTTTTATGAAAACTTATGTAAAACGCCTAATTCATCTCTTTTTTGTTCTATTGCTCATTTTCTCTTCCTGTAAACCGAAGGATCATCAACAACTTAGCGAATCCGGGTTCAAAAATCCATCGGCCAGTGCAAAGATTCATACCTGGTGGCACTGGCTGGACGGTAACATTACAAAAGAAGGAATTACCAAAGACCTTGAAGCCATGAAGGAACAGGGAATTGTTCAGGCTACTATCCTGAATGTAGGCTTGTTTGGAGATCGTGATTTTGGCATGAAAAAAGTAATTTTCAATACACCTGAATGGTATGAGATGTTTCAATGGGCTTTAAATGAAGCGAACCGTTTGGGCATTTCAATTGGCCTGCACAATTGTGACGGATGGAGCACCAGTGGTGGCCCCTGGATAACACCGGAGATGTCGATGAAACAATACGTCTGGACAAAAACCATAATAAGTGCTTCTAAACAGGAGGCTGTTCAATTGAAACAGCCCTTTGCCAACCTGAATTTTTATAAAGATGTGGCCGTTGTTGCCATTAAAAGCGACAATCCTCAGAATTCATTTCACCATGCTGCACCAATGGTTCTCTTGAATGAAGTAGTTCAGAATGATATAGTCCTTGACGGATGTACGGTAAGCGCATTAAAAATTGCAAGGGGGGACAAATTAACCTTTCAGTTTAAGGAGGCATTTACAGCCGGAAAAATTGTCATCCTGCCCCGGATAGTTTTCACATGGGGTAATCTTGCTGATATAACTTCAACCTATAGTATTTCATCATCGGATGATGGCAGGAAATTCAATAAAATCAAAGAATTTACCATAAGCGGCGTGAATAAGGTGATTTCTGTTTCATTTGAAAAAACTTCAGCAAAATACTTTCAGGTATCTTTAACCAAAACCGGCAATTTAGATGATTACTTCCCCTTCAATATTGCTGAATGTGAGTTTCTGCCTGAAGAGGAGAATCCCATGTATTCAAATGCAATCGATTTTATTTCTGAAAAATCCGGGGATGTTAAAGCAACCGGAGAAAACAGCTTTTCAAGTACTTCAGGTTCTTCGAAACAGAACAATGGCAAAGAGGTCATTGATATCACCTCAAAAATGAACAATGACGGAACACTGAACTGGAAACCGGCCGAAGGGAACTGGACCGTTATCCGTTTCGGATATACAACCACGGGATCTGTTAATGCACCAGCCACAGCTGCGGGAACCGGTCTGGAATGCGATAAAATGGATACTGCAGCACTGAATCTTCATTTTAAAAGCTTTCCGGCAAAACTCATTGAAAAAGCCGGTACATTCGCAGGAAACACCTTTAAATTCATGTTAATTGACAGTTGGGAATGTGGCTATCAGAACTGGACAACCAACATGTTGAGTGAATTTGAACAACGTCGCGGATATTCATTAATATCTTATATTCCTGTGCTTTGCGGCGAAACCACTGGAAATGCTGAAATTGACGAAGCTGTATTATTCGATTTACGTAAAACCGGTGGTGAACTGATTGAAAATAATTATTACAGACATTTCGGTGAACTCCTTCACAAAAATAAAATTGAGTTTCATGCCGAAGTTATTTATGGAAATACAGGTTATCCATCATTGGATATTCTCAAAACCACTCAATACGTTGATCTGCCAATGTATGAATTCTGGTCGGCAACCGATGACAAACGAAACGTCACTTATTATCCGGGAACCGGGGTAGAATTAAATATGCCTTCCTGTGCTGCCATTGGTTATGGGAAGCCCGTCATGGCATCCGAGGCTTATACCGGTTATGCACATTATTCTGAAACCCCGGCGGGGTTAAAACCTTTTGGGGATAAAGCATTCTGCTCCGGTATCAATCAAATGATCCTGCATAGCAATGTGCATCAGCCAAATGATAATAAACCAGGTATGACCCTCGGGCAATTTGGGGCACATTTTAACAGAAACAACAGTGACTGGAAATATATTTCGGGATGGTTTGATTATCAGTCTCGTATTCAGGATGTTATTCAGCAAGGAGTTGCCAGTCACGATATTTTATATTATCTGGGTGACCAATTGCCTCAGTTTTTAACCTATAATAAGTCAAACACCCTTCCTTTTGGTTACATGTTCAACTCATGTAATTACGACATCCTCAAAAACAGGATCAAGGTCATCGACGGAAAACTGGTTTTGAACGAAAAAATTGCCTATTCGGTATTGTGTCTGCCTCCGGTTGAAAGTATAAGTTTTGAAACATTAGCACGGGTAGGGGAGCTGGTAAAAGAAGGCATTATTTTATATGCTCCAAAACCTCTCCGGATGTTGTCGGTAAGCGATATTAAAACCAGCAAAAAGGACTTTGATGAATTGGTAGCCCTGATTTGGGGAAAAATTGACGGCCAATTGGTTTCCTTAAATAATTATGGTGATGGAAAGGTATATTGGGGAATCCCTCTGGCAGATGTTTTGAAAACTGAGAAAATTCTTCCTGATGTAAACACCCGCCAGGATGATGGTATGAACCTTCTGTTTATTCATAAAAAACTGGATGGCAACGATATATATTTTGTAATGAATCAACAAAACGCTGAGATTAGCAGGGAAATGTCATTTCGGATAACCGGAAAGACTCCCGAAATATGGGATCCGGAGTACGGAAGTATTATTAAAACAGCTGTTTACACGATGGATGGCATTTACACCACGCTGCCGGTTACTTTAAAGCCTTATCAGTCACTGCTTTTTGTTTTTAAGAATCAAAAACCTGCAAATTATATTGTAAGTATTAAAATGAATGGGAAACAAATATTTCCGGCAGATGATACTTCCGAATTACACGCTGTTCCTTGTATTGTAATTGAGAATAATTCGTTGGTAACTGTTTCAAATACAGAAGGAGAATTTGAACTGACAAGTGACCAGCAGAAAAAATACACCCTAAAATTCTCAAAAGAAAAGGAGTTTATACTTACTGATTATTCAGGAAGGATTAGTTTTGAGCCCGGATATTCAGCAACAATTCAACCTGTTCAATTTGCAAAGTTGCAGTGGTTAACAGAATCAGACAATCCGGATATAAAATATTTTTCCGGCACTGCGAAATATGCTATTTCATTCAAATTTCCTGCGGATAAAATACAAAAGGCTGATTCGATCCTGCTTGATCTGGGAGAATTCGAAACATTGTCTGAAATTAAATTAAATGGTACTAATCTGGGGCGGGTATGGAAGACCGGAACTTATATCCCCGTAAAAGGTATGCTGAAGAATGAAAACCTGCTTGAAGTATCTGTGGCAAATATATACAGGAATCGTTTTATCGGGGATCTTATTCAGTTCGGAAAGATTCAGAATCTATCCACATCTTCTCCCATAACTGAATTCCTGAATAAGGATATGCCCTTAAGGCCTTCAGGTTTAAAAGGACCCGTAAGAATTATTTCTCTCAGCAAACAAATACTTAATTAAACTGAACTTAAGCCGAAAAGACTCCGGTGTTTTCACAACCCGGAGGCTTCTTTATATCGTAATCCCTCGCAGGGTAAATCGTAAATCGTAAATTTCTAAACTACCGTATTTGCTCCGCGCAATAATTCATAATTCATAATTCATAATTCATTTATATTCAACTTATTACGGTACCAAATCTATTATCCCATTCAGTATGTACTTCGGGCGGTAGGGGAAGTGATCAATCATATCACGGCTTGTGATGCCGCTCAGGACAAGGCAGGTGTCGATTTCGGATTCAATTCCGGCAACAATGTCCGTATCCATTCTGTCGCCAATAATAACGGATTCTTCCCTGTTGCACTTGATTTTTTTAAGTGCGTTACGCATCATCAGGGGATTGGGCTTGCCCACAAAATAGGCTTTTCTTCCGGTAGCCATTTCAATGGGTGCAACAAGGGCCTTGGTGCCCGGAACAATTCCATGTTCACCGGGACCCGTTGTATCAGGATTCGCCCCGATCAGTCTGGCTCCATTCATTACAAGATTGATTGCTTTTTCAACTACCTCGTATGAATATCCCCTGGTTTCACCGATAACCACATAATCAGGATCAATATTGTTCATTGTATACCCAACATTGTAGAGGGCATTGATCAGGCCTGCATCTCCAATGATATAGGCACTGCCTCTTGGTTTTTGTGCACTCAGAAACATAGCAGTGGCCAATGCGCTGGTGTAAAATGCATCCTTTTCAACCACCACGCCAAGGCGCTCAAGTTTTTCCTGAAGTTCTTTCGGAGTGCGTTCACTTGAGTTGGTGAGAAAAACAAATCTTTTATTGTTGGCAGAAAGCCAATCTACAAATTCCTGTACTCCCGGTAATAACCTGTTTCCATGATACAGAACTCCATCCATATCAATAATGAAACCGTTCTTCTGTAATATTGCATCTACCTGTTTTCGCATAGGTTATGATTATATAGCTGTAAAAATATTGAAAATTAGTGTGTAACTTCGATATATCTCATTCGTCTAATTAAAAAACCTGAAGGAATTATGTTTAGCAACTTCTTCAAGACAGCTCTCAGAAATATTTTTCGTCATAAAACCTACGTCATTATTAATATTTTGGGCCTGGCAGTTGGCTTTGCCTGCAGTCTTATGATCTTCATATTTGTTATTCATGAATTGGGCTTTGATAAATTCAATGAAAAGTATGATCGTATTTACCGCTTATATATTGACGGAAAAATGGGTGAATCTGAATTTAAGGCTTCATGGACTGCATCACCTACGGCAAAGGCCTTTATAGAGGAATTTCCTGAAGTAGAAACTGCAATTCGCATGACCAGTTGGGATGAAACCCTGGTTCAGGTTGAAGATCGAAAATTCATTGAATCACATATAGCTTTTGCAGATTCAGATTTCTTTGAGGTTTTTACACTTCCTTTGATAGAAGGCAATCCTGAGAATGCTCTTACATCGCCCAATACCGTAGTTCTGACCAAAAGCCAGGCGGTTAAATATTTTGGGAATGGTTCAGCAATCGGACACCATCTCAGAATAGGAAATGATACTACTTTGTATACAATTACTGGTGTAATGGTAAATGTGCCTGAAAATTGTCATTTTGATTTTGACATGCTGATCTCCTTCCTCTCGCACCCCCGGGCTAATGATGATTTCTGGCTTTCAAACAGCTTTACAACCTATGTCTTGCTGAAACAGGATGCGTCAGCTCAATCTGTAAAGGATAAATTACCCTTGCTGATCGAAAAATATGTCGGTCCTCAGGTTGAAAAAACTTTAGGTCTTGACCTGGAAGCATTCGCTGAAAAAGGCAACAAGTATGGAATTTACATGCAGCCACTTTCCGACGTGCATCTAAACCCCGAAATAGGATCTGATTTCAAGCAGGCCAACGACCGAAGGTATATTTACATATTTTCCGGCATTGCCTTTTTAATTCTGATCGTTGCCGGCATAAATTATATGAACCTTTCTACAGCCCGGTCAACCAAGCGTTCGAGGGAAGTGGGTCTGCGAAAGGTAATGGGTTCTACCCGAACCTTGCTTATCCGGCAGTTTATGGTTGAATCCGTTCTTCTGACTTTAATATCTCTTGGTCTTGCTATAGTGATTGTGGAGTTATTGCTTCCGGTATTTAACAACATGCTGCAAACCAATCTCGTTGTCGGATATTTTTCAAAATGGTATGTTATACCCGGCTTAATTCTTCTGGCCTTTCTGATTGGCATTTTGTCGGGAACTTATCCGGCATGGTTCCTCGCTTCATTTATGCCTGTAAAAGTATTATACGGTAAGTTAAAGCTCGGGCTATCCAATGCACGCCTGCGAAGTATACTTGTCGTCTTTCAGTTTATGATTTCTATTGCGCTCATCCTGGGTTCAATGATCATTTATAAACAGATCCATTATATGATCAACAAGGACCTGGGTTTCGACAAGGAACAACTGCTTGTCATCCGGCGCATGGAGGCTGTACAAAAAAAGATCATTCCCTTTAAGGAAGAGATTGGCAAGATACCCGGAGTTATACAGTTCAACAAATTCCACAGCAATTCCCGGATATCCGAATAACAACAATGGATTTCAGATTGATGGCAGGCCGGCGGAGGAAACCTACCTTATGCAGGTTAACTGGGTTGATTATGACTTTTTGGAAACTTACAGGATCCCGATCGAAGAAGGCAGGATGTTTAATAAGGACTTCAGTGCCGACAGCAGTATGATGATCATAAATGAGGAAACGGTGCGTCGTTTTGCATTGGCAGACCCTTTCAATACGCGATTTATTGAGCCCGGCAAAACCTTGGAAGAAAGAAGATATCATAATGTGGTTGGAATTACAAAAAACTTTCACTATCAGTCCCTTCGAATGAATATTGATCCCGCTGTGTTCATGATGAAACCCGAGGGATGGGATTGGGCAGGATATCTTACAATCAGGCTGAACAAGGACAACATTGACCAGACTATTAAACTGATAGATAAAACCTGGCACAAATTTACCAATGACGAACCCTTCCAGTATTTCTTTCTCGATCAGGAGTTTGAAAAATTCTACAAGGAAGAAAAACGTACAGCCCGCATTGCGGTTGCATTTTCTATTCTGGCCATTTTCATTGCCTGCCTCGGACTGTTCGGTCTTACATCCTTTGCAACAGAACAGCGTGCCCGGGAAATAAGCCTTCGCAAGGTACTTGGTTCCTCACTGACAGGGATCATGCTGCTGTTCGTTCGTGAAGTAATGGTGATGATTGCCATTTCAACAATCCCGGCATGGATAATTACTTATTTTCTGATGAATAAATGGTTGCAAAACTTCCATTACAGAATCAACATTCAATTTGCAGAGTTCTTCTTTTCGTTCCTGATTACCCTGCTAATTGCACTCATAACGGTGTGTTACCGGACATACAGGGCCGGGATGGCAAATCCGGCCGAGGTTTTGAAGTACGAATGAATAGTTCTGCCGTTCTGCGGTTCTGCAGTTTCTCACAGATCTCGCAGATAAACTTGTGTTTGCGGGGCTTTCTTGCTCGCTGATTCTCGCAGATTTCGCAGATTTCACTGATAACGAACTCCTACCGATTACTGATTACCGATTACCGGTAACGAACTACCGAATACCGATTACCGATTACCGAATACCGGAATCCCCGTCCCTATTTAAGCGCCAGCTCAATCTTCTCCAGTTCATCCTTTGTAAACGATGTGTTCTTCAGCGCGCCGAGATTATCCATTAACTGCGCAACTGAGCTTGCTCCTATGAGTACGGATGTTACCCGTTTATCCTTCAGAAGCCAGGCAATCGCCATTTCAGCCAGTGTTTGATTTCTTGAAATGGCAATATCGTTCAGCTTTCGGATCTTTGCAAGCCTCTCAGGTGTTATGTCATTTTCTTTTAAGAAGCCATGCGGCTTTGAAGCCCTCGATCCTTCAGGAATGCCTTTTAAATAACGGTCGGTTAGCATTCCCTGTGCGAGCGGTGAAAAGGCAATAAGACCAATTCCTTCTTTTTCAAGCACATCGAGCAGGTCATTTTCAACCCATCTTTCAAACATCGAGTATTTGGGCTGATGGATCAGGCACGGGGTCCCCATTTCTCTCAGCAAACCTGATGCAATTCTGGTAAGTTCGGCCGGATAATTTGAAATTCCGGCATATATTGCTTTTCCCTGCTTAACAGCATGTGCAAGCGCTCCCATTGTTTCCTCCAACGGGGTATTCGGGTCAGGGCGATGGGAATAAAATATGTCCACATACTCAAGGTTCATTCTTTTAAGGCTCTGATCCAGACTGGAGAGCAGGTATTTTCTGGATCCCCATTCGCCGTAAGGGCCATCCCACATCCTGTATCCGGCTTTTGTGGAAATGATCATCTCATCCCGGAAAGGCCTGAAATCCTTGTTCATAATAACGCCAAAATTCTCTTCTGCAGAACCTGGAGGGGGACCGTAATTATTAGCCAGGTCGAAGTGGGTGATGCCATTGTCAAAAGCGGCACGCATCATGGACCTTCCGTTCTCGAAAACGTCCACACCCCCGAAATTATGCCACAAGCCAAGCGAGATTGCCGGTAACTTAAGACCACTTTTGCCACAATTGTTATAGGCTATTTTTTCATATCGGTCAGGAAGAGGTTGATATTCCATAATTTATGGTTTTTTTCAAAGTTAATAATAATAATTTGGGGTTTAGATTTCTTTTAATATCTTTATTTGGATAATTTCCATATCTCATGCAACCATTAGATATCAAAGCCACAAATGACACTCCCAGGGTAATTTTTGATCCTGACAATGATATTTTTGAGATTACCGGAAGATCTTTGCCAGAGGACGTTGTTACATTTTATCAGCCTGTGCTCGACTGGCTTGATGATTATGCCTCCCATCCAAAAAAGAAAACGGAATTCATCTTTAAATATATTTATTTTAATACGGCTACCTCCAAACTTGTTCAGGATATTCTTTTTAAACTGGAATTTCTGAAAGAGGCCGGTCATTCGGTGAATATCTTATGGTATTTTGAACAGGATGATGAGGACATGTATGACCTGGGACTTGAATTCAAAGAAAATATAGATCTCCCTTTTGAACTGATTGGATATTAACTCAATTTCCAATCTATTCCCGTCGGCTTAAGCCGACGGCTATTGATTTCTCAAATCGCATTCTTTCAGAAGTTCAATTGCTTCCCCGCTATTCTTTTCTTCTGTCAGATCAAAAGTACTTATCTTATTTCCTTTGTAACTTACAATCCGGTTACTGCAAATAATGCCGGTTGCTTCTTCTGAAAAAGCTTTCAGTAGTAGTCTTCCAAAGGAAAAATCTGCTGGTTTCTTTATATCTCCTGCAGCGAAATCGGATCCATAACGCATAAGTTCAACCAATCCCTCTACCGGTCCGGCTGACAGGTGAAACCCGTTCTGGCTGGCAGAGACATCATTCAATCCGAACTTTTCCCTATTGATAAGCAGTTCATTACGCAGGCTTCCTGGTGCAGCATCTGCCGGATTCGTCTTTCCGATAAACTGATTCCTTGCCACTGCCCAGTCCAGATTTCCCGTCAGCTTAATGGGGATTATAATCCGCCCTTCGGCAGTAAAATGAATTAGTTGTTTGGGATGAAAGCCGTTAATAAGATAAATATCTTCTCCTCCAGCCTTTACCAGGGCACAATAGTTACCCCCGGAAAGCTTTGCCGTATGGCTTTGCTGCCATAGCTGATGAAGGCTGTCGGGTGTATACGACGGATATTGCTGCAGAAATTGCAGACTTCCCAACACCTTGACGGCCTCCGGAGCATGCTCGTATACTTCCATGAATCTGCTTTTAGCATCATTCGTAAAAACCTTTAGTGGTTCACGGCTTAAGGCATTGATCACGCCATAGTGCTGAGCGATGATGTTATACTTTTCCAGATACGAAGCACCCAGTAACCGGATATCCCGGATATTAAAACCAAATTGAGAAATTTTTCTCAAAACCAATTCAAAAATAGCCTCCAGCTTATTCCCATCATCTAATTGTATGATCTCCGGCTTAATGAAAAACAGGAATTCATGTTGCTGATCATGAGGATCTTTGTCCTCATATATAGTGGAACTGGCAATGCTTTTTACCTTTGCAGCCTTTATCTGGTGCAGGATTTGCTGAATCATCAGGGTGTTGTCCATAGGTCAGAACGAATGAATGAATAAAAATCTGTCAAAAGAAAATAAAAAAAGGTTAGGTCCGTATACAATATGGCATCATTCTTGTACAATTTACTGTTATTGGTCAAATAGTTAATAACCCGGATATTGTAATTGCGTATACTATGTTCAGAATACCAAAAATAATGAAGAATCCCATTCGTACTACATTGGAACTCTTAAGGGCCAAGGACAGTTACAACCGGATCAGCTTGAAAATGAACTGGGCTCACGATAAGATGATTAAATTTGATCGCCTGAAAATGGATTATGGGGATTCCAGAATGGATGTCACCAATGAGAAACGCAAATACCTGTCTGAAGGTCTTAAAATTTGCAGGTAATTTCCGCTCATCTGTTCCATAAAGCCTTTTTCTCCTTATTTAATTATTTTCAATTCTGTACGCCTGTTTTGGGCTCTTCCATCTTCTGTATCGTTTGACGTTACCGGATTACTCATTCCATACCCTTTGAATACAATTCTTTGTGCGTTAACCGAAGCGGCTACCAGGTAATTGGCAACGGTTTTAGCACGATTTTCTGATAAAACCTGGTTATAGGACGTTTCCCCTACATTATCGGTATATCCGCTGATCTCAATGCGTATTCCCGGATTGACTTTCAGGAACTGTACTATCTTTTTCAGTTCAATCTCGGATTCTTTTTTCAGCGCATAGGAATCAGTTTCATAAAATACATTTTTCAGCACAATGCTTTTCCCGATTTCAATGGGTTGCAGGGGGATGTCCTTTAGTAAAGGCGCATCCTGGTAGAAGACTCCCTTGAGTGAAAAATTTTCGGAATAGAAAAGATATCCCTTCCGTGATACGTTAAGCATATAATTATGATCAACCGGGATACTCACCACGAATTCACCGGTGAGACTATCAGAATAGGATTTATAGAAATCCTTTCCGTTTTCAAGATCGATTAATTCAAACCGCGCCCTGAGCAAGCTATTGTTAACTGCATCCAGCACCCGCCCTTTCATATATGTTGTCATGGACGGCCTGCCCTGCATCGGCATATCAAATGAGAAGATATCCTTGCCCTGGTTCATGTCGATATTGGAAGCAAAATATGCTTTATCGCCCCTCGCATTGACGATTAATCCAATTTCATCCCGGTTTGTATTGATAGGATATCCAAGGTTGACTGCTTTTCGCCATTTTCCTTCCTTATTTCGCCTGGACACAAAAATATCATAGCCTCCCAGCCCGATCAATCCATCGGAAGAAAAATACAGCGATTGATTATCAGGATGGATAAAGGGAGACATTTCTGTTTCCGGTGAATTAATGCTGTCACCCATATTTTCAGGCACAGTCCAATGATCGGCAGAGTCTTTGTAGGATACCCAGATGTCGTGATTTCCCTTTCCGCCGGGACGGTCACTTGCAAAATACAGCGTACGGCCGTCGGGGGTGATAGAAGGCTGGGTTTCCCTGTAAGACGTGTTAATTGGCTTTGCCCATGTTCTGAGGTGTGGACCATTTATCTCCTCTCCGGATGCTCCAGTAAAGATCACATCTTCCAAGCCCGTCGTTCCTGTTGCAGGCGGTAAATACCATTAGTCGTCCGTCGCCCGATAAGGTCTGGGCACCCTCATTATCTGATGTATTGATCGGGTATCCCAGATTTTTTGACACGCTCCAGCCGTTATTTATCCAATGACTGATAAAGAAATCCTCCTGGACTTTTTTAAAAAAATCCTCACTTTTAATAAGACGGGTAATGACAAGTGTTTGCTCATCGGCTGACAAGCTTGGCCAGTAATCATCCAGATTTGAGTTTACGCCATTCCCCAGGTTTTCGGGTTTAAAGTCAACCGGATGTTTGATGGCATCAATGGAAAAAGTGCAGCGGACAATGCCGTCCTTTGCTTTTTCTTCATTTTTGACATTTCCTGTATGAAGCTGAAGAAAGTGATTGTATGATTTCAGAGCCTCTGCATACTGAGCATCCTCATATTGCAATTGCCCTAAACGGATAAACCCATAGGGATAATACTGTTCATTTATTTTCAGTCCTTTTTTATATGCCTCGATGGCTTTGAGCGGCTTTTCCCAATCCAGCGCTACCTCCGCCATCAACAGATATGCATCTATAAATGCAGAATCTGCCCGGATGGATTCCTCAAGGAATCTTTCAGCCGTATCGAAACTTCGCACTGAATAATCCTGAATGGCGCGATTATATGCCTCCATGGCTTTTTTCGAGGTGGTAGACGGCTTAGCCTGTGCGATTAACCTGTCCGCGGGGATACAAAGGATCACCAGGAGAAAAAGAAGCCGTAACAGTGATAGCATATTTGGCCTGTTTTAGTTCTTAATGAACCGGGTCTGATAGATTTCATTCTTTTCATTTATGATAACAAAATACATGCCTTTGGCTAAGAAGCCAACATCAATGATCTTCTCAGAAGTATTTGCCTCTTCAGTGAGAAGTATTCTTCCCGAAGAATCTGCCAGGTATAATTTATAATTATACACCGGATCAGTAAAATGCAATGTAATTTTGTCCCTGGCCGGATTGGGTGTAAGCATGAAATGATTCTCCTGTTCGTTTCCGGTTTTGCTGACTCCCGTTACATCCATTAACAGCCAATGGTGAGGATCCACTATTACTGATGAGATCTGGCCATGAAGGTAAACCTGCCAGTTATCAAGTCCTGATTCCTGCCGGTGTGTAATAATGGTGTCGCGATTGTTCAGGGAAACCTGGTATTCGACCAATGAATTGAATATAGGAGTAGAGGATGATGGAGTCTGCAGTGAACGCACATAAAGGGTATCATTCCTGTGGAACCAGTTTACTGCAAGTACCGGATAGCCTTCTCCCTTATACCATTGCTCAAAAAAGCGATCAAAACTCCGCCCGGTCATTTCCGAACACAGATCCCTCATATCATTCCCTGTAGCAGTATTGTTCTTATATCTGTTGAGAAACTCCCTCAATATATCAAGGAAAAGTTCATCATTTCCTACTTCCTGGCGGATCATATGAATGATAGCAGCCCCCTTTGCATAGGTTAAACGGTAATCAAATATCCGGTCTTCATTATTGGCTAATTCCGCAGGCACATATACGCTTCCACCGGGTATGGATTTGATATAATCCTGGGTCCTTACTATCCAGTTGTCGGCCTCCGATTGTGAAACCAGATACTGGTTTGCAAGATATTCAGAATAGGAGGCAAAACCTTCATTTATCCAAATATCCTGCCATGTAGCACAGGTAACATAATCGCCAAACCATTGATGGGCTAGTTCATGGGCAACCAGCAAAAAGGAGAAATTTGCCAGAGTAGTCATGGTTTGATGTTCCATCCCTCCACCGGATGGTGCAACACAATGCCCATATTTTTCATTTTTATAGGGATAATCCCCAAATAAATCGGAGTATAGTCTCATCAGACTGGAGGTTCTGTCAATCAAAGATTTATTTTGGTTAAAATAATCCTGATTGCTGTAAATATAATTCTGGATAAGCACAGAATCGGTATCGTTTACATTCGCATAAAAGCTATAATCCATATAATCACCTACAGCAAAGGATATCAGGTAATAATCAATGGGATGACGGCACTTCCATTCATATCTCACCCGGTTATCCGGCAAATCCTTTGAGGCAGTAAGCAATCCGTTTGATCCTGCTTTCAGATGCTTATCCGTACTCAGAAATACATACACTGAATCAGCCTTGTCAGTCAGGGACTGCTTGCATGGAAACCAGCTCAGGGCATGAAATGATTCCGAAAGAGTCCAGGTAATCCGCTTGTTAACTGAAGCGCTGGATTTATTGAAAACTCCGGTGACTTCCCCTGCATTTTTTCCAAGTCCATGGTAAAATACATCGATTACAACAAGCGAATCTCCCGCCGGCAAAATAGGAAGAGAAACGTTCAACATATTCCCGGTATGATTGAAGACCGCCTTCTCCTGGTTTACCTTCACTGAGTCAGCATGAAGAAGATTCAGCATATCGAGCATGATTTGCTGTCCGGTCTGATCATTTACTGCAAGGTGGACAGCCACATGTCCTGCAATATATGTTGATGAATCGCTTATATTTAAATCGAGGAAATAAAAACGGATATCATAATTACGTCCTGTTTCGACTTTTAATTGAGAAGGGTTAATCGCCGTTTCCTGCGCCTGGACTTTGATTATCGATAAATGAACAATCAATATAGTCAAAGATAAAAGGGCTGGTTTTCTCATAGCTGCTTAAATGCTTACAGGTGATAAAAGTAACGAAAAGTTGGTTTTCTTATATGCTCATTAAGAGTATGTTTATATTTTTTTAACACTTATAAGACCTGGTTATCATTAATCCCAAATCAAATTCACTATTTTTACTTATAAATTATGGTGTTGTAATGAACGAAACCGTAATTAATTTAGCAATTCAAACCATAGCGATTCTAAAAACCGCCGTTCAGGAAAAATCAGATATTCCTGAAGAGGGTATAATTATCCAATATTTTAAGAAGCTGGGGATTAATCCGGAGGATATTAACCAGGTTTACCAGCATTACCGTTCATCTGTTATTAGTGTTCCAGGCAAATCCATTTCCGAGTGTTTATGCCAGGAAATTAATACGATGCTTCGATTTAGTGAAAAAGTCTATCTGTTATTGCTTGTTCAGGATTGTCTTTTAAAAATGCACGATAGAAAAGGCTTTAAGGAACAATTGAGCTTTCTGTTCAAGGGAATTGGAGTAGACAGCACACTGTTAGAAAGATTCCGTTCTTTTTTGGAACACGATGATCCGGCACATTTAGAGGGTGCTGAATACTTGTTGCTTTCACCCCTCGAAACTTCACAGGATGAAATATTGGAGGGCCGCTGGATTGAAAGCAATGCACCGCATCAAAGGGGAAATTATAGCATATTTGAGGCAGAGGGTTTTAAAGGTTACATCCTTGTAATGTTCGTGGATCAGATAAAGTCGTACGTCATTCGTTGCATGATGCACCCGGGGCAATTTTTCGATGAAGAAACCCGCCTGCAATGCCGCTTTCGTTTAATTGAACCGGGCAATGAACTCAGCTTAAAGGGAGTTTCCATCCTTACATACTCCGACCTGAAAAGCCGGTTCCTGCAGTTTCAGGAAAAAAGAGGTCTGTCGCTTATGGCAGATCAGGTTCAATATAAATCTTCAAGTGGAAAAAAAGAGGTTCACTCTTTCATAACCTCTGAAACAACCGGTCAGCTTATTGGAATTGTTGGCAAGGAGGGTGTGGGGAAAAGCACATTGCTTAAGCTGCTCGCGGGCAAAATTAAGCCGGATACCGGCACCATTTATATTAATGGGTATGATCTGTGGAAGAATAAGTATCTGCTGAAAGGTACGATTGGATATGTACCCGAGGAAGATCTGCTGTACGAGGAATTGACCGTTTCAGATAACCTGACAATGACCGCCAGGATGTATTACAGCCATCTTTCTGCCCGTGAACTGGATGCCCGGGTAAACAGTGTCCTAAGCCGACTTGATCTGCTGGAGCTGAAACATGTTGTGGTTGGCGGAATACTTAGCAAGCACATTCAGCCCGGCCAGCGACGGATGATAAATATTGCACTTGAACTATTGCGGGAACCCCAAATATTGCTTGTGGACAATGCATTGTCGGGACTGGGAATGGCAGATGCTGCCAAGGTCATTAAAATTCTGCATGATTACTCCTTCAAAGGTAACCTTGTAATCACAACCATCAGCCAGGCAGATAGCCTTACTTTCAGATTCTTCGACAAGATATGGATCCTGGATGAAGGAGGGATCGCTGTTTATAATGGTCCCGTTAAGGGAGCAGTTGAATACCTCAGTAAGAATCTCAAACTGGCCTATCATGAGGTGCAGGATGTAGATCCGTCACAGTTGCTGGACCTGGTAAATTATAAGTTGCCCGACAAGGAAGGACATGTATGGAAACGGGTACGTGAACCAAAGGACTGGCATGATCTTTATCTTCGTGACATGGTACTTAAACAGGACAGAACCGTTACCAAATCGATGCTGCCCGCCAGAATACTGAAAATTCCCAACCTGGAAGTACAATTCCTGATTTTCTCGATCCGGAATTTTAAATGCAAGTTTTCACGACTGAATGACATTATTCGCACGCTGATCACAGGTCCGGCGATTGCACTGCTCATTGGTCTTGCCTTCAGAATTAAGGTACATGGCACTTACACCTACGCAGCCAATGAAAATATTCCTGTTTATCTGTTTCTGAGTGTGGTTGTAGCCATCTTCCTGGGATTGGTGCTTAGTGCCGGGGAAATCCTGAAAGAGCGGAATATGCTTGAGAAGGAAGAGTACCTGGAATTCAGCCGGTTCAGCTATATTAATTCAAAAATAATGTATCTGTTTCCGGTTATTGCTCTACAGACATTTCTATATGTTCTCACAGGCAATCTGATCCTGGGAATCCACCATATGATTTGGTTTTACTGGATTGTACTTTTCAGCACGGCATGCTTTGGTGTTCTTTTTGGATTAACATGTTCCGCAAGTGTGAAGAATGCAGACGTGTTATATAAAAGGATCCTTCCTCTTGTGATTGCCTTGCAGTTAATACTTGGAGGGGGAATCATTCCTTATGAACGGATGAACCTCGGATCAGGCAGATATACTCCTGTTCTTGCTGACTTTATGGTTGCGCGCTGGGGATACGAAGCACTGGCGGTAAAACAGTTTACTGATAATGAATATGAAAAATTGGTTTATAATACTGACAAAGGTTTAAGCCAGGCTTCTTTCTACTCGTCCCATGTTATTCCAAAGTTACAGGAAACACTGATTTTGTGCATGCAGACCAACAATGAAGACAGTGTAAGCTTCTATACAGGCCTTCTGAAAAATGAATTGCTTAAAATAAGGGCTTTTCCGGATGTATTTCCCTTTGAATTTGTAAATGACCTGGGAGATCTGAAGAAAAATGAAAATCTGGCAGCAGAAGCTCATGATTACCTTACTTATCTGAGCCTGCATTTTTTTGAACAGTACCAGAAATTAGGACAGAAAAAGTCCTTGCTTCTCGACAGTCTGAACAAAACCCTGGGCAAGGAAACCCTTGCATCTATTCATCGTGATAATTTTAATCTGGCCCTTGAACAAGTGGTGACCAATAAGAATTATGTAATCCCCTTTGTCAGGATTGGCGAAGAGTTGGTGAGAACGCGGGATAATATCTACGAGGAACCCGCCTCGAACTATGGTCGGGCAAGATTTTTTTCTCCCAGAAAGCAACTGAATAGTCAGAAAACTGATACGATCTGGTTCAATATATCGGTGATTTGGATGTTTACTTCCGTATGTTACCTGCTGGTTCTGTTTAATGCCGTAGCCCTTATAAGGAGGATAGCGGGTTCCAAAGCAATATAGATGAACGCCTTCGGCGTTTTGTGTATTAACCTCAAAGGACTTAAAGGAATTTCACAAAGGAAACACAAAGATATTTTTGCCACAAAGACTCTAAGACACAAAGGATCTCATTGCATTCGATCTTTAATTGTTACATGGAGCAAAACAAAGGTAGACAGAGGACCACAGAGTTTTTTTTAATTCTCGTTGTTGCTCTGTGTTACTCTCTGTAATTAAATTTATCTGCGAGATCCCCGAGAAATATTTTACTCCTTAATGGTTAATAACTTATTTGCGTTATCACAAATCGAAAAATAGTTATTTTTAATTTCGTAAAAAATGCAACCCTGAATCAGATTACTCAGTAGAAATATTTGATATGTGATTTTATGGAGGCTTATGGATAGGTATTTTCTGAGGACAATTCTGATTGTAGGGGCGTTGGTGATGTCAAGCCTATTTTACCGTTTTATTCCGGATAACAATCTTTTTTCAAAAGGTGATTTTAAATTAAAGGAAACAAGGACAGATCCTGTTTTCCTTAATACTCCCGACGTATGGGTGGATTCAGTGTTGAATACAATGACACCGGAACAACGGGTGGCCCAGATGATCATGATTGCTGCGTATTCCAACAACAACCCGGTGAATGAAAAGGAAGTCGAGAAGCTTGTGAGGGAATATGGGGTGGGGGGACTGATTTTTTTCCAGGGTTCACCTGGCAGGCAGGCTCGCCTGACCAATTTTTACCAGTCGGCTTCCAGGATTCCCCTTCTTATTGGAATGGATGCAGAATGGGGACTTGCCATGCGGCTTGACAGCACCATCCGTTATCCGAAACAAATGATGCTTGGTGGCATTCAGGACGACAGACTGATATTCGATATGGGTAACCAGATTGCTGAGCAATTAAAAAGACTCGGAGTACACATAAATTTTGCTCCCGTTATTGATATCAATAATAATTCGAATAACCCCGTCATCGATAGCCGCTCCTTTGGTGAAGAACGGAACAACGTCACACGCAAGGCACTGTTTTATATGATAGGGCTTGAAAATAAAGGAATTTTTGCTGTGGCAAAGCACTTTCCGGGCCATGGAGATACTGACGTGGATTCTCATGATGAACTGCCTGTGATAAAATATGACAAAAAGCGGCTCGACAGCCTGGAGCTGTTTCCATACAAGGAATTAATATATAACGGTTTGTCCGGAATCATGACAGGACATTTGCAGATTCCGGTTCTCGAATCGCGCGAAAATATGCCTGCCTCCCTTTCGGCAGTTATTACCGATTCCTTGCTCAGGCAGGAGCTGCAATTCAAAGGGCTTATTTTTACAGACGCTTTGAACATGAACGCGATCTCCAATTCATACAAACCTGAAGAATCAGCTGAGCTTGCAATTTTAGCAGGTAATGATATCTTGCTAATGCCGGATGATGTACAGGGTGTGATTGAAAAAATCGTTAAACAGGTCAAAAAAGGAAATATAAGCCAGGAAAAAATTGACAGTCATTGCAGGCGCATTCTTGCCGCCAAGTATTTTGCCGGATTAAACCATTATCATCCTGTAGATCTGGCCAATCTCGACAAGGATCTGAATAAGCCTGAGTACAGGTTGCTACAACGCCAACTGATCAGTTCTGCATTAACCGTCCTTCAAAACCGGAATAACCTGCTGCCATTGAGGCATCTGGATTCGCTACATATTGCCTCCGTGGTTTTAAGTTCAGATAAGGACACCTCATTTCAGCAGGCATTGGGACTTTATGGAAGGGTTGATTATTTCCGGCTTAAGGGGGATGGATTTGATAACCTCGACAGCATATACAACGAGCTTAAAAATTACAACCTGGTTATAGCCAGTCTTCATTCAACCGATATCCGGTCGGTAAGGAATTACGGGATCAGCGATTGCATGATCGATATTGTTGATACCCTGGCTCAGACGGGGAAACTTATGCTGGATGTGTTTGCCAATCCCTATGTGCTAAATCGCCTTCATAACCTGGATAAGTTGAAGGCACTCGTCGTGTCTTATGAGAATTCTTCCACGGTTCAGGAATTATCGGCACAGCTTATTTATGGTGCGATCAGTGCACATGGTACACTTTCGGTAAGTGCAGGAAAATGGAAATCGCTCACTTCCGGAATACCGGTGAAAGCAATTGGCAGACTCAGGTTTGGCCTTCCCCTCGAGGCAGGAATGAACGAGGATACACTTCGTCGCATCAATGATATCATTGCAGATGCCATATCAAAGCAGGCATTGCCCGGCTGCCAGGTTCTGGTGGCCCGGCATGGAATGGTGATCATGAACAAGAGTTTTGGCAACCCGGTTTACAGCAGCACAAAGCCAGTAAGTTCCACTGATCTGTATGACCTGGCATCGGTAACCAAGGTTGTGGCAACAACCCAGGCTGTGATGAGGCTTACAGATGAGGGATGTATTGATATTAACCAAAAACTCTCAGCTTATCTTCCTTATCTGGATGAGACCAATAAGAAAAACGTGGTTATCAAGGATTTGCTCCTGCACCAGGCAGGACTGGCTGCCTTCATACAGTTTTATTTTGCAGCCATGGAACCTGTTTTCAAAAATCAGCAGTTGATCAGCAATAAGCAAACTGACAGTAACCCGATTAAAATAGGGCCGAATCAGTATCTGAACCGGTACACACGCTATAAGAGCAATATTATTTCGAATCATTACTCAGACCTTTATCCGCTCAAGGTTGCGGATCATATGTATATTGTCAGTTCGTGGGTAGATACCATTTATAATGGCATTGCCAAATCTAACCTGTCACTGAAGAAGGAATATCTGTACAGCGATCTTGGTTTCATATTGATGAAACAACTGGTGGATTCGGTAACCCACATCCCATTCGATGCTTACCTTGATTCTGTTTTATACAGGAAGCTTGGAGCCGACAGGTTATGCTTCAATCCTTTAAACAGATTTTCGAAAAAAGAAATCGCTCCTACTGAAGATGATCAGCTTTTCAGAAAACAGCTGGTACAAGGTTATGTGCATGATCCAAGGGCTGCCATGTTAGGCGGGGTAAGCGGACATGCAGGCCTGTTTGGTGATGCCCTTGATGTGGCCAAGGTGCTGCAAATGATGCTGAATCATGGAGAATACGGGGGCGAGCGCTTTATCACGCCTGAAACTATTGAACTGTTTACTGAAAAACCGTTAATTGCAGGCAACCGGCGAGGACTGGGATTCGACAAACCCGAACCGGATAAGTCCAAACCACAGCCAACATGCGACGGACCTTCCCTCGGGAGTTATGGTCATACCGGATTCACCGGAAATATGATATGGGTGGATCCTGCCTATGACCTCATTTATGTATTTCTTTCCAACCGGGTGTATCCCGATGCCGAAAACACAAAGCTGGCGGAGATGAATGTAAGAACCAACGTGCAGCAAGCTGTTTACAATGCATTGACCAAACATTGATTTTTTGTATATTTAGGAAAAAATGAAACCTGTCATTCACGTTGGAATATTGTCGTATGGAATGTCCGGTAAGGTATTCCATGCACCACTACTGCATGTAAATCCCGGCTTTGCCATTTCCAAAATTATGCAACGCACCGGAAACAGTGCCCTTGAACAGTATCCATATGTTGAAATCGTCAGGAATATTGAGGATATCATTCATGATCCTGCCATTGACGTTGTTCTGGTAAATACACCTGATCATACCCACTATGATTTTGCTTCCCGTGCCCTCGAAGCCGGGAAACATGTTGTTGTGGAAAAGCCATTTGTTCTGGATGTTAAAGAAGGGGAATCATTGATTGAAATTGCAGCGAAAAAAAAGCGGGTGCTGACAGTATTTCAAAGCCGCCGGTGGGAAGGCGATTTTCTGACAATCCGCAATATTCTTGATCAGAAACTACTGGGCAGGCTTGTAGAATATGAAGCCCATTTTGACCGTTTCCGGAATTTTATCCGCGATTCGTGGAAGGAAAAAGCGGATAACAGAACAGGCACATTGTTCAACCTGGGATCACATCTTATTGATCAGGCCCTTGTTTTGTTTGGAATGCCTTCAGGAGTATATGCAGATATCCGTAAACAAAGAACCGGTGCACAGGTAGATGATCTGTTCGATCTCATCCTTTATTACCCCGATGTTAAGGTTACCCTTAAGGGAAGTTACCTGGTGCGTGAGCAGGGACCGCGTTTTTTAATACATGGCACAGAAGGTTCGTTTGTAAAATATGGTGCGGATCCACAGGAAGAAGCGCTGAATGAAGGCCGTTTTCCGAATGAAGCAGGATGGGGAACAGAACCGGAAGATAAATGGGGGATTCTCAATACAGCAATCGGGGGATTGCATTTCAGAGGCAAAATTGAAACTCTGCCCGGTTGTTATCACCAGTTTTATAACGAACTATTTGAAACATTAACAGCCGGCAGGGAAATTTCTGTTAATCCCCGGGAATCGCTGAACGGCATTAAGATTATCCTTGCAGCTTACGAAAGCAGCCTTAAACATGCTGCAGTTGACCCGGCAAAATTCTCCTAGCTTTTCGACCCGGAGGGGGCTGGTTTTCCAAGTTTCACGAAATAGGCTACCTTTTCAAGAGAAGTAATCATATCAAATTCTTCGAGGTAGATATCATCCGGAACATTGATATTGTGGGTAGTGAAATTCAGAATACCCTTTACACCTGAACCTACAAGAGCCTTGGTCATTTGCTGCGCTGCATCAGCTGGAACGGTGAGAAGTGCAACGGAAATATTGTGACTGTCGATTACTTCCCTCAACCGTTCAATTGAATAACATTCAACAACGGATTTTCCGGAACCTATCTTTTTCGGATCGATATCAAATGCAGCCACCAATTTCAGCATTGGCCTTTTATTGAGCAGGTAAGATGAAATAGCGCGGCCGAGATTTCCATAACCTACAATCGCCAGGTTCAGCACATCTAACGGATCAATGATATTCGCAATTACCCGGATGAGTTCCTGGATATTATACCCTTTTCGTCCCTGGCTTGCATAACCAATAAACATGATATCACGCCGGACCTGCACGGCCGTAATATTTTGCATATCTGCCAATTCATGCGAAAAAATATGAGTTTTGCCTTCATCCAGACAGCGAAAAAGAGTTCTTCTGTATTCGCTGAGGCGTTCGATTGTTTTTTCAGGCAGGCTCTTCATAAAATCATATTTGTTATGAAAGCTAAAATACAAAAAAATAACCATTTACATGTTTATCGTTTAAATTTGGATCGGGATCAATCTTTTTTATCTTTACAGCACTTTTGAATAAATAATGAATCATCGACGTGAAATTGTAATTTGTCTGGGCAGTTCCTGTTTTGCAAGGGGGAATAAGACAATCCTTAGGATTGTGCAACGATATATCAATTCCCATGGCCTGGCAGATAAGGTTTTTTTTAAAGGTGATCATTGTTTTGGGGAGTGCAGTTCTGGCCCGAATCTGAAAATCGGAGGCAAGATTTATACGCAGGTCAGCGAAGAAAACATTCATCATATTCTTGCAGAAGCGCTTCATGATTTAAAATAACAAAGGAGGTACTGTTTTGAAACCCCTGGTGAATTTGGATGCCCAGGCATGTACTAAAAGTTATGCCTGTGTCAGAGTCTGCCCGGTGAGGGCAATTCAGGTCAAAACCGCAAATGGCTTTCCTGAGATAAATCATAACCGTTGTATTGGATGCGGCAGTTGCATATCCATATGTAATTCAAAGGCTATTTCCTACCGAAGCTCAATTGATGAAGCCAAACAATTGCTGGAGTCGGGAGAGAAAATAGCGGCACTTCTTTCTCCCAGCATTGCAGCAGAATTTGATGATATTTCGGATCACAGGAAACTGGTTACCATGATTAAGGCCCTGGGCGTTGCCTGGGTGAATGAGGTCTCCTTCGCTGTTGATCTGGTTGCTTACAGGTACCTGAGTTTGCTCAATGATTTCAAGGGCCGATATTATATTACGGCCAATGATCCGATTGTAGTATCTTATATAGAAAAGCACCATCCCAATCTGATAAGCAACCTGGCTCCGATAGTATCACCAATGATAGCCATGACCAGGGTGATCCATAAATTACGCGGAAACGATATAAAGATCATGTATATCGGGCCGGAAATTGCCACAAAGGAGGAAGCCCTGATTTTTGAAGATGACCGCAAGGTGGATGTGGTGATCACTTTCGAGGAATTACGTGAATTGTTCAGGGATTACAAAATTGAAGAATCAAACCTTGAGTTTTCCATTATTGATGCACCCCTGAGTTATAAGGGAGCGCTATACCCTTTGAGAAACGGTTTTGTGCAATCGGCTGATATGGACGAAAATCTGCTCACGGCAAGTCTTACATCTATTGAAGGGAGAAAAGAAATGATAGATGCCATTGCCGAGTTCGAAAATAACATCAGCACCATCCAGAGGCATTTTTCAATCACTTACGGAAACTCACTGGATGGACCCGGCATGACAAAGCGTGGGAACCGTCTTTATAAGGAGCACATTGTAACAAAATATGCCAACAAGCGCCTGCAGAATTTCTTCAGGGTGGAATGGTACGATAACCTGCAACGATATCTTGAGCTTGATATGTCCCGGACCTTTACTGTTGATGATCAGAGAGTGCCGGAACCATCGCCGGAAAGAATACTGGAAGTCCTGGCTGAACTTGGAAAATCAGAGACTGATACAATGGGTTGCCTCGAGTGCGGATATAATTCATGCCGTGATTTTGCCAGGGATGTGGCAACCGGATTGACTGTACCGGAAATGTGCATTTCTTTCGCCATGCGGAATACAATGAACTATGAGGAATCATTGCATGAGATGAATGAAAAACTCGCACAGGCCCGCAAATCATTACGTGAATCGGAAGAGAAAACAAAGCAGCAGAAAGAGAGTGCCATCCAGGCTTCTGAATTAAGCAATGCCATGCTGGAAAAGCTAAGGGCGGGTGTCGTCATCGTGGATAATATGCTCAAAATCGTTAAGGCAAATACAACATTTACCACCATTCTCGGTGAAGAAGCGGAACAGATCAACGAGGTCATTCCCGGTCTCGCCGGGGCTGATTTAAACCGGTTAATCCCCAATAATTTCATTAACCTGTTTTCTTATGTGCTCACAGAAAATGAGAACATAGAAAACCGGGATGTCAAGATCGGCGAGAACCTTCTCAATGTTTCTATCTTTCCGATTGTAAAAGGTAAGATAGCAGGTGGAATTATCAGGGATATGAGGGCTCCGGAAGTGCAAAGGGCTGAGGTTATCAACCGCATTACCGAGGTAATTGACAGGAATCTTGAAATGGTGCAGAAAATCGGGTTCCTTCTTGGTGAAGGGGCAACCGATATTGAACATATGCTCAACTCTATCATCGAGTTTTATAAAGGAGAAAATAAAAAACTGATTCCCTAGGCTATGGGCGACGATTTCTTTGTGGAAGTAGACTGCCAGCAGAAGAGCTATGAAGGACAGCGGATATGCGGTGACATCTTTCTTTCGAGCAAGGTAAAGGAAGAAAACCGGATTGTTGTAGTTTTATCTGATGGTATGGGCCATGGAGTTAAGGCCAGTGTGCTGGCAACCCTTACTGCTACCATGGCCATGAATTTTACCAAGGAGCACAAGGAGCCTGAAAAGACCGCGGAGATCATCATGAAAACACTGCCGGAATGCAGTGAACGCAAGATGAACTATTCCACATTCACAATCATTGATATAGAACACCGTGAAAAAGTTACCTTACTGGAATATGAAAATCCCGAATGCGTAATTATCAGGGATAGGAAAATTCTGAAACCGGAATCGAAAAATGTGGTGCTGAGTGGAAACAATTGTGGTAAAAAGATCAGGGTTTGCAATTTCGTTCCCCTGAAAGGCGACCGCATAGTTTTTTGCACTGACGGAGTTGCCCAGTCGGGTTTAGGTACTCCCCGTTTTCCTTTTGGATGGGGCAATGACAATGTCGCACGTTTTTCCATCGATATGATAAAACAATATCCGCAGATATCCGCACGTGATCTGGCAGGAAAGATCCTGAACATGGCTTACAGAAATGACGGATTCCAGTCGAAAGATGATACAAGCTGCGGTATTATTTATTTCAGGGAACCCCGTGAACTGCTGATATGTACGGGTCCGCCGTACAATAAGGAAGACGATGTGCAGCTGGCCAGTGAGGTGAGAGAATTCAAAGGAAAGAAAATTGTGATGGGTGCCACAACAGGGGATATCATATCACGCGAACTGGGATTGATTATTGAAGATGTTTTTAAATTCGAAGATCCTGACCTCCCGCCACTTAATGTAATGGAAGGAATTGACCTGTTTACTGAAGGTATCCTTACCCTCAACAAGGTGGAAAAAATCCTTAAGGCATATAATCCAAACTATAAACTGAATAAGGGACCGGCTGATGAAATCGTCAAATTGATCCTTGAAAGTGATGCCATCCGAATCATCATTGGCACGCGTATCAACATTGCTCACCAGGATCCCCATCTGCCGGTTGAACTTGAAATCAGGCGCACTGTTGTAAACCGTATCGCACAGTTATTGGAAGAGAAACTGTTGAAGAAGGTGAGTGTCGGTTATATTTAGGGACAAGCCCCTCAGCTTTTGACAATTTGGCCCTAAAATGAATAACAGGATATATTAAGGAACGGGAAATGCGAGCAAAGCGAGCATCAATCTGCGAAATTTGCGAAATCTGCGAGAGAAAATTTTGGGAGTTTATAGCTTTGGAGATATTATGTAAAAGTTTTAACGCTGAGTACGCAGAGTAAAGTCTGAGGCGCTTTGCTTTAATGAGGTCGCAGAGTTTAACGACCCTGGTTTTGCGCCTCTACTTCAGTAATTTAAAATCTAGTTACATAAGAGGGACGAGTAGGAATTTACGATTTACGAATTACGATTTACGATTGTGCAGAGCGCTTTTGTTTTTCTTCTCCCAGGGGAGAGGAAGCAGGAGGCGGGACCTTTTCTTTGGTTTTCAACAGTGAATTGCATTTCTCATAAGCTTCAAGTGCAGAGTAATAAGTCAAAAGCTTCTGGAAAAACTCTTCATCCTCAAATTTCGGGTGGGCGATATTAAAGACGAGCTTGCCCTGTATGGTTAATTCAAACAGCTCGTTGTCATCCATAAATAACTCAGGGGTCATCTCCGGAAGTTCATCTTCGTCGAGAATAGGAAAATCCTTATATTTTTCCATGAAATTGAGAAGGGTGACCTGAAGATTAATAAAATCATTATTTTCACTAAGCAACACCTTATTAATATCATAATGTTTTTCAATATAATAGGTGCGTTCCGCCGAAAGGGGCTGGGTCAGCAACTGACGTATTTCTGACTGGTTCTGGTTGATTGTATCCAGATTTTCCTTAACCCTTTTCTTCAAAATCTCTATCGTACGTTGTATAAGTGCTTTCATCCCGCTAAACTGATCTAAGTCAAAATTAGACAAAATTTATTTTCGCTGCCATAAATTTTGATTAAAGCCATAATGTAGGGGACAGAAGACCGGAATGAGTCCAAATAAGATACTGAGTAATTGTAGTTTTCTATTTTATTCTATATTTGTAGGCCCAAAATCATGCTAATAACACATTAATTTGGCTATAAAATATTTAATATTAGCCTGTTATAACCGCTCTATCAAATTGAATCTAAATAATAACTGAATGAAAGTCCTTGTATGTATTAGCCAGGTACCTGACACCACAACGAAGGTGAAATTTATTGATGGCAATAAAAAGCTAGATGCCACTGGTATTCAGTGGATTATCAACCCATGGGATGAGTTATCCCTTACCCGGGCACTGGAACTCAAAGATGATCCTGCAACAGGTATAAAATCCGTTACAGTGGCGCATGTCGGGCTTTCCGGCACCGAACCAACAATCCGTAAATGCCTTGCAATCGGCGCTGACGATGCCATCAGGGTAAATGCCGAACCTGAAGATGCTTTTTATGTTGCAGTCCAGCTTGCTGAAGTCGTGAAAAATGAAAAATTTGATATGATCCTCTGTGGGATCGAATCAAGTGATCATAATGAATCGGCCGTGGGTGGAATGCTTGCTGAATTATTGGATTGGTCCTCCGTTTCAGCGGTTTCCGGAATTGCCATTTCAGGTGGCCAGGCCTCTGTCAGCAGGGAAATGGATGGTGGCCGTGAAATTGTTACCGTACCCAATCCTTTTGTCGCTATTGTTCAGAAAGGAATTGCAAAGGAGCCGCGGATTGCAGCTATGCGGGGCATAATGATGGCCCGTTCAAAACCAATCAAGGTAGTTGAACCCGTCAATGCAGATGTTTACACTGAAGTAACCGGATTTGAACTTCCGAAATCCGGGGCAGCCTGCCGTTTTATTGATCCCGAGGATCCAAAACAGCTGATAAGCATCCTGCAGAACGAAGCAAAAGTGATCTAACGAATTTTTCTTAAGCAAAATAAAAATAACACAATGTCAGTTTTAGTTTTCGCTGAAAATTGGGATGGGAAATTTAAAAAATCATCCTTCGAACTCGTCTCCTATGCCAGTCAGGTGGCCGGAATGATGAATACCACAACCATTGTTCTGAGTCTGGGAAAAGTGGAAAGAAGTGAATTGGAAAGGCTTGCCGTGTTCGGTGCCGACAAAATATTGAACGGTGTCGGGGCAAATCTGGATGTCTTTGACAGCCAGGCTTACTGCAGGGTGATCTCGGATATAGCCGCCAAAGAAGGCGCTACTGTTGTCATTCTCTCAAATAATAATTCCGGCAAGGCGCTGGCACCTCGTATTTCTGTCAGGCTCAAAGCCGGCATTGGCGCAGGTGTGAGCAAACTGCCCATTAGCATTAGTCCGTTTGTAGTGTATAAAAGAGCTTTTTCAGGAAATGCATTTGCACACCTGACTATACGAACAGATATCAAAATCATCACACTGGCGCAGAATTCATTTGAACTGATCGAAAAGAATGCCGGTGCTTCCATTGAGGATATTGCCATTCAGCTGGATGGTGTTAAAACCCAGGTTAAGGAAGTACAGAAACAATCCGGTAAAATATTACTGACTGATGCAGATATAGTTGTTTCCGGCGGCAGGGGAATGAAATCACCCGATAACTGGGGACCCCTCGTACAGCTTGCGGATCTTCTTGGTGCTGCTACAGCCTGCTCACGTCCGGTATCCGATGAAGGATGGCGCGGACATGAAGAGCATACAGGTCAAACCGGAAAGATAATTGCTCCCAATTTATATATTGCCATCGGAATATCCGGTGCCACACAGCATCTGGCCGGTGTAAGTTCATCCAAGTATATTGTTGCCATTAATAACGATAAGGGTGCTCCCATTTTTGAAGCTGCTCAATTCGGTATCGTGGGCGATGCTGCAAAAATATTGCCCAAACTGGTTGAAGCGGTAAAAGAAATCAGATCATGAAACAGATCCTCTTCGCTATTTCCCTGTTGGTTACATTGGGTGTCTTTGCGTTTACTGTAAACCGGCTCCTTAATTTCTTTAAATTCACCCGTCCTGCATTTCCCGTAAAGGATTTTGGAAAAAGATTCAGGGTGATGCTGGATGTGGCATTCGGACAGACCAAGATTTTCCGCAAGCCTGTCATTGGCTTCTTTCATGCCATGGTCTTCTGGGGCTTCTGTGTAATTCTTATTGGAAGTATTGAAATGGTCATTGATGGCCTCTCAGGAACTGAACGAGCCCTCAGGATACTGGGTGTGGTTTATAATGTGATCGTCGCATCCGGAGATGTTTTTGGCTTAATCGTGGCGATTTCCATTCTTATTTTCCTGAGCCGGAGATTGTTTTTTCATATCAGGCGATTTGAAGGTGTTGAGATGAAACACAGTACCCACATCGATGCCAATATCGCCCTTTCGATGATCCTCTTGCTGATGGTTTCCCTGCTGGGAATGAATACGGCCTATGTTGCCAATAAAGCCCTATCGGGTGAAATGATGTCAGGTATTTATCCGGTCAGCCAGATGTTTTCGTCTTTGTTCATGCATACTTCAGCAGAAACAACCAGGATATGGTATGAGGTATTCTGGTGGTCGCATATTCTTCTGATCTTCTGTTTTGCCAATATGCTGCCCTATTCCAAGCATTTTCATGTTTTCATGTCGGTTCCCAATGTTTTCCTGTCACGGCTCGAACCGCTCGGAAAACTTACCAATATGGACAGTATTACCCGGGAGGTTAAACTGATGATGAATCCTGACACCGCATTTGCTGCCCAGCCAGCTGAAGCACCGGTGGAACGATTTGGCGTAAAGGATGTGGAAGATGTGACCTGGAAAAATTATTTTGATTCCTTGTCATGTACTCAATGCGGACGATGCACTTCTGTATGTCCTGCCAACATTACCGGGAAAGCTGCTGTCACCCCGCAAGATCATGATGGATGTAAGGGCGCGCATGAATGAAAAGGGTCCGGGACTGGTAAAAAATGGAAAAGAATACAATGACAACAGGTCGCTTCTCGCATCATTTTATAACTGAAACAGAATTATGGGCCTGTACCACCTGCAATGCCTGTGCAATGGAATGCCCGATCAATATAAATCATCCTTCACTGATCGTTGATATGCGACGTTACCTTGTTATGGAAGAAGGCAGCTGTGCCGGGGGAATTGAAATCGGTATTCAGCAATATCGAAAACAATGGTGCACCCTGGCAATTCTCTCCTGAGGACAGGCTTTTATGGGCGAAGGATCTTGAAATGAAAGTATCATTAATTTTTATCCTCAGCAAGTAAATGGAAACTCGCAAAATAGAAATTCCGGTAATGGCTGATCTGTCTGCACGGGGCGAACAACCAGAATACCTTTTTTGGGTGGGTTGTGCAGGTGCATTTGATGATCGGTACAAAAAGGTAGCCAGGGCATTTACAAAAATACTGTCCCATCTCGGTGTCAGTTATGCCGTGCTGGGAAAGGAGGAATCCTGCACCGGCGATCCTGCACGGCGAGCCGGCAATGAAATGCTTTACCAGATGCAGGCCCTGCAGAATATTGAAATATTCAAAATGTATGACGTAAAAAAAATAATCACCATCTGCCCGCATTGCTATAATATCTTCAAAAACGAATATCCCGATCTTGGCGGGGATTATGAAGTAATCCATTATATCGCAGCTTCTGGAGCAATATATCCGGGAAGGTAAACTCAAATTGAATAAGATCATTACCAGCAGACCTGGCGATCACCTATCATGATCCCTGCTACCTGGGCCGGGCCAATAATATGTACGCCGAACCGACGATATGTGCTGGGAGCCCTGTCGGACAAAATGGTGGAGATGAAACGTAACCGGAGCTTTTCCCTGTGTTGTGGTGCAGGTGGCGCACAGATGTTCAAGGAAGCAGAAAAAGGCAACAAGGAAATTTTTATCGAACGCACGGAAGATGCACTTGAAACAGGAGCCGGAATAATTGCCACGGCCTGTCCGTTTTGCATGACCATGATGACCGATGGATTGAAATATAAGAACAAGGAAGAGGATATTAAAAACTATGATATTGCCGAATTAATTGCAATGGATTTGGATTTGTAAGAGAATCAGCATCGCAATCAAATAATCAATAAATAATACTAACAATGGAACCCAGAAAAGTATTGAAAAGCGGTGAATTTCTCGTAAGTGATATCGAATCAAAAGATATTTTTATTCCGGAGGAGTTGAATGAGGAACAACTCATGATCGCTCAAACCTGCCAGGATTTTCTGAATACTGAGGTATATCCCAATGCAGATAAGGTGGATAAGCAGGACAGGGAACTGATGAAGGAAATTCTGAAAAAATCGGGTGATCTGGGTCTGATGGGAATTTCAATTCCTGAAGAATACAATGGATTCGGACAATCATTCGTTTCCCAGATGCTTGCAGCAGAAACCATCGGCGCCGGATATTCATTTTCGGTTGCTTTTATGGCACATTGCGGAATTGGTACCTTACCCATTATGTATTACGGTACAGAAGAACAACGGCAGAAATATGTCACAAAACTGGCGACCGGTGAATTGCTCGGTGCATATTGCCTTACAGAACCCGGTGCCGGAAGTGATGCCAATGCCGGAAAAACAAATGCCAGACTTTCAGAAGACGGAAAATATTATATTCTGAATGGACAGAAAATGTGGATCACCAATGCCGGATTTGCCGATGTGCAGACAGTGTTTGCCAAAGATCGATAATGACCGGGTTATGAGCGCATTTATTGTTGAGCGCAATTTCCCGGGTGTTGTAGTAAGTCCCGATGAGCATAAAATGGGTATCAAGGGTTCTTCAACAGCGCAGATCTTTTACAATGATGTAAAGGTACCGGTGGAAAACCTCCTGGGTAAACGCGGTGAGGGTTTCAGAATTGCACTGAGCATTCTTCACATGGGAAGGCTTAAACTGGGTGCCAATGTAATTGGAGCTGCCAAGAAAGCCATTAATGATTCGGTTAAATATGCCAATGAAAGAAAACAGTTTGGACTGTCTGATCTCCACCTTTGGTGCCATCAAGTACAAAATGGCCGAACAGGTAATCCTTACTTTTGCAGCAGAATCGGCAACATACAGGGTAAGCAAGGATATTGATGACCTGATTGAAAAGTATAAAACCGAAGGTTGTGACAAGGGCAGGGCTACCATTGATGGGATCAGTCATTATGCCGTTGAAGCTGCCCTTCTGAAAGTTTATGGCTCAGAAGTTCTCAATTATGTAATTGACGAAGCAGTACAGATCCATGGTGGTATGGGATACTCTGCTGAAATGGCTGTTGAAAAAGGATATCGCGATTCAAGGATCAACCGTATTTTTGAGGGAACCAATGAAATAAACCGGTTACTTATCGCGGACACAGCCATGAAAAGAGCCATGAAGGGAGATTTCGATCTCTTTGGCCAGGCCGAAAAGGTTTATAATTCACTTCAAAGCCCCGGCAATGGAAAGACAAGGGATTTATCCTATTATGAGGAAAAGAATCAATACATCCGGAATTTTAAAAAGGTCATCCTGGTTGCCATGCATGGTGCATCAAAGAAATTCGATAAGCAGCTTGTACAGGAACAGGAAGTGATGAATAATATTTCAGATATCATGGCGGAAACTTATGTTGCTGAATCACTGGCATTGCGTGTTCAGAAGGTAGAAGGCATGAAAGGTGAATCAGCCACAAGCCTGTAAAGGGACATTCTGGATGTTTTCGTTTATGATGCAGCCAGCAAGATCAGGAAAGCTGCCCTCGATGCTGTTTATGCATTTGCCGAACCTCAGGAAGCAGTTGTTTTGGCAAAAGCCATTGAAACCCTGACTACGGTTGCCGGTGTAAATGTTAAGGCAGCCCGTCGCCGTATCGCCGACAAATTGATTGAAGATAATTGCTATAAATTCTAAAACGTCAGGACAGGGATGGGCTTAGTTTGTAACTAAGCCCCCACCTTGCTCTTAATAAGCAACTAATTGAATTATTAATAAATGTAAGATCTATTTAACCGGTTCAGATAATCATACATCATTAGCCCTTTATCTTTGTCAGCCTTAAATTCATTATACAAATCCTTATTTTCAGTTTTTAGTATGGCTGCAAGATTATCTTTAGTAAAACTCTTTATTTTATTATCAGTAGCATTAAAAATAAAATTGACATTGACCTGGGTTGGAATAAAGGCGTCAGTTTGTGATTCTGAAAACTGGCAATATTTTCCATCCAGAGAAAGTTGATAATAATTGCCATAATACAAAATATAGACTCTTTTACCATCACACAGACCCCAGTGTCTTTCACGAATTTTAATATAAGTTTTACTGGTATCCTGGATATATAATTTATATACTGAAATCCCATTATATAATTTGTTACTGATCTGATCGTGGTCCATAATTCCAAAAGCTACACTAAGGGAAGGACTGTTTTGCTGGAATTCCTCAAAGGTCATGTATATTCCTTTCTTGAGACTATCTGCCCTTAGAATTTCAATATTGATTATCTGGCATTTTAATGCTGATAGATAAAAAATTACCAGGCCGATTAAAGCAATTGATTTTTTCAAGAGATGTATTATTAATGATCTCCTGCAAGGTATAAAACAGCACCAACATTTCCAAAACGCTTGAATTTATAAGACTTACAAGGATTCCAGTATCCTGGAAGCCTTTTTCGGTTCAAATTTAGAACTTCAGATTTAATCCTACCGTAAAAGCGTTCTGCATGAGAGCGAACATACGGGGATCGGGGAAGGTGTAATAGCCGTACAAATATTTAAACATCAGTCCGTAATAGGGTCCAATCCTGTATTCATATTCCAGTATTCCTGATATTCCGGGGTTTGTGGCAATGCTGTTCATCCCGATATAATCCTGGCCATCCACTTCAAAATTGGGTCGATAAGCCATTCCGATCAATGGTAATCTAACACTAAGTCCTACTCTGTTCTTACTATCCAAAGTATACGATATTCTGCCGGCCGCTTCCAGGTTAGCATTAGCTGTAACAAAACGATCCGGCTGTTCAATTTCCGGGAGATAGGTGGATCCGGTCAGCATCGCAGCCAAACATCCTCCGAAAGACAGGGAAAGGCTGGATGGTAGTTCAGGCATCCTGTACATAAATGCATAATTCAGAAATATCTGCGAATTTTTTGCATCAGGTGACACAACCGGACCAATTTTACCTTTCGAGTAGCCAAAATTAAGATTCTGGATATTTTTTTCCTTGAACCGGACATGTGACAGGTGAAACATCATTTCAGCACCCTGGAAAGTATAGGGAGACTGAAACTGATCCTTTTGTGTTATGATATTTGCTCCGGCGCTCAGATACAACGTGGATGTATCCGGACTGGTCTGTGCTACAGAGTTAACAGCGAAGGTCAACAATAGCAGAAATATAACCGATTGTAAAGTCTTCATTGTATGGCCGGTAAAATGTAGTCACTGATCATGTCCATGTCCTGAATCCCGATGCTGGTATCCTGGTTTCCCTGTGTGAATACAAGCACCATTTGTTCGGAGGGTATGACAAAGATTTCCTGTCCACCGTTTCCCGAGGCAAAAAACACATTTACCGGACTGTCATTTTTTGTAAAGGCCTGTTTCCACCAAAGAAATCCATAACCGGTATAGGGTCCCGGCAGGGTTATTACGTTTTGCATCGATTGCAGAACCCAGTTCTGTGGTATTACCTGATTCCCATCCCAAACACCATTATTGAGCATGGTAAGTCCTATCTTAGCCATATCTCTTGGTCTGAGGTATAGCTCTCCGCCTCCGCCTGAGATTCTGCCGTCGCCGGATATTTTCCATTTATAATTGGTTATTCCCAAAGGTCCGAAAAGATTTTCATCGGCAAATTTGTCAAGACGCATTTCACTCTGGTTTTCAATGATTTGTCCCAGTGTCACAACGCCACCTGTGCAATAAAGGCCATGCGTACCCGGATCATAAACTTGCGGCAGATCAAGTGTAAACTTCACCCAGTCACTGCTTTGATTCATATTTTCTTCTGTATTTGCATACCAGTCATCACAATCCAGTCCTGAACTCATATTCAACAGATGCCTGATGGTTATTTCGGATTTTCGGGGATCCGGATTTGCATAATTTGTATATTCAGGAAGCAAAGGGAGGATGATAGCATCTACGGATTCAATCAATTCCTTTTCAAGGGCTATACCTGTGAGAATGGATGTAATGCTTTTGGTAGCTGAGTAAATGTTATGCGGCACTGATTCCGTATAGCCGTGGAAATATTCCTCATAAACCAGTTTATTGTTTCTTAGGATCAGTAATCCGTCAATTCGCTTAAATTCTTCTCTGATTATCTTGTCGGTCATCTCAATTATAAGTGAAGAATCCATTCCTTCATTCGTTAAGGAAGAAACCTCAAGCTCATTTCCGGCAGAAGGAATGCGGTATATATAATTTACGGATGGATCGTCGAATTTATGGCAGGTAACAAGAAATAAAGCTGTAACGAGCAGAAAAAGTGCAATTCTATATTTCATATGCTGGAAAAGGGTTCTGATGCAAAATTCCTGCAAAGCTAATCATAAATCTTCAAGAGTTTTTAAAACCATGGTCGGCTGTGATAGCTTTAAGACATACTTCGTGCCTTTGTGACTTGGTGGCAATAATTATTTGCCATGCCATTCAACGGAATGACCAATTTTATCCTTACTTTCATAAAACAATTTAAAAATTCCACGAATGAAAAAAATAGTTAATCTGACCTTTGTTCTGCTCGTTGGTTTTATGCTGCAATCAGCATCTGGTTATGCAGCTAGTCCTAAGATCCTTGTATTCACAAAAACCAGGGGTTTTTTCCACACGTCCATACCCATCGGGATGCAAACCATCATGAAAATTTGTAAGGAAAACGGGATTGCCGTGGATACAACGCGTGATGCGGCCGCTTTTACAATGGACAATCTGAAGAAATATAAGGTGATTGTATTTCTGAATACGACCGGTGATGTGCTCGACAATGGCCAGCAGGAGGCTTTTATTAAATACATCCAATCGGGTGGGGGATTTGTTGGTGTTCATGCTGCTACCGATACCGAATACGACTGGCCCTGGTATAACAAGCTGATCGGAGCCTATTTCCTGTCACATCCTCCCAAGCAGCAGGAAGCTGTTATTGATGTGGTAGACAAATCAAATCCTGCCACGGCCATGTTACCTGAAAAATGGAAACGGACGGATGAGTGGTATAATTTCAAGAATATCAGTTCGGACATTCATGTACTGGCATATCTCGATGAGAAATCATATTCAGGTGGTGAAAACGGGGCAAAACATCCGTTTATCTGGTATCATGAATTCGACGGAGGACGTTCATTCTATACCGGTGTTGGACATCGCGAAGATAATTATGACGAGCCGCTGGTGCAGCAGCATTTGCTGGGGGCGATCAAGTGGGCGGGGAAGATCAAGTAGGGACCAGGGACGAGGGACATGGGACAAGGAAGAAAACGTGTAGAGACGGTTTCAAACCCGTCTCTGCTGTATCATATAATTAAAAAAAGCCCCGCTTTTGGCGGGGTTTTTTTTAGGCCTGTGCGGACGGGCCGCCAAAATTCATTGGTATCAGCATGTCTCCTTGCCCTTCGGCCTGTTTTATTGGTCCGTGGGCTGCCTCAAACTTTGCGATATTATCCTTCAGCGCCAGGAGCAGCCTTTTGGCATGCTCAGGCGTTAGGATGATCCTCGATTTCACTTCGGCCTTGGGAATTCCCGGCATGATCCTCACAAAATCCACAATGAATTCTGAAGGTGAATGTGTGATGATCGCCAGGTTTGAATAAATACCCTGGGCGATGTCTTCCTTCAGTTCAATGCTGATTTGATTCGGACCTTTCTTGTCTTCCATAATCCGCTAGTTTTGTTCTTCTTTAATGGCTTCGTGACTGTATTTCTTCTCCTCGACGAGTTTTTCATACTCCTCCCTGGAACCGACAATCAGATTCGAGAATCTTCTGTTTCCGGTACCTGCAGGGATCAAATGTCCAACGATCACGTTTTCCTTCAATCCTTCGAGGTAGTCAACTTTGCCGAATATGGCTGCTTCGTTGAGCACTTTGGTGGTTTCCTGGAATGAGGCAGCTGACATAAAGCTTTGCGTCTGCAATGCTGCCCTTGTGATACCCTGGAGGATCTGCTGCGATGTAGCAGGTATAGCATCCCTTGCTTTAACCGGTTTCATGATCCTTACGTTTCAGCATGGAATTTTCATCCCGGAGTTTACGGGCAGTTACAATCTGTCCTGGTTTAAAGGTCTGTGAATCACCTGATTCTTCAATTACCTTTTTGCCGTATATCCAGTCGTTTTCTTCAAAGAATTCCCACTTGTCAACAAGCTGTTTTTCAAGGAACTTGGTATCACCCGGATCAATGATCTCAACCTTACGCATCATCTGTCTTACAATGACTTCAAAATGCTTGTCGTTGATTTTCACACCCTGCAGGCGGTATACTTCCTGAACTTCATTTACAATATATTCCTGTACCTTTGTGGGGCCCTTGATAGCCAGAATATCTGAAGGTGTAGTTGCACCGTCTGACAGCGGGATTCCTGCTTTCACATAGTCATTTTCCTGAACAAGTATTTGTTTTGACAGTGGAACCAGGTATTTCTTCTGCTGACCGGCTTTTGATGTGATGCTGATTTCACGGTTACCACGTTTTACCTTACCAAAGGTTACTTCTCCATCAATTTCGGAAACAACAGCCGGGTTGGATGGATTACGTGCTTCAAAAAGTTCGGTAACACGGGGAAGACCACCGGTGATGTCACCAGATTTTCCAATGGCACGTGGTATTTTTACCAGTATCTCCCCTGCTTTTACCGGAGCACCTTCTTCAATGCTCAAGTGAGAACCAACGGGAAGGTTATAGGTTTTCAAAACCTCGTCATTCTTGTCCACGATTTCAATACCCGGGTTCTTTGTCCTGTCCCTGGTTTCCATGATTACCTTTTCGCGGTATCCGGTTACCTCATCTGATTCTTCTTTGAAGGTAATCCCTTCAATCACGCTTTCAAACTGCACCTTTCCGGGAACTTCAGATATAATTACTGCATTATAGGGATCCCATTCGCAGATAAGGTCACCCTTATTAACTTCGGCACCGCTCTTTATATACAATTTTGCTCCGTAGGGAATATTATTTGTAGTAAGTGAAATGCCTGTTTTCTTATCAACTAGACGCAATTCAGCCAAACGACCGATCACAATGTCATATTTACTTCCATTGTCCTCTACCCGTTCTACCACGCGAAGTTCATCAACTTCAGCAATACCATTGTATTTTGCCACAATCCTTGATTCGGTTGTGATACTCATGGCAGTTCCTCCCACGTGGAAAGTACGCAGGGTAAGCTGTGTTCCCGGTTCACCGATTGACTGGGCAGCAATTACGCCGACTGCTTCTCCGTTCTGAACCATGCGGCTGGTAGCCAGGTTACGTCCGTAACACTTGGCGCAAACACCCTTACGTGATTCACAGGTAAGAACAGAACGGATCTCCATGTGTTCTATCGGGGAGTCGTCAATAATACGGGCAATTTCCTCATTGATCTGATCGCCTGATGAAACAATCAGTTCACCAGTAAGCGGATGGTATACATCATGAACAGCAGTACGGCCTAAAATGCGCTCGTACAATGATTCAACAACTTCTTCATTATTCTTGATGGCAGTTGCGATAAGACCGCGCAATGTGCCGCAATCTTCCTCACTGATGATCACATCCTGTGATACGTCAACCAAACGACGGGTAAGATATCCTGCATCGGCTGTTTTAAGGGCCGTATCGGCAAGACCCTTACGGGCACCGTGGGTTGATATAAAGTATTCAAGAACCGACAATCCTTCTTTAAAGTTCGAAAGAATCGGGTTTTCAATAATTTCAGAACCGGTGGAACCTGATTTCTGCGGTTTTGCCATAAGTCCCCTCATACCCGACAGCTGCCTGATCTGTTCTTTTGAACCCCTGGCGCCTGAATCAAGCATCATATAAACCGGGTTAAAGCCCTGCTTATCGGATGAAAGCCTTTTCATCAGCGTTTGGGTCAGCTTGGCATTTGTATGTGTCCAGATGTCAATGATCTGATTATACCGTTCGTTGTTGGTAATGAATCCCATGTTGTAGTTATTCATCACTTCATCAACCTGATCATAACCTTCTTTCATCAGATCTTCCTTTTCCTTCGGAACGATCACGTCATCAAGGTTGAACGATAGTCCACCCCTGAATGCCATCTGGAATCCAAGGTCTTTGATGCTGTCAAGGAACCTGGCGGTCTGGGCAGTACCGGTTTGTTTCAGGACATTGCTGATGATCTCACGCAATGATTTCTTGGTAAGGATCTCATTCAGGAAGCCCACTTCGCGCGGTACAACTTCATTGAAAAGAACACGGCCAACCGTAGGTTTCAATGATCTTCTTTACCGGTTCTCCGCTGCTCTAATCCATTATCCTTACTTTGATGGAAGCATGAAGGTCTACTCGTTTTTCATTGTAGGCAATGATCACTTCTTCAGGAGAATAGAATGTATATCCTTCTCCCTTGATCGGTTGTTCCGGAGTGTTTTTGCAGATCTTGGTCATATAATAAAGACCAAGTACCATGTCCTGTGAAGGCACATTGATAGGTGCACCGTTGGCAGGATTAAGAATGTTGTGTGATGCAAGCATCAGGATCTGTGCTTCGAGTACTGCACGCATTACCCAAAGGCAAGATGAACAGCCATCTGGTCACCGTCAAAGTCGGCGTTGAAAGCAGTACAAACAAGCGGATGCAGCTGAATAGCCTTACCTTCGATCAGTTTTGGCTGAAATGCCTGGATACCCAAACGGTGCAGTGTAGGAGCACGGTTAAGCAATACAGGATGGCCTTTCAATACATTTTCGAGGATATCCCAAACGACAGGATCCTTGCGGTCAACAATTTTCTTGGCTGATTTTACCGTTTTAACGATACCTCTTTCAATCAGCTTACGAATGATAAAAGGTTTGTAGAGTTCGGCAGCCATTTCCTTTGGCAAGCCGGTTTCATGGAGCTGAAGTTCAGGACCTACAACGATAACCGAACGGGCTGAATAGTCAACACGTTTACCGAGCAGGTTCTGACGGAAACGTCCCTGTTTACCTTTTAAACTATCGCTTAGTGATTTCAACGGCCTGTTGGCGTCGGTTTTCACCGCATTCGATTTACGCGAATTGTCGAACAGGGAGTCTACTGCTTCCTGGAGCATACGTTTCTCATTGCGGAGAATAACTTCAGGAGCTTTTATTTCAATAAGTCTTTTTAACCGGTTGTTCCGGATGATCACCCTGCGATAAAGGTCATTCAGGTCAGAGGTGGCAAACCTGCCACCATCGAGCGGCACCAGAGGCCTGAGTTCGGGCGGAATAACCGGTACCACTTTCAGGATCATCCATTCCGGATGGTTGACACCCTTTGGAAGCTCGGAAAGCCTCAACAACCTGGAGCCTTTTTAGGGCTTCATTCTTACGTTGCTGTGATGTTTCGGTATTGGCCTTATGCCTTAAATCATAGGAAAGGCTGTCAAGATCAATTCGTTGGAGCAACTGGTAGAGCGATTCAGCACCCATATTGGCAATGAACTTGTCGGGGTGACTGTCATCAAGCAATTGATTTTCCTTTGGCAAGCGATTCCACGATGTCAAGATATTCTTCCTCGGTCAGAAAATCAAGGTATTGAACACCGTCGGCTGTTTTGATACCCGGATTAATGACCACATAACGCTCATAATATATGATGCTGTCAAGTTTCTTTGATGGCAGACCGAGCAGATATCCGATCTTATTTGGCAAGGTACGGAAATACCAGATATGTGCCACCGGAACAACCAGGGAGATATGTCCCATGCGCTCGCGACGTACCTTTTTTTCCGTTACTTCAACACCGCAACGGTCGCAAACAATACCCTTATATCGGATTCTCTTGTATTTTCCGCAATGGCATTCATAATCTTTTACCGGACCGAAAATCCGTTCACAAAACAAACCGTCACGTTCGGGTTTGTAGGTTCTGTAATTGATGGTTTCGGGTTTTAACACTTCGCCGCTTGAACGCTCGAGGATTTCCTCGGGTGAAGCAAGACTGATTGATATTTTGGAGAAGCTCGACTTTACTTTCGTGTCCCTTCTGAATGACATAGTTGATTCCTCTTGTTAAGTATCTATTTCCAAAAATGAATGGCTTACATGAGGTGATTAAACCAGGTTGATGCTCAAACCCAGTCCTCTCAATTCATGCAGCAGAACGTTCAGTGATTCGGGTATGCCGGGCAGTGGCAAAGGCTCGCCTTTCACAATGGCCTCATAGGCCTTGGCTCTGCCTACCACATCATCTGACTTGATAGTCAGAATTTCCTGCAGGATATGGGCAGCACCGAATGCTTCAAGTGCCCAGACCTCCATTTCACCAAAGCGCTGTCCGCCAAACTGTGCCTTACCGCCCAAAGGTTGTTGTGTAATCAGGGAGTAAGGACCGATTGAACGGGCATGCATCTTATCGTCTACCATATGGCCCAGTTTGATCATATATATGATACCAACAGTGGCGGGCTGGTCAAAACGTTCACCCGTTCCACCATCATACAGATATGTTTTTCCGAATCGGGGTAAGCCGGCTTTTTCAGTATAGCTGGCTATCTGGTCCACGGAAGCTCCGTCGAAAATGGGAGAAGCAAACTTCACGCCCATCTTTTTACCGGCCCATCCAAGTACTGTTTCATAAATCTGCCCCAGGTTCATACGGGAAGGCACGCCAAGCGGGTTCAGCACGATGTCGACAGGAGTGCCGTCCTCGAGGAATGGCATATCCTCCAGACGGACAATCCGGGAAACAATACCCTTGTTGCCATGACGTCCGGCCATCTTGTCACCTACTTTTAACTTCCTTTTCTGTGCCACATATACCTTTGCAAGCTGAACAATACCTGCGGGCAGCTCATCACCGATTGTGATGCTGTACTTCTTCCGTTTATAAATGGCATCAACTTCCTTGTGTTTTATTATATAGTTGTGGATCAAGGTCTTGATTGTTTCGTTCTTGTCCTTGTCCGTGGTCCATTTGTTCGGATTGATGTTATGAAAATCGATATCCTGTAACAATTTAAGCGTAAACTTGGCTCCCCTGGGAATAACGTCTACACTGTAGTAGTCCTTAACTCCCTGTGAAGTTTTGCCATTTACGACGATAAACAGTTTATCGATGAGTTTGGCCTTCAATTCATTTGAATTGCGCTCAAATTCTTCTTCAATCTTATCAAGAATCGGTTTTGTTGAGGATTTCAGCTTCTTATCTTTGATTGAACGGGAGAAGAGCTTTTTATCGATCACAACGCCGACCAGTGAAGGAGGTGCCTTCAAAGAGGCATCTTTCACATCACCGGCTTTATCACCGAAGATCGCCCGGAGGAGTTTTTCTTCAGGAGAAGGATCGGATTCACCCTTGGGGGTAATCTTTCCAATGAGGATATCACCGGGATTAACTTCGGCACCTATCCTGATCAGACCGTTTTCATCGAGGTTGCGTGTAGCTTCCTCACTTACATTGGGAATGTCGGCTGTCAGTTCTTCAAGGCCGCGTTTTGTATCCCTTACTTCCAGCATATATTCATCAATATGAATGGAAGTGAAAAGATCTTCACGAACAACCCGTTCAGAAATAACGATAGCATCCTCAAAATTATAGCCTTTCCAGGGCATGAAAGCCACCATCAGGTTTCTGCCCAATGCCAGTTCGCCCTGGCTGGTGGAATATCCTTCAGTGAGGATCTGGCCCTTAACAACCTTGTCACCCTTGTTTACAATAGGCTTGAGGTTGATACATGTATTCTGGTTTGTTTTGCGGTATTTCAGCAGTTTGTAGCGGCTGACATCTCCGTCAAAGCTTACAAATTTTTCTTCTTCGGTCATTACATAGCGCAGAACGATTTCGTTTGAATCTACATATTCAACAACACCATCATTATCTGCAATAACAAGGAAACGTGAATCCCTCACCACTTCGTGTTCAATACCGGTACCCACAACAGGTGCTTCAGGGTTGATCAGCGGAACAGCCTGGCGCATCATGTTTGAACCCATCAGCGCACGGTTGGCATCATCATGTTCGAGGAACGGAATGAGTGATGCGGCAATGGAGGCAATCTGGTTTGGTGCCACGTCCATCAGGTCAACGTCATGGGCATCTGAAAGAGGGAAGTCACCGTTATAACGTGCCTTCACCTTTGTATTTTCAAATTCGCCACCTTCCTTTACTGGTGCATTGGCCTGGGCAATTACCTTTGATTCTTCTTCTTCGGCGCTAAGCCAGACAATTCCATCCATGGTAAGGTTAACGGTTCCGTTATCCACCTTGCGATAAGGAGTTTCAATGAAACCCAGCACATTGATCTTTGCATATACACAAAGTGAGGAGATCAGACCGATATTAGGACCTTCAGGAGTTTCGATAGGGCAGAGACGACCATAATGGGTGTAATGAACGTCACGAACCTCGAAACCGGCACGTTCGCGCGACAAACCGCCTGGTCCCAGTGCTGACATCCTCCGCTTGTGGGTGATTTCAGCCAGCGGATTGGTTTGATCCATGAACTGTGACAACTGGTTTGTTCCAAAGAATGAATTGATAACCGAGGAAAGAGTTTTCGAATTGATCAGATCAATGGGTGTAAACACCTCGTTATCCCTGACATTCATTCTTTCACGGATTGTCCTGGCCATACGGGCCAGACCAACGCCAAACTGTGTGGCGAGCTGTTCACCTACCGTACGAACGCGACGGTTGCTCAGGTGGTCAATATCATCCACATCGGCCTTGGAGTTGATCAGTTCAATGAGATACTTGATAATGCGGATTATATCTTCCTTGGTCAGGACTTTTACGTCCATTGCGGTATCAAGTCCCAGTTTTTTGTTGATCCTGTAGCGGCCAACCTCGCCGAGGTCATACCGTTTGTCTGAAAAGAACAGCTTGTCGATTACATCGCGTGCGGTAGCTTCGTCAGGTGGCTCGCTGTTACGCAACTGCCTGTATATATGAAGTACAGCTTCTTTTTCAGAGTTACAGGGGTCTTTTTGTAATGTATTGTAAATTATTTCGAAATCAGTGAGGTTCTGACCTTCTTTATGTAAAAGAATGGTCTTTGCACCTGAGTCAATGATCGGATCGATATGATCATCAAGCAAAACTGTTTCACGGTCGATTATAATTTCATTACGTTCGATGGATACCACTTCACCGGTATCCTCATCAACGAAGTCTTCAACCCATGATTTCAGAACGCGTGCAGCCAGTTTACGGCCTACAAGCTTTTTCAGCGCCGTTTTTGAAACCTTGATTTCATCGGCCAGGTCAAAAATCTCAAGAATATCCTTATCGCTTTCAAAACCGATTGCTCTGAGAAGCGTGGTGACCGGTAATTTTTTCTTACGATCGATGTAAGCATACATCACGTTGTTTATATCGGTCGCAAATTCAATCCATGAACCCTTGAAAGGAATGATCCTGGCAGAGTAAAGTTTGGTGCCGTTGGCATGTATGCTCTGTCCGAAGAATACCCCGGGTGACCTGTGAAGCTGGGAAACAACAACACGTTCCGCCCCGTTGATCACGAAAAGTCCCCGCTCTGTCATATACGGAATGGTACCCAGGTATACATCCTGAATCACGGTATCAAAATCTTCGTGTTCGGGATCGGTACAATATAACTTGAGTTTTGCTTTCAGCGGTACACTGTAAGTCAAACCTCTTTCAATACATTCTTCAATCGAATACCTCGGAGGATCAACAAAGTAATCCATGAATTCCAATACGAAATTATTCCGGGTATCTGTTATCGGGAAGTTTTCCTGGAAAACCTTGAACAGTCCTTCATTTTTTCTGTTTTCCGGAGTAGTTTCCAGCTGAAAGAAATCACGGAATGATTTCAACTGGATCTCGAGAAAATCAGGATAGGACATCTGGTTTTTAGTCCTGGCAAAACTGATTCGTTGAAAATTTAAATTGGTCATTATGTCTTAAAATAAGGTGTTGAACTAAAGTTATGAGAAATGACAAAAAGGTTTAATCCCGAATCATCGGGACTAAACCTAAATGTTATCACACGCAGGGTACTTTATTTAAGTTCAACGTCGGCTCCTGCTTCAGCTAATTGTGCTTTAATAGATTCAGCTTCTTCTTTGGAAACATTTTCCTTTATTGCTACCGGGGATTTGTCAACAAGCTCTTTTGCTTCTTTCAGACCCAGATTAGTAATATCCTTAACCAGTTTTACAATTTGGAGTTTGGCACCACCCGGATGGTTCATGAATACTGAAAAAGTTGATTTTTCTTCAGCCTTTACTTCACCAGCAGCGGCAGGACCAGCAACTGCAACAGCAGCGGCGGCGGGTTCAATCCCGTACTCCTCCTTTAATATCTTGGCTAATTCGTTTACTTCTTTAACAGTTAAGTTAACCAATTGTTCTGCGAAAGCTTTCAAATCTGCCATTTTAATTGAATATTAATAGTTATCAAAATATTTATTCTTTTTCACTTAAAGTTTTAACAATACCAGCCAGTTTGCTACCACCTGACTGTAAGGCGGAAAGAACGTTACGTGCAGGTGACTGCAATAAGAATACAAGATCGCCGATAAGTTCTTCCTTAGACTTAATACCTGACAATGCATCGAGCTGATCATCGCCAATGTATATTGATTCTTCCACGATAGGCTGCTTTGAGCAAGGGCTTTGGTCCGGTTTTCCTGAATTCCTTGATCAGTTTTGCCGGAATGTTATTCTTCTCGGTAAACATGATTGAAGTGGAATCTTTCAACACGTCATAAAGTCCTGCAAATTTGCCTTCAAATTTCTCCAAAGCCTTTTGAAGCAGGGTATTTTTCACGACAACCAGTGTGATATTTCTTTCAAAGCAAGCCCTTCTCAGTTTGCTGGTGGTTTCGGCATTTAAATCCGAAATATCAGCGAGGTAGAAGTGTTTGGCTTGGCTGATTGAATCAGTCAGGTTATCGATAATCCTGTTTTTTTCGTCCCTATTCATAATGTAATATGGTCTTTAGATTATTCGTCGAATGCTTTGGCATCGACCTTAATTCCGGGGCTCATTGTACTGGAAATGAAAATACTGCGGATATATGAACCTTTAGCTGCTGATGGCTTTAGTTTAACCAGGGTATGCAAAAATTCCCTGGCATTTTCAGCGATTTTATCAGCTGTCGAAAGATACTTTACCGATTGAAGTATGCACAATTCCGGCTTTGTCGACTTTAAAGTCGATTTTACCCATTTTTACTTCCTTGACAGCTTTTCCTACTTCCATAGTTACAGTACCGCTCTTTGGGTTCGGCATGAGTCCGCGGGGACCCAGGATCTTACCCAATTTTCCGATTTTGCCCATAACAGCAGGCATGGTGATGATTACGTCTACATCAGTCCACCCATTCGGTGATCTTTTCAACATAATCGTCAAGGCCAACGTAATCAGCACCTGCAGCTTTTGCCTCTTCTTCCTTATCGGGAGTACAAAGTACAAGCACTCTGATTTGCTTACCGGTACCATGGGGTAGCGTAACAACGCCCCTAACCATTTGGTTGGCTTTCCTGGGATCGATACCCAGCCTTACATCTATATCTACCGATGCGTCAAACTTGGTGGTAGTAACTATCTTTCACAAGGTCGGCCGCTTCTGACAGCTTATATTGTTTGGCCGGTTCAATCTTTTCAAGAGCCGACTTTCTTTTTTTTGTCAAATTTGCCATGTTAGTCCGGAAATAAAGTTTACTTGTTTACTGGGGCATCACCCTTAACGGTAATACCCATACTACGGGCAGTGCCGGCAACCATTTTCATTGCTGAATCGATGGTGAAACAATTAAGATCAGGCATCTTATCTTCAGCAATGGCTCTTACCTGTTCCCAGGAAATGGAAGCTACCTTGTTCCGGTTTGGTTCTGCCGAACCGGATTTTGCCTTGGAAGCTTCCAGGAGCTGAACAGCTACCGGAGGAGTTTTTACGATAAAGTCAAATGACTTGTCGCTGTACACCGTGATCACAACCGGCAGTAGTTTACCAGCTTTATCCTGGGTGCGTGCATTGAACTGCTTACAGAATTCCATAATGTTCACGCCTTTCGAACCCAGAGCAGGTCCTACCGGTGGTGACGGATTAGCGGCACCCCCCTTGATCTGCAATTTAATTAGTCCAGCAACCTCTTTTGCCATAATTTACTTGTTTCTGATTTATATAGTTGATCCACACGTTGCAGGATGATTATTCAGGAAGCATTAGGGTTGTTACAATCATCTGTTCACGTATATTGTATAAGCGGGTTTTATTCTTTTTCCACCTGCATAAAACTTAACTCCAGCGGAGTTTTACGCCCAAAGATCTTCACCATGACTTTGAGCTTTTTCTTTTCATCGTTTACTTCTTCGATAACGCCGGTGAAACTGTTGAAAGGTCCGTCAATGACCTTTACAGATTCGCCAACATAAAACGGCACATTGAGTTCTTCATCTCCTTCAGCCAGCTCATCCACCTTGCCCAGAATGCGGTTTACTTCTGAAGTACGCAAAGGAGTTGGTAACTCATCTCCTTTCGAACCCAGGAATCCAATCACATGAGTGATATTTTTGAGCATATGCGGTATTTCACCTACCAGTGCAGCTTCGATGAGAACATATCCGGGAAAGTAACTTCTTTCCTTGCTGATTTTTTTACCATTACGGATCTGGTATACTTTTTCAGTAGGTATAAGCACCTGGGATATAAATTCCTGCAGGTTAAGCCGGGTAATTTCACTCTCGATATATTCCTTAACCTTCTTTTCCTTACCACCAATAGCACGGAGAACATACCATTTTTTTTCCTGGTCTTCCATGTTTAAATTCCTTCCGAAGGATTAAGAAAATAGACCATAAATCCCAATTCATAATATTTTTAAAGCCCAGATCCATCAGGGCAACGACAATAGCAATCATCATTGATGAAACCATCACAAGGATAGCACTGCCCTGAAGTTCCTTCCACGAGGGCCAGGTTACTTTATGTATGAGTTCTTTATAGGACTCTTCAAAATATAATACTATTTTCTTCATAATCTTTTATTTGGCACGGGAGGAGCGACTCGAACGCCCGACACCTGGTTTTGGAGACCAGTGCTCTACCAACTGAGCTACACCCGTATGCCTTAAACAGATAAATCCGTCACCCTCCGGTAACGAATTTATCATGATATTTATACACGAAAACTATTTAACAATTTCAGTCACCTGACCAGCACCAACTGTACGGCCACCTTCACGGATAGCAAAGCGCAATCCCTTGTTGATAGCTACAGGATAAATCAGATCCACAATGATTGAAACATTGTCACCGGGCATGATCATCTCAGTACCTTCGGGAAGAATAATTTCACCGGTAATATCAAGGGTCCTGAGATAGAACTGTGGCCTGTAGTGATTATGGAACGGGGTGTGACGTCCACCTTCTTCTTTTTTCAGAATATACACCTCGGCCTTAAATTGGGTATGAGGAGTAATGGAACCCGGTTTCGCCAATACCTGGCCTCTCCTGATCTCTTTCTTGTCAACACCACGAAGGAGAAGACCAACGTTGTCTCCGGCTTCACCATCATCCAGAATCTTACGGAACATTTCAACACCTGTAACAACGGTTTTTCTGCTTGCAGCACCAAGACCGATCAGTTCAACCTCATCACCTGTATGAACAAGACCTGTTTCAATTCTGCCTGTAGCAACAGTACCACGACCTGTGATTGAGAATACGTCTTCAACCGGCATCAGGAAAGGTTTTTCTGTTTCGCGGGGAGGAATGGGTATGTATGAATCCACAGCAGCCATCAGTTCAACCACCTTTTCTTCCCACTTTGGTTCGCCATTCAGCGCGCCAAGAGCGGAACCATGGATAATCGGAGCATTGTCACCGTCAAATTTGTAGAAGGTAAGCAATTCCCGGATTTCCATGTCAACCAATTCAATGATCTCAGGATCTTCAACCATGTCAACCTTGTTCAGGAAAACCAGAACTTTCGGAACATTCACCTGGCGAGCAAGCAAAACGTGTTCACGAGTCTGCGGCATAGGTCCGTCAGTAGCAGCAACTACCAAAATAGCGCCGTCCATCTGTGCAGCACCCGTAACCATGTTTTTAATATAGTCAGCGTGTCCCGGGCAGTCAACGTGGGCATAATGCCTGTTTGCTGTTTGGTATTCAATGTGCGCGGTATTAATTGTAATACCCCGTTCTTTTTCTTCAGGTGCGTTATCAATGGAATCAAAGGAACGGAAACTAGCAAATCCTTGTTTTTCAAGAACCTTTGTGATAGCTGCAGTTAAAGTGGTTTTGCCATGGTCGACGTGACCAATTGTTCCAATGTTAACGTGGGGTTTAGACCTGTCAAATTTTTCCTTAGCCATAATTTGAATATTTGATAGTTATTAATCGGTTTTAAAATACATTTCAATTCTTGAGCCAATGACGGGAGTTGAACCCGTGACCTCTTCCTTACCAAGGAAACGCTCTACCAACTGAGCTACATCGGCTTGCGAGCGGGAGACGCGATTCGAACGCGCGACCCTAACCTTGGAAGGGTTATGCTCTACCAACTGAGCTACTCCCGCTTCTGTGAACTTGTTGATTTGTTGATTTGTTGATTTAATGATTTTAAAGCCGGAGGTCTTCTTCTTTTAAATCAACAAATCAAAAAATCATTCAAATCAACAAATACCCAGTGGGGAGAGCAGGATTCGAACCTACGAAGGCATCAGCCAGCAGATTTACAGTCTGCCCCAGTTGGCCACTTTGGTATCTCCCCTCACACAAAATAACCGGCAGAACCGGTTACCCTTATTTTAAACAAAGAACATAAAATATTCCTTGAGCCGATGGAGGGATTCGAACCCCCGACCAGCTGATTACAAATCAGCTGCTCTGGCCAACTGAGCTACATCGGCAATACCCTCCAAAATCGGTTCGCAAATGTATAACAATTTATTTATATCACAAAATTATTTTGGTGATTTATAAACCGCGCTGTTTCTCCTTGTGTTTCAGTATTTGCTGTTTTAATGCATCTACCACTTCATCTGTGGACTCTTCAAACGACTTTGTCTGCTTGCGTGCAAAAAGATCACTTCCAGGTACATCCAGCTTTACTTCCACTACTTTGTTCTCCATATCCGGCGTATTTTCCAGTTTTAGAAAAACTTCAGCAGTGATGATATCATCAAAAAATCGTCCCAATTTGCTTACTTTCTTTTGTATAAAATCTTCGAGCTTGCTGTCGGCATCAAATTTTACTGCCTTAATTCGGATATTCATGACATTTCCTCCTAATGATTATGCTCTTGGATGAGCTTGTTTATACACAGACTTCAGTTTTTCAAAAGTGTTGTGGGTGTAAACCTCCGTTGCGGAAAGATTTGCATGACCCAATAATTCTTTTATCGCATTCAGATCAGCGCCCTTATTCAACATATGCGTGGCGAAAGTGTGCCTGAGCACATGAGGGCTCTTTTTATCAACCGTGGTGACCATCGTGAGAAAACGATGCACAATCCGGTAAACCAGTCGCGGATATACTTTTTTCCCGGAAGAGGTTAAAAACAAATATTCGACATTCAAACCAGGGAATTCTTTTGAACGTGCAGTAATATATTCCTGCAATAGCTCATAAAAAACGGGGGATATGGGTATTATCCTTTCCTTATTCCGTTTACCCAGGACTTTTATTGTCTGCTGGCTGAAATCGACATCGCCAATCTGCAGGTTGACCAGTTCCGAGAGGCGCATCCCGGTATTATAAAACGTTTCAATCAATACCCTGTTCCTGAAACCATTGTAATCATCTCCAAACTCAACCTGGTCAAAAAGATTATCCATGTGACCCTCACTCACGAAAACAGGCAGCTTTTTGTCCATTTTTGGGGTAAGCACCCTTTTGGCCGGATTAGTATTAATAATCCCTTCTTTCAGAAGATATCCGAAATACCGCTTTAATGCGGATATTTTACGGTTGGTGGTTCTCGCAGTATTGCCATTCTCCATCAAATGTACCATCCATTCCCGTATATTTTGCGCATCTACAACCGATTCATCGTAACCCGCATCGATATCCGGAATAGGAAAAAAACTGCTCAAGATCCTTTTGATAGGAAAGAACAGTATGCGGAGAGTAATGCTTAATGTATTTTATATATTGAATAAAGTCACCGAAGTGCCTCATGATCAGGGATAATTAATTGCCCGAACAGTAATGGTTTTTTCTGGATTATCCCTGTAAAGGAATGGCTATTCTTCTGCCAATTGCAGCGCCTGAACGTAAACGGCACGTTTAACGACCTCACGCTTGCGCATGGAGGGCTTCTGAAATGCCTGCCTTGATCTTAATTCCTTTACTACACCGGTTTTTTCGAATTTCCTTTTGAATTTCTTTAGCGCTCTTTCTATGTTTTCGCCTTCTTTTATTGGTACAATGATCATACTAGAATTTTTAATTGAACCGCAAATTTATCATTTTACGATCTATCTACCAAATTTTACCAATAAAAAAATTTTTTAGCTGAAATTCAGGGGGAACCATTATTGATCCTGACAAAATTTATAAGGATAAATATACGAATTTTTAAAGAAACCTGGGAAAGAATTATCTAAAAGAATCACAAAGAAACATAATATTTTAACCTGTCAAAACGGGCTTCGGGAATCAGACCATTTATAATCAATTCATTTATATTCAATATTTTACCAGTATGTATCCTGTATTTTACAATCCCTGCTGCAGCGTACTTTCCCAGATAGGGATGACGTGCCAGGTCTTTTTCTTCTGAAGTGTTGAGGTTGATTTTTACTAAATGGGCTGTATCTGCTTCGAGCATTTCTCTGATTCCAAGGAAGAGGCTGTCAGTGACCCCATAAACCTCCCTTACCTGTTCCGGAGAGCAATATCCGCCCAGCAACGTCCGGTACCTGATGATCCTTCTGGCAAGCACAGGACCAATGCCGGGTAATTTTTCAAACAAAACGGAATCTGCTGTATTTATATTGATCCTGGCGGGCAATTCAAAAACAGGTATTTGCGTTGAAGTCTGTTCATTAATTTTGATATAGGGTTCAACAGACTGAAAAATTTCAGGTGTTAATCCATATATCTTTCTTAAATCGTCCGGAGTTCTGAATCTTCCTCCTTTTTCCCTGTAGTTTTTTATCGTTCGGGCATGACGCAAACTGAAACCGGCAAGAATTAAATCTTTAAGACTGGCGGTGTTGGGATCAATGATCGGTTTTTGTTCTGCACCTGCCGCATATGCCGGGAACGGTTCATTAAATGTATCATTATCAGAATAAACATTGTTATCGGCAACCTCAAATGACTCCGTATCTCTCATCCAATCGGGATATTTACCTTGAACCGGCACCGGATGATGCAATACCAATATCATATTGACGCCGCAAATTAAAATCAGAAAAAAAACCAGCGATATGATTCCTTTGCGTTCACCTGAGGAAAAGGTGAACAGATCACGAAGCGTGTTTTTCATATAACGGAATACGATAACAACTAAAAGATAAAAACTAAAAGTGTAAGTTCCAAATCTTTTAATCCCCAAAATCTTCAAAATTCGATATTCGGTGTTCCTTGTTCGGTGTTATTTTGCCTGTTCTGCGCTCCTAAGTCCCTAACCCCAAGCCCCTAAGCCCCTAAGCCCCTACAGCCTAAGCTCCCTAGAACGGATATCCGATACCAAAATTCAGGTGAAGATCATTAAAGCTAAAGTTTCTGAAAACCGGAATCCATCTGTCGTTTTCAGGCAGGGCAGGATCCCTGACTTTTAATCCGAAATCCACCCGCAGCAAAAAGAACGAAAAATCAACACGGACTCCCAATCCGGTTCCAATGGCTATTTCCTTATAAAACCTGTTCCACTCGAACACGGCACCCGGTTTACCCTCCTCAGGCCTTATGGCCCATACGTTACCCGCGTCAAGGAATATGGCCGCTTCCATTTTCCAGATTACTTTAAATCGATATTCAATATTCCCTTCAAGCTTAATGTCACCGCTCTTGTTGGGATAGCTGAAACTATTTGAGGATGTGTCTGATCCCGGACCCAGGTCACGGCTGCTCCATGCCCGGATGCTGTTGGGTCCGCCTGCAAAAAATTTCTTTTCAAAGGGCATGGCCGTTGAATTCCCATAAGGAACACCTAATCCGGCATATATACGATAGGCAAATTTGTTCTGCTTGTCGATTACATTATAATACCGGATATCAATGTCTGAACGCATGTACTGAAAATAGGGAACATTAAACAACAGATACTGAGATTGCTGTGCCTCGCGTGTGTCAAATTTCTTGTTTAAAAAGTTCACGATGTTCCCTGCGGATTCAATATTGTAACGAAGAAAGAAGAAATCCCGGTTATGACGGATACTCTGGTTGTTTAGTTCAAAACCATACCGTATAACGTTTACAATGTGATCTTCAAAACTATATCCAAGCGGTGTGTCTTTGATCGAATCGAGGAATTCCTGTGATGACCGGTTTTCATAGATGTTGATATAGTTCACTTCAATTGGCCATATCGTATGTGTAATATAGGGCGTACTATTCCATTTATACGAAAAAGAGGCGTTGGCAATGGAGCGGGTATAATCGGGACGTGATTGATAATTATATGATGCAGATATAGAGGTCTTTGGTGAATATTTTCTCACAAATCTTTCTAACCTGAAAGGGGAAAAGAACTTGGGAAATATGATTCCGGATTCTGCTCCTATCTCCTTCATGCTGGTATACTTATTTTCCGTCCTGTTTTTTAACGCTTCAATTGCCCCCGTAAACCTCATGTTAAAAACCTCCGCACCACGGAAGAGGTTCAGGTTCTGGTACGAAAGATTGCCACGAATACCGAGGTCACCGCCTGAATTGGTACCGGCAAGCTCAGTCTGGTATGATTGTACCTTCTTTCGGGTAAGCTCAATATTACAGTCAAGTAATTTCATGAGTTCAGTATCTGTGATAGAATCACTTTCCCTGAAATTAATATTCGTATAACGTATTGGTCCCAGTTCCGACAGGTTCCTGTAGGTTTTGTTCACATTGCTCAACTTATAATACTGTCCCGGGATAATATAATTTACGTTTGTAATAACTGCCGGTCTCAGCGTTTTTTTTCCATGGGTCAGAAAAAACAGATCCTGGTATTTTGAAGTATCATATGCAACAGTGGCCGGATTCATCACTCCCCTCACGGTCTCTGTTTCAAAATTGGGAAATACAAAAACCTTTCCAATCTTGAATTTTGGATGATGCTTGACCTTGGTGCGGGGATCAGCAACGCCTTCTACAAATTCCTTGAATCCCATCACCAGGTCAGTTGAGTAAGCTTGTGCGTCAATGGTAGCCTCAAAATAAATATATTCCTTTGAAAAGCGGTAATACCCCTTCTCTTTTAGAAGCGCTTCAATCCGCAAGCGTTCATTTTGAAGCACATCCTTATCCAATTTCATTCCCCGCCTCACCTGTGAATTGAGGGTATCGGGCAATACCTCGCGTATGAGACTTGTATCTTCAAAAAAATAGGTGATCTTTCTTACCTTGTAAGGGTCGCCCGGGACAATCTTATATCTTGCAACGGCATTTTTATTATGAAAAATTACCGAATCACTGACCTTGCTGTGATAGTAACCCTTGTTTTCCATGAACTGGTGGAGCTGATCGGTACTTCCTTTTGTTTGTGTGGGGTTGAAAACTACGGGTTCTTCGCCAATCCTCCGAAGCCAGTTATGAAACCAGTTATTTTTCTTTATATTGGACAGGTTATACAGAAACAGGTGAAATCTGACCCCCAGTATTTTTTTGTTAGGCTTTTGAAGTAAATAGCTTTCAAGCTGATCCTGGGAAATGGTTTTTTTTTGAGAAATTTCAACCTTATTTTTACTGAGCAGGTAACTACCTGTGGGAACATATTTGGCAGGGCTGCAGGATGCCAGGATCAATACTGGTATCAGGATCAATACTACATATTTCGTGGCTCTGAATAATATACAATTTAAATTATGATGCATTTGAAGCTTTCCTGCTCACAAAGATAATTTTATTTTCCTATACCCCGACGGGGTGGGTTGGGGGGGGGACCCCGACGGGGTGTCATTTCTTTTTTTTACTTTTACAGGATGATGATAAGCCGCAACAGATTAAAATACCTCAGTTCACTTAAAATTAAAAAGTTAAGGACAGCGCATCGCCAATTCATTATGGAAGGTGATAAAATTGTCTCGGAAATTCTGAAGGAGGATAAAATCAATATCAGGCAGCTTATTGCATCTCCTGAGTGGCTTATAGCTAACAACAGGCTGATTACAAGCAGAGCAGGTGATGTAACAGAAGCTGATTTCACCGATCTGGAGCGGATAAGCTCACTGGAGACTCCACCCCCGGTGATGGCAGTTCTGGATATGTTTGAACATACCCTGAATATGAAGGAATTGGCAGATACATGGTGTATTGCACTGGATACAATACAGGACCCGGGCAACCTCGGAACCATTATCCGGTCGGCCGACTGGTTTGGTATAAGACATGTTATATGTAATGCCGGGTGTGCTGATTTTTTCAATCCCAAGGTCATACAGGCTTCGATGGGAGCTATTCTTCGGGTGAAAGTCTATTATGAAGATCTCTCCTCAGTTATGCAAAAATATGCTTCCGTTCTTTCCCTTCCTGTTTATGGCACATTCATGGAGGGCATGCCTGTATATAATATTGCGGGGGATAAAAGAGGAATGATTGTTTTTGGTAATGAGTCCCGCGGAATTTCAGATGAACTCAGCCCTCTTATTCAAACCCGTATTACTATACCGTTGGGAAATAAAGGTACTTCACACGTTGAATCATTAAACGTTGCATCTGCCGTATCAGTGGTTTGCTCTGTGATTTCAGGGCAGTAATTTTATTGCCGTATGTTCATAAATTAAAATCATCTATTTCAAGGTCTTATTATATTTGTAATAATCAAAAAAAAGATGCCATGAAAACAAAAATCACATTATCCCTGCTCACTATTATGTTCCTATTTACTGCCTGTGAAACTAAAAAACAACAATCTGCAGAACCTGTGGCAGCAGCACCTGTAACCGACACACTGACCAAAAAGATCATTACCGCCCGTGTTTATTTGAAAGCCGAAAAGGTAGCTGATTTCCTTGAGGCTGCCCGCTTCATAATTGACAGTTCTCAGGCGGAAGAGGGATGCGAGAGCTATATGCTGTATCAGAATCCATATGACAAGACCAAACTAATCTTTGTGGAAGTGTGGAAAGACCAGGTTGCTATAGACAATCATTTTTCAATGAGCTATTTCAAGGCATTTGGCCCCATGACCAAGGACTGGCTTTCGCAGCCAACAGAACTGAAGATATTTGATGTGATACCGAATGAATAAAAACTGCGCCTCCGGCGCCTAAAGATTAACCGCAGAGGCCACAAAAGGTTGACGCAGAGGGCACAGAGGAAATTTAAAAACTCCGGGTCCTCTGCGAAAATCTCTGCGCTCTCAGCGGTTAATTTTGTATGCGGCGAAGCCGCTTTTATTAACCTTAAATATTCCTATATGTTTAAAACATGGTTATTACTCCTGATTACAGCTCTCTTGTTTACACAGTGCAAACAAAGTAATACTACTGAAACTGAAACAAAACCGGCGGTTATGGAAAGCTCAATAAATCAAGCAGTGGATTCACTGGTCAAAAAATATGGTGTCAATGAGCAGAACCGAATAACAAGCGGAGTTAAATTAACTGCTTCATTCTGGAGGGCAACAGACGGAAGTGATGCTGATTTCGTTGCTTTTTGCAATCAAAACTTCATATCTGATTCCGCTGAACTGAATAAGGTATTTAGCAGGATATCTGATAATTTTGAAGTGATATTCGGATATTTCAATAAGATATCCGTTGATCTGCAAAGGCCCCTTCAGCTGGATATCGGCGAGATACTTCCTGTTGACGAGAAATTTGGATCCTACAGTCCACTCACTCATTTTATGGATGATTTCTTCAATAACAAGATCGCATTTATCATTAGTCTGAATTTCCCCTACTTTACACTGGAGCAGAAAAATCAGCTCGCTGCAAAATGGACAAGGAAGGAATGGGCTTATGCCCGGCTCGGCGATGTTTTCAATTCACGTGTTCCAGCTGATGTAAACCAGGCACTTGCCAATGCCCTTACGACTTCAGACATGTACATTGCCGATTATAACATTTTTGCCGGCAAGCTACTTGATAATAAAGGGAAGACTTTGTTCCCCCAGGGAATGAAGTTACTCAGCCATTGGAATATCCGTGATGAGATCAAATCGAATTATGGCAAAGAAGGTGGAATTGAGAAACAACGGTTGCTGTATGAGGTGATGAAGCGGATCATTTCACAGGAAATACCCGCAGATGTGATCAATTCAGAAAAATATACCTGGAATCCATATTCAAACAAGGTTTTTAAGGATAACCAGGAAGTGAATGTCATTCCTGAATCAGATAAACGATATGCCGTTCTTCTTGATTTTTTCCATGCGCAGCAGAAGATTGATCCATTTTATCCAAGACTCAATACTTACATTAAACGGAATTTTGAAGATGATATGGAGATACCTCTTCAGGATACCGAAGAATTGTTTGGTCAGTATCTTTCTTCACCACAGGTTGAGAAGGTGGCAGCTGTCATTAAAAAGCGCCTGGGCCGTGGCCTGGAGCCATTTGATATATGGTATGACGGATTTAAAACAAGGACTTCCATTCCGGCGGAAACACTGGATAAGGCAACGCGTACAAAATATCCAAACCGGCAGGCAGTGCAGGACGATCTGCCTAAGATCCTCATAAAGCTTGGTTTTGATAACAGAGAGGCCCAGGAGATCACTTCAAGAATCCAGGTAGATCCGGCCCGAGGTTCGGGACATGCTTCCGGTTCGCTTACAAAAGAACAAAAATCACTGCTGAGGACCCGGATATTCAGTAATGGTATGGACTATAAGGGGTACAATATAGCTATACATGAATTTGGCCATAATGTGGAACAAACAATCAGTCTGCATCAAGTTGACTATTATATGCTGAATGGGGTTCCGAATACTGCTTTTACCGAGGCACTCGCCTTTATTTTCCAGAAACGTGATCTTGAGTTGCTCGGGATGAAGGAAAATTCGGCAGATCAGGAATACCTGAATTACCTCGACAATTTCTGGTCACTTTATGAAATTATGGGTGTTTCCCTGGTGGATATTGGCATATGGAAATGGTTGTATGCAAATCCAAATGCAACTGCACCGGAATTGCGGGATGCTGTGAATAATATAGCCATCGAGGTATGGAACCAGTATTACGCTCCTGTTTTCGGAATTAAGGATCAGCGCATTCTCGCTATTTATTCACATATGATCAATGCCCCCTTGTATTTGCCCAATTATGCATTCGGACATGTTATCCAGTTTCAGATTGAAGAATATCTTAAGGGGAGGGATTTTGCAAAAGAAATTGAGCGGATATACAGCATGGGAAAACTAACACCTGAATTCTGGATGGAACAGGCCGTGGGTGAAAAGATTTCCGTGCAGCCGATTTTTAATTCTGTGGATGAGGCATTGACAAAAATCCAAAAGTAATCTCGCGGATCTCGCGGATCCCGCAGATAAATTTGTGTTTACGGGGCTTTTTTTCTCGCAGATTTTCGGGGATTCCGCAGATTAGTTAATTACACAGAGTGTCACACAGGAAGCACAGAGAAATAATTGAAAACTCTGTGAACCTCTGCGCACATTGCGTTAAAACCTAAAACACCGCAGGCGTACTATTTTATTTTAATCCCTGTGGTACTCACCTCCAGGCCTTGAGCCCGGGGGCATACCCGCGGGTGGCATTCCGGCAGGAAAGCCGTCACGCCTTTCATGTTGATGCTGATCCTGCTGCGGTGATGGTTGTTGACCATTCTTGCTTTTTAGTGTATATTTAAGCAGTATGAGGAAATACCGTTGAAATGCATTGGTCCTTGTATCGGTTATTGATGATGCAGTGACTGTCCGTGAAATATTGTTATTCTGATCCAGGATGTCGTAAACCCCAATCCTGATTTCGGCGGCTTGTTTTTTTAGGAATTTCTTTCCCAAGCTCGCATTCCATACAAAATAGTGCTGGTTGTAACTTCTCGACAAACCCTGGTTATTCTGGTACACAAAGTCCGAATTCACTGAAAATCCCTTCCAGAATATCCAGTTTAAATTGCCGCTGGCCGACTGGTACCAGTATTTATCCTTTATATTTTCCACATTGGCGGAATTTTTCACAAGGCTGTAATTGGAAGAATAGGAAAGTGTAAAATCAAGATTGGAACTGATATTGCTTGTAAGGATGAGGCTGTTGGTCAGGTTATATGCATTTGAACGGTTCAGCAATGTATCGATAAAGCCGGGGGATTGGCTGTAACTTCCACCCACAACAAAGTTGAAATTGCTTTTAAGGGGTTTGATAAAATACGCAAGGTTTACGATCGCCCTTATGTTCATTGCCCTGTCGAGATTTACAGGGTATGTCAGTTGTCCCCCTGGCACAAGTGTTACATTAAAATCAGGTAAATAGAGGTTGCTGCCCCTGGCATAATAGGTTTTTGACGCGATTACATCCGACGTGAGACCCCCGGTAAGAAACAGAAATGCATTAAATCCCGAGGTCGGATTTGCATAGGCCAGGTTGGTCATTATATTATGAGAGTATTCCTGCCTCAGGTCGGGATTTCCACTGCTCAATGTAAGGCGGTTTGAATTATCGATCACATTCTGCAATTGATTTACTGTTGGTGCATTGGTAGACGTGCGATATGAAAAGCGCATATTCGTCAGCTCGGAAAATTTGTATGTGATCATCATATTGGGCAAAAAACTGGCAAAGGTTTTGTTCATCGACATTTCCTGGGGGAATAGCTGTACACCTGTGAGGTCAGCCCGCTGGTAATCGATCCCTGCTGAAAGCCTGAGATCTTCTTTCTTATAAAGATATGAAAGTCCGCCCCGGTTGGTTATGTAGTCGTTGTCATAAATATTCGACAATGAGTCTATTCTTCCCAGAATTTCCAATTCATCACCTACCCTGTACGATTCCTTATCAGTGCTGTTCCGGTTAAAGTTGTTATTATAGTTTACCTGTAAAAGAGAATACTTTCCCAGGGGTTCTGTGAAATTAAGATTAGTATTAATGGAGATGTTACTGGTTGCGCCATCAACTGATTGATTGTCGGGAATCGAATCAGTGCTGGCAAGCTGCATATTATCCGAATTTCTGCTGTTTTTGTTTACAGATGACCTTACCGATAATGTCCTGCCTTTTTTAAGAAATTTATGCCTCCAGGTAATGTCATTTCCAAAGGAATATCCGCTTGCAGTTGCCTTTGTTGTACTGAAAGTGGTTGCATTGACCCCTCCGCCAGCTGTAATATACTGCATATTATTACTGTTTTTGTTTTCCTGCATGCTTAACCGTGGCACAACAATGATTGAATTCATCGTATCAATGTTATATACAATCCGCAAATTGAACCGATGATTGGAATTATCAGACAGGTTAGTGTTATAACTCTTTGCATATTTTGCAGCATCGGTGAAAAGGTATTCGGTGGTCGTATTCTGTTTTAGAATATTTTCAGTTGTATTAAAGAAGTAGCCTCCGGTTACATTGATTTTTTTCCCCCAATTATCTGTATAATTGAAACCGGCTGAACTGTTTTTTGACACTCCGCTGGAGCCCTGAAAACCACTTCCTCCTGAACTGCCATGTCCGCCACGCATGCCGGAACTACTCACAAGATCCTGCATGGCAAAATTCTGCATGTTTACATTATTTGACATTCCGGTGAGTGTGAACCGACGTGGGCCTTTGAAAATATTCAGGTTACCCGCAACAAGGTATTTATCAGAAAAATTTGTTCCGCCTGAGAACTTCCCAAACTGGCTTACCCTGGCATCCTTGCGGGTAACAATGTTAATTGTTTTTGCAGATGAACCATCATCAAATCCAGTCAATTCAGACTGATCGCTGAGCTTGTTGTATACTTGTATCTTATCAATCACATCTGCCGGAAGGTTTTTTAGGGCCACGCTCGGATCATCACCAAAAAAGGGCTTACCATCCACAAGTACTTTTTTAATCTCTTCTCCGTGAGCTTTGACGGTTCCGTTTTCCACCGTTATGCCAGGCATTTTTTTAACCAGCTCTTCCGCACTGGCATCTGGATTCACCTTAAAGGCTTCAGCTTTCATAATGGTTGTATCCCCTTTTTGAACAGCCGTCCCCTGACCAATAACTACCACTTCACTGATTACTTTACTATCGAGTGAGATCTCGATTGTTCCCAGATCGGTTACTTTGTTACTGACTGATATGGTTTTTTCACTTTGGGAATAACTCAAGCTTCTGATCCTTACAAGGTAATCCCCTGTTTTTAGTTCGTCGAGGCGGAATTTGCCATTTTCATCGGTTATGGTTGAAAAGCTGGTTGTGGTATCTTTCAGCTCGAAAGCCTTTATAAGGGCTCCAATAACAACCCGCCGGTCATCTTTGTCGATCACAGTACCTGTAAGGATATATTTCTGTGCCGATAAGGTAAGGGAACTGCAAATGAGAAATAGTACTATTAAAAGATATGTGATCCTTTCCATCCGAAGATGATATTTGATCATAAATTTACACTGATCTTCCGGGTTAAGGAAATGAAATATACCAAACCACCTTAATTATAGATGAATTCCCAGGTAGCTTGCACAGCTGACGGCCGCATTTTCTCCGTCTACAGCCGAGGAGACGATTCCGCCTGCATAACCGGAACCTTCACCTGCCGGAAAAAGATTGCTAATCTGAATATGACTGCCGGTTTCCTGGTTGCGGGGAATGCGCACCGGAGATGAAGTGCGCGATTCGACCCCAACGATCAACGCTTCACGTGACAGAAATCCTCTCATTTTTGCGTCGAATTTTCTAAATCCTTCTTTCAGATTATCTCCAATAAATTCAGGAAGCCATTCATGCATGGGGGAAATGACAATTCCCGGCAGGTAAGAACAAACAGGCAGATTCTGGGATGGCCTGTTATTTACAAAATCAGTAAGCCGCTGGGATGGTGCATGCTGGCCAGATGATGCCATCCTGAATGCTTTCTGTTCATATAATTCCTGCATCCGCAGTCCAGCCAGTCCTTCATGATTCTGATGCGACCTGTAATCTGCAGGCATTACCTGAACCACAATTCCTGAATTTGCAAAGGGCGAATTACGTTCGGCCAGTGACATGCCATTTACGACAATTTCGGATTCCGCGGTCGCTGCAGGCACAATTTGTCCGCCGGGGCACATGCAGAATGAATAAACTCCTCTCCCGTTGACCTGTTCAACAAGGTTATAGGTAGCTGCAGGCAGGTACTTGTCCTTGCGGCAATGATACTGGATGTTGTCAATAATTTCCTGGGGGTGTTCCACCCTGATACCCATGGCAAATGGCTTTGCCTCAAGTGTTATTCCCTTGGCACTGAGCAGGAAATATATATCCCGGGCCGAATGACCTGTTGCGAGTATAAATGCCTTGGCTGATATTTTTTCTCCTTTTGAAGTAATCACATGCGAGATGATATCATCCGCCATGATCAGGTCAGTGACGCGCGTATTGAACCGGATTATCCCGCCACAAGCCAGAATTTGTTTCCGGATGGCTGCCACAACTGCGGGTAACCTGTCGGAACCAATATGAGGATGGGCCTCATATAAAATGCTCTCGTCCGCTCCATGCAGATAGAGAATTTCCAATATCCGGCTGATATCACCGCGTTTTTTTGAGCGGGTATATAATTTGCCATCTGAAAATGTGCCAGCTCCACCTTCACCAAAACAATAGTTTGAATCGGTATTCAGCACATGATTGCTTTCGAGCATGTCGATATCCTGTTTGCGTTCACCAACAGGTTTTCCTCTTTCAAGAAGCACAGGTCTTAGTCCCAGTTCAATCAACCTGAGCGATGCAAGCAATCCTGCAGGACCCGCGCCCACAACCACCACTTCAGGCATGTTTTCCACATTCCGGTATTCAAACACATTTTCCACGGGGGCTGCGGGTTCTTCATCGGCAAACACATCAAAACTCATATTGATCCTGATGTTTCTACCCCTTGCGTCAATTGATTTCCGGGTAACCCTTATGAGGGTAATATCCTGGGCAGGTATACCGCTGGCTTTTACCACTTCAGGTGTATACGTTTCGGCGGAAGAAGCCTGTGCCGGACTTAATATGAGTGATATTTCCTTTTTCAAAACGGATCTCCGAATTACTGCGCAAAGTTACTCAAAATGCAGTGTTACCATAAACATTCTGGAATTCAGTTTGCCAATAGCGTCTGTATAAATTGCATCATCCACCGGGGGTACGATGGTCTCGCCGTGCTTGTTTATACTGGTTCTCAGTACATTCGTCATTCCTACAGAATATGTGAATTCAATACCGAATTTGAAATACTGAAGATAAAAATCCATGCCTGCGCCTATTTCGTAATAGAGGTCAAAGGGCTTCGTCAGCACCAGGTTATTTTCTTTCTTTGATCTGCCCCAGGTTTTTTTTGTGGCTGCCAGATCAAGCCGTGGATTGAGTCCTCCGGTCAAAAAAGGCCTGAAATTATTTAATCGTACTGATTTATACTTGATCAGAAAAGGAAATTCCAGAAAGTTTGATTCAATCCGTACAGGAATGTCTTGCGGATCTATCGATGAGTTGGTGGGATCAGTAAGCGTATAATTGATCTCCCGGATTCCGCCAAATGCTATGCCAGGAGTAAAACGAAGGTCGAAGTTTCTTCCAAGGCGCAGATTGGATAGCGCATGAACATGAAAACCGGGTTTCAGCAGGGATACTTCGGTATAAATACCTGAATCAACTGCCATTTGAGAAGGCACTATCTTAAAGTCCATTGTATTTGCACCAAGTGAGAATCCAAAATGAAGCCACTTGTCATCATGATAGGGATCATTTTTGACTTTTTCCTTTTGTGCCGAAACCAGGATCGGATAAAAAGCAAGGAGCAACAGGAACTTTTTCAATATGACGGGAAATTGATCAGATTTATTAACGTGAATGACACAAAAATAGTATTTTATGGGACATGCGCAAAGCAAGTAAGGTTGGGTGACATTTAAAAATGTGTAATTTAGTGCCCTTTAACAGGATCAATTTAACTCATATGTATACAGTAAAGTATCTTTTTGATTTCACCCGCAACGTATTTGTTAAGATGGGTTGCAGCAATTCAGATGCAGAAAAAATTGCGGATGTTTTTATTGCTGCAGAGCTTCGGGGATTACCATCACACGGGATGATCAGGATAAAGGATTATTTTCAGCTTTGGAAAGCTAACCGTATCAATGTGAAACCGGATATACGGATTATCCATGAAACGCCCAGCACAGCCGTGGTTGATGGGGACAGGGCCGTGGGAATGGTGGCAGCAGCCCGTTCCATGGAAATCGCCATTGAAAAAGCACTGCGTGTTGGAACCGGCTGGGTTTCCACGCGTAATTCAAACCATTACGGAATTGCGGGATATTATGCCATGATGGCTCTGCGCCACGATATGATCGGCATTTGTATGACCAATGCCAACCCGCTGGTTGCCCCAACATTTTCCATTAGTCCCATGCTGGGAACAAATCCGATTGCAGTTGCTATCCCGGCCGGCATACAGCCGCCCTTTGTGGCGGATTTTGCGACCACTCCCATTGCCCGTGGCAAGCTGGCCGTATCAGAAAAAAAAGGTGAAAAAGTACCTTTTGGCTTCGTTCAGGATAAGGAAGGACAACCATCCGATGATCCGGCCATTCTGAAATCAGGCGGATCCATGCTCACCCTGGGCGGTGATTATGAACACGGCTCTCATAAGGGATTTTGCCTGAGCTCAATTGTCGATATCTTTTCGGCCGTATTTTCAGGTGCCAATTTCGGACCTTTTGTGCCGCCTTCGGTAGCTTATCTGCCGGTTCTTGAAACAAAAGTAGGAGAGGGGACCGGGCACTTTTTCGGTGCCATGCGGATTGACGGATTCCAGGATGCAGGTGTGTTTAAGTCATCCATGGACAAATGGATTGAAACGTTCAGAAATGCAAAACCTGCTAAGAACAGGGAAAAAGTCCTCATTCCCGGCGATATTGAAAGAGACAAGGAAATCAGGATCAGGGCTGAGGGTGTTTCGGTATTACCGGCTATTGCTAAGGAAATATCTGAAATTGCGGAGGAACTGGGGGTTGAATTTGAAATGAAGGGATAAGGGACTGGGGACTAGGGACAAGCAGGAATCCTGACTAATCCTGAAATAGGTTTACAGAAACAGTAAACCAAAATCAGGACTATGAAAAGAAAAGTAAATTATTCTACGGACGAATTCAAGTATCAGGTTGTCCAGGAATACCTGGAGACGGATAACTTGTCCCCAGTCCCCAGTCCCTATTCCCTTCCCAGAAAGCCCTGTCTCTTAATCACCTCCAGGTATTTCTCCGAAAAAAACTCATTGTCTTTTTTAGTATATCTCTTTTGGGTGAATATCTGGGCAAGGGTTTCAAGCTGATTTATTTCCAGGAGAGAGGCTGTCAGCGGAAGCGATTCTTTTTCCTGATAGAGCCTGTCAATTTCAGCCGGAGTATAATTGTTGTAGGTTTCACGATGGACTATCGCTTCAATGGGGAGTCTGTCGGTTAAACCGGGATCATCGGCCGGGTATCCCACTGCCAGTGTAGTTGCCGGTACCACAAATTCAGGCAGCTGAAGAATATCAATGATCTTATCTGCATTGTAAGTAGTCGTTCCCAGGTAGCAGATGCCAAGTCCGGCCGCTTCTGCTGCAAGCGCACAATTCTGTGCTGCCAGTAATGCATCTGTAAAAGCAGTGATGAACGATAAAAAATTGTCATAGCCTGGTTCAGCCTTTCTTTGCCTGCACCAGGCGTTAAAACGATTGAAATCAGCACAAAATGTAAGGACAACCGGGGCCTGTAAAACCATATTCTGTTTAAAATGGACTTCCCAGAGTCTTTCCTTCAGAGATGGTTCTTTGGTAACAATTATGCTGTATACCTGCATGTTTCCGGTTGTGGAAGCACGGCTGCCTGCCCTCAGAATTTCATCCAGCAAAGATTCAGTGACAGGATCATTTTTATAATTCCTGATCGACCGGTGATTCAAAATTGTGTCCAGCATATTGATTTCAATTTATAATCATAAAATACTACGAATTAAGGTCTTATAATTATCATCTCCTTTCATTGTCCTCAACCCAACAATACGACCCCACATGAAGTAATCTGTTTTGTTCTTGCTTGTCATACTAATGTAAATTCCGTAATGCTTCCCTTTATGATCTACCCAGTCAAACAACCAATGGAGTAATTGTCTTTTATCATCATATGTCATTTCTTCCAGTCGATCCCTTCCGCTATATTGGTATAACCATTGTCTCCTGATAGTATCAGTTTGGTGTTTTACAGTATTAGGGTCAGGACTTATTTTTGCGGTACATTCGTACGGTTGTTCTTCCGATTAAACAATAGCCGTTCCTTTATTGCTTTAATGGTGTTCTCATCAGCCAGCGGTGGAATGTCAAAGATAACATTTCCTCTTCCTTTAAAATCAACTTCCTATTTATTTCCCAATCTTTTTCTAAATATTTGGGTAGGATATTTGCAATGAATATCCATATGCCTTGCCACTTCAAACATAAACTCTCCATTTAAATATCGTTCAATGGCAGTCTGTATCTTTTGAACCTTTACTTCATCCAAATGCCATGTACCGAATTGTTTTTCAAATGTCCTTACAAACGGGCTTGAAATTGTCCAAACGCAACATACATATTCAACTTCAAAATGTTGTTTTCAGCCAGTTTCTTCGTGGTTAGCTCATCACCCTGGGCTAACCGGAATAAAATCTATCATATACTGGAACGGTTAAAAGGTTTTCGATTTTTAGTCGATATTCCTAAATTTTATTCATAGTTTAGTGTTGCTAATTATCAATTCATTTTGAATAAATTAAATTTTGGTGACAATCCGGACATTCTTAGACAATTATCGGATGAGAATCCGAAGGGGTTTATTAATCTGATCCATATTGATCCACCATTCAATTCAAAACGGAATTATAATGTCCTGTTTGAAAGTGTAGATCTAAGTGCCAGTACGGCACAAAATGAGGCTTTTGCTGATACGTGGTCGAATATTTCCTATATTGATTCGCTCAATTTGTTATCAGATTTGAATCTTAATCTTAGAAATTGTATGATGGGGTGAAAGGAAAAGATGCCTTCAATAAATTTATCATTTAAAAAAGAGTGCCTGCATTTTGTTGTTCTTATGGCAAGAAATTATTAGCTAATGGGAAAATCCCTAATTTTCATATTTTGGTTTACAATGGATTGACAATGAAATGTAAAAATGAACTTGAACCGGGTTTAGGTTATATTCATTCTAATGATTATACCGGCATGCTCTGCAGGTATTACCCGAATGTTTTTATGAATATTACCTGGCATCATATTATTGACAGAGAGAAGAGTAATATTCATCGCTTAATCCGGTCTTTTCTGCAGGTGATTCTCCTTTTTATAGTGACTCCCTGCCGCCTGACCGGACAATCCATTGGGGAACTGCCGGATTTCGTAAAAGTTGCTGCCGTCCAGGTATCCGGTTATGATAAGATTTTTATGCCTGAATTGAAGATCGATGCTGTGGGGAAAGCTGTTTCCTATATCGACCGGGCTGCAAAGGACAGTGTCCAATTGGTGGTTTTCCCGGAATATTACCTGGGAAGGATTTCCATCCCGGGCAAAGAAACGGAAGCCCTCTCCAAGGCAGTCGCTCGCAACCATATCTACGTAATCATAGGAAGCTGGGAAGTTTTTAATGATGGAACATTTGCTAATGCCGCCCTCTTGTTCGGGCGGGATGGGAAGATCATTGGCAAATATTACAAAACCCATGCGGCTGTGGATAGCTATGAAGGCGATCCGGCTTATAGCAGTCCCCCTAAAGGGCACAACCAGGACTGGTTTCTGAAGAACGACCCGGAATGGATCATGAAAAAGGGACAGGAATTTCCTGTATTTGACCTGGACTTCGCTAGCATTGGGATTTTGACCTGCTATGACGGATGGTTCTCCGAACCTTTTCGTATCCTTTCCCTGAAGGGTGCGGAAATTCTGGTTTGGATAAATGGCCGCCTAGGTGCAGTAGAGAGCTATATTGTCCTTACAGCGATGCATCAAAACACGGTTTCTATGATTTGTACAAATCAAGCCTACGGCAAAGGAACTATGATTGCAGAATATGGAGCAAACATCAAGGCTTACTGTTCTGAAGCAAAGGAGGATTACATCACCGCAACCCTGAACCTAAAGTGCCTTCGTTATGCCCGCAAATACAACAGGAATGCTCAGCAGAGAAGACCGGACATATATCAGGAGATCTTAATGGAAGTGCCCAAAAAATGATCCGGTATTTGCGGTGTAAAATGGCCATTAAATGGCGATTTAAATTGGTCTCCTTGCCCGAAAAAGGATCAAATTACCTTACTATTTGGGATCTTCTTGTATTATGATCGGGTAATCAATTTCTCCATCTTACCTAAGCAGGATACACTTTTAGAAAGGTAAGATTATAGGATAGATGTTTTAGTCTAAAATTAATATTATAAGACCTTATCGGTGCGTTAATTACCTGATTCCTTTAAATTACGCGATAATATTTCTATTTTTCAAAGGTTGTTTCATCTTCTGGTGTATTTTTACAGCATTAAAAAAAACTGTTTCAAGGATGGTATTCGGAGCATTGCTAAAAGAAAACATTCGGGTATCCGTCATGTCTGTCAGGACAAACCTTCTCAGAACCATACTTACCGTACTCATTATTGCCTTTGGAATTATGGCTCTTGTGGGTATCCTCACGGCCATCGATTCGATAAAGAATACGATCACCAAACAGTTTGCAACCATGGGTGCCAACACTTTCACCCTTGAAAGCCGTGGCTTTACCGTTCAGATCGGGAAAAACCGTTACCGCAAGAAAAACCATCCCTATATTAATTACAGGCAGGCCCGGGCTTTTAAAGACCGTTTTGATTTTCCGGCCATGGTTTCAGTATTTACAAATGCTTCCGGCATGGCTACCGTAAAATTCAAGTCGGAAAAGACGCATCCAAATGTAACCGTTATCGGATCCGATGAGGATTATCTTGCAACAGCCGGTTTTGAAACGGCTAGTGGCAGAAATCTTTCTTACCAGGATGTGATCATGAACCGGAATGTGGTTTTGATCGGAGTGGATGTGGCTAATAAAATTTTCAGGAATAATGAAGATCCCCTGGGCAAACAAGTATCTATTGGCAAAGGCCGTTACCTGATTGTAGGTATTCTGAAGAAGAAAGGATCGAGCATTGGCAGCAGTGATAACATCTGTATCATACCCTATACGAATGTGCGTCAGTATTTTCCTTCTCCAAGACAGGACTATTCAATTAATATCACTCCTGAAAATGAATCTATGTCAGAGGCAGCTGAAGGCTATACTGAAGGTCTCTTCAGGTCAGTCAGAAGGCTTAACGTGATTGATGAATCGGATTTCAATATTATGAGGAGTGACTTCCTGTCAAGTATATTTAAGAATATGATCAGTATTGTACTGATAGCCGCTACCATTATAGGAGTAGTAACTCTTTTTGGAGCAGCTATTGGTTTGATGAACATTATGCTTGTTTCTGTTACCGAGCGAACAACCGAAATTGGCATAAGAAAAGCCATTGGGGCCAGAAGCTCTGTTATTAAACAGCAATTTCTTTTCGAAGCCATCCTGATATGCCAGATTGGTGGTATTTTGGGCGTCATATTAGGAATTTTCATAGGAAATATTGTATCTTTAATTATGAAATCAGATTTTCTGGTGCCGTGGTTATGGATGGTTGCTGGCATAGTACTTTGTTTTATTGTAGGATTGATTTCGGGTTATTACCCGGCAGAAAAAGCCTCACGTCTCGATCCTATTGTTGCATTACGGTATGAATAAATTTGTAATATCATTTTAGTATCATGAAAGAATTAATGATTTCAAAATCAACGAATACACCAGGTATTGCTTTTAGCCCCGATTCAGGTGTAATGAAAATTGAGGGACGTTCCATACCCGAAAATCCGGGTGATTTCTTTGATCCTATTATTGAATGGCTAGATAATTATTTTACAAGCCCCGCAGAGGTTACCCGTTTCGATATGAACCTGGAATACGTAAACAGCGGATCATCAAAATATCTGCTCGGAATCTTCCGCATCCTTAAAAAGAAACATGACGAGGGAAAAACCTGTTCAATTAACTGGTATTATGAGGAGGACGATGAAGCTATTTATGGACTGGGAGAACATTATAAGAATACGGTAAAGATCCCCTTTAACCTGATAGAATATATTCAGTAATTTAACTTGGACTTTAATACCTGCAAATCCCGGTTTTCCTACCAATTAAAGAAAATCCGGGATTTTTCATAATTCATAATTCATAATTCATATTTTATGAATGCCTTACTGCCTGGGATGGATTGATGGAAGCAGCCTGGAATACGCGCAGGCTTACTGTAAGCAAGGCAATTGCCAGCGAAATAAGTAGGCCTGACAGGAATATGGTAAAATGAATTTGAGTTTTATAGGGAAATGCCTGCAGCCATTTATTGAGCAGGATCAGTGTCACAGGCGCGGCAATAAGGTTAGCGAGTATGATCCAAACGGAGAATTCACGGGCAAACATCAACACAATATTCTGGGCTGAAGCACCCGAAATTTTCCGGATACCGATTTCCCGTGTCCTTGTTTGTGTTAGAAAAGATGAGAGCCCAAGCAAACCCAGGGCTGCAATAATAATTGTAAGCAGGGCAAACGTACGGGCAAGCATGCCAATCCTTTTTTCGCCACTGTAATATTCCCGCATTTTTTCATCCAGGAATTCATATTTAAAGGGGTACATGTCCTTGAAATCCTGTCGAACCTTGTTGATGTAATCAATGGATTTCTGGCGGTTCTTGCCATCTATGCGGATATTTGCGAAAAATGTATTCCGGTCATTGTCATTCAGTAAAATAACCAGTGGATCAATGGGGTTGCGCATTGACCCGTAATGGAAATCTTTTACAACACCAATAATAATGCCATCCCGTGCAGGCTGATTACCAGGATTAATTCCCCATTGAAATTTCTTGCCAATGGCGCTGGCATAATTCATACCCGACTTACTGGTTGAATCCACCCAGCCAAACTTCCGGGCTGCGGTTTCATTAATTACAAAAGCCTTTTCAATATCCGATTTCATATCCCTGCTGTAATAACGACCTTCCACCATTTTCAAACCCATCAGATCAGCATAATCATAATCGGCAAAGAAATTATTGACGGCCCTGTCAACAAGACTTCCGCTGTCACCTTCTATGCGCATTACCTGGATGTTTATACCATATCCCGGATTGCCGTTTGAAAATGTGATGCCCTTGATTTCAGGATTCCTGAGCAATTCCTGTTTAAATGGCTCAAGGCTTTTTTTGAAGGTCGTATCCCGCATCTGCATAACAACCAGGTCATCTTTATTGAATCCGGGATCAGAACTCTGCAGGTAGTTTAGCTGGGATCCAATAATGAATGTACCAGTAATCATGGCGACCGAAATGGCGAACTGAAAAACAACAAGAATTTTTCGCAGCATTCCATTCCCGCCACGCATATCGCTTTGTCCTTTAATCACCTCTGCAGGATCAAAAGAAGAGAGGTACAATGCCGGGTAGCTTCCTGAAATTCCTCCAACCAAAACTGCCACTCCCGCGATGCCTCCGATAATCAATGGCTTGAATAAGACGGAAATACTCAGGGTTTTGTTCGCCAGCATATTGAAATAAGGCAAAAGAAGCCATCCAAGAACCAGCGCTATTAATGTAGATATAGCTGCAATAGCGATTGATTCAATCAGGAACTGCCTTATAAGCATTGTTCGCTGGGCACCTGCGATTTTGCGCATACCGGTTTCTTTTGATCTTCTCGACGACCTTGCTGTAGCCAGGTTCATATAATTAATACAGGCAATGATAAGGATCAGAATGGCTACAAACGAAAAAATATATACATATTTTATATTTCCCACAGGTTGGTCATATCCCAGGTCAGCTGAATAATGATGCACCCTGGCCAGTGGTTGTGCCATAAGCATAAAATTCCCATTGATCTGGTCGCCCAGTGACTTCATGTATTTATCATAGAAACCGGGAAACTTCTCCAGTATCGGCTTTATATCGGCGCCCTCTTTCAGCATAATGTAGCTGAAGATGCCTACATTCCAGAAAGCCCCTGCACTGCGGTCATTGAATCGCGCAACACCGGCTTCCTGGCGGACAGTTGCCACTGAAAGAATACCGCTAAAACGGAGGTGAAGGTTTCCGGGAAGGTCTTTGATTACCCCGGTAACTTCATATAGATTTCCTTCCACTGATTTCACCGTTTTTCCAACCGGATCCTCGTCACCAAAGTACTTTTTCGCGAGTGATTCTGTCATAACCATGGTATATGGCTTATTTAACATGGTGGTTGGATCTCCTTTTATTACAGGATGGGTAAATACCTTAAAAAGAGTGGAATCAGCAAATACAATGCTATCTTCCTGGAATTCACGTTCGCCATATTTCAGGAACAGGGTGCCGGTGGGGAAAAGCCTCACGTATTCTTCAATCTCGGGATATTCATCTTTTAAGGTTGGCCCCAGGGGTACCTGTGTCACTGCAAAAAAATCGTCCTTGCCATTAATCGTAAAATGAGATTCCAGCCTGTATATTCTTTTATAATTGGTATGCGACTTGTCGTAAGTGAGTTCATCCAAAACATACAAAAAGATATAGACTGCAGTAATAAGTCCAATGGAAAGTCCTACTATATTCAGCAATGTGTAAAACTTGTCCTTTACAATATTACGCCAGGCGGTAATAAGGTGATTTTTTAGAATACTCATTTGAAGGATTTTTAAATTGACATACAGGATCTACTCATTAAGACGACACAAATCTGCTGAAGTTACAGGAATCACTGATAAACCTAATGTGGGGTTTATTCAGCAATATAGCATTTGTTCATTTGAACGTCCATCAGGTATCCCATGCATATACCTTTTACATTGATTTGTGCTCCGGGTTTTACCCGCACAGAATCAAAGCTTGACTTATCAAAACTACATACAATGCCGGAAATGGCATCTTTTTCTTTCAGGTATACCGAATACCCAAGGCTGTCTTTTGTAACAGAACCCACGGTACCGGAAACCAGGATGATCTTGTCGCGATAATTCATATTTGCAGAATCTTCATTTGTTTCAAAAGCCTTCAAAAGTCCGGGTGCATCAATTGTAACTTCTGTTCTACGGGAAGCCACATTGGACTCAGATTCTTTAAAGGTATATTTCCAGACGGCCACTCCCGTTAGGAAGGCCAGAATCAGAAATATAAGGATGTACCGGATTTTTTTCGACATATTGATTATGGATTGGGGGTGTAATTGGCTTCCACAGTAACTGCAATTTGCCTGGCAATTTTATCTTCCACTACCGACGGAATTTCTATGTCCCAGTCGTGAGCGGTAGTGAGGAATTTCGCATTAACAATCACTGTTCCGCCCTTTACTTCCAATGTCCCTTTGGCAGATAATGGTTTGGTTGTATTGTGTATAGTCATATCACCTGATACCTCAGCATTATAAACACCATCTTTTTTGAAATTGATTTTATCCAGGTTGGTGATCTTACCCTTAAAAGATGCCTTCGGATATTTCTCTGATTCCATGTAGTTTTCATTGAAATGTTCCTGCATCAGGGCTTTTTTAAATTCAAAAGACTTGATCAGAAGCATGAAAGCCATTTCCCCTGTTGCAGGATCCAATGTGCTTACAACCTGCCTGTTGTGGGCTTCAATTTCTTCGAGTGGTGTCTTGGAATAAAACCAGATATGCCCGGTTTTTGTGATCAGTATCTGGGCCCTTGAGAACTGAAACAAGGCAAGCATGGCCAGAAGCAATATTTTGCTTTTCATAGTATGATCATATGGGTAGTTAGAATTATAAACAAAATTCAGGCCGCTTTGATCAATTGAGTGTGAAAACTCTTGAAAGATTGAAACCAAGACGTATCCCGGCACCTTTCCACTGTTCAGTCGTTTCTGCAATAAAGCCCTTTTCTATCATGGCCACTGAATTGGTAAGCATGATGGTGAAAACGTGCCCTCCTGTTTCAAGATCCACCCCAATAGCCAGCGGATTGTAGGTTTGGGTGCTCCGGTGATCATTAATTGGGGGTATCACGTAATAATACTCTCCGTTAAATGACAAACGTCTGGTGATCTTGAACCGGAATCCGGCACCTACTGACCACACGTCATTCGGATCCATTTCTGTAACCACCATATTGCGATGTATATATGTAGGATTTATTTCAAAGGAGAAACGTTCATTGAATTTCCGGGCAATAAGTAACTGTGACACATAGCTAATCCTGTCCCATGCATTAAGGGTTCCCTCGCCAGTCCATTTTAAAGTGCTATACGCAACACTGGTAAAAAGGGACAAGGATACCGGCATTGCTCTTTCTCCTTTTGATTGCCTCAGCAGGGAAAACTTCAGGAAACCGTCATAGGCTTTTTCGTAGGAGCCGCGGCCCAATCCTGCCATTACCCAGTTGGTGATGCCGTATTCCATCCCAAGATGCATATGTGCCTGATCGAGTCCCCACAAGTCATATGCCCCTGAATTGATTGGGCCAAACCGATGACTGATCCGCACATCAAGTTGTCCGGCCTGCATTCTTTCGATGGAATGGCCATTGATGATCCGGGTGGATTTGAAGGTGGCTGTAGTATATGTCGTTGAACTTCCGGTTGCCTCTTCAAGCATCTTGTCGAGATCCTGTGCCCAAACAGGAATCGAGACTGAAAACATAAGCAGAAAGAAAGGAGTTATTCTTCTGAATATCATAATACTTTGTTTTTCATTAGTTTTTCTTGTTCTTTAATTTATACAACCTGCTGTTTCAATTTAGTTGTTTTGAGCACCCTGTTCTATCCAAATTTCTATTTTGCGGATCGAACATTCATCCAACGCAGGAGATGGTAGTTCAGGCATTGGTGTAAATCCGGACATTCTCCTGATCACCCCCTGCAAAATTGGAGTATTGTTTCTCAAGGTTATTGCATAGGGATATACATTAGAGTGACCGTCAAGATTAATCCCTCCGCTGGCTGAACTCAGGTTATGACAACTTACACAGCTGTTCTGCAACACCGAATCCACACTGGAGAAGAGAATGGTTCCGGATGTATCACACTGGTTGCTGATCTTGGGGAATAGGTATTCCTGGCTGTCATAATAACAGGCAGAAAGTAAAATCATGATCAGCAGGGTGGAAAAAAATAGGGCTGTAATTTTCATTATACTAATGTTTCAGTTTTACAAACATCGGAAGTATCTTTTGCAGGATATAAACGCTGTTCCAGCAGCTTTTGGTAATTCATCCACCTCCGGCTCCTTCGATATCCTATTTACAGGTTTTATCCGGGGCACCCTGGGCAATCCATATTTCTATAATAGTCCTGTTTTCAAGGGAAACCGGAGGATTAGGCGCAGGAGGCATCATATTTAGTCCATTGATATCCGTTATCACCTGATAAAGCTCGCTTTTCCTGGGATTACCGGCGGTAACGTAATTCATGACATCCGTGTAATCTGCCATAGAAAAGCCTTCTGTGGATCCGTCATGGCATGACAGGCAGGCGCCAACTAATATAGGCATCACCTGGGTGTCAAAACATACCGTGTCCTTTATTAATTCTATTCCAACAGGATCATGGGTGCAGGCTGGAATTATAAGAGTCACCAGGCAGAGAATAAATCCGGCAGTGATGACAATCAGGGATTTCTTCAAGATCATATGGCGGAGTATAAATTCGTAATTATAACGTTTTAAAGAACTTAAATAAATACTATCAAATAACTATAATGTGCTAATAAAGCGGTTTATCTATGTGTATAAATAAAGATATGATTCAGCTATCCATGTTAAATATAAAGGTAGCAATTTAGAATCATTTTTAATAAAATGAGTTTCAAAAAAAAATCCGGTATGAATGTACCGGATTTTTAAGGAACTATGTTGTCATTATTTTACTGTATTCATATAAGCAATCATATCCAGCAATTTGCAGGAATATCCCCACTCGTTGTCATACCATGCAACAATTTTTACAAAATTAGCATTCAGCATGATACCTGCTTTTGCATCAAAAATTGAAGTGCGGGAATCACCAATAAAGTCGCTTGATACAACTTCATCTTCGGTATATCCGAGAACGCCCTTGAGTTCATTTTCAGAGGCTTTTTTCATAGCAGCTTTGATCCCTTCATAATCTGTACCTTTTTCCAGGCGGCAGGTAAGGTCAACAACAGATACATTGAGTGTAGGAACCCTAAATGCCATACCGGTGAGTTTGCCTTTCAGTTCAGGGATTACTTTTGTGACAGCCTTGGCTGCGCCTGTAGAAGAAGGAATTATGTTGCCGGCAGCCGCACGTCCGCCTCTCCAGTCTTTAGATGAAGGTCCGTCAACTGTTTTTTGTGTGGCGGTGGTGGCATGCACTGTAGTCATTAAACCTTCGACAATTCCGAAATTGTCATTCAGTACCTTGGTTACGGGAGCCAGACAGTTAGTTGTACAGGAAGCATTGGATATCATATCCATTTCTTTCCTGTAACTTTTGTGATTTACACCATAAACAAACATGGGTGTTTCGTCCTTTGAAGGAGCGGACAGGATGATGCGTTTAGCGCCTGCCTTGAGATGTGCCTCAGCCTTATCACGGCTCAGGAACAAGCCTGTAGACTCGATAACATATTCTGCTCCCACCTCTCCCCATTTCAGGTTAGCGGGATCTTTCTCAGCAGTAACGCGGATTGTGTGGCCATTGACTACCAGGTGACCGTTCTTTACTTCTACTGTGCCCTTGAATCCACCATGAACGGTGTCATACTTCAGCATATAAGCCATGTATTCAACATCGATCAGGTCATTTATTCCAACAATCTCAATATCATTTCTTTGAATAGCTGCCCTGAAAGCAAGTCTTCCAATTCTGCCAAAACCATTAATTCCTACTTTTATATTTGCCATAATTATTTGTTAATTAGTTGGTTATAAAATGAAAATGTAAGTTTATTACCACGATGTAAATCTAGGTAAAATTCTCGATTTGTGAAAATATTTCCGGTATTAATGCGCCATTAAGACAGCAATGTGCTAATGTGCTAATGTGCTAATGTGCTAATGTGATAATGTACAATTGCGATGAGAAGGTTATCGACTGCATGACTGCAAAACTGCAAAACTGCAAAACCTTCTAACCTATTCGCCTTTTCGTTTTCCCTCCTTGGTGATCTTCGGTGTTTTGTATCTTGCGGCAACCACCCACCCGAAACGATAGCTAACAGCCAGGGTGAGGAAGAACTGGTTATTCAGTTCGGTATACATGATAGGTATTTTCTTTGCAAATGCATCAAATGTGGCAGAAACATCCAGTGCATTGATGAGATGATTGTATTTTCCAAATTCAAAAGTCATTCCGCCCTTGACATGCAGTCCAGGATATACGGCCAGTTCATCAAAGCCTTTCCAGAACGATGCACGCCCGGCAATTTCAGTAGTTTGCGGATGCTGAACGAAATCATATTTTTCAACCCGGGTATCAATGATATAAGGGATTCCTCCAACAGGTGCAATGATGTTGAATGTATAATAAATGGGTTTGGTAATGCCAAGGCTTGGTCCGCCTCCATAATAGTATTTAATGGCTATGCTGCCCCTGTCCTCCTTGGAAAAGAATTCACGCTGGAAGCCCATGGAAGGCCTTAAATTCACAAAAAGATTCGTTTTGCCATTCACATACCTGCGGCTGGTGGCATATGAATATGGAGAAGCAGAGATTTTTACTTCCTTGGGATGTTTGATATAGGCCAGCTCAATATCGAATATAGTTTTGTCGAGATAGGTTTTATGTTTGCCAAAGCGGTAACCTCCGGCAAAGCCATTGGTCGTTAAGGAAACCGAGATACTCCGCTCGTTCTGAAAGAGCACCTTTTCCTGTGGATCAATCTCTCCCTGACTCCAGGCAACCAAACCCGATAATAGAAAAAGAAAAAAAATAAAGATTCTTTTCAATTCACTATGATTTATTTTAGAACCAATACAGCAAAAACGGTGCCACAGTAACTTATCAATGACGTTCAGCCTGGATGGACTGCTGATCTTTCGAAATTGATCCTGCTATATGCGGGACAAACGCTTTTTGTACTGCTGCAGGCAACAAAGGTAAAAACAAAAATTGCCAACAGTATCAGTGAAATGAAATTTTTCTTCAAATTCATTATTATTCCCGTTAATTCGGAAATAAAATTAATGAAAAAGAATGAAAGCCAACAGATTTACCCGTTTTTTTCAACCGTGGTTGCTGTATCACTTTTAACATAGGCCGGACATACGCTTTTGTTGCATGATACGAGGGATCCGATAACTATTACTACGGCGATTAAGGCGAGGACTACTTTTTTCATTGTTTCTAGGTGCTTAATAAAACAAAATTACTGTTTCTTGGGGCAGTAAAATTGCCTGTTAACAACAGGCAGCAGATGTTATTACGCAAATCCAGCGATTGGGTTACAATAATACCTGTGCCCTTTTGATTAATAACTGATAATTGGAGGTGGATATTGTGGAAATGGCGAGATGGCCAAAATTTTTAACGCGGAGGACGCTGAGAATTTCGCTAAGCGCACCATAAAAATTGAGGTCGCAGAGAATCTCATTGTATTCGATTTTAATGATTCAGAGTATGAAAAGAATGTCGGTAAAATCTCAGGAGATAAAACCGTAGAGACAAGGCATTGCCTTGTCTCTGCGATATCCATCATTACAATGAATTCGATTTATTCTTCGTATTCCTTCAGAATATCCTTCACCATTTCGGGTGAAACGCGGCCGTAGGTTTTTTCACCCACCATGACCACCGGGGCAAGTCCGCACGCACCCACACAACGCAGGCAACTGATTGAAAACTTTCCGTCACCGGTAGTTTCACCCACTTCAATTTTCAGCGTTTTCTTGAATTCAGCGAGTACATTCTCAGCACCGCGCACATAACATGCTGTGCCAGTACATATGGAGATCGGATGCTTTCCCTTGGGGATCATCGAGAAGAAGGAGTAGAAGGTGACAACCCCATAAACCTTTGCTACCGGCACGTTTAGTTCTTTTGCAACTACTTCCTGCACCTCAGCCGGCAAATATCCAAAGGTATGCTGCGTTTTATGCAAAACATTGATCAGCTCTCCCGGTTCATTTTCAAAGGACTTGCAGATTTCCTTTATTTTATCTACATCCTTCTTTTTCAGTTCTACTTTTATTCTTGACATATTCTGTTTTACCTTTTAGCATTAGTCAGATCAAATGTAAATGATTTTCTTGCTCTTATCCACATAGTGGGTATGCAGCAGCTTATGTGATTTCTCACTCATCGGCTTGCCCAGGAATTCCTCATAAAGCTTAAGAATATAAGGATTCTCATGGGATTTGCGGATTGGCTTGCCAACATCCTCACGATAAATAGCAGCCATTCTCTGTTTCAGTATCTCGAAATTGCCATGATGAAGCGGCTGTCCGCCTCCCCCTATGCATCCACCCGGGCAGGCCATGATCTCTATGGCATGATAGGAACTCTTACCACTGCGGATATCTTCCAGCAGTTTCCGTGCATTGCCCAGGCCATGGGCGATCCCGATCTTAATAGGCAAACCATCGAAATCAATAGTGGCCTCCTTGATACCATCCATGCCGCGAAGTTCATGAAAATCAAGTCTCTCGAGTTTCTTTTGGGTAAACAGTTCATAAGCAGTCCTCACGGCTGCCTCGATAACGCCACCGGTAGCCCCGAAAATTACACCGGCACCTGATGATTCTCCCAGCGGGTTGTCAAATTCTTCATCAGGCAGACTGTGGAAATCGATGTTGGCCTGTTTGATCAGATGTGCCAGTTCACGTGTGGAAACTGAATAATCCACATCGGGATTTCCGTTTACTTTGAATTCATCGCGCGTGCATTCATATTTTTTAGCAAGACACGGCATGATCGATACCACGATCAGGTCCTCTCGTTTCACCTTGATCTTGTCGGCAAAATAAGTCTTGGCAATGGAGCCGAACATCTGTTGGGGTGATCGTGCTGTTGAAGGAATTTCGAGCATATCGATGAACTGTGATTCAAAGAAGTTCACCCAGCCCGGGCAGCAGGAGGTGAGAATAGGCAGCTTAACTGATTTATCACCGGCCAGGTGTCTCGACAACCTGTCAAGCATTTCAGTACCTTCTTCCATAATAGTCAGGTCAGCACTGAAATCTGTATCAAATACATATTTGAAGCCCAGTGTTCTCAAGGCAGATACCATTTTTCCGGTAACCAATGTTCCTGCCGGAAGGTCGAACATTTCACCCAGGGCTGCTCTGACAGCGGGTGCAGTTTGTACTATAACCGTTTTTGACGGATTTGAAAGGTCACGGATCAGCCTGCGGGTATGGTCAACCTCAGTTAATGCACCCGTGGGGCAAACTGCAACACACTGACCGCAATATGTGCAAACTGAATCCTCCAGGTCCATTTCAAAAGCAGGAGCCACAACCGACATAAATCCGCGGTTGATAGCCGATAATGCGCCTACTGTCTGGAAATCATTACACATGGTTTCACAACGGCGGCACATGATACATTTGTTCATATCACGGATGATGGCCGGGGAGAAATCGGTTCGGTAAGTTGACATTTCTGCGATATCCTCATTGTGAATTTCGCGGATGCCCATCTTGGTAGCCATGTTTTGCAGATCGCAATTACCTGATTTTGCGCAGGTCAGACATTCTTTTGGATGGTCTGACAGCAAAAGTTCCAGTACAGTGCGTCGGGCATTCAGAACCCGGATGGAGTGCGTTTTTACTACCATACCCTCGCTAACATCGGTACAGCAACTGGGAGCCAGGTTACGACGTCCCTGGACCTCCACAACGCAGATGCGGCATCCTCCCGGTTTGTGTTCAATCTTTAAATCGCCCAGGTCCATATAACACAGGGTTGGAACCTCAACGCCAACCTTTTTTGCAGCCTTCAATATGCTGGTTCCTTTGGGAACTTCAACCTGCTTGTTATCTATTGTGAGTTTTACCATTTCCATTTTTCGATCGATTAATTTACTATTACAGCATTAAATTTACAACGGTCCATACATGCACCGCATTTGATACACAAAGCAGGATCAATGGTGTGCACTTCTTTTCTTTCACCGGTAATGGCGCCAACGGGACAAGCCCTGGCACAAGCTGTGCAGCCCACGCAGTTTTCTGCCACGATTTCGTAGGTCATCAGGGCCTTGCAAACGCCTGAGGGACATTTCTTATCATTAATATGGGCATCGTATTCTTCCCTGAAATTATCAATGATGGAAAGTACAGGGTTGGGAGCCGATTGTCCCAACATACATAATGACGTGTCCCTGATCACATTGCCGAGGTTTATAAGCCTGTCAATATCATCATTTGTGCCGTTGCCCTTGGTAATGCTATTCAGCAATTCGTGCATCCTTTTATTTCCTACCCTGCAGGGGGTGCATTTTCCGCAGGATTCGTCAACTGTAAAATCGAGGAAATACTTGGCAACATCCACCATGCAATCATCTTCGTCCATGATGATCATACCTCCCGATCCCATCATGGCACCGGCTGCGATCAGACTTTCATAATCAATGGGTGTGTCAAGGTGCTTATAGGTTAGACAACCGCCTGAGGGGCCACCGATCTGTACTCCTTTGAACTTTTTACCGTTCTTGATGCCACCGCCGATTTCAAAGATGACCTCACGCAGTGTAATTCCCATGGGAACTTCAATCAATCCCACATTATTCACCTTACCTGCGAGGGCAAATACTTTCGTTCCCTTTGATTTTTCAGTGCCTATCTTATTATAAAAATCAGGACCTTTCAGAATGATAACCGGAATACTTGCAAAAGTTTCCACGTTGTTTACATTCGTAGGTTTTCCAAGATATCCCTTTACAGACGGGAAGGGAGGCTTCATGGTGGGTTCACCGCGGTTTCCTTCCATAGAATGGATCAGTGCCGTTTCTTCACCGCATACAAAGGCTCCCGCACCATAACGGAGTGTGATATCAAAACTGAATGAACTTCCAAAAATATTCTCACCCAGTAATCCATATTCTCTTGCCTGGCCGATGGCTGTTTTTAACCGCTCAATGGCCAGGGGATATTCTGCCCGGATATAAACCAGTCCCTTGGAAGCACCGGTGCAAAATCCGTTGATCGTCATTGCTTCAATTACGCTGTGGGGATCGCCTTCCAGAATTGAACGGTCCATAAATGCACCGGGATCGCCCTCATCTGCATTACATACCACATACTTTTCAGGGCCCGGGGACTGAAGTGTGATCTCCCATTTCAATCCTGTGGGAAATCCTGCGCCACCACGACCCCGGAGACCTGACTTCTTTATCACTTCGATTGTTTCAACCGGGGTCATTGAAGTCAGTACCTTGCCCAAAGCAGCATATCCATCGCGGGCAATGTATTCACCAATATTTTCCGGATCAATAACACCGCAATTACGGAGGGCAATTCTCATCTGTTTTTTATAGAATTCCATTCCCTTGGAGTCGGTAATAATCTTGTCGATCTTGGGATCCTTGTACAATAACCTGTTTACCTTGCGGCCTTTAACAATATGTTCATCCACAATGTCCTTTGCATCCTCGGGCTTTACCTGGGTATAAAAAGTGTTGTCAGGAATGATCTTGACGATGGGACCCTTTTCACAGAAACCGAAGCAACCGGTACCAACCACCTGGGCAAAATCCTGCAGTCCCTGGTTTTTGATTTCGGTGCGAAGATGTTCTGCAAGCATCTGGCTGTGTGAAGATTTGCATCCTGTGCCACCACAAACCAGTAAATGAATTTTATAATCCGCCATGGATAGTGTTCTCCTTATATTTATTAATTATCAATTTTTTTATAATTAACCGGAATAATGCCTTCTACAAGTGCACCACCCTTAATATATTTCTCAATAATTTCATCGGCCTTCTTAACATCCACATAGCCGAAAACCACGGGTTCCTTGCCCGGTAATATCACTTCAATGGTAGGTTCGGCATAGCAATAACCCATGCACCCGGTTTGTGTAATTACAGCCTCAATATTCCTCTTGTCAAGCTCATCCACTATGTAATTCATAGTTTCCCTCGATCCGGAGGCAATACAGCAGGTAGCCATTGCCACCTTTACCTGTACAAGTAATTCAGGATACTCACTTTTTTCACGAAGCTTCGTACCCGATTGAAGCTTTTCTTTTAAAACTCTCAGATCAGCAAGATTCTTTATTTTGTTCATAGAATAGTTGATTTTGGTTCGCTAAATATATTTCGAAAGTCCCTATTTCTCATTTAATTCCCTATGATTTTAGCCATCTAGCCGTTATTTGTAATTGATCTCAATAAAATTTTTACGCCAATCTCTTTTCATGTAAGACACTCACATTTGAACGTACAAACTCAGTAATAAATTCAAGCACTTCACGACGGCTGAGATCTATATTGCCCAATTCTTCACGCATGGCTGCTGTATTAAGTTCAAATTCCTCACCATCCTTTTCCTGCCTGTATATAAAATCTTTCAGGGGATCTGAAGCAATTAAAGTTCTCATGGTCGCAGCCAGATCACCTTCAGGAATCATGTCAATGCTGAGTGTATTAAATACTGCCCTAACAACAGTTCCCTTGTTTAATTCCGAACTCACTTCAAACACGCCTCCTGTTTGCTCTGCATTCTGTTTAAGAAGAGGCAGGCCTAACCCGACTCTTTTTGTAGTTGATGAGGTGAAAAAGGGATCTGTGACCTGGTCCAACATCCCCTGGTCCATTCCGGAACCATTATCCGTGATTGTCAGTTTCAGCGTTCCTTCCTTCGTGTTTTCACTCATTTCAATCACTATCTTATCAGCTCCTGCATGGAGTGAGTTCTGAACAATATCAAGAATATGGAAGGAAATGTCTTTCATATGCTCCTTATTCTAGTGTTCCAATCGCCTGACAAAACGGCTTTTAGTTCTGAAAAAACCGGGCTCTCAAGCAAATATTCCGTCGTTGCCATGCCAATTTGCTGAAGCGAATGGGCATCTGAGTTCCGTAACAGCGGATAACGGCCAATTTCAGGATGATTCTGATAAAAATTGTCATTTCCTGCTCTCCGGTCCAGTTCCAGGGCGTCAGCCTTCAAACCTTCAGGCAGAAAACCAAGCTGGCTGAAAATGCCATTGTACATCCGGTTGATATGGGCCGGAACAACGAGTCCTTCAAGCCTGTGTACCTCGGTGATCACATCTTCAATTCCGGTTTGCAGGGCTGCTACAAGCAACCGGTCTTCCTCATCCAGAATATCTTCATTTTCGTCCACCAGGTACTGATGACCATAGATCTCAGCCTTATTGGCTACTACTGTGAGGTTACCATCAATGTATTGCTGAAATTGATCAGCTTTATCGATGTTTTCAAAGAACACAAGGCAATGGATCTCTTCCTTCGTATTCAGTTCAGCGCCTGCAATGACTGTAATGCCGAATTTTCCGGCAATCTGCTGGGCAGATCTGCAGTGCTTTGTGCTATTGTGATCGGTAATGGCAATTATGTCCAGTTTTTTCTCCACAGCTTGTCTGACAATGTTAATGGGACTCATATCCAGTCCTCCGCACGGCGAAAGCACCGTATGGATATGAAGATCGGCCTTATACCAGCGCATCCCTTTCCATGAGTTTATACAGTTTTCCGCAGGTTGTAAAAGACCTTTCCTTTGTCCCCAGCAGAATGATACCTTCTGAAGTGGCCGATGCCACGGTTTCAGGCTCGGGCCGGCCACCGTTTACAACCAGGATGGCAGCCAGTTCCTTCAGGGAAGCCACCGCTATGATGTTTCTATGGGTTTGCATCGTGATCCATACATCTCCATCTTTAGCCTTACCCATCACATCACTTAGAAGGTCAGATGAATAAGCACCTTTTACAGGCGACTGAAGTTTATCTGCCCCGCAGAAAACTTCCAGTTCAAATTCCTTTACCAGATCTGCAACTGTTAACATTTTTTGTTTTTTTTCATTCAATTATCAAAACCGGACACCGGACACCGAACACCCAAATCGTAAATCGTAAATCGTAAATCGTAAATTACTAACTACTTCACTCCGGCAACAAATTCTTAAACCTTCTCTTCCCCCATATCTCCTCTGTAAAATCCACTACCTGGTTCATGCTTTCTCCTCCCTTCACCTTGATGGCCACAAATACGCAATCACTTGTATGAGCACGCCTTTGCACCACATCTTCTGCCAGTGTCCGGCATGTAGGCGAACCACAAGCCCCGCAATCGATCCCCGGCAGGTAATTATAAATTTTACGGATCTTTTCCATTTTTTTCATGGCCAGAACCACATCTTCATCAAGTTTCATAATAGACCTCGGTTCAATAACACCAATGGATGCGTTGGCAATAACATGTTCCTTGTAATGATTTATTGTTTTGTTATCATGGATCTTTCCCTGTTCCTTATCAACAAAATATTGTTCAGCCCGTTTATGAAGCCTTTCGCTGACCAAAAACCTGTTGGTTGCAGAAAGGATACCGCCTGCACAGCTTTCATCACAGGCCCGCATTTCGATATAATCAAATACGCCGATCGTATCATTCTCTAGTTTTTCAAGGAACTCGATCGCATTGTGAATCCCGTCTATTGAAAGGCACCGGCCATGTACGTGCCTGGCTTCGCCACCTGTGAGGGTCCATATCATCTCTTCGGGCAGCAATTGTTCCTTTTCAGGAACCATACAATGTCCCTTCTCATCCCGGTTAAGCATGGTAAACACCCTGTTATACAAAGTATTTAAGTTAATTACCCCGTTTATGGGTGAATTCATTTCACCTACCGGGCTTTTTACAGCTGCAATTTTTGCTGCACATGGCGTTATATAGAAGATACCGGCCTGCTCTTCGGGAATGCCCTGTTCGGCAAGTTTACGACGAAAGGAAATGGCTGCAAGGTCGAGTGGCGCTTTGAACGGGAGAATATTATTGACCAGCGACGGGAATCTGACCTGGATAAGTCTTACAATAGCCGGACAGAAGGAAGAGATTACCGGGCGAATCTCAGGTTTCTCCACCAGGTATTGGTTGATCAATCCAATAAGAATTCCCGCTCCGTGTTCTGCCTCATACACATGTGTGAATCCTTCCTCCAGTATGCCACTGTAAATCTTACGTGTGGCAATATTGCGTGCAAATTGCCCGATACAAACCGAGGGAACCAGGGCAACCCTGTATGGGAAATCAAAGATCCTGTTAAAATCATCCTCTTCAATGGTGATGGCATTAACCGGACAAGCCTGCATGCATTCCCCGCAATCCACGCATCTTTCGTGAATCAGGCGCGCCTTTCCATCCTTTACCCGCAGGGCCTCGGTGGGACATGCCTTGATGCAATGCGTGCATCCAATGCAAAGGTTTTCATCTATTTTAAGAGCATGATGGAAAGCCATCCTGTTATTGTTTTGACTTCATGAATGTGGTCATTTCAACCACGGTTCCCCTGTTAATCTCGCTGTTTATCACGAGCTGGTCTGAATTCTTCTTCATATTCGATAGGCCCATGCCAGCGCCAAATCCCATCTCCCTTACCTTGTCCGATGCAGTTGAATACCCTTCCTGCATGGCCCTGTCAATATCGGCAATTCCCGGACCCTCATCCTGTATGGTAACTATTATGCGTTCGGGATTAATTTTTACCTTGATTATGCCCCGGTAGGCATGGGCCGCCACATTTACCTCCCCTTCATACATGGCCACTGCAATGCGGCGAACGATCACAGGGTCGATGTTTAACTGATTCAATATTTTTTTTACATCACTCGAAGCATGACCGGCCTTGACAAAATCGCCCCCTTCTATCAGATATTCAAATTTCATGTCTTTCATCTCACACCGGCGTTGGTTATGTCAATACAGGGGTTTTAAACCTGCCTCGTACAATTTGCCACTTACTCCGAACATGGATCCTTTGCATTCAATGATCATCAGTCCATTTTCACGGGCCAGGGAAAGCATTTCATCATTGGTTTTTTTGTTGCGGACAAGCAGTACACAGGAGATCTCCGCCATTTCAGCCGTTCGCACGGTCTGGAGATTGGCCACTCCTGTAATCAGTATAATGCCGGGCTTGTTTATTGTGAGTACATCACTGAGTAAATCGGATGAAAAGGCGTTTTGCACTTCTTTTTGAAGCAAATCATGTCCGCAGATCACCTTACCCTCTACTATGTCTACTATTTCAGTTATCTTCATTCTCTTTCCCGGCTTCCACCGGCCTCTTCAGCGTACGGATACGCAGAATCAAAAATTCCGTTACAAAAATAACAATTTTAATGTTATTAAAATAACACTAAATTAAAATGGTTGTAATATGGAAGGATTCTAAATAATAGAACGCCTTCGGCGTTTTGGGTTTTAACGCAAAGCACAGAGTTTTACGCAAAGTTCGCGGAGTTTCTAATACAACTCTTCATCGTAACGCAGAGGCGCTTCGATTTTAAAAGAACGCAGAGTGTTCAGCAATCCAGTTCGGAAAATGCCCCACCTTGGACCTAAATGCGGTATCAATCACTTTTGATCATAAAATGCTTTGCGCGCTTTGCGCATATCTCAGCGAGCTTTGCGTTTAAATTTTTTGTAAGCGCCGGATGTGAAAGAAGTGGAACAATTTTCTTCGATAGTCCTTAAATTCCCCTCCGGTTCAAGAAGTCCTTACCGAAATTCACTACCTTTGCATCCTTATGAATTTTGCAGAACTCAAACTCGATGAGCAATTGTTGGAAGCCATATCCTATATGGGCTTTGACACTGCCACACCCATACAGGAACAGGTAATTCCGGTCATTCTCGAAAACAGGGATATTATTGCATGTGCACAAACCGGGACCGGTAAAACCGCTGCCTATGTATTGCCGGTATTACATAAGCTGATCGGCAAAAAGGAGAACACGATCGATACGCTTATAATTGTTCCAACCAGGGAACTGGCGATTCAAATTGAACAACAGATTCAGGGTTTTTCTTATTTCATTTCCGCCGGATCGATGGCAATTTATGGAGGAGGAGACGGAAGTGACTGGGAATCACAAAAATATGCACTGCATAATGGAACAGATATCATTATTGCAACACCTGGAAAATTGTTGTCCCATTTAAAAATGGGAGATATTTATTTTAATCACATTAAGCATTTAATTTTGGATGAGGCTGACAGAATGCTGGATATGGGATTTATTGATGACATACAAACCATTATCTCTTATCTGCCCAAGCAGCATCAAACACTGATGTTCAGCGCAACTATGCCGGATAGTATCCGTCAGCTGGCAAAAAAGATTCTGCATCACCCGATAGAAATATCTCTTGCTATGTCAAAGCCTGCAGAGGGCGTTGATCAAAAAGCTTATGCAGTATTTGATGAACAGAAGGTCAGGTTACTGATCGCTCTTTTAGAAGAGCGCAAAAACTATGACAGCATCTTGCTGTTTACGTCAACAAAAAGCAAGATCTTTGATATAGTCTCCTCATTAAACCGGCATGGATTTCCGTCGCATGGAATATCATCCGACCTCGACCAGGACAAGCGCGAGGAAGTACTGGGGAAGTTCAGGGCGAAAAGGATACGTATCCTGGTGGCAACTGATGTGATGAGCAGGGGTATTGATGTTAAGGAAATTAATATGGTGATCAATTATGATGTTCCCCATGATGCGGAGGATTACGTCCACCGGGTTGGTAGAACAGCCAGGGTAAATATGAAGGGTGAAGCCATAACTTTGGTCACTCCAAAGGATATGGAAAAATTCAAAAAGATCGAGTTGTTGATTCAAATGGTCATTCCAAAACCTGAAGCACCACGTGCTATCGGTCCGGTCCCCGCATGGAATGCCGGAGAACCAAGGCCACGGGAGAAGAAGAAGTTCTTTAGGAGAAGAAGGTGAATGGTGGAACAGTGTAGGAGTGGAAGGGTGGAATGGTGGAAAATTGGAAAGGAGGAATGGTTCCACTGAACTGCAGAACCGCATAACTGCAGAACCGCATAACTTCCTTTACCGAATATCGAATACCGATTACCGATTACCGGACACCGGTAACCGTCTCCAGCCACTCAATCCATGGTTGAAAACCTTCCCCGGTTTTTGCAGATAATTCAATAAAGTTAAGATCGGGATTTACCTTAATGGCATTGTCTTTCAGTTTATTCAAATCAAAATCTATATAGGGAAGCAGATCCGTTTTGTTGATCAGGCACACATGCGCAGTCTGGAACATATTGGGGTATTTCAAGGGTTTATCTTCGCCTTCGGTAACACTGATAATAACTACCCTGAAGCTTTCTCCCAGGTCAAATAGGGCAGGGCACACAAGGTTTCCGACATTCTCTATAAGAAGAATGGAAGATTGCTTTGGATCTAATACCTGAACGGCCCTATGGATCATATCTGCATCGAGATGACAGCCATTTCCGGTGTTCACCTGTATGACGGGTGCCCCGGTTGCCTGAATCCTGTCAGCGTCCAGGGATGTCTGTTGATCTCCTTCAATTACATATACCGGATGTTTCGAAACCAGCCGGATGGTACGTTCTAACAGGGTGGTTTTGCCACTGCCCGGAGAACTCACCAGGTTCAGGCAAATCATGTTCCTGGCTTCAAAGAAACCACGATTGCGCTGTGCCAGTAAATTGTTTTTGTAAAGAATATCCTTTTCAACAGTCACTCTCTTTGGGGAATCATGAATGTGATCATCATGTTCATGGGTATGATTATGGTTGTGGTCATGACTATGGCTGTGATCATGATCATGATCATGATTCATAAGACTGCCATGATGACTATGACTTTGTCCCGCCGGGTTCAGGATTGTATATCCTGCGCCTTCATCTGCACATCCGCAGTGATCACACATATTCTTTAATATTTGAGGTAAAGATAATAAATAGATGATTCTTCAGGATTCAATGGCTACTACCCTCAATTCTTTTCCGGTTATTATACTGGTATTGAAATCACCGCAGGCCGGACAGGGTTCGTACATCTCATCCGGCTCATATTGCATACTGCAGGTCCTGCATTGCAGGCATAGCGGAATAAAATTCATCACCAGCCTGGCATTTTCCAAAATTGTATCTTTCCGTGCTGATTCCCATGCGAATTCCATGGCTGACGGTTCAATGCCTGAAGCTTTTCCGACATCTATTTCAACACAACTGACGTTCTTGAGCCCGTTTTGGTCTGCAGATACAATGGCTATGTCAATAATATTGGTTACAATCGAGAATTCATGCATACTTATAGGTTCCGTTCAACAAATACGGGGAAGTTGCTCCCCTGCCAGCTTGTCTATCAGGCGGGTGCCACCGGTCACTGACTTCATTACTGCCTTTCCCGGATTTAAGCTGCTGATGGCTCCGATTATTGCGGCATCCCTTCCCGTATCAAACTGTTTCATGATTTCAATAGCCCCTGCCGCGGATTCTTTGGATGTAATCATCAGCATCTTTCCTTCGTTTGCAAGGTATAACGGATTAAAACCATATATTTCACACAGTCCGTTAACCTGTTGCCTGATCGGTATCCGTTCTTCTTCTATTTCCAAGCCGAATCTTCTGCCGGAGGCAATCTCCGCCAGGATGGTAGCAACACCGCCACGAGTTATGTCACGCATGAACCTTATTTCGATTCCTGCTTCAAGCAGTGATCCGATCATTTTATTCAGAGGTGCCACATCACTCAAAACAGCTTCTTCAAAGGCCAGATTTTCCCGTGCGGATAGAATGGCCATTTCATGATCACCGAGGAATCCATTCACCAGTAACTGGTCGCCCGGTTGAATGAGGGAACCGCCTGCAATCAATAAATTCTTTTCTTCAATGGATCCTATACCGGCTGTGTTAATGAAAATCTTATCACATTGCCCGCGTTTGACGACCTTTGTATCTCCTGTTACAATCTGCACGCCGGCAAGTTCAGCTTCACAGGCCATGGAGGCAGTGATCCTGTCAAGTTCAATCATTGAAAATCCTTCTTCAATAATGAACCCGGCGCTGAGGTATAGCGGTTTTGCCCCTGATACGCTTAGATCATTTACGGTTCCGCAAACGGCCAGTTTACCAATGTCTCCTCCCGGGAAAAATAGCGGGTCCACAACGAAGGAATCCGTTGTAAAGGCAAGACCGGCGCCTTCAAAATGCAAAATTGCGGAATCCGACAACTTATTCAAAGTATTGTTGTTAAAATACCTGAGGAATAAATCCCTGATCAGATCACTCGTCATCAGTCCACCGCTGCCATGACCCAATAGAATGGTTTTATTCATGCCGGAATGTTTTTGGTAAATTTATAAATTGTTACGAACTTTGCGCTCAACCTTTGAAATTGCTTTAAATATTGAATTCTATGAAAAAAAATCTTCTGCCAGGAATAATCCTTTTAGGGATTGTCCTCTTTTCGTGTTCCCAAAAAAAAGTAACATCTGATAATCCACTTATGATTGATTTTAATACCCATTTGCAGGCTGTTCCTTTCGACAAGATAAAGCCTGAGCATTACAAGCCGGCATTTGATAATGCCATTGAAGAAGCCCGGGCCGAACTTGATAAGATCATAAAATCGTCAAAAAAGCCAACGTTTGAAAATACAATTGTTGCGCTGGAACATGCCGGATACAGGCTTAAACGTATTGAATCAATATTCTTCAATATCAATTCAGCGGAAACCAACGAGGAGATCCAGAAGATTGCCCAGGATGTATCACCGATACTTACAGCTTACTATAATGACATTACCCTGAATGAAGACTTGTTCAAAAAAGTGAAGGAAGTATATGACAGCAGGGAGAATTTGAAACTGGATACCGAGCAGCAAAAATTGCTTGGGGATACATACAAGGCGTTTATCCGGAACGGGGCAAACCTGTCATCGGAAGCCAAAGCGGATTACAGGAAGGTAACTACAGAACTTTCCACACTCTCATTGAAATTTGAAGAAAATCTTCTGGCTGAAACCAATTCCTACCAGATGAATCTTACAAAAGAAGCAGATCTGGCCGGACTGCCCGATTATGTAAAAGAAGCTGCAGCACAGGAAGCAAAATCAAAAAATCTGGAAGGCTGGCTTTTTACACTCAAAGCACCGAGTTACCTGGCATTTATGAAATATGCAGACAACCGTAAGTTGCGTGAAGAGTTATTTCGGGCAAACAGCACTAGGAGCTTTCATGGAAATGACCATGATAACCAGGATGTGATCCGGAAAATTGTTGAAAATCGTTTGCGTTTGGCAAACTTGCTGGGATTTCCTACCTATGCCAACTATGTTTTGGAGGAAAGGATGGCAAAATCTCCTGAAAAGGTAAATACTTTTTTACAGGAATTGCTCGATGCCTCCATGCCAGTGGCAAAAAGGGAATATGCCGAGGTTCAGGATTTTGCCCGCAAGTCAGGAGCCAGGTTTGAATTGCAACGATGGGATTGGTCTTATTATTCCGAAAAACTTAAAAACGAAAAGTTTTCGCTTACGGATGAAATGGTAAAACCCTATTTCCAGCTCGAAAAAGTAGAAACAGGAGTGCTCGGACTGGCTACAAAACTATATGGACTTACATTCATTGCTGATACGGCAGTACCGGTTTATCATCCCGATGTGAGAGCTTACCAGGTATTTGATGAAAATAAGGACTTTGTTGCTTTATTATACCTGGATTTTTTCCCGCGGGAGGGAAAACAGGGAGGTGCATGGATGACAAATTACAGGGAACAATTCAAACTAAAGGGAGAGGATTTCAGGCCGCATGTTTCCCTGGTTATGAATTTTACCAAACCTACTGAAACAAGACCTTCATTGCTTACATATGATGAGTTAAGAACCCTTTTACATGAATTCGGACATTCGCTTCATAGTATGCTCAGTGAATGCACCTATATGAGCCAGGCAGGCACGAATGTTTATCGCGATTTTGTGGAATTGCCTTCCCAGATCATGGAAAATTGGGCTGAACAAAAGGAATGGCTCGACGAAGTTGCCGTTCACTATCAGACCGGTGAAAAAATTCCTGACAGCATACTCACTAATATTTTGGATAGCCGAAATTTCAATAGTGGTTATGCTTCGGTCCGTCAGCTAAGTTTCGGTATCAACGACATGGCCTGGCATTTACTGAGCGACTCGCTGAAGGTTCCTGTGCCTGAATTCGAGCAGGCTGCCATGGCATCTACTGAACTCTTCCCGAAGGTGGAAGGAACATGCTTCAATACAGCCTTTTCACATATTTTTGCCGGCGGTTATGCAGCCGGATATTATAGCTATAAATGGGCTGAGGTGCTGGATGCCGATGCTTTTTCGGTATTTAAGAAAAACGGGATCTTTGATAAGGCAACAGCCAAATCTTTCCGTGATAACATCCTTTCACGCGGAGGTACTGAAGATCCGATGGTTCTGTATAAACGGTTCAGGGGCCAGGAACCTACTGTTGATGCGTTGCTGATAAGGAACGGACTGAAATAGAGGTTCATACAATACGATCTCACAGAGAACGACATTAAAAAGCCCCGCCAGCAAGCGGGGTTTTTACATGATTTCCAAAATTTTTAACGCAGAGGACGCTAAGGTTTTGTTTACCAGGCTTATAGAGTTCGCAAAGAAATCTCATTGCATTCGATTAATATTTCCGGAATTTAGATACTCTTAATCTGCGAAATCAGCGAAAATCTGCGAGAAAAAAAGCCCCGCAAAATCAAATTACTCCTCAAGATCCGCGAATATCCTTTTTCCTCGTCAGGTACAATCCCATAAATACCAATAAGCCGTTAATGATCAGCAGTTCAAATCCGAATTTATACCCCCAGAATAACTTCTCTGAATACATGTTCAGGAAATAGCACAGAATGGGGGAAATAACTGAAATATAGGGAACAAACCGGTCATTGGTCTGGTATTTTGTGAGGATTCCAAAAGCAAACATGCCAAGCAAGTGGTCCATAAGTATATCCGGCAATTGTAAACAGGGAGTTGATGACACTCTGGTTATTCAGCACCTTAAAAACAATGATCACAAGGAACAACAGCAGCGAAAATCCGATATGGACCAATGTACGGGTATGCATCCGCTGATTGTCTTCTTTAAATCCCAGGAAGTCCACACAGAATGAAGTAGTGAGTGAAGTTAGTGCCGAATCGGCGCTTGCATAAGCAGCAGCTAGCAGACCAAGAATGAAGACAAATCCGACGGAAGCCGGAAGGTAATTAAATACAAGGAATGGGAACAACTGGTCAGTTGAACTGCAGGTGAAGGCTTGCCGAGGAGGGACTTTGCAAAGAAATCGGGCAACCCTGTGCAACAGTCTGGCTTGTGAAGTTTTCAATTATAACGCCCTTTGAATGCGCATATAAATACAGCAGAGCACCCAGGGAAAGAAAAAGAATATTGACGAAGATCAGCATGGAACTCATCCAGTACATATTTTTCTTCGCTTCGCCAATATTTTTGCATGAAATGTTCTTCTGCATCATATCCTGGTCAAGCCCGGTCATCACAATGCAGATGAACATGCCACTCAAAAAATGCTTGAAAAAATTGTTCCTTGGCCTCCAATCCCAAATGAACATATCTGAATAGCGGCTCTCATGTACTTTTTGCATCATGTCGGCCAGGCTAAGGTTCATCTCCTTTGAGATCAGAACGATGGAAAGAACCACTCCCAAAACAAGGAATACAGTCTGAAAAGTATCTGTATATATGATCGTTTTGATGCCTCCTTTGAAAGAGTATACAAATATCAGGGCAATAGTTATAAACACAGTCAGCCAGAACGGTACACCAAATGCAGACAGAATATAACTGTCGATGACCATCGCAACCAGGTAAAGTCTGAAGGCAGAACCAATGACACGCGACACCAGGAAATAAAAGGCACCTGTTTTATAGCTATGTATTCCGAGCCGTCTTTGAAGGTAAACATAAATAGAAGAAAGATTCATGCGGTAATACAATGGCATCAGCACATTAGCAATGACCATGTAGCCCAGGAAATAACCAAGTACAAGCTGCATATACGAGAATGCCGTAGCGCCAACCTCACCGGGAATGGAAATGAAAGTAACTCCTGAAATAGAAGTTCCGATCATTCCAAAGGCAACGACATACCAGGGTGATTTACGATTACCAACGAAAAAGGAGGCATTGTCCGCGCCGCGGCTGGTGATTACAGAAATTGCGATCAGGGTTCCGAAGTACAAAACCACTATCAGCAATAAGATCCATGGGTTCATAGATATCCTTTACTTTGCAAGAATAGTGAAAACATTCAATTAAAAAAACGCAATATTTAGATTATTTTTGTCGCAGCAGGGTTTATCAGGCACCGGTAAATACAATACATATGAATTTTAGTTATCCTTCCCGGCTTCTCGAAGATGCCGTAAATGAATTTTCAACCTTACCCGGGATAGGTCACAAAACTGCTTTGCGGTTGGTTTTACACTTACTCCGGCAGGATAAGGCTGCGCTGGAGAAGTTTGGAGATACCATTGCCCGTCTTGGACGTGAGATCCGGTATTGCAGGATTTGCATGAATATGTGCAATGATGAGATCTGCCCGGTTTGTGCCGACAGCAGGAGAGACCATTCAGTGATTTGTGTGGTGGAAACCATCAAGGATGTGATGATCATTGAGAATACGCAACAATACAGGGGCGTTTATCATGTGCTCGGTGGGATTATTTCACCCATGGATGGAATGGGACCGGCTGACCTTCATATTTCTGCATTGGAAGAACGGATGAAAAAGGGAAATGTGCGGGAACTCATCCTTGCCCTGAGTGCAACTATGGAAGGAGATACTACAAATTATTATATCTATCGGAAACTCAATACCTATAAGCCTGTATTTTCAACCCTTGCCAGGGGCGTTTCAATAGGAGATGAACTGGAATATACAGATGAAATTACATTGGGAAGGTCAATTATCAACCGCATTCCGTTCGAGGCGAAGTAAAAGCAATAATTTACCACAAAGGGCACTAAGGATATCACAAAGGAACACAAAGGAACACAAAGGAACTATAACGAAAACAAAAAATGCCACTAAGGCACAAAGGCACTAAATATAAATATCTTAGTGTCTTTGTGCCTTAGTGGCAAAATTGCTTAGTGATACTTTGTGATATCCTTTGGACCCTTTGTGGTTAATTTTTGTTTTACTTCTTCAGATTGACCTTGGCAGCCATAGCGGCACCAATAATACCAGCCTCATTCAGGAAAAGAGCAGGAACAACCTTGGCCTTCAGTTTAATCTGAGACTGGAACAATTCAAGTTTTTTACTGGCACCTCCGCCAAGAATGATCAGTTCGGGACCTGTAAGAAACTCCAGGAATGAAATATATTCATTCAATCTTGCTCCCCAGTCTTCCCAGCTGAGATTTTCCTTCTTTCTGGCCGTATCTGAAACATATGCTTCAGCATCCATTCCCTTGAATTCAATGTGTCCGAATTCTGTATTCGGATATAATTTTCCCTTAATGAACAAGGATGAACCTATTCCTGTACCAATTGTGAGAACAAGGATAGCGCCTTTAAATCCGGCACCTGCGCCAAGTTTAACTTCTGCCAGTCCGGCTGCATCAGCGTCATTGATCACCCATACGGGCAATTTGGTTACTTCATTGAATAACTTTCTTGCATCGGTATTTATCCATGACTTGTCAATATTGGCAGCGGTACGGACTACGCCATGCTGAACAACAGCCGGAAAACCACAGCCGATAGGACCTTTCCATTTGAAATACCTGACAAGGTCTTTGATTGTTTTAGCAACTTTTTCTGGCGACGAAGGCTCGGGAGTTGGAATGCGGTATCTTTCCTCCAATAATTTTCCGGTTTTAAGATCAACCGGAGCACCCTTGATTCCTGCATCCACCAATGTCAATTCCCAAAATAATTTTTGAATTCATATGTAATCAGGTTTTCTGGTTTAACCCCATACCGCAAGATAGCAACAAAAATTTATTTTACCCGTGACTTGTTTCGATTTTCTTTAGTTTTCTTTTTTGTTAATATTTTACACATAATCTGACTCATATATTTCTTTAAAATTGATATTTTGGTGTAATTTTAGATAACGGATTTGTTCTCATAATTTCTCTATGTAATGGAAGACACTATTATTGCCCTGTTGAACAATAATCTCAGGGTGATCATACCTGATTTCGGAGCTTTTATCATCAGGCAAATACAACCACGGATCATCGTATTCAATGAGTTTCTTCGTTACAACGACAATATTCTGATCGATTTTATTGTTAAAACCGAAGGAATCGACCGCGATATAGCAGAACAGAGGGTTATGGATTTTGCTGAAGACGGGTCAAAATTACTGGCCAGCGGACGGGAAATGGTAATTGAAGGCCTTGGATCCCTTCGTAAAGATAGCAGTGGCAAGATCAATTTTATTGAAGCACCGGAAATTATTGAGATTGAAAACAAAGACGCCGTAGAACCTGAAAAAATTAGCTGCAATAGAAGAAAAGCCGGTAATGCCGGAAACTATTAGGCAGGAGATCCCGGAAACAATTGAGCAGGAGATCCGGGAAACAATTGAGGATGAGATCCCGGAAACAATTAGGCAGGAGATCCCGGAAACAGTTGAGGAGGAGATCCCGCAAGTCATTGAGACGAAAATTCAGAAAGCAATTGAAAAGAAGACTCCGAAAAAGCCTAAAGCCAGGACTTCGGCCCTGCCTCAGCGTAAAACAAAAAAGACTCCTGTTAAAGTCAAATCACCACGCATCACTAAACCTTTACCCAAATCACTTCCTCCCGACGTTCCTCTGCAGGCTATAGAAACCGCGGTGGTTGAACCAGAGGAAGCTATTGAAACAAGCTGCAGTTGATCCTGGAAGCAGCTCATTGAAGCTCCAGCTGTTCTGACACAGGAAGCCGTTGATGCTGCTGTTGCTGAACTCCGGAACGTAAATGAACCTGCAGCAATGGAAGCCCCGCAAACCATAAATTCGGTACCTCCTGCGGCTAGTATAACCTCTCAGGCTTCTGAACCTCCAGGGACTGAAGGCAGGCCTTCTGCAATTTCAACAAACCGTATTCTGGCCTGGGTATTGATTATTTTATTTGTAAATGCAGGTATCCTTGCCTGGTTTGTATTTAGAAAAAAAACGCATGAAACACCTGCCGGGAAATCACCAGCAACAATGATTTCTGATACGCTGTATGATCGGCTGGCTGATTCTGTCAGAGCAGCGGCGCTGGACAGCAGTATTGTTTATAATGAAATCCCGGTTGAAGAAGGTAATCTTAATGATAATGCGCTGACACCTGGTTCCCGGTATTATATTGTAGCCGGTTGTTTTCGCGATGAGGTCAATGCAGATTCTCTTGTATCTTCCTTAAAGCTTCTTGGATATAAGGCTGAGAAATTCGGCAAAATTGGCAATTTGTTTGCTGTCTGCTTTGCCTCCTTCGATGATAAGGACAAGGCCGTTTCTGAGCTTAAAAATATTAGAGAGAAATTCCCTTCTGCCTGGATGACCAAATTCTGACGTTGTCTTTAATCTTAGCACTTTATATTATGAAAAAAATCGTATTCGTATTAATTGTCCTGGTTTCAATTATCCTTCCGTTCACGTTGAACGCACAGAATACAAACCTGGTTATCCTGAATGCAGATCAGGCAAAAGACACAATCAGCCGTCATATCTACGGAAATTTTTCGGAACACCTGGGTCATTGCATCTACGGTGGAATATGGGTTGGAGAGAATTCACCTATTCCAAATACACGCGGAATAAGAAATGATGTGGTAGCCGCGCTTAAAAATCTGGATCTTCCGAATCTGCGGTGGCCGGGAGGATGTTTTGCAGATGAATATCATTGGATGGACGGAATCGGACCCCGTGAAAACAGGCCAAGAATGGTAAATACCCATTGGGGAGGCGTGGTGGAAGATAACAGTTTCGGAACCCATGAATTCCTTGATCTTTGTGAACAGGTTGGTACCGAACCTTACATTTGTGGAAATCTGGGGAGTGGATCTGTTGAGGAAATGTCAAAATGGGTTGAATATATCACGTTTGACGGACAAAGTCCGATGGCAGAATTGCGCCGTAAAAACGGAAGGGACAAGCCCTGGAAGGTCAGTTTATGGGGCGTAGGTAATGAGAACTGGGGATGCGGGGGTAACATGACGGCAGAATATTATGCTGATCAGTATAAGCGATATGCTACATATTGCCGTAATTACGGAAGCAATCGGTTGTTTAAAATCGCCGGGGGTGCTAATACAAACGACTACCACTGGACGGAAACCCTCATGAAAAATATTTCCACCCATATGCTGGGCGGGATTTCACTTCATTATTACACAGTTCCCAACAGTTGGGATAAAAAGGGCTCGGCCACTAACTTTACAGAAAAGGATTATTTTGCCACACTCAAAAGCACCCTATACATGGAGGAGCTTGTTACAAGGCATTCAAGTATCATGGATCAGTATGATCCTCAAAAAAAAGTTGCGCTTTTTGTTGATGAATGGGGCACATGGTATGATGTGGAACCGGGTACAAATCCGGGTTTTCTGTTTCAGCAAAACTCCTTGCGTGATGCCATGGTTGCTGCGATTAACCTGAATATATTCAATAATCACTGCGACCGGGTAAGAGGTGCAAATATTGCCCAGATGGTTAACGTTCTCCAGGCTATTATTTTTACGGATGGTGACAAAATGGTGCTGACTCCCACCTATTATATTTTTGAAATGTATAAGGTTCATCAGCAGGCTGCGCTTATTCCACTCAATTTCAAATCACCGGAATATATGTTCGAAGGCAAATCATTACCGGCTGTGACAGCATCAGCTTCGCGTGACAAAAAAGGAAACATTCATGTGACTTTTACCCAGGCCGATCCGCACAATGAAATTGAAATCAGTCTGGATATCCGCGGACTTCAGGCAAGTTCTGTGAAAGGAAGGATTCTTACAGGCAAAGAGCTGAATGCGCATAACAGTTTTGAAAATACTGATGTGATCAAGACAGCAGATTTCACGGCAGCCAGGCTGAATAAAAACAGGGTCACAGTAAAATTACCACCTGCCTCAGTTGTTATGCTTGAATTGAACTGATCGCAATATTTGTAAATAATAATATTAAATCTATGAAAAGCAACCGGAGAGAGTTTATCCGGAAGAGCACCTTTGCAGGAATGACAGCAGTGGGGCTCTCCATGACTGGAAGTACCATTCTTGCAGGACAGGACGAAAAGGATAAAAACAAAAAGACAGAAAACGGCGGGATTGTCCGTGCCGGCTTTATTGGTGTTGGAAGTCGGGGCCGGAGCCATGTTCATGATACTCTTTCAATCCCGAATGTGGAAATTGTTGCCATATGTGATATTCAGCAAAATTCAATCGACGAGACAAATAAAATCATCCTGAAGAGGGGCAGGAAGGAGCCCAAAATTTATACGGGCAATGAACGGGCATTCGAAAATATGCTGAAAAATGAGAAGCTTGATTCCGTCATCATTGCGACGCCATGGGAATGGCATGTGCCTATGGCAGTTGCTTCTATGAGAGCAGGGGTTCCTTATACCGGTGTTGAAGTATCTGCAGCAAACTCACTGGAAGAATGCTGGGACCTGGTAAATGTTCATGAAGAAACAGGCATGAATCTGATGATCCTAGAAAACGTTTGTTACAGGCGCGACGTCATGGCTGTGCTCAATATGGTGCGGACAAACTTGTTTGGCGAGCTTATCCACTGTCGCTGTGGTTATGAACATGATTTACGGGCGGTTAAATTTAATGACGGCGTTAATTATAGTTACGAAAAAGGGGGGGCACTCAAAATGGGCAAAGAAGCCTATTCTGAGGCCCAATGGAGAGGTTTGCATGCTATCAGGCGAAACGGAGACCTTTACCCGACGCATGGCATTGGTCCAATAGGCAATTATCTCGATATCAACCGTGGAAACAGATTTCTGACTCTTTCTGCCATGGCTACCAAATCAAGGGGACTGCATAAATTCATTGTGGACAATGGCGGTCCCGGCCATCCTTATGCTGATATTCAGTTTAACCTGGGGGATATTGTTACTTCTATGATTAAATGTGCAAATGGGGAAACAATTATTGTTACACACGATACCAATCTGCCCAGGCCCTATTCCCTTGGGTTCAGAGTAGAGGGAACCAGTGGTTTGTGGTATAATGACGGGGATACGATTTTCGTGGAAGGCAAATCAAAAGAACCCGATGAATGGGATGATTCAGAGGAATGGATCGCCAAATATGATCATAAATATTGGCGCGAAAGGGGTCAGGAGGCAGAAGGCGGCGGTCATGGAGGCATGGATTTCATCATGCTCTATGATTTCTATGATGCAGTACGAGGCAAAAAGGAAGTTCCGTTGGATGCCTATGATGCTGCCGCCTGGAGTTCCATTTCTGCCCTTTCGGAAATGTCTGTCGCCAGAGGTGGTTCATTGGTTGATTTTCCTGATTTCACACGTGGCCAGTGGATAAGACGTAAACCCGGGTTTGCGCCCGATGATCAATTTCCCGTTGCTCCTGAAAGAAATATGATCAATAATCTCTTCTGATTAATATGAGAATACCGACTATTCTCTTTTGTATTGTGTTGTCTTTGTCTGCGGCTTTCAGCCAGCCATTTTCTGAAGCGCCCTCTCTCATTGATGATCATTGGTTATTTCATCGTGGAGGAGCACAACGGGCGGAACAACCTGAATTTGACGATAATTCCTGGCGGGTCGTAGACCTGCCGCACGACTGGAGCATTGAAGATCTTCCCGAAACACCTTCCCCGTTCGACCGTGATGCCATCAGCCAGGCAAATGGCGGTTTTACAACCGGTGGTACAGGATGGTACCGGAAAAAATTGCTCATCGGGGAGGACATGCAGGACAAGACTCTCACTATTTTGTTCGAAGGGGTTTATATGAATGCGGAATGCTGGATGAACGGACATTCCCTCGGAAGCCACCCTTATGGGTACACATCATTTGCCTTTGATATTACACCTTATGTACGATTTGGAGGGGAGAATATATTGGCCGTAAAAGTGAGGAATGAGGGGGAGAACAGCCGCTGGTACACCGGCTCAGGTATCTATCGTCATGTTTGGCTTATGGTAAATGAACCAGTTCATGTTTCACTTTGGGGAACGTCAATTACAACTTCGGAAGTAAGCGCAGCCTCTGCGAAAATCAACCTGAAAACAGATGTTTACAACCAGGGAAGGATTGATGGAGAGGTGAAATTGGTAACCCGGCTGATTGACCCTCAGGGAAACGAAGTCCGGCAGACAGAAACCCTGAATTCCATAAAAGCCGGAGAGCATGCAGTTTTCAGTCAGGATTTTGAATTAACCAGTCCCCGCCGTTGGTCGCCTGACGAACCTGCTCTGTATAAAGCCCGGGTTGAGGTATTTATGGACGGCAAACAGACAGATGCAGACAAAACAGTATTTGGTATACGTTCCCTAGCCTTTGACCCTGCCCTTGGTTTTACTTTGAATGAAATCCCTCTTAAGCTCAAGGGTGGCTGTTTCCATCATGATAATGGACCGCTTGGTTCGAAAGCATTTGATCGTGCTGAAGAAAGAAAAGTTGAACTTTTAAAAGCCAGCGGCTATAATGCAGTCCGGTGTTCCCACAATCCTCCTTCTCCGGCTTTTCTGAATGCTTGTGACAGGCTTGGAATGCTTGTTATTGATGAGGCTTTTGATATGTGGAAGGATGAAAAAAACCCGAACGATTATCATTTGTATTTTACCGACTGGTGGCAGAAGGATATTGAAAGCATGGTTAAAAGGGACAGGAACCATCCCTCGGTGATCATGTGGAGTATAGGAAATGAAATTCCCAACCGTCATACACCTGAAGTGGTGGCCATGGCGAAAACACTGGGTGATTTTATCAGAAATTTGGATCCTTCAAGACCTGTAACTTCTGCGGTTAATGATCTGAAACCTGACAAGGACCCTTATTTTGCAACCCTTGATGTGGCAGGATATAATTATGCTTCAGGCGGAGATCATGGTCAGAAGAATCTATATGAGCAGGACCATGCCCGGGTTCCCGGAAGAATAATGCTGGGAGCCGAATCCTATCCTCTTGAAGCCTTTCAAAGCTGGATGGATGTGATTGATCACCCGTGGGTGATTGGTGACTTTGTGTGGACAGCCTTTGATTATATTGGGGAAGCCAGCATCGGCTGGAGAGGATATTGGCAGGAGCAGAATTTTTTCCCATGGAACCTTGCCTATTGTGGTGACCTGGATATCTGCGGATGGAAACGGCCACAGTCATTTTATCGGGATGCATTATGGAAACAGGATCAGCTTTCGGTTTTTATTACACCGCCTTCACCGTCTTTCGCACAGAATCCCAACAGGCAATCCTGGTCGAAATGGCATTGGTTTGATGATGTGGCTGACTGGAACTGGAATGGAAGTGAAAACCTTCCTTTGGAAGTAAAGGTTTATTCCTCATGTGAAAGAGCTGAATTGTTTTTAAACGGAAAATCACTCGGCTCAAAGGAAGTAAATCGCGAAACGAAGTTTGCAGCAAGCTGGAAAGTACCTTATCAACCGGGTACCCTAAAAGCTGTTGGCTATAAAGGTAAAAAAATTGTTGCAACCAGAGATCTGATAACGGCCGGAGAACCTGTCAGGATAAAAATGACGGGAGACAGAACGGAAATCAGGGCTGACGGCCAGGATCTCTGTTATGTAATCGTGGAACTCACCGATGACAATGGTATTCGGAATGCAAGAACTGAAAACCTGGTAAATTTTACGTTAACTGGTCCTGCAACAATTATTGGAGTGGGCAATGCAAACCCGGTCAGCCTCGAAAGTCACACTTTGCCGCAGCGCAAAGCCTGGCAGGGAAGATGCCTGGTAATCCTTCGCGCCGGCTACGAAAGCGGTACGATCAGGTTAACTGCAACCTCGCCGGGCATACAGGGCTCTGTGATTGAGATTAAGACAGCGGGAGAGTTAATCAGAGATGAGAGATGAGAACCGATCACCGGTTACCTATCCACTCCGCTAACTCCGAAGGTTTAACCAGGTGCTGCTCGCCGATAACCATATCTTTAACAGTAAGCATGCCGTCGGTTATTTCATTTTCTCCGGCTAGTATAACATAGGGAATATGCCTCGCATTGGCATATGATAATTGTTTATTCAGTTTGACTGCGTCGGGATAGAGTTCCGCTGAGATCCCTTTTTCGTGCAGTTTTGTAAGCAGGGCCAAACAATAAAGGCTTTCCTTTTCTCCAAAATTTGCAAAAAGAATGCTGGAAGATACTGCTGTGTCCTCAGGAAATAAATTCAACTGTACCATTACATCATAGATGCGGTCAGCGCCAAAGGATATACCTACTCCGGATATATTTTTCAGGCCGAAAATCCCGGTAAGGTCGTCATAACGACCACCACCGCAGATACTTCCGATTTCAGCATCCGTTGCTTTAACCTCTATGATGGTTCCTGTATAATAATGGAGTCCCCGCGCAAGTGAAATATCAACTTCGATTTCAGATGTAAGAAATGTTGGCCGCAGGCAGCCCAGTAAATACTCCATTTCTTCTATTCCCTTCATACCTGTTTCACTATCCTTAAATAGTTTTTTCAGGCTGGACAGTTTTTCTTCGTTTGTGCCAAAAATTGAAAAGAGAGGTTCGAGTTTAAGTATGCTTTGTGTAGAAATACCTTTCATCTGCAATTCCTGGATCACAGCATCAGAACCGATTTTCTCCAGTTTATCAAGGGCCACGGTGATGTCGGTCAACATTTCGGGCTGACCTATATAAGCGGCAATTCCAGCCAGTATTTTGCGATTATTCAGTTTAACCCTGATTTTCACATTAAGTTTCCGGAATACATCATCAATTATACAAAGCAGATCGGCCTCGTTCAGCAGGGAATTGCTGCCGATCACATCGGCATCGCACTGATAGAATTCACGGTAACGGCCTTTCTGGGGACGGTCAGCTCTCCAAACGGGCTGGATCTGATATCTTTTAAAAGGAAAGACAATTTCATGCTGATGTTGGACAACAAAACGGGCAAACGGCACAGTAAGATCATAGCGTAATCCTTTTTCGCAGATCTTGAGGGAAAGTGCATTGCGGTGTTCAGCCATTAAATCCGTATGGTCAATCCCTGATAAAAAATCTCCTGAATTCAGTATTTTAAAAATTAATTTGTCGCCTTCCTCACCATATTTTCCCAGCAGCGAATCCAGGTTTTCCATAGCCGGGGTTTCAATGGGAAGATAACCATGATGCTTGAAAATTGCGCGGATCGTATCGAAAATAAAGTTCCGCCTCGCCATTTCAGTGGGGCCGAAATCACGGGTACCTTTTGGTATGCTGGGTTTTTGTACTGCCATTTATTTCTAATCGTGAAAATTAACAATCATACCGCAAAGTAAGAAAAGATTTATTGCATAAGCTAGAAGAAGATGAAGTTCTCGCATATGGGGCAAATCCCGCAGATAAATTTATTAAGGGGCTTTTTCGCAGATTTTCGCAGATTAGATTATCATAATCGAATGGTCACGAACCCAATGACGTTACTCTGACCTCTTTAGCGGTAAAGAAACTTAACACTTGGTTAAAAATCTTTGGTATCTTTAGCGACAATTGTTCTCAAAATATTTCTACATATGCCGATACTTCATAATGTGCACATAATCAAATGTATGAATTCGGGTTGTTCGGCATCAATTTTATGCATTTCATAACACTTTTTTGCATAGTTCATGGAAATGTTTATATTTCGAAAATTAACCTAATATGAAAACGCATATGAAAAAACAACTTTTGCTGATCACTGGCCTTGCAGGTCTTGCTGTCATGGCATTTGGCGGTGGGATAGTGACCAATACCAACCAGAGTGCAGCCTGGGTACGGACGATGGTTCGCGACGCTTCAACAGATGCAGATGCCGTTTATTTTAATCCAGCAGGCTTAATAAGACTCGAGGATGGCTTTCACTTTTCATTGAACAGCCAAACCATTTTTCAGAATAAGGATGTTACTGACAATTATCAATTTCTTAGCCCTACACCCAAAAAATACCATGGTGAAGTAAAAGCTCCTGTATTTCCGGGATTCTATGCAGCATGGAAGAAGGATAAACTCGCGGTATCTTTCGGATTTAATCCCATTGGTGGTGGAGGCGGTGCTGAATTCAAAACCGGATTGCCTTCTTTCGAGACTGCAATTTCCGACCTTGTTCCGGCTCTCAGTGGCTCACTTGCTCAGCTAGATGCAGCCTTAGGGCAAGCCCAGCCTGCAGGATACGGGTTCAATCCCAATTTCAGCAATATTACAGGTTACACTGCTGATATATATTTCAAGGGTACTTCCGTATTTTTTGGATACCAGCTTGGAGTTACCTATAAGATCAGTGAAATGTTCGGAGTTTTTGCCGGTGCCAGATATGTGAGTGCAAAAAATACTTATACCGGGTATATTCATGATGTTCAGATTCAGGCAGCACCCACAGCGCCTCCTGTCCCTCTTTATGATGTTCCGGCTGGTTCCTATAAGCCGGGGGATTATCTCAGAGCCGTTTCCGGGGCTGCCGGTCTTCCACAGGTCGCTATTGATGGTTTGACTCAGAATGCCGCTATGCTGGATTATGCAACCGCTGATGTTGAGGTTGACGCAGAGGAAACCGGTAATGGATTTACCCCGATACTAGGCGTCAACATCACTCTAAATGAAAACCTCAATATTGGTTTAAAATATGAATTCAAAACAAAGATTGACCTGAAACAAACAGTGATTGACGGTAAAGACGGTGGCGGAATGTTTGTACAGGATTCTACTGTTCACAGTGATATGCCTGCCATGATTTCAGCCGGTGTACGGTATCGTTTTATCCCAAAAATGGCTTTTTCTGCTGGTTTGCATTATTATTTCGACAAGGATGCAAATTATGGAAAAACCTCCGATGCTACCGGCGAATTGGTAACAAATGATCAGGTAATAGAAAATAATTATTATGAGCTCGCACTTGGCCTTGAGTATAATATTACAGATAAATTCCTTGTCAGCGGCGGATACCTGTATGCAAAGACAGGAGTAACTGAGGATTATCAATCAGATTTAAGCTTCAGTCTTACATCAAGCAGCTTTGGATTTGGATTCGGCTACAAGTTTACCGATCACCTGATGGTGAACCTGGGTGGTTCCTATACCAAATACCAGGAAGGTGAAAAGAATTATATCCACACGATGAGTATTGTAGGATATGAGGTTCCTGTAAAAGATACTTATTACAAAGACAACTTATTCTTTGGAATAGGTCTCGATTTCAGCTTCTAAAGAAAATGAAAAAACCTAACCTGGTTAGTAAGACAAAACCGGGTTAGGTTTTTTTGTGTACCTGAAGTAAATACTACCCCCTTTGAAGTTCGATGTTGGATCAGGCAGGAACCTGCTCCCAGAAAAAATTAAGATCTTGATCTGAAATTCCTTCCGCCACCGGAATTATTTTCTTTCTCTCTGGCCTGGTTGACGTTTACACTGCGTCCTTTGATCTCGGTACCGTTTAGGTTGTCAATAGCCTCTTGTGCTTCCTTGTCGTTCAGCATCTCTACAAAACCAAAACCTTTGCTTCTGCCTGAATACTTGTCGGAAATGATTTTTACTGATGTTACTTCGCCGTATTCTTCAAAAGCTTTCCTTAATTCATCTTCATTGACATTGAAATGAAGATTACCTACATAAATGTTCATAGAATAAAAAATATAAAAATGAATAGATTATCAATACAAAAATAAGCTAATTATTGGGATGAGGAAATTTTTTGACTTTTATTTACAGGTAGCTGAAAAAAAAGGCTGCATGGAAAACGATTAAGAATTAAGAATTATGAATTATGAATTATGAATGAGAAGGTGACTGCATTTTGGATGAAATCGTACAGACAAGGCATTGCCTTGTCTCTACAAATCCAACCTCAAAACTGCATAAACTGCTATAACTGCAAAACTGCAAGACTTCTTAAACTACTTCTAGAACAAGAAATTTAGTCCTATATATAAACCACTTTCTCCATCACCTTTGTCAAGGGCGCGGCCATAATCAACCGCAACAATGAAATTCTGGTTCATGACGATATGGATCCCGGCGCCTGCCCCCATGTGAAGTGATTCATCCTGGCTGTTTACAAGCTTTTGGGCAAATTCAGCATCCGGCCCGCTGTCAGGTAAGCCCGACTCATCGAACTTGTATTTGGCCGTAACCATGCCGGCATCAAAAAACCAGCTGAGGGCAAGATATATATTTTGTTTACCCACCATGGTCCGGAGGAATTTCCAACGCATTTCAATGTTGCCGTAAGCAAAATCATCACCGGCGATCCTGTTCCGCAATACTCCCCTGATTGTCTTTGCTCCGCCCAGTCCGTCACGGGTAAGTGAAGGCGCTGTGTTATAAACAAACGGGAGCATATAATATGGCATAGTGCCCGTAAGTTTGGCCTGGTAACTTAACCTGTATGCCAGCGAAAGTACCTGCGGTGCAATCGTAAAGTACTGCCTGTGGGTAATGGCCAGGCGGGAATAGGCCAGGTCACCGTTTCCCAGAAATGAAGGGGCCATCAGTATCTGTGCATCTGTCCATATCCCTTTCATGGGATTTGGTTCTATATCACGTGTGTCATATACAACCCCTAATTTCAGCAAGGTGGTGTTTCCACCATCAGCCTGATTTTCAGGAATTATTCCCCATTGTACATATTTATCAAAAAGCAATGTTGTATCGGGTAATTGATCTTCAGCATCCTTGCCATCGTTCAGCTTTTCAATGTCTACAGTGGACATTTTTGCATGGTTGAATTCAATGCCCGCAAACCAGCGGAATTTGGGTCCGGTGATCTTGCCCTGAAAATCTGCTTTTACACGGGTTAACCTGCGCTCCTGGTTATAAAACATACGCGATATGTATTCAGGATTTTTATCATCCTCATATGCCGCGTTGTAATAGGATTCATAACCGTTGAATCCATAAAAGTCGAGCGACTGCTCCGTTAATAAACTGGCTTCAGCGGAAACCCTGATACCGGGGATCAGGCGTTCTGAATCATACGTGAACTGGTTGATCCCGCTTCCCTTAGTCGTGCGCGACCATTCAAAATACAACGAGTGGTCGTATTTCGGATACCGGGAACCATCGCCATAATTAAACACATTGATCAATGCACCATATTTGAACCCGATGTCAGAATCATAGGCAAGCACAGGTAAACCACCAAAATTCCAGCCCTTTTTAATCTTATCTGCCTTTTTCGATGCTTTTGTTGTATCGGCCTGATCCTGTGCCTGAACTGACATGATTGAAACTATCAGGGTGAAGGCAATAAGTATGGTTTTAATTTTCATCTACTTACGTATTTTGGTGTCATTCATCAACAACTAAATTAGTATTTTTAATGAACTGCCCAACCTTAGCTTGTAAAAAAGTTATATTTTTAATATTTCACGACGTTCTTGCACCAACCAAAATTAAACCCATGAAACGCCTTCTGAAAATCCTGCTTTTTATCGTTTTGTTGCCCTGTATTGTTTTAGTAATCCTCATACTATATGCCACGATTACAGATTATAAGCCGGCAGAAAAGGAGGTTGTCTACAAATCAGATGGCCAGGCTGATACGCTCTCCCTGGCGAAAACATACAGCTTATTGATCTGGAATATTGGTTATGCCGGACTCGACAAACAAATGGATTTTTTCTATGACGGCGGGAAAAAGGTAAGAACATCGAAGGATCAGCTGGAAAGGAATATCAGCTGCATTGAAAAATTCATCACCGGTTTGGATTCAGTTGATTTTACACTTTTGCAGGAGGTAGATATTTCAAGCAGAAGGAGTTATCACCGGAATGAGGTAGAACGGTTATCGGATGATTTGAGTGACAATCATGCTTTTTACGGAAAAAACTATGATGTTTTTTTTGTTCCGGTTCCATTTACCAACCCCATGGGAAGTGTGAATTCGGGCGTTTTATCGTTCAGCCGTTATAATCCGTCGGAGGTAACACGGATTTCATTTCCCGGTCAGTATACCTGGCCTAAACGCCTGTTCATGCTCGACCGTTGCTTCCTTGTGATGCGCTTCCCCCTGTCCTGCGGCAAACAGCTGCTTGTTGTAAATACGCATAATGAAGCTTATGACACGGGTATTATCAGGGATGAGCAAATGGCCTTTCTGAAAAAATTCCTGCTATCTGAATTTGATCAGGGAAACTATATCATTGTGGCTGGTGATTGGAACCAGTGTCCTCCAAACCTTCAGCCCCGGTTTTCGAATGAAATTTTTGATACCATTGATTACAAGGGAATCGAACCCGGCTTTCTTCCTTCCGGATGGACCTGGGCTTTTGACAATGCAATTCCATCAAACAGAAGGGTTGATATCGTCTATGTTAAAGGCAGCACCCGTACAACTGTTATCGACTTTTTCCTTTTATCGCCTAATCTCCGGTCAACTGCCTGCAAAACTATTGACATGGGATTCTCCTGTTCCGATCATCATCCTGTGCAAATCAAGATTGACTTACAATAATAAAACCTGGAAACCGTGAAAATCCTGAAAAGAATACTGCTGGCATTACTGATGCTGGTCATTGTAATCGCGGTTGTAGCCGTGATTTTTGTGCGAAATCTTTCACACCGTGCAGTCCCCGATTATGACAAAGATATGCCTTTGCAGGGTCTTCACGCGCCCGTGGAGGTTTACCGTGACAGTTTTGCCATTCCCCATGTTTATTCACAAGATATACACGATCTGTATATGACTGTGGGTTACCTGCTTGCGGAGGACCGTCTCTGGCAGATGGATATGCTGCGTCATGTTACGGAAGGCCGGTTGTCTGAAATCTTCGGCGAAAAATATATAGAAACCGATCTCCTTTTAAGGTCCCTGCGTTTTGGTTTGAAATCGCAAAAAATACTGGCTGCCGGTGATACCGCAAGCCTGGATGCCATCAGCGCATTTACAGAAGGAGTTAATCAGTTTATCAAAATGAACGCACATCGCCTGCCACCTGAATTTGGCATCCTGAAATACAAACCTGAAAACTGGGAACCTGCTCAATCTCTTAACATGATCGGTTACATGGCCTGGGACCTGAAAGCCGGTTGGAGTGAGATCCTGCTGAATGATATTCAAAAAACTGTGGACTCCCTGCGCTACAGGCATTTGTTACCCGACCTGATGCGGGAGCAACCTGCAGTGTATTCTGAATTGAAGAGTAAAAGCAATCCGGTTTCAGTTGTACCTGATTTGCTTCTTCATACTGATCTGCTTCAGAAATTGGGTGCCGACGTACTCGATGGCAGCAACAACTGGGCCGTATCAGGGGCCAAAAGTGCTACAGGCATGCCTTTACTCGCCAATGACATGCACCTCGGCCTGAACATACCAGGCATCTGGTACCAGATGCACCAGGTTGTAAAAGATGAAATGAACGTTACCGGACTATTATTGCCGGGGGCACCGGTGATTATTTGCGGACATAATGACAGCATCGCCTGGGGTATGACAAATACATATGTCGATAATCTCGATTTCTATGAAGAAAAGATCAACCCTGCTGATTCAAACCAATATGAATTCAATGGTGATTGGAAGAACTTTGAGATACAAAAGGTTATTATCAAAATCAGCAATGGTAAACAGGTTGAAAGACAACTGAGGTTTACACACAGGGGAGCCGTGGTTTCATCATTTAAACACATCACCGGAAAAGTGATCAGTATGCACTGGGTTGGAGATGAAATGAGCAATGAAATTAAGAGTGTGCTTATGCTGAACAGGGCAAATAACTGGAATGACTTTACTCAGGCATTGAAAACCTTTACTTCAATCAGCCAGAATATTGTATATGCTGATAAAAAGGGAAATGTCGGTTTATATTGCGCTGCCGGAATCCCCATCAGGAAGCGTGATATTGCCTTTGGAATCCTTCCCGGACAAACAGATGAATATGACTGGAAAGGATATGTTCCTTTTGATCAATTGCCCCGTTTGTTTAATCCGGCCCAGGGATTTGTTGCCTCTGCAAACAACCGCACCACCTCGGCCGATTATCCTTACCATATCGGATCATGGTACAGCCTGCCGAGCCGGTATCAGCGGATCGCTGAAATGCTGGAAGATAAAATGATCCTGTCAGTTGACGATTTCAAGGAAATTCAGAATGACCAGCATTCCAGACTGGCTGAAAAATACATGCCTGCCATTCTCAGGTCACTTGAATCACACGCCGGTTGGAACAGTACCGAAGAAAAGGCCCTGGCCCTGATGAAAAACTGGGATTATTCAATGGATAAAAAAAGCGGGGCTGCAGCCATCTTCGAAACTTTGTATCTGCAACTGATCAAATGTACTTTTGCTGATGAACTTGGATCCCGGTTTGCTGATTATAACGGTGTCACTTCCATCAGCCGCAACGCCCTGGACCAGCTGATGGACCTGAAGGATTCCCCCTGGTTTGACGACATCACCACTTTCGACAAAAAAGAAGCGATCAATGAAGCAATTGTCTGTTCATTCATCGGAGCAGTATCTGATCTTGGGAAACAAATGGGAACAGATCCTCAATTATGGGAATGGGGGAAAATCCATCAACTTGTCCTGGCACATCCGCTGGCATCAGTGAAGATCCTTGACAGGATATTTAATCTCAATCGGGGACCCTTTCCGGTAGGAGGCAGCTTTCACACAGTTTCACCCTACAGTTATGACGCCAATAAGCCGTTTGAATCCAATCATGGTTCCTCACACAGGCATATCTTTGATGTGGCCAACTGGGACAATTCGTTCACAGTAATACCTACGGGGAACTCGGGAGTGCCGGCGAGCAGGCATTATTGCGACCAGACAGAAATGTATCTGAACGGTCAATATCATCATGATTATTTTTCAAAGGAATTGATCGTGTCTCATGCAAAATATAAAATGAAATTTACACCCAGATGAAGTATAGCGGAATTATTTTTGATTTGGACGGTACATTGGCAGACACTCTGACCGATATTGCAAATTCCATGAACAGGGTATTGCAGGAGAGGGGATATCCTGTTCATCCGGTGGAGGATTATAAATACCTGATCGGCAGGGGACTTGAAAACCTTGTTACGTCTTCTTTGCCAAAGAAATCCCGACTGCCGTCAATCATTACTACATGCCTGGCATCCCTTATTGAGGATTATCGTGATAACTGCCTTGTCCATTCTCACCTGTATCCGGGAATTGAATCACTGTTATTCCGCCTGCAGGAAATGGGTTTAAAGCTTGCTGTTTTCTCCAACAAGGCGGATGATCTTACACAGATCATTGTCCAATTTCTTATACCCGGAATCCGGTTCGTGAAAATCGTAGGTGCGAGACCTGATTTTCCAAAAAAGCCCGATCCATCGGGCGCCCGGCTGATCAGCGATTATCTGGAGATAAGTCCTGAACAAATGATTTACCTCGGTGATTCAGATGTTGACATGCTTACTGCCAGGGGAGCCGGAATGCTGGCCGTTGGCGTATTGTGGGGATTCAGGACAAAGGAGGAACTCCTGCTCAATGGTGCAGACTACCTGATCAGTGATCCATCTGAATTAATGGCCATTCTGGAAAATTAACCCCGTATTCCGGTATCGTCAAAATAGAATTTCAATCGCTGCAATCCCAACAATATTGATCATAATATGTTATTTTTATCATCATTGAACACTAATCTAAACAACATACCATGAAAAAGCTGTCTATTTTATTTCAGATCGTATTATTAATGCTTGGAATGATTTCCCTGCACGCACAACAATTGCCGGAACATAAACTGCATGTAATAATTATTGGTGCACATCCTGATGATCCTGATGAAGTTGGAGGCACGGCCTATAAATGGGCACAACTGGGTTATGATGTGATGATGGTTTCGCTGACCAACGGAGATGCCGGACATCAATCAATAAAAGCTGCTGAACTAGCCAGGATCAGAAGGGAAGAAGCACGGAGAGCAGGAGAAGTGATCGGTGTAAAATACATTACTTTGGATAATCACGACGGACAGCTGATGCCAACTTATGAAAACAGGTTACAGGTGATCAGGCTTATTCGGGAACAAAAGGCTGATATTGTTATTTATCCCCGGCCTTACGACTATCATCCGGACCATCGTTATACCGGGGTACTGGTCAACGATGCCGCATACATGGTCACAGTACCAACTATTCTGCCGGACGTTCCGTTCCTTCCTAAGAATCCGGTGTTTCTGTATACAAATGACAGGTTTACCCATCCTGAGCCATTCAAGGTAGATGTTTGTGTAGACATTGATGATGCCATTGAGAAAAAACTCGACATGTATCATCAGCATACTTCGCAGATGTACGAATGGCTACCCTTTAACCAGGGCATTCTTGACCAGGTTCCTGCTGGCGATAAGGAGAGAAGGGAATGGCTTGGTAAAATGAGAAAGGAAGAATGGAGTGCTGAGCCTTTCAGGGCTAAGCTGATTGAGTTATATGGTCCTGAAAAGGGAAAAAAGATCAGGTATTGTGAGGTATTCCAGGATTCGGAATATGGAACAAGGCTGACGAAGGAAAACATGGCTTATTATTTTCCTTTTATAAAATCCGGCAAATAGTTGTGATATAGTAATCATTACCTACTAAAACCATTATTTCATGAAACGCTTAATTAAACAAAGACTGCGGAAATTCACCCAGATTGCTCTTATAACATTTCTGGTTTTTCCGCAAATATTGTATTCCCAGGGTGGATTAGATCAGCCGATTCCTGTCGATCAGAAAGTCAAGATCGGTAAACTTTCGAATGGCATGACTTATTACATCAGGAAGAACAGCAAACCCGAAGACCGGGTGGAACTTCGTCTCGCAGTGAATGCAGGATCGGTTCTCGAAGATGATGATCAGCAAGGGCTCGCGCATTTTGTTGAGCATATGGCATTTAACGGAACCAAGAATTTTGCCAAAAATGACCTTGTTAAATACCTGCAATCGGTTGGAGTGAAGTTCGGACCTGAGATCAATGCCTATACATCATTTGATGAAACGGTGTACATGCTGACTCTTCCCACCGATTCAATCCATATTCTTGAAAAGGGTTTTCAGATCATGGAAGACTGGGCACATAACCTTTCGTTCGACGATGCGGAAATTGATAAGGAACGGGGCGTGATTGTGGAAGAATGGCGCCTTGGCCGCGGTCCCTTCCAGCGTATGCAGGATAAATATTTACCCCTTCTCTTTAAAGGATCAAGATATGCAGAAAGGTTACCCATCGGAAAAAAAGAGATCATTGAGGGTGCACCGTATGATAAGATCAAAAAATTCTATAAGGATTGGTACAGACCTGATCTGATGGCTTTTATTGTTGTCGGTGACATTGATCCTGATGCCATGGAAAAAATGATCCGGGATCATTTTGACAAGCTTCCGGTTGCTTCATCACCCCGCTTACGGGAAAATTATAAGGTCCCTGATCAACCAGGCACTTCGGTAATGGTAACATCAGATAAAGAGGCTCCTTATACCCTGGTGCAGGTAGTATGTAAAAGCGATCCGCTGAAACAGGTATACCAGAAAGATTTTCGCACTGGTCTGATTACTCAACTGATCACCAGCTTGCTGAACCAGAGGTTGGAGGAGTTGAAGGAACAGGCTAATCCGCCATTGTTATATTCTGCTGTTCAATACGGATCTGTTGGCACCCGGGAAAAAAACGGATTGTACCTGGCCGGACTGGTATCTGAGACCGGACTGGATTTGGGTATAAAAACCCTGATTACCGAAAATGAAAGAGCCGCCCAGTATGGATTTACAGCCGGTGAACTGGAACGTGAAAAAAAGCAGTTCTTTTCTCAATATGAGAGTGCCTATAAGGAAATGGACAAGACGGAATCGGAACAGCTTGCTGCGGAATACATCAGAAACTATCTGACTGATGAACCCATTCCGGGAATTGAGTTTGAATTCAATTTTGTGAAAACTTATCTCGACAGCATTTCCCTCGATGATGTCAATCAACTGGCGCAGAAGATGATCAAAAAGGATAACCGGGTTGTCATTGTCATGGCCCCGCAAAAAGAAGGAGTAATCCTGCCCGATGATCAACAGGTTCTGGCTGTTGTGGAAGCGGTTTCCCAAACAAGGATTGAACCCTATAAGGATAAAATGACAGGCAGTCAGCTCATGCCTGAAAAACCCCAGAAAGGGAGGATTATACTTACAAAAAAGAATGAAGCACTTGGCGTAACCGAATTAACCCTGTCAAACGGTGCAAAAGTGATACTCAAAAATACTGACTTCAAAAATGATGAGATCCTTTTCAGGGCAGGCAGTCCGGGTGGTTACTCATTGTATGACCTGCCTGATTACCAGAGCGCTCTTTACGCTTCCGATATTATTGATGCTAGCGGGTTAGCCAACTATTCCCCCAATGATCTGAACAAATTGCTGGCGGGAAAAAACGTGGCGCTGGCACCTTACATCAGTGCCTATTTTGAAGGTATGAATGGTTCTGCTGTACCCAGGGATCTTGAAACCATGATGCAGCTTGCTTATCTTAGCTTCACAAGTCCCCGTAAAGACAGCGCACTCTTTTCTTCCTTTATTGCCAAACAAAAGGGAGTTATAAAAAATCTGTTATCCGATCCTGAGAATTATTTCAGTGATCAGTATAATCGTATCAAAACCCAGAATAATCCACGGGCAGATGTTATTCCTACAGAAAAGGATATCGATCAGATCAATCTTGGCCGGGTGTATGAAATATACCATGACCGGTTTGCCGATGCGTCCGATTTTACCTTTTTTATTGTTGGATCGTTCAAAACAGATAGCATAAAACCGCTTATCGAAACTTACCTGGCCAGTCTTCCTTCCATACGGCGTACGGAAACATGGAAGGATATGGGGATCAGACCTCCTGCAAAGAAAACCGACAAAGCAATATACATGGGCAGTGATCCGAAGAGCATGGTAGCCATGTACATTGAAACCCAGGAAGCATGGGATCCATTGCAGGATCATATTTTTGAATCACTGGCCCAACTGCTGAATATCCGGTATATCGAGAAACTCAGGGAAGAAATGAGCGGAGTATATGGCATGGGAATCCGGATTAACCTGGTGAAGATTCCGTATAACCACCTTGCGATAACTCTGAATATTCCCTGTTCGCCTGAAAATACTGAAAAACTTACCAGGGCTGCCCTTGATGAAATCAGTAATATCCAGAAAAATGGAGTCACTGACGATTATGTGAATAAGGTAAAAGAGGCCCAGCGCAGGGACTGGGAAAAAAACCTGAAAGAAAATGGCTTCTGGATAGGTGCACTCATGGATGTATACAGGCTGAATGATCCGGGAATGATCACCCAGCATAATGACCGCATCAATTCAATCACTTCGGCAAGTCTGCAGGCAGCGGCTCAGAAGATTGATCTGAAGAATTATGTTAGAGTTGTTCTTTATCCGGAGAAGAAGAAATAGTTGTTGGTTGATAGTTGATGGTTGACAGTTTGATAGTACGTTATTGGAGAAAAATGTAACTATTATGGAATATAATGAGTTAAATGTATGGATTAAGAGCAGGGAATTAACGAACGCAATATATGCTATAACTAAAAAATTTCCGCCCGATGAATTATATGGGATTATTAACCAGATGCGGCGCGCTGCAATATGAACTTGAAGCTCAGTGCTATATTTCTTGTGACCAGGTCTTTTTAACAGAAGCAGATTTAAAAATATTAATAAATCAAATATCAGATTGCAAAAAAACTTCTCAACGGATTCATTAATTATTTTGAAAATTCAAATCTGAAGTAGCTGATAGTTGATGGCCATCAACTATCAACTACTTACTAACAACAACTAACAACTATCAACTAACAACTATCAACAATTTTTCTTATGTTTGTTCCAATTAACAGCAATAATTCATACTGACAGGTGGACAAAAGAACATTCATTAAGTCGGTTTTCCTTGGTAGTGCAGGACTTTTCCTTTCAACCCGGGCCTATAAACTGAAGGCCTCGGCAGGTGGAAAAAAGTGGGACGGGAAATTTGTCCTTCCTGAATTGGGATTTGCATATGGCGCCCTGGAGCCACATATGGATTCACGTGCATTGCAATTGCACCATGTCAGTGAACATGCAGCTTATACTCAGCAATTCAATGCAGCAGTGAAACAGGCTGGATTAACAGGAAAAACAGCTTTTGAGATCCTGTCCGGTGCATCTAAATATTCTGAAACAATCGTGAATTCAGGTGGAGGATACCTCAATCATAAATTATTCTGGAAAATGCTGGCTCCCCCGGTGGGGCAGCAACCTTCAAGGGAATTGATGAATGCTCTTACACTTGATTTTGGCTCGTTTGATGCTTTCAGGGAAAGTTTTACACAGGCAGCAAATTCCATTCCCTCTGAGGGATGGGCCTGGCTGATATATTCAAATAACCGGCTGAAGGTTACCTGTACAACTGAAAATAAGAGTCCGGTGATGGATACTGTTTCTGAACAGGGTACACCGCTTCTCTGTCTTGATCTCTGGAAACATGCATACACTGAAACCTATCGCAATGATAGATCTGCTTATATACAGTCTTTCTGGAATGTTGTTAACTGGGATTTTGTGTCCCTGCGCTACAGCCGCAATCTTAGGAAAGTGACGAGAGACAAGGGACAAGGGACAAGCAGAGCCTGACACCCCGACGGGGTCCCCACCTTATTCCTCTCTTGACAATTCCAGATCAATCAGTTTATCTACACGAATTACTCTTTTGCGGAAGCCGGAAATTATTACCGGATTTTCGTCAGTATACAAGGTTATCTCGTCCTCATGCCATTGCACAAACCGGGAGAATTGGGACTTTTTACGAAAAGCAACAATACCAGGGATATCCTTTGTTTTTACATACTCCAGTTTTTCAAAAGCACGTTCGATTTTATCGCGGTTCATTTCAAATGAACCATTGAGATGCCTTTTTATTTTAACAAAGGCGATCATGGGATAAAGCATGCCATATACCATCAGTATGCCAAACATTGTAGTAAAGCGGCTGTTATTCAGTAAATCTCCCATTGAATCCGACAATGGCTTTCCGTATTTAATCAGCGGGTATAAACCCAGCACAACAAAAAAGATGAGAACAATGTAAAGAATGAACTTCGCTGATCGGCGGATGTAATCTTTCATGGTGGTGTAATTATTAATTTTTGTGTCAATTTCATGTTTAATCGACATGTAGAGATGGATTTCAAATCCATCTCAACATCATCTTTTTCAAAGAAAAAACAATGCTACTCCTGATAAACTAATCAATGTGCCCAGCATTTCACGTGCTGTAACCTTGTGTTTGAAAAGTAATATGCTGGGAGGAATTATAAAAATTGGAACCAGCGCCATGATTGTGGATGCGATTCCTGTATTTGTGTGTTGAATAGCAAGCAAGGAAAAAGATACTCCCAGAAACGGGCCGAAGAATGAACCGATAGTAATGGGAACCATTGCCTTTGGATTGCTAACTGCAGTGCGAACTGAACTCCATCTGCCACCAACAGTAACAACTACAAGAAATCCGATAATTCCGGTAATGATCCTGATTTGAGTGGCAGCAAACGGATTATAATTTTGCATTCCGTATTTGCTGAATACTATACCCAGGGCCTGGCCAAAAGCGCCGCCAAAAGCAAAAAGAATACCCATGATCGGCTTGTTCATGGTTACTTTTCGATTTACCTTATCGCGTCTGAACATGGCCAGTACGATTCCGGCCATCGTGAGGATAATACCTGCAATGGATTTCAGATCGAGAGTCTCATCAAGAAGTATCCATCCGAAAATGGCCGCCATAGGTGGCGCCAGGGTCATAATCAGCATAGCAAACCATGATCCGATGATTGTGTATGATTTGAAAAGGAAAAAATCTCCCAATACGAATCCGATCAACCCTGAAACCGACAGCCATATCCAGTTATGTACCGATGCATCAGTCGGAAAAATCAAACCCCTCACAATCAGATTCAGCAGTGACAAGAACACAAATCCAAGGACAAGGCGGATGATATTCACCGGCAGTGAGCCTACTTTTTTGCTGGCTGATTCAAATGAGAGTGCTGTTATCGACCAGAAAAAGGCAACAAGCAGCGCGGCAAATTCGCCATAATGTCGTTGAATCATTATTTTTTTTTGAGACAGCAAATATAAGATTTTAGCTGAGAAGTAAGGAGAGATGAGAGATGAGAGATGAGAGATGAGAAGTTCTGCGGTTCTGCGGTTCTGTAGATCTGCGGATTATCAACTTATCACATTATCACATTGCACATTAGCACATTATCACATTAGCACATTAGCACATTAGCACATTAGCACATTATCCAATAATAATTACTTTTGTTTTCTAAATATTTCATCCATGCCGGATATAAAAAAGCAACTTAATCTAATCAAGGCATTTGCGTTTGATGTGGATGGTGTTTTCACTAATGGATCCGTAATGCTCCATCCAGGCGGAGAGTTTATCCGGATGATGAATATTAAGGACGGTTATGCCGTTCAGCATGCGGTGAAAATGGGTTACCCCATAGCCATCATCAGCGGCGGTTATTCAAAGATGGTCCGGAAAAGATTTGAATATCTTGGAGTTAAAGACATATTTATGAAAAGCGGAAACAAAATATCGGCCTTTCAGATTTTTTTAAAAAAATATGATCTGCAGTCGTCTGAATTGCTATATATGGGCGATGATCTACCCGATTATGAAGTGATGAAAATGGCTGGTTTTTCTGCTTGTCCCTCAGATGCAGCTTCAGAGATAAAAGAGATCTCATCTTATATTTCATACCAAAAGGGCGGTGAAGGATGTGTGCGGGATATTATTGAACAGGTTCTCAGGCTTCATGACAAATGGATGAATAATTTCTCCTTTATATGGTAGAAAATTCCGGACATATCGGTGTATTGCTAAGGCTTTTCCGTCTGCCAAATATTCTCATTGTGGCGGCAACACAGATACTTATCCGGTATTGTATCATCAATCCGCTGCTTGGTCAGGGAAACATGTCATTGCAGTTACCCGGGGGGCTATTTGCCATGCTTGTAGTGGCAACGGTTTTTACAACAGCAGCGGGATACGTGATCAACGATTATTTCGACCGGAAAATTGACCGGGTGAATAAGCCTTCGGCTGTAATTGTCGGTAAATTTGTTTATCCGCGGCATGCCATGGCCTATCATTTGTTTCTAAGCATAACCGGAACTTTACTGGGAATATGGGTTTCATTCAGGGCACATGTATTGTATCTGAGCCTTATTTTTTTCATGGTCAATGGATTATTGTGGTTTTATTCCACAACCTACAAGCGCCAGTTTTTACTCGGGAATTTTATTGTTGCCCTGCTGGCAGCCCTTGTACCTTTCCTGGTGCTGCTTTATGAATTGCCTTTGCTGGCGCGGGAGTATGGATCGCAGTTCACCCCAATGGTAAAATACCTGATGTTCTGGGTCCTTGGATTTGCCCTTTTCGCCTTCCTGCTAAACCTCGTTCGCGAATTTGTAAAGGATGCAGAAGACCTTGAGGGTGATAAGGTTTTTGGGAAAAGGACAATTCCTGTTGTTTGGGGCATAACGGCAACACGATGGATTTCTGCAGCGCTTCTTTTGGTTGCAATTCTTCTGCTGATATTTACGTGGTACTATTATATTCCCGATGGCATCTCACTCATTTACTTCATCTTCTTTTTAATTATTCCCATGCTGGTTGCCATGGGCATCCTGCTTACAAAAAATTCCACCGGTTCATTTCGCCAGGCCAGCATGTTATTAAAATTTATTTTGATCACAGGATTGGGCTATATGATCATTGTGAATGTTATTATTAACAGGATATCATGACGACCCTGGCATCCATCGATAGGCTCAATTCATATGATATTGTCCTGGCTTCAAAATCACCCCGCCGGCAGCATTTGCTTGGTGAATTAGGACTGCAATTCAGGGTTATTGATCACATTGATATGGCGGAAGTATATCCCGCTTCACTCCGGGCAGAAGAAATCCCCCTGTATCTCGCAAAAGCCAAGGCAGCATGCTGTGAACGCTATATGGATCCGAACACCATATTGATTACGGCGGATACTATTGTATGGCTTGAAAACGAGGTGATCGAAAAGCCATTTGATCATGAAGATGCCATTAATATGCTGGGTAAACTTTCGGGACGGATGCATGAAGTATTTACAGGGGTGTGTATTAAGACCGTAGCAGGGGAGTCATCTTTTTTTGCCAGCTCCAGGGTTTATTTCAGGCAACTTTCGGAAGAGGAGATCCGGTATTACGTGGAAAAGTTCAATCCTTTGGATAAGGCTGGCGCCTATGGAGTGCAGGAATGGATCGGCTACGTGGGTGTTGAAAGGATCGAGGGCTCGTATTTTAATGTAATGGGACTTCCTGTGCAACAGCTTTATAATGAATTATTAAAATTGATCTAAACATACAATGAACTCGAGTATTATCCGTCATTTAGTTCTCCTAAATCTTATTGTATTTCAGTCTTTTTCTGCCAGGTGCGGTGAAGGCATGTGGTTACCCATGCATATCGACAGTCTGAAGCTGCAGGAAATGCAACGGATGGGATTTGCCCTCGGGGCAGGAGAAATATACAGCAACGATCATCCTTCATTAAAGGATGCGGTTGTCATTTTTGGAAATGGTTGCACAGGCGAGGTGATTTCACCCGATGGATTGTTAATAACGAACTATCATTGCGGTTTTAGCCGAATACAACAGCGCAGCACTGTTGAGAGAAATTATGTGACCGATGGGTTCTGGGCTGCTTCACGAGACAAGGAACTGCCAAATCCCGGACTTACAGTTGCCTTTCTTGTAAGAATGGAGGAAGTTACCAGGGTTGCTTTGAAAGGACTGAATGATTCAATCCCTGAACAGGAGCGGAACAGTATAATTATGAAAAATGTGGCCGGAATTCAAAAGAAAGCAACTGAAGGCAAGGGCTATAATTCTGAAGTAAAATCGTTCTTCTTTGGTACCCGGTATTTTCTTTTTGTTTACGAAGTTTTTCCTGATGTCAGACTGGTGGGTGCCCCATCTGAATCTATCGGAAAATTTGGTGGTGACTCGGACAACTGGATATGGCCGCGCCATACCGGAGATTTTTCGCTTTTTCGGATTTATGCCGGAAAAGACAATAAACCGGCGGAATATTCGCCTGACAATGTTCCTTATAAACCGGCTAAGTTCCTTCCGCTTTCCCTTGATGGAGTGAACGAAGGTGATTTTACCCTGGTCATCGGATATCCGGGTCGCACAGATGAATATCTTACCTCACAGGGATTGAACCTGGTGGCAAATGAATCTCTCCCGGCCAAAGTTGAAATGAGAAACCTGCGTTTACATGGATTGAAAGCTGAAATGGACAAAAGTGCAGCGGCCAAATTGAGATTCGGAGCCAAATATTATAGTATCAGCAATTCATGGAAAAAATGGATCGGAGTAACCAAAGGCGTTGATATATCAAATGCAGTAAGTTTAAAGCAAAACCAGGAAGAGAAATTCTCACAATGGATCAGGTCAAATCCTTCAGGAGTTACAGGGTATGACTCCCTGCTTCACCAATTCAGCGATACTTATGACCAATACGGACCATTGTTCATGGCCAAGGACCTTGGAAACGAATTCCTGAATTCTGTTGAACTTTTCAACCTGGCCAAAAACTCCTTATCAAACTATTACAGTTTGCTTGATTCCTCACATACATACAACCAGGCAGCTATGAAGAAACTGCAAGATTCGGGGATGAATTTCTTCAGAAGCGGGGCAGAAAATGTTGACAAATTCATAATGCCTGAATTATTGAGAATTTATGCGGAAAATACGGATGAAAAATTCCATCCCGATTTGTACAGGGAGATCCGGGAAAAATACAACAATAATTACGGGGTATATACCGATCATGTTTTTAAGACCAGTCTTTTCACCGATTCCATGCGGTTTGAAAAACTCCTTAAAAAATCACCCAGGGCGATCCGTAATGTATTATGGACTGATCCCTTGCCTGCCATGTATCGGGAATTTGTAAATATTCTTCAGTTCAGTGTACATGGAAAAACGGACAGTCTGGAACGAGACCTAAACCGCCTTTACAGAAAGTATATCACGGGATTAATGGAAATGGATACGGGCCGTGTATTTTATCCGGATGCCAATTTTACAATGCGCATTGCATTTGGGAAAGTTGAGGGATATAAGTCCCAGGATGCAGTTTCCTATACATCGGGCACTACACTGGACGGGGTGATGGAAAAAGAGGATAGGAATGTTGCAGATTACAGGGTGTTTCCAAAACTGAAGGAGCTATATAAGGAAAATGATTTTGGAAGATGGGCTGTTAACGGGAAGGTACCCGTATGTTTTATTGCCTCAAATCATACATCAGGAGGAAATTCAGGCAGCCCCGTTTTAAATGCAAACGGTGAACTGGTCGGGATTAATTTTGACAGGAACTGGGAAGGTACAGTGAGTGATTATGTGTATAACCCCTCCATTTGCCGGAACATTGCACTCGACGTTCGTTATGTGCTTTTTATTATTGACAAGGTAGCCAACGCATCATGGTTAATAGATGAACTCACCCTGGTTAATCATCAGCGAGATTGATTATTCAGTTTTTGTGCCGGCCATTTTTTCCAGGGCCAGCATCAGGGCCTGGGTTCCTTTTTTTCCATATCCCAGTGCCTTAACCGACACATATATTTGATTTACAAGGGCCAGTCCGGGCAGCGAAATTTCCATTCTTCGTGCTTCTTCCAGTGCAATGCCCATATCTTTAATAAAATGATCCACAAAAAAACCGGGTTCAAAATCACGACGCAGGATTCGTGGTGCAAGATTATCCAGTGACCAGCATGCAGCGGCCCCGCCTGAGATGGAACTCAGCATGACAGGCAGATCAAGGCCGGCCTTATATCCATACAACAGGCTTTCGCACATGCCAATCATGGTGCCTGCAATCTGTATCTGGTTACACATTTTAGTATGCATTCCTGATCCAGCCTTTCCCTGGTATATTATTTTCTTGCCCAAAATGACAAAAAACGGTTCAACGGCCTCAAATACGCTGTGATTTCCTCCTACCATAACGGACAAGGTGGCATTCCTGGCACCGACATCACCTCCCGAAACAGGAGCATCGAGGAAATGCAATTTCTTCGAAACGGCAGTTTCATAAATTTCAACAGCGATGGCGGGACTTGTGGTTGTCATGTCAACCAGCACGGATCCGGGTCTGGCATGGTTTAGCAAGCCATCCTCCGAAAGATATACCTGCCTTACATCTGCCGGAAAACCAACCATCGTAAAGATCAGGTTTGACCGTTCACATAAATCAGGAATGGATGAGCACCACTGTGAGCCTTTTGATATTACGTTATCAGCTTTTTCACGTGTTCTTGTGAAAACGCAGGTTTCATAGCCCTTATCAATCATGTGAGACAGCATTGAATTTCCCATTACTCCGGTTCCTATCCAGCCGATAACAGGTTTGTCAGGTATTATCATGTTCATTTGTAACTGGTTTGTCCCGTAAATCTACCAAAAAAACACGCTTGAGGAGCAGAATTCATACGTTTTTGAGTTTTTCATCTTAAATTTGACAATGCCCGGAGAATTGGGGTAAAATTTTGTATAGCATTCATTTAAAAACCATTACATATGATTGTAACCTTGGTACATATTTGGGTTAAAGACCAGTTTGTGGATGATTTCATCCGGGCTACAATTGACAATTATGAAAATACCGTAAAAGAGTCTGGTAATATCCGGTTTGACTTTTTATCCGATGCAAGTGACAAAACTAAATTTGTGTTGTATGAAGTTTTTGAATCGGAAGAGGCAGTCGCTGCCCATAAAACTACTGCCCATTATCTCAGATGGCGCGATGCAGTGGCTGATTGGATGGCGCAGCCCCGTCAGGGTTTACGGCATTCTGCGATTTGTCCAACAGATATCTCATTATGGTAGAAACATTTGGATTACTACGGACGCCTAAAATATACTGTGGGACGGGTGAGATAAGTCGTCTGCCCTCCATATTAAAAAACCGCTGCAAAAGGGCCCTTGTCCTTACCGGATTAAAATCATATGCTCATAATAAAGCAATTGCGGAATTAATCACAGGCCTGGAAAAGGAAAAAATCGTCCTCGATTTTGAGCGGATTGATCATGAGCCTTCACCGGAAGACATTGACCGCATAGCAAACAAATACAGGGCTATGGATCTCCAGGCAGTGTTAGCGGTGGGAGGGGGCAGCGTGCTGGATGCAGGCAAGGCTGTTTCAGCCATGCTGCCAATGCCTGAACCGGTTATGGAATATCTCGAAGGTGTAGGTACCCGGTTGCATCCTGGTATAAAGGTATTCTTTGTCGCAGTTCCAACTACTGCAGGAACGGGAAGCGAATGTACTGCCAATGCTGTGTTATCCGGTTCAACGGGTGGAGTTGTATTTAAACGCTCTCTCAGGCATGAAAACCTGGTTCCCGATGTTGCCATTGTAGATGCCTCACTTTCCCTGAGTTGTCCTCGAAAGACAACTGCTGCATCCGGTATGGATGCGCTGACACAACTGATCGAATCCTATTTGTCGGTTAAATCAGGCCCTGTTACAGATGCACTGGCATTGGAAGGAATTGTCCAGATCCACCATAATCTCAGTAAGGCATGGGAAAATGGTGAAGATATAAATGCACGATCGGGTATGGCTTATGCCGCCATGCTTTCAGGCATAACTCTGGCTAATGCAGGTTTGGGGCTGATACATGGATTTGCATCGTCAGTAGGCGCTTCTTTTGAAATTCCGCATGGGATTGTATGTGGAACTATGATGGCTGTTGTTAACCGGTATAATATCCTGACCATTTTATCCGGTAATGAAAAGGGCAATCTCACCAGAAAATATGTTTTTCTGGGCAAAATATTTTCAGGAATTGAAGCCCGTGAAAATGAGTGGTATCTTAAATTCGTGGCAGATTACCTTGATGAAATGACATCCCGGTTGGAGATTCCGAAACTTGGTAATTATGGTGTCACAACTTCTGATTTGGAAAAAATTGCAGCCCTAACTGATCACAAATCCAATCCGGTGCGTTTTGAAAAAGGGCAACTAGTGGATATGCTCCGTGAAAGATTATAATAACGAACTGAAAAACTTTCTTCCCAGTCCCTAGTCCCCAGTCCCTATTTCATACAAATTCTTCAGGTCCTTCTCGAAAATTGTAAATGTATCCTGTTCAAAAAGCAGGAAGTCCTGAAAGCTTTTCTGGCCAGGGTAGGGAACATAAAAATGTTTCCGGTTGGCATTCCGCCAAACCATCAGGTAGGTTATGTTCCTTGCTATTGAATCATCCTTGATGGGTGTTAACAGGTATTGCGTCCACCAGTTTTTTATAGGGATGCCATCGAATCCACACTCCGTGAGTGCGGCCAGTTTTTTCCGTTCGGTGGACATTTCCACAAGCATTCTCAGTTGGGCAATACCATTTGAAATTGTTGCGCCAGACTGAAAGTCCCAGTAATTTTCGGTACCTAGTATATCCACCCATTCATCGCCGGGATACCTTTCCAGATATTGTTCTGTTGATTCGAACATATCGGTAGAATAGGCATACATCAGATTATGCACATGCAGGGAATCCCTTAGATAGGAAACCGTGAACTGCCATAAACGGACATATTCTTCCCTTGTACAATGACCCTTTCCCCACCAGAACCAGTTACCGTTATTTTCATGGAAAGGCCTGAATATAATTGGAATTGAAACGCCACTTGCCGACCTTAACTGGTTAAAAAATGAGGCTACTTCCTGTAATTGCGATTTATAATAGTCATGCTGAATACTGTCAGGCAGTATTTCCTTTACGGCAGGATATGTGTCCCATGCCGTTCCGGCCGTAACAGGATTTGCCAGATGCCAGGTAACTGTATTAATGCCGCCGCGTTCAAATACTTCCTTCATCCGTTTGGTCAATACGACAAAGGGTATACTGTCTATGTTATTGGCATTGCCAATGCCGGAAATTTCCCATCCATATACTGCAGGATATGTTCCGGTGATCTGCTTTACATCAGAAAGACTTATCGGGTATTTCCAGTCGGCTCCGGAGATGGTTGCATCCTGCTGACCAAACAGAATTCCTTTTCCCTGCAATCTTTTCAGGTTGATCCATAACGCCTTTGTCTCTTCTGTGAGGAGTGAATCAACTGGTTTTTCAACAGGGTTGATCACAGGTCCCAGATCGACCTTTGACACAATTTTCTCCTTTTTATTATGATGGCAGGATACAAACAGGCCGGCCAGGAGAAAAGGCAATAATATCGATTTTAATCCTGGGATCATTTGTGGCGCGCTTTCAAAATTTCAACCACTTCCTCAATACGGCATTCTTTGGCCGTAAGAAGAACAAGTAAATGAAACAGCAAGTCGGCCGATTCATTCAGAAAAAGATCCTTATTGTTGTCCTTTGCTTCAATTACGAGTTCAACAGCCTCTTCTCCTACTTTTTGGGCAATTTTATTTATGCCCTTATTGAACAGTCTGGTAGTGTATGAGTTTTCCGGCATCTCTGATTTGCGTTTTTCAACCAGGTCCTGCAAATAAACGAGAAAATCGATGTTATTTTCTGGCATAGATATTTTTTTCAAGGTGAAATTATTCTCACCGGTATATGTTGTTTATCAAGATATTCTTTAAGCTGAGGTACCGTAATCTCATGAAAATGAAAAATACTGGCGGCCAGACCGGCATCTGCCTTTCCTTTTGTAAAGACTTCGGCAAAATGTTCCATGGATCCGGCACCACCCGAAGCAATGACAGGTATTGACAGGCTTTCGGATAAGGTGGCAACTGCATCACAGGCAAAGCCGTCCTTGGTTCCGTCATGATTCATCGAGGTAAAGAGGATCTCCCCCGCACCCCTGTCTTCAGCTTCTTTGGCCCAATCGAACAAATCCTTGCCCGTAGGGATCCTGCCTCCGTTGATGTATGTAGTCCATGCCCCCTTTTCTTCACGCGCGTCAATGGCAACAACAACAAACTGGCTGCCAAAATTGCGGGCCATCTGATCAATCAGGTCGGGATTTCGGAGGGCGGCGGAATTAATGGAAACCTTATCGGCACCAGCAGCAAGTAGATTTTCTATGTCGTCCAATTCTCCAATTCCACCCCCAACAGTGAAGGGAATGTTAAGGTGCAGGGCAATACGTTTTACCAGGTGAACGAATGTTTTGCGACCTTCATGGCTGGCAGTGATATCAAGGAAGACCAGTTCATCCGCTCCCTGTGAGGCATACATCGCACCCAGTTCCACGGGATCACCCACCTCACGGATATTTATAAAGTTGATACCCTTCACGGTTTGTCCGTTTCGCACATCGAGACAGGGGATTATACGTTTAGCGAGCATATTTCGTAATGGTAATCAGTAATCGGTAATCAGTAATCGTAAATCGTAAATCGTAAATCGTAAATCATAAATCATAAATCATAAATCTTTTAGGAACTCCTTCAATTCTTCCAGCTTTATATTTCCCTCATACAGCGCCTTGCCAATGATCGCACCGGCAACGCCCGATTCATTCAGGGTATGGATCTCTTTTACCGAAGTGATGCCACCGCTGGCTATGATTTGAATACCTGAAAACTTCCCGACCATTTCCTTATACAGATCAACTGAAGATCCTTCGAGCATGCCATCCTTTGAAATATCGGTACACAATACCTGTTTAACTCCCATATCTTTATACTGCTTCAAAAAATCGAAAAGATCAATGGCTGTTGTATCCGTCCATCCTGAAACTGCTATTTTTCCATTTCTGGCATCTGCGGCGAGAATAATTTTCTGAGGTCCATATGCAAACAGCCAACTTTCAAACAAATCCGGATCGGATACTGCAATGCTGCCGATAACTGCCATTGCAGCACCACTGTCGAGAACAACTTTCAGATCCTGGTCGGATTTAATACCGCCCCCAAAATCCACGATTAAACTTGTACGTGACACAATCCTTTCCAATGTATTCCAGTTGATGACCTGTTTTGCGACTGCCCCGTCGAGATCCACAACATGGAGCCGGCGGATCCCAAAATCCTCAAACCGCTTTGCAACAGTGAGCGGATCTTCTTCATATACTTTTTTCAACCTGTAGTCCCCCTGTTCAAGACGGACGCACTTGCCATCCATGATATCTATGGCCGGAATTATTGTAATCATAAATCAATAAAGTTTTTAAGGATTTGTGAACCTGCACTTCCGCTTTTTTCCGGATGAAACTGTGTTGCATAAAAATTATGGTGATGCAGAGCTGCACTGAATGTTTCAGGGTAATTGCAGCTTGCAATAGTATCTTTACCTGAAGCAGCATAATAGCTGTGAACAAAATACACGTGCTCATTTTCAGCTATACCGCGAAGGAGATCAGTTTTGAGATTAAAGATATTGTTCCACCCCATATGGGGCACTTTTAACTTTTCCTCATTCTCTCCCCGGGGGGCAAATTTCTTTACTGTCTCCTCAAAAATTCCCATGCATGGTGTATCATTTTCCTCCGAATATTTGCACATCAGCTGAAGTCCCAGGCAGATTCCCAATACAGGTTGTTTCAATTCGGGGATAAGCAGATTGAGTTTTTTTTCAGAAAGATATTTCATCGTAGTATTTGCCTCACCCACACCCGGAAATATCACCTTGTCAGCAGCCCGGATAAGTTCGGGATCATCGGTCACCTCCGCCTTTATGCCCAATCGCTGAAGGGCATAATCCACCGACATGATGTTGCCTGCGTTATATTTTATGATTACAATTTTCATCTGCAATACCGTTCGTGTTCCGCGCAATGTTCATTGATCCCCGGGTTGTACCCGGGGTTATTGAGATTTAAGCACTTCGTGCTTTTACTTCCAGTCATAATTCATAATTCATCATTCATAATTTTCTTTTACCAAATTTAATTAAAAACCACGGTTCTATTATTATATACAAGTATCCGCCGCTGTAAGTGCATCAAAATCGCCCTTGACAGAACCAGTTTCTCCACATCCTTGCCTTTCATGATCAGCCTGTCAATTGAATCACGATGGGTAATTCTGACTATATCCTGGTCTATTATCGGACCTGAATCCAGGTCAGACGTCACATAATGACTTGTGGCACCGATGATCTTTACTCCCCGCTGGTAGGCAGAATGATAGGGCTTGGCTCCCGGGAAAGCAGGAAGAAAGGAATGATGTATGTTGATGATCTTATTCGGATAATGGTTGATGAAACTTTCGCTGACTATCTGCATATACCTGGCTAGTACAACGAATGTAATTCCATGATTTTTAAGTAACTCAAGTTCAATTCGTTCCGCCTCTTCGCGGTTATGTTCGTTTTTTTCCACCAGGTGAAAATCTATCCCAAATTGTTTTGAAACAGGTTCCAGGTCACGATGGTTGCTGATGATCAATGGGATGTCAACATCCCATTCCCCGGAATGAAACCTTGACAAAATATCATACAGGCAATGTGATAATTTGGAAACAAAAATGGCCATTCGTGGTCGCTGATCGCTGAAATAGATATTCCATGTCATGTTGAATTTGGCAGCAATCAGGGTACCGAAAAAATCCGCGATCTTTTCCTGAGGTATCAGAAATCCATTCAATTCCCATTCAATGCGCATGTAGAATATCTTGTCGAGCCTGTCTACATGTTCATCCAGGGTTATAATATTTCCCTGGTTATTATTGATAAATTCTGTAACATCTGCAACGATCCCTTTCTGATCATTGCAATGCATCAGCAGAATGGCGGAATTATTGTTTGCTTTAGTCATTTTTAAAGGGTTCCTTTTGTTGTTGGCAGTTCATAGCTGAATACATCCCGTTTTATGGCCATTTTAATTGCCCTTGCAAGGGCTTTGAAAATAGCTTCTATTTTGTGATGTTCGTTTGTTCCACTGGCCGATATATTCAGGTTACAGCGGGCGGCGTCAGAAAATGATTTGAAGAAATGCATGAACATCTCAGTTGGCATTTCCCCGATTTTTTCACGCTTGAAGTCGGCATCCCATACAAGCCACTGCCTGCCTCCGAAATCGATCAACACCTGTGCCTGGCAATCATCCATAGGAAGAGCATATCCATATCTTTCCATTCCTCGTTTATTACCCAGGGCAAGGTAAAAGGCCTCACCAAGAGAAAGGGCGGCATCCTCAATGGTATGGTGCTCATCTACATGCAGGTCCCCCTTAACTGTCAGTTCCAGGTCACAACCTGAATGCCTTGCCAACTGACTGATCATATGATCAAAAAATCCAAGTCCGGTTGATAATTGATATTTTCCTGTACCATCCAGGTTAAGGTCAACGGTAATCTCAGTTTCACCGGTTTTTCTTTCTACATGGGCACTTCTTATGCCAAGGGCTATCTTCTTAAATATATCGTCCCAATCATTTGTTACAAGGGAACAATAACTGATAATCTCATCAGTAAATTTTTCGGGGTGCGGTGTATACAGAATGACACGTGCACCCAGATTCCTGGCTAACTCCACATCGTTACGACGGTCTCCGATCACCCAGGAATTGGCCAGGTCATAATCCCCGTTCATGTATTCCCCGAGCATACCCAGTCCGGGTTTGCGGGTAGGAGCCTTATCTGCTGAAAAGGTCCGGTCTACCAGGATGTTATCGAATCGTATGCCTTCATTTTCGAATGCCCTGAGCATTTTCTTCTGAACCAGGTTAAAATGGGCTTCAGGATAGCCGGAAGTTCCCAGTCCATCCTGGTTTGTCACGATCACCAATTCGAAATCGAGGTACTTGCGGATGAAATACAGATTTCTGAAAACGCCCGGCATATATTCCAGTTTCTCAAGCGAATCTACCTGAAAATCATCGGGAGGTTCATGAATAAGTGTGCCGTCCCTGTCCACAAAAATAACTTTCTTCATTCCTGCTCTGAATTAATATTTATTTAATGCACTGATCAGCATTCTGTTCTCTTCCGAAGTTCCCACCGTAATGCGCAGATATCCCTCACAAAGGGAAACTTTTGACCGGTCACGGACAATGATCTTTTTTTCAATTAAAAAGTCAAATACCTTCTTCGGATCATCAAATTTCACCATCAGAAAATTGGCATCGCAGGGCAGGATATTTCTGACCATTGAAAACCTGCTTAGCTGGCTATGCAACAAGTTTCGCTGTTCGAGTATCTGATTAACCCATTTATCCTTGTTCTCCACGTTATCCAAATGTTCAAGTGCAACTTTCTGGGTAGAGGATATTTACATTGTAGGGATACTTTATCCGGTTTAACACCCTGATTATATCGATGTCAGCGAAGGCCATGCCCAGCCGGATGCCTGCCATTCCCCATGCCTTGCTGAATGTTTGGAGGATAACCAGGTTTGAATAAGACTTCAATTGTACTGCAAGTGAAGGATGGATTGAAAAATCAATATAGGCTTCATCTAAAATCACCAGTCCCTTGAACTTTCTTGCAAGCTGTAGTATATCAGCAGCATTCAGACTATTTGATGTTGGATTATTCGGTGAGCAAAGGAACAACAGTTTGCTATGGTCGTCGGCAAGGTCTTCCAATTGCTGCACATTTACCTGGAAATGCCCATTTAACAATGATTCACGATATTCAATGCCATTGATATCGGCACAAACCTTATACATTCCATACGTTGGCTTTATGGCCAGGATATTATCCTTACCCGGTTCGCAAAACGCACGGATGAGAAGGTCGATGGCCTCGTCGCTGCCATTGCCCAGGAAAATATTCTCCGGCGCCACACCCTTGATTTCCGAGATCCTTTTCTTCAGCTTGATCTGAAGCGGATCAGGATACCGGTTAAACGGACTGTTATATGGATTCTCATTGGCATCCAGGAATACAGCTTCCTCACCCTTGTATTCATCGCGGGCAGATGAATAGGGAGTGAGTGACCTGATGTTACTACGCAGTAAAGAGCTTATATCATCCATGTTCTTTTTTTAATCGGGTGTTTACGGCATTGCTGTGTGCCTGCAATTCCTCGCTCTCAGCCATCTTCATAATCGTAGGACTAAGGTATTCCAAACCCTGCCGGGTGATATGCTGAAAGGTGATCTTCTTTACAAAATTATCCAGATTTACGCCATTGTATGCCCTGGCATAACCATTGGTAGGCAGGGTATGATTGGTTCCGGAAGCATAATCGCCGGCGCTTTCAGGAGAATAATGCCCGATAAAAACGGAACCAGCATTGATAATGCTGTCTGCCACAATTTCAGCATCATCCATGGCTATGATCAGGTGTTCAGGAGCATAATCATTCACCATGTTTGTTATTTCCTTCATATCTTTTAAGATAATGATGCGGCTATGCTCAAGGGATCGGCTGGCAATTTCCCTGCGGGGAAGCTTTTCGAGTTGTTTTGCAACTTCTTCCTTTACCAGGCATGCCATATCCTCGCTCACTGTGAATAACAAAACCTGGCTGTCCACGCCATGTTCAGCCTGAGATAATAAATCCGATGCAACAAATGCCGGGATGGACGTGTCATCTGCAATCACAGCCAGTTCCGAGGGCCCTGCAGGCATGTCAATAGCGGTGTCACCCTGTGCAACGATTTTTTTGGCAGCAGTTACAAATTGGTTACCCGGACCGAAAATTTTATACACCCTGGGAACAGATTCGGTTCCGAATGCCATTGCAGCAATTGCCTGGGCACCGCCGATCCTGAATACATCAGAAACACCTGTAAGCCTTGCTGCATAAAGCACGGCCGGATGAATCCTTCCATCCTTTCCGGGGGGCGAACAGAGAACAATATCTTTACAGCCGGCAATACGTGCAGGAATGGCAAGCATCAGCACTGTGGAAAACAATGGGGCAGACCCGCCGGGTATGTATAATCCCACTTTTTCAATAGCTACGGGTTTTTGCCAGCAGGTAACTCCCGGAGCAGTTTCTATCTTTTCTGAACCTGATTGCTGCGAACGATGAAAAATCTCTATATGATGTGAGGCAACTGCTATTGCTTTTTTCAGGTCAGTTATCCACCAAGGTTGGCAGCTTCAAGAAATTCCTTCTGCGAAACGCGCAGGGAGGAGAGCGAGACATGATCAAATTTTTCAGTATATTCATACAATGCGCGATCCCCGTTTTGCCGCACATTTTCTATGACCGGTATTACAATGGCATTCATATCCTGGCCGGAAAGAGCGGGCCGTTTTAAAATTTCCTGCCAGGTTGATTTATGCGGATACCGAATAATTAGCATAGGTCAATTTATTATGTGATCATCTTCTCAATGGGAATTACCAGGATGCCCTGGGCCCCGTATTCCTTCAATTTTCCGATTATATCCCAGAATTCATTTTCGTTCACCACCGAGTGGACTGAACTCCATCCTTTTTCATATAGTGGCAAAACTGTCGGACTTTTCATTCCGGGCAGTAACTTCACAATTTGTTCCAGGTTTTCATTGGGTGCATTCAACAGGATGTATTTGTTGTTTTTGGATCGTCGAACAGCCTGAAAACGGAAAAGCAGATCACTGAGGATCTTTCCCTTTGCAGAGATCATTCCCGGAGTGGCAATGACGACAGCTTCAGATTTTGCAATCACCTCCACTTCTTTAAGCCTGTTATGAAGGAGTGTACTTCCGGTGCTTACTATATCAAATATGGCATCAGCCAGACCAATGCCCGGAGCTATTTCCACTGATCCACTGATTTCATGAATATCCGCTATCAGATTATTCTTTTCAAGCCATTTGCTTAAAATGTGGGGGTAGGAGGTAGCGATCCTTTTGTTATTAAAATAAGTCAACCCACTATAATCGTCTGATTGAGGAATGGCAAGGGATAACCTGCACCTGGCAAAACCCAGCCTTTCAACAATTTCCACCTTCCGGTTTTTTTCCATTACCTCGTTTTCACCCACAATGCCTATGTCAGCCACCCCATCTGCAACATATTGGGGAATATCATCATCCCGCAGATAGAGGATCTCAATGGGAAAATTCTCACCCAGGGATATCAACTTTCTTTTGCTGTCCTGGTTATGCCGCACCCCTGATTCTTCAATTAATTCAAGTGATTTTTCGCTTAAGCGACCTTCTTTTTGTATGGCAATCTTTAGTTTATTCATTTTTTTCTTTCAATAAATGTAAAAAAAAAGGGTTTGCAGTATTGCAAACCCTGAATATATCTTCATGTACACATACTGCATCTGTCCTGTATTTACGGGTGATGATGATGCTGATGTGTATGAGTGAATTTCATATTTATAATTTTGTATTGCAAATATACAACATTTTATTGAAATAAAAAAAATAAACGCTAAGCGAAGTTTCAAACTTCGCTCAGCATATTCTTCCAGGAGACTACTGCAACGATTGCAAAAACAATTCTTTCCGTTTTTCTCTTTTCAATTTTCTGTAATGTGCTTTTTTTGTCCTTCTGATTTTCCAGGTATGAATGAGCTTATACATTACCGGGATAAATATCAGGGTCAGGACAGTTGCAAAAGATAATCCGAAAATTATAGTCCATGCCAGGGGGCCGAAAAACTGGCGGGTATCGCTTCCGAAATGAATATGTGGCTGATATTCTGTTAATAAGGTGGCGAAATTGATATTAAATCCAAATGCCAGCGGAACCAGCCCCAGGATGGTAGCTGTGGCAGTCAGAACAATTGGCGTGATCCTTATCTTACCAGCTTCAATAATGGCTTCACGGGTTCGCACCCCTTCGGCCTTCAGCTTATCTGTAAATTCAACGAGTAATATTCCGTTCCTCACCACGATACCAGCAAGTGCCACAACACCCATACCGGTCATAATTACTGAGAAGTCCATTTTGAAAATGGTAAAGCCAAGCAATACTCCAATTATACTGAAAATAACTTCGGATATGATAATGACGGGTTTGCTCAGTGAATTGAACTGTGTGATCAGGATGAACAATACAAGACACAATGAGAGGAACATCGCCTTGCTAAGAAATATCATGTTATCTGCCTGATCCTGCTGTTCACCCGTTATTTTTATCTCGGTTCCCTGGGGTTTTACAAAATTTACCAGTAAAACCTTAATCCGGGCGTTCACTTCATTTGAAGTGTATCCCGACAGGAGGTTTGAAGATACTGTGATCACCCTTTTCAGGTCCTTGCGGTTAATACCACCATATGTATTCTGGTATTTTACCGTGGCAACCGAAGATAAAGGAATGCTCTTTACGCGACCTGTTACCATATCCATAAAGGTAATCTTCAGGTTCATCAGGCGATCGATATTGTCACGTGAATACTCATTATACCTCAGCTGCACGGGATACTGATCCTCCTGTTCACGGTATTTTGTAACCTCGGTTCCGAGAATGGCTGTACGTAGTTCACTACCTATCTGCGCAGTACTGATTCCTTCACGATTGGCACGGATCCTGTCAACGTCCACAATTAACTCAGGCTTCCGGTCTTCAAAGTCCATTTTCAGATCTTCAATTCCGGGTACCCTTAACGAATCAATAAACCGTATGAGACGATTTGAAGTAACAATGAGCTCCTCAAGGTTTTCACTCGACACTTCAATATTAATTGGCTTTCCAACCGGTGGTCCCATATTTTCTTTATCAACCGTAATTTCCGCCCCGGGTATATCGCTTACAGCATTTCGTATTTTATCCATGAAAGGGGTAGTTTTTGTCCCGCGCCTCTTTGCAAATTCTACAAAATTAATGGTGATCTTACCCAGGTTGGATGTAATGGTCGCAGAACTAAACATATCGGTTGAAGCTCCTAGCGCAACATTTGATATAACCGATTCAACAATCGGATTATCCTTGCCGAGTATATCAAATACCCTGTTTTCTACAATTTTGGTTACGGAATCGGTAACCTGAACTTCCGTACCCACAGGCATTTTTATACTTACGAATAAGGAAGCAGGATCACTGTCAGGAAAAAAGACCAATTTGCTGCTTCCCATATTAAAAATGACAATGGAAACAACGAAGAGTCCGATCAATTCCCAAAGCAGCCTCTGTGGTCTTTTGCCTTTAAGTGCCCAGCGCAGTGCTTTTTCATAGGCGGTCATCATGCGCGGTAGCATATTTAGCTGGAAGCGCAGCAATACCTTATACATAAACAGATTATGCAGCACATAACTGATTGCGATGAATAATCCCAGGTTGGCCAGGCCAATGAAAAACTTGCTGTGCATAGCAAAACCAGGAAGGAAGAAGAAGGCAGAGATCAGTGCAATTATTATTCCTGTTTTGTAGATATGTTTTTTGTCGCGAACTTCTTCCAATCCTTCTTCATCTGCTTTCATAAAAGTTACTGCAAAAACCGGATTAAAGAGATAAGCGATTATAAGTGAAGCGATCAGTGTGATGATCAATGTAACCGGAATGTAGTACATGAACTTCCCAACCACGCCAGGCCAGAATGCCAGTGGAAAGAAGGGAGCAAGGGTGGTCAATGTACCTGAAAGAATGGGTACAAATACTTCCCCCGCCGCTGCCTTGGCTGAGTTGGTTATATCCATTCCTGTTTTCTTGAAAATACGGTGGGTATTTTCAATAACCACAATGGCATCATCCACCACTATTCCAAGTGCAAAAATGAAGGAAAACATCACGAGCATGTTCAGTGTGAAGTCAAAGGCAGGAAGTACGATGTAGGCAAGAGCCATGGACAACGGCACTGAAAAACCGACAAATATTGCATTCGTGAGGCCCATGAAGAACATCAGCACAATGGTCACCAGGATAAATCCGATTATAATTGTGTTATTAAGTTCCTTAAGGATAATATTGGTGTAATAGGACTGATCACCAGAAATAACAATATTCAGATCACGGGGGAGATCATTTTTCTTCATTTCATCAATGATCACCTTAATCTGGTCAGCTGCTTTAATAAGGTTGGTACCGCTTTTTTTCACCACATTCAGCGTAATTACATTTTTTCCGGCCAACCGCGCAAAACTCTCTGCCTTTTTACGGGCATCCTTGATTTCAGCAATATCCGAAAGTCGCACAACAGCTCCACTTGAAGAGATCAGGCTGATATTCTTTATCACATCCACATTGGCAAATTCACCTACTACGCGCACTGACCTGCTCATGCCTTCCATATCAATGCTTCCGCCTGAAATAGTCATATTTTCATAGGCGATAGCATTTTGAATATCACGGAAAGTGACCATGGAGGCCTGCATTTTGAACATATCCACATCCACCTGAATTTCACGGTCAAGAGCACCTACCACGTCCACACGCGTGACCTCGGGAACTGTTTCAATTTGGTCCTGCATTTTATCTGCATATTGCTTCAGGTTGTCGAGGCTATAATCTCCGGAAACGTTGATATACATGATCGGGATCTGGGAAAAATCAATTTCCCCGACTTCTGGTTCACCGGGCAGGTCATTGGGCAGGTCAGTCTGGGTTTTGTCCACAGCATCCTTTACCCTTTGCTTTGCTTCGGGAATGTCGATGCCTGTGTTAAACTCAACTATGATCATAGAGAAATCCTGTACCGAACTGCTCGTTATTTGCTTGACATCCTCAATGGATTTCATGTTTTTTTCCAGGGGCCGGGTGATGAAATTTTCCATATCGGCCGGGGATGTGCCGGGATAAACCGTATTCACCATGATATAGGGAATAACGATCTCAGGAATTTGTTCTTTGGCAATTGTAGAATAACTGATAAAACCATAGGCGGCCAGGATAAATGCCAGGACGTACATGCTGGTTTTATTATTGATGGCCCAGCTGGTGGGCTTAAATTGTTTATATTTCTCAATCATGGTTTATTGAATATGAATGTAAAAACCTGCAATCATGGGGATTAATTTAGAACCTGATGATCTGACCTTCGTTCAGACTCATGTATCCGCTTGTAATAACTTTCTCACCGGGTTCCAGTCCACCGGTAACTTCGGCCAGTCCGTTATACTTCTGACCTGTTTGCATGGCCTTTTTACGAGCGAAGTACTGGTTATTTTCCTGTTTTGCAACGAGAACAAAATTACCCTTGTTATCCGTCTGGATTACGTTCAGCGGCAGTACAATCGCCTTTTGGGCACTATAATCATTGATTTTCATAACTGCAATCATATTGGCCTTTAAATTGCCTGTAACAGTCTTCAACCTTGCTTCCACGCTGAATGTTCGGTTAGTAGTATTGATGAACTTGCTGCAGAAAGTTATCTTGGCATTGATTTCCTGTTTGATGTCGGGGAAATAAACAACTACATCATCGCCAACATTTACTTTGGCGGTGTATGCCTCAGCTACATCGGCAGTAACTTTCAGACTGCTGAAATTAACAACCCGGAATGCGGGAAATGAAGGCGAAACAGACTGGCCAACTTTTACCATCGATTCTTCCACGGTACCTGATATGGGTGATTTGATGCTGGCCATATCAATTTGTTTCTGAATTGAGGCGATTTGCGATTCAAGTCCTTCTTTCGCAGCTTTTGCCTGCAGATACTGCATCTCGGATCCGATTTGCTGTTTCCAGAGATTCTCCTGTTTTTTATAGGTTTCAGCTGCCAGATCATAATTGGTTTGCAACGATTTGAGCTGTTCCTGGTAAGCTGCATCGTTAATTTTAGCCATTACCTGGCCTTTGTTAACATATTCGCCAACATGTATGTTTACACTTGTTACTACGCCCATGGATTCCGGGTAAACTGACAGGTTTTCATCACCATCGAGTTTTCCCTGTACTTCAATATAATGATTGAAAGGCTGAAATTGAACATCCTCAACTGATACAAAAACACCGGTTTTGTCCATTGTTGTTGAATCAGAACTTGCAGCTATTTCTTTTTCCAGTTTTTCTATTTTCTGGGCGATGGCATCATGCTGTTTTTTTAATTTATCGAGCTGGGCTTGTTTGTTACTTCCACATGCCATGAGCATCGACAGGGCAATTAATACAAATACTTTGGTTTTCATTTTATTTTGAATTAAAAAATTTAGACTTATTGTAAGGTTTTGGTTAACAGGTTGTCCAGTTTTGCTTTCGCAGTTACCAGGGCCATGAGGGCATTAAAATAGGTGCCTTCAGCCGTGAAATACTGCTGTTGGGTTGTATTCAGGTCCAAACTACTACTTACACCCTCCTGGAATTTTATAATTGATTTCTTATATATTCTCATAGAAAGATTCCTGTTTTCCTGTTGAAGGAAGTAAACATCACGTGCAGCGATAAAGCCTGACAGGGCAGTCTCATACTGAATTCTCAGGTCGTCTGCGCCCATTTGCCTGTTAGTTTGTGCCTTCTGATACTCCAGCTGACGTTGTTTTACCTGTGACATTCTTAATCCACTGCTGAAAACCGGAAAGTAAAGTGAAAGACCATAGGTGCTGGGCGACTGATCATTAAAAAAGTTGTCATCCAGGCTCTTGTAAAATGAATAATATCCTGAAAGAGTCGGCAGAAACTGGGACTTTGACAATTTGTAATTTAACAATCGCAGCTTTTCCTGGGTTTGCATCATGTTATAATCAACATTGCTTTCGAGGTCAAAGCTGTCAATGATGACGGTTTCGAGGTTCATTATATTTACCAGAGGATCGATCTGGTCAGTAAGTAACACAGGCTCGTCAATTGGCAGTCCCATCTGAAATTTTAGCATACGTTCCATTATGCCAACCTGCCTGGTGGTTAATGTCAGGTTACTTTTAATGTTCGATTCAAGTATCTTCAGCTGGTCCACATCGGTTTGTTCAACGAATCCATTGTTAAACATCTGTTCCGTTTGATATAATGTTTGTTGAATGGCAGTAAGTGTTGAATCAAGTATTTCGCTGGACTGTTTGGCAACCAATGCAGTGAAATAGGTATTGGTGATGCCTTCTTCAATACCGATTTTTGATTTGGTATCGGCAAGTTCAGATAGACTGGCATACACCTGGGCTGCTTTTAACCCAACGATATATGCTCCGCTGAAAATCAGCTGATCGACTTGTCCGCCTACAAAAAAGTTTTTCTTCAAATCATCGATATTGAGATCTTCCATGCCTGGAAAATTTACTAATTGCATCAGTGAATCCGGACAGTTGAGGATTATATGAATATGAACTGTTGACGTAGAACTGCGGAAGACCGGTAGCTGTATTCTCCCAGATCATTTTCTTTGCGATTTCAACATCGCGTGAGGAGTTCAGTAAAATCGGACTATTTTTCAATGCATATTCTTTGGCCTCCTTGAGGGAAAATTTCAAGGGTTGAGACGGGCTGGTCTGTGTATTGGCTAAAAATACAACGCAGAACAGCAACGCCAAAAAGGGAATTGATCTGACTTTCATTGTGCCTGATTTAAAAAAATTAATAAACATGATTATCATAAAATTTGAAGTTAAATAGGTTATTCATCATTCATATTTTTTTGAACTATTGGAACCGTGGAATTCAAGTTGCATCAAATGAGATTCAAAAAAATCAAGACCTTTTGCATTGACTATTCCCCTGATATGATATACAAAGAATTCATTAAAAAACCTGGGATCCATAAATTCAGGAATGGAAACCACTTCGCTGTCAACCATATTGTCTATCAAAGCAACGTTCAGACGTGAAATCGTATCCAGTTTGATCTCTTCCCTGTAAAGACCTTCTTCAATGCCTTTTTTCAGGTTATCAAAAATGAAACGGAATACATGATTTCTTCTTAGATCACGAACCTTTATATAAAGGTCGGGGTAATACTTTTTCAGATCATATTCCGTAGCAGCGCTGTAATCTTTTAGCATTGTGCTGATACATCGTGCAATCTCCAACAGTTGTTCAATGGCATTCTTATCATCACTGCAGGTGATATTCATTCTATCCTGCCGGTCGGATATTTCTAATTCGACTACCTTATGCACAAGGTCATCTTTATCATGCACATATTGATACAACGTTTTCTTTGAGATGCCCAATTCGTGGGAAACATCATCCATGGTCACACTCCGTATGCCGTATTTACGGTAAAGCAGGCGTACCTTTTTTAAAATAGTAATTAATTCGTCATTCATGCTGCAAATATAAACGAAAAAAACTTTGGAAACAAAAAATAGAAGAAAAGTTTCCAAAGTTTTTTCTGAAAGTTTATCGTGGTATTCCAGACGATCAAGTGAAAAGAATATTTTAAGTTTTGTATAATTTTTTTAATTAGATATTTGAACGCCTGTGGCGTTTTTAGATTTAACTGTAAATAGAACGCCTTCGGCGTTTTGGGATTTAAACGCAGCGTGAAGAGTATTTTTTCGGAAAGATTGCCCAAAATTTTAACGCAGATCACAAAGTTTTTTTCGCAAAGCGCGCTAAGATAGAGGTCGCAAAGAAATCTCATTGCATTCGATTAACTGTTTCCAGGTTTAAATTCTGATCATCTGCGAAATCCGCGTGCCGAAGGCATTTCTTCGGAAAAATCTGCGAGAAAAAAACAGGTGAAAACAAATTAATCTGTGAGATCCGTGTGATCCGCAGGAAGATATATTTGTGGAATACTTATTTAAATTCCAGTGTTCCAAACCGTCTGTAGTCATGGAATGTACCGGGAACGGGCAGCCATGACCATTCGGACTGGCCATGGTCATAATCTATCCGGTAGAAATTGGCACGCCAGCGGGAGCCTTTGGGAGGGGTGCCAGTGATTACCGGATTTAGCAGCGCATAAGGAATATAGAACTCGGCTGTCCATGATCTGCCTGAACGAGAGGTGTTCTCTTTAATGGCTGTAGCATGGCGGGTAAGCCTTTTTCCTTCATAATGCCAGGGTCTCCAGCCAAAAAAATTACCGTCATAATTGGGTACCATGATGGGCAACTCATAATTCAAAGGTGACAACTCATATTCAAAGTATACCGGTATGCGCTCATCTGTCCAGAAGAAAGCCTCCACCACATCCTCACGCCAAAGATCCAGGAAATCTCCTTTCATTGTTGATACAATTGCGCTGTCCATACACTGGTACAAACAATAAATACCTGAATCGGAATACATGATCTTGAACAGGGTCTCGTAAGAGACACCTGGCTGTTGCGGGTTCAGAGTAGTCCATTGGGCGGAACTCCAGGCAGACTCATTGCCATCGCCAGTCAGCTCAAAATCCGGACAATGTATCACAGGCATTATATGATCAGCAGGGCTGGAGAAACCCGTGGGCTGAGCTGCAAGGGCATGGACAGCAAAGGCAAGAATGGCTGTAAGTAATCCTGATATATGTTTCATAAATAATAAAGCTATTTAAAAACATTTAGATTCCATGAAAAGAAGTTCTGCAGTTCTACAGTCGTGCAGTCATTTTCACTGATTATTCTTGCTTGTCCCTTGTCCCTTGTCCCTCGTCCCTATTTGAGATACTTGTCCAGCCATGCGAAAAACTCCCTCTGCCAGAGAATGCTGTTTTGTGGTTTCAATACCCAATGACTTTCATCCGGAAAGAAAAGAAGCTTTGAAGGAATACCGCGCAATTGAGCCGCATTGAATGCCTGAAGGCTTTCTGTATAGGGAATGCGCAGGTCATTGGCTCCCGTAATTAACATAATGGGCGTATCCCATTTGTCCACATACAGATGGGGCGAAAACTGGGTATAACTTTTTGGCTTGGGTTTATCCCATGAATAACCCTGCAGGTCATGATATGGAAAAAACGTCTCTTCTGTTGCTGTTGCCTGGCTCTCGAGATTGAAGTTACCGCAATGCGCAATAAAAGCCTTGAATCGTTTTTGATGGCAACCGGCAAGGTACATGACCGAGTAACCGCCGTAACTGGCACCCACTGCACCAATATGGTCGCCATCTACATAGGATTCCTTTTTTATATCATCCACGGAACTTAAATAGTCTTTGATGTTCTGGCCACCGTAGTCCCCGGTGATCTCATCATTCCATTCCTTTCCGAAGCCAGGCAATCCCCGGCGGTTGGGAGCAATTACAATATATCCGTTTGCCGCCATCAGCTGAAGATTCCAGCGGTATGAAAAGAACTGGGAAACTGCGTTTTGAGGACCTCCTTCACAAAATAACAAAGCAGGATACTTTTTTGTGCTGTCAAAATCAGGAGGATATACGACCCATACCAGCATGTCTTTATTGTCGGTTGTCTTTACCCATCTCTCTTTCACATCCCCCATTTTCACAGCGTCATAAATGTTTTTATTGATGAAGGTCAGCTGTGTTTCCTTTCCCGTTGCAGGATCAATGCTGAAAATCTCTGCGGCCATGGACATTGAATTCCTTGTTCCAATGAGATTTTCACCGCACCTGTAAATAACATTGTAATCATGTTTACCTGATGTTACGGGTCTAATGGTTCCATCGGCTGTATTGCATTCATACACCTGGTAAGTTCCATGGATGACTGTGATAAAGTTAATTTTTGTTCCGTCTGCATTCCACACATAGTTGGCAGCATTGTAATCAAAACCGGAGGTATGGTTTTTCAGACTTTTTGTATCGAAATCATAAATAAACAATTCTTCCTGATCGGATTCATAGCCTGGTGTCTCCTGGCTTTTGAATGCCAATTTTTTACCGTCAGGGGAAAAAACGGGATTTTTGTCATAGCCCATCATGCCGTTCGTAATATTGGTGGTTGCATTATCCCTTACGTCGAAAATATATATGTCGGAATTCGTACTTGTTGCATAGGCTGTTCCACTTAATTTTTTACAGGTATAGGCCAGTTTTGAGCCATCAGGGCTCCAGGCAATTTCCGAAGCATCAAAATAAGGTGACAAGGGAGAATCAAACGGTTCACCCATCAGGATATCCTTGCCCGCTTCAATTTTATCATTTTTATAGGATGTAATAAAAATATGGCTGTAGGCATAATCATGCCATGAATCCCAGTGGCGGTACATCAGTTCATTTATGATGAGGCCCTTTGGCCAGTGGCAGGTCAGGATAAATGTCCTGGGTAGTGGAGTCAATTTTTACATCCTGGATATAGAAAAGCCTGTCACCGGAACTTGTAAATTCAAAACCATTTAGTCCACCGGCTATATCTGAAACCACTGTTTTATTGCTGCCGTCGGCATCCATTTTCCAAATTTGCATACTGCCATTGGATTCACAGAGGTAAGCAATACTCTTTTGATTTATCCAGCGGGGATTTGCGCACGAAGGGCTTCCCCCGGTAAGATTCACGGAATTTCCCCCTGCTGCCGGAACAGAAAAAATCCAGGTATGATGCTTATTAGTATGGTAATCATACCGGGTAACAGTATAAATAACGGTCTTCCCGTCAGGAGACGGTTGTATCTCCCCCAACCTTCCAAATTTCCACAGCATTTCAGGGGTTAGCCTGGCTGCGCTGATCTCCTGGGGTGTTAAACCATTTAAAAATTCTCCATCCTCCTTGATATTCGACTGAGGGTTGCTGGTTTTGCAACTGTTCATCAATGCCATAATCAGCAAAGCGGATAAAATGAATAGCTTTTTCATTGGATTGGTTATATTTGAGGGCACAATTTAAACAATAAGATCCTAACAATTATCCAAATGGAACTGAAAAAAGATTTTACCCATTCTTTGGTTGTGCCCACAAGCATGGGTATTCGGATAACCCCGTTAAACGGCCAGCCCGTATACAGCAGTGAGCTTTTCAGCCTGCAGGCAACCAGTGCGGAAACCAATGTGGCAAGTATTTCATCCTACCTTGGACTTCCGGTAAAGGTGCTTACAACCTTTGTTAAAGATAGTCCGGTTGCACAAATAATAAAAAACAGCCTGGCCAGCCGTCATCTGTCCTATGAAGGAAAAGAGGTACCCCAGGGTGATCCCTGGGGATACCGTCATCAGTTTAATATTGCCGATAGTGGTTTTGGATCACGCGGACCACGTGTACTTAATGACCGTGCCGGCGAAGTAGGCAGGACGCTCAGTGTGAAGGACTTTGACCTGGAGAGGATTTTCGGTAAAGAAGGCGTGCAGATCTTGCATATGTCGGGTTTGATAGGAGCCTTATCCCCTCAGACCAGTGCGTTTTGTCTTGAACTGGCCAGATCCGCAAAGAAATACGGCACCCGCATTTCCTTTGACCTGAATTACAGGGCTTCATTCTGGAAAAACCGGGAAAAAGAACTCTGTGAGATTTTCACAGAGATCGCTTCTGTTTCAGATATCTTAGTGGGGAATGAAGAAGACTTCCAGCTTTGTCTGGGAATTAAGGGGCCGGAAACCGGGGGAAAAGACATAGCAAACCATATTGATGGATTCAGGATAATGATTGAAAGTGTAAAAAAGATATTTCCCAATACTTCTGTATATGCAACCACACTCAGGCAGGTCATCAATACCAACAGCCACATGTGGGGAGCCATTTTACTTGCCGAAGATCAATGGCATTTCGTCGAACCGCGTGAAATCAGTGTTCTCGACCGCATTGGCGGAGGAGACGGATTTGTGGGCGGGTTGCTCTATGCATTACTGAGAGGATGGGATGCAGAAAAATGTATTCAATTTGGCTGGTCGTGTGGTGCACTGGCTACTACATTTCTCACCGATTATGCTCAACCCGCTGATGAAGAACAGATCTGGAGCATTTGGGAAGGCAATGCACGAGTTAAGAGGTAACTTTTATTTTTGTTGAATTGTGAATTAATTACATCCAGGGAATGAACCAACTAGTTGCAAAGCGGTATTTATCTGAAAATGTTGTGGAAATGGAGATTGAGTCCCCGTTGATTGCGCGAAAGAGACAGGCGGGACATTTTGTGATTTTAAAAGTGGGCACCCGGGGGGAGCGGATCCCCCTCACTATAGCCAAAGCCGATGTGGTGAAGGGTACCATTACTCTCATCATTCAGAAAGTAGGCGTCACAAGCCATAAAATATGCAACCTGGAGGTTGGCGATGAAATAACAGATGTGGTTGGGCCATTAGGTCATCCAACCCACATCGAGAAAATAGGAACATTGCTTTGTGCAGGCGGCGGAGTAGGGGTGGCACCTTTATTGCCGATTGTGGAAGCCATGCACAATGCCGGGAACCGGATCATTACTGTTCTTGCAGCACGATCAAAGGATCTGATCATTCTTGAGCCCGAAATGCGTGCCAATTCAGATGAAGTAATTATAATGACGGATGATGGCAGCTATGGTAATAAGGGAATTGTAACAAAAGGCATGGAGGAAGTGATCACCAGGGAAAAGATAGATATGGTGCTCACTATTGGCCCTGCCATTATGATGAAATACTGCAGTCTGCTTACCGCAAAATATAATATACCTACCATGGCCAGTCTGAATGCAACCATGGTGGACGGCACAGGCATGTGTGGTGCCTGCAGGGTAACTGTAGCCGGGAAAACCAGGTTTGTTTGTGTCGACGGTCCGGAATTCAATGCCCACGAGGTGGATTTTGACGAATTGCTGATGCGTCTGGGTGGTTATAAAGATGAGGAGAAAGCGCTGTTTCAGCAATATATGGATAATAAATGACAGACAATCAGGATATAACTTCACGTGATGAGTCCTGGCGTGAAAAACTCAGGCAGGACCTGAAGCCGGCGGAACGCAGCAAAATGGTCCGTGTTGAAATGCCAGAAGCCGATCCGATGGAAAGGAGCAAAGGATATATTGAGGTGAACAGGGGATTGACACCGGAACTTGCGAAGTCAGAAGCCAGTCGGTGTCTCGACTGTAAAAATCCCACCTGTATCAGCGGCTGTCCGGTTGGAATTGACATTCCCGGATTTATCAAGAGCATTGAAAAGGGCGATTTTCTTGCGGCATCACGGATCATTAAATCGGCCAGTGCATTTCCGGCAGTTTGTGGCAGGGTATGCCCGCAGGAAATTCAATGTGAAGCAAGGTGTATTTATGCTGATAAAATGCACAAAGAGCCTGTGGCTATAGGGCATCTTGAGCGTTTTGTGGCAGATTATGAGATGCATTCCGGAAAAATATTTGTTCCGGCTACAGCCTGCAGCAATAATACAAAAGTTGCGGTGGTTGGGTCGGGACCGGCAGGACTTTCGGCAGCAGGTGATCTGGCCCGGCTTGGTTATTGCGTCACCGTTTTTGAGGCATTGCATGAATTGGGCGGTGTGTTGAAATATGGAATTCCTGAATTCAGGTTACCGAACGAGATTGTAGACACTGAAATTGAAAATCTGAAAAAGATGGGTGTCGAGTTTGTGTGCAATTTCATAGTAGGAAGAACCTTGTCTTTTGAGGATTTGGCAAACCAGGGATTCAGGGCTTTTTTTGTTGGTAGTGGCGCCGGATTACCAAACTTTATGAATATACCGGGTGAAAATTTCAATGGCGTTCTTTCATCCAATGAATACCTTACACGCGTTAACCTGATGGGTGCGGCAAAAGAGGATTTCGATACGCCTGTATACTTTGGTAAAAATGTTGCCGTGATTGGCGGCGGGAATACAGCGATGGATTCAGTGAGAACCGCACGCCGCTTAGGCGCCGAAAGAGCTATGATAATTTACAGGCGGTCATTTGATGAAATGCCTGCCAGGAAGGAAGAAATTAAACATGCCCTGGAAGAGGGAATTGAGTTTCTGAACCTGAATTCCCCGGTTGAGTATCTTGCAGATGAAAAGGGACATGTGAATAAAATCAGGCTTCAGCGCATGGAACTGACAGAACCCGATGCTTCGGGAAGGAGGAAGCCCACTCCGGTTAAAGGATCAGAATATCTTATCGATGCGGATCTGGTAATTGTCAGTATTGGAGTGTCTCCCAATCCGTTAATTGCTCAAAGTCTGCCCAGGTTAAGTGTGAGCAAATGGGGAACGATCAATTTAACGGATGGAACCATGCAATCCAGTATCCCCGGATTATTTGCCGGAGGTGACATTGTAAGGGGCGGCGCTACCGTGATCCTTGCCATGGGCGACGGAAGAAGGGCGGCGCGTGAGATACACGAATACCTAAGCAGGGACGAGGGACAAGGGACGAGGGACGAGGAACAACCGGGAAGAAATCCCGATTGGGATTAAAGATCCTTTAACAATACGTTCTTCGGTGACAGGCGGAGATCATCGTAGAAGGATTCTACAATGGCTGATATTTTCTCCTTTTCAGGAGTTTCATGATCATATGTTATCAGGTTCCCCAGTTTATCAGTTTCATCAAAAACATAACTCACCGTAATAACAGAAGGATCTATAGCGGGCTGATAGGCAACCTCCCGGATTTCCTGGTCAACGGTTTCAATGATAATCTTAGAGCTCAGCAATACATATATAATATCCCTTACAATCCTTACGGGAACTGAAAGATCCAGGGCAATTTCAGCAGCATTCATGGCTGGACGGCCTTCCACAAAATTCCGGACTATTTTTTTTGCAACCAGCAACGTAAGGATCTTTTTATCTTTAAGGCTTACATGAGCACCTTCTGCTTCCTGTTCATAATGAACTGCATTCTGATATGCATAAGAAATTTCCGCTCCCAATAAAACAATCAGCCAACTGAGTTCAAGCCACATCATGAATAACGGAAGAGCGGCAAAGGTTCCATAAATGGCACCATAACTTGAAAGGAATGACTGAAAATTGACATATCCCCATTGCAGTAACTGAAACATGGTGCCTGCAATAATACCCGCAATCAGGGCTGGAACAAATTTTACCTTGGTATTGGGGATCACAATATAAATCAAGGTGAACACAAACCATATCAGGGTCAATGACATTGTGGTAACCAGCATTTTCAGAAACGAATCCAGGTAACGCAGAAAGGGAATGCTGTCAGATATACTTGCAAGCCGGGAAACATTAAAGCTGCTGGCAATGATTAGCAAGACCGGGGCAATGACAACCAGGGAGATATAATCGGTGAATTTGCGCGTGAACATCCTTGATTTCTTTATCCGCCAGATGCCATTGAATGAATCTTCAATGTTACCAAGCACTTTCATAACCGACCAAAACAGGATGACCAGGCCAATGCCTGTAATATACCCCTCGTTAATACGGCCAAGGTACTTTTCCACAAAACCAAGCAGCATTTTGAGCAGGTCCTCATGCTCATGAAATTTCTCAACCAGGATGGTTTTAAGGTATTCCTGAAGGCCGAAGCCCTGGGCAATTCCAAACACAAGAGCCAGGATCGGAACGATTGAAAGCATTGTATAAAAGGATAACGCTGATGCCCTCAGTTGTATTTTATCTTCATAAAACCCCCGGGCAGCAATAAACAGTATCCTGCCCTGTTTTATCAGGAAGCTGAATACCGGATGCTTATCCTTGACGGATATCTTCCATATATCCTTTTCAAAAAAGTTTTTTACTTGTTGAATACGATTTACTGTCATACTGGTCTTTATTCGCCCAAAAGCATGGGATAATGCTTTTTATTCGGTTAAAAGTACGATTTTTTATACTTTTACGGGAACATTATATATAAGGTTCTTTATGACCTTCCCAAATCTGCATAATAAGACCGTGCTGGTTGTTGAGGATGATGACATGAGTTTTCTCTATCTTAACCAGCTTTTCATGTTAACAAATTGCAAATTGATTCATGCCAGATCAGGATCAGAGGCATTGGAAAAATTTAACGCGGAACATCCTGATTTGATCCTCATGGATATCCAGTTGCCGGATATGGAAGGAACCGAGGTTACGCGTAAAATAAGGCAATCCGGCACTGAAATACCGATTATTGCGCAGACGGCAGGAAGGAGCACTGAAGAACAGGAAAAGGCTCTTAAAGCAGGATGTACCAGTGTTCTTTTCAAACCGTTTTCGATGGAAAAGTTGTTCGGGGAGATTTTCAACTATTTCTGAAAAAGAAACAATCTCCGCGGTTTCCCGGGAGATTGTTTCAATCATAACCCTAAACTAACCAAATCAAAAAAACTAACCTACTACCGAAAACTAACCTAATACTAACCTAAAACCTAAAACCTATATTTTTAAAATAGGACCTGTTATAACATTAAAACCCTATTAATATTCAATCCCTGACGGGATTTATTCTGCTCGTCCCTCGTCCCTCGTCCCTTGTCCCTACTTCACCCTCGGCTTCATATATACCACATATGGTGTGGATACAACCCGTGTGCAGATGCTGCAATTCACGGCCGGCTTCTTTGTGAAAATATTCCGGATCTTATACCATGCAGTATATTTGGTTTTCTGAAAATATCCAACTTGTATCACTTCTTTGCCAGACCAAGGGTTTGATTTCAACTCCTCTTTTCTTTCCTGTGAACTATCAACTAACAATACCGGCTCGGTTGAATTTGCATTATTGGCAGATTTCTCAGCCGTGTCATTTTCCGGATTGTCATCATCATACCCGCTTTGTACAACAGGCTGTGAGTACATTGAAGCAGACAAGGCCATCAGGACTATAAAAAAGACGGCCCATTTTTTTGATTTCCTGATGTCAATTTGTGTTTTCATTATAGTAGATATTGCATAGTGTCGGCTTTAATATCTACTTCGCACAAAATGTGCCAAACATTTTTTAATGCTGATATACAGTAAATTAAATAAAATCTACCTGTCTTACCAGCAATGTAAAGTGTTTGTTTTTGCGAATTTTATGTTCGTTTCCGAACAAAATCAGGAGAAATTATTTTTGTGTTTTGGGTTTTGTGGTTTTCTTCTTTGCGGCGGGTGCCTTTTTCTCTGCTTTTTCAGTGACCGGTTCTTCGGCAGTTTTCTCAGCAGCAGGCTCTTCTTCAAAACTGAGCATATTTAATGACAGCAAGGTATTATACCAGGTAACCAGTTTTTTTATATCGGAAACATATACCCTTTCATGATCGTATGAAGGCAATATCTTTTCCATGAAGGCCTTTAACTCTTCAGGTGAAGATTTAGGATCGGGGGCAGGACCTCCATTTTCATGTTCGAAAATGCTTTTAAGGACTTGCTTAAGCGGAACTTCCTCTTCACTTGTGAAAATAGCAATATCTTCCAGGGAACTAACCTTGCTGGAAGCATTGACAAAACTCCTTTTCTTGTCGGAAAATGATTCTACTATTATACCATTCCTGCCTTGTGAAATATACCTGAAGAGCCCGCTTTGTCCGGATACGGACATAATTTCCTTTAAATCCATCATTTGTTAGTTAGATACAATATGGTGCAAAAATACAATTTCTTAATCATAATCAAATTATTGCAATGGTTTTGTTTTGATCACCATGTGCTTAATTCATTTTTCTTTCCTTTTTAACGGCTTCATAGGCTTCGCTGATCTTTTGAAACTTCTCCTGGGCCTTTTTCCTGATGTCCTCACCCAGGTATGCCACTTTATCCGGATGATTTTTCAGGGCAAGTTGCCTGTAAGCTTTTTTAATTTCTTCATTGCTTGCATTGGTATCGATTTCAAGAACTCTATATGCCCAATCAGCAGACTGAAAATACATACTTTTCACTGAAATGAATATCAGCACCGCTTAATCCCAGATCATAAGCGATCTGTTCTATAACGGCCATTTCAGCATCGGAAATATCACCATCAGCCTGAGCAATACCATATATCAGGTGAATCAGCTGCAGCCTGGATGGATAATCCATTCTAGCCTTAATCTGAAGGGTGACTTCTTTAAGCGGAATTTCCTGTTTTATTATATCGCGCAGTATTCGAAGCATTTCAAGAGCCTCATCTTCACCAAAAGCCTTTACCAGGTATTGTTTTACGAACACAAGTTCCGATTGCAGGACCTTGCGGTCGGCTTTCATTATAGCGGCCATCAATACAAGCAAACTCATGACAAAGTCCCCTGTAGTCGTGTCAATCCTGGTATTTTCGAACTTCTCAATATTAGATGCGTCCACCAATGAACCAAATGCAAAGCCAACCAATGCACCTATCGGCCCACCGATTGTCCATCCCAGTCCCGCACCGATCCATTTGCTAAATTTTCTCATTCCTGTATGATTAAATTATCTTCTTGCTGATTTCTTTATAAATTGATAAAATAAGGGGTAAGATCAGGGCCGTTTCATCATTTTTTATAACAAAGTGCGAACGTACAATTTTTTCTTCTTCCGGCAACTGATTCTTCATTATACCCACGATTTTTTCCCTGGTCATCCCCGTCCTGCTTAGTACCCTTTGAATACGTATCTCTTCGGGTGCTGTAACCAGAATGATATAATCAAACAATTTGTAAGTATTGCTTTCAAAAAGGATGGCGCTTTCCTGTATTACAAAAGGAATGCTGGTGAAAGAGGAGCACCACTCGATAAAATGTTGCCTTACCCCTGGGTGAACGATCCGGTTTACATCAGCAAGTAATTTGGGATCATTGAATATCAAACCTGCCAGTTTTGGCCGGTTGAGTTTTCCGCCTGCATAAATAGTTGCACCAAATACGCCGGTAAGACCATTTATGATCTCCGGGTCGTAATCCATCAGATTTTTAGCTGCTTCATCTGCAAAATAAACCGGAACACCCAAATGTGAAAAAACCTGGCAGATCATAGATTTTCCACTTCCAATACCGCCTGTAACTCCAACCTTGATCATTTACGGGTAATTAGGAATTCGATTTCATGTGGATTAATCCTTACATTGCTGATCACTTTGGGTGTGTCAGCTAAAAATACAGTTAGCCTGCCTGAATTCGTAAGAATAATATCCTTGTAGTTTATTCTTGGCAAAGGCGGATTGTGCAAGATATGCGCGTAATTGCTGAGACATATATGGTAGGTTACTTTAACCTGTCCCGGAATAGCGATCATCGTCAGGCTATCCGGCACATTGATACTTTGAACAGGGAGGTTGTTTTCAACCTCGGTAAATCTGTCCACGGGTATGGTAATCCTGACTTTCTGAATGGAATAAGTCAGCGATTTCACGGGCTTCAGTTTACAGTCCGCTGAAACTGTATCTGTGAGGTTTGTGAAAGAAATGGGTTCGGTATAGATGAATTGTATGGCATTTACTACATTATCCGGACCTGAAACAGTTATACTGTCGGGCGATACGCGGATATCACCGTTCTGTATAAACTGATTCTGATAAAAATGCTCATGCATTTTGAGTGTCGGCATAACAGGTACTTTTCTGATAACGACATCCGTCAGCTTGAAAAACAATGTATCAGGCGATATATTGAGGATCTTAACCTGGTCGAGTTCTTCCGAAAGCATATCCCTGATGTTTCCCGTAATGACAACATAGGTGTCCTTTCCGGAACTATTCACGGTATAGGCATTTACATTAAACCGCAGCGGGATAATATTCAGATTAAGCCGGCATTTTAATATGCTGAAACCACTGGCCCGGACCCTGAGTACTAATTTTTGAGGAACGTCGCCGATGAGGACCTTATTTTCAGGAAAGTTGGTGTATTTTACCGGATAGGTAACGTTGGATTCGTATTGCTGGCCCAGTGATCGCACGAACCAGAAACCTGTGGAGATAAGAATGAAAAACAGGAAGGTGATCAACTTGTGGTGGAACGGAGAATTGACATCAGCCAGAAGCCTGTAATATTTTAAGATATATCCCGGCCCGCTTTTTCCTTTGTTATCGATTCTACTCAATGAAACAGAGTTTAAAGTATATGGCAAATATACCTTAAACTCTGGTTATTCATGTAATTACTATGCTTGATTTTCAACGTCCGTTGTGTCACGGAGCACTGAATTTTTATCCACTTTTAACAAAATGCTGTTTCCAACATCAACTGTAATAAAATGGTCGGAAATGTTATTGATCTTGCCATATATTCCACCGGCCGTTACAATACGGTCTCCTTTTTTCAGTGATTCCCTGAAAGTTTTTAATTCTTTCTGTCTTTTCATCTGCGGACGGATGAGGAAAAAGTAAAAAACAACCATGATCAGCAGCAATGGAACAAGGGATGACCAGGGACTACCCTGTCCTTGTTGTGGCGTACCCATGAGAACAATACTTAATAAATTATTCATTTTAAAATTATATTATATTAATAATCAGGAAATTCACGTAAATTTTATCCCTAAATATAAAACGCAAAGTAACAACAAATTTATTAACTGTGCAAGATTGGAAAGTCTGGAGAAAGATTACACCTCGTCTTCACCAATAAGTCCCCTGCCGGTTTTCACAATCCGGCGTTGTTCTTTCAGGTGCCTGAAAATCTTGTCGAGCAGTCCGTTGATGAATACGCTGCTTTTTTCAGTACTGTAGAACTTGGCAATTTCAAGGAATTCATTAATGGTTACGCGGGTAGGAATGGAAGGGAAAACAACTGCCTCAGTAATGGCTATTTCGATGATTAGAAAATCCATAAAGGCAACGCGTTCGATATCCCAGTTTTCAGTAAACGATTCTACAAGTTCCCTGTATTCTTCCTTGTGCATAATGGCATTGCGGTAGAGGTCCCGTGCAAATTCACGGTCATCCTCGTTCTTAAAAAGAGGCATCAGCTCTGCATTTTCACCCTCTTTCTGCCTGAATACCTTTAGCGTTTTTGTGATCATACTGATCACGAATTCAACCTCGTCATTCCAGTAAATACTTTGCTCTTCCAAGGTCTGGTAGAGATTTTCAAAATTGATGATCTCGCTGGAATATATTTCGAGAATTACTTTCAGATCACTTTCATAACTCCTTTCAGGATTTTCCATGTACTCCTTAAAGAAAGGGGCCATCCGGATGCGGTTATGCAACTTTTTAATGAGATCGGGAGAATTGACCCAGGTAAGTTTTGTCTTGTTTAAATATTGGTTAAGCTGCCTGTTTGTGCGGATCTGCTGAATAATTAAATTATCCACAAACTTCGTATTTGGATTCAGGTCTTCCCGTGTAGGGATCTTTTTCTGGAGGGCTATCTCAATCCTTGAGTTCGCATAATCGGCTACCTCAACAATGAGCAACAACAGGTAATGATAGAGGTCGTATGTTTTCTGAATGCTGAAGAATAATTCTTTTTCTGACTTATTCAATGAACTCTCGGCACTTTGAAAGTAAGCATACAGGAGCTGTAAAATCTTAATTCGTATTATCCTTCTGCTGATCATAATTGAAAGAACGTTCAGTATGAGTTTTTGAGATATTCGCGGTTTAAGTGCTGCAAAGTAAATGTATTTTTTGAATATTATCAATATTATCCATGTATCTGCCTTAACTTGTTTTTCGTCAAAAAAATGATAATACAGGCAATCAAATGAATGTTCGAAATAAAATTTTTTTATTTTTGAGAGGCATTTAAACTCTACAACTACAAAATACCCTAATTTATGATGGATGAAAGAACAGATAAAAACGATGCCTTTGAAGATTCCGAACACCGGGAAATATATTCAAAGGCAGTCAGAGCAGGAAAGAGGACATATTTTTTTGATGTAAAGGCTACCAAACGTAACGACTACTTCCTGACAATTACGGAAAGCAAGAAACGTTTTCAGAAAGATGGTCGTTTCTTTTTTGAAAAGCATAAAATCTTTTTGTACAAAGAGGATTTTGAAAAATTTGCAGATGGATTTACCGAAGTCATTGACTACATTAAGAATGTAAAATCCACTGAACAGGGTGTGAATGAAGAAAGGATTCACAAGGAATCTGGAGGAACAGAGGATTATACCAGTGTTGATTTTGATGATCTTGAAAGTGTTGAAGTAGAGGATAAGCAAAGAAAAAGTTAACACGGTATTTTCACTGAAGACCCGGATAATTCTACCTGTATCCGGGTTTTTTATTTTATACCGAATACTGATTACCGATTACTGATCACTGATCCTTTCTGGCCATTAAATTCCTGATTTGCTTACCGGATAATATTTTCACATTGGTGATCAAACATTCATGATCAATGAAGTTTCCGTATAAATTACATTCTTCGATAACCTTGTCGAATAATTGTTGTATAGGTATCTGCAAAGGAATTACAGACAGGATCCTGCATAATTCCTTGTTAAAATGAATACTTTCCAATTCACCATGATTGTTTTTCAGGCTGAATTGCATCTCTGATTTGACGAGTTTCTTTTCATAATTCGAAAAAATCCTTCCGGTTACTGTTTGCAGAACTGTAAAATAACGGAGTTTCATACCTTTTCCGCCCAATCCGGTAGATATCAGTATCTGATTTTCATCCATTAAACTACTTTCAAGCAACATTTTATTTTCCTGAAAGGCCAGCACTGCCCATTCTTTTAATTCTTTATCAGGAAAGGTTATGTAATTCTCCAGGATTTGATGCGATTCAACGGTGCCGATTTTTGCCAGCTCAACAAGGTATTTCTTTTTATAATCGATTGAATAACCAGGGCTGTTCAGCGTATCTTTCTTCTGAAGAATTTCATCAGGGTTGGGTATATCCATTACCTGTTCAGCCAAATGATTGTATTCCATTTGAATATCAGCATCGATCTGGTGTTCCAGCACGGCTACATTTCCGGACATTGTTCCGAGAAATTCCTTGATTTTATCATATATAGTATCGTGGCTGCTCACTCGTAAATTTCATGATATTACTAAAGATAATAAAATAACGACAAATCAGATGCCATTTTTGTTCAAAATCAGAAAAAAACGCATATAAAATTTCCCTATATGTTGGTATTGCCAGGTGAGGAATTAATGGTTACCATTGTTATTATTCTATTGGTATGGCAGGTATGTCACGCTTAAGTGAAATTGAAACGGGCGAGAGTGTTTATATACACAGGGTAAGGGGCGAAGGTGCGTTCAGGCAGCGTATCAGTGAAATGGGTTTCGTTAAGGGGAAAAAGATTACAGTTGTTAAGAATGCTCCCCTGAATGATCCTGTTGAATTTAGTCTTATGGGCTATAATGTTTCACTTCGCAGAAATGAGGCTTCACTGATTGATGTTTCTGCTGAGAAGGATATGGCCGAAACGGCAACAAATGGTTTTTCGGAAGAAGGTATCAAATTCCATCCAGATGAAAATACAGGAAAAATAATCCGTGTTGCCCTTGTCGGAAATCCAAATGCCGGAAAAACCACCATTTATAACTATGCTTCCGGATCACGCGAGCATGTAGGCAATTATACCGGTGTAACTGTAAATTCAAAAACCGCCACTTTTAAGCTTAATGAATATACTTTTCAGCTTGCCGATCTTCCCGGTACTTATTCCTTATCGGCCTATTCCCCTGAAGAATTGTATGTAAGGGATTTTATACTGGAACAAAAGCCGGATGTTGTTATCAACATCGTTGATGCTGCCAATCTCGAACGCAATCTTTATCTCACAACCCAGCTGATTGACATGAATTTGAAAGTTGTGGTTGCTTTGAACATGTTCGATGAACTTGAAAAGAACAAGGATAAGTTTGACCATGCTGCACTGGGAAGTATGCTCGGAATACCCTTTGTTCCAACGGTTGGTGCCCGGGGCAAAGGGATTCATAAACTTTTTCAGAAGGTAATCGAGGTTTACAGCGGTAAAAACCCGATTCAAAGGAATATTAATGTTAATTATGGAACAGAGGTTGAACATAGCGTAAAGCAGGTGCATGAAAAAATAAGGGCTATTTCCGGCAGTGATCTTGTTGAAGGTGTACCTGCCCGGTTTGTTGCATTGCGTTTGATAAACAGGGACAGGCATATTGAATCGCTCCTGCTTAATTATTCCCGCCATAATGAGATTTTGTCCGTTGCAAGGCGTGAATCCGAACGGATAGCTTCTGTAATGAATGATACGGTGGAATCGGTTATCACCGATGCCCGTTATGGGTTTATTTTTGGCGCGCTCAAGGAAACATTTGAAGCGGCACCGCGCAGCAAGGCAACCCACTCCGACCGCATTGATCAGCTGTTGACAAATAAATACATGGGATTCCCGGTTTTCCTGCTTTTCCTCTGGATCATGTTCACGGTTACTTTTACGTTGGGTGCGTATCCGCAGGAGTGGATCAACCAGGGTGTAACTGCTCTGGGAAATGCATTTAGCCATGTGATGCCGGAGGGATCATTGAAACAGCTGATATCTGAAGGAATTATTGGCGGGGTTGGCGGGGTCATCGTTTTCCTCCCCAATATTCTGATCCTCTTCTTCTTTATATCCATTATGGAAGATACGGGTTATATGGCACGTGCAGCATTTATGACCGACAAGCTAATGCATAAGATCGGATTACATGGAAAATCGTTTATTCCGCTAGTCATGGGATTCGGCTGTAATGTTCCGGCTATTATGTCAACCCGCACCATTGAAAGTCGCAATAACCGGTTGCTTACCATGCTGATCAATCCATTCATGTCGTGCAGCGCACGCCTTCCTGTGTATTTACTTCTTATTGGGGCAGTTTTTCCCCGGCACAGCGGAACACTCCTTTTTGGTATTTACCTTACCGGCATTGTGATGGCTATCCTTGTTGCCCTTCTCTTCAAAAACACATTTTTCCGTGCCACTGACGCTCCGTTCGTGATGGAATTGCCGCCATACCGGATGCCGACAATTCGATCCACCTTCAGGCACATGTGGTCAAAAGCCTCACAGTATATTAAGAAAATGGGCGGTGTTATAATGATCGCCTCCATTTTGATCTGGGCCCTGGGACATTATCCTGAAAAGGTATCCTACACGCAGAATTATGTGGAACAAAAGGCCGAAGTTGTTAAAAAATATGAAGGTCTGGCCGTGGATTTGCATGACGGCGCCCGGCTTCTGCATCTTCAGCAAAATAAGGATAATGACCTCTTTGCCCTTGATGTCTTAATGAAGGCCGAGCAACAGGAGAAATCGTATATCGGACGGATCGGCAAGCAGATCGAACCGCTGATCAGCCCGTTGGGATTCGATTGGAAAATGGGAGTCTGCCTTCTTACTGGTGTGGCTGCCAAGGAAATTGTTGTAAGCACAATGGGTGTAATTTACCAGGCTAATGAAGGGGACGAATACAAAACATCCTTACAGGGAAAAATAAAAAATGCCACCTATAGTAGTGGAATTAATAAGGGGAAACCTGTTTTTAATCCCCTGGCAACGATCTCATTTATTCTGTTCACCCTGTTCTATTTTCCTTGCATTGCCACAGTAGCTGCAATATACAAGGAGTCTGGTTCATGGAAATGGGCGGCATTTTCTGTTCTGTATACAACCGGGCTGGCCTGGCTGGTTTCCCTGGCGGTTTTCCAGATTGGTAAATTTTTTGTGTAATTCAGAAATATTATGATCCAGGATGTTCTGACCTATATGTTAATTGCTTCTGCAACCGGCTATATACTTTTTAGTCTTTACAGGATGATTGTTCCGTCTAAAAAATTACAATCAATGGGGTGTCCAGGGTGTTCGGGGTGTGACGCTAAGACAGATGCTTTTGAGGCGAAGTTGCAAACTTCGCCTGGCGTTAGAACCTCGCCTGGCGTTAATGCTTCGCCTGGCTTTAATACTTCTTCAGGTGTTAAAATTTCACTTCTCCGATCTTATTCATCAGATTCAGGATCCGAGACTGACGGCGGAGCAAATACGGTGTGGGTGCCGCAGGATTTCGCTTCCTCGGATTTGGCAAACAGGCTGCAATAAGGGCAGCTTCGCTACGGGTGAGGTTTTTCGCAGACTTATGAAAATAATCTCTGGCAGCAGCCTCAGTTCCGTAAATTCCATCGCCGGTTTCAATTACATTCAGATATACTTCCATGATCCTCCGCTTACTCCATATCAGGTCAATTGTAACAGTAAAATAAAGCTCAAATCCCTTGCGCAGCCATGTTCTGGCCGGCCATAGGAATACATTTTTGGCAACCTGCTGTGTAATGGTACTGGCGCCATGTTTCCTCTTATGGCGTTTGTTATATTGAACGGCTTTTTCAATGGCTTCAATATCTATTCCCCAGTGTTCAAGAAAGCGGTTATCTTCAGAAGCTACTACAGCCCGGTACATATTCGGTGAAATTTTCTCAATAGGCATCCATTTCTTATGCAATTTGGCTCTTTTGCCTGCCATCTTTTGTTCTATTACCCTGTTGATCATCAGGGGAGTTATCGGAGGATTTATAAATGTGAATAAAATTTCAACGAATAAAGTGGAGGCGAAAAAAAATACTGCAGTCCATTTCAATATCGTCAGCACCTTTTTGGCATAAAAACGCCAGTTCTCCTTCAATTCAACCAGCGTCTTCCTGCATTTATTGCGCCAGTTTTTCTCCACAATGGTGCTATCGGCTTCCAAAGGCTGATTTGTATTTTCAGGTTCGTCCATTTTTTCATGTTTCAGGCACTAAAAATAGTAAAAAAGGGACTAGGGACTGGGGACTAGTTAAGAAATCTTCGGAGTTGATAGACGTTTAGTAAAAAGGGACAAGGGACTGAGGACGGGGGACTAATTAGTAAGGAGTCGCATTAAGTTAGACAGGAGTAGGGAGTTAGAGCGATGAGCAATGAGCAGGAATAACTGAAGTAAAGGCGCATAAACAGGATCGTTAAACTCTGCGTCCTCATTAAAGCAAAGCGCCTCAAAACAAAACTTTGCGTACTTTGCGTATTCCTTCGTGACCTCAGCGGTAAAACTTTTACATATTCCCTGTAAAACCATAAATTCCAAAAACTTCTCTCGCAGATCCCACAGATTTCGCAGATTGATGCTCGCTTTGCTTGCATTTCCCATTAAATAATCCAGCCAGTTACTTATTTTGGGGCAAAATTGCTAAATGCCGAGGGACTCCCAACTTTTACCTGGTCCCTACTTCCCGTGCTTCCCCTCCAACTCTCTGATCTTCTCTCTTATCCGGAGATAATAAGCCTTGTACTTAATAAAGTGATTCCCTTTTTCAAATTCCCATATTATATTGCCGGCACGATAAATCTTGCCTATGCAGGCTTCAAAAATGAGATTGTAATTTACACCTGTCAGGCTTTCAGCCTGGAGGATGGAATGAAATCTGACGTTTTTATCGCCGAAATATCCAATGACGGGTAAGTTGTACTTTTTTTGCTTACGTTTTAGCTGAGGTTGGGTTGTCATGGGTAACCTTTTTTATAATTTACGAATATAACCGTGGATTTGTTACGAATAACGTCCATACATTGCCCGGATGAACAATTGCGGCCGGTGTATGTTAATCCAGTCGAGATATCATGAATGTGGACGTCCTTAAATCAAATACAAAATCCGGTTCAGCGGCATTCAGATCACGGGTAGGGGAATATAATGCCCTTGTCGGAGATTTGAATGAAACCATCAGGGCAAAAACCCTCGGCGGAAGCCAGGAATCGGTGAAAAGGCATACTTCCAGGGGCAAACTGATGGCGCGGGAACGGATTGATCTTTTAGTGGATGAAAATACCCCGTTTCTTGAATTATCACCGTTGGCTGCTCTTGGCCAGTATAATGATGATTTTCCCGGGGCCGGCATCATAACCGGGATCGGTGTCATTCACAACAGGGAGACGGTAATTGTAGCCAATGACGCTACGGTCAAGGGTGGAACTTACATAGCCGAAACCATAAAAAAACATCTCCGGGCCCAGCAAATTGCACTTGAAAATAGTTTACCCTGTTTTTACCTGGTGGATTCGGGGGGGATTTTCCTGCCCGAACAGGCAAGGGTATTTCCCGACAGGCATGATTTCGGACGGATCTTTTATAACCAGGCCAGGTTATCCTCCATGGGCATACCGCAAATCTCTGCCGTAATGGGTTCATGTACTGCCGGAGGGGCCTATGTACCTGCCATGAGTGACGAAACGGTGATCGTAAAGGGACAGGGAACCATATTCCTTGGAGGTCCACCTCTTGTAAAAGCAGCAACGGGTGAAACTGTCACTGCCGAAGAACTGGGTGGAGCACTTGTGCATACTACCTTGTCAGGAGTGGCCGATCACCTTGCTGTGAATGAGCATCATGCAATTAATATTTGCAGAAACATTGCTGCTACTTTTCCGTCACCTCAAAAACAGGAAATTCAAGTCTCACCATCTGAGGATCCGTTGTATGATCCTGCGGAATTATATGGATTACTTGGACTTACATCGCGTGAGATTCCGGATGCACGTGAAATCATTGCACGTCTTGTGGATGGCAGCCGTTTTCACGAATTTAAAGCCGGTTACGGAACTACATTAATTACAGGCTTTGCCCGGATTATGGGTTACCCGGTTGGCATATTGGCCAATATGGGCATCTTGTATCCGGAATCAGCCCTTAAAGGAACTCATTTTATCGAATTATGCAATTTCAGGAAAATTCCTATGCTGTTCCTTCAGAATATTAATGGATTCATGGTCGGGAAAGATGTTGAAAACCGGGGGATTGCAAAAGAAGGAGCAAAAATGGTGCATGCGGTGGCCACGGCTACAGTTCCTTTTTTTACAATAATAACCGGCGGTTCGTATGGTGCCGGAAATTATGCCATGGCTGGCAGGGCATATGATCCGCGATTGCTTTTTATGTATCCCGGGGCCCGTATTTCCGTGATGGGTGCTGAACAGGCTGCAGTTGTACTTGGCAGCATCGGAAAACAGGAAGACCAGCCTGATCGCGTAATCACATCTGAATCCGGCAATCCGATATACGACACTTATAACCGTGAAGGATCACCTTATTACAGCACATCCAGAATTTGGGATGACGGTATTATTGACCCCCTTGACACCCGAAAAATAATAGCCATGGGAATTGCCATGTCGTTGAACAAAAGATTTGCTGAACCTGCCAATGGCATTTACCGCATGTAACCTGAAAACCATAATGAATGCCCAGACAATTGTCACCGAGATCAGGGAGCCTTTGGCCCGGTTGTGGTTAAACCGCCCCGGCGTGAGAAATGCATTGGACAAACCAATGCTGGAGGAACTTTTTTCAGCCATCGAAAAAATCAACAGCAATCCGGCAATCCGTATTGTCAGTTTGCGGGGAATGGGCTCCTCTTTTTGTGCAGGTGCCGATCTTGGATGGATGCAAAAAGCACAGGGTCTGTCGAAGGATGACAACTACAGGGAGAGTATCCTTCTGGCACAATGTTTTCATGCCTTGTATACAAGTCCCAAAATTATTGTAGCGGGTATACATGGCGCAGCCCTGGGTGGGGCTATCGGCCTGGTTTCAGCCTCTGATATCGCCATAACGACGAATACCACAGTTTTTGCTTTCTCTGAAGTGAAACTGGGACTGATACCGGCTACCGTGGCACCCTATCTCCTGCGCAAAAGCTCCGGCGGAAAAATTATGGAGTACCTGCTCACAGGAAGGAAATTCAGCGGGCATGATGCCGTATCTATCGGATTGGTAAACAGGTCGGTACCTGATGAGCAGTTCGAACAGGTATACGAAGATCTCCTCACCGAGTTGCTGAAGGCAGCCCCTGATGCCCAGCTTAAAATTAAGGAATTGATCCGTTCTCTTACCGGATCTGCACCCGACATGACCATCATGGCAAGAACCGCTTCGCTACTGGCTGAAACCAGGGTGTCGGAAGAAGCAAGAGAAGGTATCCAGGCATTCCTGGAAAAGCGACAACCAGGCTGGATGAGCGGCCAGTAGAAAAGGAGACTGTATTGAAACCGGAATCCATACATAAAATTTTGATTGCCAATCGCAGGCGAAATAGCCCTGCGGGTGAAGCGTGCTGCCACATCTCTCAATATTCCGACTGTTGCTGTGTTCACCGGTCAGGAGTCAGAATCCTCCTGGGTCAGGCAATTTCATGAAGCTTATTCTTTGGGAAGCGGACCTCTATCCGATACCTGGCTCAATATTGCCTCTATAATTGCGGTGACTAAAAAATCAGGTGCAGATGCAATCCATCCAGGATATGGGTTCTTATCAGAAAACAGCCTTTTTGCAAAGGCTTGTGAAGAAAATAATATTCGCTTTATCGGTCCGCCTGCTGATATATTAAAACTCATGGGTGATAAATTAACTGCCCATCATTTTGTATCCGGTCTGGGAATCCCGGTAATCGATAAAATTATCGATACACCACATGAGATCAGTAAGTTGCGGCATTCGATCGAATATCCGGTTCTGGTTAAGGCAGTGGCAGGCGGCGGTGGAAAGGGTATGCGCCTAGTGAAATCACATGCAGAACTCAGGGATGTTCTTGAAATTACATCCAATGAAGCGTATCAGTACTTTGCCGATGACAGGGTTTACGTTGAAAAATACCTTCATGCCCCGCGCCATATTGAAGTTCAGATAATGGGCGATATGCATGGTAACATTGTTCATTTATTTGAACGGGAATGTTCCATTCAGCGCAGGCATCAGAAAATAATTGAAGAGGCACCTGCTGCCGGTCTGCCGGACCGGATCAGAAAAAAAGTAATTGATGCCGCGCTCACCATAGCAAGGTCTGTGAAGTATGTTAACGCAGGCACAATCGAATTTCTTCTGGATGATTCCGGAGATTTCTTCTTTCTTGAAATGAATACCCGCATCCAGGTTGAGCATGGCATTACAGAAATGATTACGGGCATCGACCTGGTAAAAGAACAAATCCGGGTGGCCGAAGGACACCCACTATCTTTTTCGCAGAAGGAAATCATCAGAAATGGCCATGCCATCGAATCGCGCATATACGCAGAGGATCCGGAGCATGATCTGCTGCCAACACCAGGGAAAATTCATTATTACCGGGAACCTTTACTCAATGCGGTTCGCATGGAATCTGCAGTTACTTCAGGCACTGAAATACATGCCGATTATGATCCCCTGATTGCCAAGGTCATTGCTCATGGAACAAGCCGTGAGGATGCAATTTCGAGGATGGAGAGTGCCCTGGAACAAACCGTGATTACAGGCATCCGCCATAATATACCACTCATCAGTGCTATACTGGCAGATGAGGATTTCAGGCGGAATACAGTGAGCACAACATTCCTGCAGGACAGGTACGAACTGTTCAAAGTGCTGATTTCAACCCGAAAGAAAAATACTGACTCAGGAGAGTTAATCCTGGCCGGAACCCTGGTCTCCCTGTTTTCACCTAAAATCAGGCAATCCTCCATCTGGAATTCATTGGGTTACTGGAGAATTACACCACGAATTGGATTTATATACAACAATCTGAAGCATACTGCAGATTATCGCATAGTCAGCACTGATTCAGCAGATATCTGGTATGATTCCGTAAAGCAATCCATTACAAATATCCGTGTTGAAGAAAATGCAGTGTGTTATGATCAGGATGATGTAAAAACCTGTTTTTATTTCGTGCCCGAAACAAATGGTGCAATAGTGATTACAAAAGATGGTCTTGATTTCAGGCTCAGGCGGGCAGACCGGCTTGAATTAAGAGATTTTGGTTCTTTTAAAGAAGAAAGTGCCGTTGAGCAGGAACTGGTTAGATCGCCGCTGCCGGGGAAGGTAAACCGGATATTTGTTAAAGTGAATGAAAAAGTGAACAAGGGTGATCATTTGATCATCATTGAATCAATGAAACTCGAAAATGGCATTCTGGCGCCTCATGAAGGAACTGTTCAGCAGATCCTTACAAGTGAAGGTGCAAAGGTTAGTCAAAATGAGCCATTGATTTTTATTAAATCTCTGCCATAACCAACGAAAAATAATATTTGAAATAAATGCATCCATTTCTTACACTATCTCATGAAAAGTTCCGGAATAAGATCCGGGAGTTTGCCACAAAGGAAATTAAGGAAATTGCCCGTAAGCTTGATGATACCAGCACTTTTTCACCCGAAATAACCCGGAAAATGGGCCAGTTTGGACTTTTTGGAATGAATCTTCCTGAAAAGTACGGCGGAACGAATATGGATACACTTTCATATATAATTGCCGTAGAAGAGCTTGCGCGTATTGATAGTTCCCAGGCTGCCACCGTGGCCTCGCATAATTCCCTGGGCATTGGACCCATATACCAGTTTGGAACCGATAAGCAAAAGGAAGAGCTTTTGCCTGGTTTCTGCACCGGTGATCGGTTATGGGCATTCGGACTCACCGAAGAATCAGCCGGCTCGGATGCCCGCGGAACAAAAACGGAAGCCATACACAGCGATGGCCAGTGGGTGATCAACGGTTCCAAGATGTTCATTACCAATTCAGCTTCCGTACTATCGTATGGGGCTACAATACAGGTTGTTACAAGTAGTGGCAATGGTGAAAAGGAACTTTCGGTGATCCTGGTACCCCGCGATACCCCCGGTTACAGATGCGAAAGAATAGGCAACAAAATGATGTGGCGTGCCGCTGATACCGGAATGCTGTATTTTGATAATTGCCGTGTTCCGGAGCAAAACATCCTGGGTAAAAGAGGAATGGGAGCAAAGATCATGTTACAAACCCTTGACAGCGGTAGATTGTCGATTGCAGCCATGGGACTTGGATTGGCACAGGGCGCATTTGAACTGGCACTCGAATATGCGAAAACACGCGTTCAGTTCGGCCGGCCGATCTCACAGTTCCAATCCATTGCATTCAAGTTGGCAGACATGGACATGAAACTTGAGCTGGCTCGCAACACCCTATACAAAGCCTGCAAAATGAAAGATGACCATCTGCCGTTTGGCAGGGAAGCAGCCATTGCCAAATTATACTGCTCTGAAATTGCACGGGAGGTGGCTGACGAGGCGGTGCAGATACATGGGGCTTATGGGTTATTCAAGGACAGCGATATTGAAAGATTTTACCGCGATCAGCGAATCCTGCAAATAGGTGAAGGAACTTCAGAAATTCTGCGGGTTGTGATCTCACGGTATTTGGGATTGAAACACATTTCTTAATATATGGAACACCGTAAGGCTGATCATATCGAAATGGCATTTCTATCTCAGGTAAATGAGGTAGAACATGACAACAGGTTCTTTTATGAACCAATGCTTCAATCGCATCCTTTGAATGAATCTTTATCACTGACATTTCTGGGAAAAAAACTGGGAGTGCCTATGTGGGTTTCCAGCATGACTGGCGGAACGTTTGCGGCCAGAAAAATCAATACTAACCTGGCGAGGGCTTGTCAGGAATTTCGAATGGGAATGGGACTGGGATCATGCCGGTCACTGCTGGACAGCAGTGCAAGCCTGCCCGATTTTGACATGCGCCACATCATTGGTGATGATCTGCCCTTGTATGCTAACCTGGGTATCAGCCAGGTGGAACAATTGGTGGAAAATAAGCAGGTGGACAAGATCAGGATCCTAATTGATAAGCTACGTGCCGATGGCCTCATTGTTCATATAAATCCCTTGCAGGAATTTTTCCAGCCCGGCGGAGATCGTCTAAAGCTCGCACCCATTGTATCCATAAAACGCCTGCTTGATGTAGCCGGTTTTCCCGTTATTGTAAAAGAAGTTGGACAGGGAATGGGTCCGGCAAGTCTGCGGGAATTAATTCGTCTTCCCCTGGCTGCCATAGAATTTGCCGCGTTTGGCGGTACCAATTTCTCAAAACTGGAAATGCTACGAAGCGAGGAAGGGGCCATTGACGCTTATGGACCACTTGCCTGTGTTGGCGAATCCGCTGGTGACATGGTCACCTATGTGAATAAAATTCTTTCAGATGAACCCGGCATCAATTGCAGACAAATCATCATTTCCGGGGGCCTTAAAAGTTTCCTGGATGGATTCTACTTCATGAAGAGATTGCATACAACATCGATATTTGGCCAGGCATCCGGATTTTTGCGGCATGCTAAAGAAGGCTATGATGAACTTTATCAATATGTAAGTCACCAGGTAAAAGGTTTAAACCTGGCATACTCCTTTCTCACAATTAAAAAATGATAAATGGAAATCCCGGGACAAATACAAGGATTTTCAAAACTTGGCAGGGAAGACCAGGTTAAACTGGTAGCATCGTTTACCGATGATCCTGCCGGAATCACTCATGAACTCAATGCACATTTGTCTCCGGATGGCTCACGGCAAAAGTTGTATCAGGAATTTTCCGAGAATTCGGTTTCAAATTTCTTCCTGCCCTATAGCATTGCGCCGAATTTCAGGATCAATGACAAATACTATCTCGTCCCAATGGTAGCTGAAGAAAGCTCTGTGGTCGCTGCAGCTGCTTCTGCAGCCAAATACTGGTCGGAAAGGGGTGGATTTCATACCCGCATCAGTGCCATGCAGAAGCCGGGCCATATTCATTTCACCTGGAAGGGTAGCGCCATGGAGTTAGCCACTTTTATCAATGATTTAACACCCGGCTTTTACCAGGTTACTACCTATTTGACCAGGCGAATGAATCAGAGGGGTGGGGGGATCATGAAAATTAACCTGAGGGATCTGACAGATCAGATGGAAGGTTATTACCAGCTTGAGGTTATTTTTGAAACGGCGGATTCCATGGGAGCGAATTTCATCAATTCCTGCCTGGAACAAATGGCTGACTTTCTTCACCAGCAGGTTCAACTGGCAGGACTGGCGGGACGTCTTGAAATAATTATGTCTGTCCTCTCGAATTATTCTCCGGAATGCACGGTTGAATGCAAGGTGAATTGTTCTGTTACTGAAATGGCCCATTTGGAATATAATCTTGGAGGTTTGGATTTCTGCAGGAAATTTGAAACAGCGGTGAATCTGGCTAAACATGATATTTACAGGGCAGTAACGCATAACAAGGGAATTTACAACGGCGTTGATGCCGTAGTTATCGCTACAGGAAATGATTGCAGGGCAGTTGAGGCAGACGGACATGCTTTTGCTTCAAGGAATGGAAAATATCGTGGTTTAACGGATGTAGAGGTGTCGCAGGATTTATTCAATTGCCGTATTGAGATCCCGATTACTGTGGGCACTGTGGGTGGGCTTACAGGTCTGCACCCACTGGCAGCAGTTTCGTTGAAAATTCTTGGAAATCCTGGTGCATCTGAGCTCATGTCGATTGTGGCCGCTGCCGGAATGGCCAGTAATTTCAGTGCTATCAGGGCACTCATTACAGGAGGAATTCAAAAGGGACATATGAAACTGCATCTTTCCAATGTTCTGAATCAGTTTCATGCATCTGATACAGAAAAGTTGGCTGCCATGGAATACTTTACCAAAAGGGCCGTATCCTTTTCTGCAGTAGAGGATTTTCTCACCAATTTGCGTACCCGTCTTGAAAAGTGAAGGGATAAAACGGTATTATGCCAACGGGAAATTGCTGATCTCAGGAGAATACCTCGTTCTTTCAGGAGCTGAAGCCCTTGCTGTTCCGTTGAAAATGGGACAATGGCTTGACGTCGGAATGATCAGCGGTGAAGAGAGTCCCTGTCTGAAATGGCAGGCATGGGTGCTTGACAAAGATTGGTTCTCAGCTACAATACAGTTGCCTGACCTGGAGATTGTGCAGTCATCCGATCCGCTCATAGCAAGGCGCCTGGTAAAAATTTTAGGTGAAATCACCGAAATGAACAATGGACTATTTGAACCGGGAAGAAGTTATTCCTTTTCAACACTTTCCACCTTTGATCATAACTGGGGCATGGGAAGCAGTTCTGCGCTCATTGCAAACCTGGCCCGGTGGGCCATGATCGATCCGTTTGACCTTTTCCATCGATTTAATAAGGGCTCAGGATATGATGTTGCCGCTGCACTGGCCAAAGGACCCATTCTTTTTAGCACTTCCCGCCAAAAGGCAAAGATAATTCCAGTGAGGTTTCTGCCTGCCTTTCATCCGCAAATATGGTTTGTTTACACTGGACAGAAGCAGGATACAGACCAAAGCATCTGCGAATACACCGCACTACCGGAGCCTGCCAGGCAACAGATCGAAATGATCAATTATTTCACGGGTGAATTGCTGCATACAAAGCACCTGACGCAATTTATGCGAATTATGTCGGAGCATGAGTCATTTATTTCAGATCTACTGGGAAAAAAAACTGTTAAAGAGGAATATTTCAGTGATTTCCATGGCGAGATCAAATCCCTGGGTGCCTGGGGAGGCGATATGATGATGGCTGTCTCTGAATTGCCGGGGGAATATATTCGTACCTATTTTAAAACAAAAGACATTCATACGGTGTTTGACTTTCATTCATTGATCCTATCATGATGTATAATTCACTGGAAGACAAATTTATTAGTCAGGCTCATGAACTTCTTCATCCGGCTGTCTTTCTTCCCGGACGGTCGGGATGGGAATGCCCTTCCAATATCGCTCTGATTAAATACTGGGGTAAAAGACAGTTCCAGCAGCCATTGAATCCTTCAGTGAGCATGACTCTGCAGCATTCCAAAACGGTTATTTCAGTTGATTATTTTTATCAAAGGAATTTGAAAGATATGTCGCTTTCCTATTTTTTTGAAGATAAGCAACACCCAACCTTTGAGGACAGGTGCCGGCAATATCTGGAACATGTTTCAAAATATCTTCCGTTTCTTAATCACACCGAATTAGTGATTAAATCACACAATACCTTTCCTCATTCAGCTGGCATAGCCTCATCGGCGTCATCATCCGGAGCCCTGGCGCTTGCACTCTGTGATATGGAACGTAGTTTGTTTGGTACACTTACTGAAGATACCGATTTCATTGAAAAAGCATCTTTTCTGGCCCGGCTTGGTTCAGGAAGTGCATGCCGGTCGGTTTATGGTGGCTTTTCATTGTGGGGCAGGACTGAGGATTTAATGGCGTCAACCGATGAGGCGGCTATTTCACTAAATTTCATCGTTCATCCTGTATTTACCGATTATTGCGACAGCATTCTTGTTATCGATTCTGGCAAAAAGGAAGTTTCCAGTTCTGCCGGCCACCGGCTGATGGAACATCATCCTTTTGCTACGGCACGCATCGCCCAGGTGCATGATAATCTTAAAAGAATGCTGATTTCTCTGCAAACCGGGAAAGAACAGAAATTTTCGACCCTTGTTGAAGAAGAGGCACTCACTTTGCATGCCATGATGCTGACATCACGACCCGGTTATATACTGTTGAAGCCCAATTCTCTCGAAGTGATAGACCGGATCAGGCAGTTCAGGAATAACACCGGGTTGCCGGTAAGTTTTACCCTTGATGCCGGGGCGAACGTGCATCTTTTATATCCGGCCAGATTAATCAGCGAAATCAAACCATTTATTGAGGGTCAACTGGCCGGCTTTTGCCAGGAGGGCAATATAATTCATGATACAATCGGAACGGGACCGGCAAAACTTCTCTGATCATGAAAACCACGATCCTTTCAAACCGGAATTTTTCCGGCAAATTGCTGTTGATCGGTGAACATTCGGTGATTGAAGGCTCCAGGGCGCTTGTGATTCCCTTTCCGGATGTTTCAGCATGTCTGGTTCTCACACAACTGCCACTCGCAGGGGAAGATCTTGCATCAAATCGTGTATTGTTTGAGTTCGCCTCCTGGCTGAAAGAAAATGAATCCCCGGCGCTGCCAAAGCTGGATATACCCAGGCTGGTCCGCGATATTGAACAGGGATTGTATTTCCGGTCTTCCATTCCCCGGGGATATGGTCTTGGAAGTTCTGGTGCCTTGTGTGCAGCTGTATATGATGAATACGCTGAGGGTAAACATAAATTATCAGAAAAACCGGAGCCTGATGAGTTGTTGGAAGTAAAGAAGGTATTAGCCTCCATGGAATCCTGGTTTCATGGTACCAGTTCAGGGATCGATCCACTCTGCATTTACTGCAACCAACCGTTAATCATTGAGGGAAAAGAAAACTTAGTAACCTGGCACTTTGAAAACATCCGGAACCAGGGTTTGCAGGTCTTCCTTCTGGATACCGGATTGACAGGTAATACCAAGAGAACTGGTTAATACTTTTCGGAATAAATTGCAGGGGCAGAGTTTGAAAGAAAGTTTTACAGAGCAATATATTCCATTGGTTAACGAGATAGTGGATCAGTTTGTGGATGGCTGTCCTGACTATGATTCGCTGGTTCAGCTATCATTATTTCAGTGGAGGATATTTCAGGATATGATTCCTGAAAAATTCCGTATGGTATGGCAATACGGACTCGACTGGGAATATTATACCTGCAAATTACTCGGATCGGGTGGCGGAGGGTACATCCTGGGTTTCACGCAGGATTTTGATTATGCCCGGCACTGCCTCCTTGAACGTTTCGACCTGGAACCGGTTAAGATAAAGATCTGGTAACGTGGCTGGTTTTTCAGACCCAGGGTGTTGCCCCGGGTTAATGATCTGACGACTTCAGCGTCAGCAGCAAGCGCCAACATCCAGTATCCAGTATCCAGTATTCATCATTCATCATTCATCATTCATAATTATTCTTCCATCAACCATCAACTATCAACTATCAACTAATTTTTTATCTTTGCGGCAAATTATTCAAGATGGCGTTTGAAATAGGCGAACAAAGTATTAATAAACTCATCATGGTGGGTGATAGGGTGTTAGTCAAGCCCAAGACCCCGAATGATAAAACCAAAACGGGATTGTATCTTCCTCCGGGAGTGCATGAACAGGAGCCTATTCAAACCGGTTATGTTGTCAAAGTGGGGCCCGGATATCCGGTTCCTGCCATTCAGGAAGCCGATGAGCCCTGGAAAGACAGGGGAGAAGAAGTTAAATATGTGCCATTGCAGCCCAGGGAGGGAGATGTAGCAGTATATCTCCAGAAAAGCGGATGGGAAATTGAATTTAACAATGAGAAATATGTTGTTATTCCCCATAATGCCATACTCATGCTGATCAGGGATGAAGGACTTTTTACCTGAGATGCATATGTATTCTTCCATTCTGTACGTTTGTTATTTTAGAATAATGCATGGTGTTTAACATCCGGTTATATGCTGTTAGTCACTTATTTGCTCCACTCGTCAATATTATTCCAACTTTTTAATTGTTAAATCGTAATCTTACATGTTATCAGATCAACCAAAACCCAGCATTCAAGATATGCGCCATTACAAATTATACAACGATCAGTTCCAGACAGGATTTCTTTCAGATCAGGATCCCTTGTTCAGAATTGTTTTTGAAGAATCGCCCGATGCCATTTTTATGCTAAATCCGGGCAATTTCAGTATTATTGATTGCAATGCAAAAGCCATTCAGCTTTTTCAGGGTGATCAAAAGACAGACCTTACAGGCCGGGAATCATTTGATTTATATGATGTGCCGCCAGTGGAATTCAGTAAAAATGTTTTTATCGATACGATCAATAAAGGCACTGATCATACGCAGGAGATGGCCTTCCGGTCGTTAAAGGGAAATATTTTCTGGGGCAAGTGTTCTGTTAAGAGGGTAGAGGCAGCCCGGGGACCCGTTATTGTATTCCGTGTAAGGCGTGTGGTTGATTATATGAAAACAGCAGAAATGTTGTCCACCATGATCAAGCAAACAGCCAGGGTAACCGGAATGGAATATTTTGGTGTGCTGACAGAATTGCTGGTAAAATCATTTGGCGTAAGCGTGGCATTCGTTGCCAGCCATTGACGAAGATTTTCAAAAATCAAATATTATACATTGCTGGCACAAACAACAATTCCTTGAATGCAAATCGTATGAGCTTGCTACCAGTCCGTCCCTGAATGTACTTCGGGGATATACCGCCTACTATCCCAATAATCTCCGGGAAATGTTTCCCGATGATAAGCTGATCCAACATCTTGGAATGGAAAGCTACATGGGTACACCGGTATTTGATGTGAAGGGTGAGGTTTGCGGTTTGCTGGTGATGATGGATGACAAGCCCATGGAGGAAATACCCAATTCACGGAATATACTTATCCATTTTCGCTTCCCGCGTAGGCGCTGAGCTTGAAAGGATGCAGATTGAAGAATCCTACAAGAAAAAAATACATGAACTGACGAGATTGATTGGAAACCAGTCTGTTGCTGTAAGTAATCAGTAAAGGAAGTTTTGCGGTTCTGCAGTTCTGCAATTATGCAGTCTATTCGTCTTTAAAACATTCCATATCTGCACATTTCCATATCTGCACATTTCCATATCTGCACATTCCCACATTAGCATATTAGCACATTTTAGTTTTCAAATTTTCAAATTTTCAACTTCATTCATTGTTCGTTGCTTTCAATAATTTTCTATATTTGCAGCCCATACATACTTAACAGGGCCCCGTAGCTTAATTGAATAGAGCATCTGACTACGGATCAGAAGGTTATAGGTTTGAGTCCTATCGGGGTCACCAGTAAAATCGGGCCATTCAGAAGTTTTTCAACTGAATGGCTTTTTCATTTGCACCAAAATTTGCACCATAGTATTACTGATATCGTCTCACAAATTATTACACCTTGTCATTATTGATTTCGATTCTGAGACACCTCAACTGGAATTGAGCCAAATCAATGGTTATTATTACATGAATCATTCTCCTGAATAGTATACATCATCATTTATATACCTATATATCAATCATATGTAATAAACCTTCAGACTTAACCGACGTAAACTATGACAAACAGGAGAGCCATGAAGGTTCATTAGCAGGGGCAATCATCTCAATATTTTGTTTTACTGGTGTGCTGTGCCAAACACCTGATACACTGATAAGAACCAGGTATGGAATTGAGCTTAACCAGTTCATAACCGGTAGCGGTTTTGCATCAGGTACGGAGCTTTATGTTACAGTAATTCCTGATCATAGGAAGAATATCAGTTTAGGGTTATATTTTTGTTCTGAGCAAAAGAAAATAACAGGCTTAACCATTCACTATGAGAGGGCATTAAGGAAATATACAGACCATCAAAAGGTATTTCCATATGCATTTTATAATATGATTTATAGATTTACAAAAACCAGGGAAGTTTTAATAGACAAAAATAAGGAAGCAGATTTGGTACTTTATAAATCACTTGAGCATCACCTTGGAATCGGTATTCGAATTAGCCTGGGCAAGAGATCTATACTTAAATGGCGCTTTAGGATATGGTGTTTATCTTGGTTCAATTAAAAAACCTTCCGAACCCAATCCAATAACAGGTGAAATATCAGGCGGAAATGGTTTAGGAGTTATTACAAAAATTGG
>CAVQXX010000013.1:0-12693 GCA_963717995.1 uncultured Bacteroidales bacterium
TCAAATCAGTTAAAAAATGTTAATTTTTTAATTTTTTAACAGCAGCTATAAGGATGTAAAGGAAAATCCTGAGCCTGGTTCAGTGCAGCCGGGGTAACCATATCCTGCATTAGCGTCAATATATCATTTTTGTTAATATACATATATTTAGGTATAATATCTGTTAGAAGTTGTAAAGTAAAAAGGATTCTGTTGTTTATCTAAATAAATACATTTAATCTTTTCTTATGAGAAATGCCAAAAACTGGTTACTGTTAAACGTGGTTAGCCTTTTATTTCTGTCCCATGTAATTGGCCAAAAGCATTTTGAACCGGGTTTTATCGTGAACCTGCAAAACGATACCATTAAAGGTTTCATTGAAAATCAAAACAAGTTCAAGGTGTCGACTCAATGATGTTCAGGGAAAATTCCGGAGCTAAATCAAAAATCTTCTACCCCGGATCCATCCGCGCTTTTTCTGTTTCAGGAAACCGTTTCGTTTGTGGCGAAATAAGAACAGATCAGCTAGAACGCGAAAAAAAGAGTAACGATCAACCACCGGTATTAAAAACTGTTTTCCTGTTGGTCCTTGCTGAAGGTAACCGAATCTTTACTGCTATGTTGATGAAAGCAATAAAGCATATTTTTTTATTAAAGGAGTAGATGGATATGAATTGCTTGTATATAAAGAATATATAGAAACTTATAAAAGGGAAAATGAATCTGAACCAACAAGCTTTCTAAAGAAAGATAAAAAATACCTCGGGCAATTAACGGTTTATTTGCAGGATTGTCCGGAAATTGAAAAATACCTGTCAATACCTCATACAATGTTAAAAGTCTCCAGTTTTATTCAAAGTATTACAAAAGCTGCGGTGAGCAACAGGCTTTCATATCAAGCAAAACCATAAAACTAAGATTTCACGGGGCTATTGGGAGGTTTATCCTTCTTCGGTTGAATTTTTAACCAACGATTCAATGAATATCCGAAAGATTACCACCAGGGCAGATTACTCTGTCTCAAAAACACCGGCATTCGGAATATCTTCTGAATTACCTGCCCTATAATCATGGCAAATGGTCCATCCGGGTGAAGCACTTTATAATGCCGTATTAAGTAAAGGAGATGTTAAAATTGAAACCGCTCCGGATTATGAATACTATCATAACACTTTCGATATGACTTATATTGGTACCCATTTGTTTATTAAATATTCACATCCCGTCGGGAAAATGCAAATATTTGCCAATGCCGGTTTACGGTATAATTTCCAGATCAGCGGAAGTCACACCATGATAGCAGAAAATCACCTTTATGATAATATATCCTCAATTCCTTCCAATCAGACCATTGAAATCACAAAATCCGAGCAGGGATTTGCGACAGGATTGGGAATAGCTTACAAGAGGCTGTCGCTGGAAGCCAGGTACAACTTCAGCCTGGGTTTTACGAATTACGCTGCCTTTGGATCAAAACTGAATCAATTTAATGTTTTGCTCGGGTTTAGAGTTATATAGAAAATGCCGGATTGACAGACTGCATAGCTTCTTGACTGCAGAATTGCATAACTCCTTGTCCCTTGTCCCCAGTCCCTAGTCCCTTTCTTCAGATATTGTTATTATAATAACGAAATTTTTATACCTTTATACCGTAATAATTGCTTTCATTGTCTGCGCTGCGGAAAAGTCTTCAGCAAAGACCCAAAAAAACTAGTCTGACCCAAAGGAAAGTCCAATGGAAAAGAGAATCGGCGCCATCATTATCCTTGTAAAAGAAAAAGACCATATTCAACAGCTGAATGAGATCCTCAGCCGGCATGCTTCCATCATTATTGGCAGGCAGGGCATACCCATCAGGGATAAGGGGATCAGCGTAATCTCGCTGGTTGTTGAAGGAACCACCGATGAGATCAGCACGCTGTCCGGACAATTGGGAAAGATTGAGGGAATATCAACAAAAGCTGTTTTAGCAAAGGACTAATTTAATGTGCTAATATGCTAATATGCAAATGTGCTAATTGACATAGTACTCAATTATAAATATTTGTAAAAATGAAAACACCCTAACCCCTCTATTGATTTCAGTTTCCAATTTGCATTGGATATAATTGAATATGTGGAAATTCTAGAAGAAAATAAAAAGTATGTTTTGTCAAAACAATTATTAAGGTCAGGGACATCTATCGGAGCGAATATTCGCGAAGCTCAGTCGTGCGAGAGCAGACAGGATTTTATTCATAAGTTCAAAATAGCTTCAAAAGAAGCAGAGGAAATTGAATATTGGTTATTGCTATGTAAACATTCCCCCAACTATCCAACAAATGAAGAGCTTTTAACAAAAATCATAAGCATAAAAAAACTTATCTCAAGTATAATATTTTCATCCAAACAAAATACTAAAAATTAGCACATTAGCACATTAGCACATTAACCATGAAATTTAGTCCCGAAAAGTATCGAATCCCGGATGAGCGGATGAAGCCTTTTATTGATGTGGAGGAGATTCAGCATTTGCTTTCCAATGCCAAACCTGATAAAACCACAGTCAGAACCATTATCGCCAGGTCTCTGGATAAACACCGGTTAAGCATGGCCGAAACAGCATTGCTGTTGAATGCAAATGATCCGGACCTGATCGGTGAGATCAAGGAAGGCGCGAATAGGTTAAAACAGGCAGTGTATGGAAACCGTATTGTTCTCTTTGCTCCTTTATATATAGGTAACAAGTGCATCAACAACTGCCAGTACTGTGGCTTTCGTGCATCCAACAAAGAAGCGGTGAGGACCAGCCTGAACAACCTCCAGATCATCCGCGAGGTAGAAGCATTGGAGGACCAGGGGCAGAAAAGGCTCATCCTCGTCTTTGGCGAGCATCCTGATTATACGCCGCAATTCATAGCTGACGCTGCCCGGACAGTATATTCGGTAAAAAAAGGACACGGTGAGATCAGGCGTGTCAATATAAATGCTGCGCCGCTTGAAATTGAGGGATTCCGGACAGTGAAAGAGGCAGCTATCGGCACATACCAGATATTCCAGGAGACCTATCATCCCGGGACATATTCCTTATACCATCCTTCAGGAAAGAAAAGAGATTACGATTACAGGCTGACGGCTCTCGACAGGGCACAGGAAGCCGGTTTGGACGATGTTGGCATAGGAGCCCTGTTTGGATTATACGACTGGCGGTATGAGGTCATGGCGCTGGTTAGACATACCAATCACCTCGAAGCCTGTTATAATGTGGGTCCTCACACTATTTCATTTCCCCGGCTGCAGGATGCATCCTCCGTTGTCACAAATGCACAATACCGCGTAGGTGATTCTGATTTTGCCAGAATGGTAGCTATTCTGAGGCTTGCCGTTCCTTACACGGGAATGATCCTTACCGCCCGGGAACCCGCCGCCATCCGGTCGGAACTGATGCAATACGGAATTTCACAGATAGATGGCGGTACAAAGATCGAACTGGGCTCCTATGCACAGTCCACTAAGGCAGAGCAAAACCTGGATAAGGAACAATTCAGGATCAATGATGACCGGAGTCTGAATGTGATCATCGACGAACTCATCGAAACCGGACATATGCCATCCTTTTGCACGGCATGCTATCGGAATGGCCGTACTGGCGAACACTTCATGGAATTTTCAGTCCCCGGTTTTATTAAGAACTTCTGTTCACCCAATGCCATGCTGACTTTGGCGGAATACATCCGAAGATTATGCCACTCCCGAAACAGCCAGGAAAGGTTGGGATATTATTGATAAAAGCATTCTGCAATTGAATGGAAATGTGAATGCAACCGAAATCAGATCACGAATCGATAGAATTAAGGCCGGTGAAAGGGACCTTTACTTTTAAGTTTTGCAGTTATGAAGTTATGCAGTCGTGCAGTCGTGCAGTCGTTTCCTCGTGAACGTTATCCCCCTTGGAGGGGTCAGGGGGAGGTTTTGGGTATCCACCCCCTACCCCCCGCCAGCGGGGGACATCACCAGTCGAACATCCTAAACCCCTAAGCCCCTAAACCCCTAAAAATGCGCACAGAAACCGACTTTATAGGATCAGTGGAAATTCCGGTGGATGCTCTTTACGGAATTCATTCCCTGCGGGCGGTCCATAATTTCCCCGATAAAACTCCTTTTCACCAGGAATGGTACCAGGCAATGGGAACTGTGAAAAAAGCATGCTATATGACCTATGCCAGGTTTGCCGATTCTGTCCGGTCAAAGTATCCGGAGGCAAATCTTCCACAGCCCCTCATAGAAAGGAATATTATTGATGCACTGGTATCTGCTGCTGCTGAAGTGGAAAACAACCTGCATGCTGAATTTTTTATCGTTCCCGCTATCCAGGGTGGTGCGGGAACCAGTATCAACATGAATGTGAACGAGATCATCACCAACAGGGCCCTTGTGACCACCGGACACATTCCCGGGAGAATACAAATGGATTGATCCTGTTGAACAGGCCAATATCTATCAGTCCACCAACGATGTTATTCCAACTTCCCTCCGGATTGCACTGTTCCGGTTGTTTACCAGGCTGGAAGAATCAATAAACAAGCTGCGGTCCGCCACGGAGGACCAGGAAAAGATCAGCCGGCGCATGATGCGGATCGCCTATACACAGATGCAGGAGGCTGTACCTTCATCTTACGGAAGGTTATTCAGCACGTATTGTGATGCCTTATCGCGCGACTGGTGGAGGGTTTCCAAATGTTTCGAGCGGATTAAGACTGTTAACCTGGGTGGAAGCGCAATAGGAACGGGAATAACGGTTCCCCGCTTTTTTATGTCCGGAGTTGTTCAAACGCTCAGGGAAATTACCGGCATGCCATGTACTCGCGCCGAGAACATGCAGGATGCAACCTGTAACCTCGATGCCCTTGTTGAGGTCCATGCCATCCTCAAAGCCCATGCTGTTAATCTTGAAAAAATGGTTTCCGATCTGAGGCTGCTGTCTTCCGATCTGCTGAAAAATAAAGAATTATTGATTCCCCGATTGCAGGTGGGCAGTTCAGTAATGCCTGGGAAGGTCAACCCGGTGGTTCCTGAATTTGTAGTCAGCGCAGCTCATAAAATTTACAGCAATGACCAGCTTATTTCAGGCTTATGTGCACTGGGATGCCTCGATTTGAATGCCTATATTCCCATAATAGGCCATGCGCTTATTGAAAGTCTTAAACTAATGATTGCCTGCGATGAAACGTTACGCACGAATCTTGTAGGCGGGCTGCAGGTTAATGGAACACTGGCCGGTGAGAACCTGTCATACAGCGCAGCCATAAGCACTGCACTGCTTCCATATATCGGTTACAACCAGTCGGCCCGGCTGGCTAATGAAATGAAGATTAATCATATAAGTATTATTGATGCCAACCGTTTGCTTAACATCATGCCTGAAGAAAAGCTTTTACAGATCATCCAACCGGATAACCTGCTGAAGGAAGGATTTAACATACAGGATATTATTGACCAGGATGGAAAAGGGAAGGGAAAATAAACCCCATATTGGCATTTTCGGCCGCCGGAATTTTGGAAAGAGCAGCCTCATCAACGCCCTTACCGGACAGGATGTGGCCATTGTATCACCTCAACCGGGAACCACCACCGATCCTGTAAAGAAATCAATTGAAATAGCCGGAATCGGTCCCGCCATTCTGATCGACACAGCGGGCATTGATGATGTGGGTGATCTGGGCGCGATGCGGATTGACAAAGCTATGCAGATCATGAAGATAATTGATCTTGCCCTTGTTGTGCTCAACAGAAACAATCTGGGAGAGTTCGAACTGCGCCTGCTTGATGATCTCTATGAACTTGGAATTCCTTATTTGTTTATCCATACAAAATCAGATCTTTTTCCACTGGATACCAACTTCCATAACCAGCTTTCTGAAAAGTACAGTGCACCCGTAATTGCATTTAACAGTGTGCATCCTGTTAACCGGAATGATCTGATGGAAATTATCGGAAAAACAATGCCGCAAACTGCCTGGCGTAAACAATCTCTGCTGGGTGACCTTGTTTCATATGGTGACATTGTTATGCTTATCACTCCCATTGACACCGAAGCCCCCGAAGGCAGGCTTATCCTTCCCCAGGTGCAGGCCATCCGCGACCTGCTCGATAATGATTGTGTAACAATAGTAATTAAGGAAAAAGAAGTTGATGATTTTCTGCGGAAAACAGGCATAAGGCCTGCTCTGGTCATTTGTGACACTTCTGTGATCCTTAAGGCGGATGCTTCAATTCCACCTGATATTCCGCTCACCGGATTCAGCATTTTGCTGGCCCGGTTTAAGGGGGAATTTGAAAGCTATCTGAAGGGCACTCCCGAAATCAATAACCTTAAAAACGGAGACAGGGTCCTGATGCTGGAATCATGCACACACCATGTTTCATGCGATGATATTGGCCGGGTAAAAATACCCCGCTGGATGAGCAGTTACACGGGAAAGGAATTGTCATTTGATGTGGTGAACGGACTCAATCACCTTGACCGCCCGATTACCGATTATGCACTGGTTGTGCAGTGCGGAGGATGCATGATCACTAGAAAACAGCTGGTAAACAGGTTGAAACAAGCCATTGAAGCTGGCATACCGGTAACTAACTATGGAATGGCGATAGCCTGGATACAGGGAGTCTATGAACGAGCGATAAAACCTTTTAAGGGGACAAGGGACGAGTGACGAGGGACGAGGAGTTCTGCAGTCATGCAGTCATGCAGTCTTGCAGTCATGCAGTCTTGTAGTCTTGTAGTCGTTCATTCTGTGAGAGTTGAGGGTCGAATGCAATGAGATTCTTAGTGCCTTGGTGACTTTGTGGCAAGAATGTTGGTTCTGTGGTTCTGCAGTGTAGGAATATCTTCTTAGGATTGCATATCGGTAGAAATAAGTATTGAGCATGAAATAAGGATACATATAGAAATGATTAGGTTGGATAAAGTATTTTCAAAATCGTCGGTTACTCGTGAAGAAATCGTGTATCTTCTCGGTTTGCAGGGAAAGGAAAAATCACAATTATTCGCTGAATCTGCAAGAATTAAGGAAAAGCAGGTAGGAAACAAGGTATACTTCCGGGGATTAATTGAGTTTTCAAATGTATGCCTGAAAAACTGCCTCTATTGTGGAATCCGGTATGACAACAGCCATGTTCACCGTTATAACCTGACAGATGACGAGATAATTGACGCAGCCAGGTTCGCTGCTGATAATAATTACGGTTCCCTTGTTTTGCAGTCGGGTGAGATTCAGCATGACAGTTTTACAGCCAGGATTGAGAAATTACTGACAGCCATTCATCAGGCTACTGCGGGCAAACTGCGGATCACATTATCCTGTGGTGAGCAATCAGCTGAAACCTATAAATTATGGCATGACAGTGGGGCACACAGATACCTTCTTCGTATAGAATCCTCCAACCCTGAATTATACAAAAAGCTTCATCCCAACGATGAAAATCACAGTTTTCAGCGCAGGCTCAACAGCCTCTTCAGTCTTCAGCAAACCGGCTACCAGGTTGGTACCGGGGTAATGATCGGATTGCCATTCCAAACCCCCGAAGACCTCGCAGGTGACTTGCTGTTCATGCAACAATTCAATATTGATATGGTGGGCATGGGTCCTTACCTTGAACACGAGGAAACACCCCTGTATGAATTCAGGGAAATGTTATTGCCCCGGGAGGAACGTTTCCAGCTCACGCTGAAAATGATCGCTGTTTTGCGTATTCTAATGAAAGACATAAATATAGCTGCCACTACAGCGTTACAGGCAATTGATAAACTGGGCAGGGAAAAGGCAATTAAGATCGGAGCCAACGTGATCATGCCCAACATCACTCCCGGCAAATACCGCGATGACTACCTTCTTTATCAGAACAAACCCTGCACGGATGAAAATCCTGATGATTGTAAAACCTGTCTTGAAGCCCGAATTGCGCTTGCGGAAAATGTAATTGCGTACGGAGAGTGGGGAGATTCAAGTTACTACTCCAAAAGAGTCAGGAATTCAACAAAATGAACAGGAGAATTTATTAGTTTTGAATAAGTAACGGTCGCAAAACAATCTATTCTAAAATATCATGGTACTAAAACCAGCTTTATTCAAATATTCATCACTTTTAATTTGCTTTTTTACCTCTCTTTTTTTTCAGTTGAATAGCCTTTTTGCCCAGGTGAAAATTTCGGAACAACAATGGGCCTTGCCTACCTATATGGTGATGCCACCCAATAAAAATCCCATGTTTTTTAAGGGAGAATCTTACCAGGGCGCTTCGAAAGTGATCTATCCATATGCGCTGAATGATATGATTTCTAATGAAAAGACTGACAAATTCTGGAAAGCATTAATTCTGGAAAACGAATACATCAAACTGTGTGTAACTCCTGAAATCGGTGGAAAACTGTACTACGGAACCGATAAAACCAGCAACTACAATTTCGTTTATAAAAACAATGTGGTAAAACCGTCGAACATTGGAATGACCGGTGCATGGGTTTCAGGCGGTATTGAGTGGTGTGTAATTCATCACCACCGGGCATCTACTTTGTTGCCTGTTGATTACACACTGACCGAAAATGCCGATGGCAGCAAAACCATCTGGATTGGTGAAACCGAACCGCGCCATCGCATGCGCTGGTCAATCGGGATGACTGTCTTTCCCGGCAAATCGTATTTTGCAATGAGGTCAAAATACCGCAATCCGACCCCATTTACCAACACCTTTTTATTCTGGGCAAATGTGGCAGCACATACCAACAAAGATTACCAGGTTATTTTTCCACCCAGCGTGAATACAGCTGTTTACCATGCTAAAAACAGTTTTACCCGTTGGCCCTTTTCAACCGAGGTATATAATGGAGAAGATTTTACAAAAGGTGTTGACCTTAGTTACTGGATGAATTCAGTTCATCAGAATTCTTATTTTGCATACGACCTGAAGGAAGATTTTATGGGTGGTTACGACCATGGTAAAGAAACCGGAACAGTGCATATTGGCGATCACAACATTGTGAAAGGCGCCAAGTTATGGGAATGGGGTTCAGGTGAACAAGGTCAGGCGACTGAAGGTCTGCTGACCGAAAAAGATGGCCCGTATGTGGAAATTATGGTTGGCGCCTTCTCCGACAATCAGCCCGATTACAGCTGGATCAGACCTTACGAAGTAAAAACTTTGAAACAGTACTGGTATCCGGTAAAAGATATTCAGGGATTCAAAAATGCCAACCTGAATGGAGCAGTAAATCTCGAAAAGCGGGATAACAACATGGTTTTTCTGGGATATTATTCAACACAAAAAGTGAGCCAGGGCCCTTATTATCCTGAAAAAAAAGGCGAAACCGTTTTAGAAAAAGTCGTTGAAATTTCTCCGGAAAAAGCTTTTACTGAAACCATCAAAATTGAAGGGGAGTTTGCAATAACCGATCTTTCAACCGAAATGATCAATTCTGAAAATCACGAAATTATTGGTCTGCTTACCAACCTGTTGAACCAAAACCCGTTGAGAAACTTCCTGAAGAAGTGAAAAGGCCTGCGCTATCCGAAGAGATGAAAACCATTGAGGAATTGTATCTGACCGGCAGCCGCATCCTGCAATTTTACAATCCGACTTTCAATGCGATGGATTATTTTATGGAAGCTGCTGAAACGTGATTCGGGAGATATTCGCACTAACACTGCTGTCGGCAATATCCACCTCGGAATGGAGATTATGACAAAGCAAGAAGCTATTTCGGCAAAGCAATTAAACGGCTTACCAAAGATTACACCCGCCCTTCAAACGGTGAAGCGCTTTATTTGCAGGGATTGACTTTAAAAGCACTGGGAATTGTATGACGAAGCGATTGACACCTTTACCGTGCAACCTGGGATTATGCCTGGCATTCGGCAGCCTATTTTGAACTGGCACAGATTTCATGCATGAAAGGTGATTTCAAAAAAGCGTTGATGCAGATTAATCAATCGTTAAGCACCAATTCCTTAAATAACAGTGCTATTAATCTTAAAGCTTCTATTCTCCGGAAACTGGGAAACCCGGACGAAGCACAGACAATTCTTGCACCGGTTTTGGCACGCCGATCCACTCGATTTCAGAACAGGAAACGAGCTTTTTTTGCTGGCTCTGGAATCAATGAAAATCAACAATCAGGAATTATTGACCCAACTGAATCTGAAAATGCGCGACTTCAACCAGAACTATCTCGAACTGGCTGTCGCCTACCTCAACGACGGATTTCCTGCCGAAGCCGAAGATATACTTCGCCGTTTTTCAGGAAAAGACCAGATGATCAGTTACTACCTGGGTTATCTTCAGGATAAAAAAGGGAATAAGGCCGGGGCCGGAAAATTCTTTGATGAGGCTTCGGCTCAATCTGTAGATTATGGCTTTCCCTTCAGGCTGGAAGATGAAAAAGTATTAAGACTGGCTGCAAGTTATCGTCCGAACGATGCCAAACCCTTTTATTATCTCGGAAATTTATTGTATGACAAGCAGCCACAAAGGGCCATCGAAAACTGGGAAGTTGCTGTAAAACTAGAGCCAACACTTGCCATTGCCTGGAGAAACCTGGGCTGGGGATATTATCACCATTTTCAGGATATTCCGAAGGCAATTGCTGCTTACGAAAAGGCATTTGAATTGCAAAAAGACGATCCGGTTTACTACGCTGAACTCGATCCGCTTTACGAAAAGAATAACTCTCCAATTGAAAAAAGAGCCAGACTATTCGAAGGAGCCAATGAAATTGTTAAGCAGCGCGACGATGCTTTCGTGCGTGAAATCATGGTTCTAAACCTCTCGGGACAAGCTGAAAAATCAGTGGAATACCTTAGCAAAAGTACTTTCCATTTTCGTGAAGGAAGCTCGCGGGTGAGTGATATCACCGTGGATGCGCATCTTTTACTGGGTAAAAAGTATCTCGCCGAAAAGAAAAATGAACTTGCTTTAGCCCAGTTTTTAGCTGTTGCCGGAAACAAAGCTGAAAACGAAAAGGCCGATGCCCGCAATCCCCAGATCAATTATTTTATTGGATTGGCATATGAAGTACTGGGAAAGAAATCTGATGCCAAAACGTATTTCACAAAATCAGCTGCTCAAAGCATTAAGAAATTGGGAATCATAAGCTATTATCAGGGTTTAAGTCAGATGAAAACCGGGAATAAACAAAAAGCGTCTGAAACATTCAATGCGCTGATTCTTGAAGGGACCAGGCAAATGACTAAAGAACCGGAGGTCGATTTCTTTGCCAAATTTGGCGAAAAGGAAGCGGAAAATGTACGCCTGTCCAATGCATATTTGCTGAAAGGACTTGGATCACGCGGTTTGGGTGATGAAAAAACTGCCACTGAAAATCTGCGAAAAGCCGTTGAACTTTCTGCAAGCAACTTGTGGGCAACTGTAGAACTGAACAACTTATAAAATTGGGTTAAAAAAATCAACCTGGTCCGTAAAAAATTAAATTATATACAAATGAAAACCAACTTCAGATTCAATGTTGTTATCCTTTTAATCGGTGTGATATCCTGCACCCAATCCAATGATAAGGAACTCCGGAAGAATTTTTCAAATCCCCCCTTGAATTACCGCATGAACCAGAATGTTCATGGAATTCCCCTGGATGAATCCGGACAAGATTCTTTAATTAAGGCTTATTTCGATAATGGATACGGGGGATTTACCATTAATGTCCCCTTTGAGCATTACCTGGAAGATACAGCGATGAAAGCCACCCTGCGTTTCTGCGAAAAAGCCAGAAATGCCGGAATGGAGTTGTGGCTTTATGATGAAAACGGTTATCCTTCTGGCAACGCAGGAGATCTTGTTATCAGGGAAAATCCTGAATGGGAAGTAATGGGGCTCTTTTTTCGACGATACCCTGGTAAATCAGGGGCCTTTACATTTCAGGCTACCTCCCGGAAAATCAGAATTAGTGGCTGCATTTCCTGTTTCAGGGAAGGTGGTGGATTATAGCAGGAAAACCGATCTTTCAAGTTTTATCAATGGTTCTTACCTCGACTGGAAAGCACCTGAAGGAAAATGGAACATATTTGCCGTCACAAAGGATCAGCTTTATGAGGGATTTCAGGTTTCAAAAAAACCGGGAGGATCTGCCAGTCCGCATTATCCTTCGCTGATGATACCGGAGGTGACCGAGACTTTTCTCAGGGTTAATCACGAAATTTACGCTGATTACCTTGGGAAAGACCTTGGTAAATATTTCACTTCCACATTTACCGATGAGCCATCCCTGATGGCAGTCCCTTTTGAATGGTATACATGGTCGGTGATCCCCTGGCAGGAGGTTCTGTCGGTAGAAATTAATAAACGCTACGGATACCGGCCTGAAGAAAGGCTTGTTGAGCTGTTCTCTGACAAAGGTCCTGCTGGTCAGCAGGTACGCTATCAATATTTTCACACTGTGGGGGATTTGATAGCCAATAATTATTTCAAGCCGATCAAAGAGTGGTGTGCAAAGCATAACTTTAAGTCGGGAGGTCACCTTCTTTTAGAAGAGACCATGATGGCACATGTTCCTCTTTATGGGGATGCAATGAAATGCTTTAGAGAAAATGGATGCCCCGGGCATCGACATTCTGAGCTGTTCACCCCGGTTTATGCCGGTTCATTCGCCTAAACTTGCATCCAGCGCTGCCGAACTTGAGGGAAACGATTTAGTAATGAGCGAACCCTGTCCGATAATGGAGATA
>CAVQXX010000014.1:0-546548 GCA_963717995.1 uncultured Bacteroidales bacterium
CCTCGGCCATGAACAATAAGCAGGCCATGCTCTGGATTGCCTTTGGCAATGCAGTGATCGGCGCATGGATTTACCTGGGCCAGATGGCTAATGTAACCCAGTTGACCCAGCGCTTTCTGACGGTTTTCGCTCTTGTCCTCTGGGTATATGTATTTGGCGGACCATTCGCCCAATTTTCCTGGTATGACCCGGGGTACGGAAAGTTATTGCTTGTAGTGTATACCTTTTTTGTGCCGATGTTGTTTAAGGGAGAAACAAAGGACTAACCTGAAATTAACACCGAACAAAGCTGATCACCGAACGCTGAATTTCGAAGAGTGAGCTCAAACATCAAACATCGAATATCGAACCTTTAACTTGAACATCGAAGATTGAAAATGGAAGCAGAAGCAGTACGCGAATTTTGCCTTGAAATGAAAGGAGTAACTGAAAGTTTTCCTTTTGGCGAGGATACCCTGGTATTCAAGGTGATGGGAAAGATATTTGCCCTCATGAGCCTCGAAGCAAGAACACTGAATCTCAAATGTGATCCTGAAAAAGCCATTGCTCTCCGCGAGGAATTCAGCGAGGTGACTCCAGGTTATCATATGAACAAAACGCATTGGAACACAATTGTTCTCATGAGCTCCGTACCTGAAAAACGCCTCCGGGAATGGATTAAGGATTCGTACGCACTTGTTGCAGGGGGATTGCCGATCAAGACCAGAAGGGAATTGGGTATTCAGTGATTGGTGGTGGGTATATCAATTAATTTGTGAAAAATTGTAGAGACAAGGCAGTGCCTTGTCTCTACGAAATATTTCCAATCAAAGGATTACCGAATAACGAAAATCCTGCTTTTAACTACCTTTGCGGCAATATCCCCTGGAAACCGAATAAACACTTCATATGAAAAAACTTTTCCGCTACTTCCTGCAGGGTTTGCTGTTTGCAGCACCTGCCGGCATCACCATTTTCGTTGTGTACTGGGTATTTGATACCATTGACGGTCCCGTTCGCAATATTGTGAATTACCTCTTCAAAATCCAGATCCCGGGCATCGGTCTGGTTGTAACTTTCACCTTTATCACCCTGCTTGGATGGGCGGGACAATCCTTCCTGTTCAAGCCCATCGGTCAGCTTTTTGATACGATCCTTGAAAAAGCACCGATCGTGAAGTTGCTTTATACTTCACTCACTGATTTTTTTAATGCCTTTGTTGGCGAAAAACGAAAATTTACGCATCCGGTCCTTGTAAAGGTCAATATGGTCTCTAACCTCGAAAAGATTGGCTTTATCACGGCAGATGACCTTACTTATTTTGGGATCAAGGACAAGGTGGCTGTTTTATTCCCGCATTCCTATAACTGGTCGGGTGAAATGTTTGTGGTTCCGAAGGAACATGTTACCCCTCTTAACCTTCCCCCGGGTGAGGTAATGAAATTTGTTGTGACCGGCGGGGTAACAAGGGTTTAAAAATTATTATTATCTTCGTATTTTACGTCTTTGCTCGCCTAAATTGACAATTTCAATGAACCTTAAAAATGTGATATACCGGGTGCTTATCCTCCTGGTCATTATATGGACGACTCCCGGTTGTCTTCAGGCACAGGCCCAACCTGTAAATCCGACCGACAGCATGCTACTGCTGCTTGAAAATTCCACGGATACGGCCCGTATAGACCTGCTGATTTCCCTGAGCGAAAAATTGAATTCTGCCGATCCAAGGCAGGCATTTCTGTATGGCCGGGAAGCACTGGATCTGTCATTGGAGAAAAAAGACAAGTTGCGAACCGGATTGTCGTATGAGGCATTGGCCCATATCTACACAATGAATGCGGTTTTTGACAAGGCACTTGACTTTTCGCTGCAGGCCATGAATGCTTTTGAATCGTTGAAAGATACAGCGAATATTGCGCACTGCAATGATCAAATCGGCCTTATCTATATGTTGGCCAATGACTTTTCCAATGCACAGGCTTACTATCGCAAGGCACTTGAATTGAATAAGGACATCCGCAATTTTCACCAGATCGCCGAAAATTACATGCACATGGGCCAGAATTATGTGCAGAATGACAGTGTGGAAAAAGGCCTTTCGTATTATACTGCCTCTCTTCTCCTTGCCGATAGCCTGAACATGCAAAAAGAAAAAGTTGATCTGCTGAATTATATCGGCTATGGATACGAACGCCTGGGCAAGCATGAAGATGCACTTAAGCGCTTTTACAAGGTGCTGGAATTTGTTGGAAATCCACCCGATGACTACATTCGTTCATCCGCCATGGTAAATATTGCACGCGGATATCTTAACCTTAAAAATTATCCGGCTGCCCTGAAGTATGGACAAGACGGATATAAACTATCCAAATCAAAAGGCTTCCTGCAGATAACCCGTGATGCAGCAAAAGTTTTGTCCGACATTTATTCCGCAAAAGATGATTATAAAGAATCCTATGCTTATTTTGTGCAGTATAAAGACCTGTCGGATAGCGTAATGAATCTTGAAAAGGGAAACCAGCTTGCCCGTATCCAGACTCTTTATGAACTGGGCAAAAAAGAACGTGAAAATGCCGGGCTCAAAATTGAAAATGTTCAAAGTCAGAAATCACTTAAAACGAGGACGCTGGTAATCATTCTCTTTGTTACGCTGGCATTGGTACTTGCTTTTATGCTATACCTCCTGAACAAACTCAATAACAAGCAGCTTGCCTTAAACAGAAAACTGGCAGAACAGGGAAAAGAACTTGAAGATCTGAACGATCAGAAGGACCGGTTTTTCTCCTTCGTAGCCCATAACCTGAAGAATCCCTTTAATACGATCATGGGCTTTGCCGAATTGATGCAGCGCACGGATAGCAGCAAGGACAAAAAAAAGCCGGAGCAGTATGCCCGGCTGATATATGACCTTTCATCGCAGGTTCAGAAAGTGCTGTCGAATCTGCTTGAATGGTCACGGCTGCAGCGCAGGTCTTTTGAATGCAAACCTGAAACGGTGGAATTGAGCAGTCTGGTTAAGGATGTTCTTGAAATGAACACCCGTGAAGCCGCCCGGAAAGATATTCATTTTAGCATTACAACCCAGGATCAGGTTCTCGTTTCGGCCGACAGGTCAATGATCACCACGGTGCTGCAGAACCTGGTTTCGAACGCGATCAATTATACTCCTTCCTCCGGGCCATGATTACTATTTCCTGTGCACTGCGGAACCAGCAGGCCATCGTATCCATAGCAGATACCGGTATCGGGATTCCGGCTGAAAACCTGGCACGCCTGTTCGACTTTGACTTTTCCCAGGCAAGGATGAGTTCATCTGACAAGGGAGGTGCCGGATTGGGGCTGATCATCTGCCAGGAAATGATTGCCAAGAATAATGGCACCATCACGGCAGAAAGTGAACCGGGAAAAGGAAGCCGTTTTATCTTTACGCTTCCCGCTCTTTTGCATGATGACGATGGCGAACTGATGTCAGACCAGCCCGAAAAGGAATCGGAGATTATCGAAAAATTGCTGGATGGTAATGAGGCTGTTTATGCAAAAGCCGGCCCTGAAATTGTAAGTATCCTTACACCGGGCTTTGAAGAGGTTAGCCGTGTTCTTTCAATAGAAAACCTGGAAACCTTTTCACAATCGGTTACCCATGTTGGTGAAGAATATGATATCGCTCCCCTGGCAGATTATGGCAGGATGCTGCAAAGGCTCACTCATGCACACCAGATAGATCAGATCATAAAAGTATTGCCCGGTTTCAGGAAATACCTTGACAATATTTTACAGCATTCATGGAACTAGATGACGCATATAAAAAACAGCAGGTTCTGATTGTGGATGACATCCCCAGTAACCTGAATTTCCTGAGCGAGGTGCTGCATGTGGAAGGGATTGGTGTATTGCTCGCTACAGGTGGTGCGGATGCATTGGAAATTGCCCGGTATAAGCTGCCTGATCTGATCCTTCTTGATATTGCCATGCCGTTGATGGATGGCTATGAGGTTTGTGCCCATCTGAAAGCCGATCCCCTCACGCGTGACATTCCCGTTATTTACCTCACCGCGCGCACCGAGCCTGAAGATATCCTCAAGGGATTTAATACAGGCGCCGTTGACTATATCCTGAAGCCATTCAATGCCGCTGAACTGATTGCCAGGGTGAAAACCCACCTCGAACTTAAAAATACAACAGCCGAATTAAAGGCCATTAACCTGCGACTGGAAGAGGTAGTGCGTTTGCGCACCACGGAGATCACCCAGGCCAACAAAGAGCTTACAATTGCCAACCGGAAGCTGGAGAAGGCATATGAGGACCTGTCTAACCTCGACAAGGCAAAAGATGAATTCATCCGGCATATAAACCATGAGCTGAGAACTCCCCTGCAGGGAATTCATGGATTCACGCTGATCCTGGAAGAAATTGTTGAGTCTCCTGAACAAAAGGAATATATCCAGTCAATCAACTTGCTTGTAAAACGGCTTGTTAAACTGTCTGAGATCTCACTTCTGTTTACCGAAATAAAGGCCAAAAACTATAAAATCAATCTTAGGCCTGTTCTGCTCAGGAATTCCGTAATGCAGGTAATGGAAATATTCAAACCGGACCGTTCCAAAATTCAGTTTGTTCATGCAGCACCTGAAGAAAACCTGTTTGTAAAGGCCGACCAGCGGTTGCTTAATACCTGTATGGAACTGATCCTGGACAATGCGCTTAAATATTCGTCCGACAGGGGTGAAGTGAGTATTAAGATTTTCCAGGATGAAAGCCTGGTCGGAGTTGAGGTGGCCGACAACGGACCCGGATTTTCCACCAAAGCAATGGAAAGCCTGTATGACCTTTTTGCAGCTGATAACCTTCGGTACCATTCACATGGATTTGGAGTCGGATTGGCGACAGTAAAACTAATTCTGGATACCTTCTCTGCCAAACTGGAAATAAATAATCTTCCTGACAAAGGCGCCATGGTGCGGATAATTTTTGACAACAGTCCTGTCCTGGCAGACTCCCCAAACTAAAGTCCGGTTAATAACCTGACCATCGCAGTCTGTAACCCCTGCCCCGTTTATCCGTAATATTGTCAAACCACTTCTTCTCATATTATGCGAATTCTTATTCTGGTCACACTGTTAATAATTCGTATCCAATTCCTTCAGGCACAAACTGTAAGATCAGGGCCGGCCGATTACCGGTTAAAAGCTATGACAGACAGTCTTGTAAATCCCGAACTTACCCGTCTTGGCCAATTATATAACCTCGATTCCTCTTCCCTGGCTGCCTACGACAAGATCATCACTTTTGACAGGGAGGTTTTCGTAGGAAAGATCATCAATGTCAGCTTTTCGGAAGTTCACTTTACCTGTCCCCTTGACAATACATTACAGAACCTGAGTCGCACACGGGTAAGCCAGATACTTTATGCAAACGGAAGACGCGACCTGTTCATCGCCCTGGATGATGCTGATGTAAAACAAAAAGAACTGGTTGATACCGGACGAATTATTGTAAAGGGACAAAAAGACTGGATGAAGGTTATAGTGACAGAAAATCCGGGCGATGTGAATAACCTGATGGCGCTGGGTGAAATCAAAACACGGTATGAGGGTGAAACAGGCAACATGAATAACGAAGAGCTGATGCGGCGGGCAGCCATAAATCTCCGTAAAAAGGCTGCTTCCATGAATGCGCATTGTGTGCTTGTGGAAACCAAATTTTTTCGCAAACCGTATGGGGAATTGCCGGTGGTGGATGTTACTGCCAAGGTGTTCGGTTATAAAAACTAGTCTTGCAGTCTTGCAGTCAGAGATTGTCCGGAGGACATACGGTATTGTAGAAATCGTGATCATGCCGGAATTGTCCGGAGGACATACGGTATTGTAGAAATCATTAAAAAAGACGTTCAAAAAATTTATCGTTTGGCATTGTTTTTGCAATATAAATATTGACAGTTCCCAAAATATACCTGTTTAGTCAGGGCAAGTCCCGGTGTTGAGCCGGGACTTTTTATTTGGGAGAGAGATCCCAAAATTTTAACCGCGGAGTGCGCAGAGTTATGCGCAGAGGGCGCGGAGTTTACAATGTAGCTGATAGAGTAGAAAAGAGGCGCTGCGCTTTATTGAGAACGCAGAGTTTAATGTGCTAATATGCCAATGTGCCAATATGCTAATGGGCTGACGCGGCTGTTTAACTGCAGAACTGCAGAACTTTTCTTTATACCCTTATCAGTCCCGTCAGTGCTTTAACTTCATTAAGAGTATTTTCCGCATATTCCCGTGCCACGGCCGAAAGATCCCTTACAAGCACTTTGATCCTGGCCTGGTCCGCGTTGAGTTCTTCCCGGCGTTCCCGGAATGGTTTCAGCGTCCCGATAAGAGAATCAGCGGCGGCATCTTTCAGGTCCTTGTATTTCAATATACCCCCATTGTAATCATTCATCAGTGAATTCCATACATCCATGTTGCCGCAGGCCCTGATGATCGTAAAAAGATTGGATACCCCGGGACTCATTTCTCCTGCCGGCTGACCACCGATATCGGTAACCGCTGTTTTAACTTTTTTACGGATGGACTCCTCGCTTTCAAATACTCCGATATAATGCTTGTCCCCCATGCTTTTGCTCATTTTTTTCGTGGGGTCGGCCAGTGACATCAGCTTGGGTACTTCTGTAAACAATGGGGCAGGCTCAGGAAAATACTCCCCGAACTGGTTGTTGAAACGTACGGCAATGTTTCTTGAAAGTTCAAGGTGTTGCTCCTGGTCCTTGCCCACCGGGACAAAATCTGCCCTGTAAATTAAGATATCCGCTGCCTGCAGAACCGGGTATGTAAACAAACCGGCCGAAACAAACGATTTTTTTGAACCCTCTTCCAGCTGATCGGATTTATCTTTAAACTGGGTCATGCGGGACAGCTCACCGTATGATGTTACGCAACTGAAGATCCAGGTTAATTCTGTATGCTGGGGAACAAGAGATTGAACGAAAAGTACCGACCGGGAAGGGTCAATTCCCAATGCCAGCAGATCGATAAACATTCTGAGTGTATTCTCCTGCAAAGCTTTGGGATCATATGGCATAGTCATGGCATGCAGATCCACAACCCCGTAAACGCAATCATATTTATCCTGGATGTCAACCCAATTCCGGATAGCGCCGAAATAATTGCCGATATGGATCTCCCCCGTGGGCTGAATGCAGGATAGTACTCTTTTTTTTGTCATGTTCATCGTGGTTTGCGTGAGGTTGCATATATACAAGGCCACAAATCTATAAAATGTTATTTAAAAAATTTACTTTTACAGGGGAAGGTTGTCAGGAGGAGATGGGTTGAGATGACAGGGATACTGTTATATTGGCAGCATAAAATCATTTTATATTGAGTGAAGATGGATTCAGTAAGGCAAAACAAAATAGCAAGGCTGATACAGAAAGAGCTGGCCGTTCTTTTTCAGGCTGAAAGCAAGACTCTGTTTCCGGGCCGCATGATTACAGTCACCATGGTACGGGTTACTCCCGACCTGGCACTGGCTAAGGTATATCTCAGCGTGTTTCCCCATAACAAGGATGAGGATATCGTTGCACAGGTCAAGCCGCATTCCAAACATCTTCGTTCGATCCTGGGCCAGCATATACGCCACCAGGTAAGGGTGATTCCCGATCTCGTTTTTTACCTGGATGACTCCATGGATTATTTTGAACGCATTGACAAACTGCTGAAATCTTAACCGGTTTAAGCCACCTGATGCCTTGAACCTTCCCTATTACATAGCAAGCCGTTACCTGGTAGCCAGGAAATCACACAATGCCATCAATATCATTTCGGCCATCAGTGTTATGGGTGTGATGGTAGGCACAATGGCACTGATCGTTATCCTTTCCGTTTTTAATGGCTTTGACAACCTTGTCAAGTCACTGATCAATTCCTTTAATCCCGATCTGAAAATAACCCTCGTAGAAGGCAAGTCATTTATCCCTGACGGGGAGACCATTCGTAAACTAAAGGCAGTGCCCGGTGTGCTGGATATCAGTTTTGTGCTGGAGGATAAGGCGCTTGTAAGGTATGAAGAGCAGCAAACCATTGCCATAGTAAAAGGCGTAAGTGAAAATTATGGCATCATCACGGGATTGGACAGCATGATGGTTGAAGGCACCTATGACATCCGGGAAAATCCTGAACCCCACGCCCTGATTGGCAGAGGGATCAGTTTATACCTCAACGTAAGACCCTATTCGCCGCGCCAGATGACTATTTTTGTGCCGCGCCGGCTCAAACAACCATCACTGGATGCTGAAAGGGCGCTGAACCGCAAATACATCTCAGTCTCGGGTGTGTTCAGCATTGAGCAGGATTATGACACAAGGTACATCCTTGTGCCACTCTCCTTTGCAAGAAACCTGTTTGAATACAGCCATGGCGAGGTAAATATTCTTGAAGTCAAGTTTATGAATGGTGCGGGCGGACCTGACATACAAAAGGCCGTAACCGCTATTATGGGAAAAGATTTCGTGGTTCAAAACCGCTACCAGCAAAATGATCTCTTTTACAAGACCATGCAAACAGAGAAATGGGCGATATTCCTTATCCTTATTTTTATATTGATCGTTGCATCCTTTAATGTGATCGGCACCCTGACCATGCTGATGCTTGAAAAGAAAAAGGACATTATCACCCTTCGGAACCTGGGTGCAGATTCAGGCCTTCTCAGGCGGATATTCCTGCTGGAAGGATGGATGATCTCAGCCTCCGGGGCCATATTGGGAGCTATATTGGGTTTGCTGATATGCTGGTTGCAGATGCGTTTTGGTATTATCAAACTACAGGGTTCGGGTACCTTTATTATAGATGCATACCCGGTTCTTGTAAAGTTTTCCGATGTAGCCCTCGTGCTTGTCAGTGTGATTATAATCGGCCTGGTTGCGGCCTGGTATCCGATCCATTACCTTAATAAGGGGTATGTGGAGGATATGAAGGAGGAGTAAAGCGCCTTCGGCGCCTGGAGTTTAACCGCGGAGTGCGCTGAGTTTTTTCGCGGAGGGCACTGAGTTTTTAACTTTTCTCTACATCCTCTTCGCATATCTCTGCGATCTCAGCGGTTAAGTTTTGGCGTTACTTAAAAATTATTCACAATCCTTTTTATACCATTCTTAAGTAAAACAACATTAAAATTTATTAATAAGCCAAGCTTGTATTTGCCCAGTTTTATGTATGTAAGGGTTTGAGCTAAATGTACATCTGTTAACATTTCTACACTTTTAATTTCAATAACCACTTTATCCTCAACAAGAATATCAATTCTATACCCGCAATCCATTTTAACTCCTTCAAAAATTAATGGCATTGGTTTCTCCTTAATACAATTAATTCCGGATTTTTGAAGCTTATAGAACAAACATTCCTTATAGGCATTTTCAAGCAATCCCGGACCAAGGGCACGGTGCACATCAATAGCTATTCCGATAATTCTTCCGGTTAGTTCATCATCATTCATTGCCAATAACGATTTGGAATAAATCCAGCTATTAAATTAAGAAATATTTATGATTTAATCCCTTGGAGACGTAAAAATTAGCCATTGGAATCACAGAGATTTAAACGGGGAGCGAAGAATAATCAATTCTCTGAGCCCTCTGCGGACTTCTCAGCGTTCTCCGTGGTTATTTTTTTTATGCACTATCTCAGGAAACACAATGGTTACATGCATTTATACACAACGAAACTTATTTATTAACATTTCGTAAACATTGATATTTATGGCATTTTGCACCTCATTTTAACTGAAAATAACCGAGATACTCATGAAAAAATTATTTGTTGTGCTGCTATTTTCCTATCTGGTAGTAGCTCCTATGTTCTCCCAGGCAATCCGGTACGAAATAAAGACTAAATACAATAATACGGCAACGGCAGTCACGGCGAATATCACAGTGACTGTTAAGGAAGGCGAACCTGGTTTCACCTACTATCTCATGACCAATGACCCTATGAATGGAGAAGTGCTCATGCAATCAGAGGCTAACACCGGCAAATCGTATGTTTTCAGGAATGTAAAACCCGGAAAATACTTTGTCAAAATAGTGGATAATAAGGGATTGCCTGCAGGCAAGACTGTCGAGATCAAAGAAAACGAAAACGGAAAGAATTAATTTTTCATCCAATGGCCAATCGCAATTTTAAATATTCAATGGTTTGTATCCTGGCAATGCTCCTGGCATTTGCCAGTACAAATGCACAAACCATTACTTTTACCAAACAAAATGTCACCTGTAATGGTGGTTCTAACGGTTCGATTACAATCTCTCTTTCGGGTGGGACCTCCTCGTACCGTTATGTATATTACAAGACATTCATGCCATCAGTCAGCGACTCTTTCGGTCCGACTGCCCTTCTGAACCACACTTTTTCAGGACTTGGCCCGGATTTTTATACCGTATTTGTCAGGGATGTAAATACTGATGATGTAATTGACTTCAATACACTCCAGATCACTCAGCCTGCCATATTAGGCGCTACTGTAGCCTCAACTAATATTTCCTGTTTCGGCTCAAATAATGGAACCATAACCATCAGCAATCCAACAGGCGGTTCGGGAGCCTGGGAATATACGAACAATGGCGGAACATCGTGGCAAGCCACAGGTATTTTTACCCTGTTATCCCCTGGCACCTACAATGTACAGATACGCGACAAAAACGACCCATCCTGCATAAAGATACTCAATGGTGCGCTTGTTATATCGCAACCAGCCCAGCTGAATGCAACGCTTAATTCCACCAATGTTACCTGTTTTGGTAAAAGCAACGGAACCATTGTGATCAGCGCACCGGTTGGCGGATCAGGAACTTACCAGTACAGCCGAAATGGCGGTACCACATGGCAGGCTTCGGGAACTTTTTCACCACTTGCTCCCGGCACTTATAACGTAGTAATGCGGGATCAGGCAACACCCACATGTACCCGCACATTAAATGCGGCCCTGGTAATTACCCAGCCGGCACAGCTTACCGTTTCAGATATTACGATTATTAAGGGCCTCACCTGTAATGAAGGCAGCGACGGTATTCTGCAATCGGTTGTAACCGGTGGAACCACACCCTATACCTACGACTGGTATGTGAATAATTCCGGAAGCTGGGTTACAATCAACCAGCATAACCAATCGGCTACCGGCCTGCCCAAAGGATGGTACGAGGTAAGGGTCAATGATGCAAATAATTGTGGAAATCCTACACCGGCAACAGCCCGCGAATTGTTCCTTGAAGGTGTTACCGACAGCATACCACCGGTTTTTATATTTGACTCAGCCAGTGTTGTAAGCACCTGCCAGGGCCAGTCAAACGGCTCCATAACCATATATGCCCATGGTGGCATTGCCCCAAACAAGTATTCCATTACCTCCGGAGGTGGCAGCGGCTACCAGGTAAGTAATGTATTTAATGGACTGTCCGGAGGATCATACCAGACCTGGGCTATGGACAAAAAAGGATGTAAAAAGAGCGGTGGGAATAAAACAGTCATTACAACTCCCAATTTGCCGGTCAGCGTAAGCATAGTCGCTAATCCTGCAGGCAGCTTCTGTCCGGGTACATCCATAACTTTTACAGCCACACCTGCTAACGGAGGAACCGCTCCGGTTTACCAGTGGCGTCTGAATGGTGCCAATGTTGGCACAGGCGGACCAACCTATACCAGTGCAACCCTCGTTGCCGGTGACCAGGTAAATGTTCTGCTCACTTCAAGTCTCAGGTGTAATTCGGGAAATCCGGCCACATCGAATACAATTACTGCTTCCCTGTTAAGTCCTCCCAATATTACCGGCCAACCGGTAAACGTAAGCCAATGTGCAGGCACCAATGCTACTTTCACCGTAACAGCAACCGGTTCGGGACTTACCTATCAATGGAAGAAAAACGCCGTGAACATTGCCGGAGCTACAAATGCTTCTTATACGATCAATAACATCAGTGCGGGCGATGCAGCCAGCTATACGGTAACCGTTACAGGCACGTGCGGGGTGGTAACCTCCAATCCGGCCACATTGACTGTAAACGCTGCCCCGGCCATTACTGGTCAGCCGCTCAGTGCCACCCAGTGTACAGGAACCAATGTTACCTTCACTGTCACGGCAACCGGAGCAGGACTTACCTATCAATGGCGTAAAAACACTGTAAACATTGCCGGAGCGACCAACGCCAGCTATACAATCAACAATATCCTTATCACTGATGCTGCAAATTATGACGTGGTGATTACAGGCTCCTGCGGAACGGTAACTTCAAACGCTGCCGTCCTCACGGTAAATGTTGCACCCGCCATAACGGGTCAACCTGTAAGTGTTACCCAATGCACGGGAACCAATGTCACATTTACGGTAACCGCAACAGGGGCAGGACTCACCTATCAGTGGAGGAAAAACGGGGCGAATATTGCCGGAGCCACCAATGCTGCCTATACGTTGAACAACATTATAATCACCAATGCAGGCAATTATGATGTGGTTGTAACAGGAACCTGCGGCACGGTAACATCGAATATAGCCACCCTCACTGTAAATACGGCACCGGCCATTACTACACAACCTGTCAGCCTTACCCAGTGCACCGGAACCAATGCAACCTTTACCGTAACAGCCACAGGCACCGCTTTAACTTACCAGTGGCAAAAGGGCGGAGTAAATATTGCCGGAGCAACCAATGCTTCCTATACCATCAATAATATTGCACCTGCCGATGCAGCAAGCTATACAGTAATTATAACCGGAACCTGTGGAAATATCACATCCAATGCAGCAACGCTGACAGTGAATACAGCGCCGGTTATTACAGGCCAGCCAGCTGGAGCAACCCAGTGCACAGGTACTTCGGTCACATTTACCGTAACAGCAACAGGAACCGGACTCACCTACCAGTGGAGGAAAAACAGTGTGAATATAGCCGGAGCAACAAATGCCGGTCTTACACTGACCAACATCACCGCTGGTGACGCCGCCAATTATGACGTTGTCATTACCGGCACCTGTGGAAGTGCCACATCAAATACGGCTACCCTGGTGGTAAATACTGCCCCGGCCATTACTACCCAGCCAGTGAGCCTGGTTCAATGCACCGGCACAAACGCCACCTTCACAGTGGTTGCAACAGGAACAGGTCTCACATACCAATGGCAGAAAAATACGGTAAATATCGCAGGCGCTACAAATGCAAGCTATACGATCAACAACATTGCCCCTGCAGATGCAGCCAGCTATCGAGTAGTAATTACCGGTACCTGCGGAAATCTTACATCAGGAGCTGCAACGCTCACTGTAAATACTGCCCCGGTAATCACCGGTCAGCCTGCCAGTCTGATCCTTTGCACGGGTACCAATGCTACATTTACAGTAACGGCAACGGGAACCGGACTTACTTACCAATGGCGCAAGAATGGGGTGAATATAGCAGGTGCAACCAATGCAGGTTACACCCTCAGCAGCATCACAGCGACCGATGCAGCCAATTATGACGTAGTTGTCACAGGTACCTGCGGAAACATTACATCGAATGTTGCTTCCCTCACTGTAAATACAGCCCCTGCCATTACTGCACAGCCTGTAAGTCTAACCCAGTGTGAAGGAACCAATGCCACATTCACCGTCACGGCAACCGGAACAGGCTTAACCTACCAGTGGCGAAAGAATGCCGTAAACATTCCCGGCGCAACGAACGCAAGCTATACCATCAATAATATTACAGCAACGGATGCAGCCAGCTATACCGTAGTTATTACAGGCACATGCGGTAACCTCACATCCGCTGCAGCCACATTAACTGTAAATACATCACCGGCCATCACCGGACAGCCCGCGAACCTTATCCAATGCACCGGAACAAACGCCACCTTCACGGTAACGGCGACCGGTTCAGGACTGGCATACCAGTGGCGGAAGAATGGCGTCAATATCGCAGGAGCCACCAATGCAAGTTATACGATCAGCAACATTACAGCAACAGATGCCGGAAGCTATGACGTACTGATCATCGGAACCTGTGCTGCTGCTGTTTCGGATGCGGCCACACTCACAGTCAACGTCTCCCCGTCCATTACAACACAACCGGTAAGTCTTAATCAATGCGAAGGTACAAATGCAACATTTTCAGTTGCAGCTGCCGGGGCAGGTCTTACCTACCAGTGGCGTAAAGGTGCTGTGAATATAGCCGGAGCAACAAATGCAAGCTATACAATTAACAACATTGTGCCTGCCGACGGAGGCATCTTCAGGGTTGTCATCACAGGCACCTGCGGCAGCCTTACCTCCAATGCAGCGACACTCACAGTGAACAGGGCCCCGGCTATCACAGTCCAGCCCGCTGCAGTTTCAGCATGTGAAGGCACAACGGCAAACTTCTCGGTGACTGCCACAGGCGCAGGCTTAAGTTATCAGTGGAGAAAGAATGGGATTAATATTGCAGGAGCTGTCAGCCAGACGCTTTCACTTCCCGGCATCACCATTTCAAGCGCAGGCAATTATGACGTGGTAATAACCGGAAGCTGCGGTTCGGTAACAAGCAATGTCGCACTGCTGACAGTAGCTGAATTACCGCAAATTACACTTCAACCTGTCGACCAGGAAATCTGTGAAGGTTCGGACGTATCCTTTAGCATTGCAGCAACGGGAACGAACCTGACCTACCAGTGGAGAAGGAACGGAACGAACCTGGCCGGAATGACTACACCTTTACTTTCATTAACCGCTGTTTCTGCGGCACAGTCAGGCGATTATGATGTACTAGTATATGGTCAATGTGATACATTAACAAGCAATAAGGCTGTTCTACTTGTAGATCCTGCCACGGCTGTAACCTTCTCAGATGATGATACACTCGTTTGTGAAGGAAGCACAGTTGATTTCAATATAGTGGCAAATGGCTTCGGAGCCAAAACCTACCAGTGGCAATGGCTTTATACCGGCAACTGGATCGATCTCAGCGATGGTGGCGATATTTCAGGCGTGACTACTCCGAACCTCAGGATACAAAATGCAGAAGCCGCTGATTCAGGGTATTACAGGTGCTTTGTCACTTCAGGTTGCGGTACAGCTTATTCCGATTCCATGAACCTCGATATCAACCTCATCGTGGCTACCATCGGAACACCGGCCCCTTTCCTTATCGATTCCACTACAACCGAAATCCGTGTGGGAGTTATAGTAACCGACCGTTTCCTGAACTGGGACCTTGGATTTGCCCTGGTTGCCCCGGATGGTACCGAGGTGATGCTGAAAGCACCCATGCCCTTCTGGTGCATCCTCAATCCGTTTAACAATGGCGTGGATGGTAATTTTACAAATACAATCGATAAGGCAACAGGGGACACACTGGATTATTGTGTCAATACCAAGCCGCTGACCGGAACTTTTGCAGCTACAGGCAACTGGAATGTATTGCATGGAAAAGATCCTGCTAACGGAGCCTGGCAGATACGTGTTTATGATGCCGATAAATCGGTTCCCGATCCTGACGGTTTCATTAAACTGGCAACCCTTTCATTCACTGACCTGGATTTGAACGGTGATACTGCTGTGATAACCTATAATTCAGGTGATATCAATGAACAAGTACTCAACCCTATAAGCGGCGAATTACGCCCGACTTCCTTTGTAGTGCCCATTCGCCTGATGACATCCTGCTTCAATTCAGAAGATGCACGCGCAGTTGTCACCGTGAAGGGCGGAATTCCTCCATATACCTACCAGTGGACTGGTCCGACAACAGTGCCGAATTCAGCCCAGGTTGACCTGGGTGCAGGTACATATTCGGTTTTGGTCACGGACGCCATGGGCTGTTCCTCGATTGCCACGGTTGAAGTTTCGGCGCCACCGGCGATCGTAATTGACACGGTGATGACATCGGATACCCTGGCCTGCTTTGGTTCCACGGATGGATTTATAAGGGCCAGTGCAAGCGGAGGATCAGGCAATATGACGTATCATCTGCTGCCTGGCAACCTCACCTCTTCCGTTGCTGACTCAGGAGTATTCCTGAACCTGGCCGCCGGAGTTTATACACTCAGGGCCACCGATCCGAACGGATGTTCCGTGGACAGCGTCATTACGCTACATGAGCGCACTCAATTAGTTGTTCAGATAGATATAGTTCCTGTAGTGGGAACAACACCCGGCAGCATAACACTGACGGCTTCCGGAGGAACTGCTCCCTACAGGTATTCCATCGACAATGGCGCTACATTCCAGGTATCCGGAGTATTCGACAGTCTGGATGTGGCTGTATACCAAATTTTTGTTCAGGATACCAATGGCTGCGTATTTATGAAGGATACCAGCCTGGCAGTAAACGCACTCCATGTTAATGTGTCAAAAGAAGATATTTCATGCTTCGGTGTGGCAGACGGAAGCTTCCTGATAACAACCGTGGATGGAGTTGCACCTTATACCCTTACCGGAAGCTGGCTTACAGAACCCTATATTTCCGATGACGGACTGATCTCGTTTACCGGACAGACCGCAGGCAGCTATGATTTATCGATCACTGACAGTGAAGGTAGATTATATACTGATACTGTGTATCTTATTGAACCGGCACAAATTGTCGCCACCGCCCTCATCACCAATGCAAGCTGTTCTGAATTAACAAAAGACGGTGGCATTGATCTGACAGTTACAGGTGGCACAGGTACACTAAGATACCTCTGGAATATCGGAGATACAACACAGGATATCAACAATATTGAAGCCGGCAATTACAGTGTCACTATAGCAGATTCCAATCAATGCAATGTCTTATATGATTTTGCTGTGCCGGGAGAAAATGTGGCAACAGCAAATGCAGGAATGGATGATACAATCTGTCCGGGTTCGGAATATCAGCTCGTGGGAAGCGTGGGTGACACCATGCGCTGGGAACCCGCAGATCTTACCGACAATCCGGATATTTACAACCCCACCGTAAGCATTCTGGGTACAACTGAATTCATATACACTGTATACCAGGGTGGCTGCATGGACCGTGATACGATAGTGCTAAGCGCATATGAACGCATTGGCATGGATATTTATGATCCTTCAGGCCAGGTTAATATTGATACGGCCCTGTTCCTGCTCGAAGGAGAAACCTATACAATGGCAGCCACACCCGGATTCGAAAGTTATCAGTGGCAACCTGGCGATGGTCTGAGTGATCCGACAGCACAAGCTGTTGTGGTTATACCTTCTGAAAGTATTTATTATACTGTATTTGGAACAACCCAGGATGGATGTATTGAGTCTGACCGCGTTCATGTGGTAATCGCTAAGTCAATCAAGGTATTCACAGGATTCAGTCCGAATGGTGATGGCACTAACGACACCTGGGTGATCACGCATGCTGTTGAATATGGCGACCGGATACATGTTCGCGTATTTAACCGCTGGGGTGAAACTGTTTTTGAATCTACCGGTTATGGCGGCTCACAGGAATGGGACGGCACCCGGAACAGCAGGCCTATGCCAGTTGGCGCATATTATTATATAATTGATGTAGACGACGGTAAATCAGAACCCTATACCGGCACAGTAACCATATTAAGATAAGAAGATGAAACGAACTTGTTTCCTGATACTGTTTGGCCTCATGGGAGGAATAGCAGCTTTGGCTCAGCAGGACCCCTTGTCCACCCTGTTCATGACCAACCCTTTCGTCCTGAATCCTGCCCTTGCAGGGACGAATAATTACTTCCAGGTAATATCATCCAACCGTTTTCAATGGGTGGGATTCTCTGATGCCCCGATCACGAATTCACTGAGTGTTTACGGCCCGCTGGTAAAACAGCCGATGGGCTGGGGAGGCACAATCAGTTATGATGTGGCCGGACCCATCAGCATGGGTTCCATACATGGTTCCTACGCCTATCATTATAATATTAATGAGGATATGAAAATTTCGGGCGGACTGAACCTGGGAATGATCCAGTACAAGATTGATTTTGCCAAGATCGAGGTGCCCGTTGAAGGAGATCCGGTAATGAATGCGAAGGAAAGTTACTATCTCCCCGATGCCAACGTCGGATTTTACCTGTGGACCTCCACATATCATGCTGGTGTAGTGTTCAGGCATGTGCTGAACAATAAGATCAAGATCGGAGATGATCCGACGGGAGAAAGCCGTCTGAAAACCCATTTTTATATCACAGGAGGTTACAAATATTATATCAACCGTGAGTGGGCAGTGGAACCAAGCCTTGTTATAAAGAAAGTGTGGCCTGCTCCGGTTCAGGTAGATTTCAATGCCCGCGTGTGGTACCGGAATATGATCTGGGGTGGAATATCATATCGTTCGCAGGAGGCAATCTCAATCCTGCTGGGTTATACATGGGAAAGAAAAATTTATATCGGATATGCCTATGAAGTTGTGTTAAATCCATTAGGAGCACATAACTTTGGATCCCATGAAATAATGCTGGGATACAGGTTTAACGATATAAAGGATTAATGATTCAGAAAATACAGGTTCGAAGCAGATACTGCCTGTTGTTGCTCATGGCCATCCTGGCTGTGTCATGCGTTCACAGGAGATACGGCGAGATCATTCCGCCTAAAAAATTCGTCAATGTGCTGGTGGACATTCACCTGGCAGATGGCATTGCCGTTGAAAACATGAGCCGTGCCAAGGGAGCCAAACTGGATTCTGCCTCCCTGTATGGATCGGTTTTTAGTAAATATGGCATTACCCGAACCATATTTGATTCTACCATGTCGTTTTATTCTGAACACCCTGATGACTTTCAAAAAGTCTACAACAAAGTCACAGCAAAGCTTAAGCTGATGGAAAATGAGTTGAATGCCAGGCAGGAAGAAGAGGACAAGAAGTCACAGGAAATTATTGATACCATTTTGAAGAAGTGACAAGGGACAAGGGACGAGGGACAAGTGGTTATGCGGTTTTGCGGTTCTGCAGTCATGCAGTTCTGCGGTTCTGGAATGGTACATTGCACGGAGTGCAAACGGTATTGTAGAGAGAAGAAGTCATGCAGTCGCGCAGTCGTACAGTCGTGCAGTCAGCCAGTCATTTGTTAAATTCCATAGCCGCGTCAGCCTATTAGCACTTTAGCACATTGGCACATTGGCATATTAGCACATTAGCACATCAGCACATCAGCACATTAGCATATTACCGATTATTATCCAGGATAATTTTGCGGGTACGATCCTTTTCAATACTTTTGCGTCCATCGCGTTCAATAAAACCACAGCGATTATAACTTGGCCCTATAGTTCAATGGATAGAACGGAGGTTTCCTAAACCTTAAATCCAGGTTCGATTCCTGGTGGGGCTACTAAGTATATTGATTATTAATAACTTACAGAAGTTTGAACATTCTGTAAGTTATTTTTTTGAAGTTATCTTATTGTTATCGGGTATGTTAGTTTCAGGAATCCAATGTATTTATTTTGAAATACTCCATTGGAATCCATGTATTCGGTATGATTAACTATGAAGTACAAGTAGCCGAATGGTGGCTTGAATCGCCATCCAGTCAAGCCATAAACATATATTTTATCAGTGGAACTATTAGTTTGGCAGATTATTTTTATCCATAAATTATTGGTGAAATTATACGTGGCTGAAAGGCTATTTATAAAAGCCGTTTTGAAGTCAACTGTTTCCGGGGAAAAATGTATATACCGTGGCCTCAATTCAAGCGCCAGTTTGTTCAGTGCCTTAAATTGCAAACCAGACTCAATGGAATAATAATCAGAGCCAAAACTATGACCTGTTCTAAACATTACCTGGGCATGATTATAGGCCTCTGTATTGTAACCCAATGTTGCAGAATAGTAATAATTATAATAGTCAGTATTTTCAGAGGTTATATACCTGTATTCATTGTTGTACTTTAAATCAAAATTAAACTTGTTTGTAAAGTAAAACTGGACAGTTTCATTAATATTCCAACTCATAAATTTTGAAAAATCATCATTCCAGTAAATGTTGTTTGCACTGCTGAAGTTTATATATTTAAAAACCGACCTTTTAATCCACCATTTATAAGATATATCAGAGTCAAATTCGTTTCTGTTATCGTCATTAAGGTATCCGGTCTCATTGAAAATATCTTTTAATCCTTCACCATCAAGATAGGAATACCTGATATGCCAGTGGAAAAAGTTGTTTTCTGCTGCAAACCTCGCATACCCGGTATTACGTAAAACATTCCAGTTATCGATTGCAGCGACATACTGACCAGTAAGTTTCCAGAGTGAACCAAGATTTAAAACATAATCAGGACTCAACGTAGAAACCATCCTGTTACCGACAAGTTTATTGGTAGCAGTAAAACCAAGGCTTGAAGATTTCAAAATATCCCTCTTCATTCTAAAGGCAGTATACATGGGTCTATGACCTGAAGAATCAATAGAATTTTTATCAAAAGCATTAATAAAATTGATATTGGTCTTATTTGCTTTCCCTGTCAGTTTTATTGCCCCTGCAATGTCGCCAACCCTTCTTGAATAAAACGTCTTCAAACGTGTTTGATACATTTCGTTGCCTTCCTGAAAGAAGACCCTTTTTTCGGGATATTGTATCTCATATTTGGTAAGGTCAATAACATCCTCGTCAGCCTCCACTGTGGCAAAATCCGGATTAACAGTTATGTTTGAAGTTAAATTTGAATTAATCTGCCAGAGTATATCACCACCAAATTGGTTTTCAAATACATATTTATCCCAATCAGCATTTGAGGTTGTGACTTTCCCTATCCCAAAGGGAATAAGCATGATAGTATTTTTTGTTGCCTTTGGATTAATATTAAGCAATTGCCCCGATGCCGATATTTTATATTCTTCTGCAACATTCTTTGCCCAGTAGGAAATTTCAGATTGTTCCCGCACCATACGCCTGAAATTTATCTGCCAACTGGTCAGATTCCTTTTGAACTTAATGCTGTTGAAAGGAATGACCATCTCGACAAACCAACCCCAATCATAGATTTGGGCACTCGAATTCCATTGAGTATCCCAATTGTAATCAATAGTACGTCCATCATCCATTATTCTGGAATCAGTCTGAGTACCTAAAGGATTCAGCGCAAAACAAAAAGCATTCCTGTTATCATTAAAAGTTCCAAGGAGAATAAAAATACCATCATCACTTTGTGCAAATTTGTCACGTACTTGAATCTTCCCTGTTACTGGCACACTTTGGAAACAGGCAATGCCAAAATAAATTGCTGTTTCATTTTGCAGAATGATTATTTTTGTCCGTGATAAGGATGTGTCGCCATTTTGTGGCTCAAGTTGAAAGAAATTATAACCAGTTAAAAGAGAATCGACATCATCGTATCTCCCATCAACCATGGGCAAACTTTTTGCTTCCAACACTTCAATAGTGCGCTGTCCATGCACAGCAAAAAAAACACATAAAAGGATTATAACGGATATTATCTTTATTTGCTTGGGATGAAATATCATCTTGATATATATCTTATCAAGATAAAAGTAACTAGTATTTGGGACTTGTGATTAATTAGAAAATAATTTCAGCGCCAACGAGTTCTATTTAACATTTCTAATATCTCGATGAAAAGAAAATAAATTAATGGTTAAGTCTTACACATTGAAAAATAGCATTTTGAAATTATGTGTTTACTGGAGGGGCTACCAAATATGAAAATTAAAACATTGATATACAACTGCATCAATGCTTTTTGTTTGGCAATTGGAAGCATATTGGAAACATTCATAAGAAACTTATTTCTTGAAATAGGAGAAAATCACTTTTTTTGATCGTATTTCCATACGGATACTAACCTGACAGTCTGTTTTTTTGTAAGGTTCAACATTGATCCATACTCGGTGCCTCAGGAATGATTCTTCGTGGATTCCAGATCTCTTCAGGTGAGGGAGTCGGCACATCTTTTGGAAAATTAAATTTTGCAAGTTCGCTTCTTTCGAAAGAAAGACCATATGCCACTGAAAGACGACGCATCCCCCTGTCCGGGGTGGCAGATTGTATAATGACTGGGACACCCTTTGCCCTATTCCAAATAAAGTTTATGCCGATAACTGAAAGGGCAAAGAATAATATGTAATAGTTAATTGTATTGATTCTCCACAGTCAATAAAAGTTCATCAAAAAAACAGCCACTTACTTGACTTTGATTTCATTAAACTGTAAATTATGTAGATTAAATAGTTAAAAACAGCTCAGCAGGTCTGCATTTTGAGTTCAAAAATCGGACAAAATCTAGAAAAAAACCAACAATAATTAACCGCTATGAAACTCTTGTATAAACATAAAGTTTATTTGCTCAACATTCTTTGTTTTAGTATTGTTTTTCCATGCTTCATTTCAGGACAAATTATAATTAATAATAAAAATACCCTTTATACTCCTGATTATTGGGAAAAGATTACAACTGAAATCCGATTCAACGATCAATTTATTACAAAGAATAATAAAGCTAATAGTTATAATAACATAAACAATTTATTAACGGATTACATCCTTACCAAGAATGAGTCAAAAGAGAATTCTGGCGAAATAGCTGTTATAAAGGAATGGGAAACATTTTATGATGGAAGTATTGGAAAGGGTGGGCCAAATACATTTTATTATAATGATATGGCGTATTTAAGCGCAATGGATAATTATGGAAATGTGATTGTCAAGGCAAAATCCTACCCATTAGGTGTATCTGCTTCAGAGGTAGGTTTTATTCATCTTTTGTTAAATAAGGTTATTTCCGAAATAACCAATAAGGGAATTACCAACGGGCCTATGGGCATGAAGTTCATCACTGATCATGTATATAATGTGGAAAGAGTTGATTTACAGAATTTAAATAAAGGTTACCAAATTCATACAACTAGAAGTGGTGATGATGGATGGAGTGTATTCTTGGAACATCCGAATATATTACCAACTAAATACCCTGATGATAAACCAATAGCTTTAGCAATTGATAGCCATGGTGATGTATATATTGCTGGGGCATACAGAGAATCCCTTTATTCATCGTCATATTCAGGAAACCCCGATTATGTTACTGTTAAATACAGAGGTACTGATGGTTATGAGTTATGGAGACGTATACATTCCACCGGTTATGGAAATCCCACTTCCATGGTGATTGATATAAATGACAATGTAATAGTTGATGGTACCGGAGGAATAGTAAAATACGATCCTGATGGAAATCAATTGGGTGCATCGTTCAAAAATAATGAGTATGCTGTGAAAGCAACTATTGATAGTGCTGGTTTTTATTATGTTGCCACATATGAAAGTACCAATGAAGGTTATGATCCATATGGTGAATTAATTCTGCATAATGATGTAGTGATAAAAAAATACAATACAAATTTTAATGAGATATGGAGAAAGAAATTTGTTAATTCATATGATGATCAAATTACACACCTTATAGTAAAAAATGGGACCATATATTTAGGTATTATTAATGAACGATATGACGGAAATGATCCAGTTTCATTCTTGGTTAAATACACTACAGATGGAACATTTAATTGGGCGAAAGAAACAAGGGGAGAACCGGTTGAAATAATTACTGATAATTTAAAATTCGTTTACAGTATAACTCGTAATCATATTTACAAATACGATGCGTCGGAAGGAACCCCTATATGGACTTATGTTGAAGACGCTATAGATTTTGCAGGTATTATGCTTGATTCAAACAAAGAAGTCATCGCGTCAGGAACAGTATTATCCAATGATTTTGTACAGCCAAATTTTGCGCATTCAGATATTGTTATCGTTAAATTTAAAGAGGGTGAGGATGCTGATGGTGACGGTATTCCAAATACTGTTGATAACTGTCCGTTAGGTGAAAATGCAGATCAGAAAGACGATGATAATGATGGAATTGGTAACGTTTGTGATAATTGTGTTTTAGTTAAAAATTCCGATCAACTAGATAGAGACAGGGCATCATGGGATGGGCAGATTTCTCCAGACGGATATGGTGATGCATGCGATAATTGTCCAGATACTCCAAATACTGATCAAAAAGATCAGGATGCCGATGGTGTTGGTGATATGTGCGACAATTGTAGATCAGCTAGTAACTTGGATCAGATTGATACCGATGAAGACGGCATAGGTGATGTTTGTGATAATTGCCCTCAAAACGCAAACAGTTCTAGATGTGGAACTTGCGGATGGAATGGTAACATATGCGTCAATGATGCTGCATGTGGCAGCCACCGGGATTGTATTCTTTCACAAATAGATACAGATGGGGATGGATTAGGCGATGCCTGTGATACAGATGATGATAACGATGGCATTCCAGATTTAACAGATAATTGCAGGACACATTCCAATCCCGGCCAGGAAGACAGCGATGGTGATGGAATTGGCGATTCCTGCAACACCGACATTGACAAAGATGGTGATGAATGGGCCGACAAACTTGATAATTGCCCTGACTTGTCAAATATTGATCAGAAAGACGCCAATAGAAACGGTATAGGAGATGTTTGTGAATACGATTTGAAGCCTATTCATGTGGAGGTTACACAAGCAATTCAGGATAAGAACAATAGCGTTCCTCTTGTATATGGGAAAGACACCTGGATAAGGGTAACATTTGACGTTGGTTCGGCGCAGGATACTCTTGGACCAATCACGGGACGGATCAGATTCCAATATGAGAATGGGATGCCTATGAGTATTTACGATAGTTACATGCATAACATGGGTTCCCCTTTATTGCCTTCAAGAAACCAAATTGTTGCTGTACCAGCTTCCAAGTTTAAGGATACAAAAGTAAATCATACACTCAATTTTTTGATTCCGGGAAACTGGACATTCGATGGACCTGTATTTATTGAATTTCTTATTCGTTATGATGGCCCTGATGTTGACGAATCAAATAACAGCCCTCAAAGAATTAAACTAGTATTTCATTCCACAAAGCTCAACTTGTATTTTGTACCTGTATATGGTTGCAGGAATTCTTATATTGATGGGTACAGTCCCTGCCCACCGCCTGTTAAAACGGATTTTAAGGATGCTATTAAAACGGTATATAAATTATATCCTGTTTCCAAAATTAACCGAAAATACAGAAGTCCTCATTATTATCCATGGGATCCGACCAGCGTTTTGACCTCCGGGCTGCAGTTATTACATAACCTTGCCTGGATAGATTTATTTATTGATGATCCTTATGAAGAAATGAAATATTATGGCATGGTCTGTAGTGAGTTGGAACCATATCCTTCCTTCATGAAACGTACAAGTCAAACAGGTATGGGACATGAAACTGTCGCCTGGGGCGTCAGAGGTCGTTGTAATAAACAGGAGCAGTCGTTGGGAGGCCTATCCATGGCCCATGAGATTGGGCATACTTTATTGGGTAACCAAGGTTTCATGTACACCGAAATATCTGATGGGATAGGCTGGCTCGTACCCTGGGCAGCCCATGTGCCTGACAAATGCCCAAATCATCATGGTCCTTTTTTTGAGAATTATCCAAATTCAACGGGTAATATTGATGCAAATGGTTTTTTTATGGAAGATAGTGTTGAGAAAATATACAACAAAAAGAATTATTACGATTTCATGTCATATGCTCCTTGCGAATGTAATGATACATCGGGTCAGTGGGTATCCACCTATATTTACAAATTACTATACAAAGAGATCAGGGATCTTTATTCAAAGAAGAAAAGCACAACTACAGAAACCACTTGTTTTGTTATTTCCGGAATTATCGATCAGACTAACGCCACCTTTACCCACAAATGTCATAAGCTTGAGTTGCAGGTTGACACCTTCGATTATTCCGGAACCGGGTCATACAGTATTGAATTGCAGGACAGGAGCAACAATATTTTGTTCACCCGGTATTTTACAAATTATTACGGAAATTCCGACCCAACAAAAGTAAAGGATGAAATCATTTCTTTCAATGAGATCATGCCTTACTATGCTGCAACAAAAAGAATCGTCATAAAACTCGGGGGTCTAATAATTAAAACTATAGAGGTAAGTTCAAACAAACCTCTGGTAACTGTTACTTATCCAAACGGAGGAGAATCACTGAACGGACTTCATACCGTATCATGGAAGGCCTCAGATGCAGATGGTGACTCATTGGTATTTGATATACTATTCAGCAACGACAATGGTATCAACTGGGATGTGATAGAAATCGGAATAAAACAGACCAGTTTTTTGTGGAATGTCGGATATAACGGAGGAAGTGAATCCTGTCTGATAAAGATACTAGTATCTGACGGAACCAATACAGGTGAGGATATATCCGATAACACATTTACAGTTGCTAAAAAAGACCCTGAGGTTTCTATTCTGTTACCTGAAGATTCAAGTAAGTTCTTTTTAAACAAAATGGTTATTTTTAAAGGAATAGGGGATGATGCAGAGGACGGATCTTTACCTGAAAGTGCCTTTTCATGGTCATCAGATATTGAGGGAAATCTGGCTGAGGGAGATCATATTTCCATCGACAGCCTCTCCCCGGGCAAACATGTTATTACATTGTCTGCTGTCGATACTGATGGCAACACGGTAACAACCAGCATTACCTTATTTGTTTCGTCTGTCGAAGACACCGATGGAGATGGCATTGGTGATGACAGGGACCAAAACCCGTATATCGCGGATGATATCGACGATGAAGAATCACCAAATTGTATTCTGACACCCGATAACGATTTACAAAATATTATTGTAAATGGCAATTTCGGAAACTGTACACTTTCCCCCTGGTTTACATCCATTAATTCCCTTGTAGGCGCTTCCGTAAATACTTCTCTGGTAAACGGAGCATGTTATATGTCGGATTTTGCTATTTCAAATGATCCATTTAACTGGCATATACAGCTCATGCAACCATTCACGACAGAGCAACTGGCCAAACTTATTCCCGGATCCGATTATACATTATCCTTTGAGGCTTATTCCCTGACGAAAGACAGGCCATGTAACGTATATTTTGGATTGAATAATGAGCCCTGGACAAATCTGGTAAACCAGGTAATAGAAATCTCAGATGAACCGGAAACATACAGTTTTGACTTTCATTATCCTTCGGCTTTTCCATCATTAGCCCTTTCGTTTGGGTTGGGATCGGATACAACCTCTGTAATCTTCGATAATATCAAATTAAAAAGAAAAGGTTTTGATAAGGATAATGATGGTATAGAAGATTCATACGATAATTGTGCCGATATAGCCAATGCAACCCAGGCTGATTATGACAATGATACCATAGGAGATGTCTGCGATAATTGCCCGTTGTATGCCAATAACGACCAGGCCGATGCTGACCAGGATGAAATAGGAGATGCATGTGAAAACAGTCAAACCTCAATTGAGGAGGATTTGGTCGAGGGACATTTCCTAGTTTATCCTAATCCTGCCTCAAGGGTTCTGAATATTCTTGGGAAAAATGGTTCAGTAATAAAACTTTATAATATTTTGGGTCTTCTGATAGATACGAAAATAATAACAGATGAACAGATTACTTTTAATGTAGAAGATATACCAAGAGGTCTCTATTTAATTGAAGCAATTAATGAGAATGTAATTTCAATACAAAAAATCATTATTCAATAAAATTAAATAGCTCCGACTCAATCTGACAGTTAATTATGGTGAACTTCGTGATACATCATCCAGTAATTTAGATCAAGTTTGGTCATGGTTTGCTGTATTTAATTTATACTGCAAAATACAAACTCTCAGCATCGGTAGATGAAAAGGGCAGCCCTTTTCATTTTCCGGTGCTGCATCCTTATTTACCGAAATGTTGCACTCTTATTTACCGATTTGCAGCACTCCTAATTACCGAAAGTGTAGTACTGCTAACTACCGATTGCACTTTTTCAGAGATCTGCGAAAGACAAATTGAATTGATAATGACTATAAATATAAATACAATATAGGTCCTACATTTCAAGAAGCCATTTAAAAAGTGCCGTGCAAAATATGTGAATTATACAATATATTTCTACATGAGTGTAATGATAACAGAAATCTAAGGGTTTACCTTTGTCTCCTAATTGGCAAAAGTGAAATATATGAGACTATTGCAGGAAAGCACGAAAACGTTTAGCAGAGTTAGTCATTGCTGACGAAGAGAAGGCAAAACGAGTAGCGGAATTAGTCATTACAAATGATGAGCTTCAGCTGTTGCTTAAATTAAATGCCGATAAAGACCTTAGTTTCTGACAATGGAATTGGAATAAAGCCTGATCAATTAACAAAACTGTTTGATATTTCACAAAAGCAAACAACTATAGGTACAGCAGATGAAACAGGATCAGGACTAGGATTAATACTTTCAAAAGAATTTGTAGAAAAAAACGGGGGTAAAATCTGGGTAGAAATTAAATATGGTAAGGGTAGTGAATTTAAATTTACATTGCCAATATTTATTGAACACCAATAAATAATTTGAGCAAGCACAATAAGCCTTTAAAATGCCAAAAATGATTCCCATTATACAATATCATTCAACCATAACCTGCCCTGCATGCGGATTCAGCAAGGATGAAATAATGCCCACGGATTCGTGCCAGTTTTTTTATGAATGCACAAATTGCGGGCAAATACTAAAACCCAGGGCCGGGGATTGTTGTGTGTATTGTTCCTATGGGAGTGTCAAGTGCCCGCCGGTACAGGAGACGGGTAAATGCCACTGCTGAGAATCAGGGTTTGATCTTCTGATAGATACCGTTGAGGCTGGTTTCGTAAAACTCCTTAATAGTGGCTTCATGGGGAGCCATGGGCTTCACCGGTACAAGGTTGATAACCTCCTCATATTGTAATCCGGAATGAAACAGGGTGTCGGCTGTGCCCATGAGCATCACAGAAATGGTTTCTTTGGCTTCCTTTTCTGATAATCCGTATGACTGGGCAAGCTCCTTAAGCTGCTGCAGCTGAAACCAGAAATAGGTATGTCCCATGGCGCTGATCACAGCATAGGCTTCAATCTGTTCTTCCCTTACTATCGGGATCTTACCTAATTTTTCAAATACTTCAGTGAATTCCCTGATAATGCTTTTATTGGCTGATTGGGCAAAGGATACCGGGTTGAATCCCTTTTTAACATAGGTACCGGCATTGGGATTCATCCGGGCAATGTTTTGAGCATTGGGCAGGATTGCCTGTAGTTTTTCGATTGTGATTTTGGGAGCCAGTGAAATGAATAGTGCATCTTTTTTGACGAATTCCTTCAGCGGATTGCATCGCTTCTGCCAGTACCGGCGGGTGCAGGGCGATGAAAACCCAGTCGGAGGAGGCTGCTTTGGATGCATCCGTTCCTGACGGATCAATTAGCGGGTAATCCGCTTTTAAAGCATTTAAAACGATTTCATTTGTTTCATAAACAGAAATCTCTTTCAAATGAAATGTTTGCATTTTTAAGGCCTTGCAAAAGGATCCTTGTAATGCGTCCACCACCAATAAAACCGATTGTTTTCATGATCTTCAGTTTTTGTATCAGGATAAAAAAAGTAAACTTTTAATCTACACCAAAAAAAGAATTACTGAAATTCGCCACAAAGTCACCAAGGCACTAAGGTTATATATTCAACTTTTAAAAAATAAAATTGAACAAATAACCCACCAGCATGATTCCAATTCCAACAATACTAATAAATGCGAGTATCATTGGAAGTTTTAAAACCTTCTTGAGGATTATCATTTCAGGCAGCGATAACCCAATTACCGCCATCATAAAAGACAGTGAAGTCCCGAGCGAGGCTCCCTTTTCAATCAAAACCGAAACAATAGGAATTATACCGGCTGCATTTGAATACAAGGGAATACCAATAAGCACGGATAAAGGTACACTAAACCAGGCCGATTTGCCCATGAGAGATGCCATATAATCCTGTGGCACATACCCGTGTGCACCGGCACCCACAGCAATACCTATAGCGACGTATATCCAAACCCTGCTTACAATTTCTTTCACGGCATCATAACCAAAACGGATGCGCTCTGAAAATTTTTGTCTTTCTTCGACCTCATCTTCACTGCCTGATCGGGTTTGGTATACCCAATCCTGCACCCAGTGTTCCAGTTTCAGTTTGCCAATGGTGTATCCTGCAGCAATGGCTATAACCAATCCTGTGACGACATAGATCAGAGCAGTCTTCCATCCGAACAACCCGAACAGCAGGATGACAGCAACCTCATTAATCATTGGTGAGGCGATCAGGAAAGAAAAAGTAACGCCTAATGGAACCCCTGATTCTACAAAACCCAGGAATAAGGGAATAGCGGAACAGGAACAAAACGGTGTTACAACGCCAAGCAATGATGCCATCACGTTTCCCGTGAAAAGTGATTTGCCTTCCAATGCCTTTCGTGTTCTTTCAGGTGAAAAATAAGAACGTATTATGCCTACAAAAAAGATGATGAGGGTAAGCAGGAGCATCACCTTTGGCAATTCGAAAACAAAGAACCGTATGGCCTCAGTCAGGTGCTTACCTTTTGTCAATCCCAAAACGTCATCAACCAGCCAATCAGTGACAGGCTGGAGGTTATGATAAATCAGGTACCAAACGGGTAATAGCAATAATGGCAGAAGTATTTTCCTGTTCATTTTCATGAATAGGATCATTTTATTTCGGGAAAAGGCGAAATGCATTTCCAAATATTCTTTATAAAAATAGTAAAACTGAATAATATAAACCTATAATAATGAATAGTATTGCACTCACTCGTCTAAACCAAAACTCGAATATTTTTATTCTGTTGTAAACCTTACCTACATTCCCCATGGCATAGGCTATCAGCCAGGCAAACAGGATAACCGGTAAACCCGTGGCAACGGCAAATACTGCCGGAAGATATAATCCTCCTGCACTTGCCACTGTCATGGGTATAAGTATGGCGAAAAACAGCACCCCGCTATAGGGACAAAATGCCATCGCAAATACAATTCCGAGCAAAAGGGAACTCCAGTATCTGCCTTTCCCCTCTTTTTGAATTCTATCCGTTAATCGGGAGAATCCCGGAAACTTGATTTTGATTACATCGAGCATGAACAAACCGATCACAATGAGCAAAGGAGCCAGCAATTTTTCACCCCAGCCCTGAAAAAACCGTGATATATGCATCTGGCTTGCGCCAAAAAAAAGGATAAGGGCGAGGGACGAATAACTTATGGCACGTCCCAGGGTGTATACCACACCATTGTTAAATACCCGTTTTCTGTCATCAATATCGCGGCTGATGAATCCGATTGCTGAAATATTTGTTGCCAGTGGACATGGACTTATTGCAGTCATCAATCCCAGTATGAATGCCGTTATAAATGAATAATGTGAATTTTCAAGTATATTTCTTAAGAAATCCATGCCATTCAACCTTTTAAGGCAAGTTCAACTGCTTTTTTAATTTCTTCCTTCATTTTTTCAAGGTCGTGAGCATTCATAAAGCCCTTGTCGGTAATGTCAATTTTTTTGTCTCCGGCAACTACAAGCAAGGTTTGTCCGCCTACACCTAATTTTTCAGCAATGGGCTTACTGCTGTCATCGTCGAGATTGATCCCCTTAAATGAATATTCTCCTTTTTTTACCTTATCAGCATACAAAGATTCAACAGCCTTTCCGGCGTTTTCTTCCACCGACAGGCAGGTAGCACATCGCCTGGTAAAGTGAAAATAATAGATTTCAACCTTTGCTGAAACCGTTGTTTTAGCTTCGGCATTTTTATTGGCTTGTGCATTACAGGACCAGTTACCTGTTATCAGAAGTAATGCAAAACAGAATAATGTAATTTGTTTCATAGATAAGTTAGATTTTGGAAACTAATATTTGGATAAAACCTGTTTAATTTCATCAGCAGAGGGTATGCGCCCTTTGATTTCGACTTTTTCATTCACCACAAGGGCCGGTGTTGCCATAATGTGGTATTTCATAATTTCAGTGATATCTTCCACCTTGGTAATGGTAGCATCAATACCGTTTTTTGCTACTACCTCACGGGTTAGTTTTTCGAGGGTCCTGCACTTTGGACATCCGGTGCCTAAAATTTTTATTTCCATGTGAGTCATGATTTAGTATTTCGAATAAACCCGAAACATATTGTTAAATTTTTTTACTTTTTAAAAAACCGGGCAAACATCCCTTTTGCCTCTGCCCAGTTTTCCTGGTTGATGCAATACTTAATGTAGGGTGGATTTATTTCTCCCTGAATTAAACCGGCATTTTTAAGTTCCTTTAAATGCTCAGATAAAGTTGAACGGGCAATGGGCAGGTTATCAACCATATCTCCGCTATAACAACATTTATCCAGGTTATTGGACAGGTAGTCCAGGATGAATACACGAATTGGATTTGACAGTGCTTTCCCATACCGCGCCAGCTTTTCCTGGTCAACTGTAAAATATTTTACCTTCTCTGTCATGCCTGAATTCATTTCGTTTTTTCACGAAATAAAAGTAGTGTTATTTTTGAAAACGAGGCCTGAAAAAGAAAATATTTTTCACCCCGTATGTCTCAATAGCATCCAAAATGTCTCCTGATGAACCGTTTTTTTTAATTTCTCTAAGCCAATTTCAGATATGAAGTGTTAACCCTGATGTATCCTATTTGAAAATGCGCTAATTTTGAGGTTGAGAATATTTGACATACCCCTGCATCAATGAAAATCTACATTCAGAATATGGTTTGCCTGCGATGTAAAATGGTGGTTAAATCCGAGCTTGAAAAACTGGGGTTGCATCATACCCGCGTGGAACTGGGTGAGGTTGAAGTCATGGAAGACCTGTCAGATGAACAGCGCAACCGGCTGAACCGGGGTTTGAAAATGGCCGGACTTGAACTAATGGAAGATAAAAGGAGCATGCTGGTTGAAAGAATAAAAATTCACATTATTGAATTGCTCGATAACCAGGATGAACAAATCAAGACCAATCTTTCAGATTATCTGAGTGAAAAACTCAATCACAACTACACTTACCTGGCCAACCTTTTCTCCGAGGTGAAAGGCACAACCATTGAACAGTTTTACCTGAATCATAAAATCGAAAAAGTAAAGGAACTACTGGTATACGATGAGCTGAATCTCACCGAAATTGCCGATAAATTGTATTACAGCAGTGTATCCCATCTTTCGAACCAGTTTAAAAAAATGACTGGCCTTACCCCTTCCCACTTCAAAGATCTCAGGCAAAAAAGACACAGCATACTGGGGAAAGTATGAATGATGTAACTTTTACTGACAATTGTATAACTCCAAAAGCTGCCGTTTAACCTACCTTCCCCGTCAGAATTTTTTAGTTCATTGGCAGTTACCGATGCATGAAGGGTATTCACATTGCGGAATACAAATAATATTTAATCCATGGATAACACTACGACAAAAGAATCGCAATATGCGAGAAGTCTGATTGAAGCAAGTCTTGACCCATTGTTCACAATCAGCCCGGAGGGTAAAATCACGGATATCAATAATGCTTCCATCAACATAACCGAATTAACGCGTGAAAACCTGATCGGAACTGACTTTTTTGAATATTTTACCGAACCCGACAAAGCCAGGGAAATCTATAAACAGGTATTTGCTCAAGGTTTTGTCGCTGATTTTCCGCTGACTATCCGGGATGGAAAGCTCACCGATGTATTGTTTAATGGTTCGGTGTATAAAGACGAGCATGGATTGGTTATCGGGGTAGTCGTTGTCGCCAGGGATATTACCGATCATAAACGGATTGAAAACGAATTGCTCATCGCCAAGGAACATGCCGAGCTGGCCACCAAGATTGCCGAAGAAGCCCAGAGTAAAGCCGAGGAAGCCACCCTGATTGCCGAAAATGCAGTTATTTCCAAGCAGCAGTTTTTGTCAAATATGAGTCATGAGATCCGGACACCGATGAATTCAATTATTGGATTTACAAAGGTGATGCTGAAAACCGAACTAACCGAAAAACAGCGGGAATATCTGACTGCCATTAAAATGAGCGGCGATGTATTGACTGTTTTAATTGACGATATTCTTGACCTGGCGAAAGTAGATGCAGGAAAAATGGTTTTTGAAAACAAACCCTTTAAAATTACTACGTCCATATCTGCCATGATCAGGCTATTTGAACCGAAAATACAGGAAAAGAACCTGAATCTGATAAAAAACTATGATGATAACATCCCGCAGATCCTGTTAGGTGACCCGGTCCGTTTGCATCAGATCCTCATTAACCTGGTAAGTAATGCAGTGAAGTTCACATTAACCGGGTCCATTACAATTGATGTGGAAATGCTGCACCAGGACGAAAACGAAGTAATTGTTGAATTTAAAATTACCGATACCGGTATTGGAATAGCAGAAGATAAAATCGGGTATATTTTTGAAAATTTTCAACAGGCAACCAACGATACTTCCAGGTTATATGGAGGAACCGGGCTTGGACTGGCCATCGCCAAACAACTGACAGAACAACAGGGCGGAACCATAACTGTTAAAAGTATACTTGACAAAGGGACTACCTGCAGTGTTATAATGCCATTTCAAAAATCAAAACTTGAATTGGAACCGGAATCAGAAATAATCGAAATGGATCCGGATATGAAGGGAATTAAAGTACTTGTAGTTGAGGATATTGCTTTGAATCAGCTGTTAATGAAAACCCTGCTGGACGATTATGGATTTGAGTGTGATTTCGCCGGCAATGGAAAAGTTGCCATCGACAAGCTCCGGAACAATACCTATGATATTATACTCATGGACCTGCAAATGCCCGAAATGAACGGATTCGAAGCGGCACAATATATCCGCTACCACATGGATTCTAAAATTCCAATCATCGCCTTAACAGCGGATGTTACAACAGCCGATCTGAGAAAATGCAAAGTGGCAGGGATGAATTCCTATATATCCAAACCCGTAGATGAAAAGTTACTTTATGCCAGGATTGTTGACCTTCTGAAAAAAAGCAGCCCTGCAAAGGAAACTGTCAAACTGAAATGTATTGATCTGACCTATTTAAGCAATCGGACAAAGGCGAATTCTGAATTAATGAAGGAAATGATCAGGCTTTATCTGGATCAAACCCCGGTTTTAATGGGCATCATGAAAAAAAGTCTGTCAGAAAAGGACTGGGATTCCATGCATTCCGCTGCACATAAAATGATTCCATCCTTTTCCATCATGGGTATTCGCCAGGAATTTGAGAATCTGGCAAAAATGGTCCAGGAATATTCCAGTACTCGTCAACATCTCGATGAATTACCGGAATTGATTCTGCAGCTCGAAAACATCTGTTTACAGGCCTGCCACGAACTAAATGAAGAATATACTTTGATTCATAATTCTCAGCGATGACAAAAGACAAAAAAATACTCGTTTTTCTGGTGGATGATGACGCCTTATTCCTGAAGTCTTTGGAGATTGACTTTATGGCGAACACCGCATGCGAAATAAAAACCTTCGCAACGGGAGAAGCCTGCCTGAAAAATCTGAAAGACAATCCGGGTGTTATTATTCTGGATTACTACCTCGATGGGGTAAATAAGCATGCAATAAATGGTCTCATTACCCTCGACAGAATTAAATCAGCCAATCCGCAAATCCCTGTTATTATGCTATCCTCCCAGGATAAAATTGATGTGGCGGTAAATTGCATGAAACACCAGGCATTTGATTATATCGTTAAGAGCGAAACCGCATTTTTAAGATTACAAAAAGCCATTACGACCATTTTTCATTACAAGCAAATGGAAAAAACATTGAGCTGGTATATGGAAAAGATGTGATAATGGTTAAAAATATCTCAAAACCAATAAATTTATATGATATGCTAAGCGAAACGGAATTACCAGAAGACTGGAATGAACAGAAGGGCAAACTAAAACAGAAGTTTGCGGTGCTGACGGATAATGATTTGTTATTTGAAAGCGGAAAAAAGGATGAAATGCTTGGAAACCTTCAGATCAGGTTGGGCAAAACCAAAGAGCAGCTGCGCCTACTGATTGCCTCGCTTTGAAAAAATTCTTATCAGAACTGGGCGAATTTTTCTTGTTTTTTTCCCGTATTGCCAAAGAAACTTTTTCCCGCCATTTCGAATTCAGGGAATTCCTGCGTCAGTGTTTTCTGATTGGATATAAAACGCTGCCACTTGTTTCAGTAACAGGCATCATTATGGGCCTGGTACTCACTATCCAGTCAAGGCCTGTGCTCGTAAATTTTGGCGCAGTTTCAATGCTTCCGGGGATGGTGGTTATATCCCTCATCCGGGAAATGGGGCCTGTAATAACAGCCCTGATCTGTGCCGGTAAAATCGGTTCAGGTATGGGAGCGGAACTGGGTTCAATGAAAGTAACCGAGCAGATCGATGCCATGGAGGTATCCTCCACCAATCCGGTCCGTTTTCTGGTTGTTACAAGGGTACTGGCCGCAACACTGATGATTCCGATTCTGATCCTTTATGCTGATGCGCTGGGCATCCTGGGCAGCTGGGCAGGAGCCAATATCAAGGGTAGTTTAACTTTTATCCTGTTTTTTTCCCAGGCCTTCAGCCATGTAGATTTTATTGATTTTTTGCCGGCCATTGCAAAGTCCTTCTTCTTTGGGGCAGCCATAGGATTAGTCGGGTGCTATAAAGGATATACAGCAGGCCGCGGTACTGAGAGTGTGGGTATTGCAGCCAATTCAGCAGTTGTGCTTTCTTCGTTGCTTGTAATTATTATTGACTTGATTGCTGTACAGATTACTGATATTTTATGCCATGACAACACCCCATGCAGAAACGGATGGCATCAGTTAAAACGCGGCATGCCAAAAGGGTTATTGAAATACATAATCTGAAGATAGGTTTTGGCTCGCAGGAAGTACTAAAGGATGTGTCGTTACATCTTTTGAATGGAGAAAACCTGGTGGTACTCGGGAAATCAGGCTCGGGGAAATCCGTACTGATAAAATGTATTGTAAGACTTTTGCGTGCGGAAGAGGGATCCATTGAAGTACTGGGAGAAAATGTCGGCGAATTATCCGGCAAGGCCCTGGCTGATCTGAGAACAAAAATCGGATTTCTGTTTCAGAGCGGCGCATTATACGACTCAATGTCCGTCAGGCAAAATCTTGAATTTCCTTTGAAAAGAATTAAAAGGAACCTTTCCCGGAAAGAAATTACGGATAAGATTGAAGAAGCCCTCGAAAATGTAGGCTTATCCGATACCGCAGATAAAATGCCTTCCCAGCTTTCAGGCGGGATGCGTAAGCGGATCAGCCTGGCCAGGACCATTGTGGTGGACCCGGAGATCATGTTGTACGATGAACCCACAACGGGACTTGATCCGGTCACCTCCGATGAAATTAGTTTACTCATCAATGATGTTCAAAAAAAATATAAAACTTCTTCCATCATTATTACCCATGACATTGAATGTGCCCGTGCAACTGCCAATCGTGTTATCATGCTTTATGAAGGTGAAGTATACAGAGGAAGGTTCTTTAGCTGACTTTGAAAACTCAACCGATACCCTGGTCAAATCATTTTTCAAATAAGATTCTGAAAAAATTAAATATTCCGATAAATGGAAACACATACCCAAAAATTTAAAGTGCGCCTTGGACTCTTCATTGCCGGAGGGATCGCGCTGTTTGTAATTGCCATTTTCATCATCGGAAGGCAAAGAAACCTCTTTAATCCTGTCTTCAGACTATACACAACCTTTTACAATGTGAGTGGATTAGAGGCAGGCAGTAATATTCGATTTTCCGGTATCAATGTGGGTACTGTGGATCAAATTAAAATTATCAATGATTCCACCGTGCGTGTTGATATGATTCTCTCAAAAAGCGTGCAGCCTTTTATCAAGACAGATTGTGAAGCAGGCATTGGTTCTGCCGGCATAATCGGGGATCGCATCTTAGTTATTTCCCAGGGAAGCGATGATGCCGGGCTGGCAAAAGAAGGGCAGCATATCGGGTCAAGAGAGCCGGTTGAAACCGACGCCATCATGGCCAGTCTTGAAGTTACGGCAGGCAACGTTGAAATTATTTCGGGCCAGCTGGCACAGATCATGTACAACATAAACAATGGAAACGGAACACTGGGCCGGCTCATTATGGACTCAACCATGGCGCATAATGTAGATAAGACGATGGAGAATCTCGAAAAAAGTTCCAAGGGACTGAATGAAAACATGAATGCAGCCAAGGAAAATTTCCTGTTAAGGGGATATTATAAAAAGAAGGCCAAAGCGGCAGAAAAAGCAAAATCAGAGGCAGCAGATAAGGCAGAAGAAAAAATAAAGGATGAGAAGAAGTAAGATATTTATCTGATTTTCAATTTTTTCTGAAACAAGTAAAAATTTCCATCCGGCATAATACCTTTACAGGGATATCATGGGTTGTCGATTATTTCGCCCCACTCCTCTATTCCTCACTTTAGTTAAGTTTCCTTTTGAAAAACTAAACTAACTTTGCCGGTTCTAAATTCAATACAAAATGCTATACAAATTTTTTCCCTTTGCAGGGATACTTATAATTTTGCTGAATGCCTGTGCATCAAAATCTGAAAACAGCAAGGCCGGTGCCAGAAGTGACGCTGTTGCCTTTATTGAAGGAGTAGTGGTAAAGCCCACTGTCCTTGAACAAAACATTATCGTTTCAGGAACCCTGAAGCCCTTTGAAGAAACCATACTGATGCCGGATATTGGAGGACGGGTGGTTTCGATCAATTTCCAGGAAGGAATGCATGTATCAAAAGGCACCCTGCTGGTGCAGCTTTTCAATGACGATCTGAAAGCCCAGCTGCATAAAGTAAAGGCACAAAGGGACCTTGCCGTACAAACAGAAAAGCGGCAAAGTGAACTCATTAAAATAAACGGGATCAGCCAGCTGGACTATGACCAGTCGGTTTTGCAGGTAAATTCATACAGCGCTGATATAGAAGTGATCCAGGCTCAATTGCGAAAAACAGAGATCCTGGCGCCGTTTGATGGTGTTATCGGGCTGCGGAATGTAAGTGTCGGAGCCGTTGTGTCTCAGTCAACTGCCCTGGCTACTATACGTCAGCTGAGCCCGATGAAACTGGAATTCAGTTTCCCGGGTAAATATATTGGTTCCGTAAAAAAAGGAACCAGGCTGAAGTTTACCGTTCAGGGAACTGATCAATCATTTGACGCCGTTGTAATGGCCACAGAAGAAGGTATTGATGCAAGCACAAGGAATCTGCAGGCCAAGGCACTTGTTTCGGGAAAGACAAACGGGCTGGTCCCGGGCATGTTTGCCAATGTAGCTCTTATCCTGAATGAAAATCCCAGGGCGTTGATGATTCCTACGCAGGCCATTATTCCGGAAGCACAGAAAAAAAAGGTTATTGTATCGCGGGCAGGTAAAGCTTCATTCAAAGTTGTGACTACCGGTGTGCGGCAGTCCACCGGCATTGAAATAGTGAGCGGCATCCAGGCAGGAGACACGGTTGTTACAACAGGTGTGCAGTTCATTAAACCCGGTTCCGTATTGAAATTTGCTAAAGTTAATTGATATGACCTTATCTGATATTGCCCTTAAGCGTCCTGTTGGTTCGGTTGTATTAAGCCTTATAATCCTGCTTTTTGGAATGGTAGGGTATAACTTCCTCGGAGTTCGCCTTTACCCCGCCATTGACCCTCCGATCATTAACGTGCGAACCAATTATGTGGGAGCGAATGCCGAAATCATCGAATCGCAGATCACCGAACCGTTGGAAAAGGCGATTAACGGGATTGAAGGCGTAAAGTCCATTTCATCCTCCTCATCAACCGGTACAAGTAATATCACTGTGGAGTTCAATGTCGGCGCTGATCTTGAAAAGGCAGCCAATGATGTTCGCGATAAAACATCACAGGCCTTGCGAAGCCTGCCGCTTGATATAGATGCACCACCTGTTGTTTCCAAAGCGGATGCCAATAGTGATCCCATCATCATCATGTCGGTTCAGAGTACAAGCATGAATGCGCTTGAACTGGGAGATTATGCCGAACGTGTATTGCAGGAAATGCTGCAAACCATACCCGGAATAAGTTCGGTGAGCTTATTCGGTCAAAAAAGGATCTCCATGCGCCTTTGGCTGAATCCGGCCAAAATGGCGGCATACAATATCACTGCACAGGATGTTAATACCGCATTAATCAGGGAAAATGTGGAATTACCCGGGGGAAAGCTCATCGGGCAATCCACTGAGGTTATTGTCAAGGTTTTCGGACGACTCGTGACGGAGGAGGATTTCAATAACCTCATCATCAGGCAGACTGATGACCAGATGGTGCGGTTCAGCGACATCGGTGAAGCCATGCTCGGACCTGAAAACGAGGAAGTCAGTGTAAAGCTGAATGGCACGGACGGTATTTCCCTCGCCCTGATTCCCCTCCCTGGTGCAAACCATATTGAAATTGCCGATGAATTCTATAAACGGTTTGAGGACATCAAAAAGAATCTGCCCCCCGGATTAAATGTGTATATAGGGTATGACCGCACTGTGTTCGTCAGGCAATCCGTTCACGATGTGATCGAGACCCTGCTCATTGCCCTGGGATTGGTAATGATCATTGTATTCCTGTTCTTCCGTGACTGGAAGATTGCACTGCGCCCCCTGATTGATATCCCGGTTTCGCTGATCGGTTCATTTTTTATCATGTATATTTCGGGTTTTTCCGTAAACGTCCTTAGTTTACTGGCCATTGTACTGGCTACGGGACTTGTGGTTGACGATGGCATTGTGGTGACTGAAAACATCTATAAAAAGATTGAACTGGGAATGGACAGGTGGACGGCAGCTTTTCAGGGAACCCGCGAGATCTTTTTTGCCGTAATCTCTACCTCATTGACGCTGGCGGTTGTTTTTATTCCGGTTATTTTCCTGCAGGGATTTACCGGAAGGTTATTCCGCGAGTTCGGCATTGTAGTGGCAGGTGCCGTGCTTATTTCAGCGCTTGTTTCCCTAACTCTTACGCCCGTGCTCAATGTTTTCCTTTCAAGTAAGGTAACAAAACATTCCCGTTTTTACCGCGCCACTGAACCGTTCTTTACCGGAATGGAGCAAAAATACCGCCTGTGGCTGTCCTCCTTTATGAAGCACCGTTGGTTTTCATTCGTAATTCTGACACTCTGTATAGTGTCTATTGCTTATTTTTGGAAAATAATAAAAACTGAACTCGCCCCGCTGGAAGACCATAGCGTTATCCGTACCTCCATCACGGCTCCCGAAGGATCAAGTTTTGATTTTACGGCTACCTTGCTGGATAGTATTTCAGCCATGTTAATGGATTCCGTGCCTGAGTCGCAACTTACATTCGCCAGGGCTGGTGGTTTTGGAGCAAGCGGTTCAAACTCCGGTTTCCTGAATAGTTTCCTCCTGGAACCTACAGAAAGAAAGGCAACACAGCAGGAAATCTATGACCGGATGGTGCGGCTTTACCGAAGATTTCCTCAGGCACGCATCTTCCCTAACCAGGAACAGACCATTTCCACCTCCCTGCGATCGGGTTCCCAATTGCCGGTTCAATTTGTACTGCAAAACCTTGATTTCAGCAAGCTGGAGGAGGTGTTGCCAAAATTCCTTGATGAAGCCCGTAAGGACTCTGTTTTTGGCAATGTGGATTCAGACCTTAAATTCAATAAACCGGAATTGAACATTGCAATTGACCGGTTGAAATCAACCAACCTGGGTGTAAATGTAATTGATGTGTCCAGCACGCTCGACTTTGCCTTGAGCGGCCGCAGGTATGATTACTTCATAAACCAGGGAAAACAATATTCTGTGATTGGCCAGGTGGCACGTGCAGAACGAAGTCAGACAGTCGACATCAGTTCACTGTATATTCGTAGTTCCAGCGGCAGTCTGATTCAGCTGGATAACCTGGTAACCATTGAGGAAAACAGCAATCCTCCCACGTTATTTCATTTTAACCGGTATAAATCGGCCACCGTTTCGGCTTCCCTGGCTCCCGGGTTTACGCTGGGCGAAGGAATTGCCGAAATGGAAAAAATAGCGGATAAATTACTGGATAATACTTTTCATACTTCCCTGCTGGGCCCTTCACGCGACTTTGCTGAAAGCGCTTCAAATACATCTTTTGCCCTGTTATTCGCCCTGATCCTGATTTACCTGATCCTGGCAGCCCAGTTTGAGAGCTTCCGTGACCCGTTCATTATCATGCTCACTGTTCCCCTTGCCATTTCAGGTGCTTTGCTAAGCCTCTGGATCTTTGATCAAACGCTGAATATCTTTTCACAAATCGGTATGATCATGCTCATCGGCATTGTAACGAAAAACGGTATTCTGATCGTGGAATTCGCAAACCAAAAACGTAAAACCGGATTGAGCAAGGCCCAGGCAGCATTTGAAGCATCCTCCGCACGTTTACGGCCCATTTTAATGACCTCACTGGCAACTATCTTTGGGGCCTTACCCATTGCCCTTGCCCTGGGGGCCGGTGCAACAAGCCGGGTACCCATGGGTATTGTCATTGTCGGAGGCCTGCTGTTTTCGCTTATTCTTACCCTTTTTGTTATTCCTGTTATGTACATAATCATGGCAGGCAACAAGAAGTCACAGGCTTCCCAGGTTGTGGTTCCCGAATAATTAATGTTCACGATGAAAATATACCTTCAACAGATAAAATTAACTCCAATGGGCTGCAGGATCTTCTTTTTAATTACGGCTCTGACTTTTTATACAGGATCAGCTTTTTCACAGTCCCTGCTCACCCCTGAAGAGGCCATCGATATTGCCCTGGAAAACAGTTTTGGTGTGCTGGTAGCCCGGAACAATGCCGACATTGCCAGGATCAACAATACCATTGGCGCTGCAGGCATGTTGCCGAATATTTCGGCCAATGGCAATGCCAATTTTTCCCAGAGCAATGTTGAACTTCAGCTGTCGTCAGGAGATACAATCCAGTCATCCGAAGGACAGACCCGGTCAAGGGGCGCCAATGTATCCCTGGGATGGGTTCTTTTTGACGGGGGCAAGATGTTCCTCACTAAAAATAAGCTCAACCAGATTGAGGCCCTTGGTGAGATCCATTTAAAAGATACGCTGCTGCAAACCGTTTATAATGTAATCGCATCATATTACAATATTGTAGGCCAGAAACAGCAGCTGGCCTCCATTAATGAAGCCATTAATTTCAATAAGGAACAGGTATCCATTCTACAGGCGAGTTTTAATGCCGGTCTTGTTGCCAAAACGAGTCTTCTGCAGGCTAAAATTGACCTGAACGTATACATGGAAGCCGCCATTAACCAGCAGTATCAGATTGTAGTAGCAAAACGCTCCCTGAACCAGCTGCTTGTCCGCAGTCCCGAAACCGAATTCGAGGTGATTGATTCCATTATCAATGATTACGTTCCAAACAAGGATGAGCTGTTTCAAAAACTTTACACTTCCAATATCAGTATTTTGGCTGCAGACCGGCAGGTTGAAATAGCCAGGCTTTCGATGCGTGAATTCCAGGCTACCCGGCTGCCCCGGATTAATCTTACCTCAGGTTATAACCTGAACCTCATTGATAATACGGCAAGCAATGTCCGGTTCAACCACTCCTACGGTCCCTCCATCGGCGCCACGCTGTCGGTACCCATTTTTCAGGGCGGGGCCATTAACAGGCAGGTTTCCACATCAAAAATTCAGATGCTTACAGCAGGATATAATTTTGACAAAATAAAACTTCGGGTAAACACACAATTGCAGAATGCACTGACTCAATTTGAAAATCAGCAGCAATTACTTAGTATTGAAAAGGAAAATGAAACGCTTGCCAAGGAAAACATTGAAATTGCGATTCAAAGACTGCGCCTGGGCCAGGCAAATTCACTGGAGGTAAGGCAGGCCCAGGAAAGCTATGTTTTTTCATATACCCGTCGCATTACCTTTGAATACAATCTAAAAATAGCGGAAACCAGACTAAAACAGCTGGTTTCCGCATTATGATGTATGAGTTATGTGATTAACTGATTATTGGGCTGTTCTTCTTTCTCCACCCCGTTTCTCCTGGGGTTTTGTTGTACCCGATTCCTTTTTTTCGGCCGGCTTTCTTGAAGCTCCGGATGTATTGGCGTCAGATAATCTCCTTTCACTGCCTCCCGACCGGCTTGTTTCAGTGCGGTGTTGCTGATTAACACGGGTGCCCGACTGATCTGAATTGTGAGCTCCGTTTACACGGGTACCGGTTGATTTTTGGGTTGACCGGGTCTGGCTTTGCGTGCGGGTTTGAGTCTGCGTCTGGGTTTGTGTTTGTGTGCGATTTCCCAGCGTTCTTGGCTTCTGATTTGTATTGCTTACCCTTGTATCGGTCTGAGTTCCGGTTGACCTGTTCCTGGTATTCGGCTGTACAGTCTCAGTTGTTCTGGTTCTGGTATTGGACTGTACGTTTCCGGTTCCCTGATACCTGCTGCGGCTATCCCCCAGAGTTCTGCGCCCGGTGGTTGTTGTACTCCGCTGTTCCGTGCTTTTACGGGCAACAGGGTCTGCAATAGTCTGGGAAGAACGCCTTGCAATTTGTTCCGGGTGTTTCTTGTAGTACATGTCATATCCTGCTCTTCTGGCTTCGGGATGCGAGTATGTCTTCCTGTAACTGCCCGACTCAACCCGGTTGACAACAACATGTGAGTATGAACGTCTCTGGCTGTAATAATTATTGTGCCAGTAGGGATCGCGGTGATAACTATATACCCTGTAATGTCCATGGTAATAAGGATCCCAGTTATAGTGATATCCGTAATAATAATGCCAGTAGTAAGGACGCCAAGGATGCCAGTATGAAGGGTAGTAATTATAATACCAGGGTGAATGCCATACTACATAGGTAGGGAGGAACATAAACCGGATCAGGGGCCATGCGGCTACTTCTACAGTGGTGGTCCGGTTAATGACCACGGTTTCTCCATTTACGTAATTTGTATATCCCGGATTGGGAGTTTCATTATACTCCAGGTCGGCATAATTGGGCTCTACTATATAATCCCTGCCATATAAGGCTTCATCGCCTGTAAGCTGTATGGAAACGCGACCGTGCCGGTCACGGTTAACCGTAAATACAGCCACATCCTGAATGTCCCTCGGGCTAAGTGCATCCTGCAATACAATAGTATGATAGTTCCCGTCCGCATGGTCAACAACTCTTATATAATCTATCCGTCCATCCTGGTCCAGGTCGAGATTATTGATATGCATATCCTCATTATTCAGATTTCTTTCAAAGATTTCCAGTGTCTGTGATTCCTGGAAAAGTTTCATAACAGCAAACAAATTAAGATTATCACCGGGAAGTCCGAGATATTCGGGGGTCTGTCCGTTTACCCGCACGCTTATGCCAGTAGCAGCTACTAACAGGAATAAGGTAAAAATATATTTTTTCATGACTGATGTTTTTAACCGTTTAAATTCAAAGTAACTTTCGTTGTTCCCCTTTGGGATGTGTGCACGATTACTTCTTTGCAACAATCATGCCACATCCAATAATAAACTGTAAGATTATGATTTTGAAGTATTTATAAGATATGGTTGCAGAAAAGGGTATTATCAGGCATTCTGATAACACCGTACCCAATCCACCTCAACTTCTGCCGGAAGTACAGATCCGTTTACATCCTTGTAGAGTGAAGAGCTGATATTTATATACATAGGAACCTGGGGAACTCCCTGGTTAGTCGTATAAATAGTTACTCCATTGATTTTCCATATCAGTTTACTGCTGGTCCATTCGAGAGAAAAGATCTGGTAATCCTTTCCATATTTATCCCTGCTCAGGGAGGCCGCTTTCTTACCGACCCCGCCTTTTACATTCGGGTTCCCGAAATAACTTCCCACCCTGATCTTGTCCGACGCCCTTGCAATATCGAGCTGAGGCAACATGAGGTCGGCGATCATCCAGCATGCATGGCTTACAGGATTGTTCAGGTTGAACCGCACCTTTGTTTCAAAAAGTCCGTATTGCTGCCTGAACCTTGCACCGGTATTAATAATGGCTGATGTATATTCAAAATCGCGGGGATAAAATCCGATGGCAGGATTCCATACCTTACCATTGATCTTTTGACGCTTTGTAACAATTTTTAATGTACTGCCGGACAGTTCTATGTTTTTATCTTCGGGGTAAAATTGTACCTCGCCCTCATTTACATAACTGTCATGTAAGATGGTCTCCCCCCAGTAATTCCTGGTCATCCACTTGTCCCGGTCAAGGTTATGCCCGTCAAATTCATCGGAGAAAGTCATTCTCCAACGCTTTATTTCATCGAATTTTTTGGAATTGCGTGTTTTGAAATACCATTTGAATTTTTCTGATTTTTTCCATTCATTAAATTGTTGTTCCATGCGGTATTCCTCCGACATTTCCAATTTTTTCCTTGCCGGCAGCAGCATGTATTCCTTTACTTTCAGGAATTCTTCGGTTTTCAGGTATTTTTCAAGATGTTCAAATGAGTCGATTTTTTCAGAACCGATGAGCAAGTTGAAATTGACATATCTTTTCGAGGACTTGAATGAAAAATAGTCTCTGATCCGTTGCGATTTCTGTCAGTGCTTTGAATTCTATAAGCTTTTCGTGTTCAGGGGAAATCCTGAATTTTTTTCTGCCCAATTCCCTTTTTACGCGGGCCAATTCTTCCGATTGAACAAATCTTTCCAGCGTGTGGTAATGTTTAAGATCATAAGAATTGTCGAATTCCAGGAAATCCTTCAGTTGCACGGAATCCTTGATCTCGTAATATTGCCTGAGATCTTTTTGCTTTTTCAAAAACAGATATTCTTTTTCCTTGCGGTATTCCGGCGTATCAGAAAATTTCCTGCCGGAAATATCTTTTTTCCGGCGGGTAAAATCCGACGAAAGAACTGTCTTTTCAAGTTCAGTATAATCAGCCAGTTCCTTTGACTGTGAGAACGATATAAGGTCGCTGTATTCCTTCCGCAAAGCGGTTTGCCTTGCTTCATAGTCAGCGGATGCAGGAATCCAGCCGAATAGTATTCTAAGATTTATCATTGCCATTGATTTGATACAGTATCTTAAAAAATAAACTGAAAATGCCCGTTAAGATTGTTTAACAAGGTCACTTTTTGATAAATATACGAAAAAGAAATGTCCATGTTTGGAGTATACGCATTTTTTGCGCCGGGGTTGCCTGCTACTTCCCATTGGTCATGCTTTTACTGCGTTCAGAAAAGTTTTCAAAGCAGTTTCTTGAAAAACATCAGCAGAGCAAACCAGTATTCATCCCTCGTAATATCATTGCCTGTAAGGGCCGCAGCGCCGTGCACCCCTTTCCCCTTTTCGGGCTGGAAAAGCGTTAATTCGCCTGCAGGCTGTTTTTCAACCATTTTTTGCAGATAACTGAATTCTGTCCGGTTGCCACAAATAAAAACCGGCTGGTTGATTTTTTCCACGGCATCCGACATAATAATTCCCGGCTGGAAATATTCGCCGGGACTTAAAGCGACTATTGCCCTTATCTGGGGATTATCGACTGATTCCAGGAGGCAAAGAGAGGCTGACCATGAACTGCCGAATAAAATTACAGGCAGGCTGTTGAACCTCCTTACGTATGCTATGGCAGCACGAAGACTGGTTTGGGCGCCTGCAAGGGAAAAACTATGAGATCCGTTGGTTCCCATGTCAATGGCCAGGCAATTGTAATTGAGGTTAAGCAGCCGGGGAGCGATGCTGTAAAATTCACTCCGGTCGGCAGTCTCGCCATGACAAAGGATCATAAAGGGAAGGGTGTAATTGCGAAGGTACAGGTCTCCCCTGATCTTTGTACTGTCGGAAGCAAAAAAATATACACCCTCCTGTCCCTTCATCCTGCCTAAGCTGCAGCAAATGAAGAAGAGGAAGATGTATATTCTCATAGAACGGGAGGGCAATGTTACCTCAGGATCGGCTGACAATGGCCAGGATGCTGATGCTGTTGGCCTTTACTTCCACAATGCCGGAATCGATATCGATCAGTTCCTGCTGGTCGGTTTCAGTGATCACCTTGATCGTCCCCGTTGTCAGCGTGGAAATGATGGGAGCATGGTTATTCAGGATCTCGAAAGATCCGGAAGCTCCGGGTACCTTAACAAGCTTTACTTTGCCGTCAAAAAGCCTTTTTTCAGGGGTAATAATTTCGAGTTTCACAATCCGCCCGATTAAGATTTGCTGGCCTGTGCAATAAGTTTCTCTCCCTTGGCAATTGCCTCTTCAATGGTACCTACCATATGAAAAGCTGCTTCGGGATATTGATCAACATCACCGTCCATGATCATGTTGAAGCCTTTGATCGTATCTTCAATGGATACCCATACGCCGGGTGTTCCGGTAAATTGTTCCGCAACATGGAAAGGTTGCGAAAGGAAGCGCTGAACACGGCGGGCACGGTGCACGACGAGTTTATCTTTTTCCGACAAGTTCATCCATACCGAGGATGGCAATAATATCCTGCAATTCCTTATAGCGCTGGAGCAATTCCTTTAGTTTCTTTGCCGTGTCATAATGCTCGTTCCCGATCACCTCAGGTGAAAGAATACGGGAAGTTGAATCGAGCGGGTCAACAGCCGGATAAATACCAAGCTCGGAAATTTTACGGCTCAGTACGGTGGTAGCATCCAGGTGGGAAAAAGTTGTTGCCGGTGCAGGATCAGTAAGGTCATCAGCCGGAACATAAATGGCCTGTACGGATGTAATGGAACCTCTCTTGGTAGACGTGATCCGTTCCTGCATAATTCCCATTTCAGTGGCCAGTGTTGGCTGGTAACCTACGGCTGAAGGCATACGGCCCAGCAAAGCGGATACTTCAGAACCCGCCTGTGTAAAACGGAATATATTATCCACGAAAAACAGGATATCGCGTCCGCCGGATTCCTCATCGCCGTCACGGAATGATTCTGCAACTGTTAGTCCTGACAAAGCCACTGTAGCACGGGCTCCGGGAGGTTCGTTCATCTGTCCGAATACCAGTGTTGCCTGTGATAGTTTGAGTGCTTCGGGGTCCACAAGGGAAAGGTCCCAGCCTCCTTCTTCCATGCTCTTTTTAAAAGCATCACCGTACTTAATAACGCCTGATTCAATCATTTCACGAAGCAGGTCATTTCCTTCACGTGTTCTTTCACCAACGCCGGCAAACACAGAAAGACCAGAATATTTCTTTGCAATGTTGTTGATGAGTTCCATGATGATAACCGTCTTTCCAACACCTGCACCGCCGAAGAGGCCAATTTTTCCTCCTTTTGGATAGGGTTCGAGCAAATCGATTACCTTGATACCTGTGTATAATACTTCGGTTTCTGTTGACAGCTGGTCATATTTGGGCGGATCGGCATGAATTTCATAGCCGCCTTTTTTATCCACCTTGGGGAGACCGTCAATGGCATCACCGATTACATTCAGCAGCCTGCCCCTGATCTGTTCGCCGATTGGCATGCGGATGGCGCCACCCAGAACAGTAGCCTTCATTCCGCGGTGCAGTCCGTCGGTTGAATCCATGGCAATGCTGCGAATGGAATTTTCACCAATATGCTGCTGACATTCAACGATGATAACCTGTCCGTCCTCCTTCTTAATTTCCAGCGCATCATGAATATCCGGCATCTTGTTGCCTGCCCGTTCAAAGCTGATATCAACAACAGGACCAATGATTTGAATTACTTCACCCACCAACTGTGTCATTGTAAATACATTTAAGATTAATGGTCACAAATATATTATTAAAATAATTACTATATAATTTTTGACGGGAATATTCCATGGAGGTGTATACAAAATTCGTTTCTCCACCTCAGCCTGGCGAAGTTTGTAACTTCGCCACCACTCCTTCCTAAAACACCTGAAATACGTCTCTCCACCCCCATAAACAAATCAATCATCAAAAAAAAGTCAACAAAGGATGTTCTCATCCCAACCTTTTTCTAACTTTGTATACCCGTTATAAACTAAATTTTACTTCGTATGAAAAAAACACCTAGATTGATTTTGCTAAGCCTGGCGTTGGCTTTAATGCTTCCTTTTTTCTCATTGAATGCACAAACTGAAACTTTCAAGCAGGGTGATCTGGTATTTAGTGCCGGATTAGGGATCGGAGCTACATACGGTGCATATTGGGGCTCTTATTACAAAACATCGGTTCCGCCAATTTTTGTTTCCGGCGATTATTGCCTTCGTGAAGATCTTGGTCCCGGTAATTTGGGCGTCGGTGGAATTATTGCCTTTTCTGCCTATAAATATGAACCTTCTCCGGACTGGGGATACAAGTATAGCGACTTATTTATCGGAGCAAGAGGTACCTACCATTTCACCGATCTCGTTGATAAAATGGACCTCTACGGTGGCATCACACTGGGCGCTGAAATTTTAACCGATAAAGGGTATGGTGATTACGGCGGATATGAATACAGTACAAACGGCAGTTCAGCCCTTGTGGAACTATTTGCCGGTGCCCGTTACTACTTCTCCGATAATTTCGGGGTAATGAGTGAACTCGGATATGGTATTGCCTGGCTGAAACTGGGAGTCGCCTTTAAACTTTGATTTGCATTTCTGCCCGCCAAAAGGGTTTTTCCGCAGGGAATTTTATTCTTTCGGAATAACCCTTTTGTCATTGTTTAATCTTCAGTTTAACCTGATTAAACAAATTTAAAGATAAGGTGATCATTTTTTGTCACATCTTTCAATGTTTACCGTATACACATCCATACATTCAAAATCTATCATACCGATTTCATGAAGAACAAGCTTATTTTTTTTGTAGATGATGACAAGATGATGCTGAATTTGATGGAATATACTTTCAAATGCAGGGATGGTTTTGATGTTCAATCTTTCTTTTCGGGAGAATCCTGCCTTGAGCATCTGAATCAAAATCCTTCCCTGATTGTCCTTGACTATTACCTGGGGGAGGGAGAATCAACTGCCATGTCGGGCCTGGATACCCTCAAAAAAATAAATGAATTGGACAGCAGCATTCCTGTGGTGATTCTGAGCCGGGAAAAGGACAAGGCACTGATCCAGGAATTTCTTCATTACGGAGCCATACGGTATGTCATCAAGGATGACTTTTTCATCAATACGCTGATTGAAACGGTGGAAGACTATTTCATGGAGAAACTCGACTAAGGACTAGAATACGTTACAAGGGAAATATAATTAAGTTATGCGGTTCTGCAGTTCTGCAGTTTACTGGAAATTTTTATGGAATTATAGCCTCATTGAAAATAAATAAAAAGTATGCTACCCCATAAAGCTCTCAGTTGAAATATTGAGGGTATAGATTTTTTACTAATAAAGTTTTACGTGTTATTTTCCAGGCATTAACTCATAAACCGCAGAACTGCATAACTGCAGAACCTGTTAGACCTCATTATGCGCATGATTCAATTCTGTTATTCCCAAATTTCTCTTGTAATTCTAAATAAAATTCCTACTTTTGCACCACTTTTTTTTATTCGGCTGATTTGAAAATTGAGAATCAATATATTATTCAATTCAAAGGGCTGAAAGAGGGTGTTCATGAATTTGAATTCATTCTTGGCAAACCGTTCTTTGAAGAATTTGAACGCCTGGAAGTGCAGGATGGAAAGGTAGTAGCTGGAATTACACTGGAGCGAAAAACCAGTTTGCTCGATCTTGAAATTCATTTGCAGGGAGATATTCTGGTTATCTGTGACCGCTGTCTGGAAAATTTCTGGATGGAGGTGGATTACCCGGTCATCTGGTCGTTCAATTCAGTGAAAGAGAGCAGGAAGGAAATGATGAGATCATTTATTTGCATCCTGAAGAATACCAGCTCGACCTGAAACATTTTTTGTATGAATGTATCAGTGTCAGCATTCCTTACCGGAAGGTTCATCCTGATCTCCCAAACGGGGAATCCGGCTGTGATCCGGAAATGCTTGGTAAATTAGAGTCTTTAATAATTAATACTTAATAAATAACACAATGCCCAATCCGAAACGTAAGCATTCGAAGCAGCGGAGAGATAAGAGAAGAACGCACGACAAAGCTCTGGTACCCACACTGGGAACCTGCCAAAATTGCGGAGCAGCTATTTTGTACCACCGGGTTTGTCCCGAGTGTGGTTATTATAAAGGAAAACCTGCAGTAAAGAAAGAAGCCGCTGCATAATGCAAGCGACAGAAGCAAAGTTCCTCATTGAACATGAAAATTGGAATTGATATTCTGGGCGGAGACTTTGCCCCGGAGGCAACCGTGCTTGGTTCCATCCTGGCGGTAAAAAGTCTTCCTGCTGGTTTTTCACTTGTACTGATCGGGGATGAATCTATCATCCGTTCAATATGCCAGCGCGAGAACTTTGACCCTTCGGTATTTGAAATAGTTCATACCACCGAACGTATTGATATGGGAGAGCATCCGGCCAAGGCATTTGTCCAGAAGCCGGATTCAAGCGTGGTTATGGGTTTTAAACTGCTGGCCCAGGGTAAGATCGATGGTTTTTGCAGTGCCGGTAATACGGGTGCCATGATGGTAGGTGCCATGCAGGTGATCCGTTCAATTCCCGGTGTTATCCGTCCCTGTATTGCAGCAACGGTGCCACGCCAGGGTGATAAGCCCCAGCTTTTGCTGGATGTGGGTTTAAATCCCGATTGCAGCCAGGAAGAACTTGAAACAGTATGCCATTCTGGGTAGCATTTACGCCCGCCAGGTACTTAATATCGCATCCCCGCGAGTCGGCCTGATGAATATTGGTGAAGAAGAAGGCAAAGGAAATCTTGTTTCCAAGGCAGCCCATCAGTTGATGAAGGGATCCCCTGAATTTGATTTTATTGGCAATGTGGAAGGGAATGATCTATTTGGAGACAAGGCTGACATCCTGGTTTGCGACGGCTTTGTCGGAAATATCATGCTTAAGCAGGCTGAAGCATTTTATACCATTATCCGCAAGCGCAAAATTACAGATGAATTCTTCGAAAAGTTCAATTTTGTCAATTACGGTGGTACGCCTGTACTGGGAATTAATGCTCCCGTGCTGATCGCCCATGGTATTTCTAATGAAATAGCCATTAAAAACCTGTTACTGCATGCTGCAGGGGTTATTAACGGCAAATTATGTGAGAAATTAAAAGAAGCATTTACGGAATGACCAAAATAAGAGCAGCAATCACGGGTGTTGGCGGATACGTTCCCGAATATATTCTGGATAACCATGAGTTGAGCAGGATGGTGGATACAAGCGATGAGTGGATCATGCAGCGCATCGGTATCAGGGAAAGAAGGATCATGAAGGAAAAGGGCAAGGCGACTGCCTATATGGGGTCAAAGGCCGTTAAGGAATTGCTGAGAAAAACAGGTACCGATCCGCTGGATATCCAGCTGCTGATTTGTGCAACAGTTACGGCGGACATGCATTTCCCCGCCACGGGAAACCTGATTTCCGATAAGGTGGGCCTTGTTAATGCATTTAGTTTTGACCTTTCGGCTGCCTGTTCGGGTTTTGTGTTTGCACTTGAAACCGGCCGGCGCTATATTGAATCAGGCGCATACAAGAAAGTAATCGTGGTAGGAGCTGATATGATGTCGGCTATTACTGATTACTCCGACCGTACCACCTGCCCGCTGTTTGGTGACGGTGCCGGGGCTGTTCTTCTTGAACCCGCTACTGACGATAATGTAATCACTGATTCAATTATGGGTGTTGACGGTTCAGGTATGAAACATCTGCATATGGTTGCAGGCGGTTCACTGCATCCGCCCACGCATGAAACGGTAGATGCCAAGCAACATTTTATGTTCCAGGAAGGCCAGGCCGTATTTAAAGTGGCCGTTTCAAAAATGTCGGATGTTTCCGTCGAGATCATGCAACGCAACAACCTCACCCATGAGGATATCAAATACCTTGTTCCCCACCAGGCGAATATGCGGATCATTGATGCCACTGCCCGTCGGATGGAAATAAGCAGGGACCAGGTTATGATCAATATCGAAAAATACGGTAATACAACAGCCGCCACTATCCCTCTCTGCCTTTGGGACTATGAAAAACAGCTCAAAAAAGGAGATAACCTTATACTTACTTCGTTTGGAGCGGGATTTACCTGGGGTGCTATTTACCTGAAGTGGGCGTACGATCCGAAATAAATCCAATTCTCGCTGATTAATTCATATTTGCGGGTCTTTTTTGCTCGCTGATTCACGCGGATCTCGCAGATTTTAACTGATTTATTATTATCCCCCATTGCAAATCATAAGATCTGCGACATCTGCGAAAATCTGCGAGAAACTTTTCGACTATTTCAAATTTTATAGGTACATTTGATTTAGAGTAACCGTTTAGGTGTAAACATGTTATCAGAAAATGAAATTTCTTATTTAATAAGAGGAGCATCATTTACAGTTTATAATGCACTTGGTCCAGGCTTGCTTGAAACGGTATATGAACATGCTCTTGCCTATGAATTGCAAATGCAGGGCTGCGATGTAAGAGTTCAAGTTCCATTACCAGTAGTGTATGGTGGTAAAACTCTTGAATTGGGCTTCAGAATTGATTTAATAATAAATAATCTGGTGCTTATCGAGGTGAAATCATTAGAGGATCTCCATTACATACATCATAAGCAGTTGCTTACTTATTTAAAACTATCAGGATGCAAATTAGGATTGCTTATAAATTTTAACACCCTGGATCTCCCCCGTTCAATCATAAGAATCGTCAATAATCTTTAAAATCTGCGCAATCAGCGAAAATCTGCGAGAAACTTAAGCCTCGTTAAAAATAATATCTGCACAATCCGCGAGATCAGCGAGATATTTTTCACTCATAATTCATAATTTATCATATATCTTTGTCCACAGAGGTTTTATTTCAAAAAAAAGGTATAATGGCAAAAATAGCAGAAACAGAAAATAACGTGATCAATCAGATCGGCGTTGGTACGGAAATTACGGGTGATGTAACCACCAATGGTGATATCCGGTTCGATGGTCTGTTAACTGGGAATCTGAAAACCAAAGGTAAGGTGGTGATCGGTGAGACAGGGGCAGTAAAGGGAGAGATCAATTGTAAGAACTCGGTTGTGGAAGGCAAGGTAGAAGGTAAGATCTCGGTGGGAGAATTACTGACCCTGAAAGCCACCTCCTCATTAACAGGAGATATCGTTACACGCCGGCTGGCAATTGAGCCTGGTGCAAAATTCAGCGGCAATTGCAGCATGACATCAGAAAGCGCATCCGCCAATGGAACCAAAGAAACCGATAGACCCGCAGAAAGCAACAAGAAATCTTAAGGAATATGCCCGGTATTCCAACCTCGGCATACAGATGATTGTGGTCATCCTGCTGGGTGTATTCGGAGGCATACAACTTGATAAATGGCTGCATCTCAAGTTTCCCGTTTTTACAGTGGTGTTGTCCTTTACAGGTGTTATACTGGGTATTTATATCGGCCTGAAAGATTTCATACGTACCAAAAAAAAGTAATTCATGGCACCCGGACTAAAAAAAACACTGATTGGTCTTGTTCTGCTTTCCATTCTCCTCGCCACAGGAGGCATTTTACTCTTCCGTGCATATCTTTCAAACTACTATTTTGCTTTCTTTCCTTATCTTATCCTTATATTTCTGTTTGTGAATTCGGTGGTCTTTTTCATTTTCTACCGCTCACTCAATAAATCCAGACAACCAGTTTATCCGGGGTTTCATGCTGTCGACAATCATTAAACTGATGACCTATCTGATCCTGGTTCTTGTGTATGTGCTGTCTTTCCCGAAATCAGCAATTCCCTTCGCAATTACTCTTTCTGTTCTCTATATTGTATATACCGCATATGACTTATTCATCATGCTTTCCCTGTTGAAAAGAAAGAAAGAAAAAAGTGTTTTACCTGATCAGATATCAAATTAGTTTTTATATTTATGCCCTCATTTTTACGATATGCCATGTAAGATTTGTAAAGGTCTGTTTATTGCGATGATGCTGTTCATTTTGAACAGTGGATTGAATATGGCCTGGTCCCAGGAACACCCTGCTCCGGAAACCGCACATTCGGCTGAAACGCATGAAAGCAGCCCGGAACCTGCAGAAGCGTTCAACCCGGGTGATTTTATTTTCGATCACATCAAGGATGCACATGAATGGCATCTTGCCACCATCGGGCATACCCATGTCACCATTCCGTTACCTGTAATCGTATACAGCAAAAACAACGGCCTTAATGTATTTATGTCCTGGAAGTTCAAACACGGGCATGCTGAATATAAAGGTTTCAGGATCGAAACGAGCGGAGCAAAAAAAGGCAAGATCGTGGATACTGCGGGTGGTTATGTTCTGGATCTGTCCATTACAAAAAATATTGCTGCAATGATCTTTGGCTTTTGTGTGATCATGCTGATCTTTTTAACGGTTGGCAAGGCCTATCGCAAAAATCCGGTCAGTGCACCCAGCGGACTGCAGATCCTGGGTTGAACCCATCATTATCTTTTTACGTGACGACGTTATCAAACCCTCTGTTGGCCCCAACTACGAGCGCTATACGCCCTATCTGCTGACGCTGTTTTTCTTTATCTGGATCAACAATATGCTGGGGCTCATTCCAATTCCCCCGGCTGGTGCCAACCTTACGGGGAATATTGCCGTTACAATGGTCCTGGCAATTTTTACCTTTTTAATAACGAATATAAGTGCCAACAGGAATTACTGGAAGCATACCCTCAATACACCGGGTGTACCTCTCTGGCTGAAGCTGCCTATCCCCATTATGCCCCTTGTGGAAGTGCTGGGTGTGTTTTCCAAGCCGCTGGTACTGATGATCCGACTTTTTGCCAATATTACTGCAGGCCATATTGTGGTGATGGGCTTTATCACGCTCATTTATATTTTTGCCCAGATGTCGGCCGGCCTGGCATATGGAGTTTCATTAATTTCCATAGCCTTTAACGTATTTATCACATTTCTTGAATTACTTGTAGCTTTTATACAGGCATTTATTTTTACGTTCCTTACCTCGATTTATATCGGCCTTGCCATAGCTGAAGACCATCATGAGGAAAAGAAGGAGCATGCATGAGTTTGTTGTTTAATTAAATATATCTACTATGTTATCAATTATTTTACAAGCTGCTGCCGTAGCCGGTGTTGCTAAACTGGGTGGTGCGATTGGCGCTGGTATTGCTGCATTGGGTGCAGGTATCGGTATTGGTCGTATCGGGGGCAGTGCAATGGAAGCAATTGCCCGCCAGCCTGAAGCAGCCGGTGACATTCGTGCCAATATGATCATTATTGCAGCGCTCGTGGAAAGCGTCGCGCTTTTTGCAGTAATCGTCTGTTTGCTGGCCGTACTGGCATAACTTTTTTCCCGGAACCACACGATTGGTGTGGTTCCGGTTTTTAACCGAATTAAATAAATAAAAATATGGATCTGCTTATTCCCGAAGTCGGAACAATTTTTTGGACCATTTTGATATTTTCCATTGCGGTTTATCTTCTTGCCAAATTTGCATGGAAACCTGTATTAAAAGGACTGAAGGAGCGTGACAGCTCCATTGCCCAGGCTTTACAGGCTGCTGAAATTGCTAAAAAGCAGGTATCCGATTTGCATGCCGAAAGTGAAAAATTAATGGCTGAAGCCAGGGTTGAACGTGACAAGATTATCCAGGAAGCACGTGAATTCAAGGAAACCCTTATGGCTGATGCCCGTGAGCAGGCTAAAAAAGAAGGCCGTAAAATGATTGACGAAGCCAGGGATGCCATCAAAAACGAGCGGAATGCTGCTATTTTTGAAATCAAGAAACAGGTTGCCGAACTTTCTGTAGCCATTTCTGAAAAAATTCTTGTGCAGGAGCTTTCGGATCCCGGCAAACAACAGGAACTGATTGAGAAATCACTGATTGATGTTAAATTTAACTGATCCTGTCTGATCCTTAACCGATGAACCAAAGCAAAATAACAGTCCGCTATGCAAAGGCTCTCTTTGGCCTGGTGAAAGAGGACAATTCACTCGATATCCAAAAAAAGGATATTGAATTATTATCCCAGTGCCTCCGGGAAATACCTGAATTGCAGGATGTAATTCAAAGTCCGGTGATGAAGACCAGCGAAAAGATCAGGCTGTTTGACCTGTCCTTTGGTGATTCATTCAGTCCCCTTACGGTAACTTTTCTCCACCTGATTCTTGAAAGCAGGCGGGAAGAATACCTTCCTGGCATTTGCCAGGTATTTTCTTGACCTGATAAAGGCTGAACAGGGCATCAGGGACGCAGAGCTTGTTACAGCCTCACCGCTGGATGAAAAACTCAGGCAGTCCATCATCCGCCTCATTACGCGGAAATTCGACAGCAAGGTAGACCTGCATGAAAAGGTAGACGGCTCAATCATAGGAGGATTTATTCTCAGGGTAGGTGACCAGCAGATTGATGCCAGCATATCGAGCAAACTGGAAAAAATTAAGAATGAATTGATTAATTCATAATATTGATCACTAATTAAAATAACTATACAATGTCGGCGCTTAAACCATCAGAAGTATCCAAGGTTTTAAAACAACAATTACGAGAAATCGATACGAAGGCCCAGCTTGATGAAATCGGTACCGTATTACAGGTTGGTGATGGCATTGCCAGGGTATATGGCATGTCAAATGTGTGTTCCAATGAGCTGATCGAATTTGACAGCGGTGTTCGCGGAATTGTGATGAACCTCGAAGAAGATAACATCGGCGCTGTATTGCTGGGTGACACCGACAAGATCAAGGAAGGCGATACCGTTAAACGTACCGGCAGGATCGCATCCATTCTCGTTAGTGAAGGAATGCTCGGACGGGTTATCAATACGCTGGGTGAGCCCATTGACGGCAAGGGCCCGATAACAGGTAAAACGTTTGAAATGCCTTTTGAGAGAAAAGCCCCCGGAGTAATTTTCCGGCGTCCGGTAAATGAACCTTTGCAGACCGGTATCAAGGCCATCGATGCAATGATCCCCATCGGAAGGGGACAGCGTGAGCTGATCATCGGCGACAGGCAGACAGGTAAAACATCCATCGCTGTGGATACCATTATCAACCAGAAGGAATTTTATGACAAGGGTGAACCGGTTTACTGTATCTATGTTGCCATCGGCCAGAAAGGTTCAACCGTAGCCAATATCGCAAAAACACTGGAAGAATTTGGCGCTTTGCCCTATACAACCATTCTTTGCGCCACCGCATCTGATCCGGCTGCTTTACAGTTCTATGCACCGTTTGCAGGTTGCGCCATTGGAGAATATTTCAGGGATACCGGACGTTCAGCCCTTATTATCTATGATGACCTTTCAAAACAGGCTGTTTCATACCGTGAAGTTTCGCTGTTGCTTCGCCGTCCCCCGGGACGTGAGGCTTATCCCGGCGACGTATTCTACCTTCACTCACGCCTGCTGGAACGTGCAGCCAAGATCATCAATAATGATGACATTGCTGCCCAGATGAATGACCTCCCCGAGGTTTTAAAACCGATTGTCAAAGGAGGCGGATCACTTACGGCACTTCCCATCATCGAAACACAGGCCGGTGACGTGTCAGCCTACATTCCCACGAATGTGATCTCCATTACCGATGGCCAGATATTCCTTGAAACAAACCTGTTCAACTCCGGCGTAAGGCCGGCTATCAACGTAGGTATCTCTGTATCCCGCGTCGGTGGTTCTGCACAGATCAAATCAATGAAGAAGGTTGCCGGTACGCTAAAACTCGACCAGGCTCAGTTCCGTGAACTGGAAGCCTTCTCAAAATTCGGATCTGACCTGGATGCAACTACCATGGCTGTGCTGGATAAGGGATCCAAAAACGTTGAAATTCTCAAACAACCCCTTCACAGCCCGCTGACAGTTGAAAAACAAATTGCGATCATTTATTGCGGTACCCGTGGATTGCTCATGGATGTTCCCCTCGAAAAGATCAAGGCTTTCGAGGAAGACTTCCTGAATTTACTGGAACTGAAGCATAAAAATATTCTTACAACCCTGAAAGAGGGAAAGCTGACGGATGAATTGGAAACACAGCTTACAGCCATTGCCAAAGAAGTTGGAGAGCGGTTTAAATAATAATTTGATTAACGGATGTTGTTATTTGTGTAATTCATTATGGCCAACCTGAAAGAAATACGAGTTCGTCTGAACTCGATGAAGTCTACACGGCAAATTACCAGTGCCATGAAAATGGTTTCTGCTGCTAAATTGCGCAGGGCACAGGAATCCATTGTACAGCTAAGGCCGTTCTATACCAGGTTACATGAGATCCTTCAGGATGTCAGTGCCAATATGGAGGACACAAATGAAAATCCATTCAGCAAGCCAGCCGATACCGGCCGGGTTCTGCTCATTGTGATAACATCCAACAGGGGGCTCTGCGGGGCTTTCAATTCAAACATTGTAAAAAGGGCGATCGTTTCAGTTACCGGTCCCTATCGCGAGGCTTATATGGCCGGGAAACTGGATATCATTGCCATTGGAAAAAAAGGGGCAGACATCCTGAAATCGAAAAATATTAAGGTAGCTGCTACCTATCACCAGCTGTTCGATAAGCTGAAATTTGATAACACCATTGCTGTAATTAACCCGGTGCTGGAAGATTTTGTAAAGGGTAAATACGGCCTTGTAAAGCTGATTTATAACCAGTTCCGCAATGCGGCCGTACAGGAAGTTACCGAAGAACTATTCCTGCCCGTGCTACCGGCGCAGGAAGCGGGGGACAAGTTTGAATCCCGTTATGATTATATCTTTGAGCCCTCGGATGAAGATATTTATGCCGAAATGATCCCATATGCCCTGAAGGTGCAGTTTTTCAGGTCATTGCTGGAATCAAGCGCATCAGAACATGGCGCCCGCATGACTGCAATGCACAAGGCCACAGACAATGCCACAGATCTTATCAAGGAGCTTGAACTGCACTACAACAAAGCAAGGCAGGCTTCCATTACAAAAGAGATCCTTGAAATTGTCAGTGGGGCCGAAGCGCTAAAAGCCTGAAAGGAATGAGCACCCGTCCTTTTCCTGAGGCTGGCGGCAACAGGAAGGTATGGTCACAGTTGCTGCCTTTTTTCGTATTTTTTATCTTATTTGCCTTAGTTACCCTGAAACTTCCTTTTTTCTGGGATAAGGATATTTTGTTTTCCCGCCTGGCACACTGGCTGCAGGCCCACAATTACAACCCTGTGCTGCCCGACTCGCTGGACCCGGGTTACCCGCCTTCCCTGGCCTGGCTTCTGGCCTTCACCTGGAATATTTTTGGAACAAGCCTTCCGGCCATGCACCTCCTCATGCTACCCTTTACCCTGGGAATCATCTGGCAAATCCATCTCCTTCTGCGTCAATTCATTCCGGAAAAAACAATTCCGCTGGCCATGGTGATCCTGCTGGCCGATCCTGCATTCCTGGCGCAAACAGTGGTTTATTCAACCGATCTGGTTATGTTGTTCTTCATGCTTCTGGCACTGAATTCAGTGCTGCTTAAACGGAAATGGATACTCGCACTTGCCATTACCGGATTGCTTTTCTCACACATGCGGGGTGCTATGGCGGGAGCGACATTAGGATTTTTTGACCTGTACCGGAATGCACAGTGGAAAAACAGGAACACTTTTACAAAGGTTTTCATTCCATATCTTCCCGGCCTTATTTTATTTGCAGGCTGGTTAATTTTTCATTACCACACCAAGGGCTGGAACGGATACCATCCAGGTTCACCCTGGGCCGGATGTTATATACTGGTGGATGGTGCCGGATTTCTTAAGAATTGCGGTATAGTGCTTTGGCGTCTGCTTGATTTTGGTCATATTTTCGTTTGGATCATTGTGATGGTTTTGATCATTCCCCTGTTCAAAAAAGGGGAAGCACTACTGGATAAACGTCTGCAGGATCTCATCTTCCTGCTCATGATTACCATTGCCCTTACCCTGCCCACCATGCTGATCTATAAAATGCTGAATGGTCATCGCTACCTGATGCCGGTTTACTTTTTCCTTTCCCTGCTTGCAGTTTACCTGCTGTTTTCAACTCCCTCCATGATGAGGCGAAGAAAGTGGATGGCCATACTGGTCATTGCGGGACTGCTAAGCGGAAATTTCTGGGTTTATCCGGATAAAATCGCAAAAGGATGGGATGCCTCCCTGGCTCACCTGCCTTTCCATCACCTCCGGCATGAAATGATGAAATACATCGATCAGCATCACATCCCGGTGAGTGAAACAGGCTCGCGTACTCCCAATACAGCAGTTATTGATTACATCGAACTGAATGGCGATCAAAGGGCATTCCCATGGGCAGATCTGTCAAAAGACAAATATGTTTTTTACTCCAATATCTGCAACGTATTCACCGATGAGGAAATTGATGAGCTGAAAACCCGATGGATCGTTGAGAAGGAGTACAGGTGTTTACAGGTTAGAGTGACACTATACAAAAGAAAAAAATAGGTCTGCGGTTTTGAATTATTTTGGTTCTGCAGTTCTGCAGTTCTGCAGAACTAAAATATTTTCTACTATTAATAATTTTTCCCTTTTAGCTGTAACTTTACCCTGAGTAAATCGTCCTATTTCCTGAATGACCGTTGCCGACTATAACCGAAGTGTGGATGATTTTTCTGACGGTATATACCGTTTCATCCTCAAAAACATAAAAAACCACGACAAGGCAAAAGATGTGGTTCAGGATACCTATGAAAAATTATGGTTAAGGGTTGGAGAAGTCCCTACCGACAAGGCAAGAGCTTACCTGTTTACTACCGCGTACCATACCATGATTGACATGATCAGAAAAGAAAGCAGGATTGAAGATTTTGATGCCCTGCATCATGACAGGCAGGTCAGGGACCAGTCGTATACCGGTTTGTCGGAAATCCTTGAAGAAGCGGTATCCCGCCTTCCGGCAGATCAGCGATCGGTTATTCTCCTTCGTGATTATGAAGGATATTCTTACGAAGATATTGCTTCGATAACCGGTTTGTCGGAGTCGCAGGTGAAGGTTTATATTTTCAGGGGAAGGATGTATTTAAAGAATTTTTTAGGCAGCATAGAAGCCATTATCTGAAAGAAGATGACGATTCATAAGGGAAATATAGAAGCCTATTTGCTCGATTATCTCGAAGGCAACCTCGATGCACTGCTGACGGCTGAACTTATGGCTTTTCTTTCTGAAAATCCGGAGTACGAAAAGTGGATTCCTGAATATGACGGACATATATGCCTCGAAGCTGGCCCTGTTTTTGAGGACAAGCCGTTCCTCAAAAAGAATTTTAAGGATGTTCCCCTGATCAATGAGCATAATTTTGATGAATTCTGCATAGCATCCTCAGAAGGCCTGCTGGAGGAAAAAGACCGGACCAGGCTGGACGAATATATTGAACTGCACCCGGAAAAGTACCGTGATTTTAATGTGTACCCAAAGCTGATCCTGCAGCCGGATTATTTACTTGTGTATTCAGATAAGAATGACCTTAAGAAACGGGGACCTGCTGTTATTCCCCTCCGGTTTCTATATTATGCCATGGGGGCAGCTGCTTCGATAGCCCTTTTATTTTTGCTCGTGTCGAGGGAACCGGCTGAACAGGTTATATCAGGTAAGATACCGGAGAAATTAACTATTGATCCCAATCAAGAAAATAAACCTGTTCAGGAAACAGATGCCCGGGCAGAGTCAGCAAAGGCCATGACTTCCGCGCCTGTCCGTGAACAGATCACAGAGGAACCGGGTACTCCTGTGGAAGAAGTAATTTCATATGAGAATAAACCTGATATCCAGCCTCTGGCAGTTATTGAACCCATCATGGCTGCGGAAATATCACAGGTGATTACAAAGCCAGGAATTCATAAGACAACACGACATACGGAAACACCTGCCATATTTACTGAATCGAGGGAGGTAGCATCTGTCTCCGAACAAACTCCGGTAAGCATATTCGGATCTTTCGCAAAAAAGCTGAATTTATGGAAGGCGGCCGAGACTGCAGTTACCGGGTTCAACTACCTTACCGAATCACGTTTATCCCTTGTGAGAACCACGGATGAGAATGGTAAATTCTCAAGCCTGAGCCTTGAATCAGAAGATTATATCATTTCTGAGAACAAAGTAAAATAAGGCTGTAACTTTCCCGGCATTTCGTACGTCCCACCCATATAAAGCAATTGAAACTTCAAATTACATAACGTATGAAAAGCACATGTACATTCATTTTATTGACCCTGATATGGGCATTTGTTCCGGCACAGGAACTGGACTCACTTAAAGCGATCATGGGAGTGGAAGAATCCGGGGATACCAAAGGTAATCCCGTTGAGCAGGAAGGACAGACCTACTCCCCGGTAACAGTTTATGATAACGGAGATCAGGTAAGGGTAAATCTTGGTGAAAAAGAAATGTTCAAGGTAGTTGATGACGGAGATTCCACCTATGTAAAAGTCGGCAGGAACAAGATGGTGGAGGTTTACGACCATCCCGATTCAACACGGATCCGTGTAGGAAATAAGGAAATCAGCATTGTTGAAAATAATAACAAGGCAGACATCCACATCGGACGGGTAAAGGAACATGAACGGCGTGGGCATGATAAATTCCGTGGCCATTGGACCGGCATTGAATTGGGAATAAACAATTTCCTGGATGAAGATTTCACGTTGTCAAGGGAGGGCGATGCCAGTTACATGGACCTGAATACCGGTCGGTCGACTGCTGTAAACCTGAATTTTGCACAGTTCAGCCTCGGGTTCGGCACCTCGTATTTCGGTATGGTAACCGGTATGGGTATTGAATTCAACAATTATTTCTTTGACAACAACAATACAATTGCAGAGATTGATGACCAGGTAGTTGAGGTCCCCCTCGATGGAGCGAATCTTTCAAAAAGTAAGCTTACAACAACCTTTCTGAGGGTCCCTATCCTTTTTGAAGGACAATTCCCCCATACCAGCAGAGGTAGACGAGTATTTATTTCGGCAGGACTCATCGGGGGATTCAAGCTGGGATCTCATACAAAGGTGGTTTATGACAACGACGGCAAGGATAAGAGCAAGGATAAGGATGATTTCAATATCAATCCCTTCCGGTATGGATTGACAGCAAGAATTGGATACGGATGTATAGCCATTTACAGTGATTACTATTTCACACCCATGTTTGTGCGTGATAAAGGACCTGAACTTCATCCATTCAATATGGGTCTGGCGCTTACATTTTAAGCGGTTAATCCATAAAACAACTGATTTCCCGTATTTGGTAGAGATGCAATGTGTTGCGTCTCTACCTTTTTTTTATCTTTACGGAAATATCCTCTATGAAATCAGAAATTCTGTCTGATAAAGAAATTCGAATAATGGTCCAGCAAATTCAATTGCCTGAGGTAGGTATTGCAGGACAGGAAAAAATTAAAAATGCACGTGTGCTTGTGATCGGAGCAGGCGGAAAAGGAACTTCTGTATTGCAGAGCCTTACGGCTGCCGGCGTCGGAACCGTGGGTATAACAGATAACATGCTTGTGGATGAGAAAATCCTGCCCCGACAGAATTTATATGGAGAAAAGGACCTGGGTAAACAACGGGCAATAATTTCCGCTCAGCGTCTTTCAGAATCAGGATGTTCTTCGGTTTTGACACTGCATAATATATGCCTGATGGAGACAAATATTCTCAGCATCATTGCCCCATATGATATGCTTGTGGATGCCACCGACAATTTTCCCGCACATTATCTGATCAATGATGCCGCCATTATATCCGGAAAACCTTATGTTTACGGTTCAGTTAACCACAATGCCGGTTTTGTCTCCGCATTCAACCTTCCGGGCGGACCCTCCTTCAGATGCCTGTATCCCCAATGGCCCAGGAACAAAACACCATTGAAAGATGAAGGAATTCCTGCTTTGAACCTTTTATACCGAATTACCGGTACACTCATGGCAGGCGAGGCACTCAAGATCATCCAGGGACTGCCTTCTTCGCTCAATGGAAAACTTATGTGTTTTCACCTCGATACGTACACAAGCACTTTTGAAACCATTACGCGAAACGAAGAAAATTTCCGGATAAATAGTTTTTAAATATTTCCCCTGCGTTTGCACAGCGTAAATTTTTAATGTGATTCCGGATCATTTTGTTACCTTTTTTAGGGTAAAATGTCAATAACTTTTTAACAAACCGGGAATCGCATATAAGAATAATAACTACTTTGGTTATTTTATGTATAACCAAGGGTAGCATGCTTAAATCATTGCGATACAGGTTACTGGCCTGGTTTCTGGCGTTTGTGCTACTCACTGCTGCGCTGATCGTTCCAGCCAACCTGATCTATCAGTCCCGTGAAAAAAGTATTGGCCTTGTTTCGCAACAAATTGGTTCGTTGCACATAGATTTTTTAAAAGATACAAAGGCAGTTAATGATTTTCTGACAACCGAACCCTCCAACACCGATTTTTTTGTCAAGGGTAACAATCCCTATCTCTCCTATCATATAAGCAAGTCGGCCAGCATTCTTATCCAGCTTGATAAAATAAGAAAATCCGGACTTATCCGTGATTTCGGCATCAGCAATAACCTTGACGGACTGGAAGCCAACCTGAAACATTATAACCTCCTTCTTGACAGCCTTGTGTATCTGGTGTATAAACGCGGATACAGAAATTTTGGACTGGAAGGAGAATTGTATAATTATGGTTCACTGCTGGAATCTGCACCCGGATTAAACGGCCGCGATATTTTCATGCTCAGAAAGATTGAAAATGATTATTTCTTCAATCATGATACCGCCTCTGTGTCTCAATTCAGCCGCATTGCCGCGGATTTGAAAAAGACAATTCCGGGTAACCGTAAAACTGTCGAACTTATTGATAGTTATGAAGAGGCCTTTCTGAGGCTGGTGGACCTGGACAGTCAGACCGGCATAAGGAAAAATATCGCACTGAAAGCACTATTGAACAAGCAAAGTGCCGATATAGAAAATATTTTCAACCAGGTCACTGCAAAGTCGTTCACCATGCAGGAAGCCATGCTAAAAAGGCTTACCCTGTTTTATGCACTGTCGTTAATGCTGATTCTGATCCTGTCGGTCTTCTTCAGCTATGCAGCATCGAGACATATTGTATCCCACCTTGAAGCACTTACAAACTATATTTCTGTGCTGTCGAGCAGCCAGCAGGATCAAACCCACTCTATTGATCTGCATAATTCAGCGCGTGAAATAAAGCAGATATACCGCGAGTTCAGGAATCTCTTCTCCATGCTGAAAGTATGGGAGAAGCAAAGGGATAAAGCCATCCGGAGTGCCGAGGATACACAGCAACGATACCAGGAGCTTGCCGATATGCTTCCCCAGAGCGTTTTTGAAACCAATTCGATGGGCAATTACACTTATGCAAACAAGGCCTGGCATAAGGCTTTCGGATATACGTTAACCGACCTTAAAGAAGGTTTGAATCTGATTGAAACACTGATCCCTGAGTCGGATCAGGAAAATATCCTCAACCAGGGCAAAATCGAAAATTCAACCTTCCTGGCAGTTCGCAAAGACGGCCGGCAGTTTCCGGTATCCGTTTACTCGGACAACATTGTTAAGGAAGGCAAAATAGATGGCAGGCGTGGGATCATAATCGATATCACTGACAAGATAAATTATATTAAATCTCTGCAACAGGAAACCAGCAAAGCCCGGACCTCCGATGAGCTGAAATCTTCCTTCCTGGCCAATATGTCACATGAGATCCGCACTCCGATGAATTCCATCATCGGCTTTTCCAATCTGCTGGCTTCGGAACATATTCCTGATCTTCAGAAGAAGGATTTTGTACATTATATCCGTACCAGCAGTGAAATTCTTCTCAACCTCGTAGATGATATTATTGATATTGCAAAAATTGAAGCCGGTGAACTCAAAATAGTCAAGAAAGAATGTGAATTATATTCCCTTGTGCAGGAATTACTAACCATGTCGCAGGAAGTCAAGAAAAAATTCAACAAGCACGAACTTGAACTTGTTTTCAAGCCTGAACCCGGCCGGCAGGAACTTTTCATGAAAACAGATCCCTTCAGGTTAAGGCAGATACTCATCAACCTCATTACAAATGCCATCAAGTTTACCGAAAAAGGATCCGTGGAATTTGGATTTTCAGTGCGGGATGAACGTAATCTTGAATTTTATGTGAAGGATACAGGGGTCGGTTTGTCAAGAACCGAGCTCGATGTGATATTTGAACGTTTTAAGCGGACACGCCGTTCTGAAGAAAAAAATATTGTGGGTACAGGTCTGGGCCTCGCTATTTCACGCAACCTGGTTCAGCTGATGGGCGGTGAAATGTGGGTTGATTCCGTTCAGGGTGCAGGAACTACATTTACTTTCACCCTGCCCTATTTGAAAATTACACAGCTGCCCCTCAGGGATGAGAATCTCTGGCGTGAAAACAACGCATATAACTGGACCGGGGCAGGCATCCTCATTGTTGAAGATGATCCGGTCAGCTATGCATTTCTGAAAGAACTGTTTCAACATACAGGTGCCGATCTGTACCATGCAGCAGATGGGCTGGAGGCCGTTAACCAATTCAGGAAAATTAAAAATATTGACCTGGTGATCATGGATATCCGGTTACCTGAAATGGACGGTTTTGAAGCTACCCGCATTATCCGTTCTATGAACAGTAACATACCAGTTATAGCCCAAACTGCGTTTGCTATGTCGGATGACAAGGAAAAAATGAAACAAGCCGGATTCGACGATTATGTATCCAAACCCATTGATATTAACCAACTGCTTTCTATGGTCCATCGGTGGATCACACGGTCGAAAACGCGCGTTACTACCTTCATCGGAAACTGAAGCGGATATTGTAACCTGAAATAATCATTATTCAAGGATTCCAATTACTTTTGCGTTAAGCATGTTTAGCTATATATGAGGCTTTTTTTAACAAAACCAGTTCGCATTTTAATTATTGCCTTGTTGTCTACTATCTTTCTGATAGTTGTAACGTCTGCTGTTATTTCCCTGTTTTATGAAAAGGCCGTAATCCGTTACATGAAAAAATACATGGATGAACACCTGCTGACACAAATATCGATGGATGATATCCGGTTCAGTGTCTTAAAAGGGTTTCCAGGCGCCACAGTAGATATAAATAAGGTGGTAATGCTGTCGGGCGACCAGTTCTCGGCCCGTGATTTTCGCGGATCCTATGCAGATACCCTGTTAAAAGCCAGGAAAGTATCCTTCAGGTTTGATCTGATAAAACTTTTTCACAAGGACTACGTTTTGAAGAAGATACAAATATCTGATGGTTTCGTGAATATCCTGTTTGATAAAAAAGGCAGACATAATCTGAAAATATGGAAAAGTGATGAAGCAGGTGGTACCGGAAAATATTCAGTAAATCTTCAGGGGATTGTGGCATCTGATATGCATGTGAGGTGGATTGACCTTCCGCACAGGATAAACCTGCAGACTTTTTCACATACCACGAGTTTCAAAGGCACTTATTCAAATGAAATATTATCCGGCGAGGCCCATGGAAATTTTTCCGGCACTTCCCTGCTCGTACGTGATACCCGTTGGATGAACAAGGCTGCTCTGATAGTGCAGCTCAATATGACTTACACCTCTGATCATTTCAGAATTCGTGAAGGAATGGTTAGGCTGAATAAGGCAGATATCCATGTTAAAGGAGATTATGTCACCGGCAGGGAAAACAAAGTGGATCTAGCCTTCTCTGTTCCCAGGTTTGGTCTGGATGAGTTCATTTCCCTGTTGCCACTCCAAAATGACAGTCTGATCAGCCAGTATCGTTTTACGGGTCGCGGAAAATTCAAGGCTACCATAAAAGGCCCTCTTTCAGATCCGGATCATCTGCAAATACGATCGGATTTCACCCTTCTGGATTGTTCTGCCCGGAATCTGAAAACCCGGATCAACGTAAAAGGAATAAATGTTACCGGATCGGTTTCAGGTACAAATTCAAAAAATTTTGCATTAAGCCTGCAGCAGTTTACAGCCATGATGGGCAAGGGAAAGATAAGAGGCAGCCTGGATCTCCGCAACCTCCATGATTTGCTGTTCAGGGCAAAAATAAATGCCGATCTTGATCTCACGGCTTTGAGGGAATTCATCGATATGGATACAGTTGAATACCTTGCGGGTACGGTGAGGGCAAATTTCAACGCCCAGGGGAAATTAAGCCTCCTGCGAACTGATTCTGCAAACCATGCCCTTGAATATTTAAAAGATGGTACCTTTTCCTTTCAGGATGTAGGTATTCAGTTTAAAAACTCCACTTCTTTAATCCGGAACATTACCGGAAATGCCATTTTAGACAATTCAATCCGCTTTGACAGTATGGCCCTTACCCTCAACGGAAACAGGCTGCTGCTCAGCGGTAATATACGGAACCTTACAGGCTACCTGCTCAAAAACGGTGTGCTTATATCTGACCTTACAGTAAGTACCGATAATTATTCCATCGATTACTTATTGAAGAAGGACCAGACATCAGGATCCTCCGCAAAAAAAGGATATGTTACCCTTTTTCCCCAGCGGATGCATATGAATGTGCGGCTGCATACGGCTGGTTTCGATGCGGCGAGGTTCCATGCCACTGACCTGTCGCTGAAGGTTTCCCTTGTAGGAGATTCAATGTATATACCTGATTTCTCTCTTAAATTCCAGAATGGATCCATCAGCGGGAACGCACTGATATCACAGAATAAGAACCATCTTGTTTCCATTACCTGTAATTCTGTTTCACAGCAGATTAATATTCAGGAGTTATTCACAGCATTTAATAATTTTGCGCAGAAATTCATTGTAGATAAAAATTTAAGGGGTAAATTGAATAGTACAATTGGCTTTTATGCCCAATGGGATTCTACCCTCCGGTTTTTACCAAAGACGCTGAAGGCCAATGGAAAACTTGAAATTACAGATGGTGAACTTGTGCAGTTTGAACCTATGATGAAACTTTCAAAATATATCAATCTGGATGAACTTCGCATCATTCAATTCAAAACACTCCGGAATGATATTCACATTCAGGACAGAATGGTCACTATACCGGAAATGGATATACATTCCTCTGCATTTAACATTAGTGCAGCAGGACAGCAAACATTTGACAATTTATTTGAATACAGGATCAACGTGCTGCTTTCTGAAGTGCTTTTCAACAAAGCCAGGAAAAAGAAAAAAGAGATGGATGAATTCCTTATCGAGGACGACCCGAAATTGCAAACCACCATTCCGCTGATCATTGCTGGCACACCTGCTGATTTCTATGTTAAATTTGACCGTAAAAGGGCTTTTTCGCTGACTAATCGTAACACGGAGAAGACGCCGTTACAAAAAACTGATTTGCCTGATGCGGGAAACTATAGAATTGAGTGGGAAGAACCCGGTAAAGAACCAGCCACTGTGAAGAAAGCCGATGAATTACAGAATAAGCAGGATGATTTTAAAATTGAATGGGACGAAGAAAGTAAACAAGATAATAATGACCTTAATTAGAAACTGACGCTTTGAATTTAAATATTTACAAACAGAAGCAGCGTTGGAAATTACTGCTGTTCATCTTTGCCGTCATTATCGGCCTAACCTCCCTGCGATATACAAATCAACTGGTGAGGAAAATGTCGCGCGAAGAACGTAAAAAGGCGGAATTGCTGGCGGAAGCATGGAAACAAATTATTAATGCTGAGGCAAATGACCCGAATCTGAATTTCTATACACGCGTGATCGCTGATAATGAAACGGTGCCTGTGATTGTGGTGGACAGTATGAATAAAATCCTTTTTACAAGAAATCTTGATTCGGTAAAGCAAAAAAATCCCCACTATCTTGTCCGCAAGCTGCAGCAGATGAAAGCCAATTCCGAGCCTATTATTATAACCCTTTCTCCTGTTGAAAGGCAGTATTTATATTATAATCAGTCTATTATTCTTACACAACTTGCCTATTACCCCTATATTCAGTTCGGCATTATTTTTATGTTTATTCTCGTCGCATATTTTGCATTCAATACCTCTATGAAATTCGAGCAGAACCAGGTATGGGTAGGCCTTTCCAAGGAAACAGCCCACCAGCTGGGCACTCCGATATCATCACTGATGGCCTGGGTGGAGATGATGAAGATCCGTAAAGGCGATAGCGAAATGCTGATTGAATTGGAAAAAGATGTGAACCGGCTTGAAAAGATTACCGAGCGTTTTTCCAAGATCGGATCCAAACCGGCACTTGTAAAAGACAATGTGATCACTGTGATTCTTACGGCTGTGAATTACCTGCGGTCAAGATCGTCGGGAAAGATACGGATCAACCTGAATTTACCTGCTTATGAAGTGATTGTGCCATTAAACGCAGCACTTTTTGAATGGGTAATTGAAAACCTCTGTAAAAATGCGATCGACGCATTAAATGGACAGGGGCAGATTGAAATCGCGCTGACAGATTTTACACAGGTGATTTATATCGATATTCGTGATACGGGCAAGGGAATACCCAAATCGATGTTTAAGACCATTTTTAAGCCCGGATTTACTACAAAAAAGAAAGGTTGGGGATTAGGCCTTTCTCTTGCCAAAAGAATCGTGGAGGCTTATCATGATGGTAAAATATTCGTACACCAGTCAGAGCTTAACAAAGGATCCGTAATTCGGATCGTACTTAAAAAATGAAGGGACACTTCACATTTTCCAAAGAAGAAAGACTGACAGGAAAAACGAGTATTGACCAGTTATTCAACGGGGGAAAATCATTTAACCTTTTTCCATTCAAGGTATTTTACACCATTGTTGAAAATCCGGATGGGCCTGTTGCCCGACTGCTTATTGCCATTCCCAAAAAGAAAGTCCACCATGCCGTTGACCGCAACCGGTTGCGAAGGCTTGTAAGGGAAGCTTACCGGCTCAACAGGACAGCGTTTGTAACCTGCCTTGAAACGAAATCTGTTCATTTGCATTTTGCCCTGATTTACACAGGTGACAATTTTGATCTTGCTTATAAGGAGGTTGAACTGAAAATAATCGCTTGCCTGGCCAAACTCGAAAATATAATCACATCCGGATTTGGAAAAGGAATTCAGTAAACATCCTGTCCGTATTAAACAAATATCCCATTCTTACACCGGCAGATAAGGGGAAAATGATCCTGCCGGCATGAAAATCAGCCAGAAGCTCGCCACCAGCACTCTGATAGGTTCCGGTATACCGCTCGTCTTTTCCTTCCAGGATATCCTTGCCATAGCTCCAGTCATAAAACACATCGGCCCTTATCCTTTTAAGATAAATGACCGGCTCGGAAGACCAGTCGGGATAAGCCAGCGGTAAGGCATAATCAGCAGAAAAAGTCTTCATTTCAGCAGAAATCGCTGAGGCATATCCCCTGGGGAAATCAAGCCTGTTTATCGAAAGATAGTACAAGCCGGGATTCTGCTTTTGCCATCCCCCTTTAAGCAGAAGGTGATGGTGGGTGCCAATTCCCGGCAGGTATATTCTACCTTGTATAGAAAACATGGATCCTAATTGACCTTCATCTCCCGGTGTGTTGGTGTAAGATGATGAAATATAGCCTCCCAGCCGCGGAAAAAGATCACGTTGCGACATCCGCAGATAGCGGGTAGCGTAAAGGAAACCGTGCATATAATGAAGCCCGTTGTGTTCATTTCCATTAATATAATAATGGGTTGAATTGTGCTCGTATTCCAGTTGCGGCAAAAGGTAAGTAATGTATTTTCCCCTGTCGAAATACAGGGGGACATAGGTTTTTAAATGATAGGTATAATAAGCAGAAAGCCTACCACTGGGTTTAATTCCTTCCGGAAAAGCAAATGACTGAGTGGGACCCCCCATTTGCCCCGACAGTTCGAAAACAGGATACCAGCCCCGCCAGGTAAATTTAGGCGTAAAATAATGATTCCCCTTTGTGTAATGATAACCAATACTTGAAATAAATGTACTTAACAAGTTCTGGGAAAACAACATAAAGCCTAATTCAACAGGCAAGGTATTGTCACTTCCCGGCATACCGTTGAGTGGTACATAAAAAGGAAGCCAGGAATGTGCATGGAAAAGATGGGCCAGTTTTCCGTATGGAGCAGGCTGGTGTGAAAATTTTGCTGCCGAATCAGACACAAAACTTTCAGTATAATCTGATCCTTTGGCTGCGGGCCAGTTTCCAAAAGGCTCATCGGAAATGGCCAACTGTTTCCATAGGGATGTATCCAGGGATATCCTGGCTGCATCAAATCCCCGGTCGGTATAAGTGCTGAAAAATAGTTCGGAAGAATCGGGAGACAAGGAAGCATTATAGGCCCCAAATCTTGAAAAGGTAACCTGGTATAATTTCTGCCGGTTAATATCGTATGCATAAATATTTTCAATGGTTGTGTAGGCACTTCTGAAAAGAATGTAATTCCTGTAATGCATAGGTTCTGATATGTCAAACCGGGTATTCGGGAGCAAAACAGTCCATTGTCCGGTTGAGAGATCGATTTGTTCAATTTGTTTTCCCCTGGAAGATATTGTTATTGCAATGACTGTAGTGTCAGAAGTCCATTCGGGAAAAGTGACCTCCCTGTTTTCAGGAGAAGGGATCTGACGCACGCATTTTCCATTCTTTGCCGAGATCAGTGTGAGGTAATGCATATTATGGAGATCGGTTTCCGATACAGCGATCGTATTTCCGTCGGGAGAGAAATCGGGGCAGAAATAGCGCGTTTGTTTTGTAAGGTTATACAACTTGTTAGTTGACAGGTCAAAAATTCTTATTTCTGAATAACTTCGCATTGCCCAGCGGGGATCGGAGGTAATTTCATCCCAGAGTAGCCGGTTGCCATGCACATCGGTTTTAAGACCGGAAATTGTACCTGTAGTCAGAATCCTTTTCTCCTCCCCGGCTGAATCAATAACTACGAAATAATTGCGCTGGTTGATGCCCGATTTCAGGGCAAGTACCTTTCCATCATTTAATTGCTGCGGAAACCGGTAGTTGGTATAATTTCCTGATTCCCGCCGGTTAATCTTTGAATAATCACTATATATAATAGACTTTTCCTGCCTGTTATACAGATTTTTAACTGAATCCATCGAATTCCTGTAAACCTGCTTCTTGGTTGTTTTGTGCTTCATTATAAAATAAAACGTAAGCGGAGATATCAGGTAAGCATTCTTTGAAGAATAATCGATTGCTTCCGGCCATATATCCTGGCCATAATGTTCATTGGTATAGTTTACCATCTGGTAACCGTACTGGTATTGATCCGGAACATAATCCCTGTAGGAACCCAATTTCATCTTGCTGTACGGATATAATCTCCGTTCTCCGAGCAGCAGGGTTCGCAACGGCATTTCAAACCCGGCGGATCTTCCCCTCCCGGATTCGGACAACCTGGTCTCATTGAGCACGGCATCCCCTTCATAATACCATGTAGGCATGATGGCAGCTCCTCCGCCCATGGCAATTTCACCCGTTGCATATTTTAAAGCAGAAATAAAACCCTGGTCAAGCTGGCTTATCTGCACCACGTGACGGTATTCATGCAGAGACAACTGCCCTATCCAGTCCTGGGCATAGGAATCCTGCGGAGGGGTTACGATCAGTTCCATCCGCCGGGGTGTCCATGTAACAAAACCATTTGAACGCACTGAAGTCATGTTAAGCAGGATCGGCACTTTTTTAGCCGGAAGATGGTAAGGTTTCAGGGTAAGGGCTGCTGTCCTTTCCAGATTGCTGATCAGCAGTTCGGCCTCCTTTTGTATTCCCATCGGATACACCACCTGGTACCGGGGGGTAATGATCTGCATCCATCGAACAGATGCGGGTGATTCGCCATTTACAAAAAATTGCGCCTCCGAGTGTTGCACATAACCAACCAAAAGGAATACAAAAAGGCAAATGGCGCCAGATCTCATGAACATGCTTATTTATCGCAAAATTACTCTTTTCCCGTTTTACAATAGGATTCTTTTCTATTTTTGCATCTGAAAACCTACATTTTTGAAGAACTTCTTTACAAATAATGTCAACAGCATCCTGGCCACCATCAGTCTTCACTTGCTTGTGGTGATCCTTTTTCTGTGGTTTAAACTGGGTGAGGCGCGTGAGGAGCATAAGGACCAGGTGATGATTGAATTCAACCCTGAAATAAAACCTCTTGAAGACAAAACAGAGAAAGCCGAAAAGGCCGGGGGTGAAATTGCAAAGACTTTGCCCAATCTCAGTTCAGGTGAGGTTCACAGCATTGCTGCCAATGTGTCGGGCAAACTTGACGAAAACCTCAGTACCTCCAGATATGAACAACAGGTAATGCAGGAACTGGGCATCAGTTCACTGAAAACTGAGAACAAATTGACTACTGAATCACCTTCACCGGATGAAAATTCAATTGACCCGCCAGCTGAGGAGAACAATCCTGACAAGGAGGGATATGTTCCCAATATCATCCGGAAGGAAAATACGACTGTTTCTTACTTTCTTGAGAATCGCTGGCACCGGTATTTGTATATTCCGACGTATAAATGCCAGGGCGGGGGAACGGTAATAATCGATATTGTGATTAACCAGTCGGGTAAAGTCATATCCGCTACCATTGCAGAAAACAAATCAACACGTGATCAGTGCCTGCTGGAGGAGGCTTATCGTTCCGCAACATCAGCTGTATTCAATTCTGATACAAAATCACCTGCAAAACAAGTAGGCACAATTACTTACGTATTTCTTGCTCAATAAACACTTCAACTATTTGAAGAATCTATAATGTCTGAATACGCTGGCTTATATTATTCCGAGGATACCTCATTTAAAAAAATCTCCTCCCTTTCCGCTGCATTTTTCGAAACGGGTACCTGTTATTATGAAGTGATGCGGGTACTGAATGGGAATTGCCTTTTCATGGAAGATCATCTGAACCGGCTCCGGATTTCGGTTTCACTTTCAGGATTAAAATATTCATTCAATTTTCAGGATATATCGGCAATTATAAGGGAACTCATACGCAAAAACCGGCTTATCAGCGGTAACATACGCCTTGTGCTTCAGGCAAAAGAAGGCCGTAAGCCGGTACTGTATGCATACTGCATTCCTTTTTCCTACCCTGCCCGGGAACTTTATGAACAGGGTGTAACGACCGCCATTTTCAAAATCGTGCGAAACAATCCCAATATCAAGCAATATAATCACATTTACCAGCAGCAGGTGCGTGATTTTATTCTGAAGACCAACATTTATGAGGCACTTCTCCAGGATGACCTGAATTGTATCACAGAAGGCAGCAAGTCGAATGTTTTCTTTATCAGGAAGGAATATGTTATGACAGCACCGGGTGAAAAAGTGCTGAAAGGAATTACCCGTGAAAAAGTTATTTTATTGTGTAATAAATTGAATTATAAGCTAATTGAATGCCCAATCTCAATTGATACATTACCTTCAATGGATGCTGTTTTTCTAAGTGGTACATCTCCTAAAATATTGCCCGTAAACCGTATTGGCCAGATTACCTATTCAACCAGTCATGCCATGATGAAAAACCTGATGGCGGCTTACGAAGATCTGATTCAGGAGGATATTTCCAAGTGGCATCATTGAGTTCTGCAGTTCTGCAGTTCGGAAACATCTTCGGTGTTCGTAATTCGATGTTCCCCCGATGGATCGGGGCAGGCTTTGTTCGATATCATTTTACGTAAAATAACACTGAACAAAGCCTGTCGCGACTTTTGTCGGGGGAACACCGAACACTGAATTTCGAAGATTTTATATCCTATTCAGCAGTATTCCTAGCCATCGCATGAACAGGGGACTGCTGCAAAAGTGTGCTGTATTCCTTCGGATTCTGCAATACCTGAACTGCCTTTTCCAGATCGTCATCATCATCAAGGGAGGCCTGTATCCTGCCCTTCTGATAATAATACCGGCTTGCTATCTCTTCATACAACAGCAATTTGATTTCGCTGCTGAAAGTCTGCAAATCCTTTACCTTATCGTGGGCCAGTTTAACCTTCAGTGCATCAAATTCACCACTCGCCTGGTCATAATATTTTTCCTGCTTTGCAGTCTTGATCAGTTCTTCCAGCTGATCATCACTTTCCGTTGTATAATCATAATTCTTGTCCTTCAGGTAATCGAGGAATTTGCCATATTCCTCATCCGTCATTTTCAATGCATCCACGCTGGTAACCCTGGGATGGCTAAGGAAATAAAGTGTTGCATAGTCAAAGATCAGGTTTTTGGCATAAAGACTGATGGCTATATTTCCTATTTGTTCCTGTTCCACAGGTACATCGGGAGATATTCCCCCACCATCAAATACCTTCCTGCCGTTAAGGGTTGAAAATTCACGGATCAGCGAATCAGGCACAATTCCCACACTGCCATCAGGATTGCGGTGTGTATAATCCACAGCCTGGATACATCGCCCGCTGGGAATATAATATTTTGCAGTAGTAACCTTTAACTGTGCATTGTAACTTAAGGGCCGGGTTGTTTGTACAAGTCCCTTCCCAAAAGTACGCTGGCCGACGATCAAAGCGCGGTCGAGATCCTGCAGGGCTCCGGCAACAATTTCAGAAGCAGATGCCGATCCCCTGTTTACCAGCACAACGATTGGCATTATGGTATCAACAGGTGAAGCAGATGTGGTATATACATTATCCCATTGCTTTACCCTTCCGCGGGTACTGACAATCTCTTTCCCCTTACCGATAAACAGGTTGCAAACATTCACCGATTCCATAAGCAGGCCCCCCGGATTACTCCGCAAATCAAGAATCACCGATGTGGCACCCTGGGACTTCAGAGCCTTCAACGCGTTACCTGTTTCAAGCCCGGCATCCTTGGTGAAATTGGTAAGCCTGATATATCCTATTTTGCCGGATACAAAGGCATAATAAGGAACATTGGGAATAGAAATCTTTTTCCGGGTCAGGGATTTTTCAAGAATTCCATTATATCCGATCCGTTTGATCTGTAATGTAAGGGTTGTGTTTGGAGTTCCCTTCAGCATTTCGCTAACTGAGCTTATCTCTTTACCCTTTGTGGATACGCCGTCAATGCTCAGGATAGTATCCCCGGCCTGAAGTCCGGCCTGTTGTGCGGGAAAATCGAGGTAAGGCTCGGAAACCATGGCATAATTGCCTCCTTTTCTGATCAAAGCGCCAATTCCGCCATATTCACCGGTGGTCATAAAATTAAAATCAGCCATATCCTCTTCCGGAATATAGGTTGTATAGGGATCGAGTGAGGTGAGCATGCCATCGATAGCTGAATTGATCAGTTTATCAGGTTTTGTGTCGTCGACATAAAAACGGTTGAGCTCATTAAAAAGAGAATAAAATATATCCAGACTTTTGAGAACACCAAATTCTTTATCTCTAAGGGAAACAAAACCAAAGGATAGTACCACTACCAGGGAGATCGCAATAATCCCCCGCACTTTTCTTTTCTTATTATTGTCTTTCATTTCAGGTAAATTTGATATGCGTTATGCATATACAAAATTAAGCCAAAACCACGACATTCACTGCTGTGGCCTATGTAATTCCGTTAAAAAAGGTTAATAGAGATCTTCGTCTGAAGAATCACGCGTATAAAGGAGGGCGCGGCGACTGACTTTTTCCACCTCATAAGCTGTGCGCCAGTTGAGTTTATTATCGTATAAGGCGATTAACTCGTTCTTGCAAACAGGACAGATCATATCTTCAGAAGTATTTTTATTGCAACGCCTGCATTTTTTATTGGATTTTACTGAGGCTAACGGCTTCATGAAAAATTGATTTGTATAATCTTATACGTAACACACTCTGCGTGGTTACGACGCGGACTTCTCCCGTACAGGTGATATGGATCATCACCAGTAGGTAATATACAGAAAATCAAATAATTTCTGATACCGTAAAAAAGCTATTTTTTGCAGTTTTTGTTTTGCTCCCTGATAAACATATCAAGTGCCATAATCATGGAAGGGGCCTCAGGACGGGGCGCCTGGAGGTCGAGCCGTAAACCTGCATCCGTAACTGCTTTTGCTGTGGCGGCACCAAATGAGCCAATTCGGATTTCATTTTGTTGAAATTCCGGGAAGTTTTTCAGCAAAGATTTTATGCCGGAGGGACTGAAAAAAACAAGAAGGTCGTAATTTATAACCGAAAAATCACTCAAATCAGCACAAACATTATGGTATAAAATGGCTCTTTCATACTTTATCTGATGCTTATCGAGCAATTCGGTCAATTCTTCATGCGGAAGATCCGAAAACGGAAGCAGGAATTTCTCATCACCATGCTTGCTGACAATTTCAACCAAATCATTGATGGTGCCGGCACCGAAGAAAATTTTCCGTTTCCTGTAAATAATATACTTCTGCAGATAAAATGCTACAGATTCTGAGATACAGAAGTATTTCATCAGATCAGGTACAATGATCCTCAACTCGCCACACATACGGAAAAAGTGGTCAATGGCGGTCTTGCTGTTGAAGATCACACCGGAATGATTCAGAATATCGATCCGCTGCTTCCTGAAGTCCTTGCAGGGTACTCCCTCAACATGACTGAAGGGACGGAAATCGATTTTAACATTATTTTTTTCAGCTAATTCGAAATAAGGCGACTTATCAGAATCCGGCTTGGGTTGAGAAACAAGAATTCTCTTTATCTTCATAAGAACACAGCTTCTTTGTTAATTACTCTAAATCAGCGAAATAATAACTTTATACCCTAGTAAAAGGGGCAAAAATTCAAGCGTACAAAGGTACAAAATCAAATAGAATAAAACTATATGTTTACGTCTAATTATTTGATAGGCCCTGATAATCTTCCAGATAGCCCCTAAAATAAGGATGCCCAGACCTATTGCAAGAACCAGGGAAATCAGCGGAAAGGGAAAATAGCGGGCGGTAATTACGATCGGAAAAAGGACTATTCCGATACCTTTATTGATGACCAATGAATTGTGAATGTATTCTGAAAACAGGCTTCTCTGCAAAAACAGGTTGGATGTAATGCGCAGAAGGGCAATCCGTACAAGAGAATAAATAATAATAATATTCAGCAGCAGCATGTACAGATTAAACTGGCTCATTGAGGAGGTAATCCAGTTAAAATGCGTGACTGATTCGTAAACCAGCACGGAAAGCATGACAAAGTAAATAAAGTCGAGTACAACAGAAACCCGGCGTACAAGAACATTCCGCTCACGGAAGAGTTTGGCTGACATTTGAAAGCTGGATACTGCACTCGCCAGTGTAGCAAAATATTTACCATAAAACATCCTGATCCAGATAAACAGCAGGGAAATGACAAGAAAAATGCCCAGAATCCAGTCGAGTTGGGGGATGTTTCTTCCACGGGGAACAATAGTATCTGGTTTCACACCTGTGGTGGCTACATACGATTCATCATCCTGTTTAAAAAAACCACTCCGGGTAACCGCACGTGTTAATCCGTTTTCTACAAAAAAATTCAAATTAAAATTCCATTCCGGTGGAATGATAACCTGTTTTTTTGGTATTTCAACCGGTATCTCTTTAACAGTGACAGGACGAATGGCAGCTGACTGAATACGAAGTATATCACCCGGGTGATCAGGGAAGTATCCGACAATGGATTCTTCCGGTTCAGGCTGAAATGCAGGCTCAGCAGACTGGGAACGAAGGGTATCCGCCTGCTGTGTCTGTAAAGTTGAATCCCCGACCTGGAACTGGAAGAATGCTGCGTCCATACCCTATTTTCCTGAAACCGGGTGCAAAGATAAGATATAAACTATTATGTTGTAATTGCCGGCATACATGTTTTTACTGTTTTAACTTGTCATTATCATGGTGACGGTTGTGGTCGCGATTAGTTTTCTTTGCCAGGTTCTCAAGGAAGGCGGACTCAAGGTCAATACCTGTCTGGTTTGCCAGGCAGATTAATACAAACAGGACATCTGCCATTTCATCGGCCAGGGAGGAATCTTTCTCCATGGGCTTTACTGATTGCTCACCATAAGTCCTGGCCATGATCCTGGCCAGCTCGCCGGTTTCTTCCATCAGAAGAGCCAGGTTAGTGAGTTCGTTGAAATAGCGTACCCCGTATTCTTTAATCCAACCGTCTACCTGTTCCTGTGCTTCATTCAGTGTCATGCATCTTTGTTTTTTGTATCGACAAATAGGGTAACAGGACCATCGTTAATAAGTTTAACCTTCATATCAGCACCGAATTCCCCTGAATAAACGGGTGCAGCGAGATCCCTATAGAGTTGATCAAGAAACTTATTATATAACGGTATGGCAATTTCAGGCCTGGCTGCCCTGATATAGGAGGGACGGTTACCTTTTTTCGTATCGGCAAACAGCGTAAACTGGCTAATCACGAGAATTTCTCCTTTGACGTCCTGAATGGATAAATTCATCAGCTGGTTTTCATCGCTGAATACCCGTAAACGAACGATTTTTCCTGAAAGCCATTCTATATCGATATGGGAATCGGCTTCCTCAATGCCGATGAGAACGAGCAAACCCTTATTGATCGCGGCCTTTTCTTTCCCTCCGATGGTTACAGATGCCTCGCTTACCCGTTGAATAACTGCACGCATATGCCCTGTTCAATTTATTGATCTAAAGATAATGATTTTTAAAATTGGGATATTGCATGAGGAAATTAAGGCGCTGAAAGCGCCAGTAAACGCCTTGCGGCGTTTTTAAGAATTTAAACGCAGAGCAAAGGGGAGATTTGCGCCAAGGACACGAAGTTATTAATCTATTATTACAATAAAACTTAGGGCCTCTGCGACCTCTCTTAGGGCCTTTGCGTAAACCTCGGCGGCCTCTGCGTTAGAATTTTTGGCAATCTTTCAATTAACCTGATCAAGTCATTCACCGGCATAATACCATCCTTTACCGATTATTTTTATTTTTTTACTACTATGTCTTGCATATTACTATTTTTTGTATATATCTTTGTATAGGATTTCAAAGTTCATAACATAGTAGTGAATTTTTATAATTACCATGAAAAGCCAAATTGTCCCTGTCCTTTTATTTTGCATCGCCTTCCCCTGGATTGTAGCCCGGGTATTTCAGATGGAAGGCCATCATGAAACCATACAGGAAAGCAGGAAAGAATGGTTCCGTCAGGAATCGCTTTCCGGTAGCGATAATGAAGCTGCAGGTCAGCAGGTCAACTACGACGAACTTTCAAACAAGCAATTTATTTACCTGATACCTTAAAACACAAAGTGCCATGAAAAAAACTTTCTCTGTCAACCTGGGAAACCGGGTTTACAACATTGACGAGGATGCCTATCTTATGTTGAGTGCCTACCTTGAACGTATCGAGGGACATTTTGGGGATCTGAAAGAGCGGGAGGAAATAATGAATGATATAGAACTCCGGATTTCAGAATTATTCCTCGAACGCCTGGGTGTCAATAAGCAGGTAGTCACACTTGTGGATGTTAATGAAGTAATAAGGATAATGGGCGATCCCCATGAGATCAGTGGTTCTGAAGAAGAACCGCGAAGTACCTGTGAAAGAACCAGCGGAACAAAAAGGATTTACCGCGATCCCGATGACCGCATGATCGGTGGAGTATGCGCCGGATTGGCCGGATATACAAATATCGACCCGGTAATCATGCGATTGATATTTGTCGTGCTGCTATTCATGGGAATCGGGGCACTGGCTTATATTATTCTATGGATAGTAGTTCCTGAAGCGAGAACAACGGCCCAGAAACTCGAAATGAGGGGTGATTCGGTGAATGCATCCAATATTGGGAATTTCTTCAAAGATGAATTTGAAAGCGTGAAGAAAAGTTTCAGGCGCAGGAGTAGATAATTAAATTCTAAACTTATTAATAATCTGTAATATGGACTTCGAAAATGCAAAAGCACAGATGAGAAAGGGAGTACTGGAGTTCTGCATACTTTCCATTCTCTCAAAGGGTGACGCCTATGCCACCGATATTTTGAACAAGCTCAAAGAATCGCAACTGATTGTTGTAGAGGGTACGCTTTATCCCTTGCTTTCACGACAGAAAAACTCCGGTTTATTAAGCTACCGCTGGGAGGAATCAACCCAGGGTCCCCCGCGTAAATACTACGCCCTTACTGAAAAAGGCAGTGAGGTATTGAAAGAATTGGAATCCTCATGGCGTGAGCTGATCGATGCCGTTGATTCCATTCTTAAAAAATAATTATACAGTCATTTTAAAGTAATTAACCATGAAAAAGACAATACAGATCAACATCGGGGGCCGGCATTTTTATATGGATGAGGATGCCTTTCACAAGCTGAACCACTATCTCGAGTCGCTGAAAGCGCACTTCGCTAAAGAAGGAGAGACCGGGAAGGAGATCATGGAGGACATTGAGCAGCGCATTGCAGAATTGCTGGAGAAAAAGATCACCGATGGCAAGCAGGCCGTATCCCTGGAAGATGTAAATGAAGCCATCGGAATTTTAGGAAAGGTGGAAGACTTCGTATATGAAGGCACAAACAGCAGTGAGCGGAATTATGAGCAATATGGCCGGAGAGACAGCCGACGTTTTTACCGCGACGAGGAAAATAATTACATAGGCGGAGTCGCTGCCGGATTGGGCGCCTATTTTGATATTGACCCGCTTTGGTTAAGACTGGGCTTTATTGCTTTATCTTTCCTGAATGGACTGGGCATCCTGGTGTATGGTATCCTGTGGCTTGTGGTTCCTAAGGCAAGGACAACAACTGAAAAACTGCAGATGCGTGGTATTCCGGTTACCCTGTCAACCATCAAGGACTCCGTGAATGCTGAATATGACAAGGTAAAATCCGGACTCCATAATTTAAACAGGTCCCCCGGAGCGGAAAGAACACGGAATGCCATTGAAAACCTGTTCAGGGCAATCGGTCTTGTGTTTATCGCCATGTTTAAGTTCATCATTGGAACCATCGGGGTAGTTTTTCTGATAACGGGAACGTTTTTCCTGGCCATTATGATCATGTTCTTACTGGGCTTTACCAATGTTTTCGGACATTTCCAGTTTTGGGACGGCGTCCCCTTCCCTTTCATGTCGCACTTCTTCCTTAATTCAGCCCATTATTACCTGCTGGTTATTGCCCTCGTAATCCTTGTGGTAATACCGATCATTGCCCTGATCTATGGAGGTATCAAGATTCTGTTCAATATCCGCACCAGGCACAATGTATTACGCGCTTTCCTGCTGGTAACCTGGATAGTTGCCCTCGTTTTCTTTATCAGCATCCTGGCTATGAACAGCACGAATTTTGCGGCCGAAACCTCGGGTAAGCAAACAAGCCAGATTGAAACGAAAAAGTATCCCCGGTTATATATTGAGGTAAGGGACAATTCGGAAAACAAAAAAATAACCCGGTATTCCATATTTGATCATGAGTTTGAATACAGCCAGTATGAAAAATCGCTTTATACACAGCCTCATATTTCATTGTATAATTCAGAAAACGATGAAATGTCAGTCACTGTTTCGAAACGCATTCATAATGTGGGAATGAAGAATGCACAGGACTTTCTCGAAAGGATCAATTATTACTGGGAACAAAAGGATTCGGTTATTTATATTGATAAATACCTATACACAAGCGACAAGAATTTCTGGATGTTTGCCCGGGTAGATCTCGATTTACGGATTCCGGAAAAACAGGTGGTTATTCTTTCTGACGGGATGTGTGACCTGATGTACTTTGATCAGCAGTACCAGTATTGCAATGACAGCGCGCTGGTAGGAAAGCCGAGCATCATGACGGCGGACGGATTGATGTTGCTTAAAAAGCAGAAATCCAGCTCAAAGAAGAACAAATAATTGGTAGAAACCGTTTTTTGTGTAACTTTGCACCTTCTTAAAACGCGCTGTCCGATGGTGTAACGGTAGCACTGCAGATTTTGGTTCTGCCTGTCCAGGTTCGAATCCTGGTCGGACAACCAGACACTTAAATGAATCTTTCGAAATCGCCTGAAATCAATGAAATTCAGGCGATTTTCTTTTTTGGCAACCCTGAAGTTTACGAAAAAACCCCAAATAAAGGAGTCCAAATCGACACCCATTTGGAAACCATCAAAAACAGGTGTCGATTAAGGTCTAAGTGCCTCATCTTTTGCAGCTTTCTGCATTGTTTTGCACTGAAATATACCCCTATTCAGATTTACATTTGTATAATAATTATTAACGTAAAATCTGATGTTATGGACTACAATTTAACAAGCCACTTTTACCTGAAGAAGGATAAGATTAATGCCAAAGGTCTGATATAAGAATAAAACCTTGAATTTAAGACTGTTTCGCCTATTTTTTATATACATTGTTAGAAACAGTATTTATCCAATTTTCAATTGTTGTTAAATAATCAGGATGCAATTTAGACCAATAAGGAAAATCACTTTCCCCAATATTATACATTGAATGAGAGGCTCCTTCTAATAAAATGGTTTTAAAATTATCATTGTCTGATTTTATCAGTGCCTCTGAAATGATTTCATAACTATTTGCTGGTATTATTTCATCCTTTGTTCCTTGTAGAATCAGAATTGGTTGCTTTGTTGTTTCAAAGTAAGGTATTGGACTATATAGAAGTTTTTTATCTGTTTGGACTTCATCCAGATTTGGCACCCATATATTGGCAAACCACGAATTAGATTTTTCATTATTTATAGCCTTTTCTAAATCTGTTCTGGATAGTTTACCTGCCATAAATTCAAAAACCTTTTGTTGAAAATTAGTTGCAGCATCAATTTCATTTCCGATTACGTCTGCATTTCTATTCCTCCAATAATTCAAATCGCTTTCTAGTAAGGTAACTCCTGGACAACTTACTACAATCCCATATTTCAAATTCTCTAATTCACTTAAAATATACGGTATTTTTGCTGCTCCTTGACTACTACCTTTTACTCCTATTTTCTTAAGCGGAATTCCAGTCTTCTTAGAGAAATATTTAATAGCTGTGACATCATCTGATGATAGTTCCTCAATTGTTGCAATATTCCAATTACCCTCAGAATTTCCAGTACCTCTTTTGTCATAATGAAATGTAGTAAATCCCATTTGAGCAAATAGTATGGCTTCTGCACGTGAAGCACTTCGGTCTGTGTTTCCAGAAGAAGTCACAATTACAAGGGCTTTTATGTCATTGTTATCAGGGTACCAAATAGTTCCATTTAGACTTAAACGATTGGATTCAAAACTAATTTCCTCACTTTTTGGAATATTGCTATCGTCTAAAAGTTTCTTTTCTAATGTGTAGTGGGTTGTACTAGTGTCAACAGTAAGTGACCCCTGAAGTTTGCTATAATTATCAATCCATTTGTTTTTGAAAGAGTATGTATAAAAATCGCTTTGTAACTTAAAATTTATTGAATCTCCGTTTACTTCAACATTTTGAAACGGAATTCGATTGGCATTTTGCTCTAAACTTGTAAAGAAAACATTGAAACTTACAGAATCTCGTTCTATTTCGAATAGTATTTTATCAGAGAAGTTACCATGTTTAAATATCCCGCTAAAGTTACCTGTCTTTTCATCTTTTTTAATTTCCGAATTGGAATTACAAGAAAACATTCCAAATACAATGCATATGATAATTATTCCTTTCATACGTTAATTTTTAAATGCTTGTGTTTCATATTGTTTCTAACGGTTGGCAATATGCGTAGGCCGCGTTTTTGAAACATAAACCTATCAAACCGTTACAATTTCGAGTAAATGTACAAATGTTTATTTTACCCACAATCCCCCGGCTTAGGTATATTGCGTGTTAGGCACTGGCGGATTTGTTTCTCTATCAAATCCATATATAAAGAAAAATAAACATTAACCATGTTTAATTGTATTACTATTAAGTTGAATATTATAAAATACAAATATTTTCATGAAAGCAATTGAGTATATAAAATATGGGCCACCAGAAGTTCTTCATCTTAAAGATGTTGCAAAACCTGTTCCCAAAGACAATGAAATATTATTAAGAATACACGCAACAACAGTAACAGCAACAGAGTGTACATTTCGAAAAGGAAAACCCTTTGTGTCTAGATTATTTACAGGTCTTACACGGCCGAAAATTAAAAGACTTGGTGAAGAGTTAGCAGGTGAAATAGAATCGGCAGGTAAAAATGTAAAACTATTTAAGAAAGGAGATAAAGTATTTGGTACTGCAGGGCCTGAATTTGGTGCTAATTCCGAGTATTTATGTTTGCCCGAAAATGGTGTAATTTCCACGAAACCAACAAATATGACTTATGAAGAAGCCGCATCAAGCGTTGATGGGTTTTTAACTGCTTTACCTTTTCTAAGAGATACTGGAAAAATTAAAAAGGGTCAGAAAGTACTCATTTTTGGAGCATCAGGAAGTGTTGGGGCAGCTGCAGTTCAGGTTGCAAAGCATTTTGAAACTGAGGTGACCGGAGTTTGCAGTTCTGCAAATGTTGAGTTAGTAAGAACTTTGGGAGCAGATAATGTGGTTGATTACACGAAAGATGATCTTACAAAGAATAATCAAACCTATGATATTATTTTTGATGCAGTTGGGAAAACTTCTTTTTCAAAATGTAAGAATAATCTGGAGAAAAATGGTGTTTTTCTTGAAGCTGGGATTGGTTTTGGGATAATTCCGCTAGTATTATGGACTTCAATCTTCGGTAAGAAAAAGGCAAAGATAGCTGCAACCGGATTAAGAAAACTAGAAGAAAGAATTAAAGATCTTGTTTTTCTCAAAAAGCTGATTGAGTCCGGGAAAATAAAACCAGTTATTGATAGAATATTTCCACTGGAGCAAATTATTGAAGCTCACAGGTATGTCGATAAGGGTCATAAAAAAGGTAATGTTGTAATAACTGTTAATCATAACAAAGTGTAATTAATTATATGTTGCTGCAGATAAGTTTATAAAAAAGAATCCTACTCTTGTTTATTAATTTGGCTGTCATGAGCAATTTTGACCCGTCCTTAAAAAATTTGAAATTATGAAAAGTAAAAAACGATATTAAATCATGCGTGCACTCCTTAATTCACAAATCCTATCAGTTTTCGGGTTGGCTATCACGCTGACCTTAGGTTCCTCCTCCTTTGCCCAGCACACCTCTGACCCGGATTCAATTTCACAAAAACCATCCCAATGGAATCAGGAAGAGCGTGAAGTGCCTAAAGGGGGTAAAATTCTGGAACTTCCAGAGGGATCGCCCATAGCTGCATTTAGCTCAGGTGGAGCAAAAGAAAAAGCATTGGAAGATTTTATAAAGGAACAGAAAGTAGCCGGCCTCCTTATTTTACAAGACGGAAAGATAAGGATGGAACGCTATGCGCTTGGACATAGCGATACAAACCTGTGGTCCTCATTTTCCGTTGCAAAGTCTGTAACGAGCACTCTTGTGGGTGTTGCTATCAAGGATGGATACATCAAGAGCGTGGACGACTATGTAACAGATTACCTGCCCAAGTTAAAAGGGAGCGCCTTCGATAGTGTGAAAATCCGCCATCTCCTCACAATGACCACCGGTATAAAATGGAACGAGAACTACACAGATCCGGATTCTGACATCGCCGGATTTGATAAAGATACCACCGTAGATGGCATGAAAGCCATAGTAAGCTATATGCGGCGTTTACCAGCAGAAGCAGAGCCTGGAAAGAAGTTTAACTATAGTACAGGTGAAACTCACCTCTTAGGTGCCCTTATAAGCTCAGCTACCAATCAAATCTTGTCGCACTACCTTTCATCCAATATCTGGATTCCTTATGGCATGGAGCAAACTGCTACCTGGAGACTGGATCGCACTGACCAGGAAATGGCAGGCTGTTGCCTTCAAATGCGGCTCCGTGATTTTGGAAGGTTTGGACAATTCGTGCTCGAAGATGGATACATTAACGGGGAATCCATTGTGCCCGACGATTGGTTCAATAAAGCAACCCAAATACAAATGCCGCTCTGGCCCGGCGGAGGTTATGGATATGGATGGTGGATCTTTAATGGCCATAGTTTCGAGGCATTGGGGATTCATGGCCAGATGATTTATATCGACACTTCAAGGAAACTTGTAATTGCAGTCAACAGTGCATGGCCGGAAGCTGATAGTAACGAGCGACATTTCGCAGTCGCTAATTTTATAAAAACCATTACTGACGAGATTGATAAAGAGTAAAAAGCTTTGCCTGGCTAATAATTAGCTTGCAACTTCATGTAGCGCACTGATTGTCGCCGTACGCATGTCCGGATTGGCTCTTTGCTAAAAGATAGTCAACAAGCGGTCTACTCGATTATGCGGTCGGTTTTATTTATAATTTGCTTATCTGTTTTAATGTCTTCAACTCATAGATATGAATTTCATTTCTATCAGTCTTATCGTATTTGAAATTGTTGTTTATGTCATAATGTCCAGTAATTACAATTGTTCCAGTCAATTTGTTAACTATCCAATCTCTTACGAAAAATTTATCGTCTGAAAGTTGATTTTGTTGCAGTCCGTCTGTTGAGAGTATTATGATTTGTTTAGGATCATTCCAGTCAATACCATTTTTCCCATCAAGGTCAACTGGCCTTGCAGAAACAAGGATCAAATTAATTCCTAAACTATCAATTTTAACTTGTTCAATGTTTTCAATAATAGCATCACTAGGAAAGTCAACCTGTTTGGACTCAAATGTCTTTGTGTTAACGAATAAGAGATACCTGCTTTTGGTTTTTAACGATTTTCCCCTATTTTCTATTGATGCAATAACAAATACGGTCCCAGCTATATCTGTCAGTTTGTTGAAATGTATATAATTATATTTGTCTTGTGGTTTAGTTTTATTTAAATCTATATTTCGTAAGTCTTTTGTCGCCTACTTTCTCAAGGATTCCTTCACTTACAGCTTCCCTTAAATCTCTGCTTGCTGTAGCAGCTGATATTTCTTTATTATACCGTAGATAATCTTGCCTGGAAAAAAATGTATATAGCGTAATATCTTTGAACAGTTGAATCCTATCCTTATTAGTTATTGAAATATTCTGTGTCCTTAATAATTCATCTAACGCAATATTTATAATTTCTAACATGAACTCGATAAAACTCGTTGAACTCCCTTGATTGTCTGATTTTCCTAGAACATTATAATAATCTTGTTGACGTTCTTTAATTAAAGTTTCTATTGGCAGATATTCAAATACGGGTGAATAGTCTCTTAATATCATTGTCTGCCACAAACGCCCCATCCTTCCATTACCATCTTCAAAAGGATGAATGAACTCAAATTCATAATGAAAAACACAACTTTTTACCAATAGTAAGTCATCATCTTTTTTTAGATATTCAAATAGGTCATTCATCAATGGATATACCATTTCGCCAGGAGGCGCAATATGAGCAATACCATTCCCTTTGAGAATGCCTACTGAAGCATGTCGAAGCTTACCGGCATTTTCAATTAAGCCATTCATCAATATGCCATGTGCTTTGCATAGAGAATCCAAATTATAAACCTTAAAATCATTGAGCCTCAAATATACTTCAATTGCATTTTTTACTTCTAAAATATCCTTCTGAGGTGCAAGTACTCTTTTATTATTAATTAGGTCTGTGATTTGCCCGATGGTCATTGAATTTCCCTCAATTCCCAATGACGATTGTATAGTTTTTATTCTGTTTCTTTTTCGAAGTTCAGTTGGTGGTTTAACCAGACGAGCTGATTTAATTTCACCCATTCTCTCCGATATTAATGATATAAGATTCAGAATCTTACTGGTTATTTCATAAGGAGGCTTCATATCCTGATTGAAGTGATAGTATCATTTGATAGTATCAAAGTTAATCTATTTTCTGGTGATTGTGATGCTTTTCAAAATTAAACCTGCCGTTTGATGGTATGGTATCAATTGCCAACCGTTTTCAGATCTAATCCATACATTAGTAAACCTCCTAGGTATCCATTCCTCTTGGTTAGTTGTCATATTAGCAGGCTGCTGTAACTCTTTGCCCATTACAATAGCTACGTTTTAATTGAAAGTGATTTTTTCAACAATTCTTTCAACTTTGGGGAACTTATGTCCTCTTTTCATAAGTGCAACAGTCTTTTCTTGGGTCACAATTTCTCCATTAGGATTGTTTACCACGTATTCCTTTGACCATATTTTTAATAATGAAGTAGTGTCTCCCTTATCTAGCAATTCTGTCCAATGCTTTTCCAATCTTCCGATTTCTTGCTCGTCATTTGATTATCCAAATGTAAGTGTAGTTAATAAAATGAAACTGAATAAGAAGAAACTAAAAGTCTGCATAAATCAAATATTTAGGTTTATTGTAAGAATTTTTCATGCAAAGATTGACTTTTAAAAGTAACGCACAACGGTTGAGTGTATGAGCAGTGACGGATTCGGGCGACAGTCGGAATCCCCCGCTGCGAAACCAAAGAGCTGGGAGGATGGCCCACCCAAACGAAATCCCCGACATTGCTTATACAGTGTTAGCGTTCGTTGGTTTTTATATTTTCATTTTTTCAATGTTTTTCATATACGACAAAAAATTAAAGGTTATCTTATAAACCGGTATTTCAACATATAGTGCCATTTTTTTTAAATTCGACCGCTTCACAGAAATAAACGAATAAATCAAATAGCAAAATGAATCAAATAAATTAATCCCTCACACAGCGAACAGAAAGCCCTGCCTCCATACTGCTACCGCCGCCGACCATACCGCTGTGACCGTAACAGACCCCCTGGTTGTAGGCGCCAAAGGTATAGTACTCAGTAGTAGTCCACCAGTAACTGTATTCACCAATGCTGAAAAAAGTACCAACAACGTCACGAAGGCCACACGGAAGGGCTGTAAAGCCGGTTTCGTTGGTTGCATCGGAGTTTGGGGCAGACCAATGCGTTGTGCCTGTTTCTTTAAGTTTGCTGCCGGCATATATTGCGCCACCAAGGTATGTTGTTAGCGAATTCCATTCAGCATCGCTTGGCAAATGCCAACCTGTTGGGCATACCCCTTGAACACCGCTTGGATTAACAGTAGAACCTGCCACCCCGTTCATAGCTGCTGCCCATGTGTAAAGTGCACCATAAGTAGTTTTGTTTGCTATATCGTCGTTATACCAGCAATAAGCTTTGCTAGTTGAAGTAAGGGTATCCCATGATGAATTAGTATTAACCAAGGGTATAACGGTACCATCATTGTATTTGGTGGTTCTTAAGTTTTCTGCCATCCACACTTGTGAGCCTATTTTAACTATATTATATGAATTACCTTCTATATCAAACAGCAACCCGCCTGCGTTCAAAGTGTTTTTTAACATTGAAATCTGATTTTGCAATAAATCAACATAAGCTTTTGTAGCTGCGTCATGTTCTTCAGTGGGATCAGCTAAGTTTGTAATTTTTTCATTTGACATATTCTTTGTGGCATAAACAGTCAAATCCGGTTTATTTTTTAAACTTATATAATTACTATCCCATGGAAAAGGTATGTTTAAAAGGTCATTGTAATCCTTGTCCCAGGCTGCAAATATAGGATCAATTTCTGCTAACTTATTTGTAATACTGTCTGCGGTCTTCGCATGTAAAGCATATGGTACGCTTAATAATTGACTTGTACCTATAATAGCATAGTTATTACCCCCAGTTGGGTCGTTTTCTGTTTTTATAAAATAATCTCCATTTGCCCAATTAATAGATGTGAAATCTCCTGAAACTATTGTGCCTCCTCCAATTTCAATACTAATTAAACCATTGGCATTGGTACTTGGAGTTTGTGTTTCAACATAAACAGGTATTCCACTAGTAGAACCTTGCAAAATACTTATTTGCATCCCAACGATTGAGGATAAGACGAGTTTATTATCTGCGTCTCTGACTACTGCTTGATAGCTCATTTTCTCAGGCGCTTGAGCATTTGCATGCCGTGGCAGGAACATGCTAGCAGTTAATAATACGGCAGTTAAAATTGTAAATAACTTTCTCATGGTTGGTTAATTTTTAATGATATGAAATGTTTTTACTTCTTGGTTGTTTTGGAATATTTTCAGAAAATATGTAGCTGGCAATAGATTATCCACGGCAATTCTTGTTTCGTTGCGTTGCCAAGGTGATTCTGTATCCAGATACACCAAAGCAAACCAAAGTGATAATGTTCGCAACTTGATGCCAAGCAATTGATTATACACGCTGTTAGGGCCTGGGCTTTATTATTTTTATCAATAATCATTCAAATCATTATCAAACAAGGCATCAATTATATTTTTGAGTTACAATCACCCTGTCAAAATAGTCACCCGCCTCAAGTCCAACTGTAATAATCCTTTTAACATTTTTAGGATTTGCATCTACTTTGATAAAGAGTGTATTTTTATCACGGCGCTGAACATCAAAACAACTTTGCTTTATTTTATAGTTGTCTGATTGTATATCAACATCCAGAAAGCTATAGTACCAAGTACTATCAACAGATATATCAGAAATCCACCACCAATCACCTCCTGTTTTTATTACAATTGAATCTCCAGATGCATTAAATTCAGCAGTTTTAGTTGAAAGGTGAATATTGTCATCCCAATCACCATCTTTTCTCTCGCTAAATTTTGAGCAGGAAAAAAATCCGATTGTCAGCAAAATAATAAGATTAATTTTTTTTATCATAACCATTAATTAATTAAATTTTAACCAATGTGTCTCAGTGTTTTTAAGCTTTGGCCCTAGCGGCTGCGTGTATGAAACGTTGGGGATTGCGAGCTTCGTACCTATCAGCCGACACAAATGCTAATGCGGGGCAGGACGCTTAATTTAACCACTTAAACCCCAATGTTTTATACACGATGTTGGCGGTAGTATTTATTTCCATTCGCTATTATTTTTGTCATACTTTCTTCGTTTGCCGAACAACATATCTGCTTCAAATTCATAGTCATTGTCAGTTTTCTTATAATCAATTTGGTTAGCAAAATATCTTTCCAAGAAATTTAATTCCAATTTATTAGTGATTGTTTTAATTTCAGACGGGAAAGTAGCATTCTGTTTTTGAAACTCTTCAATTTCAATTGCCAATTGTTCAGTCACGTCTTCTGTAATGTTGTCATAAATTTTGATTGTCCCGAAGCATAAAAGCATATTTACAAGTCCAAGCCAAGTTGCAATACCTGCATACTTTCTAAGAGTCAAGTTATCTGGTCGCCAACGTGCTATTACAGCAGAAACGCCCATTAAACCCATAATTATCCAGAATGCAACAAAATTCGAAAGCGTCAAGATGAGAAACGTAACTGAAATCAAAACATAAATAAGTATCTTTTGTAAAATTGAAACAGAAAAATTACTACTCTTAATTTTAAATGTTTTAATTAGTTTTCTCCTTTCTTCTATGCTCTCTTTTCTTAGTCGGTTAATGAAGTTAGTCAGTTCAATTTCGTTAATATTTATTTGTCCAAAATGAAGGTTGAGATTTTGCGCACCGATTTTTTTATTGATTTTTTCTGCCCATTTGTAGGGTTTCTTTTTGAATATAAATGTGTCGTCTGTTACTAAGGAGATAAATTTTTGTTCAAATATGTCAAGTGGATAAGCTTCAATAATTTGTTCCCACTTTACTTCGTCTTGATTTGTGGTTCTGTCCCAAATGCCGTTTTCGGTTATTATTATTTGTGGACGTCTGTCAAAAATTTGAAAAAATCCAATTGGAATTCCAAGTCCGAAAAAACAAGTACAAACCCATCCCATAATGTAATTTGTCGTTCCAATTTGTTCTTGGGTTATAAACCATAGACCAATTGCTACGAATGGCAAACACATACCGATAATTTTCAATCCTTTAGTTGTCGTCTTGTATAATTTTATTTCAGTCATTTATAGTTTCTATATCGTTGTGTGTGCTCTGTTAATATTACCGCCAACTCCTTTATGGAGTGGGTTCAACCGCTTCCATAATAGTAATTTTGGGCTTATAGAAACGGTTTTTTAGTTTATTAATGACTACTATTTCTATCATTATAGTGGCTGCTTTCTCTGCTTTCCAACTTAAAAGTAACAAATTATCCCATAGTTTCAGATTCTTATACAGACAACCAGCAAGAACACTACACTTTATGAAACCGCACAAAATGAATGGATTTCGGGCGGTTTTGTTTAACTACTCTTTTATTATCTTTTTAATTTCAACCGAAATAGCAGGGACGTGTTGGATAAGCGTCAACCTTTTGTTAACAAATTAAATGAAGGACTTCACTCCTGATGACGGAAACTATCCAATAGACATAAATTTAAAAGCCCTGGTGTGAATTCAAACCATCATATTAATCCTTCACACATCTTACGGAGAAACCAAAATTCTTGGGGTAACCATAGTAGTGGGAGGCATGGAACCATCCCACACCTGAGTGATCGTAACCCAGTTTGCGGTTAAAGGCATAAGTAGTATTGTTGATATACTCCGTGCTGCTCCAGAAGTGGGTAGCCTTGCCCGCATCGCTGAACATTCCATAATCGTTGCGATAACCTGCCGGAAGTGCTGTAAAGCCGCAGCTGTTTGTCCCGTTTCCATTATTATACCATCCTTCTTTTGCCTTCATTTTAGCACCTTCATTGGTTCCCCTCCACCCACCATACCAAGCCTGCTCATAGCTCATGCCCAGTTTCATTTCAAGTACGATCCATTCATCATCGCTCGGCAGGTGCCACCCAGTAGGGCATACACCCTGAACGTAGCTCGGGGTAAGTTCACTGCTTTTGGCACTATTCATGGCCGCTGCCCAGGTATATAATGCACCATATGTGTTTGCACGGCTTACAGAATCATCATAATAGCAGTATGCCTTATCGGAAAAGTCAAGATTACCCCAGGATGCATTGTTTTCAATCAAAGTAATTTCAGTTCCGTCAGAAAAATGAGTGGATTTCATGTTTTCAGCCATCCACCATTGGGTTCCGATTTTAACGGTTTTGTAGGTGTTCCCATCGTAATCGTCAACAGTGCCGGTTTCCAATAAGGAACTTCCTTTTTCCACCAGGAGTATATCGATTCTTCGGGAGCCAGCGCTGTTGTCATTGTCTATTGCCGTAGCATTTATAGTATGTCTGCCTGCAATGGCATCATCGGTATTCCACTGGTAATGGTATGGAGAACTATTTGCTTTTCCAACTGCAATATCGTCGATCCTGAATATCACTTCCTTCACATTGCCATCCGTATCTTCTGCTTCAACCAATATATCAATGATATCTCCCTGGAGCAGTTCATCATCATTTTGGGGGCTTGTTATAGAGCAAGTTGGTGCTTTGTTTGTCACTTCCTCCTTCTTATCACAGCTGCCGGACAGTAAGAAAAAAAAGGCAGAAATTAGAACAACAAACATGGGTGTTAAAAATATGTATATGCCATTTGACTTTTTCATATCGCTTTTTTCAACCAAACCAAAGATAAGATATAGCCATATTGTATTATTAATCCCCAATTCTAATTCAGATTATACTGGAATTTCTGAATATCTGGATTCTTTTTATAACGACTTTTGTCCTTGAACATAGATTCACTTTCAGGAATTTCCACTAACTTATAATCCAAATTAATCATCCCGTCACGATACTCTTTTAAATCTACATTCAAGTAATAGGTAACGCCTTTTTTAACATTCAGTTCCAAGGGCGGACCAGGATGATAATATTTATCCAGCCGTTGTTGTGGATGCCTTTTATCAGCAATGAATTTCATGGTAATTTTTAGGTTTTCCACAGAATCTACTACAATTGAAACCCTTTGACGGCATGAAATATCGCAGACAGACTTATCATTAATATATATCATATACTTCGAGTCTTCTGACTGCGTATCAAATTCTTGAAAGGTAAAGCTTCTTGAAATATTTATAATGGCAAAAGGCTCAGTCCCATTTGTGATGAAATCATTAATATTTGATTGGGCTACAATTTGCGAACATATGAACAAAAGCAGAACTAAAGAAAAAAACATTGCTCTCATAATTTATTGGTTTAGTTGAACATATATAATCTCTATTTAAACCCAAGGTATGCAAAAACCCAAATTTTCGAGAAATAATTATATGCAGCGGAGAATGCTTGTGTTGATCATTGATAGTAATTTATATTTCTGACTTTTACAGCCTCTCGCCAATCTTGAGTTGAGTCGTGGAATTATTTTCGGGACAAATACACCTACATTTAATACTCTCAACTCTTTTTTGATTTTTCCTTGGGATACAAATGCTTATAAATTGCTTTCCCAAGTCTATTGCCTGCATCGGCATAGGCGCCTGCGAGTTGTCCAGGTGCGCCTACACCGGCACAAGTCAAACGCGCAACTTCTTTATTTCTATCTTGTGTTTCAATAATAGTAATGGAAAGACCTGCCACTGATGGATACGATTCAAAAAAAACATCCCAGCCTTCCTCTATTGCATAACTGTTAACAACAAGGGTATATTTCGCAGTTAAACACTCCTTTTGAAACAGTAGCATTGCTTTAGTTAGACTTTTGTTTAAAGATTCCGTCATCATTTTTTCACCTGAAGCCCTCTTCTTGTGCCAATTTATTAACCACTCATCGCCCTTCCCTGATTCTTTCTCATTAAGTTCCTTAACTTTTAGATTTATGTAATCGTTTTCGCTCATCTTGCCAACTTTTGTGGTATCATTTTTAAACTCAATATTGACAATTTTTGCATTTTTAAGAGAATCCAACTGTCCTGAAGTCAATTGAACGAACATACTCATTTTAAGAGCAACAGTATCTTTTTTTACAGAAATGGTATCTTGCGAAAGCGCTATATTTAATGAAATAATGCATAACACAACTGAAAGTGAAATGATTCTCGTGGCAGGATTAGTTTTTGTTTTCATATTTAATTGGTTTGGTTTATGCATTTCGCAGATTTTATCGATTCAGCTCCGAAAACAATATCAAGCTTCTCGCATGTATTCAGCTCAAAAATAATGATCATTCCAACCACGATACTATGCGCTTTCAAGGATTTAAATTATACTGTGTTGCAATAAAGATAAGAATGTTTGTAGGCCCTCCATAAATAAATTGCCCTTATTTTTCGTTCTTTATGATATCATTTGAGCATGGGTAATATGCATACAATTTATCACAACTTTTTTATATTCCTCCTGCTGATCCTGTATACCTCAGGCTGCAGGAAGGACAACGATGAACCACCCATTCTGCCCACTGAAGAAAAACCGGTTGGAAATCTGCAGGTATTTCCACGGGATAATCCCTGGAATACAGACATTTCAAATGCAGAAACCGATCCTAATTCAGATAACCTGATCGCATCTATCGGAAATGACGTTCATCTTCATCCCGATTTTGGCACGGTTTGGGAAAATGCTCCCATTGGCATTCCGTTCAACGTGGTGGGAAGCAACCAGGCCATGCAACCAGTTACTTTTCAATACTATTCGGAGAGCGATGCAGGACCTTATCCCATCCCTCCTAACTCCCTGATTGAAAGCGGATCGGACAGGCATATCCTTATCATTGACACTGTTGGGCTTATTCTGTATGAATTATATAATGCCACCAAAAACAAGGATGGCTGGCATGCAGGTTCAGGTGCTATTTTTGACCTGACATCCAACGAATTACGCCCTGATTACTGGACCTCAGCGGATGCGGCGGGTCTGCCCATTTTTCCCGGACTGGTTCGATATGAGGAAGTTGTGGAGAAGGGTGAGATCCATCACGCCCTTCGGTTTACCGTATCCCATACAAGAAATGCCTTCATTCATCCGGCAACACATGCCGCAAGCAACAGCGACGATGCCGGATATCCGCCGATGGGAATGCGGGTCAGGTTGAAAGCCGGCTTCGACATATCGGAATTTTCTCCTCATGTGCAGGTTATTTTAACCGCCTTGAAAAAATATGGAATGTTCGTAGCAGATAATGGTTCCAACTGGTATATATCAGGGGCTCCGGATTCCCGGTGGAATGATGAAGAACTGGGTGAGATGAAATCAATTGCCGGAAGTAATTTCGAAGTTGTCAAAATGGGGAATGTGATCGATATGCCGGATTGACTCAATTTAATGCAAAAGCAAAATGACTGAACAAGCATCCGAAAGTATCGTTTTTCTGCCAGATTGATAAGATGGCGGGTGATCAAAATGTTCATTGTTCATTTTTTTTCGTTCATTCACAAATCATCGCGTAGGGGCAGATCGGAATTATAGCAGTCGCGGAAAAGCTTCCATTTTCCTTCTTCCTTTTTCCACAGAACAATGTATTTCCCTTTGTCATGCTGCTTTCCCTCTTTATCCATGAAGGTGAATTCGCCTTCTTCAGCCAGCATTTTTTCATCACCCCATAATCCGGTAGTAACCAGTCCCAACCGGTTAGCCCCGGCATTCATCACGATGGAATAGTGCGTTTGTATCGCTCTCCGTCCTGTAAAAGCGGGCTCGTTGGGTTCCATGGATTTTCCGTCGGTTGTAAACATATTTGCCAGACCTACCGAATCATTGCGGTTAAATAAATCAATGAATTCCCGGTTTGCCTCATCAATTTCTGATCTGGCTGTTGCCATATCAAATGGCTTAACCGGGTTTTCTGTTTTTGCATTTTCGGTATGGTTACAGGCTGCAAAAATAAACAGGCTGACAAGGCTGGCTGCAAAAAATGGAATCTTCATCTTTCTTTTTATTAGAAAATTACTTATGGAATAAACTTAAACAGGCAATTAAAGTTCAATTTAACGGAACAATAAGCGCTTCATCATGGGAAAGACCGCCTGTTTACAATTTCCATATGCGATACTGCCCGCCACAATGCAGAAGGCTCATCATATAAAGCATTCCGTCATAATACCGCTCTCCGAATGCCGATGGTACAGGTGCCTTCCATAAAGCTTCGACAAAATCTTTTGCCAGTACATGTGTAGATGCGAGACTTGCCACAGCATTCGCTGATACGAGTCCGGTGGCATGATTGCGGTTCAGTACCTGGCCGTCGCGGGTATACTGGCATCCGTAAGTATCCATGCCCTGAGCGGCAAAAAAAGCCTGTATCCGGTTGCTCAGTTCCTGCTCTGCCGGCACTTTTTGCCACCACGACCAGTCAACTGACCAATTGCTGGCTGTTCGCCATGAATCATATGAAAAATGCCCGGCATGGGGATTCCATTTGGTCTCCTTCGGTGTGCCGTCGAAATTGGCGTAATCCGAAACAAGCCCTGTTTTGCTATGTGCCGCCTTGCTGAAAAATTTCCGGCTTGTATCGGCAGCAGCTGACCAGAAAGACCGGTCGGCCTCAGGGCCCCACCGTGCCCAGAGTTCATAAAAAGCCGGCAGGTGATAGGATGGGTCAGTATATTCATTTCCTCCTTTGTCGGGTACAAAGCAGATCATCCGCGTGTTTTCATTTACCATGGCTGCGACCGTTCTGGGTCCGTAGCGGGTTGGCCCCGTTTTCAAAGGATGGTGTCGCATAGTGGTCAGAATTTTATCTGCCATGGCCTTGTAGTCATAAATACCCCTCCCGTTTCCCCATCGGGAAGCGGCAAAATACAGCGACATAACAAAATATTCCTCCCCATCGGGGGCTGCAGTTTCAGAATTGGGAGTGCCATCCGTCTTTAGTGACCATGCAAAATAACCTTCGGACGGATGTTCAGGCTTGCTCACGTACATAAATGTCATGGCCCAGTTCCACAAAGCGTCAAACTCTGCTTTTTTATCCATTTGCAGGCAGATCATCATGCCATACGACATCCCTTCACTGCGTACATCATGATGCATTACATCACTCACATAGGCCAGAGGTCCCTGTTCATTTTTACCCGCTTCGAAATATATAGTATGCGCCGAATCCCCATGGAACAGCTGGTTAAATGCCCTTTTGATCTTTTGCGCTATTTCCTTATTTGAGTGTCCGTTTTCCTCAAACAGATTCCGGTATTTCCCAGTGGTAAATGCTCCCGTTCCATTCCCGTCTATGGGATTCCCGGCGCTTAACACCAGGTTGATGATCAGAAAAACGCTGAGCATTATACCTGATTTTTCGATCCATTTTTTATCCATCATTCCCTGTATTAATTTACGGAAATTAAAAATTTGCTGGTCGCTATCAAATTTACTATTTTAAAAAAGCGAATCATTGCCATAAATGATAATTTTAACAGCTTATTGTTCATTACAACCAATTCTAAATCCATGAATGAAGAAATTATCCAGATTGCGCGCCGAATAAAGGCGCTGAGGGAAATAACCGGCATTTCCCAGGAAAGCCTTGCTGAACATCTTGAAATCAGTCTGCAAGATTACAGATCCATGGAAAGCGGCAAAACTGATATTTCAGTTGCACTGCTGATACGGATCTCCCAGCGTCTGAACGTAGAATTATCGGCTTTGCTGACCGGCGAAAATCCGAGGCTTCATCAGTATTGTGTTGTACGAAAAGGCCAGGGAATTATAGCTGAACGCAAGCAGCAATATAAGTATGAAAACCTGGCATATAACTTTGTTCATAAACGGGCAGAACCCTTTATTGTAACTGCCAGTCCCGATGAACTGAAAGAAATCCAGTACAATTCCCATCCCGGTCAGGAATTTAATTATATACTGGAAGGAGCCATGACTATTTTCCTTGAAGGGCATGAAATAGTGCTGAACGAAGGTGATTCCATTTATTTTGATTCTTCGCATAAGCATGCCATGAAAGCGTTGAATAACAAACCGGTTAAATTCCTGGCTGTTACACTATAAGTTATCCTAAATGTATTTTATTGCATAATAAATTCCCTTGTCATGATATTGAATAAGCTACTCAGGAAAACCCATTTTAATTCTTATGCGGACTTTATAAAAAACTTCAGGATCAATATTCCTTCACAATTTAATTTCGCCTTTGATGTGGTGGATGAAACTGCGTTGCAAACTCCTGAAAAAGTGGCCATGGTATGGTGTGATGACAAGGGATCGGAGCATATCTTCACATTTGGGGAAATGAAAGTATACAGTGACAAGGCTGCCAATTTTTTTCTGTCGGCAGGCATCCGGAAAGGGGATATGGTCATGTTAATTCTGAAAAGAAGGTATGAATTCTGGTTTGCCATACTGGGTTTACATAAGATTGGTGCCGTAGCCATTCCGGCCACACACCTTTTAAGTGAAAAGGACATCGTTTATCGCAATAATGCTGCCGATATCAAAATGATCGTTTCTGTTCCTGACCCTGAGGTCATTGAGCGCATTGAAAATGCAAGAAAAAAGTCTCCCTCACTGAAGCAGATTGCCCTGATTGCACAGGACCGTGAAGGCTGGCTTAACTTTACTGAAATAACGGAAAGCAGTGACGGAAACTTTACAAGGCCAACGGGCACTGATTCAACGCAGAACACAGATACAATGCTTTTGTATTTCACATCAGGAACTACCGGCATGCCCAAGATGGTAAGCCTTTCCTATACTTATCCACTGGGGCATATCCTTACGGCAAAATACTGGCAGAATGTAAGAGACAATGGATTACACCTTACTGTTGCGGATACGGGATGGGCAAAATCGGCCTGGGGGAAAATTTACGGGCAATGGCTCAGCGGTAGTGCGGTGATGACCTATGACTATGATAAATTTGTGCCCCGGAATATGATGGAGGTGATTGAAAAATATCAGGTTACTACATTCTGTGCCCCTCCTACCATCTATCGATTCCTTATCAAGGAAGATCTGAAAAAATTCGCCCTCCATCATCTCAAATATTGTGTTGTTGCAGGCGAGCCTCTTAATCCGGAAGTTTTTAAACAGTTCTATGAATTAACCGGAATAAAGCTTATGGAAGGTTATGGCCAAACCGAGTGCACGGTTGCCGTGGCAACATATCCCTGGTTTGAACCAAAACCCGGATCAATGGGGATGCCATCTCCCGGCTATGACATTGACATCATTGATGAAAACGGAAATTCATGCGAGGTTGGGAATGAAGGACAGATCGTAATATATACCGGAAAGGGGAAACCGCTGGGTATGTTTGACGGATATTACAGGGATGAAAAACTCACAAAAAGTGTGTGGCATGATGGTATTTATTACACAGGAGACATGGCCTGGCGGGATGAGGACGGATACTACTGGTTTGTGGGCCGTGCGGATGACGTAATTAAAAGCTCGGGATACCGGATTGGCCCCTTTGAAGTAGAAAGTGCCCTTATGGAACATCATGCTGTGCTGGAGTGTGCCATCACAGCGGTTCCTGATCCCGACAGGGGACAGATCGTCAAGGCCACCATTGTATTGGCTTCCAATTTCCAGCCCAGTGAGGAATTGGCAAAAGAGCTTCAGGAACATGTGAAAAAGGTAACGGCTCCTTATAAATATCCCCGTATAATTGAGTTTGTTAAGGAATTGCCCAAAACGATAAGCGGAAAGATCCGGCGCGTTCAAATCAGGAATGAGGATGAAAAATAAAAGCCCTCATCAGTTCCTGATCATCGACTTATCGTATTGACTGGCTAACTCCTCAATCATTTTGATCCGCATATCCATCTGATGCATGATCGTCTTTTCATAGTCATTTTTCGCATCTCCGAATTTGATGACAAGGACAAACAATTCCAGGGCGAGGAAAAAAATAAAAATCAGTATCCACACGATGAGCGCAATTGTATTGGATGTAAGTATTGAGATCAACAGCTTCAACTCATCCAAAAATCCTGTCCTGGCCTTTAATTCGGTTTCCAGATCCTGGCGTATCGAAATCCTAGCCTTTTGCTTGTCTGCTTTTTGCAAACGAAGATCGGCAATCTGCTGATCTGTTGTGGCAATTAAGGCCACTTTGGGATTGGCCACATCTGTAAGCGTAAGGTCAGTGCGGGTTACAATGGAATCGTGAGCATTGCCCTTTTTATCAGTTACTTTGATAATGTGACTTTTTCTTTCAGATGTACTTCCTTTTACAAAAGGCCTTCGTGTCACCTCATCAATTAAATCGACCCGTTCACGTTCCTTTTTATTGATCAGCGAATCCAGTGCACCGATCTCATTGTCAAGGAGGGCCGTTTTCGATAACAGGATGCTGTTTACCTCTTCCTGTATCCGGCTGATCTTCAATTTTTCCACATCCTCCTTGAATATGATCTGATCAATGATCACCGATCCTACAATAGCCATAACCACTGCAATCAGCGAGCGGAAAAAAAGCGCCCAGTTGCTTTTCCCGGTTGTAAGAATAATCTGCCTTTCAATCTGTATCACTATGATAACCATCACAAAGGATACAAGCGCAGCGCCCCATGGGCTGGCATGAATATACCGCCGGGAAAAAACATATCCGATAAATCCCCATATGATGCATACGATAAGAAGGGCTGATAGGTATTTCTTTACTGATTTAGCGCTTGCTTCGCTTGAATTTTTGATTATAACATAATTATAACCGGTCAAAAAGCAACCTGTTTTAAGCCATAAATCTTTCATATTCATTATATTTTCCGGTTCAAAATACCTGATTGTGTAAGTGCAGACAAACCTTTCATAAAACCCCGCTGGTAAGAAAGGATGATTCGCTGGCACATTCCATTTTCATCAATCATGCTTTCCCTGAGCTGTACAAGTTTTTTCTGATGGTCTTCCACCAGCAGTTTACGGGTTTCCAGTTCCTGCACCAGATCAACCAGTCCGGCTCTTGTTCGGATAACGATATGCAGGTTTAGCTCAGATATCAGATTTTCATAGTACGTATTGGTCTTGTCAATCAATATCTTCAGATCGAGTTGCATCAGCCTGATATTATCAGTTTTGTAACTGTTATCGGGATTGACAAGCGCATCACTGTATCCCTTCGATTCATAATCGGCCTGAAGGAAGCTGTAAATCTGTTCCATTCCGTTTCCAATACCATTGGCTGCGAGAGAACCCTGTTGAAGCCTGAAGTTTTCGTCAGAAAACTGCTCCTTTGGCATACCCGGATCCATATTTTGGGTAATGCTATCATGAGCGGTATTTTGTATATCCGCTCCGTTCTTTTTTGAGAAAAAATTAAACCAGCCCATTTTTGCTATTTTTAGAATTTATAATGTTTTATTCAGGATCAACAAATAAAGGGCAAAGATTATTATTAAATAAACCCTGCAATAAATAACTCCATTTGATGTACCTTTATTTTGCCCATTGGAAGCACAACACATAAAACCAATTTCCTCATCATATGTTTTTACCAAAATAAATATTCCTTTTTACCGTTAGATATTCTTGATAGCGGATTAATTCAAATCATTATATAATGAAGTCAATTTTAAAGTTAAGCCTCCTGATAGCCGTTTTACTGGCCTCTGGCACCCGGGTCTACTGTCAGAACGAAATGCCCGATGTATTTAAACAGGAAACGATACCCGAACAATTGAAATACCTTGAAGAACATACCCGGATATATGAAAACTACAGGGCCGTGAGAGAGGATATATTTCAGAAAGTCAGTAAGAATACAATTGATACTTTAACTAAAACAACAACTAAGATCAATGCATTGATTTTACACAACAGGGCACTCAATAACCGCATCGATTCCCTTAAAAAGGCTCAGGAATTATTTAATGCAGAATTGAAGGAAGTGACCCGGACCAAGGAAAGCATCAGTGTTCTTGGATTGGAGATTAACAAGAAAACCTATAATTCCATCATGTGGACTATGATGGCCGCGCTTTTACTGCTATTGCTTATCGGTTATTTTACTTTCATGCAGAACAGGTCTATTACGCTCCGGACTAAAAAGGACCTGAATGAGCTGGTGGATGAATATGAGAAATACAAGAAGAAGACCCGGCTTGAGCGTGAGAAAATGACAATTGATCATTTCAACGAGATTAAAAAGCTCAGGGGAACCTGATCTGTTTTATTCGCTAAATAAAATGATAAAGAAACAGCAGGGAGCCTTCCAGTGCAGGCTTTTTATTCCCTTTTATCTCAAGTAGTACTTTAATCTCGGCCTTGGTAATCCCTTTCAGGTTAACAAGCGAACTTAGTTTGGCAATGAGCCTTACTTCATTATTTACCAGAACAGGCTGGTTAAACCTGAGTTTTTCAATGCCGTAATTTACCAGCATTTTTATATTGTTTACCTCAACTACCTGTTTCCAAAGATAGGGTAGTATGGAAAGACTTAAATACCCGTGGGCGATGGTTGTACCATATGGACTTTCTTTCAGGGCCCTTTCAGGTTGTGTATGTATCCACTGGTGATCAAGAGTGGCATCCGCAAACAGATTGATTTGTTCCTGAGTAATGGTATGGTAATTTGATACGCCCAATCCCTTGCCAATAAATGTTTCGAATTCCGCAAAACTGTTTATTACTACTTTTTCCATATGCTGTTTATTAAGACGAATGCTTTGAATAATACTACTTCTATAAGCAGAATGTCCAACCCGGACATATCAATCCCGTGTTTTATGTTGCCAAATTATCTCAATTCGGTAAATTATCAAATGTAAATTTAAATCTTCCCCTGTCAAATAATACTATTAGTTTGTTTTTCTGTATGTTAAAATTTAAAAATATTTTAATCCTTTACCCTGACTCCTTTTCTTCCTGAATTTAAATTGTCCCCTGGCATAAAATAATTGGCAGAGTCGCTTGTTTATCTCAGCTTTTCATCTTATTTTTGCAGCCTGAAAAATTCCTCAGTAGCTCAGTTGGTTAGAGCATCTGGCTGTTAACCAGAGGGTCCTTAGTTCGAGTCTAAGCTGAGGAGCAGGACAAATGAGGCTGTCTCAAAACCGAGACAGCCTTTTTTTTACAGTCGTCGTTGGTTAATTCTCCTTTTGCGACTCATATCTACCCGCTTATCCCGCAGATTTTCTGAATCTGTTTTCTGAAATGGTTAATCGAATGCAATGAGATTTCTCAGCGAACTCACTTAGCGCGCTTTGCGAAAAAGGCTCTGCGGGCTCTGCGTTTAATTTTTGGCGATCTCACAATTTACCGAATTGTTTTGCGGCCAATTTTTGAAAAATGATGGTTACACTTTTTTCGTTAAATTTGATTCTGTATGGATCGGAGAAGATTTATAGGATACGGCCTGGCCGGATCGGGTTTGGCAGCTATGGCACCTGCTATTTGCCGTGACAATGAAAACAGGGTCATCTGCATTGACAATATCGGCAAATATACACGCGAGGCCTTGTATTACAAGCTCACCCCCCGGGGTGCAAGATGTGAGTTATGCCCCAATAATTGTACGGTCACGGAAATCAGGAGGGGAGACTGCAAAACCCGGATTTTTCAGGACGGAAAGCTCCTCACCCAGGTATATGGAAATCCCTATTACGTTAATACTGAAAAACCTGAAGAACGATCATTATACCACTTTTATCCGGGATCGGATCTGATGTCCATAGGCACTGCCGGCTGCACCCTTCAGTGTCTTTATTGCAGTGTATCTGAAGTGTCACAGAAGGGTCCGGCTGAAGTTCCCCACAAACAGCTTTTTCCGGCTGAGGTGATCACCAGCTGCAAAAAAAACAAGATCGGGCAACTGGCATTTACATATACAGAACCTGTTGCCTTTTATGAGTATATGCTCGATACAGCAATGCTGGCACAACAACAGGGCATTATTACCATCATTACTTCCAACGGCTACATTCATGCTGAACCGCTGAAAAAGCTGATTCCTTTACTGAATGCTGCCGTCATTGAAGTGAAAGCCTTCAATGATAATACCTACCTGAAAATGACAGCCGGGACCATCGCCCCCGTGTTTGAAACACTTAAAATGTTCAGGGAAAGCCACGTCTGGCTTGAAATCTACCATTTGCTTGTTCCCGGCTGGACAGATAACTGGGAACTTTTTGAAAAAATGGGAAAATGGTTGGTTGACAATGGTTTTCAGGAAACCCCATTTCATATCGGCCGGTTTTTGCCGAAGTACCGTCTGTCACAGTTAAAACCCACATCTTATGATGATATGGCTAAGGCACGTGAAGTACTACTTAAAGCAGGAGTCCGTTATGTTTATGCTTCCAATCCGGCGGATCCATCAGGATTAAACACGATTTGCCCGAATTGTAAATCAACAGTCATCACAAGAAATGACTCACATTTACTTACCCTGCCACACAAGCCTGGAATTTGCAGTGAATGCGGGAACAAAATTGCCGGGGTTTGGTAACCACTGTACGGTTACCAGGTCCCCGGATTTCCCCCGGGGTTATTCAAATATACCCCTTTCAGGGGTGCGTTCAAAAAACTAATTATCTTTGACCCTCTTAAAATCATCATTATTCCCTCTTATGAAAAAAATTCTTGGTATCGGCAATGCCCTGGTGGATGCGATCATCTTTCTTAAAAATGATGAAGTATTGCAAAATTTTTCCCTTCCCCGTGGCAGTATGCAACTGGTGGATGCGGATGCAGCTGCCCTGATCGAGGCAGCGACGGGTGATTGTAAAAAGCACATGTCTTCAGGCGGGTCAGCAGCCAATACAATCCATGGTCTTGCCGGACTCGGCGTTCCCACCGGTTTTATCGGAACAGTGGGACACGATGATCTGGGTAGTTTTTTTCGGGAGGATATGCTGAGGAGCGGGATCAAACCCCTGCTAACCGAAAGCACTTCGAATACCGGAAGTTCCCGTGCACTGGTATCTCCTGACGGGGAACGCACAATGGCTACTTTTCTGGGGGCTGCGGTAGAACTTTCGGCTGACCGGCTCGATGTTGAAATTTTTGGCGGGTACGATCATTTGCACCTGGAAGGATACCTGGTTCTGAATCATTCCCTCGTAGAAAAAGCCCTGCAATATGCAAGGGAATGCAACATGACCGTTTCGCTCGATCTGGCAAGTTACAACGTTGTAGAGGCCAACCTTGCCTTTCTGAAACGGATCATTCCCGGCTCAATTCAGATAATCTTTGCCAATGAAGAAGAGGCCCGGGCTTTTACAGGGGAATCTGATCCGCAAAAGGCACTGGATGCAATTGCTTCTATGTGTGATACTGCTGTAGTAAAAATTGGAGACAAGGGCTCATTGATCAGTCACCGGGGCAAAAAATATACCGTTGGTGTTATTCCTGTTAAATGTCTCGATACTACCGGTGCCGGAGACCTCTATGCCGCCGGCTATTTGTATGGCATGGCCAGTGAAATGCCGCCTCAGGAATGCGGTAAACTGGGAGCTCTTCTCGCGGGGAAAGTAATTGAAGAAGCAGGTGCCAAGATCAGTGCCGCCTCCTGGGAGTATATCCTTGAAAAAGTAAAAGGTTTAGGGGCTTAGACAATTAGGTTGTTGAAAGAAACGTCTTCGGAGTTCGATGTTCGGTGTTCCTTGTTCGGTGTTATTTGCGGCAAAATAACACCGAACAAGGAACACTGAATAATGAATTCCGAAGACCCTGAACTGCAAAACCTTTAATAAGTTCAGAATAAACCGTGAATCGAGGCATTTACCTTATCGATCACCACGTTCAGGTCTTCTGGTTTATCGATAAAGTTGTAGCTGTCCACATCAACGATCAGCATTTTTCCCAGCTTATAGGATTCAATCCAGGCCTCGTATCTTTCATTCAGTCTTTTCAGGTAATCCAGGCGGATGTTGTCCTCATACTTCCTGCCCCTTTTCTGTATCTGCCTTACAAGGGTCGGAACCGTAGCCCTCAGGTATACAACCAGGTCGGGAGGTTGTATCAGGGAACTCAGCATATTGAACAGGGTGAAGTAGTTTTCAAAATCACGGGTTGACATAAGCCCCATTGCATGAAGGTTGGGCGCAAATATATATGCGTCTTCATAGATGGTGCGATCCTGAACCAGGGTTTTGCCCGAACGCCGGAAAGAAAGGATCTGGTTAAATCGTGTATTCAGAAAATATATCTGCAGGTTGAATGACCAACGCTGCATATCATTATAGAAGTCGTTAAGATAAGGATTGTCATCTACATCTTCGAAATGGGCATCCCATCCAAAATTTTTGGACAGAAGGCTCGTCAGTGTTGTTTTACCCGAGCCTATATTGCCGGCAATCGCAATGTGCATACTCATAAAACGGAGATTATTCTGATAAAATTAACCTATTTTTTGACAGTTCTTAAATTGCTATCGATTTCAAGAAGATCTTCCAGGTATTTTCTTTCATTCGATAGCCGGGGAACCTTATTCTGGCCTCCCAATTTACCCTTTCTTTGCATCCATTCGTAGAAGGTCCCGCACTGTGCCTGATGAACAATTGGCTTATCCAGTGTGAGATTCCTGTACCTCTTGGCTTCATAATCCGAATTAATTGACATAAGCGCATGATCAAGCAGGGTTGCAAAATAATCAATCTCTGATGGGGGTGTGCTGAATTCAATGAGCCACTCATGTGCACCCTGTTTATCAGTACTCATAAAAACCGGCGCAGCAGTATAATCTGTTATCTCTGCGTTTGTTTTGTCGCATGCAATGCGCAATGCCTTATCCGCATTGTCTACGATCACTTCTTCCCCGAACACATTGATAAAATGCCTTGTTCGCCCGGTGATGACAATCTTATGAGGATACAGCGAAGTAAACCGTATTGTGTCTCCGATGAGATATCGCCACAATCCGGAGTTTGTTGAAATGACAAGGGCATAGTTCCTGTCCTTTTCAACCTGCTGAATTGTATGTACCACCGGGTTTGTTTTGCCAACCTCCTCGGCGGGGATAAATTCATAAAATATCCCATAGTCGAGCATCAGCAACATGTCGTTCGTCAGAGGATCATCCTGGATGGCAAAAAAACCTTCTGATGCGTTATATGCCTCCAGGTAATGCATGTTTTCTGAGGGGATCAGTGATTTGAACTGCTCCCGGTAAGGGATAAAACTTACCCCACCATGAATAAACAATTCAAGGTTTGGCCAGATATCCAAAACCGATGAAGCGCCGGTGGATTTCATGATGTGCTTTAACATCACGAGATTCCAGGAGGGGACCCCGGCAATGGATGTCACATTTTCATGTATAGATTCACGGGTTATGCGTTCCAGTTTTTCCTCGAATTTTTCAAGCAGGGCCACCTCATGGCTTGGCGTGCGGATAAAATCGGTCCAGAAAGGCAGGTTTTCAATCAGGATAGCCGAGAGATCCCCATAATAGGATTGGGTATTGTAATTATCAATTTTATGACTTCCTCCCAGTGTAAGTCCCTTGCCTGAAAAGATCCGTGTTTCAGGATTATACTGGCAATAAATGGCCAGCGCATCCTTGCCTCCCTTGAAATGGCATTCTTCGAGGGATTCTTTGCTAACCGGCACAAATTTGCTTTTGTCATTGGTGGTACCTGAGGATTTCGCAAACCATTTGATTTCTCCGGGCCAGAGGAGATTTTGTTCGCCCTGCCTGAGCCTGTTAATATATGGTTTTACCTCTTCGTAACTCTGTATTGGAACCCGGTCCTGAAAATCGGAAATCGAATTTATCGAGTCAAAATGATAGGTATGCCCCCATTCTGTATCCGTTGCCTTTGAAATAAGCCTGGTAAAAGTCTCTTCCTGAACTTCAGCAGGATATTTCCTGATGAGGTCAAACTGATGCACACGTTTGACATTCAGCCAGTTAATTATGGAAGTGAGCAAAGGCATTGGCGGCAGATAGTATATCTGACAAATATAGGATAAAGTTACCGACTATGAATATTTCTCCTGAAAATGGTAAGCATGGCACCGGCAAGAACGATCACCGCACCCGCGATTGTAACCGGGGTATAGTATTCATGACTGATCCATGTAGCCCCGGTATGGCTGATGATGGCCATGAGCACAAAGGTCAGGATCGGGTTCAGAATGATGATCACACTCACTTTGTTTGCTTCTGTATATTGAATGGCAAGGGAAAGCAGCCCATAGGCAATGAGAGTGTTCATTCCCAGGAAGATAAGTATGCCCCACCCCGTTAAGCCAAGATTGATAAAGTGGCTGAAATTTACAAAAGGAAGATACAGGAGGGCAGGTAATCCGAATATGACCAGGTTCATCTGCATGGGCGGATATTTCAGGACAAGAACCTTTAGCAGGATTGAGTATGCAGCCCAGGATACGGCCCCGATCATTATCCAGATTACTCCTATTGACCAGTTTGCCCCACCCGAGGAAAGAAGATGGGTCTGCTCCCTGTAATATATGGCAAGTCCGGCAATGACAATAAACAATCCAACAATCTGCCTTGCTGATATTTTTTCATGGAAAAAGGCAAAACCTGAAATCGCCAGGATAACTGGTCCCAGCTGGATAAAGATCTGAGCCACACTGGGAGAAGTAAACTGGAGCCCCTGGATAAAGCCAAAGTAGTTTAATGCCAGGCACAGGGTAGCAACGATGAGCAAACCGGGCGGCCGTTTCAGAATGCGAAGGTAAGCCGGCTTCCGATAATAATAATACACTGCCAGCACTGCAAAGGCCATGACAAACCGAAACCAGGTAATATCAGCCGGGGTGAGGTCCGACAGGGATACTTTCAGCACAATGGCCAGCGTCCCCCATAAGATTGCAGTAATAATGGCATATATTATGCCTCTCATGGAGGTTGACATGGCGGTTTCTGCCTACTTGTTTTTTCTTAAAAAATTATCTACTGACCGTGCGAGGTTTCGTCCCTGAAATATTGCTCTTACAACAAGACTTGCGCCAATGGTGGCATCTCCTGCTGCAAATACCTTGTCCTTGCTGGTACGGAAATCCTTATCCACCATAATATTTCCCCTTGGATCAAATTCGAGTCCGAATTCCTCAGCAATTCCTTCATGTGTGCAATGCACAAATCCCATTGCAAGCAATATCAGGTCGGCACCAATGGTCCGGGTAGTTCCGGGTTTTTCAACCATTGTGGTTTTACCGTTTTCGGTCACCCATTCCACTTCCACCAGCTCGATTTTTTTCACTTCTCCATTTTTGCCCAGGCAACGTTTTGTCGACATGCTCCAGCGACGTTCGCACCCCTCTTCATGAGAGCTGGAGGAACGGAGTGTATTTGCCCAGAAAGGCCATGGATTATTAGGATTTCGGGTTTCGGGAGGCTTGGGAAGAATTTCTATCTGCATAACGCTCCTGGCTCCTTGCCGGATGGATGTGCCAACACAGTCAGATCCGGTGTCACCACCGCCGATTACGATTACATCCTTATCGGTGGCCAGTATTCTTTCCCCGTCCGGTATCTTTATGCCCCTGTTTACCTTATTCTGCTGGGTAAGAAAATCCATGGCAAAATAGATCCCTTTCAGATCAGAACCTTCGGTTACCAGAGCACGGGGCTTCATGGCCCCAATCGTGAGACAAACTGCGTCGAACTGGGCGAGCATGTCAGAACCAGCCACATCTTTTCCAACGAATGTGTTGGTGCGGAAATCGATTCCTTCTTCCAGTAAAATTTCAAGCCTGCGGTCAATGACCTTTTTGTTCAGCTTAAAATCGGGAATGCCATAACGAAGAAGTCCCCCGATTGCATCATCCTTTTCAAATACGGTAACATGATGGCCCCATTTATTGAGGAGGTCAGCACAGGCAAGGCCTGAGGGTCCCGAACCGATCACCGCTACCTTCATTCCGGTCCTTACAGCCGGTGGATGAGGAAGAATGAATCCCATTTCGAAACCTTTTTCCGCAGCGGCAGCTTCATTTTCCCTGATTGTAACCGGATCGTTCTGGACATTGAGCGTGCAGGCATGCTCGCAGGGGGCGGGACAAATACGCCCTGTAAATTCCGGAAAATTATTGGTTACATGGAGAAGGTCGATGGCGTTCTTCCAGTCACCCCGGTAAATGGCATCCTGCCACTCGGGCATGTTGTTCATAACCGGGCAGCCCCACTGGCAGAAAGGGACACCGCAATCCATGCACCTCGATGCCTGGTCCTGCCTGTCCTGTTCGTTCAGGGTTTGTTCAACTTCACCGAAATCATAGATACGTTCATTCAGCGGCCTGTAACCTGCGGCCTTACGGTGTACCTGTAAAAATCCCTTTGGGTTTCCCATTGTATGTTATCTGAAATAATTATCAAAAATTAGTAATGAAAATGAGGTTCGTCCTCCGTACTCTGGATCTTCTCGATCAGCTGGCTCAGCTTTTGCTCTTCAAGAACCTTCTTGTATTCCAGCGGAATGACTTTTACGAACTTTGGTAAATATTCATCCCATTTTACAAGGATACTTTCAGCCAACTCACTGCGGGTATATAAGTAATGATTATTGATAAGTTTTTGCAGCTCAAGTAGATCATCATGATCACCTACAGGACTTAATTCAACCATCCCCTTGTTGCAGAAGTAGTCGAAATTGCCTTTCACATTCAGCACATAAGCTATACCGCCGCTCATTCCGGCCGCAAAGTTACGCCCTGTTTTGCCCAGTACTGCAACCCTGCCGCCAGTCATGTATTCGCAGCAATGATCCCCTACTCCTTCAACAACAGCAACAGCCCCGCTGTTCCTCACGGCAAATCTTTCCCCTGCAACCCCGCGGATATATACCTCACCTACAGTGGCTCCGTATAACAGGGTATTGCCGACAATAATGTTTTCTTCGGGTCTGAAGGTTGATCCCTTGGGCGGTACAACAACAATACGGCCTCCGGAAAGTCCTTTCCCAAGGTAGTCATTGGAGTCTCCCTCGAGTTCAAAATGTACACCGCGTGAAAGAAATGCCCCGAACGACTGACCGGCAGATCCTTTGAACTTGCATATCAGGGTACCGTCAGGAAGTCCGGCTTCCCCATGAATCCGGGTTATTTCACCCGATAGCATGGCACCGATCGTCCGGTCGGTATTGGTAATGTTGCGGGATATCCAGACTTTTTCTCTGTTTTTGATTGCCTTGTTGGCCATTTTGATCAGTTCATGGTCCATTACATCTTCAATTTTGTGTTTCTGAAGACAGGTGCAATGGTTTGCAAATTTGGAGGCTTCTTTCGGTCTGTAAAGGATTTGTGACAGGTCGAGTTTGGATGCCTTCCAGTGATCGATATCGGTTCTGGGTTCAATGAGATCGACACGGCCAACCATGTCTTCAAATTTCCGGAAGCCCATTTCAGCCATTATTTCACGCACTTCGCGGGCAATAAACCTGAAATAGGTAATCAGGTATTGCGATTTGCCAATGAAGCGTTTTCTCAGTTCCGGATTCTGCGTTGCCACGCCAACGGGACAGGTATTCAGATGGCATTTACGCATCATGATACAGCCCAGGGTAATCAGGGAAGCTGTGGCAAAACCGAATTCCTCAGCACCCAGGAGTCCTGCATAAACCACGTCCCTTCCGGTTTTCAGCTGGCCGTCTGTTTGCAGGGTCACCCTGTCGCGCAGGTTATTGATCACCAATGTTTGCTGAACTTCCGAGATGCCAAGTTCCATGGGGAGACCGGCATATTTTATAGAACTTGCCGGACTGGCGCCTGTTCCGCCTTCACATCCGCTGATGGTTATGCTGTCAGCATGTGCCTTGGCAACACCTGCAGCAATAGTGCCGACTCCTTTTTCTGATACCAGCTTTACATTGATCCTTGCCCTCGGATTTGTACATTTCAGGTCAAAGATAAGCTGGGCCAGGTCCTCAATGGAATAGATATCGTGGTGAGGAGGCGGTGAAATCAGCGTAATACCTGTAGTTGAATGCCGTAATTTGGCAATGATCTTGTCTATTTTATGTCCAGGCAACTGGCCACCTTCTCCTGGTTTAGCTCCCTGGGCAATCTTGATCTGGATCTCATCCGCATTGATCAGGTAATTCGTATTCACTCCGAACCTTCCGGATGCCACCTGCTTGATCGCACTGCGGGCACTGCTGCCGTCGGCTCTTGGCTTAAACCTTTCAGCATCTTCCCCTCCTTCTCCTGTATTGCTTCTTCCGCCGATGGCATTCATTGCGATTGCAAGGGCTTCATGGGCTTCCTTGCTGATTGATCCGTATGACATGGCACCGGTGATAAAGCGTTTCATGATGGCTTCTTCCGGTTCTACTTCATCGAGAGGAACAGGATCTCCCATTTTCAGGTTAACACAGCCCCTGATGAATAGAGGTTTGCGGTTTTCCAGGTTTACAAGCGCACTGAATTCCCTGAATTTCTGGTAATCTTCCGTACGGGTTGCCCACTGCAACAAGCCTATCGTTTCGGGATTCCAGGCATGCTGTTCGCCATTCTTTCTGTAATGATAAGTGCCCTGTGAGGAAAGACCCGGCAATTCCTGTGTGTTGGGGAAATAGGCGTTACTATGCATGATCAGGGCCTCACGGGCAATTTCATCATGTCCGATCCCGCCGATCCTTGAATCCGTGCCGCTGAAATACCGATCAGTAACATCCCTGGAAATACCAATGGCCTCAAATATCTGGGCGCCGTGATAACTGCGGAGGGTGGAAATACCCATTTTCGACATGACCTTGAGAAGTCCCTTGTCAATTGATTTGATAAAATGTTCCCGGGCTGTGACGTAACTTTCCTGTATCTCGCCTGATTCACATAGTTTCTCAATAATGGCAAAAGCACCGTAGGGATTCACTACACTGGCTCCGTAAGCAAAGAGCAGGGCAAAATGATTTACTTCCCTGGGTTCGGCAGTTTCAACGATCAACCCCACCTGCATTCTTTTCTTTGTATTGATGAGGTGATGATGAATGGCAGAAACGGCCAGCAGCGATGAAATGGGAACCATTGTTTGTGATATGCCCCGGTCAGACAGGATAATAAAGTTGTGGCCTTTATCCACCGATTCTTCTGCCTTCCGGCACATTTCGGCTATGGCCTTTTCAAGCGCCTTTCCGGGATTATCGGTATCGGCAGGGAATAACATCGGGATCACACCATGTGAAAACTGGTTCTGATCGAGGTTCCGTATTTTTCCAAGGTCAGTATTCGTAATAATCGGACTCCTGAACTTGATCAGCTTACACTGGGCTGAAGATTCCATGAGCAGATTTCGTGATACTGCCCCAATATAATTGGTAAGCGACATCACCAATCCTTCCCGGATGGGGTCGATTGGCGGATTGGTCACCTGTGCAAAATGCTGCCTGAAATAATTGAACAGCCTCTGTGGCTTATCTGACATAACAGCCAGCGGCGTATCATTTCCCATGGAACTTGTCGGTTCCTGTCCCTCAATGGCCATGGGTTTAATCAGAAACTCAAAGTCCTCTTTTGTATATCCAAAAACCTTTAGATAATTGTCAAATTCTTCTCCAAGTGAGGTGGGTACACGTTGTTTTACCTCAATATCCTTAAGATCGATCCGGTTTTCCTTCAGCCAGTTAGCATAAGGGTTCCTTTCCGTTAACTGCCTTTTTACCTCGTCATCCGGGACTATGATTCCAAAATTGGTATCCACAAGAAGGATCTTTCCGGGACGGAGACGACCTTTTTCCTTGATCTGTTCAGCCGGGAATATCTGTACTCCCACTTCAGAACCCATGACGATCATATCATCCTTTGTAATGATATAACGTGAAGGCCGGAGTCCGTTCCTGTCGAGAGTGCCGCCAATGAACCGGCCATCGCTGAAAACGATTGAAGCGGGTCCATCCCAGGGTTCCATGATGGTGGAATGATACTCATAAAAAGCTTTCAGGCTTTCCGGGATCGGATTCTTGTCGTTCCATGATTCCGGGATCAGCATGCTGAGCGCATGGGGAAGCGATTTTCCGGTGAGTACAAGAAATTCAAGTACATTATCGAGTGAGGCCGAGTCACTTTTATCGGGTTCAATTACGGGGAAGATCTTCTTTAGATCGTCTCCGAACAGACCTGATTTCATCAGTGATTCCCGGGCACTCATCCACATGCGGTTTCCCTTGATGGTATTGATCTCACCGTTATGGCCCAAAAAGCGGAAAGGCTGGGCAAGATCCCAGGTTGGAAATGTATTTGTACTGAATCTCGAGTGAATGAGGGCAATTGCACTTTCAAGCCGGCTATCCCGAAGATCGTTAAAATATAAGCGAAGCTGGTGGGAAGTGAACATACCCTTGTAGATCATCACTTTTGATGACAGGCTGGGCAGATAAAAAGACTCCTTGTTCCTGAGGGAGGAATCTCTTACCTGGTTTTCCGAAACTTTCCGGGCAATATATACCTTCCGTTCCAGTTCATCCTGTTCAAAGTCGCCTGTTACAAAAATCTGCCTGATGAAGGGTTCCGAACTGCGGGATATTTCTCCCAGGATGGAATTGTCAACTACCACATCGATAAGATCAATTACATCGAGTCCCTCGGCAACGAGGGCATCGATGAGTATCTTTTCACAGGCAGCACGCTCTTTTGCACCCTGCGGAAGAAATACAAGCCCGGTGGCATATTTTCCTTCCTCCGGCACCTTGATGCCTTTTGCCAGGATGAATTTATGCGGCACCTGGATCAGGATACCCGCGCCATCCCCGGTAACATTGTCTGAACTCTCAGCTCCGCGATGTGACATGTTTTCAAGTACCTCGAGTCCGCGGTGAATGATGTCATGTGATTTTATCCCCTTAATCTGGGCGACAAATCCTATTCCACAACTATCTTTCTCCTCAGCAGGGTCGTAAAGTCCCTGTTTCTTTGGCAATCCTTTGCTTATCATATTTTTTGTCTCCGGTTAAGAATCCTTTTCAAAAAAAAAGCCATTCTCAGCTGTCGAGAATGGCTTGTGATATTCCACGATGAGCCCACTCTCAAAAAGGTTGAGTTTTATTCATTTTATTATCATTTTTCTGCAGTAAAATCATTTTGCATCATTTTCTTGCAGGCAAAGATAATAAATTTACAACTATTCAAACAACTATGTCCCATTTTTAACAGGGATCACTGCAAAAAAGTTAATTTCTTTCATCCAGTAATTCATACGGTATTTTTCCAAATACATTTTTATAAGCCGGACGGATGATCCTGCGCGATGAAAAAGTAACCTCTTCCAACCGGTGGGCACACCATCCTGCCATACGGGCAATTGCAAAAATGGGGGTGAAAAGCTCCTGTGGTATGTCTATGCATTTATATACAAATCCGGAATAAAAGTCCACATTGGCGCTGACTACCTTGCTGCTGCCTTCTTTAAAGCTTGCAAATGCCTCCGGTGCCAGTTCTTCAACCGCTTCATACAACTTATATTCAGCAAGTTTGCCCTTGGTTCCGGCCAGTTCCCTTGCCTTATCCTTTAATAAAATGGCACGGGGATCCGACAGCGTATAAATGGCATGACCAATGCCGTACAATTTTCCTGAGCCGTCTCCTGCCTGGCCCTTAAGGATCTTTTGCATATAAGCCAGCAATTCTTTTTTATCCGATCCAGTCTTTTACATTTTTCATGATGTCCTTCATCATTTCTTCAACCTGGAGGTTGGCCCCGCCATGAAGATAACCTTTGAGTGAGCCAAGGCCGGCGGATATGGCGGAATAGGTATCTGTGCCTGCCGAACTGATTACGCGGGTGGCAAAGGTGGAGTTGTTTCCTCCTCCGTGTTCTGCATGCAAAACAAGGGCCAGATCGAGAATGTCGGCTTCCAGCCTGTCGTAATCTTCGCCTTTTAGCATGTACAGAAAATTTTCTGCTGTGCTGAGCGATGGATCCGGATGCCGGAAGATCAGTGATTTTCTTTGATAAGTATGGCGGAATCCGAAATACACATAGGCTGCAATGACCGGAAATTTGGCAATGAAATTCAACGACTGTTTCAGCAGGTTAATGTGGGAATAGTTTTCAGCGTCATCATCCTGGGTATACATGACCAGGATGGATCGGGCCAGCATATTCATGATATTCTTGCCCCTGAATGACAGGATAAGATTTACAAAGTTTTGCGGGAGATCCCTGTGTCCGGCAAGTTGGGATGAGAAAATGTCCAGATCGGTTTTATTGGGCAATTTTCCCGTAAGCAATAAATAAACCGTTTCGTCAAAGCCATGCCTCCTGTCGGTTTGAAACCCATGTACAAGGTCTTCTACATTAATGCCCCTGTAAAAAAGCTTACCCTCACGGGGAACAACTATACCGTCTTTTTTTTCATAGCCAATTACTTCACCAATGTTGGTGAGTCCCACCAGAACGCCCGATCCGTCCTGGTTCCGGAGACCGCGTTTAACATTGTAGGTCTCAAAAAGTTCTTTGTCTATCTGTGAAGCACTCACGGTAAGTTCTTCAAGCCTTTGCATAAATTCGTTCAGTTGCATGGATAAGGATTTAATGATTTGATGATTTATTGATTTATGATTTATGATTTTTTCATATGCCAATGTGCTAATGCAGTCATGCAGTCCCTTGTCCCTTGTCACTTGTCCCTTAATTCCTCACCTGCCCGTTTCCAAAGACTATATACTTGGGAGCAGTTAATTCTTTCAGACCCATGGGTCCACGTACATGCAATTTTTGATTGCTGATGCCCATTTCAGCACCCAGTCCAAATTCATAACCGTCATTGAAACGGGTGGAGGCATTGATAAAACAAGCCGCGGAATCTACTTCCGAGATAAATTTCATGCCGTTGGCATAGCTATCCGTCACGATGGAATCGGAGTGATGTGAACTGAACGTATTGATGTGTTCAATAGCCTCATCAATATTATCAACGATTTTCACCGACAACACAAGGTCAAGGTATTCCGTGCGCCAATCCTCTTCTGTGGCCGCTTCAATACCAGGCAGTATGGTAAGGGTCTTTTCACATCCCTTTAATTTCACTCCGGCCTTATCATAATCCGATTTCATGACGGGAAGGAAAGAACCGGCAATTCCGGAATGCACAAGCAGAGTTTCCATGGCATTGCAAACGCCCGGTCTTTGCACCTTGGCGTTATAGCAAATGGTACGGGCCATGTTGATTTCGGCAAATTCATCCACAAAGGTATGACAGATGCCGAGATCATGCCGGATAACCGGGATCAGCGAGTTTTCTTCAACCAGCCTGATCAGTTTAAGACCGCCGCGGGGTATAATTACATCAATATACTCCTTCAGTTTCACCAGGTCAACCACCGATTCATGGGATGTGTCTTCCACAACCGCCACACAATCTTCAGGAAGGCCGGCCTTTTTCAGTCCCGACCTGATAAGGCTGCAAAGGACCGTGTTTGAATGTTTTGCATCAGAACCTCCGCGAAGGATTACACCGTTTCCCGATTTGATCGTTAAGGAAGCCACCTCGATGCAAACGTTGGGACGTGATTCGAAAATGATCCCGATTACCCCGATGGGAACACGCATTAGGCCAACCCTCAGACCGTTTGGCATGGTATTCATGTTATAAATTTCCCCTACCGGATCGTGGAGATGTATTACTTCATGCAATATGCGTATCATCCCGTCAATCCTTTTGTCATCGAGGGTCAGCCGGTCAATGAAAGCATCCGATAATCCTTTATTTATGCCTGATTCAACATCTTTCAGGTTTTCAACCTTTATCATTGCCCTGTTTGCCTCAATTTCTCCGGCAATGATCCCAAGAGCCTTATTCTTCACTCCGGTATTCTGTTTAGCCAGTTCACGGGAGGCTTTTTTTACCCTGATCGCCTTTTGAATCAGCTGTTCCTTTATATTCATGCATGATTGATCATATTTTCATTTTGCGCAACAAAATGAGTTCCTACTTCCTTTCCCTGGAGAATATCAAAAATAATCGCCGGATCTGAACCGCTGGTGATCAGGCAATCAATCCCGTCTTTAAGGCAGATTTTAGCTGCCGATATCTTTGTAACCATTCCTCCGGTACTAAAAGACGAGCCGGCTCCTGTGGCCAGCTTCTCCAGTTCCGGCGTTATTTCAAGTACCGAATGAATAATTTCTGCCGATACTTCAGTCCTGGGATCAGCTGAATATAAACCGTCAATATCCGAAAGGATCACAAGCAGATCAGCACCGACCAAAGCCGCAACTGTGGCTGAAAGCGTGTCATTGTCCCCGAATTCGATCTCATTGGTCGCAATAGTATCATTCTCGTTGATGATGGGAATAATATTCATGTCGAGCAATTTCATAAGGGTCCTCTTTGCATTCTGATTCCTTGAGTGAATTGTCACCACATCCTTTGTAAGCAGCACCTGGGCCACTGTCTGGTTATATTCTTCAAAGAATTTCTGGTAGATTTTCATTAGTTCTGCCTGTCCTACAGCAGCCAGTGCCTGCTTTTTAGCCAGCTCACGGGGTCTTTCTGTTAAGCCCAGCCGCCCGGCCCCAACTCCAATCGCTCCTGATGTCACCAGCAATACCTGGGTACCCGTTCCGCGAATAGCACTCAATACATAAGCAAGCTTTTCGATGCTTTGAAAATTCATCCGGCCATTCGGGTAGGAAAGGGACGATGTCCCGATCTTGACCACGATCCGATGCTTGTTTTTGAGTACACTCGCGATAATCCATAACCCTATCCTTTCCTCTCACGATTGCAGCTGTTTAAAAACTATTTCTCCTATGGAAGAAGGAAACTGGTCCGCTTCCATTTTATCATCCGGAACAATAACCTGGCAGAAAGATTCAAGTTTTTCCTGAAGCTCTGTTTCACCATCCACAAGCAAAGCCGGCCGTTTACCACGGGGAACGATGAGGTATTTATCATCCATTTCCATCTTGATGACAATAAAATCAGCCATGGCGATTTCAGCCACCATCAGGGCCAGGGGATAATTATCATCAAATTCAATATCCGCTGTTGAAACAACGGATCATTTTCATTGATAATGGGAATGATACTCATGTCGAGCAGCCTGTTGAAGGTATTCCTTGTATTTTTCACCCGCTGCGGGTAATGCATGATATCGCTCGTGAGCAATACCTGTGCGACGATCTGATTGTACTCATCAAATGAATGCTGGTACCACCTGATCAGTTCCGCCTGTCCGACCGATGCGGCAGCCTGCATTTCGAGCTGGCTGTCGGGCATGGTTTGGAGCTTGAGCTTCTCTGCTCCCAGAACAATGGCTCCCGAAGTAACCACCATAACATGTTTTCCGCTGTTATGCAGGTTAGTCAGAACCATGGCAAGCCTGTCCATTTTCCTCCGGTTGATCTTTCCCTTCACTGCTGATGAGCGTGGAAATCTCAATTCTCACTATTATAGTCTGCTTTATCATAATACGCTCCTGAGCAATTTTTCAATAGCCTTGTCTTTTCGCTCAAATTGAAACTGCGCAAACGACCTTTCCAATTTCAGAGCAATCCTGTCATTGCACAAATTTCCGATTGATCCTTCATGCGTGTGTTTCACGGTGTGATCGCTGCTGTATGAGCCATCGGCAATCTGTGCCGAAACTTCCTTGTAAGCCTGCCGGAAAGGAATTCCCTTCATTACAAGCCTGTTTACCTCTTCAACGGAAAAAATATACTTATACCGGTTATCCTCCAGGGTATTTTCAACAGGTATGATCTTTTCAAGGGCATAGGCTGCCATGGCAAGGCAGGATTTCATTTCCGAAAACACGGGAAGAAATGATTCCTTGATGATTTGCAGATCCCTGAAATAACCGGATGGAAGATTTGATAAGATGTGCTCAATTTCGCCCGGCAGGGACTGTATCTTATTGCATTTTGCCCGGATCAGTTCAAATACATCCGGATTTTTCTTGTGCGGCATGATGCTCGAACCGGTTGTGAATTCATCGGGGAGCTGAAGCAATCCGAAATTCTGGCTCGCATAAAGACAAACATCACCTGCCAGTTTCGACAGGGTGGCGGCCAGCGAGGAAAGACCGAACGCGGTCATTCGTTCGGTGCGGCCCCTGCTCATCTGGGCATTGACAACATTATAATGCATGTCTTCAAATCCAAGAAGGTCAGTTGTCAGCTGCCTGTCAATGGGAAACGAAGATCCGTAACCCGCAGCCGGAACCCAGCGGGTTCAGATCAGCGACCCTGTATGCTGCCAGCATCGCCTGAAGATCTTCAGCCAGGCATTCGGCATACGCAGCAAACCACAGGCCAAATGAAGAGGGCATGGCTACCTGGAGGTGGGTAAAGCCCGGGATCAGCACATGTTTATATTTCTCGCTTTGCGACAACAGGCTGCGGGATAAATTCAAGGCAAGCATTACCGTCTGCTGAATTTCTTCGCGGATAAATAATTTAATGTCAAGTAATACCTGGTCATTTCTTGAGCGGGCTGTATGTATTTTTTTCCCTGTATCTCCCAATTTAAGGGTAAGAAGCAACTCCACCTGGGAATGCACATCCTCCACGCCGTCATTGATTGTAAAATCGCCCTGTTCAATGGATCTGTATATAACCTGCAGTTCGGTGCGCAGTGAATTTAAGTTCCTCCTCATTCAGCAGGCCGATACTCCGGAGCATGGTAACATGTGCCAGTGAACCGATCACATCGTACCTGGCAAGCAAAAGGTCGAGCTCCCGGTCTTTTCCAACCGTAAATTGCTCAATCAGCTTATCTGTTTCTATTCCCTTTTCCCAGAGTTTCATAACAAAAAATTAGTGTTTCCGGAACATTCATCCCGAAGCAAACAAAATCTGAAAAATGTGCTGCAGGATGCTTCAGGTAGTTTTTCCCTGCCTTTTTGTTATGGCATGATGTGCCATGAGCCGGATTGCATTGATCTTAATAAAACCGGCACTGTCTTTCTGGTCGAATCCACCGGCGATATCCATACTTGAAAGCTCCTTATTATATAATGAGCTCGGGGATTCACGTCCGTCAATCATAATGTTACCCTTGTAAAGTGTAAGCCACACCTTACCATCAATGAGTTCCTGGCTTTTGTCAATGGCTGCGCGCAGGAAATCCATTTCGGGACTGAACCAGAAACCGTTGTATACAATTTCTGCAAAAACAGGGGATAGCATATTCCTGAGCCGCATTACTTCACGGTCCATGGCAATTCCTTCTATATCCATATGGGCGTGCAACAGGATGGTTCCCGCCGGGGTTTCATATACACCCCTTGATTTGATCCCTACAAAACGGTTTTCAACCATGTCGAGCATACCAATTCCGTTCTCTCCACCCACCTTATTCAGGTAAATAAACAGATCGAGCGGATCGGAAATGTCAATTCTGCTTTCTTCATTGACAACTCTCACAGGGATGCCGTCCTTAAAGTGAATTTCCAGATGAATTTCTTTATCCGGGGCTAATTGAGGCGGAACAATCTTGGTGAACATTTCCTTTTCAGGTTTGTATGCCGGATCCTCAAGAATACCTGCCTCATGACTGATATGCATCAGGTTGTCATCCTCGCTGTAAGGCTTCTTCACAGTGGCCTTAACAGGGATGCTTATGATCTTTTGCATAATTCAGCATGTCGGTCCTGCCCTTGAACTGGTCAAGAAATTCCTGGGTTTTCCAGGGAGCCAGCACCTTGATTCTCGGATTGAGGGCGTAATACGATAATTCAAAGCGCACCTGGTCGTTTCCTTTTCCGGTTGCTCCGTGTGCCACGAGGGAAGCTTTTTCCTCAGCGGCTATCTTAATCTGATATTTTGCAATTACCGGCCTGGCAAGTGATGTTCCCAGGAGATAACGGTTTTCATATACGGCATTGGCTTTGAGGGCCGGGAAGATATAATCCGTGACAAATTCCCTCCTCAGATCCTTGATATAAACCCTGGAAGCCCCTATTTTTATTGCCTTCCTTTCTACTTCTTCAAAATCATCATCCTGACCCACATCTGCAACATAGGCAATCACTTCGTAACCCTTATCGATCAACCATTTTAATATCACTGAAGTATCCAATCCACCACTGTAAGCCAGTACTACCTTTTTGTTATCCATCTTACTTTATTTTATCTTTTAATTCAGGAACAATAATGATCAGTGTATTGATCACATCCTTTTCAGTAACATTATCATGCGGGATTATAAGTATGGTATCATCGCCGGCAAGGGTACCGATGATCTCAAAAGGATTTACCTTGTCAATAAGTGAAGCAATGCTGGGTGCATATCCAGGCAGTGTTTTGATAACACCCAGTCTGTTGGCAAACTGAATGGATACAAATCCTTGTGCAGCGTAGCTTTCAGCAAGTTCGTGACCCGGTATATGGTGCTGATCGGGCAGTTCATAAATGTAGCCTTTCTCATGATCTGAAATTTTATTCACTTTCAAAAATTTCAAATCCCGTGAAAGCGTTGCCTGGGTATAATTTAATCCCTTTTTCTCAAGAAGGTCGAGTAGCTCTTCCTGGCTCGATACTTTCTGGGAAGAAATAATATTCCTGATGGCTAGTAATCGTTCTGTTCTGTTTCCCATGATGAATAGTTATTCAATGACGATGCAAATTTATACAATATTTTATAATTATGCAAGGTGAATTTAAAAATATTTGTACTTTTGGGCCAAATATATGACTAATTTTTTTATTGGGGCTGCGGCAAACTATGGACAAATCAATCAGAAAGGTCATTGTACTCGGATCCGGCGCACTTAAAATCGGCGAAGCAGGTGAGTTTGATTATTCAGGATCACAGGCATTAAAAGCGCTTCGTGAAGAAAATATAAAAACTGTATTGATCAATCCCAACATTGCCACAGTGCAGACTTCCGAAGGTATTGCCGACACGATCTACTTTCTACCGGTGACCCCGTATTTTGTTGAGAAGGTTATTGAAAAAGAAAAGCCGGATGGCATACTGCTTGCCTTTGGCGGACAAACAGCCCTGAATTGCGGAATTGCCCTTTTCCGGGCAGGGATACTTGAAAAGCACAATATCCGTGTACTCGGCACACCGGTTCAGGCCATCATGGACACTGAAGACCGGGATCTTTTCATTAAAAAGCTGGATGAGATCAATGTAAAGACAATACAGAGCTTTGCAGTGACCAACATGGACGATGCTGTGAAGGCCGCCGGAGAGCTTGGCTATCCTGTCATTATCCGTGCTGCCTATACACTTGGCGGACAGGGAAGTGGTTTTTGCAACAATGATGCGGAATTGCTGAAGATGTCGGAAAAGGCGTTTTCCTATGCTCCGCAGATCCTGGTTGAAAAATCACTGAAAGGATGGAAGGAAGTGGAATACGAAGTGGTACGCGACTGCTATGACAATTGCATCACCGTTTGTAACATGGAAAATTTCGATCCGCTGGGTATTCATACCGGTGAAAGCATCGTGGTGGCTCCGTCACAAACGCTTACCAATTCTGAATATCATGGGCTCCGGCAGCTTGCCATTAAAATTATCAGGCATATCGGCATAGTTGGAGAATGCAATATACAGTATGCGCTTGATCCCTGCTCTGAAGACTACAGGGTAATTGAGGTCAATGCCCGTCTTTCACGTTCAAGTGCCCTGGCTTCAAAAGCCACAGGTTATCCGCTGGCATTTGTGGCAGCAAAACTGGCTGTCGGTTATGGCCTGCATGAAATCAAGAATTCAATTACAAAAACCACCTCGGCCTTTTTTGAACCCGCTCTGGATTATATTGTCTGTAAGATACCGCGCTGGGACCTGAATAAGTTTATCGGCGTTTCAAAACAGATCGGAAGCAGCATGAAAAGTGTGGGCGAGGTAATGGCCATCGGACGCTCTTTCGAAGAGGCCATACAAAAGGGACTGCGCATGATCGGCCAGGGAATGCATGGATTTGTCGGCAACCGGGATCTTGAATTCGAAAACATTGAAAAGGAATTGTCCGAACCAACCGATATGCGCATCTTCGTCATTGCTGACGCCTTTGCAAAAGGTTATTCCGTGGAAAAAATACATGCCCTCACTCGGATTGACCCCTGGTTTTTACATAAGCTCAAGGGGATTTTTAATCTTAAAAATGATCTTGAGCAGTACAATACGCTGGATGAGATTCCTTTCAGGCTGTTTCAAAGGGCCAAGGTGGCGGGATTTTCTGATTTTCAGATTGCCCGCTCCATTTTCAAGAATGAGAACGAATATATGCAGGACGGACTGCTGGAAGTACGTGAACACAGGAAAAAACTGGGCATTATTCCCTATGTAAAGCAAATCGATACCCTGGCAGCAGAGTATCCTGCCCAGACAAACTATCTGTACCTTACCTATAGTGCAACATCAAACGACGTCAAATATCTGGGCGATCACAAATCTGTTATTGTTCTGGGCTCAGGAGCCTATCGCATCGGGAGCAGTGTTGAATTCGACTGGTGCAGTGTGAATGCCCTGTATGCCATTAACAATGACGGTTACCGGTCAGTTATGATCAATTATAATCCCGAAACCGTAAGTACGGATTATGATGTATGTGACCGGCTGTACTTCGATGAACTGTCTTTTGAACGGGTAATGGATATTATTGAACTTGAAAATCCGCATGGCGTAATTCTTTCAATGGGAGGACAGATTCCCAATAACCTGGCCATGCGCCTCGACAGTCAGAAGGTAAATATTCTCGGAACTTCCTCCCAGTCAATTGACAATGCTGAAAACAGGCATAAATTTTCACAGCTCTGTGACGATCTGAAAATTGATCAGCCACGTTGGAAAGAGCTGACCAGCATCCGTGAAATCCATGACTTTGTGGATGAGGTGGGTTTCCCTGTTCTCATCAGGCCATCCTATGTATTGTCGGGTGCCGCCATGAATGTGGTTTCTAACCGCGATGAGATGGAACATTATCTTACTCTGGCAGCCAAGGTTTCCAAACAATACCCCGTAGTGGTTTCCGAATTTATTGAACAGGCAAAGGAAATCGAAATTGATGCAGTGGCCAGGGAAGGAGAACTGATTGCCTATGCCATCAGTGAGCATGTTGAATTTGCCGGTGTACATTCCGGAGATGCGACCATTGTTTTTCCTGCACAAAAGATATATTTTGAAACCATGCGCCGTATCAAGCGCATATCCCGGCAGATCGCACATGAACTCAAAATAACCGGACCATTCAATATTCAGTTCCTTGCCAAGGACAATGATATCAAGGTAATTGAATGCAACCTCCGTGCCTCGCGCAGTTTTCCTTTTGTTTCAAAGGTTTTGAAAGTGAACCTCATCGAACTGGCTACCCAGGTGATCCTCGGTAATTCCGGTTGAAAAACCGAACAAATCCGCATTTGACCTCGATTGCATCGGCGTCAAGGCTCCCCAGTTTTCGTTTTCCCGGTTACAAAAAGCTGATCCTATACTTGGAGTAGATATGGCTTCAACAGGTGAAGTGGGTTGTATAGGTGAGAATTTTTATGAGGCAATCCTTAAATCAATGCTTTCGGTCGGATACTCTTACCCAAAGAAAAACATACTGTTATCAACAGGACCAATGCGGTCCAAGGTTGAACTTGTCAACAGCTGTAAATTGCTTGAGGAAAAAGGATATAACCTTTTTGCCACCCATGGTACTGCGCAATTTCTTGAAATGAACGGGATATCTGTTACCATGCTTCACTGGCCCGATGAAGACAAAAAGCCCAATACCCTCGATTATCTCCGCAACAAAATGATCGACCTTGTGATCAATATACCGAAGGACTTATCAAAGACCGAATTGAGCAATGACTACCTGATACGTCGCAGCGCGGTAGATTTCAATATTCCCCTCATCACCAACGGCAGGCTTGCCAGTGCCTTTTTGATGGCTGTCTGTAAGCTGCCTCTCGAAGAGATTGCCATTAAAAGCTGGGATGAGTATTAATCAAACGATGCCGGTTTCAGGGGATCGTTTTTATATTCATACATCAGGCTGATCTGCTCTGTGGTAATTCTCGGAACCGAAAGCGACGGAAATTTATCCGGTCCAAAGAAACCTGTTTCACTGGTTTCCATTCCACCCTTGAGTTCTCCCCCGGTTTCACGGCATAAAATGAAAATCTTGTAAATATGGAACATGTCGGGCGGATGATTATGCCTTTTTTTATCCAGCACCGCAAGCAGCCTTTCAGGAACAACCTCAAGCCCCGATTCCTCAAACACTTCTTTAATGGCAACCTCTGATGGGGTAAGTCCTACATCGGCCCAGCCACCGGGAAGTGACCAGTTTCCATCAATGGTTTCACGTACCATAAGGATCTGATCACCCCTGAAGACAACCCCCCTCACATCTACCTTTGGCGTTTGATAACCCTGTTCCGAGGCAAAAGCACCGACCAGTTTATCCATTTTGAGCTCGGTAAAATCGTGCATGATCTCAAGACTCATCTCTCTCATCTGCTGATACCTGTCCCTGTCATATTTGTTGTCCGAATATTCAAGTCCGGCTTGCGCCAGTGCTTGCATCCGCTTGGCGATATCAAGCCAGGCAAATTTTGTCTCATCTTTCATAGTCTACAAGGATTCAGTTTATTTTAATAGTGCAAAGTAAGGTCATTTTATCTGATCGCTAAATATTTCTTTCAGTACGGCAGCTGATTTGATCTTTCCCATTCCTTCGAGGTGTTCCTCAAAATATTTTACCAGGGCATCCAGAAGGATCAGACGGCTTGCTTTAGTTAAGTTGATTATTTCTGCCTGTGCCAGGGAAGTTTTCATCATTTCCATAAAAATCCGTCCGGTTTCTCCCGGCAGGTTTCTGTATATCTTCAGATCAGCAAACCTGCTGATATCTGCGGCTGATTCCAGGCCGGCGGGGAAGATTCCAAGGTAACGCGAATAATGAATCAGAAAAAGAAGGTGAAAATTGGCTGCCCCTTCATCTTTTGAATCCAGTAATTGAAAAGCATGGTATAGAAAGTTAAACAATCCTTCATTGGATTCTTCTTCCCTGAGCGTAAGCCACAATATTTCAGCAAGGAAAAGGGAAATTGTGCTTTTGGTTATGGAAAAAGGAATGGATGTGTAATGAAAAGGACATGACAATTCCTTTAACCGGTGAACCTCACGGTTTGACTTATAATAGATTTCAGCTTCAAGAAGCGTGAGTGGCTGGAAAAAAGTGAGTGACAGGTGGTTTTTTTTTGAACGGATACCGCTGACGATGCATGTCATCCGGCCATGCCTTTCGGTATATAATGTAACAATCAGGCTTGACTCGCCATACTTAACATGATGGAGTACTATTGCGCGGGTTTTGATCAGCATGATCAGCTAATGGATGAACAACAATTTTGTTACATGCGTTTTCGATCCGTCGTCATTGGTGCAAAAAATAAGATAAACCCCGGTATGGACCCTTTCACCATCAAAGTTTCTGCCGTTCCAGATAGCCTGTCCACCGAGTGCCTGGGTTTCATAAACCAGATTTCCGCTGATGTCGGTTATCTTAACATTCACGTTACTGGCAAGTCCTGTGACCGTGATGTCCCCTTCGTAGGTTTCCCTTACCGGGTTAGGATAAACATAAACCTTGCCGAAATCATCTCCTCCTTCTGTGGCCTGACCCTTAAAAGAAACAATACCCCTGTCGGTTCCAAAGAAAACTTCTCCGGTTTCATTCTTTACACCCAGTGTAAGCACGTTGTCAGAAAACAGCGGGCTGTTCCCTTCGGTAAAATGATGGATTTCTTTTAACCCATCGGGTGATTCAAGAAATACACCTGATTTTTCGGTGGCGAACCATTTCTGATTGGCACCATCAATGGCAATACAATTGATCTTTTCCGTGGAAAGCAGCAAATCGGCAAGATTTGTTCCATCATTCCGTGGAATCTTCGGCTGATAAGCGACTATGCTTTCTTCCTCAAAAATCTGGCCCGGATTAAAATATTCTGCCGGCCCCTTATTTGTTCCCACCCAGATATTCCCATCCTTATCTTCTGCAAGTGAATAAACCCTGTCAAGCAGATCACCCTCCTGATTGATAACCGCAAAAAACCGTTCCTCTACCGAATTTTCCCGGTCAGCAGAGAAGACAAGGATACCATCATTCTGTATCAGCAGCCAGATTTGACCGAGGGAAGTAGCAAGAATGTCACCAATACGGGTTTCCACACCAAAATTTTTATATTGCAGATCAATAGATTCCCATTCACCGCTGGCCTTTCTGCGATACACAGGCTCATTGCTGAAATTAGTAGATACCCAGAGGCTGCCTTCCGCGTCTATGTCCACTCCGGTGACATTGACATAGCCATGTCCAAATCCGGACACAGGTTTTAATATGCTGTTCGTTTCATCAGTTATGCCTACTAATTGCTGGTCCTTGAAATCTATTATGCCATATCCATTGGAGCCACCCACAACATGACTCACATCAGTTGGATCAATTGCGATTTCTGAAACATTCAAAAATCCCTCCATTCCGGGTTCTGTATGATTATTATAGCTTTTCCAATATCCGTCAATAAATTCATAGGCGCCGTAACTTGACCATTTGGTTCCCTCAGTTCCACCGCCTATCCACAATTTGCCCGCTGTTGCTTCCATATCTCCGGCTGTGCGGAAAGCCGGGCCGTTCGGACAGACAATATTGCCGGAACCGGCATCGGTAATTTTAACCAGTCCGCTGACCGGATCGGCATACCACAATCCATCCCGTGAATCCAGGATTGCATGCTTGGCATAATAGCTGCTAACATCCCTTACCAGTTTATCCTCCTGATCATACAAGCTCGTATGCTCACCCGCGCAAACAACCAGTTTCCCGGCCTGCTCTCCCATAAATCCAAAATTATCATTCTGGCTCTTAACCCATACCTGCCATGTATCATTGCTCACGACAATGATATCATCGTGCTGACTGCCAGGATTATGATAAACTGTAAACAGGCGGTTGCCATGCCAGGCAAGGAAGGGATAATAAGCATTTTTGTCGGGCAATGCCTGCAGCTTTTGCCATGCATTGTAATCAACCAGGTTCGGATTGTCAATATCGGCCTTATAAATACCTTCCTCGGTAGCTGCATACAAAAACTGGCCGTCAAAGGTGATATCATTTACCTTAATCTGGCTGCCCCCTTCTCCAAACATATAGGTGTCCTTAATTTCATGCTTTACCATATCCACAAGGACCATCCCAAAACCGCAGGCCAGATATGCAAAATTATCACGGAAGAAAAAACTGTTTATCGACTTTTCCCCCACAATGATCTTACGCTTGATGTCGGGTATATTATAAACGCTGTCGTTTTTTACAAGGTCAATGTTCCCGTTATTGTAGCCAATAATGAGTATTTCAAGTTCCTGATTGAAAGCGATGCAGGAAATATCCGCATCGGATAATCCATTGACTTTTGAATGCTTTTCAATACTGTTATCCTCCACATTAAAAGAAAATAATCCACCCCCCGAAGTGGAACAAAAGATCTTATTGCCTGCTTCAGCCAGCCGTTTCCCATCATTATACGGCAGGTGGTCCCGCCAGGCACCGTTTGGAATTTGTGCCCTCACTGTCAGTGAAGTCGCGATCAGAAAGATAAGCAGCAGTGATGTCAACGGCGCTATTGAAGCCGTGAAGCGGAATGGCCGGTATTTATAAAAATGCGGGCGGTGTATCATTTGTAGCGGGTTGTGAGATAATCATTCAGTTTCTGAACTGCAAGGGCCCTGTGCGAAATGCGATTTTTTTCTGCCAGTTCCATTTCAGCAAAAGTACGGTAAAATCCATCGGGCATGAAAACAGGATCATATCCGAATCCCTGCATGCCGTGTTTTTCGCAGGTAATGATCCCCAGAATTTCACCCTGAAAGGTAGTTAATTTTCCGTTTTCAACCAGTGCGATCACGGTCCTGAATCGGGCCTTCCTGTTTTCTATTCCCTCCATGGCAGCCAGTACCTTGTTCATATTGTCCTCAAATGTACAGTTCTCACCTGCATATCTTGCAGAATAAACACCAGGCTCCCCGTGAAGTGCATCAATCTCAAGTCCTGTATCATCCGCAAAGCAATTGATCCCAAACCTGTGATATATAAACCAGGCTTTTTGAGCTGCATTACCCTCGATCGTATCCTCTTCTTCAGGAATATCGCCGGCGAATCCCAGATCCGACAGGCTAAGCAAATGGATATGCGCTGATGCCACGAGCCGTATTTCTTCGAGCTTATGCCTGTTGTTCGTAGCGAAAACCAGTCGGTTCAATTCCTTTTTTTTCACGTTTGATATTTTTCAGAATATAAATTGAAATATTAATACCGTAAACGGATTAAAAAACGAAAACAAGGATAAATCCTTGTTTTCATAACCCGTATTATAAAAAAAAGTTTGAATGCTATCCGCCGCTTGCACTGAAACCTCCGCCCACTTTGGCCGGTCTTGGATTAATGCAGATGACAGGAATTTTTTCATTGTTGGCGATCATGTATTGTTCCTGCGGGCCCAGTACATAATCCGTAAAGCCGATATCCCGGGTAGTCATCAGAAGAATTGCATCAGCATTGACTTTCTTGGCATACTGGATTGTTTCTTTTCCAAAATCAGTTTCACCAATGCTCCCCTGGGATTCAAAATGAATTCCTTTGCTTCCAAAATATTTGGAAATAAAAAAGATATTCGATTCCAAACCTTTACGAAAATTGCTATCCGAATATTTTGCCTTGAACAGGTGAAAGCGGGTGCCGAATTTCTTTGCAAAAAAATGAGTCCATGCAACACATTCTTTTGTTTCCTTTTTGAAATTCACCGGAAGAACAATGTTTTTAAGTGCTTCGCCCCTGGGGGAATCCTGCACAACAATGAAAGGAGCCTTGCAACTGGCAATAACCTTTAATGCCCAGCTTCCGAGAAATTTTTGCATTCCAACTATACCGTGTGTTCCCATGATAACCAGGAGGGCATTGGTTTCAGTTGCAACCTCACCAATCGTATGGAAGATGTTTCCGGTGCGAACCACGAAATTGAATTTTAACGTAGCATCCGTGAATTTCTTTTTTACTTCTTCAGCCATCTTTTTCTGGGCATCGCGAATTTCCGATTCCTTTTTAACAATATGGACAACTGCTATTTCACCCTGCAAAATGGAAGACATTTGAACAGCATGTTCAAGGGCATACATGGACTTTTCGGTAAAGTCCCATGTAACCATAATCAAATTCCTATCATGTTCCATGCTTATGGTATTATTAAACAATAAACTATAAAATTATTTCTTTATTTTGAATAACAGATAAAATTGCCGGAAATTTATGAATTTATGACTTTTGATAATGTCGGATACCGGTGAAAAGGTTATTTTTGAAACTGAATTGAAACAGGAAATCATGGAAAGCTACGACTGGAAAAATTTGTCCTTTGGTTATATAAAGACTGATTATAATACTCGCTGCAATTTCAGGAATGGTAAGTGGGGTGAACTTGAAATTTCTTCTTCCGAGTATATTCAAATGCACATGGCAGCTACCAGTCTGCATTACGGGCAGGCAGCCTTTGAAGGACTCAAGGCATTCCGTGGTAAAGATAACCGGATCAGGGTTTTTCGCCTGGATGAAAATGCAAAGCGGCTTGAGAATTCAGCCAATGGAATTAAAATGGCCGTTGTACCGAAGGATCTTTTCAGAAAGGCAGTTTTAACAGCTGTCAGACTCAATGAAAAATATGTTCCACCATATGGAACCGGGGCATCCCTGTATATCCGTCCCCTTTTGATCGGCACCGGTGCTGAGGTGGGGGTGAAGCCGGCAAAGGAATTTCTTTTTATGGTTTTTGTAACCCCTGTGGGTCCCTATTTTAAAGAAGGGTTCAAACCTGTTGACATCATGGTATGCCGTGGTTATGACCGGGCTGCCCCCTTGGGAACCGGACGTTTCAAGGTTGGCGGAAATTATGCTGCCAGCCTGGAATCACTTGAGCTGGCCCACAATTCGGGTTTTTCCACCACCCTTTACCTCGATCCGAAAGAGAAAAAATATGTGGATGAAGCCGGCCCTGCCAATTTTTTTGGCATACGCGATAATACGTATATTACTCCTTCTTCCAACTCCATTCTTCCTTCTATCACAAATATGAGTCTGCAACAATTAAGTATTGACCTCGGTATGAAAGTTGAATGCAGGCCGGTTGAGTTTAATGAAGTGCCCTCATTTGAAGAAGTGGGTGCCTGTGGTACCGCTGCCGTGATCACCCCTATCCGCAAAATTGTAGATCCCGATACAAACAAAATATATGAATTCTGCTGTGATGGCAAGCCTGGTCCTGTTTCCACGAAATTATACAACAAGCTTATTTCAATACAGTGCGGCGATGAACCCGATTTGCATGGCTGGTTAGACTTTGCAGATTAACGCAACTTTAAAATTAAGGCTGTGCAATAAAAATCATATCTTTGCACTTTCAACATCGGGATGATGGCACAAGACAATACAATACGCCGGCGTTTAACTGCATCTTATCTTACTTCTGTAGTGAGTATTTCACTCGTGCTTTTTATGGTGGGGTTGGTTGGCATGCTTCTGCTAAATACAAAAAAGCTTTCCGATTACGTAAAGGAAAATGTAGGCATATCAATTTACCTGAATGATGAAATTCGTGAGGTAGACGTTTTTTCGCTTCAGAAATTGCTCGATTCAAAAAAATATGTGAAAGAAACCCGGTATGTCACCAGGGAGAAAGCCGCTGAAGATTTTCAAAAGGAAATGGGAGAGGATTTTGTTGATTTTTTGGGATACAATCCTTTGCCTTCATCCATTGAAGTAAAACTTCATGCTAATTATGCAAATCCCGACAGCTTTGCTGTACTTGAAAAAGAATTCAGAACATATCCCCAGGTTGCTGATGTAGCGTATCAGAAAGATCTTATCTACGCTGTGAATCTGAATGTTCGTAAGATCAGTATTGCTATTCTGATCCTGGGCGGCCTGCTTACGCTTATCGCCCTCACGCTGATCAATAATACAATCAGGCTCTCGGTTTATTCCAAACGATTTATCATCCGGACAATGCAATTGGTAGGAGCAAGGCATTACCTCATCCGCCGTCCTTTTTTGCTGAGAGGAATAACGCAGGGAATTATTGGTGCATGTATCGCCATTATCCTGCTCATCGCCACCCTTTTTCTCGTTGAGAAACAATTGCAGGGATTATTCAGTTTCCAGGATTACCGTATCCTGGGCATCATTTTTTCAATTATGCTTATTACAGGCGTTCTGCTGACGTGGCTTTCCACCTGGCTTTCAGTAAATAAGTACCTCAACATGAAAACGGATAACTTGTACACCTAATAAAACAGATATGGCTAAGAAACCTGAAGAAACAACTCCGGATTCCGGATTTGCACTCGCAAAAGAAAATTACATTTACATGATCATTGGATTTGTTGTGATCATGATAGGATTCCTGCTGATGATGGGCGGAAAATCATCCGATCCGACAGTGTTCAATGCCAGCGAACTGTTCAGTTTCAGACGGATAACACTAGCCCCGGTTGTTGTTGTGGCTGGATTTGCCCTTGAAATTTGGGCCATCATGAAAAAACCAAAATCATCTGCTAAACAATAATTCATTCATCCGCTTAATGACTCATAATTCGGGAACAGGAGTATAATGGAAAGTGCTTTGATGGCTGAGGAATTTGCCCTCGGTAAAATACTGCTGTTTGATAAGCCCTTGTATTGGACATCGTTCGATCTGGTAAAAAAAATCAAGGGAATATTAAAGAACCGTTTGAACCTCAGGAAGCTGAAGGTTGGCCATGCCGGTACACTTGATCCTCTGGCCACAGGACTGATGATTGTTTGTACGGGCAGGGAAACGAAGAACATAGATAAGTACCAGGCAGAATTTAAGGAGTACAGGGCTGTCATCGCACTGGGTGCTACCACTCCCTCCTTTGACCTGGAAACAAATGTGGACATAACCTACCCTACTCAACATATCACCCTGGCCGATGTGGAACGTGTACTGAATGGACTCAAGGGAACAGGGATGCAAAAACCTCCTGATTATTCGGCCCGTTTTGTAAACGGCCAAAGGGCATATACCCTTGCCCGAAAGGGAGAAACTGTTGACCTCCCCATGAAGGAAATTGAGATCCGTTTAATCGAATTGATCCGTTTTGAGCTACCTGTTGTTGAATTCAGGGTTGTTTGCAGCAAGGGAACCTATGTCCGCTCACTCGCCCGGGATATTGGCACAGCATTGGGCTCTGGAGCACATCTGACGGGACTTGTAAGAACATCCATCGGTAGTTTTTTACTAAAAGATGCAATAAAAATTGAAGAATTCGAAAGAAATTTAGTTCTTTTGTAACTTTTTTGCCCTCATTGCGTATATATTTGGTTTATATTATAATCTCCATTTTAATCCATGAAACTTTCTCAATACAAATACAACCTGCCGGAAGACCTGATCGCCAAGTACCCGGCCGACAAGCGGGACGAATCGAAATTAATGGTGGTAGACCGCAAAACGGGATTGATTGAGCATAAAATTTTCAGGGAAATCATTGATTATTTTGACGTTGGGGATGTGATGGTTGTGAATAACACCAAGGTTTTTCCCGCCCGCCTGTATGGCAACAAGGAAAAAACCGGTGCTGAGATCGAAGTATTCCTTCTCCGCGAACTCAACAGGGAACAGCGCCTTTGGGATGTTCTTGTTGATCCGGCCCGGAAAATCAGGATCGGGAATAAGCTGTATTTTGGAGATGATGAAGAAACACTGGTTGCTGAGGTAATTGACAATACCACCTCAAGGGGCCGTACACTCAGGTTCTTGTTTGACGGGGACTATGATGAATTCAAAAAAACCCTGTTCAAACTGGGCGAAACTCCCCTGCCAAAATTTATCAAACGTGCTGTACAACCCGAGGACAGGGACAGATACCAGACCATTTTTGCAAAACACGAAGGTGCCGTTGCAGCACCTACGGCAGGACTTCATTTCAGCCGTGAACTGCTTAAACGCCTTGAAATAAAAGGTACTCATTTTGCTGAAATCACACTCCATGTAGGCCTTGGCAATTTCAGGACCGTGGACGTGGAAGATCTTACCAAGCACAAGATGGATTCAGAACGGATCATTATTAGTGAAGAAGCTGTCAATATTGTGAATGAGGCCAAGGATGCCCGCAAACATGTTTGTGCAGTAGGTACAACTGTTTTGCGCACATTGGAAAGCTCCGTTTCCACTGCCGGTCATTTAAAACCATATGACGGATGGACAAACAAATTCATTTTTCCACCTTATGAATTCAGTGTTCCTTCGCGCATGATTTCAAACTTTCACCTGCCCCTCTCTACCCTGCTTATGATGGTATCTGCGTTTGCCGGTTATGAGCTGCTTTTTGAATCGTACAAGGTAGCCATCAAGGAAAAATACCACTTCGGCACCTATGGGGATGCGATGCTGATACTTTAGATTTGATGATTTGTCTTGGCGGATAATCATACTCACCTGAGGCTGAACCGGTATTTTTACAGCAGGGATGTGCTCATTGTGGCACCTGATCTGCTTGGCAAAAACCTTGTCATTTCCCGTGACTGCATTCCTGAATCCTATAAAATTACTGAAGTGGAAGCCTACCGGGGGGAAGAGGACCAGGCTTCGCATGCGAGGTTTGGGAAAACGGCACGCAACAGCATCATGTATGATCAGGGAGGTCTTCTATATGTCTACCTCATTTATGGTATTCATTGGATGCTGAACATTGTAACAGGATCTGCAGGCAATCCACAGGCTATTCTTGTGAGGGGATTAAAAAACTTGTCCGGACCAGGGGTGCTTACCCGCAGACTGGGAATCGATAAGTCCTACCATGGTCAGGATCTTGTTACTTCCGGGCAAATCTGGATTGAGGACAGTGATGAAAAACCGCTGGTCATACAAAAACCCCGTGTAGGCATCAATTATGCCGGGGAACCCTGGTTAAGTCATGAGTGGAGGTTTATCAGCGCCTAATTGCGATCTTCTTCCTTACTCAGTATTCTAAAATGACGGATTAGTTCCTCTCCGTTTTCATCTACCAGAACCAGTGTATGTTTTCCAGGCGAGGGTAATATTTCCACCTGATGCATATAATGTGTAGAAGCAATAAATTTCCCATCGAGGTGCCAGTAAATCGTTGCATCCTCATTCCTGTGCACTGCTTCAAATATCACCCTTCCTTTGTTTCCGCTTAATTCCACAGGAATAAATATGCCTGAATTTTCCCTTGGATAAATAAGATCCATTGATCCTGCATTGTCGGATTCGCATCCTGCTTTATAAGGTGGCAGTAATCTATATTCGGGATGGTTTTTATGGTAATACCATTCCTGCACAGGAGGCAGGACAAACCATGAGGATTGGATCATGCTGCCGGCATCTGTGCATTCACGGTTTACCCTGAATTTACCATCGGCTGACAGATGAATCATTCTGTGAAAAATGCAGACAGGGGCGTGCAATCCGGCAATGGGGACCTTTACGGAATCGCGGCTCACTGCAATTTGGACCCGCAAGGAAGCCACTCTGGCGGCAAATAACAGCAGGCACCAATTCATCTGCCGGTTCCTTAAACCAGCCTGACTCGGGTAAGATGCCAAAAAGTTCAAACAGTACCGGAGCGGCGACTGAAATACCTGTCAGGCCCGGTCGGCCCTCTCCATCTGCATTTCCGATCCAAACACCTGCCACAAAACGGGGTGATGTGCCTATTGCCCATCCATCCCTGTAACCAAAGCTAGTTCCGGTCTTCCATGCAATTTTCTGTGAAGATCCAAAATATCTCCATCCTGACTCCTCCTCAGGACGGTTAACCTCATTCATGGCACTATAGGTAAACCATAGTGCTCCTGCACTGACCCTGTCGGGTTCTTCCCTTCCCTTTTCTGCCGGAGGACTTATTTCCAAAAAGCAGGTTTAAGCGGTCTGAAATCTGTGGAAAAGTACAATCCCTTTGTTGCATAATGATTAAGCACCCTTGAAAAGGAGGCATAGAGATTGGTCAGTTCCTCAAGATTGCCCTCGGCTCCTCCAAGAATAAGCGACAAACCATAATGTTCCGCAGAATGAGTAAGAGTGCTTAAGACCCAGGTTTTTTAAAAGCTGGTGAAACCGGTCTGTACCATAATCACGGAGCATCTCAACTGCAGGAATGTTTAAAGACCTCGATAAGGCCTGGCTTGCCGGCACGACTCCTTCATACTGCCCGTTAAAATTCTGCGGTGCAAAACCCGACAGGTTGATCGGGATATCAGCTACAAGACTGTTTGGCAGGATTTTACCGTCATCCAGCATAGCCGCATACAAGGCCGGTTTGAGTATGCTTCCGGTGCTCCGGGGTGACCGGATTATGTCTACATCGGTCCCGTTATTACCTTTTTCATGTGTACTTACATTCCCAACATATGCAACTATGTTACCCGTTTCAACTTCAACTATCAGTACTGCTGCATTGTGTATTTGATTATATTGTAATACTTTATGATGCTTATCTACAATCTCAGCTGCCCTGTCCTGCAATTTTCCGTCAATGGTTGTATGGTAGTCCTGTTCTTTTAACGAGCCAAGCCTGTCAAGCAATTGTGGTGCTCTTTTTGGCATGGATAAGGGTTTATCCGGAATCGGTTCGGTTAATGCCAGCTGGTAGGTGGTCCTGTCAATCCATCCCAACGTAAATAGGCGCTTAAGCAGCAGATTCCTTTTTTTCAGCAGGTGATCCCTGTTTTTACCAGGGTTGATCAGGGAAGGTGCGTTGGGTAGAATTGCCAGTGTAGCTGCTTCTGCCCATGAAAGATTTTTACTGTCGGTGCCATAATATCTCCATGCTGCAGCTTCCACTCCAACTACATTTCCTCCGTATGGGAGCATTGGCAGTATACAAGGCCAGGATTTCATCCTTACTTTTCCTCAGTTCCAGGCGAGTGGCCAGTAAAACCTCAACCAGTTTCTCATAAACCGACCTTGGCTTGCCTTTGCGGGCAAGCCGGATTGTTTGCATTGTTAATGTACTCCCTCCGCTGACAATCCTTCTCCGTTTCAGATTTAAGAACAATTGCCCGGCCAATTGAATAGGGATTAAACCCGGGGTGATAATAAAAATACCGGTCTTCAAAGGCAAGGGTCGCTTTTTTTATTTTTTCAGGTACTTGTGCGTTTCCGGAAAATCGCCATTGTCCGTCGGAAGCTACCCGCGCACCAAGGAGTTCCCCCTGGCTGTCGTAAATTACAGTAGACAGGGGATCATGAAATAGCGGACCATGCAGAAGCCGTAAATACAGTGTCAGGATAACTGCCAGGGTCAAGAGGATATATTTCCTGCGAATGATCCATTTGTTGACCCGGGTCCTCATCCACCGGCTTTTTTGGTTTTGTAGCCTTCCCTGTTCAGAAAAAGTATTATTTTTTCCCTGAAATCGCCCTGAATGATTATTTCCCCGTTTTTTACCGATCCACCAGTCCCGCATAACGATTTAATCTGCCTGGCCAGGTTTTCAAGATCCTGCTCCGTACCCTTGAATCCTTTGATCAGTGTAACGGTTTTGCCTTTCCTGGCTTTTGAATCAAGCCATATGTACAAAAGCTGCTGGTTTAAAGGCAGTGTAACCTGTGAAGCGGTTTCCTGCCCGAATTTGAAATCAGGATTTGTTGAATAAACTATTCCCCCGCTTTTTTTTCTATTCATGGTGAACCTGTATTCGTTTATTTTTACGTATTTTGATCCGAACAAATATAATGCATTGATTTGCGTATAAATTTGGCATTTATAATCAGTACCGAAATGTAATAAATCACGCTAAATAACTAAATCTTTTGGAATGAAGAATTTCAGACGCATTAACAACCTCCTTGGCTGGGTCATTTTTGCCATTTCTGCCCTGGTTTACCTGCTTACGATGGAACCCACTGTAAGCCTTTGGGATTGTGGCGAATTTATTTCAAGTGCCTTTAAACTGCAAGTGGGACATCCTCCGGGAGCTCCCCTTTTCATGATCCTTGCGCGTACTTTCTCATTATTCGCCGGGGAACATCATGACAAGGTAGCCCTTATGGTCAATGCTTCATCGGCATTAGCCAGTGCATTAACGGTGATGTTCCTTTACTGGTCGATAGTTCATCTGGCCCTGAAACTTATGGTGAACCGCGGACTGACGACAGAAATCCCTTCAAATGGAATATCCCTTCCCTCATTCCGGGATCATTTTATTGTAATTGGAAGCGGTCTTGTTGGGGCCTTGGCCTATACATTCACTGATTCGTTCTGGTTCTCTGCCGTGGAAGGGGAGGTTTATGCCAGTTCGTCCCTGTTTACTGCCGTTGTTTTCTGGGCCATGCTTAAATGGGAGAATGAAGCGGATGAAAAATATTGCAAACCGCTGGCTGATTCTGATAGCCTACCTCATGGGACTGTCCATTGGTGTGCATCTTCTGAATCTTCTTGCCATTCCGGCGATCGGGATGATTTATTATTTCCGCAAATACAAGGCCACGACCCGTGGTGTGATTGCTGCCCTGACAGTTTCATTATTGCTGCTTGCCTCCATCATGTATATTGTAATACCCGGTGTTGTATGGCTTGCCAGCCGTTTTGAACTTGTTTTTGTAAACGGTTTTGGGATGGATTACAATTCAGGGGTCCTTGTATATTGTTTACTGCTTGTGGGTGGCCTTTGTTATGGGCTTTGGAAAACCTACCAGAACCGGAACTACACTTTCAACACGATTCTCCTTGCCTTCACAGTGATCCTGATCGGCTATTCATGTTATGCGATGATTGTGATACGTTCATCGGCCAATCCGCCGATGGATGAAAATAATCCGGACAATGTATTTTCCCTCCAGTATTACCTTAATCGTGAACAATATGGTGACAGGCCGCTGGTTCATGGACAATATTTTAATGCACGGCCTGTTGGCATTGACCGAAGGAAAAAATACGTATTCAAAATTGGATGGCAAATACAAGGTTACCAACCATAAATTGTCCTATAAATTTGATCCGAAATTTACTACCGTTTTTCCACGCATGTACAGTTCAGATAATGAACATGTTAATGCTTACCTCGATTGGGGTCATATGCAGGAAAGCAGACTGTATCAGCCGCGACAGGATTCCCAGGGCAACATGGTCCGCGATGAGAACGGGAAAGTGTTATACGACCGTTCCCTGCCTAAAAAGGCCCCGGGATTTTCAAACAACATGCTGTTCTTTTTTACTTATCAGCTTGGCCATATGTATTTCCGGTATTTCATGTGGAATTTTGTGGGTCGCCAGAATGATTCACAGGGTATGGGCGATCCGCTGAGCGGTAACTGGATCAGTGGCATCCGGCTTATTGATCAGGCCATCATCGGATCAGAAAAATACCTTCCTCCCGAAGATGCCCATGCTAAATCACGAAATACCTACTTTTTTCTTCCCCTGTTGCTGGGTCTTTTCGGACTGGTCTTCCACTTTCAAAGGGATGTAAAGAATTTTTGGGTTGTGATGCTTTTATTTGTGCTCACCGGAGTTGCCATTGTAATATATCTGAATCAGACACCGCTGCAACCCCGTGAACGGGATTATGCCTATGCAGGATCATTTTATGCCTTTGCTGTTTGGATTGGCCTGGGTGTTCTGGCCTTGTTCGATTCCATGAATGAGAAGCTGAGAAAAGGATATATGGCCGTACTGCTAACCCTTGTTTGCCTGGTACTCGTTCCGGGAATTCTGGCAAGCCAGAACTGGGATGATCATGACCGTTCAGGCAGATACACGGCACGTGATATTGCAGCAGATTATCTTAAAACCTGCGCCCCGAATGCAATTCTGTTCACAAACGGCGACAATGATACTTTTCCATTATGGTATGCCCAGGAGGTGGAAGGAATCCGCACCGATGTACGCGTTGTTAACCTGATGCTGCTGAATATGGACTGGTATATCGATCAGATGAAGCGAAAGGCCTACGAATCTGAACCACTGCCAATCACGATGGGTTCAGACAAATACAGAAACGGTACCAGGGACTATCTCTTTGTGCAGGAACGGATCAAAACAACCACATCGATTAAGGACATCCTTGATTTTGCTTTAAGTGATCTGCCCGAGGCAAAAATTGCTTCTTCCTCAGGAGAAAAATTCAATTTTATTCCCACCCGCAGTTTCAGAATTCCGGTTGATACTTCGCTGGTACTGGCCAATGGGACTGTCCGGCCCGAAGACCGTGATAAAATAGTCCCTGCCATTGAATGGAGATTTGCCCGTAACAGCATGGGCAAAAGTGAACTGGCCGTGCTTGGACATCCTGGCCCACAACAACTGGAAACGGCCTGTGTATTTTGCCTCCCTTGGCCATGAAGGTACGCTGGGTCTCGAAGATTACATGCAGCTTGAAGGTTTTGCCTACCGGCTTGTACCCATTTTTACACATAGCAACGGGCGTTATGAAGCAGGCCGCATTGATACCGAAAAGTTATATGACAATCTCATGAATAAATTCAGTTATGGCAATATGGAAGATCCAAATGTATACCTGGATGATTTTCATGTACGCACAGTCTCCATTATCCGCCTGAGGACACGTTTTATACAGCTGGCGAACGAACTCATTCACAAGGGTGACACAGCCAGGGCAAACCGTGTTCTTGACCGGTGCATTGAATTAATGCCGGACAGCAAGATCCCGTTTGACCATACAATCATTCAGGTTGCCAATGCATATTACCAGTGTAACCAGTTTGACAAAGCGAACGCGCTGGTAAAAACGCTGAGTGAAAAATGCAACAATAAACTCACCTATTATCTTGACCAGAAGGAATCCTTCATATCGAGTGTAAACGATCAGATTGTATATAATTTCCAGATCCTGCAAAACCTGCAGATGTCAACCCGGAATTACAATCAGATGCAGCTAAGCACGGAGCTTGATTCCATTACAACCAAGCAATACGGGATATATACCAAGAAAGTAAAATAGAATGAAGCGAATTATTGCGAGCCGCGAAGCAACTCCGATTGTCGGGAATTGCTTCGCCTTACTATAATCTTTTTTGCTATTTATCCCGGTTCATCAGCATATCCGAAAAAACTCTCAATTCAGCGATGCGGTCATTGGTGCAGGATAGTTTATTGAGCATGGCCATCGCCTTTTCGTGGTAAGATTTTACTCTTCCCCTGCTTAGTTCGTCAATGTGCAACTGATCATAAATGATCCTTATTCGCTGAATCTTCTCATTTCTGTCAAAACCTTCTGCAGTAAGCCAGTACAACAGTTCGTCCCTTGCAGGTCCTGTTGCGAGTTTCAGGGCTTGTATCAAAAGAAGTGTTTTTTTATTGGATACTATGTCATTGCCCATCTCCTTGCCAAAAGTTAAAGGATTGGCATAAATGTCAAGAAAATCATCCTGTAGCTGAAATGCAATACCAATATTCCGCCCGAATTCATAGAGCAGATCCGCATCCGCATCATCAGCTCCTCCGATTATGGCCCCGGCTTTCATTGAAGCTGCGAGCAATACAGCCGTTTTGAGCTCAACCATATGCAGGTAATCATTCTCTGAAATATCTGTCCGGCTTTCAAAATCCATATCATATTGCTGGCCTTCACATACCTTGAGTGCTGTTTCATTAAACAGGGAAAATACCCTGAAGAACGAGGGCCCCTTTATTTCAGCCAGCAGCTCATATGCTTTGATTACCATGGCATCACCCGAAAGGAGTGCAATATTGGGAGTCCACTTTACATGTACCGAATGCCGGTTTCTCCGCATCAATGCATTATCCATGATATCATCGTGCATGAGGGTGAAGTTGTGAAAAACCTCAATGGCCATGGCAGCAGGAACAGCCTGGGATACATCATCGGAAAACACATTGCAGCCCAATAAAACAAGGGCAGGCCTGATTCTTTTGCCCTCGGGTTCCAACATATATCGAATCGGTTCGTATAGATTGGAAGGAGATTCAGGAAGGCTGATCCTTTTAAGGTACACATGTATAAGATCCTGACATTCTTTCAGGGTAAGCATGAGAAATTGGGGGTTTATTTATTGCTCAAATATAGAAAATATGCCTGACAGGCAGGAAATCAACATCCTTAATTTGCAGCACTGTCATTTCAATTATGGAATTAATCACTAATTTTGACGGTTTGAATGATTAAACCATCTGGTAAAACTAATATATCATGATTCGCAAAAGCAGTTATTTACTTGTTCTTTTCTTACTCTTCTTTTCATTTTCTTCCTATGCCGAGGGCTATGACATACATATCAAGGTAAATGGTTTGCATGATACCACGGTCATTCTCGGACATTATCTGAACAAATCCATGTACCCCGATGATACAATCAGGCTGAATAGTAAAGGAATGGGCCAGTTTGGAGGCAAAAATCATTTGCCTGAAGGCATGTACCTTGTGTATTTGCCCAATACAAAATATTTTGAACTTATTATGGGAAAAGACCAGGAATTCAGCATTGAAATAGACACCGCTGATTTCATCAAATCAATGGTTGTGAAGGGTTCCGATGAAAACGAAATATTCCTCGAATTTCAAAAATACATGCTCAACCTGCGGAAACATGCGGATACCATTACCACCAGGCTGAGGGCTGAAAAAGATCCCAAGGTGCGTGAACTGCTTTCAGCCGACCTGAAAAAATCGAATGAGGATCGTGTGGCCCATATTGATAAAATAAACAAGGAACATCCCGGACTTTTTGTCTCTGATTTCCTGAAAGCTACGCTCGATGTGTCGGTTCCCGATGCACCCCGTGACGAGAAGGGAAATATAATTGATTCCACCTGGCAGTATTATTACTATAGAAGCCATTATTTTGACAATTTCAATATATCTGATCCGAGATTACTTCGTACGCCATTATATGAAGATAAGGTAATGACCTACCTTACAAAGGTTATACCCCAGATACCGGATTCACTCTATAAGCCGATTGATTTTCTGGTTGAAAAATCACGCGCAGATTCCAATTTATTCCGGTTTATGCTCATTACCTTCTTTAATTATTATGGAAAGAGCAATATAATGGGAATGGATGCCATTCAGGTGTATATTGCTGACAAATATTATCTGAAGGAATCCTGGTGGAGCGATGCAAAATTTTTAGCCGACCTGAAAGACCGTGTTGAAAAAACACGACCTCTCCTGATCGGTAAAACAGCACCGGAGGTAGAACTAATGATTGTTCCATCTGAGCATTTTAAAAGTGCCATTGCGGATACCAGCCTCCGGAGGTATCCCCATGTCGGAACCAAGAGTACCCTCCAGGAAATTAAAGCCAGGTATCTCGTGTTGTTATTTTGGGAAGCTGACTGCGGTCATTGCAAAAAGACAGTTCCTGAATTATATGCTATTTATGAAAAAAGCCTTAAAAACATGGGTGTGGAGGTACTGGCAATCAGTACCCTGTTTGGAGAAGAAGGAAAGGTAAAGTGGGTGAATTTTGTAAACGAACATGGTTTGTACGACTGGAAAAATGCCTGGAATCCCTATTCTTATGATTTCAAGTTAAAATATGATATCATTTCCACCCCCCAGATCTTTATCGTGGACGAAAACAAACAGATCGTCGCAAAACGGATCGGACCAGAGCAGGTAGAAGAGATCATTAAGGCCCTGATGAAGAGTAAAACCGCAAATAAATAAGAATGGAAAAAGGAATTGACAGCAGGTTAGTACTGGAAGACGGAAAAGAATTTACAGGCTATTCATTCGGATTCGACAAATCAGTTTCAGGTGAGGTTGTTTTTAATACGGCCATGACCGGCTATCCCGAAAGCCTCACAGATCCCTCATACAAGGGACAGATCCTGGCACTCACCTATCCCATCATTGGGAATTATGGTGTTCCTGATAATCAAATGAAAGACGGGATGCAAAAATTTTTCGAGTCATATGCCATGCACATTTCAGGCCTCATTGTTTCAGGATATACAAGTGAATACAGTCATTGGAATGCTGAAAAAAGTCTCGGCGACTGGCTGAAGGAATTTGAGGTACCCGGATTATATGGCATAGATACCCGTGAACTGACTAAAATTTTGCGTGAAGAAGGAACTATGCTGGGTAAAATCATTATTGGGAACCAGGATGTGAATTTATACGATCCAAATCTTGTTAACCTGGTTGAAGAGGTCAGTATTAAGGAAAAAAGAATTTATGGCCACGGAAAATACCGCATCCTTCTAATTGATTGCGGAGTGAAATACAATATTATACGGAACCTGGTCGCGAGGGACGCTACTGTGATACTGGTACCCTGGGATTATGACTTTTCAAAAGAAGAGTATGATGGGTTATTCATTTCAAACGGGCCCGGGGATCCAAAGCAATGTGACATAACCATAACCAATCTGCGAAAAGCGCTGAAGCAGGATATTCCGATTTATGGCATTTGTCTTGGAAATCAATTGCTGGGACTCGCCGCCGGTGCCAATACCTACAAACTGAAATACGGTCATCGAAGCCATAATCAACCTGTATTGCTTGCGGATACAAACAAGGCTTATATTACCTCTCAAAATCATGGATTTGCCATCGACAGTTCTACCCTGCCTGCCGATTGGGAACCCCTTTTCATCAATCTGAATGACCAAACTAATGAAGGGATGAAACACAAGCATAAACCCTTCTTTTCTACACAGTTTCATCCCGAAGCTTCAAGTGGACCTACAGATACTGAGTTCCTTTTTGATCAGTTTATGGAACTGGTGGTGCGTTTTAAGGGGTAACAATACTCACCTCCCTTCCCTTCTTTAATGCAGAGACTGTATTGTCATACATGGCCTCGCAATATACTCCCGGCAGATAAAAGGTGCCGACATAGGATGCATTTAGCAAAACCTTAAAGGTTCTCTGCTCTCCCCGGCTTAGATCAAAGAATGTATTTACCCGGTCATCCCGGATGTCCTGGTATGTAAAATTATTTTGTCCCGGCACAATCACATCGGCCATGCGGGCATTGCTTATTTCCCAGCCCGGAGGAAAAATCTGGGTTAAAGCCAGCTGCCGGTAATCGAAATCTCCCGTATTATAAACTGTCACAGAAGTATAAAAATCCGTTCCCTGGATTATGGAGGAGACATCCAGTGGATCTCCGTCAGCTGTCCGATACAAAACCTCCAGCCTTATCTGATTATTGAAATCTTCCTCATTACCCTTTTCCGGTGTACCCTCCATAATCACCCGTGTAAACAACAATCCGGTATTGTTATTTTTTACAACAATGTGCCCGGTGGGTGCATTTTTTCCAACTGGCAGCGGAATCTGAATTGAAGGTTTAACAGTATTGATCTGTATTGTCTTTCCATTTCCAAGGGTATAGGAGAAGCCCATCTTTTTGGTTGTTATTCCCTTGCTGAATTTTGCCAGGGCAAGCATTGAATAGGCAGTTGTCTGTGTACTCATCCAGTAATTTTTGGAAAGTACATCGGATATCTTTCGGGCAACTGTCATTCCCCTTGTCCGGTCATTTAGAATGACCAGGGTCTCCAGGATCATGGCCCAGTCCCTTTCTATTGAACCATAACTTGAGTACGTGCCCCTATAATCTGGAATATCAGTGGTTTCACGAGCGATCAGATCTTTGGCAACCTGCACCTGGCCAGCCAGGGCATAGGCTGCTGCCAAACGCCATCTTGCCTGGATGCTGATACCCTTGATCTCCTTCAGTTTGTTCATTGCCCCTGTTTCGGGAGCACCCGCAAGTGCCAAAGTGAACAACCGGTATGCCTGTTCCAGATCATCCTGAAAATAATAGAATCTTCTTTCAGGGAGCGCAGGCCTCCATTGGCGTGCAAGTTGTCTCTGCGCTTTGATCCACGATGATTTCAAGCCGGGAGGAAGAACATATCCCTTACCTTCTGCCTCGATGAGGAAATGACCTGCGTAGGACGTAGCCCAGCTATTGTAATAAGCTTGACCGGGCCAATAACTGAAACTTCCTTCCGACAGCTGAAATGCCGTTATCCTCTTGATACCGTATTTGATATGATCATCAATTGCCGCTTTAAATTTATCGTTCAGTTCCATTACATCATCGAGATATAACTGGGCAAAAGCGGTAGAGGTTGTTTGTTCGATACATCCATAGGGATACTGAATAAGGTACTTCAACCTTCTTCCCGCATCCATAGGAAGAATGGAAGAAACTTCAAGAATGGCAGTATTTGTTCCTTCCATACCCGGCAATGTAAAATCAGTCTCCCAGTTTTTACCTGTCTCGGCTCCACCTGAAATGAATGTAGTAACAGGAGGATTTGAGGCTCTTACGTTCATTTCCACATCATATTCTGAAACCAGCTTGCCTGAGGTAGCAATTACCTTTACCCTGGCTACACCCAGTTTGGATACTGTTTTCAGGTCAAAATCAACCATCTGGTCACCTTGTTGCTGAAAAGTTATTTTTTTTACCCGTGTTTCACCCCTAAGAAAAAGGTCATTCGTTTTAATCTGAACCTGAACCTCCTTTACCTGTTTATCCATAGCAAAAACGGTAACAGGCAATCTGACTGATTCTCCAGGACCCATCACCCTGGGTAGTGTCGCCAGAACCATCAGGGGCTTTTTCACCGGTACTGCTTTCTCGGCAGATCCGTATGCCCCTTCCTGCCCTGCTACAACCATCGCTTTTACTGAGCCGATATAGTTGGGCAGCTTCACATTATGTTTATTTATGTTGCCGGAACCGAGTGTGAAAGGTCCCAGAAAAGTAACCACTGGTTTAAAGCGATTTGCCTTATCAGCAGATTCATTGGCTACCATGTCATTATCACCTCCTATGCCGATAATGCTGCTCAGTTTTCCGCCAAATGCGCCGATGACCATATCATACAGGTCCCAGGTCTTTACTCCGAGAGCTTCCCTGGCATAAAAGAGGCTCCATGGATCAGGAGTTTTAAACCTTGTAAGATCAAGCAGTCCTTCTTCTACAATGGCCAAAGTATACGTCATTTGTTTCCTGTTCTTTTCGGTCACCTGGATTGTAAACTGCTGTAAAGGTTCCAGTACCTCCGGCATTTTAACTACTGGTTCAAGCCGGGTTCCGGGATCTTCCACAAAAATGGGTATAACCCCGTACAATCGCATTGGCATATCATTTACAGTATTGGCATGCGGCTGCATAAGCGTAACATAGGCATAAACATTGGGTGCCATGTCGGCCGTAACCGGGAATTTGATTTTGGTTTCTTTTGCCTGTACCGGTATCCATTTCCGGCTAAGAATGCGTGAACCTGATTCAATGCTCAGAAGCAAACGACCCTCTCCTCCTGTTGGAACAATGAGTTCTGCTTCCTCACCAACTGTGTACTTTTTCTTGTCTGAATTGAAAGTCAGCATACTGGCAGCTTCGGGATTATCCCGCATGGGTCTTCCGGCCCACCCCGGCCAGTCGATATTCACAATCTGCCCGGTTGAATGTCCGCCAAAGGGGTCATTGACACGGATATAAAACTGACCCCATTCAGGCCTGTCAATCCTGAAACTGAAGCGGCCTTTCCCGTTCATTGTAGAGAGGTTCTTTTTTATAATCGGTTCCCTGTAGGTATTCCCCATGTAGGAAGCCAGCAGATCCCCGTTGTATTCCCACCAGCTTCGCCAGTCAAGTTTGTACACGGTAACCTCCAATCCGTCACGTGATAAGGGTTTACCGTTATCATCAAGCGTTACCACATCCACCCAGTGTATGGTATCAGTCAGCAGCATTCCGCGCCTGTCTCCCTGGGGCACTTTTATCCCCACATACGATGAATAGGGCGAGTAAACCATACTGAAACGGTCAATACTGAAATCACCGCCCTTCTCAAAAACACGTACGGTAAAATTGGCCTTAAGCATGCCTGGCGCCGAAGTACCAGCCTTAATATGTGTTGGAATGGCGGCTTTTCCATTTTCATCGGTATTTCCTTCAAACAAGGTTTCCTCTGCGGATGAAAAGCTCTTGGAATAATCCGTAAACTGATAGGAATCATATTTTGCAAATGAGGTAGTCTCATTTGTAAGCAAGATGTCGATTTTTGCTTTCAGATTCCGGGCTGTAGCTCCCTGAAGCCAGTTTACACTGAGATCGCCTGTAATATCCTGTGTGCTCGCAGAAAGTTTGTTAACCGGGAAAGTAAGGTTAATTTTCAAACGGTTTGGTTTTACCGTTTCTATTTTCAGGATTTTTTCAAATACAATTCCACCCGCCTTCACCCTCAGGTTCCAGTTCCCTGTTGGCACTTCCTGAACAGTGGGTAATGCCATTGAATAGAATCCGTTTATTCCGGTGGATTTTACATGCCGTCTATATAGCTGTCCCTGGGGATTGTATAGTTCAAAGACCACCGGATGTGATGCAGGCAGGATCTTTTGTTTATCTTCGAGTATGAAGTTAATAAAGAGTGTATCCCCGGGCCTCCAAACACCACGCTCACCATATATAAAGCCCTTAAGTCCCTTCTTCACGGCATCGCCCGAAACATCAAAGGCTCCCAGGGATAAAGACGAACCATCATCAACCCTGAGATAGCCTCTTTGTTTATCACGCCGGGCAACTATCAGAAAAGGCTTCCCCTTTTTGGTATCAAAATTTACAAAACCTTCCTTGTCGGTTACCCCTTTTGCAATGGGTTGCTGCTGGTAATTCAATACCGTAATTTCCACATTGGCCATGGGCTCAGTATTCACAAGATTGGTTACAGCACAAAACAATGATCCTTCATCGGCCTTTGCTATAATGCCGAGATCGGAAGCAAGGATATTTCGCGCCACATGGCGGTTCTGGCTGTAATATGACGATGAACATGGGTTATCACGTTCCTCATATTCGTACTCGTCTTCATAATATCCACCATCGTCATAATATTCGTAATAATAATCCTGGTAGGAATCCCAGTATGAGATCTCCTGCTCCATTTCCTCTCGATCTGCCTGGGGATCGACAATTTCTGTTTTTTCCCTTTGTTCTCCCTCACAATAATAAAGTGAATACGATTTACGGAAACTTATTTCAACCCTGTAAATAGAACCCGGATCGGGTTGAATCAGCTTCTCGAGATCAAGGTAGAAGCGGTTCCATTTACCCAAATCAACCGGTTCATGGCTCAGAAGTAAAGTCTGCTTATGGACAAGCCTGCCGGCACGCTTAAGCTGGTTGCTGCCATCGAGTTTATTGATCTGTAAAAAGTACCCGATATTGTTTTCAAAAATCTTAATGATTTTTATATCCACCGAACTCAGATTCACAGCCTCAAAAGGAAATACCAGTCCCCTGGATGAGGGTAGTATCACACCCTTTCCCAGGAGCCTCACCTGGGGCCTGGCCAGCTCGAAGGTAATAATCCCTGTATAGGGAGCTTTAAGCGGATAACCCAATATGTTTACGATACTTTCCTGTATGGAAAGATTGTCGTCACCACTTTGACGTGATGCCGGATAGGCCTTAAGAATATTGCCTTCCATGGAGAAATTCAGGCTGACATCCTTTCCCAGTGATACAAGACCTTCAAAATTCTGCTTTTTCCGGATGGGATCACTGAACATCACCTGAACATATTGCTCCGGTTGCTGGATAACCTTTACATCCATTATTTTGAAATCACCCAGGGCCGGCATTTCAAATTCACTGCTTCCCTTTAATCCTTTTGACTGAACGGTAGCGTCCCATAATAATTCTACCTTTCCAGGTTCTTCTGTTCTTCGGACACTATCAACGGTAAATTGAAATGTCCTGCGATCTAGTGAATTATCCCAGGTTATCTTAAGTTTTTCTTTACCTTGCCTGGCTGTAAAACAGGAGGCCAGGATTTCACCGTCGATAAAATCTGCCGTATTGACAACGCCTTTCAATCGGTTCCATACCAGATCATTTTCCTGTTTTGTCTGATAACCTTCAAACTCAACTGCAAAAGCCTGTTGCACTGCTGAAAAATTAAATTCAAGTACGGCTAGATTCTTCGGGACTTTCACCAGTTTTGACAAATAAAATTTAGCAGAATAGGTTTCTCCTGATACAAGATGGTGTTCCGGGCGGAACTCAATCGTGCGATTGTCGAGCCATACTGCATGTCCCGCAATATCCGGTTTGAATTTGAAAACTGTTTCGCTTACCGGCGTATTCCGCGTAATCTGTCCCGGATAGTCATCTGCAAGAACCACCTGGATGGTGGATTCAGAAGATATAACACCGCTCGTAAAAGCAGCGATTTTTTCAGTAAATGCTGGGTTAATGACAGAGGATTTGTTTTTTTTGCATTGTACAGTGGAGAAAAGAAGTGAAATTAGGAGGACGGTCCGGATAACGCGGAGAAATAAGCAGGATGGTTTCATGAAAAGAGGGATTTGTGAGTGTATGCAGTTGAATGTACAAAAATATTCCAAATCCGACAAAAATATCCCCGTTAACTATTCGGAATCAGTTTATAAAGCTTGTCAGCCCGGCGTACCTTTCGGTCTACCGGCATTGAAAATTTCTCGCCTGCATGAGCTTCCTGGGTTGGATTCAGATCAACGCGCAATTCCTGTATTTCCTGTTCTATAACCCCTGTTGAAGGGCCAATGATCAGTATCCGGTCGCCGAGGTTCAATGAGCCGGATTCACATAAAAACTCCCCAATACCGGATTTGGCAAAATAGTTAAGATTTTTTGCCACATATGATTTTGTAAAGGTCGCCCGTGACCCGTAGACATCATTCCATTCCCCCAGCCGTTGCCCGAGGTAATATCCATCCCAGAAACCCCGGTTAAAGACAGATGACAGTCTCTTTTGCCATTGAAGTATATTTTCATGAATATAGCTGCCGTCGAAATAGCTGTTCAAGGCCTCATTATATACCGAGGTAACTATTTTAACGTATTCAGGTGACCGGGCCCGGCCCTCTATTTTCAGTACACGCACACCCGCATCCAGGATTTTGTTGATGAAATGAATGGTGCATAAATCCTTTGGTGATAGAATGAACTCATTATCAATCTCCAATTCATTTCCACCCTCCTTTTCAGTTACAATATAACTTCTTCGACAGTCCTGCAGACAATCGCCACGGTTAGCCGAATGGTTATGCTGATGCAGGCTCAGGTAGCACTTCCCTGAAACTGACATGCAAAGGGCGCCGTGCGCAAAAAGCTCAACCCTCATTAAATTTCCCGATGGCCCCGTAATTTTTTCCGATTCAATCTGTTTTGCTATGCGGGCTACCTGGTCAAGATTTAGTTCCCTGGCCAAAACGGCTACTTCGGCAAAACCAGAATAGAAGCGCAGGGATTCAGCATTGCTGATATTTACCTGGGTGGACAAATGTACTTCCACCCCCTGTTGGTGGGCATACTGGATTGTTGCCTGATCCGCAGCAATAATTGCATCTATGCCCATTTTGGCGGCGAGGTCAACAGCCCTTTTCATATCATCCAATTCTTTATCGTAGACTATAATGTTGAGGGTGAGATAAGCTTTCTTCTGAAACTGACGGCAAATACGCATAATTTTTTTCAGGTCATTCCCCGTAAAATTGACGGAAGACCTCGCCCGCATATTGAGCTTTCCAAGTCCGAAATATACCGAATCCGCATTCCCCTGTATAGCAGCCATAAGGGATTCAAATGATCCCACCGGGGCCATTAAATCTATATCCTTTCTTGTGAGCTGCGTTTCCATGTAATCGGTATTCGGTATCCGGCATCCGGTTTCTATTTGAAAAATTCCTTTATTGCTCCCCAATAATATGTCCGCCAGCCCTCCTCCAGTTCTTCCAGATCCTCATCGGGAACTTCCGTTTGTTCAATATTCACTTTTGTGCCCAGCGGATGATTGGCAAGGACGATCGTTACAATGGATCTTTCTTCGCGGTCGCCGAAATACCATTCCTGCACAAGTAGCTCGTTTTCCACTAGCTTAATGTTCTTTCCCATGATGTCGCCATCGAAAATTGAAAATTCAAAGCCCTCGCTGGTCTCCATTACTGCGGGATAGCCGCTCCACAATTCAATTGTAAATGGGTTGGTAATAGCGGCATATACCTCTTCAGGGGTGGCAGAAATGATATGCTTCTGTTTAATGGTTTTCATATGATCTGTCCGGAATGATTAAATATATAAATCTCTTAGCTACTTTTGCATCTGCAAAAATACAATTTTCAAGTGATCCAGTGAACAAAGGTATTGTTATTAAAACAACAGGAAGCTGGCACACCGTAAAAGATGACAGCGACCACATCAATTGCCGGCTTAAAGGTAATTTCAGGATGCGGGGAATAAAAACCACCAATCCTATTGCTGTCGGTGATTCCGTGATATATGAAAAGTCCGGCACCCATACTGGTATTATTACAAGGATCCTGGAGCGGAAAAATTATATTATCCGGCGTGCAACCAATCTGGCAAAAGAAACCCAGATCATGGCAGCCAATATCGACCAGGTATTGCTTATGATCACGCTTGAATCGCCTGAAACCCCGCTTGAATTTGTTGACAGATTCCTGGTTTCTGCTGAGGCCTATCGCATCCCAGCCATATTGGTTATCAATAAAATTGACCTGTACCAGGCAGAAAAAATGGGAAGGTGCGCCGAAATAAGAAAGATTTATGAATTGGCAGGATACAGGGTCATTGAAATTTCAGTTGAAGAACAATTGAATATTGCCGGACTTTCCAATCAATTAGAGGGGAAATATACGGCCATTGCAGGAAATTCCGGGGTTGGGAAAACCAGCCTTATAAACCTGCTTTGCCCTGGTCTCAATCTCAAGACAGCCCCTATATCTGAATATCATCTCTCAGGTAAACATACTACCACTTACCCTGAAATGCTTGAGCTTCCGTCAGGCGGTTATATTATAGACACACCAGGTATCAGGGGTTTTGGTGTAATGGATATTAACCGCAATGAAATCGGATTATATTTTACGGATATCTTTAATCTTTCTGCCAATTGCAGGTTTTATAACTGCAGTCATATACATGAGCCGGGTTGCGCTGTTATAGATGCCTGTTTAAAAGGAATATTGCATGAATCCCGTTACCGTAGTTATGTTAAATTAATAAGTGACGAGGAAAGCAAATACCGGATTGCCTAAACCTGTTCATATTATTGGCTTGTTCGCCGTTGAATAATTGGAATTTATTTCCTATTTTGACTCGTCCTTAACTCAATTTACAGCGATGAAGAAATCCATTTCCTTTCTGACTGTCTTAGTAGTTGCCACTATTTTATTTTCTTTTTTTCTGAATATCTCTGTTTACAGGAAACAAATTGCTTTTCAACGAGGCATTCTGAACGGTCAGGCGATAACGGCGGCAGATAAACTTGAACAAACATTATTGAAATTCGAAAATGATGTGAACGCGCTCCTGTATTCCAATTCGCTCATGCATCTTGATTTCGGTTCTGAAGACATCAATCAGGCTGGACTCACCGAGGTTGAAAGGCTGTTTTACAATTACCGGGATCTTATTAAAAACATTGTAATTGAAGACAGTAACCAACATGTGCTGAATCTTTCATATAACAAGAAAAATACCCTTCTCATTGATCCCTATCTGACACAAAAACAAACGGAATTAATTTCCAATTCAGTGTTGCAGAAAACAGAGAATGAATACATGTACAGGTTTCCGGTATTTAGCAAAAACCAGCTTGCCGCTAACCTGGTTTTTACATTTGACTTCCCTAAATATTTTAACAGTGTACTCAATGAGTACTTCCATAACGACCATTTCTTCCAATGGGTTGTGGATGAAGAAGGAAATCTTCTATATAGCAACAATCAGTCGAAACTTCAATATACCCTTCTTCCAGTGATCCAAAAAAATATTATAAATGAAACAAATGATTTCGTTAAACATAATATTTCAGTTGATAATAAGAATGTTAAAATATATTCGGCATTCATTCCATTCAATGTATTCGGTCACCGGATGGGTGCCCTTTTTTCCATGCAACAAGGATTTATTTTTTCATTGCTTTTTACCCGAATCCTTTTAGTGAGTTTATTGAATGCTGCTGTTTTGATTTTTTTATTACTTCTCATTTTCCGGTCGGGAGGGAAAGATGTTGTTAAGCATGAGCAGAAAGCGGGAAAGCTATCTCATCTTCAGTCCATCTTTGATAAACTGCCCGTTGGCATTCTGGTGCTGGACTCCGAACAGAACACACTTCTTGTTAACCACACCGCCAGGGAAATGCTGCTGATAAAAGGGGAGGAACCCCTTGCAGGCAGAAATCTTACAGATCGTTTCATGTTATCACGTGACTACTATGATCCGGGGTCTGAAACAGCTTTTGATTCAAATCAATTTGTTCTTTACCGACATGAAGGTGAGGAAGTTGCTGTATATAAGAAGGATCTTCCCTTTAACCTGGATGACAAAGAATACATTGTAAGTGTGTTTTCCGATATAACGCCCATAGAAAAGGCACGAAAATATGAGGCTGCTGCCAATACTGCCAAATCTGAATTCCTTGCCAAAATGAGTCATGAGATCCGTACACCGATGAACGGGATTATTGGCATGACAGAAGCCATGGACCAGGAAAACCTGCATGAAGAACAAAAAGAATACCTTCAGATAGTCAAGCGATCGGCGGATCTTTTGCTTAATCTTATCGATGATATTCTGGATTTCTCCAAGATTGAGGCCGGTAAGATGCAGCTCGAGGAAATCCCTTTTAAATTGCGGGAAGAAGTGAAATTATCTGTTGATCTTTTCAGGCCCATCATTGAAGAGAAAAATATTTCACTTCAGATTAAAATTAATCCCGATGTTCCGGAAAATATTATTGGTGACCCGTTCCGCCTTAGACAGGTTTTATCCAATCTGATCAGCAATGCAGTGAAATTCACACACGAGGGTCAGATTGTGGTTGGAATTCAACTCGAAGAAGAATACAACAGCAATCTCACCCTGCTTTTCTATGTTGAAGATACTGGAGTTGGTATTCCCCACAACAGGATTGAAAGCATATTTAATTCATTTACCCAGGCTGAAGAGTCCACCTCACGGAAATATGGCGGTTCAGGACTAGGAACTACCATTTCAAAACAGCTTGTCAACCTGATGCATGGAGAGATCTGGGCAGAAAGTCCCTCTACCATATCAGCAAGTCCAAATTACCCCGGTTCAAAATTCAGCTTTACTATTGAAGTGTATTCAAATGAAAGACTGATCAAGGCTCTTCCTGCAGAAGACATACAACTGCTTTCCCAATTGAAAGTACTTATTATCACCCATACCGTTCAGAATAAGCAGCGTCTCCTTCGATTTTTCGAGCAGGAAAAAATGAAATCAGAGATATTTGAATATACTGTTGAAAAAGAGTCTGATCTGAAGAAAAAACTCTCTGATCCCGCCAACCATTTTCATACACTTTTTATCATGGATGAACCGGGAATGAATGGCCTTCAGCTGGCAAAAAAACTGAAAGAAGATAAGCTGACTGAATTATATCTGATGTTCTTATTGAGTTCCAATCATAGGGTTGAGAACTACCTGCAGTCGCGACGAAATGGAGTTGATTTCTATATTCTGGAGCCTTTTGAGCAGGAGGATATTCTTTCCTCCCTTCACGATTCCTTCCCGGCTTTGGAAAAATCTAAGCGTGAACCTGTGAGAATGGTCAGAACGGACCTTTCTGTGCTTGTTGCCGAGGACAATGAGATCAATATCCGTGTGGCCCAAACGATATTTGGGCATCTTGGGTATAAAATCGACATTGCCAGAAATGGAATTGAGGCCATTGAGAAGACAAAGCATGGTAAATACGACATTATTTTTATGGACCTCATCATGCCGGAACGGGATGGCATTCAGGCGACTGTGGAAATAAGGGCTATGGGTTACCAGATACCGATTGTTGCCATGACCGCTACAGCCAGCGGTAAAAGCAAACAAAAAGCCATTTCATCAGGAATGAATGATTACATTGTTAAACCGGTAAAGTCGGAAACCATACGCAACATATTCCTGAAGTGGTTTGCCTGACCAGTTATCTGAATTAATGTGCTTCAAGCCAGTTGTTTCCTGTACCAATATCTACAACCAGGGGAACATTTAGCTTTAAGGCGTTTTCCATTTCGTAACGTACGATATCTTTGATCTCCTGAACTTCCTTGTCCAAAATGTCAAAAATCAACTCATCGTGCACCTGCAGGATCATGTGGGAATTGTTATATTTCCTCAATCGTTTCTGAATGTTTACCATGGCCTGCTTGATAACATCGGCAGCAGATCCCTGGATTGGAGCATTGATTGCATTTCGCTCTGCAACACCTCTTACAATGGCATTGGCGGATAAAATATCCGGCAGAAAGCGTCTTCTGCCGAGAAGGGTTTCCACAAAACCTTTTTCCTTAGCCATGAGAATGGCATTTTCCATATATTCTTTAACCTTTGGATAGCTTTCAAAATATCCTTTAATCAGGTCTGCCGCTTCAGTTCGGGAAATATTTAACCGTTGAGATAATCCGAAGGCCGAAATCCCATAAATAATTCCAAAATTGGCAGTTTTGGCACGTGACCGCATTGAAGCGGTCACATCCTTTTCCTCCACTTTGAAAATCTTAGCTGCTGTGGCTGTGTGAATATCCTCCTGGTTGCGGAAAGCCAGGATCATATTGGCATCACCGCTTAAATGAGCCATCAGGCGAAGTTCAATCTGGGAATAGTCGGCGGAAAGTAAGATATGCTGTTCATCACTGGGAATAAAGGCTTTTCGTATTTCCTTGCCTCGTTCATACCGGATGGGTATATTCTGCAGATTCGGGTTTTTAGAACTTAATCTGCCCGTGCTCACCCAGGCCTGTTCAAAGGAAGTATGAATCTTGCTTGTTCTTGGATCGATCAATCCCGGCAAGGCTTCCACATAAGTGTTCAGGAGCTTTTGCATCGCCCTGTAATCCAAAATTTTCGAAATTATCGGGTGCTTATCCACCAGTTTTGTCAGAATTTCCTCGCCAGTTGAATATTGCTTTGTTTTGGTTTTTTGTGCACCTTCAGAAATTTTCATCCGTTCAAACAAGAATTTCTCCTAACTGCCTGGGTGAATTGATGTTAAACGAAATTCCGGCCATCTCAAAAATAATCTGCTCACAGTTACGTATATCTTCTTTTAACAACATAGCATAACTTTTCAGGTTATCCACACTGATTTTAAAACCTGCATATTCCAATTCAGCCAAAACCTTCACCAGCGGCATCTCGATGGCTTCTGCCAGAGGCAGCAAACCCATCCTGTCAAGTTCCTTTTTCAAAACCGGATACAACTGCCAGGTTATATCTGCATCTTCAGCTGCGTATTCCTTTATCAGGCTGATTTCCACGTCGCGCATGTTTATTTGTCCGCTCCCCTTTTTCCCGATCAATTCTTCAATGGATATCGGCTTATAATTCAGATAGACCTCTGCGAGATAATTCATATTATGACTTAGATCAGGTTGAATAAGGTAATGAGCGATCATAGTATCAAACAGCTCGCCCTCAACGTTAACCTGATAATTCATGAGAATCTCGATATCGTATTTCAGATTCTGCCCGATTTTTTTTATTGACGGATTTCCAAATACCGGTTTAAGTTTTTCCAATTTAATTGCAACCTCATTTTGATCTGCAGTAAAACGGAATATAATATGCTTCATGATCGTTGAAGCAAAATGAAAGTCCAACTAATTGTGCATCACGTGTTTGCAATCCCGTGGTCTCAGAATCAAAACAAAAAGCCTCCTGTTGTAACAGCAATTTACCAATTCATCAAGTTCCCGTGGTTCCTGAACCAGTTTATACTGATGCGGAACAGTTGCTGCAGAAGAATGGGTTTCCTCCGCAGGTTGAGCGGGTGTTGTAGCTGCATCAAACAGGTTACCCTGAACCAGATTGGAACGTGCATCATTCAGAACAGCAATAAAAGTCCTGAATTCCAGTTCAGTAAAAATTTCTCGCAATCGTTTTTCATCCCATTTTTTGCTTTTCAGAAGCTTCTCGTCGAGTTCAATCGGGCACATCGGTTATGATGGTGGCAAGAACCTGCGAAAGCAGAACCTGGGGCTTATTGGTCAGAAGGCTTTCCTGTTGTTTCGGCTTAAGTTCACTGATGTGATTGTATATTTCTTCGAGAGATCCGAACCTGGCAATTAATTCCTTAGCGGTTTTCTCTCCTATTCCCGGTGCACCCGGAATATGATCTGAGGCATCACCCCATAGCGCAAGAATATCAATTACCTGCCTGGGAGCCTGTATGCCAAATCTGGTTTTAACCTCATCCACTCCGACTACATCATATCCTTTACCCAGACTGGACGGCTTATAAATGTTGATATTTTCGGAAACCAGCTGGGTGTAATCTTTATCGGGTGTTACCATAAAAACCTTGTACCCTTTTTCTTCAGCTTTCCGGGCAATGGTTCCGATAATGTCGTCAGCTTCAAAACCTATGACTTCATAAACATGAATATTCAGAGCGGCCAGGATATCCTTGATTATGGGAACGGCCTTTTTTATTTCCTCAGGCGTTGTCAGCCGGTTTGACTTATATTCCTCATAAAGGTCCGTACGAAATGTACGGGCAGGTGCATCAAATGCTACCGCCAGATATTCCGGATTTTCCTTTTTCAGAATATCAAAAAGTGTACTTGTAAAACCATAAATGGCTGAAGTATTCTGGCCCTTTGAATTTATCATCGGACGATTAATGAAAGCATAATATGCCCTGTAAATCAAGGCATAAGCATCAAATAGAAAAATTCTGGGTTTCATGGTATCACAAAATTACTGACAAAAAAGCCGGTTGAGTAAATCCACCGGCATATGATAAGTGATTTCAAACAATCAGCATGCACATTTATTTATGCATTCGATTACATTGCTTAAATGTTCATTTTTTATATAATAAAACGTATTCTTCCCCTCGCGCTTTGAGCCAAGCACACCTTTATCCTTCAATATCCCGAGATGATGCGATGTGGTTGATTGTTCAATTTTAAGGTGTTCATGAATTTCTGTTACAGTCAGTTGTTTTCCACCGTCAAGGTATTCGAGAATTGCGACACGCATGGGATGTGCAATAGCCTTTAACATATTAGCTGCTTTTTCAAGTTGTTCTGCTGTTAATCCCTCAAATTTCATTTTTTATTTACTTTAATAGGCTCAAACGGATTGATGATCAAGCCACATGATTGAAATACAAATAATTTGATAGTATTGCTTCAATAATATACAAATATATTAATATATCCGTATCCAAATACGGGTTTGCTAATTTAATTAGAATCCGCCGGTATAGTGCTGAAGCTCTGCGTTCAAAATTTATTCCATACCGGAATACTGATCCGGAAGCAATCCTTCCATAATAACTCGAAATACCTGCGGATTATTATTAATTTTGAGCTGTAAAAATTCCAGAATGTCAGAACTCGACCAGATCAAAGAGCCCATTTCCAGTGAATTAAAGCATTTCGAAACCTATTTTCGTGAAGTAATGAAAACCAAGGTTCCATTGCTGAACCTGGTGATAAATTACCTCCTGCGGCGCAAGGGAAAGCAGATGCGCCCTATCCTTGTTTTCCTGGTTGCCAGATTGGTGGGTGAACCTAATTCCTCTACCTATACAGCCGCAGCACTGATCGAAATGCTGCATACTGCTACCCTTGTACATGATGATGTGGTGGATGAATCGTTTGAACGACGGGGATTCTTTTCCATAAATGCAATCTGGAAATCGAAAGTTGCCGTTCTGCTGGGTGATTATTTACTTGCGAAAGGATTATTACTGGCCATTCAGAACAAGGAATATGAATTGCTTAACCTTGTAGCCGATGCTGTAAAGGAAATGAGCGAAGGAGAACTGATGCAGATCCGGAATTCCCGTAAACTAATGGTTTCACAGGAGAATATTTTGAGATCATCCGTAAGAAAACCGCTACGCTTATATCTTGCTGCAGCTCCTGTGGAGCCAAATCGGTGGGAATGAGCGATGACGTTGTTATCTGAAATGCAAAAATTCGGGGAATTGCTTGGAATTGCGTTCCAAATTAAAGATGATTTACTTGATTATCAAATAAATAGCGTTACCGGTAAGCCTGCAGGAAATGATTTACAGGAAAATAAATTAACCCTTCCGCTGATTTTCGCACTCGAAAAAGCGGACTCATCGGAGAAAAAACATATTCTCCGGCTTATGCATTCAAATGGCACCGACCATAAAAAAATGACTGAGATCAGGGCCTTTATAAACAAACACCAGGGCCTTGAATATGCAGGTCATAAAATGACTGAATATGCTGATCTAGCATTGCAAAAACTGCAGAAGTTATCCCGAAAATGAAATCAGCCATTCACTCCAACAATTTGTGAAATATACCATTTACAGGAATAAATAGCCCATCGGTTACGGATACTTGTAGGTAACTGAATTTTAAATGAGCTGAAGGCTGAACTCGGGCTTAGCTGCAGAAAACCGGGTCGATTCAGGAGGAACGCGACTGCGCATAGCTCGCTTAAAGCAAAGCGCCTGCAAAGATAATAACATTCTGCGGAACTTTGAACGTATTACCTTGGATAACCTCTGCCGATAAGACTTTTACATTATTCCCTTTAAATGCCAATAAAATTCCACCGTTCACTTCAAGCTCAAGCACGTCCTGCAAAATCCCTTTCCGTTAATTGTCTTCTGATGAAAATAATCATGCAATATTATTGCCGCTTCATTCCGGTATTGACGCAATTTCCTGAATACTCATAGAACTGAGCAATTGAAGATCCTTAAGTTTTAACTGGATTTTTTCCCGCGTCACAGGACCGATGCCGGGAATAACATCCAATTCCGACTCAAAAAGTGCAGTTTCCCTCTTTTTGCGGTGAAAAGTAATACCAAAACGGTGTGCTTCATTTCTGAGTTGCTGAATTAATCGTAATGAGCGAGCATTTTTATCAAGGTACAAGGGTACGGAATCCCCCGGGACATAAATTTCTTCAAGTCGTTTTGCAATACCTACAATAGCTATTTTTTCACGTAAACCCAATTTGTCCAGACTTGTAAGAGCAGCAGATAACTGTCCCTTTCCACCATCCACAATGATAAGATCCGGTAATTGTGCCGCCTTCCTGAATCACCCGCGAGTAGCGCCGGTAAATAACTTCTTCCATGCTGGCGAAATCATTCGGACCTTCAACCGTTTTTATATTGTAATGCCTGTAGTCAGACTTTTTTGGTTTCCCACATTCAAAAACCACACAGGAGGCAACCGGATTTGTACCCTGAATATTTGAATTATCAAAACATTCAATTCTCAACCGGCAAGGTTTTCAGTCTTAAATCTCTTTTTAAATCAAGTAAAACCGATGTAGAATGGGTCCGGACGGCTCAAAGCTTCTCTGGCAAGTTCCCGGTCCTTTTTGTATGAAAGTGCATTTCTTTCAGACAATTCCAGCAATTTTCGCTTATCTCCTTGTTTGGGAATTGTAAAGTATACACCCGGCTGACCAACATCTGGTAATACCTGCACGATTACTTCCCTGGCATCACTATTAAAACGTGCCCTTAGATCGAAAATAACAAAGGACAAGATTTCTTCCTTTACCTCAGCGATTTTTTTCACTACCTCCACATTGTGAGATTGTACAATGGCTCCATTAACTATTTTCATAAAATTTACATAGGCATGGCTATCCTCATCCAATATACTAAACACATCCACATTGCTGATCTTTGGATTAACTATGGTTGATCTCCCCTTATATTTTTCAAGGGTTTCGATTTTTAACCGAACAAGATCCGCCTGTTCGAATTGATATAACCTGGCATAATTGCCCATGACTTCCTTTAATTGAAGAATAACCTGCTGATAATTTCCTTTCAGTATTTCCTTAATTTGACCAATTGCAGCCATGTAATTTTCTTCGGTCTGGCGATTTTCACAAGGTGCAAGACAGTTTCCCAAATCAAACTCGAGGCAATGTTGAAATTTGCCCTTTTCGATATTTTCAACGGTTAAAGATAATTTACACGTTCTCAGTTTGAAGAGTTGACGAATCAGATCCAACATGGTCCGGACCATCACCACAGAGGTATACGGTCCAAAATAAATGGAGCCATCCAGATATGTAATTCCGGGTTAGCATAACCCGGGGAAATCGTTCATTTGTTATGACAATCCATGGATAGGTTTTGTCATCCTTTAACATGATGTTATACTTGGGAAGGTTTTCCTTTATAAGGTTATTTTCGAGTAACAACGCATCTGATTCGTCATCCACCAGGATATATTGGATGTCGTGAATTTGCCTTACCAGTGCATCATGTTTGTAGGAGTGCTGATCCGATTGGGTAAAATAAGAGGTTACCCGTTTCTTAAGATTTTTGGCTTTCCCAATGTAAATAAGATCGCCCGTGGCATTTATAAATTGATAAACGCCCGGTTTTCCGGGTAATTTATTAACTAGTTTCCTGAATATGGGGCTTTTCTGCCATTTTTTAAACCAGAATGTTCCACGTGGAACATTTAAATGTCTTAACGACCCAAATATAGAAGAAGAACATTGATATCGCTTGGCGAAATACCCGGAAATACGGCTGGCCTGGCCAATAGTCGCAGGCTTATGCCGTTTTAGCTTTTGTCTTCCCTCAGTAGAAATTGAAAGCAAAGCACTAAAATCAATTTCAAAATCAATTTTAATTCCTTCAAGACGCTTAACTTTTTCAGCCAAGCAACCTTTCCCTTTCGATATATCCCTGATACTTTACGGCAATTTCAACCGATTCAAGCAGTTCATTCCAATAAAAAGCCTTGGTATCAACATCCGGTACATTGAGTAATCCCCTCATTACCAATTCGGATATTCGTACCTCAGGACGTAAAAGTACATCAAACAATTTAACCTTCTGCCGTAATCCAGACGAGCTCAATTCGTCCAGCATAGAATTCATTTCATGCCGGACTCACACTCGTAGTTCTGAATAAAATCGATCACCCTGCTTTTCACTTCCATTTTTTCGTTGAACACTGTGTCCGCTCTGCATCGGCAAGTCCAATTTCAATCGACCTTTCAGTAAGCCTCTCATCTGCATTATCCTGCCGTAACAAAACCCTGTATTCTGCACGCGAGGTAAACATTCTGTAGGGTTCATCAACTCCCTTTGTAACAAGATCATCAATAAGTACGCCAATGTAGGCTTCTTCGCGTCCCAAAACAAACGCAGGTCTTTTATTGATCTTTAAATATGCATTAATACCAGCCATTAGACCTTGTGCTGCAGCTTCTTCGTATCCTGTTGTGCCATTTATCTGACCCGCGAGAAAAAGCGAATCTACAATTTTCGATTCCAGAGAATGGTGTAATTGCGTGGGAAAATAATAATCGTATTCAATTGCATAGCCGGGACGGTAAATCTTAACATTTTCCAATCCACGTATACTTCTCAAGGCTTCATATTGAATATCCAGTGGCAGTGACGACGAAAATCCATTCAGATAATATTCATTCGTTTCCCATCCTTCCGGTTCCAGAAAAAGCTGATGACGTTCGCGCTCACCAAAAGTTACTATTTTATCCTCTATACTGGGACAATATCGTGGTCCGACCCCTTTAATCGTACCATTATAAAGCGGCGAATCTTCGAATCCCTTTCGCAAAATAGTATGCACATCCTCATTTGTATAGGTAATATAACAGGATAACTGCCGATCAATAATCTTTGTTTCAAATACGAAAATCGTTGAATAAAGGTATCGCCCTTTTGTTCTTCGAGCAGATCAAAATTAATGGTTCTTCCATCGAGGCGAGCAGGTGTTCCTGTTTTCATCCTGCCGGATTTGATACCCCTTTCTCGACAAGTTGCTCAGTAATTCCTTCAGATCTTATTTCAGATATTCTTCCGCCGTTAGCTGTGTTCGTCCCACATGAATAATTCCATTCCCAAATGTTCCCACAGTAAGAATTACACATTCCGCATAAAATCGTGCATTCATCCTCGTTTGAACGCCTCTCAATTTATCATTCTCAAAAATCAAGGCATAAACATTATCCTGCCACAAATCAATGTTTCTGTTTTGTTCGATTTGCTTTCTCCATTCCAGCGAAAAAAGTACCCTGTCACATTGAGCCCTGGGACTCCATACTGCCGGACCTTTGGACTTGTTCAGCATTCTGAACTGTACCATACTTTTATCCGTAACAATACCTGAATATCCACCCAATGCGTCAATCTCACGCACAATCTGCCCTTTCGCGACACCACCCATTGCCGGGTTGCACGACATCTGTGCTATTTTTGTCATGTCCATTGTAATAAGCAAAACACGGGCTCCAAGATTAGCCGCAGCATTTGCAGCCTCACATCCGGCATGTCCGGCGCCTACAACAATTATATCATATGTGTATCCATCCTTTCTAATTCAATAATTTTCAACACCCTACCAAAATCCAGATAAAAATCCTTCCTTTCCCCGCATTACCCCTCTTCTCTTCTGCTGCCATCATTATATCCCATCAGATGCAATACACCATGTATCATAACCCTGAACAATCTCGGTATAATTATCTGATCCATAGCTTACTGCATTCAAAAATACTATCTAGGGCAGATGAATATATCTCCACCCAACCAATAATTTCATGTTATTACCGAATGTAATAACATCCGTAAAATAATCATGTTTTAAAAATTCCCGGTTAATGCGGCGATTTTCCTTTTCGGAAACAAAAATAAAACAAATTTCTCCTAACTTTCTCTTTTCCTGAAAACCAATTTCCTTAACAACTTCCCGGAATCCGGGAGGTATCTTAATACGTCCCGTTCCATTCACCATACTCTAAATGAATTCCCAATTTTTATTTAAGATTAAACTCAAGCTGTACAGATGCACCATTACGGGTAAATTCAATCTTGTCTGATAGCTTCTCCATTAAAAAGATACCTCGTCCGTTGACGTTTTCGATGTTTTCAGGAGCGGTTGGATCAGGAACATTCTTATAATCAAAACCGAAACCTTCATCTTCAATCTGAATATTTAACTTGTCCTTTTCAATTTTAAAAGTAATAGACACATTTTTATTTTCATCAAGCTTGTTTCCGTGTAATATAGCGTTATTAGCTGCTTCCAATGCTGCAATCAGAATGTTTCCGTAGACGTCAGCACTGATATTGTATTCTGTCGATAAATCATCTACAAGTTTCTCGACTTTTCGGAGGTTCTCAATTTTTGAACTTATTTTAAGTAATTTTTCCATTACATTTATGTTTCTATTACCCATTAATATACTCTATTCAATATTCTTTTGTTTCCATTTTACTTAATATTTATGCTAAAATACTAAAAAAAGAATTTTCTTTTAATTTGCAAGCCATAATTCGGGATCATTCCTCTCCGTTTCCTTCCATATCTGAAAGTACAACGTGCTCTCTTTGGTTTCACTATCTGTGTATACCTTTCCCAGCACCTCCTTAGTTTCTACATGCTGACCGGCTTTTACTTTAACCTCAACAAGATTATGATATAGCGTATAATAATTGCCATGTTTTATGATTACAGTATAATTTTCCCCGGTATTGAAAAAACCCGGGAAACACCCCTTTGAAAATAGATCTTACAGGCTTCTCCCTTCGATGTGGAAATATATACTCCGTCATTTCTGATTTTCAACTGACTTAAAATCAGGATGGTCATGTTCTCCGTACTTTCCGGATATTATACCTTCTTTAGTCGGCCAGGGCAACTTGCCCCTGTTCTTTTCAAAATCACCGGATATTATTTGGTCAGCCGGTGTAAGATTCGCCTTAATACTACCCTTTCCGGATTTTCTCTTTTCTGCCTCAATAATTTTAGATATTTCACTATCCAGCTTTCTTAGCAGTCCTCTCCTTTAGACCGAATCTCCCTTTCAATTTCTGCCTGCTTTTTCTTTAAGGGTATTAAGCAGTACAACCTTCCTTGCACTTTCCTCCTGAATGACACTATATCCTTGTGGGTAGTCCGGATTAGCAAGTCCTTCTGCTTCTTTACTTCCAATAGTTCATTGCTTTTACCGTCTTAAATCTGCTATTAGTTTATCAAGCTTTAACTTTTGATTCTCAATATAGCTATAATAGATGCTCACAAATCGGAATCGTCTTATATAGCTGGTTTATATTATCGGATGCAAGAAAATACATTATGTAATAGTTGTTCCACCGGTTCTTGTAATTATTCACCACCATTTTAGCATACAGATCCTTTAACCTTCTTAATTTCTGCCTGAACCATGTCAATTTCTGCCTGGTATTCAGCAACAGTCTGACCAACCAGTTCAGTTTCAGTTTCTAGGCCTGATATGTATTGACGCCTCTTTTTTAATTTTTCATTAATTATATTCACCTCCTGCAATGAAGCCTTTGTCTTTCCCCTGGTTTCCTCCAGAAGCTTATTTGCATATTCAATTTCCTTCAACGTACTCTCTCGCATTTTCCGGACCTTTTCCACATCATTCTGTGCAACCATGGCACTTGGCCATAGAAGTATGCACGAAACAATTATCAACGCCCTCTTCATTGCCAAGTAGTGAAATTATTGTCTTTTACTGTTATCAATTTTAACCCGGAGGAGGTTTCCAAATCACTGTCACCATACTTCAGCGCTTCATTCCACGCGGCAACAGCATCCTTAGTTTTTCCCCTCTTCGACAGAATATCACCATAATGGCTTAATATTTCAGGATTGGTGCCACCACCGTATTCAATAGCCCGACGGATGTATTTTTCAGCTTCCGCAAGATTATTGCTTTGGTACATAATCCATGCGTATGTATCCAGATAAGTGGAATTATACGGTTCCTTCTCGATTGTGAATTTGCTCATTGAAATTGCTTTGGAGATATTATCTCCCCTAACAGCCAGACTATAAGAATAATTGTTGAGCACAACCACATTCAAGCTGTCAATTTTCAGTGAGCGCATATAATATTCATCCGACATATCCAAATGTCCGATCTTTCCATAGGATTCCGCCAACAAGGAATAAAACTCCACTTTTAGTCTGTCATTCCCCGCAAAACTTTCACCAGTTTTCAGAGTAGTAATAGCCTTAGCATATTCCTTTTCCTCATATTGAACTGAACCCAAAACAAGATACGGCAAAGGTCTTTCGGGAAATCTGGCAATTGCGATTTCACCATAATATTTAACGCTATCTTTATGATTTAATGCATTTTCACAGAATAGTAATTGCTCCCAGGCCGAATAATTTCGATCATCAATTTCTACTATCCGTTTTAATGCTCTGGCAGCGTCATTATATTTCCCGGTTCTGTATTTGATATCACTATATAAAGAAATAATGCGAATGCTATCCCGTTCATTCCGATAAATGGTATTCACAACAGTATCTAGAACCGGATTCACAAGCTTAAACAGCCTTTCATCCTGTATTGCATTGTACAAATAGCTGATTCGTACATTCTCATCAATAATATCATTACCAAAAATATCAAGGTACACTTTCTGAGCCTTACTTATCTGTTTCTGCTTCCAGAAGAAATTCACCATACGAAAACATAACGTTCGCATCGTCCTGATGATCCCTTTCGATCATTTCATAATAATGCATTGCTGAATCAGGCTGATTATTGGTTCTGTAAAATTCTGCAATTACACCTAAAACAATATAATCCTGATCACTTCCAGTTAAACACCGCCTAAGTTCAAATAACGCCAATCTTTTTTTACCGGTTTTTCCATAAATTCTTGATTTACTAATGCACACTTCTTTTGTAATACCCGCCTCCTTCTCAATACTATCGAGATATTTAAGTGCTTCTTTATATTTCTCATCCTGCTCATACAATGAAGCTATTCTAAACAAAAGATTCAGATCCTCTTTTGAACCTTTTAATAAAGACTTATAAACAAATATTGCGCTATCACCCATGCGACTAATCTGATAAATAGACGCAAGTTGCGTGGCATACCACACGTTATCCGGTTCAATCAAATGTGCAGTTCGTGAAAAGTTTCGTGCTTTAGTCATATCACCAGCCTTAATATAGATCTGTGCCAGTTGATAATGAACCGCAGCATTTTGAGGATCATATTTAAGACATTCATTAAACAAACTCAAAGCTCTCCCATAATCCTCAAATAACAATAATCTTGATGCCTCAGTAAAAGCATATAAAAATCCCGGATCCCTTTCAGAATCCGCATTGCCGTTCAGTGGAATCTTTTTCTGCCCAAAGGAAGAAATGTTCATGAAAAGACAGAATAAAATAAAAATAACCGAAACTCTCACGCTTTAAATATTTGTTAATTTATACTCCAGTATGTCCGAAGCCACCAATACCCCGTTCACTGTCAGTTAACTCCACCGACTCAATCCATTCCACCCTTTCATGCCGGCTGACCACCAATTGTGCAATTCGTTCTCCATCATTAATTTCACATGGTTCATTTGACAAGTTAACCATGATAACTTTTATTTCCCCCCGGTAATCAGCATCAATAGTTCCAGGCGTATTTAGTACCGATAGACCCCTTTTTACAGCCAATCCACTTCTTGGTCTTACTTGTGCCTCAAAACCTTCGGGTAATTCAATGAAAATATTCGTTCCAACTAACTTTCGCTCCAAAGGTTTTAAGACTATAGCTTCATCCAGATTGGCATACAAATCCATGCCTGCACTTAAAGCTGTAGTGTATTCCGGAAGACCATGCCGGGATTTATTAACAATTTTAACCTTCATAATACAATATCTGACTAAATACAAATAAAAATACGCCTATTATCAGGACATAAAACTTCTGCAAAGTAAGGCAATTCATCGGTCAATTGCATGCCCTGTTTAAAGCATCTTCAATATTATCATAACCGAATATAAAACCCTCCTTTTGCAATTTTGCAGGAACGACCCTTTGTCCTCTGGTAAGGAGACTACCGCTCTTCCCAAGCAAAAACTCAATGAAGCCGGTATTAAACCAGAATAAAAATCTCACCTTTTAACCAGAACTACCACTTTAAAAAATTGCTTTATTTTTGAAAAAACCGGTGCAGCAACATTTACCACGCCGATTATTTCCGGCTTTTTAATACAAAATAAAAATACATTCATCAAATCATCCATCTGTACAAAAGGAAAATACTCCTCACTCTTAACACCAATTCCAACCCCCATCTTAAAATATACATCAATTGCTTTAAAATGCCGCCATGCTTATCCAAAACAATGCCTAACCGGAGAATTATAACCCGTAAATTGTCCTTCCTTATTTTAGTTAATTCACCTTCCCAGTCCTTAATAACCTCACTTAAAAAATCATCGTTATAATTCTTACTATCTTCCTCGTGAATATGCTGATGATCGTAAATACCGACGCCTGAAACCTGGATCAGTAATTTAACATCATTTCCCGCCTGATTAATTGCCTCAACCAATATATTTGCAGTCCTAATTCTGCTGTCGTAAATTCTATTTCTTTTCCTTCTTGTCCAAAAACCCGCAATTGATTCTCCGATAAGGTTAATAACTATGGAACAATCTCCGATTTTTCCAATAACATTTCCCTTTTTAAAATCCTCTCTTGAAATGACAGATACAGCATAACCCTCACTAAGGAGCCTTTGAACCAAATTATGTCCGATAAATCCACTTGCTCCCGCAATACATACAGTTCTCATTTCACTCATTTCTCTATTTTAATATGAATTAACTCACAAATCTTCCGATTGCTTAACAAAGATAACTTGTTTACAAACGATTTGGAGAGCCAAAAATTTCATAATTTCACAACCTGAAATAATTCACCTGTTTTGAAATTACAAAATATGAAAAACAACACGCATTCTTACAGTCTCCTTAGTTCTTACATTATTAATATCTAACTTCATGGCTTACACGCAAACGAACATTCTACTTCAAACTACGGCCGGTGATATAAAGATCCGTCTTTATGATGAAACTCCGCTCCATCGTGACAATTTTATAAAGCTGGTTAATGAAAGTATTATGACAGTGTCTTGTTTCACCGTGTAATACCCCAGTTCATGATTCAAACCGGTGATCCGGATTCAAGAAAAGCAACGCCTGATCAGCATCTTGGTGTGGGTGGTCCTTCTTATAAAATCCCAGCTGAGATACTCCCACAATTTTTTCACAAAAAAGGGGCTCTTGCAGCAGCGCGTCAGGGAGACGCAGTGAATCCCAAGAAACAGTCGTCAGGATCTCAGTTTTATATCGTTCAGGGAGCACCGTTAACGAATTCACAACTGGATGCACTTCAATCTTCGGGAAGGCATGCACCATTTACTTCGGAAGAACGCGATGCCTATACAACGATAGGCGGTACACCCCATCTGTGACAATGCATATACAGTATTTGGAGAAGTTACTGAAGGACTGGATATAGTGGATAAAATTGCTGCTGCATCAACCGACAGCCGGAACAGGCCACTCACTGATATTCGTATCATTCATGCTTCCATTATCAAATAACATCCTATAAGATGCTTACTCTTATTGAAAAACATAGTGCTGATCTCGATCTCGTAGAATTAAACAATATTGAGGAACTCGAAAATTTCAGGATTCAATATTTAAGCAAGAAAGGTATTATTGCCCAGCTATTTGATTCATTCAAGACCGGTCCCAAACCATGAGAAAAAGGAAACAGGGGCCAGGCTTAATATTTTGAAAAACCAGGCCAATGAAAAATACCTTCTTTTCAAAGATCGTCTTTCTCAAACAGCCAGGGAATTCACAGGATGATCTTAGCCTCCCGCCTGACTCCAGTGCCACTTGGAAGCAGGCATCCTGTATCACTGATCAGAAAAGAAATAATTTCCATATTTTTCAAAAATTGGTTTCACTGTAGCCGAAGGTCCGGAAATTGAAGACGACTGGCATGTATTTTCTGGATTGAATTTTCCTCTTGAACATCCGGCCCGTGATATGCAGGACACCTTTTTTATTGAAAAAAATCCTGATATTCTATTAAGAACACATACATCCTCAGTTCAGGTCCGTACCATGGAAAACGGACAACCACCGATCAGGAAAATCTTTCCCGGCCGTGTGTTTCGAAATGAAGCTATTTCAGCCCGGGCGCATTGCATTTTTCATCAGATTGAAGGACTTTATATTGATGAGACATGTTTCATTTGCCGATCTCAAACAGACGCTTATGTTTTTTGCCCGGGAAATGTTTGGTGAAAAAACACAGATCAGGTTAAGGCCTTCTTTCTTTCCATTCACAGAACCATCTGCTGAACTCGATGTTTCATGCACAATATGCGGAGGATCAGGATGTAATGTATGCAAATATACGGGCTTTCTGGAAATACTTGGTTGTGGAATGGTTGATCCAAATGTTCTCGAATCTTCATCCATTGATAGTAAGAAGTACACAGGTTTTGCTTTTGGTATGGGTCTCGAACGAATAGCCATGCTTAAATTTCAGGTCAATGACCTTCGATTGTATTTTGAAAATGACATTCGTTTTCTGAACCGTGAGAAACTTCTGATGAGATCGCAGTTTAGGCAAAGCTCCAAGGTTTTTCGCAGATCGCAGATCGTCAGTTAATCTGAATCACATCCGAGAAAAAAGCGTGAAATAAATTAATGCGAGATCTGCGAGAAACAAACATTCCGTAAAGGATTTTTTATAACTGAAGAGTAAAATCACCATACCTTGTCTTTCCAAGGTGCTTATAGGCAAGTTCCGTAGTCTCACGGCCCCTTGGTGTTCTTTTAAGATAACCCTGTTTTATCAGGAACGGCTCATAGACCTCCTCAATAGTGCCCGGATCCTCACTAACAGCTGTGGCAATAGTTGTGAGACCTACAGGTCCACCCCTGAACTTTTCGATGATGCATAGCAGAATTTTGTTGTCCATTTCATCAAGACCGTCCTTATCTATATTGAGTGCCTCCAAGGCAAACTCAGTAACCTCAAGATCAATTTCCTTTAATTTTCTAACCTGGGCAAAGTCCCTCACCCTTCTCAATAAAGCATTTGCAATACGGGGAGTACCTCTTGACCTTGAAGCTATTTCGAAGGCGGCTCCGGGATTAATTTTTATATTAAAAAGATTGGCAGAACGATTAATGATCTTTTCAAGAACCTCACAATCATAATATTCGAGGTGAAGGTTTATTCCAAATCGGGCGCGAAGAGGACCCGAAAGTAACCCGGCACGCGTAGTCGCACCAATCAGCGTAAAAGGATTCAGGGAAAGTTGTACAGAACGAGCCCCAGGGCCTTTATCAATGATCAGATCAATTTTATAATCCTCCATGGCAGAATACAGGAATTCCTCGACCGTAGCATTCAACCTGTGAATTTCATCAATAAACAACACATCATGGCTCTCAAGGTTCGTTAAGATACCGGCAAGGTCTCCTGCCTTTTCCAAAACAGGCCCGGATGTAATTCGTATATTGCTTTTCAGTTCATTGCAGATAATATGGGCCAGCGTTGTTTTACCAAGACCCGGAGGACCGAAAGAATAACATGATCAAGAGATTCCTTCCTTAAACGCGCTGCCTGAACAAAAACCTTCAGATTCTGAACAAGTTTATCCTGTCCATTAAAATCACTGAAATCCTTTGGTCTTATACTCCGGTCAATCTCGCGCTCTTCCTCGGTAAGCTGTATTTTCCTTAATTCAAAATCTTCATTCATAATACCCTATTGTATCAGCTTAACATCATCCTGGACAAATTCGATCTTTTCCCCATTGATCCGGAATTCCTTATTATCCTTATATGTAATTGTGATGAGAAGAACACCATTTTCATCATATTTCTTCCAATTCTTTTCTGCTATGCCCATAACATAATAATTGATCTCTTTGATCTTTCCGTTATTATAATAATAAACATGCTCCCCATCAGGATTTCCCTGCACATAATTGCCTTCATATTCAAGTTTGCCATCACCGTAAAAGGCTTCCCATTTTCCATCCTTCAGGTCACCAACATACTTCCCCTTTTCACTATAATCGCCCACCTTATAAAACCAATCACCTTCTTTTTGTCCGTCAAAATAAGTTCCCTTTGTTATAATGTTCCCTGTTGAATCATATTCTGTGCTAGTCCCTTCTTCCTTACCCTCATAATATTCCTCCTCGAGTTTTAAATTTTCATTTTCATAAAACCATTGCCAAAGGCCATCATATTTTCCATTTTTGAAAACCCCGTTTTGCTCAGTTTTCCCGTTTTCAAATAAATACTTCCATGTGCCAGTTTGAAGATTATTGGCATAGCTGCCGGATGATTTCAGTTTTCCATTTTCAAAATAATATTTCCATGGTCCCTCTTTCTTTCCTTCCGGAGTAATTATGCCTTCACCGACTTTTACCCCGTCATTGCTATATAATACAGCATTTATGACCTTGCCTTCCTTATTAAAGCTACGATGTATACCAACAGGCACATCCTTACGATAATAGCCAGTATAGATTACCTTTCCATCCTCGTCATACTTATTCCTTACCTCAATATCAAGCTCAGCTGTATCAGCTTTTTCCAACATCTTACCTTCAGCATATTGAAAGTAAACCTTAACCATGCCGTTCTCATCATATTCTTTATATGGACCGTTTAGAATATCATTTTTATAATTTGCTTCGGTTTTAATCCTGCCATTATTATAAAAGGTTTTCCATACACCCTGCTTTAAACCAGCCTGATCAAAACGGTTAATTCTCTCCCTCTCAACAAGGGAACCATTTATAAAACGTTGAATGGTAATTATCTTTCCATCCATATCATACTCAATACCAGTGCCATTTCTTTTATTATTTCTAAATTCAACAGTTTCCTTAAGTTTACCGTTTTCATAGTAATAATACGACTTGCCTTCCCTTTTATCATTCACAAACAGCTCTTTCGAAATAATATTTCCTTGATGAATAGGATCCTTAAGATCCTTATAATTATACTCAATGGCAAAACCGTTCCGTTTACCCATTATATAGTTCATCTTCTGCAGTGTATCCCCCATTTCATTGTAAAATATCCAGGTACTGTCCAGCAAATGATTTCGCCTGTTTCCTTCGGATTTTAAAATGCCTGAAGGATAATATGTCTTCCAGTATCCATCAGGAAGTCCCTTGCGCATAATCCCCTCACTTGACAATTTACCATTTGGATAATATATTTTCACTGCCCCGTCTTTCGTTTCAGTATTCTGGCTGAAAAGGAATAAAGAAGGAGTCAATAAAAAGCAAAGTCAAAAGTGATAAACGATTTCTTCATAGTTATAATCCCAGTTTTTCAGATATTTCAAGCATTCTTCTTATAGATTTTTCAGCTTTTACACGTAATTCCTCATCTGACAAATATTTCAGGAGCCTCATATTTCAAAGTGTTATACACCTTATTAACCGTATTTAACTTCATAAAACTGCAATCCGAGCACCCACATGTCACATCCTTTGGCGGAGCTGCTATAAACAGCTTGTCAGGACATGCATTTTTCATCTGATGAAGTATTCCCGATTCAGTAGCAATAATATATGATTTTCCCGTATCTTTTTTAACAAAGTTCAATAAAGCAGATGTAGATCCAATATAATCCGCAACAATCAGTATCGGCTTATTGCATTCGGGATGAGCAATAATTTTAGCCTCCGGATGAAGTTTCTTCAATTCAAGTATCCTTTCAAGAGAAAAAGCCTCATGAACATGACAGGCACCATCCCATATAACCATTGGTCTTCCGGTAATTCCGGCAATATAGTTACCTAAGTTTTTATCCGGAGCAAATACGAATTTTTTCAGATTCAGGCAATGACTGAACTATCTGTACAGCATTGGAAGATGTACAAATAATGTCTGACAAAGCTTTTATCTCCGCGGTAGTATTAACATAACTTATAACAGTATGATCAGGGTATTTTTTAAGAAACGCTTTAAAATCATCCTTTGGACAGGAATCCGCCAAAGAGCACCCTGCTCTCAGATCAGGTAATAATACCTTTTTTGAAGGAGATAAGATCTTTGCAGTTTCAGCCATAAAATGAACTCCGCAAAACAGAATAATATCGGCATTTGTCCTCGCTGCCTGTTGAGAAAGGTATAAGCTATCACCCACATAATCAGCAAGATCTTGTATTTTACCTTCCTGATAATAATGAGCCAGGATCACCGCATTTTTTTCCTTTTTCATCCGATATATTTCATCGATCAGATTTAATTCAGGATTAATCGGCATCTCCAAAAACCCCTTTTTCAACAATTCATTATTATATATTAAACTATTCATAAATCAATTTTAAGAGATGATGATAGGGTGTTAATTCTGTTTAAAAAAATAAGGCGATATCCTTGACTTTTACATTATCAAACCTTAATTAACATCTTCTAACAACCAGTTCTGAAAACTATGGTCTGAAAATAAATATATTCCGGTTTTATTAACCATTGGTTAACAACTCCGGGTGTACAAAATTAACCAGAATTTGTATGATTGTTTCATGTTTATGGTTTGTTCAAAATTTGAAGTTTCCACCAAATAAATACTGATAATCTTATTGTTTTTAAACAGAAATGCAAAAATCCTGCCATCCACCCAATTAATTTACATTTTATTAAGATGTTTCCAACATAAATTTAACAATGTGCGAGATACGGATATTCAATTCTTTTTATCAAAAATGAAAGCCTGCTCTAAATTATATTTATATTTGTGAATATACAATAAACAGAAAGAGGATGAAGATAGCAATAACCAGCGACCATGCGGGATATCCTTTAAAGACCAGGTTAATGCTGTATTTGCAGGAAGCAGGACATGAAGTGAACGACCTGGGGTGTTTTTCCTCTGAACCTGCTGATTATCCTGAATTCGGCCATGAAATAGCAAAACAGGTTTCAGAAAACAGGGCTGATTATGGAATATCCTTATGCGGAAGCGGAAATGGTATTAACATGACCGCCAACAAGCACCCTTTAATACGTTCAGCACTTTGCTGGATGCCGGAAATAGCTCTTCTGGCCCGCAGTCATAATGATGCCAACATTTGCGCACTTCCAGCCCGTTTTTTAACAATGGATGAGGCCAAACAGATAGTTGACATCTTTTTGTCTACTGATTTTGAAGGAGGAAGACATAAAAGAAGAATTGACAAAATACCAATATAACTGCCTTTAATATGTTATCCAATACCAGCAAATATGCAATCAGGGCTACAATTTATCTTGCTTTGCATGCCCGCAGCGAAATAAAAGTCGGAATTAAGAAAATAGCAGGTGATTTGAATATTCCTTCTCCTTTCCTTGCAAAAATTTTGCAGGTACTGGTAAAACGAAAGTTACTGTCCTCTACCAAGGGACCCAATGGAGGTTTCAGCCTGGTGAAGGATGCCAACAAAATATCACTGTATGAAATAGTGACAATTATTGACGGAGACGATATTTTTAATAAATGCCTCATCTCCATGAGAACATGCAATGAAAATAACATCCCCTGCCCAGTTCATAAAAAATATGAGCCTGTCCGGTGTGAAATGATCCGGATGTTCAAGGAACAAACCATTGAAGATTTGGCCCACGATATCAAGTCGCAGGAACAGATTATTGCTTTATAAGTCGCATCCCGGTTATTCCAAGTCCTGATCCGATCATATCAAACAGGAAATCTGTTATATTTCCGCTTCGGTGGAGGGATGTCAGCAGGAGTTGCAGTATTTCAGTAGTAATCCCAAGCAAAACACAGAAGAAAAATACCGTAAATGACAGGGTTCCCATCTTGTTTGAAAGTTCCGTATTTTTGTGCAATTCGAGGAACAGCATGGATGAAAAGCCAACAAACATCATCAGGTGAACTGCCAGATCTTCATAGCTTAGTTTAAGAAAATCGATTTTACTAAGATCCCTGGCCGGAATCAGGCATAAACAAAAAATAACTACCAGTACCAATATTGTTTTCCAAAAATGGGGGAGCAAGTTGAGATATTTCATGTAAAGCAATTTTCAGATCAAATTAAAAAAGTTCTGTCACCCAATTCTTTGGATAGACTCCAATTTCAATGAATTCAATATCATAAACCTCAATTGCAGGTTTTGTATCCTTTCCTGGTCATCCTGTTCCTGTGCATACCGTAGATCATTTTCTAGCATCTTTCAGCAGTTTTAACACTTTTTCGTTTTTAAAGGCCAGGATGGCTTCGGGAATTGTTTCTTTCAACTTCATTTCTTCCGTTTCGTAATAATTTTCCCGGCGTTTCCATATTTTACTCAGATCATAGGCTACCGTTATCAGATCAGCAGCAGTTTTGGACAAGGGCTTCTTCGGAATGACGTACAAAGTATTCCTGAAAATTAAAATCTTTGTTATTGGATTGATTGCAGATTTCGGAATAGATCTGGTTAAACACGGGATGATGGAATTCAAGTTCATCCTGTTGAATTTCGTGAAGCAGGTAATCTACAACCCGCATTTCATTCTCTGAATTTTCGGGCCGGGGTAATGAAAACTGTCTGATTTCCAAAAAGCAGTATCAACCTTATCACTTCTTTTTCGGCCGGGTAATTTTCGGGGATTAATTCAGCCCTTGCATTCACGGCTCTTTCCACCGGCGGTGTGTATTCCTTTACGCTGGCCTGCCTGATCTTTTGTTCATTCCGGTTATTTCGTAACCGGGCTGTTTCAGCATACAATATCTTTTCATCCACATCCAGCAGTTTACTGCATTCGCGGATATATACTGAACGGGCTATACTTTCAGGTATCACGGAAATTGTCCTGACGATTTCACTGATGAGACCGGCCCGCTTAATGGGGTCTGATTCAGCCTCCTTTTTCAGCAAATTGGTTTTAAAGGAGATAAAATCGGCTTCATGGGCCAGGATAAAACCAGTAAAGGCCTGTGAATTATTCTTCCTGGCGAAGGAATCAGGATCTTCGCCATCGGGAAGTAAAACGACCCGCACATTCAATCCTTCCTCCAGTAGCAGATCTATACCCCTCAGGGAGGCCTTGATGCCTGCCTCATCTCCATCATAAAGGATAGTTATGTTGTGGGTGAACCGTTTGATCAGCCTGATCTGATTTATTGTAAGCGAGGTGCCGGAAGAGGCCACTACATTTTCAATACCTGACTGATGCAATGAAATGACATCTGTATAACCTTCAACAAGGAAGCATTTATCACTCTTTAATATGGCCTGACGCGCAAAGAAAAGGCCATACAGAATATCACTCTTATGATAGATCTCTGACTCGGGCGAATTCAGGTATTTGGCGGTTTTTTCATCTGTTTTCAGGATACGGCCGGCAAAACCGAGAATCTGCCCGGTGAGTCCATGTATCGGAAATATTACCCGTCCATGAAAACGGTCATAGGTATGGTTCTCATGCTGAATGGTGAGACCAGTCTTTACCAGGTAATCAATCTTATAGCTTTTGTCAACGGCAGTGCGGGTAAAGGCATTCCGGTCCTCCCGGGCATAACCAAGCTGGAATTTTGCAAGGGTGTCTTCCCTGAAGCCCCTTTCAACATAGTAGCTTTGCCCGATGGCTTTCCCTTCGGCAGTGTGAAGCGTATCAACAAAATACTGACTGGCAAACTGGTTAACAGCCAGGAGGCTTTCCCGCTCATTCTTAATCTGCCTTTCCTCCGGAGTTTCCTCCTTTTCAACAATTTCGATATTATATTTCCTGGCCAGGTAATGGAGTGCATCGGGATAGGTAATTTTCTCATGCTCCATCAGAAAATTCACCACATTTCCTCCAATTCCCGTGCTGAAGCATTTAAAGATCCCTTTGGCCGGACTAACAAAAAAGGAGGGTGTTTTTTCGCTTTTAAACGGACTTAATCCACGATAATTCTGACCCGATCGCTTGAGGTTAACAAATTCACCGATCACCTCCACAATATTGGCTGCAGCAAAAATCCGGTCAATTGTATTTCTGTCGATCATAGGTATATCAGATTTTTTCTTCAGTAACGATCAAATGATTGATCAACGCATACATGGTAAGGCCTGCAATAGTTTTAATACCCAGTTTGGCTGAAATATTTTTCCTGTGGGTGATGACTGTATGGGAGCTGATAAAAAGCTTGTCCCCGATTTCTTTATTGGTTAATCCCACAGCAACAAGCCGGAGAACCTCTTTTTCCCGGTCGCTTATACCTTCAGGTGAATCAGGTTCCTCCTTTTGCTTATAGATTTGTGAAAATTGCTTTTCAAGCTTACGGATAATATTTTTATCATGATCTGAAGGATCAATAATCTCGGAAAAGCGGAATGTTTTCTCAGGTCCGGTTTCAGCATCGCCAATGAGTATTCTTACCTTTGAATTATAGCGCAGTTGCAGGCTTTGAATCAGTGATGGCGGACATTTACGAAGAAAAGCACTGCTGACAACAAAAATTTCCGCCTGATCCTTTGAAGGCAAGGCGGTTAATTTATCAGGAGAGGCAATCTCCCTGATATGGAAAGGATATTTCATCCGGTTAAGCAGACTGATTAATCCAAGTCGCGATAACTGTGACAAATCAGCGATTATGACATTAATATAATCCATGCCTGTTAAGGAGTATAATGTTCTTCAATCCATTTTTCCATAAACCTGACCTTGGGTACAAGCACCATATCCTCAATTCGGGCATGATCATACAAATCGGTCTCCAGCCTGAACATTTCCATAAGTACGGTATGGCAAAGGTACATATCCAGGGGAGGGGGAAGGTATTTGATAATTATATTCTGGAGATCATACAGTTTGTCTTCCACATTGTCATGCTCTATTTCATAATCATCGATGGAATACTTCCTTATAAGTGCCACCAGGTCACTGTTTGATTTACCTTGCCGGAAAGCCTCCTCAATTGTAAAAATGTAGGGATAAACCTTTTCTTCTTCACGTTGAATGTGTGCAGACAATTCATGCTTGTATTCATTAAAGAACTTGTCGGTGAGTTGCAGCGATTCCCCGCTAAGTCCCTTATCCTGAGCGGAAAGTTGCTTGAGAAGTTTGTCGATCAACGGGATCTTGATTGTAAGATAATATTCATGCGATTTCCTCAGGTATTCAATTATAAGCTTAACTGGAAAACCCTGGAGATGTTTCCGCGGGAAATAGTCTTTATCGTGGTAAGAGTTTAGAATTACGAGGAAGAAATTGAGATCCAGGTTGTACTCATGGCATAGCTGTTCAATTGTTTTTTCCCCGAAACCAAGGTGAATGCCGAATCTCGATATGATGGGCAGCAAATGATAATTCAGGTGAATTACCTCCGCCATTTTCATTTTAGATATGATTTTCATCCTTTCCTGATTAAAAATGAATCAGTGAATAAACATCTGCATAAGACAATAAGCGTTGGCGGCCTTGTAAAAAGTCAAGTTCAATAATAAAACAGACATAGATTTGCCTGATATTGAAATTCCCCAGCAGTTCAATGGCGGCCAGTGCTGTACCTCCTGTGGCAAGCAGGTCATCATGGAGCAAAACTACATCCTGGGGTCCAAGGGCGTCCTGGTGTATTTCGAGGGAGTCTTTTCCATATTCAAGATCATATTGCTTTGAGAAAGTCAAGGCGGGCAATTTACCAAGTTTTCTGATCGGAACAAATCCGGCTCCAAGCTTTAAGGCAACCGCTCCTCCGGTAATAAATCCCCTGGATTCAATCGCTGCAACCTTGGTTATCCCTAAATCTTTGAAATGAGACGAGATATCATCCACAATCATGGAAAACACCTCGGGTTTTTTGAGCGCCGTTGTGATATCCTTGAATTGGATGCCTTTTTTTGGAAAATCCGGAATGTTCCGGATTGACGATTTAAGTAATTCCCGATCTGTCAGCATGATCATCCTGATAACTTTTATACAAAAGTAGCGATTTTGACCCTTGCATATCCACAAGAGTAGTGAATTTGTTTTTCGGATACGACTTCCTGAAAATGAGACAGAAGAATTTTGGGAAAGTCTATTAAAATTGGAAAAAAATGAGTATATTTCATTAACAAAACTTTTTCGGGACATGCATATTGACATCTCGAAATATATGTCAGAGCGCATCCACAATGAAGTCGAGCTTCTAAGAGAGGCCGGACCGGTTATTACCATTTCGCGTGAATACGGATGCCCTTCAAAGCTTATTGCCAGCAGCCTGGCTGAAGAATTAACCCGGAAAATGGTTGCTAAAGGCAAGCAAGTTAAATGGAAGTATGTTACAAAAGAAATTATGGCAGAATCAGCCAGGGCGTTAGAGGTGGATCCTGAGAAAATCAAGTATGTATTTGACTACCAGCAAAAGAGCATGCTTGATGATATTTTGTCAGCCCAGTTTAACAAATATTACAAGAGCGAACGGAAAATCCGGAACACTATTGGCAAGGTAATCCGGAACATGGCCCAGGAAGGTCATGTGATCATTGTTGGGCGTGGGGGAGTGGCTATTACCCATGATATCCCGAGGTCATTGCATGTTATGCTGGAAGCCCCGCTGGATTGGCGTATTTTACGGGTAGCAGAAAACTATCATATTTCACATAACGAGGCCCGAAAGACCGCTATTGAAGTTGACAAAAAAAGAAAAGAATTCCGTGAATACTTCCAGGGAAAAGATACCGACTATACCCGTTTTGATCTCACCTTTAATTGCATGACCTTCAGTATTGATGAAATTGTCCAAATTTTATTGAAGGCTACTGAAGCCAGAAAACTTGTTTAAAGAAACACAAAGTATTGATCAGGCTACCTTTCAACATCCTCCACTGCGCGATTCAGGAATTGATTAAAGGGAGCCATGGCCATGAATACAGCTTTTACTTCTTTTATAAAATCAGCTTTCTGATATACGCTGTCGGGTTCACTTTTTATTACGGTGTAGGATTTATACTTAAGGTAATCCATATCTGCAAAATCCTTTGGAAAGCCCCGTGGTGCCGATTTGAGTTTTTCATCCCCGATGCGGTCACCGAAGTGCTTCACAAAGGCAGGTGCATGCAGGATATCCTTAAAATCATCGATATTTTCAAAAATTTCTTCACGGATTGCCTTCAGCATCGGTGCTGATGGCATATAAATACCTCCGGCCAGAAAGCATTCTCCTGGCTCAACATGGATATAATATCCTGAATTGATTCCTTTTCTCCCACCTTTTGCGATAAATGCGCCAAAATTTGTTTTGTACGGTAGCTTGTCATTTGAAAACCTGATATCCCGGTTAATCCGGAATATGGATGCCTTGGCAGTTGTTTGAGCTGCCTCGCGGTCAAACTGGCCTATCTCGGAAATCACAATTTCAAGAAAGTCCTCAAACTCTTTGCGAAGCCCGGCATACAGGCTACGGTTTGCATCAAACCAGAACTTGTCATTATTAAGCCGGAGCTGCTGTAGAAAACGGAATATTTCTTTGCTGATCATATTTATCAGTTTTTAGTGGGGGAGTCCCAAATTTTTATTGGCCAGTTTTTGTAAATTTAAAACATTAAATCTATATGATTAGTTGCCTTGGAAAAAATTACGCTGATTGTCGCCGGGGGCACCGGGAAAAGGATGAAATCACAGGTTCCCAAGCAGTTTATGCTGTTGAATGGAATTCCTGTTCTGATGCATACAATCAACAAATTTCACCGGTATGATTCCGGAATGCGGATCATCCTTGTTTTACCCGCGGAGCAGATTGAAGCCTGGAACGGTCTTTGTGAGAAATATGGCTTTAAAATCAGGCATGAGAGGGTGACCGGCGGAGAAACCAGATTTCATTCCATACAAAAAAACCTGGACGGCATTCCGGACCAGTGCCTTGTTGCAGTGCATGATGGAGTTAGGCCACTGGTGAGCCTGCACACTATACATAGTTGCTTTATTGTTGCGGGAGACCAAGGGAATGCAGTGCCCTGTATTGAAATTCCGGAAACCTTAAGAATAACTGATGAGCAGGGAAACAGGCAGGTAGATCGTGCGAAATACCGTCTGATACAAACCCCGCAGGTATTTATTAGCCATATACTGAAGGAGGCGTATCAGCAGGAATATCACCCCTGTTTTACCGATGATGCCAGTGTGGTAGAGAGCCGGGGTTATAGCATTCACCTGGTAGATGGAAATCCTGAAAACATAAAGATCACACTGAAACAGGACCTGGGAATTGCTGAATTTTTACTTCAGGGTATGGAAGATAATCAATACCATTTATAAATCCGAAGACCCAGGAAAAAGCAAAATGTACCCACTCCCGAAAGAATAAAAACGGCTGACAAGTTTTCCCGTATTCCGGTCCCCTCGGTCATTATACCGCGTAAGCTATCCGTAAGCAGTGTGAGAGGCAATTTCTGGATCACGGGAATGACCACTTCCGGGAAATTATGATAACTGAAAAATATACCCGACAATATCATCATGGGCAAGGTGATCAAATTGATAAGGGAATTGCCCACCCTTGAACTGGAAGTGCGTGAACCCATGAGAAGGGCGATACCGGCAAAACAAAAACTACCGGCCAGGAAGATCAGCATGAAAGCTGAAATACTTCCCTGAATCTGGATGCGGAAATAAAACCAGGCAAAACAAAAAAGTACAACAGCTTCAAAGACAGAAAGGGTAAGACGTGAAAAAAAATGCGAAAATAAAAACAGTGATTTCTTCATAGGAGCTGCCACCATCCTTCGCAATAGCTTTTTGGTACGAATTTCGATCAGGGTATAGCCAATTCCCCATAGAAATCCATTCATGATCCCCAGGGCAAGCAATCCGGGTATCAGAAAATCGACATACCTGGTACCGCTCTGACTCAATAGTTGAACTGATTCCGTATTGTAAATCAGTGGATCATGGTTAATGGCAGCGGACAGTACGAGATAATTCAACTTGGCCTCGGCATTTTGGGGATCCAATAAGTATACAATACTATCTCCCTGTTCCTGGAGGATCAGTGAGGTTTCACCTCTTTTCAACATGAGGATGGCGCTGTCGATTGTAACGGGAAACAATCTGAAAGTAAGTTTTCCCAGCTTGTTATCAAAAGTTTTCTGAAATACAGTATGATTTGAAGTGGTTGATTTTTCCGTTTCACCAAGAAACAGGTCCAGTTTAGTTTCGATGGCCGGCGAACTCACAAATGCAATTATCTGAACCGATTCTGCACGTTTGGTAAAAGCAATACCCAATACCCATGCCATCAGCACCGGAAATGCAAGTGACCAGAAGAGAATGCCAGGTTCGCGGAGGAATTCCTTATAATTAATGGAGATTAATTGCCATAATGAATGCAGGCTAGCCTTCATCATTGATTTTTCTACCAGTGAGTGATAAAAATAAATCCTCCAGGGTCATCTTGCGACATTCGAATGAGGTAAGATGAAAGTTATTATTTTCAATAAATTGCATAAAACCAGGAATGCTGGAAATAATGTCATTAACAAGCACCCATCCCTTGCGGGATTCATTGTCCCATGCAAATTCACGCTGAGCCGGAATCAGTGCCAGGTTAAGTGTTTGTGGTCTTTCCTGCAATGAAAACTCAATGATTTCTCCCTTGTCATGTTCACACAACAATTGTTCGAGTGTACCCTTTGCAAGGAATTTACCATGGTCCATAATTACAATCTCATCACACAGGAAGGCAGCTTCTTCCATATAATGGGTGGTGAGGATGAGTGTGGTCTTCAGATTCTTTTTGAGGCTCATCAGGATGTGCCAGAATTCCCTTCTTGAAGTGGGGTCCAGTCCGGTAGTTGGCTCGTCGAGCATCAAAAGGGGTGGCATATTCAACAGGGCAATGGCCAGGGCAAGCCGTTGACGCTGGCCTCCGGATAAGTTTACTGTATAGGTTTTTGTTTTTTCTTCCAGTCCGGTCAAGGCGGTTACCTCTTTCACACGGTTGGTGGAGAGGCCATAAAAACTGGCAAACAATTTAAGGGTTTCCTGTACACTCAGCTTGTCGATAAACCGAGTTTCCTGGAGAGATATGCCCAGCTGATGGTGAAGAAAGTCCTCATTTCCCTGCCATTTTTTTCCGAAAAGGGAAATTTCTCCTGAATCGGGATTCTGCAAACCCTCGATCATTTCTACAAGCGTAGTTTTACCTGCACCATTAGGCCCCAGCAGGGCCAGGTAAGTGCCTTTTTTAATCCGAAGGGAAATATGATCAACGGCAACTACTTCCTTGAATTGCTTGTTTACCTCCTGCAAATCGACTACAGGAATATTATTGTCAGTTGGCATACGGTTAAACCTCAACAGCAGGAATTATTCCTGCTTATGGTTTATAAACAACGATACTGCCGCCTGAGTTCGTTGTCTGTTTTAATTTTGCAGGACTGCCCTTATAGCTGATATAGCCATTTGAACTGGCTTCGGCCTCCAGTTCTTCCGCCACATTGATTTTTGCCTTACCTCCGGTAATCGCTTTTATTATAACTTTATCACTTTCAAGATCAAATGCCGAAAGGGTGGCCAGGGAAGCAACAGTTACTTCCTGTGAAGTGGCATAGCCCTCTGCGCTTAGTAATCCGCCTTCTGTGATTTTAGCGATCAGGCAGCCAATGTCTGCGTCAAGATATAAAACCCCGCCACTTTTAAGATCTGCTCTCAGGGTATCGGCCTTAAAAAGGTTACCGGTACTTACTTCAGATCCGTTATTCACTGTGATGGAATTAATAACCTTGTAATTAATTGTGACCATTACTTTTTTCTTTGTAAACGGTTCGCCATATATTGACAGGGATAAGGTACCTCCGGAGACTTCTGTTTTCACTGCGGATGCTTCAATACCCTGAACCTTGACCTGGGCTGATTCATGGTCGGATTTTAGAAGCTGCACAATGATCTTATCCCCGGCAATTATTTTAGTAAAGGGCTCCAGTTTGCGTTCGTTGACTGTTTGGCCAGAGGTCCCGATGGTTAATTGGGATAGCAATAAGGCCGGGATGGCAATAAAATATAGCTTTAACATATGCGTAAAGGATTATTATTGGTCGATTTCAACCAGGTTAAACGGAAGATTTAAAAGGGATTGGAATACCTCGCCCGCTTCCAGTATGCTTTCGTCGTCACTATCGTAATACCAGTTAATGGTAATTATTTTTTTCCCCTGAAATTTACCCTGAAGTCCCTTCAAAATGTGAAAGAGCCATTTCGAAGAACTTGAATTCAGATACTGCAAAATAAAATCGATAGAGGCATGCGTTTTGAAATCATTCAGATTATCATCAATGAGTAGAGTAAGTTCTTCATAAAAAAAGAGGGATCCTCCAGTCGTGACTGTCCTGAAATGACTATCCGACGTTCATCAGGAAATATTTTAACTGCTGGAGTATGGGTTGTTTCTTTAATTCCGGGCACCATGTCAATACAATTTGATTTAAAAATAAGCATATTTTAAGAAACTAAATCAGATATGTATCAACAAAATGAGAGCCTTTGACCAGGTCTCACAAACTATATATAAAATGCTGATTAAATGCTTTAAAAAGTATATTCGATGGCCAGTGCCTTTTCGAGAGATTCATGGCTGATCTCATCCTTGATGATATAACTCCGGGCTCCTGCTTCAATCATCTGCACCACATATTTCATTTCAGAATGAAAGGAAACAGCAATAACAATCAGATTCCGGTATAAAATGGTTGCCTGCCGTGTGGCTTCAATGCCATTTATATTTGGCATATTAATATCCATAAAAACAAAATCACACACACGGCTTCTTAGCTGCATCATACAATCCTGTCCATCAGATGCGGTAGATATAGATTCAATGCGATCTTCAAAATAATCCATCAGCATAAACCGAAGGGCATTTACAAAATGGGGGTTGTCATCAACAATCAAAATCTTCAGCTTCTTCATAGAGAAACAACTTTTTCAACAATTTTCAAATTCGCCTGACTTAAAATAGGTACCAGTTTAAATTTGAATGGAACAGAAAATATATTGACTAAATTACTTTAATTTTTGATTTCGTCTCTCTACCTACCCCCTTAAAAAATCCAGCGGGAAGCTAGTAAAACCAACTCCCCGCTTTCCTACCTAAATCCAACCAAACCCTAGTCTTAAATATTTTTGTAGGTAATTTTTTGCTTCAAAGCAATGTATATTTTATTTTTGTGAGAATCGTTTTTTTCAGTCTCAATAGAATTAGTCTTGTTTCTTTTTCTATGTCAAAGATAGGGCAAGATGTAACCACAGGTAAGGTATTAATTACTTAAAATGATACGCAATTACTCCCAAATTTACCACCGGTAAATACCTATCTGGTTTTGAGTATTTACCGACAAAAGATGATTTTTTCAAACAAGTTTATTCTTGATTGCATATACGATCAGACTCACAGAGTTACGGGAACCTGTTTTTTCGAGTAAAATGGTGCGATGACGCTCTACTGTTCGCTGACTGATGTTTAAAAAAACTGATATTTCCTGGTTTGAGTGTCCTTTGCTCAAAAGCTCCAGTACCTCTCTTTCCCGTCGGGTAAGTTTAACAGTGTTGGTCTGTGATTCTTTCCTTATGATATTCAGCAGTAGTTCCTGCGAGAAATAAGTGCCACCACGCAGTACTTTTTGTATAGCAGTAAAAAATTCTTCATTGTCGGCATCCTTGAGCACAAAACCCTTGACTCCGGTATCAAGCAAGGTTGTATAATATTCCGATTCGCTGTGCATGGATAAAATGAGAATGGGGAGGTCCGGAAATATGGAAATTGCCCTTTTTGCCGCCTCTATACCATTCATCACAGGCATATTGATATCAAGAATTACCAGATCAGGAGCAATATCCCTGAGTAAATCAAGAAATTCCGCACCGTTTGAGGCTTCTGCCATTACCTGGTAAAGGCCGGATTCTTCAAGGATGTATTTTAACCCGCTCCTGAAAAGTTTATGGTCATCTACGATAATAATGCCAGGTTTTTTCATACCCTAAATATAATCATATCCTGATAATCCCTGATTAATTCATATCCAACTGAACTTCCATCTCAAAAGACATCCCACGGGGAGCATGATTATAAAATTTGCTGACTGCATTTATTGAGCGGCATCTGCTCATAATATTTGACATGCCCATTCCCATTGAATCAAAATTATCCTGCCAGTTGTCCGGAAATCCAACTCCGTTGTCTGAATAGGACAATCGAATGGAATGAAGATAAATATGGAGGTTAATTGAAATCGAATCCGCCCGGGCATGTTTTATTGTATTGTTAATGAGTTCTTTAATTATCCTGTAAATGGATAATTCAAGTGAACTGGAGAATCTTTCCTCCTTCAGGGTGGTTTCAAAATTCACTGAAACATGGGGTTTGATCTGATTGATGAACCAATCCAGTGCAGCAACCAGTCCATAACTGGCAAGTACATGAGGGCTCAGATCATTTGAAAGTTCTTTTGTGCTTTGAATGGCCTCTGTGAGAATTTGCTTGAGTTGGGAAATAATAAAGGAATGTTTTTGCTGATCGGTCGCTGAAGCCAGTGAGTTAACATACATTTTTATGCTTGAAAGGAGGGGACCGAGTTCATCATGAAGATTTCGCGCAAATTTTTCGCGTTCCTTTTCTTCTGTTGAGATAATCGTGTCAAGTATGCGATTTTCAAGTTGCCGGCGCTCCGTAATATCTCTCAGTATGGAAACAAGAACCATTTCGCCTTCATATTCAATCAGCTTGCTGTTGATCTCAACCGGCAGATTCAATTTTGATTTAAGCCTGATTTCACATTCAATGGCAGCCACACTTTCATTTTGAAAATAGCGGGTGAGTTTGTCAACAATCTGGGGAAGATAAGCGTCACTGATGATATCGGTAAGTTTCATCGACAAGGTCTCTTCCACGGTGAATCCTGAAATCCGAAGGAATACTTCATTTACCTCAAGTATTGAATAGTTGTTCCTGATTATAATAATGGCATCACTGCTGTTGTTAAAAATATTTCTGAATTTGGATTCACTTACTCTCATCGCTTTTTCAACCTGCTTGCGTTCTGTGATGTCCCTGCAGGTAATGATTATCCCCTGAATGGCCGGATGGTCGAGCATATTGTTGGCGATAGCCTCCAATGACACCCAATGGCCATCCTGGTGTTTTGCCCTGAACTCAGTGGGTAAATAGTCATTTTGCTTATTGAAAACCTCTTTCAGGTCCTTCATCACAATTTTTTTGTCTTCGGGATGGATTAACTCAAGGCCTGATTTTCCGATCAGATAACATGGTTCATAACCCAGTACCTGCCAGCTGGAGGGAGATTCATACATGATCTTCAGTTCCTTGTCAAGGATCCAGATTACATCGGTAAGATATTGTATGATAGAACGGAATCGTTCTTCACTTTGCCTGATCACTTCCTCATTTTTCCTGCGTTCGGAAAAGTCGCGCACCACTGTAATTATTCGCAGATCTCCGCCAATTTCAGAGCTTTTTAACGAAACCTCGGCCCAGAAATTTTCTCCGTTTTTGCGGCGAGCCAGCATTTCATATACCATTTGCTTATTTTCAATAGCTTGCCGCATGGATTCAAGAAAGGTGGGATGACTGAATCCAAGGTCGAGAACATTACTTTGCTGTGGTAAGGTATTAATTACTTCATCAGGTGTAACACCAAACATGTCAAGTGCTGCCTGATTGGCATCGATTATCCCGCCGCTTATGGCGTCATGAAGTAAGATAGCCTCATTAGTGGCGTTAAAGATTTCCCTGTATTTTTTTTCATTTTCAATCAGGATCTTTTCAGATCGCTTTCGATTGATCGTATTTACAAATGTTTCACCCACAACCTTCATGAGTGAAACTTCATCTCCACTCCATCTTCTTTCCGGTTTGGTTGTACTCAAGCCCATGACTCCCAAAACATTACCTTGAAATTTTATGGGTATTAATATCATACTGGCCACTCCTGAATGGGTAAATGCTTGCTTCAGATACGATTTACCCGGTATATCGGATGGTGAATTTATCAGGAGGTATTCTTCCAGATTAATTTTTTCAATCCACTCGGTAAGCTCATGAATAGGGGCCCGTTCAAAATATTTGGGATCATAACTGATTTTGTCGTCAGTCCAGGAATGTGTCAGGCGATAATAGCCTTCTGAAAATTGGATATCAATAAGAAATCCTGAATCGGCATTTATAAATGAGCATATTTCACGCAGCGCATTATCAATGTTCTGATCCAGCAATTCAGGAGAAAGATTTATAAATCGGGTAGATATATCGGCGATAAGATTCTCAAGTGAATTTTTATATTTCAGTGATTCCTCGGCCTTTTTCAAATCCGTTATATTGCGCCGTGAGCTCCATAAGCCCACCAGTTTTCGCGATTGGATGATGCCAATGAGGTTATGAATGAAATATACCTGTGTTCCATCATGGCATATTTCATTTGTCGGGTAGTTGGTTAATTTGTATTGACTCTGCACAAATTCTGTCAGCAGGGCAATCCAGTCATCTTCCAGTATTTCACCCGATATTTCAATCATGGTCATATCGGTCAGCGGATGCCCCGATTCATATCCATACATATTCCTGAATGCATTATTGCATTCAGCAAGCAGGCACTCGTTCAGAAGCTTCTTTGCCTGGGAAGGGGTGGGGAGCGTGAGGTCTATTGGCTTTTGCGGTCTGAAATAAGCCACACCTTCTGTACTCTGTTCAATAAAATTACTAAAACGGATTTCAGTAAGGGAAAGCCTTTCTTCAATATTTTTAAGTTCAGTGATGTCACTGATGGTTTCAATTATAATCTGATGGGGGCCGATCGTAACCTTTTCACCTGAGGCCAGGCAACGCAGCTTTTTCTTATCCTTTGTATTAAGTGTAATTTCCTGGTTGGAGTAAAAGCCCTGGCGCAGTATAAGGTTATTAATTTTCTTATACTGGTTTTTATCAATAATGTTAAAGTCGGTGAGAAGTTTACCCGTAAGTTCTTCGGCAGTGTATCCGATTTTTTTTGTAAACGATTCATTGATTTCAAGGATCAGTCCCCGGGCCACATTGCTCACAATAATAAAACTCGGACTGTGATGAAATACATTTGAATATTTTACTTCACTCCGCTTAAGCTCCTGAGTCCGGATTGTAACCAACTCTTCAAGCTGGGCTTTATAGGTTTCCAGCTCCTCATTGTTGATTTTTAATTCTTCATTAGCTAAAGTTAACTTTTCATTCAGCTCACTAATCTCCAGATCATGTTGTGATTCCTTCATGGTTATCCTGCGGGTGAAAAGTTTTGGGTATAATGCTGCTATTTTAGTGCTAAAGTTATTGTTTTTTATATGATGAGTTTTGCATTTAGTAAATTTGTAAATTGATTTCGTTGTTCATATGGCCGGATTATATATACATGTCCCTTTTTGCCGAAAAATTTGCAGCTACTGCGATTTTTACAAGACAACAGCCACTTCGCTGATGCCGGATTATCTTTTTGCCCTGGAAAGTGAAATGACAGAAAGGGCAGCCTATCTTGAAGGGGAAAGTCTTGAAACAATTTATTTTGGCGGAGGAACGCCTTCTTTAATACCGGTTGCCCGACTTAAAAAGCTATTTGAGAAGATTTACGAAAATTTCAGGATTGCACCTGACTGTGAAATTACTATCGAAGCCAATCCTGATGATCTCAGCAGCACTTATCTGCAGGTACTGCGCAAATCAACCCCGGTTAACCGGCTAAGCGTGGGAATACAGTCATTCAGCGACCATGATTTAAAACTGCTCAACAGGAGGCACAATGCCAAACAGGCCCTTCAAAGCATTGAAGATGCAAAGAATGCCGGATTCAGTAATATAACTATCGACCTGATCTACGGATTACCGGATATGGATCTGTCCGCCTGGAGGGCGAATCTTGAAATTGCTTTTTTACTGGATGTACAGCATTTATCTGCTTATCACCTTACAATTGAGCCCAATACAGCCATGGCAAGAATGACATCGGGAGGACTCATTCATTTACCCGAAGAAGGGGACATATCGGAGCAGTTTTTGTTACTTAACAAACTGTCGGGTGACCATGGCTTTGTACATTATGAAATCTCGAATCTGACAAAGAATGGATATTTGTCACAGCATAACAGCAATTACTGGAAGCAGAAGAAATATCTTGGCCTCGGACCTTCGGCACATTCCTTCAACCTGGTTTCACGGCAATGGAATGTGAGCCACATCAGAAGATATATTGAAGCCATTTCAACAGGATCTCTCTATTCAGAATCTGAGATACTGGATGAAAAGACAAAGTTTAATGAATATCTGATGCTTTCATTCAGAACGGACCGGGGGATCAGCATGAGTCATATTGTTCATGAGTTTGGACAGCAGGTTGCAGATTCACTTGAAAAAAGCATCCGATCAATTGGATCCACAAAATGGATAAGGCAGCAGGAGGATAACATCCGGCTAACACCTTCCGGATGGATGGTATCAGATTATATTGTGGGCAGGCTGATTAGGGACTAGGGACGAGGGACTAGTAAAAATAATCCCGATAGGGATAACCTGTTGGTAGAAAGAAATTGCGGCAAAACCACCTGCCCCGCAGCAGGAAATATCCCTAAGGAAAAAGGCCTCCGGGGTTTTTTAAACCGGGGAGGCCTTAAATAGTATTCTCAAAATATATTATTTCAGCGTAAAGGTAGCAGAACCAACCTCATAACCTTCAGCATACAATATTACTGTATAGGCACCAGGGATCAGATCGGCATTTTTGTCCCAGAATATACACATGTCAATGTCCTTGTTTTCATATTCCAGCTGCCGTTTTGCGGAATAGATTACCTGTTCGGCTTTAAATTCAAAGGTTTCTCCATTGCCTGAAGGAAGGACCACTTCATCCGGCCTGATAATCCGCAGATAAACATCCTTCGTGCCCCCTTCGGCAACGGAATTTTCACGTATGGTGAAACATACCTTAATTTTGGTAACCTTGTTTACCTTTGTATTGGATTTGCCACTCTTATTCTGAGGATCTACCACGATATTTTTTGCGGACAACACTTTGGCGAGTTCAACCCGTGTATTTAATATCTCTTTCTCCTTGGAAAGACTTAGATTTTGTGTTTCAACAGATGAAAGCTTTTCCTTAACCTGGGTATTCTCTTCTGTAAGTGCCCTGTTGCGGGTATTGAGTGAGTCAATCTGAACAATATAACCTCTCATCACCTTACGAAGGGTTTCCATCTCATCTTTATATTTTCTGATTTTTTCTACATCAGAAGCCTGCATTCTAAGGAGATTCTTAATCTTATCCTGCTGTACTACAATCAAACCGTTCACACTATCATTATTGGTCTTCAGAGAATCATATTCCACGATCATGTCACGCAGTTGCTTTTCAAGATCACTCTTCACGTCTTCAAGAATCACTTTTTCTTCTGTGGTCTGGTTGAGGTGCTTGGATTCAGTATAATACTTATAGCCAAGTACAATTACAGCTATTGATAGAACAATAACCAGTACTATCAGGGCTACTGATGGTTTTTTATCGGGCTGTTTCTGGTAGGTGTTGGTAGTCGTTTCCATAGTATAGTGTGTTGGTTCTTACTATTATTTTGACAAATATAAAACAACTACATCGATTTATACAGGGGTGGTATATATTTTTTAAATGCTGCCGGCATACCTTACAACGGCAGTCGCAGGTTGACCTGCATTCCAGGGATGAACCCGGATGAGGATTTCAGCGGAATGGCCCAGACTTTGAAAAGGTGTCTGGAGGCGTCCGTCTGCCTGTTAATAAATGAAATACGTGCCTTATAAAGGACAAGGGAATCACCGGGGAAGTAAAATTCGATCTGATTGCCGGTTTTCAATTTTGGATAGAACTCTTCAGGCAGTTCAAAAGCTATTAAAGGCTCATACTTTCTCACAATTACAAAGATGGTTTCTCCCGCTGAAACCTGATTGCCTCTAAGGACGGTAATTTTATCAATATATCCCGATACAGTTGAACGAATCGCGATGTCGGATGACAGGTGATCGGCATCCAGACTGTCGGTATTGAATCCAATGAGATAAAGTTGCTTTCCAAGGGAACGGAACCTGATCTCGCTGGTCTGGTAATCACGTTGTGCCCGCTGCATTTTTTTTACCGATGTGGCATTTTCAATGGCCAACCCGCCCTGCCGCTTGAGATCCTCGCTATAATAAAAAAACTCACTTTTTGCTTCAAGGTATTGCTGTTGCAGTTTTAGAAATTCAATATTTTCAATGATGGCAAGGATCTCTCCTTTTTTAACATAACTTCCTGATGGGAATGAAACAGTTTTTAAAAGACCTGCTGATTGTGAAGTGATCAGAACGATATCGGCAGAAGGGATTACCAGGGTTCCGATGCCTGAAAAAAAAGTGGGCCGGTTTGATTCCACATGGATAGAATCTTTGGTTCTGTTTACGGTTGAAAGCAATTCCGGATTTTTCTGATGGCATGCGGCACAACAGAGAAACAGAAAGACAATTACGGAGGTTTTGAATAATTTAATAGGCATAAAACTCAAGTTGAATGGCGGTTTGATTGTAATTGTTCAACGTTTCGAGGTAATCCAGTTGAATTTGGAAGGCCTCAGCCACTTTTTGGGTGTATTCGGTATAATCAATATCTTCATTTTCAAATTTCGCCCTGTTAATTTTCAGAAGCTGGTCGGCCTGACCAAGCCCCACCCTGTTAAAATACTGCAACTTTTTAAAATAATTGTTCAATTCATATTCCAGGTTTTCCTTCCTTAATTCATGAATAAACTGTCCTGTTGAGTCTAATCCGGAGACAAAGGGTTCGGTTTTTTTCAAAGCATACATGATAAGCTGGGAATCCGCTGGCATAAGGTCATCCTCTACAAGCAAAAGGATCTTAAGGTTATTGCGGGAAATAGACATGTCGTCCTCCATCCTGGAAAGGGACGTATTCACTTCGGCAAACCGGGATATCAGGCTGTTTTTTTCAAGGAGGTCAATATCTCCGGCTTCATAACGCAAATCAGCAACAAGGGCCATATTTTGCATTAGACTGGCCTCCTGCTGAATGATACGGGCCTTGTTTTTTTCATACATTAATTGGAAATATGTTTTTTCAACATTTCCAACCAGGGATCTTTTAATATCATCATTATTAAGTGCGGTATTATTCAGGAGGGCCAATGAAATGGCATCTCGCAGGTTTATTTTTTTTTCAGGCGACGGCTGACCAACAGTCGGGAAAAAAGGGATCAACAAAGATAAAATCAAAAAGATTCGCATGTTCGGGTTCAATGCGTTTTTCGTTTAGCAAAAAAACCCGGCTCACTTGGCAGCAAAAATACTTTCGGGCTTTTCAGGTTGCTGCAGTTTGTAATATTTATTGAAAAAGTCGGGAATACAGCGGGAAGCAGCAGGGGTATTTGAGTTAAACATTACCAAAACGCCAATGGACTGAGCCGGATCGAATGCGATTTCAGTGCGGAATCCTTCAACATATCCGCCGTGGTAAACGACCTCATGGTGATTGAACTGGAATACTCTCCATCCCAGGCCATAGTAGGTTTTTTCAAGCGACGACCAGTTCACCCTGTAAGCATACTTACGGGGGGTCTGAATCGCGGTCATTGAAATATCCTGAATGGTTTTGGGCGAAATCACATCGGGGTAATATCCTGTAAGCCCAAGGAGCCAATGGGCCATGTCAGAAGCGCTGGCATTAATTCCTGATGCCGGGGAAGCTGAATAATACCGGTCATTTTTTACCCTGGCTTTCCATGTCTTGCCTGACGATAAATGCGGAAATGCAGAATTGGGTGAATTATTGAATGAAGCGAAATCGGTCGTGGCTTCTTGCATCTGAAGGGGATTAAAAATCTTCTGTTTTAACAGGCTGTTATAGTCAATGCCTGTGGCTTTTAATAATATATCTCCAATTAGGCTGTAGACCACATTCTGATATCCATAAACCTGGCCCGGTTTGGCTATGAGCGGGACATTTGCCAGGGAGGCTTTGATATCATCATAGGCAAAACCGTTATCAAGCATATCTGTATAGGTGTGAGCCGGAAAACCACTGGTATGACTTAGAATATGCCTGATCGTCAGTTGGGATGCATATAAGGTGTCCTTCATCTGGAATGTGGAGAGGTATTTTTTAACCGGGTCATCCCAGGAAACATAACCCTCTTTTTCTAAAATTCCGGTGAGTATGGCGGCAAAACCTTTAGAAACAGATCCTATTCTGAAAGATGTATGAATATCTACCGAATCAGTGCTACCGGCTTTTTTAATACCGTATCCTTTCAGAAGAATGATTTCGCCTTTGTAAACAATGGCAACAGCGGCACCCGGACTTTGAAAGCTGTCTACAATATGCCGTATGTGCTCATCATACGATAGCACAAGTGAATCAAATCCATTGGGTTTATAATTACTATGAAAAACAGCATTTTTCGATTCTGTCGATCCGCCATTTATTGATCCCAGATCGTAACTGGCAAACATAACAACCATCAGAATAAAGCCACCGACAAGAATTCTTTTCCCCATATCACCCTCCACAAATTGAAAAAATCATCATTAAATTTATATTTATTAACCAAAAGTAAAACTTTTGAACTATTTACGAAAAATCATTGGGAAAAGTTTGTCCTTTTTAACTGGGAATTAACGCAAATTCATTAAAAAAAGTTTATCATGAGGTATTGTTGCTGCAGTTTTGTTTATATTGAATTTAAATTTCACCAAAAAGGCATTCATTCAACGAACCAAAATAATTATGGTTTAACTTGCACAAAACTAAGGTTATTTTTCAATGAATAGAAAGCTGCAAGTGAACCACAGGGGATTTCTGAAATCCACAAACTCTTATTTAACATCATGAAAAGAATAATTTCCCTTTGTATGTTTTTACTTTCCCTCATGCCAATGCAGGGAAATGTAATTTTTCCTGATTTTACAGGATGGAAAATGCAGGAGGATCAAAGGATCTATACCAGCAAGGATCTCTGGGAATTAATTGACGGGGCAGCCGATATTTTCCTGAGTTATGATTTCAAGGACCTGCGTATTGCCGAATATAGCAACAAGGATCAGATCATCCGTGTGGAACTTTACAGGCAATCAAATCCCGACAATGCATTTGGCATTTATACAGCTGAACGCATGCCGGATTATCCGCAGGTTTCAGTCGGATCACAGGGATATAAAAGCCAGGGAGTGCTTAATTTTCTGGCCGGAAACTATTATGTAAAGATCATGTCGGCCGGGGCAGTTGAAGCAGAGGAAAATGCAATTGCACAGCTGGCTGGCAAAATCAATGAGATGCTGGCCCAGCCTGTAGGAATGCCTGATGTTTTAAAACTTTTTCCCGAAGAAGGAAAGGAATATCTGTCGGATACATATATTGCTCAAAACTTCCTGGGATATAGCTTTCTTCATTCTGCTTTTACAACCAGGTATAAGACTGAAGCCGGGTTTCAATTGTTCATCATAAAGGATACACCGGAAGAACTGCAGCATATGCTGGATGAATATATGAAAATGCTGAAGGACGAAAAGCCGCAGATGAAAGGCAACCTGATCATTGCCAAAGACCCATATAATGGCACGCTTTTCATGGAGAAAAAAGGTAACTACCTGGTGGGCGTAATAAACACGGAAAAGGAAGCCATTGCCACTGATTATATTCAAAAGGTTATCCTGAAAATCCAGTAAGAACCAATATACAATGAAAAACGAAATTGTATGCATCGGATTGCTATTTCTGATCTTTCTTATACCGGGATGTCAGTACCGGAAGGGAAAGGCATATACCTGGAACGAAACAGGCGATTCAATTCGATATCTGATTATTGATGCCGGTTCAGGGAAAAACATTACCGCCAAACTTGAACAACTGACTGAGATGCATGAAAGCAAAGGGGATAGATGCCGTATAATTTATCTCAGTGACTCCAGTGCCATACGGATAAACAAGAGCATCTTGTTGTTCAATTCAGTTTTGCCCGATCTCAAAGATGACATGCTTACAAAAGGTTTCATCGGGACTTTAACTACAAGGCAGGATATTACATATCTGGTTGTAAGTCAGGCAGATATTGAAAAACATCTTATTTCATCAGACTAAAACCGACCGGATATGCCAAGATTGTTGATTATAGGATTGCTTTATGCCCTTATCTGTTTTCCTTCGATCGCGCAATCTCCTGAAACCAATGTTTGGGAAAAGGATATACGTAAATTTGAGCACCTTGACAGTGTGGAAGCTTATCCGGACAGTGCGTTCTTATTTGCAGGTAGTTCCAGCATTCGGTTATGGTCAACACTGGCAGGTGACATGGCACCCTACCCGGTGATTCAGCGCGGTTATGGCGGGGCAAAGCTGAGTGATTTTTCGGTCTTTGCCGACAGGATCATTTATCCACATCCATGCAGGGCCATCGTACTTTTCGTAGCCAATGATATTACGGGTTCTGAGGCTGATAAAACGCCGGAAGAAGTTCGTGATTTATTTCTGAATGTGCTAAAAACGATCCGGGAAAAATTTCCGGATACACCTGTCTTCTGGATAGCTATCACGCCCACCGGGTTGAGATGGAAAGCCTGGCCGCAGGTTGAAAAGGCAAATATACTTATACAAAAAGCCTGCAAAAAGCATAACAACACCTACTTCATCAGTACAAAGAATTTTTTTCTTAATGCTGAAGGACTTCCAAAGGATGAATTGTTCCGTGAAGACCGTTTACACCTGAATGAGGAGGGGTATGTAGTGTGGACTTCGTTAATAAAGAAAGAATTGGAAAAGGTAATCGGTAATCAGTAATCGGTATTCGGTGACCGGTTAAAGGAATATGTTGCAGAGCCAAGGCATTGCTTTGGCTCTACGGTATCAATCATATAATATAACTTAAATTACGAAATTCACGGGATTCGGGTAATCTTTGTTATCACGGATTACAACCTGGCTTTCGTGGTAGACCACTGAATAAGGAGGAACACTTTTCGTAAGCCAGACGTTTCCGCCCACGACAGTATCATGGCCAATAATGGTGTCTCCTCCCAGAATGGTACTTCCTGAATAGACTATTACATTATCGCCCAGGGTAGGATGTCTCTTCTTGCCCTTCATGCTTTTATCCACTGAGGCGGCGCCCAGGGTAACGCCCTGGTATATCTTTACATTATTTCCGATGTTGGTTGTTTCACCGATTACAATTCCGGTTCCGTGATCAATAAAAAAATGCTCACCGATCACAGCACCGGGATGGATGTCGATACCCGTTTTACTATGGGCGAATTCGGATATCATGCGGGGAAGATAGGGAATTTTCAATTCATACAGTTCATGCGACAGTCTGTAAACTGCTATCGCATAAAACCCGGGATAATACAGGATGACGCTTTCACGGGAACGGGCGGCAGGATCAAAATCAACAAATAACTGGGCATCATTTACAAGGTTTTTGTAAATGGCAGGTATTTTGGAAAAGAACTTATCATTTATCTGGTTGACAGACTCATTGAGTATAGGTTCCAGCGGATTGAGCAGTTCCTTGAAATCAAGCTGAAGCTGGGCCAGGTTTAACTCGATCAAAGGAAGGGTACACTTTTTATCGATCTTAAAGGGAAACAGAAAATAAATAAGATTATCGATAAATTCATGTGACTTGGTCATAGAAGGGACTTCCTTCCTGAAACTATGATATTGTTCAAGGAGGTATTGTGGAAAATTTTCAATTTTAATCATGGCAATTTGTTTGAAAAAGCAAATTTACGGTAATTTGGTGGAAGTTGGATGCTTGATCGAACTAGGAACACCGAACGCCGAATATTGAAGATATTACTGCACTACTCACGACTGCACGACTGCACTGACTGCGCGACAACTCTGCATCGACATACTGATTACCGATTACCTATTACCGATTACTGATTACCGTTTACTTATGCGTCTTGGCAGCAAGATTCTCCAGCTTGTTGAACGAGGTGATCAGTCCCCGGATCACGGCAGAGCTGAGGCCCTGATGTTCCATTTCATTCAATCCGGAAATGGTTATTCCCTGAGGGGTAGTTACCTTGTCAATTTCGCTTTCAGGATGGTTATTGGTTTCAATGATTAGCCGGGCTGCGCCTTTCACGGTTTGAGCCGTAATAAGCTGTGACATTTCAGAATTGAATCCGATTTCAATACCTCCCTGCGACATGGCCCTCATGAAACGAAGGGCAAAGGCAATTCCACAGGCTCCCACCACGGTAGCCGCTCCCATCATATCTTCAGGGATGATCAGCGTTTTACCCATTTTGCCGAACATCGATACGATGAATTCTTCCGCTTCGGGTGTTGTATTTTTGAATGCAAGGCAGGTCATGGATTCGCATATCTCAAGCGCCGTATTGGGCATAATCCGCACCATGGGCTGAGTTCCAAGGACTGTTTCAATTTCCTTATGGGTAACTCCGGTGACAGTGGATATAAGTATTTGGGCCGGTATAAGGGAGTTGGCTATTTCCTCAGCCAGGTGAATAAACTGCTGGGGTTTAACTGACATGACGATAATGTCTGCCCCGGAAATGGCTTCCTGGTTTTTCTCTGTAACCTGGAAACCCTGGCTGCGGAGGTAGCTGATCCTCGATTCCCGTTTTTCGGTCATGATTATCTGCTGGCTTGTATATTGACCCGAGGCCAGGAGACCTTTGGCAAGGGAAGTTCCCAGGTTTCCGGCACCCAGGATGGCGATTTTCTGATTCTTTTTAGTCATTTTACCAAAATAAGGTTATCGAACAGATCGTTCATGAATAAAAATGCCCGTATTGACCTGTGCAAGCCAAAACGAGCATTTTGCAGCTTTTTATCCGGAATGAACTATTTGCGGATAGCTTTGATACCGGGAAGATCCTTGCCCTCGATATACTCAAGCATGGCTCCACCGCCGGTAGAAACATAACTGACCTTGTCGGCCAGTTTATTCTTGTTGATAGCAGCTACAGAATCTCCACCTCCAATGAGGCTGAATGCTCCTTTGGCCGTGGCATCAGCAATGGCTTTCGCAATGGCTGTTGTACCGGCAGCAAATTTTGGCATTTCAAATACACCCATCGGACCATTCCAAAGAACGGTTTTTGAATTTTTGATCACATCTGAGAACAGGGCAATTGATTTTTCACCGATGTCAAGTCCCATCCAGCCGTCGGGAGTCTGATCAATAGCCGTATTCTTGGTGCCGGCCTCTGCATCAAATTTGTCTGCATTTACAGCATCCACCGGAAGGTATACTTTAACATTTAAACTTTTTGCTTTTTCCAGGAGGCTCAATGCCAGGTCGAGTTTATCGGCCTCACACAATGAATTGCCAATCTGGCCGCCCTGTGCCTTGATGAACGTATAGGTCATTCCACCGCCGATGATGAGGTTATCAATCCTGGGCAGTAGATTTTCGATGACGAGAATTTTATCCGAAACCTTGGCTCCGCCCATGATGGCCGTGAATGGTTTTTCATTTGACTTCAGCACCTTGTCCATTGCATTCAGCTCTGCAACAATAAGATAGCCAAACATTTTCTTGTCATCGGGGAACAGGTCGGCGATGAGCGCTGTAGAGGCATGTGCACGGTGTGCGGTTCCAAAGGCATCATTAACATAACAATCAGCATAAGTAGCCAGCTTTGCGGTAAATTCCTTTTGTTTCTTTTTCATCGCGTCCTTGGCGGCTTTTTTCTCCTCGTCCGTTACATTTTCGGGAAGTTTTGGTTTTCCTTCTTCTTCGAGATAAAAGCGCAGATTTTCGAGCAGCAGGATTTCACCCGGCTTCAGGTTTTTTGAAAGACTAACGGCAGATTCTCCCGCACAGTCATCTGCAAATTTAACCTGGGCGCCTGTGAGTTTATTCAGGGTAGTCAACACATGCTTTAACGAATACTTATCCTGGGGAACGCCATCCGGGCGTCCCAAATGAGACATCAGGATCGCGCAGCCGCCATCCTTTAATATTTTGGAAATGGTGGGCAGGGCACCCCGGATACGGGTGTCGTCGGTAACTTCAAACGTTTTCTTGTCCAGCGGAACATTAAAGTCCACCCTGACTATGGCTTTTTTACCCTTAAAGTTGAAATTATCAATCGTTTGCATGTTGAATTATTTAGTATTGTTATTTGAACAAAGATAAAAAACTATTTTTATTTACATTTGGCAATTGCTTATTTTTGGCAGCCTCAGCATCTTACACTACTATGTTATTCAAAGAAATCATCGGCCAGGAATCATTAAAAAACAGGCTGATTCAAACGGTGAGGGAAAACCGGGTAAGTCATGCCTGGTTGTTTTTCGGACCCGAAGGATCAGGAGTACTGCCACTGGCCCTGGCCCTGGCGCGATATATATTGTGTACCGACCGCGGTGAAAACGACGCGTGCGGTGTTTGTCACAATTGTAACAAGGTTAACAAGTACATTCATCCCGACCTGCATTTTACCTTTCCGGTGAATAAAACGAAGGATGTAGATAAGGACAGCCCTGTGGTAAGTGATGATTTTATTGCCGACTGGAGGGTTTTTTTGCTAAGTCAGCCATATGGAAGGGTCACACAGTGGTATGATGCGATTGACCTGGAGAACAAGCAGGGGATTATCAATACGGATGAAAGCAAAAGACTGGCAGGCAAGCTGAACCTGAAGCCTTTTGAATCGGAATATAAGGTAGCCATCATCTGGCAGCCTGAAAAAATGAATGATCAGGCAGCCAACAAGCTTCTGAAACTTCTGGAAGAGCCGCCTCCCAATACAATATTCATACTGGCCGGTGAAAATCCCGATCAGTTGCTGACAACCATCCGGTCGCGCTGTGCGCAGGTAAAGATACCGCGTATCAGCGATTCATCGCTGTACAATTCACTGACAGAAAAACACCAGGTAAGTCCCGCCAGGGCAACAGATGTAGTGAGGCTTGTTTCGGGCAATTACCTCCGGGCCATAGAAATCTTATCAGAAGACGAGGAGGCCGGCAGTAATCTTGCCCAGTTCAGATATATGATGCAATTATGCTACGGAAAAAAGATACCTGAACTGATCAAATTTTCGGACGAGATGGCGGGGCTGACCCGTGAGAGACAAAAGGCCTTCCTTGAGTATGGCTTGCGAAGCATCCGGGAGAACCTGGCACTACATTTTAACTCACCCGAAATTCTTTATATCACAAGTGAAGAACAGGAATTTGTATCCAAATTTGCACGCTTCATCACCGGTGAGAACGTTGAATCCATTATTCATGAATTAACATCAGCTATTACCGACATTGAACGAAATGGCAACGGCCGCATGATATTCCTGGATATGGTGCTGAAACTTTCCGGCGTAATAAAGCGGTGATTTACCCCCCACCCCGTCGGGGTGTCAGTCTACCACCCCGACGGGGTAGGGGGGTACTTAAAAGTTGAATTTATCCTTCAGGCTTTTAAGGCCATTGCGGCTGACTTTCAGGGTAACGCCGGTTTTAAGCTTGAGCAGGTAGTTTTCCTTGGAATAGGGTTCAAGCTGCGTTACCTGGTCAATGCGCACAATATAGGAACGATGCACCCGGATGAATTTGGTATCATCAAGGTGATCTTCATAATATTTCATCGTACCCTGTTTCAGATGCTTGCCTTCATCAGTGTGTATCATTACATAATCGTCTTCGGCTTCGAGGTAAGTTATCTTTTCCACCGGGATTACCTTGATCTTTGTACCTGATTTTACAACTATTCTTTCGAGTTTTTCAGATAACGGCTGATGCACCAGCTGGGGTATGCTGGCCTGTGCCTCGCCCGACTGGATTCGTTCCTTTGCCTTGGCCACTGCTGCAAGCAGGCGTTCTTTGGAATAAGGTTTGAGCAGATAATCCACGGCATTCATTTCAAATGCCTGGATGGCAAATTCATTGTGCGCGGTGATAAAAATAACTTCAGGCGGATTTTCAATGAGTTCAAGCATTTCAAATCCGTTGATTTTCGGCATCTGGATGTCGAGAAAAATCAGATCGGGCTTCAGTTCGGCAATTTCCTTGACCCCTTCAAAACCATTTTCACATTCCCCGATGATCTCTATTCCCGGATAGTCTTTCAGGTAATTCCTGATCAGCTGACGGGCCAGTTCTTCATCATCAATAATAATAACCTTGGTTGTTTGCATTGTTGTATTTATTGCTGTGGGAATAAAATTTTCACTTCATAATGCTGCTGATCTTTTCTGATCTGCATCAGGTCATCGCGGTTATAAATGATCCGCAGGCGGCTCCTGATATTCTTAAGTCCAATGCCTTCTCCTTTTTTAATGGCAAAATCAGGATCGTAGGCATTTTTTATGGCCACAATCAGGGCAGTTGAATTACAGCTGCAGCTTATTTCAATTTTTGATTCTTCGATACTTTCGTGCACTCCATATTTAATTGCGTTTTCAACCAGCGGTTGCAGGATCATGCCCGGTACCTTCAATTCCCTGCAGGGTTCAATCCCCTGTAGATCAAATGCCAGCCGCTTTCCAAACCTGATCTTTTCAATATCGAGATATCGGTTGATGTTACTGATCTCATCCTGCAGGGATGTGAGATTTTCCGCCTTGATCGAAATGGAGTAACGGAGAAATTCGGAAAGTTTGATGATCATTTCCTGGGCCTTTTCAGGCTGGAACATCGTAAGTGAACTGATGGAATTCAGGCTGTTAAACAGAAAATGGGGATTGATCTGTGACTTAAGTGAATTCAGTTCGGATTCTTTGACCAGGGATTTGAGTTCAGCTTCCTGGACCAGTTTTTCACGAATGTTACTGTTGAATATCATCAGGTAATAAACAAGGATGATCACACCGTAAAACAAAATGCCGATTCCGGCTCTCCAGGGCAATGATTTTCGCAGGAAGTCGAGGTAGGTAGCCTGGCCTTCAAATAGTGAATACAGCAAAAAATAGGTAATGGCGATCCAGATAGCTACGGTGACTGCACAGGCGGAGAGGTGGTTAATAAGTGAACTGAGGACTTTCTGATTGTCGGATTTTGTGAAAAAAATGGGAAACCAAAGTCCCAGTCCGATTGCCGAATACACAATATTTGTAATAAACCCGTCTGCCAGAGCATATACGAGGGAAACCTGTTTGGTAATCATTAAAAGGAGGATATGGATAAAGATGACCAGTATCCATATCCCCACATAAGTAACGAAAGATCTTCTGTTGTTGAACAGCGGGTTTTGCATTTACAAAGCTGATTAATAATTAATCGAAGTAGCTTTTGATCTCCCCGCCCCCGAATATGACGGTTCCGGTGATGACAAGCTTTGATTCTCCCTCAGGGTTCAGCCCGGAACTTTTGTAACGATGCTTATCACTGAAGCCGCCAAAAAGAGACATTACCTGGATCTTTACATTCCATCCTTCCGGAACGATCAGTTTCATTCCGCCAAACAAACAGAATACGTCAACGTGGTTGTCTCCCGGTGCCATTTTTGCTTTCAGCATATCGAAATTCAGTCCGCCGAATATGGTTGTAACCTTACCTCCTTTAAAGGATTGGGAAGTAACCACCCGGTCGCCTCCGCCGAATACTGCCATTTCATCAATTACTGAATCGTCAGTGATCAATCCTCTTTTTGTCCAGTCTGGACGGTCAAGCCGGTGGCGGAAGATAATCATTAATCCTGCAAAGATCAGGACTCCAGGCCAGAATATCTGCCAGAAAGTGAAACTGTATGCGAAATAATCCCGCAGGTAAAAAATGGCACCGATGAAAAACAGTATGATGCCTGTAGATCTTTTCCTGCGTCCGAAGAAGAAAACCACACCCAGGAACATTAGGAGAACTTCCCATCGGAATATATATCGCCTGATGTTATAGTCGAGAATGTGAAAGTTGCTGGCCAGAAAAAGGATGCCCAGTATAATGGCGCCTATGCCCAGCCATAATCGTTGATCATAATTTCTTTTTTCCATTGTTTTATCCTCCTGCAATTAAATTACTAATCAAATGTAACATGGTGAACCCGATAACCAAAGTATTTTTCGGTAAATGACAACCTGTTATCGGTGAGTTGCCCATATTCCCCGGAAAACAAAAACCCTTCATGATTTTAAATTCATGAAGGGTGTCAATGGGTAATGTAATGTCTTATTTGGTCTTACCCTGGTTTGCGACAGATTCCATTGCTTTTTTAATGGCCTCCTGGTCGCCCAGGTAATAATGGTTCAATGGTTTCAGCTCATGATTGAGTTCATAAACGAGCGGTACGCCGGTGGGAATATTCAGTTCGATAATTTCAGCCTCGCTCATGTTATCAAGGTATTTTACAAGGGCACGAAGGCTGTTGCCATGTGCTGTGATCAGTACACGTTTACCCGAACGGATAGCCGGGGCAATGGTTTCATGCCAGAAAGGCAAAAACCGGTCAACGGTATCTTTCAGGCATTCGGTTGTTGGGATATCCCGTGCCGGGAGATTCTTATAAGCAGGATGGTTACCCGGGTACCTCGGATCGGTCCGTTCGAGCGGAGGAGGAGGAACATCGTAACTGCGTCTCCAAATTTTTACCATTTCTTCTCCGTGCAAAGCGGCAGTTTCAGCCTTGTTCAAGCCCTGAAGGGCGCCATAATGCCTTTCATTCAATCTCCAGGTCTTAATCCATGGGATCCATAGTTCATCCATTTCTTCAAGAGCCAGCCACAGGGTCCTTAAGGCACGCCTCAATACAGAAACATAGGCGAGATCAAATTCGTATCCGGCTTCTTTCATTATTTTACCGGCATATTTGGCCTCTTCAATTCCCTTCTCGCTCAGATCAACATCTGTCCATCCGGTAAAACGGTTCTCTTTGTTCCAGGTACTTTCTCCATGGCGCAATAAAACGATCTTATACATGTGTACTGAATTTTAAATTATTTAAAAATAGTTTGGTTAAATAGGGCATGGCAAATATACAAAACACCTCCGAATAGCCTCGGATGAAAGTAATTTTCTTACCCGGTATGTATCATGTTTTTATCTGCACAGCAATTGTATTCATACTGTATTGTCACATGCGTTATCCTGAATTTTTCTTTCAGCATCTTATTCATGGCATCCCGAATGGTTTCGGTTTCACTGATCCGGATGTCGGATTTCAGGTCGACATGGCATTCGAAATGTATATCCTGGTCGCTTAAATTCCAGGCATGAACATGATGGATGTTGTCAATGGCAGGAATAGTCTCAAGGGAATCTTTTACCAGATTCAGATCGAGGCCCGGCGGAGTGGCCTGCATCAGAATGTCAAGGGCAACCTTTAATATACGATAGGTTTCCCAGAGCAGATAAATACCCAACAGAAAGGTGACAAGCGGATCAATCCAGAATATATTGAAAAAATAGATCAGTATGGCGGTTAATATTACTACGAACGAAGAAATTGTATCCCCGATAAGGTGCAGATAGGCGGCCCTGATATTGATGCTTTTCAAAGCGTGTTTTTTCAACAGCAACACCGAGAAGAGATTTGCCAAAAGACCGACCACCGCAACGATAAGCATTACCAGACCCTTTATTGGCATGGGATTTTTCAGCCTTTGCCAGGCCTCAATGAACAGATAAATGATGATAACAACAAGGATGATGGCATTGAAAAGTGCGGCCAGGATTTCGATTCGTTTAAACCCGAACGTTTTTTTACTGGTGCGTTCTTTTTTACTGATCAGGTTAGCCATATAAGCAATGAAAATGGCTGAGGTATCTCCCAGGTTATGAAGAGCATCCGAAAGCAATGCCAGGCTGTTTGAAAATAATCCGCCAAGGACCTCGGCAACAGTAACCACAAGATTCAGCAGGGCAGAGAAAAGCAGGTTTTTTCCGGTATTTTCCTCCCCGGTATGAGTGTGATGATGCCCGTGATGATTATGATGAGTATGATTCATTTTTGGGCCATTTTAAAACAATCAGCACAATGCCTCCTGCAACAAAGGGAATGCTCAATATCTGACCCATATTTAGCGCGAGTGCATCTTCAAATGTTTCCTGATTTTCCTTTAAAAATTCAATGAAAAAGCGGGCGGAGAATACCAGGATCAGGAACATGCCAAAAATAAAACCTTCCCGGAGCCTTTTGTCCAGTTTATAATAAATCAGTAAAAGCACGATAAATATAAAAAGGTAACTCATCGCTTCATAGATCTGGGTAGGATACCTCGGAACTGCGTCAATTCTTGTACTGAGCACGTATAATTTATTTTTCTGACTTATGTCGACCCGACATTGAATCGGTAACAGGTGGCAGGATGTTGTTGTCGAAATTATATCTTTTGAGATCGGCAGGGAGAAAGGTCCTTCCAAATTCATTAATTGAACGTTCGTCTTTTATTTTCCGGTTAAAATGAATGTTTATTTGAACAGGCACACTTCCTGCAGGGCCGGTGGGAGTTTCTTTAATTTTTTCATAGTCAACATATTCCACAGTACCGGGATATTTTTCGGTAAGCAGCCGGGTAAGGTCGTGCGTGAAGACAAAACCATTGGTGCTTTTGGTTGGATTTCCATAAATCTCGGAATTCATGAGATTGCCCAATCTGATAAAGCAACCGGCCAGGGCGGTAACAATGACAATCATATCCATTGTCCACAAAAAGGACGATTTTGTTTTACGGGCAAACAAAAGGATACCGGCTATTATTCCGACGCCCGCTCCGTGACTTGCCAGTCCCATGAATCCCGTAAATTCAAAATCACTACCCATTTTTCCCCGGAAGGGGAGTATGATTTCGAGCGGATGCTGGCTGTAATATGAGAATTCATAAAAAAGGCAATGTCCAAGGCGGGCACCTATTATAGTGCTCAGTACCATATATACTGTTAGACGGTCAAGCAGTTCCTGGCTCAGTCCCTGCTTTTTAAATATTCGCGACAGGATTAGATAACCTGTTACAAAACCTAGTGCGAATAAAAGACTGTAATACCTGATTTCAAAACTTCCGAAATCAATTAATTGGGGTCGTGCATTCCAAATTACATAATCGATTGTCATTTTTCTGACTGATTAATTTATGCAAAACTAATAAAACTACCTATAAGGCAACATGATTGTTGTTTATATTTGCGGAGATATTAAACCTTGTTTTCATGAACTCTCCGGTATGAAAAGGACTTTCTGCCTGATTACAGTCTTTATTTCCATGATACTTCTTTTAGGGAGTTGTGCCAAGGTGGGCACTCCCACCGGAGGACTTAAGGATATTACACCGCCTGAGTATGTGGATGGTGAACCGGAAAACCGTTCTATAGGATTTAAGGGGAAAGAGATTTCGTTCCGATTCGATGAATTTATTCAGTTTAAGGATTTGAGCAAAGAACTGCTTGTTTCTCCCCCGTTAAAGGTGAAGCCTGATGTAAAGCTCAAGGATAAGTCAGTCAGGATTCGATTGAAAAATGAACTGGCCCCTAACACAACATACACAATCAATTTTGGAAAATCTATTTCCGATCTGAATGAGGGCAATCTGCTTCCGGATTTTGAATTTGTTTTTTCCACAGGTGACCAGATTGATTCACTTTCCGTTGCGGGCAGGGCAGTGAATGCATTTGACCATAAACCGCTGAAGGACCAGGAAATCATGGTGATGTTATATGACAATCTTGCAGATTCCGTCCCCTTGCGACAAATTCCCAGGTATATCGGCCGGGCAAACAGTGACGGATTATTTACAGTAAACAATATTCATCCTGATACACTCAGGCTGATCGCCGTGAACGATGCCAACGGAAACCTGAAATATGACCCGGGTGCAGAATCAATAGCCTTCCTTGATTCTTTTCTTGTGGTTAATGCCACTACGGTAAAACCCATGACCTTTATTAAGGATACAATTAAACTGAAGGATAACAAAAAGGAAGAAAGAACCGGCAAAAAAGCCACTGTGAAATCGATAATTGATACTACCGCGGTTCAGGGGAAAAAACTGAATGCACTGGATGTATCGCTGTACTATTTTCTTGAAGAAAGCGATAATGTGGTCCTTACAGACAAAAAAAGGGATGAACGGGAAAAACTGTTCTTTGTTTTTAACCGGCCTCCGCATGATTCTGTCGTTATTAAACCACTAAACTTCAAACCCGATTCAGCATGGTACATTAATGAAACCAGTTTGAAAGGAGATTCCATAACTTATTGGATCACGGATACAACAATTGCCAAAAACGACTCCCTCAGGTTTTCGGTTTCCTATACAACCACTGATTCAGCCAATCGTTTTGTTAACCGCACTGACACCATTCGGATGAGGACTCAAAAGACATCTGAAAAAGCAACCACGGGAAAAAAGGGGAAAGCACCTGTCGCAAAAAAAGTAATCACCAGGATGGGTATTTCACCAGGCATTACAAGCCAGGGCAAACAGGATCTGAACAAACCTGTTGTATTTACGCTTGATAAGCCTGTTTTATCGATCCATCCTGACAGCATTGAATTCTTCAGGATTGAAGACAGTGTAATTACGAAACAGTCGTTTACATGTTCAATGGATCCCTCCGGTTTGCGAAAATTTATAATCACAACGAAATGGGAAGAAGATATGCAGTACCGGATGCTGCTTAAACCCGGTATGGTTGAGAATATATACGGACTAAAAAATGATTCGCTTGGAATCAAATTTTCCACACAGAAAATGGATTATTATGGCAGAATCATTGTGACAGCCCAGGGCACCCAATTTCCAATGATTGTGCAGGTAATGGATGAAAAGGGCAAGGTTTCAGAGACAAAAATAATAAAGGAACCGGGCAAGATCATTTTTGATTACCTGACACCCCAGAAATATGTATTAAAGGCGATAATGGACCGAAATGTTAACGGGCGATGGGATACCGGGAATTATCTGAAGCACATACAGCCGGAAAAAATATATTTTTACACATTGCCGATACAGTTGCGATCCAACTGGGACCAGGAGATAACCTGGATAATTCCCGATTTATAAATATAAACTCATCGGGAAACGATTAATTTTTTACTTTTGTCTTTTTGCATTAAACATGAAAAATAATGACCAACGGTTGTGAAGGCCGTGGCTGCCATAAATTAGTCAAGGATGCGTCTGATACACTAACCAGTATTGATTCAGGGGGCAATAAGCTGGATACATACGACTGGTTACAGGATATAGCAGAAACTTACCACAATTGCGATATTGTGGAAGTCCGTTTTAAGAATACACGCAAGGCATTTTTTAAAAATGTCAATGACCTGAATTTGCACAAGGGTGATGTGGTGGCTGTAGAAGCCTCACCCGGGCATGATATCGGCATTGTATCGCTCACCGGGAATCTGGTTCTTCTTCAGCTAAAACGGAATAATATTCCCCTGGCAGGAACCGAATTCCGGAAAATATACCGCAAGGCCAAAACGGCCGACGTAGATAAATGGAAAGAGGCCATGGCCATGGAATTCTCCACGATGATCAAATCACGGAAAATTGCTGTTGACCTGAAGCTGGAAATGAAGATCGGGGATGTGGAATACCAGGGTGACGGAACAAAGGCCATTTTTTATTATATAGCGGATGACCGGGTAGACTTTCGTGAACTGATCAAAATACTGGCTGAACAGTTAAAGGTCAGAATTGAAATGAAACAGATCGGTGCCCGCCAGGAGGCCGGAAGAATTGGTGGCGTAGGATCCTGTGGACGTGAATTATGCTGTTCTACCTGGATTACCAGTTTTGTATCTGTAACCACCAATGCAGCACGATACCAGGAAGTATCCCTCAATCCGCAGAAGCTGGCAGGCCAATGCGGTAAACTGAAATGCTGCCTGAACTATGAACTGGCTGCCTACCTGGATGCACAGCACGATTTTCCTGAAACATCCATCCCTCTGGAAACTGAACAGGGGATGGTCTATCATCAAAAAACAGATGTTTTCAAACGCCTGATGTGGTATTCCTCCAAAAGGGATATGCCCTCAGAGATCATTTGTCTTTCAGTAGACAAGGTGCTTGAAGTGATTGAAATGAACAGGCGGGGTGAAAAGGTAAAAAAACTGGAAAGCGTTGAAAATGTCAATATTGCCCCAATATTGGATTATCAGTACCAGAATGCTGTGGATGAAAAGATCCTGACACATATTGAAGACAAAACCTCAAAGCCTTTTAAAAAACACCATAACAAACATAGACGCGGATGACAAGGATCTTGTTATTTTCAGCCATGTTACTGATGCTGGCTTCCTGCCGGAAGAAAACCGAATTTGAGGAGTTTGTGGCGATTCCCGATGCCTGGAACAACAGTAACCTGGTGCATTTTAACGTAAATATTACGGATACCATAACACCGCAAAATGTTTACATTTCAGTAAGGCATTCAGGTAAATATGAATTCAGCAACCTGTACCTTTTTGTAACAGCTGAGTCCCCCAATGGAAATATAAAACGAGATACGGTTGAAATGGTCATGGCCGATGAACATGGCAAATGGCAGGGAAAAGGGGCAGCCAGCGTTTTTACCCTGTATTACCCCTATAAGACCAATATCCGGTTCCCTGTAGCCGGAATTTATACTTTTACAATTGAGCAGGCCATGTGGATCAGAGACCTGAAAAACATCAGCAATATCGGCCTGATGGTTGAAAAAGCCGATAAATCGAAATAAGTCGCGACCTCAGGGTTTAATTCATGGTTAAGAAAAAATTGCAGCGTTTTGCCGAGATGGAAACATTTCCCAATGTGGTACAACCGGCATTTGATGAGGTGTTTGGTAAGGACTATCATTTGAAGGGAAACTGGAACCGGCTTTTTTTTAAAAACGACAATCCCATTGTGCTCGAACTCGGTTGCGGAAAAGGGGAGTATACAACCGGACTGGCACGGCGGTTTAAAGAAAAGAACTTTATTGGAATTGATATCAAGGGGTCACGAATGTGGAAAGGTGCCAGGGCAGCCATTGCCGGGCACCTGGATAATGTGGCCTTTCTTCGCACACATATTGAAATGATCCATTCATTTTTTGGGGAAGATGAAATAGAAGAGATCTGGATTACATTTCCCGACCCGCAGTTGAAGAAAAAGCGCAAAAGACTCACTTCCTCCAGGTTTTTAAATATATATGGCGGCTTTTTGAAAAAAGGCGGATTGGTTCATTTGAAGACGGACAGTACGGTTTTGTACCAGTATACCATCGATCTTGCGAGGCTCAATCAATTGCCCGTAAAGATCAATACCCGTGATCTTTACCACTCAGGTATCGATAGTGACATTCTTGGCATTCAGACCTTTTATGAGCGCCAGTTCCTGGACCAGGGGATGAAGATCACCTATTTATGTTTTGAATTATTGGATGGAAAAAAAATCGAAGAACCGGCCGAAGAAGAGTCAACCGGATAATTTCTTTGAGCGGGTTTACGATGTTGTGAAATGTATACCTGCCGGAAGGGTGACCTCTTATGGTGCCATCGCCCGTTTTATTGGTTCACCGCAGTCATCGAGAATGGTTGGCTGGGCCATGAATTCTTCCCACCTGCAGTCAGAAAGCATACCGGCACACCGGGTCGTAAACCGCAATGGCATGTTAACCGGAAAACATCATTTCCGGCATGAAAACCTGATGCAGGAGTTGCTTGAAAGTGAAGGTCTAATTGTGGAAGATGACCGTATCCTTCATTTTGATAGACATTTCTGGGATCCTTATAAAGAATTAATCTAAATAATTGGATCATTCCCTGAAAACTGTGTTATCTTTGTCACGCAAGCTTAATTAACAAGGAATTGTAAGAATATGAATGTTTCGGAAAGCCAGATACTGGAGTTATTGAGAAAAGTGATCCATCCTGTGTCAGCTAAAGACATCGTCACACTAAACCTGGTTAATAATCTGAAGGTTGAAGACCGGGCAGTGAGTTTTACGCTGGAATTTCCAGGGTTTAATGATCCATTGAAATCATCGTTGAAAAAGGCCTGTATAAAAATATTGCAGGAAAATCTCGGTGTGAATACGGAAATCAATATTGATGTTCAAACAGCCGTCAGACCTGCAGAACAGAAGCGAAGGCAATATCTTCCGGAGGTAAGGAATATTATTGCAGTTGCCTCCGGCAAAGGCGGGGTTGGTAAATCCACCGTTGCCGTAAACCTGGCATTGGCCTTTGCAGGTGCAGGGGCAAGGGTAGGACTGATCGATGCCGATATTTATGGTCCCTCTGTGCCTAAAATGCTGAATGCGGAATTTGTTAATCCTTCAGTGGTAAAAAAAGACGGCAAGGATCTGATCATCCCGGTGGAGAGATATGGAATCAAGGCTCTTTCAATAGGATTCTTTGTTAATCCCAATGATGCTACCGTGTGGAGAGGCCCAATGGCTTCCAATGCTTTTCAGCAGTTACTGGGAGATGCGGAATGGGGGGAACTGGATTACATGTTTGTTGATCTCCCGCCAGGTACCAGTGATATCCATCTTACCCTTGTGCAAAGTGTTCCTGTAACCGGTGCCGTGATTGTGAGCACGCCGCAGGATGTTGCCCTGACCGATGTAATCAAGGGAATCAATATGTTCCGTGCACCCGCAGTAAATGTGCCTGTACTTGGCCTGATTGAAAACATGGCATGGTTTACACCGGAAGAGTATCCTGACAAAAAGTACTTTATATTCGGAAAGGAGGGATGTAAAAAGCTGGCTGATCAGTTTGGACTTCCGTTACTCGGTCAAATACCCCTCGTACAGGGAATCCGCGAAGGCGGGGACAGCGGGGAACCTTCTGTTCTCACAAAGGGCCCTGTAAGTGAAGCTTTCAAAACAATTGCGGATAACCTGATGATCCAGATACTGAAACGAAATACCGATCTTGATCCTACCCGGGTTGTAGAAATAACCAAAACACGAACAAATTTTACACATTAACCTCATTAACAATGAACAGCAATTATCTTGAAGAGATAACCGTAAAGATCAATTCAGCTATTGAGGAAGTTCGGCCATACCTGAGAAGAGATGGTGGCGATGTTGAGCTGGTTGAGATCACAGCTGATATGACCGTAAAGGTGAGGTTAAAAGGTGCATGCGATGGATGCCCTTTCAGTGAGATGACACTCAAGGCAGGTATTGAACAGGCCATCCGGAATAAGTTCCCGGAATTGAAAGAATTGATCTCCGTTGTGTAATCCGGAACCAAAATTCTTATCTTTATCACCTTGTATTTAAGAATATAGCCTCTTATTTTCATGGTGAAAGATTTATTTCTGTATAATACGCTCACTCGTAAAAAGGAACATTTTGAACCCCTGAATCCTCCTCATGTGGGGTTATATGTTTGCGGACCCACTGTATATGGCGACCCCCACCTGGGTCATGCCCGTGCTGCACTGACATTCGATACCCTATTTCGTTATCTCCTGCATCTTGACTATAAGGTAAGGTATGTACGAAATATAACAGATGTTGGCCATCTTGAAGATGAGGTTACCGATGAGGGTGAGGACAAGATCCTGAAGAAGGCCCGGCTCGATCAGCTGGAGCCCATGGAAGTGGTGCAGTATTTTACAAACCGGTATCACCAGTTCATGAATATGCTGAACATGCTGCCTCCCAGCATTGAACCCCAGGCGTCCGGACATATAATTGAACAGCAATTGCTGATCCGTCAAATGCTTGAAAAGGGCTTTGCCTATCTTAAAAATGGATCAGTATATTTTGATCTCAAAAAGTATAACGAAAAATTTGGATACGGAAGACTTTCAGGACGTATCCTGGAAGATATGCTGAGCAATACACGCCCATTGGAAGGTCAGGATGAAAAGCTTTTTCCGCTCGATTTTGCTTTATGGAAAAAGGCAAGTCCTGAACATCTCATGCACTGGCCTTCTGAATGGAGCGAAGGATTTCCGGGCTGGCATCTGGAATGTTCTGCCATGGGGATGAAATATCTCGGAGAGCAGTTTGACATACACGGAGGAGGAATGGACCTGATGTTCCCGCATCATGAATGTGAGATTGCCCAGTCTACGGTAATTACCGGCAAACAGCATGTGAAATACTGGGTGCATAATAACATGATCACCATCAATGGTCAGAAGATGAGCAAGTCGAAGAACAATTTCATTACGCTCGAAGAAATGTTCTCAGGTAAGCACCCCCTTCTCGAAAAGGCCTATTCTCCCATGACCGTCCGTTTTTACATGCTTCAGGCCCATTACTCAAGTCCCCTTGATTTTTCGAACGAGGCACTCAGGGCGGCTGAACAGGGCCTGGGCAGGCTCATGAAAGGAGTCGCCATTTTGCCAAAGCTCACTCCGTCAGCTTCCTCCACAGTGGATGTTCAGTCCATTATAGAAAAAGGGTATGAGGCCATGGGTGATGACATGAACACTCCCATTTTACTTGGATATATGTTTGATGGGGTGAGGATCATCAATTCGCTCAAAGACGGTAAAGAAAAAATAAATGCAACTGATCTCGACATGCTTCATCGTTTCATGACCACATTTGCTTTTGAGCTGTTGGGACTGGTGCCTGAGGACACACCACAATCGGTTGAATTGATGGATAAGGTGATCCGGCTTTTGCTCCAGCAACGGCAGGATGCCAAGGCAAGAAAGGATTATGCGGCGTCGGATCAGATACGTCAGCAGTTAACCTCCCTTGGAATTTTGGTGAAGGATACCCGCGACGGGGCAGAATGGGAGATGGAATAATCCCTGCAGGTTTATAAACTACGCTGGTGATAAGCTTGAATTATAACAGAAGGAAAACCGTTCCGGTAAATATCGGGGGCGTGCTGCTCGGCAGTGAATTTCCTTTACGGGTGCAGTCAATGGCAAATACACTGACTGCAGATATAACAGGAAGTGTTAGTCAGAGTATCGACATCATCAAAGCAGGAGCTGATTATATTCGGTTTACAGTTCCGGCGTCAATTGAAGTGCAGAATTTCGCCAGCATCAGGAAGAATCTGAGGGAGCAGGGTTTTCAAACACCGATCATTGCCGATGTGCATTTCAATGCTGACATTGCACTTCAGGTGAGTGAATTTGCCGATAAGGTTAGGATCAATCCGGGAAACTTTGGCCAACCCGCTGTATTGGGAGCCAGGTTCATCGCCCTGGTTGAAAAATGCAGGACACGCGGGGTGGCTCTGCGAATAGGTGTAAATCACGGGTCGTTATCCCACCGTATCATGGAGGAATTTGGTGATACACCGGAGGGAATGGCAGAGTCAGCCATGGAATTTCTGAGAATTTGCAGGGAGATGAATTTTGACCAGGTAGTGGTATCCATGAAAGCCAGTAATGTACGGGTCATGGTTCAGGCTACCCGGCTGGTTGTGAAAAAAATGGATGATGAAGATATGCATTTTCCTCTTCACCTGGGTGTTACAGAAGCGGGAGAGGGAGAGGATGGCAGGATAAAATCAGCTGCCGGAATTGGCACACTGCTGTGTTCAGGCCTGGGTGATACGATCCGTGTATCACTTACAGAAGCGCCGGAACAGGAAATACCGGTTGCCTTGAAATTACTCCGGCATATTTTACAGGTGAAAATGCATGAACCCTTTCCGGTCATAAAGGTCCTGCCTGCAAACCCCTTTGATTTTACACGAAGAATGTCAGCAGTAAGGGGCAAAATTGGTGGTTCACAGGTACCGGTTGTAATCGGGGAATCGGATAAGGCAGATTACTTACCCCGGAATCTTGACATTGTCGATGCAGCTTCCTATTCGAAAATGAATCCAAAATCAGCAAATCCTGACTTTGTCCGATTTTCTTATTGGGATATAACTTTATTGAAAAGGAAAGATATTTGCAACGATCCATCACTGGTGATTGTATATGATTGTTCCTCGCTAAATGTTCAGGCTGAACTCATATGGCTGCATTATCAGCTAAAGCAGATGGGCTGTGATCTGCCTGTGATAATTCACAAGCATTACAGTGAAGATGACCTGGAAACCCTTCAGATAAAAAGCGCAACCGACCTGGGCGGCTGTTTTATTGACGGTTTTGGGGATGGTATATGGTTAACCAATTCCGGGTCGATCTCGGAGGAAAACCTGGTATCCACATCCTTTGGAATATTGCAGGCATGCAGGGCCCGAATGACCCGTACCGAATTTATTTCCTGTCCATCGTGCGGAAGAACGAATTTCAACCTGATTGAAACCATGAGCCGAATAAAGTCTGCTACTTCCCATCTTAAATCACTTAAAATAGGGGTCATGGGCTGCATAGTCAACGGACCTGGTGAAATGGCTGATGCTGATTACGGTTATGTGGGTGCCGGAAAAGGAAAAATTACACTCTATAAGTCAAAGCTGGTGGTAAAAAAAGGAATACCCGAACAATCAGCAGTGGATGAACTGGTTGCCTTGATCAAAGAAAATGGCGACTGGGAAGAACCTAAAAACTGATTGATTCGATCTGACTCATTTCCACTGCCATATCAACCACTTTATCGGTAAGTGGGTTCATAATTTGTACATGGATCTCATTATACCGGTCTGAAGGGCCGAAACATGACATCACCAACTCTGCCTCATCCAATACCACATTTACCCCGCCCTTTTTAACCACTGTAATTTTGCCTTTCTGATTGCCTTTTGAGGATACAGGGGGATCGGTAAAACCACTGAGAATAAGCTTTTCAATACCTTTGTAATCACTGATCTCGGTATGGCTGCCGCTATACAGACCTCTTAATATGGTAAAAGTACGGGCATACTGGCTGGACTCACATTTCATCTTGCCGAAATGACGAACTTCAATGACCTTCCCGTCCTTAAGATGGATTGTGGCCTTTACAGCTGATTGACCTGAAGACAAGTTGATGATCCCTGTTAAGAGGAGGATGATAAGGGTAAATGTTTTCATTGTATATAACGTATTTGAAGAAATACAAACAACATAATTAACTAGTAAATGGTTGAATTATTATGTCGGTAAGTGGAGCCGGTTGCTTTTAAACAGGTCTGTAAGAGTTCTTGGTTTGGTCAGGTGGACCGTGTGAAATCCAAGTTTTCGTGCTGTTTCAATATTCTCAATAAAATCATCAATAAAAAGGGTTTCCTGCGGCCTGATGCCACTGTCCTGCACCACGTACTCAAATATATCGGCATTGGGCTTGCGGAGATGGATCTCATGAGAAAAATACGTTTTTTCAAAAAGGTGATTGTAGCCATATGTGCCATAAATTCCCTGCAGATAATTGAAATAGTATTTCAAATGAATGGCATTTGTATTGCTGAGCAAAAAGATGCGGTAGGAAAGGCTGATTGATTCAAGCAGTTTCCATCTTTCCTCGGGCAATACCCCGAGCATGGCATTCCAGGCACCGTCAATCATGTTATCTGTAAGCGGATTTGGGGACAACTTACGGATATTGTTCCTGAATTCTTCGGGGGATATATTACCAATTTCAAACGGGATAAATACTTTGTCGCGCGGGTCATGCGGTACATGTTCATCAAAAATAGTAAGGCCCAGATCATGAAATGCTTTTTTGGTGGCCTCCAGGTGCAGTTCAGTTATCACTCCTCCCCAATCGAAAAGAATGTTCTTAATTTCATTCTTTTGGTTATCCTTTGCTTCAGATAAAATCATTATTTTTATTTTTTATACAAAAAAAGCGCTTTTCGGCCAGAAATGAAAGGAATGCGACATTAATCGGCAATGGCTTTACACGGAATATGTAAAAGTTTAAACGCAGAGTCACGAAGGAATACGCAAAGTTCGCAAAGTATTTTTTTGAGGCGCTTTGCTTTGATGAGGACGCAGAGTTTAACGACCCTGTTTTTAGGTCTTTGATTTAGTCAAATACAATCTAGTTACATAAGAGTATCAATAACCCAAAAAATATATCTACATTAATACCCAAAACCTAAAACCCGGTTGTATGAGCAAAATTGCGATTATTGGAAGCAGGGGGCTTGAAAGGCCTGATTATTTAACGAATGTAAAGAAGCTATCTGTTACCACTCCTTTTGGTGATCCCAATCCGGTGATGTATTCAGGAATGTTCGAAGGCATTGAAGTTATTCATTTATCAAGAAGGGGCCTGGATGACAGTATTCCTTCCTCAAAAATCAATTTTAAGGCAAATTTATATGCATTAAAACAGGAGCACTGCACCCATATTCTTGCTGCGACCATTTGCAGAAGCCTTCAGGAAGAAATATGCCCTGGTGAAATCATTATTCTGGATCAATTCATTGACATGACCACCCAAAGATTATCAGGCATTTTTGAAGGTATGAATGATGAAACGGTTTACCAGCCCATGGAAGAACCCTTCTCCTGCGAACTCAGGGACCACCTGGTTGAGGCGGCTATTATACAGGGAATTACCGTGCACACCAAAGGTACTGTCTTATCCATTGAAGGTCCAAGATTTTCTTCCCGTGCTGAATCTAACCTTTTCCGGCATTGGGATGCAGATGTGATCAATATGGTTACTGCTCCTGAAGTCATCCTGGCCTCGGAACTGGGAATTCCCTACGCTGCGCTGGCCATCTGTACGGGCTATGATTCATGGCGTGCAAATGAAGATGCCGTTGTTGTGCAGGATCATGTGATGGCTGATTATCACGATAAGGTGCTGGGTATGATCAAATACGCTTTGAAAAAGATCGAATAATACGATGAGTAAGGAAGAAACCGGACTGGTTCTGGAAGGGGGCGGTTTCAGGGGAATTTATACAGCTGCCGTGCTGGATGTGTTTCTGCGTGAAAAGTTATTCTTCAATTATGTTCTTGGGGTATCTGCCGGTGCGGCATACGGGGTTTCATATGTATCACGGCAATATGAGCGGAATCTTGAGGTTAACCGGTATGTCGGAGACAGGCGCTATTGTGGTTGGCGTAACTATTTCAGGAATGGCAGTTATTTTAACTGGGATTTTGTTTACAGGGAAATTCCCGAAAAGCTAATCCCTTTTTCCTTTGATGCATTCAGGAGTTCAGGCACCCGTATGCGGGTTGTTGTGACCAATTGTCTTTCGGGAAATGCAGAATATCCTGATCTGAATAATACCTCAGTTGACCGTTTTCGTGAGCTGCTGACAGCCACTTCCTCGCTTCCCTTTATTTCCCGCATGATTGAAATGGATGGAAATTACTATATGGATGGCGGCATTGCAGATGCCATTCCCGTTCAACAGGCATTCAAAGATAAAATGGACAGGGTGGTCGTGATTCTTACAAGGCATGAGGGTTACCGTAAAAAAGAGTCCGGGGCTACTGCCATTTTAAAGGTGGTATACCGTAAATACCCGAATATGGTGAAGTCATTTCTGGAAAGGGCAGACAGGTATAACAAAACCCTGGATAAACTGGAACAATGGGAAGGGGAGGGCAGGGTATTTATTATCCGCCCTCACTCCCCGCTAAAGGTGGCGAGGATGGAGAATGATCCCGCTAAGCTGAGGAAGGTTTACGATGAAACCGTTCTCCAGATGGAAACTGTGATACCCAGATTAAAGGAATGGCTGCAATAGGTTTGTATAATTCTAAACTATTCATTAATATTGCAAACCTGAAAATTTTGGTCCCATAGCTCAGCTGGTTAGAGCACCTGACTCATAATCAGGGAGTCCCTGGTTCGAGCCCAGGTGGGACCACTTCTTTTGAGGACATCATTTACAAAACCGCCTTAAATCAATGATCTGGGGCGGTTTTTGTTTTTTAACAACTCACTTCAACACTGACAAATTATATACGTGTCTTTCTTTGCTTGCCGTTAACGTTCGTGTGTACGAAATGTCGGGGATTGCGGGCGTCGTCACTGAATGCATGATCAGTATACCGAAAAAAAGCATCTGCCATACACTTCCCGATCATCCCCGTTGTTTTTTCCGAAAATGTATACTTCATAATCACCTTTGTTGTCTGATGTATAAAAAGTGATCGTGGTTTTTTGACCGGCAGAAAGTTGAATATCCGGATTCCAGTATAAAAGATTTCGCCGGTCCGGGACCTTAGAATCGCAGGAATTTTCGTTTAAAGAGAATCCGGAGTTTTCTTCCGAAAATAAATCAAAATCAAAAAACAGGCTGTTTTTGTTCAGTTCAATTCCGGCAAAATCCTTATTCTTTGAATAAATGCTTACCAATCCACTGTATTTCATATTGCCCACCATATATCCACTTTCAATTGCCTCAACTCTTTCAATTTTGTTCAGCGGTATTTTTAACAACCGATCATCATTATTAACCGGGATATTATCAAGAAGGATCAACGGCGGATAATTTGAAAAACCTGTACTACCTGCGATTTTTAACTCAGGTTTCCCCTTTTTATAAACCACGGAGGCTTCAGGAATAATTTCAATAAAAAACTCTTCAATATTCGGCAATTCAATATATTTTTTAGTGTAGTAATGTGTCCTGCTCCCGTAAAAAGGAACCGGCTGGTGACGATTGATCTGCATTTTTATTGCTGTATCAGGATGCGAGAAAAATTTTTCATTCAGTTGTAAGTTAACCATCATATCCCGGACAAGGCACTTTTCATCTTCATTGAGGTTGAATGCAACGAAAGGCAATAATACAGGTCGATTGCAAAAGCCGTTATCAATAAAAAACTCTGAGACTCCGGTATCAGATGCTTCAGATTGAATGAAAAAATCATGTTTTCCATACAGGTCCGGAAGAGAAAAGATAAACTGGCCTTTATCCCTGGTTTGGTAAACAGAAAAGAATTCTCCATTTGAAGTTTCAGATAGATTAACCAAAAGGTTTTTCTTCGGGGTATTTGCTGCTTTATCAATAATATTCCCGGAAATAGTAATTCCCCTTATTTCGGGCAAATATTCGATATCCCCCCATTTGATTCCGGATGATTCCAATTCAGGTTTAATAAAAAGGGAAGATGTATCGATCGACCCGGCTTTTGCTACGGAAATACAAAAATTATGACAGACAACAGATTTGTCATCGTTGATATAAAGTATCGATTTCGGCTTTCTCTCTTGGCTGATACTGACTCTTATTGATAGAACAATGGATGCCCTGTGTTAATTCTCTTGATGGCTTCCAGCTTAATTTCGGATTTCCGGGAATCAGGGGTCTTCTGCACGGGCCAGCGTCTGTCTCGGCGTTATATGGATTAACAATTTTAATCAGCCGGTATGCATAATCATTTAATCGAAAAATTTCGCATCCATTTCGTATAAGCCCGCAAATAATAATTACCTGAAAGAAGGTCTCCCGGGATTCGCAGGCTGGCTGATGACCCTGATTTATCAAGCTTCAGTTTCAGATTGCCCAGTTTGACTCCATTCCAGTTTATCAGTTCAACATATAACACCTTGCTCCATAGGATAGAATCCGCCTCATTAAGGCATGTATAGCCGGCAGTAAAGAAAATACGCTCATTCACACAATATAGGTTGCGGTCGGTGAAAAGACGTATCCTCTCTCCCGAACCGGCAATGGTTATGGAATCTGGCATTCCCAATTGTCCTGCCTGACAGTTGACGTCAAAACCAGTCAGAAGGATTACAACACAGTAAAGGAGCGCTTTTTTCATAGAACCATCTTTTATTCATCCTATTCCCAGAAATCAGGTTTCCGGGCAACCCCGCCAAAAATCCTGCAATCTATACACTGTGGTGTTATCATAATATTATAATTGGTATTATATTGTACCGTAATGTAAATGGCGGATCAGGAAGAATATCAGCAAATGTCAACAATGCGGAATAAATTTGGTCTGTAATTTCGTTGAAATCAGTTGATTCACAGTAAACTCCAACAGAACCACACGATAATCCCTCGGGGGATTTAAGACTTTTTATAAACACGCGTTTTACAGTGCAGGAAGCGACCCAGAAAAATCCCATCACCAGTTCGTCCGGGTTTTTGGTATTGTGGATATTCGATTTTGACTGGCTGGGTTGGATAGTATAGATATTACCGGATTCATTTAATTCCCTTTCTCTTTCATACCAGTAATCATAGGCATCTGCATTTAAAGCGTATTGTTTAATAGTTGCACAATATTTAATACTCATCTTGGGGGAATGGCTTTCAACGAAATGCAGCGGAATTTTATTCTTACGGTTCTCGGATAAATTAATCGTTGATGCAGAATATAAGCCGGTAACATCTTTGGTTTTCCAACAACGGTACAGACTGTCGGACGGGTAGAACCGTTTGATGATCTGTCCGTCATATACACCCCATATCTCTCTGTCGGCGCGGTTCTCCCATGTTTCTTCCAGCACCCAGCGATAATACCTGGAGGCATCTGCAGGGGCATCCAAATCAACATAAAATTGCATTCCCTCGGTAGATTCCTGGCCGGTGACGGAAGAATAATGGTATTCAAGTATACCATAGAGACTGTCGACCGGTGTGGTTTCTAACAAGCACTGATAGTCCGATTCATAACCATCTCCTGACGAAGTAGTGAAAATCAGTTTATATTGCATATCGTGGTTCAACCATGCATCATCAATGTTTGCTACATATTTCCCTGGGGATTCTTCATCAAAAACAAATTCATTTCCGGTACTATCCAAAACCCTCACATTGCAGTCTTCCACAGGCAGATATTCGATTTGCGAAATCGGTGAGGTTTTTGAAATCATGATCACCTGTGTTTCACGGCCTTTTATGATGCTCCCGTCCACCACCAACAGCCCATTTTCTCCCTTAATATCGGGCTCGAATGGACTGATACAACCCGTAAAAAACAACATAAGGCTGATTATTGCCGTGATTAAACGGTACCTATATTTTGTGGTGATGATTTTCATACAGATCCCCTGTTTAATATTGAAAATTCACAATTAATCGTTAAGATAGTTTCCGAATTTATAATTCCAGGAAATTGTAAACAGGGGTACTCCAAATATTGACATTTTCTCCCCGTGCACTTTCCCGTTTTGAGCACTATAATATACTGAATAAGCATTTTTGCGCCCCAGGGCATTATACAAATTGATAGTCCAGTAACTGTGAATGACTTTCTTTTTGATTAGGCTGCCCTCAAGTTTTATTGATAGATCCAGTCTTATATAATCAGGTATCCGGTACTCATTTCTTGTGGAAAAATGCAGCATTTCCTGGCCTTCGGAATAATATACAGATTCCGGGTAGGTAATCGGACGACCGGTTGAATAGACAAAATCCGTGGACAGGCTTAACCGCCTGTTTACATTGTGATTTAATACAAGGTTTAAACTATGCGGCCGGTCATAATTGGACGGATATTCAAGGCCATTATTTATCTGAAGTGCCTTTTCTCCGCCATCAACCCGGATAAAAGAGCGGGAATAACAATAGGATAACCAACCTGTGGTTTTACCAACGTTTTTGCTGATCATCATTTCTATCCCGTTTACCCGTTGTTTTCCCTGTAATACCTGGGTTTCTATGGGATCAGGGGAAGTAAAATCCGTACCATCTTTGTACTCGACCTGATTGTTGATCCATTTATGGTATAGTTCCAGGGTAGCCTTAATACCACCGTTCATAAAATTCCGGTAATACCCGACAGAAATTTGATCCGCAACAGGCGGGGAAATATGATAATCACAAATTTTCCATTTGTCATCGGGAGAAATTGCAATAGTATTGCTGAGCATGAAAACATACTGGTACATCCTGTTATAGGAGGCCTTCAAAGAATTATTACTACCCAGAACATAGTTGATGGCAACCCTGTATTCGGGTCCTGAATAAGATTTGATCAATTCACCTTTTTTATAGGACTGAGTCTCTTTGATATTCCCTACCGTTCTCAGGTTTTCCGGATCGTATTTGTTAATTACGGCAGGTCCATACTGATTGAATAAACTGTACCTGAGACCGCTTAAAACAGTCAGGTTTTTAAACAGGCAGAACTCATCCGACAGGTAAACTGCGCATTCCAGCGCTGTTTCGTTTCCAAGATCCACAGGCGTCCTGGTTGATTCCTCACCGAATGGTGAAATATAGCCCCGGTCGAGTTTATAAAGAATTTCACTGGTCCCGAATTCAATTTTGTGATCTGTTTTGTTTATCAGGGAAAAATCAGTCCGAAATTCGTAGTGGTCCAGGGCATACTTTTGCGTATAGGCTGTCGACAGGTTGGTTTTATTGACATTCTCAAAGGAATACCTGCTGTAAATTACTGCAACATCGGCCGTCACCGAGGAAGAAAATAAATGTTTCCAAATCAATGATGACCCTGTGTTTGAATAATTGTAATCATTGATCGATGACAATGAAAATCTGTCCTTGCTGATATAGCCGAAAGCCTTGATCAGGTTTTTATCATTGATCTCTGCATTGACAGAGACAGTGCCATCGTAAAAGAAAGCGCTGCTTTTCCTGATATCCGGATCTTTTATTTTTTTCAGGATCCAGTCTGAATAGGTACTGCGACCACTGACTACAATTGAAACTTTATCCCTGATTGCAGGTACTTCAAGCGAGAAATGGCCTGTAATGGGACTAATTCCCCCTTGACCGAAAAACTTTTTCTTACTTCCCTGCCTGGTTGTAATGATGAATACGGAAGCCAGCCTTCCTCCGTAACTTGCAGGAATATTGCTTTTATAAAGTGTGAAATCATTAATGACATCCGGATTAAATGCGGTAAAGAAACCAAACAAGTGGGATGTATTATAAACAGGCACTTTATTGAAATAAAACATATTCTGATCGGATGAACTGCCCCTGACATTAAATCCGGATGATCCTTCACCCACATTAAGCACCCCGGGTAACATTTGCGCTACTTTCAAAACATCTTTTTCCCCGAAAACAAACGGTATTTCTTTCAATGTTTTAGCCGAAATCTTTTCATAACCCATTTGCATTCCCCTGATATTGTCGTTACGATTGGCTGTTATCTTTACTTCATCTATTTCAATGAGCTCCTTTCTCATTTGAATTGTAATTTGTCCGCTTGAATATACCTGGAGATAATACTCCTGCTGTTTCATCGACATATAGTTGAAAACAGCCTTGAATTTCCCCGGGGTAAGTATAATATTAAATCTTCCGTCTATATCAGTCATAGCACCTTTCTTGAGGTCCTCAATATAAACAGTAGCACCGATAAGAGGTTCCTCATTTGATTCGTCAATAATTTTCCCGCTAATAATGCACTTTATACCTTTGGTGGCTTTGTGCTTATCACCAATCTCCAGAACTTCAATCAAAGCTATCTTATTGCCCTCAAGATATTTTCTTTCAGTTTCCGTAATGCCGTTTAAGGTATCCTTTTCCTCAGCAGTAACCTGGGATTCTATGTAATCGGGCAGTTCTGTTAAAATCCGGGCCCCCGGGAAAATGTATACATTGTTGCCATCTATGAAAAAGGCCAGGTCTGTCTTCTTCAACTGATCATTCAGCACATCGGCGAGTTGAATGTTTGTACCCGAAAAGGTTATGGTTACATTTTTTACCCAATCCTGCAAATAAAAGAATTTCAATGCTGTATTCTTTTCGATTATCTCAACAAAGTCTGCAAAAGGAGTATTCATGAAATTGCCGGATACAACTGCAGGGTCAGGTTGCTGACCTGTAATCGTTAAATAGAGACTTAGGCCTATGCAGGTAATGAACAATTTTTTAATCATTATAATTCAAAACTTTCAAATGATTAAAATTCGGTTATAATAATGTTTTGCAATATGTTACGAGCTTCTGAATCTCTACATCATTGCTTTTGGCAACTTTTAGTTTGTTATTTTTTATGTACTGTTTTATCAGCACCTGGCTCTCTTGCGGGAACAATCTAACAAAGGACCTGTTATCATCGTATTTTTTTAAAACATCATCCACCATGAGGTAGGTCTTTTTCTCGCCATCGGTAAACCGGGAGGAATTGTAGTTCTTTTTGTGATCTGAATCATATCTTAATTTGGACCAATAATAAAGGCATTTTAGTTCATTCAGTATCAAAGATCATCTGGTAAAATCCTGGTACTCCATGAAAAGTGTATTTCACAAACAACTTATCACCAAGACTAAAAGCTGAGATAAAATCGTTTGGAGGAATGATCCATGCAATTGAATTATTTTGGTTAATATACAGTATCACCTGCTGTTTATAAATATCATACTTTATATCTAACCCTCTGGTATTCGCTTTCCCTGTATATCAAAGTACCTTTATAAAATTGGTCTTCAAACAGGAAGGGGTGACCTACTGTTCCCAGGTATTCATCCTCATAGCAAATGCCGTTTACTAATACCTGGTCAAATCCATATTCGTTGACTGCAGATTTATATAATTCATCCCAATAATCAGCTTTGGCATTAGGAGCATGTTCCTGTGCGTATGTAGAGAGGCAAAGGTTCAGCAGGCATAATGAAGAAATCATCAAATAGAGAAGATTTTTCATACGGGTATTTTGTTCTAATATAGGAAATTTATTGATCACACTATTTTGGAGACTATGATTTCAAAGAGGCACTTCATGAGTCCCTTGCCAGTAAGTCAATTTCCTCGTTTGTAAGATAATCCTTCATGTTTAATCGTATTGTGGGAGTATTCTCAAGTTGCCGACAACGTCCGCGTGTATGAACAGTTGCGTTGCTAAAGTGATGCTGTATCCAGATACATCAAAGCAACCCAAAGTGGTGCTGTTTGCAACTTGATGCCAAGCAACCGACCGAAGGGAGCTCACGGAGCGAAGCGTAGTAATTGATTATACATGGTGTTGGGCTACGTTTAATTTATCAGTCGTAATGATATTTGCAGCCATAGATTAATATCTCATTTTCCTTAACCTGGTAAACCAATCTATGCTCTCTATCAATACGCCTTGACCACAGGCCCGCCAAGTCATATTTTAATGGCTCAGGTTTACCCTTTCCCTCGTATGGTGTTCGTTGGATTTCCTTAATCAATTCATTGATCTTCTTGAGAATGCTTTTGTCCTCTGTCAACCAGGAAGTATAATCCTCCCAGGCGTTTTTGGAAAAGGTAATAACCATTATTATTCGATTAATCCTTTGCTTACCACCTTACCTTCTTTCATCTGCTGAATTGATTCATACAGACGATCTGAATTTGTTTTAGAACTCAATAAATGTACCGTTTCCATTATGGAGTTATACTCGTCCAATGAAATTAAAACAGTCCCTTTCCCAGATCCTCTCTTTATTATTAGAATTTCGTTACTTTCCTCAACTTTATCGAGATACTTCTTAAGGCTGATCCTAAATTCCGTATAATTCGCCGCTATCATTATTTTTCGGTTTCAGTATTTAATTAAGTACAAATATAAGTACTTTTATAGAAATTCACCATATCTGCGTGCATTTTTTTTAAATGTAGCCCAACTTATGATGGCAAAGGTTTTTATTCATTCAAACTGTTAATACCCCATGGATATAGTTTTCTTGTCACACAATATATACCATTTGTGTCTTTAATTAGGTCAATCTCAAATATTAGATTTTTCTGTTCAGCAACATAAGGCTCAATAAACTTAATCTGATATTTTTTCATTTCAACACCATTTAATTCTATATCCAGGTCATACAAACAATTACATTTACATAGCTTCTGTTTCTCAAACTCCTGAATCTGAATGGTGTCACCTTTTAGTTCAATCCTGCAATACAAACTATCAGGACAGCAATTAAATCCTGCATTAACATGCTTTAAAGTCAACTTACTATTTTCCTTATTAAAAGAGTACTCAACACATGAAAGACTATCAGGAGTCTCAGCAATCTGAGAACCCGATTTTAGGCCATTTTTGCATGATGAATTACTAATCAATTGTCCGGTAATTATCAATTGCATATCATTAGCATCTTTTTTTTCGCAACTAATAATCATTAATCCAATTAACGCAACCATCAAAAGTGAATGAATTATTATTCTCATATTTGGTTTGTCTGGAGTTAATATCATATTGATGAGTTAATTGCGTAAATGGTTGCGTGTCTGTATTAAAATCTTTGCTAACAATTCCACATAGTCATTGTCACCCTTGAGATAATAAAGGCAGAGGCTACCACCAACAAAAAAACCAACCATTTAGAGATTTCTTTTAATGGCTGGTTTCTTGTTGGGAAAAGCTTTATTACTGCATCACCACATCACTTACCTCCTATGAGCAGATCCTGGTAATCCTTAAGTTGTTTCCATCTGCCCTGATAAGCCAGCAAAGCCTGTGTGGCCCATGTTTTTGGATCGTGCACGGCATATGAGGGTCCTCCATCCTCTAACAGGATATTTTTAATTTCCTCATCAGGAGTATGAGCCAGTTTGAGCCAGGTATCAATACCCCGTTTTTTCAATAGGGTTTCTATTTTATCCCCAATACCCTCAACAATGCTAAGATCATTCTGAGGAATTTTTTTCATAAAAACCTGTTCGGCTGCAACGGAATCAAACAAAGGAAGGAGCTTTTCCTTTTCCTGGTTACAGATTCTCAGCTTGTTTTTAAGTTCTTCTATCTCATTCTCGAGAGCGACACACTTGAGATGTATTCGCTTACCCCAGAAATAGCCGATGATTAATCCAAGCACTGCGGCTACCAGCAAGGCAACCAGAATGAATAAGAGGTCGGAGGCAAGTCGTTCAGTCATATGGGTAGTATTATTTAATTTGTATTTCAGCTCTGCGATTCTTTGCATTTGCTTCGGGAGTATTGTCATCAGCCACAGGTTCACTGTCACCTTTTCCCAAAACACTTATCCGGGAGTTATCAATCCCGGAAGCTATTAATTGTTGTTGCACAAACTGAGCCCGTTGGTTACTGATTTTAAGTTTGGCCAGCTGTGAACCAACATGATCAGAATGACCGGCAATGTCAATAACTGATCCGGGATTTTCAGAAATATACCTTTTAAACGCATCGATGTTTTGCTTATCCTCCACAGTAAGCTTAACCGTGTTTTCATTGAAGTTGAAATACAGGGTTAGTCTTTGCGGGATTTCTGCCTTTACCACGACAGTGGATAGTGTATCGGCCTTCTTTTCAGCCATATCAGAAGCAACAGTTACAGGAGCTGCCTGGCAATTATCCCTGATATTGCAAACATAACAGTAGGCACATCCTGCGATCCACAGGATTAACAGGGCAGTGAAAAGAATAATACGGGTTTTCATTTCCTTTTTCTACTAAATATATCAATAATTTTTGAGATGTCGATATATTTTTCAGGTAATTTAGAATAAATCTGTTTGATTTACTGATAGATGAACGCATGAAATCTGATGAAGTATTGTCCGGACCCATAAAAGAATCAGAAAGGCAGAAGCCATGCCTATGGTCCTTCCAGTAATGTTCAGAATGGAATGTGCAGAATACCTTTTTATATTCCGAAGGGCTATAATAAAGTAGTTCCTTATCATATTTTCCGGTCTTCTAGTCAGATTGTCTGATATTCAAATTAGCACATTAGCACATTAGCACATTTATTCATACCGCAAAGCCTCCACCGGATTTTTACAGGCTGCCCTGTATGATTTAAGGCCTACTGTCATCAATGCGATGAGCAAGGCAAAAGCACCTGCCATGAAAAATACCCACCAGCTTATATTTATCCGGTATGCAAAATTTTGGAGCCATTTATGCATGACGTACCAGGCAATTGGACTCGCAATTAAAAATGAGATCATGACTAAGATCAAATATTCTCCTGTCAACAGGGAGAATATTTCAATTGCCTTTGCCCCGTTGGCTTTCCTTATCCCGATCTCTTTTATTCTGCGCTCTGTCATAAATGAAGACAAACCTATCAATCCGAGACATGAAATAATAGATTGCCAGAAAGGAGAAATAGCTAAACATTTTGCCCATCCTGCGTTCTGACCAGTAAAGGTTATCATAATCATCCTCCAGAAATTTAAATTGCATCGGATATGGAAGATTATATGATTTAAAAATCCTGGTGACATAATCCATCGTCGAATTGATTTTGTCAGGTTTCATTTTGATAAAGCAATTGAACATCCCCCTGTTCATAAACATAATGAGGGGTTCAATTTTGGTATGCAGCGATTTAAAGTGAAAGTCCTTTACCACACCAATAATACTGAACCTGGATCCATCTTTGAATGATAATATTTCCCCCACAGGATCTTTCAGGCCCATTATTTTGGCTGCCTGTTCATTGATTACCACAGCAGCATTATCGTTTGAAAATTCGGAAGAAAAGAAACGGCCTTCCCTGAGCTCCAATTGAAAGGTTTTTGCATAATCCTCATCCGCATAAAGAATACAGAACAGTAATTTGTTACCTTCCTGCTTCCCTTCCCAGTTGAAGCCGTCTGTAGTTTCGGTACCATATCCGTTATAAGGATGGTTTGCTATCGATACACTTATAATATCAGGATTATTACTAAGTTCCCTTTTTAATGACTCCCGCTGCATGTCAAAACTGAATTGAAAATAACCAATGTTGGCCTTATTAAAGCCAAGTTTCTTATTTTTCATATACCTGAACTGGTTCCCGATAATTAAAGTACAAATGATAAGAACCACAGACAAGGAAAACTGGAAAATAACCAGCAACCTTCTGAAATGGGCATTGCCATATATATTGCCTGTAGTATTAGCAATTAAGCTCACGGGTTTCAGAGAGGATAAATACAGGGCGGGGTAACTCCCGGCCAATAAGCCGCAAAACAGTATGATTGTAATTAACCCCACATATAGACCGGCACTATGGTAGTTAACATCCACCTGCTTTCCGGTATGATCGTTGAAGTTCATCATCAGCAGGTCACCACTCTGGTAGTTTCGGATAAGATTATTAAAATCCGGTAACAGCAATTCTACCAAAATCATTGCAATGATATGAGCCACAAATACAATCAACAGGGATTCTCCCAAAAACTGGAAGATTATTTTCTGCCTGTTTGCGCCTGCCACTTTGCGTATGCCAATTTCCTTAACCCTCCTGGCTACCTGGGCAGTTGAAAGATTCATGAAGTTGATACAGGCAATAATGAGAATAATAACAGCAATCAGGCTCAGCATCCGGATATAGGTAATATCACCATGACCACTGATATCTGATGAATATTTTCCGGAAGAAAATAAATGTATGTTTTTAATATTCTGGAGGAACACATCCGCCTTTGCATCTTTAATATGTTTCTGCAAAATACCTTTGATTTTGCTGTTAAGTATCTTGCCATCCGTTTCTTCCTGAAGTTCAATATAGGTATAAGTTGCATTAACACTCCATGAATTCAGGTTGGCTCCGAATGTGGAATAAAAGTCAAATGGAATTAATAAATCGAACTGGATGTGACTGTTTTGTGGCAGACTTTTAACAACACCTGTGATGGTGAATACAAAATTCATGGACATCAATGTTTTACCAAGCGGATCCTCGTCAATGAAGTATTTTCCGGCCATTTCTTCTGTTATAACCATATTATGAGGTCCACTTAAAGCACTCTTCCTGTCTCCATGAACAAATTCGATATTGAACATTTCCAAAAAATCCTTATCAACAAAGGCGCCCGCTTCGATTATATATTCGTCTTTTTTTTGTATGGGGAATGCCCGGCCTTCGTATCTCGTGGACCTTATTATTTCAGGATATTCTTCTTTTAGGGCCGGCGCCAAAGCATTTGGAGTTAACGCGGTTTGAATTACTTCTCCACCCTCAGCATATAAATTTTCAAGCACGCGATATAGCTCATCTGCATTTTTGTGAAATCTGTCATAACTGAGTTCATTCTGAACCCATAAAAGAATCAGAAAGGCTGATGCCATGCCTATGGTCATTCCAATAATGTTCAGAATGGAATGTGCAGAATACCTTTTTATATTCCGAATGGCTATTATAAAGTAGTTCCTGATCATTTTACCGGTTATCAATAATTCTTAATTTATAATTAATAATTCATAATTCAATTTGTATACCAGTATTTTTTTCTTTCTGAAAATTAGTTGTTTAAGTTATAAGGGGGAAAGTTTTTGTTTATATTTGTCTAATATAAGGACATATGATGTCCATAATATAGACATTACATTATAATTCCAGGAATTTTAATATGAAAGGTAAAATACTGATTGTTGACGATCACAAGCAGGTTTTAAAAGCATTAATTCAGCTGCTTGAACCTGAATTTGAAGGCATTACAGGTCTTTCAAATCCTAATCAGATCATCAGTTACATAACCAGGGAGGAGTTTGATGTGATCTTGCTTGACATGAACTTTTCGGCAGGTGTTAATACTGGCAATGAAGGCATATATTGGCTTAACCGTATATTGAAATCCGATCCGTCAGCCGTTGTGGTGATGATCACTGCGTATGCCGATGTTAACCTGGCTGTCAGGGCTATAAAAGAAGGCGCCACTGATTTTGTCGTTAAGCCATGGGACAATAACAAACTGATCACTACACTGCAGGCTGCTTTTAAACTAAGGCAATCGAAGGTCGAGAATAAAAAGCTTCGCGACAGGCAAAAGCAGTTAAACAAAGGAATCAGTAAACAGTGTGGCCAATTGATCGGCAAATCACAGGAAATGGAAAATGTATTACAGGTGATAAACAAGGTAGCAAAAACAGAGGCCAATGTGTTAGTCATCGGTGAGAATGGAACCGGGAAAGAGCTTGTTGTAAGAGAAATCCATACTATTTCACGCAGGGCTGATGAAGCTTTTGTCAGCATTGACATGGGTACAATTTCAGAAACATTATTTGAAAGCGAGATGTTCGGGCATGTTAAAGGCGCATTTACCGATGCCAGGGAAGACAAAACCGGGTGGTTTGAGACGGCTTCAGGCGGCACCCTGTTTTTAGATGAAATTGGCAACCTTTCTCTTACCATGCAATCAAAACTATTAGCAGCCATTCAAAATCGTGTAATTTACAAGGTAGGCTCAAAAACTCCAATCCCTATTGATATCCGGCTTATCTGTGCAACCAATAAAAATCTGGAGGAAATGGTTTCAAAGAATCTCTTTCGCGAAGATTTATATTACCGCATTAACACAATTGTAATTGAAATCCCTCCTTTAAGGGATCGTGGTGAAGATATCATTCTGCTGGCCGAACATTTTCTTAAGGAGTATGCGGCAAATACGAGAAATTCTATTTGAAATTTAGCAGCAAAACACTTGACAAGCTAATGAAATATAACTGGCCGGGAAATGTGAGGGAGCTAAGGCATACAGTAGAAAAGGCGGTCATATTATGTGATTCGGATGTATTAACGCCTGATGACTTTTTTATTTCACATCCGGCACAACAGACAAACCATCAGGAAAATCCATCCACATTTGCTGAAATAGAAAAGACAAGCTGTAGAAATTGCGCTGAGGAACAATAATGGAAATGTTTTGAAAGCATCAAAAGAACTGGGATTGGCGCGACAAACCATGTACAACAAAATGCAAAAGTATAACCTATAGAAAACTATTAGCCATGGCATTAAATAAATTCTTCATCAATGTCCTCGTCCGGGTGACGTTTATTGTTTTATCCTGTGTGGTATTAGGAATTATATTGCAGCATCTTGACCGGGGATACTATTATACATTGACAGGTATTATTATTTCTGATCGTGTTGCAAGCCTGGTTACTTGTAAATGAGGTTAACAAAACAAATACGGATTTGGAAAAGTTCTTTTCATCGGTTCAGGATCATGACTCCTCCGTTCAGATTTCAGGGAGAAACAGAAAACGGCGTCATTTAGAAAATTACATGATAGTATGAATCATGTAAATACAATCATCCAGAATGTAAAAATTGAAAATGAGAGAACAAGCCAATTCATGCGAAGTCTGGTTGACCATGTTGATATTGGACTGCTTTCATTTGATAAAGATGGGAGGATAGAAATATGTAACAGGACTGCCAGAAGGTATTTAAACGGCCAGCAACCACGGGAATTATCATCTTTAAAAACTAAGAATGATGAATATCTCAGGGATCATAAACACCATAAGACCGGGGCATGAGATATTCCATAAAATTATAATAGACAATATTTTACAAAGTATTTTAGTAAAAGCCACCGAATTTAAATTTGATAAGCAATGTAATAAAACTGGTTTCTTTTCAGGATATCACCAATGAACTTGATAAGAAAGAATTGGATTCATGGCAAAAACTAATTCGGGTATTAACCCATGAAATCATGAATTCCATAAGCCCGATAACCTCTCTTACATCGGTGATTTCAGGCTACTTTAAAAAGAAGGACGATGATAACCCGGTTCCACCGGAAAAAATTGATCATCAAATTATTGCCAAAACACCTTTCGGGATTAGATACTATTGAAGAAACAGGTAAAGGATTATTAGATTTTGTCGATAGATACAGAAGCTTAACATCCTTACCCAAACCGGAGTTAAGCAAATTCACTATAATTGATCTGTTCCGGAAATGCAAACTTCTTATGGAATCAAGTATTTCAAATAATATAAAAATTAGTACAAGCGTTTCTCCTGAGGATATTGCTTTGGTTGCGGACTATGCTCAGGTTGAACAGGTTCTCATTAATTTAATTAAAAACGCTATTGCAGCTATATCCGATAAGAAAAATGGAGTTGTTCAACTGAAAGCATTCACTGGTGAAGAAGGTACCCTGATTCAAGTTGAAGATAATGGAATGGGGATATCCGATGATATTATGGAAGATATTTTTGTACCGTTCTATACAACCAAAGAAAATGGCTCGGGGATTGGATTAAGTTTATCAAAGCAAATCATGCAAAATCACAAAGGCACAATTTCAGTAAACTCTGCTCCAAACAGGGGAGCTGTATTTACCCTGAAATTTCAGTGACCGGCATGGGATTGCCTGGTGTCAGGAATAGACTTTTAGTGCAGCTGTATGGATGAAATCAGATATCTGCTTTTTAACCTTATACCTGGTTGGCATAATAATTCCATTTTTTACCGGATGTGATTTTTCGGTTGAACTATGAGTCCCGGCAATTTTTCTTAGCGCCCGGATCAAATTATCGACATCCTCGTCATTGTTTGCCAGGCTGAGGCTTACCCTCACAACGCCCGGAAGCCTTAGTTTTGGGAACAGGGTCTGGATCAATTTCTGGAACTTCTCAAGACCAGGGGAAACGTTGAGCACACGTTTAATGATGATATGGGCGCAATGACAGCCGAACCTCACCCCGATTCCGCTTTGAAGGGCCAATTTATTGGCGGTGTTGCTTGAGATCGTTTTTCCGAGAGTAAATATAACAACTCCTATTTTATGACTGAACCGGGGTGAGTCGGGTTCCATCAGACCGTAAATTTTCAGGCCGGGTACCTGTGCCATTCCCTGCATCAAGTAACGGGTGAGTAAGTGTTCTTCCTTGTGGATCACATCCATGCCAATCCGCTGTAAAAGCAAGAGTGCCTTGCCCAGCGCGGCAATACCTCCAATGTTTTCCTCCCCGGATGACCGGATGAGTTCAAGGTCTGCCTGGCTGAAGGCAAGTAGCTTTTTGCGAGCCACCAGCACCCCGCAGCCGAATGGAGCATATACCTTATGGCCGGAAAAAGCAAGATAGTCTATTCCGGTTGTATTCATATCCACCCTGCGATGGGCAATCAGCTGGGCTGCATCCACGAGCAGCCTGGCGCCATAGGCGTGAACGATATGGCTGATCTCTCCGATATTATTGCATATGCCCATGACGTTTGATGCTCCGCTTAGGGCCACGAGCGTAATTCGCTTTTTTCCGTACTGCACTTTCTGATTATATTCAACCAGCAGCTTTTCAAGTTCCTTTAAATCCATGAAGCCCTCATCGTCAACATGCAGCCGGATTAGAGAGTGTCCTGAAAGCATTCGCCAGGGCAGATCATTCGAGGAATGTTCAAGAAGGGAGTTGATCACAACGGGTTCTATACCATCCCGGGTTTCAAGGCTTAGACTTTCCGCCACCAGGTTGATGGCTTCTGTTGTATTGGAAGTAAAAATCACATCGAAGTCGGACTGTGATGCATTCAGGGAACCGGCACAAATTTCGCGGGTTTTCTGAATGAGCTCCTGTTTAACAGTTTCGGGCTGGAGCAGGGATTGCCGGAAAGTATTCCATATCGGGGTGAAGGCGGGAGTACTTGCACTGTTATCGAGGTTTGTAAAAGGTTTTATACCTTCCATTGTCGGCACGGGTGTTCCACGGCCGATCGTGGTTGTTTTGAGCTTTTCAAGAAGTTCCTTCCCGGCAAATCCTTCCAGTTCATCGTGATAGAGTATGTCGTCAGCGGTCATTTTATCAACAGCACAATCTGAAAAAACATTCTTCGCGGATAGCTGGATCATGCGCAATGCCCTTGCAAAGGCAATGACATTGATAATAGCCGGAGTGCCGGCTTCAAACCGGTCGGGTGCACCGGCCCAGATCTCCCATTCCTTTGAAACTAACTTGGCAGTCCCCCCACCGGTTTGGAAAGGAGGACCCTTGGGCAATGATTTTCTTTTAACAGCCAGGGCTGTAACTCCCAGGGAAATACCAATGTCCTTGCCTGACAGGATCCGGTAACTGCCGGGATCGAGATTTGCTTTAAGTGCGTCTGTTCTTCGTGTTGTACCGAAAATGACTGTGTATGATTTTTTATTCAGACCCAGGTATTCCAGGACTATTCCCCTGGCCTTTTCATACAAATGAGTTGACACCAAGGAATTGTGCCCGCTGCCGCGGTGAACATTGGAATAGGTTTCGAGTGCGGCATAGATGCCCCGTTCAAGTTCTGCAAATGCACCATTGGTAATCTTGTCAGCTGAACTTTCCGGTTCCATCACAAACGTTTCAGCCAGGGGTAGTTTTGTTGTTTTCATGATAAAATTGCATTCTTTAATGACATGAGTTTTTTTACTGAATCATCCGGTATTAATCCCGTTTTATCGGGAGGCACGTCCAATAAATAATTAATTTCGTTTTTCCGGCAAAACCGGTACTCATCCAGTAATTCATCCTTACTACGCGACAAATCGCCGTCAGCAAAGAACCATTGTTTACCGATCGGCTGGCAGAATTCCCCCGGTAAATAGTAATCTTTAGCATTGATTTTTTCCCAGCCGTTGTAATTTTCAGGTAAATTCCTTTCAAAGGCACGTATATCCGACGGGAAGGCATAATCCGCATTGTAAACGGGTTCAAGACCGCAATTCATCATGACGATCATTCCGGGCTGAAGCTGTGTTGCATATTGATACAGATAAGTCCGGTATCCCATGCCCAGCAATCCCGGAATATCAATCCAGAGTTCCATGATCTCGCCATATTGGGTCAGCAGTTCTGTAATCTGGGCCGTTTGAAAATTCTGGTAAAGTGATGTAGTATAAGGAGCAAAACCATCGGTTTGATCTTCGGGAAAGTAATTCATATCGTTCCAGTTGCCCTTAAAACTGTCGCTGGGAGTCTGGCTGCCAAACCGGTTATGGTTATCCCATGAACAATAGTATAGGCCGGGTTTGATTCCTTTTTTACTGCACTCGTTAACAAAAGCCTCCACCACATCGGTTTTATTTCCGCTATTTACAATGCTGTATGGAGTGTGGGCAGTTTTCCAAAGGCAATGGCCTGCCACATGTTTGGCGGTAAGCACTGCGTATGTCATTCCTGCATCCCTGGCTACCGAGATCCATTGGGCTACATCCAACCGTGCGGGATTATATAATTGCGCGGGTGAATTACCTTTATCGAATTCGTCTCCTGTAAATGTGCTCATGCCGAAATGGATGAACATTCCGTATTTCAGATTTTGCCAGGTTCGGAGTTCATCAATGGCTAATCTTTGTGCTCCTTTTCCGTCCTTTGCCACATTTTTTCGTGCAGGATTTTCAATTTCAGATTTTTCGGCAGTCCCGGTTAAAAAGGGAATGGATGATATACCCAACACACCGGATCCGGCCATTTTCAGAAAGTTGCTTCTTTTCATACCGAGATATTTATTTCACACTGAGCTACCGATATTTAACCTTTAAGGGATTTATTCTTCCCTGTGACTCCTATGTAACCAGATTTTAAATGACTGTAAAAAAGGCACAAAAGCAGGGTTGCTATACTCAGCGACCTCAAAAAAGCAAAGCGCCTCAGAATATAACTTTGCGTATTCCTTTGTGACCTCGGCGGTAAAACTTTTACATACTCTCTGCAAATCAAGAAACCCCAAAATTTTCTCTCGCAGATCCCGCCGATTTCGCAGATGAATGCTCACTTTGTTCGCATTTTCCATTTCAGTTATTTATGTTGGGGCAAAATTGCCAAATGCTGAGGGACTTGTCACTCGTCCCTTGTCCCTTCTTCAAAATATTTCTTCATCACGTACCAGGCTTTCTTTTTGTCGCCGCGATCTGAAAGCAGACCCTTGCGGTTCCATCCTTGCTGGTATACCGGATGCATGCGTACCGGAGAACGGTAATCTACCAGGATCCAGGGGCAAACACCGCATAAATTAGGGATTGTCCCGAACATTTCCACCTGGTCCCTATAAATTTGCTCCTGGTATTCCTCCCGCCACGAAAATGCTTCATCGGGACCACCTGCTGTATTTCCATAGCAGGGCTTCCCCACCGAATTCGGAGACAAAAACGGGCTTATCCTTTATTGTCAGATTCCATTTGGTGTCTTCAGGCTTTCCCTGCCAGGGTATATACCATCCGGCATACTCATTAATGGCCATGATATCAAAATAAGGATATAGCGGGTCCCAGAGTTCGAATGTATTGTTTTGATAACGCTGGCTGCTCATGGCAGATGTGATCAGCCGGGTTGAATCCAGCTGCCTGCATTGTTGTGAAAGCTTTATCAGCGCCTCGTTCCGTTTAGGAGCAGATGGATTTGTTTCGTTGGAGATGCTCCATATGATCACACCGCACCTGTTCCGGTCACGGGCAATCATTTCATTCAGCATAAGATCCAGTTTTTGATCCATGCCGGGAGAATCAAATTCGATTCCCTGGTAAACCGGGAGTTCTTCCCAAACCATCAGGCCCATCTTTTCTGCCAGTATAACCATGTTTTCATTGTGTGGATAATGGATGAGTCTCACCATGTTGCAACCCATTTCACGTGCCCAGGATAAAAGGACCAGCGCATCAGATTCCGACCAGGCCCTGGAAGAACGTTGAGGTATTTCTTCATGAATATTGACGCCTTTCAGGAACAGGGGTTTGCCATTGAGAAGGATCTGGGGACCCTTTACCGATATTTGTCTGAACCCGATATCATCCGTTACGGTATCTGTTTCGCATAGAACAGTTACCCGGTAAAGCTTTGGAGAATCAGGACTCCACAACTTCAATTCTGAGCTGGTTTTTATTTCGGCAAATCCCTTTTCGTTTGATTGCGTTTTATACAGGATGTTCAATTCAGGGATACGTACCTCTACCCTTTGCGAAAGATGCAATCCATCAATCTGAATCCATCCGGTAATTGCTGAAGTAGAATTTTTCTGAAGTCCAATGGAATAATCCTTTATATAGGAGGCGGCTGTTTCAATCAGCATTACATCGCGGGTAATGCCGCCATAATTAAACCAGTCATAGCCGTTACCCGGCAGGCCATCTGCATGACGTCTGTTATTTACCTTTACTATCAGCGAGTTTTCTCCCTGTTTAATTTTGCCTGTTATTTCGAACTGAAAAGGAGTAAAACCGCCTTCATGACTGCCAATGGTGAGCTCCGTTCAAATAAACATCTGTCCTGTAATTCACAGCGCCAAAATATATAAAAAGGCGACAGTTTTGCCTGGGGGAATAAGTAAATGCTTTTTTATACCATACCGTACCTTCATAATAGATCAGTTCCGTCATCTGTGAATTAAAGTCACCCGGAACATTCAGCATAAGGCTGCCGTCGAAATGAATATTCCACGAAGTCCGTCTTTTTTTCGGGTTTCCTGTCTTTCCATATCTGTTTCCAGTTTCCGCCATCAAGGGGATCAACAATTACCTGCCATTTACCGTTCAGACTGGTTACATGACGGGCCTGTGTATTCATCATGGCCGTTTGGGCATTTGCGACCTGTAATCCGGAAATCTGTACGATTAAAAATGCAAGGGAGAAGAAGAATATTATGCAGTGCGATTTTTTCATGGATTGAAAGGTTAATATTCCTTATGGAGAAAATTACTTGAAAAAATGGATTATTCAATTCTTATTCATAATTTTCTTCTGCCGGAAAAGCCAAAATCGGATGTATATTATTTTCCATCCTCCGGTTATGGACAGGAAATGGTTACGCCGGGAACACTGGCCCGGGTAATTCCCCGGATGGAATTTTTTGAAAAACAGGTGTACATCCCCTGGAAATGGGGAACAAAAATGATTTTCGTCTGTTAGAAACTGTAATATCCATCTGCAGTGCATTTGCATTTGCAGATGTAATCTAAAAATTCTAATTTTATTACCATGAAAACTTCCATGAAATTTTTTTTATTGCTTCTAGTAGTTGTTGCCCTATTCGTCAGGGCAAGGCACAGTGACAGATCAAATGAATTATCAGTAAGACACATTAACGGAGTTGTATTGCCCGCCGATGTGAAAGCTGTTGTGGACAACAAATGTTACGGATGTCATAGTGTTGACGGAAGATCAGATGAGGCCAAAGAGAGTCTAATGTGGGACAGTATCCCCCTATATTCCAAATCAAGGCAGATTGCTGTTCTGGATGATATTGCCGAGGTACTGGAGAAGAATGAGATGCCTCCTGTAAAATTTGTAGAATCGCATCCGGAAGCTAAAATTAGTCCTGCAGATGCTAAACTATTGAAAAAATGGGCTGAGACTACGGCGGATGAATTGCTGAAATAATCTTTCTATTCCATAGCATCATTTCACCATGAAAATACTGAAGATCATTCTTGTCGTCCTCCTTGTTGCTTTTATTGCCCTGCAGTTCATTCCCAATCAGATGCCGGTGAATAAGGATGCGGGAACAGATGACCTGATCGGAAGCGGAGCTGTACCGGAGAACATTGCCTCCATTCTCAGGACATCATGTTATGACTGTCATTCCAATCAAACTTATTATCCCTGGTATTCAAAAGTTGCACCGGCATCCTGGCTGCTTGCAAAAGATATCCGGAACGGCCGGGAAGAGCTGAATTTTTCAGACTGGGAAAGTTACAGCAAACGGAACAAGATCAAGAACCTGAGCAATATTAAAGAGGAGGTTACCTCAGGAGAAATGCCGCTCAAAATCTACCTGGTAATCCACCGGAAAGCAAAGCTTAGCCCTGAGCAGGTAAGTGCGCTGAACAAATGGACGGATGATCTGACGAATAAGATAATGGAATAGGAATATAAGTGAAATGTAAGCGTAGTTGTGAACTACGCTTAGCGAGAAATAGAACGGCTTTGCGATAAAAAGACAACTCTATTTTGTGAGATTTTTTCGTTTATATATATAAAGATAGGTGAAGGCAAGAATAAGCAGGGCAGGTACAATGGCCATGTATAGCAGGGTATTTGCACCGGCGGCAAGCTGAGCCTGTTCCAGGCTGCTTTCGGATGTCATGGCAATTTTTGTCTGCACATCAAAAATAGCTCCCAGGGTTGGCTGGGCAATAGCACCTCCGAGAAATCCGATCCCTCCCATGATAGCCAGTCCCAGGGCACCGCTTTGGGGTATATTTTCAGATGCAAATCCCAGCATGGAAGGCCAGAAAAATGCCACTCCCAATGCAAAAATCGCAGCAGCCACAAATATCATGGTTCCGCTGGTAAGGCCAAACATCACCAGTCCCAGAAAGGCAAGGCATGCTGAAGTCAGCAGAACAACTGTTGATTTCATGTTATGGATAAGGGTGCCCCCGAATTGGCGGGTGAGCGCCATAATGCCGGATATCCATACCAGCAGGAGGATCGGACTGGTAGTTACATTTGACATGAGGGCTGCAATCCACTGGTTTGTGCCTAGTTCAGTTGCAGCAGTAAGGAGCATGCAGCAGGCAATAAATATGAACAGGGGACTTACACAGGCTTTCAGCATTTGTTTATAGGTAAATCCGGTCACCACGCGTTCGGTTTCAGGGAATTTCTTATTCAGGAACCACAGGCCATATCCAAGAGTTGGAATCAGCATGGCCCCCATGGATAAGCGCCAGTTTGTGATTCCGATTTTTGTAAACAGGTACACCATCAATCCGCCAATTACAATACCGGTAGGAAACCAGGCATGAAACCGGTTAAGCCTTCTTGTTTTTTCTTCTGTATACATACTTGTAATAAGGGGATTGCAGGCTGCTTCAACACTTCCGTTGGCCACACCTATAAATAATGTGGAAACAAACAGGGTCCAGAAACCGGTTGCAAAAATGGTCATAACAATACCGATAACATGACAGGCAAATGCAATGGCAATGATTCGGCCTATGCCAATGATGTCAACCAGTGGCCCGCCAAACACCATGGCTAATGTAAATCCCCAGAATGCCGTTCCAACAATCCAACCAACCTGGGTGTGCGTGAGATTAAATTCCTTTACCCATATTTCAACAAAAGAACCGCGTGTGGCAAAAGCCAGTGCAGTAACTACCAGAGCAACGCAACTTGCGTTGAAGAGAGCTGTTTTTTTAATTGTGACCATGGTGAAAGTATTTATGTTAATAAGGGTTACTTATTATAAAGATATAATTAAAAATGAAACCTTATCAACCCGTTCATCGGACTCTGTGTGATCAATCCTACCTGAAATCCATTTTCCGCAGCGGATTCGGTCAGTATATCCCTGAAATGCCAGGCAATGCTTCCTGTAAAATGAACCGGATGGTTGACGGCCTCCGGATATTGCCGGATATTTCGTGAAAAAAATTTATTAAAACCCGTTTTCACCAGGTATCGTAATGCAGGGATCCCTATATTTTCTCCCACATACGTCGCAAATCCGGCTAAAAACCTGTTGGGGAAAGGATTTTTGTATACGTGCTCAAGAATTTCCTCACGGGTATAATGAAATGTTGAGAAAAAGTGTTCCGCCACGTCATCTGCCAACTGATGTTTCAGAATATCTGCCACCAGTCTTCTTCCGATATCCGCCCCGCTGCCTTCATCACCAAGTATATAACCCAGAGAAGGAACATGTCTGGTAATTTCTTTACCGTTATAATAGCAGGAATTTGATCCGGTGCCGATAATGCAGGCCAAACCTGCTTCGTGCTGGCAAAGTGAATGTGCCGCTGCCATCAGGTCACTTTCAACTGAAATGGAAACTGGTTTGAAAAAGGTATTCAGCGGCTCATAAACAATGGCCTTTGAATCAACACCCGAGCATCCGGCTCCATAAAAAAATAACCGAACGGGTGTGTTGATCTCCCAGATGAATTCCTCCTGCAACATATGGAGAATGGATTTCTTGTCCTGGTAAAAGGGGTTTATACCAGAAGTCTGAAATTCAACCACAGGGGAAGCGGAATTCTCGTCAGCCAGTCCCCAGTGGGTTTTTGTAGATCCGCTATCGGCGATCAGGATCATATCAGGGTTAAGGTATGGCTGTAAAGATATAATACTGATCAGGAATATCCTATGAAATGAAATTGATGTATTTTTGATCCATGTATTCAGGCAAATCCGAATTTTTATGAATTCCCGGAGAAAATTTTTGGTCCTTTGTGGAACAATTGCCGGGGCAACCGGACTTGCCTATAGCCGGCCCGGAATTGCGATAATTTCGGATGCAAACAAACGTAAACAACTAAACGGGATGATGACCCTGCGATTTAAGCCCTACGAACTGCAAATGAAACATGTTTTCACTATTGCAGAAGGCTCGAGAAGTACCACACCGGTGATGCTGACTGAAATTGCGTTTGGAGATACGATTGGTTACGGAGAGGCCTCCATGCCCCCCTACCTTGGCGAGACACATAACACAGCAGCTGCTTTCCTTTCAAAGAGTTGATTTGTCTCGTTTCGACAGTCCCTTTTTAATGGAAGATATCCTGGAATATGTTGATCAGATCGCCCCGGGCAATTATGCAGCCAAAGGCATCTGTGGATATTGCGCTTCATGACCTGTTGGGAAAGCTGATCGGACAGCCCTGGTACAGAATATGGGGATTGAATCCGAAGCGCACACCAAACACTTCTTTTACAATCGGTATCGATAAACCGGATGTGGTAAAATCAAAGACAGCTGAAGCATCAGCTTTTAAAATTCTCAAGGTGAAACTGGGCAGGGGAAATGACAGGGAAATGATCACTGCCGTAAGGTCTGTTACAACTATACCCTTGTGTGTGGATGTTAACCAGGGATGGACTGACAGGCAGGAAGCCCTTGACATGATATTCTGGCTTAAGGAACAGGGTGTTGTGTATATTGAACAGCCTATGTCAAAAACCGCATATAGCCGATACTGCATGGTTAACGCAGCACAGTCCGCTTCCGGTCATTGCCGATGAGGCCTTTCAGACAGTTGCCGATCTTGAAAAAGTAAACGGGGTATATAGCGGGATCAATGTGAAATTAATGAAATGCGGCGGTATGCGGGCAGCCTATACCATAATAAAAATGGCCAGGGCGCTTGGATATGAAGGTCATGATCGGGTGTATGACTGAAACATCCTGTGCCGTGACGGCTGCAGCCCAGTTGTCACCCCTGGCTGATTGGGCTGATCTCGATGGCAACCTGCTGATAGGTAATGATTTGTTCTCAGGAATCCGGATTGCAGATGGCAGGGTAATGCTGCCTGAAGAACCTGGAATTGGAATCCGGTTGCTTTAGCGTATGTTAATAGGAAAGATCAATTTAAAACTCATATTTCTGCCCATATTGTAAATGCCTGAACGCCCTGTTGCATAATTTTCAGGTGTATATTTCAACCTGCTCAGATGGCTTTGATAGGCCACATCCATCACATTGTTCAGGCTAACAAACAATGAACATAGCTGTTTCTCATTCCTCGTTATATCCGTACCCAATCCAAGATTAAACAAAGTGTATCCGGGCGTCCGGGTTTCAGTGCCATAGGCAGAATAATACCTGTCCTGTTCAAAGTACATTTCCGATTCAATTTGAAAGTATAAATTCTGTAGCGATTTTCCGGCTTTATGAAGGGAAAATCTCAGGGCAGACTGCCACTTGGCTGGCGGGATCAAAGGCAGGTAGCGGGTTGAATCGGGCTGACCATACTGGGTGGCCTGCACAAACGAAAATGTATTCTCGAAATGGATCCAGTCAAGGGGATGGGGGTGAATATCAATCCTCAATTCTCCTCCGACCAGGTGCGCATTTCCTGATACAAACTGATAGGTTGGGATCCCTTCCGAAATAGAATCACCACCCATAAAGCCACTCAGTTTTCTCGAAAAAATGTAGTTATTGATCGTATTGTCAAAAACAGCCAGTTCAGCGGAAACATGCTCTGAACTTAATCCCAGTGTATAATCAAACTGCAGGCTGTTTTCGGCTTTCAGATCCGGATTTCCCAATTCGTACCGGAGTGTTCCCTCATGCACGCCATTGGAGCCCAGCTCGGCAATGTTTGGGGATCTGTATCCTCGTGAAATATTGAATTTCGTGAAAGAAAACCTTCGAAATCTGCCAGGTGGCACCAAGGCTGCCCGATATTCCTGAAAAAGTCCTGTCAAAGGCTGAAAACCGCTGTACAGACCCTGTTTCCGGACCGGGCAACTTCTCTCCCTGTGCATTGGTATAAAGATCTTCAGCATGTTCAATTCTTGAATCATAACGTAAACCTCCGCTGAAGTCAAAATTTCCCATGGTTTTCTTAATAAGTACAAAACCACCGGCATCAAAGAGGTCTGTAATCGGGAATGAGAAACTCCACTCCTTTGTTTGCAGAGGTTTGTCCCATTCCGCTAATGCCAAATAAGATCGAATAATTTTTAATCTCAGGCAGCAGATAGCGGATATCCACATTTACCGTGTTAAGCAACAGATAAAGTCCATACTGGCCAGGGTTTAAGACATCAGCATATTCCTGTCGCCGGTTTTGCTGAAAACCCACAATGGTTTTAATTATGCTGTTGCCCAGAATAAAACTGCTGTTTGATACCGCTTTATAATGATGTATTTTTTGATAGGGAGTGTATGTTGAATAGGATTTCAAATCGTTATCCGAAACAGGAAGCAGTGATTCTGTTGAATCGTTAATCGCAGCAGGGCGCAGAAAGTCTCCCGGTGGTGCTGTCGCGTTCGCCTTCAATGATACCGGGTGTAAGGTTATAGGCGCTCAGTTCAAGGTTTGTGTATCCCCATGACCTGATCAGGCCGGTCATCAAACTGATCGCATTTTCACGAAAACCTGAATTATACACATATCCGTCATACCGGTTCTGGTAGGCATGCGCTGTTTTATAACTGTACCTCAAATCCCAGACTATACCGTGATTATTTCCGTCCAGGTTGCCTGAAGCGCCAAAGAGCCCATTGTTCGTCTGGTAGTTGAGCATCAGATTTCCCCTGATCTGATTTTCAGGCAAAGTAGGCGCCGACAACAGGTTAATGACCCCGGCCATGGCATCGGATCCATAGGTCAGGCTGGCCGGGCCTTTCAGGATCTCAACCCTGTTCACTGAAAATTCGTCAATTTCAATTCCATGTTCATCTCCCCATTGCTGTCCCTCCTGTCGGATCCCGTCTTTAACCACTACCACACGGTTATATCCCAATCCCCGGATGACAGGTTTTGATATCCCTGATCCTGAAGTGATTTGTGAGATTCCCGGTTGGGTTGCAATGGCATCAATGATATTGGAAGAAGAATTCTGCAGCAGGGTTATTTTGGGCATTATCGACATAGGGGTGGGATTTCGTTTCTGCTCCGTGGATTTTGATAATCCTGTAACCACCACCTCATTCAATTCGGTAGCCGCATATTCCATTTCAAAATTCATGGCAGTTACTGCTGACAGGTCGACTGTTTCGAGTACCGTCCTGTAACTGATATAACTCAGCTGAATGGAAACCTTTGCCAGGGGAAGATTGTCAATCTTATAGTTCCCATCTGTGTCGGTTGTGGTCCCTGTTTTCAGATCAGGGAAATAGATATTCACGCCCGGCAGCGCCTCTCCCGTTTTCTTATCTGTGATCTTCCCCGAAAGAGAACCTTTCAGGGCTCCTGAATTTTCTGCATGGAGCTGATAAGGAGTTAATAGCAATAAAATAGCTATAATAACTATTGTTGATTTCATCACGTCTTATGTTAATTTGTTGTAATTAAGCCGCCTGAGATAGAAGTAACGGCAGGTAAGAAAAAACCGTGTAAAATCAATAAACCGGAGGAGCCCTGAGGGAATAGTATGTAAATGAACTGCCTTTCAAATCACAGGTCGACTCACAGAAATGGATGGATGCAAACCGGGTGAAATGATGAAATTCAGGAATGTTGCAGGCAATGTAGGTTACGAATTCAAACTGGCACACAACACAGTCAGCCGCTGCTTTGGCTACCGATGTACCCTGCGGAGGGTAAAATGCATGAACAGGTTCAGGCGGATGATAGTGCAGCGCTTTTATGGTAACCGGGGATACAAAAATCACCAGCATCAGAAAGACCAGGGGAGCAATATGTGATTTTCTTTGTCTCATTGTTTCCACAATGGAAACTAATTTATTCTAGTTTTGTTCAAAATTAATTTTTTTAAATCATAAGTTGCCATGAAAAAATCCCTTATCATCATTGCCTGCAGTATCGCGTGCATGAGATTATTTGCGCAAGTTACCGAAGAAAAGCACAGCCTGCTGAAAGGCAAGCCCGAAAGAGCCGGCTCGGGTTATTCTTTCACAGAGGGATGTTCAGTGGCAAAGGATGGGAAAGTGTATTTTACTGATCAGCCAAACGACCGGATTTATGTATGGGATGAAAAATCGGGGATTAAGATTTTTAAGGAAGGGGTTGAGCGGTCGAATGGCACATATTTCGATAGTGAGGGTAATTTATTGGCCTGTGCGGATTTGTATAACAGGCTGGTAAAATTTACTCCTTCGGGCAAAATGATCCCTGTACTTGCGGAAGGTTTTAACGGAAAACCTTTCAATGGCCCAAATGATGTGTGGCCCGACAAAAAAGGAGGTATTTACTTTACTGATCCTTATTACCCGCGGGATTACTGGGAGAAAGGGCACAAGCAGGTGCAGGATGCAGAAGGGGTTTATTACCTGGCACCAGATGGCAGCCTTAAAAGGGTGAGGGGAGGAAAGGGACAGCCGAATGGCATTGTGGGTTCACCTGACGGAAAGTGGCTGTATATTGCGGACATCCGGCAAAAAACCATCTGGAAGTATTCTATACTGGCTGATGGCTCGCTGAGCGACTCAACAGCCTTTGCTCCTGTGGGATCCGATGGTATGACGATCGACAAAAAGGGGAATATTTATGTTACCTGGGGGAAAGTAATCATCTTTGATAATGCGGGCAGGAAACTGGAAGAGATTGATTTACCCGAAAATCCATCGAATGTTTGTTTCGGGGGAAGAGACGGAAAAACACTTTTCATCACTGCCAGAACGTCGATATATACTGTAAAGATGAATGTAAGGGGAGTAGAATAGGAAAAGCCTATCCTTCAAGAGTCCTTTTGATATATTTATCAATTCGTTTGTAAAACGACTTTTCACCCTTGTAAAGAAACTGCACTTCAACGGGGATATAAAGGAAAACTCTTTTCAGTTGTTCATCCATATCCAGTTCGCGAAGTTTCACGGCATCTTTTTCGGTTACAAAAACATACTTTTCACGGGCCGGAATTGATTGAAAACGTAAGGAAATTGTATGGATGTCGAAATTCGTGAATTCATGGTGATCAGCAAAGAACATGGTTTCATGCACTTTGACAATCTTCTGCAGAAACTGAAGTACGGGTTGGGGATTGGCAATGCCTGATGCGAGAAGTATCCCCGCATGCGATTTCCGGATCTGTTTAAATGACGGAACATCCTTTCCTTTTTTAACCGGAAAAACAGCCTCGGGGGATCCATAGGAATAAGTTGTGAAAAAAAGCTCCTGTTCCGGATCCAGGCCCAGTTTTTGGGTAAACCAGGTCATTTCCTGTGGAAACAGGTTGTCGGGGCATTTCGTTACAATCACCATGTGAGATCGCCTGATATTCTTCCAGGGTTCGCGAAGATTTCCGGCAGGTAAAAGAAAATCATTAAAAACAGGGCGGTTATAATCTACCAGCACAATTGATAATCCCGGCCGGATATAGCGGTGCTGAAAGGCATCATCGAGAATGACCATTTCAGGCCGGTGTTTTGATCTTAAAAGTCTATTTACGCCATGTACGCGATCTGTGTCAACGGCAACCGTTATTTCAGGAAACTTATTTTTTATCTGCATGGGCTCGTCGCCTATATCCGACACAAGCGAGTGCCGGGAGGCCATGATGAAACCGGTGGATTTTCTTTTGTATCCACGGCTTAAAACAGCAATCCGGTAATCACTTTTGAGCATCCTTACCAGCATTTCAACATGAGGGGTCTTGCCGGTTCCGCCCACAGTTATGTTTCCTATGGAAATAACGGGAATGGCAAAGCCTGTGGAACGCAGGACACGAAGATCAAACAACAGGTTTCTGATGGTTACCCCAATCCGGTAAAAAAAGGAAAACGGCAGAAGCAGAGGACGCTGGATTTGTCGGTATCCCTTCATCAGATGCTAATGAACGGTTATTTGATAGGGCAGCCTGGCTTGAATCCGGTCTTCTGTCACCATATTCTGCATGAACCGAAAATACTTATAGTTGCCGGCCAGTTCACGCTGCAATATTTTTTCACTGAAGTCATCGGACAGTTCGTTCACAATCTGGGTAAGCAGATCTTCTTTTATTCGGGGCAGTTCAACAATCCTGTAATTGTCGAGCTTAGCCTTTTTTGCTGCCAGTTCAACAGCTGTGTTCAAACCGCCCATGACATCTGCAAGTTTTAGTTCCTGCGCATTGATTCCGCTCCATACCCGTCCTTCGGCAATCTGGTCGACGGATGAATAACTCAGCTGACGGCCGTCGGAGACACGGTTGACGAAAGTTGAATAGGTCTGGTCAATCATTTTCTGCAGAACATTCCGTTCAGTTTGCGACAGTGGCCGAAAAATGGAAGCGAAGTCAGAATTCAGATTTGTTTTTTCCACATCTGTAGTCAGGCCGAGCTTATTGTTAAAGAAGCCGGAGGCATCTACAAGCAGGCCAAAGACTCCGATGGAGCCGGTAATTGTATTCGGACTTGCCACGATTGTATCGGCAGCCGAAACAATATAATATCCGCCTGAGGCAGCCACATCGCCCATGGAAGCGATTACCGGCTTTACCTTTTGAGCCAGGAAAAGCTCCCGCCAGATCACTTCAGAGGCAAGCGCGCTGCCCCCTCCTGAATTAACCCTGAAAACAATGGCTTTGATCGTTGAATCCTGCCTGGCTCCGCGGATGGCTTTTGAAATGGCTTCAGAACCGATGCTTCCCTCACCCGGATCTCCTGATACGATATCACCCTCGGCATAGATGATCGCAATTTTATTGCGTGTATAGGGCTTGTCTTCGCGGGTTTTTGGAACCCTGAGATATTTCTGGTGGGTAATAAAATGCAGATCTTTGGCCCGGCTAACGCCGGATAGTCTTGCCATCGTATCCATTACCTGGTCACGGTACAGCAGGGTATCAATGATTTTATAACGAATGGCGGAGGCATTATCCCACAGTAAAAGGCTATCTGCAAATAAATTGAGTTTCGGCGCTTCAATTTTACGGGATTCAGAGATTTTATTGACCATATGATCCCAGATGGATCCAACATATTTGTGGATCTGTTCGCGGTTTTCGGGACTCATCTTGTCATACATAAAAGGCTCAACAGCACTTTTGAATCTTCCGTGCCGGATGATTTCAGGCTTAATATCGAGCTTTTCCAGGGCTTTCTTATAAAACATGATCTCAGCACTCAATCCAATGAAATCAACAGATCCTCCCGGATTCATATAGATCCTGTCGGCTATACTTGCCAGGTAATAGGCCTTCTGTGAATAGGAATCGCTAAAAGCCACGATAAATTTCCCCGAACTTTTAAAATCGAGAAGTGCATTGCGAATTTCCTCCACAGTGGCTATACCGGCATTGATACTCGTCAGGTCAAGAAAAATTCCGCGTATTTGAGCATCCTTTTTCGCCTTTGCAATGTTATTGAGGATATCATTAAGGCCAAGCTGGTTGTCTGTGCGGAAACTGGTTATGTTGTATACAAGCACGGGCAAGGATGATTTGCGGTCATGCACAGGAAGGTTTAATTTCAGTTGCAGTATGGAATTATCTGATATCTTTTCTGGTTTATCCTGTGATGACACAATGGCACTGACGATGATCAGGGTTAAAACGAAAACGAGCAACGAAGCGATGATCACTCCCAGGATACTGGCCAACAGATATTTTAAAAAACTTCTCATGATTGGTATATTGATTATAAAACTTAACAATATTAATAAAAGCCATGTTCTTGAACAAGAAATATTTAATTGTGTGTAGTGGAATCTGTAATTTACGATACTTTTGGCCTGGATGAACCGGATTTTTTTATCGTTGGGAAGTAACCTGGGTGATCGCAGCCAGAATCTTAAAAACGGCATCGGTCTTTTGGAACAGTTGGCAGGAAAGCCAGGGGCTATATCTTCCATTTATGAAACCGAACCCTGGGGTTGTGATTCAGATATGAATTTTTATAACCAGGTGATTGAGTTGGACACTCCACTCGGGCCATTGCCCTTGCTGGATGCCATTCACGAAATAGAAAAAATGTGCGGCAGGGAAAGGTCAGCACCTCGATATGCTCCCCGTACGCTGGATATAGATATCCTGTTATATGCCGATTTGGTCCTTGAATTTCCCGAGTTGGTGGTGCCTCATCCCAATTTACAGGAACGGCAATTTGTTTTGGTTCCGCTGACTGAAATTGCTCCACATGTGATACATCCCATACTTAACAAAGATATGGAACAACTGCTTCGGGCATGTGGGGACGATAAAAAGATCATTCAGCGGTTGAGGTGAACGCATTCAGAATCCCTTCCTACATCATTGTTTCATCGGCCAGGCTGAAATAGGATTTACCGGCAATAATCAGGTGATCAAGCAGTGAAATATCCATCAGCGCGGCGGATTCCTTTGATCCGGCGGGTAATAGAGATATCAGCCTCACTGGGTTGCAGGTTTCCTGAAGGATGATTATGGCAAAGTATCAGGGATGTAGCCAGGTGATCGAGGGCCAGTTTTAATATGATGCGGATATCTGTAACTGTGCCCGTTATGCCTCCCTGACTTATCTTGCGCTTCTCTATAACCCGGTTTGAGCGGTTCAGGAACAGAACCCAGAACTCCTCATGCGCCAGGTCGGTAAGTACAGGCCCCATAAGCGTAAAGGCATCCTGGCTGCCGCTGATCTTCATACCTTCGGGTGCATCGGTAAGTGTCCGGCGCCTTCCCAGTTCAAGGGCAGCCACAATGGTTATGGCCCTGGCCTGCCCAATGCCATTCAGCTTTTTAAGATCGGAAACGGCAAATTTGCCCAGTTTATCGAGGTTATTGCCGGCCATATTCAATACCTGCCTGGCCAGTTCAACGGCGGATGCTTTCCGGGTGCCCGACCCGATAAGCAGGGACAGAAGTTCCGATTCACTTAGACTCTGGATGCCCTTAAGCATCATTTTTTCCCGGGGGCGATCTTCCAGCGCCCAGTTTCTGATACTGAGATTTGTGTATTCTTCCATTGCCTGTAACGGTTTTTGAATTAATGATAATTTAAAGATGCCACAAAGTCACGAAGGCACTAAGCTCATTATTTAATTCATATCCAGGGCCTTAATGATTCAATACTTTGTGTCTTTGTGCCTAAGTGGCTTCTTCCGTTGCCTTTAACTTTGTGTCTTTGTGCCTTAGTGGCTATAAAATTCTTTTCGGACACATAATTCAAAAGGAAAGTTAGAAAAATCTTTTCTAAGGGGGAGAATATTTCCCGGAAAACTTCGGTGTAAGGAAGTAAAAAAACCCCGGCAATGGAAATAGCCGGGGTTATATTCTTTTAAAGAGGCAAAGGTTATGCTAACCCGTTTGCCTGTTTGGCAAGCTTTGACTTTAAATTGGCAGCCTTATTGGGATGAATGATATTTTTCTTTGCAAGCTTGTCGAGCATGGAAGTAACCTTAGGCAGCAATTCGGTTGCTGCTGTCTTATCGGTGGTTGCGCGGAGATTCTTCAATGCGTTCCGTGTAGTCTTTGAATAATACTTATTATTTACGCTGCGGGTCTCGTCTTGTCTGAACCTTTTAATGGATGACTTATGATTTGCCATGGTTAATTATTATGTTATTTCCTTTGATACTGATTTTAAAAGAGCGACAAAAATAATTAATTTTTCAATACGGAAAACTTTTTAAAAAAAATTATACATTTGCAAACTCAAATTTAAAGTAGATCTTAATTACAAAGTATGCCCGTAAAAATCAGATTATCGAAGAAAGGCCGTAAAAAGTTGCCTTACTACCACATTGTGGTAGCAGATAGCAGGGCGCCACGGGATGGTAAGTTTGTTGAAAGGATTGGCTTATACAATCCCCAGACTAATCCTGCTACTATTGAATTAAATTTTGATAGTGCATTAGATTGGTTACATAAGGGCGCGCAACCTACTGACACCTGTAGGGCTATTCTATCAGAAAAAGGTGTAATGATGAAAAAGCATCTTCTCGAAGGTGCAAAAAAAGGAGCCTTCTCTCCTGAGGAAGCAGAAGTACGTTTTCAGAAATGGCTGAATGACAAGGAAGCCAAATTGAAATCTCAGTCAGATAAACTCTCCGATGTTAAATCTGCTGAAGCGAAAAAGCGTTTTGAAGCTGAAACTAAAGTGAAAGAAGCAAAGGCCCAGGCATTAGCAAAAAAACTGAAAGCAATGGCAGAAGAAGCCAAGGCTGAAGTAAGCGTTGCCGAAGCTGCGGAAGAACCAGCTGCCGAAGCTGCGGAAGAACCAGCTGCCGAAGCTGCGGAAGAACCAGCCGCTGAAACTCCGGCAGATTCTACCGAATCTAAAGAATCTGCAGAAGCTTAGCACCTGCAATTTGCCTGATTCTTTAGGGGAATTTTTCCTGCCGGTTACTGGTCTTGTTTAACGGTAAACTGTTCTGATGATAAATAAGGACAATTGCATTCTGTTGGGCACGCTGGCTAAGCCGCATGGCACGAGGGGTTCCTTAATTATCAGGTTCAGTGGACTGAAAGCTGAAGATATTAAGAAACGGGGAATGGTATTCGTTGAAATTGACGGATTGCCAGTCCCTTTTTTTATTGAAAGTTTCCAGGAAAAGACAGAAGATACGGTTATCATTAAAATCGAGGGAATTGACACAGAGAATAAAGCCCGTGAATTCCTGGGGTATCCTGTGTATATGATGAAAGATCAGATAAAGGTAAAGTCATCCTCAAAAAAAATCCAGGATATCAAAGGATACCAGGTAATCGACAAGCATCTCGGATTTATCGGATTTGCAGAAGAAGTGGTTGAAATGAAAAATAATCCGCTATTATCCGTATTAAACGGGGACAAGGAATTCCTGGTTCCGGTGCATGAGGATATCCTCCTCGAAGTCAATGATAAAGAAAAGATCATCCGGATCGATGCCCCGGAGGGGTTGTTTGATTTAAATGATCTGACGAGTCAGGCCTTCGGAGTTCGGTGTTGGGTGTTCCTTGTTCTATATTATTTGGCCTTAAATAACACCGAACAAGGAACATCGAATATTGAACTCCGAAGAAATCCCTCCTGCTCAAAGGTATGGGGGTGGATTCTGCCCATTTTTCTACAATACCGGATGCGCTCCGCGCAATTTCATTCGTACATTTCCTCTGGTGCTGTTTTCGCCAGTTCCCCAAAAAAATCCGCGATCTTATCCGTTATCGCCTCCAGGTATTTTTTCCCCTTTTGCTGCAGTGGCTTTCGCCGGGTTGCCAATACCGGTATCTTCGGTGACACGGGTCCAGGCCCTGGGAAACCATACCCATCCTTCTTTGCGTGCAGCGAATTTAACATTCCGGGCCTTACCGGGACCAGCTTCACTGAGTGGAAGCACAAGATCAGGTACGATATGCATCATCACGCTGGTTTCCATTTCATTGGCATGATCACCGGCTTCTTCGAAATACTGATCCAGGGGAACCACCTCAAACCAGTTCAGCTGTGCCATAAAAATTTCAGGATACCGCGGCTGCAGTTCACGGATGAGGGTTTTAAAGTCATTGCCGCCATGGCCGTTAAAGACCACCAGCTTGTTTATGCCATGCATGGACAGGTTTGAAAGCATATCTTCAAGAATTTTACGCTGTGTGGAAGGATTCATGTTCATTGTCATGAAAATATCCAGTTGAGCCGTGTTTACGCCATAGGGGATTGCCGGCAGAACAACCACACGGGTACCTTTTTCCCAGGCCTTGGATGCCGCCATGCAGGCTATATATTCTGTTTCTATTGTGTCGGTTCCAAAGGGAAGATGGTAATTATGTGCTTCGGTAGCCCCCCAGGGTAAAACAGCGATGTCATAAGGTTGTGACTGAACGGATTTCCAGTTATTTTCGCGAAGGATATAGGGTGCAGGCATATGATTTGATTTTTAACAAAAATAGGAGAATTCAGGCCAAAGTGAAAGGATACGGCTCATTGAATTGGTTTTGGATATAATATTTATGATTTTTTTTAGTTAGCATTGTAAAAATATTCCATTCGTCGAATGAGGTTAAAAAAGATAGTGCCCCTCATATTGCTAATGACTATCCTGGCAGGTAATGCAGCAGGGCAGATCTTTTCACCCGAGGCCAGTGATTCTTTTGGCGCAGCTTATAATTTGGCGGGAGGAACCGATAAGGTATTTGTATACAATATCGAAAAGTACCAGCAGGGAAGGACAATTGCGATTGTTGCGCTGTCGGAGGACAGGCAGACAGGGTGGAATTTCGACTGGTCGGTTTACGACGACAATGCACATACCTATATTCCCATACCGGGTACATCCTCCGGATGGTCTTCCATCCTTGATACCCTCACTGTTTCCTCAGGATACCAGGTGACAATGACCAAGGGAAGTGTTACATCTGTATACAGGGTTTGGCTTGTGTTTAATGATTTCCAGGTTGCAATAACCAATAAGGATGCTGAAAACATACTGCAGTTCGGATACTATAATTGTTCTTCGCTTGATCTGAGATCGGATACAACAGCATATCCATCATACTACTATAATCCGGTTAACGGGAACAGGATCAAGATAGTAAATACTTATACGATTCGCTGGACTACCGATAATCCTGACGCAGGGATCCCGCCCAGCAAACTGATCACCCGTGTGAGTAATCCGCCATCCGAAGATACATGGTATAAGGTGAATGTAACTGACCGCTTTAAACTGGTAAGGGCGGATTCAGTTTTCTATGTATCCATTCAATCCAAGGCTGATATGAAAACCCCTGTTTATGTTGACCTTGACAGTGCAGGATATCCGGGGAAAAATTATGAGTTGTATTATAACGCGGATATTAAATCAGCCCCCGGAAGATATACATTTGATATTTCAGGTTCGAAGAACTCAATGAGCTATGAACTCGATTTTGGGGATGGTGAAATTCTGGTAACCGATACGGCTGGCACAGCTATTGAACATGAATATAAAAAACCGGGCAAGTATAAGGTAACGCTGACCACCAAATCGGATAAGCCCTATGAATGTGTTGATTCGGTAAACGCTGAAGCCGAGCTTGTTTATGCAGATTTTAAACTGCCAAACGTTTTTTCACCCGATGGTGGGCTTACCCGTGAAAATCTTCATAATAACAACATATTCCGGAGTGAGGATATTTCTGTTGTTACAATTGAGATAACAATTTTCGACAGGGCCGGAAGGAAGATGCATACCTATTCGGGAGATATCCGCGACTGGGAAGGCTGGGATGGAAATGTTATGAACTCAGGCAGGAAGGCTCCTGAAGGAGTTTATTACTGGGCAGTTTCCACACTGATTTATTTTAAGGATCCGGAAATTAAGGACCCCATTACGAAAGAAGCATACAGCGGTTTTTTCCATTTGTTCCGCCAGTAAACGGTAATCGGTAATCGGTAATCGGTAATCGGTAATTCTGGATACTCTTATATAACTGGATTTTAAATGACTGTAACAAAGGCACAAAAGAAGGTTCGCTAAACTCTGCGACCTCAAAAAAGCAAAGCGCCTCAAAAAAACTTTGCGACCTTTGCGAATTCCTCTGTGGTCTCAGCGTTAAAACTTTTACATATTACTTGCAAGGCTGGAAATTCCCAAAATCATCACTCGCAGATCTCGCGAATTTCGCAGATAATAACCGGGCTTTATTTCGCAGATTGATGCTCGCTTTGCTCGCATTTCCCGTTAAATAATCTAAACACTTATTTATTTTGGGGCTGAATTGTTTAATGCTGAGTTATTGGATACTGGATAAGCCAGCATCCGGCACACAGAACCCAGTTACTTCCAGGCTCCGATTATTCCTCCTGCAACAATATAAGTTACTGCATTATAGCCTCCGTTAATGAGGAAAAGCCTTAACGACTTTCTTTCAAATAAATACTGTATTCCAATGGAAGCGGCCACCCAGCCGATGCCTGCCAGTCCGCCAGCCATCATTCCCCAAGCCATCCCATCTTCAGGGCCTATAAAGGCAGCAAGATTAAAACAAATAATAAACGAAAGGACGAATGTAAGTCCGAAGGTTTTAAACATACTGGTCTGGCTGATTTTTTCCTCGGTCAGTCCCACCTCTTTCATCCATACGGTTCCGAAAGAAAAGGGCGCGTACCAAAGGAAGCCAATTACAAAGGAAGACAAAGCGGCAACGAGTACCGCAAAATAATTGATCTGGGGCATGTCCATAGTTGTGTTATTGGTTTATTACAGCAACAGTATATCATCGATTTAGTTCAAACAGGGTTATCTGCTAACTGGCTGTTGCTGACGGAGACGGGCAACTTCTTCAGGCAAAACTGCATCGGCATTGTTTCCAAAATTCGACCTCACATAGGTGAGCACACTGGCAATCTGTTCATCCGTAAGATATTGATGCGGAGGCATAACTCCCCTGAATACCTGGCCATTGACCGTTATTTCTCCCTCCTGACCGTTCAGCAAAAGGCCGATAAGCCTTGATTTATCACCATACACCCAATCGGTTTTCTGCAAAGTGGGATACATCCCCTGCACTCCTGAACCTGAGGCCTGATGGCATGCCATGCAATATTTCAGATAAACTTCCTGGCCGGGATCGATTTTGGTTTCTTCGGCCGGCTTTTTATTTCCCCCGCAGGATATCAGTGCGAGAAACAGGAGTGACGGAATCAGCAGTTTAATTTTCAATGGTTTCTTTATTTGTAAGTAATACGCCAAATGGTTCCCTTCCGGGAATCGGAAACATATAATGAGCCATCACTTCCTATGGCCAGTCCCATGGGACGATGAATGGCATCATCCGGATTTTTTACAGGTGTATTTCCTGCAAATCCGCTGGCAAATATTTCCCAATTGCCCGAAGGCAAGCTGTCTTTAAAAGGAACGAATACAACATAAAATCCTTCCTGAACCAACGGTGCCCTGTTCCAGGAACCATGGAATGCAATGAAAGCACCTTTATTGTAACGGGTGGGGAATAGGTCATGGTTATAAAAAAGCAGGTCGTTTGGTGCGGTGTGTGCCGGAAATGACATAATGGGGCTCTTTTTTCCGGCACACCGGCCAATGGTCTCACCATCGCCACCATATTCAGGGGCCAGCACTTTTTTATTTTTACTGTCATCGAAATAGCAATAAGGCCAGCCGCAGTCATCGCCGTCAGTAAGCATAAAAAATTCTTCGGCGGGCAGATTGGCACTTGCCTGATCGTCATATAATTTTGGGAACATCTGGTTCAGCTGGTCCCTTCCATGCTGAACCACATACAGCTTATTAACCGCACTGTTCCAGTCAATGGCAACGCAATTCCGGAGTCCTGTGGCAAAACGGTGTCCATCCTTTTCCCGGGTCTGGTTAAGTACGTCATCCTTAAACTGCCATATGCCGCCATGCGTTTCCAGGAGCGGACACGGATCCATTCCCGGAGATCCGGGTGACCGGTCATTCTGCTGGCAGGCATTTGAAGGCGCACCGACATTCACAAACAGGTTGCCTGCGTGGTCAAAGGCGATTGTCTTTGCCTCATGCTGATACTGGCGCTGGAAACCGACCACTATGGGTTCGGGATCCGGCCCGGGCAATAATTCATTATCCCTCAGTTTATAGCGAACAACTCCCGTATCATGTGCAAAATACAGGTATCCTTTATGGATCTGTAACCCCGTACCGGGGAGATCGCTGAAATAAGCGGTAAGATCACATATTCCGTCGCCGTTTGTATCGCGAAGGGCTACCAGTCCATGGCCCTCATGAAGTTCGCGCAGGGCAAGGTAAATATCACCGTTTGAATTCACTGCGATATGGCGTCCACGGCCAAGATCATCCGCTACAATTCGTGGCTGTGAAGCCCTGTGGCAACTTAAGTCCGCCATTCTGGCCATCAGAAGCTGAACCAGCATTCCTGTTCCTGTTGCAGGAGACAAGGACAAGAAAAACGGTAATCAGGAGGGTTACCCGGAATAACTGAAATGTTTTCATGGGGTCTCTTTAGGATAATCAAAATTAGCTAAAAAATTTTAAAATATTCAGGATCAGAACAGGCAGATTATTTTCATCATTCTAAACAGTCCATTCGTCAACGGTTTGAAACAATTCGTCAAAAAAACCGTATACAATTTCATTTGAGTAACACTTAAAACTAAGGCAGGCAGACTTATACCGGGCAGATCCCTTAAGGCAATCGAGTTATTAAATATTAACAGTTAAAGCCAGGCAACGGATATTTCCAGGCGACAGGTATGAGGGGCACAATAACAAAACTACTAACCGCAACCACGTTACTGCTAATCATGTTCTCGCAGCGGGTTCCGGGTCAGTGCGCACTGATCACCGACAATTACAGCGGACAGGTACCCAGCAGCGTTTGTGCCCCTGTTAACCTGACCATGGATGTGCGATACAAGTTCATCCTTCCGGTTGACCCCTCCAAAGTTCAGATCCTTTATGTATGGAATGACGGTACAGGCGCCACCACGCTCGTGCCGGCAATAAGCCAGGGCGATACCGTTTTCACGGCAACGGCAGGTCATGTTTATCCGCCGGCTGATGAATGTTCCTATACCGCAGAAGCCTATGTGGTTTATGACGGAGGCCAGTGCGTAAGCAGCAGCCGCCAGGAACAGACGTTCAGTGCATGGGCCAGGGACAATCAGAATGGTGCGGTAATTATTACCGATCCCGTTGTAGCCCAGTTCTGCGAGGGAGAGGATATAGTTGATGTGGTGTTCAGGGACAATTCCACCTTCAACTGCAACATAAATATAGAACCGGATAAGCCCAACCGGATTACACGGTGGGTGCAATTTATTTATGGTACCACGACCATTGGTGGTGACAGAATACCCGATGTGACCATTCGTGATCCATTGGGAAATGTTTACCAGATGACCGATGCCATGGGAAATTCCCTGCCGTCTGTTTCAGGTCCGATTATATCCATACCCATACCGGCAGATGGTCCGAGCCAGGTATCCTGGCCGATCAGTGCTCCGGCGGGGGCAGTAGCCGGAGATATTTTTGAGATCACCATGCGAAACTGGAACATCTGCAATCCGTATGACCGAAATCCCTTCGATGCCATTCCTCCTTCCGATCTGATCAATGGGGATAATGCCCCGATAACGACTACTGCGCTGATTGAAATTATTACCACTCCACCGGTAATTACCAATCCTTCCCTGCAATTTTGCGCAGGCAGTCCGGTTATCCTTACCCTGGCCACCTCAGGGGGAACCGTAAACTGGTATACCGATTCACTGCTGACAAACCATATTCATACAGGAAATTCATTTAATCCGACAGGCGCACCTACATTCATTGACAATTCAAAGGGAGGTACCTATTCGTATTATGTGACAGAAAGTATTGGTGCCTGTGCCAGCGCTCCCAGTAAAATATCATTTACAATATATGATACACCTGCGCCTGCTCCTGATGCGGGTATTGATGAGGTAGTTTGCAGGGATAATTATGTCATGCATGGAAATCAGCCTGTAATTGGTACCGGATTATGGAGTACAACGGGTCCGGCCATCATTGACAATCCTTCAGATCCTCATTCTGCAGTGCATAACCTCGCTGCCGGACCGAATCTTTTCCGGTGGACGATCAGCAACGGGCCCTGTGTTTCAGTTGATGAAGTGATTATAACAAGGGACCTGCAGCCTGCGTTTGCTGCAGCAGGACCTGACCAGTCATTCTGCGCAGTTTCTTCCGCAACCTTGCAGGGAAATACCGCCACGAACAACGGGAGGGGAACATGGAGGATTGTAAGCCGGAAATGCTGTTTTTGCGGATGACCATAATGCAACAACGACTGCCTCTGTGCTGGCAGGCGGGGTGAACAGGCTTTCATGGACGATTACCAGCCGGTTCGGGGCCTGCCTGACCACAACTGACACAATGCAGATCCTGCGTGATATAGCTCCCGGCCCGGCTAATGCAGGTCCCGACAGGGGCGTATGTGACTCTGCCATGGTAAACCTGGCCGCATTGCCTGCGACCAACCGTGGAACAGGAACATGGTCGGTTATCACAGGTATCGGAATTGTAGCGGACATACATGATGCCGGATCGGCTGTTTCGAACCTGTCTTTTGGCAATAACCAGTTCCAGTGGAGCGTGGTGAGCGAGTTCGGCTTGTGTGCAGGCAGCAACGACAGGGTGACAATAACCCGTGACCAGGCACCCGCACCGGCTAACGCGGGAATGGACCAGAGTCTTTGCAATTCGGTCACTTCACCGCTGGGCGCCAATGCGGCCACAGTGGGAAGCGGGGTATGGAGCGTGATAACCAATCCGTCGGCGGTGAATCCAGTCTTTTTGCCTTCTGTGAATACGCCCAATGTTTCGATTCAAATCCTGCCCGGTAACGAAGGGTTATACAGGTTTGCCTGGACCATCACAAACGCCAGTTGCCGGTCTGCAGATACCCTGCAGGTTGATTTTGGAATGCCTGTACCGGATGCCCTGGCGGGGCCTGCGGATTCGGTATGCGGTCTTACGGCTTCCTTAACCGGAAATTCACCCGGTATAGGATTGGGTACATGGAGTAAAATTTCCGGACCCGGGAATGTTAATTTTATCCCTGCAATACACAACCCTTCTGTCCTTGCCAATATACAGGACGGTGATGAGGGTCAGTATATTTTTGAATGGCGTATAACGAGCGGATCATGTCCACCAAAAGCGGATTCGGCACTGATCTATTTCAAGCCTATGCCCGGAGTGCCTGCAGCCAACGACATACAAAGATGCGGACCTGGTTCGGTTATTCTTACAGCAGTTGTTGGAGCCAATGGAGATGCGGTGCATTGGTATCAGAATGGTTCAGGAGGTGCGCTGCTGTTTTCGGGCAACAGTTATACAACGCCGGTAATCAACAGCAGTACGGATTATTGGGTGGCCAGCTATAACAGCATTACCGGTTGTGAAAGCTTCAGAAGGAGGGTGCACATTGCAATTCACCCGGTTCCGGCATTGCCTGTCACACAGCCTGTTCAGCATTGCGGCAGTTCCATCCTGGTACTTCCTGCCATCACGGGCTCAAACGGCAACACAAACCGCTGGTATGATGCAGTCATGGGAGGCAACCTCCTTGCTCAATCGGTGACATATACGACCCCTGTACTTTCAGGCCCTGTGACCTATTGGGTAAGCAGTTATAATGATACAACGGGTTGCGAGAGCACCCGTGTACCCCTGGCAGTGCAGATCGATCAGGTACCGGGACTACCGGTTGCAGCAGATTCTAGCAGATGCGGCGAAGGATTCCTTACGCTGAATTCATCCCTGGGAACGGGAGGAACGATCAACCGCTGGTATGACGCAGCTGTTGCAGGAAATTTGCTTGATACCACCCTTTCCTTACATACACCTTATCTTGTTAATTCGGCCAACTACTGGGTGCAAACGGTAAATACGCTCACCGGATGCCAGAGTGCGCGGGTACAGGTAAGAGCAACCATTCATGCTATCCCCGGTTTCCCCAATGCCGGCGATGTGACCATTTGTGGACCTGATTCTGTGCTGATGATATCCACCCCCGGTGCCAATGCAACAATTGACCGCTGGTATGACAGTATTGCCGGAGGCACACTGCTGATGGAAAACAATGATTTCCTGACACCTTATCTGACTGCTACGCACCGGTATTTTGTATCAAGCTACAATGCCCTTACCCATTGTGAGAGCAGCCGGCGTGATGTCCAGGCAGTAATCCTGCCCACACCCGGACCTAATCCCATACTGGGACCCTCACAAGTAGGAATAGGCCAGACCAATGTGATCTATTCGGTGAATTTTCATTCCGGATCAACCTACAACTGGACGGTTCCACCAGGTGTGAATGTCCTGCTGCAAAATCAGAATTTTGTTATTGTTGAGTTTCCGAATCTTGGAACATACAACCTTTCTGTTATCGAAACCAACAGCATCGGATGTGTTGGTCCGCCCAATCTGAAGCAGGTTACGGTGAAGGATGTGGTCATATTACTCGATATCAGTACACTTAATGGTAATGCCTGTGCCGGTGATGATCTGCAGATAATTGTAACGCCTTCCGGTGGAACCCCTTCCTACACTTTCACGTGGACAGGAGATATCCAATATCTTTCAGCCAATGGGATTTCAGACCCGTATTTTAACTCTGCAATACCCGGTAATTACCAGGTAGTTATTCAAGTAGCCGATATTAACGGAAATGTTTCTGCCGATACTGTAAATGTCACTGTTCATCCCAATCCTTTCGCGCAAATCTCAGCACCTGATTCACTTGTGTGCGCAGGATACAATCTTCCTTTACATACAACCATCACCGGTGGTTCCGGAATTTATACCCGTTACATATGGACCGGAGCAACATCAGCCTTATCAGCTTCCGACATCCCGGATCCCCATTTCCGCAGTCTGATCAGGGGCACTTATGATTTCAGTTTCACAGTGGAAGACAACAATGGATGCCAGGCACATGATTCGATTCAGATTTTCAACGATTCTCCCTTTGCTTCATTTACCGACAATGCCCTGCCTGGTTGCAGCCCTGTAATCGTAACCTTTGCAAATCAGTCTACAAATGCAACAGATTATCTTTGGGATTTTGGAGATGGCACCACCAGCAGCCTGGCAAACCCGGTGCATCAGTTTAACAACCCTGGAAATTCGGTACAGTATTATAATGTAAAATTATCAGCCATCAGCGGCAACAGTTGTATTCATTCCACGAACGGATATATCACTGTGTATCCCAATCCGCCGTTGAATATCACCACATATCCTGAAATGGCTTGCTCTCCTGCAGAAGTGCTTTTAAGTTCCACCCCCGGCGGATATAGCTACGCCTGGGATTTTGGGGATGGTGTTCAGGAAGCAGGTGATTTTACTGTGATGCATACTTTCACCAATGAAGGGGATGGGGATATCGCATATTCGGTGCAACTGATCTCAACCTCATTCTTTGGCTGTCTCGACACAGGAAGAACGCAGATCACTGTGCATCCAGCTCCAAAAGCTGCCTTCTTAGCGAACCCGGTAACCCAGATGATGCCCGACCGCACAGTAACCATTTCAAATAATACCTCTCAGGGAAACTGGACCTATCAATGGCACTTTGGTGATGACAGCACTTCTGTTATCCGTGACCCGGGCACGCATACATATTCCGGACCGCATAATTACACTATCCGTCTGCTGGTGAAAGGGACATACTGTTCTGACAGTGCCGTGCAAAGTGTTGAGATCGTACCTCATCCGCCTGTGGCTGAATTTAAGCCCATCCTTCCCGGTTGCCAGCCACTGACGATTCAGTTCGAGAATTCATCGGCCTATTCCACTACGTTTTTGTGGGAGTTTGGAGACGGAGCCGTATCAAACAAGCCCAATCCGGAATATACGTATTATGAGCCCGGAAAATACAAGATAAAGCTTACCGCCTGGGGTGATGGCGGGGAGGATACATACAGCACTGTAAATGATGTTTGGGTTTTGCCAAAGTCATTTTTTGAAATAGCCCCGAGAATAGTGTATGTAAACGACCAGGAAGTTCACTTCTTTAATTTGTCGGATAACGGGCAGACCTATGAGTGGGATTTTGGTGACGGCACTGGGTCAACAGAAATGAATCCTACACATATGTATTCAAAGGAAGGCAATTATGATGTGTTGCTGCATGTGTGGACTGAAAATGAATGCTATGACCTTTATACAATGGAAACAGCTGTTCTGGTTGAACCCACAGGCAAGATCGTTTTTCCGAATGCCTTCCGTCCGGAATCTCCGATTGAAGAGAACAGGATTTTCAAGCCCGGGGTACTGGACCACGTGGAAGAATATCACCTGATGATTTTTAACAGGTGGGGTGAGCTTATATTTGAAAGCAATGACCAGGAAGTGGGATGGGATGGATATGTGGATGGTAAGATGTCGAAACAGGATGTATATGTCTGGAAGGTAGAAGGAAAGTATTCGAACGGGCAGACTTTTGTCCAGTCGGGTGATGTAACCCTGATGCATTAAAAGTACAATGTCATGAAAAAGATATGGGTAATTCTGGTAATTTTGGGCGGCATGTCAGGGATTCATGCACAGGATCCCCAATTCTCCCAATTCTATTCCAATTACCTTTACCTGGCGCCGTCTTTCGCTGGACTTACAGATAAAAACCGGCTTGCCATCAACTATCGTAATCAATGGCCCGAGATTGCGCATGGATTTCAAACCTATTCCGTGTCATTCGACAAATATCTTGAAAAATACCGGAGTGGCCTTGGCGTTCTTCTTTTCCAGGATGTGGCCGGATCAGGCCGGTTAAGGACCACCAATATCGGGCTTCAGTATTCCTATGATTTCAGCATCACGCAAAACTGGCACATGCGGCCGGGCCTGCATTTCAATTATACCCAGCGGGGAATTGACTTTGAAAGACTATTGTGGAATGATCAGATCTCGGCAAGCGGTAATTCACCTGTTTCAGGTGAGTTGCCACCCATGGATAAATCAGGGGACATGGACCTGTCCTTATCTTTTCTGACCTATTCTGACAAATTTTGGCTGGGCGGTTGTGCAGATCACCTGCTCCGGCCAAATCAGTCATTGTATTATTATGAGGAGGAAACCGGCAATCCGGGCAAGGTTCCTGTTAAATATTCCTTGTTCGGGGGAGTAAAGTTCCTGCACAATGAACAACTTTTGCGGCCAATTCCAACCAGTATTCAGCTGGCCTTCCTGTACCGGCAGCAGCAACAGTTCAGGCAGCTCGACCTGGGAATTTACTGGTATCGAAATCCTTTTGTACTGGGATTCTGGTACAGGGGGATACCGTTATACAAGGAAGTGTTTAACCGGGATGCCTTTACTGTTCTGGTGGGCATCAAGACACGGAGCATGAACATCGGCTATAGTTATGATTTTACCATTTCACGGCTTGTAACAAGTACAGGCGGGGCACATGAAATTTCCCTGAGTTATACATTTAAGACCAAGAAGCTAAAACACAAACCAAGGGCAGTTCCCTGTCCCGAATTTTAGGACGGTTCAGAAGCAAAATGTCAGGCCGGGTGCAGCATGAAGGTAATATGACGGGGTTTGTGAACACCGGCATTTGAAAGACGGTTAATGATCTCCCCAATCTTATTTTCATAAAAGTAATAATAATCTGAGCCCCTGAGCAGATGCACCTTTTTTCGCATGCGTTCAGACATGGCTTCAATTTCATCCTTATTCAGACAGTCGCCTGTCACTTCTTCATGGATAAAATAATCCAGCGTAGTGAATCCGCTGTTTTTCACCATGGATAAAAGCTCCTTGAGGGTGAAGGGTTCATGATGAAAGCGACCCAGCTGGTTATCTACCTCTGCAATAAACCGGTGATAGAGCATGTAGGGTTCCTGCAGCCGGGAATGATTTTCATTAAGCATCTCATTAATTACGATCAGTCCTTGCGGGTTGCAAACTCTGAAAGTTTCCTCAAAAAGCGATTTTATATCCTCAATATGATGAAGGGCATTGGACATTGTAATGGTGTCAAAATAACCGCTGATAAAAGGCATGGCCAATGCTGAACCGTTGACAAGGATCACGGAAGAATTTTCGAATGATTGACGCGCAATATTAAGCGCTTCGGGATCAATGTCAATGCCGGCAGCCCTTTGCCATGTGCGGAATGAGCTGAGAACAAACTTCAGAAAATCACCTCTTCCAACTGCAATATCAAGCAATGAGCCAGCATCATGGCTGCCCATTCGCTTTTTGAGGGTAAGCATGTTATCGTAATTCATCCCGTTGTAACAATTTGGTAACCTTTAATTTACTTAAAGATACGGAACTGTGAACAGGATAACAATGGCATTTGTCATCTTACCCGAAGACTGAAGGGTCAAAATGCAGCCATCAGGAGATCAATATTTTTAGATGGAATGCCATACTGGTTACCGAGGTATTCATTTGTAAGGATTCCATTATACAGGTAAACGCTGTTGCGAACACCAAGATTGGCTTTCAGGAAGGGCTTAAATCCACCTGAGCTGCCAATGGTTACAAGGATAGGCGAAATAATATTACTCAGGGCAATGGATGCTGTGCGGGCCACCCGGGACGGAAGGTTCGGGACACTGTAATGAATTACGTCATACTTGGTATACACCGGATCCTGCAGCGTGCGGTATTCACTTGTTTCGATGCAGCCTCCCTGGTCAATGCTCAGGTCAATTATAACAGATCCCTTTTTCATTTCCCGAACCATATCTTCTGTGACAAAATAGCGGGGACCGGTATCCCATAAGTTCAGGGCACCAATCACGACGTCTGCGGATTTCAGGGTGCGGCGCAGAACTTTGGGATGGAATATGGATGTATGGCACCGCTGTCCGAGGTATCGCTGCAGTTCTTCAAGCTTATGGGGGGAATTATCAAAGATCTTCACAAGGGCTCCCATGCCAATAGCAGCCCGGGCAGCGAATTCGGCAACCGTATCTGCGCCAATGATCACTACTTCAGTGGGAGTAATACCTGAGATTCCGCCAAGCAGAATGCCCTTTCCACCGTTTTGATTGCTGAGCAGTTCAGCGGCTATGTTAATAGCGGATATGCCAGCAATGGAGCTCATGGATTGGATGATCGGAAAACAACCATGTTCATCCTTGATCTGTTCAATGGCAATAGCAGTGGTTTTTTTGTCCATAAGGCCACGGATATATTCTTCCGATTGCCTGCCAAAATGTATGGAAGAAAGGATAACCTGGTTGCTTTTCAGCATCTCGATTTCCTTCGGTTCGAGCGGGGAGACCTTCAGAATAACGTCACAATTAAGAACATGCTTCTTGTTGTCAACGATAAAGGCACCGCATTCACTATAATCGTTGTCAGCATAACGGGCGGCCTCTCCTGCTTTCGTTTCAAGAATCACTTCATGCCCATTGGCAACAAGTACTTCCACAGCCTCCGGGGTTAGGGAAACCCGTTGTTCAATATTTTGTTTTTCGCGTGGAATACCTATTGTAAGTTTCTTATGCTTCTTCCCGATCGCGAGCATCTCTTCCTGGGGTAACATTCCTCCGTACATCAGCGGGTTACTGGCCGGTTCTGGTCGCTGGTCTGCCATATAATATCAATTTTAGCAAATGGATAACAAACTAAGATACTACAATTGGAGGAAATCCTCAAATAATTTCATTGGGTGATCAAAGGCCGATCCTTACCTGACGCGAGCCCGGACTGGTTTCATCAAGGTATACCTGAACAAAGGCATCTGGTAAAAGCGATTCAGCTTTCTCAGCCCATTCTACAAAAATATAGGAGTCTCCGAAGAAATATTCTTCATAACCGAGGTCAAACAATTCTTCCAATGTATTGATCCGGTACAGATCAAAATGATATAAGGTATCTCCGCCATTCGTGACATATTCGTTTACAAGGGAAAAAGTCGGACTTGTTACACTATCCCTGGCACCCAGGAGTTTGCAGACAGTTTTGATAAGTGTTGTCTTTCCTGAACCCATAGCGCCATGGAATGCAAATTTTCTATGATCTGCCGTAATCTTCAAGAATTGGGCAGCTGCTCTGTCGAGGTCATCGAGGGAAGCAATTTCAATTGTTTTCATTATCCGAAAGCTGTATTTACCGGGGTCTCATGGTTACCACGGGAACGATCATTTCTTCCATTGAAATGCCCCCGTGCTGGTAGGTATTGCGGTAGTAACTCACGTAGTGGTTATAGTTATTGGGATAGGCAAAAAAATCAGCATTCAGGGCAAATATATATCCCGAACTTACATCCGGTTTCGGCAGGTGGGCCTGGAAGGGATCCCTTATTTCAAAAACATCCTTTGCGTTATAATTCAGGTTTCTTCCCATTTTATACCGAAGATTGGGAGATGTCTTTTTATCGCCGATGACCTTTACCGGATTATTAACACGGATAGACCCATGATCGGTAGTAAATATGACCGTCACATTTTTTTCAGCCAGCATTTTTATAAAATCAAGCAGCTGAGAGTGCTGAAACCAGGATAAAACAAGCGACCGGTATGCCGAATCATCGCCTGCCAGTTCACGGATCATTTCAAGTTCGGTATTGGCATGTGACAGCAGGTCAATGAAATTATACACTATCACAACCAGGTCATACTGAAGCAGGTTGTTAAAATTGTCAACCAGTTTTTTCCCTGTTCGGGCATGAATGATCTTTTCATAAAAGAAGCGGTACTTTTTTCCCAGTCGGGCCAGGTGTTTCTGGAGAAGTTCTTCCTCGTTCGAGTTTTTTGCTCCTTCAATATCGTCATTAAGCCAGAGCTGAGGATTGATTGAAGAGATCTCTTTGGGCATGAGGCCGGCAAACATTGCATTCCGGGCATATTGGGTGGCGGTGGGAAGGATGCTGCAGAACAGGGAATCATCCACCGAAATATAGTATTCACTGATAATGGGATACAGGCACCTCCATTGATCCAGGCGAAGGTTATCCATGAGTATGACAAATACCTTTTGTCCCTGGTCCACCAGTGGAAAAACCTTCTCCTTAAAAACACTGGCTGAAAGCAGGGGGCGCTGGATTGTTTTTTCTGAAAACCAGGAAAGATAATTGTTGCGTATATATCGTCCGAAACCAAGTCCGGCTTCTGATTTTTGCATTTTAAAAACCTCGATCATGCTGGTATCATTCGACCGTTCCAGCTCAAGTTCCCAGTAAACCAGTTTCCGGTAAATTTCTTCCCAATCCTTATAGGTATTGGCCATGTTAATCTGGTATCCGAGGTTACGGAACTCCGACTGATAAGCGGAGTTCGTTTCCCGGGTGATCAGTTTCTTTGTATCGAGGTTCTTTTTAATCGAAAGAAGGATCTGGTTAGGATTGACGGGTTTAATGAGGTAATCAGCAATTTTTGACCCGATGGCCGTCTCCATGATATTTTCCTCTTCGCTTTTGGTAATCATGACCACCGGAATCGTAGAATTAATGACCTTGATCTTGTTCAGGGTTTCAATTCCGCTTATTCCCGGCATGTTTTCATCCAGCAACACCAGGTCGAAATGGTTATTCTGGATCAGTTCAATGGCATCATCGCCGTTGGTGGCCATTACAACCTCATATCCCTTTTCCTGGAGAAACAGTATATGGGGTCTTAGCAGATCAATCTCGTCATCTGTCCAAAGGATTTTTATTTTTTTTAATTCCGGCATCAGCGATAATTTTCAGTAAAGAATTTAAGGTAAAGATCCGCCGATTTATCCGATTTAAGTATGTTAAAATTGCCTGACGAAATGATAATCGGAGTAATTTCCGCGCCTGGTATGTCTTTCAGCAGTGTTTCCGAAGACCGCACTGCATTAAGATAGGCCATGGCTTCATTTTTGTCTTTGAAAGTTTTTACCAGTAACCAGGTTCTGGAGCGGATTCAGATCGGAGATATCCACACGTAAACCCAACTTATCAAAGTTATCGAGATTAAAATTAATAATATTGAAAATTAGCTGATTAGTATTCATCTTTTTGTCGACGAGGAAAGCAAACAGATGTTCAGTATCAAAATCAGGCTGATACAGTTTCTTGCTGACGATGATATCATGTTCTTCCTTTATTTCGGGATGTTCCTTATCCATGTAATCAATCAGGTTTTGTGCGTCACTGGCCACATCCGACTGGGGATATTTTGAGATGAGTGCCAGTAGATTTTCCCTGAAAATCTTACGGTCGGCATTTTTGCCGGCAGAAAGTGTACCAAGATAAGCAAACCGGGGGATGAGCAGATTGTTGCTGAAATTATCCTGGGCATACTGTGATCGGCTGATCACTTCGGAGTAATTCCCGGCCTTATACAGATCATAGGTTTCGGTATAATACCGTTTTATCTTATTTTCGGCTTCTTCAAGCTCCTCAATATATCTTGGGTTGGTAAGCACCTTGGCATACATGCTTTCGGGGAACTGGCCCGAGATTATGTTCTTGTAATAATCCACCATGGCCTGGTTATTCTGATCCTTGGCGATGCTGTACAGGTTAAAATACGACATAAGCAGATAATCGGACTGCGGGTATCTTCTGATCAGCTCCTTGAATGCCAATGATGCTTTATCTAAATCTTTCAGATCGGTTTTATAAACAATACCCATGTTGAAAAGCGCCAGTTCTACTCTTTTCAGGGAAGCTGCCACTGCGGAGTCCGTCCTTGGAATATTTACAGTATAATATTCGCGTGACATTTTACTGAAAGTATTCACCGGAGCGGCTGTTTCAGATTCTGCGGTTTCCGTTTCATCACCGCCGCCAAAGGTAGAGGAAGACTTAACAGTCCGCTGCCAATGGTCCTCGAGCTTCCGGTTACCCCAGTTAAGCTTGAATTCCCTGTATCCCAGGGTTTTGGCAGCATCATTATAAAAATACCACCGGGTGCCCTCCAAGGCAGGTTGCCGCATATTATTCTGAGCTGCCATTTCATTTCCCTGCTGGCGGTCGAGTTGTTCGTTCTGGATGCGCAGTTGTTCAGCTTCAGCCTTTTTACGTTCACTTTCAATAATGCCGTCAATTTTTGCAAGCAATTCCGCTTCCGGCAATTTTGCCAGTTTCAGCACACTGTCCTCGAGCTGAACCGTGTTCAGTTCCTTTACAAGACGGGTCAGGCTTTTTGATTTTGTATACAGCGCCTCATATCCGGGATAAGCAGGATCGAGTGTAACCAGGGCACTGTCATAATACATTTGTGCATGCGGGTAATCAGGGAAGGAATAGTAAAGATTGGCCAGGGTGAGGAATGACCGGGTCTTTTGCTCCTCATTGCTTACATTTGACTGGACTGATTTCTTATAGTATTCTATTGCTTTTGTGTTGTTCCCTTCCTTGGCAGCCAGATTTCCCAGGGCATAATAGATCTGGTCCATGTATTCCGTGTTTTTATCATCACGGAGCATTTTGAGCAGTTCACTTTCAATTTCAGAGGAATTGCTGAATCCCTGCTGGTAGGCAAGTGCCCTGTTGATCCTTGCGTTGAAGGCCATATCATAAACAGGGTTCAGCTTAATGACCTCAGAATAATAAACAGAAGCCTGTTTGAGATCTCCTGTTTTTTCACATAACTGGGCCAGGATGAATAAAAAACGTGTTCTTAACTTCTTCTTCTTTTCAACAGAAACCGATTTTTGCAGGTAATTAATAGCCTGATTATAATCCTTTTGGGAAAGGTAATAATCGGCCAGGGAAGGATAAAGTTCATTTTGCAGTTTTTTAGGGAATTCCGCATTATTCTGCAACAGATTCAGGATTTCATACGCATCCTTGTACTGCGCGGTTTGAACAGACAGGCGGGCAAGCCATATCTGTGCTTCGGGAATTACCGATTCACCCTTAAAATCATTGAGAATGCGGCGCAACAGTTCAGAGGATTCGGTATATTCCTGTTTATAAAAATGGGACTTCCCCATGAGCAGATATGCGTCATCAACATATCCGTTGTATTCCTTTTTATTAAAAAACTCCCGTTCACTGGGAGAGAGCGTCTTCGAATTCTTCACTTTGGGTTTCACCGTAATGGAATGCATGGAGATGAGCTTCTCGCACTTCTTTATCGCACGGTCCATATCTGAAGTGGCCAGTGCGGATGCATTCTTTGTGGTGAAAGGAAAAATGGGCAGAACATCCGCAAAATCATCGCGGAATCCTTCATCAATTTTTTCCATTCCCTTATTGAAACTTTGGGTACCGTTAAAGAGGACATTAAACCTGGCTGTCATCTGATGATAGGTGCGCGACAGACCGGTATTTTTCTGAACACTGCATCCCTGGGTAAGGAACAGCATCAGAAAAGCCATTATGGTAATATAAACAGGAGACTTATTCAATTCAGCAATATTACGAAAATGTAAGGCAATAATTTCAACAGGCTGTCTCAAAAACATAAATCCCGGCGAAGCTGCAACTTTTCTCACGAGCGATAGCGAGTAAACTTCGCCTATCGTACAGTGCTAAGCGTAGTTTTCAACTACGTCCAGTGCTAAGCCTAGTTTGTAACTACGCTTGATTTAACATCTTTTGGCAGTATGTACCATACTTTCAGATAAGCTAACTGTTATTCAGGTGAATTATTTTCCCGCAGTAAATTTATTTAATGTAGGGCAAATAAAAAAAACACCTGCATTCCGGGGACCTGTTACTGAAGTTTGGCAAAGGCCAGGGAAACCAGGCTGATTATTATTCCTTCGATGGGAACAAGGCAGGATGCGCAGGCTTCCAGTGTAGCGCCGGTGGTGATCACATCATCAACCAGCAGGACATGTTTGTTTTTGAGTGCTTCCGGATTTTCGCAATAAAAAATATGCCTGACATTCTCCCATCTTTCATATCTCGATTTATGGGTTTGTGACCTTGTATCAATTGCCCTGCTGATGAGGGTGGTTTCCAGCGGAAGATGAAGAATTTCACTTATGCCGGATGCAATCAGCTCACTTTGATTGTAGCCCCTTATTTTTAATTTTGACGGATGCAGGGGAACAGGAATAATCATATCAGCGGTTGAAAACGGGGTATTTTTTAATTCACTGGCGAACATACGTCCCATTGCGATGCCAATGTGCTTCTGGCCATTATATTTCAATTCATGCAGTATATGCTGGAACCGGCTCCCCTTGGCAAAATACATAAACGACGTGGCATATTTTGCAGGTACCCGGCCCCAGAACATTTGGGCCACTTCGTTTTCAGGATCATGGTGAAAGCTGGTACGAGGAAGTGCGGCATAGCAATCCATGCAAAGAATGGTTTCGTTCTTATACAGGGTGTGTCCGCAGGCAGCGCAATATCGCGGAAAAAAGAGACCGGCAAAACCCTGCAAATAACTTTGAAGTGCTGTATTCAATGACACAATGAATGCAGAAAATAGGGTTAAAGGATCTTAACTTCCCAGGTGACCGGCATGGCTTTCTGCAGGGAAAGACTTACCCCGCAATATTTCTCCTGGGAGAGCTCAATAGCCCTCACCAACCTGTCCATTGGAAGGTTTTCACCTGTAAATTCATAGATCAGGTGCAAGGAAGTATAAATCTTCGGATGTTCTTCAGCTATTATTCCTTCCACACGTATGTTGAGGCCCTTTGCTTCCACTTTCATTTTCTTCAGGATAGACATAACGTCCATACCGGTGCAACCTGCCAGTGAGGCCATCAGCATTGGCTTTGGCCGGGGGCCCTTATTATTGCCTCCCGAATCCTCATTTGCATCCATGAGGATCCTGTGCTCCCTTATTGCAGCTTCAAATGCCATATCTCCCATCCACTTTACATTAATTGTGTCTTTCATTTTTTTTGTTTTTTTTGATAGCTTTGCTTACAAATTTAGACAATAATAGCACTGATATTTTTAGTATTATGAAAAACCATACAACACCGGTCAAAAAAGAATACTTCAGTGAAAGCTCCTCTATTTTCAGACATTTAACGCCGGAGGAACTTGCCCGGATTCCCATCGACCAGGATCCTGATTTTTACAAACGTGGTACCATTGTATATTCCGAAGGCAGTCGCATCAACGGGTTCTATTGTGTACAACGGGGGATTATCAAAATATATAAAACTGGATTTGACGGTAAGGAACAGATCATCCGGTTTGCCAAGAAGGGCGATATCATGGGATTCCGTTCAACAATCACGCGCGAGCGGGCCTGCACAACAGCAAAGGTTCTTGAGGATGCCTATATTTCATTTGTTCACGCGGATACCGTGCTTGAGTTCGTCAAACACAACGGTACTTTTGCGCTTGAACTGCTTCAGATTGCCTGTAAAGAACTTGGCGAGGCCAATGATTACATCACCGATATCGCACAGAAAACTGTCAGGGAACGGCTGGCTGAGGTATTGATCCATCTTAGAAAGGATTTCGACCTTGATAATGAAAAATACCTCCAGATCACATTAACCCGTGAAGAACTGGCTAATATGGTGGGCACTGCCACCGAATCAGTGATCAGGCTTTTATCCGAATTTAAGCAGGACGGCCTCATTGAACTGCAGGGTAGAAAGATAAAAATTCTCGATGAAAAGATGCTTTTCAAGATCGGGAATATGAATGATTAGGGGCTCAAAACATAGAATGGCATCAAGAGAGCAGGAAATTAAAAATGCATCCTGGATCGGAATTTCCGGGAATGCTGCCTTGTCAGCTTTAAAAATTACAGCCGGTCTCATTTCAGGAAGTCTAGCAGTAGTTGCGGATGGGGTGGATTCTTCAACTGATATTATTACCTCGGTTATAACACTCATCACAGCCAGCCTGCTGATGAAACCACCCGACAAAAAGTATCCCTACGGGTATGATAAGGCAGATACAATCGCCACCAAGGCATTGGCATTTATCATTTTTTTTGCAGGAGCCCAGTTGCTCATTGCCACAGTGCAGAAATTCATTCATGGCGATGTTATGGCGCCTCCCACACCGCTGGCAATATATGTTACTGTCATTTCAATAATAGGAAAGCTGCTTCTCTCATGGCATCAGTTCAGGGCAGGCAGGAAAACCGGAAGTTCCATGCTGGTGGCAAACGGAAAAAACATGCAAAATGACGTGGTGATCTCTGTATCGGTTTTACTGGGACTTGCAGGTGTGTATATTTTTAAGATTCCCCTGCTGGATACGATTACTGCATTCATAGTGAGTATATGGGTGTTGCGGGTTGCCTTTAAGATATATATGCAAACCTCACTTGAATTGATGGATGGTACAAAAGACGGTACCATCTATAATAAGATTTTCGAGGTGATTGAATCTGTGGAGGGGGCCCATCATCCGCACAGGGTCAGGGCAAGAAATATAGGCCACAAGATTATGATAGCCATCGATCTCGAGGTAGATGGGGACTTATCGCTACGCGAAGCACATGAAATTGCACATAAGGTGGAAAGTGCACTGAAGCAGAATATTGAAAATGTGTTTGATGTAGCCATTCATATTGAACCCATTGGTGATGAAATAGAAGAAAAGGCCTTTGGCATCAGCAAAAACAGCCTTTGATCATCCGGGTTCAGTTAATCACTTCCCTGCTTCTCAGGTAGTTTGGCAAAACTTTCATACCTTTTCCAAATATTTAAAATCAAGTGGCCAAAAAAAAGCAAAATATTAAGTTTAAGGGAATCAATAAGAAGGAATTGTCAAATAACATTTTGGCCATTTTTTCAAAACATCCTAAAAGAATTTATAATTACAAACAACTGGCAGGTCAGCTGCTGATTACCGACCCCTCCGAAAAAAGACTGATAACCGAAGTACTCTATGATCTGAAAGAAAAAGATGCATTGGAGGAACTGTCTGTTGGAAAATTCAGGATGGTGTCGAAGGGGGGTTACATCATTGGTACGGTTGACATGGCCAGGGGAGGATATGGATATATTATTTCTGAAAATTCAAAAGAAGATATTTTCGTTTCACAGAATAATCTTAACCATGCCCTGAACGGTGATACGGTAAAAGTGCTTCTGTATGCCCACAAAAAAACGCGGATGCCCGAAGGAGAGGTGGTTGAGATCCTTGAAAGGGCCCGTGAGACATTTGTGGGACCCATCGAAATTTCCGACAGGCATGCCTTTCTCACGCCCGACAGCCGGCACATGCCTTTTGACATATTCATTCCCCTTGATAAGCTGAAGGGTGCAAGAAACGGTCAGAAAGCCATTGCAAAACTGACAGAATGGCCCCGTCATGCAAAAAATCCATTTGGCGAGATCATTGAGGTGCTTGGCAACCAGGGCGACAATGAAACGGAAATGCATGCCATCCTGGCTGAATTTGAGTTACCCTTCCGGTTTTCTGAAGAACTTGAAGATGAGGCGTCCCGTATTGCTGACCGCATAACGGACAAAGATTATAAATCCAGGCGTGATTTCCGCAACATACCTACCTTTACTATTGATCCTGAAGATGCCAAGGACTTCGATGATGCACTGTCGCTGCGCGAACTTCCCGGTGGCATCTGGGAGGTAGGGGTTCACATTGCGGACGTAACGCATTATGTGCTTCCCGGTACCCTGCTCGATGTGGAAGCATTGCAAAGAGCAACATCTGTTTACCTGGTTGACAGGGTTGTGCCTATGTTACCGGAACGCATCTCAAATTATCTTTGCTCCTTGCGTCCCCATGAGGAGAAGCTTTGTTTTTCCGCCGTTTTTGAAATGAATGAAAAGGCGGAGATCAAGGCGGAATGGTTTGGCCGCACAGTGATCAAATCCGACAGGCGCTTCTCTTACCGTGAAGCGCAGATGGTAATTGATACAGGCGAGGGGGATATGAAAAATGAAATATTGAAATTGAATCAACTCAGCCGTATCCTGCGTGAAAACAGGTTTAAAGCCGGTTCCATAGCCTTTGAAAGGGAAGAAATCAAGATCGATGTGGATGAGAAGGGAGCACCGGTAAGAATTTACGCCCGTGTACATGACATTTCCAATGAGCTTATTGAGGAATTTATGCTGCTCGCCAACAAGCGGGTGGCCGAAAAGGTTGGCCGGGCCACTGATTCAAAAGAAAAGAGGACCTTTGTTTACCGCATTCATGACAAACCCGACAACGAAAAATTGCAAAAGTTCTCGCATTTCATTAAACGATTTGGATACAAGCTATCCCTGACCTCCGGCAAACAAACGGCCTTGTCGCTGAATAAACTGCTGGATGAGGTTAAAGGTACGCGTGAACAGGATATTGTGGAAAATCTTGCCTTGCGTGCCATGGCCAAGGCTGCATATACAACCAGCAACATTGGTCATTACGGCCTGTCGTTTCCCTATTATACTCATTTTACGTCTCCCATCCGGAGATATCCCGACATGCTCGTTCACCGACTGCTGGCTGATTATCTTGCCGGGGCACCGGCCAGCAATCAAAAGGAGGTTGAGAAAATGTGCAGGCAGTCCTCAAAAATGGAGGTACTTGCCATGGAAGCGGAAAGGGCGTCGGTTAAATACAAGCAGGCCGAATTCATGAAGGATAAGATCGGCCAGGTATTTGACGGTGTTGTTTCAGGGGTCACCGAATGGGGTATTTTTGTTCAGATCATAGAGAACAAGTGTGAGGGCATGATCCCTTTGCGCGGACTGGTCGGTGATTTTTATGAATACGAGGAGGACAATTACTGTATCCGGGGAAGAAAAACCGGTAAAAAATACCAGATGGGCGACCCGGTAAGAATTGAGGTGGCTCGTGTAAACATGGCCCGCAAGCAGATTGACATGTCTATAGCGGAGGAAACTTAATTCTTACATGCAAATGGCATTGATCGTATGATTCTGAATTATATCTGGATTGCCTTTTTTCTCATTGGATTTATAGTTGCCATTTTCCGCGTGGTGGCCTATTATTTCCGGGATTTTGTCATGTCGCATTTTCAGTTTGTGCTGACTATTGCCGACAGGGACGTATTTTCGGCCCTTGTGAAAAGCACGTTTGATAATGCAAAAACGAGTGTTGAGATCTCAATCTATTTGATCGGTGTGATGACGTTATGGCTGGGTATCATGAAGATCGGAGAAAAGGGAGGCGTAATTAAAGGTCTGTCACGGATGGTAAGTCCATTATTCAGCCGGATATTCCCTGGAATACCAAAAGATCATCCGGCCATGGGATCCATGGTGATGAACCTGTCCGCCAACATGCTCGGATTGGATAATGCAGCCACCCCCCTTGGATTAAAAGCGATGCATGAACTGCAGGAGGTGAATACCGTCAAGGAGAAAGCCTCCGACGCACAGATCATGTTCCTGATGCTTAACACAGCCGGAATGACAATCATTCCTATCAGCATAATGGCTCTGCGCGCTGCCAACGGGGCACAGGTGGCAACAGATGTGTTTATCCCGCTCATCCTGGCCACTTATTTTGCTACCATGAGTGGTTTGATTTATGTTTCCATCCGCCAAAAGATCAACCTGCTAAACAAGGTTGTACTTGCCTATCTTGGTGGAATTTCCCTGGTTATCGGGGGAATTATCTGGTACCTGAGCCGGCTGACACAAACAGAAGTAGCCTCACGGACCGGGTTTGCAGGGAATTTTATACTCTTCCTGATCATAATTCTGTTCATCATTTTGGGGGTTCGTAAAAAGATTAACCTGTATGAGACCTTCATTGAAGGAGCCAAAGAAGGTTTTAATATTGCCATCAAGATCATTCCTTACCTGGTGGCCATGCTTGTTGCCGTAGGAATATTCAGGGCGTCGGGTGCATTTGATTTCCTTATGCAGGGATTCCGCGGGTTTTTTGGTTTTTTTGGAATGGATACCCGGTTTGTGGATGCTTTGCCTGTAGCCCTGATGAAACCGCTCAGCGGCGGAGGTGCCCGTGGCATGATGGTGGAAACCATGAAGCATTTCGGAGCCGACTCGTTTGCCGGAAGGCTGGCCTGCATTTTTCAGGGTTCCACAGAAACAACCTTTTATGTGGTGGCAGTATACTTTGGGGCAGTTAACATAAGTAAAACAAGATATACGGTCACCGCAGGACTGATCGCAGACCTGGCCGGTGTGATTGCGGCCATATTTATTGCGTATCTGTTTTTTGGATGAGTGCAATAATTAATACCATTGGGGCGAAGTTACAAACTTCGCCCAGCGCATGGTCGTAAGCCAGGCGAAGTTTGTAACTTCGCCTTTACCCATCGCTATTTTATCCGGTAATAAATACCCACCATCAGGCAATTGTTGTACTGACCTGTTTTCTGTCCGAACAATTTTCCAAACCATGTATAATATCCATTCGGATAATCCTCGGGCCTGATTGAAGTGAGGGAATAGCTGTAACGAAGGTTCAGCCATAGTTTTGGAATGAGGTTGATGTTAATTCCGATGAGTGAAGAAATATCAAACTTATTAAAAGTTACGAGGTAATCGGAGGGTAGGTTTCCCCCGTTGTCCTCTCCCTGGGCCGAAAACAGGTAGGCTGGAATTACGCCAAGTTCCACGGATCCGATTTGTTTCACTTTTATACTAGCCAGCAACGGTATATCAATATAATGAAGGGTGAGCGTGTATATATCGGGATCACTTGAATTAACCGGTTTTTTTGCACCCTTTCCGGTATATTTGATTTCAAGCTGTGCACTGAACAGGTCGGATAACCGGGCATTTACGAACACGCCTCCCTGAAATCCGGCCTTGTTGTACCCCCCGTATGTATCTCCGTCCACCTGTGTTGCTGTAAATCCTGCCAGAACTCCGCCATGGAAGATCTGTGCATTTGCAGAGCATATTCCTCCGAATATCCCCGCCATCAATAGAAGCCATATTTTCATATACATCCTGGTTACAGGTACTCCGCCATTAATTTCGCTTTAAGTATTTGTACACCTTTTCCTGCTTTTTCCTTAATAAAATGAATATGCCTGTAAATGGGTGCTGCCACCTCGCCGGGATCAATCATAAAAACAGGGGTGTTTCTTGAAACATAATCAATGAGTCCTGCCGCAGGATATACAACCATGGATGTGCCGATTACAACTAATATATCGGCTGTGGAGACAAGGGTGGCTGCTTCCTCAATAGCAGGTACTGCTTCGCCAAACCATACGATATCAGGACGCAGCTGAAAGCCCCGTTCGCACAGATCACCAAAATTAATAGGCTTGTAACCAATGTCATAGGTCAATGTCGGGTCACCCGTGCTTTTTGCACGGGTAAGTATCCCATGTAAATGGAGCACCCGGGAACTCCCGGCGCGTTCATGTAAATTGTCCACATTTTGTGTGATTATATTTACATCAAAGTATTTTTCAAGTTCCACCAGTCCGCGATGACCGTCATTAGGCTGGGCATCCTTCAGCTGAGCCCTCCGTTCGTTATAAAATTGCAGCACAATTTCCCTGTTCTTTTCCCAACCTGATACACTGGCCACCTCCATCACATCATAGTTTTCCCATAGACCACCCGAGTCTCTGAAAGTTTTGAGCCCGCTCTCCGAACTAATGCCTGAACCCGTTAGTACTACAAGCTTTTTCATGCATAAATTGATTGGTAAAACAAATATAGGATATTATTTAGTTATCTTTACGGATATCATATTCAGCTATTAACGAATGGATCAATATCCTGAAATTTACAGGGAAGAGGAAAGTATTGACATTAAAAAGTATCTCTATCGGATTCTTTATAATTGGTGGTGGTTCGCATTGTCTGTATTCCTGGCCCTTACCGTTGCATATCTCGTAAATCGCTATTCCGAGGATATTTTCAGAGCCAATTGTTCATTAATCATTGCGAATGAAAATTCGCAGCGGGGTGATGTTGAAAGTATCATTGAAGATATGACGAACATCCGTAACAGGCGGACTAAGGCGGTGGTGCAAAATGAGATAACTGTGCTCAAATCATATAAGATGTCCCATGCAGCCATCATGAACCTGAATTTTAATGTTTCCTATACTGCAGTGGGACGGCGGGGCATAGCTGAATCCAAACTTTACAATGGTTCGCCTTTCTTTGTTGTTGTCGACACGTCAAAGCCCAACCAGCTAAACTATCCGGTTAATATTACCATTCTGTCTCCTTCCACGTACCGGTTGACGATTGATGATAAGTACAACATTTCAAAGGTTTTATATTTCGGACAAAAATTCAACCACGAAAGTTTCAATTTCATGCTGTTGCCCAGGCATCCTGAGAGCCTGAAGAATTTAACCGGTTATCCGCTGAAATATTATTTCGTGATGAATGACATCAACAGCCTGGTTAACCAGTATCGCAGCGGATTAAACGTGGAGGTGAACGATGAAAAAGGTTCAATCCTTACCCTTTCCCTATCGGGACCTAATAAAGATCAGATCTGCGATTATCTGAACAAGTTGTCGGAAGTATATATACAAAGCAATCTCGATGAAAAGAACATCACGTCTTCCAATTCAATCCGGTTTATTGATGATCAGCTGAATGAAATCATCGATTCCCTGAAAAGGGCAGGTGTAAGACTTCAGAATTTCAGGTCAGAAAACCGCATCATTAACATAAGCCAGGAAGGAAATGCCTTATTTCAGCAAATGGAGGCGCTGAATACCGAAAAAGCAGAAATAGACATCAAAACCAGCTATTTTGATTACATCAAAAGATACATAGAAACAAAGAAGGATAATACTGAGATCATTGCACCCTCGGTAATGGGCATCCAGGATGCTTTGCTCAATGCGCTGATTGTGCAGGTTAATGAATTGAATACGGAAAAACGCAACCTGCAGTTCAGCTCGAACGAGAATAATCCCAGGCTGAATATGATCAGTTCGCAGCTTGAAAGTGTAAGGATGGATATTCTTGAAAATGTCAATAACATGATTGCCTCCAATGAAATTTCTGCATCCAGTCTGGCCAAACGCATTTCCCTGCTTGAGCAGGAAGTTCAGAAACTTCCTTTTACGGAGCGGCAGCTGATCAACATTCAGCGGGAGTTTAATATCAACGACCAGATTTATACTTTTTTGTTGCAGAAACGCGCAGAGGCCGGAATTACCAAAGCATCCAACACCCCCGATCATCGTTTGCTCGATATTGCCCGGCCGGAGAATGCCTTGATGATAAAGCCCAAGACTTCGATGAATTATATGATGGCATTGGTTTTGGGCGGATTGCTTCCCCTCATGCTGTTGATTCTTATTGAGTATTTCAATAATAAAATTGTTGACCGGAAAGATATTGAACAGCTGACCTCCGTTCCCATTCTGGGTTCAGTGGGTCATAATGAAAAACTGTTCGAGCTGCCCGTTTTTGAAAATCCAAAATCGGCACTGGCAGAGTCATTTCGTTCCCTCAGGGCTAATCTTCAGTACTTGCTGAAAAATGAGAACCACAAGATCATTTCCATTTCCTCTACCATCAGCGGGGAGGGGAAAACTTTTTGTTCCGCAAATCTGGCGGCCATATTGGCCATGGCAGGCAAGAAAACCCTGCTGGTCAGTCTCGATCTGAGAAAACCGAAAATCCATAAGCTTTTCAGAATTGATAATTCGGTAGGAATCAGTTCTTACCTGGCCGGAATTTCGCCGCTTGAAAAAATCATTCATTCAACCAACATTGATAATCTTTCTGTTGCAGTAAGCGGGCCGGTGCCTCCCAATCCGGCGGAACTTATCGAATCGTCAAGGATGATGGAGTTTATGGCGCAACTAAAACATGTGTATGATTATCTTGTTATTGATACCCCCCCGATAGCTATTGTTACCGATGCCTTGTTGCTGAAGGACATGGTGGATATTCATGTATTTGTCATACGGCATGGATATTCGAGTAAACAGGTATTGCAGCTTGTCGAAGAATTATATACCAAGAGGGGACTGAAGAACATGGCCCTGCTGGTCAATGACGTTCATTCAAAAGGATATTACGGGTATTCATACCGTTATGGATATGGCTATGGATACGGTTATGGCTATGGATACGGATATGAACACGGGTACTACGACGAGGATTCCCCTGTGGCGGGGAAATTCCCGGATAAGCTTCGGAAATGGCTGCGGTTCAGCCGCCGGTAGTTGCAAAAGTACCTGATTTCCGGATATTTTTGGGTGTAAGGCATAATACCGGTATTTCGGCCTTATTGAGGATCTGATGTACTGTATTTCCAATAATGAGACTAATTCCTGAGGGCCTTTCCGTTGTGATGGAAATAAGGTCGGCCTTAATAGCCTGTGCATAGTTATTGACCAGTTCAACTACATTATCACCGAATACTTCATTAGTCTCGCAGGCTACCTTTTCTTCAATATAGGATGCAACCTGACTTATATAGGAACGGATCTTGCGCTTGTTTCCAAGGCCTCTCAGGGTATGAATGCCTACTACATGCACTTCGGCACCAAACAGCTTTGCCAGTTCGAGGGTGAAAGGCACCTTCTGGCGCGAATCCACTGACAGATCAATAGGCAGAACGATCCGGCTGATCGTTTCGGGGCAGCTGTTTTTTCTCAGGGTAATCACCGGTTTATCGGTAGCTGAGATGATACGGAACGCATTACTGCCGATAAACAATTCCTGGAAACCGGAAGCCCCATGTGTTGAAGCACTGATAATGGCATCCGGCAAACTCTCGGCCTGGTTTACCACTTCCTGGTAAATACGGCCCCGGGTGATCATATAATTCAGGCTTGATTCGTTACCCACAAGGGGGGAGAATTCGCTGATAATTTTTTTGAAACTGTCTTCTGCTGTATGCATTTCCGTTTCCATGACAGCCTGGTCCAGATCGGTGGCTTTTGACAAAACATAAATCATTTGAATGTTGACCCTTGTTTTCTTTGAGAACAATATGGCCATTTTCAAACCATTCAGGGATTCCACTGAAAAGTCAACCGGCACTATAAAATTTTTCATACTAGCTCCATTTACATATATATACGCTAAGATATCCGGTTTTGTTTTACCGTTTCTTCATCAAACCAAATAAAACCTACCCGAAAGGAGTTTATATTAAAAAAATACTATTTTTAGCCGTTTGTTGAGGTAAATGACAGAATATGAAGGAAGCAGTAATTGGAATTGACATTGGAGGCACGTTTACAAAGTTTGGAATTGTGGACAGGGAAGGGAATTGTCTGGTTGAAAGTTTTACAAATACAGGCACGCATAATAATTTTGATGATTATCTAAGGGACTTGCATGCGGCTATTGAGGGTTCCATGCAGTTTTTGAAGAGGCAGATCAGTATCATGGGTGTTGGAATCGGTGCCCCAAACGGTAACTACTATGCGGGATCAATTGAAAATGCGGTTAACCTGAACTGGCGGGGTACGATTCCGGTAGTTGAGAAAATGAAAAAGTACTATCCCGATTTGCCCATTGCTCTTACCAATGATGCCAATGCAGCAGCGATTGGTGAGAGAGTATTTGGAGGGGCAAAAAACATGAAAGATTTTGTCGTGATAACCCTGGGCACGGGTTTGGGCAGCGGTCTGGTGGCCGGCGGAGATCTGGTATACGGGCACGATGGAATGGCCGGTGAACTTGGTCATATCATTGCGCTGTCAAACGGACGTGATTGTGCATGCGGACGCAAGGGTTGCCTGGAGACATATGCTTCTGCATCAGGCATCCGTCGTACTGTGTTCTTTCTATTGGCAGAGCGAATGTTTGACAGTGAACTGAGGAAGGTTTGTTTTGATGATCTCACGGCCAAGATGATCTGCGAGGCGGCTGAACGGGGAGATAAGATTGCGGTTGAAGCATTTGAATATACGGGTTTCATCCTTGGATCCAGGCTGGCCGATACAGTTGCCCATACAAGTCCGGAAGCTATCTTCCTGTTGGGAGGACTGGCAAATGCAAGGGAACTGATAATAAATCCTACTAAGAAATATATGGAAGAAGCCCTGCTTCCGATTTTCAGGAACAAGGTGAAAATACTGCTTTCAAGTCTGCCCGACATGAACGCAGGCGTTCTTGGTGCTGGCGCTCTTGTTTGGGATGAACTCGACCGAAGAAAATCCTGATCAATGAGAATCACCCGGTCACATGTAATAATTGTCAATTTATCAAATTTTGGCATGTTTTAAGGACGTTTATGGAGTTTTTGCGTACATTCAGGTAATATTGCAAGTCAATCTTTTTCTAGCCAACCTACCTATGAATGATTTGATACTACAGAAAACAGATTCGCTTCCGGCAATCTGTTTCATGACCACTGGTGAACTGAAAATTAGCGGGAGAGCGCTGCCGGAAGATGCTATCAGATTTTTCCTTCCCATGTTTGAATGGATTAAAGGTTACACCGGGGAAATTATAAATCTTGAAGTAAATCTTGATTATTTTAATACAAGCGTATCAAAGCAGTTATTGGATTTGCTTAAAGTGATCGACAGAAATCCTCACGTTAAGACTGCCAATATCAAATGGATGTATGAAGAGGGTGATGAGGAAATGCTTGAATCAGGTGAAATTTACCAGGAACTTCTACCTCAATTTAATTTTATCTTTCATAAATACGCAGAGCTAACCAATTAACCGGGTCCCGTTAAAATAATTCTTTGTGTAATGATGAACAAGTGTGTCATCCAGCAGATCTCCTATGGATTGCCATTTATAATCACTATGCTGGTACATAGGTAGCGAGGATAATTCACCGGTGAGATGTATGTGGAATGCAAGAACAATATAGTGGGTCCCGAAACCCGCTTCATTCATGAAATTCTGTTCCGGGTGAAAATGTTCAAAAATGCCATGGAATTCCGCCTGGTCAATATCCAGGGTAAGTCCTGTTTCCGCGGTTATGATCCGTGAAAAGGCATCCCGTAAAGTTTCATTTTTATAAATTCTTCCCCCTGGCACAAACCAATAATCCTTGGCAGGCTGATTGTTGCGCCACCCAAGTAAAATTTCATTATTTTCGTTGTGCATCAGAAGGTCGATGGATATCAGGGGGGTATGCCGGACAATTTGCATGAAGATGTCCGTTGGAATTTTTTCTGGTTTTAAAAGCATGATCAGCAGTTAAATGGTAAACAAAGAAAACAAAAATAATCTGCACAAAAAACATAAATGTCCTGGCCTTGTTTATGATTAGTCCTTTCTGAAAACAGATACTGACAGGATGACAGCATTCCGGACATATCACGGGGATATAATCATAAATGCAGATATGTATATATGATGGTATGATAATTGTATTTAAAAACGTCATAAATTAAATTTATATTCCATGAAATTAGAGCATTTAACCAAGGAGACTTTCAAACAGAAGGTTTTTAATTTTGAGACTAACAAGACTTGGAAATATGAGGGAACAAAGCCGGCAATCATCGATTTTTATGCTGACTGGTGTGGTCCTTGCAAAATGGTTGCTCCCATTCTTGAAGAGCTGAAGGATGAATACGGGGACAAGCTTGAGATATATAAAATTGATACAGAGGAAGAGCAGGAATTATCCGCTCTGTTTGGTGTACGGAGTATTCCCAGTTTGTTGTTCGTTCCTGTGAATGAACAGCCTCAGATGGCTACAGGCGCCTTGCCAAAGGAGACTTTCAGGCAGGCCATCGGAGATGTTTTGCATGTTGCCCAATGAAATGTACGGCAAAGAAGATATTGATTATATTGTTTAATTATTGTTAACTTTGCTCGTTCGGATGGGAATCAACTAAATACACCTTGCATGGATGTAAAAGGGAAGCTTTATACACGGTTTATCGAGAGGGGCCGGATTTTCGCAGAACAGCAGGATGAGTCGGTAAGGGAAAAGCAGCATTCCAAAGGAAAAATGACTGCAAGGGAAAGAATAGATATGTTATTTGATCCTGATACCTTTGAAGAGATTGATGCCTTTTCTTTACCATCCGCTTCCGGCGGAGATTTTGGGAAAAAGGTCACTGCATATGGCGATGGTGTAATTACTGGTTTCGGAAAAATAAGCGGGCGCATGGCATTTGCCTTTGCTCAGGATTTTAGTGTTATGGGCGGCTCACTGGGTTCGGTACACGCTACAAAAATCGTAAAGATTCAGGATATGGCCCTGAAAATGGGGGCACCGATTATCGGTCTTATTGATTCAGGGGGTGCAAGAATCCAGGAGGGCATAGCCAGCCTGGCAGGATATGCCGCCATTTTCAACCGAAATGTAGGTTCTTCAGGTGTGATACCCCAGATATCTGTTATCATGGGTCCGGCAGCCGGAGGTGCCGTATATTCCCCTTCCATCACAGATTTTGTTTTTATGACAAACAAGACGAGCTATATGTTCGTCACCGGACCTAATGTTGTAAAGGAAGTGCTGAACCAGGATGTTTCATTTGATGACCTGGGGGGAGCCATGGTACATATGAAAAAGAGCGGGGTAGCTCATTTTTTATATGAAGATGAGGAAAATACACTTCGTGGTGTTCAGAAGCTGTTATCCTATCTGCCTTCCAATAATCTTGAAAATCCTCCCTATATTGAGCATTGCGATTCGGATATGCGCGTAGATGATCGCATAACGGAAATTATCCCCGATGATCCCAATAAGCCATATGACATTAAAGATATAATCAACCTGCTCCTTGACCGGAACAGTTTTTTTGAGGTTGCTGAAAATTTTGCACAGAACCTGGTGGTCGGTTTTGGCCGTCTGCGGGGGAAAGCCATTGGAATTCTGGCCAACCAGCCTAAGGTGCTGGCCGGGGTACTTGACATTAACTCGTCGGTAAAGGGTGCCAGATTTATTCGTTTTTGCGATTCCTTTAATATTCCCCTTCTCACATTGGAGGATGTACCTGGTTTTCTACCTGGTATAGAGCAGGAACATAACGGGATTATACGCCATGGTGCCAAACTCCTGTATGCCTATGCCGATGCCACGGTTCCAAAGATCACAGTCATTCTTCGAAAATCATACGGGGGTGCCTATTGTGTAATGAACAGCAAGAACCTGGGAGGTGATTTCAATTTTGCATGGCCGTCTGCTGAGATTGCGGTTATGGGACCTGAGGGAGCTGTTTCGATCCTTTATAGGAAGGAATTGCTTGAATCAGACGATCCTGCAAAGCTCAAGAAGGAACTTACCGTACGTTACAGGGATGAAATTGCAAATCCCTACGTGGCCGATGATAAGGGGTATATTGATGAAGTCATTGATCCTGCAATTACCCGTAAAAAGCTTATTGCCGCCTTTGAAGCCCTTGAAAACAAACATGTCAGCGTTCCATCGCGAAAGCATGGAAATATACCTCTTTAATATTCAGCAGATTCTCTTTGCAGAATCGAAATGACTGAAATAATTGTGCATTCACTAACTTAATTTATCTTTACGTCGGTTAAACAGGAATAATATCCATCGATAGAAGTTTATCGTTCTTTTACAGTGCCGGCTTTATTATATTGTAGCCATGATATGAATGCAGGGGCTTCATTTTAAATTTTTTTCGGATGAAAATTAAAAGTCTGCTTATTGCCAACAGGGGAGAAATTGCCGTCAGGATCAATGAAACGGCAAAAAAACTGGGAATCAAGACCTATGGCATTAAAACATCAAAAGAGCCAAATGCTTTGTATCTGAGATTGGTTGATGATGTGATCGATTTCGGAGAACTGGTAGATGAAATTCCTGAATTCCTCGATGTTGAAAGAATCATTGAAGTTGCCCGGTCCAATAAAATAGAAGCCATCCATCCCGGATATGGCTTTTTGGCCGAGAATCCCTATTTCGCCAGGCGATGTGAAGAAGAGAACATTATTTTCATTGGTCCTTCCGCCTCAGCCATCTATAAGATGGGAAACAAGACCATCGCCAAACAGATTGCCCAGAAATATAAGATACCCCTGCTTCAGGGAAGTCAGGGAAATGTAAAAAATATAAAGGAAGCAGCCGACATTGCTTCCATTATCGGGTATCCGGTAATTTTAAAAGCTGCAGCAGGTGGCGGCGGCAGGGGGATGAGAATTGTTGAAAAGGCCTCATCCCTTGAAAAGATGTTCAAAATGGCCACCAATGAAGCTGAAAAAGCTTTTAATGATCCCTCGGTTTTTATTGAAAAGTATGTAAGGAATCCACGTCACATTGAATTCCAGATTGTTGGAGACAGGCACGGAAATTATATCCATGTCGGCGAAAGGGAATGTTCCATTCAGCGTAAGCACCAGAAACTTATTGAGGAATCTCCATCCGTTGCTCTGGATGAAAAGCTCCGCCGTGAAATGGGTGAAGCGGCCATACAGGTTGCTAAATCAGTTAATTACTATTCTGCAGGAACGGTTGAATTTTTGCTCGACGATGACCGGAATTTTTTCTTTATGGAAATGAATACCCGTATCCAGGTTGAGCATCCTGTAACAGAAATGGTATCCGGGATCGACCTGATCGAATTGCAAATTAAAATTGCTGAAGGAGAGAAACTTCCCTATACACAGGACCAGATAAAACTCTCGGGCTGGGCAATCGAATGCAGGATAAATGCTGAGGATGTGCAGGCTGGTTTTTCGCCCAACCTGGGGATCATTGAGAAAATTTCCTTTCCCCGTGGAAAGAATATCAGAGTTGACAGTGGTGTAACTGATTATTCTGTTGTTACCCCGTATTTTGATTCCATGGTGGCCAAGCTTATTGTGCATGGGGAAACCCGGGATAAAGCGATCACAGCCATGTCTGCCGCCCTGAGGAAATTCTGGATTCGCGGCATTAAGACAACAATTCCCTTTTGTCAGGCAGTTTTGAATCACAAAAAATTCAGGAAGGGCGATTTCAATACGTCATTTATCGAAAAAGAAATGACAAGGCTCTATTACAATGAAGAGGAAGATGAAATGCTTGCTGCATATGTGGCAGCATTCGACTTTGCAGCGGAACTTGAAACCAACAGAACAACCAAGCCCGATTTTGAGCGGGGCAAAAATATCAGTCCGTGGGTGTTGAATAAACGATTGAAATCTTTATAAAGAGCAATATGAAATTAATTGGGAAAAGGAAGGATCATGAACACGAGTATATCGCCGTTACCCCGGGTGATGAAAAATATGTAGTCAGGAATCCTTTCAGCGAGGATTTAAGAATCAACGGGCACAAAAAGGAAATAAAGATTTTCGAAAACGAGGAGGGATTTACTTTTATAGAATTTAACAACAAGAAATACCTGGCTGAGATCACGGACAAGAGCCAGAATAAATACACCGTTTTGCTGAATGGAGTAAGCTATTCTTTTACTATTGAATCCCCTATATCTTACAGGCGCAGAAAATATCTTAATAAATACAAACAGCACAATAAGATCGAAATAGTTACTGCCCCCATGCCGGGAAAGATCATTGAGCTGCTGGTTGAAGAATCATCGCATGTTAAGGAGGGCGAGGCCATTCTCATCCTTGAAGCCATGAAAATGCAAAACGAGATCATAGCACAGGTTTCCGGAAAAATCAGAAAGATCAGTGTAAAGGCGGGTGATTCAGTAACCAAGGACGATGTTCTGATGGAGATTGAGCGGTAGAAATTCTTTATTGGCAGGAGACCGCAGATTATGCATGAAGAATTAAATCAGACAATAACCTATCTCAAACTGGCCGGAGTTCTGAATCCTGAAATTGGAATCGTACTGGGAACAGGACTGGGCAGAATGGCATCTGAAATTGAGGTGATCCTTTCACTTGATTACCGCGATATTCCGAATTATCCTCTTGCGACGGTGGAATCCCATACAGGTAAACTCATCTATGGAAAGCTTCAGGGCAAGCTGGTTCTTGCCATGCAGGGAAGATTTCATTATTATGAAGGATATTCATTGCAGCAGATCACCTTTCCGATACGAATTATGAAACTCCTGGGAATTCGCTGTCTTCTACTTTCCAATGCAGCCGGAGCTTTGAACCCACAGTTTAAAAAAGGAAGCCTGATGCTGATCGATGACCACATCAATATGCTGCCTGATAATCCATTAAGAGGCAAGAACTTCGATAATCTGGGTCCCCGGTTTCCTGATATGAGCCAACCCTATTCAGCAGAACTCAATGGTCAGTTATTGCAGATAGCAGAACGGGAACACATTACATTGCACAAAGGGATTTATGTTGCTGTAACAGGTCCGAATCTTGAAACCCGGGCGGAATACAGAATGTTTCGGAATTTCGCAGATGCTGTAGGTATGTCAACCGTACCCGAGGTGATCGTGGCAAACCATATGTCCCTGCCCTGTGCTGCAATTTCTGTGCTTACAGATGAATGCGATCCCGATAACCTGGCTCCTGCAAAAATAGAAGACATACTGGAAACCGCAGCTAAGGCAGAAATACATCTTTGCTGCCTGTTATCCTCCCTGATAAAGGAATTGCCTGGTAATAACCTAAAGAAATAGACGATGATTTTTGTTGCCGGAGGTACCGGATATCTTGGATCACATTTGTTGTATAACCTGGTACAGTCTGGCAAACCCATCAGGGCTTTATATCGGGATAAGGAGAAACTGGACTATTTCCTGAAATTCAGAAAATTTTACCCTGCCGTGCATGACCGGATGCTGGACAAAATTGAATGGGTAAAGGGCGATATTCTCGATTATTATACGCTTTCAGAGTATCTATCAGGCGTTTCAATAGTTTATCACGTGGCGGGAATAGTTTCTTTTCATAAGGAAGATAAGCAGAAACTACTTAAAATTAATGCACAGGGTACGGCTAACATTGTCAATGCATGTCTTGAGAATCAGGTTGGCCGGCTTTGTTATGTAAGTTCCATTTCCGCCCTGGGAGATTCACAGGACGGAGAACCCATTGATGAAAGCCGCCTTTGGAGTAAAAACACATCTCCTTCACCCTATTCTTACAGTAAATACAGAGGGGAAATGGAAGTATGGAGAGGGATAAATGAGGGATTACAGGCGGTTATCGTGAATCCATCCATTATCGTTGGACCGGGAATGTGGTATGGGTCATGGGAAGGCATTTTCAAACAAATTCACAACGGGTTGAATTATTATCCCACCGGAGCCAGTGGATATATAGATGTTGGGGATGTCGTAAAAGGCATGGTCAGACTCGCCGAAAGTGAAGTTAGCGGTGAGCGGTTCATTCTCAGTGCAGAAAACCTGACCCATCATGAGGTGTTGGATTTTCTGGCAGAAGCCATGAATAAGCCATTGCCGGCGTGGCCGCTAACCCCGGCAAAAATAAAAATTGTCTGTCATCTCGAAAAGATTCGTTCATTATTTACCCGCAGTTTGCCCAGGATCACCCGGCAGTCGATGAAAAGCTCCACAGCGGTTACAGCTTATTCAAATGGAAAAATAATGCAGGCTTTGTCTCTCGATTTTACACCAGTCAAAGAAGCCCTTGCCTCATGCATCCGATTTTTCCTGGATGAGCAGGAAGGTAAATCCTGATCTTAATAATTTATTTTTCAGAGGAGGGTTACTTTTTTTCCTTTGGGGGAATTAATACATGAAAGTTACTCATGCGTTAAATCCTTAATACCCTTGTTTATGAAAAGTTATGTTTTTACCTGCATGATGGCCATCCTGGTTTTTTCCTGCCATAAGGAAGAACTTGGCAGGGACAAGCCTTCAGGGACTCTGAAAATCAAGGTTGGCTTATATATATCTGTGGGGGAGGTGAAGGAAAATCTGAAATCCACCTCAGGTGTAGAAGATTTCAAAGTGGTTATCTTTAACACAGATGATCAGGAGGTGCTAACCTTCGATAAAGCCTCTGAATTACCCGCAGAGATCAGGCTTGAGGCAGGAAGTTATTATGTGACGGCCTCTTCTGATAATAATTTACCAGCTGCTTTTGATAATCCGTATTATTATGGCAGATCTGACACCTTTGAAATTACACCGGGAGGACAGCAATCTGTTGTAGTAAATTGTGAACTGTCGAATACGGTAGTGGCTGTAATATACAGCGATCAGGTAAGGAATAATTTCAGTGATTATAGCACTGCCGTTTCATCCTCAGCAGGATCTCTTGTATTTAACAGAACGGAAGCCCGCCTGGGATACTTTCAGCCACTCGACCTCTCCATCCAGGCTGTATTAACATGGCAAAAGTCCGATGGTACCTTTGAAAGCAAAACGCTCACCGGAAGCATACTTAATCCGCAGCCCAGGAAGAAATATGAAATACATGTGGATGCATCAGGCGGTGAAGGGATGTCGATGATCGTAGTTAACCTTGGTGATACAGTGCTTCCGGTAGAAATTGTAAATATTTCTGATGAACCGGCTAATCCGGATGGAACAATAAACAGCGGGGATTTACTGATCACGGAAATCATGTATGATCCCACTTCACTGGCCGATACGGATGGGGAATGGTTTGAAATTTATAATAATACAGGGCATCCGGTGAATTTGCAGCACCTTGTCATATCAAAGAATACAACCGACCGGCATATTATTAGTTCTGCCATCACTATGGCCCCCCATGGTTACCAGGTATTTGCCCGTACTGAAAGCGCAGTATCAGGAGATAAATATGTATATGGCACGGGCATTACCCTGAATAATACAGGGGCAATCCTATCCATCTCAAATTATGGGACAGATGGCACCAACGGTGCCGGGATATGTTCTGTAGATTATGGTGGAGAGGGTTTTCCCTCAGCAACGGGCACTTCAATATGTCTGGATCCTGATTTGATGAATGCCCGGGAAGAGCCTTTGGGGACATCGTGGTGTGTTTCTACTTCAGCCTATAGTACAGGTGACCTTGGTACTCCCGGTGCATCAAATGACAATTGTAATTAGCATGGCATCTCATTTTTCCACTGAATTCACCATTCCAAAAAAAAGCCTTTCATTGCCGAAGCTTAAGCGCAATTGGTAAACCCGTTATTGGCAAATCCCTCTTAAGCAATGAGGGCTTTTTTTTAATTTTACTTTTCAGCCGAATATATTTATCATTGTATAATATTTTGACCTCTGAAAGGAGAATCAATTTTCCTTTTCCAGCAGGAGGTTTGAATTATACCTTTAGCCTAGAATACGTTGAGATCATGCAAATGAAATCTTTTACAAGTTTTGTCATTGATTTACTGATTGTACTGGCTTCATTCGTATTCTGTGTCTGGCTAAAACCGGGTCCAGGCTCAACCTATTTTGTGGATTATTCCGGATCCTTCCTCTTCTTTTTATTAATATGGGTAGCCGTTTCTGTCGTCTTTGAAAAATACAGGTTATTTGTTAGTGCGCTTTGGGTACCCGCACTGAAAAGAATACTGCTCATCAACCTGATCATATTTTTCTTCATTACCAGTTTGATGTATGTTTTCCAATCGTTCAATTATTCCCGGTTTATCGTTTTGGGAACAGTTGGGGCTGCAACGGTGGTTGAGTTAACCTTTGGGGCATTGTTTTACCTGGTCAACAGCACGCGGATAAAATATGAAAATGGTGCGATCCGGAATATGCCTGGACTGGATCGTGTAAAACTAAAAGAAGAACCCTACCTGGTTCATAAGAAGAGGCTTCCCATAAAATATGATTTTAAGCAGCGTGAAGAATACCTGAGAAATGAAATCGGGCATGAGGCCTTTCAATATCTTATAAATTATGCCGCTATTGATTCGCCAAATACTCTTGTTATTGCTACCACCACCCGGTTTAATATTGATGCACAGATCCGGCACACCTTCGAGTGCATTATCAATGTGAGGCGGGTAAATGATTTCAGGTATATCAACAAGTATTTCGAATCGGTCAACGCCAAATTACCGATTGGAGGCCTGTTCATTGATTTTTTTGAGACCACCAACATGCGAAAAAAGCGCATTCTGGCTAAGTTTCCACCGGGTATAAACTATTTGTATTACAGCGCTGATTTTATTATTAAAAGAGTATTTCCCAAATTCCTTCTTACCAAGAAATTGTATTTTATTCTAACACGGGGGGAAAACAGGGTATTATCAAAAGCGGAAGCCTTTGGCCGTTTATATTCCTGTGGATTTGAAATACTGGATGAGGCAATCATTGACAAGGCATTGTATTTTGTGAGCATCAAGGTCAAGGAACCGCTGTTTCCGCAGAATCCAAGTTATGGGCCATTGATCGGGCTTGAACGTATAGGAAAGGGAGGCAAAACAATCAAGGTCTTTAAAATGCGCACCATGCATCCCTTTGCGGAGTACCTGCAGGATTATGTATATGTAAAGGCCGGATTACAGGAGGGTGGCAAATTCAAGGATGATTTCAGGGTAACTACAATCGGCAGGATCATGCGCAAGTTTTGGCTGGATGAGTTGCCCATGTTACTTAACCTTGTTAAGGGAGATCTGAAATTGTTCGGAGTGCGGCCCCTGAGCAGGCAGTACTTTAAACTTTATACTACTGAATTGCAGAAACTTAGAATTAACAACAAGCCAGGTTTAATCCCTCCTTTTTATGTTGATAATCCCAGGACTCTGGAGGAAATTGTCACATCCGAACTCCGTTATTTGAAATCATACGCAAAACATCCCATCCGAACGGATTGGGTATATTTTTGGAAGGCCATTTTTAATATAGTCTTCAAAAAATTCAGAAGCCGGTAATGGGGGAAAGATTAGTTATTATCTACGTAGTTCAGTACCAGGATCAGGGTAGAAATCCCGGTCAGCAACAGTGAAACCGTAGGTATATTGATACGAAATGTTTTGCTTTTAATGGGTTCCACATAGATCACATCATTGGGAAGCAGAAAAAATCCGTCCGTGGTTAAGATTTTCTTATTTGTCAGATCAAGTTGAAACGAGGTGGTTCCATTTGATCCTGATCTGAGAACATGAACCATATGCCGGTTACCATAATCGGTGATGTCTCCGGCCATACTAATGGCTTCCAGAACCGTAAGCTGACTGTTGTAGTTATAATAGGTCCCGGGCCGGTTTACTTCACCAATGACAGATATTTTGAAGGAGATCAATTTAACAGTAACAGTAGCGTCTTTCAGGTATTGGGCCGTGCGTTGCTGGATACCTGCAAGGGCTTCGTCCAGAGTTTTTCCGGCAACATTCATCCTGCCAAGTATGGGAAGTTCAATATTTCCGGAATCGCTAACTACATAGCCATTAATAAATAAGCTGGTTTCGTTCTGGTAAAGGTTTTGCTGACTGTTACCCATGGTCTGGTTAATTATATTGCTCATCTCCTCATTCAGTGAGTAGATCTTCACATACAGAACATCCCGGGATTGTATCAGGTATTCAGGGCGGCTTTTAGGATAAAAACTTCCTCCTCCGGAGGAGGAATCCACATCCTTCAGGTACACCAGCTGACGGTGGGATGTACATGAACCCAGCAAGGCTACTGCCAAAACTGCAAGAATTACTACTGTTGATTTATATACAGACAATGGGGCAATTTATTATTTGGTTTTTAAGACAAATATTCGGCATATACTTTCTTTATACCTTCTTCCAGACTAATCTGTTCCTCCCAGCCAAGATCGTGGATTTTCTTAACGCTCAACAATTTCTGAAAAGTACCGTCCGGTTTGGATGTATCCCATTCTATGAGCCCGTCAAAACCAACAATTTCCTTGACGATCATGGCCAGTTCCTTAATCGTGAGATCCTTACCGGTTCCAATATTGATATGTGTGTTTCTGATTTCCACCGTGGCTTCCCTCGATGTTATCTTATCAGCATACTTATCCTTTACAAGGTCTTTAAAATCGATGTTCTCCATAACATAAACACAGGCATCAGCCATATCATCGGCATGTAAAAATTCCCGCCTCGGAGCACCTGATCCCCATAATTTGACTGTTACGGGTGTTTCAGCTGAATTATGCCTGAAAATGCCATATTTTTCCAGTTTTTCTCCGATTTCTATCTGGGTTGCCTTTCCGTCAACGCCTTCTACCGGATTTTTATTAAAATCCTTATAGATAGCCTCCCAGTTATTTTCAATCAGGCATTTGGCCAGATGCATCTTGCGGATGATGGCCGGCAAAACATGTGATTTCTCGAGGTCATAATTATCATTGGAGCCAAATAAATTAGTTGGCATTACCGAAATAAAATTGGTGCCATATTGTATATTGTAGCTTTCGCACATTTTTATACCGGCAATCTTCGCGATGGAATAAGGTTCATTTGTATACTCGAGTACATCGGTGAGCAGGTATTTTTCTTTGAGCGGCTGAGGAGCAAGTTTTGGATAAATACACGAACTGCCAAGGAATAGTAATTTTTTTACACCACTCAGATAGCAGGCATGGATCACGTTGCTCTGTATCATGAGGTTTTCATAGATGAACTGTCCCCTGTATATATTATTGGCTACAATACCACCTACTTTGGCAGCAGCGAGCATAACATATTCGGGCTTTTCGGTTTTGAAAAATTCATGCGTATCATGCTGGTTCATCAAATCCAATTCAGTGTAATGCCTGGTAATTATATTATGATATCCTTTTTTTGTAAGATTTCTGTGAAGTGCACTACCAACAAGACCTGTATGGCCAGCAAGAAATATTTTACTATCCTTTTTCATTTTAGTTCCTTAATTATTCAAAATAGTTTAATGTCTGATATCCTCCTTTTTTGAGGTATACCTCTTTGTGCATAAGTTTGATATCACTTTCGATCATATCTTTCACCAATGCCTTCAGATCATATTCAGGTTCCCATTTTAATTTAGTCTTTGCTTTGGTTGGATCACCGATCAGCAATTCAACCTCTGTAGGACGGAAATATCTGGCGTCAATGGCCAGGACTTCTTTTCCCTCGTCGATCTGGTACCTTGAATCATGACATTTCTTAATAAAGCCTTTTTCGTCAACACCGGTACCTTTAAAGGTAAGTTCAATACCTACTTCTTCGAATGCCATTCTCACAAAATCCCTGATTTCAGTTGTAATTCCTGTTGCAATTACAAAATCCTCAGGTTGGTCCTGCTGAAGGATGAGATACATGGCCCGGATATAATCTTTTGCATGGCCCCAGTCACGTTTGGAGGAAAGATTTCCAAGGTATAATTTATCCTGTAATCCCAGTGCAATGCGGGAAACCGCACGGGTGATCTTACGGGTAACAAATGTTTCGCCGCGTATCGGGGATTCGTGATTAAACAGGATGCCATTGCAGGCAAACATGTTATAGGCTTCCCTGTAATTCACCGTGATCCAGTAGGCGTATAATTTTGCCACGGCATAGGGACTCCTCGGATAAAACGGAGTTTTTTCCGATTGCGGAATTTCCTGGACCAGTCCGTATAATTCACTTGTTGAAGCCTGGTAAAACCTGGTTTTATTGTTAAGATTCAGGATCCGGATCGCTTCAAGGATCCGAAGGGTTCCAATACCATCGGCATTGGCAGTATATTCCGGCGTGTCGAAACTCACCTTTACATGACTCATGGCAGCCAGGTTATACACTTCATCGGGTTGTGTTTCCTGTATGATTCTGATGAGGTTGGTTGAATCCGTAAGATCGCTGTAATGCAATTCAAAATTGCGGTTTTCAATATGTGGGTCAAGGTAGAGGTGATCAATGCGTTCGGTATTGAACATTGAACTTCTCCGTTTGGTACCATGAACCATATATCCTTTTTTAAGTAAGAACTCGGCCAGATAGGCCCCATCCTGACCGGTAATTCCTGTTATGAGAGCAACTTTTTGTTTTTGCATGTCCGTGATTTAGTTGGATTATGATTTGAGAATTTTTCGGCATAATTCATGGGAATCTCCCTGAAGACCCACGGGTGTTGCGTTCCTTATCTGGTAAACAGTTTCAATGGATTGTTGTGCTTCTGACAGTCCAAAGCCACGGCCTGCCAATATTTCCTGGTAGCTTTTTGTATGCAGGTCAGTGAATCCCTCGCTGAATTCAATTTCAGTTTTATCCATTACAATGGAACGGTATGTACGCATTCCTTTTTCTTTTACATGATCTGGCAGATCCTGGTAATCGAGGCTCAGAAACCATCTCACCCGGGCATTTTCAAGTTCGAGATATCCTGATGCCTTATCCGGAGTGAGCATATGAACAACCATATTTTGTACCTTTCCAAATATCCAGGTTAGCATATCAAAAAAATGAACGCCGATGTTCGTTGCAATACCGCCGGATTTATGGATATCTCCCTTCCAGGAAGTATAATACCAGTTTCCACGACTGGTAATATAAGTAAGGTCCAGGTCATGTTTTGTCGCATGCCTGCTATTTTCTATCCTGTTTTTTAGATCGATCATAACAGGATGAAGCCTGAGCTGTAGAATGTTATATATTTTCTTGTTATATTCCTTTTCAATCTCAGAAAGGGCTTCAATATTCCAGGGATTCAGCACGAGTGGTTTTTCGCATATGGCACTGGCCCCCGATCTTAAAGCGAAACGAATATGGGAATCATGCAGATAATTAGGCGAGCAGATGCTAACATAATTAACCTGGATCCCTGACCGGCGCAATTTGTCCACATGACGGTCGAACCGTTCAAATTCTACAAAAAAGTGACTATCGGGAAAATAGCTGTCAATAACACCCACACTGTCCGAGGGATCGAGAGAAGCCAGTAAAACATTTCCGGTATCTTTGATTGCTTTAAGGTGTCGTACGGCTATGTAACCGCCGACACCGATGATGGCAAATTTTTTCTGAGTATCCATTATGCTAACAATCCATAAAAATTATCCTAAAATTAGGATTTTTAAGCCATTTGAATGGCATTTGATATGAATGAAGGAAAATATTAATGTAAACATTTACCTGTAAGTATTTTACAGGCTCATGTAAGTGAGCGATTTAATTTTTTTCCTGTAAATTCCTTTTACATCCATGAATATACCATTTTCCGATGTAATGGATCTGAAATATTCATCTGTGAGTCCGATATAATCATTGTGGGCAACAGCTACAATAACGGCATCGTAACTCTTCCCTGTTTCTGAAGAAATTTCAAAACCATATTCTTTTTCAAATTCATGGCTCGATGCATAAGGATCTACCACATCAACAAGCACACCATACGATTTCAGTTCGTGTAAAACGTCTGCCACCTTGGAATTTCGTATATCACTCACATTTTCCTTAAAAGTCGCCCCCATCACCAATACCCTTGAATTGAGCACATTTTTTCCTGCACGGATAATTTGTTTTACAACCTCTGTGGCAATGTATTTTCCCATGCCATCATTTACAGACCGTCCGGAGGTAATTACCTGTGCAATATGACCCAGTTCAGCAGCCTTGAATGTAAGATAATATGGATCAACGCCAATGCAATGACCGCCTACAAGGCCGGGATAGAACCGCAGAAAATTCCATTTGGTACCAGCAGCCTCCAGCACTTCATAGGTATTGATCCCCATTTTGTTGAAGATCATGGACAGCTCATTCATCAGGGCAATATTGACATCACGCTGTGTGTTCTCAATAATTTTAGCGGCTTCAGCCACCTTAATTGAAGAAGCAAGGAAAACTCCCGCTTTCACGACAAGCTGATACACCTTTGCAATTTCCTGAAGAGCTTCATCATCACAGGCGGACACAATTTTTGTAATTGTAGTGATTGTATGTTCCTTATCGCCCGGATTGATCCTTTCAGGTGAATAACCCAGTTTAAAATCTTTTCCACATGTAAGTCCGGACAGTTCTTCCAGGATTGTCCTGCATTCTTCATCAGTAGTACCAGGATAAACGGTGGATTCATACACAACATAATCTCCTTTTTTAAGAATAGACCCCACTATGCGGGTCGCCGACAAAAGCGGATTCAGGTCAGGAAGATTGTGCTTGTCAATGGGTGTGGGAACGGCAACAATGTGAAAACAAGCGTCTCTCAGGTCCTCAGGTTTGGCTGTGAATTGAATGGAAGTGTTTTCAAAAGCATCCCTTTCGAGTTCATTGCTTGGATCAATTCCTTGCTTCATTAATTCTACCCGTTTCGCATTGATATCAAAGCCGATTACGGATATTTTTCTGGCAAAGGCCAAAGCAATGGGAAGTCCTACATATCCCAGTCCGATAAGGGATAATTTAGCTTCTTTTTTAAGCAGACTGTCATAAATGCCCATGGGGAAAAAATTAATTTATGTTTGGTGGGAGAAATTACAGAAAGAGTACTATTAAATTCCAAATTCTCTGCGGATTGCATCTACATAATCGAGTTTTTCCCATGCGAAGAATTCAACATTTTTGGTTTCAGATGAACCGTTTCTTCATGAGGGTAACCTTAGCAAGGTAGGGTTTTCTGACCCATATGGCCATAGGCAGCAGTTGGTAGAAATATTGGATTCTTCAATCCAAATCTCCTGATGATCACAGCAGGGCGCAAATCAAAAAGCCGCTCGATTTTCTCAGCGATTTCACCATCGTCAATATGTAACTTCGAGGTTCCGAAGGTATTGACATAAACACCTACGGGCTTTGCAACGCCAATGGCATAGGCCACCTGTACAAGTACTTCATCGGCAATGCCGGCAGCAACCATATTCTTGGCAATATGCCGCATAGCATAAGCGGCTGACCTGTCTACCTTTGAACTGTCTTTTCCTGAAAAAGCACCGCCACCGTGAGCACCTTTACCACCGTATGTATCTACAATGATCTTACGGCCCGTCAAACCTGTATCTCCATGAGGACCGCCGATAACAAATTTTCCGGTGGGATTGACAAAGAGAAGGAAATGATCATCAAATAATGCTTTTACCCTGGCAGGGAGTTTCGAGGTTACCCTCGGGATGAGAATTTTTCTGACATCGTCTTCAATTTTCTTAAGCATGGCTTTTTCTTCATCAAAATTGTCATGCTGTGTGGAAACAACAACAGTATGAATTCGCCGTGGTTGTTTATCTTCACCATATTCAACGGTAACCTGTGATTTTGCATCAGGGCGCAGGTAGGTCATCACCTTTCCTTCGCGACGGATTGCAGATAGTTCCTGGAGCAATTCATGTGAAAGTTCAAGTGAAAGCGGCATAAAATTATCCGTTTCCCGGCAGGCATATCCAAACATCATGCCCTGGTCACCGGCACCCTGGTCTTCTTCATTGCCGCGTTCAACTCCGCGGTTAATATCCTGCGATTGTTCATGTATGGATGAGATCACCCCGCATGAATCCGCTTCAAACATATAATCTGAATTGGTATACCCGATCTTTTTAATCACTTCACGGGCTACCTGTTGTACATCTACATAAGCATTTGTCTTTACTTCTCCGCTCAAAACCACAAGACCGGTGGTAACGAGGGTTTCACAAGCAACCTTCGATTCCGGATCACGGCGTAAAAATTCATCTAACAGTGCATCAGATATCTGATCTGCAACTTTATCAGGATGTCCTTCTGAAACCGATTCGGATGTAAATAAATATGCCATCTGGTTATAATCGTTTAAGAATTTATAATTTCACAAAGATAAAAAGAGAAATCATACCACCTGAAAGGGAAGGGAAATAGTTGATAAGTAACCTGTTTTAAGAGGTCAGTTCACGAAAAACGTCCTCGAGTTTTCGATCTTTCCTGTGCATTGATAAAATAACCAGGTCATTCTTCACAGCCATCCTGAATAATTCTTCCCTGATATCCGTGTCACCCCTGGTTTGAAAGAGCCATGTACCGGGTTTAAGCTTTTTTGTGAGTTCAATAGCAGTGATTTCGCTGAACAGATTGTCATGAGGGTCCTTGCTGAATTCAATGACTATAGTATGGGGAGAACCAATTGCATGGCCTGCAATGTTGCCGGTCAGATCATTGGCCATTATTTTTCCCTTACTTATAATGATCACCCTTTTGCAGATGGCTTCAACCTCCTGCATGATATGGGTGGAAAGCATTACAGTCTTGTGCTTGCCAAGTCCTGAAATCAGGTTGCGGATTTCCACAAGCTGGTTAGGATCGAGACCTGTTGTAGGCTCATCCAGGATCAGCACATCCGGATCATGGACAATGGCTTGTGCCAATCCCACTCTTTGCCTGTAACCCTTTGAAAGCACCCCGATTTTTTTTCTTCTTTCAGGAGTAAGCCCGGTGATTTCTACCACTTCACGAACCCGTTGTCTGCCGTTGGGCAATTTATATAAGCCGGCCACAAACTGAAGATATTCCTCCACATACATATCGGGATATAGTGGATTGTTCTCAGGGAGATAACCGAGTTTCTTTCTTACTTCAAGGGTATTTCCGCTGATATTCATATCTTTGATTCTGATAGTGCCGCTGGAGGGGCTTAACAGGCCACAGATAATTTTCATAAGGGTTGATTTACCTGCCCCGTTTGGGCCGATAAAGGCTGCAATTTCACCTGAATTCACATGGAAACTCACTGAGTCAAGCACAAGTTGGCTTCCGAATGTTTTGCTGACCTCATGAACGGAAATTGACATATATATTAAAATTGACCAAATATATAAAAATCACGATTAACAATTGTCCTGATTTTTGGTGAATGTCAATTGTATGGAGTTGTACCGGACAGGTTTTATGTGATATTTTTGAATTGTTCTCAGGGTTTTGAATTACTAATTGCCTTAAAATTCTAAATTTGCAAATCAATATAAATTGCTTCTGAATAATGAGGATAAAAGAGTTAATAAAATCACGGAATTTCGGACACGAAGTTGTAGCCAGAGGATGGGTAAGAACCCGGCGTGGAAATAAAAATATTGCCTTTGTAGCATTGAATGATGGATCCATTATTCACAATATTCAGATAGTAATTGATATGACTGCCTTTGATGAGGAATTGATAAAGCAGGTTACTACCGGATCATCCATTGAGGTGAAAGGCAAGCTGGTGGAATCACCTGGTAAGGAACAGCAGGTGGAAATTCATGCCGAATCTCTCAAACTGTTTGGAACAGCTGATCCGGAGACCTATCCGCTTCAGAAGAAAGGGCATACCCTTGAATTTCTTCGTGAAATAGCACATTTAAGGCCCAGAACCAATACATTTGGCGCTGTATTGCGGATCAGGCATGCCATGGCATTTGGAATTCACAAATATTTTAATGATAACGGGTTTTATTATTTGCATACTCCTATCATCACAGGTTCGGATGCAGAGGGTGCCGGTGAAATGTTCAGGGTAACCACACTCGATGCAAAAAATCCTCCTTTACTCGAGGATGGGAACATCAATTTTGCTGATGATTTTTTCGGACGGCAGACAAATCTTACTGTTTCCGGCCAGCTGGAGGGTGAACTGGGCGCAATGGCCCTTTCGGCAATTTATACATTCGGACCAACATTCAGGGCTGAAAATTCGAATACACCAAGACATCTCGCTGAATTCTGGATGATAGAGCCCGAAATTGCTTTTTTTGATATCCATGATAATATGAACCTGGCGGAAGATTTTTTGAAATATCTTCTTCGCTATGCGCTCGAAAACTGCATGGACGATCTGAAATTCCTGTCGGAAATGTACGATAAGGAGCTTATTGGCAGACTGGAGTTTGTGATCAATAATTCTTTTGAACGGATAACATATACCCAGGCTGTTGAAATTCTGCAAAAATCAGGAGAAAAGTTTGAGTTCCCTGTTTCATGGGGAATAGACCTGCAAACAGAACATGAGCGATTTCTCGTGGAACGCCATTTCAGGAAGCCTGTCATGGTTACCGATTACCCGATGGCCATTAAGGCCTTTTATATGAAACAAAATGAAGATGGCAAAACGGTAAGGGGGATGGATGTTTTGTTTCCAAAAATCGGAGAAATAATCGGAGGATCACAGCGTGAGGAGGACTATGACAAGTTGAAAAGGCGTATGCAGGAGCTTAAATTACCGGAAAAGGAGATGTGGTGGTATATGGATACCCGTAAGTTTGGATCTGTTCCTCACAGTGGATTTGGACTTGGATTTGAGCGCTTGTTGCTTTTTGTAACCGGGATGGGGAATATTCGTGATGTAATACCCTTTCCGCGGTTTCCTAAAAACGCCGATTTTTAATTCTACTATAAATTATTGTATATGCTCAGGCAGAAATTACAGCAAAAGTTACTTCAGAAGCTTTCTCCACAGCAGATTCAAATGATCAAGCTGCTGGAAATTCCTTCTATGCAGCTTGAGCAGCGAATTAAGGCAGAAATTGAGGAAAATCCTGCACTGGAGGAAGGTGCGTTGGAAGAAACCATGCAAAGCGAAAACCAGGAGGATGATGTTACCTCTGATCCAAAGGATACGGATAAGGATGAATTCACCCTGGAAGATTACATGGAGGACGATGATTATCCATCGTATAAGCTGAATTCCCAGAATTATTCGAAAGATGATAAGCGGGAGGAGATCCCTTTTTCGGTAGGATTATCATTCCAGGATTATCTTGAAAACCAGCTTGGATTGAGAAAGCTGGATGAAAAACAGCACCTGTTGGCCCTGTATATGCTTGGTAACATTGATGATGATGGATACCTCAGGCGAAAGCTGGATAATATTGTTGATGATGTTGCCTTTGCGCTGAATATAAAAACCGATGAGATTGAGCTGATTGGCATTTTACAAATTATCCAGGAACTTGATCCTCCTGGAGTAGGGGCACGCAATCTGCAGGAATGCCTGTTACTTCAGATCCAGGCCAGGGATATGGAAGATCCAAACATAAAACTTGCTCATCGTATTTTAAGTGATTTTTTTCCCGAGTTTACACGGAAGCATTATGACAAGATCATTGCCCGGCTGAATATTACAGATGAGCAGCTTAAGGGAGCCATGGATGAAATTCTGCATCTGAATCCTAAACCGGGTGGAGCGTACAGTGATCCTCAAAATAAAACAGCCAGTCACATTATCCCTGATTTCATTCTTGAAAACAACGAAGGTGACCTGGAACTCGCTTTGAATGTCAAAAACCTTCCGGAATTACGGGTCAGTAAGACATATTCCACCATGCTTCAGACTTATCAGTATAACCGGGGTCATAATTCCAAAAGCCAAAAGGAGGCACTGAGCTTTGTTAAAGCAAAAGCTCGATTCTGCCCGGTGGTTTATTGATGCGATCAGGCAGAGACAAAACACCCTGCTGATCACAATGAATGCGATAATCAACTACCAGCAGGAGTATTTTCTGACTGGCGAAGAAACCAAGCTTAGACCTATGATCCTGAAAGATATAGCTGATATGACAGGCCTTGATGTATCAACCATTTCAAGGGTTGCCAACAGCAAATACATACAGACCAATTTCGGTATTTTTCCGCTTAAGTATTTTTTCTCGGAGGGAATGCAGACGGAATCGGGAGAAGAAGTTTCCACACGCGAGATCAAGAAGATATTGCAAAACTGTGTGGAAGGAGAGGATAAACGGCATCCGCTTACGGATGACCATCTGGCAGAAATGTTGAACGATAAGGGATATCATATTGCACGGAGAACAATTGCCAAATACCGTGAGCAATTGAATATTCCTGTCGCCCGAATGAGAAAAGAACTTTGATAACTATTAAATTACATGGAAAGGCGAATCGCTTCAGTAATATCCTATATGTCCCATCCATTGCTTATGCCAATGATTGGATTACTAGTGATCAGTAATTCAGGCACGTATGCAGCCGATTTAGACCATCGTTTTACAAACTTTATATACCTGTCCACGTTTCTGCTCACCTTCATGATCCCTGTGGCCCTGATGCCATTGCTTTATTATACCGGGATGGCCGGAAACATGCAATTTTCTCAAAGGCGGGAACGGTTACTTCCGCTCTATCTCACTTTGTTTTTTTATATTGCTGCCTATGTTCTGATCCGAAAACTACCGGTAAGCCAGGTTTACCAGCGTTTCATGTTTGCGGCCTGTATTTCGGTATTGCTGGTGCTTGCAATTTCATATTTCTGGAAAATCAGTGCGCACCTGGTTGGCTGGGGAGGCGTGGTGGGATTGATCATGATTCTTTCCTACAGGTTTGGCAGCGACATGATGATATTTCTTGTAATTGCCATATTATTAACCGGAATAACTGCATTTGCCCGTTTGCGTTTGAATGAGCATCTTCCATTGCAGGTTTACTCGGGTTTTCTGCTGGGGTTAATAACCATCCTTGTAGTTTTCTCGGTATAGGTCATTTATAAATTGAAAATCCGGTTTCGTTGATTTTAACGGGTTTTCTGCCTTTGCAGGCAGATATCGGGTATCATGCATTCCTGTCAGATTCAGTTTGTCCTGTGTCACACATCTAAACCAGCCTTTTTCTGACAACCAGTCGGCCAGGTATTCCTGTTCGCTTTGACCGGGAGATGGCACCAGGATGGCAGAAATGCCCAATGCTACAAAATCCATTATACCTGAATATCCCGAACGGCTGATCACAAGTCCGGCCTGTTTAAGAACCTGTTTGAAGGCGTTGACATCAAGATGGGAAACATGATGAATATAAGAAGGCAAGGATCCTGATATTTCAAATGGCTGGTTTCTCATTCCCCTTAAAAGTATAGCTGATTTTTCCAGCCGGATAAGCTGACTGATCATCTGTTTTTCGAAAATACTCACCAGCGGTTCGGGACCGCTGAGAACCAGCGGCTACCTCATAACGCAAGGAGGGCTGTATATCGTATGATGGATCTGACTGGCTGAAGCGTGACAGGATACCAATATACCGGGCATTGGACGGCGTTTTATAACGGTGTGACAATTTACCGCTTAAATTTACTTCCGGATGTGAGAAGTCAGGAATCCAGCACTGATCAAATCGTTGAATGAGTTTCCGGATGATGATATACAGGGGGAATTCGAGCCATCGAAAAAATAGCCGGAAGTACAGGTGACACCTGGTGTGTTATTAAGACCGAATAGGCATTTCTGCAATACAGGCCATACCGGTTATCGGAAATAACTATGTCAACAGCCTCATCATGAACTAATTTCTTTGCCAAATGGTGTTCCCTGAAAACAGAAAGCACCAGTGCAGGTACCTGGAGCAGCAATTGAAAATATGAATGTTTCCCCGAACCCATATGAACTGAATGGCAGGGAAGAGAAACGAATCTAAGATCAGGGAAGGTATTCCTGAGAATTTCTGCCGAGCGGCCCGAACCGGCCAGGATGATATTGTGGCCATCAAGAACAAAACGCCTGATCAGAGGGATCATGCGGGAAGCATGACCAAGTCCCCAGTCGAGCGGACTAACCAGGATGGTCAGCGGTCGGGTTTTCAATTTATTTCAGTTTAATCAGGGTGTTACCTGCACCGCAATATTCAATTCTTCAACGCGGTTTGCAATAGCAGTAAGTTCTTCAATACCTATACGTTCAAGGCTCTGCACCGGTGTATCTCTTGCAAGTGAATAGATCATCACGCATTCAGGGCGTACGCTTTCAATCACTTTTAACCAGGCAGAGATTTCTTCACCGGTAGAATTGTCAAGGGCATTGCCCATAAATTCACCCCGGAAAAAAAGTGTCTGAATGATCACCTTACCTTTAAACCGTTTAAGGGAATCGATCAAATCCTGAAAGACAAAGTTTCCTTTTGGACAATTAATTCGCAGTAATGTACTTTCAATGGCAGAATCGAGTTTGAGTATGTTCAGATCGGCCAGGATGAGTGAATCAAAGATGGTACTGATGCCGGCCCTGGTGGCGTTCGACAATACTGTGATCTTTGCTTCGGGGAAGATGGTATTTCTTACCTCTATCGTATCCGACATGATGCCAGCAAAATCGGGGTGAAGAGTAGGTTCTCCGTTTCCTGCAAAAGTAATACTGTTAAGGTATTCACCATTTTTTTTCATTTCCAGCAGGCGGTCAGCCAGTAATTTCTTAACCTCCTCACGTGAAGGAAATTCAGCATAAGGGGCTTCATTTGGGGTGAGGCCGCACTCGCAGTAAATGCAGTTGAAATTACAGACTTTTCGATTTGCGGGTAACAGATTTACACCCAGCGATTCTCCCAGGCGACGGCTCCATACAGGTCCGAAAATAATACTGTCAAATAAAAAGGTGGACATACCAGGTGAAATATGCGGGTAAAGATAAATAAGTTTTGCGGATTAAGGGTTTTGGCCAGGGATAAGGGACAAGGGACAAGCAGGAAAATTGAGATACCGCAAGGGTTTTGGAGATACGGAAGTTCCAAAATTTCAGTACTTTTATCTGATAAAATATTCTTCTATGAATTTCATCGACATGTTCATCATGGTTTTGCTTGTTTATGCTGTATTTCGAGGGATTACAAGAGGACTTGTATTACAGCTGGCATCACTCGTAGCCCTTATAGCAGGAGTTTTTCTTGCGCTCAAATTTTCTGGATTCACGGCACATTATCTGGTAAAATACTGGGCATTTGACTACGAATATCTTTACATGGTTTCGCTTGCAATAACATTTGCACTTGTATTTATCATAATTAATATTTTGGGAAATATGCTGGATAAGGTGATGCAGGCTTCCCAACTGTCACTCCTGAATAAACTGGCTGGTGCTTTTTTCAATATATGCAAGGTGATGCTGATCGTGGGAATATTACTTCTTTTCATTGACAAAGTTGACAACCGGATAAGCATACTGCCTAAAAATGCAAGGGAAGGGTCATTCTTCTATAAACCAGTAACTTCGGCCACCCTGTTTCTTTTCCCATCTCTTGGGAATAGCAACAAAGACAACAGGCATGGGGAATTTGCAGGATTAGGCCGGTTCATGCTTTAAAATATTATCTTTGCGGAAAATTACATTTATGACTTTCGTTGAGGAACTCAGGTGGAGGGGAATGGTGCACGATATGATGCCGGGTACAGAGGAACAGCTCAATAAAGAGATGACCACGGGATATATCGGATTTGACCCTACCGCTGATTCATTGCACATTGGAAACCTTTTACCCATTATGCTCCTGGTGCATTTCCAGAGGACCGGACATAAGCCCCTGGCACTTGTAGGAGGAGCAACCGGCATGGTAGGTGATCCATCGGGAAAATCAGAAGAGCGCAAGTTTCTCGATGAAAAAACCCTGAATTATAATCTTGCCTGTCAGCGGGGGCAGCTTGAAAAATTTCTCAATTTTGACTGTGGGGCAAATTCAGCTGAAATTGTCAACAATTACGATTGGTTCAGGGGATTTTCATTTCTTGATTTTCTTCGTGATGTAGGCAAACATATAACGGTAAACTACATGATGGCCAAGGATTCCGTCAAGAAGCGGCTCGAAACCGGTATTTCATTCACGGAATTCAGTTATCAGCTTGTGCAGGGATATGATTATTTCTATCTGTACTCCCATAAAAATTGCCGCCTTCAGATGGGTGGTTCAGATCAGTGGGGCAATATTGTAACCGGGACGGAATTGATCCGCCGTAAAGACGGAGGGGAAGCATTTGCATTAACTTGTCCCCTTGTCACACGAGCTGACGGAGGTAAATTCGGCAAATCAGAAAAAGGAAATGTATGGCTTGATCCGGCAAAAACATCTACCTATGCATTTTATCAGTTTTGGCTTAATGTATCCGATGAGGACGCTGTAAAATATATAAAATTGTTTACCCTGCTCGATAAGGAAGAAATTGAGAACATCATTGCTGAACATGGTAAGGCGCCAAATATGAGGCTGCTTCAGAAAAAACTGGCAGAAACGGTAACGCTGATGGTGCATTCAAAAGAAGGACTGGAGGCAGCCATGGAAGCTTCAGAAATCCTTTTTGGAAAGGGAACAACCGAATCATTACGAAAACTTGATGAAGCAACCTTTCTGAGCGTTTTTGACGGAGTGCCGCTTTCAACACTTGACAGAAATTCTATCGTACCCGGAATTAATATTGTTGACCTTCTGGGAGAAAAAACCGGAATTTTCCCATCCAAAGGTGAGGCAAGAAGGATGATTAAAGGAGGGGGTGTGAGCCTGAACAAGGGTAAAATAGATGATGAGTCTTATTCTGTGGGGTTATCAGATCTGATCAATAACAAATATATTCTCATTCAAAAGGGGAAAAAGAATTATTACCTTATAACAATCAATTAAAAATTACATTATGGAGCCCAGTAAAAAGAACCCGTATTTTGTCTATGATGCCTTTGGTCTTTTACAGTTTGTTTGGAACAAAAAATGGATATTGATTGCAATTTCCCTTGTGGCTTTCATTGTGTCGATTGTTGTTTCACTGAATATTACTCCGCGTTACCGGTCAGAAGTCATTCTGTATCCGGCTGCATCTTTTCCACTGTCAAGAGGCCTTGTTGAAACAACCACTCTTTCAACGGACAACAGGGATGTGCTTTCATTTGGCGGTGATTTTGAATCGGAGCGATTGATACAGATCCTTCATTCCAATGATATCAGGGACCATGTTGCAAAAAAGTTCAACCTGATGGAACATTACAAGATCAATCCCAAGTCTCCGTTTCCTGAAAATCAGTTGAATAGCACATTTCGCGGAAATGTTAAAATCCGCAGAACGGAATTCATGTCGATAGAAATCGGGGTTCTTGACACCAGGGCACAAATGGCCTCAGACATTGCCAATGAAATAGTGGCATATGTTGATTCCGTATATTATAATATGTCAAAGGAAAGGGCTATGGATGCCTTTAATATTGTAAAAAAGGAATATGAAGATTCACAGAATGATATCCGTCATTATGGGGATTCACTCCAGCAGATCAGGCAAAAGGGGGTGATAGATTATGAGTCACAGGCTTCCGCATTGAATACGGCCTATGCCAATTCGCTGGAACATGGAAATACACAGGCAGCTGATGAAATAAAAAAGCAAATGAATATTCTGTCAGTTTATGGAGGTAAATATATTGAGTTGTCTCAGAAACTCGAGGCAGAAATCAGCCGGATGAGCCAGCTGAAAGCAAAATATGCCTCTTCCAGGATAAATATTGAAAATATATTTCCGCATGTATTTGTTGTGGACAAGGCCCGTGTAGAAGAAAAAAAGGTTTCTCCAAGGCGAACGATCATTGTCATGTTTTCAACCTTATCCACATTCGCTGTTGCGCTCATTCTATTGTTGTTGAAAGACAATTTCAAAGCCAGAAACTAGTAATATGTCCTGGTTGGAGAGTCTGAAAAAACACAGCCTGGTTATTACCCTGGCATGTATTTACCTGGTTGCTGATATGATTTTTACCGGCAGGAACATCAATTTCTTCAACCTGTTACCGGTTGTATTGTTATTGATTTACCTTGCACTCGCCCGCCTTGATCTGATGTATTTCATTATTATCTTTTGTACTCCTCTTTCTGTGCAGCTGATCGATTACTTCCCTTCCTCTCCCGTTGATTTTGCAATTCCTACCGAACCCATGCTTTTTGGCATGATGGTAATATTTTATTATAAAATTCTGTATGACAGGTCTCTTGATCTACGGATTCTCAAACATCCGGTGTCTTATGCAATTTATTTCAATATTGTATGGATACTGATAACAACCTTAACCAGTTCAATGCCAATGGTTTCGCTTAAATTTCTACTTGTAAGGGTTTGGTTTATCACAATTTACTATCTCCTGGCGATCCATGTTTTCCGCAAATACAGATCAATTCCGGTTTTCATATGGTGCTATGTGATTGCTATGGTCATGGTAGTGATCTTCACCATAACCAGGCATTTACATTACGGGCTCAATGATGTTAATAAAGCACATATAGTAATGAGTCCCTTTTTCCGTGATCATACCTCATACGGGGCAATTCTGGCCATGCTTATTTTTGCCTTGGGCGGTGTTATTTTATACAAGGGTAAAAGTACCCTTTTCAGGATCTTATTATGGTTAACCTTGCTTTTGCTGGCAACCGGACTTTTGCTTTCGTATACGAGGGCTGCCTGGATGAGTGTAATCGTTGGTTTGGGCATACTTGGATTAGTGATGTTAAAGATTAAGTTCAGGTATATTCTTATGGCAGGCATTGTTTGCCTGTTATACTTTGTAGAAAAAAGGACTGACATATTACAGAATATGGAGAATACCCGGAAAAATTCATCCTCATCGATAACCGGGCATGCGAGGTCCATGTCGAATATTAGTACAGATGAGTCAAATCTTGAAAGGATCAACCGCTGGAATTCAGCACTCAGGATGTTCAGGGAGAAACCTGTATTTGGACATGGCCCGGGAACCTACATGTTTAAGTATGCTCCTTATCAGCGCTTAAAAGACAAAACAGCCATCAGCACTGATTTTGGTGACCTGGGAAATGCTCACAGCGAATATATCGGACCCCTGGCGGAAAGCGGTTTTTTTGGGGGCTTGTCCATTGTTATTGTAGGTATTGTGAGCCTGATCACTGGTTTTCGCGTATATAACAGGCTTATCAACAAGAGGTTGAAAAGGATTGTACTGGGAATGATCCTGGGATTAATCACTTATCTGATCCATGGCAGTTTGAATAATTTTCTTGATACGGATAAGGCATCTGCCTTGTTCTGGGGATTTATAGCAGCCTTTGTATCACTTGATATTTTTTATCCCTGGGAGGATCAAAACGAAGGGAGAGAACTAGAAAAACTCAATACCAAGCATTGAAATATCATCAAAAATCGAGGCACTGCCTTCAGCAATGCCTTGTTTCTTTATAATGGCCTGGATATTATCTTCAATGCTGTTGTTATTCATAATGCAGTCTTCAATTTCCTTAGTACCGAATGATACCTCCTTACCATCGATCAGTTCAACCAGTCCATCGGTATAGCAAATGATCTTGGTATGTTCTTCCAATGTAACTGATCCCTTTCTGATAATGGGGATCTCATCCAGCATGCCAATACCCACGCATCCTTTGGCCAGTAATGAGAGTTTTTTGCGGTTTTTCTGATACAGCATGGGTTGGTTGTGCCCTGCATTTATGTATTGAAGTTCTCTTGTTTTGTAATTAAACTTACCTACAAACAAGGTAATGAATTTCTCACCATTGGCGGCATGCATTACCCGTTCATTTAGTTTTTCAACCAGTGCATCCAGGGAGATATCATAGGTAAAAAGCGCCCTCAGGTTGGCCTGGAAGTTCGACATGAGCAGGGCTGCTGACATTCCCTTTCCGGAGACGTCAGCAATGCAGAAGCCAAATTCGTTACGGTTGAGTGGGATATAATCGTAATAATCTCCGCCCACATCAAAGTGAGGGAGATAAAAAGCTGTCATGTAAATTTTCTCATTTCTTGGCAGGATCGATGAATGCGGTATAAGCATATTCTGCATTTTGGATGCCAGTTCAAGCTCTTTCTTTATGGCTGCCTGGCGCAGGCTTTCCTTAAACAGCCTCATATTTTCAATGGCAACCACAATGATATTGGTGAGGGTCTGTATAAAATTCAGGTGCTTGATGATTGGACTTACGCCATCGCCTTCTTCAATGTCGCCGATGATAACATAAGCAATGGGTTTGCCATTATTGATGACAGGGATTACAATATCAAAGGCATTTAATGTCTTGTTGGGAGATGATGTAATAAAGGATATATCTTGAATAGGTATGAGGTCCCTCTCTACATCAATGCTTCCATAGGAATCGCCTACCATTCCTGATTTAAGGATGCACTGCCAGGTATCTGTCAGTTTATAGATCAATACCTTACCTATATTCAGATCAGTAGTAAGCAGCTTTTCATAAGTATCGAGCAGTTCATCCTGTGCAAGATTATTATTAATGGCCATTGTAATATTCAACAGGGATTGCAGCTTAAATGTGGTAAGCTGTAGTCTGTTGATGGAAGCTTTATCCTGTCTATTTTCTTTCATCTGTAGAAATTCAAAAAACATTCATTTACTGGATCCGGAACGCTTTTAATTTGCAAGGTAAGGAAAAACCCCTTGATTTTCATTCTATTTACGAATGAAGGGTCGTGTGTGTTTCATTTTGTCAAATCAGGGGATAATTCCAAGCGGATATTTCAGGTTGGAATATTCACTGAGCTCCATGTGCAAGGATCCAACCACCAGATTAAACTTCACCTTAATGGGAATAAGGTTCCTGTCAGCTGATATCCAGATTGTCATATCATCTTCAGATTTAAACATGCGACCGGGTTCAACCACCGGATCAAAACGGTAGCAGCGGATTTTGCCGTATTTCGTTTTTATTACCTCCGTGCCTTTGAATCGAATGTCAAAAGGGAAAAGTTCCTCATCGAAAAAGGTAACTGTTCGCAACACATCTCCATTTTTCATATCATACAGATCAATGCTTCGGATATAGTAAAGCAGTGACATCATGTCCAATGTGTTTTTGGGAATGGCTACGACGGTATCCTTGCGAGTACTGTATACCGTATTTCCAGCATGGTTGAATATGGCTTCCTCATGCTTTCTGTAATTGCCTTCCTTTACATCACGGATGGACTTATAGGGAAGCACCGTATGCATATCAAAAAAACTCTCAAAAATATCTTTAACACTGTACAGTTTTTCAGCGAGGCCAACAGTTTTGGCCTCTCCACGGGCATGAAAAACAAGTTTGGTGTTAAAATACTCCTGTTTAAGCACCAGTGAGGCATTACCTCCAACAATAAAGCCAAATTTTACTACATAGAGTAAATTTTCCCCATCCCGGAAAGGTTTATCTTTGCTGACACGTTCTTTGAATTGCCCATATCCTGTAAAAGTCAGGCTGAGAAAGAACAATATAAAAACATGCTTAACTGTTTTGTAAGGGATTCTCATTCGGCTATCTCCATAAAAATAACGTTTTGACAGTATTTTTATTGAACAGGCAAGCCTTTTTTAGGTACTGTGGCAACGAAATCCTTTAGGTAGAAAGGTTCAAAATAGGCCAGATTTTCGAATTGCTTTTCCTGGTATTTTTCTTCAGACAGGGGAGCCAGTGCTGCAGCATGAGGATAAATTTCATCCAGAAAATAAGCATTCGGATGAGATAAAACCTGACGGCATTTATCCATGCCTGATCCAAAGAAATAAATTTTCGTGGTTTGAAGATAGCTGGTATAAGTGAAGGCATCAATGATTTTTGCGGATACGGATTCTTTTTCTTCTCCTGAGGCCTTGTACAGGCATGAAAAAACTTCCATTCTGCGGGCATCAATCATCGGGCAGAGAAGCGTGTTTTCATGCAAAGGGATTGATTTTTTCCTGCAAATTTCTTTAGCGTAGTTAAACATTATTCTTAAAGTTCCCACAGCTATAAGGGGTATTCCGGCACCATAGCATAATCCTTTGGCGGTTGAAACGCCAATCCGCAACCCGGTATACGAGCCGGGTCCTTTGCCGATGGCAATGGCCTGGAGATCCCTGATTTGCAGTCCCTGTTCCTTCAGTATTTCCTCAATAAAAACGGTAAGCCGGGCAGCATGAGATTTTTCCTCCTGTGTTTCACGCTGGACTATCAACCGTCCATCAATTGCTAGGGCGACCGAGCATAATGGAGTAGCGGTTTCTATATTAAGTATGGCCGCCATAAATTTATTTAGTGAGGTCTTCCTTTTTGACTTTTTTCAGCAATGAGCCATCCTTTAATTTTTTAGTAATCACGTTATAAGGGGCTGTTACTACTTCTGCGCTATCAGGAAGTCCACTGACAATTTCGATATAATTGTTATCCTGAATACCTGTTTTTACCACGGTTGTCTTCGCTTTGCCCTTGTCATAAACGAATACAACCTCCTTTGGTTCAGGTTTGGCCTTACTTGAAATGAGTGAATCGGATTTTACCAGCGAATCAGCAAGCATTGTAACAGATTGAAGAGGGACCGTAATTACCTTCTTTTTTGATTCAGTCATGATATCCACAGATGCCGACATGCCTGGCCGGAAAGGTTGGGGCTTTCCTTCCTTTACCAGATCGGCATAGGAATCCTTCAATAAAAGTATCTTCACTTCAAAATTTGTCACCTGGTCAGTCGTTACACCGGTAGTAATGGCTGAATTGGCTATTTCAGTAACAATTCCCTTGAATTTCCGGTCGGGGAATGCATCTACCTCAATCTGTGCTGAATCATTCAATTTCACCCGCACAATATCATTTTCGTTTACCTCGGTAAGCACTTCCATACGGTCAAGATTGGCAACACGCAGAATTTCTGTTCCGCTCATCAAATCAGTTCCTACCACTCTTTCTCCCTTTTCAACGTTAAGCAGGGAAATTGTACCATCCATGGGAGCCAGCACGGAGGTCTTTACCAGGTTTTCATTGGCTTCCTTCAGTGAGGCTTCGGAACTGTGCACGGCAAATTCAGCACCGGCTACGCTTTGTTCTGTAGCGGTAACTTCGGCCTTGGCTACCTCATAGGCAGACTGGGCTGATTCCCATTCCGCTTCGGAAATTGTCCTTTCTTCCCACAGCTTTTGGCTCCTGTTATAAGATAAACGGGCCTGCTCATATTTTGCCTTTACCTGTATCAGCATAGCTTTTGCATTCGCCATATTTGCCTTTGCTGCATTAAGAGATGCCAGGGAGCGGTCACGTGCCGAAATATAATTGTCGGGTTTAACCTTTAGCAGAAACTGTCCCTTTTTTACATAATCTCCGTCTTTAACAACAAGGTCCACAATCTCGCCCGAAACATCGGAAGTGATTTTAACTTCTATTTCAGGTTGGATTTTGCCGTTTGCTGTAATGATTTCGGTTAAATCACGGCGTCTCGCATTTTCGGTAGTCACCTTGTAAGTGATTGATTTTCCGAACCAACCGGCCTTTTTACCAACGACGGCGAATATAATGAGGATGAGAGCGGCAAGCGATAGATAGATCAGTAATTTTCGGGAATTCATAAGGATAGTTGCTAGGTTAATATTTTGATCCTGTAAAATTAGAATTTGATGTAAACAATTGGTAAAAAGAGCGTATTTTTTGGTGAAAAAAAAATCAAGGGTCTTGAAAACGGAAAATGTTAAGGTAGTTGTTTTTAGAGAAATTGGGGAAGTTAGTTTTATCCGTAATTTATCTGTTAGGAACATGAAAATTTCTCTGAAGCCATTTCGGGGAATTCAGGTAATACTTCCTCAATTCGTTTCCTATGAGGCGGCGGGTAAATTTGTTGAATCTAAAACCGGCTGGATCAGGAAACAGCAGGAGAAAATGAAAAAATATGAGCGGAAAGTTACCTTGTTCACTAAAGATACAGCGTTCAGGACCAGGGATCATGTTCTTTCTATAGGAACACATGAAAAATCGACAATTCAGACCATCATAAAGAATCAGATCATCCGCATTCAACATCCTGTTTTTGCGGAGGTGACAGATCCCCGTATTCAGCAGGCCATTCGCAGGGGCATTCTGGCCGCCCTTCAGATGGAAGCCAACAAGCATTTGCCTCCCATGACTGACAGGCTTGCAAAACAATTCGGTTTCAGTTATGTGCAGGTATCATTTCGTGATAACAAGTCAAGGTGGGGGAGTTGTTCACCTGACAACAGGATAAGTCTGAATATTCACCTGATGCGTTTACCCGATCGATTACAGGAGTATATTGTATTACATGAACTCTGTCATACAGTACACAAACATCATCAGAAATCATTTTGGCAGCTTCTTGATAAAATAACGGGAGGCAGGGCAAGGGAACTTGACCGGGAATTAAACGTGTATAGTCCCCATGTTTTTTAGGGAAAATTCATAAAAAACATTTGTAATTTTACTGAAAACAGGCATATGAAAAGGGTATTCATTCATCTGGCCAATGGTTTTGAAGAAGTAGAGGCTATCACTCCGGTGGATGTATTGCGTCGCGCCGGATGTGAAGTAATATTGGTTTCTGTAACAGGGAAAAGGGAAGTTACCAGTGCGAGAGGTTTGGCGGTACAATCCGACAGGCTTTTCGAAGACATGGATTACTCCCGGGCAGATGTAATTCTGTTTCCAGGCGGTCAGCCGGGATCAGATAATCTTACCAGACATGAGGGACTTAAGAAACTTATTCCTGAATTTCACCGGCAGGGAAAAATAATTGCCGCAATTTGTGCAGCTCCTATGGTTTTGGCAAATGCAGGAATTCTCGAGGGGAAAAGGATAACTTGTTATCCGGGAACAGAATCCAGGTTGAAGGGTGCAATTTGCACAGGCAATGTCGTAGAAATCGACGGGAATATTATCACAGGGAAAGCCCCCGGGGCGGCAATGAAATTTTCGCTGGCACTGGCAGAACAGCTATTCGGTCAATCCAAAGTTGATGAATTGAAGAAAGCAATGTACGTTGAATGACCGATATGCTAATAAACTCCTGATAATCTATAACTTTTTTGTTTTGTGTCCGTAAAAAATCCTGGTGGTCACGTAGAGTTTCGTGACTGTTAAATCTATTTTTTTCACAACCACGGGGTACGGTCACATTGATGAAAATCAAATTCCAAAATAACTTCCACACATTGGGCAGGAGCATAAAGGCTTTTACCTGGATGTTGATTTTGGTATTATGCTTAGGTCAAACCACATGGGCATTGTCCTATACTTCTACGGGTTCAGGTGACTGGAATGATGACAATACCTGGAGTGGAGCAGGAATTCCAGTTGCCGGGGATGATGTAACCATTCAGCTTGGACATAATGTAACCTTAACAGCGGATGCTGCTTGTACTGACGTCACAGTAAATGGTACGCTGCAAATCGGAAATTTTGTATTTACTCTTTCCGGTAATTTGGCAGGAACAGGGTCCATAACCATGCTTTCAGGAACCTTCAACCTGGGAGACGATGTTATCGGGTATTCCGGGGGGTTTACCTGCGGAACCGGAACGGTTAATTTCAACAGGAACGGGGATCAGCAGGTTCCTTTGACCACTTATTATAATCTGACCACATCCACATCAGGGATAAAGACCCTTTTAGGTAACATAGCAATTAATGGTAATCTCAATATTGGTGCAAATACGACTCTTGATGTTGGTCCGTCAAATTACAGCATAACTATTCAGGGTAATTGGGTCCATACAGGTACTTTTAATGAAAACCTGGGAATGGTCTATTTTACGGGAGGTAATAATCAAACAATAACAGGAAATCCGGATGAGACATTTCATGATTTCACCGTCAACAAGTCCGGGGGGAATGTTCAACCCATAACCGGATCCTCGTTAACCATTACAAATAACCTCCTCATTTCTAATGGAACACTTGATTTGGGCAACAACATAACAAACTTCAATGTTGGAGGCACCGCTACTATCAATGGCACATTGACTTGCAACAACGTTACAATAAAGGCGATTTCATTTACAGGCGACCTCAGTGGCATGGGCGTTCTGAATATGAGTGGCGGTAATCTGGCTCATCGCATTTACCTGAACGGTGCTACCAATAGTATCAATACTCTGACTTCAGGAACGGGAAGTATCGTTGATTATAGTCGGAATGGGGATCAAACCATGATCAACAGCAATAATTACAGAAATCTGAATGCTTCCGGTGGTGGGACAAAATCCTTCTCTTCAAATGTATCTGTAGCAGGAATATTAACCTTGTCCACAGCCAATATAAACTGCGAGGGCAATATATTAATCGTATCAAATCCAGCTGTAGGCGCAATCGTTCGAGTAACTTCCGGAACTATCATCGGAAAACTGCAAAGGGAAATTAATACTTCAGGCAGTACATACTTATATCCAATTGGAACAGCAGGGTCGTATAGGCCGGTAAGGATTATTTTTAATAATCTAACAAACGGCAGTTTAATCATAGCATTCACAGCCGGTGATATTGGGAATGCAGGACTGACTCCACCCCTGAATGACAATGGAATAGATGTATATGACCGGTTTACGGACGGTTACTGGTCGTTGACAGCAATCGCACCCATGGCAAGTTCCGATTACGATATACGGCTTAACTATAATGGATTTGTTGGTTTTGATGCTGCGTCAAGGATATTAAGAAGGGATAACGGGGGAGATCTTACTTTGGATGGTACACATGGATCCATAGCTGGTGGTTATTTAAGAAGAAACGGATTGAATGGAATTTCCGGAGGCGTAACTGATATGGCCATTTGCCACGGTCAGCCTCATATTACAACTCAACCTTCCGATGCAGTAATATGTCCGGGCTCAAATGCCACTTATAATGTGGCAGCAACCGGACAAGCTGTATTAACTTATCAATGGCAGGTGGACCCGGGAAGCGGATTTGTGAATATCAATAACGGTGGTGTATACAGTGGTGCAACAACAAATGCATTATTGATCACAGGAGCACTTTGCAGTATGGATGGATATCATTACCGTTGCGTGGTTACTGATGGAGGTGGGAATTCAGTGAATAGTAATTCGGTTTTATTGACCACAATCGAAAGCATTGCCCCGACAGCTTCCAATCCGGCTCCGGTCAGCGTACAGTGTATAGGCGATGTGCCTGTACCCAATATTGCTGTGGTGACGGATGAGGCGGATAACTGCACGGTTAACCCGGTAGTGGCATGGGTATCGGATGTATCGGACGGCAATACGTGTCCGGAAGTAATAACCAGGACCTACAGTGTAACAGACGCCTGTGGCAACAGCATCAGTGTGACGCAGACCATTACGGTGGATGACAATATCAATCCCACGGGCAGCAATCCGGCTCCGGTCAGCGTACAGTGTATAGGCGATGTGCCTGTACCCAATATTGCTGTAGTGACGGATGAGGCGGATAACTGCACGGTTAACCCGGTAGTGGCATGGGTATCGGATGTATCGGACGGCAATACGTGTCCGGAAGTAATAACCAGGACCTACAGTGTAACAGACGCCTGTGGCAACAGCATCAGTGTGACGCAGACCATTACGGTGGATGACAATATCAATCCCACGGGCAGCAATCCGGCTCCGGTCAGCGTACAGTGTATAGGCGATGTGCCTGTACCCAATATTGCTGTAGTGACGGATGAGGCGGATAACTGCACGGTTAACCCGGTAGTGGCATGGGTATCGGATGTATCGGACGGCAATACGTGTCCGGAAGTAATAACCAGGACCTACAGTGTAACAGACGCCTGTGGCAACAGCATCAGTGTGACGCAGACCATTACGGTGGATGACAATATCAATCCCACGGCCAGCAATCCGGCTCCGGTCAGCGTACAGTGTATAGGCGATGTGCCTGTACCCAATATTGCTGTAGTGACGGATGAGGCGGATAACTGCACGGTTAACCCGGTAGTGGCGTGGGTATCGGATGTATCGGACGGCAATACGTGTCCGGAAGTAATAACCAGGACCTACAGTGTAACAGACGCCTGTGGCAACAGCATCAGTGTGACGCAGACCATTACGGTGGATGACAATATCAATCCCACGGCCAGCAATCCGGCTCCGGTCAGCGTACAGTGTATAGGCGATGTGCCTGTACCCAATATTGCTGTAGTGACGGATGAGGCGGATAACTGCACGGTTAACCCGGTAGTGGCATGGGTATCGGATGTATCGGACGGCAATACGTGTCCGGAAGTAATAACCAGGACCTACAGTGTAACAGACGCCTGTGGCAACAGCATCAGTGTGACGCAGACCATTACGGTGGATGACAATATCAATCCCACGGCCAGCAATCCGGCTCCGGTCAGCGTACAGTGTATAGGCGATGTGCCTGTACCCAATATTGCTGTAGTGACGGATGAGGCGGATAACTGCACGGTTAACCCGGTAGTGGCATGGGTATCGGATGTATCGGACGGCAATACGTGTCCGGAAGTAATAACCAGGACCTACAGTGTAACAGACGCCTGTGGCAACAGCATCAGTGTGACGCAGACCATTACGGTGGATGACAATATCAATCCCACGGCCAGCAATCCGGCTCCGGTCAGCGTACAGTGTATAGGCGATGTGCCTGTACCCAATATTGCTGTAGTGACGGATGAGGCGGATAACTGCACGGTTAACCCGGTAGTGGCATGGGTATCGGATGTATCGGACGGCAATACGTGTCCGGAAGTAATAACCAGGACCTACAGTGTAACAGACGCCTGTGGCAACAGCATCAGTGTGACGCAGACCATTACGGTGGATGACAATATCAATCCCACGGCCAGCAATCCGGCTCCGGTCAGCGTACAGTGTATAGGCGATGTGCCTGTACCCAATATTGCTGTAGTGACGGATGAGGCGGATAACTGCACGGTTAACCCGGTAGTGGCGTGGGTATCGGATGTATCGGACGGCAATACGTGTCCGGAAGTAATAACCAGGACCTACAGTGTAACAGACGCCTGTGGCAACAGCATCAGTGTGACGCAGACCATTACGGTGGATGACAATATCAATCCCACGGCCAGCAATCCGGCTCCGGTCAGCGTACAGTGTATAGGCGATGTGCCTGTACCCAATATTGCTGTAGTGACGGATGAGGCGGATAACTGCACGGTTAACCCGGTAGTGGCGTGGGTATCGGATGTATCGGACGGCAATACGTGTCCGGAAGTAATAACCAGGACCTACAGTGTAACAGACGCCTGTGGCAACAGCATCAGTGTGACGCAGACCATTACGGTGGATGACAATATCAATCCCACGGGCAGCAATCCGGCTCCGGTCAGCGTACAGTGTATAGGCGATGTGCCTGTACCCAATATTGCTGTAGTGACGGATGAGGCGGATAACTGCACGGTTAACCCGGTAGTGGCATGGGTATCGGATGTATCGGACGGCAATACGTGTCCGGAAGTAATAACCAGGACCTACAGTGTAACAGACGCCTGTGGCAACAGCATCAGTGTGACGCAGACCATTACGGTGGATGACAATATCAATCCCACGGCCAGCAATCCGGCTCCGGTCAGCGTACAGTGTATAGGCGATGTGCCTGTACCCAATATTGCTGTAGTGACGGATGAGGCGGATAACTGCACGGTTAACCCGGTAGTGGCGTGGGTATCGGATGTATCGGACGGCAATACGTGTCCGGAAGTAATAACCAGGACCTACAGTGTAACAGACGCCTGTGGCAACAGCATCAGTGTGACGCAGACCATTACGGTGGATGACAATATCAATCCCACGGCCAGCAATCCGGCTCCGGTCAGCGTACAGTGTATAGGCGATGTGCCTGTACCCAATATTGCTGTAGTGACGGATGAGGCGGATAACTGCACGGTTAACCCGGTAGTGGCGTGGGTATCGGATGTATCGGACGGCAATACGTGTCCGGAAGTAATAACCAGGACCTACAGTGTAACAGACGCCTGTGGCAACAGCATCAGTGTGACGCAGACCATTACGGTGGATGACAATATCAATCCCACGGCCAGCAATCCGGCTCCGGTCAGCGTACAGTGTATAGGCGATGTGCCTGTACCCAATATTGCTGTAGTGACGGATGAGGCGGATAACTGCACGGTTAACCCGGTAGTGGCATGGGTATCGGATGTATCGGACGGCAATACGTGTCCGGAAGTAATAACCAGGACCTACAGTGTAACAGACGCCTGTGGCAACAGCATCAGTGTGACGCAGACCATTACGGTGGATGACAATATCAATCCCACGGCCAGCAATCCGGCTCCGGTCAGCGTACAGTGTATAGGCGATGTGCCTGTACCCAATATTGCTGTAGTGACGGATGAGGCGGATAACTGCACGGTTAACCCGGTAGTGGCATGGGTATCGGATGTATCGGACGGCAATACGTGTCCGGAAGTAATAACCAGGACCTACAGTGTAACAGACGCCTGTGGCAACAGCATCAGTGTGACGCAGACCATTACGGTGGATGACAATATCAATCCCACGGCCAGCAATCCGGCTCCGGTCAGCGTACAGTGTATAGGCGATGTGCCTGTACCCAATATTGCTGTAGTGACGGATGAGGCGGATAACTGCACGGTTAACCCGGTAGTGGCGTGGGTATCGGATGTATCGGACGGCAATACGTGTCCGGAAGTAATAACCAGGACCTACAGTGTAACAGACGCCTGTGGCAACAGCATCAGTGTGACGCAGACCATTACGGTGGATGACAATATCAATCCCACGGCCAGCAATCCGGCTCCGGTCAGCGTACAGTGTATAGGCGATGTGCCTGTACCCAATATTGCTGTAGTGACGGATGAGGCGGATAACTGCACGGTTAACCCGGTAGTGGCGTGGGTATCGGATGTATCGGACGGCAATACGTGTCCGGAAGTAATAACCAGGACCTACAGTGTAACAGACGCCTGTGGCAACAGCATCAGTGTGACGCAGACCATTACGGTGGATGACAATATCAATCCCACGGCCAGCAATCCGGCTCCGGTCAGCGTACAGTGTATAGGCGATGTGCCTGTACCCAATATTGCTGTAGTGACGGATGAGGCGGATAACTGCACGGTTAACCCGGTAGTGGCATGGGTATCGGATGTATCGGACGGCAATACGTGTCCGGAAGTAATAACCAGGACCTACAGTGTAACAGACGCCTGTGGCAACAGCATCAGTGTGACGCAGACCATTACGGTGGATGACAATATCAATCCCACGGCCAGCAATCCGGCTCCGGTCAGCGTACAGTGTATAGGCGATGTGCCTGTACCCAATATTGCTGTAGTGACGGATGAGGCGGATAACTGCACGGTTAACCCGGTAGTGGCGTGGGTATCGGATGTATCGGACGGCAATACGTGTCCGGAAGTAATAACCAGGACCTACAGTGTAACAGACGCCTGTGGCAACAGCATCAGTGTGACGCAGACCATTACGGTGGATGACAATATCAATCCCACGGCCAGCAATCCGGCTCCGGTCAGCGTACAGTGTATAGGCGATGTGCCTGTACCCAATATTGCTGTGGTGACGGATGAGGCGGATAACTGCACGGTTAACCCGGTAGTGGCGTGGGTATCGGATGTATCGGACGGCAATACGTGTCCGGAAGTAATAACCAGGACCTACAGTGTAACAGACGCCTGTGGCAACAGCATCAGTGTGACGCAGACCATTACGGTGGATGACAATATCAATCCCACGGCCAGCAATCCGGCTCCGGTCAGCGTACAGTGTATAGGCGATGTGCCTGTACCCAATATTGCTGTGGTGACGGATGAGGCGGATAACTGCACGGTTAACCCGGTAGTGGCGTGGGTATCGGATGTATCGGACGGCAATACGTGTCCGGAAGTAATAACCAGGACCTACAGTGTAACAGACGCCTGTGGCAACAGCATCAGTGTGACGCAGACCATTACGGTGGATGACAATATCAATCCCACGGCCAGCAATCCGGCTCCGGTCAGCGTACAGTGTATAGGCGATGTGCCTGTACCCAATATTGCTGTAGTGACGGATGAGGCGGATAACTGCACGGTTAACCCGGTAGTGGCGTGGGTATCGGATGTATCGGACGGCAATACGTGTCCGGAAGTAATAACCAGGACCTACAGTGTAACAGACGCCTGTGGCAACAGCATCAGTGTGACGCAGACCATTACGGTGGATGACAATATCAATCCCACGGCCAGCAATCCGGCTCCGGTCAGCGTACAGTGTATAGGCGATGTGCCTGTACCCAATATTGCTGTGGTGACGGATGAGGCGGATAACTGCACGGTTAACCCGGTAGTGGCATGGGTATCGGATGTATCGGACGGCAATACGTGTCCGGAAGTAATAACCAGGACCTACAGTGTAACAGACGCCTGTGGCAACAGCATCAGTGTGACGCAGACCATTACGGTGGATGACAATATCAATCCCACGGCCAGCAATCCGGCTCCGGTCAGCGTACAGTGTATAGGCGATGTGCCTGTACCCAATATTGCTGTAGTGACGGATGAGGCGGATAACTGCACGGTTAACCCGGTAGTGGCGTGGGTATCGGATGTATCGGACGGCAATACGTGTCCGGAAGTAATAACCAGGACCTACAGTGTAACAGACGCCTGTGGCAACAGCATCAGTGTGACGCAGACCATTACGGTGGATGACAATATCAATCCCACGGCCAGCAATCCGGCTCCGGTCAGCGTACAGTGTATAGGCGATGTGCCTGTACCCAATATTGCTGTAGTGACGGATGAGGCGGATAACTGCACGGTTAACCCGGTAGTGGCATGGGTATCGGATGTATCGGACGGCAATACGTGTCCGGAAGTAATAACCAGGACCTACAGTGTAACAGACGCCTGTGGCAACAGCATCAGTGTGACGCAGACCATTACGGTGGATGACAATATCAATCCCACGGGCAGCAATCCGGCTCCGGTCAGCGTACAGTGTATAGGCGATGTGCCTGTACCCAATATTGCTGTAGTGACGGATGAGGCGGATAACTGCACGGTTAACCCGGTAGTGGCATGGGTATCGGATGTATCGGACGGCAATACGTGTCCGGAAGTAATAACCAGGACCTACAGTGTAACAGACGCCTGTGGCAACAGCATCAGTGTGACGCAGACCATTACGGTGGATGACAATATCAATCCCACGGGCAGCAATCCGGCTCCGGTCAGCGTACAGTGTATAGGCGATGTGCCTGTACCCAATATTGCTGTAGTGACGGATGAGGCGGATAACTGCACGGTTAACCCGGTAGTGGCATGGGTATCGGATGTATCGGACGGCAATACGTGTCCGGAAGTAATAACCAGGACCTACAGTGTAACAGACGCCTGTGGCAACAGCATCAGTGTGACGCAGACCATTACGGTGGATGACAATATCAATCCCACGGCCAGCAATCCGGCTCCGGTCAGCGTACAGTGTATAGGCGATGTGCCTGTACCCAATATTGCTGTAGTGACGGATGAGGCGGATAACTGCACGGTTAACCCGGTAGTGGCGTGGGTATCGGATGTATCGGACGGCAATACGTGTCCGGAAGTAATAACCAGGACCTACAGTGTAACAGACGCCTGTGGCAACAGCATCAGTGTGACGCAGACCATTACGGTGGATGACAATATCAATCCCACGGCCAGCAATCCGGCTCCGGTCAGCGTACAGTGTATAGGCGATGTGCCTGTACCCAATATTGCTGTGGTGACGGATGAGGCGGATAACTGCACGGTTAACCCGGTAGTGGCGTGGGTATCGGATGTATCGGACGGCAATACGTGTCCGGAAGTAATAACCAGGACCTACAGTGTAACAGACGCCTGTGGCAACAGCATCAGTGTGACGCAGACCATTACGGTGGATGACAATATCAATCCCACGGCCAGCAATCCGGCTCCGGTCAGCGTACAGTGTATAGGCGATGTGCCTGTACCCAATATTGCTGTAGTGACGGATGAGGCGGATAACTGCACGGTTAACCCGGTAGTGGCATGGGTATCGGATGTATCGGACGGCAATACGTGTCCGGAAGTAATAACCAGGACCTACAGTGTAACAGACGCCTGTGGCAACAGCATCAGTGTGACGCAGACCATTACGGTGGATGACAATATCAATCCCACGGCCAGCAATCCGGCTCCGGTCAGCGTACAGTGTATAGGCGATGTGCCTGTACCCAATATTGCTGTAGTGACGGATGAGGCGGATAACTGCACGGTTAACCCGGTAGTGGCGTGGGTATCGGATGTATCGGACGGCAATACGTGTCCGGAAGTAATAACCAGGACCTACAGTGTAACAGACGCCTGTGGCAACAGCATCAGTGTGACGCAGACCATTACGGTGGATGACAATATCAATCCCACGGCCAGCAATCCGGCTCCGGTCAGCGTACAGTGTATAGGCGATGTGCCTGTACCCAATATTGCTGTAGTGACGGATGAGGCGGATAACTGCACGGTTAACCCGGTAGTGGCATGGGTATCGGATGTATCGGACGGCAATACGTGTCCGGAAGTAATAACCAGGACCTACAGTGTAACAGACGCCTGTGGCAACAGCATCAGTGTGACGCAGACCATTACGGTGGATGACAATATCAATCCCACCTTCACAGTACCTGCTGATATCAGAATATGCCGTATTCTGAATTGCTCCTATGACGTCAATCCTGCTGTTGCCGGTAATGTTTTGGACGCAACGGATAATTGCACACTGGCACCTTCAATTTTCTATTCAGATAATCCCACTAACATAGGCAACTGTGACACTGTCGGCTATATTCTCAGAAAATGGAAAGTCACTGATGCATGTGGAAATTATACCGAAAAAACTCAGACTATTTGGATTGAACCTGTAGCACAAGTAAATCTCAATCCAAAGAGAGATACTATCTGTAATGGTTCACAGGTAAGCATCACCCTCACCAGTCCGTCGGTTCCCACCCGTGCAGTGAAGTTCAGGTATGTGACCGAGGCACCGGCCGGTGTGACAGTTACTCCTGCAACTGGCGGACCCCTGGATAATCATGATATTCTCACGAACACCATTACCAATATCAATGACCAGGCAGAGCTGGTGAAGTTTATTGTCACTCCATATACCCGCCATGCCGGATTGGAAACAGAAAAATGCACCGGTATCAATGACACAGCCTATGTTTGGGTGGAACCCACAGCACGGGTATCTGTAACGCCAAAACAGGATACGATCTGCGATGGTTCCCAGGTAAGTATCACCCTCACAAGTCCAACAGTTCCCACCCGCCCGGTTAAGTTCAGGTATTTGACCGAGTCCCCTGCAGGTGTGACGGTTACCCCGGCCACCGGGAGCGGGCTGAACAATACAGATGTTTTAACGAATACGATCACCAATACGAATGACCAGGCACAGCTGGTAAGATTTATAGTTACCCCCTATTCCCGCCAGGCAGGATCGGAACTGGAAAAATGCGCGGGTATTAATGATACCGCTTATGTATGGGTAGAACCCACAGCACAGTTAGCGGTGACTCCGAAGATGGATACGATCTGCAATGGCACCCAGGTAAATATCACCCTCACCAGTCCCTCGGTTCCTACCCGGGCAGTGAAGTTCAGGTATGTGACCGAGGCTCCGGCAGGTGTGGCAGTTATTCCTGCAACTGGAGGACCCCTGGATAATAATGACATTCTCACGAACACGATTACCAATACCAATGACCAGTGGCAGCTTGTTAAATTTATTGTTACCCCATATAGCCTCGAGGCGGGAACCGGACTGGAAAAATGCACCGGCATAAATGATACAGCCTACATATGGGTAGAACCAACAATTGCGATTTCTGCAACCAATGACACGATATGCAATATCGGTACAACCGATATTCCTGTCACGAGCATAAACACGACTACAAATGGAATGCGCTATACCTGGACCGTTCTGGATAATCCTGATGTAACAGGAGAATCGGGAAGTATTGGTTCCGGAAATAATATGGGAGATGTCCTGGCTCAAATATTAACAAATAACAGCCTGGATGCACAGAAGGTTATTTATACAATTACACCATGGACTGTAAATGCAAATTCCGGCAATGAATGTGCTGGAACTCCTTTAGATATTGATGTCTGGGTGGAACCTACGGTGACAATTGATGCATCAGATGATACGATCTGCAATGGAGCAACCATTGACATAACAGTGACCAGTGATAATTCGGCGACAAATGGTATCCGGTATACATGGACAGTGTCAAGTAATCCGGATATTTCAGGTGAATCGGGAAGTGTGGGTGACGGGCAAATGATAGGTACCACTATTTCCCAGACTCTTGTTAATAGCGGCACAGATGCTCAAAAGATAACTTATACCATTACCCCGTGGACAATTGATGAGAATGGAGAAAATGCCTGTATGGGCATTAGTCTTCCGCTTGTCATTGATGTATGGGTAGATCCATCTATAACCCTGGCTGCAAAATCGGACACAATCTGCAATAATGAGGCTACGGATCTGTTAGTTACCAGTCCAAATACAACTACCAACGGGATACGGTATACCTGGACCGTGACTGATAATCCGGCCATTACTGGTGAAACAGGCAGCATCGGTGACGGACAGGATATCGGAACACCGATAGTACAGAATCTTGACAATTCAAGCAATTCTGCCCAACGGGTAACCTTTACCATTTCACCCTGGACTATTGATGAAATAGGGAGCAACGCCTGTATTGGTGTGCCAATTGATATTGATATCTGGGTAGAGCCTACAGCAAGCGTATCCGTAGCACCAAAACAGGATACGATCTGCGATGGTTCCCAGGTAAATATCACCCTTACCAGTCCAACAGTTCCCACCCGGGCAGTGAAGTTCAGGTATGTGACCGAGGCACCGGCCGGTGTGACGGTAACCCCGGTATCGGGCGGTCCCCTGGATAATAATGATATTCTCACGAACACGATTACCAATTCCAATGACCAGGCAGAGCTGGTGAAATTCATTGTTACCCCTTATTCCCGCCAGGCAGGATCGGAACTGGAAAAATGCACGGGTATTAATGATACTGCTTATGTATGGGTAGAACCCAAAGCACGGGTAACGGTGACTCCGAAGATGGATACGATCTGCGACGGCACCCAGGTAAATATCACCCTCACCAGTCCAACAGTTCCCACCCGGGCAGTGAAGTTCCGGTATGTGACCGAGTCCCCTGCAGGTGTGACGGTAACCCCGGCATCGGGCGGACCCCTGGATAATAATGACATTCTCACAAACACCATTACCAATACCAATGACCAGGCACAGCTGGTGAAGTTTATTGTCACTCCATATACCCGCGAGGCCGGATCGGAAAACGAAAAATGCACCGGCATCAATGACACGGCCTATGTTTGGGTAGAGCCTACAGCAAGTGTATCCGTAACTCCAAAACAGGATACGATCTGCGATGGTTCCCAGGTAAATATAACCCTTACCAGTCCATCAGTTCCTACCCGCCCGGTGAAGTTCAGGTATGTGACCGAGTCCCCTGCTGGGGTGACGGTTACCCCGGCCACCGGGAGCGGGCTGAATAATACGGATGTTTTAACGAATACGATTATCAATACGAATGACCAGGCACAGCTGGTAAGATTTATAGTTACCCCCTATTCCCGCCAGGCAGGATCGGAACTGGAAAAATGCACGGGTATTAATGATACCGCTTATGTATGGGTAGAACCCACAGCACGGGTAATGGTGACTCCGAAGATGGATACGATCTGCGATGGCTCACAGGTAAATATCACCCTTACCAGTCCAACAGTTCCCACCCGGGCAGTGAAGTTCAGGTATGTGACCGAGGCACCGGCCGGTGTGACGGTAACCCCGGTATCGGGCGGTCCCCTGGATAATAATGATATTCTCACAAACACCATCACCAATACCAATAACCAGGCAGAGCTGGTGAAATTCATTGTTACCCCTTATTCCCGCCAGGCAGGATCGGAACTGGAAAAATGCACGGGTATCAATGACACGGCCTATGTATGGGTAGAACCCACAGCACGGGTAACAGTGACTCCGAAGATGGATACGATCTGCGACGGCACCCAGGTAAATATCACCCTCACCAGTCCCTCGGTTCCCACCCGGGCAGTGAAGTTCCGGTATGTGACCGAGGCACCGGCAGGTGTGGCAGTTATTCCTGCAACTGGCGGACCCCTGGATAATAATGACATTCTCACGAACACCATTACCAATACCAATGACCAGGTACAACTGGTAAGATTTATTGTTACCCCTTATACCCGCATATCAGGATCGGAAAACGAAAAATGCACCGGCATCAATGACACGGCTTATGTATGGGTGGAACCCACGGTACGGATGTCAGTATCTCCAAAACAGGATACGATCTGCGACGGATCACAGGTGAGCATAACTCTCACCAGTCCCTCGGTTCCCACCCGTGCGGTGAAGTTCAGGTATGTGACCGAGGCACCCGCTGGTGTGACTGTAACCCCGGCTAATGGTAGCGGTTTAAATAACACCGACGTTCTCACGAACACGATTACTAATACCAATGACCAGGCACAACTGGTAAGATTTATTGTTACCCCTTATACCCGCATATCAGGATCGGAACTTGAAAAATGCACGGGTATTAATGATACTGCTTATGTATGGGTAGAACCCACAGCACGGGTAACGGTGACTCCGAAGATGGATACGATCTGCGACGGCACCCAGGTAAATATCACCCTCACCAGTCCAACAGTTCCCACCCGGGCAGTGAAGTTCCGGTATGTGACCGAGTCCCCTGCAGGTGTGACGGTAACCCCGGCTAATGGTAGCGGTTTAAATAATACCGACATTCTCACAAACACGATTACCAATACTAATGACCAGGCACAACTGGTTAGGTTCATATTTACCCCATATACCCGCATATCAGGATCGGAACTTGAAAAATGTACCGGTATCAATGACACGGCCTATGTTTTGGTAGAGCCTACAGCAAGTATATCCGTAACTCCAAAACAGGATACGATCTGCGATGGTTCCCAGGTAAATATAACCCTTACCAGTCCATCAGTTCCTACCCGCCCGGTGAAGTTCAGGTATGTGACCGAGGCACCCGCTGGCGTGACAGTAACCCCGGCTAATGGTAGCGGTTTAAATAATACCGACATTCTCACAAACACGATTACCAATACCAATGACCAGGCACAACTGGTAAGATTTATTGTTACCCCTTATACCCGCATATCAGGATCGGAACTTGAAAAATGTACCGGTATCAATGACACGGCTTATGTTTGGGTAGAACCCACAGCCCGGATATCTGTAACTCCAAAACAGGATACGATCTGCGACGGTTCACAGGTGAGCATCACCCTCACCAGTCCGTCGGTTCCCACCCGTGCAGTGAAGTTCAGGTATGTGACCGAGGCACCCGCTGGTGTGACAGTTACTCCGGCAACTGGCGGACCCCTGGATAATAATGACATTCTCACGAACACGATTACCAATACCAATGACCAGGCACAACTGGTAAGATTTATTGTTACACCTTATTCCCGCGAGGCAGGATCGGAAAACGAAAAATGCACCGGCATCAATGACACGGCTTATGTTTGGGTAGAACCCACAGCCCGGATATCTGTAACTCCAAAACAGGATACGATCTGCGACGGTTCACAGGTGAGCATCACCCTCACCAGTCCGTCGGTTCCCACCCGTGCGGTGAAGTTCAGGTATGTGACCGAGGCACCCGCTGGTGTGACTGTAACCCCGGCTAATGGTAGCGGTTTAAATAATACCGACATTCTCACGAACACGATTACCAATACCAATGACCAGGCACAACTGGTAAGATTTATTGTTACCCCTTATACCCGCATATCAGGATCGGAACTTGAAAAATGCACCGGCATCAATGACACGGCTTATGTATGGGTGGAACCCACGGTTCGGATGACAGTAACTCCAAGACAGGATACGATCTGCGACGGTTCACAGGTGAGCATAACCCTCACCAGTCCCTCGGTTCCCACCCGTGCAGTGAAGTTCAGGTATGTGACCGAGGCACCGGCAGGGGTGACAGTTACTCCTGCAACTGGCGGACCCCTGGATAATAATGACATTCTCACGAACACCATTACCAATACCAATGACCAGGCACAACTGGTTAGGTTCATATTTACCCCATATACCCGCATATCAGGATCGGAACTTGAAAAATGCACCGGCATCAATGACACGGCTTATGTATGGGTGGAACCCACGGTTCGGATGACAGTAACTCCAAGACAGGATACGATCTGCGACGGTTCACAGGTGAGCATAACTCTCACCAGTCCCTCGGTTCCCACCCGTGCAGTGAAGTTCAGGTATGTGACCGAGGCACCGGCAGGGGTGACAGTTACTCCTGCAACTGGCGGACCCCTGGATAATAATGACATTCTCACAAACACCATTACCAATACCAATGACCAGGCACAACTGGTAAGATTTATTGTTACCCCTTATACCCGCATATCAGGATCGGAAAACGAAAAATGCACCGGCATCACTGACACGGCTTATGTATGGGTGGAACCCACGGTTCGGATGTCAGTTACTCCAAGACAGGATACGATCTGCGACGGTTCACAGGTAAGCATCACCCTCACCAGTCCGTCGGTTCCCACCCGTGCAGTGAAGTTCCGGTATGTGACCGAGTCCCCTGCAGGTGTGACGGTAACCCCGGCTAATGGTAGCGGTTTAAATAATACCGACATTCTCACAAACACGATTACCAATACTAATGACCAGGCACAACTGGTTAGGTTCATATTTACCCCATATACCCGCATATCAGGATCGGAACTTGAAAAATGTACCGGTATCAATGACACGGCCTATGTTTGGGTAGAGCCTACAGCAAGTATATCCGTAACTCCAAAACAGGATACGATCTGCGATGGTTCCCAGGTAAATATAACCCTTACCAGTCCATCAGTTCCCACCCGTGATGTGAAGTTCCGATATGTGACAGAGGCTCCGGCAAGCGTAACCGTTACCCCGGCAACCGGCGGGCCCCTGGATAACAATGCTGTGCTGGTAAACACCATTACCAATACAAGTGATTCGGCACAACTGGTGAAGTTTATCATTACCCCCTATACAAGAAATGCAGGTAATGAAAACGAAAAATGTGCAGGTATAAACGACACCGCCTATGTATGGGTAGAACCTACGGCACATATAACAGTAACACCAAAGATAGATACCATCTGCAATGGTTCCCCGGTAAACATCACCCTGACCAGTCCAACAGTTCCCACCCGTGATGTGAAGTTCCGATATGTGACAGAGGCCCCGGCCAGCGTAACCGTTACCCCGGCAACCGGCGGGCCCCTGGATAACAATGCTGTGCTGGTAAACACCATTACCAATACAAGTGATTCGGCACAGCTGGTGAAGTTTATCATCACTCCATATATCCGTTATTCGGATTCTGAGAACGAAAAATGTACCGGCATCAATGACACGGCTTATGTTTGGGTAGAACCCACGGTACGGATGTCAGTATCTCCAAAACAGGATACGATCTGCGACGGTTCACAGGTGAGCATCACCCTCACCAGTCCGTCGGTTCCCACCCGTGCGGTGAAGTTCAGGTATGTGACCGAGGCACCCGCTGGTGTGACTGTAACCCCGGCTAATGGTAGCGGTTTAAATAATACCGACATTCTCACGAACACGATTACCAATACCAATGACCAGGCACAACTGGTAAGATTTATTGTTACCCCTTATACCCGCATATCAGGAGCGGAACTTGAAAAATGTGCAGGTATCAATGATACTGCCTGGGTATGGGTTGAGCCCACTGCCAGGGTGATTGCAGCATTACAAAGAGATACTATCTGTTCGGGTGATATAACAACGATTAACTTAAGCAGTCCGTCCATACCCACCCGTTCTGTTATGTTCCGCTACATTACACAGGCACCATACGGACTTACAGTCACTCCCGCTAACGGAACGGCATTGCCCAACGGCTCAATACTCACAGAGACCTTTGTAAATAATACAGATACGGCAAAACAGGTTGTATTTACTATTATTCCATATACCCGTGAAGCTGCATCAGAATCAGAAAAATGTACCGGTATGCCTGTTACAGTGAGGATCTGGGTTGAGCCTACTCCTAAAGTTGGACTTACCCCGGCACAGGACACCATTTGTACGTCTCTTCGGCCATCAGTATATTTCAGCACGGTAACCCGTTCTGTTCAGCCAGTTAGATTCTATTATGAGGCCCAGTACAACGCTTCTTTTGTTTCGGTATACTATGCACAGGACACTTTTAATCTTTCACCTGGTTTTACCATGGTGGATTCAATTGTGAACCTGACTACTGTTCCGCAAAAGGTAACATTTGTAGTATATCCCTATCTGAGGGGTACAGGTGACGTGCGGAAATGTCCGGGAATTCCTGTAACTGCTGATATTTGGATTGCCCCGGCACTGCATGTGATTGAAGATTCAGTTTCCACTTTCATCGGCGGAGATAACATCCGCTGCAAGGGAGAAAGTAACGGATTTATCCGGCTTATGCCTGAAGGCGGAATTACGGCATTTTTAAATTATGATGTGTATGATTTGAATTATGTTTGGGGTAATGGAAGAATTACCAAAGATATTACAGGATTAACCAGGGGCACATACCCGGTTACAATTAGTGATAAATTCAATTGCCAGGACAGAAGAACCTTTGTTTTAACCGAACCCAATTTACTTACTGCTTCAATTAAAAAAGTTACAAATGTGAGCTGCCATGGTTTTGATGGCATCCTAGCTGCCATTTCAACGGGGGGCCATCAATCATATGATCCCATTTGGTATGACGTACCCGAGGATTTTGTTGAAGTACCTCCAATCCATCGGGATACACTTTATAATGCTCCGGAAGGAAAATATTATTTGGAGGTATATGATACAAATGGGTGTCATGCGGTTTCAAAACCCAATGAACTATCCCAGCCATCCGCTTCAGGTGTAATGGTTTACCCTGACATCACTTATGGAGATTACCAGATCAAATGTAATGGTGAATATTCAGGCAGTTGGGTTAGTGTAAACAACAGCGGGACAAACATTACCTATAACTGGACCAGTGACAATGGCTTTAGTTCCACTTTTACAAATGCCCTGCAGTTCAACTATCAGAGCAATATGCCCGCAGGGCACTATACACTTAATTATACGGATGCTTCTGAATGCAAAGGGTCATGGCCATTGGATTTGGTAGAACCTGCCCCGCTGGTGATTGATAGCAGCACTTTATCCTTATATAATGGATTATATAATGTGAGCTGCTTTGGTCTTTCGGATGGTAAGATTACATTGAACCGTATTCGTGGTGGCCATGAAGGGAGGGGATACTCATATAATTGGAGATCCATATCAGGAGGAAGCATAACTGATAGCACCCTTAGGAATCAGAATGGCCTGGCAGCGGGTGGATACAGTGTGGTTGTCTCCGATACTTTCAATTGCACGACAGAGGAAACATTTGATCTGGTACAGCCATCTGAAATACAGTCACTTCCTGAACTTTCCACGTCTATTACAGGCGGGTACAATCTGAATTGCTTCGGAGATAACTCCGGATCCATTGTTTTGCATCCTGATGGGGGAGATATTGCAAATTCGTCTTATCAATTCCAGTGGGAACAGGGCGGCACTTCATCTGAACTGCATAACCTCGTGGCCGGTGATTATGCTGTGACCATCACAGACGGTATTAACTGCAGCATTGCAGATACAATATCAATCGTTCAACCCAGTAAATTGCAGGTTGATTCTGTGCAGATATCGGATCACAATGGCTTTGCCGTATCGTGTTTCGAAGGAAATGACGGAACCATCCGGATCTTTGGCAATGGGGGCGAAGGAAGTTACAATTATGACTGGACCGCAGATAATATTAATCTTGGAAGGGATACTTCCTATATAGATAATCTCACAACCGGGTCATATAAATTAAATCTTACCGATGCTAATAATTGCGCTGTAACATGGACGGCCTTGTTGGAATCTCCGAATCAGCTGAATCTTCGGTTTGAGAATACGAACGTAAATTGTACCGGTGATGTTAAGGGAAATACCCGGGCCGTGGTTTCCGGTGGATTGTCTGCTTATACCTATTTATGGAAGGATGGGCAATCAGATCAGGAATGGAGCGGTCTGGATACAGGCATATATATCCTCACCGTCACCGATAGAAACCTTTGCCAGATAATGGATACATCGGTTATCATTCAAAATCCGCCTGTTCAGGTTTCCATTCAGGTGATAGACAGTATTTCCTGCCATAATGAAATTGATGGTAAACTTATGGCTCTGGTTACTTCCGGAATTGCCCCTTATACCTATAAGTGGAGCAATAACATTCATACAGAAACTATTTCAGGCGGTAGTGGCAATTATGAAGTAACCGTTACAGATGCCGATCAATGTTCCGGCACACAATCAATTGTTTTTAATGATCCGGACGAACTGTCTGCTGTAATTGATGTTACCATTCCACAGTGTTTCGGCTACACTGACGGTTCAGTAGCTTTGGGTGCAACAGGAGGAACACCGGGATATATTTATTATTGGAATGATTCATTGGTGAACGGAAACATTGTTGATCAGCAAAGGGCCGGCAGTTATATTCTTCGGATAATGGATAAAAGGGATTGCTCCTTTGATACTACTGTCCTGGTCAATGAACCGGAACCTTTGAAGTTATCGCTCGACGAAGTCAATACGGTTTCTCCCTTCTGTCCCGACTGGCAAAACGGTGCCTTAGCCATCCGGGTAACCGGCGGATCACCTGTATACCAGTTTCAATGGACGGATTACCCTGAAGAAGCTGATTCAATATTGAATGATGTTAGGGAAAATGAATATGAAGTTAGCGTGACTGACATTCAGGGATGTACAGCAGAGGGTACGTTTAACTTAAAAGCACTGAATAGCTCATGTTTAGGAATTCCAACAGCCTTTACTCCAAATTATGATTTTGCCAATGATACATGGGAAATAAACTATATCAACCAGGACGGAGGAGAAGCCAGTTTCCATGAGATTTATCCTGACGGCGAGATAGAGATATATGACCGGCTGGGAAGCCTGGTGTACCGCTGTACCGGAGGATGTGCCGAACCCTGGAACGGAGAGGACATGAAAGGGCGCGCTCTTCCTGTAGATTCCTATTATTTTATTATTCAGCTAAACAATGGAAAAGATACGCCCCCGATTAAGGGCAACGTAACCATTATCAAATAACAGTTGTATAACATATTCGTGAAGAACGTTATTTACCATATGAAAAAGAACAGAGTTAAGATCAGGATAATTTTAATTGTCCTGGTGCTTAGCGTTTGTATGGGTTCGGTTCATTCACAGCAATTACCCCGTTTCAGCCAGTATTATGCAAATGAATTCCTGATCAATCCGGCAGTAGCAGGTTATGACGGGCGAACTGTATTTAACCTGGGAGCCAGAAAGCAATGGCTTGGATTCTCGAATAATACCCCTACTTCCTATATTATCAGTGCACAGGGAAGATTGCTTAAGACAGGTTATACGTTGAAGGCCGGTCCAAAAGGAAACAAAAGCCTTCAGAAGGCAGGTAAGGGAAGGGTAGGTCTGGGGGGAATTGTATATCATGATGAAAATGGTGCTGTTGCCAGAACTGGAGCGCAATTCAGTTATGCATATCATCTTTTTATCAGGAACTCACAGCTATCATTCGGATTGACAGGAAATGTCTTTCAATTCAGAATCAATCCTGAATTGGCCAAACTCAAGAACCCTGAGTCGGATCCTTTAAACGGGCTTATTGGTAAGTCAACGCTTGTTCCGGATGCGGGAATTGGGATCAATTATATGAAGAGCACCTGGCACGTGGGATTTTCAGTTTTGCAGGTATTCCAGTCCAAGCTCAAAATAGGGAATAGCGCAGATTATCAGAGTTCAGAGGAAATAAGGTTAATGAGGCATTATAATATTCTGGCAGATTACCGGTATACCGTTGTGTCAAATCCGAACTGGGAACTGGAACCTTCCACACTTATCATCTTTAATGAGATGCTGAGAATACAGGCGGATTTCACTATGAAAGCTTATTTTAAACGGCAGTATTGGTTTGGTCTGTCGGGCCGAACCAGTGGAGATATCATCCTTCTTGCCGGGGTTAAATTAAAAAAGTATTACTTCGGCTATTCGTTTGACTATGGTTTCACAGGAATATCAAGGTACTCATTGGGTTCACATGAGATCTGCTTCTCCGTCAAACTGGGAGACACCGCAAGAAAATACAGGTGGCTGGACCGTTACTAAGGGACGAGGGACGAGGGACGAGTGACGAGACAGGACAAGCAAGACCCTTACTTGTCCCTTGTCCCTAGTCCCTTGTCCCTTTTCTTCAGCTCCATCCAGGCTGTACCCAATGCAAGCAATAAAAGCATCAATGAACTGGCAACGGAGACTTTTTCACCCAAAAAGTAACTGTTGGGGTGAAATTTAAATTCTATTGTATGTTTTCCTTCCGGAACCTTCATAGCCCTGAGCAGATAATCAGCTCTGAAATGAGGAGCTGGTTTACCATCTATATAAGCCTGCCATCCCCTGTCATAATAAACTTCGGAAAATACAGCCAGTTGATCTATGAATGATATAGAGCTATATTTCAGGTAATTGGCCCTGTATTCGGTTAAGGAAATACGGGCTGTTGTATCCTCTACCAGGGTTAACTGCTTTACCTCGTTTTCGAACCGGGCATCGATCACAGCTTCCTGTCCGGGTTTTAGACCGGAAGAAACAGCCAGGATTTCTGCATCTGCATTGGGTACAATTGTATACTTATTTACAAACCAGGCGTTTCCCAACTCGTGCCGGTTAACCAGCGGGGGCGCATCTGTATTATAAATAATGTAGCGCATATTCAGCATATTAAGCGTTCCCAGTGTAGCCAGTGTACTGTCAACTGCCTCAGGCCGGGGCCGTTTCTGGAGAGTGTTGACCAGACTGGTCAGTTCATTTTGAATGCTATGATCAAAAAGTTCCTGGAATCTTCTCATCTTGGCGCCATGATAGCCGCCCAGTGACTTGTGGAAATAAGAAGTTGTTGCATCCTGTAATATACTTACCGTGAGATTTAAAACCCTGAAATTAGGGTCTTTGTCACGAAGAATGACCATATCAGCGGTGGTAGGAGTGAACAGGTTTTTATCTTCTTTGGCAGTAAGAAAATCACGGCTGCCAAGAAATCGTTTATTCACCGGCCACATATCAAAAAGCACTAAAAGCGATGCAAGAACAATAAGTGTATTGAACCTGATTTTTTTCAACCAGGCAAAATATACCAGGGTGGCAGCAAGTGAAATAAATAAGAGAGATCTGAATGCATCCGTGCGGAAAAGGGAAAGACGGTCCTTATGAATGGCATCTACGACCTTATCCAATCCCTGTGATCGCAATTGTTCATCTATGGGGGCCGACATATCAAAAGATCCACCTATCATCAATAGGATTACTATTAATCCGGCAAGTCCAAAGAAGCTGAATTTCAAAGCCCTCAGGAATTCCTTTTTCTGTATATTGCCGTTAATGATTTCCCACAATGTGAGAATGGCCAGGAAAGGCATGGCAAACTCTGCCATTACCAGGGTCATGGAAACCGTTCTGAATTTGTTGTAACCGGGGAAATAATCAAACATAAAATTGCTTAGGACGGAAAAATTATGTCCCCAGGAAAGGATTATTGATACAATGGTTACTGTGAACAGCCACCATTTGACACGGCCCTTCACAAGAAACATTCCAAGGATAAACAGAAATACAACTACGGCCCCTACATAAACTGGTCCTGAAGTGATGGGTTGTTTTCCCCAGTACATGGGTACACTCGTAACAAATTTTTTAGCCTCGCTGGCGCCATACGTATTCTTAATAAAGTCATAGGTATTTGAATTTTTATTAAGCTCCATGGAAGATGCTCCTCCCATAAAATCAGGGATCAACAAGGTAAAGGTTTCCCCTATTCCATAACTCCATTGCATGGCGTAATCCTTGTCCAGTCCCGAAGTTTTGTTTTCAGCATTTACAGATAGTTCGGACCTACCGCGGATTGAATATTTACCATATTCATATGTTGAATACAGATTGCTGAAGTTTGCGCCAATGGCAAGCACCACAAATAAGATAAGCCATGGAAATGGCTTGAGAAAATCTGTATATGTTTTATTCCGGATGGCATTTACCAGTTCAAAAATTCCCAGAATCAGGATGATCAGCATGGTATAATATGTGATCTGCAGGTGGTTAATTAAAATTTGCAGACCCAGGAAAATTCCGGTAACCATACTGCCAAGCAACGCCTTTCCGCGGAATGCAGCATAAACACCAGCTATAATTGGTGGCATATACCCCAGGGCCAGCACCTTTGAAACATGGCCCGCCTGTATAATAATGAAGAAATAAGAGGAAAAGGCATATGCAATTGCGCCCACAAAACTTATCCACGGACTGAGCCCAAACAATAACAGGGCAATATAAGCCCCAATCAGATACAGGAAAATAAAACTAACCGGCTTGAAATTATTTAGGGTGAAGAGGTTGTGTACCTGCCTCAGGAGATTTCCCTTATATTGGGTGGAAACCAGGTAAGCGGGCATTCCACCAAACATACTGTTGGTCCATAACGGTTCCTTGCCATAAGTAGTGCGGAAATCGGATATTTCCTTGGACATTCCCTTAAACTGCATGATGTCGTGCTGATTGATCTTCTTTCCCTCCAGCACATCGGGAACAAAATATAAAAGTGACAGAAAGAAGAAAATAATTATGGGCGTACCGTAATTAATGAATAATTTGGCGGGGGTTTTATCCATGGGAAGATTTTTTTGTAAAGTAAAATTAATTTTGTAGTCACTCAAAGCTTTTCACCTTAAATTTTATTAATCAGGCATGGTGCTTCATATTTTCACACAGGTTGCGGATTATGCTTTGGAGTTTATCCGGCTTTTGGATGAGAAATTTGAATCCTCAGATCATGTCATCGTATTTCGAAATAAATCAAGAAGAGAAATTCTGACAGGAAGGTTTCAGGTAAAAATTTTATTCCTTGAAACAAGGAAGGAACTTATTTCAAACATGCCATCCCTTCTTAAAAGTGCAGACAAAATTTTATTTCATTCATTTCCGGTATCCCGTTCCCTTTTGTTTTGGTATAAATACCGTAAATATTGTAGTAAGGGTGTCTGGTCTGTATGGGGACAGGATGCATACTGGTATAATTTCTGTGAAAAAAACCTGGAAAACAGACTATATGAATGGATAAGAACCCGTTTGATCCGACGGATGCATACAATTTTCTGTCCGATCAGAGGAGATTACGATTTTATTTGTGATCATTATAAAACAAAGGCAATCTATCAGCCAGGAATGTATCCGATACCCACTGATTTCGAGGCGCTGAGGAGGATTCAAAATAAAACGGGAAAAAATGAGATCATTCACATCCAGGTTGGCAATTCCTCCAATCCCACCAACAATACAATTGAAATCATCCATTTCCTCGCCAGGAACATGGGAGGGAAATGCCTTGTATTTTGCCCGGTTTCCTATGGTGATGAAAAATATGCCAAAACGGTGATTGATTATGGTAACAAAGAATTGGGAAGCCGGTTTTATCCGCTGACTGACTTTTTGGACAGGGAGCAATATGCTTCATTTGTTGCTTCTATTGATATTTTGATCATGAATCATCAAAGGCAGCAGGGACTTGGAAATATATTCTCCTATCTGTATCTGGGTAAAAAAGTTTATATTCGGAGTGATAATTCATCTTTTCATTTTTTTGAAGAACACGGAATAAAGGTGTATGATACCAGGGCGTTATTATTTGAAAAGGATTCCCTGGATCTAACGGAAATGGACCCTCAGATTTCTAAAAAAAACAGGGAACAAACGGAAAAGATCGTTTCACTGGAAACAATTGCTCCTGGTTGGGCTAAAGTATTTAACAGAAAATAATAATTGCAGATGATCAATGTAACAAAAACATATTTACCCGATAAAGCAAAGTTTCAGGTTTATCTGGATCAGATTTACGAATCAGGTTGGCTCACAAATAATGGGGTTTTATTGCAGCGTCTGGAAGAAGAATTAAAAAAATTTCTCAATGCCGAATATGTAATTCTCACTGTGAATGGTACCTGCGCCCTCCAACTGGCATACAAAATTCTTGGATTGACAGGAGAGGTGATCACAACGCCGTTTACCTTTGTTGCCACAATCAGCAGTCTGGTTTGGGAAGGCCTGAATCCTGTATTTGCCGATATCGATGAAAATACACTCAACATCGATCCTGAGAAGGTCAGGGAAAAGATTACAGATGAAACATCAGCCATTCTTCCTGTTCATGTTTTTGGAAATGTATGTGATGTTGAAAAGATTGGGAAGATCGCTTCGGAGCATAATATAAAAGTAGTATATGATGCAGCGCATGCCTTTGATGTACAGATTGGCGATCATAACGTCAGTGAATTTGGGGATGTTGCCGTCTACAGTTTTCACAGCACAAAAATTTTCCATACGATCGAAGGGGGCGCAATTGTTGTTAAGTCAAAGGAACTGTATGATAAAGGCCTGTTAATGAGAAATTTTGGCATCCCCGGATATGACAGGATTACAGAACTTGGGGTGAACTATAAAATGAATGAATTTCAGGCAGCCATGGGGCTTTGTGTGCTCGAAGATTTTAAGGGTATCAGTATTGAACGAAAGGAAGTATTTAACCGGTACCTCCGGGCTTTCAGAGATCAAAATAAGATAAGGTTGCAACAGGTAAATGAAGATGTGAACCGGAATTTTTCTTACTTCCCCGTCATTTTCGAAAACGAAGAAAGGCTCACAGAAGTGAAGGAACGACTTAACAAGGATGCCATTTATCCCAGGAGGTATTTTTATCCTTCTTTGAATGAACTACCCTATCTTAAAGACAAACAGTCTGTACCGATCGCTGAGTCCATTGCCCGCCGGATACTTTGTTTACCACTATTCCATGATTTAAACCCGGGCATCCAGGATAAGATTATCGAAACAGTTAATATGTATTCGTAATAATGGAAACATCTTTTTACTCCGAAGAGGAACTAAAAGCAATTTCTTTTAAAAGTATAGGAGAAAATGTTCTTATCAGTCGAAAGAGCAGCATTTATTCTCCTGGTGAAATTTCCATCGGTAGCCATGTCCGGATAGATGATTTTTGTTTACTATCAGGTAATATTACGATAGGGTCCTATATTCATATTTCTGCGTACACTGCGCTCTATGGTAAATATGGCATTGTGCTGGAGGATTTTTCTACTATTTCAGCCCGTGTTTTGATATATAGCCAGAATGACGACTATAGCGGAGAGTTTATGACCAATCCGCTTGTCCCTGAGCACCTGACCCATGTCACGGGAGGTCTTGTTAAATTTGAAAAATATTCCATCATCGGGGCCGGATCCATGGTGCTTCCTTCGGTAACTATTGGGGAAGGAGCGGTTATAGGAGCCATGAGCCTTGTTACAAAGGACATCAAAGCATGGACAGTGAATTTTGGAATACCGGCAGTATATAAAAAAGACCGGAAACAGCAAATAAAATTGCTCGTAAAGGAATTTGAATCCAGGCATAAAAAATCCAGTTTATTATAAAATGAAAGTTCTGATGGTATTGGCCGGAGAATTCCCGCCGGATGAAAGGGTTGAAAAAGAAATTGAAAGCTTGCAAAAAGCCGGGTTCACTGTGGCAATTGCTGCTTATACCATGCAGAACAAACCTGCTATTGAATTATATCATGATTTTATTATTTACAGGAAAAATATTTCACGTTTATTATACAAAAGTTCAGCGGCTGCACTTATCCTCCCTTTCTATTTTAATTTCTGGTACGGCTTCCTCGATTCGATATTAAAAAAAGAGCAATTCCACTTTATTCACATTCATGACCTTCCGCTTTCAAAAACAGGGAGCCAGCTGGCCTGGAAACATAATTTAAAGCTCATCTGCGACCAGCATGAATATTACAGCAACTGGATCGTGCGTACCCGGCATTACAATGCAGGAATTGGTAAGATAATCCGGACATTCAGCAATTGGACCCAATATGAACGGAAGTATCTTCAGAAAGCCGATCTGGTGATAACAGTTGCTGATTCATTGAAAGAGATATACATAAGCCGGGTCAAAGTTTCACCGGAAAAGGTGATCACCCTTCCCAATACTCCCAGGATGAGCGATTTTGATCTGGCAAATGTGGATGTGGACATTGTAAGAAAGTATAAAAACAAATTTGTCCTTTTCTACGGTGGAAGTCTGGATGAGCTAAGGGGTATTGATTTCATCCTGCAGGGAGTTTCAAGGCTAAAAAATGAAATCCATAACCTGCTTTTTCTTGTTGCCGGAAAAGAGAACCGGACTTTTAACCTGCAATCGCTGGTAACGCAATACCAGGTTGAAAAAGAGGTTGAATATGTCGGGTGGGTCCCATTATCAATACTTTCATCTTATGTTGCCGCCAGCGACATATGTTTATTTGTTCCACGTGCAGACAATATGGAAATCAACAATACAATTGCCACAAAAATTTATCAGTATGCTGCCATGGGCAAGCCCGTAATTGTGAGTGAGGCCCGGCTTATGAAGGAATTTGTTGAAGCGAACAGGCTGGGATTTTCTGTTCATTTTGGCAATGTGGAAGAGTTTTGTCAATCCATATTGAAGCTCAGATCATCACCTGAAATTACTGAACATATTAAAAGTCAAGCAGTCACAATTTCACATCTATATTCATGGGAAAGGACATCCATTGAATTTCTTAATTACTATGATCACCTGAAGGGATAAAAATGCTGTCGAACATCAAATCTGCCGCACGGGGTACAATCATATACGGGTTTGCCAATGTTTCAATCAAATTGATTGGCATTATTCTGATTCCCTTTTATACCAATTACAAATATTTATCAAATGATGATTTTGGTGTGATGGGGGTGATTGACATCACCTATCAGCTGGTCATTATTGTTTTCAGTCTATCGTTATATCAATCACTTGCAAGGTGGTACTATGATCCGGAGAACAGGAATTCACAAAAGTCAATGCATTTTACGGTTATTTCAATAAATGCTGCATTCTGCCTGTTGTCGTTTTTATTTGTCTGGAAATTCTCATCAAAAATATCCGGTTTGCTATTTCATAATACCGATCATGCCCGTGTGATCTGGATCATGTTCGCTGCTGCTTCGGTTAATATTGTGGCAAATGTTTCGCTGGTTTTGCTGAGGTTACAGGAGAAAGCCGTAAAATACTCGATAATCAGCATGACCAAGTTATTTGTTACGCTGGGTCTTACTATACTGTTTGTTGTTTATATGCACAGAAATGTGCAGGGAGTTTATGAGGCCATGCTGATTGGAGAAATAACCGGCCTCATTATGATATCAGGGGATATAATCCGTAACAGTGAACTGAGATTCGAGTACCGAAAACTGATCCATATGCTGGGATATGGTTTTCCGCTCATGCTGGCTTCTGTTTCAACTGTTCTTCTCAATACATTCGACAGGTATTCACTGAATTTTTTATCAGATCTCCAGGCTGTTGGAAACTATACCCTCGCTTTCAAAATTGCAAATGCAATTAAAATTATTGTGATCAGTTCAATTCAATTGTCGCTGGTTCCTATCATGTTCAGGAAAATAGGAGATCCCGATCACAAAAGGTTTTATGCAAAAAGTCTGAAATACAGTGTATACCTGGTTATGGCCTGTGTGTTATTTTTGTCAATTTTCAGCCTTGAAATTGTCAAAGTATTCGCGCATGAAAAAACTTATTGGGAAGCAGCCAACATAATTCCTTTATTATCATTTTCAATGGTTTTTGTACTGATGAAAGAAAATGTACTGATCGGATTGCAGATTACGAAGAGTTCAGCACTTATGGGTACTTTAATAGCATTCACTGCCTTGTTTAATCTGGGTTTGAATATTCTTTTAATACCCCATTACGGTATTTATGGTGCAGCTGTTTCAACGCTGGTTTCTCAGATAGTGATGTTCTTTTTATTTTACTATGTTTCCCAAAAAAAATATCCCATACCGTATGAAATAAAAAATATCGTCTGGCTTATTTTGGCTGGCATTTTTCTGTATGGCTTTTCATTGATAGGAAACACCTGGCCCATAATGCCCAGACTGGCATTTAAAACGGGGTTATTTATTTCATTTCCTTTTTTGCTTACACTGGTTGGATTTTATGAGCCCATTGAAATACAGGGCATTAAAAATTTCGTATCGAAATATAAAGATTTCCTTCAGGGGAAGTGGAAATCAAAGTCCTAAATATTCCTGAATTATCCGGGTAATTTTCCGGCTTGCATTTCCATCGCCATACAGCGATTGTTTATTTACAAAGGGTTCATTCACCCATTGCTGAAAAGCATCGGTTATTTTTTTCTCATTAACACCCACAAGTGTGTTATAACCCTGTTCTGTAAGCTCAACCCATTCTGTTTCGTCGCGCAGGGTGAGACAATGCTTGCCAAAAAAATAGGCTTCCTTTTGCATCCCGCCACTATCTGTAATAACCAGCCTGCAATTTTTGAGTAAACTGAGGATATCAAAATACCCGACCGGATCAATGGTTTCAAATTCGGTAACAATGGCATGCTGTTGCATGATTTTACGGGTCCTTGGATGCAATGGCAAAATAACAGTGACAGTATGACTCAGTTGATTCAGTGCGTGGATTATAGATTTCAGGTTGGCAATATCATCTGTATTTTCCTGGCGGTGAATGGTACATAATATAAAAGGTTTATTTGCCAGGTCAAGGCGTTTGATTATCCCTGATTTTTTTTCTGCCTGGTTTGCATAATACAGTGCTGAATCATACATCACATCTCCTACCTGGAAGATCTGGCAATCGAATTGTCTGAAACCTTCATTCTCAAGGTTGCTGACTGCTTTCTCCGTGGGGCAGAACAACAGGTTGGAAATGCGATCAGTAAGTATCCTGTTTATTTCCTCGGGCATCGTCATTTTAAATGAACGCAAACCGGCCTCTACATGTGCCAGGGGAATATTTAATTTTCTGGCAGCAAGGGCACCTGCAAGAGTTGAATTTGTATCTCCATATACCATTACCAGATGGGGGTTTTCATCAAGAAGAACCTTTTCGATCTTTTCCAGCATCCGTCCGGTCATAGCTCCATGACCTGCGCCGTTCACTTCCAGGTTATAGCGGGGCTCCGGAATTTCCATCTCCTGAAAGAACACGGCTGACATATTCTGATCATAATGCTGGCCGGTATGGACAATGATCTCTTCTATTCCATGACCATTCAGTAAAGCCCTGCTAACAGCTGATGCTTTTACAAACTGCGGTCTTGCGCCGATAATTGTAACGATCTTTTTCAATGGGTAAGGTTGTTTAATAATAGGGTCAGCTCCCCTGTAAGATTTTTACGGGTAAACTTTTCAATATGTCCTTGTTGTAAGCTAAGCTGGTGTTTTGAATACAGATTAAAAAGCCTGAGCAATTGCAGTTTTATGCCCGATACATCATCATAGTCAAAAATTTCACCGGCTCCTGCTTCTTTTAGAATAAACGCGGCATCGCCGTCCAAAGGACCGATGGCTAAAATAGACCGGCGGGAAGACAGGTATTCAAAAAACTTATTCGTGAGGATGCCTCTGGCATTGGGAGTATTATTGATGATCAGCAACAGAACAGATGCAGCACCAAGCAATCCCGGGGTCTCGTTGTGGGGAACAAAATCCTTATATAATGTAAAAGGTTCAAGGTTATGTTTTCGGATGGATTCGGAAACCCTTAAGTCGATCTTTCCGGTTAAATTAATACAGAGCCTGGAGGCGAAAGACGGATTTGCGCTGACTAATTCTGAAATGGCTATCCATAAACTTTCAGGGTTCCGCGAAGAGGGAAGAGAGCCCAGATGCAACAGGATGAATTTATCAGCATCAGGCATGGATTCCGGCATAGGTTCTGAATCAAATCCATTGGTAAGGGTAATAACATTATTGGCGCCCATGAGTAGAAATTCTTCTGTCATGGTAGGACTTACAGTCAGCACCAAATCAGCCGAATGAAGTACTTTTTTCTCAAGTTTTCTGTGATGCCGGTCAGCAATTCCAGTTAGTTTTAACTCACGGTAGAAATCAATATTAGTCCAGGGATCCCTGAAATCGGCCACCCATTTTATCCCCGTTTTTCTGTGAAGGTGAAAGCCAATCATATGCATACTGTGAGGCGGACCTGTAGAAATGATCACATCAACCGGGTGTTCACGAACATATTTACGAAGATATCGTACAGAAGGCCTGATCCAAAGCATTCGCGGATCAGGTATAAACAGGTTGCTTCTTATCCACAGGGAGATCCGGCTCATCAGGCCAGCCTTTTTTTTATCCGTCATCATGGCAACACCGAGCTTATCAGTTTGCTTGCGGCCGGTGAGGCGCTTATAAATACCATAAGGCTCCGTGATTTTTGTCCTGATGATCTCCAAATTATCAGGGATATCATTGAGCAAGGAGTTATCGGTTTCCTGCGACTCGGGATTTTCGGGAGTATAAATGACAGGCTCCCATCCAAAATCGCCAAGGTATTTGGTGAATTTAACCCACCTCAGCACGGCTGAACCGCCGCTGGGAGGCCAGTAATAAGTGATGATGAGGGCTCTGGGCAAGGATTTACGATTTATGATATACGATTCAATTCCGGTCTTAATGAATGCCAAACCTGCACTGCAAATTACGAATATAATATCGTAAATCTAAAAACCCAAACCGCAAAATCGTAAATCGTAAATCGTAAATCGTAAATCAATCAGGGGCATGTTACCGGTGAAAACTCCAGTACACCGGAGTTATTGATGGTCCCCCGCCAGCATTGTCCGTCGGGAGAGGTCATAATGACTCCCTTATTAATACTGCTGATATAAATATCACCATCTTCGATTTCAACCCTGGCTGCGGGAGCTGTTGTGCCAATACCGATATTTCCGTCTTCCGTTATCCTCATCTTTTCAGAATAACTATTGTCGGGATTGATGTTTGTGTAAAATCTTATTTGTCCATGATTGGCAGCCAGTGCTATTCCCCGCCCACTGGTTGTAAAAACGCCAAAATCAGACAAATCATTGTATGTATAGTATCGTGAAGTATATGCAAAAGATACACCCTTATCGTCAAAGGCTTGTAAAGCGATACTTACAGAAGAAGAAGGTCCCATGGCATTGTTTTTTAATCGAATAAATGCCCTTTCTTCACCTGATTCTACATTACCTACAATGTTTAATTTGCCAATCGGGTCCTGAGTGCCAATTCCCACATTTCCATTTGCATTAATCCTCATGGTCTCAATAAACTTGGTTCCAGGCATCTGGCCATTAAAAAATTTAATCACCCCGGGGGATAAATCAGGTTTTGTGGCATTAATAATCATGCCATTTTCTGAAGAGGCCAGAATGCCAAAACCGGCAACGTCCTCAGGGGACTCATTTGCCTTATAAGTAGTTGAAGCATGGCCCAGAGCGGTACCCGTTTCACCGGGTCCTGAGTAAATCTTCAAATAAGCCAGTGATTTTGGTCCGGAGGAAGTATTTTTAATGGAAAGCATTATCCTTCCCGGCCATTCCTCTTCATCTCCTTCAATACTCAAAGCATTTTGGGGATAATCTGTTCCAATACCGATATTCCCATTTTTATAAAACAAATTGTTTTCATTTCTGCTCCAGTATAATTCAGATTCATTATTGCCACCATTGCCTGCAGTTGCGGCATATAAGGCATAAGGTACACTCAGAAGTTGGGAAGTTCCCATAAATTCATAATTATTCCCACCGTCTTTAGACATATCAATTCTCATGAAATAGGATCCGGATCCCCAATTTATTCCCTCAATTGATCCGGTTTCAACCGCACCGGTACCAACAGACAAATTAATCAGACCCACTGAATTGGTAATGAGATCATATTTTTCTGAAAATACAACCAGGCCGGTCGGGCTATTTAACAATATGCTGATTCGAATGCCTACCGATTGATTAGTCAGTAATTCGCCCGCGTTGTTGCGCACTACAGTTTGATAACGAAAACTTTGCGGAGCCTGCGAAAAAACAGGGGCTGCAAAAAAAGCCAGTAACAGGAATGAGAGGATTTTCTTCATGGTTGAGTCAATTTAATTACTTTGACTGATTTTAGCACATTTGATTTAGCATCAAATAGCTTCAGGAAATATATGCCATCGGGTATATCTTCGGACTGTATTTCATTAAGACCCATCGAAATATCCTGAGCGAATACAATTCTTCCGCCCATATCAAATAAAACAATTGAAAAATGATTGCTTTCACTTTCCGTTTCATCCAGGTAAATAAAAAATGATAAATCAAATGGATTGGGGTATATTTTTACGAGGGTATCCGGTTTATCCACGGGTATTAGTTCTGGCTGGTGAAATCCCTGTGTGAGCAGGATACGCCCATCACCATAAGAGTCAATCATTGTTTCACCCAATGACCATTCAATTTGAAGGGAAGTACCTGAAAATATATCACCAGCTGTGGAGATCAATTCCTGGCCATAAGTTCCGGAGGCAATGGAAATAAAGAGTAAAACAGCAAATACAGAACCTCGCATTTTCAATTTTCTTTCTAAAGTAAAAAATCCTTTATTACAAAAGCAAGAAAATTGATAATGCCCCAATAATTGTGGACGAAGGGCAGTAAATCGTTATAATTTTTTCAATAATTCAGTCAACCTTACCTTTCCTGCCATAATTTCCGGCAGTCGGGTAATGTCAACTCTCTCCTGCTGCATGGAATCGCGGTAACGGATGGTTACAGTATTATCATTCAACGTATCATGATCAATTGTAATACAGAAAGGCGTGCCGATAGCGTCCTGGCGGCGGTAGCGTTTTCCGATGGAATCTTTTTCTTCGTACTGGCAATTGAAATCATATTTCATGTGGTCCATGATTTCCCTTGCTTTTTCGGGCAATTCATCCTTTTTCATCAGCGGAAGTATGGCAAGTTGCACGGGAGCTAATGCAGGGGGAATTTTCAATACCACCCGTTCCTCTTTCGCGCTGCCTTCCCATTCCACCTTTTCTTCTGTATAAGCGCTTGACAGCAGGGTAAAGAACATCCGGTCGAGTCCGATTGAAGTTTCAATCACATAAGGGGTAAAAGCTTCATTAGCTCTCAGAATCAAAATATTGTAGTTTTTTACCGGAATATTTCTCATGATTACTTAAATCGAAATTGGTACGTGAGTGAATACCTTCCACTTCCTTGAATCCGATGGGAAATTCAAATTCTATATCACTGGCGGCGTTGGCATAATGTGCGAGTTTTTCATGATCATGGAACCTGTATTTCTGATCTCCCAGGCCCAATGCCTTGTGCCATTTCATGCGTTTTTCCTTCCAGTATTCATACCATTGCATTTCTGTACCGGGCTTTATGAAAAATTGCATTTCCATTTGCTCAAATTCCCGCATACGTAAAATGAACTGCCTGGCAACGATCTCATTACGGAAAGCCTTGCCAGTCTGTGCAATGCCAAAGGGGATCTTCATCCTTCCGGATTTTTGCACATTCAGAAAATTCACAAATATTCCCTGGGCAGTCTCAGGCCTCAGGTAAATTGTATTGGAATCCTCGCTTACGGAACCGAGTTGTGTGCTGAACATAAGGTTGAACTTGCGAACATCGGTCCAGTTTTTGGTACCTGAAATAGGGCAGACAATTTCAACATCTGCAATGATCTGGCCGAGTTCTTTCAGGTCATCTTTTTCGAGAGCTTTAATAAAGCGGGTATGGACTTCATCACGCTTTTGCTGATTCTCAGTAACTCTTGGATTGGTTGACCTGAATTTAGCCTCATCGAAGGAAGCCCCGAATTTTTCAGAAGCCTTGTTAACCTCTTTTTGTATTTTATCCTCTATCTTTTGAAGATATTCTTCAATCAGCTGGTCAGCACGGTATCTTTTTTTAGAATCCCGGTTATCGATCAGGGGGTCACTGAAGGCTGCAACATGGCCGGAAGCTTCCCAGGTACGGGGGTGCATGAAGATAGCAGCGTCAATGCCGACAATATTCTCATTTAGTTTAACCATGGATTCCCACCAGTAACGGCGTATGTTGTTTTTCAGTTCTGCTCCGTTCTGGCCATAGTCATACACGGCACTTAACCCGTCATAGATTTCGCTTGAGGGGAAAATAAATCCGTATTCCTTGCTGTGGGCAATGATTTTCTTAAAAAGATCTTCCTGAACCATGTTTTTTTATGTTGTAATTGGGACAAATGTAATGGAAAAAAATTCAGATTATTCTATTAATTTTGATGGGTTATCAATCATTGGAATATGGATCATCAGTATGATTTTCTTGTAATTGGTTCAGGCCTTGCGGGTTTGACATATGCGCTAAAGGTGGCAGAATATGGAAAGGTGGCCATTGTTACAAAGGGCTCAATGAATGAAACAAATACAAGTTATGCACAGGGAGGAATTGCAGCTGTATCAAGCGAGGTTGATAACTTTGAAAAACACATCAATGATACCCTGATTGCGGGAGATGGACTTTGCAACAAGAAGGTTGTTGAGATGGTTGTATGGGAAGCCCCGGCACAAATACAACAATTGTTGAAATGGGGTACTGATTTCGACAGGGAGACCTCCGGAAAATTTGATCTGGCAAGGGAAGGCGGACATTCAGAGCGACGCATATTTCACCATAAGGACAATACGGGGTATGAGATCCAGAAAGTGCTTACGGAAGTGGTGAAGAATCATCCGAAGATTGATGTTTTTGAGAATTTCTTTGCCATTGAAATTATAACCCAGCATCATCTGGGGAAATTGGTAAGACGCTATCTGCCGGATATAGAATGTTACGGTGCCTATGTTCTCGATCTCACAACAGGAATCATACATAGATTTCTATCAAGGGTATCGATGATTGCAACGGGTGGAATTGGCAATCTTTATCATACCACCACCAATCCGGCCATTGCCACCGGCGATGGAATCGCCATGGTATACAGGGCCAAGGGCATCATTGAAAACATGGAATTTGTTCAGTTTCATCCTACCTCATTGTATTCACCGGGTGAAAGGCCTTCTTTCCTTATTACGGAAGCCATGCGGGGCCATGGTGCAATACTGCGCAATCACAAGGGTGAGGATTTTATGATCCGCTATGATGAGAGGGGTTCCCTTGCGCCGAGGGATATTGTTGCCCGGGCAATCGACAATGAAATGAAAACAAGTGGCGAGGAGTTTGTTTTTCTCGATGCGACCAAAATTGATTCAGAAGATCTGAGAAATAGTTTCCCAACGATCAATGAAAAATGCCTTTCGCTTGGAATTGATTTTACACGCGATATGATTCCGGTTGTACCAGCCGCTCATTTTCTGTGCGGAGGTATAAAAGTGGATATGGACGGGTGCAGTTCCATACAGCGGTTATATGCTGCAGGGGAATCCTCATGCACCGGACTCCATGGAGCTAACCGTTTGGCCAGCAATTCCCTGCTCGAAGCCATGGTATATGCTGAACGGTCAGCAAAACATTCCATTGATAATTTTCGGCATTACAGCATTCAGGAAGATATTCCGGTGTGGAATGATGAAGGAACGACCCATCCGGAAGAAATGGTGCTTATCACACAAAACTATAAAGAGGTACAACAGATATTCAGTTATTACGTGGGTATTGTCCGTTCCAATATCAGGTTAAAAAGGGCCATGGACAGACTTTGGATCATATTTAATGAAACCGAGGAGCTGTTTGTTAAATCCAAGCTTAGTCAAAAGCTGTGCGAATTGCGGAACATGATCAATGCCGGATATCTTATCCTGAAAGCAGCCCAGCAAAGGAAAGAAAGTCGTGGATTACATTATACACTCGACTATCCCCAGAAAAATCCTGCTAATACATCGGATAAGTAACCAGTATCTGGTCAAGAAGGCTTTTTATTTCCTCCGGATCCAATGAAGTCACCAGTTTCATCCGGAGCTCCCTGAAATCAGGCAATCCTTTAAAATAATTTGAAAAATGCCGCCTCATTTCAAATATACCCCGGGGCATGCCTTTTATTTCAAGTGACTTCTCAAATTGTAAACGGGCCAGATCCACTTTTTGAAGGAGGGTCATAGGAGGCAGCAGTTCCCCGGTTTCCAGATAATGATTGATGTCACGAAAAATCCAGGGCCTGCCGACAGTGGCCCGGCCAATCATGATGGCATCCACACCGAATTTATCAAAAGCTTCCCTGGCGGATTCAGGTGAAATAATATCACCATTCCCGATAACCGGGATCTTCATCCGGGGATTGTTTTTAACCTCCCCGATCATTGTCCAGTCGGCATTTCCTTTATATAGCTGGGCACGGGTTCGTCCATGAATTGTAATTGCCTTGATACCAACATCCTGAAGCTGTTCAGCAATACTTACAATATGCTTGCTTGTATCATCCCATCCAAGACGGGTCTTTACTGTGACGGGTAATTTCACAGCATCTACTATGGCCTTTGTCATTTCCACCATCAAGGGAATGTTACACAGCATTCCCGCTCCTGCACCGCGGTTGGCAATCTTACGCACCGGGCATCCATAGTTGATATCAATCAGGTCGGGTTTGGCTTCTTCTGCAATTTGGGCAGCCTCCACCATACTGTCAATCAGATGGCCATATAATTGAATCCCGACGGGCCTTTCCTCCTGACTGAGCTCGAGTTTTTTAAGACTTTTTTTTGCATCACGGATAAGCCCGTCAGAAGGTATAAATTCTGTATATACCATGTCAGCCCCAAAATGCTTGCAGATGAACCGGAAGGAAGGATCAGTAACGTCCTCCATTGGAGCCAGGAACAAGGATTTATCGCGAAGGGATATGTTGCCAATTTGTATCAATTTATCGCATTTCAGTTTGAGGGGCAAAGTTAGAAGAAAGTTATATTAAATTTACCCCTGAATTGTCTTCAATCTAACTGGCATCAAATGCGAAATTCAATTTCATATCATTTCAGGCAGGGATTTATCCAAATGTCGCCACCTGCCAAGATCCTGTTGCTTGTTTTTCTTGTTTTTGGATTTTTACTTGTCAGCTCAATCCTGGGCATGTTACTGGCCAAGCCAATTTTCAGGATGAATATGGCGGAAATCTATCAGGTATTGAGCAACCCTGATGCAGAAAACCTGGTTTTGGTCAAGTATTTTCAGATCATTCAATCGGTATTCCTGTTTCTTGTTCCGGCACTTATTGCCGCCTGGCTTTTTAGCATGCGTTTACCACAATACCTGCAGGCTGACAAAAGGCCCGGAACCCTCAGCTTGCTGCTTGTAATGTTAACCCTTATACTGGCTATTCCCTTTCTCAATGCACTGGCCTTATTCAATTCGGAAATGGTGCTTCCTCAATGGATGCATTCACTGGAGGTTAGAATTAAATCGATGGAAGAAACCGCAGGCAGGCTAACCGATTTGTTTCTCACCGGAGGAAATGGATTTACGCTGGCCCTTAATATGTTTATGATTGCCGTACTGCCGGCCTTAGGTGAAGAATTTCTTTTCAGGGGTGTGATCCAGCGATTGCTGACCGAGTGGACAACAAGCAAACATGTGGGGGTCTGGATAGCTGCCTTTATTTTTAGTTTTATTCATTTTCAGTTCTACGGGTTTTTACCTCGTTTTCTGCTTGGTCTTTATTTTGGATATTTGCTTGTCTGGAGCTCATGCATCTGGGTGCCTGTCACCGGGCATTTTATCAATAATGGGGTTGCCGTGCTTTATTATCATTTTTCTGCGAAACCCATAGGGGAAACCAACATGGATAAGCTTGGCACCAGTAAAGAATATAATTATGTACTTTATCTCAGCATAATATCCACTGCCTTGCTGCTGATATTCACGTATATGAAGGAAAAAGAGAAGAAGGAATTATCCCGGTAGAATTCGGGACAGGTTTTTAGCAGGAACCTCATTCTTCCTGTAGAAGTATACAAGACCGTAAATCTTGCTGTTATTCCGTTTCACTTCATCAGGCAGGTCCTGGTAATGTTGTTCCACTTCATTCCAAATTTGCGAAATAATGCCATCCACGATTTTTCTGAGTCCGATGAGATTTTTCTGGCTTCGCTGAAGGTTTTTCTGCAGATTTTTCTGGAACAGGTTTGCATCCAGAAATTTTTCATACCATACTTTGACTACCGCAATGGATGGATTGACAACCGGGGTCAGCCGGGCTTTTATCCTGAGGGTTTCGCCCTGGATAAGTTTCTCGCCCCATGCAATGACCTCCTTTTCTGAATTGAATGAAGGCACCTTCTGGCCATGTTTATATCCGAAATATTCGCAATCGGATTTGTTGAGGTCTCCACGCAGGATGGCCATATTGGTGACCTGGACGAAATGGGACATATATAGTTTTACCTTCTTGAGAAGTCTGACGTATTCCTGGCTTTTGGATATCTGAATATTATAGGCCTGTCTGCTTTCCTGAACGGCTGCCTCAAAGATATGGAGATTCGATTGGATCTTTTGCAGTGTTGTCTGCGAAAAGGCCAGCTGAAACGGCGGCAATTCCTTGCCCTTCTCAAAGGCAATTCTGAGGGCTCTCAGTCTGGCCACGTCAGTATTGGGTAATCTCCTGTATGGCATGGATTTTTCAATGGTCTGTGAACGAAGATATTCCTTATACGAACAAAATGAAAGGAGGGTTTTTATTTATTGTCGATTTTGTTGGTTAAAGATGAAAATAGCGATTAATTTTATGCTCATACAAAAACGATCAGCTATGTTTCCCGCAGAAGTTTATATTCAAAGAAGAAAGCGCCTGAAGGAGCTTGTAGGTAAAGGAGTCATTCTTTTTCTTGGCAACAAGGAAGTATCGATGAATTATAAGGCCAATAGCTATCCATTCCGGCAGGATAGTTCTTTCCTGTATTATTTTGGTGTTGACATTCCTGATGTGGCGGGCATGATCGACACCGAATCCGGAGAAGAAACAATTTATGGAACTGATCCCACACTGGAAGATATTATCTGGATTGGTAACCAGGAGCCTCTAAAGGAGAGGGCGCTCAAAAGCGGGATTAAGCAAATTAAAGCGATCGAGAAGCTGGATGGGGATGTTTTCAGGGTAATTGCCCACAACCGCGTGGTTCATTATCTTCCCCCGTACCGGGAACAAAGAAGATTACAGCTTGCCTACTATGATAACCTGAAGTACGAGGAAGTTGACAGGAACGCGTCGGTTGCGCTTATAAAGGCTGTTGTTGCCCAGCGATCAGTAAAGGATCAGTATGAGATCGCGGAAATGGAATCAACTATGTCGGATATCACCCGCGAAGCTTATTTGGAGGCCATCAGCCAGATCAAGCCCGGATCTTTTGAATTCAATGTTTCCGGTGCACTTGAAGGATCCATCCTGTCAAAAAATTCCCGGCTGGCCTATCCAATTATCTGTTCTGTAAGAGGAGAGACTCTGCACAATCATTTCTATGGAAATGAACTGAAGAAAGGGGATCTTCTTTTAATTGATGCCGGGGCAGAGTCAGGCATGCATTATGCAACCGATATTACAAGGACATTTCCTGTGGGAGGAAAATTTTCCGCTCAGCAGAAGGACATATATAATATCGTAATTAAGGCGCATACTGAAGCCATCCAGGCAATCAAGCCGGGAAGGCCATTTGTGGAGGTGCACATGATTGCCGCACGAGTGATCGCCTCAGGTTTAAAAGATATGGGTTTGATGAAGGGCGACATGGGTGAGGCTGTACAGAATGGCGCACATGCACTTTTCTTTCCTCACGGTATCGGGCATATGATCGGACTGGATGTACATGATATGGAAGACGCAGGAGAGGATTTTGTAGGATATGATCAGGAATTTAAGCGTTCGGAGCAGTTTGGTACAGCCTACCTCAGGATGGCCAGGCGTTTGCAGGAAGGATTTACAGTTACAGTTGAACCGGGTATCTATTTTATCTCGCAGCTGATGGACAAATGGCGCAATGAAGGTCGCTACAGGGACTTCATCAATTATGATGCGATAGAAAAATTCCGTGGCTTTGGAGGCATACGGATAGAGGATAATATCCTCGTCACTGCGAAGGGATATAAGGTTATTGGGAAGCCGATTTCGAAGGAAGTCGCTGAGGTGGAGAAGGTTGTAGGGGGGAAGGAGTAGAGAGGTGAGAGGTGAGAGGTGAGAAATAAGAAAAAGTTAGGGTAATATATTTTTACATTATGCAAATTAAGGGATTCAGGGACTTAATAGTCTATCGGAAGTCCTATGCACTTGCAATGGAAATTTTTGAAATATCAAAGTTATTTCCTAAAGATGAAAAATATTCTCTGACAGATCAAATCAGAAGATCCTCTCGATCAATTCCAGTCAACATTGCCGAATCATGGGCTAAGCGATTGTATATCAAAGCATTTGTAAATAAATTATCAGATGCTCTTGCAGAAGAATTTGAAACAGAAGTATGGTTAAATATGTCGTATGACATAAAATACATTGATGGGCAGATTCATGATTTATTAATTTCAAAATATGATGAAATTCGAAAAATGCTTATCTCAATGCTAAACAATCCTGAAAAGTTCTGTAAATAATTCCATCTCTCACTTCTCATCTCTCACCTCTCACCTCTCACCTCTCACCTCTCATCTCTTCTTCTCATCAACTCCTCTATCTCATCCACCTCAATGGGAATATCCTTCATCAGATCAACATTTCCGTCACGGGTAATAAGGATGTTGTTTTCGAGCCGGATACCGGTTTGCTCTCCGGGCAGGTAGATTCCGGGTTCACATGTCAGTACCATGCCAGGCCTGAATTCCTGATCCTTGCTACCTACATCATGCACATCCAGTCCAAGGAAATGCGAGGTGCCGTGCATATAATACTGCTGATAAAGCGGATTTTCCTTGTCCTGACCTTCAACGGCCTGAGCGGTATAAAGGCCTAAACGGATATGTTCCTTCTCAAATTTCCGGCATACTTCCTGGTGGATCTTATTAATTGTACTTCCTGGTTTCATCAGGGAGCGTGCGAATTTTAAAACATCGAGCACCGAATTATATAAATCCCTTTGCCGGGCTGTAAATTTGCCGTTAACAGGAATAGTACGGGTACAATCCGCGGCATAATTTCCATATTCTGCTCCGAAATCCATCAGCAGCAGGTCACCATCCGAACAGGTATCGTTGTTGTCGATGTAATGAAGGATGCAGGCATTGGATCCTGAGGCAATGATCGGCTGATAGGCATGTCCCCTGGCGCCCTCTTTAATGAAATCATATGTTATTAAGGCTTCAATCTCATATTCCGTCATTCCGGGTTTAACCGATTGCAGGGTATTAAGAAACGCTTTCCGGGTGATGTCACAAGCCTCACGGATAAGGCTGATCTCTTCCTCCGATTTGGCTACTCTCAAATCACGCATGACAGGAGCCAGTCTTTCATAATGATGCACGGGAAATTTTTTCATAAGTTCTTCGCCCTTGCGAAGGTCTCTTACCGGCAATTCAGGTATGAATTTCAGGTATTCAGGCAGATTAAGGTAAACATTTTCCACCTGCATCATGACAGGCGCTATTAATGATTCAATCTCATCATCAAATTTTACTATTTTAATTCCGGAAATAAGGCCGGCTTCTTCACGGGTGAGCTTATGTCCCTCCCATGTTTCAAGTTTTGGATTTGAACGCCTGATAACCAGGATTTCCCTGAGTGACTCATCTTCAATTCCAGGCGCCATCATGAGGGTTGTCTTTTCCTGGTTAATCCCGGTGAGGTAAAAAAGATCAGAATTCTGGCGAAAAGGAAAATACTGATCTGCAGTACGATTCATCTCATCGTTTGAATGAACAATGGCCAGCGAATTGTTTTTAAGGGAATGTATTAACCTTTGCCTGTTCCTGGCGAAAAACGAAGGGGAAATATGGATTGTTTTCATGATTTCTAAATGAATTAAAATCAGGGAATTTGTTTAAAATAAATAAAAAAGGGCAACTATGATCAGCCGGATTTGATAAAATTAAGCTAAACCGATAACTTTACTGTCACAATAATGCCGTATATTTCAACCTGCAATTCAATAAACGAGGTAATATGAATAACATCTTCGTATCTTCCATAGGAAAAAAATTAATGATGTCCCTCGCCGGGTTGTTCTTAATCTCATTCCTGGCTGTTCACCTGGCAATCAACCTGACACTGGTTTTTTCGGGTAGCCGGGAACTGTTTAACAAATCAGCCTATTTCATGGGCACAAATATTGTGCTGAAAATCATGGAGGTAGTTTTGTTTGGAGGCTTTCTTCTCCATATAATTTTTGGAACTTATATTCAGCTGCAAAACTGGTTTGCCCGTCCAAAGCGATATTTAAAGGAAAATTTTGCCCAAACCTCCTTTTTTTCAAAATTCATGATCCATACAGCTGCCATCATCACTGTATTTCTTGTGATCCACCTGATGGATTTTTATTTTAAGGCCAAGTTACTTGGTGAGGTGCCGCCGGTCATTTATGATGGAAAAGAATATCATGACCTGGGGATTTTGGTTGTTGAAAAATTTCAGATACCGGGGTACGTTATTTTTAATATTGCCTGTTTTTTGTTTTTGGGATTTCACCTCCTGCATGGGTTCTGGTCAGCATTTCAAACACTTGGTCTGGATCACCGGCGCTATACGCCGCTGATCAAAGCACTCGGTTTGATTTACACTGTGGTGATCACGGGAGGTTTTTTATATATCCCGATTTATATTTATTTCTGGATGTAAGAATTTGAACTACACTGATATGACAAAGCTGAATCCACGTATTCCGGAAGGCCCGCTGGCTCAAAAATGGACTAACTATAAAGCCACACAAAAGCTGGTAAACCCGGCCAACAAACGAAAACTGGATATTATCGTTGTAGGTACCGGCCTGGCTGGTGCATCGGCAGCAGCCAGTCTGGGAGAGCTGGGATTTAACGTAAAGGCTTTCTGTTACCAGGATAGCCCGCGCAGGGCACACAGTATTGCAGCACAGGGTGGTATCAATGCCGCCAAGAATTATCCGAATGATGGTGATAGTGTATACAGGCTTTTTTATGATACAATTAAGGGTGGTGATTACAGAGCCCGGGAAGCTAATGTTTACCGGCTGGCTGAAGTAAGCGGCAATATCATCGACCAGTGCGTGGCGCAAGGTGTTCCCTTTGCCAGGGAATACGGCGGGCTGCTTGATAACAGGTCGTTTGGCGGAGCCCAGGTATCGCGGACCTTTTATGCCCGGGGCCAGACAGGACAGCAATTATTGCTGGGTGCATACAGCGCCCTGATGCGCCAGGTGGATTTGGGCACTGTAAAAATTTTTCCGCGCACCGAAATGCTGGATATAGTATTGGTTGATGGTAAAGCCAGGGGAATAATAGTGCGTAACCTGGTGACCGGTAAAATAGAAAGGCACTTCAGCCATGCGGTGGTGATAGCTACCGGTGGTTATGGCAGGGCATTTTTTCTTTCCACGAATGCCATGGGTTCCAATGGAAGCGCTATCTGGCAAACCTACAAAAAAGGTGCCCTGATTGCCAACCCATCCTTCGTGCAGATACACCCGACATGCATCCCGGTTCACGGGAATTATCAGTCAAAGCTTACACTGATGAGTGAAAGCCTTAGAAATGACGGCCGTATCTGGGTTCCTGCCAAAAAAGAGGATGTTGAAGCCCTTCGGAAAGGAACAAAAAAACCGGCTGATATACCGGAAACAGACCGTGATTATTACCTTGAGCGGCGCTACCCGGCATTTGGTAACCTGGTTCCCAGGGATGTTGCTTCACGTGCGGCAAAGGAAAGATGTGATGCCGGATTTGGTGTTGGCAGCGGTTTGGCTGTATACCTCGATTTTGCAGAATCAATCGGACGATTGGGAAAACATGTGATCGAAGAACGTTATGGCAATCTGTTCCAGATGTATGAGAAAATTGTAGATGATGATCCATATAAAACACCCATGATGATTTATCCTGCAATACATTATTGTATGGGAGGCACGTGGGTTGATTATGAACTCATGACCAATATACCGGGGTTGTTTTCCATTGGGGAATGCAATTTTTCCGATCATGGTGCAAACCGGCTTGGGGCATCGGCATTGATGCAGGGTCTGGCTGACGGCTATTTCATCTTGCCCTATACAATTCAGAATTACCTGGCAGCAGAAATATTGACGCCAAGAATGCCGGTTACCCGCCCTGAATTCGAGGAGGCTGAGAATAGCGTTCATGAGCGGATCAATAAACTGATGCAGATTAAGGGTACCCAGCCTGTAGATGTGTTGCACCGCAAATTTGGACTGCTGCTTTGGGATACCGTGGGTATGGCCAGGAATAAGAAAGGTCTTGAAAAAGCAATTATTGATTTCAGCAGCCTCAAGGCAGAATTCTGGTCCGATGCCAGGATACCCGGTGGCATTGATGAGATGAATCCAGAGCTTGAAAAGGCAGGACGTGTGGCAGATTTTATTGAGATGGGCGAACTCATGGCCAGGGATGCCCTGCAAAGAGAAGAATCCTGTGGAGGCCATTTCAGGGAAGAATTTCAGACTGAAGAAGGAGAGGCCAAAAGAAACGATGACGATTTTATGTTTGTGGCAGCCTGGCAGTATACAGGCGCTAACCAGGAACCGGTTCTGAATAAGGAGCCGCTGGTTTATGAAAGTATAAAAGTACAGTCCCGCAATTATAAAATATAGGGTTATGAATTTTACTTTGAAGATTTGGAGACAGGAGAATGCCAGGACAAAAGGCAGGTTTGAAAAATACCAGATAACCGGAATTTCAGCTGACTGTTCTTTTCTCGAAATGCTGGATATTCTTAATAACCAGATGATCAATAAACTGGAAATACCGGTTTGTTTCGATCATGACTGTCGTGAGGGAATATGTGGCTCCTGTGGCTTATATATTAATGGTCACCCGCACGGTCCGGATACTGCTGTAACAACCTGCCAGCTGCATATGCGGAAATTCAAGGATGGCGATACCATTGTTGTGGAACCCTGGCGGGCAAAACCTTTTCCAATTATAAGGGACCTCGTGGTTGACCGTTCTGCCCTTGACAAGATCATTCAGGCCGGTGGATATATTTCTGTAAATACCGGGGGTGTTCCGGATGCAAACAGTATTCCAATTCCCAGGCATAACGCTGAAACATCAATGGATGCAGCAGCCTGCATTGGATGCGGTGCATGTGTTGCCGCCTGCAAAAATGCATCGGCCATGCTTTTTGTAGCGGCCAAGGTATCACAATTTGCCGTTCTTCCCCAGGGTAAGATCGAGGCAAAGGAACGTGTACTGAAGATGGTGGCTAAAATGGATGAACTGGGCTTTGGAAACTGCACGAATACCGGAGCTTGCGAGGCGGAATGTCCTAAACAGATATCTCTTTCACATATAGCCCGGTTGAACCGCGAATTCCTGACAGCAAAAATTTCATGACATTCTCTTTTATAGGAATTGCCCAATTGATTATGCCGGTTCCTTGTTGATTATTGCCGTCAGGATAAAAACCGGCTTTTCTGCGTCTTGATCGTCAATAAGGAATTCAAGATGATTTCCGCTGATGATGCTGGTCTGGATGAGGCCTATATGTGCTCCGGTTTCTTTTGCAAGAGCTTCTGACCGGATTTCCCTTTTTAGTTTTCTCAGTTCTTCCTCGGAAAGAGAATTAATTTCCTGACAATAACGGATCAATGTATCTGTATCCCCCGGTTTAATAATATTACCTGTAGTAATGTGGTAACACTCATCCAGGTCCTGAATGGAAACCCAGCCCGAACCGCAAAATATTCCGGTATTTACTTCGAATGTCTCGGCAGAATAATAGGAGACATTTTGGCAGAGTTCAATAAATATTTTGAAAATTTTCTGCAGTTCCTTGAAATCATGACTGAGAAGCAAGCGAATGTGATTGCTTAATATGGAGATGAGATTTACAGTAAGTGTACCCTGATAGAGCAATAGGGACTTTTCCTGGTATTCTTTTTTAATGATCATGGCTTATCCCGAAATTTATAGGCCATGAAATTAGTCAATTATTCATAAAAGTCTCCGTGCCAGTGTAACAACTTTTCTGTATTTTTTTACTTCGCCCTTCTGATTAAATATTTCTATGTATATCAGGTATATACCCAATGGTGCATCCCTGCTGTCGTTGCATTTCCCGTCCCATGATAAAATGGTTTCTGTTCCCAACAGACTGTTGGAGCATATTGTTTTGATCTTTCTTCCCTGCAGATCATAAATCTCAATATTCCCGATGAAACCTGCTCCTCCAGGCGATAAAGTCAGAAATGCCTGGTCATCCGAACCATCTCCATCAGGAGAAAAAACGGACGGAGAAACTATTATGGTTTCAATCTCCGTGGAAGGTGAAATTTCCTGTGAATTTTTATATCCCGGAGTAGAATAACCCTTGTCGAATGCCGCAGAATACCAATTATCAGACTCATTTGTTGGCAAATCGGCACTGATCCTTTCCAGCGAAATACCTTCTTTTTCCTTAATGAAAATGGAATGCATGGCCGGATTATAATGAAGCATGTCCAAAATCTGATTATTATTAAGGATAGCGATTTTACCTTCCTTATCAGGAAAGGTAAACATGGATGGCAGCTCAATTACGTTGGATAAATCAAGCCGGTTTTTCTGATCCGGCAAATGGTTAGCCTGCCGTGTGAGAATTACATACTGATCCGGAAAAAGTAAAAAGGGATTTTCCTTGAGGAATGTCATCCTGATCACAAGGTCGGTGTTGATATTGTATGAAGCGATAGAAAAACCGGCAAGATCAACTACCTTTTGCGACCGGTTAAATAGTTCGATAAATTCAGACATCCCTGGCGGGGTATCAAAAAGCAATTCGTTAATAACAACATCAAAACTATCCGGTACCTGGGGAATGGCAAAATCAGCCTCTGCATTATTCTGCAATGAATTTCCTGCACAATCGCTCAGCGCATGGAGAGCGGTTACCGAGTAAGTAAGCGCACTATTCAGGCTACCCTCAAAAAAGAGACGTACTGTAGAAAATGCGGGTCCAACAGGGTCAGCCTTTACAGGATGGAGCAATCCCTGGGTGGCATAGTAATTCAATGGATCTATAAGGGAAACACTATCCATGTCCTCACTGAAATAAAGCACTACTGTACTGTCAGGATTCATTGAAGCACGCAGCATCTCAGGTTTTTGACCATCGGGATTTTCTGCATTTACAGAATTGATATATCCCGGTGTGCCACCTGTGGGATCTGTCGATTCACACCAGTTTCCGGCATGTCCGCATGGATTGTCAGGATCGATCATTTCAAGTGACCATCCGCCACCAGCTTTATCAGCAGACCTGTACCATTTGTCAGTGAACGAAACGGAATGAATGACTTTCCCTGAGGGTGTCTCCAGTACCAGGGTTGCACCGGTATTTACAATTACCGGCATTTTACTCACAGGAAGTGTTTTGCCCTTTGATTCAAATACATCCTCATCTTCCTCGTCACAAACAATGATATATTCTCCCGGCGACAGCACCACCCCGTCGGGGTGGGTAGCCGGTAGTATTTTAAGTTTGTCGCCAAAAAGCAGCCTGTATCCGTCAAGGGAAACAGGCGATGATCCCCTGTTAAAGATTTCAAGATACTCGGCATCAGGCAAGGCCACCACAGGATGGGGGTCAGCCATGATTTCAGAGATAACGAGTGAGTATGGCCCTGCTTCTTCCTGCCCCTTACAAATGGAGGTGAATATTAAACAGGGTATCAAAAAAATACCGCCTAACGTTTTCATTAATCATTTTTTTTGCGAATTTTGCAAGCAACGGAACAGGAAATTTAGGCAATTGGTTAGGAAAAAACAAATCCCCTGAGCGGGGATTTTCTTATAAAATAGAGTGAGTAATTTTAATATATAAAGCCATGAAAGTTGCAGTTGTCGGCGCTACCGGACTGGTAGGAACACAGATGATTAAAGTGCTCGAAGAGCGAAATTTCGATGTGACCGAGTTTATTCCGGTTGCCTCCGAAAAATCGATCGGCAAAAAGGTTGCTTTCAAGGGGAAAGAATATGTAGTAGTTGGCATGCAGACCGCCATTGACAAAAAACCGCAAATCGCAGTTTTTTCTGCCGGCGGTACCACATCAAAAACATGGGCTCCTAAATTTGCAGAGGCAGGGATCACCGTGGTGGATAATTCATCTGCATGGCGCATGGAACCCGGTATTAAACTCGTGGTCCCGGAAGTGAATGCACACGTTCTCAGGCGTGAAGATAAGATCATTGCCAATCCCAACTGTTCCACCATTCAGATGGTGGTTGCACTGGCAGGCATCCATAAAGCGTATAAGATCAAAAGGATTGTAGTTTCTACCTACCAGTCTGTTACAGGCTCAGGAAAAAAAGCGGTAGACCAGTTGATGAATGAAAGAAAAGGCACTCAGGGTGAAAAGGCCTATCCTCACCGCATCGATTTGAATGTACTTCCACATATTGATGTTTTTCTGGATAACGGTTATACCAAGGAAGAAATGAAAATGGTGAATGAAACCAGGAAAATTATGGGAGATGATTCTATCCAGGTAACAGCTACCACAGTCCGGGTCCCTGTAATCGGCGGTCATTCAGAAGCCGTGAATGTGGAATGCGAAAAGGAATTTGAAATTCACGACGTTCGCAAAATCCTCGAAAATTCTCCCGGAGTAATCGTCATGGATGATCCAAAAAATAATGTATATCCCATGCCATTGATATCGCATAATCGTGATGAGGTATTTGTGGGCCGATTAAGGCGGGATGAATCACAGCCCCGCACTATGAATATGTGGATTGTATCGGACAACCTTCGCAAGGGAGCCGCTACCAATGCGATTCAGATTGCTGAATACATTGTCAAAGAAAAGCTGATCTAAAAAAGAAAATTGTCGTAGGGGTATCGGGTTACATGAATTCCCTTTACAGTTTCGTAAAGCAACTCCCGCAAGGCATCTATATTTTGCTTTTTCAGGGCGGAAATAAAGATGGAAGGGGCATTGTTTCTTGCCATCCAGCTGTTTTTTAGTTCCTCGAGAGTGAGATTCTCTTTTTGCCGGGGGCTAAGGTCATCCTCTTCTTTAGGAATGAAGGAATAGGCATCGGTCTTGTTGAATACTACTATTGTTGGCTTATCGGCTGCATGAATTTCCTGCAAGGTTTGGTTGACGATCCCGATCTGATCCTCAAAACCGGGATGCGAAATATCCACAACATGCATCAAAAGATCCGCTTCACGCACCTCATCGAGGGTGGACTTGAATGACTCTACCAGGTGATGGGGAAGTTTCCGTATAAAACCCACAGTATCTGACAAAAGGAAAGGAAGATTTCCAATCACCACCTTTCGGACTGTTGCATCCAGCGTGGCAAACAATTTGTTTTCAGCAAACAGATCGGATTTGCTTAACAGGTTCATCAGTGTTGATTTTCCAACATTGGTATAGCCCACAAGAGAAACCCTTACCAGTTTACCCCTGTTTTTGCGTTGGGTGATCATCTGACGATCGATTTTTTCCAGTTGATCTTTTAAAAGTGCAATTTTTGTACGGATGATTCGCCGGTCTGTTTCTATTTCAGTTTCCCCGGGACCACGCATTCCGATACCTCCCTGTTGTCTTTCAAGGTGTGTCCACATTCCGGCAAGCCTGGGAAGCAGGTATTCGTATTGCGCCAGTTCAACCTGTGTTTTGGCATAGGCAGTTTTTGCACGCTGGGCAAAAATATCAAGGATCAGGTTTGTCCGGTCGAGCACCCTGATTTCCAGTTCCTTTTCAATGTTTCTCATCTGGCTGGGAGATAATTCATCATCAAAAATGACGATATCGATTTTCTCCTGAATGGCAAATTGATGGATCTCCTTCAATTTACCGCTGCCAATATATGTGCGTGCATTGGGAGAATCCAGCCGCTGAATGAATTTTTTAACGGGGATTGCGCCTGCAGTTTCTACCAGAAAGGCAAGCTCTTCAAGATAATCATTCACCAGACGGATATCCTGGTTATCATTTATTACGCCTATTAATACAGCCTTTTCAGGCTCTGTACTCATTCGATATCCCTTCACTCAGAATTCAATATAAATAAGCGCAAAATTAGCAAAAATCCATGTGGGTTATTGCAATATTCCGCGGTTATATTGAATGGCATCATTAATTGCCTTTTTCAAAGCCTCCGTGCAGTCTACGACCATACGAATATCATCCGGGAAAGGCACTGGCTTCATTTGTATAAGTTGCTTCGATTCGGGGGTAAGTGCATTAACATCTCCCACAGCCCTTGCAGAAACGTGTTCAAAATGCATTGTAGCACCAATGGGTTGCTTTTTGATCAGGGACTGGGGATTGGCAGATGAAAATTCTATTTCGCCCTTTATGTTGCAGTCCTTTAACTGGTGCGTTTCAATTAATGTGCATTGAATTTCCTTGTATTTTTTTACTTTGATGTCATTTCCTGCAGTATCTCTCATTACATTGCCTTTGCTGTCGAGTACATATTCAAAACCATTGTCCACAGTTTTCTTTTGGATCGCATCTTTATCCTGAACCACATCCGGAGACACCTCAATATTCTGAAGAATGATATCGATATAATAATCATAGCTGGGTTCCTTTTCCATTTTACGGGTATAATATTCAACCCATTCACTGTTCATTTCATTGGCATTTACCGCCACAAGACCGTCCATAAAATCAGCCGGGAGGTTGAGGATTGTCTTGTTCATTGAACTTACAAGTACCCTGCTTATTCCCAGTTCACGGGTCTGGTTAATTAATTGGCCCAGATCGGAATAAGAATCACCGGAATAATCCTGTGCCCTTCTGAATTCATAGTTGGCCTGCCTGTATGATTCCTTTGTTTTGCCTTCCATCAGTTTTTTACCGTGATTGTAATAGTAGTCTGCTGCCTTGTGTTTGGCGGCCACTATTTCCGCATCGTAATCCACGTATTCATACTGAATGGTGCGACCACCCATATGAAGGGGAAGCACCCTCCGAACGGAAGCCTGCCTGTTCTTCAAACTACTGTAAAGACCAAGCATCTCATCCCAGGTATTCGGATTTCCCTCCATCTTAAGATATTTAATCCGGTCGAGATCTCTGTCATTGGCCAGTTTATAAGCTTTGTCAAGCATATTGGCATCTTCCTCACTATCGGGTTTTTTGATCAGATTTTTAACTGATTTTTCAATCAGGGCATCGTAGTTTCCCTTTTGCAGGAGCTTTTCAGGTGAGGAACAGCTCATTATAAACAGGAGCCCGAAAATGAGTAAATGAGTAAATTTCATGGTATGTGATTTTGGAAATGGAAAATTCATAAAGCAGTTTTGGTAGTTATACATGAAAATACAAAAAAAGTTATACTTTTGTCTCATCCGCTGCAGCCTTGGCGCAGGCGGACAACCACCCGCACCGGAAAAACCCGCCATCGCTAAAGCTTCGGCGGTTAAAGGGGGAATTAGCTCAGTTGGCTAGAGCGATTGCATGGCATGCAATAGGTCAGGGGTTCGACTCCCCTATTCTCCACAAACCCTGTGCGGGTTCTTTATTTTTTCTTTTTTCTCCTGGATATAATCAAGGTTACAATTAGTAAAAAGCCTAGAGATCCGGCGATAATAACCAGAATTTTGGTTTTGCTTTGTTCCTTCATAAACCTGCCATTCAGGTTATTGATATACATATCGGTCATCTTCTTGTCTGCACCAGCCTCAACAAGGTCCTTTCTTTTTAATGCCTCTTCATTCAGCTTTGAAAGAATTTCCTGAGTTTTTTCATGTTCAAGGTCCATTTCGTTTTCTGAAACGGGAATTTCAATACTCACCGTAGGCTGTTTCATTGCGGCCAGTTCCTCTTCGAGTTGTGCTGCTTTCTCGAAGTTGCGGAATGCTTCATAAGAAACCGATAAAGCCTTGCAGCTCTTGGCTGAAAGTGAAGGGATATTCAGGCTGTCGGCAATTCTTTTACAGGCTTCGTAGTTTTTGATGGCCATTTCCTGGTTCCCTGATCTCCTGTAAGCATTACCGAGGTTATACATGGTGACTGCCACACCGAATGAATAATTTTCCGATTTCTTTGAAGTTAAAGAACGTTCATAATAGGAAATGGCATCACTGTATTTGTTATTTATGAAAAGCAGGTTACCAAGGTTGTTCAGGGCCATGGAAGCTTCCTTGCGGTTGCCGTTTTCATTCAGGTTCTTCAGGGATTCCTTAAAAAACTTCTCTGCATCAGCATAGTTACCCATTTCATAATGGGCAACTCCCAGCTTATTGTACACCGGGCCAAGAGCCTGCTTCATGTTCAGTTTCTGAATGATGCCGACGGTTTTTTCATAGGACAGGATGGAACTTGTGAGGATTTTTTGTTTATAGTAAACATCTCCAAGGTCATTCATCACATCTTTCAGCCCGGATTCATCCTTAATGCTGTCTTTCAGTTTGGCCGATGCCTGGTAATAATCGATGGCTTGTTTATAATCATAGGTGGTTTCATAAACGTTGGCAATGTTCGACATTACCTTTGAAGCGCCGGCTTTGTCGCCCGATTTTTCTTTCAGGGCAAGGGACTTTTCATAGCTCGTAATTGAATTTTGAAAATTCCCGGACGAATAGTAGGCATCTGCGATTTCTTCATACGCAGAGGATACATTTTTTGGCACACCAAATTTCTCTTCAATCGCGATTGCCTTGTTATAATAATTAATGGCGATTTCTTCATCCTTGACTTTTCTGAAAGCATCAGCAATCTTATAATAAACGGATGCGCGTACCATCATATCCTTGTCCTTTTCTGCAGCCTTCAGTTCTTCAGAATAGGTATTAAAAATAACCTTCCTCAGGCTGTCGCGTTTGGATTGCTGATCCCGCTCCTTTATGAATTTTGTCACTTCGGGTTGCTGTGCGTTATTTACAGGAGTAGCACCCTCCCTGCTTTTTTCCAACTGTTCCTTTTCCAGCCTTTTTGCCTGTTCTACCTTTCTTTTTACCTCAGCCAGTTCATTGATACCCAGCGTTGCCTCAATACTTTGCATTTTGAGTTTCGGCTGCTCTTCATCAGGCATGATATCAGAAGCTTTTTCATATTCCAGCATGGCTGATGCATAATTTTTTTCTGCAAGAAAGGCATCGCCTTTTTTCAGGTGCTCCTTGAAGATAGCCACTTTGTCAGCCTGTTGTTGTGGGGTATTCGCGGGTATAATCAATGGATATAAGATCCCTGCCAATACAAGCAGGAAGATAAAACCTGATTTCCTGCAAATTTGAATTTGCCCGTTTCTCATAATTTTCTGATTTAATAATTCTTATGTCTGCATAGGTTCATACGCATTTTCAATCCGGATAGATTCAAAGAGACCATTATTTTTAAGACAAATACCTTACTTTTGCGACGGATTTTTAAAACGGCTAAATCTGAACCCATGAAGACTGATTCGCAAAAGGCGGGTCAATACATCAATGCCCTCATCCAGTTAGGTGAAAACCAGCGGTCTGGATTTTAAATTTGAGATCAGTGATGCCAGGAAAATGGCACGCACATTTTCAGCATTTGCCAATACCGATGGGGGGAAATTGCTGATTGGCGTGAAGGATAATGGAAGGATCACCGGGATCCGCTCTGAGGAGGAAATCTATATGGCAGAATCTTCAGCTCACCTGTGTTGTAAACCCGCCGTTGAATACCATATAAGAAAATGGTTTGTTGAGGGCCGATGTGTGCTTGAAATCGATATTCCGGCCAGTTCGGCTAAACCACATTTTGCCCCGAATGATGCAGGGGAGTTGATTGCCTACGTGAGGGTGGGGGACCAGAACATTCAGGCCAACAACATTATTGTGAATTTCTGGAAATGCCAGGGAAAGCAGAAGGGAGTATTATTGAATTACGGGCGGGAAGAAAAAATATTGATGGCTTACCTGAAAGAAAATGAATGGATCACCCTGTCAGGATTCACGAAAATTGCACGAATCGGAAAGGCAGATGCGGAAAAAATTCTGGTAAACCTGATGTTATTAAAAGTGATACAGATCGAGATAACGGAAAAGGGAGTATATTTTAAAGGAGCCAGGGACGAGGGACTGGGGACAAGAGATGAGAGATGAGAGGTGAGTAAGGAGTCCCTCAGCATTTAACAATTTTGCCCCAAAATAAGTAACTGGCTGGACTATTTAACGCGAAATGCGAGCAAAGCGAGCATCAATCAGCGAAATCTGCGGAAATCTGTGAGAGAAAATTTTGGACTTTATAACCTTACAGGTAATACGTAAAAGTTTAAACGCAGAGGACTCAGAGGAATTCGCAAAGGTCGCAAAGTTTTTTTGAGGCGCTTTGCTTTTTTGAGGTCGCAGAGTCTAGCGACCCTGCCTTTGTAACAGTCATTTAGAATCTAGTGACATAAGAGTATGGAGGTAAATTTCTCCGGAGAAATTAACTGCAGAACTGCAGAACTGCAGAACTATTCTGACTGCATGACTGCATTTACAAGCAGGTACTAATTCATCTGACAAAATTGCACCCATAAGCAGGGAAAAAATATCCGGCACAATTATTGTATTAACATATGGAAATAAGTGCATACGTTATGATGTGAACTTAATTATTTTCATATTTGTATAAATTTTTGCTTAAATCAATGATTATGAAAAAAAGCAGCTTTCTGGTGATGGGTTTGTTGTTTGCCCTGGTGATTGGATGTAATGGGCAGTCGGACAAAAGTAGTAGTTCAAACGATAAGGCTCCTGCTTCGGCAAAGGCTACAGTTGCCTCTGGTTCCCTGCCAGTTCATATTAACAGGGAAGATTTTGTAAAATTGGTCATGGATTATAAGACAAATCCTGAAACCTGGATATTTGCAGGCAAAAAACCGTGTCTGGTTGATTTTTACGCTGACTGGTGTGCACCCTGCCGCATTACCTCGCCTATTCTCGAAGAATTGTCAAAAGAATATGCCGGGAAAATAGATATTTACAAGGTTAATATTGACAAGGAGCGTGAGCTGGCTTCGTTATTTAATGTTCAGAGTATTCCCACATTCCTTTTCTGCCCCATGGAGGGAAATCCGACTATATCCTCAGGAATTGCGAATACACCGGATGCAACCAAGCAGATGTTTCGCGAACAGATCAATCAGATATTGTTGAAAAATAGCGGATCCAAGCCACTATAAAAATCTGAAACCTGCCATTTATGGAAATTTTCCTGCACCCTGAAAACTGGATTGCCCTACTTACCCTCACATTTCTGGAAATTGTACTGGGGATTGACAACATCATTTTCATCTCCATTGTCACCAATAAGCTTCCGGTTCAAAGCAGGCGCACTGTAAGGAATATTGGTCTTATCCTGGCCATGTTGTTCAGGAGCCTTTTACTGCTTACAATCAGTTTTTTTATAAGGCTTACAAATCCTTTATTTACAGTTTTCAGTCTTGGGATATCTGTCAGGGATATGGTTCTGATTGCCGGGGGACTTTTTCTCCTGTTAAAGAGTATATCAGAGATTCACCAGAAAATGGAAGGAGGAGGAGATCATACTCCCCATGTAAAAGCCAGGAAAACCGTAGCTTCAGTTCTTACGCAGATAGTGTTGCTTGACCTTATTTTTTCATTTGATTCCATACTTACAGCAATCGGACTATCGGATAAGGTATTGCTAATGATAATTGCCATTGTGATTGCCATCGGTGTGATGATGATATTCGCAGGTGCAGTAAGCAAGTTTATTAACGCCCATCCTACTCTTCAAATCCTGGCCCTCTCCTTTCTGATATTAATTGGGTTCATGCTTATCGTTGACGGATTTCATTATCATGTTCCAAAGGGATACATTTATTTTGCTGTATTCTTTTCACTGGTTGTTGAAATGATCAATATCCGGATGAAGCGGAAAATGCAGTCAGTGCAGCCACAGCATCCCGGGAGTGCAGAACACGGGTGATGCAGGTCATAAGTAGTCCGGTATCCTGATTTTCGGGCAACACAGACTTATCCAATTTTATCAACAGCGCTCATTTTTTGAGTCAATCTGCTGTATTTTTACAGGATGTATTTGATTTTTGACACAGAGACTACTGGCTTGCCGGCCAATTATAATGCGCCGCCTACCGATACGAATAACTGGCCACGTATGGTCCAGCTGGCCTGGGAATGTCATGATGCTACCGGGCAGTTAACCGATGCCCGGTCCTATATCATTAAGCCCGAAGGCTATACAATTCCGTTTGCAGCAGAAAAAGTGCATGGTATTACTACGGAAAAAGCCATGGCTGAAGGGGTCGATCTTCTATTCGTACTCGGGGAATTTGAAAAATGCCTGAGTCTTTCATCCTTTGTGATAGGGCATAATGTTGAATTCGACCTGAACATTATTAAGGCTGAATATGTACGGAAGGGATTTCAATCCAGGCTGTCGGGCATGGTTGCTGTGTGTACCAAGGAAGAATCAACCGAGTTTTGTGCATTGCCGGGCGGCCGTGGTGGAAAATTCAAATGGCCTACACTGGATGAATTATACTATAGGCTTTTTCAGGAACGGTTTGATGAGGCGCATAATGCTGCTGCTGACGTGGCTGCAACAGCCCGGTGCTTTCTTGAACTGCTCCGCCAGGATATTGTAACACCCCGGCTGAAATTAGATCAGTCTGTTTTCAAAGCTTTCTTACAGGCCAATCCCATTACGATCCCCAAAATTGAGATCGTAATCCAACCCAACCGCCAGTTAGCCCGGGATGAGGCAATATCACTAACCAACACGGCGGTTGATTTACAAAAATCGGTTTTTACCCATTTGCATGTGCATACTCAGTACTCCATCCTGGATGGTGCTGCTGTGATAAAGCATCTGATTGCCAAGGCAAAGAACGACCATATGAACGCTGTTGCCATCACTGATCATGGCAATATGTTCGGTGCCAAGGAGTTTTTGAATGAAGCAAAAAAGCAGGGAATTAAGGCCATTCTTGGATGCGAGGTTTATGTCGCCCGCCGCTCAAGGCATGAGAAATCGGATAAACAGGACGGTGGTGGTTTTCACCTGATTCTGCTGGCAAAAAATAAGGAAGGATACAGGAACCTTATCAAGCTGGTTTCCTATGGGTGGACAGAAGGATTTTACTATAAACCGCGCGTAGATAAAGAATTACTCCGCAAATACAGCAAGGGACTTGTGGCATCCTCTGCCTGTCTTCACGGGGAGATACCCTGGCTGCTGCGTCATGAAGGCATGGAATCGGCCATGAAGGCGCTTGCAGAATATGTTGAGATTTTTGGTCCTGATTTTTACCTTGAATTGCAGCGTCATTTTTCCGGTGATACGCGGGTTGACCGGGAGGTATTTGAAAACCAGGTATTTGTCAATAAGCACCTGCTCGAAATCTCTTCCTCCATGGGTTTAAAATGCATTGCCACAAATGATGTGCATTTTATCAATGAGGAAGATGCGGCTGCCCATGACAGGCTCTTGTGTATCAGCACGGGCAAGGATGTGGATGATCCGAACCGTATGCGTTATACCCGCCAGGAATGGTTTAAAACCCAGGCGGAAATGAAACAGCTTTTTGCCGACCTGCCCCTGGCCATCGCAAATACACAGGAAGTTGCCGATAAGATAGAATCCTATGACCTGAACAGTGATCCCATTATGCCGGATTTTCCCCTTCCGGAAGGATTTACCGATGCCAATGAATACCTGAGGCATCTTACCTACCATGGTGCGGAGAAGCGTTATCCCGATATCAACGAGACGATCCGTGAAAGGATTGATTTTGAGCTTGAAACCATTCGAAAAATGGGATTCCCGGGTTACTTCCTCATTGTATGGGATGTGATCAGGGCGGCCAGGGAAATGGACGTGGCTGTTGGTCCGGGCCGGGGATCGGCAGCAGGATCAGTGGTAGCCTTCTGCCTGCGGATCACCGATATTGACCCGATCAAGTATGACCTGCTGTTCGAGCGGTTCCTGAACCCCGACCGCATATCAATGCCTGATATCGACATCGACTTTGACGAAGATGGCCGGGAGAGGGTTTTGCAGTATGTTGTGAAGAAATTTGGCCGCGACAGGGTTGCCCATGTTATCACCTTTGGAACAATGGCTCCCAGGATGGCAATCCGCGATGTGGCAAGAGTGCAGAAATTGCCATTGCAGGAGGCTGACCGGTTGGCGAAAATGGTACCGGAAACTCCGGGAACCAGCTTTAAAGATGTATATGAAAAGGTCCCGGCCCTGCTTGTGGAAAAAATGTCGGAGAACGAACTAATCGCCAGTACGCTAAAATATGCAGAAGTGCTGGAGGGTTCTGTCAGACAGACTGGCGTGCATGCCTGCGGCATCATCATAGGCAAGGACAACCTTGAAGAATATATACCCATCTGTCGTAACAAGGATGCCGAATTAAATGTAACCCAGTTTGAGGGTTCGCACATTGAATCAGTAGGAATGCTGAAAATGGACTTCCTGGGACTCAAAACCCTGTCCATTATCAAAGATACGCTGGAGAATATCCAGGCCTCGCATCATATCACAATTGACATGGAAAACATCCCGCTGGATGATCCGATGACCTATGAACTCTATAGCCGGGGGGAAACTACCGGATTATTCCAGTTCGAATCCGACGGGATGAAAAAGCATCTTAAGGCATTAAAGCCCAACCGGTTTGAGGACCTTATCGCCATGAATGCCTTATACAGGCCGGGCCCGATGGAATATATCCCCAGTTACATCAACCGCAAACACGGAAAAGAAGAGATCCAGTATGACATTCCTGAGATGGAGGTATACTTGAAGGATACCTATGGCATCACAGTATACCAGGAGCAGGTGATGTTACTGTCACAGTTGCTTGCCGGGTTTACAAAGGGTATGGCGGATTCCCTCAGGAAGGCGATGGGGAAAAAGATCGCATCCATGATGAATGAATTGCAGGTGAAATTCGAAGAGGGATGCGTGCGGAACGGACATGATCCCAAGACTGCAAGAAAGATTTGGAAAGACTGGGAATCGTTTGCCCATTATGCATTCAACAAATCGCATTCCACCTGTTATGCGCTGATCTCTTATCATACAGCATATCTCAAGGCGCATTATCCGGCTGAATTTATGGCAGCTGTATTAAGCAGGAATCTGAATGACCTGAAGAAGATCGGCTTCTTTATGGATGAGTGCCGGCGGATGGGAAGCCAGGTTTTGGTTCCTGACATCAATGAAAGTTTTGCACGGTTTACTGTGAACAGCCAGGGCCTGATCCGTTTTGGCCTGGCAGCCATCAAGGGTGTTGGAGAATCAGCCGTGGAGCATATTATTGAAGTAAGAAGAAACGGAGGCCCTTTTAAGGATATTTTTAATGTGGTTGAAAGGGTTAACCTTTCCACTGTAAATAAGCGATGCCTCGAAGCATTGGCCCTGGCAGGCGGTTTTGACAGCTTCAGGGACCTACAGCGGCATCAGTATTTCGAAAATGAAGACGGAGGTCCGGGATTCATTGAGCAGCTCATCCGCTATGGCAACAGGATACAGAGCCAGTCGGATGCCACACCAACCCTGTTCGGAACTGCAAACAGCATTGATGTGATCAAGCCCAGGCCCGGCAGAACATCCGAATGGCCTGCATTGCTCAAACTGAACAAGGAAAAGGAAGTAATCGGCATCTATCTGTCTTCACACCCGCTTGACCAGTTCAAGTTGGAAATGAACCAGTTCTGCACAAATACGCTTGCAGAGCTCAGAGATCTGGAACCCCTAAGGAACAAGGAAATAACCATAGCAGGAATGATCACAACCGTGCGGCATGCCACAACAAAAAACGGTAAACCCTTTGGATCATTTTCCCTGGAAGACTATTCAGATACTTTTTCAATAACCCTGTTTAACAAGGATTATGAGAACTTCCGAAAATATCTGTATGAGGGATATTCCCTGCTGATCAAAGGGATTGTTGGCGAGAACTCATGGAAAAATCAGCCTGAGCTTGAATTCAAGATAAAAACTATCTATTTACTAAGTTCCGTGCGGGAAGAGCTGGTGAAAAACATTCAGATCAGGATGCCGCTGGATGCCATAACAGATGAATTTCTTGAAGGTTTCGAAGGTTATGTTCAACAAGGCGGGGGAAGTGCCAACCTTAAAATCCTCGTTTACGATCCTGAAGATAATGTGAGTATCGATCTTTTTTGCAGGTCACAGCGGATTGTCCTGAGTGATGAGCTGATCTCTTTTTTAACGCAATCTTCGGAAATGGAATTTAAACTGTTCTGATGGGCGCTTGTTGTTCACACGCACTTTTATAACTTTGCAAATTATAAGATATGGTTTTTCACACATAATTTTTTCATTTAATACAGATAAAAATGGCAATTGTACTTACGGATTCGAATTTTGAGGAGCTGGTTCTTCATTCTGACAAGCCTGTACTGGTAGATTTCTGGGCTGAGTGGTGCGGTCCCTGCAGGATAATCGGACCCATTGTGAATGAAATCGGAGAAGATTTCAAGGATCAGGTCGTGGTTGGAAAACTTGATGTAGATAACAATCCCGCGGTATCAGCCAAATACGGGATCCGGAATATTCCAACGATTCTTTTCTTTAAAAACGGACAGGTTGCGGATAAGCAGGTGGGTGCAGTTCCGAAGAGTAACCTGGTACACAAGGTAGAAGCCCTTTTATAAACCGGTGCGGTAATTCCATTTACAGTGTTAAGATTTTTCAACGGCAACAGTATTGGTGTTCTTGTCTTACTTGTTCTGGTCCCTTTTGTGTACTGGGTCCCTGATTTTTTTAAAGCGGTTCCTTTACAGGATCAGGCCTTTACCGGAACAGTTCCGGCTCAGTGGTTAGCATCTTTCAATGTTCACTACAGGGTGCTTTCCATGGTGATTGCACTGTTGATCATTCTTACCAACGCCTTTTTGCTGATCCAGTTAAATACAATACATATTTTTATTCACGTTAGGACCCAGCTTCCTGCTTTATTTTATATTGTGCTCACGGCAGGCTTCAATCCGACACATCAGCTGACACCGGCCCTCGTGGGTTCCCTGCTGGTAATCATTATCCTGTTCAGGTTATTTGTGACTTATAAAACTGACGGACCATCGGTTAATTTCCTTGATACAGGTTTCCTGATTTCCCTTGCCAGCCTGATTTATTTTCCGGCCATTTTACTGTTTATTTTCTTGCTTATGGCTCTGGTCATGTTAAGACCGTTAAACTGGAGAGAATGGGTTTATGTTTTTCTGGGTCTTATGTTGCCCTATCTGTTTGTTGTCTCGGGATATTATGTAGCAGGGGTCCCTGTAAAGGAATTTTTCCCCGGATTCAGCGGATTATTTCAGCATCACAAGCAGACCTACAGCATCATTCAATTGATCGGATGGCTATTCATAGCTGGCATGATGATTTACTCAAGTTATTTCATGGCTTTGGCCATTGATAAGATGAAGATCCACGGAAGAAAGATATTTATGCTTTATCTGTGGCTGTTTCTTTTTACAGTGATCATTTTCCTGGTGATACCAGGTGTTGGAATTGATATTGTGAGTATTGCAGCTATTCCCCTCTCATTCCTTTTCAGTCATTATTTCTGCAACTGCACCAGGAACTGGATCCACGAGGGTCTTTTATCTCTCTTCCTTGTGATGATGGTTTTGCTCTGGGTTCTGTAATCAAAGTTTCTTCACATAGGACATAATTCCAACGCCTTCCCCGGCTTTTCCTTCTTTAAAGGAGATGAATACATGGTAAACAGCCGATTTCTGGCATTTGAAATCGAAAAACGGGAATTCTTTTCCTGTTGATGCGATATAGGTGCTTCCAATCATGGTACCACCGTCAAACAATTGCAGTACAGCTTCTCCCGAAGAATTTGGAGCTGTGCATATTGAAAAACGATATACTACATTCTTGCTCAGTAACAATGCAGACCTTACCGTAGGAGGCGCTCCACCCGGAGTACCCTGGTCAAGTTTAACAACAAAGTCTTTCAGGTACATAACATCGCCTGCATTGGCAGCACATTGGGCCGTAAGCTGGGATATATCCTGGGAATGAGCCGAATATTGCAGACAGGCAAAGGGATAATATCAGGAAGAATTTCTTCATAATTATAAGCTTATTAACCGGTTACGGACTTGTTCAGTTGCATTGATAATACTGGTGAGCTGTGCGGGAGTCATATTAACAATACTTTTGTCATGCTGAACGATTGTCAGCATTCCATTTTCTTCCACCATCTCCGGTTCACCTGTTTCATAAGTGATAACCACCGACTTGTACAGATCTTTAAGGACCATAAGTTCTGTGAGTAATTTTTCGTATTGCTTGTCTTTTTTAAATTTGTCCAATACGAGAACCAATTGATCGAGTGTTAATTTCTGCTCGCCGATACGATCAGCAAGTTGCTTGTCGGGAGCAACTTTATAAACCTGGGTTCCCAGGTACAAACCTTCGATCCAGACGCCCGTTACTATCAGTGTGCTGAGGTTGGTGCGGTTATTTGAGTGCAGGTATTTATCCATCTGGTTAAAGCTGTGCACAGAGATATACATCAATGAATCCAGGTTTTTGCTATTGGTGGCTAATCTTTTCAGTGTGGTAAAATCAAAGAACTGTCCCACTTTAATTTGATCTGATAAGGTCTTGATCGCAGTAAGGTAATCAATGACAGCCGTGGTTTTATTATACATATTCAGGTATCCCAGATCGGCGGCATAAATGCCAAGGTTCAGGGATTGCTGGTAACTGGTAGTCAGATTGCCCACCCTGTTGGTAGAGGATATGTACTTAATGGAGTAGGGTACGCCGAGATCTTTAATCATGGCGGCCATTTCAACGGGCGAGGAAATATTCTGCACTATATCCTGCATAACTTCTTCGGAGATCTCAATACCCTGATTAAGAACAGAATCTGGTATCTCGTCCGTAGCATTTTTTTCCTGTCCGCCTGATTTACAGGAGGCGGCTATCACCAGTGTAATCAGAAGATATACAAATACTTTGGGCATAATAAGTTGGTGTTTTGTTTAACAAAATAATGATTGACTCCTGTTGAGATAATGTTAATTTACATTTCAGTTGTTCTTGTTGAAACGTTGAGACAAGTTAATAAGTTTCTTTAACCATTCAAAATATAAGGCCAGGTATAAAAATAATGTGAGCAGCCATATCACGATCATGTTATACCAATAGGTATCATATAGTTTTCCGAGGAATGGTTTTACAGGTGAAAAGAAGTGTGTCCTGAGTGTGAAGATGCTTCCCACGAAAGGATCATAATAAATCGGATCGTAATGCTGAACGAGCTGATGATCATATTCAAGGATCTTGTTTTTTTCATACACCTTCCGTACTATATCTGAAACCCCTTCATTATCATAACGGTCGCGCAGCTGGTTGTATGCATCCGGGTCACGATCGAGGTAAAAATTGAAATAGTTCTCTTTCTGACGGCTGATCTTCTGAAATTTTTCTCCATAATATTTGTCTAGAATGGAGAGATAATTACTGACAAGATCGGCAGTTGAGGAAGTAAATTTAAGCGGCTGAAGTTCGTCTATGCCTGCAAAGGGAGGGACGTCCTTATTGGTGAGCGACTCCTTGGTGATTTCATTGGAGATCAGTAACAGGTCATTGGAAGACATACTTACTGTTCCTGTGCTTTGAACTTCGGCACGAACACGGTCAAGACGCTCGGCAAGTTCAGGAAGCCAGTATACTTTCTTATAATCACTCTGGCTTTCTTCTTTTTCAATCTGATATAATTTCTGCTTCATGAACCTATTGTCCTTAAACTGATGGACCATAAGGGCCTCATATGACCATTTGGTGACCATCATTTCAGCCAGTACGGGTACCTTATCCACCCTGCTGATATTCTTGTTCAGCTTGTCATAGCTAAACATGGCTCCGCTCAGGATCATCATGGGAATCATAACAAGCGGGATAAGAATATAAATTGTCACAGCTGAATTAAAGGAAGCAGATATGTTCAGGCCAAGCATGTTGGCAAAAGAAGCCGTTGAAAAAAGGGCAAACCAGTATATAAAATTCATTCCCTGTATTCCCAGAAACTGGTTGGCAACTATCACAAACAGAAACGACTGAATGGCGGAGATCGAAAACAGGATCATCACTTTCGAAATCAGGTAGCTTGAACGGCTCAGGTTAAGAAACTGTTCACGCTTTAATATTTTCCGGTCCCTGAAGATCTCCTCCGCACTGATTGTAAGTCCGAGAAAGAGCGCTACGATCAGTGACATGAAGATAAAAATGGGAATATTTTCATTGATCCTGAACACATAATGTCCCGAAACCGGATCCTCGATATACCGGATGATGGACGACAGGATAAAGCCCAGTACCGGTGCCTCAAGCAGACTCAGGGCAATATATTGTTTGTTGCTGATCTTTGAAAAAAAATCACGAACCGTATAAATGCCAAATTGTTTGAACCAGCCGGGTATTCTCAGGTTCTTTGGCGGGTTGCCTTCATTCTGCGGGGATTCCTTATAAGTCACCAACTGTTTAAAGTGGTCATCCCACTGTTGTGGTGTTACTTTGCGGGCATCGGTATAATTTCCGAACTCATCCACCACTTTGGCTTCGATAATGTTGAATATCAGTTCGGGATTTACATTTCCGCAGGCCTGGCATTCTCCTATTTCACTGTTTACCTGGGCATCCAGCCGTTTAAAATACATCACCGCTTCCACCGGGTTGCCGTAATATATCATAAAGCCACCGGTATCGAGGATGATCATCTTGTCAAACATCTTGTAGATTTCAGAAGAGGGCTGATGAATGACAACAAAAATCAGCTTGCCTTTCAGGGCAAGTTCACGAAGCAGGTCCATGACGTTTTCCGAGTCCCTGGATGAAAGTCCCGAAGTAGGTTCATCTACAAACAGAATAGCAGGTTCACGGATCAGTTCCAGTGCAATGTTCAGTCTTTTTCTCTGTCCGCCGCTGATCATTTTCTTCAGGGGAGATCCCACCTTCAGTTCTTTCCTGTCGAAAAGTCCCAGGTTTACCAGTATTTTATTGACAAGCTCGTCGATTTCAGTTTCGCTTTTGTCCTCAAAACAAAGCCTGGCATTATAATACAGGTTCTGATATACGGTAAGTTCCTCAATCAGCAGGTCGTCCTGTGGTACGAGTCCGATTACGCCTTCAAGTTTTTCCTTGTTATTATGCAGATCGATGCCATTGATGAGCACTTCGCCCTCTGAAGGTCTGTCAATTCCGCAGAGCACGTTCAGAAGGGTTGTTTTTCCGGCACCGCTGGCTCCCATGATCCCAATGAGCCGTCCATGGGCTTCAGAAAAACTGATATGGTGTATTCCGGTATTTCCGTTGGGAAATCTATATTCAAGATCCCGGGCAATGTAGGATATCGGATTTGAAACGGTATCTGCCAGGAAATGGGCTGCTACATCGCTGAAATAAATGGGTGCCGCCTTGGGCAGTTTAACTGTGCTGCCGTTGGCGAACAGGTAAATCCGGTCATTCCGGATAGGAAGACCATTTAAAAAAAGGTCTTCATTTCCGGTATATTTTAAAAAGTAGAGATCCGCACTCATGATCTTGAGAACAAAAATATCGCCATGCAAGTTGCTTTGTCGGTATTTTTTTTGCCTCCTGCGGAATATCCGGTTTATCATTAATGATCAGGATGTTGTTATCATCCAGTTCATGGGGTTCATTCTTGATTACAAAAGACTCAATGCTTGTAAATTCTTCCTTCTCCACCTTAAATACCTCAGCTAACCGTATTGATGATCTGCATACGCTGATCGGTAAACTTACGGTCGGCATTCACAATTTCAAACAGTCTGACCAGTACAACAACCTTTTGCTTTTGGGTGAGGGTTTTATTAATTTTTTTACAGAGGCCGAGAATTCTTACTGAATCCTTTACAGAAGTCAGTTTCCGTATGCCCTTATCTTCATCAATGTCGGCGCCGTTTTCGCCATCTTCCATACCGCTATACTGCCTGAAAAGCAGAAAGTATTCCTTAACCTCTTCATCATTGAGCTGCTGCTGCAAAAAATTCTTAACATATTCCACCTGGGTAGATTCCACGCCTTCATCCTGTTTGGCTATAATAGCAAACAGTTGCATCAACGCTCTGAGAATTTCTTCACTCATTCATTAACCTGTTTTGACTGACACTGGCGTAAGCCTATAGATAAAGGTCACATTCAATAAGATACCTGTTCAAATGGCACATCAACAATATCGGCATATTCTTCACCGGCTTCTGCCATATCTTCGTCATCTTCGGGATAATGCCAGCGGATCAGTACTTCCTGTCCCTTTTCATGCATTTCCTCAAGCTTCATCAGGATATCGAGCAATAGCTTGGAGGATGCTGTGTTAAAATAGGTTAGCTTGAAGTTGAATACAGTCTTCTTGTTTGGATTTTCAGCAGTATTCATTCAGCCAATTGAGAACCGGTTCATAAAATGAGGACACATCTTCAGGCAAAGAACGGCCGCTGATCTCAAGGATTTCATTTCCGGCATCCAGAATTATTTTTGGGGTGTCTTCGGTACCTTGTATTTTGATTGTTTCCATATATTGAGTTATTTTAATTGTCAGATCTTGAAATAGTTGATGTCAGGAGAAAAAATGAGGTATCATCTGAAATGGGCAGAAAATGATATTCCAGTTCCTTGTTTGTTTTTCTTTTGATATCAATAAAACCAAGTCCGGCTCCACCTTTTTCGGAAAGCCGGCCTTCTTTCATTTGCTTTTTATAGAGTTCTTTCAGTTCTTCCTTGTCCATCCGGTTGATGTTTTCAAGCAGTTCAGTAAGGTATTCAATCTTGTCATTTTCAACTGCATTGCCGGTGGTAACGCTGTATTCGTTCTCACCTTTGCTGACAAGGAAGATTCCTCTGCCTGAAAACAGGTAGTCATTGGAAGTAAAGTCATCGGCATGTTTGCTGATGTTCTGAAGACATTCGACCATCACATGAAATACTTTTCGCTGAACTGAATTCGGTTCATCTTCTTTTGACATGTTCGATTCGGTAAGCGAAGTAAAAGCTTTCGTAATCTGATGTGTAATTTCGCCTTCATACACGAGGGTAATTTCATGAGCTTTCATGGATTTGTAGAATTCATAAACAAATTCCAGAAAACCTTTCACATCTTTTTTATTATCCATAGGTTAACAGATTTTATTACAATATTACTAAAATTCAATTCCGATCAAGTAAAACATCGTCAATTTGCTTGCCCTCACCTTTCCAAACGTCAAAGTCTTCCTCAAAAAGGGTACTGTACTTTTCAATGGGCAGATTTTTATTTTCAAGGATCAGTTCGCGAATGCGCTTGGGTGAGTATTTCTTGTCCTCTGGATCCACCCAGCTGGTCAGGCAGTCCGTCAGAAAAGAAGAAAAATTTATCGCCCGCGTTTGTACTTTATCACATAATTGGTGAAATTCTCCTCCACTTTTTTGCGGTGGGGTATTCCTCCGATGGCCTTCCGGTCACCTTTAAATTCAAGCAGTTCACCGTTTCTCAACAGATAAAGTGGTCGGTGGGCTCCTGCATACTGCAATTCACTGTCAACGTGGTTAATTTTGCAAAAGGCTATATCCATGCCATCTCGGGCTTCGGCTTCCTCGCTATCCTGTTTCAGGGTCTTTCTCACGCCAAAATGCAGCAGATCGCATACTTCAGAGGCAGAAATCTTCCTGTCATGGTCAACAATATTATTCAGCAGGAAATATCCAACAAATGACAGCAGGGCTCCCGGAACGCCATGGCCGGTGCAATCAACCACAGCAATATAAATATCATTGCCCTTGTTAAAGAACCATGGGAAATCGCCGCTGACCACATCACTGGGTTTATAATACACGAATGATTTGGGCAGGTATTCCCTTATTGAACTGATATCCGGCAGGATGGAAGTTTGAATGCGCTGGGCATAATTGATCGAATCCTCGATTTTCCTGTTCTTATCCTGGATCTCATGTTCAATCTGCTTGGCTTCGGTAATGTCATGTCCTACAAAAAGAATGGTTTCCAGTTCATTTTCATTGAATTCGGGAATGGCTGCAAAACTCATGATCCGGTCTGTTTGAATACCGTCGATCAGGGTAGGAATTGTAATTTCAGCAGCACGTTTTTCGGGTGATGCTTTAATTGTGTCAATGGTTTCCCTGAAATAGGTCATCAGCATTTCCGACATGGGTACCTCGTTGAGGGTTTTATTCATGATATCCTTGGGATCAATATCCATGAAATCTGCGGACCACCGGGTTGGCATAGAAGAACTGACCCACTGTGCTGAGACGTATGATCAGGTCGAGTGAATTTTCCGACAAGGGCCTGCATCTTGCTTTTTAGCCGTTCTTCCCTTTCAGCACGTTTCCGTTCGGTGATATCGGTTGAATTGATAATGATGCCGCTGATGGCGCTATCATCAAGCAGATTTCGTCCTGTGGCTTCCAGGAAGATCTTCTGCCCGTTCTTTTTCATGTAGGTATACTGAATCACAACCGGTTCGGCAGGATTGGCAAGCAGTTGTTTGAACATATTCCGCATGCTGTTTTCCCCTTTTCGGGTCAGCCTGTCGATATCCTGTACCGCCCATCATTTCTTCCGGTGTAAAGCCCAGGATTTTAATTACCGACGGACTTTCATATTTCATTACCATGTTTTCATCATAAATGGCAATGATCTCTGATGCATTTTCGAGCAGCGAGTACTGTCTTTTCTGGGCATTCTCCACCTCCAGGATTTTTGACTCAAGGTGTTCGTTCGATTTTTTAAGTTCCTCCTGGGTTGCCCGCATTTCTTCGGCATTTTGCCTCAGTTCCTCTTCATTCTCCTGCAGTTCCAGCGTCATCTGCTGTGACTCGACCAGCAACTTTTCGGTACGCTGGTTGATTTTCAAGATTAAAAAAGGTTCGGGCTATAATTTCACCCAATTCTTTCAAAAAGCGAATGGTAAGCTGAGGGATCTGAGTTTCGAGGGAAGCAAATTCCAGCACACCCTGGAGCTTTTCATCCGAGATAAGAGGGATCAGCAGCAGGCTCCGTGGTTTCTGATCTCCCAGAAGACCGAAGCTAATGGTTACATAATCATCGGGAATTTCAGTGCGGTAAATGTAGTCCATCTCATAGGCACATTCTCCGATCAATCCATATCCAAGCTTATATTCCTGGGTTGTGTATTTTCTGCGGTTATAGGCATAGGTGGCAGCACTTTTCAGGGTTTTTGTATCCTCATCATAAATATACAGGGCACCCTGAACCAGGCGGGTGTAACTGACAAGGGAATGAATAACCCTGTTTGCGAGTTCATCGATCTTATTGTACTGCTGTAGAATATCTGAAATGGTTTCCTTGCCGCCGGCAATCCAGCTGAGTTCTGATTCTTTTCTTGAATTCTGCAGCAGGTTGTCGCGCATAACAAGCAATGACTGGGCCAGCATATCATTATTCGTATCAAGTGCCAGCTTTGACGTGTAATTTCCTTCGCCGATATTCTGGGCAAAATCTGCCATCGTATTCATGCGCGCATCCCGTCTCACTGAGCTGGGTGGCCAGTTGTCCGTGGTTTCTTTTCTGCCGCTGATCAAGGATATATGATCCTGCAATGAACATGAAAGGAACCAGGTCAAGTAATCCACAATACAGGACTCATGCTTGTGGATAGTACCGATACCTGAAAGGGAAACGGCAACTTTTCCGTGTACAAATTCAATACTCCAGGCGATAAGCGGAAACAATATACCTGCAACCAGCGCAGTGATAAATGTTTCACTGTGTATGATATCCTGAAGGATGGTATTTCTTTTTTCTTCATTCATGGGTCATCAGGCAGCAAAAGATGTATGTAATATAGGTCCCAGTTCAGCAGACAATCGCTGCATTATTTTACCTGTTAGGTCATCCGGCTTTTTAAAGGCAGCCAGCTCAATGCACTCCATAGCATTCACCTTCAAAAATCAACGGGGTAAGCAATAAGAAAGCGGGGCTTTGAACTTCCCAGTGCCGATTCAACAGTAAAATATTGTTCCGGAATATCATACAAAACCATGGGAGTCTTGCTTTCTGCCACCTGTCCGGCTAAGTCCTTCTCCCTTTCGGAATGCGGCTGGTTTCTGCCCGGTAAGGGCATATTCTCCTTCAGGAATGTATAATTCGCCCGACTGATCCCTTGATATAAAGGATGCCCTGCACGAATCCAAGGTGCTTGGCCAGGTTGGCCAGGATCTTATTGCCTGTTTTCATGTTCCTGCCTGACTTGATCCCTGTCATTATCCTGGAAACTGTCTTTTCAATATCTTCATCACCTGGTTGGCTGATTGCAGTTTCAACCTGGTTTCTCTTCTCAAGTTCATTCAGAATTTCAGCTTTTCCCGATTCATATGCTTTTTTTCTATTTTCTTCAGCATTTTTTTCATCTGTAAACTGATAAACGAAATAAAAAAGAAGCATTCCGGCAATAAACAGGATTAAAATAAAGGCAATATTCCATCCGGTGTATTTGATTTTATCTGTTATTACCGAGTTCCATAGCGAGGCAAACGACAGCACAAATGAGATGACCATGATGACCATGATCATAATACTGAATTGTCTGTATTTACTAAGGTTTGGCATCGTTTTACTTCAGCTTTACAAGGTAATTAATGATTTGATCTGTGGTATATACGAAATCCACCCGGGTAAGTTGCAGGGCCGATTGTGTCATTGTTTTCACCTCACATTCAACCGGATCCTGGACAATGGCAATACCTCCGTTGTCGTGTACTTTCTTAAGTCCGGCTGCACCGTCTTTATTGGCCCCCGAGAGAATGATACCAATGAGTTTTTCCCGGTAGGCATTGGCCGCAGTGATAAATGAAAGATCAATTGACGGACGGGAATGATTTACCGTTTCCTCTGTTGAAAGGGCAATGCGATTGGCAAGTTCTATGTACATGTGATAATTGGCAGGAGCAAGATAGGCCTTTCCCGGGCGAAGCAGGTCCTTATCATAGGGTTCTTCAACCGGTATATTCGATTTAAGTGAAAGGGCCTCGACAAATCCCGAGCGGACATGCTTTAGCCGATGCAGGCACAACAAAACCGGCAATGGAAATGTTTTGGGCAAACTGTTCAAAATCCGGGTAACTACCTGGAAACTGCCGGCCGAACCGCCTATTATGACTGCCTTGTAATTCATCGCTTAACCAAACATTCGTTTACGATAAACACATTCAATTTCATTGGCCACTTCGAAATCACGTCCGGGGCTCATTCCGCTTAGCTTTTCACGAATGCCGATCACAAGATGTCCTGAAGCTGATAGAGAATTATAAAGGATACGCAAAACTTTTTCCTGTTGCGTAGGATAGTAATATATCATGCTGTTTCTGAATAAAATAAGCCTGACGTTTTGGGGTGCATTATCAAAGTTAATATTTAGTTTTTTAAATTCAACCTGGCTTATTAACGAAGTATCCCTGATTATCCCGGTGCGGTCAGTCTTATAATAATCCGAAAGCTGCCGTGCACCATTGAAGCGCTTGTAATTTTCTTCGGAAATTTCCATTTTTTTCTGGTCATAACTTCCATTCTTAATTTCCTCGATGCTTTGCAGACTCAGGCAGCTGGCAATGATCTGCACCTTGTCGAGAAATCCCGATTCTGATAACAGTATGGCCAGGGAATATAATTCTCCGCCTGAAACACAAGAGGGCAGCCAGATCTTGAATTTACCGGGAAATTTGTCCATTACCCTCGGGAAATACTCTTCGCGCAGCCATCTCCAAAGGGAAGGATCCCGGAACATTTCCGTAGAGGGGACTGCAATATCGTGAAGGAATGTATCAATAAAAGCGCTTTCCTCCTTTAATTTTACGGTAAGGGCTTCCATCGTACTGATGTTATACAATGCCATGAGCCGCTCAAGCCGTTGCTTGAAGGAGGTAAGGGCATAATTTGCAAAATCATAATCATATTCTGATTTCACAACCCTTATAATTTCCCGTATGTCAACTATTCCCAGTTCAGGCATGGTTTGATGGTGTATTGGTTGTATCGCTCTTTACGATGTTACCTCTGTTATGAAATTGATGTACCTTACCACAATGCCATCCTTATTCGATACTACGGCAAAATGTTCTTTCAGATGATGTTGTTTCTTGCCTATTTTCACTTTTTCATTCAGGGTTAAATGACTGTTCCTTTGCAATTCATCCCAAAATAGCGCGTCCGGATTCAGCGATCCTGCCAGCACCATATGATGTTCCTTACCTGTAATATCTTCACGTGTAAGACCCATGAAAATGCAGAATTTATCATTGACTTCACGAATTACACCATCAAGTCCATATTCAATCACAAAAAGCGATTGGCCAATGGCTTCAGCAATACCGCGGAATTCTTCCTCACGGCGCGATGATTCTTCCTGCGTAGCTTTCAGTTCTTCCATGTTTTGCCTCATTTCTTCTTCCTGCTCAGCCATTTCCATTGCCTGTTGCTGTGATTTCGTTAGCAGTTCGGAGGTGCGCTGATTATTGCGGGCATAAATGATCGTTGCACCAAGGCTGCCGGCTACTTCACCTGCGAACTGAATTTCATGTTCTTTAAACAGGTTCAGGGAGGCAATTTCAAGGACCCCGATGAGTTCCATCTCATGCAATACAGGAACCAGCAGCAGGTTGTCGGGATTCGTGTCGCCAAGTCCTGAGGTGATTGTAATATACCCTTCGGGAATCTCGGTAAGGTTGATGATCTGTTTTTCCATGGCACAGGTTCCTACAAGTCCTTCACCCAGGTAAAGTGACTTTTGCATGTATTTTTTGCGGTTGTAGGCAAATGAGGATACCAATTCCAGCATTTTTTCGTCATCCTGGTTTTCATTAAGAAGGAAAAATCCACCCTGGATGGCTCCCAGGTATTTTACGATATCACGGATAAAGGCGTCTCCCAATAGATGAATGTCATTGCTTTGTGTCCGTAAAATCTCGGCAAATTTGGCAAGGCCCTCATTAATATAGCGTCTTTTGACATTTTCATCCTCGTTCTTTTTCTGCAAGGTGGCAGTATCAATCATCTTTTGCTGCAATGCATTCAATTCCCTGGACAGATCATCATGTGGGCCGGAGGGGCTCATCTGTATGTCAAGATTGTTTTCATTCAGTGAACGGGTAAATTCCGTTTTCTTTCTTAATTCCGTCACCAGTTCATTCAGGGCATGGTCCACCTGTTGTATTTCAGGGAGCCCTTCTTCAATCACAGCATTTTCGGGCAATTCACCTTTAACTATCTGGCTGAGGCACGCGGCCGTTTTTGAAAGTGGCCTGGTGATAGTGCTATTGGTGATAAATATGAGGGCAATGATCCCGCAAATGGTTATGAGTGCTAGTGTAATATACAGGGAAATTGTCCATATGAGCTTTCTCTTTTGCAACACTTCATTCATGAGCAGGTTTGTGTTCGATGAGGCCAGAAGGAGCACATCCAGACTTTTTCCGGTATTGGAAATAATCCCCAGGTTCCCGGCTGAACCAATGCGTTTGTCAACGGCTATCAGGCTGTTTGTTAGTGTTATATATGAATCCAGGTCGGTGACCTTGATCCCGGTTTCTTTCCCCGAGAGTTTGTTTCTGATTTCATCTGACAATAAAAGGATATCATTTGCGAGTTTTAAGTTGCTGTTTAACAGGTAAGCAGTTTCAGTCTGTTTTAACTTTTCCGCCATCCTGAGTATTTCGGGTCCGTTGGATGAGGCAGCATTCAGTATTCCTGAACTGATTTCACGCCAGCGGGATATCAGGCCTGAATTTTCACTTCCCCTTTCCACGGAAGCCATCAAAAAGTCTTTCAGGTTTCCTTCAAAAACATTCAGAGCAGTAAGCTGATTGGCGAGTGATGTCGCCAGTGCAGAATGATTCCTCACTAAGCGGAAACCACGGAAGTATTCAATGTCCCGTCTCACGCCAATCAGTGTGGAGTTAATCTGTTCCTCTGACAGGCTGCTTTTATCAGCAAAGAGATCTTCCGCCTTATCATACCGGAGGATGAGCTCATTCTGCGCCAACTTCAGTAATTCAATCTGTTGTTCTGTTTTAACCAGTCTGCGGTTAATTGTATCGGCCTGTTTTACCGGCAAATTAAAAAACCAGTTGACCAGGAGCACCAGGCTGGCAAAAAGGACAAACCCAACGCCAAAAAACAAATTTTTTGAAATGGCAGATATGGTTGCTTTAATTTTCATTTTTTCCTGGTTATTGGTAATAATCTTTTGGTTTTCAATTTATTCAAATATATTCTAACTGGATCAATTTTTAAGGTAAGCATGTCCTTTTTTTTGAAACTTGGCGGCATGTGCTCCCAAAATTGTCTCGTGCAGACCCAGCATCAGACATCCGCTGTCATACAGATTCTGGTGAAAGAGATCGAAGACCCGGCATTGCAGGTTATAATTAAAATAGATAATTACATTCCGGCAAAGGATGAGGTCGAATTTTACATACAATGTATTGTTTTCCGTTACAAGGTCATGTTTCTTGAAAACCGGTTTATCCCTCAGGAAGGGTTTCATGCGGATTGTATCCGTAGCCTTGTCGAGGGTGAAATATTTATCATAGGGAACATCGTTATATTCATCATAATTATAAGGATTTTCCTTGATCACCTTATCGAAATTGTCGAGATATGACAGGTTAAACCGGTACCGGTATTCACCCTGTTTGGCGAAGTCCATTACATCACTGTTGATGTCAGTTGCGTAAATCTTTGTCTTTTCGAGCAGGTTTAATTCATTGAGCAGGATTAGCATGGAATAAACTTCCTGGCCTGTGGAACATCCCGCATGCCATATATTGATGATGTTGTTGTTTTTGAAGCGGGGAAGGATTATAAAGCGGAGGGTCTGCCATACCTGGGGGTCACGAAAGAGCTCACTTGTATTCACCGTGATCTCCTTAACAATTCTTTCCACGAAGTCAGGATCGCTTTTCATTCTCGAAATCAGGGCGGTCAGCGTAAGATTATGATCAGTCAGTATTTTCAGGATCCTCCGCTTCAGGGATTTCTCCGAATACTGGCTAAAGTCATACTTCGAAGAATTCTTCAAGGCATAAACAAAGAGCTGATAATCCTGATCTGTAACCGTCATAAAAAAACCCCGGGTTGGTACGCTGCTTTCCAAGATGTTTCACAGTTTACCAAAATAGTTACTGCATGGTTTCATTTTTATATAAAAATATTTTAATTTGGATGAAAATATACTCAGGCCATGGAACTTAAAGCAGCGATAGAAGCACGTACCAGTATCCGGATCTTTAGTGATAAAAAAGTAAGTATGGAGGATATCCGGGAGATGGTCAGGTTGTCAGGCCTGGCTCCCAGTGTAAATAATTACCAGCCCTGGCGGTATATTGCCATAACCAGCAAGGATTTGCTGAACAGGATGGCTGATGCAGTAGCTGTTAAAATTGAAAATCTGCCTTCTTCCGGATCCATTAATTCAAAAAATGTAAAAACCCAGGTCACCTGGTTTTCCACATTCTTTAAGGATGCGCCTGTTATGCTTGCCCTCGTGACAAAGCCCTATGAAACAGTACTCGAAACAGCTGTTGAGCTCACCCATGATGAGATCAATACCCTTCGGAATTACCCTGATATCCAGAGTGCCGGGGCAAGTATTCAGAACATTCTGCTTACTGCGGTGGATATGGGGTATGGCGCATGCTGGCTCAGCGGGCCTATGTTTGCAAGGCAGGAAATTGAGCAGATGCTGAATGTCAAAGCACCTGAAAAACTTCTCGCCTTTGTTGTAATCGGTCATCCTAAGTCGGAACACAAGCCCAAGGTAAAACCAAACCTGGCCGATTCGCTGGAGATCATTGAGTAGTGACAAGTGACGAGTGACGAGTGACAAGAAGAATAGTTTATGCAGTTAGGCAGTCATGCAGTTCGGCAGTATACCGAGTTAAATTACGGAAGGTTATTCGAACTTGTCTGTACGATAATTCGTCACCCAACATCGTCACCTCTATTCAACGAACAACTATCAACCATCAACTAATTCAATCCACAAACACCCGCTTATCCTTCGGATATTTAATGGCGAACGACAAGGCGCAGCTTCTTTTCTTCCGAAGGGGCCAGGTTCAATTTCCACACTACCTTGCCGGTTTCCTTATCATAAGCATCCTCCTGAATATTGCTGGTCCTCAATGACGATATCCTTGTTCATGGAGATCGGGAACTGATCTTCAATGCGAAGATTCAGCGCCTGTTTTTTGGAGTTGCGTACGGTAACTTCCCAGGTGCGGGTTTCCCTTATATTGCTGCCGATCGTTTTCTGCTCGGTGAAATCTTTCAGTTTTGCCCGGGTCACTACTATGCCCTTGTCCCTTCCCAGCGATAGATCGAGCGTATCTCTTGTATTTCTTACGTTGAGGGTTGATTTGCCCACGTAGGTACCTTCAAAAAACAGGTTGATCTCACCCGACAACAGGTTGAGATTTTCCCATCCCGTGATCCGGGCCAGCAAAAAGGCTTCCCTGTCGATTTTAGGGGCACAGTAATATTCATAGGTGGCAGGCAGTGAGCTTTCCTGGATGTTTATCGTATATTGTTTGTTATCAGAAGGAATATCATAGGGAACCTTGATATTGAATTCGAAGTTGGTCTGATTTTCACTTACATTGGTGAGTGTGGCAGCTGTTACAGCAACCCCGGCCTGTTGTTCCTCACGGTCTTCCATCATCATTTCTGCGGGTGCAGCAGCTGACTTAAATTTCTCAACTGTGTTATACTGTCTCATCAGGGGAATGGGTTGTTCAAAATCAATAAACCAGGGCTGAAGCACAGGTTTTTCACCCCGCTGTTGCGGATTGGCCGTGGATAAACTAATGGAAACCTTATTCCAGTCTTCCCCAGTATTCTGATACACCTTTGCATTATAGGATAGTTGTACCGGGTTTTGTACATCTTTTGCCCTGATATCGTATTCGGGGTACCAGCCGGCATTATTTACGGTATAGGTCATCCAAAGTGTAACGGAGGAAGCTTCCTCAGCTGAAATATTCACCAGTATTTCCGAAGTAGGTTTATTTACATCCATTGTGCTTAGCTGGTTTCTGACTTTTTCGATCCTGTCAGTCAGCTTTCCGGTTTCTGTGGCCAGTTTGATCTGGGTCATCTTGATTTCGGTAAGCCTTGTCCTGTAAAAGTCGGCAGCCAGCTTGAGTTCAGCCATGGTGATGGTCCTGTCGTTGCCTCCGAGGTTCCGGTTTGCCACGAGCAGCTCCTCCTCGCTTTTCAGCACGGCCTGTTTGCCGCCCACCTCGGCCAGTTGATTCTCCAGCATCTTTAATGTATCCTGGAGCGCCTGTACTCCTGCCGTTTTATGGGCTCCGGCGAGGTAGTTCACCTGGTGAAGCAGGGAAAGGATAACGAAATTTCCTTCACCTCTTGCCTGAATGCTTTGCGGGTCAATATCTACGGGTAGCTCCCGGAAGATCAGCGTGGAAGATCCTTTGGTAATATTGAGCCTGGCCTGACGGCTGATCTGCGCACCCTGTAAAAATACGGTGACCTCTTTAATCTGTGAAGTAACACCCACCGGATCTGCGGCCAGAAGCGGAAAAGCAAGCAGTAATACTGCAAGAGATGAGAATAATCTGGTTTTCATAGTATTGATCTTTTAGTAATATTTTTATTTATTGCTTATCTATTGCCGTTGGCTTAAGCCAACGGCAATAGAAATCTTTTAATATAGGGTGCAAAATCTGTTATTTTTCCATAAAGTACGGTAAAAATTCACATATACGGCAAAAGAGCCGGATATCACAAGCAATTTTTTTCCTTAGCTTTGAGAAAACCCAAATTCTTATACCTATGAAACAACTCTTGCTTATTGCCGTTTTCTGCTATTCCTCCATTGCAGCGCTTATAGCCCAGGATTGCCCCATGTATTATCCCGACAAGGAAAATACGCAGATGGAGTACAAACAGTATGATAAAAAAGGTGGTCTGTCCGGATCAAGCATTCAGAAGATCACCGGTATTAAAAAATCAGCCGGTTCAACTGAAGTTAGCGATCAGTTCCGAAAGTTTCGACGCCAAGGGCAAGAGCCTCGGCACAGCCAATCTGAAGGCCCGGTGCGAAGGCGGTGTTTTTTATATTGATATGTCGAATTACCTGAACCAGCAATCCACCGAGGACTATAAGGATATGGAAATGTCTGTGGAAGGCGGAAATCTTGAAATGCCTTCCGGTATGAAAGCGGGTGATTTGCTGAAAGAGGGCGATATAAAGATTGCCTTTTCAAGCGGTGGAATGACCGTGATGAACATGTCGGTTTCAATTACAAACAGGAAGGTAGAGGCTGTTGAGAATCTGACAACCCCAGCCGGCACATTTGAATGCTATAAAATTTCCTATGATATTGCCACCAAAATGATGGGCATTGGCGTTAAAATGAAAGGCGTGGAATGGTATGCCAAAGGCGTTGGAATGGTGAAGAGCGAGACCTATACCAAAGATGGCAAGCTGCAGGGCTCAACCGTGCTTAATGCAATGAAGTGATAATAGATTAAGAGGCTGTTTCAAAAGCATAAATCCAGGCGAAGTGCAACTATCTACGAGCGATAGCGAGTAAACTTCGCCTAGCGTCCAACGCTAAGCGTAGTTTGCAACTACGCTGATTTTAAACATCACGCTTAGCGTAGTTTGTAACTACGCGATAAATTTCTTTTGAGACTGCCTTCGATTTTACAACCTCCGTCAACCCTTTTTTCCCTTCCTCCTCCTCAAAACTGCATTGATCAAAACCTAGTCCGGGTTGGTGTAATAAACTTGGAATCCCCGTGCCTTCTGACGTATATATAGGCAGAAGCAAAACGAGGAATTATGAAAAATAAACCAACATCAGGCAAGCCTAATTCCGAATCGACCAACCCAAACTCAAAAGCCAGCCAATCAATTTGCTGTGCTTTTTTCTTACAAACCACTTATTCATATTGCTGCTTTTTATATTCGTTTTAATTCTGAGCACCAGTTTTCAAAGCGGCAGAAATGAAATGGTACGTATTGAATCGGAATATTTAGTACCCGGATCTGATCAATGGTCTGAAGACTACGCTTTCAGAAACTGCAGGCCAATCACGTACAGGTAAGAATAACGAAAGTATTGTCCTGTATAACGAGGTCAGACAGTTCTATGCGCTTCAGTGCTTATCGCCCCGCATGGACATCGTTTAATCATTTGAACAGAAATGGCGAAAGCCTGGTCAGTCTGATTGAAAATGCCCGCGAATATGGCCTCGAACCAGCCCATTATCATATTGACAAACTGCGGGAGGTACAATTACAGATTAAAGACGACGGGAACCGCTCACAGCATGGTCAGAACAGGATGGAACTCGAGATGCTGTTAACCGATGCTGCCCTGAAACTTATGGTTAACCTGCATGGCGGATACAGGGCATTTGATTCAACTTTGTTATCATCCGGCTGGATAAGCACACTGCCCGCCATTTTGTTAGCAGGGGATCAAACAGGGGAAACCGGTTGAACATATATTATCGGTTCAGCCCCGGTTTATTGAATATGCACAGCTGCAGGCGGCAACGGTAAACTTTGTAAGGAGCACAAACCTTTCTGATGATACGCTATTCATTGCTGAAGCGGATAAGGATTCCGTTGAATTTTATAACCAGGTTAAAAATGCACTGGTCCGGCTCGGTTATGCAGAAAAACATAGCAGAAAGGAAGAAATAGTAGCCGGTTTAAAGGAATTTCAGCAGCATCACGGACTTGAGAGTGATGGCAGGCCCGGTATGAACACACTGGAAGCCTTGCGAATGACCACATTGTATCATTACCGGATGCTTGCCTTGAACCTCAACCGGCTAAGGAAACAGGAGAATTCCGAAATGCACCTGCTGTATGTGAACATCCCTGCCTACCAGTTAAAGGTATTCAGGCAAAACAAATTAATGGATACCTACAGGGTAATTGTGGGTACGCCCAAAACGCCCACTCCCCAGCTTGTTTCAAAGGTGGAACGTGTCATTGCCAACCCTGTATGGGACGTGCCCACCAGCATTGCTCAAAATGAACTGCTGCCGAAAATCAAGGCCGACAGCGGGTATCTTCGTCGCAATAACTTCAGGTTGGTGGACAGACATAATAAAACGGTTAATTCACAGGAAATCGATATAGACCGGATATCCAATGCAGAATATTTCATTCGTCAGGACGCCAGTTCCGACAATGCATTGGGCAAGGTAAAATTTATCTTTTCTAATCCTTATGCCGTTTATCTTCATGACACTCCCGGCAAGACCTTGTTTGCAAAGGATACCAGGGATATGTCCCATGGCTGTGTGAGATTGCAGAATCCTGAAAAACTGGCTGAATACCTGGTAAATGTTGTTCAATCCGATTCAACTGATATAAGCGGACTGATCAACAGGGGTATACGCAGGGAATTCAACCTGGCCATTGCGGTTCCCATCCACATCAGTTATATTACCTGTGATGCAGATGAAAAGGGCAACCTGTATTTCTACCGGGATATTTATGGAATTGATGAAAAGGAACTGGCAGAACTGCAGCCTTTCATGGGGATATGATCCCTGGCAACGGTTAGATGTTACTATTCAGGATCACGGAATGATTAAGGTAGGCCTGATCAGGATAATAACTGAAAAGAACAGAACCCTCCTTTATAAGGTTTATGATAGGCCGGCTTAATTCCGGGGGCAGTGCAGGGCAGCCAAAACTGCGGCCAAGCCTGCCATAACGCGTAACATATTCCTGTGTTGCATAATCTGCAGCATGAATCACTATCCCTCTTGCCTGTGAGCGGTCATTATATCCTGTGTCCACACCCTGAAGCTGCAGCGAATAACCCTGTCCTCCCTGGTAGGATTTGCCGGTTATAAAAAAACCAAGGGCACTTTCATGCGACTGCATTTTGTTTGAAAACCGGTTTGCATATAAATCACCTGAGTTACGCCCATGTGAAACAAGTGATTTATATACCACCTGGTTATTGATGAGATTGATAACAAAAAAGCGGTCTTTGGAGGAGGGAAGACTAAAATCGATAATTGTCAGCAGGCTGTCGTTGGCGATCAATCCCCTCGACTGTAATGCCTCAAATCCGATCAGTCCTAAACGGAAGGCCTCCGGCTTCAATTCCGGTTCATTCAGGGAAAGATATTTTTCAAGGAAAAGTCTTGCATCGGGGATATCTTTTGAAGCTGCACCAGGGTCTTATATCCATCAGTCCATGAACCCGTATTGGTCCACGAAGTCATCAGTCATGTAAGACAATGAGCAATATCAGCGGGACTTTTTTCGGAACTGCTGCTTCCGGCTTCTGCTCATCCTGACTGCGTGTACGGGTTCATGATCCTATTTGATATTTATAATATTCAACGTGCTCTAAAATTAGGAATTATTTGGTAATACCAGTTAGTTTAACTTATGCATAAAATGGCATATTAATTGATGTTACTTATTCCTCTCCTAATATATCTGTTATGAAAATCTATATAAATATTCTGTTATGTCTGCTTTTCACGCTACCGGCCTTTGCCGGTAAAAGTGACAAATATCCCATCCGGTGGAATAAAATTACTTCTGCCGAATTCAAAGTAATAGCCTGCCGGACGCGACTCAGCAGCGTCTGCCATTGTACTGTGTGATTTTGGAAATATTGAAGTCACAAACAGAACGTTCTATTCGCGGCATACCCGGATAAAAATTCTCAATAACAACGGTTTACGGTATGCCACCGTGGAAATACCTTATCAAACCAGGGACAGGCATGATGAGTTCACTGAAATTAAGGCCAGGACCCTTGTTATGGAAAATGGCAGGATTTTAAGTTACAAAGTGCCTGCCGGTCAGATGGAAAGAATTATTATTAATGACCGCTGGAGCAAACTCAGATTCACGTTCCCAAAGGTTACGCCGGGTGCCATCATTGAATATGAGTATACCCTCGCTTCCCTGGATTTTGAAAACCTCGATACCTGGTATTTTCAGCGTGAGATCCCCACGATGTGGAGTGAATTGCGGTTTGATGTTCCGGAGCCATATGTTTACCTGGTTACCTATGAGAATAATCGCACGCTTGCGCCTGATGAGGCAGAAGCCTACGGGCATAAGCTGCAATGGATGTTTGATACAAAGCCAAGAAAACGACGCATAGATCTGGCCAGGAATAATGAATTGCTGTATGCAACTGCTGAGAACAGATTCAAGGTATGGGCCCTGAACAACAGGAGAAAGACCATCACCATGAGGAATTTGCCCGGGCTTGCCTATGTTCCGGGAAATCAGCCGCTCACTGATTTTTACCCCAGGGTAACATTTGATTTATTTGAATCCTCCGGGATTCTGCCCAGATCTTTCAGGCCTTTGCTTCTCACAACCGCCGATGATTATGATACCCGGGGGGAATGGTCGCTCATGCGGGATGCGCACGCAATACCCGGCTATATTCATTACCGGATGAAAACATGGTCGCAATTCAATGAAAGTCTGCTGGAACAGGATCGCTTTGGCAAGTACCTGGTTAAGAACGCCGGTGGAAATTACCTTATCGACAGCCTTACCCATCGAAGCCAGGATCCGGAAGTCCGCCTGGCAGCACATTTTTGAGTATGTGGTGAGAAATTTCAAATGGAATGGCGAATTTTCGATGTATGCAAGCCAGAGTTTTGATGACTTTCTTCGCCAGCAAAGAGGCTCCTCCGCTGAGATCAACCTGTTGCTTGTAAACATGCTGCAGCGTGCGGGTATCAAGACAGATCCCCTGCTGGTGAGGACAAACGACCTGGGAGCACCGGAGACCATGTATCCCATCCGGCATCAGTTCAATCATGTAATTGCGGTTGCAGAGATCAATGGAACACAGTTATTGCTGGATGCCACTTCAGGAACTACCGACGTGAGAAAGCTCAACAAGAAGGATATTGGCACCCTGGGGTGGATTGTGAGTGAAACCAACCCGGGATGGATTGATATATTCTCTCCTAAAGGGAACCAACCGGTTGGTGCAGAATCGTCGATTAATTTGTAAAGAAAGTGACTGGTGACTGGTGACTGAAAACGGTGAATGGTGAAAAAGTTATGCGGTTCTGCAGTTCTGCAGTCATGCAGTCAATTGTGAATTTCTATAGCCGCGTCAGCTATTAGCCTATTAGCACTTTAGCACATTGGCATATTAGCATATTAGCATATTAGCAATCGGCATATTAGCAATTGGCATATTAGCTATTAGCACTGCACTGCATTTACCGATCACCGACTACCGATTACTGATTACCGAATACCAAAACCGATCTCCGTCCTCAGGGATAACTGTAGGTGCCCAAACCGATAAATTATCAAAGGCGGTGTCGCCGTTCAGGGAACCGAAACCAATCCTGCCCATGACAAGTTCATAATTTTGTATCTCGAGAATCGGTTCACTCATTTCGCCTGCATAAACGCGGATTGTACGCCGGGTGATGTTTCGTTCAACCCGGATCTTTTGCCAGGTATTGGGGATGAGGGCACGGGCTGTTGAGATCCGTTCCGGGAGTTTGGTGCGAACGGAGTTTTTTACAAGGTATATTCCCTGCATATCGTTGGCAGGACTTGTAGAAAGCAGAACAAAATAATACCGGGTTGAATCTTTAAGTCCCAGGAATAAGCATATATCCGGGGAGCTTTGGCGGGCATCGGGATTGACATCCACCTCCAGGATAAAATCGCCATAAATACTGTTTTTTAGGATGCTCCGGTTTGGTGGCAGGTCTGCCTGCTGTGAATCCGGGACTGCTGTTTTGCTTAGCTTCAGGAAGAAGTTATCCTGTTCTTTGGAAATTGACCATTCCGCCTGGTGACTGAACCAGAAATCACCGATTGATTTGCCGCTTGTAAAATTCTGGCCATATTGGAGGATATATCCGTCCGGCAGCGTCTGTGCGTTGCCGTTAATCACAAAAAGGAAAATCAGAAGGAAAAAGGAACAGGCGGATTTCATCGCAACATATATTATTTGGCATTATAACTTCAAAGATACAAAGAATGATGGGTTGGAGCCGGCTGTCCTGAATCCGGAATTAAAGGTCAAAGCCTATATCCTTGCGGAAATATTTGTTCTCAAAGTCAATCATGGCTGCATTTTTGTAACTCAGGTTACTCGCTTCACGGAATGTTTTACCATAGGAACTGATGGCCAGGACACGGCCACCGTTTGTAAGGATTTTTCCATCTGCTTTTCTTGAGCCGGCATGAAAGATCAGGCTTTCGGTGGTTTTTTCCAATCCGGTGATGATTTTGCCCTTCTCATATTTTCCCGGATATCCACCGGATACCATCATAACGGTGGTAACTGAACGGGGGTCGGTTGAAACCTGTCTCCCCTCAAGTGTCTGTGTTGCCACACCTTCGAGCAAATCGACAAAATCGCCCTGCAGTCGCGGCATGATGGCTTCCGTTTCAGGATCTCCCAGGCGTGCATTATATTCAATGACATAAGGATCACCCTTGCAATTGATCAGCCCAAAAAAGATAAATCCCCTGTATTCAATATCATCTTTCTGAAGTCCGTTAACAGTAGGTTCTATAATACGTTCCTTTACTTTTTGCATAAAAGATGTATTGGCAAACGGAACCGGTGAAACAGCCCCCATTCCGCCCGTATTGGGCCCGGTATCCCCTTCACCAATCCGTTTATAATCCTTGGCTTCGGGCAGGAGGGTGTAAGTCTTGCCATCGGTAATGACAAAAACAGATAATTCAATTCCATGCAGATATTCTTCAATAACCACTGTATTGCCGGCATCTCCAAATTTTCCATCCAGCATTTTTTTCAATTCATCACAGGCTTCGTCCAGATCCTGCAATATCAAAACACCCTTTCCGGCAGCCAGGCCATCCGCTTTCAGCACATAGGGTGATTTCAGGGTTTCAAGGAACTGAAGCCCCTCGTTCAGGTTACTGATGGTGATAGCTTTATAGCGGGCTGTAGGGATCTGATGGCGCATCATGAATGCCTTGGCAAATTCCTTGCTGCCTTCCATCTGGGCTGCTTTCTTTGTAGGCCCTATAACGGAAATATCTTTAAGTTTCCGGTCCTGGTTGAAATAATCGACAATCCCTTTCACCAGGGGATCTTCCGGACCAACAACAACCATATCGATTTCATTATCCAGGGCAAACTGGCCGATACCTCTGAAATCATCCAGTGATAATTCTACGTTGGTTCCCAGGAGGGCAGTTCCGGCATTACCGGGAGCAATATACAATTTCTGAAGCCTGGGACTCTTTCGGATCTTCCATGCCATTGCATGTTCCCGGCCCCCGGAGCCAAGCAGTAGAATGTTCATGAATCAGGAATTTATTGATTTGATGATCAATTGATTTGTTGATTAGGTATTGCTGTGATTAAAATTTGGAAGTAAAGGAATAAAGAAACAATCAAATACTAAAATAATGAGAGTTTAAAAACCGGAAAAAGGCAAGCGGGAATTTATTTCGTTATAAAATTCCCGATCGTGTAGGTCAGAAGTATCTCATGCGAACCCCATGTATTGTTGCGCATGCCATTCAGCACAAGATCATAGGCATACCCGATAAATAGTTTGGGATCGGGCAGGTTATATCCAAACTGGAACACAATGGCATCCTGGGACCTGTAGGAAATCCCGAAATCTACCATGTCCTTGTAGGTGGCCAGGGCATTTACGTCTACCTGAAAAACTCCGGATTCCGTAAGCTTGAGCAAAAGAGAAGGTTCAATTTTGAAATCGCTTCCTGCATCAAAAATGTATCCTCCATGCAGGTAGTAATGCCTTACCTGTTTCTGTTCCAGGATAATATCATCCTTCATGTCAATATTCCGCTGGAAAAGCTGGGGAACCGAAAGTCCGACGTAATAATTCTTACCATACAGGTAGGTTCCGACGCTGGCATCGGGAACGAACATTTGTTCCTGTCCCATAAATACCTGGTCGTCGATATCCTCCACTCTCAGCTGCGACTTATCGAGATAAAACTGGTACAGTAAAAGCGACAATCCGAATGATAGCTTGGTGTCACCTGTTCCCAGTGCAATGTGGTAACTGTATGATCCTTCAAAGCCTGTTTTCCGGAGCGGTCCGGCAGTATAATTAAACAATTTGGCACCTACACCCATATCCTTGGCAACGAGCATATCGCCTGAGGCATAGGCCACGGAAGGAGAATTATCGAAACCGGCATACTGTTTCCTGAAAGAGACTGAAATCGGCAGCATATCGGTGACCCCTGAGGCAGCCGGGTTAAGCAGATAATGGTTCTTGTTATACAGGCTGAAGTTTGGGATCTGCTGAGCATTTCCAATTCCCTGCAGCATCATGATCATGCAAAGCATTGAGGGTATGATGCGGATATAACGAGGTAGAGATATATTCATAGTCGGTTTCATCACAGGTTATTTCACAAGGCTTACGGGACCGCTCAATTCACCGGAACCATCGCCCGGATCGATCACATAGTAATAGGTACCTGACGGAAGATCATTTCCCTTGTATTTTCCGTCCCAGGGAATTCCATACCCCTTTGAAGTAAATACGGCAACACCCCATACATTGAATATTTTAACACTGCAGTTGGGATAATTGCCAATGCCGGGGATGTTCCATACATCATTTTTTCCATCTCCGTTCGGACTGAAGCCATCATATACAACAATACCTTCTGAAGGTGGCTGTTCCGGCTCAGGCAGGGAAACGAGCAGCTCATTGGATTTACAGGAACTGGCATCCATCGCGAACACCCTGTAATTTTGCGGGGCAAGATCGTTAAATACTCCGGATGTATTGGAACTGCTGTCGGGGATGATGACAAAGTCAACGGGGGAAATGCCGCCGGTATTTTCAAGTGAAATCGATCCAAGGGGGTTTTCAATAGTTCCGCGCACCACTTCAATCGTATCCACGGTAAATTCTTCATCAGGTCCAACATTCACCAGGATAAGCGGTTGATAGGCAATTTGAACTGTCTTTAACCACAACCTGGTAGGTCCCGTTCATCAAGTGAAACGATCTCCGGGGAAGGGACAAAGCTGGCACCATTGTCGGCTGAGTACTCGAAAACGCCCGTTCCGCCGAGGGCTGTTATTTCTACAGCACCATCAGTATATCCATAACAGGAGGCATCTGTAACCATTACTGTGTCAATAGTGATTTCAGCCGGCTGGATCAACCTCAATGGACTGCGTTGCTGAAGCGCAATCTTTAGAGTCCTTCACCACTACTGTATAAATTCCGGCAAGCAGGGAGCCGATATCGGGAGAGGACAGGAAGGTAAGTCCGTTATCAGCTGAATAGCTTGAGACTGCCCTGTACCTCCGGAAGCGTCAATATGGATGGAACCGTCAGCCACTCCGAAACAGCTTGCATCAGTGCTGTCCACCTGGTTAATGATAACGGGCAGGGGATCATTAACCACAAACGAATCCGATAATGAACAATTGTTTGCATCGGTGATCGTAAGGGAATAAGTCCCTGCCGGGATATCGCTGTTGATTCGCTGAAATACATTATTTGACCATACATAATCATATAAAGCTGTTCCGCCGGAAACAGTAGGAACAAGGGCCGCATCACTGGCACCGGTACATGAAGGCTCAGTAATGACGGTGGAAATCGACAATGAATCAGGCTCGGTGATCCGAAGAGTTCCGTTTACAGAACAAAGGTTCTCGTCAGTAACGGTAACCGTGTAATTGCGGGCACGTAGTTGCTACTGCAGTTTTGGTTACCTGTGTTCCCGGGTCATCCCAGAGGTATGAATAGTTTCCGGTACCGCCGGTGACATTAGCGGTGGCACTGGCAGTGTTGTCGCCATTACAGAGGACCGGGGAATCAATTGTGATATTCAGAGTCATTCCGGCAGGTTCTGTGACATCTGTATTGCCCTGTGCAATGCAATTGTTGGTATCTGTTACAGTCACGGCATATGATCCGCTGGGAATATTTACCAGATTTTCCCCGGTATAACCTGTATTCCATACATAACGATAGGGCAGGGTTCCTCCGGAAACTGATCAGGTCGATTACTCCGGAAGTATCCCTGGTAACAGCGAAGGTGCTGCGGATCCAGGAACAATGTAAGCGCTGTCTCAGGGCCGTCTATGACAACCTCAATCTGGGCAGTATGGGGAACAGGCAAAGCAGCGTCAGAAACGAGTACCTGGTATGTTCCTGGAGCCATGTTGGTTCTTGTGTTCAGAGGTGTTATAAGCCCGTCACTCCATTGATAGCTATAGGGTGGAACACCGTTTATTGCAGTGATTTCTGCGCTTCCATTATCATCGCCGAAGCAAAGCACAGGAGTTTTTGCAGTTACCTGGGCGATTAAGGTTGTACCATCATTTACGACCAGGCTGGTATCTCCGGTGCAGCTTTTGTTATCCGTAATGGCAACGCTGTAAAGTCCGCCTTCGGCAAGTCCGGAAAGATCTTCAAGGGCAGAAGTAAATCCCGAGGGGCCGGTCCATTGTGTTGCATAGGGAGAATTGCCTCCGGCAGATATGCAGGTCAATGGCCCCGTTGTTACCCGGAGGGATTATGAAGTCTGTAACGGTACTGCCGGCAAAGCTGATTTTTGCCGGTTCAGTGACAATAAAATTCGTTGATCTAGGTGCACAAAGTGATCATCTTCACTGTGACGGAATAAGTACCATTGGTGAGTCCGGTTTGATCCTCGTTCAAAGGCATAACGCCCGATCCGTCAAGTGTGGTCCAGTTATACACATAATCTGGTGTACCGCCGGTGACTGTAATATCAATGGCCCCGGTGTTGAAGTTATTGCAGGTAACCGGGGTAATAAGGGCATTCACGGCAAGGGGCTGCGGCTCTGTATACTATCGGCAGAAATAGTATGCCATTCGAATTGTTTGCATCTTTGATGGTTACGGTGTAATTTCCGGCCGGTAAATTCTCGGCTGTGGCACTATGCAGGTTGGCATCGTGGCTCCATGTATAGGTAAATGGAGGCTTTCCAAAATAAGGTGTAGCCTGCAGCATTCCGTCACTCAGCCCGTTGCAGGAAACATTAACCTGCTTTGTAATAACCGCACTGAACGGTTGCTGGTAAATGGCAAAGAACAGGTCGCTTTTATTTATATTGGTGCTTGTATAAGTTTGAGTACCGATTTGAATTTGCTTGGGATTTATAATAACCAGAAACATAAGCACGGGAATTGGCATCCATGTTAACAATTGTACCGGCATCATTATAATTTCCGGTTCCAACAATACTTACACCAGCAATTGGATTTCCAATTTCGTTAAAAGCAGCAAGAAAAGCATCATCATTTAATGGACTACTGAGTTGTTAATGTATCATTATTAAAAATGATTTGATTGGCAAAATAACCTGTAGCATAAATTACATTATTTCTTACAACAAAATCATTATAAATATCTTTGGCAGTACTACCTTTTCTAATAAACCATTGTAAAATTCCACTTCGATTATATTTACCAATATAAGTATCATAACCACCGTATTTCCTGTATAAGTTTTTGATATTGTTTCTGTGGAATCAATAATATATGATAGGACTATTATAATTTCCCAAAATATATACATTATCAAATTCATCAGTTGTCAATGATTTGAAATTTTCAGTGTACTGTCCTCTATATTCTTCGAACCCATTGGCCATTGCCATTAAAATCAGTTTTATAAATAAAGGCATCATAGTAGTTGGAGTAATAACTTGTAATTGTACCAATATCAAAAATAAACTACCCTGAAAATATCCACCAAAATAATAACCATTTTCACTAATATCCAATCTTCGAAATCTGTTAAGATTATTATTTCCTAAATATTCTTTTTGACCATAAATATTTCCATCCAGATTAAAGGCTGCAATAAAATTGGAATATATGCATTCCTATAAAGTATCCTAATTAGAACTGGATACTGCCAATAATTAAGGAATCTTTAAAAAAACCAGTCATTAATAATTTATTGATCCATCGAATTTAAGATCTAATGAAACTTGAAGTGTTGAAGCAGAACCAACTCTTTTAGCCCAAATTGAAATGTACCATTGGAATTATATTTAGCCAGAAAATATCTCCATTCCCAGTATTTTTTAAAGTATCAGTAGGAGTGAAATTTACAAGATTGTCATAATAAGTACCAGTAATATATACATTATTATTATCTATCAGTTATACCTCCAGGTATATCAGTACTAGTACTTCCAATTTTTTTGTACCAAAGTAATATTTCCATTTGGATTATATTTTATTAATAATAAATCTTTACGCCATAAGATTTAATAAATGGGAGATATATTGTATCGTGAAAAAGTTGATAAAATGTAAAGATTATTTTGATTATCAATAGCTGAATATTTTGGTTCAATATTTGAACCATTAATACACTTGAATGACATCCAGTCTTGAGCAATAAATCGAATTAATGTACAAAAAATAACTGAAAATAAGAATATAGATTGCTTTTCATAATATAAATTATATTATGAGATAGCTTCTGGAGTGGATCGCATATGAATCTTCTTCAATATTAAGTTGCATCCACCACCTATGTTTTACTTAAATGTAATGATTCGCAATAATAGGTGGATATCCATTCCTTTTTATTCTGAATTCATATATTCTATTTCCATCAATTCATTTATCATTAATATTAATTCAAAAACTGTATTGTAAGTTATATATTATTCCAGTTATTAAAATATAATTATTTTATTTAATGAAATATATGCATGTGCTTTAAGTTAAAAGCCATTATCTTTATTTATCATTAATTTATATTGCGACTTGTATACCAAGATAAATTAAGCAAATATTTAAAAGTAAGCGATTTAATCAACACAATTTAATTTCCATGGAATAATTAATTGAAGTTCTATAAATTGCTTTTCTGAACAATTAATAAAGGATAAAATCATTATTCTTACAATTTTTTGGATTTATTATATTTCAGAATTAACTATGAATAATAATATTTAAAAGGAAAATAATTATGACAAAGTATTGAATAATAGTAAGACTAATACAAATGCGTTAAATAACAAGTCTTTTTTCCAATCAGGTATCTCCCAAAATCTCCTTATGTAATAGAAAATCTTCATCCTATCTACTCAATTAATTCCAGTAATCAGTAGTTTTTTCTCCGTCATCTTTTTTACAAAATCCAGGGTTTCCTGGCGGCATTTTTCTTCGGTAACATCATATTCATCCATGAGTCTGGTAACCAATTCCTTAAACTTCATCGGATTTTCAAGCAGCTGCCAGATGCGCGAGCCCACCTTATCCATGCCGTAATACTCGCTGTTTTCAATGCTGAGCATTACGACCTCACCGTCGATTTCGTTGAAGAGCATACCCGGTTTACGTTGAAGCATTGTATCAGGTCCTATTTCCTTCTTCGTGCCAAAAATTCCCATGTGATAATCCGCTTTCGTTTTGGGTGTCAGGAGATTTAACAAGGTTGCGTAAATATACAATTTTTTGTCACAAATTACTCTAAGTTATAAACATCCCGCAACATTCACAACCTTCTTTCTCGTTGTTTTTTGCTCCATACTCCTTACTCCCTACTCATCACTATAACCAAACCTTCCCATCATCTCCCCATGCTCCCCAATAATCCGCATAACCTGGTCCCTGGTAAGCACATTCCGCCAGTCTCCCACAGTGCCTTTCCGAAAGAAACTGGGGGAACGGGCATTTTTTTCAGAAAAGCCTTTTTCCTCTTCCTGCTTTTGCAATCTTGAAAAGTCACACAATTCCAAGGCTGCTTTTATTTCAGCGGAAGTATGCTGAAGCCCGATAAAGTTCAACTGCTTTTGTAAAAGTAATTTCCGGCTGTGCCGACATGTCCTCATACCGCATTACCCAAACCGGTAATCCCGATTCATCCACCCAGCTTTTTACATGACCGCTCCAGGTCAGCAGGCGCTGCCGGAGCTGGTTTGCCAGCCGGTCACGCCTGTCACAAAAGGCATAGTCCGGGTTATTCATGATGTCAATTGTCTTATCAATGCTCGTGTGCAGGTGATGGGCAAAGGATACGGCCACATCCAGCGGATTACGGATAATATAAATCACAGCCCGTGTGACATCGGCAGGGATCAGGGGTTCTCCTCCCGGCAACCGGATCCAGGCATCATGAATTTTATGATACAACAACTCATCCGATTCCATGGGCATTTTGCCTGTAAATGGCAGGCCTCAGCCGGTCAATTTCTTCAGGCAGCAGGTCGGATGCTGACACACCTGACATTTCGTCAAATAACTGCCGGCTGCTGGCAATCGTGGAGGGGACCATGTTGTTGATATCCAACCCTTCCTTCTCCGGATTGAGTAAGGCTGTGAGAAATGCCCTCATCCAGGTATTGCCTGATTTGGGATAAGAGGCCAGCCAGACAATCTTATCAGGGTCCCATGTTATCAGGAGGTAACAGTCTCGTTTAAAAAATCCAGAAGCCGTCCGGTATTGAAATCATCATTTGGCCGGGTGATGAGTGTGACAGGGACCTGGCATGGCCAAGCTGGTTGACAAGTAGGAAATGATTCTTGTTCCAGTCCCGTTTTCGGTATACCCCTGAAAAGATAGGTATGCTTTTTAAGTACCCTGAATTTATCCACTCCCTGGAGTTCCCTGATTTCCAATTTTTCCTTGTTATGGGTGGCAAGGATAAATATACGGTGAATGGGTGTTTGAGAGCGATGGAAAAGGGAAACCGGCATGTAAAATTTGCGCAGTTCTCCTCTTACAGGCTCAAATCCCTCGTAAGGGATCCCAAGATGCTTCAGGCTGTCCTCCCAGATCCTGATCATTGGAAAGGCCGGACATACAGCGGGCTTTTCGCCACTGAAATCGATCACCGAAATATCGTCTGCCACAAGTGATCCTCCTGCCCTTATTACTGCAGCTGCCAGGGTAGATTTTCCGGATCCGGAAATGCCGGCGAAAACAAGGCATTTTTCTTTATAGACCACTGTGCTGGCATGGATCGGAAGCATGCGGCGCTGGTGCATCAGGGCACCCAAAACCGTTCCGCTGATAAATGCCGATATGTCTCCGGGAGATGATGAGCCGAGAAGTTGTACCACTATTTCCCGGCCGTTTCTAACATGATAACGGGCCACCTTGTCAATCTGCAGAAGAAATTCGGTTTCTGTCGACTGGTAAAGCACCCCCTTGTTAACGGCATCCGGAAGAGAAACCGGAACATCTCCCAGCCGGATCGTTACATCTGCCTGCGAAACCACTGCCGGTTCAAATCCGGTAACAGGCAATTGGGACAGGATATCAAGTCCGTAGGCATGATAACGGTAGGGATATGTCAGCTGATCGGGCATGCAGCAAAAGTAAGAAAAAAAGGGACAAGGGACGAGGGACTAGGGACAAGTAGTGATGAGTGATCAGTGCTGATAAGTAATATGTGGAAATATTGATAATTTAGGTATAAGGTTGTAAATTAGGGCGAAATTATAGTCCATGCCACCGGTTTTCGGAATTTTCCAACACAACCTGAAACAGCCCGATCCGATCCTGATGGGGCGAATGACTGATGCTGCAACGTATATTGTACCACGCCACATAGCAACATTTGACGGCCCCGGACTTTTAGCAGCTGCTGCATTGCGAAACAGCATTTCTTTAGCGACTGATCATACATCCTTATTCAGTAAAGATCATCTGGTGATAGCCGCTGATGCCAGCCTGTACAACAGGAAAGCCCTGGCACACAGGCTCGGATTGAAGGCTACTGTCACGGAAGCCGGGGACGCGGAGCTCATCCTCCTGGCTTATGAAAAATGGGGCAACCGTTGCCTGGGATATTTATATGGTGATTTTGCCTTTGTCATTTTTAATACTCAAAACGGCGAATTTTTTGGCGGTCGTGATCCCCTGGGTGTTCGCCCCCTGTTTTATACCCGGAATGCAAAACAGTTTTGTTTTTGCATCTGAATTAAGATTGATATTGGCAGCCCTGGATGCCCATCCTGAAATACAGCCAGGATTATTTGCTTGATTCCCTTGTCGGTGTAAAAACAGCGAAAGACAAGACCGCATTCGAATCGATCTTCCGTCTTTCACCGGGCCATTTTATGGAAGGCAAAAAAGGAGAAATCAAATCAACCCGCTACTGGATGCCGGATATAAAGGCAACGATCGATCTCGAAAAGGACCAGGATTATATTGCCATGTTCAGGGAATTGCTTGTGAACGCGGTGAATATGCGATGTGACGGAGTCACTTCCCTGGCTTCAGAATTGAGCGGGGGCCTTGACTCGTCGGCTGTTACCGGTATTGCTGCTGATTTCGCCTCATCAGGGAACATCCCTTTTATTCCGCTTTCCAATGTTTTTCCTGAAAATACGGGATTTGTATTCAAGGATGAAAGGGAATTTATCGGTGAAATGCTTTCATTCAAGGGCTTAAAAGGAGTACTTGTTGAGCATCTGGGAAAAACGCTTCCTGATCTGCTGAAATATACCCTGGATATACAGGGAACCTATGTGCAGCAGAATTTTAATATGATGAACCATGGTTTATTTAAAGCTGCCGGGGAAGCAGGTTCAAATGTCCTCTTGTCGGGTTTTGGCGGGGATGAACTGGTATCGGCCCGGACTGCCTTTCCCTGGAATGAGATGATCCTGAAAGGACAGTGGGCGGCCATGAAGGACGAACTTTTTTCCAGAGGGATCACTGCCAAATCACTGTTGAAACCCGGTTTGATCACTGCCCGGTTTTTATATTCCCGGTTCAACCGGAAGGAATACAGCACAGGGGTATTTACTCCTGAATTGCTAACAAAGCGTTTGCAGAATTTGCCCATTCAACCTTCCTATGTAAAGCAACACAACCTGGAAAACCGTTTCAGGGACAAATACCGGTTTCCCAAGCAGGATATCCTTTCCTTGCGGCAATTATACCGGATCAGTATGGACCACCTCCCCCAAAGGATGGAATATTGTTATACCGCTGCAGCACAGTACGGGATTGAATACCGTTATCCCCTGCTGGATGTAAACCTGGTATTGGCCTGCCTGGCCTTTCCTGCCCGCTTAAAGCAACACCAGGGGACCAACCGTTACCTTTTCCGTGAATCCATTAAAGGATTTGTTCCGGAAGTTATCCGCCAGCGAAATGATAAATCGGGAACCACAATTCCCCATGCCTATTTCAGCCTGATCCAGGAAAAGGAAAACATTCTTTCAATGGTCAATGATTGCAGGGGTAATAAGAAAATACAGGAGATATTTGATCTTTCCCGGTTTCCCGGAATGGTATGAAAAGCTGGTGTCAAGAGCAAGAGGAAGATCTGAATTACCTGAATCCCGGGGCGTTTTATACGTACCTGATGATGTTGATGTATTATAGGGACAAGGGACAAGGGACGAGGGACAAGTAAGACGAAGAAGTAAGGAGAGATGAGTAGGGAGTTGAAGAAATGAGTAAAGAATCAAGAGTTGGAAGGGGAAGTAAAGATATTATTGAAAATATTAAAAGGGCGGGGAGATCAATGGTTGCCCGGGTGATCATTTCATTGCGGAGAAGCTCATCCGGCTAGCTGAAATGCACAGGGTGACCTACCAGATGTATGTATTTGCACAGGGTCACCCCGGAATGCTGAATACATCCCAGGTTGAAATGCTGGCTGACCGTTGCCGGAAAAACGCTCTTCGTTCGCTGGAGCAATTGCAGGAATTGATCCGTATTACAGGAGATTTTCAGGAGGCCGGTATTCCGGTTGTCGTTTTGAAAGGCCCGCAACTGGCACGGATGGTCCATGGCCGTGAAGCATTAAAGGAATCGGTTGACCTGGATTTACTGCTTGTTCATGATACTGACCTCGAAAGGGCCCATTTATTATTGACCGGTGCAGGATATACACAATCCAACCTGAATGCTCACAAGGGGAAATTGTCAAGGAAGATATTCCTTATTGCCAAGAGAGAAGTGCATTATTTTAATCCCCGCAACAAGAGCCATATTGATCTGCATGCGAGGGCCGGAGCAAATACTTACCTTACGGATGGTTTATTCCGCCATATTTTCGATGACCTGGAAACCTTTGACCTGGATGGACAACCTGTTGCCATATTTGCGCGCGAACAATACCTGGTATATCTCTGCTACCATGGGGCGTTGCACCAGTTTTCGCGTCTGGGTTGGCTGATGGATATCCGGGCCTTTGTGCAGGCCTTTCGGGAGGTGCTGGATTATGGAAAAATGGTCTCCCTGGCCCGTGAAATTAAAGCCGAAACTTGCCTTTTCCTTGCATTTTCCCTACTCGAAAAATACTTTAACGACGAAGTTCCGGTTGTCTTAAAACAGATCATGCCCGGGAATAAACGTTCTAATTTCCTGGAAAATTCATGTTACAAAATGCTGTCGCAGGAACCGGGTTACGGCCTTACCCTGGCCGGCAGGGCGAATAAATTGTCATACATGATGCGAATGATCAATAATATGCCCGGCCGGCTGGATTTGTTATATGGCATCTCCATGCGATTTTTGTCGAAGCTTTTTTCTCGGTAGACGGCAGTAAATTCCCGAGCATCTCTCTGCCCTGAATGTTACTCCTATTCCAAAGCAAAATCAACCGGCATTACAAACTGCTGTTTGACATCTTTTCCGTCTTGCTTGTGCCGGTTTCCAGTCGGGAGATAATTTAAGTGCCTGTAAGGCAGCATCACTGAGCAGGGGATCAACGGACTTCTCAGTACTTGGAAATCGCCTATTTTCCCTTTTGAATCCACTCAAATTGGACAATTACCTTTCCGGATATTTTCTTCTTCAAATGCTTCCCTGGGATAGACAAGTTTTGTTTGAATCCAATCCCGGAATGTATTGATATCACCGCCCTGGAATTGAGCCTGTTTTTCCACTTTAAAAACATATTCGATTTCCGAGTTACCGGCCATAACTTTCTCGGATTCTATCGGTGGAGGCGGTGGTGGGGGTGGTGGCGGCGCCAGCTGTTCACTTTTATTGCAGCAGACAACCAATACCACCAGGGTCAGGAAGGGCAATACAATAAGGTATTTGAGCCTGTTACGCGTGGGGGACTTTCGTTTTGTCATCATTGTCAATCGGTTTTTAATAAGTGAATGATTAAAAAAACTAAAAAGCCCGGGTTTGATCCCAAAAACCTGGGAAAGCAGAAGCAGGCGGTACTGGCCGGCGTTGCTGTCCTGCTTCAAAACAGCCTCGTCTGCCAGGTACTCGTGGGTTTCTTTGAGCATGGTCTCCATCAGGTAAACAAATGGATTGAACCACTGAAATATTTTTATTATCCGGAACAACAGGATATCAAGGGAATGAAATTGATTTACATGAGCGAGTTCATGGCAGACCACCTGCCTATATTCAGCATCTGAACTGATACCGCTGGGAATGAAGATCAGGTTGAAAAATGAAAACGTATGGGTACCGCTGGTAAGCATCACCACCTTATGGTCATCTTCGTCAATTACAGTATGGCGGTGGATCAGGGCAAGTACGCCTGCCAACTGGTAAACCAGGTATGCAGTCAAAAGAAGGGCAATTGTCCAGTATAATATCGGCAGAAATTGGAAGGTCTGTTTAGCCTCAATTCCCGGTGCATATACCTTATAGGCCATTACAGTCACCGATTTTATGGCTACAGGCAACAATCCTTTGTCCGACTGAAAGGGAGCCAGGTGAATGGCAGGCAGTATCATCGAAAGGATCGCTGAAAATACCAGATAGATCCTGTTAAACCGGTAGAATGTCTCTTTCCTGAATACCAGGTAATAAATTCCTGCAAAAACCGCAATGCCAAAGGCGGCCCAAAGCTGGAAAAGTAAAAATGACATCATGGCCTGAATGTGTTATGGTTTCTGTTTCAGTTCATCTTTCATCATATGCAGGATCTCTTCCAGTTCCCTGATCTCCAGTTTTTCATTTTTCGCAAAAAAAGAGGCGAGCTGTCTGAAGGATCCGCCAAAATAATTATGAAGCATGGTGTTGAGGTATTGCTTCCGGTATTCGTCCTTGCCCACCAGTGGATAATATTCATGGGTCTTTCCGTAGGCGGTGTGTCCGATGAATCCCTTGTTTTCAAGAATGCGCACAATGGTCGACACGGTATTGTAGGCGGGTTTGGGATCAGGGAAATGCTCCACCATGTTCTTTACAAAGCCTTTTTTGATTTCCCAGAGGATTTGCATCACCTCTTCTTCAGCCCGGGTGAGCTCCAGCTTTTCAGGTTTGTTTTCCATATTACAGTAATTCAAACCAAATATACAACTAATTATTTAGTTATGCAACTAAAATGTTAGTTTTCTTTTGTTTTTTTACCACAAAGGGCTCAAAGGATTTCACAAAGGACACAAAGAAAAAATTAACAGGAGCCACTAAGTCACAAAGTCACAAAGTGAAAGTTTTAATTTAAGTGCTTAATGGATAAATACTCTTAGTGTCTTAGTGCCTTCGTGGCAAAAAAACTTGGAGCTCTTAGTGATATCCTTCGGGCCCTTCGTGGTTAATTTTTATGGATTCAAATGAAAACCCCTTCCCCCCAAAATATTCAATCACTCTGGGAAGCGTATAAAGCAAACTGGCCGAGGCCTTTACCGAATCATGAAAAACAACCACCGATCCCGGACCTGCATACCGGATCACATTGGAAAGGCATTTTTCCTTTGACGTTGAGGGATCAAAATCATAACTCATCACATCCCACAAAACAATTTGAAAACGCTGCTTCAGGTAACGGATCTGTGCCGGCGTGATCATGCCGTATGCCGGACGGTACAGATGCGAAGGCACAAACTGCGAGGCAAGTTCAATATCTTTATAATACTCCAGGTTGGGAGTGTACCATCCTTTGAGGTGGCTGTAGGTATGGTTGCCCACAGCATGACCTGCATCCATGATGCGGCGGAGAATTTCGGGATGGCGCTCGGCATTCCTTCCAATGCAGAAAAAGGTAGCCCGGGCATTGGATGCTGCCAGCATGGACAGCACCTGGTCCGTAATATCCGGCGTGGGACCGTCATCAAAGGTCAGGTACAATACCCTGTCCCCGCCGGAAATGTTCCATGTGAGGCCGGGATAAATTTTCTTCAGGATACCCGGTATCCGCACAAAATTCATGGCTCTCCTTACATCCCGATGTTCAGGGCACTTGAGAATTCCTGCATTTTCAGGTCCATCTCCTTTTTCAATTCCGGCTGTTTGTATGTATCTCCCAAACGGGCCAGTTCAGTCATTGAATAAAATGCAACCCGTTTTTCATACATCAGGGAGGAGCTGTATTTTTTTCCCAGACTGATAAAATAATCCATGTCCTGGTAAACGTTCTTCTTCAACGTGGCAGCCATTTTATTGGCCGTTTCTATATCTCCCAGTTTATAATAGGCCTCTATAAGCAGGATATTATATACATTGAACGGCACTACCCTGTCGGGTATTACTTCCATGCATTTGTCAAGTGCCTTGCGTGCGGAATCCAGCTTGTTTTCGTTGATCAGCTGAATGGCCAGCCGGGCAAAGGTGCTCCTGAAATTAGCCAGCATGCGGAGTGTGTTTTCATCAAGGTAAACGTTGGGATTGCCTACACCGCCCCATTTAAATTTGTTTACCATGTTGTCATACATGATATCCGTGTTGATGCCTCCGCGGCCAAACATGTCGCCTGCGGAAGCAAACGGTACGATCCGGTAAGCCAGGCCTTCCATCTGGAAATAGTTATCCAGGTTGAGGTAGTTATCTTCCGAAACGGTGATTGCATAATATATCGGCCGCTTCCAGTTATTATTTGCCAGCAGGTCGAGTATCATCAGATGATTCTTTGTGATATAGCTCCGGCTGGGTTCCAGGTCCCATTTTATCTGTGAACGTACTTTGGAAGCGTCTTTCGGGCTGACAATCCCGTTTTTCACTACCTCAGCTGAATCCACAGGAACAATGAAACGACGGGATGGAATAAAATCAATTTTTTCGGTGGTATATTCCGGCAACTGTTTGGTGCGCGGATCGTCACTGCCCACAAAATCAATTACCTGTTTCAGATCGGTATACCCCTTAATGCGGTCAACCACATAAACAATGTCCCTGGTTCCGGTCCGGTATTGATCGGGAGTAAGTGAAAAAGGAACCGGGTCGGATTCATAGGTTTTACGCTGCATTTGCTGAATATACCAGTCGGCTCCCAGGTAGCTCAGGTTCATCACGCGCACGTCCGTGCGGATGCCCTCCACTTCCTGCGCATACCAGAGCGGGAAAGTATCATTGTCGCCATTGGTAAACAAGATCGCATTCTTATCACAGGAGTTCAGGTAATTATAGGCAAAATCACGGGCCACATAACGTCCGCTGCGGTCATGGTCATCCCAGTTTTCCTTCGCCATCACGGCAGGCACGGCAATACCGGCGATTAATGTGGCCAGCACCGCACCGGAAGCAGCAGGAATATACTTTTTGAGGAATTCATACAGGGCCAGTACGCCAAGTCCGATCCAGATAGCGAAGGCATAAAAGGAACCGGCATAGGCATAATCCCGTTCGCGGGGTTGAAGCGGGTTCTGGTTGAGATATACAACAATGGCAAGTCCTGTCATAATGAAAAGTACCATCACTGTAAGGAAATCCTTGTTGTGTTTTTTCCGATGGTAGAATAAACCGACCAGTCCCAGCAGCAAGGGCAGCATGAAATAGCGGTTGCGGGCCTTGTTATTCCTCATTGTATCGGGAATCTTGCTTTGATCTCCGATACGCATGTTGTCAATAAAGGAAATACCTGAGATCCAGTTTCCCTTGTTGATATCGGTCTTGTAATTGGACTGGTCGTCATTTTGCCGTCCGGAAAAATTCCACATGAAATAGCGGAAATACATGTGTACCACCTGGTATCTCCAGAAAAAAGTAAGATTTTGGGCAAAATTCGGGCTTTTCTTCCCCTTGGAATGATCATAAACAATCTGCCCCTGCTGGTCTGTGATCACCTTTCCGTTCTGATCCGTCCGGGTCTGGTAAAGGTCCCTTTCTTTCAGGTTAGCCCACCTGATATAGGCATCCACATGGCCGCCATCCGCATCACTGCTCCACATGCGCGGAAAAAGGGTGGTGAACTTTTTATCATATATATAATTTATGCGGAAATTATTTTCCTTGTATTTCCCGTTCTCCCTGTAATAAGAAGGCTTTCCGGGTTTTGAGCCGAGTATGGGCGCGTTAAAATACTGTCCAGAGAACAGGGGCCTGTCACCATATTGCTCGCGGTTAAGGTAATACAGCAAAGAGAAAAGGTCCTCGGGATCATTTTCATCGAGCGGGAGTATCTGCCGCAGACCGGATCACAATCGTGGCGTATGATGAATACCCGATAAGGATAACGGTAACCACCAGCAGGATCGTGTTCAGGATCACCTTCCTGTGTTTTTGCGTGTAATACAGGCCGTAAACGATCAGTCCAATCAGCAAAACAGCATAGAAAAGGGTCCCTGAGGAAAAGGGCAGACCAAAAGAATTTACAAAGATCAGCTCGAAAAACGAAGCCAGCTTTCACAACGCCGGGAATGAGGATATACATGATACCGGCCAGGATGAGGACAGAAATGGCCAGGGCCTTCATTGTACCGGCGAGGTAACCGGGTATTTTCCTGAAGTAGTAAACGAGCACAATGGCAGGAATAGCCAGAAGGTTCAGCAGGTGCACCCCAATGGATAATCCCATCATGTAGGCGATAAAAATCAGCCAGCGGTTGGCATGGGGCTCATCGGCCACATTTTCCCATTTAAGGATGGCCCAGAATACAAGTGGCTGTAAACAGCGAGGAACTGGCGTAAACCTCGCCCTCCACGGCTGAAAACCAGAATGTATCTGAGAAATGTATAGGCCAGAGAACCCACAACGCCGCTGCCGATAATGGCAATGAGCTGGCCGGTTGTCATCGCTTCCTCTTTTACCAGGATTTTCTTTGCCAGGTGGGTGATGGACCAGAAAAGGAACAGGATGGTCAGGGCGCTGAACAGGCCCGACATGGCATTCACCATTTTCGCAACGGCAGTTACATCATTGCCGGCCAGCAGGGTGAATATTCTGCCGATGATCATGAAAAACGGGGCTCCCGGAGGATGGCCCACTTCAAGTTTAAATGCGGAGGATATGAATTCGCCGCAATCCCAGAAACTGGCGGTGGGTTCAATGGTGGAGAGATAGACAAAAGCAGCCACGGCAAAGATGACCCAACCCGCTATAATATTAATGGTCCTGAAGTTTTTCATATACTGGGATGTTTAGACTGCGAAATAAGTGAAAAAAGTTGAATGGATTATTTATATTTTTAACCGGATATGAATTTTCTGAAGCCATCCGGTGATGATCACCACAAGCAGCGCAAAGAGCAGCGATTTTAACAGACCTGCCACACCTGTGAGAAGGCTGGCCGGAAGCATCTGCTGCAAAGGATACAGAAGAGGGTACAACAATCCGGGAAGCAGGTAGCAGGTGAGCGTGCTCTGTCCGGCAGGCATGATGACGGAGGCCCATCCTGAATAATGCAAAACATCAGCAATGATGAAAATGATAAGGAAAACAGCCATTGAAATCCCTGCACAGATGGAAGTCCATGAAGGTGTGGCCAGTATCTTGGAGATGCCACCGTACGGACGGACCCCAAATCCATAAGCAATGCACAGGCCTGCCAGCAACAGCAGGAGGAGCCCAAAAACGGTAAAGTTTTCTTTTTCTCTTATCCGGAGGTAAATCATGGTGACAAGCACTCCGCTCATCACAAGCACATGATTGGAAGCACTGATAATAATATGTAAACGCGGCAGCGGAAAGCTGTTTGGGATAACTTCCAACAAGTTCAATGCGTTCAGGATTACCCAGGCCGCAATGATGATTCCCATCCTGTTTTGTGAAAACAGATAGATGACAGGCGCAAACAAGATATGCCCACCCGATCAGTCCCAGGATTCCCCACCAGTGAGGCCTCATCCAATGCGGATCACCGGCTGTGCCTCCCTTATATATAATGGCCAGTGCAAGCAGGACTGCAATTCCGGTAACCTGGAAAATCCAGACCGGCACCTTCCCGAACACCTTTTTGCTTTCATAATTATTCCAGATCAAAATAAATGCAATGATCATCAGGATATTCCATAGCACTCTTAATATTTCCGGAGCCCGGGGATTGAAATTCTCCTGGTTAACCATGAAAAAGCCCATCAGCACAAGAGCGAGCGTACGCCTGAGAATATGCAATAATATGTTGTATTTTGAATCACCCCGGGCTATCCGGGAACCGATGGCAAAAGGAATAGAAAGGCCAACAATAAATAAAAAAGCCGGAAAGATGGTATCAGAAAATCCCATTCCGTCTTCATTTGCGGTTGCATGCTCAAGCCATTGCGGAACACCGTGCAAGGTCCACAGGTCATTTACAAAGATCATCAACAGCATGGTCACTGCCCGGAAAATGTCAACGGACAAAATTCTTTTTGTCATGGAGCAGGCTGAAGGGTTTTTATCTTTTTAAACAACATGCGGAAGCAGTTTTCTTGTGTGTTGGCCTCAACAGGCTTGTCATTATTTTCCTCATAGTAATTTTTCAGGAAGTCATCAGCCGATGACCATACAGTCTGCACCATTCCGGCATAACGATCTTTCATCTCCGGCGTGGCACGCTGCCGGAATTTCACCATATCCTCCGCCTGCATTACCGCTGTCTCAGGATCCCGCCAGGGGCATGTCACCACGGTGAAACCCTTCATGGCGAAGTATACCGGAGTTTGATCGGCCCGTTCATAATGCCAGTCGCAGATCATCACATCTTTCGGGATCATGTCCACAGCCCTGTACGTGTTATTATAACTGGCTTCCCACATGCCCATGCCGGTGGTCTTTCCATCCAGGAGCCTGTCTCCCCAGATCCATAGCTGTCGCCCTTTTTCGGCCAGGTGATTGCGGATCGCCGACACTTCCCCGGCGAAAAGTTCAGCCTTGTCACGTCCCGCGCACCGGGAGCAACTGTCATGACCAATATAAAATACCTCGTCCATTCCCGCATGAAAGGCATCTGCCTTAAAGACGGCGCAGATCTCATCCACCAGGTCGAACACCACCTTGTGAACGCCCGGGTGCAGGGGACAATAACTCTTGCAATACAGACCCTCGGGATTCGGCCACACATAGTTTTCAGGCATTTTTACAAATGGGGTCTCATCAAAATCGGGATATTTCTCTAAAAGCTTATTGACCTTTCCGGCCCACGACTGGTGGCCGAGCAGGTTAATCTGCGGGATCAGCCTGATATTGTCTTTCTTGGCAGCAGCCACCAGCTTTTTGACGTCTGCTTCGGTGAGCGCACCCGAATCCCTGAGCTCGGGATGGCTTTTAAACTGGAAGTTAAAATCGATCCGCAGGATGAGCGTATTGACCTTGCGCGGGACAAGTTCCTCATCCATGAACTTGATGAAGTTTTTCAAACCGGAACCATAGGGGGCCTGGATACAAAGTCCCCTTACCGGGAAGGGCTCACCGGACTGCTGATTTACGGGTTGTGCCGAAGCTAATGCCGTAATAAAGAGTGAAGTGGATAGGATGGCCAGTTTTCGCATGGTTTGGTATGATTATTGTTTAAAAGCAAATTTAAAAATTAAAGCATTACCTTTGTGCGGATTTTAAGGGAGAGAAATGGTTTTTAATTAATAATGTCTGAATAATTAGCAATTTAACACAAAAAACATGAAAACACGAGAAATAGTGAAGGCAGTGCTTTTTGTTGCCGTAATAATTATGTTAACCGAAGCCTGTAAGAAGGATGATGGTCCGACCCTTGATTTTAATATCACGGTACCTTCCGATTGGAACTATTATATACTCACCGATGGCAATGTAGTGTATTATGCACAGAGTCCGTTGAAATCCTATGCGGATACTGTTACTGAAGACCTTGTAATTACAAAGGATGAAGCAAAAGGGATGACCCTTTCCAGCTATTACTCAGCTTACGTTACCGCTTTTGCCAAGCAAGATACCACCTATGACCCGATTTCTACTGTAGATACCACAGTTAACGGGGAAGAAGCAATCAAGTTAACCCATCTGCAGACGATATATGCTGTAAATACATCAACTGGCGACACGGTCCATCTTAATGCCAAGCTTCAGAAGTATTTTATGATGAACAATAATTACGGATATGTTGCGAGCTTTAATGCATTAACGTCCACCTTTGATGAATATAAGAAAATTTTCGACGATATAATTGCCACTTTTATTTTCAAGAAATAGGGTAGTACTTGAATCTGATTTCGATGACCTGGTTGCCGCCGGCAATCAGGTCTTTTTTTGAATCCCCCCGCAAAAGACAAACAGGGTATAGAAAAAGGCAAAGAAGACCATATTGTCATATGATTCGGTGGTGTCGAGCACTGTCATTGAGATCAGCATGATGGCTGCAAACAGATTGAACAGCAGTTGCCTGTAAGCCTTGTTCACATAAACCGGGTAGATCCAGGCAAAGAGTATCCAGGCAAATCCGAAGACCCCGAATGACATGAAGAAAAAGGCATATTGGTTGTGGGGCTCACCCTTCCAGCGCCTTTCAATGTCTTCATGATTTTTTCGGGTTGTTTCGCGCATCGAGTCATACACATCGCCACTTCCTACACCGGTGAGAAAATGATTTCTGATCAACTCCCCTGCGGTCTGGTAAAATACAATCCGCTGCCCGAAGGAATGATAGCCTGCAAAACCGGTGGTCCTCCAGATATGAATTTCCCACAGTGTTTCGTATAACCGTTGATAGATTCCGGGCCTTGTTTTGAACCGGTAATTAGCCCTTCCGTTCTCAATCGCCCTTATTTCATCATCTCCCAGCCGGCTGAGCGCTGCGGAATCCTTGTTCATTCCTTTTGATGTGAGATACCTTATTAATGTCGTGCGCACGGGTTGCCCCTTATGGTCGCCGCTGTCGTAAGGGATGGTGCTGCGCAGGTTCCATTCCTTTTTTAATTCCGGCTCACAGATATACAGATTTACATAATGCCCGTTTTCAAGCGTTTTTTCGGTGAGATTGTGTTCATAAGGATTGCCACTGGCTGTGCGCTCTTCCAGTGTGGCAGGATCCACAGCAGGTGCATGGAAATTTTTGATGTCTATCCGGGTGATGAGGGAAACTACGATGACAGGCACTAAAATGACTGACAGAACCAGACTGTTGCGGATCCATTTTCTGGCCGCTGTCCATGGATACCCTGATTGCAAAGGCAGTTCCTGTAATGAACAGGATGATGATGCCAGCAAAGGAACGGAGTACGAAAAGAAAGGCAGCAAGCACCAGGGCGATGATGATCTGCAGCACTTTCTGCAGTCGCATTTCCTTGGGGATAAGGTAAAACGAGTGGTAAAGCAGGATGAATATCGCCATGATGATCAGCAGCGCAAACCGGATGTGCGGCATGAAGAGGGATATTTTCCTGAAATCTCTCGTGGTTGCCCCCGGATTGGCATAGTAAAAGTACAAACAGATGGCTGCTGCTGCTGTCACTGCCAGGATGAACCACTGCATCAGGCGGATCACGCTTTTCCGGCTGAGCGGTGCAGAGGTCGACATGATCAAAGGAAGGGTCAGCAGGGGCAGATTGTTCTTTATCTTCACCAGGGCGTTGGGCAGGTTGTCTGACCAGGCAACACCGGCAAAATAGAGTAGGATGACAGAAATAAAAATCAGTACCGCAGGTTTTTTGCGTAACGTGGAAAATTTCTCTGAAAATCTTCCCTCGGCGAGCCAGTTCAGTGCCAGCAGAAATTGCGAAAGACTGAGTATATATCTTGATAGCGGAAGGCAGCAAACCAGCACGCCCAATGCGAACAGGTAAACTCCATTATGGACCCTGGCCCGGGTAAGTGGCGTTTTCATCCTATAAAAATAAGTAAATATTTGTGTTGGATTATTAAAATTAATTGTATTTTTGCACTCCCTATTTTAAGGGTATAGTATTGTGACGACAAATATTTAACAACAAAGACAACGTGAATACACTGAGTTATAGAACGGTTTCCGCGAATAATGCAACTGTTCAGAAAGAGTGGTTTGTTGTGGATGCCACCAACCAGGTATTGGGGAGGTTCAGCTCGCAAGTAGCCAGCATTTTAAGAGGCAAGAACAAGACCAATTTCACCCCCCATGTAGACTGTGGGGACAATATCATTGTGATCAATGCTGATAAGATCAGGTTGACAGGGAAAAAATGGACCGACAAGGAATACAAACGCCATACCGGTTTTCCGGGTGGACAGCGTATCACCACTCCTGCAGATGTTGCCCTGATTGAACCGGGTCGTATCATCGAGCATGCTGTAAAGAGAATGCTTCCCCGCAACAGGCTGGGAAATGCAATTTTCGGCAACTTGTATGTATACAGTGGAACAGAGCATCCGCATGCAGCACAGCAACCCAAAGAACTTAAATTAATCTACGAATAACAGGCATGGAAATAGTGAACACATTAGGGCGCAGAAAAAGTGCCGTAGCCAGAATATATCTTAAAGAAGGCAAGGGTAAGATCACGATCAACGACCGTGAATTACAGGACTATTTTCCACTCCAGCAATTGCAATACATCATTCAGCAGCCGCTGAATTTAGCTGAAGTTATTGACAAATATGACATCAAGGTGAATCTCCAGGGTGGTGGTATCAAGGGACAGGCTGAAGCCCTGCGCCTCGCCATTGCCAGGGCGATGGTTATTGTGAAACCTGAAAGCAAGGATGTTCTGAAAGCAAACAAGATGCTTACAAGGGATCCGCGCGAGGTTGAACGTAAGAAACCAGGTCAGCCCGGTGCAAGAAGAAGATTCCAGTTTAGCAAACGTTGATATCCTTCACTTCGTTTAGTATCTAAATTGGCGAGACTCATCCCGCAGGCGGGGTGGCTACTCTTCAATTGAATTCTATAGAATGTAAACAAATTTATAATCATGCCTAGAACTACAGTACAGGAATTATTGGATGCAGGTGTACATTTTGGTCACCTGAGAAGAAAATGGTGTCCCGCCATGGCTCCGTATATCTTTATGGAGAAAGAAGGAATTCATATTATCGATTTGCAGAAAACACAGGTGAAGCTTGAAGAAGCTGCCACCGCACTGAAGCAGATCGCTAAATCAGGCCGCAAGGTTTTGTTTGTTGCAACAAAAAAGCAGGCCAAAGACATCGTGTCGGAACAGGTAAAACTGGTGAACATGCCCTATGTTACAGAGCGCTGGCCAGGTGGAATGTTAACAAACTTCCCCACCATCCGGAAAGCTGTAAAGAAAATGTCATCCATCGACAAGATGGCCACCGACGGTACTTACGACAACCTCTCCAAAAGGGAAAAACTTCAGATTGCCCGTCAGCGTGCAAAACTGGAAAAGAACCTTGGAAGTATTGCCGATCTTACCCGTTTACCGGCGGCTATGTTCATTGTGGACATTCATAAGGAACACATTGCTGTGCACGAAGCCCGGCGCCTGAATATTCCGATTTTCGCGATGGTGGATACCAATTCAGATCCAAACCTGGTTGATTTTCCGATCCCGTCGAATGACGACGCATCAAAATCCATCTCGCTCATCCTCGAAGTGATCTGCAAGGCCATGACCGAAGGTCTGGAAGAACGGAAAATGGAACGTGAAAAAGAGACGGATGGCGACAAGAAGAGAAAAGATGACAGGTCCGATGACGCGGAAGACGGAGATGACGAACTCGAAGAACCCCGTGACAGGCGGACAGCTGCACGCAAATCACTTACACTGAAGGCTCCTGCCAAAAAAGGTGTGGCAGTAGAAATTGAAGAAGAAGAGGAAGAAGTTTAACAGCATTTAAATAAATATTATATGGCTATTACAGCAGCAGATATTAGCAAATTAAGAAAAATGACCGGTGCTGGTATGATGGATTGCAAGAATGCCCTGGAAGAATCCAAGGGTGATTTCGAACTGGCAGTCGAGGAGATCCGCAAAAGAGGCCAGCTTGTTGCCAGCAAAAGAGCTGACCGGCTTGCCACCGAAGGTGTTGTCCTGGCAAAGGTATCTGCCAATGCATCCAGGGGTGCCCTGATCGTTCTCAATAGCGAAACCGATTTCGTGGCCAAGAATGCTGATTTCATCAAGTTTGCCCAGGATATCCTGGAAATAGCCCTGGAAAAAATGCCTGCCGATCTGGATGCACTGAAGGCGCTGCCTTTTGGCAAGAGTTCGATTGGTGACAGGGTAACCGAGCAGGTGGGCATCATTGGTGAAAAGCTTGATCTGTCATTTTATGGCAAGATCGAAGCTGCACAGGTGATTCCTTACATTCATCCCGGAAACAAACTGGCTACTCTCGTTGGACTCAACAAGGCCGTGGACGCACAGGTTGGCAAGGACATCGCCATGCAGGTTGCTGCCATGAATCCCGTTGCAGTGGATAAAAGTGATGTAACCCCCGAAATGATCGAGAAAGAAAAGGAAATCGGCAGGGAACAGGCACGCAACGAAGGAAAAGCTGAAAACATGCTGGACAGGATCGCCGAAGGCAAACTGAATAAATTCTTTAAGGAAAGCACACTGCTGAACCAGGAATTTACAAAGGACAATACGAAAACTGTAAGACAATATCTTCAGGGTTTCGACAAGGATTTAACTGTGACCGCTTTTGTAAGGTACGCACTAAATCAATAATTGGGCAATTTTAAAAAAAACCCTCATGCCAACGGTGTGGGGTTTTTTTATTTTAGGATGTAGGCTGTTAGCAGGTCTTCAGAGTTCGATATTCGGTGTTCCTTGTTCGGTGTTTTTGACTAAAAAAAATAACACTGAACATCGAACACCCAACATCGAACGCCAAAGATTTTCCCCGATATGCAAAACTGAATAACTCCTTGTCCCTTGTCCCTCAGTCCCTCGTCCCTTTTTCTTATATTTGTAAACAAAAACCTGCAAAATGGCACTTCGTTACAAACGTATACTGTTAAAACTAAGCGGTGAGGCCCTCATGGGCGCTAAAAAGTCAGGCATGGATGAAGCTATCCTGGAATCCTATGCCCGGCAGGTTAAAGAAATCCAGGATATGGGCGTCGAAGTGGGCATCGTGATTGGCGGGGGGAACATTTTCCGCGGACTTTCCGGATTGAAAAGCGGATTCAGCAGGGTGACCGGTGATTACATGGGCATGCTGGCCACTGTAATAAACGGACTGGCCTTGCAGACCTTTATCGACCAGGCAGGAGGAAAGGCCAGAGTGCTCACGGCCATTGAAATGCTGCCTGTCGCTGAACGGTACAGTAAAACACTCATCTGAAGAATTATTCCGGAAAGGCTATTGCCTGATCTTCACCTTCGGAACCGGGAACCCCTTTTTCACGACGGATACCGCTGCCGCCCTGCGTGGTGTGGAGATCGATGCGGAAGTGATCCTGAAAGGTACACGGGTTGATGGCGTGTATACGGCCGACCCGGAAAAAGACCCTACGGCCGTGAAATATGCTGACATTACCTTTGAAGAGGCTTATAATAAGGGACTTAAGATCATGGACCTCACTGCCTTTACCATGTGCAGCGAGAACAACGTCCCCATCCTTGTCTTTGACATGAACACCCCCGGAAATCTTAAGAAAGTGGTGGAGGGAGACCCCGTGGGAACGCTGATACATAAATAGAATATTTACGATTTGGGATTTACGATTTACGATTGGGGAGCATAGTTCTCGCAGATCTCGCGTATCTCGCAGATTGTCATATCCTCATTCCTGTAACCGGAAAATCGAATGCAATGAGATTTCTCAGCGAACTCTTTGCGTTTGCGTTAAAATTTTGGAAAATCTCATAATTACCCAAAAGGTTTTCTCGCAGATGCCCGCAGATTTCGCAGATCATGAATACCTATACTTTGAAATTGATTAATCGAATGCAATGAGATTCCCCTGTGATCTCTCTAAGTCCTCATTATAACTCTTCTAACTCTGTGTTTAAAAAACTTCTCTCATTGTTAGATATTTACTCCGAAAATTCTAAATTTGCTTAATCACTCCAATCCCTCTACCTATGGAAGAAGAAGCTAATTTTTGTATCGACATGGCCCGGGAAAAAATGGAAAAGGCCCTGAGGCATCTCGAAGATGAACTGGCCCATGTAAGAGCAGGCAAAGCATCTCCGAATATCCTGGATGGCATATCAATCGACTATTACGGCGCCATTACCCCGCTCAGCCAGGTTTCCAACATCGGCACACCCGATCCGAAGACCATTGTGATCCAGCCCTGGGACAAGTCGATGATCGACACAATTGAAAAGGCTATTCTGTATGCCAATATTGGACTTACCCCGATGAACAACGGGGAACTTATCCGCCTCAGCATTCCCCCGCTTACCGAAGAGCGCCGTCGTAACCTGGTAAAACAGGTAAAGACGATGGGTGAAAACACCAAGATAAGTATCCGCAATGCCCGCCGCGATGCTAACGATGAACTTAAAAAACTACTGAAAGAAGGGCTTCCCGAAGACATTGAAAAAGAAGCTGTGATAGAAGTCCAGGGCCTTACCGACGACCATATCGACAAGATTGACATGGTGGTTGTGGGGAAGGAAAAGGAAATTATGACGGTCTGAATAGTGACAAGTGACAAGTGACGAGTGACAAGTAAGAAAAAATCACTTTAGGGATTTGATATCGCTAGAAAGAAAAGCATTCCAGGTCACTACCGGTTGTCGGACATTCCTCCTTGTCACTTGTCCCTCGTCCCTCGTCACTTGTTAATCAGCTCATACAATTCATCCAGCTTCGGTGACAAAATAATCTCCGTACGTCTATTCTTCTGCCTGGCCTCGGGTGTTTTGGCTGCGTCAACAGGCAGGTACTGGCTCCGGCCGGCGGTGGTAAAGCGTTGCGGGCTGATCGAAGATCCTTCCAGCAATATTCTTACAATGGAGGTAGCGCGTAAAACGCTCAGGTCCCAGTTGTCCTTATACTGTGACCCTGCTATGATGGGCACATCGTCGGTATGGCCCTCGATCATCACATTGATGTCAGGATTTTGCTCCAGCACCTTCGACAATTTTTTAAGAGCCGACACACCCTTGGGGTCCACCACCGTGCTTCCGCTTTTGAACAGCAGTTTTTCCTCGAGGGATACATATACCTTCCCGTTTTTCTGGGTTACTGTAAGTCCCTGGCCCTCGAAGCCAAGCAAGGCGTCCGATACCTTCTTCTTCAGGCTGGTCAGCACGTTCTCCATATTTTTCAATATCGATTCCAGTTCTGCCAGTCGTACATTGCGCTGGTTCAGTTCATTCTGAACGCTGTCGAGATCCCTTTTGCGTGCGTTCACGTCAACCGAAAGCACATTCAGCTGTTTCTCCCTTTTTTGCAGATCCTTCTGTGACAATTGCAGTTCATCCATCAAACGCCTGATCTCTCCTTCACTGCCCTTGAGCAAGGCCTGGTGTGCTTCCTGAAGATCGCTGTAATCCTTGCCCAGTTGTTTGTTCTGTTCACGGAGCCGGCTTACCTCCTCCTTCCATTGAACGGTATCACGGCCTGCACGGGCAAGGGACTTGTCGGCAAGGGCAAGCCTCGATGTCAGTTCCTTGTTGTCGACTGATATTTTTTCATTCTCGGCACTCAGGCGGTCCCTTTCTTCCTGGCAGGTAGCGGATTCCTTCTGCAGGGCTTTGAATTTATTGGGGGGCACACAAGCTACTATAAGGCCACTGAGAATAAACAGACAGAATAGTTTCTTCATATTGTTTTTATTTAGAACTGGATTTTTTAACATATTTTATTCAAATCATTAAATCTTGAATCTTCAACAAAAAGCAAGTTTTGAAATATGCCACAAAGCACTAAGTTCAATATTTATATCAAATCTAAAGTATTAAGAAATCAATACTTTGTGCCTTTGTGCCTTAGTGGCAATAACCGCATCGCCTAAATTACAATGCTCTGCGATACGAAAAAACGAATCAATGAATAAATTATTAACTTTGGGACTTTAAGATTGTTTTTAAGAGAGTATGATCAGATCTTCATCAGATCTGAAGGTGAAAAGGCTGCACATAGATCACATGAACGAACAACGACTTCTCGATCAAATAAATATTCCGGCTGATTTACGCAAACTGGAAAAAGAACAATTGCCACAGGTTTGTGAAGAGCTCCGGCAGTTTATTATCAACGAATGCTCCTCCAACCCGGGGCATCTGGGGGCAAGCCTGGGTGTGATCGAACTCACGGTGGCCCTCCATTATGTGTATAATACACCGGCAGATTCACTCATATGGGACGTAGGTCACCAGGCATATGGACATAAGATCCTCACCGGCCGGCGCACCGTTTTTCATACAAACCGCAAATACAAGGGAATCAGCGGCTTTCCGCGAATGGCCGAGAGCGAATACGACTCATTCGGAACGGGCCACTCTTCCACGTCAATATCTGCTGCGCTTGGTATTGCGGTGGCAAACCGACTCAACGGCAATGACCGTAACGTGGTGGCTGTCATCGGTGATGGATCCATGACAGGCGGACTGGCTTTTGAAGCCCTGAACAATGCGGGTATGGAAAATACCGACCTGCTCGTCATACTGAATGACAATAACATAGCCATCGATCCCAACACGGGCGCCTTAAAGGAATACCTGGTGGACATCACCACCTCCCGCACATATAACAAGTTGAAAACCGATATCTGGCACCTGTTTGGGAAGATCAACAAAATAGCGCCCCATGCCAGGGACTATGCCCAGAAGCTGGAAAACGGGATGAAATCCATCCTGATGCACCAGAGCAATTTGTTCGAAGCCCTGAATTTCAGATATTTTGGCCCAACTGACGGCCATGATGTCATTCACCTGGTTGAGATCCTCGAGGATATGAAAATCCTTCGCGGGCCGAAATTGCTTCATCTGCTCACCATGAAGGGGAAGGGATTTTTACAGGCAGAGCTGAACCAGACTGCTTATCATGCCCCGGGCAGGTTCGATCCTGAGACCGGTGCCCTTGAACGGCCTGCTGGAGACGGAGCCGAGCCCCCTTTGTACCAGGATGTATTTGGCTATACCCTGCTCGAACTGGCCAGTCAAAACGACAAGATAGTCGGCATCACACCGGCGATGCCTTCGGGATGTTCCATGAAGATCATGATGGATGCTTTGCCCGACAGGGTATTTGACGTGGGTATTGCAGAATCTCACGCGGTGACGTTTTCGGCGGGACTGGCCACACAGGGCCTGGTCCCCTATTGCAACCTGTATTCCTCATTCATGCAGCGTGCTTACGACCAGGTGATACACGACGTGGCCTTACAGAAGCTTCCGGTTGTATTTTGCATCGACAGGGGCGGATTGGTGGGAGCCGACGGGGCAACACACCATGGCGTATTCGACATCGCATGCCTGCGCAGCATTCCCAATCTTATCATCAGCGCACCCATGACTGCGGAAGATTTGCGGAACCTGCTGTATACCGCCCAGCTTAAAAACCACGGACCCTTTGTGATCCGCTATCCAAGGGGAAGGGGAAACAGTGTGGATTGGAAGCAGCCATTCCGTGAAATTAAGATTGGCAGGGCCGTGATGGTTTCACCCGGAAAAGATTTAGCCATCCTCACTTTCGGGAATGCCGGAAACCTGGCTGCAGAGGCAATCCGTAAAATGGAAAGTGAAAATCTTGAAATTGAACATTGGGACATGCGCTTCGTGAAACCTATCGATACCGAATGCCTCCATTCAGTATTCCGGAATTTTGAGAATATAATCACCATTGAAGACGGGGTTATTTCAGGAGGCTTTGGCAGTGCGGTGCTTGAATTCATGGCAGATAACAAATACAAGGCCAATGTGAAACGGCTTGGCGTTCCTGATACTTTTATTGACCATGGCAGCCAGCAGGAATTGTATAAGGAGTGCGGTTTTGACGCAGACAGCATATGCAAAGCCATCCGGTCGATGGTTTCGCCGAGGATACTTTCAAAAGTAGGCTAGCATCGCCCAACCGCCCTCTTTCATTGTTTTGAAATGAAAAAGAAGGTGCCATCTTCATCATCCAGTCCGGATATCCTGCCAAATAACGGTTTCTGCTGATTATTCTTCGAAACAGCCTGGGTTACCTTTTCCGCAATGGTTTCAATAGGCATACAGGCATCCGGGTTATCGATCAGTGTATTGGCAAAGGTCTTGGTAAACTGAGAGTTATCCGCTGCCATTTCATAGCCGGCCGATGAAAAAACCTGAGAAGATTTTGATTTCACGGCTTCACGGTCACTGCAGTTCCTTTCTTTCGGCGTATCACGCATGGCCTGGGTAAATGTGGGTCCCGATTCACAGGCATCCGTGATAACCAGTTTATGGGTGATATACCCCGTATAGGATTGCAGCGAAGCACGGAGGGCATTCAGGTTATAATAGGTGAATTCATCATCGCGCCTGGCATCCACAGGGATCCAGTATCCGGTCTCATTCATGTATCTGCCGTGTCCGGCATACCAGAGAAGCAGGGCATCTACCTGGTTGCTCCGGAGCAGGTCCCTGAGTTCAATGGAAAAGAACCGCTCCATCTCCATTTTAGTCATGTCCTGTTTATAAATTATCTTCTGAATATCATACCGCTCAAGGGCCGACCGCATTAATTCCACATCTTTTGCGGGGCCTTCCAGACTGGGAAACGACTGGTAATTTGAGTTTTCAAGAAAGATTACCCACGTACGCCCCATGGGATTGGATTTCAACAGGGAAACACCGTTGCGGTTAAGAAAATAGGTTTGTGTTGTATCGTTGCCAAAACTATCTGTGGTTCTGACAGTGAATTTATTTTTATTACCCACATTCACAGTGGCTGAAAAGTGGGGATTCAGTTCATTGAGGTTGAAACTGGCCGATACGCTGTCGATTACTATAGAACGAATGGGACTTTTATCATGCACGATACCTTCTATAAGTAATGTGGAATTGTCGGTATCGAGGTAGATCTCCCCGTTATCGGAGGCATAGGGCGCCATGATGAAAGCCACAGGCGGATTGATCTCAGTACGGTTGAGGTTGAAAACATAGGACCTTGAGTTGGCATACACATCCATTGCCGTTATGGTGATACGTTCCATAAGTGAAATATCCGTCTCTGCGGCAAAATTGTATTCATCACCGGTATGGACAAAGGTGGCCGGTTTACCATTCACAGTCACATTATTCAGTTCACTTTCCTCATTGATTTTTCCGCGCAGGATGACCGTATTTTTATTTTGTGCCACCTGGATGACTGAATCTGCTGAAACTTTCGGTTCCAGCAAGGTCAGCACAGGCGGCTGGGTTTCACGGTTCAGTTCAAAAAGCCGTTTCCTCACATCAACCAGTAACAGGGCTGCCTTAGTATCAGTGTTGGACAGGCGGGTAAGGGTTTCATAATCCATGATAGCCGATTTGAGATCACCTGCCTGTTCATAGGAAAGCGCCCTTTTATAACAGGCATCTACATAGGCTTTGTCGATCAGCAGCGCATGGGTAAAATCGCTGATGGCATTCTGGTGCTGCATGAATTCCTGGTAATAAGTGCCCCGCAGCAGGTACATTTCCTTTTCTTCAGGATTGTCATGCAGAATTTTGGAAATATCATCAATAGCCTTCGGAAATTCCTGTAAGTTGGGCATAAATCCGGCTCCTCACGATATAAGCCTGCTGGTTATCGGGCGCGTATGCAATCACCGTATTGCAGTTTTCCAGGGCCGCTTCCGGTTTACTCATGACAAGCCGAAGGGAGGCAAGGGCAAGATAGGCTTCAGTATATTTGTTGTTTTTTGAAATAGCCTTGCTGTAGTCAGACTCTGCCTGGTCGTAATTTTTCATTTTTTCCGACACCTGCCCGCGGTAAAAATAGTTTTCGGGCGAATCCTTCAATGCCAGCGCCTTGTTGATGGATATCAGGGCACCGGAATAATCACCGGTCGCCAGCAGAACAAGGCACTGCATCCTGAATGCCGGTTCATAATTTGATTTGAGTTCCAGGCTCCTGTTGATCAATTCGAGGGCATTATCGAAATTGGAAAGCAGGTAATTCAGCCTGGCGGCTTCATAATACAGGGCCTCCTTCTTCTGTTCAAACGACAATGCGCGCTGCAGATCGTCCGCTGCTTTCTGCAATTCATTCATCGCCTCGCAGGCACGGGCACGTTCGAGGTAGGACGACAGGTATTCCGGATCTAATTCAAGCGACCGGGTGAACTGATCCACGGCATCCTTGTAATTTCCGGCTTCTGAAAAGGTAAGCCCGGCTTTAAAATATTGTCGTGCATTTTGGGCGTAGTTATTCAAAGTGCTGAAGATCAGCACAAGGAAAAAGAAAAGTCTAATACAAAGTTTCATTCGCACTGACAGGTATTTTAATTTCGGGAAACAATATTTTTATTCAATAGTTTAATCAATACGTGGTAATGGAGATAAGGTAACAATTTTTCCAGCAAAAATAATGTAATTTCTCCTGATAGCCTTACTGCTTGTCCCTGGTCCCAAGTCCCTGGTCCCTAAACCCCTTTCCTGTAAATCCTCAAAACATCTTCTCTTACAGAGTACCGCTCCGGTTCAATGTCCGTGATCACCGGGGCGGTAACACCGGAGCCGAAATTTTTCTTCCCCGTAAATACACGTGATTCATCCCAGCAGCCGCTTTTAATAAACGCATCCAGCAGTTGCCGTCCCCCTTCCACAAGGAGCGACTGCACTCCCTGGCTATATAGCCAGCTCATGATCTGGGGTATGATGTCGCGGCTGAAATCAAGTCGCTTATACTGCGTTTCCTGGTCCTGCCTGTCGACAACCTCATTAAAGACTACAGTTTTAAAGGAATTGTCAAACAGGTGAAGCGATTTTGGAAGCCTCAGCGTACGGTCGATCACAAGCCGCACGGGCGACTTTCCAGGCCATTCCCTTACATTCAGCATGGGATTGTCGAGCAGGGCGGTGTTGGTTCCCACCAGGATAGCCTGCTCCTCTGACCGCCATTCATGGACTATCATCCTTGATATGTCGTTTGATATCCAGTTAGGCATGGAGGGGTCTCCGTTCTTTCTTTCGATATCCATGAATCCGTCCATTGTCTGCGCCCATTTAAGGATAACAAACGGCCGTTTTTGTGTAAAATACGTAAAAAAGCGCCTGTTCAGGTACTGGCATTCCTGGGTGAGGATATGGCTGGTTACACTAATTCCCGCAATTTCCAGTTTGCGGATGCCGTTGCCCGCGACAAGCGGATTGGGATCGGGGGTGCCGATCACCACATGTCGGATGCCGCTCCTGACGATCATGTCCGCACACGGAGGGGTTTTCCCGGTGTGTGAGCAAGGCTCAAGGTTTACGTACAGCGTGGACCGAGGAAGCAAGCTGACATCCTTCACTGAATTCACTGCATTCACTTCGGCATGAGGCCCGCCGTAATGCCGGTGATATCCCTCCCCGATGATGAGCCCGTCATGCACAATAACAGAACCTACCATGGGATTAGGGACAGTGCCTCCCAATCCCAGCCGGGCTAAATCAAGGCAACGGCTCATAAAGGGTTCGTGCTGCGTTTCTTCTTTCACCTTCTTTTCTTACATTTACACCATGACTACCCGCCTTACCTTATCAGATATCCTTGGTGAGTTCAAAGCCGAATTACGGGACATGTACCCCGAGAATGAGATCCGGAACATCGGATATCTTGTTGCGGAACAATTGCTAAATTACAGCAAAATTGACTTTCATCTGAAAGATAAAGAGCTAATTTCGCCAGAAACAGCGGAAAAGTTCAAACAAATTCTAATCAGGTTAAAGAACTGGGAACCGGTTCAGTATATACTCGGTGCAACGGAGTTTTATGGGCTGCCCTTCCGGGTTGACAGGCGGGCGCTTATTCCAAGGCCCGAAACGGAAGAACTGGCCGAATGGATCATCCGTGAAAACGGCGGAAAGACTGTAAGTATTCTCGACATAGGAACAGGGAGTGGCTGCATTGCGGTAACACTGGCAAAAAATCTGCCACAGGCAAGGATTTCGGCCTGCGATATTTCTGATGAAGCCCTGGTATTGGCCGGTATTAATGCGGAAATAAACCGGACTCCAATCCGGTTGTTTCATATGGATGCACTGAACGGGAATGTGCCTGTTCCTGAAAGGGTGGATGTGATCGTGAGCAATCCTCCCTATGTGAGGAATAAAGAGAAATCACTTATGCGGCGCAATGTACTGGATTTTGAACCGGAAAGGGCCTTGTTCGTACCCGATGAAAACCCTCTGGTTTTTTACCGGAGCATTGCCCTGATGGGACGTAAGTATCTGAATGACGGCGGAAGGCTGTATTTGGAAATCAATGAGCAGTTTCCCGCTGAACTTACCCGGTTGTTGGAAAATACAGGTTATTATGGAATTGAAGTTCGTAAGGATATGGCTGGCAAGCCCAGGATGATAAAGGGAATTAAATAGGGACCAGGGACGAGAGTGAGAGATGAGAGGGGAGAGATGAGAGGGGAGAGATGAGAGGGGAGAGATGAGAGATGAGATGATGAGAGATGAGAAGGGAGTAGGGAGGCGTCAGCGCCCCGGAGGGGCAAATCTGAATAACCGTGGGTGAAACCCACGGAGCAAAACCGCATAAATATAAACTGCATAACTGAAAACTTCCCCATACTAAATGAAAGAAAAAGAATCCCTCTCCTCCGCCATGGCTCTTGAAAAGCTCCGGAAAATGTGCAGCATGCAGGAAAAGTGCCCTGCCGATATCATTCTCCTGCTCAAGCGATGGGGTGTGGGACAGGAAAATCATGAAGACATCATCAGCCGGCTGAAATCCGATAAATTCATTGATGAGGGCCGGTATGCCGCCGCCTTTGTGAAGGATAAGGTGAAGTTCGACCACTGGGGCTTCCTGAAAATCATGTATTTCCTGAAGCAAAAGGGTATTCCAAGGAACGTGGTGGACGACGCATGCAAGGCAATTGACCGGAATGACTATGCCATCATGATCAAAAAAGAGCTGGATAAAAAGAAAAAAACCCTTACCGGGAAACGCCGGGAAGTGGCTGCCAAGCTGGCACGATATGGGTCCTCACGGGGATATGAAATGGAGATCATGCGGCCTTTTTTGGGAGAAATGGCACCTGAAGAATGAATCACGGGCAGGCAGGCTTAATTTTTCTTACATTTGTCCCCTCACTATAAAAACCTCGGAATGACAACCTATGAAATGATTAAAGAGCTAACAGAGCGGACCACCGCCCTGGGGAGGTATCTTTGACATACCCGGAAAGCTTGACCTGATTGCTGTTGAAGAAGAAAAAACCCGCGCTCCCGAATTCTGGAATGATCCCAAACAGGCTGAAAAGAAACTGAAGGATATCTCCTTTCTTAAGAGCTGGACCAGGGTATATTCGGAATTGAAGGAAAAACTCGATGACCTGGTAGTATTGTTCGATTTTTATAAAGAGGGAGAGGCCACCGAAACAGAGGTTGATAAAACGTACGCCGAAGTGCTCGGGCAGGTGGAAGACCTGGAATTCCGCAATATGCTGCGGAATGATGAAGACAAGCTGGGCGCCATATTAAAGATCAATTCGGGGGCCGGAGGCACCGAAAGCCAGGATTGGGCCCAGATGCTCATGCGCATGTATATCCGTTATGGCGAACGTAACAGTTTCAAGGTAAAGGAACTCAGTTACCTTGAAGGGGATGATGCAGGCATAAAATCTGTCACACTCGAACTTGAAGGTGATTATGCCTACGGCTACCTGAAGGCTGAAAACGGTGTCCATCGGCTGGTTCGTTTATCCCCCTTCGATTCAAACAATAAACGGCATACCTCGTTTGCCTCCGTTTTTGTTTCCCCGGTGGTGGATGACGACATTGAGATCGTTATCAACCCGGCTGATCTCGAATTTGATTATTTCCGGTCGGGAGGCGCTGGCGGACAGAATGTGAACAAGGTGGAGACCGGTGTACGGGTGAGGCATCTGCCTTCAGGCATTACAGTGGATAATACTGAAACCCGTTCACAGCTGCAGAACAAGGAAAACGCCCTTCGCATCCTCCGGTCGCATTTGTATGAGATGGAGCTGCGGAAGCGGATGGAAAAACAATCCGAGATCGAGGGAAAGAAGAAGAAGATCGAATGGGGATCACAGATCCGCAATTATGTGCTGCATCCATACAGGCTTGTGAAGGACCTGCGCACCAGCTATGAAACCTCCGATACCCAGGGCGTGCTCGACGGCGATATCAACGCTTTTATAAAGGCGTATTTGATGGAATTTGCAGGAAAATAGTGACGAGTGACGAGTGACGAGTGACAAGGAGGCAATCGGTATGCAGTAATCGGTGATCGATATTCGGTAGTTTGTGGTCTGCAATCTTCCATCTGTAATCTTTCAACTGCAATCGTAAATCGTAAATCGTAAATTACTTTTTATGTTAAAAATTTACCACAATCCACGCTGCCAGAAAAGCCGTGCCGGGCTTGAATACCTTCAAAACAATGGGTATTCGTTTGATATTATCCGGTACATGGATACCCGGCTGACTGAGCAGGAATTAAAAATCCTTTTCATGAAGCTCAACCTGAGTCCCTCCCAGGCATTGCGCACCCAGGAAGAGATTTTCAAAAAGGAGCTGAAGGGAAAAATTTTCACCAACGAGGAATGGTTCACCATCATCCGACAAAATCCCTGCCTTTTGCAGCGCCCCATTGTGGAAGGTAAATACAAGGCAGTGATTGCAGTGCCTGCAGAACGGATTGAGGAAGTATTTAAGTGATTAAGAGATTATGTGATTAAGAGATTAAGAAATTAAGAGAATAAGAGTTTATAGAATTATTTCTAATTACTTAGTAACTTAATCACCTAATCACTTCTTTAAAATCAAGTTATATGGAAAATAAACAGAGGCCTCACAAAAATCTTGAAGTTTGGAAGGAAAGTATCAAACTGTCAAAAATGATCTATAGAATGTGCACCGGACTAACACCAGATGAAAAATACGGATTGATCAGCCAATTTAAAAGAGCATCAGTTTCAGTCCCCTTAAATATTGCCGAGGGTGCTGCCCGGGAAACGCCAAAGGAATTCTATCAATTTTTGAAATATTCTTCAGGATCTTTAAGTGAAATTGATACCCTAATTGAGATTACATTTGAATTAAATTTAATCCAGGAAAACATCAAAGAAGAAATCTTCAACCAGATAAACAGAGTTTCAGCATTATTATCCGGACTAAAAAAATATGTTTACAATAAAATTGATCATTAATCCAAATATATCTTAATCACCTAATCACTCATAATCACCTAATCACTTAATCACCTTCTATGAACTATCGTATCGAGCACGACACCATGGGCGAGGTTAAGGTCCCCGCCGACAAATACTGGGGAGCGCAGACAGAGCGTTCACGAAACAATTTCCGGATAGGTCCCGAAGCCAGCATGCCAGCTGAGATCATCCGTGCCTTTGCATACCTCAAAAAAGCAGCTGCCCTTACGAATGCCGATATGGGTGTGCTGGCCGCAGAAAAAAGCAGACAGATTGCCGCTGTTTGCGACGAGATCCTGGCGGGAAAACTTATGGACCAGTTTCCGCTTGTCATATGGCAAACCGGTTCAGGCACGCAGTCGAACATGAACGTGAACGAGGTGATCGCCTACCGTGCCCATGTGCTGGCAGGTGGCAAACTCACCGACGAAAAGAAGATACTACATCCCAATGATGATGTGAACAAATCGCAGTCGTCGAACGACACCTTTCCTACGGCCATGCACATTGCCGCCTACATGATGGCCGTTGAGACTACCCTGCCCGGCTTGCAGAAGCTGCATGATACCCTGGCCGGCAAGGTAAAGGAATTCGCCGGCATCGTGAAAACGGGCCGGACCCATTTCATGGATGCCACACCGCTGTCCCTGGGACAGGAATTTTCAGGGTATGTGCAGCAGATCGCCAATTCCATGCGGGCCATCCGCAATGCGCTCGACATGGTGAGGGAGCTCGCCCTCGGCGGCACGGCTGTGGGAACCGGCCTCAATGCCCCCAAAGGATATGATATCCGGGTAGCGGCAAAGATCGCCGATCTGACAGGCCATCCCTTTATTACCGCCCCCAACAAATTCGAAGCACTGGCAGCCCATGATGCCATGGTGGAACTGAGCTCGGCCCTGAAACGCAGCGCCGTGTCCCTGATGAAGATCGCCAACGACATCCGCATGCTGAGTTCCGGTCCCCGGAGCGGTATCGGTGAAATCATCATCCCCGACAATGAACCGGGTTCCTCCATCATGCCCGGCAAGGTGAATCCCACCCAGCCCGAGGCACTGACCATGGTCTGCGCCCAGGTGATCGGCAATGATGTGGCTGTGTCTGTCGGAGGCATGAGCGGACATTTCGAGCTGAACGTTTTCAAGCCCCTCATTGCTGCCAACGTGCTGCAATCGGCCAGGCTGCTGGGCGATGCCTGCCAGTCGTTCAACGACCATTGCGCAGCCGGCATAAAGCCGAACAATGACACGATTCAGAAGCACCTGCAGAATTCCCTGATGCTGGTCACTGCCCTCAACCCGCATATCGGGTATGAGAACTCGGCAAAGATCGCCAAGAAAGCGCACAAGGAAAACAAAACCCTGAAACAGGCAGCCCTCGAACTCGGTCTTGTGACAGAAGAGCAGTTTGATTTATGGGTTGACCCCCGTAAAATGATTTAATATATTATTTTTGTGGCTTTTTACAGCCAGTACAGAATAGCAGCTACACTATGGAAGAAAAGACAGGCAGGCTTTTTACCGGTTTTCCTCCGGTAAGCACCCGGGAATGGGATGCGAAGATCAGGGAAGACCTGAAAGATGTGGATTATGAAAAAAAGCTGATCTGGAAGACCCCGGAAGGATTTAAGGTAAAACCATTTTATAGTGCCGAAGACCTGCTGGACCTGCAGTATCCCGAAAGCGAACCGGACCGTTTCCCGTTCGTAAGGGGAGGGGGGGCCAAGGCAACCGGCAATGACTGGGAGATCCGGCAGGATTTCACGGTTTCCGACATACCCGCTGCCATCGGAAAAGCAACGCTGGCCATTGAAAATGGCGTGACTTCCGTGGGCTTCGACATATCCCGAAAGGGCGATATGTATTACCACGATTTCAGGGCGCTGATCCGCAGTTTCGATTTCGGCAAGGCATCCATTAACCTGGTAGCCGGCGAAATGGCACCCGCTTACATGGATTTCCTGTTAAAGGCACTCGAGGAGTTGAACATTGACGCAGATACGGTAAGGGGTTCCATCGATTTTGACCCGATGGGCCAGCTGGCTACCACAGGCGGATTTTACTTTTCCGAAAAGTCAGACTTTGACAATGCTGATAAGATGTTGCTGGCTGCCGTAAATGAACTTACCGGCCTGCGTGTGCTTCCGTTGAACAGCTGTCTTTTTGGCAATGCAGGTGCATCTGCCGTGCAGGAATTAGGTATAGGACTTTCCATGGCCGCTGAATATATGGCAAGGCTTTCAGATGCCGGGCATGATGTCACCGATGTGGCACAGCACATCCAGTGGAACCTGGGCGTGGGCTCCAGCTATTTCATTGAAATTGCCAAGGTAAGGGCCGCCCGCGTGCTGTTTTCCCATCTCCTTGACGCCTTTGACGGAAGGAATGAGAGGCCTGTTTACATCCACAGCGTCACAACCGGCTGGAACAAGACCTTATATGATGCCCATGTCAACATGCTGCGCCTCACCACCGAAGCCATGGCAGCCGTTTTGGGCGGATGCAATTCCCTGCTCGTGATACCCTTTGATGCAGCTTTCCGCGAACCCGATGAATTTTCGGAACGCATCGCCCGCAATACGCAGGCTATCCTGAAGGAAGAAGCGTACTTCGACAAGGTGGCCGATCCTGCTGCCGGCTCCTATTATATCGAATCCCTGACCAGTTCCCTGGTTGAATATGCCTGGCAGTATTTTCTGGGTATTGAGGATAAGGGCGGCTATGTGAAGGCCTTTGTATCGGGATTTATCAGTAACGAAATAAGATCCACCGGTGAACAGCGCAGGCAGATGGTGGCCACACGCCGCGAGAACCTGCTCGGGACCAACCAGTATCCCAATGCGCAGGATGCCATGAAGGAAGAGGTTGTGGAGGAAATTGCCTTTTTTGTCCCTGAACGGGCAGCCGAACCTATTGCTGAACCGCTCTTCATGGGCCGTGCCGCACAGGAGTTTGAAAAGCTCAGGCTTACCGCGGAACGTTCCCCCAAAGGCCGGCCGAAGGTGTTTTTGCTCACCTATGGCAATCCGGCCATGCGCCTGGCCCGTTCACAGTTCTCCGGGAACTTTTTTGCCTGTGCCGGGTATGAAATTATCGACAACAAAGGATTTTGCTCGGCTGACGAAGGAGTTGAGAGTGCCATGAAAGCCAGGGCGCAGGTGATCGTGGTTTGCAGCAGCGATGAGGAATATCCCGAAATTGCGCCAGAGGTATTTGACAAGGTAAAGGGCAGGGCCATTGTGGTGGTTGCCGGTGCCCCGGCCTGCATGGACGACCTGAAAAAAGCAGGGATCAGCGAATTTATCCATGTCCGTTCCAACGTGCTGGAAACGCTGAAACAGTTTCATCATAAACTGGGGATTGAAAATTAATACATTCACACGATGAGACCCGATTTTAAAAATATAAAGATCACAAAATCTGCAGTCACAGCCGCCAAAACCGGCAGCCTGAAACCTGCTGAGGCAAACGCCGGTGGCTGGACCACAGCGGAACAGATCCCGCTTAAGCCCGTGTTTACAAAGGACGACATCACCGGCATGGAGCACCTGGCCTATGCGGCCGGACTGCCTCCCTACCTCCGCGGGCCCTATTCCACCATGTATGTGATGAAGCCCTGGACGATCAGGCAGTATGCCGGGTTTTCAACAGCCGAGGAATCCAATGCCTTTTACCGGCGTAACCTGGCCGCCGGACAAAAAGGGCTGTCCGTGGCATTCGACCTGGCCACGCACCGCGGGTATGATTCCGATCATGAACGGGTGGAAGGCGACGTGGGCAAGGCCGGCGTGGCGATCGATTCCGTGCTCGATATGAAGATCCTGTTCGACCGGATCCCGCTGAATAAAATGTCGGTTTCCATGACCATGAACGGCGCCGTTCTTCCCGTCATGGCCTTTTACATTGTGGCCGCCCTGGAACAGGGGGCAAAGCTCGAAGAGCTCAGCGGCACCATCCAGAATGACATCCTCAAGGAATTCATGGTGCGCAACACCTATATTTATCCCCCGGAAATGTCCATGCGGATCATCGCCGATATATTCAGCTATACCTCGCGGTTCATGCCCAAATTCAATTCCATCAGCATATCGGTTACCATATGCAGGAAGCAGGTGCCACGGCTGACCTGGAACTGGCCTACACGCTGGCCGACGGGCTGGAATACCTGCGGACAGGCGTCAATGCCGGTATGGACATCGATTCATTCGCCCCACGGTTGTCGTTTTTCTGGGCCATCGGCATGAACCATTTCATGGAAATTGCCAAGATGCGGGCCGCCCGCATGCTCTGGGCCAAGATCGTTACACAGTTCAACCCGAAAAATCCCAAATCCCTGGCCCTGCGCACCCATCGCCAGACCTCCGGGTGGAGCCTCACCGAACAGGATCCGTTCAACAACGTGGCCCGTACCTGCATCGAGGCCATGGCAGCTGCCCTGGGACATACCCAGAGCCTGCACACCAATGCGCTGGATGAGGCCATTGCCCTGCCTACCGATTTCTCGGCACGTATTGCCCGCAATACACAGATATACCTGCAGGAAGAAACCAACATCACCAAAAGCGTGGATCCCTGGGGAGGTTCCTATTATGTGGAATACCTCACCCATGAGCTGGCCGACAAGGCCTGGAAGCTGATCGAGGAGGTCGAAAGCCTTGGCGGGATGGCAAAGGCCATCGAAACCGGGCTGCCCAAGATGCGCATCGAAGAAGCCTCAGCCCGCAAGCAGGCCCGCATCGACGCGAAGAAAGATATTATCGTGGGCGTGAACAAATACAGGCTCGAAAAGGAAGACCCCATCGATATCCTGGAAGTGGACAACGCCGCCGTCCGGGAATCGCAGATCGCCAGGCTGAACGAGCTAAGGGCCAACCGCAATCAGGCAGCCGTGGATAAGGCGCTGGAAGCAATCACCGAATCGGCAAAGACCGGTAAGGGCAACCTCCTGGAACTGTCGGTTGAAGCAGCCCGGGTAAGGGCCACCCTTGGGGAGATATCTTCTGCCATTGAAAAGGTAAGCGGCCGCTATAAGGCATTTATCCGGTCCATTTCCGGCATTTATTCAACCGAATCGGCCGGCGACGAAAGCTATACCCAGGCCAGGGAGCTGTGCCAGGATTTTGCCCGCCGTGATGGCCGGCAGCCACGGATCATGATCGCCAAAATGGGACAGGACGGCCACGACCGCGGTGCCAAGGTGGTATCCACAGGGTATGCCGACATCGGTTTCGATGTGGACATCGGCCCGCTGTTCCAGACCCCGGCGGAAGCAGCCCGGCAGGCAGTTGAAAACGACGTGCATGTGCTGGGCGTATCCAGCCTGGCCGGGGGCCACAAGACCCTTGTCCCCAAGGTGATCGAGGAACTGAAAAAACTGGGCCGGGAAGACATCATGGTGATTGTGGGTGGGGTAATCCCTGCACAGGATTATGATTTTCTGTACAAGGCCGGCGTGGTGGGCATCTTTGGCCCCGGCACCTCCGTCTCCCTCGCCGCCCGCAAGATCCTCCAGGTCCTGCTGGATACCCTGCATAATTAATGACTGGTGACTGGTGAGCATATCCCTGAAGCTAAGCGAAGTTTACTCGCTATCGCTCGTGAGAAGAGTTGAAACTTCTCTTTTTTCCCCATTATTCTTTCCAAATCCCGCCCAAATTCTTTATATTTGGTATAATATCTTACAAAATGGAAGAGCAACGTAGCAATGCAGGACAGGGACTGGGCATAGCCGGTCTGGTGCTTGGTATTATGGCCATACCCATGGGAATCATCCCATGCACGTTTTACCTGGGCATTCTTTTCGGGATCATTGGCCTTGTGCTGAGTATAGTTGCACTTACCCAGGCCCATCGCGGATACGGCCCCAAAGGGCTCATCATTGCGGCCATGATCTGTTCGGTGGTCGGCTTTTCCTTTGCTTCCGTATGGGGATTCTTTTTATCCAGGGACGGCGGTCGCATTGTAAGGGAGATAATCCACCAGAGCCGGTTTGGCGGGAGCGATCAGTTTCGACAATATGGACTGGAATGCCGACACCACCCGCGGATTCGGCGATGATACCACCACCTGGTCCGACCAGCCGTCCGATATGAAGGGCATGACCGATTCATTAAAAAATCTTGAAACCGACGGACAGTAAAGCCAGGAGGTATCCTTACCGGGTGCTGAACCGGATCTTCCTGTCGGTTTTGATTTTGATCCTGGCCTATTCCGCCCTGTTCTCCCCCGAAAAAAAGAACCATCCTATTCCCTCGGGTTCCCGTTTTTTTTCCAAGGTAGCGGTTCCCAGTACAGGACTTTCAAGGAGTTTTTCCGCCATCATGCGGTTCCGTTTTCACGATGCACACCAATACAATCCCCATGGCATCCGGGTGTTCCTGTTCTTCTTTATACAGATATTTATGCGTGTAGCCGCCCTGGTTTTGGTCAGCCTTCCAGGGTACCGATCCTTAAAATCCCTCATTTATATTGATGCAGTAATATCGGCGGCATTATTCCTTGCCTGTTTCTGGCCTTTCCTCACCGCTTTTTATTTAAATGCTTGTGCTATTTAACGAGCTCCATTAAAATCCATTTCATTGCCCTTGGAGGTGCCGCCATGCATATCCTGTCCATTGTCTTCCTGAAAAAAGGATACCGGGTGTACATCAGCTATGCACAGTTTTTTGAGGCGATCGTGTATTACATTCCAGGGACGATCCGGTAAAAGAAGCTGAAGGATACTTCAAAAGAGGAAGTGATGGCGGCATTTGACCGGAAGGGTTTACAGGTTTACACAAACAGGGAGGATATGCAGGTATTTTTCAGGTCTGGTAACAGGCAGTATACCGCGCAGTTGCTAATGAATTCCTGAGACTATTCCGTCATCGATTTTAAAATATTGACAAGTCAGATAATATCCGGTTTGGAAATGTAACATTTAAAAGGACATCGTAGTATACCTCTTAAACCCAAACCAAATCCAATCCAATGGAAATTAAAGGATCAGCTGTCAAATCTATCCCGGATTTTATTAAAAAGACCCATCCGGAAAAATATCATGCCTGGATGGAGGCATTGCCGGAGACCTCGCAGAAATTATTCAAGGATGGCATCATGCCATCGAACTGGTATCCCATGCGTGAGGCAGCGGTAGTGCCCACGGAAGTGCTGGGCAGGCTGTTATTTGACAGTGCGGCACAGGGTGCCTGGCAGTGTGGCCGGTTCAGTGCCGAGAACTCGCTCACGGGGATCTATAAATTCTTTATCAAGGCAGCATCACCCTTTTTCATTGTAGACAAGGCCGGCAAGATCTTCACCACCTTTTACCAGCCCTCGGCGATGGAGGTAGTGGAAAAAGGTCCTGATTTTGTGGTATTGCACATCACCCGGTTTGATGAGCCCAGCGAGGTAATCGAAAGCCGCATTGCAGGATGGATTGAAAAAGCGATGGAGATCCATGGTTTCGGGTATGTCCTCGTAGAGATCACCAAATCCCTCGCCAGGGGTGACGAGCTCACCGAGTTTCATGTTTCCTGGAGATAGAAGGATTTAGCCGCAAAGTCACAAAGACACAAAGAAAAATACTTGGTGATTTGGTGTCTTTGTGGCAAAATAAACTGCTCTTTGTGTTCTTTGTGCCAACCTTCGGGTCCTTGGTGGTTAATTCCTTAAATTCTTCCACATTTTATTGTTCTTATAAAATTTTATTTTACTTTTGCCATCCAATTAATTGCAAACTAACCGGTCCGTTCGTCTAGGGGTTAGGACGCCAGGTTTTCATCCTGGTAACGGGGGTTCGATTCCCCCACGGACTACATCGCCCGCCGTAAGTTAATACGAAAGCTGGCTTTTTTATTTCATACTATACATTGAGGAGTCGAACTTATAATAGGGTTTGATTTGTATCAATCCAAAACAAAAGCCTGCAAATTGTACGATTTACAGGCTTTTTCTTTTTTTATAAACCAATATCGATTGAACAATTTCAGCGGAAATGAGACCTAAACGGTAAACCAAATTAAGTTTTAATTTAGTTCCGGTCGCTCCGCCTTATTGATGGAAATATTACAGGCTGTTGAATTTTATTCTTAGCGATCCCTGTGATGGTTCATATGTGGGTGCTTATCGAAATTTCCATGCCCCGGAGGATTAGAGTGTAGACGGTTTTCTCCCATCCCGTGCCCCGGACGAGGATGTCTGCCTGAAACTTCGATAATTTTATTTCCTATGCCCAAGTCTGTAATTGATTCATTTTCACCGGCCACAACGGTCCAGTTCTTTGTTTCCTCGCTTAAATAGATGGCACAATCATCAAATTCAGCATGGGAGAAGTTGTTTCCAAGAATAAATCCGGTTTCATTATACAGGCCATCCGTATCAAACCACCAAAAATCTGCGCGGTCGTCAAGACATATGCCCTGAAATCCTGAACCTGTAAATCTGTTGTTTTTTATCACTGTACCTTTCAACAAATATCCGACTATACATGTCCACCCTCCGCCTTCCATATTAAAGAGATTGTCATTCACCATGATTGAGGCGGGTGCTCCGGGGTCAGTGGCACGACTGGGGTCAGCCAGCCAGAAACCATACCAGCCACCCTTCAGGTTAAATGTATTGAACCGTAATTTGCTGACAGTCCCTTTAATAGAAGGTTCACTGTTAAAACACGAATACCATGGCGTATTATCAAGGTCTAAACCAGCAGCATTGATTTCGAAGAAGTTTCCTTCAACCACAATCTCATTATCCCTTTCTTCCCAGATGCCGCCTGCCTGGTGGCAGTTAAAGAAATGATTCCCTTTGTTTATCCTCCCTATAACTACCTTGCTGTTTTTGAAACCCTCAAGTGCTAAAGCATACGCGAAGTTTTCGAAATCTGAACCGGTAATGGTAATATTCATTTTCTCCCGTGGTTGCTTGGTTTCCGGTTCATCCCATACCGGGAAGAAGTCAAAGCCTGCCCTCACTCCCATAGCAGAATTGTAACCCCCATAGCCTCCTCCCTCGTCAAACTCACCTTTTACACTTACATTATCAACGACCGCATTGATCGAGCGGTTTTCATTTCCCAATTCATAATCCTGCGTAAAGGAAGAGAAATTAATAATTGAGTATATGTAACCTCCTACAGATACGGGACCCGGAGGTGTTCTGATAGTAAAATCACTCAGCCGTACATCACCTCCTACAAATCTCATAATGCAGGGTACAGTTTTCTTTGCGACACATTCATCGAAACTTATTATTCCGGGCAATACCGAGATGATTGTCTCTGTCTTGCCCTTGCCCTTCAGGGAACCGTAGAAATCGTAAACATCAAGGTGACTTAATTTGAACTCGCCTTTTGCAAGCTGGACCACACTTCCCCGTCCATAACTCTCTGCTTCAGCAAATGCAGCCTTCAGAATTTCTGCGTCATCTCCACCGCTGGGAGTAACAAAAACAACCTTTGATGGACAATTTGCAGATTTCAGATCTGTGCCTGAATAATCTTCATTCAGGTATTCTTCATCCAGGTCGGTCTTGCTGCATGAAAGCAGCAGTCCGGCTGTCATTGTGAAAAATAGAATTGTTTTTAGTGTTTTCATAATATTCCTCCGTATTTTGGCTTTAAAGTATAATAAGAAGGGCAGTATGAGTATAATACAGAGGCCAGATTCTATAGATTCTGTTGCAATGTTATAAGATATGTTTCAGGTCAGCGTGCAGACCTGTTATTGTAGGCGGAGAGGCCCGCTTTTTCCATGACCTCAATAAAGCGCGGGTCATTGCGGATTAAATCAAAATCAGGATGGTTGCCAAGAAGGTTGAAGTAATGATACGGGATAAGCTTTTCATTGAGGGTGCCTTCCAGCCAGGCAATTGACTGTTGCCTGTCGCCTGCTATTGCATACCACCAGGAAATATAAAAGGCCTGACCATTCAGTCCTTCCACCGGAAGAGGCTTGTTTTTGTTTACCTCTGCAAGCCATCTGAAAATGCCGTTGACACCGCCTGTATCACATGCTTCCGTCAGCTCATCAGCATACTCTTCACCATTGGGAAAAAACCCTAAAAGCTTTTGCAGTTCCGTGGCAGCTTTCTCTGCTTCTCCCAGTCTTGCATAAAGCAATATAAACAGCCAGATATTATCTGATGAGTTCGGGTTGAGGTCACGGGCATACGTGCAAGCCTCAAGACCTTTGTCATATTTCTTCTCGAAATAATAAATCCATGAATTGAGGTTTTGAATAACCCAGAAATAGGGTTCAAGCTCAAGCGCCCTGTTAACCTGTTTGCGCGCCTTTGCTATCGGCCCTGTTATCATCAGCAACTGGGCATACCATTGTCGCGCGGTGGAATAATTCGGATCGAGCTGAATGGCAAGCTTCAACTCCTGTTCTGCCTCTTCGAACCGGCGATCAGGATACATTAGATAGACTCCTTTAACAGCATGAGCCTCTGCACAGCTAGAATCTTTTTCGAGTGCCAGGGAACAATAATGCTTTGCCTTTTGAATACCATCCAGGTATGGTTTATACCATCCCCAGGCTGACAGGTTGAACCAGGCATTTGCCAGGCCGGCATAAGCTTCAGCAAAATTAGTGTCGGCTGCAATGGCTTTTTCATAGTACTGAAGACTTGACATAAGACCTTCGCTGCTTATATCGTATCTTTGGTCGCTGTTTGCCTTATGTTGCAGGAAACGGGCTTTGAGATAGTATTCATAAGCTGCAGGGTTTTGTGTCCGGATATCCCTCAGCATGGCGGCCTCCGTGTCAGAAATAACCGCATTGAGCCTGTCAGCTATTTTCAACGCTATCTCACCCTGCACGGTTAGCAGGTCGGTCATATCCCGGTCATAGTTTTGTGACCACAGATGCTGGTCACTGCCTGCATCAATAAGCTGAACACTGACCCTGATCTTGTCACCGTCTCGTCTGATACTGCCCTCCAATACATTGCGGACATTTAACTCCCGGGCTATATCGCCAGATCCCAGGTTTGAACTACGAAAATGTTCTGCCGTGGTACGCGAGACCACTCTCAGATCACTGATATAATACAGATTGTTCAGGATGTCTTCCATTATTCCATCGGCAAAATACTGGTTGCCAGGGTCGTTGCTGAAGTTCTTAAAGGGCAGCACTACTATGGATTTCTCCCTCCCCCGTACCGGAAATACATCCTTAATAAAAACGATGACCAAAAAAATAATGAGCAGTATGGCAATAGGTACCGCAAGCCACAGGGTTCTCACTCTTTTTTGAACCACCTTTTCGCCGCCTTCATCAACAACCCTCTTCCTGGCCTCTCCGGGTGAAAACCCGAAGTACTCATGAAAACATTTGGTAAAATAGGCCGGGCTGCTGAAACCCACCATGTATGCTATCTCAGATGCCGTAACTGTTTCCTGTTGCAGCATCTCCATCGCCTTGCGCAGGCGGATCTCACGAATGAACTGGGTGGCATTCTGGTTTCTGATCGCCTTAAGCCTCCGGTGAAGGGATGAACGACTCATGCCGGCTGCTTTGACCAGTTGCTCCATGTCAAAGTCCTCGCGTGTAAGGTTGGCGAGAACAAGATCAGTCAGCTTTCTGATAAAAAATTGATCACCTGAAGCGGGATTATTCATAGCGATCTGTTTCAGAAGGTTAAGTTACAAAATAATCACAATAATAAATTTCAATACTAACCTTATTTAAATCCAATAGCATTTGATGCAGGAGGCAATATCATGACGATAGAGGCTGACTGCACAACAAAGAAAACCCATTACCTTAATGTTGATTGTAATATCCGGTAAAACAAGAGCGCCCAAACCGTGCGTCCCTTTTTACGGCTCATTCCGGTTTGTCAAGGTTTATTTGACATAGGCTTCATAATGTTGTATATTTCATCATAAATTTAATTCTCTGGAATTTAATTCATATTTTTTAACCAAACCCCAATCGAATGAAAAGGATATATTACTCAATGTTTGTCGCAGTAATTATCACTACTGCATGCCAAACTAAAACCAAAACTATTCCTGTTGTTGATACAGCAGCTGCAAAAATCGCTGTCACCACTTTGCTAGATAAATACAACTCAGCATGGAACGCAAAAGATGTTTCGACCATGACATCATTATTAACCGATGATGGTCTGTTTTGTGGAACTGACTCTTCAGAACTTTTGGATAAGAAAGCACTTTCAGCAGGTTGGACACAAGCAATGTCTGATACTTCCTTAGTATTAAATTATTTAATTGATAAACGTGAAATACGAATTACAGCTGATGGTAATTCAGCAATAGCTATAGAGCAAATGCTCATGAAGGCTATTAGTCCAAAGATGCCCGTTCGAATTGTATATCATCTTGTGAAAAATAGTGATAATTGGCTATTTGATTTTATTAGTTGGAATTTTGTCCCTAATAATGAAGATTTAGATAAACTAAACAAAGCACTGGAATAATTTTCATTTGATGTTATAAAGTATTAATATACAGATATATATCTACATCATTGTCGCATCATTGTTCGTTTGATGTTGCTATGATTTGAAGTGTTGCACATAAAGAATTTTATATATCCCTTTAAGTAGTATTTTACACTTTCAAAATTTTTTCCAGAAATTCTTTAGACTTCTTTCTCTAACTGGAAAACGCGTGTAACAGTTATAAACTGAAGGCTAACACAATTGTCCATGTGATGAATAATGTGCCTTTCCTATGCAATATATTGAGGACCGCAAAGGAGTCAAGGTTTTGGTTCAGGATTTTTTTGTTCATCTCTGGGGTGAAGCTCCAAAATCAAATATAAATTCATCGTTCAAATCAAAAAACAGTACCTATGGAAGCAAGACTAAAAAAATTGTTTCTGGCTTGTTTGTTATTATGGGCTTGTAATGTCTTTTCCCAAACGAATACGTCATTCGACCAATTCTGGGATGATGCGCAAAAACCAAACAAGGCTGACAAATCGGAATCATCACAACAGCGGCTGCAATGGTGGCTCGATGCAAGATTTGGCATGTTTATTCATTGGGATCCGTCGAGCGTAATTGCAAGCGAAATTAGCTGGAGTAAGGAGTTCTATAAGGATGACGGTGAAAATTTGCTCGATAATCCACGCCCCAGCCCGGAATTATTTGGCATTCATGAACACAAATTCTGGCTCGACTGGTTTAAACCGCCAGTTCCTGGAAATATTTACGACAGCCTGTATAAATCCTTTTATCCCGGCATGTTTAATGCCGACACTATTGTGTCCATAGCCAAAAGGGCCGGGATGAAATACATCATCGAAATAACCAAGCACCACAACGGTTTTTGTATGTGGGACTCAAAATATACCGACTATGACATGATGTCCACACCTTTCAAACACGACATCATTAGTGAAATGGCCAAAGCCTGTGAACGTGCCGGTATGAAATTCGGAATCTATTACTCGCAGCGCGACTGGCATCATCCTGATTATGGTCCTGAACACATGGACAAATACAATGAATACATGTACAACCAGATTAAAGAGCTGTTGACCAGAAATCCCAATATCTCGGTCATCTTTTTTGACAGTGAACAATACTATCCCTGGCAAATGTGGAATGGTAAGGCATTGTTTGAAATGATCCACCAGCTTCGACCGGACATCATTATCAATGACCGGTGTGGAGTTCCGGCAGATTATACCACACCGGAACAAACAATCGGACAATTTAATAACATGAGGAACTGGGAATCCTGCATGACCTCTACAGGATTCTGGTCGTGGCATGGTTTTCAGACACCTTTGATCCCTTATGAAAAATACCTTGAAAACCTCATCCGCTGCGCCGGAGGAAACGGAAACCTCCTCATGAATGTTGGCCCCATGCCAACCGGCCAGATCGATCCCCGCGAAGTTACCCGGCTGGAGAAAGTCGGTGACTGGTTGTCAAAAAATGGTGAAAGCATCTATGGTACCCATGGAGGACCTTTCATGCCGGATTCGATCCGGGTAAGTACATATAAAGGGAATCGTATTTATATACATTTGTTTGATTTTAAAAAAGATACCTTATGCTTGCCAGGAATAAAGGAAACAATTTTAAAGGCCAGTCTGCTCAACGGTCAGGAGATTGATTTCAGCCAAAAAAGTAACCTGATTACTTTTCGTCTTCCAAAAGTGGCTGGTAAGGAACCTGTTAAAATCATCTCGGTTACTCTGGATAAAGATCTGGATGAAAAACAAGTTCCAATTAAGTAACACATTCAATATAAGTAATAACCTAATGGGGAAGAACTCCGAAAAATCTAGATTAATTAACCTGCCTGGCATCCGGAAAGCTTTGAACTATAAGAATATTTATTAAGAGTTGAAAAAGAATTCATAGGGTACCTTGGTAAGGTGCCAATCGATTTTTGTATTTTCGGGAATAATGCATACCTGAACAATATGACAGGCAGATACAAATCATTTGGTTATGAAATAACCACGGATCCGGGATTCCTTAATGATAAGTACGGAATATCACCTGGGCTTTTCAGTCAACTTGGGAATCTGCACCAGAGCGCTCAGAAAGGAGGGAGCAGGGTAATTGAAAAACTAATCAATCTGATCGGGAAATATCCGCATGTTCCTCATCTTAAGCATTATTTATCAGTTGCCTATTTAAGCAGTGGCAATATCAAGAAAGGAAGAGAGGTCAACCATTGGACACTGAGTGAACATCCTGATTATCTCTTTGGAAGATTAAATCTGGCATTTGAATATTATCATGATGGACTATATGATAAAATGCCTGAAGTTGTGGGAAATCTGATGGAGATTCAGGATTTGTATCCTGAAAGGAATTGTTTCCATATATCCGAGATAACCAGTTTCAATAAGATGGCGATAATGTATTTCTGTGCTGTTGGGAATCTTGAAGCAGCTGAAACGAGATATGAAATTCTTGAAAAACTGGTTCCTCATCATCCGGATACTGAACAGGTCTTTCCCTACTTAATGAAAGCCCGTTTATTGGCAGCTCAGAAAAGAATGGACGAAGATAGTAAAACCAGGATCAGTGTTAAAGTCAATAACAATAAAGCAGTCCAAAGGGATAAGAAACCCGAATTTGTTAACAGGGAGATCGATTGGCTGTATCATAATGACTTAAGAATTGAACAGGCAAAACTCAGGACTATTCTTAGGCTACCTTATGAAAGTCTGGTATCCGATTTGACTCTTGTGCTGAAGGACTCAATTTATCGTTTTGAATACTTTAAAAATCTTGCGGATAAGAAAAAGAAATGGAATGCAGACATCATGAGCTTTCCTCTTCACGCAATTTATCTTCTGGGTGAACTTAAAGCAAAGGAATCCCTGAATGATATCCTTGAAACGTTCAGGCAGGGAGAAGAGTTTATTGAATTCTGGTATGGTGACTTTATGACCGGCAGCCTCTGGGAACCTCTCTATTATATTGCGGATAAACAACTTGATGTGCTGAAACAATTTTTGTTAACTCCCGGTATATGGACTTACACCAGGAGTGAAATCACATCCTGTGCAGGACAGATAGCCCTTCATCAGCCAAAAAGAAAGGCAGAGATTATCAGTTGGTTTAGTGATTTATTCAGCCATCTGGCAGGAGCATCCTTGAATGATAATATTATTGACAGCGATTTTATTGGCCTGGCAATTTGCGAGGTTATTGATTTCCGTGGATTTGAACTGCTTCCTTCCATAAAAAAATTATATGACCTCGGATATGTGGGCACTGGTATATGCGGAAATTATGCACAAGTTGAAATGGATATTCATAAACCAAAACTAAAAAGTGACATAAAGGAGCTATTAAATATATTTGATCGTTATAATCAGATTATTACAACCTGGTCGGGTTATAATGAAGAGGAAGATTATTCAGATCTTAAAAAAGAAGAACATTATCATGCTGATCCAAAAACAGGCAGGAATGATCCTTGCCCATGCGGAAGCGGGGAAAAGTATAAAAAGTGTTGTCTTAAGAAGTTAAGTTAGTAATATCCTCACATTCAATCAACAAAGTCTGGAGGAATTTAAAACGGATGGAGATTTACTGCAACTATTCTAAAAAGAGTGTTTGGTATTTCCTTTCAATCTCCTCAATCTCTGAAACAGATAATGCCTTAAATTCTTTTTCCCTGGCTCTTATAGATAATGTCCCCTTATTCTGATCCAAAAATCGGATAAGCATTGCCACCATTCGATCAGGCATTTCAAAATTTTCATCCAGCCAGGCCTTCATAGTGTCAAACTTTTGAATGTAACTAACTTCCTGTGGAATAATGCTGTTTATTGTAGATTCAACGCATTCGAAGAGGAATTCGGACTGCACTGTTGCATCAAAATAACGGTAATAATCTATTGTATCATTTAATACCTCAACATTATTGTCTGGCGTTTTCTTCCACTCAATAAAATCCAGCAAGTGGTATGAAAAGGTCTCAAGGGCCTTCCGATAGTCATCCATTCGTTCCAGGATGGCAGATGATACCGGGAAAATTATTCCCTGTGGCGTAAAATTCATTCTTGCCAGTAAGTGATGAATAAGGTAACGATGAATCCTGCCATTTCCATCTTCGAAGGGGTGAATGAAAACAAATCCAAAGGCAATTTTTGCTGCACTTAATACAGGATAAAAATTCGATTTTTCCAATAGTGAAGCAGTTTCCAGCAAACCATTCATTAAGGTATCCAGGTCCTGCCACCGGGCTGAAATATGTTCCGGAATCGGTTCACCCGTAATACGGTCATGCTCACCAACAAAGCCGCCTTTGTTTCTGTACCCCATTTCTACAAACCGACTGTTCTCAATCACGATTTGTTGAAGTCGGAGTAGCTCCTCCTTTGATAAATGCATACTTCCTGCCTGACCAATTACCTTACCCCATTTCATGGCACGGTTCTGAGCAGGTTTTTCACCTTCGATTGTAAAGGATGCCTTTGAATCCTTGAGTAGAAGAAATGCAGAGGTACGCAGCAGAATATCTTTATGGATTCCATGGATTACCTCGATAGTTTTTTCAGAAAGGTTTTTCCCAATATAGGTTTCCAGCTTTGAGGTTTTATAAATTAAGGGACAAAAATTAACTGTTCCGGGCAAGTTATTCCTGATTCTGTGTCTTGATGAATTAAAGCTGATACTATTTGCATATTGTAATTTTTCATCCAGCAGAGGAACGAAATTTTTGAATGTAAGATCAGCAATAGGCAGCTTAATCTGCATTAACCACTCGTACAGAAACCATATCTTTCTGATATACTGTCCCGTATATTCGGACATGATTATTTGCACTATTTCTGTCTGAGCAATTTTTTCAAATAATTTTTTAAAGAATAATAAATTGATGCCTTCATATTTTAAGGCAAATATTAAGTGTCCTGTTAGAGTATCTGAAGGTTGATATTTTGGACCGAACACGATCCATCCTGGTTTATTATAGTTCTTATTTTTCTTGCTTATCAGAGCCAATGTTGCAGGAACAGGAATGTTTAATTTATAGTATTCTATGATGGCTCCATAACCGGCTATAAAACCAGTCTCTGGAGCCGTCCTTTCGTGAAAAGTGAGTATTTCTTTTGAAAAATAGGTATTTTTCATACTGTATTAAGAAATATAGGTATTACAAAGATATGAAAAATAGGTATTAGAAGTGAAAAATAGGTATAAATATTAATAATTCAGGAAATATAGGTATGGTCTTTAATATATTGGAGAATTTAAATCCTAAGACCCGGATTTATTTCGGATGTTAGGCACTTCCTTAAAAATGCCGAAGCTTCATGCAAAGGCGGGCTTTTTTAACTTGTTAACATCTGAATGGGGGAATCGAACTCCCTGCCTGCACACGACCGATGCGCGACCTGGCTCCGGACGGTGTCATCACAATAAATTTGGATTTAAGCGCCAATCAATAACCAGGCGATATAAATCTCCCAGAAGATAAAGCAGAATACCAACAGCCTGTTGGCATAACCACCCAATGCAATAACGCCTTTTGGAACTTCAGCAGGTGGTGGCGAATCCTTATCCCATGCTACACCAGCTTTTTTGAAACCTGAAAACATAAGCATCATGGTAAAAGCCATCAATAGTACACTTATCCAGGTTGAGTGGGCTGCAATCAAGGTATTGGGCTGCGTAATTGTGTTGGCATTCAATAAGTGATACGTCAGGATTAATGCCGCAATAGGGAAAGGCGGAACTCCAAGTCCAAATGCCAGCCCATGCTTATTGTGGCTGACATCGAACAAACCGCCAAGGATAGCTCCAATGCCTGATATGGCAAGTAATACAGTGGCAAAGTATGCCCAAAAGCCACTGACTTTTCCAAACAAAACAATGACAAGGAATAGTGAACTTGCTCCCCACAGATAAAAGAACAGCGTAAGAATCCACTTATATTTTCCCATTGCGTATTCGCTTACCATTCTCCAGCCCGGTTTAAATTCCGGGCTTGTAAAATGCAGTGCCAGTAAACTTAATAGCGATATGGCACCTGCTATAATTGATAAAGCTGCTAAAGTTTTCATAATTCATCGGATTTAAGATTAGAATTTGAAATGCTTTTGATTGCTCTGGCAACAATAAGAAGCCATAAAATATCCACTAGAATAAGCAGCCTGTTTGCATAACCTGCGAGTGCTATTACACCATCAGGCAAATGGGCAGGAGGTGGTGGAGGATTGATTTTTCTGAATGTTTCATGGCGTTATATTTTAGCGTGAATAATCAATTGGTTCAATTGTTCCAGACACGCGGTGATACCTTGTTCAAAGCCCATTTCAATAATTTTCAGAAGTTGTTCTTCAGTAGAATAGCTCATTTTAAATTCCACAAGTGTGCCCGTTGCGGTAGCGGTAAATTCATTGCTTCCTATAGAAACAGGCAATTCCAAATTTGGATTTCCGTCTTCATCACAAAAGACATCTTCCAAATGAAAATTTTTGTGTGTATCAATGGATAGATAATTCATTCTTCCCCAGTGTTTCTCATTTTCAGGGCTGACCATGGCATAAAGCCAAAAACCACCGACAGAGAAATCCTGAAATTTGGTTTCAGCTCTCCAGGGTGCAGGCCCCCACCATTGGTCCAGGAGTTCGCTTTCTGTAAATGCTCTCCACACCAACGTAACGGGTGCATTGAATTCTCTCGACACGAGAATTGATTTTTCCTTTAAGTCCTTAATGACTTGTGTTGCATATGTTTTCATTTTTTATTTGTTTTTAAGGTTGATAATACGACGTCTAATTGATTGAATTTGGTTTCCCAGATTTTCCTGAACTGTTCTAACCATTTGTCTATATCTTTCATCTTGTCTATTTCGAGTTGATAATAAATTTCCCTTCCCTGGTGTTCCTGTTTCACCAGTTCACATTCGGTCAGTATTCTAAGGTGTTTTGATACTGCCTGCCGGGTTGTATCGAAATGTTCGGCAATGGCATTGGGGGTCATTGCCTGTATGGCAATCAATGTAATGATTGCCCTTCTTGTCGGGTCGGCAATGGCTTGAAATACATCTCTTCTCATTTTGCTTTTGTTTAATATGAAACTAATCGGTTGCAAATATATGCGCAACTTTTCGGTTTCGCAAGTATTTTTTCATTTTTTTTTGTGATTGTTGAAAAATTGGTCGGAATGGTCGTCCTGGTAGGAAGTCCTAACATGTTTGTTAAGGGACTCCCTTAATCCACGTAGGTTTCTTTGATTATTGACTTAACCTCGCTGACTTCTGGTTTAGATAATTTGCCAAGATTTTTAATTATTCTTTGTTTGTCAATGGTTCTCACCTGATCCAGAACCACCCATCCTATTTTATTGTCATGCTTAATTTCAACTCTTGTTGGATAGTTCTTTGAACTAGTTGTCATCGGGGCTATTACAATAGTTCTTAAGTATTTGTTCATTTCATCCGGAGAAATCACAACACATGGACGTGTCTTTTTTATCTCGCTCCCTAAGGTTGGTTCAAGATTTACAAGGAATATTTCATATTGCCTTATTTCCATTCTTCAAAAATTTCACCGTCAAATACATCATCAAAAAGCAACTTATCATCTCCTTTGGCATTCATTTCCTTGAATGCCTTTTCCCAATTTTTTCTAGGTTTGGATATTGGTTTTAAGATAATATGCCCTTTTTCCAATATCAGATCAACTGTATCGCGAATATTATACTTTTCAAGCAGGGTTTTGCTCAACCTAATCCCCCTAGAATTCCCTATTTTTACAACTGACACTTCCATAGTCAAATTAATTTGAATTCGTAATTACAAAGTTAGCACATTTATTGTATCTTTAGCTTCACTTTCCTGAAAAATATTTCATCATGAAGAATTCAGTTTTATTATTTGCTTTTTTATACATTTCCTTTTTGAAGGTTTCAGGTCAGTCTTCAGGGAACCCGGTTTTTGAAGGATGGTATGCCGATCCGGAGGCAGTTGTGTTTGGTCATGAATACTGGATATTTCCTACTTACTCGGCACCTTATCATGAGCAGGTTTTTATGGATGCTTTTTCATCCCGGGATTTGGTTGCCTGGACGAAACACGAACGGATCATTGATACCTCTTCGGTTAAATGGGCAAAGTATGCCATGTGGGCCCCTTCAATTGTGAAAAAAGAGAACCGGTATTATTTGTTTTTTGCTGCCAATGATATCCAGAATGACAGCGCCACAGGAGGTATTGGAGTTGGCGTATCCGATAGTCCGGAAGGCCCGTTCAGGGACTATTTGGGGAAACCTTTGCTGGACAGGTTTCACAATGGTGCCCAGCCTATCGATCAATTTGTTTTCAGGGACAGGGATTCACAATATTATATGATATACGGCGGATGGAGGCATTGTAACATAGTAAAGCTGAAGAACAATTTTTCAGGATTTGTACCCTTTGATGATGGAGCCATTTTTAAGGAAATAACACCCGAGGGATATGTTGAGGGACCATTCATGTTTATTCGTGAAAATAAGTATTATTTCATGTGGTCTGAAGGTTCATGGGGAGGATCGGATTATCGTGTTGCTTACGCGATCTCTGATTCACCGTTGGGACCCTTTACCCGTCTGGAAACTGTATTGGAACAGGATCCGAAGATAGGCAAGGGAGCAGGGCATCATTCAGTTATACAGATACCCGGCAAGGATGAGTGGTATATAGTGTATCATCGTCGTCCCCTTGACCAGACGGATGCCAATCACCGGGTAACCTGCATCGACAGGATGTATTTTGATGAAAACGGGCACATCAAACCCGTAAAAATAACATTTGAAGGGGTTCAGGAAAGAAAGCTACCTTAAAATAAAACTATTGGGCTGAGATAAAATCATAGGATCGATTATGGAGAAACATTTCAATATCATTCTTAATGATCCGGTGTACATTCATCCTTTCATGATTAAGAAATCTAATGTAATAAAATATTCCGCATGCATCGCCTGCCCTGATGGGGGTAACTAAATTATATGCAGCTCATTTGAAACTACTGTTTAAGCCCGAGTTTAAACCATAGGATAAAGCTTAGACTGGATCTTACAAGCTTTGGATTATACTTCCTGATACTAATTCCGATGACGGTTATTGAACATACCAATTTGCGAATACCTTCATGGGTTGACAAAAGCTTCGGATTGATTTTCACAACGCCTAATTTCCATAAGGTGCATCATGAGCAGGATCAGTTTTATACGGATTCTAATTTTGCAGATCTGTTTATACTTTGGGACAGGTTATTCGGGACGTTTAAATATAAATCAGCGTCCGAAATTAAGTTTGGATTGGGAGAATTTGAAGAAGGCAGAAAACAAAAATTCGGGTATCTGATGATAAGTCCCTTTATAAACATACATAGAATAAGTTCCACGGAATCAGTAGAAAATGAGAAATGACATCTTAATACATCAAATGCATCTTCTTTTTCTCCCTCCATCCCGCCTGGTTTTCATATTTGACGAAAAAGATATTTAAATCAGCCTGATTCTCATATTCTACAAAATAGATCTTCGTTTCTGCCTGGTTCTCATATTTTGTAAAAAACCATTTGCCATCATTGTCTCCTGCCTGATTTTCGTATTCAACTTTATAAACCATTAAATCGGCCTGGTTTTCATATTTCACAACAAAAACCTTAACATCGGCCTGGTTGGAATATTCTACTGAATAAACTTTTTGGGCATGGGTTATACCAGAAATGGAAAGCAGAATAGCTAAAAGGAACAGTTTATACATGCCATTTTATTTTTACTGTTTTTTATTATGCCGGCAGGTTGTGTATCCCTCAACCAATCAGGTTCCTGAAAGGATTGATTTTTAATTTTCCCTGCTTCAAAATTCAGTCGGCACTCCTGATGCAGCATCAACTTTCATACCAGGGATTCCATCCCGTAAAGTTTTACAGCTCATCCAGCTTCAATCGGCCGCTCGTACCATACTTCCACTTTCACGTTATCAACAAAACCAGCCTCCGGATGAAGTTCCTTTATTTCGGCTTATACCAGAACGCCTTTATCCATTAGTTTGGCGATGATCTTATTTTCGGCCCGGGGTATATAACCCAGTTTGGCCTCCCCTGAAAGGACCTCTATGGTATACCTGTCGTACCGGTTATGCGGCTGTCGGTTAAGCTGCAGCGGCATGCCTGCTTCGAGCAGGCTTTCTGTTTCCGGGCCGTCGTAATGGCTAAAGCCTGCGACAAAGACGGTTGCCAGACCTATCTTTTGCATGGCTACCGGAGTAACTGCTTTTGAGGGGCTGTGTGCAAGGAAAATTCCCGTGCCGCCCATCAAAAGGCTTTTGAAAAAATCTTTTCTACGCATTGGTTTTTGACTATTGTAGTAACAATATGATCAGGCATAGGAAGTGCAGCTTATTCCAGCACTACATTCTTCACAAATTCATTTTTCCCGACTGTGCTCAGGTCGGTCTCCTTTTCGCCATTTATGAAATAGTCTTTGATTGAAATGTTACTTACAATATGCGTGCTGTCGTATCCCGAAAGATAGATGGTGTTGGAATTCGTGCAATTGTAGCGGATATCGCCAAAGTACTGGTTGTCCCTGATGAATAGGTCGTAATCTTTAAACTGGCTGATTTTTTCAATGCGTACATCCTCATATCCCATATTATCCACACTTGCCGGATACGTTCTGTTGTACCGGATATTTTCAAAGGATATGTTGTTGATATTCCCCCTCACGGTATCCCATGAATAGAACGCCCCGTAAATGCCCAAAACGATGATCTTGCCCCAGGCCTTTTTGACCAGCGGGGTTGTCCCTACTCTCAGGCTGTCGGAAATAGGATCCTCAATGGATATATTCTTATAATGGATATCGGTAATATACCCCCGGTCACAGTTTTGTATATCCATGGCAACGGCTGTAAAATGAGGAATATAACAGTTGGAGAACGTAATGTTCTGTATGGTATCGGCCACAGTGCCCGCCCCGATCTCAAGGGCCCTGCCCCAGTCATTCCATATGACACAGTTATCCACAACAATATTCTCCATGGTTCTGTAATTCGCATTATAGGCCGTGCCTGATCCGCTGAAAACGATGGCATCATCAAAGGCCCTCACAAAACAGTTTTTGATGGTCATGTTTTTGCTGTTTTCCGGGTGAATTCCATCCGTATTATACCGCCATAATCCGATCAGTTTGATGTTGTCGATGGTAATGCTGTCGCACCAGTTCGGAACTACCGTATACAAATGCGGATCCCTCAGGATAATTCCATTGATAGTTGCATTAACAACACGTTTTAAGCAAATCATCTCAGGGGCTTTCCCCCGTTCGATCCTGCTGGCATCCAGGATTCCCCTGCCCAGGATCTTAATATTCCGGGTATCTTCACTGTTTATAACGCCGTAAACGACCGCTCCGCCATCAATATACACCGTTTCATCGCTTTTCACATTAATTATGCCTGCTTCATGGATCCCGGGTCCGAAATAATGGACTTTCGGGTCTTTTTTGTCAATTTTGTAAGTCTCTGGAGGATTTGCAAAAATGTGCAGCGCGTTATGATACCCGTTGACTTCCACAACAAACTGCGAAGGCTTCGATAATGTAAGTTCTATGGAATTGCCCTTGATGACTGATTTGATCCCAAATTCTTTGGGACGAATATCGAGTGTCCTGATTTCCGTATTCGAATTGATCTTAATGGTCACCTCTCCCTTGAAGTCAAAATAAGCAAACGAGGCAATTTCAGTCTGGTTCAAAGGTCTCTGGTATCCGGGCCAGATCTGGTTGATCGGGTATTTTGATACCCGTGCCTGGTAAACAAATACAGGCTTATCATTAACAAACATTTCAAAATCACCGGATTTTTTTTCCTGTTCCGGAGCAGTATATACAGCGACCTCTGAAGGGCGGCAGCCAACTGCCAGAAGAAAGCAAATACTCAGTAAAAAACAGTTTTTCATGATACAGATGATTAATTCGGTTTAAACAAATATACTCTTTGGCGTTAGAAAAACCTATGTCAGCAACAACCTGGAAATCACTTTCTCCGTCTTTTCAATTTAACGGATCCATTTCCTTCGAAATGTAAGGAAGACGGAATATTCGCTATGGAAGAGGATGATTGGTTAACCACATCCGGATTTACTCCCGGAATATACCCCTTATGGAGTGTAATTCCACTTGATTTATCCACCAGGTTGACATTTGCCCCATTCTCAAAGCCTACATACGCCCCGGTTTCAATGATGATCTTTCCCGATCCCTTAACTACCAGGTTTGCACCGGATTTGACAAGCAAGGTGCAGCCCCTTTTTATTATTATTGCGGCACTGTCATTAATTTCAACATAACTGCCGGGTTCAAAAACCAGTGAACTCAGATTTTTACATATAAAATTTGATCCGGATTGAAGTATCAGCAAGGAATTGTTCAGACAGGTGAAATACGTTGGCCCGGAAAAGACGCCGGTAACTGTATTTCTGATGTGGGTGTTGGGTGTATAATTCTGATCCAGGGAAATGGTATCCTTTGAAACCAAATTTACCCTTTCATGAAGAACAATGTCGCCTGTCCATCTTACCGGGTTTGGAACATCGTAGGAATCCCAGGAAATGTCCACTTTATAACGGCCATCCTGCTGGTCCTGCATGGCTATTCGGAGCCCGTTTAAATGTATTTTCCGGTTATCGACTCTTGACGATTTGATTATTGTCCCATCATCACCTCTTCGGTGATGCCAGGTGACCACATTAATTGGGGAGGGATTCGAACCGATATCTATAATGCCGGCGTTCGTAAATGGATCCTGGTTGTCCCCCATATTGCTGAGTTTATTGCTGATTAACCCATTCTGCAATTTAATGATAAACTCATACCGGTCTTTTTTCCAATTGATTGTATTTCCCGGTATCGAATTAAAATAGTGATTTCTCAGATCGTTATAACCTGACAGCGGATTGGGCTGAAAATACTCCTGGATATACGTTTGGGTTCCGCTGACGCAGGCAGTACCTTTTGATGAATCCAACCGGATATCCCAATTGCCTTCCGCACTTATGGATATCAAATTATCTGTTAATGAGGGTATTAAATCGTTGGTAGAATTGCTTTCCAACATGTCTTTTCCTACCTGGTAATAAGCATAAATACCCGGTAAACCACCGTCTTTGCAACTTTCATTCCAGAAAGCCGGATAATCTTCCTGGTCATTATGGTGAACCTGGTGATTTTCCAGCCAGATATATTGATTTAAAGCACCCTCATCAATGTATGGAAGTTTAATTCTTATTGCATCGCCGTAAGAAATAAAGTCCCTTAAGAAAAATGTTTTTGGTCCGTCTGCATTTACGATGTCAGCATTATTATTGCCTGCAGCTATGGGGTAACTATTGTTAGTCGGCCCCCTGTAATTCAGCCGCCATCTTTCAAAGCCATTGCAGGAGATCATGCCTGAACCCGCCGAGCCAATTAATGAATACCCTCCGCTGTTAAATTCCAGGGTAACCAGGTCTCCGATATTAACAGGTCCGCCCCCTCCCATATGGGCTGAATTAGTCATTCCTAAAATATTATGGGCTAATTCATGGATCTCGGTGGGTTGGCTTGAAGGATGGGCGAGATCCCTGTTTCCAATCGCTCCCTGGCATGTGCCCGTGTCAAAATAATAGCGTATACCGTTGATCAGAATAGGCTCAACTATAGTAAACCCGGTATGGCCTCCATTGTCAAGTGAACCATGCTTTCCGGTACAATTTCTTATAAAAAACTGGACAAGGTCTATTTTGTCATTATAGTCCCGGTCTTTAAAAATAAATCTCCCCGAAGATGAAATTTGCATTCCATCGTAATCTGCAATACTGTCGTGATTATGAATGGCATGTAATCCCCCGTTTTCATTAATAAGTTTAATGGATTCTTTTATCAGATCCGTATATTTGAAACTGCCGCCTGGATTGCCCGGTGTAATCCTTGATTGCGCAATATTAACCACTATGAAGTCACCCAGTACGATCAATTGATCAAATGAAGCCTCTGCAAATCTTTTGGTAAATGATCCCATAATGAGATCAGGATTAAATTCATTATCCATGAATCCTTCGAGGTAAGCCGGCGGATTATTGTTTATTGAATTGATTTGTCCCGGCATCCACAGAGGTGTTAATGCACCGGCCAGGGGATCATCAATTGGTGTTTGGTCATAGAATATATTGACAAATATATTTAATGCACGCAGGGTTCCTGTGGGCGACATATAATCCCCGTAATATGTTTTATACGTTCCCTGGTTATAGCCATGTAAGCTGCAGAATAACAATAATAAAACAGGAATTTTCCTCATGTATCCAGGTTTTTGACCGGAACTGCCCGGAAAGGCTTCAATTTTCCTGGCAGACAGTCAAGCTAAAGTACTTAACTTTTTCCTTGGACCTACTTCCCCCCGTAATGATATTCCAGCCACCGCGAAAAGAAAACATCGTACACCTGCCAACGGTTATCGGACAGTACGATCATTTCCTTATCGGCCAGTGCTTTTAGAGATGTACTCACCGAACTGGCACTGGTGAGCCTGTATTGCCGGATAAAAGCACCGGACATAGGCTTGTCAATGCCATTTTCAACAGCTATTGCCTGCAAAAGGGTATACTGGTGTGCCGGAAGAAGGTTCCGGTAGTTCGCGAACAGGGGTTCATTTGAGGTCATCACCCGTTGAAAGACCTGGTTGATGAGGGTATTGTCAATCTCTTGCTGGTCCGATTCAAAAAGCAGGTTGCAGATATGCTGCACATAAAAGGTGTGCAGACGGGTGAAGCTGAAAATCTTTGAAATTGCCTCCGGACGGATTATTTTATGGGCAGCACTGAATTTGTCCATGATGAAGTTCTGGTAATCGGCTGATGCGATTTTTTCAAGGTACATCATCTCGGCACTTTGATAAAAAGGTCTTTCAGTGGCATTGAACATGGGTTCAAGCATGTGTTTACTGCTCCCGGAGAAAATAAACGGAGTGCCGGGATAGTTCTGGATAACTGTCCGCAACATCGACTCTATGTTTTCTTCAGGGTACCGGGTAATTTGCTGAAATTCATCCAGCATGAACACCAGGTCCTGTTTAATGTCGGATATGAAACGCATCAGGTGGCCAAAGCCGAACTGGATATCCGCCGGTGTTTCTACCCTGAGCTCAATCGATGGCTGTCCGGAAATCTCATCATAGCTTATTTTGGGACGTAACGAGGCAAGAAGGGCAAGTAGCTTTTCAAATATGTTCTTTTCATGTTGTTTTTCACGCAGTAGAGCTGACGACAACATATTCAACATATCATTACCATTCATTGTAGGCAACAGGTCGGCATAAATGACCACCGGTGATTTCTTCTCCTGTTCAAGCAAGTGTTTCACATGTTTGAGCAGGCCTGTCTTACCCATTCTCCGCAAGGAGATCAACGTTACATTTCGTTTTGATTCAATGGCCTTCATCAGGAGATCGGCTTCCTTCTGCCTGTCACAGAAATAAGCAGGTTCTAAATACCCGCCGGTAACAAAAGGATTGCTTAATTTGTTCTTCATATTACCTAAATTACGTAACGCAATTTACGTAATTATTCAGATAATTACATCGGTTTTGACATGGAAATATAAAGCAGAGACTCATGATTATGTGTCTCAACGGCAATTTTGCAATTAAGGAAGTGACATCCTCGCCGTATCTTTTTCAAATAGCGGCCATGACCAGAAAACGACGCCGGCTGAAGGAGATTTCAGGGCTGCCTTCACGCAATTCCTGAAATCTTTCACTGTAAACGGAGTATCGATATACCAGGGATATACCTGTATGCTGGGCAGTATCTTTCCCGGGGCCTTGCTGTCCATGGCTGTCACCACATCGTTTATCCACGATGCATCACGCTTCAGCATCTGGGAATAGCACATGGGAGAGATAAAATCGGTATAGGGAGCGATTTTTGACAGATCCTGCGCCGCCACGTTAATGTTGGCTCCCCCGAAATCCCCGTCCCTCCAGGGGATCACGTGTACATTGATCTTCAAACCGGGCCTTATCCTTTTTGCCTCCTGTGCCAGTTCCTTCACCATAGAGGCAATGAGGCCGGTGCGAAAATTGTTCCAGGTTACTTCATCATGGGCGAGCAGAAAATCTGCTTTTTGCGGGATTGTTACGCAGGTATCGGGGATATGGTAATCATATACGCGGGTGAATTTTTCCACGCAGCTGTCGCAAAAGCAGGCCCGTTCAATACTGTCGCTGTTTGTGCCTGGATAGATCATTTCCCAGAAAACAAACTGCCGGATAAAATCAATGCTCAGGCCATCGGGATCAAGATCTGAAACCAGGGATTTCATTTCTTCGATTTTCCTCTTCCGGAAAGTCTCGCGGGAAGGGCACACAAATTCCACCCAGTCGTCTTTAGCCCGCTGGCCCCTGTTGGTTATGGCGAACAGGGAAGGATCTGCCTGGAGGGCAGTGGAGTCCTGGAACACGGGGAAGATAATAAATATGGCAATGTTGTTTTTTTTAAGTACGTGCCTGAAGGCAGAATCGAAAGCCAGTTCAGTACTGACAAAGGCTGTGTTAATGCCCATTTGGTTCCACCGCGCAACGAGTTTATTGTAATCCCCGGAATATTCATAGATCTTGATCCCGATGATCCTGTCCTTTTCGGAGATCCGGGAACAGCCTGAGAAGGCGATGAAAACTGCAAAGACGACAAGGTATCTCATTTTTAATTCTGATGGGCAGGTATTATAATAACTTTCTGTACTTTATCAGCAGAGAACCTGGCTTATCAGATAATGTAAGCAAAAATTTCTGCATGAGTTCAGATCCTGTTTTAACCATCCTGTCGGAGCCGTCATTCACCAATTCATAGTTTGAAGCCGGATCCAATCCGCGGAGTTTTACTTCAGCAGATTCCGCCACGCAGTCCTTCCGCCTGAAAGCGATGATAATTCCATCTCCCTTATCAGGGCGGTTTAACTGGTAAGCAAGCCATACACTGTCCTGGATCATGTTTTGCGACCCGGTCAGCGGATAGTAATCTCCGTAAAAATAGGGGCGTAGTGATTTATAGTCATCAATGCATTTTTGGATCGCTGGTATGGATTCCGAGTTCCTTCCCGTAACTTCCCAGTTCATGACCATGGTTGCCCCCAATCCCGACCGGAATGTGTAATTTTCGGTTTTGTACGCTGCAGTTCCATGGATGGGCAAATAGAAGCTGAGTCCATACGTATGGCATTGATACCCGTTGGGTTCCCCGTACTGGTAATCGGTCCTCCAGAGCGGTGAACTCCGGGAAGTGGTTTCCAGGTCAAGACGGCGACCCCCGCTGGCGCAATTATCGATAAGCAGTTTGGGAAACCTTACCAGCAGGCTGTCCCAATAGGCGTATAATCCTTCTATATGCCGGATCTCCGACATCCCGATGCGGTCAGGTTTGTCGTTTTTTTCCCAGAAGGGTTGCGGATCAAAATTAAAATCCTGCCGGTAATAATCAATGCCCTCTTTTTTTATGAAATCCGATATGTAGTCAGTTAACCACAACCGGGCCTCCTTATTCCCCAGGTCAAAAAGGGCATTGTCATCTCCCGGGAGCCTTAACAACCATTCCGGGTGTTCCTTATCAAACTGTGTTCCCTTGCGGACCCGCTCGGGTTCAAACCATACCATGAATTTGGATCCTGCAGCATGCACCGCATCTGACACAGGTTTTAGTCCGTTCGGGAAGCGGTCTTTTTCAACCGTCCAGTTGCCCACATTCTGCCACCAGTCTCCCTTGTTCCAGCCACAGCCTGTATACCAGCCTGCATCGAGCCAGAATACTTCCGGCACGATCATGAACTGCTGGTATCTTTTAACGAGGGCAATGGCAAATTCTTCTGTGAGGCAATTGTATTCGTTACATGGAGCAGGGTCACCATAGTCAAAACTGCCCGAAAGCGGGTATTCCGCAAAATGACCGTCGATCTTTCGGGAATGATGGGAGAGTATGAACTGCCTGAACTGGTTGTGGCTGGTCATCCGGTCTTCTCCTTTCCAGAATAGCAAACAGATGCCGGGCGTCCTGATCTCTTCGCCGGGATAAAGCGTTAAGTGCATTTTACCCATCCCGGCCCGGAGACGGACCGACTGATCATCTGCCTGTTCTACTCCGGCCTGCCAGTTTCCGGTCCATCCAACCGCGACCAACATTCCCTCATGCCCCGGGGCTTCAATATTGAAAAAAGGCAGGGCGGTATTGTCCGAAGACCTTCCTCCGGCAGGCATCAGGGTTATATTTCTTCCTGCCTGCATCACATCATCCATGGGTTGAAAATCGCTGCGCTGGCCGCTGCTGCCCAGGGAATGATGCAGAACAAAATTCCCTTTATGGGCATAGTCAAACCGGTAACTGATGACCTCTGCCTGTTCTATGACGGCTGTGTTCACATCTGCCCGGTTCGAAAACTTCAGGATCCATTCCACGACCGGAAAATCGGTATAGGAGGTGACAAAACATTTTACCCGAAGGCCGCTTTTTTTATCCTGGTATGAATAAACATCCTTCTTTATATCAGGATCATCGGAGGGAAGTTCTTCGGCTGCATATTTCCACCCTGTAATAAAGTTTTTGGAATCAATTCCCCCGTATTTGAAAGAAAAGGGTGGAATCTCGCCTTTGGCAAAATGAGATCTGACCCATTGCTGAGGGTCAATAACCGGGTCAGTTGTGCTACCCTGCCGGGACTGGCAGTTCAACCGGCTGTTGATTACAATACCACAAAGGAAAATGGAAACAACCAGCTTTAGTTTACATATATTCATAATCTTACATTTATTTTCAACGGGTTTAGCAGGTCTGCCCCTCATCTTAAAAAACGGGGAAAGAAGTTCATTCATAAATCTACAAAAAATACTTCAATTATCTTTCTTCCCCTTTCCCTCTTTAAGTTCCGGCCGTTCTGCAGTGACTATCAAACAATCCGTTCCGCGGTGATTTTGTTGTTAAAAAAATGTTAATTTTATTTCCGGTCTTTTATCAGATCTTAACCCGCAAGCCATGAAACAAATTCCATTAGCCGCTGTCCTCCTTATCCTGATTTTTGGATGCAAAACAAATTCACCTTCGACGGATGAATTTATCCGGGCGGATGTATTCCTTGATCCGCCGGCGGAATACCGGTCGGCACCCTTCTATTCCCTGAATGACAGGCTTGACACCGCTGAACTGGTGAAGCAGATCAATGCTTTCAGGGATGCCGGTTACGGGGGATTTTTCCTCCACAGCCGCACCGGCCTGCTGACAGAGTATCTTGGGAAGGAATGGTGGGAGGCTATGGACGCTTCTGTAGGGGCTGCCAAACAAACCGGGTTAAAGGCATGGTTTTATGATGAAGACAAGTGGCCAAGCGGATTTGCAGGGGGGAAAGTTCCCCTGGCAAGCACTCAATTTCATGCCCGGTGCCTTATACGGATGGACAAAAAAGCACGGGTTGCAGAACCGGATACCTTGTATTTTGAAGATGATCATTTCAAATATGTTTGTCGCAAATCAGAAATGGGGGATGCGTGGTTTAACGGTACCACATGGGTTGACCTTTTAAATCCGGAAACGGTAAAAACATTCATCGAATTTTCTTATAAACCTTACCTGGAACGATATAAAGATGAGATGGGAAAATCAGCACCCGGGATTTTCACTGACGAACCCCAGGTTTCTCCCAGGTATTGGGGCACGTACCCTGCCCTGAGTTTTTCGCCGGTCATTCCTGATCAGTTTAAAAAGATGCACGGGTATGACATCATCCCGAATATGCCATCACTGTTCGATACTGTCGGCAATTTCAGGAAAATACGGTACGACTATTACCAGACCATTTCACGATGTTTCGAAGAAAGCTTTTCGAAGCAGATCGGTGAAGTCAATGAAAAAGCCAATTCTGTATTTACAGGGCATATAAACGGAGAGGAAGACTTCAGTTCTGTAATGCGCAATGTGGGAAACGCTATGATCACCTATCGCCATATGCAAATGCCCGGCATCGACCAGCTTGGATTGAACTATGGCCTGCTCAATTCGCCGAAAAGCGTTTCGAGTGTTGCCAACCAGTACGGCATTCCCCGGAGGCTCAGTGAAGCATATGGAATCAGCGGGCAGAATATGAATTTTGAGGACCGCAAATGGTTGCTCGACTGGCATACGATCAACGGGATCAACTTCATATGTCCCCATCTTTCACTTTACAGCATGAAAGGGGAACGCAAGCGCGATTATCCCCCGGATTTCAGTCCGGCCCAGCCATACTGGACCTACAACAAACTCTTTGAGGATTATACAGGGCGGATGTGTTACGTAACCACGATAGGGAAATATGCCGCGGATATCCTGGTAATGCACCCGCTGGAATCGGAATATTTCGGTATACCCAATGATTGTTATGCACAATATGACAGGTGTCTGAATGATCTTCAGAAGATCCACCGGAATTATGACCTGGGCGATGAACAGATTATTGCGGACACTGCGAAGATTGAGAACGGGAATGTTGTAATCGGGGAAATGAGCTATAAAGTGGTTTTGCTTCCTGAAATGCTGGTCATCCGGCGCACTACCCTAGACCTTTTAAAGCAGTTCAGCGCCACAGGCGGGGTAATCCTGAAACTGGGCCAGTATCCGGCCTGTGTAGACGGGAATGCCAATCCTGCCGCCATTGATTCCCTGCGGAAGATCACCCGGGTTGTTGAGGAAAACAAGCTGAAAGAAGTGCTTGACGAGGTTCTGCCATCACTCTTCACTGTGGAAGGAACTGACAATGAACTGGTATGGACACACCTACGTAAAGTTAATAACGGGGGTATAATCCAGCTGTCAAATACCTCAAGGTTGAAAAGCATTGAAAGCAGTCTTTTATTTAACCCTTCTGTAAAAAAAATGGCACTGTGGAATCCGGAAAACGGCACTTCCATGAAACTGCAACCGGGGGAGGATGGCCGCGTCAAATTGCATTTCGATCCTGCAACCACCTGGCTGATCACCTATGGCGAGGCTTCGAGGGAGGCCAGTTTTGATGATACTTACCAGGTACCGGCCGACAAAACCAGATTGACGGAAATCGCGGGTGCCTGGCAGGGGAACCGGGCGGATCCGAATTCACTGATCCTTGATTTTGCAAGGTACTCCACTGACAACGGCAGGACCTTCAGCAGGCCGGAACCCGTGATCGGAATTCATCAGCGCCTTACTGCCAAGAAATATACCGGGAATCTTATCCTGAAATATGAATTTGAAGTGGCAGATGTTCCCCGGAAATATTCACTGGTCGTGGAGCAACCTTATCTTTACCAGATCCTGGTTAATGGCAAGAAGATCAATTTTGTGGGCAGGGACTATTACCGTGACCAGGCCTTGCGGACCCAGGACATTTCAGGTACCTTGCAACAGGGAGTCAACGATATTGTGTTATCCCTCAATTATGTGGCCCCTGAACCAGCAAGCCTGGATGCCCTCAAACGCTATGGAACTGAAATCGAAAGTATTTATCTGACCGGTGATTTTGCCGTATCAGTTACTCCTTCGGCAGAACCCTTGGCCGAATCCCAGAAGAACAGCCTGCATTTATTTCCGGGGAAACCCCTTCACAGCATCCGTCATTTTGCTGTCACCAGGGAAAAGGATCAGTTTGATGGTGACCTGGTGGAACAGGGTTACCCGTTTTATGCAGGGACCTTTATACTGAAAAATAGTTTCACCATTGATAAAAAGCCGAATGGTAAGGCAAAAAGGTATTTCATTTCATTTCCCTCCTTTGAGGCCATTGTGGTGAAGGTAAGGGTTAATGACATGGAATTTGATCCCCTGCTTTACAGTCCATGGGAAATTGATATTACCGGCGCATTGAGGGAAGGCGATAACCAGGTTGAAATAGAGCTGACAAACAGTCTGAGAAACCTGCTTGGGCCGCATCATCATACCGGGGGGGAATTAACCGCCGTGGGACCGGTTACCTTTGCCGGAAACCCGGGCTGGCCGAGCAACACCGGTGGAGAATCCAACTGGTATAACATTCGTTTATCCGGCAAGCCCCTGTTCTGGAGGGATGACTATTACCTTATCCCTTTCGGACTGCTGGAACCGCCGCTAATATGGGAAAACTAAGCTAACTGCTGACCTTATCGTTTTAACACATCAATGTATTTACCCCATATTTCGTAGCTTTCGGGGAACAGCCAATTTGGCCCCTTATCTCCAACCAATAGCAATTTGTTTGGAGCAACTTCCCTTATCCCGGTATATCCGCTTGTTTTATCTGTGTATGTGGATATAAGGTTTTCCCATTTATTTCCATTTCCATCGAGTGAAAACAGCATTCTGCAATTGGGTCTTCCATAGCTTAACACCAGAACGCCATTGGACATCAGGCACAGGTCGGGATCCACGCTGTATGTGCTGACCGTATCAATACCAGGCAGTGTAACCGGGGTGCTCCAGGTCAATCCGTTATCTTTTGACCGGCATTGGTATAAAGGATTATTCGTGCCCACTCTCATAACGCACAGCAGCGAACCATCAGCGCATCTTGTGACAACCGGTTCACAGAATGATTCGGAACCTATCAAAGGATTATAGGCAATGGTAGATACAACAGTCCAGTTTGCCCCGCCATCCATAGATCTAACCCACAGTGAACGGTATTTGGAATCAGAAGCATAACGGCCATACATGGTTCCCTGTATTGAACCATCAGGCATACTTATCAGGGTTCTGTGAAAAACTATAGAGCTCCATGTTGATTTGTCTATTCTCTTTATCTGTTTTGGAAATGTTACCGCTCCGGTATAAGGGTTCCAGGTTTTTCCTTTGTCAAAAGACTTTGAGTAGTGCACCTCTGCATGTGTGGAGTCTTTAAAATAAGCTATATAATTGACTCCAAGCAGGGTTGTTTTGTTTACTGCAACAATACTTGTTAAGTATAAGTCCGGTTGATTTATAAAATCAGGCCATGAAAAGCCGGAGTTTCCCGATATCCTCATGCCGTCAACCGGATGGTCATTATAATCATCGCTGTGCTGGCTGAAAGTTACAAACACGCTTTTATCGAAAACTGCCAGAAAAGGAAACTGCCTCAGGGATCTCCCGCCTTTCTCAATCGTAAACTCAGGTTCGACAGTAATAGTTATTCCGGCATCTTTTGATTGTGCCTGTAAAGTTCCTGGTAAGAAAAGTATTACAAAAATAAACGGCAGCAAATGATATACGCTGATGTTTCTTTTGAATTTTTTCGATACTTCAGTGAAAGTATTCATAAAACCTCCTTTATTTAAGATATATTCGAATAGTACAAATATAAAATATAATGCTGTTCAATAGAATGTACATTAGGCTCTCCTTATCATACAATTAACATAGAATACAAAAGAAATAAGTAAATTGGCTAAGTAATAAATGATTTTAAACATGAGATCAACAGTAATCATCAGCAGCATTTTTGCAGCATGCCTGCTTGGGCAGGGATGCAAAACATCGAAAACCCTTACAGGTTCAGGTATCAAGCCTGTTGAGCAGGTAAATGTGTATGAGGATAACAGGCCTGCAGCGGCGTATCGTCTCGATACACGGGACTCGGGTGTCGTGTTTCGCCACGGGCAGGGACCGGACAGTTGTGATTTCCTGGGAGCCCGCGATATATGGGTATGGGAGGACAAGGGTGCATATTATATGCATTATGACGGAGCCGGGACAAAAGGCTGGCTTGCCTGTCTGGCTGTCAGTAAAGACCTGGCAAAATGGGAAGCGAAAGGTATTGCCCTGGACTTTGGTGAACCCGACAGCAGGGATTGTGCTTCGGCTTCCTATGGAACAACTTATTACGATGGCTCCATGTGGCATATGTTTTACCTGGGAACCCCCCACGTAACCCCCAAACCCGATTTTGTCCCGGCCTTTCCCTATCTTACCATGAAAGCGGAAGGAAACTCACCAACCGGTCCATGGAAGAAGCGGTATGATATTACGCCATTTTCACCCAGTGCAGGGCACCTATTATGGTGCAACGGCCAGCCCGGGTCAGATCATTAAACAGGGAAACGATTACCTGATGTTTTTTTCTGCTTCCACCGATTACCCGAAGATTTTGCGGACGATTGGCATCGCACGGACAAAAAACCTCGATAGTGCCTGGACCATCGATCCCAAACCCATTTTACCCCAGGAAGAACAAATTGAAAACACCACGCTTTATTTTGAAAAGTCAAACCAGACCTGGTTTCTTTTTACCAATCATATAGGCATAAAAGATACCCTGGAGTATACCGATGCAATATGGGTTTATTGGAGCAAGGACCTGAACAACTGGGATCCGTCAAACAAAGCGATTGTGCTTGATCCTTCAAATTGCACCTGGTCGAAACACATCATTGGTCTGCCCTCAGTGGTGCAGCACGGTGACCGGCTGGCCTTGTTCTACGATGGGAATGGAGATGCAGTGATGCCGACAGGAGTTAAAAGCCATATGAATCGTGATATCGGGTTGGCGTGGATTGATCTGCCCATAAATCTTCCTGAGAAATAAAGGTGAAATAATCCACCACTTGTCAGTATTGTTTTGCTTTGATCAAATGAGACACCTTATTAAGAAAAAGATCGTTTTTTGGAAATCCATATGGCTGTACATTGGTGTTGTGGCATTCATCTGCCCGGCTTGTGGCTTTGCTGATTCCAATGAGGTTCGTGATTCAGTGCAGCACCGTATTGACACCCATATCCATCTGTATGATACCCGGCGCGAAGGAAGCTCAACCTTTCTCGACCCGGTGATTCATAAGAAGATATATTTTCCTCATTTTGCGGAGCAATTTATCGGATACTACCGGTCCGGCAGGAGTCGGATTTGCAGTGGTGGTTGAGGCCAGCCACCGCAGGGAAGATAATTACTGGTTATTGGCCCAGGTGGATACATCGGATGCACTGGTGGCCTTCATTGGAAACCTCGATCCGAGAGACCCATGTATGCAAGTGATCTGGATTCTCTTTCATAAGCATGAAAAATTCAGGGGAATCCGTATCCGTCCTGCCACTCCCATCGATCTGTCAGATCCTGAAATTATTGAGAGTTTTGCTGAGCTGTCCAGACGAAATCTGGTGCTTGAACTTGGCGGAAACGGAGTTGATCCTGAGGTTGTAGCGACCATTGCGCGGCGCTATCCCCATATGATCATTATCATGAATCACCTGGCAGGAGGTACGCTGGTTGGTAAACAGATCCAGCCCCCGGACTGGAAGGCGCGACTGGCGATTTTTGCTTCCGAGCCCAATGTATATTGCAAGGTATCAGCGCTTTATGAAGCGTCAGGCAAGAATCCTGCCCCGGTTAAATTCCGGTGATTATGATTCGTTGATTGATCCTGTGGTGGCTGCATTCGGAGCTGACAGGGTGCTTTTTGGAAGCAACTGGCCACTTTCTGACATGTTAGGCTCCTATGTGGATATGATCCGGATGCTGGATGATTATTGTAAACAGCATCCCAATCTTTCCCCGGAAAAGCTTTTTTGGGAAAATGCCATCAGGGCTTATGGAATCAACCCATTAAAGACCGTTAAGGAATAGCCTTTCTTTTTTGCAGGTCAAGAATATAAATGCCATGACCGATCCCTGCTACCTCTCCGGGCCGTGCCACCTGGAAGGCAATGTATCGGCCGTCATCGCTGACCACCGGGTTGGAGGCTTTAAAAATACCGGCTTCATTAAAGAAGGTTAGTCTTTCCCAGGACGGGTTGTCCGGGTCGAGTTTTAATTTCCAGAGGTCGATGTTTGCCCCGGAATTGCCCTTATTGTGCCGGCTGCTTTCCACCAGCGTGTATTGTCCGTCCGGAAATATTCCCTCGGGTTCGTCATACGCTCCAGGCGCGTTTGAATAATTGACCAGTTTTCCGGTGACACAGTTTAGTCCCAATACCTCGCATTCGGGCCAGGCCTGGACCGTCAGTTCATCTTCCTTCCCCGGTATGAAATTCTGGGGTTCCAGTACCTTGTCTTTCACAATTCCCTCCGTGTTGTTCAGCACAACCCGCTGATTGACGATCCGGGGCTTGCCCGTGGAGTAGTCCAGGTCGCCCACCCATATCTCATAATACCGGATATCAGCCGGGAAAAGTCCATGATGCTGTGCCCAGGCAATCCGCAGTTGGGTCCTCGAAACGGCAGGGCCTTCCCAGCAATATTCTCCCAGCCTGACCGCGGGTTTATCGAGGTTCTTATCCAGTATCCACAATTCGCTCAGCCGGAAACGGCCTTCCTCCCAGTCGGTGCCGGGAAAATCCTTTGGCCCGGAGAGGAGGATGTCTCCATTGCTCAGGTAAAGTGCGCGGACATATCCCCCATGATAATAATGGTGTGTCAGGGGTTTGTATTTCCCGGTTTCCAGGTTGTACTCATACACATCGCCAAATGACTTTTCGATAAACAGGATTTTTTTACCGTCGTGCGACCAGTCGGCCCGTTCCCCAAAATCGGTGATCTTGCGGATATAGTCCGGATAGGTGGTATCGGTCCAGGCAATCAGTTTTTCCTGTCCCAATGTGTGACAGGCACTACTGAATGACAGAATCAGGATAAGGACCCAAACGCTATATTGTCTTACAATAAAATTCTTCATGAGGTTGGACATTATTTTTTAATCCGGAAAGTCTTTTCAACGACCACAGGCATCAGTTTATCGGATACCATATCATATTGATATTTTGAAAGTTCATACCGGGTTCCGGCCCCATTGGCCTCAACAGAAACAGTATGCGTGCCGGGTGTCAGTTTTCCCTTGGGTATGCTGCAGGCCAGTTCGTTTGTATTCCTTCAGGAAGGTATTCCCATCCAGCTTCACTGTAAAGGATTTCGGAGGTACACCGATGGTGGTCCATTCGAGTTTCAGATCGTTGCCGGTAGAGTCCGCCACATGTACAGCCAGCAAAGTGACATCATCCGCATCACCCCGGTAAATATCCATCAGTGCCCGGGTGAGGTTCAGGTAATAGAACCCATAAGGATCCACGCCCCTGTATCCCGGTGCAGTGGGAGAAATGGGCTCAAGGTCATCGCTGAATTCAACGGAATGGGTGTCAAGAAAAACGTCCTTATTGGGTCCATGTCCTTTCCCGATTTTTTGACCCTTATATTCGTTCCACTGGTGAAGCATGATCACACGGGGGCGCGTCTCAAGTGCCGTCTTGAAGGATTCGAGATAGGTCCATCCGCTCCTTCTCCCATAGGCTTCCGGTGCAGTCCATCCGTATTCGGCAAAAAAGGAAGGCGTAACGGTTACCGATTCTGCTTTCCCGTCCTTGTAGGTTACCATGGGTTTCAGGGAACCATCCATCCAGCTCCAGAAACCCAGTTCATGATGCCGGGTAGTCTGGTTCTGCGAAGACATCCAGCGAACCGTGAAATGGGTGTCATCTACCGGTCCCTGTTTTTGACGCAGGGCATCAATGGAAGCTTCCGTAAAGGAGTCCCCCCTTGTTAATGACCATTTGAAGAAAGGGATGCGGAAAGCAGATTCCGTGCGTACCCTTTTTATGGGCAAGAATTCCGGTATCCAGGATGATGATCAGGGGTTTGCCGTCGTATATCAGCCACAGATCCTTAAACCGGGGATTGCGTACATAATCCTGGTAGATCCATTCCAGTTGTTCATTCAGTGCCTCCATGGTGGTAGGCGGGCCATTGGTCAAGCCCGGCATCAATGCCACCTTGGGAACGTCCAGTCCTTCATCCCGCATGTCGGCCAGTACTTCAAGGAACATCTGCGTGGTGTGCATGATCCCGTCAGCCCGTGCAGTTCTTTCTGACCAGTGTTTCTTTCCCCACAAATGGTTTGACCAGTCGGGGATAATAAAATCAACTCCCATGTCCATAAACCAGAGGATCTGTTGCCGGTACACATCGGCATCCGTATTATCATAAAAACCCATGATGGGAACTCCCTGCGCCGTTTCCCAGGAAAAATCGGGGAGGAACCAGGATTCCCACTGCACCCCGAAAAGCGTCTCTCCGGATGTCTTTCTCGTAACCTTACGATGCTTTACCTGCACAAGGACGGTGTTTGAACCGGTTACACTATCGGGCATGTATCTACCTGCCTTCAGCAACTTATGGCCGGATTTCAGTCCCTGCCATGTATTGGTATCGGCAGGAACGGCGATTACCTGGATCAGAGCAGGCCCGGGATTCGGAAGGGGAATGATGAAGCTGGCCTTTCCGTCCTTGCCGGCAAATTCATGAGAACCCCATCGCCTGCCATTGACAAAGGGCAATAAGATCATCCGGTCTTCAGGGTTATTGTTTTTCAGGACCGCCTCCACATTTACAGTCCTTCCCATCCCGACTTCCACTTTGTCCACACTAATTTGTACAGGAAATTTTGAGGAATGAGTCCTTACAGGAAACCAGAAATAGGGTTAATATAAAAAATGCAGTGAAAAGAACATTTTTTAGCAATAAAGGCTTCCTGAATTTTAAAGGGATGGCTGGTATTTGCATAATAATTATATTTTTCAGTCTTTATTCTCAGACTGGTGTAATTATTAAATATAGTTAAAAAAGCAGTAGTGATGAAATGCCTAAAATGGTAAATTGTTTATACAATCTGGACAGGGAATTCTCGCGAAAACAAAAAGAAGACCACGCTGTTTACGTTACTTTATACTCCATCCTATGAAAGTACTCAGGAAAATCAGCCTGTTATTTAGTCTCAAGCTCAAGCACAACTGAACCGCCCGGTTCAAGCATCCATTGAAGGAAAGAACTTTTGTCCCCTGTTGGAAATGCGTCTATAGAGGTTAGGATTCCATTTATCTTCCATTCAGGAGACACCTGGATGGTAAAAACGGAAGGTTTATCGCACCGGCTGTTTGACAGGACGATCCGGCACCTGTTTTCCTTTTTGAACGTTCCGATCACCAGGTTAGCCGAATCACCGGAAGGAGTTACCACGGGAGAAGATCCGGGTTCAACCATCTTTCCCGCCTCATAACGGGCTGCATCCGTATTATTCCACAGAAGCAGTTCCTTTCCGGCTTTCTTCAGATAAAAATTGGCTTCACGGACAAAATCATACACTTCTGTTCGTTTGCCATTTATATCTATCATGGCATTATAATGGTCCTCAACAAGGAGTGGTGGCATTCCCTCTTCCTGCTGAAATCCCTGGTCAGATTTTGGTGTCCAGTAACAGAACCATCCAACGCCATGTGCACCATAGGCCAGGGCAGTGTTGATCTGCCAGAGGATTTCAGCCCTGTTGGGTACACGCAGGCCATTCCTGATCCCTTCACTCAGGATAAATACAATATAAGGAATCCCGGCCTTTCTGGTTTCCTCCCTTACCACTGCGAGATCGGCATACCAGGGATCATACCAGGTTACTCCTTCCCGAAGGGCGTAATTATCATACGAAAGCAATCCGGGCTTAACGGTGGCAATGAAAGAGGCGATATAACCCCGGTAATCATCACTGCCTAGCTGAACGGGACTCCCGTATGAGGGAAGGAGATTTATGGTGGGTTCTCGCAAGGGATCTTCTTTCCGAAACAACTGGGTGCATTCTTTCAAAACAGGAAACAATCCGGCATCGGGCTCATCCTTTACCAGGTAACCGGCAAGCGCAGGATGGTTTTTATAGTCATTCACAACAGCCCTTATTAGGGCTGAATCAACCGGAATTGCCCGATTCTGGCCAATGTGGAATACCCTCAGATCAACCGGTATGATCCGGATACCAACCTGTTGAGCCAGGTCCATTGCTTTCAGATTCTGTTCCGCATTAAGAATTCCGTTGCCAGGGACCATCACACCAATACCGGATTCGGCAATCTCCTGGTATCTTTGCAGGTTGGTCTCTTCAAGCGGAGGTCCGGAATAGGCCATAATGACAAATTCATCCTTCAATGTATACGGGGCATCGTTTTTGTCCGTTTTTCCAGTGGCGCAGCTAACAAGAATTGAAAGCATAATTCCCAGGATCGCGCTTGTGCCCGGAAATTTCAGATTATTACTCATTATTTGACTTTTCAATGGCCTGGTAAACTGCGGTAATGAATTTATTCCGGATATCGGAATACATGCCAAAATATTGAATCACGAAGTGAACGATAAGATCTTCTTTTGGATCGATCCAGTAGAGCGAACCAAAAGCGCCACCCCATCCGAAGGCTCCATCGGAAATGGGAACCAGGGCGCTTCCGGGAGGACTGATCACCTCGAATCCAAGGCCAAATTTATCTGTAAAACCAGGTAAATAGAGCGAACCGGCTTCCAGATCGCCTATCTGGTTGATCCGCATCATATCAATAGTTTTTGGGCCAAGGATTCGAACACCGTTATATTCTCCTCCATTAAGAAGCATCTGCTCAAAAATGGCATAATCCATGGCTGTAGATGAAAGCCCGCCTCCACCGGAATAATAAATGCCCTTGCCTCAGAGGAAAATCTACGTATTCACCGGTGGATTTTTGAATTCCGGTTCCTTTCGCATCGGCAGTATACAGATTCATCAATCTTGCCTTTTTCTCCTCCGGAATTCGGAAGTATGTATCTGACATTCCAAGCGGACTGAAGATCCGGGTCCGGAAAAAATCGTCAAGGGACTGACCCGAGATTACCTCAACCAGGTAGCCAAGAATGTCTGAGCTCAATCCGTAAGTAAACTTTTCCCCGGGCTCATGTGCCAAAGGTACAAGAGCGATGTTCTGCATTTCATCCTTCAGGGTGGAAATATGACTGGGTACGCCACTGACTACTTTTAGTTTTGCATAAATTGCATTGATATCCTCTCCTCCGCTTCCCGGGTAACAGTAGCCGGAGGTATGGGTCAGCAGGTCATGAATAGTAACTTCCCTCCTGGCAGGCTTTGTGGTATAACCTGAATCCTCTTTATTGAAGCTTGTAACCAGTTGTGGATCCCGAAATTCAGGAAGGTACTTTGAGATAGGGTCATTCAGTAAGAATTTTCCTTCTTCGTAAAGCATCATTGCTGCAACACTGGTGATAGCCTTTGTTTGGGAGGCAATCCTGAAAATAGCATCCTTTTTAAGCAGGATATTCTTTTCAATGTCGTCATAGCCGGTTGCCTTATAATATACGATCTTTCCCCTGCGGGCCACCAGGGCTGTAGCCCCGGCGATCTTATGCTGATCCACATATTCCTGCAATAGCTGGTCGATTCTCTGCAGCCGTTCCGATGAGAAACCGGCGGACTCCGGTTTGGCCATTACAAGCGGTTTCTTTTGCCAGGCCAGCCGGTCCTTTTGCATTGAATCGCAGGAACCGAGCAGCAATGCGAAGAGCAATAAAATGTGTGATTTACGGATCATTTCAGTATGAGTTGGGTTTTTTTCAAGGATTCAAAATCAATCATGATGGGTCCGAAAGCGGGTACGGGCATGTCGAGGGAGTCGGTGATGCTCATATGCGGATTGCTTCCTGCACCGCAAAAAAGGGATACCGGTTCTTCAGGGAGTGCAGAGAGATACAATCGTAATCCTGCAGGATCTTGCGGATCCATTAGTACTTTTGAGATGACATGGCTGAGACGGATTTCATTACCGAAGCGAATTTCGAAACAAGCCGGTAATCCGGCAGATTGCAGCTTTCCGCTGATCCCCTGGTAATGCAGGAGGAGATACCAGGATCCGGATACGGAATCTTTTTTTAATGCAATGCTCTGTGGTCTGATCTGATCTCCGTGTCCCTTAAGACCGTATACATGCGTAAGGGCAATTTCACCCAGCCGTGCACCCAGCCGCTGATTTCCCCCGGTGGAGAAGTGCACACAGTCATCCAGTTCCAGATCGATGCCGGTAGTCAGGCCGAGGTTGGGACGCTCTGTGACCACCTTGAGCTGTATATTACGGATGGCTTCCCAATTGCGATCCATGACAGTGTCACGCATGATCACTCTTCCAATCTGTACGATCAGGACCGGAAGATCAGGCCTTCCAATATCCCGGCGAAAACTGTCGATCAACGCCAGCAGTTTTGCTTCATATGTTTCAGTTTGTGATATGAAGGCTTCGGATTCTCCCTGGCACCAGACGAGCCCTTTGATATGTTGAGTACCTGCGGATCGAACCCGGTTGAGCATGGCTCCATACAGGGAACTATCTCCATGGATTTTTCCGGCGGGATCCCACTGGGCAATAGTGGATCCACCCAGAGCGCATGGGATCAGGCCAATGGGCTGTCCGGTTGCTGCCATTATGTGCCTGGCAAAGTACATTCCGGGTCCTACGCCTCCGATGGGTTTCTGGCGGCTTACCGGTGCCTGTTCCCTGAAGAATTGACGTGCTTTTTCCAGGCTTTTTTCCGGGTTTCCCCAGAGCTGGTAAAAGGCAATTGGATAAGCAGGTGCAGTTGCCTCGAAGATCCGGTGGAGGGGTTCCTGTGCCAACATCCAGCGGTCGTCCAGGTTCATCATCCAGATCTTCGGATCGGTGAGGGTATCCGGTGTGCGTCCGGCTCCCTGCATATTCGATTGTCCCGCCAAAACCCAGATATCAGCATCCACCGGACTGGGATTGAACTTGCCGGGAACACCATTGGTATACTTCAGTGCCGGATCATCCACGTTCTGAATATCAAAGTATTTATCAAGGTCTTTCAATGCAATGACCTTGACCCCGGCTTCCTCAAGGTAATCCATGCATTGCGCAAAAAGCACAGGGTCGGTGGTTACCCATGGATGCGCAATATCCGGCACTCCATGGAATTGAAGTATCAAAGCCTTTCCCTTCTCTGCCCTGTTTATTACGGTTTTGAAATAAGCCAGGGTCCATTCAGGATAGGCATCCGCAGATGTGGGAATGACCAGGCGATTATTCACAGCAGGATCAAAAAGGGGTCCCCGGGCAATCCTCCCGTAGGGAATTTCAGGCTGCATTCCCCGCCTTGCAAACCGGTAACCTAAAGCATGAATTTTCTCCACCGTGCCCGGTGCATAATGGTTACCGGGATATGCGAAACTCACGGGTTTAGGAATGCCGTTTGCCAGGAGCGCAGAATCCACCCGGGCCAGTTCCGCCTCCATGGAAGCAATGTCTTCTTCCGTGACCATCGGGAGGTGGGTCCAACTATGATTCCCAATCTCAAATCCCATTTTATACAGGGTTGTCACATCATTCCATTGCATGAAATTTGCTGTGTCTTCCATCCATGCATTGGTGACAAAAAAAGTGGCTCCGAATCCTTTTTTCTGCAACAGGGGAGCTACAAATTCAAGTTGTGACCTTGTGGCATCATCAAAAGTTAATACCACTATCTTTAGATCATGCTTACCTGATGAACATCCTGTTATCAGTGAAGCAGCTATTACCAGCCAAATAATCTGGTTTCGAAGATTGAGTAAGATGAACTTGTTTTTCATTATCTTTCTGAAATATTCTTAGAATTTACGACTGCAAGACTACAAGACTGCCTTGAGACTTGTGTAATACTTATGAATAATCTAAAGTACACATATATTGCTGTAAAAAATAAAGGAATCTCATAATTTAATTAAGATCTCATCCAGGACCAGTTAACATGCATCATATGAAAAACTTCCCAAAAAAAAGAGGCCCGGTATTTTTAATTGTACTTGGCATCATATCTGTTATCTGGTTACTGATCAGGATAATACCAAAACCCAGTCGAATTACCTATCCCTGCCAGCGTATGGCAGCTGCCAATACAGTAGCATTTATAACCTGGCTGTTGGGTACTTATTTTTCCGTGACCCTGCTGAAAAAGGCGCAGGTGAAGATGAAAGAATCAAGAATATCCATTGCTGCTGTGCTCATAATTCTTGCCCTGGTAGCGGGAACAGCAACCTTCCTGATCACTTCTTTCGGGGGAGATGTCAGTGCTGCTCTTAAAAGTGATCCTATTATTTTCACCCCTGCGGATCTCAATCAACCCATTGGGGATGCAAAGGGAATTTACCCCGGAAGAGTTACCTGGACTCATGACCAGGCTGCTGTTACCTTTAATCCGGATGGGAAAAACGGATTTTGGTGGGATGATAAAAATACCAATCCAACGAGAGTGGCAGATATGCTTGCCTTTGCTTTAAAGGGTACTACAGGTGCCACTAATTCTGATGATGCATGGGATATATTGTTCAGATATACCAATACAAGACGGGGAAAACCTGAAATGGGGTATACATCGGGGGAAAAGATTGCTATTAAGGTAAACCTGGTGATGGGACTTGCGGGAGGAACAGATAATGCCACTTGCCCTGGCCCAACCCCCCAGCTATTGAATGCCATACTAACCGATCTGGTTGTTGGAATGAATATTCCCGGAGATATGATCACAGTGTATGATGCTTCTGCCCGAATTCCTGATTATATCATGAATCCATTTAAAAACAACGCAAATCCGGAACTTAAAAAGGTAAGGTTTGTTGGGAATCCAAAATATGTCACGGATGACAGATACCTGCCGGCTGAGGCCGATATGAACGTTAAAATTCATTTTGCAGATACTTCTGTAACTGATGTTTACTTTGTTAAGACCCTGACTGAAGCGGATTATTTTATTAATCTGGCGAACATGAAAGGACATACCATGGCCGGTGTTACATTCTGCGCCAAGAATTTGTATGGATCTATCTTTATTCCTGCAGCTGTTGGCACAGTTAGTTATGGGGATGGGTTTGGCCCAAAAAACGTTGACGCCCAGAGTGGATTGCATAAATTTGCGGCTGTCCATGATTTTCAGGATGGAAATGTGGGACTTTTCCCCGCCCGTCAGATGGGAACATATAATTACCTTGTTGATCTTTTGGGATATCCTGATGTTTGTGACAAGACCGTACTTTATATTGTGGATGGGCTTTACGCCGGAAAGCAACAAAACCAGCTGGACAAATTTTCCACTTTCGGTGATCATTATGTTGCAAGTGTTTTCCTGTCGCAGGATCCTGTTGCGCTTGAATCGGTTTGCCTTGATTTTCTCAGGTCGGAACCGGTTTGTGCGATAAATGTGAACGGTAATGTTGATAATTATCTGCATGAAGCCGCCCTTGCAGATAATCCTCCTTCGGCCATGGTCTACAATCCAGGGGCCGGGGTGGACCATTTACAAAGTCTGGGTGTACATGAACACTGGAATAATTTTACGGATAAACAATATACCAGGAACCTGGGAACGGGTAATGGAATTGAGCTGGTAACCTATGAATACCCCTATGAAAGCGTTCCCACAGCCCTGAAGAATACATTACAAAATATTGAGTCCCTTACAAACTATCCAAATCCATTTTCAAGTTCCACCACCATCGAATATAGGATAGTAAAATCAACAGAAATTGAAATTTGCATTTTCGATAACTCAGGTAAATGTATTGAAACCATGGTGCATGAAAACAACATGCCCGGGGTCACCCGGTATGTATGGGATGCAGCAAATAAGCCGGCGGGTGTTTACCGGTGTCGTATGAGAACGTCAGAAAATGAGATAAGCACGATAAGCCTTATAAAAACAGAATAGTCTTACATCTTTTGAGCCATCATCTGACCTGATCCCGATTCAAATTCAATTCTGGAGATATTACTAAATCCTGCAGTTGTTAGCATTTCAGTGACTTCCTGTTCTGTGAAGCAATCTCCCGATTCAGTTCCCACGAGCATATTGATGGCAAAAACAGCCCCGGATGTGGGTTGGGTCCGGTCATTGTTCATTATCCAATCCTGGATTACTATTTTGCCGTTTTTATTTAAAGCGTTAAAACACTTTATGATCAGCTCCTGATTTGTTTCCAGCGAATTGCTGTGAATGATGGCTGACAGAAATACCAGGTCGAATCCCTTTGGTAATTTATCCCTTGTGTAATCGCCTGTATGTGTTTTTATCCTGTTTGAAAAACCTTCTTTTTCAATGAATTTCTGTGTAATGGGTACCACATTCGGCAAATCAAAGACAGTGGCTTCCAATTCCGGTTTTCTGGAAACAAATTCCATCGAAAATGCCCCGGAACCGCCACCGACATCTAAAACAGAGCTTATTTCAGACAGGTCAATATTTGCCAGCTGCTGCGGGGCCTGCTTTTTTGCCCTGTCGTGCATTGCACTGATAAAAGAGAAAAGCCAGTCTTCTCCCCTTGCATTATATCCTGAAGGATTAGCCGACTTACCGGTTTTTACAACCAGGGTAAGGTTGCTCCATGTATACCAGAGATGGTTTGAGTGCATGAGGCCTCCCAGGTAATCCGGACTTTTTTTGGACAGATAAGCAAAACTGTCTTCTGTATTAAAGAACAAATGGTCTTGTTTTGTAAGAAAACCCAGGGATACCAGAGCATTCAGCAGCCTTTCGCAGGCATGCTCATCCAGATGCAAATGTCTGCGCAATCTGATGGTTTGTTGTACCCTTTTCATCCAGATTTGTAAATATATCCAGTTCAAAACCGGTTAACAGAATTCTGCTTTTCTGAAAGGAAGCAGCAAATTCCCTGATTGTATTTGGATTCATAATATGACTATTTAGCAGGTTATTGTTTAATAATGAGAAATAAATCACCCCAGGTTATAAGATCAGGATACCACGGCATACTCGTTTCCGCAATTATATCGGAAAGTCCCTCTTGGGCTCTGATCATTTTTCTCCTGGATACTTTAGTCTTTATGGGTAGTGTGATTTGTGATATAAATTCTTCAAGTTCCATATGTTTGACATTTTCTGGAGATTCTACTTCAGATTGAATCTCCTCCATGTTGTTTTCTTTCCCGTAATGACTGAATTTCAGCTTATTGAGTTTTTCGAGAATTATTTCCAGCTCGGGATGTCCAACTTCCGGTTTAATTTCACCCAGGAAACGGATGATTCGTTCTACCAATCCTGAATCAGTAAAGCTAATTGTCATTATGGAGAAATCCTTATCGGAATAATAATAAAGGCCTTTCTGCTGCACAATGGGTGCATTATAACCCAGGATATCGCTTCTCATAACCCGTATGTCATCCCGGATGGTCCTTTCCGAAACCGGTTCATACCGTCCGCGATATTCTGCCAGGGCATCAGAGCATCTTTCTATGAGTTCCGGTATTGACCATCTTCTGTTTCCTCCATAGAGCGCGGAGTTGATGGTTTTATATCTTATCAGTGCATTAAGATTAGCCGGCATTGTGGAGTTTTTTTTTCAATGCAGAAAGGCTGCATTGTCCTGGGTTTTATTTGCAGAATAGAAAATAAAAGTAAGAATTTAATTATTAAAAAAAAGGAATTATGAAGACAACAGCAAAAAAGCTCACTACCTATGGCAATCTTGGATTAGTGCAGGTAAGGGTCGAAACGGAGTCCAATTTTCTGTTCAGACCCGCTGGGCCTGAAATAAAAACCGGGGGATTGATCATCTCAGAATCAACAGGAGAAGGTGTTGTGGGAAAGCTTCTTGCACTGAATAATACCGCTGTACATTTGTTATTAACGGATGCCGATGTTCTTGTCGGGGCAAAACAGAACAGGGTGCTGAATAAATCGATCTTGCTGGCTCCTATGTCAAAAACAGTTATTGACGTTTCCTGTATTGAGCGTTTACGGTGGAATTATACCTCGGAGAATTTCAGCAATCCGGATTCTCTGGCAGATCCTGATCTCAGGAAGGAAAAGGCCGGAATATTATTTCGTTTGAAGAATGATCCCGAGGAGAAAAAACCGGAAACCCAGAGGGCAGTCTGGTCACATGTTCATGAGAGGATCAGGGAAGAAGGATGTCAAAGCGCGACTGAAAGTTATTCAGAGCTGATTAATTATAGCATGGATCGAACCGCAGGTGGATTTCCCTGCCTGTGAACCTGAAAAGGGATGCAACGGATTGGCTGTGATCCTCGACAGGAATGTTATTTCAATAGATCTTTTCGGGAGGGAGGAAGTATACGGGTATTATTTTCCCATGCTCAGGGATTCAGCTTTCAGGATGGCACACCGGGGGAAAAAGCATAAACCCGTCGATCAGCATGAAGCATACTATAAGGTACTGGATACCCTGGATAATTTTGGGACTGCTGAAAGGTTCCCGGAAAGCAATTATTTGGGAGCAGGATTATTCAATACTGTTGAAACAGCTGGAATTGTGGGATTTGAATTGACTTATACCGGACAGCTGATCCACGATGCTATTTTTGCAGCGTAAGCCTGAAAGAGACTACAATATACTTTTAAGCACCCGAGGTTAAAATCAGGTTCCATTATATAAGGATAATGACCTGCAAAAGGATTGTAGTGCTATCAGGTTTCTTAGAATGTGCTTTTGCCTCAGAAAGACTTTCTCAGCTGTACATAAAGCCGCTGGTACTGGTTGTTTGGTTTTTCGAAGGTGCCTTCAAAGAAAGCATTTAGGGAAAGCTTACGGATGATGCTCCAGGACAGGTTCACTTCTGCAATGTGCTGAACCATGGAAGACTCATTTTGATAGAACTGGTAGTCAACATAGCGGTAATTGATCCCCGCATTGAGTTTCCCGCGGGCCAGGTCGCGGGATAATCCCAGGCTATAGATCTTGCCGCTGAGATAACTTCCATCTATCCAGGTTACGGAGCCTGTTGTGGTTGTTTTCAGGCCCGGCACCAGCCAGGATACATATCCATACACATTCTTTGAATCGCGGGAATCCGTGTTTTGAAACCGGTAACCGGCGTTTACCCCTATAGTAAGGCTGTTAACAGGCCGATAGTTCACCTGGAATAAATACCCCTGCTGGGTTGCTGTCTCCAGTAATTTTTCAAGATAATTTTTGTAGGTTTCGTAATACAAAATGTTCTGCCGGTTGCTATAGGAAACGGATAGTGACATTCGCGACATCACCCTGTATCTCAGGGAAAGATACAGATTGGAGATACCGGGTGAATTATTCTCTGTATAGGTGCTGTCCTCCGCATTGAATACTTTTTTATAGAGGTCACACTCTACGGAGCCAAAGAAATTCAGGTTGGGAAGCAGGGAGTTTGAATGTTGAAAATAGGCAAACCGGCGGTCGGTTTTTCCGTTATTATTTTGCTGGATAAAAGCCAGGGTATTCTGAATGCTTCCGTGTTTAACGGCATGCTCCTGGTAAAGGAACCCGCCATACTCGAAAAGGTTTGAATTAAAGCCGTAATTGTCATAATCGGGCCGGAATCCTGCAATGATCCCTGCCGTAAAGGATTTTATCTTCAATTCATACTGAAGTCCGTCAACAGCCCCCATATTGGAAAACTTGGGGTTGATCTTGCGGCCGGCTATCACCCTGGAATGGGTGCCTATATCATAGGCCAGGGAAAGGTTATAGATTTTCAGCCCGTTGAAGATATCCGACTTCACTTTGTCCCATTCGTTGATCTTATGAACAAAGATGACATAACTCTCTGCAGATAGTCCTGAACCGCCTATATTCCTTGCATTCAGCGAAAAAGTATATTGCAGTTTTTCTGTGTTCGCAGCCGGGGTATTTGAAAAACCTGAATAGGAAGCAATGGATATGCGCCCGTCGATATGCTGTTTGATCGTTTGAGAAGGAGATTTTTGTTCCGCAGCAGTATCTGTCTTCGGTGAAGAACGCTGAGTGACCGGTACAGCAGGAATTATTACCGGAACTTCAGCATGCGCTGATTTCATGCCCGGGACTATCTTATCCCCGACTGCCAGGTTCAGCTTTGCCAGGGGTTCACATGCACAGGAGATGGATGACAGGGTAGTAACTTTTAATGCCGGGATCAACTTGCCATTCTTTTCTATAAACAGGGTATCCCCTGCTGCCAGGTCCCTTGTAGACGCAAATTTCACATAAACATGCTGGGAAGTGACATAGGAAATGGTCCCCTCAGCCTGTTGGGCGCTGATTTGTGATTCCAGGACGGAACAAGTCAGTGCACAAATCAGGATTGTCAGAATATATTTCATTGAACGGTCGCTCATTCCTGTTAAATTACGTTGCAATCATCAATCTTCGGCCCTTCCGGTAGGGTGACACGAGAAACAGGCCTGGCTGTTCCAGCTATAGCCATTCACTCCACTGTGTTTATCATTCATACTTGTCTGATTGTGTTCATGACAATCGATGCAGGCAAAGGATGCCCAGTTCGCCGTATTGGTATGACAGTCTGCACAGGCATTCCATTCTCCATTGTGGGTTCCCGAATATATCGGAAAGTACGACATCATGTATCGTAAAACTGGCCGGTTTCCAGTCCCGGGGTTGGTGGTATGGCAGCTGGCACAGGCCGTGGATATATTGGCCGATGAATGATTGGGATTGGTGGTCTGGTTGTAATTGTCCTGGTGGCAGGAAACACACTCAGGGGACGTGTTCGTGTAATTCCCGTTGATATGGCAGAGATTGCAATCGGTAAGGGCATGCCCGCTGGTGAGCGGGAACTGTGTATGGTCAAAGGTGGCCGGTGACCATCCCGGATTGGTGGAGTGGCATTGGTTACACGTGGTCGGGTACTGTGCTGCCGCGTGATTGGGATCGGTGGTCTGGTTGTAGTCCGTCTGGTGGCAGGAAACACATTCGGGGGATGTGTTCGTGTAATTCCCGTTAACATGACACAGGTTGCAATCCGTCAGGGCATGTCCGCTGGTGAGCGGGAACTGTGTATGGTCAAAGGTGGCCGGTTTCCAGCCCGGGATTGGTAGAGTGGCATTGGTTACATGTGGTCGGGTACTGTGCTGCCGCGTGATTGGGATCGGTGGTCTGGTTGTAATCCGTCTGGTGGCAGGAAATACATTCAGGGGACGTGTTCGTGTAATTCCCGTTAACATGACACAGGTTGCAATCCGTCAGGGCATGTCCGCTGGTGAGCGGGAACTTTGTATGGTCAAAGGTGGCCGGTGACCATCCCGGATTTGTAGAGTGGCATTGGTTACACGTGGTCGGGTACTGTGCTGCCGCGTGATTGGGATCGGTGGTCTGGTTGTAGTCCGTCTGGTGGCAGGAAACACACTCAGGGGACGTGTTCGTGTAATTCCCGTTGACATGACACAGGTTGCAATCCGTCAGGGCATGTCCGCTGGTGAGCGGGAACTGTGTATGGTCAAAGGTGGCCGGTGACCATCCCGGATTGGTAGAGTGGCATTGGTTACACGTGGTCGGGTATTGTGCTGCCGCGTGATTGGGATCGGTGGTCTGGTTATAGTCCGTCTGGTGGCAGGAAACACACTCACTGGACAGACCGGCATAGGTGCCATTGGTATGGCAACGGTTACATTCATTAATGGCATGTCCCGAAGTGAGCGGAAAGAATGAATGATTTAAATTGGATCCGATATAGTTCCAGTCGAAACTGGTCATGGAATGGCATTCCTCACAGTTGGCAGACATGCCTGATTGAACATGGTTCGGTTTTGTGGTGGCATAATAATTGGCCTGGTGACAGTCAAAACACTCGATTCCCTGGGGTTCGAAACGAAGCAGGGAAGCTGACTTGTGACATTGTGAGCATTCTGCCGTAACATGGGGCCCGACAAGGGGAAACCGGCTTTGCCGGTGCAAGGCTGTAATGTTCTCAACGATCCATGATTTGGGGGTATGACATCGTGCGCAGTCAGGTCCTGTTGTATTTTCATGCATATCGGCATGGCAGTCGATGCATTCGGTTTTTGCCTCGGAAAATACCAGGGAAGTATGGCAGGAACGGCAATTCGTTTCCTTATGACTCCCAACCAGGGGCAAAGCCGTAGTGTTGTGATCAAAAGCGTAGATTGCTTTATCCAGGTTCCAGCTGCTGGGGCTGTGGCAAACATTGCAGCTTACTTTAAACTTGTCTCCATGCGGTGAGTCTGTGGTAAATGAAACCAGCAGGAACGCCAGGACGGGAAGTATGATCAATGACAGGATTCGCATTTTGCCTCCTTTATTTTATACAATACATAGGTGGTTTGTCCTTCGGTTTTATTCTTATGACAGCCGGCGCAGTTGACTTTCGCGTGCTGTCCGTCCAGTTTATAGGCTGTCTTATTGTGGTCAAAATCTTTTATTTTCCAGATGCCGGATGCATGGCACCGCGAACAATCCGTGGTCCCCTTATTCTCAAATTGCTTTTGATGCACGTCTACATGGCAATCCGCACAATTTTGGGTAAGACCGGCAAATTGCTGGGTTACCTTACCGGTATTGTCCTGCCGGAAATGGCATAACCTGCATCCAACCTGTGCATGAGATCCTGAAAGAGTATAGCTTGTGGCTGAATGATCGAAATTCACCGTGCTCCACTTTTCATTGGTATGACAGGTAGCACAATTTGATTCAGGGTAATATTTGGCTGTGATATATGACTTGTGTATATCGTCATGACAGTCTTTGCAATTGATCCCGATTCCACTGAAATTCCAGGTTGTTTGTTTTTTATGACATTCAAAACAGGGAAGGGCCAGGTGGGCGCCCTTGAGTGGAAAGGTACCCAGGTTATGCTGCTCAACGGTGTATGATGAAAACGTAAATCCTTTTACACTGTGGCAGGTAGAACAATCGGGGGATACCCCGTTTTTTGCAAACTGCTTTTTGTGATAGTCGCTATGACAATTGGTACAGAGGTTATGTTTTAATGGATCAGTAAAGCTCGTCTTATGACATGCTTTACAGTTCACGGTGATGTGTTTTCCTTCAAGCCTGTAATCTGTTTTATTGTGATCAAATTTATCAATTCCCTTGACTGCCTGAAATGATGTTTCATTATGACACTGGCGACAGTCCTGACCAAACTGATTCTGATGGGGATCCTGGTGACAGTTGGTGCAGCTGGCAAACTGAATATCCCGAAATTGCTGGTATTTCTTCCCGTCGACCATGTCAACCTTATGACATTTAATACATTCAACGCTTGTGTGTTTTCCACTCAGGGCAAACCGTGCGCTGGCGTGATCAAATTTTGTCGCCGGTTTAAAAGAATTCGGATTATGACAATTTAAACAGTCAGCGGATAGGGTTTTCCGGTGATAATCGGCGTGACAGGTTAAACAGGCGGTATTTACTCCCAGGTAGGTATTTTTTTTAGTCTTAAACTTCTGATCTGTGATATATTTTTCAGTGTGACAATCCTTACAGCTTTTTTTGGCGTGGGGTGTTGATAATGGATACCCGGTGAGATTGTGATTAAAGGTTGAAACATTCAGCCGGATTAATTGAAAATTTTTCCCATTGTGTTCGCTATGGCATATGGTACATTGCTTGCCCTTCACATCAGCGGATGAATGATACCCTTTCCGGGCGCTTATCCGATGTTGAATTTCCGTATGACATTTCAGACATTTTTCATTGGATACTTTATCGCCCAAAACGTGACATTGGGTGCAGTTGGACATCCCCTCGAGCTTCGAATGGGGAGTGGATAATTCACCCGGAGAGATTTGTGCCTTACAAACAAGAAATGACTGCATCATGATGAAAATCAATACAATCATTTTAGGAAAAATACCCTGCATAAAAAAGGCCTTATTTTGTAACAATTTTTACTTATGTTTCTTCACCGTTTCACCAAACTTCTTTTCAATCTTAATTCCCGCTTTCTCAAGAAACTGAGTGGGCAATTCACCCCCGGCAAAAATATAAACCAGGTCATTTTTTAATTTGATTTGCGAGCCGTCTTTGTTGTTTGCCAGGGTAATGCTGTCATCTTCAATGGATACAAGATTTGTATTCAGCCGTACGTCCAGTTTCCCTTCTGCCTTAGACTTATTCAAAGCTTCACTGTTCTGTGGTTTGATCCGGTTAAAAACTTCATTTCGATAGGAAAGGATGACATGGTTTTCATCTGCCAGCAGCAAGGCAGATTCAATGGCTGAGTCACCGCCTCCCACAACAATAATTTCTTTTCCGGAGATTCCTTCGGGTTCCAGGAGCCGGTAGGCTACCTTTTCCTTCATTTCACCCGGAATGTTCAGTTTTCGCGGGGTACCACGCCGTCCAATTGCCAGCAAAATGTTGGCGGCTGTATATTCCTCTCCTTTGGATGTAATCACCTTAAAAATAGCCATTTTCTGATATAATGGCTTCAACTTTTGAATTTTCCTGAACGGTGATATTGTTTTTCTTCAGGACAGTTTGCCATAAGTCAAGCAACTCCGTCTTTGCTGGTTTCGAAGAGTTTGATCTTTCCAAAGAGAGGCAGGTCCATGGGAGAAGTCATCACGATTTTCTTCCGTGGGAAAAGTGAAAACGGTTCCCCCCAGCGTATCCTGTTCCAGGAGTAAAAACTTTTTGCCGTGTTTTTTTGCGGTAAGACAGGCGGATATTCCGGCCGGACCTGCACCAATGATGATCAGGTCATAGCCGGCCTGGTGATTTTTATTGAGTCGACTTAACAATATTTTCAGCCGCCTGTCTGCCTTGTTCCACCGCATTTTTAATAAGACCCATTCCCCCCAGTTCACCCGCAATAAAAATTCCGGGTACATTGGTTTCGAAATTCTGGTTTACATGGGGAAGATCAACACCCCGTTTCTCGGTACCAATCCGTAAACTGATGGCTTCGGTCGGACAGGCATGGAAACAGGCCCCATGGCCTATGCACTGGGATGCATTGATGATGGTGGCTTTTCCGTTTCTTATCCCTAGAATATCCTTTTCAGGACAGGCTGAATGCAGGCTCCGGTCTGGATGCAGCTGTTTACATCAACTATAGGGATGAAGGGAAACAGGTTCGTGAAGGCCAGCTTCTTTTGCATTCCTGATTTTTTCCTCGACAATTCTTGATTCCTTTCTTTTTTTAAGGAGATAATATACCACAGTACCAATACATAAAATGGCCACCAGCGAATAAATCAATATGTTTTCAATTAATAATTCCATAATCAGAAAATCCATTTATATCCAAAAACTATGGTCACTCCAACATGAATGATCATGATAACCAGCATTACCAGGGCAAAGGGTAGATGAGCCACATGCCAGTATTTGAATAAATTCTGCATCGTATCAAGCAGCTCAATTTTCCGGTTCAGAATTAAATCCTCTTTTACCAGGGATAGTAACTTTTTGTATTCTGCTTTGGGAATTCTATTTCTGTTTAGAATAGTTCTTAACTGCCTGAAGGGATCTGCGGTCATTTAAATATTTTCCGATCATGCGGGCAAATGACATTTTGCCGGTAAATTCCAACTTTCTTTTTTAACGAATTCATCTATGGTGTTATAGCTTTCTTCATCAAGGTTGTAAGAATTCCTTACTATTCCGGCAACATTGCTTTTCATTTCCTTGACTTCATTCAGGCTCAGTTCACGGCCTTCTATGGACCGGGGAATTTGAAGATAGATAAACCTTCCGATCACCCCGCTCAGAAAAACGGCAACCATACTCCAGAAACTCACGGCAACGATCCCGCCAAACTTAAATGCAGTATGAAAAAGCACCAGGATCGGTCCCAGCGTGCACAAAAAAATATGAAATTCGAGCCAGTGTTTTAATAAACCCAGCCGTGATAAGAAGCGATATCTTTTCCGGGCCATATAGGAAAATACGCCGATGATGATGAATAATGACCCGATAATTCCAATTCCATGTCCCAGGATTCCACTTGGCTTAAGCATATGGATGATCCGGGTGATAAAATCTTTCCTCAAGACCAATTCTGTAATAGGATATCCCATTAAATACCAGTGTGATAAATGTAATAAAGACTATCCCGGCTAATATGCTTACAAATATTTTATGGGTGTTTTTAGGCATTCGGATTGCAGAAATATTTTATAATAACGCAAATAGGAGTATTTGAGTATCAATAAACGCATAACATATGAACAAATCTAAATACATATCAATAAATTTAACGATTCATTTTATTAAATAGTTTTCCCGTGTGGTAATTTAGAATAATTCTGAATAAGTTTGCAAATTGCATTATCCGTAAGGGATTCAAAAAAACAAAGCAAATGAATATCTTAGCAAACTTAATTATTTCAAATCGAAAAGCATATGAAAATCAGGGTAATCATTCTCATCCTTTCTGCAGCGGTCCTCGCTGTAGTATTGTATTTCCAGTTACGTGGTGACAAAAGGACCGACAACATGGCTCCGGGTGTTCACCAGGTTAAGGCGAAGGAAGTGATCCAGACCAGCAACTATACTTACGTGCGTGGTATCGGAAGCCAGGCAGGAATACTGGTGTGCCATAAACAAAACCGACATTGAGGTGGGCAAGACATATTACTGGCTCAAAGGATGGGAGATGACGAACTTTCAAAGCAAGGAGCTGAACCGGGAATTTGCGAGCATCTTTTTTATTGAATCGCTTTCCGAAAAACCCATTCTTTCCGAAGATCCTATGCTTTCAGGGAAATCCATGACCGGAGAAAGTCCAATGCCGGCTGCTTCCATGGGCGGAAGGCAGAAAGTGGCTGAAAAGCAAGGGGTCAGCGTTGAAAAGGCTGAAGGAGGGATTACCATCGCTGAGCTTTTTGCCAACCGGAAATCCTATGCCGGGAAATCAGTTAAGATACGCGGCGAGGTGGTGAAATTTTCGCCCCAGATCATGAACAGGAACTGGGTGCATGTTCAGGACGGCACCAAAGATGGCAATGACTATGATCTTGTGGTTACAACCCACGACAGCATTCCTGTGGGCAGTATCACCTTATTTGAAGGAGTGATCTCACTGAATGTGGACTTTGGTTCCGGTTACACGTATGATGTGATCATGGAAGATGCCAGGGTTAAATAGAACTTAACATAATCTTAACAAAAATTGTGATACTGCAAAGATTAATCGGCGTACATTTGCCAATTATAAAATATATGTTTTAAAACGATAAAGGCAATGCAAACAACGACTAAATCAAAAGTGATCAGCAAATCAGGAAAAACTACCGGAGCTGACAATGCATTAAAGAACAAGAGTAATCCTACCCATAGTTCCAAACCGACTGAAGAACAGATCCGTGATAAGGCCAAGGAAGTCTACCACGAGCGGCTTAAACGCGGGGAATATGGAACTGCATTGGATGACTGGCAAACAGCCGAAAAGCTTCTAAAGGGCCAAAGCAGGTAAATCTGTTGGTCCAAAAAAAGGAATACCGAAAACGAGCATTCGTTTTCGGTATTTTTCATTGAAATAAACGTATTAACCAGATCTTAACAAAAACTGTTAGCTTAGTATTATTTTACTGTGAAAAATCGTATAAATTTGGCACATATAAAATAATTATTTTACAACGATAATGGCAGCGACAAAAACAGCAAAATCGAAAGTAACCAGTAAGCCAAAGAAAGCTTCCGGGACTGGTGTAGCAGAAAAGAGCAAGAAAGCTGCTACAGTTAAATCCACACCAACTGAAGATCAGATCCGTAAAAAAGCGGAGGAAATCTATCATCAGCGAATTAAACGCGGAGAACATGGAACTGCGGTAGATGACTGGAAAAAAGCAGAAAAACTTTTAAAAGGTTCCTGAAACCGCTCTTTCCAAAGCTATGGCGGCCAATGTTGGAATGTATTTATAGCTTTATTTTTCTGTTGCATCATAATTTCGGGCCAAACCTGGTTGGGATCAAGTTCAGTCGGACTTGCGGAAATTCTCATTTGCCGCGTTGTCGTTGCCTTCTTCTATTCCTTTATCAGTTTTTTCTGTATTGTCAAGTCTTCCCCTGATATTTGAATGGCATAAATCCCCCGGGATAAAGAGCGAATGTCAATTTCGGTTGATTTGTCATCCAGTTCATTTTGCAGGATATATTGACCTGCCATATTGAAAACCTGCAGTTTCAAATCCTGGTTACTGTTGTGCTCAATTGAAACCTTGCTGGTTGCCGGATTGGGATATATCCTGATTAAATCCTGCAGCGGAATATCCTTAAGGTCGCTGGGAATATCCTGAACACATCGAATGCTTAGTCCAAGATATTTAGGGGTGGGGTTATGATCAACTCCCGTATTCATGTTCCATAAATAGGTGCTCCAGGTCCATGTTTCGTCAAAGGGTGTGCTTGTCCACCATAATCCGTTTTCACCCAGAGCAACGAAATTATTCGTGAGATGACGCATGCCGCCGGGAAGACCTGTAAATCCGGAACTGTTGGTGGCGCCGTTATTTGGGCTGACCCAATGGGCGGTGCCTGCTTCTTTCATCTTACCCCCCGCATCTTCTGTGCCAAGATATGCCTCAGCCGTTTGCCATTCCATATCAGTGGATACATGCCAGCCCACGGGACAAATATCGCTGGCTTCATTCATAGCATACCCGTTGTACAACGCGCCATAAACCGGATTCCAGGCTACTGAATCATTATTATAGTAGCACCTTGCACCTGTCGTCAGGCTACCCCATGACACACTGTCCGGAACGTTGGGTATCAGAAGTCCATCGTTGTAATGTGTAACCTTCAGGTTTTGTTTCATCCATACCTGGGTTCCGATAATTACGGTATCATACACATTACCGTCATAATCAACTACGGTTTGGGCTTGGCTTATACATCCTAAAAATGCAAGTCCGGCAAAAAGCGAAATTGACTTTTTCATTTTTAAAGATTTTAATCATTAAAAGCATATTTAGTCCTTCATAATTTACAAAAAAACAGGGCTAAAAGCAAGGAATTATTGACCGGGGAATAGGGAAAGTGTTACAACACACCTGTCCTTTTTCGGACAATAGTATGCAAAAGTGGACAATGAGGCAGAGGCAATTATCTTTGGAAATCTAACGTAAATAACAGAAATACAAATAAATACCATGTTTGGCATGGTTGGTGATAATTGTATTGGAGAATGAGTAAACAATACAACGACAAAATTATGAAATCAATATACTACCTCGCGCTGGTTTTAAGTCTGAGCCTGATCGGCACCGTTTCTCAGGCACAGAGCCTTGCAGGCATACAGGATATGGTTGCTGATCAGCCTGTTCCGCTGGATTTAGTAGCCGATCAGGCTTCTGCACTGGATTTGTCAGCTGATCAAATTTCCGGACAGGATGTTGAGATCAATGAATCTGCCATTTTCGAACCGGCAGCCTACAAGGGTCTTGATTTTTTTGCATCCGAAGAATCTGTTGGAAATGACATTGGGTTTTGACATTAAAGGCCTGGCAAAAAGCAAGAATAAACCTGAATATTTTGATGCAATGCTTACAGTAAAGGAATCGGATACTGATTCGATTACCCAGCATATTAAAGTGAAAGCCAGGGGATATTTCCGTTGCAATTTTTGCTCATTTCCGCCCCTTATGATGAAATTTAAAAATAAGAACAGCGAAGCCATACAGGTGGAAGGAAAGACCCTCAAACTGGTTACTCATTGCCACCAGACTGCCAAATTCAATCAATATGTTTTAAAGGAATACCTGGCCTATAAATTGTTAAACAACCTGGATTCCAACTATAGTTTCAAAACCAGGCTTGTCAGGATTCATTATGTGGACATAAACAAAGCGAAAAATTCGTATACCGGCATATGGTATCCTGATTGAAAATGAGACTATGCTGGCGAAGCGCAACAATGCCGTGATCATCAAGAGTGATAAGTTTACGCCGAAGGATATGAACTCCATGGATATGAATCGCATGGCCCTGTTCAATTTTATGATCGGCAACACGGACTGGTCGGTTCAGATGCAACACAACGTAAAAATATTAATGTCATTTGATAAGCCTAACGGGAAAGGCATACCTGTACCATATGATTTTGATTATTCGGGTTTGGTCAATACATATTATGCAGCCCCTTTCGAAGAGCTTCCGATTAAAACTGTTACGGAAAGGTATTACCAGGGTGTTTGTACGAGTGAAGATGAACTGAAGCCCCTCATTGAGGAATTTGCCGGGTTAAAGGACCGGATGCTGGGCACTATACAGGATTTTCCATACCTTTCAAAAAATGATAAGAAGCAGGCCGAATCCTATATCAGCAGTTTTTATGGTTTATACAGAAACCAGAATTACTTGATATCCCAGCTGAACAGCACCTGCAGAGCTTTTTAAACGGGGACATGACCAGCTATGCTTACCTGCATAGCTGGTTATACACCTCGGTCCGGCATCAGTCAACCTGCTTATTAAATTCTTCAATGTTTGTAAAGGATGTGAAACCACAAAACTATTCGCCATCCATGACGGAATGTCTCCTCCCGGTTCACCGTGGAACTGGTAGGTTACGGTCACGTTTTATTATCTTCTTCTTTCAGGTCCCAAAAGCCCGGTTCCTTTCCGTATCCTTACCATGTCCTTATTTTCGGCAATGTAATCGGGCAGGGGCTTCAGAAGTGATCTGCGCATGTTTCCCGTCCTGGTCAATGACTGTTATCTGTTCGAATACGCTGTCCCTGTCCTTTACCGTCAACGGACCCTTGGTTTGTATGTAATGGATATCGTACCATTTGCCATCCTGCTTCAGGATTCTGGGATTGATGCAATCGGGGAACAGGTGCATCGTAGTTCTTCCACGTCCAGGATAACATTCAGAACCTCAATCAGGGTGACATCGGATATGACTGTCACTCCCTTAAATTCATCGAAAGATGATCCATCGACGGAGCGGGTATAAATTTCTATTCCGAAGTATTTTTCTTTAATGTCCAATCTGAAGCCATGCTCCGCACAAGGAAGAATACAGCGAGAAGAAGGAATTGTTTGATCATTTCCCAATTTTTACTCGTACCATTTGAGATATGATAAAGTTAGAAAAAAATGATATTTGTTCTGCAGTCAAAAAGTCGTGCAGTCATGCAGTTTTGCAGTCATGCAGTCGTGCAGTCAGCCGCGTTAGCCCCATTTTCAAATCTTCAAATCTTCAGATCTTCAAATCATCAAATCCCTCAATCAAATAATTTCTTAATCACTATATTTAATCAAAATTATTTTCCATGGTAACCAGCACTTCAAAGCGCTATTCCATCATCCTCATGCGCCATTTATGTAAGCGCATTCCTGGTTGTATATTGTATTTTTCCCCTGTTGTCGTTTACCCGCACAATGATGAATCTGTTCATCGCCGATGTGATCGCTACGGTGGTAATCTTTATATTCAGCATGATATTCAGCAATTCCAGCGTATATGATCCATACTGGAGCGTTGTTCCTCCCGTTATTGCTGTTTACCTCATTATAATTTTTCCGGATGCAAATCAACCCAGGCAACTGGCTGTTGTAGCCCTTGTATTATTCTGGAGCATCCGGTTAACCATGAACTGGCTTAGGGGATGGCAGGGATTACGGCATCAGGACTGGCGGTATACGTCCATTGCGGAGAAAACCGGAAAATGGTACTGGCCCGTGAGCTTTCTGGGAATTCATTTTATGCCCACCCTGTTTGTTTTCCTGGGTTGTCTTCCGCTTTGGTATGCCTGTCGGCCAACGCCCCTTTCAATGTTTATGATGTATTCGCGGCATTGATTACCCTTTCCGCCATCCTCACGGAATGGGCTGCAGATGAACAGCTCCATCGGTTCAGAAAGACGGATAACCGTAATGCATTTATCCGATCCGGACTATGGCGTTATTCCCGTCATCCGAATTACCTGGGGGAAATCAGTTTTTGGGGAGGGATGTTCCTGTTTGTTCTGTCGGCTTCCGGATTCAGAAAGTTCTGCCGGGTACTGGACCATTGTCGGACTGATATTCATGATTTTGCTTTTTACCTTGATCAGTATTCCGCTGATGGAAAAGAGAAATAGGGCAAGGAAACCCGGATATGCTGAGTATATCAAAAAGGTTCCTGCTTTGTTGCCCCGCATTTTTTCCAACCGGGATTAGTTAAGGGTTTTCTATTCCAACGTGCATCGATGCTTTAAACATAATTGGTTAACTGCAATTCTTGAATTACTAAAATGATTATATTTCGCTGTTGACCAAATACGAAAATCTATATGAAAAAACAACTGCTGCTGATAGCCGGTTTTGTATGTCTTGCCACCATGGCATTTGGAGGTGGGATAGTGACCAACACCAACCAAAGTGCTGCCTGGGTTCGGACAATGGTACGGGATGCATCTACCGATATAGATGCTGTATATTATAATCCTGCGGGTTTATTTAAATTAAACGATGGCTTTCATTTTTCCCTGAACAGCCAGACTCTTTTTCAGAATAAAGATGTGACCGATGATTACCAGTTTCTAAACCCATCTCCAAAAAAATATAATGGTGAAGTATCCGCACCTGTTTTTCCCGGGGTTTATGCTGCCTGGAAGAAAAATAAACTGGCGGTTTCCTTTGGTTTTAACCCAATTGGCGGTGGCGGCGGAGCAGAATTTAAAACCGGATTGCCTTCTTTCGAAACTTCGGTATCGGACCTGGTTCCTATTCTTCATGTTGCCCTTGTCCCGCTTGATGCTGCACTGTCACTCGACCAGCCTGCCGGTTATGGCTTCAATCCAAACTTCAGCAATATCACGGGTTATAGTGCCGACATTTATTTTAAAGGGACTTCGGTATTTTTTGGCTATCAGCTTGGTGTCTCTTACAAAATAAATGATGTGATCGGGGTGTTTGCCGGTGCCAGGTACGTCACGGCCAAAAATACTTACAAAGGTTACATTCACGATGTTCAGATAGAGGCCAGTCCTACTGATCCTCCTGCACCGTTGTACGACATTCCTGCCGGTTCATATACTCCCGGTGATTACCTCCGGGCTGTTTCCGGTGCTGCCGGATTGCCTCCCGTCCAGGTAGCCACTTTAAATGCATATGCTGATGTTTTTGATGCTGCCACTGCAGATGTTGAAGTGGATGCAGAAGAAACGGGTGCCGGCTTTACGCCGATCCTGGGCGCCAATATCTCCATTGGAGAAAACCTGAATATTGGGCTGAAATATGAATTTAAAACAACACTTGACCTGAAACAAAAAATAAATGGTGGAAAAGACGGCGGCGGAATGTTTGTTCAGGACTCCACAGTGCACAGCGATATGCCCGGCATGATTTCAGCCGGAGTTAATTACCGGTTTCTGCCCAAATTGTCGGCTTCAGCCGGATTCCATTATTTCTTTGATAAAGACGTCAATTATGGCAAAACCCTGGATGCAACCGGTGAACAGGTTGCCAATGATAAGGTTATTGATGACAATACGTATGAGATTGGCCTCGGACTTGAATATGATATTACTGAAAAACTCCTGATCAGCGGTGGTTACCTGCTGTCACAAAGCGGAGTATCGGAGGATTATCAGAGTGACATGAGCTTCGATCTGAGTTCAAGCTCCTTTGGAATAGGACTCCGTTATAAGTTCACCCAAAACCTGAGTGTTAATCTTGGCGGCGCGTATACGATGTACAAGGAGGGAGAAAAGAATTATATACATGTGATAGACCAGGTTGGAGCAGAGGTACCCGTGAAAGATACATACTCTATGAATAATATATTCTTTGGGATAGGGGTGGATTTCAGTTTCTGAGAGAGTCCAGCCTTGGTTTTTCTGCCAGATAAATAACTCCCAGGAAGACCAGGATAAGCGCCGTATGGAATGCAAAGCTTGGGAAAAATGAATGAAGTTGTACGAGGGTGCTGATCAGATACAGGAAGACGGACAGTCCCAGGTAACCGAAAAACTTTGCCAGGTTATATTTCACTTTATAATACCGCTGGCCGATCAGGTAAGACAGCACCATAATTGATCCGTAACAGATCAGGGTTGCCCATGCTGACCCGTAATATCCGCTGAAGAAATGGTCTGTTGATCGCGGTATCCACCAGAAGTTCAAACTCAGGGTGATCACGGCACCAATGACTGACAGCCACGCGCCCCAGGAAGTCTGACCGGTTAGTTTGTACCATATGGAAAGGTTGTAATAAACACCCAGGAAGAGGTTTGCCAGCATCAGAACAGGGATAACAGCTTTACCCTCCCAGTATTCCCGGCCCATAAGGATTGGCATGATGAAATCATCGAGGTATACCATGGTGACCAGGAAGATGAGCGATACAACGATGACAAAATAATCCATGATGCGGGCATATACGGCCCGGGCATCCAAATCCGCCGACTTGGAAAAGAAGAAAGGCTCTGCTGCATACTTGTATGCCTGGATGAAAATGGTCATCAGGATGGAGATCTTGTAGGAGGCCGCAAAGATCCCAACCTGGTATGTGGCCGTTTCGGCCGTCCCCGGCAGCATATACCGGAGCATGATCCGGGAAAAAGTTTCGTTTATGATTCCGGCCATTCCGGCAAATAGCAAGGGAAATGCATAGATAAACATCCTCCTCCACAGCGCCGGGTCCACTTTCCACCGGATTGTCACCATCTGCGGCAGGAGCAGCAAAAGTGTGACTATGCTGGCAACCAGGTTGGAGATGAAGATATATTCAATACCCCAGTCACTTCTGTATATAAGGTGTATGGCCCTGGCCAGAATGCCGTCGTTGCTGTGTGCCAGGATGACCGGGCATAAAAGGATAAAGAAGAGGTTCAGCCCAATGTTGATGCATATGTTGGCCATATTGACGGCAGCAAAGCGCTTAGCCCTGTTCTGGGCACGAAGCCGGGCAAAGGGGATGGCGGTAACGGCATCAAGAGCAAGAATCCAGGCAAACCACCGGACGTAGTTCTGCTGGTCGGGATAGTCAATCCACCTGGCAATGGATCCTGAAAAAACACAGACAAGAATCAAAAATGCTATTGACGACACGAGCAGGGAGATCATCCCTGTGCTATAAACCTTATCCTTCTCCTTTTCTTGCAGATTGAACCGGAAAAATGCCGTTTCCATACCATAGGTGAGGATCACCTTCAGCAAAGCGGCAAACGAATAATAGACATTCACCACGCCATAGGCTTCCGGAAGGAAAACCCGTGTGTAGAGGGGGACAAGCAAGTAACCCAGTATCCTGCCGAGTATACTTGGAATACCATAAATTGCAGTCTGTTGTGCGAGTCGTTTGATATCTGCCACGGGGCAAAGTTTATTGTTTTGTCACTTTTTGGCTCTAACTTGTTCAAACAACGGGCCGGTAAATACAGTCGTGGAGTCCAAAAAAAGTTCTGCAGTTCTGCAGTTTTAAATCTTCGGAGTTCGATATTCGGTGTTCCTTGTTCGGTGTTATTTGACGTAAAACAACACCGAACAAGGAAACCCAACGCCGAACTTCGAAGACGTTTCAATCAAAAAGCTTAAGTTTTCTAACTATCCCTATGCACTAATTCTTCCTCATCCCCGTCCCTACTTCTGATTCAGTCCCTTTTCCTTCAGATGATTTAGAATCAAGGGGGAATATTTGTCAAACCACTCATCCAGGTCCTTTGGATTGGTGGCTTCGGACTGTATGGACCAAACCAGTTTGTCAGTAGCCAGGTCATAGAGGTTGGTCTCCAGGAAATAGGATTTATCAACGGAGTAATAATCATCCGTATAAATCACCGGATAATAGTAATTGTAGTAGCCATAAAAACTTCCGTAATAGCCATAACTCATAGGTGTATAGGCGTATCCCGGGTGATAGGTTTCAACGGTTCTTGTATCCAGCAAAGCCAGTGAAATAACGGCATCGCAACCGGTTTCCGTGAGGGCCTTTTTAAGCTGTTCGCGCGTAAAATTCTTTGTGAGGGAGAAATCAGGCGGAAATATTTCCGTACATTGCACTACCCGAAATCCCCTGCCGGTTAACAATTTGGATATCTGTGTTTCAATATAGTAATTAGCATCCTTGTTATGGGTAAGTACGACTACAAAGGGCTTTTTATAAGGACCCATCGATGCGGCGTCCGGATCAGCCCAGGAACCAACAATTTTCTGACTCGTTGAGCATCCTGTTATGATAAAGGCAAGAAGGAGGAAGGAGACTATTGCGTATTTCATAACGGATAATTTAGTTAAGGATTAATATGAATACGCAATAGTACGAATAATTTCTTAAAGTGACGAGTGACGAGGGACTAGGGACAAGTCAGGAATTATACATATACCCCATCACAATCAAATATTGTCCGGCAATATAAGTGAGCATGATCAACGGGGAAGCGTAAGGGAATGGATTGCTGAATTTATTAATGGCTAACATGGAATCAGATGAAAGAAACAGCACTGCTCCGATGAGTACCAGATAAAAACTTGTCCGGTTAACTTTTTCAATCCGGTTTATGGCAGCAGCGACCATGGCCAGAATAACGGATGTATAAATAATCACCGGGATTTTCATTTCTCCCAGATTATCATATAAAATATACAGCAGCACGAGTCCATATAATAATAACGGAATAACTGAATAAATAAACTTTTTTGGAGGCAGATTCTTTCCCGTAGTCCGGAAGAAAACTATGCCGTAGAGTACATGTGTGAGCAGAAAGCATACAAGTCCCAGCATAAACATGGTTTCCCGATGAGAGGTGATCCCCAAGCGCAACATCCCCGGCCCATGAAAAGAACAGGGCTGCAAAAATGAGCCAGTGTGAAATGGTATTTTCATTCCTCACAGAAACCTTAAATAAGATAATCAAAATGGGTATGATAAGTGCCTTGACTGCCAGCGGGAGAATGGAAACCGGGATAGCCGGCAGCATGATGTAAATGATGCCAATGAGGAAATAAAACAACGAGAGGATCCATGTTCTGGTGTTCAGGATCACTGAGGATTTAAGTAATCTGATCTGGTATTTGATTGATTTCATCGTAAGAAGAAATTGTATTAAATATACGAAATGTTTATGCCACGAGGTACTAAGGCATAAAATTCGAATGCAAAGGGAACTGCATAACTGCAGAACCATGAACTGCAGAACTTAAAATTTATCTTTCGATGATTAATTTGTGTGACCAGTATTTGTTGTTCACCTTCACGCTGATGAGATATACGCCAAAAGGTAACCGGCGGGTGTCGAATTCATATTCCGCACGTGTGATCTTGTCCCTGAAACGCACAGCACCCTGCATATCATAAATGCTGATTAGCGCATTCTTTGCAGTATCCTGGTTCATTTCAAGCCGGAATTTTCCGGATTGGGGATCATTGAAAAACTGAATACCGGATAGTTCCTTTTCAGGGGATATGCCTGAAGCATGGATCTGAGATTTTATAAACAATGCCGTTGGAACGACCCGGCAACATAAAGTTCCCCTTACTATCCTCACCAAAGGTGCTGAATTGGTATGCCGGAGAACTGTCCGAAATCCTCTTTTACCCATCCCGTGTCATTCATGTGTAAGGTCCAGATCATGTCGGAACAGTAATCTGCAAAGAAATATTTCCCGTAAAATCCGGAAACTGAATCTGCCCGGTAAACGTACCCTCCGGTAACTGAACATTCAGCGCCATGAGGATATGTGTAAACGGGATAAACGAGGGAATCAGGTGCGGCACATTCTTCACCATATAAAAGCTCATTTCCTTCATAACACCGCCAGCCGTAGTTTTCACCTCCAGGGCTGCCGGCAGGCTGCATGTCTATTTCTTCATAAAGGTTCTGCCCGACATCAGCGATCCACAAATCACCGGTTTTCCTGTCAAAGCTGAACTTCCACGGATTTCGCAGACCAAGTGGCCCAGATTTCATTTCCGGACCGAGCTCAAAGCATAATAAGGATTGCTGTCCGGGATTGTATAAGGATTTCCATGATCCACATCGATCCTAAGAATCTTTCCTAAAAATACAAGCGGATTCTGTGCCCTGTTTTCCGGATCTCCTCCCGATCCGCCATCACCCATTCCAATATACAAATAGCCATCCGGTCCAAAAGCCAGGTTTCCCCCATTGTGATTTTTATAAGGCTGCGCAATTGTCATGATTTTCATTTCACTCAGTGAATCGGCCTTGTCAGGATGGCCGGGCAAAACTGGAAAATCTTGAGATATGTGTGCTGTCGCCTGCACCTATATAATTTACATAAAAATAGCCATTGTTCTTATAATCGGGATGGAAGGCAAGGCCCAGCAATCCTTGCTCCCCCCAAAGATTACCTTGTTTGTTATGTCAAGAAAGAACTCCGGTTTTACATTCCCGGCTGAATCAACAATGGATATGGATCCGGGCTCATTTGCCAGCAAACAGGCGGCTGTCGCCGGCATGGCAATGACAACCGGACTTGTAAGTCCATTGGCAAAAGGGGTCAGGACGCCCGGTTCCTGGGCATTTGAGATGCAGAGGATGCTAATAAGCACAATCAAGATCCAAAAATTATATTGTGTTTTCAAGGGCTGATTTGTTTTGGTATTTTATTGATAAATAAGTATATAGATAACAATTCAAATGCCTCATTGTTCAAGATGCCTTGATTTTTTCAATTTATTCTGTATTCCACTGAACCATCTCATATTCATGTTTGTTATTGATTTCTATCCCAGAAGTCTGGTTTTTTCTCTGCAGGCTTCATCCCACTTACAATTAGTTTTCAAAACCTAAAATCTTTCCACCATGATCAAATTATTTGGCTGTTTATGCATGGCTTTCTGCAGCGGGGCTTTCTCTTACGCTCAACAGGCAATATCTTCAGCCGGCGGGAGCGGTACAGGATCAGGAGGTACTTTTAGTTTTACCTCAGGACAAACGAGCTATACGTCAGTGGTTAGCAATTCCGGAGCAATATATGAGGGAGTGCTTCAGCCTTATGAAATACATGTTGTGACCCAGTTAGACCCCGGCATGTCAATTACGCTGGAATGTGAGGCCTATCCAAATCCCGCAGCGGATTATCTCATTTTGAAGATTCATAGCGGACAGATTGAAAATATGAAGTACCAGTTAATCGATTTGAACGGGAAAGTACTAGAAGAGGCTTTTATTGGAAACGCGGAGACTTCTATTTCGCTAATACAATACAAGCCCAACATTTACTTTCTTAAGGTAATAGACAAGTCAACAGAGGTTATGATTTTTAAAATCACTAAAACCAACTAGCCATGAAAAGAACAATTACTTTTTTAAGTTTGATTTTATTTGTATCCAACCTGTTTTCACAGGCACCCAATAAACTTAGCTTCCAGGCTATTGTGAGAAATGCAAACGGTGAATTGCTGAAAAACAATAATGTTGGATTCAGAATCCAGGTTTTACAATCCACCGAATTTGGAGCCGCAGTGTATGTTGAAACTCATTTAACCACCACCAATGAAAATGGTCTGGTAACCCTTGAGATAGGTGACGGGACAATTGTCACCGGAAAATTTGACACCATCAATTGGAATAAGGGTCCCTATTTCCTTAAAACGGAAATCGATCCGACCGGCGGTTCGAATTATACAATTTCCGGTACCAGTCAGTTGATAAGTGTGCCGTATGCCTTATATGCCGAAACCACCAGTTTGCCCCCCGGTCTGATTAGACTTTCGGCAACCCCAAGTGCAGGAGAACTTCTCCTTTTTGATGGTTCTGACTGGAAAGCATTGCCCAAGGGGAATGACGGACAGGTTTTAACGATGGTGAATGGTATGCCTTCCTGGAAGGATGTTTCAACAGGAAATGAATTATTGGAGTTGCATGATCCGGTATTGGAAATCCTGTTTAAGGACAGGCCTGGTAATCACAACATGGGAATAGCAACCGACGGCAAATATTATTATACCTGCAATGGGGGCAATTATACCGTAGGCCGGATAAATAAATACACCCTCGCCGGTGATTCGATCACTTCCTATCCTATAGCAATTGACATGAGAAGTATCATGTACAATAATGCGGATGGTAATTTCTATGTTTCGGGTTTTGAAACTAATGTGTCTGAACGGAATATTTATAAAATAACCAGTCTGGCAACCGGTACGTTTGACAAAGTATTGCCCAACCTGTATGATTATTACCAGAGCAGCGTGGCCATGAGTGATGATGGCGAGTTTCTGTATGCATTCAACAAAGGAACTTTAAAACAGTACAAATTGTCTGATGGATCATTGGCAGGCACATTTACCGGAATGAATTATGGTACCGGCACCAGCGCTGATGGAGCGGTTGCCGTGGATCCTGATTATTTTTATACCTGGGACCCGACTACAGGAGAAGTATTTGTTTATGATCATGAGGGTACATATAAAAAGTCTATCATCCTGTCGAACGGAAATTATGGATATTCTCTTTCCTGGGCTAACGGTTACTTATTTGCTGCAAAGGATGCTGGTTACACCACGGGCACCTGGTATGGATATAACATTAGGCGGAAGCTGTCGGATACCCCGGCTCCAAATTTAAAGATGGCGGTTAATGAGGAAACAAGCATGCCGGATATAATGGATAGTACTTTAAAGTGACGGGAGTAGTACCATGAATAAGGATGAACAATATGCCAAAGGCATCCCTTCGGGGATCAATGAACAAATAGTGAATAACTAAAAGTGGAAAACAATATGCTAATTTGTTAATATGCCAATGTGCTCCGAAAATTTCCGACTGCAAAACTGCAGAACTGCATGACTATATGTCTTCAGAACTGCAGAACCGCAGAACTTTTATTTTTGTATTTTTGAATTATGACCAGAAATATGAAAAATAAAAGGAGCATAAAAGAAAAATACGGCCCAACAGCCCTGGTGGCAGGGGCATCGGAGGGGATCGGGGCGGCATTTGCCACCTGTCTGGCAGAAGAGGGAATGGATCTTGTGCTGATTGCACGCCGGGAAGTTCCCTTACAACAATTCGCTGCATCTCTTGAAAAGAGGTATGCCGTCCGTATAATTTGTATCGCCTGCGACCTGTCATCTGAAAATGCCACGCGGCAAATCGAAGAGGCCCTGAACGGTTTAGAGATCAACCTTCTCGTATATAATGCGGCCCTTTCATATATCGGTCCCTTCATCAAAAATTCCGTTGAAAATCACAGGCTTATGGCACAGGCCAATATGCTCACTCCGCTTGACATGCTGCATACCTTTGGAGGGAAGATGCTTGCCAAAAGGTGCGGGGGCATCGTTTTAATGGCTTCCCTGGCGGGCTTCCAGGGAAGTGGTTTTTTATCCATGTATGCTGCCACCAAGGCGTTTAACCGCGTCATGGCGGAAAGTCTGTGGTATGAATGGAAGGACAGCGGCGTGGATATCCTCGCCTGCTGCGCAGGAGCCACATCAACACTGAATTTTATTGAAACACAACCTGAAAAAGCCTCATTCCTGGCACCCAGGGTTCTAAAACCCATGGAAGTAGCCAAAGAATGCCTTGAACGGATCGGATGTCAGCCCTCATTCATTGCAGGAAGGGGTAACCGGATTGCCTCCTTCTTCATGCTCCAGGATGAATTAACGGCACTTTCCAATGCAGCATCGGCTTATAGTTCAGGTCCTACCGCAGAGACTTGCAGTGCTTATAAAAACGCTTACCAGGATTACATTGACGTACTGAAGCCTTTAAAGAATTGTGCAACCTACACTGCCCAGCAAAAGGCAGATCTGCAGCAGGCAATTGACGAAGCGGAAGACGACATCGCCACCTTGTGCGAAGGATAATTTTGCTAACGGCCCGGCTCACCTGGTCAGCTGACCGTTATAGTTTATGCCTAACCGCCTAACTGCAAACCTTTTATTTACGTATTTTTGAATTATACCAGGAATATGAAAAATAAAATGAGTTTAAGGATAAATATGGACAACTACATTGGAACAGTGGCGAAGGAATGCCTCGAGCGGCTTGGAAGGCAATCCTCGTTCATTGCAGGAAGGGGAAACCGGATCGCTTCTTTTTTCATGCAAAAAGATCTTTCCACGCAAAACCGCCATCACTATTATGGGAGATACAACCCGCAAAATGTACAAGCAGCAGGTTAATATATAAAGGGGATAATTTTATAGGGTACTTTTTTCACATAGGTGTTCCAAAGGGCACCGTATTTTTTTGCGCATCTCCTGTTGTCATTCATCTGGCGGGTGAACAAGAGTGCCACATAATATAACGGGTAAAGCCAGGGCCATATCATGGCCGGGTAACCGGTGCATAAAATGATGCCTGTTCCCATCAATATTTCTCCCAGGTAATTTACATGGCGGCTGATGCCCCAAAATCCATTCACAAGCAGAGTATGCTTCCCATCGGTGATGGTTCCGGGCCTTATTCCCAAAAAGGGCTTGCCCGGATCTTTTTTAAAGAAATATTTCTGGAGGTTGGCACCGCGGGACAGCATCCAGCCGGTCATGAATATGAGGGCATATATTACAAGCAACCAGGCAGGGGTATGGGGATCAGGCAAATGGACAGTGGACCATAAAAAGATAGCATAAAAATACGGATAGAAGAGGATACATCCCCAGCCCAGCTTGAAACCCACATTTTCGGCAAACAGGTCATAGGTGTAAAGGTGGACTTCTTCAAAGATGAGGTAATCAATGAGGAAATACATCAGGAGGATTGTTGACATGAAAATGCCGGGAGAAGCAAGATTGCCGTATTGTATATGATGATGCGCCATGAAACTCAGGGCATTCAATGCGAGAAAGGTTGCCCCGTAGAGATATAGCCACATTTTTGCATCTACCCTTCCATTCCATAGCTGGAGATTTCCTTTCCGGCCAAAAAAGAGATCAGCGAAAAGTGATTTTCTGACTGGAAGGTAGGGTAATACAACGGCCAGGCTAAAAATGATACCGAGCAGGCATGCGCCTGCAAGTCCATACCAGCGGTAGGTATATAGCCAGTCGAACGGCATTATCTTTAAATACCCCAGCACAAACCAGGCAAATAAAAGCACAATAAATACGAAGATCCCGTTGAGGTGATACCGCATTTTTTCATTTGAATTTGGCCTGGTGATGTAGCCGGCCACCCACCGGCCGGGAAGTATGGCGTTTAAAATGAAGATGATGGATGCAATGATGGTTGGCGCAAGGAATCCGAGTATTTTTTCCATGATGTTATAGTTGGGGATTAAAAATAGTGATAATTTATTTGATGATTTGTTGATCTGTTGATTTGTTGATTTGGAAATTGATTATTTGATTTGAGAATTTGAAAATTTGAAAATGGAGCTAACGACGCTGACTGCATGACTTTGTTATACTACTCGTAGATTTATTTTGAATTTACCGGGCTTTTTTTCTCGCAGATTTTCGCAGATTTCGCAGATTAGCAATATCTAAGCTCTGGAATCGGTTAATCGAATGCAATGAGATTACTTTGCGACCTCTTGTAGACGGGTAAGCATATCTTACGGTTTTGTCGGCGTTAATAATTTTGGATATCTTATAGTTTTCCAGATTGATTTCTACCGCACCCCGCAGATGGAGAACTGCAGAACTGCAGAACTTTCTTGACTGCAAAACCGCAAAACTTACTTTTTTAAATTAATTAGTGTAATTTTGCCGGATACTAATTGAACAACAAACGTGATCAAATCTTATACGCTGCTAGCTTTACTTGCCATCCTGACCCTGGCTGGTTGTAACCACAATCCCTCCCCAAAAAAGACAAAACCAACATCCGAGATAGGACTTGAAATCGGGAAATTGGCGCCGGACCTGGCTTTTTCTTCTCCCGGCGGAAAGGTCATCACACTGTCTTCCCTGCGTGGAAAGGTGGTGCTTGTTGATTTCTGGGCATCATGGTGCCTGCCTTGCCGGATGGAAAATCCAGGCATTGTGAAGGTCTACCAGCAGTATAAAGACGGAAATTTCACAGAGGGCAAGGGCTTCACAATATACAGCGTTTCACTCGACACCAAGCAGTCGAGGTGGACAGCTGCCATTCAGGAAGACGGGCTGGTATGGGAAAGCCATGTCAGTGACCTGAAAGGCTGGTATTCAGATGTCGCCAAAATATACCAGATATCCGCAATTCCTACCAACTTCCTGCTAAATGGTGACGGTGTTATCATTGCCCGTGACCTCAGGGCTGAAGCACTGGAAAGCAAGATAAAAAGTCTGCTGCAATAACTAACTCCGAACTGTCAATTTGTCGCTTCATGCAAAATGGCAAGTATTTTGCAGAACTGAAATTACTTTGTGGGAAAGATCATGTAAATCACGTGAAAAAACTGAACGTGTAAGGAAAAAATTGAAGGAATGAAACAAGAGAACAAGGCAAAAAAAGCTTCATCAAAAACTGTGGGAGCAATCAATCATCCCGGTGTTGATCCGGTTGGAGATACCGGTACACAAACAAATGCAGATCAGACCGCTAACCCTGAGCCCGACGTGGAGAAAATGCAGGGTGAACTGAAGGAATGTACGGATAAAAATGCAGAGCTTCATGATAAGTATTTAAGGCTTTCAGCTGAGTTTGACAATTACCGCAAGCGTACGCACAGGGAAAAGACCGAGTTGATCAAAACGGCTTCCGACGATCTGTTGAAAAAGATCATTCCGGTTGTTGATGATTTCGAAAGGGGACTCGCAGCTGTCAATAGTTCAGGTGACCTGGAAGCCATAAAACAGGGGATAAACCTGATATATGTGCGGTTCAGGGAATTTCTTCAGCAGCAGGGTATCCGGGAAATCGAATCGATAAATCTGGATTTCGATGCTGATTTTCATGATGCTGTAACCAAAATTCCGGTTGACGATGAGAAACTGAAGGGGAAAGTGGTGGATGTGATTGAGAAAGGATATTTCCTGCACGACAAGGTGATCAGATACCCCAAGGTGGTTATCGGGGAATAGTTCAATAGCCATACCGGACACATAACAAGGGGAAATTTATCATGACAAAACGCGATTTTTACGAAATACTGGATGTAAAAAAAACTGCATCGGCAGAGGAAATTAAAAAAGCTTACCGTCAGCAGGCATTAAAATTTCATCCCGACCGGAATCCGGGGGATAAAGCTTCGGAAGATAAATTCAAGGAAGCTGCAGAAGCGTATGAAGTGTTGAGCGATCCACAAAAAAAGGCCAGGTATGACCAGTTCGGGCATGCAGGTGTAGGATCTTCAGCCAGTGGCGGATACAGCGCTGACGGGATGTCAATGGATGACATTTTTTCCCACTTTGGAGATATTTTCAGTGACCTGGGCTTTGGCGGTTTTGGCGGATCCAGTCAGCGCGGCAGCCGGGGAGGCCGTCAGGTTGCCAAGGGAACAAACCTCCGTGTAAAAGTGAAACTCTCCCTTGAAGAAGTTGAAAAAGGGGTTGAAAAGAAGCTCAAGGTTTCAAAATACATTAGTTGCGACGAGTGCTCAGGCACAGGCGCCAAAGGCGGAAGTGCATATAACACCTGCAGCACCTGCCGGGGTTCAGGACAGGTGACCCGGGTTTCGAATACCTTCCTGGGCCAGATGCAGACCACTACAGTTTGTCCTGCCTGCAACGGGGATGGAAAGACCATCACAAACAAATGCACTAAATGTGCAGGTGAAGGTGTGATGCGCGGAGAAGAAGTGATCTCTGTCAAGATTCCTGCCGGAGTTGCCGAAGGCATGCAGCTTTCTGTTTCAGGAAAGGGGAATGCCGCGCGCCGTGGAGGTATCAACGGCGACCTGCTGGTGATCATTGAGGAAGAACCGCACAGCGACCTTATTCGTGATGGTAATGATTTGCTCTATAACTTATATGTTTCCCTTTGCCAGGCATCTCTGGGCGACCAGGTAGAAATCCCGACCCTCGACGGGAAAGTTAAAATTAAGGTAGAATCCGGAACTCAACCCGGGAAGATCCTGCGGCTTCGTGGCAAAGGATTGCCGGAGGTGAACAGCTATAACAGGGGCGACCTCCTGGTCAGCATCAATGTGTGGATACCCAAAAGCCTCAGCAAGGAAGAGAAAAAGATTTTGGAAAAACTGGACGAATCAGAAAATTTTAAACCCAATCCCGGATCCGGAGACCGTAATTTTTTCGACAGGATGAAGAACTATTTCGAGTAATTCGTTAAATTCGATGCCTCGAAGTGTAACGTTCCAATTCTGAAAATTCATGTACCTTTTTTCTGCAAAGGATATCGTCAAGCGATATTCTAATCATCTTGCACTGGACAAGGTTTCAATCAATGTTCCGGAGGCATCGGTCTTCGGTCTGCTGGGACCCAACGGTGCAGGCAAAACCACCCTCTTACGGATAATCAACCAGATTACGGCTCCCGATGAGGGAGAGCTTTTCCTGAACGGGCGAAAGCTGGCTGCGGAGGATATTGTCTCCATCGGCTATCTGCCCGAAGAACGGGGTTTGTATAAAAAGATGAAAGTAGGGGAACAGGCCCTTTACCTTGCCCGGCTGAAAGGCCTGAGCCGGGATGAGGCCATGAAAAGGCTCAAATACTGGTTTATCAAATTCGAAATACAGGCCTGGTGGGACAAAAAAGTGGAGGAGCTTTCCAAGGGCATGCAGCAGAAAGTGCAGTTCGTTACAACCATACTCCATCAGCCGAAATTACTCATATTTGACGAGCCTTTCAGCGGTTTCGACCCCATCAATGCCAATCTTCTGAAACAGGAAATCCTGGAGCTCAAAAAACAGGGATCAACCATCATATTCTCCACCCATGATATGGGTTCTGTGGAGGAACTTTGTGACAACATCACCCTGATCAACAAATCAAGGACGATCCTCGAAGGCAATGTACATGATATCAAGATGAGTAACCGGTCAAACCTGTTTGAAATCGGGTTTGAGGGAGATGCTTCCCATGCTATTAATAAACTCGACGGTAATTTTACGCTGGTGGATCATCATGAAGAAAGAGAACATGCACCGGATAAAGATTAAGGCTTCTGAAACGATGACCGGCAACGACCTGCTGAAGCTGATGATGCCCCTGGCCTCCATTACTTCATTCAACGAAGTGATCCCTACAATGAACGAAATCTTCATCTCTGTGGTGAAAGCGCAAAATCTCATTTTAAAACCCGAAGAACATGAATAAGATAGCCCTCATCATCGGGCGTGAGTACTCCACCCGGGTAAGAAAAAAATCATTTATTATCATGACCATCCTGGGACCGGTTCTATTTGCAGCACTAATTATCGGTCCCGCCTGGCTAACAACTATTGAGGATAAGGATGTAAAGGAAATTGCAGTAGTAGAAGCAGACGCAAACGGTCAACCCGTTCCCGATTCACTTCAGTTTTTCAGAGATATTATTCCCAACAGGGAGAATATTAAATTCACCTACCTTGGAAGTGTGAGGCTGGCAGACATATTGAAAGCATTCAATGAAACTCAGTATGAGGGAGTGCTTTACCTTCCCCAAACGATTATTTCGGCCGGAAGCACCGCGTCGGTTGAGCTTTATTACCGAAAACCCCCCAGCATCGGGATGGAGGTGCACATATCCAAGTCATTGGAGGATTTTCTTTTTAAGAATAAGCTGATCGTAAAAAATATTCCGGCTTCTGAAATACAATCGCTTCAAACCAAGGTTCAACTGCAACAGGTAGAATGGAAAAACTGGCCCAATAAGCAGATTGATACCACAGGAGCCAAACGTGGATTGGGATATGCAGGGGGCTTCCTGATCTATTTCTTTATTTTCCTTTTCGGCGCGCAGGTTATGCGGGGTGTTCTGGAAGAAAAAACAAGCAGGATTGTGGAAGTGATTGTTTCCTCGGTGACTCCTTTTCAATTAATGATGGGAAAGATCATTGGCATCGGATTGATCGGGCTTACGCAGTTTGTGGCCTGGATGATGCTTACATGGGGCATTACCATGTTCACCGCAAAGGTTTTTGTAAACGACCAGAATACTGTAAAAACAGAACAGTCTAGTTCCCGCAAACAGCATTATGAGCAGCAATAGTAATGGCAATGTGCAGGAACAGGTTGCCGCTCCTGCGGAAAATGATGAGGGTGCTGGTGGATTTCTCGGAGGAGCCTTGATGCAGCTGGGACAGGTCAATTGGGTGTTGATTATCGGGGCTTTTGTCTTTTATTTCCTGGGAGGATTCCTGCTGTATGGCTCACTCTTTGCAGCCGTGGGAGCTGCATTCGACAATGAAACAGATACACAGCAATTCATGCTGCCGATCACGATTCCCCTTATCCTGGGTTTGCTGGTCATGGCCAATTCCTTTCTGAATCCATCGGGAAAAATTGCGGTCATTTTTTCACTTATTCCGCTTACATCACCCATTGTGATGATGGCCCGGATCCCATTTGGTGTTCCGGCTGCACAGTTGCTTTTGTCTGCGGCCATTCTGATCCTTACCTTTATTGGATCCGTCTGGCTTGCTGCGAAAATTTACCGCACCGGCATCCTCATGTATGGAAAAAAGGTGTCGTACAGGGAACTCTGGAAGTGGATACGATATAAATCTTAAGAGAATTATGAATGATGAATGATGAATTATTAATTATGAGGGAGTTAGATTCAGCATTCATAATTCATCATTCATAATTTATAATTTCTTGGAATAAATCTGTACTTTAGTGGGATTAAGAATGTCATTTTTTTCGGATTTCATATTTTCCTGATTATGCGCATAGCTGTCATTGACCTGGGTACCAACACTTTCAACCTGCTGATTGTTGAGACGGGTGAAGATCAGGGCTATAAGATCCTTTATAACAATAAACTGCCTGTAAAGCTGGGCAAAAGCGGTATTGACAAAAAGGAAATCAGGCCTGATGCCATCACCCGTGGTTTGAATGCTCTTGAACGACATTTGCAGACCATTGGCGAATATAAAGTTGAAAAAACATTTGCCTTTGCCACATCGGCGATTCGCAGTGCCCGCAATGGCGACCAGTTTGTAAAACTGGCAAAGCAGAGGTGCGGGATCGATGTAGAGATCATCAATGGCGAACGCGAGGCAGAGCTGATCTATTACGGAGTGAAACAGGCCGTTAGGCTCAACGAGGAAAAAGTGCTGATTTTGGATATTGGCGGGGGAAGCAATGAGTTTATCATTGCCAATAAGGACACCATTTCCTGGAAAAAGAGTTATCCACTGGGTGTAGCACGGCTTCTTTCAAAATTCAAGCCGTCGGATCCCATATCCATCGAAGAGATCGAATTTATTTCCAACTATCTCGAAGAGCGGTTATCTGACCTCTTTGAGGAATTCAAAAAACATAAGATCACCACGCTGATTGGCGCTTCAGGTTCCTTTGAAACGATTACATCCATGATCCGGGCTGATGATCCCAACTTCGAATCAGGTACCTCATTGTCCCCTGAATCGAATATTATTGATCTCACTGATTTTGAAAATTTATATCAGAAGCTGATCAATTCAACACTCAAAGAGAGGAAGCAGATGAAGGGGCTGGAAAGTATGCGGCTCGAAATGATCGTGGTGGCCACGCTGGTGGTGAAGTTCATTTTGCAAAAGCTGAAATTGCGTGAGATGATTCAATCCAACTTTGCCCTGAAGGAGGGCGTTGTGTATGAATTACTATCCCTTCAAACCATAAAACAATAGTCCGGGTTGCGGTGTTTTAACCGAAGTCACTTTTAAATTACAGAGATGGCAAACATACTCGTCATTGACGACGAAAAAAGTATTCGTAATACCCTTCAGGAAGTTCTGGAGTACGAAAGTCATAAGGTTGATCTGGCCACGAATGGCACCGAGGGACTTGAATTTTTCGAAAAGGGCGATTACGACATAGTTCTGTGTGATATTAAAATGCCCGGCATGGACGGCATTGAGGTGCTGGAAAAAATGCATAGGCTGTCGCGCGACATACCCATCATCATGATTTCAGGGCATGGCAATATTGATACGGCCGTGGAAGCAATCAAAAAAGGTGCCTATGATTTTATCGAAAAACCCCTCGACCTGAACCGGCTGCTCGTTACCATGCGAAATGCCACGGAACGGAATGAGCTGGTGACAGAAACCAGGGTACTGAAACGGAAGATCAGTAAGACCTACGATATTGTTGGGGAATCGGAAGGTATTGCCAAGGTGAAGGAAATGATCGAACGCGTGGCTCCCACGGATGCCCGTGTGCTGATCACCGGTGATAACGGAACCGGCAAGGAACTGGTAGCACGCTGGCTTCATGAAAAAAGCGCCCGGGCTTCCATGCCCTTCGTGGAAGTGAATTGTGCCGCAATTCCTTCCGAACTTATTGAAAGCGAATTGTTCGGACATGAAAAGGGAGCCTTTACATCAGCCATCAAGCAGCGCAAAGGTAAGTTTGAGCAGGCACATGGTGGAACGCTCTTCCTGGATGAGGTGGGCGATATGAGCCTGTCGGCCCAGGCCAAGGTGCTGAGGGCACTGCAGGAACATAAGATCTCACGGGTGGGGAGCGACAAGGATATTGATGTGGATGTACGGGTAATTACTGCCACCAACAAAAACCTGAAGGAAGAGATCAGCCAGAAAAATTTCCGCGAGGACCTGTATCACCGTCTTTCGGTTATCATCATCCATGTGCCGTCCCTGAATGACCGCATTGACGACATTCCCCTGCTGGCCGACCATTTCAATGAGCTGATCAGCACGGAATACGGCCGTCCCAAAATGCTGATCCAGCCCGATGCCATCACCGAATTGCAGAAAATCACCTGGACAGGAAATATCCGCGAATTCAGGAATGTGCTGGAAAGATTGATCATATTGTGTGATAAGGAAATTAACGGCCAGGATGTAGCCGCTTATGCACAGCCGATATCGAAATGAGGCATATGATTTCATGGCTAACCCATAAAATGAATCCATGATTCTGAAAAAAGCAAACAGCCACTATTTATATATTTTATTATTAATCTTAATATCCTGGTATTATCATTATCCGCAGATCTTATTAAAAAAACCGCAATCAGTGCATAATTGGCGCCAGTCAGATTGTGCCTCAATTACCCTGAATTACTATCAGAATGGGATGAAGTTTTTTCAGCCTGAAGTGCATGGTCTTATTTCGGATCGTTCTGCTTCGGGCAAAGCAGCAACCAGTGAGATACCCCTTTTTTATTATGCCATTGCCCTGCTGTACAAGATTTTTGGTTACCATGATTATATTTACAGAATTGTAAATACACTGATATTTCTGCTGGGTATCTACGCTTTATTCAAATTATTTAAAAAGCTTCAGGTTGATATGATCTGGAGCTTTTCGCTAAGCCTTTTGTTTTTTGCATCGCCTGTTCTTGCCTATTATGGCAACAATTATATAACCGATATCACAGCGTTTTCATTGTCACTTATCGGATGGAATTTTTTTATAGGGTATTACAAATCAGGTCAACCGGGAGATTTTTACTGGTCCATGCTATTTTTCTTTCTGGGAATGTCGATGAAGATTTCAGCGGGAATAAGTGTAATTACCATTATGGTAATTTATTTTATCGATGTCTTAAACCTGATTCAGTTCAAACCGGGAACAAAACTTTTCCCCCAAAAGATTATGCCGCTCATGCTTTTTTCAATTACCCTCATTTTGGTAGGAGGATGGGCAGTATATGCCAGAAATTATAATATACGCCATGCATGCGAACATTTTTCAACCACCATCTTTCCGATATGGAATATATCACATGCTGAAATGGCAAAAACGCTGGAAAATATACGTAACCTTTGGTTGGATCAGTATTTTAGCCGGGTTACACTCGTCTTTTTTTTCGGATTGTTCGTCCTGAATCTGGCACACCTGAAGAAGGCCAATAAACTGCTGATCACTTCAAACATCACTATTTTTGTTGGGAGTGTTCTTTATGGAATACTTTGGTTTGCCACCTTCAGGGATCACGACTATTATACCATTAACCTGTACATTCTGCCTGTCATCACTACCCTTACTTTTGCCGAGTATATGAACAGGTTGTATCCAAAATTTTCAAGAAATCTGATTATCAAAGGTATCCTTGTTTGCCTGCTGCTTTTTAATATTTACCACACTCAAAGAGTAATGAATAAGAGGTATTACGGGTGGTGGAATGAGCATCCCCTTTTCAGTGATTTTGATACCATTACTCCTTATCTTCGGTCGATCGGAATATCCCGGTTTGATAAAGTAATAAGTATACCTGATAAAACCTTTCACACATTATATATTATGAACCAGCCTGGTTGGACGGAATGTTATGATATGAATAAGGACAGCATTGCTGTTCAAAAATCCATTGACCTCGGGGCCAGGTATCTTATTGTTGCCTCCGGGGAAGAATTAAGCAACCGACCCTATTTGTCTTCCTTTGTCAAAGACCTTGCCGGGAAATACGGGACTGTTCAGATTTATAAGCTTCAATAATTTTATTACAAGGTCAGCATGACTGAAAACCGCAAATTGAAACTATTGCATCTCTTGTTTTGGGGGTTGTTCATCTTTTTCATGGTACTTTATACAACCCAGGTTGTATTAAATCATTATTTCATGCGGACCTATGCCCTGGACTACGGATTTTATAACCAGGCATTCTGGGATTTTGCGCATTTCAGGACAAACAGCAATACTGTATTTGAGCCGGCCCTGGCCAATTTTTTTCAGATACATCCTGCATTTACTCTGCCGTTGTTATCACCGCTTTATTGGATTTTTAATCCTTTTTTCGGTACATATTCTCTGCTGATCATACAGAATATTTTCATTATGCTTGGCGGTTATGGTACCTATTTATTGATAAAACGCAAGACAGGCAATGAAATAATTGCCATCCTTGCTTTTATCCATTTTAATGTGATCTGGGGACATTACAGCGCGCTGGCATCGGATTATATTGATACAACTGTTGCCTCCTCCATGGTTCCCCTGTTTTTCCTGTTCTTCGATAAAAAGAAATATATAGTGGCTTCCCTGTTTTTCCTGTTTGTGATCATTTGCAAGGAGAATATGCCGATATGGTTTATTTTTATTTCAATCACACTGATTTTATTATACCGGGACAGGGTGGCGAGATGGATGGCCGTAGGTTATGGCGTTTTTTCACTGGTTTATCTTGTGTTTCTGTTTAAAGTACTCATTCCCCATTTTCAAAATCCGGATCTACCTTACTGGGGATTTGCCTATGGTGCCCTGGGGAAAAATCCGGCAGAAGCCATTGTGCATATTTTCACGCATCCGTGGAAAACGATCCAGCTTTTATTTATTAACCATTCAGGCGATCCTACCTATGATGGAATAAAACAGGAATTTTATAAGGTTTTCCTGCTTTCAGGAGGTATCCTCCTTATTCTGAGGCCCGTGTATTTTATTCCTTTTATCCCTATCATCGCACAAAAAGTGTTTAATGATTCCTACGTCCGGTGGGGGATTATGGGATTTTATTCAATTGAAATCGTTTCCCTGCTCACCCTGGCTGTTTTTTTAGCTACATCCCACATAAAGAGTGCCATACTAAAATACGGCTTATATATTATCTTATGCTTTGTTTCACTGAGGGTTACGTTGATTAAAATGGAAGAACGGACCTCAAAATGGTATGATGCAGGTAAGGAAAATCTGAATACCAAAACCTTTTATACCTCGCCCAATGATGTCAGGCACATCAGAGAACTAATACAGGAAAATGTGCCCTCTGATGCCAACGTATCCGCCATGCAGGATATAGTTCCCCACCTGGCCTACAGGAAAAATATTTCAATATTCCCATATGTAAGGCAGGCTGAGTACATTGTTTTAATAATGAATGGGAATAAATATCCCCTGAATGAAAAGGAATTTATCAGGGATAAAGAGAAATTTTTAAATAATTCGGAATGGCAGAAAATCATCAATGAATATCCTTTATTGATTCTGAAGAAGAGATGAGTTGTTTTTTTTCCGCAAAATGATTATTGTTGAATCATTCACCAATTTTTCCCAATCCGGCGACTGAAGGTATTTGTTGACTTCTTTTTTGAATGTTGCTTTGTCCAAAGGCCAGGTATCCTTTCCGTTCAGGACGGCAATATACGTGGCATCATACACGTGGGGGAAATAGTAGTTTTTCATGCGAAACATCAGGTGGGGATTGATTGTGCCACTTGATGATACAGCTGCATCAGGCGGGATCATCCGTAGTTTATTATTAATATCGCGGACTGGCAAAGGTGATTTATACATCGAACTTCTAAAAAAGGCGAAATTGGTGTTATCATAATTCAGCACCCGTCCTTTTTCAAGCAGCTTATAGGTAGTGACCCATAACGTGTTAATACATACCAGTATGGTAATTATATTCCGGGCCAGCTTGCTTTTTATCTCAGAAATAATCAGAAATACTGCGATGGGCAACATCGATACAAATTCAATGGAATAGTATGATTCAATACTCCACCTGACCGGTACGTCATTGTACATTTTTTTAAGCACAAGCGGGATAAACAGCAATATATACCTGGGCTTTAAGAGCAGGACAAAGCCTCCGCACAGCATATACACATAAAAAAACTCAACCTTTACCCCATTATAGGCCGGTTCACCGCTGTGGTTCACAAACAGCAGTTCAATTGACCTCCACGGATGGGTGATGATAAACAGGAGTGCATCTGTGGGATTCTTACCAAGAGCGGAATAGTTGAATAATACATATTTTATTTTCGGTGTTTCAAGAAGGGGAATGAATACCTTGAAGACAAGAATAAAATAGGATAGGGATACAGCCATCATCAGGAGTGACGATTTAAGGAAATCCTTTTCCTTCCTGTGCTCAATAAGAAGGAATAATCCGATGAACAGCATCCATAATGCCGTGTCTTCCCGTGCCAGCAGAATAAAGATCAGGGCAAGCCAGGCACCGGTAAATTTCTTTTTTTCAAAGTAATATAAGAAAACCGGGATGGCTGTGGCCGCTATGATTGCTATATTACAGGGTGTACAGAATGATGACCACCTTCCATAAATGATGAAATATTGTAGCAATGCAAGAATTGATAAAATCCGGCTTGAAGTCTTGAATTCAATCAGTTTATAAAGTGCAAGCCCTCCGAATGAAATGAGAATTACCTGAACGACCGAAAGCGTGTATGTTCCCAACAGCCATTTCATGGCCCAGTAAAATGGGGCGAGAAGCATAAGCGTAAATGAAAAATGATCCTGAAGAAAGATCATATCCGGAAGGAGGACAGGACTCGGACTGATGCGAAAATGGGCATAATCCCAGAATGAAAAGTTGTATGTTCCGTAATCCCAGGTCCATGTCCGGAAAAAGTAGTGATTACAAAAAGACATGACCAGATAAAGAACCCCGAAAAGCAGGATGATAATAATCGGAAGACGGTTATCATGGGATTTGCTTCTGCTTTCTTTCATCTTATTGACTTTAGAAATACCTGTTATTCCGGGATAATCCATGAGAAAATTCAAAATAGATTTTTTCATCCCGGGGAGCAATCAGCAGATTATCTATCTGGATCGGTTTGTTCCGAAGTATTGTATTCTGAACTGAAGCGGAGAATCTGTTGTCAGGCGATTTCAGCCTGAATTTCAGTCTGACCAGTACCCAGTTTTCTTCCACCATGGTAAAATGTTTATAAGCAGGGTAGGTTTCATTGAATACAATATTTCCTGAGGTGTCTGTTTCGGTTAGAATCACAACGGTCCTTGCAAATAAATCACTACGCACGTTATTCATCCAGAATGACAGGACATAAGTCAGTGTAGTATCTCCATTGGGAATCTTTCCTGAAAAGATCTCATTTTTTTCCTTTGCATTGCCCTGATAGCATCCCGTACCTTCAAATGCAGCAGGGTTGGAAATGCTGTCGAAGTTCCTGAACCGAAAATTCAGGATGGAATCAGTTGATTTGAATCCCTTATGGTCAAAAAGCCTGAGCGTGCTGTATTCATTGGCAACTGCACTGGCAATGGAATCAGAAATATCCTGGAATGCCTGGAAGGGCATTTCATACAGGTCGAAATTACCTGTTGAATCGATCCACCGGCTGCGGCCGATCATCTGTCTTTCATGTTCAGAAAGTAAATCACAACGGGCGGCCATGAGAAGAAATGGTTTTCCTGATGGGAACCTGTCCAGATGGAGCGCAGTGGAAGAAGGCCCCAGCATGAGGGAAACATTTTCGACCGTCTGGCTGATGGAAGTCCTGCTCAGCATGACGCCCAATCCCGGAAGCCCTGAGTTCTTAATGGCAATGAAGCTTGCAGGGACTATGTCACAGCCTCCGTCGATCCATATGTTCTCCGATCCGATATGATAATAAGGCATAGGGATCAGTGCCTGGTAACGGGAAAGATCGTGTCTTTTTATCCACTGGTTTTCGGGCTCTGTGAGATTTCTGTCCACGAGGGCGGGTATGTTATTTTCAAGGCTTTTGCCCCGGTTCCTCACCTGGTAATAGGCATCATAAAAAAGAACCAGCATGGCAAGGATCATTAGCAGCAAAGCCCAATGCTTACGGCTGGCTTTTTTCCATCCTTCCCAAAGCCAGTATATCGTCACGATATTCATCACATAATAAAAGAGCCACGAGAAGCGGGCAATTCCACGCATTTGCCTAACCGGACCAATGAGGTCAATCAGCCATTCCAGTCCAAGGATGAATGGCAATCCGAATGAATACAGCAGCAATAGCAATGAAGCCCAGAACAGGATATTCAATTGGGTATTGGAAGTGACCCTTCCGATTTCCCTGAAACGGCCTTTAAAGATCTTAATGCAGGAACGTACAAGGAAAACGATCATGCCTGTTGTGGCCACTGTTCCGACAAAGGCAAAGCCTTCCCAGTCGATAAAGTTTGTATTGAATAATTGATGGAGAAACTGTCCGTAAGGTTTGTTAAATGGCAGAAAGATACTTTGCGGATAGGCCCTGTAGTATAAAAATCCCCACGGAAAAGCCGGGCGGTCGGTCACATGGTCGGTGATGTAAAAGGCCTGTAAAATAAGGAAGGGCAGTATAAGCTGGATGAAAAGATGTACTGCCCACATATATTTTTTTGAAAATATCTGATCCTTTCCGGACAGATAGGCACCATAGAAAAACAACAGCAGGGCGGCCAGGAAACCATAAAAATAGAAATGGGTCAATGCGGCTGCCATCGCCGTGAGAAAAATAAGTCCGGAAAGCAGGAATCCTGGTTTTTTGAAAAACTGCATTACCAGGTAGATCATCAGGGGGATCACACATACATAGCACAGGTTGAAATGCCCGCCGAACCGATCGATCTGCGGGCTAAGGTAGGTAATGCCAAGCGAGGCAAGGATTGCAAGAATGGAGCCCACTCCAACCCCGGTCAGGATCAGATATAGGATCAGTGGGGCAATGACAAGGCAGAACAGCATCGTAAAATTCAGGATACCAAGGGTGTAATCCGATATGTCAATAATGTTCTGGGATATGAATTTGATCGTATTGCTGATGAGTGGCTGGGTGTTGGTGAAGAACACGTGTTCTCCGTATGGATAATTCATGGAATTGCAGCGCATGTAGGAAGAGTCAACCCTGATATGGTAATCCATATTAATGTAGCTCTGCATGCCATCGCCGCCATTGGCAAAACATACCCGGTTCAGCTTATTGAACAGGTTGCCATAAAATGCAGACAAAACAGCCAGTGAAAGCAGGGCGGTGATGATCAGACCGGCCGGTTTTGAAAGCTTGCTGCTCATTTACTTTATCTGGTCTTTAATGAAGTACAGGGGCCGGGATTTTGATTCATTGAAAATGCGGGCAAGGTATTCACCGATAACGCCCAGGGTGAGCAACTGAATTCCGCCAAGCAGCAATACGGTTACCAGCAGGGAGGTCCATCCTGGGATTGTTCTTCCTGTAAGATGTTGGACGATAGCAAATACGGCATATATAACTCCCAGCAGAAAAACAATCACACCCACATAGGAAGCCATCCGAAGCGGTTTGGCTGAAAATGCGGTAATCCCGTCGGCAGCAAAATGAAGCATTTTCCGAAGGGTATATTTTGATTTTCCGGCAAAACGAGGGGGACAAATGTAATCGATCACCGTTTGCCTGAAACCCATCCAGCTGACCAATCCGCGGGTAAAGCGACCCCTTTCCGTAAACTGCAGGAAGCTGTCCAGGGCTTTTCGGCTCATCAGTCTGAAATCGGAGGATGATTCGGTGATGGGAACCTCCGAAATGCCGTTGATCATCCTGTAAAAGAGTTTGGATGAGGTTTTCTTAAAGTAACCAATTTCTTCAGTATCGATTCGCCGGGTGTTTACAATATCAAATCCAAGGTTGTATTGTTCAATGAGTCGGGGTATTTCTTTGGGCGGATGCTGAAGGTCGGCATCCAGGGTGATCACCATTTCTCCACGGGCATGCTGCAATCCGGCTGTCAGAGCAACCTGGTGACCGAAGTTCCGGGAAAGGGAGATACCGCTTGATCCTGTTATCCAGGGCGCTCAATTCCTTAACCATTTGAAACGATTTGTCGCGGCTGCCGTCGTCCACAAATATGACTTCAACCGGCCGGTTGATCTCATTGAGTACAGTAACCAGTTCCTGGTAAAGGGCGTCAAGATTTTCTTCTTCGTTGTAAAGGGGAATTACCAGGCTTATTTCGGGATTTTCAGTCATGTATGGAGTGGGTGATTTTGGGATAAATTTAAGTAAATAATTCTTTAACGGCCCTTTTTTCTCTCGCTGATCTCACTTATCCCGCAGATTAATTGTTGTTTGCGGAGCTTTATTTCTCGCTGATTCACGCTGATTTTCCCGAAGGGATACTTTCGGCTCGCAGATGAATGCTCGCTTTGCTCGCATTTCCCTTCAGTTATTTATTTTGGGGCAAAATTGTTACATGCTGAGGGACTCGTCACTTTCCTGGGGGCAAGAGAATTGGGAAGGAACGTCTGGATGCATTTGCTACAATAGTGTATGCCCTCCGGGCAATTAAAACCTGAAATAAATAAACGGCTGGAGGCTGGCGGAAATGGACTGGTAAATGATGAAGACCAGCGAGGGTGCTGAGGACGGCCTGAAGGTAAACGGGGGTGGCGATGAACAGGTTCATGGCCTTTTCTTTGAATGATCCTGAAAGCCAGTGAAGGGTGAATCCCAGGAGCATAATGCCAAAGGCATTGTGATAGGCCAGAAGCATGGCGGGAATTTCTGCCCATCCGAAGCTGTAGGCTATCTGGTAGATCATGTCGGAAGCATCCTGCATGGATTCACTCCGGAACCAGATCCGGGTGAAGGTTATAAAGGTAAAGGTCAGGAAGATTTTCCAGATATTGACAGCCCAGTGGTTCGAGCTTTCCCAGGGACTAATTTTTCGCCACATCTTGTATACGATCAATCCCAGTCCGTTCAGTCCTCCCCAGATCACAAACATCCAGCTGGCGCCATGCCACAACCCGCCAATCACCATGGTCATCATCAGGTTGATGTTCGTACTGACAGATCGCCGCACGGCTGGAGAAAAATACATGATCAGTCCCGTGACGGCCATAATGCCGGCAAAGACAGGAATAAGCAGGATATTTCCCGATATCAGCACCACGAAGGCCAGCACAAGGGTGAGGCTGATATAGGTAAATGCGGAGGCCCCGCGGTTTCCGCCCATGGGAATGTAGAGGTAATCTTTCAGCCAGGAGGAAAGCGACATATGCCACCGCTTCCAGAAATCGCCTACATTCTTCGCCTTATAGGGAGAATTGAAGTTCTGCGGAAGGCGGAATCCCATCAGCAGGGCAAGTCCGGTGGCGATGTCGGTATATCCTGAAAAATCGCAGTAAACCTGCAGGGAGTATCCGAATAATCCCATCAGGTTTTCAAATCCGGAATACAGTCCGGGATTCGCAAAAACGCGATCGATCAGGTTGGTGGCAATGAAATCCCCGATCACCAGTTTTTTGAATAATCCTTTCAGGATCATGAACAGGGCCAGTCCGAACTCTTCCTTTGTAAGCGAATAATCTTTATAGATCTGGGGTATGAATTGCGATGCCCTCACAATAGGCCCTGCCACGAGCTGCGGAAAAAACGAAACAAAAAAGCCGTAATCGGTTAGCCGGGTGACCGGTTTAATGGTGCCCCTGTATACATCAATGGAATAACTGATGGTTTGGAAGGTAAAGAATGAAATGCCCACCGGGGGCAGCAGTTTGCCGATGTCGAAGTGCGTGCCCATAAACAGGTTGGACCAGGCGGCGCCATGGTTGACTACCTGAAAGTGGGTGCCCAGCAGGGTATTCAGCGTTTCTGTGAAAAAAATATCGTATTTGAAAAAGGCCAGCACCGACAATGTGACTGTCAGGCTGAGTGCGAGCCAGGCTTTTTTCCCGGCCTTTGGACGTGTATTATAAATGGCAAGCCCGATGAAGTAATCAACAACCGTGGAAAAGACAAGGATGAACAGGAACAGTCCGCCGGTTTTGTAATAAAAGAAAAGCGAAACAAGCCACAGGTATGTATTCCGTAATGTTTTGCGTTTATAGACAATGGAATACAGCAGCAATACCACCAGGAAAAATCCCCAGAAGTAAAGCCGGGTGAAAATAAGCGGTGCATCCGCGTTAAAAAGAAATATCTGCCGTAGGGAAGCTTGCATTCATATCGTTTTTGCGGTTTAACATCACCTGGTTTTCGTACCGGTTATAATCAAGAATAAAGGCGTTGTAAAACAGGGCGCCAATTGTTCTGGCCCCGCGTATGTTAAAATGCACGAAGTCTTCCGAAGCCAGCGGCGGGTCGGCAAATACCCACGAAGGCATCGAATTTTGTCCTCCCATGGCCTCATAGGTATCCCAGAATGCGGCCCCGTTGCGAAAAGCAGCTGTGCGAAGTGCATCCCGTACCTTTACTACATTGGGATTTGTAACGTATTTAGTCTTGTCTTTCTCCGACATGTCGGCCACGCCCATAACAAGGATGGCAGCATCAGGGCAAAGTTTCCGGATCAGTTTCAGCTGCTTTTCAAACCATCTTTCATATCCGTCAAAGTTTGGCAGTCCGGCCGGCACAAAATTCCCGCCGAACTGCAGAATGAACAGTTTTACATTCAGTTCCCTGTACATATCACGCATCAGCTGCTCATCGAGGGAGGTGAAAAACAACCCGGAGCAGCCCCGCATGGGAATATTATCCACTGCCACGCCGCTCTGACCATCGAGGGCCACGCCGTATATCTCGGGACTTGACTTTCCCTTGAAGGTCAGTGTAATGTCTTTGGCCGGCTTGTCGAGGTTCCAGCGAATGACCTGCAGTCGTTTTGCGGACGGGAAAATTTCGGCATCCACCCGTTTGCCATCCTGGTATATCTCATTTAAAAAAGGTTCTCTGTTCTGGCTGTAAAAAACCCGGCATTGGTAAAATGAACGGGTGTTCAGATACGAAGTGGAGGCTGACCTGAACCTCACCCATGCGCCCACCGTGTCGGGCATGGATGGATTCCCTGAAGAGCGGTAGCTGCAATAGCTTGCCAGCGCGCCATACCGGCGGTGTTTAATAGTTGTATCCTTCCTTCCGAAACCGGCAAACCTTTTCCAGTTTGCTGAGTTCGATTGCCGCATGGAAAATGCATAGGGATATGGCTGGGAGACGGGCACAAGTCCGGCCCCTGAGCCTCCGAAGCGGGTTTGCAGCTTATTCCTGAGCAGGGAAGTGATACGGTCATCCTCTATCTGGGAATCCCCATAATGCATAATGCGGATGAGGTTACCGGTTTGCTGCACGTTCATCAGCGATTCAAAAAACGGGTACAGCACTGTGGAATCATTGTCCGGGTATTCGATGCGGGTGATGCTTTTCAGGAGGCTGTCCGTACTGGCACCCCTGACCTTCAATCCGGTCTCATTGCTCTGGGTAAGAGCTGTAAGGACAGAATCGGACAGGTATTGCTGATGGTTCAGCAGCGGGTTGATATTGGCGTATCCGTTACCCGTGCCGGAAAACAGGTCTTTCTTTGAAATGAACTGCAGGCGGAGGTTGTTGCCGAGCAGAATGCCATTTTCGGGAAAATACAGGGCACCTGCCAGAAGCAGTGAAAAAACGGAGATCAGGAACAGGAATGTGGCCCGTGGTTTCATAAAAGTGACGAGTGACGAGTGACGAGTAACAAGCTTAGACACAGGAACTAGTCGATTGCTAGCTCACTTGCTCGTCAGCTCGTTACTCGTCACTTGTTACTATCTTATACGAAAAACCAGGGGCCTCCGTTTCAGGATTTGGGCTTGATTTTAATTTGCTGGCCTGCTTTGAGTTTGCTGGCGTCGGACATGTTATTGAGCCGCATGATCTCGCTTTGGGTAACGCCCGGATACTTTTTCACGATGTCCCATATGGTATCACCCTGTTTCACAGTATAGAGGACGTACTCCGCTGTTTGTTGTGACAGGTGGTGCCGGTGTTGTTTCAATCTGTCCCGAGATGGGTTTTCCCACACGGGTTTGCTTTTCAGCAAAGGTCATCTTGTTTATATCCTGGTACCGGCTGAGTTTATTACGCGGAACATAAATGGAGAGCTTCTGGCCTACCCTGATCGTATTGCGCCGGATATTGTTCCAATACCGGATATCGGAAGTGCGGACATTATACCAGGTTGAAATGTAGCCCAGGTTGTCTCCTGATTTGACAGTATAGATGATCTTTGCATAATTTCCGGGAGGAGGTTCCTCGATTCCCCGTGAATCAACTGTAGTGGGATTGACAACTACCTTTTCGGGGTTAAAGAACACAGAATCCTTATAGGCATAAATTTCTTTTTCAAGGTCTATGAACCGGGCGGTTTGTTCAAGCGGCAGGCGCAAAACCTGATTACCTGAAGAAGCCGCAGGAATAATATCTGTGCGGTACTGTGGATTCATGTCGTGCAGCAGGGGCAGCGGAACTCCCAGCACTTCCGAAACCTGGGCCATGTGGAGGTTGCGTGTAATAATGATTGTGTCACTGGCAACGGGAAAGCTGACAGGGGCGGGCTTCAGGTTATGTTCCCTGTAATAATTCATTACATAGGTTGCGGCGATAAATGCGGGCACATGTCCACGGGTTTCACGGGGGAGAAAATAATATATGTCCCAGTAATTTCTCTTTCCACCTGACCGGCGGATGGCCTTGTTCACATTTCCGGGTCCGCAGTTATAGGCTGCGATGACAAGTGTCCAGTCGCCGTAAATCGCGTACAGGTCCTTTACATACCTGGCAGCTGCATAAGTTGATTTTATCGGATCGCGCCGTTCATCCACAAGTGAATTAATCGTAAGTCCGTATTGTTTTCCGGTGCCATACATGAACTGCCAGAGGCCGACTGCCCTGGTTCGGGAATAGGCGCGGGGATTAAGGGCAGATTCAATGATGGACATGTATTTCATTTCATTGGGGACATCGTAGAAATCGTAGATATCATCAAAGATCGGAAAATAATATTGCGACAGGCCAAGCATTACTTCCACAGAGCTCCTTTTCTGTCGGGTATATACTTCTATATATCTTCTGACAATTGAATTATAGGTGAGGTCAACCACGGTAGGAATTTTCTTCAGACGGTCAATGTAAACTGAATCGGAAAAATCAGGTATCAGGCTGTCGGCCTCCGAATTCCAGAACTCCGGATTCTGTGAGATAGAGTGGCCAACATAATACAGATTCAGCAAACTGTCAAGATTTTCATCGAAATTCTGGTCAATTATTGTTGTATCGTCAGCAAAAGCAGGCGTGCCTTCTTTTTGTGCAAACAAGGGAGATGAATATAGTAGGGTCAGGGATATTGCCAGTGAAAGCAATGAAACAAGTTTCCGCATAATTCAGATTTTTCGCAAAAATAATTAAAATAACAGATTAATTTGCAGCCCGAGTGATGATGTAGCCCCGGGATTGTTAAAAACAGCAGGTTGAATATGCATGGTCAGGTTGTCAGAAACATCATAATAAAAAAAATGTGCATCAATCATGGCGTCCACAATATTGAGAAAATAAATGGCCGTAATACCAAGAGCGTTGAGGTCGCGGTAACGCCGGTAATAATCCTGCCCCGTTTTCAAAGACTCGAAATCATATTCTCGTCCGTCGATAACGTATTTCTGGCCTGCTTCTCCGGTTGCCAGTGCAGAT
>CAVQXX010000015.1:0-1926935 GCA_963717995.1 uncultured Bacteroidales bacterium
CCGTCGATGGTGAGGATGTTCTCGATGTGCTCGATGCCGATCATGCGGGTGCCGATTACGGCATATCGGATCGGTGCGGCGGTGAACTGATGGTTGTCATCGAATGACGTGCGCCAGCGGATTCGTCAATCAGAGCAGTTGGCAACCAGTCGGGCGGGTGACGCGACGCGCCGTTGCTGGAACCGGAAGTAGGTCGTCCGCAGGCCTCGTCAACGTTCAGCTACGAACGATCGGGTCATTGCTCATCCGTGGGGCCGCTGTCGTTCGGACCGGTGGTACACGAAATCGGACGTTTGAAACGGCGCAGTCGGGGACTGATGCAGCACTCGACGCGAGATGGTTCATCGAGAATGCCGACGTGTACGGCTTCGACCTGGGCGGAACCGGCTTCGGCAGGTCGAGGACATCCTCGGGAAGCGTGCTCGACGGTCGCCGGGCACTGCGCTGACCGCATGGTGCTCGCCACGAAGGGCGGGATCAGCCGCCGACGCTGTAGACGTACTCGCCGACGTACTCCGCTCGCGGTGCGAGGTATCGTGGCGCCCATGAATGTCTCGATGTGACTCACCTGTACGAGATCTCATCGACTGGATCTGCTGCGCCACCCCGCTGACGTCGTGAACACTGACGTCGCTGCGTGACGAGGGCAAGGTACGCGAGGTCGCGTCTCGAATGACACCATGGCACAGATGGCCGCCCTCGAGCACACCTTCCGTTCCGGCTCGCGGGCGAGCCAGGTTCAGTACTCCGCCGCGGATCTCGACCCTCTCCGCGTAGGAATCTTCGACGACTGCATGCGTGCCGACATCGTGGCGTTGGCGTGGTAGCTCGTCGGTGGTGGAGTGTTGCCGACGGCGAAGGCGCGCGACCGAGTGATCACTGAATCGATCCGCCTCGCAGAGCGTGAGCGTCAGCTGCGGAGATTGCCCGCCGTGTTGTGCTGGCCGGACCCGCAGCGCCCGTGGCGATCGTCGGCTCGCAGGTCTCGAGCGCATTGCGTCCAGCACTGCCTCGCTCGATGTTTCTGTCGACGCGGCGCACGTGTACGTGGACGATCCAGGCATCCGAGGGAGTTCTGCTCCCCTGATCTCACGCCGACATCGCAGCGTTGTTGCCCTCGACTGGCCTGGCGGGTCTCCATGTCGAAGAAGTGCATGTTCTCGGTCGAGATCGCGATCTCGATCTGTTCGCCGATGCGCGCCTTCGATCGCGGGTGGAACCGGCCGACGGCGTTCGACTGGCGTGGACCCGCCTTCTCCTCGACCGCGTCCGGGTCGCCGGAGTCCACGGTGGGCGGCGTCGACGTTGAAGTGCACCATGATCTCCGAGCCGAGCGCCTCGATCAGCGCCACGGTGGACGTGATCCGCTGCGACTCGGGAGTCCGCGGCGCGAACGCGGCGTCTTCGTAGTCCTCGGGACGGATGCCGACGATGACCCGGCGATCGTCGTAGTCACGCAGTCGCGGTGCCTTGACCAGGCACTCCGACGAGAACGCGATCACGTGCGAGCCGAGCGTGACCGTGCCGACGTCGCCGGACAGATGGAGGTCGGCCTCGAAGAGGTTCATCGACGGCGAGCCGATGAACGCGGCGACGAACACGTTGACCGGATGGTCGTACAGGTTCTGCGGCGTGTCGACCTGCTGCAGGTACCCGTCCTTCAGCACGGCGACGCGGTCGCCCATCGTCATCGCCTCGATCTGGTCGTGGGTGACGTAGACGGTGGTGACGCCGAGCTCGCGCTGGAGTGCGGCGATCTCTGCACGCATCTGCACGCGGAGCTTCGCGTCGAGGTTGGAGAGCGGCTCGTCCATGAGGAACGCTGCCGGCTGACGCACGATCGCGCGGCCCATCGCCACCCGTTGGCGTTGGCCGCCCGACAACTGTCCGGGCTTGCGGTTCAGGTTGTCCTCGAGCTTCGAGGATCGCGGCCGCCTTGCGGACGCGCGGTGTCGATCTCGTCCTTCGGCACCTTCGCCAACTTGAGCGCGAACCCGATGTTGTCGTACACGGTCATGTGGGGGTACAGCGCGTAGTTCTGGAAGACCATGGCGATGTCGCGGTCCTTCGGCTCGACCTCGTTGACCACCCGATCGCCGATCATCATCGTGCCGCCCGAGATGGTCTCGAGACCGGCGATCATCCGCAGTGCCGTGGACTTTCCGACACCCCGACGGGCCCACGAGCACGAGGAACTCCTTGTCGGCGATCTCGAGACTCAGGTCGTGGATCGTGTGGTAGCCGTTCTCGTACACCTTGTTGATGTTGTCGAGTTGGACCGTCGCCATGCGTTGTCTCCCTTGTTGTCGTCGCGATCGATTCGTCCCCACGAACGTGTGCTGCCCGAAACTAGCCGATCGGTGCAGCGCGACGAGGAGGCGTGCTCTCGGCCCGATGGACATGCTCAGCTGCTGACTTCGTCGGCGCGTAGATAGCGTCGAGCGACGTGAATCAGATGAAGAACCGGATGCAGGCGCTCGGCCTGCTCGATCGCTCGTTCAAGGCCGCCACCGACGAGGAGCTCGCCACGGCGATCGAAGCGCTCGACGACGACCATCGCGAGGGCTCGAGTCGTTCGTCGACGCGCTCACACCCGCCGGCGTGCGCGCCGGCGTCAAGTCCGGTCGCATCGACGGCGGCATGGAGGCAATCGCTGCCGTGCTGACCGATCTGTGCCTGGCCGACTGCATCACCGAGCTCGGCGACAACGCCGACAACCCGTCGACCGCGCAGTTGAACGACGTGCTGCCCGGCGTCGTCGAGCGCCACGGCGTCGCCATGGCCCGCATCATGCTCGCCTCCACCGTGGCCGGTGAAGCGCCGGCCTCGGCGATCATCCGCGACCTGTTGAAGAACGACGAACTCGTCAAGCTGCCGAAGGCCGACGAGGTCGACCATCGCCCCGCTGATCGACACGCAGAAGCGCTCCGACGACGAGCAGGCCGCCGTCAAGGCCAAGCGTGCCGAGGCAAAGGCCGCCAAGAAGGAAGCCGAACGCGCCCGCAAGGCCCAGTCGGCCGCCGCCCGCAACCGCGCCTGACCGTCATTCGTGTCGATCGCGATCGGGGTCAGACCCCAATCGCTACTCATGGTGTCAGACACCATGATGACCGTTGTTCGTGGTCGAGGAGCCAGGCCTTGTTGTCGATGCCGCCGGCGAATCCGGTGAGCGCTCCATTCGAGCCGACCACGCGATGACACGGCACCACGATCGAGATCGGGTTCCGACCGTTCGCCGCACCGACGGCACGGGCCTTGCGTCGGTCGCCCATCCGTGCGGCCTGTTCGCCGTAGCTGACCGTGGTGCCGTACGGAATGGTCCTCAGCGCGCATCCACGCTGACTGCTGGAAGTCGGTGCCGACCGGATCGAGCGGGAGGTCGAACTCCTGGCGCTCGCCGGCGAAGTACTCGCCGAGCTGTGCAACGGTCGCAACGATCACCGGATGATCAGGATCGGCAGAGACCGCCGAGATGGAGACCCGGCCGCCGTGGTGATCGGCGTCAGTCGTCAGGCCAGAGGATCGCCCGCACCCCACGGCTGACGCAACGATGGTGATCGGGCCGACCGGCGTGTCCATGACCGTGGAGACGAGTTCGGCTCCGTTTGGCGAGGAGTTGGTGGTCGAGGAGGTGGTGGTCGGGGTTCATGCTGTGGTCCTTCCAGCTGGATCGACGGGCGACAGACTCGCCCAGAGGTGGTGCACTGCGTACGAGCGCCACGGTGCCCAGCCGTGGGCCCGCTCGGCCTCGACGCCGAGCGCGGCGAGCGCATGGCGGACGCCGAGATCGGCGTCGAGGAACATGTCCGGGTGGCCGAGGCCGCGGCATCACGACGTAGTCGGCCGTCCACGGTCCGACCCCGCGGAGCCTCAGGAGTTGCTCGCGGGCGACGGCCGGATCGGCGCCGACGTGCAGCTCGACATCGCCGGCGAGCACTGCTGCGGCGAGACGACGGATCGTGTCGCGCCGAGCCTGTGGCATCGAGAACGCCTCGTCCGGTGCGGCGAGGAGTTGCTCGGGCCGCGGGAACAGCCGGGTGACCTCATCGAAGGACACGTCGACGGCATCGATCGGGGTACCGACCGCCTCGACGATCCGGCCCGCCACGGTTCGGGCGCCGGCCACCGACACCTGCTGGCCGATCACCGCTCGCACAGCGGTCTCGAACGCGTCGACGCTGGCCGGCGAACGACGGCCCGGAACGGCCGTCACGAGTGTCCGCATCACCGGGTCACGGCCGAGCGCCTCGTCGACGGCGGTCGGGTCGGCATCGAGGTCGAGCAGTCGTCGTATCCGTTGAACGGCAGCGGCGAGGTCGCCCCACGACGTCAACGCCAGCCGGGCGGCGACATGGTCGTCGTGCGCGACGAGGCCGACCACACCCGGCCCACCCGGCAGGTCGAGACTTCGACGGTAGGTCACACCATCCCACGACTCCGTCGCGCCGATCGCCCGTTCGCCGATGAACGCCATCACCGCCTCGGCGGCGAATGGTTGGCGCACCGGCAACCGCACGTCGATCGCCGACCAACTCCGCCCGTCCCGCCACCCACCCCTGCCGGAAATTCGGAGTCATTGTTGCGGTGAGCGCCACGGCCGCTCCGAATGTTGGGGTGTCGGGAGGCTCGTAGCGCCGTCGGCGACGTGGCGAACACGCTGCGGATGGTGTCGTTGAACTGTCGGACGCTGCCGAAGCCGGCGGCGAATGCGACATCGGTGAGCGGCATCGTCGTCGTCTCGACGAGGAGACGGGCGGTGTGCGCTCGTTGGGCTCGCGCAATGGCGAGCGGACCCGCGCCGAGTTCGTCGGTGAGCACACGGTTGAGGTGGCGTTCGCTGTAGCCGAGCCGACGGGCGAGGCCCGGGACGCCCTCTCGTTCGACGAAACCGTCGGCGATGAGACGCATCGCCCGCGCAACGACGTCCTGTCGCACGTTCCACTCGGGCGATCCGGGCGAGGCATCCGGTCGACACCGCTTGCAGGCCCGGAACCCGTGCTGTTGCGCCGTCGCTGCGGTGGCGAAGAAGTCGACGTTGGTCCGCTTCGGAGTGATCGCCGGACAACTCGGCCGGCAGTAGATGCCGGTCGTGCGCACCGCCGTCACGAACCATCCATCGAAGCGCTGGTCGCGGCTCTGGACGGCGACGTAGCAGTGGTCGGGATCGAGCGGGGGCACGTGCCCATCTTGCCCGACGGACCGACGTTCGACGAGCGGAAATCGGACGTCTCGATCGACGCCTCGATCGGAGCCTCGGCAGGCCCGGACGGACCCGTCAGTCGCCGGCGACGGGCGTGTACGAGATGGAGTGGTCCACGTAGGACGGGCCGGCCTCCGGCGAGCCGACGGGAACGAGACGGAATCGCAACAGGTAGAGCCCGAGCAGGCAGAACGCGACGCCTCCGAGGAAACCGAGTTGCTTGCCGACGACCTGGGCGAACGCGCCGATCAACAGGCCTCCGGCGACCGAACCGACCTCGAAGAACATCGTGAACGAACTGACGGCCCACGCCCGGTCGCTGTCGCTGGCCCGATTGACGGTGAGAGCGAGCAGCGACGGATAGTTGAACGCCATCCCGAACCCGACGAAGACCGCCGCGATCCACAGCGCAGGAATCGTCGGGAAGGCTGCAAGAATTGCGAGGCCGATCAGCACGTTGCTGAGTGCAATGGTGACCGCTCGACGAGGACCGAGCCGTTCGGGCAGGGTCGCTCCGAACAGGCGCACGAGCACCGAGACGAGCGCATAGACGGCGAAGAGGGCACCGGAGCTGGCCATGCCGACCGAGCGGGAGTAGTCGGGCACGAACGCGCCGAATGCCGAGAACGCGCCGACGCCACAGGCGAGGACCAGGCCGGGCATGATCGCGGCCGGATGGATCAGCCGGCGACGCCCGGTGGCAGTTGCCGCCGACGCGATCGTGTCGTCGATCACGTCGTCGGTGTCGACACGCGCCGGGTGCGAACAGCGCGAGCCCGGCAGCCAGGAACGCGAAGAGACCGGCCACGACGAACGCCCGCTCGAAGTTCGTGTCATCGAGCAGCGCCTCGCCGATGATCGGCCCCATGCCGATGCCGCCGAACACGGCGACGGAGAAGTAGCTCGCTCCCTCGGCGCGTCGATCGCGAGGCGACATGTCGGCGATCAGCGTGGCCGCCCCGACGAAGAGGGCGGCCTCGCCGATACCCGTCAGGCCGCGTAACGCCAGGAGTTGCCAGAACTCGCTGATCTGACTCGACGCGATCCCGCTGAGGCCGGCGAGGGCCGCTCCGCCGACCATGAGCACGCGTCGTCCATATCGATCGGCGAGTCGGCCGAGCAACGGTCGGGCGCAGATCGCCGCCAGCGCGAACACGGCGACGGTCACGCCGATGCTGAACTCACCTTCGCCCAGCGGCCCCTCGATGAACAGTGGCACGATCGGGACGAGCATCCCGATGTAGACGAAGAACACGAACGCAACACCGGTCACGATGAGGAACGGGCGGGTCAGCAACGACTCGCGCTCCGTTCCACCATTCGTGACCGTCGACATCCCCCCATCCAACCCGAAATGTGCGCCGATATGCCCACCCCGTGCACACCACAGCACATTTTTCGGGTTGAGAGCGGGGTCAGATGCGGGAGACGTCGACGGAGACCGCCAACGACTGCGCCGAGGCCGGGCCGACGACCACGCCGCGCACGGGCGCCACGTCGGCGTAGTCACGCCCCCATCCGATCGTGACGTGACGCGACGGTGCCACGATTCCATTCGTCGGATCGAAATCGAGCCAGCCGTGGTCGGGAATCCACACCGAGCACCACGCATGCGTGGCATCGACGCCGATCAACTTGGGTTCACCCGGCGGCGGTTCGGTTTCGATGTACCCGCTCACGTACCGGGCGGCCAGGCCGAGCGTGCGCAGGCACCCGACCGCGAGGTGGGCGAAGTCCTGGCACACGCCGCGTCGTTCCGCGAGCACCGAGTCGAGCGGCGTGCTGACCTCGGTGAACGACGGGTCGAACGCGAACGTCTCGAAGATCTGCGTACAGAACGCAACCGTCGCTTCGACGATCGGTCGACCCGGCCGGAAGGCGCTCGACGCCAGTTCGAACAGCGCGAGCCGGTTGGCGTTGACGGTCACGAAACGCGACGGCGCAGCGAACGGGACGACGTCGAGTGCCACCGGGCCCCGCAGACCCGCCACGGTCGCCGCCACCCGCTCCCACGCCATCTCCACCCGCGGGAGTTCCTGGGCCCAGACGATCGCCTCGGTGATCGCCATCACGGTGAGGCCGTCGTGGGGCCGGTGCAGACCGAACTGGACCACCCGGTTGCCGAAGATGTCGGTGCGTTCGTCGTACTCGTCGGGTTCCGGATCAGTCGTCACGACCGAGGAGATCACGTTCTGCGACGGTGTCGGCCGGGCGAGCACGCAGGCGACGCTGTATCCGTCGAGCATCGTCGCGCCGTAGAGGTAGCCGGTGAGATGGACGACCCGGTACCGCTGGCCTGCCATGTCAGCCGCGCCCCATCATCCGCGGGTCGACCGGGGCCGCCAGATACGAACCGACGACGTCGCGGGCGAGGAGATCACAACCGGCGAAGACCTCCGCGAGCGTGGTGACCGTTGCCTCGATCGAATCGAACGAGGCCACCTCGAGCGACGCCAACAGTGCCGATGCGGTCTCGACGCCGAACTGCCAGCCGAGCCGATCGGCCTGGTGGCGCACTCCACGAATCGCCGACGCTGCCGCCCGCGGATTGTGGACCTCGGCGACGAGGAGGTGCAGTGCCGTCTCGAGCTCGACGTCGCTGCGGTGACGCCGACGATAGGCAACGAGGCTCTCGTTGGAGGCGAGCACGATCTCGACGAGTCGCTGTCGTTGGAAGTCGAGACGATGGTCGGCGTACTCGTCGGCATCGTCCCGCCCCGTGATCGGGCGAAACGGTGACGACACCAGCGCACGCTCCCCGCCCTCGTAGAGACCGAACGCTCCACGCACGCCGTCGATCACACCGAACGCCCGCTCGAGACGCCGGCCGACCTCACCGAACCGCCACGCCGGGCCGTGAACGACACTCTCGTTCCACAGCCCCACGAGCGAGGCGAGGTCGACGAGAATCGATTCCAGGTGACGGCCGTCGATCCGAGCGATGTCGACCACCGACGACGACGAGCCGTCCGGGCCGAGGAGCCATCGAAGCTGCGCTCGGGACTCGGCGAGCCGAGCGAGCATGCGCCCCCCGGTCACCGAGAAGAACTCGCGCACCGACGATGCCTCGGCGAGGAACGATCCCAGCTGATGCGCGAGCGCCTCGACCGCCAACGCGAACGTGGCCCCGGCCCGATCAGTCGCCTGCGGGTCGATGCGGTTGGTCACACCGGCCACGGCCGACAACATGTCGAGTCCGTGCACGACCCACGGTTCGGCCACCTCGGAATCGACGAGACCGCTCGTGCGATCGAGCACCACCTCCATTGCACGAGCGATGAGTTCGGCACGCTCCATCGCCCGGCCCGCCCAGAACAGCGCCTCGGCGGCGCGGGTCGGAACCGATGCGATCAGGTCGACCTGCGGAAGCGGTTCCCGGCGGCGGATCTCGGGGGTGCGACCGTTCCACCGACGACCCACACGTCCTTCGCGGTGGCAAGCGTGGGCCTCATCGGATCGTCACCGGCGGCCAGCACGCGGGCACTGCCGCCCTGGAGCACGTCGATGCCCTTGTCGCTCGCCACGAGGTGCAGTCGCAACGTGACGGCCCGATCGACCGTACCGATCCCGTCGAAGCTGGGAGACGTCGCCCACGCCGTGTCGGCGCGTTCCTCGGCCGACATGAACGGCAGCGGCCACGTGCCCTGATAGTCCGAACTGCGGCCCGTGAGCCACGCACCCGCGGAGTCCCAGTACTCGCCGAGCGCCGGATCCTCCAGCACGCCACATCCGTGGGCGTTGGCGAGGCTCACACCGCGTGACCGAGCAGCCAGCAGCAGCCCGGGGACACCGACGCTGCCTTCGGCGTTGACCTCCATGGGATCCGCACGATCGTCCTCGAGTCGGCGGAACAGGACGTCGACGGGCTCCAGCCCCCCCAACGACCGCAGCCACACGCGACGTTGACGCACGACCAGATCCGCACCCTCGGCCAGGTTCAGACCGAGCCGGGTGGCGAGGTACGACTGCTCGACGTACGACGGATGGTCGACGCCACCCGACAGCACGACGATGCGCGGGTTACGAGTCGCGGCAACGTCCGCGAGGCCGTCGCGCAGACGATCGGCGAACGGATCGAGCGACCGCAGGGCACGACCGGCCGGGAGCCGCGAGATGACGTCACGGTGCACACGGCCCGACACCGAACGCCCGAGCAAGGCGTACCCCACGCCGGCGGGCGCGCTCGGTGAGGTCACGAACGACACGCCAGCGACCCGACGAATCACGAATGACGTCGACCGCGTAGTTGGTCATCCACCGACGATGCGGCCGCGTGCCGAACGCCGCCAACCGGTACTTCGGACTCCCCCACAACGCAATCGGATCGACGACTGCGTCACGAAGCACCGTTCGCGCCCCGTAGAGGTCGCCGAGTATCGCTTCGAGCATCTGCATCCGGGCGATGGCGCCGTCCGCGAGCGCCACGAACTCGTCGCCGTCGATTACCAGCGGCACCGGATCGAGGCGCCACGGACGTGACTCGATTCCCACCATCCGACCATCGGTGCGCAGTGGAAGGTCGTGGACGATGTGGCCGGCGCCTTCGGCCGCGAGGAGTCGATCGTGGTCGACCTGCCTGGCCCCCAGATCGGCGAACCCGGCGATCGACGACATCAGCTCGGTGGGATCAGGCATCGCTCAGTGCACGACGTACTGCTCGTGCATGACCCTGTCGAGCCGCGCCAACGCAACCTGGACATCCTCCATCGCGGCGTCGAGCGCCGCGCCGTCGTCGGCAGTCGGGTGGCTGCGACGGAGTTGACGGTCGGCCGCCTCGACGGCACCGAGCACCGTCGAATACTCCGGGAGACGCAGGATCGACGTGCGCATCTCGGCCAGGCACCCGGCAACCGAGCGGGGGAAAGCGATGATCGAAGAGGAGAAACCTGACCACTGCCGGACCACTGATCGGCCCCCGACTCGCCCGTTGGTACATCTGGAGTGCCGAGAGGGAACGCAGCACGCCCATCCACTGCACCTCGGCGAACTCGTCGACTTCACCGAACGGCACCGACAGCAACGTCGCCGCTCTGACCCCGAGCACGCGGTCGTCATGTCGGCGTGCTCGATGTAGCGACCGAGCCGCCACATCTCGAACACCTCGTCACGCGTCATCGTCGACTGCATGACACCGTCGAGACGTCGACTCTCGTCGATCACGCGGGCGAGGAATCGGTCGCGACGCCGCCGCTCGACGGACGTGACCGCGGCGCCGCGGACGTAGATCGACAGATCGTTCAGCGTCTGCCACGCCTCACGCGGCAGCACCTCCCGGCACGTCCGCAGGTCTCGCGACTGTGATCGACGGTGTTGACGATGCTGTTGGGATGCTCACGGTCGGCGATGAGGAACTGCGCCACCTGGTTCTCGTCGGAGCCACTGACAGCCGGCAGCCGGACGCTGCTCCCCGAGATCGTCACCAACGGGCTCCAGCGCGACGATGCCGTCGGGAGGTCGGCGAGCACGTCACCGTACGCTCGCAGCACGCCGCGCCGAATCCTCGGCACGCTCGATGTACCGGGCGGCCCAGTACATGCGATCGGCGACCCGTGACAGCAGTGCCATCAGTGATCCGCCTGCTGCTGTGATTGCTGCTGTGGTTGGACGGTCACCGAGCCGTTCGCCGGCGCCCCATTCCGTATGGGTGTCGACGATCCAGGTGTCCTTGCTGCCGCCTCCCTGCGATGAGTTCACGACGAGCGATCCCTTGGTCAGCGCGACCCGAGTGCGAGGCCGCCGGCGGTGACGTAGCTGTGTTCGCCGGTGAGGATGAACGGACGCAGGTCGAGGTGGCGTGGCTCGATACCGTCGTCGACGAGCGTCGGGGCCGTCGACAGGTCGAGGATGGGCTGGGCCACCCAGTTGCGCGGGGTCGGCCAGAATCGCCGCCGCGGCAGTCTCCAGTTCCGCGCTCGACGCCCGGTTGCCGATCACGATGCCATAGCCGCCACTCTCGTTGGCCGGCTTCAGCACCAGGTCGCCGATGTTCGCGAGGACGTGCTCGCGTTCGTCTCAACGTTCACGGGAGAAACCAGCATTGCATTTTTTTCATTTAATACTTCCCGCAGAACCGGCAGGTCGGATGCTATGATCGGTTTCCGGCTTGCCATATATTCGAAAACCTTTAGAGGTGACATATAATCCCCCGTTGAATAAGCTCTCTTGCTTGAAACATATACGGTTTTTTGGTAGGGTGCCAGCAATATATCACAGGAATTGCGATAAACATAAACTTTCTGAGGCGCTATAAAACCTGAAAAATACAGGTTATTTAGGCCGGGTGCCTGGTTCTTCCATTTGTTGATTTCCATGATCTCACCACCAAAAATAAAAAAATCGACTTGCGGAAGTTGCTTCGCAGCACCGATAATAATCTCAATCCCGCGTCCTTCGTGAAGGCTTCCAAAATAGCCGATTTTCAGATGGCCGGGACTGCCCTCTAAAGTCTCCCTGTGCGTTAATTCAAATACATCCGAACCATCGTGCAACACCAAAAATGAAGCATGGGTTCCTTTTTCCTCATAAAGCCTGCGCAACGCATCAGAGATACATACAAAACGCAGCAGATTATGGCTGTTCAGGATCCGCCGGATCTGGATACGGTGTTCCAGCCGAAAGCTATGCAGATAATCCTGGTGAGATTCAAAAATGAATTTCCGGTTAAAAAAGGTTAAATAGAAGGAAGCCGTGATCGATCTTGAATAAACGAGGTCAGCCTTCAGTTTCCTAAGAAGGGAAACGGATTTCACTGCATACATGTGATCCGCCAACCGGCCGTTACCTATTACACGTACCGGGTGCATGGTAAAGTTCTGTTTTACTCCGTAGTAAGTGTACAGATTCCCGGTTGAAGGTGTGTCCCGCGTATTTACAGGATAAATCAGGTCCACTTCATGTCCATTATCGGCAAACGCCTGGCACATGCGCATAACATGCACACTGCTGGCTTTTTTTGAAGGAATATAAATGGTGGCTAAATATACAATATGCATGGTTGTGAATAGTTGGTTCCCTATAACTTTTTACCCGCTTTCAAATGGATTTCAAGTGAGGCAAGGATAAGCAAAGCATCTATGCAATCCACTCTTTTATTGGCATGATCCTTCCATACAGACTGAATATCAATCCAGTCAATTATTTTTCGTTCATGCAGATCATTGATATTCTCATGTAACAATGACCTGAACCCGGGATCACTTTCAAATCTTTTTCCGAAATCAATATAGTTGATCATGGGATTATGAACCCAATTCAGGTATTTGCCGACCCTTTTCTTTAGCACGGTAAGCTTTCGGTTAATTGCCATTCGTTTTCTGCCGGTATTTAAAGGCAAACCGAAATGTGTTTTGGTAGGGAGGCTGAACAGATCAGGAAACAGACTGAGAAGAATTTTTTTATAGAGAACCTTATTTTGCAGGAATTGCCTGTTCTGGCTTAGAAAAAAGTCGATCAAGAGCAGGATCACCAAAGGGTGTGGCATATTTGAAACCCTTCATTAATACGTGGGGTGCAATGTATTTGATCTGCCGGTTCCAAAAATCCAATTGTTCTTCACACGTAATTGGCCCGTTATCAGGAAACGGACAATCCAGCAGGTCAAACAGTTCCGCATCGTTTCCGCTGGTTAGTTTAACCGACCTTACATACGTGTTTTTCCTGATGAAATACTGTTTGGAATCATCCAGGCTGGAAGATGTTTGTTTTGGAAAATGTTCGCCCGTAAGCGTACCGCCCATAAAGCCCGACCAATGCCGGTGACTGGAAAACTGCTGTAAAACCCTTGCAACCGGCGGATGGCAGAAAAGCAGGCACTGATGGTCAATCCGGCCTGAAACATCCAGTAATTCATCCATCGTATACTGGTGAACTGTCAGATTGTAGGCAGTGTGCCGGGTTCCGATCACTTTCGCAATTTTATTGCCTATTTCAAAATCAAGGGTGTTTGGGCTGCCAAACGTGTAAGTATATATATCTCCGGCATTTTTATGCAGTAAAAGTGCACCCAGGATCGCTCTGCTGTCGAGCCCGCCGCTGATTGGAACAAGATGCTCTTCATTTAAATGGAAGGAATTTTCTATCGATTTCAAAAATAAATCTTTACCCAGTTTTACGGCTTCATCCTCCTGAACATTTGCATAGTATGATCTATCGACCCCTGACAGGTCAATTTTCCATCTGGAGCCATCATATTCCAAAAAATAGCCGAGTTTCAAAAAGGAGTCAAGATTAGGGTTATATTCCATATATACAGGGTTTAAAGCAAAACATGGTTTCTGACCTTTTTGTTCATAAGGCAATAGTCCACAATTTCATCTGTAAAATCACCAAGGAGAGGTCCCCTGCATACCTGGAATAATGCCGTACCCTGATTGCTCAAATTTATTTCAATAATCCTGGGAGATCCGGTAGAGTCAATACACATATCAAACGATATCAATCGGAAATTCAAAACCTGTGAAGCCACAATCCTGGCAGCTTCCACCATTCTGTTATAATTGTAGGCTAAACCAATATTTTTCAGCTCAATACCGGGATCGGCGCAAATATATTGAATCAGAGTACCATCATTACATACGCCAAAATGATTTATTTCACCTGCCTTTGACAGGGCAACAGCAGTTCCGCCGATATGAACATTATCTACCAGGCTTCCGGGTCCTCCAATTCTCAGTATACTGCAAACCACCTCGATCTTTTCCGTTACTACTGATCTGTAAGTCATTAGCCGAACAGTATTGAGTGATGTCGGATTAAAACGGGCGTAAAACGGATGTGAAATGATTTTTTCCTGAATAATAAAATCGGTATTTCTGATACTATTCAGATATTCGCCTGAAAGCGTTTCATTTTCCCTGTTAATAAAGGATCCATCTGTTCGTGTAAAGAATTGGATATTTCTGCCCCCCCTTGAATCCATTGAAGGTTTGATAGTAATTTGCCGGTATTCTGTTAACAGGCCTTCCAAAGTATCCTGGTCCAATGATGGAATCAATTTATAATTGCAGTCGTAGAAACTATGGTTAATACAATGAAGAATTCCTTTGGGAAAGAATTCAGGGGTATAGAACTTTTCATACAAGTTCTTGTCTGCATAGGCAAAACTGGTTTTTAACCGGTTCAGTGTTGGTTCAATTATCCAATAAAACAGGTTGTCGGGAACAAAGTCTGCACTTGATATTCCTGACGTCAGGGAATAGATTTTGAAGGTTTCTGTTGAAAAAGGATGTTTGAAGACGGACCATTTCTTAACAAATTGTTTCAGCATTTGCTTGTCATGACCGGCCTTAAATAAGCTCTTGTTTTTCTTCCTGAACGGGATAATTCTCTTATTGTAGTTTTGAATGACTCTAAAGTATTGTATTCTTAAAGCCAGTTTCCGGAAAAGCCATTCCAAAAAGTTTAGAAATGCATACATGGTTGGGTAGTTTAGGTAGAATGCTGGAGGTTCATGTAGAATAGGATTTGTACACATCTGTTTTATAGCAATACATGATTTCTTATTTTTTTATTGATAAGAGAATACTCAATAATTTCATCGGTAAAGTCACCCAGCAGAGGACCATTGCATGCCTGCAAAAATGCACTTCCCTGGCTTCCGAGATTTAATTCAATAATTCTGGGTGCACCCGTGTGGTCAATGCAAATATCAAATGATATCAGTCTGAAATTCAATGCTTGCAATGCAACCTGCCTTGCTGCTTCAACCATCCTGTCATACCCAAAGGCCGGTCCAATGTCTCCAAGCTTAATATCCGGGTTGGAGTGAGGATGATAAACAATGTTGGCATCGGCATCAAGGCCAAATGAGTTTACAATACCAGTGGAGGAAAGGCCTACAGCAGTACCGCCTGAATGCAGATTATCCACAATGCTGCCGGGGGGGCCAATTCTCATTATTCCGCAAGCGACATCAACCTTTTCGGTTTTAACTGACCGGTAAGTCATTAAACGGACAGTGTTCAGTGATGAAGGATTGAAGCGGGCATAAAACGGATGTGGTTTAATCTTTTCCTGGATTATAAAATCTGTAATTATGTAAATTATTCAGGTATTCGACAGACAACTTTTCACCCGCCTTGTTGGTAAAATCTTCATTTGTTCTTTTGAAAAGTTGAATATTTCTGCCACCCCACGAATCCATCGAGGGTTTAACAATGATTTCCTGGTAATCCGGATAAAAGCGTGTTTAATGAATCCCGGGTCAATGATTTGATCAGGTCAAAATTGTGATCATAGAAACTATTATTAATACAGTGAAGAATTCCTTTGGGAAAACATTCAGTCGGGTAAAATCTTTCATATGAATTTTTATCGGAATAGGCCATATTGGTTTTTAGCCTGTTCAGGGTGGGTTCTATTATAAAGTAAAAAATATTGTCGGGAACAAAATTCGCACTGTTTATTCCTGAGGACAGGGAATACATCTTAAATTGCTCAGTTGAAAAAGGATGGTTGAAAACCGACCATTTCTTAACATATTTCTTCAACATTTCTTTATCATAGCCCTTTTGAAAAAGTTCTTTGTTTCTTATTTTCAATCGCTTTATACTCGTGTGATAGTTGTGTATTACAGTATAATAACGGATTAAAAGCGAAATTTTTCGAAAAAGTTTTTCAAGAATTTTTAACAGGGTATTCATAATAAATATATTGACATTCAATTTATTACAGAATGATTGGTTTGAAGAGCCAATTTCTTTAATTCGGCCACTTCTTTTTTTCTTTTCTTTGTTCCTTTCTCATAGATTAATCTGGCCTTGTTATACCTGGCTGCAAATTTTTTCAGCAGCCTGATGCTCCGCCAACTTTTTTTATACAGGGCCGACAGCCTGGCAATTTCATTTTTGGCATCTTCTGTTTTGCGGTCCTTTCCGAAAACCTGGAATGATTTTGAAGATTCATGGGTTCTGTATGAGCCCAGGATAAAAGGGATGTGATAAAAGTCGGTATACTTGAGGAACCTGTACCACAGGTCTACATCCATAGTATAATGAAGGCTTTCATCGAGACCACCAGTCTTCTGCAGCAATTCCCGGCTGAAAAATGCAGTTTCCTGGGGAATTTTTCCGGCAATTCTTGCGATGAATCCGTTTGAAGGAGGGTAAATTCTCTTGCTTCAAAGACCTGGTCATTCGAGCCAATTATAAGCCTGTCGCCGTAAAACAGTTTGATTTCAGGATATTTATTGTAGTATTCCACTAAAATCCGTATTGCACTTGGCATCAGCAAATCATCTGAATTCAGCCAGTTTACAAGATCGCCCGTACACAAGGAAAGACCCTTGTTAATGGCATGACTCTGACCGCTGTCCTTTTCGCTTACCCAATAAGCCAGTCTGTTTTCATATTTCCTGATAATATCTATACTTCCGTCCGTGGAACCTCCGTCAATAATAATATATTCAATATTGGAATAATCCTGGTTAATAACTGATAATATGGTCTTTTCAAGAAATTCGGCCTGATTATATGACGGGGTAATCACTGAGACTTTTGTATTACTCATAATTATTTGGTGTTAAAGTCCATAAACGTGTTATTTCAATTTATATCCAAATGATTCAATATGAGTTTTCCAAAAATCAAAATCATATTTTAACCAGGCGTGACAGCCAAATGGAAGTCTCTGCAGGTTTTCTTTATAGAATCTTTTCGGCTGAACCTCGAAACTAAATTTCAGGGCTTCCTCCGGAGGAGCGACCTTAAACCATCTGAATTTCTTACCCATTAACAATCCCCAGTAGCCATCCTCATTTGCAGCGTAATTATTAAAAAGAAAGAAGGTGTTGTTCTTTACCGTAAGATTCATCATATAGGAGATCCAATTCCTTAACATGGTACTATCTCTGCTGAATATTCTTTTTCTCAGGTCTTCCGGATTTTCTATGAAGGAGAATGTTAATAAGGCCCTTATGTGACTTCTGACCCTGCGTAAAGAAAACCCTCCATTGCCAACTCCCACAATCCTGTCTCTTTCATTTGCTTTTTTCCAGTCCAGAAGCCATGGGGCCCCGTTATAGCAATAGTCCCTGTCAGCCCATTCCAGTAATTCATCCCTGAATACAAAAGCATCCAGCTGGTAGATGAGTATATACTTGTATTTTATAAAGCGTAGATAGAACCGAAGTGATAAAAGCAGCCTGCTATATCCCTGTATGCTGCTGAAGTTTCGCTTGCTGAAGAAAATCAGTTCCGGGACCGGTTGATGTAATAGTTTCAAGTGATCAATGTACCTGGATATATCCAGGGACCGGTAGGTTACGAAGATTATTTTGTAATTTCCCAAAATACGAAGGCATTGGGAAAGTGATATTTTCTCATATTCATCAGGTTCTGCCCTGTATATAGGTATCACAACTGCTATTTCAGAACGATTCTTCACAATCCTTAATTATTTATTCCAGATTCCGCGGGCTTTGTTATTTATTATCTTATAATACTGTATCGGATGAAGAACGGTCCCGGCAAAAACACAAACTATAGTACCCATAATCACTCCTGACACTCCCATTTTCAATGTTTTAGCAAAAAATATCGATATAGGAATATTTATAACGGTGAGAAATATTGAAGTAATCAGTTGAAGTTTGATTTTGCTTACGCCATTAATAAAATAAACAAAGATTGTATTCCATGTCAATAATGCGAAAAAGACTCCCATTAAGCTGGTAAGTAAGAAGGGCACAACGATTTCCTCGCCAATCCATATTTTATAAACAAAATCTGAGATCATCACCATTATAAATATACCAACACATAATACTGCCCAAAGTTTAACCAGTTTTTTAACAGTTGATTTTATCCACTGATAATCCTTATCATGGTATGCCTGGGTGTAAGCCGACCATAAGGGTGCAAGAATGATGGAAAAACCCATCGATGTGACCTCCAGGTATCTTCGTGCTATATTATAAGTTACAACGTCTCCCGGAGTTGTGACATGTGATATGATTATATTGTCGGTGTATAACATGACTGCAACCGATATCTGAATTACAAAGAATTTAAAACCCAGGTTAACAAGATCCTTGTAATGTTTAAATTGTACATATTTAAATGATGGCCTGAGGTATTTATACTTTCCGTTAAAAAATACAAGGGTGGCAACAGAAAAAACAATGACAGGGGTAAGGCTTGTCGCGAGTGCAATTTTTGTTATGCTGCCCTTGGTTGTATGGATGAGTACTAAGATGATCAATAAATAGATGACCGTACTCGCTGTCCTTATGCCGTCGTCAACGGAAGGTTTCTGAATTGCAGTGAGAATCGTGGATAAAATGCCAAGTATGAACCTCAGGGCAAAGCAACTGAATAAAATAATCGCGGCAAATGTTAATTCTTTTGCCAGGCCTTCCGGTGCATTTAGAATTTTGGTCCAATCAACAAAAAAATTAGCGATGAGAAGTATTATGAACAGGGAAATACCAATTAATGTAATTATGGCATAGGTGGTACTAACATATATCCTGGCTTTTTCCTTGTCACCTTTGGCCAGACTTTCTGCAAGTTTATTTCTCAGTCCGCTGTTTATGCCAATCTTGAAAAACTCAAACCAATGCGTGGTTGAACTCAGGGTCAGCCAGATTCCATAGAATTCTTTATCAATAAACTTCAGGATTAACGGGGAGGCGAATAAATCCTGCCGCAAGGGAGATGACTCTGAAAGAAAAAGACAGTATTATATTCTTCTTGGCAGCTACACTCCTTTTATGACCTTTATTCAGAAAATCATCAATCTTCCTTTTTAAATACATTTCCTTCATTTCATGAAAATTCGATTACATTGCTATACCGGTCCTCATAATATTTATTAAAGACAAAGCAGAATATCAGTCCATACATGAAAATGGAGTAATAAACCAGTGTAACATTTGCCCACAAAAAAACAAGAAATCCCAGGTATGCTCCATAAAATCTGGTAATTCGCGCGGTTTGATATAAAGTTCTTGCGAGGAAAAACCAAAGAGCGAATAAAAATAAACTTCCGAAAATACCATAGGAGAACAAATGGGCAAGATAACCCACGTGAATCTGGCTGCTCCTGTCTGCAATGGCAACCACGACCTCCTCGGTTAAATGCTCCCCTGTGCCAAAAAAAGGAGAATTGGGGAAGAATTCCATAAAGATCTGCAAAGCCAGCAATCTTGATTCGGCCGTTTTATCAAAGATCCTTTCATTTAAGTACGTATATATATTAAAATTGAAGATACTGAGTACCTGAACAAGAAATATCAGGCCCAGAAACATGAAAAACGTACCGATCAGGAAGTTTTTTACCGGACTGTCATTTAAATAAAGAACAGGTATTGCGCAGAGGAAATAGGCGGCCTGAATATACCGCACATTGCTTCCAAACACTATTAAGAGCGTTATCCCCAGTATCATCCAGGGTATCTTATTCTCATTCCTTACGAGGTAAGCAATCAACAATGCAAAAATGGGCATGAAAGATAAACCCAGATCATGAATGCTTGCGTAGCCAAAAATAGATATCCTCTTTACCTGGTATGGGTCATTGGCCAAATGCAGCGCTTTGTTAAAATGTACAAATTTTTCGGGGGTGAAAAAAAAGGGATCGAAGAGGAATTGGATCAGCATTACAACCACAGCCAGCAATGCTGTGCCAATAAATATTTTAATTATCGTATCAATGAATTTCCTGTCAAGCTTCACATTATCAATAACGACCAGAATACTTAATGTGCGAACCATATCATTTGACAGAAAGAAATCGTAAGCCCATCCTTTCCTGGCAATGTTTCCCTGGCCGAGGGCTACGTCCCACCCCAGGTAATAAAGGTACAAAACAATAAAAAGCAAATAATACCATCGGAATTTGATTTCCTTAATTCCTTTTACTCCTATGGTTAAGAAAACCAGAAATATGGCAAGCACACCAAAGATCTTCTTAAATTCCTGGTTGAAAAATTCAAACAGGATATAGCTTACCAACGGGGTGAAAGAAAGCAGGTATAAATAAAACCGAATGATTTGCTGTAGAGATGGCATAATCACATTTAGCTATTTCTTCTTAGGCTCAACTGATTTCTTTTTTTTGGTACCATCTGTATAATACTTATAACCATAACCGTAACCGCTTTCCCTTTTGGATACTTTAATGTCATTGATTATTATTCCGATATTGGAATGTACTTTTGATTCAATATCCCTCACAGTTGAGGCAAATATCTTTTTAGGGGTATAGTTTTGCCTCACTACATAAAGCTTAATGTCCGCAAGGTCAAACAATAGTTTTGCATCCGTAATGATACCTGCAGGAGGTGTATCCACTATGATATACTTGAATTGTTCTTTAAGATTGCGGAAGAGCATATGTGTATTTTCCGATGCAATCAGTTCAGATGGATTGGGTGGTGTGGATCCTGAGGCCATGAAATGAAGATTCTCCACATCCGTTGTTACTATAATATCCTGAAATTCTGATTCCTGGGTTAATACCGATGTAATTCCCAGGTGATTTGAATTTGGAAAATACGTATGGAGCCCGGGCAGTCTTAAGTCAAATTCCATTAAGAGGGTTTTACTTCCCAACTGGGCCAGACTCGTGGCAATATTATAAGCGCAGAAGGATTTGCCTTCACTGCCTATTGAAGAGGTCACCAGGACAACCGTGCAGTTTTTACCTTGTGCAAAATATTTCAAATTGGTGCGCAGGGATCTGAATGTTTCGGCAATGATTGATTTGGGTGCTTTTTGAAAAACATTGTATTGCTTAATATCATTATGCACTATCTCTCCTACAACGGGCAATGCCGTAAGGCTCATAATTTCTTCTTTATTTTTCAGATCATCCTTATAAAGATCAAGCAGCATGAAAAACAAAGCCGGAAAGAATAAACCTGCAAAAATGGCCATAATATAATTCCGCATTTTCTTCGGAGCTACCATGGCGATAATCGAAGGTCCTTCAACCAGTTCATAATCTGACATTTCCTGTGCCTGGGCGATGGATGCTTCCGCCCGTTTCTCCATCAGATAGGTATAAATAGCATCATTCAGTTTGAAGGATCTCTCATATCCGACCAATTCACGCTGAGCCTTGGGGATTTTTTGAATTTCGCGGTGCAAATTGTCGATTTTTCTATTGATCTCTTCCAGGGATAAAATATTTGTATTTTGTACATAATTGATATTTTCAGTGATCGTATTCCTGATATTCTTGATCTTTATCTCAATGGTTTTCAAATAGGGGCTTCGTTGCTGGTTATTATTTATCAGGTTATTCCGTTCGGCATTCAGGGCGATCAGATCCGTGATCAAGGTGTTTAATAGGGGTTCTCCTATGCCTATGGAAGAAGGTACAACCATATCTGAAACGTCTTCACTTTTCTGAAGATAATCAATGATGTAAGAATAGTATTTCGAATTGACCTCCATGGCAGCTTTTTGGGTTTCCAGCTCCCTTAACTGGCCATAAATGGTCTCAGATTGAAGGGTTATATCCACAACCTGGTTGGATGATTTGAAATTCTGAAGGACATTTTCTGAAAGCTGAAGGGAGTCATGAATCTGACTTAACTGACCGTCGATATAGGCAATCGTATTTCGTGTAATGTTGTTCTTTTTTTTCCAGGTTATTATTTATAACGGTTGTGACCAGTGCTTTGGTAAAATCCAGTAATTTTTCCGGTGTTTTATCCGCAATGGTAATGTTTACTGCCGTTGCCTGCAGGCTTACAGGATCAATCTGAATTCTATCCTTATAAAAAGAGGTAAGGGACTGTAAACTGCTGATCTTAAAGTAATAAATGTTCTTCTTTTTGCTATCCAGAACAAAATCCTTATTCAGCATAATTTTGAAGCTGAAATTCTTGTCTTTGATTTCATCATTAAATGAGTACTGCTGATTAATCTTAAAATTGTCAATTATGTCGATTCGTTTGTTTTCGACAAAACTATAAAGGGAAGCTTCCTTGTGTTTAGCGGATATAGTAAAAACACCATTCTCTTCAATTTCGATCCTGAAAATTGCATCCACAATCTGGGGGTGATTTTTATCAAAAACGACAATAAAGGGGGAGGTGCGGTAAATTTCAACCAATTGAAAGTTTTCACGCTTAAAATAGGATACTTCCTGGTTCAGACTTTTCAGGGTCTGGGTGATATTCGCGGTTGACTGCAATATTAGTAGCTCATTGTCAAAGTTATTCCGTGCGGAGAATAACAATTCCGAACCTTTCATGAAACGGGAAGGGTCCATTGAATTCCTGTCATTCTCTCTTACAATTAATTGCGAGCTTATCCGGAACCTCGGTATTGACATCCGGTTATAGAAAAAGGCAAGGATCAGGCATATTACTACCGAGCCAATTAAATAATGAATGTTCTTTAGTATCTTATTAAAAAGTACCTTTATATCGCTGTCCTTGGTCGCTTGGGACCGGGCGATTGCGTTTTCATCCGTGCAAAATTTTAATAATTTTCATTGTTACATCCGATATGAAGATATTTGATTCATTCGTTTTACTCGCTGCGCTCATGAGAAAGTTGCGTAAGCTATTGCATGGGTGGTTCATTTACCTGTAAATTAGAAATAGTTGGGCTATAAGGATCGCTGCAGTCAAGCCTCCAAGAAACATGCTCATTGGTGTGGATACAGTCCGCCAGGTGGCAGACTTCTTTGCCTTAACATAAACAATGTCACCCTCCTGCAGATTATATTCCAGATTTGACAGCAAATCATCATTCAGAAGATTAAAGCTATTCTTGAATACCTGGCCCTTAACTTCCCTCAACACCAAAACTTCTTTTCTGTTCCCATCAATAGTGATATCTCCTGCTAACCCGAGGGCCTCAAAAATGTTCATTTTATTATTGGAATATAAATACAGGCCAGGCCGCCTAACCTCACCCAACACGGTAATTCTCTTATTGACAAACTTCATCAAAACGGTAGGTTGATTGAAGTATTCAGATAAACTGGTTTTAAGTTTAACCGTTGCCTCCTCAATGGTCAGGCCTGCCAGATTGATTTTATTCAGGATGGGAAACTGAATATAGCCTGAATCATCCACAAGATAACTGATGAGGGAGACCGAAATTTCAGTACCACTCACCTGGGTTCGATTTTCAGACTGATTACCAAAAAAATTATAAGCAACTTCGTCAAGACTTGATACCCTTATATATAGTTCATCATTTGGTTTTATTCTCTGAATAGGGGGGGCGGGCAACACAGAGGGGTTGATTTCGAGATATCCCCCTGAACATATTCCAGATCCTTTAAAGGTATGCAACCCACCATCAGTAATCCGACTGAGATAAGCAGGAACGCTATTCTTTTAAGCAAAGCAATTATTCTGGCATTCATATTACTTGATATTAAAAAAAGTTTTATACCATTTAAAGAATTTGTGAATGCCCTCTTTGACTTCTACATTTGGCTGATATTCAAACATGCTGGTAAAATTATCCAACTCCGCCCATGTTCTTCTTACATCACCCGCCTGCATTGGCTTGATATTCAATGATCGCTTTTTTGCCTGTGGCATCTTCAATTGCCCTGATAAAACCCATCAGCTTTACCGGTTTGCTGTTGCCAATATTGTATATTTTATAAGGGGCAGGTGAGGAGGACGGATCGGGACTGGTTCCTCTCCATTCCGTGTTACCGGCGGGCTCCTTCATGAGCACCCTGAAGATGCCTTCCACAATGTCATCCACATAGGTGAAATCCCGCTCCATTTCCCCGTTATTGAAAACCTGGATCGGCTTTCCTTCCAGGATAGCCTTTGTGAAAATGAACAAGGCCATGTCGGGACGGCCCCATGGACCGTAAACTGTAAAAAAACGAAGTCCGGTGGTGGGCAATCCGTATAAATGACTGTAGGTATGGGCCATTAGCTCATTGGCCTTCTTTGGTGGCGGCATATAAACTTATCGGATGATCTACATTGTCCTTTTCTGAAAAGGGAATGGTTTCGTTCAGTCCATACACACTGGAACTGCTGGCATATGCAAGATGACTGCACACCATGATGCCGGCAGGCTTCCAGGATGTTGATAAATCCTGTTATGTTGCTGTCAATGTAGGCATAGGGATTGGTGATGCTGTAACGGACCCCGGCCTGTGCGGCAAGATTGCATACCTTGTGGAACTTCTCTTTTGGAAAAGCAAATTCAGATTTTCCCTGTCTTCCAGGTTCAGCCTTATAAAACGGTAAGGAATATCCCCTGTTGCCTGTACCGGTTTGTTATACTCAATCTTATCTCTTTCAATTCCCGAATCAGATAACCTGCCATATTTCAGGTTTACATCATAGTAATCATTGATGCTGTCCAGGCCAATAACAGTATGACCTTCGCGGATCAATCTCTTAGCTAGGTGAAATCCGATAAATCCGGCGGTACCGGTAACAAGTATCTTCATGAATCAGGGTGCGTTGTTAGGTATTTGCAATGGATATTATCCAAATATATTATAAAAATGGAATGTAGATCCTGAAACTTGACAAGAATCAGAGATATTTTTGATCAATTGACATTTTTGAATGTTGAAGGTACATGTAGCTCGTGCACGGTTATCAGGACGCGAAATCAGGAATCAGAAAACAGCCTTGTGTCCTACAAATATCATATTTATGGGTAACGGTTGCATGTTGTTTGCGAATGGAATTTAATATGAACATGATGTTGATTTTCAATGTAAAACCAGTTTCCTCGTCAGAATCTCGCCCTTACCCGAAATTACAAGGATATATATTCCGGGTAAGAATTGTGTAACATCAACTGATTCATTCAGGGTTTTGATATTTTGAACTAAAACAGGGCTTCCGGCTATGTTATAAATACTGATTTGCTCATAGGGGGTATTTTTGTTCATTTCTATGTTGATCGCAGAAGGACTGATCTTTATGAAGGTTTCTTCCGGTTTGTCATCAGCTGTTCCTGTCGGTAATTGACTCATTATGGCAATGTTCAGGACTCCGCTTATATTAGAACCATCCGTTGAAGTGGCTTTGGCAACTATTTCACCAGCCGATATGGCTGTCAGCAGTCCTTCCTGGGATATCTCTGCCTTTCCGGTTTCATTCTGAACCGACCAGGTAACTGTCTTATCGGAGGCATCGGCTGGCGTTATCTGGCATTTAACTGCAGTGTACCATCGTTTGTGGTCATGCTGGTGGCTCCCCCTTCGCCGGTAACTGTAATTCCGGTCACGAGGATGGCCTGGTTGGTAATTGTAATGGTCAAGCGTTCCAAAAACTCCTGAGCCGTCATTTGCAGTAGCCCGGGCGGTTACTGTGCCATCTGCAATAGCCGAAACCAAGACCTGAAGGACTTATGGAAGCCTTCCCGGTGCCGTTTTGAACCGACCAGGTAACTGAATTGTCCGAAGCATCACCGGGGGATATCGTTGCACTTCAATTGCAGGGTGCCTTTATCGGTCGGAATTGCAGCACCTTCACCTGTAACTGTAACCGAAATACCGGCAACCGGGATGGATTCCCTCTTCTCAATTGTATTCAGTATAAACCGGGCAAAGACCGGTGCCACAGTTTCATTGGCAAGCAGGTTGGGATGGGAATTGTCACTCGAATGATCCTTTTCATACTCATACCGGATGCAATTTACAGCGCCTTTCTCGGGTGAGGGATTCGTTTCGGCTATAAGGCTCCAGAAATCAAAAATATAAATGTTATCGTGTTCTTTGCCGTCCTCCTGTAACCATTCATTTTTGACCCATTCAGCAAACGATTTTGCCCTGCCTGCTTCGGCCGCATTTGTGCGAAGCCTGTGCCGCGGTGTAAGCGTAAATACGATGAATTTGGTTTCAGGATTCCTGTCAAGCAGGTCCCGTATGGCCCTGTACTGCAATTTATAGTTTTCGAGGGATTTCCTGTCCGAGGCAATGTCAGGCGCATTGATGTCCGCTTCAATCTTTGCAGCTGTGTAGCAATGCTTCATGATAACGATATCGAACCTTTCAAGGAGGGAGGGAAAACATTCGTTGCTGCAATTGCCGTTTACCCATACATTCCAGTAATCATAAGGATTATTATCCCATGGATAGGGTTCAGCAGGATAAGACCTCCTGTCAATCAAAATATCCGTGCCGTTATCTGAATTGTATTTTGTAAACCATTCCTTTATTTTTCCTTCCTTGTAAAGGCCTGAGCCAACGGAATGCGTAAGGAAAACGATCCGCTGGGCGTTACAATCCAGACTGCCGGTTATAACAAACATGAGAATTGCGCACTTCAGTATGCTTCTCATATTCTGGATTTTAGGTAATATAATCTTCCTTCCATTGCAACTCATTTCCGCAAATTCCGGTTAACAAGGTGAAATTATTATTGTCAAAGAATCAGGGTTTGTGAGGATTCAGGGTACATTTTTTGTACTGAATATTTCTTATCTTTTCGATTTTAAACGATACACCTTGCTGCTCACGATACTATTTTCCTGGCTGCTGGCGGCCCATCCGATCCACGTTTCGGTAACGAGTGTGGATATCAATACCGAAAAAGATTCGATTTTCATTTCCCAGAAAATGTATACCGAGGATTTTAAACTGTTGTTTTATCACTTGTATGAAAAAAACATCAAACCCTTGCAGGATAAGAACTTTTCCCAGGATGAACTGACTTTGATCAATGGATATATGAAGGACGCTTTTGTAGTGGAAACCGGGAGCACCAGATTGCCATTGGATTTTGTCCGGAAGGACCAGGATGAGGAGTCTATCTGGCTTTATTATACCTGCCCGCTGCCGTCAGACAATATCAAATCACTGATGCTAACCAATTCGTTGCTGCTTCAGTTGTTTGACGATCAGACCAACCTTGTTATTGTCACTTACAAGGGAGCTGATACCGGATATACCTTTAACTATGACAGCTGGAAATCGGAGATCAGGCTTAAAAATCAATAATTAGTCCGCATATCGGGGCTTTAACTTAGAATTATTAACTTTGCCGTAATGAAAAGAATCCTCTCCATATTAGGTGCATTCATCCTGGTTTCATCGACCGCCTTTGCCACCCACAACCGTGCCGGAGAGATTACTTTTAAGCTTATTTCAGGATACACCTACGAAGTTACCGTTACCACCTTCACCTTTACCCAAAGCGCTGCCAACCGGTCACAGCTTTCGGTGGAGTGGGGTGACAACTCGGCTTCCGTGGCCCCCCTGGTCAGTCGCACCGTATTACCCAATTACTATTATCATAATATTTATACCACACGGCATACCTTTCCGGGACCCGGGAATATACCAGATCCTGATGCAGGATCCCAACCGGAATTTCGGGATACAGAATATCCCCAATTCCGTGAATGTGGTTTTTTCCATCAAGACTACTATGATCATCAGTCCCGAGATTGGCAATAACAATACCCCGGTTCTGCTCAATTTTCCCATTGACAAGGCTGCTCTTCACCATATCTTCATCCATAATCCTTCTGCATACGACCCGGATGGCGACAGTCTGTCCTATAAGCTGACTGTATGTACGGGGCAGGACGGGAATCCCATTCCGAATTATGTTCTTCCCACCTTTAGCGACACATTTTATGTTGATCCCGTGGTAGGCGACCTCGTTTGGAACACACCCATCGATACGGGAAAATATAATGTCGCCATGAACATCGAGGAATGGCGCAACGGTGTGAAGATAGGGAACATTGTGCGCGACATGCAGATTGACGTGTTCAATACGACCAACAATCCGCCTGTTAATCCGCCGCTTCCTGATTTCTGTGTCACTGCCGGTGACCTGGTTGAATTTCAGATTACCAGTACCGATGCCGATCTCGATTCGGTAAGGCAAAAGGTGACGGGCGGTCCCTTTGTTGTAAAAGTCAGCCCGGCTGTCTTTACCCGGCTTGCCGCCGGAAGGGGTTTCACCACTTCCACATTCACATGGCAGACAACCTGTACCCATATCCGGAAACAGCCTTACCAGGTTACCCTGAAAAGTGAGGACAACAGCGGCGATATCAGTCTGGTGGATATCGACAATTTCCTGATCCGGGTTCTGGCTCCCGCCCCGGAAAATCTGAACTCGAGCGCCACCAGCACCGAAATAGATCTTTCGTGGAACAAGGCTGAATGCGGTCTTGTTATCAGGGTACAATATTTACAGGCGGGAAGGGGACTTTGATTTTGTTCCCGACAGCTGCGAGAATGGTGTGCCGTCTTCAACAGGATACCGCAAGATATTCACGGTGAGCGGCGCTTCAACTACAACTTTTTCAGATGATAATAATGGCGAAGGACTTATCCAGGGAGTGCAGTATTGTTACCTGATCACTGCCATCTACCCTGACGGAAGTGAGAGTTTTGCATCGGACAAGACCTGTAATTCACTTGTCCCGGGATTTCCGGCCATATTGAACGTAAGCGTTACGAAAATCGGAGAAACCGATGGCAGTATTTTCCTGTCGTGGGCCAAACCCCGGAATTTTGATACCGTGGCAGCTCCCGGCCCATATGTTTTCAAAATTTTAAGGTCAACCACACCGCAACCTGCTGATTTTGTGGTGCTCGATTCCATCGCAACTGCCGATCTGAATGATACCACCTACATTGATAGCCCGCTGAATACGCTGGTCTATCCCTATTATTACTCAATAAAAATGTACAACAATACACCGGGAAGACGTTTTGAAATGAGACCGGATGAAAGCGAAATTGCCTCTTCGCTGTACATTGATATTACCCCGGGCGATAATTCTCTTACCCTCGACATTCGCAAAAAAACGCCCTGGATAAACACTCAGTATGTGATTTACCGGCAGAATTCCGCCCTTGGTTTTGATTCGATTGCCACATCGGATGTGAATAAATTTGTGGATACGGGTTTGAAAAACGGAGTGACCTACTGCTACCAGGTGAAAAGCATTGGCTGGCGGCCCATCGATAACGTGGTATTCAACAACACCAACATGTCCCATATCAATTGCGGCACCCCGGTAGACGTAACTCCTCCCTGCGCACCTATACTTAATGTGACGTCGCAGTGCGACAGTTCCCTGAATTTGCTTACCTGGACCAATCCCAACAGGACTTGTTCCAATGATGTGGTCAGATACAATATATATTTCTCGAGGGATATCAGTACACCGCCCGATTCGCTTACCAGTACTTTCTCTGCTGCCGATACCTTTTACTATCACCGGATGACGGAAGGAACCTTGCTGGCAGGCTGTTATACAGTGGAAGCCGTGGATTCATTTGAGAACAAGAGTCCCATGTCAAACCAGATGTGCGTGGATGATTGTATCATGTTTGAATTACCCAATGTGTTTACACCGAATGGCGATGGTATTAATGATTTGTTCGTGTCCACCAACCTGAATGATGTGATCCAGATGGTGGATATGAAAATATTCAACCGTTGGGGGCAGCTGGTCTATGAAACCGATGATCCGGCCATAAACTGGGACGGGAGTTACAAGAAAACAGGTACCAAAGTGCCAAACGGGGTCTATTACTATATATGCGATGTATTTGAACCGCGCATGAGCGGAACAGAAGTCAGAGCACTTGTTGGTTTTATTCATCTTTATCAGGAAGGACATGCGGGCGAAATTACCAAATAGGATCATTTTTATTTTAATTGCTGTTGCCCTGGTTTTTTCCCGGGGGGCTGAAGCCCAGACACCGGATGCCGGGTTACTGGCAGGGTGTGCCTATTACAGAAGCGGGGAATTTGCAAAGGCATTGGAAAGCCTTACTGTGGCTATAAGCCGGAATAATGCGGATGAAAGACTATTCCTTTACAGGGGACGAACGCTGCTCGAACTCAAGGATTATGAAAATGCCATCAGGGATTTTTCCGAGGCAAATGAAATCATTCCGGGCATTGGTGACATCTGGCTGGCAAGGTCGAATGCCCTGGCCGGGAATGCTGACCAGGCGTTTATTTTCCTGAAAAGCCATCTTTCCTCCGATTTTCGCATACCTGAGGACAGTATCAAAAAAGATCCTGCATTTGAAAGCCTTCATGCCTCACAGGGATGGTATGCACTGTGGGAACAGGAGTGGTATAACGACCAGGAGAAAGCCGCCAGGGAGGTTGCATATTACATGAAAAAGAGTCAGCCTGATAAGGCCATATCCCACATGGATGAGGAAATTACAAAATCCCAGGCCAGTCCGAAAATGTTTGCCCTTCGTGGAAAGATATACCTGGAACAGGGCAATTATGCTTCTGCCATTGCGGATTACACCACTGCTTTAAATATGGAAAAAAAGGGAGGTCAGGGCCAGCAGTTTTCCACCCTGAATCCGGAAGAAAGTCATTATTATAACCGGGCCCTGGCATTTTTAGGTGCCGGCCGTTTCAAGGATGCGCTGGCTGATTTTAACAAAGCCATGAGGGAATTCCCTGAAAATTTCGATGGCTATCTGAAGCGTGCCGAAGCTTATGCGGGTATGGAAAATTATGAGTCGGCCAGGAAGGATGTACTTTTTTACCTGAATTATATTAAGAACGACCAGAAGGCCATTTTCCAGTGCGGGGAATATTATTATGATGGTGGTGATTACATGAGCGCCCTGAAATACTTCAATATCAATCTGAAGGAGGATCCTGTAAATGGCCAGTACTTCAAGGCAAGGGGGAAGACCTATTTAAAAACCGCTACCTACAAGTATGCGGTGAGTGATCTTTCCATGTCACTGGACCTTAATCCCGACGATGCCGAAACCTGGATGTTCCTGGGCCTGGCCAAGATCCAGAGCGGGGACAGGACCAACGGCTGCTCGGACCTCCAAAAGGCCCGGCAATTGGGGAATACGGAGGTGCTAAAGCATATTGTAGATAACTGCGAATCCCGGTAGGGAAATAATAAGATATCCCAAAATTTTAAGCAGAGTCTCAGAGTTTCGCAGAGAATTTACAAGAGATTGCCAAAAAATTTACACAGAGGGCCCAGAGTTGTAGTTTAGCGCGCTATAGATTTTTAGAGGACGCAGAGAAGAAATCTCATTGCATTCGATTTAACCGTTTCTGAGATTAGAAAAATGGCCTCGGAGAGGCCTGATTTCAATAACCGTGGGTGAGAACCCACGGAAAGTCAGTGAAACCCATCTCTTTGCCCGAAGGGCATAGGGTTTGGTGAGAAATAAAGCTAATCATTGATATTATAGAACTGAGTTACGCAGCGTTTTCAGTTCTTTATCAGATATATCCTCTTTTTCAGATTTGTCATAAATGGTAAGCAGGTGTACTTCGGTATCTTCAATCAGTAAGCAGGTTATCACCCTTGCACCGCCTGATTTGCCTTTGCGTTTAGAGGAAATAGCCAGGCGTATTTTAAAACAGTCTTTTCCAAGTGATTTGCCTTGCGTTGGGTTCTGTTCAAGGCTTTCTATAAGGGCCTCAATATCGGTTTTTAATGAAGTATACTTTTTAGCCAGGCGTTTGGCTTCTTTGCGAAAATTCTCTGTAAATAAAACATTATAGCTCATGGAGCAGTTCCCTGGCCGGTTTTAATTTAATTTTCCCTTCCCGGTGCAGTTTTACTTCATCAAATGCATTTTTAAGGCCTTCCAATATCTCTGCTTTTGTTGGTTCCTGGTAATCCAGTTCAACCAACCCGGAAAGGTGTTTTTGTAATATCTTCCAGTCGTCAATAGGGATGAACACCCCTGTTTTATTCCCTTTATTATCGGATATATATTGCAAGTTCATGCCTGGTGTTTATATTTGGCTGCCATCTCAACAGAAGAGGCATTTTAGTTGCGTTAATAATGTTAAACTAAAATATGTGACTTTACTGCATTTAACGCAAATGTAGTAAAAAGATGATTATAAATATCACAGATATTATTTGTTTGAAAGGAAACAAGTTATGCTTTTGGCATACATTAATGAATATTTTTCCTCAGCCCGTTCAGAAACTTTCTCATTTTATAGGTATCCTTTTCCTTTATGATTTCCCGAAGGTGTTCGAGCTCGCTGCCGATTTTTTCGATTTGCTCGAGGGTAAAGGGACTGAACATAATTTCCGACAACAGGAAATCATCTTCTGAAAAAAGGCCCTTTGCAATTTCCTGGTGCTTTTTGAAGGTGGTTCCCGGCGCTTCCTGTTTTTTCATGCAGGCTGCAAACACCATGGTGGAGGCAAATGGTATGGCCAGCGAATAAGCGATAGTCTGGTCATGTTCAGTAAAAGAATAATCAAATATGTTGAGATTGAAGGAACTGTAAAACTTCCTGAAAAAGGCCTTTCCTTCTTCATCTGATTCCCGGATGATTATCGCACTCTGTCCCGTCAGATCCTTGATATTTGCAAAGGTGGGTCCAAACATAGGGTGTGTTGAAACAAAGCGGAATCCCGATTCCGGGTAAAACTTCTGCAATCCGTTTTTCACGGAAGTGATGTCGGCCAGAATACAGTCCTTTCGCAACCAGGGGAGGATCTCACCAAATACCTGCACTGTGCTCTCCAGACTTACCGCGTTGATCACCATATCAGGATCAAACTCCCTGATCTCTTCGGGAGAAACCAGTTTAACCGTATTGAAAAAATATTTGAGACGGGTAAGATCATTGTCATAGGCTGCCACTTCATAATCCAGGCATAACGATTCAATCAGCCATGATCCCATTTTCCCTGCGCCTGCTACGAGTATTTTCATTCTGTGTTAGTTATTTATTAAATTGACTGATGATTTGAATGTTTAATATTTAATGTGCTAATATGCTAATGTGCTAATGTGCTAATGTGCTAATTGGCTGACTGCACACTTTCCACCGTTATCTACCGATTACCGAATACCGTCCACCCCCCTGCCCCCGCCAGCGGAGGACATCATCCATATTATAATCTCCTGCCAACAATACCCTCCTGTATCATAAAATCGGCCAGTACAATAGCGGTGGCGGCTTCAACGACGACAGGAACCCGAAGTGCGATGCAGGTATCATGACGGCCTTCAATCTCCAGGTCGATCATCTCACCGGTTTTTGTATTTATCGTTCTTTGTTTCTGGTGGGTGCTGGATGTTGGTTTCACTGCAACCCTTACCACCAGGTCATTTCCGTTGCTGATGCCGCCGTTGATCCCCCCGGCATAATTGGTAGACGTCTTTCCTTCTACCGATATGAATTTATCATTGTGCTCACTGCCCCACATTTTTGCAGCAGCGAAACCGGATCCGAATTCAACGCCTTTGATCGCAGGAATTGAAAACAGCATGTGGCTGAGGACCGATTCTACCGAATCAAAAAAGGGTTCTCCCAATCCAACCGGCATATGGGTGGCTGTGCATTCGACAATCCCTCCCAGGCTGTCCTGCTTTTCTACGGCCAGGTCAATGGCTTCTTCAATATTGGGATTCCCGCCTACCTCCAGTATCCGGGCCCCGACTTCCACCGGTCCGATCAGTTTTTTCGCAATCACCCCTGCAGCTACAAGCGCCAGCGTGAGCCTTCCCGAGAAGTGGCCACCTCCCCGGTAATCTTCATAACCTCCGAATTTTTTGGTGGCCACAAAATCTGCATGTCCGGGACGGGGCGTATCGTGCAGTGCAGCATAGTCGCGTGAACGGGTGTTTGTGTTTTCAAAAAAAATGGTCAGCGGCGCGCCTGTAGTATGATCATTAAAAACACCGCTCATGATGCGGGGAATATCAGCTTCTTTCCTGGGCGTGGTGCCTTTTGCCCCACTCCGGCGCCGGTTGAAATCCGCCTCGAAATCGGAAAATACAAGGGGCAATCCTGCAGGGCAACCGTCAATTATAACGCCCACGCTTGTGCCATGCGATTCACCGAAGACACTTATCCGGAATATTTTACCAAAAGAATTCATAGATTTAGATTTGCATTATCTCCAGGATGTATTGATTCAACTTGTCATAACTGATTTGTCCGGGTGCGGTGATACTGTCATCAGTTAAAGCCGCATAGGTAAATTCCGCACCCAGGAAAGGTGCCACAATACGGCTGATCTTGCCCAGTTCACCCATGCCAATGGCAACGAGTCGGCCGGGGGCCTTGTAAAGCGACAATATTTTGGAATTATCCCTGTTCACCCTTACCATGGTGGCAATTTTGGCTATATCGGCTCCGAGTTCAAAGCATTTATGCATTATCTTTTCAAGTTCATTGAGCTCCGGCGTCATTTCATAATTATGATATGAAATGATCACATCACATTGATGGACATGTGCAAATTCACTCAATGTCATTCCTGAAATTATCATCCGCTTCATATTCAATGTCAACGTATGTAGCCCCGGATTCGATGGCCAGTTTCAGCTTGTTAATTCGTTCTGACCGGGAATATTTGCCTGGCCTGCAGGTGGCAATCAGCTTTTTTCGTGCCGAAAATATTTTTATAATGTCATTATCGGACAATTCTGCCAGATCGATCCGTATTTCAGCCATATCAACTTTTTCAAGTATTTCAAGGCAAACATTCGGATCTTTTTCAGCCAGACTAACGCAAATCATACACCAGGTTTTCAAGTTGTTCAATTGATATTTTATGGATCAGCGCATTGCCGATCTTATTGAGCAGGATCAGGTGCATATAATCACCCTCCTTCTTTTTGTCTTTTTTCATGGCCTTCAAAACCAGCCGCAGATCAGCATTCGATGTATCAGGAAGTCCAAAATGACGTATCAGGCCGGAAATCCGCAATGATTCAGGCTGTGAAAGAAAGCCCAGCTTCACTGAAAGTGTTGTGGCCAGGATCATTCCGATTGAAACGGCCTCTCCGTGAAGCATGCCTGTCATGTGTTCCAAAGCATGGGCAAATGTATGACCAAAATTCAATTTTTTGCGTTCTCCTTTTTCCCGTTCGTCGGTTTCAACAACATTTGCCTTGATGGAAACCGAATCGTGGATCAGTTTTTCAAGTACATCCGGTTTTTGTTTCAGGGCATCGGCATAATGATCCTCGAGATAGGCAAACAATTTGGCATCCTTGATGGCAGCAGCCTTGATGATTTCAGAAAATCCGGATTTAAATTCCCGGTCATCCAGTGATTGGAGCATGGAAGTATCGCAAATCACAAATTCAGGTTGGTTGAATACTCCGATCATGTTTTTATATCCCCTGAAATTGACCCCGTTTTTACCACCGACGCTGGCATCCACCTGTGAAAGAAGGGTAGTGGAGACAAAGCCGAACCGCAGTCCGCGCATATATATCGAAGCGGCAAATCCGCAGACATCACATACAATACCTCCACCAATCCCCACGATGAATGTCGACCGGTCGGCCTCGAATTCAACCAGCTTGTCAAAGATCAGCTGCAGGGTTTCGAGCGTCTTGTGTTTTTCCCCGAGGCCGATTGAAATTACGGGGAAATCTCCAAAAGAAGCACCATACAATGTAAGGATATTGTCATCTGTGATGAGTATGGTTTTGCCTGCAGGGATGTAGCGGCCCAGACTCCCCAGTTTCTCACCGATGAGTATCTTTGAGGTTTTTGAGTCTGTATGGATTGTTATCGTTTGCATTGTATGGTTAAAGGTACATATTTTATCGCTACCCGGGTTTTACCCGGGGTTATTAGCAAATTGAATCCTTCGGGATTTTACCCGCCAGCGGGGGACATTGTCACCATTAAACGTTCATCACTTTCGTCTGGTGGTTGATGGATTCTTCGTGAATGGCACGGAAAACCTTGATAATAAATTCCTCGCTCAGTCCTTTTTTGGCAGCCTGGTCAATGCGGTTGCGAAGCAGCTCATCCCACCGGCTTGTCTGCAGGATGGTGATGTTGTTCTGCTTTTTGTATTCTCCGATTTTCCGGGCAACAGCCATACGGTAGTCAAAGATCTCCATGATCTTGTCGTCGTATTTATCGATTTCATGCCGCAGATCCTCCAGGGTTGATACCAGCACATTGTTGGTGCCGATGTCGGGATGACGCAGGATGAGTCGCTTGATCAGCTTGTTCAGGTTTTCGGGAGTCAGCTGCTGCTGGGCATCACTCAGCGCCTGGTCGGGGTTGCAATGTGTTTCAACGATAAGCCCGTCGAAGTCAAGGTCCATCGCCCGCTGGGATATCTCGAAAAGCAATTCACGGCTTCCGCAGATATGGCTGGGATCAGTGAGTATGGGCAATCCCGGGATCAGCCTTTTCAGTTCGATGGGGATTTCCCATTGCGGATTATTGCGGTACATTGTTTTGCTGTATGTTGAAAATCCCCTGTGAATGGCTGCCAGTTTTGTGATGCCTGCCCTGTTCAACCGTTCAAAGGCACCGATCCATAGTTCAACATCGGGATTGATCGGATTTTTGATCAGAACCGGCACATCAACACCACGCAGGGAATCAGCAATTTCCTGCACGGCAAACGGATTGGCTGTGGTCCTGGCACCGAGCCAGATGATATCGATCCCTGCCTTAAGCGAATCATACACATGTTTTACATTGGCCACCTCGGTGGCAGTATACATTCCGAGTTCCTGCTTTACCTTCTGCAGCCAGGGAAGGCCTTCTTTGCCCACTCCTTCGAAAGCGTCGGGACGGGTACGCGGTTTCCAGAGTCCGGCCCTGAAAATATGAACGCCGTAACCCTTCAGCTGGCGGGCGGTGTCCATCACCTGCTCCTCGGTTTCGGCACTGCAGGGACCGGCCATCATCAAAGGCTTTTCAGTGGGCACGCCTTTGAATTCGAACTTATCTAATTTTAATTCTACTTTCATAATTATTCCAATATTGATTTTCCTTTTGCATATTCACCCATTATTTGCAGATCGCGTGTGAAAGGTTTGATCGCTTCAATGGCTTGTTTATAGTGAGTATAATTGTCGATTTCAATGTCGATGAAAAACTGGTATTCCCAATCCTTGCCAACGATCGGCATGGATTGAACCTTTGCCAGGTTGATGTCATAAAATGAAAGGATAGACAGAACCTTTGACAATCCGCCGATTTTATGAGCCAGTGCAAAAGTCATGGAAGCCTTGTTGATATCCGGAGTTACCCCGGAGACGCCGTTTTTACCTTTGAGGATCAGGAACCGGGTATAATTCATCTTATGGGTTTCAATCCCTTCTGCGATGATCTCAAGGTTATATTTATGGGCAGCCTGGGAAGAGGATATGGCACCGGCTCCCATAGTTTTGTTGTCTGCGATCTCCTTGGCCGACAGGGCAGTATCCATGCTGTCGATGAGGACGATCCGCGGATGGTCATCGAAAAACCGCTGGCATTGCAGAATGGCCATGGGGTGGGAGCGTACTTCCTTAATATCCTTGATCGTTTGCCCCGGCATGGCCACCAGGTTCTGTTTGATGCGAAGGTAGATCTCGCCCACAATGCTAAGTTTTGATTCAAGCAAGAGTGTATAGTTGGGGAGGATACTTCCTGCAATTGAGTTTTCAATGGCTGTGATACCGAAGTCTACCTGTCCCTGTTTCAGGGCCTTGAAAAGATCCTTGAAGGTATTCCTGGGTACGATCTCGATGTCTTCATTTTCAAAATAACGATTGGCCGCAATTTCATGAAAGGCACCATATCCGCCCTGGATGGCAATGTGCTTTGTTATTTCGGCAGCTTTCCGATTTTGTTCCATTTTGAAATATATTAATTGTCCATATGTTCAAAAAAAAAGGGTCCCACTTTTCAGGGGACCCTTTTGATATAATATCAATTTATTATACAAATAAAGTCCCTTCAGGTTTTCCAAAAATAAAAGTAAAAGAAGAAGTAAACTTTATTTGACAGATTGTTCATGGTTGTTGTCTTGTTTGAATTGCAAATATATGCAAAAAATCAGATAAAAGTGAAAAACGTTAAACAAAAATGATAAATGTCATTTTAACCACAGAGTCACTAAGACTCGAGATTACTTTTTCTGATAGGTATCAGTAATTGTATATTTTATACCATCAATAGTCGATTCCTGGCTGATAACTATCTTACTGGATGTCAATTCAATAATTTCAGCATTTACAGTACCGTATAAAGGGCTGGTTATTACCAGAATAGTCTGATCGGAATTGAAGACCCAGGTTCCTGAATCCCATACCTGCGGATCATTCACATCACATTTTGTTGCACCTTCTTCAAACGTATACGTTCCGTTCGTATTGAATTTACTAACATCATCTTTGGTACAATCATCCATCTGGGCATACAGATCAGAAATCAATATTCCATCAAAATTAATAGCAGGAGAAACCGTCTCTGCAGTAAGAATCCAGTTTTTACCACATAATAATTCTTTATTTGTAGGTTCCTCATCCTTTTTACAACTTAAAGCCGCAAGAAATAATGAAACGATTAAAAGCAAGTTTGTTTTTCTCATAATTTTTAATTTTAGTTTGTTCTTAGGTTTACAACAATTACAATTAAACATGCATTCCGATGTTTTGTTTAATTACTGAATGAACAAACTATTAATAGATGCACATCACTGGCTGATCCTTCACTGACGGTATGTTTGTACCGCGAGAAAACCACAATGTACGGTTTATTGACATGATTCTGATTACTGTATGTTGAACTTCAACCGAGGTCAGAAATCTTCTTCAGCAGAATTTTATCGACAATTTCAACTTCTTTTCCTTCAATTTTTATAATGCCCTCATTTCGGAGTTCAGTAAGCAGGCGAACTGAATTTTCTTCCGAAATGGCAGACATTTCGCCCAATTCCTTTCTTGTAATGGATAAATGATATCTGTTGCTCCCATAAAAACCAGACAGATAAAGCAGACTTTCAGCAATGCGACCTCTGATATTCTTCTGATTAAGGCAAATCAGTTTATTCATTATGTTGGCCACGGATTTTCCGAATGCCTTGTTAAGATTCAACAGGACTTCATGATTTTCGAGATATAATTCTTTAAGAAAATCAAGGTCGACCATACATACCTTTGAATCTTCAATAGCTGTCACGGAATAGGTATAGTGGATGCTTTCAAAAAATGATAACAAGCCAATATAAGATGGGGGTTTCATTAAGTAGAGAATGATATTGTGTCCGTTTATACCTTCAATATATAGTTTTGCAGTCCCGTCCACCAGGTAAATTGCATGACTAACGGCATCACCCTGTCGGCATATCTTTTCATGTTTTTTAAATTGTGCCTGGATAGTCTTTGCGGAAGAAAATGATCTTCCGGTCAATACAATTGCATCATAGATGTCACATTTCATTTTACAGTCATGACACGATTCCTTCCTCGAGAGCTTCATGCAGATAGAATTTACAATTTATCATTTCAGTTGCCTATAGCAAATATGGTTGTTTTATTTGGTTGTTTTATATCAATGTTACATCGCAAGACTTTACAATGTGAATCAATTAACAAAAATCTTACATTAGAGACCTAAAAGATAAATTTAATTCTAATGTAATTTATGGAATCACCAGATCTGTACAATTTCAGTCTCTTCACCCCGCGTACTTTACATGGAAAAAAAAACAGAAATGTCATTTTATCCATGTTAGCGATATGGGCCGTGGCAGTATTCGGTTTTCAGTTTCTTCTCAGGATAGTCGAAAAACCTACTCCTGAAGAATCACTTTTAATGTTTGAATCAGCCTGGCCATCAGGAAATTCAGCTGAGATAAAATCCGTTGACTACAAAACAATTCTGAACTCTCTTGTGCTTGTCAGGGGGAAGAATATTGTTAAGCCTGCTGATCAGAAGATTCTTTCAGAGGCTATAAGTTGTACTTTCTTCACTTTGGTTCCAGACAGCATCAGAACCCTGATCATTGAAAATATTACTGAGACTCAATCTCTGAAGGCCAAACTTATTGAGAGCAGGGACAAGGAATATCTTGACCTGAAAATAGCCATTGGTGAAAAAAACAACAACATTGTCACTCTTGGTGAATCCTATTCCGGTTTTAAAACAGGAAGCCTTGAATCAAATATACTTATCAGTACCCTTCAGGACAAGTTCCCGGATTCTCTGACGGATGAATCATTGGCCGGATTACCGGGGATAATGAAATTATATTTAACGCATAACCGGTCTTTTCTTACCGACACTAAGTTTCTTGGATTTCCCTTCCATTATTTTTATACCGCGGAATTTTTGCTAATCCTGTTTGTATCGCTTTGTATCATATATAACATATTGATAGAGTGGCGTTTAAACAAACAAGGTGTTGTCGAACAGTAAATAGATTATTTTATGAAAAAGTTATATATCTCATTATCACTTATTTTTTCAGGTATCCTCTCTTTGCAGGCACAAAGTCTCACCCAGCTTGAAGGAAGCTTCAAAACCGGTCCTGCCATAATTCTAATAGCAACCCTTCTGACGTTTGTACTTGTAGGAATTTTCTTCAGGGCCAAAGATCCTGCCGACTATTATGCTGCAGGGAGGAAGATTTCAAGAGTCGGATCCGGAATGGCTATTGCCTCTAACTGGATGAGTGCAGCCTCTGTTCTGGGGATGGCAGGTATGATGTATGGTTTCGGATATAACGGTTTGGCTTATGTGGTTGGATGGACCGGAGGATATGTATTACTCCTTATCCTTATGGCTGCACAGATACGTAAATATGGGAAATATACAGCACCTGATTTTATTGGTGACCGGTTTTATTCCCGCGACCTCAGGATAGCCAGTGCAATTTTTACTATTCTGATCTCTTTTGCCTATTGTGTCGGTCAGTTTGGTGGTATAGGATTGATGTTTAAATGGATACTGGGAATAAATTATACCTGGGCTGTCATTATAGGCTCTTCCGTTGTACTGTTTTATACACTTATTTCCGGTATGATCGGAGCCACAAAGAATATGCAGATTCAGTATGTTATTATTGTAGTTTCCTTTCTTATTCCAACATTCATAATGACCTACAAGTTCGATTACTTCTGGCTTCTGCCTCAAATAGGTTATGGTTCAGCAGTAACGGATATAGTACAGGGTATCCCAGCACCGAATATTTCCGATGGGCTGGCTCTGATAAATGCCTATGGGCAAGATTTTGCCATAGTACCAAGTCCGGAGTTTGCTATGCCATGGGATCCCTCCAGTGGCACAACCTTCTTTCAATGGATGGCTATATGTTTTTCGCTTATGGTTGGAACGGCCGGGCTTCCCCATGTTATTCAGCGCTTCTATGTAGTACCCAAAGTAAGTGATGCCAGATGGTCAGTTGTATGGGGCCTCTTTTTCATATGTCTCGTCTACTGGTCTGCTCCGATTTATTCTACATTCGGAAAATTGCTCTCCTCACACCCTGATGTGGGATTTTTAGCGAAGGACGCTATTGTTGTTTATACTGCACAGTTGGGGAATGTAAACTCCCTGGTTGTGGGTCTGCTGGCAGCAGGTGCAATCTCAGCAGCATTCTCCACTGTCTCAGGTTTGCTTGTAGCTGGCGCTTCAGCATTTTCACACGACCTTTATGTAAGGGTAATAAACCCTTCCGCCACTCCAAAGCGGCAATTAAATATAGCCAGAGTAGGGACTATTATTATGGGCCTTGCAGTAACCATTGTGGCTCTTCTTCAACTCGGACTTATAGCCCAGCTGGTTTCAGTTGCTTTTTCAATGGCTGCCTGTACTATCTTTCCTCTTTTCCTTCTGGGAATATGGTGGAGCGGATCGAACAGGGCTGGTGCAAAGGCAGGCTTGTTTGCAGGAATACTGGTTACAATTATCTCAATTACATATTTCCTTGTTGGATTAGGCGGAGGAAGTCTGCCGGGACAGGCTTTCATCTCGTACTGGCTTAATGTGTGGTATTTTGCATGGATAGGAGCACCGCTAGCTATTATTGTGAATATTATCGTATCAAAGTTTAGTGCTCCTACTCCCCTGGAGATTAAGAAGTTTCTGGCAGAACAGGTACATAACTAATGCAGCCGGGAGGAATCTTTTCGATATCAAGAGGAACGAAGGTGATCCTGGTTATCACCTTCTCTGTTTCAGTGGTGGCCGTTCTGGTTGCCTTTTTCTACTACAGGGATCTTAATAACCTCGAAGATCCCAGAATCAGAAAAGCAAAGGAATTGCTTTCTCTTTTTGAAAAGGAGTCGGGAAAAATTAATAACCTCGCCAATTTTTATCTTCTGGATTCTGCCAACGTTATTTTCAGATCAATTCCCGATTATAAATTTTCCTTTGAACCCGGATTGATTTACAATAATAAATGCAGTTCTCTTCTTATGGTTGCTATCTATGACAGTACAGTCAGCCGGGAGGAGAAAAATAAATTGCTGGATATTGCGATGAAGTATTGCGATAGTAGTATGATGGTATATAAAAATTGGATTTCAGATTGGGAAAAACTCTCTTATGAAGAAATTGCTGAAAGAATAAGTCTGTATATGGATGATAGTGATACAGCGTTCGTAGGTCTGAACTTTAAACGGATATTTGACAAGAGAGTAAAAGATATTATCGCTGCCCAGATTGAAACGCCCAGGCGATTGTCGGTAAGTCTGACCAATAAAGGGACAATTTACCGGCATCAGCTTCTGGTCGATTCGGCACTCTCCTGTTATAATCAATCCTTGATCATCTGGAAAGATAACAGAACTGCAAAAAGTAATCTTAGTGTTTTAAAGGGTGGTGAACCGGTTAAACCATCCATTATTGAATCGCTTTTCCCTCCTGATAAGAACAAAAAATAGAGTGGTTTTTTAAAACTTAACATATGAAAAGAATAATAATTTGCGCCATCATGGCGTCGCTTACATTTTCAAAGATCCGTGCACAGGAAGCTGACCCAGGCTGGGGAATTAAATTTTCAGGATTTGTCAAGACTGATATTTTCTATGATACAAGGCAGCCCAGCACATCCTGTGCGATAAGAGAGGGCCATTTTTTTCTGTACCCCGAAAATGTTTTATATGATGCTGAAGGTAACGATATAAATGCCAATCCTTCTTTCCATATTCTTAATATCCAGTCGCGACTGAAAGGTACAATTAGTGGTCCGGATGCTTTTGGAGCAAAAACTTCAGGAGTTATTGAAGCTGAATTTTTTGGAACAAGTGAGGCTGATATTAACGGATTCCGTCTGCGACATGCTTTTGTAAAGATGGATTGGACAAAAACATCGCTATTAATAGGACAAACATGGCATCCTATGTTTTCGGAGGAGAGTTTTCCGGGGACTATTAGTTTTAATACTGGAGCCCCTTTTACTCCCTTCAGCCGAAATCCACAGGTAAGAGTAACCAGAAAACTTGGTAAGCTGAGTTTATCGCTCACAGCATACTCTCAGCGCGACTTTACATCTTCAGGTCCCGACGGCGCAAGTAATAAATATTTGCGAAACAGCGGAATTCCGGGAACAAATTTACAATTGAGCCTTCCGGTAAATGATCATATTAAAGTGTGGGCAGGTATGGATTACAAGAAGCTCAGACCTGAACTGAAGACCTCTGCAAATTATGAGACTAAGGCCTCGGTTAGCGGCGTTTCATACTTTGCAAATTTAAAGATTAAAACTAAGCCTGTAAGCATCTCATTAATGGGAGTATATGGCCAGAACACCTGCGATCTTGTAATGATTGGAGGATATGCAGTTTCTGAGGTTACCGATACTGTAACCATGGAAAAGACCTATACCTGCCTTAATACTGGAAATTTCTGGATCGACCTGAGTACCAATGGTAAAAAATTTGTATTCGGCCTTTTTTCGGGGTTCAGTAAGAACCTTGGCGCTTCTGAAACAATAAATGGTACTGTTTATGGACGGGGCAACAATATTGACCATCTATTCAGAATCTCACCAAGGGTAACTGTAACGGAAGGGCGACTTACTTTTGGATTTGAATTGGAACACACTACAGCTGCCTATGGAACTATTGTATCGAGCGGGAAGGTTACAAACACAAATGATGTAAGCAATCTGAGATTACTGTTGAGTGCAATTTACAAGTTCTAAATGATCTGTGTATAGAAGTCGTTACCCGCCTTGAGCATAAGGTTATTTATTGTTTTTACAGCCTGTTCTGCAGCGTATTGCAGATCATGGTTGTCTAAATTAAAATAGACTGTATTCACGGGTTCTGTTCCACTGTTTATGCACAATGCCTGCTGCGACAGACGAATAGATGTAAGGTTTTTCCAGGATTTTATAGTCTCGCGTAGCATGTGCTCATCTATGTTATGCCCGGAATATAGCTCAAGTATCCTTTCAATTGATGAATATCCTTTAATACCGTTTCTCAGGGAGTATAGCCTTATGATCCCGGTCAGAGGCATAAGAATTCTTTTAATATCAGTTTTCCCTTCCGGAGAATTATGTAGTGAAGGCGTGAACTGATTCCAGGCAGAGGCCATGTGATGGAAAAATATATCATTGGTTTTCAGGTCATTTCTGACATAATGAGTAAGTTCATCAGACAGCTCCGAATCTCCAAAACAAAATCTGAAGTCAAAAAATATACTTACAGTCAGAAGCTCATCAGGACCCGGATTATTGATCCAATCAGAAAAGTACTTTTTCCAAACCCCTATGGTCTGGCACCATTTCTGATTGCCGGCCATATTATCTCCCTTGCAAAGAAGGAATCCCGTTTCTGCCAGCATGGCATTAACTTTCCTGCCCAGAGACAGAAAATATTCATTCGCTATCTTAAGCCTGTCCCCTTCACAGTTTTCAAAGAGGATACAATTATCCTGATCTGTGAGAAGAGTCTGTTCCCTCCGCCCTGCACTTCCGGTCTGTAAAAATGCAAAACGACAAGGGTGGTTCCCCTAAATCTTGTATGCAAAGCATCAATACTTTACGACAAATTTCATCAGCCACTGAGGAGATGAATAATGAAATGGAATAAGGATCAGCCTTCCCCAAAATCATTGAAACTGCCATTCGACGACATGTAAGAAACGTTTTCAACAGATCTGCAGATGATTTTGCATTTGCGATATCTGAACCAAGAAGTTCAGGTGATCCGGAAAGGGCGTATGCAAGCTCTGAGCTTGTAATAATACCAGTTAGCTTATTCTCATGATCAGTGGCCAGCAGATATTTCTTCGTACCTGCTCCCAAAATTCCAAAGACATCCACAATTTCAGCATCCTGTGAAATAAAGTCCGGAGGAGATTTCATCCATCTGAATATTTCTGTTTCAGGCGAACCTCCTTCGGCAAGTCTGAACCCAATATCTCCTGCTTCTGCAACTCCTGCGGGTTCAAGGGACTTATTCATTACTACAAGAAAATGAGTGTTTTTCTCTTTCATAATCTTTATAGCATCTTTAACAGCCAGATTCTCAATACAATTAACCGGAGGCAACATAAAGGCAGATACCGGGCATTTAAGAATAAATGTGGAACTGAAGATCTTCAGGTCTGCAGGGATCAGACTGTTTTGAAAAGAGGAGGCAGCCATTTGTTCTATGGTTCCCTCGCACCATATTTCGTTGGAATCGGATACAATAACTACTATATTCACTATTACCCATAAACATGACCCGGTTTTATTCTTTAAAAGGATCTCTTTGTTTAAAAAGGGTTTCCTGGAAGCAAGTTCATTTTTATAGGATTTCAGTTGATCCTGATCAAAAAAGAATGATTCAAATGTATAGGGAAGGATATCCTGAAAATTATTAAAACCGAATATTTCGATCGCAGCTTGTGATGCGTATAGGAATCTTCCTTTTCTTCCGTAAGAAATACGGAAAAACCCGGTTGATATATTATTAAACAGCCGCATGTCCGGAGAGAAGCCGGCCTGGACTGTCAGGGTATTCACCGGTCTGATAACAAACAGTACAGCCCTCATCTCCCCCATAATTATTCTTGAAAATTCTGCATGGGTATTTATCAGATTGCCATTCCTGATTCTGATAAAAGACTCAATAAATCGTCTTGAATTAAGCTCTTCATACAATGATTCAGGATCGACAATTTCCTTTATTTCAGGGGAGATGAATATTTCATGAAAAGTAATTGTCTTCAGCTCCTCCTCTGTATAGCCAAGCCAGGACAGTAGTATTTTGTTTGCCTGAAGTCCATGCACAGACCAGATAAGTACCCCCTCTGAAGCTGCCTCTGCAAGTGTACGGTATAACTCTTTGGATTTTCTCAGGTCCTCCTCGGCTTTGTTCCTCTTCTGTTCAATTTTATGACTCTGTCCGGAGATTACTATGAGTAATATTATTATTCCAATACCGATAATTCCGGAGATTATCAATGCCCTAAGTTCCATCCGGTGGATTTCAGATTTTACATCTTCAATGTATATGCCGGTACCAATTATCCATCCCCAGGGTTTAAAAAGTTTCACGTAAGATAATTTGGGAACATTGCGTGTAGAATCATCATTCCATTGCCACATATAATCGACATAACTTTCACCGGAAAGGGAAACAGCTTCAACGAATTCGACAAATATTGCCTTCCCTTTTGAATCGCGAAATCCTGTGAGATCAGTACCGTTCAGATCGGGCCTGTATGGATGGGCAATCATAACAGGGTGCATGTCAGTTATCCAGAAATAATCTTTGAGTGTCTCTCCGTACCTGATTGCCCCAATCGCGGCCCTGGCCTCTTCCTTTGCCTCTTCCGTATTGAGACTGCCTTTTAATTCAAGAGAATGATAATGTTCCAGAAGGCTGTATGCTGATGAAGTTATTTCATGTATAAGGTTTCTTTTTCGATCCATCATTACCTTCTCAAAGCCCGGAATAAGATAAAAGAAGATGAGTCCGGCAAAAAAAGCAAATGCCAGAAGTGCCGGGAGGTCGATTTTTAATATTAAGATCCTTCTTCTGCTTCTCATTGTGGGGGATTACATCATTTTACAATCCTAATTAATATTGGTTGAAACAATATCAAGTTTCATAGTTTCAGTATCAATAATTGAAAACCCGGTTTTGCCTTTTTCTCCTGCCAGAGGAGGCAGGGCTATGACAATCATCTCATTGCCAAGGCTGATGCTATTAGTTGGGATTGAATTTATGGCTTTAAATAATGAAGAAGAGTTGCGGTACGCAAATCCGGCAAAACATCCATGTGAATGTCCTGAGAATGAATACATCACCTGATGATTACTCATAAAATCCCAGATCGCTCTCATCTGTCTGTTTCTTTCGATATATTGAGTTGTTGATCCGGTGAAATCAGGAAAAATGTAGTGCGATAACAAAGATGAAATCCCTTTGAATGATGTGGTTATAAATTCAGGCAGTGATCTGATAAAAGCTAAATCATCCTCTCCAAGGTCGTTGGGATCATCAAATTCATAACTCCATACTTTGCCTGCAGAGACGGACTTCCTTTCTTCTGAACTCATTGTAAACCAATGATCCGGATAACTAAATCCATTTGAATAGGCCGGAAATCTACGGGCAGCAAAAAGGTCATGGTTTCCGGCCACTATCCAACGGCAGTTCGACCGTATAAGCTCAAGGCAGTCTTTGGCACTCCTTTCCCTGACAAATTTGTAGAATCTTCTGTCAAATCCAACTATGTCACCCAGGCAGACAAGTTCATCGCATTTGTTACCTTCAGCAAGCCTTAAGGCTTCCTGAAGCATTTTAGTATTCTCATGAATATCAGTTAGAATGCCTATTTTCATAGTAGCTGGTGATAAGTCTAAGTTAGGCTTCTTTTTGAGAAAAAATCCACGTAAACCCCTATTTTTGTATTTTGCCAATGAAGAGTCTGTTTTTGCTCGCGGATTGCGCAGATTAACGCGGAGCAATTCAGGCAGAGCTTATTTTAAGGCGCCATATTGGATTCCGCAGATTTATGCTCGCTTTGCTCGCATGATCACCCTATTCAAATTCATAATTCATAATTCATAATTTTCTCCTTATTTTACATTGATTTTCACTTAAGTTTTTATTTTTAAGTTATTCACTTTTTTCATGACTTTAAAGGAACGATACACTGGCGTTATTGAATACTTCCAGAAGAATATGCCGGTAGCTGAAACTGAATTGCACTACGCCGATGCCTTTGAACTGGCAGTAGCGGTGATCCTTTCTGCACAGTGTACTGACAAAAGGGTGAATATGATCGTTCCTGCCCTGATGGAGCGGTATCCCACGCCGGAAGCCATGGCACGGGCTACTCCTGAGGAAATATTTATGTATATAAAGAGCTGTTCCTATCCGAACAACAAGGCAAAACACCTGGCAGCCATGGCACGCAAGGTGGTTAGCGATTTTGGGGGCCGGATACCCGAAACCATTGAGGAACTGATGACATTGCCGGGCGTGGGCCGTAAAACCGCCAATGTAATTACTCTTGTTGTATACGGAAATCCTGCGATGCCAGTGGATACCCATGTATTCAGGGTTTCGGACCGACTGGGTCTGACAATGGGGGCAAAAACACCACTTGAAACTGAAAATCAGCTGGTGAGTCATTTGCCCCGTAAGTTGCTGTCCATCGCCCATCACTGGCTGATCCTTCACGGACGGTATGTATGTACCGCGAGAAAACCACAATGTACGGTTTGCGGGCTTAAATCGTATTGCCGATATTACGAAACCCTGCAATAGGGAGATTCTTCGATTTTGCAGTTTTGCAGTATTACAGTTGGGAGCCTTCGGAGTTCGATATTCGATATTCCCCCGATGGATCGGGGCAGGCTTTGTTCGGTGTTATTTTACGTCAAAATAATATTGAACAAGGAACATCGAACTCCGAACTCCGAAGGCAAACATTCACAAAATGAGTTTATTAAACAAAAAACACACAATTGTTCATATCCTGTTAAATATTGAAATCCAAAAAAGGTTATAAAAGAGTAACTTTAATGAAATTTCGACGTTATAAATACCTGAATTACGATTCAAAACTTTATCAAAAGCAGGATTGACCCACTAACTAACATAATTAACTCATGCGACTCATTTACTCAAATCTACGGCTGGCCAGTGTTATTTTCCTCCTGGGATTGTCGTTAGTGAATTATTCGTGCAAATCCGGAAAGGCAAAGCTGGATAAAGAAACCGGTCTTGAAGGTTTTCTCACCGAAGAAGACATTTTTGATGATATTGACAAGGCCAAGAAAATATTTTATTCACTTCCTTCTCCTCTTGAAACTGCCATGTTACTGAAGTCTGCGGGCATTAGTTACAGTGAGCAGGTACTCAATGACCTGGGCAGTGTGGATAAATATTCAACGAACAAAAGCAAGGCCATTAACCTCGGTATCTATACAACCGACCTGAGTTTTGCCAGCCTGTTCGATCAGCCGCAGACATCGCTCAAATATATGGATGCAACCAGGAAGCTCGCCAATGAGATGGGCATCAGTGACGCTGTTGATGAGGAAACGATGAATCGCCTGAAGCAAAATTTAAACAACCGTGATATTGTAATGGATGTGATTTCAGAAACATTTCTGAATACAAGTGCCTACCTGAAGGAAAATGATCAGCAGGCTGTTGCCGCAATGGTTCTGGTAGGTGGATGGGTCGAAGGTTTATATATAGGTACCAAGATGATCGGCAATAATCCTATTGAAGGAAATAAACTGGTAGATCGCATTGCTGAACAAAAACTTTCCTTTAGCATTGTTGAAAGGATGTTACAGGACAACAGGAAGAACCAGAAAGGTGAAGAAAACCGCGATATCATTGAGATGATCAATGAATTGCACGCACTGAAAATGGCTTTTGATAAAATTGAGGTTAAAACTTCTTCCGTTAAGGTAGAAGAAGGAGATGCTGCCAGTGGCAGTATGTTAAAATCACAGACAAAAATAAAAGTTACCCCTGAGGCTTTCAAAGAACTTCAGGCAACCGTTCAGTCATTAAGGAATAACTTCGTTCAATAAAACAGAGACGTATGAAAAAGTATTTGCCGTATATCATAACACTGATTGTTGTTACAGTACTTGTCCTGCCTGTGCAGGCCCAGTGTAAAGGATTTGCCAAAAATCTCTGCAAGTCTGAACTTACAGGTTATACCCATGATGGTAACTATCATGCTGCTATTCTCACAGAAGGTGAAGAAGCTGAATTGTACAAAACATTTTATTCGGGTCAGAAATACCGTCTCGCGGTTTGCGGATCAGAAATATTACCTGGCATTGAATACCAGGTGGTTGATGCCTATAAAAATGTGCTTTACGACAACCGCCAGCATAATAATTCAACGGTCTGGGATTTTACCCTTGAATCGAGCCAGCAACTGAAGGTAATTGTCAAGGTACCGGTATCCGACAAAAAATCGGAGATCCCTGAAAGCGGATGCGTGTCGATTATGTTCGGTTTCCAGGAGGTTAAAAAATAGGCTGAAGGCTAGGCTAAGGCTGACTGAGGCTGCATAGGCTGAAGGCTAACGAGGCTTCTAGGCTGACAGAGGAAAAAAGACCTCCGGGGTTAGATACAACGGAGGTCTTGTCATTTGTGGGCATGAGATTGCCATCCCATTAGCCCCTGAGCCACAAGTCCGATGGCGGAGTGTTGGGTGGAATGCCAGATTTTCTACCGACAGGCAATCCCTACAGGATTTCTTTTCGCAATCGTAAATCGTAAATCGTAAATCGTAAATCTATTTTCTACCGACATTTAATTCCTCCGGATTTTTCTTCCTTGTCCCTTGTCCCTTGTCCCTTGTCTTGTTCCTTGTCCCAAGTCCCTAGTCTCCTTGTTAATTTTCCTTTCAAAAATTTTCCCGTATAGGATTTCCCGCACTTTACCAGGTCCTCCGGTGTGCCCTCAAACACAAGATATCCACCGGCATCACCCCCCTCGGGTCCAAGATCGATTACCCAGTCTGCCGTTTTTATCACTTCAGGGTTGTGTTCAATGATCACAATGGTATGTCCTTTGGCAATCAGTGCCATGAATGCATCCAGCAATTTTTTGATGTCGTGAAAATGTAATCCCGTTGTGGGCTCATCAAAGATGAACATCATGTGAATGTCGCTTTTTTCCTGTCCCAGGAACGATGCCAGTTTCACCCTCTGGCTTTCCCCACCGCTGAGTGTTGAAGAGGATTGCCCCAGTTTCACATACCCGAGACCAACATCGGCCAGGGGCATCATTTTTTTTATAATTGCCTTTTCAGAACTCCCCTTATGGGCTCCGAAAAATGCAATCGCCTCATCCACGGTGAGATCCAGCACATCATAAATACTCTTACCTTCAAAATGTACGTCAAGCACCTCATCCTTGAACCGCTTTCCATGACAGCTGTCGCATAGCAGGTGAACATCAGCCATAAACTGCATTTCCACCTTGATTTCTCCTTCGCCCTGGCATTCTTCGCATCTGCCGCCATCAATATTGAAAGAAAAATGCGACGGCGTGAAACCGTTGTATTTCGAAAGCTGCTGGTTGGCAAACAGTTTTCTGATCTCGTCGAATGCCTTGATGTAGGTAACCGGGTTGGATCGTGATGACTTGCCGATCGGGTTCTGATCCACGAATTCGATGCCATTGAGCAGGTGCAGATCCCCGTTGATGCTGTTGAACTGTCCGCCTTTATCCCCGGCACCATTGATCAGCTTGTTAAGCGCAGGGAAAAGAATTCCTTTTATAAGTGATGATTTTCCTGATCCGCTCACCCCTGTTATTACTGTCATCACATTCAGCGGAATGCGGATTGTCAGATTTTTCAGATTGTTTTCACGTGCACCGGCAATTTCAATGAAATTGTTCCATTTGCGCCTGAAATCAGGCACTTCAATTTTTTTCTCACCGCGCAGGTAGTTTGCCGTAAGTCCCTTATCCTGTTTGATCAGATTGGTGTAGCTGCCATGATAAATGACTTCACCACCCAACCTTCCGGCCAGGGGTCCGATGTCAATGATGTCATCAGCAGCACGTATGATCTCTTCTTCATGTTCCACCACCACCACTGTGTTGCCAATGTCGCGCAGGTCTTTCAGCACTTTTACAAGCAACCCGGTATCCCGCGGATGCAATCCGATGCTTGGCTCATCGAGTATGTACAGGGATCCCACCAGGCTGCTTCCCAGTGTGGTGGCAAGGTTTATGCGCTGGGATTCGCCACCGGACAGGGTGGAAGAAAGCCGGTTAAGCGTGAGGTATCCAAGGCCTACTTCATTCAAAAACTGCAGCCGGGTTTGAATTTCAACCAGGATCCTTCCGGCAACTTTTTGCTCATGTGCATCAAGGTTGATTGAATTGAAAAATTCACTCAGCTTTGCTGCCGGCATGAGAACCAGGTCCTGTAAAGGTGTTCCGCCAACTTTAACATAGGATGCTTCCTTTTTCAGACGGGTTCCACGGCATTCGGGACAGGTGGTCTTTCCCCTGTAACGGGCAAGCATCACACGGTACTGAATCTTATATTTCTTGGTTTCAACATAATCGAAAAAACTGTAGATGCCCTTAAAGAAGCGGTTCCCATTCCATAATACCCGCTTTTGTTCATCGGTGAGTTCAAAATAGGGGCGATGGATCGGAAAATTAAACTTATCGGCATTGTAAACCAGCTTGTCTTTCCATTTGCTCATTTTTTCGCCCTTCCAGCATACAATGGCCTCATCATAAACCGACAGGCTTTTATCCGGAATGACCAGATCCTCGTCGATGCCGATCACCTTTCCGTATCCTTCACATAGGGGACAGGCCCCGATGGGATTATTAAAGCTGAACATGTGAACGGTGGGTTCTTCAAACCGGATGCCATCTTCTTCAAACGCATCGCTGAATAAACGGATGTGGGGATCTTCACCCACTGATTTGATGATGCAGATCCCATCCCCGATGCGGAATGCCATCTGGGCTGAATCGGCAAACCGGCTTTTGGAATCTTCATCAGTTACCACTGTGATCCTGTCAATGACAATATTCACAGGATCGCCGCTATCCGGAGAATACCGGATTATGGCCTCTTCGAGTTTAAGCACCTCATCGTTGATCTCAATGCGCGTAATGCCCTGCTGTTTCAGATCTTCCAGCTTTTGTGCAAAGCTCAGTCCCGAATTTAGCTTCATGGGGCTGAGGATCATCATTCGCTCATTAACAGGACGTGAAACAATATAATCCACTACGTCAGTGGGCGTTTCTTTTTTTACCTGCTTTCCTGAAACCGGGGAGTGAGTCCTGCCAATCCTTGCATAAAGCAGTTTCAGATAATCGTATATCTCGGTGGATGTGCCAACGGTGGATCGCGGATTACGGGTATTCACCCTTTGTTCAATGGCAATTGCCGGTGGAAGACCCTTGATAAAATCCACTTCCGGCTTGTTCATCCTGCCCAGGAACTGTCGTGCATATGACGATAGACTTTCCACGTAACGCCGTTGTCCCTCCGCATAAATGGTGTCAAAAGCCAGGGATGATTTTCCTGAGCCCGACAGATCCCGTGATCACTACCAGTTTGTCCCGCGGAATGGAAACACTGATGTTTTTCAGATTATGGACCCTTGCTCCTGAAACTATGATTGAGTTATTTTCGTATAAGGATTGTTCAGCCGACATAAAAAAGTTCAGAGATTAGTTAGCATTTTTTAATTATTTGAATTACTTTCGGCAAAAATATTGCTTTATTTAATAATATTGCGGTAATTCGCAAACTAAACTAACAACCGGAGGAGAGCCTATCGCCACAATTCTACTTTGCTTTTAAACTCAAAAAGGAGGTAGTGTTGAATAACATTTATTTAACTGACAATGAACTTGTAGACAAGTTCGTCAGTGGCGATGGTAATAGCCTTGAATTGCTCATAAACCGGTATCGGAAACAGGTCTACACCTACATCTTCCTGCTTGTAAAGAATCAACATCTGGCTGAAGACATATTTCAGGATACCTTTATTAAAGTAATTAAGTCTCTTGACGACGGAAAATATCGTGACAACGGTAAATTCCTTGCATGGGTTCTTCGGATTGCCCATAACCTGGTTATTGATCATTACAGAAAGGAAAAACAACTGAATTCTTCCTCACGTGAAGATTTCGGTATGGATATCCTGAATTCACAAAAGTATGCTGTGCGACCGGCAGAAGACGGTATGATCGACAGGCAGATACGGAAAGATATCAGGGAACTTGTTGATAGTCTGCCCATCGAACAAAAAGAGGTACTCATTCTGAGGCAATACTGCGAATTAAGTTTCAAAGAAATTGCCGAGCATACCAATGTGAGTATCAATACGGCACTTGGACGTATGCGTTATGCGCTGATCAATCTCCGGAGGATGGTAAAGGAACGGAATCTCACGCTGACGGCTTCTTGAAGGGACCAGGGACCAGGGACAAGGGACGAGGGACATAGGAATTATGAATTATGAATGATAAATGATGAATTGCGCGAAGCGGTTATGATATTTCGCAGAGCGTATGGTGGGGGTATTGCGGTGGACATCATGCAATTCTGCAGTTTCCTTCATAATTCATAATTCATAATTCATAATTTCATTATCTTTCTTTTATCTCATCACTAATTACTTATCACTCATTTCTTCTTTTCAAAAAAAATATTATCTTTAACACAATTTGTCAATAATTTGGTACGTTCTATTCCTGTAATTTTATTATTAACCTAATAATATACATATGGACAGAACCTTTACGATGAATGGTTCAACCAAATTCTCCGATGACAGTGAAACAGAGCTTATAAAACTTGCAGGATTCCTCGAAAGCGAGGAATTGGAGGTAATAGGGTCATACCTGAAAGGCCTTCAGAGCGATGTAAATGATGAAGTGATCAAAAGGATCGTGGACTTCTCAAGAAATTACACACGAAAGAATCCTGCAAAGGAGAATGCGGCTTATTGAATCGAAATTGAACTGTTAAGAAACCGTTGGATTTGAATCCAGCGGTTTTTTTCTCCCAGCTTGTCCAGTACGTCCATCGTTTCCTTTACTGCTTTTGCGCTGTCATGGAGCTTTCCCTTTTCCTCGTCTGTGAGGTGCAATTCAATGATCCTTTCGACGCCATTTTTACCGAGTACAACAGGAACCCCGACAAAAACATTATCCAGTCCGTATTCTCCTTCGAGTTTAATACAGCATGGAAATACCCGCTTATGGTTACGGGTAATGGCTTCAGCCATGCGGGCTGCGGCAGATCCAGGCGCATACCAGGCTGATGTGCCCATTAATTTAACCAGTTCGCCGCCTCCCTGCGCCGTACGTTCGGTAATTGCATCAATGCGGTCTTTGGACAGAAGCTCGGTAATGGGTATTCCGGATACAGTAGTATATCGTGGCAGGGGTACCATGGTGTCTCCATGACCTCCCAGAAGCAAGGCGCTGATATCTTTAGGGGAAACGTTCAGCTCATCGGCGATAAATGCCTTATACCGCCCTGTGTCCAGTACACCGGCCATACCCATTACGCGGGTCCGTGGAAACCGGGAAGTGATGTAGGCCTGGTAAGTCATCACGTCAAGCGGATTTGAAACGACGATAATGATCGCACAGGGAGAATATTGAATGACCTGTTCTGTCACACTTTTTACAATAACCGAGTTCGTTTCAATCAAATCATCACGGCTCATCCCGGGTTTACGGGGAAGTCCCGATGTTATGACAACAACCGTAGAATTGGCGGTGGGTAAATAATTATTGGTAACGCCAATCGTCCTGGAATTAAAACGATCGATGGGAGCGCTTTGCCAGATATCGAGTGCCTTGCCTTCGGCAATTCCGGGTTTAATATCAACCAGAACGATTTCATGGGCTGCATCCCTGTGTGCAAGAACATCGGCACAAGTTGCCCCTACGTTCCCGGCTCCGACTACTGTAATCTTCATATAATTTGGGATATTTAATTTATGAAATTGAATTTATATTACACCCGTACTTGTTCCAAAAATAGTAATTGTTTAACAATTATTTTTGGATTTGGTTGTTACAACTTTCGTATCCGGATTGTATATGCCTGTTTGGGATTTTCCTGTAGCAATTGTTTCCAGTCGTTTTCTGTAAATCCTGCCTGAACCAGTGCCGGCTTTAAATGGGTGAAAATGGCAGTATAACCCCTGAATATAATACCTGTAGGGTTTATTACATCATACCAACCGGCATCATGCGATATCAAAGCACGGTTCAACAGTCCGTTTTTTTTCAGATTCAACAGGGCTGCCACATAGTAGGGAATATTGTTTTCCATCACATTATCCAGTGATATCCAGGCTCCCATTCGTGCCACAATCAGATGGGTATTTATGCTGTCGGCCTGTGCATGCGTCCATATAAAGGCAGACGGATCAACGCCTTCATTTTTCAGGATGGTTAATTCAGCCACGTGCCGTTTTGAATGGACCTGTATGTGCGTTGATTGTAAGTCCTGTTTTCAGATGGGTCCTGGCAGCAGCCCTGACAAGTTTTTCATGAACCTGTGATAATACGGTGTCAGGAGGTACCGCAATCTTAATAAAACCCGGACGGATACCCGTGGCTCCGATACCATTTTCCCATTCGTCAATCCACCTGCCGGAAATCTGATCAGCCGTTTCATCAAAGGCCGATTTGGGTATGGCCTTGTTGTCAATTGCCCCGTAATATCCTGTATTGGTTACCAAATTCAGGCCGCTTGCCCGGGAAAGCTGCTGCAAAAGTCCGGGATCCCTTCCCAGGTAAGCAGGAGTACATTCGATGATGGATTCAACTCCCATCTTTTTTGCTTCCATCAGGAAGGGCAGTACCATGGAAACGACAGTGTCTTTATTCCACCGATGAAAACCTGTACTGTCAGCCCCGATGAAATCCACCAAAAAATGCTCATGGGGCAGGGTAGTGCCTAATTCACTAATGGGAAGGGGGCCGTTTACGGTCATGACAATATCCTGTTCCTTCCGGCATCCATTCAGAATGAATGCTGCCAGCAATCCGGCAATCATAAGTCTGTTTATTCGCATGGCTATTTGCAGTAAATTGGGGCGCTGCATGAAGAAACCCCGTTTTCATTGAAAGCTTCAATCGCAAAATAGTAATCCTGTCCCCTGGTGAGTGCACGGATCTCAAGTTTGTTCCCCTCATCAGCAAACCGCTGATAAGTCTGATATAGCTTGTCTGGTTTAATACCCCACCGGATATTGTACCCGGTGACACCCGGAACCGGATCCCAGGAGATGAATACGTTGCGCGGGTCCGTATCCCGTTCAGCCTTGAAATGCTTCGGGGTTTTCGGCATTTTGCCATCACCCAGTCCAAATACCCTGATATCACTGATGGCAAGGTTATGCGAGGCCACATACACATGCTCATACTTGATAAATCTTGTTTTCACGGGTTCTGGGCAGTTCAATATACGCATTGGGCCGGTCACGCTTTTCTCCGGTAAGATCAGCCAGCAATTCCCAATGCTGACCATCGGCTGAATGATAAAGCATAAACCGGGTATACACAGTGGAATCGCTGTCATAGATCCCGGATTTGTAGTCAGTAAAATTTACCTGCACTGCGCGTACATCACATGTTTTCAGCAGGTCCACCGTGATCCATTCTCCCTTGTTCCGTGTGTTGGCCACCCAGTAAGTCCTTGGGTTTTCATCGGTTACTTTTGCGGCTGCAAAGGTATCCCTTACGGAGGATGCAGTACATGGTTTCCTGTACGACAGGAGCATCCACCCGGTAAAAAGCTCATCAGGATTTGTCCATTTGCCGGCAGGAAGGTAATGGGGAAAATCGCCAAACCGGGTATTGGAAAACATCTGGCCATCCCTGTCGAATCCTGCCGGAAACATGGCTATTCGCCGTTCAAAATTCCAGTTAACTGCGATCCACGGGGTTCCCGTGTTCCAGTAATTGCCATAATTGTCCTGAAATGTATTTCCATGTCCCGCCCCTTGCACAAAACCTCCCGGTTTATAGGAAACCGGATTATAGGGAGCATAGGTAAACGGACCCAGCGGATCATCACCCACATAGGTACCATTTGCATAAACATTATATTCCGTGCCGGGCGCTCCGTACTGCAAGTAATACCTGCCGTTGAATTTTGTCATCCAGGCTCCTTCAGTAAAGGGTTTGATCGTATCGCGGTGATCGCGGCCGAAACGTTCCCAGCCATGATTGGCAGGATCGAGATACATCATGGGTTTTGAAGTGCCAACATAGGTGAGGTCGTTTACTGTGATCGAGCTCGATGCCGTAAATGGGGAAAACATTTGACGATCCCCAGTACATAAACCATCTGTCCGTATCATCATCATGAAAAATGCAGGGATCCCACGGACCGGTTGCACCCGGCAATCTGGGCAGCAGCCGGTTGAAAAACTTCAGATGCCCGTTCCATGGCGTAGTTGTGCTGAAAATAGGGCGCAGGTCAAAGGTACTCTGGAAAAGATACAGGGTATCCCGGACGGACAAGGCAGCCGGGGCGCACATATCTTCCATGGGCCATTTGTCAGGAACAACATAATCCCAGTGGATCAGATCCTTTGAATGCCACCATCCGCCTGAAATGGTTACAAACAGATAATATTCCCCCCGGTGATTTACGATGACCGGATCTGCACCGGAACGGTAGGATATCTTTTCATTCAGCTGTTCAAAGTTGTAACGGTAATTGATATCCATCGGGTTACAGTAAGTCTTCTGGATCGGGGTTCTGGTGCTGGATTCGATGCGGTTGGAGTTTGGGCACTAATCCCCAATGGGATCAGAAGAAACAGGATTGAAGGAAGGAACTTCATTTTTCGTTAGCCTATGTTAAGCCAATATGCAATTTACAAAATTTAGACATAAAAAAGGCGGAATCGCCAATTCGGCCGTCCTTATATGGGATTTCAATTGCCGTTGGCTTAAGCCAACGGCAACAAATTATTTTACAAATTCTGCTTTGTTCAGGTAATCATAAGATTGCGCAACACCTGGAAATGGGCCAACTGTGTATTCTTCACATTCCACAACCGGGTATTTCATGCCTGACAATTCTGCATTGGCAAATATGGTTTTGAAATCCATTGTGCCGCTTGCACCTACTTCTTTAACATCTTTTACATGCCAGAGCTCAAAGCGTTTTGGATATTTGTTGAAATAGGCAATGATATCAGCTCCACCTTCTTGTGCCCAATATAAATCAATCTCGAAAGTTACCTTTGATGAATCTGTATGGGTGATCATATAATCATAAATAACCAGGCTTCAATCTTGTTTAAATTCCTCGGAATGGTTATGGTATCCGAATTTTATTCCTTTGGCAATACATTTTTCACCTACAGCGTTGAAATAATCGCAATACCTCTGTAATCCTGCAATTGACTGGTAACCAACACTGAGTCCATAAATGGTTGAACAATATATTTTACACCAAGTTCAGCATGAGCGGCAATACAGACATCCCACCATGCCATTACACTGTCCCATTTTGCTGAGTCGGGAACGGGCTGGCCGGTATGTGAACTGATGATGGTCATTCCATTCTTTTCGATGAGTGCTTTGAAATCAGCCGGAGCCATATTGTAAAACTTGCCATCACCATAGCCGGCAGGTTCAACAAATGCATAACCGGTTTTTCCAACGAACTCAACGGCTCTTATCACACCTGCACTTACCACACCTGAATCGGTTTTCATACTATCCCGCAGGGAATAAAGCTGTAAGCCAATATTCTTTTTCGTACTCTTTGTGCAGGACATGGGTACAAAAGCTGCTGCAATCAGCAACACAATCAATAAATTAAATGCTTTTTTGTTCATAATAAATTAATATTTTTTAGACGGGCCTAAGTTATCTATTTTTTTTTCATCTTCTGCCTATATCCTGATTTAGTCACTTAAAAAATGACGTTACAATGTATAAATCAGCCCTTCATAAAAATCGCGCCTTTTTAATTCCTACCTTAATTGGTTACATTCGTAAAAATATAGTCAGGCTTTAATTTAGCCGATCCTCAGAAAAGGATATATGTATATTTATATGAAATAGTTAATAAGTTGTGGCTTAATTTTTTTTTTAATGTTACCTGATGTTTTAACTTGCCATCGTCCATAATTTGCACCTATGATGAATAATTCTACTACCAAAATCCTTCTTTTTTCGAACGTATGGATTCTCAAACGGTTAAAGCAGCTCACCTTTGTTCTCACCATATTACTGTTTTCCGGAAGCGCTTTTAGCCAGACCAGCTGGTATAGCTATCAATCCGGTAACTGGACCGACTGGCGCACATGGACCACAGATCCGTCCGGAACCACGCTGATCAATCCAACGAGTACAACTCCTTCGTCTGCAATTAACAATACCGTGGTCATACTCAATGGCCGCACGGTCACTATTGCAGCCGCAGTACCCGCCATCACAACCACTTCTTTCACCATTCAGGAGGGTGCAGTCCTTGACCTGACGACCAATATCAATGCGCATGTATTCGGTACATTAAGTGGCTCCGGAATGCTTCGGCTGGCCACAGCTGTTTTTCCTGCCTTTGCAGTGGGAGGCAGTTTTGTCTCTGCCGGCGGAGGTACTGTTGAATATTACGGACTCGCCGGAGGTTTTACTTTGTCACAGCTTACCTATAACAATTTAATACTGAATATAACCAATACTGCCGACGAAGCGTTTTACGATAATGCTACAGCGCTGATTATTAACGGAGATCTCACTTTACGAAAAGGTACTTTGAGGATCGGCCGGAGTGCTGCCGGTGGTGCAGCGAGAACTGTAAGGGTATTTGGCAATACTGTGGTGGATGCTACCGGACAAATTCTGGTAGGGGCACAAAATTACAGGCACCAGATATACCTGAGCGGAGATTTGACCAATAACGGGATCGTCAGGTTTACCACCCTTGCAGCGGAACTATATAACGCAAATCCGGGAGCCGCTGTTGGTTATTCCGATGTGATATTTGACAATGGACTTAAAGACCAGTATGTCACATGTAACAATACCACTAATTTTTATCGGATCCAGGTTTCAAAAGGAACTGACCAGACGTATGTTTTAAATATTGATGCCAGTAACAGCGCGAATTTTCGTCTTATGGGGCGAAATGACCAACAGGATTATGACCCAACTCCACCTGATCCTCCTGCGTTATCTAACCCGAACGCATTGGGTATCCTGTCAGGAACCTTGCGGCTTGGCCAAAACATCGTAATTCCGTCACTAAGTACCAATGCCTACGTTCTTGATGAGGACGCCGGCATCTGGTTTGACGGCTCCACTGTTACCATGAATTCTGTTACTGCATACAGTGCATTATTTGCTTATGGTACTGTGCGATTTTCATCTAATTGTCAGGCTACCTTTTTGGGACAAATAGGTCTTGTGCTGAGGGAATCAGGGAATATAATTATTGAGAGCGGAAATATTCTTACCCGGTCGTGCCGGACGTCGGTTTTGGCCGGAAATCCTCATCGCGGAGCATTTAAGATATACGGAGGCACGTTAACCCTGGGTTCGTATGACGTTTCAGGAGCCACTACCCAGCATGCTACTTTTTCAATTGCCTATCCCGAGAATGTTTTTATAATGACCGGAGGTACGATTGATATTCAAACCTCATTTGGCGGGGGCGGCGCAGCCAACAATTTCAGTTTAATGCTGGGAAGCCTGCCAAAAAACATTGAAGTCACCGGCGGGACCATCAGGATCAGTACAACGCCCAGGCTCGCGTATATGAATTCAACTGTTCCGCTTCCCAATCTCGAAGTATATGGTACTGCCAACAGCTTTCAGGTTAGGGGAATAGCCGGGATTACAGCATTAATCAATCCTCTTCCCCTTGTAGTGCAACAAAACTTCACATTGCAGAACACGGCTTTATTTAACAATACCCAGAATGTGAATGTGCAGGTGGGTGGAAATTTCAATATTCTTACCGGTACAACCTATACCCCCGGCACCAACACCACCATTTTCAACGGAACAGGATCCCAGACACTCGATATTCAGGGTACCATCAGTGGCAATCTGAATAATCTTACCTTGTCCGGTGCATCCAGCCTCACTGTGAACAATGCCAGCGCGGCCACACCGGTCATCGTGAGAGCCAATCTCCAGATTGACGCGGGTTGTACATTGAACGACAATGGCCGGATCATTGATGTAAGGGGAAATATCACCAATTCAGGGACCCATTTTAAACCTGTAAGCGGAGCCGGAAGTATTCAGCTGACCGGCGTGGCAAACCAGGTGATATCAGGCAACGGATCGGGGAAATTCAATAACCTCACCCTGAATAAAACAGGTGGAACAGTAGCGATGCAATCAAACATGACCGTTACGGGAGAGCTTCGCCTTGCCAATACCAGTGCCCGTTTGAATATAGGTACGAGCAACCTTTTACTCACCGCAACCGGCGATGTGTATGATAATATTTCAGGTACGGGCAAAACATTTGACCAGAGCCGGATGATCCAGACCTCCGGTCTTATGTCGGATGGTGGTGTGAGCAAAGTCTATTCCAATACAACTGCCTATGTATTCCCATTTGGCTTTTATAACAGTGCCAATGCCACCTATTACTATATGCCGGCTTCCATACGATTCAGCAATGCCCCGGCTGCTTATGGCACTGTAACCTCACGTCCTGTCAATTCAAGGCATCCCCTTGCACAAACCACCAATTCCCTTTCCTGTTATTGGAAAACAACCCAAAGCGGATTTTCGGGTGTACCTGCTGGTTCAGTCATCCATAACTATACCTATGATGCAGCAACTAACTATTTTGTTGGAGGTGGCGCTGAAAACGCTTACATCCCTGCGGTTTTCCGGAATAATGCATCCAATTCCTGGACTTCAATCAATAATCCGGTTTTAGTCAATGAGGGATCCAACATTGTTACTTATGATACCGCATTTACAGCGGATGGCGAATATACGGCGGGTGAATCCAATGCCTTTGCTTCCATTCCAATTTTATACAGTACCGGTACAGACGGTGACTGGAGCCATACGGCAACGTGGTCGTCTGTGGCAGTAGGCGGACCGGCCGGAACAAGCGTACCTGATGCAAATACAATTGTAATCATCGGAGACGCAACCCATAATCATACTGTGGTTATTTATCAAAATGGCAAGGTATGCGGTAGTCTGACAATTTTTGCAAACTCGGTTCTTGACCTGAGGAATTATACAGGCCATAATTTTGAGGCCCTTCCTGAAAAAGGAGTTACAGGTACCGGAACCATGCGCATTGCGTCGAACAGTTATTTTCCGCGGGGTGACTTTGGTGAATTCATTGGCGAAAATGGAGGAACCGTTGAATATTATACACTTACAGGGGCCAGTATTACGATGCCCTTAACGTCTGATGTTACAGGTCTGGTTTTAAACCATTATTATAATCTGAAGATGAGTCCCGTTTCGGGAACCTGGGTCAGCTTTCCCAATAGTGACCTGACCATTTATAATGACCTGACCAAATCAGATGCCGGTGAAGCCATTACGAACACTATAGCAATACATACAATCCAGGTTAATCATAATCTGAGCGTGGAAGCCGGAACATTCCTTTTTCAGAATACAAATATCCAGACAGTCAAAGTCCTCAATAATTTAATTGTAAATGGATCATTTACCGTGTTAAGCAGTGCCCCCGTCAACCACATCCTGGAACTATTCGGCGATCTTTCAGGCACGGGTACTTTTGATGCCAGTGTAACAAACGGGCGGATACTGACTTACTTTAAAGGATCGACCAATACGAGCATCAGCGGTGCTGCCAAAGATTTCTATTCCCTTGAAGTAAACAAAGGTACGGATCAGACACCCGTACTAAATGTCAGGTCGAATATTACCACGTCATTTGATCCGGCTGTCAGACTCAGGAACGGAACCTTCAGGATCAAGCAGAGTACTTTCAATCTTTCAACCAACCGGAGTTTTACCATTCCCGAAACCGGTTGTTTAAGTATCGACAGTGTGGCCAATGTCACTGTTTCCAATAACAATGGCAATGACAGTACGCTGTTCCTGACCGGTAAGCTCGAAGTTCTGGCAGGCACCCTAAACGTTGGTAACATGGGGAATACCCGAAGAAATTGCATTGAATATTCTTCCGATGGTGTACCGACAATTGACCTCGTGGGTGGTATATTAAATGTAAACGGTCAGATCAAAAGAAATTCGCTTACCACACAGGGATCCCTGAGATTTTCTCAATCGGGCGGAGTACTGAATATTTATGGTAAGGTTTCGGATAACACCCGGGCTAAATTTGAAATATGTAATGATAACAGTTCATTCACTTTTAGCGGGGGAACGATCAATATATACCGCGGTGCAGGAGTTGATTTCGGAGATCTTTATCTTAGGCCTTCCGGCAGTTCGGTGACCGGCGGTACCATTAACCTGGCGCCCGGATCAGCTATTGGCAGCCAAACCTATAATATAGACGCAACCTGCAATTTGCACCACCTGAATATTACCAGCTTCAATGCGGGTAATATTGCCACCGCAAGGATCATGGTGAATCCATTGATACTCACGGGGGATCTCAATATCGGGACTAACAGCAGTACATTGAACTGTAACAATAAAAACGTCCTGATAGCCGGGAATTATACAAATAATGGCGTCTATACTGCCGGAACAAACACAACCACTTTCAATGGAGGCAACACCCAGACAGCAACATTTGGTGTGAACACCCTCTTTAAAAAAGTGGTTATCGATAAGACCGTTGGCACAGCAATTACATTTTCAAGTCCGGGTGCATTCCAGCCCACCATTAGCGATACACTTGCGATCAGCCAGGGTACCCTTACCAATGCAGGAGCCCTGAACATCGTGTTGCAGGGTGATGTTATCAACAATGGGATTCATACTTCCACCGGTGCAGGTAGTCTTCTCCTGCAGGGAACGCGCAACCAGGTCATTTCAGGTAATAATTCCGGCCAGTTCGGTAATCTGACCCTTGCCAATGGTGCAGCAAACGGAGCCACCCTGGCTGCGGATGCCACTATTAACGGCGCGCTGACTTTGACGACAGGTTATCTTTATATTAACGATTTTCTGCTGACACTCTCCTCATCATCCTCTATATCAGGAACTCCCGGTGTGGCAGGCAACCGGAACTGGATCATCACAAATGGTGTACTCAGCGATGGAGGTGTAAAGAAAATATATCCGGCTGTTTCCGGAACATCATTTACATTTCCAATGGGTGTAGCCGGAAAATATACGCCTGTGACTTATGCAGTTACTTTTGGAACACCGGGCAGCATCACACTGAAACCGGTGAATATAAAAATACCATCCCTCACCGATGCGCTTTCGAATGAGCTGCAGTACTACTGGAATGTTTCCAGTTCGGGGTTCGGTGGGATGACCTCTGCAACCCATACCTATACTTACCTTCAGAGTGATGTTACCGGTAATGAAGCCATCTATGTTGGAGCGAGATACTATACCAACATATGGACAAACCTGGGTACAGGGGTTATAAATACGGGTGCCAATACGATCTCCTTCACACAGAATTATATTGATGGTGAATATACCTGCGGGGAACCGCCAAATTTCCTGACCAAGCCGGTCTATTACAGTTATAACCTGGCCCCGAATATCACTACATTACCGGTGCGGACTGGAATGTAGCCGGTTCATGGGCAACCGGCGGACATGGTGGACCAGTAGCTACCGTTCCGCCCGATGGGAACCCGGTCATCATTGCTTCCGGTCACCGGATCAATGTTACAACTGACGACAGATCGGCCTATTCTGTACTTAACGGAGGTACCCTCAATCTTAACAATAAGGTTGGACTTAACTTCGGACATGTAAGTGGTGCAGGCCGCATCATTATGAGTAATACAGGTTTCGGCCAGTTTGTATTTCCCGGAGGTGATTTTACCGACTTCATGAATACCACCGGAAGTACTATTGAATACAACGGAGCCTCGGGCGTACTGAGTAATATTTCACCCATCATAAGAACTTACCAGAACCTGGAATTCACCGGACCCATAAGCAAGACCATGTCCAGCATGAATATCCTGGTGAAGGGTAGTCTGCTTATATCGGAAAGCCAGCTGATCAATTCGGTATACAACAAAAATATAACGGTGTGGGGCAACTGGACGGATAATGTTGCATCCGGATTTGTTCCCGGCACAGGAATGGTTTCTCTTGAAGGAACATCGCTTCAGACGATCAGTACAACATCAGGTCCTGAACATTTTTCAAGGTTAAGGATCAATAACCCGGCCGGAGCTACCCTTTCAGGTTCAGCCGAAGTAGCAGGATGGTTATACCTAACCAATGGAAGGATCAATACCAACGACGCAAATTTGCTCACCATTACCAGCACCCTGGCCAACCCTGTAACAGGCGGAAGTGATGCATCCTTTGTAGATGGTCCGTTAAGCAAACAAATAATTGCAGGACAATCATTCAACTTTCCTGTAGGAAATTATAACGGCGCATCTGCCAAACCAGCCCGGTACGGAAATATCCTGGTTTCAGGCGTTAATGCAACCAATTACTGGAAAGCACGGTATGTGAATGCGGATCCGGATGGAACCTACAGCCGGTTAAATCTATTATCCCCGATCACTTCAGTAAGTAACAATGAATACTGGATAGTCAACCGACCGGGCGCAAATACGGCAAACATACGTCTTCGCTGGGACGCTGCCAGTTCCATTGCCTCAGTGGCTTCAACAAGGGTAACCGAATGGGTCACCAACCAATGGGAAGAAAAGGGCAGCCTGGTCAGCGGATCCCTGTCATCAGGGACAGTGGCCACAACAACACCTGTTTCTACAGATGATTATGTATTTACACTGGGAGTAAGCGGTGTAACAGCCAGGATCAATAGTGTCAGTCCGGCCACCATCTGCAATAACGGTGAAGTAGTTACGGTATCGGTCACTTTAACCGGAACACCCAACTGGACGCTCACCTATCTGGCCGGAACCAATAGCTTCACCCAATCAGGTATTGGTTCAGGTACCTATAATATTCAATTAACAGGTGCCGATCTCGGTGGTCCGGGCACACCGAATATTCAACTTATCGCTGTTTGGGATATTACTGGTCCCGGTGTTGTAGACGCATCCTTATTCCCGGTGGTTGTAAAGCCCACCAGTATTCCGGATATCCAGGGAACCTTTACAGTAGGCGCGGCTGAAATAAGAAATTTCAACACAGCCAGTAATGCCGGAAGCTCCTATGCATGGAGCTGGCAGGGTGCAAGCGGAGGCACAATTGCCTCGCCCGCTGCAGATGCAACCAATATTACAATCACAACTCCCGGATCATTTCCGACCGTTTACCAGCTGCAGGTCGTTGAAACAAGCTCCAACGGATGTGTGGCCCAGGATGTGCAGGCCATTACTGTTGTGAATGCCCCGTCACCAGTCATTTCACCCGGTACGGCAAACCAGTGCCAGGGCAATGTGGTCAATTATTCAACGCCACTTGTAGGCACACATACATATGCTTGGACGGTCGTGGGTGGCACACCGGTATCAGGCACCGGGAATACCATATCCGTAACCTGGAATACCGTGGGTAATGGTTCGGTAACAGTAGTTGAAAATAATGCAGGAATTACAGGCACCGATGTTGTAAATGTGGTGGTAGATCCTCAACCTTTGATCGGACTCACAGTTTCCGCACCGTCTACCGTTTGCTACGATAACATTGCCATTGTTACAGTGGCCGGTTCAGAATCAGGTTTCAGCTACCAGTTAAGAGATGGCGCTATTCCCATCGGCAGTGCCAGTGCAGGCACCGGTGGAAATATCGGTCTTTCATCCCTTCAGCTGACAGCACCCACAACTTTTAATGTATTGGCATACAATAATGGCTGCAGCAGCCAGCTTACACAAACGGTAACCGTTAATATCAGCGATCCTGCTGCTCCAACGGGTACGGCTTCCCAGTCATTCTGCGTCATCAATAATCCAACGATTGCCAGTTTAACTGCAGTGGGAACTGCCATACAATGGTATGCATCGGCAATTGGCGGAACACCGCTACCTGCAGGTACTGTCCTTTCAGATGCAAGCAGTTATTATGCCAGCCAGACTATCCTCGGTTGCGAAAGCCGTAACCGGTTTGCCGTGGCAGTCACTGTAAACAACCCGGCAGCCCCGACAGGAAGTGCAACACAAAGCTTCTGCGCAATCGATAATCCGACGGTCGCTAATCTTACTGCTACAGGCACTGCCATTAAGTGGTACAGTGCTGCCACCGGCGGAACTGCCCTGGTAACGACAACAGCCCTTGCAACAGGTAATTATTACGCAAGCCAGACAGTCGGGACGTGTGAATCAGCCCTGCGATTTGCCGTGGCAGTCACGGTAAACAACCCGGCAGCCCCGACAGGAAGTGCAACACAAAGTCTTCTGTACAATCGATAATCCGACAGTGGCCAATCTTACCGCTACCGGCACTGCCATTAAGTGGTACAGCGCCGCAACCGGCGGAACAGCCCTTGTAACGACAACGGCCCTGGCAACCGGCACTTATTATGCCAGCCAGACGGTGGGAACCTGCGAGTCGGCCCTGCGTTTTGCCGTGGCAGTCACGGTGAACAATCCGGCAGCCCCGACAGGAAGTGCAACGCAAAGCTTCTGTACAATCGATAACCCGACAGTCGCCAACCTTACCGCTACCGGCACTGCCATTCAATGGTACAGCGCCGCCACCGGTGGAACAGCTTTGGTTACAACTACGGCCCTTGCAACCGGCACCTATTATGCAAGCCAGACAGTGGGAACCTGCGAGTCAGCCCTGCGTTTTGCCGTGGCAGTCACTGTAAACAATCCGGCAGCCCCCACTGGAAGTGCAACACAAAGCTTCTGTGCAATCGATAACCCGACAGTCGCTAACCTCACCGCTACCGGCACTGCCATTAAGTGGTACAGCGCCGCAACCGGCGGAACAGCTTTGGTTACAACCACGGCCCTTGCAACCGGCACCTATTATGCAAGCCAGACAGTAGGTACATGCGAGTCAGCCCTGCGTTTTGCCGTGGCAGTCACGGTGAACAATCCGGCAGCCCCCACTGGAAGTGCAACACAAAGCTTCTGTGCAATCGATAACCCGACAGTCGCTAATCTCACCGCTACCGGCACTGCCATTAAGTGGTACAGCGCTGCCACCGGCGGAACAGCCCTTGTAACGACAACGGCCCTGGCAACCGGCACTTATTATGCAAGCCAGACAGTCGGGACGTGCGAATCAGCCCTGCGATTTGCAGTGGCCGTCACTGTAAACAACCCGGCAGCCCCGACAGGAAGTGCTACACAGTCATTCTGTACAATCGATAACCCGACAGTGGCTAATCTTACCGCTACCGGCACTGCCATAAAATGGTACAGCGCCGCAACCGGCGGAACAGCCCTTGTAACGACAACGGCCCTGGCAACAGGTACTTATTATGCAAGCCAGACAGTGGGTACATGCGAGTCAGCCCTGCGGTTTGCCGTGGCAGTCACGGTGAACAACCCGGCAGCTCCCACGGGAAGTGCAACACAAAGCTTCTGTACAATCGATAACCCGACGGTCGCCAATCTTACCGCTACCGGCACTGCCATAAAATGGTACAGCGCCGCAACCGGCGGGACAGCCCTTGTAACGACAACTGCCCTTGCCACGGGCACTTATTATGCAAGCCAGACAGTGGGTACATGCGAGTCAGCCCTGCGATTTGCAGTGGCCGTCACTGTAAACAACCCGGCAGCCCCGACAGGAAGTGCAACGCAAAGCTTCTGTACTATCGATAATCCGACAGTGGCCAATCTTACCGCTACCGGCACTGCCATTAAGTGGTACAGCGCTGCCACCGGCGGGACAGCCCTTGTAACGACAACGGCCCTGGCAACCGGCACTTATTATGCCAGCCAGACGGTGGGTACATGCGAGTCAGCCCTGCGGTTTGCAGTGGCAGTCACTGTAAATAACCCGGCAGCCCCGACAGGAAGTGCAACGCAAAGTCATTCTGTACTATCAATAATCCGACAGTGGCTAATCTTACCGCTACCGGCACTGCCATAAAATGGTACAGCGCTGCAACCGGCGGGACAGCCCTTGTCACTACAACGGCCCTTGCAACCGGCACTTATTATGCAAGCCAGACAGTGGGAACATGTGAATCAGCCCTGCGGTTTGCCGTGGCAGTCACGGTGAACAACCCGGCAGCCCCGACAGGAAGTGCAACGCAAAGCTTCTGTACAATCGATAACCCGACTGTTGCAAACCTTACCGCTACCGGCACTGCCATTAAGTGGTACAGCGCCGCAACCGGCGGGACAGCCCTTGTAACGACAACTGCCCTTGCCACGGGTACTTATTATGCAAGCCAGACTGTGGGTACATGCGAGTCGGCCCTGCGTTTTGCCGTGGCAGTCACGGTAAACAACCCGGCAGCCCCGACAGGAAGCGCAACGCAAAGCTTCTGTACTATCGATAACCCGACAGTGGCTAACCTTACCGCTACCGGCACTGCCATTAAGTGGTACAGCGCTGCAACCGGCGGGACAGCTCTTGTAACCACAACTGCCCTTGCAACAGGCACTTATTATGCAAGCCAGACAGTGGGAACCTGTGAATCAGCCCTGCGGTTTGCCGTGGCAGTCACGGTAAACAATCCGGCAGCCCCCACAGGAAGTGCAACGCAAAGCTTCTGCGCAATCGATAACCCGACTGTTGCAAACCTTACCGCTACCGGCACTGCCATTAAGTGGTACAGCGCTGCCACCGGCGGAACAGCCCTGGTAACGACAACGGCCCTTGCAACAGGCACTTATTATGCAAGCCAGACAGTGGGAACCTGCGAGTCAGCCCTGCGGTTTGCCGTGGCAGTCACGGTGAACAATCCGGCAGCCCCCACAGGAAGTGCAACACAAAGCTTCTGTGCAATCGATAATCCGACAGTGGCTAATCTTACCGCTACCGGCACTGCCATTAAGTGGTACAGCGCCGCAACCGGCGGAACAGCCCTTGTAACGACAACGGCCCTGGCAACCGGCACTTATTATGCAAGCCAGACGGTGGGTACATGTGAGTCGGCCCTGCGATTTGCCGTGGCAGTCACAGTGAACAACCCGGCAGCCCCGACAGGAAGTGCAACACAAAGCTTCTGCGCAATCGATAATCCGACGGTCGCTAATCTTACCGCTACCGGCACTGCCATTAAGTGGTACAGCGCCGCAACCGGCGGGACAGCCCTTGTAACGACAACTGCCCTTGCAACCGGCACTTATTATGCAAGCCAGACAGTGGGTACATGCGAGTCAGCCCTGCGATTTGCAGTGGCAGTCACTGTAAACAATCCGGCAGCCCCGACAGGAAGTGCAACACAGTCATTCTGTACAATCGATAATCCGACAGTGGCTAATCTTACCGCTACCGGCACTGCCATAAAATGGTACAGCGCTGCCACCGGCGGGACAGCCCTGGTAACGACAACGGCACTTGCAACCGGCACCTATTATGCAAGCCAGACAGTGGGTACATGCGAGTCAGCCCTGCGATTTGCGTGGCAGTCACGGTGAACAACCCGGCAGCCCCGACAGGAAGTGCAACGCAAAGCTTCTGTGCAATTGATAATCCGACAGTGGCTAATCTTACCGCTACCGGCACTGCCATTAAGTGGTACAGCGCTGCCACCGGCGGAACAGCCCTTGTAACGACAACGGCCCTGGCAACCGGCAATTATTATGCAAGCCAGACAGTGGGTACATGCGAGTCAGCCCTGCGATTTGCCGTGGCAGTCACGGTGAACAATCCGGCAGCCCCGACAGGAAGTGCAACACAAAGCTTCTGTGCAATCGATAACCCGACAGTCGCTAATCTTACCGCTACCGGCACTGCCATTAAGTGGTACAGCGCTGCAACCGGCGGAACAGCCCTTGTAACGACAACGGCCCTTGCAACCGGCACTTATTATGCAAGCCAGACGGTGGGTACATGCGAGTCAGCCCTGCGGTTTGCAGTGGCAGTCACTGTAAACAACCCTGCAGCCCCGACAGGAAGTGCAACACAAAGCTTCTGTACAATCGATAACCCGACAGTGGCTAATCTTACCGCTACCGGCACTGCCATTAAGTGGTACAGCGCCGCAACCGGCGGGACAGCCCTGGTAACGACAACAGCACTTGCAACCGGCACCTATTATGCAAGCCAGACAGTGGGAACATGTGAATCAGCCCTGCGATTTGCCGTGGCAGTCACGGTGAACAACCCGGCAGCCCCAACAGGAAGTGCAACACAAAGCTTCTGTGCAATCGATAACCCGACTGTTGCAAACCTTACCGCTACCGGCACTGCCATAAAGTGGTACAGCGCCGCAACCGGCGGAACAGCCCTTGTCACTACAACAGCTCTTGCAACAGGCACTTATTATGCAAGCCAGACGGTCGGAACGTGTGAATCAGCCCTGCGGTTTGCCGTGGCAGTCACGGTAAACAACCCGGCAGCCCCGACAGGAAGTGCAACGCAAAGCTTCTGCGCAATCAATAACCCGACAGTGGCCAATCTTACCGCTACCGGCACTGCCATTCAATGGTACAGCGCTGCCACCGGCGGATCTGCCCTGGTAACGACAACAGCCCTTGGTACCGGAACTTATTATGCAAGCCAGACAGTGGGTACATGTGAATCGGCCCTGCGTTTTGCCGCGGCAGTCACGGTAAACAACCCGGCAGCCCCGACAGGAAGTGCAACGCAAAGCTTCTGCAGTATGTCAGAACCGTTGATTTCCGATCTGGCAGCTACAGGAACCAACCTGCTGTGGTACGATGTACCATCAGGAGGTACTGCATTGCCAGGATCGACCACACTTGCAGACGGATCGATATATTATGTTTCACAGACAGTGGGTGCATGCGAAAGCAATACACGATTTGCAGTGACAGTTGCTATTAATGATCCGGCCGCTCCGACAGGCAATGCAATACAATCCTTCTGCAACAGCAATAGCCCGACATTGGCGTGATATCGTTGTGACAGGGACCGGCATAGAATGGTATGACGCTGCAACCGGCGGACTGCCGCTTGATGCAGCTACGATCCTGACTGATGGTACCTATTATGCCAGCCAGACTATTGGCGGATGTGAGAGTATTTTGCGACTGGCTGTTACCATTGTAACGGGAAATGATCCGGTGACATCCGTAATTACCGGTGACATGAGTCCGTTGTGCAGTACAACCGGCGTTTCATACAGCGTGGTGCCGACTGCAGGATCCAGTTATTCATGGACGGTTCCGGTGGCAGCAGTTATTGTTTCAGGAGCTACAGGTCCCGATAATAATGAAATTACAGTCGATTTTGGAACTGAAAGCGGTACCATAACAGTAACAGAAACTACATCCATTGGATGCCCTGGAATTCCGGTACAACTTGATGTAGACCTTGTAGGATGTGACCTGGTGGCTGATTTTACAGCCAGCGACACAAATGTCTGTATTAGTGATGAGGTCATATTTGCTAATCATTCCCTGGGTACCACATCATCTACCACATTTGAATGGGAATTTGGCGATGGCGCATCCCCGGCTTCAGCAACCCTTTCAGGTCCGCATGTTGTGAACTATACAACCCCGGGATTAAAGACGGTTCGCCTGATCATCAGCAATGGTCTTTCAGACACCCTGGTGAAAACTGATTATATCCTTGTTAATGCGGTTCCGGGCGTGATTATTGAAAGTGCTGAAAGATGTGGTCCGGGCAGTATTGACCTGACAGCTACACTGATAAATGCCGACAGGGTTGATTTTTCAACCGATGAGGGTGTAACAGTCGCTTCAACGGATAATTCAGCACCTTATGTTTTCACGGTTAATCTTGGAGCCGCTGAAACCTTGCATATAATGGGCAAGGCATACAATACGGCATCAGGATGTTCGGGTGCCTGGGAAGGGGATGCCTTTGCTGTGGCCAACCTGGTACCTGTCTCGGAAGAAATTGTTTCCTCTCATATTGGAATATCAGTGCCGGGTTATGTTGACGTGGTTTGTTCCGGCCAGCAAAATGTGATATATTATGTGAACGCTGAATCCAATGCCACCTATAACTGGAATGTACCTGGATTGGGAATTACCGCAAACGGTGTTTCGGAAATTGAAATTGACTGGAATGTACAAGGCGGAGACTATTTGATTGAGGTTGAAAAGGTTTCCAATAAGGGTTGTTATAGTGCCAAAGAAGATACCATGGTACTTGTTTCACAGCCTGAACCCAATTTGGGTGAAGATGTTATAATTTGTGAAGGCAGCTCGCATACATTCAGTCTCTCAGAGAATTACGAAAGTTACGAATGGAATGATGGTTCAACAGATCCTGAATTAACGGTATCTGAATCCGGACTGGTATTTGTCACGGTATGGGATGAGTATTTGTGTAATGGTTCCGATACCGCTTCCCTGCTGATAAGTACCACACCTGTTGTTGATCTGGGAAGGGATACCGTACTTTGCGGCGACAATTCACTTGAACTGGATGCCGGTGACTTTGACAGTTATTCCTGGTCCACCGGTGAAACTGTGAATCCGATTACCGTTCGTGAAGGGGCAGGAAATGTGAGTGTAATTGTTACCAATGCTGATGGCTGCGAGGGCACGGATGAAATCATCATCAAGCCTTGTGATCCGGTAACACTCCTGGGTGATATTACAAATACAATTACACCCAATGATGACAATGTACATGACACATGGAAGATCAACAATATCTCCCTGTTCCCCGATGCCAGCATCCAGATTTTTGACCGCTGGGGCAGAATGATTTACGAACAGGACGGGGGGTATGAGAATGACTGGGAAGGTAAAGATTCAAGCGGCAAGGATCTGCCGGTCGACACATACTTCTATATAATTGATCTGAAGATGAAAGGCACTTCGCCGATTTCCGGTAACATAACCATTATCCGATAACCCATATAACTGAAAACCCATGGTTCGAATTCGAGTTTCCATACTTACCTGCCTGTTTTTGATCGTACCGGTTTGCTGGCTTAAAGGCCAGCAACTACCCGTATACAGTCAGTATACTTTTAATAAATTCCTTCTAAATCCAGCCTGCGCGGGAAGCGATGGTTATACATCCGTCAGCCTGGTTGCCCGTGAACAATGGGTTGGATTAGACGGCTCTCCAAGAACACATGCCCTCACTATTGATTCACGGCTTCTTCGGAATAGTTTCATTTCAAAGAATCTTTCCGTTCGCAAAAAAAGAAGGCTTAGTTCACGGTCGGGCAGGGTAGGATGGGCTGCCCATGTTTTTGATGATCGCACCGGTCCCCTTGGGCGCACAGGACTGGAAGCCACGTATGCTTATCATCTGAATATGGGAGAGGGCCAGCTGTCTTTTGGTTTATCTGGGGTATTTTATCAGTTCCGGCTCAACAAGGATAAGGTAATTACTTCTGATAATGAATATGATGCCCTGATTGATGGGATAAAAGGTACCATTTACATTCCGGATGCCAATTTTGGCGTTTTCTATAAAACAGCGAACATATATGGCGGTGCTTCTGTTATGCAGATATTTCAGTCGTCAATACAGTTTGGTGGTGAAAACACAGGGGAATACAGGTTGAAACGGAATTATAATCTGATAGCCGGATATGTGTATGAGATCAATGATGAATTTACAGTTGAACCATCTATGTTGTTGAAAATACCTACCTCAGCCAAGCCTCAGCTCGATGTGAATGCCAGGGTTTATTACAAGCAGAATTACTGGGCCGGATTATCCTACCGTACAGGAAATGCCATGGTGATTTTTCTGGGTGCCCGGTTTGACCGTTATTTCGTGGGTTATGGATTCGACTATAATTTTGGTCCCTTAATGAGTCATACATACGGTACACATGAGTTTATGGCCGCTGTTAAATTCGGTGATACTGCGCGACGATACCGTTGGTTGAACACATATTAATAATTATGCAATATTAATCCATGGAAGGAAGGAAGATCCTTACACGGACCATATTGATCGTTTCGTTTGTCAGCCTTTTTACTGATATTGCCAGTGAAATGCTGTATCCCGTTATGCCCATTTATCTGCGTAAGATAGGTTTTACAGTTGCACTGATCGGTATTCTTGAAGGTATGGCAGAGGCTATTGCCGGACTGTCCAAGGGCTATTTCGGAAATCTTTCGGATCGCAGCGGGAAACGGGTTCCTTTCATCCGCTGGGGCTATACGATGAGTGCACTCTCAAAACCCATGATGGGTCTGTTGATCGCCCCGGTCTGGATTTTTATGGCAAGGGCGTTTGACAGGATCGGAAAGGGCTTACGAACAGGTGCGCGGGATGCTTTGCTTTCCGATGAGGCAACGAAGGAAACGAAAGCCCGCGTTTTCGGATTCCATCGAAGCATGGATACACTGGGAGCAGCCATCGGACCTGCACTTGGCCCTGTTGTTTCTTTCGTTTTTTCCCGGACAATACCGGTGGATGTTCATTCTGGCTGTTGTTCCCGGTATCGCTGCCGTATCCCTGACGCTTCTGCTGAAGGACCGGAAAAATGCAGAAGCAGTTACAAATAAGGTATATACCCCCATTTTCGGATTTCTTTCTTACTGGAAAAAATCACCTAAAAGTTATAAGGTCCTTGTGGCCGGCTTGCTTGCGTTTACCTTGTTTAACAGCTCCGATGCCTTTCTCCTGCTGTTACTAAAGGAAAAAGGTTTTAGCGATACCGCCTTGATTGGTGTATATATTTTTTACAATGTTTCTTATGCCCTGTTAAGCTATCCCCTGGGGGCCCTGGCAGATAAAATCGGGTTAAAGATTGTGTTGTTGGGCGGATTGCTGCTGTTTGTTGTGGTTTATGGCAGCATTGGATTTGTGACTGCCATTGGCCTGATTCTGTTTGTTTTCTTCCTGTATGGCTTGTATGCCGCTGCAGTTGAAGGAATATCAAAAGCATTGATCACCAACCTGGTTGATACCAGGGATACGGCCACTGCCATTGGCTTTTATACGGGTTTTGGAAGTCTGGCAACGCTCATTGCCTCCAGCGTGGCAGGTTTCATCTGGATGGCTTTTTCTCCACGGGTTTTGTTTCTCTTTTCCGCCTGCGGCGTTTTGTGCGTGGTGATTTACCTGACCCTTGTTTTTGGGTTGGGTGGGATAAATCAGAAAAAAAAATTGGAAAGTAAGCGTAGTTCCAACTATTTCACGAGCGAAAGCGAGTAAACTACGCTTAGCAGCCCCACGGCTGGGCGTAGTTTGTAACTACGCCTAGCATTCCAGCACCTAATAATATTGTTTTAGAATAATCCCTTATCCTCCGATTCAGGAGTTTTGGTTTCATCAACAGCAGGCGCAACACTTGATTTTTCTTCTTCTTCGCGGGACTTTTTAACAGCAGGCTTTTTGGCTTTCTGAGAGTCTCTTCCCGGAATTTCGATGCGATTTTCACGCAGGAACATTCCTGTGATGACACCGCTTTTAATATCCTTTATAATTAAATTAAATTCCCAGTCGGTATCAGGAAAATCCTGGGGCTTTACATTGAACTCAATTTTTTCCTCCAAACAGAAATCAACGAGCACAGGAATGGATTTTGTCTTTAAAATAAGCTTAATTGACTCACTCATAGTATGTTATATTAAACTGGTTACTGATTGTAAAAATATATTTTTATCTACTCTTACAGGCATAAAACAGCTACTATTTTTAATCAATTTTTAGGATTATTGACTATCAGGATTCTGCAATCATTTTAATTCAACTGTTTCGGTTATATTTGTACCCGACCAGAATATTTTTATCAGAATCTATATATGTGGCCACTATTTTTTGGGAGTTTTCTTCTCAGTATAATCCATGCAGCCATACCCAATCACTGGTTGCCCGTTGTTGCCATTGGAAAAGCGGAGAACTGGACCCAGCGTGAAACACTGGTAGTTACAGGTATCAGCGGATTTGCTCATACACTTAGCACACTCCTTATTGGAATAGCCATCGGTTTTGTCGGTCACAGGCTCAATGAAAATTACACATTCATTTCCGAGAAAGTTGCACCATCTCTTCTGATTCTGTTGGGGGTAATTTACCTTGTTGTCGACCGGCTGAAACATCATCACCACACACATGGCATTCCTTCAGCAGTAGCCCGGAAACGTTCGAAATGGGCCATCATTATTTCCCTTGCCATTACCATGTTCCTTAGCCCGTGTCTGGAAATAGAAGCCTATTATTTTCAGGCCGGAACGCAGGGGTGGATGGGTATCCTGCTGGTCTCAGCTGTATATGTTTTAGTTACAGTTTCAGGGATGTTACTTCTGGTTTACCTGGGCAATAAGGGTGTTCGCGCAATCCAGTCTCACTTTCTCGATCATCATGAAAAACTACTTTCAGGGATGGTGCTGATCTTGTTGGGAGTGTTCGCGTTAATATTGAATTTGTAGGAAGAAAAGTTCTGCAGTTCTATGTTCTTTAGTTTTGCAGTTTTGCAGATGCGTCAGCCCATTAGCATATTAGCACATTAGCACATTAGCACATTATCAAATTATTCCGGTACAATTTCCAGTTTATCATCGGGTATGATCCGCCGGTAAAAACAAGTTTCATGGTAAGTGCCATCCAGCTTTAGAGCATGACAGGCACCCGATCCCTCCGGGATCACCATGTACAACAGAGAGTCTTGCTCGCAGTTGATCCGGATTTCAATTACTTTTAAAAGATTCCCGGATGTAAGTCCTTTCTTCCATATCTCCTTCCTGCTCCGGCTGTAAAAAGTGGCGTAGCCGCTTTCAATGGTTTCTTTAAATGCATCCCGGTTGGCATATGCCAGAATGAGGACCTTGCCGGAATTATAATCCTGTGTGACGACAGGTATCAGCGTATTACCGTCACGGCCAAAGTCCAGCAATAATTCGTCTGTATATTCTTTTGCCATAAAGAAAGTTTTTACAAAAATACGAAATGTTATAATCTCTGTTCTGCAGAAAAATTAACAAGGTATAAATTGTCTGTTGCACGGGTTACCGCTGTATACAACCAACGGAGATATTCAAGGTCAATCTTGTCTTTCGGTATATACCCCTGATCAACGTACACTGCCTTCCATTGCCCGCCCTGGGCCTTGTGACAGGTAATGGCATAGGCGTATTTGATCTGAAGGGCGTTGAAAAAGGGATCTTCCTTAACCATCTTATATTGTTTTGATCGGGATTCAATGTGGGAATAGTCTTCCAGCACGCTGAGATATAATTTTTTATTATCCTCACTATTCAGGGAGGCTGATTCAGCAGTCAGTGTGTCCAGCAAAACCCAGGCTTCAAAATCAATATCATAATCGATCAGTCGAAGCATTGCATAGGCAAACCTGAAACCATACCGTTCTTCGTATTTTTTCACTTTCACCAGGCGAAGGATATCCCCATTGGCAATAAATTCAATTTCCGGATTTTCTATCACCCAGTGGTAATTATTCTTCACCACCATGAACAGATCGCCGGTTTCCAGTTCTTCCTCCCGGAACAGTACCTGTTTCCTGATCCCGCTGTTGTACTGGTTTGCCTTTTTGTTGGAACGGCATAAAATGATGTTTTCCTCAATTCCGTACTTTCCATAGGTTCGTTCGAGCAATTCGGGCAGCTCATTTCCATCGGCGAACCGGATATCATTAAATCCTTCCTGCTTAAAAACCGGCATGGTAAAGGTCTTGCCAGTGATCTGGTTCCTGAGTTTGGTGGCATTCTGCAATATGCCCGATTGAAAGGACTGCCTTACAATATCGGTCAGCACATGTTCACCGGCTACAGGTATGTTTCCGCCCAGTTCAGTGCGATCGAGCGCCGGACTCAGATTAATTCCTACCGGAGGAAGCTGGGCTGTATCGCCAATTAAAATAAGCCTGCACCGCACGCCATCTTTTACAAAGCTTATCAGATCCTCAAGGAGCCGTCCTGAGCCGAAAACTGAATCTTCCGATAATGAATTGGAGATCATGGATGCTTCATCCACCATGATGACCAGGTTGCTGAAAAGATTTTTGTTCAGAACGAAAGCTCCGAATCCATCTGTTGATGATTTTTGCCTGTATATTTTCCGGTGAATTGTATAGGCAGGTTTTCCGGCATACGATGAGAATACCTTGGCTGCCCTTCCGGTTGGCGCCAGCAGAAGCGACTTTATTTTCCAGTACTCCAGCGTTTTAACTACAGCGCTCACCAGCGTGGTCTTTCCTGTACCGGCATAACCCTTAACAATAAATGCCTTATTTTCATTATCTTCCATGATAAAATCAGCCAGTTTTCCAATTAATTCCTCCTGGCCCTTGGTTGGCTGATGACCCAGGTTTTCACGGATCATGGAAATCATATGGCCTTTAAGCATATCCGCTATTCATTTATGTATTTTCCGGGAATTGCAATTTAGATAAATTGAATCAAATTTTATCTAAATTCGCAGAAAGCGTTTTGAAAACCTATTTTCATGCCTGAACTGAATTTTGTCGACAGGTCTTTCAATAAGGACCATTCTCTAAATTATCATTTATCCATACAAGCCGACCGGAGCGGATTGGCCTATTGTATCCGGAACAACAGGCACAGGGAATTTATCGTTTTCAGGAAGTACAGATTTGATCATGTTTACCTCGAAAGTGACCTGGTAGGACAGGTAATTTCGGTGCTTGACCGGGATGAGATTTTACACCTTCCATTTCTGGAGGTGCACTTTATGAGCTATACACAGCAAAATGTACTGATACCGGCAAGCTATTTCAGTCATGACCATCTTATCGATTATATGGATTTTAATGCCGGTGGTGCATCAGATGGCGAACTCTTCAGCAATAATATCCGCGTTCTGGGCACTTACAACGTATTTTCAATGTCACGGGCATTGGTTTCATTGATCACCCTGCATTTCAAAAAGGTTGAATTTTCGAGCCAGGCTTCACCCTTTTTATGGAATGTGTCCAATCAGTCCGGTTCCCTGAATAATACAGCCATTTATGTTGGACTGAATACGGATTTCTTTGATGTGGCCGTTACCGGGAATGGTAAGCTATTGCTGTACAATACTTTTCAATACGTTAATGAAACAGATCTTTTATATTATGTATTGTATGTATGCAAACAGCTTTCACTGAATACAAATGATCTTCCCCTGATCCTTTCGGGTGAAATGAGTTCCAGGCTTGTGTATTCCGAAATGCTCAGGCAATATCTGCCTGCCACTGACCATGATGCAGCATCCGGACTTCCGCCCATTTCAAGCGGATTATCCCCGGCTTTGGCCTACAAATATCTTAACCTTCTTAATTTACAGGCGTGCGCATTGTCGGTGGAGAGTATAAAGGCAGAATAATCGAAGTCAGCAAAGAGTTCGATTCAAGGCCAACCACCGATTTTGCCAGGGAAGCCTTATTCAATATTCTCACCAATTACTTCAATTTTGAAGAGGTAAGTTTTCTCGATTTATTCGGCGGAACAGGAAGCATAAGCTACGAGTGCAATTCCCGGGGATGCAGGAAAATAGATCTGGTTGATACAAACAGCCGGTCAATTCAGTTTATCGCTAAAATGGCCACCAGGATGAATATGAAGGGAATTCACGCGGTAAAAATGGATGTGTTCCGCTTTCTGGAAATCTGCAAAACGAAATACAATCTGATCTTTGCCGATCCCCCTTTTGAATTGAAGGATCTTGAAAAATTACCGGAGGCTGTTTTAAGCCGGGATATGTTGCTTCCTGAAGGGTGGTTTATTCTTGAACATCCCAAAAAATACAAATTTACCCAACATCCGCGTTTTTTTGATACCCGCAAATACGGCAACATCCATTTCTCTTTTTTCCGGTAAAAAGCATTTAATCTTCCAGGCATGAAAATATACCTTCCTATTGTGTTAATTCTAATCTGCCTGGCCTTCTGTCCGTCATGCTATTCACAAAAGGATTCCATCAGGGCGAATCATTCGGAAAGAAAGGTTATAATCAATCCAAATCCATTGATGGATTCTGCTCAGATTTTGATAACGGGAAATTACCACATCAGTACGCTGAAAATTTCGATATGTAGCCGGAATGGTCAGGTGGTAATGGAATTTGTACCCAGACAAATTCCCTTTGTCCTGAAAAAAGGAGATCTTGTTCCCGGCCGGTATTATGTACGGTGTGTTGATAAATACGGGCGCATACCCAGCAGAAAAATGACGATTAAGGGAGAAGCTGCTGAAGAGTTCGAGTAAGAGATCTGAACCGGAATAGTACTGAGTTAGTAATAGCAACTATCCACATAAACCGTACCTTCATTTTCCCAGAAATCAAAACCATCGTCTGAATTATTCCAGGCCCTGCATCCTTTGATGTAGTTAATTCTCTCGTTCCCGTTCCTTTCGCTGATTGTTCCTATGACAAAACCATCTGCATCACCACCGGGGGTTGAACCATTCGGGTCGTAGTTATGATGGGAATCGCAATTAATAATATAATTGTTTTCCGATGCACCGTAAATGGCCATTCCCATACCCTGAATCCTGTAGAATTCACATTCTTCGATTCTGATATTGTTGCAATTGCTTATCCTGATACCCATAACATTATATGAGGTACCCTGCTGGGAAACTCCCCGTATATGCAACCCTTTTAAATGCCACCAGGAACTATTAATAATTTCAATACCCCAACTGCCCGTACTCATAGAAAGCCTACTGCAATCCAATATAGGGGTTTCACCCGGATAGGCCATTATGGATATTGGTTTACCAGCGGTACCACTTTTACCATCTTTACGCATACCCCAATAGTTACCGGAAGGAGTGTAAACGCCACCCCGTATGTAAACCACATCTCCGGCAAGTGCCACGGTAGCCCCTTTTTGCCATGTTGCAAACGGTTGGGCCATAGTTCCCGGATTATTATCATTACCGTTTGTGGCAACATAATAAGTCTTCAGGGAGGATTGGGCTATCTGGTTAGAGATTGTTATGATCAAGGTTCCATAGACCCCCGATCCGTCATTTGCAGTAGCCCTGGCAGTAACCGTGCCATTGGAAAGAGCAGTAACCAAACCGGATGCACTGATGGTGGCCTGTCCGGTTCCGTTCTGAACCGACCATATAATGGTTTTATTGGTGGCATTGGCAGGTAAGATTGCTGCGTTCACCTGAAGGGTACCGTGGTAAATTGAAATGGTGTTTGCTCCATTGGCACCGGTAACTGTAATTCCGTTTACAGGAATATTGGTTACAGCAATTGAAGATTCATTATATCCGATATCCGGTGCATTCCCAAGATAAGGTATCCTCACATCAGTCCCCGCATTAACCAGGTCGGAACCTGTGGCTAGTTTCAGGAAGTTAAGTGATGGAAGCTTACCGTTCACTCTTTTTCTGCTTACTCCCGTAGTATCCACGCTTACGAAGTCTGCATCACTTACCGTTACGGAAGGTGAAGCATCCCATGAATTATGATCATGCACCGTTGCTGCCGGGAAACGATCCGTAGTTACATTGCGGTAAGAGATATTATTCTTAAAGATTAATGGATTTGTATACTGGCCAAAATCATATCCGCGCCCCCCGTTCCTGTAAACAGTATTGTTGAAGAATGACATTAATATATTGGCCTCACTGTTGTCAAAGCCATCTACTTTGTTGTAGAATAACAGGCAGTTGTTTATATACCTCTGCGGTGTGGCTTCTTTGGTTCCATTGGCCTGACCAAGTTTAATACCATTTCCATTACCCTGATCATATCCGCTGTTCCAGGCCCAGCAACTATCCATGTAAACAGTACCTTCATTTTCCCAGAGATCATATCCATCGTCTGAATTATTCCAGGCCCTGCATCCTTTGATGTAGTTAATTCTCTCGTTCCCGTTCCTTTCGCTGATTGTTCCTATGACAAAACCATCTGCATCACCCCCGGGTGTTGAACCATTGGGATCGTAGTTATGATGGGAATCGCAATTAATTATATAATTGTTTTCCGATGCACCGTAAATGGCCATCCCCATACCTTGAATGTTGTAAAATTCACATTCTTCGATTCTGATATTATTGCAATTGCTTATCCTGATACCCATAACATTATATGAGGTACCCTGCTGGGAAACTCCCCGTATATGCAACCCTTTTAAATGCCACCAGGAACTATTAATAATTTCAATACCCCAACTGCCCGTACCTATATTAAGTTTACTGCAATCCATAACAGGAGTTTCACCCGGATAGGCCATTATGGAAATTGGTTTACCAGCGGTACCGCTTTTACCATCTTTACGCATACCCCAATATTTGCCGGAAGGAGTGTAAACACCACCCCGTATGTAAACCACATCTCCGGCAAGTGCCACGGTAGCGCCTTTTTGCCATGTAGCAAACGGTTGGGCAAGAGTCCCCGGGTTATTATCATTACCGGTTGTGGCAACATAATAGGTACTTGCCTTTAGTTCATTTCTGCTAACCAGATGTAGACTTAATACAATTGCAATAAATGCAAATAATTTAATTTTCACATTTCTCATAACAACACCTTTTAAATTTGACAAAACGGGTGATTGGATTGACAGGTGTTAACTTTTCAGTGACAAATATACTCTTTTCTGTGACTAACCAAATAATTATACGTTTTTTTATAAATATTGTTATGAACAAGTGAAAATAAACGGATAAATACCCAAAATAACTCCTATAATGACCATACAAAATAAAAAATCCCCGATAATCGTTAGATTATCAGGGATTTACGCTTTAATTTTGCGGTGACGACGGGATTCGAACCCGCGACCTCCGGCGTGACAGGCCGGCATTCTAACCAGCTGAACTACATCACCTCGTTTTAAAGCGCCACAAAAGTAAGTTTTATATTTAATCTATCCAAATGAAATGGGAAAAAGTTGATAGTTGATGGTTGTTTGTAGGAATTATGAATTATGAATGATGAATTATGAATGATGAATGATAAATATGCCAATATGCCAATGTGCTATTATGCTAATGGGCTGACGCGGCTATACAACTGTCCCGACGGGATGCCTTCGGCACAAAACTGCAAAACTGCAAAGCTGCTTTAACCGATTACCGATTACCGATTACTGATTACCCTTCCCTTTCCTGTCGATAATAGGAGGGATCCCGGCCATATCACCAATGATGTTGATCAGTTCAGTACCTGCAGGAACAACAACCTTGCCATTATCTTTCATGGCTGATTCCAGTGCCTGGAGCTTACGAAGCATCTGGGCATTGCCAATGAAATATTTGTTGGCAGCCTCGTTTACAAGCCGGATTGCTTCGGCTTCACCTTCAGCTGTGAGTATCTTTGACTGTTTGAATCCCTCAGCTTCCTTAATCTTGGCACGTTTTTCACCGTCGGCAGCGGTTTCGCGGGCAGAAGCGTAGTCAATGGCCGATATTTTTTCATTTTCAGCTTTTACTACCTTGTTCATCGTTTCCTGAACATCTTTCGGGGGATCAATTTCTTTCAGCTCGGTTCTTACAATTTGGATGCCCCAGTTCTTTGTTTCTTCCAGCAGCGTTTTGTACAGTTCGGCGTTTATCTTTCCACGCCCACTGTTGGCTGATTTAAGGGTGAGAGTACCAATTATATTACGAAGAGTAGTGCGGGCCAGGTTAACGATCTGCCATGCATAATTGTTTACATTATACTGGGACCCTTTCACACTGACTTCATCTGGTTTTACCCGGAAATAAACTTGCGCATCGACTCTTGCATTCAGATTATCATTGGTGATAATGTCCTGGGGTTCTGCATTGACCATTTGTTCGGTGGTATTTACCCGATACAGCTTATCAACCATTGGAATGATCCAATGGAAACCAGGTTGTGCAAAACGTTGATATTTACCAAGCCGTTCAATAAGTCCCCTGTGGGTTGGACGGATAATTCTCATTCCCAGTAAAAAAATGATTACAATGGGAATGATAAGATAGAATAAATTAAAATTTGATTCCATATAAGTTCCTAAATTAAAAAATGTATCTGTAAGATAAAATGCTTATATTTAGTGTGTTAGAATAAAATTTATCACTCATCCCATTGATGCATGATAAAAGTAATAAAATCATAGAATTTAGGACTGGGAAAGCCGAAAAAAATTTCACTGAGGCACGATGAACGAGTTACACGGGTTGACCTTTGTTTCAACATCCATCAGACACAGGGCCTTGGAAAGATGTCAGACAGGCTAGGGGTAAAATTAGGTTTTTAGAAATCTATTAAATATCTTTGTTTCAAACAACAGCACCCAAAAATAGTATTTAGAGGTGCCCTATAGATTATTTTTTTTTAAATGCTAACGGGCTATTAGTTTTCTGAATTCATATCGAAACATCATTATCAATTAAAATATAGGAAATGGAAACAAACTACTTGTATATAATAATTCCTGTCTTAGTGATATTCTTCGCAGGAATCAAAATTGTACGGCCAACTGAACGAGGTTTAATAGAGAGGCTGGGAAAGTATCATAATTTTGCCAATCCCGGATTTCATTGGATTATTCCAATCATAGATAGAATATTTGTGATTAACGTAACTGAACAGATGGTAGATGCCCAGCCACAGGAAATAATCACAAATGATAATCTGAATGCAAGCGTCGATGCACAAGTTTATTTCAGGGTAAAATCAGATGAGGCGAGCGTAAAAGGATCGACATATGATGTTAATAACTATAAATGGCAGATTGTTCAACTTGCCCGTACAACTCTTCGTAATATAATCGGCACACTTACTTTAAAATCTGCCAACAGCGAAAGAGGGAAAATTAACACAGAGCTTCTTGCGACCCTTGATAAAGAAACTAAAGGTTGGGGGATTGAAATTATCCGTACCGAATTAAAACAAATTGATCCCCCACCGGATGTTCAGGAAACAATGAATAAAGTAGTAAAGGCTGAAAATGAAAAAATTGCAGCCATAGATTCCGCTACTGCTGCCGAAACAGTTGCCGATGGGATAAAGAGGGGAAAGATAAAAGAGGCAGAAGGTTATAAACAGGCTAAAATATTGCACGCGGAAGGCGAAGCTGAAGCCATTAAACTGGTAAATGAAGCAGCCGATAAATATTTTGTCGGCAATGCCCAATTGTTGAGGAAGCTGGAAGCTCTTGAAGCATCACTCGGAAGTAATGCTAAAATTGTTATTCCAACAGGAAGCGAATTGGTAAATATCATTGGGGAAATGGCCGGAATAGTCCCATTAGAAAGAAAGACTAAAAATGACAAATAACTCTTGCAGTTATTTTTAATTCTTTATCCAATCCATTCGCAATAATGCTGTTACCAAAACAGCATTCATTTACCAGGTGGTAACGCTATTTTCCGCTATTGAGTCCGGCGCTCCAGTTGCAAATTGCAGCAATCTGTTCCGGAGTCAGCCTTGCCTCAGGATGATCATTCAGAAAGCCCTTCGGGGGCATCTTTCCTTTGGTTACCTCCTTGCACATGTCTTCGGCCTTAGATGCTTGTTTTTCGGGAGAATATGAATCCCATTCCGACATTTTAACCTTTGACAGGGCCAGGCCTTTTCCTCCAACACCATGACAGGCAAGGCAGGAGGTTTCCATGATCTTATGCACGGCAGGAGGAACAGAGGATGAATCAGCTTTTGATACGGAACCTGAATCTGAAGAGGGAACAGATTTACCTGATGAAAATGCAAATGCACAGAAAACCAGGAGCAGTAACGGTAAGGAATAATGTCTTTTCATGTTGATTGGTTTTATATGATAAAGATAACCAAAATAAAGCCATTGTTCCTCATTTGATCATGAGGATTTAACTTTTGTTAATAGTCCGGATCAACAGTTATAAGCAACGTTCTGCAATCATGAGTTCTTCGGGATAGGGTTCAAAAAGATTATCCTTTACCGGGTCGGTATTCAGATTCAAGCCAGCTCTGTTCCATATCCCGGTTCAAAATTACAGGCATTCTTTTTTTCAGATTATGGATCTCTTCCATCATGGGATTTGCCCGGGTAGTAATTACTGTAAATGTGTTGATTTTTTCCGCTGTTTCAGGATTGGTCCATTGATCATATAACCCGGCCAGTGCAAAAGCAGACTGGTCCTTTAATCCAATAAAATAAGGAGTTTTCTTGTTCTCCGTCCGTGTGCCATTCATAAAATCCGGTGGCCAATACAAGGCATCTTTTCCTGTTAAGTGAATTTCGGAATGAGGGTTTTTCGGCAAGGGTCTCCGATTTTGCATTAAAGGTTTTCATGCGAATGTCCTTTGCCGAATTTGAATCCTTCACCCAAAACGGGATCAGGCCCCAGGTAAACAGACGAATACTTAAAGGATCATCATTGCAAATGACCGGCAATTGCGGTAATGAAAATGCGCTGATCCTGTTGCCCGGTTTATAACTCTCAGGCAAATCAAGTTTTGCTCCGAAGCGTAATTCCAGCTGTTCCCGGGTCAGGTCGATTTTGATTGTATAACACATAGGCAATCATGCTTTTTACTAAAAAAAGAAACCTAAACTGACAATGATCTGATTTAACCGCGTATCGAATGAAGTGGTTGTATTACCTATATCTATGCCGCTTCCCAACTTGCTCAGACTACCCTCATATTTCACATCAAGGGCCATTTTCCCGACATCCAGTCCAATTCCGGCCTGGTATCCTATAGTGGCTTTATTCCATTGCATGTCGTATTCTGTAAATGTTTGCAGGTCTGAATTACTGCTTATAACAAATGATGCAACCGGTCCTGCCTCCAGTTTCAGGATCTTCAGTTTGAAGCCAACCATTACAGGAATATCAATACGGTTTAGTTTTTGCCTGACGGCAGTGGCCTGATCAGGATTTGCCGAGTTGAGATCATACACATCCAGGTCGTTGTGGATGGAGGAATACAATAGTTCGGGTTGTATGAAAAAACCGGAAAGCTTTATCTGGCTTATGAGTCCAACATGATATCCTATAAGGGAATAATTCGGACATGTAATTTTATAATCTCCGGTATTTACTTCGGTACTGCTGTTCATTTTGGACGAATTGATCCCTCCGCTTATACCGAATCTTATCTGCGAAAATGACAGGGATGACGTAAGCAACGACATCAGTAACAGGGTAACTAATTTGTTTTTCATGATAACGTGATTAAGGGTAACAATACAAATTTACGAACATTTAAAATGCATAATTGTGATGACTTCTTATTTGAACGAATCGACAACCGGTTTATTTCAGAAATAACAATTTTTCAGCTTATTTAAATGTGGTTATATAATTTGAAGATTTTCTTATTAAATAAATTTAAATAACATTCAGGGATTTTAGCTTGAAAATTACTTTCTTTGCGAAATATTATTAGTACAATTAAACTCGTAAAATTTATATGGAAGTTACAAAAGATAAAGTGGTTTCTCTTACCTACGAGCTGCGGGTGGACAACAACCAGGGTGAAATTATTGAAACGGTTGATCGCAATTCCCCGCTTACCTTTTTATTTGGAACAGGTTCCCTGTTGCCAAAGTTTGAAGATTATCTTGCCGGATTAAAGATCGGAGACACATTCGATTTTAATTTGCCCAGCAAGGATGCTTATGGTGATTTTGATGAGAGTTCTGTAATTCAGATCCCCCTCCAGGCGTTTGAAATGGATGGCAAGGTGGATTATGAACTGGTAAAAACAGGAAACAAGATTCCGATGCAGGATAGTGAGGGACATCGTCTTACAGGTACAGTAAAATCAATTGACAAAGATACGGTGACCATGGACTTTAATCATCCTCTGGCAGGCAATCACCTCTTTTTTAAAGGGGAGATCGTTGATGTTCGTCCTGCTACTGAAGATGAATTAACACATGGACATGCCCATTACGAAGGAAGTTGTGAAGGTTGTGATCATTGTGGCGGAGAAGGCGGAGAAGGCGGACATTGTCATTGAGGAATTTATTGATTTGAAGATTTGATGATTTGCATGAGCTGAGCTTGCAGATTTCATTGGATGACCGAGAATCCGTCAGCATCTTTCCAGGCAGGAAATTTTGTCCGAAAATTATTGATATTCATTCAAAGAAATTGCCGCACTGATGACGCCTTCTTCGGAAGGAGCCAGTGCGGCAATTTCTTTTCCCTTTGGATCAATCAGAACTGATTCTCCAATATAGTCAATTCCATTTCCATCCTTGCCAACCCGGTTAACTCCGGCAACATAACTCTGATTTTCCATTGCCCTTGCCCTGAGTAGGGTATTCCATACATCGCTGCGTCCGGCAGGCCAGTTGGAAGAATACACCAGCAGATCATAGTTTTGCCTGTTCCTGCTCCAAACCGGGAATCGCAGATCATAGCAAATCAGAAAATTGATCCTCCATAATCCCAGGTTAACAATCAGGGGTTTTGTGCCTGCTGTATAATCATTTTCCTCGCCATCAATACAGAATAAATGCCTTTTATCGTACCATTCCATTCCATGCCGGTCCACAAAAACCAGCCGGTTATAAAACTTGTCATGTTCACAGATGATCAAACTGCCGGCAATTGCACAATGACATGTCATCCGCTGTCTTTTTCATCCACTGCACAGTCGGTCCTTCCATGGATTCAGCAACCGGGGCCGGATCGGTGCAAAAACCGGTAGAAAACATTTCCGGCAGCAGGATCAGGTCAGGTTGAAAGGACAATCCTTTTATAAGGGCGTTTATCTTTAAGCGGTTTTTATCTGCATCCAGCCAGATACTATCGGGTTGTACAATCGCAATATTTAAGATTTCAGAGGCCATGGTTTATTGAATATGAAAATCGGTTTCAAATTCAATGATCAATTCATTTACAATGGTTTTAACCTGAAGGATCAAAGCCGGCATTTGTTCTTTCTTTTCACCGGTCTTACCACTCTCCTCAATTATTTTCAGAATATCTTCAAGTTCTTTTGCTCCAAGGAAGGATACACCCGGAATCAGTTTATGGGCTTCACGACCTACAGCTTCCATTTTATACTGTGTCATATATTCTTCCATCCTGGCAACAACAGGAGGTGCCGTCTTTTTAAAGGTTTGAAGCATGTCGAGGATGAAGTTCTCATCATTATCCGACAGCTTTCTGAGCATGGTTAAATCGTACTTCATTTTAATGTGATAATGTGCAATATGCTAATATGCTAATATGCTAATTATGCTAATATGCTAATATGCTAATGTGCTAATATGCTAATATGCTAATGTGCATAATATGCTAATGTGCAGTAAGTCATGCAGTCTTGCAGCCTTATCAACTATCAACTACTAGTCCCTCGTCCCTCGTCCCTTGTCACTCTTCTTCGCCTGCTCCCAAATCACATTCATCTCATCCAGTGTCATATTTCTCAGGTTGAGGCCCTTTTTGAGGGTCTCATTTTCAAGATAGTTGAACCGGCTGATGAATTTCCGGTTTGTTCTCTCCAGGGCTGTTTCAGGATCAATTCCATAAAGCCGTGCAGCATTGACAAGAGAAAAGAACAGGTCGCCGAATTCATCTTCCATCTTGCTTTTATCCATCTTTTCAATTTCCACTTTCAGTTCCTGCAATTCTTCCTCAACCTTATCCCACACCTGTGATCTCTCATCCCAATCGAATCCTACCGCCCTGGCTTTTTCCTGTATACGGTTTGCCTTTATCAGGGAGGGCAGGGAAGAAGGAACGCCGCCGAGTACTGAATGGTTTCCTTCCTTTATTTTCAGTTCTTCCCAATTCTTTTTGACAGTTTCAGGATTGTTCTGTACATCAATATCTCCAAAAACATGGGGATGCCGGAAAATCAGTTTCTCTGATATGGAATCTGCCACATCCCTGATATCAAAATGCCCGGTTTCAGATCCCATTTTTGCATAAAAAACGATATGAAGCAACAAGTCACCCAGTTCTTTCTTTGTATGTTCCATATCACCCTTCAAAATGGCATCTGCCAGTTCGTAGGTCTCTTCAATGGTATTGTTTCTGATGCTTTCGAAAGTTTGTTCGCGATCCCAGGGACATTTTATTCTCAGTTCATCCATGATATCAAGCAGCCTTCCCAATGCCTCCAGCTTATCCTTCCTGTTGTTCATCTATATTTGCCTAAGTGTATATTTTTACTTGCTTTCCTTGAATTTTATCCGGATTGTCGAATTCAGGGACAAATTTAGCAATTCTGCAGCATTACCACCATGGATAGCAATTTCAAGCAGGTTTAATGAATTAAATAAGGCCAGGATTTCTCCGGATGAAGTTTCACTATACCAGGTATTTATTCGATTTATACGATAATGGTTACTTTGAATGAAAAGCTCAAATGGCCTTCCTTTTCCAATTCGTTCGAATAATTCCCGGTTGATATTTGTGAATGCGTTTCTGTATGAGTCGATGTAAATGATGCTTCCTGTAATTACAGACTCATCAATCGCGGGAAGCATGGCAACCTGCCTGTACAGACCGGTATGCTTCTGTCCCAATGACTGCAGTTTTCCACCCTGAATAAGTTTACAGGCTGCTTCAGCGAATACTGTCAGTTCAGGAAAGCTTCCTGCGATCATTGTGTTTCAGCAGCACAGCCTCCTGGGGTTCATCATCCGAAAGCAAGCCAAATATTCCGTTATCATACCCGATAAAAAACTGATTATTTAATTTCACTGCTACATAAGGATGGCGATCCTTTGTTTCGCCGTTAACAGCAATGATATGAATGGTTCCATCGGGAAAACAGGGGATTGCATGACGTAACTGAAAGGCTGCCAGTGATATATTAAAAGCCGGTACCTGGTTGGTAACTGATACAAAAACGGTTCCAGGGCATTGAGTTATTACTTTACCCTGAACCGCAGCGGTATAAAAGTCATCTTTATTCCAATCGCTTGTTAGAGTGACAATTGCCATGGGTCAGGTTGAAATTGCAAATTTGTACCTTTGTATTGTTTTTGTAATAAAAATGATCCTAATTTGTACATTTCAAATGTAAGCATTATTGCGGGAAATAAATGATTGAAAAGGTTGTATATTTAGAGGGGGTTGACCCACAGGCTTTTTATGGTTCGAATAACCGGAACTTCGAAAAATTAAAATCCTATTTTCCGAAACTAAAAATCGTTGCACGTGATTATGAAATAAAGGTGTTGGGTGAACCGTCAGAAATTAACCGTTTTGAGGAAGATACTGACCGGATCATCGAATTCCTGCAGCGACGGAATATGCTTACGGAAGAGGATATTGAAAAGATCCTTCGTACACAGGACGATGAGATTGAAAGCTTCAATGAGCGCGAAGAGGATGTCCTAATCTTCGGGAATACCGGAAAGGTGATCAAGGCCCGGTCCGTAAACCAGAAAAAACTTGTAGAGGATTATAAAACCAACGACCTTTTATTTGCCATAGGCCCGGCCGGTTCGGGAAAAACATATACTGCCATTGCACTGGCTGTTCGGTCACTGCGCAACAAAGAGGTGAAGCGGATTGTGCTTACCCGTCCTGCCGTTGAAGCTGGTGAGAAACTCGGTTTTTTACCCGGGGATGTAAAGCAAAAACTGGATCCTTATTTGCAGCCGCTCTATGACGCTTTGCACGATATGATCCCGCAAAAAAAACTGGAAAGTTATATTGAAGAGGGCATCATTGAGATAGCACCCGCTTGCTTTTATGCGCGGTCGCACACTGGGTGATGCGGTGGTTATCCTGGATGAGGGACAAAATACGACAATCAACCAGCTAAAAATGTTCCTTACGCGCATGGGAAAAAACGCGAAGTTCCTTGTGACCGGAGACATCACCCAGATTGACCTTCCTGAACGCCAGCAATCCGGATTGCTTAAGGCTCTGAGTTTACTCAGTAATATCAAAGGAATTTCCGTGATTGAATTCGACAAGGGTGATATTGTCCGGCACCGGCTGGTAAGGCATATTGTTGGGGCTTATGAGAGTGACAAGGGGCTTGCTAGGGACCAGGGACTGGGGACAAGGGACAAGCAAGAAAATCCTGTTAAGGAATAAATAGTTGGTAGAAGGAAGAAATAAATGAGATGGTTATCTTTGCATAAATAAATAATTTATTAATTAGTCTGAATGAAAGCAATTACCAAAACCAACTTTAACTTTCCCGGACAAAAAGAGGTCTATATTGGAAAAGTCAGGGATGTATATAATATTCAGGGAAAATACCTGGTGATGGTTGTCACCGACCGGATATCCGCTTTCGATGTGGTGTTGCCGAAGGGTATTCCGTATAAAGGCCAGGTATTAAATCAGATTGCATCGAGGTTCCTCGATGACACCGCCGATATTGTTCCAAACTGGAAAATATCGAGTCCCGATCCAATGGTAACCATCGGCCATTTTGCGGATCCATTCAAGGTGGAAATGGTGATCAGGGGATATCTGACGGGACATGCATGGCGCGAGTATAAATCGGGAAAGCGGATCCATTTGTGGTGTTCCGATGCCGGAAGGAATGGTTGAAAATCAAAAATTTCCCAAGCCGATCATCACCCCTACGACAAAAGCCGATGAGGGACATGACCTTGATATTTCAAGGGATGAGATTATTTCCATGGGTCTTGCTTCAGCAAAGGATTATACCCTGCTTGAGCAGTATACCTACAGGCTTTTTGAGAAAGGCACGCAGATTGCCGCATCAAAAGGATTGATCCTTGTAGACACCAAGTATGAATTTGGTAAAAAGGATGGTAAGATTTACCTAATCGATGAAATAAACACACCTGATTCATCCCGGTATTTTTATGCTGATGGCTATGAGGAACGCATTAAAAAAGGCGAACAGCAGAAACAGCTTTCCAAGGAATTTGTGCGGCAATGGCTGATCGAGCATAATTTTCAGGGACTGGAAGGACAGCATGTACCTGAATTGACGGATGAATTTGTAAGCCAGATTTCCGAAAGGTATATTGAATTATACGAAAACATCATCGGAGAGAAATTTCAACGTGCAGATCTGAGTGATGTTCAGGCACGCATAGAACACAATATTATTACTGCACTGAAGGAGTTGGTTAAATAGTGTGTGGAAGGCATCAACCAATAAATACATGAAATCAAACCGCAACCCCATTGTTTTATTCATATTAGCGCTTTGCATAACAGGTTGCGATGAGGGCAATAAGAGTGCTAAACAATGGAAGGTTTTTGAAACCTCTTTTGAATCTTCAGTAAGTTATGGCAATCCTTTTGTTGATGTACAGGTAGATGTGCTTTTCGAAAAAGATGGGAAGAGTTGGAAAATTCCCGCTTTCTGGGACGGCGATAATCTATGGAAAGTTCGTTTTGCAGCGCCGGAAACCGGAGTCTATTCTTATCGGGTCGTTTCCAGTGACAAATCCAATAAAAGCCTGAACGGTGAAAATAAATCTTTAAAGGTCTCTGCTTATCAAGGTGATAATACTTTGTATAAGCACGGGATGATAGGAATCAGCGAAGACAAACGTCATTTTGCCCATGCAGATGGAACACCGTTTTTCTGGTTAGGTGATACCTGGTGGAAAAATCTTAGTAAAAGAATGACATGGGAAAGTTTTCAGGAACTTACTGCCGACCGGAAGAAAAAGGGATTTTCGGTTATCCAGATTGTCTGTGGCCCCTATCCCGACGAAGGTCCATTCCAGCCAGGCTGGGAAAACGAAGGTGGAATGCCCTATAAAACTCAGGATTTTAAGGTTTTGAATCCGGATTATTTCAAATATGCCGACAGGCGTTTGGAGCATCTGGTAGATGCAGAAATGGTGCCCGCCATAGTAGGTGCATGGGGAAGAGCAGATTGTGATGCTTTAAAAGCTGTCGGGGCAGAGGGATTGAAACGACATTGGCACTACCTGATCGCACGTTATGGAGCCTATCCGGTTGTTTGGATTCTTGGAGGTGAACTGGAGAACAATACAAAATGGGGCGAAGGTGTTTGGGCTGAAATTGCAAATTATGTTCGTGAAACAGATCCATATCAACATCCGATAACCGTGCATTCCGGTAGTGGTCGAAGAGGAGAAGAGGGTGATGATGTGGTCATTAGTTACGATATGGTGGGTGGAAGCCATGATCAGGAAATTGCAATACATTCCGCACTTTCCAATTTCCAGGCAGCATACAATGTTAATCCGCCAATGCCTGTACTGGTCGGAGAAACTTGTTATGAAGGGCACATGCAACAAGGGTTTCAATATATACAGCGACATATGTTCTGGATGTATATGTTAAGCGGCGCCGCCGGACATACATACGGTGCTGCAGGGATTTGGCATGCAAGCATAGAAGGTGATCCTGGCGTTGCATCCGGAGCGTTCGGAGGCCGTAAGGTGTATGATTGGACAACCTGGCGCGAAGGGATGAACTATCCGGGTGCTGCTCAAATCAGTATCGGCAAGAAACTGTTGGAGAAGTATCCATGGTCACGTTTTGAACCACATCCGGAATGGGTGGAGGAGGGTTGTTTTGCAGCAGGTATCTCAGACGAGGTGCGATTCATATACCTTCCCAGGAGAAATATCTACAACTGGGAAGGTCCTGTGATCAAAGACCTTGATCCAACGGTTGACTGGCGGGTTTATTATTTTGATCCGGCTACGGGAAGGACATTTGAGCAGGATACAATCAAAGCCGGGCAGGCGAGTGTCTCCTCCCCATTGCAGCCGGTAAATTACAAAAGAGATGTGCCATCTCCTCAGGATTGGGTGATGGTATTTGAGCGGGTGAATCAATGAAACAACTTAACAACTAACAACAATCAACTAATAAATTTCAACATTTGAAATGACCGGACAGGCCCTTGCATCCAGAATGTTCACCCGGACTTTTCCGGTTTCCGCCGGATCGATTTTGAGAATTCGCTTATAACCAATGGTGGTTCCTGATGCAACCTTTTTCCAATTCCCATCTTTCATGATTTCAATTGAAAAGGACCTTACCCGCTGTCCGAGTTTTATATATTCCTGGATTACCACATATTTGAATGTTTTAGTACCTCTCAGATCTATTTCAACCCAGCCTGATTTAATGTGATCATCAGTGGCCCAATATGTTTCTTTGTTGTTATCCGTTGTGTTTGCAGCACTGAATATTTTTTCATTGCCCCGGTAGTTGCTTGCAGAGATTTTTGCTCCGATTGCCAGATTGGTTTTAAATTCCTTCTGCAGCAGTTCGTGAAAACCCTGCAGGGCATGGCGGTCATTTTCATGAATCAACCCCCGCCTGTCAGGGGGCACATTCAGCAGCAGCACAGAACCACGTCCCACTGAGGTGAGGTATATATCAAATAACTGCTCCGGAGTTTTAACCTTATCATTTTCCTTTTCATGAAAGAACCATCCGGGACGAATGGATACATCTGTTTCTGCAGGGATCCATCTTGTTCCGTTTTCGGATCCCTCGTTCAATAATTTTTCAATGCCAGGTTTTCCGGCATATAATGTGTCAGGATTGATCATGGCCCAGTTGGTCAGGCCCGCAACACCCTTTTCATTTCCCACCCATCGTACTCCCGGACCGGCATCACTAAAAAAAATCACATTGGGCTGCAGCTTGCGGACCATATCCAGGGTCCCCGGCCAGTCGTAATAAGCACGGCCATCAATTGAACGCTTTTCATTTGCACCTCCATAATATCCGGTACCGCCATTTGCCCCGTCAAACCACATTTCGAAAACCGGACCGTACAGCGTAAATAATTCCTGAAGTTGTTTTCGATAGTAGTCAATGTAGGCGGGTTTTCCATAATCAGCATGATTCCTGTCCCAGGGTGAAAGGTAAACTCCGAATCTGAGGCCACTGAGTTTGCAGGCTTCTGACAGTTCTTTAACGAGATCCCCTTTTCCTCCCTTATAGGGACTGTTTTGAATCGTATGGTCAGAGTACTTGCTTGGCCATAGACAGAAGCCATCGTGGTGTTTGCAGGTGAGGATAACGCCCCTGAACCCGGTTTTTGAAAAGATGTCTGTCCATTGTGCCGGGTCAGCCTGTGAAGGATTGAACAAGGAAGGAGATTCACTTCCCATGCCCCATTCAAGGTCTGTGAACGTGTTAATTGTAAAATGAACGAAGGCATTCATTTCCATTTCATGCCAGGCAATCTGTGGTGCTGAGGGAACAGGATAAACCGGTTCCGGAGGTTCAGTCCTGAAGGGATTGAAGGATGTTAATACCAGAAAAAGCACCATCAGTATGGTTGAGGTGCGCCTGGTTCTGATTTCTTTCATTTCTTTAGTGCCTGTTGTATTGCTTGTTCCGCAAGGGGTGCCATTACCTGGTAGCCAGCCAGGTTGGGATGAACTCCATCATAGGTATACTCTGCTTTCAAACCGTGACGATCATCAACCATGGGTGAAAAGTAATCCAGGTAAACACATCCGTTTTCCTGTGCATACAATTTAATCCAGGTATTGAGTGCTATCACCTTCTCAGCAGGTTGCATTCCTGGTTTCCAGGGAAAATCCCAGGCCGGGAGCACAGAGGATAAAACAACCCTTATTCCATTGGCTTTTGCAATCTCTGCCATGGAGGCCAGATTATCCTGTATCATTTTCTGTGTGGAGGGTCCGGTATTGCCGGCAATATCATTAATTCCCGCCAGAATTACCACCACGGCAGGTTTAAGATCAACTACATCAGGACGAAACCGAATCAGCATCTGAGGCGTGGTCTGACCACTGATGCCCCTGTTTATATAGGGTTTGTCTTTAAAAAATCCGGGCATTGTATAACCCCAGCCTTCGGTGATTGAATTGCCCATAAATACGATCCGGTTTTCACCCTTTTCCGGTAAACCGATTTTCCTGTTATCTTCCTGAAAACGTGCCAGGTTTGGCCAGTCGGTGCGTATTGGGTCTTCTTTGGCAGAGTCAGAATTTTGGGCATTGACACAAAGACCTGATACAATAAACATAATCAGTAGGGAAGTGAGAATATTTCTTTTCATCCTTGAAATTTTTAATGCAGAGCAAAGATATAAAAAGATGGGGGGATGAAATTAAAATGATGCTGAATATAAAGGAGGGGATTAGTTGAGCGTAGTCTGGAGACTACGCTCAGCACTGAGACTACGCTCAGCACTGAGACTACGCTCAGCCCTGAACATCGTAAATATTCAATTATTGTATAATTAAGGATCAACTACTTAAAAAGCAGTGGAGCAAACTCTGAAAGGTAAATTCTCCAGTTAGCCCATGTGTGTCCTCCTGTGCTTTCGCGATAGGTATATTTGAAATTATGTTTATCAAGAAAACTGCGCAGGCCGATAACACTTCCATACAAAAAGTCATCCTTGCCACAGCCTACCCAATAAAGCTTATAACCACCGTTTTTAAGTAATTCAATTTTAGCATCTCTTTCCTGCTCAGTTTTAGCAACATCCTGGGCAGGTATTCCAAAATTCATGATACCCATGCTGAAAACTCCAATATAGCTGAACAGTTTTGGATTATTATTTGTAATGGTCTGTGTATGGGCACCACCCATGGAGAGACCGGCAATGGCACGGTTATCCTTGTCGGTATATGCACGATAGTTCTTTTCAACGAAAGGAATAATATCAGAAACCATGCTTTCTTCAAATTTACCGGCATATTTCATATAATCAGCCATATTCATCTGTCTGGCAGCCGAGGCTAACGGAACATCATTCTGAGCTGCACTCTGGCCTGCATTGCCATTTGTCATTACCACGATCATCGGTTTGGCTTTTCCTGCCGCGATAAGGTTATCCAAAATCTGGACCGCGCGCCCCATGGTAGTCCATGCATCCTCGTCACCTCCTGCTCCATGCAAAAGATAAAATACCGGATACTTGTCTTTCCCTGTTTCATAACCGGCCGGAGTATACACATATAAACGCCGGGTAAGGCCCAGAACAGCAGATTTATACCAGGTTTTTGTAAGATTTCCATGTGGCACATCAGCAGGTAAGTAAAGTTCGCTTTCCTTTCCGGGAATTATAACGAAACTTTCATACCGGCTTCCATCCCTGCGCACTTGCGCATTATTAGGATCGATCATTCTAACCCCGTCCACTGTGAAGGTATATCCATATAATTCCGGATTTAGAGGGCCTGCGGTTATTGTCCACAGGCCAGTATCATTTTTTACAAGCGGCATGCTGGCTCCAAAGCCTGACATCCATTCGCCACTCATTGTTACTTCGGTTGCCTTGGGAGCGAAAAGTCTGAAGGTTACTGTATTGTCATTTTTAATTTCAGGGGAAACAATCACCATTCCCATCCGAAACACAGGACGGGCAGGTGGTTTAGCATTGTCCTGGGCGGTTGCATCTGCATATCCCATTGCAAGCAACAGGGAAAACATTATTAAAGCGGAAATTCTTTTCATTTGATACGAGGTTTAATGATTTGAAGAAAAATTACCACAAAATTCAGAACATAATAAAGAATATCGACAAACTCCTGAAAAATCATGATTAAAACGTATGTTCAGCAGTTTTGCAGTTATGCAGTTATGCAGTTTCAGGAAGATAATTTGCGTCTCATATGTCTCTATAAAATTTCCACAATCAGTACCGATTTCGGCTCAATTGAGAATTTCGATAAATCCACATCAATGCCGGTAATAATATCCCTTCCAATCCTTCTGCCAGACAGGCATTCCTCAAAACGGACTACATCGGGCGTTAATTTTTCTCCTGAATTATTCATCATCACCATTACCGTTTTTTTCTCATCCATCCTGAAATACACATACATGTTATCGCGGGGAATAAAATGGATCATTTTACCATTTTGCAAAACCGGATTTGATTTACGATACAGCAGCAGTTTATTGATGTAGGCGAAAGCCTCGTTTTCTTCAGCGGTTCTTCCCGAGGCTTTGAAGGCGTTCCGTGAATCTCCCGCCCAGCCGCCCGGAAAATCACGCCGGATATCGCCGTCGCCCTTGTTTTTCTGGCCACCCATCATGATCTCTGTACCATAATATAATTGAGGAATTCCTCTTGTTGTAAGCAGATGGGCCACTCCCATCTTATACTTTTTCATATCATATCCGATTTGCTCAGTAAAACGCTGGGAATCATGATTGTCAAGAAAGATCAGCATGTTGTACGGATCTGCAAAAAGGTAATCCAGCACGTAAACATTATAAAAGCGAGACAGGCCCTGGTTTCCATCCTCATTGAATGCAGTTCCGAAAGCATCCTCAAGGGGAAAATCCATAACAGCAGGGAGTTGGGAATCATACCCGTCAAAGGTTTTTGATCCCGTCTGCCAGTAAGCATTTTCAGCAGGATTATGCTGCCAGCATTCACCAACAATATTTAACCAGGGATATTCTTCCCTTATGGCCTTGCTCCATTCGGCAGTTTTATGTTTATCATTGTAAGGATAGGTATCCACCCTTAATCCGTCAAGTTCAAGATATTCAATCCAGAAAACAGCGAACTGCTTAAAATAGGTAAGTACGAAAGGATTATGCTGGTCCATATCAGGCATGGATACATCAAACCAGCCTTCTTCATTCAGCATTTTATCTTTAGAGGACGCATGCGGATCATTCCAGGTTGCGATGGTATAGTTGGTGCGGGTAAATTCGGGAAAACGATGCACCCAGTCATCCATTGGCAGATCTTTCATCCACCAGTGCTCAGATCCGCAATGGTTGGGAACCATATCCATGATCAGCTTAATACCTCTTTTGTGACATTCGTCTGCAAGGCGCACATAATCCTGATTTGTTCCATATCGCGCGTCCACCTTATAATAGTCTGTAATCGCATAGGTATGATAGGAATATGAAGGCATATTATCTTCAAGTAACGGGGTTGTCCATATTGCAGTGATCCCAAGATCTTTCAGGTAATCCAGGTGATCGATGATCCCTTGAATATCACCGCCATGCCGTCCGTTTGGGTCTGTCCTGTTCCATTTCTCTTTTAAATCGGTAGCTGAGTCATTTGCAGTATTTCCGTTGGCAAATCGATCAGGCATAAGCAGGTAGATGACATCTTCGGGCCCAAAACTTTTTCTTTCGGCAGATCCGGATTTACGATCTTTCAATTCGAAATTATAGGTGAGTAAAATCTTTTTATCCCTTATAAAGTCAATTTTCATTGTTCCGGCCCTGGCATCATCTCCTATGAAGAGATTCAGAAAAAGATAGTTGGCATTTCCTGAACGGGCGATCGTTCTGATAGTTACACCTGGGTAATTGATCACCGGGTTCAGGTTGGCGATACCATTGCCATGGATGGTTAACATCAGATCCGGGTTCTTCATGCCTGTCCACCACATGGGAGGATCAACATGGCTGATCTTACTGTTTTCGGCTGCTGGCAATGAAGAACAGATAACAAAAAAGAAGATGATTGCACTGGTTGTTTTATGGTATGATTTCATGGTTTTACTTTTTATCCTGAACACACTGTACCGGATTTCCATTGATTTCTACTTCAAGGGGTTCACCTTCAATCAAACCAACATTCACTTTCTTTTCAGAAATGCTTACCTTCAGTTTTCTTCCCCTGTAATTAATGTAAAAGGAAAGTGATTTCCATTTCTTCGGGAGATTGGGATTAAAGCTGATCATTGTTTCTCTTATCCGCATTCCGCCAAAGCCAAGAACGATCGACATCCAGGTACCGCCCATACTGGTAATATGAAGTCCCTCATCCACTTCCCGGTTATAATCATCCAGGTCAAGCCTCGAAGTACGAAGATAAAGTTCATAAGCATCGTCAAATTTACCGATCCGGTTAGCCAGTATCGAATGAATGCAAGGGGAAAGAGAAGATTCATGAACTGTGCGGGGTTCATAAAACTCATAATTCCTGCGGATTGTTTCTGTGGAAAATTCATTTTCAAAACAGAAAATGCCCTGAAGAACATCGGCCTGCTTAATGAAGACCGAGCGGAGGATACGGTCCCAGGACCAGTGCTGGTTTATAGGTCTTTCCGCAGGATCCAGTTCTGACGCCATTCGCTGTTCCTTATCCATAAAACCTTCCTGTTGAAGAAATATTCCCTGTTCTTTCAATTCAGGGAAAAACATATTGTCAAGAATATGCTGCCAGGATTTTGTTTCCGTTTCAAATCCGAATTTGGTCTTTTGAATAATACGATCATATTCTCCCGGGTAGTTTTTCTTTACATGATCGATGGCTTCCAGTGTATATCGCATTGTCCAGCATGCCATTTTATTGGTATACCAGTTGTTATTCACATTGTTTTCATATTCGTTGGGCCCGGTAACCCCAAGCATAACATATTGTCCCTTTGATTCCGACCAGTTTATTCTCTGTTTCCAGAACCTTGAAATGCCAATCAGCACTTCCAGGCCATATTCAGCAAGGTAATTCTTATCGCCGGTATAGCAGATGTAATTGTAAATGGCATAGGCAATCGCTCCGTTCCTGTGTATTTCTTCAAATGTGATCTCCCACTCGTTGTGGCACTCTTCACCATTCATGGTTACCATCGGATAAAGGGCTGCTCCTGAATGAAAGCCAAGTTTTTCAGCATTTTCAATTGCCTTCTGCAGCTGCTTGTACCTGTATATCAACAGGTTTCGGGCCACTTTTTCATTTTCGGTGCTCAGGTAGAACTGGAAAAGAAAGGCTTCTGTATCCCAATAGGTGCTTCCACCATACTTTTCCCCGGTAAATCCTTTAGGGCCGATATTAAGTCGCTCATCGTGACCGGTATACGTCTGGTTCAGCTGAAAAACATTGAACCGGATCCCTTGCTGGGCCAAAGGATCTCCTTCGATTATAATGTCGCTGTTTGACCAGTTTTCTTCCCATTTGGCTGAATGCTCTGCAAACAGCCTGTCGAATTTCTTCTCAAATGCCCTGTGGACCGAATGCTTGCATTTTTCAACAATCCGGTCATGGGCATAATTCAACGAGTCAAGCACTGCAGCATATTTATAAAGGACTATTTCCTCACCGGCAGATGCGATGACACCGGCCCTGTTTCCTGCAAAAGTTTCAGTTTGTTCCGGATGGAAGGTTGCAGGAATAGATTTGCCGTTTACCTTTATCTCCACCATCATGGAAAAGCAAACTTCGAAAGCCGATTTACGGGTGCGGGCGTGAAGAAAGGATATGCCCGGTTCTGACCCGGTATTCAATATGTCCCAGAATTTCTCATCGTAATTCGAATCCCTGTTAACCACATTGCCTTCGATAAATGAAAAAAATTCAATTTCACCCGAAAAATTCAACGGTTTAACCGCGTACCGGATGGCGCCAATTTCATCGTCTGCCATGCTGAGAAACCTCCTGGCCCTGATCTGCAGTTTCTTTCCTGATTTGAGTTCTGCCGTAAATGAACGTTCCAGGTAGCCCTGTTTCATGTTTAACTCCCGGACGAAATCAGAGATCTTGCAGGTATGGAGGTCAAGATCTTCGCCATCGACATGCACATGGATGCCGATCCAGCTAGGGGCATTGGGGACTTTTGCAAAGTATTCGGGATACCCGTTTTTCCACCAGCCAACACGGGTTTTGTCGGGATAGTAAATCCCAGCAATATAAGTTCCCTGCAACGATTCGCCGGTATAGTTTTCTTCAAAATTGGCCCTTTGACCCATGTGGCCGTTTCCCAGACTAAAAATGCTTTCGGAAGCTTCATGTTTCTGTGGATCAAAACCGTCTTCAATAACGCTCCATTCGTTCGTTTTATAATAACTTTTCATCGCCTTGCCTTCAAAGGTTAAACAATTACTTCTTCGGATTCTTCCAACTATAAAGTTAGATCTTTCAGCCTGAAATTTTCAAATCCCGGTATGATCATATCTGCCTCATTCAGGATATCCGGGCTACCCACACCAACGCATTTCATGCCAGCCCGGTGTGCTGCTTCAACCCCTGCAACCGCATCCTCAAAAACAATGCATTGTGACGGTGGCATATTCAACATGCTGGCACCGGTTAAAAACACCTCCGGATCCGGCTTTGCATGGGTAATGATGTTTCCATCAACAATTGCATCAAAGAATTCCGTGATGGCTGTTTTGGAGAGGATACTCCGTGCATTTTTACTTACCGATCCGAGTCCGATGAGGATGCCTGATTTTTTTAATTCAGTCAGAAATTCCCTTACCCCCGGAAGGATGTCTTCAGGAATCATTTTTTCAATGTACCCAAGGTACAGCGTGTTTTTTTCAGCCGCATATTCCAGTTTTTCCAAATCCGTCGGGGCCTTTTTTCCAATTTCAAGCAGGATTTCAAGAGATGCCATCCTGCTAACTCCTTTCAATCGCTCGTTATCAGATTCTGTAAATGTAAATCCCAACCTGTCAGCCAGGCTTTTCCAGGCAAGGAAGTGAAAACGTGCTGTATCCACCAAGACTCCGTCCAGGTCAAAAATACATGCTTTTATCATCATCTCTTATCTTTATTATCGTTCACAATCAGTACAAGAGCGGCGGCAAGGAACATCGAAATACCCCCGCTGATGAGTGCATAAATGCTCTCGCCATGGAAGAGGATCTTTACCATAAAGCCCAGCAGGGTTGCAGCAAGGATTTGTGGTATCACAATAAAAAAGTTAAAGATACCCATATAAACGCCCATTTTTGATTGGGGCAGCGCGCCGGTAAGTATGGCATAGGGCATGGCAAGGATACTTGACCATGCCAGGCCAATGCCTATCATGGAATATACCATCTGATGAGGATCGGTAAGAAAGTATAGCGAAATCAGTCCGAATCCGCCACAGGTAAGGGCTATCATATGGGTAATTTTGCGGCTTGTATAGCGGGCAAGCCATGGCAACACCGCAATGCCAAAAAAGGCAGCAAAAAGATTGTACCATCCGAACATTCCGCCTACCCAATTCGCGCCCTCATTATAGGCCACCGACGAAGTATCTGTGGTTCCGTACAGGTGACTTGTAATGGCGGGTGTTGTGTAGATCCACATGGAGAAAAGTGCAAACCAGGAAAAAAACTGGACCACTGCCAGCTGTGCCATGGTTTTGGGCATACGATACAGGTCCGTAATGACGCTGACCAATCCAGACCGGCCATGATTTTTGAGAATAAGCCGGGCACAGATGAGCTGTAGCAAACCGAACAATGTCAAGCCTCCTGCGAGAATGTACAGCTCTTTTTCAAGTTTAAGATAATATACAGGAAATGCAATGATGGCACCGGCAATCAGCCAGATGACCCCCCTTCTCATATAAGTTCCGGCAGGTTCAGTTGTTTGGTCTTCGCGAATTTCTTTATCCTGCTGTGATTCGAATTTCTTCATTTCTTCGGGAGAATATTCTTTTGTGGTAAAAACTGTCCACATTACCGCGAATAAGAATACTGCTCCGCCAAAATAAAATGAATAGATCACCGTAGGAGGAAGTCCCTGTTCAGCGGTATTGGGAATATTAAGCCAGTTTGCCAGGATGTAGGGAAGCCAGGATGCAACAAAAGCACCGATTCCGATAAAAAAACTTTGCATTGTAAAACCTAATGTTCGCTGTTCGTCGGGAAGCATATCACCTACAAATGCCCGGAAGGGTTCCATGGAAATATTGATGGAAGCATCCATGATCCACAGCATTCCCACGGCTATCCATAACGAGGGCGAATTGGGCATGATAAGTAAGGCGAGGGAGGCCAGAATGGCACCGATCATAAAAAAGGGACGCCTTCTTCCGAATCTGCCCCAGGTGTGATCACTCAGGTATCCGATAATGGGTTGCATGATGAGCCCGGTTACCGGGGCTGCAATCCAAAAGAGCGGGAGACGGTCAATATCTGCGCCCAGGGTTTGGAAAATGCGGCTCACATTGGCATTTTGCAATGCGAAGCCAAACTGGATACCGAGAAATCCAAAACTCATGTTCCAGATTTGCCAAAAGCGAAGTTTAGGTTTGTTCATGTAGAAATTTTATTATTGAAATCATAATGTAAGATAGTAAAATAAGAATTATGAATGAGGAATGATGAAAACTAATGTGCTAATGTGCTAATGTGCTAATATGCTAATATGCAAATGTGCTAATGTGCTGATGTGGTAATGTAAGTCATGAAGTCGGGAAGGCCTCGGAGAGGCCATTATCAATAACCGTGGGTGAAACCCACGCAGAGTGAGCACAAAAAAACCGGTGAAGGATATTCACCGGTTGCATTGCACTACGTATATGTTGATTGAACTGTTTTCTTATTCGGATACCGAAGCGGTGTATTTAACCGATTGTTCAATTTGCGAGTTCAGTTGATCAAGGTTTTCCAGGGCAACTGCCAGTTCAAAATTTTCGTTCACGGCAGGTGAAACATACTCTGCTTCCAGGGCGGCTGAAGAGAACAAATCGTTCAGTCTTGATTCGGCAACAAATACTTCAAATGCTGCTGAATTTTCTGACAAAGCAGGTACATTAAATGCAACGGCCTTTTCAAGTTCAGTGTTATACATGGCCAGGCTATTGGAAGCTGCCTGTATTTCATTCATTTCTGAACTGGCATTTTTTCCTGAAGCTGCTTGCATCGGCAGAAGGGAAGCAAAGAGGACGGTTACGGAAGCTAAGGTTACTTTAGCAATCTGGTTTAAGTTTTTTGTTGTTTTCATGGCTGGTTATATTTTCTTGTTTTTGTTTCCTGTTAGTATAACAAATATATTACATTAACCGTGCCAAAGTTTGTAAATATCAAATATACAGCGTAATAACTATGAATTTGATTTTTTTCAATCAGTAATTATTGATTTAAACCGAACAGGAGTGTTCGGAAGCGGACGGTGAAAACAATGAACAATGAACAATGAAAAGGAGGGAAAAACTAAAAGTGGATAACAATATGCTAATGTGCTAATGTGCTAATGTGCTAATGTGCTAATGTGCTAATTGGGCTGACGCATCTGCAGATCTGCAAAACTAAAGAATATCAAACTGCAGAACTTTTCTTCGGCTGCAATACTTCCTTACTGCATAACTGTATAACTGCATAACTGCATAATTGCAGAACTGCAGAACATTTATTCCAGGCGGTGCAGCACCAGCCCGCTTCGTAGCTTGGGCTCAAACCATGTTGTCTTGGGTGGCATAATACTTGCCAGTATCTGCAATCCGCATGAGCTGATCCATTGTAACAGGGAACAGGGCAAAGGCGACTGCCATTTCACCGCTGTCCACCCGGCGCTTTAATTCAGAAAGTCCCCTGATTCCGCCCACAAAATCTATCCGGTTTGAGCTTCTGAGATCTTTTATGCCCAGCAAATGATCGAGTACGTGTTCAGAAAGCAATGTCACATCAAGGCATCCGATTGGATCGTTATCATTGAATGTTCCGGTCTTGGCCTCCAGCGCGTACCATTTGCCATTGAGATACATGGCAAATTCATGGGCCTGGGCGGGCTTGTATTCATTATTTCCTTTAGGGACTACAATAAATGTTTTTGCAAGTTTTTCAAGAAACTGGGAAGGCGTATTTCCATTCAGATCCTTTACCACACGGTTGTAATCGAAAATTGACAACTGGCTGGCAGGAAAATGTACCGCAAGAAAATAGTTATACTCTTCATTCCCTTTATGACCGGGATTATCTTCTTTTCGTTCTTCACCTACATGGGCCGCAGCGGCTGTGCGATGGTGGCCATCAGCAATATAGGTAAATGGTATATCATGTTGAAAAATAGATTCAATTCGTTGGATAATATTTTTTTCCGATATTATCCACAGCTGATGATGAATGGCATCTTCAGTTTTAAAATCATATTCAGGTTTATCTGAAATTACCTTATTCACCAGCCTGTTTATTTCTTCATGATCAGGATAGGCAAAAAATACGGGTTCGGAATTGAAATTTGTGACACGTATATGGTTTTTCGGTCTTCTTCTTTTTCAACCCTTGTTAATTCATGTTTCCGGATCACATTGTTCAGGTAATCAGCCACGGAAGCGCAGGCCACAAGGCCATACTGGGTTCTTCCCCACATGGTTTGTGCATAAATGTAAAAACATGGAACATCATCCTGCACAAAGATTTTTTTATCAATTAACGATTGCAGGTTGGCTTTAGCTTTTTCATATACTGCTGATGCATAATGGTCAGTTTCCGGAGGGAGGTCAATCTCGGATTTGATTACATGGTAAAAGGAATTGGGATTCCCCCTGGCTTCCACTGAAGCCTCTTCTGAAGATAATACATCATATGGACGGGAAGCAATTTTTGCTGCCAGGTCCTTTCCAGGCCGGAACCCTTTGAATGCTTTGATAATTGCCATTATAAGTTTGGTAGATTGACTGTAAAGGTAATAATAATGATGCTTGGTAAAACAAACAGAGACGCAATATTTTGCGTCCCCGTTTATAATATAGCCAGGTAATAGTTTCTAATTCACCTGGAAGGTTTTGTCACCTTTGGTAAGGAAGTTAACGATCTGCCTGGCAGCTGCCAGGCCTGCATTGATATTGGCTTCCTCTGTCTGGGCGCCCATCTTTTTTGGTGTAGCATAATATCGTGCACCATATTCTGTTTTGATTTGTTCCTGGCAATCAGGTGCTACATCGGTAACATACCTGAAATCTTTCCGTTCGGCAAACATTTTCAGCAATGACGGTTCATGAATGATTTCCTTCCGTGCTGTATTAACGAGGGTAGCACCTTCGGGCATTAAATTCAGAAGGTCGAAATTAATGGATTCTTTTGTTTCCTTGTTTGCGGGAAGATTGACTGAAATATACTGGCATTTGCGGTATAAATCCTCTGCAACGGAAACATATTTTACACCGTCGTTTTCAATAACTATCTTATCCACGAAAGGATCATGCCCAAATACATCCATTCCAAATCCCTTGGCAATCCTGGCCACGATCCGGCCAATATGGCCATATGCATGAATTCCCAGCGTTTTACCCCGTAATTCAACACCTGAACTGCCATTGTAGAAATTACGGTTCAGAAAGATCATCGCTCCAAAAGCAAGTTCAGCAACTGCATTCGCGTTCTGTCCGGGTGTGTTCATTACCACAACTCCTTTGGCAGAGGCTGCCTTCAGATCGATATTGTCATAACCGGCACCTGCCCTCACCGCAATTTTAAGCTTGCCGGCTGCCTTGATCACCTCCTCATCGATGATATCACTGCGAACAATGATGGCATCTACATCTTTCACAGCCTCGAACAGTTGTTCTTTGGTTGTATACTTTTCCAGGAGCTTCAATTCAAATCCGGCATTTTTTATGATCTCGCCGATTCCATTCACCGCCACTTTTGCAAATGGCTTGTCAGTTGCTATAAGAACAGTATGCATGTTTTTATGTATTTAAGATTAACGTAAGGTAATTATTAAGCACCGGTTATCGAGAGATAATTTTGGTGACTGGTGACTGGTGACAAGTGACCGATTTTCACTCGTCACTTGTCACTCGTCACTTGTCACTAGTTACCAGCCTCAAACTCCTTCATGGCATCCACAAGTGCCTTTACGCCCTCCACAGGCATGGCATTATAAATGGAAGCCCGGAATCCGCCAACTGACCGGTGACCCTTTATACCTACCAGCCCCTTTGCTTTGGCAAGTTCCAGGAACTTTTCTTCCATATCCTTATATTCCGGTTTAAAGACAAAGACAACATTCATCAAAGATCTGTCTTCTACATTGGCAAGGGGCGACATAAACAGCTTGTTTCTGTCAATTTCATTGTACAGCATTTCTGCCTTTTCAACATTGATTTTGTAAATTGCCTTCAGGCCACCCAGATTTTTCAGCCATTTCAGGGTTTGCAGGCAGGCATAAATAGCTACACAGGGTGGTGTATTGTACAAAGAATCGTTTTCAGCATGGACCTTATAGCTCAGCATGGTTGGAACAGGTCTTGCCGATTTTTCAAGCAGGCTGTCCTTGATGATGGCAAAGGAAACGCCTGAGGGACCAAGGTTCTTTTGTGCACCGCCATATATGAGGGCATATTTCGAAATATCAACAGGCCGGCTGAGGATATCAGATGAAGCATCCGCAATGACCGGAACAGGAGAATTCAAATCCTCCTTCATTTCAGTACCATAAATTGTATTGTTGGTAGTCACATGCAGATAATCCACATCTGAAGGTATGGTGAAACCTTTGGGAATAAAGGTGTAATTCTGGTCTTTCGAAGAACCCAGCACCTGTACCTCTCCAAAAAATTTGGCTTCCTTAATTGCCTTTGATGCCCATGAACCTGAATCAACATAAGCTGCTTTCTTGCCTAAGAAATTATAGGGGATCATGGTAAACTGTAAACTGGCTCCTCCCTGAAGGAAAAGAATGGAATATCCGGAAGGTATCCCCAACAATTCCCTGAATAAGTCCTTAGCTTCTTTTAAAATGGCTTCGAAATCCTTGCTGCGATGAGATATTTCCATAATTGACATCCCACTGCCATTAAGGTTAAGAACTGCTTCCGCTGTGTTTTTCAGTGTGAATTCAGGCAATACTGATGGACCCGGATTAAAGTTGTACTTTTTCATAGGAGCTTATTTTATTTGTTAAATTATTAACAACAGGTTTTCAAATTTAAAAAATATTGTTTGATGTGAAAATACTAACAGAGATTATGGATTAATATTTACTATCATTTGTGACTAATGTAAGAAAATTTTCTTTCAAAGCCGGGATTAAACTGGTAAGGTTCATAGTATGACAATACTCTATCACATCATCAAGTTTGCTCTTTTTTAACCGGTGCCTTTGCGCCGCTTTTTCAATATATCCCATCAGGTCTTTTTTAGCCAGGTTCCATAAATCCATCGAGGCGTATGTTGAATCGCAGTTTGTTGTAAACCGGTTGTTCTTTAGTACTTCTTCAGCCAGCACACCTGCGAAGAGCGTATCTTCCAGGTTGAATTTATTTTTCCATCCGGCGCAAAGTATAACCAGGTCGCGGTCCTCAAGGTTAACATAATTTACCAGGGCCTGGAGGTTTAAATACGATCCAATCAATACCCTGTGACTTTCCTTTGCCATCATGATGCTTAAGGTACCATTGGTGGTGGAATATACGATGTCCTTTCCTCCAATGATCTCCCGGCGGAAATTATAGGGTGAATTCCCAAAGTCCGCAAAGTCGCGAACAATGCCATCGCGCTCAGCTGCAACAAGGAATCCTTTCTTTTTATAATCCATCGCCTCTTGCAAGGTAGCCACAGGAATAATGCTTTTCACACCGTTCATAAAGGCCGTCACTATGGCGGAGGTTGCCCTCAGGATGTCCACGATAACAACTATTGCCTCATCATTCCTGAAGTCAGAGAACATGGCAGGGGAAAAACATACCTCTACTTTTCTTTTATCTTCTGCCATTGCTTATTGTCAGTTTTGAATTGCTGCAACAAATAAAAAACAATTTACCATGCAAAAAAAGAAAAATGAGGTTTTATTTTACCACAGAGGCGTCAGAGTTATTCGCTGAGGTCGCAGAGTTTTAAATATTAGCCACTAAGACACAAAGACACGAAGATAAGAGCTTTAGCGTCTTTGTGTCTTTGTGGGAAATATACTTTGAGTTCTTTGTGATTAGCCTTTGAGTCCTTTGTGGTTAATTTTTTACTACCGCCGAAGGCGGTTGATTCCTAAGGATTCTCCGCAGGAGCCTGCGCTGCTTCGGTCACCTCACGGAATCTTCTCAAAAATGAATTTTTCTTAACATCAGTGGATACCATATAGATATAAGATTCGCCGGTGGCAACCTTCATCCGTCTGTCAGCAGTACTTAATTTCTTTATCTTTTCAAGGAATGTATTATTCGATGAATGAATTTGCATGACGCCCCTGGTATATCCGAAATAATACCAGGTGCGGCGGTCAAACTGGAGGTAGATGTCCATAATGTCACCACTTCGCTTTATCTGAAGTTCAATCAATCCATCCACCCGTTTATTAACGGGTACATTGTTTATACTGGCAATGCCGATCTTTCCCACTGATATCCAGGAATTGGTCTCATTGTTCCATTTTAATTTCAGTTCGTTAAAAACAAGGGTGTGCTTCATTTCGGGCGGCAATGTCCTGGTTGAACCAAACAGGCTTAAATCCGATTTCAGGGCATTATACTTTTCCTTTCCCATAAGTTCTACCATGTTCTTTGTGTTCGTAGCCCGGCTAAGATCCACTGCCGGCAGACGAGGCATACTGTCGGCTTCAGTGGACATAACTGCCATCACATCATCCTCTACAAAAAAGTCCATGCCCATTAATACATCCAGCACAGTTTCATTTGTTACTGTATTAAGAGTTACATTGCCGGCAGTAGTGAGTTTAATCTGACCCAGTTTTTCTCCAAAGCTTAATCTCCCTTCTCCGTATAACTCACAACTTTCCCGGTTCAGACTCACCAGGTTACCGGGAACATTTTTGTCTGCCAGCTTATCCTTCTGAGCGATCACATATTCCTGCCTGTCTTTGTCATAATGCAAAAATCCACCGGCAGTGATAACCGGACCATCACTGTAATTCTTGCGGCCCGACAGGAATGCCGGGTAAACATGCACAGAATCATAATATATGAATAAGCCGTTAAAGATCTTATCCCTGTTGATATCAATCAGCGGATCAGCAATGGGTATTAAAATATCAAGGGGATCTATTTCTGATCTGAAATATACCCATCGGGGCGGTAACCGGTCACAATTATGCTCTATCAGTGCACCTCCGTCGAATGTGAGCAGCTTTTGTAATGCCTTCATATGAAATTTTCCCTGATACCTGAAATTCGGACTGAGGGTGAAATTGTCGGTTTCGGCAATCTCACCTGATCCAATGCTTTGCCTGCTTGTATCTACACCCAACGTGCTGAAAAACAGTGTTTGGTGCTGCTCAGTTTCATCAATGTATTCATAATACCCTGAACCTGTATATTTGTTTTTTGCGGTTATTGTGAGCACAGCATCATGGAGGGAAAAGTTATTGTTTTCCCTGTTTGCCACAAGTCCGGCCTTGTATAACGTTCTCAGCCTGGCATCAGGCATAACGGTCAGCCGTTGATTTTCGGGGTAAATACGTGCATCCGCAATGTCAATATATTGAACAAGTGTAGCCTTGATCAGATTACTGTCATAATCGTAATAAGCAACCGGGGAAATAAAACTCAGTGAATCCTGAGCCGGATCAATGCTGATATACCGGGGACCGGTAAAGCCTTCCTGAGTTGTATCTATCGCGGGAGGTACATTTTTTACTGAGCCCATCGACATTTCCTTTCGGACCATGTCCCATTCGAAATGATCCAGGAAACTGACATACTTGTTTTCAGGAAAGGAAACCAGTGTGTAATCTTCATTTGAATTAAAGATTCCCATATGCTCACTGAAACTAATATCGGCCTTGATGTTTTCAGTAAGCACAGTAAATCCTTCCGAATGCAGTGACTTAAGATAGAAATCGGAACTATCTGCATGAATATCATTTGACCTATATGTATAATGATCAGAGCGCATTTCTGCACCTTCAAACAACATTCTTCCTTTTCCCGACAATCCTGTTGGCTGTAATTTCAGATCTCCTGCTAAAACACCCTTGTTATCGAACATTTTGAATGTAGAGTCTGTCCTGTACGCATATAGCTCATCAATGTATGGCATCCAGTGAATTGAATCATGCACGGATTCAACCTTGGGATATTCAGTTATGGAAGTTTTTTCTGCAATCGTGAAGTCACGCGCCATGGCATTCATTGAATCGGGATAGAATCTAAGCATATCCGATGCAACCGATGATGTAAGGTAGTCCATTGTTCCATTTCCTGTAAGTCCGGAACGACTCAGGATGATATCATTTTTAAAGGTTCCTTTTCCTCCATATACTGAAATTCCGGAATCAGGTGCCATATGGTGGAAACCTAGTGAATTGTCAGGCTGCAACCGCAAAGTTTCCTGAATTACAGGGAATATACCGGCTGATGTAAGTTCCCCGTTAAACTGCATCGATATCCGGTTAAAATTATCCAGACTGTCCATTTCAAAGGGATAGATCTGGTAGAAAAATTTATCACGGTTATAAACACCCGACTGGATGGTTTTATCGTCATAGTAAACATGCCCGTTTGCTTTCGATTGAAAAATTGGATATTCCGCATAATTATTACGACCAGATTTGTTATCCGGCTTATCAACATACAAATCACCTTTCAGGTCCTCAATGAGGTTTTTGGCTTTTTCCGACACCGGAAATCCATAGCTGTTTTTTGCCCCGGTCAGGTAGCGGATTTGCAAAGAATCAATCTTCGTCATGTTGATTTTGAAGGTATCATAGGAAAAGAAGAAGTTCTGGCCTGAAAATGTAAACAACCCGGCCTGAACGTGACCATCAAACTGAAAATCCCGGTTTTTTTTCATAATTATCCGGGCATTGTTCGGGTAAATGGCTACGTTTTGCGAATCACTCAGAAATATGCGTGATACTCCGTTAATGGTGAGATTGTAATTCCGGAGATCAAATATCGCATTGTCAACCGGCATGTGTGTCGTGGAAGGAATGCTGATCACATCATAATCTATTTTTGAAACACTTGCCGCAAGGTAATCATGGAGGCGGGGACGGATCGTGGCCATGCTTGTTTCACTTTCGTAATAAATAAATCCCTGGGCCGCCATTCGCATCAGCAACTGCTTTACCTGTGCAATAGGCTTATTAAGGTATGCGGCAAAGTCATCAGCCAGAAATTGTTCCATTCCCATATACCTGGCAAAACTCCGGATTGAGATCAGCGGATGCACTTCATCCATGAGCTGCAGGCTCAGATATTTATTGTTATTGAAAAAATTAACCGATTCAAAATTGGCATTCGCTATTGTACTGCCCATGAGGGCTGTGAAACGCATTACCGGTTCGTTCATTTTCCATACCAGTTGCTCAAACGACATGTCGATGTTGTGATACGAATTATAATAAGGGCTTTGCGAGCTGTAATTATCTGTCCGGTACAAGGTGAGTTCCCTGTTGGGAACAAGATAGGTTAAGGCAAGGCCGGGATGGAAAATGGAGTCATTCTTTAACTTGATCACAATTTCCGCATTGGGGGAATTGATTCGGCCCGTTTTAAAAGCAAAAAATGAAGACCGGGCAATAATTACAAGGGTGTCCTTGCGGAAAATATAAACCTTTGCCTGCGTTTCCCGTGTACCAGTGCCCACCATTTTGGCGCCCTGCATCGACAGACCGCCTTCATAATTAATGTCCTTGTAGAGATTTTTAATCTTAAAGTCTTTCTGATAAGAGTTGAATTGCGGATAATCTGCATCTTCAGGCCTCTTGTTCAGTTGAACTTTATCAATAAGGTTTCCCTTCAGGGGATTGCTGAAATATATAGTATTAGTGAATACAACCTGTGTTGCAGAATATTCTGAACGGGTCATATTGATTTCATAGGTATTCAGCCTGGCATTGACATCGTTTCTTTTAAATCCGGCCCTCTCCCAGGTAACCAATCCGTTTTTGCCCTTCCAGACCGAAGTGATGGGATTAAATTCTCCCGAAGTTTCAAAAACAGCTATACTGTCGCGTTTAGCATAACAAACCAGATCGGTCGCGGGAACTATAACATGAATGGCACTGTCAACCACAAACCGGTAATTTGAAGAATTCAGCTTCCAGTCAACTGATCCGGATCTGTATAATGAGCTGCTGTCAAGAAGCTGGGTGGTGAAAACAAAATACCTGTCGGTATTCATCAGGGAAACTTTTCGCTTTTCGAGGAGCAGGTTGAGCCCTTTTTCCCAATTCTGATAGTTCTCGGGTGAAATATTTTTCCTTTTTAAAGATACCAGGCTGGCAAGATAATGGGTAAAATGCGGATAGGGATGGCCATTTCTTTTCACCAAAATAATGGAAGAAGCAATAATATGTTCCTGCTCTTTTTTCGAAAACAGGCTGTCCTTCGACCAGGCCTGGAGGAAATCAGTGAGTGCCCTGTTGCTTGATTCGGTGGCATTCTTTTGCATGAAAACACCAAGCTCATTGGCATAATTTTGTGGCTCCCCGGAAAAAGTCTTTGATTCCTGGGCTGTCAAAAAATTAAATGACACCACAAAAAGCAATGGCAAAAAAATAAGCTTTAGCCTGTGTTTCATAAACACCCTCATATTGCTATAAAAGTATCATTTTTTTTTTAACCTTAACAGCGCCCATGTATTGAGGGAGGCGTGTACTGGTTTAGTAATAGCCAAAAAATAACGGTAATGGATTCACAAAATTATCCATTACCGCTATATTTATCAGGTCAGCTGAAAATAACAGTTACGAAAACCAGCTTTTTAAAATGCGCTCACAATACCCATAAAGTCAGATGCACTCAGGGATGCACCGCCAATTAGACCGCCATCCACATCGGGATTGGCAAAAAGTTCTGCTGCATTGGAAGGTTTGCAGCTTCCGCCATATAAAATGGAAGTATTGTCGGCAACCTGGTTTCCGTATTTTTCAGAAATCAGTTCACGTATTATTTTATGCATTTCCTGAGCCTGTGCAGAAGATGCCGTAACGCCCGTGCCGATCGCCCATACTGGTTCATATGCGATCACAACTTTTCCAAAATCCTCCGGCGAAAGATCGAACAATCCTTTTTCAATCTGGGTGCGTACAACATTCATGTGAATTCCCGACTGCCTTTCCTGCAGTACCTCTCCACAACAGAATATTGGAACAAGGTCATTTGCCAGGGCCAGTTTTGTTTTCTTATTGAGCATGGCATCATCCTCATGGTAATAACTTCTTCTTTCAGAATGGCCAATGATTACATATTCAGCGCCGGTGGATTTGATCATCTCAGCGGATACCTCACCTGTATAGGCTCCTGAAGCTTCTGAGGCACAATTCTGCGCACCCAGGAAAAGAGAATCCTTGGTTATGGTATTTCTGACTTCAGTAAGATGAATGAAAGGAGTACACAGGATGACAATTACTCCGTTATCCTCTATCTGCCTGTTCACAGTCTTTGCCAATTCAATACCTCCCTGGAGGTCTTTATTCATTTTCCAGTTTCCGGCGACTATTTTTCTTCTCATTTTTTGATTAATTTTTAATAGTGTAACAAGAATATGCGGCTCCAAAAATAGTAAAATGATTTGTATCCTGATAATTAAAATGAAAGGGATGCCAGTGACGGCATCCCTCGCATTTTTAAAAATGGGCGTGTTATTTAACCAGAAGTTTTCCTGAGAATCGATCCTTCGGTGAATCAAGGATCAGAAAATATGCGCCTTTCTGCAGTGAACTGATATCTATCGGTTCGGAAATATTTTTAAGATAGGTATCACGAATCACCACGCCGCTCATATTGATCAATCTTAGCCTTCCTTCTTTCAGATCATTTAATCCCGAAAGATTTACATAATCTGACGCAGGATTAGGATGAATACTAAGATTTTTACTGCCGGTTCTGTCAAATATGCCGGTTGGTGTTGAAGGTATGAGAACAGCGTTGATCACATGAACAACCCCGTTATCAGCCTGGAGGTCGGCAACAGTCACCTGTGCATCATTGATAAACACTCCTTCTTCATTGATGGTCACTTTCACATCCTTACCGAGAAGGGTAGGGATCATTTGTCCGTCTGACAGATCTCCGGAGGTTACCGCACCGCTGGCAACATGATATAGCAATATATCGGCCAGGGCACCGGTAGGATCAGCGAGCAGTGCTTCAATAGTGCCCTCGGGCAACGCTTTGAATGCATCATCAGTGGGTGCAAAAACGGTGAAAGGACCGGCACCGGAGAGATCATCAGCAAGACCGGCTGCAATTACAGCGGCTTCAAGGGTATCGTGAGCAGGACTGTTGACAATGATGTCAACCACTGTGGTTGAGGGAGGCAGAAGAACAGCGTTTATAACATGCACAACCCCGTTATCAGCAAGAAGGTCGGCAACAGTCACTTGTGCATCATTGATAAACACTCCTTCTTCATTGATGGTGACTTTCACATCCTTACCGAGAAGGGTGGGGATCATTTGTCCGTCTGACAGATCTCCGGACGTTACCGCACCACTGGCAACATGATATAGCAATATATCGGCCAGGGCACCGGTAGGATCAGCGAGCAGTGCTTCAATAGTGCCCTCGGGCAACGCTTTGAATGCATCATCAGTGGGTGCAAAAACGGTGAAAGGACCGGCACCGGAGAGATCATCAGCAAGACCGGCTGCAATTACAGCGGCTTCAAGGGTATCGTGAGCAGGACTGTTGACAATGATGTCAACCACTGTGGTTGAGGGAGGCAGAAGAACAGCGTTTATAACATGCACAACCCCGTTATCGGCATGAAGGTCGGCAACAGTCACCTGTGCATCATTGATAAACACACCTTCTTCATTGATGGTCACTTTCACATCCTTACCGAGAAGGGTAGGGATCATTTGTCCATCAGACAGGTCGCCTGACAATACCTTACCACTGGCAACATGATATAGCAATATATCGGCCAGGGCACCGGTAGGATCAGCGAGCAATGCTTCAATAGTGCCCTCGGGCAAAGATTTGAATGCATCATCAGTGGGTGCAAAAACGGTGAAAGGACCGTCACCGGAGAGATCATCAGCAAGACCGGCTGCAATTACAGCGGCTTCAAGGGTATCGTGAGCAGGACTGTTGACAATGATGTCAACCACTGTGGTTGAGGGAGGCAGAAGAACAGCGTTTATAACATGCACAACCCCGTTATCGGCATGAAGGTCGGCAACCGTCACCTGTGCATCATTGATAAACACACCTTCTTCATTGATGGTCACTTTCACATCCTTACCGAGAAGGGTAGGGATCATTTGTCCGTCTGACAGATCTCCGGATGTTACCGCACCACTGGCAACATGATATAGCAGTATATCGGCCAGGGCACCGGTAGGATCAGCGAGCAATGCTTCAATAGTGCCCTCGGGCAAAGATTTGAATGCATCATCAGTGGGTGCAAAAACGGTGAAAGGACCGTCACCGGAGAGATCATCGGCAAGACCGGCTGCAATTACAGCGGCTTCAAGGGTGTCGTGAGCAGGACTGTTGACAATGATGTCAACCACTGTTTGTGCCTTCAGATTGTTAAACGATAACAAAATGGCAAGAAACAGCATCTGGATAAAAAGTACGCTTTTTTTCATGACTTAACTGTTTTAATTATTTTCAGAAGAAACAGTAATGGCAGTATAAATGTTTAATAGTTACATTAAAACATTAGACAAAATATAATACTATATTTGTGATATTAACAATAAAAAAACAATAAATAATGCTTATATAAAAGAATATATAGAATCAATATAAATAATTTATAAATAGAAATAAAGAATTATTGTTTAGTTAAATGCGAGAATATTTAAACTTTAATATTTATATCTTCTTTTAAATGGTTTTTCCTACTTTTAATATTTCACTTCTAAAAAAAAACGAGGTATTATGGAACCATTTAGCAGGCGGGTTCATATCCCAGGTAAAATGAAAACTTTAGGATCATTTGGTTTGCTTCTGCTGTTTTTCTGCATCTTAACCACCTGCACAAAAAATACGCCTGTAAGTAACCTTCTTCCTTCAAAACAGGTTAGAAGTTGACCTGATGAAAAGCCAGGATCAGGGAGAACAAAAGGTAGCCCTTTCAGGTTCTATTACCAGATAGGGCGAACCCTTCATGAATTAAACACTAAGAAATAATAGACAAATGGAAAAGCAAAACAGAAGAACATTTTTGAAATCCACCGGCATTGGCCTTGCAGCCGGAGCAGTTACGCCCCGTTTATTCGCCGGCGAAACATCAACATTAAAGGCATTTCATCAGCTTGGAAATGCGGTTTTTGAGATGGGACTTGCATCTTACACTACCCGTGCATTTACGCTTGATGAGACCATAATCATGGCTCAACGGGTTAACTTCAAACACATCAGTCTGAAAAGTTTTCATTTGCCTTTGGATGCTTCCGAAAATGATTGTAAGGCAGCTGCTGATAAGATCAAGGCAGCCGGGATTGATTTCTATGCCGCCGGGGTGATCTATATGAATAAAAAGGAAGAAGTGGACCAGGCATTCAACTATGCCAGGGCATGTGGCATTCGCATGATTATAGGAGTTCCTGCTGTCGGGCTCTTGTCTTATACTGAGTCCATGATCAAACAATATAATATAATGCTGGCGATTCACAACCATGGACCCGGTGATCTTGTTTATCCTGATGTACCCGGCATTTATGAAAAAATCGCAAAACTTGATAATCGCATGGGTATTTGCATGGATATTGGTCATACTGTAAGATTGGATCGTGATCCGGTGTCTGATCTGAACCAGTGCTTTGATCGTATTCTTGAGATACACATTAAAGATGTTGACAAAAGAGCTGCCGATGGAGCTACTCTGGAAATTGGCCGTGGAGTGATCGATATTCCTGGCTTTCTGAAAGAGTTAAAGCGGTTGAATTACAAGGGCATTCTTTCTTTTGAATACGAAAAGGATGAAAAAGACCCCCTTCCGGGCCTGGCTGAAAGTGTCGGATTTGTGAAAGGTGTGATGGCCTCTGTTTAATGTTATTCAGGATAAGATTGATGAATCATACCTCAGTATGGATATAAAACAGATTTTTGAGAATAACCAGAAATGGATTGCCGAAAAGCTCAAGGTGAATGAGGACTATTTCAGGAATCTAGCCCAGGGACAAAATCCCGAGATTCTTTATATTGGATGTTCTGACAGCCGGGTATCGGCTGAAGAGTTAATGGGACTGCACCCGGGGGAAGTTTTTGTACATAGGAATATTGCCAACATGGTTCCTAATACCGATTTAAGTGCTATGTCCGTCATTAATTATGCACTTAGCCATCTGCGGGTAAATCATGTTATTGTTTGCGGACATTATTACTGCGCCGGGGTGAAAGCTGCCATGCAGTCTGCTGATCTTGGCATATTAAACCCGTGGCTCAGGAATATCCGTGATGTTTACCGGATACATAAAAATGAACTCAATCAGATTGACGAGATTGATGCAAGGTATAAAAGGCTTGTGGAATTGAATGTGCAGGAACAATGTATTAATATCATCAAAACATCAGATCTCCAGTTCGCCTATAAAGAAAGAAGAGTGACTGTACATGGATGGGTATTTGATATTCAAAGCGGCAAATTGATCGATCTTCAAATTGATTTTGATAAAATAATTGAAAACATCAGAGAAATATATCGGATCATTTAGATGGAATATCATAATGGATTTGCCATTTCGGGCAAACAAGAAGACCAATCCCGTTGAAATGCAGAGAAATGGCTGGCAGGCTATTTTAGACAATTTTAAAAAATATACCGAGTCGAACGCCGGTTAGTATAAAATTCTAATTCTGTCCTAATTCTTTCCGTATAGCGGATTGAATTTCAGTGACCATTTCTTCCACGTCCCTTCCCTTCGGTTCTATCGGATCCAGTACGGTATATTTGATTTTCCGGCCCAATCCGAGCGGAAATGATCCCATGTACATTACCTGGCTGTGGCCGTCTATGACAAATGGTACCACTATTGCAGAGGGTGCAGCCCGCAGCAGGGTATGGATGCCGCCTGTCATGAACTTATTTACCTTCCCGGTTTTACTCCGGGTGCCTTCCGGAAAAATACAGGCAGAATAGCAGTTTTCCTCAATAAGCCGGCCCAGCTTAAAAATCTCTTTAACAGCCTGTGTCCCGTTCTCCCTGTCAATTAATGCCGATTTTCCATACTTCAGATTATATGAAATACTTGGCAGATTTCGCGATAATTCTTTCTTGGAGATAAATTTCGGATAATATTTCCGGAAACCGTGCACAATGGCAGGTATATCAAACAGACTCTGATGGTTTGCCACAATGATCAGGGGTCTTTGATCAGGTATTTTCTCAAAACCGGAGAACTTTATTCTGCATCCCAATATATGCAGGCATTTCACAAGGAGATAATTGAGCAGATCGACGGTGTTTTTCCGGGCTTTGTCGCCAAACAGGTGCCGTGCCAGTACCTGAACGGGATGAAACAAAACCAGCAACAATCCAAAACAGGCATAAAACACAGGAGTTAATATGTAGCTTGCAATCCTTTTCATGAAGTGAAAATCTACAGTGTTTGAAATCGGACACAAATGTACGTAAATCGGACAATCGTTCAAATCAATTATTCGTGTATCCTAAGTTAAGTTACTATATTACAAAGAAATAATTAGTTTGGTACGAATAATGTACAATTTAAATTAACAATTGAATTCAGGAACCTTAAATAATATAGAAATGAAACTCATTCTCCAACCCAACGAAACCATCATGATGGCCGGCAATACAAGAATGCTCCATCTTGATCAGCAGGTTCAGGGCAAGCTCATTGTTACAAACCAGCGCATATATTTCAGGTCGTTAAAAGAAAGCTGCAGGGATTGTGACAGGGAGATTACACCCGCCGAAATACGGGACCTTATTTACTTTAATACATTCTGGCTTATCCCCAATGGAATGAAGATCATTACCCGGAATGGTGATGAAAATCAGTTCATTGTGAGTAACCGGAATGAATGGGCAAAGCTAATTACCAAAATGTACTAGCTGTGAGTTCAGAAAAGCCTATCTGGGCTTAACTCCATCTACTATATAGGGCGAATCCCCGCGCCAGAAAACGGGTGCATTTTTCTGACGATAATGCACAATCACCGGTCTCCCCTGCAGGGTATCAAACCGAGCTGCCAGACTATCCGATCTGACTGAAAAATAAAACTTCTCCGAGGCAATTACAGCGCTGTTATTTCCGGTATTTCCGGTAACACTGCTCAGTATCAACTCTCCTTCATAGGTCTTAAATATTGTCCCTTTTCTCGAAAATTTTTGTAACAGGCCAGCCCTATAGCCGTCACTGTAAGTATAAAAATACTTCATGTAAAAGAAAATTACCAGGACTATTACAAGCAGGGCTATCAGCCACTTGAAAAACTTTCTCACTTTTCGTTTAATTATCGATCCCCTGGATTTTTGGGTAATTTCTGGATCTGGTGTCATAGTGTTTTAATATTTATCACTAAGTTAATATTTCCTTGCCAAAGTTATTCCGTGGAAAAACATTTTAGTTGGTCTGCCACAAATATAAACATTAAAACCTGGAAGGTGTTTGCTGTCAGAATAAGCAGGTTTTTTGGTGATAATGCAATTGTCAGGGTACAAGGACAGGTATCAATACCGATGATTATCCTTAAATAAAGATCTCGCAGGTTTAGATGTGGCACGTAAAAAATTTTCTCGCTGATCTCGCTGTTCCCGCAGATTTAACGCTGGAAGAATTTGTTAATATATTAAATCTGCGAAATCTGCGAAAATCTGCGAGCAAAAAAACCCGAAAACATAAATTAATCTGCGTGGTCCGCAGGATCTGTGAGCATAAATACGCTGAAGGCGCTATTCCTTCTTAATCCAAATCCAAAGTATCGAACCGGTTACGGCGAGTAACGCTGCAATATGAAGCGCTGTTTCCCAACCCAGGAGGCTGGCAATAATGGGCGTAAGCGCAGGTGAAATCATTCCTCCGATATTGCTTCCCATATTCATTATCCCACCGGCTGTTCCGCTTTTGGGACCTGAAATTTTCATCATCATTGTCCAGAATGGTCCTTCCACACATAAGATAAAAGCGGTCGCAAAGGCAAGACAGACTGCAGCCATCACTTCATTTTGGGTGCGGGCACCGACTGAGATCAGCAAACCCGACATGGCCATTCCAACAAGGGGAACCATACGGCGACCCCAGATTTCTCCAAGTCTGCCGATTGCGAATTTATCAGACATCCATCCGCCCAGCGGGATTGAAATGATGGAAAGTATCCAGGGAAGACTGCTCATCCAGGCTCCTGTGAGTAAACCGAAATGCCTTTCCTGCACAAGGTAGATATAGAACCAGGAGACAAAAATATATCCTACATATCCTTGCAGAGTATAACTGATTGTAAGCAGATAGAAGTTGACAGATTTAAGATTGCCGCTTTTTTCTGTTAGATTGTCGTTTGTTTTAACCTGTATTTCATTCACATGAGGTGGTTCCGAAACGCTAAACCAGAGAATTGCAATAACAAGTGCGGGTATAGCTGACAATATTAAGGCCATCCTCCAGCCCCATACGACCATAATATTGGAGACTAAAACCGGTGCCAATGCCGATCCTAGTCCGATCGATGCAAGGACAATACCATTGGCCCTTCCCTGGAACCGGGGCAAGACCCACCGCGAAACACCCAGGGCAGATCCCGGATATGTGGGAGAGGCAGATATGCCAAGAAAAAATCTCCATACCATAAAAGAAATAAACGCCGCATTGGCTGTACTTTGCCAGGGACCCCATCCCACAGCTGTCTGCAGAAATGTAAGGATCACCCATAGGCAGGTTACAACGGAAAGTACTTTTCTTGCACCAAATCGATCAGCAATGGCTCCTGACGGTATCTGGAACAAGGCATAACCCAGAATAAAGGCGCTGAAGATCTTCCCCATGGCAATCTGCGATAATCCGAGTTCCTTCATGATCATCGGACCAGCAGTAGAAACATTCACGCGGCAGATATAACCGGCTGTTGCCGTTGCGCATAACATTACAACAATTGGCCAGGGCCTGCGGGATGGTGAACTCATATTGGCTTCTGCATGATTAATTCTGAGGCTCCCTTGATAATAAAATCCTTTAGTTCCCCGACATAAGTGAATCCATGGGATGCATAAAATTTTTGTGCCTGTGCATTAAAAGATGAAACGCATAGAAAAATAAACCGGGCATTGCCGCTATATTCATCTTCCGCATATCTGAGCATGGCAGCTCCAATCTTCCGGTTACGGTAACCGGGATCAACAACCACGGATTTTATATAGGGTGAGCCGGCCATACCCCTTGGGTCGATAATGATTACCCCGCAGGGATTGTGATCAACATGCGCGATAAACATCTGAAATTCAGTATCTTGACAAACTTTTAAACACTGTTCATGCCTGATTCCAAGGGTAAGCCACGGTTCAGATTCTGAAAGCAGCATGGCTGCCCATTGCCGTTCGGGGTAGGTGGCAGGTTTAATGATAATATTATCCATGATCAGCTGTTCAATAAATATATGAACTGAGGATTTTGCTCTTTCTACCGATAGGCAATCCCTACCGGGATTTCCTCGTCCCCTAACGGGATATTCCTGCTTGTCCCTGGTCCCTTGTCACTCGTCCCTCAAAATTAACCGGTAAACAGCCAGCATCAGCAAAATAAGGCCGATAATTATTAATCTTGCTTCTATCAGCTGGTGATGCAAAATTGAAATGGAAAGCAAATTCCTTTTCAGATCACTGGGCGAGGGTGCGTCACGATGACTCCATTTATCAATTATTGTACCTCTCAGAAGCAATAAAATCCCGGGATTTGCCCGTGTAATCGTCTTGAGCGTGGTTTCATCGGTTGTACAAAACTCATAGGCCGGTTGGAATCGTGTTTGGTATGTGGCAACCTGGCTGTTTGTAGATGATGTAAGGGCCAGGATCTTAATTCCAAGTTCCCTGCTTCGGAGGGCGAGATTGTTTAGTTTCATCAGGCCCTTATCAGATGCCTTTTCAAGATCAGGAATGATGAAAAGAAAAATATATCCTGTATCTGTCAGAATTTCATAGGTGATGTCTGTTCCCGCTAATGTAGTAATTGAAAAATTATGGATGGGAGGTTCATATCCTTTGCTGATGAGTTTCTGCCGGGTTTCCACCCATTTCCAGGTTGAATCCTGCCAGGGGAAATTTTTGTCAGTAAATTCCTTCCTTTGTCCATCTTTTTCATAAACCAGCAGGGTTACATACTGATCAACCGGAGCACCTGGAGGAATACTCATTTTTTCAGGAATATAGGTTCCGGTTTTATAAGGCCTGAAATCGATGAGAGGCTGGTAAATGATACAATAGACTGAAATGATGCAACCTGCCGCAAAATTGAAGGATACAATTCCCCATTCCTTCGCCGGCCTTACATGGGTAATGAATTGTTTCCTGTAAATAAAAAGAATGATAGCCGGTATGATGAGGATCACATTTTTCCCAAAGGTCTGCCAGTTAGTTAATACAAGTGCATCTCCAAAACAACCGCAATCACTGACGGGGTTGGTCAGGGCAAGTATGAAAGTTAGCACTGTAAAGAAGCACATGAACAGGAGCAGGGCCCAGGATGTAAATTTCATGCGGAGGGCTGCCATCAGGTTTAGTCCGATCATCAATTCGGCTGCAGAAACTGCAATGGCCACAGGCAGTGCCGAGAAATGAAGAAATCCCAGGTTAAATGCATCAAGATAATCGCCCAGTTTGATGGCGAATCCCATGGGATCGACCGCTTTCACAAAACCGCTGAAAACAAAAACCATTCCCGTGAAAATTCTTGAAATAGTGCAGATGATTTTCATAACACAAATAGGTTAGTTCAGGTCTGTTTCCTGAATAATTTTTGAAAAGATGTTTTCCGGCGACAGCATACCACCCTGATTGTCCACACAGCTGATGATCTTCAGGTCGTTACATAATTGAGCCTGCCAAAGGTATATGTCCCGCACTCTTTTTTGAAAATCCAGGTCCTCCTCATGAATATCCCGGAGGCCTTTCAGGTAGTCGCGCTCACTGCCTTCACGTTCCCCTGTAAGCTTGTTTTGGGTAAATGAAAACGGTACATCCAGCAAAATATTGATCTGAGGCCTGGGAATATTGTAATATGAAAACTCAAGATTCAGGATCCATTTGCGGAGCTTTTCCTGTTGTACTTTGTCCCTCAGTTTGGCGCACTGAAAGGCAATGTTTGAATACACATACCTGTCGAGCAACACCATATATCCCCTGTCAAGCCAAGCATTTATTTCCGCCGTGGCATCTTTGCGGTCTCCGGCATACAACATGGCAACCAGGTAAGGATCCACAGATTCAAGCGAACCGAAATCTCCCCTCAGAAACCGGGCGATGAGTTCTCCGAAATAGGGGGAATCAGTGCGTGGAAAATGCAGATATCGATATTGGATGCCTCTTTCTTCGAGGTGTTTCATAATCAATTTGATCTGGGTTGATTTTCCTGAACCGTCAAGTCCCTCAACTACCAGAAACTTCATGCCGAACTTTTTATTACTTTTATCCAATTGAATATATGAATGAATTCTAAAGATACATTTTTTTCGCCAAAACTGACAATTACCTGCCATGGCAGGATCATTGATTTTTCAGTTCCAAAGGTCATGGGGATACTGAATGTGACACCGGATTCATTTTATGATGGTGGCAGGTATACCACTGAAGCAGTCCTTATTTCGAGGGTTGCCTCCATGATGGAAGAAGGTGCTGACATAATTGATATAGGTGCATTTTCAACCCGACCCGGTGCTGCAGAGGTCACACCTGATGAGGAAAAGGCAAGATTACTGGGAGCTCTTCAGGTAATCCGCCGTAAATTTCCGGATATCTGTATCTCGGTTGATACATTCAGGGCTGATATTGCCGAACTGGCAGTGGAAGAGTTTGGAGCCGGCATAATCAACGATGTTTCTGCAGGAAATATGGATGACCGCATGCTTGCGACCGCCGGAAGGCTTAAAGTGCCATATATAATGATGCATATGCTGGGTACTCCCGGCAAAATGCCTTTAAATCCGGTTTATGCCGATGTTACCAGGGACCTGATGGCTTATTTTGCTGACAGGGTTGCAGCAGCCAAACTGCAGGGCGTCATTGATATCATCATTGATCCGGGTTTTGGCTTTGGAAAAACAGTTCAGCAAAACTTTCAGCTTCTCAGGGAATTAAATCTTTTCACACTCATGGGGATGCCGGTACTGGTTGGAGTTTCCCGCAAATCAATGATTTATAAATCCCTGAATGTCAGTAAAGAATACGCCCTGAATGGAACTTCTGTTCTGAATGCCCTTGCACTCGCGAACGGAGCACGTATCCTGAGGGTACATGATGTAAAACAAGCGGTAGAAGCAGTGAAGCTCTTTATGATTTACAGCACAGCCACAATTTAATGTGCTAAATTGTATTAATTTTGAGTTCTATCTGTAAAGCAGTCAATTATGATTACATCTTTTATCCATGTCAGAATTATTGATGTTGTCGATATCCTGCTTGTTGCATTCCTTATGTACCAGGTTTATATGCTTATCCGCGGTACTATTGCCACCTATATTTTTATTACTATCATCACTTTTTATGTAGTCTGGTTACTTGTAAAGGATAATATGCTGCTACTGGGCGGAATTCTCGGACAGATAATCGGTGTAGGTGCTATAGCCCTTATTGTGGTATTTCAGCAGGAACTCAGAAGGTTCCTGATTATGTTCAGTGCCCGGTATTTTCCAAAGACAGGGATATCGCTTGATAATTTTTTCTCAAAGATGGGCCCCGGATTGCCAGTCATGAATGTAAACGCTATTGTCAAGGCCTCTGTTAACATGGCCAAAAGGAAGGGTAGGGGCTTTGATTGTTTTACAACGAAACTCCTTGCTCGATAATTATGTAAGTACCGGTGATCTTCTGGATGCCAGGACCACAAGCCGTTTGCTTGAATCCATCTTTAACAAGAACAGTCCCCTGCATGATGGGGCTGTGATAATACATGATGAACGGATAAGGGCCGCCAGTTGCATTCTTCCTGTATCAGATAATTTTGAGCTTCCTGAATACCTTGGTCTTCGTCACCGCGCAGGCGTGGGCCTCACCGAACAATCCGATGCGCTTGTCATCATCATATCGGAAGAAACAGGCACGATTTCATTATCCGAATCAGGAATGATAAGGCCCATTGAAATTAAAGAATTACACAAAATTCTGGAAGACGAATTTGTGCCGCAACGCAAAAAATAAATACGATTATGCGGATTGTTTCAGGCGCTCAAGTTCCCTGCGTTTCTTGCTCATCAGGAAAAGTACTTTTCTTTCTTCTTTCCGGAGCAGTCTCTCAAGGTTTTTCTGATGGGTAAACAGCAAAAGAACTGCCAGAATAAGCGAGAAGAGAACGAGTGAGGGAGTTGTTGTTTTAAAAACAAAGATTACAAGAATAGGAAAGGCGAATGCGGCGATCATTGAACTCAGTGAAACATATTTGGTTAAAACGAGCGTGATTACAAATACGCCAATGCAAAGTAAAGTTGGCTCGGGGTTAATGGCAAGTACCAGTCCAAAAAGAGTGGCCACTCCTTTTCCACCGCGAAAACCTACATATACAGGAAAAATATGACCAAGAATGGCAGCGATGCCAAGCAAAAGCTGAAATTCAATAAAATCTCCTGTTTCAGGAATGTAATAATTGGTAAGATGTATCAGGTTAACAGCCAGCCAGCCTTTGAAAATATCGATTATGAGAACGGTCAGACCTGCTTTCCAGCCAAGTACACGAATGGCATTTGTAGAACCGGCATTCCTGCTGCCATGTTCCCGGACGTCCATGTGGAAAAAGGATTTGCCAATCCATACGGAAGTGGGGATTGAACCAATCAGATAGGCAAATATCAGGATGCCAATATTATAGACTATATGCATTAAAGAACGTTAATAGATATAGGGGTGCAAATATATAGATAAATATTCATCCTGCAACAGTATTTATACCTATTTTTAAAATACCCAGACACATCATTTTATAGTAAAAGGCGAAGTTACAAACTTCGCCCAGTATTTGGGACGAATGTCGTAGATCCAAGGCATTGCCTTGGATCTACGATTACCACCCAACCTGGCATTTGGTGCTAAGCGTAGTTTGTAACTACGCTTGTGTAACATATTTAAATCTGCGGACCGTATGAAACCAGCGCTTTGCCAGCTTCCGTATCCATATAAAATTCGAAATATTTAATGTACCGTGCCGAAAGGTCTTTTGCTTTCTTTTCCCACTGCGACTTATCGGAATAGGTATCCCGCGGGTCGAGAATTCCATCGGAAACATCCGGCAAACTTACCGGAATTGTCAGGTTTAGGAAAGGAATATGTGCTGTTTTTGCTTTTTCAATTGATCCGTCAAGAATTGCATCAATGATTGCCCTTGTTTCCTTGATTGAGATCCTTTTTCCTGTTCCGTTCCATCCTGTGTTCACCAGGTAGGCCTTTGCATTATGCGCATCCATTTTACGTACCAGTTCAGTAGCGTAATATGTAGGGTGCAACGTAAGGAATGCTTCTCCGAATGCCGGAGAAAATGAGGGCACCGGTTCGGTAATCCCTCGCTCGGTGCCAGCCAGTTTGGAGGTATAGCCGCATAGAAAATGGTATTGTGCCTGTTCACGGTTCAGAATGGAAACCGGCGGAAGAACACCAAAGGCATCTGCTGACAGGTAAATGATCTTGGTTGCATGACCTGCTTTGGATGGTAATACTATTTTATTGATATGGTAAATCGGATAGGAAACCCGTGTATTTTCCGTTATGGAGCCATCTGCAAAATCAACCGATCCGTCTTCACGAACCGTTACATTTTCGAGCAATGAATCCCTACGGATGGCCTTATAAATATCAGGTTCATTTTCAGGGCTCAGATTGATGGTTTTTGCATAACAACCTCCTTCGAAATTGAATATTCCCTGCTCATCCCATCCGTGTTCATCATCACCGATAAGATACCGTTTCGGATCTGCAGAAAGAGTAGTTTTTCCTGTTCCTGACAGGCCAAAGAATAAGGCCACATCACCTTTTTCACCCACATTGGCTGAGCAATGCATACTGGCCATTCCCCGCAGGGGAAGGTAATAATTCATCAGGCTGAATATTCCTTTTTTCATTTCACCGCCATACCAGGTTCCGCCTATAACAGCGAGTTTTTCGGTAAGGTTAAACAAAACAAAAACATCCGAATTCAATCCCTGCTCTTTCCATTTCGGATTTGTGACTTTTGAACCGTTAAACACCACAAAATCAGGCTCTCCGAAATTGGCCAGTTCATAATGTGAAGGCCGGATGAACATATTTGTAACAAAATGTGCCTGCCAGGCCACTTCAACTATAAATCTTACCTTAAGACGGCTATTTGGGTTTGATCCACAGAATGAGTCAATCACGTATAGCCGCTGGCCGGCTGAAAGCTGGTTAATTACCAGATCCTTGCAATGCGACCAGACTGGTTGATCAATGGGCCTGTTAATAATACAATCCCACCATATGGTATTTTCAGTGGTTTTATCCTTGACGAAAAATTTGTCTTTCGGAGAGCGTCCTGTAAAAATTCCGGTTTTTACTGCAACGGCACCGCTATTTGTCTGGGTTCCCTTTTCAAATCCTTCCAATGAAGGATCTGTCTCATAATTAAACAAATCCTGATAAGTGGGATTGTGTACAATTTCTTTTACATTTTTGATGCCATACTTGGCCAAGAGTGCAGGACTGATAAGGCTCATTTGGTCAATAGTTTAGAGGTTTATACAAATTTTTAACTGCTGTAAAGATATGTTTTTTGTCATAAAAAAAGTAGAGACGGGATTCAAACCCGTCTCTACTTACAATATTTCATGATCTGTCTGTATGGAAAGGTCGCGACCTGTCCTTACTTTCCTCCCCTTATCGATGCCTGGGCAGCAGCCAGACGAGCAATGGGAACGCGGTAAGGTGAACAGCTAACATAGGTCAGACCAGCCTTAAAGCAGAATTCAACTGAAGCGGGATCTCCACCCTGCTCACCGCAAATTCCAACCTTAAGATCAGGACGTGTAGCGCGACCTTTTTCAACTGACATTTTGATCAGCTGGCCAACGCCATCCTGGTCAATTGTCTGGAACGGATCAGCTGCCAGCATCTTCTTATCGAGGTATTCATTGAGGAATCCGCCAATATCATCACGGCTGAAACCGAATGTCATCTGCGTAAGGTCATTGGTGCCAAATGAGAAAAATTCAGATGATTTAGCCATCCGGTCAGCGAGCAAGCAAGCCCGTGGAATTTCAATCATCGTTCCATATTTATAGTCGATGGCTTTTACTCCGAATTTGGCACATACCTCAGCATATACCTTATCAGCAATTTTCTTCGTGAAATCGAGTTCGGAAACATCACAAGTTACCGGAACCATGATTTCGGGGTGCGGATCTTTTCCTTCTTTTATCAATTCAACAGATGATTCAAAAATAGCCCTGATCTGCATTTCCGATACCTCAGGATAGGTAACACCAAGGCGGACGCCACGGTGTCCCATCATCGGGTTGGATTCATGCAGTGTTTCCCCGCGTTTTGCAATGGCTGCAACAGATATGCCCAGTGCCTTTGCCAGCTCAGCCTGTTTGTCAGCTTTTTGCGGTACGAATTCATGCAGGGGAGGATCAAGCAACCGGAAAGTCACAGGTAAGCCGTCCATAGCGTCCATGGTGGCCTTTATGTCTTTCTTCACATAGGCGAATAGTTCGTTCAATGCCACCTTGCGTTCTGCAACACCTTCGCTGAGGATCATTTTTCTGAGCAGGAACAAGGGCTGATCTGCACCTTCTCCATAGAACATATGCTCTGTGCGGAAAAGACCGATCCCTTCAGCGCCATATTCGCGGGCGATCCTGGCATCAGCAGGTGTATCGGCGTTTGTGCGAACACCCATTTTGCGGAATTTGTCCACCAGTTTCATGAAATCCTGGAACCTTGGATTTTCAGTAGCATCCATAAGGGTAATAGCACCAAGATATACATTACCTTTTGTACCATTCAAAGTGACAAGGTCTCCTTCTTTCAATACGATATTTGAGCCGGATACCTTTGCAGTTTTGGTGGCAGCATCAACGTGAAGCTGTCCCGCGCCAACGATACAGCATTTACCCCAACCACGTGCCACGAGGGCTGCATGGGAGGTCATACCGCCCCGGGCAGTAAGAATACCTTCTGCTGCGCGCATCCCTTCAACATCTTCAGGATTGGTTTCCTCACGGAGAAGAATCACCTTTTCACCTTTACGGAACCATGCTACTGCATCTTCGGCAGTGAAAACCACTTTGCCGACTGCAGCACCGGGACCCGCAGGCAAACCTTTTACAATAACACTTACCTTTTTCTCAGCGGCCGGATCGCAGATCGGGTGCAGCAATTCATCAAGCTGGGCCGGGTCAACACGCATAACCACTTTCTTTTCATCGATCAGGCCTTCTTTCAACATATCCATGGCCATATTCAGTGCAGCTGTACCGGTACGTTTTCCTGCACGGCACTGCAGCATATACAATACATTTTCCTGTATGGTGAATTCAATATCGAGCATATCCTTGAAAGAAGTTTCAAGGATATCACGGATGTCGGATAATTCCTTATATGTGGAAGGCATGGCTTCCTGCATGCTCTTGAGGTGACTGTTCTGATCATTCTTGGTATCGTTGTTCAACGGGTTGGGGGTGCGGATACCGGCAACAACATCCTCTCCCTGTGCATTGATAAGCCATTCTCCGTAGAATACATTTTCTCCGGTAGCCGGGTTACGGGTGAAAGCAACGCCTGTGGCTGATGAATCGCCCATATTGCCAAATACCATGGCCTGTACATTAACTGCTGTACCCCACTCATCGGGAATACCTTCAATGCGGCGATAAGAAATAGCTTTCTTGCCATTCCAGCTTTTGAATACGGCCTTGATCCCGCCTTCGAGCTGAGCTTTCGCGTCATCAGGAAATGGTTGTCCAAGGGAAGCATGAACCCTTTTCTTGAAATCTTCTGCCAATAATTTTAAATCATCAGCGTTCAGATCTGTATCTGATTTACATCCTTTTTTGTGTTTGTATGCATCCAGCATATCATCGAGTTGCTTGCGGATGCCCCTTCCGTCGGAAGGCTCAAGACCTTCGGCCTTTTCCATAACAACGTCGGCATACATCATGATCAACCGGCGATATGAATCCCAAACAAAACGCGGGTTGTTTGTTTTCTTAATGAAACCGGGAATAGTTGCTGAGCTCAATCCAATGTTCAACACAGTGTCCATCATACCGGGCATCGAACTACGCGCTCCGGAACGGCAGGATACCAGTAAGGCATTTGTGGGATCTCCGAATTTCATACCCATGGCCTCTTCTGTCTTTTTCATGGCAGCCCAAACCTCTGGCATGAGTTCTGGAGGTAACTGACAGTCATTTTCATAATATTCTGTACAAACCTCGGTCGTAATTGTAAAACCCGCAGGCACGGGGAGGCCTAACAGGCACATTTCGGCCAGGTTAGCACCTTTACCACCAAGCAAATTCTTCATATCTGCCTTACCTTCGGCTTTTTTAGCCCCGAATGAGTAAACGCGTTTAATGTTAGACATCTTTTTAATTATTTAGTTTTCAATGTGTTAATAATAAAAATGGACTCTTTGTAAAAAGCACAAATGTAATAAAAAAAGTGGGTATTGATTCGGGATAAGCCAATATTTTACTTCTTTCGCATGGACCGGGGATGAAATCTGATGATCGCATCACGAAGGAATTCCCGGTTCAGGTGTGTATAAATCTCTGTAGTCATAATGGATTCGTGCCCAAGCATTTCCTGCACAGCACGCAGATCAGCCCCTCCTTCCACCAGGTGTGTTGCAAAGGAATGCCTGAATGTATGGGGACTAACCTGTTTAGTAATAGTAGTCTTTTTTAAAAGATCCTTAAGAACGACAAATATCATAACACGTGTCAGTTTATTTCCCCTCCGGTTGAGAAATACGATGTTCTCTGCTCCTTTAACAGGAACCAAATGATTTCTTACATGTTCAAAATATTGTTCAATATAGCGGATGGCTGTTTCGCTGATTGGCACCAGTCGCTGTTTGCTACCTTTCCCGGTTACCTTTATAAATCCTTCCTTAAAAAACATATTGGTGATCCGGAGATTGACAAGTTCACTGACACGTAAACCGCAACTGTATAAAGTTTCAATTATGGCTTTATTCCGTATCCCTTCAGGGTGGCTCAGGTCAATGGCCGCAATTATCTCATTGATTTCATCCAGGTGCAATATCACCGGAAGTTTACGGCCAGGCTTGGGTGACTCAAGTAGTTCAGACGGATCAGTTTTAATGCTTTCGTCCATGGCAAGGAATCTGAAAAATGATTTGATGCCGGAAACAATCCTGGCCTGTGATCGTGCACTCAGGCTAAATTCTCCTATCCAAACCAGGAAATCTTTTAACTGAGCATAGGTAACCAATTCGGGTTGAACATCCTGACTGGTCATTTCAAGATATGCCTGCAACTTGCTGAGGTCGCAGAGATATGCCTCCACTGAATTAGGCGAAAGTGACTTTTCTATCCGCAGGAAGGCCTTGTATCTGGCCGTTTGTTTTGACCAATCCAATTGAAACAGATAAATTTACGCGAAATTAGCTAATTTGAAGGTAATTTATACTTTTGCACTTCATTTTAAAATGTTTCATTAACATGTTGAAGAAAACTAAAATTGTAGCCACCATATCCGATCTGAAGTGTGATGTTGATTTTATAAGGTCTCTGTACGAAAATGGAATGAATGTGGTGCGGCTGAATACTGCCCATCAGTCGGTTCATGCATCTTTACAGGTTATCCAAAATGTGCGGGCTGTTTCTGATAAAATTGCGATTATTCTGGATACCAAGGGTCCTGAAATCAGGACAACCCCTTCCGATTACAAGGTGGCGGTTAAAAGAGGTGATAAAATTTATATACGCGGAAACAGTTCTTTAAGTACGTTACCGGATTGTATTTATGTCAGTTATAACAATTTTGCAGATGAAGTAGGCCCGGGCAAAAAAATCCTTATTGATGACGGAGATATTGAATTTGAAGTAATTGAAAAAAATGGTGACGCCTTATTATGCCAGGCAAACAATGACGGGACTGTAAAAGGCAAGAAAAGCGTTAATGTACCTGACGTAAGGTTTAACCTGCCCGCCCTGAATGACCGTGACAGAGAATATATTGATTTTGCGATAGAAAACGATATCGACTTTATTGCACATTCCTTCGTGAGGAACAGGGAAGATGTGCTTGCCATTCAGCAGATTCTTGATAAACATAAGTCAAGGATCAAGATCATCGCAAAAATCGAAAATGGAGAAGGCGTAGAAAATATCGACGAGATCCTGCAGCATATCTATGGTGTAATGGTTGCCCGAGGCGACCTGGCCATTGAAATTCCATATGAGAAGATACCCGGCATTCAGAAGATGATAATCAACAAATGTATTGATGCCCGCAAACCGGTGATCGTAGCCACCCAGATGCTTCATTCAATGATTGAAAACCCAAGGCCTACAAGGGCTGAGGTATCCGATGTTGCCAATGCAATTTATTCAAAAGCCGATGCCATTATGTTAAGCGGGGAAACGGCCTATGGCAATTACCCGCTTGAGGCAGTGATGACAATGGCACGTATTGCCACTGAGGTTGAAAAAAGCAGGAGTGATCTGCACATCACACCCATGCTGGTAATGAGTACCCGAACATCGGCTTACCTTTCGAAAAGTGCCGTGGAAGCTTCCATTGAACTCGATTGCAATGCTATCATAGCCGATACTTCCACTGGCCGCACGATCAGAAATGTTGCCGGCTACAGGGGCAGAAAGGTTGTATTCGCCCAGTGTTATGATGAACGGGTAGTCCGTGAACTCGCCCTGTCGTTTGGCGTATATGCCGACCATATCCAGGAAGGACCTACCTATTACTTTATTGTGCAGTCACTTAAAAGTCTGCTGGAAAGACAACTATTGAAGAAATCAGATATGGTTGTTATTCTGGGTGGTAATTTTGAATGGACCCAAAGCGCTTCCTTCATTGAAATCAGTACTGTTGAAAACATGCTAAACTTGCTGCACAAGGGTTATTAAACACTTTTTTATTATCTTTAGGTAGCTGAATTTGTAATCAGGATGGATGAACAAAGGCTTGAGATTGATAGCATTATACCTCTTCAGAATTATCTGATTTCTGATGAGATTGATGAGATCAGTGGGCATATCAGCGTAGTTCATTATTTGAAGCGGGATATTATTTTTCGACAGAATTCAGGGACTTCCCATCTAATGTTTGTTAAATCAGGATTGGTGAAGGTGTACAAGGAGAGAAAGGACGGGCGGGCATATATTCTGAAAATTCATACTTCAGGCGAGTTCCTGGGTCTTCTGTCATTTTATGGAAATTCAATTCACCAGTTTTCGGCTTCGGCTGTGGAGGAATGTGAAATCGGATATATTGATATTCAGGTTTTCAACCGTATTTTGAAAAAGAATGGGACCTTTGCCACGGAATTGATCAGGCTTGTAAGCACAGAAGGCTTGTTTATGTTTGAGAAACTGTTACGGCTTTCCCATAAACAGCTTCCGGGAAGGATTGCAGATGTGATCCTGTATTTTTCTGACATCATCTATAAGAATGAGGAATTCGATTTTCCGCTTACCCGGAGAGAACTTGCTGAATTGGCCGGTACAACAAAGGAAAGTTTTATCCGTACCTTAGCAGAGTTTAAAAATGACAAGATCATTGAACTGAATGGTTCACACGTGAAAATAAAAAGCATGAAGATTGTCCGCATCCTGAGTGAATTGGGTTGAGACAACAAATAAAAACCAGTTGATGAAAATAATTATCGCAGACGATTTCTATTCCAACCGACTCCTTATTTTAGAGATACTTAAGGATATGGGCCATGAGTTGATTGAAGCTGAAAACGGACAGCAGGCGTTTGACGCCCTTGAAAAGCATAATGATGTTGACCTGGTGCTGATGGATATTGAAATGCCCGTTATGAGTGGCCTGGAAGCCATGAGACTTATCCGGAGCAAACTATCCTATCCGAAAAACAGTGTGCCCATAATTGCCCTCACAGCCCATAATTCGATGATATTAATGGATGAGCCAAATATTGAAGGATTTAATGGAATGTTGATCAAACCTTATTCTATCAGCAGGATATCTGAGATTCTGGATACTTTTAAAAGAAAAAAAGAGGAATAAGAAATTCAGTTAATCATTCAATCAAATAATTTTTTCACAATATTTTCAAGGTGAAGAGCATCTGTATTGTCAAAATTTGACAGGAGGTTGCTATCGATATCAAGAACACCGATTAATTTGTTTTCACGATTTTTTACAGGCACTACAATTTCTGATTTTGACCTGGAATCACAAGCGATATGTCCCGGAAACCGGTGCACATCATCTACAACGATTGTCTGATCCTGATTGATACCCGTCCAGCATACACCTTTATCCTTTTCAAGCTCCAGGCACGCCAGAGGACCCTGGTATGGTCCTACAATCAGACGGCCTTCTTTTAACAGGTAAAAACCAACCCAGAAAAACCCATCCATTTTATGATAGAGAACTGCATTGACGGTAGCCATTCGGGCATCCATATCCTGGTTTTTTCTGAACAGCTCTGTAATTTGCTTTTCAAGTCGGGTGTAGCGCGCGGATTTTTTGTCATTCATAATGGCAAATTTACGATTTATCGTTTAGTATGGAGTAAAAAAGTTTAAAAAGTACGCCTTCGGCATTTTGAGAATTTACCGCGAAGGACTCAAAGGATTTTTCCCGAAGAGATGCCTTCGGCACACAAAGGAAACCCAAAGGAATTTCTGCCACAAAGACTCAAAGACACAAAGGATCTCATTGCATTCGATTAACCGTTAAAGAAAATACTGATTACCGATTACCGAATACCGATTACCGACTTATTCATCCATCTTCCGGAGTGCCTTTTTTCGGGACTGTAGTTTTTTTGATTCTATTCTTCTTTCTTTTGACGCCAGGGTAGGTCGCGTTGGTTTACGCTTCCTGACAGGCATCAGGGCCTTTTGAAGTAATTTATAAAACCGTTCCGTAACTTTTTTCTTATTAGCTATCTGTGAACGTTCGGTTTGTGAAACAAGGATTAGAAATCCTTCCTTATTGATCCTGTTGCCCAGGGCAGATTGAATCTTTGCCTTTTCTTCATCATTCAGCAAGGAAGAACCAGCAATGTTATACCGAAGCTCAATGCGGGTATTCACCTTATTCACATTCTGTCCGCCAGGGCCACTGCTCCGTGATGATGAATAAATCAATTCCCCCGACAGATCTCTATCCTGAATACCGGCCTCAAACATATTCTTTTTACTTCACTTTATACTATATACGATTTCCGACAGGATGATCAAAGCAGAAATTTCAAACACACAGGAGAAGGAATAATGGTTTCAAGGCCTGTATCCTCCAATCTTCCTGTTTCCTGATCAATCCTGAATGTAACAATATTTCCGGTATCCTGGTTGGCAACAAGCAGGAACTTTCCTGTGGGATCGATGATGAAATTCCTGGGTGTTTTTCCTTTTACCGGCTGATGGCCAACGAGTGTTAATTTACCCGTTTGCTGATCAACCTTATAAATAGCAAGATTATTGACTTTGGCCCGGTTGGAAGCATAAAGGAATTTTCCTGAAGGCGTCAGATGGATATCGGCACAGGAAGCGTCTGCTTTCAAACCCGGATCGAGCGTAGAGATGACCTGTATCCGTCTGAGAGCAACTGTTACAGAATCAACCTCCATTACTTCGATAGTTCCGTTCAGCTCATTAATCCCGTATGCCAGATTCATGGAAGGATGAAATGCCAGGTGCCTGGGTCCCGCCCCCGGCATGGTGGCATAATTATGTCCGGTATTGATTAATTTACCAGTGGTAGTATTCAGTTTATAAATATAAATGGTATCTACTCCCAGATCACAGGAATAAATCAGATTGTTTGCCGGGTTTTGAAAAATAAAATGTGCGTGGGCAGCATCCTGCCGTGGGGAAGATCCCTTCCCTGCATGCTGATGAACCATGGTGGCTTCGCCCAGTGACCCTGAATCCCTTACCGGTAAAACAGCAACGGTTCCGCTTCCGTAATTGGCACACATAATCCATTTCCTTGTTTTATCCAATGAAATATAACAGGGATAATTTCCCTGCGATGATACTGTATTTATTAAAACCATTTGTCGGCCGTCGCTCAAAAGCCTGAAAGCACTGATTGATCCACCCGGTTTATCCCTGCTTCCGGTTTCATTTACGGCATATAACATGTTATTTTCATTATCCGTAACCATGTAGGAAGGATTTACGGTATGCGGACTGCTGTTTATATAGGTAAGTTTGCCACTTTTGGTATTCAGCTCGTAAACGTAAATGCCCGTCGCTTTTCCGACCGTAAGATCTTCCGTTTCAGTATAGGTACCAACGTACATAATTATTAACGAGTCCAGTTTTAATGAATCATCAGATCCTGCAAGCACAGCAGAACGAACGCCCGGCTTGCAACCTGTCATGGAAAGTATGGCCAGGGATAAATATAACAGAATACGTTTGGCTTTCATATGTCCGATAGGATAAAAGGATTGCCACAAAGATAGGAAAAATAAAATGGCCCGGTTTTTACATCTTTTGTGAATAAAAGTATAATTTAACCTGTTAATTTTACACAGACACCAGGCGATATCTGATGACATCGGAAAATAAGAACAATGAGCGGAATGCGACTATTCCCATAATGACCCTTGACAACTTCGAGGCATTGTTCAAACAATACTATGCACCGCTTGTTGTTTATGCCTGCAAGTATTTACCGGAAAAGGATGCAGCGCGTGAGATTGTACAGGATTTTTTTGTGAAACTATATGAAAAACGGTCCTCACTTACCATCGATACTTCCCTGAAATCATATTTGTACCGTTCGGTTTATAACGCATGCATCAATTATATCAATCAGCGGAGTATACAGGACAAACATATCAGAAACATCGATCTGGAAAGAAATGTTGAAGAAAATCTTGAAAACGAGATTAACAGTGTGGAATTACAGAACCGGATATTTAATCTCATTGAAGCCCTCCCTCCCAAATGCAAGAAAATTTTTAAAATGAACCGGCTCGAGGGCATGAAAAATGAAGAAATAGCTGTTTCACTTCATCTTTCAAAAAGAACAGTTGAAACACAGATTAGTAAGGCTTTGAAAATTTTGAGGAATAAATTATCAGATTATAATCTGGATACAGGTACAAATCAGGCCTCAATCTGAAATGTGAATAAGTTGTTGGTAAAAGTATTTACTATATCATACCAACTGATTGTTAATTATTTATGATTTTAAAATCAGCATATATAAATGAAGGAATAAGTGAACTTGTAAACTTAAATGTCATATAAACGATTTTAGTATGGATTTAACGAACATGCCTATTAAACTATTTTTAAAAAAACTAATCCTTGAAACCGACCTTCGCGAGGAGCAGAGGTTTAATGACCTGATGGCAGGTGATACCCGGAAAATGGAAGAATTCAAAAGAATTGAAAAAATCTGGCAAGAGTCTGGTAAGATAGGGTTGTTTAAACAAATTGACACTGATTCTGACTGGGAATTGGTAAGGTCTCGCATCAGGATTCCACTAACACAGAAATATCGACAGATTCCTGCATATAGTTATGCCTTGCGTATTGCTGCAGTCATCATTATTGCTTCCGGACTTTCCACCGGTATTTATAAGACAATCACTTTTGTCAACCGCGAAAAACCGGCTGGATACGTATCTGTTGCAGCGGCTGTTAATCCCCGAAATATCCACCTTCCCGATGGTTCTGTTGTAACGTTGAAAGGCGGATCGGCATTGACCTATCGTTCAGATTACGGTAATGCAGCACGGGAAGTGATATTAAACGGAGAAGCGCTTTTTGAAGTAGTTCCTGACAAGGTTCATCCATTTAAGGTTTATACAGGCGAATCGGTAGTTATTGTTACCGGTACGCGTTTTAGTGTGCGTGAGGAAAAGGGACTTGTAAAAGTTTCAGTTTTAAGTGGGAATGTTATCCTTTCAAATACAGGTGAGCATTCAAAACAGATAAGGATAGCTGCCAATCAGAGTGGTTATCTGCTTCCGGATCATAATCTGAAAATTGAAAATAAAATTGAGGTTAATGAACTTTCATGGGAATCGGGCCACCTTATATTCCATGAAACGCCCATTGACACTGCATTGATCGACATTGCCAGGCATTTCAGAAAAGACCTTGTCATTGAGACTGAAATAGAAGAAGATATTACTGCTGAATTCCAGGACCAACCTCTGAATGAGATCCTGGGTGAAATTAGGTTGGTAGCAGACCTGAAATTCGATACCACAGGAACAGCACTCATTGTCAGAAAGTAAGTTCTAGCCGATGAGTCTGCGGGAATCATACACTCGTTTACTTCCCGTCGTTTTCGCCCTGTTTCTTTTGTTCCCCGGAATTTCAGCACAAACACAGCTAGGGCTGCTCGACAAAGAGGTAAATTTATCCCGCACTACAGGGGAAATAGAAGAGTTGTTAAATGAAATAAGCCGAAAAGGCAAATTTTCCTTTACTTACACCTCCCAGATACAGGTTCACCGGTTGGCCTCCGTGCTTCAAAAAAAGCAGCTGATCCGAAACCATCTTGCCGATATATTTCGCTTTGACAGTATTCAGATTATTGAACAGAACAATAAGATTCTGCTTATTCCCTTTCGCAGGAAGGTTTCACAGGTTGTTAGTTACAAGTCTGTGAGGGGACTTGTTATTGATAGCAAAACAAGGCACCCGCTTCCTTATTCAAATGTATTTCTGATTAACAAGAGTACAGGAACCATTTCAAATATGGGTGGCCGGTTTGAACTGAAAATTTCAGTTTCGGAACCAGATGATACACTGGGCGTGTCGTTCATTGGCTACAAACAGTATAAAGTGCCGGTTTCCTCTCTTGATACCGGCCTGATAATTGTTCGTTTATCCTCCAGGAAAGTCCAGATCAGAGAAGTTGTTGTAAAGCCATTGGATCCCATTTATATTCTTACCAAGGCAATTGAGGCTATTCCAAACAATTACGACAGAAAGCCTGCCGTGTTCACCGCTTTCTTCCGGGAATCCACACGACAGGATAATACCGATATATCCCTGTCTGAAGCGGTAATAAACATTTTCAAGGAGTCCTATACTGCACTGAGGGATGATCAGATTAAGATTTTCAAAGGTAGAAAGGGCAGTAATACGGGTGAAAAGGAATTTGTGGATTTTGTTGTACAGGGCGGTCTTTATAATACATTACAGCTCGACATTGTGAAAAACCTGCCTACATTCCTGGATGCGGATTATTTTGCACTGTATGAATACAAGTTGGAGCGAATTATTACCCACTTTGACAAGCCAACCTATATCATTTCTTTTGACCAGCGCGAAGGAGTAAAATATCCGTGCTTCAAGGGAAGGGTGTACATTGATGTGGAATCGCTTGCCATTATCGGAGCGTCCTTTCAGTTAAGCGAGAAAGGAATGAGTTACGCCACCGGCATATATGTGAAAAAAACGCCCAAACGACTGGGGGTAAAGCCCATGAGTGCCAGGTATGAGGTTTTCTACAGGTCCTATCATGGCAAATGGAATCTCAGCAATGTGCGAAGTGATATCATGATAAGGGTTCGCCGGAAAAAAAACAAGCAGCAGGACCGGTTCAATTCTGATTTCGAATCCACATCCGAATTTGTAATAACAAACAAGGATACTGCAAATATTGCACGATTCAGATTTGCGGAAATTTCAAAACCCCGGGATGTGCTTGTTGAACAGATTGGTGAAACCGATCAGGAATTCTGGGGGAGCGAGAATGTGATCAAACCCGAAGAACCCATTGAAAAAACCATTCTGAAGCTTGGCCGGAAAAGCAATATTTTTTCGGAACAGGAGATTGCCGCCATTAAAATAGAGGAGGAAAAAGATGCAGTGAAGTCAAAAGAGGAGAATGCATCAGACGAAGGGAATAAAGAAAATGATAACAGTCAGTATTAGTGTTGAAAAATAAATCATCGCTATGGCAAAAAGAATTACGGGATTAATCTTACTCATCGTGCCGGGTGCACTTATTCTTATGTTATCAGGATTTGGCGATATAAAAGACAAGTCATTTCTCGATATATTACAAGATAAACTTAACAGGTTTAACAGGGATTTCTATGCCGAAAAGGCATATCTGGTGACTGACAGATTTGCTTACCGACCGGGTGATGACATCTGGTTTCACGGTTTTGTTTCAACACAGGTTGGTTTGCCCAAAGATTCAGGCAGCCAGGACATGTTCGTTAAGTTCATGAATATGAAAGGAGAGGAAATTATTTTCAGGCGTTACCCTCTCGAAAATCACCAGGTCACCGGAAGGTTCCTCATTCCGCGTACTTCGATTCCTGGAAAATACTACCTGGTAGCCTATACGGGATGGATGAAAAACCAACCTGTAAGAGATGTATTCAGAAAAGAAATCCTGGTGGGCAAATATTACGATAAGCGTTTCCAGGTGGACATATTGTATGACCGTAGTTTTTACTATGCAGGCGACTCAATGCATGCCAATATACGGCTGATTGATCCGGCAGGAAAACCTATAGGCGAAACCGGATTTGTTTATACCCTTGGATCATTCAACCGGGACTTAATAAAAGAAAACGGCAAAACAACCCAGCAGGGGGTATTTGAGCTCAAATGCCAGGTTCCCTCCACGGATGATATTCTTATACTCAAAATAGAATTGAAAAGCAGGAAAATTTCAGGTGAGTATTCACTTATAATTCCTGCCGCCACTTCTGATCCCGAAATTACCTTTCACTCCGAGGATGGAAATGTCGTGGCCGGACTTACAAACGTTATGGCTTTCCATTCCCAAACTCATTATGGGATGCCGGTAAGTATTCTGGGTGAGATCATTGATCGTAAAGGTGATGTATTGCAGGCTGTGCAATCGAATAACAAGGGTATGGGCTCTTTTACCTATAGGCCTTCTGAAGATTCTGCATTTCTCAGAATTCTGAAACCGGCAGGCGTATCCCGCCAGTTTCCGCTTCCCCTGGCATCAACCAGGGGAGTGATAATTCATCTTCGTAAAGCGGATAAGGATACGGTATGGTGCACATTGCTCTCAACACAGGGTAATACCGATTCCGTTTTTTATTGGGTAGCCTTGCTGAACAGGCGTATTATTTGGAGCAAAGTCACTGATAGAAAAGCACATGATGTTAAAATACCATTGAAGGGTTCTGGTACCGGTATAATGCAGGTATCCGTCTTTAATCAGGATGAAAAATTACTGGCTGAACGGCTGATGCATATTTCCGGTGAAGATATGCTGAATGCCAAAACCGACAGGCAAACATACCAGAGCCGCCAGCGTGTAATCCTAACTATTGATTACCTGGGCAGGAGCAGTAAGGTTGAACTGGCGATGACTATTTCATTGAAACAGTTGGCTTATAGCCCGCTGAACATTGGTTTTGAACAGGCTATTCATTCCTGCCCATACGACACACTTTCAAAATCGCCAGGTATTTCGCAGCACATCTCCGATATAGAACTGATGGCTTCGGGTTATAAAGAGATATCCTGGAATCATCTGCTGAATAATAATTCACATGAACATGCATTTGTAAAACTTGATGGACTAACCGGAACCGTTATCGATAAAAAGGAGAATCCCGCCCAGCATGCAAAGGTAAGAGTCACCCATCTTCCAAATTTCCGTTTCTATGAAACGCAGAGCAATGAAAACGGATACTTCCAGGTATTGTTCGGTTCAGACGTGATTGATTTCAATTATCTGAAAATTGATGCATACGATGCATTAGGAAAAGTAAATCTGATCGCATCGGTAAATCAACTGTTTTCGAAAAAAATAAAGGAGGATATTATTCAAAATACTGGCAATCATGATAAGCAAAAGATATTCAACACAGCCTTCTATGGTGATCCGGATGTAATTTATTCACTTCGTTACGGTTCGCGGAAGTATTTTAAATCAGAAAATGAATCCAGGAGGCGTTATGATCCAAAACTTTATTCAGATTATGCAGATGCCTTAGATATTATTCAGGAGCTGAAGCCCTTCCGTTTGAAAAATAACATGATCGTTTTTACAGATACAGCAGAAAATATTCTGCCATCACATATTCAGGAGGGCGTGATCATTGTGATTAATGGTGCGATCAAGGGTACAAATGCGGATATATTGAGAGGAATGCTTCCTTCGGATATAACAAACATCAACATATCCGAATCGCAGATGGATGTTCACAGGTATACCCCTGTTAATTTTCAGGGTGTTATAGAATTAACTACCATTCAAAGCATGTATAAATACAGGCAGCCGGGGATGCAAATGGGAATGGACATCCTGAATACAAGCAGGGAATTCTATTCTCCTGATTACGCCATTGAAACTGCGGTCAATACCGATAATCGCAGAACATTGTACTGGAATCCACATATGACTATTACGCAAGGCTTGCCGGCACTCATTACATTTTATACATCCGATGTGAAAGGGATTTATTATGGCAAGATAGAAGGAATGGATGCGGAAGGCCAACCGGTTCAGGATGAATTTACGATTGTTGTGGAATGACAGTTTCCTTTTTCCCTCTGTTCAACAAGAGGTATAATTAAGAGGGCTGCAAGACCAAGCACAAGATAAATCAGGTTTGTTGATGCATGTGCAATGAGGGCAAACACCTTGCCATCAGCCTTATCAATACCATAAATGAAAAGCGTTTCATAAACCATGAAATGCCAGGGTCCGATACCTCCCTGCACAGGTGCCAGCATTGCCAATCCCCCCATCAGAAAATGTGATCATGCCTGTCTCCAATGAAAGATGTTCAGTTGGCGGATAAGCCTTGAAAATCACGTACAGCATGAAAAGCCACATGACGAAAATGAACAGGGTATGACCCACAAAAATCCATTTATTTTCAAGCTTGGCAATCGATTTAATTCCTTCCAGGAAATTTTGCCTGATGAGCCTGATCTTCTTTACAAACAAATTCCCTCTATCATGTTTATTCCGGTTATAATAGTGGTTAAAAAGCAGGAAAGCAAGAATAAAAAGAGCAATGGCTGAAAGGGCGAATAAGAGATTGCGGGTGGAGAAGATACGCAATGCATTGTCCCTGATATCGGCATGCGTATTGAAAAAAGTGGCAAAAACCCTGAGCTGGCTTATTATGATAACTATTGCCAGCAACATGAGTGTGATCAGATCTGCAAGCCTTTCAACAAAAACGGTACCTGCCAGTTTGGCAAATGGGATTTTCTCATACCGGCTAAGTATAGTACACCTGAAAACTTCACCTGCTCTTGGCAACAGGAGATTGACAAAATAAAGCATTAAAACCGACAGGAAAGAATTGTATAATTTGGGATTGTATCCGAGAGGCCTTATCAGCATATTCCATCTCATTGCCCTGCTGATCTGTGAAAGAACACTGAAAAAGATGGAAACCAGGATCCAGAAATAATTAAGATGCTGAAACGCACCCTTGTATTTATCCAACGGCTCATCTTTATATACCCACCAGAATACGAAAATTCCAGCTCCCAGGAAAATGAAATATTTGAAAATATTCAGAAACTTTTTCCACATAATGTTGAAATCAGGAAATAGCGTAATTTGCCCGCAAAGGTAATGAAATATGTTGATCTGGTTATAAAAACCCTGGGAAATACGGACAATAAGAAGGTAAAGAAAATGTATTATTTTTACCTGATGTATAAATCATGGCTGCTGCTGATATCGGCTTTCTTTGTTATATATTCAGAGGATATACTGGGACAAAATGAGCCAAAGGATACGCTGAGCGTTATTGAAGTTATAACTCAACGCAAGGACTCCATGGTTCGCAATCCGGGAGCATCTTTGGGAAAATGGAATCATCTCTCCGACAGCCTTTTTTTATCAACTCGCCCAAACCGTTTCAATCGTGAATTAAACAACCTGCTGCAGAAATTTTATCATTCACACCCTAAAAACAAGAAAATACCGGTCACAAACGCTAACCTCACTGCATATGATGGATTGATTATCCGCAAAATTCAATTCAAAACACTAAATGTGTTTTCCGGCTCCATTGAGGATACGAGTTATGTTCCGTCTAACTGGACTGAAAAGGCTGTAACTGCAATTCACTTTAATACACGTGAGAAGATCATCAGGAAAAATCTGCTTTTCCAGAAGGATGACAGGCTTGATGTTTTCCTGGTGGCTGAAAATGAACGAATGATCAGGGAACTACCCTATATCCGGGACGCAAGATTTCTTATAAATACTATTCCGGGATCGCCTGATTCAATAGATATAATTTTGCTGACGAAAGACCTGATCCCACTCGGTTTCAGTGCTGAACTCTCCAGGCCGGATGCAGGAAATGCGAGTATCGGATATTATAACATATTTGGGTATGGACACCAGTTTGAAACCACGACCTATTGGGACGGAAGGCATACGCCATTTTTAGGGTTTAAACTCCACTATGGGATTCCTAATATACAAGGTACATATATCTCATCAGACCTGGAATACACCCACCGCTGGAATACCGATATGAGCAGGATACGGTTGGAACGCAATTTCAGGACTGTTGGCATAAAATATGCCGGTGCCGTTGAACTTACGAATGCTGATCTGCAGCGCGATCTTGTTTTACAGGATACAACAATAGATAATATTACCTGGAAATATACCAACTATGATTTCTGGGTAGGCAGATTATTTAGTGTGAAAAAAGGAAATACTGCAGGAACCCGCAAGGGATTATTTCTTTCCGGCCGGGCCTTTTATAACTACAACAGAGAGACACCGCAAACGGAAGAACATAATTATTATGCATTTCAGGACAAAACCATGCTTCTTTTTTCCACAGGATACACATACCGTGGTTTTCGAAAAGATAATATGATCTTTACATTCGACAAGATAGAGGACGTACCGTACGGTTATATGTTTGAAATAACATCGGGATATGAATGGGGACAATATGTTGGCAGACCCTACTTCGCGGCCAATATATCATTCGGCAAATACATGGCCCGTCATTACTTATATGGTCAGTTCGGATACGGGACTTTTGTCCATAATCATTCCCTTGAACAGGGAACAATTCATTTGCAGTTAAAGGGTTTTTCAAATCTGAATACCTGGGGTATGTTTTTCCAAAACAGGAATTTTTTTACGTTTACTTATTTGAATGGAATAAACAGGTTTAAGGATGAGTTTACCCGTTTGGAAAATAAGGGCGGCATACCCGGACTTTACAGCCCGTCCTTAAGGGGCAATGAAAAATTTGTTCTGAATCTGGAATCTGTTTTGTTCAGTCCTTACCGCTTGCTGGGATTTCGTTTTGCCTTTTTTGCATCAGTTGACCTTGGGTTCATCAAAACAGAAAATCTCAGTTTCTATGAGTCAACGCCTTATTCAGGATTGGGACTTGGAATCCGGATCAGAAATGAACGACTTGTTTTTGATACATTTGAGATCAAGTTTTCAATCTATCCGGGAATGCCTGCAGATGCAGATCCCATGTATATCAATGCAGGCAGCATTCCCCGCATCAGATCGAATGTTCTTTTTCCGGACAAACCAACGATACTGGAATATAATTAGTTGATTGTTGATAGTAGGAATGAATTATGAATTATGAATTATGAATTATGAATTATGAATGATGAATTATGAATGATGAATTTGAGGTTTGAGGTTTGGTGTGAAGTAATAAAGTTTAAAAAGTACGCCTTCGGCGTTTTGAGAATTTACCGCGAAGGACTCAAAGGATTGTTCCCGAAGGGATGCTTTCGGCACACAAAGGAAACTAAAAGGAATTTCTGCCACAAAGACTCAAAGACACAAAGGACCTCATTGCATTCGATTAACCGTTTAAGAACATTGAAATAGCTAATCTGCGAAATCCGTGAAAATCTGCGAGAAAAAAGACCCGTTGAATAAATATTAATCCGCGAAATCCGGACGACTGCAAAACTGCAAAACTGCAGAACTTCATCTTTCTTATTCCAGTAACTTATTCAGTATCTCCGTCATCTGATCACGATCAATTATACGGGTGGTTTTGGGAAGATCGTATTCAGCAGGGATTTCTGCAAGCGGTTGAAATTTTTCGGCACTAAAACGCATACGAAGATTTATCAGGTTCAGCTCAAATTCCATTAATACGCCTTTTATCTTACGATAGGGATTGGTGGAATTCGGATGCTTCAGATTGATTTCGCCTGTATAATAAATGTCGAATGTAATATTGTTCGATGGAAGGTATATAATTGCCTTATGACAATTGAAACCCGCAATATTCTTGGTTTCTTCAGTTTCGGTGATGACCATTTCATCCATTGAATTAAAACAGCACATCATTTCATTGTGCTTTCCCTTATAAAGATAATTCTTATCAATTACCTTAAGTACAGTGGAACATTTACGGGTATTAAAATTAGTCAGGGCTTCCAGCTTGTAAAACCCGAGAAATCCTTCAATATTATTTATCGCTTCTTTCTGGTTAAAAATCAATTTCATTCGCTTGGGCAAAATGTCGAGCATTTTTTTGTCAAGATTATCATTCAGGTAGGTGATTTTATAATCTATTCTGCCGGAGTCTATTCCGTTGCGACTGCTACTGCCGCCACAGGATGCAAGAATTAAGCTTACCAGAATAACTAAACAAGCCTGTGGTTTATTCATTAGTTAGTTTTGAGTGGTGTTAAGGTATTACGTGAATAATTCATTGAGGTTCACTTTTACGAACGATGTTTTGATCAGGCATCCACAAATCGGCTATCAATGAATCAAATGAGGTGACAAGAATTTTCATTTCAGATCGCATCAAAAAAGTTCACAAATTTATGAAATTTATATGTATAAAAATGCATAAATGACAAATATCATGGAAGGATGACGAATACTTAATTATTTTTGTTGCTTTACAATCAATGCGTGCAGTTCATATTGTCACTATCCCTAACCTATTAATATTTATTCATTATGCCATTCAATCTCCGTAACCGCAGTTTCCTGAAACTCCTGGATTTCACACCTGCAGAAATTAAATTCCTGCTTGATCTTTCGTTTGATCTTAAAAAGGCAAAATACTGCGGAACAGAACAACAGCGCCTGACCGGGAAAAATATTGCACTGATTTTTGAAAAGACATCCACACGCACCAGGTGTGCCTTTGAAGTAGCCGCCCATGATCAGGGGGCTCATGTTACCTTTCTTGATCCGGTGAGTTCACAGATAGGACACAAGGAGTCTGTTAAAGATTCTGCCCGTGTGCTTGGAAGGATGTTTGACGGAATTGAATACAGGGGGCATGGTCAGAAGATAGTGGAAGAACTGGCTGAATATTCAGGTGTTCCGGTGTGGAACGGACTTACCAATGAATACCATCCAACCCAGGTTCTGGCTGATCTCATGACGATGATTGAACATTGTGACAAACCCCTGTCACAAATGAAATTCTGTTACCTTGGAGATGCCCGCAACAATATGGGAAACTCCTTAATGGTTGGTTGTGCCAAAATGGGTATTGACTTCAGGGCTGCAGCTCCTGCAGTGTGTCAGCCGGCAGCTGATCTGGTGCAGACCTGCCGTGATATTGCCGGCACTACCGGGGCAAAAATCACTATTACTGACGATATAGCTCTTGCAGTGAAGGATGCCGACTTCTTATATACAGATGTATGGGTTTCCATGGGAGAACCCGCTTCAGTATGGGATGAACGGATTAAACTGCTTAAGCCATACCAGATAAACAACAAGGTAATGAAGCTCACTGGCAATCCGAAAGTTAAATTTTTACATTGCCTTCCTGCTTTTCACAACAGGGATACCAAGGTTGGGGAGGAGACTTACCAGAAATTTGGTCTTGAATCCATGGAGGTGACCGAAGAAGTATTCGAATCAGCCGCTTCCATTGTATTTGACCAGGCAGAAAACAGGGTGCATACGATTAAGGCAGTTATGGTTGCCACCCTCGGTAAATAGGGGTATTCCAAAAATAAAAACAATAATTGTATCTTGCCCCCCTAATTAATCCGGGGATTATTATATTTGTGGTTTTACAATAATAAATTTATCAGCCTATGCTTTGTTTAGTTCCTACTATTGCCGGGATTCGACTGGAGTTTATCCTTTTTGCCCTCACTTTGATTGGTGTGGCCGTGTTTCACCACAAAACCATGTATGTAGCGTTAACCGGACTGGCAGCTATCCTGATCGCCAAATATGTCTTTAGTGATTTTTCCATGGTTTCGCATATTGTGGGAACACCTTCCAGGGAAGGAGAATGGAGGATACTGCTGAACCTGCTTGGTCTGCTCTTTGGTTTCGCCATACTGGCTGAACATTTTAAAGAATCACGGTTCCCTGAAATTCTTCCGAATTATCTGCCGAATGATTGGAAAGGCGGCTTTTTACTGCTGCTTTTCATCGCGATATTATCCTCATTCCTCGACAATATAGCTGCTGCCATGATCGGTGGTACAATTGCGCTTGTAGTATTCAAAGGCAAGGTACATCTGGGTTATCTGGCTGCCATTATTGCAGCGAGCAATGCAGGAGGGGCGGGCAGCGTTGTTGGTGACACCACCACCACCCTGATGTGGATTGACGGGGTTAATCCACTGGATGTATTGCATGCTTTTATAGCTTCATTTGCGGCAATTGCAGTTTTTGGTATAATAGCATCAATTCAGCAAGACCGGTATCATCGGATTGTAAGTGACAGTCCCAAAAATGTAAAGGTTGACTGGGGAAGGATCGGAATTGTTTTTTTCATCCTGATCTGTGCCATTTTCACAAACTGGACACTCGATTTCCCGGCTGCCGGAGTCTGGATTGCCATTCTAATTGGCGGATTTTTAAGAAAAACACCCTGGGGTGAATTGAAGAACGCCTGGATGGGAACGGTCTTCCTGATGGCCCTTGTCACCTGCGCATCCCTGATGCCAGTGGAAGACCTGCCCCCTGCTTCACACTGGACGGCTTTTGCATTGGGCTTTGTTTCTGCCGTGTTTGACAATATACCGCTTACAAAACTTTGCCTGGAGCAGGGCGGGTATGATTGGGGAGTATTGGCTTATGCCGTCGGATTTGGAGGCTCCATGATCTGGTTCGGTTCATCCGCCGGAGTTGCATTATCCAATATGTATCCCGAAGCCAAGAATACGGTGAATTATATTAAAAAGGGCTGGCATGTAACCGTCGCCTATGTAATTGGCTTTTTTGTAATGTATTACACTGTTGGCTGGCATCCCCATGCACCACATAAAAAACAAATGCAACAGGAAGTAGAGATGACGAAGTAATAGCTTACTTCAGCGACACAAGATTATTCTTAAATGCAAAGATTACAAGGGACAGGCTGTTTTTACAGCCTGTCTTTGCAAACAGGTTTGCCTTGTGATTGTCAATGGTACGGTCGCTTAAAAACAGTCTGGCAGATATCTCGGCCGTTCCCAAACCCTGGCAGATCAATTCAAGGATCTCCTGTTCACGACTGGTAAGATTGATATTAGCCGGAGTTTGCTTACTGCGTATAAGCCTGAGAAGCAATTCCTGGGAAAAATAGGTTTTGCCATTCAGAATATCACGAACAGCAGTTTTTAATTCCGAATTGTCCGCATCTTTCAGAATAAATCCTTTAACCCCGTTTTCAATGACACTGTTGTAGTATTGTTCATCGCCATACATTGATACAACCAGAATTTTAATTTCAGGATGATCCGTTGCCAGGATCCTGCTTGCCTCTATTCCATTCAGAAAGGGCATGTTGATATCCATAATAACGAGATCCGGTACCAGTATGCCTGCGATTTCAACGAGCTCCTTTCCGTTAGGCACATCAGCAATCACTTCAATGTCGTTCAATTCCATCAGGATAAGCTTCAAACCCTGACGGAACAGGGAATGGTCATCAGCGATAATGACCCTGTATTTTTTATTTATCATAATTGACAGCTGCAGTTTTTAAGCTCAGAAGTAGTTCAAATCCGTTTCCCGGACTCGTGATCATGTCCATACGTCCTCCTAGTGACTGTATTCTTGATTTGATATTATTGAGACCCATGCCCCTCGCCGGTGCATTAAAATATTTGTTCAGGTCAAAACCGATTCCATTGTCCTTATAACGGCAATCTAGTGATAATGTACTGTAATTCAAGCTAATATAAATGTCATGGGCCTGGGAATGCTTGATCGTGTTATTTATCAGTTCTTTGATAACCCTGTAAACAACCGATTCAACAATTTCAGGAAATCTGGTCTTTCCGATATTCGACTGTAAATGTATGGCAATATTTCTGGTAAACAGATCGGAGATATTTTGAATAGCCGCCATCAAGCCAAAATTCACCAGAATATGAGGGCTCATGTCATTTGATATATTCTTGATAGATTCGATCATATCCCTGATTATAATGCTTATGTGGCTTGCAATATTGTTCTTTCTGTCAATGTTTTCATTTTCCATAAAAGAGGTAATGTATATTTTCAGGGCGGACATAAGCGGTCCGATTTCATCATGAAGGTCTTTGGCAATCCTGGTCCGCTCAACCTCCTCGGTCTGAATTATGGCTTCAATCAGCCGGCGCGACAGGAATTTCCTTTCTGTGATGTCCCGAACAATCGTTAGAACAGCTTGTTTCCGGTTAAATACGATCGGTACGCTGCTGATTTCAACGGGTATTATTTTATTGGAAAAAGGAGAAACAACTTCAATTTCAAAATGTCCGACTGCAATTCCTTCGCCCAGCAATTTACGGCGTTCCCCTATGACATCTTTAAATGTTGGCATAACGTAATCAATCAGGTCCTCTTTCAGCACAAAATTCCTGTCAATGCCGAATTGCTTTAATAACGTATCATTTACCTCAAGAATTTTATAATTCATGTCAGATATAAACATGCCATCGCTGGTACCGTTGAATATGTTCCTGAAATTTGTCTCGTTTTCACGTACAGACTCAAACAAAGAAATCAATTCATTTGTTCTTTCCTCCACAATCTTTTCCAGTTCTGTACGATACTTGTATAATTCATCACGTTGCTTTTTCTGTTCAATGGTTTTAAATACAGTAATGGGAAGAATTTTCAGATAATTGTAATTCAAATCCTTTATGAGGTAGTCATAAGCACCTGCCTTAAGGGCTTTGACGGCTATTTCCTCACTGCCCTCACCGGTGATAATGATCAAAGGGGAATCGCCCAGATGCGGAAGAAGATTAATAGCCTGTCCATCTCCCAGATAGAAGTCAGATACTACCGCATGATATGTATTCTTTTTTAGAAAAGTGATCGCATCTTTTACTGAGGCAGCAACATCTGATTTAAATGGGAAGGCTGAATCGTTTGATTCATGCTGGAAATACAACCTGTCAGCCAGGTTGTCTTCTATATATAAAATTCTGATTTCCTTATTATCCATGAGGTTATGCTGTATTTGCGCTAACTCATTTCGATGAACAGGTTAAAAATACCACATAAAGTTCTGAAATAAAAGTACTGATCGTGTTTTCAATGATACCAACGGCCCGGAATTCCGTTTATTTTGTTTTGGAAATTGTATTTTTGCCTTATAAACTTCGAAAATGATGATGCGGATTACGTTTTTACTGTTTCTGTTCGTCATGTGCGTATCTGCCGGCCGGATTTCGGATGAACAGGATTACCACTCGGGATATTCCCATATAAACTTTCGTACTGACAAGCGTTACAGCGAAATGTTGGATCTTGCCCATCCAGATTTGACAAGATTGCAGGCAGTATTGTTTTTCCTTACAAATGAGGTGAGGGCAAAGTATAACCTCCCGCCACTTGCTTATTCCATGGAGCTTGAAGAAACAGCGCATATGCATGCCGAGGATATGGTAAAGCAGGGTTTCTTCAGCCACATGAATACTAAAACAACCAGTAAATATTCGCCAAATGACAGGGCTAAACTGAATAAGATCAGCAATCCTTTCCTGGCCGAGAATATTATTGAAGGTTATGGCTTGCAGTATACCTCAAAAAAGACGGTTTACCTGCGCGGAAAGGGGAAATTCAGTTTCAAGCCCGAGGGAGAATTGCTGAAACCACATACATATTTATCTTTGGGAGAGTCACTTATAACGGGATGGATGAACTCAAAGGAACACCGTAAAAACATACTTTCGAGGGAGGCACTTCAGCTTGGATGCGGCATTTATTTCTATATAGATCCGGAATTTAATGATATGCCTTCATGCATGGCTGTGCAGAACTTTCAGTGGTACCATCTCATACAATAACCATCCTTTTTCAATCATTTAATTTCATTAAATCATCAGATCAATAAAAAAATTTGCAGCATTTCAATAATTTTTCCGTCTATAAATTGAGTAAATGATTGAGCGATCATCTTTCAACATTCATCAGGATTTGATTGAAAAATGCCGAAGTGGTAGCAGACTGGCCCAGGAAGAAATTTACAGGTTGTATTACAAGGCCATGTATAATACCTGCCTTCGGATGCTAAATGACAGGGTGGAAGCTGAAGATGTGATGCAGGATGCTTTTTTGACAGCTTTTCTGAAACTGGACCAATACAGGGGTGAAATGAGTTTTGGTTCATGGCTTAAGCGTATCGTCATCAACAAATCGATTGACGTGCTCAGGGCTAAAAAAATGCGGTTTGAAGAACTGGATGAAAAGCAGGAAGATGAGACGGCAGTGAATTTTGAAAATGATCAGACACAGGAAGAAACCGAACGGCAGGTTCTCAGGATTAAGGATGCAGTTCAACATCTTCCGGAAGGTTTCAGGGTAGTTCTTTCACTTTTTTTATTCGAAGGGTATGACCATGAAGAAATAGCTTTGATTTTGGGTATCAGTGAATCTACTTCCCGGTCACAGCTTGCCCGGGCAAAGAAAAAGCTGGTAGAATATTTAAAGAAGGAATGAAATGAAAACAATTGACGATTTTATTCAGCAACACGGCGGGATGTTCGATAACGAAGAACCCGGACCGGGACATGAAGAACGCTTCAGAAGCCGGTTAAATACGCTGCATTCTACCCGCAGGCCAGGTTTGAAAATTGTGTTATTCAGGATTGCTGCCATTCTGGTGCTGGGAATTGTCATTTCCTATTTTGCCGTGAAGGAATTCAGGTTGATTGACAATCAAATAAATAACATTGTGCTTGACAAGCCCAACCAGGAATTGAATGAAGCCGAGAAATTTTATACATCACAACTCAATATTTACTATAATAAAATTCAACAATTAGCTTTTAACAATGACAAGGCTGAGAAAAAGAAAGTATTGCAGGAACTATCAGCCATGGATGAACAGGTGCAGGCTATGAAATACGATTTGAAACAGAATCCTGATGATGAAAGGGTCATGTCGGCCATCATTAATTTTTACCAGGTAAAAATTGAAATGATGGATGTGATTATAGCCAGAGCCCAAAAAATAAATACCACAATTCTTTAAATCCAAAGATTATGAAAACATTATTTTCAAAAGAAAGATCATTTGCCACGCTGATTATAATTTCGGTGACATTTGGGCTGCTGGCGCAAAATAGCCAGACGAAAATTATTAAAAGGGATTTTCCGGTAAATGCAAATACAACACTTGAATTATCAAACAAATACGGAAATGTGAATATCGTAAATACAACAGAGCCGACACTGACAATTGAAGTAAATGTAAAAGTCAATGTACGTGACAAAGAGCGTGGTGCCGCTATTCTTGAAATGGTAAAGATCGAAATTTCACAGCAAGGGGATAATGTCAGGGCAGAAACCCAGCTTCAGGATGATTTCAGCAAAATGTTCCGGGGTTTCAATATGGGCGACGGAGGATTGGAGATCAATTATTCTGTACGCATGCCAAAGACAGTGCCGCTAAATCTTTCCAATAAATATGGCAATGTATTTGTGGATGAGCTCACCGGTACATCCACATTAGATATAAAATATGGCAAGCTCACTGCAAATAAGATTATCCACGATTCAAAGGAACCGCTGAGCAAGGTATACCTGGCTTATTCCAATGGTTGTTCCATTCAGGAGACGAAGTGGCTTGCGCTGGATATCAAATATTCAAATATCAGCATTACCGAAAGCAAGGCACTTGCAATGATGAGCAAGTATTCAAAGGTTTATGTCACCAATGGCAGTTCCATTGTAAGTGAATCAAAATATGATACTTATGAGATCGGCAAGCTGAATAATTTTATCACTACCGCAGGGTACGGACATTTTACAATCCGGGAGTTGTCGGGAAAACTACAACTCGACACAAAGTATACCGATGTAGTTATTGACAGGATATCTTCCGGGTTTGAAAGCATAAAAGCTACCAACAGTTATGGAACATACAAGCTGGGTATTGATCCCGGCACTTCTTATAAGATTGATGCATATGGAAAATATTGCGAAATCGTTTACCCTCAAAACGGTGCAAGCGTTAACCGGTTTGATGAAAACAGCGAAATGAAAGTGAATGGTGTAATCGGCGGAAACGGTAATCCTTCTGCTGAGGTGTCCGTAAATTCGCATTATGGAAACATCAGGTTGATCCCGTAAGCAGGGACCAGGGACGAGGGACAAGGGACCAGGAGTTTTGCAGTTTTGCAGTCATGCAGTCGCTGCAGCATCCAGCATCCAAGATCTAGTATTCTGTATCCATCACAGAGTCTACAGCCTAATAGCCTATTACTAACAACTATCAACAATCAACTATCAACTAACTCGTCTCTCGTCACTCGTCACTCGTCACTTTTTATTATCTTTGCAGAGAATCATTCCCTGCATGAGCAATTTTTTAGTATCAGCACGAAAATACAGACCGTCAATTTTGACACCGTTGTCGGACAGCCCGCCATTTCCAATACACTAAAAGCGCCATCAGATCCGGACAGGTAGCTCATGCATATCTTTTCTGCGGTCCCCGCGGTGTGGGTAAAACAACCTGCGCCAGGATTTTTGCCAAAACACTCAATTGTTTTAACCTGTCGGAAAGCATCGAAGCCTGTGAACAATGTGAATCATGCAAGTCTTTTAATGAATCGCGTTCCTACAACATACATGAACTTGATGCTGCATCCAATAATTCGGTGGATGACATCCGCAGCCTGATTGATAAGGTAAGAATATTGCCGCAGGTTGGAAAATACAGCATTTATATCATCGATGAGGTTCATATGCTTTCACAGGCTGCCTTCAATGCATTTCTCAAAACCCTGGAAGAGCCTCCTGCCCATGCGATATTTCATCCTGGCTACAACTGAAAAACATAAGATCATCCCCACCATACTTTCCCGTTGTCAGATATTTGATTTTAACAGGATAAGGGTTGAGGATATCGTTGGTTACCTTTCACATGTCGCAAAGCTCGAAGACATCAGGTATGAAGAAGAAGCCCTGAATGTAATTGCCCTGAAGGCAGATGGTGCCATGCGTGATGCACTTTCCATATTTGACCAGGTGGCCAGTTTCTCTCAGAAAAACATTACTTATGCCGAGGTACTTGAAAACCTTAATGTACTTGATTATGAGTATTATTTCAAAATTACGGATGCCTTTCTGAAACAGGATGCAGCCAGTGCCCTTGTGATATTTGATGAGATCCTTCAAAGGGGTTTTGACGGTCAGAATTTTATCGGTGGTCTTTCATCCCACCTTCCGCGATCTGTTGGTTTGTAAGGATGCCTCAACTGTCCAGCTTCTTGAAGTAAGTGATTCCCTGAAGATCCAGGTACAGGCAACAGGCCATGGTTTGTGATCCGGATTTCCTTGTTCCAGGCACTGGTGATCTGTGATCAGTGTGAACTTACCTATAAGTCCAGTAAAAATCAACGTCTTCACGTGGAGATTTCACTCATCAGGCTTTGCAATTTGCAGGCTCAAAAAAAAAACCTGAATTCAGAACATACCGGCGCTTAAGATCCCGGAAATAGTTGCATCAGAACCCGTTACTATACCGGTACATGCACAATCCTCAATAACACCATTACGGTAACACCAGCTCGCACGCAATTACTGACACAGGAATCACCGCAGTCCCCTGAATCGTGAAACCGGTTCCGTAATTCACAATCCATCCCTTCAGGAAAACCGACCGTTTCATACGGAACCCGATCCGTCTTATCAATCTTCGCCTCGTATTTCAATTAAAGAAGCTCTTCAGGCCGGTAAAAAGGCAGAACTGCCGGTTTCGCTGCCTGAAGGATACACAGATATGGTAACCATCCGGTTAATATTAAAGCAAACCCTGGTTACGCAGGAATTGCTTCTTGGAAAGCTGGAATAATTTTGCTGTTCAGATAAGAGAAGAAAAACCACGAATGGCTGTTACGCTGAAAAATGTTCAACCTTTGCTGACCGGAGAATCGGTTATTTCAATCAAATTAAATAACAGGGATCAGCTCGAAGATTTCAATTCTTCAACAAAAACGGAATTGGAAAAATACCTGCGTCGTGAGTTGCAGAATGATCTGATCACAATTGAAGCTGAAATATTGGAACCCACTGGTCCGGCGCAGGTGCGTCTTTATACAAGTGAAGAGAAATTCAAATATCTTAGCAGAAGAATCCGGTATTATCAAAATTCAGACAAAACTTAAATCTGGAACTCGAATAATCTCTAAATAATATCTCCATGGAAGGACATAAAATTACCCTGGTCAATAAATCATTGGTAGTACCCGATGATCCGATTATTCCCTTTATTGAGGGAGATGGCACCGGACCTGATATCTGGGCTGCATCTGTAAAGGTTTTCGATGCTGCAGTTGCCAAAGCCTATAACGGAAAGCGCAAGATCGTATGGCGTGAAGTCCTGGCGGGAGAAAAAGCCTATAAGGCTACCCAGAACTGGTTACCGGAAGAAACACTCCAGGTGATCAGGGAATGACTGGTTGCCATAAAAGGTCCCCTTACCACTCCTGTCGGTGGTGGTATCCGGTCGCTCAATGTTGCACTTCGCCAGATTCTCGACCTCTACGTATGTCTCCGTCCGGTCAAATATTACGCAGGAGTTCCCTCACCTGTAAAGGATCCTTCTACTACAAACATGGTGATCTTTCGTGAAAATGCTGAAGATATTTATGCGGGTATCGAATTTATGCAGGGAACACCCGAGGCAAAAAAGATCATTGCCTTCCTGCAAAAAGAAATGAATGTTTCAAAGATCCGTTTCCCTGAGACCTCATCAATCGGTATAAAACCGGTTTCAAAGGAGGGAACGGAAAGGCTTGTCCTGGCTGCATTTCAATATGCCATCAATCACGATCTGCCTTCTGTTACCCTTGTTCATAAGGGCAATATCATGAAATATACTGAAGGTGCTTTTCGCGATTGGGGATATGCACTGGCCAAATCTGCATTTGGGGCAGTTGAAATTGACAATGGTCCCTGGTGTTCTTTTAATAATCCCAAAACAGGCAAGAAAATCATTGTGAAAGATGTTATTGCCGATGCGTTTCTTCAACAGATACTTACCCGTCCTGCCGAATATTCTGTAATTGCCACACTCAACCTGAACGGCGATTATATTTCGGATGCTCTTGCTGCAATCGTTGGTGGCATTGGGATTGCCCCGGGTGCCAATATCAATTATAAAACAGGTCATGCTGTTTTTGAGGCAACCCATGGAACGGCACCCAAATATGCCGGTAAAGACATGGTAAATCCCGGTTCAGTGATTCTGTCAGGCGTAATGATGCTTGAATACCTGGGATGGCACGAAGCTGCAAATCTGATTACCAAAGGACTTGAGGCATCCATTCTTGCAAAAAGGGTGACCTATGATTTTGAAAGACTGATGCCCGGGGCGACAAAATTGAGTTGCTCCGGATTCGGTGATGAAATAATCAGTCATATGGTGTAAACAAATCTCCATATACGAAGGGCAATACAGCATAAATTGCTTTGCGGCATGAGTTAATACATTAACTTTGCACGGTTTTTGAACAGGATCAATCCTGTTCAAGTTTGATGAATAATACGAATATTATATCCAATGGCCATTTCGAATATACTGAATAAATTTTTCGGTAATAAATCACAGCGTGATATTAAAGAAATAATGCCGCTTCTGAAAAAAATACAGGAAGCATATCCGCTCATCGAAAAGATGAGTCACGATCAGTTAAGGGCAAAAACAATTGAGATTAAAGAGAAAATCCAGAATACTGTCAGGGAGAAGGAAGCTGTCATTGCGGATTATAAGGTTCAGATTGAAACCGGAAACCTCGATGTGGAAAAGGTTGAGGATATATATCGTGAGATTGACCGCATTGAAAAGGAAATCATTGAAGGCATTGAAGATAAGCTTTTGGAAGTATTACCGGATGCATTTTCAATTGTTAAGGAAACAGCCCGGAGATTTAAAGAAAATGAATATCATTGAGGTTACTGCAGTGACTTCGACAGGAATTATGCTGCCCAGCGCAATAGTGTACAGATCATAGATGATAAGGCCCGATGTATGAGTACCTGGATGGCTGGCGGAAATCCGATTACCTGGGATATGGTTCATTATGATGAACAGCTTATCGGCGGAGTTGTTCTGCACAGGGAAAAATATCGGAAATGGCAACCGGTGAAGGTAAAACCCTGGTTGCAACACTTCCTGTGTTTCTGAATGCACTGGCAGGCAGAGGTGTACATATTGTAACCGTCAATGATTACCTTTCAAAACGTGACTCCGAATGGATGGGCCCTATTTTTGAATTTCATGGCCTTACGGTGGATTGTATCGATAAACATCAACCCAATTCCGAATCCCGCAGAAAAGCTTACCAGGCAGATATCACCTATGGAACCAATAACGAATTTGGTTTTGATTACCTGCGGGACAATATGGCCATCAGTCCGTCAGACCTTGTTCAGCGAAAACATCATTATGCCATTGTGGATGAGGTCGACTCTGTGCTTGATCGATGATGCCCGTACACCGTTGATTATTTCAGGTCCCGGTTCCCAGGGGCGAGGATCAGTCATTTGAGGAATTTAAACCCCAGGTCGAGAAACTGGTATCGGTACAGCGAAATCTGGTGACCAATTTACTGGCCGAAGCAAAAAAACTGATTGCTGACAATAAGACAGAAGAGGGCGGATTTAAATTATTGCAGGCATTTAAAGGACTTCCAAAAAGCAAAGCCCTGATCAAATTTCTCAGTGAGCAGGGCAATAAAGCATTGCTGCTGAAGACCGAAAATTATTATATGCAGGAAAACAGCAAGAATATGCATCTGGTCACGGATGATCTTTATTTTATTATTGATGAAAAACTGAATTCGGTTGAAATGACCGAAAAGGGTACTGATATTATTACCGGATCAGCCTCTGATCCCAATTTCTTTATCATGCCGGATATTGGTTCCGAAATTGCCGAACTGGAAAAGTCCGACCTTTCTCCGGAAGAAAAATTGCTGCAAAAGGATCAGCTTCTGCAGGATTATGCCATTAAATCAGACCGTATCCATACCGTAAACCAGTTGCTGAAAGCGTATACCATGTTTGAAAGCGATGTGGATTACGTGGTAATGGATAACAAGGTAAAGATTGTGGACGAACAGACCGGACGTATTCTTGAAGGCAGAAGGTATTCCGAAGGACTACATCAGGCTATTGAAGCCAAGGAAAGGGTGAAGGTGGAAGCTGCAACACAAACCTTTGCCACCATTACCCTGCAGAATTATTTCAGGATGTATCATAAGCTGGCAGGTATGACCGGAACTGCTGAAACGGAAGCAGGTGAGTTATGGAATATTTACAAGCTGGATGTGGTGGTTATTCCAACCCACAGGAAGGTGATCCGAAATGACCGGGAAGATCTTGTTTATCGGACCAAAGCGTGAAAAATACAATGCTGTTATCGATGAAATTGTACAGCTTACATAACGAGGGTCGTCCATCACTTGTGGGTACCACCTCGGTTGAAATATCCGAGTTGCTGAGCAGAATGCTAAAGCTGAAGGGAATTAAGCATAATGTGCTGAATGCCAAGTTGCACCAGCGTGAAGCTGAGATTGTTGCCGAAGCCGGGAAAAGCGGTACTGTTACCATTGCCACCAATATGGCCGGCAGGGGTACGGACATTAAGCTGAGTGACGATGTCCGGGAAGCCGGTGGACTTGCAATTATCGGAACAGAAAGACATGAATCACGACGGGTTGACCGTCAGTTGAGGGGACGTGCCGGCCGGCAGGGTGATCCGGGAACATCCCAGTTTTATGTTTCGCTCGAAGATGACCTGATGCGATTGTTTGCTTCTGACCGGATCGCCGGCTGGATGGCAAAAATGGGCTGGAATGAAGGAGAACCCATTCAGGCCAAGCTGATTACGCAGTCCATTGAAAGGGCACAGAAGAAGGTGGAAGAGAATAACTTCGGTATCCGGAAAAGGCTGCTTGAATATGACGATGTAATGAATTCACAGCGTGAGGTTATCTATACCAAAAGACGCCATGCATTATATGGCGAACGGATTCAGGTGGATGTGGCCAATATGATGTATGATGTTTGCGAAAGTCTGGTTGCCCAGTTGCATGGTCATGTTGATTATGAGGAATTTGTTTCACCGTATTGCGGGATCTTTCAATTGAACCTCCCGTAAGCAGCACAGGATTATATTAAACTGTCTCCGAATGAAATCACTGAAAGGATTTACAAGAGCCTGAGGGAAACCTATCAGCGGAAGCAATCCGTCATTTCAAAACAAGCCTTTCCGGTTATTAGGGATGTTTTTGAAAAACAGGGAAAGCAGTATGAAAATATTGTTGTTCCCATTACCGACGGAATCAAGGTTTACCATATTCTGACCAACCTGGAAAAGGCATATCCGGACAAATGGCGATGAACTGGTCAGGTCATATGAAAAGAGTATCCTGCTGAGCATGATCGATGATGCATGGAAGGAACATTTCCGTGAACTGGATGACCTCAGGCAATCGGTTCAGACAGCCACCTATGAGCAGAAAGATCCCTTGCTGATCTATAAATTTGAATCGTTTGAGTTGTTCAGGACCATGATTGATAAAATCAACCGGGATGTAGTTGGCATTTTGATCAGGGGACAAATCCCAATGCGCGATGCCAGTGAAGTTCAGCGTGCCCAGGCACCAAAGCGAACCGATTTCAGCCAGATGGAAGCCAATAAACAGGAATTTGAATCAGGTGGCAATGCCGACAAAAAGAAGGAAGAGCATGTTCAACCCGTGCGGGTGGAGAAGAAAGTGGGTCGAAATGATCCCTGTCCCTGCGGCAGTGGCAAGAAGTACAAGCATTGCCACGGAGCAGGTTCTCTGGTTAGTTAAGAATTTACGATTTACGATTTACGATTTATTAATCGTAAATCGTAAATCGTAAATTACTTAATCGTTGCCATTAAGCCCTCAATCCTCTTCTTCAGTGTATCACTCACGGGAACCAGGGGAAGCCGAACATTGTTCGGTGTTATTTTCAGTATTTCAAGGGCGCATTTAATTCCGGAAGGGCTTCCTTCTTCAAACAGCGCGATCATCAGATCAAGCAATTTATAATGAATAGAGGCTGCCTTATCGAATTGTCCCTGGAGGGCCAGGTTGACCATATCGGAAAATGGTTTTGGACAGGCATTGGCAATCACCGAGATCACGCCTGATGCACCCATAGCCATCATCGGCAGTGTTAACATATCATCCCCGGATATTACCTGGAAATTCTTTGGTTTGTCACGGATAATTTGCATTACCTGGGCCATGTTGCCTGATGCTTCCTTAACAGCCACAATATTCTTTACCTCCTGGGCCAGTTTCACGGTGGTCTCAGCTGCAATATTTGAGCCGGTGCGGCCTGGTACATTGTAAATAATGACAGGAACAGGACTTACCTCGGCAATGGCCTTGAAATGTGCGAATATACCCTGTTGTGATGGTTTATTGTAATATGGAGAAACTGATAGCAGGCCATCCACATTGTTAAAGTCGAAACTGGTCACAGAGTCAAGGATCTCCTGGGTATTGTTACCGCCAATGCCTACTACTACAGGTACCCTGCAGTTGACTGTGTCTGTCACAAAATTGACTACTGCCTTTTTTTCATCTTTGGATAGGGTTACCGATTCACCGGTTGTGCCCAGCGGAACAATATAATTAACTCCGTTCCGGATAATATGTTCCAGTAATTTACCCAGCGATTTGAAATCGATACTCCCGTCATTACGGAAAGGTGTAACAATGGCAACTCCGGTGCCTGAAAATTTTTTGTTCGCCATAAAAACTTACTTTTTAAGTATCGACAGATAATGTAACAATTGATCGATCAGAAATTTCAGGATAAATTCGATTTCTATTCTTTTTTCAGTATCTGGTGCAATTTCAACTTCTTCCGCCATTGATTTTTTTTCAAGAATAATGTCACGGCGCAGGCTTCTCAGGGTTTCCTTCTCCTTTTCAATATCTATCATGAAGTCCAGTGAAGTATCCGTTAAAGAATATCTTCCGGTTTTAAAAGAGGCCTTTGAGGAGGAACTAATATAATGAATGGGAAATTGATAATCCAGACTCAGGTTAATTAGAATATCGAAAGGTTCATTAATAAACTGTTCAGTTTGACTGGAAACGGGTTTGTAATACCAGTTGAGGTCGTTTTTACAAAAAAAATCAAATCCCTTCCTGTAGAGATAATGATCAATGAGCTTTTTGCTGTCAACATATCCCAATACTGAAATCGAAATTGAATTATTTGAAAGCTGTTTAACCAGGTCCCTTACAATTTCAAAACTAATATACTCAGTGGCATCGAATATAATACCTATATTTTTAGCCTCAGAAAGTGAACACAGGGTAATCTTTCTGTCAGTACTGCCGGTCTTGCCTGCCAGCATTTGCTGGCCAATCCTGGCTTTTATATTATCTGCCCACTTCATATTGCAAGTTTAAGCAAATATTATGAGAAATCTAAAAAAACAGGTTAGGAATGCAGGGCTGTCAATAGGTGCTTTGAGTTATTGAGAACGCAGAGCTTGATGACCAAAAGGGAAACAGAAGTAATCTGCAAAGATTTGCGAGATACGAGAGAAACATTTATTCCGTTTCTTTATTCTCCACCGATATGGAATAAGTATCGGTTCCCAATTTTCTTATAACAAACACAGTATTCCAATATTCAAATGTAAGTCTTCTGCCACCTTTTTGAATGGTTCCACCAATTATGTTTGACATCACCTTTAAAGCATTAATAGCACCTTTAAGGTTTTTAAAATGTGCCATAAAAAAATCCTGTTGGTCTGGAAAAAGTTCTGAAAATTTACAAAGGTTTACTGTCAAACACATTTGCTGTTCATTGGCGAACTTCTGAAATGCTTTTTCAATGTTAGTGATTCTCTTTTCCATTTATTAAGGTTTTGCTTTAATACAAGTAACGCTATATGCCATAATTTACGCACTGTTCAGAAGTATTGTTGCAATTTCCGGAGACTTGCTGACCAACTTATTAAAATCTGTGACGAACTATGAAAAAAGGGGCTGTAATTATCGGTAATCGGGAAGTTGTAAAATGTGCAAATGTGCAAATGTGCAAATGTGCCAATTGGCTAATTGGCTGACGAAACTATAAAACTGCAGAACTGCAGAACATCGACTGCAGAACTTTTCTTAGACTGCAAGACTGCATGACGCGCAGTTCAACGGTTCTGCAGAGTTTTTCATTTAGTGATAGTATGTGGCCTCGGAGAGGCCATATTTCGATAACCGTGGGTGTAAAACACACGGATTTTCAATAAGGCAATTCCCTAAGTATAGACGCACTTGTCTCTGCTGTAATATCCCGTTGGGCTTCTGCAAGTAATTCATATCCTACCATAAATTTCCTTACAGTTGCAGACCTCAGAAGCGGTGGATAAAAATGCATGTGCATCTGCCATTCCTCATGCAGTTTGCCGTCCGTTGGTGCCTGGTGAATACCTGCAGAATAGGGAAATGAAACCTTAAACAGGTTATCGTATTTTACAGTGACAGCTTTCAGAATCTCAGCATAATCTGTAATTTCTTTTTCAGTGAGCTGTAATAAATGCTGAATGTTTCTTTTGGGAATGATCATTGTTTCGTACGGCCAGATAGCCCAGAAGGGAACAAGTAATACAAATGCATCATTCTCAAAAACAATCCTTTCCTTTTTCTCCAGCTCAATTTTCACGTAATCACTCAAAAGTGAACGCTTTTCTTTGGCATGATAGGCGAGCTGAAATTCCTGTTCCCTGGCCGGTTCACCCGGTATTGATTCCTGGGCCCAGATCTGACCATGTGGATGCGGATTGCTGCATCCCATTATTTCACCTTTGTTTTCAAATATCTGGACATAATTAATATAGGGCAGCCCGCCTAATGCTTTATATTCAGATTGCCATGTTTTGATCACCGTCACAAGGTCGGGTATCTGCATTTCTGCCAGGGTAAGATTATGTTTTGGCGAAAAGCAAACTACCTTGCATAAACCCTTTTCTGACCTTGCTGTTATCAGGGAAGATTCATCTACGCTGAATTCAGGGATATCTGCGGTAATAGCGCTGAAATCGTTTATGAATGTGTAAGTTGACCTGTAATCAGGATTGACTGTGCCGTTGGCTCTTGTATTTCCCGGACAAAGATAGCAGCCCGGGTCATGTTCAATTGCGTTTTTTGATGTCTTTGCTTCCTCATGGCCCTGCCATGGTCTTTTGGTGCGATGAGGGGCTACCAGTATCCACTCACCGGTAAGAATGTTGTAACGCCTGTGACTGAATTGCTGTATCATATTATTTTGCCTCGAGTTCATTAAACCAATTGATCGTACTGATTCCCCATGGGATCACACCGGTTCCATGGGTCATCCCTTCCAGGGGTAAGAGACTGACCCTGGAAGGATCTGCACCTGATGAAATGAAACTGTCATAAATCATTTGGGATTGTATGGGTGGTACATTAACATCAATGGTACCATGATAGAATTGTAACCGTGCCTCTACCGGCCAGGATGATACACTGTTTTCGGTGAGTGCATTTCTCAGTTCCTGGAATTCGGTTCCGGAAACAAAATTTTGTATCATATCAGCGGTTAACAACCTGGAAATTGTATCATTCAGATTTTCATTTACTTCATCATTTGTATGAGTTCCGTTAAAAAGTTCCGGAATGCGTCCGGCATAGGGCTCGTTGAAATATTTATCCAGCTGATCCGTGAGCGCTCCATAGATCTGCTCTGAATACACAAAATAGGGAAGGTAGACCGGTCCGGGAAAAGTATCCAAAGCCAGAACATAATTGCTCATGGCCATCAGGTCATACGCCCCCGCACCACATGAGGCAGCCGTTACCTTGATATCCGGATGGTCACCTTTCTCAAGCTCTTCCAGAACGGAAAGAGTAGCCCATCCACCCTGAGAATATCCCATCAGGTAATTTCTGTCCGCCGTCTTCGCAAGTACTTTTTTATCCTGCACCAGTTCACTGCAGGCATGTATCATATCAATCACGGTGGAAGCGGTTGTCTCTTTCTGATAATACGGATGAACCTGATCTGAAGAAGCGCCAAATCCAATATAATCAGGGATAAGGATAATATAGCCGTTACTCGCCATGGCCTCAAGTAGCAGATAATTAAAATTCAGAGGATTTGCTGTAGGGGCATTTCCATGATAAGTATTTGTTCCATTCTGAAAGCTGATCACAGGGAATTTTGCATCGGCAAGTGGTATACAAACTAACCCGGAGGCGGTTATTTCTTCCCCTTTATAATGTGTTTTATAATTCATGCTGAATACCTGCACGCTGTAGGCGGCATGTTCCTTGATGCCGACTGCCTGCGGATATAGCGGTTCCAGTGGTGCAAGCATGGCTTCTATTGACTGCAGCAGAAAAAGGTTTTCCTCATTGAAATCAACCAGGTACTGATTATTTTCCGGATCGGTAGTATCCTTATTACAACCGTTCACCAATAAAAACATTGCCAGTATCAGCATACCGGCGAATAAACGAATGTGCCGGTTGTTGAAGGGTTGGATTATTCTTTTTATTTCCATTTTATAATTTTTAGCAGATTTATTTGAGATCGGTTTCAAACCCGTCTCAAGCGGTAACACGCTTCCGGATAGTAAACACAGTTAACAACCAGTTGTTTATTCATAGCTAAATTTTCACGGCGTATGTATGATGGCAGCCCAACCGCCGCCGGTAGCCAGGTGTATTTTCAGTTTTGCTATCAACCGGGACCTGTATCGTTTTTTTTGCAAAATCATTGGCATTCCGGTTTGCATTCATTCCATCCTGCCAAAGATCCATTGAAAAATCTCCCTTGCCAAGAAAGGACAGGTCAAGTGTAAGATCACGGGCTGTCCAGTCAGTCATGGCACCGATATACCAGTCACCGTTTGCCGATTTACGGGCTATAGCTATATAATCACCTGTTTTTGCATCCAGCACATTTGTTTCGGTCCATACTGCAGGCACCTGTCTTAAAAATTCCATGCACGCAGGTTCCCGGTAGTAATTTGAAGGGGCATCTGACAGCATTTGAAGGGGACTTGTAAAAACAACATACATGGCCAGCTGGTGGCAACGGGTGCCCAGACTCATGGGCCGCTCAAATATCGGTTTCCACGATTCCTTCTGAGCATTGATCATTGCTCCGGGAGTATAATCCATTGGGCCAACAGCGTTCCGGATAAACGGAAGCGTTACATTATGTTCGGGACCGATATTCTTAGAGGTATCCCACTTGCTATTTTCCATTCCGTACACGCCTTCGCGAGTGATCACATTGGGATACATCCGTTCCATACCGGTAGGTTTATATGCCCCATGAAAATCAACCAGCAATTGTCTTTTAGCTGCTTCCCTGGCTGTTCGTTCATAAAAATTAACTATTTTCTGATCGTCTCGCTGCATAAAATCAACCTTTATTCCCTTCACGCCCCAGCCAGCATAAATATCCATTGCTTTTTCCATCTGCCTGTCAAGCGTAGCCCAAACAACCCATAGGATAATACCCACATTTTTTTCTTTTGCGTAAGCTGCGAGCTCTGTCATATTTACTGCTTCAATGGAACGGGTAATATCCATTGTAGGCGACCAGCCTTCATCAAGTATAATGTATTGCAGCCCATAATGAGCGGCAAAATCAATAAAATATTTATAAGTGGCAGTGTTCACGCCCGATTTGAAATCAACACCATCAATGTTTAGTGCATTCCACCAATCCCAGGCAATCTTGCCTGGTTTAATCCAGGAATAATCTTCTGTTGTTTCCCTTGAAAGCAGGTATACAAGCTGATTATTCAGTAATTCACCATCTGTGCGGGCAATCATAAAAACACGCCATGGGAATTTCCTTGTTCCGGTGGTCTTGGCCAGGTAATTGTCAGTAGATGTTACCAGTACATCGCGGTCACCCTTAACTTTTTCAGTTGCAGCATGATGTGGAAATACTGCGGCCAGTTGATTGTTTCCTGTACCTGTTATCCACATGCCGGGATAATCAAACAAATCAGCCTCACTGATAAGAATACTGGTACCGGAATGATTTACAAGTGCAGGAAGACTGGCCAGGTTGTCTTTTGAAATCTGTTTGATCCGGAAATTTTTATATAACCGTTCATTGTGTGAATAAAAGCTCGTTTCAAGCGGATACCAGCAAACGTCTTCTGAACTGAAACCTGCATCAACCTTTTCACTGACGACGATTATACTGTCGGGCAGTAAAGACTCCCACCGGTAGGCAATTCCCTGGTTATATGCCCTGAAAGTAAGTGAAAGTTTGTTCTTAAACCGGAGGTTGAGTTCATTAAAGTTGTCCGCGATTTGGGTGGACTTTTCCGGCACAACCGGTTTTACAATCAGATTAACAGATCGTTGTGTGATTTTTTTAACTTGCAGGTCTCCCGATTTTATCCCGTCAATTTCAATGCTGATTTTGGTAGGGGACATCAATTCCTTTCCGTCAGTCTGGATCCTGAAGCTGACAGGATTGCCTGCGGTAATTTCAATTTTAATTGAATTATCCGGAGAACTCAGGGAATAGGACTGGGCGCTAACCGGCACAAGTAAGAAAAGAGAAAGAAATACCGTTATAATTTTCATAAGGAAGGCTTAATTGTTTGGATGTCTAAAATAACAAATTATTTTCATTGTTGCAGCAATTGCTTAATTTAGCAGGTAATCCGGTGTATGCCATATAATGTATACATATCCAACAATTCTAACCATGAAAAACATAGCAGATCAGCTTATTCATGAACGGTGTTCAACCTGGCCAATGAATTTTGATCCTGAACGAAAGATCGAGGACAGTTTAATAGCGGAAATACTGGAAACTGCCATCTGGGCACCTTCGCATGGATTAACCCAGCCCTGGGCATTCAAGGTATTTCATGATAACGGGATCAGGGATTTCTTTTCCAGGATCCGGGATATTTATCTTGAAATAACACCTGCAGATGAGGTGAAATCCAGTAAGATACAGAAGTATGAAGATAAGATCGGCAGGGTTTCACATGTAATAGCAGTTTGCATGATCAGGGATCCCAAAAAAAAGTATCCTGTAATTGAAGAAATTGTAGCCACTGCCTGCGTAATTGAAAACATTTATATATGCATCAATGCAAACGGAATTGCCGGATACCTGAGTACGGGCAATATTTGCTATACCCAGCAGGTAAAGGATTATCTGGGCCTTGGTACTGATGACCTTTGTCTTGGATTCTTTCAGCTGGGTTATCCCAAATCTGGTATAAACAGGCCGGTTAGAAAACGGATACCGGCTGTTGAAAAAACACAATGGATAGGGTAATCAGCCTACAGATCGAGTAAAAGCTTTTCCGGGTTCCTTCCTCCAGTGATCATTTGAAGCGGTGATTCAAGCTGCTCCTTGATCTTAACAAGGAAACTGACAGAATTGCTGCCATCTATAAGACGGTGGTCATAGGATAATGCAACATACATTACAGGTCTGATCTCCACTTTACCATTAATTGCCACCGGCCGTTCAACAATATTATGCATGCCCAGAATGGCGGATTGCGGAGGATTGAGAATTGGGGTTGACAGCATGGAGCCAAAAACACCTCCATTGGTAATGGTAAAAGTTCCACCCGTCATTTCTTCAATTGATAACCGGGCTGCCCGGGCTTTTTGAGCCATCTCGGCCAGGGCCTTTTCAATGCCTGCCAGGCTTAATGACTCTATATTCCGGATTACCGGTACCATGAGGCCCTTTTCAGTCTGCACTGCAACTGCGATGTCCACATAGCCCGGGGTAATCATGTTGTCTCCGTCGATCATTGAATTTACCCTTGGAAAGGCCCTGAGTGCCTCGGCTGCAGCTTTCATAAAAAAGGACATCAGTCCCAGCTTAATGCCATGTTTTTCTACAAACACCTGCTGGTGTTTTTTCCGCAGATCCAGCACGGCGCTCATATCCACTTCATTGAATGTAGTGAGCATAGCCGTTTCATTTTTCACGGCTACAAGGCGTTTGCTGAGTTTTCTCCTTAACGGGGACATGGGGGTAGTTTCTTCCGTCCGGGTTACCGGAGGTACTGAAAAGGTAAGGGGTTGTCCGGCAGCACCGGTGAATTGATTTACAACTCGCTCAACATCGGGGCGGGTCAGTTTTTTCAATCCCTGAATGATGGCATCCACATCCAGGTTATGTTCATCCATTACATTGCGGGCCAGTGGAGTTACCTTAACATGGGTATAATCCTCATTCTTTTTTTCAGGAGCAGCCTTAGTCTGCGGTATTTCTTTGCTCACAGTGACTTTCGGTTCTTTCACCGGTGCGGTCTCTGATTTCTTTTTTACGGTTTTCCGGTCATTTACCGGTGATTTGGCCGATGTGTCAAGGGTACCTGCCACATCACCTACCTGCACCTTTAGTCCGGCAGGTATCATAATGTTTATCATTCCCGAATCCGGGGCAATAAGGGGGAGTGTTGCTTTATCTGATTCTATTTCTGCAATTTCCTGGTCTTTTTCAACATAGGCTTTGTCTTCAATAAGCCAGTTTCCTATGGCAACTTCGGTGATGGATTCTCCCGCACTGGGGATTTTTAATTCAATGATCATGGATGATAAATGGGTTAAGTTGTTTCAGGAAAATAATTGTATGGCTTAAGCATGTTTTGCCGGATGCTTCCTTCAGGGCATTGCAGACCGCAATATTTGGCTTTCAGTTCACATTCACATTTACGGAATACTTTGCTGATGAGTTCTTCCTGACTTAACTGGTGAAGTTTTAATAAACCGGTGGCAGGACTTCCACTGGGTTGCCTGAAAACGGGTATGATCTCCCGGTTTCTGAATTCATGCTGAATGTGTCTCCAGGGTCCCATATTACCCGGCTCTTCCTGCACCCACAGGATTTGTAATACATTATGGTATTTTTTGATGATATAATCAACCTGGGCAGTAGGGAAGGGATGCAATTGTTCCAGTCGCACAAGGGCAATGTCTCTTGCATTGAATTCTTCCTTGCGGGCAAGCAGGTCATAATATATTTTGCCCGAACAGAAGACAAGCCGGCGAACTTCTTTTACATCCACCTCATGATCATCAATTACCTCCCTGAAGCGGCCATCAATCAATTCATCAAGAGTTGACATACATTTGGGATGACGCAGGAGGCTTTTGGGTGTAAATAGTACTACAGGTACCCTGAAATTGCGGTAAATGCTTTGCCTGAGAAGGTGAAAAAGATTGGCGGGTGTGGTGGCATTCACGATCTGCATATTATTCCGGGCTGCCAGGAGCAGAAAACGCTCCACACGGGCACTTGAATGTTCAGGTCCCTGCCCTTCAAAACCATGGGGAAGATACAGGACAATACCGTTCATCAGGCCCCATTTCTCTTCTGCCGAACTGATATACTGATCCACAATTACCTGGGCTACATTGGCAAAGTCGCCAAATTGGGCTTCCCAAATGGTAAGTCCATTCGGATTCGCCAGGGCATATCCATATTCAAAACCAAGCACACCATATTCATTCAGGGGTGAATTATAAATATTAAAGGAGGCCTGATTTGGTGAAATATTCTTCAGTGGAACGAAAGTGGAATCCGTATCTTCAATCACATGTGCTGCATGACGGTGTGCAAAAGTCCCTCTGACAGAATCCTGACCGCTTATACGCACCGGGTGCCCATCATATACAAGGGTTCCGTATGCAAGCAGCTCGGCCATCGCCCAGTCCACTTTTCCGTCAGATATCATCTTCTTGCGGTCATCAACCAGTTTGATTGTTTTATCGATGAACTTGCTTTCAGGAGGCAAAAAATTGATTTTGTCACCTATAAATTTCAGCAGGTCAAGAGAGATATCGTTCGGATAATGTTTTTCAAAATCAGCACGTGCAGCATGTTTAAATCCTTTCCAGAGATAATGCAGGTATCTTTGAATGTGTACCTTGCCAAGTCCTTTGGAGAGTAGTAGTTTTTCTTCCAGGAAAGCGTCAAAATCCTTTTGCTGCCGGAGAATTTCTTCCCGGGTGAGTACACCCTGCTTAATCAGGATCTCGGCATAAATATCCCTTGGATTGGGATGACTGGCAATAGCCTTATATAATGTAGGCTGCGTATATCGGGGTTCATCACCTTCATTATGACCATATTTCCGGTATGAAAGAATATCAATAAAAACATCCGAACTGAAAGCCTGCCTGTATTCCATGGCAAGCCTTACAGTGTGGATTATGGCTTCTACATCATCGCCGTTAATATGAAAAATAGGTGCTTTGATAACCTTTCCAATATCAGTGCAATATGTACTTGAACGGGCATCCAGATAATTGGTAGTAAATCCAACCTGGTTGTTGATGACTATATGAATGGTGCCCCCGGTTTTATAGCCGTTGAGTTCTGACATCTGCACAACCTCATATACTACTCCCTGTCCGGCAATTGCCGCATCTCCATGAAGCAAAATGGGGGCGACCTTCGAGAAGTCTCCCTTGTACTTATTATCGATTTTCGCACGGGCAATGCCCTCAGTTATCGGGGAAGATGATTCCAGGTGCGATGGATTCGGGGCCAGGTTGAGGGTTACCTTTTTTCCGTTGCTCAGCTTTATTTCATTGTAATATCCTAAATGATATTTTACATCGCCAAGTGCAATGGTATCCTCATACTCTTCTGCCACAAATTCCTGAAAAATATTTTCATAGGGCTTTTCAATAATGTTAGCCAGCACATTCAAGCGGCCCCTGTGCGCCATCCCTATAAAATATTCCTCAATACCCATTGAAGATCCTTTTTCAATCAGGTAATGCAAGGCCGGAATCAGCGCTTCAGTTCCTTCAAGAGAAAACCGTTTTTGTCCAACAAAACGTTTGTGAACAAAAGCCTCAAAACCCACTGCCTTTTTCAGGTGATTAAATATCTGTTTTTTTTCATCTGCAGTGAATTTGGTCATATTACGGCTTTTCTCCATCCGTTTTTGTAACCATTCTATTTTTTCAGGATTGCGGATAAACATGTATTCAGCCCCAATACTCTGACAATAGGTTTCTTCCATCGCGGTTAATATATCCCGCAAAGTTGTATTACCAAGTCCGATTTCGGTGCCGGCATGAAATACGGTATCCATATCCTTTTCACTCAGCTGGTAATTTTCAAGATCCATAGTAGGGAAGTAAAGCCGCCGTGTTCTTACCGGATTTGTTTTGGTGAACAGGTGTCCCCTTTTTCGGAATGAATCAATAAAATTCAGGACCCTGAATTCTTTGTCAAGATGCTGGTTGCTATTATTTTCAGTAAAATACTGTCTTGCAAAATCGAACCCTTTAAAGAAGTTGCGCCAGCTTTCATCAACTGAACCGGGGTCATCTGTGTATTTTTTGTATAACTGATCGATCGTTTCGATCTCGCTGTTTCCTATAAAAGAAAGATGATCCATCTAAAACTGGAATAAAATGTTGAGAAATGAAAAGTCAAGACTAAACCAAAATTACAAAACTTTTTAACAATGTTGTTGTTAACTTACTAAAGCATCGTTAAACCTCAGATACAACAAAAGACATGCTATTTGGTTTTGGGGACAGCGTCTGTTTTAAAACATACAGTAAAATATGACCATTGCAGTTCTGAAGGAATTTTCACCTGAAACCAGGGTGGCACTTACACCCGAAACAGTTCATAAGCTTGAACAATCCAGGGTAAACGTAATAGTAGAACAGGGAGCGGGCGAAAAAGCCCATTTCCGGGATTCGGATTATGTTCAGTCCGGCGCAAAAGTGGTTACCCGGAATGAGTTAATTGAAAGGGCAGACTGTATTCTTACCCTTTCACCCATGATGCCGGAGGAGCTGACCCGCTGGAAGGGTAAAATGCTGATCGGGGCCCTTGATCCGTATAAAAGCAAATCGCAGATTGATGCACTCCTGACAAGAGGAATAACCTCTTTCAGTCTTGACCTGTTACCGCGAACTACCCTGGCTCAATCCATGGATATCCTTTCAAGCATGGCTACCGTTTCGGGTTACAGGGCTGTTTTGGATGCTGCAACGCGACTTCCACGGTTTTTCCCGATGTTTATGAGTGCATCAGGAACGATCAAACCGGCAATGATGCTCATTTTAGGTGCCGGAGTTGCCGGTTTACAGGCGATTGCCACAGCCAGGCGTCTTGGTGCCGTGGTTGAAGTTTTTGATGTGCGTTCCGCTGTGAAAGAAGAAGTCCAAAGCCTGGGCGGCAAGTTTGTTGAAGTGGAAGGTGCCCTTGAAGATTCAGCAGCCGGTGGCTATGCCATTGACCAGACGGAAGAATTCCTGCAAAAACAACGGGAACTCATCCATCAGCGCGCTCTTCGATCGGATGTGGTGATTTGTGCGGCTATGATACCAGGCAAAAAAGCACCCACCTTGCTATTTAAAAGTACTGTTGAAGCCATGAAAGGAGGTTCAGTCATTGTTGACCTGGCAGCTTCTACCGGAGGCAATTGCGAGCTCACGCAAAACAGCAAAGTTATTGTTCATCAAGGGATTACGATTATCGGTAAATCGGATTATCCTGTTACTATGCCAATTGATGCAAGTTATATGCTAAGTAATAATTTTTTGAGTTTTTTGCGCTTGATCATCGATGAAAATGGGAATCAGCAGTTCGACTGGAATAATGAAATTGTTAAAGGATCCTGCCTTACTCATGAAGGTGCCCTTAAGAATGAGAAAATGAAACAGTTTTATAAGCAATAGTATGGAAAGTATTCTCGAATTTGTTTTTACATACCGGCAAGAGATCTTCATTATTGTGCTGGCCAGTTTTTTGGGAATTGAAGTGATCGCCCATGTTCCTTCTGTATTGCATACACCGCTGATGTCCGGTGCAAATGCAGTGAGTGGCGTGATAATTATCGGAGGTATTATTCTGCTGGGTCATGCTGATATATCGAGGATTTCAGCAGAACTGGTCATCGGAATTATTGCAGTTTTCTTTGCCACCCTAAATGTCGCAGGTGGCTTTGTGGTTACCGACCGGATGCTGGAAATGTTCAAGAAACGTAAAAAAAATTAGTATATCAATCTTTCAATAATGGTACAACCTGGATTTTCTGTTGGCTTCGCTGTTATGGATTTAAGCTACCTGGTAGCGGCCATATTATTCGTGATTGGATTGAAAATGCTTAGCAAACCTGAAACGGCCCGTGCAGGCAATCTATGGGCTGGTGTGGGTATGTTGCTGGCTATGGTAACTACTTTGTTGCTGCACAGAAACCCGCAGGGACAGTTAATTCCTCTGCAAAATGCACTTGTCGTGATACTTGTCATTGCTGCCGGAACAGTTGTGGGATGGATAATTGCGCGAAAAGTTCACATGACCGCCATGCCGCAAATGGTTTCCTTTTATAATGCCACCGGAGGTGCTGCGTCGGGATTGGTGGCCCTTATGGAATATGGAAATCCCGACAACACATCCCTGCTGGTTACTCTTCTTGGCATTGCAGTCGGCAATATAGCATTTAGCGGAAGCATGATCGCCTACGGAAAACTGGATGGCAAGATCAAAGAATGGACCTCTCCGGCAATGAAATATATTAATCTTGCAATGCTGTTGCTAACAACGTCATTGATCATTCTGATCATGCTTCCCGGAATTGACAGACAACTGGCACAGATACTGGTTTATGTTTTATTCGGCATTTCCCTGGTTTATGGGATATTTTTTGTAATGCCCATTGGAGGTGCAGATATGCCGGTTGTGATTTCACTGCTCAATTCCTTAACCGGGGTGGCAGCAGCCATGGCTGGCTTTATATACGACAACCAGGCTATGATCCTTGGCGGCATTCTGGTGGGTGCAGCCGGGACTATTCTTACCATTATTATGTGCCGGGCCATGAACCGCTCATTGTTAAATGTTATTATTGGTGCGTTTGGAGGTGAAAGTGCTGAGGCTGCAAAGGGCATATCAGGAGTAATTCGGGAAATTTCTGTAAGTGATGCGTCCATTTTATTGAATTATAGTCAGAAAGTAGTTATCATACCCGGGTATGGATTAGCATCGGCTCAGGCACAGCATGTTTGCAGTGAGCTTGACAATGTACTTTCTGCCAATGGAGTGGAGGTGAAATATGCAATACATCCCGTTGCAGGCCGTATGCCGGGTCATATGAATGTTCTTCTTGCAGAAGCGCATGTACCTTATGAGAAACTAGTGGAAATGGAGCATATTAATCCTGATATGGAGTATGTGGATGTGGCCGTGATCATCGGGGCGAACGACGTTGTAAATCCTGCAGCACTCGATGATCCATCCAGTCCGATTTATGGTATGCCGATCATCCTTGCCCATAAGGCCAAAAATATAATTGTCATTAAAAGGGGGATGGGGAAGGGCTATGCTGCCATTGAAAACCATTTGTTTTATAATGAGAAGACGCGCATGCTTTTTGGCAATGCCAAGGAGGTGCTGCAGAAACTGGTGGCGGAGATAAAGAACATGTAAACGGTATTCGGTAATCGGTAATCGGTAATCGGTATGTCAATGCCTAAATAACGTTGACCTTTTTATTAATACTTCTACTATTTAAATGATGTATATGATTTACTGTTGAGAACGGGAAATAACTCTTTTGGGAGTTATTCTCGTTATCAACAGTATTTAATAAAAAGCTTATTGGAGTTTTCTTTCCTAATGAGCTGTGCGGTTTTTCTGTATTATACATTCGTATAGCCTTTTCCAGCATTCTTATAAGCGAGGACATATTGTTTGGTCCATATAGATAAAGATAATTGTTTTTGATAATCCCGTTTAGTCTTTCAGCATGGCTGTTCTCATAAACAGTTTCTTCAGTCATGGAGTTAATCATTTCCAGCTGTTTAGTGAGCTCTTAAACTCTTTGCAATAATACTGTCCTCCGCCATCAGAATGGATGATTGATCCCTTTAAATTAGCCTTACCTCGCTGTAGTATCAGCTGATGTAAAGCAGGGAGTGTAGTGCATTCTGTTCTGAGATTGCTACTGGTGGACCATCCAACTATTTCCCGGTTATACAGATCCATAATGAAGGTGATGTAATAAAATCTGCTCCCCATTTCATAGTAGGTGATATCACTCACAAAAACCTGGTTGACACCTGTCAACTTAATATCTCTTATTCATTCGGAAAACGCGTCACTCCTTCGCTATTTGTTGTCTTTCTAAAATTCTTTACTCGCTTTACCCGATATCCATTATCAAAACACAATCGCTCAAATCGATCACGGCCCAATGTGACCGGTTTAAGTTTTATGTACATGTCCCTGGCACCCATGGATGGATGATCCTTGCGTATTTCATTGACTAAGGGTAGCAATTGTTGACGCTCTTCCTCGCGATAATGACTCCGCTTCATCATCTGAAAGAAACCCTGTTTACTGGTTCCTACAGCTTCCAGGATCTCTTTCATTTTGTGTCGGTGTTTTTCTTTGTTGAAGTAGAACCAGACGAGGGCTTTGAACTTACTTTTTTTTTGATGTCAACCCCATACGTCTTTTCAGCTATCTCGATCATCTTATCCTTAAATTCCAGCAGGATCTGCTTCTGGCCTACCAGTCTTTCTAATTCCTTGATCCTTTCTTCAAGCGCCTGGATCTTCTTTGTATCGCTTTTAGCTTCAACTACTTGCCTTATATTTTTCTTTGCCATAATAGAATATTTGTAAATCCATTTATAAATTGCCGATCTACTAACAGAATAGGTCTTACAAATATCACTAATTGACGCTAAATTTCTTTCCAGTTCTTTTACCTTACGTTTTTTAAAATCTTCACTAAATCTGCGGTTGTAAAGAACTCGTTGTTCTTGATCCAAAATCCCTATTTTTGCCATGTTGTTAACCGTTTTTTTTGGTCAACATTTTTCAGGCACTGACAGTATTCGATAATAGGAAGAGGGCTGTAGAGACAAGGCATTGCCTTGTCTGTACGATTTCCAACATATTATAGAAAGCGAAGTCATGCAGTCGTGCGATCGTACAGTCTTAACGGCCTCGGAGAGGCCCAATCTCAATAACCGTGGGTAAAACCCACGGAGAATGAGCGCACTGCCTATCCCGCCCGAAGGGCTGAACTTCGCAATGGTAAATCGTAAATCCTAATTGTATCTCTGCCCTTTGAGGTAATGCCTCACATAATCATCTATTCCCTCTTCCAGTGTATAGAACGGTTTGGTGTAGCCCGCAGCACGGAGCTTTGCCATATTCGCTTCCGTAAAATACTGGTACTTTTCGCGGATATCCTCAGGTGTATCGATAAAGCTTATCTGAGGCTCCAGATCAAGCGCTTTAAATGTGTTAACTGTGAGATCAAGGAATGTTCTGGCCTGGCCGGTACCGAGGTTAAAAATACCGGATCCGGGGTTGTTTTTATACAAATGAAGGATGACCGACACCACATCTTTAACGTATATAAAATCCCTCTTTTGTCCGCCATCAGGAATCCCCGGCTTGTGTGAGCGGAAAAGATTCATCTTTCCTGTCTGTTTAATCTGGCCAAAAGCGTGAAATATGACAGAGGCCATTCGGCCTTTGTGGTACTCATTGGGGCCGTAAACATTGAAAAACTTCAAACCGGCCCAGAAAGGCGGTGTTTCTGTTTGACCGAGCACCCATTTATCAAATTCATTTTTTGATTCTCCATAGGGATTCAGGGGTTTTAAATCCTTTACCAGATTATGGTCATCCAGATACCCTGATTCTCCCAAGCCATACGTTGCGGCCGAGGATGCATAAATAAGGGGAATGCCAAAGCGGCTGCATGCCTTGAACATATTTATGGAATAACCCAGGTTTAACCTGTCGAATATCGCTTTGTCGAATTCAGCTGTGTTGGTTCTTGCGCCCAGGTGAAAAATAAATTTAACCTTCTGATGATTCAGATCAAGCCATGTCAAAAAAATCATCCCGGTGTATCCGGGCAACAAAATCCTTATTAAGGAGGTTTTTGTTTTTTACCTCATTGTCGAAAGCATCCACCAGGACTATCTTTTGAATTCCCTGGGAATTCAGCATACTTACCAGGTTACTCCCGATAAACCCGGCTGCGCCTGTTACTATTACCATAATTCAATTAAATGTTAAAAACTAAAAAATAAAAGTTGATCGTTGTCGGTTGATAGTTGATAGTTTAGGCGCCTAAGCCCCTTCACTAACAACTAACAACTATCAACTAACAACTACTTGTCCCTTGTCCCTAGTCAGCCCGAAGCTCCTCCAGCAAATCCAAAGTGGTTGCAGTAAGGTTCCTGATGGCCAAAGGTAAATTCCAGTTGTCCACTTTGGGAATTTCAATAAAATAGGATACAGCCCTGATTTGCAGGAATGGGATTTTTTCCATCAGGCAGGCATAAAAGAAGGCGGCACCCGACATGGTTTCAATTTCGCTTTTGAACTGTTTTTTTACACGCTGAATATTTTCCTGCCGGCCATGAAGCGTATTTACAGTAATTGACTTCACAGGGATCAATGAATCAACTACGTCTATCTCAAAGTTTCCGAGACTGCGCAACAATTCACCAGTAAACGGGAATGAATCTTCATTAAGCAATTCTTTCTCAAACAGGGTAAAGAACGCATCTTTTTCTTCAAATCCCAGATCTGCAAACTGATCCTGCACCACATTCACCACAAAACCCAATTCAAGGAAATAATCAAAACTTCCGGCTATTCCAAGGTTAATAGCCAGGTCATAGCTATAAACATGCATTGTTTTTACCAGGTGATAGACCATGGGTACACTTCCATGTCCGGTAACCAGGATATCAATGTCAAGTGTGCCCAGCCTGTAGTTTACCAGGTTTGCGTTTAACTTCGAAACGAAGGTCAGCTTATCCCGCAATGGTTTTATTTCACTGTTGGATGAAGCTACCAGAAGGATTTTCATACGCCGTTATTTTTTCTCTTAATGAAACAAAAAGTTCCTAAATTTGTCTATATCCTCATGGATTTAAAGTTAAGATATTTTTGTATCCGCTTAGCTAAAATAAGTCCAGGGCTGAATTAATTTAACATTTTGCTGATGGATGACAAGAAAATCGTTATTGAAGGGATATCAGAAACCGGCTTTGAGCGGATCGATAAATTTAATGGCAGGAAAACCAAATCCTTGTCATCGCTTTACAGAAAGGTGTTGCTGAATCTGGGTGAGGACCCGTGCCGTGAAGGCCTTATTGACACCCCGGACCGGGTAGCCAAGGCTATGCAATATTTTACCCATGGGTATTTTATCAAACCTGAAGAGATACTCGCCGCTTCTATATTTCATGAAGATTACCGGGAAATGGTACTTGTGAAGGATATAGAATTGTATTCCCTTTGTGAACATCATATGGTCCCGTTTTTTGGTAAGGCCCATGTGGCCTATATTCCCAATGGAAATATTACAGGATTGAGCAAGATAGCAAGGGTCGTGGATGCTTTTGCCCGAAGACTTCAGGTACAGGAAAGACTTACGGTTCAGATCAGGGATTGTATTCAGGATGCACTTAGTCCCCTTGGTGTAGCCGTCGTTATCGAGGCAAAACACCTTTGCATGGTAATGCGGGGAGTCCAAAAGCAAAATTCAGTAACAACTACTTCTGCTTTTACCGGTTGTTTTCTGAATGATAATCGTACACGGGAAGAGTTTATCCACATGATCGGAGTGAAGTTGCACTGATCGTAATATGGAAAAGAAATACCGGCTATTTTCTCAGTTAGTAAAATTTGCTCCCGGCGCATGAAGAAAATTGCGCTTATAATTATAGTGACTTGTGTTTCTATTCCGCTCAGGGCACAATTCAGGTATGGCTTCCAGGCAGGGTTAAACGTTACCACCCAAATCGCAAAAAATTATAATGCAGATTTTGCAAAGAATTTATTTCTTATTGGATTCAATGCCGGTCCGTCTATTGACTATATGTGGGGACGGCATTTCTCTTTGCATTCAGGTATAATTCTTGAAAACAAGGGCACCCGGGGTCGTGTGGAGGCATTGGGACGGTCTGCCGATGTGGTCAACCGGCTTTTGTATCTTGATATTCCGCTGTTGGCCAGGGGAAATTTCAAAGCCGGAAATATGGTTATTTTTATTGAGGCGGGACCTTATGCAGGCTATGGCCTGACAGGAAAAGCAAGGATAGAAACGGCCGATACGAGTAAAACATGGGACATCAATTGGGGAAAAGAGCCACAGGATGATTTCAAAAGGTTTGATTATGGTTTGATCGGTGGCGCAGGCCTGGAATGGAAACAATTTTCACTGGAGGGATGTTTCGCATACGGAATAGCGAATATATATGCATTAGGTCAAACCGGTTATGATATTGAACAGCGTGCCTTTAGTGTGAGAATAGGATATTGCTTCAGGCAATAACATACACCCCGTCGGGGTGGACCCCGACGGGGTGGTCTCGTATTACCTGTGCTTGCTTCCTACCAGCGCAAAGAATATTATGTAGACATAACAAATTACCGGCAGAACGAATGCGTATCTGACACTCCAGTTATCAGCAATAACACCCATCAGAACAGGTATTACGGCTCCGCCGACAATGAGCGTATTGATTACACCGGAGGCCATACTCATTTCACTCTTATCGAGTCCATCAACACTCAGGGCAAAGATATTCGGGAACATAACCGAATTAAAGAATCCGATTGAAATTACAGCCCACATGGCAACCAACCCTGGTGCTGCCCATTGTAACGAATTCCAGCAGAGCGGCAATCGCGGCAAAAACTGCCAAAGTAATACTGGTTCTGCTTCTTCCGAGTTGCATAGCAAGAAAACTTGCAGCCGAAATACCCATAAATATCAGACCATCCCTCACACTTAATTCAGTAATGTACCAGCCTGCAACGAATGCAAAGACAAGAACCAGAAGAACATACGTATATTTTTTAGAATTATCAGAGATATTGGAAAGCATAATGGATCCGAAGAATCGACCAATCATTGCACCTCCCCAATATATTGCAGCATATTTGGCAGCAATGGCAGTGGTTAGTCCTCCCAGATCCGGATCGGTTAAATAAGGAACTATCATTGCAGCTGTTCCAACTTCAGCTCCAACATAGAAAAATATTCCAAACGCACCTAACAGTACATGCGGATATTTCCAGATGCTTTTCTTTTGTTCACCCTGGGTAGATATTTCAGGCAATTTTAAAAAGAGTATACCTATGCCGATAAGTATCACAAGTGTACCGATAACCAGAAAAGGTATCTGAACTGCCTTTGCTCCCATGGCTGTTCCAGCAGCTGTAAAAACAAATACGCTGAGAATAAGTGGGGCAATAGTTGTACCTATTGAATTCAGGGCCTGGGTTAAATTTAATCGACCGGATGCTGTTGCGGCAGAGCCTAATGCTGCAACATAAGGATTGGCAGCGGTTTGAAGGAATACAACTCCGGATGCCATTATAAAAATAGCAATCAGGAAGAAAGGATATGAAGGGATATTGGCAGCAGGGAAAAATAAATAACTTCCGATGCCAACTCCAAACAATCCTAAAATCACTCCCATTTTATAACCTATCTTCTTAATTATGGATCCGCTTGCGAAGGATAATAAAAAATAAGTGAAAAAGAATACCCCATTGACCAATTGCGCCATAAACTCGCTTAGTTGAAATACTTCCTTAACTTTTGCGCTAAGCGTAATGTTGAAAGTGGTTACAAAACCAAAAATGAAAAAAATCATTGACATAAATGTCATTCCAACGGCTAAGGTATTTTTCTGTTGAGTCATCTTAAAAATATTAGGTTAAACATCAGGATTAAAAACTGGTATAAGTTTACGAATTTATGTTGAGATACTAAAATTATTAACGGATCATTCTTGGCAGCGATTCAAAAACCTCCACTGCCGCCCTGGACTTATTCAGGGTATAAAAATGAATGCCCGGCGCACCTCTTTTCAAGTAAATCAAGGCATTGTTTTATGGCATGATCAATACCGATCTGGTAAATTTTATCCGGACTATCCTGGTGGGTTTCCAGTTTTTCAAGCAGATCTAGCGGGAAATGTTGCAGAGGTCATTTCCACGTATCTTTTGATCTGCTTGTAATTGGTAATGGGTATTATGCCCGGAATTATGCGGTGATTTATTCCTGCTTTTCTTGCCTTCTGTACAAAACGATAATAAGCTTCATTATCAAAAAACAGCTGGGTGATGAGAAAATCTGCTCCTGCCTCACATTTGATTTTTAGCTTTTGTATATCCTCATCCAGGGAACCGGATTCAGGATGTTTTTCGGGATATGCAGCAGCTCCTACTGAAAAAGAATACTTTTCTTTCACGAAGGAGATGAGATCACTGGCAAAACTAAAGCCATTTTCCGGGGCGAAGAATTCACTGCTGCCTTTGGGTGGATCACCGCGAAGTAACATCAGGTTTTCAATACGGATCTTCTGGAGATATTCCATGTCCTTCCCGATCTTATCCCTTGCCGGCTCCAACACACGTGTAGTGAGCCATTGTATTCAGGCCAATCTTATTTTGAAGATAATCAACCAGCGAAAAAGTTCGTTCCTGGTTGGATCCTCCGGCACCATAGGTGACAGTTACAAAGGTGGGATCGAGATTAATAAGCTGACCCACATTGATGCCGAAATCTACGGCTGAAATTTCATCTTTGGGAGGAAAAAATTCAAATGAAAAAGTATGCTCTGATTTGTCAAAAAGTTCTGTAATCCTCATGCGGATCAATATTTTGGGACTATTTATAATTCAGGTTAGATGCAAGTAAACTTTCAACAGTTTGAACAGGCAATTGTTTTCTTAATGCATAATCCTGAACCTGGTCAAAGGATATATTCCCAACAAAAAAGTAACGTGATTTCGGATTTGCGAAAATTAATCCGCTGACAGAGGCTGCCGGATACATTGAATAACTTTCAGTAAGGGTTATCGATGTATTCTTTTCTGCCTGCAACAAGTTAAATAAGGTATCTTTTTCAGAATGGTCCGGACAGGCAGGATAGCCGTGTGCAGGGCGGATACCCTTATATTTTTCCAATAATAAGTCATCCAGCGACAGGTTTTCATCCTTTGCATATCCCCATAACTCTTTTCTTACCCTCAGGTGAATGAGTTCGGTAAATGCCTCAGCAAGCCGGTCGGCCAATGCTTTGGCCATGATTCCCTGGTAGTCGTCAAGTTTTGCCACGAATTCAGCCAGTATTTTTTCAATTCCTAATCCGGCAGTCACGGCAAAGGCACCCAGGTAATCCACAATTCCGCTTGAACGGGGAGCAATGAAATCGGAAAGACAGAGATTGGGGCTGCCATCGGATTTCAATTCCTGGTTTCTGAGGTTAATAAACCTTGAAATCACCTTGGTTCTTGACAGTATCACTGTATACTTCAATGTCGTCACCCACAGAATTTGCCGGAAAAATTCCGATCACACCATGCGCTGTGAGTGCCTTTTCCCGCACAATTCGATCGAGCAGGCGATTGGCATCATCAAAAAGTTTTCTTGCCTCTTCACCCTGTCTTGGGTCATTCAGAATATCGGGAAATTTTCCGCGCAGCTGCCAAACAACAAAAAAGAACACCCAGCTGATATAATCCCTGATTTCTTCAAGGGGAAAGTCATGATAGGTTTTAATGCCTGTAAACTGGGGTACAATAATTTGTGATTTGTCCCATGAAAGGTTTAGTCCGTTCCTGCGTGCATCTTCCAGACTTACATAGGATACCTGCTTTTTGGCCCCGAGGTATGATTTTCGAAGTTCGTCATATTCCTTTTTAATGTTTTCGGAAAACGAATCCCTTTGCGCTGAAGATAGCAGGCTGCTCACAACGCTTACGCTTTTTGAAGCATCTTTCACATGAATGACAGGTGCTGTATAATGAGGTTCAATTTTTACAGCAGTATGAATTTTGGAAGTTGTGGCACCGCCAATCAGCAAGGGCTTGTTCATTCCCCGCTTTTGGAGTTGCCTGGCAACTTCCGACATGATTTCGAGTGAGGGAGTGATCAATCCGCTCAGTCCAATAATGTCCACATTTTGTTCGATGGCTGTTTCGATGATTTTTTCAGTTGGAACCATTACGCCCAGGTCAATGACTTCGTAATTATTGCAGCTGAGGACTACGCCCACAATGCTTTTGCCAATATCGTGCACGTCTCCTTTTACAGTGGCCAGGAGTATTTTGCCAACTGCCTGTTGTTCACCTATCACCGGATTTGACTCCTTTTCCTCCTCAATAAATGGCTGCAATATGGCAACCGCTTTTTTCATTACCCGTGCACTTTTTACAACCTGGGGAAGAAACATCTTGCCTTCACCAAAGAGGTCACCTACTTTTGACATGCCATCCATAAGCGGACCTTCAATAATTTCAAGTGCACGAACGTAACGGGGACGTGCTTCCAGCACATCATCCTCAATATAATCGACAATACCTTTTACAAGGGCATGATTAATTCGTCTCTTCCACTGTTCCATTTCGCCACTCATCTGTTTTTACCTCTTTTTTATCCTGCTTTTTTATTGAATCTGCAAAGGCCAGCAACCGTTCAGTAGAATCGGGTCTCCTGTTTAATACCACATCCTCCACCAGTTCAAGCAGATCCTTTGGAAGGTCGTCATATACTGCCAGCATGGAAGGATTAACAATTCCCATATCAAGTCCTTCCCTGATGGCATAATACAAAAATACCGAATGGATGGCTTCGCGGATCACATTATTTCCGCGGAAGGCAAATGACAGGTTGCTGATACCCCCGCTTATTTTGGCATATGGAAGATTTTCCTTGATCCACTTAATTGTACGGATATAGTCAACAGCATAATTATTATGTTCTTCCATACCGGTACCGATGGCCAGCACATTGGGATCGAAAATTATATTTTCCGGTGCGAAACCAACTTTTTCTGTGAGTATCTTATAAGCACGGCCGATGACTTCTGTGCGGCGTTCGAAGGAATCTGCCTGTCCCTTTTCATCAAACGCCATGACAACCACGGCGGCACCATATTGCCTTACCTTCCTTGCCTGCTCAATAAAAGCGTCTTCACCTTCCTTTAAGACTGATTGAATTGACAATGGATTTGCCCTGCACACATTTCAGTCCGGCTTCAATAACAGACCACTTTGAAGAATCAATCATTACCGGAAGTTTGGCAATCTCGGGTTCAGCCATTACAAGGTGCAAAAATCTCACCATGCATTTTTCAGCATCCAGCATGGCATCGTCCATGCAAATATCAAGTATCTGGGCACCGCTTTCTACCTGTTCCCTGGCTATGACAAGGGCTTCTTCATATTTTTCTTCCTGGATCAGCCTGGCAAATTTTATAGAACCTGAAACATTGGTCCGTTCACCGATATTTACAAAATTGCTTTCACGGGATATTGTCAATGGTTCAAGTCCGCTGAGATGGGTAACATGGGTTTCTGCCGGCACAACCCGCGGCGGGATAAGCCAGCGGCCAGTTCAGCGAAAGCTTTAATATGTGCAGGGGTTGTTCCGCAACATCCTCCAATAATATTTACCAGGCCTTGTTCAAGAAAATCCCTGAACTGGGCCACCATCAGTTCCGGAGTATCGTCATAGCCTCCAAATTGGTTTGGAAGTCCGGCATTTGGATGTGCACTCACATAAAAGGGAGCTTTTGATGATAATTCAGCCACATAGGGCAACATTTCTTTTGCCCCCAGGGCACAGTTGACACCAATACTTAGTAAATCAACATGTGAAAGAGAATAAAGGAAAGCTGTAATGGTTTGACCCGACAAGGTCCTGCCGCTTGCATCCGTAATGGTTCCGGAAATCATCACAGGCAATCTTCTACCCGTTTTATTTTCAATTTCCTTAATGGCAAATAAGGCAGCCTTTGCATTTAACGTATCAAAAATGGTCTCAATCAGCAACAGATCCACACCACCATCCACCAATCCCCTGATCTGTTCTTCATAGGCACTTACAAGTCCATCGAAAGTCACTGCCCTGTAGCCTGAATCATTTACATCGGGCGACATGGATGCAGTTTTATTTGTCGGACCAATGGAGCCTGCAACAAAGCGGGGTTTTTCAGGATCAAGCGTTGTTATCTCCCTGGCCGCGGAAACAGCTAATTTTGCTGATTCCAGGTTGAGTTCATAAACAATGTCTTCCAGGTGATAATCCGCCTGGGAGATAGAGGTGGCACTAAAAGTATTTGTTTCGATGATATCGGCGCCTGCCTGAAGGTAAGCAATGTGAATACTGCGGATTACGTCCGGTCGTGTAAGGGATAGCAGATCAATGTTGCCCTTCAGATCATAAGGGAAATCTGCAAATCGCTGACCCCTGTAATCCTTTTCTTCAAGACGGTATTGCTGTACCACGCTGCCCATGGCTCCGTCAAGTAATAATATCCTTTTGCTTAACTGTTGATATATTGCTGGTTTTTCCATGTTTTATCTGTAATATGCAAAAATGGGATTTTAACAACAAAAATAAAACCTGGAGGGGTTATTTCTGTAAACTCTTTTATAAGAGATCGAAATATAGGGATGAAAGGGGGAGCTACGATAACTGATCCCCCGCACGGATGTTTGTTATGCAGATAATGCCAATTTAATTAATGAAGTAACTATATAAGTAGTTTTTTTAGTGTATTGATGTTTTGGTCGTTGAAGATGCTCTTTCCCTGGGGAGTATACATGTAGGCGATCCGGTCTTTGAAATATTCGTTTATTTTTGGCCGTACTATTTTCAGGGTGCTGTTCAGCAAATGGTTATCCTCAGTGAATCCATCTTCAATAATTGAAAAGGTGGCAGGCAGCCACCGGTGTGGAAACATATCTTCAAGTTTGCCACCGGCCAGGAACTGATCAATTTGTGATTCAATTAGCTGAATAATTTCACGGGCTGTTTCTTCATCGTCGGCACTGCTGTTTTGAGCGGATAGCCAGCGTTTTATGGCTGTCATGTTTGGATAGATCAACGCACTTGTATAGGCATTCTGGTTGTTATATAGCATGCACTGATCAATGAAAGCGGAGTGCTGAACAATGGCCTCTTCAATGCTTTCAGGACTGAATTTTTCGCCGTCATCGGCAATCAACAGGCTCTTGGAACGACCCAGCACATATAGAAATCCGTCCTTATCCATGTATCCCAGGTCACCTGTATATAACCATCCATCCCGGATGGTTTCCTTTGTGGCTTCGGGATTAGCCCAGTAACCGGCCATCACATTGTCACCCCTGACGACTATTTCACCCTTGCTCCCTGCAGGGAGATTCATTACCCTCTTCATCACAAATGCGCAATTCAAGATTTTTCACCAGGGCACCGGATGAACCCAGTTTATGCTTTGCCGGATTATTGGCTGAAATCACAGGTGATGCTTCCGTCAGGCCATATCCCTGATACATTGGAATTCCTATCGCATAGAAAAACCGTTGCAGATCAATATCAAGCAGGGCACCACCTCCGATAAAATAAACAAGTCGGCCTCCAAAGGCTTCTCTAACCTTGGTGAACAGTATTTTATCAAAAAGTATGTTCAATGGCTTGAGGAATATCCTTAATCCTTTTCCCCGGTTCCAACCATTACCGTTGTAAGTATAGGCAATTTTCATGGCCATATTAAACAGTTTTTCGGTCATGGGACCTTTTTCACGAATTCCCTTTTCAATGTTTTTTCTGAAATTTTTAGCCAGTGCCGGAACACTCATCATCAAAAACGGCCTGTTTTCCTTGATATTGACCGGGATGTTTTTCAGCGTTTCCATCGGTGTTTCACCAACCTGTATAGAAGCCAGGCTTGCCCCGCACGACATCAGTGTATAAATTCCGCAGGTATGTGCGAAAGCATGATCCCAGGGTAAGATGAGCAGGGTTGTCCAATACATCGGTATTACAAACAGACTAAGCGATTGCTCAATATTGGCGGTATAATTCCGGTGACTGAGAATGATTCCTTTTGGATCAGCTGTGGTGCCGGATGTATAGCATATGTTTGCGTAATCCATTTCCGTAACGGACATCCACCTTTCCTTACAGGCAGCGGCATGGGATTTCAGGTAACTTTTTCCCTGCATCAGCACATTGGAAAATGTGAATTCATATTCTTCGCATTTTTCTGGTTGATCGAGAAGGATTACCTTTTCAAGTGTATCAATTTTATCCTTTAAACCGCTAAGCTTTTTAGCCTGGCTTTTTGAGGCAATAACAAATCTTGCACCCGAATGAACAATCCGGAATTTAAGTTCTGAGGACTCGGTGAGCTTTACAGAAAGGGGAACATTTATGGCACCAGCATAAAAAATTCCAAGTTCACAGTATACCCAATCATTTCTGCCTTCAGAGATAAGCGCAATACGGTCTCCTTTCTGTATGCCCAGGGAGATAAGTCCTGCTGCAAACTGGAGCACTTTTTCATGAACTTCTTTGAAAGTATGCACCCATGAACCTGTTATTTTTCTTCTCGAGAAGAAAAACGTTTTCACTGTATTTTGCCACACAGTCTTCAAACAATTGTACAAGTGTCCTCATAGGTTGTTATTGGTTAAAACAATGCAATATAGAAAAAAAGTCAATGCGAAGATTAACCACAGAGAGCGCAGAGGTTAAAAACGCAGAGGCCGCAAAGAGTTATTAAACTTTGCGGCCTCTGCGCATATCTCTGCGCACTCAGTGGTTAATTTTTTGCGGTACTATCTCTTCACCGGGTGGGGACGGGGCTTAGGAGGTTTTCGATACGGTACATGAGATCCTGGAGATTAACCGGCTTGGTAATATAATCATCACATCCAGCCTGGAAACACCGGTCCCATTCATCGTTAAATGCATTGGCAGTCTGCACGATGATGGGCAGATTTGGTTTGAATACCTTTATTTGCTTAATTGCCTCTATGCCATCCAGAACAGGCAGTTGAATATCCATTAAAACCAGGTCAATATGATTGTATATCCTGCAAAAATCAACAGCCATCTGACCATTAATTGCCCAAATAATGCTCACATGTGTCTTTCTTGATAAAACCAGGTCGAGAAATTTGAAGCTGATTTCATCATCCTCTGCAATCAGAATGGTCTTATTCGTTAAATCTATCATTTTTATAACAGTTTACTTTCTTAAAACTATCAATTTTACTGATATACGTGTTTAACCAATAAAAGTATACTTTTGTTGACAAACATTTAAAAAAAAGTGACAAGTGACGGGTGACGAGTGACGGCAATTTTCCAAAGTCGGTTTAATTCTGAGTCACTTCATGGACTAAAATCATTGTTGCCTACCGGTAAATGTTGTACTTTTTTCGAAATATTTATATCCAGATGAAGGAGCAAAATGATCCGGCAACGCGCATTCAGAATGTGCTGCAATTTGATGAATATGGTGGAGTCAATCCGGCTATTACGGATTCTTCCACCTTTACTTTTCGTGATCCGCAAACTATGTCGGAAACTTTCCTGGGCCATACCGAAGGATGTTTTTTGTATTCACGACACTGGAATCCGAGCAATAAATACCTTGCCAATGCAATGGCTGCCATGGAGAATACCGAATCTGCCTGGGTAACCGCCTCGGGAATGTCGGCAATTACCTGTTCAATACTGCAATTGTGCAAGGCAGGGGATCACCTGATCACCAGCGTGACCTCCTACGGAGGGACATTTGCTTTTCTTAAGAACTATCTGCCCCGATTTCACATAAAAGTTTCTTTTGTTGACATTACAGATCCTGAATGTGTGAAAAAGGCGATCCGGCCAAATACCCGTCTGATCTACACGGAATCTGTCACCAATCCTTTGCTTGAAGTAGCTGATATTCCTGCGTTATCGAAGATTGCCCGGGATAATGGCTTGCTTCTGCTGGTCGACAATACTTTTACTCCCATGATCCTTACCCCGGCGCAACTGGGTGCAGATATTGTCGTTTATAGCATGACCAAATTCATTAATGGAAAAAATGACTGTGTGGCAGGGGCCATTTGTGGTGCTGAAGCCTTTGTGAATGAATTGTCAAATATTAACGATGGCACAGCCATGCTGCTGGGTCCGGTACTTGATCCGATGCGTTCTTCCTCCATCCTGAAGAATTTACATACCTTGCATGTACGAATGAAACAGCACAGCAGCAATGCGCTGTATATAGCAAAGGGCTTACAGGAACTGGGCTTGAGTGTGCGTTACCCCGGTTTACCGGAACATAAACAGCATGGCTTGATGAATTCTATCATGAACAGGGAATATGGATTCGGGGGAATAGTTTCAGTCGAACTGGGTTCTGTTGAAAGAGCCAATGAATATATGCGCCTTTTGCAGGATGAAGGAGTTGGTTATTGTGCTGTAAGCCTTGGATATTTTAAAACCCTGTTCAGCAACTCGGGTCACAGCACTTCTTCTGAGGTACCCTGTGATGTTCAAAGAAAGATGGGATTATCGGAGGGACTGGTAAGGTTTTCTATCGGGCTCGACAATGATATTGCACGATCGCTGTTAAAAATGAAGGAGTGTCTTGCCCGAATTAAACCCCTGGAATGAAACAATAGGGCTGCTTTGCTTGTTTCTATATGAAATTTAAAATTGATAGTTATGAGTTTCACATTGGATATTGGTTCCAAAGCGCCTGCTTTTCAACTCAGTGCAACTGACGGAAAAGTTTATAGATTATCGGATTTTGATGCAAGTAAATACCTGGTTGTGTTTTTTACATGTAATCATTGTCCGTATGTTTTAGGGTCAGATGAGGTTACCCGGCAAACAGCCCTTACATATGAGCCAAAAGGAGTTCGCTTTGTTGCAATCAACTCAAACAGTGCCAACACCTATCGAGAAGACGATTTTGATCACATGGTGAAACGTATGGAGCAGTACCGTTTCCCATGGATTTATTTATATGATCAAACCCAGGAAATTGCGTTGAAATATGGTGCCCTCAGAACACCCCATTTCTATGTATTCAATGAAAAAAGGGAGCTGGTATATTCAGGAAGAGGCGTGGATACCCCCCGCGAAACAGCCCGGATGACGGTTAATGATCTTGACAGGGTCCTGGATGAACTTACATCAGGTAAGGAAATCAGCATCAAACTTACCAACCCCATAGGGTGCAATGTTAAATGGGAAGGCAGGGATAAACACTGGATGCCGTCAGAAGCAAAGGATCTGGCCTGATTTACGGTTCAACACAGGGTCACACTCCCTGGAAACCCCGGAAATATTTCATGAACTGAACGCGTTCGAAAGCAGCTGGATTTTCTGATTTTGACTGGCTTAACGTTCCCCTGAACTGGTCAATTACCGTGAATTCTTTTCGGTCCATCCAGTTGTTAAGCTCCTCAAGCATCACCTGTATCTGCTCGTGTCCGTTCTTATATATAGTAGAAGCTATCTCCACAGCGTTTGCCCCAGCCAGGAGCTGCTTTATCATGGCAGTACCATCATGAACACCCGTAGATGCGGCCAGGCTGCATTCAACCCTTCCGGCAAGTATGGCGATCCAGCGAAGCGAAAGATACAGATCCGAAGGATTACTCAAAACTGCACCCGATGTAAACTCAAGGGTTTCAATATCAAAATCGGGGTTATAAAAGCGATTAAACAGTACCAGGCCATCAATGCCGGAAGCAGATATTCGCTTAAGGAAGGATGCCAGGTTTGAAAAATAATAACTCAACTTAACGATAACCGGAATAGTAACCTGCTTTTTAACTTCACGGATAATATCGAAATAGATCCTTTCATTTTCTTCCGCACTGCGGTTGAAATCTGTAGGCAATACAAAAATATTGAGCTCAAGTGCATCTGCACCTGCTGTTTCAAGCTGACGCGGAAAATAAGTCCATTGCGATGCAGTGATACAGTTTATGCTGGCAATTACAGGAATTGATAAATTCTTTTTCGCTTCCTGAATTTGCCCCAGGTATTTAATGGTTGCCTCTTCGGGAGTCTCATAGAAATCGTAAAAATCAACTGTTTCAGGATAAAGAAATCCATCAGAGCTCATCCTGTGCAGGTTGGCATTCATCTCTTTAAGGATTTCCTCCTCAAACAATGATTTTAATACCACGGCTGCGGCCCCGTATTTTTGGAGTTCCAGCATGTTTTCCAAAGAATCAGATAGGCCTGAACTTCCTATTATGATTGGGTTTTTCAGTTTAATACCCGCAAAAGTTGTGGTTAGATCTGCCATGTATGAGATTTTATTTTTCCTGAGTAAATTTAAAAACTTATCCTGAAAGATAGGTGTGCATCATCTTATTTTCATAAATTTGTTTTAAACCAATTCGATAATTGATTTTTTGAACTATCCATTCAATTCCTTACGCAATGAAAAACATCCTCATTTTACTATTTCTGAGCCTGTTTCTGGGTTATAGCTGCAAATACTTCAAAAAATCCAAACCCAGGGAGGTTGACACCATTATGGCTGATACCATGGCATCGGGCATGAATGATTCGGCGGCATATTATTCCGGGGCGAATTATGATAATACCGATGCAGGTATTTCAACAGTTGAAAAGGTCACCTCAGCAAGGGCAAATGCAATTCAGGGTCATTATTATATGATTGTTGGATGCTTTACTGTTCAGGAAAATGCTGATAGTTACGCAAGCAAGCTCAGGGCGATGGGATATGAATCCCAGATTATCCAGGGGCGCGATAATTTTCAGATGGTTGCAGCAAAATCTTATGATAACCTGCAGGCAGGAATTGCGGACATTGATAAATTCCGCAATGAGCTTTCTCCCAATGCCTGGGTTTACAAAAAAAGATAAGAGAGCTAAGAATTGCCGGTCATAATGAACAGAGGTTGAAATTCAAAGCTTTTATAATGTGGACGATACCGTTCCACATTATAATATCTTTTAATATCAACCACCTTGTTTGTGCTGGTTACCACATCAATAGGGGCATTGTCATACCTTCCGTTGCGCAGTACAACCAGCCTTCCATGAATTCCCTTTAATATCAGGTCAAGTGCCAGATTGCCATAGGCCATGGGAACAATTGAATCGATGGCATCCGGATCACCACCCCGAACGAGGTAACCAAGTTGCTGATAAATTGTATTTATTTTGCGGCCGTTGCAGTATTTGGCCGATATTTCCCTGATCTTGTCAGATACTATTTCTCCTATTCCACCATGCAGACTATGTCCATAAACATCTTTCTCCCCTTCATGAAGAGGGGTTTCAAGAATACCTGACATCTTGGCTCCTTCTGAAACCAGGACTACCGAATAATGGCTCGGATTTTTTTCCCTGTCTTCAATCAGCAATTGGGTAAGCAAATCAGGATCGAATTTATGTTCCGGGATTACACAACGATTTGCAGCACCGGCCATGGTAGGCAACATCGCCGTAAAACCTGCATAACGTCCGAAAACCTCAATAACCAGTATGCGTTCATGTGATCCGGCCGAGGTACGGAGGGTATTGCACATCTGTATGGTACGTGTTACACAGGTACTGAATCCAATGCAATAATCAGTCCCGGGCACGTCATTATCCATTGTTTTAGGTATGGCTACCACCTTCACCCCTTCGGAATACAATCTCACGGCGTAACTGAGCGTATCGTCACCGCCAATAGGTACAAGATACTCAACACCAAGATATTCAAGGTTTTTGATCACCTCTTCGGTAAGGTCATTTACCTCATTCTTGTATTTATCCTGGTATTGTATGGGAACGCTGCCTTTGGGAACATGACTGGGCCTGGTTCGGGAAGTATGCAGGAATGTGCCACCCGTTCTGCCGGCTTTGTTTACTATCTCTTCTGTAAGTACCATGTACTTATCACTGTTATCGGCTTTCCGGTCACGCACAAATTCCATTATGCCAGCCCATCCCCTGCGCAATCCAATTACCTGATAACCTTCACGCAACGCACGAATGGTTATGGCCCTGATAGCCGGATTAAGTCCCGGTACATCACCACCTCCGGTCAGTATAGCAATGGAGCCCTTTTTCTTGGTTATAGTCACCATGGTAATTGCTTTATTGGATGAATATTAAATAGTCTCAATAAAGATAGATAAATTTTAACAAGGGACAAGGGACAAGGGACAAGCAAAAAAAAAACCAGGGACTAGGGACTGGGGACAAGATAGTGACAAGGGACAAGTTAATATCGGTCATAAAAAAACCTCCGGGATTTTAATCCCGGAGGTTTGCCTTAAGACTTTTAGACTAGTCACTGCTAGTCCCTAGTCCCTCGTCCCTTGTCCCTGCTTACCAGTTAAGAATTTTCTTGAAATCAAATTCTTCAGGATCAGCGAGGTATTTTTTAGCTGCCTTATAATCGTTTTTGGTTAAGTAATGCAGGTTATTCTCATAAACGAGTTTTACCTTTTCCGATTCCATGTTTACAAGTCTGGGTTTTACTTTCCCGTTTTCATCCTCCACATCTTTCATAAACAGGGGCATGATATCACCAATGGGAGTGACTGTCACCATGCAGCCGGTCCTGCCATCCTGGAAAAGTTTCATTACACCTGTGCCAAGCTGTGTGGCATACGAAAGATCATATGCGATCGGACGCACGCAGCGCAACTCATAGCCAATTTCATTCGGCCGGCTTTTCACTGAAATATTCAGCTTTTTCAGCTTGCGCTGAACAAGCATATTGAAGATATGGGCCTTGCTGACATTACCCAGTTCAGGATGGCCATGATCGTCATACGTGAAGTTAACACCCGTTCCTTCAATCTCTTCATCATTCATAAAATGGAATACACCTTCACTGATAATGGCAACACCATATTCAATACCAAGCATGCAGCGTTTCACCATTGATGAAATGATCATTTTGGTGATAGCATCAAAAGTGATCTTGGTTTTATTGAACATTTCAGGAATAATGATCATTGGATAATGGCAGGATAAGCCAATGCCAAATGCAAGATGACCTGCTTCACGGCCCATGGCTGAAACCACGAACCAGTTTCCGCTTGTGCGGGCATCTTCGTAAAGGGTTGTGCCAATGCGCACTCCTTCTTCCTTGGCAGAATGATATCCAAAAGTGGGTGTACCTTCAGGTAAGGGAAGATCATTATCAATGGTCTTCGGAACATGTATATTGGATACTTTAACCTTATTCGCTTCCAGAAATTTGCTAAGCCGGTTTGCAGTAGACGCGGTATCATCACCTCCGATGGTGACGAGCAATTTTATGTTATTGCTGACGAAAAAATCAATTTTGAACTCATCATCCTTTGGGTTTATGACGGCTCATTTTAAGGGCAGAGCCACCACGGCTGTATATGGTATCTGCAAAATTAAAATCCAACATTTCAAAATTCGGTTTGTCAGTGAAAATAGTTTTATAGCCTTCGTGAATTCCCAATACATCATATCCCGCAGTTAAGAAAACTTTTGTAACTGATCCGATTACGGTATTGATTCCGGGTGCAGGACCACCGGCGCATAAAATAGCAATTGATTCTTTCATATCGTGTTAATTCTTAAAGATTTAGATGAAGTTTACCTTTAATAGTTCTGGTGGTGCAAAGATGTAAATATATTTTTAAATGATGAATTTTTAAATAACATAAATAGAGGCCGGGGAAAATATTATTATAACGTCCATGTGGCTTCTGAGACAGCCTGTGAGACATCCTTGATAATTGTCATATCCATACAAAATAAAAACAATATATTTGATCCCTTAAATATATTTCATGAAAGAGAAAACATCATCATTAAAGGAAAGTGTCAGGCTTAGGTGGACTGTATTGATCATTGTAAGTCTCATTATGGCTGCCAATTATTATTTCTATGATGCCTTATCTCCTTTAAAAGAAAAGATCCAGTTGAATCTGGGATTTTCGAACCAGCAATATGGATTTTTGCAGTCAACTTATTCCCTTTCGAATGTTTTTCTCTTCATGGCAGTGATAGGGGGCGTTTTGCTTGATAAATGGGGGATTCGTTTTACGGGTATCGGATTTACATTATTTATGGCTTTTGGGTCGGTCCTGACTTTCTATGGCTCTTCCGATACATTTATCCAGGGTGGTTTTGGATATGATTTCATGAATTCATTTTTACCCCGGTATACACCCGCATTTAAAATGATGACGTTTGGATACTTCCTTTTCGGGTTGGGAGCTGAGACCAGTATAGTAGTTATTACAACGATTGTTGTTAAATGGTTTAAGGGAAAGGAGCTTGCTCTTGCTCTGGGCTTGAATCTGGCCATGGCACGAATGGGACAGGCTTTAACCTTTTTCTTTTCTGACAGATTAAGTACTGAGCAGTTTTGGAACAGGCCTATTTTATTGGGGGCACTCATGCTCAGCATTGGTTTCCTGTTCTTTGTTGTGTATAGTCTGATTGACTATAGGCTTGACCGCCAGATCAGTTTTAAACAGAAAATGGATGAAACTGAGAAATTCAAAGTATCTGACATTCTTAAAATTATCAGGATTCCTTCATTCATATATATTACCCTGCTTTGCGTTACCTTTTATGCTGCATTTTTTCCATTTCTCAAATATGCCACAGACCTGTTGCATAACAAATTCAGTCTCTCTACGGCAGATTCCGGCATGTTAACCTCTGTACCCATATTTTTCACGGTGTTATTTACCCCTGTATTTGGCTGGATTGCCGATAAAAAAGGGAAAAGTGCTTCCATGATGGTATATGCTTCAATACTTCTGATAATCGCTCATCTTACACTTACTTTTACGCTTATACATCCGATCGTTCCGCTGGCCTTGCTGGGTATAGCATTTTCGCTCATTCCTGCTGCAATGTGGCCGGCTGTATCCAAGATCATCGATCAGAATAAGCTGGGTACTGCGTATGGAATTATGTTCTCCGTGCAAAATTTCGGATTGTGGCTCTTTCCCATTCTGATCGGAATGATCCTCGATAAAACCAATCCGGATGTAACGGCTGCTATGGTTGACGCAGGAACGGCGAAATATGATTATACCTATTCAATTCTTATGCTCGCTGCCATTGGAATAATTGGTATTGTGTTCGCCCTGCTGCTGAAACGGGACGATAAAACCTCGGGTTTTGGGCTGGAGCTTCCGAATAAAGTGGAGTAAATTAAAACCGTATGATCTGCCTTCTGTCCGGCCCGAGAGATACCATAGTCACAGGTACCCCGGTTTCCTTTTCTATGAAGCGGATATAATCCCGTAATTCAACAGGGATCTGTTCTTTTGTGGTAATGTCGGCTACATTTTTCCAACCCTTCATGTTTACATATTCCGGTGCTTCAATCTCTTCCATTTCATAGGGAAGAATACCTATCACCTCATTTTTTGTTTTATAACCGGTACAGATGCAGATAGAATCAATACCAGATAGTACATCTGCCTTGGTCATCAATAACTGGGTCACCCCATTGATCATGATCGAATATTTCAAGGCTACCAGGTCGAGCCATCCGCATCTGCGGGGACGTCCTGTAGTTGCACCGTATTCATGTCCCTTTTCACGGAGAAATTCTCCCATGTCATCAAGCAGTTCGGTAGGGAACGGGCCACTGCCAACCCGGGTACAATAGGCCTTGAAAACACCAAATATCTCACCCAGGGTTCCGGGTGCTATTCCCAATCCGGTGCAGGCTCCGGCACTAATTGTATTGGAAGAGGTAACATACGGATATGAACCGAAATCAATATCGAGCATTGTACCCTGTGCGCCTTCAGCCAGTATCCTCCTGCCTTCATTTAAAAAACGGTTGAGTTCATATTCGCTGTCAACGATATGATACCCCCGGATTTCCTCAATCCCTGCAAACCATTGTTCTTCCTGTTCTTCAATATTGTAATCATAATCATAAATCTTCAGAAGATCTTTGTGCTTTTGTTTCAGCCTGTCATATCTTTCCCTGAAATCAGGAAGAAGAATATCCCCAATACGCAATCCATTGCGGCCTGTCTTATCCATGTAAGTCGGACCAATTCCCTTTAATGTAGAACCTATTTTTGTAATGCCTTTTGCTACCTCCGATGCCGCATCCAGTATTCTATGAGAAGGCAGAATCAGGTGGGCTTTCCTTGAGATAAGTAATTTTTTCTTCAGATCTACCCCCAGTTTGTAAATGGAATCTGCTTCCTTTTTGAAGATTACCGGATCAATTACAACCCCGTTTCCAATGACGTTAATCTGGTTTTCGTGAAAAATACCTGAAGGAATGGAATGCAAAACATGCTTGATCTCATTGAATTCAAGAGTATGACCTGCATTTGGTCCACCCTGGAACCGGGCAATTACATCATATCCCGGGGTGAGAACATCCACAATTTTTCCTTTTCCTTCATCACCCCACTGAAGGCCTAATACTACATCTACTTTCATTTGTCAAAGGGAATTTAAAAATGCACCCGAAGGTACTCATTTTTTTTGTTCTTCAAATACCTGGAGCTGAATTTAATAGTTGTTTAAAATACAGCAATTCAAGCTGTTAAAAAAATTTTTTGCGCTTGTCCGGAATGTCCTTTTTTCGGCCATAAATATAGAGGGAATGATGCGAAGGATCAAATCCATTTAACTCGCAGGCGGTATTAATAATCTCCTGCATGCGCGGATCACAGAATTCAATTACACGACCTGTGTCAATATCAATCAGGTGATCATGCTGCATGCATTGGTATGCCTTTTCAAACTGGGCGATGTTCTTGCCAAACTGATGTTTAACCACCAGATTGCAATCGAGCAAAAGTTCAATTGTATTGTATAATGTTGCCCTGCTTACCCTGTAGTTCTTGTTTTTCATGAAAAGATACAGGGTTTCAATATCAAAATGTCCATCCCTTGAATAGATTTCATCGAGTATGGCATAACGTTCGGGCGTTTTTCGATGACCTTTCTTTTCAAGATAATCGATGAAAATTTTTTTTACTGTCTCTTTTGTTTCGGAAGAAACCATAAACTAATTGGTTTAATGAGTTACGCGAAATTAACGATTTTTCAAAATAGTATACGTTCTATTTAGAATTATTTTAAATTAAAATGAAGGGAAAGTTTAAACAGCAGCATCAACACGTTTCACCGCATCTACGCCCTTTATTTTGGTAAGGCTCATCAGCAGATTGTTCAGGTCCTTTGCATCATGAACGTACAAATCAATGGTTCCTTCCCAGATGCCATCGTGACTCGATAAATTGATGCTTCGGATGTTCACGTTCAGTTCTTTGGAGATCACGGTGGTGATGTCGTTATACATGCCAAAGCGGTCATACCCGTTGATGGCAACTTTTACCAGGAAGGAAAGCAATTTATGGGTGGTCCATTTTACAGGAACAAGCAATTCACTGTGGCTTGAAAGAAGCCTGATGGCTGTAGGGCATTTGGCCTGATGAATTGTAATATTTTCCTGGTTTTCCGGCTCACAGAAGCCTATCACATTGTCACCGGGAATGGGATTACAGCATTGGGCGGTAGTATAATCTGTGGTTGCATCATGGATGTTTTCACGGAGAAGAATGGGGGTTTTAAAGCCGGTTTTTGGAGTTGAATGATTTACGGTTGCCGACTTTTTACCCATTAATGATGCTCTTCCAAGCTGAAGGCTCCAGTAATTGACCCATTTGCTTTTTGTATTCCTTTTAAGCACCTGTTCAAGGTCTTCCAGCTGGATAATGCCAGTTCCCACCTTGCTGTAAAACTCGTCCTTGTTTGATACATCGTATGCAGGAAGCAGCTTCTGAATGATCCTGGCATTTGGTCTGAGTTTCAGATCAGATAATTTTTCTTCCAGTTGTTTTTTCCCTTTTTCAATCCTGTTTTTGTTTTCAGCTTTCAGTGCATCCTTAATAGCAGTCTTAGCCTTGATTGTTTTTACATCATCGAGCCATTCAAGACGGGAACGGTAGGTATCTGACGTGATTATCTCAACCTGGTCGCCACTCTTCAGCACATGATTTAAAGACACCAGCTTGTGATTAACTTTTGCGCCAATGGCCTTATGACCGATCTCGGTGTGGATTTCATAGGCAAAGTCAAGAACTGTGCTGTTTACAGGAAGCGTCTTTGTATCTCCCTTGGGTGTGAATATAAAGATTTCGGAGGCAAATAGATTCAGCTTGAAATCATCGAGGAATTCCAGGGCATCAGAATTTGTATTGGATAATAATTCCCGTATCCGTTTCAGCCATTTATCAAGCTCACTTTCATGTGAACTGTCGGTCTTGTATTTCCAGTGTGCAGCAAAACCCCGTTCGGCAATATCATCCATCCGGCGTGATCGGATCTGCACTTCCACCCAGTTGCCTTTGGGTCCCATAACAGTAGCATGGAGTGCCTCATATCCGTTTGCCTTGGGCGTGCTTACCCAGTCACGGATCCTTTCCGGTTTGGGCATGTAAATGTCAGTAATCATGGAATATATATTCCAGCACTGCGTTTTTTCCGGAATGCCGGCCAGCGGATCAAAAACAATCCGGATTGCCATCAGGTCATACACCTCTTCAAACGGGATGTTTTTGCTCTGCATCTTATGCCAGATTGAATAAATGGATTTATACCTTCCGCTGATGTCATATGAAATCCCGTTGTGTTCGAGCTGTTCCTTGATAGGCCTTGAAAACTCTTGAATGAATTCCTGGTGGCTTTTCTCCTGACTTTTAATTTTATCAGATAGTTCCTGAAATATTTTTGGATAACGGTGTTTCAGGCTGAGATCTTCGAGCTCATTCTTGATTGAATAAAATCCCATCCGGTGGGCAAGGGGAGCATACAGGTAAAGCGTTTCCGCAGAAATTTTCATTTGTTTGGCAACCGGCAGAGATCCCAGTGTCCGCATATTGTGCAAGCGGTCGGCCAGTTTTATCAGGATCACCCGCACATCTTCCGACAGGGTGAGTAACATTTTCCTGAAGTTTTCTGCCTGCAGAGATGAATTTTTGTCGAAAACACCTGAAATCTTAGTCAGGCCGTCAATGATCGAGGCTATTTTCGGACCAAAATGATTTTCAATATCCTCCAGCGTGAATTCAGTGTCTTCTACCACATCATGCAATAATGAGGAAACAATGGCCTTCACACCAAGACCCATTTCCTGAGTTACGATCTTGGCAACAGCAATGGGATGAAGAATATAAGGTTCACCCGACATGCGCATAGCTCCCTTATGGGCATTGTAAGCAATTTTAAATGCCTTCCGGATCAGCGCTTTATCCCCCCGTTTACTGCAACGGGTGCACGTATCGAGCAAATCATTAAATTCGCGTCTGACTTGTATTTCCTCAGCCGTTAAGGTGGAACTCATCGGGAAATCAAAAAGTATTTATTTGAAGACTTACAAAGTTATTGAAATTGCCGTATTTCAGCGGACTGTTTTTAAAAAATATCGGCAGAACGATTAGCGGTAGACAACAACGACCTTGCCATTTATTTCCCTCACATCGGAAGAATAATTGTAAATCCTTAGCAGGTAAAGATATACACCTTCAGGGACAGGCTTACCGGCAACAATCCCGTCCCATGGGCCGGTTCCTTCCCATAGCTTTGTCCCAAGCCGGTTATAAATGAGCATTTCATAGTGCTCGGGAGTGAATGAAAATACGGGTTCAAATACGCGGTTAGCAGGCTCTCCATCATTGGGAATAAATGCGTTGGGCATACGGATATCAGGGATAACCGTAAAACAAACCTGGTTTGAAATGCTGTTTTCCTGAATTCCATATATATTGGATCCTTCCAGTGCATCGATATGAAAGCAGATAAAGCTGCTGGAAGGATTGGAGTAATCAATGAGAGCTGCCACATCATCAGTATAAGCCGTTAATGTGCCGGCGTCCAGTGTATCCACCAGGGGATTGGTTTGTCCAATAGTCCTTACGACCCGGTATCTTTCAACACCGCCCAGCCAGTCTTCATAACTGTTCCAGGCAAGCGATACAACACTGCCTGATTGTGTTCCGGCAAGGATGATGTTGTTGGCCAGGTTCGACTGTGAAAACATCGTGCCACAATTATTGAGCATCTCAAGCCTGTAATAATAAATTCCTGAGACAAAGGGTGTGTCATCATTAAAATGGATAATTGTGTCAGAAGTTATGACAGAGTCAATGGCAATATATGTTCCGCCCTGCACATTGCTCCGGAGCAGACGATATTTGTCCTGCCCCAGGGCTCCTCTCACAGTAAATGAAAGATCAATCGTATTATCCGCGCTGATCGTGGCATAATCGGCATTTATGGTTCCGGTCTGGACTGTCCATTTTGTAAAGACCGATGCCCTGTTTGAATTGGAAAGCCTTATGCCATCTGTATTGACTGCCTGTATGAAAAGGTCATATGTCTGGTTTGGCAATATATTGCCAAGTACATGGGTATACCGGGTAATAGTGATATCCGGATTTACACTTGTAATCGGCACATAAACTCCCGGCGCCGTTCTTCTGTAAATAGTAAATTCCGTGGTTGATCCCCTCCACTTATTGTAATCATTCCAGGTGAGGGTGATGGTACCGGCGCAGGAATCGAAAACGGATTTCAGAAACATGGTACTGTCGGGCTCATTAAAATTACCCTGATCTATATCAGTTCCATTGGGATGCATTCCCCAAACAGTATAACCTATCGGTTTCCCTAACGATGATGTAGTTAAATTATTATTTACGTAAAAGGTGTCTGTAACACCAGGACTAACTGGCAAATAGGAATCAGGCCTTCCGGGATAAGGTTCCTGTCGTTCACCAACCATATAATAATCACGTGTGGGATCCAGCACGATACTATACCATACTATACTATCGATCTGCGATTCAATATCTACGCTAACCAGATATATCTCGGGCTTCGCAAGCTGCGAATATGCATAATCCTCAACAAAAACAGGCAACAAAAAGAGTAAAATCCAGGTATATTTCATTCCCCTCTTATTTTTCAGGATTAACGATTTACTTCAGTTAATATTGCGATTCAAAGATAACGGAAGGAGTTGATAAAAGGTGATTTCTTTCGTATTTTTGGGTAAACATATGCATGCATGGCTTTTTACAAGGCTTATTCCAACCTGATCTGGATCACTTTCCTTGCTGTTTCGATGGCTTTTGTCGAAAGTGCCGTTGTAATATATCTCAGAGAACTGTATTATCCGGCAGGATTTGATTTTCCCATGGTTCCCATGCCGGGAAAAATTGCAATGACTGAAATCCTCAGGGAAATTACCACCCTCATCATGCTTCTGGCCATGGGATTCCTGGCGGGAAGAAATGCCAGACAGCGGTTCGCCTGGTTTATTTATAGCTTTGCAATATGGGACCTGTTCTATTACGTTTTTTTGAAGCTTGTTCTTGACTGGCCCACATCGTGGCTTACCTGGGATATCCTGTTTCTTGTCCCGGTTGTCTGGACGGGACCGGTGCTGGCCCCGGTGCTTGTTTCCCTTACCATGATCATTCTTGCATTTACTATTTTATATATTGATCAGCGATCTGAACAATGTTTGATCAGCTGGCCGGTCGTATTATTGATTGTTCTGGGTTCCGTGCTGATTTTTGTTTCTTTTATCAAGGACTTCTTCTCTTTTGTAATCAGGCATTCTTCGTTTTCTGCCATGCTAAATGCTGATTCTGCTTCAAAAATGCTCCCAATATACCTGCCTGAGTCATTCAACTGGTTTATTTTCCTTGCAGGTGAAATATCAATCATCTCGGGAATCATTCTTTTATTTTATCATAACAGGGAAAGAGCATCCGACCATGCATAGGTTCCAGATAATGTTTGCATTCATTTTCATCCTGCTTATAACAGGAGGAGAATGCTTGTTCTCTCAATCATGGATTAGGATTAACCAGCTTGGTTATACACCTGATTCAAAAAAAGTAAGTGTGATAGTCAGTAAAGATCAACTGCAAATTGAAGGTTTTGCCTTGTGCAATGCGCTCACCGATGCAATTGTTTTCAATTCAAAACTGGTTAAATCCTTTGAAAGCTGGGGCCCGTTTCAATCTTCCTGCAGGCTTGATTTTACTTCATTCACAGTACCAGGGGCCTACTATATTTTTGCAGGAGGCATAAAATCCCCGGTCTTTCGAATATCAAAGCATGTATACGATGGCACAGCTGATTTCTTGTTGAAATACATGCGCCAGCAAAGATGCGGTTACAATCCTTTTTTGCATGATTCATGCCATACACGCGATGGTTTTGCAATTTACAATCCGGCTGCTGATTCCGCACATATTGATGTGACAGGCGGATGGCATGATGCGACCGACTATTTACAATATACAGCCACATCAGCCAATGCAGTTTATCAGATGCTGATAGCCTACCAGTTAAATCCTTCTGCTTTTGGGGATGCATACTTGGCGAATGGAGAACCGGGCAGCAACGGTATACCGGATATACTTGACGAGGCCAGGTGGGGATTGGACTGGCTGGTGAAAATGAATCCCGACAGCGGACATATGTACAATCAGATTGCTGATGACCGCGACCATATCGGATTTCGTTTGCCCAATAAGGATAGCGCAAACTATGGAAAAGGACGTGAGAGACCTGTTTATTTTTGTACTGGAAAACCACAGGGTATTTTTAAATATAAAAACAGGGCAACGGGGATATCTTCTACAGCCGGCAAATTCGCATCAGCCTTTGCATTGGGATCACAAATATTCTGTAAACGGGATCCTGAATTCAGCCGACTTCTTGCGGAAAAATCAGAGGCAGCGTTTGACTTTGGATTGGCCCTTCCAGGGGCATGCCAGACCGCTCCCTGTACTGCGCCCTATTTTTATGAGGAGGATAATTGGACTGATGATATGGAGCTGGCCGCAGCTGTTCTGTTTCGAATCACCGGGGAGGGAAAATACCTCGATAAGGCCATTGAATTTGGAAGGCAGGAACTTACTACTCCCTGGATGGGAGCAGACACAGCCAGGCATTATCAATGGTACCCGTTTCTGAACATGGGTCACTGGGAAATTTCCCGGTCTGCCGACAAACCGCTTTCCGTGGAATTTTTGAATTACTTGAAGAAGGGTATTGATCTTGTTTATCAACGGGGTTCACAAAATCCATTTATGAATGGCATTCCGTTTATCTGGTGTTCCAATAACCTTACAGTGGCTTTCATCACGCAATGCCATCTGTATGCCGTAAACTCGGGCGATCACACATATGATGAACTGGAAAGTTCCCTGAGGGACTGGCTGTTCGGATGCAATCCATGGGGAACGACAATGATTGTGGGTATGCCACAAAACGGGGATTATCCCTCGGATCCGCATTCTTCCCTTTCAGTTCTGTATCATTATAAACTCGATGGAGGACTTGTTGACGGCCCCGTATACAATTCCATTTATAAAAATCTGAAAGGGATTTTCCTGGCAGGCGGAGATGAATATGAAGCCTTTCAATCCAATGCGGCGGTTTATCATGATGATTATGCCGATTATTCAACCAATGAGCCAACCATGGATGGAACGGCTGACCTTACTTATTATCTTTCAGCCATGGAGGCGGAAGCACATGGAAGATAATTATGAATGATGAATTATGAATGCAAATTACTGATTACCGCTTTCAAGGTACATTGCCTTTTGCACCTGCCTCCAGGTAACAAGCTGAATGTGATTATCCTTGAGGAGATTTTTGAAACCATCGCTCATTACAAGGTCAAGATCCTTTTGTCGCCAGGCTGATCCATAATCCTCATGGTCCTTTGCTATACCCTGCATTTCTTCATTATCATATGAAAGGTGCACCACTATTTCGTTGAGGCCGGGAATAATCGCTTTAATAAAGTCAGTATACATTGCATTCCAGTCTCCTTTGACAGCGTCTTCGGGCAACATTTGAAAATTATCTACTACAATCAGGTCAGATGGGATTTCCTTGATCAGAAAGGGAGCGCTCTTTTTGGCTTCATTCATGGGGATAAACAAAGGAATCTTATATTCCCTGGCTACTTTAAGGGCTATACGGACCAGGGTAGGAGAGACAAACATGCTGCCCATATGGCTGTCGATATGAGTAGGTTTAATTCCATTGGCAATTGCCTTGTCAATCTGGGCCCTCAGCTCCTTTTCAACCTGCTCCGGCTTAGCTCCAAATATAAGGGGCTGAAGTGATGAATTGAAATAGCCGTCTTTATCGATCAGGCTTGGAATTTCGCTGGACGGGGAAACGCCGTTCCATTTATAAAAGTTCCATTCTGCATTAAGTGTGAAATGGATGCCCACATCCAAACCCGGATGATCCTTTACATAGGCTGCTATTTCCGGAAACCATGGACAAGGGACCATTATACTTCCCGAAGTGATGGCCCCATTTTCAAAGGCCTTGATCGTTGCCATATTCGTAGAATGGGAGAGACCCAGGTCATCGGCATGGATTATCAGTAATTTTGCATCAGCCGGATAGCCAAGCAATTCTGCAGTATTTTTTTGCGATTGGGCAAACTGGCTTGCCGGAGCTAAAATCAGCAGGAATAAAATTAAGTGTTTGGAGATGGTTTTCATATAATTGAAATAATATTTTGTTTATTTAATCTCATCTCTCACCTCTCACTTCTCATCTATCCTTTCTACCCATATTCAATCCCTACCGGGATTATCCCAACTTGTCCCTCGTCCCTTGTCCCTCGTCCCTATCCAGGTGTTTCATTTACCGAAAGCCAGAAAATACCAGTCTGGATCATGGAATTTGAGAAGGCTTCAAATTCCACCGGTTTTACAACGTATCCATTGGCTCCTGATTCATATGCGGCTTTAATATCAGGATCTTCACGCGAGGATGTCACAACTACAACAGGTATATTTTTTGTGGCGGGATTTGTTTTTATTTCTTTCAGAATTTCAAGTCCACTAACCTTTGGCAGTTTAAGATCAAGAAAAATAACCTTGGGTGGTTTCAGAGACTGTCTCACTTCATAAATTCCCCTTGAAAAAATAATATCGAGCGCTTCTTCTCCGTCCTCTGCCACCATGATATGGTTCGCAATATTCAATTTTTTAAGGACTCGCATTGTAAGTTCGGCATCCTGCGGATTATCTTCCACAATGAGTATTTCAACCGGATTATAATCGACTGTATTCATCCAAAAGGAATATCTAAAGCATCTTAATAATACAAATGTATGCCAATTGCTCACGCGATTGCTAGTCAGGCAGCGAAAAACAGAAGGTAGCTCCCTGATTGATTTTACCCTGTGCCCAAATTGAGCCGCCATGTCTTGTAATGACCTGTTGCACAATGGCAAGTCCCACACCGGTACCCTCAAATTCTTTTTCGCTGTGCAAACGCTGAAATACTCCAAAAAGCTTATCGTAATATTTCATATCAAAGCCGGCACCATTATCCTGTACGCAATACCTGATCCGGCCTGTTTCCTTACTTGAAGAAATGGAAATCTTAATTTCGACTTTTCCCCGTGAAAACTTCAGTGCATTGGATATCAGATTGATCCATACCTGTCTCATCATTCCCGGATCTCCCTTAACCGATAGCAGATCATCTACAATTATCTCAATATTCTTTTTCTTATCCGTCTGGATAAGTTCTTCTATAACAGAATCAGCCATTTCCTTCATGTCAATAGTTGTCTTATTCATGCTGGCTCGTCCCAGCCTTGAAAAGGTCAATAATTCATCGATCAGAATACCCATTTTTTGTGCATTCTGACGTACAATATGAATTAATCGACGGCCTTCATCATCAAGGGAATTTTTATAATCGGACTCAAGCATTGCACTGAATCCATCAATGGCACGAAGGGGTGTCCGAAGGTCATGTGAAACTGAGTAAGTAAAGGATTCAAGTTCTTTATTGGTTATTTTTAATTGTTCTGTTCTCTCCTCAACACGTTTTTCCAACTCAGTGTTTAAATTCCTGATTTGCTCTTCTGCCTCCTTACGGCTCGTTATATCATGAAAAACAAGCACTACACCTGATATCCTGTTATGCTGATCATAAACGATGGCTCCGCTTTCCACTACCGGAATTTCTCTACCGTCTCTGGTCATCAGAACTGTAAAATTAAAATGATCAGTGATTAATCCTTCCTGCAATACCCGGTTGACGGGATTGTCAATTATTCCACGACTTTTTTCATGTATTATTTTGAAGACATCTTCAAAACGCCTGCCTGCCGCTTCAGTTTCTCTCCAGCCAGTTAGTTTTTCAGCTGCCATATTCATATGCCGTATGATGCCCCCCGGATCGGTTGTAATTACAGCATCTCCGATACTATACAAGGTGATTCGGAATTCTTCCTGTGCCAGTCGGAATTCCTGTTCCCTGAGAAATAACTGTTCATAAATACTCTTTTGTCTCCGGCTATACAAGAATGCAGCCATGGATGAAATCAGCAGCAAAAACATCACAAGCATCACTGCCTGTAAAATGATGCGGAATTTGAGTTCATAAAAGACCTCACTTTTGTCAATTTTCGCAACCATCAGCCAGGTTGTACCTCTTATTGGACGAATATCAGCAATGACATTTCTTCCGGCGTAATCAATTCCTTCAAAGCTTTCAAGCTTTCCATTCACCGCATCCAGCGGAGGAAGACTACTTTCCGTAATTTGCTGCCTTAATTCAAGTGCTGCCTTTGGAGCATTTTTAAGTTGATTCAGGTACAGAATTGAATCTCCTTCCTTTCGGAGTAACAAAGTCTCTGCTGTTTTAACAGGGGCAGGCCAGGATTGAATCAGGGGATAAAGAAATGTATATGGATCAACTGTAAAAATAAGAACTACTTTTGTTGAATTATCTACATGAACCGGGGCTGCAATATCAAGATGAATAAACTTACTCGTTCGGGCTTTTTGAAAAATCATGCAACAATATCTTTTGACTTTTCTGAACAGAAGATACTATGGACTTAATATCGATGCCTGTACGATGATGGATACTGTCAAAAGAATATAGAATTTGACCTTCCAGATCAGCGACAATCACATCAGCATAATTATGATTTTTTCTCATCCGTTGAAATACACGGTTGAACTCCTTTTGCAGGATTGAATCATTTGTCCCTTTACCAGCCTGTTGAATAATCGATTTTAACTCAGAACTTCTTGAAAAATAATCAGCATCGGAATACCTTTCACCAAGCCAGCGGACAATTTCATCCGATTTTAATCGCGCTATTGCCCTAATTTCAGAATACTTATTTTCCCTTATCAGATTCACCTGGTATCTGAAAAACAGCAATGCACCCCCCATCAATACTAAAAATACTGGAGTCAGTGCCGCATAAATTAATTTCCAGGAAAACGTGTGTGGTTGCTTATCCATTACCGGAGTTGCTATAGTTTGATTTCGCAAAAGGCCCGTAATAGTGGAATTCTACTACGGGCGACTTCTGTTTCAATCGGGAAGTTAGGAATTTTTCAGCAAACCGGATGCTCAGGCTGGTTTTTATGTTAGTTTAAAACGAAGATCACAGGTATTACAAATTTTTGTTTAACGGGTCTTCCACCTTGTCTGGCAGCCTTCCATAGCGGTGATGAGGAAATTACCCGAATGGTTTCCTGGTCGATTGACTTGTCAACGCCTCTCAGCAATTCGATATCTGTAACTTCTCCATTTTTACTAACGCAAAAGGCGATAAATACTTTTCCGGATATGCGGTTGTCAATCGCAATTTGAGGATAGGTGACATTTTTCTGTACCCAGATTCTGAAATCATCCAGTCCTCCATTCATAAACGAAGCAAATTCCTGCGGAGAAATCATGGGCGGTTCCGGTGGTTCAGTGATTTCAGGCCCGGGGGGTACCGGATCAGTTATGTCATCAAATACCGGATGATTGTATGTATGATCAACGAGATCTGACATCGGTACGACATTTTCCTCGGGAGCATCTTCAACTACAATGGGTGGCTTATAGGAAACCCGTTTATCCAGATCACCGGAGGGCAGAGGTGGCGGAGGGGGTGGAGGTATTGCTTCTTCAGATCTATAACGATCAATTGTTATAGTAACATTTTTTTCAAGTCTGTTAAAAACATCCTTTCCATTTAAGGCTTTTAAAAAGGGAACTGCAATGGCAGTGCCCACACCCGTAAGGGAAATAAGAAATGCGATAAACAGGTATTTTCTGTGTTTTTTGTTCAGGGCATATGCACCATAAGCCTTGTTGCGATTCTCAAAGACTATGTCATCGAGCGTTCGCGAGTCCGGTAAGTTTGTTTTAGTTTTCATGCTGCAGGTTTTACGGGTTATTATAAACACCTTTCATATAATGGATGCGTGGTTATGTCAAATTCCATAATTATTTTGTCTTTTTGGAACATTTTTTGTAATACATATTACTAAATACTCTCAGCCATGTTTCTGCAACTGAAACGACAAAGCAAAAAAGGCAATCCGGATAATAATATTCCGGATGAAGTGCTTGTGGCACAATTTCTTGAAACCGGAAATAAAGAACTAATCGCTATTCTTTTTGAACGTTACACTCACCTGGTTTATGGTATATGCCTTGGATACCTGCAGGATAAGGAACAAGGCAAGGATGCGGTAATGGAAATTTTTGAAAGCCTGTTTGAAAAACTATCCGTTCATCATGTTACTGTTTTTAAAAACTGGCTTTACACCGTGTCACGCAATCATTGCCTGATGATCCTGCGCAAAGAGGCAACTCAAAACAGATCCTTTGAAAAAAGTTTATCTGGTTCAGTTACTTCTGTCGAGCCCGATGAAGCCAATCCGGAAATATCAAACGAAATAAAGGAGGGAATTGTCGGCACGGCTGTTGAAAGTCTGAATCCCGATCAGCGCCTTTGTGTCAGTATGATGTATCTTGAAGATAAAAGCTATAAGGATATCGCTGACCAAACTGGATATACACTCAATGAAGTGAAAAGCCATATTCAAAATGGCAAAAGAAACTTGAAAAATTACTTACTTAGCCGGTATGATCTCTTCCGTAAATAACCGGTTATTTTCACCTGGTGGTTGCCTGACACCTCTGGCTATCCGTGGCTACCTCGATGGGACCCTTCGTTTAAGCGGCCGGATGCAGGTAGAAGAACATCTTAAAAAATGTAAATTATGTACTGAGGCCCTGGATGGATATAAGAGCCGGACATCAAAAAGCTATTTGAGCAGTGATGTGGAATATCTTTCACGAAAAGTAAGAAGGGCATATAATTCAAGGTCCACATCACCTGCACGCAGAATGCCGGTATTGATTGTGCTCACTCTGGCTGTTTTCCTTCTTATTCTTGTACTTATTTTTTACGTTTTACGCCAGAATATACTAAACCAGAAAGATCATCAAAATGTTAAGGCTGATTCAGCCACTCAAACACAGGTTTCTCCGGCAGATACATCAGGAATCCTGCACGTTGAAAAATCAGAATAGACTTTTCTTTTTGCTTTTATTTGCATATACCTTATTGGTTTTTCGTTTGGCTGGTTCCTTATAATGGCTGTTTCTGGACATTTCCGATTTTTTTGGCATCATGAAATTCCTTCTTTCAGTTACATCCTTCTGTGATCCGCAACCGAAAGTAAAGGTGAAAAACAGTATAAAAATCAGCCCAAACCATGTAATTTTTCTGGTTTTCATGCGAGTAGTATTTATTGTATCCTTATAAAATACGGCATGATTATTATACGATTATTATGCATGAAGGTTTAGAGGATTTCATTCTCCGCGGGTTTTACCCACGGTTATTGAAATTAGGCCCCTGATTGCTGATTACCGATTACCGAATACCGTTTCCCCTGAAAGGTATCCCTCTCGTTCAGCAGTCTCTCGAATTTTACGAGAATCTGGTCATAACGCGGACCCCACGGCTTTCGAACCGCATACCTCGGAGGAGTTTCTCCTGCAATCCTTTCTACCACTATAGCCGGATTGAGCAATTCAAGGTATTCCACCATAAAATCAAGGTAATCCTCTTCACCGGGTGAAAAAAAATCTTCGGGGTATTTTTTGAATTCTTCTTCCATTTCAGTACCCTTAAAGATCTGCAACTGGTGGAACTTGATACTGTCAACAGGCATGGCTGATATAAGAGTGGCGCTTTCAAGCATTTCTTGCCGGCTTTCGCCAGGCAGGCCAAATATTAAGTGTCCTCCTACGTGAATGCCCTTTCCAGCAGTCATCTCTATTGCTGCCTGTGTTTCTTCAAAAGTATGACACCGGTTTATTCTTTCCAGAGTCCTGTTATGGACTGTTTCAATACCATATTCCACAGCAATGTGATGCTTTTTCGACAAGCCGAGCAAAAGATCCAGTTTCTCTGTATCCATGCAATCAGGGCGCGTTCCGATGACAAGGCCCATTACTCCTTCACAGTTCAACGCTTCCTGATATAATTTTGAAAGGATATCCACCGGGGCATGGGTATTCGAAAAAGCCTGGAAATAGGCAAGATATTTCTCAGCCCTCCTGTAGCGTTTTTCATGGAATTCAATACCCTCCTTAATTTGTTGGGATATTGATTTTGAAGGTGTGCAATACGACGGGTTAAACGCATCATTCAGGCAGAAGGTACAACCACCGAAACCTTTAGTGCCGTCACGGTTCGGACACGAAAATCCAGCATCAATGGTTAGTTTCTGCACCCTTCCTCCAAACTTTTTCCGCATATAATCAGGGTACGCATTAAAACGTCGCTGCCTCCCCAGGGAAATTCCATATTCATTTATCTACCTGTATATAATCCCTAAAGGGATATTTTTTCTTTCTCTGTATTTTCCTGCTCCATACTCCATACTCCAATCCTCATCTCTCATCTCTCATCTCTCACTCTCATCTCTTCTCTCACTTCCACAATCCTTCCCAGCAGTGCGTACCAAAGATACCCCTGAACATCAGGATATCCCATTTTTCTCAGTAGATCAATATACTGCAGAACCTGGGTTTTGTGAGCCGGATTTTCTTTTTCACCGAATTTATAATCTATGATTACTGTTTGATCCACCTTTGTCATAATCCGGTCGGGGCGTTTTGAAACTCCTTCCGGAAGGATGATCTCTGCTTCGGTAAGTACGTTCCAATCATTGTTGAACCAGGAAAGTACCTGCTTATCCTTTAACAAGGAAGATATGTTCCTTATATAGTTCTCTTTTTCATCCTCATTTATCCTTCCATGCATGAACATGGAGGTAACAGCCGGGATAATATCGGCCGTCACTCTGATACCCATGAAAACTTCATGCAGTATCTTTCCTTCATTCAAGGGCCTTTTAGGCTGGTTTGCTGCCGGATCGATATATAATTTTCCCTGATAGGCAACCTGAATGCGTTTGGAGGCCATTTCAACAGAAACATTTGCGGGGCTAAATTCTTCCGCCTGAACAGAAACGGATTCAGACTTCACATTGGAAAGCTGTCCAAGACTGAATACCTTATCCTTTTGTTCTAAAAGTCCTTTTTTCAAGACATTTGATACCAGATCAGAAACATTTTTAACCTGGTCATCCTTTCCGGTTTTACAAAAGACATACAATCCGCTGCAAGCACGGGTAAATGACACGTATAGCAAATTGAGATTGTCAATGTATTGATTTAGGTTTTCAGTAAAATAGTCACCTGCGAAAAGCGTTTTCTTCAATTTGGCAGAATAATAAACCGGCAGCCTGTCTAACTTGTCAAAAGGGGCCTCATTGGATTGGCACCACAAAATTGTATTGTGCATCGGATTCAGATCCCAATCGCAATAAGGAACAATAACCAGATTAAACTCCAGGCCTTTTGCCTTGTGCACAGTGAGTATACGGATGGCATCCTGGCCCGCAGGTGCAGAAATGGATCGTTCTTTGCCTGTTTCGTTCCAGAATTCCTGGAACTTGCCCGGATCAGCGGCATTTTTCTGACCATATTCCTGCACCAGATCACGGAAAGCATCCAAATAAACCTGTTCACCTGTAAATCGCGATAAGTTGAATATCGAAATAAGCCTTTCCACAATTTCTGCAAGGGATAAGGCGCCTGCTGATTCATTGAGATCATTGAATAGTGGCGGTAACAGAAGGGTGATATCCTTGCTCCTTGCTTCAGGGTCATTTGATGGCATGATCCATTTCTCTGATATGTCATTGCCAACGGCATGATTCAGGTAAAAAGAAAGAATGTAATAGGTACAGATCCTGTCGTTTGGATCGAGAGTATATTGTAATAATGAGGCCAGAAAAACAACAACAGATGAACTTCCAAGTCGCAATGCCTCATCCGAGATCACTTTAAAACTGCGGCCGGAATCAGGGTTTTCATATTCATAATTTAGCAGAAGATCTGCCAGCTGTTTGGCTTCCTTATTTTTACGGGTAATAATTGCAATATCAGCCGGGCGATGTCCTCCGTCAAGCAAATTACCGAGTAATTTTACAAGCTGATCATTAACATTATCGTAAAAACTATTTTCTGAGTCTCCTTCCACAAAGCTGATCTGGATCTTTCCATCAGGATATTTACTGTTCCCCTGTTTCTGAGATAGATTGGCATAAATCTCCCGGATAGGTGATTCCCCAAATTGTTCAACAGGAAGATTTTCATTTTCAAGGGAATTCAGGAATTCCTGTTCGAGAAGCGCTGCAGCTTCACTAAAAAAGCGATTATTAAATTCAATAATATTTTCTGATGATCTCCAATTATACTCCAGTGACATGTTATGAATAATTCCCCCAGGAAATTCGCGTTCCACACCACTGGAAAGAATTGTCCAGTTGCTGTTTCTCCATCGGTAAATGGATTGTTTCACATCTCCCACAACAAGGTTGTCATAATCCTGAGACAGACTGTTGCTGATCAGCGGTTTAAAATTCAGCCATTGAAGCAGGGATGTGTCCTGGAATTCGTCTATCATAAAATGATGATACCAGTAGCCCGCTTTCTCATAGATAAAAGGCGTATCATTCCCGTCAATAATTTTTTGCAGGAAGAGTGGTGCCTCGGGAAGTAAAAAAGCGTTGTTTTCGTTACACCATTGATAAGCCAGTCGCGATAAATCCGACAATATCCCAAGGGTAAACATATTTTTCAAAACCACTTCGAGGGTGATAATACTGTCGGCCGTAGGTTTCATAATAATCCAATACCCGCTGCATCAGAGGCATCAGTTCGCTTTCTGCAATTGCCCTGATTGCGGCCGCATCAGGTGATGACCTGGTGAACCACTTTTCGGCATTCAAAGCAGCCTGTTTTGCAGTATCGGTAGGTGCTCTGAATTCTCCGGTGGCCAGTTTCACCAGGAATCCTGCGGGGCCGCTCCCTTTCCTCGAAAAATCATCCACAATAAATCCGGAAGCATCCAAAATCGACATAGCCTGATATCCGAAGGCCCTGTATTCCTTTTCAATAAAATGATAGGATAGAATATAGCTCCTGCCTGAAGTTCCGGAGAAAATCACGGTTTCCGTATTGCGAAGACGCCAGATTTGTAAGGGACTTGAATTCTTCCCTGAAGATCTCCTTTCCAAGCGACCGCATACTTTTTCTGAGATTCCAGTTTTCTCCTCTTTCAATGAGTGATTCAGCATAATCACCAAGCCAGCTTAAAAGAAATCTGTCATTTCCGGCTTCAATCAATAACTGGTCAATAACGGCTGTAAGCAAAGTTTCCGTATCCAGTTCTATTGAATAGGTGCCCTGTAATCCGAGTTCCCGCGTAAATGAGCGGATAATCCGCTGAAAAAATGAATCGATTGTACTAACCGAAAAATCAGAATACCGGTGCAAAACCTTTTTCAATATTACAGAAGCTTTCAACCGGAGTTGATTTTCCGACAAGCCCGTTGAGGCCATAAGGGCCTTCATCTGTTTTGATTCCTTGTTCCGGGCAAGCAGGTCAAGTTCCCCGATAATGCGGTTTTTCATCTCATTGGTTGCCTTGTTTGTAAAGGTAACAGCCAGAATGTGCCTGAAATAATCGCTTTCAGTAAATAACAAACGAAGATATTCACCGGCAAGGGTATAGGTTTTACCCGATCCGGCCGAAGCGCGGATGACTTTAAGTTGTGGCAATAACAATGAGTTTAGCGGGTGAAAATTACCATTATTTTTCCAATTAATCATTGATTTCACTATGTTTGCAATACACCCTAGCCGCGGCCTTCATGAATTCAATCCCTCGTTCAGACATAGAAAAGAATCCCAAAGGCAGGGCATTGCCTGCATGGTATTACATTCTGCTAGCTGCAGTCATCTTTTTGGCGGCTGCCCTAACACTTTCCAATCACTATCACATGGTTGTTATACCCGTTTGGGTGCTCGTGACATTAAGATGGACCGTACTTGCCCTTGCTTATTGGTTATGCATGGGTTCGAAGATCGCTGACTTCATGGATACTGATCAGCATGGTGGCCGGAGTGATCTTTGGATATGATGTGCCCCAGGTAGGAATACACTTGCAGGTAATCAGCAAGATCTTTCTCCGGCTGATCAAAACAGTCATTGCTCCCTTGCTTTTTGCCACTATTGTTGTGGGCATTGCGGGCCATTCCAATCTGAAGCAGGTGGGCAGAATGGGGTGGAAATCCCTGCTGTATTTTGAAATAGTCTCCACATTTGCCCTTTTCATCGGCCTCTTTGCTATCAATATCAGCCGTGCGGGAATGGGAGTGACGATCCCTGAGGCAGTTGCGGCTGAAAACATGCAACAAATTGAACCTGTGACAGGAACAGACATTATATTGCATGTATTTCCCGAAAATATTGCCAAATCAATTTACGAGGGACAGGTGCTGCAGATCGTTGTATTCAGCCTGCTGTTTGGTATTGCAGTTGCCTTGCTGAAGGAGAAATTCAGAAAGCCCATGATCAACTTTACAGAGGCGCTTGCAGAAACAATGTTCAAATTTACGGGACTGGTGATGCTTTTTGCCCCTTTTGCCGTCTTTGCCGCCATAGCATTCAGCATTGCCCACATGGGACCTGGTATTCTTGTCAATCTTTTTAAACTGCTGGCGACCTTGTATGTTTCACTGATTGTATTTCTTCTGTTAATCCTATATCCTGTGGCACTTCTGTTCAGAATTCCGATAAAAAAATTCATTCTGGCTATTGCTGAACCTGTTTCCATTGCTTTTGCCACAACCAGTTCGGAATCTGCTCTTCCAATTGCCATGGAGCGGATGGAGGAATTCGGTGTACCAAGGAAAATTGTTGCTTTTGTGATGCCTACCGGATATAGCTTTAACCTTGACGGAACCACACTCTATCTTTCCCTGGCTACGATTTTTGTTGCACAGGTTTGTGGCATTCATCTGCCCATTGAACGCCAGTTACTGATCGTTTTCACACTTATGCTGACCAGCAAGGGTGTCGCAGGTGTGCCACGTGCTTCCATGGTAATTTTGCTTGCCACTGCTGCAAGTTTTGGGCTTCCTGCCTGGCCTGTTTATATTATTTTGGGAATCGACGAATTAATGGATATGGCCCGTACTTCAGTGAATGTGATCGGTAACTGTTTGGCCACAGCGGTAATTGCCCGGTGGGAGGGGGAACTGGATTTAGTCAAAAGTGAAGAATAATGTGCTAATTATAGTTTTTCATTATCTTCCGGCCTTAATCTTCCATCTGCAATCCTGATTTTCACTCTGAATTTGCATTTGTAAGTTTTTTGTTTAATTTAGCGTAAAGATAGCTTATTGTATTTTTTACAATACCCATGGTTAAAAAGATCATTCCAAATCTCTCCGTAGACTGCGTAATCTTTGGATTCGATTCAAAAGATTTAAATGTACTTCTTGTAGAAAGAACATTAATACATAAAAACAACAAGTCAGTCGTTTTTTCTGATTACACACTTACCGGTAATCATGTACTTCTGAATGAAAATCCAGATGAGGCAGCCGTTCGTATCCTGAAAGATCTTACAGGTCTTCATGACATTTACCTTGAGCAATTTCACACTTTCGGAAATATAGGGAGACTGTCGAATATAAAAGACCAGTTATGGATACACAGCCTGGGTTTGGATATACCCGATCATGTAATCACAGTCGGATATTATTCATTAATTGACTGCACTACAGTGGAGATTAAACACCACTTGACACAGAGAGTAAAATGGTTCCCGGTTAGTAACCTTCCGGAACTTGGATTTGATCATGCAGCCATTCTTGAAAAAGCCCTCGAACGCCTCAGGTTGAAACTCAAGCAGGAACCCATAGGCTTTGAGCTATTGGCTGAAAAATTTACACTTACCCAGGTCCAGCATCTGTATGAAGCCATCCTGGATACCCGGTTTGATGCCCGCAATTTCAGAAAAAAGATATCACAAATGAAATATCTGATACCCCTTGATGAAAAACAAACCAGTGTAAGACACAAACCTGCCCAGTTCTATATTTTCAGCAAGGATGTTTATGAACGGACCCGTAAGGAAAAATACGGTTTTATTATTTGATACTACTAATCATTTATAACCTGATTTATCATGAAGCTACATTACATTGATCTGGGCATAATACTGCTCTATCTCACTGCTACCATTTTCATCGGCAACTGGGTATCCAAGAGGGCTTCCCAAAATATCAAATCCTATTTTCTGGGAGGGAACAGTCTTCCATGGTATTTACTTGGCATATCCAATGCATCAGGAATGTTTGACATTGCCGGAACGATGTTGCTGGTTTACTGGCTTTCGCTCTATGGGTTGAAGAGTATCTGGATACCATGGCTGTGGCCGGTATTTAACCAGATATTCCTCATGGTATATATTTCGCCCTGGCTTCGGCGGTCAAATGTAATGACTGGTGCAGAATGGATCAAAACAAGATTTGGCAATGGAACCGGAGCCAAACTGTCACATATTATCGTGGTTGTTTTTGCCCTGGTTAGCGTGATCGGGTTTTTATCCTATGGATTTAAAGGAATTGGAAAATTTGCCACTTCTTTCCTCCCTCCTTTGATCACTAACCTGGATACCCTGGCCAGGTTTCCCCAGATGAATGAAAATTTGTATGCACTGATCCTGATGGCCATTACCACTTTTTATGTAGTTAAAGGCGGGATGTTCAGCGTTGTTATTACCGAAGTTATTCAATATGGTATCCTGACCATTGCAGCCATTGCCATCGGCATCATTGCGATACACCAGGTATCTCCTGAAGCTATCGCTGCGGTTATCCCTGATGGATGGAGAAGCGTCTGGTTCGGCTGGCATGTGGATCTCGACTGGACTCACCTGGGCCCGGGGGCATCCGGAAAGCTTACGGCATTCAGCGATTGGATACAAAATGACGGTTATGAAATGTTCGGCTTATTTTTTATCATGATGTTGTTCAAGGGCATTTTCCTTGCTGCCGCTGGTCCTGCTCCCAATTATGACATGCAGAGGATATTGTCAACACGCAGTCCAAAGGAAGCTGCCAAAATGAGTTCGCTTGTCAGCATTGTTCTGAATCCTACCCGTTACTTTATGATTGCAGGTTTGACTGTACTTGCACTGGTTAATTTTGACACGCTGTATACTGCCTCACTCACGAAACCCGACTTTGAAAGTATCCTGCCCCAGGTATTGGCAAGGTATGTACCGATTGGTTTGCTGGGATTCCTGATGGCAGGGTTGCTGGCTGCCTTTATGAGCAATTTTGCTGCCACTGTAAATGCTGCTCCAGCCTATATTGTAAATGACATCTATAAAAAATTCATAAATCCCCATGCCAGCGAAAGAAAATATGTGAAACTCAGTTACTGGGCATCTATTTTAGTTGTAATTGTAGGCATTTCTGTTGGTTTCATTGTCACATCAATCAATGACGTGGTGCTTTGGATCACTGCCGCATTATGGGGCGGATATACTGCTTCCAATGTTCTGAAATGGTACTGGTGGAGATTCAATGGATATGGCTATTTCTGGGGCATGGTGGCAGGTATTGCAGCTGCACTTATTCTGCCTTTCTTCAGTCATACATTCATCGGGCAGTATCCGCTGACCAATAATTTCAGTATGAATGCCTTTCCGATCATCCTGTTTGTTTCAATTATCGGATGTATTCTTGGCACCTTACTCACCAAGCCGGAAGACGATGAAACGCTCAAACATTTTTATAAAAATGTCAGGCCATGGGGATTCTGGAAGCCGGTTTATAAGATGGTTCTTAAGGATGATCCCAATTTTGAAGCAAATAAGGATTTTCCAAGGGATATGTTCAATGTTGTCATTGGTATATGCTGGCAGTCCGCCCTTGTTGCATTCCCGATCTTCCTGGTTCTTCGCTACTGGACTCCTTTTTTCATTACCCTTGCCATCATATTGGTTACTTCAGCGATCCTTAAATTCAACTGGTGGAATAAACTTAAAGACTAACAACATATTTGAAATCCCATGAAATTTGGACATTTTGATGATGCCAACAGGGAGTATGTGATCCATACTCCCCAAACACCCTACCCATGGATCAATTACCTGGGCAATGGCGATTTTTTCTCAATCATTTCGAATACCTCCGGCGGGTATAGTTTTTACCGCGATGCCCGGTTGAGGCGCATAACCCGTTACAGGTACAATAACATTCCGCTTGATTCAAACGGGAAGTATTTCTATATCATGGATGACGGCATTCTCTGGTCCCCATCATGGAAACCCGCCCAGACTGCACTTGATAAATATGAATGCAGGCATGGGCTTGGTTATACGAAGTTTACGGGTGAAAAAAACCAATGCCGGGCCGAAGTGACCTGTTTTGTACCGGATGATGCCAATGCTGAAATTCAGGTGCTTTCGCTTAGCAATCAATCTGTAAAGACAAAAACTATCAGTATCCATTCTTTTGTGGAATGGTGTTTATGGAATGCTCTTGATGATACAACCAATTTTCAGCGGAATTTTTCTACCGGTCAGGTGGAGACAGATAACAGTACGATCTACCATAAGACCGAATTCAGAGAGCGCCGTAATCACTATGCATTTTATCATGTAAATACGGGTATCAAAGGTTTTGATACAGACCGTGAAACCTTCATGGGACTTTACAATAGTCTTCAGAATCCTGATGCGGTGATGAAACAGACTGCCTTCAATTCGGTAGCTCATGGCTGGAGTCCTATCGCTTCCCATCACCTTGAGATCACCCTGGCTCCCGGCGAACAAAAACAATTTGTTTTTGTGCTTGGCTATGTTGAATTACCTCAGGACATGAAATTCACCGGAAAACAGGTGATAAACAAGGAACCGGCCAAAGAGATCATTTCCCGGTATGACACTGCTGAAAAGGCCATGGCATCTCTTGAGAAGGTGAAAAGCAAATGGCAAAACCTGCTTGGATCCTTCCAGGTGAATAGTCCCGATGACAAATTCGACCGTCTGGTCAATATCTGGAACCAATATCAGTGCATCATTACTTATTATTTTTCACGGAGTGCCTCCTATTTTGAATCAGGTATTGGCAGGGGAATGGGTTTCAGGGATTCAAACCAGGATCTGCTTGGTTTTGTGCATATGATACCGGCTCTCGCCAAACAGCGAATCATTGACATTGCATCCACGCAGTTCGAAGATGGTGGTGCCTATCACCAGTATCAGCCACTTACCAAAAGAGGCAACAGCGATGTAGGAGGCAACTTTAATGATGATCCGCTTTGGCTGATTGCTTCAGTAATGGCCTACCTGAAAGAAACAGGCGACATGACCATTCTGAATGAGATTGTGCCCTTCAATAATGATGAAAAGAACACTGCCACGCTTTTCGAACATTTGAAAAGATCCTTTTATCATGTGGTTAATAATCTGGGTCCCCATGGACTACCGTTGATTGGCCGGGCAGACTGGAATGACTGCCTCAACCTGAATTGCTTTTCCAATAATCCCGATGAATCCTTTCAGACCACTGAAAACAAAAGCGGAGGAGTGGCTGAATCGGTATTCATTGCAGGAATGTTTGTTAAGTATGGAAAGGAATTTGCCGAGATCTGCAACCTGATCAGCAAGCCTGATGATGCAGAAAAGGCCATTGAATATGTAGATAAAATGAAAACTGCCGTGGATAAGCATGGCTGGGATGGCGAATGGTTCTTACGTGCATATGATTTCTTCGGAAAAAAGGTGGGAACACATGAAAGCGAGGAAGGAAAGATCTTTATCGAACCCCAGGGCTTCTGCGTTATGGCTGGCATCGGCCTGGAGGACGGAAGAGCGAAAGCAACACTTGATTCAGTAAATAAATACCTTGCATGCGAACATGGTATTGTGCTGCTATATCCGGCTTATTCATCCTATCATATAGAATTGGGTGAGATTTCGAGTTATCCTGAAGGATACAAAGAAAATGCCGGTGTGTTCTGCCATAATAATCCATGGGTAATTATTGCGGAGACCATGATGGGTAAAGGCGACAGGGCATTCGATTATTTCAGCCGCATATCTCCCGTTCATTCGGAAGAGTCGGGTGAGCTGCGTAAAACCGAGCCCTATGTTTTTGCACAGATGATTGCCGGTAAGGAGGCCTTCAAACCGGGAGAGGCAAAAAATTCATGGCTTTCAGGTACCGCTGCCTGGACTTTTTATGCTGCCAGTCAGTATATCCTCGGTATCCGGCCGGAATTGGACGGTCTTAGAATAGATCCCTGTATTCCCTCCTCATGGAAAGAATTGAAGGTTTCCAGGAAATTCAGGAATTCAACCTATCATATTCATATCACCAATCCTGATTCTTCCAGCAAGGGCCCCAGGGAAATTAAACTTGACGGCACGGTCATACATGGTAACCTGTTGCCTATTTTTGATGACAATAAAGAACATAAGGTGGAGGTCATATTATAATGAAAACATCAGTAAAAAGTATTCTGTTTTCTACGATCCTGTCATGGCTTTCATTTCAGACGGGCGCAGCCGGAATGGATGAGAAGATCCTGATTCCTCAAACCGGCTATGAAACCGGCATGCAGAAAATCGCCATCATTCGGGTACAGGCTGATTCTTTCAGAATTGTTTCATCAACCGGGGCTGTTCAATTCAGGGGAAAGCTTTCCGAAAAGAAATTCTGGTCTTTTTCGGATGAATGGGTGCAATGGGCTGACTTTTCAAAATTCTCTACAGCCGGAAAATTCAGGATCCTGATCCCTGGAACAACGTATTCCCGGGAAATATCAATAAATGCAGATCCTTTTGAAAGTATTGCCCAGGCCGGGATAAAAGCGCTTTATTATAACCGCTGCAGTTATCCGATTCTGGAAAAATGGGGTGGAAAATGGCATAGGGAAGCCGGACATCCGGATACCCGGGTTTTTGTTCATAAATCGGCTGTTTCGGAAGGAAGACCCGAGGGATTTGTTTTGTCAAGTCCCGGTGGATGGTACGATGCGGGGGATTATAACAAATACATTGTAAATTCGGGTATTTCAACCTATACCTTGCTCCTGGCTTATGATTTTTTTCCTGTTTATTGGAAACAGGCCAATCTGAATATTCCGGAATCTTCAAATCAAATCCCCGATATTCTCGATGAGGCCTTGTTTAATCTTCGCTGGATGATGACTATGCAGGATGCCGATGGTGGTGTTTATCACAAACTTACTACCAAATCGTTTGAGCCTTTTGTGATGCCGGATAAAACCAATGAACCCAGGTATGTTGTTCAGAAATCCACAGCTGCGGGACTTGATTTTGCTGCTACAATGGCACATGCATCGAAATTGTTTTCCGATTTCACCAGAGAATTGCCGGGACTAAGTGACAGTTGCAGGATTGCTGCAGACAAGGCATGGAAATGGTGTTTGAAGAATCCGAATGTGTTTTACAAGCAGCCCGAAGATATTTCTACCGGTGCATATGGTGATGGGAACGTTCGTGATGAGTGGTTTTGGGCAGGAGTCGAAATGTCATTCCTTTCGGGTTATGCCTATCCCGACAGCCTTCTTGGCAAGCTTAGGTTCGAGACCCCCACATGGGACAATGTCGCAACTCTTGGTCTGCTTACCACCCTGAAAAACAGGTATATATCTTCAGAGTTGCAATCTAAATGCGGGGAATTATTATTTCAGTATGTTGATAAACTCGTTGCCACTTCAGAATCGGCCGGTTACCCCATAAGTCTTGATCATTTCGCCTGGGGAAGCAACAGTGATGTGGTAAATGAGGGAATGCTGAAAATGGTGGCTTATGTCCTCACAAATAATGATAAGTATTTCAAATCCGCCCTTCGGGATATGGACTATATTACTGGTGTAAACCCAACAGGATATTGCTATATCACCGGAATAGGCGAAAAATCACCGATGAAAATACATCACAGGCCATCCGGAAGCGATGGAATTGTAGAGCCGGTGCCGGGATTTTTGGCCGGGGGACCCAACACTGTGGTTTTTGTGGATTGTCCGAATGCCGTGAGAAGTAAGCTTCCGGCTTTATCCTATGTAGATGAGGAATGCAGCTACTCAACCAATGAAATTGCCATAAACTGGAATACACCATTGGCATTTCTCGCAGGAGCGCTGAGTAATTTTTCCGCAACAGACAAAAAATAAAAACTCTCATGTTCCCGGAGGGTTTTATTTTAGGTCTCAGCACGGGTGCAGTGTGCCTTGCATATTGTGGTCCTGTGCTGTTGCCATTTATGCTGGGCGAGGGAACTACAGTAATGCAGAATGCAAAATCTGTTGGATTATTCCTTGGTGGCCGTCTGCTGGCCTATGTCCTGGTTGGATTTTTTTCAGGATTGCTAGGTCTGACACTGGTTCAACATTCCCTTCAGAACAAATTTGTATTTGGAATCATATATACCCTTCTGGCCCTATTTATGATCGCCTATGGTTTCCATAGGTTCAGGGAAATATGTCTGGGACAAAAACAGAAAAAGCTGCAACAGAAGCTAAGCAGTTGGCCTGCAACAATCCCCCTGGCCGGTGGATTTGTCACTGGTCTGAATCTCTGTCCTCCATTTCTTCTGGCCATAACAGGTGCAGTAGAGAGGCACCAGTTGTTAGGAAGTCTTCTTTTTTTTATTATGTTCTTTCTCGGAACTTCCTTATATTTCATACCCATGCCTTTTCTGGGTTTTTTCAGAAGAAAACAGGTATTGCAGGTGATCGGAAAATTTGCGGCCATATTGGCCGGTCTATTATATTTTTATAAAGGTGTATTTAGTATGATCAGATAAACTTATCCTATGAAGAAAAATGCTGTTTATTCCACAGAGGGAAGTATATGGAAATCTTTGCTTCTGACCCTTCCAATGATAATTCTGATCTTGTTGTTTTCAACAGGTGGAAAACCCGATTTTTCCACACCTGAAAAATCAATCGCCTTTCTTATCACATTCCTGTTTCTTGTATATCTTTTTTTCAGGATATTGTATACAGGCAAAACGGACAGGTACCGGGCTGCAGGATTTGTCACCCTTGCGTTGTTTTTTGCCCTTACCTTCATAGTTAATCTGATCAAAGCCAGGGGTGCCATGACTTTCAATAATGAAAACCTGCTTTCATGTGAAATACCCTTTTGCCACATCGTTACTACAATGATTATCATTCCCATTGCCCTTACGAATTCTATTATTTTTCCGGGAAGTATAATTCATGGTTTTGCATCTATTGCATCCATGCTGGTTATTGTAATAGGCGTAAGTTTGGCTCTTGGAAGGGGATTTTGCAGCTGGGGCTGTTTTTATGGTGGTTGGGATGATGGTGCTTCAAGAATTCTGCGTAAGCCTAAAATAAAAAAGATCAATCCTGTATTCAGATGGATGTCATTTGCAGTGTTGCTGATCGTAGCGATTACCTCAGCAATGGCACTTAACCCGGTGTATTGCGACTGGCTTTGCCCCTTTAAAACGGTTACCGAATTTGAGAAAGTGACTTCCTTTGCCATACTTATGAAGACGATTGTGTTTTTGTCCCTTTTTGCAGGGCTGGTCATTATTCTACCCTTGTTTTCAAGAAAGAGGATTCAGTGCGCCACCTTTTGTCCGATGGGTGCATTGCTTTCACTGGCAAATAAGGTCAACGTGTTTGACGTACGAATCAATAAGGATCAGTGCAGTTCATGTGAGAAATGTTCCAAAGAATGTCCTACCTTATCGCTAAGTGCTGAAGATGTGAAACTGGGAACTCCATCCATAACATGCATGAAATGTGGAAAGTGCATTGATTCTTGCTCCCAACGGGCCATTCATTATCACATTAAGGGTACACCGGTAAATAAAAATTATAGCTGGGCACGGAATCTTTTTCTATTCCCTTCATTTACGCTCCTGGTGATATTCCTTGGCGGAACGATGCAATCAGGGATTGAACTGCTTATCAATCTTGTCAGAACGGGTAGTCTGATATAAAAACTGAAAACCATGAAAAAACTGCGTACTATTCCGGCATATGTGTGGGCTGCAGCCTGTTTTATTTTGATTCCCGTTACTTTTATTAAAAACGATGCACTGGCTGAAAAACTAGCCCGGCTCCCTTTTATGAAAATTCATCCCAAATACAGTGGAGGGGATGAACGGATAGCTTATATTGAAAATGGTCTTCATATTTCCGTTTTTGAACCGGTTTACAGCGGTATCAAGGGGAAAGGTTCAGACGGATTTGTTCAGGTGAAATTTGCAGGGACAAATACTTTACCTGCAACAATAAACGAGGCCATTGACTATGATCAGAATGGCGTTCCCGATTTCAATGTCTCCATTAATACTGCTGACGGCTCAACCACCCTTGAAAAACTGAACAGCCATGTCCAATCCATCCAGGTGTCCTCAAAAGTGAAGGATTATTGGTTGATCAGGGTGAATGTGGTGAGGTAGGGGTAACTACCTGTATCCCTTCAATCCTACCCTGTAACCCCGCAATGAATAGAAAAGGATGTACAGATAGCAGGGAACACATACCCAATACGCATACTGGGGATTTTGAGGAAAGAGATCAGAAATCCTCCCCCACAACAGCGGCAAAAGTGCACCACCCGCGATCATCATAATTAATATTGATGAACCGGTTTTGATGAATTTACCGAGATCATGAATTGCCAATGGCCACATGGCAGGCCATACCAATGCGTTGGCCAGTCCAAGTAGGGCTACAAATAACACTGAAGTTTTTCCTTCCGTATAAACTGCCAGGATCGTGAAGACCACACCCATGACAGCGGACCATGTCAGCGCGGTCCTCTGTGAAATCACACGGGGTATCAGAATAATTCCGATGAAAACATACCCAACTATCATTGAAATGAGTGTGAATGTGGTAAATATCTTTGCCTCAGCAATTGGAATGCCCAATGATATTCCATACCGGATAATTGTATCACCTGCAATTACTTCCACGCCAACATAGAGGAACAATGCCAGTGCGCCGAGCCATAAATGCGGAAAATGAAAAATGCTGGTTCTGGAAGTTGCCACATCTTTATCGACAGCCTCTTCTGGTTCTGTTTCAACTTCAGGCAGGGGAGAATAAAGAACCATAATACCAAGAATGGCCAGAACAACGGCAATTACAATATAGGGAGAGATTACCCTTGAGGCAAGTTCATCAAGCGCAACAGCCTTTTCAGCCAGGGACATGGTTTGAAGCTTAAGTACAAAAGCATCTCCATCGCTCAGTATGAAATAGGCCAGAATAAGGGGCGCAATTGCGCCAGCCAACTTGTTGCAAATACCCATAATGCTGATTCTTTTCGCAGCAGTTTCCCGGGGACCAATTATGGTAATATATGGATTCGATGCAGTTTGAAGAATGGCCAGCCCGGTTCCCATCACGAATAATCCTGCAAGGAAAACTGAATAGGTGCGGGTCATGGCAGCCGGGATAAAAATCAGGGCACCCACCGACATGATAAGGAGACCTACCATCATTCCTTTCTTAAAACCGGTCTTGCTAAGTACCCAGGAGGAGGGTAATGCCATGACAAAGTATGAAATATAAAAGGCAAACGCTACCAGCAGCGATTCAAAGGTAGTGAGTTCACAGGCTATTTTCAGATATGGGATCAAAATCCCGTTCAGCCAAGTCACAAAACCAAAAATAAAAAAGAGAATTCCAATGATCGTAATGGATGTCCAGTAATTCCTATTTGCTTCAGCTGTGGTCAGGGGTGCTGCTTTGACGGATTTTTCCATAATTTATAAAGTTTAGGTTCCTCGCTAAAATCGAGTTTAAGGTAATAATTTCTGCAGACAAACCTATCTGTTTTTTTTGAATGTGCAAATATCCCTGTAATTAAAGCAACAGATTGAATATACTGTCAAAATTCACTTGACTTCGGCTTCTTATTGTCGTACCTTCAATCTAATCCAATTTAAATTATCTGAATTTTGAAAACCGATGGGGGAAGGCAGTTTTTAGCAAGAATCCCAAGTTGGGCATTAGCATTGATCACGGTATTCGGCGCCACTATTGTAATGTTCGGTATTGGGGAAGGATTAGGCCCTTACGTAAAAATTAAGGGTGAAATAGGAGAAGAAATACCCTACATTATATTTGGTATAGTAGTTGCCGTTTGTTGCTACTTCATTGTAAAAAAAAATCCCGGCAGCATTTGGTATGTTCCCATTATTTGTAATGTGATTGGAATTATTGCCGCGATTGTAGAGCCGAATTTTTGGATAACACCGATGTGGATTCCTATATGTGGCGGATTGATACTATCAATAATTACTTCAATAATTGGAGCATGGAAAGGGAGAAAGGTTAAATTCATTTGACTTTGTCTAAGTAATGGTATACTGACATTAGGAGTAATTTAAATTATCCAAATAATGAGAACCGTTAGAGAAAAGTCCTTTTTAAAAGGAATCGTAAGCTTTGGATTATCATTGTTAACGGCATTTCTATCCTTTTTCATTCTATTTCTCATTGCTTACCCGTTCGGTGAGGTAATTGGCTATATCATTTATGATATTGTGATTGTCATGGCGTGTTATTTTTTATGCAGGATGAATCCAGGCAGCATATGGTATGTGCCAATCATCTGCAATATTGTTGGTGTAATAGGCGCTTTTGGTGAGGAGAATTTTTATTGGATATCAACATTATGGATAATAATTTGTGGTGGATGGGTGCTGTCTATAATCTTTTCAATACTGGGATCACTAGCAGGGAAAAGGAAAGCCATTGCTGCAGCTTCGGCGGGGGAGGTCACCAACCAACCTTAACTGCAGCTTCGGCGGATATATCCAGTATCAAGCATTTAGCCTCCAGCATCATTCATCCTTTAAAACTTCCACCGGCCGTGTCTTTGCAGCTTTCAGAATTTGGTAGCTGATTGTTAAAAGTGCGACGATGAGTAATATGCCGGTGGCCAAAAGGAATTCCCATATCTGAATAGGGTATTTGTGTGCCCCGGGGAGATACTTATATACGCCGTATGCTCCTGGCCAGGCAAGCATTAGAGAGATGAACAGTAACTTCAAAAAGCCTGATGAAAGGTTGTAATATAAGCTGGTTGTAGAAAAACCAAGCACCTTGCGAATGCCAATTTCTTTCATCTTTCGACGGGCGAAGAACAATACAAGTCCGAATAGTCCAATTGAAGAGATCAGAATTGAAATGACGGCAAAGAATATGCACAACCTCCGAAATACCAGCCATACTTTCAGTGCATTTTCATGTAGTATCAAATATTGAATATTCTTGAATTCAAAAGCATCATCCGGAAGTGTTCTTTGGAATTCTGCAGTGACCAATTCCCTGGCTGCCCTTTCATTTCCCGGAACGAATCTGACTGTAAAAACACCGCTTAATCCGGCCGAATCAGGTATGAGCTTGTACATGTGCGGCTCAATGGCATTATGAACCGAAAAGGGTATATAGTCTTTTATTACTCCAATAACTTCGAATTCCTGACCCGAACGAAGGGGAATGTGCTTTCCGAGTGGCTGTTCCCATCTGAAAACCTTCACTGCAGTTTCATTGATCAGGCACTTATTTGCATCAGACGGGTAATCCCGTGAAAAATTTCTGCCGGCTATTATTTTCATGCTGAAGGTAGGCACAAAGTCATAGGTTATATTACTGATGCGAACAAAAACTTTTTCATCATTTTCAGCCCCTTCCCATGTCAGGTCGTTTCCACCCGGCAAAATGAAAGGAATATAATCCGACAGGCTGGCATCGGCAATTTCAGAATGCCGCAGCAGGTTTTGCCTGAGTTGCTCAAATGACCCTTTGCTGTTGCTGACTATATTTGCAAACAGGAGGTTTTTTGAATCAAAGCCCATATCACGATTCGACATATACAAGGTTTGCTTATATACAATGAAGCTAACAATGAGCAAAAACACCGAGATGCCAAATTGCGAGGTGACAAGAACTTTTTTAAGACTGATCCCGTTTTTTTCATCCGCAGTATACTTTTGCTTTAATGCTACAACCGGGTTAAATGATGAAATGATAAAAGAGGGATACAAACCAGACAAAAATCCGGTAAGCAGGGTTACTGAGATAATGATAACTAACAGGTTGCCATGATTAAACACACTTGTCATTACATTTTTTCCAATAATGTGGTTAAAGGCAGGTACACAGAAGTGAGCAACCATTATTCCGGCGACGCCGGCCAGTAATGAAATCAGCACTGATTCAAAAATAAACTGCAACCAAAGCTGCTTTTTAGAAAAGCCAACGGTTTTCTTTATGCCAATTTCACGCAGACGTGTACCCGCATTTGCACTCTGAAGATTAATATAGTTAATGGCTGACAGGACAAGGATTAACATTGCAATAAATGAAAGCAGTGAATAACCGTTAAGCATTGAATTCTCAAAATAGGGATTGGTATGAAGTTTGGACATAGGCCGGAGGTAGGGTGAATGTTCCTTCCTGTAATTCTTTAGTGCATCCTTTATCTTGGCATCAACAGAAGCCGGTTTCGCATTTTCCTTAAGCAGAACAAAAGTAAAGAAGGAATAAGCCCAGTAATTATCCTCGTAATCCTTCCATCCTGTGATGGCAGTAAAGGACTTCATTGGCAACATATACTCCGGTCTCCATTCGGAATTTTCAGGTATATCTTCATATACTCCAGTAACGGTAAATAATATCTTATTTTCACCATATACATTTTTGCCCAGTGCACTTTCACCTGCAAAAATCCGGGTGGCAGTTTTTTTCGAAAGAACAATTGACATGGGTTGTATCAATGCTGTATTTTGGTCTCCCTCAATAAATTGAAAGGTGAAAACATCAAATACTGTCGGATCTGCATAGTATCCATACCGTGTAAGTAATTCAGTTTTCTTGTCACGCGACAGAAATACACCATCCTTATTGTTGTCTCCTACATCATGGATAAGTACGATTTTTTCGATTTCCGGAAGGTTCACCAGGTCATGCCGACTAAATGCAGCCGTAATACTTGATGAATGCTGTACTACATTATCCTGTTGATCCATAAACAGCTGGACCCTGTATATCCGTTCATATTTTTCATTATGGATATCCCATTTCAGTTCCATTTCGATAAACTGGCTGATGAGGATAAATGTGGCAAAACCAATAACCAGGTTTGTGATGTTGATCAGGGTGAATATTTTGTCTTTTAAGAGGTTTCTCAGAAAAAGAACCAGTGATTGCGAAATCATCGTTTGATTTTTAAATGTTTAATCCGATGGATAAATACTAAATAATTGCCTGAAAGACCTTTTCAACTCTCTCAGTTACAATGTGGCCATCGAACAGGTTAACCACCCTGTGTGCCCTGTCGGCATGGTGAACAGAGTGGGTTACCATTACAATGGTTGTGCCCTCTGTATTTAGCTGTTCAAGCAGTTGCATTACCTGTTCACCATTCGTTGAATCGAGGTTACCCGTTGGTTCATCCGCCAGGATCAGCTTTGGATTGGTAATTAGCGCCCGTGCCACTGCAACGCGTTGCTGTTGACCGCCTGAAAGCTGACGGGGAAAATGATCCCTCCGATGCCCGATCCGCATACGCTCCAGCATATCATCCACAGCTTTACGGCGGGCAGAACGTGAGACCCTTAATGCAATCAGGGGCAGTTCAACATTTTCAAAAACATTCAGTTCATCGATGAGGTTGAAACTCTGAAATACGAAACCAATATTGCCTTTGCGCAAATTGGTGCGCTGACTTTCACCATACCCTGAAACTTCAATGCCATCAAAAAAGTACTGACCCGAATTAGCATTATCCAGCAACCCCAGAATATTCAGCAAGGTAGATTTGCCACATCCCGATGGTCCCATAATGGCAACAAATTCGCCTTTTTTTACTTCGAAGTTTACATTGGAAAGAGCCGTGGTTTCAATCAGCTCGGTTTGAAATACCTTGGTAAGATTTGCAGTACGAATCATGTGGCTTATTTTTCATTCAGGGTTACGAATAATGTGCCATATATTGCAATGTACATTTGCACAATTAATTAACATTTTCAGAGATGAAAGAGCGTAAAATTTTTTTACACTGTATGGTATTATTTTTTTACATTTATGCTAATGTTAAACCGATTTAAATCTATGAAGGAAGGTAAACTGCTGATAGCCGATGATAACCGGGGAATTCTAAATGCCTTGCAGATATTGCTTCAGCGGGAGTTTAACCTCGTAAGGGTACTGCCGGGTCCCAATCAACTGATGAACGAGCTGGGCCAGGTCAATTACGACGTGGTTCTCCTGGATATGAATTTTAAGTCGGGGGTTAATACCGGAAATGAAGGAATATACTGGCTCAGGGAAATAAAGAAGAAATACCCTGACATTGAAGTCATTATGATCACAGCTTATGGTGACGTGGAAATCGCTGTAAAAGCCTTAAAGGAAGGAGCTGCTGATTTCATTCTGAAACCCTGGGACAATGAAAAACTGATTGCCACATTAAAAGCAGCTCTCAAACTTCGCAAATCAACCCTTGAAATCTCTCAATTGAAAGCCCGGGAAAGTCTTCTTAAAAATGAATCCAACCGAAATAAGCCAATCATCATTGGCAAGTCGAAGGCCATGCAGGAGGTTATGAAGATGGTGTCCAAGGTGGCGCATACAGATGCCAATGTATTGATTACTGGTGAAAACGGAACAGGTAAGGAGTTGATTGCAAGGGAAATTCACAGGCTTTCAGCCCGCTCATCTGAACTTTTTGTTCTGGTAGATCTGTCCTCCATTACTGAAACCCTGTTTGAAAGTGAATTGTTTGGCCACAAAAAAGGTTCGTTTACCAACGCTTATGAAGACAAGACGGGCAGGTTTGTCCTGGCTCATAAAGGATCCCTTTTTCTTGATGAGATCGGGAATATTCCGCTCAGCCTTCAGTCGAAACTGCTTACACTGCTTCAAACCCGTATTATTACCCCTGTGGGATCCAACGTTGAAATACCGGTAGACATACGTCTTATCAGTGCGACCAATAAGAATTTGTCAAAAATGATCGCTATGAATGAATTCCGGCAGGATCTTCTTTATCGGATGAATACTATACAGATCCATTTACCGCCATTACGCGAAAGACAAGAGGACATTGATGAACTGGCGCAGTATTTTATTAATATGTATGGTAAGAAATACAACAAACCCGACTTACATATTCGGGAAGATGCCATGAACCTGTTGCGGAAAAACTCCTGGCAGGGTAATATCCGAGAGTTTCAGCATACGATGGAAAAGGCCGTTATACTTTCTGAAAAAAATGAGCTTGGAAGACAGGATTTTTACTTTGGTACTGAAGACCTGGGAACCATGGAAGAGGCGGAGACGCTTGAAGATATGGAAAAGAAGATGATTATCAGCGTTTTGAAAAAAAATGACCTGAATCTGACAGCTGCTGCAACCAAATTGGGTATTACCCGACAAACCCTCTACAATAAAATGAAAAAGTATGATCTCTGAAAGATTGTTGCATACCCGTTCCAGAGTGATGGTTTTAGTACTGCTCGTGATCCTGCATTTGTCTGCGGGGTATCAACTTGCCCTGTCACATTATTCAACTGCTGCTGTGTTGTTTGTGTCCGGTCTGCTGGTGTTGTGGATTGAAATGCGCATCTACCGTTTTACAAACGATGCCATTACTTATTTTTTCAATGCGCTTCGGAATGATGACACCACGCTGATGTTTCCAAATAAAATCAAAAATTCCTCACTGTCCAGGCTATATGAGGGTATGAATCGTCTGAACAGGCATTTTCAGGACATCAAATTGCAGAATGAATATAATGAGAGATATTATAAAACACTAATCCGGAATTCCGCTACCGGATTATTGGTGCTAAACAGCAAAAATGAGGTGGAACTGATGAATGAGGTAGCCTGCCGTTATGCCGGAATTTCTCCCGATTCAACAAATCCAAACATACTCAAGGTTAAGAATGCTGAATTTTATGAGGCAATATGCCGGCTGCAACCGGGGGAGAACCATACCTACAAGCAAATTAGCGGAAATTCTTTTCAGATGTTGTTGTTTAAAGCTATACTGTTTCAGAAAAGCGATTTGTATGTAAAACTGATATCCATTCAGGATATCAGGCAGGAACTGGAATCACGTGAACTGGAATCCTACCGTAAACTGATCAGCGTGTTAACACATGAGATCATGAACCTGTTGTCACCATTAAGCTCTGTTGCAGGTTCCCTTGATACGCTGTATCATCCGTCCAACCAACCTATCATCCTGGCTGCAGTGAATGAAGATATTCTTAAAACCACGCTCAACAGCATTGAAGTTATCAATGAACAAAGCAACGGGATGATGAATTTTGTGAATAATTACAGGAAATTATCAAGGATTCCACGGCCCGAAATTAAGCCTTTTGATACAGATGAATGGATTGACCAGCTTCGTATAGTTTATTCGGAAAAAATGCTGGATAACCAAATCGATTTTCAAATCAGCACAGATCATGGTATAAAACAAATCATTGCAGATAAGAAATTGATAAACCAGGTTGTGGTCAATCTCATGAATAATGCTATGGATGCAGTGAAGGAAAAAGAAGATGACCGGTTAATTAAACTTCATGTTGAACTTGCACGTCACAACCGCGTCTGGATCTCTATATCCAACAATGGTCCTGCCATACCACCCGACCTTCAGGATAAGATTTTTGTTCCATTTTTTACCACGAAAGAAGAAGGCTCTGGAATCGGACTTAGTATTTGCCAGGAGATTATGAAACTTCATCATGGGTCACTGATGTTCGTGTCAGGTCCCGAAAGCATGACTAATTTTATAATGGAAATATAGATTTGACGGAAGGAATTAAACAATTCCCTGAGCCAGCATAGCATTCCCAACTTTAATGAAGCCTCCGATATTGGCCCCGTTTACATAATTGATGAAGCCTGAAGGCTCTTTGCCATATTTCATACAGGTTTCATGAATATTTACCATAATGCGCTGCAGTTTTTCATCCACCTCATCGCGAGTCCATGGCAACCGCATCGAATTTTGCGTCATTTCGAGGCCCGATACTGCAACCCCGCCAGCGTTGGCGGCTTTCCCAGGACCATAAAGGATCCTTCCTGCAAGAAAAATCTCTACTGCTTCAGGTGTTGATGGCATGTTGGCACCTTCCGATACTGCTATGCATCCATTTTTACAAAGAACATTTGCATCGTCTTCGTTAATTTCATTCTGGGTAGCACATGGGAAGGCGATATCACATTTAACTTTCCACGGACGCTCGTCCTTGAAAAATTTAACTCCAAATTTCTGTGCATATTCCTCGATCCTTCCCCTTCGGATATTCTTCAGGTCCATTACATAAGCGAGTTTTTCATTGTCAATTCCATCAGGATCATAAACATATCCTGAGGAATCAGACAGGGTTAATACCTTACAACCCAGTGAATTCAATTTTTCAACTGCATACTGAGCCACATTACCGGAGCCGGATACAACTGCTTTTTTATCCTTCAAGCCTTCTTTTCTTGTTTTCAACATTTCCTGCGCAAAGTATACAGCACCATAACCAGTAGCTTCTGGCCTGATCAGACTTCCTCCCCATTCTATACCTTTCCCGGTGAGAACCCCGGTAAATTCATTACGAATGCGTTTATACTGTCCGAACATATAACCGATCTCCCTTCCGCCAACACCAATGTCACCTGCCGGTACATCAGTATCCGGCCCGATATGCCGTTGTAATTCAGTCATGAAGCTCTGACAAAACCGCATCACTTCATTGTCTGATTTACCCTTCGGGTCAAAATCAGCCCCTCCCTTACCACCACCCATGGGCAGTGAAGTGAGGCTATTCTTTAAAACCTGTTCAAATGCCAGAAATTTTAAAATGCCGAGGTTAACGGTGGGGTGGAACCGGATGCCACCCTTGTACGGGCCAATGGCGCTATTCATTTCAATACGATATCCCTTGTTAATGTGAATCTCTCCATTGTCGTCAACCCAGGGTACCCTGAACAGGATCACCCGTTCGGGCTCGGAAATGCGTTCCAGAATTTTTCCGGATTTGAATTTCGGGTTTTCTTCAATAAAAGGCATCAGGGATTCCACGACTTCCTGAACGGCCTGATGAAACTCAGATTCGCCCGGATTTCGTGCAATAAGCCTTGCCATAAAATCATTCACTTTTACATCCATTATATCGGGTATCATAGCAGTAAATTTTAAGATTCTTGTTCCCCTAAAAATAGAAAGAATTGATTCAAATGGGATGGCAATGAAGCGTAATTCGGTGATTCGCTTATGAAATTAAGTGTTTCACGTATACCGGCTGATCAAATTTCGATGATGTTATTCCGGATAGCAAATTTAACCATGTCCACAGAAGTTTTAAGGTTTAGTTTCTGCATAATATGATTTTTGTGTGTTTCTACGGTACGCACACTTAAGAATAAGGTATTGGCAATTTCTCTGTTTGTATAGCTGCTGCCCCAAAGTTTCATGATCTCAATTTCACGTGAACTCAGCATATGGCTACCGGGTTTATCCACATCCTGTTTCAGTTTTGCGATATAGCGGTTCAGCAGGAGGTGAGTAATTGAGTGGCTGAAATAATCAAACCCGCTGCGAAGGGTGTATATTGCCTCCACCAGTTCATTCCGCTCGGTATCTTTAGCGAGAAAACCCTTAGCCCCTGTTTTTATTGATTTAAGTACGGCCTTCTCATCATCCAGCACCGAAATGATCAATATTTTTATTGCAGGACAGGCATTACATACCTCATCAATCAAATGGAATGAAGAAGGACTCAAATCATGAAGGTTCATGATCAGAACATGAACTGGTGTTGATTTCAAACTGTTAATCAGCAGATCACGCTGAAACACCTTAATAACTATGTCTATTTCAGCAGCATCTTTCAGCAGGGCACAAATACCTTCCTGTACAATACGGTGATCATCATAAATGCCCAATAAGATCCTGCTCATGGAATTTTACTGTTTATTAAGAATTACAGCTGTGCGACGTTTCCCATTCATCAATACCTGCAAGGGATGATCGAATCGAACATGTTTCAGGTACTTAAAACTGGTCTTCAGTTCCTTGTTTTCAAGCATGTTCCAGCGGATATAACTGGCGCTGGCGGTATCGCTTACTGAAAAATACCCGATATTCATGGATGTTACATTATGGAAAAAGTGGGAACCCAGGGATGAATCAAGCGGGTAATTCGCCAAACTTATCTCCACAATGACTCTTGCCTGGGAAATCTGTGACCAGTTGACCGGAATGCCCAGGAAAGGATCACGGGACCCCCAGCGCCCGGGTCCGATGAGTATATATTGCCTTTCCTGGCTGATCATCTTGTTATTGATCGACTCGATTTCCGCGGCGATATCAAAAGTTTTTAATTTGTTGAATTTTTCGGTATCCACATAGATTACGTCCCGGATATGGTCTATTTCCCCGTTGCCAAGGCTTTGGGTGGTGAATAGAAATATTTTTGACTTGTCCAGTTGATCGGGATTGAAATTGTAGTTCAACTGGTTTCCTACCAAGGGTTTAATTTGAAGAAGATAGAATGATGGCAGATTATTCAGTGTTTTATTCAGATCTACGGCAAATTCGATCTCCACCGGTGAACCCAGTGCATCTTCGATAGTGCTGAGCATAATGTCAATCGTCTCTGCAAGAGGAATATAATTGAATTGAAGTATATCGGCAAAATTCACAATCCTGGGACCATAGCTCTCTAATCCGGGTTCAAGCCTGTCATTGTCTACGTTATACACAGAGGTACAATGCCGCAGTGTGCCATGTTTTTCAGCTTCACTGATATCAAGCATAACAAGGGAGGCTAATTCGCCATCGTTTATGTAATCCGCATCAGAGAGTGAGGTATCCAGAGCATAGAATTTAACCTGGGAGCTGTTGATTAAATCTTTCAGAATATACATTTCAATTTTCGGATATCTCGGTGAGAAACGATATGATTTCCATCCATCCACTACATACGAACCCAGGCCAAACGCAGCAACTGCAAAACCTTCCTCCGGCTTCATGTGGGCAACAGGGTAAAAGTTATGTGATTGTGCAATCCCGCTCAGGTGAGGGTAATAATAGTTTCCATAATGATTACCTACCAGTTCCTGCAAGATTACGGCCATTTTTTCATCCTCTACCTTATGATGAATTGCATGAAAATACCTTTTTGAATTGTCCGAGTAAACAGATGCAAAAACCAGCTTGATGGCCATGACCAGGTTAAAAAGAACCTTCTTCTTGTCCCCCGAATTGTTGGGAATAATATAGGTATCAAATACGCCGGCAAAAGGTTGGGTAAGACTGTCCTCTGACAAACTGGACGATCGTACTGCAATCGGTCGGTCAACCTGATCTATAAATACCTGCAGCTTTTTCACCAGAGCGGAAGATATTCCGCCATGCACAAAATGACGCCTTATTTCCTTATAATCGATGCCGGGTTTTAGTATGATATCGAAAAGCTTATTCGATTCCATAAAATTTTCAAATTCCTCTGTGCCAATGATTACAGTAATGGGTGTCCGGATATTAATATGTCTTGTGAGATCACCGAAATCAAAATTGTATACCATGGCATTGATGAATGCAAGTCCCCTGCCTTTTCCACCAAATGATCCCGCAGCAAAGGCTACTATATTTTTCTCATCCAGCGTAGCTGTTTCGTCAAAGCCAAGAACCTTGCCACGTTTTTTTTCCTCGCGATATTTTCTGATGGTCTCCAAAAAGAAACGCCTTGATTTTTTCACATCTTTATAATCGCCTATACGTAAGGGATTTAGAGTTCTGGCCAATTCTATTTCGCCCCTGGACATCAACCAAAGTGAAAATTGATTTTCAACTGCATGGAGGAAAAAAGTCTCATCAGGAATTACCTGCAACATGGCTTCAAATTCCCTCAAAGATTTTGCAATTCCTATTGGTTCCCCTTCATTGTTTCTGAAAACAAAATCGCCAAATCCCAGATAATAAGTCAGGAAGTTCTTCAGGTCGTTCAGCAATGTATCTGAATTCTTATTTATAAAACCCACATTCAGACTACGGGCAACTGATTCATTGCTTTTTTCTGATGATTGCAGAAGGATGGGAAGGTTAAGTATGTGTGATTTAATATATTTAATGAACCGAATACCGGCATTTTTATCCGGTTTTCCTTCGCGGTCAAATTCCACATCTGAAATAACGCATAACATAAAATCCTTGTACTTATTAAAAATGTACATGGCATCCTCATAATTACGGGCAAGCAGAATTTTAGGCCTTGATCGCATCTTGGCAATCTTGTTCAGTTCGTTCTTTTCCACTTCGGGCAATACCTGCTGAACCTGTCCGAATACAATAGAATAGAGCATTTGCAGGTATTTTGAATAGTAAAGCGCCGAATCCTCAACAACCAGAATAACCCTTACCAGTCCAATTCGTGTGTCATTTTCCACATTGGCCTCATCCTCAACCGACTTGACTATGGCAAAGAATATTTGTGAATTTCCGCTCCATACAAATAGCTTGTTTATTGATTTCAAAGTGGGAACAAGTTCTTCGAAATACCGGATATTACTCTTCTGGTTCAAAAGCAGGTAAATTGGAAGTCCGGGTTGTTTCTTTCTGATGTTTTCACTTAATATCACAGGCGTTTCCCTGTCAATTCCAACCATCAGGATCACCATGTCAAAATGAGCACTTTCAAGCAGTTCCAATGCCTCTTCCTGATTGGTAACTCCGGTTATTCTTGGCAAAGAAAAGAGACTGTACTGGTAAATGATCCCCATGAACCGTTCAAAAAAACTATCCTCGTTTTCAAGGATAAAGGCATCATAAAGGGTGGCTACAAAAAGTACCTCTTTTACCTTGTATCGCATCATGTCGAGAAAAATGTATTTTTCAAGCGACTGGCGGTTAAAGAATAGCTGGAGGGGTCTTTTGTTTTTTGAAAGGGATTGCCTGTAGTCATTGGCATTGAAAGGACGCAGCTCTTCAAGTTTGCCCTTGGTATATATTTCCCTGCCTTTGTAATTATTCAGGTAACCGCTGATCAGCCTGGCCAGGTTTATGATAAGGTCCCTTTCCTCCTTCATAAAGGGTCCCTCATGCAATTTTGGGAATTCCTTCAGGTAATATACCTCGATGTTTCCCTTTTTATTGTCGATTGTTATGAAATGTTCCCGTTGTACCCAGGAAGTTTCTGTAAATTTCCGGCTTCTGTATGTCTTCCCTTCATACAGAATTTTTACAGCAGTATACCGGGGATATTGATATGATCTTGGCAAAAGGGAGCATATTTTTTGCAGCGTTTCATCCATCGGTTTACCAAGAGCAATGATGGCTGATGTTTGATTGATCAGGTGAAGTTCCTTTAGCCGTTCCCTGGTTACATACCGAAGATTATTTAATATTTCCCTGGTGGCGGAGCCTGCAATCAAGGCTGCAAGATTATTGATCAGATTCCGTTCTTCTTTTAAAAAAGGACCTTCATAAGATGCAGGAAACTCTTTCAGATAAAAAACCTCAATACTACCTTGCTGATGATCGGGGGTTTCAAAAACCTGTTTTTGCATCCAGGGCGTTTCCTTAAAATTATTACTGGTGAATACACTTTTGCCAAATACCAGTCTTACTGCAGTCGATTCAGGGTACTGCCAGGCCTCGGGAATGACCGTGCATACCTCCTGTAACAACTTTTCAAAAGGCAGATCTTTCCTTAGAATTTCAGCCGTGCGTTGAATCCCTGTTAGTTCCTTTATCCGCTCTGAATTGTCGTATATCAGCTTGGCCAGCTTGTCAACCGACAAGGATCCTACTATTAATCTGGCGACTTGAGTCAAAAAATCATCATCAGGGTGAATATAGTTGATGCGGTTGTGTGAATGCTCTTCAACCGGAAAATGAAGTTCAATGACCCCATTAACTTTATCAGGAGAAGAGAATGCGCATCGTTCCTGAAGTTGTGATGCGGTAAAATTTTTACTGGTATATCTTACTGAATCATAGTAAATACAAACTGAAACCCTGCCGGAAATATCGAGCGATTTCGAAATATGTTCACAGACCTGTTGAAGCTTACTGTCAAAAGATGCTGTTGTACTTAATACAGCAACGATATTGGCAATAGCTAAAGGCCTGCTGTTTTGAACATCATCGGTTTCAGGATCATGCATGGTATATGAAATCTATTGCTAGCCAGGTTAATATTACAAATTTATATTGGTATTTGTATATTCCCCGGATTAAGCAATTAAATCCCATAAAATTATTCATGTGTTGCGCTGTAATTACTACTTTTATACACTAATCCTGTACTTCTACACTGTGAAAATAGAGATCCTGGGTCTGAGCAAGAAATATCCCAACGGGAAGCTTGCTTTGTCAGACATCAACCTGATAATTGAAAATGGAATGTTTGGATTACTTGGACCGAATGGTGCCGGAAAATCCAGCCTGATCCGTATTCTGGTTACCTTATTGCTCCCTTCCTCTGGCCAGGTTAGAATTGATGGCCTCGACCTGATCAAAAACCGCGGCGAGATCAGAAAAATGTTAGGTTACCTTCCGCAGGATTTCCGTTTCTTCAGTAAACTGAAGACCTGGGAATTTCTTGATTATGCAGCAGGGTTAGCCGGATTGAAAAATAGCAAGGAGAGGCTGTCAAAGGTAGATGAATGGCTGGAAAGAGTAGGGCTTTTTGATGCGCGTGACCGGCAGGCCAATTACCTGTCGGGCGGAATGAAGCGCCGGTTAGGAATAGCACAAGCGCTCATCGGTGATCCACGGATCATCATTGTGGATGAACCTACTACCGGACTTGATCCTGAAGAGCGGATACGGTTCCGTAATATTCTGTCCGAGCTGAGTCAGCAGGATGTCATTATCATCCTTTCCACTCATATTGTTGGCGATATCTCCAGCGTATGTCATGATCTGGCATTGCTTGACGATGGTCGTCTGCAGTTTAAAAATTCACCTGAAATGCTTGTGGAAAAGGCGAGAGGACATGTCTGGCAGGTTTTTACCTCCGGTGTGGAATATGACCTGCTCAAGGAAAAGTACGCTGTCACCTCAACAATACCTTCCGCTGAAGGCTGGGAAATCCAGCTTGTGGGGAAAGAACTTGACATACCTTCTGCGATCCCTATTGAACCGAATCTCGAACATGCCTATGTTTATTTCATGGATACCTTGACTGATACCATTTAACATGTCGTAAGATGGCCTTTTACATTATCCGCACCATTGCACGCTATGAAATGCGAACCTTATTACGAAGCTGGTTCTTTCGCATCTTTGCGGGTATGTCCATTGTGGGCCTGGGACTTTTCAATGCAGGGCTCAATTTTCCGGGTAGCGGATCGCCATGGATCTACAGGGCCATTGCTGCTTCCATACCCTATGCAAATCTCATCATTCTTAACCTGGGACAGGCTATTGTGGCAGTTTTTCTGGCTTCTGAATTCCTGAAGCAGGACAGGAAGAATGACACTATGGAAGTGATCTATGTGAGGTCCATGTCAAACGGTGAATACATCTTTGGCAAAACACTGGGAATTCTCTCCGTCTTTCTTATTCTGAACCTGATCATCCTGGCACTGGGAGTTGGTTTTTCATTTATCAGCAATGCCGGTTCCCAGAGGATATTCCCATACCTTGCCTATCCCTTGCTTATAAGTCTGCCGACGCTGGTTTATATCCTTGGCTTGTCATTTTTCACCATGGTACTCATTAAGAACCAGGCTGTTACTTTCATCTTGCTGCTTGGCTATATTGCACTTACCATTTTCTATCTGAATAAGAAAGCGTTCCATATTTTTGATTTTATTGCTTATCAGGTTCCGATGATGTACTCGTCCATCAGTGGTTTTGGCAACCTTGCTGAAATACTTATGCATCGTTTTATATATTTCCTGTTGGGGGCAGGTTTGATTTTCCTTACTACCTATAAACTGAACAGGTTGCCGCAATCTCCCCGGCTGGCGAGGCTTCCTTTATACTTTGGACTATTTTTCCTGTTGGCCGGAAGCTATTGTATATACCAGTATCTACAGATCAAATTTGACAGCAGGGCCTTCAGGCAGGAAACGCTGACCCAGAATAACCGGTACGCATTATATCCCAGGGTCACGGTCGGAAGCTGCAAACTGGATGTGCACCACCTGGCTAATAAAATTGCCGTTGATGCCAGGTTAATGGTTTACAACTATTCTAAACGCCGGGTGGATACACTCATTTTCAGCCTTAATTCCGGACTGACCCTGAAAAATGTGATGATAAACAAGGAAAAGGTTCAGTTCATAAGGACCATGCAGATCATCAGGGTTGATCCGAAAAAGCCTCTGTCGCCGGGCGACAGCCTTGAAATTGACATGCAATATGCGGGAAATATTAATGAAAACGGGTGTTATCCCGACAAGGACCCGCTCAGTTTTGACGATAATTTCAAAATACAGGTTTTTACCTTGCGGAAAAGGTTTTCTTTTCTGCAGCGGAATTTTGTATGCCTCACCCGTGAATCCCAATGGTATCCTGTTTCGGGCACCGGGTATGCCAGTACTGTCCCTTTCAGGTATGAGCCAGATTTTACTAAATATGAACTTACGGTTAGAACCGGTCCGGGCCTGATTGCGCTTTCACAAGGAATGGAAAGCGAACCTGAAAAGGGAATATTTTCATTTAAACCTGAGTATCCCTTACCTGCCATTGGATTGGTGATCGGTAATTATAAAAAATATACAGTGACAGTGGATTCGGTGAATTATTCCTTGTATTCAATCAGGGGACATGAATATTTCGAGCCGATATTTACTGAAATTGCAGATACAATACCTGCACTCATCCGGGGCCTTAAGCAGGAGTATGAGGTAAGCCTGGGTTTGAAATATCCTTTTAAACGGTTTATACTGGCAGAAGTACCGGTCCATTTTGCGCTCGATAATGCCATTTATGACTACGCTTGCGACGCGGTTCAGCCGGAAATGGTTTTGTATCCTGAGAAGGGGCTTGTCTTTAATACCTCCGACTTCAAAACAAGGCTGTATTGGAGGGAAAAGGAACTGAAAAATAATAATGAAGAGGCACTTCCTGAAGAAATTAAATCTAACCTTTTCAGGGATTTTATTAAGAGTACCTTCATGGAAAAGGAAGGAAATTATTTTGATCACAACCTGAATATAAATAGCAAATCTTTTTCCCTGTTCCCTCAATATTTCAGTTTTGTTACACGGCTGAAGTCAGAGCAGTGGCCTGTATTGAATACCGCCTTTGAGGCTTACGTAAGCGAAAGGAATAATGATGCCGGTACGGTACTGCAATGGTACGAAGATTTAAGTCGTCCTGAAAAAATCAATATTGAGCTGGGGCAGGCTTCTTTATCCGACCTCCTGAAAAAGGGGATTATCTCCGCAGGGAATAACAGGGAAGATGTAAACCTCCACGAAATAGTCGTCGCCAAGGGAAATGAATATTTCAACCTGCTAAGGGCCCGGTTCGGGGAATCGGATGTTGATACAATAATAACCGGACTCATTAATTCACACCGGCATCAAATCATAGCCTTTGAAGAGCTTGATTCGATCTTTCAGTTGAAGTTTGAAACCAACCTGGTGGAAGAGACAAACCGCTGGTACCATCAAAAAAGACTTCCCGGATTTATCATCAAAGACATGACAACCTATAAGGTGAGGGAAGGAGAGGCCACCCGGTACCAGATAAAATTCATACTGACCAATGCTGAAAATGCCGATGGACTGGTAACCCTCAATATTGAGCTGAATGATCCGAACCGAAGAAATGAAGAATGGAATAACGATAATTTCAAGATTGATTTCTCAAAGAAAATATTTGTTCCCGGCAGTTCATCTTTTGAAATTGGAATTCTTTTTAATACAGAACCAGCCAGGATGTCAATGGTAACCCATATTTCAAAAAATCTTCCCTATAACCTGCTCGTTAATTTTCCTGGTTTTACGGAAACCCGGAATGTACACGCGATGGACGGTATCCACAGTATAGCATTTACCGATACAAGGGATGTAAAGGGTGAAGTAATCATTGATAACGAGGATAAAGGATTTTCAGAACATCAGGCCACCAGCCAGGCATATTTGAAATCGATAGTTAAAACTGCTAATAATAACCGCTATAAATATTCATCTATTCATTCATGGAATCCACCCCGTGAATGGAAGGCTGTACTCCGTTCCGAATTTTATGGCAGGTATGTTCATTCAGCAAGTTATACAAGGGCAGGGACTGGTGAGAGAAGTGCCGCATGGGTTGCAAAATTGCCGGAAAAGGACAGTTATGATGTGTATTTTTATCTCAACAAGTTGAACGGGGTGTGGAGAAGAAGCAATAAATCTCCTGATTATAATTTTCTGATTTATCATGACCAGGGCATTGAAAAAATCAAGAAAAGCAGTGTTGATGCTGAAGATGGCTGGAATTACCTGGGAACCTTTTCATTTTCATCGGATTCAGCGAGAGTAGAGATGAATAATAAGACAGTGGGAGATATGATCATTGCCGACGCGGTGAAGTGGGTGCTGAGAAAGTGACGAGGGACAAGGGACGAGGGACTGGGGACAAGTAAGGAGGAAGGAGTAAGGAGTAAGGAGTAATTGATTTGGGAACTTTTACATATATGATTATGAATGCGGTTGGAAAAACAGGTACATGGCTTGCAATGACCATTCTTGGAAACATATTATTCTGCCCTTTTTCTCTGGGTCAGACGATACTTACCATGGAGGATGCAATGAATATTGCCATTAAAAACAGTCCGGATATCATCAAATCAGAACTGACAATGACGATCAGCAGGGAAAATCTGAATGCACTGGAAGCTACAACAAAATCCCTGATCCGGTTTCAATTTACACCCTATAATTATATTCAGGATAAGGCTTTTGACACGCAATCATCGAGTTGGGTAACTACCGAAAGCAAAAGCATAACCAGTGATCTGAGTATTTCCCAGCCTATTAAATTTTCGGATGGCAATATTACACTTCACAACGTATTTGCATACCGGGATAACACAAGCGATTTTCTCGGAGTTAACAGCGAATTCAAGGGATACAGCAATGATTTTTTTATTGCATACTCACAGCCGATATTTACCTATAACAGGCTGAAAATGGAGTTAAGGCGGCTTCGGCTTTCTCTTGAAAATGCAACACTAAGCTATGCCATTCAGAGATTGTTTCTCGAAAAACAGGTAACGCAGTTCTTTTATATGGTGTATCAGCGTAAAATGGCAGTGGATGTTGCCAGGGAAGAACTGAAAAACCAGCAGGTCAGTATGGAAATCATTAAAAGCAAGGTAGAAGGGGGATTGTCAGCCCGTGAGGAAATGGCGCAGATAGAGCTGAACCTGGCGACCAGTATTTCCAACCTGCAAAATGCAGAGGTAGAGCTGGCCAATGCAAAGGATAACTTCAGCCAGTATATCGGGAAGCCTCTGAACGAGGAGTTCGAAATTGAGGCAAATGTTGAATTTTCTGAGGTACTTGTTGACGTGGATAAGGCTATAGAAAATGGCCTGAATACGCGAATGGAACTCAGGCAACGCGAAATCAGCCTCGAAAACAGCAAGGACGACCTGACTGTGGCAAAATCGACCAATGAATTCGCCGGTAATGTAAATCTTTCGATGGGATTGAAAGGAGAGGACCCTGCCTTCAGCAATATGTATGTAAAACCTACCCGTTCACCTGCTTTCATGCTTACATTCAACATTCCCATATGGGACTGGGGTGAAAGAAAATCCAGGATCAAGGCAGCCCAGGCCGGGATCCGGATTGAAGAAATCAATCTCGAAAGCGAACGGATCAGCGTTGAGGTAGGAATCAGGCAAACATTCAGAAGTTTGCAGAACCTTAGCACACAAATGGACCTGGCCCGGCAGAATGTAAAAAATGCCCAGTTTACCTATGAGATAAACCTTGAACGATATAAAAGCGGGGATCTTACAAGCATGGACCTCGGACGTTATCAGAACCAGCTTTCGGAAAAGAAGATGAACCTGGTCAATAGCTTGATCAGCTATAAAATAGAACTGTTAAACCTGAAGATCCAATCGCTTTGGGATTTTGAAAATAATACGAGTTTTGTACCGAAAGAGGTGCAGGGGAATTTGGGGAATTAGGCTGCAGGCTATAAGAATGCATGTTTTATTTGCATAATGGAAATCGTCGAGACAAGGCATTGCCTTGTCTCTACAACATTCCACCTTTAACCGATTACTGAACGCCGATTACAGAACATATAAACATAAAAAAATGAAAAAACCAACAATCCTCTTGATAACCGTGATACTACTCGGAGGTTGCAAGGGCAAACAGCAGGATCTGGGCAAAGACATCTCAGTTCCTGTAACTATATCCGAAATTCAACCCCGGTCGATTGAAAAATTTATCGACATCACAGGAACTGTGAAACCGGTAAAGGAGGTCCAGCTCAAGTCGGAGATGAATGGAAATTATATGCTGCGGATCAACCCGTCAACCGGAAGGCCATATGTTCTGGGCGACAGGGTTTCAGAAGGAAGTGAGATCATAGAGCTGCAGGACCAGGAATATGAGAACAATATTAAAATAAATTCCCTGAAGCTTAACCTTGAAATCACCAAACAGGTTTTTGACAAGCAGCAGACGCTGTATGAAAAAGGTGGTGTTACATTGAGTGAGCTGAAAAATGCCGAGATCAATTTTATTAATGCCAGGTATGCTTACGATGATGCGCTGCTCAAACTGCAGAAAATGATAGTGAAAGCGCCATTTTCGGGGGTAATTATCGATCTTCCTTATTATACGCCCGGCGTAAAGTTAAATGCCAGCATGAACCTTGTTAAGATCATGGATTTCAGCAAGCTGATCATGGAAATAAACCTGCCTGAGAACACCATTGATCAAACCCGGCCCGGACAGACTGTAAGGATTTCAAATTACACCCTTGCAAATGATACGCTGTTAGGAATTGTATCGCAGCTTTCACCGGCAATTGACGGGGAAACCCGCTCCTACAAGGGAACCATCCTTATTAACAATCCAAAATTGCTTTTAAGGCCCGGAATGTATGTGAAGGGTGAGATCGTTGTGGCTTCAGCCGATAAGACTATTGTGATTCCCAGGGATGTCATTATTTCAAAGCAAAGGGGCAATAGTGTATTTGTTGTTGACAAGGGTATTGCGTACGAAAGGGTGGTGGAATTCGGCCTTGAAAATCCAAAGGATGTACAGATCGTTTCGGGCCTTGGCATGAATGAACGGCTGGTAATAAAAGGATTTGAGACACTTCGTGATCATTCCAAAGTGAAAGAATTGAAATAAACCGGATATGAAAAAAATAGTGCAGTTTGCTGTTCACTATCCGGTGACCATATCCATGATCATCCTGGGTATTTTGTTGCTGGGTTATATTTCACTCCGGAAGCTAAGTATTGACCTGCTTCCGGAAATCAATGCACCACGTATCTTCGTTGAATTAAAAGCCGGAGAGAGACCGCCGGAGGAGGTTGAGAAACAGTTTGTGGAAGGAATTGAAGCGCTTTCGATACGGCTGAAAGGTGTTTCGCAGGTGTACTCTACCTGTATGGTTGGAGCGGCAAGAATTAAGGTGGAGTATAACTGGGGAACCGATATGGATGATGCTTTTCTCGATCTTCAAAAATCACTTTCAACCTATGGCCAGAATCCGGACATACAGAGTTTTGTAATAACCCAGCATGATCCGAATGCATCTCCTGTAATGCTGATTGCCATGTTCAATCCGGAAATCACGGATATGAATGAATTGCGTAAAACGGGTGAAAATTATATCCGTAATGAACTTATCCGGCTTGAAGGTGTGGCCGAAGTAACGCTTTCCGGTACAGAAGAAAAGGAAATTGTTATTGAAACTGATGCATACAGGCTTTCCGCATATGGTCTCACCACAGAAAACCTGGTTCAGCAGATCATGAGCATGAACCGCAGTGTCTCCGGAGGAAGCATTGTTGAAATGGGCAAGCGGTACACAATTAAGGGCACGTCCCTCCTGGCAAGCCAGAATGACCTGGATAATCTCGTTGTTACATACAGAACCGCTGCTAATGTTCCATTAGCCGCCTCCGGTGCTGCCAATCCTGCTTCTGCTGCTACCGCTGATCGTGTTCCTGTATTTCTGCGCGACGTTGCACGGGTTAGTTTCAGCAACAAGAAACCCGATAACATTGTCAGGATAAACGGAAAACGATGTGTCGGCCTTTCCATTTATAAGGAAACCAGCTATAATACGGTAAAATCCGTTGAGGAAATAACCAGGGCCCTGGAATCCATAAAAAAAGCTCTTCCGGGTTATCAATTTACGATTGTTCAAAACCAGGGTACTTTTATCACAAATGCAATAAATGAATTAAGGAATTCGGCCTATATCGGTGCCATTCTTGCAATCATCGTTCTCTTCGTTTTTCTTCGCCGCACTGGCCTCACTGTGATCATTGCCTTTGTGTTGCCTGTATCCATTGTGGGAACTTTTGCCCTGATGTATTTCAACGGGCTTACACTTAATATCATGACGCTTGGCGGACTTGCCCTTGGGGCCGGTATGCTCCTGGATAATGCCATTGTGATCGTTGAAAATATCTTCAGGAACATGGAGTTGGGTAAATCAGTAAAAGATTCCTCCATATTGGGTACAACGGAAGTGGGCGGGGCAATCGTCTCCTCAACAATCACTACAATAGTTGTATTCCTCCCCATTGTTTATCTTCATGGTGCCTCCGGAACCCTTTTCAAGGACCAGGCATGGACTGTAGCTTTCTCCCAGGTAGCTTCCCTGTTTATCGCCATACTGGTTATCCCCATGCTGTTCCATTGGATATATTCCAACCGGCCAAAGATTAAATCAACTAATTCTCTCAGGTTCTCATGGTATGCCGGTTTTCTTTCACGCATGCTCGATCACAGGAAGCTTGTTGTTTTGGGAGCATTCATCATCATTGGCAGCACAATTCTCATACTTCCCCATGTAGGTAGCGAATATATCCCGCAAAGTACTACCGGGGATTTCAGTCTGGACATTAAATTAAAGGAAGGTACACAACTTGACCGCACGGAAGGACTTGTAAAAAATCTTGAATCGATGTTGTATGAAATTATGGGTGACAAAGCCGATATTATCTACAGCCAGATTGGACCATCTGAAAGTTCCAATTCAGAAAAATCGGTTTTTCAGAATCAGAATACTGCCTCGGTGAAAATCAGGTTGAATCCATCTGCCATTGCCCAGTCCGAATTGCTCATTGCCCGGATAAGTATCCTGGCCGATTCCATTCCCGACGCTGAAATTTCGCTTGTTCGTAATGAAACATCACTCGAATCCACCCTGGGAACAGATGAGTCTCCGCTGTCAATAGAAGTGAAAGGGCGTGATATAAAAATGCTGGATTCGCTGACGATGCAGATTAAACAAAACATATCAGGTATACCCGGGATTTTTAATTTGAAGACCAGTATCGAGCAGGGTGCTCCGGAAATGGATGTTGTCATTGACCGATATATGGCCTCTTATTATAGCCTTACAGCTGAAGGAATAACCACCCAGATTAAGGATATGCTCATGGGACGGAATGCCGGAAAGTTTGAAAACGGAGGGGAATTGAGCGATATTACAGTAAGGCTTCCCGAGCTGAGCCTGTCGGAATTCAATACCATTATGCTGAGAAGCGGCGATAAGGAAGTACCCTTGTCTGAGGTGGCAAGAATTTATAAGTCAGTTTCCCCAAAGCAATTACTTCGCATAAATCAAAACCGGATTGGCACGGTCACAGGTGACATTGACAGGACGGTTGCCTTTGACAAGGTCATTGGCCGGGTAAGGGAAAAAATCAGCTCCATTATAACTCCCGATGAATACGAGATCAAGGTGACAGGTGAAGAGGAAAAAAGGGCAGATGCCATGAGAAACCTCGGTTTTGCCCTTCTTTTATCAGTTGTTCTTGTTTATATGGTCATGGCTTCCCAGTTTGAGTCACTCATTCATCCTTTTACTGTTTTGCTTACCATTCCGCTGGCAGGCGCCGGTTCAATATGGGCATTTTTCCTGCTCGGAAAATCACTTAATATCATGGCATATATTGGTATCATTATGCTGGGTGGCATTGCAGTGAATAATTCAATTTTACTTGTTGATGCCATAAACCAGTTCAGGGCACAGGGATTGCCCCTGAGAGATGCCATTATTAAAGCCGGTCAGAATCGTATTCGGCCGATTCTCATGACGAGCCTGACTTCCATCCTGGGTCTTGTGCCATTAACGCTGGGAATCGGACAAAGTGCTGCGCTTCGTTCACCCATGGCAATAGCCCTGATATCAGGATTAGCCGCATCAACCGTCATGTCACTTGTGGTCATTCCCTGTGTTTATTACATGTTCGACCGGTCAAAGAAGCACATAACAATTGAACAATCTGCTTAATTTACGCATATGCAATTCATTATAAAGCGTAAAATCCTCATTGCAATGCTTTTCACGGCAATCACGATGCTGGGTGTCTTTTCATACAAACAACTGGCGGTAGAGTTACTGCCCAATACACAAATACCCTACCTTTTTGTTCAGGTTGGGACCAGCCTGCAGGTTGACCCGGGATACCTTGAAAGCCAGGCCATCATTCCCATTGAAGGAGCTATTGGCACACTGAAAGGGATTGAAAAGATTGAATCCACGGCAGACCAGCAGCAGGGCATGATCCAGATATCATACAGGCAGAATACCAATCTCAAGTATGCCTATCTGAAGCTGATGCAGAAAATTGAAGAGGTAAAAAGAAAGCTTCCGGCTGATTTTTATGTACAGGTGATCCGGTTTGATATCGAACAGCTGAATAACATGCTTATGACCGTTCAGGTAAGGGGCAGCGGGGGAGTGGACCGTGTAAGGGAAATAGTGGACCGGAATATTGTTAACCGCATTCAGCATGTTGACGGTGTGGCCAATGTGGCAGTGTTTGGCGGTCGTGAAAAATCGGTTGAGATAACATTGAACGAGGATGTCTGCCGTTCATATGGCATTACACCGGCCGATGTGAGAAATGTGTTGAATCAAAACAGCCGCACAAGAACATTTGCCGGCAAGGTTACAAAAGACAACCAGCTTTATTTTGTGAATGTGATCTCTGAATATGATGATCTTTCGGATATCCGTGAACTGGTGATCGTGCCGCAGGGCAATATTAAATTAAAGGAGGTTGCCGGTATCCGTTTTGGTTTTAAGAACCAGGATACCTACAGCCGGGTAAACGGTAAGGAAGCTGTTACACTGCAAATGACCAGGGATACGCAATCTAACCTGATTGACCTGTCGCACCGGGCAAAGGCTGAAATTTCAACGCTGAACAGCGAGCTGAAGGGTAAGGATATCGAGATTGTTATACAGAACAATTCTGCCGACCGCATGGAGAAGAACATTGATCTGATCATCAACCTGGCCATAGTTGGCGGATTAATGGCAGTTTTTATCCTTTGGATCTTTCTGAACAACATATTTCTGGTTTTGGCCATCGCACTGGCCATCCCCATTTCAGTTTACAGTGCATTCAATTTTTTCTATGCAACCGGATTATCCATAAACAGTCTGACGCTCCTGGGTATGGCCCTGGCCATAGGAATGCTGCTTGACAACAGTGTGGTGGTGATGGAAAACATATACCGTCTTGCCTCAAAGGGCGTTGATATAGATACAGCTGTAACACAGGGTACAAATGAGGTCTGGCGTTCAATCCTGGCAGCTACCCTTACCACGGTGGTTGTATTTTTGCCATTCGCTTTTTCCAAAAATTTCCTTGTTGGAATACTTGGTAAAAATATTGGTGTTTCTATTATCTCCACCTTACTGGTTTCGATGGTTGTTGCAATGATGCTGGTGCCCATGATAACCCATGTTTTTCTCCGTTTCCGGAAAAAAGATAAAATGGGCGGTTTTACCAGGATTCCCCCGCACAACCGGATGATCCAGATTTACCTTGTCTTATTGAAAACCGGTATGCGAAAGCCTGCCCAGACAATTATCGGTGCCCTGGGCATTTTTTTCATTACCCTGATAATCAGCCTGGGGCTTAGCTTCATTAACAAGCAGGAACCAGAGATCATTAATCTTACTTTTTATATTACCATGCCAGGTGGCACAACCCTGGACAATACCGATCTCCTGGTCTCTGAAGTGGAGAAACGACTGGAGAAACTGAAGGAAAAGCAGGATATCATAAGTCAGGTTTATGAAGAAGAAGCCGAAATTACCATCACCCTGCAGAAAGAGTACAAAAAGGTGCGGAATTTTTCGATACCCAAAATTAAAAAGGAGATCCTCAACAGCATGCATGGCCTTGAACCGGCAAGTTTCAGCTGGGACCCGCCTGTTTCAGCCCGGAGATTCGGAGGCGGAGGCGGTGAAGATATAGGCATGGAAGGGTTCCTGGGTATTGGAAATAATATTGAAAAAGTGATCATCAAGGGTGAGGACTATGATCAGATAGTGAGTCAGGCCAATCTTGTAAAATACTATTTGTCACAACATCAATCAGTGAATTCGGTAAATATTAATATTCCGGCCGCTGAACCCGAGATCGTGATGGATTTTGATAAACAGCTGATGTCGATGTATGATATTCCTGCATCATCAGTATTGGCCGAACTGAACTCATTTCCCCAGCAGTTTTCCAGCGGTGTAAAATTCAAGCAGGGCAGCGATGAATATGATATCCAGATCAGAATGGAAAAGCCAGCAGAACAAAAGGAACGGAACCTGGGTGATCTTAAAGAATTGCCGGTGAAGGGCAGGAATGCTGCACGGTTCGAATTGCAGAACATCAGTTCCTTTAATTTCAGCAATGGGATACCCTCTGTAAAAAGGGTTAATCAGCAAAGACAGCTTGAAGTTGAATATTCCTTTTTGAATGAGGTAAATGATGACAAGGATCTGCTTACTGCTGCAAGGCTGGAGGTGGATGCGCTTCTGGCAGGCATGAGGATCCCCCCGGGTGTGGCCGTGGAGATAAAGCATGATCAGCAGGACCTGAGTGATTTCCGGTTCCTGCTACTGGCAGCCTTCATCCTTATTTACATGATACTTGCCTCCGTTTTTGAATCATTTTCAAAACCGGTTGTGCTGATGTTTGCTATTCCCCTGGCAGCTATTGGATCCCTGATTGCATTGATTTTAACCGGGAATTCACTTCTTAATCCGAATACACTCACTGGTTTTGTCATTCTTATCGGAATTGTCGTCAACAATGGGATCATTCTGCTCGATTATTCGAATGTGCTTCAGAAAAGGGGATATACTCCGTCCCGTTCACTTATCATGGCCGGACTTGCCCGTGTCCGCCCCATACTTATTACTTCCCTCACCACAATCATCGCACTGTTTCCGCTGGCAATGGGAAAGGCTGAATATGTAACACAAATCGGTGCTCCGTTTGCCATTACTGTGATTGGCGGCCTTGGGCTAAGTACGCTTCTTACGCTTGTGTTCATTCCAACAATGAACTCTGGCCTTCAGTCATCGCTGCACTGGCTATTCAGTCAGAATATACTCACTAAATTGACAATCCTGGCCATTTACATTGCGGGAGGCTTACTGATCTATTTTAAGGTTGATACATTAGTCTGGAAGATGATTGATTTCATCCTTCTGATCCTGCTGGTTCCGGCTACGATTTATTTTATCCGGAACAGCCTTCGTAAAGCCAATGAAAATCTGATTGATGAGGATACTCCTTTGCACATCAGGGTGCGTAATCTGGTGAAGATATATGAACGCGACAGCCAGTTTGTCCGCGAATGGAAATCAGGATTGAAGATCAGGGAGCGACTTGGACTGGCAGCTTCCTATACAAAATGGCGCGATTTCACCTACGCGGTTTGGCTTCTTCCTCTCATTGGTTTCATGATCTATTTTATCTATTTCTACCTTGAAAGCGGATTATGGTCATTTTTTCTGCCAGTAGGCCTGTACCTGATGATACTGTCATTGATCCAACCCTTTATCAAATTTACTTCCTTGCATACGGAACGTCCGCGAATGAAATGGATTTACCGGTTCATAAAGGGAATTTATAAACTGGCCTTTTGGGGCCTGCCATTCATACTTTTTATATTATTCTACCAGAAATTCAAGCTGATCGGATTACTGATCCCCGCAATGGTTGTTGCTTACCTGCTCATATTGATCAAAGTTACATCTGATAAATTGTATAATGAAAAGATCAACATCAATCGCCTCACAGGCAGATTCAAAGGAATTAGGAAGGCATTTTACCGCTTCGTACAGTTAATCCCGGTTATTGGAAAGAAAAAGGTTCCCTTCAAAGCGCTGAAGGGTATTTCTTTTGAAATTGAATATGGAATGTTTGGACTGCTGGGCCCGAATGGTGCCGGAAAATCCACCCTGATGCGGATTATTTGTGGTATCCTGGAACCCAGTTATGGACAGATCACAATCAACGGAATTGACACAAAAGTAAAGCGCGAGGAATTGCAGGGTCTCATCGGTTATCTTCCACAGGAATTTGGTATGTATGAAAACCTTACAGCCTGGGAATTTTTGCATTACATCGGTATCCTTAAAAAACTGTATAATCGAAAATTACGTGAAGAACGGGTGGACTATGTCCTGAATGCCGTGCACATGATGGAACACAAGCATGAAAAGATCGGTTCCTATTCAGGCGGTATGAAACAGCGGATTGGTATCGCACAGATACTTCTACACCTGCCACGGATCCTTGTAGTAGACGAACCAACGGCCGGACTGGATCCAAGAGAAAGGATCCGTTTCAGGAACCTGCTGGTTGAACTGAGCAAGGAGCGGATCGTTATCTTTTCTACCCATATTATCGAAGATGTAGCCAGCTCCTGTAACCAGGTGGCCGTAGTAAAAAACGGCGAGGTAAGATATCTTGGTGAACCGGTACAGATGGCGCAGATTGCTGAAGGCAAGGTTTGGTCGATTGATATGGACATGGCAGATTTCGAACAGTTTAAGGAAAAATTCGTTATAATTCATCATATGCGTGATGGTGAAATAATCCGTGTCCGCTGTATCGCCGATGAATGTCCGTTTGAAGGTGCCAGAACTGTGAGAGCCAACCTCGAAGATGCCTATTTGTGTTTGCTGATTAAAAACTGAAATGATGCGGATCACGGAACAAATTAAGCTAGTCGGAACCATTGTACGGTATAACCTGAAAATAATTTTTGCAGGAAAGTTTCTCTATTTTCTCCTTGCAGCATGGCTGTTCTTCCTGATGGTCATTGGCATCATGTTGTTTTCGGAAGGAAATCCGGATGTGACGGATATATATGACACACTCATTTTTCCGGGCATACTCATCATGTTCTATCCCATTGTTTATAATATACAAAATGACAAAGATGCACGCATGCTTGAAATCGTATTCGGCCTTCCCGATTATCGCTACAAGGTTTATCTCCTGCGGTTTTTTATTACTCTGTTGCTGCTTGTATTCCTCATGATACTGATGGCTTGCTTTGCCTGGTTTGCAGTGGTGAGGATCCCTGTATTCAGCATGGTTACCCAATTGATGGTGCCTTTATTATTCCTTTCCTGCCTGACGTTCCTGTTTACTACAATTCTAAGGAATGGCAATGGTGCTGCAGTTATCATGGTGATCATCGGACTTGTATTTTTTATCCTTAGCGAACCGCTTTCAAAAAGCAAATGGAATCTTTTCCTTGATCCTTTCGATATACCAACCGACATGAATCTGACCATTTGGATGAATGTAGTTCATCAAAACCGGCTGATTATGATGATCGGTTCGGTCATTGCCTTGCTTTGGGGTCTCATTGGTTTACAGCAGAGGGAGAAGTTTGTATAAAACAGGCATGTTTTACAATAAAATACGTATTTTTATATCTGATCATTCAAATCTGAAACTTAACTAAATAAATATGAACTCATCGAGAAGATCCTTCATTAAAACCAGCGCAATAGCTGTTGCAGCATCGGCACTTGTCAATAAATCGGTTTTTGCCTCTGCCAAAAAGCCTGACCTTGTCGGTGTACAGCTTTATTCGATACGTGAGGATATGATAAAGGATCCCCTCGGTTCCCTCAAACAAATTGCCGGGATGGGTTACAAAAATGTAGAACATGCAAATTATGTAGAGCAAAAATTTTATGGCTACCCGGCAGCTGAATTTAGAAAAGTGCTTGACGGATTAGGTTTGAAAATGCCCAGCGGCCATACCGTGATGCTTATTGATCATTGGGATAGTGCAAAAAAGGATTTTACATATGCATGGAAAAAGACAGTTGAGGACGCTGCCATTATGGGACAAACCTATGTTATCAGTCCATGGATGGATGAGAGCTTCCGGAAGACTTATGATGATCTGAATAATTGCATAGATATATTTAACAAGAGCGGAGAATTGTGCAAAAAATCCGGGATGAAATTCGGCTACCACAACCATGCTTTTGAATTCAGCCAGAAATTGAATAATGAAATGGTTTTCGACATTATCATGCGTAAGATAGATCCTAACCTGGTGGCATTGCAGCTTGACATTGGCAATTTATACAATGGCGGTGCTATTGCCGCTGATGTAATAAAAAAATATCCAAACCGGTTTGAAACAATTCATGTTAAAGATGAAATTCCTGCTACCGAAGGAGAAGAAAAATACGTAAGTTGTATTTTGGGGAAAGGCATCGTCAATTCAAAAGAAGTGATTGACATGGCCACAAAATCAGGTTCCGTTAAGTCCTATATTATTGAACAGGAATCATATCAGGGTATGTCGGCGATGGATTCTGTAAAAGAAGACCTTGCCATCATGCGCAAATGGGGATATTAAAAAAATACTTATTTTTAGCGTTTAAACCTTAATTTCCAAATACGATATTTATGAAAAATCAATTCGATCTGAGCACGGCACAATTAGTTGATATCGCAAATGATTTGACGGGCAAAATAGAGACTGGTCTGAAGAAAGACGGTACTGAGATCAAATGCCTTCCCACTTATATTCATCCAAAAAAAGACGGGATCAAAGGGAAAGCAACCGTATTTGACCTGGGTGGAACTAATTTCAGGGTAGCCTCCGTGGAAGTGGCTGAGAAGACTTCCATCACCAGCATGGCAGAGAAGGACATCACCGAAATGAAGAATAAGGGTTTTACACGTGATGATCTGTTTGCCCGCCAGTCTGATGTACTCAGTCTGTTAAATGTATCGGAAAGATCACCTATCGGATATTGTTTTTCATATCCTGCAAAATCAATGATTGATGGTGATGCAGAATTGATCAAGTGGACCAAGGGCGTGGGTATCCCGAAAATGGAAGGAGAGGCTATTGGCAAGCCCTTATTGACCTACATGAATGAAAAATGCAATCATAATTTTACAGCCATCAAGGTGGTTAATGATACCATTACAAGTCTGTTTGCCGGATTGCTGAACCCGGGATTTGATGCATATATCGGCATCATTGTGGGTACAGGCACCAATATGGCGTCATTCTTTCCTTCCACCTATATTCCCAAGTTAAAGGATATGAAAGGATGGTCCGGTGATACGCCTATCAACCTGGAATCAGGTAATTTTCATCCTCCGCATCTTACTGCATTTGATGAACAGGTAGATGCGAAATCAGATAATAAGGGCAACCAGCGGTTTGAAAAAGCTGTTTCGGGAATGTACCTCGGTGAGATTTTTAAAGAAGCTTTTCCGGGTAACAAGTTCGATGATAAATTCAGTGCTGTGGATCTTAGCCGGATGCTGAATAATCCTGCAGATTACAAGCCCGAATATGTGGAAGTGGCATTTCATATTTATGAAAGATCTGCCAAACTGGTTGCTGCCTCCCTGGCAGGTCTGGCAAAGAGCCTTCATGCAGCTGATCCCGGGTTAAAACGTATCCAGGTGCTGGCTGAAGGAAGTCTCTATTGGAGTAAAATGAAAGCCGGCCGCGAATCTTATCATAAAATAGTGGATAAACACATTCCGGTTATTTTGGAACAACTGGGACTTAAGGATGTGACAGTTACTGTGGCTAAAATGGAAAATTCAAATATGATCGGTGCTGCCATGGCAGTTCTGTCATAACTTACAATCCTTACATTTCAATCTGTTGCTCCGGAATTAGGCCCTTTTGGATATAAATCGGACGGATGTATTTCCGGAGTGACTTTCTCTTCAATTCAAATAACGCCCCCGAGAAAATTGTTATTACGCCCCCGGCAAGCAGGGTGTATGGAATGCCAATTCCGCTGGCAATTGTACCTGCCATCAGGTTTCCAATGGGTGTGGTTCCCATCAGGGCCATTGCATAAAAGCTCATTACACGTCCACGTTTGTCTTCATCCGCAATGGTTTGGATCATTGTGTTTATGGCTGCAATGGTAAGGATCATTGACAATCCTCCGAAATAAAACAAGATAAGCGAAAAAAATGTTTTCTGGGAAAATGAAGCCAGCACTATCATTAATCCCAGCAGGCCGGAAAAAAGGGAAATGATCCTGCCAAGGCCAATTACACTTTTTCGGGAGGCCATGTAAATAGCACCCGTCAGTGCACCGGCGCCAAGAGATGACATCAGATAACCCAGGGTGTCAGCACTTCCATGCAAAATTTCTTTCGCATAGGCAGGCAGCAATACAATGAACGGAAGAGCTACAAGACTCAGCAAGGCCAGCTGGATTAAAAGCATGCGAATGGGAATGGTCCTGAAAGTGTAACTGAATCCATCTGTAAATATCTTCTTCAGTTTCGTATCCTGAATAACATTTTTGCGGACCGGAACCTTAATTTTAAGAAGAGCAAAGATCACCGCAAAAAAGCTAAGTGTGTTTAGCAAAAAACATATACCTTCCCCTACCATGGCGATTGTAATCCCTGCAATGGCAGGACCAATGAGCCGGGCCCCGTTAAAAACAGCTGAATTCAGGGCAATAGCATTTCCAAGATCTTCACGTCTGTTAATGAGATCAACGACAAGTGACTGCCGGGCCGGGGCATCAAAAGCACCGATGATCCCGAAAACCAGGCTTAGCGCAATGATATGCCATACTTCAATCAAATTAAAGAAAACCAGAAGTGTCATTGCCAGGGCCTGAAGCATAAAACAGATCTGGGCCAGCGTCATGATGCGAAGCCTGTCAAAACGATCCGTTAAAACGCCTGCAATGGGAGCAAGAATAAACATGGGTATCTGGCTCATAAACCCGACAAGTCCGAGGAGAAAAACAGAACCTGTTAACCGGTAGACCAGCCAGCTGAGCGCAACATTCTGCATCCATGTGCCAATAAGTGAAATGCTTTGTCCGGCAAAATATAACCTGTAATTTTTGGATTTCAGTGAAGAGAAAATTTTTGCATTCATTCTTAGCTTTAACGGAATGTTGAAATACTTCATAACAAAGAATTTGCTTGACTGCAAATTTAGAAAATTTACCGCTTCTCACCCTGGTTGCATTGAGACCAAAATTGTATACTTTTAAACGTTTGAAGATTGCAGGCAAGGTTGCCTGCGATAAAAATGGATTTGGGATATGGAACCGGAGATTTACAAAGTATATGGCTACCGTTGGATCATGCTTTCAGTGTTCATGATCGTTGTGCTGACAAACCAGTTGATGTGGATTACCTTTGCCCCCATCACAGGGGATGCTGCAGCATTCTATGGGGTTTCGGATTTCAGTATCGGTTTTCTGTCGATGAGCTTTATGGTGGTATATGTGGTTATTTCAATACCGGCATCATGGGTTATAGACAAATTCGGAATACGTATGGCGGTTGGAATCGGAGCATTGTTTACAGGCGGATTTGGCTTAATGAGGGGACTGGTTCCTGCCGACTATACACTGGTATTGATCGCCCAGATCGGAATTGCCATTGGACAACCCTTCATTCTCAATTCGATCACAAAACTGGCAGCAAGATGGTTTCCCATCCAGGAAAGGGCTACAGCAGCCGGATTAGGAACTCTGGCTATGTATGTGGGGATATTGCTTGGTATGGCTGTAACACCTTATATTACTGTTAAATATGGAATGGAGAAAATGCTCATGATATATGGTGCTGCTTCAGCCGTAACAACGCTAATTTTCTTTGTATTTGTTAAAGAGCGTCCTCTGTCGCCCCCTTGTCCGCCAAACCAGGAGGAACGTTCACTGGTTTTCGATGGACTCAGGCAGATCATCCGTCAACCTGAGTTCGTATGGCTGATGCTTATTTTCTTCATTGGACTGGGTGTATTTAATGGGGTAGCCACATGGATTGAGGATATCGTAAGGCCGCGCGGGTTCTCGGCCACTCAGGCCGGCATTATAGGGGGACTCATGATCGCAGGAGGAGTTATTGGCGCTTTGGTCCTGCCTCCCTTATCAGATTATTACAGGAAAAGGATACCCTTTATTATGCTGGCATTAACCGGGGCCATCCTGGGATTGATCGGCATCACATTTGCCACAACATACACGCTTATTCTTACTTCCTCCTTTATATTGGGTTTTTTCCTGCTCAGCGCAGGTCCTATCGGATTTCAGTATGGTGCTGAACTGGCTTTTCCGGCACCGGAAGGAACATCCAACGGGCTGTTATTATTGATGGGTCAGATTTCAGGCATTATTTTCATCATTGGCATGGATAGCTTCAAATCTGCAGGAGGCTCCATGACAAGGTCACTGGTTACACTCATCATACTGATGTTTGTAAGCCTTGTACTTTGTTTCAAACTCAGGGAATCTGCGCTGATGTCGGCAAAAATTGAAGGTTAATCCGTATGTTAATGATGAAGAAAACATCTATCAGATTTTTCGTTCTTTTATTCACGGTTATTGTCCCTTTATTTTCTGTTTCGAAACCGGCAGCAGCTCAAAATATTGCATCTGACTCGCTGGTTCTTGAACGGCTTTCGGAAATCAGGATAATGCTATCTGAGGAAAGACTATGGGAAAATCGCTGGTGGTATGGGTGGCTTGGTGCTTATAGTGCAGCAACAATAGCCCAAACCGGTGTATGGATTGCCGTTGATGACCTGAGTACAAGGCAGGACATGGCTCTGGGCGCAGCAACTACCCTTTTGGGTGCTGCCGGCCAGATGATCTCTCCCCTGAAACCGAACCATGAATGGCAGAGGATCGGACAATTGCCTGAACGCACTCCCGAAGAGAAGCGGATCAAATTGATTGAATCGGAAAAGCTGTTGCAGCAAAATGCCCTGAATGAAAAAAATGGAAAGTCGTTTAAAACGCATGCCATATGCACGGTGGTCAACCTGGGTAGCGGACTTGTAACCTGGCTTGGATTTAAGAGGACCATCTGGGCCGGCCTGGGAAATTTTGCCCTTAATACGGCTATTACAGAAACGCAGATCCTTTCCCAACCCAGGAGGGCCATGAAGGATTATGAAAATTATATGAAAAAGTACAAATTCAGCCCGGTACGACCCACACCCATCTCTCTATCCATGAATGTCTACCCCGGGGGCATTTCGTTGCTGGTAAAATTTTAGTTTATTCGGGTTTCTTGTCGAAGTTGTTTAATTGCCCTGGTGAGTTCGCTGGTGGCAAAGGTAATTTGTTCCTGTGTGGTAAACCGTCCGCGGCTGATGCGAATGCTTCCGTTCAACAGGTCACCCTCAATACCCATGGCCCGGAGCACATGGGATGGCTCGTGCGTGATGGAGGAACAGGCAGACCCGGAACCCATCGCCAGTTTGCTGCTCAAATGAAGCAACAGCCTTTCGCTCTCAACCCCCTCAATCGATATATTCGTAATATGGGGCAACCGTTGATGCAAATCTCCGTTGAGGATCACCCCCGGTATGTTCATCAGGGTATTCTCCATGATTCTCTGCTGTTCTTTGATTCGTGCAGATTCCTCAGGCAAGTACTTGAGACAGAGTCTGGCAGCTTCACCGAATCCCACAATTCCCGGTACATTCAGGGTTCCGCCCCGTACTCCCTGTTCATGGCTGCCCCCGGTTATCAGGGGCCGGAGGTGTGCTGCATGCAAACCACCCCTGATATATAATGCTCCTATGCCCTTTGGACCGTACATTTTGTGGGCTGTAAAAGCCATCAGATCTATTCCGTCTTTCGAAACATCAATCTCCATCTTGCCAGCAGACTGTGTGGCATCGCAAAAAAAAGGCACCTGGCGTCTTTTTGACATGGCTGCGATATCACTTACCGGCATTATAACTCCGGTTTCGTTGTTGGCATACATAGAACATACAAGAGCAGTATCCGTCCTGAATGCGTCTTCCAGTTTCCTGAGATCCGGTAGGCCCTTCCGGTTGACCCCAATTGATGTCACAGGATATCCCTCCTCCTGTAGATTATAAACGGTCTCCAGCACACATTTGTGTTCGGTGGCCAGGGTTATGATGTGATTACGCCCCTTCGGATCTCCCTTTAGGATGCCCCGGATCGCCAGGTTGGACGATTCGGTCGCCCCGCTGGTAAAGCATATCTCTCCGGGCTTGGCCCCGATCAACCGGGCTACTTCGGTCCTCGCTGTTCCGACAGCCTCCTCCGATTCCCAACCATAGCGATGATAACGGCTGGCAGGATTGCCGAATTGTGCGCTAAAAAATGGGAGCATAACTTCCACTACCCGGGGATCGCAGGGTGTAGTTGCAGCATAATCCATATATACAGGCAGATCCATGAAGTTCATAAATTACTTTCAGACGAAAAGTAGATCTTTAAAGCGAAAAAAAAGACGGTTTTTAATATGCAGGAACTAGTAAACATTTAATAATTTCGAGTTTCAACATCTGTTCCCTGTTTTTTTGAAGCAGATGTGGCATGAATTGATTATGCAAATTTACTATAAGAAATCTGATTCTGATGCCATCTGGAGGAAACACATTTAAATGCAACGGAGAGCCTGGATTAAACCGAACGCTGAAATCATATTTTTAAATCATTCAACATATGGCAGTTTATAATCTTCAAGTCAATGGAAAGACACATCGGGTGGATGTGGACCCCGATACTCCCCTGCTGTGGGTGCTCCGGGACAATCTTGGGATGACTGGTACCAAATATGGTTGCGGCGCCGGCCAATGCGGAGCCTGCACAGTTCATCTGGATGATAAGCCGGAGAGATCCTGCATGACTTCTGTGGCGGATGTGGCAGATCAGAAAATCACCACTATCGAGGGACTGTCAGAGAATGGGGATCATCCCCTGCAGAAAGCCTGGCTGGAACATGATGTTTCCCAGTGCGGATATTGTCAGCCGGGTCAGGTGATGTCAGCAGCAGCATTGCTGAAATCCAATCCGCATCCGGATGATGCGGAAATTGAATCCGCCATGGCAGGAAACATCTGTCGATGTGGCACATACCAGCGCATCAAGGACGCCATTAAATCCGTTGCAAATACATAACGGATTGTTTCCGGCGTTTTAAGTGTCTCATTATACCATTTAAAAGGAAGAATATGACAGCAACAAAAATAAAATTCGGAAGAAGGTCATTCATTAAAAACTCGTCTCTGGCAGGCGGAGGATTCGTGCTTGGCTTTAACTGGTTCGCATCGGCAAATGCCAGTGCAAAAGGAATTGCCAATATACCGGAAGGGTTTTCTGAGATCAATGCCTATTTGAAAATAGCGGAAAACGGGGTGATAACGATCATGGCACCCAATCCGGAAATCGGGACGGACGTCAGAACATCCCTTTCCATGCTGGTAGCAGAAGAACTGGATGCGGACTGGAAAATGGTGGCGGTAGAACAGGCTCCCTTCAATCCCAAATTATATGGAAACCAGTTTACAGGGGGCAGCATGGCTGTATTCACCCGATGGCAGCCTTTACGCACCACTGGTGCAACTGCCCGTCAGATGCTAAAGGAAGCCGCTGCAAAAGCCTGGAATGTTCCGGTGTCAGAAATAACCACCAAAGAGAGCAAGCTCTTTCATAAAGCCAGCGGCAAATCATCGGGTTTTGGTGAAATGGCTTCCGCAGCCGCCAAAATTCCTGTGCCGGCATCTGTCGGATTGAAAGATCCAAAGGATTTTACCATCATTGGTACTTCCCGTAAAAACATCGATGCAGTGAATTTTGTGACGGGTAAGGCAAAGTTTAGTTCGGATACTTACAAGGAGGGAATGCTGATCGCCATGGTTGCATTTCCACCGGCGTTCGGCATGAAACTGAAGTCATTTGATGCGATGGAGGCAAAAGCCATGCCCGGCATCAGGGATGTATTTGCTTTTAAGGCCTATGCAGACGGTTATAAAAGAAGCTGGGTAGATTCCAATGCCTTCCCTGAAATGATTGCTATTGTGGGGAATTCTACCTGGGAAGTGATGAACGCGAAGTACAAAATTAAGGCAGATTGGGAACCGATTTCTGATACATCTTTCACGATAGCTGGTTTCAGAGGTGACGAAACCGTTGTTGTGCCCGCAGGCCTCGAGAGTACAACCGACCACAAGGCAAAAATGAAAGAGGCCTTGGCCAAACCGGGAAATGTGGTGCGTAAAGACGGTAATCCGGAGGAAGCCTTTAAAAGTGCTGCCAGGGTAATTGAAAGAACCTATACAGCGCCTTTTCTGGCACATTTTACGATGGAGCCTATTTCATGTTTTGCTCATTATACCGAAGATCAGCTGACCGTGGCCGGGCCCATACAGGCTCCCGATTCTATCCGGAATACACTGGCAGCAAGCCTTGGCATACCCGTCGAAAAAATTCTTATTGAACTTCCCCGTATGGGAGGAGGTTTCGGGCGTCATTTTTATGCCCATTCCGCCGTGGAAGCTTCCCTTATTTCGAAAAAAGTCAAAGCCCCTGTAAAGCTCATTTATACCCGGGAAGACACCTCCAGGTTCGGGGTTTACAGGCCGGCGTATATCGCAGTTTACCGTGCCGCCCTCGACGCCCAAAACAATTTGACCGGCTTTCATGTAAAAGCCGGAGGCGTTCCGGAGGGACCTTTAAGTGCCAATGCTTTTCCGGCCGGTGCCGTTGAAAATTATCTGGCTGAAGAATTTGCAATTCCTTCAAATATTTCGGTAGGTGCTTTCCGCGCACCCGGTGCAAACTTCATCTGCGGAGCAGAGCAGTCTTTCCTTGATGAGGTGGCTGAAGCTGCGGGAAAAGACCCGATCGAATTCAGGATAGAACTTTTCAATAAGGCAATTGAAAAACCGGTTGGAGAGCGCAGTGAATATGATCCGGCAAGATATAAAGGGGTTCTTGAAGAAGTTCGTGAAAAATCAGGATGGGGTAAGGACTCAGCCCGTAAAAACAGGGGAGTAGCAGCTTATTACTGTCACAACAGCTATGCCGCCCATGTGTTGGATGTAGTGATTGAAAACGGTGAACCCAGAGTGGAAAGCGCTTGCAGTGTCATCGATTGCGGGATTGTTGTCAATCCCAGTGCCGGCATCAATATGGTACAGGGAAATATTGTGGATGCCGTCGGGCATGCCCTGTACGGTGAAATGACTTTTACAAAGGGGAAGGCCGATAAGTCCAATTTCGGAAAATACCGGATGGTCCGCATGAACGAAGCCCCCAGGAATATGGAGGTTCATTTCGTGGAAAACGGAATAGCACCGACAGGGTTAGGAGAACCGCCGTACCCTCCTGTGTTTGGGGCATTGGCAAATGCTCTCTATAAAGCCACCGGAAAAAGGTATTACCATCAACCGTTCATTAAAAACACATTCGAAGAATCCTGAAGCGTGCAGGTTTTGCATCATAAGAGGTACCGGTTTCCGGTACATCACTTTTTGAAGTAGCATACCATGAATGAACTGAAACAGATTGTCGAAGCATATGACCGGGCTGTGTCAGTGGGTCAGCGTGCAGCCCTGGCAACGGTCGTTAAGGTCGAAGGTTCCTCCTACCGGCAGCCCGGAGCCCGGATGCTTGTCACGGAGGACGGAAACCTCACAGGTGCCATCAGCGGAGGATGCCTCGAGGGAGACGCCATGCGTAAAGCCTTGCTTGTCATCGCCCGTAACAAGCCCATGGTCTACACCTATGACACATCAGATGAAAACAGTGGATTCCTGGCTGTTGGACTTGGATGCAACGGTATCGTTCATATCTTGTTTGAACCGCTTCCAACCGGGAAACCGAATGCGCTCGACCTGATTCGCGGTGTTATTGGCGAAAGAAACCGTACTGTCCTCCTTACCTTGTTTTCAGTTACGGAACCCCAGTCGCCGGCAGCCACTTTTCTGGCTATGCATGGACAGAACCTTACCAGGGGCTCGCTGCCTGATGATTTTCCCTGGGAAATTGTCATAGATGCCGGATTGGAAGCGCTTTCACAAGGGATGTCACTGATCCGGCATTTCCGGACAACCACCGACTGGTCCGTTCTCGCCGATGTGGTGATCCCTCCGGTTTCCCTGATCATTGCCGGTGCGGGCAACGATGTGATGCCCGTGGTGAAAATGGCCGATGTGCTGGGATGGCAGACTTCAGTTCTCGATGGCCGGCCTTCCCACGCTACATGCCGCAGGTTTCCTGACGCAACCCAGCTTGTGGTGGCAGATGCATTGCACGCACTCTCCGGGCTTTCACTGGATGACCGGACCGCAGTATTGCTGATGACCCATAACTATCAGTATGACCTTGCCCTGCTGGAACAGCTGATGGATTCGAAGGTGGCCTATATTGGCATTCTGGGACCGAAATCCAAAACGAAACGCTTGATCGGCGATCTTCCTCCGGAAAAACAATTGCCGGTTTTTTTAGAAAAAGTCTACGGACCGGCCGGATTGGATCTGGGTGCGGAAACATCCGACGAAATAGCGCTGTCAATCCTGTCGGAAGTAAAGGCGGTGCTTGCAGGAAAGGCCGGAAGTCCCCTGCGCCTGAAGAACACCCCGATCCATGAGCCAACTCCTGAAAATTCGGCTACCTGCTGATCTCTATGATCCCTCGGATTAACAAATCTATTCTCTGGAAATGGTTAAATCGAATGCAATGAGATCTTTGTGACCTCAATAAAGCCTGGTAAACATAATTTTAGCGATCTTTGCGAAAACTCCGTGGCCTCGGCGTTAAAACTTTACATATTACTTGTAACGCTTGAAATTCCCAAAATCATCTCTCGCAGATCTCGCGAATTTTCCCGAAGGGATGCCTTCGGCACGCAGATATTAACCGGGCTTTATTTCGCAGATTGATGCTCGCTTTGCTCGCATTTTCCATTTCAACTGCAGAACTTTCCTTCTACCGTGTTTAGGGTATATAAAATACCCTGTTTATGTTATTTCATACGTTATGGAGATTGATTAATCTTGCACATGTAAATATTGAATCTACTACAAAAAGAGAATTATTGAAATTTGCCACAAAGTCACGAAGGCACTGTGGACTCAAGATTAAATAAATCAAATACTGCAAGATGAAAACCTATGCGCTCTGCCCGATATCCGAAAAGAAAGTGAATGAACGGGTTGCCCGAGTAAATGCAACTTTTACTGTTCTTTTGATTACCGGTTTTTTAATCACACAAAATATATTTTTTGTAGCCTTCCTGGCTATTGACTTTTTTTTGAGGACTGCTGACCGGGCAAAATACAGCCTGGTTGCCATATCTTCAAAAAATATAATTAAATACTTACAGGTAAAGGAATTGATGATAAATGCCGGACCAAAAATATTTGCAGCACGAATCGGACTTGTATTGAGCAGCCTGATCATACTTTCTTACCTGGTCAATGTTAAAATACTTGCCCTTGTAATTGCAGGTATCCTCGGCCTGTTTTCATTTTTGGAAGCAGCTTTTGGACTGTGTGTTGCCTGTGAAATTTATCCGTTGGTATACAGGCTTCTATATAGCCGGAAAGCGGATTATAATATTTAACGCCTTCGGCGTTTTGTTATTTAACCGCAAAGTGCACGGAGGTTTACGCAAAGTTCGCAGAGTTTTTTTGCAGATCAATAGTCAAAAAAGTGGCGCTTTGCTTTAAGTAGAACGCAGAGTATCCAACATCCCCGTTCGGACAATTAATAAAAATCTGCGAGATCCGCGAGATCAGCGAGAAAGATTTTACAGCACAAACGGCAAGACAGCCTTCCTTTCTTTGGGATAATCAGGAAATTTGTTCCTATACCACCTGTGATGGTCAAGTGCCCTGGGAATAAGGTTACACAGGGTCCACACGTAAAATGAAAAGGATGGCCAGGACCAGCATAAAAGCGCAAATCCGCCCCATTCGATAATTTCACCAAAAAAATTGGGACAGGATATCTTACTGAATAAGAATCCGTATGGTATCTGGTAACCATTTGTACTGTTTCTGCGCAGATGGATCAGTTTATTGTCAGCAGCCATATTGATTATCATTCCTGTTATAAACAAAATGAAACCGGCAATAAAAAACGGATGTTCTAACCAGTCATTCTGATATTGGTGTTGCAGGGTTCCCAGGTAATATCCATTGACAAAACCATTCATTGTATTGAAGAAAACAGCCATGATCACAATAACAAGGGGCATTCTTTTATTTTTTGTTTTGATCCGGAATGGATAGATCAGGGAACGATTAATATAATGAATGCTAAAGAGTATAACGATTGTCCATATAACCGCGTTCTTTTCTCCGTTACCTGAGAAGACAAAATACAAAAATGGTAACAGGGCCGGAAGTTCCATGAAAACCCACCCCATCCGGTTTGAGATTGTAATGCCCCACTTTTTTGAAGAATGCCGTCCGTAAGGGGCAGGAATTTTTAAAAGAACCAGAAATATTGCGCAGGCAAGGATTATCCACAAGAATACGAGTTGATCAAATTGGCTTCTTTCCATTATATATATTTATTATCCTGAAACCATTTGATTGTATCCTGTAACGTTACATCAAAGGAACGGGGATTATAATTCAGAACCTGCCTGGCTTTTTCATAGGAGATATCCCGGTGGCTGTTTTTTATCGTATCCAGCGCGACATAAGTAAACAACGGAGGCTTTTTGCTGATATAGGAATGAAAATTCAGAAATGGCGTACCAATCTGAGCAAGTAAAACAGGTAATTCAAGCCGGGGAGGAGCGTGTCCTCCAAGTTTCCAGATTTCGTTCACCACGGTTTTCAGGCTTTGCCAGCTTCCTGAAATAAGGTAAGATGACCCACCGGTTCCAAATTCGAGTGCATTTATCGTGGCAAGGCATACATCCCTCACATCAACCCAGTTATATCCTCCAGGAATTAATCCTGGATTCTGCCCCCTGTAAAACCGAAGAAGGGCGTGACCGAAATGGGATGGGGCATAATCCACAGGACCGATGATAGCGGTGGGATTCAGTACGATTATTTCCAGATCGGGGGTTGATGACTCCATCATAAATTTCTGACCCCGTGCCTTGGACTGATTATAGGAAATAGGACTATTCAGACAAAGGCTGCGGTTTTCGTCGAGGGTTTCATTAAATGGTTCCTGGTTATATGCATGAATGGAACTAAAATGAATGATTTTCCGGATACCTGTTTTCTTTGCTGCATTAATCAAATTAACACAGCCATCGACATTTATTCTCCTGCAATCTATATCCTTTTTCCGCAGACTGATGTACGCTGCCAGGTGAATGACAATTTCGCAGTTTCTGCAAAGTGTCACCAGGTCCTCCTCCGTGGTAACATCACCGCGGATAAATTCCATGGGTAAATCCCCGATACCGGTCAGATCCCGATAAACCAGTGCCTTAAGCTGATGTCCCTGTTGAATCAGCATCTCGCACAGATTGGTACCCACATGCCCTGAAGCACCGGTTACAGCGATTTTCATTGAAGGAGCTGCATTTAATTACAAATATATCAATTTAAAGAAAGGTTAATGAAGGCGGTTTACAGGATGCATAAAAATGGTTACTTTTATGTAAATCATAAACCAAAAGCGAAAATGAAAAAAAGATCTCTTCTGATATTGATTACATTTTTACTTTCCGGGGAATTTATCCATGCCCAGGAATCCCGCACTACTATTAATCTAAATGGCACCTGGGAATTTGATCAAACAACGGATGCCTTTCCTCCCAAAAAATTTACCCGTACCATACCGGTCCCGGGATTAATCACCATGGCCATGCCAAGGATCGATGATTATGATAAATTTGTGAGACGACCCGGGCAGGTTGTTGCTTCTGATCAGCATAACCTGTATGATTTGGATTATTCTCCACGTTACAGCTGGTATAGAAAAAAAATAATCATTGGAAAGGAAATGCAGGGAAAGGAGGTCACAATCAGCCTTAAAAAAAGTCAATATGTGACCCAGGTTTTTATAAACGGCATGGATATGGGTACTTCCATGGCCTGTTATACCCCGGTTGAATTCAGATGTACAGCGGCCCTTAAATGGGGTGCTGAAAATGAAATTATGATCCGTATTGGTGATCGTGTTTGGTTGCCAAGTGAAGCTGCAGGGGGTACCGATAAAGAAAAAGAACACTATTTGCCGGGTATCTGGGATGATGTGACGTTGTCATTTACCGGTGATCTGTGCGTAAGCCGTTTACTGGTTCTTCCCTATGTTGCCGGAAAAAAAATACAGGTAAAGGCATTGGTTCGCAATTTCAGGTCGTCACAGATATTTTACGGTGATGCAATGAATGATTCGGTTGACGTGACCGTTGTGGTGAAAGAAAAAAAATCAGGAATAGAGATGACCCGTGTTTCCTCAATATACAATACGAGGCGTGATAACCTCACTGAAATTGAAATAGAGCTTCCCATGCCGGAATTTACTGAATGGTCACCCGAAAAACCATTTCTCTATGATGCTGAAGTAGTGCTCACCAGCAACGGCAAATTTTCTGACAGGATTAACCGTTCGTTTGGTATGCGTGATTTTAGCAGGAGTGGGAAGTTCTTCTACCTGAATGGAGATCAATATATTCTGCGTGGTACCAATATTACCCTGCAGCGGTTCTTTGAAGATCCTGACAGCCGCGACCTTGTATGGAACAGGGAATGGGTAAAGAAATTGCTGATTGATATTCCAAAACAACTCGACTGGAACATGATGCGTATTTGTGTGGGAATTGTGCCGGATTTCTGGTATGACCTTGCAGATGAGTACGGAATTATGTTTCAGAATGAATGGCTCTACTGGCAGAACCACGGATGGAATGACCAGATTCGGAAAGAATATTCGGATTGGGTGTGGACTGATGGCTGTCATCCAAGCATTGTTATTTGGGATGCAATTAATGAGAATGAGGATGATTACATCGGAAATTTCCTGATTCCTGAATTGAAAAAGCTGGATCCTACACGAGTATGGGACGCCGGTTATATGACCGGAAACAGCATGTTACAGGACGAAATGGATGAGCCGCATCCCTACCAGGGGCCATGGAATTTGCCTGCAAGGGAATTTGAAATGCATCCTTATCCGCTGGGTGACCTAAAATTCAAGCCTGGTATTATTCAGGATGCAGAAAAGGCCTCAAGTGCCCAATTGGTGAACGAGTACGGCTGGATCTGGCTATGGCGAAATGGCACACCGAGTAAATTAACCCTTAAAGTATATGAATATTACCTGGGAACCAACTCTACACCCCTTCAAAACAGGGAATTACAGGCTTACTGGCTGCAACTGGAAACCGAATGGCTCCGGAGCAATACTTCAATAGCAGGTGTTCTTGCATTTTGCTATCTGGCAAATAATTATGGATATACAGGTGATTGGTTTATAGATGATATTAAGGATCTGAAACCAGGCTTAACACTGGCCTGGTTTAAGCATTGTTTTGCCCCTGCAGCTGTATTTATCAATCTTAACGGATGAGAGGTATATGAAACAAATGCCATCCCACCAGCCTGGATCAGAATTGCTATTTGATCTCGCGGGTGTAAATAATCAAAAGGGAAAAGTTCCAGGGCAAATTCACTTAAAGCTTCTTGATTCAAAAGGTAAGGTAACCGTTGAAAAGAAAATGGAGGTATCGCTTGATCCGCTTAGTCGTAGCGATTTTATAGCCTCGTTGGATCTTCCGCAAATGCCAGGAGGATATCTGTTAATTGCCGCATACACCCCGACGGGGTCCTCACATGAAGTGATATCCCGAAGGTATATTCGTATTGGCAAACTGTCAGAATATTCCTATTTTGAAATGCAGCCAGTGGCTCTCGAAGATTAATTGAACCCGGCAGATCTGCGCTGCGCTTTGCTTTGTTGAGAATGCAGAACATAACGATCAACCGATACACAAAATTATTCATCTAAATCTGCGAGAGACCCTTCCTGATTTTTATAAAATCTTTATGGTTTACCATCAAGTTTTGATAATATAATTATAGCCTCTGGAATAAATTAGTATGGCAAAAAATAGAACTCAAAATGGATTATCTGCATGTATTTAAAGATCTATTGAATCTTAACCCGACTGTCGGGATAAATCCGGATCCATACTATTTGCTGTATATTCCGGTGTTAAAGTTTTTTGGAGTCCCCATTTTGTTTGTACTGAAGTTTTTTGGGGAACTATTCCTGCTATTTACAACCAGTGCGATGATCAGTCATGTGTTAAAAATAGACAAGGCTTCAAGGGATTAAAACGGGAACACATTCATGGAATATCATTTTCCAAACCGATATCCTATCCCTGATTCAGTGTTGAGGAATATTGGCTTTGCAGGATTAGCTTCAATTTTTTTTCTCAACTGGGCAATAAAAACCCGCAGATATTGTGTTTGCTCCACATATCCCATTCCCCATACCTCTTTTAGAATATATTGATGAGTCAAAACTCTTCCTTCATTTTTGGCTAGTAATGCCAGGAGGGAAAACTCAGTGGAGGTTAGTTTAATAAGTTCCTGTGTTTTTTCTTACTGTATGACTGGCTAAATCGATAGTCAGATCTTCAAATGTGAGACAGGGATTTTCGGGATTACCTTCGTTCAGGCGTATAGCAGCCCGTATTCTGGCCAGGAGTTCTCCTGTTCTGAAAGGCTTTGTGAGGTAGTCATTGGCCCCGTTATCAAGGGCTTTGACAATGTCTTCCTCTGAATTCCTTACAGACAAGTATGAGGATATGGCTTTCTGAAACCATTCTCTCAGCTTTTTAAGAATTTCTAATCCGTCGATATCGGGTAAACCCAGATCAAGTATAATCAGCACGGGATGAACCAGGGCCGCCTTGATCAATCCGTCTTTGCCTGTAGATGCCTCTGAGATGTTGTATCCATAGGCTGAAAGTGTAATATCAAGCAGACGTCGTATCTGGATTTCATCATCGATGATCAGGATATGGTCAGACATATTCTCTTTTTTACCCGGAAATGCATGAAACATAAAATTAGCCCTAAAAAGTATAAAACTTATGCATCTATGTCATGTAATATTTTAACTGGTATTTTAATAATGAACCTTGCCCCGCCGTTGGTTCTGTTCTCCGCTATTATAGTTCCCTTGTGGGCTTCCACAAATCCCTTAACAATCGATAATCCAAGACCAGTACCCCCTGCTTTGGCATTCTTTCCACGATAGAATTTATTAAAGACAGAGTTTAATTCAGAATCAGGAAAACCGGTGCCCCTGTCCATGACCTGAATAAAGAGAAAACCGTTGTCATAGAACATTTTAATCCTGATCCTGCTTCCGACGGGAGCGTTTTGTGTGGCATTCAGCACCAGATTATGTAAAACCTGTTCCATAAGTCCAAAATCAACCCTTACCAGTGGCATATCATCAGGGATAACTGTCACCAGTTCAAATGTACTTAGTTCATCCCGAAGCGACTCAGAAACATGGTTTGCCAGATCATGAACGTCGCACCAATCCGGTTTCAGACTAATCCTCCCTGATTCAAGGCGCGACATATTCAACAGGTTTTCAATAAGCCGGTTAAGTCTGACTGAGGCAATATTGATCTCAGAGTAAAGCTTTTTTTGTGTTTCTTCAGGATATGACTGGGATAAAAGCGTATCAGTGGCTCCCATGATGGTTGCCACCGGAATACGAAGTTCATGTGAAATGGAGTTGAACAGGGTTTTATAGAGTTTATCTGATTCATTCAGAACAAAGGCTTTTCTGGCTGCATTGCGTAAAAATTCACGTTCATATTTGCCGGATATTTGGGAAAGAAACGATTCCCAGAATTGCTCTTCTCCTTGCGAAAAAACAATATTGTGGTGAACAGCAATAACACCCATGTTTTCGTAGTTCCCGGTCAACGGATAAAAAGTCAGATCTCCCGATGGTAAGGTTTCAGTATACTTTCCGGCTTTTGCATGAATGCTTGAAAACCCATTCCGCAACACCTTTATCATTATCTGAAATAACTATACCGGTCTCATTCCGGAGGTGCGTTTCAAGCAGGTTTGCTTCATTTTTTAAAAGAATGGCACTATCCAGTTTAAAATATTTTTGGACATATCTAACGGCAATTTGAGTAACTTCATCAACATCAGGGGCATTGGCAAGTTCCTTGCTGAGTTGATACAATGCAAATGTCCGCTCTTCTCTTATCCTGATCTTCTTTTCCTGGTTTCGGACCCTGGAGGTTAATATACCATTTAACAGTGCAATGATAAAGAACATGATCAACATTAACATATCCTCGGTTTTTTCAATATGCAAGGTGTTTTGAGGAGGTATGAAAAAATAATCCCAGATAACAGCGCACAGGAAAGCCGCCAGAAGAATAGGACCTGTCCCGTAAAATATGGCCAGCATGGATACCAGAAACAATAATCCGAAGGAAACCACCTGGTATCCCAGAACTTCATGAAATGGATAGCAAATAAGGGAAGTGAGGATTACCAGGATGGAGGTAATAATATACTGGCTGAAATTGGATGTAAACGAGGGTATTGAAACTTTCTCCCTGAAATGATCTTTTGCCTGGCTATCGGAACCTAGAATATATACATCGATATTTCCGGAATACCGGATCAACCTGGTTGACAAAATTTCCCAGCCGGAACATCGAAATCAGGTTTCTGACCCGAGGTTTGCCAACAATAATATGTGTTACATTTTCTTTTTGCGCAAAGTCCACTATTGCCTTAACTATATCATAATTAGTAATAATCCGGAATTTTATACCAAGTTGTTTGGCAAGGTTTATATTCCGGTCAAGTTGTTCACGTTCCTTGTTGGTGAGCTGATGTTGTGTTTCAACATAAAGGGCCTGAATATTTGCCCCCATGGAATAAGAGAGATTTTTTGCCCAGCGCAGTAACCGGGTTGACTGTTGTTTGTAATCAATGGCAACCAGAAGATGTAAACCTGATTTCCACGGACCTCTGATCCGTTTTTGCTGCATGTAATCATGCAATTGCTTGTCAACCCTGTCTGCAACGATCCGCAAAGCCATTTCACGCAAGGCTGTAATATTTCCTTTCCGGAAAGAAATTCTCTATGGCTTCCACTGAACGTTCGGATGTATATACTTTTCCCTCGGATAGCCTTTGAAGCAATTCATCGGGTGTGAGATCGACCAGTTCAACTTCATCTGCATTCTCAAAAATTTCATCAGGCAAGGTTTCACGCACAATTATTCCGGTGATTTGTGCCACAGTATCAGACCGGCTTTCCAGGTGCTGTACATTTACGGTAGTATAAACATTGATACCGTTTTCAAGGATCTCCAGAACATCCTGGTATCTTTTTGCATGACGGCTGCCGGGAGCATTGGTATGGGCCAGTTCATCAACCAGTACAATCCTCGGTTTACGGGCAATGATTGCATCCAGATCCATTTCCTCCAACCTGGTAGATTTGTATTCATACGATTTACGGGGATTAGTTCGAAACCATTGACCAAATCCGCGGTTTCTTTCCGATTATGTGTTTCAACATATCCAATTACAATGTCACTATTTTTCAATTTTTCTGCATGTGCAGCCTGAAGCATGGTGTAGGTCTTACCAACTCCGGCGCACATGCCAAAGAATATTTTCAGTTTACCCCGTTTGCTTTTTTCGTCCTCCGAATAGAAATGAGCAAGCAAGTTCATCCGGATCTGGCCTGTTTTCTTCGCTGATGACCATATTTTGAATTGAAACTTAGGCTGAAATATTAAATAAAGGTCGAAAATTTATTTTCCATAAAGCCTTTAATCTTATTATTATTTAATTCCATCGAGCCCAATATTCAACTGTATGATGTTTATTCTTTCCTCGCCAAGGATCCCATATTGCTTTTTTTCAGTGTTTTGCATTATCAGATCCTTTAGCATTTGTTCCTGGCTGTTATTAAAATGTCTGACCCTGGCTATTCTTTTAACCTGCAAAAGAACTGCATCTACGGAAGTGTGCGGATCAAGCCCGCTGGCAGAGGCAAAAAGCATTTCCCCGGGTATGGCAGTGGTATCAGGTATATTATTTATTGTAATGAAAGCTTTCCTTCTTTTGTTAACCTGATTTAATCAATTTCTTACTGGTTGGTCCAAAATTGGATGCCGCTGAGGGAACAGGGTTATAATCTATTGCTGATGGCCGTGACCAGAAGTAGGCAATACTGTCGAATTTTTGTCCAATCAGTTTGGATCCGAGAATTTTTCCGTCTTTCATAATAATGCTTCCATTTGCCTTTTCAGGAAAGATAACCTGGGCAATACCTGTCACGAATAACGGGTAAACAATCCCGGTGAGTATAGTCATAAGAAGAAGGAATTTACATGCTATCCAAATTTGTTTTTTCATGCGTTTTAATTTAAATCATATCTAAAAATATAATCAGAATATCAATGAGCTTTATTCCGATGAAGGGGACGATAATACCTCCTATACCGTATATCAGGATATTGATTGCAAGCATACGGTTGGCTGAGATCGGCCTGTATTTCACACCGCGAAGGGCAAGTGGAATCAGAGCCATAATGATCAGGGCGTTGAAAATTACCGCACTCAGTATGGCACTGTGTCGGCGTGGACAGTTTCATCACATTGAGTGAGCTCAGTGGAGCCACACCGGAATCGGTTATATACAACATCATGGAAATAGCCGGAATAATGGCAAAATATTTCGCCACATCGTTCGCAATGCTGAAAGTTGTTAAAGCACCCCTTGTCATCAGCAATTGTTTTCCGGTTTCCACCACCTCTATCAGCTTGGTAGGATTGCTGTCAAGATCTACCATATTACCTGCCTCTCGTGCAGCCTGTGTTCCGGTATTCATAGCAAGTCCCACATCTGCCTGCGCCAGTGCCGGTGCATCATTTGTACCGTCTCCGATCATACCCACCAGGTGACCATTCATTTGTTCTTCACGAATCCGGAATAACTTGTCTTCAGGCTTTGCTTCCGCCAGGAAATCGTCCACCCCTGCCTCGGCTGCAATGGCAGCGGCTGTTAACCGGTTATCCCCGGTAATCATTATTGTGCGGATACCCATGGTCCGTAATTGTGCGAATCGCTGCTTTATCCCGCCCTTAACAATGTCTTTTAACTGAATTACACCCAGTATCTTGTTGTTCTCCGCTACAACCAAGGGTGTTGCGCCCTGTCGGGCAAGTTCATTGACCACCTCTTCCACATTCTTTGGAAAAAAGCCATCATTGTTCAGTATGAAATTTCTGATGGCATCGGATGATCCTTTTCGAATACTTCTTACCGGTTTTCCGTCAATTCTCTGATCAATTCCGCTCATCCGTGATTGGGCTGTAAAGGGAATAAGGTCCACTTCGGAAGATTTCATTTCTCTTCCCCGGATATTGAACTGTTCTTTTGCCAGAATTACAATGGATCTGCCTTCAGGTGTTTCATCTGCAAGGGAGGCTAATTGAGCAACATCGGCCAGATACTCCATTGAAATGCCGTCGGAGGGAATAAACTCCGTGGCCATCCGGTTACCCAGTGTAATTGTACCTGTTTTATCAAGAAGCAGCACATCCGTGTCGCCTGCTGCCTCAATGGCTTTGCCACTGGTGGCAATAACATTTTTCTGCAACAGGCGGTCCATACCACTGATACCGATGGCACTCAGCAGACCGCCTATGGTTGTGGGGATAAGACATACAAGAAGTGAAACCAGTACAGGCAGACTCAGATTGTGTTGTGATGATATACCAGAAGCTTTCAGGCTGTATCCAAAATAGGCTGGCATGGTAACCACTACCAGGAGAAAGACTATGGTGAGTCCTGATAACAGGATAGTCAGCGCGATCTCATTTGGTGTTTTTTGCCTTTTTGCCCCTTCAACAAGGGTGATCATACGATCAAGAAAACTGTTTCCCGGTTCGGAGGTGATCCTGATGATAATCCGGTCACTGATCACCCTGGTACCTCCTGTAACAGCTGATCGATCACCACCGCTTTCCCTTATGACAGGGGCAGATTCGCCTGTAATGGCCGATTCATCCACACTGGCAATCCCATCTGTCACATCTCCGTCTGCAGGGATCACATCACCGGCTTCACAAACCACCTTGTCTCCCTTTATCAGGTCGGTAGCCCATACCATTTCCTCTTTGAGATTGACCAGTCTGCGGGCTTTTGTGTGGGTACGGCTTTTTCTCAGACTATTGGCCTGGGCTTTGCCTCTTCCTTCCGCAACTGCTTCAGCGAAATTGGCAAACAAAACAGTAAACCAGAGCCACAAAGTGATCTGAAAATTAAAAGAAGAAAAATTTCTATTTAAAATGTTCGAGATAACTACCACGGTTGTCATCAAAGCACCGATGCCTACAATAAAAATTACAGGATTTTTTATCAAAGTATGGCAGGATTCAGCTTAATAAAAGAATCCCTGATGGCCTGAAGTATGATTTCCCTGCTAAATAAATGACCTATTGTATTATTTTCAATTTTTCTCATGGTGCAATAATTAAAAGGTGACACCCAGGTTCATTAAGAAATGTTCCACGATAGGTCCCAGTGCAAGCGGAGGAAAAAAGGTCAGTCCGCCGACTACGAGAATGATTCCGGTTAATAACATTACAAAAAGCCAGTTGTCCGTTCTGAGATGTGCCGGATGAAACCGGGGTTCTTTTCTTTTTAGCCATGCTGCCGGCAATTGCCATCACCGGGACAATAATTCCGAATCTGCCGATTAGCATTCCGAAACCCAGCATCAGATTATAAAACACGGTATTTGCAGTGAGTCCGCTGAATGAACTGCCATTGTTCCCGGCGGCTGAACTGAATGCGTAAAGGATCTCAGAAAGACCATGTGGTCCGGCATTATTGAGGCCTGCCAGTGCAGGTTCCACCGAACAGGCAACGGCTGAGAATAATTTAATTACAATACTGGGTGCCAGAATAGCAATTATGGCCATTTTCATCTCAAATGCCTCAACTTTTTTACCCAGGTATTCAGGAGTGCGTCCGACCATCAATCCTGCAATAAAAACTGTAAGGAAAATAAATATGATCATACCGTATAAGCCGGAACCCACACCGCCAAAGACTATCTCGCCAAGCATTATATTAAACATGGCAATCAAACCTGATATTGGCGAAAGACTGTCATGCATAGCATTCACAGACCCGTTCGAGGTTGCTGTAGTTGTCACGGACCATAAAATACTGTTCGTAACGCCAAAACGGATTTCTTTTCCTTCCATGAGACCAGAAGCATGAAATACATTGTTGGTGTGGTATTCAGCCCAAAACGACAAAGCGAGTCCGGCTGTATATAGAAGCATCATCGTTATGAAAATGGTCCATGCCTGGCGCCTGGCTTTCATATAATGGCCGAAAGTGAATACCAGCCCTCCTGATATAATTATGAGGGCGAACATCTCCAGGAAATTGCTGAATGGGGTCGGATTTTCAAAAGGATGGGAGCTGTTGGCATTAAAAAAACCTCCCCCGTTTGTTCCAAGCTGCTTGATGGCAATCTGTGAGGCCGCTGGTCCTAATGCGATAACCTGGTCGGTACCCTGCAGGGTGGTAGCATGTGTATAATGTGAAAATGTTTGTACTACGCCCTGGCCAACTAAAACTGTGGCCAGAATTATGCCTAATGGCAAAAGCACGTAAACAACTGACCGGGTTATATCAATCCAGAAATTTCCCAGCAGTTCTGTGGTCATTCTTGTAAGTCCGCGCATCAATGCCAGTAGTATGGCGATACCGGTAGCCGCACTTACAAAATTCTGAACGGTGAGGCCGAGCATCTGTACCAGGTAGCTCAGTGTGGTTTCTCCGCTATAAGACTGCCAGTTGGTATTGGTCACGAAACTTACGGCTGTATTGAATGAGAGGTGCCAGGAAACACCCGGCAATTTTTCAGTATTGAGCGGCAAATGGGCCTGCAGCATTTGCAGCAGGAAGAGCAAAATCAATCCGGCAATATTGAAAACAAATACGCTGAAGGTGAAGGTTCTCCAATTCATTTCTTCACTGCTGTCAATGCCTGATAACCGGTAGATGCCTTTTTCCAGCCAGCCGAAAACCGGTTTCATGATATGCTTTTCACCCATGAAAACCCTGGCCATGAACTTTCCCAATACGGGTGCCAAAGCAACCAGCAAAGCCAGAAACAGTATAATTTGAATTAAGTCTTGTGATTTCATGGATTCAAAATTTCTCAGGTTTGACCAGTGAATAGATGAGATAGACGAGAATGAGCAGGGCAATAATTGCTCCGATCGCATATCCTCCAGGACCAGAACCTGTTGCAGTTGCTGTGGGTGCTACTACCATCAGGGATGTTTTGAATGTGTTCATTATTTTTTAATTAGATGATTACAAAATTGCAGCAAAAGGTATTTGCGTTTTGTAAGGAATTACCGGAGAAGCGTTAAAATTTTATAAAGAAGAAAATATGAAATTTGACCGCCTTCGGCGTCTTCAGGATTTTAACGCAGCGTGGCCCAATCTCAATAACCGTGCGTGAAACCCACGGAAAGCGAGATCACCGGGATCTGCGGGAAATATTCAGTCCCACTACGATCAATGCCAATGAGGCCAACAGGTTCAATATCCCGAACCAATCCCCGAAGCGGGAATATATCGTATTCTTTTTCAGAAGGGTAACTTCCCCGAGCAGTGTGATATTTCTTTCAGGGTTACTGGAGACTTCAGAAGTGACTCGTCCATAACAATCACTGATCGTTAATCTTCCCTGCCTGGCTGCACGGACTTCAGAAAATCCATTCTCTACGCCCCGTAAAACAGCCATTCTTGAATGAAGCCAGTCATCCTGCACAAAGTCCCACGCCGGAATACATACTATTTGAGCATTTTTCTTACCATATTTTCTCAGATGAACTGGAAAATCAAGGTCCTTACAGATAGCAGTGCCGACCTGCAATCCTTTCAGTAAGAATAATCCGGTTTGATTGCCGGGAGCAAACTGATTTTCAAATCCGGTCACCAGGTGAACCTTGTTATAATCACAAATTATATGACCAGCGGTATCAATCACCAGGGCGGAGTTCCTTGAAGGTTTATTTTTGAAATTGGTATATCCGGTTACAATATATACATGATTTTCCCGGGCTGTTTTTTCAAGAATTTGCATAATACCGGATTTGGTTTCTGCATTGACATTGAATGCCCGCTCCGGGAGCACCACCAGTTCAGCCCCTTTTTCTGCAAGCCTCGAGATACTGTCAGCAAATATCGCAACTGTATTCAACTCATTTTTCAGAACAGGGTGATCAGTCACATAATGATGACTCTCTTCGAGTACAACCAATCCGGCTTTGAAGGATTTTTTTTCATCCTTACTGTTGATCCTTAAAGTCCCGTATAAACATACAAGGAATGTAACGGAAATGGCAAGGAATAAAGCCGCTTTGAAACGGTTCTTTTCGTTGTGATGAAACCAGCCGACCGCAAGAATGGAAGGAACCAGTGTTACAATAAAAGTGATCCCTAAAATGCCTGTAATGGAGGCAATCTGAATGACAGGTAAAAAATTTGCCTGGGAGTATGCGATACTGCCTGCCGTTCCGTCTGCCGAAAAACTGATCAGCAGAAATTCGAATGCAGTAAAAAACACCGGAAAGGCAAATATTCCGGTCCGGAATTTCGTTTTTAATACAATCCAGCGTGATCCGGTTACTATCAGTGCAAAAATCAAGGGAAGCAACAGTGTAAATATGATTGCAGGGATGATGGTAGCTACCGTGATGAGATATGTAAACCAGCTCATGCGGCCAATAAGATAAGCCAGGAAGGATATTGCAAATGCTTTCCTTCCTGATAAATTCAAAGCCACAGTCAATACCGGAATGGGAGCCAGCCACAAAAGGAACCAGGAATCTCCGTTTAAGCCGCAGGAAAGGTACCAGCAAATACCCGAAAGAATAAAAGAAGGAGCAATCCACTTCTTAATTTCCGGTTCCGGATTATGCTGGTCGTTCATGGGGTTTGTTTTGTAGCTGACAAAGATAATGAAAATAGGGGTTTAGGGGCTTAGGGGTTTAGGGGCTTAGGGTATAGCTTTAAAAAAAAAGCCTCCGGGATTTTAAATTCCCGGAAGCCTTTTCAATCGTAAATCGTAAATTTATTTGACGATCGTAAATCTCTCGATTCTGTTCACACTGCTGTTTTTAACCCGGCAAAGGTAAACGCCACTGCCCAGGTTGCTGACATTTAGCTCAGCATTATCTGCATTTGCAGGGAATGATTTTGACGCTACAACAGTTCCCGAAGCGGTAAGTATTTCTACCTGTGTCTCTTCGGATAACGGATTGAACTGAATATGCAATACATCATTTGCTGGTACCGGATACAAAACAAAATGACCTTTCTGTATATCATTTACGCCGGTTTCCATTGTAACCGTGATGGTAAATAATTTATCAATTGTAATAGTACCATCTGATACCTGCAAAAGAACCTGGTGGTCTCCGATATCACCTGCACCCGGAACGCCGGCCAGTAAACCAGTGGAGGCTGAAAAATCCAGCCATTCAGGTTTGGCAAGTACTGATAAGAATAGTTCATCCTGGTCAACGTCTTCAGCTATAAGTACATAGGCATATAATACATCGACGGAACCGCTCAAATCAGGATTTGAAGTAACGACAGGAGGATCGTTTACGGGGTACACAGTAACTATCACAGGGTAAGGCAGACTTTCCTCCGAATTATCATATGCCATCACATTTACGAGCAATTGCCCGTTGAAATTAGCAGAAGGAGTTACAGTGTTGCCATCGAATGTATAATTATCTCCGCTTAAAACTGAAATATTTACTTCGTCGATTGAATTATCGGCATCAGTTATCGTAAGGTTTGATTTAACGATTGTAATATTGCCATCCTCATTCAGGCTCAGATCATTCTGACCGGTTATAATCGGTGCCTGTGCTGCTTCAATCACGTTTATAACAAAGGAATCATGAATTGTAACAGTTCCATCTGAAATACTGATGTCAACTGAGTTCGATCCGATATTTGCGTGACCCGGGGTTCCTGAAATGGTAGCTGTTCTGGCTCCGGCCGTCCATGATAATGATAACCACGAAGGAAGTGTAGTAGCCGAAATATTCATTACGTCAGTTTCATCTGCATCGGTTACCATGAGGGTATATACATACAGGGAACCTTCAATGATGGATGTGGCAGGAGTGGAAGTCACAACAGGAGCATCATTTACATTGTGAATTGTAATCCTGAAGGATTGATCCACTGAAATATCGCCATCACTTACACGAAGGGTAACATCATCTTCCCCAACATTGGTAGGTGTTCCTGAAAGAAGGCCTGATTTGGTCTCGGGTGACCAGGTGAAGTTCAGCCAGGATGGCTTCACTGTAGCTGTCATGGTTAAGGTACCAGAGGCATCCGGATCATTTACAATGGCGGTATAAGAATATGGGGAGTCTTCATTTGCAGAAGTTACAGGGTCTGTGGTGAACTCAGGCGGAGTATTGCCGCTGCTGCAATGACCTGCGGGCGAGCCTCCGTTATAGAACAATGCAACTTCAGCAGGAGAAACTGCACGGTCAAATATCGCTACTTCATCTATTGAACCAATAAAATGCATTTCATCCGCGCTTCCTTTTAAATATCCGATTGTAGCAACAAGCGGATCATCAGCTTTAAATGTGTGACCATACAAAACGGTACTGCTTGCTTCCTGAATTCCATCAACGTAAAGCTTATTCAAATTGCTATTCCCATCTCTCACTGCTAAAATATGATGCCATTCATTGTCATCAATATTTGAAGTTCCGGATATAACCACATTGGGTCCGCCATTGTCACGCAGCTCAAAGGTTGCCTTTCCTGTGCTATTGGTTCCTACCAGCCATCTGGCAGCAACGTAATCGGTGCGGTTTCTTCCGATTGCTGTCATTGAACCGGTAACTGATGTTTTAACCCAGCATTCAAATGAAAAGCTTCTTCCTGTAAGCCAGTCAAATTCAGTACCGTTATCCGGAATATCCAATTTTGTGGATGCAGTAAATACCTGGGCTGAATTGATGATACCTGCTGTTACAGTAGGTGAAACGCTTGCCGTTGCATCATGCCCGCCATAGAAATCAGCATATACGGGACCAGCATTTTCATCCAGCCTGTGAAGGGTAATGATACCATCCGGACAATTGGTAGGATCCGAAACGATAATTGTAAAGTTTTGTGTTGCTGAAGGATTAATCCCGTTATCGGCTTTCACCTGAACAGGGAAATCTCCGTTTTCCGAGGGGGTCCAGACAATTAATCCCGAGGTGGAGTTGATTGTCATGCCAGTTGGCTTGGTGATGAGGGAATATACCATGCCGGTTTGAGTTCCTGAGGCATTAACATCATAGGCATAAGGAGAGCCGATGAATGCCTGCGTAACAGGAAGGGATGTTATTACAGGACTTGTTCCCGTTACTGTAATTGAAAAACTTTGTGTATCGAAGGGATCAATACCATTATCGGCCTTTACTTCTACTGCAAAAACACCTGTTGAAGAAGGAGTCCATGATATCACACCGGTGGATGAATTGATTGTCATTCCTTCCGGATTCGAAACCAGTGAATAAGTCATGCCGCTCTGGGTTCCACTGGCATGTACCGTATAAGAATAAGCCGCATTAATGCTACCTGTAGTCACCGGATTTGATGTTATATTCGGGCTGGTAGGTTCCTGGCCTGTATTGCAAATGCCCAATCCCGATAAACCGGATGATATTAACTCATCGATTTCACCGGCACTTATGGCACGGTTATAAATACCGATTTCATCCACATCTCCCCAATAATAATATTGAGGATTACCATAGTTGTACATGCAGGCAATGCTAATGGGACTTGAGTTAGTGAAATTTCCGGAATAATTATAATCTGACTGGTCTGTTATTACACCATCTACATAAAGATAACTGGTATGGTTCGATCCATTGCGAACAAGGGCTACATGATGCCACTGGCCATCGTTATAATGTCCGTCGCCTTCCAGGTCAACTTTTGTACCTGTATTGTCACTGAGTAAGAAATTTACCTTTCCGGATCCATTTACACCGCTTGCCCACAAGGCTTGAGATGGACCGCCTCCCTCCCAGTCGCCTTTGCTGATCACGATGTGATCCTGACCTGCGCCAATTCCATACTGGGTTTCAGTGAATTTTAGCCAATACACAACACTGAAACTGGATTGTGCAGGAAAATCAAAATCGGAGCTATTCGGAATTTGTGCCCTGTCTCCGACTTCGGTTGGGTCATCAAAATAAAAATATTGAGAATTGCCAACTCTTCCGCTATGATAAGTAAGTTCGTCAGTACGGGTGGCATCATGGCCTCCTGTAAAATCGGAGAAAACCACTCCTGACGTTTCATCCATTTTCCAATAAGATACTAACCCGACAGGGCAGTCCTGGGAAAAAGAAGTGAGGGAGAAGGAAATTGTCGCTATTATAAAAAATAGCCTGAAAAAGTAAGTTGATAGTTTCATTCAGTGTAGATTTATATTCATAATTCAATTAAAATAGACGGAGTAAATGTGCTTAGCAAAATAAATTATTACAGTAAACTATTTTCCAATCTGTCGTAAAATTAATTTTATTGTTAAATGACGCTGCTTGATTTTGATCAACTGCAAAAATGCAGGGAGCAAAAGCATATGTAACCTGATTAAAATTTTTTATTACCAAATTATATTGAAACCTGAATTTGACGTTGTTTTTTGGTTCCGGCAATGTAAATGCATCCGTAAGTTTTACATACATCAGATCGGTGGCAGGTACGGGAAACAAGATAAATGACGCAGGGGAAGGATTTTCAAGTAGGGATGTGGCAGTTTCGTTGCAAATACCCACACCTGAGGAGGCTGATGCGATCAGGTTAGTAATTTCAGAGGCGTTTAATGCCCTGTTATAAATCGCGATTTCATCAACAAATCCCATGTAATAGTATTGAGGTTCACCAAGATTCATCAGATGGGCAATGCAAATCTTATCTGAATTGGTAAAACTTCCCTTATAATTATGGGTGGCCCGATCCACAATAATACCATCTACATATAATATATTTTCATCATTTGATTCATCCCTTACGCAGGCAACCTGGTGCCATTGCCCGTCATTATAATGTCCTTCCCCTTCAAGGTCGATTTTATATCCGGTGTCATCACTCAGCAGAAAATTTACCTTTCCTGATCCATTTACACCGCTGGCCCACATGGCAGTTGATGGACCGCCGGTATTCCAGTCACCCTTGCTGATTACAATATGGTCCTGTCCTCCATTGAGTCCATATTGGGTATCCGAAAATTTCAACCAGTATAGAATACTGAAGCTTGAATTGTGTGGAAAGTTGAAAGCAGCATCATCCGATATTTTGGCCAGATCGCGGTTCGAAAAGTCAAAATACTGTGAACCATGTGATCTTTCCCTCTGCACTGATTAATTCTGAGCTTCTTGATGCATCATGATTGCCTTTTGAATCATAAAAAGTACTCCCGGCTGTTTCATCCATTTTCCAAAGTGAGATCAATCCCGATGGACAGGATTGCGAAAAAATACTGTCACCGCAGGAATAAGTCATGGTTAATAAACATAATACGGCCATGAATTGAATCATTTTCATAAGAAAGTCATTTAATCAATCAATTTATAACTTGTGCCAGTGAAGGCATTGAATGCCAAATTTCCGGTATCTGATGTTATTAATCAAAGCACAAATTTAATCGTATTGTAATAAATGAATAACAAAAAATGTTCAAAATTTATTTTAAACAAAATTGCCGTCAGTTTAAACTGACGGCAATTTTTGATTCCAATAATAATACCCCTTATGATTTTGACTTAACGCTGCATCCTATAGCCTTTGTCATGCTGGGTTCAGGTTCCTTTCCTGAAAGCAATGCCTTCACAGCATTTTCAATATAAGGTTTTTTTGCAGCAGAAGCATCCTGATAGTTGTCATCAATTGCTCCTATGTATTTTACAACCAGCTTACCCTGTGTATCCTTGTTTAATACAAATGCATGGGGAGTATTGGTTGCTCCGTAAGATTTATAAATGACATGCTGTGGGTCAAAAAGGTATGGGAAGGTATATCCCTTATCTTTTGCCTTAACTACCATGGCATCGTATGAATCAGCCGGCTCAACGGCAGGGTCATTCGGATTGATGGCAATAACCGGGTAACCCAGGGTTTTGTATTTCTGATCAAGCGAAATGATCCGGTCCTGGTAGGCCTTGGCATAGGGGCAATTATTGCAGGTAAATACTACAATAAAGCCTTTGGCATTCGGAAAGTCGGATAGACTGATTGTTTTACCATCTACATTTTTCAGTTTGAAATCTGCAGCGTGGTCACCAACTTTGTAGCCTTCGGCAAAGAGGTTGGCAGCCAATATCAGTAAGAATGATGACAGGATTGTTTTCATGATTTTACATTTTAAGATTACTATTAAGGTTTAAGAGAGACAATTGAATTATTTATATCCTGGTAGGTGAGTTCCTTTTCGAAGAATAACCTGTCTTCACCTTTATAAATAAGGGTGGCAGGAAGCGCTCCGGTCCACGAAGGATCCACTTTGTCAATCCAGGCATTGGCATCCGGTTCATTGAGCAATATTACGGATGCTGTAATAAGATTGGATGCAAGGAATTGCTGAAGGCCCTTTTGCTGATTTGGAAAATCCAGGCTCACAAGCAATACCCTGACTTTCTTACCGGAATAATCCAGGTGGATCTTTTCCATACTGGGAAGCTCACGCCGACAAGGTCCGCACCAGGTAGCCCAGAAATTGATCACATAAACTGTATCTGACTTTGCAACCAGATAGGGTTCAACCCCTGCAAAGTTCACCATGGGAATAGTTCTGACCCTGGCCATTCAGATCAGTCAGCAATAATGCCGCAAATACTAAATATAGCAACCGGTATTTCAAATTCATATGTATTAGTCCGAATAAACAGGTCGATACCTGTTTAGTTAATCGGATACCTGTTAAAAATGGTTAAAAAATGTGAAAAGGCGGACAATAATGGAATTCATGAATTTTAAAAGAATTCTTCTCAACTTAATTCAGTTTGCATTGTTTTTTTTATGATAATGTAGAGAAAGGTTCATTGCATGTAAGCCATATTGTGTTATATGCAAAAGGTAAAAGTTTCTGAATGTATATGTTACCAGTCAAATCCAACAAATTCAAATTAAGGAGTACTATGTTTTGTATGGGTATGTTTATGCAGATAGCAGGCATATTTCCTTTACAGAATATTCTGTTTTCGCAGTCCCAGCCCGATGTAATCCCCGACAGTGCCGATCTCAATACCTGTCTTGTGTATGCAATGAAGCATCAGCCGCTTGTACAACAGTTGCAGATCAGCGAAGAGATAAGCCGGCGCGATGTTGGTATCGCACTTTCTGATTGGCTCCCCCAAATTGATCTTTCCGGCAGTTTCCAGAAATATGTTAAACAGCCTGTTTCCATATTTCCGGATTTTTCCAATCCTGAGGGACCGAAAAGAGAGATTACCACGGGGGTGAAAAATACCTCTGCCATCCAGCTGAATGCAAGCCAGGAGATTTTTAACAGCGATGTATTCATTGCGGCCAAATCTGCAAAATATTACAGGCTCCGGTCAAGGCAGGCAACGCATCAAAGTAAAATCCGGCTCGTTGTGGATGTTAGTAAGGCGTACTATGATATTTTGTTGTCCACTGCCCAAATGGATTTTTTACAGGAAGACTTTGCCCGTCAGGAAAAAAGCATGAAGGACGCCCGCAGCCAGTATGAGGTCGGGGCCAGTGATAAAATCGACTATCAGCGGGCTTCGATTTCCCTAAATAATATTAAGGCCGAAATGTATGGCACCCGGGAGGAGATAAAAGCAAAATACGCATATCTGAAGGAACTTATCGGATATCCTCCTGACCAGCCGTTAAAAATCTCTTATGACAGCATCAGGATGATGAAAGATTCATGGATCGATACACTCAATGCGGTGGATTATCATAACCGTATTGAGTACCAGCTTTTGGTGACGGGACTGAAATTGCAAAAGTCGAATGCGGATTATTATAAGATGGGATTTTTGCCGGAATTATCTGCCTACGCAAATTATAACCTGGTTTATCAGAATGATGCTTTAGTAGATCTGTACAGGAGTGATTTTCCAAATTCATCTGTCGGGTTAAGGCTTTCATTTCCAATATTCAAGGGCACAAAGCGGATTCAGCAAGTGAAAAGGGCCAACCTGCAATACCAGGAGATGGCACTGGATACATTGAACATGAAAAACCGGATGACTGCAGAATATGAGCAGTCAATGGCTTCCTATAAAAGCAATCTCAAAGCTTATGAAGCGGCCCTTGAAAACGCTCAGATTGCCAGTGAGGTGTATAGTACGGTAAGACTGCAATATAATCAGGGAATTAAAACATACCTGGAGGTGATTGTATCAGAAACCGATTTGCGCACCTCCCGCATTAATCAATTAAATGCCCTCTACAGGCTGCTATCGAGTAAAATTGATGTTGAAAATGCACTGGGTAACATTTCAGTTAATTATTAATATATGAGAAAAAAAGGCACATACCGGCAAAGTTCGCAATTTTTAACGGCCTTATTGCTTGTTTCAATATTGTTAAATGCATGTAGGAAAAAGGATGCTGGTGATTCGGCCGGAACTGGTATACCTGTGAATGTGACTGAAGTAAGTGAAGAAAAGGTCAGTTTCTATTCCAATTATCCTGGATCCATCGTAGCCCTGAGTGAGGTGGAGTTGAGGAGTGAGGTAGGCGGATTTATAACCGGCATCTATTTTAAAGAAGGAAGCACAGTGAAGGAGGGTCAGAAATTGTATGAGATCGATCGGAGTAAATACATAGCTTCCTACAATCAAGCGAAGGCAAATGTGGATATAGCAACAGCCAATGAAGAAAGGGCACGTCGCAATGCTGACAGGTATGCAAAGCTTAGTGAGCAGGATGCCATTGCAAAGCAAAGACTCGAGGATGCAATGACTGATCTGCAGAATGCCGGGCTTGAGCTTGTTTCAGCAAAAGCCGGACTGGCGAGGGCACAGACTGATTTAGACTATTCGCTCATCAGGGCACCGTTTGATGGAACCATCGGAATTTCACAGGTAAAAATGGGTTCGCTGGTCTCTCCCGGTCAAACACTTCTAAATACAATTTCAACGGATAATCCTATGGGATCTGATTTTGTGATCAATGAGAGAGAATTGGGAAACTTTCAGGAATTATTCAGGGCAAACAGTCCACAAAATGATTCTACATTCAGAATTTCCTTGCCTGATAAATCGCTATACAGCGAGGAAGGCAGAATTCAGGTCATTGACCGGGCCATCGATCCGCAGACAGGTACAATCCGCATTCGTCTTGTTTTTCCGAATCATGACCAGAAACTCCGTGCTGGTATGAGCTGCATAATTCATGTTCTCAATGCCAGTGATCAGGGTCAACTGGTGATTCCTTCAAAATCACTGCTTGAACAAATGTCGGAATATTTCGTGTTTGTTGTCGACAGTCAAAAGGTAAGGCAAACAAAAGTTACACTGGGTGCTCAATTCGAAGACCGGGTAGTAGTGACAGTCGGGTTTGCAAAAAGGACAGATGATTGTGACTGACGGCATACAGAAATTGAGGAACGGAGCGGTCGTCAGTGTCAATCAGACAGGCACTGAAAAAAAGAAGGATTAAATCTGCCAAAAAAAGAATTTAATGATAGCCAATACATTCATAAAACGACCCATAACGGCCATTGTCATTTCCATAGTGATGACCCTTGTGGGTTTAATTTCCCTTATTAAATTACCTGTTAGCCAATATCCGTCCATTACACCACCTGTGGTACAGGTGTCGGGTATTTACCCGGGTGCTGATGCGGCCACAGTAGAGGAAACTGTGGCCACACCGGTAGAAGTGCAGGTGAACGGAGTTCCGGGAATGACTTATATATCTACGAACAGCACCAGTGATGGACGCCTTGGAATGAATGTAAATTTTGAATTGGGAACAGATGTCAATATTGCAGCAATGGATGTTCAGACAAGGGTAAATAGTGCCTTGCCGCAGTTGCCTGATGATGTAAAACGCCTGGGACTTACGGTGAGGAAAAGTAACACCGGTATTTTGATGGTGGTTGGGGTCTATTCACCCGAGGGTACACATGATATAAAGTTTGTAGATAATTACACAAACATCTTTATTCGTGATGCCATATTGCGTGTAAAAGGGGTGGGGGACGCATTTACCCGGGCAGAGGATTTTTCCATGCGCCTTTGGCTCCAGCCCGATAAAATGGCTCAGCAGGGAATTACAGCAAGTGATGTCATCAGGGCTGTGCAGGAACAGAATGTTCAGGTGGCAGCAGGGTCAGTTGGCTCTTCACCGCAGCCAAAGGAACAGGCTTTCGAGTATACTGCTTTTGTTCACGGACGTTTGAAATCAGAAGAAGAGTTTGGGGACATCATTATCAAAACAAATACAGTTGACCGGTCAATTGTTTATCTTCATGATGTGGCCCGCATTGAACTGGGCAGGTTTCAATACTCCGGCAGCGGTTTTGTGGATGGGAAAAGGGCTTCATTCCTGCTCATTTTTCAGAGTCCGGGAAGCAATGCCATCGAAACTGCCCGGGGAGTGGTGGAAACCCTTGATAACCTGAAACAGTCATTCCCTATTGATATTGATTACAGTATTCCTTTTGAAACAGTATCAGTCGTTCGTGTCTCAATCCATGAAGTGGTTGAAACCCTCTTGATTGCATTATTGCTTGTAACACTGGTGGTTTTTCTTTTTCTGCAGAATTTCAGGGCAACCCTGATACCTATACTGGCGATACCTGTGTCGATAATCAGCACATTTGCATTTTTCATTCCCCTGGGTTTTACTGTCAACACGTTGACTCTATTCGGTTTTGTGCTGGCCATCGGAATAGTGGTTGATGATGCCATTATTGTAGTAGAAGCGGTACAGCATAATATTGATGAGGAACATTTGTCTCCGAGAGAAGCTGCATATAAGGCCATGAAAGATATCTCAGGTCCGGTTATCGCCATCGCACTGGTATTGGCCGCGGTATTTATTCCCGTTGGATTCATCCCCGGCATCGTGGGGAAACTTTATCAGCAGTTTGCCATCACTATTGCCATTTCCGTTCTCATTTCTGCCTTTGTTGCCCTCACACTCACCCCGGCCCTGTGTTCCATCATGCTTAAACGGGTACACATGCCCTCTGAGGAAAAGCCTCCCAACCGCTTTTTTAATGGTTTTAATTTGTGGTTTAAGCGAATCACTGTAAAATATACTCTAACGGTGGGAAAAGGATTGCGACATGCCAGGTATATTGTCATCTTCTTGGTCCTTCTGCTGGTGGCCACATTCTTTCTTTTCAAAAACAAGCCCACCGGATTTCTGCCAACAGAAGATGAAGGCCGGGTATTTATTACGTTCGAACTTCCCGAAGCATCATCAACAACAAGAACAGTTGAAGTTTTGCAAAAGATGATGGGCATACTGGGCGAAATTGACGGAGTTGGGCATTACGCTGCCATTGCCGGACTGAATGTGGTTTCCTTTTCAAACAAATCAAACAGCGGCACCATTTTTTGTCAGTTTAAACCATGGGATGAGCGAAAATCTGAATCTATGCAATTAGCAGGAATGATCACACAATTGCAGCAGCGTTTTGCTGCAATCAAGGAAGCCAGGATTGTGGTCATCCCGCCTCCTGCTATTCCCGGCTTAGGAAGAACGGGCGGATTCAGCTTTATTATGCAGCAACGGGAAAGTACTGACAACATACATGCTTTTGAAGATGTTGCCATGAATTTTATGGCCGAAGCCAATAAACGGCCGGAAATCACAAATACCTTTACATTTTTTACTGCGCACACACCGGGGTATGAGATCACGGTTGATCGTGAAAAATGTAAACTAATGGGCGTAAGCCTTACAGAAGTGTTTTCTACGCTTCAGACTTTCCTTGGGAGCCGCTATATCAATGATTTTTCAAAGTATTCCCGGAATTTTCGGGTTGTGGCCCAGGCAGATACTGTATTTCGAAAAAATATTGAACAGCTGGGCAACTATTTTGTGCGGAATGACCGTGGAGAGATGTTGCCATTAAGTACTTTGATCAGCTATACAGTGACTGAAAATGCACAGTTGATTTCACACTATAATTTATACCGGTCTGCAGAGTTTAATGGAAATGCATCCCCTGGATACAGCAGCGGACAGGCAATCACTGCAATAAAGGATGTTGCAGACAAAGTGTTGCCGGCCGGATATGGGTATGAATTTTCGGGACTGAGCCGTGAAGAGATCATTGCGGGAAATACGACTGTTGTGATATTCTTTATTTCGCTCATGTTTGTATTTCTGTTTCTTTCTGCCCTGTATGAAAGCTGGTCGGTACCTTTCTCCGTTCTGCTTGCAGTTCCGTTGGGTGCATTTGGTGCGATCCTCGCCCTTACCCTTAATCATTCGCTGAGCAATAACGTGTATGCCCAGATTGGTTTAATTACCCTGATCGGGCTTGCAGCGAAAAATTCAATACTGATTGTAGAATTTGCAAAAGTCCGAGTTGATTGCGGAATGGATATCACCAGGGCAACACTCGAAGCCGTTCAGCTACGTCTGCGTCCTATCCTGATGACATCCATGGCCTTCATTTTTGGGGTTTCACCCCTTATATTCGCAGCAGGAGCCGGGGCTGTGGCCCGACAGACCATCGGCTGGACCGTATTTGGGGGTATGCTGGCCGCCACGTTCCTTGGAATCTTTATAGTACCCGTTTTGTTTGCCCTTATCATCACAAGAGCATATGGTGAACATAAACTGGAGAGATTAAAGAAAAAATTCGGTGTTAAAGATTCATGAAACACCTGTCAAGCTTGATCTTAACTAGAATAACGTCTGTTACACCGATCAGTTTTCCAAATATGTTTTCCCCTGTTAAGGCAAGGAGGTAAATATTACCATTGTCGCAAAGGCTCGCGTCTTTTCCAGAAGCACCCAGGAATATTTTTTCCCACAGGAGATTACCTTTCGGGTCATACATTCTTATAAATGTCCTGGCCGGGGGAAGATTCATTACACCACTGACCAGTATATTATCCGATATTTTTCCATTGAATTCAATTCCCCGCACACCGTCGTGATTCGGAGTGCCAAATTGCCGGCTCCATTCCACTTCGCCTCCGGAGTTTATCTTCGTAAGAAAGCAATCACCTTCCCCTTGCTGGATCTGCTCCATATTGCCAGATGTGGAACCGCCTACATATAAATTGTTTTTATCATCTGATATGATCTGGAGACCAATATCAAATCCATCCGTTCCAAACTGGATGAATTTGACGGGTTTGCCATCACCAGTAAAAATTCCTGCAAAAGCGTCGATCATACCATGGTTTTTACCTCCTAAATCGCCCCAGGTAGTTCCGGTAATAAACAGCGATTTTCCATCCCCTGAAATTCCTACAGCATTATCGTTTCCACTGGTTCCAAACTGACTTAAATGGACCTCTTCGCCATTTTCATTTATTTTCAAAACAAACCCATCCATGCCTCCAAAGGATTTCTCTCCCATGATCCCCATAGTGCCACCTGCAATGTAAATTCCCCCCTTTTGGTCGGCATATATTCCCTGTGCCATGTCTGTGCTGTCTGTTCCGAACTGCCTGGTCCAGGCCAGCACTCCATCCGGATTATACTTGACAATGAATACATCTTCCTTTCCCTTGTTCATTCCTTCCATTGAACCAAGGGTAGTTCCTGTGATGTAAACACAACCCTTTTCATCAATAGCCGACCACTGTACATCATCATTCTGCGGCGTGCCGAACTGTTTTGTCCATATTGTATTGGATAAGCTATCGATTTTGATAATGTATCCGTCATTTTCACCCAGGTTCCGGCCATCCATGCTGCCCTTTGTTTTACCGGCAACATAGATGTTACCGTCTTTGGCGACTACATGATTGAGGGTGTAATCCTCCTCAAGCGAACCAAATTGTTTGCCCCATACAAAATTGGTCTGGGATTTGCCATTGATAAAGGCTGTAAACAGAACTACCGTAATAATGATCCTGGCGGGACTGAAAAGTGTACTCATGAATTTGAAAAATTAATGGTTATGTTTTGGCAATGAAGCTTAATATTTGAAATTTTTCCCCAAGATAAAAAAATTAACTTTTTTGGTCAACTTTGCATTTCATTTATATGAATTCATGGAAGAGACCGGGAGAACAAATTTTAGCAGGGAATACAAGGGTTTGGACGATATGATCCTGGAAGTAAAAGAGGATTCTCCTTTAATGAAGTTCCTCATACTTAACCTGAAAAACAAAAGCCGGGATAATATTAAATCTCTTCTTCGCAATAAACATATCTGGATCAATAACCAGGCTGTTTCACAGTTCGACCATCCGTTAACTCCCGGCCAGCAGGTGCTTATAAAAAGGAAGGGAAGTCCCGGCAAGGAAATCGAACGCAAGTTACATATCGTTTTTGAGGACGATCATATCATCGTAATTGACAAGAGTGCCGGTTTGCTTTCAGTTTCCACCGGCGTTGAAGGTGAGACTGCCATTAGTATATTAAGCGAGTATGTAAAGAAAGAAAATCCTCAAAATAAGATATTTGTTGTTCATCGGCTGGATCGCGATACATCCGGATTATTGCTTTTCTCCAAAAGTGAAAGAATACAAAGCCTGTTGCAGAATAGCTGGCAATCAAGCGTAACTGAGCGAACCTATTATGCCGTCGTTGAAGGGGTTGTTAAAAAACCGGCGGATACGATCAAAACTTATCTGTATGAGAGCACGGCTTATTTTATGCATGTCACGGATGACCCGGAAAAGGGTGAACTGGCCATTACGCATTATAAGGTACTGAAAACTGCCAGGGAATGCACACTTCTCGAAGTTGACCTTGAAACAGGAAAGAAAAACCAGATCAGGGTGCACATGCAAAGTATTGGACATCCTGTTGTGGGTGATAAAAAATATGGTACAGGCACCAATCCTATTGGCCGCCTTGGACTGCATGCCGGCGTACTCGCATTCACACATCCCGAAACAAGGGAACCCATGAGGTTCGTTTCTAAAATACCGGCCAGTTTTCTCCGGCTGTTTTAATGCTATCTTTGTCTCCCTTAACAAAAAATAATGAGCACATACCTGTTAATTGAAAATGCTTCTAAATCCTTTGGGGATATCAACCTCTTCAGAAATATCACCTTTAGTGTTTACGAAGGCAGGAAGGTTGCCATTATAGCAAAAAACGGTGCGGGAAAAACCACCCTTCTGAATATACTTGCCGGCAAAGATTCTTTTGATACAGGCAGTTACTATATCAATAAGGATATCAAAACGGCCTATCTCGAACAGGATCCGGCGTTCGATCAAAGTCTTACGGTTTTCCAGGCAGTATATGGATCACCCGGCGAAATGATGGACACCGTCAGGAAATATGAACTGGCGCTTCACCATCATGATAATAAGGGACTTGAAAAGGCAACTGCCCAAATGGATTTCCACCAGGCCTGGGACCTGGATTCCAAAATCAATCAAATGCTGGGAGTCTTTAAGTTGAATGATGAAGAGCAATTGGTTGGTACTCTGTCAGGTGGTCAGATTAAACGCCTGGCTCTTGCTGTAGCGCTGATAAATGAACCTCATTTTCTCATTCTCGATGAGCCCACGAATCACCTCGACCTGGATATGATTGAATGGCTGGAAGAATACCTTTCCAAGTCACAGATCACCTTGCTGATGGTAACACACGACCGGTATTTTCTTGATCGCATTTGCAACGAGATCATTGAAATAGATGAAAGAGCAGTGTATTCCTATAAAGGAAATTATTCTGAATTTCTGCAAAAACGCGAAGAGCGGCTTCTCAATAAAGCACTGACAACGGAAAAGGCGCAAAACCTTCTTCGCGGTGAACTTGAATGGATGCGCCGCATGCCAAAAGCCCGCACCACAAAGGCCAAGTATCGTATTGACGCCTTTTATGACCTGAAAGAGCAAGCGGAATACCGCCGCAACGACCGCCAGGTAGAAATGAATGTGCAGACTGCCCGGCTGGGTAATAAAATTCTCATCCTTGACAAGATATCCAAGAAGTTTGATGATACAGTTATCCTGGACAAATTCAGCTATACCTTTACGAAAGGGGAGAAAATAGGAATTATTGGAAGAAACGGGGTGGGGAAGACGACCTTTCTGAATATAATTACAAACCTTATACAGCCTGATTCAGGCAAACTCGACCAGGGAGAGACAGTTGTTTATGGCTATTACCGGCAGCAGGGCCTTGAATTCAAACCGGGCCAGCGGGTGATTGATATTATGCGTGACATTGCCGAGGTGGTCACCCTGGCGGATGGGCGTCAGTTGAATGTTTCCCAGTTTCTCAATTTTTTCCTTTTTTCACCTGAGATGCATTATGTACAGGTTGAAAAATTAAGCGGAGGGGAAAGAAGGCGCCTTTACCTGATGACTGTTCTCATGAGGAATCCTAATTTCCTTGTGCTGGATGAGCCCACCAATGATTTCGACATAGTAACCCTGAATGTAGTGGAGGAATACCTGGCCAATTTCGGCGGCTGCCTGATCATTGTATCTCACGACCGGTTTTTTATGGATAAACTGGTAGAACATCTTTTTATTTTTGAAGGGAATGGGGCCGTGTATGATTTTCCGGGAAATTACAGTGATTACCGTGTATCTCAAAAACAACAGGAGATTGAGAGCCGGCGGAGTGAAGAGCAGCCCCGCATTAAAAGTTCCGGTAATTCAGTTAAAGAATCAAATGATTCCGGCAGAAAAAAACTCAGTTTTAAAGAAAAGAAGGAACTCGAATTGCTTTCAGTTGAAATTGAAGTGCTGGAAAAGGAAAGAAAAACGCTCGAAACTCTTTTAAGTACGGGAAACCTCGAAACAAATGATCTGATTGCAAAATCACAACGAATTGCCGAAATAATCGCCCTCGTAGATCAAAAAACCGATCGCTGGCTGGAGTTAAGCGAATAAAGAAGTTCTGCAGTTATGCAGTTGTATAGCCGCGTCAGCCCATTAGCATATTAGCACATTGGCATATTAGCATATTAAAACATCCTCAACTGCCCCGTGTCCTCCACTTTCCTGATTACCGGGTGTGCTTCCCCGAAATTTGACAGCGTTATCCCCAAAAGCCTGATCGCCTTACCCTCCGTCCCTGTCAGGAAAAGCAATTGTTTAGCCGTTTCCGTGATTGTCGCCAGGTCATCAATTGGATGAAGAAATGACCGGTTCCTTGTGATCTGTTTAAAATCACTGTATTTTATTTTAAGCGTAACTGTTCTCCCGCTCAGTTTATGTCTCTGTAAACGGTCGCATACGGTTTCAGCTATTCTTTCAAGCTCATTGTTCATCTCTTCCAGTGTTGTCAGATCGAACGCAAAGGTATCTTCTGCGCCTACCGATTTGGTTTCCCTGTCGGGCTCAACGCGTCTGTCATCAATTCCCCGCACAATATAATAATAAAACCTGCCGGCCTTCCCAAAATATTTCGTCAGCTCTTTTTCAGTCAGTTTTTTCAGATCAGCACCAGTATGCAATCCCATTTTTTTCATTTTTTCTGCTGTCACCTTCCCCACACCGAAGAATTTTTCAACCGGAAGCGTTTCCATAAATCCTTCTATTTTGGAAGGACCGATGAAAGTAAGGCCATCCGGCTTTTTCATTTCGGACGCAATCTTGGCTACAAACTTGTTAATTGACACGCCTGCTGAGGCTGTGAGCTGTAATTCATTTCTGATGGCATCCTTGATCTGCCTTGCGATTTCAATGGCTGAGCCGATACTTTGTTTATCGCAGGTTACATCCAGATAAGCTTCATCAAGCGACAATGGCTCGATCAGGTCGGTATACCTCGAAAAAATCTCCCGCATTTTCCTTGAAACTTCCTTGTACGCATCAAACCGGGGGCGTAAAAAAATTGCCGTGGGACAAAGCTGGTAAGCCCTTTTAGATGACATCGCCGAGTGAATCCCAAACTTTCGTGCTTCATAACTGGCGGTGGCCACCACACCCCTTCTGCCGTCGGGGAGTCCGCCGACAACAACCGGCTTGCCTTTATATTCGGGATTGTCGCGTTGTTCTATGGAAGCATAGAATGCATCCATATCAAGGTGGATGATTTTACGTTTTTCTTCCTTAGGATTTTCTGCCATGCGGATAACCGGAAATTACCCTGCAAATATAGGGATAGCACTCCTTATTTGTATTCATAACTGATATACCCGTTTTTTGCTACCGGATAGTTCTGGTCATTGTATTCATAAGTGGATTCAGTTACGTGAACCGTTTCAATGTTAGGATCTGTATTATTAGCCAGGATAAAAGTTTCCTTGATAATGTTATTTTCATTTGTGTAAATTCCGGGTGTCAGCAAATGTCCGAAAACTGCAAATGGATTATGCTTATTATCGTATTCATACAACCGTGTGCTTGATAATGCGGCGCCGTAATACTGCTCTTCCTTGCTTACATTTCCGGATTCATCGTATGTATAGACAATTCTTCCAGAAGGTTCTCCTTCAGAATAAAACACCTGGTTCACAATCCTTCCTTTTTCACCGTATTCAAACGTTGACTTATTTTGAACTCCACCAGGAATTCTCAATATAATTATTGATTCAAGAATTTGATTTTTGTACGTGTAAGATGCTCTGCCTGATTTATTCGTATTTTCAGGATTGACCCAATCCACTCTGTTCATTGCAGCCTGAGCCGTGACCCAATTACTGCTAAAAATTCCCGGATCTTCATACATATCAGTACTCCTCAACCAGTTATATGCATCATAATGATACAGTGTGTAAAACCATTTGGACTTCCTTTCTTTCAGAAGATTCTGCTCATTATAGGTAAATTCAGTGTATAAATCGTCAGAGTATATTTCTTTGGTGATTAAAGGCACTCCAACATTCTCAACAATTGGAGTTATTTCTTTTTCGCAGGCGACCGAAGTGAACAGGGCAAAAATCAGAAATACGAACAATTTGTTTTTCATATTCGGATTGATTTTTTGAAAGATGTAAATTTATAAAAAAGGTTGCGTATGCCTGTTGAACTTTTACAACAGTTATTGGTTTGATTTGACTCGGGATTATTGCTTTGAACAAAAAGTTTTCTAAATACTTAAAAATCCTACATATGGCAATCAGGAGAGTCTGGCTGGACGAAAGCGACAATGAGTGCATTTCCTGCGGAGCATGTGAAATGGTTTGTCCTGAAGTTTTTGCGATTCCGGATAAAATGGTGGTTAAGAGCGGTGTCGATTTCAGTAAATTCGAGCCACAAATCATTGAGGCAGCAGAAAGTTGTCCTACTGAGGTAATAAAATATGAATGAAATAATAACTGCGAAGACCCATAGCGTTTCTGACTTACCTGCTCACTTCGCACTTATGACGGCAGGATTTTAATGGATTCAGTCATAAAGCAACCTTTCGGGTGTTATATTCATCTGTTCAATATAAATCTTATATTGGTTATGATGAAAATAATACTTTTTGTAATTGCATCCATTCTGCTCTTAAATTGCAGCAAAGATGAAAAGACTTCTGCAAACGACTGTAATACTGATAATCCGATGGAAGAATTTGGCTGGTTAAAAGAAATGAAAGACACCCTGACCAATTGATGTTTATGGAAAATAATTTAACTTACAGCTTAAATGTCACCTCCATGATCAAAAGTTCATCTTTTATCCTTGTTATTGCTTTTTGCCTACTTCAATTAGACACGTCAAAAGCACAATCAACCGCACAAAAACCTGTTCGAATGGCTGTCGCCGGATTAACCCACGGACACGCTGTGTTTATTCTTGACAGGGCAGAAAAGGGCAGGAAGGATATTGAACTGGTGGGCATATTTGAGCCAAACAAGGAGCTTTACGAACAGATAGCCAAACAATATAACCTGAAGCCTGATTTGTTTTACTCTGATCTGAATAAAATGCTGGATGCGGTTAAGCCTGAAGCAGTGGCTGCCTTTGGGTCGATTTTTGAACACATGATGGTTGTGGAAGCCTGCGCGCCAAGGGGAATTCATGTGATGGTTGAAAAACCACTGGCTACCAATATGGCACATGCCACCAGGATGGCAGAACTGGCAGCAAAATATCATATTCAAATCCTTACCGATTTTGAAACCTCCTGGTACCCGACTACGGAGAAAACCTGGCAACTGGCAAACGACAGCAATTACCTTGGAAAAATTAGAAAAGTGGTCTTTCATGATGGTCACGAGGGACCAAAGGAAATCGGATGTGGCAAAGAATTCCTTGACTGGCTTACAGATCCAGTCCAAAACGGGGGAGGTGCCCTGAATGACTTTGGTTGCTATGGTGCTAACTTAATGACATATTTAATGCAAGATGAGGACCCGGTTTCAGTCACAGCCGTCACCCGCCAGTTCAAACCGGAGATTTATCCAAAGGTTGACGATGATGCGACTATACTGGTTAATTATCCTTCTGCCCAGTGCATCATTCAGGCATCCTGGAACTGGCCTTTTGGCAGAAAAGATATGGAGGTTTATGGAGAAACAGGATATATCCTTTCAGTAAACAATACTGCTATGCGGCTCCGGAACAGCAAATCGGGTGGGGAACACTCCATTCTGGTTACAACGAAAGATACGCCTGTTTACGATGATCCTTTCTCTTATTTTGTTGATGTTTTACGCGGAAAAATAAAAATCCCAAAAAAGGGACTTTATTCACTCGAAAATAATGTAATGGTTGTAAGGATATTGGATGCAGCCCGGGAATCGGCTAAGACCGGGAAGACTGTTGTAATCGGTAATCAGTAACCGGTAATCAGTAATCGGTAATCAGTAAAGAAGTCATGCAGTCAAACCTCAAACCTCAAACAAGCAATCATTCTCCGTGCAATTCATCATTCAAAATTCATAATTCATAATTCCTCTTACTCCTTTTTTACCATTGAACCGCCCCTTGTATCAACAGAAACTTTGGCAGGATTACCTGTATAATAAACATTACCGCCACCTGAAATCTGACCTGTAAGTTCATTGGATACATTCACGTGAATATCGGAACCGCCGCTTACCTGGAAATCCAGGATACCGGTCTGCAGATTACCTGCAGTGACGTCTCCTCCACCATTCAGGCTAATATTTACACTTCCGGCTTGTCCGCTCAGTGTTGCATCACCACCGCCTGAAAGTGAACATTTCAATCTATCGGCATTCAGTTCCATGGTAAGATCACCCCCTCCGCTGATATTAATTTTGGCGTCCGATGTTTTGCCCTTGCTTGTAATCCTTACATCTCCACCCCCGGAAACCCTGCAATCAATTTCAGCCGCAGCATTAATTACTGATCTTACATCACCGCCGCCAGTCAGATCAAGATTATAATTTTTTACATTTCCATCTATTTTTAAATCTCCGCCTCCCGATATGCCACATTTCAGTTCATCAGTATTCAAATTGAAATTGACATCACCCCCGCCACTCATTCTTATATCCATTTTTTGAACATTGAGTGGTGTTTCACTTGAAACATCACCTCCTCCGGAGACGTTCATTTTATTGATGTCCTTAAATGTGATCCGTGCCTTCATGGGTTGCGTGGACATAATGTTTTTATCAGAATATATTTTCAGAATACCCTGGTCAACAGTAACTGTGATGTATTCAAGCAGGTTTTCCTGTACAGTCAATGTGAGCCCTTCCGAATTACCCTGCACAAGAACAACGTCAAAGCCGTGGGATACATCAATGCCATGAAAATTTAACACCTGGAAGTCTTTGGCAATGGATGGACCGCTGCCTTTAATGTTCATAAAGGACTGGGAGGATATGCACGACGTCATCATGGCAAAAAGTACCGACAGGATAGCGGCACCCATGTTAGGAACTATTTTTTTCATAATAGAAGTTTTTGAATTTTATATAGAGACGTTAAATAGAAAATTACGCTGCATGTATTTGTAAGATATGCATTCCCATTTTCTTCGCCACAATAATTCAGGGATCTGATAAATCCAATCCGGGTTCATCTTCTATTCATAACGTGAAATCGATATTTCCACATTATCGCAATAAATTGAGCTTTTTTTATTCTGCCGGAAGATATTCATTGATTGCAGACAGCACAACATCCTTTTTAAGCGGTTTACTTATAAAAGAGGTACATCCGCTTGCATAGGCAAGTTCTTTGTCGGCTTCTGTATTATATGCCGTTTGTGCTATGATAGGTATATCAGGCAGAAATTCCCTTATTTTCCTGGTTGCCATAAATCCATCCATCAGGGGCATTTTGATATCCATTAATATCAGGTCAACTACCCTTGTCCTGCAAAGTTCAACAGCTTCTACGCCATTATTGGCCCTTAAAATATTGACATTCAGGCCCGACAACTGCTCCTTCAATAAATTAAAATTTAATTCCTCATCTTCTGCAATCAGGAGGGTTCTCCTGTTTTTTAAATCAGATTCAGAATCCGGAATTGCTTTGGTTATGGGGACTTCATCCTTACTGGCGGTATTATAGGGAATTGTAAAATAGAATACAGATCCCTTGTTAAGCTCAGAAGATACCCAAATTCGTCCTCCCATCAATTCAACATAGGCTTTGGATATGGATAAGCCAAGTCCGGATCCTCCGAATTTCCTTGTATTTGTGCTTTCAACCTGGTGAAATCGTTTGAATATTTCATGGTGTAATTCCGGTGCAATGCCAATACCAGAATCCTGCACAAAAAATTCGAGTTCATTTTCCCTGATTTTATAGCCAAAAGTAACAGAACCTTTATGAGTGAACTTTAGCGCATTGTCAATCAGGTTAGCCAGGACCTGGATTAATTTGGTTTCATCGGCAATTAGCTCAATTTCGGCTTCAGGCAGACTGACCTTCAGTTCGAGGCTTGTATTTTGTTCCCTGGCCTTTAGCCAGAATTGCTCATGCAGATATTCAAGGGCAGTATTGAGATCAAACTGACTTTCGACCAGATTTTCCTGACCCGCTTCAATGCTGGCAATTCGCATGATGTCATTAATTACCGAAAGAAGGTGATTGCTGCTCTGTACGATGATATCAGTGTATTGTGTGCGTTTTTCAACTTCAACATTCTGGTCACTGAGTAAACCTGAGAATCCGATGATGGCATTCATGGGAGTGCGGATCTCGTGTGAAATATTATGCAGGAACGCTGTTTTGAGGCGATCGCTTTCTTCAGCCTTTTCTTTGGCAATTTCGAGTTCTCTTCCGTAATTTTTCAGGCTTGTAATATCCGTGTCAATGGCGATGATCTTGAAAATTGTTTTTTTGCGGATAAAGGGTGACAGGGTTGTCTGTACCCAGATCTCTTTTTTGTTTTTCGTAAAAACCAGTGTTTCGAAAACAACAGGTAGTTGGGTCTCCTTGCAATTATTGAGATATTGATGAATATTCGGATTGGGAATGACATCCTCAATTTTATCTTTTTTAAACATAATGAGGTCATTAATACCAACCTCATATAACTTCTCAAAACCTGCATTCCCCCATTCCAATCTGCCTCCGCTATCATAAATGGCAATGCTGTTATCTGTTTCACTGGCAACGATGGACAATTTCTCCAATTCCGTATTGATTATCTCCAGTTCCCTATTTTGTATTTCTATCTTCCGCAGGTTATCTTCAATGGTTTGCTTGTCATTGTCCTGATGTATACGGAAACGTTCCAGCACGGCAATGGTTAAAATGATGTTTTGAAGGGTCAGTCCTATTTTAATCGCATCAATTGTAAAAAAATTGGGCGTAATTAGGTTAAACTCCTTCAACTGATGAATGAAAAGTCCCAAAAAAGCCATCACATAGGCCAGAATGAGAAGCTGCGAAGGTAAATAATCTCTCCGGTATGCCGAAACAGTCATTTTTATGATAAAAATGAATGCGATCATCACCAGTACAGGGATGCCAATATCTGCAATCAGGGAGAACGGATATGGAAAATTATATGCGACAGGAACAATTAATACAATAATTATTAATGGATTGATGAGTTTGTTGATTCTCACAAACCGATCATCGTTGGTAACAAATGACCGGGTAAATAAGAGTAGAAATACTGCAAATAAGCTTGGATTGATCCATTTCAGATTTTCAATAATATGTGATGGATTAATCAGGTACAGGTATCCGTCATAATGCAAAAAAGTAATGACGGCAAAGAGCAGACTCAATGAATAATAGAGGTTTACCTTATCCCTCAATGCTCTATACAGATAAATATTGAAAATGATAATAAATATAAGTAATCCATAAATGGACCAGTTAAAAGCATCAGTCTTGTTGTTAAATCTTTCAAAATAGGAACGTTCCATTAAGGATATTGGAATGGAACATGAATGTGAATTGTTGTTTATTGACAGATAGTAGGTACGCATATATCCCGGATCGAGTGTGATATGAAACAGAAAATTTCTGTTATAGATCTCGCGGGATTTAACATCCTTTAATTCGCCGGATTTTATTGAACGTATAATCTTGCTGCGGCGGACCTCATAAAAATTAACATAATCCAGATCGGGGTTGGGTATTTCAAGCAAGTAATGTATTGGGTTCCGGGAAGTGTTTTTTATTGTCAACCGCAACCAATAGGTTGAACCTGAGAATTTAAAATTGAGTTTAGGTTCAAGGTTATTATAAAAAGCAAAATCCTTAGTGTTTTTAAGAATATCTTTGATATTCAGTGTTTTGGATGGATCTTCCAAAATGGACAAATTCCTGTAAATTTCAATTTTATCAAGGTTATCTTTGATAAATAGTGTATCCGCTGCAAATATATTTATACTGCTTACTGATAACAGAAATATTATATAATAGATTAGGAATCTATTCATAAACCATGGCTAATTAAACAAAATACATTTACTATACGAAGCCTGATGTATTTTGTTAGCAATAAGAACAACTGATCTTTGAAATATTTATTACATCCAGCGAGGGGGTAATTTCTTGTACATGTTCTTCATGTACATCAGGCGTTTAAGCGTATTCTCATCATTGAAAACAGTCTCATATAGATTGATCAGCGAACTCTGCGCCTGATCACCCGAAATTTTATCATGCCTGAAAACGAGATTGTAAAAATTGCATTCGTTCCAAAACACGGTATTCAATAATTTACCCTCTTCATTCAGGGATTGGTATAACCTGCTGCCCGGTATAGGCGTTGCCAGGGTAAATTGTCCGGGCATATTGTTCTGTATGGCAAAATCACTGATTTCATCAAATACAGTGAGATCATCATTCTTAAAACCGATTACAAAAGCTCCAAACGCTACAATACCATTCTCCTGTATTTTTTTTATGCTTTGGGTATATTTTTTAACCTGTTTCATTTTCCATTTATTCCTGTTGATTTCTCCCAGGCTGTCGGGTCTAAGGCTTTCAAAGCCAATGAATGCGATATGGCACCCACTTTGATAGGCAAGTTGCAGCAATTCATCATCCTCGGCAATACTGATATCAGTTTGGGCAAAGTATTTTATTTTTAAAGGGATTAGTGCTCTTAACAGCTCCTTGCCATATATCTTATCTACAAACAGGTTATCATCAGCAAAAAGAATCAGTGAATCCTTATTGAATTTATGAAGATATTCTATTTCCTCTATAACATGTGCTATGCTTTTCTTTCTGATTTTTCCTCCGTATAGCTTGGTTACTACGCAGAAACTGCAGTCATGTGGACATCCGCGGGTAGCCTGTACAGGAATATAATTAAAATAGCTGTCTGAATCCTTAAATGCACTGAAGTTAAGCAGGTTGTATTTTGGTACCGGGGCCAATGATAAATCAAAATGATGTTGCGGCTTATATGTCCTTTTTTCCTGGCCAGACTTGAAATCCTCAAGAAAAATTCTCCAGGTGTCTTCCGCTTCTCCAATAAAAACCGTATCTACATGCTGCAAAGCCTCTTCGGGCAGGACAGATGCATGTATGCCACCCATCACAACCGGAATATTTTTTTTTCTGAATTCACCGGCAATTTCATAGGCCCGGAATGCCTGTTGTGTCATTGCCGTTATGCCAACCAGGTCGAAAGCCTCATTAAAATCTATGTTTTCGTAGTGCTCATCAATAACCTTGATTTCAATATCACCTGGAGTAAGGGAAGCAATGGTTATTAAATTTAAAGGAGGTGCCAGCCAGGGTTTGAGTCTTTCCCTGTTTCGCTGAAACATGTTATATATTTCAGGATTCTCTTGTTGAAGAGGAGTTTTGGGACTAATCAGCGCGATTTTTTTTATAGTCCTTTTATTTTGCATACAGGTAAAGATTATTATTCAGCCAACTTGGAAATTATTTTTCAGTTTCAATAATCTCCTTTATGTTCTGAAGGAAACCATTTATGTCCTGTTTAGTAAGATGTCGTGTGAGCGTAATACGGATACCATCTTCTCCTTTTGCGATAGCCGGGTAACTGGCAGTCATGGGAAGATATCCCCGTGCAATAAGCCGGGTTAATACCCTGTACATCTTTTCCATACTTCCAATCTTCAGCAGCTGAATTGGAGTATCATCTTTTGTTGTTATTGGCAAATCAAGTTCCCGGGAAGTAATTCTGAAGTAACTGATCAATTCCTTCAATTCTTTTTGCATGGGGATAATTTCATCAGACAAATGCAATTTTACGCTGGCTATTAACGCACCTAAAATGGCAGGCTGAATCGGGCCGGAGAATATCATGGTCTGGCCGGTAAGATTTATAAATTCTGCAAGAATTTTATCAGGTACAATAATGCCTCCACCTGATGCTGCCATTGACTTTGCAAATGACTCGACAACGATCATTTTCTCATGAAGCCCGAAACTCCCGATTACATAACCTGAACCATTCTTTCCACACCATCCTGTACCATGTGCATCATCTACATATGCATAAAATCCATCTTCCTCATTTAAAAGGGAATGCAGGCCTTTTATGTCACATAGATTTCCATGAATACTGTAGATACCATCAGCACAATACCATATTTTTTTGTATCCTTCTTTTTTTAGCCTATATATCAGATATTTGACATGTTCCATGTCATTGTGCTTTGATGAAACAATGAAAGTGCCGTTTGCTTTGCACAACTGACTGGCCATGCGCACACTGTTATGCACGTATGCATCCAGAATAATGGCATCTTTTTCGCCTATCAACAGAGGTAAAACAGAACAATGCGCCAGGGTTACCGTTTGAGTAACAATGGCATATCCGGGAAATACAAGCTTTATATTCTCTTCCAGTTCCTTATATAGCGGGGATGAAACCATGGCCCTGGAGCTTGGAGTTTGACTGCCATATCTTTTCAGGGCCTCGATGGCAGCATTTATGAGATTTGGATGTGTTTCAAGTCCCAAATAGCTGCAACTGGCAAAATGTAAAAGTTCTTTATTATTAACTGTTATCGTTCGTCCGTTATAATTTGTATCCTCGAAATACTGAAAAGCACATCCGTTGTTCTGTAAATGCTTTACTGTAATGATATAATTCACTGGGTTCAAAGTCAAAACCACTCATAAGGGAAAAATTTGTAATAATCTATATTTACTCAAATTGCCAGATCTTCGGAAGCAATATATTATTGATGTTTTCTAAGCACCAATTTTTGACGGCACTTTGCTGCTGGAAGGAATTGTCATATAACCTGATTGTTGCGCCCACTATCTGTCCCTGTAGCACCGATTCTTCACGGAATATGCTGACATCGCTGACCATCCTGTTAATTTTGATCATTCGCTCCAGCTTTTTAGGGTATACATTATTACCGGCAACATTGATCATATCTTTCTTAAGCCCACAGAAGTAAAGGTTTCCCTGCAGATCCATCCTGCCATAATCGCCGGAATAGAGCCATCCATTTTTCAAAATACCATTTGTGGCATCATCATGATTTAAATATCCTTTGAATACCATATCACCCTTAATGCATATTTCTCCCTTTTCTTCAGGAGGACATACCTTCCCATTTTCATCAAGGATTGAAATTTCACAACCAGGCATTGGCCTGCCAATACTCGATACAACTGGTTCTTCCCCGCAGTAATCCAGTATAACGCCGGGTGAACTTTCAGTCATTCCGTATCCTTCGCGTATTTTCCGGGTTGTCTTTTTATAAAAACAATTATAGATAAATGATGTAAGCTGGGTCCCGCCTGAATAAAATTCCTGTACATCGCGCACCACATTTTCAATACCCGGAATTTTGCTGAACAGGTAATACAGCGATGGAACTGTATATAAATGAGTTACTTTGTGAAATCTGATCTGCTCTGCTATCTCATTGATTTTAAGAATATCAAGTTCAATTATAATTCCTGTGGAACCTGCATGCGTGGGGACAAGCAGGCCCTGGACCAGCCCGTATAAATGAGAAAATGGTAACAGGGCGCAGGTAACCGAGTGTTCATTTAACCTGTTTGTGCTGATCAGTGCGGCCACCTCAGATAACAGGTTTTTTTCAGTGAGCATGGCTGCTTTTGAATAACCATCTTCAGCATTGGTGAATGCAAGGGTTACAACATCAGACAAATCGGAATGAATGATAAAACCCGGCTTTGTATTTCTGAAAATAATTTCCTCTTCATAATGAAAGGATATTTCATTTGTATTCAGAAACAGGATAGCAGCAGGATCTATTTCTTCAATAATTTCTGTAAGTTCAATTGATTTGCTTCCCGGATCCATAATTGCCGGGATCTTACCGGCTTTCAGTATGGCATAATAAGCAATCAGCGATTTAATATGGCTGTAAGTGGCCATCAGAATAAAAGGCGATGAAGAATGAATATTTGATGCCAGGTATACTGCCAAATGATCAATGGCCCCGGTTAAAAATTTCTTATCAAATCTTTTCTTTCTGAAGAAGATCTGTTTGAAATTCAGATTGGTGATCAATTGATTACTGACCATGGATGCGTGAAATTATTTGTTCAATTCTGTATCCAGCAATTCCAAAAAGGCTTTGCCGGTTCTAACAGTCATCAAACGCAAGGGTAACTCTACCGATAACTCATTTTCAAGCGCAGCAAACAGTTCTACGATTTGAATTGAATCCAGGGACAATTGTGATTTCAGATCAGTTTCCAAATTTAATTGTTCAATATTTCTGCCTGTAACCTTTCTTAAAACACCCAGGACTTTTTCCTTTGTAATATTATCCATTATATAACGTGTTACTGTAATAAAAAGTGATTTATTCATTTATAAAAGCGCTGCAAAAATAACCAATTTATATCACGGCAGCATGATACATATCAGATGAATAAAATAAAGGGTATTGGGTTGGTTTGGTAAAGCAATATTAATACAATTAATAACAAAAAAAATATCAAAATCATTAAACTGTAAAATTATTTCAGATGCCCGTTTTTTATCGGTATTTAGCCACAAAAAAGGGTGTTCGAATTTAGAATATGGGTATATTATAGGTTCCCTTAATAATAAGTTTATTAACGTCAGGTGGATTTTTTAATTCTACATACTCTTTATTTTCAACGCCGGTAGCTATTTTTATTTTATTGAAAAAATAGCTTTTATCAGTTTCCCTTTCAAGATTCAGGATATACTTTTCGTTTTCAATTTTTATAACTGCACCCAAAGGCACTGCGCTTACAGAAAAAGAATCAACAACAATCTGACCTTTAATAAATTGATTGTTTACAAGGTTCGTTATGCTATGATTATCATAATCAGCAAAGCAGTCAATGGCTTTGGATTCGTTGTTGATGGCTTTCCCAATGGAGCTTAATCGGGCATGGTATATTTTCTTATAATCATCCATTACGTAAAAAAGTACGTTTTGACCCATTTTAAGCTTATTTACATCCTTTTCGAATACGGAGATTTTAAGATGGAATTGATCAGCATCAACTATCTCTGCCACCACCGATTGCCGCTCAATGAACTGCCCAATTGTTGCCTCAATAGCTATAATGTATCCATTAATAGGAGATTTTATGGAAAATGATTTATAGAACGAACCATCTTCAATTTGTTCTATATCAAGACCTATTTTGTCAAGTTTCAATTTTAGAGCCACATATCGGGCTTTCTCTGTTTTATATGAACTCTCAGCGAGAATTAGCTCTTTTTGACTTCCAATATTTTCTTTATATAGCTCATTTATCCTGTCATATTCACTCTTTAGTCTTTTATTTAAAGCTGCAGATTCAGCAAATTCCCTTTGCAGATCGATCAGCTCGGTACCGCTTATATCAAACAACAATTGTCCCTTGGTAATATGCTGGCCTATTGAGCAGTATATCTTATCCACCATGCCCATAATTGGCAGACTAATCAAAGCTTTACCGTTGGCAGCCGGGGTAACAACTCCGGTAAATGTTATTGATTCGGAGAATGTTATGGGCATGGGTTTTCCCATTTCCATGTTCTCGGATATAAATTGATCTTTAGTTATCTCAATAAATTCTGTTTTGCTTTCTTCCGGATTTTTGATGCCTTTGCAAGAACCCGACATCAGGATGGCCAAAACTATAATATGGAATGAGTATGTTTTCATGGTGCAACTTGTTTATTTTGTGAAATACTGCAATTCTAGGTTTTTTGAATTGTATAGAAAGATATTTTCTATAAATCCAATCTGGATATTAACGGCAGTTTCATAACTGTTTATAAATTGGAAAAAGCCTATTTCTCCTTTTTCGTAACTTTTAATAGAAGTTCTCAAAATTTCATCGCTCAAAGGTTTTGCCGATTCCTTGTAGTAGTCGATCAGTTGTTTGTATTTTAGCCTGTCTTTTGTTAGTTCATTCAGCTTGCTTTTAAGAGTGTTCATTTCATTTTCTGACAATAATAATTGAGAATTATAAGCAATTTTTGAAGCATTTATCTTTGCTTTTTGGCTGCCAAACAGAATCGGTACAGCCAATCCAACTTCAAAACCTTGATAGAACAGGGCATTGGAATACCAGTTTGTTCCCAGAAAATAGTTGACCGAAAAATCAGGCAGTAAGCTGCGTTTTTCTATTTGAATCACTGCTTCAGAAAAGGTGTTTTTTAGTATATATAGTTGATAATCAGGTATTGAATCGATTAAAACTGATATTTCAGGCAAAATTTCAATGGTTTCATTAATAGCAAAATCATTCGGGTAATTCATTAAAGTTTTAAGCCTGAAATAAACTTTATCAATATCGGATTTGATTGACTTTACAAGAAATTCAGCCTGATTTTTTTTGACTTTCATATTCATTAAATCCAAATTGCTCACATCACCTTTGGTATATCTTATTTCAGAGCTAATGAGTAATAGATTATAAAGGCTGTCGAGCGTATTGTATATTTTTTTCTTATTCAGGAGTGTTTGATATTCAAAATAAGCAAATGAAACGTCTTGAATTAATCCGTTTTTTTTGATATTCACTTCTGTTTCGGTAATGGATGTTTCAATCTTTTTCGTTTTGTTATCAGCAATGTAATATGTTGGGAACTTGAAGTTTTGAGCAATCCCCCATACTTTAAGCGGATATCCGTTAACAGCTATGTTATTTTCGTCGGTTCCGTAAGTGAAGGTTGTTTTATCAAAGTTATAGGCTGTTTTTTCGAGAAGCCTGGATTGATCGATTTTTAGACGATACGCCGCAATTTCCTGGTTATTTTGCAATGCTGTCTCAACAACACTGGCTAAGCTTAAGACATTGCTTTGTGCCTTGCCGGCGGCAACCGGAATAATCAGTAATAACAAAACCATTGTAGTTTTGGATCGAATAAACCGCAAAGGAAATAATTTGACTCCGGTTACACTGTTAAATATTTCGAATAGGAGTGGTAAGGCAATCATAGTTAGCATGGTAGAAGTTATAAGACCCCCTATAACAACCGTGGCAAGTGGACGCTGAACTTCGGCCCCTGCGCCGGTTGAAATCGCCATAGGCAAAAAACCCATTGCAGCTGCACCAGCCGTTAGCATTACAGGCCGCAGTCTCTCCTTTGTGCCCTTAATAATTATTTCGCGCATGGATAATCCTTGATGCTGTAGTTCTTTAAGGTGTTCGATTAAAACGATTCCGTTCAGCACCGCAATGCCAAACAGAGCAATAAAACCAACCCCTGCCGAAACGCTGAAAGGCATACCCCGTAACCATAAAAGCAGGACACCGCCTACCGTAGCCAGAGGAATTGCGATATAAATCATGATGGCGTCCTTTAATGATTTAAACGCAAAATGAAGGAAAATAAAAATTAACAATAAGGCAATAGGAACTGCAAGCATTAAACGATTGGTTGCATTTTTTAAATTCTCAAATTGTCCACCATAACGTATATAATTTCCAGGGGCAAGGTTAATGTTTTTATCAATTTTACGTTGAATATCTACCACTACCGATTGCAAATCCCTGTTTCGTACATTTACACTTACTACCACTCTTCGGTGTGTGTTCTCTCGAGAAATTTTTGCAGGGCCTTCGGTATACTCTATTTCAGCAAGTTCGCTAAGAGGAAGCTGAATTCCTTTAGAAACAGGAACCTGCAGTTGGCGAATGTCTTCAATATCGATGCGGTTTTGCTTATCAAAACGCATAACCATATCAAATCGTTTTTCGCCTTCAAAAACCACACCGCTTGTTTTCCCGCCAAAAGCAGCCGATAAATATGTGTTTAAAGTATTTATATCCAATACATAGTAAGCTATCTTTTCCCGGTTGTAGCTTATTTTGATTTGGGGTAAACCCGATGTCTTTTCCAAAATTATATCGCTGGCACCTGGCACGTCCGAAATTAAATTCTTTATTTCAATAGCTTTTTGATTTATATAATCAAGATCTTCACCAAATATCTTTATGGCAATATCTGATCTTACACCGGTAATTAATTCGTTAAACCTCATCTCAATGGGTTGTGTAAACTCATATTCTATTCCCGGTATGATGGATAATGCTTTTTTAAATTTGTCAGCCAGTTCTTCTTTGTCTTTTGCGGCTTTCCAATTATCCTTGGGTTTTAATTTAATAATCATATCTATCTCTTCCATTGACATAGGGTCAGTTGGAACTTCAGCTGCACCTATTCTGGAAACGATCTGTTCCACTTCATTTGGATAACTTTTAATAAGAATATTTTCCATTTTTGTTGTCATCTCGATGGTCTTTGACAAAGATGTGCCTGTTTTCAATACAGGCTGTATTACAAAATCCCCTTCGTCGAGTGTGGGAACAAATTCACCGCCTATTTTCGCAAACAGGAAGCCTGTAAAAACCAATGACATAATGGCCACCCCCAGCACAATACGTTTATGGTTACATGACCATTTTATAACCGGGAAATAGGAATTGTAAGCTATTCGCATTATCCAGTCAGAAATATTCCATTTACCAGTCTTTCGGGGTTTCAGGAAAAGTGAAGATGCAACAGGCAACCATGTTAATCCCATAAACATTGCTCCTATAATGGCAAAGGAGAATGCCAATGCCATGGGGCGAAACATTTTACCTTCTACTCCACTCAGGGATAGAATCGGAATAAAGACAATAAGGATGATTATTTGTCCGAAAATAGCTGATTTCATCATTTTTGCAGACCCTTCAAACGAGATTTTTTCCATTAACAACCTTCGTTCATCGCCCGTTTTCGCTGAAATATCGTCCTTCAGAACCATTATTCGAAGTACAATGAACTCTACAATGATCACCGCTCCGTCAATAATAATTCCAAAATCGAGCGCCCCTAAACTCATCAGATTAGCATCTATTCCAAATATATACATCATCGAGATGGTAAAAAGCAATGCCAGGGGTATCATTGATGAAATAACCAAAGCAGATTGGATACTTCCCAATAGCAGGAAAACAGTAATCATTACGATGATGGCCCCTAGTATCAGGTTTTCGACAATTGTAAAAGATGTCTCTGATATCAACTCGCTCCTTTCAAGTATTGGATTTATAAATACACCTTCCGGCAGGTTATTCTGAATTTCGGCCACACGGCTCTTAACCTCGTTAATTACCTTTTTTGAGTTTGCATTTTTGAGCATCATTACCTGACCCAAAACGGTTTCTCCTTTTCCATTTGCAGTTATTGCCCCAAAGCGGTTGGCATAACCATATTGCACCCTGGCAATATCTTTAACCAATACAGGAGTACCAGAATTATTTGCAACGATAATATTTTCGATTTCATTTAATGACCTGACTTGTCCGTCACCCCTTATAAAATAGCTTTGATTAGTCTTTTCAATATAAGCCCCTCCCGAAATATTGTTATTTGCTTCGAGTGCATTAAAAACATCCATTAATGTTATCCCAAGACTTTTAAGCCGGAAGGGTTCAACTGCAATTTCATATTGTTTTAAATACCCACCCCAACTATTGATTTCCACAACACCATTGATGCCTGATAATCTGCGTTTTATTGTCCAGTCCTGTATGGTTCGCAATTCCATAGCGCTGTATTTGTTTTCGTAACCCGGTTTTACATCGATTACATATTGATAAATTTCGCCCAAGCCGGTGGTAATCGGACCCATCTCCGGAGCTCCATAAGCTGTGGGTATATTTGCTGAAGCACTTTTTAATTTTTCGGATATTAATTGTCGGGGCAGATAAGTGCCCATATTGTCATTAAACACGATTGTAACCAATGAAATACCAAATTTGGATATGGAACGGATTTCTTTCACTCCGGGGAGGTTAGCCATCTCCATTTCAACCGGTGCGGTAATGAATTGCTCAATTTCCTGTGTCGATAAATTACCTGAAGTTGTAATCACCTGTACCTGATTGTTGGTAATATCGGGAACTGAACCCACCGGTATGTTAAGAACGGCAAAAATTCCAAAAGCTGCAATGGTTAAGGTTATTAGAATAATAATTAATTTATTCCTTATACTAAAATCAATAATTTTTTCCATCATAAGGCTATTGAATTTTCGTTTTTTAGGCAGTTGGCACTCGATCCATGACTGCATCTAATTTAGGAATAAAAAACTTGTTGAGCAAAATCATTGGCACTGATATATTTTGAGGCAAAAGGATAATAGGGCGGGAGAGACCGGAATATAGCTTTCAATTATAACACGCTTCCTAACATAAAAGACCTCATGAAAGCTTCATGATGATCGGGTTGAATGCTTTTGAAAATACGATGATCTGGTCCCCCTCATGCAGGTTTTCAACATCGTTTTGAAATGCAGTAACCTTGAGGATCTGATTCATTCCCGTTACGATCGTCAGCAGATAGAAGGTATCGAGTTTTTCAATCTTTACTACTTTTCCGGTAATCTGTACCTTTCCACTGATATGATTGTCAATGAAAAGTTCATCCGGCCGGCCTATAGAGGATATCCCGCCGTTTTCCAGTTTAAGTACCTTCTGTGCCAACCTGAAAACCTCTGCCAGATCATGGCTGACCAGAAAAGTGGTGGTTCTTTGAATTTCGTGCGCTTTTAAAACCTCGTCCTGCAAAAGGGTTCGGGTTTTAGAATCCAAAGCAGATAAAGGTTCATCAAGCAGCAGAAAATCGGGTTTTCGTGCCAGGGCCCTTGCCAGGGCTACTCTTTGCATCTGGCCGCCTGACAACTTTGCGGGTTTCCGGTTTGAAAATTCCGTCAATCCGAATTTTTCAAGTAATTCACCTGCCAAATGTTTTTCTTTCTTTTTTTGGGCATATAGTATGTTTTCCAAAACAGTCATGTTGGGAAACAATGCATAATCCTGGAACATAAATCCGATATTCCGATGCTGAACCGGCAGATTTATTCCTGACTCTGTATCAAGCCATACCTTGCTGCCTATTTTAATATACCCTTTATCAGGCATTGTTATGCCCGCAAGGATCCTCAGGAATGTGGTTTTACCTGCTCCCGAATCCCCAAACACAACAAATAATTCACCTTGCTTTAAAGTGGCTTTAATATGCAGATTGATGCTGCCTCTTGCGGAAACCAGTTCCTTTTCAACATCTATTTCGATCAGATCATTTTCCATGTATCGTGTTTCCTGTTAATACTGTAAATAAACGCCAGCAGAACAAATGATACCACAAAAAGCACGAGGGCATATTTGTTGGCGACATGAAAATTTAATGATTGTACTTCGTCGTAAATGGCTACGGAAGCAACCCGTGTTTTGCCCGACAAGTTTCCTCCTACCATCAGTACCATGCCAAACTCTCCGATGGTATGGGCAAAAGTCAGCGCCAGGGCAATAATTATAGAAGGTCGGATATTGGGTAATAAAACATGAAAGAATGTGACTGTTTTTGATTTTCCCAATGTATAGGAAGCCTCCCTTATCTGCCTCGGAAGTGACCTTAAACCGTTTTGTAGAGGCTGTATCATAAATGGCAGACTGAAAATCACTGAGGCAATTAAAATGCCCTCAAAAGAAAAAGCAAGTCTTACATTAAATATCCTGTCGAGTAAATCCCCAAACCAATATCTCGGACTGTATGCAACCAGAATATAATAACCCAATACAGATGGCGGAAGAACCAGTGGCATACTGACAAGCGCTTCAATGACAGGTTTCAGCCTGAAGTCTGAGTAGGCAAGCAGGTAACTGAAAGGCAAGCCAATAAAAAATAAAATGATCGTGGTAAGGGAGGCCAGTTTAAAAGTGATCCATAGGGTTATAAGGAATTCGTGGTCCATCCGCTTACATTTTTTGCATTAAGGTGATCTCATTGGCTTTTATCATGGCTGTAACCTCATCGTTTTCTTTCAGGTCAAGCATATCAACCGACCGGGTTGTGATGGCCGACTGTATTTGATAATCCATGAAAGTCATATGAATAATACTCATCAGTTCGCCACGTTCAACCTGGTTCACCCTGCAGGGTATCTTATTGCGCAGACTTATTTTGCCTGAAAAATCCTTTGCAATGGATACTTCTGTTTCCTTAAAAACAGCATAAATAAGATTTCCCTGTTTAAGCCAGCCGGGGTTATGCGGTGCATCAATAAGAAGAGCAGTTATTAACAGGCCGGCTGCTTCCATATCCACCATGATGATGCCACCTGAATTCATTACCTGCTTTATTATTACTTCAATTCGATTCATTTTATTTAGTCAATGTGGAACATGAAAGCCATACTTTTCAAACAAGGGTTTGCAGGCATCGCTCAATACAAAATTCATGAATTTTTGAGCTTCAGGATTTCCCTTGCTGTACTTTAAAAGAACACATGCCTGTTCAACAGGTTTATAACTTTTAGGATCAGGAACAAAATAGGTTCCTTTATTTTTTAATTCGGGTCCCAGCACCAAAGCGTAGGCAATAAACGCGGCTTCAGCATTTCCTGTTTCAGCAAATTGCGCAGCCTGTGATACGTTTTCAGCATAAATGAACTTCGAATGCAGTGCATCGTAGAGATTGTAGAATTTAAGACATTGAACGGCAACTTCGCCGTATGGGGCAATTTCGGGTTTCGCCAAAGCTATCCGTGAAACTCTTTTTTCAGCCAGAATGCTCATTCCTTTAGAGACATCCAGGGTATTGCTCCACAAAACCAATTTGCCAAACCCATATGTTTTGATAACTCCGACCGTACAGCCCTCATCCTGTAGTTTTTGAGGAAAGCTGGCATCTGCAGCCATAAAAAAATCAAATGGTGCCCCATGGATTATCTGTTGTGTCAAAGAACCGGATGAACCAAGCGAGATCTCAATTGGGGAATGTCGGATTCAGTTCGAGATATTTTATTTTTATCTCTTCGAGTATATACCTGAGATTGCTGGCCGCAGCCACCCGTATTGTCTGGGCATGGATTTGCACATTCAGTAACAAACATAAAAAGACAAAATACTTTTTCATATTTTAGCAGGCCGTTACATATGGCAGATCATATACTGCCAATAAAAGTACTGCGTATTGACGGATTAACATTAAAAATGACCTCAGTTATTTTCTATCTTTTAATTTATTTAAATTTGCAAAAACCAATTGAAGACCTGTTAAAAAGATCAGATAATTAAAAACGCCTAAATCCTGATTATGAAAAAAATCTTATTAATTTATAGTATGCTATTGCCCGTTACATGGAGCATTGCGCAGGTAACTGATGCTGAAAAACAACTGAAGACACAAGTAGTAGACACTATTGAAGGATGGAAATCCGGAGGTATGATCAATTTGAATATGTCGCAGACGTCACTAACCAATTGGGCGGCTGGCGGACAAAGTTCAATTGCCCTCAACGGTTTGCTGAATCTGCATGATCAATATAAAAAGGGCAATGTACTATGGGAAAATTATCTCGATCTGGCCTATGGTTCAATGAAACAGGGCAAAGCCAACTGGTGGAAGACAGATGATAAAATTGCTTTTGTGTCAAAATACGGTTACAAGACTGCCAGGAATATATACATTGCCGGATTGGTTGATTTCAGAACACAATTTTCCAAGGGTTATAATTATCCCAATGACAGTGTTATGATATCAAAGTTTATGGCTCCCGGTTACTTGCTGGGTGCATTGGGAGCCGAATACCGGCCCAACGACAACTTAGATGTTTTTATAGCACCGTTCACCGGCAAATTTACTTTCGTAATGGACCAGGCTTTGTCCGATTCCGGAGCCTTTGGCGTTAAACGCGGTGATAAAGTGTACAGTGAGTTCGGAGGATACGCACGAATTTTCGCGAAAAAGGACCTGATGGAAAATATATCAGTTCAAACCAACCTCGATCTTTTCTCAAATTACCTGAATAATCCCGGAAACATTGATGTTAGCTGGAAAGTGCTCATAGCTTTGAAGGTGAATAAGTTCTTTTCGGCCACTATTTCCACTGACATGATTTATGACGATGATATAAAGATTGTGGAGGATAAGAACGATAACGGGATACTTGAAAGCGGTGAATATGGTCCGCGGCTTCAGTTTAAAGAGATTCTTGCCATTGGAATTTCATATAAGTTTTAGTTCAGGGCCGGAATTTGTTATAATTCCAGGTAAATGCGGATCGCATTTTTACGGTATGGATGATTTTCATCCTTGACTATTTTAAGCAGCAGGTCGGAGGCTTCTTTCTTTTTATCCATCTTTATAAGGCAGAGTGCACTGTAATATTGTTTCATATAAACGAAATTGCTCTGGTCGCTTACCCGTCCAAATGTTTGAATTGCCTTTTGGGTATTATTCATTTCCATATAACACAACGCAAGCATGAAGTAAGCCTTTGATGCGGAGACTGTTTTATTGATTTGTATTATTTTGTTGAATTCTGCTGCCGCCTTCTCTATTTTGTGATTTGCATAATAATTCAGTCCCTGGTCCCAGAATAACTGGCTGGAATCGTTATCCTCACCCCTTACTGTAAACTCATTGATATCAGGTCTCTGGTAATAAGCTACGTAGATTTCTTCCATTGATTTTTGAGGATGAATAAACTGGAAGATTACCCAGCCGATACCCATGAGTATGGCAATTGATGCAGCAATGGCCAGGTATCTTGTAAATGGGGCTTTCCTTTGACCTGACAATGGTAAAACCTTTCCACTTTCGAGGAGGTGTTTTTTTAGCCGCTGATTGGAACCAGTAGCGATAGCAGTTTTGGATAAAACATAATTTTGCATATCACCCGCTGCCTCTGCATCTGAAGCTATAAGAATTTCAAAGGCATCTTTTTCTGATTTGCTCATCCTTCCTTCATAATATTTTTCAAGTACTTCGAGATCGACTTTCATTTTCCTAAATTTAAAGGTTAACTATTCAAGATCTGCAGGCCTGCTTTTACCTGCAAGGGCCAATAATTGCTGAAGGCACGTATACCGTTTGCTTCGGGCAACATTGGCATTGAGCAAGGCATTTCTTTCAGCTATTTCATCCATACTATAACCATCGTTCCAATCCATTAATATCTCCCTGCACCTTGACCCCAGCATGGCCATCAGATTGTGCAGATACTTCTTCTCTACTGTGAGTGTAAGCATTTGTACAATATCAGGGGACTGGTCTTTCATATTTTCGGGTAAATCACTAATTACGATATGAGTCGTTTTCTTTCGCAAAATGTCAATGCATTTATTATTAAAAATGCTGTATAAGTAGGTTGAACACTTGGATTTTTGCTGGAATTGACGGTTTCTTACCTGATCCTTAAAGTCTATTATAGCGTCGGCATAAGCATCAGTAATAGCTTCCCTGTTTAAGCCATATTTTTTTTCCATCACGTTGATGAACCTGATGTTTTCGTTGTAAAAAGCTTCCAGGCACTTTTCCATATGAGACCCGCCCTGGATTATATTATGTATGATCTCATTGTTATTCATGTGGTTACGGTGAATATGCGTTAAAAAAATAAGTAATGTTTTCTTTCCATTGACATTTTTTTCAAATATGCGACTAATGGGGTAAAAGTCAGTAAACAAGTAAAGTTAGACAGTATCGGCTTCTTTAAAAATAACAAAGATGAAAAGGATAAATTTTTTATCAGGGAGAGAAAGGAATGACAGGCCACAATTGGTATTGTCAATACTTCTTTCGGTAGTATTTTTTTCAAGTCCTATATCTGGATTGTTAAATCCAGGCAAAGCATATAATGTAACCGAAAAACGCTATCATGATAATCCCCAGGGATTTTTTACTTTTTTTGTGCTGATGCCGGCTAAGAATTTCCAGGATGATACAACTCAGGGTAATAAAAATGCTCTTGAGGTTAAAGAATTGGCCATGGACACGACTCCTGAAAATCCAGCAATACATAAGACTATCAATCTTGTAATCTGGTGATGTTTTCAGTTAACCAAGCCTGCCCTGGCCCATATAGTTCAGAATGGCAGCCTGTTATAACCATCTCCGGCGACGGAATTGAAGGACCATCAGTGCCGCAGTAGCAATGCAAACCAACCAGAATACGGGATAAGCCCATACCAGATTCAATTCGGGAAAATAACGGAAATTCATTCCATAAACTCCTGCCAGGAATGTTAAAGGAATGAAAATAGTTCCTATCAGTGTAAGGACTTTCATTATCTCATTCATCCGGTTAGAAACGGAAGATATATAAGTGTCGGTTAAATCGCTCGCAATTTCACGATAGGTCTCTATCAGGTCAATAAGCTGAACTATATGATCATAGAGATCCCTTAGATATACATGCGTCGTTTCACTAATGCATTCGTGCGAATCACGCTGAAGCGAAGATATAACCTCCCGCATGGGCCAGATTACCCAGCGCAATCTCAATAAATCACGCTTAAGCTGGTGTATGTTGCTGATCAGGTCAGGATTTGATTTTTCAAGTATGAGGGTTTCCAATTCTTCCGCGTGATCACTATAGTTTTCAAGAATCGGGAAACAACTGTCAATGATTGCATCTATCAGAGAATAAGCCAAAAAGCTCGCATCATTGACGCGAAGTCTCGAACCTTTTACTTTTAACCGCTGAAGTATTGATTCCCACTCTGTACCAGGACTATCACGAAAGGTCAGCACAGTATTATGGCCCAGAAATATTGAAACCTGTTCATTGGATAAATGATTGCCTTTTATCTGAAGTGCATGTGTTACAATGAACAAGCGGGCCATATGTTCACTTTCTTCACCACCATAGGCTTCGACTTTGGGACGTTGGGTTTTCTGAAGAATATCCTCAATCGCCAGAGGATGAAGATCATACTTTGTTGCGAGTGATTTCATAACATGCATATCAGACAGACCAGTGACGCTGATCCATCGGACGGTAGTCCACTCGGGCCGATGCAATTCCAGGAATTCTTCCAGGTTATGAATTTCCTGTATTGAAGATTGATCCGGACAATAGTCTGTGCAGAAAATGCTTACAAGACCTTTTCCTCCGGGAAAGCTCGAAATTTCATGGTGCTCAATTCCAGGTGCTGTTCCCGGAACGCTTTGGTCCAGATTGTAATATTTTTTCATTATTTGTCCAATTATTTGCAGATTGTTTGCATGTTTTGAATAGCATCTCAGGCATTGTTCCGGGTTATTTTATGCCAAATACTTTATAAGAATGGGGCTTGATTGTAATTTCAAAACCATGATATGTAACAGCATCCCTTTCAGGGAATTGAGGCTTTACAGCTAAGGCTTCAATTGTTTCATCTGACAGAAGATCGGTTATCCTGGCGGCAGGATCCCTTACAAGGATCTTTACAGTTACAGGTTCAGGCAAAAAAGATTCTACAATGAAGGTTCTATTGTCATAACAGAAAAGGCTGACCTGCGAAGGGCCTTCTATCTTCACTTCAAGATCGCGGGAAACAATTGAACGGATGCGGTTTAATACTTCAGCAGGGTATTGATACAAATCGGAAAAATTATCCGGAATCGTCAAAACATACAGATTTGCTTTTGAATATTGGGCCCGGTGTACAATTGGCCATCCTGTTGCTCCTTTAATGGCAGATATTTCTTCCCATGAATCATTTGTAAGATAGGTGATCTGGGGAATAAGGATCTCCTGCGATGATTTGGGAAAATCGTCCCCAGCCTGACTTGAAATCAGTTACCAATACCTTGCGGTCTGTACATGTTAATTCAGCGATATCGGCAATTCCTTTGTCCTGCAGTGCCTTTAATAAACCCGATGTAATCATCACATTTTTACCGGATTGTAAACGGTCCTTAATCTTCTGGACAATTTGTGAATCAAATTTTGCAGATTCGGTAAGCAGGATCATGTTACCATCCACAGGAAACTCGCTTGAGAGTTCCACCGGAATTCCGATCATACCCAGGTAATTCTGAAGAAAATCTTCACCGGTAGCATGAAACGGACGATAGCTCTTTATCCCAACCGGATTTCCCAGCATGCCCAGAAACCGATCCACCTGTTCGAATGTTATTCCGGCTGCACGTGCAATGGTTGTTGGGCTGAACAGTTTTTCCGTCCTTCAGCTGGACCGGGTTCATCATGGCATCAAAATCAAAGCTTGTCCCTGTGCCTTGCCAGGCTGCCCGGCTTTCCTTTTGAATCGGGATTTGAAGTGACCTGTAGTCGAACATGGTAATTTCAGGTGCTTTTGCAAACAGGGTTAACCAGAATTGCTCCGCATAACGGTCGAGATAAGGACTTCCAAAAGGATCTACCCAGCCGCCGCCATTTCTGCCGGGGGCAAGACTGTTGAAATACCGGATTATAAGGTAACTTTCATACGGTTGCAGGTGCTGATCGGAATTGACTGCGTCACGGGTTTCCGTGCCCGTATAAATGCCATCGAACATCCCGGGTTCTGTCTCCAGGTTAAAGCCCAGTCCCTGGAAATGCTCATACCAGTTTGGATATTTGATCACTATTTTGACATTGGGATTCACTGCCTTTGCAGGATCAATTATAAGTGACCGGGCGGCTTCAGTCATCAGTTTTAGCCTGTAGTCGGTCCAGCTCCTGTCTCCCTTGGCCTTAATGCAGAGATCACATTTGCAGCTGGTGAAGAAAAAATCGTCGAGGATGAATTCATCGAAGTGCTTTGCCGTATATTCGGCAATTTCCTTTGCCATCTTGCGGTGTTCCGGATTTGAAAAGCAGAATGTTTCAAAATTATTGCTTTCATTAATGGTAAACGTTATACCACCGGCAACCTTCAATCCCTTCGATTTAAAGAAACGGATTGTCGATTCAAGTGATTTTTCAGGAACAATAATCTGATCCCGATGGGTTTCGAGATATATCTTATCTATTTTTACCTGTTGTGAAATGAGGTTCCAGGTTTCTTCCAGCTTCTTCTGATCGGTCATATCTCTTACTTCGTAAGCCCTGGTATACACTGAAACCTCGAAGTTCTTATAATTGGAAGGTTGCTGGGATGAAACTTTCATAACTCCGGAGATTATTAGCAGACTGGTAATTATTTTCTTCATGATGAAAAAGTATTATATGCTTCACGAAAGTTATAAATTTATTCCGGGGAGCCTGCATGATCCTTTACAAAGCACAGGCATAAAAAAAGGCCGCACGAGGCGGCCTTTGGGATTTGTTTAGAGTTAGGTATTTGGGACTTCTGGAATTATTTTATGATCATGAAACGTGAAGAAACATTGAATGAGTTATTCCTGATATTTAAAATATACAATCCGGGTTTGGCGTCATTCAGAGGAATGGTTGTCAGTTGTGTGTTTGCTTTAATAACAACTGTCTGTATTATATTTCCGGCAGGATCTATAATATCAGCGACCGATTCTTCATTTGTACCGGCAAAGCTGATATTCAGCTCATCCCTGGTTGGTATCGGATAGATTGTAAATTCCTTGTTTTCTGCATCTATGATACCAGTCGGACTTGTAACTGTTATTGTGAATATCTTATTCACCGTATTTGTACCATCAGATACATGCATGGCTACCTCAAAATCTCCGACATTATTCCATGCAGGGGTCCCCATGATGAAACCTCCGTCGGCATTATAACTTAACCAGGCGGGTATAACTTCAGCGGATTTTGTTAATGAGGCGTTATCCACATCAGTAGCAGTAAGAATATAGTAATACAGTGTTCCAACTGAAGCGTTTAATTCAGGTTCTGTTGTAATTACGGGAGGATCGTTAACGGGAACAACATTGATCGAAAATTCGAAAGGCAGGCTTGTTTCAGACAAATCACTGGCAGTAACGTAGGCCACCAGTGTGCCATTAAAATCTGCAGCCGGGGTGATCGTGTTTCCGTTAACCGTGTAACCTATGCCTTCCTGCACTGCAATGCTTAAATTTTCGGGAGAATCTTCCGCATCAGTAATTATGAAATCGGATTTTTGGATTGTGATGCTTTCATCCTCATTTACTGAAACATCATGCTGACCTGTGATAACAGGGGCTGAATTCACCTTAACAACAGTGAGTACAAATTCTTCCACCACCGTATCATAGCCATCTGAGATATTGATTTCAATTGTATGGGCACCCACATCATTCCTGGATGGCGTACCGGAAATCGTGGCGGTTTTTGCTCCACTAACATGATTCAGGGTTAGCCAGGCCGGCATCTGTACCTGTTCCATTGAAATCAGATCATTTGCATCTGCATCACTGACCATAAGTGTATAGGTGTATAATACTTTTTCGTTCGTTGAAGTCACAGGTTCAGAGGTGATCACCGGGGGATCGCTTATATGCGACACCTGTATTGTAAACACCTGGTCCCTTGTGATGTGATTATCAGTCACGCGAAGGGTTACATTATAATTTCCGGGCTGTTGAGGTGTACCGGAAAGCAGGGCGGTTTTTGAACCGGATGTCCAGGTGAATGTTAACCATGAAGGCTTAACAGGTGCACTCAGGGTTATCGTGTCGGTTGTATTGATATCATCTACAGTGAGTGTATAAGAATATGGCTGATCTTCAGGAGAAGTTAATACCGGGGTTGAAATAAAAACAGGGGCATAATTCTCCGAGGTGCAATGACCTGTTGGATTGCCATCATTATAAAATTGGGCTGCCTCAGCTGCAGATACAGCCTTGTTGAAAATAGCAACTTCATCAATTTCGCCAATTAAATGCAATTGATTTTCGCCTTCCCATGGAGTGAGATAGCCAATGGCTACAGGAAGTGTACCTGGTGCACTGAAATCAGTGACAAAGGTCTGGTTCAGGGTTCCTTCCAGAACACCATCCACATAAAGCCTGTTCTGGTTGGCAACGCCATCTCTCACTCCAATCACCTGATGCCATTGTCCGTCGGCTATGACTGTCGTTCCTTTCAGAACGGTATTGGTGCCTGCATTATCCCTTAATTCGATAATTCCTGTACCCTGGGGGCTGGTTCCAATCCACCAGCTTGTAACATGTCCCAGATCCACCCTGTTCCGAGAAACTGCTGCCACGCCGCTGGATGTGGTCTTAAACCATGCTTCAAATGAAAAACTGGCATCCCGGGCCCAGTCAAATTCGGTTCCATTATCCGGAATATCTACCCTTGTAGTGGCTCCGAAAGTCTGTGCACCATCTCCTATCAGACCGGTTGATGGGGTAGGGCCGGTATATCCACCCGGAACAACAGCATCATGACTTCCTTTGTAGTCATCATAGACCGTACCGGTTTTTTCGCTGAGACGGTGAAGTGTCATAAGGCCATCAGGACAATCACCACCTCCTTCAGAAAGGAAAATCGTAAAACTTTGCGTGTCAGCAGGATCTATGCCATTATCAGCTTTCACTTCTACGAAAGCATCGATATCAATGGAGGCCGGGGTCCAGGTAATAACACCTGTTGTCGGGTTTATTGTCATGCCGGTTGGTTTCTTTGTCAGGGAATATACCATACCTGTTTGGGTTCCTTTGGCATGAACCGTATAGGAATAGGCTGATCCAACACTGGCTTTTGTCACCGCTGTGGAAGTGATTTCGGGACTGGCCTGCAGATTGCAAAGTCCTGTTCCTACATTGGCGTTTGCCCTAATTTCATCTATTTCAGCCTTGGTCAAAGCCTTGTTAAAAACGGCCAGTTCATCCATTGCTCCCCAATAAAAATATTGTGGGGTGCCATTGGTAAGACTGCCGATGTATACCGGGGCTGAATTATCAAAGTCGCCTGTATAATTAACCACCAGACGGTCGGTGATTCTACCGTCTACATAAATGATACATTCATCTGTTTCGCCATTTCTTACGAGGGCCACATGATGCCATTCATTATCATCGAAATTGTCCTGTCCGTAAACCCTGCCTTCAAGGTCGGTTTTTCCGGATATATTATCACGCAGCATAAACGAAACAAATCCGGAGCCATTTACACCGCTGGCCCAGAAGGCGGTATTGGGAGCGCCGTAACCCCAGTCACCCTTACTGATAATGATGTGGTCCTGGCCGTCCCCGATGCCATACTGGGTTTCCGTAAACTTCAGAAAGTATGAGATGGAGAAACCGGAATTGGCCGGAAAACTGTATATATCATTATCGGGTGCAATAGCATACTGACCTACCTCTGTGCTTTCATCAAAATAATAGAAATGGGCACCGTCAATTTTACCGGTTACAGGATTAATGGTTGAATTGTGCCTCGTTGCATTGTTGCCACTGGCGAAATCAGTTAAAGTCGTACCGCTGGTTTCGTCCATTTTCCAGTAGGAAACAAGACCTTCAGGACAACCCTGCGAAAATGAATTAACTGTAAGAGCCAATAACGTTGACAAGCTAAGAAATCCAGCAACAAAATGCTTTTTAGCTAAGTGATTTTTCATGAGATAGGGCGATTTTAAATGTAATTCAAATTAATTAATAGTATAGATCCTAAAAAATCAGGTCATAAAAATAACTTTTTAAGACATATAGAGAATGTCTTTTTGACAAACTAACAGGGGAGCTTGATAAAGTGTTTAATAACGACCGTTTTTCAATTATGCAATTGATGAAATTTCTAACAATGACACAAAATTACGTGCGGCTTTGCAGGAACAAATGTCGTGACAAATTAAAAATCACTTCTATTGAACTGTAATGGTCTTTCTTCGGGTTGGTATTAAAGCATTCAATTCATAATACTCAATCAGGAATCTGCCCTTATCAAAAAACATGTGCAGATCACATGATGCATCCGGTTCAATGGCAGTAAAATACTGGGTATAAGAATTCTGATCAAAATTGGTTATGCTCCAGTTGATTGATGATCCAAAAACATAATACCACATGGGTTTCACGGAAGTCGGCGGTACACCGGTATCAACAGGTGTCCCGGGATTACCATCCAGCCCCAGGGAAGTGATTTTTATCCTGAGGGCTGTACCTCTTTGCAGGATGGCTGCCAGACTGCAAGGATTATCGTAATCTGCGCTATATAAAGTATCAGCAAGGTTGAGAATATTATCACCGTATAATCCGGTTGATGGATATTCAATAGGACTTTCCGTAACCTCAAAACTGGTTTGAGCCATAAAATTGGCTATATATTTACCAAAAGGAGGAATAACTGAGGTCGCACCAATATCATTATAACGTTCTTCCAGGTTGTTGCTGATGGTAGTTGTGTCAAGAATTATGGCATGGTTGATCAATGCCGAACCAAGTGAAATATCGTTTAACTCTCCATCTTCTTTAATATCATTGATAATGTTGGATAGCAATTCGGTTAATTCGCCTTCATGACGATATCCCTGGAGTATGGATGAAATGGCGAGCAATATGCCATTATCTTCTCCGGCTTCTGAGATGTCCAATTCTTCGGAATTCTTCATCTCTGATTTTTCAATATTGAAAACAGCAAGAATCTCTTTTTGAGCCTGAATCTTGGCGGATGAAAATGATGTGCCATCTTTCATCAGGTATTCCACTCTTGATTTTTCAAGATGGGTTAATAGGTTTACGTTTATGTTTCCTCCGTCAGAAATATCTGCCAGGGCATAAAGTGTAATCTGAGCGGTTGATTGTTCCCCCGTAACTTCATTGAAGTAGAAACCATCTATACGAAGACTTGCATAATTTGAACTGAGTTCAACCTTATCCAACTCAAAGGTGCCCTTATTGTCCGTAATTTGTGTATTATACGATTTTCCTGTAGGTGTTAAATCTTCCCTGAGATCATACACTGTAACGGAGCTTCCGTTAATGAAAGGTCCTTTTTGTGCATGTCCGGTTACATCCTGAACCTGCAAACCGGAGCCTGAGTCGTCACGTTCACAATTAGATAACAGCAGGACAAGGAAGATATAGACTGGCAAAGAATAAATTTTTTTCCTGGCATTCATGATGACTGCATTTAGTTATGAAAAAAATTTCCATCCAAATATGTCAGGAAATATACGCATTTTAAGACTAATTGGTTATTGCCGGCATGCCGGGTTAGTGCCCTCAATAAAACCATCCAGACTGACCGCCACTGCTAAAATAACTTTTTGCATCGAAAAAGTTTTAATAAATTATTTATAATAGAAACAATCTGTTATATTAACCATTATAAGTTGAGTCCACTTCGAAAAGTGTTTTTATAGCCACAAAGGCACGAAGACACAAAGTATTTATTTCATAAGGTGTTGAATATGAAATAAATAATTAGCTTAGTGCCTTCGTGACCTTGTGGCACATTTCAGAATCTCGCTTTTTGTAGTGTACTCAAAGTTTATTTGGCTGAAATATTATTAGTATGATAAAGATGTTAATTAAAAGACCTTTTTGGTTTGGATCTGTTATTTCTATGGTTTTTGCTATCCTGAATTCCTGCGCCTATTCTTCAAAGGCCAGCAGGCAGTTGCTCGAAGAATCAATAAATAAGCAGTACGATATGATTGTGGTGCCGGGATTTCCCCTTGAAGATGGAAAATGGAGTGCCACGATGAAAGACAGGGTCTTCTGGTCAAAATTTTTATATGAAAAGGGAATTGCCAGAAATGTTATGTACAGCGGATCAGCTGTCTATTCACCCTACCGTGAAGCAGAAATTATGGCGATGTATGGCGAAAAACTGGGCATACCTAAAGAAAATATTTACACGGAAATAAAGGCCGAGCACAGCACGGAAAATATATATTACTCATTTAAAAAAGCCAAAAAGCTTGGTTTCTCAACGATTGCACTTGCCTCAGATCCATTCCAGACTAAAATGTTGCGTCGTTTTACCCGGAAAATTGTTAGTAAGGACGTGGCTTTTATACCCATTGTGTATGATACGATACAGCCACTGGACGCGGGTATACCAGATCCAGTCATTGATTTTGAAAAAGCGTATGTGAATGATTTCAAGTCTATTACAGAGAAAGAAGGCTTATTTAAGCGATTGAGGGGAACACGAGGCCTGGATATTGATTCAACTGCCTACTGAGGTTATTTCCCTCTTTTTATAGCAAATCCGGTTATTCTAACTCCTTCAATGGTAACAGGATTTGTAATGCCTCCGTGCAAAACCGAATTGGATTCAACACTAAAATTGATAATTGCATCAGCACCCAGGGCTACACATTGTTTATAAAGCTCCTCCAGGACGAGCATCCATGTTGATGTTCTCCGGCACCCAGTTCTTATCAATTTCAGCCGGATGGCCAAATTCAGGGGTTACAGGCTTGTTGTTTTCATCAAGTTTGGTCCTTTTCACATAAACTGCTCCAGGCATCTTAATAAAATCGATTATTCCAACAGCATGATACTCTCCGGAATACTTTTCAGGGGTGATCAGAAATCCTTTGTCACTGTATTTCCTGAAATCAATTTTATTCATGATCGAGTACCCTTCAATTTTTGACAGCTCTTTCATTTTAACTGTGCATGAGGCCATTATAAATAAGGCGAGTGTAAAAACGGCGATTTTTTTCATAGCGAAATCTATTAAGTTTAGAGACCAACACACCCGGCGCAGGGTGTAACATTTTACCCAATAAATATAGCCATTAAATTCACGACAAATGAAGCCGCTTAAAGGAAGTTATTCACCATTCAGGTTTGATATCTGAGTCATTTATTGATTTAACAAATGTTTCAAAACTATTTAACGGATATCGTTTCAAATCTGAAAGAAACTATTAAATTTGTTACTCAAACGTTTGAGAATTCAAATTTTGAAAAAGGAAAAAGTCACATTAAAATTCCTGGCCAAGGAGTTGGAACTCGACATATCCACCATCTCAAAAGCGCTGAACAATAAGCCGGATATTGCCAAATCCACTTGTGAAAGAGTTCAGAAATTCGCACTTGAAGTAGGCTACAGACCAAATCTGCTTGCCAAGGGCCTTATCAGCAAACGTACCCATATGTTGGGAGTTATCATTCCGGATCTCCGTTTATCCTTTTATTCCCAGGTTTTGGAGGGTATTCAGCAATGTGCCGAGGAGAATGGCTATATGCCGATCCTGTTGCTGAATGATGATAACGAACGCATTGAAAGAAAAAACCTGGAGTTTTTCGCATCCCTGCCAGTGGATGGGATCTTAATTGATGCCGCTCCCGGAAAGCAGAATGTTTCCCTTATGAATAATATTGCGCACCAGGGAATTCCCCTCATCTTTTATGACAGGTATATCCCGGAAGTCAAGGCCAGCAGGGTAACAATCGATGATTTAAGTGCATCGCATGATTTAACCTTGAGCCTGATTAAAAGCGGGAAAAGAAGGATAGCCTATATGGGTCCCACGGAGGGGATGTCAGTCGCATCTGACAGGTTCCGGGGTTATACAAATGCCCTGGCAGCTGCAGGGATCGGGTATGATGAACAGCTTGTCATGCGGTGCAGAATTGATGAAACTGACTCCAAATTGCATATCCGCAATTTACTTGATAAAGGGATTATTCCCGACGGGGTAGTGTGCATGGGTGGACTGGTAGCGTTGGGTGCCGGTGAAACATTGCTCAATGCCGGTTACAGGATTCCAGGTGACGTTATGCTTGCAGAATTCGGGGATAACGATATTGTGGCAAAACTGGGCAGTTCCTTACAGAAGCATTAATCAATCGCCCTTTGAGATCGGTAAATCGGCCGTCAACCTGATACGTGATGAAATTGAACGAAACAGGGATATTGACGAATTCCGGCATGTTATCATTCCATCAACCTTGATTGACCATTAAATGAAATAATCACTAATTTTTCAAACATTTGAGATAAATTATATTTTCTATGAAAAACAAATACTCCATGATCTTAGGCAACCTGGGCAATACATGCGACAGGTTCTGTAAAGGCTATAAGGACAATCCAACATCTGATGAAATGCTGGCGATTGCCAAGGAAAAGATCCCGCATATCGAAGGCATTGAGCTGGTGGGTACCTGGGACATCCGTCCGGACAATGCAAAAGAAATGAAGAAGAAACTTGGTCATTATGATTTCAAATGCGCTTCCATTATCCCTGATACATTTACGGATCCGCTTTTCGCCAGGGGAAGCATCACCAGCATTTCAGCATCCACCCGCAAAAAGGCAATGGATTATCTTCGTCAGATGTGTGATATTGCAAGGCTGATCGACTGCCCGACTATGAATTTATGGCTGGGACAGGATGGCTATGATTACCTGCTCACAGCAGATTACAACCAGGAAAGGGAATGGCTGAAAGAATCCACATTTACACTGGCCACTGAATATCCCGATCTCAGGTTTGCCCTTGAATATAAGCCAAAGGAGCCCAGGAACTTTTCATATCACAGCCGAATGGCCGATACCATCCTTGCTGCCAAGGAAACAGGCTGTGACAATGTGGGTATTACAATCGATACCGGCCATAGTTTCGTAGCCGGCGAAAATGTTGCCGAAGCTGTCGTGCTGGCAAAGAGGGCAGGGAATATGCTTTTCCATATGCACTTCAACGACAATCACGGAAGCTGGGATGACGATATGATCGTTGGAAATGTTCACTCCATTGTATATATCGAATTGCTCTTCTGGCTTAAAAAAACAGGATACGAAGGGTGGCTTTCAATGGATCAGTATCCCTACCGCGAAGACGGTGCAGAAGCAATTGCCGAAAGTATTTTATGGGTTAAGAAATTCGAAAAGGTAGTAGATGAGAATTACAATGAAATTGAGACCCTGATTTCACAAAATGATGCCATAGAAACTTCCAGATTCCTGAGGAAACTTTTTTAATAACGAAAGATGAAAACAAAGCTGATCATAGTACTGGTTTTACTCGTCATTTGCGCTTCATTCAAAGGTTCTGCCAAAGAGCCAGGGACCAGTCTGAAGGTCTGTGATTTGAAATGCGAATATGCCATCAATCCGCTTGGAATGGATGTCGCCGCACCCCAGTTAAGCTGGAGTATTGAATCTTCAGACCGGGGAACATTTCAAAAAGAGTATGAGATCATTGTCGCGGATTCACCTGAAGCACTTGCTGATAATAAGGGCAATATCTGGAAAACCGGAATGATCGGATCATCTTTGTCCGCAGGGATCAAATATGCGGGACCAGAGCTTCAAAGCCGTACACGTTATTACTGGAAGGTTAGGATCCGGAATTCAAGAAGTACCATGAGCGAGTGGAGTGATCCGGCGTTTTTTGAAACCGGATTACTGAAAGAAGAGGACTGGCAGGGAGACTGGATTGGTTTTAATGGCGGAAGAACGGGCAGAACACTCTATTTTAAAGGTATATTCAGCATGGGCAAACAGCTTCAGTCTGCCAGGGCCTATGTTTCGGGAATCGGTTATTACGAACTGTACATCAATGGCAGAAAGGCAGGGGATCAAAAACTGGATCCAGCTATCAGCGAATACAGCAAGCGGGTGTATTATTCTACCTGTGATATTACCAGTTTCCTGAAAAAGGAAAATGTAGTAACCGTTTCAGTCGGACCCGGATGGTACGGCATTCCAAAACTACGGATACAGCTTGAAATGAATTACACCGACGGGACCCGTGAAATAATAACATCCCCTTCCATGCGAAGCGTGACAACAGGACCGATCATCAAATCGAGTATTTATGACGGAGAATACTACGATGCCAGGGAAGAAAGCAAGGAATTGTATTCCTATACATTGCCGGATAATTTTATCAACAAGAAATGGGGCTATGCGAATATAACAGATCCGCCCGGAGGCAGGATGGTATCTCAGAAAATGGAACCCATCCGGATAATGGACAGCATCACACCGGTGGATATTAAGGAGCCGGTTCCGGGAATATATGTTATAGATGCCGGACGAAATCTGGCAGGATGGGCATCTGTTAAAGTAAAAGGAGAAAGAGGTACCGAGATCACCCTGAAATTTGCAGAAGCATTGTATAAGGACGGAACGGTTAACCAGGAGAATCTTCGATCTGCAGAAGCAAAGGATGTTTATGTTTTAAAGGGAGGAATGGAAGAACATTGGGAGCCACAATTTACCTACCATGGATTCAGGTATATACAAGTTGAAGGATTCCCATACCGGCCAAAACCGGGTGACTTTCAGATCAAAATAGTCCGCTCTTCAGTTAGCCAGACAGGAAATTTCAAGTGCAGCAACGAATTATTAAATCGCATTCACAATATGGTTGTTGCCACTGAAGCAAGTAACCTGCACAGTGTTCCAACAGACTGTCCCCAGCGGGATGAACGCATGGGATGGCTGAATGATCTGACAGTAAGAATTGAACAGGCGCTATATAATTTTGATCTTTCAAGGTTCTATGCCAAGTTTATTGATGATGTTGAAGATACCCAGGCACCGGATGGAACCATTACCTGCACGGCTCCTTACAGGTATGGTGCAAGGCCGGCCGACCCGGTATGTGCCAGTTACCTGTTGCTTGCATTGAAAAGCTATGAGTTCTATGGCAACGCAGAAATTATCCGGCAGCATTATCCGGGTTTGAAAGCCTGGGTTGACTACTTGAATTCCAGAACTGAAAACGGGATTGTCAATTACAGTTACTATGGAGACTGGTCCCCTCCCATAGCTTTTGGTGTAGATGGTTCCAGTCCGGTTTCGCAATTCACACCTGGTAAGCTGATGTCCACAGGATACCTGTATTATTGCAGCAGGATTATTGCCCGGATGGCCGGATTACTTGGTAATGAAAGCGATCAGAAATATTATTCAGATCTGGCTGCCAAAACAGCAGTGGCCTTTAACACAACCTGGTGGGATGAAAAAACCGGCGGATATGGATCCAACAACCAGGCGTGTAATTCATTTGCCTTGTTCCTGGGAATTGTAGATAAGAACAAACTTCCGGGAGTGGTGAATAACCTGGTGAATGATGTTCAGAAATATGATAATCACCTTACCACAGGCAATTTATGCACAAAATACCTGATGGAAATGCTCACAGAAAATGGTCAGGTTGAGACTGCCTTTAAAATTGCCACCCGGGAAACGTATCCCAGCTGGGGATATATGCTTGCAAATGGTGCAACAACCCTGTGGGAAAGATGGGAATTTGAAACCGGAGGAGCCATGAATTCACATAACCATCCTATGATGGGATCTGTTGATTCCTGGTTTTATAAGTACATCCTGGGAATCCTTCCGGATATTGACGGACCGGGTTTTGAGAAATTTACGATCCATCCGTTTATTCCAAATGATCTGACCTTTGCCGAAGGAGAATTGAACACAATAAAAGGGAAGATCAAAAGCTCCTGGAAAAAAGAGAAGGGATCGGTATATCTTGACATTTTGGTCCCGTGCAATTCCCTCGCAACTGTATATGTGCCTTCAAAAAATATCAAAAGCATTACCGAGGGAAACCGCAATATCCGTAGTCGCGGGGAAATTAAGTTTCTCTTTGCACAGGATGATTATGCGGTTTACCAATTGGGATCCGGTAATTATAATTTCAAATCTGATTGGTAGGACTAATGAAACTGAGCGTAGTCAGGAGACTACGCTCAGCATCTCCTGACTATGCTCAGCATCTCCCGACTACAATCCAATCACATCTACAGGCAATTACCTTTTCATATCACACAGTTCCCTAAATAATCTGTTGCTATTAGGCCGGAATTATTTATATTAGGGAGTCCCAAATCATAAACAATACTTCTTTGGCTAATGCTTTTGATCCAATTTCATACGCTTTCAGGATTAGTGAATAAAAAATCTCTGCAGGATTCCATTCGCATCCTTATATGGGGAATTCTTTATTATTTCATTGACTCTTTTAGTCTGTCTTACCTGCTAGACGCCAATGGTGCTGCCATGGCCTGGCCCCCGGTGGGTATTTATATTTCAGCCATTTTATTGACACCTGCCAGGCAACGTCCCTTTCTGATTGCCGTAATATTTGCTGCTGATATTTCCGCCAATCTGCAAACGGAAACAACCCTCATTACGAAAATTGCTTACGCATCGCTTTCCTGTGGGGACGCTCTGATCAGCGCCTGGGTTTTACTTCGGTTTGTTGCAAATCCTTTTGTGTTTTCAAAAGTGAAAAACTTCCTGATGTATTTGCTATATTCAGTTATACTTTGCCACGGTTTTTTTTCAATACTGGTTTCTACTTTAACCAGTTATACGCAGGGCTCAGATTTCTGGCCGGGCATAGTAAAATCATGGGTGGCAGACGGCGTTGGAAATATTATGATTGTCCCATTCATAGTAAGTTGGGTATCTCCGTCTTCATGGGATCTGAAAAAGTTCAGCCTGAAACGGGGAATTGAGGTTGCATTGCTGCTTGGAGCATTATTTGCCTCAAACTTATTATTGTTTCCCTATTCCAAAAATGGTATTTTATTCTCATTTATTATCAATTATCTGAGCTTTCCTTTTATCATCTGGGCAATTCTCAGGTTTGACATGAAGATAGTTACCCTGGTACTGGTATTATTGGCTGCAGTTATGCTGTTCAATCTTATGGATGATATTGACATTTTTACGGACGGAATAATGAATAGCCGCTTTCTTATCTTTCAGCTTTATATCGCTTCCCTTACAATTATTGCCATATTGATAACCTCAATCATCACTGAAAGAAATCAGACCAGAGTTTCACTTATCGAAAACGTTAAACTGCTTGTTGCAGCAGAAAGAAAGCTCGTATTCAATTCAATTGAAATTGAAGAAAGGGAACGCAGCCGTTATTCCAGGGAACTGCATGACGGACTGGGGCCCTTGCTTTCAACTATTAAAATGTACATACAAAGCTTGTCCGAGACAAACGATGCGGAAAAAGTCAGGTTCATTGCAGAAGAAAGCCAGCAAAATATTAAAATAGCAATTCAAACCATGCGTGAGGTCGCTCATGGTTTATCTCCGTTTAATCTGAGCAATTTCGGATATGTTAATGCGGTGCTCGAGTTCACCAAAGGCATTAATAAAATGCATGAAATGGTTATTGATTTCACCTATAACTCGCATGCCCGTTTCAGCGATTTTTATGAAGTAATTTTGTACCGCATTACCACCGAATTAATCAGCAATACGCTGAAGCACGCGCATGCAACACATGTTGAAATTGCCTTTAATTACTCTGTTGACAAAGGTAATATTACCTTGGTATACCACGACAATGGCCAGGGTTTCGATGCATCCTGCAAAGAAGCAAAAACAGGGATGGGCCTGATGAATATACAGGAACGGATCAGGATCCTTGGTGGAAATTTCAGAATTGAAAGTGTTATGGGCAAAGGCTGTACAATATTTGTGGATTTTCCAACAAATGAGGCAAATAATCGGATAGAAACCCGCAATCTTCAATCCATGAATCATTTTTAAATTTATGTTCTTCCAAACCTGGTCTGCAACATGAAAAGTAAATCTGAAGCCATAAGCCTTATGAATTCCTTTGGAAAACGACGAAAACCTTTTCTGTTCATAATTGACTTCGAAATGAAGGCTATCAGATTGTTTCCGTTGGATAAGCAGTTGCCTGGAACAGTATTGTATAACTTCCAGAATAAGGGGAATTCAAACGATGAACAGAGAGATGCGGAAAATTTTGACTTTAGGAAAATTCCCATGTCCTTTGAACAATACAATTTGGCATTTGAAGAAATACAAAAACATATTCATTCCGGGAATTCATTTCTCGTGAATCTAACCTTTCCAACACCTGTTGAGACTAACTTGACTCTCAGAGAGATATTCTTCAGAAGTACGGCAAAGTTTAAACTATTGGTTGATAATGAATTTGTATGCTTTTCACCCGAGTCCTTTGTGACCATTGTTGACGGTATCATTTCCACTTTTCCCATGAAGGGTACAATAAAAGTTACTTCTCCTGATTCTGAAGGCATATTGCTCACAGATTCCAAAGAAATTGCCGAACATAACACGGTTGTGGATCTTCTCCGGAATGACCTGAGCAGGGTTGCCTCACAGGTTAAGGTTAAACGGTTCAGATATGTTGAGAGGATATGCCTGCAGGAGGGCGAATTATTGCAGGTTTCATCAGAGATCAATGGAATATTGCCTGACAATTATCTGTCAAGAATCGGAGATATAATCTTCACTTTATTACCTGCAGGATCAGTAACCGGTGCTCCTAAAGAGAAGACGATTTCCATTATACGTGAAGTGGAAAAAGCAGACCGCGGTTATTATACCGGAGTGTGTGGTGTTTTTGACGGGAAAAACCTTAATAGTGCAGTTATGATCAGGTACATCGAAAACTTCAATGGATCCATGCGTTTCAGGAGTGGTGGAGGAATAACCTTCTTAAGCAAGGCCCATGCCGAATATAATGAACTTAAGGACAAGGTATATGTGCCGGTTATTTGAAACCATTAAAGTAGTTCACAATGAATTACAACATATTGATTACCATAATGATCGCGTTAATAATTCTCTTAGGCTACTATTTCAGGTAACACATCCATGGGACCTATCGAAAATTATTCAAGTACCGCAACTGGATCAGAATACAATTTATCGATGCAGATTTAGTTATTCAAAAGAACCTGAAGGATTTGAATATATTCCGTATATTAAAAGGGATGTGCAGAGGTTGTTTCTTGTTGATTGTGGTAAATTTGAGTATCAGTTCAAATTTTCCGATAGAATTGCCCTGGAAGAAATGAAAAACAATATTCCTGATCCTGAAACATCCGACATCCTGCTGGTGAAAAATGGCTTTATAACTGATACATCCTTCTCAAACATAGCACTTTTTGATGGCAAGGAATGGTATACGCCATCCAATCCGTTAATGAAAGGCACTAAACGGGCGTATTATATTGATCATAAAATGATCCTCCAACGGGATATAAAATTGACCGACCTAAGAATGTACAAAAAAGTCAGATTGATAAATGCCATGCTTGACCTGGAGGATGGAGCGGACATCCTGATAGACAATATTATTTCAAAGGGTTAATAAATTCCTTTATAATCCAGTTTTTTCAGCTAAATAGTAATTTTTGAATTCAGAACGTACTAAATGAATCGGATTTCAATTCATTCAATCATACTACCCACTGTCCATTGTTTGAAGAACCTGCAAAAATGAAGAAAATCCTTAAAGAGGATGCATTGAAAGGATTGAATAAGCTGGCGGATACAAATAAGGCTCTGGTTGAATAAAAGGCATCTTTTATTCAGGATTGCTGATCTTTAGCGCAATATCGAGCGAATAGGGAGGAGTAATAACAGTGAAATCTCCTCCTTTCCAGTCTCTCTTTTCAGTACCCATTGCAGCTCCGGATGATGTATTATACCATTTTACATAATAAACTCCTTCAGGAATATCACCTAGGGTGAGGGTATCCATGTAATTTCCTGGCTTTGGAACAAAATTGGCTCCCCATTCACTATCATGGGAACCGTGAAAAAGATAAAAGGCATATTGTTTACCATTTTCTGCCAAACCGTTACAAAATGCATCCTCGGGTGTTCTGCTGATATTTGTGAATCTTGTCAGACCCGAAAGATCAAGCCCGTCCATGAATTCTTTCAGTACTTTCCGCTGAGGAGCTATTTGACTCCTGGTAATTGAAAGTCCTGATTCATTTTCCCTGTAATATTCTCCGTTCAGGTTAATACTTCCGGCCCCTCCGGCAAGCATAAACCACCAACCCTCAATGCGGATTGCATCCGCTGTATAGGCATCCTTTGTCAGACTGGTCCCGAAATAATTCGATTCAACATTAACAATGGGCTTATTCACCTGATAATCCAGATTCAGGGCCTTCTCTGCAGGTTTTACATACTCGCAGGGGAGCCATTCGCACCATTTTTCTTTTGAAAAATCCGGTGAAAGGTTTTGTACCGTTTGTCCCAGAAGGTGCTTTTTTGGTAGTGATTTTTCTGCCTCAAGGAAAGCCTCTTTCATCTCAATTATCCACGGAGCAATGATACTATCGGGGTTAACAATGATACTGCCATCCGGTAAACCCTGCAGGGATGGCTCATCGCATATGTCATAAATAACATTGTCATATGCTTTCAGTTCTGTAACAATCTTTTGAATGTAGGCCTTCTGATATTTCATAACCGGCATATTTCGATCATCGGCCGAGGTGAATAATCCACAGTCTTCTGCCTCAAACCGACCGACATTCTGAATATTGTTTCCGTGATACATGGCCATTAATGGCCAGCAATCCGCATACATGCCATTAAAGAATGGTATCTCCACAATGATATCATATTTTCGGGCCAGCTCTACGAAAGACTTCAACCGGTCAAAGTACTGGGGATTCCATGAGTCAAGATCATATTTAAAGGAAGGCTTGCCTTGTTCTGCCAGGGAAGGATTTGCCCCGGCCTCTTCAGAAAATGCCCACGGGAGCAGCTGCCGGCCGGGGCGGGGTCCAAGAGGATTACCCTTGAGATATTTATCAGCGGGTTCGAACATTCCACCGGGATATATCCGAGTAAGGTTCATGTCATTATCTGACAGGAATTTCAGATATTTCACAAAATCGAAATCCTGGTCAATCACAGCTCCATAATGATGATCCGAAGTAATAAGAACGATCGGATGACCCTTATAACTAAAATAATGAGGATTCGCAGGATAGACCTGAACCGGACCAGTTTTGCAGGAAAATGTCACCAATAATAGCAAGACTAGCATTCCTGAAATATAATATTGTGTTTTCATATCGTAATTGATTCTATTTAAACGCATCCATTGCCACCGTGGGCTTTCCGCTATTGTCAAACGCCCCAAGCGTGTATCCTTTCCATCCGTTGTGTGTTTCCGGTTCCCAGTAAAAAACACCCAGGCACTTTTTGTTAGCAATGGCCCTGGTTCGTGTGATCAGATCGGTAAGGAATAATTTGGATGTAACTGCCTCATCCCAGGGCATTCCTGTTTCACAAATCATGACTTCTTTGCCGTACCGGCTTATCATATCATTGATATTACTGATGCAATCGTCATTGTATTTCTGCCATTTATCTGTTTCAGGATAAAGCGACATGCCAATAACATCCCATTTCCCTTCATTATTTTTTAACCCGTCGAACAGCCAGCGGAACAGGCTGTTGGTCTGCCCGCTGTGAACATGTACAATGACTTTGGCATCCGGAAAAACAGTCTTTACAGCATCATATCCTGCATTATTCAGTGTAGTATACTGTGTCATATTGGTTTCGGCTTTTCCATCTTCCCATAACATACCGTTCCCGGTTTCGTTGCCTACCTGCACCCATTCCGGACTGATATTCCAGTTTTTCAGGGCCGTCAATATCTCTGTTGTATGATTTGAAAAAGCCGAACAGAGATCGGTAAATGATAAATCCGCCCATTCAGCCGGTTTGGATTGATGACCCGGATCAGCCCATACATCGCTGTAATGAAAATCAATCATGATCCGCATGCCCAGGTCTTTTGCCCGCTTGGCCTTGACCAGTAAATCGGTTTTATTGCACCACCCGTCAACAGGATTCACCCAGACGCGGAGACGGATAGAATTCATGCCCAGGCTTTTCAACAGTGCCATACATTCAGTTTCCTTTCCACCTTCATCATAAAAAAGTATCCCATTGTCTTCCATCTCAGTAATCCAGCTAACATCAGCCCCCTTGGCAAAGCCGCTGGTATCCTGATCTATCGGTTTGGGATCAGGTTTATCATCTTTTCCACAGGCACAGGTGAATAGGCCAAGCAGGAAAAGCAAAATAAAAAACTGTAATCCTCGCATATGATTCTATGTTTGCAAACCGCAGGGTTTGATCGAACAAAAATACAAAAAAGTCAGGCGGAGTTTACTCACTGTTGTTCGTGAGAAAAATTTTCGCTCCGCCCGACTTAAACACTACTAATTTAAACCCATACAAATTAAAACCTGGTAACTAAACCTGATGAACTTATTTTTTAGCCCCGAATACACAGATATTGTTAATGAAATCTACTGTAACATTGTACGTCCCGGCGGCGAGACTCTGATCGTCTGTTATATTCTCACCCAGATATTTCATTTCGCCGAATGTGCCACCAAAGAAACGATTCCACGACTGGTCAAGGTATATCTTTATTCCCCATGACGAAGGTGCTGTAATAGTGGCTGTTCCTGTATAAATCCCGGTGGAAGATTTGGTGAGTACCACACTGGTGAAATCCCACACATCGTTCAGTCCGCCAATATAAACTTCATTGCCAAGGAATACATAGGAGTTGTTGCGGATATCACCGATCAGGTCGAAAGTTCCTGTGCCGATGGTTGCGTCATCAATAATGCCGGTTCCCTTAAAATCAAGAACGCCGTCTGCACCACCGTAGAAATAATCCCAACCACCATTCAGATATAATTTACATCCCCAGGGCGATACTGAACTGATGGTAACAGTGCTTGAATATACTCCCGGAACCGATGTTTCATCCATGGCAACCATATTCCAGTCGTCATTCAGACCCGCATAACTCAGGCTTGCAATGGGAGTATGGCTGTAGGTTAAATTCTTCAAATCAGCCTGTATCAGGTAGAGTCCAGCTTCGGGAGCAGTGATGTTTGTCCCGCTCTTGAATGCAAGGGTTCCTTCTGAGCTGCCCATCTGGTATACATTGGTCCAGTCGCCGGAAGTCAGACCCATTTGATAACCCCACAGGGAGTTGACAAGAATTGAACCTGCAAAAGTGGAATCGTCCTCGCTGATGAGTTTCAGGTAATTGTCAAATGTCCAGCTGCCGGATATGCCATCATCAATACCCGGTAAATAAAGGAAATTGCTGATTGGTTCAATAACCACCGTTTTGCCGGGGCTGACTCTGAAGGTCCATTTGGCAGGATCAGAAAGCATCAGTGATAAAGTATAGTCGCCTGCCTCGTTGATGGAAATATTCCCTGCAGATTCACTATTCCACTCAAATGAGATCGTACTGTCACTGTTTGGAACAAAGCCGATGGACTTTGTTATGGCCGCTGCATCATCAGTGCTGGTGGATACATTGTAGAGCTTTGCATTTTCACCTGTAACTTTTATGGTTGCATTGTCGGCTGTTGTGGTGAATGATGCATACCATTTTACAGACTGCCTGTCGAATGTCATCTCTGTATCAATGTCGCCACTGATTGTCAGAGACGGGATATATGTGGCAGTCCATTCTTCATTGGCTGTACTTAATGTTGTATAAAAACAACCGCTTTGTCCGGGATACCAGAAATTCCAGTGTGTGCTTTCATCGCTTGACAGCACAAATGCATTTCCGTCCACACCCAGGTTTCCCCAAATGGTTCCGTCCCCTTCAAGGAAGTACCAGTTAAACCAGGCGGTTGCCCCTGTAAATCCATAATATTCGCCATCGCTGCCAGGAGAATAGAGTTTAGATCCTGTATCCTCCATTTCTGTATTCATAATGAATCCAATGGACATGTCGATCGAAAAACAGGTTACATTTACAGAAATCGCATTACTGTTAAAAAGGCTCTGTATTGCTACCCAATGCTGATCTTACCCTAAAATACAAGGGAGTACTTTCACCTGCCGTAAATCCAAGGTTTTTTGCCAGTGTATTTAGGGAAACTCCAGTAAAGGCATAGGTATTGCCCTGTGGAGTAATTTCAGTTGCATTTTCGAAATTATTTGTAGCAGAGGCCTCCAGAATTTCAAGCGGAACCGAACCTGGAATCTTCATGGACGGATCGCTTATAGTCAGATCGCTTTTACTCCATGCAAGCGCGAGCACATTGCTTGAAGATGTTTCCTTTGTTAGTACCACACTGCTCTCACTCGACATCAATTCCGGGGAATCAAGTCCGGACACGCTGATCAGGTTTCCATCCTTTTCACATGACAGGATAAAAGCCAGGCTGCATGTTATGAGCGTTACTATTTTTGTTTTCATATTCTGTATTTTTTACCACATTAGTAATTTGCATTTGACAGGTTCGGGTTGGCCGAGATTTCAGTGGCCGGGATCGGATAGATTCTGAACTTGTCATCCACGGCTATGCCGTCTTTTACTCCGCCCTTCCACTGCCACAGGTAATTACCTCCAGTGAAGCATCCAAAACGGATCAGGTCGGTACGACGCACACATTCCCAATATAGTTCACGTGCGCGTTCATCAAGGAAGAACTTAAAAGCGATCCCACCTGATGTGGCAGTTAGGTCGCTTTCGCTGACAGATACAGCATTACGGTGACTCCTGAGGTCATTAACATAGCCAAGGGCGGTGCTGATATTTGCATTGGCACGAACAGCAGATTCTGCATACATCAGGTATGCATCTGCCAGGCGGAACATGGGAAAATCAGTGTCTACACCGTTGGAAGAAGTATTGGATGCCTCTGTGCCATCATCCCTGAGGTTGCTCCATTTAACCACAAAAAATCCTCCAGTGCGGTCTGTGACCCCATTATCCATATACTGAGTCTGGCCTTCGGTATATAACATTGAGCGGTCATCATTGTCCATATCAAAGAGTGCCGATAATTCACCGCGAACCCGGAACATGCTCCATGCACTGGCACAACCGACTGAATCAGCTGGGGGGCCGTAATCAGTATCTACCTCACCGCATACAAGATAGGTGGTGGCACCCCATGTTACGGTGTTTGTACTGCTCACGACCAGCGGGAATATTATTTCATGTCCGACGCCCACCCGTTTGTCATTGTCGGCATTGAATAAGCTGGCATATTTATCTTCAAGCTGGTAGCCTTCATCTATTACTTTCTGACTGTAGGTCATACAGTCGGTATAACGGGCACCGGTCTGATAGGATTCAGCATTAAGATACAAACGGGCGAGAAGCATCCAGGCAGCAGCCCTGGGAGCACGGCCGTATTCAGTGTTAGCAGCATCTGTCATGCTTTCGCTGCAATCTTTCAATTCTGATTCGATGAATGAAAATATCTTTGAAGCTTCCCATCTTTCAGGTAAAGTTGAACTGCCAATGATGCTTTCGTCGGCAAACGGGACATTATGATATAAATCCATCGCATGGAAATATGCCAGTGCCCTAAGAAAACGGGCTTCAGCGCGGAAGGTATTTATGGATGCCTGTTGTTCCTGTGTAAATCCTGCGATTTCATTATCTGTGCAGTGTTTCAGGAATTCATTGCACAATGAAATGGTGTAATAACAGCGGTAATACATATCAGCGACCCAGGGATCATTGGCATCCCAGGTAAGGTAGGTGAGGTTTGCTATGTTATCACCTTCGATCCAGGTTGAACCGATTTCCTCCGTTCCCGCTTCCTGCATGTTGAAATAGCAACGCATATAATCATATCCGTTGTTGCTGCTCAGGTCGGGATCAGCGCCGCCTTCCTCCTGTCCTGCTGTTACTAACGATGCATAGCATTTGGCGAGGGCCATTATGTAATTGCCGGGATCGGAATAAACCGATACCGAGGTTTCTTCAATGTTCGGATATTGTTCCAGATCATCTGTACAGGCAGAAAAGAACAAGATCGTCGCAAACAGTATTGTATATAATATCTTTTTCATTTTTTTTCAGATTAAGGTTAGAATTGCAGACCCAGACTTAAAGAAAAGATGCGCGGACGGGGATAGAATGAGTTGTCCATTCCATTTGGAACTTCAGGATCCACACCTGTATATTTGGTTACAGTAAATACATTTTGAATCATTCCTGTTATGTTCAGATTGACTTTCTGGCCGATTTTACCAAAGTTGTATCCCAGGCTTATATTATCCATTTTCAGGAATGAGGCATTCTCAACATAATAGTCAGACAGATACTGACGGTTCTGGAAACCGGTTTCCAGGTAGCTCTTATTAAGATTATTCAGCTGATATGAATTGTACGCCATGGTGCCAAATGCCCCGGTATTCATTGACATGCCGTTATATATATAATTGCCGATGTTTGCACGCAGGCTTGTGGCGAAGATCCATTTCTTGTAACGCACCGATGTACTGAAACCTATTATGTTATCAGGTGCAGGAGAATGGTAGCGGTAGAGGTCGCCTGAATTGATCTGAAGGTCGCCATTGACATCGGCATAGGCCCCTTCAATTGGTTTTCCGCCTTCATCATACAATTGATGATAAACATAGAACATATAGGGTGCATATCCTTCGGTCAACACCTGGAAATAATAACTATCAATGGTAGGGCCCACTGAAGTGTTGGTTATCTCAGCACCTTCAATGATCGACAGGTTTTTGATAGTTTGTTCCTGCCAGGAGTAATTAAAACTTACATTCCAGGTCCAGTTACTGTTATCTACAGGAACTGCATTTAAGGTGAATTCAAAGCCTTTGCTGTCAACATTCCCCACGTTAGTCAGGATTGTCTTTTCAAAATTGGTCCCTGCAGGTGACGGAACAGTCGCCAGTAAATCTTCGGTCTGGCGCGTGTAATATTCCAAGGAACCTGATAACCGATCCTTGAAAAATCCAAAATCAATCCCGTAGTTGAATGCTTTTGTGGTTTCCCATTTCAAATCCGCTACATAGGCTTCCGGCCGGTAGGTGTTGTAAATATCGGAACCAAAGATATACTGGGCGCCTGTCTGGCTAAGTGTATAAACCGGCAGGTAGTTGTAATTGCCGATTCCTTCCTGCTGACCGGTGACACCATAGCTGGCACGCAATTTCAGATTGCTGAGAACCTCCAGATTTTTGAGGAAAGATTCTTCAGATATTCTCCATGCAAGGGCTACCGATGGAAAGGTTCCCCAGCGGTTGTCTTCATTGAAGCGGGATGTGCCATCACGACGGATGGTAGCAGTGATCATGTATTTTTGTGCCAGCGCATAGTTTATACGGCCGTAATATGAAATCAGGGCATGGCGCTGATCAGTGGCAGCCGTGGTATTCTGAACCTCACCGGCGATGTTTAATTCTTCAAAATAGGGGTTAGTACTTTTCCAGAATTGATAATCATACCCAAGGGTTGCATCAATCGTACTGTTGATGGATGTGAGCGCCTTATTATAATTGAAGTACGCAGTCAGTAATTTATTTTCCAGCTTTTGCGGACCGTATCCATAATTACGGCCGCCGGAAAGATAATATTGGGCGGCAGTTGCCGGAACATGGATATCGCCCTGACCCTGGGCATAATCATAACCCAGGGCGCCGTGAAATTTCAATTCCGGCAGGAAATGCATTTTGTAGTCAACATCCAGATTGCTTACCAGGCGGTTTACATCACTTGTTGATGAATACTGGTTCAGCAATCCAAGGGGATTCAAAACAGCGGAGGTCACCGGCGTACCTGTACCGTCGATCGCTTCAGTATATCCGCCAAAATTGTCATTTCCGGAATAAACAGGAATGGTTGGGTTAAAAGTCGCCCCTCCCCAAATTGCGTTGGTATTGGCAAAGGTGTTTTTATTCATTGAGCCTTTTAAGCCGACAGTTAATTTCAGGTAATTATTGAAGAATGATGGTGATAAAGAGAGATTTCCCGTAAGTCTCCTGGCATTATCAGTTTCAACGATTCCATCCTGGTTGTAATATCCCAATGAAAGGCGGTACGGTAATTTCTTCTTTAAAGAGCCCGTTAGGCTTAGATTATTGTCCGTACCAAATGCCGGTTTATAAATCTCATCGTTCCAATTTGTACTGGTATTTCCAAGAAGGGATTTCTGACCGGCTGAGCCCTTGTTTTCAACAACCTGCCTGAATTCATCAATTGACAACATATCAGCCAGTTTAGTCTCCATCTGTATAGAGTTGGTGGTACTGAAATCAATCCTCAATTGATCACCGGCGGCTTTTTTTGTAGTGATGATCACAACACCGTTCGATGCGCGGGAACCATAAATTGCTGTTGATGAAGCATCTTTCAGAACGGTCATGCTTTCAATATCGTTCGGATTGATAAGAGCCAGAAAATTACTGCTGTTACCACTGATGCCGCCAGACTCGAGGGGCACACCATCAAGTACGATCAACGGATCGTTACTGGCGTTCAGCGAAGCGCCTCCACGGATACGAATCATACTTCCGGCAGACGGGGATCCGCTGTTCGACATAATTTGAACTCCCGATATCTTACCGCTGATCAGTTGTTCAGGAGAACTGATTATGCCTTTATTGAAATCCTTTGTGGAAACATTGGCCACTGCCCCGGTAAGGTCACCTTTACGCTGCGTTCCGTAGCCTATCACAACAACCTCATCCAGTTCCCTGGCAAACACTTTCATTTGATAGTTTACCACGTTGTCTGCCTGAATTGGGATAGTAGTCGTTTCATAACCTATGAAAGACAGCTGCAATTCATTTTTTCCTTCGGGTACCCTGATCGAAAATTCTCCATTGTTGTCAGCCATAGTCGCAGTTGTTGTTCCAACAACAAGGATCGTTACCCCTGCCATTGGCTGATTGTTCTCATCGGTTATTTTTCCTGTTACAGCTCGTTCCTTCGCCTGCTGGGCAATGACCGGGACTGTCCATTCAAATAATGTCAGACACAATATGAGGCATATTGTGGACAATCGTAGATTAAAACCTTTGTATTTCATAGTTATTCATGGTTAATAATTATTGAGATTTTTAGTACTGGTTCTCATTAGTTAAAATCAATTACTCCAGCCATATTTTTTCAATATACAGATCCACATTTGACTGGTTACCGGGCTTAACAATCAGTTGCAGGGTCTCCAGCGACGACCAGTCGAAAAGTTTGTTTCCCGACTGAATTTTATAGGGCAGGAAGTCAGGGAAGGGCCTTGGAATGACAAGATACTGTGCTTTGGCAAAACTGTCAAGTGGGATCATGAAATCTTTTTCATTGGGCATTACTGTCATTTCTCCTGCCACCACAGAACCGTTGTTGTCGATCAGGCCAATTTGGATGGGTTGCGAGGAAGCCAGAAGATCAGAAGTCCTGATTACAAGGAACTTCTTTTGTGATAATTCATCAGAACGGCCTTTGATCTTGTTTCCAAAAAAGAATTTAAAGGCATAATTCCGGTCTGTGTTATCTGCCGGATCCGGATCAGGCAACTGCTTCATTGTAAGAGCCAGTGCTGTTTCTCCATCTATGGTTGGTTTCAGAGTAACAGCACGGTTCCAGATCTTGAATGTAGATTCCCAATCGGTTTCAGCATTCCATAAAATAATTGGTGAATCTGCTGGCACCAATCTGATTGTATAGGTGGTATTGGCCTTGTTATCCCAACTCCAGGGATTTCCATTTCTGCCACTTGGGAAGATGGTTGTATCAACCCCGCTGATTACCATGATCCGGTAATCAAGAAGCCCTGAAATGAGCATATCTGAGGGGACAGCTGCCTGGTAGTTGTTGGCGGTAAGCGGAACAGCTTTAATGGTTTTCCATCTGTCGCCTGTGGACAGAACTATCTCGATGCTGGTGACAGGATTCGTTGAAACAGTTGCGAAATGAAGCAACAAGGATTTACCTGCTTCTGCTTCATTCGGGGAATAGTTCCAGAGTACTGTTTTATTCAGATTTGCAGCCGGAGCCACATACTCATCAATCCTTATATTTTTATAGGTAAGATCGGAAGGGATGTTGTCGGTAATTTGATTTTGTTTCAGCAGGTAAACGCCGGGCAAAACGTCAAGTTGTCCATTGGAAACGCGGGGTTTGAAAGTATTTCCACTGTTTATGGGATCAGCGCTAAAGCATTCCCCGAGATCGGGAACAGAAATGGTCATCTGCTGTTGCGCATGTAATACAGCAGCTTTTTGGATAGACGGACTTACCGGGCTATAGGGATCCGCAATCCAGTAGGCATCAGGCATCACTTCCAATCGCCATACGCCATTTGACAGCTTGTCGAGAAAATATGCACCTGTCCCGCTGTATTTAACAAGTGATGAAGAACCACAGCCTGCAATTTCCCTGAGCTGGGATATATTCGCCGGCCGGGAAGATGTATTATTTGAGTAGAAGAATTTCTCGTTTGTAATCCATTCAGCCAAATCATCGGGATAGCTGATCCTGCATGCACCAGGATCCATATTGTCGTTTTGTTTTTTGTACATGTCCACTTCATGGAAAATAGCCGATGCAATTTTCAGACTGATGGCCTTGTTGGGGGCATAGGCCAGGTTCATAAAATGCGTGCCGTAATTTGTATTATATGGAGCCCAGCACATAGCGTCGTAGGCAAACTGCGCCGCCATCTGCATGCCTGCTTCGCGAAAAGCAACTGCCATTGCCGGATACAATATATTTCCGACCGCATCGGCAGGATCGAATTCGTATATTATTTTGGCCATTTTTTTAAACTTCGGATTGCCGGCAAAGGGTATCTGGTAGGATTCTACCTGGGGAAGGAAGTTTCCGTTGATCGTATGACTGGCCACAAGGCCGGTGGGATACCATTGAAATGTTCCGCCCTGAATATTGGCAGACAAATAGGCATCAACCAGGTGAATGCTGTGGCTCATGTTATAGAAGACCGGCTTTGTGCAGCCGGTCTGACGCATCGAGGCAACCATCTCATTTATAAATGCAGTTACCTTTTCATGTGGCCCGTCATGATGCGGCTCATTGCAAACCTCGAAACCGATGACATGAGGTTCATCCTTATAGGCAATACCTGTGTAGGGATTAATATGATTGAGGAACTGGTACAGGTAGTTTGCCTGTGCCCTGATGGCATCGGTATTTGTAAGACAGGCAGCCTTTCCATATTTGTTTGAAAAACCGGGAGTTGACTCGTCACGTTCAGGCCATCCGTTTCCCCAATAAGCAATAGGAGTGATAATAAACCGCATACCACGCCTCTTCATCTCATTCACAGCAAAATCAAACAACCTTAAATGATCATTAAAAAGGAGGTTTCCCAGGGTATCGCTTATCTCAGTATCCCAAACATGTACCCTGTACAAATCGAGATCCAAACGCACCATATGATATACATCCTGCCTGATTGCAACTTCGGGAGAAATACCCGCTTTTTTTGCCATTCGGATATTCATGCGCAAAGGGCAGGGTATAGTTCACGCCAAATCCATGCAATTCATTATTATCAGCAGTCCATCGCATTACTCCGTTTTCATCCACATATACCTGATCGGTGCTGCTCTGTCCATTCAAATTAAAAAGTAAAAAGGAGAAACTAACAAAAATGAATAGCCTGAGACAAATCATACGCATGGGTTTTGTTTTAATTTTATTAAATGAAATTAGTGCATTGCAAAAATCCTGACGGGTTCAAAATGGTAAATGAGTAATACAAATCGGACATGAATAACTCATATTGGACAAGTTTGACGACAAATTGGACAGTCTGTCATATACTCTTTAAAAAAGCGCAGATAACACTGTAAATAGTTATTTTTGCTTCAATAGACAATTCATTTCCATGTTTGCACTCAGATATTTCAATAAGCCGGGCAGATCATGTTTGTTACTCATCTGTTTTTTTTTGGGTTTGGTTGTAACTCAACCGGTAAAGACACATGGATTAAAGTTTCACGAGTTCAGGCCAATTGACCACCGACTGGGAATGAACGCTTCGGCAGTGAACTGTATAGTTCAGGATGGACAGGGTTTGATATGGATGGGTACTGACCGCGGACTATACAGCTTCGATGGATATCTGGCACGTCAATATTCCGCCAGGGAAGAGTTTGTACAGGACAATGACGCCGTAGTTTATTGTGCACTGATGGTTGATTCAGTGCATATCTGGCTCGGCGCTGATAACGGATTGCTCGTGTTCAATACTTATACCGATAGCTATGAGCCTGCACCGGCTGGCCTACCGGAAAATATCCGGGCTATAACACGTATAAATGACCATTCATTCTGGATGGGCAGCATCAACGGATTGTACCGCTATGACACATCCACTCGTAAAGTCGAAAAAATTAACGATGAAGTATTGCCTCACCAGGCAATATATGCCATTTTAAGATATGATGACAACACCTTTTATTTCGGTACCTACAATGGGTTATGCAGGTACGATTTACAGACAGGAAGATTCAGCAGGATAGGTTTGGGAAGCAGTCACCTGTCATCCAACCAGCTGATCCTTTCCCTTCTTGCAGATTATGACCGTAACTGCATCTGGGTGGGGGTTGAAGGGGAATTATTCAGGTATAATCCTTCAACTCAGCAGTCCGGCGTTGAACCCCTTTTCAAAGGGAACTCCATCAAATCATTACTTCTCGATAACCAGCATTGTCTATGGGCCGGAACTGATAATGGCCTATTTATTTACGAACCTTCGACTGGAATACACAGGTTGATTCGTCATGATGCACTCAACGACCGGTCAATTCTGAATAATGTGGTGTGGTCAGTATTCACCGACTGTGAACAAAATATCTGGATTGGAACAGATGCGGGTGCATCGCTTTTCAGTTACAATGAAAACTTTAAGATTCAATCTATCAGCGAGTTGACCGGATCAGAACGAGGGTAATCATATTATCTCTCTTTTATCTGATTCAAAGGGCAACCTCTGGCTGGGTGGTACCAACGGCCTCATAAAAGTAGATAAACTGAGCGGAAAAACTGTATGGTATCAGCAAAACAGCAGCCAATACCCGTTACCTCATAATAAAGTACGTTATGTGTACGAAGATGCAGATGGTGATGTTTGGATAGCCACGGATGGCAGCATTTGCCGGTATGATGAAAAGACCTCGCAATTCATACGGTACCAGATTGAAGATCCTTCCCATTCGCGGAATGCAAACTGGTCTTATGCCATTTGTCAGGACGAAACGCGAAAATTATGGATAGCAACCTGCCTGGGAGGTCTATTTGTAGTTGATAAAAAGCAATTGCTGGCATCAGGGGGGAAACCATTTATTGCTGAAAACAACTATTTTTCCAATGGCAGCATCCAGGGATTATCAGGAAATATGCTCCAGTTCCTGGCACTTGACGGTGACAAAAATATGTGGACGGGAACTTACCGGGACGGGATCAACAAGATAGACAGGTTAAATCAGAAAGTGATGCAGTTCACAACAAGAACCGCTGACAGACATTTGCCATCAGATGATGTAACAGCTATGCTTGCGGACTCTGACAAATTCTTATGGATAGCTCTCAGGGACAGAATTGTGAGAATAGATCCCCGCAATAATAAAATGAAAATAATCATGGATGCACGTCTGAATGAAGCCTATATTAATGCACTGGCGGATGATGGCAAACGCATCTGGATGAGCCTGACTTCCGGATTATTTTATATAGAAAAATCTTCGTTGGAATTAAGACAGATCAATTCGGGGGGGACCTATTATTCATCGCTCTGCTATGACAATCGCATTCACCGGATAATAGCGGGTGGTATTAATGAATATGCAGAATTCGATCCTGAATCCATATTGGCAGAATATAATCATAATAATCTTTTCATTACATCTCTCTGGGTTAATAACAGGCTGGTACAGGATAACCCTTCAAATGGCCTGACTGGTATACTCGCACAGAGTATCCGGTTCTCGCATTCCATCGAGCTACCTTATAATTATAATAATCTGTCATTTACCTTTTCTGAGCTTAGTTATAACCACCCGCAAAATGTGCAATATGCAAATAAACTTGAAGGTCTTGATTCGGATTGGCACTTGTCAGAAAGAGGCAACAATCGCCTGACAAATAATAATCTGCCACCTGGACAATATATGCTGATGATTTCACGGATGGGAAGTGATGGAAATCCTATGCCCGATCCGCTTACATTGTTAATAAAGATCGATCACCCATGGTATTCCACTCGACTGGCAAAAGGAGTATATCTGTTATTGCTCATACTGCTGATCTTGGGCCTGGTGAATTATTACATCGTTTTAAACAGGCTTCGTTTTGAACGCATAGATAAGGTGAAAACCATGGAATTAACTGCCCATAAAATTGATTTTCTTACTAATATTTCGCATGAACTAAAAACTCCGCTAAGTTTGATTATCGGACCCCTTGAAAGACTAATCGGCCAGGTGAAGCCAACTGTTCTAAAGAGTCAGTTGTCCGATGTACGGCAAAATGCCTTAAAGATGGGCTCCCTTATCCACCAGATGATGGAGGCCAGCCGGCAGGAGGTTGACGGATTCGGACTGATTGTTTCAAAAACCGATGTAGTAGCGTTTGTCCGAAGTGTATTATCTGTTTTTGAAAAGCAATTGGCAGAAAGATCGATAAACATTATTGTCGAAAGTGAGACTACCTCCTTTTTTATTGAAGCCGATATATTCAAACTGGAAATTATAATTAACAATATTTTGTCGAATGCATCCAAGTTTGCCCCCAATGGATCAACCATAATAGTAAAGACAGAAACTTTTCTTAACCGTGTAAAAATTTCGGTCACTGACCAGGGACCAGGCATAGATGCCCAGGATTTAAAGCATGTTTTCGAGCGCTTTTTTCAATCACGCCATTCGTTGCCTCAGAACAAGGAAGGATCGGGTGTGGGATTATCCATTGTGAAGGAATATGTACAATTGCACCGGGGGACGGTTAATGTTCTTTCAGATGGAGTGTTGGGCACAAGCGTTGAAATTATATTGCCAGTAAAGCAAATAGTGGGTGAAACTGAAACACCACTGGGTTTGCAGGTTCCTTCTCCGGGAAATGAAACCATCAGGAAGCCCCTGTTACTTATTGTCGAGGACAATCTGGAGATATTATCATTCATTTCAAAAAGCCTTTCCGGTGAATTCAGGTTCATCAGCGCACCAAACGGTAGACTGGGATTTGAGTCGGCACTGAATCAACAGCCGGATGCTATTATTACTGATATCATGATGCCCGTGATGGATGGTATGGAGATGTGCCGTAAACTTAAAGAAAACATCGCCACCTCGCTGATTCCTGTTATCATGCTGACTGCGAAGGATGACAAAAGCACTGAATTGTTAGGTTATCGTACCGGTGCCGATGCGTTTATTGCCAAGCCATTTGAAGTCAGTTATTTATCCGGCAGGCTTCATCATCTGTTGAGGGGGCGTAATTTGTTGGTTCAGAAAGCACGTCAGGAAGCTATCATTCAGCCCAGGGAAAAAGAAGTCATTTCAACCGATGAAAAGTTCCTTGCAACCATTACGCAAATAATAGAAAATGAGATAACCAATCCCGATTTGAACGTAAATGTGTTAAGTGTAAAATCGGGCTACAGTCTGAAACAGGTTTATCGCCGGATCAAATCGCTTACCGGTCAGACAGCTGTTGATTTTATCCGTTCAGTCCGGCTTAAAAAGGCCGCGATGCTATTAATGCGTAAAACCTTTACTGTGGCCGAAGTTATGTACATGGTAGGCTTCAGCAATCATTCCTATTTTGCAAAACGGTTCCATGAGATGTACGGCAAGTCGCCAAGGAGATATGCAGAGGATGTAACCATCCCTCAGGGATAGACAATAATAATAAATTTGGTTAATTAAAAACTTCTTTTTAACTTTGACTAATCGTTCAATCAAAAATAAATGTCACCAAGGACACCACTTCAGTTTAAGGAGATGAGGGAAGAGAAAATGACCCACATCATGGACGTTGCACTTGAACATTTTGCCAACGAAGGTTACTATAGAACGACCATTAGCCATATTGCCAGACATGCAAAGATGTCAAAAGGCCTCATGTATAATTATTTTGAAAGTAAGGAAGCTTTGCTGAAGGCTATTATTCACAAATCTGTGAATGAAATTTATAAGTATCTGGATTTTGACAAGGATGTTCGCCTTTCTGAAAAGGAATTTGAATCTTCCATACAGAAATTAAATACCCTATTGCAGGATAAAAGATATTTCTGGCGGTTATTACTGCAGCTTTTCATGCAGAATGATGTCAGGGATCAGTTTCTGAACGCCTATCCTGAATCGGATTCACTAATACACCCCGGACATGTGCCTGGTGATAATTATTATCCCACAAAAGTACTGAAAATGGTAAGGGATTATTTTTATTCTAAAAAAAGGGAGAAAGGAAATTTGTATGATCCGGACAGTGAGCTTGAAATGTTCTCTATTGCTCTTTTAGGGTATGCCATAAAAACAATCTATTCAGAAAGGCATAATGATAAATCAGATGCAAAGCCAATAAACAGGATAATTGAGGCATTTAAATAGATTATTTATGAAAAGCAGATTTGTTACCATACTTTTTCTTCTGATCCAGGGGGTTGGTTCAAATACACTTCTGGCACAGGCAATGTCAGCGACCGACATTGTCAGAAAGGCTGATGAAAAATTCAACGGGGAGAAAAGCGGTTACAGTGTTATGTCAATGACAATAATCAGACCTGCATGGCAGAGGACAATTGAATTTAAGAACTGGACTCTTGGAAGGGATTTTGCACTGACTCTGATTACCGCTCCATCAAAGGAAGCAGGACAGACTTTCCTGAAAAGAGAATCTGAAATGTGGAGTTGGAATCCTTCCATCAGCAGACTTATAAAACTGCCTCCTTCAATGATGTCACAGGGCTGGATGGGTTCAGATTACACTAATGACGATATTCTGAAGGAATCTTCCGTGGTAACTGACTATATCCATGAGATTATCGGAGAAGAAAGCATTGGAGGACGTTTATGTTATAAAATTAAAATGACTGCCAGGGAAAATGCCTCCATTGTCTGGGGAAAGCAGATCAGGTGGATTGACAAGAAGGATTATCTTGTATTAAAAGCTGAATTATACGATGAAGACGGTTACCTGGTAAGAACTGAAACCGGTTCGGATATCAAAATTATGGATGGAAGATCGATAACCTCCAAAATTGAACTTGTGCCGGCAGGAAGAGCCTGAAAATAGAACTCTTCTTGAGATCAGGGAAATAAAATTCAATATACCTATCGAGGAAAGTTTTTTTTCCCAGCAGAATATGAAAAGGGTGCGCTAATATACGGATAGCTTAAAACATGAAAGAGGAATTCAAAATAGCATGGAGAAATCTCTGGAGGAACAGGCGCCGTACTATTATTACCTCGGCATCTGTTTTCTTTGCGGTTTTTTTTGCCGTTATAATGAGATCCTATCAGCTGGGCTCATATGATCATATGATAACCAATTTTATCGAATCGTTTACAGGTTATCTCCAGGTGCAGCATGTGAAGTATCAGGATAATCCGCTGATTGATTACTCATTTGATTACAATGACTCCACCGCTGCCGCAATTTTAAGTATTGACAATGTTGTTTCAGTTACAGCACATATTGAATCTTTTACTCTTGCTTCAAACGGTACGCAGACAAAAGGCGTGGCGGTCATAGCTATTGACCCTGTAATGGAAAAAAGCTTTTCGGATCCTGAAAGCAAGCTGGTAAAATACAGGATCACTGATAATACTTTAAGTCTCCTGAAGGAATCCGGTACAATACCCGATAATCTTCTTGAAAAGATAGAAAAGAATCTTGGCAGATCTTATTCGTCGCTGGCCAGGCTTAAACTGGAACTGGGACTTGCTGATGAAGATGAACGTTTTATACCGGAGATTCTGAAATTTTCCGGGGTGTCAAATGGATTCCTGGCAAAGGAGGACGAAGGGATTCTTGTATCCGACAGGCTTTCCAGCTATCTCAAAGTTACCGTTGGAGATTCAGTAGTCCTGATGGGGCAGGGGTATCACGGAGTTTCAGCCACCGGGATTTTCCCGGTACGGGGAATAATAAAAATGCCTTATCCGGAAATTGACAACAAATTGATTATTATGACAATACCAACAGCGCAAAAATTCTTTGATACTGAAGGTAAAATAACTTCGCTTGTTGTAAACCTGACAGATAAATCAAACCGGACTCTCAAAACTGCAAAGGCCAGTATTAATGCAATCCTTCCCGATACGAATACAACAGCCAAAACCTGGTATGAGCTTAATCCTATTCTATACCAGCAGATACAGGGCGACAGTCAGACCGGGATTGCCATGCTTGGGCTTCTTTACTTCATCATTTTCTTTGGCATTTTCGGAACAGTATTGATGATGGTTTCGGAAAGGAAAAGAGAATTCGGTGTACTTGTGGCTATCGGAATGCAGAAAAAGAAACTGAAAAGGATAATCACATTTGAAATGATGTTTCTTGGCGCTATTGGTATGGTAAGTGGATTGCTGGCGAGCGTGCCGCTGATTCTTTATTTCTATTATAATCCGATCCTGATAAAAGGCGAACTGGCTACTATGATGGAAGACTGGGGATGGGATGCAGTAATGCCCACTGCATGGTTCGGCCCATATTTTTACTGGCAGGCCGTGATTGTGACAATTATGGTAATACTGGCCACAATTTATCCCTTACGGAAAATTGGAAGGATGAAAGAAATAGAAGCCCTAAAAAGCTAAAAAACGAACTGCCATGATATGGTCAATTGCATGGAAGAATGTATGGCGTAACAAAAAAAGAAGCCTTGTAGTTATAGTCGCGGTAACACTTGGTATTATTTCCGGGGTGCTTCTTGTGGGTATTATGGAAGGCTGGGTCAGGCAACGCCTTAACGACGCTATATATAATGAGGTTTCTCATATTCAGATCCATAATAGTGACTACATTAAAAATGAGGAAATTGACCTTACTGTTCAAAATCTGGATGAAATCACCCGAAGTATTGATTCCCTGAAGGAGCTTTCAGGCTGGGTAAAAAGGACCAAGATAATTGCCATGGCAAATACTCCCTGGGCAAATACAGGGGTAATAATCTATGGTATTGATCCGGAAAAGGAAAAACAGATAACAGGGATCTATAAAAAAATTGTACCGGAAGGCGGAAAATATCTTGATAATCAAAATCCCGGTGACATTCTGATCAGTGACAAAACGGCCGAAATACTGAAGCTGAAACAATATATTATTACTGATAGTGTACTTAAGCAATTAAGGGACGAAAAGGTAGCGTCTACTGTTCTTACAAGAACTGGAAACTTTTAAGGGTACACGATTCCGATCGCCCAAGGATTTCAGGGAAGCCTTAAGAAAAAAATTCAGCAAGAAGGAACTTGACAGGTTTGGCCTGCTAATAACTGACAAAGCGCTGGATTACAGGATCAGGAACAAGGTGCAGATTGCCATTTCAGACCTGGAAGGAACCCCGATCCAGGGTATTTTCAGAGTATGCGGAATATATAAAACAACAAACACGGGTTTTGATCAGGCTACTGTTTTTGTAAATGCAGGCGAACTGGCAAATCTATATGGAGGCAAAAATATACTCACACATGAAATTGCCATTTTGCTTACCAACATTGATGATGCCGGTATGGTTAAAGAAAAGCTGAGCCGTGTTTCCGGTGATAATTCAGTAAGGACCTGGAAAGAACTGGCTCCGGATGCAGCCATGATGAATGATTTTATGATTTTGTATTATTTCATTTACATCGGAATAATAATGCTGGCATTGGCATTTGGCATTATCAATACCATGCTGATGGCAATTCTTGAAAGGACCAAAGAGCTGGGCATGCTGATGGCCATTGGGATGAACCACAAAAGGATCTTTAAAATGATTATGCTGGAAACAATTTTTCTCACAATGGTCGGAGCGGCAGCCGGAATGCTTTCCGGATGGGCAATTATAGCAATCCTTGGAAAGACCGGGATCCATTTTGCAGGGTGGGGTGAAGGATTTGAAGCCATCGGATTTGCAGCAAGGGTTTACCCGGTAGTTACCCTTGAATTTTTCGCGCTTACTATGATGATGGTAATTGTCACGGCAATTATTTCTTCAGTGTGGCCAGCCCGCAAAGCGCTGAAATTAATACCGGTTGAAGCACTCAAAACGGAATAGCTTAATACTTAAACAGCAAGCCATGAAAGTAATTGAAATAAAGAATGTGAATAAAATATATAATTCGACCGAAGTAAAGGTGCATGCAGTAAATGATGTCACCCTGGACTTTTTGGATGCTGAATTTGCAGCCATCGTCGGACCGTCGGGTTCGGGTAAAACCACCCTGCTGAATCTGATTGGCGGACTTGATATGCCCACTTCAGGAGAGATAGTCATTGACGGCACCAACCTGTCACGTCTCAAATCATCGAAGCTTATCGATTTCAGGTTAAGGAATATAGGTTTTGTTTTCCAGTCTTATAACCTGATACCCGTATTAACGGCGAAAGAAAATGTTGAATTCATTATGACCCTCCAGAAGTGGCCGCAAAAAGAGAGAGATGAAAGGACTTTTGAGCTATTGAAAGCTGTTGGCCTGGGCGATAGGATGAACAGCCGCCCATCAAAACTGTCGGGCGGGCAACAGCAAAGGGTTGCCGTGGCAAGAGCTCTCGCTTCAAGGCCGAAATTTGTACTCGCCGATGAACCCACAGCAAACCTGGATTCAAAATCGGCAACAACGCTTCTCGAAATTATGGAAAAGCTCAACCATGAAGAAAAGATCACTTTCATATTTTCAACGCATGATCCCCGGGTGGTGAAAATGGCTCATCGTGTAATTACACTTGAAGACGGAAAGGTTGTTTCGGATATTAAACTGGAATAGATTATCAAAATTCCCTGACAGCGTGCTTCATAAATTTGTCTGCATATTCTTGCTGATCTCCTGTTATTGTGTCCTGGGACACGCTCAGGAGAAAGAAAAGGCCATCACACTGAACGGCTACATTACAACTATGCAGAGTTCAATGTTTGATTCACTTTCAGGGCCCTTTCTTAATGAAAACCTTTTGCACAACAGGCTTAATTTTAAAGGATATATAAGCGATAAAATAACTCTCGCGGTTGAACTCAGGAACAGGCTTTTTACCGGTGACATGGTAAGATATGGCAGACCCTATGCGGGTATGATTGGAGAGGACGATGGTTTAGTGGATATGTCATGGAACCTTGTTGAAGAGCAATCCTTTCTGCTGAATACCACAATCGACAGGGTATGGTTTGATCTGCATTACAATAAATTCCAGGTAACTTTGGGCAGGCAACGAATAAACTGGGGTCAGACCTTTGTCTGGAATCCGAATGATATCTTCAACGCTTATTCTTATTTTGATTTTGATTACGTTGAACGGCCAGGGAGTGATGCCGTAAGACTTCAGTTTTTTCCTTCCTCATCTTCAGCTGCGGAGTTGGTATTGAAAGTAAACAGCGACAATGATGTAACTGCCGCAGGACTATACAGGTTCAATACATGGGGATACGATATCCAGTTTCTTGCGGGAATGATGAACAGTGAAGACATTGTCATCGGTACCGGCTGGTCCGGATCCCTCGGAAGTTTTGGATTCAGGGGTGAAGGTACCTGGTTTGCTCCGTATGAAGATTATTCCGGCAGTGAGAGCACCATTCTGATTACCTCAGGCCTTGACAAGGTGTTCAAGGATAATTCAATAGCCCAGCTTCAGCTCATGTACTGCAACAATCCGCTTGATCTGAATAGTATTGGCAGCTTATATTCAAGGAATTTCACTTCAAAGGATCTGGCCTTTTCAAAGTTTTCCGCTTTTGGTCAGTTCACCTGGGCCGCTACTCCATTATTAAACCTGACTCTGGCTGCCATGTGGTTTCCGGATCTGAAAGGATACTATGCCGGGCCTTCAGTGGATTACTCCCTGGCCGAAAATCTTGATTTTTCGCTTATCTGGCAGCATTTCTACGCCGTAATGAACGGTGAAGATTCCAAAATCAATATGGCCTTTCTTAGATTGAAATTTAGTTTCTAGGATTTTTCAAATCTTACAGTTTTTCGCTACTTTTCGGTATAACCGCATAAGGTAACTAAGTTCGAATCGGGTGAAGGTGCAAAGCACGTTACAGTCTGTAGTTATTGCCACCTTAAAAACTTACGGGATACCCGAATCATAATTCATATATTTATTTATTTTTGACGGTAGTTCTTTTGAATTTGGACATCGTCCATCTACAGATTATTTAGCACATTTTATTTATCCATACAGCAAATGACGGATAATGACATTATCACTGTTGAACACTTATCTCATACTTTTGGAGATAAGATAGTTCTTCAGGATATTAACCTTTCCATCAGGAAGGGGGAATTTGTAACTATACTGGGTCCGTCAGGTTGCGGAAAAACTACGCTGATGCGACTTATCGGTGGACTTCTCAAGGCATCCGAAGGAAGAATAACAATTGCCGGACAGGATATGACCCTTACACCGCCTTATCTTCGGCCCGTGAATACGGTTTTTCAGAAATATGCACTGTTCCCGCACCTGAATGTATATAATAACATTGCTTTCGGACTTAAGCTGAAAAAACTGCCGGAAGAGGTCATCAAAAAAAAGGTTATGCAGGTGTTGAAGATTGTGACCATGACCGATTATGAGGAGCGTGATGTGGATACCCTTTCGGGTGGACAGCAGCAACGTGTTGCAATTGCCCGTGCTATAGTGAATGAGCCTGATGTTTTGCTCCTTGATGAACCTCTCGCTGCACTTGATCTGAAAATGCGAAGGGATATGCAGATGGAAATAAAGGCAATGCACAAGAAATTGGGCATCAGCTTTGTTTATATCACCCACGACCAGGAAGAAGCGCTTACATTAAGTGACAGAATTGTGGTTATGAGGGAAGGTGTAATACAGCAGATCGGCACACCTGCCCAGATCTATAACGAACCGGAAAACTCCTTTGTGGCTGATTTTATCGGTGAAAGCAACATTCTTAACGGAGTAATGATCGGGGATTGCCTTGTGGAATTTGCCGGCCACCCGTTTGAATGTGTCGATAAAGGTTACAGTCCCAATGAGATGGTGGATGTAGTAGTCCGGCCCGAGGATATTTATATTTTCGAAAAGCTGGAGGCAGCGCAGATTAGCGGACAGGTTACCTCAAGTATTTTCAAAGGCGTGCATTATGAGATGATGGTAAATACTTCCAATGGTTTTGAGATAATGATTCAGGATTATAATGGATTTGATGTGGGCGACACAGTCGGGATGCGCATCAAACCCTTTGATATCCAGGTTATGAAAAAGGAAAGGCTTTGCAATACTTTTAAAGGTATCATTGAAGACGAATCACATGTGCGTTTCCTCGGGAACACATTTGAATGCAATGATAATCATGGATTTGAAAGCGGGACCGAAGTGAGAATTAAAGATTAATTTCCACAATGTGGTATTGCAGGATAACGAGGAAGACGGGATGATAAGCGGAACAGTTTTCTTTATTTTATACAAAGGCGACCATTATCATATTACTATTCTTACAGAAGGGAACGAACATATTTTTGTTGACACTAACGATATCTGGGATGATGGTGACCGGGTAGGTATAAGTATTTCACCTGAATCGTATTCAGATTGAAAATGAATAAATCACTGAACGCGTGTTGAAGAAAGTTTTATCATTTTTCGGGCTGAGAAGGAACTGGTCAATACCCTATGTTCTTTTTCTTTTATTTTTTGTGCTGGTTCCCCTGGCACTGATCGTGTTTTATGCTTTTACCAGCGAAGAGGGTGGTTTTTCTTTCATCAATTTCCGGAAATTTATGATGCATCCGGAGGCTCTGAAGATTCTCATTTATTCGATTGGCGTGGCAATGATTACGACTATTATATGTCTTTTAATAGGTTATCCTGCAGCCTATATATTAAGCAGAATGGAAGCGACGCAGGGCCAGTTTGCTGGTGATGCTCTTCATTCTTCCCATGTGGATCAATTTCCTTATCAGGACGCTGGCCACCGTGGCACTGTTCGGCTTTCTCAGACTGCAACTGGGAGAGGGTGCTTTGCTGTTTGGGATGGTGTATAACTTCCTTCCCTTTATGATTTACCCGATATACAATGTACTTCAGAAAACTGATCCCAACCTGATTGAAGCTGCACAGGACCTCGGGGCAAATCCACGGCAGGTGTTTTTCCGAACCATTTTGCCGTTATCAGTCCCCGGTATTAGCAGCGGTATTATGATGGTTTTTATGCCGGTTATTTCCACGTTTGCCATTGCCGAGTTGCTTACCATCAATAATATCAAACTATTTGGGACCACCCTGCAGGAAAATATTTACAACGGCATGTGGAATTATGGCGCTGCTCTCTCACTGGTGATGCTTGTGCTGATCAGTATTGATTTCACTGCTGAACAACCAGGGAAGCGCCAAGCAGGCTGAGGAAGGAGGATTGTTTTGATGAAGAGAATATTTGCATCTTCCTACCTGGGAATTCTGCTGTTGATGCTTTATGCTCCCATCCTTATCATCATCATTTTCTCCTTTACCGAAGCAAAAGTACTGGGAAACTGGACCGGATTTTCACTTAAACTGTATACTTCCCTTTTTCACGGAGGGGTGCAACATTCGCTTACCAGTGCACTATGGAATACGCTTATCATTGGATTAATCGCTGCTTTTGTGTCGACATTGCTGGGAACCATGGCTGCTATTGGCATTTATAACCTGAGCACACGGCAGCAAAAAGCCGTTCATATGGTGAACTCAATTCCTATTCTGAATCCGGATATTATTACTGCCATATCCCTTTTTCTGCTTTTCGTATGGCTTGGGATCTCCCAGGGCTATACAACGGTCATCCTGGCACATATCACCTTCTGCACACCTTATGTAGTGCTAAGTGTGTTGCCACGGCTTCGCCGAATGAATCCCAACCTCTATGAAGCGGCACTTGATCTTGGTGCCACACCTTTCCTGGCCCTTCGAAGAATAATGCTTCCTGAACTGAAACCCGGCATGATCAGTGGATTTATTTTGGCTTTTACCTTGTCGATTGATGATTTTGTGGTTACCTTGTTTACGATTGGTAACGAAGGGCTTGAAACCATTTCAACCTATATATATGCTGATGCACGAAAAGGAGGACTCACCCCGGCACTAAGACCCCTGTCGGCTATTATTTTTATCACCGTTCTTGTGCTGTTGTAATTATTAACCAAAGAGCTGCAAAAAAAATAACCTGAAAGACAATGAGAAAATCTCCAAAATCTATGAATTTAAGCGTCATTAAAGTGATTATTCTGCTGATGACCGTTGTATTCGTTTTCAATTCCTGCAAGGAAAATGACGAGTCAAGGAAAAAAATCCTGAAAATATACAACTGGGCCGATTATATCGACGAGGACCTGTTGAAGGAATTTCCCATATGGTACAAGGAACAGACCGGTGAAGACGTGGAGATTATGTACCAGACATTTGATATGGCTGAGGTTATGTACACAAAAGTCGCCTTAGGCAAAGAAGATTTCGACCTCGTTTGTCCCACGCAATACATTATTGAGCGCATGCTAAAAGAAAACCTGCTGCTTCCCATCGACCGTAATTTCGGAAAGACCGGTGATTTTCTGGGAAACATCTCACCCTTTCTGCTCGATCGGATGGATGCCTTCAGTGTTCCCGATAAAAAGGCCGTTGATTATATGGTTCCCTATATGTGGGGCACTTCAGGAATTTTGTACAATACAAAGCTGATCACACCCGGCAGAGGTTCAATCCTGGGAATGTTTCTGGAACCCGAAAAATAAAGGAAAAATCCTGATGAAGGACCACTACTGGGATGTGTATAATGTGGCCGCCATTTGGGGTTTTCGGGAAGAAATTGCATCGGGGAAACGCACCCGGTATGATGTTTCCAACGATCATACCGCGGATGATATCGCTATGGTGGAGAAACAACTGAAACTGCTGCAGCCTAACCTGGCCGGCTGGGAAGCTGATTTTGGCAAAGAAATGATGACAAAGGGTGAAATCTGGATGAATTATGCCTGGAGCGGTGATGCAGTCTGGGCTATTGAAGAAGCTGCCAGTGTGAATGTTTCTCTCGATTATTCAGTACCTCGTGAAGGCAGTAATATCTGGTTTGACGGATGGGTGATTCCGAAAAACGCCCGCAATGTAAAAGCGGCCAGTTATTTTCTCAATTACCTGTGCCAACCCGACATTGCTTTGCGCAATATGGATATCAGCGGTTATACCAGCGCAATAGGAACTCCCGAAATTCTGGATGAGCAAATTGATACCACCCTCACAACCACCGTTAACCTGAGTTATTTCTTCGGCCCGGGCAACGACAGCATACTTGTAAACTCAATTCAGTATCCCGACATCAGCGTGGTGGAACGTTGCGTTCTGCTGCATGATTTTCTCGACAAAAATGACCAGGTACTTGAGATGTGGAGTCGTGCCAGGGGCGATAACCTGAACAATAGAATGATCTTCATTATAACCGGGTTGGTTGTTTTGATCGCCGCCTTGCCGATATACCGCCTGATTAAAAAATATCGCGGTAAAAAGAAGAAACGAGGTAAAAGGAAATAAACGAAGAAGTCAATGAGGGCAAAGCAATCTGCTAATTATTGGGAGATTGCTTCGCTTTGCCCGCAATAGCTAAAGTGAAAATCCCACTACGACGTATAGACTCTTTTTATCCGGATTAAGAACCACCTGGCCAGTAACGGGTATTGAAAAACTGTCAGTTATTTTTATTTCCTTTTCAGCCTGGATTCCGATATTGCAAACGGCAAATTCACCGTCGGAAGTGGTCCAGCCATTTCCGGCTCCCATAAAAATGCTGAAATACTTAAAAGCATAAGCTGCCTCCAGGTATATGTCGCCCCCTTCCGATTCGACGCCACCTGCCTGGTTAAGAATAACGTTTGCACTAAGACTCAGTCCTTTTATTTCATAGCCGGCAGTCAACTCAAAGGCATGACTCCCGGTTGAATCCGAATAATCAAAATAATCGAGATCCGTTAAGTAATAGTCGGTAATCCCGAGACTCAAACCAAAATCGAAACTATAGGCAGCATATAGGTCAGTTTCACCAAACCCTGATGCATCAAAGGAACCCCAGGCCCCAAGGGTTAATCCACCGGTGGCAAATTCCAGATAGGGTTGTACGGCAGGGCCAGTTCCCTGCTTTGAACCACGCCAGATGTAACTGCTGTAGAAATCCACCCCCGGAGAAAATTTTGATGGTTTTTCATCCCCTGTATCCTGGGCCATAAGGACATTTGTGAAAAGGCCTGCAAATATAAGTACTGCCGTAATAAATGTTTTCATTTTTGTGTTGGTTTGATTTAGGGTTTAATTTAAATTGAATGAAAAATAGATTCGTTTTAAATATGCCCTATAATAATAATAAATTTATTTCATTCATCAGGTCAACTTCCAAAATTAACTTCAATGCATTATATATTTTATCCTGATAATCAATTTGTAGGGATGGATGCAGGTGATCGCACCTGAATAAAATTGTTTTTTTTCATTACTTTTAGGTAAACAAAATCATTATGAAGAAGAAAACCGGTTTATTGCCTGTATTACTTCCAGTAGTAATTACTATTAGCCTTTATTTGGTGTTTTATTCAAGAATTGAGAGTAAACCTGAACACGCTGGATTCTGGTTTATTCTTGCGTTAGGAATGTCTATAGGTGTTGCATTAACCCGGTTTTTCCATTGGTTAAAAGAAAAGGATAATAAGTAATTTATGTAAACATCTGCAACTATGACCCTGTCAAATACATCACAGGTGAAATCTTTATGAATCGCCAGGCTTACTATTCTTTATTAATCTGTCTATAACAATAAATTATGATATGATTCAAAAAGTATTCATCATTTCCGACGGAACGGGACGAACTGCAGAACAGGTATTAAGTGCTGCCCTGGTTCAATTTGAGAACATCAAGGTTCAGACCACCATATATCCTGATGTCAGTACTGAGAAACAAGTCCTGCAAATAATAGCCGAAGCAAGCCTTACACAGGGTCTTGTAGTGTTTACCGTTGTTTCCCAAAAGCTTCGTGATGTAATTATTAAACAGGGCCGTCTTTATAATGTTGAAACCATTGACCTCATAGGGCCCCTTCTGGCTCATTTTTCGCATCATTTCTCTCATTTACCCTCTGAAAAGCCTGGTATCTATTATGAATTGAATAAGCCCTATTTCAAACGCATTGAGGCCGTTGAATATACTTTGCGACACGATGACGGACAAAGAATTGAAGAGCTTGATAAGGCCGAAATAGTTATTCTGGGTGTTTCCAGAACGGTTAAAACACCGGTAAGTATTTACCTGGCCCATAAGGGATGGCTGGTAGCCAACATTCCACTCGTTTTTGGAATAGAACCACCGGAAGAACTATTCAGGATTCCTCCCGAGCGGGTATTCTGTCTAACCACTTCTCCCGACCATCTGGCCGAGCTGAGAAAAGTACGTGAAAAGCATCTGGGTGGGAATTTGGGGGATTATGCAAAACCATCTTATGTTCAGAAAGAGCTGGAATATTCTTACAGTATCTTTAAACGCCAGGCACGTTGGACCAAAATAGACGTTACCAATAAGCCTATTGAGGAAATTTCAATGGAAATACTTTCCGGATTAAGAAAAAGTGATGGATGAACTCAGAAACATAACATCAGCGTAGAAACCAAAACATTTAAATATATCGTGGGAGATGCCGTTACGCAGGTTGATTCAATTCCTGATGGATTGAATTGTTATGAACTACGAGCACTGACTTATGCCATTTTTCCAATAAGACCGAAAAGTAAAATTGCATGGGGGAAAACAATGGGTAGAATGAAAAGGTATATTTATACTGATTGGTTGCCAAAATCAGGATATAAGACATCGGAAATAACAGGTGATTTTGAACTACTGCATTACAGCGTTCATTGATAAAATGCACTTTCTCAAAAAACATTATAGTTTTCATAAAACTTTATACCTGTTAATTATGAAAAACAAGAGCAAAACCTGGATTTTTCAAACACTGATTTTGGGATTGTTTTTAATTCTGTTTAGCAGTTGCAGGGAAAGCGAAAACAATCTCCTTGCTCAGGAAACCGGAAGTTTTATAGATCTACGAGACGGTAAAATCTATAAAACTGTAAAAATAATTGATCAATGGATTCTGGCCGAAAACTTTGCATATAAGCCGGATCAAGGGAACTATTGGGCTTATGATAATGATACAAACAATGTTGCCAAATATGGTTACCTATACGATTGGGAAAAAGCAAAAAAGATTGCCCCCGAAGGTTGGCATTTGCCATCAAAAGAAGAATGGAAAACACTTCGACAATCTTTGGGAGGTAAAAGGGCAGTATGGAAATACTCACAAATTGTATATAAACCAATGATACACGGTGGCAGAAGCGGTTTTAATGCCTTGCTTGGTGGTCTGTTGGATTGTAATGGTAAATTTAAGTATCTTGGGGAGCAGGCCGATTTTTGGAGTTCTACCGACAGTCGCTATGATGGCCCATGGCACTTTGGTGTTAATTGCAACAAAGATAGCATTCCACATGGCTCCGCAGACACCAAAAAAGATGGCTTCGCTGGCCTGAAATCCTATGAATGCTATGGAAGTGGTAAGAGTGTTCGTCTTTTTAAGGACTGATGTTACAACTGAATAAAAATGAGTAGAAGCCTATATTGGAAAAATTTTGTTTAAGACCACAGTTAGGGGGTGTATCCTGACCCCCTTATTTTTAAGCTAAATTACTGTTAATATGATATTTGTAAAATTGCAATAATTCCGGCGAAAGATTGTCAATGATATCGATTTTTCCATAATGCACCCAGAGCACATAGTAAAATTTAAATATCCCAAATTGGGAAATTTGGCAAATATTGTATAAATTCGCAAAATGAGAATTATTGCATTTAGAGCTTTGAGAGAGTTTTTTGAAAAGCCAGAGTATGCTGATTCTGAGGCTTCTTTGCGGGCCTGGTATCATGATGCAAAGACAGCCGATTGGAAAAACTCTAATGATCTGAAGCAACAATACAAGAATGCCAGTATTATTGGAGAAGGGCGAGTTGTCTTTAATATTAAAGGCAATAAGTATAGATTAGCTGTTGCTATTGATTATAATTTTCAGGTGATTTTCATAAGGTTCATCGGAACTCATAAGCAGTATGACAAAATAGATGCTAAAAAGATTTAATTATGGAAATAAGACCTATAAAAACAGAGCAGGATTACAATGACTCAATTAAGAGGATTGAGAAATTGTGGGGGGCAAAAAAGGATACTCCTCAAGGTGATGAATTAGATTTGCTTGTAACATTAGTCGAATCCTATGAGATGAAACATTATCCAATTGCTCCACCGGATCCTGTGGATGCGATTAAATTTCGTATGGAACAAATGGACATGACCAAAGCCGATATGGTAAAATATTTAGGCAGTCAAAGTCGAGTGAGTGAAGTTTTAAATAGAAAAAGAAAATTGACTCTTAGTATGATAAAATCTTTGTATAAAGGATTAAGGATTCCTGCTGAGATATTGTTAGCCTGAAAATACAATTAATACGTGCTACAGCAGCGTGTATAATCAATTACTAGTGCCTCTGATGCTCTGCTCTCCCTTCCAAAATCGTCAACTGCTGTCACCCGATACCAGTATTCCCCCTCTAGTTTACGGCCTTCAAAATCATTGGCCTTATCGGAAAACCTGAGTGTTCCCTTATCCACATAGGTAAGATAAGTCGCCCTGCTGACAGGCTCATATTTCGATTTTGCACGATATATCCTATAGAAGCTGACATGGTCGCCGCTCCCTTGCCATGAGAGATAATCTCCTGATAATTTGAGTGATAATGGTGCAGATGGAGGCTTTTCCTTGGGCTGATCAAGAACAGTATAAGACATTGATGACTCTGGTGCTGTAACGGGCCAATATCCGGCATTCGAGCCATCTGTAACACTAACATAGTATTCAAGACCAGCATGATCAATATCTGCACCGGGAATCCTGGTGGCGAATATAGCCTTGGTCCTGCGAGACATCTTCATACTTTGAAAGCTTGATTCCCCCGGTACCCGATAGTGTATGGTAGCTGAGATAGCATCATATGGATCATTGTCCATCACTCTTGCGACAAGCTCAAGCGGTTCATCTGCGTAACCAGATACCGGAGGAGATATAACTTTCACAAGAGGAATGTTCAGCGGCGAAGTTCCATCTGTAACAGCAACAGGAAGCCGTAATTGCACAAACCTGTTCTGCAGGCTCACATTGCCACCCAAAGAAGAAATATCGTCCACACTCCAGGCCATCTCACGCGCAAATGTGCGCCAGGCATTAACATCATTCCCTCCCGACTGCTCAAGCTGGCAATAAGATTTGAAGCGAAGCAGACGGCTGCGTAATTTTTTTATTCTTTCCAGTTCCCCTTTGCCGGTTGTGACTAATAATGCTTCAGCAACCGTTGTCAGGAGACTGTCAACCATCTTGATTTCCTTTGTCATGTCGGCACCCTTAAATTCGGGAGTATGCATACACTCGCCAAATCCCTGTATGCCCGGATCGCCCTTGTCGAGTATATCCGCCAGCAGATCTGCCGCCCTTTGTCCATAGTTCTTAACTGCATATTCGTGGTAAAGATTAAAAGAGGTCTTATACTTCTGATCAAGATCCCATGGGGCTTTGGCAATGTAAGATAACTTAGGGTCCATTGCATCAGTTAAGCGCCAGGTAAGAGTCGTGAAACCACGCATATTGGCATCATGAATCTTGTAGGCAATGACCGTAGCCGACAACCGTCCCCACTTCCCGGAGGGGTTAAAATAGGGAACTTCGCCGTCGTTCTCTACCCAGGGACAACCCCAGTACTCTCGTTGCCCATAAATTGAACCACTTTCCATGGTTGGGCCATAACGAGCGATGGGGGCACATATTATATCCTCTTGCAGGTCCTCAACTGCTGCTCCATCAAGTCCCCAGCCTGATACACCAATTCTTGTTTGTGAAGCACCAGCCTTGAAACGCTCATAGATCCGATCGAGATTCTTATGCCATAAAATTTTCTGTTCTTCCCCTTCAAAGGTTTCGTTGCGATAGCAAAGGAGATAATCCAGGTGAGGATAGTCTTTTATCAACTGATCAATACGTGCATCCATCAGCACTGAGTCATCAGCAGCTACCCCAAGTTCCTCAGGAGCTGTGTCTATTTCCAGGCCCAGGGCGACTTTTACTCCCCGCGAGTGAGCATATTCGATAACTCTCTTGAAGAGATTTACACCTTTAAGGGTGACTTCGATATTACTCAGGCCTTCATTGTGTAATGTAGCATCCGTTCCAAAATCATAATCCCCGAACAGATCTTTTGTTCCGAAGCGATATTGGTTCACATCCCAACCTGGCTTACCTCCCCAGACATGTCCGGTGGCTGCGGTAGCATTCATTAACCTCGGTGTAACACCCTTGCAGGTAATATTGTGAAATATTTCATTATATCCCCAATACCCCCAATAATTATGAAGGTGCAGTAGATTGAAGCGCATCTTTGCCATTTGATCGAAAAAATATTTATAATCTTCAAATGAATAGGAGGTTGAGGACTGGGGAAAATTACTCCAGGGAAGCACTCCCCTGATATACTGCTTTGGTGTCTTCCTCTCATCAACAATGCCCAGTTTTATCGGCTGTTTCTCATCGGGAAAAACATCTCCACTAAAATAAAATCCTACTCCGAAGTAATCATCCAGAAGGCCATAGGTACCATATAGCACTCCTTCCTTGTCACTGCCTGTAATCACTACCACTTTTTTTTCGTTGTATGTAAGTTTTTTAAGCACATAGCCCTGTTCTCCCGGATCAACTGCACTCACGGTTAAAGTACCCTGTATTAAGAGTTCTTGCAGCAGCTTATTGTTTTCAGGTCTGCCCACAACAAATGATGCTTTATCCAACCGTGCATCATCTGCAACAATGGGAAGAAGTTCTCCGGAAAGCTGGTATAAACAACGCTGTAGTTCTCTGGCCGCATAGGTTTCCAACTCTGTTGCGGTGGAACCAAGCATAATCTGCCCATTGGTAATTGTATCCATGGCTGCCTTGTAAACCATTCTTTTGTCAGCGGATGCCCCATTTCCTGTTTTTGTTACATTGAAATTCCCTGGCAGAAACAGCGAAACTGAAAATGGAAAATATCATTAATAGTGTTAATTTAATCATTTCTAATAATTTAGGTTCAATATTTCACAAGGGTATAGTTTTTAAAATACGTAAATCAAATATGATAATAATATAGGCCAATATTTTAATTCATCGGTATTATTAAAGGCATATCTTACTGCCAGCGGCTTATTCGCTTTTTCGACAGCTTGTATAATCAATTACTGCGCTTCGCTCCGTGAGCTCCCTTCGGTCGGTTGCCTGGTATCAAGCTGAGAACATTATATAATTGGCTTATTTTGGCGTATCCCGGTATAAAAGTCCAGGAAGTGCTTTCATGGCTGAAGCAAATAAAAAAATGCCCCTTCGGGGGCATCTGTTGCTCTGTGATCCAGCTGGGATTATTCGCTAGCGCTCATGATCCGCAACGCTACGGTGGGATTTGCCACAGAATAACAGATGCCGCAGCTGCGCTGCTTTCATTTTTTATTTGATTCCGCCTATGAAAGCATGAAAAATGCTTTCAAGCCGTCCTCAAATAAAAAATGCCCCTTCGGGGGCATCTGTTGTTCTGTGATCCAGCTGGGATTCGAACCCAGGACCCCATCCTTAAAAGGGATGTGCTCTACCTGCTGAGCTACTGGATCGGTCTTAAAAAGGTAATGTATCGGTTACCAGTTATTTTTAAAGAGTTGCAAATATAGTATCTAATTCTCAACGAAGAAAAAATAAGTCCATATTTTTTGAACATATTGTCACTTTAATTCGTAATTTATTTTGTGCCCGGATGGAACAAAGCGCCGGGTTTACCGTAAAATAGCTATAAAACCAAAACTTGTGCATCATGAAAAAAGTAAATCGATTGAGAATAGCATTCATTTTATTCACATTTCTTGCCTTGCAGCCCATATGCTTTGCCCAGATCGAGGAAATCGGAAGGTTCATGGCCGGAGGTCCGGATGATGCAGAACTCCTGCTGGAACCTTATATTGCACCGGCTGTGAATGCTTTTGGTGCGGCCCTGGGTGGTGGGTGGTATAACAATGCCGAACCCCATAAGCTTGGAGGATTTGATATAACTTTTACTTCCAATATTGCAATCATTCCGGATAAATACGAAAAATTTGCCATTGATGATTCTAAACTGACCACGCTGAAACTGGCCGATCCTGCAGATAATATTACACCAACCATCGCCGGTGATAACACAGAGGGTCCTCAAATGGTATATGATATCGATAGGATATGACACAGAGCGCTTTTCGCATGCCTGAAGGACTGAATACTAACTATGTGCCTACACCCATGGTACAGGCCGGGATAGGACTCATAAAAGGTACTGAGGTCATGATTCGTTATATGCCAAATATCAGTTCACGGGGCAATGAGATCGGATTCTGGGGAATTGGTGGTAAACATAGTCTCAAACAATGGATACCCGGATTAAAGAAACTGCCTGCTTTGCAGCTTTCGGTCATGTATGGCTACACAAAATTGCATGCAAATATTGATATCAATATAACACCTAATGAGATCGGAGCCGGCGGACTGCCAGGTTCAACCAGCAGTGCCTGGGACAACCAGTGGATGACACTCGTTACACAGAGCCATACTGCCAATCTCATCGTTTCGGGAAATTTTCCCGTGATCTGTGTTTATGGGGCGATTGGATTCGTTTCTTCAAAAACTAACCTGAAGCTCGAAGGTGATTATCCATCCCTGACTTTAGATGGAACAGAACCCGTTGTGGTAGCCCTGGTTGATCCCATTGATATGGAAATTAAGAACCAGGATGGCAGCGTCACAAAACCCAGGCTGAATGCCGGTGTGCGTTTTAAATTGGCTATTGTTACCATTCATTTTGATTATAGCTGGGCTAATTATAGCGTGTTTACCGCAGGACTGGGTTTCAGTTTCAGGTAGCCGTAAAAGAACTAATGCCACAAAAACACAAAGGCACGAAGAATTAAATTTCTTTGTGCCTTTGTGACTTAGTGGCATTATCGAGGCTAAAACCCGAATCCTATTTTAAATATCGGATTGCTGTAAGGTGAGTACATGTTGTTTGTAACATCCCAGAGTATAAGCACGGAAACATTGAATCTGGAGCTGAGCGACTGGCTCAGACCACCGCCAATCAGAAAATTATCAATCCATAAACGATTTCCATAGGCTGGCATTCCTCCCGGATAATTCCATAGGTTCTAAATTGAGCACCTCATTTTCCATATGTAAAATCAGGTTTCCGATTTGAAAATTCGGATTGATATCAGTTCCCCGCAATACTGTAAAGGAAGTAATTACCTTGCACTCCATACATTGAGCTTTCAAGGTTGTAATTTTTATAGTTTTCATAAATATAAATCGGGCCCAGACCAACAACCAGCCTGTCAGTAACCCGGTAACCAACGGCAGGGGAGACATTGATGTAGGTATAGGTTCCCACGCTCAAGCCAATATCCCCTCCGAATATAAGCCGGTCGCTGAATTTCGGTTTTTCCTCTACTGGCTTTTTCTTACCCTCTATCTGAACAGGCTCTTCAATCTGGGCAAATAACGAAAAGGAACATACAATAAAGGCAATAATGGTTATTGTGCGTCTGCTTATCATACTTCTTTGTTATCTTTATATTGAAATCGGGTCAAAAATACAAATTCAAAAGCAATTTTCATATGGTAATCGTAATAACAGGGGCAAGCCGCGGAATTGGATTTGAGACTGCCAAATACTTTGCCCGCAAGAAGGATGCCGAAATTTTCGCCCTTTCACGCAATAAAATGGGTCTGGGACAATTGGCCACTGAATGTGCAGGCTTGCACAAGACTTCCGTTCTACATCCGCTTGTTTTTGATCTCGATGACTTCCTTGTTAATCCCGGATCACTGATTAAAAAAATTCCACCGCGGATACGGCATATCGACATTCTCATTAACAATGCCGGTACCCTGATAAACAAGCCCTTTCCACAGATGACACTGGATGAAATAGAACGGTATTTTCAGGGTTAATTTTTTTGCTCCCTCCATTCTTATCCGTGCAGTTGATACCCTGCATGGGCAAGACAGGCATGACGCATGTGGTAAATATCAGCAGCATGGGTGGATTTCAGGGAAGTGTGAAGTTTCCCGGACTGAGCTTATTACAGTGCCAGCAAGGCGGCACTTGCATGTATGACGGAATGCTTGAGCGAGGAATTCAAGGATTCAGCCATTGTTTTTAATTGTCTGGCTCTTGGCTCGGTTCAGACCGAAATGCTTGAGGAAGCTTTTCCGGGGTATAAGGCCCCGCTACAACCCGAAGAAATGGCAGAGTTTATTGGTCATTTTGCACTTACGGCACACAAACAGATGAGAGGGAAGATTATTCCGGTGTCACTTGTGAACCCGTGAATCAGCCAATTGACAGGAAGTAATTGAAATGTGCCAATGCTAATGTCTACGGCTGCCGCTCGGTCGAACTGAAAACTATTTCGACTACCCGTGCGCTTCCGCAATCATCATATCATCATCTTCATATCTTCTACTACGACAGTCATTCCTGGCGGGACATTTCCTTGTCACTCGTCACTCGTCCCTCGTCCCTATTTCATCATTTCATCCTTCTCCCTGTCCCTGCGAATCCCAGCACGGAAGTTTTACATTCACCATAGTAGACTCGTCATATTCCTTGGGTTTGATCTCACCTTTCAGCACCATCAAGTCCGTTCATGGCCAAAGCATGCATTTCATCTTCACCCGGATAGATCACAACAGGCGCAACAAAAGAGACCATTTTCTTGATATATTCAACTACCATCGGATTATGCGAAATACCGCCAGTTAGTATAATGGCATCCACATCACCATGCAGCACAGCACACATGGACGCTATTTCTTTACCAATCTGGTATGACATGGCGTCCTGGATCAGGCTGGCTTTTTCATCACCATCCTGTGCCAGCAATTCCACCTCATATGCGCTGTTGGTTCCCATGTAAGCCACATAACCTCCTTCGCCGGTGATCATCCTCTTCATTTCATCCAGCGTCAGGCTGCCATCATAACATAACTTCACGAGTGCTCCTGCAGGCAAGTGTACCTGAACGTTCGGGTGAAAAAGGACCCTCACCATCAAGCGCCTGGTTTACATCAATTACCTTTCCCTTACGATGCGCTCCCACTGAAACACCACCACCCAGGTGGGCAATGACCAGGTTCAGTTCTTCGTATTTACGGTTCATCAGCCTTGAATAGGCACGGGCAGTGGCTTTCTGATTGAGCGCATGAAAAATGGAATAGCGCTGGAAACGTGGATGGCCGGCAATCCGGGCGACATCCTGTAATTCATCAACAACAACCGGGTCAGCAATAAAAGCTTTGCAATTCGGCAGGTCTTTGGCAATATCTATTGCAATAAGTCCACCCAGGTTGCTGGCATGTTCGCCCATCACTCCTTCGAGCAGGTCATGCCGCAAACGTTCATTTATGTTATATACTCCTGATTCAATCGGGTGGATCAGCCCACCACGTCCCACAATCACTTCAATATCTCAATATCGATGTGTGAATTTTTTAATTCTTTCAGAATGATATTCTTCCGGAATTCATACTGATCGCTGATTCTTTTATATTTTGACAGTTCCTTCGGATCATGAAGGATGTTTTTCAGAAATACGGGTTTGGCATTATGGTAAACCGCAATTTTTGTAGAGGTTGATCCCGGATTGATGGCAAGAATTTTATGATTCATACATCAGATTTTTAACATTTTTACCGATGATAACCTCATTCCATGGCCGCTGCAAGGGCAATGGACAAGAATTTACTTTTGTCGGAATCAGAACGGGAGGTTAACACTACCGGAACTGAAGCACCGACAATCATGGCTGCAGTCACTGCACCGCCAAGGAAGATCAGGGATTTATAAAGTATATTGCCGGATGTGATATCAGGTGCCAGCAGGATGTCTGCATCACCGGCCACATCAGAAACGATTCCCTTGTGATGTGCCGCTTCAGATGAAATCGCATTGTCAAGGGCCAGGGGTCCATCAATCAGACATCCCTTTATCTGATTTCTTTTTTGCATGGCAACCAGCATGGCTGCATGGGTAGTGGCTTCCATCTTTGGATTGACAGTTTCAACAGCGGCCAGAAGCCCTACCTTGGGTAAAGCAACACCCAGCCGATGAAGGGCATTGACAGCATTATTGATGATCCCGGCTTTTTCCTGCAGGTCGGGACTGATGTTTAATGCTGCATCGGTTACACATATGAGTTTATGATAATAGGGGGACTCAAAAAAAGCAATGTGACTTAACAGGCTGCCAGTCATGAGTCCGTTTCCCTTATCAAGCACAGCTTTCATCAACATGCCGGTAGTTACCATCCCTTTCATCAGGATGGAGTTTTTATTATCCCTTGCCATGCCGGCAGCCATATTACAGGCCTGCTGTTTATCTGCAACCGGAAATATGTCAATACCTGAGATATCGAATCCAGCCTCTTTGGCTGCTATCTTTATTTCTTCCGGATCCCCTACCAGCAAGGGTTTGATTAAGCCGGCATCTGAAGCTGATTTTACAGCCAGGAGCACATCCTTATCCTGGGCAACGGCAACTATCAGCGTGCGCCGGCCTTTCTTCGCCGCCATGTTAACCAGATCTTCCAGCCTTTTCACCATCGCATGAAATTAGATGATTACTACATCTCTTTAACAATTCTCATCGTATCTATGGCAATTACCAGTTCCTCATTTGTCGGAACGACCATGACTTTTACCTTTGCACCTTCTTTGCTGATCACTGCTTCTTTCGAGCGCAATCCTTTGTTTTTTTCCAGTTCCAGTTCAATACCGAGGAATTCAAGTCCCTGGCATACTACTTCACGGGTTTCGGGACCGTTTTCACCAATACCTCCGGCGAATACCACGATATCAACTCCACCCATGGCTGCTGCATAAGCGCCAATGTATTTTCTAACCCTGTAATGATACATTTCCAGGCCAAGCATAGCCCTTTCGTTCTTGTCCTTAAATGCAGCATCTTCAATCTCACGCATATCTGACGAAATACCTGTGATCCCCAGCATGCCGCTTTGTTTGTTAACAAGCGTACCTACCTGTGAAATACCAATCTCTTCCTTATCCATGATATAAGTGAGTACCCCTATATCCAGGTCTCCCGAACGCGTGCCCATGATCAATCCCTCTATAGGTGTAAATCCCATGGAGGTATCAACTGATACGCCATGTTGAACGGCTGCCATGGAAGCGCCATTCCCAAGATGGATAGTTATGATTTTCTGTGTTTTGATGTCCACATTCAGTATTTCACAGGCTCTTTTGCTGATGTAATAATGACTGGTGCCATGATATCCGTACTTCCTTATACCATATTTTTTATAAAGCGAGTAGGGGATGGCATACATGAAGGCATGTTTTGGCAGCGTCTGGTGAAATGCAGTATCGAATACTGCAACCTGAGGCTTACCGGGCATCAGCAGCTTAATGGCATATACACCTTTCAGGTTAGCGGGATTATGCAGGGGAGCCAGGTCAATATACTTTTCGACTTCCGCCTGCACCTCATCTGTAATCAGAGCACTGGTATTGAATTTTTCTCCTCCGTTTACCACACGGTGACCGACTGCATCAATCTCATCCAGAGATTTAATACAGCCATGTTTGCCACTGGTTATTATTCCCAGGATATATTCAATGCCAGTCTGGTGATCTAAAATCTCCCCATCGAACCTTATCTTGTCACCGTTTTCTTTCTCCAGCTTCACAAATGAACCCTTAATTCCCACTTTTTCGGCCACTCCCTTAGCCAGGGTGATATCTTTTTGCATATCAAACAACTGAAACTTAATGGAAGAGCTGCCACAATTCAATACTAATACCTTCATAATGTATCCTGGTTTATCTTATATTTCAATATTCTATTCCTTTTGCTTATCCGATCTTTCTTCCACTTTCATCATACACATAAAACCCCTGTCCGGATGACCGTCCATACTGATGTGCCCGCACATGTCGCTTAATGATGGGGGAAGCTTTGTATTTGATATCTCCGAACTCACCATACAGGTTATCCATCCATCGTTCAACCTTGTCGAGACCTACCTTGTCAGCCAGTTCGAATGGTCCCAGTGATAATCCGAGGCCAATCCTCATAGTGGTGTCAATATCTGCTTTTGTGCCAACACCTTCCATCAGAATTTCACAAGCTTCATTCACCATGGCAACGAACATTCGAATGCTGATCAGTCCCGGAGATTCCTGTACGGGTACCAGCTCTTTTCCCAGCATGGTTACAAACTTGCTTACCTTGTTAAATACCTCATCTGAAGTGTACAGGCTTCTGACCACCTCGATCATTTTGGCTCCCGGGGCATTGGTAAGAAAATGAAGACTAACGCATCTTTCCTTATGCTCCAGTTCAGAAGATAATTCAGTAATAGCAATTGTTGTAGAATTTGTGGCAATGATCGCATCCGGCTTCGTAAATTTTTCAATGTTCTTGAAAACCTCCTTGCGGCAGGTCACTCGCTGTTCACGGGTTTTTGACCGGATGGCCTCAATAACAAGATCACATTCCAGAAGATGCTCATATCCGACATATCCTGAGATCCTCGACAGAATAGCCCGCTTTTCGCCCGGCGTCATTCCCCACCGGCCAATCATGTTATCCAGTTCTTCTTCGATCTGACTAAAGGCGAAACTCACCTTTTCATCAGACAGCTCAATAAATACTGCTTCCAGTTCTTTTTGGCTGATGAGCAGGGCGATATTTTGTCCCACCGTTCCGCAACCTACGATACCCACCTTTGAAAACAAGGTGGCTGGTCGGGATTTCTGACTCAGACCGTAATTTTCAATCGATTCAACAATCAATTCTGCCATATTATCTAATTTGAATTGTATTTGACTTTTTTACTTAATGCCGATTGCCTGGTTGGCGGTTATAGCCACCAGATCTACAATGTCTTCCACTGAACAACCTCTTGAAAGGTCATTTATCGGGGCAGCCATTCCCTGCAATACCGGTCCAATGGCCTCAGCATGGCCGAGCCTTTGCACCAGCTTGTAGCAAATGTTTCCGCTTTCCAGACTGGGGAATATCAGCACATTTGCCTTTCCCGCAATTTCGCTTCCCGGTGCTTTTTTCAATCCTATCGAAGCCACAATGGCTGCATCAGCCTGTAATTCACCGTCTATTTTTATGCCCGGGCTCATTTCTTTTGCGATACGGGTTGCGTTTACTACCTTATCCACCATTTCGTGACTGGCACTTCCCTTGGTTGAAAAACTCAGCATAGCGATACGGGGCTCTATCTGAGCGATCGATCGTGTTGTTTTTGCTGTAGCCACAGCAATTTCAGCCAGCTCCCTTTCGGTTGGATTCGGATGCACCGCACAATCGGCAAATACCATAAGTCCGTTATCGCCGTATTCCTTGTCTTTTAAGAACATAAGAAAGGCTCCCGATACGACACTGATGCCGGGTAATGTTTTTACATACTGAAAAGCAGGCCGCAATACATCTCCTGTGGCATTGTCCGCTCCGGCTACCTCGCCGTCTGCATCGCCATATTTAATCATTACTGTGGCAAAATAAAGCGGATTGTTAAGCTGCTCCAATGCCTGATCCATTGTAAGTCCCTTTGACTTACGCAGTTCAGTCATCATTTTTGCATAAATATCACGTTTTTCGCTGGTGAGGGGATCAATCAGGGTGGCCTTTCCGATATTTTTCAAACCAATGCTGGCAGCCTGCTTGAGAATATCCTGCGGTCTTCCAAGAAGCGTAACTTCGGCAGTTCCATCCTGCAGAACGCGATCAGCAGCCCTTAAAGTACGTTCTTCATAACTCTCAGGCAGGACGATACGCTGTTTGTTTTTCCTGGCATTTTCCTTGATCTGATCAATCAAATTCATTGTGTATCTAATATTTAGGTTAAAAAATATAGTATAAATGTAGCTAAAATAGAAAGATTTCGCTGTAAAGGAAACAATAATTTATTGCCTGGAATCAAGCGATTTGAAAAATATATCATTTTTTTTACAACTATGATGATAATTATCAACACTATGTTTTTATTGGGCCTGATGATCGTACAAAGTTAATTATTAGCTTTGCCTTAATCCTGACTTTAAAGCAGGAAAAACAGAAAAACAAATTGAACAATTTAGCTGATGAATACAGTCACTAACTCACATCCACTTGATCTGCTGGCAAAAGAAATGGCCGGTGACCTTTATCATGATATTACCAGCCGGTTATTATATGCCACGGATGCATCGGCTTACAGGGAAGTTCCATTAGCGGTTGCGATACCGCGTGATGAAAAGGATATACAGCTGCTTATCCGTTATGCTGCAAAAAACAATACTACACTTATACCGCGAACAGCAGGTACATCGCTGGCGGGACAGGTAGTTGGAAATGGGATTGTTGTGGATGTTTCAAAGTATTTTACCCGTATTCTTGAAATTAATCATGAAGCAGGATATGTGCGTGTGCAGCCTGGTGTTATCCTCGATGAACTTAACCTGAAACTGGCTGAACAGGGTGTATTTTTTGGTCCGGAAACCTCCACTTCAAACCGCTGTATGATTGGCGGTATGGTGGGAAATAATGCCTGTGGGGCACATTCCCTGATTTATGGAAGTACACGCGATCATTTGCGAAAGGTAAGGGCTGTGCTTAGCGATGGCTCCGTGGTGGAATTCAGGTCACTCGAACCGGAAGAATTCCATAACAAAACAATTGGGGACAGTCTGGAAAATTCATTGTACCGTAACATATATGAAATGCTGTCCAGGCCTGAAAACAGGGACGAGATTGTACGGGAATTTCCCGATCCGCAGATCCATCGAAGGAACAACGGATACGCCCTGGATTTGCTGCTCGACACAAACCCTTTTGAAGAGTATGGCTCTCCTTTTAATTTTTCAACCCTTCTGGCCGGTTCAGAAGGAACACTCGCCTTTATTACTGAAATAGAGCTGAACCTGGTTCCATTGCCGCCAAAGACCAAAGGACTGGTATGCATACATTTTCATACACTGGAAGAATCCTTGACGCGAATCTCATTTGCCTGAAGCATAAGCCGGGTGCTGTTGAACTGATGGACAGTACCATCCTTGCCTGCACCAAGGCCAATATTGAACAGCGCAAAAACCGCTTTTTTGTAGAGGGAAAACCCGGCGCCATCCTGATCGTGGAATTTGCCCGCGAATCATTGGAAGAGCTGATGGAAGATAAAATCCTGCTGGAGACTGAATTGAAACAGGCCGGCCTTGGATATCATTTTCCACTGGTCACCGGACCTGATATCAATAAGGTCTGGGCCCTACGGAAATCCGGACTTGGCGTTCTGTCAAACATGCCTGGAGATGCAAAACCCGTATCATTAATTGAGGATACCGCCATACGGCCCGATCTGTTGCCACAATATATCCGTGATTTTAAGAAAATCATGGAGCAATACAATCTGAGCTGTGTTTATCATGCCCATGTGGCTACCGGGGAATTGCATCTCCGGCCTGTACTTAACCTGAAAGATCCAGACCAGGTGGTATTATTCCGGAAGATTGCCACCGAAGTGGCCCTGCTTGTTAAAAAGTACAGGGGTTCGCTTAGCGGGGAACATGGAGACGGAAGGTTACGCGGTGAATTTATCCCTGTTATGGTGGGCAAACATAATTATGAACTGATGCGGGAGGTGAAAAATACCTGGGATCCGCACGGTGTATTTAATAAGGGAAAGATCACTGATACTCCACGGATGGATACCTCTCTCCGCTACAGGGAGTCCGTCTCTCCCTGGGAAAAGCAGACTATCTTCGATTTTTCCTCTTCACAGGGACTCCTGCGTCATGCCGAACAGTGCAATGGTTCGGGTGACTGCCGTAAAACAGCCGTTCTGGGGGGCACCATGTGCCCAAGTTACATGGCAACCCGTGATGAAAAAACAACCACCCGGGCCAGGGCTAATATACTGCGCGAATATCTGAACGATACCGGTAAGGTGAAATCGGTCAACATCAATGCGGTGTACGATATACTCGACCTGTGCCTTTCATGCAAGGGATGTAAATCGGAATGCCCGTCTAATGTGGATATGGCCAAGCTTAAGGCTGAGTTTTTGCAGCATTATTACGACAAAAAAGGGATTTCACTTCCTGTATGGCTCATTGCTCACATTGGGAAGATCCATAAAATCAATTCGCGTTTTCCGGTTGTGTACAATTCATTATTTTCAAATGAGTTTATTTCAGGTATTGTAAAGACCGTGCTGGGATTCGCCGGGCAAAGGAAAATGCCCCTGCTGTCGACTGTCAGCTTTGAGAAATGGCTTAAACAGAATGGCTATTCCCATGGCAAAGAGCAGGTACCTTCGGATAACAAACCTGAAATTGTCCTGTTTTTGGATGAATTCACCAATTACCTGGATGCAGAAAAGGGGATTGTGGCCGCAAAATTGCTCACCAGTCTCGGCTACTCCCTGCATTTTATTCCCTCCACCGAAAGCGGAAGAACATACATCTCCAAAGGACTGTTGAAAAAGGCACGAAAGATTGCCAACCTGAATATCCGGAATTTTTCTAAGATACTGAATGAAAGAAAATTGCTTGTGGGAATAGAACCCTCTGCCTTGCTGACATTCCGGGATGAATATCCTGAACTGGCCAGTGCCGGATTTCGGGACGATGCCAGGAAAATCTCAAAATTTTGTCTTACCATTGAAGAATTCATTGCCAGAGAATTCGAGGCAGGACGCATACGAAGGGATCAGTTCACCGATGAAAAACTGCATATTCACCTGCATGGTCATTGCCAGCAAAAAGCAATTGCTTCAACCCAGCCGGCAAAAGTTATGCTTACAATACCTGAAAATTATACTGTAGAAGAAATAAAATCAGGATGTTGTGGCATGGCAGGAGCGTTTGGATATGAAAAAAGACATTATGACCTTTCAATGAAAATTGGCGAAATGGTGTTGTTCCCTGCCGTTCGTAATGCCATGCCCGGCTCGGTTATCGGCGCCTCCGGAACCAGTTGCCGGCAGCAGATTGCTGACGGAACAGGCGTTCATGCGTTGCACCCTGTGGAGATTCTGTACCAGGCGCTGAAGAAGTGACAAGGAGGACAAGGGACAAGGGACGAGCAGGAAAAATCCCGGTGAAATGTGCTAATGTGCTAATGGCAGATGCGATGTTCCCCGCTGGCGGGCGTAGGGGGTTGGATGGGGATATTCCTTTATACCGATCGTCAATCCCTGTGGGATTGTTCTTCCTTGTCCCTTGTCCCTTGTCCCTTTCCTCACACCTCAATCATCTTATTCTTGATCGCGTAGATCACCAGGCTGGCGGCATTGCGGGTATTGGTTTTGGTAAGGAGGCTGGCACGGTGATGGTCAACGGTCCGCTTACTGATGAAAAGCTGTTCAGCAATTTCCTGGTTAGAAAGGCCCTTGCATATAAGGAGCAATACCTCCTGCTCTCGGTCCGAAAGTGTGAGAGAGGGTTCCGGAGCAGGTGTCCTTGATTTGAACCGGTTCACCAGTTTGTACAGGATTTCTTCGGTGAAGTAATTGTTTCCCTGCACTACGTTGGTAATTGCCTTCTTTACCTCAGAAAAATCAGAATTCTTCAACAGGAATCCGCACACGCCGGCATCAATCATTTTCTGAAAATATTCTTCATCCCCAAACATAGAAAGCGCCATGATCTTGAGATCAGGAAATTGCTCCAGTGCCCGCGTGGTTGCCTCAATTCCATTGACTTTCGGCATTTCAATATCCATCAGCACCAGGTCAGGATGATATGTTTTTATCATCTGAAGAAAAATCTCCCCATCGGCTGCCTCCCGGATTTCACCCACCTCCTCGAGGCTGGCAAGTAATAATTTCAGCCCTTCACGGAATAGCTTATGATCGTCAACAATCAATAATTTAAGTTTTTCCATGTACTGCAGTTTTAGGCTTTATTTTAAGTACTATGCTTGTCATCATGCCACGGGGCATGATCCGCTTGAACTCAATTTCGCCGTTGAGTGCCTTAAGTCGTGATTTCATATTGGAGATGCCCATGCCGCTCATTTTTATGGCATCTTCAGGATCAAACCCAATACCATCATCAAAGTACTGAATGATTATTTTGCCTTCATTAAAATGGACCAACAGTGAAATCTTGCTGGCATTGGCATGCTTAACAGTGTTTTGAAATAATTCACAGATGATCCTGTAAAGGTTGGTTTCTATCTGGCTTTCAAACCGGGTGTTTTCAACATTATTATTGAACGTTATTTCTATTTTTCCAAGCCGGTTAATATTCTCTGTAAATGAATTGACAGCACTGGCCAGTCCGAAGCTATCGAGAATGTGCGGACTTAGGTTATTTGACGTGTATTTCAGGGCCGTGATTGACTCATTGATCAGCGTGCTGATATTATCCACAACTGTGCGGTTAAAACCGATAATTTGCGATTTATCGAGTGCAGAGACCGACATTTTGATGTTTGATAACAGGGGGCCAATCCCATCATGCAAATCCTTGGCCAACTGGCGTCTCTCTCTTTCTTCGGTCTGCATTATGGCCTGCAAAACCCTGGTTTCCGACTCTCTTCGTATGTCATCAATTCTTTTCAGAAATTTAAAAAGACGGCGGATAAAGATCACTCCCAGCAAAAGGAATACTGAGGTGAAAATCCCCATCAACCGGTCGATGATGTAAATATCGCTTTGAAATTCCTTGTAATAGATGGGAACAAGGTCAAGGATGCGCCTGAGCGCGATCAGTAAAAAAGCAATTGAAATGAGAACCCAGCTGATGTTAAATTTCGTCTGACGCGTCAGCCCCAGCGCAATAAACGCAGCGAGCAACTGAAAAACAATAGATATGATAAGCGCTGCTTTCATTCTGGGTAACGTATCTGTAGATCATTTATCTGATGGCCATATCCTTGGATATGGGTTTATATTCCTTGATCTTGTTATTTTTTATCTGGTAGGAAACTGAAATGTACCAGACCTGTGTTTTATTATAACCCTCCGGGGCGGATGTGTAGGTATATCTTTCTTCTAAATAATTATCCAGGTAATACCTGAATTTGAACTGAAATCCGGCGGGCATCTGAAGTCCCACGAAAACTGACGGAATTAATGCCGGTGTATGGTTGCTGAACCAGCTGGTATATTTTGTTTTGGTATTATCGACAAATGTCTTATGTTTAAAATGAAACATCCACTCATATTCGGCACCACCGAACAGGAACAGATTTTTTTTAAAGGAACCGAATTTAATGGCCAGTGGCATTCCCAGATTATATGTCCTGAATTTATCCGTCGTATCTCCTTCCTCAGTGATAAAACCAACATTCCGGATCCCCAAACCTGAGAATATACCAATATTGTCAGTAATATCATAGTGCACATATTCGCCGAGATGGAAAAACAATGTGAAACGCAGGTTAGTATTAACACCGGTGTTTACGTCATTAATCTTTTTCTCAATGTTTCCCGATTGAAATATTACTTCACCTCCTGAAACGGTGTATACTTTCTGAGCCCTGACGGATAGACCTAATAGCAATAAAACTGCGAGAACGTAAAATCTGCTTTTCATAAGAGTTATTTAAGCTTTTTAAATTTATTGATGCAATATTAGTGATTTTTAACTTTTCTGTAACTACATCGTATAACACAAAAACGGCGATAAATCGGGAACACTAAAACAGCCGGCCGTTTTTAAATATTAATAACCAGCAATATAACAAATTAGATCCATGATTTCGTCGGTGAAAAACGCAATGTTTGCTTTTACAACAGGCCTTCTCTGTTTAGGGCTGTGTAGTAGCACTGTAACATTCGCCCAGCTTACCAAAGAGCAGTTTACAGGTGAATTGAATATCAAATTTCAGTCAGGTGAAGAAAAGAAACTGGAGCGTGGCGTTTCAATACTCAATGAAGCAGAAGCTTTAAAGGACAAGGCTGAAAAGGAGTTTGCAGCCCTTACCCCGGTTGAAGTAAAAGAAAGGGTATCTGATGACTACCAAAGTGCACTGAAACACCTGTTTGAAAGTTCTGAATTGTATAAGGAGGGTCATAATCTGATTTACGGGGTTTTTAAGGACAAGGCTGATGCATTCTGGCAAAAGATGATCAGGACCAATCACCGTGCAACCGGCATGGAAAAGGCAAAATACTATGAAGGAACTGCAACACGGACGCTGAACAGGTCCCTGATCAGGCGACAACAGGTATTGGAAAGTGACCGGTTTGAATATTCGCTGGGAATCATGAAAGACGCGCTTAATCTTGAAAAACTGGCGGTGCGTGACCAGGGAAGAGAAATGCAGATTTGTGCCGATTACCCGGTAGAATACAATTATGGATGGGAGAATGATCTCACGCTTGAGCAGATTGTTGCCGTAATGAAAGATCCCATTGTTCATGAGCCGCCTGCTGACATTTTTGCCACCGTTGATCAGAGTGCACAGGTGGATTCTTCACTTTTCAGGGAAATTATTTTCAAGGTACAGATCGCAGCGCATACCATGCCCATCACGGACGAATATCTCAATACCTTGTACAGGGGTGATCTGAAGATTGACATGATTTTTGAAGATGATTGGTACAAATATTCCATCGGCCGCTACAGAACCTTTGACGAAGCGGATGCAACACACCGTGAATGTAACATCAAAAAATCCTTTGTGGTTGCTTATCAGTCAGGCAAAAAGATAAGTACAACGGAAGCCATTCAGATCCTGCAAAAGAGTGAAGCGATGACGAAATAAGGTCCCGGTTTACCCGGTGACAGTTTTGTGATAGGTTGACAACATACCGCAGGCGGCAAATATATCCTGTCCCCTCGAGGCCCTGATTGTTGTCAGAATTCCTTTTTCATTCAGCCTTTTCTTAAACCATTGAACGGTTTCCTCGTTTGAGGATTGAAGCTCAACCCCGGGAATCGGATGATACCGGATAAGATTAATCCTGCACCGGAGACCATTCAGCAGTTTTGCAAGTCCGTTCACATGCTTTGCCGTATCATTGATACCGCTGAACATGATGTATTCAAACGAGATCCTGCGTTGTCCGCCCGGTGAATTTTTTTTCAGAAATTCTACTACCCTTTTTATGGGATAGAGTTTTTCAACCGGCATAAGGTGCAATCTTTCCTCTTCAAACGGGGTGTGCAGGCTTATCGCCAGGTGGCATTTGCTCTTCTCAAGCATTACTTCAAGACCCGGAAGCATGCCAATTGTGGAAATTGTGATCCTTGAGGGACTGATCGCATACCCGTAATCAGCAGTCAGGATCTCAACGCTCTTCATTACATTTTCGGTATTTGACAATGGCTCACCCATACCCATATATACATAATTGGTAAGGGAATTTCTTTCAGGAAGTGAGGCAATCTGGTTAACAATCTCACCCGCAGAAAGATTTCCCTGGAATCCCTGTTTGCCGGTCATACAGAAAACACAGCCCATTTTGCATCCAACCTGTGAAGAAATGCAAAGTGTGGCTCTTTCGGCTTCGGGAATGAAGACTGCCTCAATATGTTTCCCTGATTTCACCGGGAACAGATATTTTTTTGTTCCGTCGGAAGATACCTGTACGCCGGATGAAGGATGTCTTCCAACATAAAACGATTCTTCCAGTGACCTGCGTCCTTCCTTCGAAAGGTTTGTCATCTGTTCAAAAGAGGCTGCATTCTTCTTATAGAGCCAGTCAGTAATTTGCGTGGCGGTATACCCGGGCATTTTCAGGTCTTCAACAATTTTCCTGATTTCAGGGTAGGTCTTACCCAATAAATCTTCTCTTTCAGTCATTCAGCAAATTAGTATTTTATAATGCGTGTAATAAATTCATCGGTACCGGAGCCGATTTTCAAAATATACACGCCTTTATCCCAGGATTTTGTATCTATTGTCAGAATCCCGTCGGATGGATTTGACGTTTCATCATCAATAAGTGTGCCGACCAATGAATAAACACTTATATGAACCGGTGCCGAATGAAATGCATCTGCTTTAACATAAACCACATCGGTTGCAGGTTGAGGATAAACTACCAATTTATTTTCCGTGTTTCCGGGTACATCCGTTACCACAAGGGCAGTCAGCTGAAGGTAAAAATTATCCTCCAGGCCACCGCCGCTGCCATCTGCCTGTATCCAGTATGTTTTGCCGGGGGTAACCTTTACAGCCCTGAGCAGCGGATTGAAATCAGTGGTGGAACGGTCATCATTTGCCGCAGGAATAGTATAATTATTATTGAGAATATCAGTATAGCTCGCTGCATCATACAAGGCTAATTCGTTATCAAATCCGGATGAGGAAATAGTGATATGTCCTTGCGGTGCAGCAACAAATTTAAACCACACACTGTTCTCCACAATATTTGCACCGGTACCATATTCATCGCACCAGGAATACTGGGTTGTGCATGAGTAATAAGGCGGCACTGGTTCATCCGCTTCAACAGTCGCACATTTGTTTGAGTAAATGATTGATTTCCCGTAATTGATCAGCGTCGCATTTTTTATACTGTCATTCGCCTGCCTGATCAGCAGATACGCCAGGTTCGCTGTATCTGAACAGGTTCCCTGGGTGCCGGTAACCTGAATATTAACTGTTACCGTTGAGTTAGTCCTGAAACCCGGAACCAGGCTTACAGTTACTGTATCACCATTATTCTGATCGAGACTGACCTTATCCTCACTGTCTGTCAGCACATTCCACTCATAGCTCGTGGCGCCGTTCGCAAAGGCAATAAAATGATCAAAGTTACAGAAACACGATTCGCCGGAAGGCAGAGAATTGATGCCTACATCAATTGTTGTCCCGGCCTGGAATGCATTTATGAGTCTCATTGAATCCACTCCTTGCGCATTGGAAACTTCAAGTTTGATTGAATACATTCCGGCCTGGAGAAACTGTATAACCGGACTTCCAGAAGAATTGTCAGTGCCGTTTGAAAAAATATAGGTCGATGGGCTGATAGTCCAGTTTCTGGTATAGGGGCCAAAGGCAGAATAATCCTTTAACTTCACGGGGGCCTGCAGACATACTTTTGAAACCGGTATGGCAATAAAAGCATCGGGGGCATTGGTGGCAGGATAATGGCCACCGAGTGATGTGATCCCGGTGCTGTCAGGGTCAAGAAAAAATCTTAACTGCTTGTAGTTTGTAGCCGGATGTAACCATGAATAGCTGAATTTTCCGTATAAATCATAAACATTATCCCCGCCATGCAGTTGTCCGATAATTTGTTTTCTTTTGTTGAACAATGGTGATCCTGAAGAGCCGCCTGCTGTTTGCCCCACATCAAAATTCAACTGCCAGTGACTTGCTATGGGCGAGGAAGTACTTCCCTGCCACTGAATTGTAGCTGAGTTTGTGGTGATTGTATCATTGTCAATTGCCAGTTTTTTGGTCAGTCCTTCCGGATGATGAACTCCTGAAACATGATCGGCAGCCATATCCTCTGCATCCCAGCCTGCATAATATGGCTGATAAGGTGCCGTAGGCTTATTATTCAGACGTAACAGGGTGTAATCAGATGCAGGCGAATGGGTAAGAAAAGTTGCACCGGAAAGTGTGCGGGCAGTTAGTGCTATGCCGCTGCATCCTTCTTTTTCATAATTAAAATAGGCAATCATGGATGAAGCTTCGGCAGATGTGCTGATACAATGACTTGCCGTAAGAAAATAGGGTATTTCATCGTTCCGGGCATTATTCAGTAAAGCACCGGAACACAGATAAGAACTTGAGTCTGACCTGAAGGTGATTTTGCAAACCGAATGTTTCACATCCTGCACATCCTTTCCCTCGGGGCAATTCACCCCGACATAATCACTTTCGCTGGCAAGCTCGAAAATGTCCCTGTATGCTTTGCCAACTGACCCGATAACAATTTCGCCCGGAAAACCGGCACCAGCAGGCTCGAAATATTCTAAAATTACCTTATTCCCTATCATATCAGCCATAACAAAGGTGGAATCCATTTGCATATTGTTACAAGTGAAGGCACCCGCTATATTGTACAAATTCTCATTATAAACGAACAATTTTGCGCCAATGGGAACATAGAATTTACGAAGGATCAGCTGGATGGACCAGGCGCTGTCAGATTCAATTTTAATGCGCCATATTGCGCCGGACCTGTCTGGTAAAATATCTTTACGACCGTCATTCTTCAGGTTGATGTTTACCTCTTCAAAAACAGCATATCTGAATGGAGTGGGACGTTTCCTGTCTTCTTCAATCAATGCCAGCTTGTTCATATGTTTCAGCCCGTACACCGGTATATTGGCAGTTGATTTTAAGCCTGGAAGTGACATGGATATCGGCAGGCCGCCTTCTGATAGCTGGCCGGAAAGCCGGATTGTGCAAGCCAGCAGTAACAGCAATAATGCCACTGATCTGTTTTTGAATGCCACAATGTTTTTTATATGATCTGTAAACACAATATTCGAATTAAAGGTGCAAAGTTACACAAGGCAATGAGAATGCTGACAATAATATGCAGAAAGGTTAAATGAACCTTCAGATACGCTTTTTCTAGTCAATAATAATCGGATTACAGTAGTAATATCTTAACCTGAAAAAAATGAATATTATTGCGAAAAACGTTAAAATAGTGTATATTAGGTATTATTTATCTGCCATGAAAATAGTCAACCTTTCTCACGTACATGAAAGACAATATTTCTGTTGTCTCGAAGATTGGTCAAATGAAATCCGGGAGGCCGGAGATCACAAAGAGTGCTGGTATGCCAAAATGAAGGATAAGGGTCTCAGGGTAAAGATTGCAGAGAATGATAAAGGAGAAGCCTGTGGCATGATCCAGTATCTGCCCGTAGAAATCTCATCTGTGGAAGGTAATGATCTGTATTTTGTCTTATGCATTTGGGTACATGGTCATCGTCAGGGAATCGGCAATTTTCAGAAAAAGGGACTGGGAAAATCTCTATTGCAGGCTGCGGAAGCTGATGTAAGGCATTTAGGAGGCAAGGGCCTTGTGACATGGGGAATAATTTTACCCTTCTTCATGCGTGCCTGGTGGTTTAAAAAGCAGGGATATAAGGTCGTTGACAAATCAGGTATGATGAGGTTACTTTGGAAACCCTTCACAACGGATGCTGTGCCACCACGTTTTATGAAAGAAAAGGCACTTCCTGGCCTTGTTCCGGGAAAGGTTAATGTAAGCGTGTTCATGAATGGATGGTGTCCGGCCCAAAACACTGTATACGAAAGAACCAAGCGGGCTGCAATTGAATTCCAGGATAAGATCGAATTCAATGTTTATCATACGGTTGATCACGAGATACTCAAATACTGGGGTATATCGGATGCCCTGTTCATCAATGGAAAACGGATCTGGACCGGTCCTCCGCCGTCGTATAAAAAGATTCACAGGTTGATTGAGGGCAGGGTGAAGAAATTGAAAGAGCCCGTGATTATAAATGTTTAATCAGTCTAAAATAAATATCGAACAAGGAACACTGAATAATGAATTTCGAAGATGTTTCTCCAAAATTAAATATTCATTAATCTAAGGAGCAACTTCATTATTCGGCGTTCGATGTTCCTTGTTCGGTGTTATTTGTAAAATGTTTCTGCAATTATATCCTATCAACCAATTCCCCCCATTTTTGTTATTGTAATCAAAACACCGTTATGAGAGGTATTATCATTCTGTCGTTTCTGTTATCCATTACTAATGCGTGTTCGTTAACAGAACCAAAAAATGAAATAGATATGGCTAAGGAAGAAAAAATGCCCAAAATAAAAACCGAATGGAAAGAAAAGCTTTCCGAGGAGCAGTATAACATCTGCTTTCTGAAAGGCACTGAAGCTCCCGGCACCGGAAAATATAATAAATTTTTTGAACCCGGGTATTATAAGTGTGTGGTATGTGGTAACCGGTTATTCGACTCAAAGGCCAAATTTGATTCAGGAAGCGGCTGGCCCAGTTTTTATGATATGCACGGCAAAACCGGATTGGCCTTTCACAAGGATACTAGTTATGGTATGGTCCGAACTGAGGTCACCTGTGCCAATTGCGGGGTGCATCTTGGACATTTGTTTGAGGACGGACCCAGGCCAACCGGACTGCGTTATTGTATTAATTCATTATCGCTGGAGTTTGTACCTGATTCTTCTGCGATCACTAAGAATTAAGTTCCCGTTTTACTAAAAATGGCTAAATTGCCGTCCTAATTTTTTCGGTTATGACAACAACAGGACGGCGTGGATTTGCCAGTGACAACAATGCAGGAATACATCCTGTGCTGCTTGAATCAATAGCTGCAGCCAATTCAGGCCATGTAGTGGCCTATGGCGATGATGAATATACACATCGTGCAGAAACAGCATTCAAGGATCATTTCGGTAGTGAGGCGGAAGTGTTTTTCGTACTCACAGGCACCGGTGCCAACGTGCTTTCTCTGGCCTCTTTCACCCGTTCTTATAATTCAGTCATTTGTGCCGAAACTGCCCATATCCAGGTGGATGAATGCGGAGCCCCTGAAAAATTCACTCAATGCAAAATGCTGCCCGTTGTCACTCCGGATGGAAAACTAACAGCTGATGGCATCAGGAAACATTTGCATGGATTTGGATTTGAACACCACGCCCAGCCCAGGGTGATTTCAATCAGCCAGCCAACGGAAATGGGAACTGTATATACTCCATCAGAGATCAGGTCGCTGGCCGATCTGGCTCATCAGAATGATATGATATTGCATATGGATGGTGCACGACTGGCCAATGCGGCAGTAAGCCTGGATCTTCCTTTTAAGGCATTCACAACTGATGCCGGTGTTGATGTGCTTTCATTTGGCGGTACCAAAAACGGCATGCTGTTCGGTGAATCAGTGGTATTCCTGAAACCTGGCATGTCGGCCGAATTCAAATACTTCCGGAAACAGGGTATGCAGCTGGCTTCGAAAATGCGATACATCAGCGCTCAGTTTGAAGCCTATCTTACCCGGGATGTTTGGCGAACCAATGCCATGCATGCCAATAAGATGGCACAACTGTTATATGAAAAGACCTCCTCTATACCAGGAATAAAAATAACCCAAAAGGTTCAGGCCAATGCAGTTTTCGCGATCATTCCGGCTAACCTGGTCGCTGCTTTACAGGAAAAGTACTTTTTCTATGTGTGGGATGAAGTCACATCCGAGGTAAGGTGGATGACTTCTTTTGATACCACCCCCGGGGATATTGACGGATTCAGCTCATTCCTGGCTTCGAAAATCTCCTGAGATCAGTCTTGTTTGCTGAACAGGATCGAACTGTCACCATAACTAAGAAACCTGAAGCCCTCGTCAAGTGCATAGCGATAGGCATCTTTCCAGGAATCACCCATAAATGCGGCTACCAGCAGCAACAAAGTGCTGCCGGGCTGATGAAAGTTGGTTATCAGGGTTTTTACCATTCTGAATCGATATCCCGGAACGATCATCAGCCGGGTAGAGGAAATCAATTCTGTTATCTCGTTATGATCAAGCCATTTCCCCAGTGACTGAAAGGCATTCCGGATACTAACATCCTGACCGAGTTCATAGGCCTCCCATTGCGCCAGTTTTAACTCTTCTGCCGGGACCATACCCTGTTCCAGCACCTTAACGCCCATCCAATACAGCGATTCTAGGGTACGCACTGAGGTAGTACCAACAGCCACAACAGGCTGATTTATATTTCCCATTTGACTGATAAATTCACGTGGAACCTGGATAAATTCGGCATGCATATCGTGTTTTTGCAGCGAATCCGCCTTGATAGGCTGAAAGGTTCCGGCACCAACATGCAATGTTACTTCATGAATGGATATGTTCTTTCTTTTAAGCTGATCAAGCAACCGGTCCGTGAAATGTAAACCCGCTGTCGGGGCGGCCACTGATCCATCATTTTTGCTATAGACGGTTTGATAACGTTCACGGTCCTTTTCATCAGGTTCCCTTTTAATATAAGGAGGAAGCGGCGTTTTCCCGATGGCAGATAATATTTCCGCAAATGTGACCACCCCGTCGGGGTGGTGCCATGTGAATCTGATATCAGCCAGGTTGCCGTTTTGTTTCATCTTTTCAGCCTGCAACCGGATTGTCCGGCCGTTCATCCTGACCTCAAGATGTAAATGCCTGTCTGTAAACCGTTTCAGATTCCCAACCATGCATTCCCATACGCAACCGCCCTTGCTGTTAAGAGACAGATCATACCGCAAGGGATTCAATGGCGCAAGGCAGAACAATTCAATTTTAGAGCCGGTATTTTTTGTGAATATCAACCGTGCCGGGATAACCCTGGAGTTATTGAAGACAGCCTGATCGCCCTCCTCCAAATAATCGGCCAGATTCCGGAAATGGTCATGATGAATGTTTCCTTCCTTTTCGCAAACCAGCAGTAGAGATTCCTCCCTGTTTTCTACCGGAAAAGCAGCTATACGGTCATCCGGTAACGCGTAGGTATAATCAGAAAGGCTAATATTTTCAAATGGTTTCACTTCCGGTCATTTTAGCCTTCAAAATTAATTAATTTTGCCGTGGTTAAATGGAAAGCGTATGGCAGTAAAATTTAAAAGCGGAGACAAGGTTAGATTTTTGAATGATATTGGCGGGGGAATTGTGAACACGGTGAATGATAATGGGATTGTAGTTGTGCAGACTAGCGACGGATTTGAAATTCCCGTTTCTTCAAATGAACTTATACATGCCGGCAGTTTTTCTATTGAAGACAAGGATGAGCCACAGGAAGAAATACCTGTGAAAAAAGAGATCTCTTCCCAAAAAATAACAGAAGTTGAAAAACCTGCACGTGTGGAGCAAAAACAGCTGCCTGGAAATGTTGCACAGGGTATTTCAGTGAATTTGCTGCTGGGCTTCATACCAGAGGAGCCTGGCCCTGTTTTCAGCAGCGGGCTGGCTTGTTACCTGATCAATGATTCGCCTTACTTCGCATATTACTTGCTGGGGACATCAGAAGGCGGTAATTTATACCATCTTTCATCGGGCCTGATTGAATCTGAAACCAAGAACCTGATTTCAGTATTTAGCCACGCCGCCCTCAGCAAGATTTCCGCCTTCCATTTACAGGTTATATGGCTGAGCAAGGGCAGGTATTTCAGAAGAGAACCGGTGGACACGCTGATAGATCTGCATCCGGTAAATTTCAGCAAGGATAGCTATTACAGGGAAAATGCATTTTTTGATGAAAAAGCTATTCTCTTTCTTGCTGAAGGTAAAGACGACTGGGTTAATCCTATGGGAGATCCTGAGGTAACGGAAAAGGTAAAATTGCAGAAAGCAGAGGCTGATTCATTACTGCCCCCGCAGGCCAAAAAACGCGAGCCTGACTCTGAAATAATGGAGATAGATTTGCACATGGACGAACAGGACCTTCAGAAAAGCCAGTTTTCATTGACGGGAATTCTCGCCCTTCAGATGAGCCGGTTCCATTCGGCGCTGGATGAGGCAATAAGCAATAAATGCCGTAAACTTGTCATAATACATGGGGTGGGACAGGGAACCCTGAAAATGCAGATAAGAAAGGAATTACAGGAGAAATACCCGGAGTTTTTATTTCAGGATGCCTCATTTCGTGAATATGGATTTGGAGCAACCATGGTTCATTTAATAGTCAATAAAAAGCAGTAGACCGTTCCATCGCTCTTTTCATGCATATTCGTATGCATGACAGGGGAGGAAAGTCCGGACAACAAAGAGCAACGTACTTCTGAAAGGGAAGATGTCCGTGAGGGCATAGCAGCGGAGAAGAAAAAAACCGCCCGCCGAAGCCTCAGGCTAAGGCGGGCAAGGGTGAGAAGGCAGGGTAAGAGCCTGCCAGCGGTGATGGTAACATCGCCGGCTGTCCGCCTTACGTGTTGAAAGATCACGTATACCGGTGCCTGAGGGCTGCTCGCCCGATACCGGGGGGTAGATCGACCAGACAAATGATGGAAAACCGGTATGTGCAAGCATACCGGAAACAGAATCCGGCTTATAGGTTTACTGCTTTTTTTTGTATTTTAACAACCTTCATTCGCGAATACAACAGTTATTATCAAAATTTACTTAAATTACCGGATGAAAATATAACGATTGGTAAGATAATTCGTATTTATTTCAGATTAGGTCAAAAAATCTCGCATGGTTTTTCGGAAACTATATATTGCAGGTGTACTTTGCTTTCTGTTGCATTCAATGGCATATGCCTTCCGTGTCGATGACAAATCATCTGACAGACCTGTACTGGCTTCCGAAAAGAAAAAAGTCGAAAAATTAATTGCACAAGCCGCCTATCTCGAATCCCTGAAAAACGATAGCTGTATTGTTCTTGCCAAGGAAGCGCTTCATCTTGCAAGGGCTTATAATGCAACTGTACTGGAAGCAAAGGCACTCGATATAATCGGTAATTTTTATTTTGATACGGAGAGGTACCGCGAATCACTTATCCATTTCAATCAGTTACTGGGACTCTACACACAAACAGGCGATTCAATTGCCAAGGCCAATTGTTTTAATCTCATAGGATTGGCCAATTACAACCTTGGGATTTATAATGAAGCCATCCGGTCCTTTCATAGCGCTATGAACATAGCCAGGTCCCTTAAACCAGACCGCCATCATGGCAAAATGCAACCAGAATATCGGTGTTTTATATGCTGAAATGAACCGTCCCGAGGAGGCTATGAATTATTATAAAAAGGCCCTTGATCTCCATCGTATATTGAAAAACAGGCCTGATGAAGCAGGTGTGATGCAAAATATCGGTAATATATATGTAGATGAGAAAAAATACAAAGATGCCCTGGGTTATTATCTGTCGTCACTGAGAATATATGAAAACCTGCACGACAGCAATTCAATGGCCACTTTGTATCTTAGCCTTGGAAGCCTGTATGAAGATCAAAGTGACTACAATAAAGCACTGTATTATTACAATAATTCTTTGCCCATTTTTCAAAAAGAGAATTCTCAGTTTGGTATTGCATATGGCCTTATAAGTATTGGTTCCGTTTATTTAAAAAGGGGCGAATATGAAAAGGCAAAAACTTATCTGCAACGTTCACTGGCGTATTCAAGAAAAATTTCGCTGCTTGAAAATGAAGCTGATTGCCATCGATTACTGGCAGATGTCTATTATGGGCTGAAAGACTATGTCAGCGCCTATGCTGAAAAGCAGGAATATGAGGTTCTGCACGACTCGCTGTTTAACCAGACAGTGCAGGAGCAGATCGCTGAGCTTGAATTACGGTACAAAACCAAATTAAAGGATGCAGAAATTGAGAACCTGAAGCTCGAAAGGGAAAAAGCAGTACGTGACATGATACGCCGCACCATTGGGCTTGTCTCCATCGTATTGCTGACCATCCTGATCATTGTGGTATATGTATATTATAGCCGTATCCTTAAAAGAGCGAATGACAAGCTTACCAAGGAAGTGAATGAGAGGACACAGGCACAGCAGGAATTGCTGACCATTAAGGAAAACCTTGAAGAACGTGTAGTTGAAAGAACCCGTGAACTGGAGATTGCCAAACTAAAGGCAGAGGAATCCGATAAACTGAAATCGGCATTCATCGCCAACATGAGCCATGAGATCCGTACGCCGCTGAATGCAATTACCGGATTTTCAGGACTGCTGCTCAGGGAAGATATTTCACATCAGAAGAAACAGGAATATAATGACCAGATCATCAAGAATAACCGGATACTGGTGAATATGATCGAGGACCTGATCGATACCTCACGTATTGAATCAGGAAGTCTGCAGTTGCATCCGTCCTCGGTGAATCCTGAACAGATTCTGTCACAAATGAATGAGCCTATCTTCGAAAATATGGCCAAGAAAAACAAGCCATTCATTGAAATCATCCAGGATAAGGCAAATATCAATACTCCAACTATTTATGCCGATCCGGTAAGACTGCACCAGGTTTTGTGGCATTTGCTCGATAATGCAGTTAAATTCACAAACAAGGGGTCCATTCATTTCGGATGCAATGAGAATCATCACAATATGATTTTCTATGTGGATGATACCGGAATTGGAGTACCAGAGGAGTTCAAATCAGTGATCTTCGACAAATTCAGACAGCTGGATGAATCAGCCAAAAGAAAATATGGCGGCACAGGACTGGGCCTTTACTACGCCCGTAAAATAGCTGAAATGATGGGAGGAAATATCTGGTTTGAATCAAAAAAGAATGGCGGATCAATCTTCTATTTCTCAGTACCCATTACTCAAAAATAGCCGGAAGTGGAATAAAAAAAGAGCCTGCACTTGCGTACAGGCTCTCTGCCAATATGGGTCAATCGTTAGGGTTAATGACAGGTAAAGATAATAATTAGATTAATACATGCAACATTTTGTATAAAAAAAATATCAAAATATATAAATTTTTATACCTGATTTGCTTTCTCAATATCCAGAATTGTCTTTCTGATTTTCACCAATCGCTCCAGCATGGCTTCGAGCAGATCAAGTCTGAGCATATTGGCACCATCAGATTTGGCCAGCATCGGTTCAGGATGTGTCTCAAGAAAAAGTCCGTCAACACCGACAGCCACAGCTGCTTTGGCAAGTGTTTCAATCATATCAGGCCTTCCGCCGGTCACTCCTGAATTCTGATTGGGCTGCTGCAGTGAATGGGTTATATCCAAAATAACCGGAAAACCAAATTTCTTCATTTCCGGGATACCCCTGAAATCAACTATCAGATCCTGGTAACCGAACATGGTTCCCCTGTCGGTTATCATTACCTGGTTGTTTCCCGACTGAACCACCTTGTCTACAGCAAATTTCATTGATTCCGGAGCCAGGAACTGTCCTTTTTTAATGTTCACGACCTTACCCGTTTTGGCTGCAGCAACAAGCAAATCGGTTTGCCGGCAAAGAAAAGCCGGTATCTGAAGAACATCAACATATTGAGAAGCAAAATAGGCTTCCTCAGCCGAATGAATATCCGTGAGAACGGGAATTTTCAACTCTTTCCGGATGTCGCGCAATAATTCCAGTCCCGCTTTATCACCAATGCCGGAGAAAGAATCGATTTTGGAACGATTGGCTTTCTTATAGGAGGCTTTAAATATATACGGAATGTTCAGTTTATCGGTAATTTCGATCACCTTCCTGGCAATATCAAAACAGATTTCTCTGTTTTCAACAACACATGGTCCGGCGATCAGAAAAAAATTGCCACTCTGGGCATGCCGGATTTGTGGAATGGACATGGTAGTTTCCATAGATATTTTTACTTAGTAATGGTATTTGTCTTTCCACATAATGGAAAGCTTTTTCTTTATTTCTGATTCCTTTGGATTTTCCTGGGGATCGTATAACACCTGATTGCGGATTTCTTCGGGCAGAAACTCTTCGCGGGTAAAGTTTCCCTCATAACTGTGGGCATATTTATAACCCTCACCGTATCCAAGATCCTTCATCAGGTTAGTGGGTGCATTGCGGATATTGAGGGGCACGGAGAGATTACCGGTTTTTCTTACCAGCTCTATGGCATCGCTGATGGCCATATAAGAAGAATTGCTTTTGGGACTGGTGGCAAGGTATAGGGCAGTTTCAGACAGGATGATCCTTGATTCCGGAAATCCGATGAGGTTAACGGCTTCAAAACAAGCCGTAGCTAAAAGCAGTGCATTGGGATTCGCCAGTCCGATATCTTCAGAAGCAAGGATCACCATGCGGCGCGCAATGAACTTGGGATCTTCGCCACCCTCAATCATCCGGGCAAGCCAGTATACTGCTGCATTAGGATCGCTTCCCCTCATGGATTTAATAAAAGCTGAAACGATATCGTAGTGCTGTTCACCTTCCTTGTCGTATAAGGCAATCTTCTCCTGCACAATATCCATCACTACCTGATCAGTTAACCGCAGAGAATCGGGATTTGAAGCCACAAGGGTACTGACCACCAGTTCAAGGATATTCAGCAACTTCCGTGCATCACCACCTGACATGCGAAGAAGCGCATTCGTCTCATCCAGTTCAACCTTCAGCTGTTTAAGATAAAAATCCAATCCCAGTGCCTGGTTTAGAATCTTTAACAGGTCCTCCTTTCCCAGCGGCTTCAGCACATATACCTGGCACCGTGAAAGGAGCGGGGAGATCACCTCGAAAGATGGATTTTCTGTGGTTGCACCGATCAGGGTTACGATTCCCTGTTCAACAGATGATAAAAGAGAATCCTGCTGTGATTTATTGAACCGGTGAATTTCATCGATAAACAGGATAGGAGAGGGATTATTGAAGAATTGCTGGCTTTTTGCCTTTTCAATGGTCTCACGCACTTCCTTAACACCGGAATGTACAGCGCTGAGCTGGTAAAATGAGCGTTTCAACCGGTTGGCAATGATCCTTGCCAGTGTTGTTTTACCAACACCCGGAGGGCCCCACAGGATAAATGAAGGAATATTGCCGCTTTCTATGCTGGTACGTAAAATAGACCCTTCGCCAACCAGATGTTCCTGGCCAACATATTCATCGAGGTCTTTCGGACGCATCCTGTCTGCAAGCGGTTGATTGGTGCCAATCATGTTGACGTGTTTACACAGGTAAAATTACCATTAAGTTTTAACATTTGGTGACAAAAATCCCGCGGAAACATCAATAGGGATTTTCTTTATGATTACTTTTATAGCTCAAACCAGTTACTATGAAAGACAAAGTTGTGGTAATTACGGGAGCCTCATCGGGAATCGGACTGGCTACGGCCAGGGAATTTGCCCGGATAGGTGCCAAAGTAGTACTTGCCGCCCGCAGGGTAGACCTGCTAAAGGATATTGAAAACGAATTGAAAAGCAGTGGTTATGAAGCAGTTTCGTTTTATGTTGACGTGACTATCGAGTCGGATTGTAAAATACTGATCGAAAAAACAATAGAAAAATACGGCCGCATTGATATTCTCATTAATAATGCAGGGATATCCATGCGTGCGATTTTTGGCGAAGTTGAGATCAGTGTTCTGAAACGGCTGTTTGATGTGAATTTCTGGGGTGCCGTGAATTGCACAAAATATGCATTGCCCTACCTGATCGTCAGCAAAGGTACCGTGGTAGGCATGTCATCTTTGGCCGGTATTGTGGGACTTCCGGCCCGAACGGGTTATTCTGCTTCAAAATATGCCCTGCATGGATTTCTTGAAACGCTGCGGATTGAAAACCTTCGCAATGGGCTGCACGTGCTGATCATGTGCGCCGGATTTACAAAATCGGATATCCGGAAAAAGGCACTCACTGCAGATGGCACTCCACAGGGATTTACACCCAGGGAAGAAGAAAAAATGATGATGCCTGAAGAAGTTGCACATGCCCTGATAAAAGCAATAAAACGGCGCAGGAACCTGGTGATCCTTACACTGGAAGGAAAATTGACGGCCATCGTTAAACGAATTGCACCCAGGCTGGTTGAGCATGTTGCCTATCGTAAAATGGCAAGGGAACCTGAAACCCCGCTTGCCCGCATCACTGAAATCAAACCTCCCGTGAGGCTATCTCCAACGGGAACTACAAACCTCAAACCTTAACTGTACAATCGTAAATCGTAGATCGTAAATCGTAAATCAATTATATGTTTTCAAGCGAAACCTCCATCCGTGTACGTTATGGGGAGACAGATAAAATGGGATATTTATATTATGGCCATTATCCTGAATATTTTGAAGTATCAAGGACGGATATGATCCGTTTACTTGGGTTAACATACAGGGAGATAGAGGAGAATGGCATCATCATGCCGGTTCGCAGTCTGAAAGTTGATTACAAAAGTCCGGCTTTCTATGATGATCTGCTTACTGTTAAATCCTGTTTGAATAGTCTGCCGGTTGTTAAGCTGGATATTGACTATGAAATCCGGAATGCGAATAAACAGTTGATCTGCACCGGCAATACCGTCCTGGCATTTGCGGATGCAGCCACCGGCAAACCCCGTCGTGCTCCGGAATTTTTTATCGAGGCGGTAGTCAAAATACTTTAAATCATGATCTGCGAAGATAAGATAGGCGTAGTCTCCAGACTACGCCTATCTTACCAACCCATACTACGCCTGGCGCCCACCTTCAGTTTAATTGGTTGTTGCAGGCAACCGGTGCTTCTTCGGGGAATTTAAAAAGTTCATCCGGCATTTCTTCATTCACGGTGATTGCAGTGAAAGTCAGCTTTTGAACGCTTTGTCCCTGCATTTGCGTGTCCATCACAAAAGGCATGAGCAGTCCGACGGTAGCTCCTGGTAATCACTCAGGTAAATTTCGATTTCCTGGTCCATGGACTGGGCACTCTTTTGCTTTACCATGATTTGCAGGTTGGTTGCTGTATCAAAATAATAATTTGAGGACATTTCCTGTCCTTCAACACCCTTATGCTTGATCATCTTAACTACGTTACACTGAGTGCCGGCCACATCGGCAGTGCCTTCATAGCTTGTCTCATATCCTTTTTCCTTATAGTTGATAAACGGATCTTCAAATTCCGATTCGTCTTTAACCGCCTGTAATTGTTCATCAGGTACCTTGGTCGGACCGGTGCCACCGGCAAAGGGATTTATCATCCAGGCTGTTTCCCCGTCATACGCCTGGGGCACTATTTCCTGACCCTGAATGTTTATCACGATTTTAAATTTGTCGGGAGCCTTCCTGTAAATTGTAAACTGAAATTCTCCCATTTGCATTGACGAGATTACCAGTCATTTTCATCGATTTCAGACTTTTCCACTTGTCAATCCCGCCTACGCTTTCGAAATATTTGTTAATTACATCGTCCGCTGTCTGAGCCTGAAACACTTGAATAATGACAAATAAAAATGCCACCAGGGTCAATGATTTTTTCATAATAGTTGGTTTTGGTATTTATAAAAATTTGTACACAACAGTAAAGATAATTTTATTTTGAAGGAAATCTGTAATATTTCCTTTGGATGGTCGTCTTGAATGGGAAGACTTATTTCGGAAATATAGATATTGACTAACTTTAAAATTAAAATCATCCATATGAAAAAAGTAATGATTATTTTAGCTTTGGCTTGTTTTACAGGCGCAGTGTTTGCACAGAAGGATCCCGTAAGTGCAGCTTTTGAAAAATATGATGGAAAAGAAGGATTTACAGTAGTAATCCTTTCCGGTGACATGTTGAACATGTTTACGCAGGCTGCTGAGGAAAAGCATGATACCTCTTTTCAGTCAAAAATCACATCACTCAGGATCCTGGTTCGTGAAAAAGAAAAAAGTGATGGCACCCCGGTACCCGACTTCAAAACAGAAGTATATGACAAGTTGGACAAGCAGGCTTACAAGGAAATGATGACAGTAAAGCAATCAGATCAGAATGTGGTGATCCTTGTAAAGGAAAACGGGGGACGGATCAGCGAATTATTACTTATGGTAACAGGTAAGGATGATAATGTGCTGATCCAGGCAAAAGGGGATATGCTTCTTAAAGAAATGGCTGACCTGGGCGGGAAATGCCCGATGCAGGGATTTGAACAGTTGAAAATGCTGGAAAAGGCAAAATAATCCGGTTCTCAAAGATACAGGCCATATAAAAATGGATGCAGCGCGTTTCAATATTCTGGTACTTCCGATGAGCAAAAAGCTGCTCCATTTTGCCTTTCAAATGTTGCACGATACAGGTGAAGCGGAGGATACAGTGCAGGAGGTTATCCTCAAATTATGGAAGATCAGGGATTCACTGGAGAATTATAGCAGCCTGGAAGCTTTTTCAATGAAGATCACCCGTAACTGGTGCCTCGACAGGCTAAAAGCTAAAAAGCCTGTATACATCGAAGGATATCAAAAAGGGTTTGACAGGCTGGCATCAGATGAAAACCCGCAAAAACAAATGGAAAAAAAGGACCGGCTCAAACTCCTGTCGGCAGTGCTGGAAAAACTACCGGAACACCAACGGCTTATAATCCAGCTTCGGGATATTGAGGAACTTGAATTCGAGCAGATTGCTGAAATTATGGATACCAATGTTAATGCGTTGCGGGTGAGCCTTTCCAGGGCCCGGAACAGGATGAAAGAAGAACTTACAAAGTATAATGAATATGGATATCAAAGAAATACAGGTGCTGCTGGAAAAGTACTTTGAAGGCGAGACTACCCTGGACGAAGATCAGGCGTTGCTTGATTATTTTTCCGGGGAAAGCGTCGATCCGGAGCTCCGGCCCTGGCAGCAACAGTTTCTGCTGCTGAAATCGGGGCGTGAACCGCTGGTCTTTGATCCTGAATTCGAAAACCGGCTGGCAGGTATGGTTGAAGCACAACAAGAGATTCCACTTCGTGAACACAGGTCGCGTTGGATCACACGGTTTGCTGTTGCAGCTACAATTGCCGTGTTAATAGGGATTTCAGGTGTTATAGTCCTTAATAAAGGATGGCATAAGGAAAAGGACACATTTTCTGACCCTCAGCTGGCTTATGCTGAAGCGCAAAAAACGCTCATGTATATTTCACAAAAAATGAACCAGGGGATGAAACCCCTGAATGCCGTATCAAAAATCAATGCAGGGGCTAAACCCCTGAAATCTTTGAAGAAGCTTGATCACAGCCTGGATATGCTGAACCGGGTTTCTTTTATGAATCAATCATCGAATCTCAAAAAATAAAGATCATGAAAACAATTGCTTTTATTACAACACTGTTGATGCTTACCATGGGTTCCCGGGCGCAAAGTGCAATGGATAAGGTGTTCGATAAATATTCTGAACAGGATGGATTTACCACGGTCTACATTTCAAAGTATATGTTCGACATGTTCAGGAATAATGAGGCAGATCCAAAGACCCAGGATGATTTTGCCCAGGTAATGAACAAACTTACCAGCATCAGGATACTGGCCACCGATGATGATCCCGCTACACCCGCACCGGTTGACCTGTACCAGGAAATCATGAAGATCCTGCCATCCAATGTATACAAGGAAATCATGGTGGTAAAGGACAAGGATTCCAACGTAAGGTTTTATGCCCGTGAAATGAATAACAAGGTCGTCGAACTGCTTCTTGTGGTTGGCGGAAAGGAAGGGAAGGGGAATGCACTCATCAGCATCCAGGGCGACGATATCGACATGAAAAACATCTCCAAACTCGGCAGTGCTATGAATGTTGAGGGAATGGAAAACCTGGAGAAAATGAAATAAGGGACGAGGGACTGGGGACCAGGGACTAGCAAGAACATTCCGGCGAAATCCCTCGCTAGCAGAAAGTTCTGCAGTCTCCAGTTGTCCAGTAATGACGGCCTCGAAGAGGCCTGAATTAGATAACCGTGGGTGATAACCCACGGAAATTGGGCTATAGTGCCTCTCTGCCCGAAGGGCAGTACTTTTCAACTATCAACAACTAGTCCCCGAACGGGTCCTCCCTCAAAAAATCCGGCTTATACGTATGTGCACTGGACATTTCCTGGATCCAGCCGTTATAAAATCCAAGCTCTTCCATGGCCTTTTCCACCATTGAGTATTCTTCTTCGGTTATTTTTCTGTTTAATTGCGGATGGTTGATCATACACGACGTCGGATAGTATTGAGACATAAGGGAGATATGCAGGGAAGGGGATAGTTCTACTGCGATCCATTTTAAAATGGCTATGCTGTCATCCGTTTGTTCGGGTAGTACTAAGTGACGGATAATCAATCCATTTACGGCCTGTCCATCATCACTTACTATAACTGAATTGCCTTTCTGCCTATACATTTCAGCTATGGCTTTTTTGGCAACTTCGGGATAATCTGAGGCATCTGAAAGGCTTCTAGACAGGGAAGCACTGGCATATTTAAGATCAGGCAGGTATACATCAATCAGCCCTTCCAGGGATCTTAAGGATTCTACAGTATCATATCCATTGCTGTTGTAGACTGTAACCGGGTATAATCCCCGTAAATGAAGCTCTTCGATAATCTCCCTTACATGCGGCACAAAATGGGAAGGCGTTACAAAACCCACAGCTTCGGCCCCCTGGTTCAGGCAGGCAATTACACTATTAACCACCTCGTCCAGTGACATGATCCTTTCTTCAGCAATTCCCTTGTTACGGCTGATCTGAAAATTCTGGCAATAGATACATTGCAGGTTGCAGTGCGAAAAGAAAATATTGCAGATGCCCTTGGCGCCGCTTATAACCGGTTCCTCGCCCCGATGGATGCAGATGGAACTGATGTGGTAACCCGCGTCCGTTCTGCAATAGCCCAGCTTTCCCATGTTGCGGTTGACCCCGCAGAATCGGGGGCAGATCATACAATGGTCCAGTTCTTTCATCGCCCCAAAATTAAGGGATTCAGGCTGCAGTGAAAGGATATTCACCAATATTTAAAAATAAACTTGCAGAATAGGATATTTTGTTAAATTTGCAGCGCAATGAATAAATCGGCTCGTAGCTCAGCTGGTAGAGCACGTGACTCTTAATCATGGGGTCCGGGGTTCGATCCCCCGCGAGCCGACTTAATGTAAACGAAACCCGCTGTAATGGCGGGTTTCGTCGTTTTAAGAAAGTCACTTCTTTTTTTGGGAAGAATTTTCCTATCCTAACCATTCTTACTTGTCAAAATCTACTTGACATCACCTGCTAATTATCGTAACTTTCGTGATGTAATTGACCTTCTTGCGTTTAATTCTCAAGTTTTAATCAAACCCTAATCAAATGAAAACAAGACTTATTATTCTGGTTCTACTCATGGTGTTGTTTTCTTGTCAAGACAAACAAACCAAAGATGAATTGGCTAAGTTTAAACAAACTGAAACATTAAAGGCTAAAAACATTGAGCTGGCTAAGAAGTTCTACAAACACCTTGATGCCGTTCAACTGGATTCATTAAAAGCATTGTGTGCTCCCAATTTAAAAATCTATTATGAATCTGGTGATCCTATTTCTTTTAGTGATATAGAGCCGCTCATAAAAACGTTTTATACATCATTCCCGGATTATAAACATGAATTTGAAGATATTATTGCCGCAGATGATAAAGTTGTTTTCAGGATATCCTATTCAGGAACATTTACTAATCCATTTATGGAAATGAAACCAAGCGGTGCAAAATTTAGATATAAAGGCATTCAGATATTTCAAATTGCTAATAATAAAGTGACCAATTTTTGGGCAGTTGAAGATGAATTGGGTATGATGACACAACTTGGCATGGAACTAAAACCAACCAATAAAAAGAAGTAATAAAATTCATTCAATTGTACTTATGGCTTCTCAGTAAAAAAATGATTTGAAATTCATTTAACATAGATTTTAATATCAATTACGTGCTCCAAGGTTTAACATTTTGGGACATCTAATTCCCAATTCATAACCAAAACCCAACCGTATGAAAACCTTAATTTCAACTATTTTCTTTTGTCTTGCTTTTGTATCACCTGGATGTAAGTCTACAACAAAACAAACACAAGAAAATGACGAGATTAATTTTGAAAAGGTTAAAGCTCGTTTCAAAGAATTCGTTGATTTAATTTCTTCCAGAGATTCTGCCAAATTTTATGCTTACCTGCCGAATTATGTAAGTAACAATGCCGAGATTATTCCTGCAGGTTCTGAACCTGTTATAGGAGACAGAATCATTCCTTGGTACCATACTTTCTTCGGTCCATATTTCAGTGCATTTAAATCTACAGCGAGTGTATCCAATGAGGAATATTATGTAGGAGGGGATTGGGCAATTCATCGGTATTCTTATAAATTCATTATAATACTGAAAGAAAATACTGAACCCATCATCGAAATTGGGAATGGAATTCATATTTACCACAAAGACTCTGATGGTTCCTGGAAACTTTCAAAAGATATTTGGAGTATACCGACACCGTAGTTCAGACTCCGTTTGTAGTTTCAGTAGGGGCTTAAAAGCCTATAATGCTTCATTAGAAGCCCCAGGATCGATGATCTCACAGGGGATGGTAGGGATTATTTGAATGGGGACAACATATAAGCTATCTTACTTTATTCACGGTGGAGCATAGGCTGATAACAGGTAATGCGAAGAGTAATTTACAAACAAATTCGGTGATGAACCTGGTTTGGTTTTTAATCCCTTGCTGATTTTGAATATATTATTGATTCCTTTCCCCTTTCAAGACGGTATTTACGTGTGTTAAAATTTACTTGACTTTGCTTTTATTTTGTCGCATATTATATTATGCTTTAATCCTTTAAGATTGATTTTCCTCTCCTGAATTAATTCCTATAAGCCAAAAACTATTTCCATGAAGAGCCTAATTTTATCCATTCTGATGCTTGCGATGGCATCAATTTCTTATGCCCAGAATGTAAACATACCCGATGCTAATTTTAAGAATGCCCTGATATCAGTGGGAGTTGATACAAATGAAGACGGCGAAATCAGCAATGGTGAAGCTGAAGCAATAAAAGATTTATTTATTTCTTACTACCATATTTTTGATTTAACAGGAATTGAAGCATTTGTAAACTTGGAAACTCTTGGGTGCAACGGAAATCAATTAACCAGTCTGGACGTTACTAATAATACGGCTTTAACCAACTTGGAATGCAGTAATAACCAATTAGCCAGTCTGGATGTTCCTGGTTGTAAAGCTTTAACAGATTTGTTTTGCAGTTTTAACCAATTAACCAGTCTGGATGTTACTAATAATATTGCTTTAACAGTCTTGTGGTGTGGTTATAACCAATTAACCAGTCTGGATGTTTCTGGTTGTACTGCTTTAAATCAGTTGGAATGTAATGGTAACAAGTTATCCAATCTGGATTTATCTGGTTGTATTGCTTTAACAGGTTTGAATTGTAACAGTAACCAATTAACCAGTCTGGATGTTAGTATTAATAAGGCTTTAGAGTACTTGTCTTGCGGTTATAACCTATTGACAAGTCTGGATGTTTCTAATAATATCGCCTTAAGATACTTGTTTTGCGATTCTAACCAATTAACCAATCTGGATGTTACTAATAATACGGCTTTAACCAACTTGTTTTGCGATTCTAACCAATTAACCAATCTGGATGTTACTAATAATACGGCTTTAACCAACTTGTTATGCGATTCTAACCAATTAACCAGTCTGGATGTTACTATTAATAAGGCTTTAGAGTACTTGTCTTGCGGTTATAACCTATTGACAAGTCTGGATGTTTCTAATAATATCGCCTTAAGATACTTGTTTTGCGATTCTAACCAATTAACCAATCTGGATGTTTCTAATAATACGGCTTTAACCAACTTGTTATGCGATTCTAACCAATTAACCAGTCTGGATGTTACTAATAATACATATATACGAGTATTAGCTTGTGGTAGTAACCAATTAACCAGTTTGAATTTATCAAAAAATGAACTTGTATTATATGTTGGTAGAATAAGTGGATTTTTAGATTTATCTGACATGGCAACCTTATATGAGGTTTGTGTATGGGAAATGCCTTTCCCACCTGTGGATAAAGTTGAACAAGTTGATACCACCGGCAGTCACAATGTGTATTTTACAACAAATTGTGCAGCAACCGAATTAAAGCCTGATAAAGTAGCCAGCAAAATATATATCTATCCAAATCCTGCCAAGGAATATATAGTATTTGATATTGCAAATATCTCATCATCTGCAAGAATTGAATTATTTGACCTTCAGGGTAAAAAGGTGATGGAGAAAGAATTATCTGAAGATAAGCGATTACCAATAAGTAAATTGAATAAGGGGACGTATTTGTACAGGCTAAATGATGGCAGAAATACATATATGGGAAAAATAACTACGGAATAACAATATATTTGAACTCTTCAAAATATTGATTAAACCAATGATCCCGGATGGAACTTACTTTTCAACTTGAGAATAACTCTTTTCAGGTGGACAATTTGCTCCGGCCAAGGGTGGTCAATATGCCCGGCTTTTCCAATAATTATCGAATAAAATACTGATCCGGTATTAATAAATTATGATAAAATTAATCCAACCTGCCATGAAAATTACAATGTACTTTATAGGATTGCTAGGAACCTTGTTTATGAGTTCATTGAATCAGGTTTCAGCAGTTTCATCTGAAAACCTTACGTCCGAAAATAAACACCGGTTGATCGTACTGTCTGATATTGAAGCGGATCCGGATGACACACAGTCTTTTATCCGGCTACTTTTATATTCCAATGAAATCGATATTGAGGGCTTGATTGCTACAACATCTGTGTGGAAAAGAACAAGTGTAGCACCAGAATCAATCATTAAATTAATTCAGGCCTATGGCAAGGTACAGCCAAATCTTCTGAAACATGAAGCTGGTTTCCCTGGTGCAGAGGCACTTCTGATGCTGGTTAAGCAGGGCCAGCCGAAATACGGGATGCTGGGAGTTGGCGATGGGAATGATTCCCAGGGATCCGACTGGATTATTAAAGTATTGAAAGAAAATGATGAACGTCCCCTGTGGATATCGGTGTGGGGTGGGGCAAATACCCTTGCCCAGGCATTGTACAAGATTAAACACACTGAAAGCGCATCAGAGGCAAAAAGGCTGATTTCAAAACTCAGGGTTTATGCTATATCGGATCAGGACGACAGCGGAATCTGGATCAGGAATAATTTTCCTGATTTGTTTTACGTGGTTAGTCCGTGTGATGATTATGGCAGTTCGACATGGGTCGCCATAAATAGTTTTGTAAAAGGGATAAACAATGAGGAGATTAGTAATAATTGGCTGTCACAAAACATTCAGCAGGGTCATGGTCCCCTGGGCGCTTCATATCCCGATGTAGCCTGGGGTATGGAAGGCGATACCCCATCATGGCTGTCATTGATACTTAACGGATTAAATGAACCGGAGCATCCTGAATGGGGAAGCTGGGGAGGCCGTTACGAACTGTACAAGCCTGATTTTGCCAAACTCAGGAAAGGAGATTCAGGAGTTCCTTTTGAAGCCGAAACACGGGAAATCTGGACTAATGCTATTGATCATTATACCCCCTATATTTATAAAGAATATGGACGAGTGGTTGGACTGGACACGGTTTCCTTTGCCGATAACAAGGTGACTTTGTGGCGTTGGCGGGATGACTTTCAAAATGATTTTGCCGCCCGGATGGATTGGTGCACAAAAACTTATCAGGAATCCAATCATCCACCGGTTCCGGAATTAGGGAATTCCGAAGCAATAACCGTAAAATCAGGGGAGGGCTTTGGTTTGGATGCCAGTAATTCTGCTGATCCTGACGGAGATCATCTCAGTTTTCTCTGGTTTAATTATCCGGAAGCCGGTACTTATAAAAAACCCATAAAAATCGATGGAGCCGAGAATTCACATGGGGCCTATGTGATAGCTCCCGTGGTAGAGAAAAAGGAAACTGCTCATTTTATTCTGAAAGTCACCGATAAAGGAACACCGTTCTTATCAAGATATAAGAGGGTAATTGTGACTATACTCCCTAAATAGTTTTCTGATGCTTTGGAATAAGTGTCTGATCAGGTCATTTTTTCAGGCTATGGTTCTTTCACTATAACTCTTTCTCAAAGATCCTGTATTTCCTGAGTGGCTTTGCATTGAGTTTATGAATAGCATTATTCATGGGAGCATTATCTTCAAGAACATAGTTGATTTCCACACAGGTTTCAGGTGTATGAAGCGACTCACACAGAGCCCGATACAAAAGACTGTCAATTCCTTTCCCATGATACTCCGGAACAACTCCAAGGGCTAAAAGACGGTAATTATTTAATCTTGGTATACCAAGAAGAAGTTTAAGCCATCCGAATGGGAATAAATGTCCGTTCAAGCCTTTCAATAACCGGTTTATATCCGGAATAGCAATCGCAATCCCGACAGGGTTACCTTTTGGATCTACAGCAAAAATTACACCTTTTGGTTGAATAACAGGTTTCAGATCACGCGCAACAGCTTCTGCTTCTTCCTTTGTCACAGTGGTATACCCCCAATTGTTGACAAGGCTCCTGTTCAGCAGATCAATAACAATCTGAACATCCTCATTATATTTCTTCATATCAACCTGACGGACATGCACTCCATATCGTTTTACTACATCATCAGTTAAGGTCATTATTCTGTCGGGTATGATGTAACCCTCCTTTATTGAAATGTAATAAACCAGGAGATCCTTTATTTTTTTCAAGTTAAAAGCTTCAATATGATCAATATAATACGAGGGGTTATAGGGCGCCATCACCACCGGAGATGGGGTGAAGCCTTCCACAACCAATCCCCATTCCTGCGATACGAAGCTCCACGGTCCTCTCATTTTTGTCATTCCTTTTTTTCTGAGCCATGTTGCAGCGGTCTCAAAGAGAAGATCAGATGCGTTTTTATCCTCAATACATTCGTAATAACCGAATAATCCGATCGGTTCTTTCCACGACTCCAAAGCCAGCCTGTCAATGAAAGCGGCGATACGTCCTATTGTTTTCCCATTTTCCTCAAGAAGGAAAAGTGCATATTCACAATGATCAAGCGTTGGATTACGCTTCCTGTCAAACTGCCCGAATTGCTCATCCAACAAAGGAGGCACCCATACCGGATCATTTTTGTATAGCTTATAAGGAAGATCAATGAATCTTTTCAGAGCAGATTTTGTGGAAACGGGATGTATATTCACGAGAACCTGGTTTGCCGGTTAATCTGACAGTTTATGGATCGGTGTTAATACCAGTTTTCTGAACTCGACTTCAGATCCTTCAGCCTGTAATGCTATCTGACCTCTGTCGGCAGTGCAATTAAAACCATAATTTACCAGTTCGTTATTGACCCATACTTTCACTTCCCTTCCAACGCATTCAACCACCATCCTGTTCCATTCTCCGGCAGGTTTTTCTGATCCGTCTGTAAGGTTTTTAATCTGACGTTTCTTGTCCTCGGTACCTCCCCATTCTTCTTTTGGTCCGCGGCGTGCTTCCATGTCGGGTGTTGCTATATCCTCGCCAATACACCAAAAATCTCCGGCATCTCCATGCTGCATCTGAACTTCGATTGACTTAGGGAACATCTTGTAGAGAGCTCTTGGGGTTGAAGCATGTACCAGGACACCGCAGTTACCAGGCCTGGCAGAAAAACGATACTCAACTTCAAGCCGGTAATTCATGAAAATTTCATCCGATATCAGGTGCCCTCCGGGTTGTCCAAGACTTACAAGCAATCCATTTCTTACAATGAATGGATTTGTGACACCTGCATTATTGTCCATTTCCGGCACATCCCAGTGCCATCCTGTAAGGTCCTTACCATTCAATAGCGTTTTGCCCTTTGCCTGAGCTGAAGCTTCGGAAGAAGCAACCGGAAGCAACAATACCAGAAGAAAAATGATCTTGTTCGATGGTAATACTTTGATTTTCATAAGTCCGATATTAAAATAAGTCCCGAAATGATTACAGATGATTTCATTTGTCCAATGCTTATAGAATTTAAATGTAAGATAAGCATTTGGAATATCATTTACAAAATGATAAAAAATCAGCGGGATCAGCGAGATCAGCGAGACTTATTTTTGCTCGCTGATCTCAGGTAGTATCTGACTATTTAATCGCCACAGCGGCACTTGAAGGCCCTGTTAGCGGCATGATATAGGTTCTTTCAAATCCTGCTTCCTTGGCCCAACCTGTGAAGTCAGCACCTGTGAAATCATATCCCCCGGCCGTTTCAATCAGCATATTTAGCGACATCAACAATCCAAACGCATTCTCCCGTCTTTCATCATCAATAATGTTTTCGATGACAACAAGGGAACCTCCCCTGGGCAATGCATTGTAGGCTTTGCTGATCAGTTTTTTCTTTTCTTCTGTATTCCAGTCGTGCAGTATATTTCCCATTGTAATTACATCAGCAGTGGGGAAGGGGTCATTGAAAAAATCACCAGCCCGGATCTCTACTTTGTCAGCTATTCCCATCTTGCTCATATTTTCAAGGGCAATGGGCACCACCGGCTGCAAGTCAAATGAGATGCATTTCATATGGGGGTTATGCAATGTCACGTGCGCCGACAATTGGCCGCCGGCTCCTCCGATATCGCACAGTGTATTGTAATTTGAAAAATCAAATTTAGTGGCAAAATGTATAAAGTTACCCGTTTGTGCACCCCCCATGGCATTCACAAATTCCCGGGTTCTGTCCTTATCAGTATATAACTCATCAAACAAGGTTGTTCTGCCTGTTCTGATCTCATTTTGAGGTGCCCCCGTCTTTAATCCCTCTTCAAGATAGTTCCAGAAAGGATACAATCTGTTATTCGCCATTTCAAGTAATCCGCCGATATAGGATAGCTTGCATTTATCCAGGAATAGATCTGTATCAGGCGAATTTGAATATACCGCCGAGTCCTTATAGCCTGTTCTCTGCAAAAAACCAAGTGCGACAAGGGCATCCAGAAAATCATAAAGGCCACGTTCCTGCAAACCCAATTCAGTTTTGATCTGTGATCCTGGTAACGGCCTGGAAGCCAATATGGTAAATAGTTCCAGCTTAACTGCCGTTAAAAGGGTTTTTGAACCAAAAAATCCCATACCCGTCTGCATAATATGCATCGGATCAACCATTTTTTCTTGCTGTACCTGAACATCTGAAGAAGTTTTCATATCGTTTTTAGTTTAATGGAAGTTATGTGTAGGAATAATAACAGGAGAAAAATATCCGTTTATATTGTATAAACAGTTTCCTAAAAACAATAATGGTTTGGGAATGTTCAAAGAGGAGATCGGGTAACATCCGGGCGTGATTTGAACATTATGAGCGAAAATCTGTTAGTCGGGAAATTAAAAATTGATTCGGATGGTCCGGAAAATTGTATATCTGCTGTCTGTTGCCCTGATGCAGGCTGGAAGTGTGTGGTCACAGGATAAAACCTACGGTATATTGGAAAGGACAGGGCAGATCCTTCCTGAAAATGTGATGATCACGAATGAGGATTCAGTACAGGTGAGATTGGGAGATCTGATTGACCGGCCTACCTTGCTTTCATTTGTATATTATAAATGCCCGGGGCTCTGCAGTCCTGTAATGAACGGCATTGCTGAGATAATCAAAAAATCAGACCTTCAGATCGGAAAAGATTACCAGGTAATCACCATCAGCGTCAACCATGATGAGCCTGTGAGCCTGGCAAGGTCAAAAAAGGCCTCCTACATGAGCACCCTTCACAACCCGAACGCACAGAAATACTGGCACTTCTATGTTGCCGACAGTGCGGCCATCAAAACGCTGACAGGTGCTGCAGGCTGGGAATTTAAGCGTACTGGCAATGATTTTGTTCATTCTGCAGCCACTATTATGATCACTCCACACCGGAAGATCAGTCAGTATTTTTATGGAACTTTCATCCTTCCAATGCATTTTCACCTTGCCGTGAACGATGCCAGCAGAGAACTGACCAGTGCATCCCGGATGAAGGATCAGAAGTATTGTCTGAATTATGACCCGCTTCCCAACAAATACTACAGCCTGATTGTCAATTCTGCCGGAATAGGCATCCTAGTCCTTGGTGCTTTCCTTTTTATTTGGCTATCTTTGACCCCTGCACCCAGGCAATATTCCAGGGACAAATTATCACAATGACCCGACAAGAATCAGGTAGTTACTTATCTGTCATACTCGAACTGAGCAAAATAAAAATTACTGTTGCAGTTGCCTTCACCACCATCACAGGGTATATTCTGGCCGCCAGGGGTTATGATCCGGGCTTTCTGCTGCCTACGCTGGGTATTTTCTTCCTGGCCTGCGGATCATCAGTCATCAATCACCTGCAGGAAAGGCGCACGGATGCAATGATGGCACGAACCAGGAAACGCCCCCTGCCATCCCATAAAATTTCCTATTCATTCGCTATCATGGTAGCAGTTACAGAAACCCTGGCTGGTTCTCTGATCCTTTATCTTAGTTCAGGCATAACTGCACTTATTTTGGGGCTGCTTGCCATGATATGGTACAACCTGATCTATACCAACCTGAAACGCATTACACCCCACGCTGTCATACCGGGATCAGTTATAGGTTCTATACCACCACTGGTAGGCTGGGTGGCGGCAGGAGGCAGTCTATTCAGCATACCTGCGCTCATTATGGCCGTATTCTTTTTTGTTTGGCAGGTACCCCATTTCTACCTCCTGGCCATAAAGTACGGACACGAATATACTGAAGCCGGACTGCCATCCATTACAGAACGCTGGTCCAACAGCCGGACAAAAAAAAATATCTTTCTGTGGATCGTATTAACATCCATTACCGCGTTCATCGTTTCATTCAGCACACTTCCTGTTTCAGTTATCAGCGCAGCACTGATCATGGTCAGCAGTGTAATTCTTGTAATTTCGTTCCGTTCACTGGTTTTTCGTTCAAAAGACGCTTTCAGGCCGTTTCAATATTTCATGCGGATCAATTATTACGTCTTAGCCATTACCGTAATCCTTATTACAAGTCCGCTTTTTTACACTTTATTTCATATTTAACAAAATCCTGAACAAATATAATCATGCGGTTGTTTAATTTGGGACATCGTGCTCTCAACCATTAACAACCTCATATCATGGATCAAAATAACCTTTCCGGGTTTATCTATCCCACCGAATCAATCGTAAAATATGCCAATGTTACCGAATACGAAAATGCCTATCGCTATTCAATTGAACACAGGGAGGAATTCTGGTCGGAACAGGCAGGAGAACTTCACTGGTTCAAAACATGGGATAAGGTGCTGGATGCTTCCAACCCACCTTTTTACAAGTGGTTCACCGGTGGAAAAACAAACATTGTTTACAATGCGCTCGACCGTCACCAGTTTACCCCAACACGAAACAAACTGGCCCTGATATGGGAAGGGGAGCCAGGTGATCTGCGTACATTCTCGTATCATGCACTCAACCGTGAGGTATGTCAGTTTGCCAATGTGCTGAAAAGCATGGGTGTTAAAAAAGGAGATGTAGTTACGATCTATATGCCCCAGATTCCCGAGCAGATATTTGCCATGCTGGCCTGTGCAAAAATCGGAGCAGCCCATAGTGTGGTATACGGCGGATTCAGTCATGAGGCGCTGGCGGACAGAATAAACGATGCAAACAGCCGTGTAGTGATCACTGCAGACGGAGGATACCGCAGGGGGAAGATCGTTGAGCTGAAAAGCGTGGTGAATAAGGCCATGGAGTTGTCGCCTACCATGGAAATTTGCATCACGGTGAAAAGAACGGGACAGGATGTGTATATGGAAAATGACAGGGATTACTGGTATCATGATTTGAAGGGCCTCCCGATTGCCGGAAATAAGTGCGAGACAGAACCGATGGATTCGGATGAAATGCTGTTCTTGCTTTATACTTCAGGCTCTACCGGGAAACCCAAGGCCCTGGTGCATACCCACGGGGGATATAGTGTATACACAGCCACAACGATTAAAATGGTGTTCGACATAAAACCGGAGGACCGCTACTGGTGTGCGGCTGATCCCGGCTGGATAACAGGACACAGCTACATTGTTTATGGTCCGCTCATGAACGGAGCGACAATCATGCTGTATGAAGGGGCACCCAATCATCCGTACCCTGACAGATGGTGGAAAATGGTTGAAAAATACGGGATTAATATTCTTTATACATCCCCAACTGCGATCCGGGGACTGATGCGATTCGGGGAATCCTGGCCAAAGCGTAATGACATCAGCTCCCTGCGCCTGCTGGGATCTGTCGGTGAGCCCATCAATCCTGAAGCCTGGAAATGGTATTACAAGCATATAGGGCAGGAACGCTGTCCAATTATGGATACGTGGTGGCAGACTGAAACCGGTGGTTTTGTTATATGCCCGCTGCCGATTACCCCGTTGAAACCGGGTTCAGCCACCAAACCATTTTTTGGCAATGTAATGGGTATAGTGGATGATGACGGCAAGGATGTAAAGACAGGAGAAGAAGGGAATCTGGTCATTAAATCTCCCTGGCCGGGAATGACGGCCGGAGTGTATCACGATCCGGAACGGTTTGTGGAAACTTACTGGAAGAAATATGCCAAGCAGGGCTGGTATTTAACCGGGGACTCGGCCAAAAAGGATGAAGACGGCTATTACTGGATCATCGGCCGTGTTGATGATGTGATCAAGGTAAGCGGTTACCGGTTGGGAACAGCTGAAATCGAAAGCACCATGGTAAGTCACCCTGCTGTTGCGGAAGCCGCTGCTGTTGCCGTTCCACACAACCTGAAAGGCAGTGCAATTCACATTTTTGCCATTTTGAAAAAGGGATATGTAGGCTCACGTGAACTGGAACACGAAATGGTGCAGCACATTGTGGATCACATGGGACCAATTGCCAGGCCGGAAGCGGTAAAGATCGTAGATTCACTTCCCAAAACAAGAAGCGGCAAAATTATGAGACGAGTCCTGAAAGCCCGGCTTTTGGGCTTGCCTGAAGGAGATCTCAGTACGCTGGAAGAATGATCATACCAGGCGGGACTTATATTCCGGGGCTTTCCGGTGTTTGGTAGCCTGTTCAAATGCATATGCAATTTTGATCAGTGCCGGCTCACTCCAGGCAGTACCCATAAATGTGATTCCAACAGGAAGTCCGAATATAAATCCCGCCGGTACTGTTATAGCGGGATAACCGGCACAGGCTGCCGGGGCAGAACTTCCTCCCGAAAAATGGTCACCGTTTACCCAGTCAGTAACCCAGGAGGGCCCTCCGGTAGGCGCAATAATGGCATCGAGTTTGTTTTTCTGAAGCGTGGCATCAATTCCCTCTTTTCCGGCAAGCCTTTTCAGGTCGGCCACTTCTTTCAGGTAAACTTTGTCCGTAAGAGGTCCCTTTTTATCTGCCATTAGAAACAGTTCCTGTCCAAACCAGGGCATTTCCTTGTCCTTATTTGCTTCATTAAAGGCTATCAGGTCGGTCAGGTTCCTGCTGGCAACAGAGGCCGGCAAATTGGATAAATAGCGGTTTAAATCGTCCTTAAACTCAAAGAGTAACACGTCAAATTCAATATCCCCGATTTCTTTTTCAGTATCAATGTTTGCCGGATCAATAATTTCTGCCCCTTTTTCACGCATAGCCTTGATGGCTTCCTCCATCAACTGGTCAACCCTGTCATTGAATCCGAAAAAATTCCTTGCAACACCAATGCGCGTTCCTTTTAAGACCATCAGCATCAAGAAACCTGCTATAATCTTCTGATTTCTTGCCCTCTGCAGCTGCAGTCGCCTGGTCGCCTGAATCCAGTCCGGTGAGCAGGCCAAGCATAACGGCAGCATCCGAAACGGTTCGTGCCATGGGACCTGCAGTATCCTGGCTGTGGGAAATGGGAATTATGCCGCTTCGGCTGATTAAGCCGACAGTCGGTTTAATACCAACAATCCCATTAGTTGATGAAGGACAAACAATGGATCCGTCAGTTTCTGTTCCGATGGCCGCCACGCATAAATTAGCAGATACTGCCACACCTGAACCTGAACTCGAACCACAGGGGTTGCGGTCAAGCTCATAGGGATTCACTGTCTGGCCGCCTCTGCCACTCCAACCACTGGAAGACCGGTTAGACCTGAAATTTGCCCATTCACTCAGGTTGGTCTTGCCGAGGATCACTGCACCGGCATCCCTGAGCCTCTTTACAATAAAGGCGTCCTGCTGCGAATGAGATTCTGCCAGGGCAAGAGAGCCGGCCGAAGTAGCCATTTTATCTGCAGTATCAATATTATCTTTGATCAGAACAGGAATTCCATGCAATGAACTTCTTACCTTGCCGGATTTTCTTTCCTTGTCGAGTTCTCTCGCCAACAAAAGTGCATCCGGGTTTAATTCTATCACACTGTTTAACCCGGGTCCATTTTTGTCCAGCTTTTGTATCCGCTCAAGATACAGGGAAACCAGTTTTTCAGAAGTGTATTTGCCGTTCTGCATATCATCCTGTAATTGAAGAATGGTAATTTCCTTCAATTCAAATTCATCATCAAATGTTTCATCCTGCCCTGTCTTTTTTTCAACCGGAGTTGAACAGGCCTGAACAAGAGTTGTGCCAATGGCAACTGCACCAGCTGCTGCAGTGGTGGCAAGAAAATTACGGCGTTTCATAAGAAGAAAATTTGAGGTTGCTATTTTGATTTTTCAATGGCCTGTTCAAAATCAGCCTTAATATCATCAATGTGCTCGAGTCCGGTTGAAACCCTGATCATTCCGTCAGTTATCCCTGAGGCTTTGCGTTCCTCCTCCGTGAGTTTTGAATGGGTGGTTGTAGAGGGATTTGTGAGGGTGGAACGGGTATCCCCCAGGTTGGAGGTAATCGACATCAGTTGAAGGGCATTCAGGAATTTCCGTGCCCTGCCGGCACCCCCTTTCAGTTCAAAAGACAGCAGGCCACCGCCGAGTTTCATTTGTCGCCTCGCAAGCTTATACTGCGGATGTGAGGGCAGAAAGGGGTATTTAACCCAGCTGACTTCCGGATGTTTTTCAAGAAATTGGGCCAGCTTGAGGGCATTTTCACAATGCCTTTCCATCCGCACTGGCAGCGTTTCAAGGCTTTTGGAAAGGAGCCAGGCAGTAAAAGGGGACATTGTGGGACCTGTAATTTTCGAAAGTGTCCTGACCTCTTTAATAATATCTTTGTTGCCCAGCACAGCACCGCTGATTGTTCTTCCCTGGCCGTCAATGAATTTGGTGGCTGAATGGATCACAATGTCCGCACCCATCCGGATGGGATTCTGCAGAAAGGGAGTTGCAAAACAATTGTCCACAACCAGGTAGAGCTCATTTTTTGCAGCAAACCTGGCCAGCCATTTCAGGTCTGCCAGTTCCATGCCGGGATTGGAAGGTGTTTCGGTATATATCACACGTGTGGTGGGAAGAAGATTATCCTTCCAATCCTGCTTATCCTTCATATCCACATAGGTGTGAGATATGCCCCATTTCGACAATACCTGTGTGAAGAGAAGGTGAGTGGTTCCAAAAAGTTGCCGGCTGGACAGAACATGATCACCGGGGCGAAGCAGGGTATTCAGGATGAGATATACCGCGGCCATTCCCGAGGAAGTGGCAATTCCGTCTTCTGCACCCTCAAGGGCACATAACTTCTGAATAAATTCGTCTGTATTTGGATTTGAAAAACGGGTATAGATGTTTCCTTCTTCCTCTTCTGCAAATACTGCCCTGGCTTCCTCAGCCGAGTTAAAAATATAGCTTGAAGTTTCAAATATGGGTACACTGTGCTCTTTATGAGAGGACCGTTTTGCCTGTGTCCGCACACAATGCGTTTCAAATTTCAGATCCTTGTTCATGCTAAGAAGCGGCCTCTTCCGATTTTTTCGGTTTTGGTTCCTTTTTGGCAGGAGCAGTCTTAGGCACTTTTACCTCTGGAACAGCAGCCTTAACTTCTTTTACCTCTTTTACTTCTTTTACCTCTTTTACTTCCTTAACTTCTTTTACTTCTTTTACTGCCTTTGCTTCTTTTTCCCTGATGCTTTTCACGGCAACCGGGGCAGTAACCGGTTTATTTTTTGGTCTTCTTACGCCAAATGAGCCCTGGAATAGTTTTCCACGTCTGGTTTTCTTATCGCCTTTTCCCATAATAATGTTGATTTGTTTGTTAATATGATTCAGAATTCCAAAATTAACAATTCAGGGAGATTTATCACCATTGATAAAGACAGTGCTCACTTAATTACCATATTTTTTTTATGAGATTCACGATCAGGGTGAGCAAAACACTAACAATGATCATTGTGGTAATAGGAAAATAAAACCGGAAGTTTTCCTTTTCAATTCGGATGTCCCCGGGCAGATGGCCCAGCCATTTAAGACGATCACCTCCAAAGTGAAGGAGCAGTCCGGCCAACACCAGGATGATTCCGATAAAGATGATATATTTGCCCAGCGTTTGAGGCATCTGCAACTTTTACTTTTGCCAAAATTAATTAAAATACAGGCGTATTCCATGAGAGCCCTTTACAAACATATCATTTTTGACCTTGACGGAACCTTGTCCGATCCCCGTGAGGGAGTTTATAATGCATATTATTATGCCGCCGCAAAACTTAAGCTGGATGTGCCTGATGTGGATATACTGGCCACCCTGATCGGTCCCCCGCTGCAAAAAGGCTTTACAGATGTATTCGGTTTGCAGGGAAAAGAAATTGATGAAGCTGTACACGCTTTTCGCGAATACTACGGCGAAAAGGGACTGTTTGAAAACAAACTGTATGAGGGCATCATTGAATTGCTGGAAGAACTCACACAAACCGGAACCCCTGTTTATGTGGCCACTTCCAAATATGAAGCCTACGCAAAACGGGTGCTGGAAAACTTTGGAATATTGCATTTTTTCAGTGATTTGGCAGGGGCCGATTACAGCGGGTATCATGCCACCAAAACGGGATTGGTATCCGGACTTCTTTTAAGAAACGGCATCCGTGATCCCTGGGAAGTTGTGGTTATAGGGGATACATATTATGATATTGAGGCAGCGGCGGAACTTGAACTGGATTCAGTGGGAGTATCCTACGGATTCAGCTCCTTTGAGGAAATTGAAAAATTGAATCCTGATTATATCGCACAATCTGTTAAAGAGTTACGTGGATTACTTTTAGAGTAAGAAGAGGTAGGATGGGGCATTCACGTTCCATGGATATCCGTGGGTTGCACCCACGGTTATTGAAATCCGGCCCCTTCGTGGCCGTCAAAACTGCATAACTGCAGAACTGCAAAACTTCTTTTACCGAACACCGACCACCGATTACTGGTTAATGGTTACCGATTACTGATTACCTGGAACCTGTTTCTTCTCATTTGTAAAATTATCCTCCTCGCCCTGCTTCGGTATCCGGCCGAGGCATCTGGCATTTTCTCCTCAAGAATACGGCAAAGTTCTTCCCCGATTTCCGGGATTTCTTCACTCAGGTTATACAGGATCTGCATACTGAATACCTGCACCGCAATGGGAAAATCATTGGACACGAGATAGTCAAAACACTGGTTGAGCAGGATGGATTTATCTTTTTTTGTAAGCTTGACGGGGACCTCAGCCAGCGTTTTCAGAAAATTACGCATGGCTCCCTCGCTTGTGAGATTTTTTAATGAAGCTATAACCCTTGAACAGTGAGGTTTAAATAATTCAGGAAAGCTATGGCTGCAAATACAGATAACCCTTGTAGCACGCTCAGCGTAATGTTTCTCATCCTGAAGGGCCAGTTCAATTAAAATGCTGAAAAGAGATGGCTCTTCATACACCATGCTGGCAGTGAGGAGGGACAGGGCACGACTGCTATCGCCCAGCTGCATACGGGCCTGATCAAGGGTGTATTTTCCATCTTCCATCTTTAATCTGCAATCATAATAATTAAGACCAGTGACCGGGAATGATGTGCCCGCAATGCCTGCATTTCCCGGTAACGATGTCGTTTTGCAAAATCCGGTATCCTTTCCGCAGAATAACGGTTTTATGGCAGGAGGGGCAATTTGTATTTTCAGCATCCGTATTTGCCACATTGCCAATATAAACAAAATGCAATCCTGCATCCAGTGCGATGTTACGGGCCTTAATAAGTGTCTCAAGAGGAGTTGAAGGCACCTGGGTCAAACGGTATTCAGGATGGAAGCGGCTAAAATGCAGTGGATTGTTATCAAATCCATTGGAATGAAGCCATTCGCACATTTTTTTTATCATCTTCAGATCATCGGTCCAGCCCGGGATTACCAGGTTTGTGATCTCAAGCCAAACTTTCATTTCCTTTAACACTTTTAATGTTCTCAATACGGGTTCGAGCGTGCCGCCGTTTAACTTTGTATAGATCTCATCACTGAAAGATTTCAGATTAATGTTTGCAGCATCAATATACATGGCCATTTCACGCAAGGGCTGCTCATGAATATATCCTGCGGAAATGAGAATATTTTTCACTCCTTTTGCCCGGGCCAGTTTTGCCGTATCACAAGTATATTCGTAAAAGGTTACAGGTTCTGAATAAGTATAGGCAATAGATTTGCATCTACCGGCCAATGCTCCATCAACAACCTTATCAGGCATCAGGTCTTCATTTTTGGTTTTGTCCGGCGTCGTTTGCGAAATTGTCCAGTTCTGACAATTCATGCATACCAGGTTACATCCAGCTGTGGCTATTGAAAATGCCAGACTTCCCGGAAAAAAATGCAATAATGGCTTTTTTTCCACCGGATCTATATGTACCGAACACGGATTACCATAGGCAATAGAAAAAAGCGTTCCGTTGAAATTTCTACGGTTTCCGCAATCTCCGGCTGCACCTTCCGGAATGCTGCATTCATTCGGACAAATCATGCATCGGATGCCTCTCGGGGTTTGAACCTGGAAACGGGCTTCCTTGCTAAATCTACCTGGCTTATCTGAAGATTCCATTGATTTACCTTTATTAGTTCCGGATCCTGCGAAAATAGTCAGCCCGGTATGAGCCGACAGCGCGACTGCTCCTCCGCAGATTATCCCTTTTTTAATGAATTCCCTTTTCTGCCTGATGCCGGAGTTCTTGACCATACATACATAATGAACATCAAAAATATTGTTTTTTTGATCTTCCCGTGAGAATTTTTTGACGAAACAGCGTGTTAAAAATAACCACTGCATTGAGAAGTCCTGCCAGGCATGAAGCCATTTTTATACCTACAGCAGGTATAAACAGAAGCGAAGTAGCAAGGGCACCAAGTGAAGCTCCCGCCAGGTCGGCACCATAGATATGACGGATATTTCCCCCATGGTTGATTTCCGTATTACCGGATAAGACCGAAAATGTAATCCCGGTTGTAATTGAAATAGCCAGGGTAAGCAAAAGAAACAACAGGAAAAGCATGTTGGGCCAGGCAATAATGGCCTGTGCCAGAATTATGAAACCGGGAATAACAAATGCGATGGCGGCCAGCGTTAATTGCAAATAGATTTGGCGATGCCTTCTCAATTGCGATGTTGAGACAGGTTTGAACCCCGTCTCTGCATTATCCGATTCCAGGGCACGATTCATATACCTGTTATGCAACATTGCACCAACCGCCAGCCCCATCATAAATACTGCCGCAAACAGGCCAATCGTTTTAAAAATGTACCCAAAAACGATCTGAAAAGCAAGGATCAGGATCAACTGCAGGGAGGAGGCGGTGAAACCTGCTGCAAACATTTCACCCTGAAGCGGTGAAACAAGGATCATGCCAAGGAAAATCAATAACAAAACAGCCATAATAGCTATCTTAAATGAACTGATACTCAGTTGAAAGCGGTTGAGCCAGTACTTTTCAAATGCAGCAATTGCGGCTGGCTTAAAATCAGCATTAATTTCTGTTTTAGAATTAAGCTGACCGATGATGCTCAGGGACCTCCTTTCCATATCAGGTTCATCCATGTAGTAAAAGTTCACATAATCGGTTTGAATAGATTTATTTTCAATGATTTGGCAAATATTTGGATTTAGTTTATGATCGGATGCAACAAAATAACTTTTTAATCCGGGAAAAATATGGACACATTTGAACACAGTCTGGCTTGTGTTATAAAGTGACGAATACATATCTATCGATCCTTCATTGAGATAATTGACTGTCAGTGGAAGCGAAAAAGAAAAAATACCGGATGCGTTCATTTTGCTTTTCACAAGCATCATAAATTCCCGGGTATAATAGCGGTTCATGTAAAATGAGGAAGGGGGCGGCAGAAAAGTAATCACAATATCATATTTTCTTTTCGTGCCATGAAGAAAAATTCTTGGGTCGCCTGCAATCAGCTTAATGCGGCTGGACTTCAGAGAATGGGTATATCTCTTGCCAATCTCAAAGATAAGTGGATCAATTTCAATGTAATCGATGGTATCAATGGAAGGATACTTAAGGATTTCAGTTGTGAGTCCTGTAATACCACCGGAAATAAGCAGAACATTTTTAGGAAAATCATGCTGCACAAGGGCAAAATGGATCGATTCCTCACTGGACTGCTGATTATCCGTTGAAAATAGCAGCGTATTATTTTCGAATACATTTGTTTGTTGTCCTGTGCGGGTTACGGAAAGATTGCCATAGGGCGTATCACGGCTTTCAATTAACTGCTGGCCCGGGAATAAAAAATCCCTGGCGAATCTGTTTCCATCGAAAAAGGAAAGTATTCCAAACAGCATGATAGCCATGCTGAATATGAAAAGCAGATATTTTCGCTTATAATCCTGCCAACCTCCAAGGATCAAAAGGCAGCTGGTTATTGATACTATCCCGGATGCCCTGAAATTATCGTATAAATAAACAAGTACAAAGCTAAACAACAATCCTCCGGCCATGCTGCCTGCTGATTCAATTCCATAGATCTTCCCGGACGTATTCTTTTCGCCTTCCTTCAATATTCTTTCAGCCAAACTGGCAAAAAGAAATCCTGAAAGCATACAAAATGGCAGGAGCAAAATGAAAGTAACCATAAGCTCGGTAGTCAACCGGGGTTCAATACCGGGCTCAAGAAGGAAATTTCTGATCAAGTCGGGAATAAAAAGCAAAATCAAGGGAAGGACTGTGAGAAGCATCATGCAAAAGGGAATATGTGCATCTTTAAGCCTCAGGAAGCCTGCCAGATAAGATCCCGCAGCAGTAAGCAGCATCCAGACAGCGAGGAACAATCCGATGAAAAGTTCATTGCCTCCGAAAACCATAAGCAGTTCGCGCATCAGTAATACCTGCGCCGGAATAGCACAGAAACCGATAGTGAAAATCGGCATCATGCCAGAATTCGGTCGACCCATCATGTACTAAAGTTAAATATTATTTACTTAAAAGCGCTAAATTTGGACAGTTCTAATTGTTACACAAGCATGCAGAATAAAGCGCCGGAACATATAATCCCATTGAGAAACAGATTTGAAAAATTGCTTAGGCTTATTCGCAAGAGTAAGGAAATAAGGGATTATAGCAAGTTGCGCAGCGCATTTGACAGGATGGTGAAAATCCTCGGAAATGAAGATGACCATGCCGGGCAGCAGGAAATTATATCTGCCATGGAGATTGCTGAAATTGCAGTAAAGGAAATCGGTCTTGGAATGACTTCTGTACTGGGTATATTTCTCATCCGCGTATTTAAGAAAAAAGGAATAAGCCAGGCTGAGATTGAAAAAGAATTTGGCAAACCCGTAGCAGTCATTACCCTGGGACTGAATTCAATCTATGAATTAGGTAACAAGACCATGGCTCCGCAGGCGGAAAACTTCAGGAACCTGCTTCTGAACCTGGCCGGGGATGTCAGGGTGATCCTGATCAAAATAGCGGAACAACTGAGCCTGATGCGTGCGATGAAAAGCATGCCGGAGGAAGAACAGATCAGGCTGGCATCGGAAGCATCCTATCTTTATGCCCCGCTTGCCCACAGATTGGGATTTTATATCATTAAGTCGGAAATGGAGGACCTGTCGCTGAAATATACCGACCGGAAAACCTATGATACTATTGCAAGGCAGCTGGCCCAAACCATGACTGACCGGAAACAGTTCATTGAGCAATTTACAGGGCCTATTGAAGAAGCCCTGAGAAAACAGGGATTTGACTTCGAAATCCTGGGAAGGCCCAAATCAATTTATTCCATCTGGAACAAGATGGTAAACAAAGGCGCAGCTTACGAGGATATATATGACCTGTTTGCCATCCGTATTATTTTAAACAGCGAGCACCATAATGAGAAGGCCGATTGCTGGCAGGTTTACAGCACCGTGACTGATCTTTATCAACCGAATCCGCTCAGGTTGAGGGACTGGATTTCCGTTCCAAAGACAAACGGATATGAATCATTACATACAACTGTGGTTGGACCCGGTGGTTATTGGGTTGAAGTGCAGATTCGTACCCGCAGAATGAATGAGATTGCCGAGAAGGGATTTGCTGCACATTGGAAATATAAGGGACTCGAATCGGAGCAAGGTCTGGAAGAATGGCTGAAGCATATAAGGGAGGTACTTGAAACCCCGGAACCCGATGCCAGGGAATTTCTCGATGATTTTAAACTCAGCCTGTATTCCAAGGAAATATTTGTTTTTACTCCAAAAGGAGACCTGAAAAAATTCCCGGCTGGAGCTACTGTACTGGATTTTGCCTATGATATTCATTCTGAGGTTGGCTCCATGTGCACGGGAGCGCGTGTAAATGCTAAAAATGTGCCGATCCGGCATGTATTGCAGAATGGGGACAGGGTTGAAATACTCACATCCAAAAACCAGACTCCGAAAATGGATTGGCTGAGCTTTGTTGTTACTTCCAAAGCGAAAACCAAGATCAGGTTTAAGCTGAATGAGGTGCGCGTAAAGCAGGCGGAGCAGGGAAAGGAGATCCTTACACGCCGTTTGAAAAACTGGAAAATACCCTTTTCGGATGAAACGGTCAGGAAACTGCTGAAGGCATATAAACTTAAAATATCGCAGGATCTTTATTATCAGATTGCCAGTGAGGAAATTGACCTGAGCGAGGTCAAAGAACTGCTTCAGGAACCTGTGGTTGAAGAAAAACCTTTGATTGCAGAGCCTGAACCGCAAATGGCTGAAAGCGTTTCAAAGACAGATGATTACCTTATCATTGACGACAAACTTGCCAATGTGGATTTTAAACTGGCCAAATGCTGCAATCCGATAGTGGGGGACGAGATCTTTGGGTTTGTAACTGTGAGTGAAGGTATCAAGGTACACCGGTTGAATTGTCCAAATGCAGCCCAGTTAATATCAAAATATGGCTACCGCATAGTCAGAGCCCGTTGGAGCACCAAGGGCAAGCAAACGATGTTTACGGTTGAAATTGCGATACAGGGTGAGAATGATCCGAATATGCTGAATAACATATCAACAGTTCTGTCAAAAGATCTTAAAATAAGCCTGCATTCGATTAACCTCGATGATGCAGACGGAATGTTCAAGGGCCGTTTGAAAATTTCCATCAAGGATACCGCTCATCTGGATATATTACTGGCCCGTTTATCCGCCATCAAAGGAGTTTACCAGGTTACAAGGGTGGAAAGGTACGGGGTTTGAGGATAACTTATAATTCTTAAATTTGTTTCATTATCGTGCTTTTTTGTAATTGATTATTCCAAAGCAATGTTCAGGAATACAACCATACCTGTCAGTTTTCTTTTCCTGTTTATTATAGCTTCCTCCTGCTTCAGTAATTTGACTATCAGCGTGCTGGAACCAGGTACCTATATTTTGCCGTCTTCCGTTCAAAAAGTAACGATTTATTCTAAACCGGGTATGCAATCCACTCCGGGCTTATTCGATAGTTTAACGGATTTCCGTTTTAGTGCTGAAACAGATATTAATAAAATCAGGCAGGGATACCTGGATGGCGTGTATGAAACCATGTCGGTTTCTCCGCGCTTCAAAAAAGTGGTACTATCCGATACGGCGTTTGATAAGCTGCTGTTATATGGAAACCTTACCTGGAATGCAGTAGACAGGATTTGCAGCCATGATACAAGTGATGCGCTGCTTTTTCTCCTGAAGGCAGTAAGTTATACATCACGTGAGAATGCAGCTTCATTTTTGTGGCAGCCTGATTACCTGGATCTTTCTCATATTTTAAATCACTCAAAATGGATGTTTTTCAAGCCTGTTGCCCATCAGCAGCTTGCATCCTATACCTATAATGATACAGTTTCCGTGGCTCCCGAGCTTTTTTTGGATCCGGATAATATTGAAACTGTACTATACCAGAATTGTTATATTATGGGCAAGGCTTTCGGAGAAAAGCTCTGTCCACATTGGAAGGAAATAGAGCGGACCATGTATGTGGGTCCGGGCCGCGAATTAAGAAAGGCCACGGCCTTTACTGCAGATGACAAGTGGGTGGAGGCCGGGGCTATTTGGGATCAGCTGGCAGAAAGCCCGAACAAAAAACAGGCATACCGTGCCGCATTTAACCTGGGAGTGGCCTATGAACGGGATGATGTGCTTGACCAGGCTTTATTATGGATCGAATACGCTGACAGTATACATAGCACTGCGGCTTCTTCTGCCTACAGGAAAATACTGGAAGGCCGTCTTAGGGTGAAGCCTTTACTGGATGAACAAATGGCAGGGAATTGAATTATTCTTGTTAATATTGCAGGTAATTCTATTAACTAAATTAACATAATGTATGAAGCTTCTCGAAGGAAAAACTGCTATTGTCACAGGTGCTGCAAGAGGTATTGGAAAAGCTATTGCCATTGCCTTTGCCAATGAAGGAGCCAACGTAGCCATAACCGATTTGCGGCTTGACGACAATGCACTCGAAGTGGAAAAAATGATCACCGGCCTCGGTGTTAAGTGCAAGGCATATGCTTCCGATGCCAGTAATTTTACTGATACCGAAAAAGTAGTTGAACAAATAGTCGGTGATTTCGGAACTGTGGATATTCTGGTCAACAACGCCGGAATCACAATGGATGCCTTGTTGCTGCGTATGAGCGAACAGCAATGGGATACCGTTATCAATGTAAACCTGAAATCTGTATTTAATTTCACTAAGGCTGTTCAGCGCATTATGATCAAAAAAATGGGCGGTTCAATCATCAATATGAGTTCAGTTGTAGGTGTGGGAGGTAACGCCGGACAGGCTAATTATTCCGCTTCAAAAGCCGGTATGATTGGCTTTACCAAATCAATTGCCATGGAACTGGGTTCACGGAACGTCAGGTGCAATGCTATTGCCCCCGGATTCATCATTACGGAAATGACAAATAAATTACCGGAGGACGTGAAGAAACTCTGGGAAGAAAAAATTCCGCTCCGTCGTGGCGGAACCCCTGAAGAAGTAGCCAAGGTCGCACTTTTCCTTGCTTCCGACCTTTCATCATATGTAAATGGACAGGTAATCGGAGTTTGTGGCGGCATGAGAACTTAGCACTTTACAATATGGAAATCATCTGTGACAGCAGGTGATTTCCTTTTTCAATCCCAATGAAGTCAAACCTTTGTTCCAGTTTTCGATTACCCTTGCTTCTTTTTGTCTTCACTGCATGTTCAACAGCCCGGATCAATATCAGTGTGCTGCAACCTGCTGAAATTTCAATTCCGCTATCCATCCAAAAGTTATCACTTTTTCCCGGAGCGGGGATTCCAAATCCCGTCGGTAAATTTGACAGTATTAACCATGTAAAATTGAAACCGGACTATGATTATAACCGGATAAAACGAGGCTATATGGAAGGGGTTTATGAAGCAATTCAACAAACTCCTCGTTTTAAGCGGGTTGTCCTGACAGATACAAGCTACGAAAATCTTGTTTCGGAAGGCGTGATCGGTTGGGATGACCTGAGGGAGATCTGCATTCATGATTCAACTGATGCAGTTTTGCTTCTAAAAAAGGCCGTTACATATGATATTTTGGATTATTTCAGTGAGGAGGAATATTGTGGTCTGCGGTATAACCTGGTAAGTCATACCAAATGGTGCTTTTATGATCCGTTTTTATTGAATGCTTCTGATGATTTTATTTTCACGGATTTCAATAATTACGAGCAACAGGTATACTGTGGCCAGCATCCACCTGTAAAAAATATTTCAGGTATTTTGTATGATGCCTGTATTCTTAACGGGAACAGGCTTGGGGAGAAGATATGCCCCAGTTGGAAGGATGATATACAACGGATTATCTTTAAAGGTCCCGGAAAAACCTTAAAGAAGGCCTATTTCCTGGCCAGTCACAGTCAATGGAACCAGGCAACAGTAATCTGGAATGACCTTTCAAACAGCCCAAACAGGAACACGGCTTCCCGTGCATCATTTAACCTCGCATTAACCTGGGAAAGGGATGATGTTCTTGACCAGGCCATGGAGTGGGCTCAGTATGCAGATAGCCTGCACAGCACTCAAGAAACAAAGGTATACAGATTTATATTGGAACAAAGGATTCAATTTAAGGCGGAATTGGATAACCAGTTGACAGGGAAATGATTTATCGCTTAATTTTGCATTTTAACCGAAATGTCTGAAAACTTATGATCAATACAGTATTTATAGCAATTGTTGTTATCCTGGTTGTAGATTTTACCCTGGAGCGGTACCTGGATTATCTCAACAGCCGTCATCGCACTACCCGGCTTCCGGATGAGTTAAAGGATGTGTTTGATGCAGATCAATACCGTAAGCAGCAGGAATATAAAAAAGTAAATGACAGATTTTCATTACTCACCAGCTCGTTCAGCTTTCTTGTGATCCTGCTGATGCTGTTTCTCGGTGGCTTCAGCCTTGTGGACGGTTGGGCAAGAGGTATCACTGCCCAGCCTGTTTTAATTGTCCTTGTATTCTTTGCAATTTTAGGCCTGGGTGCTGATCTGATGGGCACACCTTTTAGCCTGTATGACATATTTGTTATCGAAGAAAGATTCGGATTCAATAAGACAACGCCGAAGATATTTATAATGGACAAACTCAAGGGCTGGTTGCTCGGAGCCATCATCGGCGGGGGACTCCTCGCCCTGATCGTGTGGTTCTATCGTATGACCGGTTCTTTATTCTGGCTATATGCCTGGATACTGGCCACTGTGTTTTCAGTATTCATGGCCATGTTCTATTCATCCTTCATCGTTCCGCTGTTTAATAAGCAAACACCCCTGGAGGAAGGTGAATTGCGCGATGCGATCAGTGCATTCAGTGAGAAGGTAGGATTCCGGCTCAATAATATTTTTGTGATCGACGGATCAAAAAGATCGACCAAGGCTAATGCCTATTTCACCGGTTTGGGGCCGAAGAAAAGAATTGTATTATACGATACGCTGATTAAAGACCTGTCCACCAAAGAGATTGTAGCAGTTCTTGCCCACGAAATAGGCCATTACAAAAAGAAACATACCCTCACCGGTATGATTGCAGGTATCATACAGACCGGGCTAACCTTATTCATTCTGTCTATTTTCATTGGCAATCCTGCCTTGTCTGCCGCCCTTGGTTCGGATCTTCCCAGCTTTCATATGGGCCTGATTGCCTTTGGAATTCTATACAGTCCGATTTCGTTGCTGGCCGGACTCCTCATGAATTATGTCTCCAGGCGGAATGAGTATACAGCAGACCGGTATGTAAAGGAGAATTATGAGGCAGCACAGTTGGCCGGTGCCTTAAAAAAGCTGTCATCCAAAAATCTGAGCAATCTCACTCCCCATCCTGTGTATGTGTTCTTTCACTATTCACATCCTACTTTGCTCCAAAGGGTGAGAGCTCTGGGGTGACTCCCTACTCATTTCTCACCTACTAATTTCTTGTTTCGTCATATAATATTTCTAATTTTGGCCCCTGACAATAAAATTGCCACTTTAGCTCAGCTGGTAGAGCAGCGGTTTCGTAAACCGCAGGTCGGGGGTTCAAGTCCCCTGAGTGGCTCATTGCGGGAATAGCTCAGTTGGCAGAGTGAAAGCTTCCCAAGCTTTAGGTCGCGGGTTCGAATCCCGTTTCCCGCTCTCTGTGAATTTGTTGATTTGATGATTTGTTGATTTGTTGATTTAAGAACAAATCTTCAAATCTCTCAAATCTTCAAATCATAAAATCATAAAATAAAATACCGTGAACGCTGAAATCATCACCATAGGCGATGAAATACTGATTGGACAGGTAGTTGATACCAATTCGGCATTTCTTGCCACAGAATTAAATAAACTGGGTATCTCTGTGGTTCAGATCACTTCTGTTCCAGATACACGGGAAGGAATCGTTGCGGCACTTGATGCAGCCAAAAGCCGCGCCGGATTAATACTGATGACGGGTGGACTGGGTCCGACCAGCGACGACATTACAAAACCCGCCCTCACAGAATATTTTAATACCAGGCTGGTGGAAAATCCTGTTGTGGTAGAAAAAATCCGTTCTATTCTTGCATCACGCGGTGTAAAAATGACAGAAAGAAACCGCAAAATGGCGGAACTTCCTGCCAATAGCGAAATACTGAATAACAGTGCCGGCTCAGCACAGGGAATGTGGTTTGTAAAGGATGGTAAACAATTCATTTCGCTCCCCGGGGTTCCTTTTGAAATGAAGGCCATTTACTCCGAAGAAATTGAACACCGTTTGAAAGAGCGGTTCACTTTGCCCCATATCCATCATATTACCATACTCACCCACGGATTACCTGAATCAATGATGGCAAACCTTATTCAGGACTGGGAGGAAAATCTTCCGACCGGTATCAGGCTAGCCTATCTGCCTTCGCCGGGTATCCTCAGGCTGCGACTTACAGGTAAGTCGACAGGACCAAAGGAAGAGTTGATCATGGAGATGGAAGTGGAAAAGGGCAAACTCGAAGATATTATAAGGAAATATATTTTCGGATATGGGGATGATACGCTGGAAAAATTAATCGGCAAGGCACTAAGTGAAAAAAAAATGTCACTTGCCCTTGCTGAAAGCTGCACCGGAGGAACCTTAAGCAGCATGATCACGTCAGTTGCCGGAGCATCGGCCTATTACAGGGGAGGGATTATCTCCTATGCAAATGAGATCAAAACCTCCGAGCTGAGTGTGAGTCCATACACACTTATGATCAATGGTGCTGTAAGTCAGGCAGTTGTTGAACAAATGGCGGAAGGAGTAAGGACCAGGTACAAGACCGATTTTGCTGTAGCCACAAGTGGCATTGCCGGACCTGATGGTGGTTCGCCCGAAAAGCCGGTGGGAACCACATGGATTGCAGTTGCATCAAAGAATAGAATTATTTCAAGTCTTCATAACTTTAATGATAACCGGGGTCGTAATATTCAAAAGGCCTCTATTACTGCGCTTTTCATGTTATGGAATGAGGTAAAGGATTGTTTATAAATATTTTTAAGGGTATAGTTGAATTTTTAAAAAAAAATACCGTTCTTTGCGATCTGTTTTTAGAAAGCGAATAAACCGATTTATCCAATGTCAAGAATTTGTCAAATTACCGGAAAAACCGCTCAGGTGGGCAACAATGTATCACACTCCAAGCGCAAAACGAAGAGAACTTTTGAAGTGAACTTGTTTGATAAGAAATTTTTCCTGCAGGAAGAAAACCGCTGGATTGACCTTCGGGTTTCAGCAGCCGGCTTACGTTTCATCAACAAACTTGGTTTGAAACAGGCCCTCGAAAAAGCAAAAATTAAAGGATTTATTAAAAGTTTTTAATACCAAGCACGTCAGGATATGGCAAAAAAAGGTAACAGAATACAGGTAATTCTTGAGTGCACAGAACACAAGAACAGTGGTAAGCCAGGTACTTCCAGGTATATCACAACCAAAAACAGGAAAAATACACCCGAAAGACTCGAATTGAAGAAATTTAATTCAGTTCTGAAGAAGGTAACAGTACATCGTGAAATTAAATAATTATCGGCCATGGCTAAGAAAGTAATTGCAACCTTAAAAACCGGCGCAGGCAAGACTTTTACCAAATGTATCAAGATGGTAAAATCGCCTAAAACTGGCGCTTATGCATATAAAGAAGAAATTGTACATGCAGATCATATTAAAGATTTCTTTTCAGAAAACTAATGCGTTTTTACATTAGGTAAAGAATGGCTTTCTTTGTGAGAAGAAAGCCTTTTTTTTGCAGGAATAATTTCCTTAATATGACTCTATGGCAATTTTTGGTTTATTCGGCGGACAAAACAAGGACAATCTGAACAAAGGCCTTGAAAAGACCAAGGAGAATGTAATTAAAAAACTGTCCAGGGCTGTCATGGGCAAGGCCCAGGTTGATGAGGAGGTGCTTGATAATCTCGAAGAGGTCCTTATATCCTCTGATGTTGGAGTAGATACAACCCTGCGTATTATTAAAAGAATTGAAACCCGTGTTGCGAACGATAAATACATGGGTACAGAGGAATTAAACCGTATCCTGCGTGAAGAAATTGCTGCATTACTTGAAGAAAACAGCTCCGGAAAACTAACCGGCACTTTCAGTGACATTCCCGAACGGCCCTATGTCATTATGGTAGTAGGGGTAAATGGAGTGGGAAAGACCACAACGATCGGAAAGCTTGCCTATCATTTCAAAAAAGCAAATCAGAAAGTATTATTGGGTGCGGCCGACACTTTCAGGGCCGCCGCAATTGGCCAGCTGTCCATTTGGGCCGACCGTGTTGGTGTTCCCATTGTAAAACAGGAAATGGGTTCCGATCCGGCATCGGTTGCCTTTGATACGGTCACTTCTGCAAAGGCCGGCAATATGGATGTTGTAATTATAGATACCGCCGGACGCCTTCACAACAAGGCCAACCTGATGAGTGAACTTTCAAAAATAAAACGGGTGATGCAAAAGGTCATTCCCGATGCGCCCCATGAGATATTATTGGTATTGGACGGATCTACCGGGCAAAATGCTTTTGAACAGGCCCGGCAGTTTACGGAAGCAACACAGGTTAATGCATTGGCTATTACTAAATTAGACGGGACTGCAAAGGGTGGGGTAGTGATCGGTATTTCTGATCAGTTTAAAATTCCCGTTAAATATATTGGTATTGGTGAAAAGTTGGACGATCTTCAGATATTTGATAAAACAGCCTTTGTCGAGGCACTTTTTTCTTCTCAAAAGATGTAGTTTCAATAATTAAAAAATCTTCCCATGCAGTTATTCAGAACTAAATCTATTAACCAGTTACTTGAAGATGCGTTCGACAAGGAGCATGGCATGAAAAGAACGCTGGGAAGAGGCAGTCTAATCACCCTGGGCATTGGCGCCATTATTGGCACCGGCATTTTCGTTCTTACCGGAACAGTGGCGGCGAATAATGCAGGTCCGGCCCTGGTCCTCTCCTTTCTGTTTTCAGCATTGGGCTGTGTTTTTGCGGGACTTTGCTATGCTGAATTTGCCTCTATGATTCCCATTTCGGGAAGTGCATACACCTATGCCTATGCCACTCTCGGAGAATTTGTAGCCTGGATTATTGGCTGGGACCTGATCCTGGAATATTTGCTTGCAGCTTCCACGGTTTCTGTCGGCTGGTCGGGTTATATCGTAAGTTTCCTTCATGATTACAATATCAATATTCCCGCCCAGCTTTGCAATGCACCGTTTGACTATATCAAGGGACAAGGATGGGTGGCCACCGGAAGCATCCTGAATTTTCCGGCTATTTTTATTATCCTGTTCCTTTCCACCCTGCTTGTCATTGGAATAAGGGAATCCGCAGGGTTCAACAATGTGATAGTAGCTATTAAACTGATTGTCATATTGCTGTTCATTGGGTTTGGGCTCTCCTTTATAGATACAGCCAACTGGAAACCATTTATACCGCCCAACACCGGTGATTTCGGGCACTTTGGTTGTCCGGGATCCTTCGTGGAGCAGGCGTGATATTCTTCGCCTACATCGGATTTGATGCGGTTTCAACAGCGGCACAGGAATCGAAAAACCCGCAAAGGGATATGCCCTGGGGCATCCTGGGCTCGTTATTTGTTTGTACAATCTTATATATACTGGTTTCCGGTGTTCTAACCGGCATCATGCCTTATACCCAGCTGAATGTACCGGCACCATTGGCACTTGCAATTGACCAGACCGGAAAGGCATTGTTCTGGCTTCGTCCACTCGTTAAAATCGGGGCTATTGCCGGATTAAGCTCAGTTATCCTTGTCATGTTGCTCGGACAGCCACGTATATTCTATACAATGGCCAAAGACGGCCTGTTGCCGGTCCAATTCTCAAAACTGCATCCCCGATTCAGGACACCGTATGTAACAACCATTGTTACAGGTGTTGCAGCAAGCTTATTCGCCGGACTTTTACCAATAAATATCCTGAGTGAACTGGTATCCATCGGCACGCTGTTTGCCTTTGTTATCGTTTGTATCAGCATTCTCATCCTGCGAAAGAAAAGACCGGAAATACCAAGGCCCTTCAAAACACCCTGGATGCCTGTGGTTCCCATCCTGGGTGCCGGGATATGCTTTGCCCAGATGCTGGGCCTGCCATGGGAAACATGGGAACGACTGTTTATCTGGATGTCCCTCGGCATGTTCATTTATTTCTTTTTTAGCCGTAAACACAGCAAATTGGAGAATGCATACAAAACCGGATCAGGGCGCCAGGATTAATATAGTAACACTGGGTTGTTCAAAGAATGTGGTGGATTCGGAATTCCTGATGAAGCAGATCGATGCGAATTCCATCGGCGTGGTCCATAATGCCGATTCCTTTCAATATAAGACCGTTATTATTAACACCTGCGGATTTATTCAGGATGCAAAGCAGGAATCCATTGATACGATCCTGCGTTTTATAAGGGCCAAGGAAAAAGGCCTTATAAAGCACGTTTTTGTGATGGGATGTTTATCCGAAAGATATAAAAAGGACCTTGAAAAGGAAATACCCGATGTGGATATGTATTTCGGAGCGAACGATCTGCCCGAAATCATAAAGCATTTAGGTTTGAATTATAAGGAAAACCTCGTAGGGGAAAGGGTTTTGACCACACCCCGCGCATTACGCCTACATGAAGATCTCCGAAGGTTGCGACCGGAAGTGTGCCTTCTGTGCCATTCCGATCATGCGGGGAAAACATGTTTCCACACCCATTGAGACATTAAAGGAAGAAGCAAGATCACTTGCGGGATCCGGCGTTAAAGAATTGATCCTGATTGCACAGGATCTTAGCTGGTATGGAATGGATATATACAGGCAACAAGCATTGCCACAGCTACTTGAAAGTCTGGCAGATGTCAAAGGCATTGAATGGATAAGGCTTCATTACGCTTATCCGGCTGCTTTTCCACGCGATGTTATCCGGGTTATGAAGGAACGTGAGAATATCTGCAATTATCTTGATATTCCTTTCCAGCATGCCAGTGACAAGGTTCTTCAAATGATGCGGCGGAATCATGACAGGAAACAGAATTATGAGCTGATCGATTTTATCCGTAAGGAAATACCGGACATTACATTAAGAACAACACTGATGACCGGGCATCCGGGAGAAGGCGAGGAAGAATTCGCCGGTCTCAGGCAGTTTGTGAAGGAAGTGAGGTTCGACAGGATGGGCGTATTTACTTACTCCGAAGAGGAAGATACATGGGCGGCAGAAAAATATGAGGATTCGATTCCTTTGGATGTAAAAAAAGTAAGGGCTGCTGAACTGATGGAATTGCAGCAAGGTATATCCAAAGAATTGAATTTGAATAAAATAAACAAATCACTTAAAGTTTTAATTGATCGAAAAGAAGGGGATTATTATATAGGGCGCTCAGAGTCAGATTCCCCGGAAGTAGATAATGAAATCCTCATACCGGCCTCTATTAAGAAGCTTCAAAGCGGGAAATTCTATAATGTAAAAATTACAGGGGCCGAGGAATTTGATTTGTATGGAGAAGTGGAATAAGAAAACTTGTTCTTCTGCTGATCTCGAATATCTTGCAGATGATTTATATTAACGAGGCGATATTCTCTCGCAGATTTTCGCTGATTTCGCAGATAAACTGCATTATCGGGGCTACATTTTCTCGCAGATTTTTCCCGAAGGGATGCCTTCGGCACGCGGATTTCGCAGATTTTTCTCGCAAATCTCATAGATTAATTGATCTCCACTCTGGGACCGGTTAATCGAATGCAATGAGATCCTTTGTGCCTTTGAGCGCTTAGTGGCAAAGATTACTTTGTGTTTTTTTGTGATAATCCTTTGATTCCTTTGTGGTTAAGTAATTGCGCTGCAGGTGCTGTTTTCTCACGTCTTATTCCATTTCATCCGATTCATCAACAACGGCTTCGGCCGAGGATGCATCATCAGGATGGACCACCTTCATGTCCACCGTTTCCTTCTTCTTATTGAAAGTGATAGCGATGGTGTCACCCGCTTTCATATTGGAACGGATTATTACCTCTGCCATCGGATCTTCGAGGTATTTCTGAATGGCCCGTTTTAACGGACGTGCACCGAATTGTATATCATAGCCCTTTTCAGCAATATAATCTTTTGCGGCATCCGACAGGCGCAGGTTGAAGCCCATGGCAATGATCCTGGCATACAATCCCTTCAGCTCAATATCGATAATTTTGTGGATATCCTCACGGGAAAGTGTGTTGAAAATTACCACATCATCGATACGGTTGAGAAATTCAGGTGAGAATGCCTTTTTCAGTGCATTTTGAATAACACTCCGGGTATACTCATTGACTCGTTTCCTGTTTGGTTTTGGTTGTAAAACCAACACCCTGGCCAAAATCCTTCAATTGCCGGGTACCGATATTGGAGGTCATGATCACGATAGTATTCCTGAAATCCACACGGCGTCCCAGACTATCAGTCAACTGACCTTCGTCCAGAACCTGCAAGCAGGATATTATAAACATCCGGGTGTGCTTTTTCAATCTCATCGAGAAGCACGACGCAATAAGGGCGTCGTCTTACTTTTTCTGTCAGCTGTCCGCCTTCTTCATAACCGATATAACCCGGAGGCGCTCCAACAAGTCGCGATACGGAGAATTTCTCCATGTATTCGCTCATGTCGATCCGGATCAGGTTATTGGGTGAATCGAACAGATATTGTGCCAGCACTTTGGCAAGCTGTGTTTTACCAACACCGGTCGGACCCAGGAAAATGAATGTACCAATGGGTTTGTTCGGATCTTTTAAGCCGGCCCTGTTTCGCTGAATGGATTTAACCACTTTTTCAATGGCTTCATCCTGTCCGATCACACTGCCTCTCAATTCATCTGCCATCTTGAGCAACCGTACTCCTTCTTCCAGCGCGATCCGCTGAACAGGAACACCGGTCATCATGGCGACCACTTCAGCTACCTTTTCAGCATCCACCACCTGGCGGTTACGGGTAAGTTCTTTTTCCCATCTCAGTTTTTCTTCTTCAAGCAGTTCAAGAAGTTCTTTTTCCTTATCCCTGAAGCTTGCAGCTTTTTCGAAATTCTGATTCTTGACGGCTTTTATCTTTTCCTTTTTGGTTTCTTCGATCTTCTTTTCCAGTTCGATGATTTTTTCAGGAACATGAATATTGGAAATATGAACCCGTGAACCTGATTCATCCAGTGCATCAATTGCCTTGTCGGGCAGGTGCCTGTCGGAAATATACCGGTTGTTAAGTTTTACACAGGCCTCAATGGCTTCGGGTGTATAGATCACATTATGATGGTCCTCATACCGTTCCTTGATATTGTTCAGGATCTCCATGGGTTTCTTCCGGTGAGGTAGGTTCAACCATTACCTTCTGAAAACGGCGTTCCAGGGCACCGTCCTTTTCAATATGCTGTCTGTATTCATCCAGTGTGGTGGCTCCGATACATTGGATGTCACCCCGTGGCCAGGGCAGGTTTCAGCATGTTGGCAGCATCCAGTGATCCTGTTGCACCCCCTGCACCCACAATGGTATGGATCTCATCAATGAAAAGTACGATATTGGATGTTTTCGACAGCTCATTCAGAATGGCTTTCATGCGTTCTTCAAACTGACCACGGTATTTTGTGCCGGCAACAATAGCAGCCAGATCGAGTGTTACAACGCGCTTTCCGAAAAGTACCCGCGAAACCTTTCTTCTGAATGATCCGGAGGGCAAGGCCTTCAACAATGGCAGATTTACCCACGCCGGGTTCACCGATCAGTATCGGGTTATTCTTCTTCCGGCGGCTCAGGATCTGTGCCAGCCGTTCAATTTCTTTCTCACGACCTACAATGGGGTCGAGCCTGTCTTCTTCAGCTGCTTTTGTGAGGTCTATTCCGAAATTATCAAGAACCGGGGTATCTGAATTGGTTTTGGATCCCGGTTCCGGATTACTGCCTTTGCCTCCCTGGGAACCGAATGAGCCCATGGGTTCATCATCTTCATGAGGATAATCGGCACGAGGTTCATTGTCTTCGGAATCGCCCATATGCTCATTGAGCAATTCCCTTCTGGCTTTTTCATAATCAATTGAATGATCAAAAAGAATTCTTGAAACAGCGGAATTTTCATCCTTGATCATTGCGAGCAGCAAATGTCCGGTATCAATTGTACTTTTTTTCATTGATTTTGCTTCCAGATAGACCAGTTTTAAAATCCTTTCCGAGGTTTTCAGAAGGGGAACATTATCCATATCGGTTACCTTAACAGGACCGACAGCAGGGGCAATTACAGCTTCAATATCTTTTTTCAACTGGTATAAATTCACACCGAGGGAAACCAGAATATCAATGGCAACCCCTTCACCCTCACGCAGAATTCCAAGCAGCAAGTGTTCCGGCGCAATTTCATTGTTTCCCAGCCTGATTGCCTCTTCTTTGCTATAGGATAAAACATCTTTTATACGTTGCGAAAACTTGGCGTCCATAAAAAAAATAAATTCGTTTTTCCCCGCAAGGGGATTAGTTCGTTATGCAAATATACGAATTTATTAGAAACGTTTTTTTAACAGGTTTTGTTAATATAAACAATATAAAAAATCGATAAAACAGGGAGAAATATTTTACCTTTAGCTGCTTAAATTCATTGAACGTCATGGGTTGTGATCAGACGACATTATAATTAACCATTTACCGAATATTTTTACAATGGCTGAAGGAGAAAAGATCATACCGATTAATATTGAAGAAGAAATGAAATCAGCCTACATCGATTATTCGATGTCGGTTATTGTTTCACGTGCCTTACCGGATGTTCGCGATGGCTTGAAACCGGTTCACCGGCGGGTCCTTTTTGGTATGCAGGATCTGGGCGTTATGTCAAACAGGCCTTACAAGAAATCGGCCCGTATTGTCGGTGAAGTTCTTGGAAAATATCATCCGCACGGTGATACATCAGTATATGATGCCATGGTCAGAATGGCTCAGGAATGGTCGTTGCGTTACCCCTTGGTGGAAGGCCAGGGAAACTTCGGATCGATGGATGGCGATAATCCTGCCGCTATGCGGTATACAGAAGCCAGGTTGCGGAAGATTGCAGAGGAAATGCTGGCCGATATTGATAAGAATACGGTTGATTTCCAGCTGAATTTTGACGATACACTGCAGGAACCTACCGTATTGCCCTCCCGTATTCCCAATTTGCTGATCAACGGAGCCTCTGGAATTGCTGTGGGAATGGCTACCAATATGCCGCCTCATAACCTTACAGAAGTTTGCCGTGCCATCATTGCCTACATTGATAACAAGGAGATCACGACCGAAGAACTGATGGTGCATATCAAGGGCCCTGATTTTCCAACCGGCGGTATTATCTATGGCCATCAGGGAATAAAGGAGGCGTTTGAAACGGGCAGAGGAAGAATTGTGATGCGGGCCAAGACCGAGATTGAGATCACCTCAAGCGGCAGGGAAGTAATTGTAATAAATGAAATTCCTTACCAGGTCAATAAGGCAGAAATGATCAAGAAAATTGCCGAACTGATCAACGATAAAAAACTGGACGGCATTTCCTATATTAATGATGAATCCGACAGGAATGGCGTTCGTGTGGTTATCATCTGCAAAAGAGAAGCACAATCCAATGTTGTGTTGAACAATCTCTTTAAACAAACACAGCTACAGACCTCATTTAATGTTAATAATATTGCACTTGTTCATGGACGTCCAAGACTTTTGTCACTTACTCAAAGCATAAAGTATTTTGTAGAACATCGGCATGAGGTTGTCGTGCGCCGCACACAGTTTGACCTGGAAGAATCGGAAAAGAAGGCTCATATCCTTGAAGGATTAATGATTGCCCTCGATCATCTTGACGAGGTGATCAGCCTGATCAGGGCATCAAAAAATCCTGACGAGGCAAAGGACAGCCTGATGGCAACATTCAGTTTTTCTGAAGTCCAGGCCAAGGCCATTCTCGAAATGAGACTGCAGAGACTCACCGGATCTGGAAAGGGAAAAAATAAGGCTGGAATATGAGGAGCTGCTGAAACTGATTACCTATCTTAAAAAGTCTGCTTGCTGATGAAGGACTTCGAATGCAGGTGATCAAGGATGAACTGGCTGATCTAATTGAAAAGTACGGTGACGAACGGCGCACAAGCATTGTACCCGATGCCGGTGAATTCAATCCCGAAGATTTCTATGCCGATGATGAAATGATCATCACCATTTCACGGTTGGGCTATATCAAGAGAACACCACTTACTGAATTCAGGACGCAGAACCGTGGCGGCAAGGGTTCCAAGGGAAGCGAGACAAGGGATGAGGATTTTCTTGAACATCTCTACAATGCTACCATGCATAATACAATGCTTTTCTTTACCGAGAAAGGACGTTGTTTCTGGATGAAGGTATATGATATCCCTGAAGGGACAAAAATATCAAAGGGACGTGCCATCCAGAATCTGATCAGCATAGAACAGGGCGATAAGGTAAAGGCATTTATCAACCTGCAAAGTCTGACGGATCCGGAGTATATCAGGAATAATTTCATAGTACTCTGCACCCGGAAAGGGATTATTAAAAAAACTTCGCTGGAGGCCTATTCACGGCCCAGGGTAAATGGTATTAACGCCATTAATATAAGGGAAGGGGACAGCCTGCTCGAAGCTCAGCTGACTAACGGAACCAATGAGATACTGCTCGCTGTAAGATCGGGGAAAGCACTCCGGTTTAATGAAAAAACCGTCCGGCCTATGGGCAGGACCGCATCAGGTGTGACAGGCATCCGTTATTCCGATCCTGCAGACGAAGTAGTAGGTATGGTATGCCTGAATGATCCCTCAAAATCGATACTTGTTGTTTCTGAGAATGGTTATGGCAAAAGAACGGAGCTGGAAGACTACCGGATAACAAACCGGGGTGGGAAAGGGGTTAAAACCATTAACATAACAGAAAAGACCGGTCCGCTCATCGCAATCAAGGCCATTACGGATAAGGATGACATCATGATCATCAATAAATCGGGAATGACTATCAGGCTTGCTGTTTCCAATCTGAGGCTCATGGGCAGGGCCACACAGGGTGTGCGGCTGATTAATATACGGTCGGGTGATTCTATCGCATCCGTTACTGATGTGGTTGGTTCTCCGGAGTTGCTGGAAGAAATTGAAACATCAGAGGCTGCAGAATAATTTTAATGCTTATTATACGGTCAATTTTTGGACAATAAGTAAATAGAATTTATATTTGGCAGAATTTTTGATATCTACCTTAATAATTTACGTGAACTAAAAATTAAAAACGAATAAAATGAAGCGAATTAGTTGGTTTCTCATGGCATTTTTCATTATGGCCCCATTCTGTATGAAAGCGCAGGAAGGCGCTACCCAGGCTTTAAACTATTCAGGCCTGGAGAAAAAATTGATAACGAGTGATGCAGATATTCAGAATCCAAAGAAGAACTTAAAGGTAAAAACATGGATATCACGGGCAGACCTCATGATCAATATTTATAACGTTCATAACGATCTGTTGCGCAAGGGTATGGATCCTGTAAGCGTAAAACTGTTTTTCAAGGAACCTCTTGACATTAAGACCAGCCAGGAAGGTGCTGACAAGATCGAAACCTATATTTATGACCGGGTAAATGTTATATTCCGGAATGGGGTAGTCGAAAATTGGGTTGGCACCAAGCCAATTCATCCTGATCCGCTGGGAGAAGCTATCAAGGCCCTGGATGAAGCCAACAAATTAAATGCCGATGGTAAAGCAGATAAGGACATTACGACTTCCATTATAACTCTGAAGGCCGCCCTGGAAACTGAAGCTGTTGTACAATATGAAAAAAAGAATTTTAAAGGTGCACATGATAACTTCATTAAGATCCTTGATCTGAATAAGATGCCCCAGATGAAAAATGTAGTGGATACAATTTATTATTATTATGGCGGCCGTGCAGCGTTGGAAGATAGCAACTATACCGAAGCCAACCGGATGTTTGAAGAAGCTGTTGCCAACAAATACGAGGATCCATACATTTATGTATTCCGTAAACAGTCCTATTTTGGAAGCGGTGATACGGCCAAGGGTGTTGCTGTAATTAAGGAAGGTTTCCAGAAATATCCTGAAAATCAGTCAATTCTGATTGAGATGATCAATTATTATCTGACATCCAACCAGACTGACGAAGCACTTAGGTTGCTGAGTGTAGCCAAGGCAAGCGATCCGCAGAATGTTTCCTATACTTTTGCAGAAGCCACACTGTATGATAAGATGAACAGATTTGAAGATGCTGAACGTTCATACAAGGCTTGCATGGAAATCAACCCGAATTATTTCGATGCGGCCTATAACCTTGGAGTTCTATATTTCAACAAGGCTGTTAAGATTTATGAGGAAGCATCCAAGATTACAGATAATACAGCTTATGAGAAAGCTAAAAAGGAAGGTGATGACGTTTTATTACAGTCAGTTCCTTATATGCAGAAAGCTCATGAAATTGATTCCAAGGACAGAGCTTCACTGGAAACCCTGAAAACCATTTTCTACAGGTTAAAAATGGATGATCAGTACAATCAGGTAGTTGAGGAATTGAAAGCACTATAAATTCAAAAAGGGAAGACCTGAAAAATCTTCCCTTTTATTTTATATATTTTTATTTAACATAATATTAATTATAGGACATATCTAACAATAGCAAAATACATTCCGCAGGGCATTTGCTGATCGCTACCTCACTATTTCAAGCTTCCTGACGAAATGGTCATTTCCGTTTGTCACCTGGCAGTTATACAGGCCATTCTGAAGCCCGGAAAGATCCAGTTTAATCAGGTTCTCACCCTTGGGCATCAATCCGTGATCACGATAAAGCACCACCTGGCCTTTCATATCAATGATTTTAAGCGTCACTCCGGCAGGCGATCCGAGCCGGAAGCTGCATGTTACGGATTCTTTGGCAGGATTGGGAAAAACCGTAAAATTATTAACAACCAGATTTATATCCTGAATTTCCGTTGGCATAGTGGCGACAAATTCAATGCATTTGCTATAAGCGGTTCCCGCACTGTTGGAGGCATAGGCCCTCGCGTAATATGTGGCTCCTTCGGTAAGTCCAGTCAGGTTGACCGTGAATTCACCTGTACCCGTCCCGGAAGCCTCCGTATTATCACTTGTGGTCGGATTGTAAACAGAAGCCCAGGCAATGCCCCTGGAGGTTACGGTAGAACCACCGTCTTCCATCACATAGCCCTGCAGGGTCACACTGGAGGCTGAATTATTTTCCAGGAACTCAGTAGCGAGAATCGGGAGACGGATTTTACCTTTGTTGATCATGTATGCTTCCCTCACCGCTATTCTGATAATATCTGCTCTGAGAAAATAAAGCAGCATGCCGGATACAACCACCCCGGACACTTCAGCGGAGCCTGAAATCGCTGATCGCAGGCTAAGCAGAGTATTGACTTTATTCAAGAGGCGCTTTGCATTAAATTGACCGGATACAAGGGGTACACTTTTCATCGGTAATTTTGCCTGAGTGGTGAACAATTCATCCAGCTTCATAATGGCAAATAAGGCCCAGAAAAGACGATCATCCAAACTGTCGGTAAAGAAGGCATCTTCCGTATCAAGATAACCGTAACTGGCGAGAGTATCGTCCAGATCCTGGCAAAATTGTTCAAAATCCTGATTAGTTACGCCAGAATCGTTCAACACCTGTAAATATCCTGGATAGGTTGAATTGACAACTTCGAAGGTGGAACTGGCCTCCGACCTGTACCGGTCAATGACCGCCAGCCGGATTTCTGCATTCTTTGTTTCCTCCAATCCCTGAATGATAAAAAAACGCGATTGTAAAACCAGGAGGCTGTCCCATGGCGTTTCTTCCAAAATGTCAAGTACATCCTCGTAATAACTGTCAAATTCCCCGGCTTCAAATTCGTATGTGTTCAGCACAGCTTCCAGGGTATCCAAATAGGCTTCAATATACGCATCCTCAAAGCCAAAGGAGTTCAGGGTAAATGGGAAATAGGGATATTTGGCCATGAGGACCTGATATGCCGAGGTGCTTTCCGCGTTGCGATTTGTGGCTTTCTCAACAGGAATATTTTTGTAACAGATGCCATCATAGTAATGTGAATATATTACCAGGCTCGAGAAGGTAATTTTGCCCGGGCCTTTACGGGTTCCGTGATCATAAGTCACTTCTTCGGTATAATTAACATTATTGTCACGAGCGTTTTTAATTACTATCTTTACCGGGCCATGCCACTTTCCATCACTATCCTTTTCACCTGTATAAGTCCTATACCTTTGATTAGATTCATGATATTCCTCCACACCATATCCTCCCCCGGGCACATTCCATTTTTTAACAATCACATCCAGGCCCAGCAAATCATCCCATACGTCATCGTCATCCAGGGATCCTAAAGCCAGCATGACAAAAACACCCATTGTTAGCACAGACTGTATTGACAGCCATAAAGCTCTTTTACTCTGATACTTTTTCATAATTGTTGGATTTGGTTGTTAGGCAGACCTACGGTGTTTGTTTTGCCCGGCATCAAATAAGCGCAACAAAACAAAATAAATATTCGGTTATACCATACAAGTTAAAGAAAAAATCTGAAAACAAAGCAATTACATTAATTTTTCTCTCGCCGACTTGCCGATTTTACTGATATATTTTAATTTCATTTGCGAGTTCAGTGAGATATGCGAGAGAAATTTTAGAGCCTGCTCTCCCCTGCCGATTATTTTAAAATCACTACCTTTAGTCCAACGTTATAGATATTACTGATATGATATTAATTTTGCGTCCAGGTCCCTAAACTCAGCTAATATGCGACAAAAAATTATTTCATTCACCATTGTGATTTTAATGGCCGTTCAATGTGCAACGGTTCCCCTCACAGGAAGAAAACAATTTTCGATAATCCCTGCATCTCAGATCATGGCCCTGGGCACGGATAGTTATAGCCAGATACTCAGGGAAAACAAGATCTCAACAAATTCTCAATATATAAATACGGTAAAAACCGTTGGTCGCAATATATCTGGCGCTGTTGAAACCTACTTTGCTTCTAAAAACCTGTCTCACCTTTTAAATGGATATGCATGGGAATATAATGTACTGCAATCCAGGGAAGTCAATGCTTTCTGCCTGCCCGGCGGCAAAATTGCCTTTTATGAAGGTATTATGCCTGTTTGCATTGATGATAACGGCGTTGCTGTGGTTATGTCTCATGAGGTATCCCATGCCATTGCCAGCCATGGAAGTGAACGAATGTCTGAACAAATGGCTGTTCAGCTTGGGGGAATGGCTCTCGACGCAGCGCTCCAGCAAAAACCTGAAACCACCCGCGAAATAGCTATGGCCGCTTTTGGTGCCGGCACAACCGTCGGGATATTGCTTCCTTTTAGCCGGACACAGGAAAGTGAAGCTGATGAACTCGGCCTTTATTTCATGGCAATGGCTGGATATGATCCATCCAAAGCAGTTGAATTCTGGCAGCGGATGATGGATCAGAGCAAGGGTGCACCACCCGAATTTTTATCCACTCACCCATCCGACCAGACCAGGATCAATGATTTAAATAAGCACATGGCTAAGGCGATGCAGTATTTTGATAAGGAAAAGAAGAAATAGTTTACCGGGGGCAGCTGCAAAGTTTCACTGAATACCGATTACCGAATACTGATTACCGATTACCGATACCGGGGCCAGAATTCAGGTTTTTCAAGCACTCCCCCGTAATACCGGCAATCCACACAATGCGAATCTACAAGTAATCTAATATCATGGTACCTGACAAGATAAACCGGATAGTCAGCTTTGGTGTAGGGTCGCCATTCCAGTCTGTCCAAGGGGTAAGGTGCACATATTGAATCATAATAAATTCCCATATCCCTTATCTCATCAATAAAGATACGTTCTTCCGAAGTTCCGGAAGCCTCAAAAAATCCCAATACTTTTTTGCCGGGGTCAGACAGATTTTTTAGATTGCCGGTTACCGGCAAGGGCTGCTTTTCATACAATCCTCCCTGATGATCATTGTTAATCCGCAGCTGCTCCCAGTAATTATAGGCTGGCTCCGACAGGGCATGCTGGGTAATCAGTACACTGTATCCAATATAAAGTCTTGTTGTGGTATTGTCCACGTAATTTATCGGCAGCATAAAATAATCATTGGTGACGCTGTTTGTCGTTGATAACGTGTAGACCTGCGCAACGGGTTCCGTGATCCAGCAGACCTTGAGACTGTAATCCCATGGATCAACTACGTTAATTTTGCCATCATAAAAATATTGTATTGGCCAGGGGGAATGATGCTCCCAGGTTTCAACCGCACTCCACCTGTAAAATCTGCTGTCACTTTCCGAACCATGAAAATCGGTGTAAAACTGCAGTGCCTCAACAATTTCACCTGTTACCGGGGAAATCATGGTTAACCTTTTATAATATACGGAATCCATTACGGGACAATCATGCATCATATCATAATCCGAAAGGATCTCAACACCGTTCGAAAGCAGGATGTGCAAACGGTACGATGTACCCGGGTGTAGGTATTGCTGATCGATCCATACCCTGTATTGACCGGAAGAAAATTCTTCCATGTTGAAAATATGACCCTGGTCATCTTCAATACTTAAAAGACCCCCTGTAACCGGTATGTGAATGGGTTGGTCAATCGGGGCAGCCTTGGAAACTTCCACAAACTGGTATCCTTCTTTATTGGTTACCTCACCCGATACCACATAGGTATTTTCTGCTTCTCCATGTAAATTAGGTGCATACGGTTCAATGCAACCGGTAAGGACCAGGAAAACCACGAAGTAAAACGGGGTAAACAGAATTTTCATTATTTTGGCCAAAATTCAGGTTTTTCAAGTACACCGCCGTAAAATCTGCAATCCACACAATTCACATCCACGATCAATCTGACATTTTTGTACATGACCATATAAACCGGCCATGTACTGCGTGGGTATTCCCTCCATCCCATCCTGCCCAGGGAGTAAGGTGAGCAAATTGAATCATAGTATATTCCCATATCCCTGATCCCGTCAAGAAAGATGCGCCTTTCCGAAGTTCCGGAAGCTTCAAAAAATCCGAGTACCTTTTTGCCGGGATCTGTCACGTTTTTCAGATTGCCCGTTACCGGCAAGGGCTGCTTTTCATATAATCCACCCTTGTGATCACTGTTAATCCGTAATTGTTCCCAGTAGTTGTAAGCCGGTACCGATAAAGCATGTTGCGTAACAAGCAGACTATAACCTATATACAATTTTGTGGTAGTATTGTCCACATAAAAAACCGGCTTCATGACATAACCGTTAGTGACCAGATTAGTCGTGGACAGCGTGTGAACCTGTGGAAATGGTTCCGTGATCCAGCAGACACTGAGACTGTAATCCCACGGATCAACTATGTTAATTTTGCCATCATAAAAATATTGAATAGGCCATGGAGAATGATGCTCCCAGGTCTCGACGGCACTCCACCGGTAATACCTGCTGTCCGTTTCATCTCCCTGAAAATCCGTGTAAAACTGGATGGCTTCAACATTTGCCCCTGTAACCGGCGAAATCATGTTCATGCGTTTATAATATACAGAATCCATCTCCGGACAATTATGCATCATATCATAATCGGATATGATTTCTTCGCCATTCGAAAGCATGATATGAAGGCGGTACGATGTACCGGCATGAAGGAATTGCTGATCCATCCAGACCCTATACCGGCCGGCAGAAAATTCTTCCATGCTGAAAACGTGATCCTGGTCATCTTCAATACTTAAAACTCCCCCGGTAACCGGAATATTAATGGGTTTGTCAATCGGAGCAGCCTTTGAGATGGTCACCACCTGGTATCCTTCCTGACTGGTCACCTCACCTGAAACCACATAGATATCTTCTGCTTCTCCATGTAAATTAGGTGCATATGGCTCAATGCAACCGGCAAGGAACAAGAAAACCATGAAGGTTATAAGACATCTTTTTTTTAAAGGCATATTTTGCCGAATTCTGATTACCAATTACTGATTACCGATTACTGATTACCGATTTCAGTCTACCGGTTTACATCAAAACCAACCGACTGGCCGAAAACACGACCATTGGAATCAACTCCTCTTACCACGATTACAAAGTGTCCCGGAGTATCACCTGTAACAAAACTAATCCGTTTTGCTTCCCGGTTATCACCGGTATTTATTTCAGGCATCCAGAGCAGTGTGTTCCTTGCATCCGGAATGTGGGACTGTTTCACGGTAGCTATGCCGGCACATAAAGGAGAGAAAAAATCATACTTCACAAATATTCCCGAAGCAGGAAGATCTATTCCTGCAAAATCGCCATCCCTCGAAATAATACTGATGATACCTCCATAGGTCAGATCGCCTTTAATATATGGCTTATTTACGGTTTCAATTTTCAGGATTTTTTGTGGCGAAATAGCCAGGACCCGGCTAATATCATTTATAACAACCCAGTCTACCAGCAACAACGGATCATTGATGATCATACCTGCCGCACCACTGAAAAATTTAAAATACGATTTTCCTTTTCTCTCCTTAACCTTCACTTCCTGTGAAATCTCACCAAAATATTCCTTTAGGGTCGGCAGATCAATAAATTTATCCATTAAAAGCGTACTGGTTGGCTGCCCGTAAAATGGCCTGTGTTGAACGAAACCAGTATCGGCGACTGCTGCAGATCTCTCAAATTCCTTGTAGATCCTTGCGTTCACTGCCAAGGAAAGCGCAGTCTTTTTCTCATCTTCTGTTAGTTTAATTTCCGGTGAAGGAAGGGTCACCGGCAACGAACAATAGTCATTATCAATCAATAAACTCATTCCAGAACCTGTAAAATCCTCAGGTGATAGAAACATATCTTTCTTGCCATGATCATCCGGTAGCGTGAAGAAAAAGCGCCCCTTCTGATCCGTTCTGGTTGCGCTAAAATCCTTTGCTCCCAAAACCGACAAACTTACTATGTGATCTGCGGCCGGTGTTTTCTGATCTTTGTTAATCAGGGTTCCTGTTAAGGATATGCCCCTTGTTTCGGTATAAAATACAACTGAGCTATCGCGTCTTTCTTCTCCCTGCATAGCAAATTCACCGGTTATCACTGTATTTTCAGGGACCACAGTAATACATACATTGCTGATTTCCTTATACGGGCTTTTTGTGAAGTCAATGAAAAAGACAACACTGTCACGCCGGCTGTAAGTTGATTTAAGGTTTGAAAACCGCATAAAACCAGTATCGGGCTGCACATATGAGACGGGGCCTGATGATTCCTTTCCGGAAACAAGAATATCGTTCTTTGAAGGATTGATGACCTTTACAGGTACATAATCATAAGAAGAAGGCCCTGCATTGCGCATTTGCCGGGTATATGCCCTTATATAGTAGAATCCGGTGAAAAGATCTTCAGGTATTGCCAGACAACCGGATGTGATTCCCTTTTCCGATTCGAATTTTCCGCTTCTGATCTTATCGCCTTCAGGGGTGATCAATTCAACGTAAATAACTGATTTTCCGGAATCTTCAACAGCCAAAGAAGCTGAAAAGAAAATCTCTTCTCCTGTGATATAAAGATACCTGTCGGTAAACAACTGGACTTTTTCCCTGTCCCGGATTGGCAGGTCAGTGGTTATTCCACAGACTGAATTATATTCAGCACCAGCGAAAATCATGAAGAAAATAATGGTAAACAGGGTTTTCATGTTATTTTGGCCAAAATTCAGGTTTTTCAAGCACTCCTCCATAATACCGGCAATCCACACAATGCGAATCTACAATGAGTCTCATTTTATTATACATGACAAGATAAACCGGATAGTCACCCTTTGTATATTCCCTCCATCCTTTTCTTCCCAACCCATAAGGTGAGCATATCTCATCATAATAAATTCCCATATCCCTGATCTCATCAATAAAGATACGCTTTTCCGAAGTACCGGAAGCCTCAAAAAATCCAAGTATTTTTTTCCCGGGATTGGAAAGGCTTTTCAGATTACCTGTTACCGGCAAAGGCTGCTTTTCATACAATCCTCCCTTGTGATCATTGTTAATTCGCAGCTGTTCCCAGTAATTGTATGCAGCTTCCGATAACGCATGCTGCGTTATAAGCACACTGTAGCCAAAATACAGTCTTGTTGTGGTATTGTCCACGTAATTGATCGGTAACATGATATAATCATTTGTGACCATATTTGTTGTGGACAAGGTGGTAACCCGGGGAAATGATTCTGTGATCCAGCAGACACTGAGACTGTAATCCCACGGATCAACTATGTTAATTTTGCCATCATAAAAATATTGAATAGGCCATGGAGAATGATGCTCCCAGGTCTCGACGGCACTCCACCGGTAATACCTGCTGTTCGTTTCATCTCCATGAAAATCCGTGTAAAACTGGATGGCTTCAACATTTGCCCCTGTAACCGGCGAAATCATATTTATCCTCTTATAATATACGGAATCCACCACGGGACAATCGTGCATCAAGTCATAATCCGATATGATTTCTTCGCCATTCGAAAGCATGATATGCAGGCGGTACGATGTACCGGCATGAAGGAATTGCTGATCCATCCAGACCCTGTACTGACCGGCAGAAGATTCTTCCATGCTGAAAACGTGACCCTGGTCATCTTCAATACTTAAAACTCCCCCGGTAACCGGAATATTAATGGGTTGGTCAATCGGAGCAGCCTTTGAGATGGTCACAACCTGGTATCCTTCCTTACTGGTCACCTCACCTGAAACCACATAGATTTCTTCTGCTTCCCCGCGTAAATTAGGTGCATATGGCTCAATGCAACCGGCAATGAACAGAAATACCAAGAAGGATAACAGACTCCTGTTATTCAGAAGCATAATTTCCGAGTTTTAACAGCCAGGTAATGGTGAAAATGGGAACACCCATTACCGAATATTTATAGCTTTTCAATGCGTTGTATTCGGGTTTAAAATAGACCGAATAGGCATTTTTACGACCTGTCAGATTATAAACTCCAAAAACAAGTGAACTATGTACAGGTTTGTTTTTCCGCAAATTTCCTTCCAGGGTGACGGATGCATCTATCCTGAAATAATCCGGTATGCTAAACTGATTCCTGGAGGAATAATCAGTATAAGGAACACCATCCACATAGTAAATCGTAAGCGGATAGGTTATTCTTCTGCCTGATTGATAGGTAATTACTGAAGAGAGGCTGAGACGTCTGTTCAATGTATAATTTGCCAGTGCATTAAATGCATGAGGGATATCATAATTGGATGGATACTCCCGGCCACCGTTGATACTGTTCCAGACATTCTCTCCGTCCACGGTAACCAGCGATCTTGAATAGGTATAGGCAACCCAGCCGGTTAACTTTCGTCCGTTCCTCTTGATCCAGAGTTCCATACCATATGATCTTTGCTTGCCCTGTAGCATCAGGGTTTCAGTTCCCGCACCGCTCAGAAAATCCGCCCCATCCTTAAACTCCGGAAAATGATTAATGTGTTTATAAAATACTTCCATTGAACCTTCCCAGCCACTATGAGGGAAATTCCGGAACACACCGGCCGAATATTGATTTCCATGTGCAGGCTGCAAATAGTAATCAGCTGTTTTCCATTGCGTGTTGGGAGCTACTGAAATAGTATTGCTGAGTTGAAAAATAGACTGGTGCATCTGGTTAAAGGCCAGCTTAATAGAACCTTTGGGGTCTGTTTCGATATTCAGGGAGAACCTGAATTCGGGGTTGGAATACCATTTGATCGGCTCGTTATTGTTGAAATGAATAGTGTCCTCAATATACCTGACATCAACAGGGGCTCCTTCCTGATAAGTGTTTACATCACGCGGACCAAGGGGAACAAACAATGAATAACGGAAACCACCTGAAAGCTTCAGCCATGGCAATACTTCAACCATATCAGAAATATATGCGGAACTTTCAAGGCCTTTTTCTTTACCAAGAGATTCCTCCTTGCGCAAAGAGGTTCCATAGGGTTCAACCACTCCCCTGTCGAGTTTGCTTAAAAGAAAATCCACGCCGTATTCGAGATTATGCCGGCTCAATGTAAGATGCTTGAAATCAAGCCTGATTTCATAATGATCGATTTTATATCCGTGCTTATAGGCCGAGGAAACTTGCTCTGTGTTAATCGTTTTGAAATTGTAGCTTGCGCCTACAATGGTAAGATCAGCCTGGATATCGGTACTGAAATTATGCCTGATATTAAAGGATGCCCCCCGATTACCGTACTCATACTTTGTGACATCGGATAATTGAAAAAAATCATATGTATTCATTCCGAAAAAGGAAAGCTGTGTCTTCTTGAAATCATAATTCAGGGCGAGGTTCAGATCATTGAAACGGGCACTGCTTTCACTGATCACAGGATCATTGATCTTTTTAAGGATCCAGTCGGAATAGGATGTCCGGCCGCTGATAAGGATCGAACTCTTATCCTTTATTATCGGGCCTTCCAGGGTCATACTGGCAGTGACAGGATTCATCGAGGCATGCATGTTGAAGAGCTTGCGGTTGCCCTGCCGGGAAATAATATTAAAAACCGAAGAAAGCCTTCCCCCATACTGCGCCGGAGTATAGCCCTTGTAAATAGAGAAATCGCGCACAATGTCAGCATTAAATGCCGGGAAAAATCCAAACATATGCGAAGTATTATAAACAGGGATCTTATTGATATAGAATGCATTCTGGTCAGATCCGCCACCCCTCACATTCAAACCGGCTGCGCCCTCTCCCACACTTACAATCCCGGGCATCATTTGGGAAACTTTCAGGATATCACGCTCCCCTAACATGGTGGGTATTTCTTTTACAGTTTTGGATGAAATACTTTCCAATCCGGGATCCTTTGATATGACACTGGTTTTTTTATCACCAATAATAACCACCTCATCAATAGGAGTAATAGCCTTCTTCATTTCAACTGAAAATTCACCAGAGGTATTTACTTCCATCAGGCAAAGCTTTTTCTCAAATCCCATATATTCAAATCTCACATTATAATTACCGGGCTTCAGCACCATGGTTAAAAATCCGTTGGCATCGGTCAGGGCGCCGGCGGACAGTTCATCGATCAGCAGGGCGGCACCGATAATGGGTTCTCCGGTTTCCTGGGCAGTGATTTTCCCAAGTATCTTTACCTTTGCCGGTTTTGCTCCGAATGAACTTTTACCAACGCGGATTATTTCAGGTTGTCTGGCTTTTCTGCCCTGGAGATACCTCTCCTCACTTTCGGTCAGTACATTTCCGGTTTCAACCGGATTTTCTTCTTTAACAGGTTTTTGGAATTCAGGTAATTCGGAAATCAACGGTTCTCCTTTTAAAACCACAAGGTTATCATTCCAAAGAGAAACTGTCAGTCCCGTGCCCCTAAGAACTGTTTCAAGGGCATTTTTAGCACTTATATCATCGGCATCCAGGGAAATCCTCAGCGAATCAACGTCCTGCGGGCTATAATACACTATCATGCCACTCTGCCGTTCAATATCTGAACAAAAAACAGAAAAGGCCACTTGATTGCAATGAATGGAAATAATCGTATCCCTTCCGGTAGCTGAATGGGCTATGGCCGAAATGAAAAGCAATGAAATGAATACTGATGTTCTCACTGGTTGATCAGGGTATTACAGAAGTTTACCAACGCCCGGACAGAAGTATCTGATGCCTTGTTTACCTTTATTTTGTTATTCTTCAGGTATTTCGATATGCGTGCCTGAATGGCCGGATCAAATGCTTTTACAAAGTCCCTGTTTTTCTTATACTCATATTCCGTGCCACGAATAACAAGCAAACTGGTTTTTCTGGGCCCTATAAATGCATATGTGGCAGCAGTCATCACATTTTCAAGTTTCAGTTCCTTTTGCCAGTGATACCATATTTTAACATTTTCACTTTGTATGACCTGGTAGATAAAAGGCTGGTTATTCTGCCGGATGAATTCAAATTCGGAAGTCCCAATACCAAAACGGGTAAGCCAGGATTCAGATACTTCGATTACAATTGTATATCCTGCCTGATCAAGATATTTAAGCAAAAGTACCTGGTTTACAATATCATAATTCAGATCCAGATGCTGATATTCCCTGCCTGCAATAGTTATCCAACCCTTATGAAATTCAGATCCGTATAAAAACTGATTGCCACTTGACCCGGGAGGAATTTGATAAATATACTGTCTTCCATTAAACAAAAGCGGATCAGAACCGTATATTGTATCAATTCCGGAAGAAGCAGATTGAGCTGCTGTCGGAATCAGGGAAATTATTAAAAGTATAATTGAAAAGCCGTTCTTTAAAAAAATGTGAAACATTTACAATTTCAATATTGTTAAATCTTCAGGATATTAATGAATTTGATCGAAATAAAGGACGCTAGTTCCTGTAAAAAGATATGTAAGTTGAATTAGTGCTCTAAATTATAATTTTAATCCAATCCCTTTTCAAATGATCAATAATATTTTTTTACAACCCTGGCATGCAATTTGACTCATCATATGAAAACCGTATTTATGAAAAGCAAAGTCTGTTTATTTTTACTGTCCTTTTTCTTTCTTCTGCCCGCCTGTTCAAGTGCCCAATTCCTTAAAAAAGCGCAAAAATCGCTGGGAATATCCAGTTCTGGATTTTCTGAAAGCGAAGCTGTTCAGGGAATTAAAGAGGCTCTTGTGAAAGGAACCGGCGAAAGTGTAAATTTTGTATCTGTTGTGGATGGCTATTTTGGCAATCCTGAAATTAAAATCCCTTTCCCTGAGGATGCCAAAATGGTGGAAAGTAAGTTGCGTGCCATCGGAATGGGAAAGCAGGTTGACGAAGCCATTCTTTCAATCAACCGTGCAGCAGAAGATGCAGCCCAACAAGCCAAACCCATATTTGTGAATGCTATCACAGCCATGAGCATCAGTGATGCGATCGGTATTGTGAAGGGTCCGGATGATGCTGCAACAAGTTATTTGCGTAATACAACCTCACCTGACCTGCGATTGAAGTTCAGACCTGAAATCCAAAAATCACTTGACAAGGTGCAGGCTACCAAATATTGGAAGGACCTTATTACTACCTATAATAAGATACCATTGGTTCAAAAGGTCAATCCCGATCTGGCCGCCTATGTTACCGATAAAGCAATTGCGGGCCTGTTTGTAATGATCTCAAAGGAGGAAAAGAAAATCAGAAAAGATCCGGTTGCCAGAACAACTGAAATTCTTAAAAAGGTCTTTGGAACCTGATCAATTGCCGGACAACAGAAGCTTTCGCATAAAAGTCCTGTTCTGATACTGAAGTACTGCTATATAAATGCCGGGAGCCAGAGAACTACTCCCGGTTATTTTTTTTACATCAATATCATGCTGATCCGGATACCAGACCACTGTTCCTGTAAGGGTTCCATATACATTGTAAATACTTAGTTTACCCGAACCGCTCAATGCAGTGCTTCCTGTTTCTATGTGCAACTTTTCTCCGGTAAGGTACATTTCAAAAGATTCATTCCAGGGTGAACTGATTTTCGTAAAAATATCCTGATCAGCACCTGAATATTCAAAGGGTGTTTTACCGGCCGCAGCAAAATAAAGCCAGGAAGTTGCATCCAGGCTGGCCCAGTCCACTGCCCAGATGCCACCAATGGCGCCCAGATTTTCATTGTATGCAGGCACTGTACCATCGGGATTGATGTGAGGGATCACTCCTGTGAAAAGAGCATTACTTCCGGGACCATTTGAGGCAATATAGGAAAGTGTCCCCTCATACCACGTGGCAATGGGGCCAATACCATCAAAACCATATGGATCTCCGGGACCTCTTGTATACAATAGGTCTCCTGCCAGCGAAAGTGCACTTAGTGATTCGCTTTCATAACCCATTCTGCGGGCGAGGGCGGCAAGCCATGCGTTGACAAGCAAAACCGGCCGCGAAGATCCGGGTCCTTCCTTCCACAGCCCCAGTGCGCTATCCCATCCATGATTCATAACGTAATCCATCACCAGTTTTGCTTTGACAGTGTCACCCAGTTCAAGCAGGCCAAACAGGGTTGCTGCATATCCTTCGTAATTGGAAACTTCAGATTTTAAACCTGTTACCATATTTTTTGTATAGACCTTACCATTGTTGTCAATCAGATCATACAAAAATGTTCTGGCCTTTAAAATGGCAGGATACACTGATTCATCTCCTGATTTTCGGTAATACAGGGCCATACTTCCCGGGATCCAGGGAAAATCACCCATCCACACCGTATTGTCTCCTTCAAGTTTCACAAGGATGCTTCCTGAGATGGAATTCCAGGCACGCGGCCAGTATCCCTGGGATTCCTGGTGTGTGGCAAGAAAATGTGCCAGCCTGGTTGCTGCATCAGAATAAGCATCGGCCGGGTTTCCGCCATTCCATTGTCCTTCTTCACACAGAGCTTTCAGTGCCAAACCCTGTCCATACAGCCAGGATGAACCATCCGGGATCCATGTTGTGAGCAGGCCGGTGTTTTTTTGCCGGTTCAGCGATTGCCAGAATAGCATTCTCCCTGATCGTCTGCAACTGTTCGGCCGGTATGCTGTTAAGCGATTCAAAAGAGTCCGCCCTGGTGAATTGATCAATTGACTGTGCAATAAGATTTTTGAAGGAAACAACACCCGAATCGGCTTCGATATCTGTGTTATCTCCTGAATTCATTGTCACAGCGAAGGAAATTACCTTGATTGCGCTCCAGTCCACTGCCTGGTAATTCGAAAACTGTTTCTTTAAAACTGAAAGTTTTTCACCCCACCTGTTTAAATGAGCCAGATTTTCCCAGGTATAAGCGGCCTGATGGCCATCTGATTCGAATTTAAACTCAATATGCCGTGCCCATTTTTTACCCGCCAGCCCGTGGATATCAATTCCGAAAACATCCATGTCGGAAATATCCACCGGGTTTGCCAGGATCATATATGCCTGAACAAATTTGGGTCTGTCTGCCGGACCCAAATTTCCAGTGAAGATGAAGGGCATCATCCGATGAGAGTTTACATGTATCACCGGCAGGCAGGCTGGATTGGTTTTTTGTCCATAAACCTGTATTCAGAAAAAGAGCATCTGAAATAAGTTCATCTCCTGACCAACCCGGAATAAATCCCTGGGCAAGTACACCGGCAGGCAGAAAACAGACTATCAGAAAGAAGACTTTTCTAATCATGGCAAGCGGATATGAGGTGTGATTTATTGTAAAGATAATTCTATTCACAATTTTCCTATCTTTATTCACTTACTAATTAATCGCTGCACATGAAGGCCAGAAGTCTCTTTCGTACTAAATCTCTTCAGGATATTCTGGTGGAAGTTAAGTCGAATGAAGCAGCGGGTTTATCCTTGAAACGGACCCTGAATGTCAGGGATCTTACCGCATTTGGTATTGCAGCGGTTGTGGGTGCCGGCATATTTTCAACCATTGGCAATGCAGCCGCACAAGGCGGGCCGGCCATTTCACTTTTATTTATTTTTACAGCCGTGGCATGTGGCTTTTCAGCACTTTGCTATGCGGAATTTGCCTCAATGGTGCCGGTTTCAGGAAGTGCATATACCTATGCCTATTATTCACTTGGTGAATTGATAGCCTGGATCATTGGTTGGGATTTATTGCTCGAATATGCTATTGGCAATATTGCAGTTGCCATTTCATGGTCTGACTATTTTACTGAGTTTATAAAGGGATTTGGATGGCAGATTCCAGAATACCTGACAATTGACTATTTCTCTGCTTTTAATGCCCATAAAAACGTCATAACGGCATTGTCAGCTGGTTCCGGAATAAGTCAACTACCCTCTTCGGTACAATATGCCAACGAGGCATGGATAAATGCCCCGGCTTTGGGTAATATCAGGCTGATTGCCGATGTGCCGGCGCTGTTTATCGTTGCAGTTATAACATACATTGTCTATATTGGCATAAGAGAATCCAGAACAACAAATAACGTCATGGTGGCCATTAAGTTACTGGTCATCTTTTTCGTGATTGTAGCCGGATCATTTTACGTTCACCCCGATAATTGGAGTCCTTTTGCTCCGGAAGGAGTTGCCGGTGTTTTAAAAGGAGTATCGGCTGTATTTTTCGCCTTCATCGGATTTGATGCCATCTCTACTACGGCAGAGGAATGCAAAAATCCGTCCCGCGACCTGCCAAAGGCGATTTTTTACTCCCTTTTTATCTGTACGGTCCTGTATGTGATGATCGCCCTGGTGTTAACCGGAATGGTCAATTACGAAGAACTGGCTGTGGGAGATCCGCTGGCTTTTGTTTTTAAGAAAGCGGGGCTTCATTGGATCAGCGGTATTATCGCCTTTACTGCCCTTATTGCAATGACAGGTGTTTTGCTTGTATTTCAGCTGGGCCAGCCAAGAATATGGATGAGTATGAGTCGGGATGGTCTGCTGCCCAGGGCCTTTTCAAGGATCCATCCGAAGTTCAAAACACCTTCTTTTGCCACTATAATAACCGGACTTGTTGTTGCTATCCCGTCATTGTTCATGAACCTTACGGAAGTAACTGATCTTACAAGTATCGGTACTTTATTTGCATTTGTTGTGGTATGCAGCGGAGTGCTCATTTTGAATAACAAAGGAAATAAGCCTGTCAGCAAGTATCAGGTGCCTTTTATAAACAGCCGGTATATACTTGTCCCTCTTGCTTGATCATAATTTTTACTTTTCATATCAGGTTTAACCAGGACTATTGGCGCGGATTTTTTAGTTTAAACACAGGTGGCAACCTGGTAATTTTTGTAATGGATAAAATACCTATGCTAATATTTATAGCGGCCAGTGCCATGGTTGCCTGGTATAGTCTGAGAAAGAGGCTTTCATTAATTCCGGTGCTGGGTTTATTGAGTTGCCTCTTCCTGATGACCAAACTGGGTCATTCTAACTGGCTGAGATTTTTGATCTGGCTGGGAGCCGGATTACTGATCTATTTTCTGTATAGCAGGCATCATAGTAAACTTTCAAACTCGAATCAACAAATCAGTAAATCAACAAATCAATAAATCAGCAAATAAAAAACCCCACCAAAGGCGGGGTCCGTAATTTTGTTTAATGGGAAAAAGACAGTTCTAAAATTCGCGATATTCGGGTGCAGTTAAAACCAGATAGGCAAGAACCAAAAGAGAGATCGCCGGGACCAAAACTAATAAGAACGTTGCCATGGTAGTATGTATTTAGCTGGTTATTTAATTACTCATAACAAATATACGTATTTTCGTCACTAAAAGATGCACGTTCGTCAAATTATTTTTTTGACAGTATGCATAAATATTTCTATTGATTTTTAATCTTCTTATTTTCAAGTTATTATAAATCCATTCCTGTATTTTTAATCAGAATTATTTCACCGTCCAGCGCAACCAGCATCAAATTTCCCTCATAATCTTTCCGTATGCCAGTTACAGTCATGCCCGAAGGGAGCATGACATTCCTGACAACAGTTCCAGTGGCGTGTTGAGCCAGGAAACCGACTGGTGCCGTGGCGAAATCCATTAAGGAGATAACCTGGCCTTCAGCACCCGGTATAATTGAACGTACGGAATAAAGGCTGTCCTGCGGAAATGCCTCCTTATCATAAATGGGCTTATTGTCCCAGCTTGTTTTGATAAATACCGTTTTAAACTTATTTCTGGTACCAATGTACATTATTTCACCCTTTGGCAGGGTTATCGCATGTAAGATGCTATCGGTTGCCGCAAAAGATGATTCTGATACCAGGTACCCGCGCGCATCAATCTTAGCCCGCCAGTGATTACCTGCCATTAAAATATAATTATTCGGCAACAGGCAGAGTTTAACCAGTTCACCGTTGCCGGTATAACTTCGGTTCCATAAATGTTTGCCATTTTCATTCAGGGCCACTATGGCATATTTACCGGCTGAGGTATCCGTTGATTCCGATCCGGCCAGGAATATATTGCCTTTTCCGGAAGTGAGAAGACAGTTTACCTTCAACCGGCCAAGTTTTTTGCTCCACAATTTCTGTCCATCAGCGCCCAATCTTAAAGATCCATGTTTCGCGCGAGGAGGAATCCAAACCCAGCCAGGTATGTCCTACTCCAAGAATTTCATTATGATGGCCGTTTTCAAGGATACTTAATTCATCATTATTTTCCTCGCCCACTGTTTTATTCCAGATCATCTTTCCATCCGGAGCGGTTTTTATTATCCAGGCGTCTGACCTTCCGGTATCACTGCGCACTTGTGTACCTCCTGTGATTAAATTATTCAACGAATCAATTGCCATGCAGGCGGAAAATTCTTTTGCATCCTCCGACCCAAAACTGCGTGCCCACTGAAGATTAGCGGAAGGAAAGCCCCTTGTTTCCATAAGCTTCATTCCCTTGTCAAGGGACCTCAGGTTAAAAATATCAATGTATTGCTGGCCGTCGGGATACTTTGTTATAAATTCATTATAGGCCTCCATGGTATGAATCTTCTTGGCATAATCGTAGAGCAACCCCTTTTGAAGAATTTTGGCATCCGCCACCTCAAGGGCATCAGGATATTGAAGGATGAAATCATCAAATCCTGTGACTGTATTCTCTTTTTTCGCCTGCTCAAAAGCCGCCGCATTTAACATCTTTACAGCCAGATTACTTTCCCGGGCATCGGGATAATTCTTCATATATTCTTTATAGGCTTCAACAGTATTCACTTGAACAGCCTTTTCATAGGCCAGCCGGTTCCTGTAGAGTTTCGCCTTATCGATCTGGGCAGCATCAGGAAATTTTTGTATAAATTCAAGATACCCTTCCAGCGTGTTTTGTTTTTCGTATTTCCTGAACTCAAATTGATTCCTGATGTGCATTACATTATCGTGATACTTGTAATCAGGAAATTTGTCAAGTACCTCATATACCAGTTCAAGGTTATTTTCTTCACGGACATATTTAATAAGCTTCGCTTCAACCGTTTCAATGGCATAATTGATTTTCTTTTTAACTGGCATACTCCTGGCACGTGTTTCAGTGTTTTGAAAGTATTCGCCAATAATCTCAAGCTCTTCAGGCATCAGTTTTTCCTCGTTCGATTTACATTTCAAAGCAAACTCCCATGAATCCACCAGGTTGAATAAGGGCGATTTCTCATCCCCAAATATCATGGCAAGTCCAAATGAGGCAGCCGGATCACCGCTTTTCTCCTTCAGCACCTCCTTAAATACTTCTGCTGATTTTTCATATTCCGATTTTTCCAGGAACTTAAAGCCCTTTTTCGAATTTTGCGCAGTGACGGCCAGGGCAAGAAACAGAAAAGGAATTAATATTATTTTATGCATGAATTATAATTTATAACCGAATCAAGCATTTAGAAACCTATTTTTTAACAAGCATAAATTCAACGCGCCTGTTCTGCGCCCTTCCTGCATCGGTCTGGTTAGTATCCACCGGCCTGCTTTTCCCATAACCAACGGCCTTCATCCTTTCCTGAAGCACACCCATTGAAACCAGGTACGTTACTACTGAAGCAGCTCTTCCTTCTGACAATTTCTGATTATAGACGTCAGATCCTTCATTGTCCGTATGGCCCGAAATCTCGATCATCTTGATATCCTCATCAAGCATAAAACGTGCTACTTTATCCAGTTCTGAATAAGATGCAGGCAGCAAGGCAGTTTTATTGAATTCAAAAAATATATTCTTTAACACTACAGCCGATCCTTCATCAATATCCTTCAATCCCTCAAGAAAATCGTCCTTTATGATCACCGGTGCCGTAAATACGATGGTATCGGATGAAAGACAATTGCTGGCATCTCTGGCGGAATAGATGTACTCACCGGCAGGCAGGTTCTTCAGGATCGGTCCTGTCATTGCATTATTCCATGACACCAGGTAAGGCGGCGTTCCCCCCAGCATGCCAATTCTTATTTCACCATCGGGAACAATCTTTTTAACCTTTCCGGTTGAAGGATCCTTTCCTCCGGTATAGCGGGTTTCGATAACGCGGCTTTCGAAATCATGCTGCACACAGGGACAAAGGAGGCAGTTATCAAGTGCCACGACAGATACATCATCAAAATAATAATATGCATAAGCGTGGTTACGCAGGTTCACGACATTTTTATCTGTTACAACATAATTCGTATTATCATAATTGCAGAAATTTCCAATAATAAAAAAAGACTCATTTCCACTGGCCGTAAACACAGTGCAAAATTCCTCCCAGTCATTGATGTTGTCAAGAAACAAACCAATCTTGTTAGTGATCTGGGGTGTATAGGACAGGTTGACATTTATGTCATTTTTTACTTCTGCATCATTAAAATACAGGCTCATCTGATCCACTGCAAACCTGGAAAAGGAAGCCAGTTTATAATTAAAGCGCACACAGTATTTCTGCCCCTTGATAAGCGGCGTTTTTAACTTACCCTGAAAATATTCACGATAGCTCTCCTCCGTGCCGCTCAAAATCGCACCGACATAGCCATTTCCACCATGCGCTTCGCTTTCACCGGCAAAATTCTTTGGAACACCGACGTTTTTTGGACTGCAGCGGTTAAAATAATCAGGCGTCGCCCTGGTTGGATATGTCCAGCCAGGTATTAAGCGATGGGTAAGGTTCTCGGGAGTAAAGTCTTCCGGACATTTCTCATACACTTCGAAACCCGGATTAACCACCAGATTGTTATCCTGCGGAAAAATGACGGATATTAAAACAAATGACAATATAACGGATAAAAAAAATCGGACTCTATTCATAACATGGGATTAATTTGGCTTTTTTTGACCGGTTCCGGCCGGAAATGCATGGAAATATTCTTTTAAGGCAATGTTAATATCGCGTACAAGGAACGGTCCTTCATAAATAAATCCCGTATACACTTGTAACAGTTTTGCACCGGCCCTGATCATGGCCGTTGCGTCACTTTTATTCATTATCCCTCCTACCCCGATCACGGGTATTGTACCCCCTGATTGTTTACATATGTAACTAACAATTTCAACCGAACGGTTTGCCAGGGGTTTTCCACTTAACCCGCCGGGACCATAATGATCTGCCTTTTCAGAGAGGCAATTGCGGTCAGTTGTTGTATTTGTGGCGATAATGCCATCAAGTCCCACTTCACCACAGAGGGCTATAACTTCGTCGATCTGCCTGAAGGTCAGATCAGGTGATATCTTTAGGAAGACAGGTTTATTTACGGATTTTTGTGATCTTATTTTCATTACTGAAAGCAGGATCTCACGCAGGGAGTCCTGATCCTGCAATTTTTCCATACCTGCAATATTCGGACAGCTCACATTAATGGCAAAATAGTCGACAGAATCGTATAATCCCTCAAAACAGGCATGCATAGTCAGCAGCTGCATTTTCATTCGCTGTCGCGGTGTTTTTACCTATATTTCCGCCTATAATTACCTTGCTGTTCCTTTTGCGCAGCTGTTTAATCGCATGTTCCAGTCCTTTGTTATTAAAACCCATGCGGTTTATCAACGCATTATCGTCCTTTAATCTGAAAAGCCGTGGTTTTGCATTTCCCGGCTGGGGTTTAGGTGTTACCGTACCTATCTCAATGAAAGAGAAGCCAAACATGGAGAATTCATTGAAAAACTCGGCGTTTTTATCAAATCCGGCAGCCAATCCGACCCTGTTTGGAAAATGCAATCCGGCAATGGTTACACCACCTGAAGGGTCAGGCTTATTGGTAAAGTGCACCATGGCACGGCGGACTCCGGGTATTTTATCAAAAAGCTTTACAGCCAGCACAACCATATGATGAACTCGCTCAGGATCAATCCGGAAGAGGATTGGACGGAGTACCGATTTATACATGCAGTTTTTTACAAAGATAGGATAAAATCCTATTCATCCGATACAGGAAGATAGGGTTTAAAGGTGCCGTCAGGGTAAAAAATAACGATCTGTTGTATGTTAGTTACATCTGTAACCTTTGTTGATTTGCTTTCTTCAGATATAACTGGAGGTTCTAAAGTAGTCTGTTGAATACTATTGGATTCAATTTTGCTGAACAAAGTCGGTTCTATATTGATTTTTTCGTTTGCAGCTGTCCTGAACATGTTTCCATTCCCCATTATCAGCCAATCAGGATTGATTTCAGGATATTGCTTCATCAATTTTACTATAAAATCATAGCTTGGCTGATTTCTTCCGCTTAATATGTGGGAAATACCTGAGCGTTGCACCCCCAATTCATCTGCGAAACGGGTGGAAGTCAGATTATACTGCTTTAATATTTTGAGCAACCGTTCTTTCATATTACAAATGTAATAAATTCATGGTTCACATATGTAATATTGTGAGGTTACTTTTGTAACTTATATCCTGGTTGATGTTTTTTTGGCAGATATTTTATAAAAATTTTTCTTTGGATCCCCTTGCCAAGCGAAGTTTGTAACTTCGCTCTTATTATTTAAATCATTCAGGTTCGGGATTACATAAAGTAAAAATTCATATTATTTTATTTTAGCGCTGGTAATGAGTTAATTATGATTAATTAGTCTGACTTTTTATTAAACTTTTGATAAATAATTGAATTTGTCTTAAATAAATAGTTTGGATATTGGTTATTGTGCACTGGATTATAGACTTTTATATTATTCAAAATACCTCATGATTATTTATGCAAAACGGCTGTAATGTGCATTTTGGGGTAATTTTAGAGAATCAGAGAATTTTCCGGAAATGACATTTTCTGGAAATTTTGCAGAAATTTTGAATTTTTCGTTGAAAATGATGGAATAGAAAAATATTTCTCGTTTTTTCATTTGAGAAATATATCTGTCAGACAACAATGCTTAAATCTGGTGAACAAGTAAAATATTAAAACAGAGGGCGCTGAGATATTGTATATAAGACGCTTGTGAGGTCACTGAGTAATCTCATTGCATTCGATTAACCATTACAAAAAATAGATACAGTTAATCTGCTAAATCTCCGAAAATCTGCGAAAAAATAAGCCCCGTTAAATAAATAATAAATCTGCGAAATCAGCGAAAATCTGCGAGCAAATAAGCCTCGTTAAACAAAACCAAATCTGCGAGATCTGCCTATTCCGGGAAATGCTCATATACAATCCCGATGCTCCTGGGCAGAATCCTGAAACAACTCGGTGAATTACCCAGGGTCTCCCCGTCAGCTTCCACATATATCGATGAGTTTGATTCAATCTGGATTTCCCTGGCTTTGTAGCCTTCTATCCTGCGATGCTTCAGGATTGATCCATCATACAGCTTTTTAAGGCTTAGAATGATGTCACCTTTCCCTATTGTTTTAATAATAGTTATATCAAATACTCCGTCATCCGGAATTGCATTGGGAGTTTGAAGCATACCGCCTCCTGAATAACGGCCGATTCCTACACTGATTGTAAAAAAATCCCTTGAAATCTTTTGCCCGTCCATTTTTATTTCAATATGGGAGGGTTTATAGATCATCAGACTTCGTAACAGATTCATAAGATAAATGGCTTTCCCGTTTCTGCCTGCTTCCTTTTGCAGGTTCGTTTTCTGAACAACAAGGGCATCGAATCCCATACCGGCAATATTCAGAAAATACCTTTCTTCCGGCTGGTTTCCATTAACATATTCAACGATTCCCACATCCTGTGGCCTGACTTTCCTGTTCCTGATGATCTTTATGGATTCCTCATATGAATGCGGTATGCCGAACATTTTTCCCCAGTCATTACCGGTACCAACTGCGATCATGGCCAGGACAATTTCCGATGATGAACAGGTAGTCTGTCTGAAGACGCCGTTGACCACCTCGTTCAATGTTCCGTCACCCCCCACAACTATAAAATTCCGGAATCCTTGCAGAATAGAATCATAGGTGAGTTGTATCGCATGTTTTGGACAATCTGTAAATACATTTTTATATGAAATGCCATATTTTGTGAGAAGTGCAGAAATAGTGCCCCAGTCTCTTTTCCCCTTGCCAATTCCCGCATTGGGGTTCACAATCACCATCCATTCAACGGTATTTGTCCCGCTCATACGTGTTTATTTTCAGTTTCTGACTCGCATTGCCGTAAATATAGCAATATTATTAATCCGGCCCGGAAGGCACGCCTGTTGAATGTATAAACTAAAATTGCCGTCAGTTTAAATAAAATTGCCGTCAGTTTAACTGACGGCAATTTTGCATAAGATTTACTCAGGTATTATTCGAATAATTATATTCGTTTCACGTTTACCGCATTCAATCCCTTTTTACCCTGTTGTAGTTCAAAAGACACATTGTCGTCTTCCTTAATTTTGTCAACTAAGCCAGAAACATGAACGAAATACTCGTTACCAGATTCTGCATCTTTAATAAATCCAAAGCCTTTGTTCTCATTAAAGAATTTTACTTTACCTTCTTTCATAATGTTTAATTAAAATTTATTTGCAAATGTATAATTAAAAAACATATTTGTCAATATGCAACAAAAAAATTCGGATAAAGTTTAGCCATCCGAAATATTATATCTCTGGTATTGTGAATAAATTCCAGCTATGGCGTTTAACCCGGGCATTTACTTTTCGTTTTGGCATAAACCTGATTATTTGAAGTTTCTTTATACATTTGTTAAAAAATACAGCAAAGAAGTGAATAATAAGTTTTTACATGCTTTGTATCAGCCATATAAATGGCTTTTCCTCATTCCATTTATCGCGATAAATACATTTTTTTTCGGAGTGGTGGCTGTACTTCTTTCAACCCTCATCAATCAGCGCATTGGCAGCTATTTTGGCGGGGTGATCTGGTCAAGGGTAAATGCTTTCATGACTCCCATGTTTGTTAAAGTGAGAGGAAAGGAAAATATTCAAAAAGGAATCTCCTATGTTGTAATCGCCAACCATCAGAGCTATTATGATATCTTTCTGATATACGGATGGTTAGGAATTGATATTAAATGGATCATGAAAAAGGAGCTGGCTAAAATTCCGGGATTGGGTTTTGGAAGTAAGAAAGTGGGACATATTTTTCTTGACCGTTCAAACAGCAGAGTGGCCCTGGAATCTTTAAACGAAGCAAAAAGAAAACTCGTGAATGGAACTTCTGTGGTGATTTTCCCGGAAGGTACACGAAGCAAGACCGGGGAAATGGGATCATTTAAAAAAGGAGCCTTTAAACTTGCACTCGATCTGGGTCTTCCGATATTACCGGTAACAATTTCGGGGACCGGAAAAATATGGCCTGCAGATACAATTGATATTAAACCGGGAAAATCCGGCTTATTGATACACAAGCCCATTGACATCACCAATTATACCGAAGATTCAATTCGAGAGCTGATGCTCCATGCACGAAATACTATCAAACTGGGATCTCCTCATCAGCTCTGACCACTGATCTTTGAACCAATTAAAACCTGGCTGGTTATCTAATAAATATCTATGGAAACTATCTTTTATACTGTGATCAGGCATTTGCATTCAATTGTCAGGTGGCTTTTGCTTACCGGACTTCTTGGCTCTATCATTCTGGCTATTTCAGGGTTGTCAGACAAAAAAGGATTGGGAAGAACAGGCAGAATATTTGCCAGGTTAACCTTGTATTTTGCACATTTACAGCTACTTGTTGGAATTGTATTATTTCTGATAAGTCCCAGGGTGATTTTCAGTTCCGATAGCATGCGAAGTCCAATTCTGCGTTTTTTCCTGGTGGAGCACACTTCTGCCATGATTCTGGCAGTCATCCTGATTACAATCGGTCATATCCGGATGAAAAAAGCGGCAAATGAGGCTATTTCAGCCCGGACATTACTTTGGTTTTATGCTATCAGCCTGGTAATCATTTTAATTCTGATTCCCTGGCCATTTACACGTTATGCGGGACATTTTTTGTAAATTTGTTATTATTATAAATATTGAATTGCCATGAGCAGATTATTCCGTAACTTCAATCTGTGTGGTATATTAATTTTAATTTTTCTTATTTTGGAATCTTCTTGTCATTCCCAGACCCGGGAAGCTTCCGTGGCCGGGCAGTTTTACCCTGGAAGTCCTTCAGAACTTAAAAAAGAACTTCAGAATCTCTTTGCCGCAAAAAATGAATATTCAACCTGTAGGGAAAGTACTGGCTGTTATTGCACCCCATGCAGGATATGTCTATTCAGGTTCAGTGGCAGCTGAAAGTTTTGAGCAGATTGACCGGGACAGACAGATTGATAATATATTCCTGATTGGATCCAGCCACCGGTATGCTTTTGATGGCGCTTCCATCTATACTCTGGGTAATTTCCGGACTCCATTGGGCGATGTTCAGGTTAACCTGGATCTGGCTAAGGAATTATGCCGGAAATTCAATGTTTTCACAACACGCGTCGATGCCCAGATGAATGAACACAGCCTTGAAGTTCAGTTGCCCTTCCTTCAGTATTGGTTACATCAGCCGTTTCGCATTATTCCAATTATTCTGGGTACACAAAATGCTGCTACCTGCCATAAAATTGCAGAAGCTCTGCGTCCCTATTTCAATCAATCCAACCTTTTTGTTATCAGTACGGATTTCTCTCATTACCCTGCTTATAATGATGCCCGGAATGCTGATCATAAGACTGCTGATGCGATTTTGACCAATAAGTCTGATCGGCTGCTAAAGGCCATTCAAACAAATCAGAAATCAGATATACCAGGATTGGCGACTAGTCTGTGTGGCTGGACATCGGTAATGACGCTTTTGTACATTACTGAGGAAATGCCTGGTATCGCTTACAAACTTATCGATTACAGGAATTCGGGCGATGTGTCTGTCGGAGATAAATCAAGGGTTGTAGGATATTGTGCGATTGGTGTCTACCCATCCGGAAGCAGTTCCGGGCAAATTGAAAAAAGTTCTTACCAGATTCCTGATAAGGACCGTATTACCTTGCTTAAACTGGCACGTGAAACTATCAGGAATTATGTGTCAACAGGAAAAATTCCGGTTATAGAAACCGAAAAGCTTATCAACGGTATTAAAAACTCCTGCAGGTGCTTTCGTTTCCTTGTATAAAAATAAGGAATTACGGGGCTGCATAGGCAGGTTTGATCCGGATCAGCCTTTGTATAAAGTTGTTCAGGATATGGCCGTTGCGTCGTCCACCCGCGACACTCGTTTTAGTCCGGTAAAATCCGAAGAACTGGGAAATATCAAAATTGAGATTTCCGTATTAACTCCCTTGAAAAAAATAAATTCACCTGAAGAGATCATTCTTGGGAAGCATGGTATCTATATGAAAAAGGGATATAATTCCGGAACCTTTCTCCCCCAGGTTGCAACCAGCACCGGCTGGACGAAAGAAGAATTCCTCGGTCATTGCTCACGTGATAAGGCGGGCATGGGCTGGGACGGATGGAAAACAGCGGAGTTGTATACTTATGAGGCCATTATTTTTGGAGAAGGGACTGGGGACTAGGGACCAGGGACAAGTAGGGAGAGATGAGAGAGTTTGTTATAAAAATTATTTGTTAAAATATTATCTATTAAAATGGTACAAATTCTGCCCTTTGAGCAGGTGCTTTCAGCTGCTGTAACACCTTTGGTATTAATTTCAGGTGTCGGACTGATTTTGTTGAGTCTGGTTAACCGTTATAATCACGCCATTGATCGCACAAGACAATTGCACAATACATCTACCGAAAACAAAGAGTTATATATAAGGAGGCAGAAGCAGGTATCCCAGATGTACCGTCGCTGCTCAATATTGAAGAGAAGCATAGGTTTCCTGGTGCTAAGCGTAGCCTGCAGCGGAATTATCATCCTGGTTTCAGTGATCCAGCTGATGACAAAGGTGAATTTCGATTATGTAAAAACGGCCTTGCTGTTTATCGGAATTACCACACTTGTAATTTCCATCCTGCTTTTCTTTTTCGATATACGATTGTCAATGAAGGCATTGGATATAGAACTCAGCAAGTAACCAGTTACACAACCGGTAAATGCTGGTCATTCATCTCCTTGTCCAACTTTCTGTAATTAATGAAAGCTGTGAGTGAAATGACAAACACTACAGCCACACTGTAATATACAAATGGAGGAATAGGTAGCGGATCTCCCTTGGCATAGGAATGAAGTCCGGATAAATAGAAATTCACCCCAAAATAGGTCATTATCACCGAGCTGAAACCGGCCAGCGATGCCAGGTTAAAAGCAAACAGTCCACGAAGTCCCGGTACCATGCGCATATGTGCTATAAAGGCATAAACAAGAACTGTAACAAGGGCCCAGGTTTCTTTCGGATCCCATCCCCAATAACGTCCCCATGATTCATTGGCCCATACCCCGCCAAGAAAAGTGCCGATGGTAAGCATATACAAACCGACTATCAGTGTCATTTCTATCACGTTGGATATTTCCTGTATAGTCAGATCGATGAACTGAAAACTCTTCCGGGTTACCATGATCATCAGGATCAGGTTGAATGCAGCCAGTAAAGCACCCAAACCTAAAAACGAATAGCTTGCTGTAATCGTTGCAACATGAATCACAAGCCAATAGGATTTAAGTACCGGAACCAGATTGGTGATCTGCGGATCCATCCAGCTCAGGTGAGCAGTTCCCAGTAACAGGAATGCCATTATGGAGCCTGCACTGAGCGCAATGGATGATCGTGATGAAAAAATCAGCCCGGCCAGAACAGTTGCCCATGCAATATAGGTCAGTGCTTCATAACCGTTGCTCCAGGGAGCATGACCGGAAACATACCACCGCAGGCCAAGACCAATTGCATGAATTATGAAAGCTATGATAATAAGAATCATAGCATATGTTACCGGAATTTTTAGTTTAATACGGGTATAAAACAGGCCAATGAATTGAATGATGAGCAAAACAAATCCAACGATCCCATATACTTTGGAAATACGTGAAAAAATATTGGATTCATTCAGGAATATCTCAGTGGATATTTTGCGGGATGAAGGAATGAAGCTTGCCGAAAGACGGGTCTGGTAATTGGTAATGGCCACTGATAATGTCATCTGGTCCTTTCCAGTTGCCGGATTGCATGCTTTCACGAACATCCTGCACATAAAGCGGAATAATATTATTCAGAAAAACGGAATCAGGAGAATTGACTTTCCCCGGTATATTCCTGTAACTATACCATGTATGGCTGCTGTCTCCCGGAACGGGCAATACACGCAGCAAATCACCTGTAAACGTCAAGGTAACAAATATTGATCCTTTCGTCGAGACGGATGATTTCATTGTCAAATTTATTCCGTTCAGCCGGTTTTTTTCGGTATGCATTTTCCACGTAGCTGCTCAAAATGTAGTTGTTATCCGGAAAAAACGAGGCAAAAGAAAAGTACTTTCCCTTGCTTCCCATAATTTCCTGTATCTGTGGGTGGGTAGTCCTGATTATGGGTTCATGCTGCCATGATTCCGGGTCTGTCATCATACCGATAAAAACCTGTTCGGCTGTAAGTCCGTTATATTGGTCTTTTCTGTAAAGTTTTCGCAAAACATCCGAGCTCAATGTGCTTACAGGTTCTATTCTTCCTTCGTTGTCCTGAAGTAATAATCTTCCAAAGAGTTTTGCATGTTCAGGTGCAATTGTTCGTGAAGGCCTGCTCTGAATGTTGTCCTGCGCCGACAATCCATGTACTGCAAGAAGCAGTATTAAAACAGCCAGGCCTTTCTTTGCCTCTTTTAACAAGGTATTATTCACTGAAAGAGCCCTGAAACGGCTGTTGCGGTTAATTAAACTTAAGGCCATACCCAGGGCCATCATCAGGTAACCGGTGTAGGTAACCCAGGTTCCGGCCCAATCGCGGTTGACTGAAAGGATCGTACCTTTTTCGTCGGAAGTGTATGAAGACTGGTAAAAACGATAACCACGGTAATTAAGGATATTGTTCATAAAAATCCGCCTGTTTTCAAGTAAATTCCGGCTGTCATCCTTCAGTTCGACGCGGCTTTCAAACCAGGAAGGACTTTTGGATCCGGGATATCGTTCAACAATAAAATCATTGAGTTTCAATGAAAAAGGAAGATTTTCATACACAGAACCATAACTGATGAAAAACTCATTGTTCTGAAGAGTTACCTTTTGAGGATTTCCAACATATCCTGCTTTTCCCCAAAGTGTAAAATCACTCGATTTTCCGGCTGAAGTAAGCTGAAGGGCCAGTGCATCGTAATTCTCTCCTCCTTCAGTTTTTTCTACAGGCCGGGCTTCAACTTTTGCCTTGTCAAAAAATTTCCGCATAACCACCATTGTATTGCGGAATGTATATAATTGCATGGGTATGAACCGGAAAGGCACTTTTTGCGGAAGTATTGTCTGCACCTGATCATTCATGCCAGTACGTATAACGGCAAAGGGTGCATCACATACAAGGGAGTCACCACGCATAAATATTTTAACAGCCAGCGGATCTGCATCAGTACGGTTGAATGAAAAAGTCACCTGGCCGGCTGATTTTTTTTCACCTTCAACAATTACTATGCTGGTCCTGCCAGTAGAATCAGTATAAACCAGTTCCGCCATGGGTTTTCCGGAGGGATCCGGTATCAGGTCGGGTATTGCATTGGTTGTAAAGGCCATACAGGATAGTTCATATTTCTGACCCTTATAATGGAACTTATTCCTGGATCTGTTTTTACCCGCCGCACTGAAGCTGGCGGGAAATTCATGCACCTGGTCACCGGCCTTCACCTGGATAAATGCATTATTGGTCAGCACCCGGCTGGATGTTTCACCCTCATGCATGCTAAGTACTCCTTCAAATCCGGTATAATGCGTGATCGCTGCCCCTATTAGTATAAGGATAAAAGCGAGGTGAAACACAAATAGGGTGAGTTTAGGCCTGGTATATAGTTTTTTGCGGAAAATACTACCTGTGAGGTTTATAACTCCGATAAGAAGCAAAAATTTAAACCAGGGAGCATGATAAACAAGTGATTTTGCAGATGCACTGCCAAAATCATTTTCAATAAATGTGGCTGCACCTATGGATATTGCAAAAAGGGCCAGGACCATAGCCATCAGGTAACTCGAAAAGAGGTAATCACCAATTTTTTTCATTTGGATTGATTCAGAGATTAAGAAATGATAAAATCCAGGGTAATTAAAATGAAAACTCAGGGAATAATTATCAGGTATATTAATTCGCTTTTTTCAGTTTATCAGCAAATACCTTTCTGAACTTTTCCAGTTTGGGCGTAATAACAGCCCTGCAATAAGGCTGGGAGCTATTCTGATCATAATATCCCTGATGGTAATCTTCAGCCTTGTAGAAGACCTTGTAAGGCACAATTTCTGTGACAATTGGATCTTTCCAAATGCCTGCTTCATGCAGTTTTACCTTCATTTCTTCAGCAAGTGCTTTTTGCTCCCCGTTATGATAGAAAATGGCCGACCTGTATTGGGTTCCAACATCCTCACCCTGACGATTCAGGGTTGTTGGATCATGGGTTTTCCAGAATACTTCCAGAAGATCCACATATGAAATAACGGAAGGATCATATACCACCTGGCATACTTCAGCATGCCCGGTGATTCCTGTGCATACTTCCCTATAGGAAGGATTTTTAACATGTCCTCCGGAAAAGCCGGATTCCGCAGAGGTAACTCCATCGAGTTGTTCAAATATAGCTTCGGTGCACCAAAAACATCCTGTTCCAAAAGTGGCTGTATCTAATTTCTGACCTGTCATTGCGGTTTTTTCTTGTGAATACTGAACCGGGTTCGCATGGGTACATGATGCAAACTGAATCATCCCCATAAATATAAGTGATATTGAAGCAATTTTGTTCATTCTCCGGGTTTTTTTATACTAACAGGCGGAGAGGCGGATGGTTTAATTAAAGGCCATATCCTTTTCATCCCGGAACAGAATCGGTGGCATATATTTACTTACATGCTGCGTAAATTCAGTGTCGATTACCGATGTGTAGCAGGTGATATACTGCCATTTCTGTGAAGAAGAATTAAAAAAGAAAGCGGAATTTTTGGCATCTGAATGATACGGAATCACGAAGGCGTATCCAAATGTAAGATCCTTTTCTGACGTGCATAATTTATTCTTTTTAAGATAAGCCGCAAGCATTTTATCGGCATGAATAATAGCTTCACCCTTCTTGACGGCTTCCATGGTTGAACTCGGATTGAATTCATCAATTACGATTATCTGGTCATGCCATTTAAATACACCACAAGGATTCAATGAGTCAACCCTGGCCTTAACAGCCTTATCGGTATATCGTTCCAGTTCTTTTTCCCTGCCCTTGCTTTCCAGCAAATCCGATAACGATGAAGTTACAACAAGTCCCTGCCTGGCGAAAAATGCCGGATCCAGTCGGGAGCCGGTTAACCGGGAGTAGTTTGTGCAATAGGAAATCAGGGACTGTGCCTCGCGGATATCCTCAATGGTATCGCTTTCCACAAGGAGTAAAAAGACCTTTTCAAATTCCTTGACGTTTCCGGTAAGAGAAGCCAGGTCGTATTCAGAACCTGCATCAAATATAAGGGCCTCAGTAAATGACTTATAATTATCGAGATATTGGATTGTTTCAGTCAGGTTGTTTTCATTAGCGTATTTAAGGGCCAGATTAACCATCCGGAGGGTTTTCTGATAGTTATCTGTGCTTCCTGTCTCCACCAGCCGGTCAAATTCCTTTTTAAAGTTTTTCTCTTTTGCAAACAAAGCCTGGTAATGGATCCGCTGTTGTTTGATCAGGTTGTTGACATCATCCTTATATTTCCGGCAAAAAGTAACTGTAAACTGCTCTCTTCTGAACTCGGCTTTTTCCAGCCGGGCTTCAACAAGCTTCTTGGCATTGTCCAGATCCTCTTCCTGAATGTATTCCTCAACATTTTTCACAAAGAGGGTCAGTTCAAGTTCTCTTTGCTTGTTATAATAGGCCACATCACGCGCTTGCTTGAGTTTGGGTATCTGTTTTTGCAGCTCGCTTACCCGTTGATCCAGGCTGTCAAAAAAGGCAATTGATCCACGTTCCAGCCGGATTGTCTGCGCAGAAATACCTGCAAATCCGGTAATTGTTACCAGGAAAAGCAAAGCAAGATATTTTTGCAATCCGGACACAGTAAAAGGCTTTGGTATTTAATTGATTTAATACCATATACGGCTAATTGGCCTGGAGGTTGTCCGGATTTGAGTAAAGTTGCTTTTTACAGGGTTAAAATATTTACATTTTTTCTCTTTCCATTCTGCTTTTCAGGATATTAAAATCTTTCTTAAGGCCTGCTATCGTTTTGACAAGCTCATTTGGAGTGATCATCGGATCGGGGATCTCGGAACTGATAAAATTTACAAATTTCCATATTTCCCTGATCTCTGTAACACCCACTTCAAACGGTTCATAAATAGGATTCAATGAATAAAGCCTGAGCCTGTGATCCGATTCCAGCAGATTTTCCACAATTTTAAATACAATTCCCTCATCAAGAGTCAGTACAATATAACCGTGGCCGCTGACCAGGGTATTCCAGTCCTGTACAAATTCCCCGGTTACAAATGAGCCGTCGGGAATGGGCAGCATGGAATCGCCGTTGAGCTGGAAGGTTCGGTATTTCTTCTGCTTCGACAGGAAAGGCAGTTGGAAAACAGGGAGATCACGGATGAATTCCGGATCCGCAAAGCCCGTGGCATAACCGGCCTTGGCCTTTTCCGATACCAGTTCGATATTATCCTCGTTGCGGCTGTTCACTGTTGTAGCCAACACCCGGAGGTTACTGCCCCGCAGGTATACATCCCCGCCCCTTTCGAGCTGTGACAGCTGGCTTTCCGCCAGTGTACGCAGATCAACCTTAACCAGGGTATCGATGGCCACGCCATAGTACTTGGAAAAGGCAACCAGGGCAGGAATTGTGGGTTGACTGACTTCATTTTCGTACCCGCTGAGGGTAGATCGCTTCATGTTGAGTGCAAAAGCGACATCGTCCTGTGTGCGGCCCCTGCGCTTGCGAAGGAGGCGGATGTTTGTGGAGAAGTACATGGTAGTATTAATTTATTTAAAGATTCCTCTTGTAAAGATAATTCAAATTGATTATATTATCATCACATTTTTTGATTATTTTATAATCATTATGAAAATTTTTTTAGAACCATCGGAAAATATTAACCGGCGCAGCATCATCCACATGGACCTCGACAGTTTCTTCGTGTCGGTGGAGCGTCTGATCAACAGAAAGCTTATCGGAAAGCCTGTGGTAATAGGGGGTACATCGGGTCGGGGTGTTGTATCCAGTTGTAGTTATGAAGCGCGGAAATATGGTGTGCATTCGGCCATGCCCATGAAAATGGTCCGGCAGCTATGCGCTGATGCCATTGTTGTACGGGGGGATATGGATCTCTACAGCAAGTATTCGAATGTCGTAACCTCCATTATTGCAGAGCGTGCGCCTGTATATGAAAAGGCATCCATCGACGAGCATTATATTGACCTCACGGGAATGGACCGCTTCTTTGGATGCCTGAATTGGGCCCACGATCTGCGGCGGGAGATCATTAAACAAACCGGATTGCCAATTTCGTCGGGATTATCAGTGAATAAAACCGTTTCGAAAATAGCCACCGGTGAGGCAAAGCCGAATGGAGAGAAGGAAGTCCCCGACTCCCTCATCAGGCCCTTTCTCAATCCCTTATCCATTAGCAAAATTCCCATGGTGGGAGAAAAGACCTTTCACCTGCTACGCTCCATGGGCGTGGCTACCATTGGCACACTGAGCCAGATACCGGTTGAGATGATGGAGAAGGTGCTGGGCAAAAACGGCATCGACATATGGAAAAAGGCCAATGGAATTGATTTCACCCCTGTCATACCCTATTGGGAACAGAAGTCGATCGGTTCGGAACGCACCTTTGATGCGGATACCACTGACCTGGCACTACTGAATAACACGCTTGTGGGTATGGTGGAAAAAATTGCATGGGAACTGCGGAAAGAACAAAAACTTGCGTCGTGTATTACTGTAAAAATAAGGTATTCGAATTTCGATACCCATACACTGCAACAGCGAATTCCCTATACGTCATTCGATCATAAGCTGATCGAACTGGCCAAGTCGCTTTTCACCCGCCTTTACCAGCGGCGTATGCTCATCCGTCTCATTGGGGTCAAACTCAGTCACCTGGTGCAGGGGACGCCACAACTGAACCTGTTTGAAGATACGCCGGAAATGGTGCGGCTCTATCAGGCCATGGACAAGATGCGCCAACGCTATGGGAAACGGGCGGTGGAAAGGGCTGTGGGAATGAGGGACGAGGGACGAGGGACTAGTCCCTAGTCCCTTGTCCCTTGTCACTGCTTCAGGGTTTTATTTCAAACACCCGGTTGAAAGGTGTTTCGGTAGCTCTTCTGAACCTGGTAAAACCTGCTTTCTTCGCCACTTTTTCAAGTTCATCATCGCTCGCAACAGTGCCAAGCGCATAACCACCGGTAGCCAGTGCATTGGGAGTGCAGCATAACACGGAAGCTCCGGAATATATCCGGCCAACCGGATTGAAGTTTTCCTCCACTTTCCTTCCGGCCATGGGCTCAACGGCCATAATTATTCCATTGGTATTTAAATTGTTAAGGCAGTTTCTTAGTGCCCCGACCGGATCACCCATATCGTGAAGACAATCAAAAAAGGTTATAAAATCATATTGCCCTATGAAGTCCTGTGCCCCGGAAACTGCAAACGTAAGATTGTCCAGTTTTTTTTCAGAAGCAATTTTTTGGGCTTCTTCTATGGATGGGGCATGATTGTCAAAACCTATAAATCTCGATTTTGGAAAGGTTTCGGCAAGAATAATCGTAGATGCCCCATATCCGCAACCCAGATCGGCAACAGAAATTCCTTCTTTCAGCCGTTTCATGATATCGGAGACAGCAGGCAGCCAATTGCTGAGTAAATTGCCCAGGTAGGATGGCCTGAAAAACCGCTCAGTCCCTTCAAACAGGTCGTGATGATGTTCTCCCCATTTCATTCCCTCTCCTGTCTTAAAATTGCCCTCAATGCGGTCCTTGGCTTTTAACATGGCATTAATTACCTGGAATCCTCCGGCTACATAAAACGGACTGTTTTCATCCGTCAGCGCGAGGGCATGCTCATCGGGTAGTATATACTTGCCGGTGGAAACATCAAATTCGATATATCCGCCCGCTGCCTGGTTGATCAGCCAGTCCTTTATATACGATTCACTTGAACCGGTTTTTTTTGCCAATTCAGCCGCGGAAAGCGGTCCTGCGTTTGCCATGGCCTTATACAGACCAAGTTTGTCACCCATATACGACAGCGTTACACCAACTGCCGCTCCAAAATCTGTAACTACACGGCCCAGAAAAGCTTCTACCTTTTTGGAGTCAATCTTCGTCATTGTTGTTGTTTCCATAATTCAAGTATTAATTGTTTAAAACTCAATTAGTAATGGAAATGTTTGGAAAATCCAGGCTAAATTACAAAATAAGATATATATATCTTTAATTCTTATTTACTTTTTGTTGAAAAAATTATCTCTCAAATTTCAATACCCTTCACTATCCGAAATCCTAAGAAAAAATCAAAAAAAGAAAAACTTTATGATCAATAATGATTATATTATAATCTGATTTTTTGATTGTATTATAATCATTTTCATCATGCAGAAACGATTGTTTTTTTTAAAAAAAGAGGGATGGTTCGAGGCAGAGGTAGCCGCTAAACTACTGAATTCATCGAATGAGGAACTATTGCAATGGACTTATGCCATGATGGATAAACATGGTTACCGGAATTACCTGATCACAGAGAACCCGGAGCCGGTATTCGGTAATCGGTATTCTGGAATCTGTAATCGGTATTCGGTGATCAGTAATCGGTGTTGGAAACAAATAGTAGATACTGGATATTGAAACCAGCACTAATCTTCGATATTCTAAAATCGGTGTTCCTTGTTCGATGTTATTTTTCCAGGATTTCGATTCTGAAAAATAACATCGAACAAGGAACACTGAATGATGAATTTCGAAGATTTACGTCCATATAGAAATTTACTGCAATGTACCTCAATTCTCATTCATACTATAGTCTCCGCTACGGCACCATGCCCATTGAAAAACTGATAGCCGCTGCCCGCAGGAATAACGTGAGGGCCATGGCACTTACGGATATCAATAACAGCACAGGTATGATGGATTTCATCAGCGAATGCCGGCTCAATGGAATCAAGCCCATCGCCGGCATGGAGTTCCGGGATGAGAACAACAGGCTGCTTTACGTGGTTGTGGCCAGAAACAATGAGGGATTTCGCGAGATAAATGAATTTCTTACCCGGCATAACCTCGAAAAGCTCCCCTTGCCTCCCCGTGCGCCGGGTTTTGACAATGCATACACAATTTATCCGCTCACTGGCAGCGCTCCCGTTAAGCCGCTTGAAAATGAATTCATCGGCATCCGGCCGGGAGATATCAACCGCCTGGTTTCTTCCAGGTTCCGCTATCACGAGCAGAAGCTGCTGGCCTTGTTGCCGGTAACCTTTGACAATGCTGATGAATTTGTATTGCATCGCCATCTTCGCGCCATCGGAAAAAACACATTGCTAAGCAAGCTTACCCCCGATGACCTGGCCTCCCAAAAAGAGATCTTTCTTCCGCCTGATTTCACCCGGATCATCTATTCCGATTACCCGCAAATTGCCCGGAATACGGAACAGGTGCTCGATGAATGCTCTGTGGAAATGGACTTCAGCACAGTTAAGAATAAGCGTACGTTTACAGGCAGCCGCTACGATGATAAGCAGTTGCTCGAAGAAACTGGCTCTCGACGGAATGCATTACCGCTATGGACATTCCAATGCTGAAGCCATACGCCGTGTGGAACATGAACTTGAAGTGATTGATAAACTGGGCTTTTCCGCATATTTTCTCATCACATGGGACATCATCCGGTATTCCATGAGCCGCAGCTTTTACCATGTGGGACGTGGCAGCGGCGCCAACAGCATTGTGGCCTATTGCCTGAAAATTACTGACGTTGATCCCATTGAGCTGAACCTGTACTTTGAACGCTTCATCAATCCGAAGCGTACTTCTCCACCCGACTTCGATATCGATTATTCCTGGAAAGACAGGGATGAGGTGCAGGACTATATTTTTAAACGCTACGGACGCAAGCATACAGCCCTCCTGGGAACGATGAGCACCTTCCGGGACCGTTCCATCTTCCGCGAGCTTGGAAAGGCCTACGGTCTTCCTAAAGAAGAAATTGACCGGTTGGTGGATAATCCTGCGGCCGTCACGCGGGATGATATTACTGAACAGCTTTTTCAGATCGGAAATCAATTGCTTGATTTTCCCAATCTGAGAAGCATTCATGCCGGCGGTATCCTGATATCTGAAGAACCTATTACCTGCTATACGGCACTCGACATGCCGCCTAAAGGGTTCCAGACAACCCAGTTCGACATGTATGTATCAGAGGCGATCGGTTTTGAAAAACTGGATATTCTCAGTCAGCGCGGAATCGGGCATATCAACGAAAGTGTTGAAATCATAGCCGGAAACAGGGGAACAAAGGTGGATGTTCACCGCATTGCCGATTTCAAGCTGGATGAAAAGGTAAATGATCGGCTCTACCGTGGGGAGGCCATTGGCTGCTTTTATATCGAAAGTCCCGCTATGCGCGGCCTTCTTAAGAAACTTCATTGCAACAATTATCTCACCCTGGTGGCCGCCAGTTCCATTATCCGGCCGGGTGTTGCCAAATCGGGAATGATGAAGGAGTACATCAACCGGTTCCATAATCCGGGGGGATTCAAATACCTGCACCCGGTTATGGAAGAACAATTGAAGGAAACCTTCGGGGTGATGGTTTACCAGGAGGATGTGATCAAGATTTGTCACCATTTTGCAGGGCTGGATCTTGCCGATGCCGACATTCTGCGCAGGGCAATGGCCGGAAAATTCCGATCGAAAAAAGAGTTTGAGCGCATCCAGGGAAAATTCTTCGAAAATTGCCGGGAACGCGGTTATCCTGATGCACTGTCGGCTGAAGTATGGCGGCAGGTGGCTTCTTTTGCCGGTTATGCCTTTTCAAAGGCTCACTCTGCTTCCTATGCCGTGGAAAGCTACCAGAGCCTTTATCTTAAAACTTATTTTCCAAAAGAGTTTATGGTAGCCGTGATCAATAATTTTGGCGGCTTCTACCACACCTGGGTCTATTTTAACGAAGCCCGTCGGTGCGGGGCAACCATTTCCCTGCCCTGCGTGAATAAAAGCCATTACAAGACCTGTATTTACGGCAGCGAGATATTTGTTGGCTTCATTCATATTGCCAACCTTGAATCAAAGGTAGCTGAACAGATTATAATCCAGCGTGATGCCGGAGGAGAATATAAAAGCCTGGAGGATTTTATCAACCGTGTCCCTGCCGGCATTGAACAACTGGTCACCCTTATCCGGCTGGATGCCTTTCGCTTTACCGGGAAAACCAAGAAGCAATTGCTGTGGGATGCCCACCTGATGCTGGGCAAGAACGTGCAGACAACAGATACGCCCATGCTTTTCCATGAAAGACCCCGTGAATTTGTCCTTCCGGAATTGGAGCAGACCCGTATTGAAGATGCATACGATGAAATTGAACTTCTCGGATTCCCTGTCACGCTCACCAGCTTCGACCTGCTTATTACCCCGTTCCGTGGGGAGATCGCTGCCGGTGACCTGAACCGGTATGTCGGGCACAAGGTAAAGATGCTCGGTAACCTGGTCACAATCAAATATGTACATACCGTAAAAGGTGAATGGATGCATTTTGGCTGTTTTCTGGATACCCATGGGGAATTTTTTGATACCGTGAATTTTCCCAATTCACTGAAAAACTATCCATTCAGGGGATATGGCGTTTATCTTATCCTCGGAACTGTCACGCAGGAATTTGGCTTCCCCAGCATCACCGTGGAAAAAATGGCGAAATTGCCGTTTCAGAAGGATCCGAGGTATTGAAAATTAAATACCGGCAATCTTCTATTACCAATGAATTGTAGAGACAAGGCAATGCCTTGTCTCTACGACAACCGTCTCAAACAAAAATTCGTTTTTTACGTATTTAAAAAAAACAACCCATGAAATCAATCCTATTGGTCATCTGCATGCCTGGTCAGCCTTTCTTCCTTTGCCCAGAATTATGAATTGCCTGTACAGGCTTCGCGGGAACAGCAAATAGTCCATACCCTGATCACCCTTTCATACAGCGAACCTTACGAACTTCCGTCATGGATAGCCTATAAACTTACTCCTGAACAGGCAAAGGCTACAGGAACATTTAAGGATAAATATATTGCCGACCCCCTCGTTACAACGGGATCAGCCGTTCCCAAGGATTATAAGGATGCACCCTTCATCATGGCACAGCTTGTACCTGTTGAAGACATGTTCACTTCACCAAAGGCAGTGGAAGAAAGTTTCATGATGACAAACATTGTACCACAGAAACCTGCTTTCAACAAGTTCATCTGGAAGGCAAATGAAAAGCTGATCAGGGAATGGGCAAAAGAAGGCAACACATTGTATATCGTAACCGGACCCGTTCTTACCGATGTGCCTTTTTTTACATTCGGCACCAACAAGGTGAGTATACCTACCCGGTATTATAAAGCTGTACTGGATGTTAACGGAAAAAGAGCTATTGGTTTCCTGTTCCGCAGCAATACAGCCAATGGCGCAGCAAAATCCTTTGCAGTGTCAGTAGATGAAGTGGAAAAAGCAACCGGACTGGATTTTTTCCCTTCCCTTCCTGATGATCTTGAAAATGAAGTAGAAAAAAGCACTGATTTTTCAAAATGGAATTTCAAGGTGCTGGAACAGTGACGAGGGACGAGTGACGAAGTGACAAGGAGTTATGAGAAATGAGATATAGAAAACATATGTCTAAACAATGAGATGGCCAAAAGTCTCAACACGGAGTTGCACAGAGGCTTTTTGATGTTTAACGAGCTTTAGAGTTCACAAAGAAATCTCATTGCATTCGATTAACCATTTCAGATAACAGAATTACTCCATCTGCGAGATCAGCGAGGTCAGAGATGGAAAAAAGCCCCGTTAATATTTATAAATCTGCGAAATCTGCGAGCACAAAAGCCCCGTTAAACACACAATGATCTGCGAGATTCGCGAGATTTGCGAGAGATTTCTATAACCACGTAAAATGTATCTCCGTTACCGCATCCCCTCTTGCCATCGATTTCCTGATTTCATAACCCGGTTCCCGGCAATTAGCCAGTTCCAAAGCCTTTCGGATCCATCCTGCAATGCGATATTCAACCGCTTCATCAATGTCTTCAAACTCCAGAACCCTGAGAATGGCACCATAAGGCCCTGTGATCTCTGCTTCCACGAGGCTGGGATTATAAAAGGTTGTAAATATCTTTGATGCCCTCTGCATTAAAAACTGGGGTGAGGCAATCAGCAGGAATACCTTATAAAAACCCTTCAGTGCTGTTTCTGCACTGTAACTTCCTAACTGGTCTCCCCCTGTTTTGATGTCCTTACCATAACAGAGTTCAATAATTTTATTTACAGGTATTAAATATCCCTCCCGAAAAGGATACCATGCAGTTGCATCAAGAGTAGACGAATAAATTTTTCTCGAATCGGGTGTTAAGGATTCAATCCATTTGTCGTATTGATCGGGGAATTGGGTTTTTATAAAATCACGGGTGGTTTTAAGAGCCGTACCTTTAACTTGCATATGAAATATTATTTGAGAGCGAGCACCATAGTTTTGGCAATGTCAGCCGGCGATTCCACAACATGGATGCCGCATTCCCGCATTATTTTCATCTTTGCTGCAGCTGTATCTTCTGCTCCTCCTATGATGGCTCCTGCATGACCCATCCTTCTTCCTTTCGGTGCCGTCTGACCAGCAATAAATCCTACAACGGGCTTAGTGCCGTGATCTTTGATCCAACGGGCGGCATCAGGTTCCATACTGCCCCCGATCTCCCCGATCATGATAATCCCTTCGGTCTGCGGATCATTCATGAAAAGCTGGACTGCATCAAGTGTTGAGGTCCCGATAATTGGATCACCGCCTATACCGATACAGGTCGACTGGCCCATACCTTCCTTGGTTACCTGGTCTACTGCCTCATAGGTGAGAGTCCCGCTGCGTGAAACAATCCCTATGCCTCCCTTTTTGTGTATAAATCCCGGCATAATGCCCACCTTGCATTCACCCGGGGTAATTATACCCGGACAATTAGGACCGATCAGCCTTGTATTTTTGCTTTTCAGAAATTCCTTCACCCTCACCATATCCTGGGTAGGAATGCCTTCGGTGATGCAAACGATCACACCTGATCCCCGCCTCGCCAGCCTCCATGATAGCATCCGCTGCAAAGGCAGCAGGAACAAAAATCACAGTCGTATCCGCACCGGTTTGTTTTATTGCATCAGCTACGGTATTGAATACAGGCCTGTCAAGATGGAGTTGTCCGCCTTTACCCGGAGTGATCCCACCCACAACATTGGTTCCATACTCAATCATCTGTCCTGCATGAAAGGTACCTTCACCGCCTGTGAAACCCTGTACAATGACACGCGAATTTTTGTTTACTAAAACACTCATAATACCTGTTTTCAATACGGGATAAAAATAGAACAAAACGATGAATTATAGTACAGGGGATAAAATAAATAGCAAAAATTTATACCTGTGAAAGACTGGGATACATAACTCTATTAAAATCAGTGCTATAAATCATACCTTTATCCCTTCAATTGGAAATAAGAAATGTACTCAAAAGACGACACTATATGTGCCATTTCAACCCCACCCGGCCGGGGTGCTATTGCAGTGATCCGCTGCAGCGGTCCGGATGCCATGGGTATTTGCGACAAAATAATCCGGCTTCCTTCTGAAAAAGGGGAATTATCAAAACAAGCCGGCAACACCTTGCATTTCTGCAATGCAGTGGACGGGGACCAGCTGCTGGACCAGGTTGTGGTGAGCATTTTCAGGATCACCACACTCCTATTCGGGCGAAGACACAATTGAGATCAGCTGCCATGGATCTCCCTATATCCAGAAACGGATCCTGGAACTGCTTGTACAATCCGGGGCACGAATGGCAACGGCAGGAGAGTTTACGATGAGGGCCTTTCTGAATGGCAAACTTGACCTGACGCAGGTGGAAGCAGTAGCCGACCTGATCGCTTCAGGATCGACCGCCGCACACCGGGTGGCCATGAGCCAGATGCGGGGCGGATTTACAAAAGAAATAAAAAAACTAAGGGAAAGGCTGCTTCATTTCACATCGCTGGTTGAACTGGAACTCGACTTCGGTGAAGAAGATGTCGAATTTGCGGACCGGCCGCAGCTCAGACAATTACTGGATGAAATAACAAAAGTGCTGGAGCATCTTAAAGATTCTTTTACGCTTGGAAATGTTATCAAGAATGGCATTCCTGTTGCCATTGTGGGCAAAACAAATGCCGGAAAATCTACCTTGCTGAACCTGTCTGCTAAGTGAAGACAGGGCCATCGTTTCGGAGATTGAGGGGACGACAAGGGATTCCATCGAAGATGTGATCAGCATCCGGGGCATTCATTTCAGGCTGATTGATACAGCAGGTCTGAGGCACACGACCGATGAAATTGAGAAGCTTGGAATTGAAAGAACATGGCAAAAAGTCGACCAGGCATCCATTATACTTTTGGTACTTGATATCAACAGCGATGCCGGATGCAATGGTAAGGCTTCGCAATGAAATGAAAGCCGTGCCGGGTACAACAGAGAAACGATGCATAATTGCGTTAAATAAAATCGACTTGTTATCTGCCAAAGAGCTCAGCTGATAAGCAGGATATGGTTGAAAAAATATTCAATGACAGGGAAATCATAGTTCCCCTTTCCGCCAGGTCAGGCACTCACCTCTCCCACCTCGAACAGGCGCTGGTCAATGCTTCCGGTGCTGTATCCACAGATGAAAATGATGTGATCATCACCAATCTCAGGCATTACGAAGCACTCGACAAGGCCCTTTCCGCCATGCACAGGGCCACCAGCGGATTATCCTCCGGCATTACCGGAGATCTCCTCTCGCAGGACATCCGCGAAGCCATGCATTATCTGGGCGAAATCACCGGCGAAATTACTAATGATGAAGTGCTGGGAAATATTTTTAAGAATTTCTGTATCGGAAAGTAGCGCTCCAAAAAATCAGTCTTTATCAGTGAATCTTAAAAAAAATAACCAATCAGAAGTATTACTCCAGGAGATTGTATTTCCGGAGAAAAGCATCCGTAATCTCAAGTATTTCATCGTCGTAATACCGTGAATACTTTGGATTTCCTTCTCCCAGGTAATGTTTCCTTCCTTCAAACATGTGCTGCTCAAAATAGTTACCCGCCTTTTTCATTTCAGTTTCAAAATACTGAACAGTCCATTTGGGTACCTGATCATCGTCAAGCCCATGAAATTCAATCATTGGGGGTAATCCCGGCTTAATATTGTGTGTAGGGGAAATACTCCAGATTTTGTTCCTGCGGTCACCCAAAAGATAGTCGCAAAAGCCCTCCACCGTATTCACACAGGCCGAAAAAAGCAGAATCGCATCAGGGCGGGAACTGACAGTGAGGTTATCTGATTTTTCATTAAAATCATTAATCATGGCTGTGGACAACGCCAGTTGTCCTCCAGCAGACTGACCGGATGCCACAATTTTATTCTTATCGATATGGAATTTAGCGGCGTTTTCCCGAACCCAACGCATGGCTGTTCTTGCATCCATTACACATTCGATAGGACTGATAGTTTTACTGGGAATCACCCCATTATCAATTGACAGGCGGTAATCTACCGAAAAAGTGACAATACCCATCCTCGCATACCGATCACAGGTTGTAAAAAACTCACCCGGCGAGCCATAGGCCCACCCGCCTCCATGAAAGAATACTATTGCTGTATTATTTTCCCTTTCAACCGATTGACTTGTGTAAAAAATATCAACCTTGAGCTTAAGTGTGTCAATTGTTTTATAAACCTGCTGAATATGGATAACCTGGTCGTCGGTTTCTGCCCGTGCAGTCAATGCCTGTCCTGTCATAATTGATGCCGGCGACACGAACAAGAGGTACAGAAAAAGAGAAATGATTTGTTTTTTCATGAATAAATGTGCCTGATTATTGTCGGGTTGTTATAAAATTCTTTCTGTTCCAACAATTGATTCTATCAAATATCAATATTTTAAATTCAATATTTACAGCATGAATGAAAAAACATCATTACTGGCGCTAAGCTGTCAGCATTAAACTCATACCCTTAGCGAGCCCCGGAATCCCCTGGCAGCATAGTAGGATTCTGCACCATTGTGATACACGAAGACATTGCCATAGCGGAAATCAGAAAAAATAGCGCCGCCGCGATTTCTAATATCTGGAGGCGTTAATACCCAACTCGAAGTTTTCGTATCGAAATTTCCAAGCTTCTGCAAATCCCGGTATTGTTCTTCCGTCAAAAGTTCAATACCCATGGCTGCAGCCATATCCATAGCATTATTTTCAGGTTTATTCTCTTTTCTTGAATCCAGCGCTTCACGGTCGTAACAAAGACTTCTGCGTCCTTTGGGGCTTTCCGCGGAAAAATCATAAAAAATGTAATCGCCCGTTTTTTTATCATAACCAACAACATCCGGCTCACCGCCAGTCCTTTCCATTTCACTGAGTGACCAGAGCTTTTCAGTTTTGGCATCCAGCTTTGCCTGAACTTTTGTCCATTCCAGGCCTTTATGGCGGTTCATGTTTTTGTCAAAACGGGCTTTTAATGTTTTGAGCAGATCTTCACGTTGTTTTGGTGACAACTCCTTTGTATTGTTTTTCATGTTTTTCATACTTTAAAATTCTTCTTCTACAATTTCTTTATTAGCCATCATTCCGGCTGTTGTACCCATGGCTACAGCATTTGCCAGGGTGCGCATACGATTTGAATTGTCACCGCTGGCATAAATTCCCGGAACAGTGGTCCTTTGAAAAGGATCGATCTTAATGTACCCCTGTTCGGTCAATTCACATCCCAGAATTTTAGGAATTGTGCAATGCTGCTCAAATTGACTGTTTGCATAAATAGCTTTGATAGAATATTTTGTACCGTTTTTGAAAATGATATGTTGAAGATAACCGTTCGAATGCTCCAGTTTTTCAATTTCTGTTTCTACTATTTTAATATTGTGTTTTTGAATTTCAGCAGACTGTTTGGCTGTCAGGGTTGATGGTCCATTGGTAAACAGTGTAAGTTCTTGAGTCCAATTTGAAATAAGTTTAGAAAATTCAAACCCATATTCTCCATTTCCCAAAATGCCTGTTTTCGCATTTCTTACTTCGTATCCGTGACAATAGGGACAGTGAAGTACCGAGATGCCCCAGCATTCTGCATATCCCTCAATATCAGGCATTATATCTTTAATGCCGGATGCAAATAGTATTTTTTTTGCGCTAAAGGTCCCACCGGATGCTGTCTGAATATCAAAGCCATTTTCAGTTTTAATCCCGTTGGTCGCAAGGTCGTTAACGAATGTTATTGTATCATACCTTTGTACATCCTGCCTGGCCAATGCTAAAATTTCCTTGGGCGTTTTACCGTCCTGGGTAATGAAATTGTGGGAATTAGGTGTTTGCCTGTTACAGGGACTACCGCTGTCTATAATCAAAACTTGTCTCAATGCCCTGCCTAAAGCCATACCTGCAGCCATCCCCGAATAACTTCCCCCGACAATTATTAAATCAAAATGTCGATTATTTGCCATTTAGTCCAAATCTTTAGACAATTTCCTGCCCTTCGGCAATCAAAAGAAATTGAGTTTCATAAGGATAAACAATACACTCCGGAGATTGTTTTCGTGAACCAGGCAACAAGCGTGAATGTAGTTCAGTCGGGAATATGGGTACCGGATCCATTGATACTGAATGCATTTGAAAAAACCAGAGTATAAATGGCCTCACAGTGCAAAGAATTTCTCACCTTCGCAAAAAAATCAATTAAAAATTCCATCATGAATTCAATATCCGATGTCATCTTACTGTTAACCACCGTGTTTATCGGTTTCTTTGCCATGTTGAATCCCATTGGTAACACGCCTGTATTTTTAACCATGGTGGGTAATGCAGACAGGAAAATAATCAAAAGGGTCGCATTCAGATCTGTTTTGGTAGCTTTTTTCATAATTACACTTTTCAGCCTTTTTGGACACATCATATTCAGGTTGTTCAATATAACACTACCCGCTTTCCAGGTGGCCGGCGGAATCATTGTCTTTTTTATCGGGTATGACCTTCTCCAGGGTAAATCAGCCGGAGCACATAAATCGAAATATAAAAATGCCGACGCTACTTATGAAGACATGGCAGTCTCACCATTAGGAATTCCTTTGCTCGCTGGCCCCGGAACTATTACAACCGCGATGAACTTTGTAGGACAGGGAAAAAGCTTTATGAATACCATACTCATCATACTTGTATTTGCTGTGGTATGTGCAATCACCTACCTGATGTTTATTCTGAGCAAAGGCATCGCCGATAAATTAAGGCCATCCCTTATAAAGGCCATATCAAGAATTATGGGACTTATCCTTGCAGTGATCGCGGTTCAAATGTTAATTAACGGGGTGTTTAATGTGATTAAGGAGTATCCCTATTAAGGATGAATGATGAATGATGAATCATGGAACAGGTATCCAGGATCATCCTGTATCAAATAACCAGTGCAATTTTTCAATTTTTTAGAGTTTGATCCACACGATTTGAGTAAATTTATATGTTAAATCTATTGAGCAGTGCCCGGAAGTTTCAAAAATATTTTGAGATGCATTGGGTTCTCATTATCACTGGGTTTAGCCTCTGTCAATGCACAAATCCTTCATGATACAACTACGTTAAGACTGGTGAGGGAAGATGTAGATTATATCTATAATCTGCAATTTAACAGTGCCCGTGAGGTTTACGAAAAAATCATCAGGCTATATCCGGAACACCCGATTGTCTTCCTGTTGAGAGGAATTCTGACCTATTGGGAAAATTACCCCATGCTTCATACATCTGTTTCGCGTGCTTCCTTTGAAGAGGATATGTTCCAGTGCATCAGACTTTCCGAAGCCAACAAAAATCCGGATTATGAGGCTGAATATTTGTTAGCCAATTTATGTGCCAGGGGAATGCTTTTGATGTATTATGATGATAATGGTCTCATTATGGAGGTGATATCTCTTACCACAAGTTCCTACAAGCATTTGAAGCGTGCATTTGATTTAAACTCCGTCTGTTCAGATTTATATTATTTTACCGGAGGTTACAATTATTATCGGGAAGCCTATCCCAGGATATATCCTGTTTATAAACCTTTCCTGCTTCTGTTTCGGTCAGGAAATACGGAACTTGGAATAAAAGAATTGCAGAAGGCATGCATAAATTCTGTTGTGTTACGCGGTGAATCATATTCCCTCCTTTCATCGATCTATTTAAACTTTGAAAACAATTATCCACAAAGTCTATATTATTACAAGATACTTCACGAGCAATATCCTCAAAATGAGTATTATATTAATCTGTATATAAAAAATCTGCTTTTCATGAAGCAATACAACGAAGCAGAAAGGCTGATTCATGCCTCACAGGAGTCCGGAAGAAGTAACTATTTTCAGGCACAGCAAATGATTTTGAAAGGCATTTTGCAGGAAAAAAAGTATCATGAAAATAAACTGGCTCAACAGTATTATAAAACAGGAATCACTGGTATATCTTCTTTTGGTGAGTATGGAAACGAATTTGCAGCCTATGCATATTATGGTCTCAGCCGTATAAGTGCAGCCAACGGCGAAGTGCAGTCAAAAAAAATATACAGGAAAGAGGCCATGAAACTGGCAGATTTCGAAAAGATCAATTTTGACGACTAGAACCCGATGCAGGCTTTAATCGATTGATTCCGTGAGCTTTTGCACAACCCTGAAGTTCTGAAGGAACTCCTTTGCAATCACCCTGATCACGGTATATACAGGTACTGCTAATAACATACCCGGTAAACCGGCAAGGCTTCCACCCATAATGATAACAAAAAAGATTTCGAGTGGATGTGATTTTACACTTTTCGAATAAATTAGGGGAACCAGTATATTGTTATCTATAAAATTAACAACCAACTGCACACTGCCAATTTTTATCAGTACGGATAGCAATTCATTATAGGCCCCGCTAGCGAGAGTTGTTGTAATACCCAGTGTAAGTGCGATTAAAGTGCCTATGATCGGTCCCAGGTAAGGTATAATATTCATCACACCTCCAAAAAAGCCTATAAGCAATGCATTTTCAACACCAAATATCCATAGTCCACAGGATATTAGTGTCATAACACCCATAACTTCCAGTATTACTCCAATAAAATATCGTTTTAGCAAGCTTTTGCATTCAGCAATAATTTTATGGGTTGCTTCATGATGTTTTAAAGGAACGAATAGAAACAAACCTTCTTCGAACATATTTTCATCTTTCAGGAAAAAGAATGTAATAAAAAGTATCGCAAATCCTCCTATAAATAAGTTTCCTGCAAAACTGAAAATACCTCCCAGGGCATTACCCACGCTACCAAGATTCACTAATGATTTGGCTTTGGTAACAATAAAATCCTGCATTGTTTGCCCTTCAGGAATTACACCAAATGAATGCAGCTTATGATCAATTTCTTGCAGTGGCCCCTGCAGGTTTTCTGCCAGCTTGCTGACATCTATCCTGGCAATTGTTTCTGCCTGATTCACAATGAGCGGTACAAAAATGGCCATCAAGCCCAGAAACATGATGACCATCAATAACAGGGCAAGCAAAGCACCGACCGGTAGTGGAATTCTTATTCTTCTAAAGTGCATCCGGCTAAAAAACCGGACCAGCGGTTGGCCTACAAATGAAAGTATGGCGGCTACAAGTACCCAAACCAGAATAAAGTAGAATTTCCAGATTAAAAACCCAATAACAAGTATGATCAAAATAAATCCTGCATACTTAAATACCTGTTTCATGGTGAAATGATTTGGTTAATCACAAATTTAGGAAACTAAATTTAATGTGAGTATCTACTGTCCATATTCCTTTAACTCCGACAATTTAAAAGGCAGATTTTTTGTAAAACATGACTGATTTTATAGGGTTACTAAACAAAAACATTTGTGATATGTTTCACAACAAAGATCTTCACTTAAATCCATAACCATGACTGACTTAAAAAGCGCCAGCTTAAAAGGCGGAATTCCTCCTTCACCGCCGAAAACCAGGCTATTTATCTTTACATTTTTAATGGCTGGTTCTCTTGTATCCCTTTTGGGACTTTATAAAATTGCCAGACCTTGGGTTGAAAACCATGGAAACCTTAATCTGGCATTAATTGCTGGAATTGTATTTACTGTCACCGCCTATGTTATGGCTATAAAAGGCGGAATCCCTCCTTCCCCGCCAAAAGGTGAGGATAAATAAAATGCAAAAGTATAAATTGCAGATCCTGTTATGCACTTTATTTATTCTATTTACAAATACAGGTTTCAGTGCCCGGCCTGATGACAGAAGAATCTATCTTGAGGCAGGGTATAATGAATATATAGAATCCCAAAAATTCCTGATTGATTATGATCAGGCCAGGAAATATTTGTCCGGTGTAATTCAGGAAAGTGAAAAAGAAGGTTATTGGGATATATGCCTGGGCGCACTGAGCATAATTGCCTACATTGCTGGTTTGAATTATCATCATGATGTAATGAAGGAAGCCATTATAAGGGGTGGGCACATTATAGAACATAAATCCACTGTATTGGATTCCCTTGATCCTCAATATTTCATCAGGGCGGAAATGATGATGATGATCGGATCCTACTATGTAAGGAATTGCGAACTGAAGAAGGCTGCCGATATTTTTCATTCACTGATCGACAGGTTAAATGAAACAAAACACCCCGACAAATCATCGGTATTTAAATCCTACTCTTATCTTGCTGATTTATATATTGATATGGGTTTGAATGACAAAGTGGATTCCTATTACCAGCTCATGCAAAAATCACTTCCTGAAAATGATGATCTGTATGCTTATACCTATATGCAGTATATCGCTTCAAGTTTTTACCGGAACAGGAAATATGCCAGGGCAGAATCAATCCTGAAAGAAGCCCTTGAAAAAGTCCCTGTTAAGATCACGGAACAATGGAAAACCTATGTCATTTCCAATTATAAAATGATGGCTAAAATTTATCAAAAGACCAATCAATTTGATTCTGCCAATCTATACTTAAGTTACTGCCTGAAAATTCTGCATCCAGGTGATCCTTTAATTATTGATGTATACGAGTTGTACGGAGACGGCCTGTCTCATGAAGGAAAATATAATGATGCTCTTCTTTACTTTCATAAGATTGAATCAATTATCAATAAGGAGAAGAATTTTAATATATCCCGAAAAGCGCAGGTTTTATCAAAGATAGCTGATACATATCTTCAGCAGGGTAAATTCAAAGAAGCCATTCAATCTACCCAGAGAGCATTCATGATACTTTATAAGGATTCTGCCTACCTTGATCTGACATCAAAAAATCCTGAAATCTCGATAATTCATCCGGATAAAATCATAATGGGCTTATTGATAACAAAATCAAACGCGCTATTTGGAGTGGCTCAAAACACCAGGTCAAAAAGGAACCTGTATAGCTCAACATTATCCACTTATCAGCTCACCACCCGGGTAATTGAGAACTTCCGTCATTTGATTTCCACTGATGATTTTAAGGAATTGTTTGTCATGGATGTGAGAAAAATGTATGAGAATGCGATTCAGGCCTGTTATAATGCCTATGAGATTGAACCGACTGATTCTGTTATCACATATGCATATAATTTTATTGAAAAGAGCAAAAACCAGGTCCTGCTGGATGCCATACGCCAAAACCAGGCCCGAAAATTTGGCAATATTCCTGATACGTTAATTGAAAAAGAATATCGCTTTAAGAGCCAACTGGTTAAAATGCAGAATGACCTTTATGAACTTAATTTCCAAAATGCCGATCCTGAGATTATACGGAATTGTCAGTTCGAAAGTGCACGAATTCAGAATGAATATAATGAATTTCTGAAAACACTCGAAAAACGGTTTCCTGAATATTACGAGGTAAAACATAGTAATAAAATTCCTGATTTACAGGAGATTAAAAAATATGCCAGCAGAAAAATACTGATTGAATACCTGGATGGTGAAAATTCCATAGCCCTCATTGCATTTAACCGCAATCAAACCGTTTTTAAGGTATTTCCCAAAAATAAAGAATACAATACGTGTTTGAATGATTTGCTTCAGGCCTTATTCAATTCCGATAACCTGAACAGATATGATCCGGCAAATTACCAAAGCTTTATCAATCAATCTTTCTGGTTATATGAAAAACTATTGAAACCCGCATTATCACAGTTCTCAAATGCAAAAGAACTTATTCTGATACCTGACGGGAAGTTATGTTATCTGCCGTTCGAAGCATTGGTCAGCAAGCTTCCGCAAAATCCCTCAGAAGTGAATTATGAAAAACTGGAGTATCTTTTGCTGGATTTCACAATAAGATACGAATATTCAGCCGGATTGCTGAATTTTCACCGAAGAAATTCGCATGCCTCACAAGGTAATGTTTATTCAGGATTTGCACCCTTTTACGGTAGCAATTCCGCTTTAAATCAAGTCCGTGTGTTGGGCAAAAGAGGTGGTTATCTTTCCAGTCTGAAATACAATGTTGAAGAAATTGAGGATGCAGCTGAAATTTTCAACGGAAAAGCCTTCCTGGGAAAGGATGCAACCAAATCGCACTTCAGAAATTCCATTTCATCCAAGATAGTCCATTTTGCCGGACATACAATTATCAATGATTCAATTCCCGAACTATCGGGAATGTTCTTTTCAGGTAAGGATGACATAAATGAAAATAATGAGGTACTCTATCTTGATGAAATGTTCAATCTTGACATGAATACTCAACTTGCCATTCTAAGCGGTTGCGAAACAGGCTTTGGAAGACTGTTAAAAGGCGAAGGATTGAGCAGCATTGGCAGGGCCTTTAAATATGCAGGATGTAATGATCTTGTCATGACTTTATGGAAAATCAATGACCGTTCTGCCTCCATAATAATTAAGAAATTCTGTCTGAATCTTCGGCGGGGAATGCCTGCTGCTGCTGCCCTGAGAAAGGCGAAAATTGACTGTATGAAAAGTACGGGTAACGTAAGACCTGCCAATCCATTCTACTGGTCGGCTTTTATCATGATTGGCAGCAATGAGCCCCTGTTCCACAAGAATGATATAGGGTATGCAGCTGCAGCTTTTGTTATGGCGTTCCTTCTTGCTATATTTATTTTAAGATACCGTGCAAAGACTTTGCGCAACAAAAGTGCACCTTCCTTCCGTCCGGCCGGAACCGGTCAAAATTGAAATTATTTTCATAAATTGGCTGGTACATATGAAATTGTAAAACATCATGAAAAAGAAAATTATATTCATTTTACTTATTGCAGCAATCAGTTTTACCTCAAAATCAGCTGTTTACAATGTGATGGAATCAGGCGCCATAAATAATGGGTTGGAACTAACGACTTTGCAGATCCAAAATGCCATTGATAGTTGCTTTGTTCATGGCGGAGGCATAGTATATATTCCACAGGGTGAATTTCTGGTAGGTACACTGAATCTGAAATCCAATGTCGAATTGCACCTGGAGAATGGTGCCATATTAAAAGCCACAACGGATCTGTCACAATATCAGCGGCACAATGAACAACTGGCAGGCGTTCTTTATACAGAAGATGCAGAAAATGTATCAATAACCGGACTCGGCAAAATATTCGGACAGGGAATGGAATTTATGTATAGGGACAGTGCAAAGGTTATCCGGGGCGATGTGAATAATTACATCCGTCAAAAATATGATTTCAGGAAGGTGGAAAGCGGAATCGGCGATGGTCCGGTAATGCCAAAAGACAGGTATCATCAGATGATTATTTTCAGTAATTGCAGAAATGTGGTGCTGCAGGATTTTGAGGTGGTTGATGCCCCATACTGGACTTTTCTCATCGTTCATTGCGACAGGGTAAGAGTAACCGGTATTTCAATCAACAATAATCTGCTGATCCCCAACAGTGATGGACTGGATATTAACTCCAGCAGCAATGTCAATGTATCCGGTTGTATTATAACCTGTGGTGATGATGCCATTGTACTGGCTGGCTATGCTCACCATTTTGGTGATCCGGGTTATAAGGATATTATGAGACCGTCTGAAAATATCAATGTCTCTGATTGTGTTCTTCAATCGAGGTCCAGCGCCATCCGTATCGGTGGATGGGATCAGAATCACATGTCGGGTTACAATTTCAACAATATTACGATCTTCGATTCCAATTGTGGGATAAATATCACTGTTCGTGATTCGGGATCGGCCCAGAACATCAATTTTTCAAATATTCGTATTGAAACCCGAATGCATACAGGCGACTGGTGGGGAAATGGCGAACCCATAAAAATTTCAGCCCTGCGTGGTGTAAAGGGCTCCCGTATTGGAATTGTAAAGAATATTCACTTTGATAATTTAACCTGTGTCGGTGAGAATGCCATATTGATGTATGCTTCTGATGAGACTAAACTGCAGAATATATATTTCAGCAACTTTGATTTCATTTTAAGAAAAAGTGCTTTGGACAAGGTGAGCGGGGGAAATTTCGATCTCAGACCTAATACTGTCGCCGGAAAAGAAATATATGCATCAAATGTTCCTGTTGTTTATATTGAGAATGCAGAAAATGTTTATTTTAACCAGGGAAGCATTTCCTGGGGCGCAGTTCAGTCAAGCTATTACACCTATGCGCTGGAAGCAGTAAAGGTGAATAACCTTAAAATGAATAATATGACCGCTGATCCATCTCCTTCCAATCCAAAATTGCCGCCAGTTTCTTTGAAATCATGTACAAACATTACCATGAATTTAGGGAATATGACTGGATACTAGACGCTGGTATCCGGCGTTTTGCAGCTCATCGGGCCACCGAGCCTTGGCCAAGATCCGGAATCCAGATACCATCCGGTTTCAGTTTTTCATAGGGATGGTAAAGAAAAATGTGGACCCCTTTTCGGGTTCAGATTCCAGCCAGATTTTTCCACCATGCCGCTCTACTATTCTTTTGCATATGGCCAGCCCTATTCCCGTTCCTTCAAATTTTTCCCTGGGCAGAAGTCTCTGAAAAATATTAAAAATCTTTTCAAAGTATTGAGATTCAATACCTAATCCATGATCTTTTACAGAAAAAATATAATGATCTTCATTCTTTATAGATGAGATTATAGATATTAGGGCTTTCCGGACTGAATTTAATTGCGTTGGAAATCAGATTTTGAAAAAGCTGAATCATTTGTGTTCCATCCGCATGAATGACGGGAAGATTACCCACGTCAATCGTCGCATTCCTTTCCATTATTTTAAGCGCAAGATTTTTTCTAACATCATTAACAACCTGGTTTGTATCCACCTGGGAGAAATTTTTACCTTTCGAGTGAATTCTTGAATATGCCAGGAGTCCGTTTAAAAGTTCATACATCCGGTTGGAACCTTCCACAGCAAAATAAATATATTCACGCGCCCTATCATCAAGACTGCTTTGGTATTGTTGCGACAGGAGCTGGGTAAAACACGAAACCATTCTGAGCGGCTCCTGAAGATCATGCGATGCTATATAGGCGAAGTTTTCAAGTTCCTTATTTGAACGAAGCAACTCCTCGTTCAGCATTAATATTGTATGTTCAGTTTCTTCACTCAACCAGGTAACATCAAAGCAAACCCCGATTAAACTCACTGGTTTACCCTCTTCAAATTTATTTACTACTGCCCTCGAAGTGATGTATTTTATCTTTCCGTTTACAGGTTTGGTTCTGTACAGGTTTACATATGACTTTCCATTGCTTAAGGTTTCACTAATTGCCTTTTCAATATGCATTATATCTTCCTCATGCACAAGATTTAGAAAGGCTTTATATGTATTATCAAATGAACCGGGTTCAAGACCAAAAATCTTTTGCATTCTATCATCCCAGTTGGTTTTATTTGTTTTTAGATCCCATTCCCATATTCCGATATTCCCGCTTTCAAGGGCAAGATTTAGTTGTTCCTGTGCCCGCCTCAATTCATTTTCAGCATTTTTTCGCTTGGTAATATCGGTCAGCATGGAAACCGTTTTTACCAGTTGACCCTTGTTGTCAAAAACCGGTGAAGCATTGGAAATAGCCCATAGTATTGATCCGTCTTTACGCCTGAATTTGAATTCCCTTGATGTCTTAAGGCCACTCTTAAGTATATCGCTAACTTCCTGCCTGATTTCTTCCTGGTCATTAAAAAGAAATTTGGTAGGCGTATTTCCTGCTATTTCACTTATTGGATACCCAAGCATCTCTGACAATCTCTGATTAACCATGATTGTAACGCGGTTACTATCCGTAATCCAGATTCCCTCATTCGCAGTTTCAAAAATAAGCCGGTATTTTGTTTCACTTTCCCGATATGAAAGTTCAGTTGATTTTCGTGACGAATTGATTCTGTTAATAATACTTCTCATCCTGAACGCTACCAGAGTAAAAAAGATAATCAGCATAACTACCTGAATACCTGTGCTGATTGTGGAAGTGTAAAATACTAGTCTCTCTCCCTGTATAATTATAAAACCAATCGCAAGTGGTATAATGATGATAGCAGGCAGAAGTTTGCGGATAAGAATGTCGCCAGGATTATCGCTGATTATCAGATTTTTAAGAATATTTCCAGGTTTAATAATAACCAGACTCAACCCGGAAAACATTAAAGCTACTACGGTTGGCCAGGCAATGGCAGTGAGTCGGGGATTGCTGTAAAACAGACCAATATTCAACAGGTACCCCGATGCAGGTACCAGATTGATAGTGCATACCATTAATCCCATTAAGGTGGCCAGTTTTCTTTTTCCGCCAAGAAGAAAAAGAAAACCGGTTCCCAGAAAAGTAAGACTCAATGACCCGGGGAGGCCGATCCGGGTTGGGCTTATTGTGCCCCTTGATCCCATGGGTTCCTTTGCCAGTAGCTGATCAATGCCCAGATCAACAATGAAAACATTTTCAATTAGCGTGAGTGCTCCAATTACAAAAACAATTGCAGCAAATGTTCCGGAAATCCATTTCGGAATGCTTGATTTCACTGGCAATCCGATCAAAAATAAGGATATCCCAAAAAGGACCAGCGAAAACGACATATTGGTCTTCATTAAAATTTTGCCCGATTGGCTCCCATGAGAAGTCAGATGAATTACAGAACCATTCAGCCTGGATATTAACCAATAGCTTCCAATGAAAATAATGATCACTGAAAAAAAACGAATTACCCAGTCTGCATATTCAAGTTTCCTGGAATTATCCATATTAACTTAAGAATTAGAACAAAAACAGCAAGTAGAGCACCAAAAAATGTCTTTAATTGAGGTTAGGAAATTGTGTTTAAATGGCTAACAATTCGATGTGAAGATTTGTTGACAAGACGTGATAAATTTCCGGAATGTTTGATGCCGGACTGGATAGGCGACTATGAGCAAAGTGAATTCACGTATTCAAGCCCCATTTCACGCAATTTATATTTCTGAATTTTCCCACTGGCAGTTTTTGGAAATTCATCAATGAAAATTACATGTCTGGGTATTTTATGACGGGATATCTTTCCCCTGCAATATTCCTGAACTTCTTCCTGGGTAAGGGTTTTTCCTGCCCTCAGCTTAATAAATGCGCCCACAATTTCGCCATACTTTTCATCGGGTATGCCTGCAATTTCTACCATTTCGATCTGGGGCATCAGGTATAGAAAATTTTCAATTTCACGCGGATAGATGTTTTCGCCGCCGCGGATGATCATATCCTTGATACGGCCTGTTATGCGATAAAATCCTTCAGTTGTCTTTACGGCAAGATCGCCTGAATGAAGCCAACCTTCCTTGTCAATTGCATTGGCAGTAGCTTCCGGATTGTTATAATAACCTTTCATTACATTATAGCCCCGGCAGCATATTTCTCCCTGCACTTCAGGAGCACATTCCTTCCCTGTTTCCGGGTCAACCACCTTTACTTCCACTCCGGGAAAATTAGTACCCACTGTGGTTGCCCTTATTTCAGGCCTGTCGGTTGTGCGTGTAGCCGTCATACCGGGTGATGATTCGGTGAGGCCGTAAACAATGATAAGGTCACGGCAATTCATTTTTTCCATTACCTGGTTCATGGTTTCAATCGGACATAATGATCCGGCCATGATTCCGGTTCGTAAACTGCTCAGATCAAACATGTCGAACATGGGATGATTCAAGCTCGGCAATGAACATGGTGGGAACTCCGTATAAGGCTGTGCATTTCTCTTTCTGTACCGATGCCAGAACCATCAGGGGATCAAAATCTTCAACAAAAACCATGGTTGATCCGTGGGTAATTACCGCACACATGGCCAGTACACAGCCAAAACAATGAAACAACGGAACGCAAACCAGAAGACGGTCAGCCTGCGTGTATTGCATGCATTCACCCGTGGCGAAACCATTGTTCAGTATATTATAGTGACTGAGCATCACTCCTTTGGGAAATCCGGTAGTTCCGGAAGTATACTGCATGTTGACCACATCATGACAGTTCACTTTTTCCTTAGCTTTATTCAGCTCATCATCAGGCAAATATGATCCCAACAGAATAAGTTCATGGGTATTATACATTCCCTTGTGTTTCTGGGGCCCAATAAAAATCACATTCTTAAGTACCGGGAATTTTTCACTGAAAAGCTCCCCCCGCACGGAAGTTTTTAGTTCTGGGACAAGTTCAAAAATCATATTCACATAATCGCTGTCGCGATATCCATCAATGATGCACAAGGTATGAAGATCAGCATTGCGGATGAGAAATTCGAGCTCAGTAAGCTTATAGCTTGTATTAACTGTTACCAGGATTGCACCGATTTTTGCAGTGGCATACATAAAAGTTGACCAGTCGGGCACATTATTTGCCCAGATGCCAACTTTGTCACCCGGTTTAACGCCGATGGATATAAGTCCCTTGGCTAACTGGTTAACGCGGTGGTTAAACAGGGAATAGGTAAATCTCAGATTCCGGTCAGGATAAACCATAAATTCATGATCGGGTGATTCAGATGCCCATTTTTCAAGCATTCCACCCAGTGTATATTCCAATAATTCCATCACTTCAATGATTAAACCGGTACATAAACAACGCCTAAAATCTGGGCAGAGGGACCCGGTGTGGTTACAAGATGATCTACGATTGAATCAAGGTAGATGCTATCCCCTTTTTCAAGTTCAATTACATCCGTTCCATAGGCTACTGTTATTTTTCCGTCCATCACATAAATAAATTCCTCACCTTCATGTGATGATTTGGGAAGCAATTTATTTTCTCCGGGCACAATATCTACAATGAAAGGTTCCATATGGCGTCCGGCTTTATTGGGAGCCAAAGAAAAAAATGTAAGGTGTTCGCGGTTGACATCTTCACTGGTTGAAAAGCTATAGGCTAGCTGCCTGTCCCTTGCCCTCATTACTGCAGGACCTTCTTTTACAGTGTCGTCGAGCAGTGTTCCGATGCGAATGCCCAATGCGCGGGAAATGCGAATGAGAACTCCCAGGGAAGGAATTGACTGGCCTTTTTCAATGAGTTCCAGCTGATTCAGTGAGAGGCCTGCCCGGGCTGACAAATCCGGTGATTCTATTTTTTTAAGACTCCGCAGCATTGCAATTTTCTCGCCAATGTGATTATCCGAATACATATGATTGAATTTGAAAGTTTAAAGAAAAGTGAAAGTAAAAAAAGAATTGGAAAAACAAAAACACACAACATGAGTTCCTGCCCACAGGATATCTGTGACGGGTTCAATTTACTTATTAAGATTATCTTTGCTTAATTCTACTAACATTATAACTACTATTCAACCATGTCGAAGTTATTTTCTTCGCTCGCTATCAAGAACATCATATTAAAAAACAGGATCGTTATATCCCCCATGTGTCAATATTCTGCCATTGACGGTTTTACAAACGACTGGCACCTTGTGCATTTGGGCAGCAGGGCCATTGGTGGTGCCGGTCTTATAATTGCCGAAGCAACGGCCGTTTCTCCAGAAGGCCGCATTACCCCCGGCGATACAGGGCTGTGGAAAGATGAACACATCGAAGGATTCAGGAGGATCGCACGTTTTATCCATGAACATGGTTCTATCGCAGGAATACAACTGGGACATGCCGGCAGAAAAGCATCATGTGCGGCACCCTGGGATGGTGGAAAGCAACTTACTGAATCAGAAGGGGGATGGCGGACTGTGGCACCCAGTGCACTTCCATTCAATCCCGAAGACAGGTTACCCGCTGTTTTAGATGAAACCGGAATTCAAAAGGTAATAGCTGATTTTAAAGCAGCAGCGCTGCGTGCTTTGCAGGCTGGTTTTAGGGTGATCGAGTTACACAGTGCCCATGGCTATTTATTATTCGAATTTTTGTCTCCCATGAGCAACCATCGTACTGATCAATACGGAGGTTCGTTTGAAAACAGGATACGCCTGTTATTTCAGGTTGTGGAGGCAGTAAAGTCTGTTTGGCCTGATGAAAATCCCTTGTTTGTAAGGATTTCATCTACCGACTGGGTTGAAGGAGGCTGGACTCCGGAGGAAAGCGTGCGGCTTGCCTCTGTGCTTATGACTAAAGGTGTTGACCTGATCGACTGTTCATCCGGAGGAAATGTTGCTCATGCAAAAATCCCTACAGGTCCGGGTTTTCAGGTCCCCTTTTCAGAAGCAATCCGGAAAACCGGAATACTTACCGGAACAGTTGGTTTGATCACATCAGCCAACCAGGCCGAACAGATTTTGCAGGAAGATCATGCCGACCTCGTCTTTTTTGCAAGGGAACTATTGAGGAATCCATATTTGCCTTTGATTGCAGCGCATGAATTCGATGAAAATGTTGACTGGCCTGTTCAATACCTGAGGGCCAAACCCCAGTCAAAATAATCAGAATTCAATACACTTCCGAAACAAAGGTCTGATCAGTAATGGGAGGTCTTACATAGGCTTTTCTGTCCTTTCTCGGGGGTAGTTCCATCGGTTTGGGTGTAAGATCCTCATATGGAATCATACTTAAAAGATGACTGATGCAATTTAACCGTGCCGCCTTTTTATTATCGGCTTCTACCACATACCACACTGATTGTTTAGTATCTGTATACTTTAGCATTTCATCCTTTGCCTCGGAGTATTCAACCCATTTTTCACGCGAGGCCAGATCCATCGGACTTAGTTTCCAACGTTTTGTTGTGTCTTCAATTCTTGCCCGAAACCTTTTTTCCTGTTCCTCATCGGAAACAGAAAACCAGTATTTAATCAGAATTATTCCGGAACGTATAAGCATCCTTTCAAATTCAGGACAGGTGCGTAAAAACTCCTCGTATTCCTCGTGTGTGCAAAAATTCATTACATGTTCCACACCCGCACGGTTATACCAGCTACGGTCAAAAAGCACCATTTCACCGGCTGAGGGAAGATGGGGAATATACCTTTGGAAATACCACTGCGTTTTCTCACGTTCCGTAGGTGTTCCCAATGCCACCACATGGCATATTCGCGGATTCAACCGCTGTAATATTCTTTTGATCACTCCTCCCTTCCCTGCCGCATCACGACCTTCAAAAATGACAACAACCTTGAGACCCTTCGTTTTTATCCATTCCTGGAGCTTCACTAACTCAATCTGGAGTTTTTCAAGCTCGCGGTTGTAAACCTTTTTTTTAAGCTTTTTAGCTTTTTTCATAAAGATTGGCTGTTTATTCACCCTGCTTATACGTGTATATCAAATATACATGCTCTTTAGCTATCCTGTAACATAGTAAGAAGTTTTTTTATGGAACTTTTTCTTCATGATCATGAAGGTGGCTGGTTATCTCCCAACACATACTTATCCTTGCTAATTTCAATCAGAAACCTTGAGGGCAGGTGAAAAACCGCATCATAGGAATAGATATTCCGGGGCAGCGTAATGTAAAGTTCTTCCTTCGCCCGGCTGCAGGCGACATAAAACAGCCTTCTCTCCTCCTCCATTTCTTCAATATTCGTGGCCCTGTTGGATGGGAACATACCATCCAGCGCATGCGGAATGAATACAACATACCATTCAAGACCCTTGGCTGAATGGACAGTACTTACGGTTACCTTGCCATTTTCCTCTCCCTCATCAATCAGGGGAGTGGATTGATCTGCTACTCTTTTCGAAGGGGGATCCAATGCAAAGTCTGAAAGGAAACGGTCGAGGTTTTTATACTTCCTTGACAGGTCAACAAGTACTTCAATATCCTGCATGCGCTGCAGGTAATCATCCTCCCTGGCTTTCAGAAGCGGCTCATAATAGTCCCGGATCATTTCAATTTTCTGGGTTAGAGTGTATATTGGCTGGCTTGCCCTTGATAACATCAAACCCATTTCGTACAATTCGTCATAGAATTTCTTATGACGGAAAATATCAAAAGCAAACTCGTTGTTTGAATCCTGTATGGAAGTGATCACATGGCTTGCTGTCACCTGGCCCACCCCGCCGATGTACTTGAGTACCCGGTGCCATGAAATTGCATCTGAAGGATTAAAGGTAAGGCGCAGAAAGGCAACCACATCGCGAACATGCATACGTTCATTGAACCTGAAACCACCAACAACAACATAGGGTATTCCTCTTTTGCTAAGTTCAGCCTGTATATAGCGGTTATGCCAGTCGGCCCTGTTCAGCACAGCCATCTGGTTCATGGGAACACCCAGTTCGCGAAGCTCCAGGATCCGGTCTGCAATGAATACGGCTTCGTCATCCTGTCCATAAGTGCGGTGCACCACTGGCATGTGGTGACTATGATTATGGGTAAACAGTCTTTTTTTATAGCCAATTTTAGCATTTGATATGATGCAATTTGTGAAATCGAGAACTGACTGGTTACTCCTGTAGTTCTCCTCTATTTTCACAACTGTACATTCAGGATAAACCGCCGGAAAACGGAGTATATTTTCATAATTCGCTCCCCTGAAGGCATATATGCTTTGCGAATCATCCCCTACAACCATCAGTCGCCTGTGCTTCGCCGAAATAAGTTGCACAATCTCATTTTGAACAGCGTTTGTATCCTGAAATTCATCGACCATTACATACTGGTAGGCTTCCTGGATTAGTTCCCTGAATCTCTGATTCTTTTTTAATGACAGGTTCAATATATCCATAAGATCATCAAAATCAAGCATATGACTGGCATTCTTATATTTTGTGTAGGCCCTGTAAACCAGTTCTATGTCGGCAATTCTGTCTTCAAGCCCGGAATATTGTTTAAGTATGATTTCCCGGATGGTGCTTTGTTTGTTTCTGGAATAGGAGATTATATCGTATATGCGGCCTTTTTTCGGAAATTTCTTATCCTTGGTATTGAATTTTAGCTCCGTACGGATCAGGTCAATGATGTCTTCCGAATCGGCGTTGTCAATGATCGTAAAATTAGGAGGCAGTTCAAGAAGGTTGGCATATTTTCGTAACACGTAACTGGCGAAGGAATGGAAAGTGCCACCCGTAACCTTGCCTGCATTTTTATCATGAAGCAGGGTCTCCACGCGAAGGAGCATTTCATTGGCGGCCTTACGGGTAAATGTGAGCAGGAGAATCGACTGTGGATCCACACCCTTTTCCATAAGGTAGGAAACCCGGTGAACAATCACCCGGGTTTTGCCGCTTCCGGCACCCGCTATACAAAGAACCGGCTTATCGGTTGAAATCACACCGGCAAGCTGTGCCGGATTCAGGGCATGCGCATAATTTACCCTGAACTTTGTAAAATCAATATTTTCTGCTGATGTCGCGCCTGTATCTCTTTTTTCAATTGATTCAGCAATTTTTTGCAGTTCCCTGATCTTCTTCTCCAGGTCAACGGATACCGGAAAAACAGGAAAATCCCGAACAGAAACAGATTGGAAACTCACTGGTTGCTCAGAAATAGCCGGATGTGAAGCAACATTTTCCCGGGGTGTGATCCGGCTTAGAAAATTATTCAGCAGGTCTTCCCTGCTAATTTCTTCAGAAGGTATTATATCTTCATCAGGCGCCCTTTCAGGTAAGTTGTCAGACTTAATCCCCTCTTTTCTCATCATGCGCTTAAACCGATCAAAAAGACCCATTTTTTTGATTATTATCCTGTCAAAATCCAGGAATGTAAATTAGGAAATTATTATCGGTTAACTAAAGAGTGCCCAAAATTTTTAACGCATAGTGCAGAAGTTTTATTTACCGGACTAAGGGCAGTTTTGCAGTTCTCTGCTCTAAAGGGTGCGGGGGAAAGCAATCAGGATAAAAATGGGATATGCTAAAATTTTAACGCCGAGGACACGGAGGTAGGCGCAATGATCACAAAGTTATATGCTGAGGCGCTTTACTTTTTTGAGGACGCAGAGAATCTCATTGCATTCGATTAACATGTCCGGAATTAGTTATTATATATCTGCGAAATCTGCGAAATCAGCGTGAATCTGCGAGAAAAAAGCCCCGCAAACACAAATTAATCTGCGAGATCCGCGAGATCTGCGAGAAACCAATCGGGATTATTACAGGTAAAGGGTGTTGCGTTTTTCCATCATTTTTTCATCGGTGACGTAATCGTCATATTCCATCTGCTTGTCGATCATGCCTTTGGGACCGATCTCAATTACCCGGTTGCAAACGGTTTGTATGAATTCATGGTCATGTGAAGACATCAGCACGTTTCCTTTAAATTTAATCAGGGTATTGTTGAAAGCCTGGATGGATTCCAGGTCGAGGTGATTCGTTGGTGAATCAAGGATCATCACATTAGCATTCCGGATCATCATGCGGGCGATCATGCAACGGACTTTTTCACCACCTGACAGTACGGATGCCTTTTTGTAAATTTCTTCACCGGAAAACAGCATCTTCCCTAAAAATCCCCGAAGAAATTGTTCACTTGTATCTTCTGAATACTGAGCCAGCCAATCCACCAGGGGAATATCCTTTTCAAAAAATTTCTCATTCTCCAGCGGAAGATAAGCCTTGACAATGGTTTGACCCCAATCGAACGAGCCAGTATCCGCCTTTTCGTGTCCCTTGAGAATTTCAAAAAGAATCGTCATTGCGCGGGAATCCCTTGAGAGGAAAACAATTTTGTCGTTTTTGTGAACCGTAAAAGACAGGTCCTTAAACAGTAATTTACCCTCAACTTTTTTACTCAGGTCCTTTACAGTAAGCACATTGTTTCCGGGTTCTCTTCCCGGCGTAAATATAATGCCGGGGTATTTTCGTGTTGATGGCTTGATTTCTTCAATATTCAGCTTTTCGATCATTTTCTTCCGGCTGGTAGTCTGCTTTGATTTGGAGACATTGGCACTAAAACGGGCAATAAATTCAAGCAGCTCTTTTTTCTTTTCCTCAGCCTTTTTGTTCTGGGCTAATTGCTGCCTAAGGGCCAGTTGGCTGGATTCATACCAGAAACTGTAATTACCTGAAAATTGCTGTATCCGGTTAAAATCAATATCTACTATATGAGTGCATATGGAATCGAGAAAATGCCTGTCATGAGAAACAACTAATACAGTATTTTCAAATTCAGAAAGATAATGTTCGAGCCAGTTAACCGATTCAAGGTCAAGGTCATTGGTCGGCTCATCCAGAAGCAGGTTATCGGGCTTTCCAAAAAGGGCCTGGGCAAGAAGTACCTTTACTTTTTCCTTTACCTTCAGTTCCTTCATTAATTTTCCATGAAGCTCCTCCTCAATTCCCAATCCGCTCAACAGACTGGCCGCATCGCTTTCTGCATTCCAGCCATTCAGTTCATGAAATTTTTCTTCGAGATCTGAAGCGCGCATGCCGTCTTCTTCTGTAAAATCCGTTTTGGCATACATGATTTCCTTTTCCTTCATGATATTCCACAATTGCGTATGTCCCATCAATACAGTATCAAGTACAGGAAATTCATCGAATTCAAAATGGTCCTGCTTCAAAACAGATAATCTCTCTCCCTGTCCAAATGTTACAGATCCAGTACGACTCTCAACGTCACCGTAAAGCATTTTCAAAAAGGTAGATTTACCGGCGCCATTCGCCCCGATTACCCCGTAACAGTTGCCAGGAGTAAAATTCAGGTTAACATCCTGGAACAAGATACGTTTGCCGAACTGAACGCTCAGATTTGATACAGTTATCATTTAGAATTTAATATGTTAAGGCCAAAAGAATATTGGAAATCACTTTTCGCAAAGGGAATGCAAAAGTAATTAAAAAGTATGAAACGGAAAAAATATGATGTTTTAAAAGTTAGAATTCAGGGGCGAAGTTGCAAACTTCGCCCAGCACCAAGTGCTAAGCGTAGTTTGTAACTACGCTTGTATCCTGCTATGATTGAATATATTATTCTATTTCAGGTTGGATTTGCTGCTTTGCCAGCGCAGCCAGTCCTCCAATAACACCGAGGTTCATTGAATCAAGTGCGGAACTTGGGACAACGATCATTGATCCTCTTTCTTTCAAACCTTCTCCGATCAGGTTCATCGCTCGCAATTGGAGTGCTACCGGATTATTTATATACTGCTCGCTGGCTTTTGCAAACTTTTCGGCAATTTCAGTCTCTGCCGTTCCAAGAATTACCCGGGCCCTGCGCTCTCTCTCAGCCTGTGCCTGGCGGCTCATGGCGTCTGCCAATGCCTGTGGAATTGTTATTTCCTTTATTCCCACATTCTGGCAGGTAATTCCCCATGGAGTTGTATTTTCGTCCAGTACAACCTGGAGATTACTGGCAATCTTTTCACGGTCCTGCAAAAGCTCCGCCAGTTCATGCTTTCCGATAATATCCCGTAGGCCTGTCTGGGCGATATATTCAATTGCGGCATTATATTCCTGCACTTCCAGTGCGGCCTTTTCCACATCCCATACAGTCCAGTACAGCACTGCCACCACATTTACAGGAACAGTATCCTTTGTGAGGGTTTGTTCCGCTTTGAAATCGGTTACCCGGATACGCTGATCGATATAATTAATAATCCGGTCAATAATGGGAATTATAACAAACAACCCCGGTCCTTTTAGTCCCTTATACTTACCCATGCGAAGTACCACTGCTTTTTCCCACTGGTCAGCGATCTGAATTGAACTGGCCAGCAGAACCGATACGATCAGTAAGCCGATAAATACTGGCACCGGAATAATCTGAAAATAATACAAAGCCGTCTCCACACCGGCTAATACAATAAGAATCGTTATGGAAATAGGATTAAAGGAGTTTTTGGTGATGAGATTTGTTTTCATTTTACTTTTGTTTTTGAAGTTCATTAATCATGTCGTCATTGGTAAAGCCATAGGTATAGGCAATTGTCATGAACTCCCTGCAGATTTCCTGCATTTTGTTCTGCTTTTCTTTTTCCGTCAGGATGGCCTCGCTCTGGTGGATAAAGGTGCCTGTACCCTGGTATGTCTCCAGAATATTCTGGATTTCAAGTTCTTTATAGGCTTTGGCAACCGTATTAAGATTCACTTTCAGTTCTACTGCCAAAGACCTTACGGTAGGTAACTGCTCCCCCACCGCCAGCTTACCCGATGCAATGCCAAACCTGATCTGGTCAATGATCTGCCGGTAGTAAGGGGTGCCTCCTTTGGGATCTAGAATAAATTTAATCATTGTGGTATATGTATATTGTATTAAAAGACTAGTACAAATATACACATTTTTTTTATTATGCAATAAAAAATCGAAATAATTTACTTGTGGGTAATGGATTTTTTCAATTGAAATACAGCGGCCTTCTTTCGTGCATTATTGAGGAGGAAGATAATAAATGGTTCCCGTTTCAGGTATTTTATGAATAACCACACTGATCGGATCCGATGCGGGTCCGTCCCCGCCGGCATTATGTCCCGTCACTGTTATTGTGGCTGTTCCATACCAGCTGTCGGCAAAGTCCATGGTCCCTGTAAGTCCGCTGCCGGTGATTACTCCTGCTCCCGGAGGTGAGACTGCCCAGATATAAGAGGTTGCTCCGGTCGCACCGGTAGTAGAATACGGGGTATCGGGACTGTTTGCACATATACTGACCGTACCGGTGGGTGTTCCGGGCTTTAAAGGCAGCTCATTGACAGTGACATTAATAAAAGCCGGCAATAATGCAGAACAATTGTCTGAGTTTTCATAGTTAACACTTACGGATTGGGATCCACCGCTAATCCAGCGGATGGTTATAGTGTCATCTGAACTTCCTCCGCCTGATTCGATCTGCCCGCCGGCTGAAACGGACCAGTTGTAATTGCTCATTCCCGGATCGGATGTATAGGTTACCACATCGTTCAGGTTAACCAGGATCGGTCCGGATATGTCTGCCACCGGCCTGGCATGGACAGAAACCGGTAAAACGGACGGATTAAAGCTGGTCCCGCATCCGTTTATACCCGTTACCGTGATATTCCCTGAAGCTGCAACCGCTCCATAATCAACTGAAATACTGCTTCCTGTTGAAGGTCCGCTGAAGGAAGCACCAGCCGGCAAGGTCCAGGAATACGTAATTGCATGGGTTACCGGCGCTATGGAATAGGCCACACTGCCGGTAGACTGGCAAACTGATGCAAGTCCAGAAATAGCTCCCGGATCATCCGGCAAAGCATTCACCGTAATCACCAGGGGATCGGAATCCGGCCCACTTCCGCACAGGGCATTCGTTCCGGTAACAGTTACCGTTGCAACACCTGCAAAGAAGGGATTCCAGTTCAGGGTCACTGAAGCACCATTGCCTGAAAACGATCCCGCGGCCGCCGGGGTGATATTCCAGTCATAGGTTGTGGCATAGGCTGAAAACGTTGACAATGCAGAACTGGGCACATTCTGACATACAGTTGTATTCCCAGTGATGCCAAAAGGTTTTCGGGGAACCTTGTTTACTGTCACATGGGTATCATCGGAAACCGGACTAACGCAATTATGGTTATCAATAAGTCTTACATTATAGTCGCCGGCTTCGCTCACAACGATGGAATAGGAAGTCTCCCCGGTTGACCAGATGGCAAAACTTCCTGATATGGGTGTGGATAAATTGACCGAACTGCCTTCACAAAACTCGGTGGGACCTGTAACATCGATTACCGGTTTTGCAAGAAGTGGATAATTGCTTATAATAGCCTGGCTTCCAAAATCACTTCCGATACAACCGTGCGCATCCGTCAAACCGGTAACCTGGTAGGTACCGGGTGTTGTGACCTGAAATGCATAAGGATTGGAGGAAGTGATTCCGGAGTATGTAGCTGTACCATCAGTATATTCAAAGTTCCAGGGTGAGGTTCCTGTAAAAAATATGTTCAGATCGGCTTTTGACCCCGGGCAGACTATTGCTGACTGGTTCATGGAGGCCCGGGGATTAGGATAAACGGTAACAACCTGGGATTGCAGGCTTGAACATCCGTTTACCGGATCAGTATAGGTATACGTAATCGTAAAGGTTCCTGCACCGGATGTTCCCGGATTAAATGTGGCAGTACCGTCACCGTTGTTTGTTATTCCGGTGCCCGAGAAAATGCCTGATGCGCCAAGGGGGCTGCCGGTAAGTAAAACTGGGGCTGCGCTGGCACAGTAAGGACCTGCAAGACCCGTAAAGCTTACTTCGGGAAGGGTATTGGCAAAGGTCAGAATATTATTGTTTTGCGTTATCGAAGTCGAGGTAATGATCGTTCCTGAAGTTTTTGTTCCGGTGGTTCCCCCGTTTCCATGGTCTGTCCACTGGGTACCTTCCCAGATGGCGACTCTGAGGCCGGACAAATCACCGATGCAACAACTGTGTGAATCCCAGGTCAGTGTGGCACTCACATTGGATGTACCTGAGTTTCGGGTAACTGCCCAGTATTCGCATTCACTGATATTGGTAAGGGACGGCACATGCAGGGTATTGTTGTATGTAGGATGGGGATTGGAATTGATATACTGCGCCGTAAAGGCATCTGTTACCATTGAAGGTGCAGTCAGGGTCAGCGGCTGATAGTTGCCGAAATTTCCGGTTGGATAAGTAAAAGCACTATTCCCGGTCTTTTGTGCAGGCCCGTCAACATAGCTGTTGTCGCTTGCCCCGGTGACGGCGGAACCAGGGGCGAACACCAGTACATTAACAGCAGTTGAATTCACAATTCCGCGGGTGAATGTAACCTGTCCATTCACGGTTACCATTCCTTCAAGCACCAGTTGAGGGGTTGTTACTTTTGTATTGTCAATCACAACATTCTGATAGGTAAACCCGTCGGTTCCCGAACCCGTGTTCCTGGGCCAGGTTTGAAGGTAGCTGCTTCCCTTAAAAACCAGGGTTGCACTTCCTCCGGACAAAAACCGGCCATAGGCAGGACTTCCTCTCCTGAAATTCCCGAACAGGTTTACGGTGGCACTGCCGTTTGCCTGTATCTCCACCTTGTCCTGTGCTCCGGCAGTCAGATAGATATCCCTTTTCGCATTGAATATGGCCGAATTATTCAGCGAAAGAATGATTTTAGGTCCTCCTGTGTTCACCAGTGATAAATCGCGGTTAGTGGTAAGAATGCCGGTATTGTTGACATTGATCTCATTATTGCCTGAAGTACCGGCGGACGATGCAAAAGAGAGGTCCTGGCCTACGGTTACCGTGGAAGCTTCTGTTATATCCATGCCAAGTACGTCATTGCCCCCGTTCCTCGCAAATGAAAGGTTCTGGTCAATGATCAGAGTACCTCCATTTTTAACCTGTATTTTGCCGGTGTAATTTGTCCCGGCATTGGACAGGGATACTGCACCATGTGCATCCAGTTCACCCCCGTCAATGATAAGATAGGTATGGTTATTGGCTACAGGTATGTCAGCCCGGGCGCAGGCCTCATTACCGCTGACAGTAATACTGTATCCTTTTATATGCACTACATTTGAACCGTCAGGTTTCACGGATGCGGGTGGTCCTCCTTCAGCACGGGACCAGTTGGAAGGAATATTCCAGTCACCGGAAGCAATGGCCCAGAATTCCTTTCCGCTGACATTGTTAACGCATAGTGAAAATGTCCCATGTGTGGTCATGTCATCCACGGATATGTAATAGATGTTACCCGGGATCAGAGTATTCAGATTAACAGTACTGATCCCTGAATAATTCCATCCGGAATTCAGACAGGCAACCTGCACGCCGGCCGAAGTCCATACGGCCATCTGCTGTCCCCGCATAGTTCCCGATACTCCACCTGTGGTCAGCCTGATTACGGCAGTGTCAAACAAAGCGGTAAAGCTGAACCATACATTATGATCCGTACCGCCTGTCCAGCAGGAACCTGCTGTTCCGTCAGCAGTGGCAAACAGGTTATCATACTGGCCATTGGAGGAACACCAGTGGTCGAGATTGGTGAGGACCACGGCTCCCTGTTTGAAATCATAGCCCACCTTGTTATTAACGCACAGGGAAAAAGTTCCGTGTGTGGTTTGATCGTCGACTGAAATATAATATGTCCTTCCGGCCGTAAGCGTATCCATGCTGAGCGAAAGGGTCCCGTTGTAATTCCATCCGCCGTCGATACAGGCAAGTTGCGTGCCATTTGAATTCCATATGGCAATTTGCTGCCCGCGCATGGATCCGAATGATCCGCCGGTTTTTACATCCACTTGCACCTGTCCGGAAATCGCAACAAAACGGAACCACACATTGTGATCTCTTCCCCCGCTCCAGCAGCTTCCTGCCAATTCGTCGGGCGTGGCAAAACGATTATCATACTGTGCATCGGTACCGCACCAGTTATCAATATCGGAAATAAGAAGTGCTCCGGCCTTAAAATCATAACCGGGCAGATTGCTTATACAAAGGGTGAATGAACCATGCGTGGTTTGGTCATCCACGGAAATATAATAGGTTCTGCCTGCAGTAAGTGTATCCGCACTAAGGGTTAGCGTACCGCTGTAATTCCATCCTGCATCAATGCAGGCGACCTGCACACCGGCTTCATTCCACAGAGCCAGTTGTTGTCCCCGCATCGTGCCGAAAGTACCGCCTGTTTTAACCTTCACTTCAGCGCTGTTGGATACGGAAGTAAAGCTGAACCAAACGTTATGATCGGTACCTCCGCTCCAGCAAGATCCTGCCGAACCATCCCTGGTGGCAAAAGCATTGGAATAGGTTGCGTCAGCTCCGCACCAGTTATCAGTATCCGTGAGGAGCAAGGCTCCGGAATGAAAATCATATCCGGGTTTGTTATCAAGGCACAGGCTGAAACTACCGTGGGTAGTCTGGTCATCCACCGAGATGTAATAGGTGTTTCCCGGTGTAAGAGTATCCGCACCAAGGGTAAGCATACCGCTGTAATTCCACCCTGCATCATTGCAGGCTACCTGGGTTCCCGCCTCATTCCAGATGGCAATTTGCTGACCGCGCATGGTTCCGTAGATTCCACCCGTAGTTAGATCCACCCTTGCAGCATTAGTGGAAGCCACGAACCTGAACCAAACATTGTGGTCGGTTCCGCCTGACCAGCAGGATCCTGCCGATCCGTCGCGGGTAGCGAAGCGGTTATCGAACTGGGCATTGGAAGAGCACCACTCACCCAGTGATGAAAGCAGCATTGCTCCGCTTTTAAAATCATATCCCGATTTATTGTTTGCACAAATTGTAAAGGATCCATGGGTCGTCTGATCATCCACCGAAATATAGTAGACATTTCCAGAAGTAAGGGTGTCAGACAAAAGCGACAAAGTTCCGCTATAGTTCCATCCTGCATCGATGCAGGCAACCTGCAAACCAGTGCTGTTCCATATTGCGATCTGTTGTCCCCGCATGCTTCCAAAGGTCCCGCCTGTTTTTACATCTACCTGTATCTGTCCCGAAATGGCAATGAATCTGAACCAAACGTTATGATCGGTCCCACCGGACCAGCAGGATCCGGGATTATCATCGCGGGTAGCGTAACGGTTGTCGTATTGCGCATCGGAAGAACACCAGTGGTCTATATCGGACAGGAAAACTGCACCGGTCTTAAAATCATATCCGACTTTGTTATTCATGCATAAGGAAAAAGTACCATGGGTAGTCTGGTCATCCACTGAAATGAAATAATGTCTTCCTTCTGTAAGTGTATCAATGCTTAGGGACAGCGTTCCGCTATAATTCCATCCGGCATCATTGCAGGCAAGTTGCTGGCCCGATGAATTCCATATTGCGATCTGCTGACCGCGCATGGTTCCGAATACTCCCCCGGTTTTTATATCCGCTTTAATTCCCCCGGTTTCCGCAACAAATTCAAACCACACGTTATGATCGGTACCTCCGCTCCAGCAAGAGCCGGCTGACCCGTCACGGGTGGCGAACCGGTTGTCATACTGCGCATCGGAAGAACACCAGTTGTCCATAAAGAATAATAATTCGGCACCCGATTTAAAGTCAAAATCCGTGCTGTTGTCAACACAAAGGGTGAAAGTTCCGTGAGTAGTCTGGTCATCCACGGATATATAGTATGTGCGGCCCGGCGTGAGTGTATCGATACTTAGACTTAACGTTCCACTGTAATTCCAGCCGGCATCGTTGCAGGCAACCTGCACTCCGACATTATTCCATATCGCAACCTGCTGGCCGCGCATTGTACCGAATGATCCGCCTGTTTTTATATCTGCCTTTACTTCATTTGTTTCAGCTATGAATTTAAACCATACGTTGTGATCTGTTCCTCCGCTCCAGCATGATCCCGCGATTCCGTCACCTGTAGTGAGATTATTGCTGAACTGGGCGTTTGTTGAGCACCAGCTGTCAATGCTATTAATCAAAAAAGCTCCTGATCTGAGGTCATAGCCGGCAATATCATTTGTGCACAACGTAAAGGATCCGTGTGTAGTCTGATCATCTACCGAAACATAATATGCATTTCCGGGTATGAGATTGTCGAGGCTCAGTGAAAGTGTTCCGCTGTAATTCCAGCCGGCATCATTACAGGCAAGCTGTAATCCGCCTGCAGTCCATATTGCCATCTGCTGACCCCGCATGGTACCATATACACCTCCCGTAACCAGGTCAATTTTAACCGAAGTGCCGGGGGCATAAAACCTGAACCATACATTATTCCCGGTTCCTCCGCTCCAGCATGATCCCGCTGTTCCGTCACCGGTTGCCGTGGTATTTGAATAACCGGCATTGGATGAACAGTAGTTTTGTATATTCCCGATGAGGCGGGCACCTGACCGGGTATTATAATCACGGACGTCTGTATTCTGCGTGGCTGAATTGCTGCATCCATGGATATCGGTATAATTATATCGGATTGAATGCACGCCAATGCCCGCAGTTAGCGGGCTAAAAACAGATCCTGCCATTCCGGGCCCGGTGTATGTTCCTCCGGCCGGTAACCCGGATAGTGTAACCGGGGCATCAAGCCGTATATCATATATTGAATCAAGACCGGTAAAACTTACGGATGGCAACGGATGTAACGTAACGTCGTGGGAAATTGTATCACCGGTTGTACAGCCATTATTCTCAACCACCCGAACTCGGTATGTGCCGGGGAGCAATCCCCAGTTCACGGTTATGCTGTTGGTATTTCCGCCACCGGCCTGGCTTCCTCCTTCCACAATCCAATCATAGGTCGATCCGGGCGTATTCGTAACAGAATAAACCACACCGGCAGTACCGGCACAAACCGGGGTTAGGCCACCAATTACCGATGTCGATGGTACCGGGCAACAACTGATTGATGCGTCCCATCCGCCATTGGTCAGGCTGCCATCAGAGGTAAATTCGAAGGTAAGGCAGGAATCCGTTGATTGTACTGAAAAAGAAAGGTTTGTTCCCGTATATTCTCCTAACAGGCTGGCCGAGGTATTATTCCCGTCAAATATCCGTAAGGTATCTCCTCCTTCATTTCTGAGATTAAGAGAGGCGAAGTCCACCGTAATTCTGCCTGATGATGCGCAGAATGTAACCACATACGATTCATTATTGCCATAATTGCCAGCATCGTTTCCGCTATCATAGAAATTTCCGCTACAGGTTATTACAGTTTGACCATCATATGTATCAATAGTGTATGTCTGTGATTGTAAAAGATGCGGTATTAATAGCAGTAATGGGAAAAACAGATGTTTCATTGTAACCGTTTGGTCTTTCTGTTATTTTAGGTTGCATCTTCTTATACAGACTTATTTTTAAATGGTTACGCATTATTGGTATTTTGTATGGCATCTATATGTTATTCATATGCCTATGAACCTTCACCTTAGGTATTATAAAGCAATGCTTCCGGGGATATTAAAGATGCAGAAACTGGCGAGAATAATCCTTTATTTTACGGGGATCCAGACCTTCATTGATGTATCTCCCCTGTTATCCCAGCAATAATATGGAATGGCTGTGAAATTATATATGCCGGGCCCGGTTTTTTCCGTTTCGGAATACTTGCCGTGAATTACCTGAATGCCATGAAGAATATTCCTGTCAAAATCCGAGGATAATTTTAAATCTTTATGGATTACAAGGTCATTCAGGGCAAGGTTTTCGGTTCCCTCCACACAATACACGAGCGGACCCCGTTCCAGTGCGATTTTATTCCTGTCATCCTCCACCAGCGGGTTGGCTTCAACCTGGTGAATTTCCATCGGTATCGAGTATCTGATAACGTCTCCTTTTGCCCAGGTGCGACGTATCACAGCATACCCGCTTTTCATTTCATAATTAACCCTGTTCCCATTGATATGGATTGTGATTTTTGCATTTGAGGAGGATTTATACCTGTAAAGATCGGAAGGTACCGGGTGGCCGATCGCCCATCCGGGAATACGGACACAAAGGTCAAAATCAGATTCCTTCGCGGGATCCACCCGGATCAGTACATCACCCTCCCATGGATAGCGTGTTTCCTGGGAGATGGTAACCAGTTTTCCACCAGCCAGCTCAATTTCTGACTTACTGCCAATGAACAGGTTAACATAAAGCTTATCTTGTCCATGGGCATAAATATAGCCTGCAATCGACGACATAAACCGGCAAACATTAGTGGGACAACAGGAACAATCAAACCAGGCCTGTCTTCCCAATGAACCGACATTAAACTTGTATTTCCCATCTGATTCAAGCGGATTTGGATAAAAGAACAACTTACCATCCAATGAAACGCCTGAAGCAACATTATTATAAAGGCTTCGTTCCATCACATCAATATATTTTGACTCCCCGTGAAGCAGAAACATCCGGTAATTCCAATATACATTTGCTATGGCAGCACAGGTTTCGTTATAAGCCGTAAGATTGGGTAGTTCGTAATTATTGCCGAACCTCTCACCATCATGAACAGCACCAATCCCACCTGTCAGATATAATTTTTTAGACACCATATTTTCCCAGATGCGGTCAATTGCGTTTGTATATTCAATATTCCCCGTAAGAGCTGCCACATCGGCAATACCGGAATACAAATAACCGGCCCTTACAGCATGTCCGACTGCCTCGGTTTGTTCAACAACGGGAATGTGGTCCTGTGAATAGGCTTTATCCGGGTTTCGGGCTGCACCGCGACAGTCTATAAAAAACCTGGCCAGGTCAAGGTATTTCTTTTCTCCGGTGATCCGATACAGGCGAACAAGTCCCATTTCGACTATTTCATGACCCGGTGCATCAGATCTTTTCCCGGGTCCGAATACTTCACAAAGCAGGTTGGCATTTCTGAGAGCGACATCCAGTAAACTTCTCTTTCCGGTAGCCAGGTAATGGGCAGACGCTGCCTCGAACAAATGCCCGGAATTATATAATTCATGGCTTAATATTGATTCATTTATCCATCTTTCATTGCCTGACCAGGCATGGGGATGTGCCGGATCGATGGTCCGGGTGGTATACAAATAACCATCGGGTTCCTGTGCCCTGGCAATCAGGGTGATCAGGCTATCCACATAATGATCGAGCATGGGATCGGGATGGACCTGCAATGAAAAAGATGCACCTTCTATGATCTTGTAAGGATCAGTATCGTCAAATGGAAAGGTGGTCTGGAATTTGCCTTCTTTCAAACCGGCAGCGATCTCGAAATTCATTATACGGCCTGTCTCTTCGCACTTTCTGAAGGAGGCCGGAATGGTAACTGTACGGTTGATCTCCACCCTGGGATTCCAGAATGAGTCGTTCAGGGTTACCTTATTAAACGCGACTCCTTCAATAAGATAGTCATTGGCTTTTTGACCCTGCACATAAAGGGCAGGTAAAAGCAAAACAGAAAGGAAATATATTTTTTTCATAGTTACTGAATAATCTATTTTCAGACTATTTAAAAATAGCAATAAATTTCAGATTGTTCTCCTGGATTTAGTGCCTACGGCGTTTATTATTTGCTTCTTGTGCCCTTTGTGACTGCCTTTGTGCCCTTAGTGGTTAAATTTTGAAGCGCCGAAGGTGTCAATGCCTTATTACCCCGTATTCCCAATAGCATTGGCAATTGCATTGATGCTTTTTAAAATTTCAAGCAATACAGGCTCTTCCTTTTCACTTTCCCCGGCAGCCTTCAGCTTTCGCCATTTGGCCAGCAGCATAACCTGGTAACGATGAAGGTAAACCAGCGGTTCTGCACGCAGCAAAGTGGAATAATAATGATTGGAACGCCGGATGGCCATCGGCCGCTGGATGATCAATCCCATCATTTCCCGCAATTTATGAAGTTCATCTGTGATCTTCTTTAATATTACGTTGCGGCATTCAGCTTCTTCAACAAGGGTGGCATAAATAGCCATAATATCCTCATCGGTGGCTGCCAGACTGGTATCTATATTTGTAAAAATATACCGGACCAATACATCATGGATGACAAGCTCTTTCAACTGGTTAAACCAGTCAGGATGGTTAATTCTTAAATCTTCAAGAGCGGTACCCATGCCATACCAGCTTGTAATGTGAAAACGCGACTGGCTCCAGCTGAAAACCCAGGGAATAGCCCTTAAATCGGCCAGTGTGTGTGATGCCGTCCGGTGACTTGGCCTGCTTCCGATACGACTCGATTCAATGGCATCAATGGGCGTTGCCTGGGTGAAAAACTGCATGAAAAAAGGATGCACAATAAGTTCGTGGTAGTGCCCTGCACTCCTGTCGGATAAGAACTGAAGCATGTCCGAACCCGCGTGCTTCTCCGGCTTCTGTCTGCCATGCAGTAAGGTATTTGTGACCGTTCCTGATATCAGCAATTCAAGGTTATAGGCTGCATTCAACAGGTTGGCATATTTTTTTTCAATTATTTCCCCCTGCTCTGTGATGCGGATCTGTCCGGTAAGACTGCCCGGAGGTAATGCCCGCAGGAACCAGTGTGCAGGACCGGCACCCCTGCTGATGGTCCCTCCCTTGCCATGAAAAAAACGGATTTTTACGTCATGTTTCCGGCCAACCGCTGACAGCTTTTCCTGTGCCTTATAAAGGTTCCACATGCTGGCCATGATACCGCCATCCTTATTACTGTCACTGTAGCCGATCATCACATCCTGCCGGGGCTGACAACGGTTACTGGCTTCCATCTGCATGTTAAGGGAATCCCTGACAATGGGTATGGACAGGTATTCATCAAGCATTGTATCACTATGGGCAAGGTCATCGATAGTTTCAAAAAGCGGAACCACATGAAGCCCCATGGTATGACCTTCGGTTGACCTTGTCCATAATCCGGTTTCACGAGCAAAAAGGTATGGGATGAGGAGGTCACCAACATTCCGGGTCATACTGACTATAATGTTTCCAAGGGACGAGGAGGTATATTTTTCTGTATGCCGCTTCAGAACCCGAAAAGTCTGAATAACCGACATGGCCTCGGCAGGCAGCTCTTCCGCATAATTCGTAAAGGGGCGTGAGGATTTCAATTCCGTGAGAAGAAATTTCAGCCGGTCTTCAGGGGATAATCCGGTGTACCTGAAATCCAGGGCAGCAGCAGCCAGGAGCTGATCAATAGCGATTTCGTGAATCCGGGAGTTTTGCCGGATATCCAGTTTTGCCAGGTGAAAACCGATGCTCTGCACAAGACGGATCACATCTCTCACTTCTGACCAGGCAATGGCCGAGGCTCCATGGGCGGCAAGATCATTCTGCAACAAAGTGAGGTCGTCAATAAGCTCACCGGAATGCCTGTATGAACCGGGTACATCAATAAGTGCCACAACTTTTTCACGACTGTAGTCAACCGGCAGACGGGTAATGAGCAGATTCAGATAAAGCCTGTAGGCCTCATTGCGAAATTTCGATCGTAATATATCAGCCTGTTCTCCAGCTGCATTCAGATAATTGGCCATTTTTTCACCGAGCTGATCTGATACCTTATCCCGTGCAATATAGAAACTCAGGTTACGGGATAGAACTGTCAGTCTGGCCTTTATTATCTCAAAAGCATTCATCCTGAGAATGATCAGCGTTTCTTCTGTAATTTCAGGAGTTACCAGGGGATGTCCATCCCGGTCCCCCCCTACCCAATTTCCGAATGTTGTGCGGGGAAGCAGATTTGTCTGGCTGATATTTTGTATATTGAATCCGGATGTCTTCCAGGCCTGCATCAACCGCTGATCGAGGATGGGTATCACTTCAGGAAAAACATTCTTCAAATAATGAAGCACATTTTCAAGTTCTGACCGGACATCCGGTTTTTCAAGGAAAATTTCACCGATCAGCCAGAGTTTATGCAGGATGAGTTTGACCTCATGGCGAATCTGATTCAATTCAGTATGGGTATAAGTGCTGTTTTCCTTTTTGACAATCAGGAGATAAAGATTCCGGAACTGTTCGAGAACCTCAGGCCGTTTTGCCTCGGTAGGATGGGCAGTTAATACTGCCTCCACCTGTGCTTCAGAAAAACCAGCCTTGATATCATTTTCAGAATAACCAGCCTGTTTCAGAATCTGAAGGTTATTACCCCAGGATCCGTTCAATCCCGAGGGATCATCCGATTCCTTTATCCTTCGATTTTGAACAGCACCATTTACTTCAACAATGTTCAGTAACTGAAAACTAATTGAATAAACCTGCAATTGTTTCTGCGTGTAATGCCCCTCATTAACAGGTATTTCGTTTAGCCAGGGAATAGTCTGTGCCAGGTCATGCTCGTTTTGTTCCTCAAGCACCTCCCTGAAGCATATCAGCAGGTATTCCAGATCGGCATAAGGTTTGCCTAGTTTTTCCTGTAAAAGCGCCAGAAGTTTCATATTCTGTATCGTAATATTTATGCAAAATCGAATCGAATAACGCGTAACATGCGAATGACGTAATTGAAATTATGATAAATCGCTAAGTTATAAATAGAACACCATTTTTCGATTAATGTTGACAGTGGAATGCAAGAAGATTTATTAATACGGGTTATCAGCAAATGACTTAATTTGTTGTTACTTTGTTTCTGTCAAATCGCTTTTCTTACCATGGTTCCTAAATCCAATGTAACTCCTGCAAAAAAGGGGAAAAAGCCTTCCATTTTTTCATTGCTGATCCCTTACAGGAAAATGGTCATGCTTCTTATACTGTTTGCACTTTTGGGAAATGGGATAAATCTTTTAATCCCAAAAATTATATCCTCGGCAATTGACTCCTATTCACTTAAAAAAGTAAATTTCAACCTGGTGATCATTGAATTCTCCCTGGCGGCGTTGTTCATATTTATTTTCAGCTATTTTCAGAGTGTTGTTCAGACTTTCACATCAGAGAGAGCCGCTAAAGATCTTCGGACCAGGCTGACAGATAAGATTTCACGGCAGAGCTATGCTTTTATAATTCATGCAAATCCTTCAAAACTTTTAACAAACCTGACCTCAGATATTGATTCAATTAAATTATTTGTTTCACAGGCGGTCGTGTCTATTTTTTCATCCCTGTTTATTATTATCGGAGCCGGTATTTTACTCTTGTCAATCAATTGGCAACTTGCACTGGCAGTACTGATCATCATTCCGATCATAGGGGGTGCTTTTTTCCTGGTTTTGCGAAAAGTAAGGGTTCTCTTTAAGAAAAGCCGTGAAGTAATCGACTGGCTGAATAAGGTCATCAATGAAAGCATACTTGGGGCAGCCATAATCAGGGTATTAAACTCGCAGCAATTTGAATACCGTAAATTCCTGGCAGCAAGTGCCACTTCACGCGACCTGGGGTTATCGATACTGAGCCTTTTTGCGGCACTCATTCCGGTGATCACCTTTGTGAGCAATATGGCCATGCTCACAATCCTGGCTCTCGGAGGCCATTTCGTCATCGCAGGTAAAATGTCCCTGGGAGATTTTGCGGCATTCAACGCCTATATTTCCATCCTGATCTTTCCGATCATTATTATCGGATTTATGAGCAACATCATTGCCCAGGCATCGGCATCCTATCAGCGCATTGAAGAAGTACTGGTGGCGCCTGATATGGAAGAAAAGGGTACGTCGGGAGAATACATTTCAGGTAAAATTGAACTGAAGGATATTTGGGTGAATTATGGCGAAAAACCGGCCCTCAAAGACATATCCCTTCTGATTGAGCCGGGATCGAAAACCGCGATCATCGGACCAACAGCGGCAGGCAAAACGCAATTACTGTATTTATTAACGGGACTTATCAAACCCGACAAAGGCTTTGTGCATTATGATGATCGTGCCATTGGATGGTATAAAAGCGAACATTTTTACAGGCAGGTTGGTTTTGTATTCCAGGACAGTGTTATTTTCAACCTTAGTTTAAGGGAAAATATTGCCTTTAACGATGCAGTAACCGATGCGTCGCTTGAAAAAGCTATTGAAACCGCTGAATTAAAGGGATTTATATTTGGATTGCCAAATCACCTGGATACGTTGATTTCAGAACGGGGAACCAGTCTGTCGGGAGGACAGAAACAAAGGATCATGCTGGCCCGGGCTCTTGCCGTCAACCCCCGCATTTTGCTGCTGGATGATTTTACTGCCCGTGTAGACAGGAGAACGGAACGAAAAATTATGGAAAATGTATCTTTAAATTATCCCGGAATCACGCTTATATCGGTTACACAAAAAATAGCGGCGGTGGAGGATTATGAACAGATCATCCTGTTAATGGAAAGCGAAATCATAGGGAAAGGAACCCATCTGGAATTGATGCGGACCTGTCCCGAATATGTACAGATTTATAATTCCCAGCGAAGTACCAGCCATTATGACCTACAATCTTAATATCGGAAAAACCGGGGATGGCAAGCCGGTAAAAACCTGGACGACACTCAAAAAGCTGGTACTGATCCTGGCCAATGAAAAAAGAAATCTGTTTATAGCACTGTTCATCATTCTTATCAATGCATCTCTTTCGCTGATGGGTCCGTTTCTCATCGGGCATACAATTGATGCCTATGTGCAGACCCGACAATATCACGGTGTTATGGTGTTTTCAGGAATCCTGCTGACAATTTACCTGACCACGCTGCTTACCGGTTATTTACAAACCAAACTGATGGGTGGTGTGGGTCAGCGTCTACTGTATAATTTGAGAAATGCCGTTTTTAGTAAACTTCAGGAATTGCCCATTGCATTTTTTAACGAGAACAAAGCAGGCGATCTCATTTCCCGAATAAACAATGACACGGATAAGCTGAACCAGTTTTTTTCTCAATCGCTGATGCAATTTGTTGCCAGTATTTTTGTGATGACCGGAGCAGGAATTTTCCTGCTTGTTCTGAATCCGGAATTAGGCGGTGCGGCATTATTGCCGGCCATCCTGATCCTTGTTTTCACCCGCGTCCTTTCTCCATGGGTTAAAAGCAGGAACGCACGAAACCTTGCCAGTACAGGCAATCTGAGCGCCGAAATACAGGAAAGCCTGGCAAATTTCAAGGTGGTTGTGGCCTTTGACAGGAGGGATTACTTCAGGAAAAAATTTGAAGAAGCGAATCAGGAGAATTACCTCACAGCCACCAGGGCAGGTTTAGCCAATAACCTTTTTATGCCCGTGTACAGTTTCTTCTCGAATGCAGGCCAGCTTGTTGTTCTGGTTCTGGGTTTATATATGATTTCAACCGGGCGGTTTACAATTGGAATGCTGATCAGTTTCCTGAGTTATGTGGTCAGCTTCTATAATCCGTTGCGTCAGCTGGCCGCATTGTGGACCAACTTTCAGATTGCCCTGGCAGGATGGGACCGTATTTCAAGGATCCTGAAACTGGAAAATAACCTGTTGATCCGTGAAACTGTACCTGAACGGTGCGATTCATCCTACATCGTTTTCCGGCATGTTTCATTCAGCTATCCTAATGGAAAGGAAGTGCTTCACAATGTAAATTTCGAACTGGAACGATACCGGACATACGCGCTGGTAGGACCAACAGGCGGTGGTAAAACCACCACAGCCTCGCTCATAGCCCGTCTTTATGATCCGGTAAAGGGTAAAATATTGCTGGATGGCCGTGACCTTCGATCATATACTCCGGCTGAACGCACAGAAAAGATCGGATTCATTCTTCAGGAACCCATTCTGTTTACAGGTACTGTAAAAGAGAATATTGTATATGGCCATGAAGCCCTGTCGGCCCTTTCACAGGAAATGCTGACAGAAGAAATCAGAAAAGCAGGACTTGAGGACCTGCTCAATCGCTTCGAGAACGGACTTGAAACAAAGGTACTGAGCAGCGGTGAAACCATCAGTCTGGGCCAGAAACAGCTTATTGCTTTTATGCGTGCCGTTTTGCGCAAACCCGAGGTCCTTATACTGGATGAAGCCACTGCCAACATTGATACGATAACTGAACAGCAACTTGAGACCATATTGAAGAAGTTACCTGAATCAACCACACGCATAATCATTGCCCACCGGTTGAATACTATTGAAAATGCAGATGAAATATTCTTTGTAAATTCCAATCGTGTAATTCTTGCAGGTTCGATGGATAAGGCAGTTGAATTGCTGATGCATGACAAGGGAGATAGTTAAAATGATTTTAAATCGTTATTTTAGCTTATGAAGCACCGTAACTGCTAAAAACCTAAAATGAATACTGCATGCCTCTGCTGATCGTTATTATCGGAATTATCCTGCTGATACTGCTGATCACTGTATTGAAGCTGGATACTTTTATATCCTTTGTGATAGTTTCCCTGGCGGTCGGATTGGCTGAAGGCATGAAACCCGGTGCCCTTGTCGCATCCGTTGAAACAGGGATTGGAAGTACCCTGGGATCCCTTGTTATGATCCTTGGATTCGGAGCCATGCTGGGTAAACTTGTTGCAGATAGCGGGGCTGCACAGCGAATCTCTGCAAGCCTGATTAGTTTGTTTGGTATCCGGTATATTCAATGGGCCCTGGTGATCACCGGATTCATAGTTGGCGTGCCTATGTTTTATAATGTGGGTTTTGTGATCATGGTTCCGCTCATCTTTACAGTAGCCAACGCTACAGGGCTGCCACTTTTATATGTAGGAATTCCAATGCTGGCCTCCCTTTCAGTTACACATGGCTTCCTTCCACCTCACCCTTCACCCTCGGCAATCGCCGTTATGTTTAAGGCCGATATCGGCAAAACGCTTATTTACGGGATAATCATTGCAATACCGGTGATCATATTAGCAGGACCCTTATTTTCAAGAACATTAAAAAAGATCAGGGCCACACCGCTCAAAGAGTTTGTCAATCCAAAAGTCCTTGCCGAAGAAGAAATGCCCGGCATAACGGTAAGTATTTTAAGCGCTGTATTACCTGTCATTCTTATTATCCTTTCCACCCTCGTTAACCTGTTTCCCTTAAAGGACACGATCGCAGGAAAAGTAATTTCTTTTACGGGGACACCTGCCATTGCCCTGCTTATTTCGGTTTTGGCGGCTTCCTTCACATTGGGCATGCGAAGAGGCAGGTCAATGAAGGATATCAGCGATATGATCGCACGGTCGGTAACTTCTATTACAATGGTTCTGCTGATCATAGCAGGTGCCGGAATATTCAAACAGGTATTGACGGACAGCGGGGTCAGCCAATATATTGCAGGCTGGCTCAGCGGGTCAAACCTGTCACCTTTATTCCTGGGATGGCTTATTGCAGCTGTCATTCGTGTATGCGTGGGATCTGCAACGGTAGCCGGATTAACGGCTGCTGGAATCATCCTTCCTGTGGTATCAGGAGGCACTGTTAATGCCGAACTTATGGTTTTATCCATCGGGGCTGGTAGCCTGATGTTATCTCATGTAAATGACGTCGGCTTTTGGATGTATAAGGAATATTTCACATTAAGTCTGAAAGATACTTTTTTAACCTGGACAATCATGGAAACCATTGTTGGGATTTCCGGACTTCTGGGTGTTTTGCTACTCAACCAATTAATTTAAGCAAGATGAATACAAATCCCGAATCGCGACTCATGGAACTGAAACTGATCCTTCCACCATCGCCCAAACCGCTTGGTGTTTATAAACCGGTTCTGATCATTGGTAAATTTTTATATGTTTCCGGCCAGGGACCGATGCGCACCGATGGTACGCTTATCACAGGCCGGCTGGGTGACAACCTGAGTCTGGAGGAAGGCAAACAGGCAGCCCGACAGGTTGGATTGACCATGTTGTCCACCATCAAAGGACAGATTGGAGAACTTAACGGCATCAAACGGATCGTAAAGGTATTGGGTATGGTGAACAGCACTCCCGATTTTGGGCAACATCCGGCAGTAATTAACGGATTCAGTGAGCTGATGGCCGAGGTGTTAGGTGAAGATAACGGCATTGGTGTTCGCAGTGCTGTGGGAATGTTTTTGCCTATGAACATAGCGGTTGAAGTAGAAGCCATGTTTGAACTTTACTAGTCTGTTTTTGATGGGCAATTCCATGGTAAATAAACAGTGGTATGAAATCGGGCAAACCGAAGTAATTCCGAGCCCGGCATTATTGGTTTACCCCGATCGTATTGAGGAAAATACACGCCGCATGATATCTGTTGCCGGGGGGCCGGAGAAATTGAGACCGCATGTAAAGACCCATAAAATGTCTGCTATTGTCAACATGCAGCGAAAAATGGGTATTGAAAAATTCAAATGCTCTACCCTATCGGAAGTTGAGATGGCAGTTAAATGCGGTGCAAAAGATGTGACGCTGGCTATGCAGCCCGCAGGACCACAAATGGCCGGGTTATTTAATCTGAAAAAAAAATATCCCGGTTCGGATATCTCGGTAATTGCAGATGATGCGGGAATAATCCATCAGCTTTCATCCATGGCAATGTCAGAATCACTGAATGTTGGAGTCTGGTTGGACATCAACAATGGAATGGACAGAACGGGGATTTTACCCAGTAAGGCCTTTGGTCTTTACAGAATGATGTGTGAACTGCCAGGTATTATTGTCCGCGGATTACATGTATATGATGGCCATATTCATGATGAGGACATCCATCAACGAAAAAAAACCATTGAAAATGCATATGCTCCTGTAAATGAACTAATTGCTTCTCTCAACTTAAGTGAACTTCCTGTACCGGCTGTCATTGCAGGTGGAACACCTTCCTTCACAATCCATGCAAGACACGGGAATGTGGAGACCAGTCCGGGTACCCTTATACTCTGGGATGCAGGCTACGGGGAACATTATAAAGATATGGAGTTTTTGCATGCCGCAGTTCTTTTAACCCGTGTCGTCAGCCGTCCCAACCTTGACCTGGTGTGCCTTGATCTGGGTCATAAAGCTATTGCTGCGGAGATGCCTCATCCGAGAGTACGGTTAATGGGTTTGCCACCCCATGAATTTGTCAACCACAGTGAAGAGCACCTTGTAATTAAACTGGCCGGGGCCTCAACATACACGCCTGGTTGTGTAATTTATGGCATACCATGGCATATTTGTCCTACGGTGGCCCGTTATCCATTTGCCTATGTTGTACGTGACCATGTGGTTACGGAGAAATGGCAGATTGATGCACGTGACAGGATGATCAGTGTTTGAACCAAAGAATATTGCAGCATATGCATCTGATAATGGACGGCCATCTCGATATGGCCATGAACGCGCTGGAATGGAACCGTGACCTTACCCTTCCTGTTTACGATATCAGGAAACAGGAAACCGGCATGCAGGACAAGCCCGACAGGATGCATGGAACCGTTAGCCTGCACTCCATGAGGAAGGGAAACATTGGATTATGCGTTGCCACACAGATTGCACGATATGTAAAGCCGGGCAATCCCCTTCCTGGATGGAAATCTCCATACCAGGCCTGGGCAATGACGCAGGGACAACTGGCCTGGTATAAATGCATGGAAGAAGCCGGCCAGATGGTGCAGATAACAGACAGGGACAAACTCGAAAGGCACCTCCTGCAATGGGAAAGTTCCGTCAACGTTAAACCGGTTGGATATATACTGAGCCTTGAGGGAGCGGATTCCATCATAAGTCCTGCATATCTTGAAAGAGCTTTTAATTACGGACTTCGGGCAATAGGTCCGGCGCATTACGGACCCGGTACCTATGCCCAGGGAACTGATGCTTCAGGTGGCATTACATCCAGGGGACGTGAGCTGATAAAAGAAATGGAAAGGCTGAATATCATACTGGATGCTACCCATTTAAATGATCAGAGCTTTTGGGAAACCATGGATCTGTTTCACGGACCTGTTTGGGCAAGCCACAACAATTGCAGGGCATTAGTTCCACACAACCGCCAGTTTTCAGATGAACAGATCATTGAGCTTATCCGCCGTGATGCCGTTATAGGTATTGCCCTGGATGCCTGGATGATGGTACCCGGATGGGTAAGGGGCAAGTCCACTCCCGAATCCATGAATGTTACCCTTCAGCTCATGGCCGACCATATCGATCATATTTGCCAGATTGCCGGTAATGCAGATCATACAACCATCGGATCTGACCTGGATGGAGCATTCGGAACCGAACAATGCCCCAGTGACATCGATACCATTGCAGATTTGCAGAAATTACCGGGTATACTTCAAGTCAGGGGATATAAGGAAAAGGAAATTGGAAATATTTTGAGTGGGAATTGGATTAGGTTTTTGAAGAAGAATTGGAAGTCTTAATGTACAATGTGCTAATGTGCCAATGTGCCAATATGCTAATGTGCTAATGTGCTAATGTGCTAATGTGCTAATGTGCTAATGTGCTAATCAGCACATTGATTCTCACTTTTTGTTTTTATCTTTAAATTTTTTCCGAAGGGATGCCTTCGGCACACTTCTTTCATCATTCATCATTCATCATTCATAATTCATCATTCATAATTCATAATTTATTGAACATCATTTCATTCCCAAAACCACCCCTGAATGAATACTTATGATTTTATTATAATAGGATCTGGATTTGGGGGCAGTGTTGCCGGTCTGCGTTTGGCCGAGAAGGGCTATAAGGTACTCATGCTGGAACAGGGCAAACGTTATCAGAGCAAAGATTTTCCAAAAAGCAATCTGAATTTACCAAAATACCTTTGGATTCCGCCCTTGCGCTTCTTCGGATTTCAAAAGCTCAAGTTCTATTCTAAAGCCAGCATTCTTAGTGGAACTGGAGTTGGCGGAGGAAGTCTCGTTTATGCCAACACACTCTATATCCCCCCTGATGAATTCTTTAACAACAATTACTGGTCAGGATATGGAAACTGGAAAGAAAAGCTTGAAAGTTACTATAAGAGAGTTTCTTTTATGCTGGGCCGGACAAAATACAATAAACTGAATAAAGAAGACGAGGTGCTGAAGGAGGTTTCAAATGACATGAATGCCGGCAACACATTTGATTCCGTATTTGTAGGAGTTAATCTGTCCGGAGATCAGCATGAATCAGACCCCTATTTTGATGGCATGGGACCTCTGCGTTCAGGATGTACAGAATGCGCCGGCTGTATGGTAGGATGCAGGGAGAATGCCAAAAACACTCTCGATAAAAATTATTTGTGGTTTGCTGAAAAAATGGGGTTGGAAATTCTTGCTGAAACAAGAGGTGAAAAAATAGTTTTCCGGGATAACCTTTATCATATTAAAACCAGGCATGTCACTTCCTTTTTCCGAAAAAGCAGGACCTTTTCAGCAAAGGGAATCGTTGTGGCTGGAGGTACCCTGGGAACACTGGATCTTTTACTGAAACAAAAATACAAATACAAAACATTAACGGGGCTTTCAGATAAGCTTGGTCATGAGGTAAGAACTAACTCAGAAACTCTTTGCGCAGTTTCGGGTGCATCGGAAAAACTGAATAACGGTTTGGCAATTACTTCTGTATTTAGTCCTGACACCTTCAGCCATATAGAAATTGTAAAATATCCCGACAAGTCGAATGCAATGAAATGGTTTTTCGGGCTTGCCGTAAATGATGCCAGTTCCACGTTTGGCAGAACCTGGAAACTCTTTGTGAAAACAATTAAACATCCGCTGATATTTATTAAGATTCTTTTTAATAACCGGTGGTCAACCAATTTGATAATTTTCCTTGTGATGCAGACGGTGGATAATGCAATGAAAATTGTATGGAATAACAATCTTTTCGGAGGTAAAACCAAAATTGATAATAGCGGGCAAAAAAGAATTCCCGCATACATCCCGGTAGGCCAGGAAGTGATGTACAATTATGCGAAGAAAGTAAATGGTACTCCGCAAAATATTTTACTTGAAGTTCTATTTAACCGGCCAACAACAGCACATATCCTGGGAGGTTGCCCAATGTCGGATTCATTAGAATCAGGCGTGGTGGATCAAAATCTCAGGGTCCATGGGTATCCCGATTTCTATATCATGGATGGCTCAATAATTCAGGGGAATATTGGGGTTAATCCCAGCCTGACCATTGCCTCACTGGCAGAATATGCGATGGATGCTATTCCCTGTAAAGAAGGAAATACAACACATTTAATTACTGAAAAGCTTAAAACGCTAGAAGAAACATGGATAAAGAATCAATTCAGCTAGCCCTTGAAAATCAACGAATTTTTTTTCGCACTGGGGTTACTTTCGATGTGGAATACAGGATTAAAGTTCTGAAAAAGTTGCGGAGGCTCATCCTTCAATATGAACCGGAGATCAAAAAAGCACTTTGGAATGATTTTCACAAACCTGAAATGGAGGTCATAGGTACCGAAACAAGATTTGTTTTAAAGGAATTGAATCTGGCAATCCGAAAAGTTAAAAAATGGTCACGAAATAGATTAGTATGGACACCCCTGGTGCATTTCCTTTCCTATAGCTACATAAAACCTCAGCCCTATGGACAGGTACTCGTGCTGTCTCCCTGGAATTACCCTTTCCAGCTCGCATTTCTTCCGATTGTAGGCGCCCTTGCTACTGGTAACTGTGTTGTATTAAAGTCCTCCCAGCAAGTGCCCCATACCGTTTCGGTAATGGAAAAGATTCTGGAATCATTTCCACGGGAACTTATTTTAATGATCAATGGCGATCACAGTGTAAGCGATCATCTGCTATCCTATAAATTCGATTACATATTTTTCACCGGAAGCAGCAGAATAGGTAAACATGTCATGCAAAAAGCCTCAGAAAACCTTATTCCACTATCACTTGAACTGGGAGGAAAGAATCCCTGCATAGTAGCTGAAGATGCAGTGATCGATTTCGCCGCGAGGCGCATTGCATGGGGAAAATTCATGAATGCAGGTCAAACATGCATATGTACAGATTATGTCCTTATCGATAAAAAAGTAAAAGCGAAATTTCTTGAAAGAATTATTCAGGAAGTAAGGTCCTTCTATGGTGAAAAATCAGAGGACAGCAAAGATTTCGCCCATATTATCAACAAAGAAAATGTTATCCGCCTTTCCAGGCTGATAGCTACCAGTGAGGCAATTACCGGTGGCCTTGCTGATCCGGAAAATTGCTTTATTGCCCCAACCATTCTAAACAATGTGCGACCTGAAGACCCAGTAATGCAGGATGAGATTTTCGGTCCTGTATTACCGGTTATCGAATTTGAAAGTTTTAATGAAGTATATGACATCATTGAGCGAAATCCAAAGCCACTGGCAACATATCTTTTCACAAGAGATAAAAAGCTTGTCAGTGAATTTCTCAGGAAAACGCAAAGCGGCTCCGCGGGTATCAACGAAACAGTTATGCAGATAGCATCCCCATACCTGCCCTATGGTGGTGTCGGCAGCAGCGGCATGGGAAGATATCATGGAAAAAAATCTTTTGAGACATTTTCGAATATGAGATCTGTACTGGTAAAATCCAACCTGTTTGATATCCCAATCCGTTATCCGCCCTATAACAAGTTTAAGGAGAGAATTGTGAGTCTGCTAATGAGATAAGATTCAATTAATTATGAATTATAAATTATGAATTATTTGGTTCATTCATAATTTATAATTCATAATTCATAATTTTCTTCACCTTTCCAATCCCTTATCAATCAGTCTCCCGAGGCTTCCAGTAATGATTCCCTGTGCTTCCTGTATTCAATAATAGGTGAATCCCCGGGGATCAAATGCTCGCCCATTTTTAATGCACTTTTCTTTGGAATCTGTGTTAGGACAACCCGTTTGTCCTGCCTGAGGATTATGATGCTGGATACTTTCCCAATAAAATTCATCAAGCCTTTCAAAAGTGGAATCTTAATCAGATTTTGATAATACCGGATGTAAATAATTGTATTTTCTTCATCCACCGGAACAAAAGCAGCCAATGCCCTGATCTTTTCCGAGATAAAATTTTGCCATATATTGGGAAAATGGAATTGGAGACGGAACAGCCGGGCATAATCTTTAATTTCATTTGCCCTTAACGGTACTGATTTACCATCATCCATTACATTATTCACATAAAAGGTAAGCAGATCATCTTCAAGAGTAACAACCGGACCATTTACCAACGTTTTGTTGCCACGGCCGATGGTTGTTTTATGAACAAAAGGTACATGTACAACATCCAACTGGTTTTCAGGTCACCTTTCCCGACTTATCATAGAGAAAGCCATGAAAGGGGCATTCCAGATTACCATTGACTATTTTTCCACACGAAAGTGAGGCACCCCTGTGGCAACACTTGTCTGCAATGCAACACACCAAGCTATCCTGATCTCTCCATAGGGCCAGATCAATATTTAAACGCCTGATCCGAAGTGATTTGCCCTTTTTCAGCTCCCCGGACTCAAGGATAATATACCACTGATTATAGATCATATTACTTCAATCCTCTCCTTATCAACAGAGGTTCTTCAGAGGGTTCCATGCCCCTGAATTTTTTATACTGAATCATGGCCTCGTCATTCCCTGATTCCGCAAGGCAATACTTTCTGAATTTGGCAGCCAGTTCAGGATTATAAATATTTCCTGATTCCCTGAAAGCACTGAATGCATCTGCATCGAGCACTGCAGCCCAGATATAAACATAATAACCGGCTGCATATCCACCATCGAAAATGTGTGCAAAATAGGTACTGCGATAGCGCGGAATGATTTCTTTGATGAGTCCGATCTTATTCATGGCCTGGGTTTCAAATTCACCCACATTCACCTTAGTTGAATCGGAAAGTTCGTGATAATCCATATCCAGAATGGCAGCAGCCAGATATTCAACTGTAACAAAACCCTGGTTAAACAATCCGCTTTTCTGGATTTTTTCAATCAGTTGTTCCGGTATGACTTCTCCGGTTTTATAATGCTTTGCATAAGCCCTCAATACTTCCGGCTCGCTGGCCCAGTTTTCCATTATCTGAGAAGGCAATTCAACATAGTCCTGAGGCACATTACCTGAAGTACGGTAATATTTACCCTGTGAGAACAATCCATGCAGGCTGTGTCCGAATTCATGAAATAATGTGGTGACCTCATCCCAGTTCAGCAAAGCAGGAACTCCTGCAGAGGGTTTGGTGAAGTTGCACACGAGGGTCATGATCGGATCAATCCGTTTGCCATCTTCAATCACTGAAGACGCGGAAATCACCGCACCATGCTCCGGCTCCTTTTCCGTCACGGGGATAATAATCGAGGTATAAAATACCCACGGGTTGTCCATTGGCTTCCTTTACTTCGAAAGTTTCAACATCTTGCTGGTAAACCGGAAGATCTGTCCGTTTTGTAAATGTAATTCCATACAATTTATTAGCCACCAGGAACATTCCGTCCCTGACATTTGACAGGCTGAAATAGGGCCGGAGCTGGCTGTCATCGAGGTCATATTTTTCTTTTCTGACTTTTTCAGCATAATACCACCAATCCCATGGTTGCAACTTGAATTTGCCTCCTTCGCGATCAATGATTTTCTGCATTTCAATAACTTCTTTCCCAGACATTTTCAAGGAAGGAATCCACAGCTTCATCAGAAATTCATCTACCTTTTCAGGTGTTTTGGCCATATTATCGTCAATAACATAGGCCGCATAACTTTTAAAGCCAAGCAACTGTGCTTTATTAACCCTGAGGGAAACAATCCTGGCAACCACTTCATTGTTGTCGTTTTTATTGCCGTTGTTGCCACGCATAAAATATCCCCTGTAAATTTTTTCTCTCAGGGCACGATTTTCAGCAAACTGAAGGAAAGGGATCAGGCTGGGTTTTGAAAGGGTAAATACCCAACCTTTTACACTGTCTGCCTGAGCTGTTTCAGCGGCACCATCTATAACACCCTGCGGCAATCCGGCCAGATCTGCAGAATCAGTGATAACCAGTTTGAAATTCTTATTTGTTTCTGCCAACAGATTTTCTCCAAAAGTCAGCGATAAAAGAGATAATTCGGAATTTATTTTTCTCAGTTCATCCTGCTTTTCAGGGGATAAATTGGCTCCCATCCGTTCAAAATCCCTGAAATATTTTTGGGTAACCCTTAATTGCTGTGAGTCGAGCTTCAGTTCCAGGCTCTTGTCATAAACATCCTTAATCCTTGCAAATAAACCGGCATTCAGATAAATATCATCATAATGTTTTGAAGTCAGCGGGGTTGATCTGTCTTGCAATAGCCTGCATCTGCTCATTGGTATTGGCTTCATTGAGAGCGAAAAAAACCTTGCTAACTTTTGTAAGAAGCATGCCGGAGCGATCAAAGGCCAGTATTGTATTTTCAAATGTTGGAGTTTCCTTGTTGTTCACCAGTTTATCAATTTCCTCTTTCTGTTTCTTCATGCCTTCGATAAAGGCAGGCATATAATCAGACAGTGTCGATCTGGCTAAACGGAGGAACACCAAAAGGCGTCTTGTATTCACCAAAAAATGGATTATCAGTCATTGTGTTCTTTTTACAGCCTGATATCAGCAACAGGCAAACGGTCGCAAAAATAAGGGATAAGTTTTTCATTGTTGCATGGTTAATTGTGGATTGTGCTTTAGTATTTGCTTGATTGGATGAATATATCTGAATTGGAAATAAAAAACCATGATAAATATACATTATTATCACATCCGGAATGTATATGATAAGCCGTGATAATTAATCTGTATACTGGGCCCCCTGACCTGGGATCCCATATGGTTTTTCATCAGGGTGGTTCTGATTCCTGATAGTTTGGAACAATCTGACAATGCAATGTGTAAGAACGAAGTTCTGCAGTTCTGCAGTCATGCAGTCATGCAGTTAAAGTCATCGGAGTTCTGCCGAAGGCATCCCTCGGGAGACATTCGGTGTTCTCCCGATGGATCGGGACAAGCTTTGTTCGATATTAATTTTCTTAAAAAAAAACACAGAACAAAGCCTGCCCCGATCCATCGGGGGAATACTGAATTTCGATCACTGAAGACGTTCCAGCCTAGACCCCTATACCCAAACCCCTAAACCCCTAAACCCCTAAGCCCCTAAATACTCTTCAGTGCCTGTTCAAGATCCCGTTTGATATCATCAATATGCTCAATACCAACCGAAAGCCTCAGTGAGCCCGGTACAACACCAGAGATCACCTGCTCGGCTTCGCTCAACTGCTCATGCGTTGTAGATGCGGGATGAATGATCAGGGTTTTTGCATCGCCGACATTTGCAAGATGGCTGATCATTTTTACATTATTCACCAACTTATCGGCCGCATCCTTACCTCCTTTTACAGTGAATGCAAGAACACCGCCAAAGCCGTTCTTAAGGTACTTCTTAGCCAGTGCATGATAGGGACTGGTGGTAAGTCCGGGATAATCCACTTTTACCACCTTGGGGTGTTTTGAAAGCCATTGTGCTATTTCAAGCGCATTATCAACATGGCGTTGTACACGCAGAGACAAAGTCTCCAGTCCTTGCAGGAACAAAAAAGCGTTGAAAGGACTGAGTGAGGATCCATAATCACGCAATCCTTCCACCCTTGCCCTTATGATAAAGGCAATATTGCCAAATGGCCCACCGGTACCAAAAACTTCCCAGAATTTTAATCCATGGTAACCTTCGGAAGGTTCAGTAAATTGAGGAAATTTACCGTTTCCCCAGTTAAAATTTCCACCATCGACGATCACTCCGCCAATACTTGTACCATGGCCGCCAATCCATTTCGTGGCTGATTCTACAACAATGTTTGCACCATGCTGCAAAGGTCTGAAAAGATAACCCCCTGCCCCAAAGGTATTGTCAACGATCAGAGGAATATTATGTTTTTTGGCCACCTCGGCGATCTGTTCGAAATCCGGAATATTAAACCTGGGATTTCCAATGGTTTCAAGGTATATGGCTTTCGTATGATCATCGACAAGCCTGTCGAAATCCGCTGCCTTATCGCCGTCTACAAATTTGACATGAATTCCAAGTCTCTTCAGCTGCACCTTGAACTGGTTATAGGTACCTCCATACAAATAAGATGTGGACACCAGGTTATCACCAGCCTGCAGAATGTTCGTAAGGGCAATAAACTGGGCTGCCTGGCCTGAAGAAGTTGCCAGTGCTGCAACCCCACCTTCAAGTGCTGCGATGCGCTTTTCAAATACATCAGTGGTGGGATTCATAATGCGTGTGTAGATGTTGCCAAATTCCTTGAGTCCAAACAGCCTGGCAGCATGCTCTGAATCGTTGAAAACATATGAGGATGTCTGGTAAATTGGCACCGCACGCGAATTGGTCGCCGGATCAGGTTCCTGTCCTGCATGAAGCTGCAGTGAATCGAAGTGTAGATTTTCTAAAGCCATGGTTGAAGTTGAATTATGAATGATGAATTATAAATTATGAATGATGCTTTAATGAATTATATATGAACAACAAAGGTCAGGAATAAGTGGCAATGAATAAATCCCGTTTTTGCGGTATATTAGGTACCATAAATAGGGTATATCAGATCTGGTATTCAATGGTGTCAATAATTCCGGCCCTGATGGCAAACATTACCAATTCGGAAGCATTATTGACCCTGGCCTTGCGGAAGATATTCTTCCTGTGTGTCATAATAGTATGGAAACTTACATTTTTCCTGGAGGCAATCTCCTTGGTTGTCATCCCTTCAGCGATGAGCCTGACGATCTCAATTTCTGCGGCTGTAAGGGAAGCATTCTCTTGTGGTACTTTCTTCCATTCGCCTTTTTCGAGCAGTATTTCCATGACTTCACGGCCATAAAACTTCTTACCCTGCAAGGTAAGATCAACAGCAGTCATTATTTCTGATTCACTGCTTGTCTTAAAAAGTATGTTTTTTATTCCGATAGAATCAAGACCGGCCAGTTCACTTCGTGTGAGTGAATTAGTAATTACAAGCACGGGAGTTGAGCCTGAGCCAATGACATTCCTCAGATCAGACAGGTCTTCAAAATCAAAATGGTTTACATCAATTATAAGTAAGGATAAATGGCCTTCATTTACAGATCTTTCAAGATCCTTTCGGCTTGTAACAATCTCTTTTACAAGAAATTGATTTCTTTCGGAAAGCAATTCAGCCAGTGACCTGGAGATCAGGTATTGTCCATCGGCGATAAGAACTTTTTTTTCAGATGAAGTCATAATTACGGTGGAGATTTTATTCGTCAGGATTTACTGTATTCGATAGTTTCCTGATAAATACGTCAAGGTACGTTTTGGATATGGGCACAGTGATGTTGACAGGTGATTCAAAATTTATAATCAGCCCCTCCTTTTCTTTACGAATGGTCCTGACGTGATCGATATTGATCATAAAAGACCGGTGACATCTCACCAGGTTTTTCGCAGAGAATTCCTGTTCTATTCTTTTTAGTGTAGTCCTGATCATGTATTTAAGTTGCTTGTCGCCATCCAGGTAATGAATTAGAACATAGTTGTCAGCTGCCTCCAGGTAAAGCAGATCTTCCTGTTTAACAGAAAATCGAAGAATCCCTTTTTCATCCCGGAATGGAATCATTGACCAGGTAACTGCATTCTGCCTCTCATTTATATTCTCACTATTTCCCGGACGTATTATACTCATTTTTTCAAGAAGGTTGTATTTTTCCTTGAATGATAAATATAGCCAGTAAATAACATAAGGAAGCAGTATAATGAAGGCAGTAATTCTGACAGTATTCCGCAAAATCTCCATAAAATCCTTCTGACCCAGAAGAAAAAATCGCTGGATAAGAGCATATACAAAGGCCATGGAGAGGATCTCACCGAAAATCCAAAGAGCATATTCGCCATAGCGGATAGACTTTTTCCTCGACAACAAATACATCATCAGCCTGCTTAAGGCAATAACCAGCATTCCAATGAGAATGACAATACTTGAATAAAAAAACAGTTGAAAATCGGTCACATTTAACCAGCTGTCGATACCAAAAGGTGCATAAATATTGATAAATACAAGGGCAAATATTGCAGTAAACAAAACAAAACTGACGATGTTCCTCTTGTCAGTAAAATATTCAGGAATTTCTTTCTCCCAGAGCAACATATTTCAACTTTTTCTGTCAATAAAAGTACGCAATTTTTAAATTGAGTCAGGCTCAATTGCCATTATTCACCCCACCATACATAATTTCACCCCTCAGGGAAATGATCCGTCCCTTGACATGCGCCTGAAAACCATTTGTTTTTATGACAGTTGAATTCGCTGTTATTTTGCATTTAAACATTAGAAAATTCAATGGAATATTTTAAGCGCTATCAACAGTTAAAGGAGATTTTTAACCTGTCGGACGATATTATCCATATGCCGGAAAGTGATATGATTATCCGGAATTTCGATTTCATTTCAGAAGGAATAAAGGAAGAATCATGGCCACATGAAACCATTGAAAAAAATCTGATTACAGAAAATTTTAAATTCCGCTACCCGGTCCTGATACCCTATCCGGAGTCCCTGCATAGAAAAGCCATTTTCTACCTTCATGGATTAAATGAGCGCAACTGGCTTAAACACCTGCCAGGTGCCATGCTGCTGGCTGAAAACACCGGAAATCCTGTCATCCTGTTTCCTTTGTCTTATCACATAAACAGGGGTTTACCGGAATGGACAGACATACATAGAATGTCGGGCCCTCTCGAAATTCGCAGGCAAATGTACGCGCAACTTCAGAATGCGTCTGTCCTAAATCTGTCATTAAGTGAACGGCTCACTGAAAGACCCCTCCGGTTTTTCTCTTCGGGTTACCAGAGTGCAAGGGATTTACTTAAACTGAAGAAGCTAATCTTTGAGGGTTCACATCCTTTGTTCGAAAAAGGAACGGGAACGGACATATTTGCTTATTCAATCAGTTGCATGATGATGCAGGTTCTTATGCTCAGTGACCCGGAGGATTTCCTGCCCGATACAAAAATTGCGTTTTTCGCAGGTGGTTCTCTGTTTAGCCAGATGAACGGAGTTTCAAAATACATTATGGATAATGTTGCCTTTGCCGGTATCTGGCATTATTACAGGGAAATTCTTTCGAAAGCAGGCAATTACGTAGATCTTAAGTCATGGTTTGAAAAAAACCGTTTCGGAAGAGCTTTTACCTGGATGCTGGGGTATGGCCGATATGACAAAGAGCGGGAAAAATCGTTTCAATCCTACCATTCAAACCTTTTTATTGTGGCTCTTAAAAATGATACAGTCATTCCCTTGAACGGAATAAGACAGGCTTTTGGCAAGAAATTCAGCCGCTCAGGCAGGATCAGGGTTGTGGATTTCCCCTATTCTTATATACATGAAAATCCCTTTCCTGTATTAAGCCGAAAAATAGATAATGAGGTTGATCAGGCTTTCAGAAGTGTGTTTGTGCCTGTGGCAGAATTTTTCAATAATATCAGCCCAACTCTGCTACTGAACAGGAAGATTGATAAGAAAACTGCTTCCTTCACCCGGTGAACTTTCTATAGTGATCTGACCCTTGTTCATTGTGATGAATTCCTTGCATAACTGGAATCCCAGTCCTGAACCTTTTTCATTGTCCGTTCCGTAAGTGGTGAAATGAATGCTCTTGTTAAGTAAATTGTCTATTATTTCGGAACTCATGCCTGTTCCTGTATCAGAAATTTCGATTATAGCCCTTCTTTCATCAAATTGATTTGTGACCTTATATGCTTTTACTGTCACTGTTCCTCCGTGAGGAGTGAATTTAAGAGCGTTTGATACAAGGTTTCTGATAACAACTGAAATGAGCTCCGGATCAAAGAGTCCATATACTTCTTCATGATCAGTAAATTCAAGCGTTATGTTCTTGCTGTCGGCCTGCATGGCAAACAATGTAAGAACCGATTTAATAAGGGAATGTATATTCTCATGCTGGGGACGGCAGATAATGCCGCCGGACTGACTCTTGGCCCAGTTCATCAGGTTCTCAAGAAGGTTAAAGGCATTATCGGAAAGTAAATACAGATCCTTCAGGAGCAGAATTGTACTTTCATCCATTTCATCATGTACAAGCAAAAATGCATCGATATAGGTTCTGATATTTCCGATCGGACTTCTGAGGTCATGCCCGATAATTGAAAATATTTTCTTTTCAAATGCAGTACTTAGTTCAAGTTGTTTCCTTTGCGTCTGCAAGGTAATGTGTGTCTTTACCCGCATCAGCAATTCTTTCCGGTTATATGGCTTGGTTATATAATCCACTGCACCGGTTTCAAATCCCTGAATAATGCTTTGAAAATCAGCTTTGGCTGTTAAAAATATAACTGAAACTTCTTTTGTATCCGGATTTTCCTTGATTCGTTTGCAGACCTCAAAACCGTCCATTTCAGGCATCATTATATCGAGTAAAACCAGATCAAATGGTTTTGTATTCAGCCATTCCAGTGCCTCTTTTCCACTGGTTGCAAATTCAAGCTCATAATTTTCCTCTTTGAGAATACTTCCCAATAACTGAATATTCTTTGGAACATCATCCACAATTAAAATACATTGTTCATTTGCTTTCATGGCCAATTTTTTTCAGTTGTTTCAATAAATCGGGAAAATAATCGAGTTTTAACCGCATCTCTTCTATATCGAAATTTTCAATTGTGGAAAGCAATTGCTCTCCATAATCCAAAACAATTCCCAACTTAAAAGTCTTACCCAGGTTTATGATTTCCTGGGCAAATACCTGGATTTCCTTTAATGGTTGTTTGGATTCAAACAATTTCCATTGTTCGGCCAGATCCTCATTAAATCGCTGCATGAGTTCCTGGTATTCCACCTCATTTATTACATTAACTCTCAAAGCAGATTTTCGTTTGTTCGATATCTGACCATTCTTTTTACCACCGGTAATAGCAGAATTGATTTTCAGCAATGGATTTTTATAGAGAAATTCAGCCTCAAACCTTACAGGAATTTCAGTATATTCTATATCAGGAAATACCACGGTAAATGTACTTCCCTTCCCCAGGGTGCTTTCGAGTTCAATGGTTCCATTCATCGCTTCAACAAGCCGCTTTGTAATTGCGAGCCCTAATCCTGTTCCTCCGTATTTTCTGGAATTGAGCTGGGAGTGTTGCCGGAATGATTCAAAGATCAGCCTGAATGAATCACCGGGAATACCAATGCCGGTGTCAATTACCTTTATTTCAAGCTTTATCCGGTTGATCCCGGATTTATCGCGTTTATGGTATGCCTTTACCCTGATGCGTATTTCTCCCTGGTGTGTAAATTTAACAGCATTCCCCACCAGGTTGATAAGTATCTGGCGCAGCCTGATCTCATCAAATTTAATCTCGGTTGGAAAGTCCTTATCCAGTTGTTCTATATAATTAATTCCCTTAATTGTGACACGCAACGAAAAAACGTTCCTTATCTCGTCAAGCATCCGACGAATATCAAAGAAGGAGAAATGGAGCGTCATTTTGCCGGACTCAATCTTCGAAAGATCGAGCAGGTCATTTATAAGCATCATCAGATTCTTTCCGCTGGCTTTGATGCTGTTCAGATATTTAACCTGGGTGGTATCATTGGTTAGGCCTTCCAGCAATTCGGTAAATCCCAGCACCGAATTCAAGGGCGTTCGTATTTCATGACTAATATTGGCCAGAAACTCACTTTTGGCCTGATTGGCCTCCTCGGCCAGCATCTTTGCCTTTTTAAGTTCCTCAAGTACCGCTACCCTTTCGGTGATATCAAAGAGGAATCCATCAAGCCATTTGACCGTGTGATCAGGATTAAAAACCGGGCGCCCGCTGTTGGAAACCCATTTTATTGAATTGCTTTTGGTGATGATCCGGTATTCAATATTGAATTGCTGAAATCGTTGGATATTAGTATGAATTTCATCAGTTACCCTTTCCCTGTCATCAGGATGAATGAGCCCTGCAAAGGTCTTTCGGCGGTTTCCCTGAAGATCATTCGCTCCATATCCTGCAATGCTTTCGATGGCTTCGGTTATGTAATATATTGTCCAGCTGTGATCAAGTGCACAGCGGTATACAACACCAGGAATATTGGATACCATTGACCGGTATTTTTCTTCGCTTTCAATCAGGGACTGCTCAGCCTTTTTCCGCAAAGAGATATCTTCCTTAATGGCAATAAAACGAACTACATCCTTTTTTTCATTGATAATTGGCGTAATTGTTGCTGATTCCCAGTACATTTCACCATTTTTCTTGCGGTTTTGAAATTCTCCGATCCATTGTTTCCCCTTGACACAGTGTTTTCCAGAGATCTTCATAAAATGCAGGTGAGTGAAAACCTGATTTCAGTATGCGCGGGTTTTTGCCCAATGCTTCAGCCGCGGAATATCCGGTTACTGAAGTAAAAGCCTTGTTAACATATTCTATTTCACCATTTTTTCGGGTAATGATCACTTCGTTTGCACTCTGATCGAGTGCAATAGAAAGTTTTGCTATTTCCTCTTCTGTCTTTTTGCGATTGGAAATATCACGGAATCCCAAAACATGCAGGGATTGGTTATTATAACCAACAATCTGGGATTCAATTTCTACAAAAAGGGATGTTCCGTCCTTCCTTGCCAACACCGTTTCGTGAATATCGGAACATTCTTTCCACTTTTTTTTGAATATTGTCTTGTATACACCGGGCGGAATACACCTCTGCAAAATGTTATTGTTCGCAATTTCTTCCCTTTCGTAACCTGTAAGCTTCAGCATGGCATCATTTACATCGATTATCCTTCCCGAATAAATAATTACTATGCCCTGAAAGTTAACCCTGGCTAACCTTCTCATTCTTTTCTCGGATTCTTCACGTTCCCTTAGTGCGGTTTTACGAAGCGTAATATCCCGCTGCATTCCCAGAATACCAATGGTTTTGTTATCTTTGTTTCTTACCAGCCTGAAATTGGCTTCAATCCACAATACAGAACCATCCTTACCGCTGCATCCTGAATTCGGAAAATATGTTTCCTTCACTGATAAGCTTCTCCCATGCTTCAGTGTTATCATTGAAGTATTCTCCAAAATAGGATTTCAGGGTAAGCCCGGTGATTGCCTCCCTGCTGTCTCCGTAATGCTGAATTAGTGCTTCGTTCAAATCTCGGATAACAAAGCTGGCTGCTAACTCCCTGATCTTCTTTTCAGTTGAAGGGATGACATCCCAATTAATGGCTTTATCAGTGGTAAGATATACAAAACCATCAATTAACTGATTGTAAATGAAATCAATAAATTGTCCTTCTTCCAGTTCCGACCTGCTTTTATGGTACATGTTTTATACTTGATAAACAGATTCTGTAAAATCTTCTCATACTGCAAAGCTAAATCAATTGAATCGTGTGTCTACGTAAAAATATAAACAATTACTGATTCTTAAACTGAATATCCTATCCTGTTCAAAAAATAAAAAAAAAATTGCCGTCACTTTAAAGTGACGGCATTTAATAATCATTCAGCCTAGCTTATTCTATAGTAACACTATATCCGTCGGTTCGAAGATTTTCAGCGACACTTTGTGCATATTCATAATCGAAATAAACCTTGGGCTTATGTTTTGCAAAAACAGGGTAACGGCCAACTGCATCTTCAGAATTCAAATAATTGTATCCAACAAGGTATAAATCACTGGATTCCAGTTTTACCTTAAAAACCGGACGGTGAACGCAAAGTTCCAGTACTTCTAGCAATTCAAACTTTGTAATTTCAGGTTCCTGTTTTAGCTTAACGGTTTTGATGATTTCGTCACTAAAGGGTTCTTTGGTAAAATGGAGATCAAAATTCTTCACATAACACGAAAGGACAATCTGTTCATCTTTAATAACTGCAGGTTTGTTATCATCACCTACCAAACGCACATTTATTCCAAATCTTGAAAAAAGGCCTTTTAATCTCTTATTTCTTCGGGTTACCATTTCTTCCAAAGACTCGTTTTTTCTCATAAAAAATTCCGCCATATCTTATTGGGATTCAAGTATTTAATTATAAATATTTAGGGTATTTATCAATTTTTCAGCCTGGCTTTACATTTTCAACTTTTGATAAAACATGGGTTGGGCTTGGATCGGTATTTTTTGAGAAAACCAAAGCAAACTTAAGAATATTTTTCAGATCAGTGATATGCTAACTCACTTTTGTAAAAGTATTTGATAAAGTATCCCTTGAAACTGACTATTGTCATCTTTCTTCTCCTGAAACTTCACCTGAAGTTAAATAACGGGTCAAAATCAACTTTACGGTCAGATTTGTAAATCTCGTCACAGATTTTAGTCTCTTCATAATAATTATTCAACCTTTTAATTCACACACAGTAATATAGACAGTTAAACCAACCAAGTTATGGTAAATTCAGAGAACAAAATCAGGCAGGCGAAATTCACCGGCGTTTCGGGTAGTTCCATTCGAAACATGCACAAGATTATGATCATCGTGGATGATCAAAACCTCGGTATTATTGAAAAAATCAATTATCACAGGGAATGGGGATTTCAGATCATTTATATCCTCACTGATTCGGCCGCCATCAAGGCCCAATTCCAATACCGATCCCGGGTTTATTCAATTAAAGCCAACATCCGGAGTTTGCTCCGGCATGACATCGTGGACGAAATTGTCTGTTGTGTTTCTTCTTTACCTGACGGGTATCTGAAAGAGCTTTCGGAGATCTGTCGCCAGTTTGGCGTTTCACTTCTGGCCCTGCCCTCAGTCGACAATTCAGGATTGCTTTCTCCTTCTTTAACATACATCGGAACACTACCGTTCAATACACTTGAAACCACGCCAAGAAACAGGCTGTCATACACATTGAAAACGGGTATGGAAGTGTTCATGGCCTCCGTGGCTCTTTTAATATTGTCACCCTGTTTGGTGATGATTGCATTGATGATAAAGGCTACTTCCAGGGGACCGGTTATTTTTAAACAACTGCGTGTTGGTATCCGGGGAAGGAAATTTTATATCTATAAGTTCAGGACCATGGTCAGCAATGCTGAAAAACTTAAAGCCGCCCTGATGGAATTCAATGAAAGCGACGGACCGGCATTTAAAATTAAAAACGATCCACGGATCACTAAGATTGGCAGGTTTTTAAGAAAAACCGGACTTGATGAAATCCCACAGCTGATCAATGTGATCAGGGGCGAGATGTCACTGATTGGTCCACGGCCAATGCTTCCAAATGAGGTTACCGCCCAGGAAGAATGGCATCTGAAACGGATGAGCGTGAAGCCGGGCATTTCTTGTTCCTGGCAGGTACAGCCTTTCCGCAACAGCGTAACTTTTGAGCAATGGATGCGTCTCGACCGGGATTATGTTGAAAATTGGTCAATCCTCACTGACATAAAACTTATTTTCCGCACCATCAAATCGATTTTTGCAGCAAGGGGACTGTAGGAAAGTTCTGCAGTTATGCAGTTATGCAGTTCAAAAGCTGCGTCAGCCCATTTTCAAATTTTCAAATTTTCAAATTATCAGCACATTAGCATATCAGCACATTAGCACATTAGCACATTGTTTTTCACTGCTTAAATTGTTAATAACCCGGTACCTCTCGTGAATGAAATCGAAGTATTTTTACCGGTGCTATGTATGCCATTATTGACATCGAGACAACCGGCGGAAATCCAGGGACTGATAAAATTACCGAAATTGCCGTACTGGTTCACGACGGGAAAAAAGTAGTAAATGAATTTTCTACTTTGATCAATCCTGAATGTAAAATCCCATACCATATCAGCCAGATCACCGGCATTACCAATGAAATGGTTTCCAATGCCCCCAGGTTTTATGAGGTTGCCCGGCAATTGGTTGAAATTACAGAGAATGCAGTATTTGTGGCACATAATGTAGCCTTTGACTATGGGTTTGTGCGACAGGAATTCAAACGGTTGGGATATGATTTTAGCAGGGAGCAATTATGCACGGTCAGGCTTAGTCGCAAGATCATTCCAGGTCACAGGTCTTACAGCCTTGGCAATCTTTGCGAAGAATTGAGCATACCGATAATCGGACGACACAGAGCCATGGGTGACGCGGAAGCAACCGCAAAGCTGTTTGAAATCCTCCTCCAGACTGAATCAATAACGCAAACATCATTCATTGCAAATCCTTCCAACTTACCCCGTGAACTTCATCCAGACCTTGATCCGTCGATTTTTAAAAAATTGCCGGAAGAACCGGGAGTTTATTATTTCTATAATTCCAAACTTGAGCTGGTATATATTGGTAAGAGCAAGAACATCAGGAATCGTGTACTGTCTCATTTCTCTAACAATTCAACGAACAAGGCAATTCAAATGCGTGCACAGGTGGCTGATATCAGTTATGAAGTTACAGGTAACGAATTAATTGCACTGCTGCGTGAATCACATGAAATAAAAAAGTTCAAGCCGTTGTATAACCGTGCGCAGAGAAGATCGCTTTTCAGATACGGTTTGTTCACACGAATAAATGAAAACGGGTATATCTGCTTTTCCCTGGAAAAGATCAATGAGCTTGACAATTCACCACTGGTTTGCTTTACTACAAAAGCTGAAGCACTGGGTTTTCTTAATGCAATTGTGGATAAGTATGGCCTTTGCCAAAAGCTTTGCGGAATTTATCCTTCCGCCAATCATTGCTTTCATTATGAGATCGGGGCATGCAAGGGGGCCTGTGTTGGCAGGGAATCACCTGATGAATATAACCTTAGGGCTCAAAAAATCCAGGATAAATATTTTTTCGGAATCCGGAATCTTCTGATTATGGATACAGGCAGAAATGCAGAAGAACAGGCTGTGATAAAAATAGAACACGGCAAATATATCGGATTCGGATATTTCTCATCGCAATATGCGGCCATGGATGAGCAGATAATTCATGACTGTGTGCAGATTTTTCCCGACAATCATGAGGTACAACATATTATACGGCAATATATCAGGAATAACAAGGTAAACAAGCTCCATGTTTTCTGAAAAGCCCTCTTCTGCCTGACAGACATATCATTTTTTCTTACCTTTGCCGAAAGACATTTCATAAAACAGGATGATAAAATTCTTTGAAACCCAGGATCAGCAAATTTATGCTGTTGGCACAAATAAACCTATTGATAATCAAACTATTAAAAAGCTATGTTGGCTGTTTGGAGAGGCTAGTCCTTTGGAAAAGGTTGCGATTCCGGGAAAATTTATCGGTCCGCGAAAAGAAATGATAACGCCCTGGAGCACCAATGCAGTGGAAATCACCCAAAACATGGGAATCAGCGGAATCAAACGCATTGAAATGTTCAGAAAGGCTGATCCACTTCAACCTCATTATGATGCTATGCTTGAAGCGCTGTATGATGTGCTGGATCAGGATATCTTCACCATTCACAGATTGCCTGAAGAAATCAGGTACGTGGAAGACATAGCAGCATATAATCTTTCCGAAGGACTGGCCTTGAGTCCTGAAGAAGTCAGCTACCTTGAAATGCTTCCGGCCAGGATCGGCCGCAAACTTACTGATAGCGAGATTTTTGGCTTTTCCCAGGTTAACTCGGAACATTGCCGTCACAAGATTTTCAACGGGACCTTTATAATTGATGGCAAGGAACAGGAATTATCGCTTTTTCAGCTGATTAAACTTACTACTAAAACCAATCAAAACAGGGTTGTTTCCGCATATAAAGATAATTGTGCTTTTTTGCAGGGACCCTCCATGCTGCAATTTGCTCCTGCCACACAGGATAAGGCTGATTTTTTCAGGCTTCGGCCTGTAAATTCAGTGCTGTCAATGAAAGCCGAAACCCATAATTTTCCAACCACAGTTGAGCCTTTTAACGGGGCTGCCACGGGTACAGGAGGTGAAATCAGGGACCGCATGGCCGGTGGCAAAGGGGCGATTCCCCTGGCCGGTACGGCAGTTTACATGACGGCTTATCCAAGGCTGGATGGTGGCCGGAACTGGGAGGTTTGTCCTGAAAGAAACTGGCTGTATCAAACCCCGGAACAAATACTAATCAAGGCATCCAATGGTGCCAGTGATTTCGGCAACAAATTCGGTCAGCCACTCATCTGCGGCAGTCTGTATACATTCGAACATCTAGAAAATGATAAATTCTGGGCATATGATAAGGTGATCATGCTGGCAGGAGGGATTGGGTATACAAATCAGACCTATACTCAAAAAGATGCGCCCGAAGCAGGTGATAAGATTGTATTGCTTGGTGGTGACAATTACAGGATCGGTATGGGAGGCGGCGCTGTTTCTTCAGTAGCGACGGGAGAATATGGCCATGCCATTGAACTTAATGCAGTGCAGCGGTCAAATCCTGAAATGCAAAAAAGGGTGTGCAATGCAATCCGGGCACTGGCAGAAACCGATAACAATCCCATCATTTCAATCCACGATCATGGTGCCGGAGGGCATTTGAATTGCTTTTCAGAACTGGTTGAGAATTCAGGAGGAACTATTGATATTGATAAACTGCCAATCGGCGATCCTACCCTGTCTGCCAAGGAAATCATAGGAAATGAGTCTCAGGAACGTATTGGGCTTGTGCTTAAAGAAAAAGACACTGAATGGCTCAGGCGAATTTCGGAAAGAGAACGGGCACCGATGTATGTTGTTGGAGAAGCTACAGGGGACAGGCAGTTCACCTTTCGCAATGACGGCAAGTCGGCTCCGATAGATCTTCAGCTTGACGATATATTTGGAAATCCGCCAAAAACAGTCATGCAGGATGTTACAATTAACAGGCATTTTGTTGACCCGGTTTATGAAGACGACAAACTCGAAATATACCTGAATTTTCTTTTACAGATGGAAGGTGTAGCCTGTAAAGACTGGCTAACAAACAAAGTGGACCGCTCTGTTACGGGACTTGTGGCACACCAGCAAACCTGTGGGACTATTCAGCTTCCATTGAACGATATGGCCATTTCGGCACTCGATTATACCGATTGCAAAGGCATTGGCACCTCAATCGGCCATGCTCCTGCGGCAGGCATTGTAGATCCGGTGAACGGCACAATCCTTTCCATTGCAGAAGCTCTTACCAATATTGTCTGGGCTCCCATACAGGACGGCATTCGTGGCGTTTCTCTAAGTGCCAACTGGATGTGGCCCTGCAGAAAACCGGGCGAAGATGCCAGGCTCTTTTCCGCTGTAAAAGCTGCCAGTGATTTTTCCATTGCCCTGGGTATCAACATTCCAACAGGCAAGGATTCTTTGTCAATGACACAGAAGTATAAGGATGGAACAGAAGTTTTTTCTCCTGGGACTGTGATCATTTCTGCGACTGCCGAAATTACTGACTTTAATAAGACAGTTGAACCAGTGATCCAGCCAGATGAAAATGCCGGTATCATATATATTGATCTCTCGGGTGATTCCTTTAAACTGGGTGGCAGTAGTTTCGCCCAATCCCTGAATACCCTGGGAAATGAAACCCCTACTGTAAAAGATCCCCGGTATTTTGTCAATGCATTCCATGCCGTTCAACACCTGGTGGATGAGGGGAGTATCCTTGCCGGACATGATGTATCCGCAGGAGGATTGGTAGTGACACTGCTTGAAATGTGCTTTTCATGTGAAAAAGCAGGTATGAAGGTAAACCTGGATGAATTTGAAGAAGCCGATGCCGTTAAAATATTGTTTAGTGAAAACCCGGCCGTTGTAATCCAGGTTAAAGATGTCAAAAGCATTTCCTCATTCCTGGCTGAAAAGAACATAAGATACAAGGTGATCGGGAAATACTTGTCGCAACCGGATATGGTTATTAACAAAGGGAAGAAAAACTGGACACTTGAATGTTCATAAACTTCGGGATGCCTGGTTCAAAACTTCCTACCTGCTGGACCGGAATCAGTGTGGTCCGGTACTCGCTGAAAAACGGTTTGTAAATTATAAAAGCCAGCCACTCGAATATATTTTCAGCCCCCGTTTCACGGGAAAATTTTCGCAATATGGCATTAATCCTAGGCGAATGGCCCAAACTGGTATAAAGGCTGCTATTATTCGCGAGAAAGGTGTCAACGGGGACCGTGAAATGGCGTATATTTTATATATGGCTGGCATGGATGTTAAGGATGTTCATATGACAGATCTTATATCCGGTGCAGAAACCCTGGAGGAAGTAAACATGATCGTGTTTGTCGGAGGTTTTTCAAATTCTGACGTATTGGGCAGCGCCAAAGGTTGGGCAGGTGCATTTTTGTACAATGAAAAGGCCCGGAACACCTTAACCCGCTTCTATGAGCGCGAGGATACCCTCAGTTTGGGCGTATGCAATGGATGCCAGCTTATGGCAGAGCTTAACCTTATTGCCCTGCATCATGAAAACCGGCCAGAAATGGAGCATAACGCATCACATAAATTTGAATCTGCTTTTCTTACTGTTGACATACCCGAGAACAGGTCGGTGATGCTTTCAACCCTCGCCGGAAGCCGTTTGGGGATTTGGGTTGCCCATGGCGAAGGACGGTTCAGACTGCCGTCCCCTGAAAAGGACTATCATATCACAATGAAATATTCATATGATGAATACCCGGGTAATCCAAATGGATCGGATTATCGTGTGGCAGGACTCTGCTCGGAAGACGGAAGACACCTGGCCATCATGCCTCACTTTGAACGATCCACTTTCCCCTGGAACTGGGCAAATTATCCTTCAAACCGCACCAGTGACGAGATCAGTCCCTGGGTTGAGGCCTTTGTGAATGCAAGGGAATGGATTAAAAAGAAAAGGGACTAGGGACTGGGGACAAGGGACTGGGGACAAAGAACAAATACCGGAGTTAAATGCCGGTGAAAATCAGGACAAGACGACCAAAATCCCGTGAGGGATTTACTGTCGGTAGAAAAATGCAGCCGACAAAACCTTCCCAAATCAATCATGGAATGGAAGCTTCATACAATAAATGGTTCAAGGATGCCATTGTATATCATATTTTGATTGACCGGTTTGCCGGGTATGACATATCACTGAACTGGAAGAAGCCCCGGTTCATGGGAGGAAACCTGGCCGGAATAGCTGACCATTTAAGTTATTTACTGGATCTCGGCATCAATACAATATGGTTATCGCCTGTTTTCGAAAACACCGCATATCACGGATATCATATAACCGATTTTTATTCAACCGACAAGAGATTTGGTACGGAGAAGGAACTTTCTGATCTCATCCGGAAAGCGCATTGGATGAATATCAGGGTATTGCTTGATTTTGTGCCCAACCATTGTTCCTCGAAACATCCCTTTTTTTTAAAAGCGTTACATGATCCCAAAAGTAAATACCGCAAATGGTTTTATTTCAATAATTTAAATAATAACTATAAGTGTTTTCTTCATTTCCACGATTTGCCAAAAATCAACCTGGATTATGCACCTGCCAGGGATCATATCACAGGTGCAGCCAGGCATTGGTTATCCCTTGGTGTTGATGGTTTCCGGCTGGACCATGTCGTCGGACCTTCACATGCCTTCTGGAAATATTTCAAAAAGGAAGTAAATCTGGCCCGGCCGGATGCTGTATTGATCGGTGAAGCCTGGCTTGAAGAAATAAACCGGAATATGCTGAAAACGATCCAGATCCGCCATAAATACGTTCGCTGGCTGTTCAAAATGAAACCATGGGAAATCCAGCAGGAATATATTGACGATTTTGATGGTGTACTGGATTTCTTTTTCAGGTACAGGATTACTGAATATATCGCATGGAAAGATGATCCGGGATTCTATGAACAAAAACTCCGGTCAGCCATACTGGGTCATTACAAACATTTTCCCGCCGGTTATTATCTTCCCTCATTCATCGAAAATCACGACATGAACCGGTTTCTTTATGATGCAGGCCAGAACCGGGACAAACTGAAGGCGGCCCTGAAATTGCAGTTTTCTCTCCCCCAGCCTCCTATTCTTTATTATGGAACGGAAACCGGACTCTCCCATAATGAACCTGTTTCCCATAAAATCAGGTTTTCTGATATACAAGCCAGAAAGCCCATGCCCTGGGATGAACTCGATTATGACATGATAGATTATTGTAAGGAGTTGATTGCTGAGAGGAAGAGGAGGGGGTGAGAGGGAGAGGGGGTGAGAGGGAGAGAGGGAGAGAGGGAGAGAGGGAGAGGGGGTGAGAGGGAGAGAGGGAGAGGGAGAGAGGGAGAGGGGGTGAGAGGAGAGAGGGAGAAGGAGAGATGAGAGATGAGAGATGAGAGATGAGAGATGAGAGATGAGAGAGGATTGGTATTCAGTAATCGGTATTCAGTTGACCCATCCTCGCCCCTTGTCCCTTGTCCCCAGTCCCTGGTCCCCAGTCCCTGGTCCCTATTTGATCTCGTTAATATCAAACGGGGTGGCCTGGTAGACGTAATAATTCAGCCAGTTGTAATAGAGCAGGTTAGCATGGCTTTTCCACATCACCATGGGTGGTTTTGACGGGTCGTTTTCAGGGAAGTAATTCACTGGAAGATCAATCGGCAAACCCTTTTTCACATCCCGCTCATACTCATCTTTCAGGGTATTTGGATCGTATTCGGAATGGCCGGTTACGAAAATCTGCCTTCCTTCATGTGTCATTACAATATATACGCCTGCACCCGGCGACTCAGAAACAAGCTGCAGCTCCTTAATCTTCTCGATATCGCTTCTCCTGATCTCCGTATGACGTGAGTGAGGGGCCAGGAATTCCTCATCAAATCCTCGTACCAGCGGTATTTTAGGATTCATTACCAGGTGTGGAAATATACCAAACATTTTTTTGGGTAGCGGGTATTTTGGTATTCCATAATAATTATACAAACCAGCCTGGGCACCCCAGCATATGAACATGGTTGAGGTGACATTGTGTTTCACCCATTCCATAATTTCCTTTAGCTCATCCCAGTAATCCACTTCCTCAAAATCGAGATGTTCAATTGGCGCTCCTGTGATGATCATTCCATCATATTTATGATTTTTGATCTGCCTGAAAGTTTTATAAAACGTTTTCAGGTGATCGGAAGGTGTATTGCGGGAAACATGGGCAGTAGTATGTAAAAGCGTTACCTCCACCTGCAGCGGGGTATTAGAAAGAAGCCTCAGGATATGGGTTTCTGTCGTTATCTTAACCGGCATCAGGTTAAGAATTACAATTTTTAAGGGACGGATATCCTGGTGAATTGCGGTTGTTTTCCGCATGACGAAAATATTCTCTTCCTCCAGTATCTTTATGGCTGGCAGTTTATCCGGAATTGTTAATGGCATCTTTCAAACCAATTAATGAACTTAAATAATGTAATAAGACAGCAATTAAATTGCAACTGTAAAAATAACAAAATGTTTAAATATTATTTCCATTCCTTACCGTAGTCATGATTTCCGGTTTTTAAAAACGGCAACTATCAATGATTTCCGGATTTTTATTGTAGCTTTGCACCGATTTGAGTTTAGCAGACAATCAATACATCGTTGACTTCTATATAAAACTCAACACAGTAATCATTTAACCTTTTTTAGTATGAATATTTTTATTTCGAATTTGAGTTTTAGAGTTAATGATGAGGACCTGAAGCAGTTGTTTGAAGAATATGGTGAAATTACTTCAGCCCGCGTTATTACTGACAAATACACCGGCAAATCAAGAGGCTTTGGTTTTGTTGAAATGAGTATTGAAACAGAAGCCAAAAAGGCGATTGAAGAACTTGACCATGCAGAATATGATGGTAAGGTGATCACTGTATCCGTTGCAAGGCCAAAAACCGAAGGTGGCAGAGGCAGAGAAAACGGCGGTGGATTCAGAGATAAGGAAAGAGGCGGAAACAGACGTTTCTAAATTATTTTGCTGCTGATCAGAAGCATTTTTCAATGCTTTTCCATAGCAGATCAGCAGTCTTTTCCCAGGTAAAACTTTCACGTTGAATACGGGCTTTGTCAATCAGATCTTTTCGCAGATTGACATCGCAAAACATAGCCATCATGGCTTGCCTGATCGATTCAACCGAAGTGGGATCAACGTACAGAACAGCATCTCCCCCCACTTCCGGCAACGAAGATACAGCAGAAGTAATTACCGGAATATCACAATACATCGCTTCAAGGATTGGAATTCCAAATCCTTCGAAATGAGAAGCGTATACCAGTGCAAGCGCTGAGGCCAGTATTTTTCTCAGGTCAGAGTCCTTTACCCGTCCTGTGAAAATAATATCATCCTTGAAATAAGATGATTCCAGTGCTTCCTGCATATCGGGCGTCCACCATTTACGTGAGCCTACAACAAGCAATTTTACATTACTGTTTACCGATTGCTTAAAACCATCAAAAGCCTTGATCAGACTGGTCAGATTTTTCCTGGGATGAATGAGTCCGATGAATAAAAAATAAGGACATCCCCTGGAAAAATCTTCCCTGGTCTTCGCCTGCTCCTCCTCTCCAATTGGTTTGAATTCCGCATTCGTTCCATTGTAAACAACATCGATTTTCTGCGGATCATAGGTGAACTGGCTGGCGATATCCGAACGGCTGAATTGTGATACTGTGGCTATTCTGCTGGCTTTATTTACAAACCTTGGAAAAAAGTATCTGTAATAAAGCCGGATATGCCATGGAATAAATTCAGGCAGGTGAAAAAAATTAAGATCGTGAATAACAGGCAAAGACTTGACTTTCGTACGAAGCGAAAGCCATCCGTCAGGCGACAGGAACAAATCTGCCTTATATTTTCGTAAAACACCGGGAATTGACCATTCGAAAAATAAGTACCACAATACAGGATGTCGTGCAGGAGGAAACCGCACAACTGGCGTCACATTTTTGGAATATATAAATTCAGGTGAATAGTGTCGGTCGAAAATAAATATAAATTGGTGTTCCGGGTGATCCCTTGTAATGATTTTCAGGGTCTCATTTGCGAACCTGCCTATTCCTTCCAGCTTATCCTGCAATAAAAGGCGAGCATTTACAGCTATAATCATCTTATTTTTGTTGGTGTTCAGGTCTCAGTAAATCATGAACGGTTTTAACGGGGGTAAAGGTAGACATTGGCACTTCAACAAAAACTGTATTCCAGTTTGACATAGAACCGTTCCAGAGTCCTGGTAATTCAAGCGCTTTAAGCGGCTTACCGTTTTTGAATTTTTTGCTGATAAAACCGGTATTGGGATCACGGTAAGTCATCAGGTTGAATTTTTTCCCCTTATAATCACGGATACCACAAACAAGATCAACTGGATTAAAATGAGTTGAACTTTGCAAAGTCGCTTCCTGTTCCGGATCATGATGATCCACCTGTGACGATTCAACAATCTGAAGTGTCTGGCTGCCATCTGAATTCATGGTCCAGAAGGGTCCGCCTCCCGGTTCTCCGACATTTTTTACCATTCCGCAAATACGCATGGGACGATTGAGTTTACCAAGGAGATAGCTTTTAGCCTGATCGGATTGTGAAATTATTTTGGCATTGACGGTTGTTCCAAGGTCAGCACTGAGGAAATTAACGATTTCCTTTATCAGTTCAGGTGTAACTGATTCTGATTGATTCAACTTTTCAATATAACTGAAAACCCTGTTCTGATATGTGATCAGCATTCCCGCCAGGGCTTTCTTATAAACATAGGTATCTCCCTTATTCCTATCATGACAAACATTATCAATATTCTTGATAAAAACTATATCCGCATCGAGTTCATTCAGATTTTCCAGTAAAGCCCCATGTCCTCCCGGTCTGAAATGCAATGAGCCATTTGATTCCCTGAAGGGTTCGTTCTTATCATCGATAGCAAGTGTATCCGTTGAAGGTTTTTGAATTGAATAGCTGATGCCGAAAGTAATATGATAGGTATCTTCATATTTTTTCAGCACCTTTTTCAGCAAATTCTCAAAACCGGTTCTGTGTTCCGGAGACACGGTGAGGTGTATTAATACCCGGCTATCCTTATTGCGTGCATAGCCCGAGCCCTCAACAAGATGCTCCTCTACTGCAGTCCGTACTTCTGCATCATACCTGTGAAAGGCAAGCAATCCCTTCGGCAGGTTGCCATAATTAAGTCCTTCTTCTCCCAGTAGTGCAGCCAGTACATGATGGTAATCCTTCTTTTTAAGGAGTTCAGTTACCTTATATCCCTTTTTATCCAAAGCTGTGTCCAGCAATTTGCTAAATGCAAAATCACCAATCCGGTCAAAGCATTCCTTCACATGTTTGTAAGCCTCTTTTGACAAAATTCTGGCGTCGTAATCCGACTGTTTAAATAACTCGTCGAATTCAAATAAGGCCTTGAACATGCGGGTGGCTGCTCCGGAGGCTGGAACAAATTTAATTTTCACCAGGTTGCCGGCTTTTTCATACACATCAATGAAATCCTGCAATTGTTTATCACTGAGTTTACTTATTCCATGATTAATCGTCGCAGCTTTGGATAGTTTCATAAAAGGGAAACCCTTTCTGAGATATTCAATCTGCAATTCAGCTTCACGGGTTGTTACACCCTTTTCTTTTAACTGGGTCAAATCCTTTTCCCTGAACATAGCGAACTTAGGTTTTTAGAATTGTTATCATCCAATAATTAAAATTAACATTTTTTTAAACAACAAGCAAGGTGCAACTAACAACAACCCTTCAACTGCAACTTTACAATTATTTTATATACTTTTGGCCTTTATGAAGGGAATCCATAAGTTGGAAGGCATACTTAAAATATGCATATGGTATTTGACCTCATTTACTATACTGCTTTTAATTACCTCAGCCAACGCGCAATCACAGGATAAAAAACTGATTCAGTTTACCGGCAGAGTTACTGATGAGTTATTACAGCCTATGCCATTTGCACAGGTACTGGTTTTGCAGAATTATCGTGGAGCCCTCACCAACGGCTACGGTAATTTTTCACTTGTTGTGGAAGAACAGGATTCAGTGCTTATCTCTGCTGTGGGTTTTAAAAACAGATACCTTGTAATTCCGTCAAACCTTCCAACAAAATTTTATAACAAAGATATCGTTTTAAGGATGGATACACTGGCGATTGCCGAAGCCCAGATTTATCCGTGGAAAACATATGAGGATTTCAAAGAAGCGTTTGTAAATCTGAAATTGCCAACAGATGATATGGAAAGAGCCAGACGGAATATAGCACTGATCCGGACACAGATAATTATGGACCACGAACCCAGTGCACGTGCGAATTTCCAGTATATCATGGAAAAACAATATCAGCAGACATTTACGCAGGGTCAGTTTCCCTCCTACCAGATCCTGAATCCATTTGCCTGGGCAAAATTCTTTAAAGCACTTAAACACGGTGACTTCAAATATGACCGAAGCCAGGAAGAAGAATAGACAGGCAAGAACCAGCCAGACATGCTAACAAAAAAATTACTCCTTGGCTTTTGTCTTTCGTTCTTAGGTGGAACCTCACTGGTTCTTGCCCAGGAACCTGGTGTCATCAATGGAACAATTGCTGATGAAAACAATGACCCCCTTGCAGGAGCATTTATTACTGAAATAACAACGCATAAATCGATTGCGTCCGATAAGAACGGAACCTTCTACACTTTCTGTCACCGCCGATAAGCAGGTAATTCTGGTCACTTCATTTCTTGGGTATCTTAACGATACAACCCGGATTAGCTGTTCCTTCAGGGGCAACTGAAAGGCTTTCCATACGGCTTGTTCCACTTCCAAAAATGCTGAATGAGGTTATTGTTCAAAGCCGCTTTGACAGGGCTGAAGCGTTGCAGCAGATCGATCTCCGTTCCATTAATCACATTCCCCTCCCCTCCGGAAATTTTGAATCGATTCTTACCACTCTGGGGGCTTCATCACGCAATGAAATGAGTTCCCAGTATTCCGTAAGGGGTGGAAATTTCGATGAGAACCTTATTTATGTCAATGATATTGAAATATACAGGCCTTTAACGATCAAGGCAGGCCAGCAGGAAGGGCTGAGCTTTTTGAATCCTGATATGGTAGCCTCTGTGCAATTTGCAGCCGGTGGATTTGATGCACGTTACGGAGATAAAATGTCTTCTGTGCTGGATATCAAATACAAACGACCTGACCGGTATGCAGGAAGTGTTTCGGCAAGTCTGCTTGGCGCATCAGCTCACCTTGAAGGCAGGTCGCCCAACCGAAAATTTACACACATTACAGGCATCCGTTACAAGGCAAATCAGTATTTACTGAATACACTCCAAACTGAAGGTGACTATAAACCCAGGTTTTTCGATGTTCAGACCTTTTTAACATACGACCTGTGCCCATAACCTGGAAATCAGCTTTTTAGGAAACTTATCCAACAATAAATACCAGGTAATACCTCACAGCAGGGAGACTGCTTTTGGTACCTATCAGCAGGCTCTTAACTTTACGGTATTTTATGAGGGACAGGAAGTGGACCGGTTTGCCACCTTACTGGGAGCCTTAACTCTTGACTTCAGGCCGACAGATAATGTATCGCTGAAGCTGATCGCATCGGGATATAAAACATCAGAGGAAATTACATATGATATCCTGGGACAATACCGTATTGATCTGCTTGATAATACTATTGGTTCGGAAACAGCCGGGGACAGCATCCTGAACCTGGGTGTTGGAGGCATGCTAAGTCATGCAAGAAACTACCTGGATGGGAGGATCCTAAGCCTGGCCCATAAAGGCTCATACCGTTCCGGTGATCAGAATCTCAGACTGGGGAGTAGCCCTGCAATCCGAGCAACTGGATAATAAGTTCAGGGAGTGGGAAATGATAGATTCTGCAGGTTATTCAGTACCTTTTTCAGACCAGGAGGTGCTGTTAAGTTATTCATCTGTTTCCAGCAATCAGCTGAATTCAGTTCGCTTTACAGGGTATATTCAACACATGGCGGCAAAACCGGTAGGCAGTTCCACACTGTTCATTAATTACGGTTTCCGGTTCAATTACTGGAATATCAACCATCAGCTGGTGGTGAGTCCACGTGCCGGATTGACATTTGAACCATCCTGGGACAGGAAATTCACATTTCATGCCTCTGTCGGATGGTATCATCAGCCTCCCTTTTTCAAGGAAATGCTTGATCCGGAAGGACATCTTCATACAAACATAAAGGCACAGAAGTCTATACACTATGTTTTGGGTACAAGCTATGACTTTCAGATGTGGGAACGGCCTTTTAAATTCTCCGCCGAGCTTTATTATAAACAATTGGACAACCTCATTCCATATGTCGTTGATGATGTGGATATTCAATATCTTCCACAATATACGGCAAAAGGTTATGCAACGGGGATTGAATTTAAACTGAACGGCGAATTCGTGAAAAATGCCGAATCCTGGGCCTCTTTGTCATTTCTGGAAACCCGTGAAGACAGGTATTATGATGCTTACGGGTCTTATCCAAGGCCCACTGATCAGCTGGTTAATTTTGGCCTGTTCTTCCAGGATTATTTCCCCAGTAATCCTTCCTATAAAGTATTTACAACAGTTTATTTTGGCAGTAAATTACCTTATAGCTCTCCGGATTATGATAAACCTGAAGAGTATTATCACCTGCAGGCGTACAAGCGAATTGATATTGGATTGTCAAAATCCCTGATCACCGATAAAAACGGAAACCGGAAGATCGGACCCAACTTTATACGTGACGCCTGGATAAGCCTGGAAGTATTCAACCTGTTTGGTTTTAATAACATGGCCTCTTACCAATGGATCAGGACGGTAAGCAACCAGGAAGGCCTGCCCAATATGTTTGCCGTTCCCAACTATCTGACAGGCAGATTATTCAATCTGAAACTCACCATGCAATTTTAATTTCCGCCTGTTTGCTCCTATATTATTATTCGAACTTCCAATCTGGATATTCGTATAGCATAAAGAGCTCCACGTTAAATTAAGTGCATTTATGGATGAAGTTTATAAGATCCTGGTGGTTGAAGATATTTCTCAGGATGCGGAATTGATCGAGCGTGAAATTATAAAAGTGCTGAAATCATGCATTTTTGAACGTGTATGGTCTCAAAAGGATTTTATCCGTTTATTAGCTGATTTCCAGCCCAACATGATCATATCTGATTATTACATGCCCGGGTTCGACGGATTAACTGCTTTGAAGATCGCCCGTGAAAAATTGTCTGACATTCCGTTTATCATTGTCACCGGCACACTTAATGAGGATATAGCAGTTGAATGTATGCGGTCAGGAGCATCAGACTATGTCATCAAGGAATACATCAAAAGACTGGGACCTTCGATATTAAATGCCCTGGAGCAATACAAGGTGAAGATTGAAAATAACAATACCCAGGTAGCGCTCATCGAAAGCGCTGAACGTCACCGGAGCCTTTTTGAAGAAAATGTTGCTGTTATGCTCCTGCTGGATGCCCATACCGGCGAAATCCTGGATGCCAACCAGGCAGCTGGTAACTTTTACGGGTATAGCCGGGCAGAACTGAAAAAAATGCGAATAACCAACCTGAATACTCTTCCTGCAGATAAGGCATTGAAGGAACTTGAAAAAGCAAGGGTCCAACAGAAGAGACAGTTTCAGTTTCAGCATAAACTGAAGGATGGCAGTATCCGCGATGTTGAAGTATACAGCAGCAGGATAAGGGCATTCGGAAAAGAAGTTCTGCACTCGATAGTGCATGATATTACTGAAAAGATTAAGATGGAGCAGGAGCTCATAGCATCCAAGGAGAAAGCTGAAGAGAATGACAGGTTAAAAACGGCGTTCCTGCATAACATATCGCACGAGATACGCACTCCGTTAAATGCCATTGTAGGATTTTCTTCCTTCTTAAATCAGGCTGATCTTTCAAAGGATAAAAGGAAGGAAATTACGGATATAATCAGCATGAGCAGCGAGCAGTTACTATCCATCATTACGGATATCATCAGTGTGGCCACGTTGGAAGCCGGACAGGAAAAAATCCATAAAAAGGAAATTGACATTAATCAAACCCTTGAGGCAGTGTATGAGCAGTTTTGCATTAAGTCGCTTTATCCCAACATCAGCATTCAATATCGTTCCGATATTCCGGATATTGCGGCGCGGATTGTAACCGACGGGGTTAAGCTGATTCAGATCCTTACCAACCTGGTGGGAAATGCCTTAAAATACACACGTGAAGGCAGGGTTGAGTTTTCATGTGCCATAAAAAACAGCGAATTATACTTTAAAATTGAAGATACAGGAATAGGAATTCCAAAACATCTCCATAGTAAAATATTTGACCGTTTCTGGCAGGTAGATTCAACTGTGACCCGTCAATTCGGTGGAACAGGTCTGGGACTGTCAATTTCAAAAGCATATGTGGAATTGATGGGTGGCAGGATCTGGCTGGATTCCGAACCTGGCATCGGATCGGAATTTCATTTTACTGTGCCTTATGAACCTGCCGTAAAATCTGTACAAGCCGGTTCAGAGGAAATGCATAGGCGCTATGATGAATCATTATCAAGAAAGGTTATTTTAATTGCCGAAGATGAAACAAATAATTTTCTTCTTGTAAGGGAATATTTGTCTGAATCAGTGTTCACCATCATCCGTGTGGAAAACGGCCTTGATGCGGTTAATATATGCAAAAATCGAAGAGATATTGATCTCATCCTGATGGATATTAAAATGCCTGTAATGGATGGGATTGAGGCTACACGGCAAATCAAGATAATGAAACCCGAAATTCCTGTCATTGCAGTTACGGCCTATGCCTACGATACCGATAAGAAAAGACTTCTTAAAAATGGTTTTGATGAATATCTTCCAAAACCGTTAAAAAGGGAATCGTTATTGAAAATGATAAACCAGTTCGTGTAGATTAAAATGATTTTATCATCTTTATGCCCTTACAAATCAAATAAGTGTAACCTAAAGCCATTTTGGTCGTTACAATTAGTTTAAAACGAGAAAGAACTAAATATCCCATCCGGAAATGGCGGCAGGTTTTGTAAGAAAGAGATTAATTATCAACATATTGCGTATAAGTACCATTAAATCATTTGCGCTCATTTTCAGGGCAACGTTTTGCGCTGCTTTTTTACTTTTTTACGGGAATGGGGTTTGGGGGCAGACTACTCAAACCTTTAATGCCAATGGTACATTTATAGTTCCTCCCGGTGTCACATCAATTACGGTAGAAGCGTGGGGCGGAGGCGGCGGAACAAGGAATGATGGAACCGCCCGGAGAGGAGGAGGTGGCGGCGGTGCTTATGCCCGCTCTGTTTTAGCGGTAATACCCGGACAAAGTTATAATGTTACAGTTGGTGCGGGTGGTGTACCAGCAAATCCCGGCCAATCAGGTGGGAATTCTTCATTTGGAACCAGTGTTATCGCTGCAGGTGGTGCAGGAGGCGATAACGCTGGTGGTGCAGGAGGAACAGTTGGTGCAAGTACAGGTACTTTTCGATATGCTGGTGGAAATGGTGCTAATAGAGGAAATCCTGTCGGAGGCGGAGGCGGTGGTTCTGCCTTTACAAATGCAAATGGAAACAATGGAGCCGTTCCTACCGGAGGTACAGGAAGCGGAAAGGGAGGTAATGGCGGAAATGATGGCCAACCGGGAAATGATGGATTAGAGCCAGGTGGCGGCGGCGGCGGGCGAGGAAACAATGGTTCATCGGGCGGCGCAGGTGCTGACGGATTGGTAACAGTAACCTATACGAATACCTTAATATCATTTACTTCTACCGGATTTTATACCATACCCCCGGGGGTAACACAAATAAAAGTGGAATGCTGGGGTGCAGGAGGTGGAGGCAGCACAATTACTTCAACCGGGGCGCGTGGCGGTGGCGGTGGCGGTGGCGCTTATGCTGCCGGTATCCTTACCGTGGTCCCGGGCGATGCCTACAGTATTACTGTTGGTAACGGCGGATCCCCCAGCACTGCTGGCGAGGCTTCAAGTTTTGGTACAACAATGGTTGTGGCCTCCGGAGGAAGCGGTGGAACTAACAATAGTGCAACCGGAGGAGCCGGCGGAACTACGGCAGCCTCTGCCGGGACAACTCTTTGGGCCGGTGGCAACGGGGCTAACGGAGGGGGAGCAAATTCTGGCGGAGGCGGGGGCGGAGCTGGAAGCACAGGAGCAGGAGGAGGTGCTACAGGTGCAACTGCAGGAACCGGAACGTCACTTTATGGAGGTAACGGCGGAACAGGTGTAAGCGGAAGCAACAATGGACAAAACGGTAACTTTTGGGGCGGGGGTGGCAGCGGTGCAGTAACCAATTCCGCTACGGACCGTACCGGCGGAACCGGCTCCAGCGGCCTTGTGGTTATAACCCTTCCTGCGAATGTATTACTGACCTCTCCGGCACAGGTTGCTGCCGGAAATGTATACCAGGGAACGCTTAAACACCCTATATACAGCTTTGAAACAGGAATTACCACTTCAAACGCCCTTTTAACCACAATTTCATTTACAACAGCAGGCACCTATATCGCAACAGATGTTACAAGGTTTCAGCTATGGTATAATACAAGCAATAATTTTGCAACTGCGGTTCAGTTAGGCGGTAATATTACTACTACGTTGGGAATCGGTTTGCATACTTTTTCAGGTTTAAACCAGATAATAAATGCCGGCACATCGGGTTATTTCTGGATTACTACCGATATAGTTAATACAGCAACTGCTAATGCCACCCTATCAGTAGACGCAATTGTACCCTCTAATTTATCTTTTGAACTTACCCCTGTTTATACAGGTAGTACTACTAACGGAGGAACTCAGACAATTTTGCCGGTGCCCCGTGTGACAATTGCGGATGCCAGTCCCCAGGTAGCAATAGCTGATGTTAACCAGGGTACCATAGGTCATCAGATTTACCGGTTTACTACCGCAGTGACAACCGCCAATGCTGCATTGAACTCGCTTTCTTTTACTACTGCCGGAACCTATGTGGCTACTGATGCTGTCAATTTCAAGCTCTGGTACAATATCTCCAATGATTTTTCAACAGCGCTCCAGGTAGGATCTCCCATCATTGGAAGTTTGGGGACAGGCTCACATACTTTCTCAGGGCTTAATTTAACTACTATTAGCGGTGCAACCGGGTATTTCTGGATTACCACCGACATAGCGCCTTTCCCGGTCAATAATCATACAATTCGTGTCAATGCAATAACCACTGGGGATTTAAGCTATTCAACTGTTGTATTCCCTTCCGGCACAACTTCAAATGCGGGATACCAGACCATTAAAACCGGTTCAGGAGTTTTACTGGCATCTAATTATCCTGCGGTTTCAGCTAACAGTTTGTTGCAGGGGTCTGCCGGACAAAGGGTATTTAAATTCACGACCATCGCCATATCTGCAGTCACGCTCACCGGGGTGACATTCACCACCTCGGGCACTTATGTTGCGTCCGATATTGTGAATTTCAAACTGATTTATAATACGGTCAACAGCATGGTGGGGGCCACTACTCTGGCTACTCTGGCGACGGGTCTGGGTACCGGATCACATACATTCCCCGCTTTTTCGCAAGCTACTGCTGCAAATACAACAGGGTATTTCTGGATAACAGCTGACATTACCGCCGGAGCTGGTCCGGGCCACACGCTGATGGTTAACGCAATCACAACAGCAAACCTGACTTATTCCGGCACTCCAGCTAAAAACGGATCGACTTATGCCGGGGGAATTCAGACCATTCAAACAAAATTGGACACTGAAGCCGATGGGGTCGGTGACATTTATGACCTTGATGATGATAATGACGGGATACCCGATTACAATGAAAACCTGACGTGCAATACAGCTGTTGCAGAGCTGTTCCCGAACAGCAATTTCGATGCAGGGAATACGGGGTTTTATAGCGGCTATGGCTATGTTGTCATTGTAAATCAAACCTCCTTATATCCTGAAGGAATATATGCTATTACACCCAATGCTAATTTAGGACACGATGCATTTGCAAATTGCACCGGCCATGGTAATATGATGGTTGTGAACGGGAGCTCTAATCCAAACCTGATCGTCTGGAGTTCCGGAACAATTGCCGTCACGCCCAACACCGATTACACGCTGACCATTAATCTTACATCGGTTAACCCTGGCAATCCTGCCCAGTTGATATTTAATGTAAACGGAGAAAACATCGGTTTGCAATTCAATGCAACCACCACCAATTGCGAATGGGTGCCGGGAATTGCAATATGGAATTCCGGCAGCAATACGTCGGCAACCTTTGACATCCTCAATTTAAATCTGGCTCCTGGTGGAAACGATTTTGCCATTGACGATATTTCCTGCAAATACAAGATTGATTGTGATTCTGACGGGGACGGGGTGCCGGACAGGATGGATATTGATTCTGACAACGATGGCATTTATGATGTTGTTGAGGCTGGAGGAACTGCCACTATTAATGGTACAATCAGCGGTTATGCCGACCTTGACCTCGATGGATTATCAGACAATGTGGATGACCGGAGTTCAGGATCAGGCGGTACAGATATATTTAACGGAATACCGCTGCCCAATCCCGATACAGATGCAGACACTTACCCAAACATAATCGACCGTGAAAGTGACGGAGACGGCTGCTATGATGCGATCGAGGCTGGTTTCACTGACGGTGACAATGACGGCATCCTGGGATCCTCCCCGGTTACCGTCAATTCCATTGGGTTAGTCACCAGTGCATCAGGGTATACGGCTCCGGCAGATGACAATGCCGACGGGACACGCGATTACGTACAGAAGATGCCACTGATAACCTTACAGCCGGTGGACAGGAGCATCTGCATCACTCCGGCAACGGGCACTACATTTCCCGTCACCGCTACAAATACAGGTACGGGCGCATCTTACCAGTGGCAGGTCAGCACAAACAGTGGCGGCAACTGGACCAACGTCAACAATAGCGGGGTTTATTCAGGCGCCACTACTGCTACACTTACTATCAGTAACGCCGTAACTGCCGCCTATGACAGGTATATGTACCGGTTGTTATTGTCCAACAACGCCTTCAAGTGTTCCCCCTTAATATCATATGCCGCGACATTAAGGGTATCCGGAAGCGCACCTGTCATAGCGGGAACTATATCCGGCGATGCCGTTGTGTGTCCTAATGCTACAGGTTTGGGTTACAGTATCTCCACCGTGCCTTCGGCTGTTTCTTACACATGGACAGTGCCAGCAGGCTGGACAATCCTGTCAGGACAAAATACCAATGCTATTGCGGCTTCATCGGGCATCGCGGGAGGGAACGTCAGCGTGACAGCCACCAACGCCTGTGGAACAGGTCCGGCAGTTTCCCTTGCCGTTAGCATAAATACACCTGTTCCGACATTTACGGCCCCGGTTTCGGGATCGGCCTGCCAGTCGGCCAATGTCACCTATACAACCCAGTCGGGTAAGACGAATTACTTTTGGACCATTGGTGGAACCGTAGGAGTAGATTATACGGTTACATCCGGAGGTAGCAGCACCGACAATAACCTGGTTGTGAAATGGCTGACAACCGGCAGCAAAACGGTTACCGTAAATTATACAAGTGGTGGTTGTCAGGGTATCACTCCTGCTTCGAGCACAATTACGATCAATGCAAATGCAATTATCCTGACCCAACCGGCAAACCCGCTTGCCATTTGTGCGGCTGCAGGTACGGTAACTATGGGCATTACCGCATCAGGATCGATTACCAGTTATCGATGGCAGGTTTCAACGGACGGCGGGGCTACATGGTCTGATCTGAGCGATATAGCTCCGTACAGTAACACATCCACCAATACGTTAACGATTACAAATCCCGGGGCAGGCCTTAACAATGCCCTTTACCAATGCGTCGTTACGGGAATATGTGGTGCAGTCATAAGCAATTCAGCCACCCTCACAGTCAATTCGGCACCGGCTGCACCGGCTGCCATCACCGGAACTGCCATACAATGCCCGGGACTTACCCTTCAGGCATACAGCATAACGGCTGTGCCAAACGCTACAACCTACACATGGACAGTGCCTGCAGGCTGGACCATTACCGGGGGTGCCGCCACAACTGGCATTACAGTTACAACCGGCGCAGCAGGCCAGAACGGCAATATCACCGTTACTGCAGGTAATGGTTGTGGAACAAGCGCTGCAGGTACTCTGGCCGTTACTGTAAATCCGCTTCCCAATCAGCCCGGTGCCTTTATTGCATCAACAAGTCCGGTTTGCGCCGGGTCAACTGGTGTAATATATACTGTTCCCAATGATGCAACAGTTACTTATTCCTGGAACTATAGCGGCAGTGGTGCAACAATTAATGGCACTACCAATTCAGTAACAGTAGATTTTGATAATTCAGCCACAAATGGAACACTTGGCGTTACTGCCTCAAATGGTTGTGGAACAAGTATTGCCCGAACAATGAATGTACTGATTGCTTCACGTCCCGTTCCGCTCCTTACCGGAACCACTATTGTTGGCACCGGTGCAATAGAAATATACCTTTCAGACGCGGGAAATTCAGGTTATAGCTGGAGCGTAACCGGAGGTACTATCACTTCCGGAGGAACGGCTGCTGATGCAACTGCCACCATAACCTGGTCTACGATCGGTGACCAGACTGTCAGTGTAAATTACACGGATGCCAATGGCTGTACTGCCATTTCTCCAACGCAAATAACTGTTCATGTCTATAGAAGACCTGAAACAGGTCCTGCGTATTATATACCTAACAATTTTAGTCAATAGGAAATAGTGACTGGTGACTGGTAACAATGACCCGTGACTTGTGACTCGTAACTGGAAAGGGCGACTAATTTGGATTACTATGTCTTATAGCTTTAATATAAATGAAGTTGGGTGTTAGCTGGCAACTGCTTTTAGTCAATGCCGGCGCCGGATTAAAAGGGATTGAAGCCCGATTAACTGCCTACAAGTAAGGAAAATAAGTCGCTTCATGAATTTCTTCATCCCGCAAAACCAAGAAATTATCAAAAAAATGTAACTATTCGTCCAGAAATACGATATAATCAGTGTTTTAAACAAATTTAACAATGTAAATACATTCCTTATCTGCGAAAGATAAGGGATAGGCAATAGAGTAAATAACCAATAATTAAATTAATCTCATGAAAAAAAGTAATTTTTTTAGAACTGTTCTGGGTGTTGCTGCGGCAATGCTGATCTCTTCAGGTATGTATGCCCAGGTGGTGAATACCGATTACACTCAATATGATGCTAATCGTACAGCACCAACTAACATTGACTATGTAACTTTAAGAACTGGTGGCAATACAACAATGGGTTATTATGCCCTGCCCGATCCGGTTTATCATCCCAATTACAATGCAGGAGGCGGATGGACTCTAAACGCAGCAGGATTTACATGGGCATGGACCTTACCGGCAGGCGTAACCGATGTTACCCCTGGTGGTCAGCCGGCCAACTACGTTGAATTAAACTTTACAGCAGCCGGTCCTTATGCTATTACTGTAGCTGAAACATCGCCAGCTGCATTCGGGGGTTGTGCTGATTTAACTCCGACTCTAATGAATGTAACAGTTGTAGCCCCTCCCGTTGCAACGATTGTGACAGCAGATCCCGCCCAGGCATGCGGTGACCAGGTTGCCATGGCAGTAGGTATGTCATTTACTGAGGCAGTTCCCTCCACATTTGCAGGATATGCCTTTGCTGTAAGCGAATTAATTGAAAACATCGATGCCTCAAATGCAGTAATTGGTGCAGCCCTTGTTACTAACCCTGCATTTGTGGACTACCCGATGTCAGGTAAACTGAAAGCTCCTGCACTTATCGGTGCAGCATCTCCCTATACCTTTTCTTTCAACACTACAGCCCTGACCGTTCGGAATGGCCTACGTACGCGTTATACCTATACCGCGCTCAAAGCAACCGATGCACCCGCTGCAGCTGCTGACGGAGTAATCTCAGCTATTTCTGAAAAATCCGACTATGTAGCAGAGGCTGGTGGTGCTGATTATCTTACTTATGCCTTCACCGACGCTTCCATCGTGGTTATAGTGAACCCTGCACCTGCAACTGGTCCTATCTATTACATACCTAACAATTTCGCATATTAATCATAACGTTTAATCCATCTCTCACCGGAACAGTTTAGTTTCCAGATTATGCGTTATTCCACAATAACCCTATTGCTTATCATAAGCTCCATGCTGGGGTATGGCCAAGGCCTTCCTTTCGCCTGTGCCGGCAGCATGGAGTCTTATGGTGTGCAGGGAAGACCGAATTCGGTTTTCGACTGGGTTGTGGATGGCGGAATAATCTTGAGCGGTGCGGGAAATGATACCATCGTTCTGCGATGGGATTATCAGCGAAGAAATCACAGTATTTCAGTTACGGAACATACGGAATACGGATGTGCCGGTATTCCGGTTGAAGCGAGTTTGAGTATACAGGCCCCTGTTGCTGATATAGGAGATCAGGAAGAGGTTTGCCAGGATGACAGGTTTACGTTTGATGCAGAAACAAGCTATCTAACCAACATTACCTATTTATGGTCCGACAGCAGTGCCAGTTCCACATTATCTACCGGAAATCCCGGATATGTGTGGGTTAAAATTACGGGTACGGATGGCTGCGCGGATTACGATTCATCTTTTCTTACTGTAAATCCATTGCCGCTGGTGGATCTTGGAAAGGACACCGCCTTATGCGGAACTTCAACACTGCTAGTAGATGCCGGCAATTTTGCTTATTATAACTGGTCAACGGGTGATAATAGCAGCTCCGTTGTCGTTGACGCGGATCGAAAACAGGATGAACCCTTATGGGTTGAGGTCACCGATGAAAAAGGTTGCGTGGGTAAAGACACCATGATCCTTGAAGTATGTGATGTTTATCTTTTGTTCTCTGACATTCCCAACACAATAACACCCGGTGATAAGAATGGACAGAACGATACCTGGGTAATCCCCAATATCGAGCTTTTTCCCGATGCCGTGCTGGAAATCTACGATCGCTGGGGTCGTTTGGTTTACAGGACAACCGATGTGGCCAATAATCCGTGGAATGGTGAAACCATGTCGGGAAAAGAATTGCCCATGGATGCGTATTATTACGTGCTGGATATAAAAGTGGAACATACAAAGGCTGTTACAGGCTATGTGAATTTGATAAGGTAATTTACGATTTACGATTTACGATTACGATTTACGATTTACGATTTACGATTGATGTTTTAAATTTGGAGATGATGGATACTGGATGCCGGACATGATAAAACTCAAAACATATAAATGGCTGTTACCGGTCCTTTTATTCTGTACCTGGGGTGCCAGGCTACAGGGCCAGCAATTGCCTGTATATAGCCAGTATATGATGAATGGCTTCCTTATTAATCCTGCCGTGGCGGGACATGAAGGATATATGGCCATTAACCTCACCGCCCGCGAACAATGGATCGGACTAAAGGATGCGCCTGGCACCTATGCCGTCAGCGCCCAAACACGTATGCTCAGAAACAGCTTTATTTCAAGATCGCAATCCATCAAAAAACGGAAGCGGGTTATGTCACGAAGCGGCCGGGTCGGCTATGGACTCTATGCCTATACAGATATGGCCGGAGCCTTTAATCGTACCGGGTTCCAGGGTACTTACAGTTATCATATTCCCCTTCCTTCGGCTCAATTATCATTTGGCGTTTCATTTTGCGGATTTCAATTCCGTATTGATGAGAGTAAAATGAAACTGCTTAATCCGGATGACCAACTATTACTGGATACAAAAAAATCAGCACTGATCCCGGATGCCAATTTTGGGGTATATTATTCCGATGCACATATTTATGCCGGAATTTCTGCAATGCAGCTTTTCCAAAGCCGGCTGAACCTGGGAGGTGACGAGAACGGCCCCGGATTTCAAATGGTGCGTCATTATTATGCTACCGCAGGTTACCGGTTTGAGATCAGCAGGGACCTGCTTCTGGAACCTTCTTTCCTGTTCAAGACCACCGAGAAATTTATTGCACAGATAGATATTAATATCAAAACCTATATTGGGGAAAACTACTGGGCAGGACTTTCTTTGCGGAGCGGAGGCAGTTACAGCCTGGTGGAAGAAACTTTCAATGGTAAAGGCTCTGCCCTGATTTTTATGGGCGGATTGCGTGTTGACCGGTACTATTTTGGCTATGCATTTGATTATACGTTTAACGCAATTGGTGCACGAACATTTGGATCCCATGAAATTATGGCCGCTGTAAAATTCGGCGACAATGCAAGGAGATACAGATGGCTCAATCGGTACTAAAAGGGACCAGGGACTGGGGACCAGGGACTAGCTTGATCAGCACTTCAAGACTGTTCATCCGACTCGGACAGGTCTTCAGGACTTTGTCAGGTCCATCCTTAACACCAGAATGCTATACTGCATAATTACATGACTTCCTCTTCTACCTACAGTGACTCTGACCCGTCCTAAAGGGATTACTCTTCCTTGTCCCTAGTCCCAAGTCCCTAGTCCCTCATTTGATAACAATCTGCTCCACAATCCTCTCCCCTGCCTCTTCATTAATCTTTTCAATGATTGCCTGCCGCATCATCAGCAATTCGTTCTTCAGCACGGAGGAGGTTACATGAATATATAAGATGTGATTGCGGATATATATCTGGCTGGTTCGCACTGCCACAGTTTTGCCCATCAGTTTTTCCCATTGCGAAACAATTCCGACTTCCTTTAATTTCTGGTCGATATTCATTTCCTTCAGATATTCCCTGATCACATTTTCAATGGGCTGTGTATTGCTTTTACGCATTGCTTATCATTTAATCTTTATGACACCACTTCCCCGTCTTCAATATGAAACAACTTGAAGTCAGTGGCCATTTCTTCAAGTATTGATTTCATTTTGTGTTCATCAGTGTGCGTAATAAAGATCTGACCGAAATGAACATCAGATACAAGTTTGATGATCTGACGCACACGCATTTCATCAAATTTGTCAAATACATCATCCAGTAATAAAATTGGCAAAGCCCTGTTCATGGCTTTTATAAAATCGAACTGCGCCAGTTTGAGCGTTACAAGAAAGGTCTTTTGCTGTCCCTGTGAGCCGGTTTTTTTCATCGGGTATCCGTTAAGCTTCAAAAACAGATCATCTTTATGAATTCCCTGGGTGGTGTATTGCATTATGCGGTCCTTTTCGCGGGTGGAGGCAAGTAATCCGCCATAATCCATGCCCAGCAGCTGCGATTGATATTGCATGTCCACTTCTTCATTTTCAGGTGCAATTAAGCTGTAATACCTGCGAAATATCGGGATCATTTTATCCGTATATTCATTTCTGCGGGCGAAAATTCTTTCAGCCGGCAGGATCATCTGATCATCATATACCTTCAGCATTTCATCATCATAGTTCCTGAGTACCTGAAAGTCCTTCAGTATGCGGTTTCGCTGTGAAAGCAATTTGTTATAACTGATCATGTCCTCCAGGTACTGCTTGTCATATTGCGAAATCACACTGTTCAGGAACTTTCTCCTTTCTTCGCTCCCTTCCATGATCAGTGAGGTATCTTCGGGAGAGATCATCACTACAGGAAACAGGCCGATATGATGGGCCAGTTTTTCATATTCCTTTTTATTCCGTTTAAATACCTTGTTCTTGCTATGATGAATACTGCAGAATATCTCATCTGACTTTCCATTTTCGGAAAACATTCCCTGAATAACAGCAAATTCCTTATTGTGGCTAATGTTCTGGGTATCTACAGGATTGAAATAACTTTTGCAGAGGCAAAGGTAATGGATGGCATCCAGTAGGTTGGTCTTGCCAACACCATTGTTGCCAACGAAACAATTTATCCTTGGAGAAAAAGAGATTTCAGCCTCCCCGATGTTTTTGAAATTTAACAATGAAACCTTTTCCAGGTACATGACAGTATTTTAAACGGTAAATTTAGCGAATTCCGGTTCACCCCATCATAAATTAAAATCTTTGCGGAAAACTTTGCAATTCTTTATAAAATCCCTATTTTAATGCTTTATTTCATATCCTGTTATCGAAGCGTTTATGACTTTTCCAAAACCCTGTTTTTTCAAAACATACCTGCATTGCTTATTCTTAATTTTCATTCTCGTATTTCCTGATGCAGGCGCTCAGCAAGACAATATCAATATTAAATTTGATAATATATCCATTAAAGACGGATTATCACAGAGTTCGCCAAACTGTATATTCCAGGATTCACGCGGAATATTATGGATCGGAACTGAAGACGGGCTTAATAAATTTGACGGCTATTCCTTCGAGGTATATAAACCTGAACAGAATGATCAGTTTAGTATAAGCAATCCGCGTATATTGTCTGTTTGCGAGGATGCCGAATCCAATCTCTGGATAGGTACAAATGGAGGGGGATTGAACAAATATGACCGCAAATCCGACAGGTTCATTCATTACCTCCCCGGAAAAAATGATACTGCTTTTCTTGCCGGAAGTATTGTTTATGCACTTATGCCCTCAGGTGACAATCGCTTATGGATAGGGACCGATAAGGGCCTATCTGTGCTGGATCTGAAAAATTATCGTTTTGTCAATATCAAAAGAAATCCTGTGCTTGAACCGCTCACCCATTCTGCTGTGATGTCATTTGCACAGGATTCATCCAATGTGTGGATCGGCACAGACAAATGCCTTTACCGTTATGAACCGGGTAAAAAAATCCGTACCTCCTATCTCAAAGAGATATTTAACAATCAGTCACTGCCGGGAAGTCAGGTTACATCCCTGCTTATCGACCAGAACAAGGACCTTTGGGTTGGGACTGAAAACGGCCTGGCCCAGATGAAGTCCGGCACTGATGTGTTCAGATCCTTTGGCAATTTTTTCGGGGGTGGTGCAACTTCGAACGACTTTGTGAAAGCTCTTCTCGAGGACAAGGAAGGTAATATCTGGATTGCAACCTACGGCGGTGGCCTGCATATTTATCTTAAACAGACAGAAAAATTCATGAATCTGACATATGATCACAATAATCCATACAGTCTGAGCAATAATGAAGTGCTTTCTCTTTTCATGGACTATTCAGGGATTATCTGGGTGGGAAGCAACGGACTGGACAAATACAATCCCAAAAAGGATAAGTTTGTTCTGTATGACTATGTGCCATATGCTTCAGAAAAACTTATTTTCAGAAATATCCATCCCATTTATGAGGACAATGAGGGTATCTTGTGGATCGGATCAAAAACAGACGGATTGCATTTACTTGATCGCAAAAATAAAAAGTATTCCAGGATGGTTCATGAACCCGGGAATCCAAACAGCCTCTCGAGCAACAAACTAAGGTCAATAAAGGAATATCCTGAAGGGACTCTTTGGATCGGAACGGAAAATGAAGGATTGAATAAGGTTATTCTCAATGAAAACCGTAAACCGGTTCGCTTTAAAAATTACAGGTCCTTGGCCGGAAACCCCAATTCACTTACCAGCGACAAGATATATGCAATTTTCCCGGATAATAAGGGAAAACTATGGATAGGCACGGACAAAGGCCTGACGATTATGGATATTGCTACAGAATCATTTAAACAGTATGTTCCCGATCCGGCAAATCCACATGCGATCAGCAATCTCACAGTGTATTGCATTTATGGCGACAGATCGGGCAATATATGGCTGGCTACAGATTACGGGATGAATAAATTTGATCCCGCTACTGGTGGATTTATCCATTATATTCATAGTAATGAGGACAGCAGTACAATTATTCATAATGAAATACTGTCCTTTTTGGAGGACGAGAAGGGAAATCTGTGGATCGGCACATATGGTAAGGGACTCGATGTATTTAATATTGAGAAAAAAGATATTCACCCATTTTAAAAATATTAGCCAGTTATCTACAGCAGTTATCTATGGTATTTTGGAGGATGATGCACGGAACTTATGGTTGAGTACAAATAATGGCATAATCAAGTTTAATCCTGAAATGCAACAAATCAACCAGTTTAGTATTGAAGACGGACTGCAAAGCAATGAATTCAATGGTACTTCCTACTTTAAAAGCAATACAGGAGAAATGTTTTTTGGCGGTCAGTATGGCTTTAATTGCTTTTTTCCCAATATGGTTGTAAAGGATTCAGTTGCTCCAAAGATTATCATTTCCGCTTTCGAGGTAAGTAACCGCCTGGTTTCTCCTGGCAGGAACTCTCCCATAAACCAGCACATCAGTGAAGTAAAAGATATCCGGTTGAATTACAGGCAAAATAATTTTACCCTTTATTTTTCAGCCCTTCATTATGCCAACCCCGGGAGAAATCATTACAGGTACATGCTTGAAGGGTTTGACAAGGAATGGATAGATGCGGGGACCAGGCGATTTGTCTCCTATACCAGTTTGCCCTATAAAACCTATAATCTCAGGGTGCAAGCTTCCAATGCGGATGGTATCTGGAATGAAAAGGGACTTTCAGTTAAAGTCAAAATTACGCCACCGTTTTGGGCAACCATTTGGTTCCGGCTGCTTTTTATCGTAATTGTTCTTTGCGTTACCTATTATCTGATTCGCAGGCGGATCAACGTCGCCCAGCAGCAGAAGCTGATTTTTGAACAAAAATTTCAGGCAAGTTCAAAAGAATTAGAGGAAGCACAAAGCCAACTCGAAAAGCAGCATTCAGAAATTGTGGTCCAGAAACGGGAATTGATCTTACGCGAAAAAGACCAGGAAAACCTGTTATGGTTTAATAAAGGCCTTGGATTGTTCTCCGACATTATCAGCAGGAATAAGGATAGTATTTCAGGTTTATCCCAGGTGTTTATTAAGGAACTTGTGAATTATGTGGAAGCTCAGCAGGGTGGAGTTTTTCTCCTGAATGATGAAGATGAAAATGCCCCGGTACTTGAATTGGTATCCAGCTATGCATTTGGTGCAGAAAGAATTAATCAGCAATTTCTGCCGGGTGAAGGATATATCGGAACATGCTATAAAAGCAAGCAGTTCCTTGAAATTGATAACATTACTGAAGAATATACCGCACTGAAATCCGGGCTTGGCGCAGAATATCTGAAGCACCTGCTGTTCGCCCCAATGAAAATAAGTGATCAGTGCATCGGCGTTGTTGAAATAGGTTCTTTCAGAAAAATAAAAGGTTACAGGGTTTCATTTATAGAGAAACTGATGGAATCGTTCACTTCCACAATAAGCACCGAAAAAGCCAATGCAAAGCTGAAAAAGCTCATTGATCATTCTGTTATGCAGTCGACAGAACTGGCTGAAAGCGAAGAACAGCTGCGTATGAACCTGGAGGAAATCATGGCTACGCAGGAAGAATCAGCGAGGCGTGAGGATGAACTTATCAAGCTTGCGGAAGAATCTGCAACACACGAAGAAATGCTGAACCAGGAAATTGAAGTACTTCGGAAAAAACTGGAAGATCTGACCGGTGGCCGGTAATCGGTAATCAGTAATCGGTAGAGTGAAGAACGTTGTAGAGACAAGGCAATGCCTTGTCTCTAGGATTTCCAGCATATTATTGAAAACGTAGTCATACGGTTCTTCAGTTATATAGCCGCGTCAGCCAATTTGCACATTAGCACATTAGCACATTAGTCCCTCGTCCCTTAATTTCCTCCGTTTCAACCCGTTATCATGTTTATTTTTTGTTGATAATATCTTGATTATTAAATAATTCAACTAAAATCATAGGATAATTTTTTGTATCTTTGCAATACTTTAAAAAAAGCCTGAAATTCTTATTCCAGGCGCGAAAAAAATATATTATGACAATGAATAATTTAGAAGAAGCAGAGGAGATTTCCATGGAAAAAAAGAAGAATTCAAACGATTATTCAGCAGATAGCATACAGGTTCTGGAAGGATTGGAGGCTGTAAGAAAACGCCCTGCAATGTATATCGGAGATATCAGTGTGAAGGGATTGCATCATTTAGTATATGAAGTAGTTGACAATTCTATAGATGAGGCCCTGGCTGGATATTGCCGCAATATAAGCGTTATCATTAACGAAGACGGTTCGGTTTCTGTAGCTGATGATGGCCGTGGTATCCCTGTTGATATCATGGAAAAGGAGCAGCGTTCTGCCCTGGAAGTAGTTTTAACTGTATTGCATGCCGGGGGCAAGTTCGATAAGGATTCCTACAAGGTTTCAGGCGGATTGCACGGCGTTGGCGTTTCCTGCGTGAATGCGCTTTCGGCTCACCTTGTAGTCAATGTTTATCGTGATGGAAAACAATACAGGCAGGAATATGAACGTGGAAAACCCATGTACCCTGTAACTGAAATTGGCCCCAGCGACCGCACGGGGACTGAAGTTACCTTTAAACCCGATGACCTATATTTACAACCACGGAATACAATTTCGAGATATCTGTCTTCCCGTTTGAGGGAACTTTCTTTTCTGAATAAAGGAATCTATTTGAAGATCACCGATATGCGGGATATAGAGGATAATGGCAATGATCCCAAATACCGGGAAGAAGTGTTTCTATTCTGAAAAGGGACTTTCCGAATTTGTTGCCATGCTGGATGAAAACCGTGAAAAACTGACCGGCATCATCAACATTGAAAACACGAAAAGTGAGGTTCCTGTTGAGGTTGCCATGCAATACAATACCTCGTTTACTGAAAATGTATTTTCCTATGTAAATAATATTAATACAATTGAAGGGGGAACACACCTGGCAGGCTTCAGAAGGGGACTTACCCGCACGCTGAAAGCCTATGCTGAAAAATCAGGCATGCTTTCGAAACTTAAATTTGATATCAGCGGGGACGATTTCAGGGAAGGCCTTACTGCTGTCATCTCTATCAAGGTGCAGGAACCGCAGTTTGAAGGCCAGACCAAAACAAAACTGGGTAATTCAGAAGTAATGGGATTTGTGGACACTGCTGTATCCACTGCCCTTTCAAATTACCTGGAGGAAAATCCAAGAGATGCCAAGATCATTGTGCAGAAAGTCATTCTGGCCGCCCAGGCCCGTCACGCAGCGCGCAAAGCCCGTGAATTGGTGCAGCGGAAAGGTGTTTTGTCGGGTTCAGGTTTGCCGGGCAAACTGGCCGATTGTTCTGACAAAGATCCGGTGGTAACGGAAATCTACTTTGTTGAGGGTGATTCTGCAGGTGGAACGGCCAAACAAGGCCGTGACAGGCATTTCCAGGCAATCCTTCCCCTGCGCGGAAAAATATTGAACGTGGAAAAGGCCATGCCGCATAAAATCTTCGAAAATGAGGAAATACGGAATATTTATACTGCCCTTGGTGTAACCGTGGGTACGGAGGATGACAGCAAAGCCCTGAACCTCTCCGGATTGAGATATCATAAAGTGATCATCATGACGGATGCTGATGTTGACGGAAGTCACATTACCACCCTGATGATGACCTTCTTTTACAGGCATATGGAAGAACTTATTAAGAACGGACATTTATATGTTGCTACCCCACCCCTCTACCTCATAAAAAAAGGCAAAACGGAACGTTACTGCTGGACTGAAGATGAACGCAAAGCCATTGTTGAAGAACTTGGTAAAGGCAAGGATGGCAGCGTGCATATTCAGCGATATAAAGGTCTGGGTGAAATGAATGCAGAACAGCTTTGGGAAACAACCATGAATCCTGAAAAAAGAACTCTTCGGATGGTAACCATTGAAAGTGGCGCTGAAGCTGACCGGGTATTTTCAATGCTGATGGGCGATGATGTTCCTCCCAGAAGGGAATTCATTGAAAGGCATGCAAAATATGCCCGAATTGATGCATAAATGAAGTTCTGCGGTTCTGCAGTTCAAAGCAGTGACTAGTGCGAGTTGCAGTAATGAGTCGTGAAGTCTTGCAGTCAATTTCTCCGAGAAGTTTCTTCCAAAAGCCTATAGCCTACAGCCTAATAGTCTTTCCTATCAACTATCAACTACTTGTCACTTGTCCCTTGTCCCTCGTCCCTTTTTATAAAGTATTACATTTGATTTTTCCACAGTGACCAGGCAACCGTACCGGATTTTTTCAAGATACGGCAGAAGGATTTTTGTAAACTCATCAATTTTATCTTCATCATCGACAATCTCGATGATCATAGGCAATTTTTCAGACAGTTCAAAAAACTTCATGGAACTGATTGAACTGCTGCCGCCATATCCCATGACTCCTTTCAACACCGTGGCTCCAGCCATTCCATACCGTTTTGCAGCATAAACGATCACCTCGTATAACGGAGAATGCCTGAATTTATCAGTTGAACTGACAAATATGCGCATCAGCTTTGCTTCTTTTCCAGTTTCCATCATATTAAAGCGCTTTTATGATCAGGTTGCCGATATAGGTTGCCATGAGGCCTAAAAAGATGCTCAGGGAAGTATAGAGCGCAAAATAAAAGAAATCTCCTTCACGCAGTAAACTGATGTTTTCATTGGCAAAAGCAGAAAAGGTGGTAAACCCACCGCAAAATCCAACTGTGAGGAACATCCGCAATTCAGCATTCATCAGATTTCCCCGTTCAGAAAGTCCGTAAAAAACACCTATCAAAAAGCATCCTGCCACATTTACAAGGAAGGTCCCGTATGGAAATGTGGAAAGCGCCTGGCTCTGAACATAACGGGATATCAGGAAGCGTGCAATGCCCCCTATAAAACTGCCGGAACCGATAATGAGCAGAAGCCTTACCATGTTAGTATTAACAGGTACAATTTAGTTATTGCAATTATTCAAAAATAGTTAAAAATAGTTGTTATTATTGCAGGCAATTAGGGTATCCTGTACACTTACTGTTATTAAGAGTACTGGCCGGTTATATTGGTCCTGAAATTTGTAACTAAAGAGTTCGATACAGCGTTATAGCATACACTTAGATACATCAATTATATGAATTCACACGTCAGACATTCGCTTATTTCCCTGGTTATATTGGGTTTGGTTGCTTTTTCTTGCAAGAAGGAACGAAGGCATTGGAGGTACTTCTTCCATTAAAGGAAAGGTAATTATAAGGGATTACAATACTAATTTTACTGAATTGATAGAACAATATTATGCGCCGGATGAAGAGGTTTTTATCATTTACGGTGATGATCCGGTTTATGGTGATAAGGTAACGACGAATTACGACGGAACTTATGAGTTCAATTATCTGAGGGAAGGTAACTACACAATTTACGCCTATTCAAAGGATTCGGCAAATTATCCTACAAAGCACCTCATCCCTGTACTTGTTAATGTCCAGCATATCAGGAAAAAAAGAAACAGTTTTGGCAAAAGACATCGTCATTCTTCAATAAAAACCCTTTAATTCATGTCAATGTCCTCTCTGCAAGCGGTACGTTCAATGGTAAGCCAGTTCGGTCCGATATCACTGGACGAAATGGATGCTGTTAAATTAATGGACCGAATTGACATGAAATTTATTCTTCCCTTTGAACAGTTCACCGGCCATACTTCCTCAACTGGCACAAAACTATAAAGTACTTACTATAGGTGTCAACCGGGTTTTCAGCTATCAGACCGATTATTATGATACGCCCGGCCTGAATATGTTCTATGACCATCATAATGGCAGACTCACACCGTTTTAAGGTCAGACACAGGGAGTATATAGAATCCCGGCTTGGATTCCTGGAGGTGAAATTCAGATCAAACAAGGGACGTATCATCAAAGAGAGAATTAAGTATCAAAATCAAAATAGTCAGTCGTTTGCAGGTTTTATTGAAAAACATACACCGTATAATCCGGGCAAACTCGCGTGCACCGTGGTCAACCATTTTAACCGGTTTACCCTCGTTGATCATGCATTGAAAGAACGGGTTACCACTGATTTTAATATTTCATTTACGGATAAGTCGAGGAATATTTTCCTCAACGGGTTAGTGATTATTGAAATTAAGCAGGCAAAGACAGATAAGACCAGCCTGATTTACCAGGCCTTGAAAAATAACAACATCAGGCCGACCTCAATAAGTAAATATTGCGTTGGCGTATCCTTGTTGCATGACATGTCGAAAAAAAACAATTTTAAACAAACACTTCTTCAAATAAATAAATTAAGCCATGTTGAATTCACTGCTTAGCATACAGGACTATTCCATTTTCGGTCTTGACATTATCCATGTGGCGAGTTTTAGCGAACTCATTTTCAGATTCATCCTCAATACGTGCGTGGTGGTTTTCATTGTTCGTTATCTTTATTATCCGGTTACCCGCAGAAAAGACTATTTATTCAGTTTTCTTCTCATTAGTTTCCTAATTTTCCTCATCTGTTTTATGCTTGAAAGCGTCAAACTCCAGATTGGCTTTGCGTTCGGTTTGTTTGCCATCTTTGGCATACTCAGGTACAGGACCAATTCAATTCCGATCAAGGAGATGACCTACCTGTTCATCCTGATTGGAATATCAGTGATCAACGCACTGGTAAACAAAAAAATAAGCTGGGCGGAACTTTTATTTACCAATGCGGTCCTGGTCTTCATTGTTTACGGACTGGAAAGATTATGGCTTCTGAAACATGAAGCTTCCAAGAACATTATATATGAAAAGGTAGATATGATCGTACCTGAGAAACGCGAAGAACTGAAAAAAGACCTTGAGGCACGCACGGGATTGAAAATTAATCGGATTGAAATCGGAAGAATTGATTACCTGCGTGATACAGCCCGCATCATCATTTATTATTATGCACAGGACAGCAAGATCAATATGGCTGATGAAAGTGACCGTGCTGCATATGGACGCCAGGCTGATGATGATGACGACGATTAGCAAGAAATTTCTATGACAAAAAATACTCGATTCTCCCAGTTTCTTTTCATTTTTCTCTTAGTTTGCTTACCTGCAACGCAGGCACAGCAAAAGGATTTTCAATTCTGGCCTTCAGCCAATATTGACCTTGAATTAAACAAAAGCCTGAAGGTAATGCTGGAAGAGGAAGTGCGGTTAAAGGAAAATTGCACGCAAATGGAAAGGCAAATCAATGACCTGGGAGTCGGATACAAATTTAACAAATATCTTAAGGGCTGCATTGTTTTACAGGATAGAAGCCAATTGGAAAACTCCCGATGATTACCGGTGGAGGCAGGGACTATATGCTGATATAGCTTTAAAACAACACGACTGGACGCTTTATACTGGGATATCGCCTGCGATTGCAATCCTCAAGGATCGAGTTCAACAGTAATGAGGACAATCTACTCAGTAGTTTCGTGAACCGCCATAAATTCACTGTATCATACAATATTCAAAACAAGCCACTTACACCATTTATGGAAGAGGAAATGTTTTTAAATTCCGTCAGTCACCAGATGGAAATGATAAACAACAGAACATGGTTAGGAATTACCTATTCTCCCGGAAAAATACATGAATTCAGTCTGAAATATGGCATCGATCATGAAAGACTGGTACCCGACCCCCTCACTTCCTTTATCATTGCCTTTAATTACAGGCTAAATCTCAAATTATAGACTTTTTAAAAGTTCAGCCGGCACTTTATGCTTCCTGATAGTTTTTGCCAGTACAGCGAGTTTATAGAGGTCGAAACCAAACAAATTGGGATTGATACTCATCAGGTTTTTCAGGATCAGGCGTTCAAACTGATAATAGAACTTAAGATACAGATTAACCAGTCCAAAACGGCACATTTTGTTGTACGCCCGAAGTATTCTTATATCTTCAAATCCCTCCCTGTCTATTTTACCCTGGGCAACAAGGATAACAAGGTTTTCAATTCCTTCGCTTGTCTTTCTCAGAAATTCCCTTGTAATTTCCAAGCCTGCATGGATAAGTGGATTCTGAATATGAATTACCGGAATACCCCTCTTTTTTAGTTCAAAACCAAACAATGTATCTTCGTGACCATACTGAACCAAACTCTCATCAAAACGGATCTGCGATAAAATAGAACGCGAAATCAGGAAATTATTCGTCATGAATGAATGGTAAGGATCCTTGCTTCGTACATTCGCCGGTAACTGTTCCCTTTTTAGTCCATACAGCCACCGTAACATCATTTCAGGTTCATCAGGAGGAACAGGCCTGTAAGTCCGTCCTCCGCAGACCACCAGATCTTTGCCGCAATAAGGGAGGTAATTTTTGATATAATCGGGATCAGGAACTTCAGAATCACAATCCATAAACAACAAGGTTGGATAGGCTGCCATGCCGGCCAGTTTATTTCGTATACTGGCCCTGCCAATATTTTTTTCCAACTCTGTAAACTTAACACCTGGCAATTTTTTGACATCTTTATTCTGATCCCGGAGCAATTCTGAAGAACAATCGTCGACCACAATTATTTCAATTGCAACAGAAGCAAGAGATGCCTGATTATGAAGCTCATAAACAAGTGAAACAATATTGCAGTTATATACTGGAATAAGAATGGATATCATGGTAAATTAGAAAGTAATTAATTAATCCTTATAATTCATGTCGAAAGAATGAGGTCAGCTGGTAGATAGAATTGAAGGATCTCTGCAGGTTTGGTCCAGTGACTTGCCAAACAGGAATGGTATTGTCTGATATTACTGTGATTGTGTAATCTGTGTCTTCATTTTTGGTTGTTTTAAATCCGATTCTTTCCATGGCCTTTCTTGTGAAAACAATATATTTTTCATCCGCCAGGATCTTAACTCGTCTTTTTAAATCCCGGCTGAATCTGAATACCAAAGATCGGGCATCAAAATCCAGATCAGAATTCTTAAACAATTTACGAAATCCCTGGTTCATTAACAAATCTTCGGGTGCTCCTTCCATTAAGCCCTCGTCAGTCATCAGCCACAGTTTGTCCACTTCATCCATGGCAATGGATAGATCATGAGTTGAGAAAATTATAAGTTTGTTTTTATGTCGTGAAAGGTTATTCAGCAAACGTATTGTTTCATGCCGTGCAGGCAGATCAAGGAATGCCGTCGGCTCATCCAGAATGATAACAGGAGTATCCTGTGCCAGTGCACGGGCAATCATTACCTTTTGCCTTTCTCCGTCACTTAACTGGTAAACGGGCTTTTCCAAAAGTTGGCTGATTCCGGTCTGTTCAATGGAATCATCAATAATGTCATGGTCAATCCTTGTAAGCTTTCCAAACCAGTTGGTATAAGGGAACCGTCCCATGGAAACCAGTTCCATTACCCTCAGATTTTGCACATGAACAGCTTCAGTTGAAACATAACTGATGAGTCTGGCCCTGTCTGACCTTGAAATTTTACTGATTTCCTGTCCCCTTATAATGATCGTGCCACTTATGGCATGCTGAATGCCTGTAATGGTACGTAATAAGGTACTTTTTCCGATTCCGTTCCTTCCGATTATTCCAATCATTTCGGGAGTATGGATCTGTGTATTCACAGGGCCATAAACAATGCCTTCCTTTGGATTGGCATGATGCTCATAGCCAACACATAAATCCTTGATTTTGAGAATGATATGTTCAGCTTCTTTCATAGGGCCAATTCTAGCTGACATTTACAAAGCGGCGATTAACCATAATTACCCAGATCACTACAGGAACTCCGAGAATTGCGGTGACTGAATTAATTGGCAGAACAGACTGCGATCCGGGAAACTGTGAAATCAGATCTGCCAGGAGCATCAGCAATCCGCCCAGCAGAAAACATGCCGGCATTAACAGTTTATGATCTGCTGTTTTGAATAACATCCTTGCCAGGTGGGGAACAACGATGCCTACAAAAGCAAGGGGTCCGCAAAATGCGGTGATGCTGCCGGATAATATGCTTGTGGATACAAATACGATAAAACGGATGAATTTGATGTTTACCCCCATAGTCCGTGAGTAATTTTCTCCCAGCAAAAGCACATTAAGTGACCTGATAGAGAAAACTGACAAAAGAAAGCCGATGAGAAGACTAATACTCAGTACCTGAAGCTGAGGCGCGGTAAGATTACCCAGACTTCCCATTGACCATACAACAAAAGCCTTAAGCATGGATTGATGACTGAAATACTGCATAATGCTCACCAGGGCTGAAGCGGCACTGCCAAAAAGAATTCCCAGGATAAGTATTGTCATTATGTCCCTCACTCGCAATGAAACCAGCATCACCAAAAAAAGTACCATACCGGAGCCAAGCCAGGCAGCCATGATCTGGAGCCAGCTGCTTAATCCCGCGGAGCTGTTAAATGAAAAGTAACTGCCGAATCCAAGCACAACAAGTGCAACGCCCAGACTTGCACCCGAACTGATCCCCAAAACATCCGGTCCTGCCAGGGGATTTCTGAAAATAGTCTGCATCTGCAGTCCGCTGATTGCCAGGGCGGAACCAGCCAGAACTGCTGTAATGGCCTTGGGAAGACGAAATTCAAACAGAATGGAATGCCATACCTCGTTGCCTGCATCAGAATGAAAAAAAAGAGTATACATATTCCGGAAAGGAATATGCACAGGACCGGTCAACAGATCGACCAGGAATAATAGTATAAGCAGAATGCTCAGCAGTACAATCAATAACCAGGATCTGATTCTTCTGTTTGCATCAAGGGATGCCAATTGTTCACCCATCGGTATTTTATTGCAGTTTCCTGTAATATTTTAACTGATGCGAAGGTAATAATTGCGGATGTAAGATGTATATTAAATCGGAAAGGATAATTTCAGGTTCTGCGACACCCGTTTCAAATATATCATTTCCTCCGGCTGGAGTGATCCTGTTATTGTTATTAAAGATCTGATCGCGTTTAATGCAGGGCAGATTTCGAAACCGGTCATCCACGGAAAACAGATCCTTTTTACCAAGTGCATCACCTGTATTTAACCAGAAATCCGCACCCAGTGCGCGTTCATATACCTGCTCCAATGCCACAGGGCGACTGTCCTTAAAATCCAGATGTTTAAAAATATATTCGCCACCTGCATCTTCAACCAGTCGGGCAACATAACTTCTGCCTCCTGAAATGAACCAGTTACCTCGCCAGGGAAGTCCAAGAAGGACTGCAGGTTTAATATTTGCCCCCGCTGCCAAAAGACGGAGATGCTGGTATTTGCTGTCTGCAGTATCAAACTTTTCATCAGCCATGCTGCTCAGGTTGTACAGGGCACCAAATACTTTCACCCATTCCATTTTGGCCAAGGGTTCTTCTTCAAGATACTCAGCAATAAGAATGGTGGGAATTCCCATTTCATTTAATTTTCTTACTGTGTTTGTGATACTGCCACTTACCCCGTATGCAAAAACCACATCTGGTCTGAGCTTGAGGATCAATTCGAAATTGAGGTTTTCATCATATCCCACATCAGGCAACTGATCCTGTTTTATTTTATCCTGAAGGTTCTTGCTGGCTACAAAATTTTTTCCCGAAACACCAACAATGGAGCTGGTTTCATTAAGAAAGCCTATGAAACCAATATGTGTTGTAGATAAGCATACAACCCTTCTCACAGGTGTTTTTATTAAACAATGGTTGTCATCCGTTACACTGGATTTTTGAAGGGTATCGCTGAGTAAATAGGAGTATTCAACATGCTGCGCATTCTGCCATGGATTCACAACTTTGATAAGCACATTTTTCCCGTTTGACCGGATATTAAATCCTTTCGCATAACGAACAGGTCTGACAATATGCATGGATTTATCCTGAAAAGACGGGGTACCGGAGTTATTCCGGCTACATCCCTGTAACATCAGACCTATACTCACCAAAATCAGCAGGGATCTTGTCATTGCATATCAATTTCCTGAAAACTTTCACCCTGCCGGGTTTTTACCTGGCTCTGAAAGTACTGCTGGGTTATCGGTTTACCACTTACTGAATATTGATATCCATTGTATGTAAGGAATTTGACCTGACGGTATTCCTGGGCCTTGTCATCACGAATAATTATGTAACGCAGGATTTCCTTGTACTGTTCGGCGTATTTTTCAAGTGTAATGCCTGAAGGATACTTCTTTTTCAACTCATCGAGGTAGTTCTGACGTTCTGATTCGGTTTTGAAATTCAGTTCGCCCAGGGCATTATTTACCTTTGGCTTTTCAACCGGTGTAGTGGCAACAACCTCTTTTTTAACTACAGGTTTTTTGATTGACGAGTAAAATTTTATCGATCCGGGCGACCTGTTCCTTAGCCAGCTTATCATCGGGCATTACCTTAAGTGCTTCAAGATAGCTGCTTTTTGCTGCAGCATAATTCTTACCCGTTAAATGGTTGTTTCCCTCATTCATAGCCCTGGTATAAGCGTCCGCCCTGGCCTTAGCCTGTGCCTGCTCCTGTTCCTGGATTTTGATTATATTATCTATTTCTGCAATCCTGGATTTCGGCAAGTCTGCTTCAGGCTTCAATGTCGATGCCCTGGCATATTCATCTTTGGATCGAAGATAATCTTTTGCTTTGAAATATTTATCGCCACTGATGACTGCAATTGAATATGCATTTTCTGCGGCCTGCTTTTCGTTTTGGATCCGTGCCTGTTCATTCCTGATTTGAGTGATCTCATCCAGTTTCTGGCGTGGATATGGCTCACCCGGCATGGTCATCAGCGCTTCCTCATATGATTGCCTGGCACCTGAATAGTTTTTCTGGGTCATAAATTGATCACCCTGTGCAATATTGTCGTCGTAACTTTTCTTTTTCGCCTTTTCTGAAGCTGCCCTCTCCTGTTCCTGGGTGATCAGCATCTCAACTTCCTGTAATTTATTTGATGCATTCAGGTCTCCTGGCCTTATTGTGAGTGCCTGGCGGAATGACTCACCAGCCCTGGCATAGTCTCTTTGAACCATCAAATCTGTACCCTTTGTCATGGCATTGCTATAGGCTTCATCGGTATCCTTTTGTTTCCTGGCCAGCTGGGCAGCAAGAAGATCATCGATAGCTGAAATTTTCTGGCTGGCATAGGGATCTCCCGGCTTAATTTTGTATAGATCGGTATAGGCCTTTCTGGCAGCAGGAAGGTCACCTGAATTAAGCAGCCTGTCAGCAGCTGAAACTCCTTCCTTATACTGATTTATTGCAAGCTGTTCCTGCTCCCTGGATTTCTGTTGCTCTGAGATCAGTTTGTCCACTTCAGTAATTTTACCAGAGGCATATGCGTCACCCGGTTTAATAGTCAGTGCCTTTTGCAGGTATTCCTTTGCCTGTGGATATGTCATTTGCGTTATGGCGGTGTTGGCTGCTCCGATAGCGGCTTTATATCCGTCTTCAGTTGCTTTTAAACGTGCTGCCTGGTCAGCAGCCACCGTATTGTCAATCGTTGTGATTTTAGATTTGGCATATTCATCATCCGGTTTGATGGCCAGTGCACGGGTATATGCCTCCCGTGATTTGTCCAGTTCCTTCGCCTCAAGATATTGATCGGCGGAGGCGATAACTTCCTTATATTGTTTTAATACCTGGTTCTCCAGCGCCTTTTGTTTTTCTGCCATCTGAGTGTTTTCAACCAGCTTTGCTCTTTGCGCCGGATACGGATCCGAGGGTCTCATGGCCAGGGCTTTGCCATAAGCAGCTTTGGCTTCATCATAGCTTTTCGCTTTAAACAAAGCATCAGCTTTGTCAAGGATTGCCTGGTACTCCTTTTCTTCATTGGCTTTTTTCGCCGTTTCAGCAGCTCTTACATTTGCTTCTTTAATGTGATCAATTTCCTGTGACTTTGTTTTTGGATAAGCTTCACCTGGTTTAATGAGGGAGGCTTTCGCATATTGCTCCTGTGCTGCAGGGTAATTTTTAACCTTCATCAGGCTATCTGCCTTTGTTATGGCCGATCTGTATGCATTGTTTACCTCATTGACTTTTGCCTCCTCCGAGGCTTTTTTTGCAAGAATGGTCTCAATTTCTACCATTCTCGATTTCGGTAGGGTTTCTGCCGGTTTAATTTTCAGAGCCTCCTGGTAATATTGTTTTGCAGCGGTATAATCCTTGCGTGTATAGGCAACGCTGGCTTTGGCAAGTACCTGGTTGTAGTTATCCTCAATGCTTTCCCTTTTCTGCCTTTGAATTTCCTGTTCCTGTTTTAGCTTTCCTGTTCCTGTTTTAGCTTTTCCTGTTCCTGTTTTAATGCATTTTCCTGTTCCTGTTTTTGTGAATTTTCAGCGGATTTCTGCTGCTTGTTCAGCTGATTGTTGATTTCATTGATCTGTTTCTCGGGAAAGGTCTCCCGCGGATAGATCTCCTGTGCTTCCTTATAGGCAGCGATGGCTTCCTGCATATTCTTCTGCTGGAGAGCCTCATTGCCCTTTTTAATGGCCGCATCATACTTTTCCATCATGCACTGGTCATATTTCGCAAGCACATTCTCAATTTTGGGTCTCATGCGGCTCACATAATCCTTGTCAGATACATACTGGCGGCGCTTGGGATCAAATTTTACTATATCTACAGGTTCTTTGAGTGCCCCATAATCCACACCATCGCAATATTTTACAAGGCCGATTGAAAACTCATTCATCCATGTCCCTTTCTCTTCATCGGGCATAGTAGTATTAAAACTGATCCTTTTGCCGACCAGCCCGTTTTTTATTACCTCAATTGTATATTGCTTGTTAATCTCCAGCCTGAACGAAAAACTTCCGTCCGAAGCAGTCTGGATGCTTTGTATCTTGTTTGTACCCTCATACAGATTTGCAGTGGCACTTGACAGGGGTTGCATTTCAAGTTCCGACGTGCCCCTTACCTCCAGGTAGCGTTCGCTTTCCTGTGCAAAAGAACTGATTCCTGAAAAGAAAGCAATTAAAAATACAGATATCAATATCCTTGGCATGGTTTCCAATTTGTGGTACATCAATCTATACTAACAATAAACCAAAAAGTTACCTTTTAGGAAGGAAAAAATCCCATGAAACAGAAGTCTAACGGATAATGAGCAGTTTTGCCGAATCAATTATATTTTCATGGTCAGTCCGGACAAGATAAATCCCTTCACCCAAACCTGAAGTTTCAATCCTGATGGATCGCTGGTAAGGACCATAATCCTGCTCCCGGATGATCTGGCCCTGGAGATTATACAAGGTAAGATGAACGGGACTTTCAGGCAGTTCTTTAAATTCAAGCCAGCAATAATCATCGGCCGGATTTGGATAAAGCCTTATTTTTTCGTTAAATGGGACTGGATCAGAAGAAGCAACCGAATCAAAAACCACTGGCATAATGGCAAAAGATGAACGGATCAGACCGAGGGACAATTCATGGAGAGAGATCCATTGGTCATTATTATAGACATAGGCTGAATTCAAAGTATCCTCCGTCCGGTTGGCAGCCATGTAGGTTGAAAACGTATCCACCGGGCTGTCATAGAAAAGTTCGTAACCGGCAAAAAATGAATCTGCAACAGCAACGATACTATCGAATTCAAAAAACTGCATTGAATTGGGCGACAGATCGGTCAGGGGTATGCTTTTCTGATATATTACCGATCCGGGTATTGTTTCATCGAGCCAGATTTTCAGCAACATATGCGATGAAGACGAGGCTACGTAATTTTGAGATACATGCAGGATTATGCCAAGAACCCTCTCCTTATCAGTATGCACAAAATGTTCTGCAAATTGTGTTGTTTGGGATGAATTGTGACCCGACCAGGAACCCCAGGTAAGAGCGGTCTTTTCCAAAGTTAGATCTTCTTCTTCACCGATGTTCGACAGGGTATCGCCCGATTCCCAGAAAGCGGCATTCGGATCGAATCCTTCAAGTGTGTTTGGCCGTGAATTCAGTGGATCAAGCCAATAGGCAAGCTGGTTTTCAGGGGCCGGGTAGTCTTTCCAGTCATGGCTGAACATCTGAAAATAATCATTCACCGAATTGCCACACACAGCCTCACCACCAGTAAGTGAACCCCTGAGATGATGTCCGGAATCAAATATTCCCCCGCCTGAGGAGCCTGCTTCTGTGGTGCCGCTTTCCCAATGCTTAACGAGCCAATGTTTATTCTTGTCAAATTTATCTCCAAAGCTAGTGATAGTCAGCGGTTCTGTTTCAAGGCTGATCTTTTTTACGTCACCCTGGGGATGATGAATTGAATATGCAGATGAAGGAGCAGATGATGTATTATCCCATCCTGCATAATACGGATGGAAATTAACGGGAACAGGATCAAGCAACTCAAGAAGGGTAAAATCCATTTTATCGCTGCCAGCACGGATTGTTGCTCCGGAAACCGAGTGGGAATTTGATCCATCGGGTCCACTGCAATAGGGACTCTCGTATGTAAAATAAAATAGAGCAGTATTGGCTTCATTTTCGGTATTAATACAATGGCTGGCGGTGAGAACATAATTGCGGCCATCGAGCCGCGTGTTATTCAAAAGAGTACCGGTACAACGTTCATCGCCCAGAAAAACGATCCTGACTACCGCATTTTTTACCAGTTGAATAGATTTATCTGTGTTACAATTGATATCAACATTACAATCACCTGACAACCCAAACCATCCGTCTTTTAATTGTTTCTGACCGGCCTTTTCTGCAAAATCACAACCTATTCCGGCTATGGTGAGACTGAATATCCTTCTTAATATAAGAAGGCACCTGAAGCTCAAAAATCAGCATATCTCCGGGTATAGAACCGGTAGCCAGCACCTGGATAGGTTTATTGTTCAAATCAGTGAATGCGCCAAGGATATTTTGCTGCAGAGAATCATACAGGAATATTTTCACACCCGGTTCAACATGATACGGCTTTAGCAAGAGATTCAGCAACCTGGCATCTCTCACTCTGAAAGCGATTCTCCATATCCGCATACCATCAGACAGAGTATCCCACGTACCTGAATTACCCGGATAATAATCAGTTTCAATCATCATACCCGAGCGGGCGGGCTTTAATCTCGGATCCTCAGGTGTGCCAGCTGCCTGTTTCTTTTCCTGTTCAGAAACACTGAATTCATACAGGGAAGGATCTTTCAATCCCGGAAAATATAACGGTAACGGACTTCCAGGACGGGTTAATTGCCCATGCACCGGCGAAAAGAAAAATAGTAACCCGGTAATGATTACCTGTTGCAGCAGTTTGAGAAGCGTGCCGGAGTGCAGATTCATGGTGTGAATTTAAAGATGTTGCATTGATTTTTATGCGAAACCCGGATAAAAATGCCAATTTAAATATTTACCTTGCTAATGTATCCGTAAATTAAACTAAAATAATCATGACTACATCACGAAGAAATTTTATCGGGAATTCAATGCTGGTGGCTGCCGGAACGGGTTTATATACTACCCTTCCCTTCCCTGGTTTCAGAAATGTGCTTGGTGCCAATGAAAAACTGGTCGCAGGTGCTATAGGCATAAACGGAATGGGGTTTGCCGATCTCCAGGCATTCCTGAAACAGCCTAATACGGAATGTGCTGCCATTTGTGATGTTGATGAAAATGTACTGAATAAAAGGTCAGCCGAAATTGAAAAAATTCAGGGAAAAAAGCCTGCTCTTTTCCGTGATTTTAGAAAACTGCTTGAACTGAAAGAACTGGACGTGATTATCATTGGAACTCCCGACCACTGGCATTGCCTTCCTTTTATATATGCATGCCAGGCAGGTAAATCAGTATATTGCGAAAAACCCCTGTCCAATACAATTGAGGAAATAAACCTGATGCAGAAGGCAGTCGGCCGCTATGGAAATGTAGTTCAAATCGGTCAATGGCAGCGAAGCGACGATCACTGGCAGGACGCTATAGCCTATGTTTACTCGGGCAAACTGGGAAAAATCCGCACCGTGCGCGCCTGGTCATACCAGGGATGGATGAAATCGGTGCCCGTGGTTCCCAATGAACCTGTTCCTGCAGGAGTGGATTATAATTTCTGGCTTGGACCTGCTCCTGAGCGGTCATTCAACCGCAACCGCTTTCATTTTACATTCCGGTGGTTCTGGGATTATGCCGGTGGCATGATGACAGACTGGGGTGTTCACATTCTTGATTATGCTCTCTACGGTATGAAAGTAAGTTCTCCGAAATCGATCATGGCCATGGGAGGTAAATATGCTTATCCTGATGACGCCTGTGAAACACCTGATACGCTCCAGGCTTTATATGAATTTGATGGCTTTACCCTGCTGTGGGACCATGGTATTGGAATTGACGGTGGTTATTATGGCCGTTCACACGGCGTTGGTTTTGTGGGCAACAATGGAACACTGGTTGTAGACCGCGGAGGATGGGAAGTAATTCCTGAAAAAGAAAATAATATACCCAAGATTGAAGCCGTTAAGCTTCAACCACAGCATGGAAACGGACTCGACAATCACATGAAGGATTTTATTTCCTGTATTAAGGACAAGAGCCTTTCACCCCATGCCAACATCGGGATAGGAGCCAATATTGCACGCGTTGCCAACCTCGGAAATATCGCATTCAAAACCGGACGCCGGTTATATTGGGACGGCGAGAATTCACAGTTTATTAAGGATGATGCTGCCAACGAATACCTGAAAGCGAAATACAGGCAACCCTGGGAATTGCCCAGGATTTGATGAATTCTGATAGGTGACAGTGATCGTAGAGACAAGGCAATGCCTTGTCTCTACAACATATTCCCTTTCCGAATACCGATCACCGATTACCGTTTACAGTTTAAACGCCGCTCCGTTGGGTGCAATACCCACTGTGCCCTGGGCGACCGGATTCCCCATCACGTCATATATTTTCAGACTGCCATTTCCTGTAAATGAGGATTCAAACAGGTATATATTACCATCATCAGGATTAACTTCAATTCCATAAAAACTGCCCGGAATCAGCGACGTGGCAGAAAGAACCGGAACATCCGTTGAAAGGGCATAAACACCGTCGGGACGAAGGTAAAAAAGCATGGTACCCTCTCTGGAGATGGCCATTTTTGGAGGTGTAGCTGTGTAATCTCCGGCTTTCCCCACAGCTTGTTGCCATATTATGTTACCCGTCTCACGATCCACTTTTTGCAGGAGTGCATCTGTTTCACTGATCAGGTCATAGGGTGGATCCCAGTTATATTGTGCATAACCCTTACAATAAACCCATAGGTTTGTCTCTGCATCAAGCGCCAGATCCAGCGGCACTTTTCCGACCTGAATCTGACTGATAACCTCATCTGTAATGCAGTTTACCACACTCACTGTTGAGTCAAGCCCCCAGCCTCCGCTATTAGCCACAAAAACCTGATCATTCAGTCTTTACCATGATTTCAGGTCCATATCCTACCTGCAATGAATCGATCACATCCTGCTCTGCCAGATTAATAATATATATCCAGCCCTGCATACTTCCTGCAGTCAGATAACCCTTGCCTTCGGAAACCTGCATAAAATATCGCGGATATACTACAGGGATTGGAGGTGCAATGGTCATAAAATCTTTCAAGCGCACAACTTCTACCTTTCCTGAACCATTAACTACGATATAGGCGGTTGTATCATTAGCAACCGAAATTGATTGCACCACATCACCGAGGGGCCGGTTATTTGCTGCCTCAAAAATTCCGTTAATGATAAGCCCGCGCGAGGGATCAAAATAGCTGATGGATCCATTGCTTGCCTGAAAACTGCCTTCATTGACGATATAAACTCCCTGCGAATATCCATCCGGTTCAGTTTTGTTTTCTGACTTCTCACATGAAAGGAATACGGTGATTATTGCCACTGGCAATAAGTGTTTGATAAAGTTCATATAAGTAAATTTAGTGTGTATTATTCCGGATTATTCCTGTTTAACCCCACGGTAAGGGCCAGATGAAAAGATCGTCCCGGCATGGGAAAAGACCGGATCACTTCATATTGGGCATTGAGTATATTATCTATATGACCGTAAAAAGTAAAGTTCATGCCAAACATCTTACGGTTAATCCCTGCAACCAAATCAAGCAATGCATAGGGTTCAAGCCGTAGAAGCGGATCTTCGGTTTCTATTGTTTCACGACTCCCGGTATATGTACCTCCTGCTCCAATGGAAATGCCACGGTATTCAGCCATAATGCTTGCTTTTCCACTGTGTTTCGGAATGTACATCAATTGGTTTCCATTGTATAAAGGATTATGGTCATAGGTTTCCACAATTACAGAGCGGCTATAGATGTAAGTAATAAAACCGCTTAGCCTTACTTGTCCGGCAGGAAATTCAAAATTGAACCGGTTCTCCAATCCCCAGGCATGCACATTCTTATATTCAACAGGCGTAAGGGAATCACGGAGGACCCATTGAATCCAGTTCTCAATATTTTGAAAATAGGCATTCGTGAGGAATTTCAGTTTGGGTCCGTCATCTTTTCCACCCAATATATCCCATTCCGCGCTCATTTCCCCGCCCCATCCTTTTTCCGGATTAAGGCGCGGATTTCCTCCCGGAACCCAGTATTTCTCGTTAAATGTAGGTTTTCTGAATTTGCTCGACGCAGCAGACCTGAGGATCAGCCTGTCGGTTGCTTTATAACGTAAACCGAATGAATATTGAAATGGCGGATTAATATCGTTATAAAATTCCTTTCTCACGCCGGTGTTCAGAATCAGGTCATTCAACCTGATCTTCATATTCGCATATACAGCATAATCATGTTCTGTAATGTTTCCTCCATAATTTGAGGAATGACCCTGGGAAAAATAATATGACATTCCCCCGCCCAAAGTGACAGACGGTGACAGATAATATCTGTAATCAGCCTCGTTCATCAGCCGGCTGGCCGATATTTTTGAATTAAGAGAATAGGCAGAATCTTCAGCACTTACTTTATCGGTAAAATTCAGGTAGTCGGAGAACCATGCAGATTTAACCACAAGCATGGATTTTTCAGTGGTTTTTCTGTAACTGATGTATGATCTGAACAGGCTATCTCGCTGCACTGCATTTCCGGGTTGATAGTAACCCATCAGCGGGGGCATTTCCTTCATTTTATGCTGATACCAGATCCCCGCTTCAAGATAGTTCCCTTTTCCAAGATTCAGGTAGACATTCTGAATGAAACCCCAGGAACGATATGCATTGTGAGTCGCCGTTGAATAAGGGGAGTTATATTTATAATGATCATGATAACCGTAGTTATTTTCAGCCCTCCCTGAAATAACCGAGGCATGGTACTGGAACTTACGGTTACCTGCTCTCAGGAACAAGCTGTTGCTGAATGAACCAAAGCTTCCGGTTCCAATCGTATATTCCATGGCCAGTTTGTTATTCCAGTCGGCCTCATTACCCATATTAATTGAACCGCCAAATGTGCCACTTCCAAACAATGCGCCTGAAGCCCCGTTGATTACATCAATCGTCTGCATGAAACTGGCGGGAATTAAAGAAAGATCCGCCTGGCCTGTGGTGGGTGAATTTAAAGGAAAGCCATTCCAGCTTACCTGTGTATGGTTGCTGCCGGTTCCATGCAAGGAAAGTGATACAAGTGAACCCTCTCCGCCATATGACCGGACCAGCACCTGGGATTCCCGCTCGAGCAGATACCCGAGATTCTGCTGGCGGTTGAGATGTGATGCATGATCCATGGAATAGGTTGGATTATCATCGGAGAAATAATCTTTGTTATTTTCCACAATGGTGACCTGGGGAATCTGTTTAAGAGGCATTTCACCTGTCTGTGCGGAAACAGTGTGAGGAAAAACCAGAAGTAATGCAGCAAAAAATGAAAATGATTTAAACATACAATATTTGTTTAATCCCGAACATTCCAAGATCATGGCAGGTCTTCTGACTCTCTCCTTTCCGGTCACCTTCCCATCCCGACATAGTCGGGACAGTGGCGTGGTTTGCCGGAAACAATTCCGGAGATTACAGCAGCGGGTACTGTCCAGGATTTACACCTGGTTCCCTATTATCCGGAATTACGATGATAATTCCGGAACCATAACGTCAACAAATATAGGAAAAACTTTAGCTTTCCGGGAAATTATTTTTGCACAAATTGTTATTTAATGAAAGTCACTTTGCCCGTTGATCCAATTTTCATAAATTGCTGACAAAAGAGGATATACGATGACTGATGAAGAAAAAATAATTACGATCAGGGAAAAGTTAAATCATCATAACTACCTGTATTACGTGCAATCCGCACCCGAAATCACGGATGAGGAATATGACCGGCTCATGCGTGAATTAATTGAACTTGAAAAGAGAAATCCTTCCTTATATGATCCAATGTCTCCCAGTCAGCGGGTCGGCAGCGATATAGAATCAGGATTCGCCCAGGTAAAACACCAGTACCCTATGCTTTCACTTGACAATACCTATACAAGGGAAGAAATAAACGAATTTGCAGTCCGAATTAAAAAGGCGATTCCTACCGAGCAGGTGGATTATGTATGTGAACTAAAATATGATGGCGTTTCCATTAGCCTGATCTATACCCATGGAAAACTGATCGCCGCCATAACCCGCGGTGACGGGGAAAAGGGAGACGATGTTACAGCCAATGTAAAGACAATCAGGAGTATTCCCCTTGTTATAAAAGGAAAAGACTGTCCGGATAATTTTGAGATCAGGGGTGAGATTTTTCTTCCTCACAAAGGATTTGAACAAATGAACCAGGAAAAGATCAAGGCAGATGAACAGCCATTCGCCAATCCCAGAAACGCAGCTTCGGGGACCCTCAAGATAAGGAATTCCACCATGGTTGCCCGCAGGCCACTTGATTGTTTCCTGTATTATCTTCCGGGAGAAAATCTTCCTTTTGATACCCATTATGAAAGCATGATGGCAGCCAGAAACTGGGGATTTAAAATACCCGAATATATCCGTTTATGCAGCAATCTGGATGAAGTGTATGCCTTCATTGATCACTGGGATAAGGAACGGGATAAACTTCCTTTTGACATAGACGGGATCGTCATCAAGGTAAACTCATACAGACAGCAAAAGAAGCTGGGATTTACGGCTAAGTCCCCCAGGTGGGCAATTGCCTACAAATTCAAAGCAAGGGAGGCTAAAACCAAATTGCTAACCATTGATTACCAGGTGGGCCGCACAGGAGCCATAACTCCTGTCGCGAATCTTGATCCTGTGCTTCTGGCAGGAACTACGGTGAAAAGAGCATCCCTTCACAACGCGGACCAGATTGCCCTGCTGGATATCCGCATCGGCGACATGGTTATAATTGAAAAAGGAGGTGAGATCATTCCGAAAATTACAGGAATTGATTACGACCAAAGGCAGGTGGATTCACAACCGGTGAAGTTTATTACACATTGTCCGGAATGTGGCACTGAGCTCGTCCGTTTGACGGGGGAAGCAAAACATTTTTGTCCGAATGATACAGGTTGTCCACCCCAGATCAAGGGGAAACTGGAGCATTTTGTCGGCCGTAAGGCAATGGATATTGGGCTGGCAGAGGCTACTATTGAACAATTATACAATCATGGACTGTTGCGGAATGTTGCTGATTTCTACACTCTGACACGCGAAATCCTTGTCGGATTGGAAAGGTTTGCGGCGAAATCCGCTGAAAACCTGGTAACAAGCATCGAAGAATCAAAGAATATAACTTTTGACCGCGTACTGTATGCCATCGGTATACGGTTTGTGGGTGAGACGGTGGCTAAAAAGCTGGCTTCCCATTTCCGGTCAATGGACAATATCTCCAGGTCCTCTCTCGAAGAGCTGATAGAAGTTGGAGAAATTGGGGAGGTAATTGCCGGCAGTGTACTGCGGTATTTTGAAAATGAAGATAACAGGGAGGTGGTAAAGCGCCTGGCAAAGGCGGGAGTGCAAATGGAACTGGCAGCCGATGCTCTTCAGCCAAAATCTTTGAAGCTCAAAAATCTGAATTTTGTAATATCAGGGGTTTTTGAAAAACACTCCAGGGAGGAACTGCAAATAATGATCGAGGAAAATGGAGGTAAGAACCTGGGCAGTGTTTCCTCCAAAACTAATTTCATCCTTGCCGGTGAAGCCATGGGACAAAGCAAAAAAGACAAAGCCGTAAAACTGGGTATCCCCATCATTTCGGAAGATCAGTTCCTGGAGATGTTGAGGTAAAAACAAATGCCACGAAAGCCAAAGTTCTCGCAGATCTCGCCGATTATAACTTGCTTAACGGGGCTTTTTTTGCTCGCTGATTCACGCCGATTTCGCAGATTTTATTTCGCACAACGTCGCTAAGACGCAAAGTCTAAACCTCTTAGTGCCTTAGTGGCTATAGTACAAAAATCCTTAGTAGTAGTTTTTAAAAAAAACCCGGTAAATTTCTTTACCGGGTTTCAAATTATATTCAAATCTATAGGCTATTACTGAAGCATAAAGATCACAGGAATTACGAACTGCTGTTTTACAGCCCGGCCTCCCTGTTTTGCTGCACCCCATTTGGGTGAAGAATCGATCACACGTATGGTTTCCTTGTCAAGTGAGGGGTCAACGCCGCGTAAAATCTTAACGTCAACAACTTCACCCTTGGAACTGACAGCGAACTGTACAGTTACCCTGCCAAAGATCCCGTTTTCAACAGCTACTGGAGGATAAACCAGATTTTTCTGAACCCAATCCCTGAAGGAATTGATATCACCACCCTGGAAAGTTGCCTGTTCTTCAACAAATACGAAAGCAGGTTCCTCTTCAACAATCACTGGTTCGGATTCCTTTACAACTTCGATGTTTTCCGGTACAGGTTCGTTCGATGTCGTTTCTTTCACATCATCAACAATAGCAAGCTGAACATCTTCCTTAACCGTATCCACAACAACCGGAGCAGTATATCTCACCTGTTGTTCCATAGCTGCAGGAGGCGGGGGAGGAGGCGGAGGAGGAGGAATATCCTCATCCTGCTTAACATTGGACATTTCAGCTACGGTTTCTTTTACTAGCACAACCGATTTGTCCTTATTCATATAGGCCTTGATAAAAGGCACAGCAACGCCGGACGAAACAGCAAAACAGGGATATGAGGAACGCGATTGCCAGGTATTTCCTGTACTTTCCGCGCAACACATATGCTCCGTATTCTTTGTTTCTGTGCTCAAAGACAATGTCATCAAGCGAGACCACCTTGCTGGTTTGTTTCTTATTATCCATAATTCAGATAAGATTTAGCATTTATTTATTACTGGTGGCTCCGGATGCCTGGCTGGCTAAAAAGTCAGCTACCATCTTTTTTTCAACAACATTAATGTCTACAAGAGCGTATCGGGCAATATTGCAAATAGCCATTTCATCAATGATATCAACAATATTCCTGTACTTCACATTATCTGCAGCCTTAATAAGAACGACCGGACCGATTTTGTCATCCGTCATCATTTTCTTTCTGCGGGCAGTAACCGTATCCCTTGGTAGGACAAGTCTGCCTTCTGTAACAGCCCTATTCATTTCCTCAATCTCGAGAAAAAGAGTTTTGTTCCGCTCAAGTAAAATACGCCGTATTCCGTCTTTACTGAAATCAGTTTCAGTCATTACAGGAAGCGGTGGTTTGGCAGGATTAGCTAATCCTTTATACCAAAGAACCTTATCGCCCTCAATGAGAATAATGTTTAAAGCTCTCTTGTCATCAACTTCAGGACGTTTTTCATCCTTGTTTGTTGATTTTTCTAGGAAAAACGATCTCCATTACCTTCGCTTTACTAAAAGCCGTGGTAAGCATAAAGAAAGTAAGCAGCAGGCAAGCAAGGTCCACCATCGGCGTCATGTCGATATGCGTTCCTAGCTTTTTCGCACGCGCTTTTCCTTTTTTCTTACCGTGGCCACCTTCACCTTGAATTATTTCAGCCATGTTACAAATCTTTAAAGATTATCAATATCAATGTCAACACTTTCGAGGTTTGTAGTCAGGTTAAATTTGTTGACATTATTATCCTGTAATATATCTATCACCTTTTTAATAGTAGTATAATCTGAAGCGGCGTCGCCCTTTATGGCCACTTCAAGTTCGGAATTATACAAACGCGACATTCTGACCCACATCATGAGCTGATTATCAGTAGAATCCAAAGGAATCCCCGTATGCATGGCATCACGGTTTTTCGAATCTTTTTCGTCAATCCAGGTTCTCATTTTGTCCATCGGTAAAGCAAATGCACTCATCCCTTCGAATTTCTTAATTTCTTCCGGAGTGAATTTAATTTGATACTGCTGGCCAACTGCCTGAAGGATCTTTCCGCGGAGATGTTCCGAAGTGTCAATCCCATTATCAACATTAAAAAAGACCATGTTATCCTTTGAAACAAGAATTGTAATGATGTGTCTCTCAGGAGTAACCTTATTTGAAATCGAACTGGGTGTATCAACCGATACCGCCTCAGGTGAACGAAATGTGGCTGTCAAAATAAAAAAGATGAGTAGAAGAAAAAACAAATCCACCATCGGAGTCATGTCGATCTTCGGTGGTTTTGATGGCATTTTAATTTTTCCCATTTTGCTTTTCTTAGTTTATTAGTTCTACTTCTTTTCTGTCAAATAAAACACGAACAATCTTTATTTCTTCAAAGTAGAAGCAAAAGTCTGTGTCAAACTGAAACTGGCCTCATCAATTTTAAACGTCATACCATCAATACGCGTTGAATAGTAGTTGTAAAAAATAATGGCAAGGGTGGAACCGGTGATACCAAATGCTGTGTTAATAAGAGCCTCGGAAATACCGGTTGCAAGAGCCAATGCATCAGGAGCACCAGCAGTAGCAAGAGCACCGAAAGCACGGATCATACCAAGTACTGTTCCGATAAGACCGATAAGCACGGAGATTGATGCAATGGTTGACATCATAACAAGGTTCGCGGAAAGAACCGGTAATTCAAGAGCGGTAGCTTCTTCAAGGTCCTTCTGAAGGGCCAGAACCTTCTGGTCATTCTGCAAGGTCTTGTCAGCCTGCAAGTCCCTGTACCTGTGTAAGCCGGCTCTCATTACATTTGCAAGTGAACCTCTCTGTTTGTCACAGAGTTTGATTGCGTCTTCAATTTTGTCTTCATTGAGAAGACCCTGCAACTTGCGGATAAAGCTGGTAAGGTTACCACGGCCTTTGGCTTTCCACAACATAATGTAACTCTCAAGAACAAATGTAATAAGGATAAGGTTTACGGCCATTAGCAGAGGCACAATAAAACCACCCTTATAAATAATACCCAGATAGTTTCCAGGAAGCGCAGCACCTTCTGGATTACCACCTTCGAAATTAATAGGGTTACCCATAATCTGTGACCAAATGAGGTAACCAGCTACCAAACACAGCACGATAACCGCCAAAACGAATATCGATTTTAATGCTTCAGCTAAAGATTGTCCTTTCATGTTCAATTGTTATTTTAAGTGTGTTAATAATGGTTTATTATTTATAGGCTACAAAGAAAGCAATTTTTTAAAAACTAATACAACTTATCAATAAAAATACAGATGTTCCAACCAAATTTACATCAAGATAATCAATTATTTTCTTAATTCTTTGCAGCGCCCTTAATTACTTTGTCAAGATTTACAACGGCTTCCTTGAACTTCGCGTTACCAGGATCAAGCACAAGCATTTTCTGGTAAAGACTCTTTGCCTCAGGATAGTTCTTTTCCTTATAAGCGATCAATGCAAGGGAACTCAATCCCTTCAACTGCCAGTCCTTATTTTTCGGATCAAGATTGATCAGCCTGTTATACCATCCCTTGCTCTCATCATACTTTTTGGACTGCATCAGATAATATCCCATGTAGGAAAATGCTTCAAACAATTCGGCCTTATATTTTACAGAATCAGATTTGGTCAGTTCAATTACCCTGAGGAATTCGGGTTGAGCCAAACCCAGTTCCGAAGTTGAATCAACCTTTGAAGCATTCCTCGCCAGATAAAGATGAGCCTGCATATTATCCGGGTTAGTACTTACTATGGCTTTAAAGGTAGAATCGGCTTTTTCTATATTATTCATGGAATAATATGCTTTCCCTATCTGCATCGCATCACTCGGGGCTGCGAGGCCTTTTTCGGCTTTCAGTTCATACATTGCTATTGCATCCTCATAACGGCGGGCATAATAATAGTCCTGTGCAAGCTCCGATAAAACGGTGCCATCTGAAGGATCCAGTTCATATGCTTTTTTCAGCTGTGCAAAGGCCTTGTTCTGCATTGCAGTATCGTTCTTGGCCAGTCTGTATAAGGTACGGCCATAATAAGCATAGTCTCTTGGAATGATTGTTTCTTCAGAAGCATTCTTAAAGAATTCTTCACTATAGGCTTTTGCACCTTCCAGGTCCTGTGGCTTCTTATCATAGGAACTAATATGCAGCCAGACGGTTCAGGTAGTTACGTGAATGATCCACCTGCAATACTTCCTTGATTACAGCCAGTGCACCTTCGTAATCCTTTGCACGGAACAGGGAGTTACCATACCTTACTTTCGCAGGTGTGGTATTGCCTGACATTTCTACAAATTTCTTGTAATTTTCTTTTGCCAGGTCATAACGGCCAGCAAGTGTATAAAGCTCACCCAAACTCCTGTAGACAGGGGCAAAAGTGGAATCAATTTCCTTGGCTTCTTCAAAATAAGGACGGGCAGCATTCAGATTGGGTACACGCATATAAATATTACCGATTCTGATTTTCGGCCGCGGCGATTTAGGATCTTTATTCAATGCCTGGTTATAATTAAACAATGCATTTGAAGCATCATTCATTCGGATATAAACCTCACCCAATGCCATATAAATATTGGGATCGGCCGGATTGATAACTTTTGCCCTGTTCAGGTACTCAATAGCTGCTTTGTAGCGGTGAACCTTTCCGAATAATTGTGCCAAGTGCAAGCTTGGTAAGAATCACTGCCTGCTGCGGTGTATAATCCTTTTTCTTCAATTTCAAGGGTATTGAAGCTTCGGCCTTTCTGAAAGTACGGCAGTGCTTTGGTTGTATCGCTGGTTCTCAACAAGCGTTACTGCCCCCATACCCACCTGATTCAGAACATTACCCGGGGCGGCTTTTATTCCATCCTGGAACAATTGTTCTGCCTTTTGTGCATATTCGTCGAGCGAGTTAGAAAAAGTATCCGAAAGGTAATCCTTCAGGAAGGTCTCACCATAGTAATAATAAATATCCCCGTTTGAAGCATCCTTTGTCAATAAATCCTGAAATACCTTTTCAGCCTCCTCATATTGCTCGCTATTTGCAAGTTTAAGCGCAGTAATTAAGATCCTGCTGACTAAAAGCATTCACAGAAAGAAGACAACTTAATAAAATAATAATCGGTTTCATTTCATGTACATATTAGTGATAAACAATTTATTCTTTTCTAATCTGAATTAACCGTACAGGCATTGTAGCCGGTACCATACCCATTTTCAAAACTATCCGCTGCCCCTGATCGTTGGCAACAAACTGAATGAAACCCCGGCCAAGTCCGGAAAATGTCTCCCGGCTGATTGTATAAACCTCGCGTATAAAAGGATATGATTTATCGGCAATGAAGGCCGGATGGGGCTTAATAAAGTCATCTCCCTCAGGATCAAATTCTGCAGAAACTCCCATAACCTTCACTCTTTTAAGAAAGGCGTGCGTAATTGAATCATCTCTGTCACTTATCCAGTTTACACTTATAATTCCTATTGCTTCGGGATGGGTTTCTACAAAATCGATAACCTGGCTATTGGTATTTGCAGAATAGCAGTATTCAGGAAGGGAACCGGTAATGCCGAATTTCTTAATTACAAATCTTACGTTGCTTGAACCCTGGTTGTCAAATACAACCTTCAATTTTCCCAGTTTGGACTTTGAATTCAGTTCTTTCCAGGAGGAAATTTTTCCTAAAAACACATCCTTTATCTGATTGTACCTGAATCCGGAATCAGGATTCGACTTGTTAACTATAAATGCAAGGGCATCCCATGCAACCTGGGTAGTCCTCGGAATGATAAGATTTTCCTTCAGATAAGCTTCCTCATTTTGAGTGAGTTTACGGCTTGTGATCATCAAACGGATTGAATCTGCCAGGAACAGTTTTAAAATACTGTCTTCTGTGGCATAAATCGGATTTATTTTAGAATACTTGTAGAGACTCTGGAAAGTGGTAATCTCAGTATCTGCAAGCAACTGATAAGCATCATCCACGCCAATTTTAATATCGCCTCGTGTGGTAGTTTCGTTGGTGACATTTTTTTTGCCTCTCTGACACCCTGTTACTGCAATGGCCAGCAGCAGAATGAAGAAAATGCTGAAATTAAAACTCTGATTCTTCATCTGAATTCCTCCGTTGTCTACTTTTTTGGTAAATGATAACTGACCTGAACAAACCGTAAGAAATTACGATGATTCCAAAAATCGTGCGAAATTCTTTTGGGACATTTGCCATTTGGGGTGAAAACAAAATATACAGTCCGAAAGCAAGAAACAATGCCGCGACTGTAAATCCAATAATGGTCATAATGTCCGGAAATGAATTTTTTTTAATCATGCCTGTAATAGTTTACTTTTTCCAACTGTCTGTTCAAACGTAAACTCATTGACAGCCGTAAATATATAAAAAAGTTACAAAAAAAATGCCAATGTATCAATTTACGCTTTACATATTAGATGCAGGGAAGTTTAAAATTCCATAGTCATCCTGAAAAAATATTCATAGACAAATCCGAAAAATCCTATCAGGAAGATACCTCCGACACAGATAACCAGACTCATACGGGTAATAAAATCACTTTTAAAATAAGTTATCGGGCTTTCATTCTTATCGATAAACATAGCCTTGATAACCCTGAGATAATAATACAGTGAAACTGTAGCATTCAGAACGGCGATAAGTACCAGTATATAATAGCCCTTGCTTGCAGCTGCGGCAAATAAAAAGAATTTTCCAAAGAATCCTGCCACCGGTGGTATTCCTGCGAGTGAAAAAAGAGCAAGCATCATGGTCAGGCTTAGCAATGGATTCGTTCTATATAAACCATTATAGGAGGTTATTGTTTCTTTTCCTGATTCAAAACTTATGGCAGAAACCACGCCAAAGGCGGCCAGATTGGTAAATACATAAATCAGCATAAAATAAACGACAGAAGTAATTCCGGCCTGATTGGCACCCATCATACCCAGCAGTATGAAACCTGCCTGGGCGATCGATGAGAAGGCAAGAAAACGTTTCATATTATTCTGCCGTATGGCAAAAAGGTTACCCACCGTCATGGTAACAACAGAAAGGATATACAATACGTTTTCCCAGGTTTTTTCGATAACACCGAAGACTTTGTACAGCAAAATTACCAGGATAAAAACAGCTGCACCCTTTGAAACCACCGAAAGATATGCGGTAATATTGACCGGTGATCCCTCATACACATCGGCCGTCCACAAATGGAAGGGAACAAGGGATATCTTAAAGCCCATCCCTGCTATAAAAAAGATGAAACCTAGCATTTGCACACTGCTGCTTCCAAAAGCAGATGCCACATCATTAAAATAAATTGATCCTGTGGTGCCATATATCAGGGATATTCCGAAAAGCAAGATCCCGGTTGATAAAGCAGAGGAAAAAATAAATTTTATGCCGGCTTCAGCGCTGTTGTTGCTTGTCTTATCATATGCAGCCAATGCAGTAGCAGGGATTGTTGCCAACTCCAAACCGATATAGAACATCAGAAAATCACCTGAAGATATCATAAAATCCATACCTATCAGGGTGCTGATCAACAGGATCATGAACTCAGTCGTCCTTCCGCGGTTGGTTTCCATGCGAAGCCAGCGAACCGACTGAAGCAAGATGATAAACAGGGCCAGATTCAAAATATTTTTCATGGACGCCAGCAGGGGATTAGTCCTGAACATACCCCCGAACAGCTCTCCTGAAGCAAAGGGCAGGAATCCGATCAATGTGATCGCGCCAAACAGAATGATTGAAAAACGGATAATGGTATCCCTACCCTTTTCCTGCAGGCTGATTTCCATAAAAAGGATAATCAGTGCCAGCAAGGTAAGCAGTATTTCCTGGTGCATCAGGAGGAGATCAGCAAATGTCATTTTCGATAGATATATAGTTAGACCTTCCAGACGTTAATTAACCCTTGATAATTTATTTTATTAAAACCCTGCAACTGATTGTGCCAGCCGAATTACATAAGGGCCGAGGCTTCCTGAAATAATATTTGACAGCCATAGCGGAGCAATGCCAATTCCGGCAATGGCAACTATCAGTGCACCGGCACTCAGCTTTTCCCACCACCGCGCATCACTAAGATGCAGATAATGATCATTTTTAATTGGGCCCAGCAACAGAATCCCTACGACCCTGAGAATATAAACAGCAGTTACCACTATTGATGTTGTGACAACCAATATGGCCACACGGTGAAACATATCGGGATGCTGGAATGCACCTATAAATACAGTCATTTCAGCCACAAATCCTGAGAACCCCGGAAGTCCCAGGGAGGCAAGTCCGGCGATCACATAAGCCACGGAAATAAAAGGAATTACCTTCATAAGTCCGCCCATCTCATTGATCAGCCTTGTATGGGTACGGCCATAAATCATGCCAATAAGGGCAAAGAAAAGGGCCGTCATGAGTCCGTGGGAGATCATTTGCAGAACTGCTCCGTCCATTGATGTTTTGTTCATCATCAGTATCGCGAAAAGGACCAATCCACAATGACTTACTGAAGAATAAGCATTGATATATTTCAGGTCTTTTTGCCAGATTGCCCCAAAAGCGCCGTAGATTACGCTTATAGTAGTGAGTATAATAAATATCCAGGCCATTTCATGTGCAGCCTGGGGCATCAGGAACATGGCTACCCTAAAGCATCCGTATCCTCCAAGTTTCATCAGCACACCTGCATGCAGCATAGAAACCGCGGTGGGTGCGGAAGCATGACCATCGGGTGACCATGTATGCAGCGGAAATAAAGCTCCAAGAACCCCAAAACCTACAAAGGTGAACGGGAAAAAATATCGTTGGGCGGAAAGAGGCAATGGGGTTTCTGCAATCTGCATAATACTGAAAGTGTGCTGTCCGCCAACCAATGCAGAATTGAAATATATTCCCAATAATCCCACCAGCAAAAGGGCCGAGCCACCCATCAGCATAAGGGTAAGCTTCATGGCTGAATATTCCTTTGGTCCACTGCCCCATATGCCGATAAGCAGGTACATTGGGATAACAGCAAGTTCATAAAACAGGAACATTGTAAACAGATCGAGAGAAATGAAGAAGCCAAAAACACCAGTTGCAAGAACAATCAGCGATATAAAGAATTCCCTTGAAAGGTCCTCCATTTCCCATGAGGCAAAGATCCCGGCGAAAACAACCACCGAAGTAAGCATGATCATTGCCACAGCAATGCCGTCCACACCGGTAATAAAATGAATATTGAGCGACTGAAACCAAACATGGTCGGTAAGGAACAGAATGTCTGCCATGTTGCCGCTTTTACGCTCGGCGAAATACATGAACAACAGCGTAACCGACAGCGCCAATTGAAGAAACATACCACAGGCTGCAGCCAAACGGGCCGACTTATTATCCCGGGTCATTACAATGGCCGAGATGGTCAGTACGGGAATCAGGATAAAAAACCAGAGAATACTCATTGCAAAAGCTTATGACATGTTATACAATACGATCAGAACCAGTACCAATGTTCCTGATATAAAAACAAGGGCATACTGCTGCAGCTTGCCTGATTGAAATCCCTTGATCCTTTCAGAAGAAACAGTGATACTCCAGCCGATCAGGTTCATGGTAGCATCCACCACATGGCGGTCGAACCAGGCTACAGGGCGGCTGACGAGGTTAAACAAAATGCGTTTGGTAACGAAAAGATATACTTCGTCAATATAAAACTTATTGTAAATGGTTTTGTAGACCGACCCAAATGATTCGGATATTCTGGCAGGTACCTTGCTGTCTTTTCTGTATAAGGCAAATGCCAGCAGAATTCCTACCAGACCAATGATCACTGAAGGAATGGCAATATTCAAATGCATTTCAGGATGAAAGGGTAACCTGTCTGATGAAACCAGCGTTCCAAACGGGATAAATCCTGTGAAAGCCGAACCCACTGCAAGCAGTAACAGGGGTATGGTCATGGTAAGAGGTGATTCGTGCGGAGTATGATGATAATTCGTTTCCTTGTTCCAGAAAATGCCAAAATATAGCCTGAACATATAAAAGGCAGTGAGGCCTGCAACAAGATATTCAATTGAGAAAAGGATCCGGTTGTGGTTCCATGCAGCTACAAGAATTTCATCCTTGCTGAAAAAGCCTGAAAACGGAGGTACACCGGCAATGGCAAGACAGGCAATAAGAAAGGTAAGATGCGTAATGGGAAGGTATTTTCGCAGTCCGCCCATATCATACATATAATTGCTATGCACGGCATGAATAACAGAACCTGCACCAAGGAACAATAATGCCTTAAACATGGCATGAGTAAACAAATGAAACATGGATGCCATATAGCCAAGGCCTTCTTCACCCCCATACCCCGATACTCCAAGCGCAAGCATCATCAAGCCGATTTGAGAAAGGGTTGAATAGGCAAGCACTCTTTTGATGTCGAATTGCGTACAGGCAATTACAGCAGCAAACAGCGAGGTGAAACCTCCCACCCAGGCAATAACTGTAAGTGCACCGGGAGTATGAAAGGCATATACAGGAAACATGCGGGCAACGAGGTATACGCCTGCAACAACCATGGTGGCAGCATGAATGAGGGCTGAAACCGGGGTTGGTCCTTCCATGGCATCCGGTAGCCAGATGTGAAGCGGAAACATGGCAGATTTACCGGCACCACCCATAAAGATCAGCATCATCGACCAGGTGATCACTGAAAGGCCCATGAAACTTACTGAAGAAATTCCGGTAAATACTGAACTGTGCGGATTGGTGATTTCTGAAAAATCAAAAGTGCCTGTATAATATGAAAGGATCAAAATACCAATCAGGAATCCAAGGTCGGCAAAACGGGTAACAATAAATGCCTTTTTTGATGCTGCAACCGCTGACGGGCGTTCATAATAAAAACCGATCAGCAGATAGGAAGATACACCTACCAATTCCCAGAATATGTACATCTGAAAAAGGTTTGTGGCCACCACCAGGCCCAGCATGGAAAATGTAAAAAGGGACAGAAAAGCGAAGAACCTTTCAAAACCCCGTTCTCCCTTCATGTAACCCAGGCTGTAAATATGAACCATCAGTGAAACAGTGGTAATCACAATCAGCATCATCACAGATATGGGATCAATAAGCACACCCAGGTCAATATGGAGGGTATCCGTCAGATTAAGCCAGGTAGTTTTAGCTCCGATAATAGTCTGAAATGAACCCTGCTCAGTGCCAATGGAGAAAAAATATTTCCAGGCCGTGAAAACGGATAAGATAAAGGAAACAAATAGCCCTGCAGTACCTATAATACCGGTAACAAGTGGCTTAAACCTTCCTCCAAACAGGCCGGTCACCAGGAAAATAATCAGCGGCACCAGCACAATCCAAATTGTATATGAATAATTCATGAGTTACTTGGTAAATCAGGGTTAAAATGATAGTTTAATATTTCATTTCATCAACATTATCCACTTCAATAGAAGTGAACCGCCTGTATATATTGATAATCAGGGCAATGGCAACCGAAGCTTCAGCAGCGGCAATTGCTACAATAAATAATGCAAAAAATTGCCCCTGCAACTGATCAGGATATAAATACCGGTTGAATACCACAAAATTGATGTTCACAGCATTCAGTATAAGTTCAACTGACATCAGAAGGGTAATCAGGTTGCGGCGTGTAAGAAAACCATAAATGCCTATAAAAAACATCAGGGTGCTTACTACCAGAAAATGCGTTATCGGAACCATTTATTTGAATTATGAATGATGAATGATGAATGATGAATGATGAGTTCTGCAGTTTTGCAGTTTTGCAGTTTTGCAGTTTTTTTATTCAGCCGCTTCTCCACATCTTCAAATTTTAAGATTTTCAAATTAATTAATCTTTATAATTGTTCACTGTTCATTGTTACAATATCGTATTCGTTCTGTGCAATTTACTTGTCCCTTGTCCCTTGTCCCCAGTCCCTTCTTCACTTTCCCTTCTTGGCAATAACTATCGCTCCAATCATGGCAGCCAGCAACAGCACACTTATCACCTCAAAAGGGAGAGCGTAGCCGTTGACTCCGGTTTCCATCAGCTGTAAGCCGATGACCTGCATATTTACTTCTGTTGCAGGCCGGGTACTAGCCATAAATGGATAGTTCAACAGGGTATAAATGGTTAATCCGCCACCCAGAAAAACTACAAGTAATCCAAGATAAAGATTTGCCAAAGGAGGCCGCTCAAATTTATGACTGATGTGATGGGTAAGCAGGATTGAAAAGATGATCAGCACAACAATACCGCCTGCATAAAGGGAAAGCTGAACCCCTGCCAGGAATTGATAATTAAGCATGAAATAAATACCGGAAGTTGCTACAAGGGCAAACAAAAGAAAAACCGCGGCTCTTAAAATACGACGGCTTGTAACTGCCAGAACTGAAAAAAACAGAATGGTAGCTGAAAACAAATAGAACATGAAAGTATTGTTTTCCATCACTTTATATCTTTTTTAATGGAGGAGTCGGGTTGATTCAATATTTTGGTGAGCTTAGTCCTGTCGAAAACGGCATTTTCAAATTCCGGGCCGAAGGCCAGGGCATTGGAGGGACAAGTCTTTACACATAATCCGCAGAAAGTACACATGCCAAGATGATAAATATGCTTGTCGATAACCCTCACTTCTTTTCCTTCAGGAGTCATTTCCTTACGGGTAATAATCTCAATGGAACCATTCGGACAATTCATCTGGCAAATTCCGCAACCTGTGCAACGATGCTGGTTGTTCTCATCATGAGGCATGATCACTTCGCCTTTGGTGCCTTCAAACATTTTTAGCTTATCCCTGTTTTCGGGATATTTCTGGGTAACGATTTCTCCCGGACTGACAAAATATCCTCCGGTGATCCTCATGCCTGTCCAAAGCGTGCGTACGCCCGACAGGATCTCTTTTATGTAGTTAATCACAGATCTCATAATTTAAAAGTACCAGCCCATCAGGACCAGGAATGCAACAACAACTATATTGACCAGGTTAATCGGCAGAAGGTATTTCCATTCAAGAGTCAGCAACTGGTCAATCCTCAACCGGGGGAAAGTCCATTTGAACCACATCATAATGAAGATCACAACTGCTGTTTTTCCAATATACCATACAAAAGGAGGTATATAATCCATTATGTTATTAAAGGCGTTTCCACTGCCAAAGTGAAGGGGCATCCATCCGCCCAGAAAAACGGTTGCTGCTATGGAGGCCACAATGAACATATTCATATATTCAGCAAGAAAGAAAAATGCAAAGCGTATCCCGGAATATTCTGTATGAAAACCTGCTGTAAGTTCCGACTCGGCTTCTGCCAGGTCGAAAGGCCCCCGGTTGGTTTCAGCAGTACTGGCAATCAGAAAAACAATAAAGGCAATAACGGCGGGTATGTGTCCCTTGAAAATCCACCAGCCATCAGCCTGGCTGGCAACTATGCCCGATAACTGCATGGTTCCTGAAAAAACAACGATTGTAAGGAGGGACAATCCAACGGAAAGTTCATAACTGATGATCTGCGCTCCGCTTCGCATGGCACCGATAAGAGAATATTTGCTGTTACTACTCCAGCCTGCAAGCAGTATTCCTACAACTCCCAGGGATGAAACTGCAATCACATAGAATATACCGATGTTGAAATCAATAGCATGCAAACCCTTTGCGAAAGGAATTGCGGCAATGGCCATAAATGAGGCAATGATTACAATAAATGGTGCAATATTGAAAAGAAGCTTATCTGCATTTTTTATCGGTATAAGTTCCTTCATCAGCAATTTGATGAGGTCGGCGATAGTCTGAAATATGCCCTGAGGCCCTACCCTGTTTGGTCCAAGCCTGTTTTGAATAAATGCACAAACCCTTCTTTCGGCATATACCAGGAATAAACCAACCAGCGCATAAAACAGGAGGAAAATAAGACCGATGATCAGGTATTCAGTAAAAACCGCCCACCCGGGAGACATGGCACTCCGTAATCCGGCATCTATGTTCCGGGTGAGATCAGTGAAGTCATAAATATTTAAAGCCATATATGATATTTAAACAGGTCCGCAAAGGCGGTCCCGGGTCATTTATCTGTCAATATCGGGAATAACCAGGTCGAGTGAACCACTGATGGCCACAAGATCGGCAATTTTAAATCCTTCTGCCAGTTTACTGATTATAAATAAATTAGAAAAATTGGGAGAACGGAATTTGATCCGGTATGGTGATTTGTTGCCATCGCTTACTATAAATACCGCCAGTTCGCCCCGTGCTGTCTCAACCCGTTGAAAAAATTCACCGGCAGGAAGACGAAGCACAGCTTTCATTTTTGCCGAATAATCGCCCTCAGGAATATTATCTACCAGTTGTTCAAGGATGTGCATGGATTCATACATCTCGGCAATTCTTACCTTATAACGGGCCATTACATCGCCTTCAGTGAAAAGAATTTCCTTGAAATCAACCCGGGAATAAACACCATAGGGCTCAATTTTCCTCACATCACAGGAAAATCCCGAACCCCGGCCTGACGGACCGGTCACTCCCCATTGAATGGCATCCTCTCTGCCTAAAACACCTATACCAAGCGATCGCTCCCTGAAAATAACATTGTCAGTAAGCAGGCGATCATATTCAGGCAGCTTTTTTCTAAAATAGGTAATGAATTCCTTAATTCTTTTCTGAAAACCGGGATGGATATCGTGCATGAAACCACCGGGTGCATTGAAGCTATGGATCAGGCGTGAGCCAAAAGACTCTTCGAAAATATCCAATATTTTTTCCCTGTCGCGAAGGCCATAAAAAAATGTAGTGAGTGCACCCATATCCATTCCCATAGCACACCACCACAGCTGGTGAGAGGCAATACGGTTTAATTCGTCAAGAATTGTACGAATATAAGTCACCCTTTCCGGCACTTCCACTTCGAGAGCCTTCTCAACACACAGGCAAACAGCTTCGTTGTTGATATGGGCTGAAAGATAGTCCATCCTGTCGGTAAGGTGAATGATCTGCGGATAGGTGTCACGCTCGCACATCTTTTCGATTCCGCGGTGAATATATCCGCAGTGGGGCACCACCTTTTTTATCCGTTCTCCCTGCAAGGATACTTCAAACCGCAATACGCCATGGGTGGAGGGATGCTGGGGACCCATATTGATGATGTAGTCCTCATCCTCACCCAAAATGATATTTTTTACAATTTCTTCCTGCATATTCTTATTTAACGATCATTCTGGATTCATCTGCAAAATCTTTCCTTAACGGAAATCCATAGTCATCTTCCAGAAATAATCTTCTGAGATCGGGATGATGCAGAAACCGGATGCCGAACAAGTCAAATACTTCCCGTTCATGAAATTCGGCAGTTTTCCATATGTCAGAAACAGTTTCTGCCTGCGGATTTTCCCTGTTGTCAATGCGCATTTTCAATACAATAGTATGCCTGAATGCAGTGGATGTAAGGTGGTATACCATCATGTAATGGTCTTTCCAGTCAATGGCTGTGAGACTGATCAGATAGTCAAATGACAGATCCGGCAATGTTTTCAGATTCTGGCAAAATTCATGGAATCTGCTATCCGGGATAAGTATTTCGAGATACTGGGTATTAGTGGGAAAAGCAGCGTCAGGGACCAACGTTTCCAATCGCTGTCTGAGTAAGTTATTATCCATGCGCGTTATTTATTTTCAGGTTCAGCCTCTTTTGTACCCATCGGATGTTCACCTTTTATTTTACGCTGAAGCTGCATAATTCCATACAGAAAGCTTCGGGCCTGGGAGGACAACCGGGAATGTAAACATCCACAGGTATTATCTGATCTGCTCCCCTTACCACTGAATATGAATTGTAATAGAAAGGTCCGCCACTGATCGCACATGCCCCCATTGCAATAACATATTTTGGATCGGGCATCTGTTCATACAAGCCGCTTTAAAACAGGTGCCATTTTATGAACAATCGTACCTGCAACAACAATCACATCCGCCTGCCGGGGTGAAGCCCTGTAAACTTCAACGCCAAATCGTGCAAAGTCATGACGCGGAGCACCTGCAGCCATCATTTCAATGCCACAGCAACTGGTTGCGAAGGTGAGAGGCCATATTGAATTTGACCGTCCCCAGTTTATTATATTGTCAATTGTGCTCAGTAATATGTTGCCACCTGATTTTTTCAGCAATTCGAGGGTTTCATTGTCCTTGAAATCCTCATATTCCATTGATTTAATCTTTATACCCATCTAAGTGCATTTTTACGCCAGGCATAGAGCAGTCCAAGCCCAAGAACAACAAAGAATATTAATATCTCGATAAAAGCCCGTAAGACCCACACTCATTCATTACCACTCCCCATGGGAAGATAAATACTGTTTCAACGTCAAATACGAGATATATGATGGCAAAGAGATAATAGCCAACATTAAACTGTATCCAGGCAGGACTCTGCACCGGAATACCGCATTCATAGGGTTCCGATTTTGCGGGATTAATAGAGGAGGGGGCAATAAATCCGGAAAAAACTACCGCGCCACCAACCAGTACAATGCCTATGATAAAGAATAATACAAGTGATTCACTGCTCATGCTTTATAAATAAAATTTAACTGATTCTGTGAATAAAACGGCAACAAAATAGTGGCCAAATATACGAAAATAAATATATGTTGATTTTTGTAGATAAGAAATTTGTATCACAGACCTCCCGATGCAGAAACCGAGTAGTGATATGGCATTACCTCACTATTTTACCGGTTGCAATTCCATCCGTACAAGTGCCCCCGATTGAAAAACAGGCATCAGTGCTTCGGATAGAACGGTTTCACCATATATTAGCTTCACGTTAACCAGATCAGGTATTCTGTACAAAATCATATTATCATCCAAATGGGCAAAGGATGCCGATTGTTCCAGTCCCTTCGTCTTACTTGTGCCGGTCAGGTCGAACAAAACCGGCTTACCCCTGGTTTCACGGGCATCAAGGAATCCCTCATTATCCGAAAATCTGAGAAGCACTACCCTGTCGGTTTTCTTTCCAATGGCAGGTGTATAATGGTAATTTCGCTGATGATGATACACGGTTTTCTTTCCTATAAAAAGTGACAAATAGGCTTCTTCCAGCCGGGCCAGTTCCTGTATTGCAGCAGACATTGCTTCCCCCTGCGGAGTTGAATCATTCAGACCTGAAACCATTTTAAAACGGCGTTTTTTTAATTTGATCAGAAAATTGGCGGCTTCTTCAGCTTTCTGCTCAAGCGTTTTCTCCCTTAAGGTTTTTCTATTGGCCGGCCTTGATAGCATAATTTGAATCGGGCATCACGAGACTGACTTCCACATTTTTTTCTGCTTCAAAATTTCTTCTTAATGGATAGATCTGTAAAATACGGTTCGGGAGTTTTTTCAGGAACGTTATTATAGGTAACATGTTTTTCCGGGTTCCGGCTAAGATCGAGGATCATACTGTCCCGTATTAATTTTACCAAACCCGGAAAAACATCCGGCTGAAAAGACCCCTGTGCCGCAAATATATAATCCGGATCCGTCTCCATATGCATGGCAACCTTAACCCTTGTTAAGGTCCATGAATACTCAGGCTTTGAAGGTACATCATGAATGCCAAGGTATTTTGCTGCATATTGCCGGTAAGGACCAGGCAGGATCTCTGTTTCATCGGCTTCCACAGTCACATCGAGAACAGTTTGCGGAAGGGAATAGAGCAACATTCCCGGTTGCCTGAATCCTGAATCATTCACATTCGTAACCGATATTTTTCCTGATGGAGAACAAGCCAGAACCAGGGATAATAAAACGGGTGAAATAAATTTGAAGCTATTCATACGTATCATGATTTTCAATTTTTAAAAATGCTTTTCCCAAATAGTCAATTATATCTGCAGCGATCAAAGCTTGCTGGCCAAAATCCAATGCAGCCAGATCACCCGCGAGACCATGCATATAAGCCCCCAGTAATGCAGCGTCAGATGGCGGATATCCTTGTGCCAATAACGACAATACAATGCCGGTTAGTACATCACCACTTCCGGCAGTAGACATACCGGGATTACCTGTGCTGTTAAAACAGCAGGTGCCATCCGGCATGGCAATGGATGTATATGCTCCTTTCAGTAATACTATTACATTATATTTTCCTGCAAATTCAATCTGTTTTTGGTTCCGGATGTATCCGGAATCAGATTTGCCTGCAAGGCGATCAAATTCACCCGGATGGGGAGTTAGAATTGACCGGGCAGGTAATAGTCCGCACAATACCGGTTTTTCTGACAGCATATTCAGGGCATCTGCATCAATCACAAGTGGAATATCCGAATTTTTCAGGAGTGATTCAAAAGCTTTTATGCTGATATCCATGGTTCCTGTGCCAGGCCCAATGCCAACGGCTGAAAAGTGCTTTTCGCTTGTCAATCCCGAGAAGTACTTTTCATCATTGTCAATATCAAATATGGATTCGGGAACCGCTCCCTGTATAATGGGGTAAACTGTTCGCGGAACATGCGTGGTCAGCAGTCCCACACCTGCCCTCAGAGCTGCCCTGGCGGCCAGTATGGCTGCACCTGCCATACCATATGAACCGGAGATTAGCAAGGCATGCCCAAACAATCCCTTATGTGAAAATTTAGTTCTTTTCCGGAAGATTTTCAGTATATCTTCGATCAAAATATAATGATACGGGGTTTCTTTTTCCGAAATAGCGGCTGGATGAAGATGAATTGAAATAATATGCCAATTGCCGGTGTAAACGGCATTTTCAGCATAAAAAAATGAACGCTTCGGAAATTCAAAAGTCAGTGTATGAGAGGCCTTGATAATGGCATTTCCCCTGATTAATCCCTGATCATCTGTTTTCAACCCGCTGGGAATATCAACTGAAATGATAGTGCAACCTGAGGCATTGATATATTTTACGAGCGCAGCAGAAAGTCCTTCTAGTGGCCTTGACAACCCTGAACCAAATAACGCATCAATAATTAATTCATGATTATCAAGGACTGGAAAATCACTTTCGCTGCTTATTTCAATAATGGGCACCTTGTTCTGTTCTTCCAGCCGATGACGGTTAATAACAGAATCTCCTGAAATAATCCTGCTGATTTGAAGCAAATAAATGCTGATATGCCGGAAACCCCTGTCGGCCAGTATCCTGGCAATAGCCCAGCCATCACCTCCATTGTTTCCGGGTCCGGCAAAAATCTTTATTTGCCTGTCGCTCTTAATATTTGAAGACAGCCAGTTTACACATCCTGTTGCAGCTCGCTCCATGAGTTCAACGGATGCTACAGGCTCATGCAGGATTGTATACTCATCAATCTCCCGTATCTGCCGGGCCTCAAATACTTTCATCCTCTTAACATTTGCAAATAAACAATTTTCTACCTAAAATGAAGGTGCCTGCTACTTTCCGGCGGCAAAATAGCTTACCTGCGTTCCCTTATCCATGTAATGTTTCTTATAGTCATACTGCAGGATCAAACTGTACTTTCCTGCCGTATTACTCTCCTCATACAGGCTGATAAAACCGGAATCCAGGTATTTGTATGTTTTAACAAGTCCATCAGGTAAATCATTTCCTGTAATAGAAACTGAAGCTAATTTGCCCTTCTCATCATAGGAATATGCTTCGGACCGCTGAAATGATCGGCCGGTAAGATCCTTTCCGGTTACCGACACTTTTTCCATCTTCTTGTCTGCACCATAGGAAAAAGACCTGTTCTCAGCTTTCAGGTTCTGATTTGAAACCACTTTGAATTTCCGGTTTTCCGTCTGCAGATTTCCATCCTTATTATAGACATAGCTGATAACTGAACCAGCCTTTTTGCCGAAATATATTTTTTGCTGATGCAACTTACCTGCTTTGTCGTATGAGCTAACTGTTTTACCTGTAGCTTCCAGTCCGCCATTCCTGGGTTCCAGTCGTACTACCTCTTTTTCCCTGCCTGCCGCATCATAAAGATGTTTAAGAATATACATCAGGCTGTCATTCTGGCTATAGCATTCTTCAGTAAACAATTTACCATCTGTATAAAAATAAAAGGTATAATCCGCGATCTGACCGCTTTGATCATTGTATTTAATTTCACGGAACAATTGCAGTTCAGGTGTATAAAATTTCTGACTGACTGTAACATATCCCTGGGTGCGACCCTCGTTATCCAGCCGGTGCTTGTAGGTTAGATGTATCTTTAAGGTATCGGCGGCAATTGCTGATGAGATATACATCAATAAACAGAGCGCCATCAAAGCTTTTCCAAACACTTTCATTTTGTATCAGTTTGAGATATTGTCTATGAATCCCCGGAATTACCACAATGGATGTTTATAAGATCATCAGCTGCTTTAAATCCCTGGTCCTTTGCCTTATGCAGATCATCACATGCAGGATTCATTTGCTGAAGATTCAGCTCTGAAACAGCTCGCTCATAATATGCTTCGGGATAATTCGGGCGTAGTTCAATTGCCTTACTATAATCGGGGATAGCCTGCTGATGAAGATTCTGATTTCCATTTAGTACTCCCCGGTTGAAATAGGCTTCTGCAAATGCAGGTTTAACCGAAATGGCCTTGTCATAATACGACATGGCTCTTTTGAAATCTTTCTTCATCGAATAAATTACACCAAGTATAAGGTATGCATCGGCATTTTCGGGCTCTCCTTTTATTACCTCATTCAAATCCCGGGTTGCTTCATTCAGTTTATTAAGATTCAGGAGGGATAATGACCTGTTGTAATAAGCCTTATATAATTTATGCTTTTTGCTGATTGCAACAGTAAAGTCCTTTGAGGCAGAATTAAAATCACCCTTTCTTGCATACACCGAACCCCGGTTGTATATAATGTCAACATTTTCAGGATTCATAGCCAGGGCCTTGTTGAAATCACTTAAAGCTCCATCCAGATCATTTATATTGAGCTTTAAATATCCACGACTAGCCAGTGCATCGCCGTTATTGAGATCAATGTTGAGTAACCTGTCATAATCGGCAATAGCCCCCTTATAATCATCAACAGCAGATTTAGCCTCGATGCTTTTCAAATATGCTTCGATATTCCCCTTGTCAAGGTCCATTGATTTTCTGTAATCTGCCACCGATCCCGTAAAATCGGAAAGTGCCGCTTTGGCAAGTCCGCGATGATAATAGGCACGGGCATACAGCGAATCCATTGAAATCACTTTTGAGAAATCAACGATAGCTTTTACCTGGTCGTTTGCTTTAATACTGAGTAGTCCTTTGTAAAACCAGGCATCAGTCTGAGTACTGTCAATTGCCAGTGAATTATTAATGTCGATCGCTGACGGACCAAACTGGTTTAAAAAGTATTCCGCCTGGCCTTTTCCCAAAAGTGCCCTGGCAGAGCGGCCATACCATCTGCATGCCTTTTGAAACTCATCCAGTGATTCCGAATACTTTTTCTCCTGGAGCAATGCGGTACCTTTTAATAAATGCTTTTCAGAAATATGCTTTCTCGAAAACCAAAGTATTCCCCCTGCAAATACGAGGATTAAAACTAATATAATGCTAATTGTTAGTCCTTTACGCCTCATAATGGTAAATTTACTGTTCAGGTTAATATTAAGAAAAATAAACTTCAGGTATCCGAATCGTTCAAATAGAAATTGATCTTATTCATCATGACATCAAGCCGAATGGGTTTGGCAATAAAATCCACGGCACCCAGATTGCGGGTTAATTCAATGGATTCAACAGAATCATATGCTGAGACTATGATAATGGGTATATGATCGATATGAAGTTCATTTTTTCTCTTCAAAAAATCATATCCTGAAATCTCAGGCATGCTCAAATCCAGCAGAATAAGATCGGGAGAATGTTTCTCCATCAGTTTTGTCGCTTCTTTCACATTGGATGCTGAAAGAGAAATGTAACCCGCTTCTTTTAAAGTGTATTCCATGAGCACAAGAGCCGTATTCGAATCATCAATAATCAGTATTTTCTTCTTGTTCTCCATCTTCATATTGGTTTCAAAAAGGATTTTTCAAAAAAATCCACGTAAAAATAAGGCTTAAATCTGATACTGGTCTACAATTGATATGTAATATTTCAACATGTCTTCCTTTTTGTAGTAACTTTAATTTTTCAAAATCATTAATAGCAAAATCCGGGTCGCTCAGTTACTGGCTTGCAGCTAAAATTTATGCAGCAATATTACCGGAACCACGTCATTATATAAATCTGAAAAACCCAAAAACCATGAAAATTTACAGCTTAACCAGTCTGGTGGCAATTACAGTGCTTCTTTCAGGATGTATGATAAACATCCAGGATTCAATTACCGGAAACGGCCATGTGGTTAAACAGAACCGTGATGTTTCCGAATTCAGTAGCATTAAAGTTGGAAGCGGAATTGATGTTTTTCTTACCCAGGGGGATAATCATACGCTTGAAGTTGAAGCTGATGAGAATCTGCAAAGTTGGATAAGAACAGAGGTCAGTGGCAATGAACTGCATATTTTCACTGAAAAGAGCATTCGTTTTGCAAAAACGAAAAAGGTATATGTAACCTGCAAAACACTTGAGCGTATTGACATTTCGAGCGCAGGTGATGTTACCGGAGTAACCCCGTTTAAAATGGATAAACTCGACATTGAAATGAGCAGTGCCGGAGATCTCAGGTTCGAAGTAGAGACAAAAGAGATAGAAATATCTATTTCAAGTGCGGGAAATGCATATCTGAAAGGAAAAACGAATGTTTTAAAAGCCGATTTAAGCAGTGCCGGAGATCTAAATGCCTATGAACTGATAGCCAAAACCGGAGATATTTCCGTTTCAAGTGCCGGAAATGCCAAGGTTTATGTGACAGATGAGGCCAGTTTCCAGTCGAGCAGTGCCGGGGACATAAACTACCGCGGAGAACCAAAGATCAAGGAGATTCGCACCTCCAGCGCGGGCTCCGTGAATAAGAAGTAAAGACGGTATTCGGTATTCGGCAAAAGAAGGTGACTGGTGACTGGTGACGCAATTCCATTCTGGTTAAGAGTCGTCATATTGCATCCTGGAGGGATTTACTTAGTCACGAGTCACAAGTCACCAGTCACTTTATCGACTGCAGAACCACTGAACAGATTATTGTTTCATAATGAGAGCTTTAATTATGACTAAGATAAATCTTATAGTAGCCTGCCAACCGGTTCCTGAAAGCTCCCGGTTTTTCTGAAAACAAACGGATAGCCAGAGGCACAATGCTTTTTTGCAGATTTTTTCTTTTCATATCTATATGTTCCCTGAGTTCCCCTGGAAATATGCTGCCTGTGCTTTTACCCTTAATGGTGAGAAAATGAATCAGCTCAGATAAATCATGATCCCTGCCCAGTTTTTCCGCAAGAACATCGAGGTAATGGATATTCAAACCAATCATGGAAGACCAAACCGGCCGTATGAGTATCAGTTGGTTCCAAAGGCTTTTTACAGTTTTTCTGAGTTCGTGCAGGTTTTCGGTAGTGTTTTGATGTAACGCTAAATCCAGTTTATTTCTGCCATCAATATAGGAGTTCTTAACTCCGTTTGCAAGAATATTAAAGTCAGATTCAGAAAGAGGTACTTCTTCAATCCGGTCTCTTTCCTTTGTCAGCAGGATATTTATTTCATTAAACAGATGACCCTTTCCAACAATTTCATTTGTAAGTAACTGGTGATCTGTTTCAAGCTGATGTATGAGTTTACCCATAACCAAAGGATCTACAAGGTGTCTTTTGTCAGGGAGAATCTCGGAAAGACAATCACAATAGACCTTACTTAATCGGTGTGGAGCAAGCAGGCGACTGATAGTCCGCATATGATCGTGACCCAGGTGATATGATTTTTTGCCTGTTGCTTTTTTGAACAGACTGTAAACTGCGCGAATCCGCTTTGTGTTCTTCCTTATCTCATGTGTAGCTATATCAGGTTGTTCCACCGATCTCCGGCATAAATCCATTGCCATCATGATCTGCTCCAGGATAACCCGCCGGTAAGTGCAGGTAAATGGTTCCTGTCTGGATATGTGAAATCCTTGCATAAACTAACAGTGATTGGGAACGATGGAATTGTCTGTTTAGTTTAATCTTTTTGACTAATCAAATGTAATAACAAATGGCTACTTTTACGTCCCAAAATTGGCTCTTTCAGCATGGAAAAAAACTACATAAAATTAATTGCCGGGAACTTGAATTTGCAGCCATGGCAGGTTGAAAATACGCTTTCACTTTTCGCACAGAAAGCCACTATACCCTTTATAAGCAGGTACAGGAAAGAAATGACAGGAAGCCTGGATGAAATGCAGATTTCAGATATCCAGGAACAGAATATGCGTTACCTTGAGTTGGACAACAGGCGTGAAGTTGTTATTAAATCTATTGAAGAACAAGGATTTATGACAGATGAACTGATGGGAAAACTACAGAATGCGGCTACAATGACAGAACTGGAAGACCTTTATCTTCCTTACAAACCTAAAAAGAAAACGCGTGCGACCGCAGCCAGGGAAAAAGGACTCGAACCACTTGCAACGGCAATAAGGAATCAGACTGTAAGAGATGTTCATCAGGAAGCGGAGAAATATCTGAATGATCAGGTTGAAACGGCAGATGATGCGTTGCAGGGTGCACGGGATATCATTGCCGAATATATCAATGAGGATCAACATGCCCGGAATTCAATAAGGCGGCTGTTTTCAACCGGTGCCCTCATTTCTTCGCGCGTAATCAAGGGAAAAGATGCTGAAGGTATTAAATACAAAGATTATTTCGATTATTCCGAGCCACTTAACCGGTGTCCTTCGCATCGCATAATGGCTATGTTGAGAGGAGAAGAAGAAGGATTCCTGCGGCTTTCCGTTGAGCCAGAATCCGACAAGGCTATGGAACAGCTCGAAAGACAGTTTATTAAAAGCACTGGTGAATGTGCAAAACAAATTTCACTGGCACTAAAGGACTCTTACAAGCGATTGCTTGGACCGTCAATCGAAACCGAATTCAGGGCACAATCCAAAGAAAAAGCAGATGAGCAGGCTATACGGGTTTTCGCTGAAAATCTGAAACAGCTTCTGATGTCCCCTCCTCTCGGTCAGAAAAGGGTATTGGCCATTGATCCCGGTTTCCGAAGCGGATGCAAGGTGGTTTGCCTTGATGCGCAGGGCAATCTCCTGCACAACGAAACGATTTTCCCTCACCAGCCTCAGCAGGAAACTGCCATGGCAATCAAGAAAATAAACACGCTGGTCAATTCATATAAAATTGAAGCAGTAGCTATTGGAAACGGAACGGCAAGTCGTGAAACGGAAGAATTTATCCACCGGATAAAGTTCGATCGTGATATAAAGGTATTTGTTGTGAGTGAAGCAGGTGCCTCGGTATATTCCGCTTCAAAAGTAGCACGGGAGGAGTTTCCCGCATATGATGTAACGGTTCGCGGGGCTGTATCTATTGGTCGCCGTCTGATGGACCCGCTGGCTGAATTGGTAAAAATTGATCCGAAATCAATTGGTGTGGGGCAGTATCAGCATGATGTAGACCAGAACAAACTAAAGGATTCACTTGACCAGGTTGTGGAAAGTTGTGTGAATGCGGTGGGTGTTGATTTAAATACCGCCAGTATGCATTTATTGAACTATGTATCCGGACTGGGGCCGCAGCTGGCAAAGAATATTGTGGATTATCAGGAAAGAATACGGGCTTTTCAAATCACGGGAAGATCTGAAAAAGGTCGCCAGGATGGGACCAAAGGCATTTGAACAGTCGGCCGGATTCCTGCGAATCAGGGACGGGATCAATCCGCTCGATAATAGTGCGGTGCATCCTGAAAGCTATTATATTGTGGAAAAGATGGCCCGAAGTTTTAACAGACCTGTATCTGATCTGTTGAAGGATGAAGAGCTGCGAAAAGGTGTGGATATAAAGAAATTTACGGATGAGAAAATTGGGATCCCAACGTTAACCGATATTATGAATGAACTCACCAAACCCGGTCGCGATCCTCGTTCAGGTATCAAAGTCTTTGAATTTTCCCCTGATGTTCATTCAATGGAAGATATTCGCCCGGGTATGTTGCTTCCGGGTATTGTAACCAATATTACCAATTTTGGTGCATTTGTGGATGTAGGGGTAAAGCAGGACGGACTGGTTCACATTTCCCAGATGGCAGATAAATATGTCAGCAATCCGGCCGATGTGGTAAAGCTGCATCAGCATGTACAGGTAAAGGTGCTTGAGGTGGATGTGGCGCGGAAGAGGATACAACTGACGATGAAAACTTCAGGGTCATGAAAATTGACAATCCTTTATAACCGTCGGCTTAATCCGACAGTTAATAAATGGATTCCATGATTCAGATGCTTATATCTTGATTATCCCAAATACCCTTTTAGCAATTTGCTTCGGGAAGTGTGTCTGAGGCGACGAATTGCTTTTTCCTTGATCTGCCTGACACGTTCGCGTGTAAGATCGAATTTTTCTCCAATTTCTTCCAGTGTCATTTCCTGGACGCCAATGCCAAAGAAAAATTTGATAATGTCTCTTTCCCTTTCAGTAAGAGTTGCCAATGCCCTGTCAATTTCCTTCATCAGTGATTCACTGATCAGCTTTTTATCAGCCTTGGGTGAATCATGATTGATAAGAATATCGAGAAGACTGTTGTCTTCACCTTCTGCAAATGGAGCATCAACTGAAACATGTCTGCCGGAAACTTTCAGTGTATCTGAAATTTTTTCCTTTGGCAGATCAAGTGCTTCTGCAAGTTCTTCCGGAGTAGGTGTGCGTTCAAATTCCTGTTCGAATTTGGAAAATGCCTTATTAATTTTATTCAATGAGCCAACCTGATTCAGCGGTAACCGGACAATCCGGGATTGTTCAGCCAGGGCCTGCAATATGGATTGTCTGATCCACCATACAGCATAGGATATAAATTTAAATCCCCTTGTTTCATCGAATTTTTCTGCTGCTTTAATCAATCCAAGATTCCCCTCATTGATTAAATCAGGCAGGCTAAGTCCCTGGTTTTGATATTGTTTAGCTACCGAAACCACAAACCTGAGATTAGCTCGTGTAAGTTTTTCAAGTGCTGACTTATCACCCTTCTTGATTCGCTGCGCTAGTTCAACTTCCTCTTCAACAGTAATCAGTTCTTCTTTGCCGATCTCCTGCAAATACTTGTCAAGTGAAGCACTCTCTCTATTGGTAATTGATTTTGTGATTTTTAGTTGTCTCATATTCCTGAAAAAATTTGTCCGAATTTATGCTATTTTATATTTATATTCCTAGTAATTATTAATCTAAAATTTTAAATAAAAAAAAAGGCTTGCAAACTGCAAGCCTAATATTATGATAATCAAAATATTACTTTTACAGTCCAAAAGCATAATAGGCGACCTCGCCATTCTGATATACTCCTTCTAAATATACTCCTCCCTTAATTGAGTTTATGATCTTGCCAAGCTCATCAACCGAATTGACCGGTTTATTATTAATCTGTGTAACCACAAATCCGGGTTTTACACCAGCAGATTTCAGTTTGCCCTCCTGAATTTCGCTGATCTTTACACCATTTTTAATACCGAGTTTGCTTTTTTCCCGGTCATCCAGATTAATAAACTTTGCTCCAAGTATGGTTTCGTAGGTTCCTGCTTTAACGACGCTTGTGTCGCCTTGTAGGTTACGTAATTTTACCTCGAATTGTTTCAAATTGCCTTTTCTTTTTACGGTAACCGAGATCTTATCGCCAGGACGATTTCTACCAACAATCTCCTGCAATTCGGAAGGACTGTTTACTTTTATATCATTAATCTGAACAATCACATCTCCGCTTTCAATGCCTGCATCTTTGGCCGCACTGTTTTCATTTACGTCTGTGACATATACTCCTCCAAGTTCGGGAAGATCCTTTTCCTTGGCCAGTTCAGCAGTGATGTCAGCTATGCTTACACCCATGATGGCGCGCTGTACAGCCCCGTATTCAATCAGGTCTCTTACTACCTTCTGCACAATGCTGGAAGGAATAGCAAAAGAAATTCCCACATTGCCACCTGAAGGTGATATAATGGCTGAATTGATCCCGATCATCTCTCCTTTCAGATTGACCAGCGCTCCCCCACTGTTTCCCTGGTTTACAGAAGCATCCGTCTGGATATAAGATTCAATTCTGTAGTTATCTTGAATAATTTGCATGCTTCTGCCCTTTGCACTCACTATTCCTGCAGTTACAGTAGAAGAGATATTAAATGGATTTCCAACAGCCAGTACCCATTCACCCACTCTCATGGCATCGGAATTTCCAAATGTGATAAAGTGCAGATCCTTTGCATCTAATTTAAGAAGGGCCAGATCGGTTGAAGGATCAGTACCAACCACCTTGGCAGTATATTCACGCTTATCATTTAAGGTCACTGTTACCTTCTCTGAGTTTTCAACCACATGATTATTGGTGACTACATACCCGTCGGCGGTAATGATCACTCCCGAGCCAACGCCAGTCACGGGTTCCTTGTCACCCTGATAACGATCGCCATAAAAGAAATCATAAATGGGATTTCGATAGGATACGGTGGACTGGGTTTTAACATTTACTACACATTCAATTGTTTTTTCTGCTGCCGACTGTAAAATCAGTCGAACTGTCAAGTCCGGCTTTCAGACTTACCATGCTGATAGGCTCTCTGACGGCTGATACGATGTTTTTTTCCTTTTTGTCGAGAATAGCCGAATAAGCGAATACTGCAACCAAACCGCCTATTACTGAGGCTAACATAATTACTAATAGCTGTGTCTTTTTCATTTTTGTAATAATTTAGCTTTATCTTTATTCAATTATTTATTTAAATTGAAATTTTTCGGACAAATTTCCACTCGCAAAATTAGGACAATTGTCCGGGTATTGTGCTGGTTTAACATAATTTAACGGATACTGATGGAGTTGACATTCTATAAATATCAAGGTGCAGGAAATGATTTTGTTCTCTTTGATGACAGAAAGATGCAATTTCAAGGATAATCAGACGGATCTTGTTAAATTTATCTGTGACCGTCGTTTTGGTATTGGTGCTGATGGATTGATGCTGCTCAGGCCCAGGAACGGATATGATTATAACATGGTTTATTATAATGCCGATGGTAATGAAAGTACCATGTGCGGCAATGGAGGCCGCTGCCTGGCTGCATTTGCCAATAAACTCGGAATCATTGACAGGAAAGCGGTTTTCACTGCCATTGACGGGGTTCATGAAGCCGAATTGATTTCGAATAATTATGTGCGGCTTAAAATGACTGATGTGTTGGATATAGAAACCGGAAAAGATTTTTATTACCTGAATACGGGTTCGCCTCATTACGTGAAATACCTGTCATCAATTAATGAACTGGATGTTTTTAATGAAGGACGCAAAATAAGATATAATGAACGGTTTGCCGCTCAGGGAACCAACGTTAATTTTGTGCAGGAATACCCTGATCATATTTCCGTGAGAACCTATGAACGGGGTGTGGAAAACGAAACTCTTGCCTGTGGAACCGGTATTGTGGCCTCTGTAATATGTACAGGGATAAGGAAAGGCATCAATCATAGCAGTTTTTCATCCTTAGTGCATGCCCGGGGAGGTCATCTCAGGGTATCTTTTTTCAGAAATGACAGCAAGATCACCGATATCTGGCTCGAAGGTCCTGCCACCTTTGTATATGAAGGAACCATCAATTTAGCCTTGTAACAAAAAAAAACGGTCCGTTACGAACCGCTTTTATAATAGAGAAAATATTTCAGAGAGAAGAAACTTACTGTTTTTTGGAGACCACTTCGCCTTTAATTATTAAAGATGTATTGCCTTCAGTAGCGTTAGAAGTAACAACAATTGCTTTTGTAAATGCTCCACCAGCAGCCGCATTATAGGTAACAGCTATCTTACCTGACTTTCCCGGAAGAATTGGTTCTTTAGGATAATCAGCAATGGTGCATCCACAGGTTGGCCTTACTGAATTTATAATCAGCGGAACCATTGTTGGATTTTTAAATTCAAATTCAGCAGAAACAGGTTTTCCCTGTTCAATCTTACCAAAATCAACTGTTGTTGAAGTCCATTCAATACCTGATGCAGGTTTGGCTGCATCCTGGGCCTTTATGACGGAAAAACCAATTAATAACAGCATTGATAGGAGAAGCACAGGAATTACATTTCTTATTTTCATAGTGGCTCTTTTATTTTGTGTCCTAAAATTAACGTTTATTCAGGACAGAAAGTTTTAAAAATTCGTTAAAATTTGTTAACTGTCTGAATTGCTTAGGGACAAATATAAGCATGAAAAAGATAATCACCCTATACTTCAAGTTAACATAGTTAAATTGATATCGGAAAATTCATCCGTGCAAATGGAAAACCGCAATTGCCATTAGGGAAACTGCTGCTGGGAATTTCTGCATCTATCAATACTTTTACTATAAGCCAGGGAAAAGAGATGCTGGAATGACAAACGACTCATTCAGGTTTATAATAGGTTATAACAGGTTAGTTATTTGCAGAATTCCGGGTTCAACCAGATTTCCAGCATTCTTTTTCCACTACAATGCCGTTTTACCCTGGTTTGAAATGGCGACTGAACTTTAAATCATTGAAATTTTATGAAGAAACTAAAACACCAACTTATGAAAATCATTTTTAGTTTGTTTTTATGCCTGCTCTTATTTGGCTTTTGTTCCTCAATGGCACAGGACATACAAGTTAAAGGGACAGTTACTTCAGCAGATGATGGCAGTCCGCTTCCGGGTGTGTATGTTAAAATTAAAGGGACCAATACTGGCGCTGTAACCGATGTTGATGGAAAATATCAGATATTGGTGCCAGCTGATGCTACCCTGATTTTCTCTTTCATAGGATTGAAAGATCGTGAAATGGCTGTGATGGGTCAGACAATTGTCGATGTTGTGATGGAATCCTCAGTTACCATGGTGGATGAGGTAGTAGTCACTGCATTGGGAATAACAAAATCGAAAAAATCACTTGGATATGCTGTCTCGGACTTTAATACGGAGGATCTGAATAACCGACAGGTAATCGATGCAACCCAGGCCCTGACAGGGAGAGTAGCCGGGGTGTCGATATCTTCGACCTCAGGCGCCCCGGGAGCCTCCACGAGTGTAATCGTCAGGGGATTGTCGTCTATAACACAAAGTACACAACCACTTTATATTATTGATGGTGTACCGGTTAATAATCAATATTCAGGTGGTAACAGCACAGAAGCCGCCACAACGGCCAATTTGACTGTTGATTTTGGCAATGCAGCCTCTGACCTCAATCCGTCTGACATTGAAACCATAAGCGTATTAAAAGGTGCAGCTGCTACCAGCCTTTATGGAACAAGAGCTGCCAATGGTGTTATAATTATTAGCACAAAGAGCGGCAAGAAAAATCAGAATATGAAGGTGGATTTTTCTTCATCCTATACACTCACAACAGTAGGACGTTTGCCTTATTACCAGAAGAAATTCGGACAGGGATGGAGTGGTCATTTTGCGTATGAAGAAAATGGCAGCTGGGGTCCTGTTATGGATGGCGCTATGAGATTGACCGGAAATATTGTGGACAACTCACAGCGAATCATGCCGTTCAAATACCAGGAAAATGGCCTGCGTGATTTTTTTGAGTATGGAAACACTTTTAACAATGCTATTTCATTCTCAGGTGGTACTGAAAAAATCGGATACTATGCTTCTTATGCCAACACCAATCAGGATGGAATATTTCCCGGTGATGCCGATATGTTAAGGAGAAATTCGCTGACATTTAAAGCGAATGGCGGAACCGATAAAACTAAAATCAGTTTTAGCGCATCGTATACAAATAAGAAAATCAATGCTGTGGCCAGCGGCCAGGGAGATGATGCAGGTGGTGGAAAAGCTGTAATGCAGGAATTGCTGTCCAATCCGGTAAATCATTATCTGCCTCTTTACAGGAACTACAATTACAAGTTCGATAATATTGACAACTATTATAACCTGTATGCTCAAAATCCATATTTTACTATAAATGAAAATGGAAACGACTTTGAACAGGACAGACTGATCAGCAGCCTTGATCTAAGGCGGGAAATCATTAAGGGCCTGAGTGTTTCCTGGCGGGGCGGATTGGACCAGTACAGCAATTTTTATCAAAGGTATAGCGCAATCGCGAGAAAGACACCGGGTTCCCCCAACTCTTCCGAAAATGATGTTGCGGGTATGGTAAAAGAGGAAGGAAGAACCGTTAGTCAGATTAATTCCGATTTGTTCATTAATTACGATGGTAAGCTGGATATTGGAGAAAAATTCCTGGAGTATAATGTTGTACTCGGTAACAATATCAATCAAAGGACATCAGAGCGATTAACAACAATCGCCAATGGACTGGTTGTTCCCGATTATTACAGCGTTACCAATATCAGTGGAAGTGCCAACGTTTCAACATACCGGGAAAAAAGGCGTTCAGTGGCGCTGTTTGGAACAATATCTTTGAATTTCAGTGATTACCTCTTCCTGCAGTTTTCCGGAAGAAATGACTGGTCATCCACATTGCCAATAGATAACAACTCATTCTTTTATCCAGGTGTCAACTTAGGCTTTATATTTTCATCATTTTTGCCCAAGGGTATCCTTACCTACGGAAAAATAAGGGCCGGATATGCCCTTGCCGGAAACGATGCCCCGGCCTATTCACTCGATCCATTTTACAGGTCGGCTATACTAAGAAATGGTGGATATGGATTTACCACTTATCCGGTTGGTGGCATCGCCGCTTTTGAAAAATACCGTAAACTGGGCAATCCAAATCTTAAGAATGAACTTTCCAGGGATTTTGAAATAGGAACGGAATTGCGATTTTTCAGCAACCGGGTTGGATTGGATCTTGCCTACTATAAGAAGGTAACAACCGACCTGATTTTTGATGCTACTATTGCAGGGTCTTCCGGTTTTGATATTCAAACGACCAACCTGGGCCAGATAACCAACAGCGGAGTTGAATTGCAGATGGATCTGACTCCCGTTAAACAGCCGAATTTCAGATGGGATCTGACTTATATTTTCACAAAGAGTAACACCATCCTGGATGAGCTGTCTGCAGAGCTTGGAGTGGAAGAATATGTAATTAATGCAGCGTATGAAACTGAATTTGTGGCAATTCCCGGTGAACAATTGGGCCAGTTCAGGATACCTGAATATAAGTATTCACCAGATGGACAGGTGATTGTCGGTGATAACGGATTACCACTGGAGGGTGACAAAGTGCTGTATGCAACTTCGGTACCCGATTATAAAATGTCACTTTCAAATTCTTTCTCTTATAGGGGTATAAGTCTATCATTCTTATTTGACTATCAACAGGGTGGATATATGTATTCCAATACTGCCAATAGCTGTATGTGGTCAGGTAACAGTGAACAATCCTTAACCAATGACAGGAGACCCTGGGTTATTCCTAATTCGGTGAGGGAGATTACCGATGAGGAAGGTAATGTAACCTATGCAGAGAATGCTACCCCGGTTTTTAATAACTGGCATGAATACTATGCCAGCAATACAAACAAACCGATTGAAAGGAACAGGATTATTGAGAAAACATATATCAAGCTCCGTGAAGCATCATTAAACTATTCACTGCCAAAATCAATTGCTGAAAAAATGAGGTTAATCAATATCAACATAGGAGTATATGGTACCAACCTTTTCTTATGGACTCCGGCTCTCAACAGCTTCATCGATCCTGAAATGTCAACCTTTGGAAACGGTATTGAAGGATTGTTCGGCGAATTTGACGGATTGCCCCAAACGCGGTCTTATGGCATTAAGTTAAATGTTGCATTTTAAAATTAAAAATCACTACGATGAAAAATTCGACAATAATATTATACATTCTGATTCTTGGTCTTTTCGGGTGCAGTGAATTCCTGGATGTGAACGAGAATCCGAATTACCCAGAGAACGTTGAAGACTATCTGATACTTCCATCTGCCGAAGCAGGACTGGCTTCAGTAATGAGTGCCGATTACGGATTGATCGGGTCTTTTTGGGCTCAGCACTGGGCTCAAAACAATACATCCTCCCAGTACAGGGTATTTGAAACCTATACCCTGAGCAGTAATGACAACCGGGTGGACGGTTCTTACCTTTCCATGTACCGGGATGCGCTTGGCGATAATGAGATCCTGCATCTGAAGGCGGAACAGGAAGAAAATTGGGGGCTGTTTCTCATTACATCAACCTTGAAGGCATATGGATTTCAGTATCTTGTTGATTTCTATGGTAATGTTCCTTACGATGAAGCATTTAAGGGAGAGGAAGGAAATTTTACTCCTGTCATAAACAAAGGGGAAGAGGTTTATGCATCGATTTACGAACTGTTGAACAACGCATTGGGGAAAGATATGGATGGTTTTGTCCCTGCCCGGTATGCTGATTACGATTTACTGCTGGAAGCAAACATCAGTGATTGGATCGATTTTGCCAATACGCTTAAATTGAGAATAATTTTAAGACAATATAATGCCAATAGTGCATGGGCCAATACTGAACTAACCGGTTTACTGGCCAATGGCACTTTTCTTTCCAGGGATGTTGCATTGACCAATTTTGAAAATGTCGACAGTAAATCAAATCCACTTTACGAAGCTGACCAGCGCCAGTTAAATACTGCTCAGAATATACGCGCTAACGCTACCTTCACAACATACCTGAAAGCCAACAGCGACTCGAGGCTGCAGTCCCTTTTTGCGGTTGTAGGCGGCAAGATAGATGGTATGATAACCGGATCGTATGAAATACCTTCCACCGAGTGGAATGCTCCCGACGTTATTTCAAAGCCGATTTTAACAGCCACGATGCCGGTTTATTTGATGACACAGGCCGAAACCAACCTCCTGCTGGCTGAAGCTTACCTGCGGTTGGGTGATGCAGCTACTGCTGAAAGCTTTTATAAGGAAGGTGTGTTAAACTCCTTTGGACGTATGGGAGCTGATACAACCGGTATGAATTTATTCAGCTCAATTTATAAATTCCCATCCGCAGGCTTCGATGCTCAGTTGAAGGCTATCATCATGCAAAAATGGGTTGATGCCGCCGATGGACAAAGAGGCGCAGAAGCCTATTTGGATTGCCTGAGAACCGGCTATCCTGAAGCTGCAGCTCCTGAAGTTCAGGCTGCCATTCCTGCAGGCCGGGAGTCAGACCTGCCCGAGGCCTATATACCCGGAACCTTGATTTACAGCAAAAAGGGCGCTTCCAATGGTAATTTTCCGGTAAGGCTTCCATATCCCGACTCTGAACTTAATTTTAATATAAATGCGGCCGAATACAAGGATTTACCCGACGCCACAGTTATGCAAACAAGAGTATGGTGGAATCAACAATAAATAATGCCATGAAAAACAGAAAACTAATTTATACATTGCTCGCAGCCTTGATCATCCCGTTCACTGGTTGTGAAAAAGAGTACAAAGATGAATCGAAAATAACCTATTTCCCCTTGTTTGAAATGGAAGGTGAATCCGAAGTTATTCATACATTGGGAGAACCCTATACGGATGGAACTGTAACAGCCTCTGAAGCCGGAGAACCCATTGAAGTAAGTGTTAATGTAATTGGAGAGGTAACAGGATACAGCGGAACAACAGTCAATGTAGATGCTTTTGACAAATACTCAATTACCTATTCCGCCACAAACGCGGATGGCTATGTGGGTACCGTTATAAGGACTGTATATGTTGCACCCCCAACCGGAGATCTGGTGACCAGCCTCGAGGGAATTTACCTGAGCACTGTACTAAGAACTCCTTCGTTTGCCGTTATACCTCAGTATACCAATATGAAGTATATTCTTATCTGGAAAACGGAAGATAATAAATTTGAAATATCCTGTGCAGTGGGTGCATATTATTCTATTGGAAGGGCATATGGTTATGGCTCTGCTTTCCAGGGTGCTGTGATAACAGCCAATAATATTCCTGCCAATGAATTTACGATAAGCCAGGCATCTTCGCCGGATTTTGGTAACATAGCCGATATTACTGATTTTAAGGTTGATCCGGTCAGTAAAACGATCACTTTTACAAGTACTGCAGATTTTGCCAATGGCGTCTTTCATGTACAACTGGAACAGATCCAATACTAAAAACTATCACTATGAAAACAAATATATTGCTGTTGGCACTTTTTGCAATAATGCTTTCCTCATGCGATAAAAAGGAGAAATTTGTCAATGAGGAATCGAAGGTGGTTGAAATTGCCGGTGAATGGTATGTTCATTATGATCATCCTGTATATGGGGCCGATCCTTTTGGGGCCGGATACACAAGTTTGATTACCTATAATACATCGGCTGATGATGGACAGGTGATGTGGATAAATGACCAGGGCAATTTCTGGACATACCAGGTGAAAATACCTGTTAATTTATCAGAATTGTCTTTTGGAAGCCAGGATACCGTAATAAATGCTGTGGACGGATATGACATTAAAGTATTGGTCAGAAATGGCAAAGTTATAAAAGAAGTCTCACTGCGTCCATCCGGTACAATTGCAGACAGTATTTACTTTGAATTATGGTTTGAAGATCTGGAAGGCGAAACGGGTATTGCCAGTGATACGTTAATCGTATCTGGCTATCGAAGAACCGGATTTTTAGAAGATGAGCCCTGATACATTTCAACGGTAAAGAGGGTGTCTCATAAGTCGAGACACCCTTTTTTGTTTATTAGCCGGATGCTATTAACCGCTTTAGGACTAAATGACTAGTTCTGTTTCGGGACAGCCTCAATTTTTTTTCCTTTCAATTCGTGCAGCATGATTTTAAATTCATCGTCTTTACCTTTAGATCAAAATATCAATCCTGTAAAGAATGAGTTTAGGGGACCTCAACCACCTTATATTTTCAATAGGGTAAGTTGGTTACAGGAGGTCTATAGGTTAGTGAAGATGACGGGTTTTGAGGAGAGGTTAGAATTTCAAAGAATAATAGCTCTTTCCATGAGAATCTCCTTAAATAAACTGCTTGCACTCATTGCAATATTGCTCATTCTGAGTCCTTCAGGAGCAAATTGCAGCTTATCAGATATGGATGATTTACAATCTGAATCACTTCAGGATTCTTCTATACTGAAGACACTTTATGATTCCGCAAAGTTTTATACGAAAACTGATCCGGTTCTTAGCAAGCATTTGCTTCAAAGGCTAATCTCTGTCTCTAAAGGAAAGGATAGCAGCATGTTATACAAGTATTATACACTGTATGGCAATGCAAGTCTGGTTAACGGGGATTTTAATGAAGCTGAATATTATTACAAAAAATCCCTGGCTCTTGATGAACAGCAGAAGGATACCCTGGAACAAGTAAGAATATATAATAACCTGAGCCACCTATATTTAATATCAGGGAAACTCGATCTTTCGGTGGAGAATTCACATAAAGGAATCAGGCTTCTTGAAATCATGCATCAGCATGGTACTTTGCCAAAAACTATAGTTCAATTCAGCAATAAATCATCTGACCTTGTGGAGTCTTTTTTCTATTCAAATATTGGTCAGATCCACATGAAAGCGGGTAACTATAAGGAAGCTGTTGAGTATTATGGTAAAGCGCTCCTTTCTACTGAGAAAAGTAAAGATAAGGTTTATTATGCCAGTGCATTGAATGATATGGCTTTGGCTTACAGGCATCTGAGACAATATGATCAGGCATTGAAATACTGTAAAAAAGCAATAGCCATTAATAAAGAAATTGACAATGAATACGGTATAGGTTTGAACTACCAGATTATGGGTGATATATATACCCTGACAGAAAACTTCAGTGACGCAAATTCCATGCTACAAGAAGGAATGGAAATTCTTGACAAATCAAATGATTTGACAGCCAAATCCATGACTTTGTTGAGTATTGTGGGATTGCACATAAAATTAAAGCAATACGACAAGGCCGAGAAAAATCTGAAACTTTGTTTCAGTTTGGCCCAGGCTTCTGGCGATATGGAGGCTCTAAGCCTGTATTATTATCATCTATTCCAGCTCGATTCCATAAAGGGTTCTGTCAGTAATGCCCTGGCCAGTTTCATTCGATATCATGAACTGAATGGTCAGATCAGTAACAGCAGAATGAATAAGCGAATATCTGAAATTCAAACAACCTATGAAATGCTGCACCATGAACAGGAAAACAAGCTGCTTAAAAGCGAGAATGAAATTCAGCAGATGCGAATCAATAGAAGCCGGACTGCCATTATTATTCTTTGTGGATTTTTCAGCCTTATTTTTATCATCACACTGTTGATTTTAAGGCACCAGCAGTTATTAACAAAACATAAGATCATAGAGTTGAAGCAGCAGAACCTCAATCAGCAAATGAATCCGCATTTTATTTACAACTGTTTGACTTCTCTGCAGTCCTTCATAATTCATAATGACATTTCAAATTCACTGGAGTATCTGTCCAAATTTTCCAGACTCATGCGAAAAATTTTGGAGAACTCACAGAGGCAATATATGTCAGTGCAGGATGAAATCGAGGTTCTTACGCTCTATCTGAAACTGGAATCTATCCGGTTTAAAGGCAAATTTGACTATGAAATTACAGTTGACGATAAGATTGATCCGATACTTTTTAAGATACCCTCCCTGCTGATCCAGCCTTTTGTTGAAAATTCAGTATGGCATGGTATTCAAAACAAAGAAGGGATAGGCAAGATTCAGATTAAGTTTAATTTATCTGAAAAGTCGATCTTTTGTACTATTGAAGATAACGGAATTGGCAGGGAATATGCGGAGAGGCTAAAACACGGTGAGGCCAAAAACCACGTTTCACTGGGAGCGTCTATAACACAGGCGAGAATAAAGTTGCTGAAATCATTATACGGGAATAAGCTTGGAATACAATACATTGATTTAAAGGACTATAGCAATAAACCTGCAGGCACTCGTGTGGAGCTCTATTTACCAATACTTAACTAATTGGACCAGCCATGCTAAGAACAGTAGTTATAGATGATGAACAGGACGCAGTTGATTTTCTCTGCAGTGCACTCAGGATGTATTGTCCGGAAGTTGATGTAGTTGGTTCAGCAAATAATATTTCTGAAGGGCACAAGGAAATATCAACCAAAATGCCCGATCTGGTTTTGCTCGATATCGCTATGCCATCGGGTAATGGCTTTGAATTGCTCAACCTGATGCCTGACAGAAATTTTGAAGTTATTTTTGTTACTGCCTATAATGAATATGCCATCAAGGCATTCAGGTACAATGCAATTGATTATCTTCTGAAGCCAGTTGATATATCTGAACTTATCCATGCCGTCAGGAAGATCCGGATATCGCCAGTAACACCAAGATTAAATAATATAAAAATGTTACTGGATAACCTCAACTTCATATCTCCCAAAAAAATTTCCCTTCCCACATCCATGGGATTTGAGTACATACTCATTGATGATATAATAAGAATTGAAGCACAACGAAGCTATTGTTGCTTCCACATGCTGGGCAAGAGAAAACACCTTGTATCAAGATGTCTTAACGATTATAATCAGCTTCTTGAGGACAGAAGATTCTTCAGGGTACATAATTCGCATCTTATCAATATGAAACATGTAAAATCCTATGCACGAACTGACGGTGGCTTTGTTGAAATGGCCGACTCTTCGCAGGTTCCTGTTTCCAGGGCAAAAAAGGATTTGTTTCTGAATGCCATGAAGGAAGTAATCCTATAATTTTTCTTAAATACCTCAATTTATTCATTGAAATTTTTGCCAGGTAAAAAAATTGTAATAACTTTGACCGATTGGTTAAACCATATGATTTAATTAAATGGTCAATACTCTGAAAATCGAGCCCTTTTCTACTGAGGGCAATATTCTCGAAGCTGCCAAAAAAGTCTTCATCACACATGGGTTCGATGGCACCAGCATGCAGCAAATTGCAAATGAGGCCGGGATAAATAAGTCACTTCTCCACTATTATTTCAGAAATAAGGAAAAGCTTTTTGCTGCTGTGTTTAGTTATGCTTTTCAGAACTTCGTTCCCCAGATCCAGGAAATTCTCAATTCAGGTGCTTCCGTATTTAATAAGATAGAACGGATTGTAGCGGAATACATGGACATGCTTTTAAAAAATGCATTCATTCCTGCATTTATCCTCCATGAGATCAATAGAAATCCGGATGGAATATTTGCGATAATGCAGGGGACCGGGTTAAATCCGGAAATATTTATAAAGCAATTTGCCATCGAAATAAAAAAAGGACACATCCGCCCAGTGGATCCGCGTCATCTCATTGTAAACCTGATTGCTTTATGTGTTTTCCCCATTGCTGCAAAACCATTAATGCAAAGGATCCTCTTTGCAAATGAGGAAGCAGCCTATCAGCAGTTTTTGCAGGAAAGAAAAAATAACGTGACCGAGTTTATTATACAATCTATAAAAGCTTAATATGAAACACCCAGTTCCTTTTCTATGCATATTCCTTTTGCCCTTAGGCATTTTTGGACAGACCCCCGATTCCCTGTCGCTTGAATTATGCCTTAAAACTGCAGAAAGAAGAAGTCCTTTGCATGATGAAATTGCTTTGTCGGAGGAATCCCTGGTATATAAACTCAAAAATCTGGGCACCAACTGGTTTCCGGCGCTTGGCACCAATGCACAGGCACAATATAATTCCGAGACAGTTGATTTCTCCGGGCTTATGGAAAATCTGCCTGTATCGGTTCCTGCCATACCACTTGATCAGTATAAGGTGTGGGCCGACATTAACCAGCAGATATATGACGGGGGTATGACAAAAGCGCAAAAATCTATTGAAAAGGCATCCAACCAGGCTGATGTTCACCAGGTGGAAGCAGCATTGCTTGGTATTAAACAGCAGGTAAACCAGGCTTATTTTTCCCTGTTACTTACACGGAAAAGTGCAGATGTACTGCAGGTTTCATTAAATGATCTGCAGGAGCGGAAAAAAGTTGTGCGTGCCGGGGTTGAAAATGGTGTATTGCTCCGGGAAAACCTGCTTGCCATGGAAGCTGAAGAATTAAGATATCGTCAAAGATTGCTTGAACTTAATCTCACGAGCCAGCAACTTATAAAAGTGCTTTCCATTTTGCTTGATTCAACGATTAACGAAAATACGGGCGCTGTGCTTCCCATGGAACCTCCGGTTTTCGATTCGAAAACAGAAAGACCGGAATACCTTGTTTTCGACAAACAAAAAGAAAGGTTGCAGGCAAGTGAGGATCTGGTCACTGCCTCTGACATGCCAAAATTATTTGCATTTTCACAGGCCGGTTATGGAAGGCCCGGATATAATTTTGTTAGCCAGGATTTGCACGGCTATTATTCGGTTGGCGTTGGACTGAAATGGAATTTCCTGAATTATGGTGATAGCAGGCGTCAGAAAAAGATATTTGAAATTCAGAAAGGTATCCTTGATGTTAAACGAAAGACCTTTGATGATCAGCTGGATATACAACTGGAAGCTGAAAAAACCAACCAGGCAAAATACGATCAACTTCTTGTTACAGGATGAAGAAATTCTAAGACTCCGAAAGGCAATTGCATCGGCAAGTTTTGCAAAATTAACCAACGGAGCCATCACAACGACCGACTATTTTTCTGAAGTAAACAACGAATTACTCGCCCGGCTTCAGTTCGAAAATCACAAGATTATGAAGTTGCAGGCTGCCTACAGTTATTTACTTTTAAAAGGTAAAATATAATTTACATTGAAATCATTTAACCATAATCCATTATATATGAAAAAGTTGTTCCCCCGTATTCTAATTCCTTTCAGGAATATTCCCGGTTCTTTTATCGGCATGCGGAAAGACAGACAATGATGCTGATGCGTACGGAAATTTTGAGGCTGATGAAATAATCGTTTCCGCCCAATCACAAGGAACTCTCATGTTTCTGAATGCAAATGAAGGAGCAGTTCTTGAAGCTGACCAGCTGGTGGGCAAGATCGATACCACTGCCACATCAATTAAAATGGATCAACTGGCAGCCCAGCAGACAGTGATTACTGCCCGGCTCCGGAACCTGGAAGCCCAGCTCAGGGTGCAGGATGAACAACGGGTGAACCTCGTCAGGGAAGTTGATCGCATAAAAAAACTTAAGCAGGAGGAAGCAGCCACGGCACAACAATATGATGATATTGTGGGAAAGCTGAAAGTACAGGATATGCAGACTGAGGCACTCCGAACCCAAAAAAATATAATTGCCGGAGAAAGATCAGTGTTAATGGCTCAGATTGAAGATGTAAAAAATCTTCAGGAAAAATGCAGGATAGTCAATCCGATTAAAGGTGTTGTTCTCGAAAAATATGCAGAGGCGAATGAGCTGGTTTCCCCCGGAAAGGCCCTGTACAAAATTGCAAATATTGGTAAAATGGAACTTAAGGTATATGTTAGCGGAGAACAATTGCCATCCATCGTGATCGGTGATTCAGCTGATGTATTGATTGACAGCACCGGTGGAAACCTTCATAAAATCCCCGGAATTGTGAGCTGGATATCATCACAGGTGGAATTCACACCCAAAATCATTCAAACCCGTGAAGAACGCGTCAATATGGTATATGCAATCAAGGTAAGTGTAAATAATGACGGTCGCCTGAAAATCGGAATGCCCGGAGAAGTCATATTCAGAAACAAAAAACATGTTTCAGTAGAATAAAATGTTCTAAACTAAATCACGACACCATGAAAATTGCGGCATTATTGCATGTTTCGTTTGAAAAACTTGGGTTGATTGAAGACTGGATCCTGAATAAGGGATATTCATTGACTGAATATCATCTGTATAATGATCCCCGATTACCCCTTATCCATGAATTTGATATGCTGATATCCATGGGAGGATCCATGAGCGTGAATGATGAAGAGCGATTTCCATGGCTTGCTTCCGAAAAAGAACTGATCAAACGCTGCGGCGAATTTAAAAAACCGGTTTTAGGCATATGCCTTGGTGCCCAGCTCATAGCATCCGCGCTGGGGAACAAGGTATTTCCCGGTAAGCATACGGAGATTGGTTGGTTTCCTGTCGAATTCAACAAGTGTGAGGAATCCGGAAAGCTTTTCCCCGGCTTACCGGCGAAAGCTACCGTATTCCATTGGCATGGAGATACATTCGATCTGCCCGGGGGTGCCATTTTGCTGGGTTCATCCGCAATCACACCGGTTCAGGCTTATTTGGCTTATGGGAAGCTATTGGCTCTGCAGTTTCATCTTGAAATAAAACCTGAAAATATCAGCCTGATGATCAATCATGCAGGAGATGAACTTGTTTCCTCACCTTATATTCAGGATGCCAGCGCTTTGTCGGCAGGCCTGATTAACATTTCTGAAAACAAAATCCTGCTTGAAATTTTCCTCAACTATCTTGAAAATCAAGTTAAACCAGCATCAGGGAATGGAAATCATTGAAATCCATCAGGCAACTAAATCATATGGCGAAATTACTGCGGTTAACAAAGCCTCTTTTGTTATTCCTGAAAACAGTCTTTTTGGCCTGATCGGACCCGATGGTGCCGGCAAGACAACGCTTTTCCGGATGATCACTACCCTGTTGCTGCCGGATGAGGGATTTGTAAAGGTGTTTGGATTTGATACTCTTAAAGACTACAGGCAGATCAGGCTTTTTACCGGATATATGCCCGGTCGTTTTTCTTTGTATCCCGATCTGACAGTTCAGGAAAACCTGAACTTTTATGCAACCATTTTTGGAACCACAATCAAACAGCATTATAAGCTGATAGAACCCGTATATGCCCTTCTCGAACCCTATAAAAAAAGGTTGGCCAGGGATTTATCAGGTGGCATGAAGCAGAAGCTTGCGCTGTCGTGTGCAATGATCCACAATCCCCGTCTGCTTGTATTGGATGAGCCGACAACCGGCGTTGATGCAGTTTCAAGGAAAGAATTCTGGGATACTCTCCAGCAACTGGGAAACACGGGAATGACCATACTTGTTTCAACGCCTTATATGGATGAAGCGGTCCGGTGCGGCACTGTTGCACTCATGCAGGATGGTGTGATTATGCTTTCAGGAAAACCTGAAGAAATACTGAAGGATTTCAGCGGAAGATTACTTGAAATTAAATCAACCAGCCTTTTTGAACTTTTAAAGATCCTGCGTTCCATGCCGGAAGTAAAAAGTGCCTACCTGTTCGGTCAATATATCCATGTCACCATGAAACCAGGCAGATCAGGTATCGACTGGTTAAAGGAATATTTATCCGGGCAAGGAATTACAGATGCAAAAATTACAGAGATCCAGGCTGACTTTGAGGACTGTTTTATCAGTGCTGTTGAAAACACCGAAACGGAAAGTAAACATGAATAACCGGAAACCCATCATTAAGGTTGAAAACCTTGTAAAGAAATTTGGAGATTTTGTTGCCAACGATCACTTAAACTTCGAGGTTTACGAAGGTGAAATCTTTGGCTTTCTGGGTGCCAATGGAGCCGGTAAAACCACTGCCATCCGGATTTTATGCGGTCTGTCGTTCCCTACTTCAGGCAAGCTGGAGATTGCAGGATTCGATGTGTATACCCAAAGAGAGCAGATTAAGCGGAACATTGGATACATGAGCCAGAAATTCTCGCTCTATGAGGATTTGAACATTCGTGAAAACATCCAGTTTTATGCCGGCATCTATGGATTGCCGGTTGCTGACATTCGCAAAAAGACAGACCAATTAATCGAAGAACTTGGATTGTCATCTATTGCCAGTTCGGTTGTCCGGGATATTCCTCTGGGATGGAGACAGAAAGTAGCCTTTTCGGTAGCCATATTCCATAATCCAAAGATCGTATTTCTTGATGAACCGACGGGCGGAGTGGATCCTGTAACCCGAAGGCAATTCTGGGAACAGATCTACCAGGCTGCCGCCAGAGGAATCACAGTATTTGTAACGACCCATTATATGGATGAAGCAGAATACTGTGAACGCGTTTCAATCATGGCAGATGGCCGCATTGAGGCATTGGATACCCCGGAAAATCTTGAAGAAAAAATATGATGCTTCGACCATGGAGGATGTATTTCTGAAGATTGCAAGGGGGTAGGAATTTTAAGCGAAGTTGCAACTTCTCTCACGAGCGACAGCGAGTAAACTTCGCTTAGCATCAAAAGCTAGGCGGAGTTTGCAACTCCGCCTTAATACTTATAATAATAAACGAACATCGATGAAAGAATTTATCGGCTTTGTTAAAAAAGAGTTTCTCCATATTTTCAGGGATTATCGTACCCTTATCATATTATTTGGATTGCCCCTGGCACAGATCCTGATCTTTGGATATGTAATCCGTAATGAAATACAGGATGTGAAAATCGCAATCCTCGATGAATCCAAAGATCCAGTTACCCGTGAAATTTCTTCACGGTTGCTGGCTTCCGGGTTTTTCAGGATCGATCAGTATATTACCTCTTCTAAACAACTCGAAGAAATTTTTCAGCGCGGAAAGATCAGGGAAGTTGTCGTTTTCGAAAATCAGTTTGCAGAACGTCTGAAAAGAGATGGAATTGCCCATATGCAAATCATAGCGGATGCATCCGATCCCAATTCAGCAAAGATGATAGTCACCTATACACAGGGCATTGTTGCCACTTATCTAGCCGACATCAACAAAGGAATAAAATCTCCCATGGTCATTGAACCCAGGATAAGAATGATGTATAATGAAGATCTCAAAAGTGCTTTCATGTTCGTTCCGGGAACCATGGCCATGATCCTGATGCTTGTTTCAGCCATGATGACATCCATTTCAATTGCCCGTGAAAAAGAGACAGGTACGATGGAAGCAATTTTGGTTTCTCCGCTGAAACCTCTGCAGATCATTACAGGAAAGGTAGCGCCTTATATTCTGCTTTCATTTATCAATGCTTTGATCATCCTTGTGCTGGGCTACTTTGTATTCAAATTGCCAATACGTGGAAATATTGTCTTGTTATTTGGCGAAACTATCCTGTTTATATCGCTGGCACTTTCTCTTGGGATCATGATATCCACTGTGAGCAGCAGTCAGCAGCAGGCTATGTTCATTTCGGCATTCGGACTTATGCTCCCAACCATGCTGCTATCCGGCTTTATTTTTCCAATTGAAAATATGCCAAGAGTGCTCCAATGGCTCTGTGCAGTGCTGCCTCCCAAGTATTTTATTACGGTTATCCGGAGTGTTATGTTAAAAGGAACCGGCATTTTACAGGTATGGAAGGAAACCCTCGTCATGATTTCCATGCTGACCGTTTTTATCGGTATCAGTGCAGTCAGATTTAAGGAACGGTTACAATAACCATATGTGATTATGAGAACCATTGGCATCATATTGAGAAAAGAATTCAGGCAGATCTTCAGGAACAGGACCATGCTGCCGCTGATATTTCTTCTGCCCTTTGTACAGCTTCTGATCCTGGTGAATGCCGCCACCATGGACATGAAGCACATCAAAATAATCCTGGTGGATAAGGACCAGTCCCCGGTTTCACGTCAATTAAGCGCCAAATTCCTGCACTCCCCTTTTTTCACCCTGGCGGGATCCCACTTTTCAACAGAACAGTCGGAAAAAATGATGCTCGGAAATAAGACAGATCTGATCATGGTGATCCCGCAAAATTTTGAAAAAAATCTGTACCGTACCGGCACTTCTTCACTGCAACTGCAGGTAGATGCGATCAATGGTATGACTGCCGGACTTATCAGTGCCTATACATCGCAGATCATCAATGGATTTAACCGTGAATTGCTTAACTCTTCGGGGACAAATGTCCTGATCAACCAGGTGCCCGCCAGTATTGATATCACCTATAGCTTCTGGTATAACAGTGAACTGAAATTCAAATATTACATGGTTCCGGGGATCCTGGTAATCCTTCTGACCATTATCAGCATGATCCTGGCCTCATTGAATCTTGTGGCTGAAAAGGAGAATGGTACCATTGAACAGATCAATGTTACACCTATCCATAAATATCAGTTTATAATGGGTAAATTAATTCCCTTCTGGCTAATTGCCTTATTTGAACTGGGCTTTGGATTGTTTCTCGGAAGAATTCTGTTTCATATTCCAATTGAAGGAAGCCTTTTGTTGTTGTATGGTTTTGCCGCAGTATATCTTATTGCGATCCTGGGGTTGGGATTGCTTGTATCCACGGTTTCACAAACCCAACAGCAAGCCATGTTCCTTAATTTTTTCTTTTTGATCACATTCGTTCTCATGAGCGGGATATTCACCCCGGCCGAGAGCATGCCACATTGGGCACAGCAGGTAAACATCATAAATCCCCTGTCTTATTTCATGCGGGTGATACGGATGATCCTCCTGAAGGGTTCAGGTTGGAGCGATATACAGGGTGATTTTCTGAATATGTCGGTGTATGCGGTAGCGTCGGTTAGTCTGGCTACCTGGCGCTACAGGAAAATTGCCTGATTATTCCGGGATGGGTGAATTATACGATGCCAGAAACTCTTCCCATTTTTTGGTTTTGTAATCGTTTCCGCCAATAAACCGGATGATACCATCAAATTGCCTGGCTTTTATATAACCCTGAACAGGCTGGATCATTTTTGACTGCTCGTCAAGAAACACTGTTGAGGGATAACCCATTTGTCCGCCCAGCAATTCAGCTGCAAATTCATTATAACCACGACCTCCGGAAGCAAGGAATTTATATGTTTTGCCATTCAGAACCACATCGGTCTTTTGTTCGGCATTAAATTTAACCGGGTAGAAATTCTTGTTTAAATAATCGGCAATGATGGGATTGCTGTAAGTTTCACTGTCCATTACCTTGCACCACTTGCACCAATCGGTATATACGTCGATCAATATCTTCCTTGGTTCCTTTTTATTAAGTGCAAATGCCTCCTCCACAGAGTACCATTTAACGGGGTTTGAGCCTGAACAGCACTTAAGAACAAGGCATATCATGGATAAAATAATTGATTTCATTTTTCAGATTTTTCAACTAACGCCAAAAAAGGAATTTGGGACCAATAATTGTGATTTGCATAATTGTAACCTGTTTTTAAAGTTAAACTGCCAAAACTGCATAACTGCATAACTGCATAACTTAACCTAATTACATGATAAAAATCCTGCCTCATTAAACCAATATTCAGTAATTTAGTCATCTACATTATTTTTAATTTAGCTTTATATGAATACTAAAATTGAATCGCTTGCCCCGGCCCCGGTTTGGAAGAACTTTAAAAGTCTGACACAAATTCCCAGGCCTTCGAAACATGAGGCCAGAATCATTGAATTTGTGAGGAAATTCGGGGAAAACCTCGGATTAAAAACTACGGTTGATGCAGTTGGAAACGTGGTGATCACAAAACCTGCAGTAAAAGGTATGGAAAACCGGAAAGGCGTTATCCTGCAATCACATCTTGATATGGTTCCGCAGAAGAACAACGATAAGAAACACGATTTTGAAAAAGATCCTATAGAAGCATATATAGATGGCGAATGGGTTAAGGCCAGTGGTACAACGCTGGGTGCTGACAATGGCATTGGCGTTGCCTCCATGCTGGCTGTACTGGAGTCAAAGGAACTGGTGCATGGTCAGGTTGAAGCCTTATTCACCATTGATGAAGAAACCGGTATGACAGGTGCATTTGCCCTGAAACCGGGACAACTTACCGGAGATATCCTGCTGAACCTTGATTCAGAAGATGAAGGTGAACTTTATGTCGGATGCGCCGGAGGTATTGATGCCAATATTTCGTTTGAATATAAAAAAGAATCTGTACCCGACGGTTTTATTCCTTACATGATCACCGTTTCAGGTTTAAAAGGCGGACATTCAGGGCTCGACATTAACCTCGGCAGGGGTAATTCAAACCTGGTACTTTTCCGCCTGATCTATAAAGCGGCTGAATCAGTTGGTCTCCGCTTATGTGAGGCTGAAGGCGGAAATATGAGAAATGCAATTCCCCGTGAGGCACATGCCACTGTCATTATTCCTGAGAAAAATGAAAAACAGTTTCTGGAACTGGCCAAATCATTTGTAAATACGATCAAAAAGGAATTATCAGCCGTGGAACCGGACCTTACCATTGAATGCAAACGAACTGATAAGCCTTCGCGGGTAATGGTATCCGACTTGCAGAAAAAAGTGGTTGCCTGTGTTTATAGTTGCCCAAATGGTACAATTCGAATGAGTGACGGAATTCCGGGACTGGTAGAAACATCCACGAATCTTGCCATTGTGCGTACAGAAGCTGAGCGCGTAAATATCCATTGCCTGTTAAGGAGCTCCGTGGAATCATCAAAAGAAAACCTTGCCGATACGATTAAGGCTTTGTTTGATATTGCCGGCGCAAAAGTTGAGTTTACCGGCTCTTACCCGGGATGGAAACCCAACATGGATTCACCCATTATGAAAACCATGGAGTCGGTTTATAAGAAGATGTATAATAAAGTTCCTGAAATCAAGGCAGTTCATGCAGGACTTGAATGTGGCATTATCGGCGGAGTATTTCCAAACCTCGACATGATTTCTTTTGGGCCCACTATCAGACACCCGCATTCCCCCGATGAAAAAGTGCATATTGAAAGCGTCGGTAAGTTTTGGGATTACCTGGCAGAGACTTTGAAGAATGTGCCGGTGAAGAAGTGACAAAGGACAAGTGACAAGGGACAAGGAGTGAAAAATTAAATGTGCTAATGTGCTAATGTGCTAATGTGCAAATTGGCTGACGCAGTAATTTAAGTGCAGAACTGCAGGACTGCAGAACCGCAGAAACGCAGAACTCATTCCATTTTCACCATTAACTGAGTAAAGGAATGGGCCGGGAAGGTAAAGGTTACTTTGTTCTTATCGGTTTTTATTTCCCTTACCACGGGTTTATATTGCTCCTGTTTATCATAGGCATAAGTTTCTTTCAGGATACTTATCATAACGGATGCTTCTGCATTCCCCTTAAACTCATTTGAATTTGAAAGGATATCAGCGGTGATATCCTTTTTTTCATGCCGGTTCACCACATTAATAAACACGGTTCCGGTTTGTTTTGAATAAACCGTCGTAACATCGAGATAAGGGATGCCTTTGTATTTTAAGGGATTCATTCATCAACTACTTTCCAGACCATTACAGAGCCGTCCTTACGGCTGGGAAGCGTTCCCGGATAATCGGCAGAATAAGGTTCCCCCGTATTCGGGATTAAGCCCAAATACCGGTTTGTTTTAAGCGATAAAAGCATACACTGGTTATGCAACATGTCCTGCCACTGAAACAGGCTGCCTTCCGGATCTTCTTTCATCAGCCTGACATCTCCTGAGATCCCGATTCCCACCACAGTGAGAAAACCGGTACCATTCAATGCTTCGAGAGCTACCCTGCCCTTTCCGCGATCATGCACCCTGAACTGGCAGCCTGTGCTGTTGAATTCCTGCGATCCCGGATTTGCAGAATGCAGCATACCATGTGGATTTGCCCAAACGGGCAGATTTGTAGCCATGTTTGTGAATGTGATGACTTTTCCAATCGGAATGTTACCAGACCGGTCGGCCCAGGGTTCAACCACTTTGAAGTCTTCAAAATCAGCATATCCACCTGTTTTGCCTGAGGTATTATAGGCAAAAAGTGCATATCGGGATCCCTGAAATGTTTTAAGCTGATAAGGCAGAAGAATTGAATCCCCTATATTATTGAACGAATTGCCATCAGTGCTGTAGCTAAACTGTGCAATATCCTTTTCATAATTGCCGGTTGCCCGCAGATTTATTCTACCGGAAGCAAGTTTTTTCCTCGATTGTCTGGTTTTTGTATTGGTCATAAAACCGAAGAACATATCCGTCCTCATTTCGCGCGATCCCAATGCATGCATAGGGCATATTTAAATATGGCAAGTCCGGCGAAATCACCAGGTTTAAGAGCGCTTGCATCCATTACTACGGTAGCAGAGGATACAGGGCCAATTACACGTTGGGTGAGTGTATTCTTTGCCCATAAAAAATCTTTGGCAGGTAATGTATGTAAACGCAATGAACCCTGTTTTTTGTTGAGTTCCCATTTCGTATTGTCCGGATTATGGTTCCACTGCCACACCGGTTTAAGCGACGGACCTGAAAAATCATCGCTGCGCTCATACGGTGCCGCAGGTTTTGATGGTACAGTAATATTCGGTTTGATCCATGTGCGGGGTGACCGGCCGAGGTTTCCTGGAATTCCGAAATAAGGCCATCCATCCTGCCATGTAACAGGAGACAGAAATGTAGTACGTCCCACGGACATAAAATCCATCATGGAAAAGCCCCACCATTCTCCATTGGGTAAATCCACTATACCACCCTGATGCAAGGGTACGGCGCCAAACTCATTGTTTCCGGGGGCTGTCAGTTTAAAAACAAACCCGGGCTCAGGAACGATTTTTCCTACATTTGCAGCCCACCAGCCCCGCCGGGTTCCCATGGTTTCCTCCGCGCTGATAACTACAGTTTCATAAGGACCGTATGGTTTATCGGCACGGGCACATTGCATTCGTCCTACCGGAGAATAATTGGCACTGATGATATAATATTTTCCATTGATCTTATACATGTGATGCCCCTCACCCATATTATTCCCATGAGGAATTATCACACGTTCGGTACCTTCCACCACTCCGCTCATATCGGGTTTTAGCTCTACCAGCCGAACTTCATCATAATTAAATACCGCATATATTTTCCCGTCATCGTCGAAAAGTACAGAAAGGTCATAGATTTTGGAGGCCAATGCCTTATGAATCCATGGCCCCTTTGGATCCGTAGCTATGTAAACCTGTATTCCATGCCCGTTAACATTTGAAAAAATATAGAAATTACCATTGTGATACCGGATGCAGGGAGCCCAGATACCTTGTCCGTACGCTTCCCTGCCATTTTCGAGATTGTATTCATCTCCCAGGTTTAACGTATCGAAAACATAGCCCAGGAAGTCCCAGTTCACCAGATCATTCGAATGCAACACGGGCAATCCCGGCATGCAATGCATGGTTGTGCCTGTAAGATAGAAATCATTCCCTACCCGGATCATGTCCGGATCAGAAAATTCATCAAAGAATAACGGATTTGTATACGTGCCATTTCCGTTATCTGCCGTCCATGACTGACCTGTTGCCCGGAATAAGGCGACATTAGTTAAAACATAAAAAATTATAAATAGTTCTTTTTATGTTGACATGCATACCCTGTAAATTTTAATGATCACCCTAATAAAAAACTCTCTGTAATTTTATTTATCTGACTTAATCCGGATTACTGTCATCGACATGGACGGAGCAGCATATTCAAATGTTTTTCCGCATTACTTAAATAATAACTGTGCAAAATTGTACAGATTATTCCTCCAAACCGGCCAGGTATGACCTCCGGGATATTCACTGTAAGTATACTTAATCTTCATTTCATCGAATTTTGAAATCATGGTCCGGCAATTCTTATAGGCTATGTCTTCCTGTCCACCCATTGAAATCCAGAATTCTTTCAGATTTTTGTTAATCAGGTCTGCATTGTTTTTCATGAATTCGTATTGAACGGTTGCGGTATTGTTCTGCATGGGTTGTATCCATCCCGAACTGAAAACTCCCAGATAGGAAAACAAATCCGTATTATTGATTCCGGCATAGAGTGTTTGTATACCTCCCATGGACAGACCTGCCAGTGCGCGATCTTTAGATCCGGTTTTTACACGATGGCTTTTTTCAACAAAAGGAATCACACACTGCTTAAGTTCTGCTTCAAATACTTTCAGTACTTCTTCGCTGAATGGCTTTAAAGGAATATTCCCGTCAACCATTACCACTAACATGGGTACAACTTTCTTCTCTGCAATAAGATTGTCGAGGATCAGGTCTGTTTTTCCCTGGGTTGCCCAACCCCGCTGGTCCTCCCCTCCTCCGTGAAGCAAATACAGCACCGGGTATCTCTCGCTAATGTTTTCATCATATCCTGGAGGTGTATATATATAAAACTGACGCCAGCTGTTTATTACATTTGAATAATATCGTTTTATGCGTATATCGCCATGGGGTACATCCCTGATTTCATAATATCCGTCACCCTTGAACGGCACCTCGATACCGCTTGCCATCCGTCCCATACCATAATATGTCTCGCCAGCCGGATCAGCCACTGCAACCCCGTCAATTATTAACGAATAATAATGAAAACCTTCACTTAACGAATCGGTGGTTACCTGCCATATCCCAGCGCTGTCTTTTGCCATATCATACTTTCTAACCAGGTCAAGCTGCATTTTATCGGCTTTCGGAGCTTTTATCCGGAAAAGGGCCCTGCTGTCGGGCAGGATTTGCGGGTACTGTGATGAACGGACATTGGTCTCGGCCCGTATGCCCATATTGCTGTATTGCACAAATGCTGAAGTATCTACAGTTTTAAACAGCAATTGGGAAAACATATACAGGTCGTTCTTCCATACCTTGAAATCATGATAACCCGGCTCAACATAATAAATATGCGGAACATTTGCGGCCTGAAGATAATCATGTGTTCGCTGGCTGAAAGAAATAAGCCGGTCCTTATCGCCGCATGAGATCCAAAGCAGTTTCAGTTTTTTCTTTGCCTCTTCCGGCTCAGGTAGCAGTTCTTCAGGTTTTTTGGTGTTTGGAGCTGACGAAAATCCGCCAATCCAGGCAAACAGGTCAAGGTTACCCAATCCAAAATTCAGGGATTGTCCGCCCCCCATTGATAAACCAGCAATGGCACGATGTTCACGATCCCTGAGTACCGGGTATTTTTTCTCAATATAGGGTATCAGATCTTTAAGCAGATCTTTCTCAAATGTGGCAAAGGCATCTACCTTCTCTTTGTCAAAAATATTTCCAGTTGCCCTGTCATCTTTCATTGCCCGTCCGTTAGGCAATACGATGATCATGGGCTCAGTTTTGTTTTCGGCATAAAGGTTATCGAAAATCACCTGTGGCTGGCCATGGATCAGCCATTCCTTTTCATCGCCCCCGATGCCATGCAATAAATAGAGTACAGGGTATTTTTTGTCTTTTGAAAAACCCGGCGGTAAATACACGAGTGCTTTTCGGTCGTTTCCTACGGTTTTCGAATTATATACAATTGAATCTATCTTTCCGTGCGGAATATCGGAGCGCACAATGTCGAATCCCAATGGCGCAGGTGTTACGGTATTCTGCGTGTTAGCTGTAGTTACAAACACCAGAAATAGAACACTTAGGGCAAAGAACTGTTTCATGGATTATATTTATAGTTAAAAGATAATGATAATTTGCTAATGTGCTAATATGCAAATGTGCTAATGTGCTAATGTGCCAATGTGCCAATGTGCTAATGTGCCAATGTGCTAATGTGCTAATGTGCTAATGTGCTAATTGGCTGACGCGGCATTAGAACTGCATGACTGCATAACTGCATAACTGCATAACTACATGTCTGCGTTGAATTCATAGGTTGGAAATCGTACAGACAAGGCAATGCCTTGTCTCTACGCAAACTGACTCGTCCCTGCGTCCCTTGTCCCTTGTCCCTTGTCCCTTGTCCCTTGTCCCTATTTAGTGCCCCTCATATCCACCACCTCAACCTTTTTATTCTTTGCCGGGTCGAAGGTAAACAGGGTATCGCTGATCTCACGGTCGGGTTGAAAATTGGTAAGTGTGATTGTGTAATTTATACCATCCTTGCCATATGAGGTTATGATCTCGGGCATATCATTAATCCGGCTTACCAGGAGCCTGATCCGGGAATAAGGCTGATCCAGGTTCTTAGGATACAGGTCAATCTCATCAAATTTCAGTCCGTTGCGGGTAGTCTCACGAATGTACCTGTATTTAAAATCCCTGTTATAAAGGGTAAAAATATTGGCAGGATTACTCATAAAGTCTTCCTCGTTATTGCCAGGTTCGGTGATGATCACCTCCTGATCATCAATTGTGTGTGTCCACATTGTTTTACCATTAAAATAAACGACACTCCCGCTGGTGGAAATTTTGTATTTCTCCTTTTTCATCAGCAGATTTCCGGTGGAGGTGTTCTTCGTATTTTCCTTTTTGTCTTCAACCAGAATCGAAAAATCCGCCTGGATTGATTTCATCTGTTTTGCTTTCGCGGCAATACGGTCGAGTATTTCCCTGGCGGCCGGATCCTGGGTAACCGGCTCTTGCTGGGCAACCAGGGGGGAAAAATAAAAAAATATGATTAAGCTTAGCAGAAAAATGATTTTCATAATAAAGTATTACTTGTTTAACGTGTTCAAAAACTGTTCCAGACTGTATTCATCCGAGTAATAAACCTGCCGGGGTTTGCTGCCGTCCGGCGGGCCGACAATACCTGCAGCTTCAAGCTGGTCCATAATCCGGCCGGCCCGGTTATACCCGATAGAAAATTTACGCTGTACAAGGGAAGTGGATCCCTGCTGATGTATTACAACCAGGCGTGCCGCATCATTAAACAGGTTGTCTTTTTTGGATAGGTCGACATCACCGATTTCAGCATTCCCGTTCTCTTCAACAAATTCCGGAAGATATAATGCGGTTGGGAATCCTTTTTGCGAAGAAATATATTTAGTGATGGCATCTATTTCAGGTATATCAATAAAAGCACACTGAATACGGATCATATCGCTTCCCGGTGCAAAAAGCATGTCTCCCCGTCCCACCAGCTGGTTAGCACCCGGAGAATCCAGAATGGTGCGGGAATCAATCATTGACGTTACCCTGAATGCAATACGGGCAGGGAAGTTAGCTTTGATAACTCCGGTGATAATATTGGTTGTAGGACGCTGTGTAGCGATAACAAGGTGGATACCAATGGCCCTCGATAACTGCGCAAGCCTGGCCAGGGGTGTTTCAACCTCTTTGCCGGCTGTCATGATGAGATCCGCAAACTCATCCACAATTACTACAATATAAGGAAGGAAACGATGTCCCTTTTCAGGATTCAGGTGACGTTTGATGAATTTATTGTTGTATTCCTTGATATTTCTTACAGCTGCCTTTTCGAGAAGCTGGTAACGCTGATCCATTTCAATGGTCAGGGAGTTCAGTGTATAGATGACCTTTTTGGTATCTGTAATAATGGATTCTTCTGCATCGGGAATCTTAGCCAGGTAGTGTTTCTCAAGTGAAGTATAAGCAGTGAGTTCCACCCGTTTCGGATCGATGAGCACAAACTTCAGTTGTGAAGGATGCTTCTTGTATAAAAGAGATGAAATGATACAATTCAGTCCTACCGATTTACCCTGTCCGGTTGCCCCTGCAAGCAAGGAGGTGAGGCATCTTGGCCAGGTCAAAAACATACGTCTCATTTGAAATGGTCTTGCCCATGGCCACCGGCAATTCAAAATTGTTGTCAAGGAATTTTCTTGAGCTGAGCACAGAGCGCATGGATACAATCTCGGGATTCTGATTTGGCACTTCTATTCCGATGGTACCTTTACCAGGCATTGGCGCAATAATACGGATGCCCAAAGCAGCCAGGCTCAGCGCTATGTCATCTTCCAGACTTTTAATTTTCGAGATCCGGACACCGGGAGCCGGCACAATTTCATAAAGTGTAACAGTCGGCCCGATTGTAGCTTTTATTTTATCAATTTGTATCTTATAATGGGCCAGTGTTTCAACAATTTTATTCTTATTGCTTACAAGCTCTTCATTTGTAACGCTTGAATTTTCAATATCATGTTTTTCAAGCAGTTCAACGGTAGGCATCTTGTAATGCGGCAAATCAAGCGTGGGATCATAATCTTCGAGCTCATCATATTTCTCCGGCAATATTTCTGTCTGCTCAACATTGTCCTCAGGGCTTTCAACCACAAGTTCCACGTCGTCTTCTGCAGATTCTGTTCCGGCAACATTAACAGGTTTACCCTGGCGTTCATGGCGGTTGAATTCAGTCTCAAAAACAAGGTCATTGTATCCGTCAACATTTACTCCAGCCTCTTTCTGACCAGGCTGGACAACCATATTTGTTTCAGTGGCAGGTTTGGACGGCAGTTTAATTCTGATGGCAAATAACTTTTCGAGCCAGTTCAGTGTATTTTTATATGAAAAAACCATATATATCAGTGTAACACCCAGAAGTATCAAAAAGGCCCCGAAAAGTCCGGCAAATGCCTTCATCCAATCGCTGACAAAAAGACCATGTTTACCGCCGAGTCCGCTTCCAAGTATGCCATTAAGGTCACGAAGGATAAAACCAAGCCAGATAGATAAGAGCAGAAAGCCTATAACTGTAATCCGGATGGTACGGCCTAACCGGGGGATTTTTATGCGCATCAGCCTTAATCCGATGAGAAACAACAAAAAGGGAACTGCAAACGATGCAATCCCAAACCAACGGTTGATAAAAAGGTTAGAGAAATAAGCCCCGATCTTCCCAGACCAGTTATCTACCCGGTAATCGGGTTCGGAAATAACCCGCGACCACGCAAAACTCTGATCTGTTTTCCATGTAAAAAGGTAGGAAACAAAAGAAATAAAAAGCAAAATACCGAATACAGAAATTATAATACCAAGGGTTACCTTAAAACGCTCGTCTTTTAGAAATGAACCATTTTTGGATTTACCATTGCTTTTCTCTTCCGGGTTGATCTTTTTGGCCATATTTTTTTTTCACAAAACGATGCTAAAATAAAGAAGTACCCAGAATAAACTGACAAAAGTTCGAAAATGTTATTCACAACACAGAAGATATCATCATGCTTATTTAAAATGATCCTAAATTGTAGAAAAATGACATTATCATAATGTTAAGTTACAGGATCATGATTATTTTTATGCATACCGAAGACAGTGATGGCACACATAAATACTTCTGTCTGCATTGAACAGAAGGGGATTATAGAATCTATAAACGAGAACAGGATTACAGTAAGGATTGATCGCGGATCTGCATGCGGTCATTGCAGTGCCCTGGGATTATGCAACCTGGCTGGCTCTGCAGAACGGATCATTGAGGTTAATAATCCCATACAATTATTTTTCGTTGGGGAATGGGTGCAGGTAACGATGTCAAGAAGCATGGGTAACAAGGCCATACTATTGGGTTATTTCATTCCATTTGTTTTGCTTATTTCAACTTTGCTGATATCATCCGCCTGTGGACTTCCAGACTGGATTGCCGGCCTGGTTTCTCTTCTTATCCTTATTCCCTATTTTATTTTTTTATATATTTTCAGGGAAAGATTGAGAAGAACCTTTTCATTTTCAATTCATAAAACAGCATGAGTATATTATTTACCATTGTTTCATTAAGCCTGTTGGGTGCAGTATCGGCAGTGGTGCTGTATTTTGTGGCGCAGAAATTCAAAGTATTTGAAGATCCGCGTATTGACCTTGTTGAAGCGGAATTACCTGCGGCCAACTGCGGCGGTTGCGGATATGCGGGTTGCCGCAATCTGGCAGAGACAATGGTTAAAGCTGCAACACTGGACGGTTTATATTGTCCGGTCGGAGGAAATGAAGTTGCGGCGAAGATTGCAAAAGTACTGGGAAGAGAGGCTGTCGCCCAGGAAGCGCGTGTTGCAGTGCTCAGATGCAATGGGACATGTGAATACAGGCCTGCAACTAACCATTATGATGGTGTTTCTTCCTGTGCGGTTGTATCTCTTTTATATGGCGGAGAAACAGGTTGCAGCTATGGCTGTTTAGGATGCGGCGACTGTGTTGTTGTCTGTAATTTTGACGCTTTGCATATGGATCCACTGACCGGATTACCAGTGGTGGATGACAAGAAATGTACTGCCTGTGGAGCCTGTATTAAGGCATGTCCCAAAAATCTGTTTGAGCTAAGAAAAAGATGGAAGGGCGATAAAAAAATATATGTGGCTTGTATGAATAGGGACAGGGGGGCACTGGCAGGGAAAAACTGCAAGGTGGCCTGTATTGGATGCAGCAAATGTTTGAAAGTATGTCCTTATGAAGCAATTACAATAAGCTCCTACCTGGCTTTTATTGATTCGGAAAAATGCCGGCTTTGCAGAAAATGTGTTCCTGAATGCCCTACAAATTCAATCATAGAATCTGGCTTTCCCTTAAAGAAGGTCATTACTGAATCATCTGCTTTGAGTACTCAACTTAATCAAAAAGAGGAATAACGTGCTAAAAACATTCACACGGGGAGGAATACATCCTCCTGAAGAAAAGCTTTCGGCTCATACCTCCATACAAACCCTGCCCTTACCCGCCACTGCAATCATTCCTGTTTCACAGCACCTTGGGGCACCGGCAAAAATATCAGTCAGCAAGGGAGATGTTGTTAAAACCGGGCAGGTTATTGCACAGGGAGACGGATTTGTTTCAGCAAGTATTCATGCTTCCGTTTCGGGAAAGGTTTTGAAGATAGAGGATGTGACTGACGTTAGCGGATACCGCAAACCAGCCGTATTTATTGAGGTTTTCGGCGATGAGTGGCTTGATTCGATAATTCGGGACGAATTCCTCGATGAAGATATTAAACTAACCGGGGAGGAGATATTGTCCAAGATAGCAGAATCAGGTATTGTGGGTTTGGGAGGCGCTACTTTTCCTACACAGGTGAAAATGAAAATTCCCCGCGGTAAAAAAATAGATTGCCTTGTAATTAACGGCGTTGAATGCGAACCGTATCTCACCTCTGATCACAGGCTAATGATTGAAAAGGGTGCGGAAATACTGGTCGGTATTGAGCTACTCAAAAAGGCCATGAATGTAAAAGTGGCTCATATTGGCATTGAGAATAACAAACCCGATGCCATCCAGTTGCTTCGTAAACTAGCCATGTCACATAAGGGTATTGAAGTGCATGCCCTAAAGATTAAATACCCTCAGGGAGCAGAAAAACAACTGATCAAGGCTATACTTAACAGGGAGGTACCTTCCGGTGGGCTGCCGGTTGATGTGGGAGTTGTTGCCTTTAATGTGGGTACCGTTTATGCCGTATATGAAGCGATTCAAAAAAATAAACCCCTCATCGAAAGAATTGTTACGGTTACTGGAAAATCAATCAGGCAGGCGGCTAATTACAGGGTAAGGATCGGTACACCTGTATCACTGCTTATCCAGTGCGCCGGTGGCTTGCCTGAAAATACGGGAAAGATCATCTGTGGAGGTCCTATGATGGGAAAAACACTTATCAACAGCGAGGTACCTATTGTAAAGGGTTCCTCCGGAATACTGATCCTTCCATCGGAAGAATCAAAAAGGAAGAATATTGAACCCTGCGTGCGGTGTGCCCAATGTGTATCAGCCTGTCCCATGGGACTTGAGCCTTATCTCCTTATGCCATTAAGCGATCAGAAGAATTATGACAGGCTGGAGCTGGAACGAGTTATGGATTGCATGGAGTGTGGCTCCTGTAGCTACATTTGTCCGGCTAACCGCCCACTCCTTGATTTCATCAGATTAGGCAAACTACAGGTTGGAAAAATCATCAGATCAAGAAAATAATAATGAGTAATTTATTAACTGTTTCACCCTCTCCGCATGTCGGCACCGCCCAGTCAGTAAAAAAACTGATGTATGGCGTGGTTTTATCGCTGGTCCCTGCTTTTCTGGTTTCAGTTTACCTTTTTGGGACAGGAGCCCTTGTAGTAACCCTGGTTTCAATTGCATCCTGTGTACTCTTTGAATCCGCCATCCAGAAATACATTCTTAAAACCGGAGTCCGGATAAGCGATGGCTCAGCCATTGTAACCGGGATGCTCCTGGCCTTCAACCTGCCATCTAATTTGCCCTGGTGGATGATTGTAATTGGGGCATTGTTTGCAATTGGTGTAGGTAAGATGACCTATGGCGGCCTGGGTAATAATCCGTTCAATCCGGCATTGGTAGGCAGGGTATTCCTGCTGATCTCCTTCCCGGTACAAATGACCAGCTGGCCGTTGCCATTGGTATCGCGCTTACAATATACAGATGCGGTTACAGGCGCCACCCCGCTGGGTATGTTAAAGGAGGCTGTAAGAAACGGGGAGACTGTTCCTGATGTGATGAACCAATTGCCCGATCACATGCAATTGTTTCTCGGACAAATGGGAGGTTCCCTTGGCGAGGTTTCCGCTGTTGCCCTCTTGCTTGGATTTGCATGGCTTCTTTATAAAAAGATCATCACCTGGCATATTCCGGTATTTATGGCAGGAACCATTTATATTTTCACCGGAATATTATGGCTGATCGATCCTTCAAAAAATGCCTCTCCCCTGTTTCATATTTTAACCGGAGGCATCCTGCTCGGTGCAATTTATATGGCGACAGACCTGGTTACATCTCCCATGACAAAGCCCGGTATGATATTGTTTGCCATTGGCATTGGTATCATCACTGTAGTGATCCGGGTTTTTGGGGCGTATCCCGAAGGGGTTTCCTTTGCCATTCTGATAATGAATGCCTTTGTACCGCTTATTAATAAATACATAAAGCCGGCAAGATTTGGAAAGGAGGTAAAACATGTCTAAAAAAATCGAATCCACACTGCTCAATATGGTGCTTTCCCTGGTGATCATATCCATAGTCATGTCAGCAACGCTTGCCTTCGTTTATGAAAAGACAAAGGGACCTATCGAAACTGCATCAAAACAAAAAGTGATAGGTGCCATTAAACAGATCATGCCGGAATTTGATAATGATCCGCAAACGGCAAAAACCGAAAAAGACGGAATGGTCATTTACAGGCTCACAAAAAAGGGGCAGCTTGTCGGATATGCTGTAAAATCCTTTACCAACAAGGGTTTCAGCGGATACATGGAAATAGGCGTCGGGTTCCTGCCGGATGGTTCAATCTATAATACCATTGTTTTGCAGCATAAAGAAACCCCCGGACTGGGAACCAAAATGACTGATCCGAAATTCAGCAACCAGTTTCCCGGAAAAAATCCGGGTTCCTTTAAACTTAAGGTCAAAAAAGATGGCGGCCAGGTGGATGCCATTACCGCTGCAACGATTAGCTCCAGGGCCTATTGTGATGCCCTTCAGCGCGCTTATGACAAAATCAAATCAATTGCCGATTCCAGCCTGGTCATAAAATAACCTCTCAAACTATGGGAAATCTGAAATTTTTTACAAATGGCCTGCTCAGGGAAAATCCAACCTTCGTGCTTGTCCTGGGTACCTGCCCTACCCTTGCTGTAACTACGGCGGCAGTCAACGGACTTGGAATGGGAGCAGCAACAACTTTTGTCCTTGTGTTTTCCAATCTTCTGATCGCGTTATTAAAGAATTATATCCCTAATAAGGTAAGGATTGCTGGTTTTATTGTCATCATTGCAACTTTCGTAACTATTGTCGACCTTGTAATGAAAGCTTATACTCCGGATCTCTACAAGGCATTGGGAATTTTCATTCCCCTGATCGTAGTAAATTGTATTATTCTGGGACGCGCAGAAGCCTTTGCCCAGAAAAATGACGTGTTGCCTTCCATACTTGATGGTCTTGGCATGGGTCTGGGTTTTACACTGGCCATCACACTCATCGGATCAATCCGTGAAATACTTGGTAATGGTTCGATTTTCAATATTCCCCTCATGGGTGAAAATGCCACCACGATCCTCATTTTCGTACTACCTCCCGGTGCCTTTGTTACTTACGGCATTTTAATTGCCATCATGAACAGGATCAAATACAAATTCAATATATAATTGTCAGGCAATGGAATATATTTTACTTATAATATCTGCCGTACTGGTCAACAATGTCGTACTGGTTCAGTTTCTTGGAATTTGTCCATTTCTCGGCGTTTCCAATAAGACAGAAACCTCCATCGGAATGGGAGTGGCTGTAATATTTGTCATGTCACTGGCCAACCTGGTCACTTATCTGTTGCAGAACTATGTACTGGTTCCGTTGCATATAGAGTTCATGCAGACGATAACCTTTATTTTTGTGATAGCCTTCCTTGTACAGGTAGTTGAGATTATTCTCAAGAAATCAGCACCGGCACTTTATCAGGCATTGGGCATTTACCTTCCGCTTATCACTACCAATTGTGCTGTACTGGGAATTGCCATACTTGCCATTCAGAAAGATTTCAGCCTTGTAATGAGTGTGGTATATGCCGCAAGCATTGCCGCGGGTTTTACCCTTGCCATGATCCTTATGGCCGGCATTCGTGAGCAACTGGCCCTGGCAAATACACCTAAGGGAATGAAAGGTTTTCCTCTCTCGCTGGTAACGGCTGGATTGCTGTCGCTGGCATTTATGGGATTCTCTGGAATTGTTAAATAGGGACCAGTCCCTGGTCCCTCGTCACTTGTCACTCGTCACTATTTTTACTATTTTTGCCGCTCTTATACATCCCAATGGTATATAAAGTACTGAAAAATAACCTCTTCTTCCTGATTCCCTATGTAATCATCTTGTTGACTTCAGGTTTTGTATTGGTTATTTATTCAAAACCTGACATACATATCTGGCTGAACAGCCACAATTCCGGCTTTTCTGATTGGGTATTCAGTCATGTTACTTTCCTGGGGGATGGAATTTTTGTAATTTTAATTGGCTTTCTGCTGCTCTTTTATTCCTTTCGTCCTGCTGTATTCCTTTTAACAGCTTATTTGTCCACCGGGCTTGTTGTGCAAATTCTCAAAAGGTTTTTTTTTGCGGATTGTCAGCGCCCGGTAAAATATTTTCATGATACTGTACAATTGCACCTTGTTGACGGAGTGCGCTTACTGAATGGACATAGTTTTCCTTCAGGCCACTCTGCCAGCGCATTTGCACTTTTTCTCAGTATAGCTATTATAAGCCGCAACCGGTATATCCAGATAATCTGTTTCATCCTTGCCTTCGCTGTAGCCTATTCAAGAGTATACCTTTCCCAGCATTTCCTTGGGGATATTTACGCTGGATCGTTGATTGGTGTTATTGGAACACTTGCTTTATATCCTGTTTTTTATAGTAAGGACCGGAGTTGGCATCAGAAGTCGTTTTTAAAATTCGGAAAGAATGAATAAGACCAGTAATCGCAGTCTGACTCGATATTATGCAGGAATATTCATTATTTCAGCCTTATTGTTTATTCCTTTTCTGGGGCAGGTGCATTTATTCGACTGGGATGAAATCAATTTTGCCGAATCCGCCAGGGAAATGATTGCAAGTCATGATTACCTGACTGTGAAAATTAATTTCATTCCTTTCTGGGAAAAGCCACCCCTGTTCATATGGATGCAGGTAGTTTCGATGAAAATACTCGGGATCAATGAATTTGCGGCCCGCTTTCCGGATGCTCTGTGCGGAATAGTTACGCTTTTAACACTTTTCCGTATTGGCACCAGGATTTCAGATAAAAAATTCGCTATTACCTGGGTTGTGCTTTATGGCGGATCCATACTGCCACTTATTTATTTCAAATCGGGCATTATTGATCCCTGGTTTAACCTGTTTATTTTCCTTGGAATTTACCAATGTTATCTGTTTGTTATTTCAGATAAAAACAGGACATTGTATCTCGCAGGATCAGCCTTGTTTATAGGTCTGGCCATTCTTACGAAGGGTCCGGTTGCCTTGCTTGTCTTCCTGCTTAGTGCCGTCATTTATCTAATCCTACATAAATTCAAAGTCAGGATCAGGTTTACTGACTTTCTGTTATACCTGGCAGTGCTTTCCTTTGTCGGTGGATTCTGGTTTATTCTGCAGATTCTGAAAGGTAATATGGGCATTATTGCAGATTTTATTGAGTACCAGATCAGGTTGTTCAGGACTCATGGCGCGGGACACCAGGGATTTTTATTCTATCATTTTGTTGTTTTGCTTTTTGGCGTATTTCCTGCATCAATACTGGCCTTACCTGCATTGTTCGGATCTAAACAAGGCACAGGAAATAAAAAGGAATTCTTAAGCTGGATGTTGATTTTATTCTGGGTTGTTCTTATTCTCTTTACAGTAGTTAAAACCAAAATAGTCCATTATTCCTCCCTGTGCTATTTTCCGCTGACCTTCATTGCGGCATGGTGGGTTTACTATTCAGATTCAGCATCGCTCCTGGTACAAAAATTCGTAAGGGTGCTAATCGTGATCATAGGAATTCTTTTGGCTTTGATAATTGCAGTTCTGACATTTGTGGATTTTTACAAAGATATCCTGGTTGAGAAAATTCATGATCCGTTTGCAGTGGCATGCCTGAATGCGGATGCAGGATGGAACGGATATGAATTTATCATTTCACTGGTGCTGGTTACAGGTGTTGTTCTTTTTGCATTTTTCTGGTTTAGACAGAGACAAAAGGCAGTGTATTTGCTCACCGGGCTTGTGGCCGTTTTTATTTTTCTTTCCATGTACGTGTTAACGCCACGTGTTGAAATATATTCGCAACGAACAGCAGTGGAGTTTTTCAAATCGGTAAGCGATGAAGATGCCTATCTGCTAACCCTGGGATACAAGAGTTATGCACAGCTTTTTTACGGAAAATCCAGGGATCATCAGAATATCAATTCCAAAGATGAAAACTGGCTGTTAAAGGGAACCATTGATAAATCTGTTTATATATCTGCCAAATCATATAAAAAAGAGCATTATCAGCACGAATATCCCGATTTGAAACTTCTTTATGAAAAAAACGGATTTGCTTTTTTCAAACGTATTCCAAAGTCTGTTCCATGATAAATAATAAATCGATTACAGTAGTATTGCCCGCCTATAATGCGGAAAAAACCCTTGAAAAAACATACAGGGAAATCCCTTTTGACATTGTTGACCATGTGATCCTGGTTGATGACAGGAGCAGGGACAGAACACCCGAGGTAGCAAAAGAACTCGGGATAAGGGATGTAATAGTCCATGCCGAAAATAAAGGGTACGGCGGAAATCAGAAAACTTGTTATGATAAGGCCCTGGAGATCAATTCCGATATCGTGGTGATGTTGCATCCAGATTATCAGTATTCGCCCATGCTGATCCATTCAATGTGCTATCTGATTGCCAATGGCGTTTATGAAGTGGTGCTTGGATCGAGGATATTGGGCAAAGGGGCCCTGAAGGGAGGAATGCCCAAATACAAGTATATTGCAAATCGATTCTTAACATTGTTTCAGAATGTTTTAATGAATCAGAAGTTATCCGAATATCATACAGGATACCGGGCATTCTCGAAAAATGTGCTGGAAAGGGTAAATTACAGGCTGAATTCAGACGATTTTGTGTTTGATAACCAGATGCTGGCACAAATATTTTATGCCGGCTATGAAATTGCAGAAATTACCTGTCCAACCCGATATTTCGACGAAGCCTCATCCATTAATATTTCCCGCAGCATCCGCTACGGCCTTGGTGTGCTGGGAGTATCCCTTTCATATGCACTGCAGAAAACCGGTCTCTTTAAATTCCGGATATTTTCTTAGGTTGCTTTCTCATGTAACCTTAGCTTAATCCTAACTTAACATAAAATTAACGCGAGCATAATATACTGGTAAAACTGGGGATCTAATTTTGAAGCCGGAAAGTAATATATACAATCTGGCCGAATATGAATAATTATCTACCTCAGAAACACATCAGTTACCCCAAGTTATCGCTTCAAATAATTATTTTATTATTTCTGACATGCTACAGCGGACTGGCACAAACAGGCTCCGTTAAGGGAAAAATTACCGATGCAGCAACAGGAGAAGAATTAATCGGTACCAATGTTCTTATACAGGGAACCATCAAAGGAACAACTACAGATGTAAGCGGAAATTATTCGCTCGATGGCCTGGAAAAAGGAACCTATAACCTGGTTATCAGTTATGTATCTTATGAACAGCTGGTCCTGAGAGTGGAGGTAAAAAAGGGAGAATCGGTAGCATTAGACATCAAATTGCAGCCATCCGCCATATCGGTTGGTGAAGTGAAGGTCACTGCCAACAAGCGTACAGATACCGAAATGGCCATTATCAGTTCCCTGCGGAGCGGTAACCAGGTGGTGAGCGGAATTTCGAAGCAACAGATCTCACGTTCACAGGACCGTGATGCTTCGGAAGTGATAGCCCGGGTTCCGGGAGTGACCGTAAGGGATGGTAAATTCATAAATGTAAGGGGTCTCGATGAACGTTACAATGTAGTGTGGTTGAACGGGATCAGTACTCCTTCATCCGAATCCGACCGCCGTGCTTTTTCGTTTGATGTGCTTCCCAGTTCGGTCATCGATAATATCGTGTTATATAAGACCCCGGCCCCTGAATTACCGGCTGATTTTGCCGGTGCTGTGGTTCAGATTCAAACCAAGAATACAGTGGATGTTAATGCCGTTGAGCTGTCATATGCAGCCGGTTATCGCGAGTATACCACTTTTGACAAATTCTACACCTACCAGGGTGGAAAGACGGACTGGCTTGGATTTGATGACGGCACACGGAATCTTCCGGCCGGATTTCCATCAGCTACGGAATTCAAGGACTTATCTGACAACCCCACTGATGCAGACAGGCAAAAGATTACTGAACTCGGGAGAGCCTTTGGCAAGACATGGCTTCCACAGGAAGAAAAGGCAATGCCGGATCAATCATTCCAGTTTAATGTATTTCATAAATTTCTGCTCGGAAAAGTATCACTTGGAAATGTGACCTCGGTGGGTTACAGTGTAGGCAACCAATACCGGAATATTTTCAGGGCAGGATACGATGATTATAATGTAGTTGAGGATCATCCGGATACATCCTTTTATTTTTATGACGACAATTATTCCACAAAAACAAAGCTGAACGGACTGTTTAACTGGCTTCTGGTTTTCGGGAATAACCAGAAGATTGAATTCAGGAATTTCTTTAACCAGATCAGTGATAAAACATCCCTGTTGAGAGATGGTCGTGATTTTTACGGCGGCAGTTACAAAAGGGGCACAGAACTTGGTTTTCAGTCAAGAAGCATTTATTCAGGCCAGCTCAGCAGCGACCTGACATATAATGAAGGCAGAACCGGCATCAACTGGACGGTTGGTTATGCATATACAAATAAACTGTTACCGGATATCCGAAGGATAGAACAAAACAGGAACGAGGATAACGGTGCGGATGCACCTTATACTACCTCCATAAACTTTACTGCTGATCCAAAATTATTGGGAAGGCTGACCTTGAATATGTATGAAAATGTTTATTCGGGAGGGCTGAATTTTACCCAAAAGCTTGCCATGGGAAATATCAACCCTGAAATCAAATCCGGTCTTTTGATAGAAAATAAGGACCGCTCTTTCTCCGCAAGAAATATTGGATTTGCCATGAGCAATACAAGCCGGTTTAACTGGGATCTGCCCTATGTACCTGTTGATACATTGTTCCTCGATAAGAATATTAATTATACTGACGGGATTAAAGTGGACGAAGCCACCAATCTGCAGGATTCATATGATGCCAGCAATTCCTTGCTCGCAGGCTACCTGGGAATTAATATTCCTGTCAACAAGTTTAAGATTTATGGAGGTCTGCGGGTTGAGAAAAACCGTCAGATCGTTAATAGTTTTAATGATGACGGATCCCCGCTGGTTATTGATAATGACTATTTTGATCTTTTCCCTTCTGTTAATATGAGCTATGACATAACCTCCAAAAGCCTTGTCAGGTTTGCCTATGGACGCACTGTCAACCGGCCGGAATTCAGGGAAATTGCTCCATTTGTTTTTTACAACTTTGAGGAAAAGGCCACTTATTATGGAAACAAGGAGCTTGTAAACAGTTATATCAACAATTTTGACATCCGTTATGAAATATTTCCCTCAACCGGGGATATGATAACCTTTGGAGGATTTTACAAGCATTTTGAAACCCCCATTGAAGCACATCTTATCAATGCGGGATCCGGACTTAATTATAATTACGACAACGCCGAGTCAGCTCAAAGTTTCGGAGTTGAACTTGACATGCGGAAATCACTCCGGTCTTTTGAAAACAGTGGCACTTTCCTGAGAATGTTCAGGGATTTTGTACTTGTTTTCAACGGCTCGCTTATTCATAGCCAGTTAAAGACCAATAATCCTAATGAACGTGATTCTACACGCGCCATGCAGGGTCAGGCGCCCTACATTATCAATACGGGTTTATATTACGACAATCCGAAAATTGGACTCATGATCAGCGCTATGTTTAATGTGATCGGTGAAAGAATTGCCTATGTCGGGAATACTTCCAATCCACATATGTACCAGGTACCCCGGAACCTGCTTGATCTGACCATTAATAAAAAAATCGGGAAGAGCTTTGTGCTGAAAGCCGGCCTCAAGGACATCTTTAATCAGCCTTATGAACTGAGACAGAATGAGATCGTTCAGTTGTTGCCAAATGATCCCGAACACAAGGAAAACCGTGTTCAAAAAACCCAGGTGTACAAACCTTCACGGGTATTCACCGTTGGGTTTACCCTTATTCTGTAATAATAGCTTAACAAATACATTTACTAAACCATAAGAATAATAACCAATTAAAGACTTTATGAAAAACAAATTTTACAATTATTTAATGGCCATATGCCTGGTATTGGTCTTCAGTATCCCGGCAGTTTATGCGCAGCCGGTAATCGGAGATGATTTTTTTGAAGAGGTTGATTATATTGGTGCATTCGGTGCATCCGACTGGACCCAGGGATGGGCCAACTGGCTACCCATGACAACAGAATATCCTGCTGCCACAGATACTATTCAGGCAGGCGATATTACCACGAATACAACGTGGGGCTCAAAAAATTACGCCGTTTTTGGAAATGCGGACTTTACCCATACCCGTGTAAGTGATAACTTTTTCGAACAGGTGGATTATGTAGGGGCATTTGGAAACACCGACTGGACAGCCGGATGGGCCAACTGGGACCCTCAAAACACATCTTATGGAACTACTACGGACACTTTGGATGCAGGAGATATTACAAGTGATGTTGCACTTACATCCGACAAGGTATATTACCTGGACGGCTGGGTATATGTCAAATCAGGAGCTACACTGACTATTGAAGCCGGTACGGTGATCCGTGGCAGCAAATCAAACAAGGGCGCACTGATTATCGAAAAAGGAGCTACTATCATCGCTGAAGGTACCCTGGAAGATCCAATCATATTCACATCCAACCAGGATGCAGGTTCCCGTTCCTATGGTGACTGGGGCGGTCTTGTTGTCCTTGGAAATGCCACCGTAAATAAGGTGGATCCGATTATTGAAGGCGGTCCGACCTCCACATATGGCGGATCAGATGATGCCGATAATTCAGGTGTTTTGAAATATATCCGCATTGAATTCCCGGGTATTGCTTTCCAGCCCGACAAGGAGATCAACGGTCTTACATTCGGAGGAGTCGGAAAGGGTACATCAGTTGAATATATCCAGGTTTCCTATTCCGGAGATGATTCCTACGAATTCTTCGGCGGAACCGTAAATGCAAAACACCTCATTGCATTCCGCGGATGGGATGATGATTGGGATACAGATTACGGTTTCCATGGTATGGTGCAGTTTTGCGTCTCCCTTAGGGATCCCTCAATTGCTGACCCGGGATCAGGAGCAAATGGCTTTGAATCGGATAATGATGCCACTGGTTCTACAGATGCACCTCTGACATCTCCGGTATTTTCAAACATGAGCTGTTTCGGACCATTGCCAACCCTTTCCACAACTATTAATTCGAATTACAAAAGGGCAATGCACCTGAGAAGGAATACCAATATTAACATATTTAATTCCATTCTCGCAGGGTATGCTGTCGGACTGTTCATCGATGGTACATCCGCTCAGGCTAATGCCACCGACGGGAACCTCAATGTGAGAAACACCATTCTGGCAGGTTGCCGGGATTATTTTGCCGACAATTTCGACAGCCTGTATTTTACAGATGCATCCAGGAACAATATTAAACTGGCTTCAAACAGTGATTTAGGATTGGCTGATCCGTTTAATCTTACTGCCCCTGATTTCCTTCCGGTATCAAAGACATATCTCCTGAACGGATGGGTATATGTGAAGGATGGCGCAACCCTGACCATTGATGCCGGTACCGTGATCCGCGGCAGCAAGTCTAACAAAGGTGCCCTCATCATTGAAAAAGGGGCCACAATCATGGCCGAAGGAACAATGGACAGTCCTATCGTGTTTACATCTAACCAGGATGCTGGAAGCCGTTCATACGGTGACTGGGGCGGAGTTATCATTCTTGGAAAAGCAATGGTTAATAAGGTTGATCCGATTATCGAAGGTGGTCCGACATCAATATACGGTGGATCAGATGATGACGATAATTCAGGCGTATTCAAATATGTAAGGATTGAATTTCCGGGTATTGCTTTCCAGCCCGACAAAGAAATCAACGGATTGACCCTTGGTGCAGTCGGTAGCGCAACTACGCTGGAGAACATACAGGTTTCCTACAGTGGTGACGATTCCTACGAATGGTTCGGAGGAGCTGTCAATGCCAAACACCTGATCGCATTCCGCGGATGGGATGATGACTTTGACACTGACTATGGATACCGTGGAATGGTTCAGTATGCTGTTGCCCTTCGTGATCCGGCAATTGCTGACCCGGGATCAGGATCAAATGGCTTTGAATCCGACAACGATGCTACCGGTTCAACGGATGTACCACTGACCCATGCTATTTTTAGTAATGTAAGCAGCTTCGGCCCGCTATCAACTCCGGAAACCAATATCAATTCCAATTTCAAGAGGGCCATGCACCTGAGAAGAAATACCGGTTTGCAGATCTACAATACGATTTCCGCAGGCTGGCCGACAGGTCTGTTTATTGATGGTACTGCGGCACAGGCTAATGCTACAAATGGTGACCTGAAAGTGATGAATGTTTTCCTTGCAGGCAATAAAACATCCTTCCCTGAGGAATTTGACAGCACCTATTTCCTTGACGCTGCAAGGGAGAACCAGAGACTGGAATCGAATGATGGTCTGCAACTGACTGATCCGTTCAACCTGGATGCACCGAATTTCCTGCCAATGGAAGGTTCACCCGTTCTTACGGCATCATCATGGCACGCGGAAATTCCCAGTTCAATTGACAACACCTTTGAAAAGGACGAGATCGCATCTGTATATCCGAATCCTTTCAGTGAATCAGCCACCTTGCAGGTTGATCTGACTGCTGCTTCGGTGCTTTCAGTAAAAATATATGATGTAACAGGTTCATTGGTTCAGACACTGATCAACGAAAAACGTCCTGCTGGAATTCAGCAATTCACAATTCAGATCTCACGCAAAGGTGTTTACTTTGCTCATGTTCAAGCCAATGCTGCAACCCAGGTTATAAAGATCGTAAACAGGTAATTATTTCTGAAGTCCGGCCTCTGATAGGCCGGACTTCGTTATTTTGGCACCACCCCGTCGGGGTCCCCCCTCCACCACCCCGACGGGGTGTACTTTTTTTGGTTGGATATCTCTGATATTATTTTTTTATATATTTACCGTGAGAATTACACACTTAAGATTAGTTAAAATGTCATTTTTCACTAAATATATATCTATGAAAACTGTTGTTATTCTTTCCATGGTAATAGGCTTGACTTTATTTACCGCTTCCTGCAAGAAGCATCAAACTGCAACAGTTCCAACTCCTGATTCTGCTATGATGAAATTAAACGATTTTGCGTCATTTAAACTGACCACCGACCTGAGCGTACTGTCAGAAAATGAAAAGAAAATGATTCCGCTGCTCATCGATGCAGCAAAAATAATGGATGATATATTCTGGATAGAAGCTTACGGGGATAAACAAACTTTATTGGACAGCCTGAAATCGGATGTCGAAAAACAACTGGTAATGATCAATTACGGCCCATGGGAAAGACTCAACAATAATAAACCCTTTATTGCCGGTAAGGGAGCTAAACCCCTAGGCGCTAATTTTTACCCTGTGAATATGACTGAAACGGAATTTAGTAAACTGGATAGTATTGACAAAACAGCAAAAGGCCTCTATACTCTTATAAGGCGTGATGATCAGGGAAAATTAATTATTATTCCTTATCACACTGCTTTTGAAGCCCAGGTAAAAAAGGTTTCGGATCTGCTGATGGAAGCTTCAAAATATGCTGATGATCCGGGTCTGAAAAAATATCTTGAATTACGGTCGAGAGCATTTCTCGATGATGATTATTACATGAGCGACCTGGCCTGGATGGATATGAAAAATAATGTGCTGGACTTTGTTATCGGACCCATCGAATCATATGAAGACCAGCTTTATGGATATAAGGCCTCGCATGAAGCATACATTCTTGTAAAGGACATTGAATGGAGCAGGAAACTGAACCATTACAGTGCCCTTTTGCCTAAACTGCAGAAAGGATTACCGGTTGACCCAAAATATAAAACTGAAATGCCCGGCAGCAATTCTGACCTGGGAGCTTATGATGTGATCTATTATGCCGGAGATTGCAATGCCGGCAGCAAGACAATTGCCATCAATCTTCCCAATGATGAAAGGGTAAATAAAGCCAAAGGAAGCCGCCGGCTGCAGTTGAAAAATGCCATGCAGGCCAAATTCGATAAAATACTCATGCCCATCGCTACTGAACTTATCCCTGCTAATCAGCTTCAGCATGTGACGTTCGATGCTTTTTTCTCCAATGTCATGTTTCATGAAGTTGCCCATGGTTTGGGATGTATGAAAACAATAAACGGCAAGGGTACGGTACAAGCAGCGCTTAAGGAACAGTATACTACGCTGGAAGAAGGAAAGGCCGATATCCTTGGCCTTTATCTTGAAGACAAACTAAAGGAAATGGGTGAACTTGATGTTGACCTTAGCAATGAATATACAACATTTCTGGCCGGAATTTTCAGATCAATCCGGTTTGGCGCCTCCAGTGCACACGGCAAGGCAAATCTTGTGCGTTTCAATTATTTCAAGGAAAAAGGTGCATTTGCCGTTGATTCCACTGGCAAGTATCATGTTGACATGGACAAAATGAAAGATGCGATTGCTTCCCTGTCTAAGATAATCCTCACTATTCAGGGAGACGGTGATTATGACAAAGCCGGGATGATGCTGCAGCAATATGGGAATATGGATGAGGAGTTGAAATCAGCCCTGAAACGGATCGAAGAAAAAGATATTCCGGTAGATATTATCTTCGAACAGGGGTTAGAAGCGCTGGGACTTAACTAATTGAGCTCCAATCCACCTGGGATTTCAAAAGGCTGCGAAGCTGGGTTTTTAAAACCTGGTTTTCAGGTTTTAATAATTGCGGGTCATCATCCAATACTTCATTTGCGACATCACGGGCGATTTGTAATATCTGGCCATCGTGTACCAGGTTTGCAATTTTCAGATCAAATGGCATTCCGCTTTGCTGGGTGCCTTCCATATCCCCTGGTCCCCGAAGCTTAAGGTCGGTTTCCGCTATCACAAAACCATCGTTTGTTTCCACCATGGTTTCAATCCGCTTTCTGGACTCTTTTGATAATTTATACGAACTCATCAGCACGCAGTAACTTTGGCTGGCTCCGCGACCTACCCTTCCACGCAACTGATGAAGCTGCGACAATCCAAAGCGCTCGGCATTTTCAATGATCATAACGGATGCATTGGGAATATCCACTCCCACTTCAATGACCGTAGTAGCCACCATGACATGTGCCCTTTTCTGAATGAACAGCTGCATTCCTGCCTGTCTTTCCTCAGGTTTCATCTGCCCGTGTACACAAACCACGCTGTATTCTGGGGGAGGGAAAGCCCTTACAATCGCCTCATAACCCTCTTCCAACGCCACATAATCCAGTTTCTCGGATTCACGTATTAATGGGTAAACCACATATATCTGTCTTCCCTCCTGGATTTGCTTACGCATGAATCCAAAGAGCACCAGCCGTTTTGATTCATAATAATGAAGAGTTTGAACTGGTTTTCTGCCGGGTGGCAATTCATCAATCACAGATACTTCCAGGTCGCCATAGACAGTCATAGCCAGGGTACGCGGTATGGGAGTGGCCGTCATTACAAGTACATGCGGCGGTTGTTCTGTTTTTTTCCAAAGACGTGCCCGCTGTGCCACGCCAAAACGGTGTTGCTCGTCAATTATCACAAGCCCCAGGTTATTGAATTGCACAACATCTTCGAGCAACGCATGTGTGCCAATAAGAATATGCAGTTCGCCACTTCGCAATTGTTCATGCAGCAATTCCCTTTCATTCTTTTTTGTGGATCCGGTTAGCAGATACACACTGATCCCCATCCCTTCCAGAAAATTTGAAATGGTTGAAAAATGCTGGTTGGCCAGCAACTCGGTAGGCGCCATCAAACAAGCCTGGTATCCATTGTCGAGGGCGATGAGCATGGCCATCAGGGCCACAAGGGTTTTTCCGCTACCCACATCTCCCTGTAACAGACGGTTCATCTGCCGGCCTGAACCCATATCTTTCCTGATTTCCCGGATCACCCTTTTTTGAGCACCGGTGAGTTCGAACTTGAGCCTGTTTTTATAAAAATTATTCAGGTTGTCACCTACCCTGGAAAAGACAATTCCATGCGATAGAATCTGCCTTTTGTTCTTCTGACCCAGAATATTAAGTTGTATATAGAAAAGTTCCTCAAATTTAAGCCTGTAGGTGGCCTTTCGCAGATTTTCGTTGTTTTCAGGAAAATGAATGTTGCGTATCGCGTCAGCAAGATCCATCAGCCTGAGCCTTTTTATAAGAACAACCGGAAGAGTTTCCGGAATTGTATTAATCTGGGATAAAATCTGACCATTCATTTTATGAATGGTCTTTGATGTAATAAAACTGTTCCGGAGCTTTTCCGTGAGGCTGTATTGTGGCTGAAGGGATGAATATAGCGTGTTATCTTCCTTGTCGGTTGTTTCCATCTCGGGATGGGCGACGGAAAGTCTTTTGTTAAAAATGGTGGGACGACCAAAGGCAATATATTCGGTGTTTAGCTGGTAATTGCTCATTACCCACTGCAATCCCTTAAACCATACCAGTTCCAGGATCCCTGTACCATCAGTAAATATACCCACCAGGCGCTGCTTGTATCGCTGTCCCTCCATCCTGAAATGTGTGATCTTTCCCTTCACCTGGATAAAGGTCTGGGTGGTGTCTATTTCATTGATCGCGTAGATCCTTGACCGGTCAATATACTTAAAAGGGAAATAATACAGGATATCCCGGCAGGTTAAAATACCCAATTCCTTTGCAAGCAATTCCGCACGTTTGGGTCCAACCCCCTTCAGATACTTGATTTCGTTGTCCAGTATATCACTCATGATGTTAAGGAGATGCGTAAATATCGCAAAAGTTTACTCAAGATTGCCAAAAAGATTTACACAGAGAAAGAGAATACTGGTTAATTTTGTATTTATGAACAACGTGCTATATCCTATAAATTTGCTAATTCACCGGATCAAGGCTTTATATCAGCATGGCACAGGCACCTTTTTTGATAATTTTCAAATCAACGTACTGAATGATGCTTTGATGAATCCTGATTTTCACAAGATCGAAAACACAAGATCTATCCTGTTGAACGATTCGACCCTTTTATCCTCCGTTGATTTCGGTGCCGGAAGCAAAAAGAAACGCACCAATAGGAATGTTGGTGATGTTACCCGGATTGCCTCGGTAAACAAAAGGTATGGCAGACTATTATACCGCCTGGCAGGGTATTACAATCCCTCCCATATCATTGAGCTGGGAACGGCTGCAGGCATCAGCACACAATACCTCGCCACAGGAAATCCACGTGCGGAAGTCATTACGGTTGAAGGCAATCCCCAGCTTGCTGAAGTGGCATCCCGGAATTTCAGGATTAACCGTATTAAAAACATAACGATTATCAACAGTTCTTTTGATGATGTGCTCCCCCAATTGGCCAATTACATTGGCCCGGGTGATATGGTCTATATTGACGGGAATCATACAACTGAAGCTACCTGGCGATATTATTCCGCATTTATATCAAGGGGTAAAAGTCCCATCCTTATTTTTGATGATATTAACTGGTCACATGATATGCGATCAGCCTGGAATAAAATACGCTCACATGCCAGCATGGGCGTAATTATCGATTTGTTCCATATGGGCATCTATTTTAATAATATACATACGCCTAAGCAAATATTCCGGATCAACTATTAGCAATCAGTTATTAATGTTAATTTTAAAGCTTCAATTGTGCTTGTATGAACAAAATTATCCACCTCGAATCCATCATAAAAAATTACTACCCTGGTCTGGAAGTTGTAAATGCCCTGCGATCCATCTCCCTCGAAATAAACAAGAATGAGTACGTTGCAATCATGGGGCCATCTGGTTCGGGTAAATCCACCCTCATGAATATCATTGGTTGCCTTGACACACCTACTTCCGGGGTTTATATTCTGAATGGCCAGGATGCCAGCAGACTTGTGGATAATCAACTTGCCGAGATCAGGAACCGTGAAATCGGATTTGTATTTCAGACTTTTAACCTGTTACCAAGGTATTCTGCATTGGAAAATGTGATGCTGCCGCTTGTATATGCAGGTGTACCAAAACATGAACGAATTACGAGGGCCAGGGCAGTCCTTGAAAGTGTTGGGTTGGCCGACAGGATGGAACATAAGCCCAATGAACTCTCGGGAGGTCAAAGACAGCGTGTTTCTGTTGCCAGGGCATTGGTAAACAATCCCGCCATTATTCTTGCAGATGAGCCTACTGGTAACCTTGATTCCAAAACATCAATTGACATCATGGGTCTTTTTCATGATATCCATGGTAAGGGTAATACGATCATTCTTGTTACACATGAGGAGACTATTGCGCGGCATGCACACAGGATAATCCGGTTGCTTGACGGACACATTGAATCTGATCAGGTGAATGTGGCGGGGGAGGCTAATCTGTAGGGACAATCGTCCTGTCCATGTATTATGCCGGATTATAAAAAGGCATCTTTACTGTGCGGGCCCTGAGCATTTTATCACGGATATTTACAAATATTTCTTTCCCTGACTGAGCATATTCTGGTTGAACATAAGCCATGCCAATCCCCTGTTTCAGGCATGGCGACATAGTTCCTGAGGTTACCTCGCCAATATTTACCAACTGGTTATTGAACAATGAATAATGCTGGCGGGGGATTCCCCTGTCAATCATTTCAAACCCTGTCATCTTACGGCTTACACCGTTCTTCTTTTGAGCAAGCAAAACGTCCTTATCAATAAAATCACGGTCATCTGAAAATTTCGTGATCCATCCAAGGCCGGCCTCAATAGGTGATGTTGTACTGTCAATATCATTTCCATACAGGGTATATCCCATTTCGAGACGCAATGTATCCCTTGCAGCAAGTCCCACAGGCACAAGCCCAAAGTTTTTTCCAGCCTCAAAAATATTGTCCCAAAATGCAAGAGGATCTGCATGGTCGAGGTACAATTCAAACCCTCCCGATCCTGTATACCCTGTGGTAGCAATGATCACATTCGACAGTCCGGCTATTTCCCCTGTAACAAATGTAAAGGGCTGCATAGCCTGAAGATCAATTTTAGTCAGTTGTTGCAACAGCCGCGTGGCATGAGGACCCTGAACAGCAAGCTGGGAATACCGGTCAGAAGCATTTTCAAGTTCAGCACCGGCATGATTGTTATCATTCAGCCATTCCCAGTCCTTTTCCACATTGGAAGCATTGACAACAAGCAGGTATAGTTCTTTTGAGAACATATGAACAATAAGGTCGTCCACAATACCGCCCTTGCCGTTGGGAAAACAGGAATATTGTGCCTTTCCCGGAAAAATAACCCGGGGATCATTAGACAAAACATAATTCAGTAACTCAAGGGCCTTTGGACCCTTTACCCATATTTCACCCATGTGTGATACATCAAATAGTCCCGCCGCGTTCCTCACAGCCATGTGTTCGCTATTAATACCTGTATACTCTACTGGCATCTCATAACCTGCAAATTCAACCATGCGGGCGCCAAGCTGGTGATGCCTGATATTAAAAGAAGTTTTTTTCATTATTTATGTATTCACGTCGTAATCAAAAATAGAATAAATATCAGCAGTGAAATATGACTTTTACCATAATCAGTCAATCCTGTTATACCCTGTTTAAAATATCTCACAAGGGATAAGCTCAAATAAGCAAAAATTGATATATATTTATACAAAATTCCATCGCCTTAATGAAGAAAAATTCTATCTTTTGATGACAACTGATTTATCATACCTTAGAGAAATGTCAGGCGGGAATAGGGAATTGGTCCTGGAAATGATAACTATATTCCGGGAGCAGGTTTCTGAGTTTTCAATTGAAATGGATAAGCATCTGGTTAGCCATGACTATGAATCTCTGGGAAAACTGGCCCACAAAGCAAAATCATCAGTTTCAATTATGGGACTTCAGGATCTGGCAATTGATTTAAAGAACCTTGAAAGCCTTGCCATGGAAGGTAAAAAATCCGAAAGCTACGCAGGTATCATTGAAAAATTCAAGCAGGTATCAGCCATTGCTATGCAGGAATTGGAAGTGGTTAGTGCCAATATCGAACTATACTTTTAATATCAAATAATATGCTAAAGACTGAGAAAATAAACAACATAGCAGTTGTTCGATTTGATAACATTGATCGGTTTAATGCATTGATCACCGAACCCGTTAAGGAAGACTTGAAAAGTTTTTTCAATACTCCCGGAACCCGAATGATACTGAACCTCGAGGGCATCAAATATATTGACAGCTCCGGTTTTGGTGTTTTCCTTTCCATATTAAAGACAGCAGCTAACAATAAAGGCCAGTTCAGGCTTTGCAATATCGGACCCGAAGTGATGGAACTATTCAAATTACTTCAACTGCACAACGTTTTTAAACTCTATCCCACTCTTGATGAGTGTGTTGATAGTTTTACACAAGTCAGTTAGTTCAAAACGGATATTGTAATTCCCGTTTTATCCCTGCCTATCTGCACTTCCTGATCCTTCTTAATTTTTTCTTCAAGGATCTTTCTGGATAATTCATTCAGAATTACTTTTTGTATGAGCCTTTTGATCGGCCTTGCCCCATATTGAGGATCGAATCCCTGCTCGGCGATAAGGTCAATGGCAGGCTCCGTTATGCTGAGATTAATATCAATCCCTGCGAGTTGACTTATAACATGATTTAACTGCAATCTTACAATTTCCCTGATCTCTTTTTCAGAAAGCGGTGTAAACATGATTAATTCATCAATCCGGTTCAGGAACTCGGGCCGGAAGGTTTTCTTAACCATTTCAAAAACCTCATTCCGTGTTCTTTCAAGAACAATCGCACGGTTAGTATCATTCAGATCCTGAAGATTCTGTTGCAGAATTGACGAACCGATATTGGATGTCATAATAATCAGTGTATTCTTGAAATTAACAACCCGTCCCTTATTATCTGTTAAACGTCCGTCATCAAGAACCTGCAACAACACATTAAATACATCGGGATGCGCCTTCTCAATTTCATCAAGAAGGATCACTGAATAGGGTTTCATTCTTACGGCCTCAGTTAACTGGCCCCCCTCTTCATACCCGACATATCCCGGAGGTGCTCCGACCAAACGCGAAACCGTATGTCTCTCCTGGTACTCCGACATATCAATACGCGTCATATAATTTTCATCGTTGAACAATAATTCAGCCAGGGCCTTGGCAAGTTCAGTCTTGCCAACACCAGTAGTACCCAAAAACAGGAACGAACCAATCGGGCGCCTGGGATCCTGCAAACCGGCACGGCTTCTTCTTACTGCATCAGAAACGGCAGCAATGGCTTCATCCTGACCGACAACCCGCTTATGGAGTTCCTTTTCAAGGTTCAGCAGTTTGTCGCGCTCAGACTGTATCATCCTGCTAACCGGTATGCCAGTCCATTTTGATACGATCTCGGCAATATCTTCTGCCGTAACCTCCTCATTTATCATGGCAGCGTTTTGCTGCATCCCGGCCAGTTTTGCCTTTAAATCTTCAATCCTTTTTTCAGCATCACGGATTTTGCCATACCGTATCTCAGCCACCTTGCCATAATCTCCCATACGCTCAGCCTGATCCGCCTCGAATTTGAGGTTTTCTATTTTTTGTTTGTCGGATTGAATCTCATCAACCAGTGTTTTTTCAGATTGCCATTTGGCTCTCAACTTCGTTCTTTCTTCATTCAGACTACTGATCTCTTTGCTCAGCATGGTCACCTTTATCTGGTCATTTTCCCGCTTCAATGCCTCTCTTTCAATTTCAAGCTGCTGGATCTTTCTTTCAAGGGAGTCAATTTCCTGGGGAACGGAATTCATCTCCAGCCTCAGTTTGGAAGCCGCCTCATCTATAAGATCAATGGCTTTATCAGGTAGAAATCTTCCGGTTATATATCGCTGGGAAAGTTCAACAGAAGCCACGATTGCTTCATCACGAATTCTTACCTTATGATGATTTTCATAACGCTCCCTGAGCCCACGAAGAATAGATATTGCACTTGCTGTATCGGGTTCATTGATCATAACAACCTGGAACCTGCGTTCAAGGGCCTTGTCTTTTTCAAAATATTTCTGGTATTCCCCCAGGGTGGTTGCACCGATAGCCCGTAACTCACCCCTTGCCAGGGCAGGCTTCAGGATATTGGCAGCGTCCATGGCACCTTCACTCTGACCGGCTCCTACCAATGTATGGATCTCGTCAATAAAAAGGATGATCTCTCCGGCTGCATCAATAACCTCTTTGACCACAGCTTTGAGTCGCTCTTCAAATTCACCTTTATATTTTGCACCTGCAATCAGGGCACCCATATCAAGTGAGAATATCAATCTTGATTTCAGATTTTCAGGCACATCTCCAGAAATGATCCTTTGTGCCAGTCCTTCAGCAATGGCAGTTTTCCCTACTCCGGGTTCGCCAATCAGTAACGGATTGTTTTTTGTACGCCTTGAAAGTATTTGCAAAACACGCCTGATCTCCTCATCCCTGCCGATTACCGGATCGAGTTTTCCGCTTTGGGCTTGCTCATTCAGGTTAATGGCAAACCGGTTCAACGAGTTATAGGTGTCTTCGGATGATGGGGTATCTGCCTTTTTTCCGTTTCTATAGTCCATAATGGATGATGTTAATTCTTTTTCATTTAATCCGGAATCCTTCAACAACTGACTTATACTATCACCAACACTCACAAGTCCGATCAGCAAATGTTCCACTGAAACATATTGATCTTTCATTCCTTTTGAGCTATCAAGGGCTTTCTGAAGTGCCCTGTTTGTATCATGTGATATATATTGCTCTCCCCCGGTTACTCTCGGAAATGAAATAATGATCCGATCAAGCTTCTCTGATATTAATGCGGTTTGAACACCTGACTTTTTCAGTAATTGATCTGCTATGCCATCTCCCGAATTCAGAAGGGCCTTTAACAGATGCCCGGTCTCAACAGCCTGATGCTGACTGTCACGGGCGAGCGAAAATGCCAGTTGAATAGCCTCCTGGGACCGTATAGTGAAGTTTTCAAGATTCATAAGCTAATTTTCTTAGGATATCTCAAATTATGAACCATCTTAATGTTAAGGAGATATGTGGACACTTTGACAACAAATAAATCACTGAAATGCCAGTTTGGCTTAATACTTTTTCTAAGCCTGACTAATTGTCAAGTTGCTGGAGATTTGCGAGAAAACAAATGACTATACAATGCGATGGCCCAAAATTTAACACCGAGTTACACGGAGGTTTTTGATGTTTAGCGCGCTTTGGAGGACGCAGAGAGCAATCTCATTGCATTCGATTGTCCGTTTCTGGGTAAAGAATTCAAAAGGAAATAGATTTTCTCTGTGAACCTCCGTTTCTCTGTGCAACTCAGTATTATAATCCCAGATGCGAGCAAAGCGAGCATCCATCAGCGAAATCTGCGAAAATCTGCGAGAAAATAAGCCCCGCAAACACAAGTTAATCTGCGAAATCTGCGAAAATCTGCGAGATCAGTATCGGGCTTGAAACCTGCATACCGGTATTACGTAGAATGATTGATGAGATTAAAACTCCTGATTCAGAAAACACGGTATAAGCAATGAGTGAAAAGATTCTCAAAGCTTTAATGGAACTATTTGCGATTATCGCAAGTCCCGACAGCAATGGAAAGGACAGGCGGAGCGTTGTGAATTCATTCCTTGAAAGGCAGTTGAATCATGAATTGGTAAAAGATTATGTCACCTTATTTGACTCTTATTATTCGAAGCATCAAATGCTTCAGAATGAAAGAGGAAATAAAAGGATTGGGGCAGATTCGGTAAAGGTATTACGAATTTGCAATGAAATTAACAAAGAACTGGCCCAGAAACAAAAAGTCATCGTCCTTGTCCAGTTGTTTGAATTTGTAAAATCCGATGGGAATGAGGTCACAGACCAGGAATTAGCCTTTATCAACGCTGTTGCCGAATCATTCTACATTCCGAAAGAAGAATACGAACTGATCCTTGATTTTACACTCAATTCCTTTCAAGAGGTTCCGAATAACAGATCGCTGCTTCTTATCGACAACCAAAAAAATCCCCCTGCTTCAGACACCAGACATATATTTTCGGAATATCTCACCGGTAAAATATGGATCATTCATTTATCATCTGCAAGCATGTATTTTTTGCGGTACAGGGGCGAAAGTGAACTGTATCTGAACGGGCAGATCCTGCAGGAAGATAAGGTATATGTTTTAAATACAGGAACTTCAATTCGAAATCACCATGTAAAGCCCTTGTATTTCAGTGATCTTGTCAGTGCCTTCAAAGATGATCAGGAATTACCTGTTATTGTTTTTGAGGCTGACGATGTTACCTTTCGTTTTAAAAACGGAAAAAACGGACTGTTCAAGATAAATTTCAGTGAGGAATCAGGAAGGCTTGTGGGTATTATGGGATCAAGCGGAGCAGGTAAGTCTACCCTGCTGAATATTCTTAACGGATCAGTGAACCCAACTGAGGGCCGGGTGCTTATTAATGGAATCGATATTCATAAAGATGAGGATAAGATCAGGGGATTAATTGGCCATGTTTCTCAGGATGATCTTCTGATTGAAGAACTTTCTGTTTATCAGAATCTTTATTACAATGCAAGGCTGTGCTTTGACAATTATTCGGAAGAGCTTATTGCTCAGGCAGTGAACAACATGCTGCACAGTCTGGGGCTTTTCGAGATCAAAGATATCCAGGTGGGCACTCCGCTGAATAAGAAAATCAGCGGTGGGCAACGTAAACGATTGAATATCGCACTTGAACTCATTCGTGAACCGGCAATCCTTTTTCTGGATGAGCCTACTTCAGGATTGTCTTCACGGGATTCGGAGAATATTCTTGATCTGCTTAAAGATCTTACACTAAAGGGGAAACTGATTTTTGTTGTAATCCATCAGCCATCTTCCGATATCTTTAAGATGTTTGACAATCTGCTGATCCTGGATACAGGCGGTTTCCTCATTTACAATGGCAATCCGGTTGATTCCATCATGTACTTCAAATCAAAGGTACATCATGCCAACTGGGCAGATAGTGAGTGCCATGCCTGCGGCAATGTCAATCCCGAACAGATATTCAACATTGTTGAATCGCTTGTGATAGATGAATATGGCAAAGAGACACGAATCAGAAAAATATCACCTAAAGAATGGCATGGATTTTTTTCAAAAACCGATAAACCCAGGAAGGAAAAAATTGAGGAGAAGGTGCGCGTGCCAACAATAGCTTTCAAGATCCCAAGCTTGCTTAAACAAATCCGGGTGTTTGTTACCCGTGATATATTATCTAAGATCTCCAACACCCAGTATCTAATTATTACTTTGCTGGAAGCCCCTGTACTTGCCTTCATCTTGTCTTTCATCATTAAGTATTTCAATGTAAGCGAGACAAGCGAAGGGAGTTATGTATTCATGGATAACAGCAACCTGCCGGTTTACCTGTTCATGTCCGTGATTGTGGCTACTTTTATGGGACTAACACTAAGTGCGGAAGAAATAATAAAGGACAGAAAGATTCTTAAGCGTGAGGCCTTCCTGAATCTGAGCTGGTCGGGATACTTGTTGTCAAAGGTCGCCGTATTGCTGACAATATCTGCAATTCAGGCTTTTACCTTCGTACTGATCGGAAATTCAATTCTAGGGGTGAAGGGCATGTTTTTTAACTACTGGCTGATTCTTTTCAGTGCATGGGTGTCATCAAACCTGATGGGGCTTGTTATTTCGGACAGTTTTAAAACAGTTGTTACCATTTACATCCTGATTCCATTTCTTGTTATTCCGCAAATCATCTTAAGCGGTGTAATTGTAAAATATGACAAGTTAAATCCCAGGATATCATCGCCGGGCAATATACCGGTATATGGCGAAGTTATGACCACTCGCTGGGGTTATGAGGCACTGGTTGTTGAGCAGTTCATGCATAATGATTATGATGCCAAATTCTACACAGTGAACAAGGCTATGAGTATTGCGGAATACAAAAAAAATTACTGGATAAAGGAATTGGAAAAAAAGGTCGATTATATTGAATCCAATCTCAATGCGCAACCAAGACCACCAAAATTTAAAACAGCAGTAGACCTGCTAAGGAATGAACTTTCGCATGAACTTCCGGTAATTAAAAAAATACCGATCAGCCACATTCAGAATATAGAATTTCCCGCGTTGACACGACTAACCACGGAAAGTGTAAATGACGATGTGATAAAGCAGACCCGAGATTACATGAAGGTATTGAATAAGATCTATATGCGGATATACAACAATGCCAATGATAATAAGGATGATCTGATCAGAGAATTACAGAAGACAGCCTCCGACAAGGATAGTTTTTTTGAATTGAAAAGAATGTATCATAATGAAAAGCTCACTGAATTTGTTGAAAACAATAATGAGCTTGACAAAATCATTGAATACAAAGGAAAGTTATACCAGAAAATGGATCCCATATACCTCGATCCGGAACCAGGCTTTATTAAAGCACATTTTTATGCACCCAGGAAAATGGTCTTAGGGAAATACTACAGCACATTTGCGGTAAATACGATAATCATCTGGTGCTTTACACTGATGCTTTACCTGATCTTGTATTTCAGGCTGCTAAAAAGATTTCTTGATCTGCTGGAACAATTAAGTTCAAGATGGTCGAATCAGTCGTAGAAAGTTTTAGTCTACAATTTCAACCATTTTAAAAGGTATCCGGATGATGGATTCATAATCCTCACCGGCTTCAAGCATATCTTCATCATCTTCCTCATAATACCAGAAAATGACTACATCATGCTTGGCCTTATGAATCGCTTCCAGCTTTTTGAACACATCCAGGATACATTTAGAGGAACTGGTATTGAAGTACTCAAGATGTATGTTGACCTGTGTTTTTTTAACCGGATCTTTAGCATATTCATCAAGCCAATCTACCAATGGTTTGTAAAATTCAATTGAATTTTCGGGAATTGATCTTCCCTTTATTTCAAGAATTCCTTTTTCAATATCAAACTTGATAGATGGTGTTTTAGGACTGCCCTCAATATTAATTGGTTCCATAAGCAAATATGAATTTCAGAAACAGTAATTATACCCTGATTGTTAAATTAAAAAAAGAATAATTGTCGTCATACACATAAAATTCATATTCCAGTTTATTCCCTGCTTTCCGGGCAATGTCAACCAGTCCGAGTCCCCCACCACCTTTGGCAGAAAGCTTCTGATGGTTAAGTATGAATTTGTACATGTCCTTCAGCTCATCTTTAGTAAGAGAGTTGATTTTGTCAATTTTTTCCTTTAAGAACTTAATACGCTTGGTGTTCACAAAATTTCCGGTCGTAACTTTATAATATTCACCCTCACGTTCAATCACAAGAAGGCCGAATTTTGGGTCAAGCTCTTCCTGTATTCCTTCATGACTGGTTTCAATATGATGAAACAGGTTTTGCAGACTCTCTACCAATACGTTGTAAATTTTCTTTCTAAGCTTGCTTTCTGCATTAGCCTCCTCAAGCTTCTTTTCAACTGCTTCAAGGATATCATTAATAAGATCGGAAGTAATACTGCCTTTGTAAGCCAGCAAAACATCACCCTTACTTAGATTGGAGTAGTATTCCTTTAGATTAAAGCTCATAAAAGGCCTGGTTGCTTTTTAACAGAGAAATCGAACACCCACAAATATATAAAAAAATATCTTGAAATAACCTACAGCGGTATTTCCCGATTTTACCAACTGGAAATCCAATTTCTACTGTCATTTAAATATAACTATTTTTACCAAATCATTACAGATAGTCAACGTTTTTTTGTAAACAAGGGTTACAGGTTGTTGATGAACATGTATTTTCAAGTTACGAACTGACTTGCTTGCTTGCTTTTTTGGATCCCGAATACAAAGCAAAACCGTTCAGTCTGCATTCAAGCTGGCCGTTGAAAAGTGGTATTTTTCTGAATGGTCTTAATCCAACATGTTTCATTGCTTCATAGTTTCCACTGAAAATCCAGGCTGTGTATTCCTCAAAACCTTTCTTGAATTTGCTGCCAATCAGGGCATACAATTCATTAATATTTTCAGGAATAATCCGTTCACCATAGGGTGGATTAATGAGAATAACTCCCGGCCCGGCAGGTGGAATCACCTCGTTGAAATCGCAGGCCCTGAAACTGATACTTTCCGTAACGTGTGCATTCCTTGCATGGCTTGTTGCCAGACGCACTGCTTCGGGAGAAATGTCCGATGCGAATATTCTGATGTCCTGTTTTTCAATTTTTGCGTCCTTTTCAATTTCACGGAACAGACCATTATCATAATCCTTCCATTTTTGAAAACCATAAGGACGACCGAGAGACCCTGGGGGAATTTTTGCTGCCATCATGGCTGCCTCAACCGGAATAGTGCCGGATCCGCACATAAAATCAACGAAAGGAACATCGCCGGTCCAGCCTGTCATTTTAACAAGGCCTGCAGCGAGAACCTCATTGAGTGGGGCCAATCCCTGCTTGAACCGGTATCCTCTCCTGTACAATGGATCACCGCTGCTGTCGATGGAGAGCGTAACTCTTTTATCACTTAAAAATGCATTTATTCTGAGGGCAGGAAATTCAAGATCTACTGAAGGTCTTCGGCCGTATTTGTCCCGAAACTGGTCAACAATGGCATCTTTAATCTTTTGAGCAACAAATTGAGAGTGGGTAAACAGGTCAGATTTCAATGCCACGTCAATTGCCAGTGTCTCATCCACACTCATGTATTTATCCCATTGAATACTGCGGACATACGGATAAAGATCATTTTCATTTTTCAATTCCGATTCTCCTATCGGAACAAGTATCTTCAGGGCCAGCCTTAGATTGTAATTGGCCCTGTACATCATCTTCTTATCACCTGTAAACGAAACAGCCCTGTTAAGGATACGGATATTTTGAGCGTTCAGTTCCGATAGTTCCGAAGCAAGAATATCCTCCATCCCAAACAGGGTTTTTGCTACCATGTCAAACATAGGTCGTCAGTTTTTGAATATAATTATCCACCAGTCTGATTGCATTTTGGAGACGTTCATCTCCTGATCCCCGTACAACTCCATATTCACAAGCAAAATCCAGGAGCTCTTTTTCATATAATTCCAGAAGATATTCACGCCTGGCACCTCCGTTTTCTCTTACCGGGTCTGCCTCCCAGGGAATATCTGTATCGCAAAGTAAATAAAAATCAACCGAATGTTTTGACAATTCTTTGTCGATCCATTCCGGACGGCGTTTATAAACAAGATCGAACCACACCTTGGTAATAATCAGGTATGTATCTAAAAACAAAATCCTGCTGGCATGCTTTGAATATTCCTCAAGTTGCTTTACCTGAGTTTTGGCAATATGCACAACGTCATCATAATCATAGGGTCGTGATAGGCCTCCTACATATTCACGGGCATATTCCGGAATACATATGGTACTATAATGTTGTGCAAGTTGGACTGCCAGTGTTGATTTTCCCGTGCATTCAGGGCCGGTTAAAACAATCCGGATTATTTTGTCACCGACATTGCCAGTTCTTTTTTCCATTCAAAATATCCTTTAAAGGCGAGGATTGTATAAGCAATAAAAAGTAGCAGAGTGGGATACATACCTTTATAAATCATGAGGCCGCACCACATCAGGTCAATTATTATCCAGAAAATCCATTGTTCGATCAGTTTCTGAGTCAGCATCCAGGTTGCTACCATGCCGCCGGTTGTAAGCACGGCATCAATCAGTGGAGCATCTGAATCAGAAAACTTTCTTAAAATAAAATATACAGGTATGGCAGAGACGACTGAAATAGAAATATAAACAATCAGCCTTTTTACGGATGACCTGTGGATCGTCAGCTTTGCCTCTATGTTCTTTTCTTTTTCACTCCGCGACCAGGTATACCAGCCGTAAAAGCCAATGATCACGTAATATATGTATAATAAAGAATTGGCATATATTGAAGATTTGAAAAAAACCCACGCAAACAAGGCCGAAGATATTATTCCATATATCCAAAGCCGGACATCTTCACGAATTGTATAATAAATATAAAGAAAACCAGTAATTGTGGCCAGCCATTCAAATATTTTTATGTAATGCATTTCTAACCATTGCATTACATGCACAACTATGGTCATACTCAGGTCAGCTACTTTGTATTTAACAACATTACCTCGAATTTGTCCCAGTTGCGCAGAATATTCATCGCGGTTTCAAATTTGGGATCACTGCCATTGACTATTTCAAAAAATTCATTGTTTGACCAGAGGTCCCGGGCAATGTATGATTTAAGCAGCAATTGTATCTGATTTCCTGAAAGGGCAAGGTCCATATCGTTTTTTTGAAGCCCGTTTTCTGACGCAAAATTGTAAAAACTGGTCATAAATTCATCCGTGAGTGTAAAACTACTTTTGAAGCTAGCAAAATCAGGATACTTTTTGTGAAGTTCACTTCTCCGGGTATCAACATATTGAAGAACAAAACGGTTTAGCAGACCCTTCCTGATGAGCTGCCGGTAATAATCAGAGTAATAGCTTGTGTCGATGGATACAAAATAGTCGGGCATGATGCCTCCACCGCCATAAACCAGGCGGGTATTCTTTAAAGTAAAGTATTTGAGCGAATCTGGGAAGTGAATGCTGTCTTTATGGGCCATTTCACCATTCATGTAACGGTTGAGCAGATCTTTGTCATAATCATCCCTGTTCATTTTATATGGCTTTTGGATCAGACGGCCCGTAGGAGTATAGTATTTGGCTACTGTGAGCCTGATCATGGATCGATCAGGTAATGGCATTTGTTTCTGTACCAATCCTTTTCCGTAGGAACGCCGGCCAACAATGATACCCCTGTCCCAATCCTGGACAGCCCCGGTTACAATTTCACTCGCTGAAGCCGATCCCTCATCAATAAGGATTACAAGGTGTCCTTTTTCAAAACTGCCTTCCCGGGTAGAATAATATTCCTGCTTGGGACTATTGATACCCTGGGTATATAGCACTAGCTTATTGCTTTCAAGAAACTGGTCAGCGAGACTGATTGCCACATCAAGATATCCACCTCCGTTGCCGGTAAGGTCAAGGATCAGGTTTTTAACATTTTCCTCTTTTAGGCTTTTGATCGCTTTTTGAAATTCTTCCATGGTTGTCATGGAAAACCTGTTCAGCTTAATATAGCCGATGCCGTCACCAGCATTGTAATTGGCGTCAACGCTATAAATCGGAATTTTATCCCTGACTACATCAAAGTCAATTAGTCCTTCTCCCTTTCTTAAGATACTGAGGTTTACACGGGTCCCCTTTTTCCCTTTCAGTAAGGCGAAAACCTGATCATTGTTAATTGAAATGCCGGCAATATTTTTGCCATCCACCTTAATAATTCTGTCACCCGCCATAATACCGACCTTTTCAGATGGGCCGCCTGAAATTGGCGAAATAATATAGACTGTATCATTCAGAATATTGAAAGATACCCCGATACCTTCAAAATTACCCTGAAGTGGTTCATTCATTTCCTCTACCTCTTTTTGAGTGAGGTATGATGAATGTGGATCAAGTTCTTTCAATAGTCCTTTTATTGCATCTTCAACAAGCAATTCCTGGTTGGTAGAATCAACATAATACTTCTCAATTCTGTCAAGAACAGTACCAAATTTCATGACTTGTTCATTCAGTATCTGCGCATGCAAACCCCATCCTGAGAATATGGATAAGATCAATAAACTGCAGCTTATTCTCTTTTTCATACAACGCCTGTTCATATTTCTGACCTCAATTAATAAAATAGTTTATTCCCATTCAATTGTTGCGGGTGGTTTTGAACTGATGTCATAAACCACCCGGTTAACTCCTTTTACCCTGTTAATGATCCTGTTTGAGATATAACCGAGAAATTCATATGGAAGCTGGGACCAGTCGGCTGTCATACCATCCGTAGACGAAACTGCCCGTAGTGCAATAACATTTTCATAGGTCCGTTCATCTCCCATTACACCAACCGACTGAACCGGCAGCAAAATGGCTCCCGCCTGCCATACCTTATCATACAGGCCATATTCGCGAAGGCCCTGGATAAAAATATCATCTACATCCTGCAATAATTGTACCTTTTCAGCTGTAATGTCGCCGATGATGCGAATGGCCAGTCCGGGTCCGGGAAATGGATGCCTGTTCAGAATATTTGGATCTAATTGAAGGGTCTTTCCGACCCGCCGTACCTCATCTTTAAACAGCAGTTTCAATGGTTCAACCACTTTCAGGTGCATAATTTCAGGTAAACCGCCCACGTTATGGTGTGATTTGATTGTGGCAGACGGACCGTTTACAGAAACGGACTCGATCACATCGGGATAAATAGTGCCTTGTGCAAGCCAGCTTACTCCCTCTATCTTGTGAGCTTCGCGATTGAATATTTCAATGAAATTCCTGCCAATGCTCTTGCGCTTTTTCTCAGGGTCTATAATACCTTTCAGATCTTCAAGAAAAAGATCACGGGCATTGATGCCAAGTACATTCAAACCCATATGCTGGTAGGATGTCAATACGCTTTGGAATTCATCCTTGCGCAATAATCCATTATCCACAAAAATACAGGTAAGGTTCTTTCCAATGGCCCTGTGAAGCAATACGGCCGCTACCGATGAATCAACCCCACCTGAGAGTCCAAGTACAACCTTGTCATCGAGCAGGGTCCTTTTCAGATTTCCGATTGTTTCAACAATAAACGATTCAGGAGTCCAATCCTGCTTGCAGCCACAAATATCAACAACAAAATTCTTCAGAATTTTTAATCCTTCCGTGGTATGATATACTTCAGGGTGAAACTGTATCCCGTAAGTATCTTCACCCCTGATGACAAAGGCTCCTATTTTCACATCATTTGTGTTTCCCACAATATGATAATTCTCAGGGATTTTAACAATGGTATCGGCGTGTGACATCCAAACCTGTGCACCGTTGCCGACTCCCTGCAAAAGTATGCATGAAGGATCGGTTATCTCAAGATTTGCCCTTCCATATTCCCTGTGTTTTGATGGAGCTACTTCTCCACCGAAGTAATGCGACAGGTATTGTGCACCATAACAAATGCCCAGAACGGGTAACCGACCCTTTATACCCTCCAGATCAGGCAAGGGTGCATTGGAATCCCTCACTGAAAACGGACTTCCTGATAGAATAACTCCCTTTACGGAAGGATCATGAAGGTTCGCTTTATTAAAAGGCCAGATTTCGCAATATACGTTGAGTTCACGAACCCGGCGCGCAATGAGCTGGGTGTATTGAGAACCAAAATCCAGGATTATGATCTTTTCTTCCACAAAGGATTTATTAATCTGAAATAAATGGCAAATATACGTTTTTTACGGCTATTGTCTTCAAAGGTCATCATGCACTTCAGGAATCACATACGTGTCTCCATCCTCAGCTGCAAAACTATTGGGAAATATTTCCGTTGCTTCTGCCAAAAGCTGTCTCACGCTCCTGTAACGGTTTGAAAAATGTCCCATCAACAGTTTGCCAACACCGGCCTTTTTTGCCAGGGTAGCGGCCTGTACTGAGGTTGAATGGTTTGTAAGCTTAGCCAGTTTTTTGTCCTCATGGATAAAGGTTGCCTCAAAATACAAAAGATCGATATTTTTTAAGCTTTCCGCAAGGGAGGGAAAACAGGATGTGTCAGTACAAAAAGCATATGATCTGGGTTTTACAGGCGGGAGGGTAAGTTCTTTGTTTGGAATGAAGGTCCCATCATCCCTTACAAGGTCATTGCCTTCCTTTATACTCCGTATTTCCCTGATTCCCAGACCATAATGAGTGATCTTATCTTTTCTGATATTCAGTAACTTAGGCTTTTCCCGGAAAATAAATCCCACCACCGGAACACTATGCCTCAAAGGCAGCGTTTGAACCGTCATCCGCCTGTCATTATAAATTTCATAGGGCTGATCGGCAGTGAAAGGATGAAAGATGATGTTATAGGACATGTTTATGCCAAACTGCTTTTTAAAATGATCCAGGGTAATTTCGAGATCGCGATATGCATAAACATGCAAATCCGATTTTCTGCCAAGAAGATTATAGGATGAAAACAATCCATATAATCCGAAAACATGATCACCATGCAGATGGCTGATGAAAATATGATTGATCCTTGACATGTTGATTGAAAACCGCCTTAGCTGGATTTGGGTTCCTTCTCCGCAGTCAATTAAAAAAAACCGCTCATGTACATTAAGTACCTGAGCGGTTGGGAATCTTTTGGTGGTGGGAACAGCAGAGCTGCTTCCCAATACCGTCAACGTGAATGACATCTGAGCACTAAATAATAATTTTATGCTTCATTAAAGAGTTTTGTCGCTTCATCCACTGAAACCGCAATATTCAACACCGTGTCGAGCTGGGAAATTGTAATAAGCCTTTCCACAGCATCATTTAAACCGGTTAGAACAAAGGTACCATTGGCATTTTTGCAAAGACGGTTCGCAACAAGAATCGCACTCAGCCCTGAAGAATCACAGTACCTGCATTTGCTCAGATCAAGCACTATGTTTTTCTCACCATTTCCTGACACAAGCACGAGTTCTGATTTCAAAGTCGGTGCTATGTGAGTATCGAGTTTTTCTTCCAACACCTGGATTAAAGTATAATTCTTAAGCTTTTCGATCTTGAATTCCATGATGAAAAAATTTAAATATATTGAATGTTACTCATTTTCAACCTGGTTTTCATCCTCCTCTTTCGGCTTCTTCTCAGCCTTCTTCTTCTTGGATTCCTTCTTTTCCATCTCTGTTTTTATAGCAGCCAGATCAGTGATGTCACCCAGTGTGGTTTTCTCCATGCTGGTTTTCATCTTTTTGGCAGTTTTATGGGTTGTATCAGACGTTACCTTACGTTCTGCATCAGATGCGGCACGTTTTACATCCTCATGAACCCTGCTGTGCGACACGATGATTTTCTTGGCACCCTTTGAAAATTCAATGACCTTAAAAGGCAGTTTTTCATCCAGTTTTGCTGGCCTGTTCCGTCTTCCTTAATCAGATGTTTTGGGGTAACAAAACCTTCAACACCATAAGGAAGTGCAACTACTGCACCTTTATCGGTTACTTCAATAATCGTTCCTTCGTGAATTGAATCAACCGTGAAAATTGATTCGAATACATCCCAGGGATTTTCTTCAAGTTGTTTATGACCAAGACTTAATCTCCGGTTATCCTTATCAATCTCAAGAACAACTACATCGATGTTTTCACCAATATTTGTGAATTCAGCCGGATGTTTGATTTTCTTGGTCCATGAAAGATCAGAAATATGGATCAAACCATCAACACCTTCTTCAATTTCAACAAAAACACCGAAGTTTGTAAAGTTACGAACTTTTGCGGTATGTTTGCTGCTCAACGGGATACTTTTCTTCAATCTTTTCCCATGGATCAGTTTTAAGCTGCTTCATGCCCAGTGACATCTTCCGTTCATCGCGGTCGAGGGTAAGGATCACAGCTTCCACTTCGTCACCTACTTTAAGGAATTCCTGTGCACTGCGTAAATGCTGTGACCATGACATTTCTGAAACATGGATCAGACCTTCAACACCAGGAGCTATTTCAATAAATGCACCGTAATCAGCCATAACAACAACTCGGCCTTTCACCTTGTCACCAACATTGAGATTGGCGTCGAGTGAATCCCATGGATGCGGTGTAAGCTGTTTCAAACCAAGTGCAATACGTTTCTTTTCGTCATCAAAATCGAGGATAACAACCTGAAGTTTCTGATCGAGCTGAACAATTTCTTCCGGATGGTTGATCCTGCCCCATGAGAGGTCAGTGATATGAATTAAACCATCAACTCCGCCAAGGTCAATGAATACACCATAGGAAGTAATATTCTTAACAGTTCCTTCAAGGATCTGACCCTTTTCAAGTTTAGCAATAATTTCTTTCTTCTGCTGTTCAAGTTCAGCCTCAATAAGTGCCTTATGCGAAACCACAACATTTTTGAATTCATGGTTAATTTTAACAACCTTGAATTCCATGGTTTTGCCAACATAAATATCGTAATCCCGGATGGGTTTAACGTCAATCTGTGAACCGGGGAGGAAGGCTTCGATGCCAAATACATCTACGATCATACCACCCTTGGTGCGGCATTTAATATATCCCTTGATAATTTCATTCTTTTCAAGTGATTCATTAACCCGATCCCAGGATTTTAATGCCCTGGCCTTTTTGTGTGAAAGAACAAGCTGGCCTTTTTTATCTTCCTGGCTTTCGATATAAACCTCAACTTTGTCGCCATTTGCAAGTTCAGGATTGTACCTGAATTCATTCAAACTAACCACACCTTCGGATTTATAACCGATGTTAACAACAACTTCACGCTTGTTCATTGAAATAACGGTACCCTCAACAACCTCATTTACCTTGATGGCACTCAGGGTATCGTTATACATTCTTTCAAGGTCTGTTTTCTGTAATTCTGTCTGATAATCACCTTCTTCGAACTTGTTCCAGTCGAATGCGGGATCGGATTCAATGTTTACATCAACTGCCTGATTTTCGTTTGCCTTCGTCACGGGGGATTCAGTTTTTGTAATTACCTCGGTAGCTGTTTCCTGAACGGGCTGTGATGAAGTATTTTCATTTTCAGTTTCGGTCATTTCAACGTTCACTGGCTCCTGTTGCATCTGGTTTTCAGCATTTTCAGCCTGGCTCTCAGACTGCTCCAGATTGTTTTTATTATTCTCAACCATTAAATTATAAATTAAAATTTAGTAAGTTAGACATTATGTTGTTAAAAACGAGCTGCAAAACTATCATTTTCCCGCTTAAAAAACTAAAGATATGCAAAAAAATAAAAAAAGTGAACTTCAAAACACTGACTGATCATCCTTTGTTATATGATTTCAACCAATACATTACATCAGTTAGTGGAATCTTTTTAAAACTCCTTCCTAGTATTATAAGTATACACTATTTTTATCGCACCATATACTAAAATTAGAATACCATGAAAACAATCATTATCGGAACTGGTTATGTTGGACTTGTTACAGGCACCTGTTTTGCTGAAACTGGAATAGATGTCGTTTGTGTGGATATTGACAAAGAGAAAATTGAAAAACTCCGCCAGGGGATAATACCCATTTATGAGCCAGGCCTGGAACCCATGGTGAAGAGAAATCTCGAAAAGAAACGGCTCACTTTTTCAACAAGCCTGAAAGACAATATTCAGGATACGGAAGCCATCTTCCTTGCCGTTGGAACTCCTCCGGGTGAAGATGGAAGTGCTGACCTCCGCCATGTTCTGTCAGCCGCCCGTGATATTGGTATGAACCTGAATTCCTATATGGTGATTGTTACCAAAAGTACAGTTCCCATCGGAACGTCCTTAAAGGTAAAGGAAGCCATACAGGGTGAACTCGACAAACGAGGTGTTACAATCGAATTTGATGTAGCTTCCAATCCGGAATTTTTAAAAGAAGGTGCCGCAGTGGAAGATTTTCTCAAGCCAAACCGGATCATCCTTGGGGTAGAATCCGAACAGGCCCGCAAGATAATGAACAGATTATATCATCCATTTTTGCTGAACGGACATCCGATTATTTACATGGACATTCCTTCAGCTGAAATGACAAAATATGCTGCCAACTGTATGCTGGCCACCAAAATCAGTTTCATGAATGACCTGGCCAACCTGTGTGAACTGGTTGGTGCTGATATCAATGCAGTAAGAAAAGGGATCGGCAGTGATCCGCGTATCGGGAATAAATTTATTTTCGCAGGTATTGGTTATGGAGGTTCCTGTTTTCCAAAGGATGTGAAGGCACTGATAAAAACTGCCGCGGACATCGGTTACAGGCTGGAGATTGTTGAAGCTGTGGAACATGTGAATATCAGGCAAAAAGAAGTTATTTTTACTAAAATTGAAAACCATTTTGGCGGCAATCTGAAAGGAAAAATATTCGGCATCTGGGGATTGTCATTTAAACCTAATACTGATGACATCAGGGAAGCACCATCGCTCAAGATCATTGAAAAACTGATTGAGGCAGGTGCCATTGTTAAGGCTTATGATCCGGTTTCTATGGAAGAAGCTAAAAAGATACTTAGCGACAAGGTAGAATTCGGCCGCGATCTGTATGATGTGATGATTGATGCAAATGCGCTGGTCCTTGTTACCGAATGGCCCGAATTCCGAATCCCGAATTTTAAATTGCTTACCCGTATAATGAAGGAAAAAGTTATTTTTGACGGCCGGAACATTTATGATCCGGCTGAACTGGTTGAAAATGGATTTACCTATTTCGGCATTGGCAGAAAAACTGTATCCTAACTATATTAATATATGAAAGGAATTATCCTGGCGGGTGGTTCCGGCACCCGCCTGTATCCCATTACAAAAAGTATTTCAAAGCAAATCATTCCCATTTATGATAAGCCGATGATATACTATCCTTTGGCTGTGCTGATGCTCGCAAATATCCGTGAGATATTGATCATTTCCACACCCAAGGATATTCACCTGTATGAGGATCTGCTGGGAAACGGCAATCAGCTCGGACTTCAGATCAGTTATGCAGTACAGCCTTCACCCGACGGACTCGCACAGGCCTTCATTATCGGTGAAAAATTCATTGGTGATTCACCAGTGTGCATGATTCTGGGTGATAACATATTTTATGGCCATGGCTTTGGCAGGGTACTTACTGAAACAGCCAAAATAACTGATGGCGCTGTGGTTTTCGGTTATTATGTAAATGATCCGGAAAGGTACGGCGTGGTTGAATTTGATAAATAGCGGCAAGGTGATCAGTCTTGAAGAAAAACCCACATGTAGCAAAATCATTTTATGCAATCACGGGTTTGTATTTTTATGGTAACGATGTGGTTGGAAAGGCAAAATCGCTGAAACCTTCCGCAAGGGGAGAACTTGAAATTACGGATCTCAACCGCCTGTATCTTGATGAAAACCGATTAAACGTAAAGATCATGGGAAGAGGTATGGCCTGGCTTGATACAGGCACCCATGAATCACTGCTCCAGGCGTCTGTGTACATTCAGACAATTGAAGAAAGACAGGGTCTGAAAATTTCGTGCATTGAAGAAATTGCCTATAAGCAGGGATTCATCACACGTGACCAGCTGATTGACCTGGCAAAGCCATTTGCCAAAAATCAATATGGCAAGTATCTCATGAAAATTGTGAATGAACAGATTTTTAATTTTGATGTTGAAGATAATTGATGGAAGTAAAGAATACAGCTTTCGATGGACTTGTCATTATTGTCCCGCGTGTTTTCGAAGACAACCGCGGATACTTTTATGAAAGTTATAACCAGGAAACATATAAAAAAGCAGGAATCCCATACATATTTGTCCAGGATAATCAGTCAGAATCGGTAAAGGGAGTCATCCGGGGATTACATTATCAACTTGTACCCTTTGCCCAGACCAAACTCGTGCGTGTAATCACTGGAACTGTTTATGATGTGGTGGTTGACCTGCGCAAAGGTTCATCCACTTTCGGAAAATGGTATGGCATTGAACTGTCGGATAAGAATAAACTTCAGTTGCTTGTTCCACAAGGTTTTGCGCATGGCTTTTCAGTGTTTTCGGATAAAGCCATACTGCATTATAAAACAGATAATTTATACAATAAGGATTCAGAAAGAGGAATTGTATACAACGATCCGCTACTGAATATTGACTGGAAAATTGATCCCAAAGCACGCATTGTTTCAGAAAGGGATGCCCAGCTTTCAAGTTTTGAAGATGCAGAATATAACTTTATACTCTGACAGGCATGAAAAACATCCTGGTAACAGGGGGTAACGGACAACTCGGCAGCAGCCTGCGCAAGTATTTCTCCGTCCTATCCCGGATTTTAGCTTTTGCATTTATTGATTACGATGATCTTGATCTGACAAAAGCCGACAGAGGTAAATGAATTCTTTCAGGAGCCGTCAAATCGATTATATCATCAATTGTGCCGCATTTACGGCTGTTGACCAGGCTGAAAACCAGCAGGAAGATGCCTTTAATGTAAATGCAGGAATTCCACGGCTTCTGGCTGGTATTGCAGATTTACATAAAATCCGGCTGATTCATATTTCAACTGATTATGTATATGATGGAACACTGTCGCGTTCCTCATACTGAAAACGAAACACCCGTTCCTGCATCAGTATATGCCCAAAGCAAACTTGAAGGTGAAAAGCGCTTTATGGGATCATCCCTCTGCAATAATTATCCGCACATCATGGTTATACGGAGAGTTCGGGAAAAACTTCCTGAAAACCATGCTTAAACTGGGTAATGAAAGGAAAGAACTTGGAGTGGTTTTCGACCAGACAGGCACTCCAACGTATGCCGGAGACCTTGCGCAAACGTTAATGGATATTATTTCTTTTTCAGAAAAAAATGAATTTATCCCCGGCATATACAATTACTCCAATGAAGGAGTTTGCAGCTGGTATGATTTTGCCAGGGAAATTATGATACAGGGTCGTAGAAACTGTTATGTGAAGCCCATCAGAACTTCTGATTATCCGCTGCCTGCAAAACGGCCTGAATACAGTGTATTGGATAAATCAAAAATCAAACGTACTTTCGGAATAGAAATACCCTATTGGAAAGATAGTTTATCAACAGCACTCGAAAATTTGAAAAAAAATAAGGAAATTTGATCAACCCTTAATAATCCTAGCAATGGAAAACCAGGATCTGCTTGCAAGTGTAAAAAGTCGTGCCAGCCAATGGCTCAAAGAACCGTTTGATGCCGAAACAAGAAATAAAGTAAAGGACCTGATGGACGGAAATGAAGCCGAGTTAATCGAATGCTTCTATCGCAACCTGGAATTTGGTACGGGGGGATTGCGAGGTATTATGGGCGTAGGCACCAACCGCATGAATATTTATACTGTTGCTATGGCCACCCAGGGCTTGAGCAATTACCTGATACAGGAATTCAAAAACGTACCGCAGATCAAGGTTGCGATTGCCCACGATTCAAGGAATAACAGCCGGCTCTTCGCAGAAACAACGGCAAATATATTTTCTGCCAATGGATTCAAGGTGTATCTTTTCGATTCACTGAGGCCTACTCCGGAACTTTCATTCGCAATCCGGTATTTTAAATGCCAGAGCGGGGTTGTCATTACTGCTTCTCATAATCCAAAAGAATACAATGGCTATAAGGCTTATTGGGATGACGGCGGACAAATTATTTCACCCCATGACAAACTGATTATAGAGGAAGTTCAAAAGGTTTCTTCCGACAAAGTAAACTTCAAGGCACACCCCGAAAATATTGAATCAATTGGTGCTGAAATTGATGATATCTATACAAACCAGATCACCGGCTTGTCGCTTGCACACGACATTATCAGGCGGCAAAAAGATATGAAGATCATTTATACTCCGTTACATGGATCCGGAGTGAAGCTTGTTCCCATGGTATTAAGGAAATTTGGTTTTACCAATATTCTGAATGTACCCGAACAGGATGTTTCCGATGGTAATTTCCCAACCATAAAATCCCCCAATCCTGAAGAAAGTTCAGCCCTGGCCATGGCAATTCAGAAGGCCAGGGATACAAACGCGGATCTTGTTATGGCAACCGATCCGGATGCTGACAGAGTAGGAATTGTGGTAAGAAATGACCAGGGAGAATATATCATACTGAATGGTAATCAGACAGCCACCCTGCTCATCCATTACCTGCTGACAAAATGGTCGGAAAACGGCAAACTAAAAGGAAGTGAGTATATTGTAAAAACCATAGTGACCACTGAATTGCTGGCCGCTATGGCAGCCAAATTCTCGGTAACCTGTTATGATGTGCTCACCGGCTTTAAATACATTGCGGATGTAATTAAAACGTTTGAAGGAAAGCAGACATTCATTGGTGGCGGCGAAGAAAGCTACGGATACCTTGCAGGAGAATTTGTCCGCGACAAAGATGCGGTGATGTCATGCGCACTCATTGCCGAAGCTTGCGCTTATGCAAAGGATAAGGGCAAAACAATGTATGAGCAATTACTCGAAATATACAAGGTATACGGCCTATTCAAAGAAAAACTGATATCTATCGAAAAGAAAGGAAAATCAGGCCAGGAAGAAATCCATCGGATGATGGTGAATTTCAGAAAAAATCCACCTTCAAAGATCAACGGTTCTCCCATGACCGAAGTAATGGACTATCTGGATAATGCCTGTATTGAAAAAGCGAACCGGAAAAATGGTGGCATCAAGTTTCCCAAATCAGATGTTCTGCAGTTTTTCACTGCCGATGGCAGCAAGATTTCCATCCGGCCTTCGGGAACTGAGCCTAAAATAAAGTTCTATTTCGGGGTGAAGGATAATTTAAAATCTGTTGCTGATTACGAAAAGGTAAGTGCTTTACTGGATCAGCGCATTAATGAAATAATTGCAGATTTGAAACTTGTGAAAAGGGACGAGGGACGAGGGACGAGGGACTAGTGAGAAAAAATCCCGTAGGGATTACCTGTAGGTAGAAAAGATGCTGTACGATTTACGACTTGCTACGATTGATACGATTTACGAAGATTGCAGCGGATCGCATACGGTTTTGTAGAAAAATATAAGGCAATGAAATCATACAGGAAAGAATTATGGTACGAGGTACCCACCCGGAGGGCCTTTATCAATATTACGGGCCAGGTTGAAAAATGCCTTGCTGAAAGCGGGGTGAAGGAAGGCCTTATACTGGTAAACGCCATGCACATCAGTGCAAGCGTGTTTATTAATGATGATGAATCGGGTCTGCACCACGATTTTGAAGTATGGCTTGAAAAACTGGCCCCTGAAAAACCTTATTCACAATATAAACACAACGGATTTGAAGATAATGCCGATGCCCATATCAAGAGAACCATGATGGGTCGGGAAGTTGTTGTGGCCGTTACAGGTGGTAAAATGGATTTTGGGCCATGGGAACAGATCTTTTATGGTGAATTTGATGGCAAGCGCAGGAAACGGGTGCTGGTGAAGATTATTGGGGAATGAAGGGAAGTTTTGCCAATCATGCAGTTGCGTGCAGTTTTCGGTTTATTCCAAATACGTATATCCATACAATCCCGACCTGTATGTGGAAAGAAATTCTTTCCCTTCTTCGGCCGTGATGATCTCCGATTTGACTGCTGAGGTCACCCATGTTTCCACGGTTCTCACAAGTTTTTTTGCATTGTACTGAACATAGTCAAGTACCTCGGCCACGGTTTCACCATCGATGATCTGATCAATTTCGTATCCGTTGTCGGTAACCGAAACATGAACTGCATTGGTATCTCCAAACAGGTTGTGAAGGTCACCCAGGATTTCCTGGTAAGCCCCTACAAGAAATACACCCAGATAATAGGGTTCCTTTTGTTTAATAGAATGTACAGGCAGATAGTATGAGAAATTCCGGGTTGAAATGAAGTTGTCAATTTTCCCGTCAGAATCACAGGTTATATCCTGCAGGGTTGCCGCACGAATAGGCTTTTCATCAAGTCTTTGAAGCGGAACGATAGGAAATATCTGATCAATTGCCCAGGAATCAGGCATGGACTGAAACAGGGAAAAATTACAAAAATATTTATCCGACAGAATCTTAGGCAGATGTCTTAATTCCTCCGGAATATGTTTTGTTTCATTGGTCATCTGGTAAAGCTCACGTGCAATTGACCAGAACAGGCGTTCAATCTGTGCGCGGGTTTTCAGATCAAGCAGGCCCAGGCTGAACCTGTCGAGTGCCTCTTCCCTGATTTGCTCTGCGTCATGCCATGTTTCGAGCATACCACTTTGATTCAACCGGTCCCAGGATGAATACAACTCCTGAACCAATTCATGATCAGAAGGTCCGGGTGTCGCTTCATCGCTCCATTCGGGCAAAGTAGTAGTCTCCAGCACCTCGAAAACAAGAATGGAATGATGCGCTGTAAGAGATCTGCCTGATTCAGTAATGATATTGGGATGTGGAATACCATTTTTATCACTGGCATCCACCATGGTATAAATTGAGTCATTTACATATTCCTGCAGGCTGTAATTCACGCTGCTTTCGCTGTTGGCTGAGCGGGTTCCGTCATAATCCACACCCAATCCGCCACCAATATCCACAAAATCAATATTATACCCGTTTTTAAATAATTGCACATAAAACTGTGATGCTTCACGCAAAGCAGTTTTAATACGACGGATCTTGGTCACCTGGCTGCCAATGTGAAAATGCACCAGGTGAAGACAATCCTTCATTTTATTCTTTTCAAGAAAATCCATTGCCTCCAGAACCTCACTGGAGGTCAGTCCGAATTTGCTCACATCTCCTCCGGAATCTTCCCATTTGCCACTTCCCGTGCTCGCCAGCTTGATACGAATGCCCATGTTGGGCTTTATTTTAAGCCTGCGGGCAACTGTAGCGATCAATTTCAGCTCATTTAATTTTTCAACAACCAGGTAAATGCGCTTACCCATTTTCTGGGCCAGCAGGGCAAGCTCAATATAATCCTCATCCTTGTAACCATTGCAAATGATCAGGGAGTCACTGTCAGCATTAATGGCAATCACAGCATGAAGTTCAGGCTTTGAACCTGCCTCCAGTCCGATATTGAATTTCTTACCATGTCTGACGATTTCCTCTACCACAGGACGCATCTGGTTAACCTTTATCGGGTAAACGATAAAATTCTGGGCCTTATATTTATAAGCCTCAGCGGCCACTTCAAAACATTTCGCCATTTTCTCTATCCGGTTATCCAGGATATCCGGAAACCGGATAAGCATGGGAGCCGATACATCACGAAGGATCAGCTCATCCACCAGACCCCGCAAATCAATTTCAAAACCATCTTTACGTGGCGAAACAGTTACGTTTCCCTTTTCATTTATGGAAAAATAGTTAACTCCCCATCCATGTATATTATACAGTTCAGCTGAGTCCTCAATGCGCCATTTTCTCATTACTGCTTTTTATTAAATAATTCTGCATTTTTTTGCAAAAATGCATAAAAAATATTCTGCAATTTAATTTATCCGGTAATTTTTGCCGGCAGCCCCTTTTTCAATACCTTTTTATCTCCAGAAGGCCTTGGCAGGAATATATCCTGCGGCGTTATACCTGCTTCTTTTATTATTTTTATACAATATTCAAGTCGATTCAGATCGGTATTATCAGCATTGTTTGTACCCAGGGAAAATTTAACTCCCGCAGCATCTGGCCCTTTTGATAAAGGCAATGCTTGGAATTTTAAACCGGGCATTAATTTCAAGGGCCACATCATTATCCTTTAAAGCCTTAATAACACGGTCCATCCTTTCGGGTGTCCAAAGCCTGTCATAGTCCGCTGCAATAACTCCGGGCAGATAGGTAGGATTAACGTGAATATCCACAGGTTCCTTATTCAGAATGGCTTCAATCTTTCCTACCAGCATTTCCATAAATTGCTGCTCATCATCCACAAAAGTTTCTGCAGGAATCCACAACCTCATTCGCCGTCCTTTATTATCAGTCCAGGTCATGGCATCCGTAAAAATGTAATCGAATTTGCTTATTGCCGCAGGCGAAAAAAGAGTTATCCATTCCCTTCCCTCACACTGCATTGCCTTAAATACGGGTTCAGGAGGCCAGATTATTATAATAGGCAATCAAGGATGAATCATTGGTCACCGGAAAATTTAAACCGCAATTAGGGGAGATCCCGATAATTATAGCCATATTTCCTGCCATGTTCGACTTACCTGGTCTGCAGTAAGCCCTCCTTTTAAATGACCATGAAAGTCAATTAAAGGAAAATTCATCTGGTTAAGCCTTGTGAGTGCTTCGCCTACAGAATCAATGGTCAGGGGATCCGGTGTTTCACGGGGCAAATCGGGCAAGGTTGCAAGGCTGATCTTATCAATCAGCATACTTCCTGCAGCACTGCTTTTTTGTATGATTACCAGTCCTGACGAAAGAATCATCCCTTCCTTACCTGCAATGCGTTGTGGTTTGTCGGGTTCAATATAATCACTGATAAGCTTATCATTAACCGTTACAGATATGTGGTTTGCCTTCACTGAAATTTGCATGTTAAACCATTGGTCATCAGATGCGTTTCGCACAAAATTATTCCGGATAAATGCGAGACTTCCTGTTTTCTGAGGATTTCCGGACCGGTAATCACTGTTGTTGATGATAACCTGGTACCCTTTGGTTAAGGTCTTTCCATCGGAAGGTGCATGAAAAAGGATTATTCCTTCTGCTCCGGCAGTTGTTTTAATGTGTAAATTCAAGGTGAAACTTTGCAGACCGGCTTTTGTGGATAAACGTGCGTCTTTTTTATCAAAAGAAAAGATGTTTCCCGATTGCATTACTCCCTGATTAACCCAGTCCTTCAGTTCCGGCAGCTTACCTGAGCTGCTGATTATCCCGTTGTTAACTGATGAACTGCAGACGCCAAAAATCACCGATGCAGCCAGAATTACCAGGAATTTCCTGTTGCTGTTATTTTTCATAGGCGGTGCATTAAATTATTCACCGAATATAGGCATAACATGACAAACATAAGCCTGTTGTTCAAAGATTATGCCAGGCAACAAGTTGGCTAAGAATTCAGTTAAAATGGAGTTTATTCCTGAAGTAATCTATTGTATATTGTAATCCTGTTTCCAGGTCCACTGTTGGTTGCCAGTTATTCAATTCTTTCCTGGCCAGACTGATATCAGGTTGACGTTGCATGGGATCATCCTCCGGAAGAGGCATATAGATTATTTTTGATTTTGAACCTGTAAGGAGGATCACCTTCTCAGCGAGATTCCCAATTGTGAATTCCCGCGGATTTCCAATATTCACCGGTCCTTTAAAATCATCCCTGCTATTCATCATACCGATCATTCCCTCAACCAGGTCAGTCACATACTGGAAACTTCGGGTCTGGTTCCCGTTTCCGAAGATTGTGATATCCTTGTTTCCTAGCGCCTGTACAATAAAGTTCGAGACTACCCTGCCATCATTTGGATGCATTCTTGGACCATAGGTATTAAAAATACGGACAATCTTAATTCTTACCTCATTCTGATAATGGTAGTTCATAAAAAGCGATTCTGCACATCTTTTCCCCTCGTCATAACAAGAGCGGACTCCGATGGGATTTACGTGCCCCCAGTATCCCTCAAACTGAGGGTGCACTTCCGGGTCACCATAAACTTCACTTGTTGATGCCTGTAGAATCTTAGCTTTCACTCTCTTTGCCAGGCCAAGCATGTTAATCGCTCCCATAACAGAGGTCTTGATTGTTTTAATGGGATTATACTGGTAATGGATGGGAGATGCAGGGCATGCAAGATTGTAAATCTCATCCACCTCCGCATAATAAGGTGTTGTCACGTCATGTCTTACAAGTTCAAAAAAATGACTATCCAGCAGATGGGCAATGTTTTCCTTTGATCCCGTGAAATAATTGTCGAGACAGATTACATCATTCCCTTCATTTAAAAGCCTTTCACATAAATGAGATCCTATAAATCCTGCTCCTCCGGTTACAAGAATTCTTTTCATGTTTATAATGAATTTTCATTGAACTGTCTACCTGCTCGATATGCCAGGCATAAATAATAATCCGTCTTGTAAATTTAATATATTCATCGAGGAATTGTAGAAAAATCCGCAGCTTGATTTAAACTCTTCAGATTGCATTAACCAATCAATTTGAATCATTCGTCAATGATTCCCGGTTGTTACTTTAATATTTCAAACCTAAATTATTGCCAGTCGTTTAACATCATATAATCAAACTTTTATAAACGTGCAGTTTTCCAAATGCATACTAAAAACGGGTTACATGAAGAAGATATTACTGGTAGATGATAATATTATGATGCGACGGCTGATCATAAACCTTTTCCGGAATGAAAATCTTGAAATTGATGAAGCTTCGGATGGACGGGAAGGTCTGGACAAAATTTCAACGAAGGCGTATGATCTGGTTATAACTGATATCATCATGCCCGGTATGGAAGGAATAGAAATGATAATGGAGGCAAAAAAGCATCATCCGAATTTAAAGATTATTGCTATTAGCGGAAGCAAGCCCTATTATTTATATGTAGCCAAAAAACTGGGTGTTGAAGCAGTATTTAACAAACCTTTGAATCAACATCATTTTTATGACAAGGTAAAAAATGTACTTCAATTTCAGCCTGTACGAATTTTCCAGGCAAGTTAAAAGCAACTAAAATGAACTACGACGAAAACAATCCAGCTCAAACCAGCCTATTTTTGTGGGTGCTTGATATACAGGGTATCATTACAGCAGTAAACGATGCAGTCATACAAAAACTGGGGTATCAACGTGAAGACCTGATTGGAAAGCACTTTTCCATTTTGGATGTTTTTTCCGGGTCGCGCATATTCGATATATTTCAACATACAAATACCCCGGATTTTTCATATAAATCAGAAAGCAGGATCAAATGCAAGGACGGAATCTTCCTGAATGTATACCTTTTTGGAGAAAAAATTGCATTTGTGAATGGAACCTATATTTTGATTTCTGCAATTGGTCCCGCGCCTGTTCAGGTGATGAATAATTATCCGGCAAAAGAAGGAAATCAGGGCTTAAACGAAATTCTGTCATACAAGGACAATATTTTCTCTGTTATTGCCCACGATCTTCGCAGTCCGTTTAATACAATCCTTGGTTATTGCGAACTGTTAAACAGCACCCTGATTAATGGTGAATTGAATAAATCGGTCATGTATACCCGCATCATAAAGGATGCTACCGAACAAACACTGAGTTTTCTCGTGAGGTTGCTTGACTGGGGCAGGTTGCAAAATGACCAGCCACCGTTTAATCCGGTTCATTTTGACGCTGATATGCCCGTTAAACAAATAACCCGACTTTGCGGATTTCAGGCAGACACTAAAAATATTTTAATCAGTACTGAAATTGAAGCCAATCTGAAAGTATATGGTGATTTGAATATGATCAGGACTGTGCTTGTGAATCTCATATCCAACTCAATAAAATTTTGCAACCCTGGCGGAAAAATTATAATTAAATCTTATTCCACACCCGAAGGAGCTGAATTCGATGTGGCCGATAACGGAATTGGCATTAAAAAGGAAGACCTGTTAAGACTATTTACATCTGAAAAGCTGTATAGTACAAATGGCACCAGTATGGAACATGGAACCGGACTTGGTCTGGCCATCTGCAAAAGCTATGTAGCAATTCACCATGGAAGATTTTGGGCCGAAAGCGAATCCGGCAAGGGTTCCACATTCAAATTCGTTCTACCATCCAAAAATCTCGTTTAAAGAAATTATATTTGTTCCTTACCAATTGTATAAGGAATGAAAGCAATGATGCTCACCGGCATAAGGAAGATGGTGATGAAAAATATCCCGGATCCTGTGCTGAAAAACGATGATGATGTATTGATCAAAATGTCTGTTGTAGGTGTCTGTGGATCAGATATTCATTACTATGTCTCCGGCAGGATAGGCAGCCAGGTTGTGCAGTATCCATTCCCGGTAGGACATGAAGGAGCGGGAATTGTAGTGAAAACCGGGCGTTCTGTTACCCGGGTAAAAACGGGTGACCGGATAGCCATTGAACCTGCCATGCCCTGTTGGGAATGCGATCAGTGCAAAGCCGGCAGACATCACACATGCCGAAAACTGCGGTTTCTGGGTTGTCCGGGACAGGCTGATGGTTGCCTTTCTGAATATATAGTCATGCCCGAAACAAGTTGCATAAAGATTGATGACAATCTTAGTCTCGATGAGGCAGTTATTTCTGAACCATTGGCTATCGGTGTTTATGCAGTTAAAAAATCCATCCCTATGCCTGGAGCCAGGATTGGTATACTGGGCTCGGGCCCTATTGGAATGAGCGTCCTGCTTGCTGCCAAAGCTGAGGGATGCGAATATATTTACATGACCGACAAGCTGGATGGCCGGTTGAAGGTTGTTAAAAAAGCCGGAGCAACTTATGCAGGCAATATTAACAAACTGGAAGTTGTTAAGGATATACTCAAACTTGAACCCCTGATGCTTGATGCAGTTTTTGAATGTTGTGGCCAACAGGAGGCATTTGAACAGGCCTTTGAGTTATTGAAACCAGGAGGCAAGCTGGTTATAGTTGGCATTCCTGAATTTGACTATTGGAAAGTACCTGCTGATTTGGCCCGCAGAAAGGAGATCACTATACAGAATATCCGCAGGCAGGTGGATTGCACCGAAGATGCACTTCATTCGATGACGACAGGTAAAATTGATGTGAGTCTGATGACCACACACCGGTTCAGCTTTTCGGACACACCCCGCGCGTTTGATATGGTTGCGGGTTATGAGGATGGGGTAATGAAGGCAATGATTGAATTCAGGGACTAGGGACTGGGGACTAGGGACCAGGAAAACAGTTTTGCAGTTCTGCAGTTTTGCAGTCAGGAGCTTTCAGAGTTCGATATTGGGTGTTCCTTGTTCAATATTATTTTACATCAAATAACACCGAACAAGGAACACTGAATATCGAATCTCGAGGACATACCAGACTAGTCCCCAGTCCCTTGTCCCTCGTCACTACTATAGCGAGTCCCCGAAATCCTCTTTGTACTTCTTTATCAGCTTGGATGTCCAGTCACTGGTTGGCTTAAGTCTTCCCATAAAGAACCGAAGAACAGCGGGTTCTTCTGTAAAAGTCAAACCGCCGATGAGTTTGCGGTTCTGATACAGCCAGTTTACCCGGTCGATCATGAACATGGTTTGTGACAAGGTGAATACACGCCTGGGAAACGCGAGGCGTAATAATTCGACATCAGCAAGAATATCATTTCCGTTTTCATCTCTTACACTTGAAATAGTCCCACGTTCCATACCACGGCATCCTGAAGCAATGAACAAGGCGGCTGCCAGGGCTCCGGCCGGATATTCGCCCTGGGGTACATGGGAAAGAAATGCCATTGCATCAATATGGCATCCAAGGGCACCCGGAGGGGTTACCACAGGTACACCCATAGAATCAAGTTCTTCAACAGCATAGGCAATGAATGAAGGTGACTGACTGATTACAGTATCATCGCAGGTTTCATACAATCCAACAGCCATGGCCTCAATTTCGCGTGTGGACATGCCACCATAGGTCAAAAAGCCCTCAAAAAGCGGAACCAGGTCGCGCATTTTCATATACAAGTCCTTGTTATGGGTGCAAATACCACCACCCCGGGTAGAACTTACTTTTCTGCTTGAGAAATAAACGATGTCAGCCAGCCCACACATTTCATGCAGGATTTCTTTAACCGAACTGCTTTTAAATTCATCCTCGCGCATTTTAACAAAATAGGCATTTTCGCCAATGAGACTTGCATCCAGTACAATGATGATTCCGTTTGCGTCGGCAATTGCCTTCACTTCACGCATATTTTTAATTGAAAATGGCTGACCCCCTATGAGGTTTGTTGAAGCCTCCAGGCGGATAAAAGGAATATGTTCCTTACCATAATCCTTCACTACCTTCTTCAATTTTTCAATGTCGATGTTTCCTTTGAACGGATTTGAACTTTTGATTTTAAGGGCTTCATCTGTATATATCTCAAGAACTGTACCTCCGTTTATCTCCATGTGCGCCTTTGTAGTCGTAAAGTGATAATTCATCGGGATTACATCGCCTTTTTTAATGAAGGCCTGGGAAATTATGTTTTCAGCCGCCCTGCCCTGGTGTACAGGCAAAACATAATGTTTGCCAAATACATCGCGTAAGGCAGCTTCCATCCTGTAATAGCTCTGCGATCCTGCATATGCATCATCAGCCTGCATCATTGAGGCAATCTGATTGTCACTCATGGCATTGGTTCCTGAATCGGTAAGCATATCCAGGAAGATGTCCTTGGTATTTAATAGAAATGTGTTGTACCCAGCCTCTTCAATAGCTTTAAATCTATCTTCGATCTTTTTCAGGTGCAGCTTTTGTACCACCCTAACTTTGTGAAGTTCAACCGGTATTTTTTTACCGTTGAAAAATTTCACCACAGGCATCGCGTTTTGTTCCATTTGCGTTGATGAGTTAGTTTATAATATTATTCAAAAATAAGCTGTGGAATGATATAACCAAGTATTTATGAAAAAATGTTTCATTTTTTTGCAAATCGTGGCAACTGTAGATACTATTTTTTATCTTTCAACACTGCGATTTGTCATTTTATTTTTGAATAATAATTCAAAACTTGCGCAAGTAAATTCTGTATTTTTGTTAAATATATATGTAAAGAGATAGGAATATGACAACACTTACAAACCAGGATTATATAAATCTTGAACATGAATTCGGTGCTCATAATTATCATCCGCTGCCTGTAGTATTGAAAAAAGGCAAGGGAGTTTTTGTCTGGGATATTGAAGGTAAAAAGTACTATGATTTTCTTTCAGCATACTCAGCAGTCAACCAGGGACACTGCCACCCGAAGATCATCAAGGCACTGAAAAAGCAAGCAAAGAAACTTACACTTACATCCAGGGCATTTTATAATGACTGCCTGGGTAAGTTTGAAAAATATACTGCCGAATTGCTGGGATATGACAAGCTGTTGCCAATGAATACAGGCGCAGAAGGAGTTGAAACAGCGTTGAAGCTTTGCCGTAAATGGGCATATGAGAAAAAGGGAATAGCCGAAAATGAGGCGAAGATCATTGTATGTGAGAATAATTTTCACGGCAGAACCATTACGATTATCACCATGTCAACCGATCCTTCTTCCTATAAAGGATTTGGCCCCTTCACTCCTGGTTTCGTGATCATACCTTATAATGATACCAAAGCCCTTGAAAAAGCACTTGAGGATCCATCCGTGGCCGGATTCCTTGTTGAGCCCATCCAGGGTGAGGCCGGTGTATACGTACCCGACAGCGGATATCTGAAAACAGCCTGGGAGCTTTGCCGTAAGAATAATGTTCTTTTCATTGCTGATGAGGTACAGACAGGTCTTGCACGTACAGGTAAAATGCTTGCCTGTGACCATGAAGGTGTTCGTCCTGATATTCTGATTCTGGGAAAAGCTTTGTCAGGTGGTGTGCTTCCTATTTCAGCCGTGCTGGCCAACAACGAAATTATGTTATGTATCAAACCAGGTGAACACGGATCAACTTTTGGAGGTAATCCGCTGGCTGCCAAAGTTGGTATTGCATCTTTAAGAGTGCTTGTTGAAGAAAAACTGGCTGAAAATGCAGAAAAGCTGGGTGCTATCTTCCGTGAAGAACTGAAAACTTTTGAAAGAGATCACGAAATGGTTGAGATTGTGCGTGGTAAGGGATTGCTGAATGCTATCGTAATAAAGCCCAAAAACGGAAAAACCGCCTGGGATGTATGCCTGGCATTAAAGGAAAACGGACTGCTTGCCAAACCTACACATGACCATATTATCCGATTTGCTCCCCCGCTTGTTATTACTGAAGATCAGCTTTTTGAAGCTATCGATATCATTAAGGAAACGCTGTCCGATTTCCATTAAAAATCGAATCAAATTGCCGTCACTTTAAAGTGACGGCAATTTTTTATCATGCCTTTCAAATCAATATAACTTTGTCAGTAATAATCCGTTTAAGAAATTAACATGAAGCGCTCATTCCTTTATGGCATTGTGTATGTATGGATTATAGGATAGTCTTAATAAGCAGCAACCAGGAAAACAGGGAACAGATCCTGGAAATCCTGAACAATTCAGGTTATAATTTCCAGATTATACAAACTGATGTGATGTCGGATGAAATTATGCAAGGAGAAAGCAACCAGCCGGATCTTGTTTTACTGGATGTTAATGCTGACGATCAGGATTCACAAGGTGTTCTCCAATTATTTCATGAAAAGGAAACCGGTAAAAGAATTCCCGTTATTGTGCTTACCTCTTTTCAATCACAGAAATTCGTTGATGATTTATGCAATGCAGGAGCATTTGATTTTATTAATAAACCCATTGCTGTAAATGAATTCAGGAGCAGGCTTAAAAAAGCCATTGAGGTAGTTGACTCATACCGGAATATAGACAGGAAAATTCAGCATGTTAAGGAAGACATTGAAACGATTGAAAACCTAATGGTTACGTCTTCCCATACATCTTTTGCTTACATATTGATTAATCCTTCCGGTGAAATTGAATGGGTAAATGATGGTTTCGAACTATTACATGGCTATAATCTTGAAGAATACCGTGCCACACAGGGAAAAACGATATTTGGACTGGCGCCGGGTTCAGAAATTGCCAGCCTGTTTTTTAAATGTCTAAAGGAACGAAAATCCATTGAATGTATTGGAAAGGTTAGCCTGCGAAACGGCGTTACCCGGTGGCTGCAAATCTTCATAACTCCCCGGCTGAATTCAGCCGGAATTATTGAAAAACTGGTGGCAGTGGAGGTCGACATTTCCCCTTTCAAGATCAAAGAAGAGGAGCTGAATGCCCAGTACAAGCGGATGAAAGAAATCACGAGGCACCTGGAAAAAGCCAATGCACAGCTGGAGGTACAGAAAGGTGAGATCAACCAGCAGAAGATGATCATTGAAGAGGAACAGGAAAAATCAGAAAAACTCCTTCTTAATATTCTGCCCTTTGAAGTAGCCAAACAATTAAAATCCAAAGGGAAAGCCGGCACCCGACAGTATAAACTGGTAACTGTGCTGTTTACTGATTTCAAGGGCTTCTCAAACATCAGTAAAACGCTTGATCCAAAAGACCTGGTAAGTATCCTTGATTCCTATTTCGCAAAATTTGATGAGATCACGGGTGCCCATTATATAGAAAAAATAAAGACCATTGGCGATGCCTATATGTGTGCAGGCGGACTTCCCCTGAGCAATAAGAGTAATCCCATTGATGCTGTATTGGCAGGTTTGGAGATTCAGTACTACATGAATACATTAAACGATTCAAAAGTATTGAATAATCTGCCGGTCTGGGAACTCAGGCTTGGTATTCATTCCGGACCTGTAGTGGCAGGGGTGGTAGGAAAAAAGCGTTTTGCCTATGATATCTGGGGTGATACAGTTAACATTGCCAGCCGTATGGAACAAAGCGGACATGTAGGATGGGTGAATATTTCCGGTGCCACTTATGAATATGTTAAGGACTTTTTCGATTGCGATTACCGTGGTAAGATTGAAACAAAAAATCTTGGGAAAATTGATATGTACTTTGTAAACAGGATAAAACCTGAATACTCGGCTGACAGGTTTGGCATACTCCCTAATGATCTGATGATTAATAAAGTCAACAAATTGTAGTCTAACATTGCCATGATGGCTTGGCTGCTTTCTGTAAGATATCCCGATATCAAGATGAGTAGATCCTTTATTCAATAACTTTTTGGCCAAAACTTGGTTACTACATTTACAGAAATTAACCAAGGCCATGAAAAAGTTAGAAATCAGTGATTGGGATAATATACTGAAATGGTCATATACCCTGGCCCGAAAATATGCAATTGAAAAATTGGTCCCCCAGGGAGTAAATTCAGCTCGAAAATTTGATACCTATAAGCGCAATAAGAAATACCTCCCGCGTAAGTATCCAAGAATACCGGATGAATATTTTATGCGAAAAGGTACATGGAAAGGATGGAGAGATTTCCTGGGATACCCTGAACAGAAAAAGTCGCGTCATTACCTGGTATACAAAGATGCCGCCCGTGTTTCACGGGAATCGGGAATAAGAAATTCTAAAGAATACCTGCATTGGAAAGAACGGCCGGCTAATATGCCTGCCCGGCCTGAGTATTTCTATGATGAATGGAATGGCTGGAAGGATTTTCTTGGTTCCGCATATGAGGCCCCCGATCCCAGACATTATACCAAGTTAAACATAGCAGATGTGCGTATTATAAAGCATCAGCTGAATATGGGTGTACCTGGTGCCGTATTGGCCCGCACATTTAAAGTTTCGGAAATGCAAATAAGCCGGATTAAAAGGGGAGAAAACTGGAATGATATTTAATTCATATAAAATAATTCAACAAAAAAGATAGTCATTTGTTTTACAAGCAAAGACAGTCCAGTGCTTGTGCTGATTTGAAAAACAAAGCAATTATCTCTGGTTCCACCGAAATTTTTAATTGATGATTATTCTTTGTAACTTTTAATGCATTCACCATAAACTTAAATGTTTTATGACAATTTACGTTGGCAATATCAGCTACACCTTAAGTGAAGAAGATATCAGCAAGATCTTCGAAGTTATGGGTACGGTTGAGACAATCAAACTCATCCGTGATAAACCTACCGGCAAATCCAAAGGCTATTGCTTTATTGAAATGCCCGATAAAAAAGAGGCCATGGAGGCCATTAATACCCTCGACGGGAAAGAAGTTGCCGGCAGAAATCTCAGGGTTATCAAGGCACATTCAACAAAAAAGGTGAAAGAGGAAGTATAAGACAGTCAGGAGCCTACATTACTTCTCTTTTCCCCAGTTTTAGCGCAATTCCTGCTTTGAACCATCGTCCGGGTTGTGTAACCGAACCGGCATCCGTGTAATTTGTATCCAGAATATTGGTTAATGTGGCAAAAAAAACCAGATGCCTTAAATGCCAGTTTAGCGTACCATCCAGCAACCAGTAAGGTTTATAGGGCTCTGAATAGTAGTCACTTTCAGTGGTACTGAAGCTAATCATCTCTCCTGCCCTGTCCTGGTAGCTCACTGACCAAATCGCTTCTATATTACCATAGATATGATGTCTAATGGTGATTGATAACTTATTGTGAAGGTGATCATATTTGGATACCGAATCATTAACTGATTTGTCAATATCCATAAACAGGTAGTTTACAGACAGTGACTGAACAGGATTTAAACCACTGGCATTATTAAAATGAAAAACGAGATTTGTCTCTAATCCCGTTGATCTGTAGTGTTCGAGGTTAACGGGACTAAACCGGTTTTGTCCGTATGACCATAGCCAGTCGATAATATCTTTTCCTGAATTATAGAAAAAAACCAGATTGGCAATAGCCACTTTTCCTTCGAATTTGATGCCTCCTTCGTAAGAGATCATCCTGTTTGGATTCAAATGAATATTTCCCTGGTTTACCGGATCGGTATAAAACAGATCAGTAAATGTAGGCAGATGCAACGCCCTGTTGAAACTGAAGTAGACGACTGGTGCCGGGAATCAGCCTGTAATTCAGGTCCAGTCCGGGAAATACAGATGGCTTGTCGGGATAAGCTGAATTCCAGTTAATCATGATACCGCCGGATATCCTAAGGCTCCCGGCATTAATAACGTGTTCCTGGAAATAGGCTAAGTTTGTCCTTCCATATTGTTTTGAATAGAATGCGCTATCTGTGCCCCTTACCGGTATGGGATCCGGTCGTAGAAACCCCAGGTTGTTGCTTATAATATTTTCGGAGCGGATATCCACACCCACTGTGTTCAGCAGCTTATGCATCCGCCAGGCCACATTGAACTGGCTTCCCATAATATCGGTGAGATGGAAATTTTCATAAAACGCCGGATTATCCCTGTCGAGCAGATAATGATCGCGCCGATGACGCCAGTATACAGATGGGGAAATTTTTACTTTGTTTCCTGCAGATGCTCTCAGGCTGGCAAACCATAGACCAGTCTCTTCGTACTGATTGGGAAATCTCGGAGAGTAAAATCCGGCTGCACCGAATTTTTTGCCCTGTATTCCAGCCTGAAAATCAATGGCAGTATTTTCATGGCTATAATTTAACCTGTAATAGCCATTCTTTATCTTAAAATCGGTGTCATCCATGTATCCCTTTGAAGAGGCGTCACCAAACGAAAGCATATGGCGGAAATTATTCGAATTCAGTACAGCATTCAGATTGAACCGGTAATACCCATACTGCCCCATAAACAGGCTGGCAGAAGCCTGAGTAGTAGTATCTCCTTTGGTAACAACATTTATCGCTCCTGTAAACGCTCCGGCACCTAAAACTCGTGCCGCTGAACCTTCAAGCACTTCAATCCGTTCAATACTTTCCGGATCAACAGGAAGGTCCAGACTCGCATGTCCGGTTTGCGGATCGCTCACATTTATTCCGTTAATAAGAACCATAACATGGTCAAATGATCCACCCCTGATGGTCACATCCGATTGTACTCCATAACCTCCTCTTTGCCTTACATCAACATTGGATACAAATTCCATTACATCCTGCAGACTTTGAATACCGGCCCTGTGAAGTTCATCGCCACGGATTACAGTAACCACCCGTGTCCATCCGTAAAAACTGACTGGTTCCGATAACCTGTTACTTCAACCTGATCAATTTCGGTTACTTGAGTACTGATTTCAACTGTATCCGTTTGAGCCCGGATAAATTCAGCAGGAACCATAAACAAACAAAACACGAATATCATGGTCGGTTTTCAACAAATTCAAGCCGGTATGAATCAAGCATATCTAATCAAAATAGGAATGAAGACCTGCTTCAGGTAATTACATCATTTTTCTGCAAAGGACTCCTTTTTTTGAATATGATTAACGCAGGAAACGGATAATTGTTAAAGACACCCATATAAAACAGGAGAGCGCCGAGAAAGAATAAAATTCCGAAAAAGCCTGAAATAAATTCAATATGGATAATGACGGATTTTTATTAACAGGTATGCTAACAGGTTAAATCAAGTAAATTATTGTTTTTCTTAGGCTTGTAAATTGAGGAATATTAGAATATAGTAAACGTAAACCGTTAATTTACATTTTTAATGCACTATTATTCAAATTACTAATAAAATAAAATTGTGGAATAAATTTATTTACTATTTTTGCAGCGATTAATTAACTTATAATTCACATCAAAAATTAAAAAAATGAAAAAGATAGCTTATTTATTTGTTGCTTTTGTATTCTTTGGTGTTATTGCCCTAAGTTCCTGCAAATCAAAAACCGCTGAAGCTCCTGCAGTTGATTCAACCGTAATAGAAGAAGCTCCTGTTGCAACTCCTGATACAGTTGCCGCCGATACAGCAGCAGTAGTTCAGTAATCATTCGATTATCAACTATTACAAGGGGAAGAAATTAAAGAATAGACCCTCCGCCACTGGCGGGGGTTTTTTTATATCGGGTAGGAAATGCGGGCGTGATAAATATTCCGAAGGCGTCTTTTAAAAACCTCACGGATCGTGGTAATTTCCTTAAATGTAATCTGGGCATCATTATACTGTTCTTCTCTCATTTGATTGCCAATAATGGAATCAACAAGCTTATCCAGTGTGTTTTCGGTAATTTCTTTCAGGCTTCTGGAAGCAGCTTCAACTGAATCAGCCATCATCACAATTGCGGTCTCCCTTGAACCAGGCCTTGGTCCCGGGTATGAGAATTTCCTGACATCCACATCCGCTTCAGGATATTTTCTCAGATAGGAACGGTAGAAATATTGCACCGTTGTAGTACCATGATGTGTGCGTATGAAATCGATTATCGCTTCGGGAAGTTTGTTCTTTTTTGCCAGATCCACTCCTTTTCTCACATGATCAATTATAATGCGGGCACTTTGCTCGAATTCAAGGTTATCATGGGGATTGATTGATGATGTTTGGTTTTCAATATAATAAAGCGGTTCCTCCATTTTGCCAATATCATGATACAGAGCACCTGCCCTTACAAGCAAGGGATTCCCCCCAACCTGGAAAACCGCATCTTCAGCCAGGTTGGCCACCTGCAATGAATGCTGGAAGGTGCCTGGTGCAACTTCCGCCAGCTTGCGAAGAAGTGGCTGATTCGTATCCGACAATTCCATCAGCGTGGCATCTGACATGAATCCAAACGTTTTCTCAAACATATAGATCAGCGGATAGGAAATCATCACCAATATACCATTCACACCAAAGAGGCGAAAATATTTCCATTCGATGCTGGCCAGATTACCCTCCTGAACCAGGGCAATTCCCAGATAAATGACTGAATAAGCTGCAATCACATACAGTGAGGTAACAACGAGTTTTGAACGCCTGTATACATTAGTCAGACTGATGATGGCAACCATACCGGCAACCACATTCAAAAAGACAAATTCAAAACTGTTAGGGGCAAAAAAACCAATGAGTAAAATGGTTATAATATGAATAAACAGGGCCAGCCTTGAATCATAAAATGTCTTTAAAATAATGGGCAGAATGGCAAATGGAAGCAAATAAATACTCATCAGGTTAAATTTGAATGTGGTGCTGGCCACCAGTACCATTAAAACTATGGTGAGCAAAATAAACAGAACCCTCCTGTAACTTTCAAGTACTTCTCTTCTGAAGCTTTTCAGAAACAGGAAAACAACCATCAGAGAAGCAAAAACAAGGATGAATTTGCCAATAATTACAAGCTGTCGGGCCATTGAGCCAAGGTTTTTTTCGTACTCCTGCCTCAATGATTCGAGGATCATATATTTTTCATCGGTAATACTTTCTCCTCTTGAAATAATTCCCTGGCCTTCCTGGATTAACCCACGCGTACTGGAAATACTTTCCAGGAGCCCCTGATGAACCTTGGTGGATCGCTCTTCATCATAGGTAACATTGATCGAAAGATAATTATTGACTTGAAAATCAAGAAAGAACTGGTCATACTTATGAACAGGAAGACTATTCTTTTTGGGTATACTGTTTTTTAATCGGGTTGTAGCGTACTCATAAGCCGTTTTCGGGGTAAACAGGAATGAAATCGGATAATTTTCTGCCACATTGCCTTTTACTATCGTTACATCTTTATATTTTACACGCCCGTTTTCTTCGAGTGGACTCAAATCAATGATTCCCTTGTTGTAGATTTCGCTTAAAAGAGACGCCAGGTAATTGCGGTAATCAGTCTCAATCTGGCGATTCATTGTATATTTACGATTCGTCTTATATTCATTTCGCGAAGAGATCTTAAAAAGCGACATGGAATATTCAATCCACCGGGCGTTAAAATCTTCATCCAATTCCTGTAACCGCTGACTGCCAATATTGTTGTCAAAAATAAAAATGGGCTTAAATTCACGCAAAACTGAATCGCGCTCATGATCGATTTCAGTCCTGGTCTTATTAACCGGAAAATTAAAGGGGGCTGTAAGACTTTCATGTTTCCAGAAACCGCCTTTCTGGTACTCAAACATGAATTTTCCTTCATGAGGCAGTAAGAATATAATTATGATTGATGTGACTACAAAAAAAAACAGGATTACAATTAAACGGATGTGGGTACGTATGAAATTCAAAATCATGATCTTTGTGACAAATAATTATATTTTGTACTTTAGATAAAGGATGTTTACGCTTAAGCTAACTTCGTACAAAATAAGGAAAAATTATTCATTGATATTACTTAAACAACAAATAGTTAACGATGTTCATCACTTATGACAAAATTCTTTGGCCGATAAAAATCATCCGGAAGGCACGCCCGGCGTTTGCAAGGTTGCAGTTATACCTATCAGGAATGCACCACAGGAACAAGCGGAGATGATAAGCCAGTTACTCTTTGGTGAATATTACAAAATAGAGGAGATAACGGAAAAATGGCTGAAGATTACGACCCTTTTCGATCATTATACAGGCTGGATCGACCACAAATATTTTGAAGAAGCCGATTTGCAGAAAGGAATGGACAACCAGATGCAGCCTGTTCTTTATTCCAAAATAGCTGAAATTGAAACACCGGACGGATCATTGCAGCTGATTCCGGCTGGGAGCAGCCTTCCATTTTATAATCAGGCCTATTGTGAATTCTTGATCGGGAAACAGAAATTCAGGATAAGACCTTTATTTGGCGACATACTTCTTCCGTCATCACAAAAGATATTTGAAACCGCCAACCAGTTTATAAATATACCCTATTTATGGGGTGGAAGATCAGTTTTTGGCTTTGATTGCTCTGGCTTTATACAAACCGTACATAAAATACATGGAGTTTGCCTCCAGCGGGATACAAACCAGCAATTATCGGCCGGACAGTTGATTTCTGCATTGAAGGATGCGGTTGCGGGGGATCTTGCTTTTTTATGCAATGATGAGGGAAAGATTAACCATGTGGGGATGGTCCTGCCCGATAATAAAATTATCCATTGTTCCGGATGGGTGAGAGTTGACCGGCTGGATGAAAAGGGGATATTTAACCAGGAACGCGGGGTTTATACCCACCGGTTAAAGGAGGTAAGGAGGATAACCGGTAATCAGTAATTTACGATTTACGATTTACGATGGACAATGAAACTGCTGAACTGCAAAACTGCGGAACTGCAGAACTGCAGAACCGTAGAACCGCAGAACCGTAAAACTGCAGAACATTCTCTACAAAATCATCCCCGCACAAATGGTTTCGTTGGTTCCTTCATCCACCAGTATGAGAGAACCCGTAATCCTGTTTTTCCGGTATGAATCAAAAAACATCGGCTGTGTGGTACGAAGTGAAACCTCTGCAATTTCATTCAAGCCAATATTCTTATCCTCATAGTTATTTCCGAGGCTGTTGATATCTACTTTGTAGTTCACTTCCCGAACAATACACCGGGCTTCACGGGTTGTATGCTTTATCCAGTATTTTGCACCGGGACGCATCGGTTTTTCATTTAGCCAGCAGATCATGGCGGTAATATCCTGACCCTTCTGCGGCATGTTATTTTCCTTCACAATCATATCGCCCCGACTGATATCAATGTCGTCTTCGAGGGTAATTGTAACAGACTGGGGAGGAAAAGCAAGTTCAAGGCTTTCATTCATCATATGAATGGATTTTATCCGGCTTGTGAATCCCGATGGAAGCACAATAACTTTTTCCCCGCGACGGAATACACCACCTGCAACACGTCCGGCATATCCTCTGAAATCATGATACTCATCACTGTTGGGCCTTACAATATACTGGACCGGGAAACGCGGATCTATGAAGTTCTGGTCATTGCTGATGTGCAGATGCTCCAGCGAATACATCAGTGTGGGTCCCTGGTACCAGTTCATGTATTGTGAACGGTCAACCACATTATCACCCTTTAATGCGCTGATCGGAATGAAATAAATATCCCGAATGTCGAGCTTATCGGAGAATCGGTTAAAATCATGCTGAATTTTTTCGAATACCTCTTCCTTGTAACCAACAAGATCCATTTTATTCACGCATACTATTACGTGCGGAATCTGAAGCAAGGAAGCGATGAAACAATGCCGGATAGTCTGTTCAACAATGCCATTTCGCGCATCCACAAGGATAAGTGCTGCATTGGCCGTTGAGGCGCCCGTCACCATATTTCTTGTATATTGAATATGACCTGGTGTATCGGCAATAATGAATTTTCGCCTGGGCGTGGCAAAATAACGGTAGGCCACATCGATGGTTATGCCCTGTTCGCGCTCAGCGCGCAGGCCATCCGTAAGCAGGGACAGATTGATCTGCTCTTCACCGCGATTTATACTTGCCTTTTCAAGTGCCTCAAGTTGATCCTCAAATATGGCTTTGCTATCATATAATAACCGGCCAATGAGCGTGCTTTTTCCATCATCTACGCTGCCTGCTGTGGTAAATCGCAGCAATTCCATATCGAGATATCCGTCGTGTCTTTCTTTTGATGTAGTCATTGTAACAGTAATCAGTATTCAGTAATCAGTAATCGGTATTCGGTAATCGGTATTCGGTAATGAAAAAGATCGTATAGCTCAAGGCAATGCCTTGGCTATACGATTATATTTAATAAATGTAATCCTTCATTTTTGCAATCACTCAATCGTATATCGTAAATGGTGCTCGTCTTGTCCCTAGAAATACCCTTCCTTTTTCCTGTCTTCCATGGCAGATTCAGAACGTTTGTCATCATAACGGCCTCCCCTTTCTGTTGTGCGTGAAGCAGCCACTTCAAGGATAATATCTTCAAGGCTGTTTGCCCGTGAAAGGGTAAGACCCGTGCAGGTGATATCACCAATGGTTCTGCAACGTACATCGAGCTTTTCGATCCGCTCCGTTGGTTTCATTTTCATGAAAGGGGCAGAGGCAAGCAATACGCCATCGCGGTTGAATACTTCGCGCTGGTGAGTAAAATACAAAGTCGGAATCTCAACATTGTCCATATAAATATATTGCCATACATCCATTTCAGTCCAGTTACTGATTGGAAAAACCCTGAAATGTTCACCCATTCTCTTTCGGCCGTTAAAAAGATTCCAGAGTTCCGGTCGCTGGTTTTTCGGGTCCCACTGACCAAATTCATCGCGGTGTGAAAAGAAACGTTCCTTGGCACGAGCTTTTTCCTCGTCACGTCTTCCGCCACCCATGGCAGCATCAAACTTAAATTCGGAAATAGCATCAAGGAGGGTTACCGTCTGCAGCATATTACGGCTGGCATTGATGCCTGTCTCTTCTATGGCCTTTCCCTGATCGATGCTATCCTGTACCAGGCGAACAATGCAGCGTCCTCCGGTTTTTTTCATGAGTTCGTCCCTGAAATCAAGGGTTTCCTGAAAATTGTGACCTGTATCTATATGAAGCAAAGGGAAGGGAACCTTCATGGGCCAAAAAGCCTTTCGAGCCAAATGATACATCACAATTGAATCTTTTCCGCCTGAAAATAACATGGCGGGTTTATCAAATTGCGCCGCCACCTCCCGGATCACAAAGATTGATTCGGCTTCCAGCTCTTTCAGGTGGTTGATGTTGTAATTATCCATAATAACCTCTTATACAAAAAATTTGATTTTCGGTGACCAGTTTAGATGCCGTTTTAAACAGACCGCAAAGATAAGGAAATTCCTACAGTGATTGTATGTCGCAAAAAAAGAACACTAACAATCTACTCGGCCATATCACAGACGATCCGGCACTTCTGAAGCGGATAATCCGTTAAGGTTTGAAATTTCTTTTCAAAATAAAAATATTCAAAATACTTGCATTTAATTCGGATTATCGTATCTTTATATCCATTATTCTCAATTTTAAACCAACGCCTTCTTATTCATTTCTATTACTAATACTTAAATTCAAAAAACATGAAAACAAAAATTGCTTTTTTTAGTATTTTGATTTTCTCGGCAATCAGCCTCTGGTCTCAGGAGAATTCAGATTCAAGGATTCCCCTCATTGGTTCCCAGGCGCCTTCATTTACTGCAAAAACTACAAATGGAGAACTTACTTTCCCCGGCGATTATTCCTCAAAATGGAAAATCCTGTTCAGTCATCCCAAAGATTTTACGCCGGTTTGTTCTTCTGAAATCCTGGAATTGGCTCAACGACAGGAAGAATTTTCAAAATTAGATGTTAAAATTGTCATATTATCAACAGACACGCTTTATCAGCACACCGACTGGAAATTAACCCTGGATACGCTGAATTATAAGGGAAGGGAGCCTCAGGTCATTAAATTTCCTCTTGTGGATGACAATACAAAATATGTTTCAAAACTATACGGCATGTTGCATAACCCGTATAGCACCACAAGAGATGTACGTGGTGTTTTTATAATTGATCCGAAAAATAAAATCAGGGCTATCTTCTTCTACCCAACTGAAGTAGGTCGTAATCTCGATGAAATTGAAAGGACCGTTGTGGCTTTGCAGATGAGCGATAAGGAGCATGTGTTGACTCCCGCCAACTGGAAACCGGGTGAAGACGTATTTCTGCCTTACCAGACCAAGGAATCCAAATTAGATCCCAATGTATATTATATAGCCCCTTTTATGCTTGCCAAAAAGATGAAGTAAATTTCATTGCAATTAAAAAAAAACCCGGCAGTAAAAACTGCCGGGTTTTTTTTAAGATAACAATCTAGATTACTTGCCTGTTCCTGTCTGGGCATCCCAGAATATGCGGGTTGTTGGCAAGTCGCCATCAATACTGGCGGAGGCTGCTTCGTAGCTAATCTTATTCAGCGTTTGCTCATTAACCGGATAAGTGAACCTTGTAGGAATTTCATTATAAGCAGAAATAGTTTCTGCCAGATTGAAAATCGGATAATCCAATCTTCTCCATGTGGTATAGCCAACCAATCCACGTGTGTAGAATGAAAGCCATGCCTGTGTACCGATCTTCTGTTTCCAGTCACCTGTTGCGGTAGCCCAGGCTACTTCAGGCTTGGCAAGATAGGTTGCAGCGTCGGCAACACCCCAATATTCAAATGAAGCAGTGATACCATTATTATAGTATGTTTCAGCGGTTTCAGGAACAGTGTAGCCCCTTGCTGCTGCTTCTGCCAGGTAGAACTGAACCTCATCATAGGTCAAAACGATACCGGGGAAGGTGGGATCGTGGATCCATGCTGAAAGGTGTGAGTAATTGGCATAGGGTGAAGAGAAACCATAAGGTCCGCCTACATAAGCTCCGTCTTCCATGGGTTCAAAATATGCAGGACGTCTCGGATCCTCCAGGGTATTCATAAGATCAACAATTGTATTTGCAGGTACAAAGTCATTTCTGCCGCTGGCTACCAGGTCACCATAGATCGGGTTATAATTGGGACTTGAAGAAAAATAATGTACCAGAGCATCATCGGCATGGGATGTAAATGCGCCGGCAATGCCAGATGCAACCGTTGATTTGGCCAGGCCGTCATTAGCGTCAGCTATAGAGATACCCAATTTAATTTTAAGGGAATTGCCAAATTTGATCCATGCCTCAACATCGCCACCATAAATAACATCAGCACCGCCAAAACTTCCCTGTGCAGGATCCAATGCTGCAGTAGCTGCAGTAACACGGCTGATAAGGTCTGTATAAATATCAGCAGCCAGGTCATACGCCGGTGAAATGTTAGTTACATCCATGGACTCGTGAATAGGGAACATCACCAAAGATGTCAACAAGTTCCTGGTAGGCATAGCAAACCATTAATTCAATAATGGCAAGTTTATTTGCTTTTTCAATCTCACCTATAGCACTTGTAGCAGCAGTTTCAGAAATAATCTTGGTTGCTTCCTGGAAGTCGCGTAAAAAGCCCCTGTAATATATACGGAATTGAAAGTCCGGAACAGTGCGGTTTACAACATCGTAGTTGGCTTCATCAATATAGGTTGTTTCTGTCCAGTACTGGGCATACAGCTTCCATACATTCTGATTGACATTGGTACTTGAAATCTGGTCTACCATGTCTTTCTGGGCATTCGAGAACAGCGGCTCTCCGGCTACAACAGCAGGATTCTTTACATCCGTGTTGTATTCCTCAAATTTATCGGTACAGGCCGCAAAAAGGGCAATGAGTACCAATAATATGAAATATTTGTTTTTCATAATTTTCAAAGATTAGAATTTAAGATTTAAACTGAATCCATAATTTTTTGTTGCCGGTAAGGGACCGCTCTGCCATCCCTGGATGTTACCAGCACCCTGGCTTGCTTCAGGATCAGCATAAGGAAGATTCTTGCTCAGGATCCAGAGGTTTGAACCTACAAAACTTAATGAAGCGGCTTCGATGAAGGTCTTTGCCATCAGTTTCGAAGGCAGGTTATAGGTAAGTACAACCTCACGAAGTTTTACATAGGAAGCATCATATACGAATCTGCTGTTAGGCATGTAAGCATATCCATCTAATCTGTAATCGCCACCTTCTACACGCAGAGTATTTGGTGTTCCATCAGCCAGAACTCCTTCGAAAATCACGCCGCCGGGATTGGATGTCATAGGGGTCGTAGGATCGCTGTAGGTTGTATAAACCTGGTTCCTGATCGGGTTGCCAAGGTCATTCGTCCTGACAGATTCTTTGTACAAGCCGGTTGCCTGGCCATACCACTGGTCAAGGGAGAATATGTCTCCACCCTGCTGAATATCAATGAGGAAACTCAGGGTAAGGTCTTTGAAGTGGAATGCGTTCAAAATACCGCCGGTCCAGTCAGGATTAACATTGCCAATGATCTTGTCTGACGTTGAGGACTTCAAATAGCGCCCATTGGGACGGATTGTTCTCTGACCATTCGTAATAACATAGTCAGTTCCCTGGATGGTTCCATAAGGTTCGCCAACGCGGGCATTGATAGTAACACCGCCTTGCAGGGCAGCGATCTGGAGATTCGTAATGCCTTCAGCGAGAGAAATTACCTCGTTGACGTTCTTGGCAAAGTTCAATGTAATGTCCCACTGGAATTCACCCATTTTCAAAGGTACACCATACAGGTGAAGTTCAATACCCTTATTCTGTATCTCACCAGCATTTACATATTTTGAAGAATAACCGGTTGCAAAGGATATGGTAACCGGCATAATCTGGTTAATCGTATTTTGTTTGTAAACAGCAACATCAAAACCTAATCTGTTCTGGAACATGCTTATTTCCAAACCTGCTTCAATACTCTTTGTTCTTTCTGACTTCAGTTTATCATTGTTCTTGGTTGAAGCAACCGATACCATTGAAGTTCCAAAAGGTGTTATAGGAACATAAGTATCTGATACGCTGGCCCAGGGTGCATCATTACCCACTTCGGCATAATTCAACCTGATTTTTCCAAGCTGGAGCCAATTGGCGTCGACCACTTCGGAGAACAGGAAGCTACCGCTGACGGAAGGATATTTATAAGTCCAGTCGGTCTTCGGCAACGTTGAGGACTGGTCAATACGGTATGTTCCATCTAAGAAGAACATATTGTTGTAACCGAGTGACACGCTTGCATAGTACCCGTTCATACCGATCTTGGCCAGTCTTTCTTCAGGAGGAAGCATGGGGTCAAGACTGTTGCTGAGTGCATATACTTCAGGAACGCTCAGTCCGCCATTTGTTGATGCAAAAACGCGGTCCATTTTATTCCTGCGGAAGTTTGTACCCACGATACCGGTAATGTTGAATTTCTCAGTGATGTTCTTATGGAAATTAGCCATCAGGTCGATGTTGGTTTCCATAAATGTACGGGTATACCTCGAATAACCTGAAGTTACATCAGGACGGCCTACGCCAAGTTCACCTGCAACTGAACCTACTGCTTTTCTTTCTTCCTGTAATTCACTATAGGTGTCGAGGGCAGCACGACCCATGAAACTTAACCAGTCATTGGCTTTATAATCTAACTGTGTATAGCCGATCAAACGGTTTCTCTCATCAGTCTCGTAGTTTTTGTATCTTACCCAGTAAGGGTTGTCCCAGTAAAGAGGAACATCATCATCATAATAAGTACGGTTCCAGGTAACGTTTCTGCCGGTCTTATCATAAAGATTTTTCTGCTCTAACATATCAACATTTACCTGATACCACTGACGGAATGAAGTCATGATGTTATCGCTGTAACCGGTGGAGTTTCTGCCTTTACCCTGTGTGTTAACATAGTTGGCGGAAGCAGATACTTTCAAATTGTCTCGCAGTTTATAGGATCCGTTGAAATCGAACTGGTTCTTTTTCAATGTACCGTTTGGCATGATGCCGGATTGATTGAAATTGGAATAGCCTAGTCTGAAATTTGATTTTTCAGATGCTCCGTCAATTGCGATACTATTATTATAGGTAACACCTGTTTCAAAAAATTCATCCGGACCATGTTGTGAAGCAGCCCAGGGATATGCCTTGCCATAATTCTTTGATTCGGGAACAAAAGAATCCCACTGGTAAACCATCAGGCTGGGATCGAATTTTTCTCCATAGGAAGCATCTTCATACATAGGATTCATTAAATCATCCGTACCATCACCGTCGATGTCAACTTCTTCCAGACCGGGATGAGCGCCACCACTGTAGTAAGGACCGTATCCACCGCCGTACTGGTTCTGATATTCCGGCATGGTGGTCTTATCAATCTTGGCAAAAGTAACATTTGAGCTCAGGGTTACACCGAAACCTTTGGCCTTGTTGGCTGCACCCTTCTTGGTGGTGATCATCACAACGCCGTTAGCAGCGCGTGCACCATACAATGCAGAGGCGGCAGCACCCTTCAGGATATTGATTGACTCAATATCATTGGGGTTGATGTCAGAAGCAGCATTACCGTAGTCATAACCGCTACGTCCTGTTGTCTGACCTGAGTTATTGGTCAATGAATTATCCACAGGAACACCGTCAATGACAAACAATGCCTGGTTATTTCCGGTCAGTGATTTTGAACCGCGGATAATAATGTTTGTTGATCCACCCATGTTACCGTTTACCTTCACATTAACACCGGCAACCTTACCTGACAATGAATTGATGAAGTTATCAGACTTCACGGTAGATATCTGATCTCCTGTCACTTCCTGAGTAGCATATCCCAGTGATTTCTTTTCACGGGAAATACCCAGAGCAGTAACAACAACTTCATCCACCTGTGTGACATCTGATTCCATCACAACATCAAGAACGCTCTGGCCGGCCAGTGTAATTTCCTGATCCTTGTAGCCAATAGATGAAAAAACAAGGGTTGAATTGCCGGGCACGGTTAGCTGGTACTTCCCTTCGAAGTCCGTTGCAGTACCTGTATTGGCACCCTTAATTTTAATATATGCCCCGGGAAGCGGACTACCATCATCAGCAGTCGTAACCGTCCCCTTAATTTGTATGTCCTGCGCAAAAATGGCTGTGAAGCCAAATAAGAGCAAGCATACAAGCAAACTTGTAATCCTTTTCATAAATTAGAATTTTAGGTTTATAATAGGTTAATCGTCATTAAACTTCCGGTTAGGAGAAGCTCATGTTTCAATTTCAAATCTATAAAAAATAATATATAAAAAAAAATAATATGTATTTTATATAATACTGATTTTCATCATATTAATGGGAATAAATTTACTTTTTGATGTAATATTTATACAGATGCCGCTAATTTGCGGACTTTACGCGGCATTCAGAGAGGAATCGCCGGTAATTTGGAATTGTCTATGGATGAAATAAGGACCTTTATCTCCAAAAAAAGGACGTTTGTCAAATCACAATTATTTTTTTGAGAATCGGGGGGCTGTTAAAAGGTTTGATCTGCAGAAAATATAAACCTGGGATTGAATATTCCAATTCATAAATGATATTTTTATCCAAATACTCCCTGTTAAAAACAATACGCCCCTGCGGATCAATTAGACTTATTGATGCAATACCCCTTAGCGAAGCGGGTACCTGAATAAAAATCTTTCCCGTGGTAGGATTCGGATAAACATTGTAGTTTTCATCGTCATTACCTGAAATTCCCGAAGGAATTGAGTTTTCGAGTATTGAAATCGAAAATTTTTCCGTATACACATGATCCAAACTCATCCTGTACCTTTATATATAGAGGAAATTCGTTTTGTTCATTGTATAAAAATTCCCTGTTTGTCCGTAATGTATCATGTGACAAATAAAAATCTGCCGGAAGGTACTCCCCCATCCCAATGGAGTCACCCATTAATGTGAATGCATACTGATTATCCGGGGCTTCGTCTGTAATTTTAAGCCTGCCCACATAGGTACCAACAGGCATTCTTTCTTTAACGGTTTTTTTTGTCAGGTCCAGATCTGTGGGACAATATACCGGAGGCCGTATATTGATCACAGCACCCTGGTTACGGTTAAAACTAAAAGTACCCGGCCGTGAGATTATTTATCAGGTAATAGGCATTGTATTTTCCGTTCCAGCCCCAGTTCAGGTGAAAATAACCCCGCATATCCACGCCGTCAATGTTAAATGCATGACCAGGGCTGTCATCTTCAGGAAAACCGCTGTAAATTACCGGTCTCCCTGCTGAAAGCTCGTCTATCAGAAGGTTGGTCCATGTAGTGTCATTGTCGTAACGGGCCACATACTTTGCTCCGCTGAAGTATTTAAAATACCTCACAAGTGCAGAAGGAACATTTTTGGTTTGTGCAGATGATCCGTCGGCCCCAAAATCCATACCTACTGAAACGGCACAATGATAAAGCAGCTTGCTGTTATACAGGTCTGGGGTATTCAGCGACATTGAATCCCATTCGTAGGGCGACTCCCGGTCATAATGCAGAACAATTGTACCATATGTACTGTGATAATATGTTTTGTCTCCTGTTGACTGTGCCGGGTATTTATAATATGACATAGCCTGCGCCATGCATACCCCCACACAACCTACATAGGCGTGTCCGCCGGGACCGGTTGCATCCAGCCGGACAAAAGGTGTTCCAGTTCTTATCCTGGTCCCAGGTAACCGGTATCAGCGGAGCAACAGGCGAAATGGCTGCGGATTTCAGAACAAATGAACCCGGAATTTCCATCCCAGCGTGAATCTCTTGTGAAGTGATTTATCCTTTGCTGCACCGGAAATGTATTTTTGAATAATGTCTAATCCAATCCCCCACCCCTTCTCCGGGAGGAATATCTGCATCAAAAGAACCTGAAACTGAATATCCCAAAACAGGAATTGTTTTGTCGTCACCTGAAACCAGAACCCATCCGCCCGGCTTTAAGTTCACTGCATACATCGGAATTTCGGTTCCATTTTTCATGGGAATGATTTCGACAATCTGGTAAGTCTTCCCGGCAGGAAAGGCAGATGCTATGAAAGATTGTGCTGCATTGCGGACATCCTGAATGGTAACGGCTTTCACCATATCCCTTTGAAATGCAAATTGAAATGATCAACCCTATGAAAAGAATCCGACGCATGAGATCACCAGTTAATTACAGAAAACAATTGAAGTAAAGAACAGATGCAAAATTAATGCATATCCGGACAGTTTCAAAAGAAAAGGCCCCGGAATCTTAAGAATAGCCAGGGCCTTATATATACGATGTTTTGCAGCTTATTGTTTAGTCCAGGTTGTATTGAAAACATCCCACAAGTAACCGGCATACTGTCCGTCAGTGATCAATTCTCCCCAAAGATCAATCTTAATAGTACCGTCATCTTGCGATGACACCGATCAACGGATCATCCTTAATAACATCGTCACCTGCATCTGTTCCTTTATATACCACAATATTTCCATAACCGTAAACATCCCCAAGTGATTGTCCGGGTGCCAGTGTGATCAACATTTCCTCCAGATTGATTGTTGCCTTGATCGGTCCTGAACCTCGTGCACCGACTCCTGTAATGATCAGTTTATTGACATCATCCGGATCAGGCTCGGTTGTCACCAGCCAGGCTTCATCATATTCACCAGGACTGTAATAGCTCACAGCAGCCACATTGTAGGTTCCGATCCATTTTGCCAGGGGATGCTCGTTATCCTTTAAGGTAACCGTTATAACACTTTCAGCACCGGTAGGATAATTCTTTGAATTTGAGGTGATCACCAATTCAAAGGACTTATTTCCGGTAAAAAGGTCATTGTCAATCGGATGGATAGTGATATTGGCCATTCCGCTTCCATCCGGAAAATCAACCGAACCTGCGGATACGATCGTAAAATCGGTTCCTTCCAAAGCAGGATTGGCAATACCTTCTGTTCTTACCTCAAAATTTACAGTAACTGCAGGGCTGCCGGGTAAACCGGCAACCATTATCGGAATATCCAGGACATTCTCGTTTTCCACAACGGAAGTTGTGGAAGACGTGAAAGCCACGAATGTTTTTGAACTGTCGAACATAATGGGATCATTTTTACAGGATGTGAAAATGACCGCCATCACGACTGTGTATAATAGTTTATACGTATTTTTCATGGTAGTGCTTTATTAATCTTTAATATCCTTCGTTTTGTACCATATTGTTATTGGCATCCAGTTCAGCCTGGATTATAGGCATAGCCCATTTAAAATCCGGGAACGGAACATCTTTGTTCACCGAACCATCATAATCTGTCCGGGTAAGTGACCTTTTTGTGCGTGCCAGGTCAAATAACTGGTGCCCTTCAAAACAAAGCTCACGTCTTCTTTCATCGTAGATATTGTTCAGATCAACTGATGCAGATGCAGCAAGACCCAGGGGTTCCCTGATTGCATTATAATCATCCACTGCCTGCACGCCATTGATTGTGGCTCCATGCAGCAATGCCTCGGCCCGGATCAGGTACATTTCACCCAGACGCAATACGGGAATATTGTCTTCACGAAGATTTCCGTTTTTGCCCGGATATTTGAGTGACCACAGTGCACCCGGATGTTCTGCAACAGAAGTAAACAATTGTTTACGTACGTCATCGTTTTCATACAGGTCATACACATCATGAGAAGCACCAATATCGCCGTAACCATTGGGAGACATAATATAGGAGATCACATCCCAGTTGCCGTGACTTGAATTGCCTTCTGCCCCATACACCTCGAAAATAATTTCAGAAGCAGCATCTGTACCCCAAGCACCACCAAAATCCCATGTGGTATAGGTGGTGGTATCATATAACTGGTATTCCCCCGAATTAATGATTTCAGTAGCGTAATTTGCAGCTGCCTGCCAGTTTTCCATATACAAATATACCCTGGCGAGTAAGGCTTTTACTGCATTGTTTGTTGCCCAACCCTTTGGATCTGTTTCCCCGTGCTGATTATCCGCACTTAAAATTCCTTCGGCCTCGGTAAGGTCAGCCAGAATCTGTGAATATACTTCACCAACCGTATTCCTTGCGGGTTCGCCGATTTCAGTTACAAGAACTATGGGAACTCCCGGATTGTCAGTTCCTGATGAATACTGCTGGGCATAAAATCTAACGAGGTCAAAATAACCCAGTGCTCGGAGAAAGAGGCATTCACCTTTCAGATTGTCAAGCTGATCCTGGGTTACACCTGTTTCTGAAAATCCGGGTAGAGCATTGATCACATTATTGGCCCTGGAGATCAGCGTATAGGCACTTGACCACAGATCAACCGTTGATGTACTAACATTTGCCCACTGGTATTCAGTCTGAAATCTGCCTGAGGTAATCGGGCTGATTTTCGCATTGCCGCTTTTCAGATCAGCTGTTACAACGAAATCACGTCCATACCAGTCAGTTGAATATAAGGGTGAATAAACACCCACTGTTGCGGAGGTCAATCCCCTGAATGTCGACAGGGTCAGTTCATTTGTCTGCTCCAGTTTAGGGGTTTGAGTCAGAAAATCCTCACATGCTGAGAACAACAGCAGGAGAGAGACGAGACCCAGGCCAAAAAACCGTATTTCTTTTATTTTCATCGTTTTCATTTTTAAAGGTTACAAGGAAAGTTCAATGCCAAACATGATTTTCTTGGTCTGCGGATAAATTCCAAATCCGGTACCATCTATACCACGCTCAGGATCCCAGAAATCAACCTTGTGAAAAGTATACAGGTTAATGGCACTGGTATAAATACGCAACTGACCGACGCCCATCTTCTTAACTACATTTGACGGCAGCACATAGGACAGTGTCAGGTTCTTAATGCGAAGGTAATCACCATTCTGCATCCAGCGCGTGTTGGTGAATCCATTGGAATAGGTGGAATTGTCGGCCAATGGTTTTGGATTCCTGGTAATGTCACCAGGTTTTTTCCAATAATCAAGTCCTGTATTTGCCTGGTTTGCACCCCAGAAATAACCGTCGGAATTGAGATAGCGGTTTTCCTCGATTATCACCTTGTTGCCGGTTCTGAACTCAAAATTGATATCCAGCGAGATTCCCTTCCAGGATAAAGTTGAATTAAAACCCCCGGTTAATTTTGGTTCGGGACTGCCAGCAACTATTTGTCTCGCATTGGCGTATTTATTTGTGATTTTACCATCGACATCATACCACAGTGCTTCACCATTAACAGGATTCACGCCGGCATAGTCGAACAGGTAAAACATATACATACTCTCCCCCACCTTGTGAACAATGCGGTTGTTGCTTGCATCAATGAATTGGGTTTCACCGCTTGACAGGGACAGAATTTCGCTTTTGTTATGAGATATATTGAATCCAACATCCCATTTCACATCGGTGTTCACTATATTGGCATTGATCAATCCTTCAATACCGGTGTTCTTCACTTCTCCGGCATTATCCTGGAAACTGCTGAATCCAGTGGTCCTTGATAGTGGTGTCAATAACAACATATCAGTCGTTTTTCGCTGATAATACTCAATTGTACCTGTGAATCGCGTTAAAAAGCCAAAGTCAACTCCAATATTATAGGTCTTATTCAATTCCCAGGTGAGGTTTTTGTTCTGTAAATTTGAGGGTGCCATTGCAGCTACGCCATTGTATTGTACAGATCCATATAATCCCCATTGGGTATAATCACCAATTCTGTCATTTCCATTGATACCATAGCTGGCACGGATTTTCAGCATATCGAATACATTCTGTGATTCCATGAAAGCTTCATTTGAAAGAACCCAGGATGCTCCAATCGAGTAAAATGTGCCCCATTTTGTATCTTTTCCAAATCTTGAACTTCCATCCGTTCTTAAATGAACTTTAAGAAAGTATTTCTTTGCCAGGTCATAATTGGCAATTCCGAAAAATGACAGCATGGTATGTGTCGATTCTTCATAATCACCATCGTCATCACCTGATGTTGAGGTGGTAGGGTATGGAATATCAGGATTGACATCGGGAGAATAGATATAATAGGAATTATAGTCATTCCTGGAAGCTTCCTGGCCGACAAGAAAACTGAAGTTATGCTTGTTACCCATTTGCAGGTCATAGGCTGCTGTATTTGATGTTGTTATCTGGGAGTATCTCGAATTGGACGTTTGCAGTGTGGCAACGGGATTTGTTGCAGCATCCGACTTGTCGGACCAGTATCGTCTGCCTTCGCCGTCAGTTATTTCATATGAATTGTTTGTTTTTAAAGTGAATCCTTTGAATGGTTTCACTTCTAAAAACAAGGTACCATTGATATGATTCTGCTTTTCCCATTGATCATCATAAGCTGCATTGGCACGCGGATTGGTATTTCCATTTTCAGGAATATCCAGATTATACTCACCGTCATCGTTGTACAAAGGGGACCAGGGAGCAATGATCTGCCCGGCAAAAAGCGGATTGGCATAATAAAGATCCTGCATGGGCACATCATTGGTAAACGTATGAGCTCCGTTGATACGTACACCTGCAGTAAGCCAGTTATTTATTTTCTGATCAATGTTAGCACGCAACTGGTATTTTTGATAATCAACTCCATAGAATACGCCCTCATCATCGGTATAGCCTGCTGAAATGTAATGCTTCGATTTCTCATTACCACCACTGATATTCAGCTCATAATTCTGTGACTTGCCTGTGCGGGTTACAATATCCATCCAATCATATGTTTTGCCTGTAGCCAGGGAAGTCGGAACGTAATACCTTCCATTTCCGGATGAGGGATCATCAGGATTAAATCCGCTGTTTGTAACCGCATCACGCATATAAGTGACCAATTCTTCCGGTGTCATTACGCCGTAATTATTATCATTTGCCAGTTTTGACATTCCATATGAAGCCCTGAAATCAACTTTTGACTTTCCCAGCTGACCCGATTTGGTAGTGATAACCAATACTCCATTGGCACCCCGTGATCCATAAATGGAGGTTGCAGATGCATCTTTCAGAAGGGTAATGGATTCCACGTCATTCGGGTTGATGGAGGAAAGCGCATTTGAAGTATTTGTAAAATAAGATTGATCACCCTGCATTACAGGAGATCCATCTACGACAATCAGTGGCTCATTGCCTGCCGTAAGAGATGTAATCCCCCTCACACGTATCTGTGATGATGCGCCCGGCTGGCCCGAAGTTGCATTAATGGTTACACCGGGAATTTTTCCACTCAGCATCTTATCAAAGCTGTTCTCGGGAACATCCCTCAGTTTATCGCTTTTCACCACATTCACGGCACCGGTATTCGCTTCCTTTCTCACCGTGGTGTATCCTACAACAATTACTTCCTGCATACCTATTATATCGGGCTGCAGAACAGCATCAATCACGGAACTTCCTCCCACCACGATCTCCTGGGATTTCATCCCTACCGAACTGATAACAAGGGTAGCATCAGCAGGAACAGAAATTGAATAATTGCCGTCCACATCGGTTGATGTACCTGTCTGGGTCCCTTTAATAATTACATAAGCTCCCGGGACCGGCATACCGTCTTCCGAACCAGTAACCTTTCCCTTAACCTGTACTTCCTGTGCTATAAGGGAACTTAATCCCGCCAGCAGAAGGAAAACAAGTAAAAAAGTACATTTTTTCATAGATTATAATTTTAGGTTTACAAAAGGTTTATGAGCTTGCAGTTTTTCAAAAATAGCTATTTTACTCATTAATCCCAACGCTTCAGAACTTATTATGTTGAAAGATTTGCGACTTGAAATGTGTAAATTTTTTCATTAGTTTTGAAGGATATCCTATGATTATGAATTCCTCCGGCCGGGGTCTGCCAAATATTTTTTATCCGGTTCTTTTTCTTTCAGGAATTGCATCCTCAATCGCCATGCTCACATGGTTCAGGATGTACACAAACCTGTTTGGCATTCACCAGTTCTCAGTTACATCCATACTGGCAGTAATTTTTATCTGCACAGCCGCAGGAAGCCGTATCGGCGGCCGGCTGGCAGATAAGCTTCCGGATCAGGTTATTCTGTTTATTGTTTTACAGGGTATTCTTGGTTTATATGCACTTTTACACCCGCTGGCATACAACTTGCTTTTACTTATTTTCGATTCGATAATCCGTGACTTTCATCCTGCATCATTTGGCATGGGATTCATACGGATCATTTTATCTTTTCTTTTCCTTTTTTTACCCTTCGCCTGTATTGGTGCAGTAGTGCCGGTTTTGAGCCGGCTATTTACAAAACACATATTACAGGCAGGAAACCGGCTTAGCCTGGTCATTTTTATTTTATTTTCCGGTATTGCATCAGGACTTATCATCTATGGCTTCTATATCAGACAGACCGGAATGCACCGCTCCCTGCTGTTTTCGTCCTCCCTGTTCTTTATTGTCTCAGGACTCTCCATTCTCATTCTTGATCCGTGAAAGGTCAAAAGAGCAGTTACCGGGCAACACAATCATGGCATCCCGGGTCAGAAATACTGCCATGATATTCCGCAAACGAAAACCGGTTCTTGAGGCGGGTGCCAAATTAACCCGGGCCATGATCAGGGTGCATGCTGTTCATGGTTTTGCAAGTGCTTCTCTGCTGATCATCGCGTCAAGGATTAATAACAGAACATGCAATCCTGGGGCTTTCACTGGTACATATTCTGATACTGGCTGTTTTTTTTACAGGCCTGGCAACAGGTGCATCCATGTATAGCAGAATTACCAGCGGTATGGCAAATGGCTATCTGCTGATGGCCTCCCTCGAAATTCTTACCGGTTTTATTATACTGTTTTCATTCCTGCTTTTTACAATCACTGCCCCTGCGATGCAGGCGATTGCAGAAAATACGGATAACTGGGGAAGATCCGCTGCATGCCAGCTGGTTGCCATCTGTTCCTTTATTCTGCTTCCGGCTATGATCACAGGTATTTTGCTACCCCTCTCCGCAAGAATTTATCCGCGCCGTATTCAACATTCGGGACGCTATATCGGTAAGCTTGGCTCACTCTTTTATATGGGCGTTATGTTCGGGGTAGTGATCACTCACTATATCCTTTTACCCTTCGTCAGTTCCTTTTATTCAGTTTTTGTTCTGATCGGTGTTGCTTTGTTTTCGGGTATCTTTCTATTACTAAGGGATTCAAGGCTGATCCGTGGTTTCAGGTTAAGTTATACAGCAATTTCAGTTGCCTTTCTAACGGGAATTCTCTTTGGTGCTGTTAAACTGGGCTGGATACATCCCGGTAAAGACGCAAGTCTGATCACTCAAAAACAGGAAGGCAGCAGCGCCCTGGTAACATTGCGCAATTTGACCGATGGCAAAATAGGGTTGTACATTGACGGAGTAAATAACCAGGTAACAGGGAAGGAACAGGTTCAGATGCTTCCTGCCATTTTATCCTGTGTGATGAGTCAACCTGCCCAATCGTCTCTTGTGATTGGTTTTGGCACAGGAGTTGTTGCTTCTGCACTTGAAGATTGTGATATTCCTTCAATTTATATTGCCGAAGTTTATCCTGAATTGCTCACGCTTTCAGCCAATGCGTTTAGCGATGATAACCAGGATATTCTGACCAGCAGCCGGGTGAATATTGCCATTGAGGATGCCCGGTTATTTCTTACCCGCAATGCTGCTTACCTTTGATTTGATTACGCCGGCTATACAAGCTTTCAAAACACACCGTCTTTTTTCACCACCGGTTTTTACAAAACTTGTTATGCAGAGGCTTTCCAATCATGGTTTGCTAACCCAGGTACTTCCGCTCACCGGAATAAACAAGCAGGAATTCCGGTCACTCGTCAGGTCATGCATAAATGTATTTCCCGAAGTAAGCCTCTGGTACCTGTCACCGGGCAAAGTAATGCTGCTCGCACATAAAAAGAGACATAATATTGATTATTGCGCTATTCACCAACGTTTTACAAGCATTGATCATTTTGGAAGATATAGCAAGCCCGGAATTGCCAGTACTGAATCATTAATCGGTAAAAGGCTGATGGATGACAGGCAATTGAGGATATTTGCTGAAGGGGCTCCGGCAAATACAGATGACCACCCTTACCTCGAATTCAGCAGAACTCCTGCTGGTTATACCGATCCTGAACTGATCAATCAACTGATCCGTGACATGAATAAATCGCGTAATCCTTATTTTACGGAGACCAATTGCACGTTTGACAACGCTGAAGTCCGACAAAAAATTGACCAGGTAAAACAGGCATCCCGTGAAAAACTACTGGAAGAACTGAAAATAAACAAAAACAATTAATCGATAACAAGGCTTCGCATCGCAATAGTCTTCTTTTGCTTGTATACCGGCTCCTTAATTTCAGTCAATATCATTGACCTGCTCACCAACTCTGCGATATCTCGAACCGGCACATCGGAAACTTTTTCGAAAGCCTTTTTACATAAGGGACATGATGTAACCAGGTATTGTGCTTTATTCGGGTTGATCTTTACATAGGCATCACCGGCCACCTTGCGACGAATATCATCACTGGCTGTAAAATTAGCCAGACTGCTGCCACAGCAAAGTGAGTTTTCCTTTTCAAACTCAGGCTGAACCAGACTTACAATGCCTCCCAATAATTTTCGCGGCTCATCATATACCCTTATGTCACGGCTCAATTCACAGGGATCGTGATAAACTGCACTGGTATTCAGCGACTTCAGGTGAATTTTATTCTTTTCCAGCAGTTCGAGCAGATACTGTGAGTGATGCATCACGCGGATGTTCAGGTTATATTCCCCGGCAAATATTTTAAAGCATATCGGGCAGGAAGTGACAAGGGTTGTGGCACCTGATTCGATGATCAGTTTCTTGTTCTTCTGCATCATGATAGATGCCTGTTCAAGATGTCCTGCAAGCATCATGGGCCTTCCGCAGCACATTCCTCCGTCCTCATCCATAAACCAGTAGTTGACTCCTGCTTCTGCCAGGATATTTTTCATGGCTTTTTTTATGGAAGGAGTCTGGTGTGTCATACAACCTGCAAAATACAGTACATCTGCCTTGCGGGCACCAGGCATGGGCTGTTGGATGAAAGAAGGATCGGGTGCCTTTCCATTCATTTCATTCCGTGTGATCAAACGGATTTTGCTGATATCGATCCCAACCGGACATGCTTTCTCACACCTTCCGCACATCAGGCAGTTAAGGCTTTCATGCGGCTTTATCTGATTATAACGGATTGCCTTCAGCTGGTAGGCAGATTGAACCGTATGGATCTCCGCTGCAAAGGACAGCTGACAGGTATCCAGACATATGCCACATCGGGAACAGGAATTGATTTCCACCTCGGTAAAGGAAGTCCTGACGTTTGATTCAGAGAGTCCAAAATGGCGTGAAAAAATCAGCACCACCTCGGTAGGAATGTGCATGTATCTTGAAAAAGGAAGTGCGGCAAAAAATACGCCCAGGGAAACGGAATATGCCCACCATGCAGGGTAATACAACAAGCTGGCAGGAAGAAAGTTACCGAGAAAATGTCCTGTCGAGGCAGTCAGAAAATCTCCACCTCCCAGTGCCTCTGAGGTGAAAGATTCAGCGAGCAGACGCAATGGAAAGATCAGCCATAAAGATGTTAATGCAAACCGGTCTCCAGGGAGAAGTTTTGTTGTTCTTTTCATGCCATACGCACGGGAATAGATCCGTTTGGCCAGGGCCAGTATAACACCGGAAAGCACTAAAAGGAGCAAAAGGTCCATTACAAATGAAAATGCCCTGTGCAACGGAAACACACCGGGATTGGAATGAAAAAAACGAAAAAAGATAGGAATATAAGGTGGATTCATTCCTGCCGGTTGATATACGCGGCTTTCAAGGTTGCCAACAGCAATCAGCAAAAACCAGCCAAATGCCAGGCTCATATGCATGAAGCCCAAGAAGCCTGTTTTTCAAAAATATTCTTCTATGCAACAAACTTTCACTGATGATTTCACGCAATGCGTTAAATAACCTGAAACTTAAAAATCCGGCAATGACTTTTGAACGGTCAGTTCTGTTCATCTGTTTAAACCACCGGGCGTATGTTATTGTCAGATATCCCAGCAGAAACAGAAGTCCTAATGTAAAAGGCAATACGAACAAATCAAATTTCATGGCTTGCTATTTTTTTTACGGCAAGTTGCATCAGATAAACAATATTTCGGGTATTTACTCCACGTGGGCAGGCATTCAGGCATTTGCCACAAAAGCGGCAACGGTGAATGCCGGAAATAATTTCCCCTTCTTCGCCCCGCCTGGCCATACTGATCATACGACGCAGGCTGTATTCGGCAGACATAGCAGCAGTGCAGCCTGAGGCACATGTTCCGCAATTCATGCACCAGTCAACTGAAGGTTCTCCTGCCCTCACAAAGTCAATAATACGTCGGCAGTTCGAATCAAAGTCAATTTGACTGTCGTTTTGTAAAGTATACCCGAAATTGATCATAAACCAATTACAACCCGTTCGGGACTGAAATATGTTATACAATCACCAAGAAAGGTTGTGATCTCAGCGGCCACTGCCCTTGCCTCATTAAGAGTTTCTTCAATGGTTTTGGGTCCCGTAGACACCTCCTGCACTATACAACCCGGCTATCCCGGTATTGAAAGGCAGCACATACTGATCTTCCTGTAAGAGGAATCCATCAGCATCTTTCGACAATCCAAGTTTATCTATCATATTATCTGGTTTTTTATCAGGTTGAATTCCCACCATTAAAACAAGCATATCAAGCGTCATTTTCAGAGGCTTGGCCAGCAACGTATCTTCAATTCGGATCTGTACAGATCCGTCAGGATTTTCAAATGCTTCCGAAAGCCTTGCCCGGATAAACTGAATTCCGTATTTCTGCTGGGCTTCCTTATATAGTTCTTCATAATGCCTGCCGAATAACCGCAAATCCATGTAAAACAGAAAAACCTCAGCATCAGGGTACATCTCCTTCACCTCAATTGCCTGTTTTACGGCTGTTACACAACAAACCTTTGAACAATGCATATTACCGGCTTTTTCATCCCTTGATCCCACGCAATGAATGAAACCGATGCGTTTTGGTGTATTTCCCTGGACGGTCTGCAAAGGCTTACCGGAGTTAAAGGCTTTCTCCAGATCCACTGAAGTGATCACATTGTCATAGATACCGTATCCGTATTCTTCTTTTTTTCCTGCTTCAAAAATATCAAAGCCTGTTGTGAGCAAAAGTGCATTCGCCGTGATCATGCGATTGTGATCGATATGAATGGCAAAGCCATCATCATTCCTTTCAACACCGGTGACTGATGCATTAAAAACAAAATTTACACCGTTCATTTTTTGCTTTAACCGGGCAAGCAGCTGGTGCGCAGGTTCACGCGAAGGAAATAATGCATGCCATTGATTAAGCCGCCCCCCCAGCCTGTCGCTCTTTTCAATGACAGTCACTGAAAACCCGCGGCCCGACAGCTGCGCTGCAGCTTCCATTCCTGCAACTCCTCCTCCTATTATTGCTACACTCTTCATTTTTCAGTCTATTGCCGCGTCATTTATGGCGCGGTTTTCAGTAATCAGTATAAGTACTTCTGTCAGTATCCCGAACTGCAGAACTGCAAAACTGCAGAACTACCTTGTCCCTCGTCACTCGTCACTCGTCACTAAAAGTTCCTCCATATCAATCTTCAGGTGTTCCGGTTTCGCCGGTCGTCCCATAAATTCTCCGTTTCTTCCCAGGTATTTTTTCTCAGGGTCGAAATCAATTCCCATCTTCACCAGCAAAGGCTCAGCCGATACCTGGTGTGTCTGTAAACCAATATCCCATGGATCATATCCAAGTGCCAGGCCCGCCAGTTCTTCATAGGTAAGAACCGGTATGCCATGACCGTTTTCACCGTAAGTCTTTCCATTCATTTCACTTACCACGTATTGCCAGCGATCGAGAAAATAGGGGCAGCCCGGACAGTTTGTAATGATCATATCCGGCTTATAGGGTTCCATGGAATCAAATTTCTTTTTACTGCATGACAGAGAATAACCCCGGTTGGCTTTAACAACATACTGTCTGAAACCAAAACCGCAACAATGCCTGCGCTCGGGGTAATCTACAATTTCTCCGCCAAGGGCTTCAGCCAGACCGGCCAGCACATAAGGATATTCCGCCCCGCCCACGCCTTTGTGAGGAAACATTTTTGAATAGTGACAACCGATGTGTTCAACCACTTTCAACGGTTCACCCGTATTTTGATTAATTAACTTATAAGGTGCCCTGTCAACTATTTCATGCCGAAGCTTATAAATGATATCACTGGCGTGGGCGAGGTTTTTCGGAATATTAAATTCCCGGCCCGTTGCTTTTCGCAGGTATTCACGCGTTTTGGCCTCTGTTTCGGGAAAATGCTTCCAGGTCTCAAGAATTTCAGTGTATAAACCAAAGGACGTTATGCAGGAAACAGCCAGGTTTTCACAACCTGCTTCTGTCATCAGGGCAAACTGCCTTGCCACGACGGTCATGGTAGTGTTGAAAGGAACAATATCACAATGGTAACCGATTCCTGTGCATGTAGTATGTCCGGGATTCTCATATACAGTCTTTCCAAGGCTTTCACGCAAAATCCGCAGGAAGGTCTGTTCGGCACCTGGAAAAAAATTCTGCCTTACACAACTGCGTACATAAAAGAAATTGTCAGTTGCTATTTCTTTCTGGTATTCCTGCCAAAGCCGTTTTTTGCCTTCTATAATCATCTTCTATTCCTTTGTATGTATGCCGCTGTTATGGTTATAAATTTCATTCATATACCTGCAATCGAGGCGCTTGTCGAATTCCAGTCCCATCTCGGCCGCTTTTTTGGCTGATTGCTCTTCAATAAATTCGTAGAGGTCAGTTGCACCTGTTACATCGAATATCCTGCGCAACTCATCCATGGCATCTTCGGGTATTTTGCGAAGCGGACCAGGTCCGTCTCCCCTGTATTTCACGCCAAAACGGTCAAAAAGCTGATCAAGATTTTTATTTTGCCATTCCCAGGTAGGGCCCTGCTCAGGATGGTCTTCTATTGTCATTTCTTCACGGTAAAGGCAATATCCGTATTTCAGGATCCATTCACCGATCGATCTTTTTACCATCAGCTGCTGCCTGCCTTTTTCCGATTCGGTAAACAAACCAGTCCGCATGGACAGCGCCCTGAGGGCCATGATGATCAAACCGGGGGCATTACTTCGGGGACAGCGGGTTTTGCATGACATGCATTCACCGCAATACCAGATCATATTGCCGGTTAGTAATTCATAAATTTTATCATTATCCCGGGTCTGGACGGTTTCTGCTATAATCCGCGGATCATAATTATAGAATTCAGCAGCCGGACAAATTGCAGTGCAGGTGCCGCAATTCAGACATCCTGTCAATCCTTCGGCGAAACGTACGTCAAAGGTCAATTCCTTGTAGTAGTCAGTAATCATCGGGGCATATGAATCCTAACAAATGTAAGTATTCGATCCCCGGCTGCTATGGGAGCTTTTACTAAAATTAAATAGGTATAAGTACCTAATATAATTATGAATGATAAATGATGAATGATGAATTATTGGCTGGATCGCAAAAGGTATTGCAGTAACTGTGCAGAGGGCAACTACCTCATCATAGGAGTACCCAGTATCACACCACCTGAGGTAAGTTCCACCTCGGTGAGGTTACCTCCTCTTTTGAGAGAAAGCCTGTAAATAGTTTCTTTTTCAAATTCGTCTATCTGCAGCGACTTTGAAATAGTACTTCCCTTATAAGCACCCAGTACGGTTTTTACAATTACCGAGGGAAGCTCGCTCGAAAGAAATTCCGTTTCTGTTTTAATCCACCTGCCATTCTCATCAAAATAGGCTTTTGCAGGATGATCCGAAATAGTGAAGGTGCCTACACAAGACTTATCAGAAGATAATTCCCATGTAGCACTGATATCCTTACCAAACTTCGATTCAAACGAGGCAATTACTTTGGATGACGGGTTGAACAGATTTCTGACGGGAACAACCTGCAACCAGCAATAGGCTGAGAATAAGAAGATGAATTGTAATTTTCATGGATTTGCTACTTAGATATTAATTGTGAGAAATGCCTGTGAAATATAGCCAATTAACAACAATTAAAGTGCCATAATGTGAATAATCATGTTACTATCTTTTTATCCACAGGAAATTTGTATACTTGTCAGCCAATGTGGATCTTGCTCGGCATATTTTCTTCAGTGTTTCTGGGGTTTCACGAAATCTTTAAAAAGGTGTCCCTGAATCAAAATGCAGTACTTCCTGTACTGTTATATGGTTCGGTAGCCAGTGCACTGATATTCATACCATTTCTTTTAATTTCCGCCTTTATCCCGGAATTTTCACAAACCTGCCGGATTTATATTCCCAATGTTGTTCCTGCCGGCCATGTATTATTTCTGTTAAAATCTGTTATTGTATCCATGGCCTGGCTTTTCGGGTATTTCTCGGTAAAACATCTTCCTGTCACCCTTCTGGCCCCGTTAAATGCTTCCGGTCCTGTATGGACCATGCTGGGGGCCATAATCATCTATGGCGAAAAAATGAATGGACTTCAGTGGGCCGGAGTGGCTGTTTCCCTTGGTTTCTATTATGCCATGTCATTCGGTGGAAACATCAGGGGAAGTAATCAAAGTGATAAGCGATGGATATTCTTTGCTTTTTTAAGCATCCTGTTCAACAGTGCCAGTGCATTGCTGGATAAATACCTTGTAAAACATTATGATCGCATTGCCATGCAGGCATGGTTCTCAGTATATACGGCATTGATTTTTCTCATAATTCTACTGATCATCTGGTATCCTGCCAGGCATACTACCACACAGTTCGTCTGGCGCTGGGCAATACCCCTGATTGGAATAGTGCTTGTGGTTGCTGACTTTTTCTATTTCAAAGCACTTTCTTTTGACCATTCGCTTGTATCGGTTTTAATTATAATACGCCGGTCATCTGCCGTTGTTGTGTTTGCAGCCGGTGCCCTTTATTTCAGGGAAACCAGTCTGCGAAGAAGGGGCCTTGTTTTAGCAGGAATCCTGGCAGGTGTGGCATTGGTAGTAATGGGAAGTTTAAAGTGAAAAATTTAAAGCTAATGTGCTAGAGATGCGCCGGGGAATTTACATTTTAATAATGGCCGAATTTTGCTTTGCGTCGGCTACTGTGTTTGCCAAATTTGTAACGAACAGTTCCGATATTCCTGCCGTTGAAATTACATTTTGCAGGTTGATCCTGGGTGTCATCCTGGCAACCCTATACATGCTGAAAACAAGGACATCGTTTATCCCCAAAAAAATCCCGCTTGTAGTTGCCCGGGCAATCCTTAGTTTTTCCGCCCTCATTACCTTCTTTTATTCTGTCGAACATTCTTCAGTCACCAATGCCAATATGCTGAACATGACCTACCCTGTTTTTATTTTTCTTGTTGCACCGCTTTTCAAACTCGAAAAACTGCATAAGATATCCTTGCTTTTTCTGGTCATGGCCATGATAGGAATATACCTTGTGATTTTTCCCGATTTTTCTCATATCAATAAAGGCGATGTAATCGGACTTCTTTCCGGAATTTTTGGCGCTTTTTCCATTATTACCCTGTCAATAGCCCGTGAACATGACTCAACGGTGCTGATCGTATTTTACCTTATGGCTATCGGGGCCGTCTGCAATGCATTCATGCTGGCTCCTGTCTTTGAAATGCCCCATGCCAGTGACCTGCCTTTTCTCCTCGGAAGCGGATTGATGGGTGTGTTTGGACAGGTGCTCCTCACAATGGGATATAAGAATGTGAAGGCCAAAGCAGGATCCATGGTTTCTTCGTCGCGCATAATCTTTGCTGCCACAATGGGGTTCTTTTTCTTTTCAGAAGCGCTTTCAACCCGGATCCTGGCCGGAGGCTTTCTGATCATCGCTGCCATCATTGGAATCAGTGCTTTGCGGAACAAAACCATGGAAACAGTTACGAGCGAGGAGTAGTTATAAAGTTCTGCAGTTATGCAGTTGGATTTGTAGAGACAAGGCATTGCCTTGTCAGTACGATTTCATCCAATAGTTCAGTCTCGCAGTCTTGCAGTTGTGGAAAATGATCTTCGGTGTTCGGCGTTCAGTATTCCTTGTTGGGTGTTATTCGTCACCAAATAACACCGAACAAGGAATACTCAATATCGAATTTCGAAGATCAGGCAGCTTGCTCCCCACTCTTCTTTCTGCCTTTAAAAAACTGCTTGGCAAAAGCATACAGGGGAGGCAAGAAATGATATGAAGATGATGGCAAAAACAACCAGTGAAAAATTTCTCTTTACTGCAGGGATATTGCCAAAATAAAAACCTGCAAAGGAAAACAGGTTTACCCACAATAAATTGCCCACAATGCAGAAAATGATGAACTTGCGATAAGTCATTTTCCCAACACCTGCAACAAAAGGTGCAAATGTGCGGATGATCGGCATAAAACGGGCTATGATAAGGGTTTTTCCTCCATGTTTTTCATAGAATGTGTGCGTATCATCGAGGTATTTTCGTTTGATCAGCCTGTAATTTCTTTCATAGACTTTTAAACCCAGGAATTTTCCGATGAAATAATTGGTATTATCGCCTATAAATGCTGCAAGCAACATCAATAATACAAGCACATAAATGTTAATCGGATTTCCTTCCATGGCGGCAACGGCACCTGCAGCAAAAAGCAATGAGTCACCAGGCAATATGGGGGTTACAACAAGTCCCGTTTCGCAGAATATGATAAGAAAAAGTATGGCATAAGTCCATGATTGGTAATTAGTAACAATTTCCAATAAGTGTCTGTCAATGTGAATGACAAAGTCGATGAAAAAGTGGAGAAGTTCGGACATTAATCTGGTTGTTAGTTGTTAACTAGAATATTTTTCCCATAGGTAATTCTAAAAAGCGCTTCCTGCAATCGTACGGTTACGGGTCCTGGCTTGCCATTACCAACAGGTTTGCCATCGATTTCAACAACCGGCATGACCTCACTTCCGGTCCCGGTTATAAAACACTCGTCAAACAGACTGGTATCTTTGCTGGCAACAGGTCGTTCAATGAGCGGGATGCCGAGTTCAGCACAAAGTCGGATCAGCACCTTTTTTGTTATTCCGGGAAGGATCAGGTTTGAGTCGGGATGGGTAAAAACTGTTTCTCCCATCACAGCCATGATATTGGAATGTGTGGCTTCCGTATAATTCCCGTTCCTTACCAGGAAACATTCCCCTGCATTCTGTTCAACGGCTTGCTGAAAAAGCATTGTATTTGGCAGCAATGCAATGGACTTTACATCACATCGCAACCAGCGGATATCTTCACGGGTAATCACACGAATGCCATTCCGTAAATCATCCAGATATGAGGGCATTGTAAATGCCTTAATAAACAGGGTCGGCTTTACCTCTGTGCCTGGAAAACGATGGATTCGTGGAGCAACTCCCCTTGTTATCTGAATATATACGCCCGCATATTCATCCTTCAGTAAATTATCCTCGATCAGCTGATCACATAGGCTACCAAGCAGAGAAACATCAAAATCAATTCTTACTGAAGACAGACTATTCCTGAGCCGGATCATATGGTCATCAAAGCAAAACGGAAGGCCTTCATAATATTTGATCACCTCGTATACCCCGTCAGCAAAATAAAATCCGCGATCATCGGTGGAGATGAACGACTCATCTTTGCTAATGAACCGGCCATTTAAGTATGCAATGCAAGGAGGTGTCGCAGAAGGCATACCTATTTCTTTTTCAGGAGCTTCTCAATCCATTCGCCCAGAAGAAATCCTGCACCGGCGAATACGGCAGTTTTACCTGCAGTCTTCAGGAGCTTGTCATTGGATTTATGTGTACCCAGTGAAACTGCGGCACCCAATATTGCTCCCACTATGCCACCTTTATGCGGTGTATTATTTACCGTTTTTCTAAATGAATCAAACATATCCATTAATTCAAATCAACAAATCGAAATTCATAAATTGTAAATCGCAAATTCTACAATACCGTATGCGCTCCGCGCAATTTCTATAATACATATGTTCTTCCTTGTCACTTGTCACTCGTCATTTCACGTAAGATTTCGGATCCAGAGCTTTCCCATTCCAGTCAAGCAAAAATCCGATGATTTTATCTGTGTCATACCCTTTATCTTTTTCAAGATATGCTGTATTTTGAGTATGCAGACGATTGCCTTGCTGATCCAGGACCAGTAAAACCGGGAAGCCGAACCGCTGAGGAAATCCAAGGTCAGCCAGTAAGATCTCATTTTTATTTTCCTTGCTGTAATTGATCAGTAGAAACACATAATCTGATTTCAGGATTGAATCAATCCTGGCTTCCGATTCAAACACACTGTGCAACCTTAAACACCACGGACACCAATTGCCTCCCACCTGGATAAGAACATGTTTATGCTGCTCTTGAGCAGTTTGTATGGCCACTTCCAAATCTTTGCGCGAATCAGCTTCAGGATTGTAAAGGGTTATCTTCTCCTGTGCTTTCAAACTAAACGACAAGAAAAGACTGAAAATTAACAAAATAGATTTCATTTAAATTCCCCCTTCAACTGTTCGACCCATTTTTTAATTCGTGAATTAACCTGGGTTCCATGGTTTTCAAAATCCAATGCCAGTCCGGCAAATTGTTCTCCGCGAACTGCCTTCGAACTTTCAAAAACAAAACCTTTCACCGGTGTAAAACCAATCAGCTTTGCTCCCCTGCTTTCAAGGAGATCTGCCATGATGCCCACCGCATCCAGGAAATTTTCAGGATAGCCTTTCTGATTGCCATTTCCAAATATGGCGATCGTTTTCCCTTTCAGATCGAGATCTTCCAGGGCAGGTACAAATTCATCCCAGTAATTGGGCAATTCACCATCAAACCAGGTGGGCACGCCCAGGATAAGGTTATCAAAAGATAAGAACTCTTTTTCAGTAATTGTTTCTGCATTCAATTGATCGATCTGGCCGGCCTCAAATTCTTCATTAATTTTGCGTGCAGCGAGGGATGTTTTGTTGGTATTGAAACTGTAAATCAATCCAATTTTTTTCATGTAGTGTATCTTGAGTAATTGAAATTAAAATTCAACCACGGGGCATTCTGTTATTTTTTGCCACTAAGACACTAAGGCACAAAGAATTAAAAATAATTCGCCTTTGTGTCTTTGTGCCTTTGTGGCATATGGTACTTTTTCTTAATAGTTAATCAAGGTCCCGCATTGCCTCCATAATCTTATCAGTATTCGGCAGGGTGGCCTTTTCAAGTATCCTGTTAAAGCCAACAGGCGTAAAGATAGAACCCACTCTTCTGACAGGACCATCGAGGAATTCGAACGCTTGTTCCATTATGGTTGCAGACAGTTCAGCACCAAAACCTGAGAATACCTTATCCTCGTGGACGATGAGGGCTTTACCCGTTTTTTTAACAGAATTCAATATGGTTTCCCTGTCGAGTGGGATCAGCGACCGGAGATCAATGACCTCTATGCTTACGCCTGATTCGAGCGATAATTTTTCAGCTGCCTGGAGGCACATATGAGTAGTATTTCCATAGGTGAAGACAGACAGATCATTTCCTTCCCTGCGGATGCGTGCCTTGCCGAAGGGTACTTCAAAATCATCCGGGATAGGAGTTGCAGCCACTGGGTGAATTATACAGGGCCTTTGGTTCGAGGAACATGGTAAAGCCTTCGCTGCGCATACAGGTCCGGAGCAATCCGGCTGCATCATCTGCAAAAGAAGGATACACAATCCGTACGCCCGGGAAGGTGGTCAATGCGCCTTCAATCGTTTGTGAATGGTAAAGTCCGCCGCCGATGTAACCACCCGAAGCAAGCCTGACCGTGACATTTGGAGAGAATTGACCCTTGGTACGCCAGTATTCATGGGTTGTTTCAACAAACTGTTCCATGGCAGGCCAGAAATAATCTGCAAATTCAGCACCTTCAACTACAAGCCTGATCTTCTTGTTAAAGCGCGACATGCCATTGGCAGTACCCATGATAAAGTCTTCGGCAATGGGGGCATTGAATACCCGTTCACGTCCAAATTCCTGTTGCATACCTTTGGTCACATTAAAGATACCGCCCTTATCCTTGTTTGCCACATCCTGTCCCCAGAGGAATGTATCCGGATTTAATCTGAATTCTGTTTTGAGAGTTTCATTGATACCCTCTATCAGTTTCATCTTCGGACCATCAATATGGTGAATTCCATCGGGATATTTCTCTGCAGGATATGGTTCCGGAATAACAAAATCAAAAACAGAAGCCGGATCGGGATCAGGAGCAGCCATTCCTTTACGGTGGGCTTCTTTAACTTCAAGTTTTACCTGTTCTTCAATGGCTACCAGTTCTTCTTCTGTGAACCGTTTATATCTGATCAGCAAACGGCGAAACTTGCCCAGCGGATCATATTCCGACAACATAATTGAGTTCCAGGTCATCCCTGTATAATTCATGCCTGTCCGAATTGGAATGAGAATGCATGCGAACGCAGTTTGCCTGCACAATACATGGCTTTTGATTTTGCAGCACCCATTCACGGGCTTCGACCATGGCATTCATGGAATCGAAAACGTCTTTTCCGTTACAATGAATAATCCGGAGGTTCTTGAAACCAATGAAATTATTGGCCACTTTTCGGTTGGCAGTTTGATCGGCTTTCGGCACAGAAATACCGTAACCGTTATCCTGAAAAACAAAAATCACAGGTAATTCTTCATTGGAAGCACCATTTATCGCTTCATACACATATCCTTCCGAGACTGATGATTCACCCTGTGAACAGATTGAAACACCCTTATGACCGTATTTCTTCATGGCCCTGCCAACACCTGCTGCATGGAGAGTATGATTACCTGTAGCAGATGATACATTGTTAATGTTCCATTCCGGTTTGGCAAAGTGGTTTGACATATGCCTGCCACCGCCAGCCACGTCAGTATCCTTGGATATTCCGTTATAAATGATCTCCTCAGCTGTTAATCCTCCTGAAAGGCAGGTAAGCAGATCGCGGTAATAAGGGAACAAATGATCCGTTTCGCGTTTAAAAACCTGGCCTATGGCCAGCTGAATACCATCATGGCCGGCATAAGGGGCATGATAGGACCAGCCGATGGCTTGTTTTAGATAATTGGGAGCCCGGTCATCGAGGGCCCTGCCCAGCACCATGAGATGAAACCAGTGAGATAGTGTTTCCTTATCTGTTGTCTTAATACCAAAACGTTGTGGAATGTCCATTTCTAAAGCTTTGGTCAGTTGCGGGTGCCACATTCCCGACAGGTTCGGTAATGTTCAATACAGTCATATCGTACGGTTAATTTCAAATTCTTCCAAAAGGTCGGCGATCCTTCGCAGGAACATGCCACCAAGAGCTCCATCCACAACCCTGTGATCATAGGAGAGTGAAAGGATCATTTTATGCCTTATGGCAATCACATCACCCGTGGGAGTTTCAAGGACAGCCGGCTTCTTTTCGATATTGCCGGTTGCCAGGATGGCTACCTGGGGCTGATTAATAATGGGTGTTCCGGTGATGTTGCGGAATGTACCAAAATTGGATATGGTAAATGTGCCACCCTGAATATCATCCGGAGAAAGATTATTGTTACGGGAAGCTTCAGCCAGCCGGTTCAGTTCAACGGCAATACCCAGCATGCTTTTCTGATCGGCATTTCTGACAACCGGTACAATCAGGTTTCCTGATTTCAGGGCTACAGCAAAGCCAATGTTTACATTTTTACGAAGAATGATCCTATCACCGTCAACCGATGCATTGACACCTGGAAATTCCTTTAAAGCTTTGGCAGTTGCATCAACAAAGGCCGGCATAAAAGTAAGCTTGATTTTTTCACGGGTAAGGAAGTCATCTTTTGTCTTTTCACGCCATAAAACCAGGTTTGTTACATCGGCCTCAACAAAATTGGTTACATGGGGAGAGGTCTGCTTTGACATGACCATGTGATCAGCGATAAGCTTCCGCATGCGATCCATTTCCACGATCTGATCACCCGGCTGTATAGTTATATTTATCTTCGCAGGCTCAGGCCTTTTTGACTGTTCCTGTCTCGCAGGTTCCTGTTTAACGGATACCGGCTGTTGAGTGCGTTTTTCGAGATATTGAAGTACATCCGTTTTTCTAACCCGGCCGTCGGTTCCCTTACCTGGAATCGTATCAAGTTCTGATTCTGAAATGTTTTCTTTCCTGGCGATGCTTCTCACGAGAGGTGAATAAAACCTCCCGGACGATAAACCTTTTGCGGCTTCAACTTCAACACTAGCGGCAATAGCTTCCTTTTCAACAGGCAGCGTGTCGCCATTGTTTTTTTTAGATTCGGGTTTTGCCACTGCTGAGGCAGACGTTTCTTCAACAGTGCCTGTACCTTCGGTGTTGATCACAGCGATCACCTCGCCTACTGGCACGAGGGAGTTTTCAGGAAACAGTACTTTGAGAACCTTACCGGCAACCGGAGATGGAATATCAGAATCCACCTTATCGGTAGCGATTTCGAGAAGTGAATCATCCTCCTGGATCATATCACCAGGTTTGACAAGCCATTTTGTAATGGTGGCTTCCTGTACACTCTCGCCCAGTTTAGGCATTACAAGGTTAAAATCAGCCATATAGGATTTCTTTCCTCTTTATACATTTAAAACTGCAAATATACATAAAAGTCAGTATTTAACCAATGTGATACTGGATACTGGATACTGGATGCTGGATCGACTGCATAACTGCATGACTGCATGACTGAACTATTGGATGAAATCGTACTGACAAGGCAATGCCTTGTCTCTACAAATCCAACTGTAGAACTGCAGAACTATCTTCCAGCATAACCAAAATTTTACTATCTTAGAAGCTGAAGGCCAACTGTTAAACTCTCATGATGGATAATTTAAGGATAATTTGCATCGTGTCTTTATGTCTCTTATTCATTTCATGCAAAATCAACCGGTCAGCAAATGATTATAAGAACTCCGTAGTTACAGATGCTACATCATCCACAAATTCATCTAACCACCGTGCACTCCTGCTCGTAAGGAAAAATCCTGACAGCTCGATTTTTTTCGTGAACACTTCGCTGAAGGTATCTCAAAACAAAGGAGATGCCCATGGCACTGGTGAAGCATATTGGATCAAGGGTCTTGCCTATTTTTATAAATATCTCTATGACAGTTCCCTCAATTATTATAACAAGGCCTACAGTGCGTTTATTAAAATCCATGATATACCAGGCATGGCAAAAACGCAGTTAAGTATGAGCTTCACTTACAGTGCGCTGCAGAATATGCCAAAATCGCTGGAATGTGCGCAAACTGGCAAAATTCTGTATGCGGAAGCGGGTGATTATAGTAAGGTCTACGATTGTATTGAAGGTTTAATCTATATTCAGAAACAATTGAATAACCCAGTGCAGGTTGATTCATTGGTTAACGAGCTGATTTTGGCAGCGGATAAATCGGGAGATAAAAAAAAGATAGCAAATAGCTATGCCGTCTTGGGAAACCATTATAAGGACCATGCTTATTTGAGTCTGGCCATTGAGGCATTTTATAAAGCCCTGGATATGGCAGAAGAAATGAATGATCCGGCCGAAATGGCCAATGCCATGGGAAATATCGGTCATGTAAATTTCTACCTGGGTGAATATAAAACATCGGTTGAATATTTGAAGAAACAGGAAGCAATCCTTGTTAGTCAGAATGATATCTATGAATTATCCAATACATATACTGGTTTGGGAGAAGCCTATAACGCACTGAAAGACTATTCCGCCGGACTGCAATATCATTTGAAATCCCTTGAACTCAGTAAAAGGATGAACTTCAATCCATCCATAAGCAATTGTCTTCACAACCTTGCTTACACTTATGTACTTAAAAAGGATAGTATTGACCATGCGATGGAATTTTTGAATAAAGCCATACAGATAAATATCCGGATCAGTGATTTTAATAAACTAGCCCGGAATTATATGCTTAAGGGCAAGATTTATGTTAACCAGAATAATAATGAAAAAGCGATACAATACCTGGAAAAAGGTCTGTCATTAGCACAAAAATATCCTGATCCTGAAATAATAATGGAGTCATCCAGGATTCTGGGGAAACTGTACAAAGAAAAAAAGAATCCTGAAAAGGCTTTGACTTATATGCAGATGAATAATGAAATAAGTGACAGTCTTAAAAGTGGTGAAACATTCAAAAGGATCACGCAGTTGGAGATGCAACGAACATTTGAAAAAAAACAAAATGAGATCGAGTTGCGTCATATGCAGGAAAGAATGAATTTTGAAAACAAACTGAAAAAGAATCGCCTGATACGAAATTATTCTTTTGTTGTGGGCACATTGGTTGTCTTTTTCATGATTTATATGTTGAAGAGCTATCGAAAGATCCGTAAAGCCGACCTTGAAAAAGATATACTGCTCAAGGAAATTCATCACAGGGTAAAAAACAACCTGATGGTAGTGAGCAGTTTGCTTAATCTGCAATCGGAAAACCTGGCAGATGATGCTACAAAAAAAGCGGTTATGGATAGTCAAAGCCGGGTAAAATCGATGGCCCTTATCCATCAGCTGCTCTATCAGTCAGATCGGTTTACGAATATTGATTTTCCTAAGTATCTCGGACAACTTATGTCATCACTTCAAAATACCTACAGTAAGCCTGGCAGGAGGATTTTGCATTCTATCCAGGCTGATAAAATAAATTTGGATGTAGATACAGCCATCCCTCTGGGCCTGATTATTAATGAACTAGCTACAAACTCGTATAAATATGCATTTACAGATTATTCTGAAGGCCTGATTGAAATTGAATTCCGTAAAAATACGGATCATCAGTGCATGCTTCGGATATCTGACAATGGAACAGGACTTCCTGCAGGAATTGATCCTGGAAATTCGCCCAGCCTGGGACTAAAACTGGTTAATATCCTGGCAAAACAGATAATGGCAAAACTGAATTTCAGTAATGAATCAGGAACAACTGTTAAAATCTCTTTTTCTATAAACACATCAGGATAATCCTGTAAATTTATGGTTGAAAGCAAAATAGCAATACTATGAATACCATCCAGATCCTAATCGTTGAAGACGAACTCATCATTGCGGAGGATATGAAAGGAATGTTACGGGAATTTGATTATGAGGTCGTTGGCATTGCAAGCAACTGTTCTGAAGCAGAAAATATCCTCAGAAACACTGTCCCTGATATTGCCCTGATCGATATCCATCTTCGGGGAAAAGATGATGGAATCAAACTGGCCGGTTCTATCCGTGCAAAATATGACATACCGATTATTTTCATTACTTCCTATGCGGATTCAGCAACAGTAGAAAAGGCTAAACAGATTAAACCTGACGGCTATATTGTCAAGCCCTTTGCAAAGGAAGATCTGTATACTTCGATTGAAATTGCCGTTTTTAATTATGCCAGTAAACAGAACTCAGGTTTATTCAATGAGAGTGATGCCGGAGGCAGTGTCGTTATACGGGATAGTATCTTCATCCGGAAGGATTATATGCTCATCAAAATAAGATTTGATGATCTGATCTGGATCAAGTCCGAACTAAATTATTTGGAGCTATACTGCATTGAAAACAAGCATCTTGTCCGTTCAACCCTGAAAGAATTCGTTGAAAAACTGCCCTCTGATTCCTTTTTACAGGTCCATAAATCATTTTGCATCAATCTAAAATATATCACTGCCATTGACCATAGTTCCGTTTGGCTTAAGAAAATTCAGATCCCTATTGGAAGATCATACCTTGGGAAGGTTAAAAACATACTGAAACTGGAGATTTGATACCAGCATGGCAGGTCACTAATCACAGCCGGATTTCTTCAACCTGTCCTGATCGTTAGCTCAATAGGTCCTGATGATTGTATGCCCTTTGAGATCCGGGCGTTACAGGAGGAGATAGGAAAACTAAAGGTTGAGTTAGGAACATTTTCACAGAATTAAGTTAAAATTGCCGTACGCTGGCCAACTTAGCACATTCAGTAATGTAAATCGATTTAAAAATTCGTTATTTTAAAAAGATCAGTTATATTTGCCGACCAATCAATTTTTTGATTTGAAGATTTGATGATTTGATGATTGAAATTCCCACTCCTTTACGGATAAATCAGCTAATCAACAAATCAACAAATCAATAAATTTCTTCGGGGCGTGGCGCAGTTGGCTAGCGTACTTGCATGGGGTGCAAGGGGTCGGAAGTTCGAGTCTTCTCGCCCCGACAATTGAAAATGAACCACTTACAGCGTTTTAACGAGGTAGGTGGTTTTTTAATTCGCACACAATTCGCCCACAACTTTCCTTATACGACATCTTAATAGATAATTCTTAATCACTAATTTACACTACTATGGTAACAACATCGCAAATTAATGAACTATTGCAGTCATTTGACGGCACAATTGCGGTAAAAGTCATAGACATTCTCCTGGACGGATGGATAGCTGGACCTGGTGCCTCAGATGATTTGTCATCACCAATGGAAAGGGCAGAAATAATGCATTATTACCGCCATATCAAGGAATTGTTGACTAAAATTGATTTACTGAATCGGCACATAAACTGGACTTCGGAAAATTCGCAAAATTGAATATAGGCCCCGGAAACGGGGCTCTATTCTTTTTGTTCTTTCAATAATATATTAAATTTCTCTGCCAAGCAATTGATTATAAACACTGTTGGCAGTAGTGCATTAAAATTTTCGTTTATAATATTCTCCACCAAAACTTACATTCATTCCGAAGTATCCACTAACATAGTCTTCAATAATTATTAATTTTTCTCCAAGAAATTCTAATTCAAGCTTATAAGTTTTATCAGCAAGTTTATCAACAAAAGTCGCCTTATTGATATTTAATTCTGTAACGAAGTCAAGTTCCCCAGTATGTGCACCATATTCTCTTGACTTACCCCATAAAGCAATTCCTTTGACATGGATTAGATTACCACCAAGAAATGTCACCTCATCCGCTGTCAAAAATCATGTACCTTGAGTTTAAGTGCAATTTTTTTGAGAGAGAAATACTAACGAGATTGGAAATTGAACCGGTCAATAAAAAAAGGAAACAAAACCACCCTTTTTATAAATCAATCTCTTAGAGGTTAACTGGGAAAAAAACTTCCAAAAACATTAATTTTGGATTTAACGATTGAAAAGTAAATATTAGCCATTTTTTAAACTAAATTTATTTTTTTAAGAGGTTGTCTGGTTAAATTGTACAAATTTCTCCTGAATATATTTTACAGAATTATAAAAGAAGAACCGTTTGAAAAAATTCGAATCCGAAGTTCGCCTTGCCCGTGAAATGACCACCCTCGATGCCACACTGATAGGTGTGGGAGCCATGATCGGTGCAGGAATATTTGTTTTGATCGGTATAGCGGCAGGCGTCGCCGGCCCGGCCTTGATCCTTACTTTCATACTGAATGGCATAATTGCGCTGCTTACAGCAATGTCATATGCTGAACTTGGTTCCTGTTTTCATGATGCCGGCGGAGGATATTTATGGGTAAAAGAAGGATTGCCAAAATGGAATGGTTTTATCTCGGGATGGATGAGCTGGTTTGCCCATGCTGTAGCCTGCAGTTTATATGCCCTTGGCTTTGGTGCCTATTTTGAACATGTATTGCGTGAACTTTCCCTTACGATTCCACAATGGGGATTTTTTTCTCCTCAAAAAATCCTGGCAGCTTCCATGGCCCTTCTTTTTGCCTATGTTAATTTTAAAGGCGCTTCAGAAACCAGTAAAATAGGAAACCTGGTTACTATCACAAAGATTGTTATATTGGCGATCTTCGTAGGGTTCGGGATTGAACTCATTCTTCGACAGGGCGATTGGCGGACAACTTTCAGTCCATTCCTGCCCCATGGTGTTGGCGGGGTTTTTAAAGCCATGGGACTGACATTTATTGCTTTTCAGGGATTTGAGGTGATTGCTCAGAGCTCAGAGGAGATTAAAAATCCAAAAAAGAACATTCCAAAAGCTGTCTTTCTCTCGCTGCTGATTGTGGTCCCCATATATATAATGGTGGCCTTTGTAGCCATAGGTACAGTAAAACCACCAGCCGGGATCACCCCCTGGGATTATCTGGCCCAGCAAAAAGAAACTGCCCTGGTGAATGTGGCCAGAAATTTTTTTATCGGTGGTGGGATTTTAATCCTTATCGGTGGATTGATCTCCACGATTTCGGCCATGAATGCAACCATTTATTCTTCTTCACGTGTTGCTTTTGCTATGGGACGTGATCGTAATTTTCCGGGATTTTTCAGCAAAATACACCCTAAAAATCAAACGCCACACTGGAGCATACTTATATCACTCGTGATTATTGTGATTATGGCTGTTTCATTGCCTATTGAAGATGTTGCCAGTGCGGCCGATATCATGTTTCTTCTGCTATTCCTGCAGGTAAACCTGGCTATGATCAGCTTAAGGAAGAAAAGAGCAGATCTTGACCGGGGTTATAAAGTCCCGCTCTATCCTTACCTTACTGTTCTTGGTATTTTGATGCTCTTATTTCTGGCCATTTACATGTTCAATTACAGTCTGACAGCCTGGATAGTGACTATTATCTGGGTTGGACTGGGATTATTGGTTTACAGGTTTTATGCTTCTCACCGTGAAATTGAACATATAAGAAAAGTCACCACCCTGGACAGAATCCTGAAAAAGGATTATACAATACTTGTTTGCCTGTCTCTTTCTGATAATGTAAGGAGCATATCAGACGTTGCATTTGCCATTGCCCGGAAGCATAATGCCAGCATAATTTTTCTCCACGTTGTTGAACAAGCCGAGGATAAAAAGTTACAGGCAGAATTACGGGATATGAGCCAGGCAAATGCGCTGCTTTATCAGGCGCAAACCCTTTCCGAAGAGGCAGGTCTTGCTACAAAATCGATTATTAAGGTCTCACACAGGATTTCCTCCGGAATTGTAGATACGGCATTGGAAGAGGGATGTAATTTTATTGTAACCGGACGGAAAAAAAGCAGCAGTCTCGCATCCCGGTTTTTCTCTTCGGCCATAGACCTTGTTTTACAGAAAACAACCCTTGAGGTGGCTATTTTACACGGAGATATCAATCCCGGTAATGTCAGAAAAATTCTTATCCCTTACAGTGGAGATGTTCACACCCAGCTGGCGATTGAAATATCACCGGCATTAATTGCACATTATAATGCAATTATTACTATAGGCATAGTGATAGGTACCCGAACAACTGAAATCAAAAAGTTGATGATATCTGATCAAATTAAAAAGGTTCTGGCAGATAATAAACTTGAAGCCAATATTGAAATGATAACCGACCCGGATATTCTTCACGGAATATTGAGATTGTCTAAAAATACTGACCTGATGGTGATGGGTGGCAAATCCGGAGACTTCATTGAATTACTTTTTTCCAGATCGCTGGCCCGGGAAATTACCGAACAGGTCAATTGTCCTGTATTGTGGTTAAAAGAATATGAGGAGAGAGAGTCATTTTTTAGTTCTCTTTTCAAATCACAAAAAAAATAACGAAGACCTATGGAAACAAAAATTCAGGATCAATTTATTAGTCTGGCCGATAGTATACTTGCTTTTTTACCGAACTTAATCGGTGGGATATTACTACTTATTTTGGGTTGGCTGGCAGGTTGGGTCATTAAGAAAATATTGGTTCAACTATCAATGGTTATCAGGGTAGACCGGTTTATTAAAAGTTCAAGATACGAAACGGATTTTTCAAAGGCGGACGTACGATACAGCCTTTACAATTTAATCGGGAATATTGGTTTTGTAATCATTTTCCTGATATTTCTTGACAATGCTCTCCTGGCATGGAAATTAAATATATTATCGGATCTTTTGAGTAAGGGGATCCTCTTTTTACCAAAGATCATTATTGCCTTGGTAATCTTTGGCGCAGGATGGCTAATTTCTTCATGGATTCAGATTTCAGTTCTGAAATCCTTGCACCGTGAAGAAATCCCAAGGGCCTCACTCATTTCAAGATTTATTAAAAGTATTCTATTAGTGTTCTTTTCAGCCATATCCCTGGTTGAACTTGATGTGGCCCGCGAAATTATCATCATTGGATTTGCCACCATTTTTATAACATTAGGAGTCATTGCCATTGTGATAACTGCCGTAGGCAGCAAGAATTTCTTAAAAAAACTCGAAGCAACTTTTAAGGATGAGAAAACTGATTAAAAGACTTCATTTTAATAGGACGTTATGGAAGCATTGAAAAAATTCATGGAATTTGTGATCATCAGGATTGGAGAGTATGAGATCCGCATTCTTACACTTACCTCCATTTTCATAATATTTCTGATTACATATGCAGTTTTATGGATTATAAAAAAAGCACTGTTTAGAAAACATAAAATTATTGAACCTGAAATTGGAAATATCTATGCGCTTTTTAAAATTATTAAATATATAATATGGATTATTTCTATTAGTTTAATTTTAAAAGCAATAGGGATCAGTGTTACTGTTTTACTGGCCGGATCGGCCGCCCTTCTTGTTGGGGTTGGATTGGGACTGCAGCAAACATTTAATGATATCTTATCCGGAATAATTCTGCTTTCTGAAAGATCCATAAGAATTGGAGATATTTTAGAAATAGATGGGGATATTGTGAAAATTCAAAATATCGGATTAAGAACTTCTACAGGTTTAAACAGGGATGAAATATCTATTATTATTCCGAATTCAATAATTACGACGAATAAGGTAATAAACTGGAGCCACCAGTCGATGAAAACCCGATTTAAAATAAATGTTGGCACAGCGTACGGAAGCGATGTGGAACTGGTTATAAAAATATTGGAAGAAAGCGCGATGGAGCATCCTGACATCGAAGACCGAAAGCTTGTCGAAGCCAGGATATTGGATTTTGGCAACTCCTCACTGGATTTTCAACTTTTGTTTTTCAGCGAAAATATTTTCAGAATTGAAAGAGTGAAAAGCGATATCCGGAAAATTATAAACCGGAAATTTGTTGAAAACAATATTACAATACCTTTCCCCCAAATGGATGTACATTTGGGAACCGTTTCTGTTAACAGCAGGGATTAATACTTTCCATAATAGAATGCCTTATTAAAGGATTTGAAACAATAACAAAACTCCACATAATTATCCCTACTATCATGAACCGAACAGTTTATATCCTTATAATGGCTCTTTTTGCATTTGCAGCTTTGCCTGTGCAAGCCCAGATTAACAATTCACAAACCAAAAACGACTCTTCCAAATCGGGTTTCAAAGGTTATCCTGTGATCGGGTTGCAGGAAGATACCCTCTTTGATATATACAACAAGATTGGTGCCTTAAAACCACAAGAAAGGGCATCCAGCATAACAAAAAAAATAAGGACCCTTAATGATGACAATTTCCTGAAAATTGACTCTATAATGTGGGTGGAATCGGAAAATACTTTTGATATAGTATATAAAGATGTGATCATTATGAGCATTTCCGAATCAGATGCTTCTGCCAGCCATAAATCAATGCCTGATCTGGCAAAGGAAAATACAGAAAAAATAAAAGAAACGCTGCTTAAAAACAGGAAAGAGAACAAAATAGGAATTGTATTATTAAGAATAGGCTTGGTAATTCTCGTGGTAGCCGGAATCTGGTTTTTAATATGGTTAATAAACAAAGGCTATACCATGACGAGGCAATTTATTGTCAGCAAGAAAAATAAATGGATTAAGGCCTTATCATACAAGGATTATACATTTCTTACAGTTGAACAAGAGCTTATGGTGATATTTTTTTTACTAAAGCTCATAAAATGGTTCTTTATTGTTCTGTTACTTTACCTTTTCCTGCCTGTAATTTTCAGTATTTTCCCATTTACACAGGGATGGGCCAATATTTTGTTTAAGCTGGTATGGTCACCGTTCAAAGGAATACTTACCAGTATCTGGGCCTATATTCCAAATCTCTTCGGCATCCTGGTAATTTATTTTGTATTTAAATACGGGATTCGATTAGTTAAGTATGTTTTTACCGAGATCGAATCAGGAAAACTAAAAATATCAGGATTCCATGAAGACTGGGCAATGCCTACCTTTGGTATTGTAAAGTTTCTGCTTTATGCCTTCATGTTTGTTCTGATCTTCCCCTATCTTCCCGGTTCAAATTCGAATATTTTTAAGGGAGTATCGGTTTTCCTGGGTTTGCTGTTTTCATTGGGTTCAACTTCTGCAATTTCCAACATGGTTGCCGGTCTGGTTATTACCTATATGCGTCCGTTTAAAGTGGGAGACCGAATAAAAATTGGTGAAATAACAGGTGACGTTATTGAAAAAAACCTGTTGGTTACCCGCTTGCGAACTATAAAGAATGAAGAAATTACTATTCCAAATTCATCGGTTTTATCAGGTAACACAATAAATTATTCTGCCATGTCAAAAATGGAAGGACTTATTATTCATACCACGGTGACCATTGGTTATAGTGTTCCCTGGAAAGATATGCATCAGGCTTTAATAGATGCTGCGCTAAGAACGGAGATGATCGAAAAGGATCCAACACCGTTTGTACTGCAAACGAGTCTAAGCGATTTTTATGTTGCCTATCAGATTAATGCATATACCAGGGAAGCCAATAAGCAGGCTGTGGTTTATTCCTGGCTTCATCAAAATATTCAGGACGTATGCAATGAAAGAGGAATAGAGATTTTATCTCCGCATTACAGAGCAGAAAGAGATGGCAACAGTACTTCGATTCCGGCCAATTACCTTGATAAGGATTATAAATCGCCTGGTTTTAATATATTTCTTAAATCCGACAAACAATAAAATAGGATCACCAGGCTTTTAATTAAAAGTTGCGCCCTTCAAATTCAAAATTATAAGTCAAAATCATCAAAATTAATTGTCTTTCCCCATTGCCTGGCAAGTTTCTCAAAAGATTCGGGATCATCAGGGATAACTAATGGTTTTATACTTAAAACTGGTATTTTTGCATGATTTACAAGCTGTTGCGCGAATGGTCCCACAAAATATGCTTTCATATCGTAATCAAGGTTCGCCGTTAGTATAATTAAATCTGCATTGTATTCTTTGGAAATTTTTAAAGTTTCCTCCGGAAAATCTTCATAGGGGCAAAGAGCATAAAGAAATTTAATATTGTCTTTTAGTAACTGCGACTTAAGTCGGCCAATTAATGCTGCAATTTCCTTTACTTCATCAGGTTCATTCTGATCAGAGAGTCCCAATACCAATAATTCAGAATTGTTTTTTTCAATTATTGGCCTGGCATAAAAGTATTTTTCTAATGCTCCTGGTAACTGCCTGATTGGAAATACAGCTCTTTCAAATTCTGTTTTTTGCCAGTCTCCCGGCATTGTAAGTACAGGACAGTTCGCATATCTTACCACCTGAAATGCTTCGGATCCAATAAAAAACTCCCGTAAACCGGATACTCCATGTGTACCCATTACAATGAGACTGATATTCTCCTCATAAGCCATTTTGCAAATCTCCGCAGAGGGAATACCCGATTTTATTTTTTCACTGATTTTTAATCCCGTTTCACCATGTATTTTTTCAACAAGTTCTTTCAGATGGGCTTCCATCGTTTCAATAATATTGGTCGTGATTCTAAAATCGGGCAAAAAAAACTCTGTTGGCTGTATATATGAGAAAGTGTCAACCACATGCAATAAAATAATTTCAGCATTCTGTCTTTTGGCAATGGAAATTCCCATTTTCAATGCACTTTCAGACAGCTTTGAAAAGTCGGTAGGTATTAAAATGGAAGTTATTTGGGTTTTCATGGCTTTATTTATTAAAATTTATGCTTTTCAGAAATTAAGGTATTCAAGGATTAATCACCAAGTGCCTATTTGGACTTTTTTTAAAAACCTTCCGGTAAATGTGTTGTCATTTGACCCATGTTGGAATTATTTTTCCAAAACACTTAACCGTCTATATGAGAGCAACCATATAACTTCAAAAGTAATCCGTTCATTTTGAAGTTTATAATATACTTTGAACTTACATCAAAGTTAAGCAAACTTCTCAAAATCGCACGGTTTTATGCAACTGGAATTACCTTTGAACTGTTAATCTACCTCACCAATTAAGGAACATTCAATGTTTTAAGCTAATTTTACCAAGGGATTTCTTCTGAGTAACCTGAAGGATTCCATGCTGCATGAAGAAATAGTATTATTCGATTAAATAGTTATGACATATTACCTGTTAATCGCTCTTTGTATTATAATAATCATTGCCTACATTTTTGAGATAACCGGAAAGTATACAAAAATTCCAGGTGTGATCCTGCTTATTATGACAGGCATTGGTATAAATTATTTTCTGGCTTACCTTGATATTCACATACCTGATCTGTCAGGATTACTGCCTATGATGGGAACAATCGGACTCATTTTAATAGTTCTTGAAGGGAGTCTCGATTTAACAATAAGTGCTAAAAAAAAGCATGTCATAACATCATCTGTATCCGCAGCTATTTTATTATTTGTGGTATTTGTTGCCATTTTTACCTTTATTCTGGTTAAAATCCAGAATTTTCCATTAGTACCTTCATTAATTAATACAATACCCCTGGGAGTCATAAGCAGCGCAGTTGCCATTCCTTCTGCATCAGCACTAAATAAGGATGACAGGGAGTTTATTACTTATGAAAGCTCAATCTCCGACATAGTTGGTATTCTGGCATTTGATTTTATCCTTTACAACTACATTTCGATTGGCAATGGTTTATTGGGATTAATTCTTGATCTTTTGTTAACTGTTGGTATATCTATCGTTTTTAGTGCAGGCCTGGCTCTTATTTTGCATAAAATAAGTCATCACGTTAAGTATGTAATTATTACGACAGTTATTGTATTGGTATATGCCCTTGCCAAATTGGTGCATATGCCTTCTTTACTGGTTGTCCTGATATTTGGATTGATTATGAATAATAACCATTTATTCAAAAACAAATATTCCCATAAGATCATTGATTTTGAAAATTTTAGTCATGAATTAAACTCTTTCAAACATATTACCAGGGAGTTAACCTTTATTATCAGATCTTTCTTTTTTATTATGTTTGGTTATTATACAAGTGTATTTGATCTATTTGATCTTCATAATTTACTGTTAGCCATTATCATTTCAGCTTCAGTTTTTGTTATCAGGGCGTTCTATTTTGGAATAGTATTAGGAACATCATTAAACCCCTTGCTCTTTTTTGCTCCCAGGGGTCTGATAACCATTCTTTTGTTTCTCAGTATTCCGGTTGATCAATTATTGCCTTTCATGAATAAAGGACTCATAACACAGGTTATCTTTGTTACTATCTTGTTAATGACATTTGGAAATATAATTTTCATTGGTAAAAGAAAAAGAATGTCTCCATTATCCCAAATATTATAAAATGCAAAATCTGAATTTCGGTGTAATTGGCAATGGCCGAAGTGCTGCTCTTGTATCTGAGAAAGGAAGTATTGACTGGTGCTGCATGCCTGACTTTGATTCGCCTTCCGTTTTCTCCAAAATTCTTGACAAAGATATTGGAGGGTCTTTTGGTTTCATTGTTGATCCCGGTTACACCATAACTCAAAAATACCTTAACCGGACCAATATTTTATGTACGTCATTTAATTCAGAAAAAGGTTGTTTTGAAGTGATTGATTTTATGCCACGATACAAAACTAGTGACAACCACTATTTTACCCCTTCTGAAATATATCGTTACATCAGGCTTGTTTCAGGCAAGCCGACATTTCGTGTCAATTATAACCCGGTTCTTAATTATGCAAAAGAAGAGGTCGCACACATAAATGAAGATACCCATATTAAATCCTATTCCAAAGTCTGGCCAACAGATTGTCTTTATCTTTATACAAGCTTGGACATCTGTGATATTCTAAATGCAGAAGAGATTCAGCTGGCACAACATGATTTTCTTTTATTGTCCTATAATCAGAAACTGATTGACATAGACCTTAACAGGGTATATCTTGAATATCAGCGCACCAAGGTCTATTGGCTTAACTGGACCAACAGGTCAAAAAAATTCGGAAAATATACGGAAGAAATTCTCAGGAGCCTGCTGGTTTTGAAGATTATGTCATATCGGCCCACAGGTGCGGTTTTAGCAGCATTAACAACCAGCATCCCTGAAACAATTGGCAAAGTCCGAAACTGGGATTACCGTTTCTGCTGGTTACGGGATGCATCCATGTCGATCGATACATTGTTAAAAATGGGACATTATAAGGCGGCGGAGCGGTTTTTAGGCTATATTACCGGTATTCTTAAATCAAAACAGGATTCCTTTCAAATTATGTATGGTATCAGAGGAGAGCGTGAACTTAAGGAGACAGACCTGCCGCACCTGGCAGGCTACGAGGACTCAAAACCAGTACGCATTGGAAATGCAGCCTATTCTCAAAGGCAGAATGATGTTTTCGGATACCTTTTGGATGTTATTTACCAGTATTACAGATATTTTTCCGGTACATTAGATGAAATCGAGGATATGTGGGAAATTGTCCGTAATATCATTCGAACAGTCTCTACTCATTGGGAAAAGCCTGATCAGGGAATCTGGGAGATCAGAAATTATGAAAAACATTTTGTTTTCTCCAAGGTAATGTGCTGGGTTGCTATGGACAGAGCCGTAAAAATTGCCATTTTACTGAATAAAATCCGGTATGCTGAAACTTGGAACAACATTGCAAATGACATCAAGGAAGATATTTTAAAGAATGGATGGAAAGAGGAACAACAGACATTTACCCAAACATATTGTTCGCCCGATCTGGATGCTTCGTTATTGTTACTGGCCGAATATGGTTTTATAGAGGCCAGTGATCCAAAATTTCAAAAGACTGTTTTAGCCGTTAAAAACGCTCTTTTTCACAATGGATTAATGTATAGGTATATAAACAATGATGATTTTGGAAAACCATCATCATCATTCACCATATGCACGTTTTGGTTGATTCAGGCCTTATTCAGAATAGGAAATACAGAAGAAGCAGAGAATCTTTTTAAGAATATGCTGACCTATGGAAACCATGTCGGACTTTATAGTGAAGACATTGATTTTTCAACGAAAAGGCTTCTGGGAAATTTTCCTCAGGCATATTCACATTTGGCGTTGATTAATACAGCCGCGCTGTTTTCGAAGGAAAAGGTTTTTTCTAAATTTATAAAACCATAGAATACTTGATGTAAGCTCATTTTCAAACTGCAAAATTGCGTTTGGTTGAGTTTTTTTACCTGCATTCTTGCCTTCAATTATAATGATTTAATCCTTATTTTAGCAAAAGAGTCCGGAAAATTCAGATTTATATAATCAATGAGTTTCTCACGGATATTTGTTCTTAGATCCCAGTTTTTGGATGCATTACTGCTGCTCAACAAGACCCTTACCTCTTTGAATTTTTCAGTTGAATTTGTAACCTGAACATTAAGAACCCTGCCATCCCAGTTTTCATTTCCACTTAGCATACCGGGTAATACCTCACGGATGTTTTCAACAGGGAAGCTGTAATCCAAATAGAGAAAAATTGTGCCTGTAATATCGGCTGACGCACGTGTCCAGTTTTGAAATGGCTTTTCAAGAAAATAGCTGACGGGAAGGATCATTCGCCTTTCATCCCATATTTTAACCACCACATAGGTAAGTGTTATTTCTTCAATCCTTCCCCATTCACTCTCCACAATCACCACATCATCCAATCTGATGGGCTGTGTTATAGCAATTTGTATCCCGGCCAGTATCATACCGATGCTTTTTTGGGCAGCAAATCCAACAATAATTCCGATCACCCCGGCGGAAGTCAACAAACTAACCCCGATTGTTCTGGCCTGGTCAAATGTCATCAGACTGGCTGATACAGCAATGATCACAACAATTGAACTGGCTATGGCTTTAAAAACTTTTATTTGAGTAAGGCTTTTACGCGCCCTGAGGTTATCGGCAGTTGCTATATCCAGTTTGTTCTGCAAATAATAAGCACCTGCTTTTATAAATTGAATAGCAATCCAGGCAATTGAAAAAATGAGCAGAAGAGCATCAATGTGCAGCAAATAGGGAAAAAATGAAACCCGACTATAAAATACATGGCTGAAAATCTTCAGTAAAACCCAAAAAACCAGCCATAGAGAGGGTATCTTAAACAGTCTTAATATAAAATCATCAACTTTCCCTGGCGTTCGGGATACCTTTCTTCTCAAAATTGAAAACAGATATCTATACAGGAAAAACAGGACTATTAATAAGGCTATAAATGAAACAGATGCAATAATAAGTTTCACCGTGTCAGAACTCAAGTATTGATCCATCGGGTTTAAGCTTATCTGGATTATATTTATTCAACATCCTCACACTAACTTTAAAACAACCAGGATTTGTCTGGTCAATGTAAATTTAAGGTATTACTTTTACAGTTAGGGTGAGTAATAAACAAAAATCTTAAAATGATGGTCAATGAAACGCATTTTGAGAGACTGGTTATTGCGGCATATCGTTTGCCTTTTAAATTTCAAAAACAAAAAAATGGTTATAAAGCCATTCAAAATTCCGGCGGACTTGTTTCTGCCATTCTTTCCCTGTCTGAAAACTTCAAACAAAACAGTAATCAGCCCGAGAAGAATAAAATTGTGTGGACTGGTGTTGCCGATAAAGTCACAAACAATCTTTCTTTAAAGAAATATAACAACGAGCATTTTGATTTAGTACCGGTAAGTATTTCGCAAAAATTAAACGATTTATTTTACGGGGGATTTTGTAATGACCTCCTTTGGCCGCTATTTCACTACTTCCCGTCTTTCAGTGTTTTTAACAAGGACTATTATACTGCCTATGAGGAAGCCAATTCGAAATTTTGCGATGAAATTTTAAAAATAGCTAAACCAGGCGATTTTATCTGGGTACATGATTATCAGCTAATGCTTTTGCCAGAAATGATAAGGGCTAAAGTACCCGATGCCACCATCGGTTTCTTTCTTCATATACCTTTTCCATCCTTTGAAATATTCAGATTATTGCCCCGTAGTTGGCGTGAGGCTATCATAAAGGGAATGCTGGGGGCAGATTTGATTGGATTTCACACCCATGATTATACCCAGCACTTTATTAAATCCGTAAAACGAACTACAGGTTTTGAATGCCATCAGAATGTGATTTATACTCCCAATAAGCTTGTCAAAGCGGATGCTTTCCCGATTGGCATTGATTATGATAAATTTCATAATGCCTGTTTTGACTAAACCTGTATTGGCTGAAAAACAAAAGATTAAAAAACATATTTTGGATCAAAAGCTTATTTTTTCTGTTGACAGGCTGGATTATTCAAAGGGATTTGCTTTTAAGACTTAAAGGGATATGAAACATTCCTCGAAAATTTTCACCGAATGGCATTCAAAAGTAGTTTTCAATATGGTAATTGTCCCTTCTCGTGACAGTATTGAAAAATACAAAGAAATGAAAAAGGAAATAGAATCAACGGTTGGCCGAATTAATGGAAAATATAGCTCATTAGGCTGGCAACCTATTATTTATCAATATAAATCATTATCTTTTAATGAACTTGTAGCTCTTTACGATTTAAGTGATGTAGGCCTTATCACCCCTTTGCGTGACGGAATGAACCTTGTGGCCAAGGAATATATTGCTTGTCAGATCGAAAACAAAGGGGTTTTGATCCTAAGCGAGATGGCAGGTGCAGCTGCAGAATTAAATGAAGCCTTAATAATTAATCCGGCGGATAATATTGAAATGGCAGATGCAATCTTTATTGCACTTGAAATGAAAGTGGAAGAAAAACATACTCGTCTTGAAAGAATGCAAAAACGGATTGCCGGTTATAATGTTTTCACATGGGCTTATGATTTTTTTAACCAGACATATGATACTAAAAAACAACAGGAATTGATGAGTGTAAAATATATCAACACCGCAATTAGCTCACAAATCGCTATGGATTATCAAAAAGCTAGAACGCCGTATTTTGTTTCTCGATTATGATGGTACACTGGTATCATTTGCCAAATATCCCGAATTGGCAATAATTGATGAAAACTCTCTGGAAATTGTTAAAAGGCTTGCCGGCGATCCTAAAAATCAGATTGTAATCATAAGCGGAAGAGACAAAGATTTTCTTGAAAAACAATTCAAAGGCGTAGATGTTACCATGGTTGCCGAACATGGCTATTTTATTAAAAATGCCGATGAACCCTGGAATTCAACCATCAATTCAGATGCTCAATGGAAAGAAGTTGTTATGCCAATTCTTCAGGAATATGTAAACCGCTGCAATGGTACCTTTATCGAAGAAAAGACAGGAAGCCTTGCCTGGCATTACCGAAATGCAGATTCGGATTTTGCCCAGTTGCGCCTTCATGAATTACGGGATGATCTGGCTGAAATAATTCGTTATAAAACAGATTTCGAAATTCTCGAAGGAAATAAAGTGCTGGAAGTAAAAAGTGGCAAATATGATAAGGGACAGGCAGCAGCAACGCTACTGAAAAATGACCATTTCAGTTTTATTCTTGCTGCCGGTGATGATAAGACCGATGAATTGCTGTTTCAGGCAATGCCGGATACTGCATATACCGTTAGAGTTGGTTTAAGCCCTTCTTTTGCCAAATATAATGTATCTGATTTCTCTATTTTATTAAATTTATTAAAAGCCCTTAGTGAATAATTTTATGGTAACCAGGAACCATTTCCGCAAAATAAAAGCTATAAATCCTGCAATAAATTCAAATTAAGCCAACTAACTTTTTACATATCCGGTAGATTATAAATCTCTTTCATACCCGTAAAAGCTACAGCAGTATCAATTATTATGACACATACACGGGTGACCGCAGCAAGTACAAGGAATTCCTGAAAAAAAATCCATCAGAGGCATCACCAGGTTAACCATTCCCTGTTCAACTGTAACAAAGCTATATTATCAATGATTATTGCTGATCATGTTAAAAATAAAGGCCCCCTTATAGGGAGCCTTTAAATAAAGGGAAGAATTCACATCAAAAGAAAAAATCATTCTTGTTTTCAGAAGTTATTTCGAAGCTATGTATGAATCTCATTAATTTATATTAGAATTTGATTAGAATTTGAATAGAATCCAATTTTGAACAATTTTCTAATCGTAAGGGATAAAACAAGAAATACAGATATGACTTATTTATTAAATGAATCCCATTGGGTGCCATACCAATTCAAAATTTTCCCATTAATCTAACAGATTGGACAATTTTAGTGAGTGCCCTAATTCTCGCTAATAATTCTTTGAATTCAAATGGCTTGGTTAAATGATCATCAGCACCTGCATCAAATCCGAAAATCTTATCCTCGGTAGTCCCCAACGCGGTTAACATTAAAATGGGCAGACTTTTATTGGATAAACGGATTCTTATCCGTTCATCTTTGGTATAACTGTAAATCGAGTAAGATTCTGTCATAATCTTCTTTCAGGGCTAATTTTCCACCCATTTGACCATCATAGACAACATCCACTTGGTAGCCCTTTTCCTCCAATCCCTTTTTCAAAATAGCTACTGCTTTGGTTTCATCTTCTATAATAAGAATATTCGCTTTTCGAAATATTAAATTTTTACTGTTAATGTAAAATCCATTGCTGAAAAATATAGGTCAAAAGACCAGCAGCATAACCCAATAAAGCCAATAGGCTCACATTTTTTAAGTACCAGAAAAAGTTGATCTTTTCAATACCCATAACGGCAACACCTGCTGCAGAACCTATTATTATGGCGCTTCCACCGGTACCGGCAGCAAGTGCAAGAAATTCCCAAAATATGTGATCCGTAGGATACATCTCCAGACTAAACATTCCCTGTGCTGCTGCCACAAGGGGTACATTATCAATTAATGCTGAAAATACGCCCAAAATGGTTCCGGTTACGTATATATTCTGGATATATTGGGAAGTAAATTCAGCCATCTGTCCTAATGCTCCCGAAACCTGAAGAGCAGAAACAGCCAATAATATCCCTAGAAAAAATAAAATACTTGATGTATCAATCTTTCTTAATGCACTCATAACAGATAATCTTAATCTATCTTCAGGATGTTTGTGTACATGAATCCAACTACTAATTATCCATATTATACCCAGGGCTAATAACATTCCCATAAATGGCGGCATATGAGTCAATGTTTTAAAAATTGGCACAAAAATCAATAACCCTGTTCCAGAGAATAGCATTAAGTTACCTTCTTTGAGATTGACGCTGGTTTTGACTTTTGTAATTGGCTTAATTTTCTTACCCCGGAATTTAAAAAACAGGATTATTAAAGGAACAATCATAACCATAAGGCTTGGAATGAAAGTATTCATCACTATATTGCCAGCCGATATTTGCCCCCCGATCCATAACATGGTGGTTGTGACATCTCCAATTGGAGACCAGGCACCACCTGCATTGGCAGCAATAATAATCATGGATGCAAACCACAGGCGATCCTCTTTTTCGTTGAGCAGCTTCCTGCATAGAGAAATCATTACAATTGACGTTGTAAGATTATCAAGAATTGAAGAAAGGAAAAATGTAATAATACTTACCAGAACAAGAATCCGGGTTTTTGAAGTAGTCCGTATAATATCAGTAATCAACTTAAATCCATCATGTGAATCTACTACCTCTACAATGGTCATAGCCCCCAACAGGAAGAATAGAATCCCTGAAATCTCTCCTAAATGAAATAGCAGTTCTTTCTCAGATTCCACATGAGAGTGCTGATACAGATAAAGCAATAACCAACAAATTACCCCTGTTAAAAGTGCAGAGGCAGCTTTATCAATTTTTATATTATGCTCAATTGCTATTAGAACATATCCAATAATAAATACTATGGAAATAATAAGTGTCATCTTTTGTCAATTTTAGTAATTAATCCATTCTATTAAATTGCATTACAACCTGGGTTCCTTCATTTTCGATGCTGTAAATTTTTAATTCGGCCTCATGTAATTCGATTATTTTATTAACCAACGTGAGACCAATCCCAAATCCGTTTTTAAATTTTACATTTGATGCTCTCTTAAAGGGTTTCAAAACAATATCCAGTTCATTTGGAGGTATCCCAATTCCCCTGTCTGAAATAATGATTTTTAGGATTTTGCCCAATATCAAGATTTCTATTGTTACATCATCATTTGAAAACTTACAGGCATTTTCAATCAAGTTTTTAAAGGCTATGATGAGCAACCCTGAATTGCCGTTTGTGAGCAAGTCATTTTCATTTTCAGGATATTGTATTTTAGGTATGATTTTACGATTCAGGTACTTGGCTTTAACTTGCTGGATGGCACTGTATATTAATTCATCAATTCGGACTCCTGAAAGTTGTATATCGTTATATTTATTAATTTGTGCCAGTTCTAATAGGCTATTCAAAAGCGTATTAAGTAATTTTAGGTCGCTAACTAGTGCGGAAATATGACTAATATATTCCTCCTGAATTCTTTCCCGGCTTAACACATAATCTGACTCAACAATCATCACAGTAAGTGGAGTTCGCAATTCATGAGAAGCATATGATACAAAATCTTCCTGATTCTTAAATGAAATTTCAAGATTGGCCAACATTTCATTAAACGTTATGGCTAATTGGTCAATCTCGTCTTTCTTGTTTCCTTCATTAAGTCGATGGCTAAGTTTTGAGGAATTGATAACTTTCACACTTTTAATTATCCGTGATATAGGTTGGATAGCCTTTTGGGAAAAAAAATATGAAAAGATTACAGATAAGCAAATGTTAAATAGAATACACCAATATAGTATATGCCGTAGTTCAGATAAGTTTTCTACTCGAGCATGGTCATAAGCCATTACATACACATAAAAGATTTTGTTTTTTAAATGGTGCTTGTAGAAAACCCCATCTTTTTCATTTATAGAAAAAAAATTCTTTTCACCATTATAAGAATTGATCCTTATTACGTTATCAGAAAGATATTGGATATTATTAATATAAATCGGATTCAAGGCTGAATCAGTAATAACAATTTCTTGTTCTTCCCAGGAAAAAGTTGATTGATGAATTTTCTTTAATAAAGAAGAGTCAACCTCAACAACATTAACTAATAGGATAGCAGAATTCTTTGCACCATCAAGAAGATCCTCCCTAAACCTGGCACGTTGACTAGTGTAGGAGAAATAATATGTTAAAACAGAAAAAAAAAGTAAAATTCCTGCGACTATAACTGTGAATTGAAATGATAACCTGGTTTTTATGTTCATGATTCAAATCTCCCTTTCACTACAATAAAATCCAAATCCGAACTTTGTATGAATCAATTTGGGTTCAAAATCTTTATCGATCTTTTTTCTTAAATAATTAATATAGACGTCAATAATATTTGTACTTGGGTCAAAATCCAAACCCCATACTTGCTCTATAATAAATTCCCGGGTAAGAATTCTTTCCTGATTTTTCAAAAATGTTTCTAACAACGAACACTCTTTGGTGGTTAAATCTATTTTTTTTTGTGCGCGAGTAACTGTTTTTGTATTCAAATCCAGTTCAAGGTTGGCAATTCTTAACTTATTAGACAATGTTGCTGAATCGGAACGCCTAAGAAAGACATTCACGCGTGCCAGCAATTCTCTAAAATCGAAAGGCTTTATTACATAATCATCAGCACCTATGTCAAATCCGGCCATTTTATTGTCAACTGTACCAAGCGCTGTAAGCATAATAATAGGAATCCTGCTATTCGATTTTCGAATCTCCCTGCATAAATCATATCCATTTATTAAGGGCAAATTAATGTCAAGAATAATGAGGTCATATGCATTTTTTTCAACCAATTGCTTGCCAACATACCCATCGAAAGCGATTTCAGCATTGAATCCAGAATCGTCGAATTGTTTTTTTAAAATTTCTGCAAGCCTTTGCTCATCCTCAACAATTAATAGGTGAATCATACGCATAGTGATTGTCTGTTTTAAACAAAGATATTATTCGAAAGAAAACAAATAGTCCTTTAATAGGTTTTTAATCAATTTCTAATAAATTTCTAATTAAATAAAAGATTTTCATTCATAGCTTTGAAAGCATATGCAACAAAGTCAAAATGTTTTCATTATGAAATTACCAAGAATATCAAATGGTTTGAAAATTGTTTTGGGAATGCTAACAGCTCTGGCATTATTGATAATTTTTAAGGAATTCATAATGTCAACACTTTTTGGGTGGCTGTAATTTACACTCTCAATGCCGCAGGAAGCATTTTGATGAATTTATTAAGATTATTAATAAGAAGGATCAAAATGTACAACAAGACAACATTTTGTTGATTGATATCTTTTCAGAGATTCTAAAAACTTTCCTGATATTCCTTGCTACTATTTGATGTAAATTGAGAAACAGAACGGACTCAAATGAAAAAAGATTTTATTCATTTGTCGACCAAACAAAAATGCGCTTCACTTCTTCTGGCATGTCTTGATTGGGGTTGCCACCCAAAGGACCATAAAGATATTGAAGAAAAGATACGCAAAAGGTTAAAGCTTCAATATGGCTTTGATCCCTCCAGACTACGTAGTTGCATTGATTTAATTACGGATACAGAGGATGCAATATGTTACTTTTCTAAATTTGGACTTCAAAAATTCAGTACCGATGGGAGTAATGAAACCGGAGAACTATACCTAAAATTCTATGGAGTACTAAATGCTGTATTTCAGCAGATTTACTGTATTGCTGAAATATTTGAAGTCTGCAAAATACATAATAAATTTGATGCTCTTAAAAAACTTAAGGACCTTAAGATATACGAATTACGAAACATGGCTGCTTCACATTCTATTAATTATGACGATAAGGCGGAATATATACCAGAAAATTTTAATAAGAATTTTTTTAGAATTACCAGTATTCAACTTACCTCGAAGGGCACTAATATACATGCAGTAGATGGTTTTCAGAATTTAAGGGAATACAATTTATATGAATTATTAATGGATTATAATATGATTTCTGAGGAGATCCTATATTATGCATGCCTGAAATATATGGATTCAATATTTTCAGATGTTGAATCTGAAAGGAATATATTATTAAGTCATTATGAACTTGAGCAATTCAAAAATTACGACTATCGATTATTATATGAAAATGACAAACTCCTTTCGAGATATTTAAAGAAAAATAGAGGCAAGATGAATCGTGACTTTCATGCTTAGCTCTGCCTCCCTATGTCTTTAAAAAAACAATAAGGTAAGCATTCTATTTGAAACTCCGAACAGGCTAAAACTACAGGCATAATTTTTTTTGCGGATTCCTGGTACCTTTACTTTTACTCGCCAGCTCATTACCAACAGCATACCGATTCACACCATGACCATTTGCATTAAGGAGAAATGGTTCCTCCCCTCAAATGGCATTCACACAGCCATACACAGAAACCCATGACCCATGAACACCCCCATGAACCTGATTTACAACAGGCATTAGCATGATAAGGATATAAAATAATTGACATCATTAATTTGTCTGACTGAATGAATGGTATCTTTGAAAAAAAATCAAATGGAATTATTGGTTATAGTCGTATTACTAATGTTTAATGGCGTTTTTGCCATGTATGAAATCGCTTTGGTTTCTTCCCGTAAATCAAGACTTGAAGAAGAGGCTAAATTTGGCAGTAAAGGGGCCAAAACCGCACTCAAGCTGCTGAAAGAACCTGAAAAGATTCTTTCTTCCATACAGGTAGGAATAACATTAATAGGAATCGCGGCAGGAGCCTATGGAGGTCTGGCACTGGCAGAAGATGTAACTCCATGGTTCAGTGATATTCCGAAATTAGCCCCGTATGCTGAGACCCTGGCAGTAACTCTTGTGGTAGGATTAATCACCTATTTGTCTTTGATTATCGGCGAGTTGGTACCAAAAACCATTGCCCTGAATAACCCCGAAGTTATAGCTTCATTTCTTTCTCCGGTGATGAAAATTATAGGTATAGCAGCATATCCGGTTGTCTGGTTTTTAAGTGTTTCAACCAGAATTGTCCTAAAGGTCATCCAGATCAAGCCCAAAGAAAATGTTCCGGTTACAGAGGAGGAACTTCGTATACTTTTAAAGCAGGGATCTGAACAAGGTGTTATTGAAAAAGAAGAATCTCAAATTATTAGTGAAGTCATCCGGTTTGGAGATAAGCGGGCAAGCATGATTATGACACATAGATTTGATGTGGAATGGATCGATATTACTAAAACCACTGAAGAAATTATAACCAATGCTCTGAATTCCACGTTTTCAATAATGCCTGCGTGCCATGGGACTGTGGAAAATATAAAGGGAGTGATTGTTGTAAAAGATTTGCTTGCCCATTTAATAAAAACAGCCGGATTCTCTGTTGCTGATATTATTTCGGAGCCATTGTTTATACCTGAGCAGTTGCCTGCGCTTAAAGTATTGGAGTATTTCAGGAACACTAAAAACCATTTTGGAATTGTCATTAATGAGTACGGTGCTATGGAAGGTATTATCACGCTCCATGATGTTGCCGAAAATATAATGGGTGATTTACCGGAGCTTGAGGATAAAAGCGAGCCGGAATTCTTCCAGCGTTCTGATGGCTCTTACCTGGTTGATGGATCTATGTCGATTGTGGATCTAAAAGATATTTTGGGAGTGCGTTATTTGACTGAAGAAGATGATGAGGAATCAGGCATTCGCACTGTTGGGGGACTAGCAATGCACAAACTTGATCATGTTCCGGGAGTAGGTGATATATTTATTCTTAAAGGTTATCGATTCGAAATTATGGATATGGATGGTCATAGGGTTGATAAGCTTCTAATTAAGATGCTTTAAGCTTTTTTATATTTTTCCATCCAAAATAACATGCTCAGTTTTTGAGTTACAAAAACTGTCATAAAAATTTATAGCGAGCTCTGATCATCATCTTCTCGCCCCGACTGAGCAAAGTAAATGGCCTTACAAATTAAATTTTTGCAGGGCCATTTTCATTAGTAGTACAAAAAGTAGTACAAAACATAATTGCCATTTTTAACCATGCAGAAAACCTGCAGAAGCTTCCTCCCTCCCATAAAGAGGAAAGCGAGGGTGCAATTTTAAAGGATCATATTTTTATCCGGAAGGATTACATGATGATCAAGATTAAATCTGCTTCAATATCCGGTTTATTACTTCAATCGATCACTGCAGCATCTGGCTGAAAAAAATCGTATCCCCAAAGACAGGCCTAATCAGGAGCCGGTCAGAAAAACATTACATCTGGATATCTGAGATTTGTAAGCCCGTGTCAGCTACAATTCATTCATCCCTGTTCTGATGACGATCATCCCGGTTCCGGGTAGTTCAGCACAATTATTTGATTCTCCCCTGACGGTTGCTGTAAATTAAGGGTAAGAAAGGGTATTTCAACACTCAAATGTAAGGATGAAACTCAACTAACCCGGAAAAACATGAAAAGACTATTATTATTTATTCCATTTGTTTTGCCCTGTCTGGCAAGCCATGGCCAGATTCAGGAGCAGGTCGTTGCCACTTCAGGCGGCACGGGTCAGCATGGCAATACTTTTATTGAATGGACCCTGGGAGAACCGGTTATTGCCACATTATCGGCTGACGGCAATTTACTTACACAAGGTTTTCAACAACCCGGCATTGTGGTTACGGTTGTTAAAAACCTGGAAGGACTTCCTTATACTATTGAAGCTTATCCCAACCCCACTAACGACTTGGTGCTGATACAGCTGAAAAATGCTGAAGCACAAAATTTTAAATATTTATTATATGATATGAACGGAAAGGTACTGGAACAAAGAAAGCTGGAAAGCAATATTACAGCCATCAATATGAAAAACTATCCGGCCAGTGTGTACCTGCTGCGGGTGATGAAGTCCGAAATGGAAATAAAGACATTTGAAATTATCAAATACTAAATCAGCAAGCAATGAAAAAAATAAAAAATTTCACCCACGCTCAGACTCATTTGTATGGCATACCTGTGCTTGTCTGTGCCTTATTTTTATTTATGCTCTCTTTTATCCCGGCCTTCTCCCAGGCCCCTGAAGGTTTTAATTACCAGGCCTTGTTGCGTGATGCCTCGGGCACGGTGAAAGCAGATGCTGCTGTCAGCCTGACAATATCGATACTGCAGTCAAGTACTTCAGGAAGTCCTGTTTTCAGTGAAACCCATCATATCACCACCAATAGTCAGGGATTGATTAATCTCGAGGTTGGCTCGGTAAATCCAGGGGATTTTGAGGTAATTGACTGGGCGGATGGTCCGTACTTCATAAAAATTGAGGTTGATGGTATTGAGATGGGCACCAGCCAGCTGTTGAGTGTCCCGTATGCCCTTTATGCCAAAAGTTCGGGTACAGGTGCGGGGACAGAGACAGATCCTGTGTTCACCGTACATCCTGCCAACGGTATTCAAGCCACAGACATAGCACAATGGAACACTGCCTATGGCTGGGGTAACCATGCCAGTGCGGGATATGCTTCCGGGCTCCATGTCCATTCTGCCGGTGACATCACTTCAGGGACACTGAAAGCGGACCGGGGGGGAACCGGAATTTCTTCGTATACGGAAGGCAATTACCTTCGGGCCGGAACAGCTTCATCTCTCCAGCAACGCACTCCCGTGCAGGTACTAAGCGATATAGGTGCAGCTGCAGCCTCGCATTCGCATGAGGGCCTTTACATAGGGACCGGAACTGCAGGGAAACTGACTTTCTGGACAGGGACTTCAAGCCTGAGCTGCAACGGCAACCTGCACTGGGATAATACCAACGGCAGGCTGGGTATCGGTACAGCATCACCGGGAAGAATGCTGGATGTGGAGGGCGATATCGAGATCAACACACTGCGGATCGGACGAGGAGGCGGAGATAAGGTTTCGAATACGACCATGGGAATTGCCGCACTTTGCCTGAATACTACCGGTGAATACAACACGGCAAGCGGTTATGGTTCTTTATTCCTGAACAATGTGGGATCAGGAAACAGCGCATTTGGTTATCGCGCATTGGCATCCAACACAGAGGGTGATCAGAACGCCGCTGAGGGTAAAGACGCTTTGTACAGCAATAAAAAAGGCAGCAGAAACACCGCAATCGGTTATGAAGCGCTCATGTCAAACGTCGACGCTGTAAATAACACTGCCGTGGGCAATGAAGCTCTTCGTGTGAATACCAGCGGATATCAGAACACTGCCACTGGTGCATATGCTTTATTCAGGAATGTTAGTGGATTTGAGAATACTTCAAATGGTTACGGTGCACTAGGTTTCAATGATGAAGGAAATGCCAATACCGCAATTGGAGCATGGGCACTTTATAGCAACACCAGCGGGAGTGCAAATGTGGCCGTCGGGAAATGGGCACTTCGTTACAACACATCAGGCGGTTATAATGTTGGAATAGGTCCCGGTGCACTCGAAAATCTGAGATCCGGCATAAATAACATTGCCATAGGAAGTTTGGCCAATGTGCCCTCAAACACCGGAGACAACCAGATCCGCATGGGGAATACAGCTATTACTTATGCAGGTATTCAGGTAGCATGGACCGTTACTTCCGACATAAGGTGGAAGGAATCCGTCAGAGAGCTGCCTTATGGAATAAATTTCGTGAGCAAATTAAAACCTGTGGATTATATAAGAAAGAACAATGAAAACAGAAGCCGCGAGGTGGGTTTCATTGCCCAGGATATAGAATCGTTGATGGAAGAATCAGGAATTGACGATTACGGTCTTCTCAGCAAGACCGACGATGGCATGCTGGAACTCCGGTACAACGATTTCATCCCCATCCTTACCAGGGCCATACAGGAGCAACAGCAGCGTATCGAATTCCAGGAGAATCAGATAGAAGAGCTGAAGGCTGAGATAGAAAAGCTGAAAACGCTATTTCAGGTTACTGCCCAGGAGTATACCCAAAACTTATTGAAGATCAAACAAGTTCAGTAATTGTCTATCCAAATCCCACCAGGACAAGTATTATGATCGTAACCGGTATCTATGGATCACATCGTGTGCAAATTATGGATGGATAATCATGGTTCTGATTATTCATGTAATGACTCGAAAACAAAGCCTGATGTACATAATATTTTTGTTATTGTTGCCTAACAAATGCTAGTGTATGAAAGCAATTCCATCAAACTCAATACAAGTAACCGTAAAATATTTTGTTTACTTTTTGGGATGCTTATTTTTTGCGGCATGTCCCATATATTCAAGCCCTTCTCATTCTCCCGACTCAACAATCGTAGAACATTATCAATCGGGAACAGAAAGCTGGGTCCTGGATGTTAAATTCACCTACCTGTATGATGATGAGGGAAATACCATGCAGCGTATTTCCTATTCATGGGACGAGGGGTCCGGGGTATGGAAGTACAGTTGGAAGGAGAAATATACAAGAGACGCAGACGGCTACCTGGTGAAATCTGTCTTCTCCATGTGGAAAAGCGATTCCGCCCAATGGTACGAAAGGGAAATGTGGGAATATACCAACGATGAAAACGGCAATATGCTGAGCTACATTTATTCCACCTGGGATCCTGTCGGCAGTCGATGGACAGAATCAATAAAAGGAGAATATTCCCTGGATGAAGATGGCAATGCCGACACGGTAATGAATTATACGTGGGAGGAAGATCCGGGCGGGTGGATCAACCTCGCAAAGCATGTAATTACTTACAACTCCGCAGGAAATCCTACGGAAAAAACGGAGTATGCATGGGACACGGTCAGCACCAGCTGGATCAATGACAGGAAGAGAAACCTTTTCTATGATTCGGATTCCCTTTGCACAGAGTTGCTGGCCTACAAATGGGACACCCTTACCGATGACTGGTTGAATGACGGAAAATTAACCTATTCCTATGATGCCGGAGGCAACCAGACCGGCTTTTTCAACTATTACTGGGACAAAACAGGCGAACAATGGGTGGGCTCCCTGAAATACGAATACACGTATGATGACATTGGGAACAGGCTAACTGAAACAGGCTGGGATTGGGATGAGGATGGTGGAAAATGGATTTATAACCAGCGGCGGACTCATTACTATCCTGGGCAAATCAGCCTGGATAAAAATGTTACTGTGACAGCGGAGGGAATGATGCTTTATCCGAACCCGGCTGCAGGGAATATTACAGTCCTTACCGGCCATCGTGGTCTCCATGTTCTACAGATACTCGATATGTCAGGCAAAGAGATCCTTCACAGTATCTTTCAGGGTAAAAGCTGTGACCTTGACCTTGGAAACCTTCCACCCTCGGTATATTTCATTCGGATTACGCAGCCGGGCATGCAACCTCAGACTGTGAAACTGGTAAAGAGATAAAACAACAAATGCTTCAGCTATGAAAAGCAATATTATTTGTAACCTGGCATTGCCTGTTCATGATTGGTATCTGACAAGGTTATCTTGCTCACTTATATTGGCCTTGCTTTCCATTGAAAGTTCATTCTGCCAGCCACCCGGCAGCTGCGATAACTTTGCCGGGTCGACCCGCAAATCATATACCCGGTATGAATCAGCTTCTGACCTGAATCAACTTCTCGATTCAGTGGTGGTGGAAAGATATAACGGATCAACCGGCTTCTGGTCAATCCGCTGGAAGGAAAAATTCACGTATTCTACCGGGGGAAGGCTTGAACAGAAAATTTATGGTTCCTGGATGAAAACTGAGGGAGACAGGAATAAATACCAAGAGGATTATACTTACGATACAGCCGGGCAACTGACATTGACCATGGGGTGTCACTGGGATACCACCACAGGTCAATGGATGAATAATCACAGGCAGGAGTGTTTCTATGATACCGGAGGGAACAGAAGCAGCAAAGTAAGCTATTTCTGGCACAATGATGAAGGATTGTGGGCTGAGGATTACATGTATGAATACACGTATGACGACAAAGGTTACATGATCCAGGAAATATACAGGGTGTGGGATGAAGACAACAGCGAATGGATCAATTACGGGAAATATCTGTATACGATTGCTGAGGAAGGAATCTGCACCCAATTCATAAGCTATCATTGGGATGGAGTTATAAGCGAATGGGTGGTTTCGTATATGTATGAATACACTTTTAATGGTGACGGCCATGAAACCGGGTTGATGATTACCGGTTGGGACAATATGTTGAGCCAGTGGTTTAATGCTTCAAAGATTGAGTATGGCTGGGATGGCAAAGGAGAAAAAATCCTGGAACTGGGATATGTCTGGGACACGATAACCGATGAATGGATGTACAATACAAAATACGATTATACTTATGATGTCAACGGCAATGTAACTCTTTATTCGTATTATCGCCGGAATAACGATCAAAGCGGGTGGGATTATGTGGACCGGGGAATCAATTATTATTCCACGGCAGATATCACGGAGATTGCAGGTAATACATCACTCATTCCATGCGTGTGGCCCAACCCGGCCGCTGATTATGTAGTATTTGATATCCCCGAAGCCGGTCCGGTCTGGATTGAGATCCGTGATATGCAGGGCAGAGTGGTGGCTTCCCTGCAACTGAACGGGAACAAAGAGGTTTCTGTACAACACCTGCGTGAAGGATTATACCTGTATGTAATCAACGGAAGGAACAGGATTTCAGGAAAGGTCTTGATCAAAAGGTAGAGACCCGATTCCATCGGGATAAATTCCGTTGGCTACATATCCCGACAGGAAGTATCGGGAAGATCAAGAGTTTGAGTCTTCCCGCCCCGACATTGGTGTGGTACTTGCAAGTTTCAAAGCCTTTATGGCAAGGTGGATCTTTCCCCGATGATAAGCACCCAGGGTTGCATGCCCGGGGACATGAATGTCCCGTCTGCCAAGGTAATCCCGCCTTCAGTGAATTCGCCCGTTGCCGGATTGAACCACCGGAAGGGGAGGCCTTCGGGCACATCCCGGATGCTGATCTGACCCCCATTTTCGAGGTAGCTGATGTAAAACCTGCCCTCAACGGCCAACAGGGGCTTGTTGTTCTCTGCCAGGTCCCATCGTTTCTCCATATCGGTAAAATCGTAATCTTCAAAGGCCCGGGACACATAACCAACGTAGCGGCTTCCCCCGAGATCAAGTGCCTCCCTCCAGGACATGGGGGCATCGGTCCATTCATTCCATCCGGTCTCATCGGCAGTCACCTTCCACTGCCAGAGCGTTGCAGCACCATATACCACGCCCATAGTGCCGCCATGCATCAGCTGGTTCCATGCTTCTTCACCCTGCCACCAGCCCAGACCGTTTTTGCCACCGCCCATCGCCTCATAGGTGGGCTCGCCGTTGAGGTTTGCTTTTACAGGCTTGTTCTCATACATTCTTTCCACCTTGTGGTAAAGGTGTTTCCCGTCATGTCCGGTTTGGGCCCACTGAAAATCGAGCCATGTTTCCTCCTGGTAGGAGCGATTATAATGAAAGCACCTTGTGCTGTCACCATTTGCCCAGGAAGGCAGGTAATCGTCGGCCGGATTGTAATGAATACCCGTGGGTTGCCGGTAGGCATCCCATTGTTCAATTATTTCCCCGCCGGGTTTCACCCCGGGATCAAGGCCATGTGCGTCGCCACTCACCAGCCAGAATGCCGGCATGCTGCCGTACCGCGCTACCAGGTATTTACAGTACCGTGAATATTCTGCCGGGTCTGCCGTGGGGCCCAGCACAGTCATACCTTTCCAGCCGAATCCGTGAAAAACCGGCTGGTATACCGGAACGATCCCGTGATCAACCAGGATCTGAACAAGTGTGTCGAGGGTCTGAAAATAATCCGGTTTCAGTTGGTTAAGGTGTCCATCGGTCAGATCCTCAAAAGCCCGGTCAAAACCCATCGGGATATTTCTGGTCTCAGGCCCTTCGGCATAACGGTCGGGCTGTAAGGACATCAGCAGGGCTGTATTGAAACCCTTTTCCTGCCGGTCTCTGGCATACACCTGCACCTGCTCCGGCGAAGCCCGGAAGGGAATAGCCCATGGAGTATCGCCGATGACCAGGAATGGCTTTCCATCGGCATGCACAACGTTTCGTTTTCCCAATGACATGCGAAGTAAACCGTGCTGAAGGATCCGGTTTCCCTCGGTATAGGCAACCGATCTCAACACACCGGTTTTTCCGGAGAGACCTTTGTCCTGCACGGAGGCAAACGTGGTCCATGACCATATACTCCCGGTATCCGGCGGAGCGAAGCGTATCTTCCAGGTATTGTCGCCATCCCAGAATGCGGGTCGCAGCAGGGTATCGCCCAGTTCATTGGTGAACCGGGCCCAAACATCCACATCGGTATACCCATTCCGATACGTGTTTTCGGATACGAAGGCAATTTCATGGGTTGTCCATTGGGCGATTCGTATGGGTTCATCCGATTTTTTACAACTGCTCAGGATAATACCGGGCAGCAGCAGGAAGGTAAGCGTCCTTGCTGCAAATGACTGGAAGGATCTTCGTTTCACTTCTTTAATCTGATTTTTTACTAAAATACGAAATTTCATTTTCTCATTGAAACCACTTTTCAAAATAGATTAATTTGTATTTTTATAGAGACAAAGACAAGTTCACTTCATCAAACAATAATAACCATGGAAACGAAGTATCGCATGAATCGTCGCCGGTTTGTAAAAACTACAGCTATGGCCGCTGCTGCTGCGGCTGTTGTCCCGGTCCTGGCTAACGGATGCTCCGGTAAGGCAAAGCCTGTGAAACGATTATTTGGCAAACTTGGATTTGAAGTCACCACGCTCGGTCTCGGCGGGCAGGCCTCCATCCAGTGGACTCCCGACGATGTGGATCCGGTGAAGATCATTTTAAAGGCTTTTGATCTTGGGATCAACTACTTCGATACTTCCAACCTGTACGGACCAAGCCAGATGAATTTTGGAAAGGCATTCCGGGAGCTGAACCTGATCCCCGGAAAGAGCGGGTATGATGAGAAGCTAAGGAAGTCGATCTTCCTTACCTCGAAAACCCATCTCCGTTTTGCAAAAGGCGACGGAGAAGTGCCCGGGGTGAACAACTGGACCAACGGGGAGCCAGGTTCGCATACCGTGGATGACCTCCACCGATCACTGTCACAGCTGTTCGGGGATGGCAACGGTGCTTATCCCGAAGGGGCCTATCTTGACCTGATGCTGATCCATAACCTGAATACCCGTGAGGAAGTGGATGCTTTATATGAAGGGCTGGACAATACCGATCCCAATGCCGCACGTATTGGTGCCCTGGCTGCCCTGCGCGATTATCGGGACGGGACTAACAGGACAGGATTAAATCCAAAAAATGAGAAGCTGATCCGGCATATTGGGTTTTCCGGGCATTTTGATCCTTCGGTGAATATGTATATGATCCGGCGCGATACCACAAACCTGCTCGATGCCATGCTAGTGGCCATCAATGCAAACGACAAGCTGATGTTCAACATGCAGCACAATGTGATACCGCTGGCTGTAGCCAGGAACATGGGTGTTATCGGTATGAAGGTCTTTGCTGACGGTGCCATGTACACCAAACCTGCCGAATGGTCGAATAAGAAAGAGCACGTGGTCCGTTCTGTAGGTGATCAGCATCTGCCGAGCCGCGAACTTATACAATATGCCCTTACCACCCCCGGAGTTCACCTGGTGATCATCGGCATCGGACAGATCAGTGATGAGTATGCGAAATGTCAGCTCAGCAACAACCTTGATGCCGCCCAGATCCTTCCGGAGGGGCTTACAGTATCTGAAAGGACAGCCATAGAGAATATGGCCGGAAGGACTAAGGAAGGGAAAACCAATTATTTCCAGACGCAGGCGGTACCCCTTACAGCTCCCAATGAAGTGACCGTTGAACAAAGCCTGGAAAACAAGGCAAGAAAAATTGCCGTTGCCTGGAGTACAGCCTATGCAGGAGACGCACCCCTGGCATTCTATGAAATCTGGCGCGACGGGTCGAAGGTAAAAGAACAGCCCTTCATGCCGCAGCTCACTACGGAACCGTTAACCTGGTCGGAAACGCTGAGCGATAGTCTGCCGCACACCTATACGGTAAAGGTCACGGATACCCGGGGAAGAATTGCTGAATCAACGGCAGTAGCGCTCGAAAAAGCCTGATATTTCATAACCGTTGTACCAGGGATATTTATTGTCTGTTAACTCCAGGCAATCTCTTTGGTTTATTAGGCCTGGTCTGCTATGCAGGTTTGATGCCTTGACAATCCGCTACAGGATAACAATGTCTTCTCGCGTTAAAATTTATTGTATATTTTTACTGTGTTATGTAGTAAGCAATATCAAACTTTTCAAACCATGAGCAATATTATCGTTATTGGCGCCGGTATGGTGGGTAGTGCCATGGCAATTGACCTGTCTCAAAATCATAGTGTAACTTTAGCTGACATAAATGAGGACGCCTTGCACAAGGTAAGTCAAAAGTGCAAGGCAATATTAGTTCAAAAGCTGGATGTAACCTCCAAAGAACTACTGCAGCAGTTCATTAACCCCTTTGATCTGGTGATTTGTGCAGTCCCGGGATATCTGGGCTTTGAGACGTTAAAATCCACTATTGAGGCTGGAAAGAATGTTATTGACATATCATTTTTTCCGGAAGATTCTTTACAGTTGAATACCCTGGCCAGGCAAAAGCAGGTAACGGCCATTGTGGATTGCGGTGTGGCTCCCGGTATGCACAATCTCATCCTGGGGTATTGGAATGAAAAATTGAAGCTTACGAATTTCGAATGTGTGGTGGGCGGATTGCCCAAAATCAGAAAATGGCCTTTCTATTACAAGGCCCCTTTCTCACCGGTTGATGTAATAGAGGAATATATGCGGCCTGCCCGCTTTGTGCAATCGGGGAAGATAATCGTTAAGGAACCTCTCACCGATTGCGAGTATCTTGAATTTGACAAAGTGGGAACACTTGAATCCTTTAATTCTGATGGATTACGGACAATTCTCCATACCATGCGCCATATACCGGACATGAAAGAAAAGACGCTGCGGTATCCCGGGCATATTGCCTATATCCGGATGCTCAAAGAAAGTGGCTTTTTCAGTGAGGAAAAAATGAAACTGAAGGGTGCGGAGATTTCCCCGCTGGAATTTACCAGCAAAATATTGCTGAAAGCTTGGAAATTGGAGGAAAAGGAAGAGGAAATCACAGTAATGAGGGTCACATTGAAGGGGGTGGATCAATACGGCCAACCCGAGGAAATTGTCTACAATCTTTATGATGAATACTGCCATGATACGCAAACTTCATCCATGGCCCGTACAACAGGTTATACCGCCACTGCCGCTGCCAATATGCTGCTTGATGGTTTGTTTACTGAAAAAGGTGTATTTCCGCCAGAGCTGGTGGGCCGGCATGAAAACTGCTTCCAATACATCATTGGCTATCTGGCAGAAAGAAATATTCATTACATCATTCGCTCCAGATACAGCGATAGTTAAACCTCCGGTTTGGGGCAGCATCGCCGTCAGTGCAGAGGGATATGGGATCTTTCAGATCGGTCGGATTGTCGGACCATTTGAAATCGAAGGTGAACGCTTTTCCGGTTAATCCGAGCAGTTTACGCGGTATAGCCAGTTCCAGGGCATTGCCATTATACCTGTAATTCAATTTGGCTTTTTCAACCCATGGAATACCTGCATTGTCCGGGTTATAGGCCATCAGGGTGGTGGTTTTATCGTCCAATACCTTTCTGTTAATGATGTAATCATAGCCATACCATCCTGTATTAGGATCATGATCAGCATCGATCAACAGCAACATCCAGTTAACACTGGTATGCGGCGTAAGTGGCTTATCCGTTTCGCCGTAAAAATAAACATTTGCCTTGTCCATACTGACCCTGGCGGTAACAATATCGTTACGGCCCGAATTGTTTGTATAATGCAGTCCGGCATAACCTTTGTGGTCACGATGAAAAACATCCCCCCTGGTATCCCGGTATTCGGGATTCACCGTTTTCCAATCCGTAAAATCACCGTCTATTTTCACGGGATGCAGTCCCTTCAAAGCGGGGATGGGCCGTACTCCTTTATACCGGCGAATATTCTGAGCCATTTGCATGTAGTAATTGTCGGTATAGCCGTCCTTCATCGGCTGCAGGCACCGGTTAAATTCGGCATTGTACTGATCGCAAAAAAAGAACGGACTGTTCCGCCCAAGCCATGGAATGGTATTGTATCCTCCATCAGGAAACAGGTCGGACGTCCAATCCGGATTGGCGGCCAGAAGCTGGCTTTTGGGAAAATTATCCGTTGTAAACTTGCCTGCCTTCCATTCGTTCCAGTCATTGATATAGAGAAATTCAGGATTGGCAGCAATGGCCTCATCCCATCGTTCCTGGAAATAGATGCCGTAGCCCTCCGGATTTTTCACTGTTTTTCCGAGCCAGGGAACATAAGTTGGTTCAGGCAAATCATATTCATTTAACTTGGGTTCTCCATCCTGGCGCGACCAGGATTTGCCGACACCCATATTTACCTTTGTCATGTTAAACGGATGCTGCGCCGGGGTAACCGCAGCTTCTTCGCGTTTCCCGTTGTGTGTTGAAACCAGTTCTTCCGGTTTTAATGCTTTCACCTTCGGATCAGCCATGTTGTAGCCAAAACTCCAGTTATCCTCCGTACCGATGAAGCGTTTGCCCAGCCATTCATAATAACCCCACCACATTGTCCGCAGGGTAAAATAGTTCTTCACTTCTTTGGTATAATCTTCATAAAATTCTTCGGTATAGTCGGGATCTCCAAAGTGCGGATGGTTTTTGTCGGTTTTAGCAGCCGAATCGTAATGCGGGTTGGGGTTCTTAATATTGAAACCAACGGCATCAACTGTCGGTTTGTTATTGTAGAGTAATAGAGGCTTCCCATCCCAATAAAACCAAAAGTCCCTGTATTTACCGGTTTTATAGATCGTCTCATAAAGGTCCTGTACAACGGTGGCACTCGGACCGTTGAAAGCCCAAAAGCAAAATGCAGGGACCTTGTTGCCCTCGGCTTTCATTTTCTTCATCACAGTGAAAAGAACATCCCATTCTTCCCAATAGCGCACTGCATTGGTAACGTCCAGCACCAGCACATCCACGCCGGCATCGCTTAGCATGGACATATCCTGACGAATTACATACTCATCCTTCGTAAGATAATAACCTAATTCAGGCTCGCCCCAATGAAGGGAAGTTTCTGTCCATGCCGGACTATCGGGATCCAGGCGTGCATTTGGCTCCCTGGCAAGCACCCTGGTTACATCTCCATTATAGGGACTTTTCATATTTGCATTGTCGTCGGTGTGCCATGTGATGTAGAAGATCCCGACTACACGGGTCTGGTCATTTTTCACCGGGCCAACCATTTCAAAAGCGGGCATTTTACGGCCCAGGGCATCAGATGCCACCCATGTATCGGAATACAAATCCCTTTCCTGCGCAACAGCTGGCACTGTATAAAACAGAAAGAAGTTTACTGCGACCAGGAACATGAACTTCATGTTCCGATAAAATGACCTTTTATTTTCCATGGAAATTGGATGAATTTAAATTCATTTGGTTAAATACAGACTTTTTAAAATTAAGTTGTAAAGGCAAATTACAATTTTTTTTTCTTACATTACTAATTCTTAGAATAATCCTTATGAGAACCTGTCTTCTTTTCTTTTGCATTTTTTTCTCCTCCATTGACTTAAATCTTAAAGCCCAATCATCCTCTTATTCCCCTGAAACGGAAGAAAGAATCCGGCTTGTTGAAAACAGCCTGGCCGGCTGGGTGCAAACAGGAAACGGTGATACCTGGTCGCTGGTTGAACGGATGAAGAAATACAATATTAACGGCCTGAGCATTGCTGTCATACATAACTACCAGATTGAATGGGCTAAAGGCTATGGATTTGCGGATATGTCGGAGCAGCGGACTGTGACTGATAATACGCTTTTCCAGGCTGCCTCCATCAGTAAATCTCTGAATAGTGTTGGTATTCTCAAACTGGTGCAGGATGGAAAGCTGGATCTGAACAGTGATATTAACAATTACCTGGTATCATGGAAATTTCCCTATGACACTGTATGTAAGGGAAAGATCATCACACTTACCAATTTGTTAAGTCATACCGGGGGACTTTCTGTTTCTGGCTTTCCAGGGTATGAAAAAAGAGACAGAATTCCCACGATTCCCCAGATCCTTGACGGGGCAGAACCTGCTAATACTGTTGCAGTAAGATCACTTAGGGAACCCGGCAGGGAAGTTATCTATTCCGGTGGTGGCACAACCATTTCGCAACTTATTCTTTCCGATGTTATAAAACAGTCCTATGACGAATTCATGCAAGAAAATGTTCTGGATCCGTTAGGTATGATCAGCAGCTCATTCAGCCAACCTCCCCCGGCCTCGAAGGAGAAAATTCTGGCAACCGGGTACCTGACGGATGGAAAAGAAATCAATGGGAAATATCATATTTATCCCGAACAGGCAGCTGCCGGATTATGGACTACTCCCTCCGATCTCTGCCGGTATATCATCGAGACACAGCTTGCATTAAATGGAAAGTCATCCAGGGTACTCACGCCGGAAATGACGAAAATAAGACTGACCCCAATAATTGAGGATGCGGCGCTGGGTACCTGGGTGAATTCAAGGGTAGCCGGCTCGCATAAGTATTTCAACCATAACGGGGGAAATGCCGGGTTCTGCTGCACAGCCATCGGTTGTGAGAACAGCGGGGACGGCGTTGTCATCATGACCAATACCAATTATGACAACAACAGCATTCTTGAAGAAATAGCCAACAGCGTCGCAATTGTTTATCACTGGAAGGATTATTATATTCCTGAACGGAAGGTGGTGATTCACTTGTCGCCGGATATTTTAGCCCGGTATGCCGGTACGTATGATCTCGGTGGAAGAACAATAAAATTCAAAACAAGTCCCGAAGGCCTGCTGGTAAACATATTTGGTGATATCTACTTCAATGTTCTTTTTACTTCCGAAAATGAGTTTTTTATAAAGGAATTCCGGGGCAATCTCAAATTCCTTACAGACAATGAAAACAACGTCAATGGATTCTTTTTCAACGGAATGACAGCGAAGAAGTTGGCCTTCCCTTAATATGACAGTCAATGCATGCGACAAAATGAATGTTGTTTTTGCTGGTTTTGTCTTTGTATGTTGTATTCATCTTCTCTACATCTAGCTTACAGTTGGAAATGGCAGGATGGCAATTTTTACAGGAAGCTATCGCCGAGTTGGAATGTAATGCATGACATGCCAGGCAGCTTATCCCTTCATGAACTCCCCTGGGAGTGCGGTCATCACCTGTACCCGCCATATTGAAAGCATTTGGAGAATGGCATTGAACACATAAGCTCTGATTTGGATCCTCTGAAACTTTAACCGGCTTTGAATTGTAATTTATCTCCTGGGTAGTTAACGATAAAACCGGAAAATGCGTACTATCCCGTCTGTAATAGTAAGAGGCAAATGTCTTTTTCATTCTTGAATAATGAAGGGAAGCAGGTGTTTCAAGATTCTGTCTTATTCCGGGATAGCCCGACTGATGAACCTGGTGGCAGGCAAAACAAGGAATTGCAGGGCGTTCTCCCACACTTGCATTTTTCAATTTCCATGGGCCGGCAATATCCAATGGTTCAACAATGTCACTAACGGTGCCCTTGTCATAAAACATACCATGGCAACGGAGGCAATCCTCATAAATGGGCTCGGCTTTATTATGGACGGAATTAAGAAAAACATCGGAATAGTTCATAGCATGTCCGCCTGAATTCCATTTGGCATACTCTGTTTGATGACAGCCTTTACACCTCTGCATCACGTCCATAAGCTGATCTTCGGAAATTCCTACATGGTCAGGTTTTGATCTGCCAATATGATGAAACACCATAGCCCCCTTTTCTTTCAGACTATGCAAACCTTCACTCAGGGCTGTACCATGGCACTCCATGCAGGCTATATCCCTGTGTGCCGACCCGGCCCAATAGTCGACCGAATGTGATATTTCATGACAGCTTGCACAGGTCTTTGCCGGCGAAGCAGCATTCCAGCGCGAGTAAGAAGCAAGAAATGCCAAAATTAAGAGGAGGATACCTGAAATAATAATAATTATCTTTTTCATTTGGGCTGGTATTCATTTAAATTCATAAACCAGGGGTTAGCAATCAATTCGACTACTTCATTTTTGTACCCTTCCACTTTTCAACTATATGGCCTCCTACCCAGTATCCCAGTGAAAGTATGGTAAGTGCAGGATTATAACCACCGTTGTTTACATGAAGGCTTCCATCAGCAATGAAGATATTGTCAATTTCATGTAGCTGTCCATATTTATTGGTTACTGAGGTTTTAGGGTCATTACCCATGCGACAGGTACCGCTTTGATGCTGACTGGGAGTACTATGCTTGCCAGGAACCGCTTGCCAGGTTTGAATAGCCCCGGCTTCCTTTAACCAGGCTTCCGATTTATCGGCCAGAAAATGTCCAACCTTTATATCATTATCATGCCTCAAACCACTGATCCGGACCACAGGAATTCCCCAGAAATCCTTGACAACAGGATCAACCTCGACCTTTTTGTCAAATACCGGAATTTCCTGCACAGGTCCGTGTACGGCGATATGTCTTTTGAAATATTGCTTCTGAAAATCTTTATGATCCTTTCCCCACTTCCTGCTGCCTGAAGGGCGTATAGATGTAAACTGATAAGGCATTCGAATAAATTCATTACATAATACCCCGCCTCCGATAATGTCGGGAAAGCGATGGTTGAAATCATTTATGGCTACACAGGCACCAGGTCCTACATCATCATACACTACATCCTCAAAAAGGCCATAAGCTCCGGTATATGCATGATCCTGGAAATTCCTGCCTACCCATCCGTTATTATTGCCTGCCCCATTCGGAAATAACTTTGATTTGGAATTCAGGAGCAATCTTGCCGTTTCGCTGGCTGAAGCAGACACTACTACAAGGTCTGAAGTTTGTTCCTGCAGATTGTCATCAGCATCAAAATACCTGATTCCTTTAGCTTTGCCCCTGTCGTCGACTATTATTTCACTTACCATGCAGTTAATCCGAAGTTCACAATTTCCCGTTTTTAAGGCAACAGGAATCACAGTATTCTGTGTGCCGGCTTTGGCGCCCACCGGACAAGCAAATCCTACACATGTTCTCATACGGATGCAGGCAGCACGACCGTTGTAAGGCACTGAATTTCGCAGCATGGGTATGGGAAACGGATGTAAACCCAGCCTTTTTGCAGCTTTTTCCAGGATGATTCCTTCCTTGTTAAATGAAAAAGCGGGCATAGGATATGGATTTTTCCTGGGCGGTACAAAGGGATCATGGGTTGGATCGCCGGATACTCCCAGCTCGTATTCTGCTTTCTCATAATAAGGTTCCAGTTCTTCGTAGGTCAGGGGCCAATCATCTAGTGTACTGCCGGGTACAGCACCATACTTGGTTTTAAGGTGAAAATCCGCAGGCTGAAATCTCCAGGCCATGGCTCCATAGCTGACTGTTCCACTGCCAACGCAGGCTGCATTATTCCCATAGCTCCAGTCGTTAGGGAAAACCTTTGTCCATCCGTCCTTTCCATCAGGACTCATTCTCCAGTTACGCTCATTATCCGGACCAAAGCCGCACTTGAGGGGAAAAGTCCGTTGAGAAGTCAGTTCATCATCCCCATGTTCGTCGTAGGAATGCCATCTTCCACGTTCAAAGAGTACTACCGTTAGACCACCGATAGCGAGTTCCTTAGCTACTACCCCACCGCCGGCTCCTGCCCCGATCACAACCGCATTTACATGTTTATTTGCCATTTTCGAGGGATTTAGGATTGTACTTACGCCAGCTTAAATCATTGTACCTGTTTTGTCCGATAACATTTGGATAATCAAGTCCGAGCATTTTATAGCTAATATATTCCCGGTTTCCCCCGTGAGCAGGACTTCCATAAAAACCCTGCAAAGCATGCTGCCTTACCATGTCAAAGAAATCAGCCGGAGGGTGGTCCTTCCAATACTCGCCGTCGAATTCTCCCGCCTCCATCTTTTCAAGTATTGCCGTCTGTTCTGTGAAAGGAAGTTCTTCAAACTTTTTAACCTTCATCTGAATTACAGTTTTTTGAAAGGCAGAAAGGCCTTCACGATATGCAAGCTGATGTTTTCTATAATATGTGTCTAATTGCTTATCGATGAAATTTGACACATTGGCCCATTTTCCACCCGGGAAATCATCTGTTGGAATTATCTGTTCAACAATTGCATCCAGCAGTGTAATTTCTTCTTCATTGAGATAATGCCACTGGCTGATTTTATTCCTGCAGGCGGTATTAAAGGAGATGAGTATTACGGCGGTTCCTCCTGTAAAGAGCCTTACAAATTCTCTTCGGGAAAAAGACTGGTTTATCATTTTATCTGAATTAAGACCTATTCGAATTTAGCATAAATAAAATAAATATGTTACCCCGGGCCATCGAAAGCTACAACCGGCTTATTTATTATTTATTTTTGTGCCTTAATTATTTCGCATGTCCCGGTTTCGGCTTCTTATTGAATACGAAGGTTCACAATACCATGGCTGGCAGCAAAATGCCGGGGTGAAAACCATTCAGGGTGAAATACTCCAGGCTTGTCAGAAAATATTTGACACGAATAAAATTGAATTATACGGCGCCGGCCGCACCGATGCCGGTGTACATGCGCTGGGCCAGGTAGCCCACCTCGATATCCCAACAGACATGCACGCGAAAACCATGTTAGTGCGGCTAAATGAAATTTTACCCTACGATATTAATATTTTAAAACTTGAGAAGTGTGACGCCAGGTTCCACGCCAGGTATAATGCGGTGGCCCGAAGTTATGTCTATATCATTTCCAGGCGGCGTTCAGCATTTGGCAAACGCTATGTCTGGTGGGTAAAAGAAGATCTGTCGGTTAACAAAATGCAGGAAACTGCTGCTATATTCAAGGGATTTCATGATTTTTCCTCTTTTGGAGCAACAACCGCCGAGGAAAAATCAACGCTTGTGGATATAAGTTATCTGGATGTGAGAGAATCAGGGAACCAGATCATCATCCATATCCTGGGCTCACATTTCCTTTGGATGATGGTTCGCAGGATCACCGGCGTTCTGGTTCATGCGGGCAAAGGAAAACTAACCGCCAGGGAAATACAGGGTTTCATGGATCAATATTCTGACAGGCCATCGCAGCTTTCAGCACCACCATCGGGTCTTTATCTCCAACGGATTTACTACCCGGGAGAACGCTTTGAATACAATCCGAAGATTCCGGTAGCGCTTTAGATTCAGTTGCTTAAGTACACTTATTGATTTTCTGACAACCGCGGATTTATTGCTTCAATATTTTTCTGCTAATGGTTCTTATGCCATTATTAATTTGTATGTTGTAAAGTCCTTTTTTAAAGGAACTTAGGTTCAGTCTATAACTTTCATTGCTTAGAAAACCCGACATGAGTAATTTTCCATCCATATCGGTTATCCTGTATTTAGAATTTAATAAATCCATTGATATTGAAATAGTTAAATTATCCCTGACTGGATTTGGATAGAGAATACAATCTTCTTCTATTGAATTCGGAATTAACCCGGTAGGTTTATTATAGATTGAAAATTCATCAATTTCATCGCGGCTCAGGGCACGATTATATAAATAGATATCCTCCATCGAACCTACAATAGAATTGGACGCAATCGTATCAGGATCACCCATAATAAGCGGGAAACCGGTATTTTGTATCGAGGTTACCGAAGATGTTGTCAGGGTATCTAAATCACCATCAATATAAAGGGAAATTTCACCGCTGCTTTTCCAGATGAGAATTATATCATACCAGGTATCCAAAATTAATATGCTCTTTGAAGTGACACTCTTTAATATCGTGGAACTTTGAACAAATCCACCCGTTACATGCCCATCATCGGTTAGTGCAAGTGAATATTCATCATCCCCGCTTCCTCCCTGGCCCATTTTTGCTACAATATACCCATTCGTTCTGGATTCTTGTTTTACCCTTACTGCTATGGTTATTCCGGTTGCCGATGAGAAATCAAAGGTTTTATTATCAGGAACACTCACAGAACTTATCTTGCCAAATACCCCAATGGTGCCGGTACCGCCTGATCTGAAATCAACATTTTTGGCAGTGCCATTGTTTCCGTTTCCACTAAAATCATTTGCATCGTTATCAAATGGAAAATAGGCCACAATAAATGGGATTGAAACGTCAGCATTAATAAAATTGCATGATAAAAGTCCTAATATGATAAGATGAAATATTCTTTTCATTGTATTGCGTTTAAATTGTAAAATATTGTATGTAACACATATATCCCTTTCTTTCCACCAAAAATTCAATAATTATAATCATTTCTGATGCCAAATGTAATGTGGAAAATATTATTTTTATAAAAAATCTCGCATCGAACAATGATCAGGGCTTTTAAAATATTAAACAAGAACTACCCCCAAAATTTTATCATAGAAAAACCTTATGCAGGAACACTTATATTCATTGCTTTCTGCCTTGCATTCATGGTACTCTATAAACCGCTTGATACCCACCAGGTCCGTTCTTTCAGTTATGGAATTACAATGGCAATTTATCTTGGCATTCTATCTGTTCCCATTTCTTTTGTAATCAGGATTTTGAAAAAAATCAGGTATTTTTCAAATCCGGATGAATGGACCATTTTAAAGGAAATACTGGCCATAATATTTGTTCTGGTGGGAATGGGCATCTCGATATACTTTATCGGCTTTTTGCTGGAAGAGCCCGGTGACAGATGGAATCTTTTTACTTTCTTCAATTCATGTTTAATCTCATTCCTGATCGGAATTGTTCCTTTAATGTTTTTCACAGCCACAAACTACCGCCACTTGTTTGTTGCGGATATTGTGAAAAATTTTAAACCCGATATCAATACTTCATCTTTAGCTCAATCAGAAAATCTTATTGAGATTAGTTCCCAGCTTAAAAAAGAAGAACTGAGCTTTTATCCCGGGCAGCTTGTTTTTGCTGAATCGGATAGCAATTATGTAGTGTTTCATTTAAACGTGGATAATCAGATCCGAAAAAAAACCATACGCAATTCCATTGGCAACATTGAACAACAGTTATCCGCAATTCCGTTTTTTATGAGGACTCACCGGGCATTTATAGTAAATGTTAAACAGGTTATTTCGCAAAAGGGGAATACCCTGGGTTACCGTTTAAAATGTAATGGAATTGATACTGTAATTCCGGTATCAAGACAAAAAACACGCGATTTTGATCACCTCCTGAAGCAGTACCGGTAATCCATTCGTCCCAAAAAATTACAGTCCGCACCAAAAATAATCCTTACTCTTTCAGTTGGTAACAAATCCTTGTTATACATACCAATAAATTGTATAACAGTGAGATATGCCTAATCTTTGTCAGCGAAACCTAAAAACTTCACTGCAATGAAAAGATTTATCACATTATCAGCTGCTCGTATTGAGAAAATGAATTTCATGATTTTTATAATTCTCATGGTTAATATTACAGGAATTAACGCGCAGGAAAAGCCATCCATCACAGGCAAACTGATTGATATGAAAAGCAATCAGAGTGTGCCCTTTGCCAGTGTGGCTCTGATTAAGGCCTCCGACTCCGCACCGGTTGGAGGCACTATAAGCGATGAAAACGGTGTGTTTACAGTAAGTCCTGCCCCAACAGGCAACTACAAACTTTTCATATCTGTAATTGGCTATAAACAGGTAACTCAAAATATAAATGTTGTAACCCAGGGCCTTGTGGATGCGGGGATTATTTTTTTGCAGGATACGGCCATTATGATTAAAGAAACCGTAGTCATCGGTGAGCGGGTAAAAGCAAAATCGGAGACTGACAAGACGACTTTCTTTATGACAAAAAGGATGCTGGATGCCTCAAGTAACGGAACTGATGTACTGAAACTTATTCCCGGTGTTCAGATCGACCTCATGCAAAATATCTCACTGGAAGGAAGCCGCAACATACAGATTTTTGTAGACGGTAAAGAGCGGGATGGAAGTTTCATCAGTCAATTAAACCCCAGTCAAATTGACAAAGTGGAGATCATAAGTAAACCTTCCTCGAAATACGATGGAAATGCAACAGGGGCGATCAATATTATAATGAAAAAAGAACGGAATTCCGGAGTTTCCGGACAGGTCTACGCTGAGATACCCACTTCAGGTTCCCAAATATTTCTTCGGCCTGCATACTCATTGAATTATGGATACAATAAATTGAATCTGTACACCTCATACAAAGGTGAATTAACCTACCTGGATATCCATGAAGAAACCTTCAGAAAACAATTTGATAACAACGGCAACATCGAGATCAATTCGAACCAGTATGTAAATCAAAAGAATTGGTCACACAGATTTAATTACGGATTCGATTATTTTGTAAATGATCATAACCAGATTAATTTTTACGCATTCTATAATCCCTTTTCCCGGGAACTGGATGGCATTGCAGATTCACAAACATCCGACAGCATCAATAATTACTGGAAAGCCAAAAAAGAGGATACAGACAAGAACCAGAGCACCTTCTATTCATTGTACTATAAGCACGATTTTGAAAGGGAAGATCGTGCATTAACTTTGGAAATAAGCAATTACAATTTGAAAGCTGAAAATTCCACAGAATACACACCAGTTGAAAATGATTATTATCAGTCGACCCAGGTCAATACAGTTAAACCTGAACAAAATGACGTTAGTATAAAACTCGATTATACATCGCCAGTTTGGAATAAGTTTGATTTTGCCACAGGAATCAAAGCAAAATACCAGGTTTTACAGGATAGAAACATACAAGACTTTACCTATACGGAAGAAATATTCGCTGCCTATGCGACAATTGGTTATAAACAAACAAAATATGATATAAACCTGGGTGGGCGTGCGGAAAAGTCTCTCTCATGCCTTGAAAATAATTTCAACAATACGGCCATCTCATTTTTCCCTCATTTTAATTTCAATTACAAACTCACCTCACGTCAGAATATGCAGGTGTCCTACAAACGCTCCATTATACGACCTGATATATACCAGCTAAATCCATATACATCTATAGAGGATCCATATACTGTAACCAAGGGCAATCCGTTTCTGGTTGCCGAATTTCTTAACAGCCTGTTTTTAGAACATTCCATCCAGTTTAAAGGCAATTATTTTAATTCGCGCCTGTTTTTTAACAAAATGAAAAATAGTATTGATAATCTGACCTTTATTAACAATGCCGGCGCATTCGAAACCCAGGCTAATAACCTGGGGAATATTCATCAGTATGGCCTGCAGTTATCAGGGTCACTAAAACTGGGCATTGTAACCTTCAATCCATATTTCAAAATATATGGTCTCAATACTTATGGTGACAGCCTTGCAAAACCTCATAAAATTGTAAACAAGCATTACCTGGGTTTTGATTCAGGTCTTTCTGCCATTTTATCATTCAAGCATGAATTTTCGCTGTCGATGGTTTTTCAATACGCAAGTCCAACAACTAATATTCAGAGCAATTCTTTCAGTGGAGCCCTATATTTATTGTCTCTTGAAAAAACCTTTAAACAAAAATTTAAAATTGGTATGGCAAGTGCACTTCCTTTTACCAGTAATTTCACTTACCAGGGCTCGGAAATTAGCGGATCTGATTTTTATAGTCATTATGTAGGAATTGTAAAAGTTTCGCAGCCTTTCTGCTGGTTAAAATTCAGTTATCAATTCAATTCAGGTAAAAACAGGGATAACATAAATCGGGCAACGGAAGAGATGAACACGTTGCCGAAAAAGGGATTTTAGTGTTTGCCACCCCGACGGGGTGTCATTCATAAATTGTGAAAGAAAATCGGATAAACTGAATGCAGATTAATTTTTAAATTCTGAAATTAAAGGTAATTTTCACCGCTATTTTACATAAATATATCGATGCATTCCAACAGGCCTTTTTTTGGTTCCAGAAACAGATCCAAAATAGTCAATAAGAAAATCAGGCCGATTCTTGATTATCTGCTACTGCTTCTGCTTGTAATCATGTTAATCAGGATCATCATCGTTATAGGCATTAATAAATATTCCGAAATCTCACCTTCAGACTATGCCTATTATCACTGGCTTTTTACCTTTGTGGCAGTTATTTACCTCCTCCGTTCCATAATCTGTATCGGATTCAAAAGTTTTAGTTCTGACTTCTTCATTTTTTCCTCTGCCGGCTTGTATATGTTCTTTTCATTTACATTAAACATTGACCGGACTATTGACTTTCTGAACAATCATTATTACTATTCCATTCTAATATTTATACTTTTTGTTTTTGAGTTTTCGAGATTTGATATCAAAAATCTGACCCTGGTCTTAAATCCGGCACAACTCTTTGTTTTCAGTTTTGCGTTTATCATATTTGTCGGGGCAGCTCTTTTGGAACTTCCCAACGCCACAACCGTGCCAATTTCATTTGTGGATGCACTTTTTACATCCACCAGTGCAATTTGTGTTACAGGACTAACAGTTGTTGATACGGCCACCCGGTTTACCGTCCTTGGAAAAAGTATCATATTAATTCTTATTCAGACAGGCGGTATTGGGATAATGACCTTTACGAGCTTTTTTGGTTTGTTTTTCAAGGGTGGCTCCACATCTTTCTCGGAAAAATTTTTGCTGAGTGATTTCTTTAGTGAGGATAATGTATCTGAAATAAGTAAGATCCTGATCAAGGTGATCTTTATAACCTTACTATTTGAAATGATTGGAGCTGCTTTCCTGTATTTCAGCCTTGACAGTCATTATTTTACAAGCATCGGCAGCAGAATAAGGTTCTCTGTATTTCATTCTATATCAGCATTTTGTAATGCAGGATTTTCGACTTTAACTGATAGTCTGAACGATTACAGGATTCGCAGCACCTATTCAATTCTTTACGTGATCAGTTTCCTGATCATATTGGGTGGAATCGGGTTTCCGATCCTTTTAAATTTGTACACATATATCAAGTATAAATTTCTCGGCATCATTTCATTACTTCGATATGGCCGTAAAAAAGCATTTATTCCCATGATGATCAGCATAAACTCAAAACTGGTTATTTACACTACCCTCTTTTTAATTGTCATGGGAACCGTTTTCTTTTTCATTTTCGAAAAGAACCACACCCTGCAGGGCATGGATTTGACTGGTAAAATTGCCCATTCCTTTCTGAGTGCCGTAACTCCCCGAACTGCCGGGTATAATAGTGTCGTGATGAGCAACTTGTCAGTTGCCGCCATTGTCTTAACGATTTTCCTGATGTGGGTAGGGGCCTCTCCTGTTTCAACAGGAGGTGGTATAAAAACGAGCACTTTTGCGATTGCCATATTAAATGCGTTCCGAATTGCACAAATGAAAAGACATATAGAATTCCATAAAAGGGAGTTTCATGAACGATCAGTTAACAGAGCTTTTGCCATCATTATATTATCAATTGTAATATTGGGGTGTGCATCATTGATCATGCATCTGCTGGAACCGGAAAAGGGGCCTCTTAAGATCCTTTTTGAATGTGTATCTGCCTTCGGCACTGTGGGACTATCACTGGGCATTACACCCGCTCTGAAGGAATCATCCAAGATACTCCTGGTTTTACTGATGTTTATGGGGCGTATGGGTATATTGACCTTGCTGTTTGCCTTGTTTAGAAGTTCAAAAACCTCGGTATACAGATATCCAAAAGAAAATATTCTAATAACCTAAAAAATAGATCGCATGAACTTTGTTATCATTGGTTTGGGAAATTTCGGTGCTTCCCTGGCAAAAAAACTCACTGCCTTGGGACATGAGGTAATTGGCGTTGATAAGGACATGGAGAAAGTTGAATTTTTTAAGGATACGATTAAAAACACGGTAAGCATGGATATTACAGATATCCATGCCCTAAAAACCTTGCCCTTGAAAGATTGTGATCAAGTTGTAGTATGTATTGGCGATGACTTCGGATCATCGGTAAAAACAATTGCTTTACTCAAAAAACTTGGTGTTCAAAAATTATACGGACGTGAAAGTTCCCTGATCCATAAAACGGTACTAAATGCATTGGGTGTTTCAAATACAATTAATCCCGAATACGACACTGCAGTTGTTTTTGCTGAAAAGTTAATCATGGAGGGAGTTTGGAGCATTTTTAATATAACCGATGATGTCAAAATTGCAGAGGTTAGTATTCCCGAGGAATTTATTGGAAAAAAAATATCTCAACTTGATCCGGAAGAAATGGAAAACATAACCGTCTTATCATTGAAGTTTCCGGACAAGAAGCTATCCACTCCTTCGCTTGAGAAATGGGCATCAATTGATTACCTGAAAATTGACGAAGAATTCGTTCTTGAAAAAGACATGCGATTTGTAATCAAGGGGAGGAAAAAGGATATTATTGACTTCCTTAAACTTTAAAATCCAATTTATAATCCCGGATTTTATGAACCAGTGTGTCCGCTTCCGGGACAACCGGGATTGGCTGTTCTCAAATCAGCGTATTTTTGAGGCAAACTGGTAGTTTGTTTATGGAAACAGGGAATTGGTTCAATTAATTTTCATGGTTTATGGGTTTTGTGAATATTTACAGCATAAATATGAACTCAACGAAACATGAAAATCAATTCCTTGATATTGTTGCTGTTTCTTTTACTTCCTGCAACAGGTATAATTTATTGCCAGGAGCATTCAGTTATCAAAAGGATTTCTGTACCCGTAGATTTCGACGGACGTCCCTTTGAAAGCGCCTGGGACGAAATGGCATATTTTCCCCTTAAAATGAACCGGCCAAACTATGGTAACGATCCTTCGGAATCCACTGAAGTGATGATTGCTTATGACAATGAATTTATTTGGGTAGGTGCCCGTTTATTCATGCGGGATGCAAAAAAAATATTCGCGAACAGCAAGAAAAGGGATGAGATACTGTTTGGTTATGATTCTTTTGGAATCCTGCTGGATACATACGATGACAATGAAAACGGACTTGCTTTCTTTACTACGCCAACTGGCCTGAGAACTGACTATGCCATATCGAATGATGCGGCAGGAAATGGCGGCGAGGGTCCTCCCGGTTTTGATGCATTGAATTTCAGCTGGAATACATTCTGGGATGTTAAAACAACCATCGACGATAAAGGATGGTATGTGGAAATGCGTATTCCTTTCTCAAGTCTTCGCTTTAAACCAAAGGATGATATGGCCTTAATGGGACTGATCATCAGCCGCACCATCAGTGCGAACAGTGAAGTAGACACTTGGCCTGCCATTGATCCCAAATATGGATTTATGGCCACCAATAAGCCCTCACAGGCCACAACAATTCAATTTAATGGTGCAAGACCTTTAAAACCAGTGTATGTTTCACCCTATATTCTCGGCGGATATTCACGCGACTGGCAGATGAATAATACTGAAACAGGCTATGTTCTCAATGATGATCCACAATATAATGCCGGGCTCGATGTTAAATACAGTATTAACAGTAACCTCACCCTCGATCTGACTGCCAATACCGATTTCGCCCAGGTAGAGGCTGATGACCAGCAAGTTAATCTTAACCGGTATGATCTTTTCTTCCCTGAAAAACGGTCGTTTTTCCAGGAAAGATCGAGTTTGTTCAGTTTCAGCCTGGGTGGAATGTCTGATCTTTTCTATAGCCGGAATATTGGAATTTCTGATGATGGCCATCCCATCAGAATATTTGGAGGTGCCAGGATGACAGGACGGATCGGCAAGTGGGATGTAGGCCTCCTGGATATGCAAACAAAGGAATTTGAAGAAACACCGGGTGAGAATTTTGGAGTATTGCGAATGCGGCATCAGGTCATTAATCCCAATTCCTATGTCGGGGGAATATTTACCTCCCGGCTCGGCATGAATGGGAAACAAAATTATGCCTATGGATTGGATGGGATTTTCAGGCTTTTTGGAGATGATTATCTTAATGTAAAAGCCGCGCAATCATATGATAATGAAATTGAAAGCAATCTGACCTCCATGGATCCTTCTTTTTTTATGCTAAATTGGGAACGACGTTCAGAAGAAGGATTTGCCTATAATTTCAACTACTCATACTCCGGTGAGAGATTCCAGCCTGGAATTGGTTTTGTCCAGCGCCCGGGAATGCAGGGATTTCAGGGAGGAATGCTGTATGGCTGGATGCCTGGTGAAAAATCTAAGCTATTTAACTATAATGTTAATGTAAGGGGTGAACGATATACCCGGATTTCGGATGGAAAACAGGAGTCTCTGCGGTTCGGACCCGGATTTGAACTCAATACCAAAAAGGAAATTGGTGGTGAATTTTCTGTTGAATATGTGGAAGAGGGTGTTTTGGAGGATTTCCCGTTGACGGATAGTATCTGGATAAAATCAGGAGATTATTCCTTCACTGGTATTCGCGGTGAAATACGTACTCCCCAGTCCAAAACTGTTTCAGCAGGTATTGATTTGGAGGGTGGCGGATTTTTTGACGGCTGGAATTATGGCATTGAGATTGTATCCAGCCTTAATCTTTCGGCCAGCCTCCAACTGACTGCCGCTTATGAATTCAAGGCCATCCGATTTCCTGACCGGGAAACCAACAATGAATTAAATATTCACTCAGCCAATGTCAAGGCACTGTATATGCTGAACACAAAAATTTCCGCCACAGTATTGCTTCAATATGTTAACACAGAAGATGAACTTATTGCCAATTTCAGACTTCGCTATAATCCCCGTGAAGGAAACGATTTTTACCTGGTTTATAATGAATATCGGGGAATTCAGAATGACATGTATGAAATTCCAAAGCCTCCGGCTTTTTATAGCCGGACCATTATGCTAAAATATACCCATACATTCAGGTTATGAGAATGATATTATCCTGCCGCTGTATGCATGCAAGTGCGGTGGCCAGGTACTTTTTTTTGCATGTTTAAAATCAATAATTAAATATTTTACATTATGAAAAACAGATATTTGGTAAGTCTTTCGGTAACGTTTGGATTCCTGGCCATTGCCATAACCGGTATTCTCATGTATTTTGGGGAGCGCGGCGGTATAACTACTATACATGTGATTTTTGGCCTGCTTTTCATTGCCTTTGCGGTCTTCCATGTAGTAAACAATTGGAATTCACTGATACTTTATACCCGAGACAAAAAAATAGGCGGTATCCGTAAAGAATTCATCATGGTGAGCGTAGTTCTTTTATTGGTTCTCATTGGTTCCGCAGTAAACCTGGGTCCCTTTTCGGCAGTGGCACACGCCGGTGAAGAACTTGGCAGGGAAGAAAATGGAAAAAGGGAAGAAGGTCATTTTTCCAGGAATAATTCCTTCGAAGACGTAAAAACAAATGAAGCCATTAATGGCACAGATCTTCAGTTCATTATTCAAAAAAGTAACGAAACAGCAGCTCCCATAATGGCCATCTGGGTTTTAGATTCAACCGGCAGGTTTGTTGAAAACCTGTTTGTCCCTTCCAGGGTGAATTTGATTTCAGAAAGGTCAGAGAATAAACACGAGGAACATTTTGAAGGAAGGCTTAAAACAGTTGACCTGAACCCGCAAATGCTTGCTGAATGGTCAGCTTCTTCCGGTGGAACAAAACCCAATTTTGAAGGAGCCACTCCTGCAGGAAATTTCTTTTTACATACAAAGACAACTGCAATTAAAAAATTCTCCGTTGTACTTGAAGTAAACAACGATGGAGTGAAAGAAATTTATCAGGCCGAGGTGGATCTGTCAAAAGGCACTTTATACCGGCTGACATCTGCGGACAGTAATATTCTTACACGTGCCATAATTGAAGTAAAGATGTAGGAATAAGTTAACTCAAAAAACACAACTGTTAGAATGTTGCAATCAGTTTTGAAATAGGTAACTTGGAGGCACTGTTCTGTAAAATAACATAAAAAATGGAACTACTTAAAAAAGTCCTTATTCAGGCAGTTTTCTGGCTCACTGTATCTGTGATCACCCTTGCATTTTCGCCGGGAGATGACCATTCACCAAATGCTCTTCTATTTGAAATGATTTGTCTCCTGTTCTATGCTATGGCATTCTACCTGAATATACTCTATGTATTTCCAAAATATTATGAAAAGAGCAAATTAAAATATGTTTTGGCCAGCGCAGTGCTTCTTTTATTTTCATTTTTCATTTTACATCATATTAATAAATTGATATTCTGGCATCCTGTAAGGCGACATCACGGGGATGGCTGGTTTGAGGTATTCATATCTCTCAGGCAATTGTTGTGGCTTGCATTTATCTATCTTATAGGAACCGTATATTCCATTCAGAATATGCTGAACCATCAGATCATCCGCAACAAAGAAATCATGGAAGAGAAGCTGCAAACAGAGCTTCAGTTGTTAAAAGCCCAGATCAACCCGCATTTCCTTTTTAACGCCTTGAATAATATTTATTCCCTCACCTATATGAAATCGGAAAGTGCGCCCGAAAGTGTATTGAAATTATCAGAGATGCTACGGTATGTGCTTGAGGACTGCACTATGGAAAAGGTACCGGTGAGGAATGAAATCGACTATATGCAGAATCTGATTGGATTTTATAAAATGAAAAGTCCTGGTAAGCGTAAAATTAAATTTACCAGTCAAATAGAAAATATGGATATCCGGATTGCCCCTATGCTGTTCATTCCATTTATTGAAAATAGCTTTAAATACAGCCGTATTGAGGAGGACAAGAACGGTTATATAAATATTGATCTGAATGAAACATCGGGTAAAGTAGTGTTTACAATTGAAAACTCTATATTTTCGGCCAGGAAGATCATGAATGGGTCAGGAAAAGGAATAATGAATGTTCAGCAACGGCTTGAAATTATATACCCGGGCAAACACAGGCTTACCATTGATGAAAAGGAAGGAAATTATTCAGTTAAACTGGAAATTGATATCCTATGAAACTAACCTGTGCCATTATCGATGATGAATATCTGGCCCGTCAGTATATCAGGGATTATATTGAACGACTGCCCTTTCTTGAACTGCTGGGTGATTACAATTCCCCCCTGATGATCATGGATGAATTAAAAAGAAATGCGGTTGATATCCTGTTTCTCGACATCCAGATGCCGGATATCACGGGAATTGATTTTCTGAAAATTCTGAATCCACAGCCCTATATCATCTTAACCACTGCATACAAGGAATATGCGCTTGAAGGCTATGAGCATAATGTGGTAGACTATTTATTAAAACCCTTTTCATTTGACAGGTTTTTGAAAGCGATCAACAAAGTGGTTGATATGGTTGAGAAGGAACGAACCGGACGCACTTTTATGACCATCCGGGCTGACAGAAAACTCTATAAAATCAACTATGATGATTTGATATTCATTGAAGGTCAGAGAGCATACGTAACATTTCATACTACTCAGAAAAAAATCACAGCGTTGATTTCAATGAAGGAATTGGAAGAAAAACTCCCGAAGGACCAGTTTATCCGTATACATAAATGCTTTATCGTTTCGATCAAATATCTGGAATCCCTTGAAGGCAATATGATTGAAATTTGTGGAAGGAAGCTGGCAGTGGGCAGCAGTTATCGCGACCAGGTTGAAAAGATTATGAAGTTTCGATAATTTTTATCCATGGATACTTTCATTATATTTGAACCGATGAAAGATTACAAACCTTTGTTCGTTTTCTCCATGTTATTATTGACCGTGTTCACATATGTAGGACATGGCATGCATGATCATTTCGATCATGTTATCGATAAGATTGAAAATACCTCATCCGGGAAATGCGCTCAGGGATCCGTTCATCAGGAACACGCACAGGAGGATGAAACTCATTCAATTCTTCCCGGAAATCGATATTTGTTTGAAATTAAAGGTTGCGAACGATTTATGACTCCGGATTGCTTTATTCCCCGAAAAATTAATTTTACCATCTGGCTTCCGCCTGAACTTTCTTAACTATTAGAATTTAATCGCCGGTAACAATACCAAATGATATGGTAAAACCGGTAATACGATTTTTATTAGTTAGTAAGTTTAAATTAAAAGCTATGAATTGTCCAAATTGTAATGTTACGCTGGTAATGTCCGATAAACAGGGCATTGAAATTGATTATTGTCCCCAATGCCGTGGTATTTGGCTCGACCGGGGTGAGCTCGATAAAATTATTGAGCGTGCTGCAGGAATACAGGATGGCCTGAACTATAATCCTCATAATAATACTCAGTACAGCCATGAAAATAAACACTACGATTACAAGCATAGAAAGAAAGGATTTCTTTCAGAATTGTTCGATTAGCATTTTATAATCAGGAAAGTTGTGTTGTATTTACCTCTGCAGGTTAATTTTTCTTACTGCAGAGGATATTTCAATTATATATCAATTATGGCAGTCATATTTAAAGCAGATAAGTATAGTGGTTTAACCGATGTACAGGTCAGAAGTAAACTGGAAAAGGAGGGTTTTAATGAACTTCCTTCCTCAAAGCCTAAAAACATATTTCAAATCGCCCTGGGAGTAGTAAAAGAGCCTATGTTTCTTTTGCTGGTAGCTTGTGGAACTCTGTATCTTATTTTGGGTGATGTAGAGGAGGGACTTATGCTTTTGGGTTTTGTCTTCGTAATTATGGGTATTGAATTTTACCAGGAAAAAAAGACTGAAAAAGCGCTGGATGCCCTTAAAGACCTGGCAAGTCCAAGAGCCCTGGTAATCAGGAATGGTATTGAAAAAAGGATCCCCGGAAGGGATGTAGTCACAGATGATATTGTTATTTTGCAGGAGGGAGACAGGATTCCTGCAGATGCTTTGGTATTGTCATGCGTTAACCTTATGGCAGATGAATCCCTTATTACCGGCGAGTCCGTTCCGGTAAGAAAAAGGGAAACCAAACAGGGTGATAACGCTTTTACCCCTGGTGGTGATGATATTCCGTATGTTTACTCAGGATCAATGATCGTTCAGGGTAACGGTGTTGTCAGGGTGACAGCTACAGGAATTCAAACCGAAATCGGAAAAATCGGGATGGCTCTTGAATCAGTTAAGGAAGAGCCGACAAAACTCAAAAAAGAAATGGGCATCCTGGTTAAACGCCTGGCAATCATCGGGGCTTCCTTATGTATTCTTGTCATAGTTATCTATACCTTAACCAGGGGGGATTTGCTAAAAGGATTCCTTGCAGGAATTACCCTGGCTATGGCGATGCTTCCTGAAGAATTTCCAGTTGTTCTTACCGTTTTTCTTGCTCTGGGCGCCTGGCGTATGTCGAAAAAGAGTGTTCTGACCCGAAAGCCTGCAGCGATTGAAACCCTGGGCTCAGCTACAGTGTTATGTACAGACAAAACCGGAACACTTACCCAGAATAAAATGACGGTTACCCGGTTATACAATGGCAGTGAATTCTTTACCGTCTCTCCAAAATGTGATTTTCCTGAACCATTCCACCAGATCATTGAATATGGAATTTTATCCAGTCAGGCCAATCCTTACGATCCCATGGAGAAAGCCATTACCCTGATTGGCGAAAAATACCTTCAGAATACAGAACATATTCATAAGGATTGGGAAATGGAAAAAGAATACCCTCTGTCACAGGAATTGCTTGCCATGTCGAGGGTGTTTATCAGCAAGGGTAACCATGGCAAGGTGATCGCTGCAAAAGGTGCCCCTGAGGCAATATTTGATCTTTGTCATTTGGATGTCGAAGCAATGAAGAAGCATGATCAATCGGTTGCAGAAATGGCATCTGCAGGTCTTCGGGTTCTTGGTGTTGCAAAAGCTATTGTAGATCCCGGAAATCTACCGGTGATTCAACATGATTTTGATTTTGAATTTGTCGGTCTGATCGGATTATCGGATCCCATCAGGGAAAATGTACCGGATGCTGTGAAGGAATGCCATAAAGCAGGAATCCGGGTTATCATGATAACCGGAGATTATCCTGTAACGGCAAAAAATATTGCAAAGGATATCGGATTGAAAAATCCGGAATTATGCATAACTGGTAGCGAACTCAGGGAGATGAGCGAAGATGAACTATGTGAAAAGATAAAGCATGTTAACATCTTTGCCCGTGTTATTCCCGAACAAAAATTGATCATAGTTAATGCATTGAAGAAAAATAAGGAGATAGTTGCCATGACCGGTGATGGAGTAAATGATGCACCTGCTCTGAAAACTGCCAATATTGGAATCGCCATGGGAGAAAAGGGCACCGATGTGGCAAGGGAAGCTTCATCACTTGTGCTGATGGATGATAATTTTGAGTCTATTGTGGGAGCAGTGAGAATGGGAAGGAGGATTTTCGATAACCTCCAGAAAGCGTTGGAATATATTTTTGCCATACATGTGCCAATTGCAGGTTTATCCCTCATACCGGTATTATTTGCCAAGATGCCATTGATTCTGTGGCCTGTTCACATTGTGTTCCTGGAACTTATAATTGACCCGGCCTGTTCCATCATTTTTGAAGCTGAAAAGGAGGAGAAGAATGTTATGGCACGTCCGCCAAAAGATATAAACGAACCTTTTTTTGGGATAAATAAAATATTATTGGGCTGTTTTCAGGGTATTGGGATACTGGTCGTTACATTGTTTGTATATTTTCTGGGACTCAAAACAGGTCACTCCGAAAAAGCGGTCAGAGCATTAACCTTTGTGACCCTGATTGCCTCCAATATTGCTATTATCATATCAAACCGCTCATGGACTTACAACTTCTTTAAAATCATCCTTTTACCAAATAAAACTGTGAAATGGGTAGTAGGCGGGGCAATATTTTTCCTTGTTCTCATTTTAAATGTACCTTTCTTACTGAACCTTTTTCTTTTTGAAAAAATCAGTCTGAAAGAGACCCTCCTTTGTGCGGGTGCCGGATTGATCAGTATAGCCTGGTTTGAATTGTATAAATACTTTAAAACAAGATAACCGGAACCTGGCGTCCCCAATTTCTCGCTGATCGTGAAGATTTCAAAGATCTCGCGGAATTCGCTTCTTATTAGTTATCGCAGATGGCCGCGATTTTCACAGATCATTTTGATTATCTATATCCTGACTCTGAAATCGGTTTAATCGAATGCGATGAGATTTCTTTGCGAACTCTTAGCGATCTTTGAGCACTTGGCGTTTAAATTTTGGGGATTCCCTCACTATTTTATCCAAAAGGGTGCCGCAGGTAAGCCCTCCTTGTTATATAGATTGGCTCCTTCCGGATTATCCGCCCAGGCATACCTTACTGAAACCGGGTGCTGAATTTCGTCACTCCAAACCACAACACTTCCATTTTCAATCTTTGCCTTTGCCCATAAAAACTTTCCATCGGCTGCAGCAACTGAGAAATATTTCAATTCCCCTCCCCTGGCCATCAATCCGGTTCCTGTATTTATAAAGGAGATATTGATTTTATTTTCAATAATCTTAAATGAGCTGTAAACCGGTCCCGAATAAACCACCCTGTCATCACCATAGGCAACTTTGCCTGCTGTAAGGGCCAGCCTTACACCCACTTCTTTTTTATTCAGCGGGTGAATATCATTCCATTCACCGATGTCATAAGTCACAACCATGCCGGTCACGGGAACCGATAAGGCTTTCATCTGGGCTTCCCTGAAGAGGGCCCATTCACTTTCTGAAGGCTGGGCCCTGGCATCCATGAAATTCGGCAATTGAACGAACAGAAAAGGAAAATTGCCCTGGTTCCATTTGCTTCTCCAGTCACTTATAAGTGTACTTAACAGTTTAGTGTATTCAGAATAGCGGCTGGTGTTGGATTCTCCCTGGTACCATACCGCCCCCTTTATTGTGTAATTTAACAGCGGTGAGACCATTGCATTGAATAATCCAGCTGGCTTCCATCTCACAAAGGTCTGTCCTTCCAGGGGGTCCATAGCAGCTCCAAGCCGGTATTGCCAGGTTCCTTTTAAATCCAGGCGCTCATCCTTTGTTACTAATTCGTATGATTTGCCGGCAACAAACCCTCCCTTTCCAATATTGCTAATTACCCGTATAACAAGTATATTATTCCCTTCATGCAAAATACCGGGAGGAACAACATATTTTCTTGACGGATACTTGTAACCGGTTGTTCCAACCTGTACTCCATTTATAAAAGCATAGTCCGCATCCACAATACACCCCAATACTAACCTGGCAGGTTTACCTGTCATCGACGCCGGAACATTTATCTCCTTTTTAAACCAAACCACCCCGTTCACTGCACCCATTGGCCCGGAGGCCCAGTATCCGGGAACTTCCATGTTCATCCAGCCTGTAGATTGCAGGTCACCTTTGTACCATGGGTTTATGGTATCTTTATATCCCTCGTCTTTCGCATTCAGCAACTTATACCAATTGTCTGATCTTTTTTTATCCTCACTTTCAATCCGGGTGATCAAGGAGTCATTTTTGAACTTTTGCAACTCAGCAAAATAAACCGGAAACTCCTTTAGCGCATCCTCGCTGACCCAGGCTTCAGCCGGAGACCCCCCCAGGCTTGCATTGATCAGCCCGATGGGAATATGATATTTTTTATACAATTCGTCGGCAAAATACCAGGCCACTGCTGAAAATTTCAGAACGCTTTCTGATGTTGCCTTCTGCCATTCCCCTGCCTGAAAATCAGCCTGAGCGGTCTTGAAATTATAGTTCTGGGGGACTTTAAACATTCTGATCATTGGATTATCAGTGCCGGGCATTTTTGTTTCAAATAAGGGCACCAGTCTTTCCATCATAAATTCCATGTTCGATTGACCCGAACATACCCACACATCGCCAAACAAAATATCTTTTACTTCAACCTTGTTACTGGCTGTAAAAGTCATTTCATAAGGACCTCCGGCTGCAACCGGCTGTAAGGCGATTTTCCATGATCCCTGTTTATCCGTTACAGTGCTGTATTGCCTGTTGTTAAAATCCAACAGGATCTTCTCACCTGGATTTGCCCATCCCCAGACTGTGACAGGTGATTCCCTTTGTAGGATCATACCATTGCTGATCAAACGGGGCAGCCTGATCTGCCCAAAGGAATGCCATGCACAAATGACCAATATAAGAACCAGCCATGCTTTTTTCATTTTTTTATGCTTGATTACTGCCAATATACATATTTTAACGCAAATCCATCTGATGATAATTTTGAACTTACCTGAATTTAAAATGTTGTATGTTTTTGCAGCCCTGAAAACATTACATCATGCCATCTGAAATAAAACACTTCCCGGTAAATTGGGTAGACGGAATGAAGATTTCCAAAAGCCATTTGCTGTCTTTTCAACACTCAATTGACGATCAAATAAGGGACTCCATTTCAACCTCACATACGTCGCTGAATTTTGGATTACTGCCTTATGGAAAAAACTCCAATGACCTGCAGATAAATGTTGACCAGGGCGGAAACATTCATATTACGCTTAAAACCTGTATCGGAATTACACCCAACGGTAGCAGGATCCAGATCCTTGAGAATAGTCCACTGTCCTTGCACATTCCTTCCAATGAGCTGCTGAGCGGCAATAATATTGCATTTTCAGATGAGGCAATGTTTTATATTGCACTTACTGTGAATCCGTTTAAAAGGGTTCCATTCGGCGATCCGCTTGAAAATGAACTACCACCCAGAAATCCTTTTACAAATGCTGAATACCGGCTGGATTTATTATTAAGCAATCAGGTAAATCTCAATCAGTTTGAGTCCACTTCGCTTATTGTTGGAAAGCTGTCCTATAAAAAGGGCGAGTTTAAACACCACCAGGAATATATTCCTGCCTGTACCACCCTTCAATGCCATCCCAATTTAATTGAATTTTACAATTCAGCGGGTGATGCACTTTTACAAATTGAACGCAGCTGTTTCCTTATTCTGCAAAAAATAAGACTAAAGGATCAGAAGACATCGCTAAGCTCCGGCATATACATGCTTTCAGAGAAACTGGGATTTGATATTTCATCAGGACTTTTACATTTTAAGGCCATTATCCCGAGCCAGCCTCCGGTATATCTTTTTGTATTATTGCTCCAGGTTCCCAATATAATCAGCACAATTCTTACACTTCTTACACCCAAGGAAAGGGAAGAACTGCTTACCTACCTGGGTGAATGGACAAATCTGTCTGCAGGGAATCTCGAAACCAGGACAAATGATTTCCTGATAAACTACGCATATAATCACAATGATCCGTTACTCAGCCTGTCCCCGATTTACGATTATTTAAAAATGATCTCCGAGTTGTTTTCAATTCTGAGTCAGCTTGAATTCATAGGCAAAAGAAAGGGACAAAGCGTTTTCATTGTAGAACATGATGTGGCAAAGGAAAATACTGAAAAAACAAAATCCAGATGGAGTCCTTTATCCTAATTTCAATATAATTCTGAATCTCATGCCCGAAATAAATTTAAGTCTATGAAACCTCTTAACAGCAGTGAAAGAACCAATGCTATCTGGAAGTTTTCCTTGTTCTATGCGGTGACAGTTGTGTTTGCGGTTCTGGGATTTGTCTTTTTATTGTATGTTCCCGATAATGCAATCAAGGCAGAAAATACCAACCTCAACCAGGCCGTGAATGAACAGAAAAAGCTGGTCATGCTTATTGATTCTATGGGCAGGCAATTGAAAGGGCTCGAAACCCTGGATGCCTCTTTCAACCAGATGACTGATGAATTTGATCAGGCTCAGAGCATACGACGGATAAATGAATATGAAGATCATATACAGACAATTGTATATGAAACAAAAAGAGATTCTGCCGCGCTCATCTTTCCTTCGAATAAAAAAATGGCCCTGGGAATCATCAATTCCCTTGATGCCTTCCTTACTTACAGGAACACGATAGGTTTGCTCAGGCAGACTATCAAGGAAAAGGGCATAAACATGGAACAAATTGAGGCTTTGAATAGCAAACTCAAGGAAACGGAATCGCAACTTGAAACCTATAAAATCATTCTGGCATCGAAACCCGGTGATGCAGGTGGAGGAGGTGGCAAAGCCAATAACAAAGAATTAGAAAAGCTGCAACTTCAATTGAAAGATTGTGAAGATCAGTTGAAATTAGCCCAGGCTTCAAAGGGAGACGCAGCTCCCGTAGATGTTACACCGCTTCAGACCAGGATATCTGAACTTGAGGCAAAGCTTGCCATGTCCAAGGGCTATAGTGATGAAAGCAAGGCTGAATCAAGGATCACAAACTGCAACCAGAGAAAAGGCCTCTATCAGTCTGCCCTTGTGGTATTCAAGGAATATCAGAATTCAAATCTCGAATCGGTTAAGAAAGAAGCAACCCAGAAGGTAGCAGATATTACAGCCAAGTTGAAAAAACCGCCGGTAGGGTGTGAATAAATTTGATGATTTGATGATTTATTGATTTATTGATTTAGTGGTTTAAATGGATGTTGATATTCCTAACCTGGAAAGGTAATTTTCTTCATTGAGTTCGAACTTTTCTTCCGAAACGATGTGTAAGGATACATCGCTATCGAAAGGTAATAAATAGTCGAACATGAACTGAAGGATTTTAAATTTTTCCCCGCCCTCCAGGTAACTGATTATATCTTCTGCCTCGGTGAGATGAATAAACACATCGATGCCGTAACTGACTTCCCTGTAGTTCTCCCCAATAATAAAGTTTACTCCGAGGTAAACACTATCTAAATCCGCTAAACCGGTTTCAGGGACTGAATGATTCAAAGGCAGGGATTCAATGATCTCAAAACGGTCATTCAAAATACTTTCCAGGCAAAGTTTTGTAAGCGTGTAATTTCCCACAATAAAACCAGCCAGGGGAAGTAAATACAATAAGTTACAGGTTTGACGTTCGTTAAAGAAATCAGGAATATTCCAAAAATCAATAAATACTTCGCTTCGGAACACATTCTGAACATCAAAAATGCTTTTTCTTTCTTCTGCTTCAAGCAAAAGCAATAGCCTGTAAATTTCCTGCTCAAAGGGTAAAAAGAAGAGCCTGGAATCATTCTCAATTTGCATTTGCAGCCTATACTCTTCAATAGCCTGTACAGAAGAAATGTTGTTAATCCTGGTTTGGGGCTGATGGAATAGTCCCTTGGGTAAAAGATCATAAATGCCATTGCGGTTGATGTCGAGGTTTACATACTGTCTCTTGTTTGTCCTGTATTCCCTTATTTCACCGGATGCAATGTCTTTTCCGTACCTTCTCCTGAAAATCCCCAGTGAATTAACAACAATTTCGTCGGGATCCAGTCCGGATTCCATTAGTTCCCCCAGGATAAATTCCAATTTCAGATCAGGGTACTCATTAAACAGGTAAGGAGAATTGGCAATGCCCATTTTTATTTTTTTACAACAATTTTATAAGGCCAGTTTGCTGAAGATCTGGATTCCAATGTCAATCTCAGGTCCTCACAAGTAGCTGTCCATTCATCTTCAATAATCGCATGGTTATCCCTGGGAATAATTTCAATCAGTATCGTCCGGATAAATCCGGTTGAAGGCACAGTCCCGGTTTCAAATACTTTTCTGATGCTGATGTCCCTTGCTTTATCTGTCATGGCAGCCCAACATGCCGCCCTGATATCTTCCAATGTAACAATACGGTCTCTCGATAACAGACTCTTTCTTAAAAGGTTTGTTTTTTGTTCTCCCCCCGGTTTCTCCTGTCCGCCCCTTGTTGTGGTCATTAGCCAGGTTGAGTTGTTATCGAGATAAGAACCTGAGAAGAGTGTTACTTTATTCCCGGATGGAATATTATTCGCACTTCGACCCTGCGAACTCCAATACTCAATAAACAAGGTTTCCCCCGGTGAAAGGGCATTCAGAATAATGTAAGGATTTGATGATTTGTATTCAGACTGTTTTTTTACCCGTTGTTCCAGCCTGGCAATATTCTGATTCAGTTCAAGAATCTGGGAACTGAGAAAATCCTCGCCCATTGCGGCAAAAGACGCCCCTTCATCCTGCAGGAGTTCAAGCAGATAGTTAAGCATTTCCTGAGCCTGTCGCTGATCCAGCCTGTTAACAGAGGAACGGATTGTATAGGTTGATACATCGAGTTCCTTTAGTCCTGCAAGCGGAATACCCTTATAGACCCTGTTGCTGTCATTTCTAACTTCCCTTACAGCCAAAAAGGAATCTGGCGATTCCAGGGCGATGACGTTGATCGTTTTCTGAGCTTTGTAATTTATTTTGTGAATTCTCCTGTTTAAAACAGGAAAACAATTTATTGCACAATGTATATTGTTCAGGATTTCAGGCGGACAATAAGTCGGAAATTTTATTCTTATCCAGTACAAATCCTTCCTGAATGATTTTAATTCCTGAACGGAAAATTTTTTCCCGAATATTTCCGGATATTTCACTTTGGATCTCACCTCACGGGACTCTGCGGAATTGGTTATTGTGAGAAAATATTTGGAATAAAGCAGGGATGCCTCTTCTTCCAGTTTTCCTGAAATGTCAAATAATCGGTCAAGACTGACTTCCTTTTTGTTACCCCTCAATCCTGACTGTATATTTAGCCTTTCACCTGTATAAAAGCTCCATTCAGTATAAGGCAGGTATTGACTGAATATTTCCTTCTGCGGTTCATTATACCAGTCAAAAAAGAAACTCATTCCGTTGAATGATTCGGCCTCTTCTTCCAGATCAATTCCAAGCCACAGCGTGTTATATTCCTCAAAATCCTTTCCATCATTTTCTACCAGGTAGGTCCTTTTCGTTCCATTTTCAAAACCAAAGGCGTTTCTTTGTGTAACGCAGCACAATATACTTCCCTTGTAGACCGGAAATTCACCTGCAGGCGTAAGGAACACATCGGTATTTTCCTTGCTTCCGGGATTCTGTATCCTGTCTTCCGGCTTTTTCAATAAAAATTGGGCAGTGCGATTTACAGTTGTACCCATGTCCACCGCTTTTGTTTGTATGATGGCATATGCAGGTTTTACAATGTCGAGTTCCGGACTGATCAATCCGGTTAGTCTTTCAATAACACGAAACTGGGTTTCATTTATCTCATAACTTATCTTTTCAAATTCACCTGCAAATGCCTCAATGAGTAATTTTACCAGGGGGTCAAATGATTCCATCTCGCCCTCTTTATAGCCCCACAAATCGGCAGCTTTTTTGAGGATTCTGCTTTTTATCCTTTCCTTGTCAAACGATTTCTTATCGAGGTTTATCATGCCGCTAAATTTCTTTTTAGATTATTCCAATGAAAAAGGAGCAATAAATATCTGTTCCATGAATTCAAATTTCTCATTTGTTTTAGCAATGAATCCGTTAATGCGGATGATGAGTTTTCGCTTTATCCGTATTATTTCCTTACTCAGGAACTTGTATTCTTCAATTTCAACTTTCACTTTGATATTATTCAGTCTTTCTTCATGTTTCCTGATTGTCTCTTCCAGGGAGCCGGATATCGTATCTTTCCACTTTATGTTTGCCAGGATCTCAAAATCCTGTTCCCATACGCTGCATCCAAAGGAATGATCATACCTGAGCTCTTTGAAATCTGTAGTGATAAGCAAATAGAGATTCTGGGCAATTGATTCCTGAAGGGAACAATACGCAAGTGGTTTTCTGTTAACAATCTTATCCAGCCTCAATGGCAGGGTATAGAGTGAATTGCCTGAATCGTTCAGATTCTTCATAATTTCATTTTACAGCCTGTAGATCAATCCAATTCCCAGACCGATGCTTGAAAATGGCATGCGCAAGGTGGGTTGGGGATTGGGAGCATTGACATTGGTTTGTCCGTCTTTTACAGTGTAACTTTTCATGTATTCAGTCTCAACCTGAATTTTGTCCTGAGCACTCAGATCCACCTCGGAACCATCATTGTTTATCCACTTGGTCATCACTTTCTTTTTCGGATTATAGGTAAGATAGGTATATTCAACCTCTGCAAAGAACCTTATCTTGTCAGTGAGTTTCACCTGAAAACCGAGTGCTGCTGAAAATCCGAAGGGCAGTCCGCCCTCGTATTCAAAATCCTGTTTTGTTTCGGTGATATGGTCAGTCGGGTTTGGATTGATGTTGATGTCTTCAATGAACCGTTCGTTGTACTCACTGTTGGTCTTTTCAGTCACCTTTGTCACAATGCCCACTTTAATGGCCAGCCTGTTATAAATGAAAAAGTTAGGCTGGGATAATGCTTTGAAAGTAATGTTCGGGCTAACCATAACTAATTTAGCCTGGTAATCCACACCTGTATTGCTGATGGTTACCAGTCCCGCCTGGTTATCATAATAATACAGATTGCTTGATGTTATCGTCGGACCAAAATAATTTTCCGCATCCAGTCCGATGTTGATGAAATCATTGAGGACAAGGCCTACTCCTATTCCTGCTCTTAATCCCATTCCCAGTCCGTCTTTGACTGTATTGAATGTATAGTCATTATTAACAACGCTGGAGGTGTAACTTGTACTTCTGTAAGAAGCGGAAGTCGGAAAGGCATAATTGCCAAAAACTTTAAGGTACACTTTGGAGTCACCTTTTTGTGCATTTGAATACATAAATGGAAGGCACATGAATGCCAGGATAAAATACTTTTTCATATGATAAGTGATTAATGGTTTAATAAATATTTAGCAAAATATCAATAGTAATTTTTCGTTGACAATCTTATAAAGTACCCTCTCATCATTGAAGCAGAGACGCCGACTCCAATACCCCATCCACCAATGTATTGGCTCTTAAAAAGGACATCGAACAACCCTGCAGTGAGATAAACCAGGGAATACCCGTATGCGGCACTTACCCCGGCAGAGCTCATTAATCCCATGCAATTGCTTAAATCATCGGAAGAAAATGGTCTGCTTGAGGTTATTTTTGACCAATAATTCATACCCTGGCCTTTATTATATAGGTCTGTCGGACTTGGAGCTACCGCAGAATTTAAGCTTCCACCTGCTCCTATACCGCCTCCAACAAAAATGTACTCTCCTAAGAAGTCGGCCGCTTTACTTCTGAACTGGAACATGGTAACTGATGCTCCCGCACCGGCAGCTCCACCCGCGGTGGCTACTCCAACGCATTCCCAGTCATTTGCTTTTGTTGATGCGCTCATTTGATTTCCGTTTTTTTAATTAAGAATAAATCTTTAAATTGGTCTATTATATTTACTGTATGGCTGCACCGGACATTAAGAAATCGCCCTATAAAATTTTCATCTATTATATAATTGTATCCCTTTTACTTTTCGGATTGATCAATTGTATCGGACTGATCACTTCCCTATCCGTTCAAACACGATTTCTGTTCATCCTGCTGGCCTACCTGCTTACCGGAATAATTCATATCTTCTGTCTTAAAGCAATTTTCAGGGATCTGAAACCACAAAGAAGCCTGCTTTTTACTATTTTATTGACTTTCCTGGGCTGCATTGCAGTTCTGGTTTTGAATTATTTCGTATTCAATAAAACTTCCCAGGCACTTTTTACCATGGGACTCGTAATGTTTCCCCTTCCTTTTTTATTCTTTTATACCCTTGAACTGTTTTTAAGCATCCCGGATAAGATCTTCAAAAAATGGTATTATCCGTTGGATCATGACATGCCTAATCTCGATTTACTTGATCTGACCAGGGTTTTGATCATTCAGTTTGAATTTTTAAAAAGTACAGGCGAAACTTCACTGACTAACTTCAAGGCAAAAGCGCCGAGCAACATGCCCTTTGGTGAACTTTTTTACATTTTTATCAGCGACTACAACGAAAGTCATCCGCAAAACATCATCGGAATCACCAACAGCAACCAGCAACCTTACCCATGGATATTCTACATTAAAACATCATGGTTGAAAAGGAACAAATTCATTGATCCGGATCTGACCTTCCAGGAAAATGGCATAATCAATAATGACATTATTTCCTGTCAAAGGGTGGATCAATAGAATTATGCCGGGAAACTCGTTTCACCCATGGTTGCTCCATCAGCCTGGATAGTTATGACAACCAGCATATCATTCACGTTTTCTGAAGACTGGGTGTTCATATCATATGTTTCCAGGTAATCCCTGCAGATGGCATTCTGAAATTCGATTGTCCGGGTTGTCGGCCCTGCAGAATTGATGGTGTTTTCTACCAATAGCTTCAATGTAGCCGGTTGATTCTGGATAAAATAGTCAAAAAGAGGGCTCTTGTCGTTATAATTGGTACTGCATGTAATGTGTGCAGAAACCGTACCTGCTCCCTGGTTAAAGTTAATGGCATAATTCGAGACTATTCCGATGTCATCCGAGTTGTCATTAATGAACAAGATCGCTACCTGGTTAAAATTGCTTGGCATAATTTTGGTTTTTTAAAGTTTAAAATTTAGTTATCTATATTTCTTTTGCCGTTATATTAATTCAGTTTGATGAGTCCGGCTTTCATATTGATCATGGCCTGCCCTTCCACATCCACTGAGATCCCTTCCATTTTCAGCGAGCCCTGGGTAGCCATTTTAAGCGATGCATCTGCATCTACCTTAACCTGGGCACTTTTTATGGTTGTTTCCTGCTGTGATTTCATTTCAATAGTCTGATCCGCTTCAATTTTCAGGGTTTGCGATTTGATGCTGATATCTTTACCCTCGAGCGAAAGCGAACCATTCGTTTTTATTTCGATGGTTCCGTCATTCTTAAAACTCAGGCTCAATGACGTACCCGTGTTATTTACATTTGAAACTGTGATGCGCTGATCATTGTCAGTATCATCAAAGGTGATGTGGTTCCCTCCCCTGGTTTGGATTACCTTCATCTTATTGTTGTCGGATGTATAGGATTCACCACCGGATTTCGGATACAGGCTCCCCAAAAGCACAGGTTGTGACGGATCATTGTGCTCATACCCGACTATCACCTGTGCCCCTTTCTCCGGCGTGAACAATATCCCTTTTCCTTCACCGGAGTATAAAGTGGACACCCGCACCCAAACGGATTCGGCATCGCTTTTTTGCCAGAAGAATTTTATCTTAACCCGGCCAAGTTTATCAGGGTCGTCATTATCTACCACCTCTGCAATCTCAATATATCCTAACGGTTTAATTAAATCAGGCAAAGCCGGGGGAAGCGGCAATGAATCCGGAATGGCAATAAAATCATTCGAATAACATCCGTTTTCATCCACTATGTGCGTAATTTCAGTTATCCTGTATTTTCCAAGATTTTCCTCTGAACTGCTGTCATCATCGTTATACAGGATCCCTTTTGCAGAAACGATCTTACCTAAACACAGATCGCAGCTTTCTCCCGTCCCGTTAAAATGAATATAGTCACCGGTCTGCATCGTCTTGACCATTTTCACCAGGTCATTGATTTCTGATCCGTTTTCAATGGCACTTACACTAACGACTTGATTTTCCTGCGAAAACAGACTTTCAGATTTATCCAGTGCAAAGCTGACCAGCTTGTTAAGCCCGTTCAGTTTCTGATCCTTTGAAATACCGGAGATTTCTTCATCTTTTTGATAATTGTAATTATACATACCAAGACGTGAGGGAAGAATAGAAATTGACATATTATAATTCTGAATACCGTCAATCAGAAAATCTGTTGAATCATCCTCATTCGACCCTGCAATCAATTCTAATCCATTATAATAAAACCACTTCCCATGTTGCTGGGAAAGGCGCTTTAAGAAATCAAAATTACTCTCATCGTATTGCACAACATATTCAAGAGTAGGGTTATCGTCAAACCGGATTTTCCTTTTCAATAGATTCTGGGGATAACTATCCAGCACTTTATCATATATCTGTTTAAGCGTTTGTTTCACAAAGGTCCTTCTTTGTATTCCATCCTTCAGTAATCCATCGGTACTGGTGCCCTTTAAGGAAAAGCATGGATTAAACGTATTGTTATTCCTTAATTCAATGCAGGTGACAATTCCTTTAAAATCAAGACTCATCGATTCATCTGATGAAGATGATTTTATTGAAAACCGGATTATTTTGCCTATGACTGTTTCATGAGATTTATTGAAGAAACTTTCACTGCTTTCTTCAAGAACTTCAAAAGGTACTAAGACTTCAAAAGAATGCGGATTGCCAAACTCCTGCCGGATGACAAGACTAATGCAATGAGAGAGTTTAGTACCACCCTCCAGTTCAATCTCAACTATTACCTGTTTCGCCATTTCACCAATGGTTATCGTGTTTAATATCCCCGATACTGATCGACCTGGCTGATATCTCAAGGTAATGCCTGTAAGGGACGCCCGAAGCACCCTCATTTGAGATCACAACCAACTCCTTGTATTTGATACAAAATCCATCTTCGAATTTTATTTCCTTGAAAACAGATTGGTCGCTTTTTAAAAATGAAATGGAACCGCTCAGCTTCTTTTTGTTGTTTATGGCCCATGAGATATTGGTCTCGTCATCGGTGCCATAGATCTCGAGCCTTATTGGCCTGGTAAAAACTTTTGGGACTGGTTTCCCGAATAAATCAGCTTTTTGCCACAGGCTGTATTCGCATGTAATAACGGGAAACGTTTTGCCTTCAATTTTAAGCTCTGCAGTATAAGCCATTATTCAGTTTGATTTAAAGCCAATTATTTACAAGTTCGTCTCATTTAAGCCATTGGTTATCCAGATCGATATTTCCGATTGTTAATTTTTCAGCTGAAATTTTAAATCTTGTTACCAGGCTGTCTTCGGCTGCTTCATCAAACTGCTCACTAAATTCTATACAGTAGGCATCCTCAAACTTTATCTCCTTGAGCTTTGTCTCAAAATCAGCCTCATACAAATTAATGCTGCCGTTCAGGGTCTTCCTGATGTGAACCATCCAGTCGAAAATCAGGTCATCTTCAATTGAAAACAGTTCAATTTCTATCTTCCCCCCTTTTGCGGCAGTGGAAGGTCTCCCGAATTGATCGGCAGCTTGTTCAATCTCAATCGATACCGAATTCAGGAGATACGTATTGCCTTCCAGGACAAGTTCCGCCTTAGCAACCATTATTCCTGACCATACTCAGATTTCCATTCTGCTGAATCCGGATCATCTCCCTTGGTGCCATCCAGTTTGATCAGGAAGTTTTTTGCAGGGAAATAAGGGGTCATATGAATATCCAGGTAAATTCTGTCTTTTTGCACCGGATCTCTTTCAAACCGGATCAGTTTGAATTTCTCAATCAGGTTGTTGGGTCCGGTTATACCACTCAGAAACTTCATGATCTGTTTCTGAATATCCATTTTGGTGTTGATGGTGAAATTCTCAAAGGCCCTTCTGTTGAGGAAATCAATAAGCACCTTGGTAACATAATCAAATACTCGAACAACCGAATAGGTTTGTAAACCCAGGTTATCGCCATTGAAAAGAGTTTTTGCTGAAAAAGCCATTACGGCTCCGTATTCAAAAACCATGGGTACCAGTCCGGACTTTTCCAACATAGCAATTTCACTTTTCTTAAGAGGGAAACGGACACCATCTACCTCGTTCATTCCACCGTGTTTCTTACCTGCAGTGACCTGTGACATCAAGGTTTTATATATTTTTCCGGCCAGTGCAGATGATGGCGGAACATATAAATCCTCTTCCTCACCTATATCAGCAGCCTTACCCCGGCCAACAAGCCAATTACAGGTCATTATCACATTTGACAAATGCTCGTCACCTCCGGTTAAATTAGCCGATTCAAACAGATCTATCACGTCGTCTGGCGCATCCAGATGCTCAAAGTCGGTCAAGAGCATAACTTTGTTCTTGTGTGCAATCTTGGCCCATTTGTCAACCACTTTTTTGGAGCCCAGGTACCCTGGAACCACCATCAGTGAATAGTTATCACGCAGGTCAAGCCTGTCGTAATTTTTATCGAGTTCCTGTGACACGGCATCAATAAACGTGGTATTATCAAGGTCCTTGAGTTGCTCGGGATCAGCATTAAGAAATGAAACATTTTTAATCTTCTCCGATTCAGTGTTCTTCAGGAAAAGATTCACCGAACGGTAGGCTGTTTCAAGATCCCGGGTTGCTGCCAGAGATTTCCTGACATTGTTTTTCAACAGGCCTTGCACAATTTCCACCTTCGATTCGCAAACCTGGATCATATCAGAAACCGTTGTAGAATTGGTTAAAAGACTAATCAGGAGATTTAGCCTCTTTTTCAGTTGCTTTCTTTCCAAGTCCTTTCCTGACTCAGTAAGAAAGATTTTTTTGCGGGCCTTTTTTTCGGGATTTAAATTCTGAACTCCGTCAACAGTAGTTTCAAGTATGCTGAACCCACCATATTTGCTAAGCTTTTGGGCACTGACTTCCAGAATTTCGGAACTTTGCAAAGCCACTTTGGTTTCAGCTTGTTCCACGGTTTTTTCCAATTGTTCTTTTGCCATTGTTGTAAATTTTAAAGTGAGACTTCAGCTTCTTCAAGTTCCTGTACAAGTGCTTTCAGGGCAGCTAAATAGTTTTCCTTAGCATCCGGATTTTCGAGTACAGTCTTTAAGATTTTATTCGACTTAAACTGTTTGATGATTTTCTGAAGGTCGTTCACTTCGGAATTCAGATTCTGCAGAAATGGACTTTGAGCAATAATACCTTGTTTTCCGAAATGAGAAAGACTTTGAAAGCGAAGAACCTCGCTCACTGAGGAACCTTCCTCAGTTTCAAACTCCATCTCAACTTCGGGCTGATAATTCTGAAAAACCTCATCAATGTTTTTCAGATCATGCACTACTTCCGGTTTGTATGCCGGATCATTTGTTAACTTTTCGACGAAAAGCGTGCGGTTAAGAGGAATATCAGAAATTGCCTCTGCCGCATTGTTAGCCTTTCTTTCTTCGCCGCCAATACCATAAGTGTTCATGTTATTAATATATTAAGTTATTACTGTATTTAATTCACAAAGTATCAATATATAGTATGGATAGTCGGACTATCCGATCATTACCGTAGGGAAGCCAAGGACTATGCTGCCGCCATGTGCCGTAGTATCTCCCATCCGGGCAGCCGGCTTTCCGCCGATGAGCACAGTGGCAGACCCGCTTGCAATTACATCCGGCGGACCGACACAAACACACATATCCCCTACCACTGAAGCCGGTTGGTTACCAATTAAAACTGTAGGTACACCGGGACCTGTGACAGGTCCGCCAACATGCGGTATGGGCGGTAACCCCGGGGTTACCATCGGGCAGATGTGCATATCTCCTAATCGGGCGGCTGGCTGGGACATGGGTTAAGTTGTTAGTTGTTAGTTGTTAGTTGTTAGTTGTTAGTTGTTGGTTGTTAGTTGCTAGTTTATTCCAGGTTGCTTATCAGCTGTTTATCGCTTTCAATTATGTCGGGTTGAGCCGGGAATTCGTCATTGCTCGTATTCCAGATAATTTTGTCCCCTGCACCCAATCCTATGAGAATGTGGGAACCCTTTTTAATTTCCTCAAGTATAATCATCCGGGAAATGGGTCTTCTCAATTTATTCCGGATAACACCTTTCAGAGGTCTCACGCCATATTTAGGAGTAAAGCCTTCAAAGGCTATCTGCTTTTTGGCCTCGGGAGAAATTTCAAGTGTGATACCCTGCTTTGACAATAACTGGATAAGGTCTTTTAAATGGATGTCAAATATCTTTACCAGGTTATCTTCGGAGATGGGCGCAAAAGGAATAATTTCAGTGAGCCTGGCCAGGTATTCCGGTCTGAAATACTGGGTCATGATCTCCATCATCTCATTCGTTGCCGGAATCTCCTTGTTTTCGAATTTCCGGGAAACAAAATCACTTCCGATATTGGAGGTGAACAGCACAACCGCATTGGAGAAATCGCCTTCTTTGCCCAATCGGTCATGAATTTTGCCTTCATCCATGATTTGCAGGAATAGATCAAATACCGAAGGATGTGCTTTTTCAATTTCATCAAACAAAACTACGGAATAGGGCTTCTGACGGATCTTATTCACAAGGAGGCCTCCTTCTTCATACCCGACATAGCCGGGAGGAGCTCCATAAAGCAAGGCAGCAGAGTGTTCTTCTTTGAATTCCGACATATCAAACCTGATCAGGTAAGATTCATCATTAAAGAGAAAATCAGCAAGGGCCTTGGCAAGTTCGGTTTTTCCGGTTCCCGTAGGTCCCAGCATGAAGAACGAACCGATAGGCTGTCCGCCTTTGATCAATCCTGACCTTGATTCCAGAATGGATTCCGAAAGAGCATGTATGGCAAAATCCTGGCCAATAACACGTCTTTTTAGTATATCCTCCATCCCGATGAGTTTGTCTCGCTCATTCCGCTTGATCTTTCCCAGGGGAATTCCGGTTTTTGAAGCCATTACTGAGGCAATATCATGCTTATCGATGGAATCCTTTTTTTGAGTGCCAGCAGAATGCAACAATTTAAATGCATCTTCAACAAATTTCTTCATTTGTTCAGCCGATTCCATTTCCTCGATCTTTGAATCTCCATCGTTTATCTGGCTGAATAACATAGGATTAATTGTATTCCTGCACTGCTGATAAAGCCATAGGTATTCATCCTGCTGCTCCTTTGCACTTTTCAGATCTTTTATAGGATCAAGATAACCACGCAATATATCGAGGTCCTTTTGAACCGTCGTTTCCATGGTTTTAACTGATGCCATGGTACGGTCAAGCAGGTCAATGGCAGCATCCGGAAGCCTCCGCTCCTTTATGTATCTTTTCGACATATAAACTGCTTCCTGAATGGCATCCTTATTCAGGGATATACCATGATGTTTTTCATACAGTGGCATTACAGACTGTAGCATCCTGATGGCAGTGTTTACGTCAGGTTCTTCAACTACTATTACTTCGAACCTTCTACTGAAGGCTTCATCCTGCTCTATATATTTTTGATATTCTTCCTGCGTTGTTGCTCCCATCACCGTTATTTCCCCACGGGCCAGCTCAGGTTTCAGCAAATTGGCAATACCCTGCAACGAACTTTTGTTATCGAGCAGCATGTGAATTTCATCGATAAAAAGGATGGCCTTATTATATTTTTTGATCTCAGTGATCACCTTGTTTACCCTGTCTTCTATTTCCCCCTTATAGGACGCACCGGCAACCAGGGCCCCGGTGTTCAATTCAAACACTGAACTGCCTTTTAAATAAGATGGAACCGAATCATTCCGGATCTTCTGGGCCAGGCCCAAAGCCAATGCGGTCTTCCCCACCCCGGGTTCACCGACGAGAATCACGTTGGGCTTGGTCCTTCTTCCAAAAACCTCTATGATCATTCGCATTTCCTTTTCCCTTCCAATAATGGGATCAGTTTTTGCGAGCGAAGCAGCCTCTGTTCTGTTAATACAATATTTTGCCAGTACACCGGATTCAGAAGATAACTTAGCCGGTTCATTTAACGGTTTTTCTGTTGGGGTTCCCTCATCAACAGGCTCAAAAAGAAGGGCTTCCTGCTGTGTAACAGGCAAAGACTTCAACTGCTCGGATGTAAAAACCAAACCGGGTTTTAACAGAGCAATCAAGGCACATAACGGATCAGTAAAATCCTTTCCGGTCTGAATCCGCACCAGATCAGCCACATCAAAAACCTTGCTCACTTCTTTGTCCGGTTCGGGCAACTCAGTCTTTCTTGATGCCCGGGGATAATTCTCCAGACGTACATCCGCCCACTCCCTTAAATAATGAATATCCTTTTGATGTGATGACAGCAGGGTTGCCAGACCTATATCATTATGAAGAAGAGCTTTTAGCAAATGAGAAGGTCCCCAGTTGTTATGGCCATATTCTCTGGCAATGGAAGAGGATATTTCCATGGCATTTTTCAGTTCGGGTGAATAGGCCATTTGTTTAAAATTAAGGGTTAATACCGCTACTCAAAAACTGCAAGGCGTTCTAAAACTTCACTTGTGAAAATCAAAGACAAATCTGAAAAATGAAAGTAAACTGAGAGAAAGCAAACGTGAGAGGTGATTATAATACTTTAAGATATTTAACTCTTAAATAATAATATACTTCATATGATTTTGAAGAGAAAAATCCGTTAATTTAACTTTTGCCCTTCAATGCTTTTTCTGTTAATTAGATGGTTAGGTCTGGGATTATGATAATATGTTAAATAACATTTCATGTTCAGGTATGTTCATTTTGACTTCAACTTTTAAGTGTATAATTCTATTTTGCTTTATTTTGGATTACTTATTATTAATATGATCGTACTTTGGATTTCCTGGTTCCTTCCGGGGTATTAAGAATCCTCTGCGCTCTCCGCGAAATTCCCTGTGATCCCTGTGGTTAAAATATAATTGTTGCAAATTAGAAAACTATGTCGTATTTTTACGTCATTAAACACGTGTTGAATTTATCCGACATAGATATTTACCCATTATGATTAAAACAGAGGTGTTCACACCGGAGCTTCAAGAACTTGCCCGGTTTACAAAGGTACTTTCTCATCCTGCCCGTCTGGCCATTCTTCAGCATCTTGCAGAAACAAAAACATGCATATCAGGCGATATTTCTGACCAGCTTCCCTTAAGCAGGAGTACCGTTTCCCAGCATCTGAAGGATCTTAAGGAACTGGGACTTATCCATGGTGAAATTGATGGATTGAAGATTAATTACTGCCTTTGTGGCAGCGAGATTAACCGGCTATTAAAGGTGTTCGGTGATTTCTTCGATCAGATAAAAGAAGTGGAAATCAGCTGTAAATCATGTTAAGATGAAAATATTGATCCTATGCACAGGAAACAGCTGTCGAAGCCAGATGGCGCATGGTTTCCTTCAATCTTTCGACAGCAGGCTTACTGTTCGTTCAGCGGGAACCGAACCTGCCCCTCAGGTCAATCCAAAAGCCATCAAGGTAATGCGCGAATCAGGAATTGATATCAGCAGCCATAAACCTGGAATGGTTGATCAGTATCTCCATGAGGAATGGGATTATGTGATCACTGTATGTGATCATGCCAATGAAACATGTCCCCTATTTTCCGGAAAAGTTAAATACAGATTACATATAGGATTTGAGGATCCATCCCATGCTACTGGCAGTGATGAGTTCATCTGGAGTGAATTTCACCGGGTAAGGGATGAAATCAAAAATGCATTCTATAAATTATATATTGATGAAATAAAACCACAATTATGAAAGCAGAAGATCTAAAAATGGTCGTCCAGGAAAAATATGCTGAAATAGCCAATCAGGACAAAGTACAGAATCAGTCATCCTGCTGCGGCAGTGGCTGCGGCTGCGGTGATACAAGCTATACAGTTTTCAGTGATGATTACAGCACTTTGCAGGGTTATAATCCGGATGCTGACCTGGGATTGGGTTGCGGCATTGCCGACTGAATTTGCAGGAATAAAGCCCGGAGATTCAGTTCTCGATCTGGGTTCAGGTGCCGGGAATGATTGCTTCGTTGCCAGGGCCCTGGTAGGAGAAAGTGGTAAGGTAACCGGACTGGACTTTACCGATGCCATGCTGGAAAAAGCAAAGGCAAACGCTGTCAAATTGAAATATACAAACATTGAATTTGTAAAAGGAGACATTGAAGAAATGCCATTGCCATCCGAAACGTTTGATGTGGTGATCAGCAATTGCGTGTTGAATCTTGTTCCGGATAAGCAGAAAGCTTTTACGCAAATATTCAGAGTCCTAAAAAATGGCGGGCATTTTTGCATATCGGATGTGGTCTTGTCGGGACAACTACCTGAAAAATTGCAAAATGAGGCAGTAATGTATGCCGGATGTGTTGCCGGTGCCCAGCAAAAGGAAGAATACCTTGATACTATCCGTCAGGCCGGTTTCAGTGATATTCAGATCCGCAAGGAAAAACAGATTACCCTTCCTGACGAGATCCTTACAAATTACCTTGATGAATCGGAATTAATAGAATACAGGGCAAGCATGCATGGGATTTTCAGTGTAACAGTAACGGCAACCAAATCATAATAATAATATGGATTCCACAACCAAGCGTTTGTCATTTTTTGACCGTTATCTGACGGTCTGGATTTTTGCCGTAATGTTTGCAGGAGTAATGATCGGCTTTTTCTGGCCGGGCATTACCTCCTTCTGGAATTCATTCAGTAGTGGTACAACCAATATTCCAATCGCTATTGGTTTGATACTGATGATGTATCCTCCTCTTGCCAAGGTAAAATACGAAAAATTGCCGCTGGTTTTCAATAATCCAAAAATGCTGGGCTTATCGCTCACGCAAAACTGGATCATCGGTCCCCTTGTCATGTTTTTTCTCGCCATTCTCTTCCTTCATAATCATCCCGGCCTGATGACCGGTGTTATTCTGGTTGGTCTGGCCCGGTGCATAGCCATGGTGCTTGTTTGGAACGACCTGGCAAAGGGAGATACAGAACTGGCTGCCGGCCTGGTTGCCTTCAACGCCCTCTTCCAGGTTTTTCTTTATTCGGTTTATGCCTGGGTCTTTATTACTTACCTGCCGCCACTTTTTGGATTAAAGGGATCCATAATTCAGATTTCTATAACAGACATAGCAGTGACAGTGCTGATCTATCTTGGAATTCCATTTGCGGCAGGACTGGTTTCAAGTTTACTCCTTCGAAGATGGAAGGGCAATGACTGGTATTTTAAAAAGTATATTCCTGCTGTGTCATGGTTAACACCTGTTGCACTGCTTTTCACAATCTTTGTCATGTTCTCACTCAAGGGTGAAAAGATAATTGATCTGCCCCTGGATGTAATCCTGGTGGCTATCCCCTACACAATCTATTTTGCCCTGATGTTCTTCAGTACTTTTTTTATTTCACTTTGGATGGGTGAAAGCTATGAAAAAACGACCACACTGGCATTTACTGCAGGAAGCAATGATTTTGAACTGGCAATTGCAGTAGCTGTAGCTGTATTCGGAATAAATTCCCAGGTTGCTTTCGCCACCGTAATCGGCCCATTGGTTGAGGTACCTGTCCTTATTCTCCTTGTGGATGTTGCCCTTCGATTCAAAAGGAAGTACTGGAGGCAGGTTTAATCGTGCACTTTATAGCTGCGATGTATAAAAGCCGCTTAAAATATGGCTATTGACAAGGTTGAATATCTATGGAAGGATTTTGAATCCAGACTCAGGACTTTTATCTATAGTAAGGTTCCTGATAAAGCTATAACTGAAGATATCCTTCAGGATGTTTTCATTAAGATCCATTTGAAGATCGGTACATTAAAGGATGAATCAAAGCTTAAACCATGGCTTTACCAGATTACCCGTAATATGATCACGGATTATTACCGGCGAAATAAATCTATAAACCTTTCGCAGTTGACCCGGGATGAACAAACAGAAGAAACCGATAATAAAGTGATGGATGAGGCCCTTCAGGATATGATCGGAATGATGAACGATCTTCCTCAGGAATACTGTGAAGCACTTTGCCTGGCAGAATTGGAGGGTCTGAGCCAGAAGGAATATGCGGAAAGGATCGGAATTCCTTATTCATCGGCTAAATCAAGGGTTCAGAGGTCACGGAAATTATTAAGGGACATGCTTCTCAAATGTTGTCACTATGAATTTGATAAATACGGAACCGTTTTAAGTATTTCCAAGAATTGCTGTTGCTGCAATCCGGGTAAGGCCTGATTGTCGAATGAGACTCTAAATTTCCGTAAATCTTAATTTTTCTGCGTCCTTTTTTCTTGTATCGCGTCTATGGTGAAAATTGAATTTGTTTCACCTTTAAAAAATACAACCATGGATCAGATACTTAAAATTGCAGATTTTATCTTCAGATCGTTCATTCACATCTGGCCTTATCTTCTGGTTACTATTCCCCTGGCCGTTGTAATAAATCTGTCAGGTGCCTCAAAGTACATTAACAAAGCATTCAGTAAAAAACCCCTGGTTTCGATCCTGCTGGCAACCATTGTGGGAGCCTTTAGTCCCTTTTGCTCTTGTGGTGTAATTCCTGTAATAACTTCATTGCTTATTGGCGGAGTACCCCTGGGACCTGTCATGGCTTTCTGGATCGCCTCACCCTCAATGGATCCGGAAATATTCATGTTAAGTGTAGCCACCATCGGCTGGAAATTATCGGTATGGAGACTGGCCTCCACTTTTGTGATCAGCATTGCAGGCGGAATAATCACTCACCTGGTACAGAAAAACGGATTTTTCGGAGAAAGTGTCCTGAAAACAAACAGATCCCTGATTCCATCAAGGCTACGCGTCGGATTATTTGCCCATAAACTGAGAATGGTGCAGTTATCAGCCATCTCTCCTGAACGGGGTGAGAATGTTAAGGTTAATTGTTGTGTTTCCGCAACGGAATTTATTCCTGCAATCCAGCCCGGCAGCAGCTGTCATTGCAGTGGTCAGGTGCCCGCTAAAAAACCGGAATTTACAGGGCGGATCCTGGCTGAATCATGGAAATCATTTTCATTAGTTACAAAGTTTATGGCCCTTGCCTTTCTGATCAACGCACTCATTAAGTTTTATGTTCCGGAAAACCTGATTTCCGGATGGATAGGAGGTGACAGTCCATTTTCTGTGTTAATTGCTGCCCTGATTGGGATACCTTTTTACACAACTAATTTAACCGCGTTACCCCTGGTAAGCGGACTGATCACGCTTGGTATGAATCCCGGGGCCGTGCTTGCCTTTCTGATTGCAGGACCTGTAACAACCCTGCCGGCCATGATGGCCGTTTGGGGCATCGTAAAGCCTAAGGTGTTTTTTATGTTTCTGGCATTCGGATTGGCAGGGTCAGTTTTTGTCGGATACCTGTATAATCTGATATATTGACCAAAGTCTGGTAACCTCATCATTCCGAAATAAATCCTATATTTATATTATGATCAGCCGAAAGGGTTTCATACTCCGCACGAATAAAGGAAATTACCCGTGGGATTATTAACCCGGGTTAGCCATATTAAAAGTATAATTACCATGAAGATAAAAATTGCAGTTGTGGTAATCTTATTCGGATTCTCCTGCTATTCCTGTGTGGAAAAGGAAAGTGTACCGGATAACAATAATCGGTTATGGTACAGATATCCTGCAGAATACTGGAATAGTCAGGCATTGCATCTGGGGAACGGCTATTTTGGTGCTTCTTTTTTTGGCGGTATTGAAGAAGAAATTTTTGCAGTATCTGAGAAGAGTTTTTGGACTGGTGGACCGGCCCAGGGTAATTGGGCCAAAGCAGGGGTAAATCCAAAAGCTAAAGAATCGCTTAAATCAATAAGAGAAGCAATATTAAACGGGAAAGCCCAAATGGCAGATAGTCTGGTGTCAGACAATTTTTTTGGTTCATCGGAACTTTTCGGTCATTTCACTTCGGTTGGCAACCTTTCAATTAAATTTCTGGATCATGAATCTAAACCAGGTAATTACTTAAGAACTTTGGACCTTGAAAATTCCCTGGGTTTGGTTCAATATGAAATTGACAAGACTAAGTTTAAAAGAGAGTATTTCTGCTCTTACCCTGATCAGGTACTGGCTATGAGATTTTCGGCGAGCAATCCCAAAAAAATTTCCTTTAATTTAAACATGGATATTTTACAGGATTCCTCCATCACTGAGATATCAGGCAACACCTATCAGGTGAAAGGATATATAAATGATAATTATCGTCCCTTTAATGTGTTGATATATATAAGGAACGAAGGGGGGACCCTGGGACAGGTCGGAGACACTGTAACCGTTAGAGGTTCTGATGCCATTGAGCTTTACCTGACAGTAGCTACAGATTATGAGATGAAATATCCGGATTACACAGGTGCTCAACCTGAGAAAGTAACAAAGGATATTATTCAAAATGTAATTAAAAATGACTATGAAACCCTGAAAATGCGACATCTGTCTGATTACAAATCATTATACAATCGGGTTAAATTATCAGTAGAAGGTAATAAGAAAACAGAAAAGCTTCCAACAAACGAACGTTTCCAAAGACTTAAATCAGGTGAATCCGATCCGGGATATAAAACACTCGCATTTAATCTTGGCAGATACATGATTATCAGCTCATCCCGTCCAAATACGCTGCCAGCTAATCTCCAGGGAGTCTGGAATACCTTTATGGTCTCACCCTGGGCTGGAAATTATCAGAGTAACATTAACCTCCAGGAGATCTACTGGTCGTGCGGTCCTACCGATCTGGCCGAATGTCAGCAAGCATATGTCGATTGGATAGACAACCTGTCAGTTTCAGGCAAAGAAGTGGCAAAGCGTGTATATGGTACCAGTGGTTGGGTTAGCCATACAACCGGAAATATCTGGGGACATGCTGCACCCATTGGTGGTCATCCCTGGGGTATGTATCCCATGGGAGCAGCATGGCATTGTCAGGCTGTATGGGATCAGTTTGCGTTCACCGGGGATACCCAATATTTGCGAAAGCAAGCCTATCCGCTTTTAAGGGATGCATCTGTTTTTTGGCTTGAAAACCTTGTCAGATATAAAGGGTATTTAATTGCAATGCCATCTGTGTCGGCTGAACATGGTGCCTTGATGACTGAAAATGGTCTGAATCCTGCTTTTCATGATTCCATAAGTAACAAATACAATTATTGCCTTCCTGGAATCTATCAGGATATTGAAATGATATGGGATTTATTCACCAATACTTCAACCGCAGCAAGGTTAATGGGTGAGAATAATTTTGCAGATACTCTTCTGATAGTCAGACAAAATCTTTTGCCGTTAAAAACCGGAAAATATGGTCAGCTTCAGGAATGGTATGAAGATATTGATAATCCGGAATGTCATCATAGGCATATTGCTCATTTATATGCAGTTTGTCCTGGACAACAAATAAATCCAATAAAAACTCCGGAACTGGCCAACGCCGCAAAAAGGTCATTGGACATGAGGGGAGATGGTCGTTTTCCGATGCAGGAATTAGCTTCAGGAGGCAACTGGTCCCTTGCGCACCGGATGTGGTGCTGGACAAGATTAATGGACGGAAACCGGGCCAATGCTATCATGACAAAAATGCTCACCGAACAGGGATTTGAAAACGGTCTCACCTTTCAGCATTCAGAATATCATTGGGAGCGTAAAGATCTTTATAAAGAGGGTGAATTGTATTGCCATTTTCAATTGGATGGTTCTGCTTCTCTTCCGGGATGTATTGCTGAAATGCTGGTTCAGTCGCACATAGAAGGGATAGATCTTTTACCCGCTCTACCCGATGAGTTAAAAACAGGAAAAATAACGGGTTTGAAAGCAAGAGGCGGTTATAAAATAAATATGGAATGGCAAAAAGGTGAGCTAATCCGGGCAGAAATATTTGCAAAAAAAGAAAGTCCGATTCCTGTCATTCGTTTGAAAAATAAAATTATTGATCCTGAAGATTCCAAAATTATAGAGTACATTATTCTGGATAACTAATTTGGCGCTATTCCTGGTTCGCAGCAAGTATAGACTACTAGGCGGCCTCCATACCAAAAAATCAAAATAAATGAATCCTGTTCATGAAAAAATGCGTATAAATGTATTTAAGCAAAAAACGAGGAAAGATGAAGCAGGAAATTGAGGATTTAAAAAAGATGATTGAACTGCTGAGGAAGGAAAATAAAGCCCTTGGAAGTGAGATCGAAAAATACAAGGTTCAGTTGATTTCACATGTAAAGTATGAATCAAGACTCCTGGAGTTGTTAAAGGAATATGAGGCTGATACCATTATTCCCACTCCAAAAGCACAGGGATTCAATGACAGCCGCTCAATTGATGAATTGACTGATGATGAAATCAACGAGCTCATAGAACAAAACAGGAAAGCCAAAGCCTGACCCCTTCCGTAATGCCTGTGGTGATTGATGTTGTCAAACAAATTGCTATTTTAGCTGTTTACGCCTTATAACAGTAATCTGCTATTGTCAACGTCCAATCATAAATCAGGAGGTTATGAACAGTACATACGATGAAAATGAACTGATCAGGATTATTGATCAGTTTTCCGAAAAGGCTAAGGCATATGTCAAAAATACTGATTCCAGAAAAGTATTTCCCACAGCTGAAGCATTAAAAAATCTAAACAGCCTGAATATTGAACTCCAGGAATTCTCGGTGGACCCGGAAATGGTGCTGGAAGAACTGGATACAATAGGGTCACCCGCAACAGTCATAAATACTGGCGGACGATATTTCGGATTTGTGATAGGCGGTACCTTGCCCGTTGCCCTTGGAGCCAACCTGATGGCCGGGGTCTGGGATCAGAATGCAGGTCTTGAAGTATCCTCTCCCATTTCAGCCTGTCTTGAAAATATATCCCGCAAATGGCTGAATTCCTTATTGCATTTACCTCCTGAAACAGAGGCAGGATTTGTTACGGGTGCCACCATGGCAAATTTCACCGCACTGGCCTCAGCAAGGCATTCAATACTTGCCACACAAGGGTGGAATGTGGAGGAGGATGGTCTCTTTGGAGCCCCACCGTTTAATGTGATTATTGGCGATGAAGCTCATGTGAGTTTGCTTAAGGCGATCAGTTTACTGGGACTAGGAATGAAGAGGGTTATCCGTGTTCCCTGTGATAACCAGGGAAGAATGCGGGCTGACCGGATTCCTCACATCCAGGGACCAACAATCATTTGTATACAGGCTGGCAATGTGAACACCGGTGCATTCGACCCTGCTGATAAAATTTGTGAAATAGCACATGAAAAAAAAGCGTGGGTTCACGTGGATGGTGCCTTTGGTCTTTGGGCCAATGTCACTAACGAACGGAGGCATTTAACCCGGGGTGTTGAAAATGCCGATTCCTGGGCCACTGATGCACATAAATGGCTGAATACGCCCTATGACAGTGGAATAGCTTTTGTTAAAGATGCCAGGGCCTTAACATCAGCGATGTCTCAGAATGCTTCCTACCTGGTACAAACAGGAAGCCGTATCCCCTTTGTATATGTTCCGGAATTGTCAAGGCGCGCACGCGGTTTGGAAGTCTGGGCAGCTCTGCGAATGCTTGGTAAAAAAGGACTTGCTGATTTGATAAACAGAAACTGCGACCTTGCTGCGGTATTTGCTGAAAAAATAAGAAGCGCAGGCTTTAATATCCTGAACGATGTGGTACTGAACCAGGTGCTGGTGTCATTCGGAGACGCAGATACGACAAACAGGGTCATAAAAAGGATCCAGGAAGATGGAACCTGCTGGTGTGGTGGTACAATATGGCAAAATCAGACAGCCATGCGGATCAGTGTTTCATCATGGAAGACAACCCTTGAAGATATTGATAAAAGTGCTGCCGCAATCATTAAAATTGCAAAAGAGGAAATTCTTCAAAAGGTTTTTCCCTGATTTGGCCAACAATTTCTAAATTTGATGTTTCATGAACATGTAAAGAATGAAACTTCTTCATACTTCCGACTGGCACCTTGGTAAATATCTGAACAACTTTTCACGCCATGAGGAACAACGGGAAGTGTTAGAGGAAATCTGTGAAATAGCCGAAAGTGAAAAGGTAAATGCGGTTCTCATTGCAGGTGATCTCTTTGATACCTACAATCCGCCAACCGAATCGGTAGAACTCTTTTACAGGATTCTGAAGCGACTCTCTGCTGGTGGAACCAGGGCTGTGATCGCTATAGCAGGAAACCATGATTCCCCCGAACGGATTGAGGCCCCCGATCCATTGGCCCGTGAATGTGGTATCATCTTTGCCGGATATCCAAATTCACTGGTTTCGCCATTTACTCTCGATTCAGGTTTAAGTGTTAACAAAAGTGAAGAAGGTTTTATAAGCCTTTCTTTGCCCGGGATAGCCGAACCCTTGCGAATCCTCCTCACTCCCTATGCAAATGAAATCAGGATCAAAACCTATCTGGGTTATGGGGACTCCGAGGAAGAATTGAGAAAACTACTTGAAGACAAAGTGGGAACAAATCGCCGGCTTGCACTGTGATGAAAAAGGGGTAAATGTTTTACTTACGCATCTCCTGGTAATGAAAAAAGGTGAACCGGTACCCGATGAACCGGAAGATGAAAAGCCTATTTTGCATGTGGGTGGAGCACAGGTAATTTATACTGAAAATATTCCACACCATATCCATTACACAGCCCTTGGACATTTGCACAGAAAGCAAAAGGTCGGCTCTTCTTCGGGCAATGTTATCTATTCCGGCAGTCCCCTTTCCTATAGTTTTAGTGAAGCCGATCAGAAAAAATATGTGGTAGTTATGGAAATTCAGCCGGGAAAGCAGCCTGTAATACAGGAGATTCCGTTGTCAAAGGGACTTCCCTTGTTCCGAAAACGCGCAGAAAGTGTTGAGGAAGCAGTGGATTGGCTGACAGAAAATCCGAAATGCCTTGTTGAACTGACCATGGTATCGGAAACATACCTTACTGCTGCTGAACGAAAAAGGTTATATGCAACTCATGAAGGCATTGTAATGCTCATCCCTGATGTGAAAAACAGGAATGAATGGCAGAACGATTCCGGTGACCAGATTGACCTGACCAAAAGCATTGAGGACCTTTTCATCGAGTATTTTAAACATGCCCGCGGCCAGGCTCCAAATGACAACCTGCTGAAACTTTTGAAAGAGGTATTGTCTGAGACCGACCAGGATTAACAAGCCAGCGTAAATTATGATTCCAATCCGACTTACCCTGCAGGGCCTGTACTCTTACCAGGAAAAACAAGTCATCGACTTTACCAGGCTTACCCGGTCCCACATTTTTGGAATTTTCGGACCTGTGGGAAGCGGTAAATCGGCCATTCTCGAAGCTATTTCCTATGCGCTGTATGGCCGGACCGATCGTATGAACCTGTCAGGCGACAACCGGTATTATAACATGATGAATCTGAAATCGAATGAACTGCTGATTGAATTCATTTTTACCGCCGGAAAACAGGATACTGAATATCTTACCGTGGTGAAAAGCCGGCGGAATAACAGACAATTTGAGGATGTTAAAGCTATTGAACATACCGCGTATAAAAAAACAGACAATGAATGGACACCTGTTGAGGTGAGTTTACTGGAATCCATTATCGGGTTAAGCTATGAAAACTTCAAACGAACAATTATTATTCCCCAGGGGAAATTCCAGGAATTTCTGCAACTGGGAAATAAGGAGCGGACTCAAATGATGAAGGAATTGTTCAACCTTGATAAATATGAATTATTCTTTAAAGTTGTATCTCTTGAAACTAAAAATAACCAACAGATACAAAACCTTGAGGGCCGGTTGAAACAGCTTGGCGAAATCAACTTGTCCCAGATTGAAGGATCTGAAAAAGTCCTGGTCATTCTAAAAAATGAAATTGAATCGCAACAGCAGGAATTGATCAAGCATCAAGGGCAGGAAATGGAATTGCGGAAATTAAAAGACCTGGTCAGAAGTATCAAAGAAACAGAAACTGCGCTCAATCAGCTGAAAAACCAGGAGCCCGATATCGACCGGCTTGAAAAGGCTATCCGGGAATATGAATATTGCCAGCTGAATTTTAAGGGACTTTTCGAGTCTGCCGAAGATATTTCAAAAAAAATTTTGAGGTTTGCCAAAAGCATTGACGAAGATGACAAAACGCTGGCCCGGAGTGTTCATGAGCTCACTGAATGTGAATCGAGCTTTGATAAAGCTAAAATCGAATTTGAAGGCAGAGAAATCTACAACCGGCAGGCAGGTGAGCTTATCAAAATCGCAAAGCTTAAGGAACTAAAGGAATCGGCTGAAAAATTAACTGAAAGCATACGGCATTCTGAAAAGATCTTGAAGGAAACGTTGGAAGGAATTAACAAAATCAAGTTATTGCAGGATGGACTGAAGGAAAACATCCAAAAATGGAAACTGCAATATCCTGATATGACGTTACTTTCTGATGTACGCGAATGGTATGCGATTAAAAAGCAGCTTGTATCCGCTAAAAATGAAACAGAGACCGAAATTCATGCCTTGCATGTTGAGATTGAAGATATCCGTAAATTGTGTTCGGGACTCTGGCATGAAGAATGCTTCAGCGAGATTCCTGAAAGCAATGATTTGTTGAAAACATGGGAACTTCTGGAGGATAAGAAGAACGGTGTTAATATTTTGAAAGATCGCCTGGGAAGTGAAATAGAACATCTTTCATTGCAGGCCCGGCTGGAAGAATATGCTGCGAATCTGGAGGAAGGAAAACCCTGCCCGCTTTGCGGATCATTATCGCATCCAGTTCCTTCGGGTTCACAGAATGCAAAGGATGCACTCCGGTTAATCCGGCAGCAAAGTGTGGACTATGGCAGGCTGATCGGGGACATTGAACGGAATCAGAAAAAAATAAGGGAGACCGAATCGTGGATACAGGCAAAAAGGGATCTGTCGGAAAAACTTCATCAGAAGCTTTCTGAGCAGAATACCAAAATCAGTCTTCACCAGGGCCAATTCAAATGGGATGCTTACAAAGAAGAAAGTGAACTTCATGCGGCATTTTTACAGGCTGAGAAAATCCGTTCACAAATAAAGGAAGGTGAAAACCAGTTAGAAAACATCAATAAACAACTGGAGGAAAATATCCGGTTGAAGGAAAACCATCTCCGAATCATTGATGAGGCTAAACATCTGCAAACAGCCAACAACACCGAAGCTGATACTCTTCTGCAACAGATAGAATTACTCAATACCTCGAAATTCCTTGACCGAACGGTAAATGAAATAAAATTTGAAAGGGAGGCTCTGCTGAAAAATTACAGGGATGCAGAAATCAATTTCCAATTGATCAGTAGCCGGTTAACAGATCTTAAGAAAAATCATGACAATATCTCCGGCAGGCTGCAGGCAAACAGGGAAGCACATACAGGTGAATTGAAATCACAGGCAATAATGAAGGCCCGTATAGAAGAACAATTATCGCATTCCGGATTTGCTTCAACCATTGAAGTAAGAAATATTCTGTCGCGCCCGCAGGATATAGAAAATGATAAAACGAAAGTTGCCGGCTTCCGCCAGTCATTTGCAGTGGCTACCAGGCAACTGGCAACCCTTAAATCGGATATCGGTGAAAAGCACTATGAAGAAGAAACCCACAGGCAACTGGTAAACCGGATTAATGCGGCTGCAGATGAGTTAACTGTAAAAAATAAGCATCTGGGCAAGTTGGAAGGTGAACTGATCAAAATGAAAACTGACCTGTTGGCATACACAGAAATGAATGATCGGATGGCTGCACTGGCTGCAAGAGGTGAGGACATAAAAACGCTGAAACAGCTGTTTAAAGCCAGTGGATTTGTAAATTACATTTCCACTGTGTACCTGCAGGAATTGTGTCATGCGGCCAATGAACGATTCTATAAATTGACCAGGCAGAAACTCAGTCTGGAAGTTACAGATGACAACAATTTCCAGGTGCGTGATTTTCTCAGCGGCGGAAGGGTGAGAAATGTAAAAACTCTGTCAGGCGGTCAGACATTTCAGGCGGCCTTATCACTCTCACTTGCCCTTGCTGACAGCATTCAGAAAGTTACCGAATCCAATCAGAATTTTTTCTTTCTTGATGAAGGATTTGGATCACTGGATAAGGAATCGCTTGCCATAGTTTTTGATACCCTGAAATCACTCAGAAAAGAAAACCGGATTGTGGGAGTCATATCCCATGTAGAGGAAATGCAGCAGGAAATCGACAATTATCTAAAGATAGTCTTGGATGAGGAGCGTGGCAGTATTATATTTACCTAAACTTCAACCCTATAATAATGAAAAAAGTCTTTGCCTTTCTGGCACTAATTATCGCCTCATTGAATCTGGGTGCCCAGGTCAGTCCTGCCAAAAAAGACACAGTTGAAGTGATAAGCGAATTTAAAAATCTTTACCATTATCAGAATTATTACATCAGTGCACAACCGGCATATGAAACCTTACAGTGGTTGCATTCCAGGGGTGTACACGTAATAATAAATCTGCGCTCGGAAAAAGAAAATACCGATTTCACTTCTGGTGCTTTCAATGAAGCAAATATATGCAGGGACATGGGTTTTGAATATTACTCCATACCCGTAGATGGCCTGAAGGATAATACACCTGCAAAGCTCGACACTCTGTCTGTTCTGTTAAACAGGAATGATCAGGTTTTTCTTCATTGTGCCAGTGCGGGCAGGGCTACTGACTTCTTTATGGCTTACCTGGTTAAAAGCAAAGGTTATAGTGTAGATGAAGCCGCCGAGATAGGCCGGAAGCTCAGGTTTTCACTTCCTCTCGAAAAACTGCTGGATACTAAAATTACCCTGGAAGTGCACAAATAAAAGGATCCTATTTCCTTTTGGCAGTATACCGTCAATTTTTAGTAGGTAACTTCTTTGGAAAGGGCACGCATCAGTTTTTGCCTCGCAAAGAATATACGGCTTTTTACGGTTCCGAGATTCAGGCCAAGATCATCGGCAATCTCCTTATATTTATAACCGGCTATATGCAATTGCAGCGGTGCCCTGTATTCCTCGCCTAGTTTGTTAATCATCGCCGAAAGTTCTTTTGCTGAATACATAGAATCAGGTACATCATAAAATGTGTCTTGATTTTGATTCAGATAATGTGCATCCGGAGTGCGGTCGAAAACATTACGCTGGTGTAAACGTCTCCGGTAGCTGTTAATGAAGGTGTTTTTCATGATGGTAAAGGTCCATGCCCTGAAATTGGTGTTGTCTAAAAACTGATCTCTGCTTCTTAACGCTTTAAGCATAGTTTCCTGTAAAAGATCCAATGCATCCTCCCTGTTAAGGGTTAGGGAATACGCGAAACGAGATAAGTTGTTATGGAGGCTCGTCAGCTGGTAGCTGAATTCAACTGCTGTCATAATTTAGGTTTTAGGTATCTTAGAAATAGATCTTATGGATCAGTAACTGAATACCAAAATTAAGGCAGTGATTATAAAAACTGATTAAGTATGAATTAGGATAAGATTAAGATAACGTTAAGATTAATGTTAAATGTTAAAAAATGTTAACCTTCATCATGAATAACATAGCCTATTCCTTTAACTGTATGAATAAGCTTATCAGGATAGTCCCTGTCAATTTTATTTCTAAGTGAATTGATATGTACGTTTATAAAATTCGTTCCTGTATTAAAGCTTGTACCCCAGATTTTTTCAGAGATTTCTATTCTTTCGAATACTTTACCGGGATGACTGAGAAGCAGTTCCAACAGTTTGTATTCAAGGGTTGTGAGTTTAATTTCATTGTTACTTCTTTTCACCTTCCTGGTAACTGTATTTAATTCGATATCGCGGACTTTTAGAATGGGTTTGAGGATCATCTCGGTGTTTCGGCGGTTTAATGCCTTGATCCTTGCCAGCAGTTCCTGGAAAGCAAATGGTTTCAGGAGGTAATCATCTGCACCGCTCTCAAAACCCGTTACTTTATCCTCCGTGGAATTCAGTGAGGTAAGCATTAAAACAGGAGTTTTAATATTATGGTTCCTCAGGATCTTGCATAACTGGAATCCATTTACACCGGGGAGTATAACATCTAAAACAATTACATCGTATTTCCTTTGTAGTGCCAGTTTCTCACCCATGACACCATCGTATGCCAAATCAACGAATATTTGGTTACTTTCCAAACCCAGCTTTACAAAGGATGCAATCTGGCTATCATCTTCCACGAGTAAAATTTTCACCTGCAGATAGAATTGGTTTCTGAGATTTATGATCTTGCGATGAAATGAATGGCCTTAAATATTCAGTAAAAGTAACCTTTTCAAAAAAAGTAAGTAAGTTTTTCAGGTTTATTTTGAATAAGTTTATCTATAATTTTGCAACATGGGATTATAACGGCATGCTGTTCCCATATATCCTGTTCATCCAACAAACGCTATTCTTCCAGAAGGTTAACCTCTTTTATTAAACCAGCTTTCATATCCAGAAGCAGGGACTTGATCTCATAGGCCCTGAAACTGCCCATCCATTTTTGCCCGGCAAATTTCATATCTACCAAAGCAGTTACAGGCTGCCCTAAAGTTTCCACACAGCGGAAAATGAAGGCATCTCCTTCTTCTGCTTTTTTGATGGCGGATATAATAATGCCCGGTGCATCCACTGCAGCAAATGAACCTGACGGAGGCATTGAACCTCCGTGTATGCCCTGATACATTACAACGGGAGGATGCATAAACTCTTCTGCGATGCGTGGAATATTTCTTTGCTGCCAGGAATCCTTATGGGGAACCAGCAACATGCGGAAAGTCTGAATTCCCTGGTCCATCCAGTAATGAGGCTTTCCGGCTTCCAGAACCCTGGGTATATGATGCGCAAATACAGCCGCACGGGCAACCGATATCCGAAGATCATTACCCGGGACACTATATCCGTATTTTGCGTCATTGATCACTGTGAGACCATACGTATCGGCCCCGCTTTCACCACTGACATCGATCCATCGCTGGCCTGGATCTTCATTGCCATCAGTTTCCCGTATGATCGTGGCATAGGAGGTTTCGTAGGTCGCTACTGGTGAATCCACTGCAACAGGAAATGAGAATTTAAGCATCTTGAGTTGCTCATGCCAGTCGAGAGTGACCTTTGCCTCCACATTCCGAGCACCTGAATATACGATCCAGTCGGTTTGCAGTGTGGAATTGCCATAATGCGTGACTATCCGTATGGATGCACGCAATGGACCGCTTTCAACAATGGAAATTTCTGCATTTCCGAATACACCTGTTTCTTTGGAATATGATTTCACATCGTGGCTCCAGGTATCGCTGGGATCATCTATGACAACCGCCCGGCACCCACTTTCACCGCCGGCAAAAACTTCTTTGCCGTTTTCCTTATCAAATAATCCGATAGTGCCTTCTCTAGATACTTTTAAACGAATAAATTCATTTTCAAGAATGTTGTTTTCTGCTCTGACTCCGCTTACAGCAGATGGCCTTTCTTCTTTAAGGATCCTTATTTGCCTGTATCCCAGGGAAGGAACACGCGTATTAACAACAAGCCGGCTCCTGTTGCCGGTTTCGGAATAACCTGCGGTCCATTGATGTGACAACGCACGTCCCTGTTCATCCTCTACCCTTGAATTGGTTAACATCACTGTGCGGTTAAGATCATATTCTATGTTTGTATTAACTTCCCATGCATGGGGGTTGAAGAGCATCAGGTACTGCGAGTCAGGATCTTGGGCAGCTACCTGCCATTCCAGCTTCTGTAAAGCGAGGCTTGCGGCCTGCCCGGCAATATCCATGGCATAGCCAAATCCATTTCTTGCAGCCTGGGTATGTTCAAAAAGTGAGGTTCCGGCCATACTGTCGTGAAACTGCAGAAAGAGAAGCCGTTGCCAGGCCGATGTAAGTTCCTTTAAGGGGTATGCCGCATACCATACCAATGAACCAAGGGCGGATATTTTTTCGGCAGTGAGGAGGGCGGCTTCTGATTGACGCACTCCTTTCTTGATTTCTGCATCAGCAGTATAACAACCCACTGCATGATGCTGCAGGTCCTCCTTTACAACAGGAATATTTACATTTTTGTATTTTCGGATTTCTTTGAAATAATTGTCAGGTGAACTATACAGGATAGCAGGGGCTCCCTTTTCTTTTTTAATGGATTCGATGGATTGGATATTCTCCTTTGTGGCACCCCCACCATGATCCCCAACTCCGTAATAAGCCATGAAGTCTTTCATGGGTTGATCTGTGCCCTGAGTCATGATAGTCTGAATTCTTTCCTGTACCGAAGCCTCATCATTGTAACTCAGTTGTATCCTGTAAGTCAATACACGGGTACCATCGGCGCCCTCCCACCAGAAGAGGTCCGAAGGAATTGCCTTTTCATGTTTCTGCGGACGCATGAAAATATAATTTTCCATCCCCTGTTGTTTGATTATCTGGGGCAGATTACCAGTATGTCCGAATGAATCAGGATTTGAAGCAACCCGGGCCCGTTTTCCAAGAAGTTCCTGAAAGGTTCGCTGACCATATAATCCCTGCCTTACAAGTGATTCTCCGCAGGGCATATTCATATCGGGTTCCACCCACCAGCCGCCAACGATATCAAATCTTCCTTCATCAACCCGTTTTTTGATCTCTGCAAGCATTTCTGGATCATTATCGGCTACCCATCTGAAAAACTGTGCTGAGCTGGCTGTAAAAATAAAATCAGGAGTCTCATTCATTCTGTCCAATGCCGATCGAAAAGTACTGTGAACCACGGCAATTCCTTCTGACCATGGCCAAAGCCAGACAGGATCAATATGCGCATTTCCGATCATATGAAACCTGAATGCAGAAGAATTGGCTGGCCAGGTATTTTTCACGGGTTTAGGATTGGCAATTAATGAAGTTACCGGGCTAAAAGCAAGAATAGCAGTACCTGTTGCCGAATGATTGATAAAACTCCTTCTTGAAATGGGATTGCCCAAATGCAAAGCAACTTTATTTTCCATGTTCCGAATATTAATTTAAAACATCTGCAGGCAGTCAGCAGTCTGGACCTCTCAATAATGCTGCCATTCCAAATTTACAAATCATAACCGATTAATTTATAACAATTTTTAGTTTGAAGTGTTATTTTGAAAACATTAGGTTAGAAATCAGTTCTCATTAAATGATAACTCTTCAAGCTATAGTTTTTTGGCCGTTTCTGATTTATGCAGGTATAGTCCTTGTAATTGTCAGTGTTATGATCGGCCTGTCCTGGGTGCTTGGTGAAAGGCACAAGGAAAAGCTGACGAATGTGCCGTATGAATCGGGCATCCCACCTACAGGCAATGCCCGGTTGCGATTTTCTTCCCATTTTTATCTGATTGCCATTTTCTTCGTGATTTTCGACCTGGATGCTGTATTTATACTGGCATGGGCTGTTTCATTCCGCGAATTGGGATTGGCCGGCTACCTCGGTATTCTGGTGTTCATAGGAATATTGCTCGCAGTACTGGTTTATGAAATCGGGATTGGTTCACTGGATTTCGGACCCCAGGGAAAGAAGATAATAAAAAGTAAAAACCATCAGTCATTATGAAGTGGACGATAACCAAACCCGCTGATGCCTCAAAAGCGGAATCTGACAGTCTCGATGAAGCCATCCAGAAATCTGTAGTATTCAGCCGGTTGGAAGATCTGATCTCCTGGGGAAGAAAAAATTCGATATGGCCATTTAATTTCGGCCTTTCATGCTGCTTTGTCGAGATGGCCACTTCCATCACAAGCCGCTATGATATAGCCCGTTTCGGTGGTGAGGTAATACGCGGTACCCCGCGTGAGGCAGATATGATGGTAATTGCAGGCACCGTTTTTATCAAAATGGCTCCGATTATTCAACGGCTGTATGAACAGATGATGGCTCCCCGGTGGGTAATTTCGATGGGCTCATGTGCCAATTCAGGAGGGATGTATGACATATACAGCGTTGTGCAGGGAGTGGATAAATTTCTTCCTGTAGATGTGTATGTCACCGGTTGCCCTCCCCGCCCCGATGCATTCCTCGAAGGATTATTACTGCTCAGGGAATCGATTGGTAAGGAAAAAAGGCCCTTAAGCTGGGTTATCGGAAATCAGGGGATTACGCGTCCCGAAAAGATAAATTTCCGGGACCTGAAAACACCTGATCGCATGAAAATGGGCAGTATCAGGCCCATGAACGAAATTTAGGCATCATCCTGCAGCTAAATTACAAACCGATTCTCAAATGAATGATACGCTTTCATTGATTTCAGAAATCACCACCGGGTTAGGCAATTCGTCAATTCTGCAAACACAATCCACTGCAGATGGAACGCCCACTGTATGGCTTAAAAGTGACCAGTTGAAAGACCTTTTGAGGTTTCTGAAAAACGGGGTCGCCAGACCTTTCAGCATGCTGTATGATCTCACCGCCATCGATGAACGCAGAAAATCAGTAAAACAAGATCTCCCCCAGGGTGATTTTACGATAGTCTACCATTTATTATCGCTTGAACGAAATGAGGATATCCGGATAAAGGTACCGCTTACTGGAGAATACCCCGAAACCATCAGTATAACGGATATCTGGCCATCTGCCAATTGGTATGAGCGCGAAGTTTTCGATATGTTTGGAATCAAATTTACAGGACATCCGAATTTGCGCAGGATACTTCTTCCCGTCACCTGGAAAGGCCATCCGCTCAGGAAAGAATATCCTGCAAGGGCAACTGAGGCAGGTCCATTTATCCTCCAGGACCAGATGAGGGAAATTGCAGATCATGATCTGAAATTTGATCCAGGGGAATGGGGATTGAAATCGCAAAATGAAGATACGGATTTCATGTTCCTGAATATAGGTCCACAGCACCCCGGCACCCACGGCTTATTAAGACTTATCCTGCAGCTCGACGGTGAGGATATTATAGAAGTCATTCCCGATATCGGTTTCCATCACCGCGGGGCAGAAAAGATGGGTGAAAGGCAGACATGGCATACCTATATACCCTATACCGACCGTATTGATTATCTGGGCGGGGTGATCAACAACCTGGCCTATTTGCTGTCTGTCGAAAAACTCGCAGGCATTGAAGTTCCCGACAGGGTGAAAGTGATCCGTATTATGTTGACCGAACTATTCCGGATTGCAAATCATCTGGTATGGTTTGGCACATATGCACAGGATCTTGGTCAAATGTCTCCTGTGTTTTTTGCTTTTAATGACAGGGAAAGAATTTTTGATATTGTTTCGGCCATTACGGGAGGCAGAATGCATCCTTCCTGGTTCAGGATAGGTGGTGTGGCACATGATCTTCCGGATGGCTGGGAAAAGCTGGTGCAGGATTTCGTGGAGTACTTTCCAAAACAGATCCGTGAATTTGAAAAGGTGACCATCCAAAACAGGATATTCAAAGAAAGAACAGTCGGTATCGGGGCCTTTACTGCAAAGGAAGCCATTGAATGGGGAATGACAGGTCCCGGACTCCGCGCCACAGGGGTAGACTTTGACTTCAGAAAAAAGCGTCCCTATTCAGGCTTCGAAAAATTTGAATTCGACATACCCCTGGGTAAGAACGGCGATTGCTATGACAGGTCGCTTGTACGGATGGAGGAAATGAGGCAAAGCCTTCGCATTGTTGATCAATGTCTGCATAACATGCCGGCCGGATCCTATAAATCGGATCACCCTCTCACAACGCCGCCTTTGAAAGAAAAGACAATGCAGGATATTGAAACACTGATCACCCATTTCCTGGGAGTTACCTGGGGACCGGTAATTCCGGCCGGTGAGGCCATGATCCCCATTGAAGCCGCAAAAGGCAGCAATGGTTATTATATGGTAAGTGATGGCAACACATCTCCATACAGATCGCGCATCCGCACCCCGACCTTTGCCCATATGCAAATGCTGCCACTGATCAGCCGGGGATATACAATTCCTGATCTCCTGGCTATTCTGGGTGCAATGGACCTGGTGCTGGCTGATCTTGACAGGTGACAATCCGGTTAATTAAAAAATCAATCAATGTAATACAATATGCTGAGCCCTAAAGAAAAACAAGAAATACAGGAGGAAACAAGACTTTATCCCTACCCGGCGGCAGCATGCATTGACGCCCTGAAAATTGTGCAGGAGCACCGGGGATGGATCTCTGATGAGGCAGTTTCAGATATTGCAGCCGAACTGGGAATGCCTGCCGAAGAAGTGGAAAGTATTGCCACTTTTTATACCCGTATTTACCGGAAGCCTGTTGGCAGGAATATCATTCTCATATGCGACAACATCAGCTGCATGATCATGGGATACGAATCAGTTTATAAGAAAATTTCTGAAAAACTGTCGATTCGTTTTGGAGAGACAACTGCCGACGGACGATTCACCCTCCTGCCGATATCCTGCCTGGGGGATTGTGATCATGCTCCTTCCATGATGATTAATAATGATTTACATAACAAAATAGAAATCAGTAAGATTGATGAAATTCTTGAAAAATACAGGTAGCTGTCCATGGAAACTCCTTTGACCGAACATATTAACCTGGAAAATCCTCCGGGGTTTAAGGAATATCAGCTTGCCGGCGGATACCGGGGAGTGAACAGGGCATTAAAAGAAATGACCCCCGATGAAGTGATCGGGCTGGTAAAAACATCCAATCTGCTGGGACGCGGTGGTGCCGGATTTCCCACCGGACTTAAGTGGAGCCTTGTTCCAAAACAGGCGCATGGCTCAGGTATAAAATACCTTATCGCCAATGCCGATGAGATGGAACCCGGTACGTACAAGGATAAATACCTGATGGAGGGAAATCCCCATCTGCTGATTGCCGGTATGATCATTGCCGCCTATGCCATTCAGGCGCAGAAATCATATATTTTTCTCCGATGGGCATATAAAAAGGCAGAAGTTATTCTTCGCAGGGCGATTGCAGAAGCCTATGAAGCCGGTTATCTGGGTAAAAATATCCTGGGCACGGGTTACGACCTCGACCTTTATCTCCATAGCAGTGCCGGCAGGTATATCTGCGGCGAAGAAACCGCGCTCATCAATTCACTTGAGGGAAAACGGGGAATACCCCGTGCCAAAGCCTCCTTTCCCTGCCACCAGCGGACTTTTCGGACAGCCAACTGTGGTGAATAACGTGGAGACCCTTTGCTGGATACCGCATATTGTTGAGAAAGGAAATGACTGGTTTAACGGGCTCAGTCTTACCGGTGAAGGAGGAACAAAAATATACGGCGTGAGCGGTCAGGGTTAAGAAACCGGGATTATGGGAACTTCCCATGGGAACCAGCTTGCGCGAGATCATGGAAGAGCATGCAGGAGGTATGCAGGATGGTTACGTCCTGCGCGGAATTATACCCGGCGGCGGTTCTACTGATTTTATGATAAGTGATCACCTGGATACAAAGATGGATTTTGCTTCTGTAAGGGCAGCAGGAAGCCGATTGGGGACGGGTACTATTATCGTGCTCGATGATAAAACATGCCCGGTAGCCTTTATAAAAAACCTGATCCGCTTCTTTGCCCTTGAAAGTTGCGGCTGGTGCACTCCGTGCAGGGAGGGACTGCCCTGGAGCGAACGGGTCCTGAATTCGTTTGAGGAAGGTACGGCCCGTCGCTGAAGATCTGGATATCCTGTCGTTTCATACCCGATATATGGGGCCGGGCAATACCTTTTGCGCCCATGCACCCGGTGCAATGGAACCCCTGCAAAGCGGATTAAAATATTTTAAGGATGATTTTCTGAGGCATATTCATGAGAAACATTGTCCCTGGAGGTAACTATGATAAAAATACAGATAGACGGTATTATTTATGAGGTAAAGGAAGGCAGGAACCTTCTCGAAACCTGTATAGCCCTGGGTATTGATGTTCCCTATTTTTGCTACCATGGCGCAATGGGATCAGTGGGGGCATGCCGTCAGTGCGCGGTTAAGAAATATGCCAATCCGGACGACAAAACAGGCAAAATTGTGATGTCGTGCATGGAACCGGTTGCTAGATGGCATACTGGTTTCTGTTGATGACAAAGATGCTGCTGGATTTCAGGGCCGGCGTTGTAGAGGGACTGATGACCAATCATCCCCATGATTGCCCGGTTTGCGATGAAGGTGGAGAATGTCACCTTCAGGACATGACCGTGATGACCGGTCATAACTACAGGCGTTTTGTTTTTAAGAAGAGGACCTACACAAATCAGTATCTGGGTCCTTTCATTCAGCATGAGATGAACCGTTGCATCCAATGTTACCGTTGTGTCAGGTATTACAAGGACTATGCAGGCGGAAAGGACCTGAACGTATATGGCTCTGCGAACCACGTTTATTTTGGCCGCCAGCAGGAAGGAATCCTTGAAAGCGAATTCAGCGGAAACCTTGTAGAGGTTTGCCCTACAGGGGTATTTACCGACAAAACCCTGAAAAAACACTATACGCGAAAATGGGACCTCACCAATGGCCCATCGGTATGTGTTCATTGCAGCGTGGGCTGCAATACAATCCTTAGTGAGCGGTATGGATCAGTGAGGCGGACGCTGAGCCGCTACCATGGTGATATCAACGGTTATTTCCTGTGCGACAGGGGACGGTTTGGCTACGAATTTACCGAAAGCACCCACCGGGTCAGGCAAATCCTTGCTCGGGATTCAAAAAAAGATGCCTTGAATGAAATTCATGGCCTGGATCAATTGACAGGACTTGCAGCTTCCCTCAAAGGAAATGAATTAATGGGAATTGGTTCTCCGAGGGCTTCCCTCGAGGCAAATTTTGCATTGTCAGAATTAGTCGGAAAGCATAATTTCTACCATGGAATTTCATCAAAGGAAAATGAACTGGTTAAAAAGGCACTGGGAATTTTACGATCAGGCATTGCACACATATCATCCCTGAAAGAGATTGAAAAATGTGACGCCGTTCTGGTCCTGGGAGAAGACATTACCAATACAGCACCGATGATGGCGTTGTCAGTCCGCCAATGCATCCGTAACAAATCCATCGGCATAGCTTCCGGAATGGGAATTCCTGCATGGAACGATTCCGCTGTGCGACAGTTAAATCATGAGGTCAAAAGTCCCTTATTCATTGCCACACCTTTCACAACCAAACTCGATGATGCTGCAACGGAAACATATTATGCAGCTCCCGATGATATAGCCCGCCTTGGATTTGCAGTTGCATCTGTCATGATTTCTGACGGTTATGACAATAAGGAAACTGCCAAATCATTGAAAGAGCTGGCCTCCAGGATAAGTGAGGCCTTCCTCGCAGCAGAAAATCCCCTGATTGTTACCGGTATTGCCGGGGGCAATATTGAGATACTGGATGCAGTGACCAGGATATGCCAGGCGTTTTCAGAAAAGAACAAAAAAGTATCCATTACAATTGCTTTCCCCGAAAGCAACAGTGCAGGTCTTGGCATAATGGAGGGAGGAAACCTTGACGATGTAATTGCCAAGGTTGATAATCAGCCTCCGGAGGTATTGATCATACTTGAAAATGATCTGTACAGAAGGCTACGCGCAGAGCAGGCAGATAAAATTCTTGAAAAATGCCCGCATGTTATTGTACTCGATCACCTTATGCATGCCACAGCACTCAAAGCAGACCTTGTGATCCCTTCAGCCGTGTATTCCGAATCAGCAGGTACCGTTGTGAACCATGAGGGCCGTGCACAAAGGTATTACAGTGCTTTGCCCGCCACAGATCCGGTGAAAGAAAACTGGCAATGGATCACTGACCTGATGAATTTGTCAGGCAAAAACATCCATTCTTGGGTAAGATTTGACGAGGTGGTTGATTCGCTTTCAGATGCCTATCCTGCTTTTTCAGGAATCAAGGACCATATTCCCGATGCAGGGTTCAGATATTATAACGAAAAGATAGCACGGCAAACTTCGAGATTCAGCGGCCGAACTGCCATGAATGCCCATAAGAATGTCAGCGAACCCGGGCCGCCGATTGATGCAGATTCCCCAATGAAATTCAGTATGGAGGGATATAAGGGATATCCTCCTGCCGGGTTGATTCCCTATTACTGGTCTCCCGGATGGAATTCGGCTCAGTCCATCAATAAATATCTTAAAGTACCTGACGGTGAGGCTAGGGATGGAAATCCCGGTGTACGGCTGTTCGATACTGCAGTACCTGACTGGACTGCTGCAAACAGAGGGATTCCAGAATCTTTTAAACAAAGGACCGGGGAATTACTGTTTGTCCCGGTGCATCGTATTTTCGGATCAGAGGAATTAAGTGCTCATGCTCACGCAATTGCTGAACTAATTCCAAAACCCTTTGTTCTGCTCAGTATTGGAATGGCGACAAAATTAAAGCTCATCGATAAAACAAGTTGTAAGATCAGCCTGAATGGAAACACCCTTGAAGCAGTGATCGCAACAGATCCTCATATTCCGGATGGCATTGCGGGTATTTCCATGTTATTGCCGGAAATGCCATTTATTGATCTGCCTGCGTGGGGGGTGATTGGTTTATAAAATATTATAATATGAAATATGTTTTTATCATTGCAGGTGTATTATTGATCGTGCTCACCATAGCGGCAGGCCTGATATATGTTGAAAGAAGGTTGCTGGCGCTTTTCCAGGACAGATACGGTCCGAACCGTGTGGGTCCGTTCGGCCTGCTTCAGGTAATTGCCGATGTGATAAAGATCTTTTTCAAAGAAGACTGGATTCCCCCATTTGCTGATAAAAGGGTATTTGTTTTAGCGCCCGGTATTTTGGTAGGAAGCATTCTGCTCACATTTGCGGTTATACCCTTTACCGACAAATTCCTTGTACTTGACTCCAACATTGGCCTGCTTTTTTTCCTGGGCAATTCGTCACTCGGAGTATACAGCATTGTCCTTGGAGGATGGGCATCTAACAATAAATATTCCCTATTGGGTTCTATCCGTGGTTCAGCCCAGATGCTTACCTACGAGGTATTTATGGGTCTGTCTCTGGTAGGGGTCATTATGATGGCTGACAGCTTCAGCCTTCGTGATATAGTCGAGGCGCAACGCGGAGGTTGGTTTATACTGCCGCAATTTGTTGGTTTTGTAATATTTTTCATAGCCGGTTTGGCAGAAACCCATCGTACACCCTTTGATATTCCCGAAGCAGAGGGTGAACTGGTAGCCGGATATCATTCCGAATATTCGGGAATGAAGTTCGGCATGTTCTTCGTCGGTGAATATATGGGTGTTACCCTTATTTCCGCACTCATAGCCACCCTTTTCTTTGGGGGCTGGCTGGGTCCGGCATTTTTGCCTCCTGCTTTCTGGTTTTTTTTCAAAACGGCAATTTTTATCTGCATCTTCATTCTGATCAGGGCATCCCTACCCCGCCCGAGATATGACCAGCTTATGGAGGTGGGATGGAAAGTTCTTTTGCCACTTGTATTGCTCAACATATTAATCACTGGTGCAGTTATAATTTATACTACGGTATGATAAGTATATTAAGAAGTATATGGATCACATTCCTGCATGCATTTCATAAACGCGAAACGAGGGGATATCCTGAAAAGAAGCCCTATTTGCCGCCGCGTTACAGGGGAAGGATTGTGCTGACCCGTGATCCTGACGGGAAAGAAAGATGTGTTGCCTGTAATTTGTGCGCTGCTGCATGCCCGGTGGATTGCATTGCTTTGCAGTCAACAGAGGATACAGACGGAAGACGATATCCGGAGTTTTTCAGAATAAATTTTTCGAGGTGTATTTATTGTGGCCTTTGTGAAGAGGCATGCCCAACATATGCTATCCAGCTTATCCCCGATTTTGAGATGGCGGAATATGACCGTCAAAACCTGGTGTATGAGAAAGAGCACCTGCTGATCAGCGGACAGGGAAAATATCCGGGGTATAATTTTTACCGTGTGGCGGGGGTAGATATGGGCGTGAAAGATACTGGTGCCGGTGAAAACGAAGAACCCCCGATTGATTTGAAGAGTCTGATACATTAGAAAAATAATATTCAGTGATTACATGAATACGATTTTTATCATAGCAGCATCCATCGCCCTGATCTCGTCACTGATGTCGATCACCAATCGCAATGCTATTCATGCCCTGCTATACCTGATCCTGTCGCTTCTTTCCATTTCAATCATATTTTTTATTTCGGGTGCGCCTTTCATTGCGGCCCTTGAGGTTATTGTTTACGCAGGTGCGATCATGGTATTGTTCATATTTGTTGTGATGATCCTCAACATTGGCCTGGAGGAAGAAGCTGAGAATAAATGGCTGAAACCCCGAATGTGGGTTCTGCCGGTTATCCTGGCATGTGCCCTGCTTGTCCTGCTCGTGTATGCCATGAAGCAATCGCATTCGGTAGATACAGCAACTGTTATTATAACGCCAAAACAAGTCGGTGTTTCACTGTTCACAACTTATCTTATTGCTGTGGAAATTTCGGCCGTGCTCCTGATGGCTGGTATAATCGGAGCATACCATCTTGGTAAACAGAAAAAGAAGGTCATTCACCGTTTCCTGGTAAAACAGCCCGGGGAAGAAAAAACGGTAATAAACAAACAGTTTTAAATATGGTAACAATATCGATGGAAATTCAATTGTTGTTTGCCGGGATGCTCTTCCTTATCGGACTGGTCGGTTTCCTGGTACGCCGGAATATTATCTACATGCTGTTGTCTATTGAAATCATGCTGAACAGTGCCGGACTGGCTTTTGTTATTGCCGGATCACACTGGATGCAGGCGGACGGACAGGTAATGTTTATTTTCATTCTCACGGTTTCCGCCGCGGAGGTATCTGTCGGACTTTCCCTTATCCTTCAGATGTATCACCATTTCAGAACTCTTGATGCGAACGCCCTCAGAAAGTTGCATGATAAAAAGTAATTTAAACCATTGCCAATGGATGCCTATATTGGACTAATACCCGGTTTGCCTGTTCTCAGTTTTCTGATTATTGTATTTTTTGGCAGAATGCTGTCACGCCGGACTGTTGCAATAATTGCCGTTGGCTCTGTTTGCCTGTCCGCTGTTCTTACGATAGTAACGGGGATTAACTTTCTCTCTTCTCATCCCGGAGGAAATGTGGTCACATCAACCTTGTATACCTGGGTGGACGTGGGTGGATTTAGTGCAGGAATAATCCTTAAACTGGATGCCCTTTCCCTTGTGTTTTGCTTTGTGATCACTTTTGTAGGTGCCCTGATCCATCTGTATTCGGTTGAATTCATGCAGGACGATGAGGGATTTTCACGCTTCTTCGCGTATATGAACCTGTTTGTTGCCTCCATGCTTGTCCTGGTTCTGGCAGACAATCTTTTGCTGCTTTACCTGGGATGGGAAGGAGTAGGATTATGCAGTTACCTGCTGATCGGTTTCTGGTATAAGGACCCTGAAAACAACAATGCTGCCCGCAAAGCCTTCATCGTTACCCGTATTGGTGATACCTTAATGATCATCGGATTATTCCTGTTGTTTGTAAGTTTTGGAACCCTGGATATTGATACCCTCATGCAACAGGCGTCTGTTCAATGGCATTCCGGCTCGCCGCTGGCAGTGATATCTGCCTTGCTTTTGCTGGGAGGAGCGGTGGGAAAATCCGCCCAGCTGCCGCTGCAGACCTGGCTGCCTGATGCCATGGCCGGTCCCTCACCCGTAAGTGCACTTATCCATGCAGCTACAATGGTAACGGCCGGAGTATACCTGATCGCCCGGACCCATGTTCTTTTCAGCCTGGCACCTGCAGTTCAGACCCTGGTTGCCATTATCGGCGCTGCAACGCTTCTGATTGCCGGCTTAAGTGCTTTAAACCAGCATGATCTTAAACGCGTTCTTGCTTATTCCACCATAAGCCAGATTGGTTATATGTTCCTGGCACTGGGAGTGGGTGCCTGGTCAGCTGCCATCTTCCATTTCATGATCCACGCTTTCTTTAAAGCATTGCTCTTTCTGGGAGCCGGAAGTGTGATATTGTTGCTGCATGAGGAACACGATATGCACAAAATGGGAGGATTGCGACAGAAACTACCCCTTGTTTACATCACCTTTCTCATTGGTGGTGCATCGCTTTCCGCCCTGCCCCTCGTCACAGCAGGTTTTTACAGCAAGGACCAGATCCTCTGGTTTTCATGGTCGTCAGGAATGGGAAGCAAATGGCTTTGGCTTGCCGGTATTGCGGGTGCATTAGTTACTTCCCTGTATACATTCAGAATGATATTTCTTACATTTTTCGGAAAGCTTAAAATTGAACCCAAACACAAACCAGGGTTTCTGATGGGAATTCCACTGGCTGTCCTGGCGTTTCTTTCGCTGGCCGGCGGTTTTATCGAATTGCCTGAAAATATTGGACCTGTTCATCTATTCTCAACCATGCTAAATCCGCTGTTCCCCGAAGTCATACTCACCGGCGAGGCATTACCTGAGTGGCTTTTCCAGGTTATTTCAGCCCTTATGGCGGTGAGCGGAGTTTGGTTTGCTTATCTGTATTATTATAAAAAGAGATCGTTCCCTGCCCTGTTCAGCCACCGCGGACTGAATGGCTTTTTCAATAAAGGATGGGAATTCGACTCGTTGTATGACAGGCTTATCGTAAAGCCGGTTGAATGGATTTCTTCTATTAACAAAAATGATTTCCTGGATAAGATGTTTACCTATATAGCCCGGTTAGTACAATTTTTTAATGGATTGCTCAGCAAGTCTCAAAACGGTAAACTCAGGTTGTATGCCCTTGTATTAACAGCAGGTCTTGTGATTTTACTGACTATTATGCTTACCCTATGATACTCGTATATCTCATCCTTATTTTAATGGCCGGGGGCGTTATATCCTGGTTAGCCGGAAAAAACAATCCCGGGATTTCGCGCTATGTTTCCCTCCTTTCGGTGATCATTGATTTGCTCCTTGTACTGTTTTTGTATGGCCGGGGTTATGATCCGCAAAGTACATGGATTGCAGAATTTACCAGAACCTGGATACCGTTGTTTGGTATTCAGCTTAACCTGGCTTTGGACGGATTAAGCCTTCTCCTGCTGATTCTTACCTACTTCATCGGAATACTCGCTGTTCTTGTTTCATGGCGTGAAATTTCTTACAGGACCGGCTTCTTTCACTTTAACATCATGTGGATTCTGGCCGGAATTACAGGTGTATTTCTCTCGATGGACCTGTTTTTATTTTACTTTTTCTGGGAGGTCATGCTGATCCCCATGTATTTTCTGATTGGCATCTGGGGACATGAAAACAGGATCTATGCTTCCTACAAGTTTTTCATTTTTACCCAGGCCAGCGGATTGCTGATGTTCATTGCCATCATTGCCCTTTATCTTATTCATGGGCGCAACACAGGCCTTTATACATTTGATTACCACGAACTGATTGGTACATCCCTGACCCCGGGGGCCGAAATGTTGATCATGGGCGGTTTCCTGGCTGCATTCCTCGTGAAATTGCCAGTGGTTCCTTTCCATAGCTGGCTTCCGGATGCACATACAGAAGCACCTACGGCAGGAAGCCTCATACTTGCTTCACTGATGCTGAAAACCGGGGCCTATGGATTATTGCGATTTGTTATTCCGCTCTTCCCCTATGCATCTGAGGTCTTTGCACCCGCAGGCATGATCCTGGGCGTGGCAGGCATATTATATGGTGCCATACTGGCATTTGCACAAACTGATTTAAAAAGACTGGTGGCTTATACCAGCGTAAATCATATGGGTTTTATCGTACTGGGTGTCTTTGCATTTAATGAGATGGCATACCAGGGCGTGGTGATGCAAATGATCGCACATGGCATCAGTACTGGTGCACTGTTTATTATTTCAGGCCAGCTGTATGAGCGCCTGCATACCCGTGACCTCAGGAAGATGGGAGGGTTGTGGGAGAAGGTGCCTGCTTTGGGAGCCGTTGGACTGGTGTTTGTCATGGCTTCACTTGGACTTCCGGGACTGGGCAATTTTATTGCAGAATTTCTCACATTATCGGGAGTTTTTAAAGCAAATGTGCTTTATGCCTGCCTTGCCAGTATCGGATTGGTGGTCGCAACCATGTATTCGATCCGGATCATGCAACGGGTCTTCTATGGAAAACAAAACTCAGATAAACCCATGAATGATCTTTCCCTGAGGGAATCATTTACCCTCGGTGCCATGGTGATTGTGATATTATACCTGGGTTTCTTTCCGCAAAGGGTAATCAATACTTCCAGGCCTGCCATATTGAAAACCCTGAATGGTGCGGGGCCGATGTTTGATAAAAACTCCCGGCAGGGCAATTACGTTTTAAGTGATGAGGATTTTCATTCATCTGAAAAAACAAAGCTGGAAAATAATGCACGGTAGCATGACTAAATCTGATTTTTTATGCCTTATTCCCTTGCTGATTATAGCAAGTGCACCGGTCATCATGATGCTCACCATCACTGCATCAAGAAACCTGAAAGTTATATATGGCTTTTCGCTCTTCATGTTTCTGGCAGCATTTCTTTCTGTCTTTTTTATCGCGCCGGAAATTCCACACCGGATTGAACCCTTACTTGTGATTGATAATTTCAGCCTGGTTTTCTTGGGAGCATTATTGTTCGTTTGCATGCTCATCACGGTCATTTCCTATGTTTATCTTACGCAGCATGGCGGACAACGGGAAGAATACTTTGTATTGCTTTTCGTAGCCACCCTGGGTGCCTGCGTACTTGTAACGGCAAACCATTTCGTAACCTTCTTTATGGGACTTGAAACGCTGAGTATCTCCCTGTATGTTCTCATTGCCTACGTCAGGCAAAGGGATTACAGCGTGGAAGCCGGAGTAAAATTTCTTGTTATTGCATCTTTATCCACAGCCTTCCTGCTTTTTGGAATGGCCCTGATATATGCAGCCACAGGTACTATGAGTTTTAGCAATCTGACCAGCTACTTCTCAGGGCCTGATATATCCCCTCTCATACTCATCGGCATTGGTATGATGCTGGTGGGTATAGGATTTAAGCTGGCACTCGTGCCCTTTCACATGTGGATACCAGATGTATACCAGGGGGCACCCGCTCCTGTTACAACATTTATTGCCACTATTTCAAAAGGATCGGTACTGGCTATCTCCATACGATTCTTTTTTGCCATACGGGGCTCACAGTCTGAGACATTGATTGTGATCATTTCTGTTATATCCGTAATTTCAATGTTTGCAGGAAATCTCCTTGCCTTAAACCAGACCAACTTTAAGCGGCTGCTTGCCTATTCATCCATAGCCCACCTTGGATACCTGATGATCACCTTGCTGACAGGAACAGAACTTGGAACCCAGGCAGCAGTGTTTTATATGATCTCCTACATGATCACCACAGTAGGAGCCTTTGGGATCATTTCCCTGTTATCGGTTTGCGAAAGAGAGGCCGAAGATACAGAAGACCTTAGAGGCCTTTTCTGGAAAAATCCCTGGATTGCAATAGTATTGTCCCTGGCCCTGCTCTCGCTGGCTGGAATTCCATTAACTGCCGGATTTATTGCCAAGTTCTACCTTGTACTTGCAGGCATTCGATCAGGTTTTTGGATTCTTGTCATAAGCTTGATAATCAATAGCGTAATCAGCATTTATTACTATCTTAGGATTATAAAAATCATGTTTACGGAGTCCGAATCTCCGGAGCAAGTCCGTTTATCCTTCACCGGAAACATGGTCCTTGCCATAGTAGTGATCGGCATACTTCTCCTGGGCATAATCCCCTCATTCCTGTCAGAGATCATTAATCGCTTTTCGGCAATTATGTAAGAAAGTGACGAGTGACAAGTGACAAGAAAGTATAATCCCTTAATGCGAGCATAGCGAGCATTCATCTGCGTGCCGAAGGCTTAGGAAGCACCTGGTAACTATTTTGCAATCCCGATAATGCCGCAAGCTATTCGTGGGCCTGCATTTCCTGTGGGCTGCGTTTTCAAATCATCTTCATTCTGGTGAACAATTATCGATCTGCCGATAATCGAAGCCTCTCCTTCAAATGATAACGTTTTATCCACATATTCGAGGTGGGCATTTCCCGATTCATCAGCCTCTATATTTCCCATATCTCCCTCATGACGCATTGCATCCATCGGTGATCCATGAATCATTGTCTTCGGATTAAAATGACCGCCTGCAGACGTTCCATCAGGAGCACTACAATCACCATATTCATGAATATGGATTCCGTGTTTTCCTTTTGTTAATCCCTGAAGATCAGCTTCTACTTTAACCCCTCCGCTTACCTGTGTAAACCTCACCGTTCCGGTTACCTTGTTGCCCTGGGTAGGATAAAGAACACAAACGGCAGGATGCACGATTTTCTGATCCTTCATGTTTGCCATATCTTTATTCATATCCTGTGCTAAGCCATTTAAAGCAAATACGGCAAATGCCAGGATAATCATAACAGATCTTATATTTTTCATAGTTATTGGTTTATTTAGGTGTAAATTATTTAATGATGATTAATAAAGAAGAACAAACTGCCACTTAAAAAGTTTAATCCCCGTCCTTATAGGATTCAAGTCCAGCCACTTTGGCAACCCTTCGTAAATGTCGTTCCGCGCCGCTAAAGCTGGCTGATAGAAAGATGTTTGCAATTTCGAGCGCCAGTGACTGTCCTATTATTCTTCCACCGAGGCAAATGATGTTCATGTTATCATCTTCCACTCCCTGGTGAGCTGAGAAAGAGTCACCGATCAGGCATGCACGTGCACCCCTGATCTTATTTACAGCAATGCATGCCCCTACTCCGCTGCCACATACAGCAATGCCCCGCTCAATCTCTCCCCGGGAAACAGCTCCTGCCATTGGTATAACGAAATCGGGATAATCGTCATCCCCGGCAAACTGATGATTTCCAAAATCAATTACTTCATATCCAATTTCATGCAAGGTCTTTTTCAAAAACTCTTTTAATTCGAATCCGCCATGATCTGCCGATATGCCAACTTTTTTCGTGTTCATGATGTTTTGACCTATCTTTACTAAATTATATCATCGGGGTAACAGCATATCAAAATGCACTGAATCAATTAGTATTAACAATTAAAAAATCGTTTTGATTAAAATCTGCAATTAATTTTCATTTACTTCTCACCATTAGCATCATCACTGCCCAATCAGTTAATTACATGATAAATACGACAGATGAATAAGCGCTTTTTGTTAATCTTTGTTTTTTGTATATATGTTATTGGTCAGGGAATGGCGCAATCGTTGAAAATCAATGAATTTCAGACAAGAAATGTATCCACAATTTCGGACAATTACCTGGAATATGATGACTGGATTGAAATTGCAAACGTTTCCGGACTGGATATAAATCTAAACGGATATTACATTACGGATGATCTTGCACTTCCCAGTCGTTTTCAATTTTCATCATCTGGAAATGAACTGGTAGTGCCAGCTAATGGTCACCTTGTTTTATGGGCTGATGATGATAACAATCAGGGCAAAAAACACCTTAGCTTTAATATTTCGTCCAAAGGAGGGGTAATCGCACTCTTCTCTCCTGCCGAACAACTGATAGACTCAGTTAATTACGGGCAGCAATACCTGAATATATCCTATGGAAGGATGCCAGCTTCTCCATATGCTTGGAAATACTTTTCAACACCAACGCCTGGATCAGCAAATAATTCCCCCGCTTTTAAGGGTGTTCTCGATCCGCCTGTTCCAACTGTTGAACCTGGTTTTCACAGTGCTCCCATTCAACTGGGCCTTAGTCCATCCGGGTCCGGCGATTCTATATTCTACGCAACAAACAATACCTTCCCTACCCTGTCGTCATTTACGTATAAAGATCCGCTGGTTCTGAACCATACCCGGGTTATCAATGCAGTTGATGCAAAAACAGGTTATGTTATCAGCACTCCATTCAGTGGTTTATATTTGTTCCGGCCTGTGTTTACATTGCCGGTGATGGCTGTGCTTACCGATTCATTAAATCTTTACGGATCCACAGGCATCTATACAAATTTTGAAGAACCCTGGGAAAGATATTGCCGGATCAACTATTTCGAAAACGGTAATCTCGATGCTGATGCGTATGCCGGATTGAGAATACAGGGCGCCAGTTCTACTTTTATGCCTAAGAAAGGATTCCGCTTCTTCTTCAGGGGAGATTATGGAACATCCGAATTCAATTATCCGGTATTTGGTGGTGAAAACCTACAGTCTTTTCAGAAATTGGTAGTAAAGCCTGGTTATGATGATGACATGACGATGGATTACGGAACCCTGCTCAGGGATCCACTGGCTCTCGAGTTATGGAAGAAAACCGGCGGAACCAAACAATTGAGTAGCTTCATTATTCTATATCTTAATAACCAGTATTGGGGTATTTACAATTTACGTGAAAGCGTGGATGAGAATTTTATAAAAGTCCATACCAATCTTGTTGACTTTGACCTGGTGCGACTCAGGAATGAAGGCGCCGATCTTGAATATGGTACTATGAAAAACTGGTCTGCCATGTATGATATGGCCATTCACAGCGATCTTTCAATTCCGGCAAATTATCAGAAGCTTGCCGATGTGCTTGATATGGATGAGTTTGCTAACCTGATGGCCTTTGTTCAATGCACAGTCTATTATTCATGGGGATGGGGAATTTCTATGTTCCGCGATATTCAGGCTACGGCCAAGTGGCAGTTATCCATCTGGGATGCTGACAGGGCGTTCAATAACCCCCAATGGGACGGATTTAAGGCTCTTGAAACCGACAACACCGGACTATACTGGGCTAACAATATTACACGGAACCTCATGAAAAATGAGGAATTTAAAAAAATCTATTCCGCCCGGCTGCGTACCTTGCTCCAGACAGTTTTCAAACCTGATAATTCAATTGCGGTATTAGATTCACTATATCAGATCATTAAGCCCGAAATAGCTGACGAACTAAACCGGTGGGCTCCCGATAACACAAAATGGGAAGATAATGTCCAGGCTATCCGCGATTTTCTAATGAACCGCCCAACCGTGATCAGCAATCAAATGTATGAATATCTTCCATTTGTAACCGTAACACCGGATGTTATACAGGCACCGGTTATCAGCGCCTTTCCCAATCCATTCGATGACAGGATCACCATCCGTATTAGGTCTGAAAACAAGGGACTTTTGAATATTACTGTTTTGGGTGAAGACGGGCGTCAGATCAACACTCTTTTTTCGGGTAAAATGTCAGGGGATGAGGAAAACATTACCTGGGAAGGAACTGATACAAATGGTATAAAGGTACAATCGGGTTTGTATATTTTACATGTTTCAACAGCGAATCAATCATCTTATCTAAAAGTAATCAGGAAATGATGCGCAACAACCATATCTTACTCATAAAGCGTTTTATTCTTTCTATTTCATTCATACAAATTGCGTTGATGTCTGGCGGTCAGACGCTCCTGCCCTCTTCTTTCAATTCTGATACCATACTTACAAAGTCCAACTCGCCCTATCTGATCCAGGGAAACCTGACAACGGCTGCAGGAACTGTTTTACAAATTGAAGCCGGCGTAGTAATCAGGTTCGATGCCGGAGCCTCCCTTACTGTGAAAGGTGAATTGTTTGCAAGGGGAACCCGGACAGACAGCATTTATTTTGTTTCAAACAGTGGTTCAGCATGGCAGCGGATAAATTCTTCCGCTGCGGATATTGATTTGAAATATTGCCATTTTAAAGGAGGAAGCATGACTCTTTTGGCCTCAGGTGGAAACAACATATCGGTTACCCATTGTGTTATTGAAAGCAAGGCAACCGGAAGCGGGGAAGATTGTATTGCAGTACATGACGCCGTAAGGGTGTATATCGATTCAATCAGGCTGACCGGTATGGGCGGAACTATTGCCCAGGGAAGCAAAAATGACGCCATTGATCTGGATAATGTTGATTCATGTTTTATTCTGAACAGCATCATTTCTCATTTCAGCGATGATGGTATTGATATCGGAACAAGCAGTAAGTATGCCCGGATTTCCGGTAACCAGATATCCTACTGCAATTATGGCACAACAGTGGGTGAAAATTCCCCGGCATATATTGAAAATAATATATTTTCCTATAATGATGCTGGCATACAGGTTCATAATCAAGCTGTTATTTATGCGAATTACAATACATTTTATCATAATACCTGGGGAATTGAATGCTATCACAGTGAAGAGGGAAGTGCCCAGACCGGTGGAACTGCTTTTGTGCAAAACACTATTTTTTCGGCCACTGTACAAACAGAAATACTGACCCAATCAAGTTCTTCCCTTACTGTTTCATATTCCATTTCAGATGGTGAAACTTTGACCGGGAATCACAATATTTCCGGTGATCCGAAGCTTGTTGATCCTGAACACAACGATTTCAGCCTGCAGGAAACCTCACCCTGCATTGATGCAGGATCACCCGGTGCGGGCGGCATGCCTACAAACATGGGGGCCTGGGGCGCAAACGAAAACATGGCAACAACCTTGATAAAAAGTGAACGCACATTGGAAATTCTGTTATATCCGAATCCGGTTAAGGATGTCATGAACATTGCAATTCAATATTATCAGGGAGATTTGAAGGTGGAGCTTTTCAACAGTACTGGCCGGCGCTTGTTGACCCGAATCATCAAAAAGGATAGCTTTGCGTTTAATATGAGCTCTTTTCCGGCAGGAATGTACCTGTTAAAGATCTCAAACGGCAAAAATACGGCTGTTTGCCATGTAATCAAACCCTGATTTCTTACGATCCGATCAATAGGTTGCATTTAAAACAAGATGAGACTATGGTGAATTTTAACCAGGAAGAGAAACCGGCTTCGGAGGAGACAAAGTTCAAAACAATTGTTGAAAATTCTCCGCTTGCCATCTGCATCTTCTCAGGTTCTGAGCAGGTTGTGGAATATTTTAATCCCACTTTTATCCGGTTGTTCGGGTACACAATTGAAGATATTCCTACGATTGACACATGGTGGCCCATTGCTTATCCGGATAAAAAATACCGGGACCAGATCAAGGGTGAATGGGATGAAAGAATCAGGCAGGCTCTTGAAACGAATACCACAGTTCAACCCACTGAAGCCTTTGTCTCATGTAAGGATGGTTCCGTCAGGTGCATCTCCTGGGGTTTCAGATCCAGCGGACTGCACAGCTGGGCCTTTGGTATGGATATGACAGAACGGAGACAGGCCGAGGAGAAGATCCGCATAAGTGAGGCCAGGCTGAACAGGGCCGAACTGGCTTCCAAAACCGGCAATTGGGAACTTCATATTGATTCCCAGAAAATGTTTGCATCATTGGGGGCTGTAAAAATTTATGGCGTGCATAAGGATAAATTATCCTATTGCTTTCATAAAGAATGTTCCATTAAGTGAAGACCGTCCGTTGCTCAATAACGCCTTGAAAAATCTGTTGGAAAATGATACACCTTACGTGGTTGAATTTAGGATTAAAGCAGCAGATACCGGTGAAATAAAGGATATCCATTCCGAAGCTACATTCGACCGGGAAAAAGGAATTGTATACGGCATTATCCAGGATATTACCCAACGCAAAGAAGGTGGATGAATCAATTTTGGAATCAGCCCGGTTATTTTCCAATATTTTTTATAGCAGTCCTGCTGCAATTGCAATTTCTAAACCCGATGCAGGTGAAATAATTGATGTAAATGAGACTTTTCTTAATCATCTGGAATATACGCGTGATGAGGTAATTGGCAAATCAGAGACAGAACTTGGCGTGTATGCAGAAAATGGAGAACGGACTAAAGTTATTGACATATTAAAAAAAGAAAACCATATCCTGGGTCATGAGTCATGTTTCAGAACAAAATCGGGTAAATTAATCTTTGGACTCATATCAATCGTTTACGTGCAAATTAAGGGAATGCCCCATCTGCTTACCACGGTAATTGACATAACCAAGCGCAAAGAGGCTGAGGAGAAGAACAGGGATCAGTTTGAGGAACTGCGGCGCTGGCATGATGTAACACTGAACCGGGAGAACCGGGTAATAGAATTAAAGCATGAAGTGAATGAACTCCTTGTTTCAATGGGGAAACCCATTCGCTATGCCAGTGTTGTAAACGAAATGAATGATTCAAAAATCGGATGACAAAATAGTCCAGGGATCATAACAGTCCATTCAAACATAAATTCGGGATAATTATGCAAAAGAAAAAATCAAACAGTCATTTGCTTTTGGGAAATATTAATCGTGGCCTGCAAATCCTGAATGAAACATCAATCATTCTGAATGCTGAAAAATACACACCCGGAATTTATGCCGATATCTCTCACAAGCTTAAGGAACTTACCGGTGGAGTTTCTGTGACTATGAGCATTTATGATCCAATAAAAAAATGCCTGTATCTGAAACATGCCGAAATGGAGGTCCAAATTGTCGAATCACTACTTAGGGCTATGGGAGGAAAGCCTGCTTCAGAAGTAAGGTTCCCGGTTAGTGATGAAGATTACAGGACAATGGCGGTTGAACCTATCCGTTATTTGAATACACTCAGCGAAGCCACCCTGGGGTCGATCCCTAAACATCTGGCAGATTCCATTCAAAAAATTAATAACATTAACCGTTTCCTTAGTATATCCTATTTTATTGATAATGAGCTTTATGGTTCTTCAAGCGTTTCACTTGTCTCTGGCGGACCTGAACTATCCATGGACATCATCAAATCATTTATACAGATGGTTTCAGTTGCTTTCCGGCGTAAAAGAGCTGAAGATATGGCAAAGGAAGCAACGGAAGAAGCCCTGCGCCTCCTGAAAATTGCCGACAAATCAAGGAGGGCTTTGCTTAGTGTGGTCGAAGACGAGAGAAGAGTACATGAACAACTGGCAAAGCTCAATGAAGAGCTTGAAGATCGTGTCACCAGTCGAACAGTGCAACTTGAGATGGCAAATAAGGAGCTGGAGGCATTCAGTTATTCAGTATCGCACGATCTCCGTGCACCGCTCAGGGCAATGAATGGTTTTTCTAAAATACTTCAGGAAGAACATTTAGAAAACCTCGATCCGGAGGTAAACCGGATTCTTCATATTATTATAGATAACGCCAAAAGGATGGGTTATCTCATTGATGACCTCCTTTCCCTCTCGCGTCTGGGTCGCCAGGAACTCAGATTTTCCATGATCAGCATGAAATCACTGGCAAATTCAGTATTCCGGGACCTAATTTCCATGGAGAACAAAAATAAGATCAAATTCAGTTTGCATGATGTACCCGATGCATATGGTGATCCTGCGCTGGTAAGGCAGGTATTCCATAACCTGATAGGAAACGCAATAAAATTCTCTTCACTAAGGTCCAAACCAATCATTGAAGTAGATAGCTACTCAAACGAAACAGAAAATGTATATTCCGTCAGGGATAATGGAGCTGGTTTTGACATGGCATATTCCGACAAATTATTTGGCGTATTCCAGCGATTGCATACAATAAACGAATTCGAGGGTACCGGTGTCGGATTGGCCATCGTACAGCGAATCATACTGCGGATGAAGGGGCGGGTTTGGGCCGAAGGAATTGTTGATAAGGGAGCAACCTTTTATTTTTCCCTGCCATTAAAGCCCTGATTTGACAAATATTCATATCTGAAGGTTACAGGGCTCCCCGGAACCTACCTGGAAACCTCAAGCCTGAGCAGATGAAACATTTTAGGTTTTTTTGCGTAAACGGAGTATGAATTTACCCGAAAATCCTTAGTTCCGATAAATATCCTTAATGGAAGGGTATCTCTTCAAATCCAGCATCCTAAACCCAGTAAACGTTTTGTATAACCTTTTAATTTATCGAACTACATGAACAGAATTTTTTTAAGGACAGGCCTTAAGCTGACATTTATTCTTTTGCTTCTTTTATCCCTTACTGAGTCAGGGAGATCCCAGGATGTGAAAATTGTTTCAATGACGAAGTATCTTTCCAATTGTCTTTACAATTTTTCAAGGAATATTAACTGGCCGGTAGAAAATAAATCAGGTGACTTTGTAATTACAATCGTAGGAAATAAGGAACTTTTTACTGAAATGACAAAGCTGACTCAAAATATGAAAGTTGGATTACAGCCCATAGTAATAAAGTTTTTTAATTCCGTAAATGAAGTTTCGGGATACCAGCAAATTGTTTTTGTCTCTAACTGGCAGAGTAATAAGATTAGTGCATTGGTTCAAAAAACATCCGGAAGCAATACGCTCATCGTTTCTGAATCTGAAGGATTGATTGATAAAGGATCAATGATCAATTTTATTCCCATTAACGGCGTAATGAAATTTGAAATGAACAAGGAAGGTCTCCGGAAAAATAACCTGATGGCCAGTTCAGTACTTGAAAAAATGGCAACAAATTGATTTACGATTTAGGATTTACGCTTAGAGATCAGAAATGAAATTGGACCTCCGGGGTTATAAAACCCCGGAGGTCTTTTTTTGTATCTTTAGGCTATTATTCTAAACAAAATAATAGTTGTCCCTTTCCCCTCCTATAAAACTCCTGGTTAAAAAGCTGCAAGGGAATATTCCTGAAACAAGGATCTTCACTGACCCGCTATATACACTGGCCAAAGGAACGGATGCCGGGTTTTATCGCCTCATTCCTAAAATAGTGGTGCGCGTGGAATCAGAGCCGGAAATTCTACACGTTATCCGAAGTTGTGCGGAGTTAGGAATTTCATTGACTTTTAAGGCAGGCGGAACCAGCTTAAGCGGACAAACTATTTCTGATTCCGTACTGGTTGAAATCGGTGATGGTTTTTCGGGTTTCCATTCAGAGAACGGCTACGGAGGTTACTCTGCAATGCGGCATCACAGGCTCAATGGCAAATGCCCGGCTGGCAAAATTTGGCCGCCGGATCGGTCCTGATCCCTCTTCTATAAACTCGGCAAAAATAGGCGGGATAGTTTCAAATAACGCCAGTGGAGGTGCCTTTGGGATTCAACACAATAGTTATAATACCCTGCTCGGTATGCGCCTTATTCTGGCAGACGGGACGATTGTGGATACCCGGGATCCCGCTGACCGAAAAGCATTTGCCGGCTCCCATGCCCGCCTGCATGTGCAGCTGTCCAATCTCGCTGCCAGGGTAAGGTCAGACATCAGCATGGCGGAAAAAATCCGGCATAAATATGAATTGAAAAATACCTGCGGTTATGGACTCAATGCACTGATTGATTTCACCGATCCTGTTGATATTCTCGAACACCTCATGGTTGGTTCGGAAGGTACACTTGGTTTCATTTCAGAAGTAACCCTGAAGACTGTGCCGGAATTTCCCCTGAAAGCAACTTCATTGATTTTCTTTCCTACCTTGAGGGCTGCCTGCGATTTTCCCCGTCTTCTGAAAAACTGTATGGTTACAGCATCTGAACTGATGGACCGTAATGCGTTAAGGTCGGTGCAGGACAGGCCCGGTATGCCGCGTGAATTAAAACAGCTGGGTGATGATTCCGCTGCATTGCTGATCGATACCTCCGCTTATACAAAGGAAGCTCTTGAAAAACAGATTCTTCAGATCAAAAAATTACTTGAAAACGTCGACACTCTTTTCCCTGTCGAATTTACCACCGATCGGATCCGATACGAAAAACTCTGGAAGGTTAGAAAGGGTCTGTTTACTTCTGCAGCTGCAGCACGCCCGGCAGGCACCGCCTGCATTATTGAAGATCTTGCATTCAGGCAGGATGTGATAGCTGATGCACTCACTGATCTGAGGGAACTCACCGAAAAATACGGGTATCCACAGACAGTGATCTGGGGACATATACTGGATGGCAACATTCATTTTGTCATCACCCCGGATTTCGGTAAACCGGGAAGTCTTGCCAACTACAATGAATTTATGCATGAATTGGTCAAACTTGCCATTCATCGTTATGACGGAAGCCTGAAAGGCGAACACGGCACAGGCAGAAATATGGCACCTTTTGTCAGGCAAGAATGGGGTGATGAGTTATATGCCGTTATGCGCGAAATAAAACAGATTTTTGACCCCGGTTATCTGCTGAATCCCGGTGTAATTTTGAATGACGACCCTGAGATCCATCTTAAAAATATCAAAACATATCCAGTTGCCAATCCTATAATCGATCCCTGCATTGAATGCGGATTTTGCGAGGTCAGTTGCCCTTCAAAATCCCTTACAATTACACCAAGACAGCGGATTGTGGTATTCAGGGAAATGATACGTTTATCGGAAGAAAACGGAAACAAACAGGTACTTGCCAGGCTTAAGAAGGATTTTCAGTATCATGGTGATGCCACCTGTGCCACAGACGGACTTTGTGCAACTGCGTGTCCTGTTGACATTAACACCGGCATTCTGATCAAGGAACTCAGGTTTACACATCATGGAGTATTTGCTGAAAAGATCGCAAGCCTGGTTGCTGGTCATACGGGGAGCATGGTCAATTTTCTCCGGATGGGTTTGAATTTTACGGCTGGTACTCACAGGTTGCTGGGTACGAAAATAATGACGTATATCACAGGGTTTTTGCACCGGACTTCATTCAAAATGATCCCACTCTGGAATCCCTTTATGCCGGCAGGTGCACCCCGGTTGAATGTTTTAAAAACCACGGCAATGGTTAAGGACAGGGTAGTATATTTTCCTTCCTGTATAAACCGGGCCATGGGTAAATCGGACGACTATGGAAAAGCAGACAGCCTGAACAAGGCAACACAGGCACTTTTAGAGAAGGCCGGTTTTGAAGTGGTATTCCCTGAGAATATTAATGAATTATGTTGCGGGATGGCTTTTGACAGCAAGGGTTTTATAAAACAGGGCAAACAAAAGGCAGCTGAACTGGAAAAAGCTTTGCTTCAGGCTACGGAAAATGGTATAATCCCGGTATTTTGTGATATGAGCCCCTGTTTATTCAGGATGAAGGAGACCCTCGACAAACGCCTGAAATTATTTGAACCAGTAGAGTTTATTCTTACTTTCCTTCCATCGCGTCTGACATTCCGGCAACTTCCCTTGAAGGTAGCGATTCACAGTACATGCAGCAATACCAAAATGGGACTTGACCAGCAATTGAAAGATCTTTGCCGAATGTGCGCTGCGGAAATCCTGATCCCTGAAGATGTTGGCTGCTGCGGGTGGGCCGGCGACAGGGGCTTCACATTTCCTGAGCTGAATACTTCAGCGCTAAAGGAATTGAAACCACAAATAACATCTGATGTCACCCGGGGATTCAGCACAAGCCGGACCTGTGAAATCGGATTAAGCCTTCACAGCGGAATAAGCTATAAATCCATTATTTACCTCGTGGATCAGGCCACGGATGCTGCAGAAAAACAGATAACCCCGGAATTATAAAATTGCCTCACCCGGGAAGGATGATACCGGATTTTACTTATTTTTATATAACGTATCAATCTTTCAACCCTCAGATCATGAAGAAATTTTTCAGGATTTTACTGATATCACTTGCATCAGTGATCGGTTTTTTGCTTGTCATTATCCTTTTAGCAGCGCTTTGGATTACGATATCAGGAAACAGATCGGCAAAAAAGAATAGGACACTGGCCGGACCGGAAGTAAAAACACTGACTCTGGAAGGAGTAACCTTCAGGGACCTGAATAAAAACGGAAAGCTCGATCCCTACGAGGATGTACGTCAGCCAATGGAGGCCCGCATGGATGATCTCATGATGCAAATGAACCTGGATGAAAAAGTGGGAATGATGTTCATACCTCCAATCAGCATGAAAAAGGACGGGGCCATCTCAGAGAAGCCAGCCATTAATGACTTGTTTTCCTTTGCCAGTCCCGGAACATCGGATCTTTTGTTTAAAAGGAAAATGAATCACTTTAATATTTTCACCGGAACAGGGAAAAAAGAGATGGCAATCTGGTACAACAACCTGCAGAAACTGGCTGAGCGGACCAGGCTTGGAATACCTGTTACTATTGCAAGCGATCCCCGCAATCAATATGGCACCAATCCACTGGCGAGCGCTTTTTCGGGCGATTTTTCGCTTTGGCCTGAGCCAACCGGTCTCGCAGCCATCGGCGATTCCCAGCTCACTGCCCGGTTTGGCGATATAGCCAGGCAGGAGTATCTGGCTGTGGGAGTCAGGGTTGCTCTTCATCCCATGGCAGATCTGGCAACCGAACCGCGATGGGGAAGGATTAACGGAACCTTCGGCGAGGACGCTGCTCTTTCAGCGAAGCTTACCTATGCCTACATACGGGGATTCCAGGGCGACAGCCTTGGCAAAAACAGTGTGGTTTGTATGACCAAACATTTTTCCGGCGGCGGACCTCAGAAAGAAGGCATTGATCCGCATTTCCCTGTAGCCAAAGGTCAGATTTACCCGGGTAATAATTTCAAATATCACCTGATCCCCTTCGAAGCTGCCTTTAAGGCAGGTACGGCCGAAATTATGCCTTATTACGGGGTTCCCATGGATCAGACAGGTGATAATGTTGGTTTTAGCTTCAACAGGGAGATGATCACCGGTTTGCTGCGGAATACATACCATTTCGATGGTGTTGTATGCACGGACTGGGGAATTCTTTCAGACGTGAAGTTACTTGGATTTATGATTCTTCCTGCGCGGGCAAGAGGCATGGAAAAGGCTACACCGGAGGAAAGAATGCTGAAGGCCATGGATGCAGGGGTTGATCAGTTTGGCGGTGAAACGTTATCTGAAATGATGCTGAAACTGGTTCAGGAAGGTAAGATCAGTGAAAGCAGGATCGACAGCTCTGTAAAGAGGCTGTTACGGGTGAAGTTCCGGCTTGGATTATTCGATGATCCATTTGTAAATGTTGACAATGCTGTAAAATTGGTGGGAAATCCCGGATTTATGGCTGCTGGAGAAGTTGCCCAGCGGAGGTCCATTGTTCTGCTAAAAAATGAAAAGATGCAATCGGCCAACATGCTCCCCCTGAAACCCGGATTGAAAATTTTTGTTGAAAACCTGGATGCCAAAAAGGCGGCCAAATACGGAACTGTAGTAACAGATCCGGAAAAAGCCGATGTGGCCATTATCAGGCTAAGTGCTCCTACACAAAAACTGGACGGTGGAGGAATTATCAGCCGGCTTTTCAGTTCAGGAGATCTTGACTTTAAGGGAAAAGAGAAAAAAAGGATACTTGATCTTTTGAAGAAAGTACCTGCTGTTGTGGATATTTATCTCGACAGGCCGGCGGTTATTCCTGAAATAGCTGAAAATGCAAAGGGCCTGATTGCCAATTTCGGGGCAAGCGATGAAGCCGTTCTGGACGTACTGTTTGGAAAGGTCAACCCGGCTGCAAAACTTCCTTTTGAACTCCCTTCTTCAATGGATGCAGTAAGAAATCAAAAAGAGGACGTTCCCTATGATTCGAAAGATCCGTTATTTTCTTTCGGATTCGGGTTAAGCTACTGAGGCTGAAAACCTAATCTACAAGGCTATAGGCATCCCGGTCGCACAGGCAAAGTGCATTCGGATGCAACCATAACAGGGAAGCAGGCAGGGATGTGGTGATCATTTTTGTCATGAATTCCTTTGTTATCTCCGCCTTGTTAGCACCACTGATCAGCAATATCAGCTGTTTGGAATTTAATATATCCACCATGCCTAAGGTTAATCCATATGTTGGTTTAACTTCCATTCCCGCTGCCATTGGATGGCTGAGTGATTTTTCTGATAATTCCTGTACATGGCAATGAGGTTGCAGGACATCCGCAGGCTCATTTAAGGCCACATGCCCGTTTAATCCGATTCCAACAATACACAGGTCAATGGGTCCCTGCTCTTCAAGGTATTCCTGAATTCTGGCGCATTCATCAGCAGGAACTTCTGAATCGCTTTGAAAGGAAATGTAATTTTCTTCCTCAATGCGCAAAGGTTTAATCAGGTTTTCCTGCAGATAGGTCTCGCAGGATTGGGGGTGATTCATAGGGACTCCACCCCATTCATCCAGTTTCAGAATACGGAGCGTATCTGCCTCAAATTGCTTTTTATTTTCAACCAGATTCCGGTACGTCAGGGTTGTTGAATTACCGGTTGCCGTACACAACAACAGGCCGTCCGTCGTCTTCACACTGTAAATGATAATAGATGCAGCAAATTCACTGAGTTGCTCTGGTGACTCAAAAATACGAAGTTCCATGTTCCGGAAAAATTGGATGGTTTCAGTGCAAATATAACAAACCCTATCTTCCCCGGAAGAGTTTTGACGATTTATTCAATATGGCTGAATACTTCCGTTAAAGGAATCCACGTCAATCAGTTTTCCGGTGGCCGCTGATTCATATGAGGCCCAAACCAGTTTTACCGTTTCGAAATTATCTGCCCCCGTGTTTTCAGCCTTTCCCTTTCTAAGCATGTCTGCCAGGATATTCCGGCTTAGCGGTATACCGCTTTCATGATTCACAATATAATTTGGGTCGGCCCAGGTATAGCCCGGAAATCTTACAATTTCAGAAGTGGTTTTTTCACGTGTTGTTGTCCGGATCTCAAATCCAGGGCCCAGGTAAACTGAACCTTTGCTGCCTTCAACCAGGATAAAGACCGTAGAGAATGAATCATGTTCAACTATGGATGCATATGACATTTCAGTGTACACAGGCATACTGTTCTTCATTTCCATCATCACCATGGCAAGATCCTCACCCTGTATCCCCGGATTAATTGAACGGGTCTGGCACCAAAGTGTTTTAACCTCTCCAAAAAGATAACGGGTGACATCAAGGATATGTGACCCCATATCGGTGAGTATAAACTTATCCAGCTTTTTGAGAAAAGGCTGATTGTCAAAAACCGGGAATCCTGACAGGAATGAAACCCTGGCTTTAAAAGGCTTGCCAATAATGCCTGAATCCATGATCTCGCGGAAACGACGGACTGGTGCCTGCCATCGGTAATTTTCATGGATATATAAATTTACTCCTGCATTCCTGCAAATATCCACCATATGCTTGGCCGTCTTAAAATCCTGGGCCATGGGCTTCTGGCAAATAATGTTTTTAACGCCATGCTTAACTGCCAGTTCCGTGAACAGGGCATGTGTATCAACATCAGTGATTATTTCTACAAAATCAAGCTTTTCATTTCCAAGCAATTTTTCGGCACTGTCATATACACGGGGCACATGAAACATTTCTGCCAATTTTTGCGCTTTTACCAATGTACGGTTATATAAGGCAACCAATTCAACACCCTCAATTTCAGACCAGGCTCCGATTTGAAATTTTGCCCAAAAACCGCATCCGAATACTGCATATTTTAACATAGTTGTTAGTTGTTAGTTGATTTTTTAGTTGATTTGATCCACGGTTATTGAAATCGAGACCTCCTCGGAGTTGCATGTGGACTGATTCTTCAGTGGGACTGCACAACGGCATGACTTGTCTTCACTGATTATCTGCACATTTGCAGATCATCTTCTAGCACATTATCGCACATACTCGTCACATTGTTAAGTGATATCCATCACCTGTTGCAGCACATTATCCGGTTCAAAGATCTTTTTCCAGTCTTCCTTGAAGAGGATGCTTCGTCCCCTTTGCAGGGCCTTGTTGGCTGCATCGGAGAACACGGCATTTGGCAGTTCTTTAAATAGAACAGCCAGTTGAATATTAATATGTCCCAGCAGAAATTCACGGGCGGCTTCAGCAGGCACTCCCCGTTTTATGATCTCTTCCATGCCCTCCCTCACCAGGTCAAGGCATGAGGATGACAGTGTTTCCACCAGTGCAGGTTCAAGGAGGGCCATTTGTTCCATGGTTACCCTGAAGGACTTTGAGACCGGTGCATACATTTGCCGTGCTATGTGTTCACCCAGGGTGTAATATTCCTCTGCACCCTGCATGAGGGCGCATACGATCGGCTGTTTAGCCAGGGATCCGCCGAAAAAGTCAGCCTGTGCTTCAGGCGTCGGTTCCCAGTTAAAGACCGAAGGATGTGCAGGATGGGTTATAAAATAGGCCACATCCTTGCGCAGAAATAGCTTACCGGCCCTGGCAACAGCCGGATCAAGCGTCATCACGAGGGTATTTTCTTTCATCTTGGGAATAGTCTGTGCTGATACCTTGCCCAGATGAGTATCCGGGACAGCCAGGATGACCACATCGGCATCCGCAAGTGCCGTTTCTTCTTTCGATACAGCTACATTAAGTTCTTTCAGTTTGTCAATGCCAGCCTGGCTGACTTCAAGATAGGCCATTTCAAAGGCCGAATTCTTAAGATTTCGCGTTAAACGAAGTCCCATTTTTCCACCGGCCCCAACAAGAGTTATTTTCTTTTTCATATCAGCTGTTTAAAATTTTTTTTATATAGCTTACGCTCACCCGGGCCCAGACTTCTTCAAGTTGAATGGTTTCCCGCAGATTTTCAGCCGGTGGTGTCCATAATTCCAGTATCCCGCTGGTACACCTGCCATATGGCTGCAGTCTCTCTGTAATGCGGGGAAGATTTAACAATCCCTGCCCCGCCGGTGTTCCTTCAATTACAAATCCCATTTTATGCGAAACACGTTTTACACAGAAATCTTTTATATGCAGATTTACAGTGTAAGGTGCCAGGCATGTAAGTACAGTTTCAATGTCCTCCCCAATGCCCATTGAATTAACACAGTCGAGGCAGATTCCTACATTGGAGCTTCCTGAGGTCTCCACAATATCCCTGAATGTGGAAGCATGCAGGCGGTCGTGATTTTCCAGTGCCAGGATAATTCCTTTTGATTCCAGTTCCCCCTTGCTGTTCCTGATGACGGATAAAATCGTATCTATTTCAGGATAATAATTATTTCCGTCGATAACCATACGAACAATCGGAGATCCAAAATAGACGGCCATTTCAATATGACGGTGAAGATTCTCTTCTGTAAGTCCCCTTCCTCCGATTTCAACCTTAATGTGCTGGCTTTGGGCAAACTGGCGTATATGGGACATTTCTCCCATATCCGACCAGTTGAGTGGCAAATTATCGGCCAGCTGAACACAATCGACTTTTAATCCGGCTGCCTTACTGATGAGAGATAAAACCGTCATGGGTTTTTCCGGTTCAGAACCGGGAACCCCAATGGCCCATGTATATGTATAAGTGCTGATCCCTGTTTGCATGGTTTGTCTTAATTATTCCCTGTACCCGGGGGATTGAAGTTTTTTCCATCTTCATCCAGGACAAGCACCCAGTCAAAACCTGGCCCACGCGAAGGAGCCATAAAACGAAGCCGGCTTTTCTTTTCAATGACTCCTGCCTTAATGGATTTTCCCGATCGGGGATCAAACCACCAGAAATAATATTTTGCAGCCGGAAGCAGGTTTCCATCCAGTTCTATATCATTTCCCAAAGGAGTATAAACCATAATATATCCATCCCCCCTGGTGGCTGCAATATGATTGTATTCATCACCCGGATTCAGCACAATTTCCGGAAAAGGCACTCTGCTCAGCATAGGCCTGGATTCCATGAGCCGTCGTACGTTCAGCATTTGAGATGCTCCCGGCAGATCAAGAACATCATACCAGTAATGACGGGCATAACCAACAGGACTAAGTCCGGGAGCCGCCATTTGCCAAACCGGATGGCAACCATAGGTATGTCCGTGTGCACCGGTAAACAGATTCCAGTAAGCCGCCTGTCTTACATGCATCTCATTGAACCATCCCAGTGAATCGGGAAGCCAGTTTATAGGATGGTCCTCATACCGGGGTTCCCCGTCCATGCATGGCTTAATTGGGAGTACGGGCATAATCCTGCTGTATCATGCGGTATATTGCATAGGTACGTTGCCCATGACCTGTCTGTACCATATTAAAATCGAGCCAGTCTGAGTTGTGAAACCATTCCGAGGAACCTTTTTCTCCCCAGGGATGAAAAGTCATGAGGTGATTGGGATCGGCAGATTTGATTCCCTTGCCCATGGCATCCCACACAGGAAAATTTGATCCTGTATTATAGGAATTGTTACCCCCCGAGCGGTCACCGCCACCGATCCAAATGATATTTGGAAAATTTTTATAACGATCGCCAAGGAATTTTCCATAGGCAAAGGCATTCTCCGGGTTAAAAATCTCCGGACCCTTCCCCCAGGTAGACTTGTCTACCTTGTCCCCCCAGGTTGGCAACAATCCGATGAAAATGCCCTTGCTTTCGGCAAGACGGATAAGGCTGTCCACAAAAGCAAAATAGGCCTTGTCCGGACGGCCGGGATCATTATTAATGAAAGGTCTGTCGCCATTCCTGTTGGGAGTGTTTAACCCGTCCAGTTCCGCCAGTATAACCGCCTGGATGACAGTAAATCCCTTCTGCCTGCGGTTTTCAAGATATTTTTCAGCCTCCTTGTATGTGAGACGGTGAAAGAATTCCCATCCGGTATCACCAAGATAGAAGAAAGGAGTCCCATCCTGAAATTGGAGGAAACGGTGGTTCTCAGAAACGACAAGTTTACCATGTGAAAAATCTACTGACGGTCCTGACTTTGGCACAATCTGGCCGCTAACCACGCACATACCTGAAAAGACTAATATAATACCGAATACTGTTCTCATAATTTTTATTTTAAATACCAATTTCCGATTACTGATTACCGATTACCGATTACCGATTCCATTATCCCACCCTTGCATACACAATCATAGACAACCCGATCAGATAACAGGCAAACATCAGCCATAAAAGGCGATTGGTGCCGCCGGGTGCATCCCTGAATTCCTTCCATACCAAAATTCCCCATAAGGCCGCAACAACGGGAGCTGAATTACTGAGTCCGTAGGATATGGCAGGACTGGCTGATCCAACGGCCATAAAACTGACAGAATTGCCAAGGCACCATATGGCTCCTCCCAGCAAACCATAAAAATGCATTTTCCCGGTTCCCTTTAAGTAATCCGACATCCTTACCGGCGAACCCTGCACAGGTTTCATCATGAAATACGGATTGAACAGTATTGTGCATAGTAAGGCACCGAGAGAAAAAAATACAACTGCAGTGTATGAAGTTATTTTACCTGCGGTGGCCGGAACAAATTCGGTATCCATGGCTGAAGCAACAAAGCGGTAAAAGAAGGCGATCAGCAATCCGGCTGCTATAGATAATATAATACCCTTGAAGGGAGCCTTTTTTTGTGTATAGGCAAGCCGCCTGTATGCACTCACGCTAAACAATATGGCAAATACAATGACAAGTGATCCGCCAAATAAAAACCAGGGATTGCCTTCAGGATTCCCTGCATAATTGATGAAAATGCCAAGTATCCATCCAATTCCGCCTCCGATAGGAAAGGCGACGGACATACCGGCTATAGAAATGGCCGCCACAAGCAGCAGTGTTCCCAGATTCCAGATGGCGCCCCCCAGTGCTGCACTCAGTAGATTTCCGGCAGAAGCCTGTTTCAGATCGGAAATAAAATCTCTCCCTGATGCACCCATACTGCCAAAAGTAAAAGCCATAACAAGTGAGAAAAGGAGGATACCAAGGATAAAATCCCAGTAAAATAATTCAAAGCGCCAGGATTTGCCTGCAAGATTTTGTGTGTTTTGCCATGAGCCCCAGCAAATCATGGCAAGGACGCACATGAACACGGCAAGTGTGTAATTCTGAACAAGGATCATAATAATTTATTATTAAAACTTATTTATACCTTTATATACTTATTCATACCTATTCATTACAAATATAATCAAGAGTTTTATATTTTTGCTAAAAAAATTATGGGGTTTATTGAAATAAACACAAAATGGATCACACCCATTTATGAGCAGATCAAGGAATCGATTACAGGGGCCATCGAACAGGGATTACTGAAAATAGGCGACAAGGTACCTTCTATACATAATATCTGCCGTGAATTTGGCATCTCTCCCGGTACTGTGCTGAAAGCGTATGATGATCTCTGCCGTATCGGCATCCTGGTTTCAAAAAAAGGAAAGGGATATTATATCAGCCACACACGGGTGGTAAAAAAGTTAAACATCTTCATGTTGTTTGACCGGATCAATACTTACAAAGAGATGCTGTATGATTCATTTATTCAGCATATCGGTCCCAATGCTTCAGTGCAGGTGTTCTTTCATCATTATGACGATGTACGTTTCAACAGCCTCATCAGGGATAACCTTGGGAAGTTTAATTATTACGTTATCATGCCCCATTTTAATCACGATGTTTCGGAGGTATTGATGAAGATCCCTGAAAACAAGCTGCTGATCATTGATAAAGAAGTTCCGCGCTTAAAGGGAAAATATGCCGGTATTTGCCAGAATTTTAAGGAGGATATATATGAGGCATTAAAAAGCGGACTTGATCAAATCAGCAATTACAGGCAGATTATCTTCGCCAGGTCGCCCAGTAAGTTTCAGTTCATTCCGGATGGATCAGTCAGGGGGGTTGAGCAGTTTATTGCAGATCATCTTCTGAACGGCATGGTCATTCCAAATATCCGTGAGCATACGATCAAAACGGGTGAACTGTATATCGTTTTTCCCGACAATGACCTGATATACCTGATCAAAAAGGCAAAGGAAAACAACTGGAAAATCGGGCACGATATTGGAATTATTGCTTTTGACGACTCTCCTATGAAGGAAGTGCTGGAAGGAGGCATCTCAGTGGTTTCAACTGATTTCAAAGCAATGGGAAAAACAGCGGCCGGGCTTATCCTGTCAGGAGATAAAGAAAAATTATATAATCCCTTCAGACTCATCCTTAGAAAATCGCTTTAAATCCATAATGATCCAGGGTATTAAATTAAACGGAAAAGGGGAAGTCATGCCTGCAACCCATATCCTGCGTTCAGGAAATATCAGGCTGCTCTATGAAGCTGGCAACCTTCGCTACATAAGTGCAGGTGGTTATGAAATAATCAGGATGATCTATTTTGCAGTGAGGGATAAGGAATGGCTGACTATTTCCCCTGATATATATGAGGAAAGATTCAGAAAAAAAAGAAATGGATTTGAGATCGGATACAGGGCACATTACAAGTATGGTGATATTGACTTTGAAGCATGTATATCAATAACTTCCACTTCTGCAAACCGGTTAATACTTGAAATGAAAGGTAATTCAAATTCAACGTTCCTGAAAAACAGGATCGGTTTTTGTATCCTTCATCCTGTTATGAACTGTGCAGGGCATGTTTGCACAATTATACATCCTGACAATAGTAAAACCCGGGACCTGTTTCCTGAAGAAATTTCACCACACCAGCCCTTTAAGGGTATCAGGGCAATGCACTGGAAAATTAATGATTCTCTTGAAGCAAGGCTACATTTCGAGGGAGATGTTTTTGAAACAGAAGATCAGCGAAACTGGACAGATGCATCCTATAAAACATATAGCACCCCGCTTGATCAACCTTATCCTGTGGAAGTCAAAAAAGGTACCACATTATTTCAGCGTATTGAATTTTCTTTGGAAGGTGAATGTCAGGATACTGAAAAGAAGGATGAAAAGATATTTTTCAGAGTGGGAAAACACAGGGCGGGTAAATTACCTTGCATTGGGGTGAGTGTAAGTTCCAGGACACAACCCTTAACCGTGCATGAGGCTGGAATCCTTAAAGAGATAAATTTTTCGCACATCCGTGGTGAGTTGCATTTGTTCAGTATGCATTGGAAAAAACAATATGAGGTTCTGTCAGGAGAGTCAATAAAAGCAGCCCTTCCTGCGGAAATCTGCCTGATCTTTGGGAATGATCCCGGTACTGAACTGGCTAAGTTCCTTAACCTGTTTCACCAAAGCCCAATTCCTGTTGCGCGTATCATGGTCCTCGCAGGAAATGCCAAAGTTGCTTCTACTAACCTTCTATCAGTTGTGATAACCGCCATTCGCAGAGAGTTTCCCGGAATACCCGCAGGGACAGGAACAAACTGCAATTTCGCCCAGCTAAACCGTTCCCGTCCTGATTTTAAAGATATTGACTTTATTACTTTCGCAGTTCATCCGCAGGAACATGCTTCTGATGAACGCACGCTTATTGAAAATACCGTTGCCCAGCAATACGCCGTTCAAAGTGCAGCGAAATTTGAAATGCATTTACCGGTTATTGTTTCTCCTGTAACCATACAAAGACGGTTTAATGCCAACCGCCAAAATTATGAAATGTTCACGGACGATAAAGTAATGCCGATGGGTGTGGATCCGCGCCAGATGTCTCTTTTTGGTGCCGCATGGACGGTCGGAAGCCTCAGGTACCTGCTTGATTCAGAGGTAACCAGTATAACATATTATGAAACAGTCGGTGAACGGGGCCTTTACATGGGAGAGCATGGCAGCCGCTGGCCGGAGCAGTTTAAGGCAAACAAAGAAATGATTTTCCCCGTGTTTCATATATTCAGGATGCTCCTGGACAAAGGAAAATTCCGGGTTTCCGGAAGCTATAGCACAAATCCGCTGGTTATAGACGGTTTCACAGTGGCGGGTGAAGATTCCGGCCTGGTGTTTCTTTCAAATATGACAAGGCAAAGACAGAGGGTTATACTAACCGGAGTAGATGAATACAGAATAATCCTGAAAATGAATGCAGAAAATTTTGATTCACTCAGCAGAAATTCTCAGCTGCCCAAAACACAATTCCAGGTTGAAATGGCTGCAAACATTGGTGAACAAGCTTTGCAGCCTTTTGAAACATTGATTCTGGAATACAGGCTATGAGATTATTGAACCATGATCTTTTCTGTCCTTGAATTTTCTTTGCCGGCTACCTTAATAAGGTAGGCACCAGGCTGGAGCTTCACTTTTTCAATTATCAATGGCTCACCCGATAATGGTTTGCTATATACAAGCCGTCCTGTGTAATTAAAGATCTCCAGCCTCAGCTTTTCAGATCTTTCATTCTGAACTTCAATATTAACCTCTTCAATAGCGGGATTTGGATAGGCCCTTAACAGAAATGTAAATGTGGCATCCCTATCATTAACAGGTGAAAGGCAGGTGTTTCCCGGAATATTGGCATCCAGCCAGGCGGCCCGGGAAGTTATCCATGTTTTCATAAAATTTACATCCTCCTCAAAAGTGTATCCTATATAATAATTAGGCCATACATATACTCCATGGATTGGCCACTGGTCAAAATTCCGGTCCGTTGCATCACCAATAACAGCAGTAGCTGAGTCGATACGTGCCAGCATGGATTCATCGGATAAGACTCCCTGCCTGAACTCATGCCACCTGCAATATAACATATTCAAAAAATAGGGATCAGTCAGCATCTTGCTCCACCAGAACGGAGTCCCCCACCCGTCAGATACAAATTTGTAATTCCATCCATAGGTATTAAAAGCATCGTAATAATTGGCATTTCCAAAGGCAAGGTCATAATCCCAGATCGGACCCATATGTAGCCTTGGGTCTTTACCATCGCGATCCTTGTGAAGAAAGGTACTAAGCCTGTATCCGTCGGTATTTTTGCTTAATTCAACCATTATAAAGTAATCAACAAAAGAGCTTACATCGATGAACGTCTTATAGCCAACATACGGATCGAGGTACTGGCCCCCGTGAAGCGCATTTTCAAAGGCAGTGATCTTATTTTTAATGTAGGTTTTCTGACCCGGGCCAATTTTATCACGCTGGGGATAATTGTAGGCAAAAAATGGAGCACTCCCTCCATCCCCTGTTCCTAAATAAGGAGAGAACCAGCCATCTGTATAATCACCGGCTGACCTGTCTATTTTTACAATATATCCTCCGGTAAGCTGATCACCTGTAACATCTGTCGGCAACAACTTGGAAATATCTACACGGTTACTGTCACGTTTTATACGTTCTATCAAAACGTACACGCCCCGGTACTGATCATTCAGAAACAGTTCACAAAATCGGGTTCGTGATGCATAATGGCCCATATCGCGGGCAAGAGCATAGGCCAGGTAATTGCGCACCAGTGTTTTATCGGAATACGGGCCATGCAAAATCCAGTCACTTTCAGCCGGCAGGCCCATCAATGAAAAGGATGTATCATCCTCGGCGGATTCCCATAGTTCAATACCATAATTCTTTTTGTCGAACATGGTGGAAGATGAACCTCTTATCTCAATTCCTGCCTTACCGCTGTAATTATTCCAATCGTCTGTTATATAATTCATTTCTCCGGGTCCGTTATCAATGATACCCATGTCCACCATTGTTTTAACTTCCTGCTGTATAACATTGGAACCGGAATTGATAATAACCAAGGGAAGAGCGGAACCGCTGAAGCTAACATAGGGATCTTCAAACCAGGCAGGAACATTGCGGTATGTGAGCCCTGCGGTTTCCATTGCCACCGACAGGTATGGTATACAGCTCATATCACTGGAATTATTGCTCATATTATTGACCTGTATGGCAATGACGTTTGTGCCATTAATGAGGCAACCTCCCAGCTTTTGCTTGGAAATCTGGTAAGAAGGCGGAGTCATTTGGCTGTACATCACAGCCTCATGATCAGTGGCTGCGGCGTTAAAAGCAGGAAAATCACCAACCACACCGAGGTTTGCCCTGGCTATTTCAATTCCATTGATCCAGGCCACAAAACCATCGTCAAAGTCCATATTCAAAAGAGCCATGCTGATTTTCGAAGTGTCCAGGATAGTGAACTTCATTCGGATAAACACCGAATAAGGATTCGGGGGCGTGGAAATCAATGTAGCGTCATCTTCGTCACCATAACCAAATCCCCCCTGACCTTGCAGCCAGGTGGCATCATTAAACGTTGAATTTTGCCAGCCGGAAGGAGGTCCGGCATTTAGTCCCACAAAATAATGCCAGGTGTCATTGGCCATCACAACTGTTTCCCAATGATCAATTATGTTATTCTGGGCATAAGAAGTCTGAAAAATACTTGCTATCCAAAAAAATGCAAAAGTCCACCGTAATATCATGTTGGTTTTTTTTGTCTAAGAATTGTATACGTATATCCGGTATAAAAAGTACTGTTAATCCCGGCAATTCTCCACCTTGAATACCCAGGCATGCGAACAGGGCATGTTTCCGGGATTAATTGAAGGTGGTTCAATGGTAAGCTTATCATTTACCCGGGCATTTACTTTTACAGATGATCCCAGCAGCGAAATTCTTCCGGAGGATGTTATGCCAGGAATGGTAAGTGTTTTCTGGGGCCATTTTGTACAGATGATATACAAATCATTGCCTTTTTTCGTAAAATAAACATCTGGAATTAGCGGTAGCAGGTTGTTTTTGCCATACCTGTGAATCATAAATAGCTTCGCCGTTTACTTTTAGCCAGTCACCCATATCGATCAGCCGTTGCTGCATGATAACCGGTATCAGTCCATCTGCGGTAGGGCCGATATCAAGCAGCAGGTTGCCGCCTGATGACACTTTAGCAATAAGCAAATCCACCAGTTCCTTTGAACTCATGTAATTATTCAGGTCTTCCACCCGGTTGTAACCAAAGGAAGTTCCTATGCCCCGGCATTCTTCCCATGGATGTGCGGCAGCACTTCCAATACCCTTTTTTTCATTGACAAGATCATACTCAGTTGTATAAATACCTCCGTGTACTGATCTTGTTTCCTTGCCCCACCGGTCATTTACCACAACCTGGTCTTTTACGGGAGATTCATTATAAAGCCAGGAAAGGAACGCGGTGCTTTTCCAATCCTCGCTGGGATGATCCCATTCCCCGTCTGTCCATAATATGTCAGGCTTATACCGGATCACCAGGTCTTTCATTTGCGGGATCATGTGATCATCTACATATTTCTCAAGATTGTTTTTATAAAGGGGATTGAACCACTCATACAAAGAATAATAAAAGCCCATATGCAGTCCCCTGGCTTTCACTGCCTGCGTTAGATCGCCTGCCAGATCCCGATGAGGGCCGATGTCAACGGCATTCCAGTTCCAGCTTTGCTCACTGGGCCACAGGCAGAATCCTTCATGATGTTTTGATGTGAGAACAACATATTTTGCGCCCGACCTTACAAAAACATCTGCCCATTGTTGAGGATCGAACAATTCCGCTTTAAATTGTCCGGCAAAATCCGCGTATTTGTGCTTTGCACCATACATGGCGGAGTCAAATGCCCTGAAATATTTGTGTTCTTCCCCTGAATTCACAGTAGATTTATACCAGTACCACTCGGCATATTTGGCATAAACGCCAATGGGTGCATTGGCCGGTGCCCATGAGGGAACCGAATAGACACCCCAGTGAATGAAAATGCCAAATTTTGCATTAGTAAACCATTGAGGCACAGGCCTTTTATCAATTGATTCCCAGGTTGGCTGATACGGTTGCGCAACCAGATAAAAAGAAAGGGTCAAAAATATGCCCAGGCATGTAATTCTTTTCATAGGAAAAATGTATTTTTAGTTTGGGCAATAAAGATATAAGATAAAAGATATATAATGTGCTAATATGCCATTGTGAAGTAAGTTATGCAGTTTTGCAGTTTTGCAGTCCTGCAGTCATGCAGTTATGCAGTCGTGCAGTCAAGGCGACCCCGAAGGGGTCTGATTTCAATAACCGTGGGTGATAACCCACGGAAAACAAACAACTATCAACTATCAACTAACATCTAACAATCTACAACTATGCTTAAAGTAGCCATGCTCGGTGCCGGATTTATCGGCGATTTTTATACTTATTCAATTCATGGTCAGCGAAGCCGTGACGGAGTACATGTCATTTACTCACGGGATGAAGGCCGGGGAAAGACTTTTGCCCGGAAACACGGAATACCGAAATGGACCACTTCCATGGAGGAAGCGGTCAATGATCCTGAGGTTGATATCGTAGTTGTGGCGCTGCCAAATAACCTGCATCTGGAAGCAGTGGAACTGGCTGCCAGGGCCAGGAAAGCAGTTTTTTGCACCAAACCGCTTGGATGCAATGCCGGCGAGGCACGCAAAATGCTTGAGCTTGTAGAAAAAGCAGGCGTGACCCATGGGTATATGGAAGACCTGGTTTATACGCCAAAGACATTAAAGGCGCTGAAGTCAGTGAGGTCAGGAGCAATCGGGGACGTGATCTGGGCAAGGTCAAGGGAAACCCATCCGGGTCCGCACAGCGACTGGTTCTGGACAAAGGAGATATCAGGTGGAGGCGTGCTGCTGGATATGGGTTGTCATTGCATTGAAATAGCAAGGAATTATATTGGCAAGGATATCCGCCCGGTTGAAGTCATGTGTTGGGCAGATACCCTGGTAAAGCCCATTGAAGCCGAGGACAATGCGCTGGGCTGGGTGCGTTATGAAAATGGGGCCATCGGCCAGTTTGAAGTCAGCTGGTCATTCCGTGGCGGAATGGACCTGAGGGATGAAGCCATGGGCACAGAAGGTACTATCTGGGTGAATAATTTCCTTAGAACAGGATTTGAAATTTTCACAGCTACAGGCAAGGGCGGGTATGTGGCAGAAAAAGCCGAGACTGAAAAAGGATGGTTGTTCCCCGTGGGCGATGAGGTGGTGGAATTGGGATATACAGATATGTTCACGGATATGTTCCGGGCTTATGAAAACAAGATCCAGCCACATGAGACATTCTATGACGGGTATGTGGTGAACGAGATCATGGATGCCTGTTACCGGTCATCAAAAACCAAAAAGTGGGAGCCGGTGAATCTTGATATCTGGCGGGGCAGGGACAAGTCAGATCCAATCCATGCCACACGTGATTATGATGCCGGCCATTACCTGGTAAAAAAAGAAACCATGCCCGATGGCAGTGTGAAAGTTATTCTGAAGGACAAGAAGACTGGGTTAATTAGTCAGAAGTTGGTAATCGGTAACCGGTGATCGGTAACCGGTAAGAAATGTTCTGCGGTTCTGCAGGTTGCGCGGAGCGCATACGGTATTGTAGAAAACAGGATAATAAAGCCAGGGGAACCTCGTAGGTACAATTATGGCAGACCGTGCATTCATGACGGCCTCGAAGAGGCCGGATTTCGATAACCGGTGGGTGGGTCCAACCCACGGAAATCGTGGGTGCCAACCCACAGTGAGTCAGTGATACCATCTCTCAGCCCGTAGGGCTGGACTAAACATCTATCCCAATCTTAAATCGTAAATCCAAAATCGTAAATCTCAGTTTGGCTCCATTCTTCAAACCAATGGATCAATTGTGTTTGATTTCGCCTACCCTCCTCCTCTATATTTACTCCGTCTTTCGTGCTCAAAAAAAGCAAAAATTCTAAACTAAACTATCGGAGGAAAGAAAATGAAAAAGTTATTTATCCTTTTGTTGGCTGCAGGCTACTGCCTTGCCGGAATTGCAGCTGAACCTGCCGGTTCATGGATAATGTCCAAATCGGGTAAAATGAACGTGAAAAGTATCAGCTTTGGTATTTCAAATGCCCGGATTGTATTGGAAAGCGGCAAGGTATTAAAGTTACCCATTGAACAGATTAGTTCCTATTCTGTTAAGGGAAAAATATCTGATAAAATGCCATTATATAAATTCGGTAAACCCACCGGTGAGATGGCCTTCATGGAACTGATAGGCATCCAGGGAGAGCTGAAACTTTACAGGTATCAAAGCTTTAATTTTGATTCAGTTAAACCTCATGACTCGGTTGATAACTATGCAATTTATAACGATGGCAAGTTGCACCTGGCACTGACAGACAAAACGCTGCCAAATGTATGTAAGTATTTTGGCCTGCAGTTGTCCTACGAATGATGGATCCGAACTTCAAAAAAAATCCTGCCCGGCCAGCAGGATTTTTTTTACGCAGGCAGTCACCGGGTACTTTATGACGACTTATGGTCGTCTTTTTGCATTTTAACTGACGACGTGATCACAATTCTGATAATGAGCAATCTGTATCTGTTTTTGATCAATTAGAGGTTGACTTCAGCTACTAATTAGTAATAACTTTGAATCACCTGAATGACCTGATTAACATACTTTAACACTGATGGATTATTAGGTCAAACTTTTGGGCATTTAGGACAAGATATCTCCTTATGGAGATTGTAATTTTAATCATCTCTAAGCTACTTATTTTGAATCAGTTATTTGCTTGAAATCTGGTGTAATAAATTATGTTCAGCTTCTGAAAAGACCCCCTGCTTTGAAAAAGTTAATGCTAATTATAATAGTTATAGCCGCTATTCCCAGGCTTTTCTGTCAGGATCCAAAAATTTGTATTAATCAACTTCAAGGTGAACAAGGACTTATCGATCATGAATTTAACTGCATAATGCAGGATCATAAAGGATTTATATGGCTGGGAGCAAAAAATGGTTTATACAAACACAATGGATATGAGATCACACGTGTTGCTGACCCGCCTGATTGTGAAAACTGCTCAATTGGAGGCATTTATAAAATACTCGAAGATCACTTTGGATTGCTCTGGCTGTTTACTACTACTGGTTTAAGAATTTATGATCCGGAAAAAGAAAGGTCTATGCTGGTTTATCCACTGTGTGTGGATAATTCTAAATCGGATAATTGGCCCGATTATAACATGGTATTGGATTCAACGGGAAACATATGGTCTTCATGGCAAAAAGGATTGATAAAAATTTCCTGTAAGGAAAATAATAAAAAGCAAATTACCAGGGAGACTATTTTTGAATTAGGCGCAGAAAGAGCGTTTAAAAATGAACATGTTTCCCTGTCACCGCAAGAAGGCGGCTCGGAAAATTTAGTAGGTTCACTTTATGTTGATGGACAAGGAAATATCTGGGTAGGTAGCATGATCGGCCTTTATTTATTAAGAAAGGGCAGGTCTGATTTTATACGGATGGATAAGGGGATTAGCGGGGAAAATCAAAATTTGCTTCTGGCAATCACAGGCATATTGCAGATTGATGAAAATTCATTCTTCATTCTTTCCATGCAAAAGCTGTACTTACTGACAAACGTTAAAAACCTGCTCCTCAGCAGTAATCCAACTAATGCTTTGTTAAATATTAAATTAATACAAACACCGGGTTCGTCCATTTCATTCCTTTCAGTGGACAGGAAGAAGAATTTTTTACTGGGTGTTGATAAAAAGGTCTATTTAATCAGGAAACCTTCGGAATCAAATGAGATTTCATTTGAAGAAATATATTTCAATCCAGCGGATCCAAATGATTTTATTGCAAATAACCTATTTGAAGACCGCTCTGGCGTATTTTGGACTACCCGGGAGAATATCGGTGCGCTTAAATTCAAAATGGTCAATTCTTTATTTACGAAAAATGAAAACCTCAAAATACAAAATCTGGAAAATGGAAGTGTAAGTCACATTCAGAAGGACAATCAGGGAGATTTGTGGATCGCGTCAACCACGGAAGGTTTGTATAAAATACAACCTTTACAAAGCAAAGTAACCCGATATGATCCCGGTCCGGGAAAAATGATAACTTGTTTTCTACCCTCTTCCAGTGGTGAAATATTCTGGACCGGATGCTACGAGGGAATTCTTGAGTTTAACTTGCACAGCGGAAAATTCCGGGATTTTTTACCAGATTCAAATTTAGCGGATACTTTACGAAGGGCTAATGTATTTAATATATTGGAGGATAGAGGCCGATTGTATCTGGCGACCTCTTTAGGTGTATTTGTATATTCTATTTCAGATAAAAAACTTTATCGATTATCAATTGATCATCCTTTTTCACCCTATAAGGCTTTTTCTTTACTAAAATTGAATGGTGATGAAATATGGACTGCTATCGCTCATAAGGGAATCCTGAAAATTAATTCAGATCCCAAATCCGGAATATTTTCACTTGAACCTGTTACAATTCAAGATAAACCGATCGATTTTCAAATTAACAATTCGATTCTTAACTTGCTTTACCATGATAAAAACGGATTTCTATGGATAACTGATAAAAGAGGTATCCATCGTGTTGACCTAAAAAACGGCGAAATAAAGCATTATAAATTGTTTGAAAACACCGATTTTCAACTTGTGCTATCCGCTACCCCCGATGATCATGACAATCTCTGGTTAGGAACCCGAAGCAGATTATGTCGTTTCAACATGAAAGATGGAAAGGTAGACATTTTTGAAGAATCTGATGGCATTCCGGCTTTACGGTATTGGCGGAACTCAGTATTCAGGGACAAAGAAGGCCGAATTTATTTTGGAGGATCTGGAGGATTTTACAGTTTTTATCCGGATAGCCTTAAAACGAATAAGTACGTCCCGCCCATTGCTATCACGGACTTTCTTTTATTCAACAAGTCAGTCAAGGTTAAAACCTCCGAAAATGCAATTTTAACCAGGAATATATCCTATACAAATTCAATTGATCTTCAGCATGATCAAAATGATCTATCCTTTGAATTTGCCGCATTGGATTATAATCAACCCTCCAGAAACAAGTATGAATACAAACTGGAAGGATATGACAAGGAATGGATTTACACTGATGCGAAAAGCAGGATAGCAACGTATACTAACCTGGATCCGGGCACTTACATTTTTAAGGTCAAAGGTTCGAACAACTATGGCGTTTGGAACGATGAGGGTACCTCGCTTAGTATTGAAATCCATAAAACATGGTGGGCTTCAGTATTTGCCCTGAGCCTTTACATACTGATTTCATTATGTTTAGTTCTTGGATATACCCGTTGGCGCCTCTGGCAGTTGAAAAAGGATAAACTGGAATTGGAATCGCAGGTTAATTTGCGTACGAAACAAGTTGAAGAACAGAAAGAAGAAATACTTGCCCAAAGGGATATGCTTCAAATGCAAAATCAACAGATCGTTGAACATGAACAACTCAAGAGCCGGTTCTTTACCAATGTATCGCACGAGTTTCGCACACCATTGTCCCTGATTCAAAGTCCGATAGAAGAATTATTGGATGATCAGCGATGCGCTGAGAAAGAACGAAAAAAACTGACTATGGTACAGCGAAATGTTCGCCGATTGCTTAACCTGGTCAATCAATTGCTGGATATATCCAAGCTTGATGGCTGCAAGATGAAGGTTGAACTTATAGAGGCCAGCGTAATGCAGCATCTGCGGGCAATAACCGGCGCATTTACGTCTCTTGCGGAAACAAAAAGTATTCATTACATCTGCCTGTTCCCACCTGATGAAATAAAAACCTGGTTTGACCCTGATAAGATTGAAAAAATTGCCGGTAATGTGTTGTCAAACGCTTTTAAATTCACACCTGAAGGTGGCAAAATCATTTTTAACGCGAAGTATAAAAGCAGTGAAAACTTTCAGTCAGAGCGCATCCTGGAATTTTTGGTAAAAGACAATGGACCCGGAATTCCTTCGTCGAGTCTGGAAAAGATCTTTGATCGTTTTTACCAGGTTGAAGAATCGATGAAGGTTGAAGGTGGAGGTACAGGTATAGGCCTTTCCCTGGCGCGGGATATGGCACATATTCTTCATGGTGAAATTATTGTGGAAAGTGAACCTGGAATAGGCAGCACCTTCACGGTTTCACTTCCGCTGGGTAAAGATCACCTGAAAGAATCGGAATTCATCCTGATGAAAGATCCCCCCGAATGTATTAATTCATTAATGGAGATTTACGACAACACGGAGAATAGTTTGCAGCAGCAAGAAAATATACTCCGGGATAAAAAACCCATTGTACTCATAGTGGAGGATAACCGGGACATCAGGATGCAACTGGCCGATAATTTAAAACGGGAATATGCCATTCTTGAGGCCATTGACGGAATAGCAGGATTTAAAGAGGCAAGTGAATCGATTCCCGATCTCATAATTACTGATTTGATGATGCCCCGAATGGATGGCGTTGAACTTTGCGAAAAACTGAAAAATGACAAACGTACCTGTCATGTTCCTTTAATCATGCTCACAGCAAAAGTTGCCGCGGAGGATAAGATAACCGGTTATCTTTCCGGAGCCGATGACTATATATCAAAACCCTTTCATATGGCAGAACTGAAAGCCCGGGTCGCAAATCTTATTAAACAACGCATACAACTCAGGGATCGGTTCAGCAGGGAAGTTACCCTTAAACCCAGCGATATATCAATTACGTCAATCGATGAGCAATTCCTGAACAGGAGCATTGAAATTGTTGAAAAACACCTGGATGATGAAAGATTTGATCTTAATAAATTGAGGGAAGAAATGAATATGACCCGCAGTACTTACTTTCGTAAACTACATGCGCTTACCGGACAATGCCCCACTGAATTTATACGAAGCATAAGGTTAAAAAGAGCTGCCAATTTGCTAAAACAGCATTTCGGCAATGTGACCCAGATTTCCCTTGAAGTTGGATTCAGTAATCTTTCCTATTTTAACAGGTCGTTCAAAAAGCTGTTTGGAGTGTCTCCCGTTGAATATGCAAAGTCAGTTTAGTTCTGATTTCTTCATACCCTGGTCACATGCAAATTTGTTTTCAGCTGAGCTAATATAATAAACTTTTGATCCTGTTGTATTGGCTTTTATGCTCCCTCAGGATATACCTTTATTCAAGTTTTCATGATCAGGAGGAAATCCTATGAAAAAATCCGCAGTTCTCATATCGTTTGTGCTAATCTGCCTTGGCAGTTTAGCTGTGGAACCTACCTGGGTTGCATCCCAGCAAGGCAAATATTTTTGTACAAAGATCAGCATCCATTCCCATAAGGCCAGGATTACTATGCAAAACGGTGAAAAATTGTCGATTCCGATCGTCATGGTCAATTCCTTTTCAGTAAATGGTTGTGAGTTCGACAAAGTTCAATTGTATAAAAATGGAAAAATAACAAAACAAATGGTGTTTATGGAACTGGTATGCAAATCCAATGATGTAACCATTTACCGGTATGGGCACTGCAATGCCAGATGCCCAAAAACAAAACAAAGAGTGCATAATTACTATTTGTATAAGGGCAAAGATTTGCACCTGTCAACCACTAATATTAATTTACCCATTGCCTTTAGAGAGGCTAAGGTATTAAATGGCTACAAATAGAATTTGTGCGAATGAGTCATGATTGCAAAATTTTGGGCTCCTGATGCTTGAATTCAATACTGAATAAAAAGTAAATTTGGTATGGGTTTAAGGTTAATGACAGATAAGAGTCATTAAACAGAAGCAGTAGTTTTTTCTTAAGTTAATTAAGGATGAGGGGCTGTCCGATAACGAAAATCGACAGCCCCTTTTAATGTGGGATAGGGGCCCCGGGGATTTAAAAACTACGAAAGTCTTACATGCAGCAATTTAGTTCTTCGGTATTCTAGATTCGAAGCCGTTTTAGCCTGGCAACTTAATATGTTTCGTACTTATACGTCTTCTTCAAAAGGATCTTATTGTTCGCGTCGTAGACTGTTTTCTCAGTCCTTAAACCGTCATCGGAATATTTGTATTCAGTGACTTTAATCTTTTTGCCTGATGGGTCGAGCTCAGTTTCGCGGATCTTGTTATTATCCCCATCATACTGGTAAGTAAGGTGTTTACTCACCTTTCCCAGCTTGTATTCGGTTTCTTCAATAATATTACCATCACTGTCATACAGGATCTCAGATTCCTTCAAGGCCTTTCCCGCAACACCCTTTTCATATTTCTGCTCATATTCCGTAATACTTTTCAACTTATGCTTAACAGCTTTCTTATCCTGACCATACACCCACAAGGGGCTTGAAATCACAAGAATGAAGAGAATGATCCTGAATGGGCGTTTATTCATCATTAAATTGGTGTTTAGAGAATACGAATGTAAAATTAAATTAGTCAGATGATACCTGATTGTATTTTGTTTATAAAATATTAACAGAAATAATTTGGCAATTAGATTACAATTTAATTACTTTGTATCTCAAAGTACTTTTCAAATGGAAATAAATCAAAAACCAATTGAACAGCTCACCGAGATCCGGAACATGATGGAACGCTCTTCTCGTTTCATTTCTCTGAGTGGATTATCAGGTGTGGCAGCAGGAATTATTGCCCTTATTGGCTCAGGAGTAGCCTTTTTTTTCCTTGGTTTCGATCAGCGCTATTTCGATATGAAAAGCTATTTTAATGGCATGTCCTATGTAAGATTCAACCATTCCTGGCGTCTGATTATCCTGGACGCATCGATTATTCTGATTCTTGCACTGGCCTCAGGTATTTATTTCACAACGCGTAAAGCCCGGAATAAGGGTCTGAAGGTATGGGACAGTACTGCGCAAAGAATGGTGGTAAACTTGCTAATCCCGCTTGCAAGCGGTGGAATTTTTTGTTTAATCCTGTTATCCCATCACCTGGTTTTTTTGCTGGCTCCGGCAACCTTGCTGTTTTACGGACTCGCATTGCTCAATGCCAGTAAGTATACTCTTCATGAAGTGAGGGTGCTGGGCATTTCTGAGATCATCCTGGGTTTGATGGCGTCGTGGCTTCCAGGATACGGATTGCTCTTCTGGGCTTTCGGATTTGGCGTAATGCATATATTTTATGGGCTGATGATGTACTTCCGCTACGAAGTAGTCAGAAGTGAAAAGGAAAACTGAGAAATATGCCGAAGGCTTCCCTTCGGGAAATAGTGAAAAGGTGAAGGAATTAATTTCAAAATTAAATAAGCAATTTGAAAGCCGGGTCAGGTTGGGTATCATGTCAGTTTTAATGGTAAATGAATCCGTAGATTTTGTTACTCTGAAAGATTTGCTTGATATAACTGATGGAAACCTCGCAAGTCACCTTTCAGCACTTGAAAAAAACCGGCTCATTGAAGTGAAGAAGCAATTCATCGGACGCAAGCCAAATACCAGGTATATGGCAACTCCGGATGGAAAAACTGCATTCCGGGAACATCTGGATTATCTCGGACAATTAATTAATAAGGGACAATGAATAACTAATTTGAAAATGAGACAATTTGAACTTTTTCATGACCAAAGGGAATAAGATTTGAAAATGTTAAGATAGAAACTCAATTAATCAAATATTTTTTTACAATTCAACTTTGAATCGCAAAGTACTTTTAATAATTTAAAACCATGGAAAATTTTGAAAAAGTAAAAAACAGCCTGTTTAACTCAGTGGGTCTTAAACTTGTACTGATTGCCTTTTTATCACTATTATTAATGATACCGGCTTTTATGATCATGGACCTTATCCGCGAACGGGAACAGCGAAGTAATGAAACGATCAATGAGGTAACCTCCTTATGGGGAAATGAACAAACTCTGACGGCTCCAGTCCTCACACTCCAGGTAATAACATTGCCAAAACCCGGTGAGAATGGCACCGTAACTACTACAAGATATGTCCATTTTCTTCCCGAGAACCTGAAAATAACCTGTAATGCTGAACCGGAAGTAAGACACAGGGGTATCTACCGCGTGGTCACGTACCGGTCAAAACTTCATGTAACCGGTAACTTCCTGCCTCCTGACCTGGAAACGCTGAAGATTTCAAAGGAGGAAATTTCCGGCATGGATGCCATGATTGAAATTGGTATTCCGGACATGCGGGGCATAAACCAAAACATCCGGTTACACTGGGGTGATTCAGTATCGCCTGTCATTCCCGGTACAATAAGCAGGGAAATCATGCCATCAGGTGTACATGCGCCGGTGAAGATCGATTATACATCCCCGGTAACCTTTTCCTTTGATGTAGATTTGAACGGAAGTTCGGGTCTGAATTTCATCCCCCTCGGAAAAGAAACAAATGTTGACCTGACATCCACCTGGACTGCGCCCAAGTTTAAAGGTGCCTTCTTGCCCGACAATCAAAAGGTTGATGAAAAAGGGTTTACGGCTCATTGGAATATTCTTCAGCTTAACCGGAATTATCCCCAGCAATGGATTGATAATCAATATAAAGTTGACGAATCCTCCTTCGGAGTTGACCTCATCACCCAGGTTGATACCTATCAGAAATCGATGCGATCAGCAAAGTATGCAATCCTTTTCATCGTTCTTACCTTTCTCGTATTCTTCTTTGCCGAGATCATGACTTCCGTCCGGATCCACATCTTCAATTATCTCCTGGTGGGTATTGCCTTATGCATATTTTATTCATTACTGACTGCACTGGCTGAGTATATTCCCTTCACTATTTCCTACCTGATTGCAAGCACAGTGATTATCGGAATGATTGCAGCATATGCGCATTCACTATATGCTAAAAAACAAGTTACTTTAACAGTGACAATGACACTGACAGCCCTTTATATATACCTGTTTGTAATTTTGCAGCTGGCCAACTACTCTTTGATCATCGGCAACATTGGACTGGTGGTTATCCTGGGACTTGTCATGTACTTTTCGCGAAAAATCGACTGGTATTCACCTATAAAATCACGTCCTTCAGATGAATAATTTTTGAGTTTGTATCTTAAACAAGTTTAAACGCATTAAGATCAAATTAATATAGGGAAATCCTAATTTAGCAGGACAGTAAAACAAAGGATGATGGAAAAGTCTGGTAACCAGTTTTCAATATCAGCGAGGCTGAAAAGTTTCAGGTACGCAGCCCGGGGATTTATATATATTGTGCAATATGAGCATAACGCTAGAATCCACTTATTCATATCCGGAATAGTATTGATCATGGGATTCCTGCTTCATATCAAGCGATTGGAATGGGTGCTTGTACTATTATGCATGGGACTGGTGCTGACGGCTGAAATGATCAATACCACCATTGAGAAATTGTCGGATATTGTATCTCCCCAGAAAAATGAGCAAATACGGGTGATCAAAGATATTTCGGCGGCCGTGGTCCTTCTGTCCTCCTTTATAGCGATGACTGCAGGACTTATCATCTTTGTGCCTTACCTTTGGAGGCTATTCTGAAATCAACCAGCAGTAGATTGAAGTATTTCCATATCAGTATTCCAATCTGATGCTTGCAGTGCCATTAAATGGTTTAATAGTTACCGTTTCGTCAACATGGTTGTATGATCCTCCTATTACATTCACAGGTTTTTTGAGTGTGGGATGGGGTATCCTGATGATCACCTGCTGAGGTATTCGTTCCGATTTGCATTCAATGGCTGCTTCGATAAATCCCTTATCGATATTGGAGACAACCCGGAATGAGAGCTGTCCAAAATAACTGGCAGCGTTGGTCACCTCAATTTCTTTACTGTTCTCGAGCCATTTACGCGGCACACCTGAAAGCAATTTCAACGTTTGGTCCTCTTCGAGATATAACATCCAACGGGTTTCCATCAAAAACCAGGCTTCTTCATGTGTTTTATGGACACTCACTTTATACAAATGTTCCCAAAAAGTATAGGTATCACGGTCAGACACTGCCGAAAAAGTATTATAATAGGTTTTAAGATATGGTTTTGTCATTCCAAGCTTCAACTGAACCCAATTGTGCCTGCTGTAGTATGGCTGGCTAAATGCTGCGTTGCGCTGATAAAATAATTGCTGGTGATAATCCAGCAGCATTCTCGAAACCGGCTCCCGGGGATCCAGCACCTCACAGAAGATAAGATAGAGAGGACCCAGCATGGCATCCGAAACCGTGAATGTTCCATGCGAAAGGAATGTTTCACTATTAAGATACAGCAGTCTCATCGCCCTGGCTTCCGGCCAGGGCGGGACTGTCGGACACCAGGTTCCGTCACCCAAAGGCACAACCGGTGAACCGGCCATGGAATTGAGAAATGATATCCGGATGTCCTGTTTCCATGATTCTGCTTCCTGTTTCAACCGGTTTGAATTTGCCAGATCAATATCATGCAGCATCTCAGCAACACGGCTCATTCCCAGACAGGCATATGCGTTCAGCATGTACTGGTGGAAAGGATCTTCCGGGTCCGCAACCTTTCCGTCAATCAATCCATATCCCTTTCCGCGAAGGCTCTCTTTTTTATTCCGTTCCCGCCACTGAAGTAAAAATTCACATGATTTTAACAGCTTGGATTCAATTTGTTTCACCCAGGCTGTATCATGGGTATACCGATAGTATTCCCCAATACTCCAGAGTGCAGCACCCGTTTCAACCATATAACCTCCGAAATTCTGTATCATCCCGTCATCATGCTGTTTTTCCAGAAAATACATCAGTGATCGCCGGGCAGTTTCATGAAGACCCATGCTGTTATAAAACTGAATAATGGGTGAACTTTCCGTTCCGATAGGTGAATATACTCCTATACAGGGTGCAAGGATACCATCGGGTTCAAGGCCATAGGTGATCAGATCGAGATGCAATAACCCGGCCTGTATCATTTCTTCAATTCGCTTTTCCGGCAGTTTGATACTGGCAGCATGCGACAGTTTTTCCTGCCAGTAACTTTTGCATTCGTCAAGTCTGTCGTGTAAAGGATTGACTCTGAAAGCAATTTAGCCCTGTGCTGCTGAGACCGGGCTGTGAGGCAGGTAGAACTCAAAGACTGCTTTTTCATTGGGTTTCAGCAAAACAGCGATCTCCTCATTGGGTAATGGATTTCCGTTTAGTTTTGAAATACCGAAAATCCGGTCAGCGGAATAACTTGAAAAACCGGATTCCCCGTTATAGAAATAACTCTTCTTGTCCCACCACCCCCTGCCTGGCTTGATGGTCCTGAACCATGCATAACACGGAACAGAGGATGTATTGGTCGCCACTACCCTGTAATACAATACCGTTTCTTCGCTTTTGCTTAACTCGTCGTTTATCCTTGATTTTGCCAGTTCTTTTTGATTTCGGGTAAACATGTGCCCATAACTGCAGCTGTCTGCAACAAGGTAATGACTACCTATGAGCTGTGCCTGAATTCAACGGAGAGGATTCCAGTGAGACAAAGGATGTACTGTAATATTCAATCCCATCATCCAGCAGTGTACTGTGCAGTATTGGCAATACTCCGTCCTCAAGCCTTCTTGGAGCATTCGGCTCAACGCCCTGTCCCCGTCCCGCGAGGTAACAGTATGTTTCGCCGGTGTTATTTGCTTCGGGCAGTTTAACATCAGAAGAGGCCATTCGCGGAATTATCGTCTCCATATCCTGGGGTAAGCCCATTTCAAATATCCTCACATCGCGACTAATTCCGAGCCATGTGGGACAAATCTGATTACGGGTATGACTCGCAGCCGAATCAAAAGACTCTTCAGGTTCATTCTCCATTTTCTGAAGATGTGACTGAAGATTCCGGTTCTTTATGTCAAGTTCTATTTGCCTGTAAGAGCGGTTATCTCCTGACTGGCAAACCACAACATGATATTGAGGTATCCAGATCGGATAATCAGCGTTTACATCTCTCAAAAAGAAAGAAAAGGAATTACTTCCTGTATGGATGGATACCAGTGTAGCCCCGCTTCCGGGACCAGTGTTGACGTCTTTCATGGTGATCTCAATCCGGTTTTGGCCGGATGCATCAAATTCAAAATGGTTTTCACTGGCTTTACCTCTGCCTATGGCCAATGCAAGGTTTTGCAATTTGCCGTTTAACACTTCGACGGATCCTGATGGCTTTTCATTTTGCCATTCCACGAAAACTTTTACAATTCCGGGTTTGTCTGAAACAGTACCATAGAAACTGACTGTAATAAACAAAAAACAGATAAAAAATATAAATCCTGGTTTCTTCATTTGTTCACTGATTTCATATTTTCTGCCAATGGCAGCCATTTGTGAATTAAACCCTGAGGAAGGCGATATTCTGATTAAATGAAACTAATTTAACTATTTTTGCCATCGGTTAAACAATTTATTTATTCATTCATTAATTAAATCACTCACAACATGGCTGTATTAGTTGGAAAAAAATCCCCATCATTTAGTTCAAAAGCAGTAATTAATGGCGGAGAAATCGTCGATAATTTCTCGCTTGAACAGTATCTGGGTAAAAAATATGTTTTGTTCTATTTTTATCCCGCCGATTTCACTTTTGTTTGTCCTACGGAACTTATTGCATTCCAGAATAAAATTGAAGAATTTGAAAAACGAAATGTGGCAGTGGTAGGCTGTTCTACAGATTCAGAGTATTCACATTGGAAATGGCTGCAAACTGAAAAAAAAGAAGGTGGCATCAAGGGCGTAAAGTATCCACTGGTGTGCTGACTTCGCAAAAACGATCTCAGAAAATTATGATGTACTGGCCGGAACATATGATTATAATGAGGCAGGACAGGCTACATTTATTGGTATACCACAGGCTTATCGCGGTTTGTTTTTAATTGACAAACAGGGAATTGTCCGCCACCAGCTTGTCAATGACATGCCTATAGGCAGAAGTGTTGAGGAAGCTCTCAGGGTAATCGACGCATTGCAGTTTCATGAAGAAAACGGTGAAGTGTGTCCGGCCGACTGGCATAAGGGTGACAAAGGCATGAAAGAAACCCAGGACAGTGTTGCTTCCTATCTTGCAACGAATTAAAATCTCATACATTCATTATCATTTAGCCTGGCATAAAGCAATCTGTCAGGTTTTTTTATTAATCAAAAAAAATAGATAACTTTCCTTTTGGCGGAAAATCCATCGGAATTATGCAAAAGGAATTTGAAAGATATCTGAAACTTGTCTGCCGATGTTCACCGGAAAAGCGTTTTTTGCTGACTGTTAGCGGAGGTATTGATTCTGTTGTAATGGCAGAACTCTTTCATACAGCGCGAATTGATTTCGATTTTGCGCACTGCAATTTTCATTTACGGGGTGAGGAATCGGACGGTGACCAGGCCTTTGTTGAAAAGCTGGCCCTGCAAATGAAAGTCAGATGTTTTGTTAACCATTTTGATACGAAGGAGTATGCCGGCAAAAACGGAATTTCCATTCAAATGGCCGCGCGGGACCTTAGATATGAATGGTTTGAAAACACCAGGAAAAAAAACGGATACGATTATATTGTTACCGGTCATAACCGGAATGATATGGTGGAAACCGTCCTTATCAATTTCGCACGTGGAAGTGGCATACGCGGTCTTACAGGAATCAGGGCGAGACATGGATTTTTAGTAAGGCCATTATTGTTTGCATCCCGTGCAGAGATTCGAAAATATGCAGATGTCCATTCGCTTTTGTGGCGGGAAGATTCTTCCAATGCCGAGACAAAGTATATCCGTAACCGCATCAGACATGTCTTAATTCCGGAATTCGAAGCCATCAATCCGGCATTCATGCAGAATGCAACCGAGACGATTTCGCGCCTCAGCCAGACAGAACAATTGCTAAATCTGGCATTGGCTCAAATAAAAAAATCGGTGTGGATTGAACTGCCCGATAAATTTCTTATTGACATTGAAAAACTCACTGAATACCCGGCAGTTGAAACCCTGCTTTTTGAACTTTTAAGGGAATTTGGCTGCACATCACTACTTGTCCGCTCCATCATGTCTTCGTTTGAATCCACTCCCGGAAAGCGTTTCATTACCCGCACCCATTCGATAACACGCGACCGTATCCATCTTATCATTACTGAAAACCGGGTACCCATTGACACCGAGATGGAAATTGAGGATGACACTGTGCTGGTGACATATCCCATTCATCTCACACTGGGCACCCTAAAAGTAAATCCGGGATATACAATCCCTTCAGAAAACAGGTATGCAGTTTTAGATTGGGATCAGCTTATTTTTCCGCTCACCTTGAGGCGGTGGAGAGCAGGTGACCATTTTCACCCGCTGGGAATGAAGGGGACTAAAAAGATCAGTGATTTTCTGATAGACAATAAGGTACCCTTGCCTGATAAACAACATATCTGGGTGATTGAATCATCCGGGAGTATCGTTTGGGTTGTGAATCACCGGATTGATGACCGGTACAGAATTACTGCAAAGACATCACAGGTATTGCTGATAGAATGCAGTGATCCGGTTCATGATTGAACGATAAGCCTCATGACCTTATCTGATCATAAAAAGACTTAGAATATGGAAAAGCAAAGCAGTATCGAAAGAGAATGGAACCGTGCTCTTGAATCGCTGGATCCGGATCAGGCGATCCCCGCAATATTATGAGATCCGGAATTCAGGTTCAATAAAAATTTTACCTGTTTTATTTCAGATGATAAGGAAGGAAACTCCCCTGATCATCCGGACTGAGATTCTGAACCTGCTTGGAGATATGAAATCGCAGGATGCTGTTCCGGTTATTGCCTCTTCCCTTGAAAATATGGATTTCGGCGAACACTTGCCAGGTTTTGTTGCCGCATGCTGGCAATCAGGACTCGACTTCAGCAAGAATCTTCACTGTATTTGCTAAATTGTTTATCAATTCGGATTATCTTACTTCATTGGAGGCTTTTACAGTGCTGGAGGAATCGTTCCCCAATGCAACCGACCAGGACAGAATGGATTGTATCCGGTATCTCAGGCAGTCCGAACACCTGGTTATAGATGACAAGCTTGCCCTTTTCAGGGAACTGAGGAAGGTGATTGAGAGCGAATTATAAATGATGAATGATGAATGATAAATGATAAATATTTCCAGATAATTCTTTAAAAACACAGAACCGCAGAACATCGAACTGCAGAACTTTGCTTTGACTGCATGACTGCATGACTGCATGACTGCAAAACTTCCTTTACTGTCGCTCCCCAAAAGCGATCAGAAGTTTCGACAGCGCTTCGAATGCCGTGAGAGGAAGTGTTTCGGGACGGTCATCAGGGTCGTGGTACGCAGAAATGCCTCCAAGGGTGTAAATGAAGAAACAGGGTACTCCCCTGGCATAAAAGGGACAATGATCACTGTTGCAGGCTTTGCCCCTCTTTTTGATATTCACGGGATACCGGCTGCTTTCGTTGATCTGGCTGAGTTTTTCAAACTGATCCGGAAATTCAGTTGCATTCACAACAGTGATGCCATCAACTCCGGTGCCCACCAGGTCGAGATTAATAAGAAACTTTATATTTGACAGGCTGATTAAGGGATGATCGGCAAAGAAACCTGATCCAAGCAAACCAGCTTCTTCACCGGTAAAACCAATAAATACCATGGAAAACCGCTGAGGATTCCGGCTGAAGTAACGTGCCAGTCCCAGCATCATGGATGTACCGCTGGCATTGTCATTTGCACCAGGAAAAACAGTACCCTTTCCCATCATTCCCAGATGGTCGTAATGTGCAGTATATACAAAAAAGGAATCAGGACATTCGGTTCCCGGAATGTAACCAACCACATTTTGAGTACTGTATTCTTCAATAAATTTGTTTTTAATGTTAATTTCCAGGGAGGTTACCGGGTATTGATAAGCAGAATCCCTTATAATGATGATTGGAATGAGTGATAATTTTGTGGCTGATCCGAAAACCAGTTTTTGATGTGTGACTTCTATCAATGCCTTTATTTTGTGAGGATTATCAATTTGCTGCAAATTTTTCCAATCATTCCATAATCCTTTTACATCTGCCTTATCTATAGCCAGATCACGGGCATCCACAATAACCACCCTATTGCCAGCACTTTTCAATAGACTATCTGACATGCCTTTCAATACATCGGATGCATTCAGGAAAACAGGGGTAAAACGTCCTTTTAATCCCGGCGAGCCTGGATCGACTATAAAATCACGTCCCGGAACAAGTATCTCTTTGTTCAGGGAAACTTTCACTGCTCCGGGAAATGTATTAATGCTTATCGGAAAAGTCTGAAAAAAACCGGTTTCAAACGGAAGGATCCCGTCTGTCTCAAACTGATGCCGGATGTATTCTGCTGCCTTATGATCCCCATCCCGCACAAATCCTCTTCCATGCATGCTTTGATCGCATAAACGGCTGATGACTTCCCTGGCATATGCAGTATCCTGGCAATATAGAGTGTGGCAAACAAGCCACAGAAATATCTCCACAAAGGCCCGATATGTCATCATGGCCCCGGTTATTGAAAGTCGGAGAAATATTTCATGAACTGCGACCGCTCATACATAGCCGGATCGGCAATATGACTATAGTTCAGTTTGCCCCGGAAATCAGCAATTGAATCATATTTTTTTCTTGTCATCCATGACTTCAGATCATCGAGCATTACTTCTATCTGTGTCTCTCCCTTTTTGTAAAGTACTGAACAAACCTGCACCGCCCTGGCACCGGCAAGGATCTGCTTTATCAAGGCCTTCCCATCATGAATGCCGGTTGAGGCTGCAATATCAATACTTTCAACCTTATCTGACAATATACCTACCCACCGCAGGGATTGACGGATGTCCGCCGGTGAGCTCAAAACTTCCGAATGGGTAAGTTTCATGGCTTCGATGTCCATATCGGGCTCATAAAACCGGTTAAAAAGCACAACACCTTTTGCGCCCCTCAGGTACAGGTTATTTACAGTGGCAGCAAGATTTGTAAACTGGTATCCGATCTTAACAGCCAGGGGTATCGTAACTACTTCCCTTATTTTTTGCAGTAACTCGTAATAAAGTTTTTCGATTTTTTCACCCGTTACGTCTTTTTGCGAAGCGAGAAAATATACATTCAGTTCAATTGCATCTGCACCGGCAGCTTCTATGTTTTTGGCAAATGAAATCCATTCGGATGCAGATATACAATTGATGCTGGCAATGACTGGAATTTTTACCGCCTTTTTTGCTGATTCAATCAGTCTGAGATACTCTTCAAGCGAATTGCTTTTCACATACTGCGAGATATAATCATGTGCTTCGGGATAATCGCTTCTCTGAATCTGTATACCGGCCTCAAATCGGATCTGTTCTTCGAATAATGATTTAAGAACCACCGCTCCGGCCCCGGAATCTGCAAACCGGCAGATCTTATCAACAGAACCGGTTAAGCCGCAACTACTTACAATCAATGGACTGACCAGGGGAAGTCCCAGATAATTTGTGCTTACATTAATCATGTTATACTTTTTTTATCGAAATAATTTCGTACTCCAAAAATGAGGCTTCCGATCCGTACCATGGTGGAACCGGCTTCCACGGCGACAGAATAATCGCCCGACATTCCCATAGACAATTCCCTGAAAGAGGGATCCTGCGGGAAAAAAGTTGTGCGGAACTCTGAGAAACTGGCAGCAAGCTGTTGAAATTCCCGCCGTATTCTGTCCCTGTTTTCGGTAAACGTGGCCATGCCCATGAGTCCCGTTATGCGGATATTTCTGAAGGAGCGATATTCATCGGATGAAAGCAGGTGTTTTGCCTCATCATGGGTTAACCCGAATTTTGTTTCCTCACTGGCAATGAACAACTGCAAAAGGCAGTTGACAGTACGCCCTGTCTTTTCAGCTTCGGAATTGATAACTGAAAGCAGTTTCAGGCTATCCACTGAATGAATCAAATGAACAAACGGAATGATCTGCTTCACCTTGTTGGTTTGTAAATGGCCGATCATATGCCAGGCAATATCGCCGGGCAACTGCCGATGCTTATCTGCCATTTCCTGTACCTTGTTTTCCCCAAAATCGCGCTGACCGGTGTCATAGGCTTCCTGTATGGCCGAAACCGGCATTGTTTTGGAAACCGCAATGATACTTACGTGAGAAGGTATTTCTTTATGCAATCTGATCAGATTTTCATCAATTCCCATGTCAGCTTTTTCTTGATTTCCAGTTAACTATTCAAAAGTAATAAAAAAAGAATACCCCAAAACAACCCGACATGCTGCTTCTTACATGAAAATTCTTTATTATTGTAATAGCCAATTAACAATCCCGATGCGCATCATCATAAAAAAAGACGGACCTGAAGTAGGTCAATGGGTAGCCGGTTATATTATCGACAGAATCAATAAAGCGAAACCTACAGGTAATAAGCCATTTGTGCTTGGACTTCCCACGGGTTCTTCTCCGGTTTTCGCGTATAAAGAATTGATCCGGAGTTATAAAGCCGGAGATTTTTCCATGAAGAATGTGGTTACTTTTAATATGGATGAGTATGTTGGCCTTCCGGAAGAGCACCCTGAAAGTTATCATTCCTTTATGTTCAACAATCTTTTCAGCCAGGTGGATATTCAAAGGAAGAACATCCATATTCTCAATGGAAACGCACCTGATCTTGAAAAGGAATGCCGCGAATATGAAAAGAAAATAGAAAGCTTTGGTGGTGTTGATTTATTTCTGGGCGGTATGGGACCCGATGGCCATCTTGCGTTCAATGAACCCGGTTCATCCCTGACATCACGTACAAGGATCAAGACTTTAAGTTATGATACAATCCTTGCCAACTCACGCTTTTTTGACGGTGATCTGAAAAAGGTACCGACAATGGCGCTGACAGTAGGTGTCGGAACAGTGATGGATGCCCGTGAAGTACTTGTGATCGTAACAGGTTATAATAAGGCCCGTGCCCTGCATGAGGTGGTTGAAGGCGGCGTAAGCCATATGTGGACTGCTTCTATGCTGCAGCTGCACCAGCAAGCAGTCATTGTTTGTGATGAGCCATCCACAATGGAACTACAGGTGGAGACCGTAAAATACTTCAGGGATATAGAAAATGTTGCCCAGCATTCACTACCCTAGCAGGAATTTTTTATCCGACTCTGACAGGTCTAGCCTCGTCCCTTGTCTCTCGTCCCTTGTCCCTATATCTTCGCCAGGTCACGATTCTCGATCCAGCCCTTGTTGCCATCAGGAATTCTAACCTCTTTCCACTGCTGTAGGCTGTCCAATATAACAACCCGTGTTCCTTCATGGAGAACAAACACTGAGGTGCCTTGTTCATCGGGTGAACTTTTAACATTCACAACAGGAGCAATCACAATGGCCCCCCCGCTGTGCCTGATTAATTGTTCCCTTTTGTTCATAAAAAATATGCCTGTTAAAGAAAGGACAACAAGTATGATACCTGCAGTAAATCCAAGTTTTTTCAACCCATAGCCATTGGTAAACATATACAGGAAAAAAGCTGCCAGTGCAAAGACAAATATCACTAAACTTATCAGGGCCCATTGATCCGGAGAAAGAAGTACAGCTACACCGCTGATCCATCGCTTTAGAAAGAATTCAGAAATAGTCTCGATCTTATCCACTATTCTGGAATTGGCTATGGCCAGATTTTGCCTGATATCCTCATCTACAGGATCAAGGAGCCGTGCCTTTTCATAGTATAAAATGGCTTTCGGAAAATTACTCTGTTTATAATAGGCATTCCCCAGATTAAAGTATAACGACGATGCGCTGTAACCCATATCGATTACCCGGGAATAACAATCAACAGCCTTTTCATATTCGCGATCCATATAGTGCTTATTGCCTGCAATTACAAGGGAATCAGCCCGGGCGGGAACTTCTGCTCCGCTGGCAACCAGGCCTGAAAAGCTTAGAAGCATTAAGCATAAGAAAATCCCGATATTTTCCAGCCTGTTTTTTATTATCATGGCGAATACCTTTATTACTATTTTAATTTCTGTTGAAGCATGGTAATCACATTCAGGGAATCCTGATAAAGCTTTTCCATTCCCATATTTTCCGACACCTGACCGTATCTTGCCACCTCGCATTCATCAATTATCCTGAATAGATCATCCATCAGATTTTCATCAATTGACCTTGACTGAAGGGCAGATCCGGCCGTTTCGCGTGATAACGCTGACAGGGGAATATTAAGCTTATCACTCAGATAACCCCAAACAGCACCCAGCAATTCTTCATAGAAACGGTTTGTTTCGCCTTGCTTCAATAATTCAGCACTTTTGATCAGTCGCTTCCGTGCATACCGGTCAGCCTTCCTTAAGCGCATCAGGCTTACATCGGCTCTGTTTTGCAACTGTTTCCGGCGGCGCCAGGTAAGAAGAATGAAAAGTACAACAAGCAGAATGTAAATCAGATAATACAAGATTGAATCAGCCCAGAATGTATTATTTGCCTGCAAAGTGATGGGCTTATTCCTGATAAACCGGATATCCTGATTGAGCATCTTCACATCTTCCTTGGTAATACCGGAATTAGCTTCCATGACTGCATCACCCTGGCCTTTTTCAACCTTAACTGTGAATGCCTTGGATTTAAGCGTTTTGTACTGCTGTGATGCAGGATCAAAATAAGAGAATTCTACTGCAGGTAAGGAAAATGTTCCGGTTGCCTTAGGCATTAGAAGGTATTCAAAGGTTTTGGTACCCGAAAGTGAATTCTCCAAACGCGAATTGATTACCGGGTCAAACTTTTCAAAGTCGCCCGGTAATTCAAATTGCGGTTCATTGATGAGTTTAATATTGCCGCGTCCGGATATAGTCAGTTTTAATGTTACGGGCTCATTGGTATGGGTAGAAGTCTTGTTCAATGACGAACTGAATGTGAAGTTACCCACGGCGCCTCCAAATGAAGCAGGAGCATTGCCTGGTAATGGTTTCACCTGAACCGTCACTTCTTTGCTTTTCAGTTTAATGGGTATTTCCTGAACATCAGGAATATCAAAATCTTCAAAAAACGGATCGGCAACCCTTCTTCGCACTTCCTTGCGCATGGTCACATCGAGATCAAAAGATTTAATTGTGATGGGCCCGGTTTTTTGCGGTATGATCATTGTCTTTCTCATAACACCGGTCCCATAAATATCACCGTTATATGCTTCGCTCTGCAGGCTTCTTAACTGGGGGATTGTAAGTGGTTCTGTAAAAAAGCCGGTGAAATCGGGACCTTTGAAATTCCGATCCACACCAATCAGATCAACTTTGGTGTATATTTTAACAGTGGCAAGGATTTGCTCACCAAGATAAGCTTCTTTCTTATCCACAAGGAGATTGACAAACAAATCCCTGTCACTGACCGTTCCGTCTCCGGGCTGGCCGGCACCTGAAGCGCTCTGACCTGGCCTTGATGGCTGGCTGTTGGCTGCCAATACCTCAAATGAAACAGCATTCGACCGCACTGGTTTGTTCTTAATCTTTGCTGAAGCAGCCGCTATTGAATATTTGCCCTCTTTAAGGGCCTTGAGAAAATAGGTATACTGATAAGTGGATGTTGAGGTGATCTTGCCGTTAACAGAATAAACGCTCTGACTATGTCCCTGCCTGGGTCCTCCCAAAACCTCCAGATTTTCCATACTGGGAAGTTCCAGCGCTGATACTTCGTCCTCAGATGTGAAAGTGAGGTTAAACTGGTCCCCCACCCTCATTACCGTGGGTGATACAGAGGCAGTTAATTTTGATTCCTGCGCTGATAAACAACCCGACAGGAAAGAGAAAATGGCAATGATTAATAGGAAACGCTTCATTATACTTTGTAATGTTAATGTGCTTACCAGTTCTTTTCCACCGGTACTTTTTTAACCTGTTTTTGTTGTTCCTGCACTTTTCTCAGAACATTCTTTTCTTCATTTTCCAGCGCCTGAAGAATACGTTCTGCATCCTGTGAGGAGATCTGACCCTTCAGATTTTGTTTATCCTGTTGCTGATCTTTCTTCTCATCAGGAGATTGATTCTTATTATCCTTATTCTGTTGCTGCTTATCATCCTTCTTATTGTCTTGCTTTTTATCCTGTTTATTTTGTTGATTTTCTTTGTTTTTCTGTTGTTCCTGCATTTCAAGCTTTTTCATCGCCAGCTGCAGGTTATGTTTTGCATCCATGTCCCCCGGCATTTTACGGAGTGCATTTTTATATGCGTCAATACATTCCTGGTATTTGCCTGATTTATATAATGCATTGCCCAGGTTATAATAATCATTATTCCACGTCTGACCATCCTTTTGCTTTGCTGATAATTCATTATAACGCTTTGCAGCTGCATCGAATTGCTTCTGCTTGTACAATGAGTTTCCCAGATTATAATCGGCTGCAACCGAACCTGGTGATTTTTCCAGCGCTTTTCTATACTGGATCTCTGCCTCCTGAAACTTTTTATCTTCATATTGCCTGTTTCCTCGCCGCACATACTTCCTTTCCGCCTGCGAATATACATTCAGCGTAAACAATGCCAATATGATCACTACAACCCATTTCATAATTAACCCTTGTTATGAGAACAACTTAATTTTACTTAGCCATTTATTTTTACGGGATAACAGGACGAATTCAAGGAGGAGAATTCCAAGGGCAAACCCTATAAAAACAGGAAACTGCTCATCAAAATCGCTGTAAACCCTTGACTCCATTTCCGTCTTATCCAGTTTTCTGAGCTGTGCCAGCATACTGTTCAGTCCCATACCGGGAGAATTCGCCCGGTAATAATTGCCACCGCCTGCCACTGCAATATCGTTCAGCATTTGTTCATTCAATTGTGTGATGACAAAATTCCCATCCTTGTCTCTCCTGAAATCCTGGTTATATGAATCTTCCTTCACCGGAATTCTTGCACCCTGCGGCAAACCCATTCCAATAGTGAATATTTTAATCCCGTTTTCGAGGGCCTTCTTACAGGCAGTCTGTACATCGCCTTCATGATTCTCTCCGTCACTGATGATTATAATCGCCTTGCTTGCTTTTGACGTTGAGCTGAACGATTTGATTCCCAGCTCAATGGCTGAACCCATATCAGTCCCTTGCCTGGAAACCATGCTTGTATTGATGCCGGAAAGAAACATTTTAGCAGACAGGTAATCATTTGTAATGGGAATTTGGGTATAGGCGTCCCCGGCAAATACGATCAATCCAAACCTGTCATTCTGCAACTTGTCCATTAATTTTGTCAATTCCTGTTTTGCCCGTTCAAGCCTGTTTGGGCGAATATCTTCAGCCATCATGCTATTGGATACGTCAAGGGCAACAATAATCTCAATACCCTCGTGCTTTACCTTTGTCAGTTTGGAACCAAATTGCGGTCCTGAAATGGCAATAATGATCAATGCAACTACAATCAGTAAAAGCACCGCCTTAAGGCCACGTCTGAATTGCGAATATTCCGGCATCAGCGTGGAAATCAGCTGAGGATCCCCTATCTTTTTCAGATCGCGTTTTCTTTTATAAAAATGAAAAAGAAAAAGCGCTGCCAGAACGGGGATGATCAGCAAAAGTGCTAAATACTCTGTATGTTCAAATCTAAACATGGTTCTTACATGATCGTTCTCAAAACTGTGTTGCGCAAAAGAATTTCCAGAACAACCAAAATCAGGGCGGCAATTGCAAAACGTCTGTACTCTTCGTGTTTACGCGCGTACTTTTTTACATCGATCTTGGTTTTTTCCAACTTGTCAATCTGGGCGTATATATCCTTTAATTTCTGATTGCTGGTCGCCCTGAAATAATCTCCCTTTGTCATTTCAGCAATCTGCTTTAGCATGGGCTCATCAATATCAACCTTAACCTGCATATAAACCATATCACCAAATACATTTCTCACAGGATAGGGAGCTGTGCCATGTGTGCCCACACCGATTGTATAAACACGGATACCGAAAGTCCGCGCAATTTCTGCCGCTGTTAAGGGATCTATTGAACCGGCATTATTTTGTCCATCAGTTACCAGAATAACAACGCGACTCCTCGCGTTACTGTCCTTTAATCTTTTTACTGCATTTGCAAGTCCCAGACCAATGGCGGTTTTTTCATCCTGGATCATCCCCACATTGACATCATGAAGGAAATTCAATAATACGGCATGATCAGTTGTTAAGGGACACTGCGTAAAGCTTTCACCGCCGAACAGCACCAGTCCGATCCTGTCATTGATCCTGCCCAGGACAAAATCGTTAGCCACATCCTTGGATGCTTCAATCCGGTTTGGTGAAAAATCGCCTGCGAGCATGCTGTTTGAAACATCCAGTGCAAGCATGATATCGATACCTTCCACCGTTTCATCTTCCCATTTGTTGGTTGATTGCGGCCGGGCAAGTACTACGATAAGCAGGCCGAAAACAAACATCCGTAAAATGAATGGAACATGCCGTAAAATAACCCGGGGTCCTTTGCGAATTTTAGCAAGGGGTGAGATTTCAGGAATCTGAAGGTCAGCCTGAACACGGTTATGCCGGTAAACATACCAGATCACTGCTACCGGAATCAGTAACAGCATATAAAAATAATCCGGATGTGCAAACTGCATATTACCCATTACGATTCAATATTACTATGTACCGTACCCAGCTTTGTCACGCCTTCACGAACAGTTTCTTCCACAACAGGCGTTGTATTTTTTACAAAACCAATGGCTTCCTCAATCTGTATTCCATTTTCAACCTCATCCGGGATCAGCTTGGCAAATTTTACGAGGTCAGCCAGTTTTAATATTGAAGCTAGCTTTTCAAGGTTATTGGCCTTGCTACCCGACTTTTTCAGATCCATCAGAATTTCATCCGTAGTCTGTTCGAGGGCCATGATATTATATCTTCTTTCAATGTAATGACGAAGGATATCGGTTAAACTTATATAGTACATTTTAACCGGTTTTTGAATCCAGGGCTTTTCCACCCTTAATTGTTCCAATTGACGTAATGCAATGACTTCTGCAGGTTCGGATGGCACAATTTCAATTGATTTTGTGCCTTTTCTGCTCATCTTCCTCACAATGAAAATAATTGCTATTACCAGCAAGGCCAGGGCTATAAAACCAAGAAAATAGGGAAATACCTCCTGGGCATTGACTGGCGTTCTCATATTGGCCTTGATATCCCGGATGGTTGTATCCACAGGCAGAGATCTGATCTGCAAAGTAACTGGCTGAGTATAGAGAGTATCTTTAAGAGAGCCGTTTTGAATTGCAAATGACTGTGGAGGTATTTCAATTAAACCCGTATCAAAAACAGTAATAAGTAAGTCCTGGTTGAGTACCAGTTTTCCATCCGGCCCGGTTGTAGTAGAGATAACAGATTTGCGAATAATCTCAATTTTTCCGGAAATCGTATCTGTAAAATTTGGAAATGAAACACTGGCGCCTGCTGATTTTTCTACCCGAAGGTGAAGTGTCAGCTGATCACCTATAAGTGCCCGTGAACTATCCAGCCGGGCGCTGACAGTGACTTCCTGTCCAAGCAAAAACCCGCTGAAGAATACCATCATCAGCAGTGCAAGGTAACCGGCTTTACGTCTTATATAATGAGAAATGAACATCTCTGCAATCCTGTTTAAAATACTTTATTTTGCACGTTTCTTAAATAACCTCATCAATGGTTTAACATAATCTTCATGGGCGGCAATTGATACATTGTCCACTCCCGCCCGCATCAACAGATCATTCAATTCAACCTGCCTCTTTTTGTATATATCTTTATAACTATTCCTTACACGCTGGCTGCCCGTATCGATCCATGTGAATTGACCGGTTTCGGCATCCCTTACTTTCATCAGTCCGATATCTGGCAATTCCATTTCACGGATATCATAGATCCGCAAACCGACCATGTCGTGTTTTTTGCTTACAATTTTCAGAGCATCTTCAAAATTATCATCCATAAAATCTGAAATCAGAAATGCAATACTCCTCTTTTTTATAACGTTCGCCAGATACCGCAGTGGAATGGTAAGATTCGTCAACCGGCTGGCTGGTTTGAAATCAATCAGTTCGCGAATAATTTTCAGAATATGCTGTTCTGCCTTTCTTCGGAGGTATAAACCGCTCAATACGGTCCGTAAACAAGATCACACCCACCTTATCATTATTCTGAATAGCCGAAAATGAAAGTAAGGCTGCAATTTCAGTGATCATTGTGTTTTTGTACCGGCTTTGTGTACCGAAGTCACCTGAACCACTAACATCCAGCAGCAGCATCACGGTGAGTTCTCTTTCTTCTTCAAATACTTTAATATAGGGGTGATTGAACCTCGCAGTTACATTCCAGTCTACACTGCGGAAGTCATCACCGTACTGGTATTCCCTTACCTCACTGAAAGCCATACCCCTGCCCTTAAAGGCTGAGTGATATTCGCCCGCAAAAATATGCCGCGAAAGTCCCCTTGTCTTTATTTCAATCTTACGAACCCGCTTGAGTAATTCATTGGTTTCCATAAACGCACTAATTCTTTCGGAAACTAACTGTAAAATACCATTCGCCTTCTACCAGGGTTACAGTATAATCATCTCCTTTATCAGTATATGTCCAGGAATTGGCGCCACTTTTATGATAGTTTTTATTTAGCATGGCTGTCATATCACTCAGATTGGAATAATCAGAGATCCATCTTACATAGGTACAAACATCCTTATCGGATAAAAAGAACAACAGGGTTTGTTCACTTACCTTATCCACAAACTTCAGGTATTTGTAAGCATGATTGACTGCTCCTTTATCGAGTTTGAACTGAGGATATTTAGTTTTCAGCAATTCAGGAATGGAACTTTTCGACATGCCAATGAAATTCTGGCCCTTCAATTCACTCAGGCCGGCTATTAATAGAAGGAAGATGATTGTATAATTGTAACCTCTTTTCATGTTATGGTACCTCGATGTTATTGAGAATATCAGTAATTATATCTTCAGAAGTGATGTTTTCAGCTTCGGCTTCATAGGTGAGTCCTATGCGGTGGCGCAAAACGTCGAGGCATACAGCCCTTACATCTTCGGGAATCACAAATCCCCTGTGCTTGATAAATGCGTAAGCCTTGGCTGCCCTGGCAAGGTTAATGCTTGCACGGGGAGAAGCACCGTAGCTGATCATATTTTTGTAGGCAGGAAGGTTATAGTTTGCCGGATTTCGTGTGGCAAAAACAATATTCAGAATATACTGCTCAATTTTTTCGTCCATATACACTTCTTTCACTGTGATCCGTGATTGAAGGATATCAGCTGTGGTCAGAATCTTATCGGCAACCGGGAAATCCATCGCTGTATTTTCACGCATAATAAGCTTTTCCTCTTCAATTGTAGGATAGGTAATCACCAGTTTCAGCATGAAACGGTCCACCTGTGCTTCAGGCAGGGGATAAGTACCTTCCTGTTCAATCGGATTTTGGGTAGCCAGCACCATAAATGGCTTTGGCAATATGAAGGACTGGCTTCCAATGGTTACCTGCTTTTCCTGCATAGCCTCGAGAAGGGCACTTTGTACCTTGGCGGGTGACCTGTTTATCTCATCTGCCAGCAGAAAATTGGTGAAAACAGGTCCCTTTTTCACCATAAATTCTTCTTTTTTCTGGCTATAGATCATGGTTCCGATCAGGTCGGCAGGAAGGAGGTCGGGTGTAAACTGTATGCGGCTGAAATCGGCGTTTATTGTATTGGCCAGGGTATTTATTGCCAGGGTTTTTGCCAATCCCGGTACTCCTTCAAGCAATATATGGCCATCTGAAAGCAATCCAATGAGCAATCCCTCAATCAAATGCTTTTGCCCGATGATAACTTTTCTGATTTCCTGATTTATGCGTTCAATAAATGCGCTTTCAAGCTCTATTTTCTTGTTAAGCTCTCTGATTTGAATAGAAAGATCAGCCATATTACTTCATCATTAAAATAAGCTACAATAATTTAAAATTGTCTTCTGAAAGATCGGCGTAATCACCGGTTTACTGTTTATACCCGATGCGTCTTTTTCGAACAATGCGAAAGTAGCAATTTTTGTTCCATCGCATACAAGACACACCGTTAAGGTATGTTAATATACTGTCTGTCTTGGGGTAATGTTCTGTTAAAAATTGTTAAATGACCTTACGGTAAAATATTTCTATTTAAAACCTACCAAATAAGCACATATAAATGCAATTTTGAAAATTCAAGAAATTATATGAGCCGCTATTTTATCGAGATTTCCTACCTGGGCACCCATTATCATGGCTGGCAGTTGCAGCCAAATGCAACCACCGTGCAAATGGTTCTTGAAGATTCCCTTAAACTGCTTACGGGTAGTTCAGTTAAAACAACGGGGGCAGGAAGAACAGATACGGGTGTGCATGCCCGGCATTTTACCGCACATTTTGAGAGTGATCATCCTGTATTTGACACAGGAAGTCATTGTATTTACAAACTCAATTGTATGTTACCGGCTGACATTTCCGTAAAGGACCTTTATCCCGTAAAACCGGAGGCCCATGCCAGGTTCAGTGCCTTATCGCGTACCTATGAATACAGGATAAGCAAGAATAAGGATCCTTTTGATACCCTATTATCATGGCACTTTTCACGGCCGCTGGATATAGCCGCCATGAACCAGGCCGCCCGAAAGCTTATGGAATATTCCGATTTCACCAGTTTCAGCAAGCTTCATTCAGATGTGAAGACCAATAATTGTCACATCATGGAAGCAACCTGGCGGGATGACGCCGGAAAGATCATCTTTACCATAAAGGCAGACCGGTTTCTGCGAAACATGGTGAGGGCGATTGTTGGGACTATGATTGAAATCGGTCAGAAAAATATTGATCTTCAAGAATTTACAAATATCATTGCAGGCAAAGACAGGGGTCTTGCCGGATTTTCTGCACCTGCCCATGGCTTATACCTGGTGGATATTATCTACCCCGATCTTCACCTTCCCTCTGAAGGATGATCCGGGATTGGTAAATACTCACTGTCAATAATTTATTACAATTGAATAAAAATTGCGAACAATTATTAGAGTATAACCGTATAAACTTCAGGCAATAAAAATTTTCACATAATGAAAAAAACTTTAGTCACTATTATCGCATTACTTTTTGCGTCTGTTGCCTATATGCAGACTACAATTCCAAAAGCACAAACACTTTTTATCTATAACTTTTCGAGATTAATAGAATGGCCGGTGAGTTACAGAACCGGACCTTTTGTTATCGGAGTAGTCGGGTCCGTAGAGATAACTTCTGAACTTGACCTCTATACAAAAGGGAAAAAAGTCGGCACCCAGGATATTACCATAATCAGGTACAAATCAGTAAAAGAAATTACCAACTGTCATATATTGTTTGTTCCATTTGATAAAACAAAACAGATGCCCGAAATTCTGGGTATGCTTAGTGACAAAAGTACCCTCATCATTACTGAGAAAGATGGTGCCCTTGAAACAGGCTCTGCAATTAATTTTATAATTACTGGGGATAAGTTGAAATTTGAGCTGAAAGCTGAAAATGCAGTAAAGCTCGGGATCAAATTCAGCTCAAAACTGCAGGAGATGTCTGCGCAAAACAGGTAGCCCGTTTCCGGACTATTTCCCATTCCATATTTCCCATGATCTTTCGGCTTGCAGATGCAACATTTGCAGGCCATTTATTATTGTTGCCCCCATGGCTTTTCCTTTCGACAGAAAAAGCGTTTCCGGCGGATTATAAACCAGGTCAAAAAGAATATGATCGGGAGTAAGTTGATCGTATGGAATATCCGGACAATTATTTATCTGCGGATACATGCCTGCCGGACTTGCATTGACAATAACAGCAGGCTGGCTGATCAGCTTCGGAAGATCTTCATATGAAATGTGGGATTCATGCCTCGGATTTCTTGACACAAATTTTACATCCATTCCCATATTACTCAGAACAAAGGCAACTGCTTTTGATGATCCTCCTGTTCCAAGAATAAATGCGTTAAAGGGTCGCTTCTGAATAAAAGGGGTAATTGATTCCCGAAATCCGTAAACATCCGTATTAAATCCCTTAAGCCAGGGATTTCCGTCATGCCTGGAAATCCGGATTGTGTTAACAGCACCTATCTTTGCCGCCTCCGGTTCTATTTCATCCAGCAACACCACTACCTGTTCCTTATAGGGTATTGTCACATTCAATCCGGATAAATCAATATTGTCTGAAATGAGCGGCCTTAATAAACCGATATGTTCAATGGGATAGATGTCGTACCGGCAATCAGTTATACCTTCACGTTCATACTTTTCAGCAAAGTACTTTTTTGAAAAAGAATGCGAAAGCGGAAAGCCGATCAAACCAAAGCATCGCATGATAATAATCCGGTGCTAATCAAGATGATGATATAGTTCTGAATCAGGCCTTTTTTCCTTCAGGGATGTGGGCAGGAAATCAAAGAAAGTATCTCCCCGAAGGCCCAGACGAAGAGTTTCCAGGGGTATGACATCATTGGGAGCAATATTTCCAAGATTCACTTCAGGACCGATGAGTTTGATAAACCATGCCTGTTGTTTTCCTGAAGGAGCTTCCCAGAGAACATCGGATGCCTTCAGTTTTGTATTTATGAGACTAATTAATTGAACATTTGCACTTCCATCGGCATGATAAAGTCCGGTTGTCCCGCTTTCACGAGCCTCGCCGATCACCTTCCATGCACCTGCATCCAGTTCCGATTTCATCATTTCAACCCAAACCTCATCAGGAATCTCAACTCCTTTTTGTTTGGAACCTACTTCGGAAAGAACCCTGAAATGTTTTGAGAGACGACTGATATACTTTAGTTTATCGCTGTGATGAAGGTACATTGATCCGTCGGAAACTTCCACTGTAGTCAGACCCAGTTTATCCACCAGCCTGATATAATCTTCAAACATATCGCGGATAACAAATGCCTCAAACAAGGTACCTCCAAGATAGGTCTGAATATTTGCCTCCTTGTATAACCCTATTTTTCTTTCAATCCGGGGACTGGCAACTGAAGTTCCAAAACCCAGTTTTATCAGGTCGGTAAGATGTGCATTCATTTCAATGAAATTCTCAGCCTCACCAGTGCTCAGGCCTTTGTCCATCACCATGGTGAGCCCGGTGTTCCGGGGTTTGGAGGATCTTTCAGGAAGGTAAGGTAATTTGATCTGCATATCTGTAATTTATTTTGTTTTCTTGATCACCGGTTGTGGCTGAACATGCTCCTCAATCAGTGTTTTGAATCCTGCTACCGTTTTGGTTTTAGGAAACTGCCTGAACATTTCGTGATGTTCAGGAATAATTTAGCCTGAGCCCCTTTTCAAAATATTTATTTGCATTTACAAAATCAAGCTGGTATGCATGATAGGCTGCAAGCCTGTAGTTGATCGTAGGATTTTCATGATTATGCTGATACAACTGGATCAACATGTTGATCGCTTCCCCGACCCGCTTTTTTCTGAACAAAACCTGGGCACATGCCATCCATGCTTCAAAATCGAGGGGGTTCAATTCGGCTGCCCTGGAATAGGCATTAATGGCCTGATCCAATTTACGGAATCGTGAAAACGCTTCTCCCAGCATAAACCAGTAATCTGAATTGCCCGGCTGAAATCCCACGGCCTTTTTGAAGGAGGAAATGCTGGGCCTGTATTTTCTTTGCCGGAAATATACCATTCCCTTGCCAAACCACGCATCGGAACAATCGCAGGAAATCGTTATGGCCCGGTCATATGCCTTTAATGCTTCAAGGTAATTCCCGCTTTCCTCATAGCAGTTTCCCAGGTCACTAAGGGCCTTGGTGTTTGAATTGTCCTGTAAAAGGAGTTCATTGTAAACATCAATGGCACCCGTAAGGTTATTGTTGAAAATGCAAAGTTCTGCCTTGTTATAATAGGGTGAAAAATAATGCGGATTTATCGCAATGGCAAAATTAAACGCTTCTGTTGCCTTTTCGGAATTTTCAACAGATGTATAAATCAGGCCCAGGTTATTCCATACATGTTCCGCAAACGGATCGAGTTCAAGATATTTCTGGTAATATTCAATGCTCTTTTCCTGGCGATCAAGCTTTTCATAATTCAGGGCCAGGTCATAGAGCACGAGCACGTTTTCTGCATTAAACTCATAGGCCAGCATAAGGTATTTTATGGCATGAGAATGCTTTCCTATCTGCATGAAAGATTGTGCAATATTGTAGGTAACTTCTTCCCTGTTTTCAGTACATAGCCGGATAGCCAGTTCAAATTCGGCCAATGCTTCCTTAAACTTTCCTGTGAGATTCAGTGCAATTCCTTTGGCAAGGAACAGTTCATAATTTGAAGCCTCGGCATCCTGAATATGGCGGATCATTCCGAGTGCCTTGCCGGGCTTGCCGGTTTCAATCAGCAACTGGATGTGTTTAAGCTTTACAGATGTGGCGTAAGGATGCTGTTCGAGGGCATGTTTAACAGCAAGGAGTGCATCCTTGAAATTGAATTGTTCAATGAAGTAATCAATAATAAATTCGTATTCATACAGGTCAAAAAATACATGACTGTTATGCGCAAGCATTTCCCTGTAGCGCTTCACAGCTTCCAGTGTCTCATCCTCCTCTTGAAAATTATCCCAGTCAGTAAACATCGGACCTGTACTTGGCAGCTAATTTAATAAAAAAGTTAACACTTTAGCAAGATCAGGGATTTGAAACCTTTGAACTTGTTAAATGTTCGAGCCGGGCTTTTAGCAGAGTATTTAAGGAACGGATATCTTTCATCAGCGGATGATCTGATCCTAACCATTTTTCAAGATTCCGGGTTGAAACGGATAATGAGGTAAGGTCTTCCCTGATGCTTTTAAGATTCCGCTGGACCTGTTCATTTCTTTGCAGTTTAAGCTCTGTTTCAAGCATCAGTCCATATTGATTTGCAAAATGGATCAGTTCCCTGGCTGCATCAACCCCGTACCTGGATACAAGAACTTTCCATAATGAATAATCCGGATCATAGTCACGGGTATTCCACATAAAATCAGCAGCCGTTGCCATCCTTATAGCATCCAGTTCGGAACCGGCGGTGAAGTTCATCCAGTACATGGAATTGTCAAGATGGTCCATGAAATCGCAATGCCATGATTTAAGAAAGGTTCTATAATATTATATATCCTTAACTTTCCGGGATAATAGGGCATAACGCCATTGTATCGTCCCCAGCCCGTGGAAATGACCATAGAATTATCCATGAATACAGGTTTTGAGCGTGCATAGCCCATATACCTGGCAATATCCGCATCATCCGTGTTCAGGCTGAAAAATGAACTTCCTGAATAGAAAAGGGTTGTGGATTGCGGGTTCAAGGTAACCTGATTCATAAATTGCATGTAATCCAGCAGATAATTGTTATATACCGGTGCAATTTGAATTGAATGTAAAGGTACTGAAGAATCAGAAACCGACAGGTTCATGAATGCAGGATAACACAAGGTGGAATCTTCAGGCCTTATCCACGATAAGGGTGCATATACAACCCTGTCGGCTTGAATACGGGGATCAACCATATTACCCTGTGAAATAATTCCAAAGCCGAACGCCGGTAGGTGAGCTATTTTTTCCCTGAATAGAAATAACGCTTCATTTCGTGACGGGTTATTTAGTCCGTAAAATACTCCGTTCAGTTTATAATCAGCCAGTTCCCCTGATATTCTGGCAGCCTGGTTTGCTTCGGATTGATCGATCATGTAACCTTGTGTGAAATACCGGTTTTCAAAATCAGGATAATCAATTATCCGGGCATTATGAAAAACAGGTTGTTTGCCATCAATCAGCTGAATGGCAGAAAGAACAGCGTAATATATTCCCTAAACTGGAATTTCCATCCAGAAAAATTACATTCGTAAGATTATGGGAAGTAAATATGTAATACCCCTGGGGATGACCTGCAATATCGGATAGGGGCAATTCATCCTGATAGGTTGAATATAGTGAGGATTTACCCAGGACAAAAATCAGCCCCTTATGATTTGTATTCAATTGCAGATCATGATTGATCCTGATCAGGGAAGTATTTTCATATTTTTTATCTGTTTCTGCGATCCTGGAAGCGAGGGCATTTTGAAGCTGTTTGGCAGACCTTTGTGTCAGGTCATCCGCATCCGGGGGAATTACAATTACAGGAAGGCTGGTAGTATCACCGGTTTTAAAAAAGAATACCGACTCCTGCCTTTCCATTTTCTTCGGTGTTGGAATAATAACAGGTGACATTCGAAGGCTGGTATCCGTATACTCCATCATCCGCTCCCCTACCGAGAAATTCTTCCTCGTATAGGAAAAATTGACACTGTCAATCCACATTGTGCCCGTGCCTTTCAATCCTATGAAAATCCTTATATAATGCGCATTTGTGGGAATATCCCCGTCGGGAAAAGGAAAATCAGCAGATTTGCCAATGATTTTGCCCCATTCAAAATCAGGTATGGTACTGAAATTTGCAAATGAAAGTGATTTGAACGAATTGTCAATGGATTGTCTCATTTGCGGAAAATCTGCTTCCGCGTCAATTTGGTTTTTGTTCCGGTCAAAGAATATTAACCGGATGTCAACGCCATCATACATCCTTATTCCAAGCCTGCTTTTCACAGGCATCACCTTTTCAAGTCTTGTATAAAATGAAAAGCTGTAATTGCCCGGTATGACCTTTATATATTCCGAAAGCACTCCCTCACCCTGTTTGTCAGTTTCATTGGCCTGGTGCCTGACTACCTTTATCGACCTGTATCCGTTAAACGCCTCATTTTTCCTGTATAAGTTCTCATTTCTTGTATCCACCCATTCAACATGCTCACCCGTCTGATGCCATCCATCAATTACGAAAGTCGTTTTCAGGCTGTCGACTTTGAGAATTTTACCGGTTTCAAATGAACAGTTCCGCAGCAGATTTTTCTTCTCAAGACGCTGGATCCTTTGGCGATATGGAATTGAAAGAGGAGCCTCGGTTGACCAGGATAATCTTTGTTCATCGGGATCTTTTTTACATGCTGTAAAAAAAATACCAGTCAACAAAAGCGATATGAAAATAAGTGACCTCATGTCATTCTGGACAGTGATCGTAAATGAGCTGCCTTCAGTGTATTTTTCAGAAGAGAAACAATCGTCATGGGTCCAACACCGCCTGGTACGGGAGTGATGTAGCTGCATTTCGGGGCCACTTCATCAAACTTCACATCACCGATCAGTTTCCAGCCCGATTTCGTAACTGCTGAGGGCACACGGGTAATCCCCACATCAATAACCACTGCGCCTTCTTTCACCATATCACCGGTGATAAACTCGGCTTTTCCCAGAGCTGCAATAATTATATCTGCCTTGCGGATAACACCGGGAAGGTCAATAGTGCGGCTATGGCACAGGGTAACTGTAGCATCACCCGGGTAACCCTTTAAGGATAGAAGCATGCCCATTGGTTTTCCGACGTTATTGCTCCGGCCCACCACAACGCAGTTTTTGCCTGTTGTGGGAATGTTATACCTGCTGATAAGGTCCATGACGCCGGCAGGAGTTGCAGAAACAAATGCAGGTAATCCAAGTACCATCCGGCCTACATTAACCGGGTGAAATCCATCCACATCCTTGGAAGGGTCAATGGCTTCAATTACCTTCTGTTCGGAAATATGATCAGGAAGCGGTAACTGCACTATGAAACCATCTATTTCGGCATCCTTGTTCAGTGAACGCACCGTATCGAGCAAGGTGCTTTCTGAAATGGTGTCCTCATACCGGATAAGGGTTGACCTGAAACCTACTTCCTCGCAGGCCTTTACCTTTCCGGCCACATAGGTTTCGCTTCCTCCATCATGGCCGACGAGAACAGCAGCCAGGTGGGGCGCCTTGATGACCCTGGGCAAGCATTTCCTTTACTTCAAGGGCAATTTCGGCTTTTATTTCAGAAGCAATTTTTTTGCCGTCAATGAGTTGCATTTGTGGGATATTTATGTTTTATTTTCCACGCATGGCGGGCATGTTGCCCATCATACGCATTGGGTTTTTGCTTGTGGTGATCGTCTTCATCAATTTCCGGGTTTCATCAAACTGCTTGATCAGCCGGTTCACTTCCTGGATGTTGGTCCCGCTTCCCTCGGCAATTCTCTTTCTTCGTGAGCCATTAATCACATCCGGATTTTCCCTTTCAGTTGGAGTCATTGAAAAAATGATGGCCTCAATTCCCTTAAAGGCATTATCATCCATATCAAGATTTTTCAAAGCCTTGCCAACGCCAGGTATCATACTGGCCAGCTCCTTGATGTTTCCCATCTTTTTGATCTGCTGGATCTGACTAAGAAAGTCGCTGAATGTAAACTGGTTCTTCGCAATTTTCTTTTGAATTTTCCGTGCAGATTCAACATCAAACTGTTCCTGAGCTTTTTCTACGAGGGTAACAATATCCCCCATACCCAGAATACGGTCAGCCATACGTTCGGGATGGAAAAGCTCGATGGATTCAAGCTTCTCTCCGGCACTGATGAATTTGATAGGCTTTTCAACAACCGCCCTGATGGAAAGAGCAGCACCACCACGGGTATCGCCATCCATTTTTGTAAGGACAACACCATCGAAATTGAGCCTGTCATTAAATTCCTTTGCTGTATTCACAGCATCCTGTCCGGTCATGGCATCCACAACGAAAAGAATTTCCTGCGGACTGATGTGCTTTTTGATGGATTCAATCTCATTCATCATGGTAGCATCAATCGCCAAACGGCCTGCCGTATCTACAATGACAAGATCATGACCCAGCCTTTTCGCTTCTTTTATGCCGTTCTGGGCAATTTTAACCGGGTCGGGATTGCCATCCTCAGTATAGACCGGGATATTTACCTGCCCCCCAAGCACCTTTAACTGCTCAATAGCAGCCGGACGATAAACGTCACCAGCAATCAGCATGGGCGATTTACCCCTCTTCTGCCTAAGATGGCTGGCCAGTTTTGCAGTGAAGGTGGTTTTACCGGAACCCTGTAATCCGGCAATTAAAATCACTGAAGGATTTCCCTTCAGGTTGATATCCTCATTTGAACCGCCCATCAACACGACCAGTTCATCATGAACGATCTTTACCATCATCTGGCCCGGCTTAACCGAAGCCACAATTTTCTCGCCCATGGCCCTGGCCTTTACATTATCGGTAAAGGATTTGGCTATTTTGTAATTGACGTCAGCATCGAGCAGTGCACGGCGAATTTCCTTCAGGGTTTCCGCTACATTAATATCAGTGATCCTTCCTTCACCTTTCAATATTTTAAAGGATCTTTCAAGCCTGTCGGATAAATTATCGAACATAGATGTTTCTGTTTTTGTTAGTTAAATCAAGCGAAGTTGCAAACTTCGCCTAGCTTCATTTGATAGGCGAAGTATACTCGCTTTCGCTCGTGAGATAAGTTGCAACTTCGCCTTTATTTTTAATGAAATTACATTCAAAGTTAAAAAAATTACATTCTTTCCGGCATTTCGATGCCCAGGAGTTCCATCCCATTCCTGGCCACATCTGAAACCATGCGCGATAACACAAGCCGAAGATCGCGAATATCCGGATTCTCCTCTTTCAATATGGAATATTCATGGTAAAACTGATTATACTCTCTTACCAGATCATAAATGAAATTGGCAATCAACGAGGGATTAAAAGCATTGCCCGACTCATTTACGATGGCAGGAAATTCATGAACCAGCCTGATCAGATTCTTCTCCTTGTCGTTGAGTTGAATATTCGTTTGAACCAACCCGGGCATGGAAATCCCCATTTCAGTAGCTTTCCTGAATACTGACCTGATCCGGGTATAGGTATATTGGATAAACGGACCTGTATTGCCATCAAAATCAATGGATTCCCTGGGATTGAACAGCATATTCTTAACCGGATCCACTTTTAACATGTAGTATTTTAAAGCACCCATGCCGATGATCCTGAATATGTTTTCTTTTTCCTCATCATCAAGCCCTTCAAGTTTTCCGAGTTCTTTCGACATTTCACGTGCGGTCTCTATCATCTCATCCATAAGGTCATCAGCATCTACCACAGTTCCTTCGCGCGATTTCATCTTGCCTTCGGGCAATTCCACCATTCCATATGACAGGTGATGCAGGGTTTTGGCCCATGGAAATCCAAGCATATCAAGAATAATGGCAAGTACTTTGAAATGATAGTTCTGCTCATTCCCCACAACATAAACCATTTTGTCAGGTGCGTAATCGATTTGTCTGAGTTTGGCAGTTCCAATATCCTGAGTCATATACACTGAGGTACCGTCCGAACGCAGCAACACCTTTTCATCCAGACCCCTGTCACGCATATCGGCCCATACAGACCCGTCCTCATGCCGCACAAGGATGTTTTTAGCAAGTCCTTCGAGTACAACATCCTTTCCATGCACCCAGGTCTCGGATTCATAATAAATCTTGTCGAAGTGCACACCCAATCTCCGGTATGTTTCATCAAAACCCTTATATACCCATGCATTCATCGTTTTCCATAACGACATTATCTCTTCATCGCCAGCCTCCCACTTTCTTAGCATTTCCTGAGCTTCCACGATTAACCCGGCCCTTTTTTCCGCCTCCTCCTGTTTCATTCCTTTCTCAACAAGAACAGAAATCTGTTTTTTATATTCCTGATCAAATTTCACATAATATTCACCTACAAGATGATCACCTTTTTTTCCTGATTTCTGAGGGGTTTCTCCATTTCCCCATTTCTGCCAGGCAAGCATGGACTTGCAGATATGAATTCCACGATCATTTACAATGTTGGTCATGATGACCTTTTTCCCTCCTGCATTGAGTATTTTACTGAGTGCAAATCCAAGCAGATTGTTCCTGATATGTCCGAGGTGCAAGGGTTTATTGGTATTGGGAGAAGAATATTCTACCATGATTGCACTTGCATCCCTGTCGATAGCTGTAAATCCAAATAGACTATCCAGTGAAGCCTGATTCAAAAACCGTAAATAATAGTTGTCAGAAATGACAAGGTTTAGAAAACCCTTCACTACGTTGAACCGGATCACATCCGGTAAATTCTTCTGTAAATAGTTGCCAATATCCAGGGCAGTATCATCAGGCGATTTTCGTGACAATTTCAACAAAGGGAACACTACCAGGGTGATATCTCCTTCAAATTCGCGCCTTGTTTTTTGTAATTGAATTAACCGGGGATCTGCAGATTGCCCGTACAAAGACAAAATACCTTCACTAACCGATTTATTAAGAATACTGTCAATAAGATGCATGATCTGATTTTTGAAAGGCACAAAGATAACTTCATTTCCCGTCTCTCAATTAGCAGCAAGAGTGATTTTTGATTATCTTTCCCAAAAAAAATCTATGGCGATTTCTATTAGAGAAGTCCTTTCCCGCTCCGAGCTGGGCACATACATTCATCTTCCGGATAAAATACATGCAAATCACCATGGATGGGTTCCTCCAATGTATTCTGATGAATGGGAATTTTATGATCCTGAGAAGAACAGATTTTTCCAGGATTGCAGCACAATATTGTACCTGGCATATAAGGACGGGAAGCCAGCAGGTCGAATCATGGGAATAATCAACCATAAATATAATAAAGTACAAAACGAGGAATGCGGACGTTTTTTTGCATTTGAATGTTACCAGGATGCCGAAGTGGCCAGTGCACTTTTAATGGCAGTGGAGGAATGGCTTCGGAAACAGGGAATGAAAAAAATAATCGGCCCGTTTGGATTTTCAGATAAGGACCCCGAGGGATTTCTCATCGAAGGATTCGATCAGCCTGTTGTCATCGCTACAAATTATAGCATGCCATATATGGTGGACCTTACAGAAAGTTTTGGCTATAAAAAGGAAATAGACTGCCTCGATTACATTCTTCCTGTGCCAAAGGTTATTCCTGATTTTTATAAGGCTATTTATAACCGTACCCTTGAAAACAATCATTTTAGGTTAAAAGAATTCAACTCCCGAAGGGAACTTAAGAAATTCATTCGTCCTGTTTTTGAGCTGATAAACAAAACTTATGCTCATATTTATGGCTTTAGCGAGCTTACCGTGAAGGAAATGGATTACTTTGCCAACCGGTATATATCGGTTATCAATCCAAAGTTTGTTAAGATAATTTTTGATGAACATAACCAACTCATTGCCTTTGCCCTGGCAATGCCTGAGATTTCCGAAGGGATCCGGAAGGCACATGGCCGGCTTTTTCCCTTCGGATTCTACCATATCCTGAAGGCCTCGAGAACATCACGCCTTCTGACCATGTTATTGGGAGCCATTCATGACAGTTACAGGAACAACGGCCTGGATGTGGTTCTTGGAATTAAGATGCTGCAATCGGCACAGGAAGAGAACATGGAATTTATCGACAGTCACCTGGTACTGGAGACCAATACCAAAATGCGTGCTGAATATGAAAAAATGGGCGGAATAGTTAAAAAAAGATTCCGGATCTTCAGCAAACCCCTGTAATAGTCTTATTTTTAAAAATATACAACGGAAAGAATAAAGACTGCCACTACCATGTATATAAGGTTAAGAGGCAGGCCAACCCGCATGAAATCGCGGAAAGAATAACCTCCCGGACCATATACCATCAGATTGGTAACATATCCATGCGGTGTAATAAATGTACAGGCCGCGGCATAGGCAACTGCCAGGATAAAAGGTGTAGCCGTCACGTCGAGCTGCTGGGCAACACTTAAGGCAATGGGGAAAACAATGGCAACAGAAGCTTTGGTCGTTATGTATGCTGAAAGTACTGCCGTAATAAAATATATTCCGAACAGGACTCCGACTTTTCCCATGGGCAGAAAGGTTGTTATTACCCCGTTTGCAACAAGACCTGCTGCGCCCGATTTCATCATGGCGGTTCCCAATGCCAGGGATAATACAATCACAAGGGCAAGGTTATAGTCAATATTAGCGGGTATATCCCTTGGGGTGGTTACTTTAAAAATCATTGAGATGAGGATCATAATGATCAATCCCATGAACAATGAAATAATATTGAAAACCGATAAGGTTATTACAAGAATAGTTCCAAGGATTAGCGTAAGTGATTTATACCATTCGAGTTTCACAAATTCCGACACCTTTGAAATGAAGTAAAAATCATGGGTATCCCTGGTGCGGCTTATAAAATTTTCACCGGCAAATAGCAGCAGCACATCCCCTGATTTAAGAATAACATTTCCCAGTTTATCCTCTATCTTTTCACCATTCCGATGAACAGCTATGATGGCTGTGTCGTATTTTCCCCTGAAATTGCTGTCACGAACGGATTTATTTATCAGGCTGGAGTTTTGTGATACCACCACCTCGTTCACATCGGCACGCTTAACACGGGTAAGCATTCCAACCTCCGGCAGCACCAATCCTGAATTGGTGGTTATCAGTTCTGCAATATTTTTAGTATCTCCGGCGAAGACAAGCACATCACCTTTATCGAGCACCACATCGGCCGGCACGGCAGTAATGCGGAACGATTTCCGTATGATGGCTACCATTTCCAATCCCTGTATATCCTGCAAACCGGTATCGCCAACCGTTTTCCCGATCAGATGCGATTTTGAACTTACCTTGGCTTCAATAACATATTCGCGTGCGTGTGTAGTGAAATTTTCATCAATACCCGATTTTGAGGGCAACAGAAGATTTCCAAACAATACAAGGTATAACCATCCAATGATCATCATGGGAATTCCAACCCAGGCAAACTCAAACATGCCCAGGGACTGAAGTCCGGGAATAACCTTCTGATTGATGATCATACTGTTCACGATCAGGTTCGTGGATGTGCCGATGAGCGTGGCGGATCCTCCCAGGATTGATGCATAGGAAAGAGGGATGAGAAATTTGGAGGGGGAAAAATTATTTCGCTTTGACCAGCTGTGAATATAGGGCATCATCACAGCTACGAGGGGCGTGTTGTTCAAAAACATTGAAAAGGCAGAAGTGGTCAGCACCATCTTGCTGATAAAACCCTTATATGTTTTTGTCCGGCGAAATAGCCGGTCAAATGTGTTTTCAATGATATTGGTTTTTCTTAAAACATCACTGAAAACAAGCATTAGTATTACCACGGCAACCTGTTCATTTCCAAAACCGCTAATAATCTCCGAGGGGGTAAGAATTCCGAAAATGCCCAGCGTGACCACAGCGATCAGAAATGTAAAAGCGATACCGAGCAGATTCCTATAGAGTGAAATAAGAATAAACAACAGAACAATAAAAACCAATACCAGGTCAAAATTGATCATATTCCGGAAAGACTATTTTGAAAAAATGCAATCATGACATTAAATTCCATGCGAAAGTATAAAATTTAAAGAATATTGAGAACCTGTAGTTTACTGATGTGTTAATTAATAAATATTATATTTGATCATAGATTAAAATCTTTAACTTCTTTTTTGTTATGACACAGCTTGGAAAACTTAAACCATCCGGCATTTGGAAATATTTTGAAGAGATAACCAAAATACCCAGACCTTCCAAACACGAGGAGAAAATGATCGCTTACGTGACTGAATTTGCCAAAAGCCATAAACTCAGCTTTAAAAAAGATGCTACCGGCAATGTGTTGATCCGTAAACCGGCCACTTCAGGATATGAAAAGAGGCAGACCGTGTGTCTTCAGAGTCACCTCGACATGGTTTGTGAGAAGAACAGCAACAGTCTGCATAATTTTGAAACAGATCCCATCCGGGTGGTTGTGGATAATGAGTGGGTTAAGGCAGAGGATACCACGCTTGGAGCCGATAATGGCATCGGCGTGGCAGCCCAGCTCTCCCTCCTGGCTGATTCAGAGGCAAAACACGGTCCCATCGAGTGCCTGTTTACGATTGATGAAGAAACCGGTTTGAATGGTGCCATGGGACTTGAAACCAATTTCTTCGATGCCAGAATCCTGTTGAACCTCGATTCAGAAGACGAAGGGGAATTGTTTATCGGATGTGCCGGGGGAATGAATACGGTGGCCACGATCAAATACAATACACGCCATACACCTGAAAAATCATCCGCATTCCGTATTGAAGTGACCGGGTTGCAGGGTGGCCATTCCGGAACAGATATCCACAAAAACAGGGGTAATTCAATCAAGATCCTGAACCAGTTTCTATGGGAGATCAGAAACCGTTTCAGCGCGCGTTTATCCATATTTGAAGGTGGAAACCTGAGAAACGCCATCCCGCGTGAAGCTAACGCAATCATTGTAATACCGGATACCCATAAGGAAGTTTTTATTGACTATTTCAGGGACTATACCCGTTTACTTCTTCCTGCCTTTGTTGCGGATGAACCCGGGCTGCAGATGAATATGCTGCCGGTTCCGGTACCGGAAAATGTGCTCAAGAAAAAAGTGCAGGAGAAGTTGCTAAACTCCCTGTATGCATGTCCCCACGGAGTGATATCCTGGAGCAGGGTTATAAATGACCTGGTTGAAACATCCACCAATCTGGCTTCGATCAAATTTGAGGGAATGAATCGCATTGTGATCTCCACAAGCCAGAGAAGTTCTGTGAATACAGAGAAGATCCAGATTGGCAACAGGGTAAAAAGTACATTTAAACTGGCGGGAGCACTGGTGCAGCAAACAGAAGGCTATCCCGGCTGGAATCCGAATCCCACTTCGGCCATATTGAACATCACTGTGGACAGCTATAAAAGACTGTTTGGTGTTGACCCGGCTGTAAAAGCCATTCATGCAGGCCTCGAATGTGGTCTGTTCCTTGAAAAATATCCCTGGCTGGATATGATTTCCTTTGGTCCTACAATCCTCGATCCGCATTCACCTTCAGAAAGGATTAACATAAAAACCACTGAGAAATTCTGGCTGCTTTTGCTTGATGTACTGAAGAATATCCCGTCTGAATGATTTATATTGTTTGGTTACGGTTTTTATTCAGCAAATTCAAAATCGGATTTTGACACTCCACAGACAGGACATACCCAATCATCCGGTATGTCCTCAAACGGGGTCCCCGGTGCAATCCCACCATCAGGATCTCCCTCAACCGGGTCATATATAAAGCCACAAACGGTGCATTTGTATTTCTTCATTTTGATCAATTTATCGTAAAAGCAAAAATATATATCCTAAATTTATCGCACAAAATCAAACCGAATCTATCGGATGCACAAAACTATGAATTTATTGTTCATTATATTTTTATTTCCATCATGAACCATTTTATATACAGACGCCTTCCTGTTTATGCACTGATGCTGCTGCTTACAATTTCTGTCAACGCTCAGAAAAGGAACGAAAGACCAACTAATATTATTTTGATGATTGGCGATGGCATGGGAGTAGCACAGGTATATTCAGGCTATACTGCCAATAAGGGACAGCTTAATCTGTTCAGATGCAACAGTATCGGATTCAGTAAAACCTATTCTGCTTCAGATTATATAACAGATTCGGGTGCAGGGGCAACAGCTATTTCCACAGGATATAAAACATATAATGGTGCGATTGGGGTAGATAAAGATACTGTCATTGCAAAAACCATCCTGGAATATTCAGAAGACAAGGGCCTGGCAACGGGACTCGTATCAACCAGTGCCATAACCCATGCAACTCCTGCTTCATTTATTGCCCACCAGGCTTTCAGGGATGATTATGAGGCCATTGCAGCTGATTTTCTGAAAACGGATATTGATGTTTTTATCGGCGGCGGTATCAATCATTTTGCCGTTCGGAAGGACAAGCGCGATTTGCTGAATGAATTACGTCAGAAAGGATACCAGGTTATCTTTTCGATGGACAGCATTAAAAAAATAACACATGGCAAGCTGGCCGGGCTCACGGCCAAAGAGCATAATCCTTCCATGATGAATGGCAGGGGTGATATGTTGCCCAACAGTACACAAACTGCCCTGAATATACTGAGTGAGAATAAGAAAGGCTTCTTTCTGATGGTGGAAGGATCACAGATCGACTGGGGTGCACATGCAAACAATGGCAATCTGGTGGCAGCCGAGATGGTCGATTTTGACAACGCCATTGGGAAAGCCCTGGATTTTGCCAAAAAGGACGGGCATACCCTGGTGATTATTACAGCTGATCATGAAACGGGTGGAATGAGCCTTGCAGGTGGAGACTATCAGTCAGGTACAGTTGTTGCCAAATTTAATACAATGGACCATACAGGGGTGATGGTCCCTGTGTTTGCTTTTGGTCCGGGAGCAGAACTATTTCAGGGTGTTCAGGAAAACACTGACCTGTTTGCAAAAATGATGAAGCTCCTTGGTTTTCCTCAAAATTAGAAGTGAAATGATATTCACAACCTTAAAAACCGCTTTTACGGCATGTCTCTCAGTGGCCCTGGTTACTTGCAGCCATAATACTGAAGAACCGGTAAAGGATCCAAAGCTGGTAAGGGTGAGTTATTTCCCGGAAGTTTTACAGGAAAATTCAGGGATGACTGAATATGGAGATTTACTCTGGAATATCAATGACGGTGGTGGCGAAGCAGCCATTTACGGATTCAATACTAAAGATACCTCATTTCTTAGGAAAGTAATCATCCGGGAAGCAGTAAACACTGATTGGGAAGATATTACCCAGGATGAAAAGCATTTATATATCGGAGATTTCGGAAATAACCTGGGAGACCGTCGTGATCTCAGGATATATATTCTGAATAAACAGGATATACTTCCCTCATCAGACACTATACCGGTTGCTGGCACCATAGGCTTTTCATATCAGGACCAGACGGATTTTGCCCCGGCAAACAATTTCACCACCCCCTGGGATTGTGAAGCTTTTGTAGTGGTACAGGATTCTGTGATCCTGTTTACAAAGAACTGGGAAGCCAATCAGACAAGTTTGTATACCTTGCCCGCAAAAGCAGGGAATTATACAGCAAAATTCAAAAAAGAATACAATGTATCCGGACTAGTTACTGCCGCAGCATATTCCAAGGCGAAAAAGGAATTGTTACTTTTGGGATACCAGAATTTTACACCTTTTATTACTGTCGTTTCCGATTTCGGTTTTGATAATTTAACTTTTGCCGACACCCGGAGGATTAATTTCGTGGATTTTTCAGGGTACCAGACAGAAGGCATCGCTTATTCTAATGATGGGTCGGTCTACGTTTCGTGTGAAGGGTCATCGTTACCCTTTGCTTATTCAAAGCCGACTTTATTCCGGGTTAATTTTTAAATTTGATTATTGAGAATAATCCAACAGGGATTTGCTGTCGGTAGAAAGAGATTTAAAAGTTTTGCAGTTTTGTAGTTTTGCGGTTGGGAATCTTCGGAGTTCGGCGTTGGGTGTTCCTTGTTCAGTGTTGTTTTACGACAAATAACACCGAACAAGGAACACTGAATACTGAACTCCGAAGATTCCCGACCACATAAATGAATTAGTACCTACCTCATCAGCGTAAAGCTAACGGCGGTCCCCTCGCCCTCTTTGCTGGTGGCACGTATGCGACCGTTGTTTTTCTCCACAAATTCCTTGCAAATGATCAGGCCGAGACCTGTTCCTGATTCTCCCGATGTTCCGGATGTGGAATAATAGGTATCTATGCGAAAAAGCATACTTAAATTTTCGCGACTCATGCCAATTCCTTGATCCCGAATTACTATCTCAGTCATCGCCCCATTTTCAAAGGATGAAATAAATACCTTTCCACCTTTGTGGGAAAACTTGATCGCATTACTGATCAGGTTCCTTATCACTGTGTGGATCATATTTTTGTCCGCATAAACCCTGGTTGAATCCGGTATTATGTTTTCAATAGAAACCTGCTTTTTTTCTGCAATGATACCATGCAGGTCAATAACCTGCTTAACCACTTCTGACAATTCGAAATATTCGGGACTGAACTTGATTTTATCAGTTTGAGTGCGGGCCCATTGCAAAAGGTTATCCAACAGGTTATAAGCTGATTCAGAGGACAAATTGATCAGTTCGAGTAAACCGAGTTTCTGTTTGTCATCCATTTCGTTAAAATCATGGCATAACAATTCGGAAAAACCCATTATGGCATTGAATGGATTTCGCAAATCGTGGGCGATAATTGAAAAGAATTTGTCTTTTGTTTTATTCAACCGCTCCAGCTCAGTATTTGTAATCAGGAGATGTTGTGCCTGGGCCGCCAGTTCTTCCGACTGATCCATGATTTCCTCCTGTCTTTCCTCAAGCAGCCTGTTTGTTTCCTGAAGATCTTCAGTTTTTTTCCTGAGCTGTATCTCAATTCGCTTCAGGCGCGTGATATCCCTTCCGATACCCACAATACCCATCACTTCCCCGTTGCTGTTCTTGAGGGGAACCTTGGAAGTGGAAAGAATGATCCGGTTGCCATGTTCATCAAGGTGTGGCTCTTCATAATTGATCTTTGCCTCCCCTGCTTCCATGATGGCCTGTTCATCATCATAATAACGCTGCGCAAGGTCGGGTGTATAAAATTCAAAATCGGTCTTGCCGATCAGGGCTTCCGGTTTTGTACCCATCACGCCGGCTACCATTTTGTTCACAGCCACAAAACGGCTTTGCCTGTCCTTTATGAAAATTACATCCGGCATGCTGTCGATCAACGTCCTTAACTGATTTCGTTCCTGCAGGATTGACTCCCTGATCATTGTTTCTGTTCTTATCTTTTCTTTCCGGTATTTGTAAAAGAGGTAATAAAATCCGAATGCGGCCATACACATGATCATAACAGCCAGGATCACGATAATTATGATATGGGAGCTGGCAAGAACAATTATGTTTGTGTCGGGATTCAAATTAAACCGATATATATGGATACATGCACCGGAAAAGAAACTAACCTGAAAACAATATATCTTATACGGAAAAACATGAGGATTGTTGACAATTTCCAGGATATACGTATTTCTAAACAGATTAATTGGTAAATGAACGCGTTTGTGTATTTTTGAACATCCTGTCAGATCGGGCCAAATAATGAATACACAACGAAACCTATACCTTATCCCTTCAACATTAGGTGATACACCAGCTCAACAAGTTATGCCGTCACCCAATTTCGATATTATCCGTTCACTTGATCATTTTGTGGTGGAGGAGCTTCGAACGGCAAGGCGCTTTCTTGTCCGCTGTGGTTATGCCAAACCCATTGATTCGGTGCAATTCTTCCTGCTGAATGAGCATACGCCGGATCAGGACGTGCCGGCCTTTTTTTCAGCTGCCGGATATGGGAATATGGGACTGATCTCTGAAGCCGGGTTGCCGGCGGTGGCTGATCCGGGTTCGGTGCTTGTAAGGGAAGCATATAAACTAAATTATAAAGTAATTCCTCTGGTCGGCCCGTCATCCATTATGCTGGCTTTAATGGCATCCGGGTTAAACGGACAAAATTTTGCATTTAACGGATACCTTCCGGTAAAGAACCCGGAAAGGGCCAGCCGGATCCGTTTCCTGGAGAAACGCTCCGAGAGTGATAATGCAGTCCCAGATTTTTATTGAAACTCCCTATCGGAATCACCACCTCATTGAAACACTTCTTGAGGTTTGCAAACCTTTAACCAGACTTTGTATAGCAGCCAATATTACGCTTGAAAATGAGTGGATATGTACAAAACGGATCCAGGAATGGAAAATGCATCCACCACCAGACTTGAAAAAGCAGCCGGCTGTATTTATCCTGCAATCCTGAGTTTCCTATTTTGCAGGGGACTGCAGATCCACAACCTCTATATCGTACACAACAGTCTGGAATTTAGGCACAATGATGTAACCGTACTGGGAATTGATCAATCCTTTATCACTATAAGCTTTTATCGATGGCAATACAAATGTTGCCTTTGACTTAAAGCGGAGAGTGTCCAGTGAAGATCTCAAGGCCTGGGGGAAACCCAGCATGAATGATCCCTTCTCATAACTTTGCAGGCCATGAACATATTTCACAGTTTCTCCATTTTGCATGTTTGAATCGAAAATCCGCTCGGTCACTGTAGTTCCGTAACTATCCAGCAGTTTACCGGTATATTTGAAATACAAGGTATCGCTAGCCTGAAAATAATGATCGTCATTCGGATCTTCAATATGTGTTTCCTTTACATATACATCTGTTTTTTCATAATAATTGCTTAAACTATCCCACCCTATCTGGTTCAAATATTTTTCCATGACCAGAGAGTCATCATGGGGAGCATCAGTAATCACCTTAAGCAATTCAATATCATAGATCATCGGATTGAAATCATAGAAGGCCTTATCGGATGGAATCAGAAGCTGTGCCTTTCCGCCTTCTTTCATAAGTGCAAGGCCCTCATTGATGCCAGCAATGCTGAAGCCATATTCAAATTTCAACGGACCATATACAAAATATTTGTAAGTATCGGCATTGTCCCAATGACTTTTAAGGGAATCATAACTGGTTTCATGGATTGCACCATCCTCAATATACCACCCGGTATAATTGATGACGACAAAATCATCTTTTGCTGGAGATAAGCCTGTTCCGGCGACTTCTTCGATAAAATAAATCCCGTTTTCAGTTTTTTGGTCCTCAGTTATCCCATTGTCTTTCACATAGGCAGCAATAAGATCCTTTTCCTTCTGTTCTTTCTCTGCCCAGTCATTTGTTACACAGCCGGAAACAGCAAAAGCAAGTAAGATTGTAATAAGCAACAACCTGAATCTTGCGATCCGAATCATCATATTTTGAATTTTTTTATTTATCATTCACTCAATATTGATGAATATTAACGCAAAAGGTTGCGTCAAATTTTATTTGGCGAAGATACTTTTAATATTTCAACCTCAAAAATAAGGGAGGTAAAAGGAGGTATAACTCCTGTAGATGAACCGGTATTTCCAAAACCAAGTTCCGAAGGGAGAATAAACAGCGAACGCTCTCCTTCACGCATCATCCCAACAGCCTCTTCAAGTCCCTTAATTATCTGCCATTCAGTGCCATAAACAAACTGAAAGGGATGATTCCTTTTCACGGTGGAATCGAAAAATCTTCCGTTCAGGAAACGGCCCTCATAATTTATTGTGATTGTATCACCCAATTCAACTTTTTTCCCTTTGCCCGGACGAAGATTCACATAATAAATTCCGGAAGGAAGAGGACTGATTCCCGGTTTTTCAGAGCCAATAAATTGTTTCAGCACTACTTTCTCATATTCTCCGAAATCCTCAATCCAGGTGAGAAAGGCCTCCTTTTCCTGTTCATAGTCTTCCCGGGTTTGAATATTCCGCATACCCGCATTTATTTTCACAGAACCATCAGCCGGTATAAATTCTGGCAATGAGATTTTCAGGGTTTTTAAAAAAAAGTCATCCGCCCTGAGAATAAACGTGGCGCTGTCGCCTTCCGCCATTATTTCAAAGCACGCATCAACCGATCCTTCATAGGCAGGAGTATCTATCTGCAGTTTCCGTGTTCCCATGAAGAAAGTGGAATCATTCATTGTTGCATAGGCAAGGTTCACAGTGATGTAATCCCCTGGTTTTGGCTTTACTGAATTTTCACCAATCTTATGAAGCCTGTACCAGGTTCCGTTCCCCAAATCGGTAAATTCCGGATACTTCGAATTCCGGTGGCAGGAAAGACAAACCACCGTCAGGATCACAAAGAATGAAATCTTCATCAGGGCTCCAGCTTTAATACCTCAACCTCATATATAATGATAGAATGGGCAGGAATTTTATCCCCGTCCCCCGGTAAACCTTCAGCCAGGTGAGGGGGCATAATAAACATGGCCCGGTCTCCTTCGCGCAGCATGGATACACCTTCTTCAAGTCCGGATTCTACCCCACCCCTTCCTACAGTAAATTTCTTCGGACCCAGGGAATCAGAATTATAACAGGGCATTCCATTCAGCAGGGAAACTTTATATTTCAGTGTAATTTGCTGACCGTTGGAAGCTGTTTTGCCGTGGCCCGTTTTTTCGATCCTGTACCATAAGCCTGTCTCGCTTTCCTTCATATCAAGCTTATGCTGCTTGTTATAGGTTATGATATTTTCCTTGTCCTTTTTCAGAATCAACCTGTTTGCTCCTACCAGGGCCTTTTCTGTTTCAGCATATTCCTTTTCAGAATAAGTATATTCCTGGTGACGTTTACAGCTACAAAACACAAATAACAGGCAGGCAATAAAAATTGTATTAATCTTCATAATCTGATAATTCCTTTTGGTAATCAGGTATGATGGCCTTAAACCGTGAAATTGTCTCAATCATACTTTCATAGGAATCGCCTCCGGAAGCATTGGCATGTCCCCCTCCGTTAAAATATTTCCTGGCAATTTCATTCACGGCAAAACTCCCCTTCGAACGCAAAGAGACCCTTATTTTGTTGCCGTTTTCAACAAACAGAACTGAAAAACAGACCCCTTTTATGGAAAGGGGATAATTGACAAAGCCTTCGGTATCACCCACCTGGAAATTAAATGAGTTGAGTTCATCCAGTGTTAATGAAATAATTGCTGTATGATATTCATCTAATACTTCCATCTTTTCGTGAAGGCTGAAACCCAGCAGATGCATCCGTTTTTCCGAATAATTATTGTATATCCTGTTGTAAATTTCGTCCTTATCAATCCCATAATCCAGAAGGGATGCAACTGTTTCATATGTTCTGCGTGTAGAAGAGTTATGGCTGAAACAGCCTGTGTCGGTCATTATACCTGTAAGAAGGCAGGTAGCCACATCCTGGTCGGAATGTTTCTGCAGACCTGTTTCAGTAATAAACCGGTAAATCAGCTCAGCCGTGGAGCTCACAGAAGTATCAGACAACATGCAATCAACTGTCAGGTCCGGTCCCGGATGGTGATCAATCAATATTTTATAGGCGGACGAAGCGTTATAATCTTCCTGAAGCCTGATAATTCTTTTCAGCTCATTGCAATCCACAACAAAGATAAGCTCTGCATTTTTCATGAATTCCTCAGCCTGGTTGAATGATTCACTGAGCAGGCATATTTCCAGTTGCCCCGGGCATCCATCGGAGAAAATCAGGAAAATCATTTGGCGAGATAACCAGACAATCGTGTCCCTTGTTTGAAAGCAGTTTTGACAGTCCAAGAGCAGATCCGAGGGCATCTCCATCCGGATTGATATGGATGAGAAATGCAATTTTTTTCGGTGGTGTGTCCAGTAATTTTACCACTTCTGCGGTCGAATCCCAGATCAATGTGTTGTTCCGATGGCTCATTTTATTCCCTTCGGTCATATGAAAGTTCAAATTTGTAGATTCCAAATTTAACCAACTTCTGCTGTTTTCAGCCTGATTGCCGGCGCAAGTTTTTAAATAATTTCAACATTGTTCTTACACACAGGTTAAAGAACAGTACAATGAGACAGATTATTATTTATATTCGCCTATACCCAAAAATTAAACAATATGGCCGGAACTAAGACCTTTTTCATCATCAAGCCAGGTGCAGTGAGCCATGAATACGTCGGACCCATACTGGCGAAGATCAATGCCAATGGATTCCACATTGCTGCCCTGAAATTGATTCAACTCGATCCGCATCACGCAGAACATTTTTATTCAGTCCACCGCAACAAGCCCTTTTTCCAAAGTCTGGTAGCATATATGACGTCTGGTCCGGTTGTGGTAGGTATTCTTGAAAAGGAAAATGCAGTGGAAGATTACCGGAAGCTGATTGGAGCCACTGATCCTGCCAAAGCTGAGGAAGGTACCATCCGAAAAATGTTTGCTGAAAGTATTGAACGGAATGCAGTGCATGGCTCTGACAGTGATGACAATGCTGCACTTGAAAGTGACTTTTTCTTTTCAAAAAGTGAACGCTATTCCAAGTTTGAAGAATGCTAGCATATAATGTCATGATCGCCATTGAAAAAGATTTTTATATTTGTGAAGTACTGACTTATTTTTTAATCTAAACTTTAATCTCTATGTTCAAAGGACATCCGAAAGGGCTAATTATAGCCTCACTGGCAAATATGGGTGAACGATTCGGGTTTTATACCATGTATGCTATTTTCACCCTGTTCCTGCAGGCAAAATACGGGTATGATTCCAATAAAACCGGTATAATCTGGAGCAGTTTCCTGTTTGGGGTATATTTTCTGCCGCTTTTAGGCGGAATTATTGCCGACAAATGGCTGGGTTACGGCCGCACCGTAACTGTAGGAATAGTTGTAATGTTTGTGGGATACATGCTGTTAGCCCTTCCTTTGCGCGGTGAATCAAGCTTATGGCTTGTAATTGGCGCATTATTTACCATCGCGCTGGGAACAGGTCTTTTCAAAGGCAATCTTCAGGCCCTTGTCGGAAACCTTTATGACGAACCTCAATACAGTGCAAAACGAGATTCTGCCTTTACAATTTTTTATATGTGTATTAATGTGGGTGCCATGTTTGCCCCTACAGCTGCAGAGGCAGTCAATAATTATGTTTTAAAGGCAGCCAATTTTACCTACGATGCAAGGATCCCTGTGCTGGCACATAAATTTATTGAAAACAGGATTGAAAATGTAAACGAATACCTTGGAATTGCACAAACCCAGGATCCTGGCGTAACGATGGAAACCCTCAGTACGTTCAGCATAAATTATATCGATGCACTAAGTAAATCATATCACTATGCATTCGGTGTAGCCTGTTTGAGCCTGATCATTTCAACCATCATTTTCCTGGGCTTTAAAAAGTATTACAAGCATGCTGATTTTACTGAAAAGCAAAAATTAGCCAATAAAGATACCAAGGACAGTGTGATCGAATTATCGCCCGAAGAAACCAAAAGGCGCATATTTGCCCTTTTTATGGTATTTATTGTAGTCATCTTCTTCTGGATGTCCTTTCACCAGAACGGATTCACAATGACATTCTTTGCGCGGGATTATACAGTTCCATCGGTGGGGAAATTCACCAATCTCTGGTTTGACCTGTTCACACTGCTTCCCATTCTCTTATCGGTTGTAGGCCTTGTATTGTTCTTTCGCAAGAACAGTTCATCAAGGGTAAAATTATTTGGGATCCTGGCCTTTGTAATCTTTGGATTGCTGGCGTATTACCGTTATTCCGGGTTTGCAGTGGTCAATCCTTTTACACCGCAAAAATTTCAGCATTTTAATCCGTTCTTCATTGTAGCCCTTACACCCATCATCCTGGCATTTTTTGGATGGTTGAGAGGAAGGGACCTGGAGCCATCATCTCCTAAAAAAATAGGATTTGGAATGATCCTCACAGCCCTGGGTTTTTCACTTCTGATTTTTGCATCCCTTGGACTTTCATCACCGAAGGAACTTGGAGGAGAGGTATCTAAAACACTGGTTTCGCCGTATTGGTTGATTTCCACCTATTTTATACTCACCATTGCTGAATTATTCCTGAGTCCCATTGGTATATCATTTGTATCAAGGGTATCGCCACCAAAATATAAAGGACTGGCCCAGGGAGGATGGCTTGCTGCGACTTCAGTTGGAAATATCCTTGTTGGCGTGATGGGTATCTTCTGGGCTGAGGTGGCGCTCTACGTATTTTGGACCATGCTGGTCGTATGTTGCCTGATTTCCGCCACCTTCATCTTCTCCATTCTCAAGCGGCTGGAAAAAGCCTCTGGAAGTTGAACAGGGACAAGGGACAAGGGACAAGGGAAGATATAAGACCTCCGGGGTTTCAGTAACCCCGGAGGTCTTGAAGCACATTTAGTGGAATTATTATGCGAGTCCTGGTGTTTTTTTTTATATTAATCTGTGCATCACAGGCGGCCAATTCACAATATGCTGTGGTATTGGATCAGGTAAATGCAGGTTTGTATTTCGAAGATAAGCCTGAGATGCATTTGCATGATTTTACGCTGGAGTGCTGGATTATGATCAGGGATACAGGATTGTCAGTCATTACCGGGGAAGACGGTATACCCCTGATACCGGTCATAAGCCGGGGATTTAATGATACCACGCTTCAATCAGGCCTTAACTTTTTCCTTGGATTAAGGCGAGAAGATTATACAATTGTTGCAGATTTTGAAGATCCTCAAAATCATGTAAATCACAAACTTACCGGCTATTCCACCTTACTTGTTAATCACTGGTATCACCTGGCAACCACTTATGACGGTGTCAGTCTGAGACTTTACCTGAATGGTAAACCTGAAGCAATGGAAGAAATAGAAGAATCTCCTTTCAGTGCCTCTCCGGGCATTACCGGCATTGGAAAAATGTTTGACAATCAGGGTAATTCCCATGGATCATTTTCGGGGTTGGTGGATGCGATCCGAATATGGAATTACGCCAGATCGGCCAGTGAAATACTTCAAACAATCAACTCCGAACTAAGCCAACCGCTCCAGGGTTTGCTCGTAAGTCTGAACCTGAACGAAGGACAGGGAACAAAGCTTCAGATGGATGCAGGTTCCTTTACAGGTGCAATTGAAGGGAGTTCATTTAATTGGGCAGCAGGACCTTTTTTTCAAACCTTAATACCTCCTGAAACAAACAGCCGGCAACCCCTGCAAATCGCGATCATTTCCGATCCCCAATATTGTCACTGCAGCCCTTCAAATACCAGATATTATCCTCAGACTCTTGGTAAACTGAGAACTGCAATTGATACTATAAATGCTTACAATCCCGATTTTGTCATCACACTCGGTGATGTAACTGATCGTTATGATCAGGACCTGGACAGTATTTTACCCTTGTATGGGTTACTGGAGGCACCCCGCTATTTTTTACTGGGCAACCATGAATTTGAAAGTATTGAAGACTCTGTTAAAAAGTCTATTGTTTCGAAGCTGGATATGCCGGATTACTATTATTCGTTTGTCAGGAATGACTGGCGTTTTCTGGTGCTGGACGGTACTGAACTGTCAACCTACACAATTCCTTTGCATAAAGAGCTCGAAAGGGAAGGCGACAGTGTCAGGCTATCCGTTGCAGGCGCTGCTAATGATGAACCTTATAACGGGGGAATAAGCAAAAAGCAGCAAACCTGGATCAGGCAACAACTCACAGAAGCTTATTCCCTGAAGCAGGAAGTCATTGTGTTTTGTCATTTCCCGGTATACCCTTCAGGGCATAGAAAAAACCTGTGGAACAGCGAGGATATAATTGAACTCCTTGAATCCTATCCCAACGTGGTGGCCTATATAGCAGGGCATTATCATCCGGGCAATTACGGATTTAAAAGCAGGATACATTATCTCACGCATAAAGCTATGGTGGAGACCGAATCTGAGAATTCTTTTTCCTTATTCAGCATTTATCCGGGAAAGCTGATTCAGCACGGATACGGATTGAATCAGGACAGGGAACTTACCTGGCATCAGGAATTTAAAACAATGGATAATCCTCAGTTTTTGCCCTATATATTTCAATATAACACCCGCATTGATGATCCGATTGGCAGGATTGTGATACAGGATCATTCGGATGGGCTCTATAGATATGCATTATTGGATGACAGCAAATATGATAATGACTTTTTTACGCTGAAGGGCGATACGCTGATATTGCGCAAATTACCGGAAAATGAAAGTATAACAGAGTTTTACGTGAAGGTAGGGTACATAGATGCCGACTTTGATACATCATCAGTGGTATTTAACATTGCTTTTGACACCACCAGCTTCGTTCAGTTGAAATCATTTGAAGATATGGACCTTTCACCGGATTCGGTCGCTGTAGTGGATCTGGCAACTATTTACAACGATCGCTCCAGATTCGGTTTAACCTGCCAGATCATGGTAAGAGATGAATCTCTTGTGAGCAGCCGTATTACTGACAATAAATTAGTCATTGAACCCAAGTCGATGGGAAACACTGAGATTTATGTTCGTACCACTGATAATTTTACGGGCTATTCACTTTCGGACTCTTTCGAGGTTTCCATAAAAGACACAGCCATTGTTTCCTCAAAAAGAGATGCCACTATCGGGGAAAATTCCGAAGTCCTGCTTTACCCAAATCCTTCAAAGGAAATTATCTTTTTAAATCTTCAGCCGTTGGTTGAAACTATTATTGAATGCTCAATTTTGGATTGCACTGGAAATACTGTTAAAGTCATTCCAATAGACTGTATACCAGGAGAAAATATTTATCCCGTGGATATTGGCTATCTGACACCTGGTTTTTATTTCCTCAGGATTTTCCTGAACTCGGGTGCATCCAATACAATGCATTTCATCAAACTTTAAATGTTTTTTACCTGTCAGACCTATCCAATCGTAAATCGCGGATTGCAAATCTTCTTTCTACCCATATTCAATCCCTAAAGAGATTTTTTCTTACTCGTCCCTTGTCACTCGTCCCTCGTCACTTCTTCTCTTCTTCCGGAATTTTAAATTTATCGCCGCTTTCCCTTACAACTGCACGGTACCATTCTTCACTATATCCGGGCTGTTCCAGTTTGGGATTTTGCTGCCCTTCAACCTTTGTTTTTACGTTGCCATCCATAAAACGGGCAAAAAGAAAACCATAGAGATTTTTCCATTCAGCAACTGTTTGATCACCACTTTTAACTGAATAATCGGTAATATAGGCAATTGCTTTTTTAGGATCCTTCTTATAAAGATCTGCAGCGGTCTTATCAATATCCTTCGTTTCAAGCAGGTACTTTTGTTCGAGCTGCTTCTGTTTATCCTGAATGAAAGGAATCATCAGATTGTACCTCGTATATGCAAAATTAGACACCTGGTTGAATACCCAGAATGCAGCATTGCTGTTAAATTCCATCATGGAACCGTTTCCAACAGCAAACGACTGTGGAACGGATTTAATTCCGCAATACATCGGACTGTATACACGTGCTGTAAGTATCATCTACACCAAACCAGTGAATACCGCCGATCGGATCAGGCAGCCAGGAGCGTGACTGGGAAATGAATGAAAAACCGGTTTGCTGTGTAGAAATAGCCCTTTCATTAAAATAAGTCACGCTGTCTACTTCCCATGTCAGGGGCCTCCAGCGAACAATGCTCTGGTTGGGACCTGCACCGAAATCCTTGGTCATATCCAGTTCAGTTCCCTGGTAATAATCACGCATAAGGGCAAAAACATCACTGACGGATAATTTATGATTTACCTTTACCCATAGCGGGAACCGGTGCTGATTATTTTCACCCTTTATATAATCGATGTATTCTTCCATGCCATCGGCTACTTTCATAAAACCTGACCAAACGCGGGCATCACAGAAACGGATACGCCTCAAAATTCAGGGGTGCATAAGCATCGGCAAAAGCTGAAATCCTCATCTTTCCCGGTAAAATATCCTTTGGTCACGTGCAAATTCAATCACGTCAGCTGCGTACAAGCAGTTTTCAGGATCCTTCAGGGGGAAGGTGGTAATTCTGGCCTGGTTGGCATGACCGCAGATATAACCATCGGGCACCCTGCGGGCTACCCACACTGCGCCCCTGTTTCCGGGACCTTTGCCGATCATTTCCATGATCCATACTTCATTGGGATCGGAAATTGAAAATGATTCTCCTGAACTATAATATCCGTAAGCAGTTACAAGCTGATCCATGATCTGTGATGGCTTCCCTGGCTGTTTTTGCACGCTGCAGGGTTATATATATCAGACTTCCGTAATCAATGATCCCAGTTGAATCCTCTAACTCATGCCTTCCCCCGTAAGTTGTTTCACCAATTGAAAGCTGATGCTCATTCATGTTTCCAATCAACAGAATAAGTATGTCGAACCTGCGGGATTTTTCCAAGAAATTTACCGGTATCCCATTCCTTCACATCCATCATGGCACCAGCCGGATAATCCGCAGCAGGCCTGAAATACAATTCGCCATATAAAACATGTGAATCGGCAGAATACGAAATCATGGTCGATCCGTCAACAGTTGCACCTTTGGTAATCAGGAAGTTAGTACATGGATATAAACTTTCTGTTACAAAAAACAATAACGAAATAAGTGTGGCAAGATATTTGTTTGTCATAGTAATGAATTTAGCTGATAAAAATAGTACTAAAATTTAATTTTAAGTGCTGATCAAAATCAGTTTATACAATAGGTTAAAGGTTCTTTGAATTTTATGATTTTAAAAATGTACCCCTGTTTTATTGTAAGTAATTAACATTATTTTGTATTTTTTAACAGTGGTACCCCATAAAATTTGAAATATTGTTTGTATATTTGCAGTGTAATTAAACCGAAGGTTATTAAAGTGTGATCATATAGGAAGCTAAAGTTTGATTTTCATAATTAGTAGTTTTAGTTAATAATTAGTTTGTTTTTTTGTAGTTAGGGTTAAGATCGGGTGAGTTCCTCAGGGTTCTCACCCGATTCTTTTATAAATATGTTCCATTTTTTGTTTGCCTGCTTAAATGAATTACTCCCGAGCAGGAATCACGAACTGCACCAGTAACAGTGGCCAGGCAGTTGGTTTCATTCCGGAATCGCAGCAAACCGAGGAATGCAAAAATCAATCCCTCTTTAAACTTTACGAGTTGTTCATCAGGAATAAAAAGCGCGGACCGTGTTTTTGACTTAATTTTTTCTATCAGGAAGGTATTAAACGCTCCGCCCCCTGTTACCAAAACTTCTCCGGGCCCGGAATGGTCAAGGTATGATCCGATTTGTACGGATATATGTTCATATACACTGCTCATAATATTCTCCAGAGGCAGGTTGTACTTATCAAGCAAGGGCATATAGCTTTTTTCAACCCATTCGCGTCCCAGCGATTTGGGTCCGTGTTGCATAAAAAATTCCAGACTGTTCAGTTCATTCACCAGTTGAGGATGCGGAATACCGATACGTCCGATTTCCCCGTCCGTGTCAAATTCTTTCCCCGTTCTACGAGCCAGTTCATTCAGCACTATATTCACCGGGCAGATATCAAAGGCTATTCTTTTCCCGTCACGCCGGTTTGAAACATTTGCAAAACCGCCCAGATTCAGGCAATAACCATAGCCTGAAAAAAGAAGTTCATCACCAACCGGTACAAGCGGGGCTCCCTGACCTCCCAGAGCTACATCCATTGTGCGAAAATCGGATATGGTGGTCACATTGCAGCGGCTTACAATTGACGCACCCTCGCCAAGCTGAAAGGTAAATCCCTTTTCAGGCTGATGAAAAATTGTATGCCCGTGCGATGCCACTAAATCTGCAGATAGTTGGTTGTCTTTCAGGAACCGGGTTACATTATCCCCTATTAACCTGCCATATGCATTGTGCAGCTCCAGAAACTCATCTGCCGGCAAGCGAAAAGCCTGATTCAGATTAGTTGTCCACTCGGGTGAATAGTCATAGGTCACTGCTTTTTCAACATGAAAGTGCCATTCGTCCCTTTCCCGGCCAAACCGGCACAAAACCAGGTCCATTCCATCCATGCTTGTACCTGACATCATGCCAACAACGGTATATTGTTCTGGAGTCATTCTATTCGGTTTTAATGATTTCAATAATAAAAAGTACTTTCAAAACGGGTGAAATTTTCACGATTATCTGAAACAATGACTTCTATCTTATGGGTCTTTCCTTTTTGAATTTTCTTACCATCTATTCTGTAGAACAGTAGTTCGTTTTTCCCGTCATATTCAAAGAGAGCCCATTCCTGATCAATGTATCCGCTGTACTTCGCGATACCTGACCCAGAGTCACGGATACGGAACGACATTATCTGTCCATCAATGTATTTTCCGCGCTGCCTGAAGCCTGATGGCTTTATTACAGGCGCAATCGTATCGACCGAAACATAGAAACGACCAAAGGATTTCACCTGGGCCGTTACATACCCGTTTTTATAACTTCCTCCCTGACTGATCACATTCCCCTTTATGCCAATTCCGGTTATTCCGCTTTTACTGCGCAGGTAAGGTGGCAGATTGCGTGGCTTAATGGACAGAACAAAGGATCTTTTGAGGGGGGTTTCTTCCCTGTGAATGCCGAAAACCGGGGAAAATTTACCGCTATCCGTTTCAGTAAGGGTGAACTGGAATTTGATGTTATCAAAGAGGGCATCTTTGGGCACAACTACCCTTGCCTCAGGAGTTTCAAACACATTAAGACTGTCATAATAGAACTTGGCAACAATATTCGAATCATTTTTGGGAAAGGAAGCGACCGGGCCCTTAAGTTCTGATGAATGCACCACAAATTGCAGGTCGGACCGGTTACCGTAAACATCCTCAACAGAAATAAGGATATTGTGTTCTGTGTCATCGGAAAAGCTTATAATTCCCCTGTTTATAGCTTTCTTGTATATGGGCAGGTTGTTGTTCGGATCTACAAACAATTTTTGTATAGTCTTGCCTGTCAACACTTTCTCCTCATAATCAATAAGGCTGGCCACATATCCGGTCTGCGAAAAAGGAACGCTGTCAATCACACACCTGAAAAGGAGAATACTGTCTTTATACAAACTCATTGAATATGGCTCGCATTTGTTGAGCGAGTTGCTAAGCAAATCGTAGGTAACAATACCAAAGCCAATATTTCCGCTCACCATGGGATTATTGGCTTTGATATACAGATTATTTTTAAGCATTGATACAGGTAGCAGGAGCTTTTTGCTGATACCGTTCACCGTGCTGCTGTCATCAAGCGGATAAATGCAAAGCCACTCAATTTTGGGCTTCACCAGGTCTTTTATCGGAAAAGAATATTTCAATCCATTCAGAGGTAGAGAAGCTGATTTATCTCTGATTTCAAAATGAAGATGGGGGCCGCCGGATGAACCTGAATTCCCTGAAAATCCGATAGTCTCCCCTTTTCTGAATACAAACTGTCGTTCGTCCGGGTTCAGGTCCACTTCAAATGATTTCCTGCGGTATTGTTGTTCCTTCACCCAGGCATCGATTTCCGGGACAAACTGCCGGAGGTGACCGTATACGGTGACAAAGCCGCTGGGATGACGGAGATAAAGCGCATGACCATATCCTCCCGACTGCACCGCAATCCGGAAAACATACCCGGAATCGGCAGCCAAAACAGTCTTCCCCTCAACCTGTTCAGTTTTAATATCAATACCGCCATGAAAGTGAGCGCTTCGAATCTCTCCATAATTTCCGGATAAAAACAGGGGGATATTCAGTGGTGAATTAAAGTAAACCGTTTTATTTGAATCCTTTATCGAATCCTGCAAATTAACCTGGTAATTGTCAAATACACCCGCAAAAATCAAAAATTGTAAAATAAAATGCATATCTTTAAATATATCTTGTAGATCAATTTTAACAAGGTGTGTAAAGCTAAATCATATTCTTTATTTTAAAGAAGGGAATAATTAACAAAATCGTAATTTTGCATCATTGAATTGAAAAATTGAATCTATCTTTGTGTAAATATGGATGCGAGGTACGATGAAATATTTTCCAGCCTGAGACAACGGATCATGTCATTAATATCCTTGTATGAGGCTCAAAAATCAAAGGCTGTTGAATTTCAGAAAAAAAGCATTGAATTGCAGAACCAGGTGCATATGCTGGAAAGTAAACTCGCTGATCTGGAAAGGAAACACGAAAATCTGAAAATAGCAAAAGTGTTATCTTCAGTTCCTGGTGAAGATGTACATGAAACAAAAATACAGGTAAACAGAATTGTGCGGGAGATAGATAAATGTATTGCTCTCTTAAACCGATAGAGGATGAATGAGACCATGGATGATAAGCTGTCAATTAAAGTAAATGTAGCAGACCGGTATTATCCACTGAAAATAGAAAGAAGGGATGAGGAAAAGATCAGAAAAGCAGCCCGTTTAATTAATGAAAAAGTGCTTCAGTATAAGCAACGTTATTTGGATAAGGATGTTCAGGATTTTTTGGCCATGGCTGCACTGCAGTATGTAACAAGGATAATCGAAATGGAAGATAAAACTGACATTTCACCCCTGGAACAGAAACTGCAGGAATTAAATGAAGAATTGGAAGAATACCTTAAAGGAGAGTAATAAGAGTTCTTTGCATAGAAAAGCATAGCCCGCATAGTTTCTTTAAATGCTGTGAAACTCAACACTAATTATATTGGAGATCCGCTCAGCATGTCAAGAACAGGCCATATTACCGGTTTACCGGGATTCCCGCGTTCTGCGGGAACATTGGAAGTTCGAAGCATATTGGCTTCTCCACCCATTTTGTACTGGGGTTTTATCAACGTATGAAGGAACTTATGCGGGTTTTTTTTTAATAACCATATAAATATTAGATTCAATGACCATATTAACCGATACTATTGTTATGGTAAAAGTCCTCGTTGCAGCCAGTCTGGCTTTAGTTGCTGGCGGGGGCCTTTCCTATTTTCTCTGGAATTTTGCCCTGAAAAAGAAGAAGCTTAGCATAATAAAAGAGGCTGAAGCTGAAGGAGATGCGCAAAAAAGGGATAAGATGCTGCAGGCAAAGGAACGATTTCTGCAACTGAAAACTGAACATGAGAAATACATAAATGAAAAGAACAGCAAGATCATTGCTACTGAGAACCGGCTGAATCAGAAAGAAATGCAGCTTTCACAGAAAATTGAGGAACAGCAGCGTGCCAGGAATGAACTGGAAATCTTACGGGAGAATATGAATGGGCAGTTAGGTCTGCTCGATAAAAGAACCGAAGAAATGGACAGGCTTCACAGGCAGCAGGTTGAACAACTGGAAACTATTTCTGGATTATCTGCAGAAGATGCTAAAAACCAGTTAATTGAATCATTAAAGGAAGAGGCTAAAACACAGGCTATTTCCTATGTAAATGAGATCATGGCCGAGGCAAAAATGACGGCCACCCGCGAAGCCAAGAAGGTTGTTGTCGAAACCATTCAGCGTGTGGCTTCTGAAACGGCAATTGAAAATTCAGTCACTGTCTTTAACATTGAAAGTGATGAGATCAAGGGACGTATCATTGGCCGGGAAGGTCGCAATATTCGTGCACTCGAAGCAGCAACAGGAGTTGAGATCATTGTTGATGATACGCCCGAAGCCATTATTCTTTCCGCATTTGACCCTGTTCGACGCGAAATTGCACGGCTTGCCCTCCATCAACTGGTCACCGACGGCAGAATTCATCCTGCCCGCATTGAAGAAATCGTTGAAAAAACAAGAAAACAGGTAGAGGACGAGATTGTTGAAGTAGGAAAACGCACCACCATCGACCTGGGTATTCATGGGCTTCATCCTGAGCTGATCCGCCTTGTAGGTAAGATGAAATACCGTTCATCATATGGTCAGAACTTACTCCAGCATTCACGGGAAGTCGCAAACCTTTGCGCCATTATGGCAAGTGAACTGGGACTGAATGCAAAGCTTGCAAAAAGGGCCGGATTGCTGCATGATATTGGCAAGGTACCGGATGATGAGCCGGAAATGCCACATGCTGTATTTGGCATGAAACTCGCAGAAAAATACAAGGAAAAACCTGAAATCTGCAATGCCATCGGTTCACACCACGATGAGGTAGAAATGACTACACTCATTGCACCCATTGTTCAGGTTTGTGATGCCATATCCGGAGCCCGTCCCGGTGCCCGCAGAGAGGTAGTCGAATCCTATATCAAGCGGCTGAAAGATCTTGAATCGCTGGCCCTTTCCTATCCGGGTGTAATGAAAACTTATGCAATACAGGCCGGAAGGGAACTTAGGGTTATTGTGGGAAGCGAAAAAGTCTCGGACAAGGAAGCCGATAGCCTTTCCTATGAAATTGCCAGGAGAATTCAGGATGAAATGACATATCCCGGGCAGATAAAAATCACCGTCATTCGCGAAACAAGGGCGGTAAGCTACGCAAAATAAGGAAAATAAAGCGAAGTTGAAAACTTCGCTTAGCATTAAACAGCTTGGCGAAGTTTGTAACTTCGCCTCCTCATTACGATTCCATAACCCGGAGAAGTTCTTTCAGCCGGGTTATTTTTTGCATATAACCGAGCTTTTCATACGACATGATCAGGTTATTGATCAGCCTGATAATGATATCCCGGTTTGAACAGGGCATGTAAAATGAAGGCTGTGGCTTGATCTGCTGCTGTGTAATGAAATAATCTATTTCCCTGCGGCCCAGAACAGCTCCTTTGTTATAAGGATTTATATAGAACAGGATATCCTCTTCATTATAGCCCAGGTCATCATTCCTGAATTCATCCAGGTATGCCAGGATAAAATTCTTGGGCAGATTCACTCCATAAATAGGAAGTCCCAGTTTCCAGGCTACTGCCAGATAAATTATGGACAGGGATATGGGATTCCCTTTCCTGGTTTCAAAAACCTGGTTTATATATGAGTTCTGCGGGGAATAAAAATCTGTATTGTTCCTCGTAAGTTTATGCAGGTCAAACAGGATATAATTCAGGATCTTCACCTTCTCCAGTGCTGTAAGGTTACTGTTGATCTCAATCCATACGTCCTTCCTTATGGTTTCAATCTGCTCATTGATCCGCACCATGGTGAGTTCCGGAAACTGGAATTTGGCTACATAAAAAGCTCCTTCAAGAATATATTCCGAGCCTGTTTGTATCCATCTTTTCAGTTCGTCACGCACTGAATTGAACTGAATATCCTGAATAAGATTTTCAAGCCTTGCCTGCAATTTTTCATCCAATGTCGTCTCCCAAGCCTTTTCCAAATCCGGTACAACCTCCTGCCCCTGCTTCATCAGATTATCTGTAATTGCCGATAGAACCTCCTGATCAGTATCTTCCAGCAAAGCAATCATTGCTATAATCTCTTTTTTATCCATATGTTCTTTTTCAAGCTTACCAAAATTATTCAATTTCAATTTAACCTAACCGGGAAGATGTTAACAATCCACTATGTTTACTGTCAATAGCCAACAACTGAATGGCTATGATGTTTTCAAAAAGTTTATTAAATTTGATCCTAATTCATTTCATTATGATACAACGGAAACAATCGGTTTATCTATTGCTGGTCGCAGTTATGATGAGTTGGCTTTTAATCAGACCTTACGCCGAGATAACCCTAGTTGATGGACGGATGCTCATTTTCCACAGTTTGGCTATCAGGAACTATTCCACTCACCATGATTATGTCAAATACATGTATACATTCCCGCTTGCTTTGATTGTTTTCCTTACGGGTATTTTAAACTTTGTTAATATTTTCCTTTTCCACCGACGTATTCTTCAAATAAGGCTATGTGTTGCAAGTTCAGTTTTACTGGTCCTGATTTTACTGACCATGCTGTACTACTATGTAATGATTAGAAATTCAATGGAGCACTCGCTTCATGCATTTCGTGTGGCCTGCCATATTCCCGATTATTGGCATAATTTTTAATTTCCTGGCATACAGGGCTATTCACGGGGATGAATTGCTCGTAAAGTCATATGACCGTATACGGTAACGCTGAAAATCCTAAATGATCTCCATGTGTTCCTGATCTGTGATCTTCTCACAGTAATGGCATTTCAGCTTTAACTCAAGGCGTGAAACCACCCTGAATTTGGTGACAATCTTCTCATTGTTGGTAATACATTTTGGATTCATGCATTTGACAATTCCAATAATATCCTCCGGAACTTCAACCACCTTTTTCTCTACCACCTTGTAATTGCGGATAATATTAAGTTTAGCCTGAGGTGCAACAAGGGCGATCTTGTTAATGTCCTTGTCCTTGAAAAAAACGTCCGCCAGTTTTACAATGGCCTTTTTGCCCAATTTCTTGCTGTCGAAATTTGTTCCAAAGGTGATCTGATGCTCCATTTTTGCCAGATTCAAAATAGATATTACTTTGAAAAGGGCGTTGGCAGGGATATGATCAATGACAGTGCCATTCTCAATGGCACTTACTTCTAATTTTTTATCTTGCATTTGCATGGTAAATCCTTGTTTTATTTTAATCCCAAAATTGAAGCTATAATGGCCTGGCGGATAAATACCCCGTTTAATGCCTGTGTAAAATAATATGCTTTGGGATTCACATCCACATCCTGGTCGATTTCGTTGACCCGGGGAAGTGGATGCAAAACCCGCATATTTTCTTTTGTGCCTTCAAGCATTTTATTTTTAAGTACATACGCATTTTTGGTCCTTTCATATTCAATGGGATCAGAAAATCTTTCCTTCTGAACCCTTGTCATATATATGATATCCGCTGTATCAATGTGTGTTCCAAACTCCTTTTGCTCTGTGTATTTTAGACCGAGGCAATCGAGATAGTACTTATATTCTTCCGGCATCTTCAACTCATCAGGCGAAACAAAATGAAACGTGGCCTGAAATTGAGACATAGCCATGAGCAGGGAATGCACCGTGCGGCCATACTTGAGATCTCCTACCATAAATATGGTGAGGTTTTCCAGTTTTTCCTGTGTTTTTGCAATTGAATACAGATCCAGCAGGGTTTGAGTAGGATGCTGATTAGCTCCGTCACCTGCATTAATGACCGGTACCGTAGTGATCTCACTGGCGAATCGTGCAGCACCTTCAAGAGGATGACGCATTACAATCAGATCGCAGTAGTTGCTGACTATCTTGATTGTATCATACAAGGTCTCTCCTTTTGTAACACTGGATGAATTTGAATCGCTGAACCCGATAACCTTTCCACCCAACTTCAGCACAGCACTTTCAAAACTTAACCGGGTGCGCGTGGACGGCTCAAAAAACAAGGTTGCTACCACCTTGCCGCTCAGGATTGACTGGTCCGGTGTTTTTTCAAATTCCTCAGCCAGTGCAATTATCCTAAGATAATCTTCTTTACTGTAATCAGTTATGGAAACTAAACTCTTGTTTTTCATCCGGCTATACTTTTTTTATATTTTTCAATCAATTTAGAGCTTTTTGAAATAAGCGGCAATGATATTAATCGTCCATTTTAAGACATTCATATTGAAGTCCGGCAACCATTTTTACCCTGCCAGTGAATTTGTCCAGTGAGGATGCCCGCACTTTCACTACAAGTGTACAAATTGTATTGAAGTCTGATTCACCTGGCGAGAGAGATTCCTCTTTCAATATTTTCATTACTGTGTTCAGCATTTCATAAGGAAATAAGAGACGTACTTTAACTTCTATAAGACGCACAATAACCTTTGCATGTGAGATCATATCGGCAGTGGCCGACCTGTATGCTGTGATCAGGCCTCCTGTGCCAAGCAGGGTACCTCCGAAATAGCGAACGACTACCACAAGCACCTGGGTAAGGTTCTTGGAAAGCATTTGCCCGTAAATAGGTTTACCGGCAGTACCTGAGGGTTCTCCGTCATCATTTACCCTGTAGGTTTCTCCAATGGATCCCAACCGGTAGGCATAACAATGATGCCTTGCGTCATGGTATTTCTTTCGCAGGCCGGCTAAGATATTTCGTATCTCCTCCTCATTCTGCACCGGAAAACCGAATGCAATGAAACGGCTTCCTTTTTCACGGTATATGCCTTCTGCAGGACTTTCCAGCGTTTTGTACGAATCATCCATGGACCAATCAGGCAAAAAAAAACAGGTTCATTGCTGAACCTGTTTGAATTAGAATTTGAGTTTCTTTTCTATTTCTTCTATCTGCGTTTTAAATTGCTTATCGGTATCTACCAGATTATTAACGGTTTTGCAGGCATGCAGTACGGTGGCATGATCCTTCCCTCCAATCTGTGAACCAATGGTGGCAAGAGATGATTTGGTCAGGTTTTTTGAAAAATACATGGCTACCTGCCGCGCCTGAACAATCTCTCTCTTGCGGGTTTTCGACTGAAGTGAATCAACCGGTACATCAAAATAATTGCAAACAACCTTTTGTATATAATCAATAGAAACCTCGCGTTTCGTATTCTTAATCAGCTTGTCGATCATCTCCTTGGCCAGATGAAGGGTGATCTCCTTCTTATTCAGGGTACTTTGAGCCAGCAATGAGATCAGCGCTCCTTCAAGCTCACGAACGTTTTCGGTAATATGCGTCGCAATGTACTCAACTACCTCTTCGGGCAAAGAAATGCCATCTTTGTAGGTCTTTTGTTTCAGAATGGCAACCCGTGTTTCATAATCAGGGATCTGCAAGTCGGCTGACAAACCCCATTTGAACCTGGAAAGAAGGCGTTGTTCAAGTCCCTGAAGTTCAACGGGTGGTTTGTCACAGGTGAGGATCAACTGCTTGCCCGATTGGTGAAGGTGATTAAAAATATGGAAAAATATATCCTGTGTTTTTTCTTTACCGGCAAATTCATGCACATCATCAATGATAAGAACATCAATCATCTGGTAAAAATGAAGGAAATCATTCTTGGTGTTATTCCGGATCGATTCAACGAACTGGGTTTGAAAACGGTTGGCAGGAACATATAAAACTGTCTTATCCTGGAATTTATCTTTTATTTCAATGCCAATCGCCTGTGCCAGGTGTGTTTTGCCAAGACCGGAATCTCCATATATAAGCAGAGGATTGAAAGCGGTACCACCTGGATTGTTTGAAACGGCAAAACCGGCAGAACGGGCCAGCCTGTTGCATTCACCTTCCACAAAATTATCAAATGAATATTCCGCATTCAGCCGCGGGTCAATATTCATTTTTTTAATGCCCGGTATGATAAAAGGATTCTTAATGGCATTTTCCTCGATATTCATCGGAACATTCACCGGGTTATTTCTTATTTCAACCTGATTCTTTGCAGGTAATTTAATCGTATACATTTTGGAACTCGACTGTCCCGGATTTTCCATCACAATACTGTATTCAAGCTTAGCATCATAACCCAGCTCCTTGCGTAATGTTTTGCTGATTATATCAATATACTTTTCTTCAAGATACTCATAAAAGAAAGGGCTTGGCACCTGGATGGTAAGCACTTTATTTTCCAGTCTTAAGGGGATTATCGGTTCAAACCACGTCCGGAAACTAATAGAAGGAACATTGTCTTTGATGATTTTCAGACAATTGTTCCAAACTTCTTTGTGCATACTGGTTATTTGGTTTAAATTATAGGTCAATAGGTAATTTCTCAGGTGTTCAGATTTCTTTCAGCAAGATTGTGAAAAAAAAGATAAAAAAAAAATCATTTTTCGCTTGTTTTTCTCTAAAAGCCCTTATCAATTTTGGTGTCAGACTATTAAAAAAAATTCTTTTTTATAAATAATTTATTTTATTGATTATCAATTGATTAACTTATTTTAGCCATATACTTTTGGCTCTTAGAAGATTATTGATTCGTAATTGAAGTTAAGATTCCGATGCGACGTGAAAATGAAAAAAGGGAAACAACTAAAAATCACATTTTGTTGTTTTTTTTGATTGTTAATAACCTAAAAAGTGACGAGTGACGAGTGACGAGTGACGAGTGGTTTTGCAGTTTTGCAGTTTTGCAGTTCAAAAAAACCGATTACCGATTACCGATTACTAGTACTTCTCCTTCTTCCCAAACACAGAAACGCGCACATATCGTCCAGGATGGTCTTTCAGATCAATGAGAAGGGAATCCAGACTGGCAACAGCGCTGTTCAGGTTGTTATATAGAGAATCGTTTACCACAAGCTGACCGGCAGTACCCTGGCCCTCGTTAATTTTCCCGAAAAGTTCAGAAGTTTTCGCGAATGTTTCATTGGCATGAGTGATCAGCTCCTTCAGGTCTGATTGCTTCAGGGAGTCAGAAACCGCAGCGAAATTCTGCAGTAATTTGGAAATATCTTCATTGCTTTTTTTCAGGTTATCGGTTACCGTTGAAAGATTGCTGAATGAGGATGAAAGTGCACCATTGGGCTGAAGTGAAAGCCTGAGCGATTGGGTAGCACTGTTCAGGTTGGCAATTGTGCCCTGAAGATTCCTGCGTGTTTCATTGTCCATCAGTTTGCTTAATGACACCATTACAGTATCCACCGAACGGACAAGTGATTCAACCTGCGACCGGATAGGATCGATATAATCCGCCAACTCAACCTGCACAGAAGAAGGAAGGGTATCACCCGGTTCATAATATCCAGGACCGGCACCCAGCATGAGATCAACGTCCTTTGAACCGGAAATAAGGCTTCCACTCCGCAGCACGATTATTGTATTGCGGGGCAATTTGATTTTCTTCCCCAGGGATATTTCAACCACTATTTTTCCGAGGTTATTCTCCTCAAATTGAATTTTGCTCACATTGCCTACCTTATATCCATTCAGGTTAACAACCGCCGATTCAATCAGTCCTTTCACATTTCCGTAAACCGCATAATATTTCTCAGTGGGCGTAAGGATATTGATCCCCTTAAGGAAATTAATACCCCATATCGCCAATACCACAGCAACCAGGGCTACCAGACCGATTTTAAATTCGCGTGTAATTTTCATGTTATATCAATTAGTATTTTTTTGCTGAGTTTCCTGTAATGCCTGGTCAAGTGGTATAATTTCCGTGTTTTTTACAGCAATGATAAAAGCATCGGGAAAGCGTTCCTTGACCTGTTTACTATAACTGATGATTTCCGGAAAAGTTGGACTGCTGCCCACGGCATATTTGTATATATCACCTGCGTGGTATTCTGTTACACCATTTAATCCTTTAAATGTATGTGAATTGGGCGGAATGGGTTTGGATGATGCTGCAATCTGAACCTTAAACTCCACCTTTGCCAGGGGCACATCTGACGCGGCAGGAGCGGATTCAACCGGAAAACTATTCGCTGCATTTGAATCTTTTATGAACACTGATCCTGCAGGATCGGATGGTTTATTATTCCTTGAAGCCAGGGCAAATGAAGATTTCGATTCTATTAACTTCTTATAATCCCTAAAGGCCCTGAATATAGCAGATGAAATAATGTCCTGTCCTTCTTCCGACATGAGATATTTTTCTTCCTCGGGATTGGTGATAAAACCTGTTTCAATCAATATGCCCGGCATGGAAGTTTGCGCAAGCACAAGCAATCCCTGCTGTTTCACGCCTCTGTCCTTCCGCTGTGCCCTTTCCCTGAACTGGTCTTCAACCAGGGCCGCCATATTGATGCTTTGTTCAAAATACAGATTCTGCATGAGGGAAAAGATAATATACGATTCAGGTGAGTTGGGATCGAATCCCTCATACCTTGTATGATAATCGGCCTCAAGTAAAATTACGGAGTTTTCCTTCTTGGCCACCTCAAAGTTTTCACCGGCCCTGTGCAATCCCAGAACAAGGGTTTCCGTTCCGGTTACAAGAGAATTGGGATTTCCATTGGCATGGATTGAAATAAAAAGGTCGGCCTTGTTATCATTAGCAATATCTGCACGCTGATGCAAAGGGATAAACTCGTCGGTTTTGCGAGTATAAATTACCTTCACACCTGGTAATTCAGTTTCAATTAATTTGCCAAGTTTCAGTGCAATGGCCAGTACAACATCTTTTTCGTAGGTCAGTTTACCAGGAGAACCAGGGTCTTTTCCGCCATGACCCGCATCAATTACGACGGTTTTTAACTTATAACCGGTTCCATTATCCTGAGCTGCTAATGAAAATGATATAAATGAATATATGGCCAGTATAATTATAATAACCGGAAAACTTCGGCCCGTATATTTTTTATTCATTTCAACACGTTATTTTATTAGCTTTGCAGCCTATAAGCAAAAATAAGATTTGCAAAAATAGCATTTCTGTTTTGATTTCAATAGGCAGCAATTCCGGGAATCAAAGTTTGTATGTTTTCATTAAATACCCAACATATTATTTATCATTTATCAACACATATAATTCGATGTCTGCTGCTGCCCGGCATATTTTTTACAATGTTTCTCATTCCCTCAACTGCCCAGGAAATACCTGATACACTCGAACAAACTTTACCCGCCATTACAGACACTGTTATTTCATTGAATGACAGCCTGGTAATTGACACACTGGGCGGTACCGAACCATCAAAAAAGAAAACAGAACTTGAAACAGAGGTAAAATATGCCTCGGATGATTCAATGAGCATATCCATCAGCGGGCAGAAAATTTATTTGTATAACAATGCTGTTGTGAATTATCAGAATATCGGTTTAAAAGCCGATTATATTGAATTCAATCTGCTGGACCATACTGTTTCAGCCAACGGGGTACCAGATTCGTCTGGCACCTTAGCTGGCAAGCCCGTATTTTCACAGGGAAGTGAGGAGTTTGACTCAGATACGCTGAAGTACAATTTTGATAGTCATAAGGGAATTATAAAATATATTGTAACTAAACAGGGCGACGGTTACTTGCACAGTGAACGTACAAAAAGACTATCTGAGGGTGAGATCCATGTGGCAAAAGGGAAGTATACAACCTGTGATGCAACTCATCCACACTTTTATATCCATCTCACAAAAGCCATTGTCATTCCGGATAAGAAGATAGTCAGCGGACCGGCTTATATGGTGCTGGAAGATATACCCCTTCCCCTGGCTCTGCCTTTCGGATTTTTTCCGAATACAACTACAAGGTCATCCGGATTGATCATTCCGACATACGGTGAAGAAAAAACCCGCGGTTTCTATCTGCGTGACGGAGGTTGGTATTTTGTGCTTGGAGAGCATGTGGACCTTACCCTTCTCGGAACTGTTTACTCACGGGGAAGCTGGGGTGTAAAGGGATCGTCTGTGTATAGAAAAAGGTATAAATTTAGCGGCCGGTTTAATGTGGACTACATGAAGAACAAGGTAATTGATGATCCTACTTTTTCTCCTTCCACAGATTTTAAAATTGAATGGAGTCATCAGCAGGATGCAAAAGCCAATCCCAATCAGAAATTCACAGCCAGTGTAAATTTGTCTTCGTCCTCATATGAGAAGCGGCAAAGCAACAATGTGAACGATATGCTGACCAACACAAAATCATCACGAATATCATATTATCGCCAATGGGGAGACAAATTCAATCTCACTGCAAACCTGCAGGAATCACAAAACAGTAAAAGTCACCTGGTCAACCTGGGTCTGCCAAACCTGGTTTTTAACATGAACCGGATTTATCCGTTCAGGGCCCAGGATAGTGACGGCAAAAAGTGGCTCGACAAGGTACAAATAAGCTATAATTCCAAACTTGAAAATAAGATTACTGCTCCTGATTCAACCATATTTACAAGTCAGACGCTCAAGAACATGCAAAACGGCTTTTCGCATTCCATCCCGATCAGCATGCAGGGCATCAAGCTTTTTAAGTTTATCAATATCACCCCTACCCTGGCTTATAACGGTGTTTTGTATTCCAATTACACTAAGAGAAGAAACTCTCCTGATTCAACAATATTCGTGAACGGTTCCACGCGAACGGATGTGGATACCATTCGTAAGATCACTTATGCCCAATCCCTGTCAACAGCCCTTAGTGTTAGTGCAAGTCCGAAAATATACGGTATGTATATGTCCAAAAACCCGAATTCTCATGTAATTGCTGTTCGTCATGTGATGACACCCGGTGCTTCACTTAGCTTTATGCCCGACATGTCTTCCATTATGCCAAATTATTATCGCAAAATCTCTTACCCGTACTCAATCACAAAGCCCTCAACAACAGAGGAGTATTCTATTTATGAACATAATATATATGGGACTCCCACTGTCAACGGCCGGAGCGGTTCTGTGGGACTTAGCCTGAATAATACGCTGGAAATGAAGGTCAGGGAAAAAACCGATTCCACTATTGAAGAAAAAAAGGTGAGCTTGCTTGATAATTTCAATTTTGGCACTTCTTATAATCCCTTTGCCAAAAGTTACCAATGGTCACCGGTTAACTTTACGGGTTCAACAAAACTATTCAATAAGCAGTTGGATATGAGGTTTGGTGCAACATTTGATCCTTATGCACAGGATTCCCTGGGTCGCCGGGTTGACAAGTATCTTATAAATGAAAGCAATAAGCTTTTTCGTACTACCACAGCATATATTGATTTGGGGTTTAACCTGAAATCCCCGGCAAGCGGTAAAAGTGCCGAAGTAGCGCCGGGAAGTGAACCGGACCCGTATATGGATGAGACCAATCCCACCCTTGATCTGCTGAATGAATCCACAGCCTATGCTTCCGGTGCATATGTGGATTTCGATATTCCATGGAGTCTGAACGTGAATTATGGCTGGAGGTTTACAAAGCAAAACTTTGAAACGGTTTATACCCATACCGTGCGGCTAAACGGCGATATCAGTATCACACCAAAATGGAAAATAGGCGTAAACACAGGTTACGATTTTGTCAGTAAGCAGGTAACCCTAACCAACATCAGTGTTCACCGCGACCTTCATTGCTGGGAAATGCGGTTCAATGTAGTTCCCTTTGGTGAACGCCGCAGTTATTCGTTTACGATCAATGCAAAATCCAGCATTCTTCGCGATGTAAAGTATAACAAGTCGAAGAGCTGGTACGATAATTTTTAGGGACGAGGGACTGGGGACTAGGGACCAGGAAGAATCCTTTCAAGGGTCAGACTATTGGTAGAAAAGAGATTTACGATTTACGATTTGTTTGCATGGATAGCATACCGGGGTACCGCGCAGCGGTTCAAGTATTGCGGAACATGTCGTCTTGCCGTTGAACATCAAACTCTGAAGACGTATCACCTAACAGCCTACAGCCTAAAAGCCTAATAGGCCACTGCAAACAGGACTCTCTGCCTGGAAGGTTTTCCACTGTAGATACATTTCCCTTCTTCCAGGATATTATTCAACGGAATACACCGGATTGTTGCCTTGGTTTCATCCTTGATCCTTTCCTCCGTCTCAGCTGTTCCATCCCAATGGGCGCTGACAAATCCGCCTTTTGAGGCGATCACTTCCTTGAATTCTTCCCAGGTATTGACAGGAATTGTATTTTGATCCCTGAATTGAAGGGCCTTCTGATACATGTTCTGCTGTATTTCATCCAGGAGATCAGTGATCAGTTTATCAATACCTTCAACCGGTACAACCTTTTTTTCAAGAGTATCCCTGCGAACCAGTTCAACCGAATTATTCTGCAGATCCCTGGGACCGATAGCCAACCGCACCGGTATTCCTTTCAGTTCATATTCAGCAAATTTCCAACCCGGCTTATGGGTATCACGGTTATCATATTTAACCGACAATCCCCTGGCTGCAAGCAATTTTTTGATGCATTCTGCCTTTTCGTTAATCCGGGCCAATTCTTCCTCGTTTTTATGGATAGGAACAATGACCACATGAATGGGTGCCAGTTTTGGGGGGAGGATCAGTCCGTTGTCATCCGAATGGGCCATGATCAGCGCTCCGATCAGTCGGGTAGTCACACCCCATGAGGTAGCCCATACATAATCAAGCTTCTGCTCTTTATTCAGGTATTTCACATCGAATGCTTTTGCAAAATTCTGGCCCAGGAAATGTGAAGTGCCTCCCTGTAATGCCTTTCCATCCTGCATAAGCGTTTCAATGGTATAGGTATCAACGGCACCTGCGAATTTCTCACTTTCAGTCTTCACTCCCTTGATCACCGGGACGGCCATATAATTTTCCGCAAAGTTTGCATACACATTCAGCATCCTTAGCGTTTCTTCCAGGGCTTCTTCACTGGTTGCATGTGCGGTATGACCTTCCTGCCAAAGGAATTCGGTTGTCCGCAGAAATAAGCGGGTCCGCATTTCCCATCGTACCACATTGGCCCATTGGTTGATAAGTATGGGAAGATCCCGATAGGATTGTATCCATCCCTTATAAGTATTCCAGATAATGGTTTCTGAAGTGGGACGGACAATCAGTTCTTCTTCGAGCTTTGCATTTTCATCTACCACCAGGCCCTTGCCATTCTCGTCATTTTTAAGCCGGTAATGGGTGACCACTGCACATTCCTTTGCAAAACCTTCAACGTGCTCAGCTTCGCGACTAAAGAAAGATTTCGGAATAAATAAAGGAAAATAAGCATTCTCATGACCGGTCTCCTTGAACATCTTGTCGAGCACCTCATGCATCTTTTCCCAGATGGCATAGCCATATGGTTTGATCACCATACAACCGCGAACGGCGGAGCTTTCGGCTAATCCGGCCTTAATCACCAGATCATTATACCATTGGGAGTAGTTCTCCTTTCTGCTTACTAAATCTTTAGCCATAATTGCACTTTGGTATGGTATTTGTATTTAAATTTACACATTGAATTGGCTGCAAAATAAAGAAATAAAATTATATATTCACACATAATAAGCGGAGGCAGGTCATGAAAAAATTATATAACTCGATTTTTCTTCTGGTTCTCGGAATAGTCGCCAGCTCAAGCGTCATAGGCCAGAAATCTTCCAGCGAATACGATGATGTGTATTATATACCATCAGATAAGAAAACTGTCCAGTCCACGGATAAGACAGAAACTGTTCCTTCTTCAACAGTAACACCACAAAAGCAGGAAATCTCAGATTATGAAAAATATATCAATAGTCTGAGCAATCAAAACTCAAAATCCAAACAAATCCAGCCCCAGATTGATGAAGATTCACTGGATTATGCAGAGGATCCCAATTATGCCGGCAGTGAGTATGCTGAAAAAGATGGCAGTACTTATGTAACAAATAATTATTACGCCAACGCCGACGATTATTATTACGCCAGCCGTATCAGAAGGTTTTACGATCCTTTCTATTCAGCAGGATATTATGATTCCTTTTATATGGATCCTTATTTCTACGGAGGCGGTTTCGGATTTGGAATGTCATTCGGATATCCTTACATGGGCTTTAGCATGTCATTTGGATATCCCTACTATGGATATGGCTATGGTTATCCCTATTACGGTTATGGTTACCCCTATTACGGATATGGATATCCCTATTATGGATATGGTTATCCTTACTATGGCTATGGCTGCTGCTATTACAACAACGGCGACATGTACTATTCCGATCACAGACCGGTATACTACGGACCTCGCAGGTCAATTGAACGAACAGGGTGGCTTCAGCCCGTACGTCAGTTGCTTCTGACGCACGACGCCTGAGTACTACCGGTACAGGTGCAAGTCGTACCGCTGCCGGAACATCAGCCAACGATCGCAGAAGCTACAGCGGTAGCTAGTGGTGTAGCAAGGTCTTCTTCAGGAACTGCAACCAAGTCCACCAGAACACTTGGAACCAGCAGCTCCTCCGTACGACGTCCTTATGGAACTTCTGCCGGCACCAGTACCTATAACAGATCATCTGCAACCACGGGAAGAACCCTCCAGGGAACGGGTACTACCACTACAAGAAGCAGTAGTTCACAGGACAGACCGGTTTATACCAGGCCCAGCACTACAACATCACAAAGCAGACCGACTTATTCCGGCACTCCCGGTGGCTCAACATCAAGATCCTCCGGATCGTCAACATATAGCAGGCCAAGTTCATCAGGATCATCCTCCTACAGCAGACCAAGTTCATCAGGATCGTCATCTTACAGCAGACCCAGCAGCAGCAGTTCATATTCCGGCGGCAGCAGGTCAAGCGGATCATCAGGTTCTTATTCCGGGGGCAGCAGATCGTCGGGTAGTAGTTCTTCCTACTCAGGCGGTGGATCCAGATCAGGCGGTTCAACCGGCGGTTCGAGTTCAGGTGGCTCAAGAAGATAATAAACTATTGCCCCGGATAATGCCGGGGCATTAACACCCAACTCCCATTTTCACCACGACAAATTTTATTCCAGGCTTTTCCGGATGCAGAAAAGTTAATGCCATTCGTCATTCTAAACCTATTAATTATTGAACTATGAAAAAGATAGTCGTTCTGCTTGGCATAGTTGTTTTTTACACCACAGCACAAGGTCAGTATGTTTCCGATGCATTGAAATACTCACAGAACTTTCCCGCCATCACCGCCCGAAGTCTCGGCATGGGAGGTGCATTTACATCACTTGGCGGAGATATCTCATCTGCGTTATATAACCCGGCTGGCCTGGGACTGTATCGAAAATCAGAAATAATGTTTACACCGGCCCTTAGCGTTACTAATACCTCGGCAGATTACCTTGGTAAATCAAATGAAGATTCACGTACCCATTTTAATCTCGGAAGTTTCGGTTATGTGGGAACATATAATTCAAATAAAGACAAGGGATTGGTTAGTGCATCCCTTGGCCTGGCTTATGTGAGACAGACCACTTTAAACAGCAAGACATTCATCAGGGGTACCAACCCTACCAGCTCACTGGCAGACTATTTTATGGGTAATGCAGAAGGTCAGTACCCCGAAAATCTGGATGCTTTTTACGAACGCCTTGCTTTTGACACCTATGTTATTGATACAGCACCTGGTTCTCCGAGGAGTTACCAGACTCCCGTATTCTTACCCGTTGATCAGAAAAAGGTTATTGAAACCAGCGGAGGAATGGGACAATGGTCATTTGCCATGGGACTGAATTTTAGCAATATAGTATATTTTGGCGCAGGCTTCGGTATCCACCAGCTTCAGTATGACAGGAACACGGTTCATTCAGAATTTGACAATAATCCGGTTCATGATTTTTCCCAGTTTGCTTTTTATGAAGACCTTACAGTGGATGGTGTTGCCTATACCGGCAATGTGGGGATGATTGTTAGGTTATTCAAAATAATGCGCGTGGGAGGCAGCATACAGTTCCCGGCAAGCTACAGGATCCATGAACATTACTATAATACTATGTACTCGCAATTCAAGAATGGCGACAATTACACTGCAATACCTACTGATTTGAATGGTGATGCAATATCAGAGGGAAATTTCGAATATAAATTGCATACTCCCATGAAAGTACAGGGAGGCCTGAGTGTGCAGATTGGCACCATGGGTATAATTTCTGCCGACATAGAATATGTGAACTATAACAACCTTGAATTAAACGCCACTGACTATTCATCAGATTTCGACCTGGAAAACAGTGACATAAATACCATTTATAAATCAGTGGTTAATCTGAAAGCAGGCGGTGAAGTCAGGCTCAGTAACTTTTCTTTTCGTCTTGGCGGTGGATACTATCCAAGTGCCGTTGAGTCAATATCCTCCCCTACTATTTACACCTATGCAGGGAATGTTCCCGATGCTTACACTGAATTAAGCAGCGGATTGGGCTACAGAAACAGGAATTTCTTCTTCGACTTTGGATTTTCCTGGCTGGCTCATAACGAAGATTACAATTTGTACACTGTGTATTTTGACAACAATCCTTCAGTGAATGTTGCCAATCTGCACCAGAATGAATTTCGTTTTCTCACCACCATGGGTATAAGATTTTGAAGCAGGAGAGAAATAATGCATATTGATATTCTCACTATTTTGCCCGAACTGATCGAGAGCCCTCTTGGGCACTCGATAATTAAAAGGGCAAAAGAAAAAGGGATCGTTGAGATCTGCCTCCATAATATCCGCGATTACTCGCAGAATAAGCAGAAACAGGTTGATGACTATGCTTTCGGAGGTGGTGCAGGAATGGTGATGAGTATCGAACCTATCGATCTGTTAATTTCCAAACTGAAAAGCGAACGGGATTATGATGAGATTATTTATCTGTCGCCGGATGGTGAGCCCTTTAACCAGCAAACAGCAAATTATCTCGCTACCAAAGAAAATATTATCCTTCTTTGCGGTCATTATAAAGGAATCGATCAGCGTGTGAGAGACAACCTGGTTACCCGTGAAATATCAATAGGAGATTATGTATTATCGGGTGGTGAACTTGCTGCCGCTGTTATAACCGACTGTATTGTACGCGTCCTTCCCGGGGGAATGTCGGATGAAACTTCTGCCCTTACTGATTCTTTTCAGGATGGACTTCTTGCACCCCCGGTTTATACAAGACCTGCCAATTACAAGGGTTGGAAAATTCCGGATGTACTTCTGTCAGGTCACCAGGAAAAAATTGATGAATGGAGACATCAGCAATCGTTGGAACGCACACGAAAACTGAGACCCGACCTGCTGTAGGAAGTTTTCGCATATTCTCGGACTTGCAGTGGGTTTTAACCCACGGTTATTGAGATCTGGCCACTCCGTGGCCATGCATAAAAACTCTGCGTACTTTGCGCAAACCTCAGCGGCCTTTGCGTTAAATCACAAACCGCCGCCAGGCGGTCAAGCACCGCAGGTGCCATCTTTTGCAACTATCTCCCCTCTTTCCTGCAAATAACCGCATATGGGCAATTCTGGCAAATCTTAGTATTTTCAGAATGAGTAAATGGTTCTTTCAGGTTGAACAATCTCGCAAGATGAAATTGAATCAACTCTTCAAATTCGGTTTTAACCTCTCTGTAATCTTCAAGTTTTTTCTTCTTTTCACCGTATTGAATACTGTATGAGAAGTTTTCCGCATGACTGCCTCTCACGAAGCATAACGCAGGAACTATAATACCGTCGGGACTTAGCTTCTGGTATATCATAGCGTATAAAAGGACCTGGAAAACAGCATCGTTTCTCATTTTTTCATTGCCATCAAAAAGCGATGCCACCGTATTAAACGAACTTTTAACCAATCCGGTCTTATAGTCGATGATCCGGAAATGGCCTTCAAAAAGGTCTATACGATCAATTGTACCCCCTATCCTAACCGATAATGATCTATCATCAGTATTTATAGGAATTGTTGTTTCAACCTGTTTCTCAAGATCTGCAATACTGAATTCACCTCCTCTGGCGTCCGCGTTTACAAGATTTTGAATATATGATCTGATGATCTGCCGGACAATCAGGTTAAATCCTTCAATTTTTCTGGAAGAACTACCCTCTCCGTTGCCGAAAAGAACTTCATGAAATGACCTGTCCAATGCGTCGTTTATTATATCTTCCTTCTTCAGGACACCCTCTAGTTGTTCCTTTGATATTAAGGCTGATCCAAATCTGCCATACAGGATCTGCATTGCCTTATGCAGCAAATTGCCGAAAATGCGGGCATCAATATCTTCAGTAATCTCTTCAGGCTGAGGTAAACCAGCAATGTGGTGAAAATAGAAACGCAGTGAACAGTTTAAAAACTCGTTCAGGGCGGAGGGAGAGAGTCTTTTATTTCCACCTTCTGCATATAAAAACAATGCATCCGCAACCTCTCCTTTTTTTTCCACGATGATGGGTGCCGGACGTAATAAGGTAACCGGATAGGAAGGATTAATCTCCTTCACCGTGCCAGGCAGTTCATAATGCAACTGGTGCATGAACCTGCTTCGTTCTCCTGTGCGCAATCCTCCTGCACTGCTGTCATATACAAGCACTACATTGGATGCCCGTTGAATTAACCTGTAAAAATAATAGGCATATATCGAATCCTGGTGGTCAGGAGTTGGTAAACCGAAACCAAACCGGAGATTTTGCGGAATAAAGGAGGGGATGGCCGAGGACCGGGGCAATATCCCCTCATTCATCGACAGGATGATAACATTGTCAAAATCCAGGGTTCGTGTCTCCAGTATTCCCAGTAACTGCAAACCAGCCAGTGGTTCCCCATTAAATGGAATGTGAAGAGTCTTCAGCATCCGCCGGATGAGCCTGAAAAGTGTCTCATAGCCGGGTTCAAAAGTATAATTGGCAAGTATATCCTTTAGCCTGGAAAGATAAGTATATACCTGGAAAAGGATTTCCATTTGAACCGGATCGGTTTTTATCTCATTTTCCGGTGCAGCCAGGTGGCGGATCAGGAACTCAAATACACTTGACAGATAATGACAGGCATTGACCTTTTCAGTCCCTGTTTGAAAGAGAATATCTTCGTTTTTGTCATCAAGGATCTCTTTTCCGGAAAGATAAACAAGGTTGCTTTTTGTGATCTGATGCCTGACTCGTTGAATATGCCCGCCATAAATTGATTTCAATAACGGATTGCCCAGGATCGACAATACATCTTTAAAATAATAAGTTGTACCCACTCCCGGTTCAGTATGTTTATTTCTTCCCAGCTCGTAGAGTGAATCCACCAGGTTGAATACAACCGAACCCATAATGGGATATCCCATTGTAATGTTCAGGTTTGTGACCGACTCAGGAATCGCATAAAGTACAGGTATCAGCAGGTTTTCATCCGCAAGCACAAGTGCGGTATGCTGAGTTTCGGATGGCAGCTGAATGCCGAGTTTTTCAAAAACGTGAGGCAAAGCTTCTGCCTGTCCTGTATTGGAAGGTACGGGCAGAAAATATATGTTCTTTTCTTTCGGAGGTAATATTTTCATGATTGACCGGCCTTGTCTGTGGAAAATCGTGCAGGTTCCTGCGTATAAATAATCCTGCTTCATGAATTTCATTTTGAGCGTACCAGGAGTCATAATCCCAGTAGAATTCAGCTTTTCCATTGTTTTTAAGATACTTGAAAAGCCTTTCTTCACATTTATTCAGGGCATTAAAACCAACGAAAAGGTATCTCCCGGCATTCAGGCCATCCATTTTGTTATTATTCATAATATCCTCAGCTACTTTGCGATAGGCCATTCCTTCATAAGCTAAACCTTTGGATGACAGGTTATGCCTAAGCTGAGAATACATTTCCTGCATCACATTCCATAGTGAAATAAAAGTCCTTTGTCCTTCAGATGTATAGTCAGGATCAAATGTATTCCAGAACTGCTGAATAGCAAAAACCTGTTCATCTGATAAATAACTGAACTTACCCTCCAATGCCTTTAAACCAGCCAGGTTACTGAACAGATCCCTGGCATCGGCGAGATATTTATCTATTTCATCAAAGTCCGCCAGAAGGGGATCCGCATAGGTGTAAAAATTCTCAAAGTTTTCATCCGACTTTGTTGATTTCCTGTATATTTCGAATAATTCGAAAAGGATCGTTAGCCTGTCGGCATATATATAACCCGACAGGCTTTCCATGAGTTCGTTAATGGTTGTATATCGTGGCGCCCAAACTGGTTTATCTGTAAGTTCCCCCATGTATTTACTAAGGTAAAGCCTTGCCCTTTTATTGGGAAAAACCACGCAGGTTTCCGACAGGTTATATTCACCCGGCATGAGTAAAAAAGAGGCTATCTCCTTAAGAAAAGGCAACGAGGTCATATAAGTAATGACAGTTTTGAAAGTCAACAAATTTAAGATAATCAGGAAGAAAATCACCAGGTATTATTTAACTTGCATTTCAGAACATAAATTAAGATTAAGCGTACATATAACTATATTGGTGCCGGAAATTTATTGGTCTCATAGGCAATACATTAACTGGCAGGTTGCTTATAATTTATGTAAAGTCTTTACCTTATGATATATACAGACGAGGTAGTTATGCTCATCCTGGGTATGGGTGTTGTTTGGTTTGTTATGCTCAATAGACACAAGATCAGAAGGATACTGGCATGGAAATTACTTATATACGCATTTTATTTTCTAATGGCCGGCTGGTTTTTTACAGTTATTGAAGGATTTATTTTAATGCCCTTTTTTAATTTGCTCGAACATGTTTCCTATACTTTCAGCTCCATCATTATGGCAATGTGGTGCTATAAGATAGCTCATCCAAAAAGGGAGGAGGCCTGATAATGAACACTATTGTCTTGCTCGACATGATTTCTATATTGGCCGGCCTGGTAGCCATGGTTTGGCTTATAACGGCTGCAAGACAATCTATGGTCCGGGATATCCGGATACTTGTCCTTGTACTTATTTTTTCCACAGTATGTTATGAAGCCTTCATGATGATCAAATGGCTGGGACTGACTAACAAAATTGAATCTTTTGAGAACATGATAGGAGCCCTTGTTCCCATGATGTGGGCATTTGTATTCTATTCCTATATTCAAAAAAATATAAATCAGGATATACGGAACAACGAGGAAAACCTTCGCATAACGCTCAATTCAATAGGTGATGGCGTTATTGCAACAGATACAAGGGGCAAGATCACACGCATGAACCCGGTGGCTGAAAACCTCACCGGATGGAAATTACCGGATTCACAAGGAAAGAAAGTGGAAGAAGTATTCAGGATCATTAATCCGGTAACCAGGATGAAGTTAAAAGATCCTGTCGGTGTGGTGCTTGAAACAGGGAAAATGGTGAGTTTATCAAATCAGCCTGTCCTGTTAGTGCGGGGTAAAAATGAGTTTTATCTGTCGTATAGTGCTTCCCCGATCTTCAATACTGAGAATGAGATAACCGGGGTGGTTCTTGTGTTTAGTGATGAAACGGAAAAATACCTGCAAAATGAAAAACTGCGGGAAAGCGAAGAACGGTTAAATCTTGCCATTCAAGGTACAAGGGCCGGCTTATGGGACTGGGATCTGCGGACTGGCAAGGTTATATACAATGAAGAGTGGGCCCACATGATCGGCTATCAATTACATGAACTTGAACCACTTACTATCAAGACCTGGGAAAAACTAACCCATCCTGAGGATCTGATCAATGCGGATGAAATTCTTTCACAATATTTCCAGGGAAAGATAGATACCTATGAATGTGAAACACGGATGAGGCATAAACAGGGGCACTGGATATGGGTTCTTGACCGTGGTATGCTGGTGGAAAAAGATCAGAATAATAACCCGGTGCGCATGATTGGCAGTCATATTGACATCAGCAGGCAAAAGAAAAGTGAATTGGATCTGAAAGCACAGATGGATGAAAACCAGGCACTGAATGAAGCCTACCTGGCACAAAATGCAGCCCTGATCAACAGTATTGAGCGTATTCAGAAAATTAATGAAGAGCTTAACATCGCCAAGCAGAAGGCAGAGGAAAGCGACCGGCTTAAATCAGCCTTTCTTGCCAATATGAGTCATGAGATCCGTACGCCGATGAATGGGGTTATTGGATTCTCGGAAATGCTGGCTGATCCTGATCTGATACCTGCCAGCCGGATGGAGTATGCCTCCATTATTATCGACAGCAGCCGGCAATTGCTTTCAATTGTGAATGACATCCTTGATATATCCAGAATAGAAGCAGGCCTGGTTTCATTATCCAAAGAAGAAGTGCAGGTCAATGATCTTCTCACAGTGCTGTATGCATTTTTTGAGCCCCAGGCCCGCAATAAAAATCTTGACCTCCGGTTTTTCAAGTCACTCAATAATGAAGAATGTATTATTTTCACTGATAAGACCCGCCTGAGGCAGATACTCACAAACCTGCTGAATAATGCACTGAAGTTCACCCAGGACGGGACAATCGAACTGGGTTATGAGAAAATTGATGGATTTATGAAATTTTACGTACGTGATTCAGGTATTGGCATACCGGTTGAATTGCACGACAAAATATTTGAACCCTTCCGCCAGGTTGAGCTGGAAATATCTTACCATTATGGAGGAACCGGACTGGGATTATCGATTTCACGCAAACTTGTGGAACTGCTGGAGGGAAAAATCTGGCTGGAATCTCAGCCGGGAGCAGGGATCTGTATTCTATTTTACTGTTCCTTTGCATCAGCCGGATGAATTGGATAATCCAATACCAAAGCCTGTACAAAGAAAAGATTTGCAGGCACAGGGCAAGGTTGTACTGATAGCGGAAGATGATGATACTAATTACTTATATCTCGAAGCCGCACTTGCAAAGGGAAAACTCAATCTGTTAAGGGCATTAAACGGAATACAGGCTGTAGAGATGTGCAAGACCAACAAGGAGATTCAGTTGGTTCTGATGGACATAAAAATGCCACTCATGAACGGATATGATGCCACAGTCCTCATCAAGCAGAACAGACCTGATCTTCCAATTATTGTTCAAACCGCATATGCAATGATAGAAGAAAGAAATATGGCATTTGCCGCAGGTTGTGATGATTATATTGCAAAGCCGATAAAGAAAGCCGAGTTAGTAGAAATGGTGATGAAGTATATAGGCCTCGCCCCGGATAAGTGATGATGTATCTGCAATGACCTTGAGTAGCCAGGATGTTATATTGAAGAAGAAATTCGAAGCACTTTTTCGGGATCATTTCACCGGACTATGCTATTTTGCACGAAAATATACCGGTGATCTCGATTCAGCCAGAGAGATCGTGCATACCGTCTTTATCCGGGTATGGGAAAACAGATCGGAATTCGACTGGGATAAACCGGTTAAGTCATATCTGTTTACATCGGTGTATAACCGGAGTATGAATTTTATCCGGGATAATAAAAAATTTCTGAATCATGAGGATGCACAACGGCAAAACCTGGTTGTGGATGAATCCGTCTATTCTGATCATCTTGAAACTGCTGAACTTGAAGAAAAAATCAGGAAAGCCCTGCTGAAACTGCCTGAAAAATGCCGGGAAGTGTTTGAATTAAGCCGCTTTGAAGGAAAAAAATATACAGAGATCGCCACACAGCTGAACATTTCGGTCAAAACTGTAGAAACCCAAATGTCGAAAGCCTTGCATATTCTTAAGACTGAATTAAAGGATTATCTTGCCCTTATGCTTTTTCTTTTATTAAAAAATATGAATCACTGGTAAGGGTGTAACCTTACTCAATGTGTGTTATGGTTACCGGAACTATGCATAATGATTATCAACATATAGACCCAGTAGGATTGCTGCCAAAGGTTTTTGCCGGAGAAGCAACACCTGAAGAGACCCGATTGGTTGAAGAATGGCGTGAAGGTGATCCGAAAAATCAAGCTGAATATGAGGCTATTGGGAAATTATGGAATATCTCAGGTGAAGCTGCTGAACCGGGTGAAATTGACATCGATGCAGAATGGAGAAGAATGGAAGTCGCCATGGTTCCGGTTCATTCCGGGAAATCGGTGGTGATGAGGATCATGCAAATTGCAGCGTCGCTGGTGATTATTACTGTTTTGGGATTTATGGCTATTAAGTTTTCAGGCAATAAATCGGAAAAAGCACCTGCCACAGAACAGGCTTCTGTTATCCTGCCCGATGGTACTTCCGTTTCCTTAAACGCCGGCTCAGTCATTACTTATAAAAAAGACTTCGGTTCCACGCATCGCAAAGTGAAACTTAAAGGGGAAGCCTGGTTTGAAGTGAAAAAGAACGCTGATCTTCCTTTTGTGATCACAGCAGGAGAAGCCAATGTCAGAGTCACAGGCACAAAATTTAACGTTAAAGCCTATCACCGGCTTAATGACGTCCGGGTAACTGTAACCGAAGGAACGGTAAAGTTTTACAATAATGTGCAACCTGACAAAGAAATCACTCTCCATGCCGGCGAAACAGGGGTAATGAATAAATCCGACCGCATGGTAACCAGATTGGTTACCGGCAATCTGAATGATATAGCCTGGAAGACGGGGATCATTGATTTTCACGATACACCACTCAGTGAAGTAACAGAAGTACTCATCGATACCTATCACATGAAGATTGATCTTGATCCTGCCATTGGAAACTGTACTGTTACGGTTCGTTTCGAAAACAGGGAACTGGATGCAGTGCTCAACGTGCTGCGTTCAACGCTCGATCTGAAAATCACAACAAAAGGAAAACACATTACTATTTCCGGAAAAGGATGCTAAACCCTTATCATTACCGGAGAATGCGATTTTTGACCGTCCTTGTGCTGGCTGTTCTGTTTGTGCAGAACCTGGTAATGGCCCAGGATCCCGACCTGCAGCAAAAAATCACTGTTGATTATAATGAAGTGGCTCTTGAAACCATTCTGCAGGATTTGACAAATCGCTCTCATATTCGTTTTTCCTACAGTATCGAATTGATCCCTGCAAAACAAAAAATTACCTGTCACGCCAAAAATAAACCGCTCAACCTGGTGCTTGGTGATATCTTCAATCAGGCCGGAATTAAATATGAACTGATAGATGGATACCTGGTGTTGACAGCCATTCCGGCAAAAAATGCCGGCATAATTGAGTCCAAACCTCGCCGCTATACAATAAGTGGAACTGTATCGGATTCTTCCACACATGAAATGATGATCGGTGCGGCTGTTTTCGACAGGTCAACGGGACTTGGGGTCATCACCAACAATTATGGTTTTTATTCGCTTACCTTACCTGCCGGTTCTTATAACCTGCAGATATCCTATGTTGGTTATACCCTATCTGCCCGTCAGTTAGAGCTTACACAAGACCTGAACTGGAATATCCAGCTTCAGCAGGCTCCTTTGCAGATGAAGGCTATAATCATCAACTCCGAAGATCAGTCATCAAAAATCTTAAGCCTGCTGGCTGCCCAGACCAACATAAATCCCACGGCAGTTCAGCGTCAATCCGCTGCACTGGGCGAAACAGATGTGCTCAAGTCGCTCGATAATCTTCCCGGCATCAGTTACCAAAGCGATGGATCAAGCTATTTCAGTGTGCGCGGTGGAGGTCACGATCAAAATTTAATCCTCCTGGATGAGGCACCATTATATAATCCATCACACATGCTGGGTTTATTTACTCCGATTATACCCGAGGCCATTAAACATGTTGAGATATACAGGGCGGATTTTCCTGTTCAATATGGCGGCAGATTATCATCTGTTATTGATATAAGGGCTAAGGATGGGAATATGAAAAAATTTTCCGGAAGTGCCAGCCTGGGTCCCGTTTCAACCCGCTTTAGCGTGGAAGGACCCCTGAAAAAGGATGCCAGTTCCTATTTTGTCTCGTTCCGTCTCTCCACTTTCGGACTGTTTGTAAAAGCTGCAAATCCAACAGTGGAGAGTTTTAGATTCAGCGACTTCACATCGAAGTTCAATGTGAAAATGGGAAAACGGGACAGGTTATATCTCACCCTCTTTTCGGGCAAGGATGCCTTTATTAATAAGCCCGGCAATGTAAGCAACGGGCTGGCATGGCAAAATACTGCCGCAACCCTCAGATGGTCGCATGTATACGGGAGCAAACTGTTCTCCAATACCACCCTGTATGGCAGCAAGTATAATTATTCACTTTATACAGACTACGAAAATAATCTTGCCTGGAACTCTGATATCAGAAGCACCAACCTTAAAACCGAATTCTCATGGTACATCACACCAAAGAATAATGTTAAGTTCGGTGTTAACCTGGGCGGATATTTCTTTAATCCCGGGAACTATAATTCGCCTGATGCTGCCATGGACACAATGGGAGTATCGCGGGTTAATTCATCAGAATTGGTTGCCTATGCAGGTGATGAGATGAAGATCTGGTCATGGATACAGCTAAATTATGGTTTCCGCGTTTCCAACTGGAGCAATTATGGTGAATCCTTCAACATAGTTTATGATGATCAGTATCATCCGGTATCCTATCAGAAATATGCAAAAGGCGTAAGATATTATTCAAAAACCTTTTGGGAACCACGGGTTGCTTTATCATTCAGAACAGGACAAGCATGCATCCATTAAAGCGTCCTACAACCGCAATACCCAGTATATCAACCAGATCAACAACAGTATCAGTCCTTTCAATTCCCTGGATGTATGGCTGCCTTCAGGTCCCAATATACTTCCACAGCATGCAGATATTTATGACCTGGGATTTATGGCCGGTATGCCGGGACATGCCCTGGAGCTGACATTTGATCTGTATTACAAAAGAATGTATAACCAGATCGGTTATCAGTATCATGCTGAAATGTTTCTGAACCCTTATCTCGAAGGAGAACTGCGACAGGGTAACGGCTATGCCAGGGGATTTGAGATCATGCTGCAGAAAACAACGGGCAGGTTAACAGGACAAATCAGCTACGGCTTTGTAAACAGCACCCTGCAAATTCCGGGACTGAACAGGGGAAAAGAATATCTGTCGCACCAGGACAAGCCGGTTGATTTTTCATTTACAGTGGATTATCGCCTCAAAAGAAGATGGACTGTTAATCTGAACATAATTTATACTTCGGGAATGCCTCTTTCAACACCCACCGGATTCTATTATTATCGGGGAAACCAGGTTCCTTTCTATTCCAGGCAAAACAATGACCGTCTCCCCGATTACAAACGACTTGACCTGGGCACTCAATGGAGGTTGAACAAGGTGGACAAAACATTTGAGCATTACCTTTCATTTATATTTTATAATTTCTTTTCCTACCGGAATTATGCCTTTTTAAATTTTAATAAAATGGAAGGCACTGATGGCAAATATTATGTGCCGGCAGATAAAACAAATATGCCTGAACAGGTAATTACCTATCGCTATATTTATTCGCTGGTTCCATCGTTTACCTATAGCCTGAAATTCTGATGAATAAAATTGTAGTATTATTACCCGCTATCCTGATTCTTCTACTGGTATCCTGCGAAGAAAAGACGACATGGGAACTCCAGTCGTCAGAAATATTCGCTGTAGCCGACTGTATTCTTACCAACGAATTGAAGCCACAGGAGCTAAGATTATACCGATCCTCCGAAAAGCTGAATGAATTACCTGCCGGGATATCAGGTGCTGTTGTTGAAATATTTGACGGCAGACAGACAGTGAATTTTTTGGAAGATGACACTGAAGCAGGAAAATATGTGTCGGCAGTCCCTTTCAGAGCTACAGCCGGGATAATTTACAGGTTAACGATATCCCTGGGTGAAAAAGCAGATACATCCTTTGCGGAAATGTTCGGAATCACGCTTCTTGATGATATTGACATCGCACCAAAAGACAGTCTTTACCACCTGGTTTATCATGAAAGCCGGGATGCATCTATGATGGAGGTATATTATGACTGGTCATCCTTGCCGGACTTTTGCTCAAAGTACGGGGCATGCGAGGCTTCGGAGGTATTTTATACCCTGGATAACATTGATGCGGAAAAGGTTTTTGCACCAGACAGGCAGATTATTTCCTTTCCCGAAAAAACAAGAATAATCAGAAGAAAATATTCTCTGAGTCCTGCCCACCAGCAATTTGTTCGTGCACTTCTTCTGGAAACCGAATGGCGCGGTGGACTTTTCGATGCCGAACAGGGCAACGTTCCCACCAATTTCAGCCATGGCCTCCGCGGCTGGTTTGGGGCGTGTATGGTGGTATCGGATACTACACACTTTGAGTAAAACTTCGAATTTTTTTCTCGCAGATTTCACTTACCGTGGGTTTGCACCCACGGTTATTCAAATTTGGCCACTCTGTGGCCATTCTTTTGCGCCTCATGATTTATAACTCTGTGTCCTCCGCGAAAAAACTCTGAGACCTCTGCGGTTAATTTTTTTTTTTGGAGACCCATCAGGGTAAAATTAATTTCGTGTGTGGTATTCATGAAACCAGTTAAAAACATAAAAAACGGATCTCATGAAAACAAGAAATTTTCTTATCGGAATGATGACAGCAGTGTCTGTCCTTTTTTTCACCTCCTGTGAAAACACCTTAATGGATCAGAAGAACAACGATTCAGGAATTCTGCCTGAAAGATTCAAGGTGGATATTCCTTCTTCCCTCAGCAATGCCGATCTGAAATCGACATCTCTGAAAAGTACAGCTATGGATACACTCAACGGTAACCACATTTACGCTTATCTGAACGTGTTCATCGCGGTTGGCGACGGGGCAGCCGAAATGGTGCAAGCCATTATGTGGCATCTCCGGGCTTACAAAATTGAAAATGTGATCAGCCTGAGTTATACCAGCCAGGAGGATAACCGTGTAAAGAACCTGGATGTTATTTCTGACGTTGAATTCCAGGGTCGCACATGGGAATACCAACTGACAATCACAGATGCAGAATCGGAAGGAAATACCGATGGCGGAATCGGATTGCAAATTTTCTGGAATAAGTCACCTATAGAAGGCATCGCTATATTCAAGCCCTATAATATTGACAGAAACAAGCATGAGGGCAATCCTAACGCCATGGCAAACATTGAATATTCCGAAGAGAGCACCAGTCAATATGATTCTTATATGATTGTTGAATTGGCAGGCTTCCCCTTTGTGAATTCCGCACCGCAAGACTTTGCCATGGAATCGATGAAAATGTTCGTCGGCAAAAAGGGAAATATTATTGATGTAATCGGCAATTCAAATCATCCAAATGCCCGCTTCAATATATATGATGCTGATCACAGCGGCTTCGACTGGGCATTTGTGGCTTCAGGAAAAAAGAATGAAAATATCGCTGTTGCCGAAGTTGGTCTTCCTTCCAGTATTGCTGATCTTTCAACAAGAACAGCTATTCTTGAAGACAATTCAATAAAAAAAGTACTCACCCGTGAAATGACAAACTTTGTGGTTGCAGCCTATGCAAACGTCGGAATTACCCTTCAGCCTGATGAAATTGCTGCCTTTCTAACTCCTTATCTTAAGAATGCCGATGCACCCGGATACTTTAGCAACCATGGATTTGTTCAGGGTGGTGTGGCACCGAATAGCAATTACACGGAGCTGGAATCCAGAATATCAGAACTTGTTCCCTATAATCCAATTGATATCAATAACCTGCAAATTGAGTTTAATTATTAGGCTTTTGAATCATCCTCTTTTATTACTTTCGTAGAGACGCAAGACATTGCGTCTCTACTGTTTTTTATCACAATCACTGGCATGAAGGATTTTTATGCTGTATTAGAGGTCTCTCCCAATGCCTCCAGGGAAGATATACAGGCATCCTATCGCCGGCTTGCTAAAAAATATCATCCCGATGTGAATAAAGCTGCCGATGCACATGAAAAATTCTGTGAGATAACTGAAGCCTATGAATTTATCATGGATCATTGGACTGACCCGGTTATTATTAAAGCCGATGAACGGGTACGGGATATAAAGTATGCCACTCACCGTGATCCGGATGAATACGAAGAATTCAAAAGAGAAGTTCATGAAAGGGCTCATCGGCAAGCAAAAATGCGCTATGAAAAATTCAAACAGCAGCACGAGGCTTTTCAGACCAGTGGCATCAATGATATCGCTCTTTTGCTCAAAATATCAGTTCGCCTGATTGGCATGCTTCTCTTCCTGTTTCTATCCTTTCTGCCTGTTGTTTTAGCTATTCAATTCAGCTGGATCAACCTGGTTCTTATACTGGTGACCTGGCCCTTTGCGGGCATTATTGGATGGTATATATATGACAACAGGAAGAATTACCTGATGCCCGGACAATTCTATTATACTGCCCTACGAATCCGCCATCTGTTCACAGATGTTCATCCGGCTACACAAACCTGTTTTTATTGTCCGGAAAAGCCAGCTGATTCTGTTCCCTACAAGGTGGAGCTGTTTAAGTTGAAGGATTTGAAAATCAGTACGGGTGGCTTTCGTCAGCACAATGTGCATTATTCCAATAAAAATCTGTGCCTGCTCATACCTCGGTCACGCAAGGCATTTATTATTCATACAGTCAGTTCGGTTATCAAAGTGATGGCCATGTTTGGCTGCCTGCTGCTTTTTCCAGTGTCCAGCATCATCTGGAGGCTGATTATTGGAATGGTAGCTGGCGGTATTCTAAGCAGCTCTGTCTTTCTGTTCTCAGGCACAAAATCAAATGTAAGTCATATCATGAGTTATGGACTGATCATCCGGATGATCCTGTGGGTATTTAGTATTGTCCTTGTTTCTCGTTTCAGCATGAAACCATTTAATATAATCACTACTGACTTTATACAGTTGGTCATAACCGCCATTTGTATTTTCGATTGCCTTCTCATGCAACTGCTGGATATGGTTCTCGGGGAAAAATCCTTCCACCCGGTGAGCCGCCAATACCCTGAATTGCTGCAGAAAATGGAAACAGGATTTAAGGTTTACAATGATATTCCTTTAATCTCAGTAATATATCCTCTTTTTAAATGGTTCGCGGGTTAACTTTTCAGCAAGCTTTACTATTCCTGACAGATTTCGCAAACTTTTAATGAAAAACTGACCGGGCTAAGTAATATTCTCCTATTTTTAGACCCGAATTTTGAACCTAGTAATATTATCCCTTATTCATGAGTATTTCGGTTAAAAGATCATACCTGATCATACTGATATTATCCGCCGTTTTGAGTTCCGCTTTCGCACAGACTTCTGCTGTGGACACCATTTCGAAAAAGGATACAACTGTCAACAAGATCCCCGGTGTAAATGTCAGGAACTACACTACCATGAGACTAACCACTCCAAAGCCCGTAATTGATGGAAAACTCGATGATGAATGCTGGGGTACCGGTACATGGGCAGGTGAATTCACCAATGGATTCCTGTGGAAGGGGGCAAACCTACATTTCCTACTGAAGTAAACATCCTGTATGACGATAAAAATATGTACGTTGCCTTGCGCGCTTATGATAAGGAACCGGATAAAATTCAGCGGTTCGCCGGCGTAAGGGATGAATTTGCAGGCGATATTATGGGTATTAACTTTGATAGTTACAATGATCGCAGAACAGGCTTTGAATTTGATCTGACTGCCTATGGACAGCAGATTGACCTTGTACTTTTTAACCCTAATAATTGGGATCTAAGCTGGAATCCGGTATGGAAGGGCAAGGTTGGCATGGAAGATTCCGGCTGGGTTGCCGAAATGGAAATACCCCTGAGTCAGTTGCGATACAGCAACGAGGAGGAACAGGTTTGGGGAATGCATATATGGCGCTGGATAGGAAGACTCCAGGAAGAAAGCGACTGGGAAAGGCAAACGCTCAGCAATGCGGGTGTTCTGTATAATTTTGGAGAACTGTATGGCATCAAGGGATTAAAAAAATCCAGCCGGCTTGAGATCATGCCTTATGCGCTGGGTCAGCTGGATACCTACGAAAAGGATGCAAACAACCCTTTTACGAAGGATGGAAAAACCTGGAGCGGAAAATTAGGCCTGGATGCCAAAATAGGCCTGAGCAGTAATTTTACCCTGGATCTTACGGTGAATCCTGACTTCGGCCAGGTAGAATCCGATCCATCAGTCATGAACCTGTCTGCTTTTGAAACTTTTTATGAGGAGAAACGTCCTTTTTTCCTCGAAGGAAAGACCATTTTTAATTATGACTTCGACGATCTGAGCCTTTTCTACTCACGTCGTATCGGGCATACTCCGTCCTATAAAGTGTCTCCCGAAGACAGTCCCTATTCCGAAGCACCTGAAAATACAACCATACTTGATGCGGTAAAACTGAGCGGAAAAACAGCGGATGGGCTCTCTGTGGGTCTGATGCAAAGCCTCACCGCGAATGAATATGCCAAAATTGATGATGGGGAAGGAAACAGGGATAAGATTACCGTTGAACCTTTGACCAATTATACTGTCACACGCATCCAAAAGGATTATAACCAGGGAACCACCATGTTCGGGGGAATGGTGACATCCGCCAACCGGTTCATCCAGGATGCAAACCTTGATTTTCTTAGCCGTAATGCCTATACCGGCGGACTTGATCTTTTACACCAGTGGAAGGACAAGAAATACTTCATCGATGCACGACTGATCGGCAGTTATATCAAAGGTTCCACACAGTCTATTACTACTCTTCAGGAGTCGTCAGCCCGGTATTATCAGCGGCCGGGCGCTGATTATCTCAACTATGATACAACCCGTACTCAGCTTGGCGGATATGGCGGAAGATTTAAAATAGGAAAGGGATCAGGACTGTGGAAATATAATACCGGGGTCAGGTGGCTTTCTCCGGGTTTGGAACTGAATGACCTTGGCTACATGCAGATATCGGATGAAATAAGCCAGGAAAGCAATATATCCTATTTTGTTATTCAGCCGGTTTCCATTTTCCGTACTTATTCGGTAAACCTTGAACAGTTCAATTCCTGGAACTTATAATGGCAGCTATCTGGGATCAGGCGCACATCTTTCGTTCAATGCCGACTTTATGAATAAATGGGGCTTTCAGACTAACCTGATCGGGCACACACAGCAGCTGGATACCCGTCTTGCTGCGCGGAGGACCTGATATGTTAACTCCTCCTTTGTTCTTATTTTTTGGAGGGATCAATTCCGACAGATCAAAGAGAATTTCAATGACTCTTCAATACCAATATGAGACAAGAACCGATCAATCCGCATGGAATTATTCACTGGAACCCGGAATTTCAGTACGTCCTTTGAATACCCTGAAAATTGCAGTATCAGCCAGTTATGCAGAGAATCATGATCAGTTGCAATATGTGGATACCAAGGAACTATCCACAGGTAACCGGTATATACTGGGAACTATTGATCAGAATACGCTGGCCCTTACCTTCAGAATTGATTACAGCATAACCCCTGAACTCTCGATCCAGTATTATGGAAGTCCATTTATATCCAAGGGAAAATACAAAGAATTCAAAAATGTGACAGATCCGATGAATTCCGAGTATGAAAACCGGTATACTTTATATCCTGAACCGGAATTAATAGATGGTTTTTATCAGCTGGATGAAAACGGAGATCTTGTCACGGATTACACCATTGCAAATCCTGATTTCAATTTTCATGAATTCCGTTCCAACCTGGTTGCCAAATGGCAATGCTTTCCGGGTTCGTTCCTTTACTTTGTATGGTCAAGTGAACGGACAGGATATGAGAACAATGCCGATGCCACTATGGGAGAATCGTTTAAACAGCTTTGGGGTGTGTTTCCAGGTAATATCTTTCTTGTTAAATTCAATTACTGGTTCTCCCTGTAAACCCGGATCAGTTTTCGGTGAAAATAATTGATGGCTGATATAATGGCTTGCTCATTCACAATGCCATAACTCATATCATGCTCACTGAATTTATGCATCAGTGACATCAGGGTTGGCCGGTAAAATCCCTTAGATGTATAATTGGCACCTTCAAAAACGCCTACCTTGTCTTTGAGGGGATGATGATTGATAAAATCATCCAGTTTTTTGTTCACCGCAGCGATCTTGCTCTTGTATTCTTTCGAGGTCTTTTCGATTTCGGCAGCTCCCGCTCCGTTTTCATCAAGAAGCTTAAACGCCTCATCCCTTTCCTTATTCAGGATTGCAATGCGGCTATTCAGGCTGTCGAATGTAGCCTTTCCCCATTCCGTGGGAACCTTAATCCCGGGCGACAGATACTGTTTCCACTTCACATCGGAAGTATCGGAGCAAAATGGTGATATTGGGATCCAGAGGCTCAACACCAGGCGTAATGAAGTCTTCATATGCCACCGGTGACGAGAAATATTCATCTCCCAACCCCGCAAAAGCATGGCCGAATTCATGCAGGAATACATATTCATGCCAGGGCGAACCGGTGCAAAAAACGGTCTGCCAGTTATAGATACCCCCTCCACCATAACGGTCAATATTTACCATTATCATTACTGCATCATAGGGCACCTCACTGGCCGCATCGCGGATACTCTTGTTATCTTCATCCAGACAATACCGGTCAAGGTCGAATGAATTAAATGAACTTCCGAATTCGGTATTTTTATAGGATCGTTCACGGGGCTCGTCTGTACCGCTTTGTTCCGAGGGACTGAAAATGCCTGTGATATTGAACATTTTCTTCCTGCTCTTATACGGTTCAACACTGAAAAACAAATCGGTATAATATGCCAGGTCCTTTTTAAATTTTTCGGATTCGCTGGCCTGGTATCCTTCACCCAGTATGACGAGGTCCACGCAGGCATGAGGATTACCGCTTTTCAATATGGGAATGACCACATCATTCTTCCGTTCAACAGGTTCTGTATTGACATGATAATCTGACGGATCAATCTTCCGGCTAAAAACAGGGCCCGGTATATTTTGCTTGTCCCTTTTCAGAATAACAAGCTGGATTGGCTTACGGGGATTGGGGATCAGCACGGATTCATGGCAGGTCTTCTTTACACCGTCGATTGCGGGACCTGTTGTCTGGTACTCGGCAAAAATGCTACTGTATCCCCTGGAATAAATTAGTGTATTGGAGGCAATGTCATATACATCTACCCGGTATGTGCCCAGTTCAAACGGCTGGATGAGATGTTCAGGATTACCTGCCCAGGTTCCCTGCCTGTATATCTTATCCAGAGAATATATTTCGGATTTAGCATCTCCCGTGTGAAAATAATCGATCCGCATGGTCTGATCCGTAAAATACTGGTCAAAGTTCACTGTCTTCTGGGCATTTGATACGAGCGGCATACAGTAAAAGAAGAAAAACAGGTTCTTCATGACAGATAGGGCTAATAATAAAATATATATTGACTTTAAGAATCAGGCTGATAAATTTAGTATGATTTTACATAATGAAAAAGAAATACCAGTATTGAATTAAAAAGATTACCTTTGTGCCTCGATTGTCTGTAATGTCAGTCACGATAATAATCTGCTATTTGAGATATACTATTTGATTTCTGCTTTTTACTCGTCACTTGTCACTCGTCACTCGTCACTATTTTTTATTTAAATAATTATTATGTCTTTTCAATCATTAAATCTTATTCAACCAATACTTGATTCTTTACGGGATGAAGGTTATACAGTACCTACCCCGATTCAAAAGGAAGCTATCCCCATCATTTTGCAGGGAAGAGATCTCCTGGGTTGTGCACAGACCGGTACAGGTAAAACTGCCGCTTTTGCCATTCCCATTTTACAATTCTTAAGTCAGTCAAAATCAAACGATAAAAAAAGAAAAATACGCAGCCTCATAGTTACCCCCACACGTGAACTGGCCATACAGATCGGCGAAAGCTTCAAGGCTTACGGCAGGTATACCGGGCTCAGACAAACCGTGGTTTTTGGTGGTGTAAACCAATTTGCGCAGACCAATGCCCTGCAAAACGGTGTTGATATCCTTGTTGCTACTCCGGGCAGATTGCTTGACCTGATCGGCCAGGGATATATATCATTGAAGGAAATTGAAATATTCGTGCTTGATGAAGCAGACCGCATGCTCGACATGGGATTTATTCATGATATCAGGCGTCTTCTGGCGCTGCTTCCGGTTAAACGGCAATCACTTTTTTTCTCGGCCACAATGCCTCCTGAAATTGTGAAACTGGCTGGCACCATTCTGAATAATCCTAAAAAAGTTGAAGTCACTCCTTCGGCCTCCACAGTGGAGATCATTGGCCAGTATATTTACTTTGTAGACAAGGGCAACAAAAATGCCCTGCTGATGGATATTCTTAAGGATGCATCGATCAAAACCGCGCTGGTCTTCACCCGTACAAAATACGGTGCTGATAAGGTGATGCAGGTTCTTGTTAAAAATAACATCAGGGCTGAGGCCATTCATGGAAACAAGGGACAGAATGCCCGTCAGCGGGCACTGGCCAATTTCAAGGCACAGACTACCCGCGTACTGGTAGCTACTGATATCGCAGCCAGGGGCATTGATGTAGACGATCTGGCGCTTGTGATCAATTATGAAATTCCGAATATTGCCGAAACTTATGTTCACCGTATTGGAAGGACAGGCAGGGCCGGTGCTGCCGGCACCGCTTATTCATTTTGCGATGCAGAGGAAAAAGCCTATTTGAGGGATATTGAAAAACTCATCAACATTAAGATCCCGGTGGTGGAAGACCATCCCTATCCTTTGGTGAAACTGGAATCAGCAAGTGCAGCAAGACAGGAACCACGCACGGAACGGCGGACATGCCAGGCCGGGCCAGGCAGTTCGAAACAAAAATAACTGGAACCGGAGACCGGGACGGTAATATTTTGTAAAAACCGGAAAACTTTCTTACTTTGGGTTACCCTTTAATAACAGGAACCCAAAGTATGAAAAGAAGATCCTTTTTGAAAAATTCAGCCATGGCAGCCGGGGCAGCAATCCTGACAGTACCTGCCATGGGAAGCACAAGTGCGGCTCCCGATGCTAAAAGTATTTTTGAATTGCGCATATACCACATTTCCCGTGCCGGCAATGCCAAAAATAAACTTGAACAATACCTCAAAGATGCCCTGATTCCCTTCCTTAGTAAGCGAAACGTGAAATTAGGTGCATTTAATGAATACAGTCTCGAAGAGCCGGCCAGACTGTACATATTACTGGCATATCCTGATCAAACCACTTACTTCTCAGCACAGGCTGAAATGGATGACAGATGAAGCATTTCTGAAAGCCTCTGAAAGCTACAACAAAATTGCCGCTGCTGATGCTGTTTATACAAGGTATGAAACCTTCCTGCTGGATGCATTTGATGCTCTTCCTGCACTTTCAGTTCCGGCAGAAAAGAAAGGATTATTTGAGCTCCGTATTTATGAAAGTGCCAATGAGGATGCAGGCAGACGCAAGATACTGATGTTCAACAGCGAAGAGATTGCTCTTTTCCTGAAAGTCGGTATTCTGCCAGTTTTCTTCGGAAAGGTCCTCGCAGGTGAGTACATGCCGGCTTTGATCTATATGGCGGGATTCAAGGACATGGCTGACCGTGATGCCAAGCTGGAGTAAATTCGGATCGAGTGAGGAATGGAAAAAAATGTCATCCAAACCTGAATATGCCGATACGGTAAGTAATATTCGCAGGATATTCCTCACCCCAACGGAGTATTCTGCAGGTATGACGGGGTGAGGGTTGTTAATTGATTTTATCTGTTTTTCAAGGGCCGGATAATAACCTTTTTCATTTCAGAACCCGGGCTGACCAGTTTGCCTGCAAGAATGTCTTCTTCGGTGACTTTATCAAGGATAATTTCTCCCAGTATAATCCGTTCCCGGTCGTGAACGATATACAAGGTGCCATCAGGTGCCTGTGTGGCATCGGGGTATGAAACAGCATTGCGCTCATCAAGCATAAGGCCGCCCTTCCACGTGAGCCCATCGTCTTCCGAGAGCCAGGCTGAAAGTTTACTTCTGCCCTCATGTGTATCAATGGTTGCACCATGCTTAACCAGCAATATCCTTCCGGAAGCCAGCCTCCTCAAATGGAAACGGGATTGCGGATGCCTGATGACTGACGGGATTGAAGGAATTGACCAGGTTATTCCCTTGTCTTTTGAATAGGTTTCCATAATGCCATTTCTGACGCGCGCCAGCATCCAAAGGGTGCCATCCTTTTTCTCCACAATCATGGGTTCGTGCCAGTCAGGATCGGGAAACGATACAATTCCACGCCATTCCCAGGTATTCCCCTGATCGGTCGAAATGATCACGTTCACACCTCGGTAGGCATCCAGTTCAGGGAAAATACCCCAGGAAGCAGGTATAGGGCATCGGGAGTCTATCTGATAATCTGAGCATGGCCCGGCATAGGCAGTAACCGTCGATCCATCGACAGCATCGACCTTCATCCCGTCAGTCCTATACTGCAGCAGACTGATAGCCAGTACCCACTCACCTGTTGCAAGAACAATGGGCTTGTTAAGCATGACGCCATGCCAGATGCGCCGGGGAGCCGACCATTCCGGTTTTTCCGCATCAGGATTTACACATTGCGCAGCCCACACGCCATGTCGACCATCAGCATAATTTATTACCTGATCAAAAAATAGCCACAGCTTCCCTGTGGGATCGGTCCACAAACTGCCTATACAGGTGGATCGATCCATGGGTAAAAAATCTGAATGATGGTCAATTACAAGGCATGGCTGTGACCATGTCTTTCCGTTGTCATCGCTGGTGGCAGCGAGCAAGAAGGCTTTTGGTCCATCCTCACCGGCTATCCAGGCGCACCAAAGGCGACCCTTGGGAGTGCGCTCAATCCAAGGTGTCATGCCGTACTCGAGTTGGTCATAATTGTATTCAGGTCCTGGTGAGGTGTTGATTTTTGGTGGAATGAGGGCTAAATCGGCCACCTTCCGCATCACATCGATTTCGAAGGCACGGATTTCTGCCGGTGTCATGGTGGCAAATTTCTGCAGGTATTCCTGTTTGGTTGTATTTACATTATTTTGTTTGGGGGTGATGCAGGAATTTGAGCCAAACAGTAATAATATGAAGAAAGCGGGTAATAATTGGTATTTTAAAAACTTCATGTTGAATGCTTAAAATGATTCTAAATGTCGGAAAATTTTTGATTGAAACCGGTTTCGGCTTCTCTTCATTACTTCCTCATCGAAAATGTGTAGGTATACTTCACCAGTATCGTCCGGTCACTCAACGATCTCATCTGCACCGGCTCTCTGTTCAGATCGGTATTGCGGCCTTCATTATAAACGATGTAAAAATCATTTCCCTCCCGCGGATTATAACGGAATCTTACATTGGCCACCATGTTGGCATCGGCACTGTTATACTGGATAAAAGCACTTGTCGATAGTCTGGTCGAAAACATCAGCGTGGTCCTGATGCGGGCAATATGCCCGTCAAAGCGCTGATCACGTTCCGGAAAACGCAAACGGTCATAGCTGTATTCTGCACTCAGCTGTAAGGATGAACTTACATTCCAATAAGGAGCCAGGGTGATAGAAAAACGGTTCCCGTCATAAAACTGTCCGCCAAATACGTCCATTCCCACATAAAAAGAGCGGGTTTCAGGTGTTTGTCCATGATATTCAAGCATGAAAAAATTGTATTTCCCAGGCAACACATACGCATCATCCGAAAAAGTAAAGCTGTCAATTACACTCTCATACTGCTTTACCAGTCCTAAATACGAAAACATGCTGGATTTAAAGATGGCAAAATAACCTGCATTGAACATCTGTGATTCATTTTCACCCGTTTCAAATGAGAAGTAATTTCTGCCACTCACCTCTACCCCATCATTGTTTATCGAAGACGACTCTCCCCTGATCCATCCATAGTCAAGTGTGGCGCTGTAAAACGAATAATCATTCCGCATGGTGAATCCTGCCTCCGGATTATAATCCCGGCCGCTTCTTGAAAAGGTGAAGCTGTATCCAAATCCCTTGTTTTTGAACCTTTTCCAATTCAGATACAATTGAGTAGGGTTCAATGACCAGGCATTATTCACAGCTGAATCATCCATCACCTGGGCTGCTTTCGCCACCAGGTAGTCATCGCCAAACATCTTGATCGTGGCATCGAGGCCGTAACCGATATTATAATGACCATCCGTACCGATTCGTGAAACGGCTACCCCTCCCACATAGCTGTTTGGATTGAAAATATTTCTCCGCATCCTGAGAATACCAAAGTTTTCGGAAGGAAGATCATGGTCCGGATCCTCATCGGAATCAAATTTTCTCGTTTGCATATCCAGCATGCCGATATCCCATTTGCCGGCCATACCTGTAATGCGTGCCCCGCCATAGATAGGCACTACCTCACCCTCTGAGAGGCCGATCCTGCGGCTATAGAAAAGGCTGTTCCCCTCATCGAAATCGAAGGTAAATATGCTTGAGCGTTCCTGGAAGAAACTTCGTCTTCTCGGGGAAGAACAGTGAAAACCGGGTAAGATTAATTTGCTGATCATCGGATTCCACTTGCGCAAAATCCGTATTCACAGTAACATCAAGTGTAAGATTGTTGGTGAGACCATATTTAATATCCACACCGGCACTCAATGTAGGTGTTTCCTTCAGTACATATTCAGTTTCAGCGTTATTGAGGTTATTTAGCTGCTGAAATCCACCAGCAACAAAGGGAGCAATATAAAATGGCCTGCGTGAACGGATGCCTTTGAAAACGATTTCACGCGATTGTGAAGGCCTGTAAATGCTAAACACTCCCCAGTTGGGTGGTATGGCAGGAAAAATATCGGTTTCATTTTTATGGGCTATCTGCCTGAAACAGGTCATTCCCATCACTGCAGCTCCGTTCTCTTCCTTGAAACGCATGCTCGACAACGGAATCCGCATTTCAAGATACCAGCCAAGGCTGTCCCTGGTTGTTTTCACATCCCAGAAAGTGTTCCAGTTTAAATTGAACGGCATTTCAGGCATCTGCACAATCCCATCCTTAAAGATGGTATAGTCACTGCGCAGACCTGCCGGCGTAGTTGCAAAGGCAAGACCGTTCTCCTTATCATTAAAAGAATCGAAAATTACGGTGAACCAATCATTTCCTGCAGATATTTCATCGCGTTTCTTTGATGTGGACATGATCCTGTCAGCTTCACTGTCAAATAATTTTGCAGAAATATATATGTATTCATTATTATAGGTAATCCTTATTTCTGATCTTTCCGTCGGCTCTTTTCCAAACACAGGGGCATATTGAACCATAGGCAATGACGTGATATTTTCCCATGCCTGTTCATTAACATACCCATCAAAGTCAATGATTCCATCCAACAGCTGAATATCGAGCTGTTCACTTCGCAGTAATGTACCGGAGCCAAGGATGAGGAGAAGAAACGCCAGGCTTACTCTGAGAAAAAATTTGCCATGCCAGAAAATGCAATTCATTTAAAACAGTGTGCTAAAATAAAATCCCTATTCGAAATACAGACAGCAAAAATAAATACAGAATATCAATTAAAACAGAGACTGCAAATGTAGAAAATGAATGACAACCTGAAAGTCGCATTTCATTTTTCTGTCAAAACAAAACCCATTGTCCCACTTTTTCGTATAATTATTAAAAGCACCGCTATTTATGCAATTGGCATGTAATTTGAATTGACATTACTAAAACATAAATACCGGTAAACCATGAAACGACTTTTACTCATCATACCAGCACTGGCATTATTCCTGGCCGGTTGTCACCCTGATCCGGATGCGAGTTTTATTGTATCCTCCCACCGGGTTCAGGTTTTTGAAAGCATAAATTTTACGAATACATCTTCTGATATTCCTGGCCACTGCGAATGGGATTTTGGGGACGGTACCTTTGCCAATGCAATAAATGCCACCCATTTTTATGAACATCCCGGTGTCTATTCCGTAACCCTCAGGTTATATGATCATTCCCTGGTTATAAGTGAGGCTTCAACCTCCATTGAGGTTATGACAACATCGCTTTCGGTGATAGTAAAAGAATATGGCACTGAAAACCGGATATCAAACGCAAGTGTGATCCTGTATCCTACTCAGGACGACTGGGTCTACGAGAACAATGCCATTGTGGAAGGATTTACAGATAATAATGGTGTTGTGATTTTTGAGAACCTCGAACCGGTGATCTATTTTGTAGATGTGTGGCACGAAAACTATAATAATTACCAGCTGGCAAACGAGGATGTGGGATGGATCAGGACTGATCAGCTGGTTCCGGATGCAGTAACGGAGTTTATTGCGTATGTTGACTATGTAGGCCCAACCAAGCGTATGGAAGGAAAGAAAAGTGCGCAATATCAGCTGCGTAGTATGGAACGCCGGATAAAAAACGAATGAAGATAATTGAAGATATAGCTCAAATAGAGCGTTATTGGAATCAAAACCCAACTATTCAAAAGGCCGGTAAATTCACCGGCCTTTTTGTTGATTTTTTTCTATTATTCATATTAATTTATATATTTGCACTCCTGTTTTTTGGCAGGTAATTGCCCGGATGGCGGAATTGGTAGACGCGCTAGTTTCAGGGACTAGTATTCGCAAGGATGTGCAGGTTCGAGTCCTGTTCCGGGCACAGCTTGACAATGCGATAGATAAATCAGACATTCACATCAATTGCCCAGGTGGTGGAATTGGTAGACACACCAGCTTGAGGGGCTGGCGCCTGTTACAGGGCGTGCAAGTTCGAGTCTTGTCCTGGGCACTTTTATTATGACCCACTGATTATCAGTGGGTTTTTTGTTTCATCTATCAACTATCAACTTCTTGTCCCTCGTCCCTTGTCCCTTGTCCCTTTTTAATAACTTTGCCACATGTCGTTCGAATACCAGTTTCCTGATCCGCGGACTGCAGATGCCGACGGCCTGCTTGCAGCTGGAGGCGATCTGAGTATTGAGTCGCTGGTTACAGCCTATTCTCAAGGTATCTTTCCATGGTACGACAAGCATTCTCCCATTCTCTGGTGGTCTCCTGATCCACGGCTGGTGCTGTTCCCTTCCCGGTTTAAGATTTCGGACAGCCTGAAACAACGGATACGAAGCGGAAAATATGAGGTAAAAACTGACTGCAATTTTGAAGCGGTGGTAGGCCATTGTGCTGAAACACGCCGGAAAGGCCAGCGGGGAACCTGGATCACCGAAGAAATGAAGAAAGCTTATATAGCCCTCCATCGTGAAGGACTTGCCCATTCGTTCGAGACCTGGTATGAAGGTGAACTGGCGGGCGGCTTGTATGGTGTATCATTGGGAAGGGCGTTCTTTGGTGAATCAATGTTTCACCTGAAAACTGACGCTTCCAAAATCGCACTTGCTGCACTCATAAAGTGGTCCCTCGATCATGATTTTCATTTCATTGATGCGCAGCAATCTACTTCCCACCTGAAATCAATGGGTGCTGAAGAAATCAACAGGACGAAATTCCTTGAATTGCTCCATGAAGCGATCAGATTCCCCTCATTGAAAGGAAAATGGATGTTCCGTAACTTGGGAGATGGCCAGAAGTTTTAATGCATAGGGCCCAAGAATCTGCGCGATCTGCGAAAATCTGCGAGAAAATTTAGCCAGGCAATATCTAAGTAATCTGCGAGATTCGCGAGATCTGCGAGAACTTCTTACCCGGCTTTTACTTTATGACAAAATAGTACTATATTGCTGCTGTGAACATGAACTTTTCATAAACCCTCATACTATGAATACTGCATTTAACAAAAGGCTGGAAGAGCTGGAAAAAAATCACAATCTGCTGATTAACAGAAAAAACATAAAGATTGAACCAGGCAATGGCGTTTATCACCGTTATGCTTATCCAGTGCTTACCGGTACGCATGCACCGATACACTGGCGATATGATCTCAATCCCGAAACCAATCCTTTTCTGTTGGAGCGGATTGGCATCCACGCTGCCTTTAATGCCGGGGCTATGAAATACAAAGGCAAATATTTACTGGTTGCCCGCGTGGAAGGCAATGACCGGAAATCCTTTTTTGCTATTGCAGAAAGTCCGAATGGCATTGACCAGTTTAAATTCTGGGACTATCCCATTACCCTTCCCCAGGTAAAAAATCCGGAGACCAACGTATATGATATGCGGCTTACACAGCATGAAGACGGATGGATCTATGGCATATTCTGTGCTGAACGCAAAGATCCTGCAGCCGCTCCAGGAGACCTTTCCTCTGCAGTGGCTTCCGCCGGCATCGTTCGCACAAAGGATCTGAAAACCTGGGAAAGGTTGCCCGATCTGAAGTCTTCCAGCCAGCAGCGAAACGTCGTTCTTCATCCTGAATTTGTTCAGGGAAAGTATGCTTTATATACCCGTCCCCAGGACAGCTTTATTGAAGCCGGAAAGGGTGGCGGCATAGGATGGGCGCTGATCGATGACATTACCCATGCTGAAACCGGTGAAGAAACTATTATCAATCAAAGGTATTATCACACAATTAAAGAAGTGAAAAACGGGGAAGGACCCCACCCTATCAAAACGCCGAAGGGCTGGCTTCACCTGGCCCATGGCGTGAGGGGCTGTGCTGCCGGACTACGATATGTACTTTATATGTACATGACCGACCTGAAGGAACCATGGCGCCTGATCGCCGAACCTGCAGGCCATTTACTTGCTCCTGACGGCGAAGAGCGGGTTGGTGATGTGTCAAATGTGGTATTTACCAATGGTTGGATCGAAGATGAGGATGGTACTGTATTTATCTATTATGCTTCCTCGGATACACGTATGCATGTAGCAACCTCCACGGTTGACAAACTGGTAGACTATGTGCTGAACACCCCGACAGACGGTTACACTTCTGCAACATCCGTGGATAATCTCAATAAACTGATATCCGGTAATCTGAAATTCTTATCAGGAAAAAAATAATGAATCCATAAATGACATCCATAACTAAGAAATTAAGTGACAGTGCCCGTGCTGAACTGACAGGCAACATCCTGCCATTCTGGATGAACAGGATGGCTGATGATCAACATGGTGGATTTTATGGAAGGATAAACGGCCAGGCGGTGCTGGTTGAAAATGAAGACAAGGGTGGAATCCTGAATGCACGGATACTCTGGTCCTTTTCAGCCGCCTTTAATCATCTGGGCAATATCCAATATAAGGAGATGGCCGGCCGTGCCAGAAATTACGCCCTTGCTCATTTCTTTGATCCTGTATACAGCGGGACTTTCTGGACACTTGATTTCAAAGGCCGGCCTGCAGACACAAAAAAACAAATCTATTCACAAGCTTTTTTCATCTATGCCCTGGTTGAATATTACCTGGCCAGCGGGGACAAGTTATGTCTTGAAAAAGCCATTAGCCTATTTCACCTGATTGAAGAAAAGAGTTTCGATACCCTGAAAAATGGTTACCTCGAAGCTTACAGCCGCGAATGGAATCTGCTCGAGGACCTTAGATTAAGTGCCAAGGATGATAACGAAAAGAAAACAACCAACACACACCTTCACATTCTTGAGGCATATACCAGTTTATATAAGGTATGGAAGAATGAGGAACTGGCCGGTAAACTGAAAAACCTGACAAATATTTTCATTGAGAAAATAATCGACAGGGATTCCCATCACCTGAGACTTTTCTTCGATGAGGACTGGAACAGTAAATCCGAATTGATTTCTTACGGTCATGATATTGAAGCCTCATGGCTGGTTTATGAAGCTGCCGCCATACTGGAGGATAATGATTTGTTGCTGTCAGCAAAGGCTGCTTGCATAAAACTGGGCAGGGCAGCTTTGGAAGGCCTTCAGTCTGACGGAAGCCTTATTTATGAAAAGGAAGGAGCAAATGGTCATGTTGACGGAGACAGACATTGGTGGCCACAGGCAGAAGCCGTTGTGGGCCTGCTGAATCTATATGAAATGACTGCCCGGGAAACATATCTCCACCAGGCAGTACGATGCTGGGAATACATCGAAAATCACCTGGTGGATCATAAACATGGGGAATGGTTCTGGAGCATAAAAACGGATGGCAGCGTGAATACTGAGGATGACAAGGCCGGATTCTGGAAATGCCCTTATCACAATACAAGGGCATGCCTTGAAATCATGCATCGAACTGAAAAACAAATGAACCTGCTCCAATCAGACAAAATATGAATTATATCAAGCCTGCCGTGAAACTGAAGAAAATCTATGGCTTTATAGTTTTTATCCTTTTTTCCACATCAGTTTTGCAGGCACAGTATAGGCTTAATTTTGGCCTCCGGGCGAAACAGGATACGGCTACCCTGCCCCATTCCAAATCACCGGTACAGTTTCCGGACCACAAACAACAAACATCCCCCAAATCAGTTCTGCTACCTGTAAATGAGAGGGAATGGATACTTTCAGGTGGCTGGATGATGGCAGAGGCCAATGTGCCTGTCATTTCCGAAAAATCAATTTTTAATCCGGAATTCATTACTACCGAATGGCTAAATGCTACAGTGCCAGGAACTGTGCTTACCACACTGGTTGATCAGGGCATTTATCCTGATCCCTATTTTGGGCTGAACAACCTCGCCATTCCGGATTCGCTTTGCAGGGCCGACTGGTGGTACCGTATTTCATTCCATGCACCTCAAAAACAGGCACAACAGGAAGCATGGCTAATATTGAATGGCATTAATTATAAGGCGGATATCTGGTTAAACGGAAAACTCGCCGGAAAAATGACTGGTGCTTTCTGCAGGGGAAATTTTAAAATAACCTCCCTGCTGAATAAAGACAATGAAAATATCCTGGCGATCCATATTTTTCCACCTCCCAACCCCGGAATTCCCCATGAAGAATCTGCCTTGGCGGGACCGGGTCCGAATGGCGGACAACTCTGCCTTGACGGACCCACCTTCATTTCTTCGGAAGGCTGGGACTGGGTGCCGGGAATACGTGACCGCAACATAGGGATATGGCAGGATGTGCGGCTTCAGTTCACAGGTGGCGTGAGAATTATTGATCCGCAGGTGATCACTGACCTGTCATTGCCTGATACAAGCCAGGCGGATATTACTGTTATTCTCGATCTTGAAAATTCCTCCCCTGGTATCAAAACCGTGGAGGTTGCCGGAAAAATAGAAAGCCTGAATTTCACTACACAAATAACCCTTCAGGGTGGTGAGAAGAAAAAAGTGATTTTCTCACCTTCTGAGTTTTCCCAGCTCCATATGTCAGAACCAAAATTGTGGTGGCCGAATGGCTATGGCAAACCCGCACTATATGATCTGCAGTTAACAGTAAAAGACAGGAATGGCGGAATTTCTGATACAAAGCAAATACGGTTTGGCATTCGTGAGTTATCCTATGAACTTACTTTGGATGCTCCTGGCAATAAAGGATTGCGGGTTGAATATGATCCACAGAATTCCCGATCGTATGGAAAACCCCTGTTTAATAACGTAAGCCGCCGTGATGCAGGCGATGGAGTTGTCGTTCCTTCCCTGCTGCCGGGTGTGAACTTAAACCTGTTCACCATGTTGGATGATACTGTAATGTCTCCTTACCTTGTAATAAAGGTGAACGGCCGTCGGATCTTTTGCAGGGGAGGTAACTGGGGTATGGATGACGCTATGAAACGGGTACAAAGAGACCACCTGGAACCCTATTTCAGGTTACATCGCGATGCGGGCTTTACTATGGTTCGCAACTGGACCGGTGAGAGCACTGAGGAAATATTTTATGACCTCTGCGATGAGTATGGATTGCTGGTATGGAATGACTTCTGGCTATCAACAGAAGGATACAACCTTGATGTAAATGATAATCAGCTGTTTCTGAATAATGCACGGGATGTTATCAGGCGGTTCAGAAATCATCCCGGTATTGCAATCTGGTGTCCGCGTAATGAAGGATATGCCCCCGAGGGAATTGAAGACGGCCTGGCCTCATTGATTAATACCGAAGATGGAACAAGATATTATCAGCCAAATTCAAGATACATGAATTTAAGGCCCAGCGGTCCCTGGCATTATTTTACAGATCCTTCAGCCTATTATCGCGACCTCGCAAAGGGATTCAACACAGAAATGGGGACGCCATCAATTCCCACAGCAGAATCCATGCGAAGAATGATGCCGGCGGCAGATACATGGCCCATCAGTGATACATGGTATTATCATGACCTGCATAATGGCCAGACGGAATACCTGGCCGCCATTAATTCAAAATACGGAAAATCAGATAACCTGGATGACTTCTGCAAAAAGGCACAAATGGTTAACTACGACAGTCACCGGGCTATGTTTGAATCATGGAACAGCAGGATGTGGAATAACACAAGCGGTTTGTTGTTATGGATGACCCATCCGGCCTGGCCGAGTATGGTATGGCAGGTTTACTCATGGGATTATGAGACCTTCGGTTCCTATTTCGGTTCAAAAAAGGCCTGTGAACCTGTGCATGTGCAGCTGAATCCCAATGACAACAAGGTAGTTATAATCAATACTTCCCTTACGGCTTTTCCAAAAGGAATGGTTAAACTAACTTATTATAGCCCGGAAGGAGAAAAGCTTTTTTCAAAGGAGCAGCCGGTAAAGATTGTGCCAAATGGCCTTACTCTTTGTTTTGATGCAGAACATCCTGACATTTTGCCGGCGGTGTATATGGTTCGGCTTGAATTATCCGACAGGCCTAAACACGTCATATCGGTCAATGATTATCTGAAAACACAGGATGTGTCAGGCAACTTCAATACAATCAATGCGCAGGGCAAGGCGGCAGTTTTGGTTACCAATCTGAGGGAGGTTGAGGCCGGATCTGGCAGACGCTATACATTTACCCTTATAAATGATTCTAAAAGGCCCGCTTATGCAGTTAAACTGAACCTGAAAAACCTGAAAACTGGTGAAACAATACTCCCGGCATATTTCTCAGACGGGTATTTTAATTTGCTGCCGGGAGAAAAAAAGGAAATCAGCGTGGAATACCCAATGGGGATTGCGGATAAGGTAGAGATAAAGGTTTCAGGGTATAACCTTTAGATTGAGTGGGTGAGGGGGTGAAGGGGTGAGGGAGTCCGTCTCCCACTCTCTCCATCTCCCACTCTCTCCCTCTCTTCTTCGGGGTTAATACCCTATCACCCAAAGTATCCTTTCCTCATCCGCGCATTTTTCAATGAGTTCGATGAGGTCCTTATGAATCCGGATGATATTTTCCTGATAACTTTTCCAGCTTTTCTGCCATTGGGGATCGGATTCCTCCAGATCAGCCAGAAATTCCTTGCCCATAAACCGGCTATTAACCAGGTCGGTGAAGGTCGGAAGATCAGTGATTTCTTCAAATAATTTTTCATTGGCCAGCAGATCATTCCGCAGGACAATTATCTTACGTGCATTATATTTCGTACCTGAAAAATAATCAAAGGTAGGATTGGCATTTTCAAAGCAGGGCTGAACCAGGTTAAAAACAGAAGAATCGACATATTTGGATTCAACATCGCAGCGTTTATAGTCATCATTGTCGCCTGTAATATTAAACTCAACGAAATTCAGAAAATCAGCATTATATAATTCCAGGTGCATATTTTTACTTCTTTATCAAGATTTTATAAAAATATTAAATATACCGCATAATTCAAAATATTTAGCCACCAGCCGATATTTTGATTATTTTTAGCGGTTACCATTAATGCCAAATTTACTATGGATTCTGTTGATATATTCAGGAAGGAAGCTCATAAGATGGTCGACTGGATTGCCGATTACTATGCTGACATAGAAAAATATCCGGTAAAAGCGAATATTAAGCCGGGATCAGTATTCTCAGCCATACCAGATTCTCCGCCTTCAGAACCTGAAGATATGAAGCAGATCTTTTCCGATTTTGAAAGCATCATCATGCCGGGCATTACTCACTGGCAAAGTCCGGGCTTTTTTGCCTATTTTCCGGCAAATACCAGTTTCCCGTCCCTGCTCGCTGAAATGTTATCGTCTGCCCTGGGTGCCCAGTGCATGAAGTGGGAAACTTCACCTGCCGCCACCGAGCTCGAAGAGGCGGTGATGAACTGGCTGCGCAAGATGACCGGCCTTCCGGCAAATTTTGAAGGAGTTATTCAGGATACGGCCTCTACTTCCACACTTTGCGCCATATTGACGGCCCGTGAAAAATCCACTGCATTTGATGTTAACAACAAGGGGATGGCTGCGTATGCCGGCATGCGGGTATATTGCTCTTCAGAAGCGCATTCATCTGTGGAAAAGGCAGTAAAGATTGCCGGTATTGGGAGGGAAAACCTTGTAAAAATCGGAACCGACAGTGAATTCCGAATGGATCCTTCCTTGCTTGAGAAGGCTATTGCACAGGATATTCAAAATGGATTAAAGCCAATTTGTGTTGTGGCTGCCATTGGCACAACCGGTTCAACGGCCGTGGATCCGGTTGAGGAAATTGCCGGAATTTGTTCAAAATATAAAATCTGGCTGCACATTGATGCAGCTTATGCCGGAACGGCTCTCATTCTGCCAGAATACAGTTACCTGCTGAAGGGGATTGATCAGGCTGACAGTTTTGTTTTTAATCCGCATAAATGGCTGTTTACCAATTTCGATTGTTCTGCTTATTTTGTGAAGGATAGCGAAAGCCTCATCAATACTTTCAAACTGGTGCCGGAATATTTAAGATCCCAGATACAGGAACATGTTAACGATTACTCCAATTGGGGCGTTCAGCTGGGAAGACGATTCCGGGCACTCAAATTATGGTTTGTCATCCGGTCTTTTGGCGTGAATGGCCTTCAGGAAAAGGTTCGTCATAATATTGCCCTGGCAAATGAACTCAAAACGCGGATTGAAGAACACGAGTTATTTGAATTACTGGCTCCTGTTGAATTCGGTCTTGTATGTTTTCGCTTTCACCCACGGGGCATAGAAGATACCGATGCACTGAACCGGATGAATGAAAAACTGTTACTTGCTGTGAATGCCACCGGGAAAGTGTATATTACCCATACGAAGCTGGATGAAAAATACACCCTGCGTATGGTGACATGCCAGACGAATATTGAGCGGAGTCATGTTGAACAGGCCTGGAACCTGCTTGTGAAAACTGCTGAATCAATTTATTAAAATTAAATCTGTAAGGTATGTCAGATCAAAATATGCCCATTGCACTCCTTGAAGATCTCTATCATCTCTGGAGCAAAAAAAGGGCAATCTCAATTGAACCCCTTCCTGAATCCGGCTCATACCGGCAATATTTCAGGATCAAGGGGGAAGGCCAAACGGTTATGGGAGTGTATAATACGGATAACCGTGAGAACAATGCATTTGTTTATCTGGACAAACATTTGCTAAAAACCGGCAATTCTGTGCCTGAGATATATTATGAAGACCTTGAACGGCATATTTATCTCGAACAGGATTTGGGTGATGTGACCCTGCTCGATTACCTTGAAAAGATCAGGGGCAGCGAGGACCAGGATGAGAAAACACTGGCTGTATACCGGAAAATCGTAGAGGCCATGCCCGGTTTGCAGGTACATTCAACCCGGGATATCGATTACTCAGTGTGCTATCCCCGTGCTGAGTTTGATGTGCAGAGTATGATGTGGGATATGAATTATTTCAAGTACTGTCTTCTTAAGCCATTGAAAGTCGGCTTTTATGAACAGGACCTTGAAGATGATTTCCTGAAGATCGTGGGATGGCTGAATGAAGCAGAACGTAAATCGTTTATGTTCCGGGATTTCCAATCGCGGAATATAATGCTCAGCAATGATAAATTATACTTTATCGATTTCCAGGGAGGCAGAAAAGGACCGCTTCAGTATGACCTGGCTTCATTGCTATATGAGGCAAAAACACATTTGCCTGACACAATAAGACAAAATCTGCTGGATCATTACCTCGATGTTTTTGAGCAGGCATTTAGCTGGTTCAACCGCAAAAACTTTCTCGATTACTATTATGGTTTTGTTTATCTGCGACTCATGCAGGCCATGGGGGCCTACGGATTCAGGGGATATATCGAACGCAAGCCGCTGTTTCTTCAAAGTCTGCCCCATGCTGTGAGAACCCTGGCATGGCTTACGGAAAATAAACCCTTTCCGCTTAAACTGGTCAGTCTTCCCGGAGTATTTGAAAAGCTGATCAACATGCCTAAAATAAGGGAATACGATGTGAAACATGAGTCTTTTACAGTAACGATTTCCAGCTTTTCCTACAAGAACGGTGTACCCCAGGACACCACAGGAAACGGGGGCGGTTTTGTATTCGACTGCAGGTACCTTAATAATCCCGGTCGTTACGATGAATTCAAAGAACTGAATGGTAAGGATGAACAGGTAATCAAATTTCTGGAAAAGGAAAATGCCGTGAACGATTTTTTCAATCACACATTCCACCTGGTTGAACAGGCCATTGATGTATATCTGAAGCGTGGTTTTACAAGCCTTACCGTAGGTTTCGGATGCACGGGCGGACAGCACCGGTCGGTTTATATGGCAGAACGACTGGCAGCAGGTATAAAAAGCAGGCATAAGCTAAACGTTATCATAAATCATCAGGAATTGGACAAAAACCCGACTGTATGAGCAAGACAATGTGTAAATCAGATGTCACTGAAAAAGGAGACAAGGTTAAATTTACCTGCAAAAAATGTGGTGCCAGGGCTAAAAAAGAAAAACACTTGTGCAAACCCAAGGTGATCTGATTTTTCTGATAACATGCATATGAAAGCAATGATCCTCGCAGCGGGAATCGGAACCCGGCTTCGCCCCATCACACTTGAAAAACCTAAATGCCTTGTGGAAGTGCAGGGGATTTCATTGCTTGAACATACAATCCGTTACCTGAAGTATTTCGGTGTGAAGGAAATTGTAATCAATGTGCATCATTTTGCAGATCAGATTGAGCAGTTTATCCAGGATAAAAATTCCTTCGGGATACATATCGCCCTGTCCGATGAACGTGAAGCACTTCTTGATACGGGCGGCGGATTGGTAAAAGCGAAATGGTTTTTTAAGGACAAAAATCCGTTTTTCCTGATTGCCTCTGATGTCATCACTGATCTTGATCTCACGGCGCTTTACAATTATCATTTGTTTCATGATCCGCTTGTAACCCTGGCTGTAAAGCACAGGCAGTCATCAAGGGAATTTCTGTTTGATTCCGGCCACCGGCTTTGCGGCTGGCATAATAATGTAAGCGGAGAAACACGATGGGTAAAAGAAATCCCGGATCCGCTGAAAATAGCATTCAGTACCGTTCACGTAATTGATCCACGGATCTTTGACCTCATCACTGAAACCGGCGCATTTTCACTTATTGATTTATACCTTCGGCTTGCCAGGGAAAATGTGATCCTTGGTTTTGAGCACAATCAAACAGCCTGGTTCGAATTCGGAAGAATTGAGAATTTGGAGGGATTGAACAGGTCAACAGAAATCAGGGCCATTTTCCAGTGTTTTCATATTTGAAGCAGATAGATTACTTTTGCACCTCACGGAGGATATTATGGACGCGAGAATTGCAGAATGGCAGGAAAGATTTGCAAAGGCAGAGGCTACAGAGGTATTGGCTTATTTTGCCGGAGAATTCGGAAATAAAATATGTTTATCATCCAGCATGGGTCCCGAAGATCAGGTTCTCATGCACTTACTTATAAAAATAAACCCTCAGTTCAGGATCATTACACTCGATACAGGAAGACTCTTCCCGGAAACCCTTAACCTGATCCATCAAACCAACAAAGACTATAACACCAATATGGAGGTTTTTTTCCCGGATTATAAGCAGGTGGAAAAAATGGTTCGCGAAAAAGGGATTAATCTGTTTTATGAATCAGTCGAAAACAGAAAACTCTGCTGCCATATAAGGAAGATTGAACCCCTGAAAAGAGCGCTCAAGGGTATGGATGCCTGGATCACAGGAATCAGGAAGGATCAAACGCTAAACCGTTTCAATACACAAATGGTTGAATGGGACGAAACGCATAATATTGTCAAAATAAATCCATTGTACAAATGGACTGAAAAAATGGTCTGGGACTATATCCATGCCCATTCCATTCCTTATAATGAATTACATGACAAAGGTTTCCCGAGTATAGGCTGCCAGCCATGTACCCGGGCTGTGGCTCCCGGTGAAGATACAAGGGCGGGAAGATGGTGGTGGGAAGACCATGGACATAAAGAATGCGGATTGCATGTTAAAGACTCTTGATTCCATTGATGAAGCAAAGGATTGGCTCGTTAGTGCGTAATTATTAGTATTCCAGTTACTTATATCTCCATTTGGATAGTACCGTCTTTATCTGGCTATTATTCAATTAAAAAACTTTGACTATTAGTCATTAATGTATATTTTCGTAGTTTGCTTTTCAAGCGTGGTTTTTATATCAATGTAACTGGAGATGAGTGATCTGAATAGTTCTGTTCGTGATGAACAAATCGACGATGCGAATGGTGTTGCCGATAATATGGAGACTTTACATCCTGCCTCTTTAGAAACGCCTGGTCCTGAAGTGACCGACGTGACTCCCATCGATCCTGCTGAAGAAGCAGAACATGAGACTGCATTTATTGCTGGATCTGAACATGAAGATGTTCATCAGCCTGCTGTAATTCCTGGTTTAACGGAACATGAAACAGAGGATTACCAGGAATTTTTCAAAGAGTTGGATGACAAGCATGAGATCCCGGTCATTGTGAAGCCTGCAGAACCAGGTGAAAAACAACCGGCCACAACAGTTGAAATCGTTAATTATGCCTCATTTTCGAAGCAGGAACTCATAGCACTGCTTAAGGAACTGCTTGACAGCAGGCCTATTGAGATGATCATTAATGAAGTCGAGAATATCAAGATCAATTATTATAAAAAGCACAAAGCCGAGATTGAGAAAAAGCGGAAAGCTTTTGTTGAGCAGGGCGGTGAATTGGAAGATTTCCAGGTTGAGGATGATCCCTTTGAAAATGAAATCAAGGAACAGCTTCGCCGATACAGGGATCTGAAAGGCGATTATAACAAATCGCAGGACGAGCATAAACATGTGAACCTGGATGAAAAATACAAGATCATTGAAGAGATCAAGGAGCTTGTCAAGAACAAGGAATCCATTAACCGCACTTTCCAGGAATTTCGTGATCTGCAGAAACGCTGGCGTTCAATAGGCCCAGTTCCGCAACAGAATGTGAAAGACCTCTGGGAAACCTACCACCATCATGTGGAGGCCTTTTATGATTATATCCGCATTAACCAGGAATTAAGGGATCTTGATCTGAAAAAAAATCTGGAATCAAAGATCCATTTGTGCGAGAAGGCTGAAGAGCTCATGTTTGAGCCAAACGTTGTAAATGCCTTCAAGGTATTGCAGGAGCTTCATGATCAGTGGAGAGAGATCGGACCAGTGCCTGCTGAAATGCGGGTTGAGATATGGAACCGTTTTAAAGAAGCAACCTCAAAGATCAATAAGAAGCACCAGGAATATTTTGTTGGTCTGAAAAATGAGCAGAAGAGCAACCTGGATGCAAAGAATGCCCTTTGTGAAAAGGCAGAAGAACTTTCAGGCATGGAAATTAAATCCAACAAGGATTGGGCAACCTGTTCCCATGATTTGATGGAACTGCAGAAAGTATGGAAAACCATTGGTTTTGCTCCGAAAAAAGATAATGCAAAAATATACAAGCGTTTCCGCGACGCCTGCGACGCTTTCTTTAACAGGAAACGTGAGTTCTATGGCGTTTTCAAAGAAGAACAAAATAATAACCTGCAGCTAAAGACCGATCTTTGTGTTCAGGCTGAATCCCTCAAGGAAAGCACTGAATGGAAAAAGACCACTGAAGAACTTATTTTACTGCAGCAGCGATGGAAAGAAATCGGCCCCGTTCCGCACAAGCAATCCGACAGGGTTTGGAAACGCTTCAGAACAGCCTGTGATACTTTCTTTGAAAGGAAGAGCAAACATTTCTCGGAAATCGATAACTCCTTTGGCACCAATCTTGCAAAAGAAACTCGACCTGATTAAGCAGATCGAGAACTTTACGCTTGGAGATAATGCCTCTGAAAGTCTTGATAAACTGAAGGAATTCCAGAGGCAGTGGTCTGAGATAGGATTTGTTCCTTTAAAAGATAAGGATGATATTCACGAAAAATACAGGGAGGCCATCAATAAGAAATTCGATGAATTGCATATTGATGACAGCCACAGGAACATGCTCAAATTCAAGAACAAACTGGAGAGCTACCTGGAAAAACCCAATGGAATTCAGCGAATCAGGCAGGAACGTGAAAAATATATTACCCGTCTGAAACAGATGGAAAGTGATATTGTACTGTGGGAAAACAATATTGGTTTTTTTGCACGCTCAAAGAATGCGGAAAGCATGATCCGTGAAGTTGAACAGAAGATTGAAAATACGAAGGAAAGCATTGAGCTGTTAAATCACAAAATCGGCCTGATCGATGATCTCGATGATTAAGCCCTGAGAATCTATGAACAGGCATATTCGACCTCATATATCATTCATCATTTATTGATTAATTAAAAAGGGTAAATTGATACCGAAGTATATTTTTGTAACAGGCGGAGTGGCTTCATCACTTGGAAAAGGAATTATTTCAGCCTCCCTCGCCAAATTGCTCCAGGCACGCGGATATCAGGTAACGATACAAAAGCTCGATCCGTATATTAACATCGACCCCGGGACTCTGAATCCTTATGAACATGGAGAGTGTTATGTAACAGAGGATGGGGCTGAGACGGATCTTGACCTTGGCCATTATGAACGGTTTCTTGGAGTGCCTACTTCACAGGCCAATAATGTAACCACAGGCAGAATTTACCAGTCGGTAATTACCAAAGAGCGCCGTGGCGATTATCTGGGAAAGACGGTACAGGTTATCCCTCATATTACTGATGAGATCAAACGAAGGATCAAGTTACTCGGCGGCAGGAACAAATACGATTTTGTAATCACCGAAATCGGTGGTACCGTTGGTGACATTGAGTCCCTGCCCTATGTGGAAGCTGTTCGTCAGCTGAAATGGGAAATGGGAGATCAGAATGTATTGAATATTCACTTAACGCTGGTACCCTATCTGAAAGCATCCGGTGAATTAAAAACCAAGCCCACACAGCATTCAGTGAAAATGCTGCTGGAAAACGGGGTTCAGCCCAATATCCTTGTACTTCGCACAGAACATGAACTGAGCGAAGATCTTCGGCGGAAAGTCGCTCTTTTCTGTAATGTGGATGCAGACTCAGTTATCCAATCCATTGATGTAAGCACAATTTATGAGGTGCCCATCCTGATGCAAAAAGAAAAACTGGATATCACCGTATTGAAAAAACTCGGGATGGATTATTCCGGTACTCCTGACCTGGGACCATGGACAAAATTCCTGAAACGGCTTCAAAATCCGAAATATCATTCCAAAATAGCCCTCGTGGGTAAATATGTAGAATTACCCGACGCCTATATTTCAATCAATGAGTCGTTCAAGCATGCAGGAGCAATGAACAACTGCCGGGTAGAAGTGAAGTATATTCATTCTGAAGACATTGATGAGAACAATTACAAGGAACTGCTGAAACCATATGATGGCATTGTGGTTGCCCCGGGTTTTGGTGATCGGGGAATTGAAGGTAAGATTCTGGCTGCCAGGTATGCCCGGGAGAATAATGTGTCATTCTTCGGTATTTGCCTTGGTTTGCAGTGTGCGGTAATTGAATTTGCACGCGATGTACTGGGATTGGTAAAGGCCCATTCCACTGAAATGTCCCTCAAAACCCCTGATCCTGTCATCGACCTGATGGAAGCTCAGAAAGGCGTGACCGAAAAAGGCGGCACGATGCGTCTTGGTGCGTATCCCTGTATTATAAAGGCGGGCACTAAAACCAGCGAGGCCTATGATCAACTCGAAATCAGTGAGCGACATCGCCATCGCTATGAATTTAACAATCGCTACCTCGAAGCATTTGAAAAAGCCGGCATGATCTCAGCCGGGGTCAACCCTGAAACTTCACTTGTAGAAATTATGGAAATACCTGCTCACAAATGGTTTATCGGAGTACAGTTTCATCCTGAATATAGAAGTACTGTTCTTAAACCTCATCCCCTGTTTGTGAGTTTTATCAAGTCTACCATTTGCTGATCTGAAAAAATATAAAACAATCATCTTACAACGATAACGATTTACGCATGGATAAAAATTCGATTTTTGGAATCATCATCATCGCAGCTATATTAATCATCTGGGGTGTGGTCCAATCACCTAACAAAAAAGAATTGGAAGCCAGGAAAGCCAGGCTTGATTCAATAGCTCGTATACAACCGGTTCAAACACCGGCGGATACATCAAAAACAGCCACTCCCTTTGCTACAGGAAGTGCTGTAGCCGCTCCAGCACAAGATAATATTCAACAACTGCAGGATTCCCTCGGAGAGTATGCCGGTGCTGTAAGCGGAAAAAACGAGTTCTATGCGATTGAAAACGATTTGATGAAGCTGGTTGTATCAACGAAGGGCGGCCGGCCTTATTCTGTTCATCTAAAGAAATACAAGACCTTTTTGCGCGAGCCGGTAATTTTGTTTAACGGCGATTCAACCCAATTCGGACTTACATTTTACAGCCAGAACCGGAATATCTCCACAAACCAGCTTTATTTTAAACCGGGAGATACCCTGGCCAGCAATATATCAGCTGTAGCGCATAAGGACAGTCTTACCATGCGGCTCCAGGTATCCGACACCAAGTACATCGAATACCATTATGTAGTGGTGCCCGGCAGTTATATGATCAATTTCAGCATTACCCTGCAGGGAATGAAGGAGATTGTCACCCGCGACCCCTCAACCCTCGATCTGACCTGGGAAATAAATGTTCCGCAGCAGGAACAGCTGAAGAAAAACGAGAATCAGTACACTTCGATCTATTTCAGGCATTTCAAAGAAGATGTTGTTTCCTTCAAGGCAACAAAGGATGTTTACCAGGAGGAAATTCCTACCCAGGTTCAGTGGGTTGCTTTTAAAAACCAGTTTTTTTCTTCGGTAATTTTAGCCGACAAAGGATTTTCAAATGCCCTGCTGAAATCAACAACCCTGCCCGATGAAAATAAATATCTTAAAAATTTCAGGGCAGAAATAGGATTACCTTTCCAGCGCCTGGACAAGGAAACCATCCATATGAAAATGTTTTTTGGTCCGATTAAATTCAAGCTGTTAAGGCAATACAAGGATTACAAACTGGAAGACCTGGTTTCACTTGGAAAAAATATAATCCGTTGGATCAACCAGTTTGTCATCATCCCGATTTTCGACTGGCTAAGCAAGTTCATGAGCAATTACGGACTCATTATTCTGTTGCTTACGGTGATCATTAAAATTGGCCTTCTGCCGCTGACTTACAAGTCTTATATGTCGCAGGCGAGGATGAAAGTACTGAAACCCCAGGTAGATGAGCTGAACAGTAAATATCCCAAGGGTAAAGAAGTTGAAAAACAACAGGCTACAATGGCCCTGTACAAGAAAGCCGGTGTGAGTCCAATGGGTGGATGTCTTCCCATGCTGCTTCAGTTTCCGATCCTTTTTGCCATGTTCAGGTTCTTCCCTACTTCCATCGAATTAAGGCAGGAGGCATTCCTGTGGGCAACAGACCTTTCAACCTATGATGCGATTGTTACGTGGAAAACTGCCATTCTGGGTTTTGATCACATCAGTCTGTTTACCTTGCTGATGACCATTTCCACCATCGTCAGCATGAAAATGAGCGATACATCCTCTACTCAGCAGATACCCGGGATGAAAGGGATGATGTATATAATGCCCGTGGTGTTTATGTTCATGCTGAACAATTTCTCAGCAGGATTAACCTATTACTACTTTCTGGCCAATATGATCACTATCGGGCAGAATTATCTTTTCAAACAGTTTGTGGATGAAAAGGAAATCCTGCGTAAGATTGAAGAAAAGAAATCCAAAACGGTAAAAAAATCAAAATTCCAGCAAAGGCTTGAAGATATGGCCAAGCAACAGGGATATCGTAAAGCGGTTCCTGCAAAGAAAAAGTAACCTTAATTCTTCAAACAGAAGCCTATGAAACTGGCACATGGACGATACCTGATCGATGGTCTGGATGTTGTTGAACTGGTTGAAAAATATGGTTCACCGGTTTATGTTTACCACACGTCAAAGATGAAGCAGCAATATGACAGCATGTTGCATGCATTCAAAGATATTAAGGTAAAGATCAATTTTGCCTGTAAGGCTTTGAATAACCTGAATGTGCTCAAGTTCTTCAAAGGGATCGGAAGCGGCCTGGATGCGGTTTCAATTCAGGAAGTACAGCTTGGGCTGCAGGCTGGATTTAAACCACAGGACATCATGTTTACCCCTAACTGTGTTTCAATTGAAGAAATCAATGAAGGGGTAAAACTGGGTGTGAAGATCAATATTGATAATATTTCCATCCTCGAACAGTTTGGAAATCTGTATGGCAATAAAATCCCTGTATGTGTGCGTATCAACCCGCATATCCTGGCGGGTGGTAATGATAAAATATCCACCGGACATATCGATTCCAAATTCGGCATTTCAATTTACCAGATGCCCCATGTGCACCGGGTGGTTGAAGCCACCAATATAAGGGTAGAAGGCCTGCACATGCATACAGGATCCGACATACTCGATGTGGAAGTATTCCTGAGGGGCGCTGAAATCATGCTGGATGTGGCCAGGAGCTTCCCCGACCTGAATTATGTGGATTTCGGCAGCGGCTTCAAGGTTGCCTATAAACCCGAAGATTACTTTACCGATATTGATAACCTGGGGAAAGATCTGACCAGGGTTTTTAAGAAATTCTGCAAGGAATACGGACGTGACCTTACCCTGGTTTTTGAACCGGGAAAATTCCTTGTGAGCGAGGCGGGTTACTTTTTTGCCCGGGTGAATGTGGTTAAACAGACTTTGTCGTCAGTTTTCGCAGGGTTGGATACAGGCCTGAATCACCTGATCAGGCCCATGTTTTATGATGCCTACCACCAGATTATCAACGTGTCCAATCCAAAGGGAAAGCTCAGGATATATACGGTTGTCGGGTATATTTGTGAAACCGACACCTTTGGATGGAACCGCAAGATCAATGACATCCGGGAAGGGGATTATCTTGTATTTCTGAATGCCGGTGCTTATTGCTTTACAATGGCTTCAAACTATAATTCCAGGCTTCGGCCACCCGAGGTGTTGATCCATGAAGGAAAGGATTACCTGATAAGGAAAAGGGAAACGCTGGATGACCTCCTGAAAAATCAGGTAATGCTGGATATATAGCCATTAAACTGAGTAAAATGAAAAGGCCTGGAATCGTATTTCTTGATGCGGATACCCTGGGAGAAGTAACCGGCTTTTATCAGTTAACGAAACTGGGAAATCTCACTGTTTATCCTTCTACCCTTCCCCAACAGCGAATAGAACGTATTCTCGGACGGGAAATCGTGATCACCAATAAGGTTGTCATTGATCGGAATGTAATGGAGGCCTGTCCCACCCTCAAACTGATTTGCATTGCCGCAACCGGCAAAAACAATATCGACCTCGCCTGTGCTGAAGAAAAGGGAATCCAGGTAAAAAATGTAGCGGGATATTCAACAGAAAGTGTTGTTCAGCATACGTTTGCCATGTTGTTTTACCTGGGAAGCCATCTTCCTTATTATGATCAGTTTGTGAAAAATGGTGATTATGCAAGGAGTAGTCTGTTTACCCATCATGGAAAACCATTTTATGAACTGGCTGGGAAAAACTACGGGATCATTGGCCTGGGAACCATTGGAAAAAGAATTGCAGAAGTTGCCTCGGCATTTGGTGCCGGGATACAATATTATTCAACTACCGGTAAAAATGTGAATGCCGGCTACACGTCAGTTTCGCTGGATGTGTTATTACGTGACAGTGATGTTCTTTCGATCCATTGTCCACTTACAGAATCCACTCATAACCTGATCGGATACGATCAGCTGTGCAGGATGAAAAAGGAAGCCATACTGATCAATGCAGGAAGAGGTGGAATAGTAAATGAATCGGCACTGGCACAGGCCCTGGATGAGGGGCGAATTGCCGCTGCAGCGCTTGATGTGCTTGAAAAAGAACCCCCTGAAATTTCAAATCCGCTGTTCCGGATAAAACAGCCTGAAAAGCTCCTCATCACCCCACATATAGCCTGGGCCAGCCGTGAATCAAGGGAACGGCTCATGGACGGGATTATAGCCAATATTTCTGAGTACTTGCGCGGAGCGCATACGGTACTGTAGAAAGATGAAGTTCTGCGGTTCTGCGATTCTGCAGTTCTGCAATTTCCCTTTGTGTCTTTGTGCCTTTGTGGCATTAATTTTTCCTATTTTTACAAAAAAAAGGGTGAAAAAGAATATTGTCCATATTGGCCTTGTTCAGATGTCGTGCACGTCTTCCGTTGAAGACAACAAGGCAAAAGCTTCCGTGCGGATCCGCGAAGCAGCCTCACAGGGCGCACAGATCATTTGCCTACAGGAACTCTATTCATCCCTTTATTTCTGTGATACAGAAAATTATGACAATTTTAGCCTGGCTGAAAGCATCCCTGGTGAAACCACCATTGAATTGCAAAAGCTGGCTTCTGAACTGGAAGTAGTCATAATCGCTTCACTGTTCGAAAAGGTAGATGCCGGAATTTATTTCAATACAGCTGCTGTAATTGATGCGGATGGCAGCTATCTGGGAAAATACAGGAAAAACCACATTCCCGATGATCCCGGTTTTTATGAAAAGTTTTATTTCTCACCGGGCGACACAGGCTACCAGGTATTCAATACCCGTTTTGCACGAATCGGCGTACTGGTATGCTGGGATCAATGGTATCCTGAAGCTGCACGGATCACCAGCCTCATGGGTGCAGAAATCCTGTTTTATCCTACCGCTATTGGCTGGGCTTCTACTCAACCGGAAGATGTAAATACGGAGCAATTCCTGGCCTGGCAGACCATTCAGCGCAGTCATGCCATTGCAAACGGTGTTCATGTGGTGGCGGTTAACCGCACAGGCCATGAAAACGGAATGAGATTCTGGGGTGGATCCTTTGTGATTAACCCGTTTGGGACCCTATTATACCAGGCTTCCCATGAAGAGGAAGTGGTTCATGTTGCCGATGTGGATCTTTCATTATCCGATTTTTACCGCACACACTGGCCATTTATGCGTGACCGGAGGATCGACACCTATGGTCCAATTGCCTCACGCTATATTAAATCATAAAATCACGGATGAGCCTTTTTGAGTTGAACACCCCTGCGGAGCTGGGATACAGGTTTCCCGCCGAATGGGAGAAACATGCAGGTACCTGGTTGAGCTATCCTCATAATGAAGCTTCATGGCCAGGAAAGATCCGCACCATTTTCCCCTTTTACCACGAATTCATCCGATACCTTGCAAAAGGAGAAATGGTAAATATCATTGTGATATCGCGGGATATGCATTACCATGTGGAAGAGGCGCTTAAAGCATTTGGTGTAAACATGTACAATGTCACTCTGCACCTGTTACCAACGAATGATGCCTGGTGCCGTGACCATGGGCCTGCCTTCGTGATCAATCCGGTTGCTGCACAGCCCAAGGCAATTGTCAACTGGAAATACAACGGCTGGGGCGGCAAGTACCCTGCTGAACTGGATAATACAATTCCTTCGCGGATCGGGGAAAAGCTTGGCTTGCCCGTATTTCATCCGGGTATAGTGATGGAAGGTGGTTCCGTGGATTTTAACGGAAAGGGAACCCTGATCACCACTACATCCTGTTTGTTGCATCCAAACCGGAATCCGGATTTAAGCCAGGAAATTATTGAGAAATACCTGATGGATTATTATGGTGTGGAACAGGTGCTGTGGCTTGGAGAAGGAATTGAAGGAGACGATACGGACGGGCATGTGGATGACCTTACCCGTTTTGTCAATGAAGAAACTGTAATTACAATGGTTGAGCATAATAAGGCGGATAACAATTACAGGCCGCTGAAAGAAAATATAAAAATGCTGAATTCCTTCCGGCTTATCAATGGCAAACAGCTGAATGTAATTGAACTGCCCATGCCGGAACCTCTGTATTACCAGGATCAGCGGCTGCCGGTTTCCTATGCCAATTTTTACATTGCCAACGCCGGCGTAATGGTTCCGGTCTTTAACTGCAAACAGGACCAGCCAGCCCTTGATATTCTTTCGTCTTGTTTTACCGATCGTCCTGTCATTGGAATCGATTCTGTTGAAATAATCTGGGGCCTTGGAAGCTGGCATTGCCTGAGCCAGCAGGAACCTCTGTGAGGCTGTTAGGGGTTTAGGGGTCTAGGGGTTTAGGGGTTTAGGGGTTTAGGGGTTTAGGGGTTTAGGGGTTTAGGGGTTTAGGGGTTTAGGGGTTTAGGGGTTTAGGGGTTTAGGGGTTTAGGGGTTTAGGGGCTAAGAGATTTGGAGATTTGATCCTGGAAATGTTCAATCGAATGCAATGAGATTTCTTCGCGACCTCATTAAAGCCTGGTAAACATATCTTACTTTTCTCTTTGCGTTAAAAATTTAGGATATCCCGTTGTTATCCTGATTGATTTCTCCCGCGCCCTTTAGAAGTCGAACTGCAAGACTGCAAAACTGCATGACGGCATGACTGCATGACTTCTTCCTTGTCACTCGTCACTCGTCACTCGTCACTATTCAATCACTCCCGATCCGATCAGTTCATCCCCATCATACCACGCTGCAAACTGGCCGGAGGTAATGCCACGCTGCTTTTTGTCGAAAAGAATATATAATCCTTCCTCTTTCATATAAAGCTCTGCTGCCTGAAGAGGCTGACGGTATCTTACCCGCACCAGCATAGGCTTTGATTCTCCGGCAGACATTTTCATATCCGCCCTTATCCAATGAATATCAGCTGTGGGTATGAATAGGCCCCATCGGTTAAGTCCCGGGTGATCATGGCCCATTCCGACATACAGGTTATTTTCTACAGTATCTGTGGCAATCACGAACATGGGCTCAGCTTTACCGCCAATATTTAATCCTTTACGCTGGCCTATCGTATAGAAATGTGCACCGTTATGCATTCCGGCAAGGACCCCTTCTGCCGGAAAAAAATGAAAATCAGCAGCCAGTTCCTGCAATCCTTCGCCCTTTTTGAGAAATTCCCGGTGCAATTGACCATAGGTATTAAATCTTGGCAGATCAGCAGGTATTTCATATATATTTCCCTCAGTTGCATGAAGCTTTTGCTTCAGAAATTCGGGAAGGTCCACCTTGCCAACAAAACAAATGCCCTGACTATCCTTTCTTTCGGCCGTAGCCAGGTCCTGATCGCGGGCTATATCTCTCACTTCCTGCTTCATCATAGTTCCCTACAGGAAACAAAACACGCTGAAGCTGGGATTGCGATAACTGGCACAGAAAGTAACTCTGGTCCTTGCCCGGATCTAGTCCCTGCAATAACCGATATACAGTTTTCCCTCCAACCTGGGTTTCCTCCTTCCGGCAATAATGCCCGGTGGCAATATAATCTGCACCCGCCTCTATTGCCGCATCGATAAAAAGATCGAATTTTATTTCGCGGTTGCATAATACATCCGGGTTGGGTGTGCGTCCGCGGGCATATTCTGTGAACATATAATCCACTACCCGTTTGCGGTAATGTTCGCTGAAATCCACCGTTATCAGGGGAATACCCAGCTTACGGGCTACCAGTTCCGCAAAAATCAGATCATCATTCCAGGGACAATCACCGGCAAGCGTACCCGTGGTATCATGCCAATTGATCATGAACATTCCGGTGACATCATAACCCTGCTGTATCAGGAGATAGGCAGCAACACTCGAATCCACCCCACCGGATATACCAACTACAACTTTCTTTTTCAGGATAGCTTAAATTTCCTGCAAAGATAATAATTCATACATCATGCCTTTTGAACAGGGGCATTTTTGCTGAATAGTTCCCTGATACTATGCCTTGCGTTAGAAACGATCGGTCGTGACCAGATACTGATGCCCAGAATATAAGCCAGGGTTATATAGATAAAAAGCATGGCCAGCCGGAGTCCGATCAGTTGCGCCAGGCCGCCGATGATGAGCGGAACAATTGCCCCACCCACAATTCCGGTGCACATGATACCTGCAAAGGTTCCATGATGTTTGGGAATCGAATTCAATCCAAGTGAAAAGATAATAGGATACATTACTGATATGGTAAATCCGCACAAAGGAAATGCGTATAATGCAACCTGGCTGCTTCCGGTGAGTGCAAAGAGCAAAACAACCATCGTGGATATTGTAAATACGAACAGCACTTTTTTGCTGTCGAATAATTTCAGCAAAAGCAATCCAAGTAAGCATCCTAAGGTCATAAGTCCCCAGAAGTAGGAAATGGTATCAGCACCCTGCGTTTCCGGGTTGATTCCATGGTATGTCTGTAGAAATTTGGAGATCCAGTAAGAAATTCCTTGTTCAGTACCCACGTAGGCAAATAGTCCGAAGAAAAAAAGAATCACCGTTCTGTTTCTTAATAAAGACCGGAGTGTGCTTCCTGCTTCAATACGCTCATCATCAGTAAGCTCAACTTTGGGGAACCGGAGCATCCATATAAAGATGATCATGGCAAGCGTAATCGCGGAAAATACCCAATATAGGGAAACCCATTTGAGATTTGACGGAACCACGAACTCAAGAATCTTTGCCAATCCGGTCGAACTGCCCGAATGTACATTTTGCATCAGGTATGAATAGAGCTGGGGACTCAGGAATGATGCAAGTCCGAAAACCAATTGAGCCATGGCAGAAAAGAAAGCAAAATTGGCTTCTCCCCCCGATGTTCTAAGCAATGGGTTGATAATAACCTGAAGCATGGCAAATCCAAGGCCAATAGTAAAAAGAGATCCAAGGAAAACCCGGAATCCCGGCACCAATGCAAAAATTAATGCAGCTGCAAACGCCAGGATAAATGCTCCTATCATCACGGGTTTCTCCGTATACTTTTCTGCCAGAATCCCGGCCGGAATCGACATCACACCATAAGCCAGGAAAATTGAGAACGGGAGAAATCCGACCAATGACAAGCTCAGGTTAAAATCATGCTGGGCATTAGGATTTATGGCTCCGAGGATATTTGTAAGAAAAGAAATCACGAAAAAGGTCACCATTACCAGGAGAACCATTATTATTTGGCGTTTCATATGAATATAAATTAAATTTTGCTTTTATTACTTATGATCAACAGGCATCTTCTGTTCCCTGACATTCCATCCCGATACAACAAGACTGATTTCACCCGACTCCGTATCCAAAGCCGGCAGTTTACAGCGATAGGTGCGGCTGTCACCGGGTAGAAGGCTGACATAATTGTCATCCCAAAAAACGGGGAAAATAGTCTTATTATCCTTGTCTTTCAGGGTCATCTGAATAAAGAAGGCTGTTTTATCAGTGGCATTGGACAGTTTCACATCAATCATCAACTGGTTATCGTTCACCTGGTGAGAATAACTTACATTAACATCCACAGAAGGAATATAGTTGATGGCCTTGAAATCGGCTGATGCTTTCAATGGAGTATAATACCATTCTGTTTTATCCCATTCATATTCATCGGCCTTGGGTGACAGCCAGTAGAAATTATCAGCCAGAATTTTGTTCTTGCTGTTCAACAGTTCAAGTGACAGAAATGTAATGCCTGAAATAGCCGGAATAGTATATATTTTCAATGTACTATTCTCTTCTGCTGAAATCATCCGCTCTTCGGAAAGTATTTCCTTGCCGTTCAGATCAACTAACCTGATACGGGCCTTCAGTTTTGTAAACTTTTTAAGCGTCTCATTTACGAGATAAAGATTATGATTGCTGTAATCGTAAGCTATCTGCAACGGGGCATTGGCTTTTCTGGCAGCATAATAGGCCGATGTTGGCAGAAGATAGTAATCATACAGCTGCCAGTAAAAGGAAGGCCAGGCCGAATTCAGCATCCATTGAATTATGCCGGTTGTTTTCGAACGGTTAACCCTGAATGCTTCAAACATCGGCCGCATGGCTTCATATTGCTGCAGGTCCGCTTTATGGAGGTAATTGTCAAGGTTCGTGGCAGATCCATAACGCTGCTGCATAACATCATTGAATAAGTTCAGGCTGTTAAATACTGATCTTGAAGTACAACAGTGATAATTCCAGTTATCATTGATAGGCCATAGCTTATCCTGCGGGATCATCTTCAATAGGGTCTCCTTAACGGGGATCTGTGGTCCGGGGCCTGTTTCGGTGTTAAAACCGAAAGCTCCTCCGTTTACCGAATCAACATACCAGTAGCTGGGCCCGACATAGTCGTAGGGACCATTCATTTTCATTCCGGTGGGACCGCTGATGGTGCTGGTCTTTTTACTGGCTGCTGCCAGGTAAGGACGGTTATCCATACCGGCCATCACTTCTTTGTACTTTGCTTCCAAAGGCGGCCTGGGAATCATATCACTTCCCAGAAGCCAGGTAAATATGCTGGGATGACCTTGCAGTAACCGGATCTGGTCACCAAGAGATTTCACCATCAATGCCATATCAGCATCTGTTTTAATGCCGCCATATTCATCGCATGCCTTGCCCAGGTATTCCTCCCATTCCCACTGACAACTCCAGCCTGCCATTACCATAATGCCATATTTGTCGCACAGGCTATATACGTTCTGGCTGTTCCCCCAAAAAGTCTCAAACCGGATTGCATTCAGGTTCATGTGCTTAACATACTGAACCTGAATTTCATTTCTTTCGGGTGTATCCCTAAGGAAGATATCATCGGTCCAGCCGGCACCCCTGATCAACACTTTTTTCCCATTCAGTTTAAAACCTTTATCACCCTTTTCAGTCATGTAGGTCTGGATGGTACGGATGCCAAAAGAAATATCTTCCACATCACTTACACGGTTATTTTCTTCAAACCGGAGGTTCAGGTTATTCATATTGGGTTCACCAAGGCCATTGCACCACCATAGTTTTGGACTGTTGATCCGCAAATCTTTAACTTCATCTGATCCCAGTGTTATCTTCAGCCGCTCTCCACCCTTCAGCTTATAATGCTTACTAAAAGAAATACCATCGCTCTTTCCGATCAGATCACCGCTAACACTGCTCGACGAATGATTTACCAGCTCGGTAATGACAGAAAGAGACGCCTCACTCAGATCTTCTGAAAGTTTGTCTGTGCGAACCCAGCTATTTTCGAGGGAAACATCTCCCGATATTGTAAGGGATACTTCCCGCCATATTCCCAGGTTATTATCCGGAGGTGCAGGATTCCAGTCAGCAAATCCGAGCGCCAGGTCACCCTGTCTCTGGCGAAATACTTCAACCGCCATTACATTCATTGAATCTTTCAGAATATTTGTAACATCGAAACTGAAAGTACGAAATGTCCCGAAAATGCTGTCGCGTGATGCAACCCGTTTGCTGTTCAGCCAAATATTGGCGTAGTAATTAATCCCGTCAAACTTCAGAATGATATGCCTGCCGTCTTTACGGACTGGCAGATTGAACCTGGTGCGGAACCACCATGGTTTGTCGAATGGTTCCCGACTTATGTTCTTCAGGCTGTCAGCCATAAAGAGATCATTAAAAAGTCCGTTGGAAGTCAGCACTCCCATGACAGTGGCCGGCACCGTAGTCCGGTACCAACCGGTGGTATCCAGCACATTGCCGGATACAACAGATCCGGGCAAATTTACCCTGATGGATTGCTGGATAAGCCAGTTATTTTTAAGTATAATTTTATCAGAAAGCACGGGTTTTTCCTTTGAACAGGAAACCATGGCTAAAACAAGGAACAAACCGGCGAACGTCTTTGAGAGAAAATTTCCTTTCATTTTTTTTTCAGTTAGGTGAGACGATTCGGCATTGGAATACATTTCATCGGATAAGGGATGATGCTCCTAAAAGAGTTATGTTTTCGTTGGTTGAGGTATATACTTTAAGCCTTTTCATAGACTCGGGAAAGGCAAAATCCTTCATGGATTCGCGCATGGCATCAGCAAAAAATGAATATGCATTTACGAGTGATCCTCCAAGTATAACAACTTCAGGGTCATAGGTATACATGACGGTTTTGATGGCAACGCCCATATGAAAACCAAATTCCTTCCACATAGTAAGGGCTGAAGGATCACCGGCTGAAGCCTGCTTAAAAGCATCCAGGGCACTAGTGCTGTACTTCTTTGGGAAAAAGCCACCACTGCAATAGGCCTCAATATTTTCATCGAGGTAATGAACAAGGCCAAATTCACCTGCTCCGCAGTTGTTCCCTGCATATAATTCATTGTTGATAATGATTCCGCCACCCAAACCGGTACCCATAGCCAATCCCACAGCAGAGGAATAGCCTTTGGCTGACCCAAACCTGTGTTCCCCGAGAATAAAACAGTTCACATCGTTATTGACCTGAACCGGGATGCCAAAACGGCTTTCAAGTATCTGCTTCAATTCAACCCTTTTCCAGGATGGAATATTGGTCACATCGAAAACTGTACCGGTGGCAAGATCTACAACGGACGGCACCCCAATGCCAATTCCCTTAACACCGGGAGCCATTACTGACTCAATTAAACCAGCCAGCTGATCCAGGGTTTTTTCAAGTACATCCTTATCCCTGAGCCGGGTGTCTTTATGGATTATTATACGCCCGTCTTCGACCTGGCCGGCACGAATATTGGTACCTCCGAGATCAACCGCAACTACCATAGGATTATTGATTTTAAATTTGAATAACGAATTTAAACAAATCTGTGAGAACTAATCAATAATGTGGTTGCATTTTCAAACCTGAATGCAGGAGTTACGTTAAATAGAATTTGAATTTAATAATAAAGACATTGTTATATAACTTTAACTTTGCCCTTTGAAGTGTGATCATTTTAAAAAAGTTAGCCATGAAAAAGTTTTTGAAAATTTTCGCGATTTTTATTTTTGCAATTCTCATCCTTCTCTTTGTACTTCCGTTTGTCTTCCGCGGCAAGATCATCAGGATCGCCAAGGATCAGATCAACAGCAGCCTTAATGCAAAGGCTGATTTTAAAAATTTATCGCTTTCATTGTTTCGCCATTTTCCGGATCTCTCGGTGGGCGTAAAAAATATGTATATCGCGGGTATTGATGATTTTGAAGGTGATACACTCTTCAGTGCGAATTCCATCAACGTGGTAGTTGACCTCGTCAGCGCCATTAAAATGGAAAATATCAAGATCAAGAGGATCTTTGTGGATAAACCCAGGATATATGCATTGGTCCTTTCAGATGGCAGGGTTAACTGGGACATTGTTAAAGAATCCGCTGAAGAAACAGATACAACTGCCAGTGATCTCAACCCGAAAGTTGAGCTGAAACATTTCGAGTTGAAAGATGCCTTCATCCGTTATGACGACCACGAAGGCAAAATCTTTACCACACTCGATAACATGGACTTTGATTTGAGCGGCGATATGTCACAGGACTTCACAACACTGTCAATTAATTCTACCACAGGTTTGCTGAATGTGGTTTATGATGGGGTCCGCTATTTGAAGAATGCCTCTCTTATCATGGACATGGATGTAGATGCTGATCTGAATAAATGGGTATTTACGCTGCGGAAAAATACTTTTAACCTGAATGAGCTGGTACTAAAGTTCGACGGTACAATCGGCCTGCCTAATGATACGGATATGGTTTTTGATCTGAAATACGGACTGGAAAAAACGGATTTCAAACCACTGTTGTCCCTTATACCTGCTATTTATATGACAGATTTCAAAGATGTTCAGGCTTCCGGTCAGATAAAACTGAATGGTACCATTAAGGGAACCTATAATGATAAGGTCATGCCCAACATTTTACTGGATATGAAAGTGGACAACGGAATGTTCAAATATCCCTCATTACCTAAATCTGCAGATCATATCGGTATTGATGTGAACCTGTTCTATGACGGTGTGCAGATGGATAACTCCACCGTGGATGTAAACAAGTTTCATGTTGATCTGGGAGGTAATCCCGTTGACCTGATGCTCAATGTCAAAACCCCGGTGAGCGACATGTATGTAAACGGTAATCTTAAAATGGATCTTGACCTGGCCACCATTAATGATGTAATTCCCCTCGATAGTACAAAGCTGACGGGGAAAATAAAGGCAGGACTTGATTTTATGGGTTATGTATCCTCGGTTGAAAAAGGGGAGTACGAAAAGTTCAAAGCAGATGGAAACCTGATGATCAATGACTTCACTTACAATAGTCCCGATCTGCCTCGAGAGGTCCGTATCATTGAAGCAAATATGTTGTTTTCACCCAGGTATCTTGATATGCAGAGTTTCAAGGCAGTTATGGGTAAAAGCGATTTCAGTGCATCCGGTAAACTGGAGAATTTTATTCCCTATGCCTTTAAGGATGAAACAATTCATGGAAATTTCATCTTCACCTCAGGCCTGCTGGATCTGAATGAAATGATGGGAGGCAGCACGGAAACAACTGTTGCAGATACAGCTCCGCTTTCCGTTGTTGCAATCCCCGGCAATATTGACTTTAAACTGGTATCCAGAATTGACAAAATACTGTATGACAAGCTGGAGATTGAAAATGCCATCGGAACAATCCTGGTAAAGGAAAGCAGTGTTATACTGGATGGTCTGAAGATGAGCATGCTGGAAGGATCCATGCAACTATCGGGTGAATACAATACTAAAGATATTAAAAATCCTTCAGTGGATTTGGACTTTAAGGCCACAACCATTGATATACCTATGGCTGTTAAGGCTTTCAGTACATTGCAGAAATTTGCCCCGATTGCAGATAAGGCAGTGGGAAAAGTATCGCTTGGCATGAAGTATTCAAGTTATCTCGATCCAAATATGATGCCTGTTATGAACTCCATCGTTGGTAAGGGAAACTTCACCTCAAACGTGATTGGCCTGAAAAGTTCAACCATGTTTGATAAGATAGGTGATGCCTTAAAAACAAAGGCTTTTGATAATATGACACTGAATAACGTGGGCATTAACTTTGAAATCCGTGATGGCAGGTTGCTGGTGGATCCGTTTGAAACCAAACTAGGAAAGACCACCTTAATGATCGGTGGTTCCCAGGGACTTGATCAGACCATGAATTATGCCGTGGGAATTACGATACCAAGGTCTGAATTGGGATCCTCAGCCAATGCGGTTATTGATAATATGATCAGCAAAGCCACCAGTGCCGGATTAAAGGTTGATCCTCTTGAAAACCTCACCATTCATGCCAGGGTAACAGGCACATTCAAAGATCCCAAGGTTGGTCTGGATATGAAGGAGAATTCCCGGAAGAGCAAGGAAGAGATCAAGGCCCAGGTGATGGAGGCCGTGAAAGTTGAGATCGATAAGAAAAAGGAAGAAGCCAGGGCTGCGGCTCAGGTTGAAGCCGATAAGATAATGGCAGAAGCTGCAAAACAGGCTGATGTGTTAAAGAAGAATGCTGAAGATGCTGCTAATGTAGTCCGCAAGGAAGCAAATACAAATGCGGATAATATTGTGAAAAAGGCCAAGGATCCGATATCCAAAAAGCTGGCAGAAGAAGGGGCCAAACAGATAAAAAAGGAAGGTGAGGCCAGCGCACAGAAGATCATTAAAGAGGCAGATGTGAAGGCAGAGGCAATATTAAAATCTGCAAAAGAACAGAGTGATAAACTGTTAGGGAATTAAGCTGTTGGAAAATTATGAATTTTGAATTATGAATTATGAATGGGGACCACGAACTGCAGAACTGTAGGACTGCAGAACTTTTTGATAAATCATCAAATCATCAAATCAAAATATCATCAATAAAAAAAGCGGGTTTCAACCCGCTTTTTTTTACTCTGCCACTGCTGCATCGCTGACAAGCTTCATTCTCTTTTCCTGGATCCTTGCTTTCTTACCAGTTAATCCACGAAGGTAGAAGATCTTAGCCCTGCGAACCCGGCCGTGTTTGTTAAGTTCAATTTTATCAATGAAAGGTGATGAAACAGGGAAAATCCTTTCCACACCAATGTTACCTGACATTTTTCTAACTGTAAAGGTTGCACCCAATCCAGTGCCCTTGCGTTGAAGCACTACTCCACGGTACTGCTGGATTCTCTCCTTATTACCCTCAACAATCTTATAATGTACTGTTATTGTATCTCCTGCTCTGAATGCGGGGTATTCTTTTTTTGTGTCAAACTGATTCTCAGCAGCTTTTAATAAGTCCATGGTTCTATTTTTTACTGTTCGTCCTATAAAATTCAGGTCGCAATATTACAAATATTTTTCGAGAAAGTATGGCTATCCCCGAGTATTTTTTTATTAACAGGGGCAGGTTAGAAAGGAAACGCATCTCCCTCCTCAACCTTCAGTTCTTCCTGTTTTGGAGCTTTCGCCACCTGGTGCACGGCATTTCCATCAACAAATATGGAAGTATATGGTAAAACAGGACATGCAAATTCGCAGGCTCCGCAGCCAATGCAAATTTCATTATTGGTTTCCGGTATGGTGAGCCCGTTTTCGTAAGGTACCATTTTCACAGCCTGCGTTGGACAATGTTCAGAGCACGATCCGCAGGCTGTTTTATCGGTATATACAATGCACTTTTCTTTAATAAAAATAACCTGTCCGATCTGTTCCAGTTTTTTATCAGCCACCGTGAGTGGCAGAATGGCACCTGTCGGACAGACTTCTCCGCACTTGGTGCATTCATTATTGCAGTATTCAACTGAATAATCCATGAAGGGCTGCATCATTCCGGTAAATCCGTACTCCAGGAATGAGGGCTGCAGCACACTGGTCGGACATATGGTAACACATAAATGACAGGCGGTGCAACGGTCATTGAAATGTGCCAGACTTATCGAACCAGGAGGTGAAACGGGGTGATTCTTTATATTGACAATTTTGCCGGCAGGCCTTTCCTTTTTTTCAACAGCAAAGCTTTTTTTTGAAATTCCTGCCAGTGCCATCCCATATAAAAGGGTTTTCCCAATGAACTCCCGCTTGGATTTCACCGTCGGGATTTCCTTTTTGACGGAATGATTGAATCCCTCATAACGGATACTGCCCTCGGGACATGCAGAAATGCAGTCATAGCAGGCAACACACCGGGAGAAATCAACATTCAGGGTTTTCACATTGATGCAGGACGACTTGCAGGCAAAAGAACATTTGCCGCATTTGGTGCAGGTTTCGGCATTCATTTTAATCTTAAACATCGAAATCCTTGACAACAGTCCGAGAAGGGTGCCAACCGGACAAATGGCATTGCAGTAAAGACGGCCAAAATAAAGCGACATCCAGACAATAAGAACCAGCATCAGACCCGGGACATATACAGTACGCCAGGTAATGAGCGCAAGGTTCTGACGGCTAATAGAATACAAATTAAATTCCTCAAAAATAGCCGCAATCCAGTTATTTAATACTATAAGACCCGGGCGTACAATATCTGAAAATATACGTCCGAAAATGCTGTATGGATCCAGCAGGTTCAGAAGAAACAAACTGCCGGAAATTACCCATATCAAAGTCAGGACCAGAAATGGATAACGCAGATAATTCAGCGCCCTTTTGAATTTATATCGTTTGATCAGATGCGTCTTTTTGGATATCCACGCAAAAACATCCTGCAGAATACCAAGGGGACAAATCGTTGAGCAGTAGACCCTGCCGAAAAGTGCCGTGAGAACCAGGATGGCAATAAAACCTATGGCAGCCAGGGCTGGAATGGTAATAAAATGGATAATTGAAGGTACAAACTGAAGGAACAATATCCTGTCAGCCCACACCATGGGTATAATTTCCCTGAAATCAATAAAGAGAGAAGTGATCAGTAAAAGAAATGCAATTGAAATGATGACCCTAATCAACCTCAGATTTACCTGCCTCATGCTCCCATAGTGATTCTGTTAATCTTCATTGCATCGATATTACTGCTGCCAACACCCGCCTGTTCAGCGAGGCCAATATGTTTTACCTTGCCTGGATCCAGACCGAATACCTTGGATGAAGCGGCATCCACGGCTACCATATCTTTACCGATAATCTGGTATTTCATTGTAACCACATCTGCTACAGAAACACCGCGTGGTCCGTTCCGTTTAAGTACGCGGAAAGCATCTACAATATTCAGGTCAGGAGTGCGGAAGGTCGGAAAATCTGCAATACATTGGTGAAGGTCATTGCTATGCCAGTATTCACGGTCCCAAACCACACCCATCATGTTCTTCATGGACATTGAAAGTGTGGATCCACCGTGGCTTTTTAGAGTAGGTACATTGATAAATACATCTGACTCAAGGATCAGCTCATGAACTTTTGCATTTTTTAATCTTTTGCCTTTGGGGATATCCACCGCATGATAATAGCTTTCGCTTTTGCCTGAAACCATCACTCCGCCAGCCTTTTTGACTGCATCTTCAATACCGCTCATTTTATAGCAACGGCTGGCTTCACTGCAGGTGTTGTCGAAAACATACACAGTCTTAGCTCCTGCCATTTTGCACTGTTCCACGATGCGTGCGACCAGATCAGGATTCGTATTTGAACCACGCTCCGGTGCAGCGTCCCAGCCAATATTCGGCTTAATAACAACAGTCTGGTTTGGCTTAACAAACTGCTTCATGCCACCCAGCGAAGCAATTCCCTTATCGAACATGGCAGCAGCTTCACCACCCTTGATGGCAACGAGATCATAGGGTAACGCCATGGGCCTGCTTTCTGCAGCCATCAATTCGCTGAATTTACCCATCGAAAGGGCTGCTCCGGTCAAAACACCAAAGCCCATTGAGTTTATGATAAAATCTCTTCTTTTCATACGCTTAACCGATTATGTTTGATTACTATTACCTTGCCAGTAAAATGACTGCGAAAATTACTGATTTTTCATTTACATGTAGAACTAAACGCTCAAATGAATGCAAATTTAGAAATGGTCTAAATAGTTGAAAATATAGATATTTGAATTGATATATACTTTATAACAAATGGATATGAGATAGGTGATTTGGGCCGGAATAAAAAATAGTTGTAATTTCACAACCGGGAATTAACTGATATCAGCTGATGAAAATTTTATATTACGATTGTTTTGCCGGTATCTCAGGGGATATGAACCTGGGTGCCATGCTTGACCTGGGCATTGAAGCTGATTATCTGAAAAACGAACTTTCAAAGCTGCCAGTAAACGGATATACCTTGCAGGTTACACGGGATATCAGGAAAGGAATATCAGGAACCAGGGTAAATGTCGTGATTGATGAACAGCGCCTTCTCATAGCTGACCCTGGCAACGGGCACGATCATGACCATGGGCATCCGCATGATCATGAACACTTCCATGATCACGAGCATCCACATATGAACCTGCATGCTCATCAACAGAAAAAAAAATCACAACATAATTCATTTGCAGAAATTAAACAGCTGATCCTGTCAAGTAAACTGAACGACACAATAAAAGAAACCAGCCTGGCTATTTTTGTCAAAGTGGCTGAGGCGGAAGCAAAAATACACAACCTTCCGGTTGGAGAAGTACATTTTCATGAGGTGGGAGCTGTGGATTCAATTGTTGACATTGTAGGTGCAGCAATTTGTCTCGATAAACTCGGAGTTGATGTCGTGTATTGTTCTACGGTAGAACTGGGAGGAGGGTCCGTGCGCTGTGCCCATGGTATTTATCCTGTGCCCGCTCCTGCCACGGCTGAAATAGCAAAACATATGCCTGTGCGCACAGGCACGGTTAATTATGAAGCCACCACTCCGACAGGCGCTGCCATTCTGGCTGCCTGTGTAAATGAATTTACCGACAAGGCTGAATTCAGCATTTTACGGACTGGTTATGGGATTGGTGCCAGGGACGGTGAAATTCCCAATGTATTGCGCGTTTTTCTGTGTGAGTCTGTTGACAGAAAGGAAACTGACAAAGAATCCTCGTTCATCGTGGAATGCAACATCGATGACATGAATCCTGAGTTTTATGATTATATCACTGATTCTTTATTCACTGCCGGTGCAAAGGATGTCTATATTACTCCCATCATTATGAAGAAGTCAAGGCCGGCCGTTAAATTATCGGTGCTTTGTACGACAGATGCTGAAGCCAGGATAAATGAGGTGCTTTTCAGGGAAACTTCAACAATTGGGGTGAGAAAATACCAGGTTGATAAAACAGTGCTCGACCGGGTTATTGAGATGATCAGCACACCGCTTGGCGATGTGCGCGTTAAATCAGCGTTCTATAAGGGAGTTTGCATCAAGAGTAAACCCGAATATGATGATTGCATTAAAATAGCACGCGAAAAAGGAATTCCGGTAAGCCAGGTGTACCGTGAAGTAGAACAGGAATTGCGTAGAAAAGAAAGTATACAATGAACCATGAACTCTTAGGAAGGCTTCTTTCCGATGTGAAGGAAGGCAGTATGTCAGTTGAGCAGGCCCTTGAACAGTTAAAGGACTTCGGATCGAAGGATCTAGGGTATGCAACAATCGATACGCACCGGGAATTGCGAACGGGATATCCCGAGATAATTTTCGGGCAGGGAAAGACCGCGGAACAGGTGGCCGGTATCATTGGTTTCATGCTCACCCATGACAACAATATTCTCGCTACACGCGTGCAGGAGGATACTTATCTGAAAGTTCTCGAAATCTGTCCTGAAGCCGTTTATAATCCGGTTGCCCGCACCATCACGGTGAAAAGAAAGGAAAATGCCATACCCCCTACCTTTATTAGCATTATAACTGCAGGCACTTCTGATCTGCCTGTAGCAGAAGAAGCTGCCGTAACTGCTGAAATATTTGGAAACCGGGTGGAACGGGTGGTTGATGTCGGTGTTGCGGGCATCCACCGGTTATACACCAAACTTCCCCTCATCCGCCAGGCCCGCGTTCATATTGTTGTTGCCGGAATGGAAGGAGCGCTTCCCAGCATTGTGGGGGGACTGGTGGATAAACCTGTCATTGCTGTTCCAACCAGTGTGGGATATGGTGCCAATTTTGGCGGCCTGTCGGCCTTACTGGGTATGCTTACAAGCTGTGCCAGCGGAATCAGCGTTGTCAATATCGACAATGGCTTTGGCGCAGGATTTTTAGCCAGCATGATCAACCGGTTGTAGTGCTACTTTCCACCGCATATCTTCCGCCAGTTCAGTTTATCACCAAGTTGACCCTGGGAGATGTTTATATTGAAAAACATGAAAATTATCAGAAGCAGTCGTATCGTAACCGTTGTTATATTTATGGGGCAAATGGCATTCAGTGCCTTGTTATCCCTGTAAAAAAACTGCACGGGGAAAAAACGCCCATAACCGCTGTGGAAATTGATTATACAAGTCCATGGCAAAAAATTCACCTCAAGTCAATTCAATCGGCTTACCAGACTTCTCCCTTTTATGAATACTATGCAGATGATTTCAAAGCCCTGTATGATGAAATGCCGGAGCGGTTATTTGATCTGAATCTCCGCTTGCTCCAATATGTTTTGAAACAGATTGGTTTAAAAACAAAAATGCATTTAACGGAAGCCTATGAAAAAACGCCTGAAGATAAAATGGATTTCCGTGAACGTATTCATCCTAAACCACGGCTGCATAAACCCGATGAAAACTTTGTCCCTGCATCTTATCAGCAGGTTTTCAGGGAACGGTATGGATTCCTTCCTAACCTAAGTATCATCGACCTGCTCTTTAATGAAGGCCCGAATGCTTTGCATATCATCCAGTTAAGCCTCAAGAGCTGAAAATACCATTGCCAATTTGTCAGTTTATGGTTTTATAATTGTGCCATAATGTCTATTTATTTGGACCGGCATCATAATTGAAATACAATGTCCTGTAGATTAAATTAAAAACTTTAAAAAAAAACAATATGGCATTCATTAGATTTTATAATCCGGATCTCTATAACAGGGATGAGAATTCAAACGAGGCTTATGAAAAGCTTGTACAAAGATTTAACTGTGGATTTGGTTTAACCCATGATGATGCTCCTGCATCCAACATTATGGAAACCGAAACAGCTTTCCAGATAGAAATGGCCTTACCGGGAGTGGATAAAAAAGACATACGGGTGGAGCATGAAAAAGGAATTCTTACTATTCGCATCGAAAAATCAGAAGAAAACAAGGAAAAAGAAGGTTATACGAGGAAAGAGTTTGACTTTTCGGGTGCATCACGCACATTCAGGACGGGCGAAAAAATTGATACTGAAAACATATCAGCCCGTTATGAAAATGGCGTTTTAATGGTGCAGTTGCCGAAAAAGGAAGCTTTCGTAAAGCCGGCAAGAATGATCTCCGTCGAATAAGAATAAATGTTCTGCGGTTCTGCAGTTCTGCAGTTCTGCAGTTTTTAAAATTCAATTACACTGAGTTACACAGAGCATGCACAGAGGGGCACAGAGAATAATTATTTTTCTCTGTGAAACTCTGTGTTTTTATTCTGTGTGCTCTGTGAAATATTTACTGCATGCGAGCATCGCGTGCACCCTTCCTGTTCTATCTGCAAAACTTTCTTCCTTGTCCCTTGTCCCTCGTCCCTTGTCCCTTCTTTCAATCTTCAACCATAATCATTGTGCACTCGCCATTTTCTTCGAGATGTCCTATCTCCACAAAGCTGTTTTTCCGTGCAAAAGCGTCAAAATCCGGCGCATTTTTGTCAACTGCAATTAAAAGACCACCGCTTGTCTGCGGATCGGCCAAAATAACTTTTTGATATTCAGTGAGGTCACTGATCTTATCTCCATAGCTTTTCCAGTTCCTGTACGTTCCTCCGGGGATACAGTTTTTGCTTATATATGTCGCCAGATTTTCCACCCTGGGTATGGAGGAAAAGCGGATACGGGCGGAAACATGGCTTCCTTCACAAATTTCTAGCAAATGACCCAGTAGACCGAATCCGGTCACATCAGTCATTGCCTGCACTGATTCCATCTTTCCCAATTCCATCCCGATGGAATTCAGTTTTGTCATCCAGGCTACCGAACTTCGATAATCCTGCTCATCGAGCACCCCTTTTTTGCCAGCCGTGCTTAATATTCCAATTCCAAGTGGCTTGGTGATAAACAACCTGCAACCGGGTTTTGCGGTATTATTTCTTTTTACCTGGGAAGCAGGCATTATTCCGGTTACAGCCAATCCGAAGATTGGGTCCGATATATCAATGCTGTGTCCCCCTGCGAGTGGTATCCCGGCCTCCCTGCAGCTGTCAACAGCGCCTTCGATCACCCGGGCTGCCATTTCAGCGGGCAGTTTGGATACCGGCCAGCCAAGAATGGAAACAGCCATCAGCGGTTTCCCGCCCATGGCATACACATCGCTTATTGCATTGGTTGCGGCAATGCTTCCGAAATCATACGGATCATCCACAATCGGTGTAAAAAAATCCGTTGTGCTGATCATCGCCATACCGTTACCCAGGTCATACACTGCAGCATCATCGCGGGATTCGCAGCCTACCAGCAGGTTTTCAAAAGCTGATTTACCTGGGATCTGCTGAATGATACCGCTTAAGTCTGCAGGCGATATCTTGCAGCCACAACCGGCGCCCGGACTGAATTGCGTCAATTTAATATTCGGAGTTATCATGGGTTTATCATTTTTTCAAGAATTCTGTTGGCTATTTCATTCGGATTTTCACCCGTCGCAAAGATGTTATTGACTTCTGCACGCTTGTGAATTCCCATACTTCTAGCATACACCTTATCATAGTACTCCAAAACGATCTCCACAGCTTTTTCCATATGTCGTTCCATGATAAAATTTTTGGCCTGATTTGCCTTTTCACTGCCCAGGCGCCGGTCAATATGACTGATGGCGGTTATTAGTAATTCTGTTTCACCACCGGTATAGGATTCAACCAGTCGTTTTACCCTTTCTTCAAAAGGAATCACAACATTAATAAACCTGGCTGCTGACATTTGAGCATAAAAGGACTTGGGAATAAATACCTGGCCAATGGCCAGACTTTCGTCTTCAATAAAAACCGGTTCACCTTTTCTTAATGCAGATAAACAGGCATATAATTCATTTTCAAATTGCTCTGTGGAAGGCTGCGGAGGCATGCCAAGATGCCCGAATACCGATCCTTTATGCCGGGCCAGCCGTTCAAGATGAATGACCTGCACTCCCCTTTTTTCAACCTCCTCCAGTATCTCTGTCTTTCCGGTTCCTGTCATACCTCCGATAACAACGAGGTTTGGAACAGGTTGCCCGAAAAAGTCATGAATGTGCCTTCGCCAGGCCTTATACCCCCCATCCAGTGTGTGCGATTTCATGCCTGATGTATTTAGCAGCCAGGCCATGCTGTTGCTGCGCATACCTCCCCGCCAGCAATATAGAGCAAGTTCTCCTTCCGGTGTGATATCCGAGGCCTGCCGGACAAATTCCTTCATTTTGGGACCTACCAGTTCAAGGCCTTTCATCATGGCTTCTTTTGATCCTTTCTGAAGATAAAGTGTACCTACAATGGATCGTTCCTCATTGCTGAACAGCGGAAGACTTAACGCACCGGGAATATGCCCGTGGTCAAATTCAGCAGGTGATCTGACATCCAGAATGGGGCAGTATAGTCCCTTTTCCAGGAATCTGCCTATATCTAACTTGTAGTCAGTCATTTCAATCAAAATTCACATGATCATAGGATGATAAATCCTTTGCCTTCTTTGCGGTATTGCTTGGCATTTTTGCTATTACCGGATGCCTGGCTGATCCGGCTTAAACCAAAATATCCGTATGAAGCATATTCCGCACCCATAGGTCCATAAAGCTCTGCCTTGTTAATACCCGACCAGTATAGCTGTTCAGCTGATTTAGGATTTTTAATTCGTTGTTCCTGGATCACCCCTTTGTAGACATCTATCTGGGATTGGTAATGCCGGTTGAGGGATTCATATGGCATGCCATTTAAGAGAGATTCAGCTTCACCGAATTTTTTAATAACGAGAAGATCACGAATATAATGAAGTTTGTATTCATGATTTTTGGGAAAGGCTTCTTTTAGTTTTTTACTGTACATGATTGCCTTTGCCGGATCCTTTTCAAAATCCTGGTAAATACCCGAAAGAAAAGTCATGGATTCAGCGGCCAGGAATATCGATGAGTCTGCAGCTATTTTCAATTGCGCCAATCCCAGTTTTTTATTTCCATGAGGGAAAAACACAAGGACCGGCTTATAAATTGGATGGGCAATAGCGTATGCTTCGCGGTAATAATTATACAATCCGGTTATAAAATAAAAGTCCTTGAATGTCCTTGTGAAATCAAACGATTTCATCACCCATTGATAGGTTTTGGGTGCCAGGGAGATCACTTTTCCACTTAGGCCGTTATCGGCATAATACAACAGGAGCAAACCAGCTGAACCCAGGCCCGACAGCAGATTTTCCGCATCTGATCCGTTTACCTTCAGTTTTGCCTCTGCCAGTGATATGGCTTTCTCAAGATAATTTTCAAAGATATCTGAGTTTTTGCTGCCGGGGGTCAGGGGAAAATTTCTCCAGTATAATTCCATACCCTTGAAAAGGTAGGAAAGTGCAGCATTCTCCACATTTTTTTTCAAGATATACGGATATTTCAGAAGCCTCTTCAAATTGGAAATTGTATATGTATACAACTCCCTTTTTTATATTATCAAAGACCTGCTGATCCTGCAAGACCTGTGCATGTGATTTATCGGTAAAGTTAAAAATGAACAAAAAAACCAGGAGTATTTTACCAGCGTTTCCGGTCATAGTATGATGAAAACACCGGTCATTATTTGGTTGCAGCATGATGTGGAGAACTCTTAAATTCTTTGAATTGATTGTTCATTTCGTTTGATGTAATGGTGCCCCCTGTTTCAATCAGGATCATGTGCCTGAATTCAACTGTTTCACCCTTATTCAACATCAGTGTATTTTCAGGTTCATTGGGATTGTAAGCCTTTTTTCCAATATTATTCAAAGAAAATAACCCATATCCACGGGCATGCCAGTAACCGGGATAGCCGGGATTGGAAGGATGGTCAAACAGGCAGATAGAGATTTCCTCACCTGTTTTGGTGGCGGTGAGACTCACCCAGGATGCCCTCGTCCCCCAAACTGCATCTTTTTCTTTTCCTTCACTGCTGCGATAAACTCCATTTACGCCCTCGTTGTTTAGCACCGGAACAGTAGTTTGCTTTCCTGACGCATCAATAAAAATTTCGGCAGTTTCAGAAGGTGTTTCAAAAGCACGATCCACACGAAGAGCAAAAATGCCTTCCTTGCTATCTCCAAACTTCACCGGGCTATTTGCAGCTTTCAGTTTTGTTATTCTTATCATTTTCCGGCTAAGATCATCACCCGAAAATATCATGGTGGTTTCTTCATCCAGCAAAACCTGTTCCTTCTGGTTTACCCACTGACAAGTGAAAACCAGCAAACCACGGTCTATTCCGCCTTCTGCCTTTACTATCTTTACATTTATGATGCTTCCGTAACGCGACTTTTCATTTTCGGGAATAGCATAGGAATTATTCCAGAAATCGAGACCGTTTACATCTCCATAATTAAACCAGCAGCCAACGTGGTGGGGATGATCCACCCGCTCGCCTGGTCTCGGTTTGATTGGAAAGCCACGGGTAACCTCTATACCTGTTGAAGTGCAAAGTGGATATAAAACAGGTTTTTCCAGGGATTTGGGATAAATAAAAGAGGTAAAAAATTTTCCGCCTATAATTACATCCACCTTTTGTACATTGTCCTCACGCTTAAATGTAACCTGCAAAGGATCAGCCTTTTTATTTTGTGAATAAACAGGCCCAATCATAACCATAAAATAATTGAAAATAATACAGTCCTCATTCCACCGCACAATAATTCATAATTCATAATTATCTTTATAAAATACCATATCCGCTCCGAGCAATTCATCATTCATAATTCATCATTCATAATTTTCTATTCATAATTTTCTAATTGAATATTTTACCGCCCGCCATCACTTCCTGCGTTTTTTCGTCGAATGTACTCCGCATACCCGTGCGATAGGCGGCATTTGCCATAATACAGGCGATCGCATGGTTAAATCCGGCCTCAACGGGAGCATTGGTCTGTTTCCTCGATCTTACACATTCCATCCAGTTGCGCATATGGGCAGAAGTAAGAGGATCACCACTTGTATTGGCGTCTGTTACCACATTCGCTTCAGGAAGTTTAAACGGCTCAAGAAGGTTGGGCTTCATATTCATTGCCGATGCCTCTTCTGTTTTTAGTCCTCCTTCAGGAGTGATCGTATTATTGTCGAGATTCATCATACCGGCATTGGAGTAATATAGCTCCTTTGTTCCTCCTGCTGAATTTGTAAACCGGGAGGAGTAGACCACCTGAAATCCCTGTTTTGCATTATCCGGCGGACCGTAATCAAAAACCGCAGTAAGCGTGTCAGCATTTGTCCGCCCGTCCTGCCACTGGTAAATTCCTCCATTGGCAGCAACGCTGCGGGGATGTGATAATCCGGTAAACCAATGTACGGTATCAATCTGGTGACACATCCACTGACCGGGAATACCAGATGAATATGGCCAAAACAACCTGAATTCCAGGTATTTCCTTGGATCCCATTTTTCTACCGGCCTGTTTAACAGGTACCTTTTCCAGTCAGTGTCCTGTTCACGAATCGAGGTAACAAGGGCTGGGCGTCGCCATCTGCCGGGTTGATTTACATTCCAGCACATTTCAACCATCACAATATTGCCAAACTTGCCCGATTGAATGAAACGGCCGGCTTCCTGGTAATTTGAGCCACTTCGGCGTTGTGATCCGATCTGCACAATTATTTTGTTATCCCTGCAGGCCTTTAAAGCTACTCTGGCATCGGCCATGGTTTCAGCAAACGGTTTTTCCGTGTAGGCATCCTTTTTGGCCGTGGCAGCTTCCGCCAGGTGCAAAGCATGCTGAAAATCCGCTGTGCTGATAATTACTGCATCAATATCTTTGCGGTTGTATAATTCGTCATTATTGGCACATAAACTAACATCCCACCCCGTTTTTTCCTTTATGAATGCCTTGCCTTCTTCGCGTCTCACCTTCCAGATGTCGCTGAGTGCAACCAGTTCAAAATTAAGTTCTGTTGCATGTTCCTTAAAACAGGGAAGCAGGGCACTTTTAAACCGGTCGGAAAAACCAACAACCCCTACCCTCACTTTGTCGTTCGATTTTAATATACTGCCGGCAAAGGGGGTTCCAAACACCTGGTTGCTGAGCGACAGTCCGGCTGTGCCAATTGCAACATTTTTAATGAACTTTCTCCTGGTTTCCACGGCGTTATTTTTGCAGGGTAATTAAACTTTTAAACAGGCTCTTATTGGCTTTCAGCTTATCTTCATTGCCATATACACAATATACTTGTTGCCCCAGAACCTTGGCCAGCACGGGACTCATTTGCCGGATATCTTCCGGTGTTGTAGCAAGCACTGCATCACGGTCCTTCTGAATCGCTTCCTTTGAAGTTTTTTCCATGTACCTGCGGAATGCCAGTTCGCCCTTTTCCGAGGGGGTCATCAGGTAATCCAGGTTGGCGATTGTACCGATAATATAGCGCGTCATAGTCATTGAATCGGCCTGGAATTTTGATAAAAAGTCGATTGTACCCTCGTAATTGTCAAGCGTTTCTTTCAGGTTAGGATCGCGATAGGAGGCGAGGTAAAACGTTCCGCTTTTACTGATCCCTGAGAAACCACCATAAGCTCCGCCAACAACCCTTATCCTGGAATGAAGCCAGTCGGTTGACATTACCTGGCTCAGCACATTCCACTTTCCATCCCAGGGAAGTCCCAGCTTCCTGAAATCATAACCTTGCAGCACATACTGCACTTTCGATGATGTTTCGATTCCCTCATTTTTGGCGTCTGGTTTCAGCAGCCAGGCATTAAAGGTTACCGGCTTATCAGCTAATGCAGCCGACAGCAAAGGCAGATTTTTTGTATATATCTTAAAATCTTCCTCACTGGATGTCGTTCCTGCCAGCAGATTGTTTTTTGTAAACAAGGCATCCTTAACCTGGTTTAGCTGCACTATGACACCGGCCGGATCCGTTACATAGCGTTTTACCAGGTCTGTAACAAACCAGTAATAGGATGTTCCACGGACCATGTCATTGAAAACCCCACGCTGTGAATAATAGGATTCAAGGCGGTTAAGGGCAACACGGTATCCGTTTTGTGTTACGTCGGATTCAACCTGTGACTGATGCCTGCGAAGCAATTCACCCAGCCTGTCCTTGTTGTCGAGTTTGGTATTGGTCAAAATCTCAGCCAGCAAACGCATGGACGTATCCAGCTTTTCTGCGGTTGTCTTCATTTGTATCCTGAATTCCGGCAGCATTTTGTTGTCATCATAATCAGGAAGGAAGGTAGTCAGCGAGGAATTAAACCCGCCTGTATTGATGTTCAAAGCCTTATCCAGTTTTTCATATGAATAACTCCCTGCATCCATCTTTCCCAGCAGTTCACTCAAAACAGCAGCATAAGGTATCATCTCCTGGGGAAGTACCCGAAGATCGAACCAGTAATTCATATAAACAATATGATTGGTGAACTCATTATGATACAGTTGTGAAATCCCATCAACCTCTTGCGATGTAACATCATACCAGGTGGCTTCATGATTTATATCACTGATTTTCAGTACAGGTATTGTAGCGAGGGCTTCCGGACTGTCTTCTTTCTTCTGATAGGCCACCAGGTCCTGCGTGTTCTTTACAATAGTATCCAGATCGCCCGGAGCCAGTTTTTGCTTATATGCGGCAAGTTCTGCAGTGATTTTTTTAGCGTTTTCCTTTTCCAGTCCTGGTTTGGGCTCCAATGTAACTACCAGGCCATAAGGATTGTCTATCAAATCTTTTTGGATTATATCCTCTAAATAAGTTGAAGTTAGCGAAGTTTTCAGTTGTGTTAACTGCGCCTCGTATTCCAGGGCGGGAAACGGATCATTTGCAAAAAGCCAGCTCGTCATACTTCTCATATTATAGGCAATACCCTTCTGGGCATCATCGCCTTCCCTTAACCTGAATTCGGTCCTGTTAATCGATCCCTGGAGAGCCTCCCTGTCAATCTTTTCTTTCACAACCTTTTTCAGGGTTTCAATAATGATCGATCGAAAGGAGTCTTTATCCGCGGCATTTGCATTCTGCACCACAATGCTGAACATATTCTGCTGCATATTTTGTGCAGCTCCATAAATGTCCTTGCCTATACCCGCCTCCGTCAAGGCTTTCCTCACAGGGGCGGATTCCTGGTTAACAAGCACATCAGCCAGAATATTCAGTGCAATCACAGTGGCCTGGTCCGAGCCCTTGCCTATCACCCAGTTCATGGCCAGATAGGTTTGATGATCAACAGGAGCACCTTCAATAACGGGATAACCAGCCTTAACTTCCTTTACTGCTGTAAAAGGCGGATTTAGTTTTGTATCGGTACCAGGATCTGTCTTATCGTATTTGGAAAGATATTCCTTGTCGATGAAGGCAAGTTCCTGCTCCAGGTCAGCATTTCCGTATAGAAATATATAACTGTTGGAAGGATGGTAATGTCTCTTGTGAAAACTGACAAAATCATCATAGGTTAGAGAAGGAATAGCTGAGGGATATCCACCCGATGAAAACCGGTAACCATTGTCAGGAAACAGATTTTTCTGGATCTGGTACCATAGCTCACGTTCCGGACTTGAAAAGGCGCCCTTCATTTCATTATACACAACACCCTTGTATTCAAGAGGTGAATCCTTGCTGTTAAGCTCATAATGCCAGCCCTCCTGCATGAATATCCGGGGATCACTGTATATAAGCGGATTGAAAACAGCATCGAGATATACATGCATCAGGTTGAAATAGTCCTTTGTATTCACACTGGCAACAGGGAAAACGGTGAAGTCGTCAGAAGTCATTGCATTCAGAAATGTATTCAGCGAACCCTTGGAGAGAACATCAAAAGGACTCTTCACCGGGAAATTCTTTGAACCATTTAATAAGGAATGTTCCATGATGTGCGGCGTACCGGCATCTGATTCCGGTATGGTTTTGAAAGCAATACTGAAAGTATTGTTCGGATCATCCGATGCAATTTTTAATACACGGGCACCACTTTTAATATGTTCGAAAAGATAGCAGTCGGAGTTTACTTCTTTCACAAATTTTTTCTCAACCAGGCGATAACCTGCATAAGATGGTTCATGTTTACAGGAAGACGATAATGACATCATTGTTATAAAAATAATAATGGCGCTTAATGGCCATAAGTGAAATGGTTTTGATTTCATAATAGTAAGGTTAGGCATATGGAATGTGAACAGAATACAGTGGAATAAAAGTAAGAAAATTTACGGTATCTGCTCAGAAGACACCTGCAAATTACTGTATTCAATTCTAAAAAGCCTGGCAATGATTATTGCACCTTTTTATGGTAGTCTGTACTTTCAAATATCTTATCAGCTGATTGTGCTACAAACCCGCCGAATAATGTTCCGTCTGGCAGGGTATATCGCTGCGCAAATTCATAATAACAGGAAGGTATATTGAAGGTACCTTCTTCAAATTCCACCTTTAAGATATCGGCCATTGTACTGGATTGCTGCAGATAATCTCCCGGAGTACCCTTCACCTCACCTCCCGAACTGTTTAATAGAAAACCGTTTTCTTTGAGTAATTGATTGACTTTTAAAATATTGTTATACTTTTTTAGCGCATTCACACTGATCGTAAAGTGGTTGGCCCTGAATCCGAATACATAGAACCAGGCGGCATATTCCGATTCTTCACGCAAATCATTATAAATCCTGTGAGAAATTGGTTTAAGCAGATTTCCGCTGAAGATCAGGTTTGCAGAGTCAAATTTCTCAGGGGGATGCTTGTCTAGGCTGTCCCTGAAAAGTAGCTGAAGTTTTTCGGAAAATTCTGAAAGTATCAGCTGGCTGATGAAAACCCTTGGAGCATCAGGATTGTCAGGAATCTCGAAATGCCGGGCAAACAAATGCTTATCCTTAAAAGTGTATTCTCCCTTTGCTGCATATCCTTGCTGAATAAAGGGCCTGGCAATAACGTCTATATTGATAGCCGGATAATCCAGCGTTCGAAAGGCAATATGATCGTTTTTTATAATTTCCCCTTCCCTGTCAAAAAGGTCCACTATTTTCTGAACGGAAGGATTCCGTTCTTTATAATCTATCCAAAGCCGGTTAAAAATTGTATCTAAGTCCATTGCTGCCAGGTTTCCGTATATAACTGTTAACTAACAAAGGGAAATAGAAAATTGTTCAGGTTCATTTTTTTTCATCGGATCCCGCAGATAAATTTTCACATCGGGTCTTTTTTTCTCGCAAATTCACGCAAATTTCGCAGATTATACGAATCCATTCTATGAAACTGTCAATCGAATGCAATGAGATTTCCTCCGCGCCCTCTCTTAGCGACCTTTGCGAAAGCCTTGGTGACTTTGCGTTTAATTTTTGGCCATCTCATCAGTTACCAGATTGCTTTTTTCGTATATTGCCAAGCAATAATACATTTGCACGCAACCTTATATCCGCAATCATACTCTATCAATAAAGCATCTGCCATGTCATCCAAATACCTTCACTTTGTCAATGCCCTGATTTCAGGATGTTTAACCCTGCTGGGATTTTCCTGTGATCTGGTCAATCCTAGGGTTGAATATGGCACCCCCAATGCCAAATTTATTGTTAACGGCAAAGTCACATCGGTTGAAACCGAGGAAGCAGTCAGGAACATCCGGGTTATTATGAAAAATGACACCTCATTTACAGATAATGAAGGTAAGTATGAGGTAGTGGAGGAAGGAGCATTTCCAACGGATCAAACTTACACCATTCAATTTCAGGATTTTGATAATGAATCGAATGGGTCTTACAATGATATGGATACCCTGGTTGAATTTAAAAATCCGGAATTTTCCAATGGCAATGGTCATTGGTATGAGGGAGAGACCACCAGAGAATTCGACGTCAAACTGACTCCCAAAAAATGATCACCCGGATCTCCTTTCGGAAAAAACTTGCCCTCGGGCTGTTCAGAACATTCAGAAAAAACGAAACCAAGCTTCATCAGCTTAATTACATATTATGGGAATGCACCTTGCGTTGCAACCTGAATTGCCTTCATTGCGGCAGTGACTGCAAAAAAGACGCCTCCTTAACCGACATGCCACTGAATGATTTTCTCAATGCCCTGGACCAGTTAAACGACATTGCTAACCCAAACAAGACAATGATTGTTTTAACGGGAGGAGAAGCTCTTTTAAGAACTGACATCGAGGAAACCGGCAGGAATCTGTACAAAAGAGGATTTCCATGGGGTATCGTAACAAATGGAATGTTTTTAAATGAGCAAAAACTTAAAGCCCTTATGCAGTCGGGCCTGAGGGCGGTGACTGTGAGCCTCGACGGCCTTAAGACCTCACATAACTGGTTACGGGGAAATGCAAGAAGTTTTGATCTGGCGGTGAGTGCAATTAAATTATTACCACTGACCCCGGGCTTGAAATATGATGTGGTAACCTGTGTGAACAGGAAAAACTTTCATGAACTGGCTTCTCTAAAGGATTTTCTGATAAAACTGGGAATTGCTGAATGGCGAATTTTTACCGTTTTTCCTATTGGCCGGGCAGCCGATAACCCTGATTTGCAGTTGAATGCCGATGAATTCAAAAGATTGTTTGATTTTATTCAGGAAACACGGAAGGAAAATAAGATTAGTTTAAATTATGGATGTGAAGGGTTTTTAGGCAATTATGAGCGGGAAGTAAGAGATAATTTCTTTTTTTGCCGGGCCGGAATTAACGTTGCATCTGTACTGGCGGATGGTTCCATTTCTGCCTGTCCCAACCTGAGAGAAAACTTCATACAGGGAAACATTTACAAAGACAATTTCGCGGATGTATGGCAAAACAGATACCAGATTTTCAGGGACAAAAGCTGGACAAAAACCGGTATCTGTGCTGATTGCTCATTCTATAAGTATTGTGAAGGCAATGGCATGCATCTCCGAAATGAAAAAACAGGGGAGTTGATGTTTTGTCACCTGAAACGGATTGAAGAAGGTAATCGGTAATCGGTGGTCGATCTGCGAAAATCTGCGATATCTGCGAAAATCTGCGAGCCAAAAAGCCCCGTTAAACTCAAATTTATCTGCGTGCCGAAGTCATTCCTTCGGGAAAATCTGCGATATCTGCGAGAACCAAAAGTCTCATTCACCAAAATTATCCCGTGGAAATCCACCGCGTTGTCCGATTCTTTTCTATTTTTATTGTGTCAAAGGAATTATCAAAATTTCAATCATATTGTACCGTATTTAAACCTCAAATAAATCAAATACAATTATGGAAAAACAAACTATGATAGTTATGGCAGCCTTTTTTATGCTGGCCATGGTTTCTTTTACGGGAAAACCGGATAAAAATGCATTGTCCCTGTATTCAGAACTCGATAGGAGTTCCGCCCCAAATACGATCAGTAAAAACGAAAAAGGTAATGGATGGATCCTTCTGTTTGATGGAACTTCCCGTGATCTATGGCATGGATATAATTTGCCGGGATTTCCCGACAGTTGGACCGTGGAAGACGGAACTTTCACCATGAACAGCAAAGGGGGTCAGGAGGACCAGGATATCATTACCAATAAAAAATATAAGGGATTTGCATTTAGCTTTGATTTTAAACTGACAAAGGGAGCAAACAGCGGAATTATTTTCCAGATAGAGGAAAATCCGAAGTATAAATTTCCATATGAAACAGGTCCTGAATTTCAGATCATTGACCATGAGAACTGGCCTGATAAACTGGAAGACTGGCAGATCCTCGGTGCCAATTATGCCATGTATCCGCCCCTGGCAAAACCCTATAAACCAGTCGGCGAATGGAACAGCGCTTTGCTGGTTGTGGATGGCAATCATGTCACCCATGTGTTAAACGGGGTAATCGTGGTAACCTACGAAAAATACTCCGACGACTGGAAGAAACGGCGGGACAGCGGAAAATGGGCAGATTACCCTGACTATGGAAAATATGATGAAGGGCATATTTCACTCCAAAATCACGGTACAAAGGTTTGGTACCGTAATCTGAAAATCAAGGAATTTTAATCCGGATAATGTTTACAACATGAAAACTTATAACAACTCCCGGCGCGACTTTATCAGGAAAAGTGCATTTGCCTCTGCCGCACTGACCATATTACCCAGTCATTTGATCAGTGGTTTGGGACATACCGCCCCCAGTGACAAACTCAATATTGCCGGTGTAGGGATCGGTGGTAAAGGACACCCGAACCTCTTGGGTATGGCCACCGAAAACATCGTAGGCTTATGTGACGTCGATAGAAAATATGCGGATCCCTGTTTTAAGGAATTTCCGAAGGCAAAGCAATATTCCGACTGGCGAAAGATGTTTGATGAGATGAAAGGTTCAATCGATGCGGTTATGGTAGCATCTGCCGATCATACCCATGCCATTATTGCTGCTACAGCGCTTACCCTGGGCAAACATGTGTACTGCCAGAAGCCGCTAACCCATTCGGTCTATGAATCACGCCTGCTCACCAGACTGGCTGCTAAACATAAGGTAGCCACGCAAATGGGGAACCAGGCTAATTCGGGAGATGGTGTCCGGCAGGTTTGTGAATGGATCTGGAATGGTGAAATCGGGGAAGTTAAGGAGGTACACGCCTGGACCGACCGTCCGATATGGCCGCAGGGACTGTCAAGGCCCACTGAGGTAATGCCTGTTCCCGCCACCCTGGATTGGGATCTGTTTATCGGACCTGCTCCTGTCCGGCCATTTAATTCCATTTATACCCCCTGGAACTGGAGAGGCTGGTGGGATTTCGGTACCGGTGCCTTTGGAGATATGGCCTGCCATGTTCTGGATCCGGTTTACCAGTCATTAAAGCTCGGATATCCCGATAAGGTGCGTGGCAGTTCAACTATTGTGAACACCGAATCGGCACCCCAGGCTGAAACGGTTGAGTTTTCATTTCCCGCCAGAACCAACCTGGAAAAAGTGGATATGCCGGCAGTGAGAGTTTACTGGTATGATGGGGGACTGCTGCCCAACCGGTCTGACCTGATCCCGGATGGTGAAAACCTGATGTCGGACGGATTGGGAGGATGCATTTTTGTAGGTTCAAAGGACACATTGATTTGTGATTGCGGTGGCTTCCGGGCCAGGCTGGTTTCCGGAAGGGTTCCCAATGTGACTCCCTATCTGCGACGGATCCCGGGGGCAATTGGTTATGTGGATGGTCCGCATGAGCAGGACTGGATACGTGCCTGCAAAGAATCGCCTGAAAACAGGGTTCAGCCTACATCCAATTTTTCCTATTCGGGTCCATTTAATGAAATGGTATTACTGGGTGTGCTTGCCATCCGTTTGCAAAGTCTGAACAGAACGCTGTTATGGAATGCAGAGAAAATGCAGTTTGACAATATTTCTGCAAGTGATGAATTGAATATAGTCACTTCCAATGAATTTAGCGTAATTGATGGCCATCCGACGTTCAATAAACAATATGCAAAAAGCAATGCACTCGAAAGTGCCAACGGGTATATCAAACATTCATATCGTGATGGTTGGAATTTGCCAGCTATGCCAATGTAATTCTCAAGCGGGCAAATACAACTACCATGAATAAAAGTAACAGGTATTTATATTTCATCTGTCTCATAGCCACCATGGGTGGACTTATGTTCGGTTTCGACATAGCTATCATATCCGGTGCCGTACCGTTCATACAATCCTATTTTCATTGGAACGAGCTTCAGCTGGGCTGGGGCGTTAGTTCGCTTCTGGTAGGGGCAATCATCGGCGCTTTTGGTTCTGGTATTTTAACTGACACGTATGGTCGAAAGAAAGTGCTGATCTTTATCGCCCTGTCCTTTGCCGTTTCGTGCGGAGTCACTGCCCTTGCATCCAGTCCATCTGTCTTTATTGCTGCCCGCATATTGGGCGGGCTCGCCGTGGGATCTGCTTCCGTTCTGTCTCCCATGTATGTGTCTGAAGTATCCCCTCCCGGTAAGAGAGGAATGCTAGTTGCCATTTACCAGTTCACCATCACCTTTGGTATTTTGATTTCCTATTTCATCAATTACTGGCTTCATGATATTGACAATAACTGGCGCTGGATGTTTGCCACAGGCATCATTCCGTCTGTATTATTCTTCATCGGGCTGTTCTTTATTCCGGAAAGTCCCCGGTGGTTATACAAAGCAGGTTTCAGGGATAAATCCATGAAGGTCCTCACCCGGATCGGTGGCATTGCCCTGGCTGAAGTTGAAATTAAGGAGATAGGTGCATCCCTTGCAGGCAATTCCCTGAAAGTTTCTGTACGCGAATTATTCAGTCCATCCTACCGAAAAGTTTTGTTGGTGGGATTCTTTCTGGCAGTGCTGGTGCAAGTCAGTGGTATCAATACAGTAATTGACTATGCCCCCAAAATACTCATGGCCGCCGGAATCCAGATTAAATCCGCCCTGCTTCAGACTTCCCTGATCGGACTTATCAATGGAGTTTTCACCTTCGTTGCTATTTTGCTGATCGACAGGGTCGGACGCCGTAAACTCTACCTGGTTGGATCCGCCGGAATGGCCTTGTCGCTGATCATTCTGTCAATTTCATTTTATTTTCACCTGAACAGCCTGATCACATTAGCCTGTATAATGCTTTTCATCGCATTTTTCGCATCCTGCGTCGGCCCGGCATTCTGGACCCTCGTGTCTGAGATCTTTCCAAACCGGATCCGTGGAACAGCAGTAGCATTTGCTTCCTTCACACAATGGATCTTCAATTTCCTTGTTGTACTCTTCTTTCCCTATTTCCTTGCATTTGTAGGAGGTGCAACCACCTTTCTTTTCCTTGCCCTGATGTGCATAGTACAATGGTTGTTCAGCTATTTCTACATCCCCGAAACAAAAGGAAAATCCCTGGAAAAGATTGAGGAATTGTGGGGGTGAATCGCCTGCCACAGTCCAGCATACATAACCAACTAATCCTATGGCCCCCTCCCGGGATCCAATTGTTTTAAGTCTGGATAAATCCTGGATTCCTTCAGTGAAAACAATTATTTACCTCCGATGTTATAAATGATATTATTATCAAAATAGTATATAAAATTTTGAAAATTAATCATTTCAAAAATGAAAACTAAATGGAAAGCCACATTCATCGTTCTTATAATTTTATCGATGGTTGTTCTAGGAATTGATGCCCAAATCAAATCAGATGATAAACTTAACCAGCTATTTGAGAAATATTATGAAGAACGGTTGGGACTTTTTCCATTGACAGCTACCGCTGTTGGCGATGTCCGGTATAATAACATTCTCCGGATTGATGGATCGAAAGAATTCATAAATCAGGCGAATGATTTTAATACCAGGTACCTGGCAGATTTAACCAGTTTCAACCCTGAAAACCTCAATGCTGAAGACCGGATATCTCTTGCAATTTTAAAATACATCCTGAACCAGGAACTGAAAGCCCGGCAATTCCATCCCGAACTGATGCCAATCACACAGTTCACGTCGTTGCCCCTGACTATGGGCCAGCTTGGCAGCGGAATGGGTGATCAGCCCTTTAAAAGCGTTCAGGATTATGATAACTGGCTGCAGCGGGTAAATTCTTTTGTTATCTGGACAGATACTACAATTGCAAATCTCCGGAAAGGTATAAAGGCCGGTATGATATTACCTAAGGCATTGGTAGTAAAAATGATACCTCAGTATGAAAAATTAGCCGTAAGCGATACTTCAAAAAATGTCTTCTATGGTCCGGTAAAACATTTTCCCGGGCATTTTTCAAAAGAAGACAAAAGCCGTTTAATCAATGAATTTAACCGGGCGATCAATGAGAAGCTTATTCCTTCCTATAAAAAACTGGGCGCATTTTTAAGTGGAGAATACCTTGTAGCGGCGCGGTCAACCAGCGGTATTCATGCATTACCGGAAGGAGATGCGATGTATCAGTTCTTTGTTTCCGTTTTTACCACCACGGATAAAACACCGGAGGAAATATATCAGACCGGTTTGAAAGAAGTGCGACGAATTACAGATGAAATGGAGCAGCTTAAGGTTAAAATGGGTTTTAACGGCAGTTTAAAGGAATTATTCAATTTTATGCAGACTGATAAAAGGTTTATGCCCTTTACTACCGAAAAGGAGGTTTTGGACAGTAACATGAAAGTATTGATTACTATTCAGCCCCAGATAAACAGACTGTTTGGTGCAGTTCCCAAAACTCCTTTTGAAGTAAGAGCTACTGAATCGTTCCGGGCAGCTTCAGCCGCTCCGCAATATAACAGGAGTTCGGCAGATGGTACGCGACCTGGTATTTACTATATTCCCATTGTGGATCCGACCAAAATCAATGTAACCAACTGGGCTCTAGAAGCGACCTTTTTGCATGAAGCCATTCCGGGACATCATTTTCAGGTTTCTTTGCAGCAGGAAAATACTGCATTGCCTAAATTCAGACGATTCTCATTCATTCCTGCTTTTGGTGAAGGATGGGCACTTTATTGCGAGTCGCTTGGTGAAGAATTGGGATGTTATACTGATCCTTATCAAAAGATAGGTTATTACGGAAACGAAATTCATCGGGCCATCCGCCTGGTTGTGGATGTCGGTTTGCATACCGGCAAAATGACCAGGGAAGAAGCTATCAGGTATATAATTGAAAATGAGGCCATGTCAGAAAATATGGCAACCCAGGAAATTGAACGGTATATGGCTATGCCGGGCCAGGCATTGGCTTATAAAACCGGGGAATTAAAAATCAAAGAATTCCGTGACAAATATCAAAAATTATTGGGAAGCAAATTTAACCTGAGAGATTTTCACGATACCCTGTTGAATGGAGGCTGCATGCCCCTGAATGTTTTGGAAACCTACCTTGACGAATGGGCTAATAACCTTAACGTGAGCAAAAATTAAAAGCTCGGTTATCGTCAGGGCTATGGCGGGGAAATCACCTATTATTAAACTTAATCCCTTAACAAAGATTTCATAATATATAGGTCCAATTCCTCATAGTTACGATCATTAGAGCATTTTGCAATAAATTCTTCATCCAGACTTCTTGATATTTCAAGAAGCTTAAGGAATATCTCTCTGCTGTTGCTTAGATGTTTTGTAGCAACATCGTCTTTTTGAGTCCTCATTGCTTTTACGTCGAGGCCTACCCATTCACCATTCTTTCCATAATCGTGTTTGTCGAGAATGCGAACCTGGTTGAATGCCCTGCGTAAATCAACGGATCCGAATGTTTTATCCTGATCGAATTTTAGTCCGTTTTGATCATTTAGATGCACTGTCCAAAGTTTGTTAAAGGCTAATGCATATCCCATTTCGTCAGAAGGATCCAAACCGGCAAGAATGGCATGCGCACTTTCAATATTCACACCAATACGTTTGGGATCAGAACACAACAAAGATAATGCTATTGCATGTCCCGTGGTTGGAATATAAGTATGATCCATCGGTTCGTTGGGCTTTGGCTCAATGCAAATCCTTATTTTTGGATCAAAATCAAGCATCTGGTTAATTGCAAATACGATTCTTTCTGTCGATACCTTGCTGTCCTTTGCCTCACGGATATAGGTTCCTTCCCTGGCAAGCCATAAAACAACCAGATCAGTACCAAGAGCCTTAGCAATATCAATTGTTCGTATACTGCGGTCTATTGCGTATTTTCTGCAACCGGGGTCGTTTGAAGTATATCCGCCGTCTATGGTCCGTTCGTCCTCCCACAACCTGGGAGCTACGAATTCAGCAGTCAGTCCGTGATCATCCAATATTTTCTTAATATCCTTTGCTTTATTTATAATCTGTTGGGGCGTGAGATCATTCATATCAGGAACAGCATCATCATCATGAAACTGCACACCATCAAAACCGAGCTTTTTATACAAAGTCAGTTTATCACTGAATTTTACTGAATTGCGTACATTAGGACCAAAAGGATCGGCTCCTTCATGGATATTCCAGGGGCCAAATGTAAACTTAAATGTTCCAGCCATAATTTTAGTTTTTAAGTAATAGTTTTTAATTGATTCAAACTTTCTAATCTGAATTATTCTACAATCAACAACCAACCCTTTGTTGGTTCAACAGTAATCAAATCATCAATTCCGAACTTTTTTCCCGGTTGGAAATTCAGGATTTCAGGTGCTGTTATTTTTGCTTTTAAAGGATTGATGCCAAGGGATTGCCAGTTGATTTCAAGTTTTACATCACATGCCGTTGGATTCCAGGAAGCCACTGAAACCAGGATTTTATCATTTTTCACATAGGCAGTTGCCAATACTTCCGGATTATCAGTTTTAACCGGGCAGGCAGGATCCCAGTATCCCATCATTTTTGATTCGGCAATTCCAAATGAATCCCAAATTTTCCATACTTCCTTTGGGTTACATACCACACTTTCAGTACCCCAGGGCAGGCGGGAAGTCATTCCATAGATCATTCCTCTCCAGGGATTGCCACCGCCTTGCAGCATATCCCCCATTAATCCGAAAGGGATGCCCGAAGTTTCGACCAGCCAGTTTTCGGGCGACATTTTATCGTATTGAAAGCTTTCACCAAACCATAACTTATTGATATAAGGGAAAAATTCAGTGTACTGTGTTGCCGGCCCGATCGAGAAGCCCGTATTTGAATGCAGATCGATAATGCATCCTGGTTTAACACCGTCCATAACCCGGCGCATGCGTTTCAACAGATACCTGTCGAACGAAACATCATCAAGATAAAGCCCGTCGATGTCAAGATTCTTAACCAGCCACTGAAGGCCCTCCACATAATAGTTGTACCACCTCGATTCCCCACTCATTAATACAGCTGCTTCGCATGCATCGTATCCGGGTATGGGAGTATACCACTGCACTGTATAATTATCAATGAAATGTTCCTGCAGCCAGGGATAACCTCCGCCATTGCCGCCCCCCAGCACTTCGTTACCTAAGCTGCGAAGCGCCCAGATCTCGGGAACCTGATTTGTTAATTCACGGATAGTATAATATATTTTGACTTTCAATCCTTTATCATGCCATTTAGCTACGAAATTTCTCATACTGTCAACAGCAATAAACGGATAGTTTATATAGGGATTTAACGTACTGGCATGATGAACATTAACCACTTTAATTCCTGCATTTACAGCATCCATTGTCGGCCAGGGAGCACCCCCGTTGTGAAAATAGCGGTTTACAAACTGATCGGTAGAATTAAGATTTTTAACAGGCGTAATCAATAATGCAAATTCGAAGGTTAGCTCCTCCCCGGCATTGAGTTCGCGATTTCCGGAGTAGGTTGTTGCGAGAACTTCATCAGCAATTGTTTTAATGGAAAATCCTCCTGATTTGGCATTATTCCAGCTTACAGGAGGTTCCGGATGGTATAAATTGAGCATTGGCCCGCAGTATGAAGCACCGCGCAATTCGCAATGGATGCCTGCGTTTGCATTTCCTAACCAGTAGCTATCCTGTGGTCCGTTCCATTTCCAGTTATATGATTCCGGACAAGCACAGCCGCTCAATCCCATCCCCATAAAATACTGTGCAATTTCTGTCCTGAAAGGTATTTCAAGCCTGATATCATTAACTTTTAGCTTATTAATTGCTTTAATTTTAATGGAATAGCTGATATGTCCATCAAATTCCATGGTGCCTTCGCAGCTTAATGAGACTCTTTTTGAAGCGGATTGAGCCGACCAGGAAACGACACCTGCATTTTGTCTGGTAAACACGAGTGATGATGACTGAAAGATCTCTATTCCTTTATCAGTTTCAACCACAAATTCAAGCGGGCGGGCTAACACTTGCCGGTTATTGCTTACTATTTCCGTAATAAAACCTCTGTCATTTAGAAGGACATTCCGGAGGAAACAATCGATTTTTTTGCCGGTAACTTTAAGTGGAGTATAAGGAGCCACAACCTCATCATTAATTCCCAGGGTCGAATTCAGCCATCGTAACCTCGAATGGCGCCATGGCTCACTGTCGCCACGGTCAGCTAATACCTTGTCTGCTACCTTAATTTTGACAACAACAGCCTGGGGCTTATCATTCTTCGGCTTGATGGTGATTTCAAATGTATACTCGCCTGGCTTATAATCTTCAGGTATGTCAAATCCAAACCATAGCGTCTGTACTTTGCCTTTAGGGACATCCACTTTTATACTAAATGGTTTACCTTTAGGATCAATCCCTCCAAGGTTAAAACAAGTAAGTCTGTCTGCAAATTTGCTATAAGAAACTGCAATATCCTCGAGATTGTTTTTTGCTGCAAACACACCCACCTGGAAAGCGTAATATTCGTTGCGTAAAGCTGTTCCTTCAAATTGGACCGGAGGTTTATTTTCAATCCATTTATAGGGCAGGTCATTAGTCATCCGAATTGGAAATTTCCTGTCTTCGGGGAAAAGGAGATAATTCCAGGCCTGACCGTTGACCAGGTTATTTATTTCTTCGCGGGTTGCACATACCTCCATGGGGTAAAAACTATCATAAGCCGTTCGTGACTCAATCCTCAACAGGTTCGCCTTTCCAATACCTTCATGAAAACTGAATGGTATAGAGAGTTCGTTCTTAATTACCCATGCTTTATCGGGAACATCTTCAGGTTTCAGATAACTGCCATAGAAAATTCCGGAATTGCTGTTTTCTTCTTTATAAGGCATGTAATACACGAAGTATTTCCCGGCACCGCTCGAAGGTTGAAAAACAAACTCACCTGACCAGCGGTTGATGTTGATGCGAAAGATATTGCTCATCTCATTACCCTTAATATCGGTAATGATGATCCTTTTCTCCCGGGCGTTTACATCCCTCCGGCGCCAGGGGATGGATACATATACAGCATCATTGGCTTTGTCAATACTGATTTGAGCACGGTGGTTTCCAAGGTCCTGGTTCCATAAGGCTGATGCAACACCATATTCAACTCTGATATCTTTACAAAAACCAGGATTGGTGATAAAACACAGTACAAAAAATATCAAACCTGTTTTCATAATCAATGGGGTAATGGTTTATGAATTTACGAATTTTTACAGAACTATATTAAAGAGTTACTCAATGTATTATCAATAAAAGTTGATTCTTTGCTTTTTCAGTGATTCTGACGTGATTCGAATGCCATTAAGGCCAACTCTTTATCCATTTTTGTTGGTCAAAATTCACTTGACTTTTGATTATGAATGTCTTAACTTATATCATGTAATATAAATTAAGTATTCATTACCCTAAAATCCTCCCAATGAAAACAGCACTTTTGTTTGTATTATGCATTCTATCCTGCACGGCAACAAAGGCACAAAACCAGACTCTGAACGGAACCTGGAACATGTTTGAATATTCATGGACGAACGATCAGGGAAAACAAGTAACCACCGAAGACCAGATAAAGGCTGAAGGAGGTGTTACCGAGTATCTATTCACGGATGACGGGAAATTCAAACTAACCAGCAACATGGCCGATGAATCAACCGGTACAGCTACCTATGAGGGAACCTGGAAATTTGAAGAAAGCAACCTAATGCTGAAAATGAAAATGGGTGACCAAATGGTGGATGTGGTGTGGAACGCCGAAATTAAAGACAATATCCTTAATCTGAGCCGTTCTAGTCCAGATGGAACGGTTACAGTTGTCAACTCATTCAGGAAGAAGTAATCCGGTGAAAGATGAATTGATCATTGATCTTAACCTGGAAATGACGGATGTTGTGATTGAAATAACAGACGTTCATAGAAATTTGATTTTGTGAAATCAATGCACGAATGCCAGACATAAAAATGTGAACACAGGACTTTCATAGAATTTATTAAATGCTATGAAAAAAAGACTGATTCTATTAGAGTGTGTTTTTCTAATTACTTCCTGCTCCTCTGTAAGAAAAACATCAATGGTTGATATTTCATATAGCACGGAGAAATTCTTAATTATCACAGCTGATGATTTTGGCGCTTCTAAAAACATCAATGACGGAATAGAAATTGCTGCAGATAAAAAGGCAATTACTGCCATATCTGCCCTGACAAATTTTAGTGAGTCACTCCAGGAGTTAAAACAATTATCTGAAAACCATCCGGATATTGGTATTGGAGTGCATTTAAATATTATTACCGGAAAACCAATTACTGAAGCTGAACAAGTTTCTTCTCTGGTGAATTCATCAGGCTGTTTCTATACCATTGATGAGTTATTGCCTAAAATAAAGACTATCTCTCCTGATGAACTAAAGAGAGAGCTCAGAGCGCAGATACTTGCTTTGACAAACAAGAATATCAAACTTGATCATTTATCCGATCAGGATGGATGAACTTGGGCTTTTGCATCCTGATCTTCTGATAGACTACTTCTGGGGTGATCCGTCACAAACCAATTACTTGTACATAATTGAACATTTGCCAGATGGAATTTCAGAATTGATTCTGCACGTTGGCACTTCTGCGCGACAGGAAAATTATCCCAGTGGCCTGGACCTGGGATATTTTAAAAACAGGGAAAAGGAATTAGTTACCGCAACCGATGACCATCTGAAAGAGCAATATAATTATTTGAATATAAAGACTATTGGTTACTCAGAGATTATAAATTATAAAACCAGGTGATATACTCTGCCTGCGAAGGTAGGATCCGCTTCAAAGCCCCCGGATTTGATTTCAGGGGGTTGAAAATGAAATGTTATTTTACAATCCAGTCTGTATAGACTGTGGAGTAGTCAAGAAAAATTTTACTCATATCTCCCAAAGATTCCTGTAGTTTCTTAGAAGCAGCCTAGGCCTCAGGGGTTGGTTTATCCGGAGCGGGATAGTATTTATCTCTGACCTGGACAGATTCAAAAACTTCCATCAGTGCAATTTTAAATTTATTCTCTCCTCTATCGCCACTAAGTAAATAAACTTTGGTTCCTGGAAAATTTTTCTCTGATGCAGGAATGTATTTATTGATAAAAAAGTCTATAGCCTGATTCATCGTTGCATCTGGATTAAGTGTAACGGTAACAATATGGAAGCCGATGACAGCACCCTTCGGTAAGGTTTGAGCAGAAACCAGGGAGACAGAAAAGCTCAACAGAAAGCATAGCAACAAAAATGTTTTTGTTTTCATGATGTTGGTTGGATTAGTAAGAAATAGAAATTAAGGCCTACATAATTTACTAATATTCAATTCTAAAGTCAAGTGAATTTTGACCAATTGGGAGTGACAAGAAGAGGCTGTCTCAAATGCGAGGCAGCCTCTTCATAGTAAAAAGGATCAACTTCATTCCTTTATAAAAGTAGTGGAGTAAGTACTTGATGAAGTTTTTATCTGTATCAGGTAAAGTCCTTCTCTCAGATCAGCAACATCAACGCTGTTCGTATTGTGAACAGTCCTTACTATTGAACCTGTAATATTGATGATGTTAATTTCAAGGATATCCTGAACACGATTTACCTGCAAAGTTGAAGAAACCGGATTAGGATAAACTTTGAGTCGTTCAGCATTTTGTTTGTGAACAGCATTTGGCACAGCCGTGTAAACGGTTGCATCGACTGAACTGGCCGTTGAAGAATTGCCGGAACCATCAATAGCAACTACCTTGAAGGTGTAAGTGCCGTCTGCCAGACCGGTGACTTCAAACGTTATTGCAGTTACCGTGTCGAGTACTGTGCCATCCTGAGAAACCACATAGCCTTTGACATATTGATTATCGGTCGAAGCATCCCAGGTCAATGTTACAGTTGAGCTGTCGACACTGGCGATCAGGTTACCCGGTGCAGTGGGTGCAGCCAAGTCTTCAAAAATCATCTTGCCAATCCATAGGGTATCTCCTGTCACAGCGCTCCAGTTGGTAGTTTCCTGTCCGGCAAACTGGAAGTTTGCAACGATTCCCTGTGTTGGAAGGGCAACGCTGTATTTTTTAAATTCTGCACTGCTTGCACTTCCTGCAGCACCCAATTCAGTCCAGTCTGCCGTTGCCAGTTTGAGGAAGGTGTTTATATTATTTAGCTCAAAGCCGGAGGAGCCCACAGCATATTTTACATCGGTACTGAAATGTGTATTGGCAGCGTTTACTTTTATCGGATCGACAGGTATAAAGGAACTCCAGCCATTTAAAAGCGTCTGCAGATATTTTGTACCGCCAAGGCTGACAATTTCAATACCCGCAGGTAATTCATCGGGATCATACTGGGCAGGATCAAATATTACCCCGGGTTCAACGGTAATGGCCCTCACTTTACCGATCCAAACAGTATCTCCATAAGCTGGATTAAAACTGGGCCATTGATAAGCAGCAAATTCCACATATCCAACAAGTCCTTTAAGAACCAGGCCCCTAAGGAGCGTCCACTCATGGCTGACTCCTTTACCATTCTGGGTACTTAAACCGCCAAGGTCAACGAAAGGCGCGGAAGTCCACAGCTCAATTCCGACACCTATTTTTGACTGCTCAACCCCGGATACACCGCCACCATATTTCATTTTTACTCTCATATAGGTAATGTCATTGCCAATATTGAAGGGAAAGGTGGGAATGTAAGTTCCGTCCTCTTTAAAAATTAACCGGCAATATTTGACTCCATCCAGTTCAACAATACTATCGCCTTCGAGTAATAGGTCAGGATCATACGCATTAGGATCAAAGATAGCCTGTGGATCAACTTCAACAGCCATTACCTTTCCAAGCCATAGGGTATCACCTGTAACAGCTGTCCATCCGGAGGTTTCCTGGCCTGCAACCTGAATGTAACCTACCTGGTCAATTTTGGACAGTTTCACCTGATAATATTCCAGGCTGGCACTGCTGTTGTTGGCGGCAGCAGCCAGTTCTGTCCATCCCGGGTCAACCAGTTTGAGAAAGGTTTTTATCTTTGAAAGTTCAAATCCTGATACGCCGGCTCCATATTTGGCAATTACACGAAAATGAGTGGCATTTTCGTTGATTGCGACAGCGGGATTAATTTTAATAAATGAATTCCACCCGTTCAGAATAACCTGGACATAAACTCTACCATCAAGGGTATCGAGAGTCATACCTGCAGGAAGTGAATCCTGAGGATAAGTGGCAGGATCAAATATCACCTGTGCATTAGAGAAAACAGATGATATCGAAAATAACAAAACAAGAAGTAGTTTTGTTTTCATGTTTGGTTGGTTTGGTTAAACAATTGAGAGTTAACGACTACAAGTCAAATAGGGTAAACAAAGTATATAATAATTAAAAGCTGAAGTCAAGTGAATTTTGATATGTGAAGGATCAGACTAAGGAAAGAAATCCCAGCGCTAAGCGAAGTTTACTCGCTATCGCTCGTGAGATAGTTGCAACTTCGTCTGAAATATGACTTTTGAGACAGCCTCTGTACAATTTATACAAGCTGATGTTTTACTTCTTCAATTCATCCGAAGCACGTTTTCGGACTAAGGCAAGATCCATACCGTTCACGTTCCATTTTGTAATCTTTTCAAATAGTTTTGAGGCATTTTGTTTGTCTCCCTTTTTGCTGTATGCAAGCGCAGTATAATACCAGTAAAATGGGTTTTCCTTAAAACCTTTGGAAAAATATTGAATGGCTTTATCATAGTTCCCTTTTTTAAATTCTAAAAATCCAATATTGGAATTTAAAAACATTTCTTCAAAAGGATCTTTTCTGCTTTCAACTTTTTGAATACATTTCTCAGACTCAGCAGATGCTTTGTCGAGCTCACCATTTGCCGCCAAATAATAAACACGCGATAACATTGAAAATGTAACAAACCTCTCTTTCTCATCTTCCTGAAGTTTTGATTTCTCCAATAAATCAAAACCTTTTTGATAGTATTTCATACCTTCTTGCGAATTCCCTGATTCTGCAAGTATTTGACCCTGATAATTATATGAATCTATTATATTAGGAATAAGATTCTCTTTTTCTGCCAAGGCACGGTATTCATCAAAAGCAGCCAATGCTTCTTTTGTTTTACCTTCATATACAAAAGATGTTGCTTTCCAATATATAGCACTGAATTTCCCATCGATGTCAGAAGTTTTGTCAAAATAATCCTGGTAAAACTTCCTGGCTGATCCATAATCACCCTTGAATATATAGTTATTACCTATACCAGCCAGAGAAGTTGTAAATCCAGGATCTTTTTCTAAAGCATTTTTATATTGTGCAATGGATTCATCATATTTCCCCATTTTCAATAAAAGTTCTGCATAAGAGTCATAAGGATTTGGGCGATTGGGTATCAATTTAATATAGGTTTGAAATGCCTTTTCAGCTTCCTGGTAATTATTTAGAGCTGATTGGCAATAACCAATCATGTTATAAACAGATGCATATTTGGCATCAAGTTCAATAGATTTTGTAAAATAGACCAGTGCAGTGGAATAATCAGCAAAGACATAATAATACACACCTGCAAAACTATTAACTCTCTTATCTGACGGGAAAGACTTCAGAAGCTGATCGAGATATTCCTTCTGTTTCTGGCCGTCGCCATAGAAAAGTGACTGAAAGTACAATATCAGCAGTTTTTCTCCTTCAGATACTTTGTCAGTAAGACTGACAGCCTTATCCAGATTATGTCGAAAAACATTATATCCACTTCCTGATTGTGCACGATACAGATAGGCTAGTGCAAAATTTGGATCCTGTTGAATAGCTTTGTCAAAAAATTCAGCAGCTTCAGCAAACTCTATGTTCTCAAATTTATCCCTTCCGGATAAAAAGAAGTTCATTGCTTCTTTGGATGAAGTAGTAATTGGCACTTCTTTAACCTGTGCCAGTGTATTCAATGTGAAAACTAAAAAAATAATCCATACAAGGTATGGACCAATCTTACATGTTTTCATGATTGTTAGGTTTGGTTAGACAATTGGGAGTATAATGACCTTAAGTCATTTAGGGTATACAAAGTTTACGATAATAAAAAGCTGAAGTCAAGAGAATTTTGACCAATTTAGGACGTAAAAAAAACCGTTATTGGGCAGTATGTATTCCAACAGTATTGATTTGCACTTCGAATTATTGCATCACTATTTGTGACGGGTAACCGGTCAACTTTTTTCAGGATATCTTATAGTGGAACCAATGAAAAATTGTAGTTTTACATCGTTCAAACTTTTTTTGACATACCAGTTATATTAAGTTTGAAGAATGAGGGGGCTGCTCGCTACAGCTCCTTTTTTATTTGTCAAAAATCAATTAATAAAGGCTACAGGTAATTGGAAGAACCAATTATTTTAAAATCAGATGAGCTCTGCTATATACCACTTCCGAAGTTGGAAGCTGATTTTCCAGGATGCGCCTAACTTGTCACCAGTCACTTGTCACTTGTCACTTCTTCAGTGATTCCGGCGCGATTCGAACGCGCGACCCACAGCTTAGAAGTCTGAATTTTGGATATTTTGTTATTTTGATCATTCTTGTATATTCCTTAAATGTTGTTGATAATCATAAAGTAAAGTTAATAATTAATTTTATTTTCTTTTATTATTTTGTATTTATTTATTAACTTTGTGTATTGAAATATGTATTACAATGGAATTCTTAGCTTCTGGAATAACAGGCAAATTAATCCTTTACACTGCACGGGCAAAAAAAGCAGATGCCACCGATGAAAAGAAAGCAGACCTGTATCCTGTAAAATACCGAATTACTTATAAGAGGGATCGCTTGTATTTTAATGCCGGTTATGATTTTACGGAAAAGGAATGGGAAAAGTTATGCAGTCCCAGGCCCCGCAATGATTTAAAGACAACTAAGGATATACTCATTAAAGGCCTTAGGAGGATTGAAGATGCAGTGAATGAAATATTAGTCGGTGGTGGCGAATATACCCATGTTAAACTAAAACGGATATTAAGCAAGGGACAGGTAGAATATGTTGAGGATGCATATAAAGCCCAAATTTATGATTTAGAGAGAAAGGGACAGGTTGGGACAGCTTCCATTTATAATAGTGCCTTGGTTCACCTAAAGGCATATAGAGAGAACATTAAATTTACTGATGTTACCCCGAAGTGGTTGGATAATTACGAAAATCATGCATTAAAAACGATAACCACATCCACCCTTTCCATGTATCTCCGCACACTCCGTACGTTGTTCAATTTAGCCATATATGAGGGATCCATCCCTAAATCTGCCTATCCATTCTCACAGAGCAGACATGATAAGAAATTCAAGATTAAACAGGGATCCGGCACTAAGGTCGCTTTGACTATTGAACAGCTGGCAGAGTTTGCCAAATATGAGCCGGAAAATATGGCAGCCAGGAGAAGCAAGGATCTTTTCATGCTGTCCTTTTATCTGGGAGGTATCAACATTAAAGATTTACTCCTTCTTACCTGGGATATGATTAAAAATCAAGAATTGATTTATACACGGGAGAAGACTAAGCGGACAACAGATAAGGAATTACATATAAGGATACCACTTACTGCGGATGCATTAACAATCATTAATCGCTGGGGGAATAAAGATCGATCCCCACATGCTCACATATTGCCATATATGCCCAAGGATGCAACCAATGAAACCATCCGGAAAGTAACCCTTAACCAGGTTAGGATAATAAATAAACACCTATATGTTATAGGTGACAAGCTCGAGATTGAGGGATTAAGTTCAATGGTCAGCCGGCATACGTACGCAACTTTATCAAAAAATGCTGGTGTACCTATCGCTTATATTAAGGAAGTTTTGGGACACCAGGACGTTAGGACAACTGAAAATTATCTCAAGAGATTTGAGACAAAGCAACGCAGGGAACAATTCTCTAAGGCTGGAGATATACTTAAGAAGGCAATGAATAAGAAAAGGGGGGCAAAAAATGAATGACATGGATGACAAGAAAAAAGCAGCTACCTTGAAAAGGCTGGATGAAATAAAATTGAATAATCCGGATCCATGGGTATTGGCCTCCATTGATATGATAAGGCATGGAGTAGAATCAGGGGAAATGGATATTGAGCCTCAGATAATGTATTATTTAGAGGCCCAAATGAATAACCTTAATACTAATCTTGATATTGAAAAAATAGACTCAACGATTAAGGAAACTATGCAATTGTTTCATGAAAGATTAAAGTTAAAAGAATCAGATCTTCAGATTAACCTGAATCGAGTTTATAAATTTATGGATGAGGCTTATAAATTTCCTCCTGATTGGAAACACTTCTGGAAATTTGTTTCAGAAATACTCACTTATGATGAATTTGATGATTTACTTACTACAGATGATCCTGAGAAATATTTTATAATGTATGGTGAATATTATCAGGAGCATTATAGCAAAAAATTTAAGAAAAAGGTCATTCCACAAGATCCCATTATTAAATTAGAACATTCAGGTTTGATATGGGATAAGTATATTGAACCAAATTTTAAAAATGAATCGAAGGATCAATGGAATGAAAGGTTTGTTTTTCCAGGTTTCAAGCCTATTGAACCAATGACAGACTTGTCAAAAGAGGCCAGAAATGAAACTGACAATAAACTTATCTTACTAGGGATATTAGGTGCAATTCAAAACACTACTGCAAATAAATTTGACTTTAGTTCATTCGTATTGGATCGCTTCCATATTTTACGATTTGATAGGGCAACAGATCAACATGAGGACAAAGAAAAATATAAAGAAGTCTTCAAGGTATGTCAGGAAATACTGAAAATATGAAGCATTTATAAGCGTTAAGACATAATTACACATCTTTTTATTATAGCCAGCTAATTTACAGTTAGTTGGCTTCTTTTTTTTGCAGAATTTACACACCTTCTACACATGTTGAGTGTCTACCTTGCAGGTACTTAAAGCAAGTAAAAATGACTACACAAAATTACATGGAACGCGAAGATGTACGAGCCGAAGTAAAGAGCCTGTTTCGCGAGATGATTAATGAAATCAGGGAACTTCCTCCGGTGCAAGAACCTCCTGATCGCGTTGGCATCGAAGGTGCGATGGAAGAAACGGGACTTGAAAAGGCTTCTTTGTACCAAAAAACCAAACCTACATGCGCGGATCCTATCCCCCATCAGAAGTTTGGAAAACGTCTTATTTTTTCAAGAAAGCAACTTCGTGCCTGGATGGAAAAAAATACGGTAACCAGGGTATCTTACGACAAGCTTGCTGCCGATCAGCTACAGAAGGAATCCAGAAAGAGGGGCAGGTAATGAAACCTATTACCACGGTTATTTTCATCCTGTTCTCCAGTCATTGTTTCTGTCAGGATGATTATTACATTCCAGAGAAGCATAAAACATCATCGGAAGCCATAATCCCGAAAGGAACCTATAAGATTCTCATCAAGACCGATTTGTCAAAGGATGCAAACATTCAACTTATCGGATCCACACTGGCAGCAAATGATTACCAGATTGACCGGATGAACGAAGGATTCGGGTTAATTCAGACAACCCCCAAACCACATGGTAACATGAATGCAAGCTATACTTTTAATATTGTGGCCATGGATGGTGCAATAATGCTTACTGGCACCTACATCTTGAATATTAGCATTGAAATCTGGGGTGTCCGTTCCGATCCCGGCTTATCCATGATCAGAAATATAGGCCAGCGGGGATCTGTAAATAAATCAATGTTCGAAATGATGTATGGATTTGCTACCAAGCTTTCTGATCCCGTGAATTTACAATATATGGTAAGATAACTAATGAATTGCTGTCATTCATCATATTGCCCATTCCATAACAAGCCTTTTGACAAGCTGAAGGATCTTCCAGCATGTTCACAGGGAGATCATAAAAGGATAAAGGATACTGATGACAGCCTAACACCTATGATTTATGGGGAGTACTTAGATGACTTCCTACAGCTGGAAATGGGGTTGATTGAGCGTGGATTCCTGGATCCTGAAATGAGATGGTTGAAAAGTAAAAGGATGTTGCTTGATTTGATTGCTGTTTTAAATAAGAATCATTTCCTCAAGCAATACAAAGGTAAGCAGTACAAACATTTGCATTATCGGCACTTTATCGAGTTACGATACGGCCTTTCATCTGGGTCCTTAACTAATTCAGCCAATAAATATAAGCCTGATTTCATTACAGCAAAGTCGACTTTCCACTGGCATGGATTCTGATTTAGGCAGACTTTTAGGCTGACTTTTAACCATTTTAGGCAGAGTTTTTTAATGACATAAATTACATATTATTGAATATGAACGTTTTACGAGGCAGAGTTTTGGCCATTGGCCTTTATCCAAGTACCTTTATACCATAACATCTAAATAGATATAAAAATGAGCAAAGTATTATTCATCAAGGATTTAATGGAAAAAGAGTCCATTGAATGGGCCCTCAAAATGCAGGATAATGTCCAAAAGGTCCATGAAGTGTTGGACCAACTCGATTTCGGTCCGCATTCGTTTCAGAGAACCGATTTTTTATTAAATAAAGGTTTTGACGGGTTCACTGAAATATTTCGGGAGAAGTGCATGACTGAGTTTTTAAAAGTCTTCCCTAGCGAGCTTTACCGGCCTGAATTTAAGATGCCTGATATCACGGAATACCGTAATTCATTCGATCCGCCTTCATGGCTACACAGGTCTTTTCCGGTAAGGATGGCAGAGTCCCCATGGAAGCCTAAAGCACTGTTGTCAGATCTCGATTTTCCGGAGGGAAAACTTGGGAGCCGTGGCTTGGCTGAAATTCGGAAACGCTGTTCTGTCCTGGACGCACCGGGAAAAAGTGAATGGTATGAGGCCGCACTTGGCCTGGAGAACGAAATAAAAAAAGCAAAGAAATTTCTGGATGACAAAAAGGTGAAGCTGCAGCTGTTTTTTCCAGTGAAAAATTGGCGAGGTGAACTCATGAGGGGTCTTCTGGTCCTAGATAAAGATAATAATTACACTATAAACCCCGACTTATTCGACTGAAAATGAAAGCAATAGATAAATTAAATGCAATGGCGGCCGAAGCTGCTTTGGATAAAGCAAAGCGCGAGCATCCCGAACTCCCAAGTATGTTTCTAAAGAAATATATAAAAAAACATGAGTATTTTGATCACAGACTGTATTCAACGATTGAAGCTAGCCTTGCCTTATTGGACCTGAAAGGTATTGAGCATATCCCGCCTAATTACACAAGCACCTATATTATCCAAACCAATGTTGCCCCTCTTACGGTACCCTATGAGCTGTCAGATATAATTATCAAGCACAAGGGACAAAAATACTGCGTACGGTTCAATCGGGAAAAATTTGGATTCGTCGATCCGGCACTGGTGATGGATATCTGGAAGACCAGGATGTCTAAGGAAAAGGCAATAATATGGGAAATTGATGATTTTCAGGCATTTTACGATATGATTGAAAAGCTAAAATAACGACATGAATGATATTTCTGATTCACTGCTAAAGGTTAATGCAGTAAAGAAATTTTTTAAGGACAATCCGGAGTTGTTGTCTGCCATACAATCAGGGAAGGATCCCACTCCGGTATGGCATGATTTCAACTTTACTGCAACAGTATCCACTGACGTGGCTGAGTTTTCCGAAATAATCAAATCACATCTTAATGGTCAACATCCTTCCATTCCTACAAAGACATTTAAGAAGTTACCTGAAAGTCTGGAGGTAAAAACACCACTTGACATAGAAAAATACAGAATATTTCTATCAGATGACATTCAGGATCCCCAGCCTATTTTTAAAGTTAACGGAACTATCCTTTGCAGTCCGGGAAATATATTAGTAATTAAAGCGAAGCAAAAAGCAGGGAAAACAATTCTGGTAAATATTTTCATCGCTGCCTATTTTACAGGAAAGTATCTTGAAATTGAGGGTATCAATACCGGTAAAAGCATTGCCTGGATAGATACTGAGCAATCAAAAAATCAATTACACAAAATATACAAGCGTACCCATAGTATTTCAGGCTTCAAATCTTCTGAAGATAACTCTCATTTAAGAGTTTATTATGCAGCTGAAATGGACGTTCCTGAAAGATTAGAACTATTTGAATCATTGGCAAGGAATCCTGAAATAGGCATTATTATAGTAGATGTAACCACTGATCTGATAGATGATATCAATGATGCGGTTGAAACCAAAAAGAGAGCGGACCAATTACAAAAGATTGCTAAGGAAAATAATATTCTCATCATTGGGACCATCCATGAGAATAAGCAGGATAGTAATGCTACTGGACACTTTGGCGGATCCCTCCAAAAGAAAGCGGAGTGTGTAATATCCTTATTGAAAGCCGATGGCATATTTTCAGTTACAGCCACAGATACCAGGCATGGAGATTGGCCAGATTTTAGCTTTAATCTTGATGAGAACGGCTATCCTGTTGCGATGGAAGCTCCCGTTAAACTAACAGCTGCGGAAGTGCTGGAATTGAAAATTCAGAGGAATCTAAATAATGTGTTATCTGGACAAAGGTTAACCAGATCAGAATTAACCGAAAAATATGTTATCCATGATGTGTCAACGGATAGAACTGCCCGAAGGCATATTAAAATAGCACTTGACAAGGGATGGATAAAAATTCAAAATGACAATCGTCTAGTCTTAACAAAAAACGACAATGAAAACGACATTTAAGAACATTCATTGTGGGAGGACAGACAGCACCTATTTTATATATAGGTGCGTGTCCGCATGTCCGCAAATTCATGTCCTCCCTGTCCGCAATGAAGATATTATAAATCAGCACATTGCAAAGAGCCATGTCCGTTATGTCCGCACTTGTCCGCACTTATGTCCGGACATGATAAAAACCCGTGTCCTCAGCCTGAATATCAACGTATTATGAACATTAACACTCACATTTCAAAATTCAGGGCAGCGAATGATCCTCATCCCATTGATGAAATTTCCTTGATGCGATTTTTTTCAGCTGTGCAACAATGCGAATATGCCAGGGAGATTTCAGCAATAAGATCCGCCATTGATCCTGATACAAAGAAACTACTTAAAAAACGTCTGCCATCGGTTACAATCTCAGGAACATTCACACATCGAAGCATTGAAGGGTTAATAAAGCATTCAGGTTTTATATGTCTGGACTTTGATACAAAGGGAAATCCGGGGGTAAAGAATTGGGGAGATGCCAGGAATGATATCGGGGGGATAAAGGAAGTGGCATTTAGTTCGCTTTCCGCTTCGGGAAATGGCTGTTTTGCTGTCATTCCGCTGGCCTATCCTAACCAGCATGAAAAACAGTTTGAGGCATTAAAGCGGGATCTTCCAATGCTGGGATATAATGTGGATATTGGATGTGGTGACATACCCAGGTTGAGGTTTATATCAAGTGATCCTGATGCAATTATTAATTCCTATGCAGAGCCATACGATAGAGTTTACACACCACAGCCAACAAAATACCCTAAATCATTAAATGGACATCAAACAGGAGAGAATGAGATATATCGAAGGGCCAGAGTGTGGACAGATAAACAGATCACTTTTGCATCGGGGGATCGTCACAATTACATAAAGAAGCTTACAGGAGTAATGCATCGTTTCGGGGCTTCTGAAGCATATACACTTCAAAAATGCCTGGAATTTGAACAAGATGGATTTGAAGCAGAAGAAATTATTGACATTGTAAAAGCTATGTACATAAAAACACAATGGTTTAATACCGGCAAGTAATCACATGAGCAAGGCAATACTTAAACAGCTATACCTGGACAACAACCGCCAGAAGTATCCATCCCTTCCGGATGCTGTCAGATCCTATCCAAAGTGGACAGACAGAACCGCAAACGGATTAACTAAAATGATACTGGACTTTCTGAAGTTGAAAGGACACCAGGCCGAAAGAATCAGCAATACAGGCAGGCCAATAGATAACACTAAACGAGTAGCTGATATATTGGGACGGGAGAGGATCATCGGCACCATCCAATGGATACCGGGATCAGGCACAAAAGGGACAGCGGATATCAGCGCGACCATAAATGGCAAGAGTGTGAAGATTGAGGTGAAGATAGGTCGGGATAAACAATCTCCCTATCAAAAGAAGTATCAGGAAAGTGTTGAGGCAGCTGGGGGATTGTACATTATAGCAAAGAGCTTTACTCAGTTTTATGAATTATATAATAAATTATAATGGGACTGAGAAGAACAATATACAGACCTCGCATTAATCAAGGAAAGGTTGAATACATAAAGAACCCATACCGGAAGAAAAGCGGTACACGTGTACCAGATTTACCAGCTGATGGTTATCAATTCAGCCAGCCGATAAAGACTGATCAGCTACCTGATGCAGATAATGCTCAACAACTTCGTTTTTCACAGAAATATTTGATGGAATCATATCATAAAACTAATAACAAGTAAAATGAATATTCAATTACTAATCAAATCAATTGAGGATCAAACAGACAATACAGCTGTTTACGTGGATGACGAACTCATTATATTGAACGGGAAGTCTGTTAAGCTAACTGGCGACTTGGTACACGCCCACGGCTATACATTCAGGTATCGAGATGCCCGTGATCTTCTGCGTAGACTTCGGGAGGGTGGTCTGATAGACGGTTCGTATGATACAATCGATCGGATTGTCCACCACTATAAGAAAGCAGTCAATGGGGCAGACCCATTCCTTATCCAACAAAGACAAAGTCATGCGAAACGGTGAAAGAATTGAGAAGATTAATGCCGGTGACCTGGCTAAGTTAATAGCCTTATGTATCAGTAACTACCTGTATCTAATAGCAGACAAGAGGTTAACACCCGAGCGGATGGAGCAGCTGAAGCAGGCTATTGAACGGGATATCAATGATGGTACATATCAGAAAGCACCACTAATGTATGATGCATACGTGTACAAGTATCTTAATTAATAACATACAACATGAACATAGATTTACTTATTAAGGCAATAGATCAGTATCGCAAACAGAACAATGATACTACTGTCATTACAGATGATATGATTGAGGATACACGTGCATACTTAACATGGTCTGAGTACAGTGATAGTGCATACAATGAATATGAAGTGGAAGGTATGTCATTGCGTGATGCAGTATATGCTGGATGGATAACCCTGGGAAAGGATGACATAGATGCCATTGTACTTATCTATGCTGAATTGATTAAGGAGGATGAGGTATGACACCATGTAACACTTTGATTATCAATGAAGGGGGGAGGGCGGCAAACATCTCTAATGGGCAGCTATATAAGAGCGGTGCAGTAGTGTTCTTCGCTTGTGGACGAAAATAGAAAAATGTACATATATACAAATTTAAATACTTAAATATATGAAAGGAAGGCCATGCAAGCCAGTAGCTTTAAAACGTCTTGAGGGTACTTATAAGCCTCATAGAGATGATAATAAGCTGGAAATTAAGGGGAAAATGTCAGAATTGCCACCTGTTCCCAGTTTTCTGAAAGGACATGGTAAAATCTATTACCAGCAGCAGGGAAACGAATTACTTGCAAAGGGAATATTGAATGAGTTCTCCCTTCCGCTATTTGTCGACATCTGTTTTTACATGACGTTAAAAATGGATTATGCAAAGCAAATATCAGGCGCAAATACTGTCGAAGAACATACGACTTACAGGAAGTTGTTTGATAAGGCCCATGAACTGATGAAACAATCAATGCAGGAGTTTGGATTGACTGCTCAAAGTGCTGCAAAGATCAGGATTCCTCAACAGGAGAATAAGCAAAAGAGTGTATTAGACCAATTATTAAGCATATGAACGCAGCAGAACAGTATATTAAAGATGTGACTGAAGGCCGTATTACGGTCTGTAAGTATGTCCGTTTAGCCATACAGAGACACCTGAATGACTTGAAACGGGATGATTTAGTATTTGACCATGCTGCAGGAGAAAGGCCGTTAAAGTTCTTTCCTGAGTTAAAACATTTCAAAGGGCAGCAGTTTGCAGGAAAACCATTCGAATTGTCCGGATGGCAGGCATTTATTATCTATTCCTTGTTTGGATGGAAATATAAAGAATCAGGAAAGCGGAGATTTACGCAATCATATACTGAAATCAGTAAGAAGAATGGGAAGACCACACTCGCAGCCGGCATAGGTTTGTACATGCTGAAGTTCGATCAGGAACCTGGTGCAGAAGTATATTCGGCAGCTACTTCACGCGATCAGGCCAGGGAGGTGTTTGATGCAGCCAAGGCAATGGTGTTAAAGAATCCCGAACTGCAGAAACATATCCAGGTTCAGGCGCGGAGTCTGTTTGATACCACTACCATGAGTAAGTTTGAGCCATTAAGTTCGGACTATGACTCTTTTGAGGGTAAGAACCCCTATTGTGCTATAATAGACGAGTACCACGCGCATTCGGACAGCTTGCTGTTTGATAATATTTCAGCTGCATCGGTAGCAAGGGACAGATCCCTGATATGGATAATTACAACGGCAGGATTCAATAAAGAGTCACCCTGTTATCACTTCCGAAAAATGTGTATTGATGTTTTGGAAGGCCGCATCCAGGATGATGGTCTCTTTTCAATTATTTTCACTTTGGATGAAAAAGACGACTGGAATAATCCGGAAGTATGGATAAAGTCAAATCCTAACCTGGGAGTGAGTGTCTTCCCTGATAAGATTCAGGATTTATATCAGAAAGCAAAAAACAGCACAACAAGCGAAGTCGGATTCAAAACAAAGAATCTAAATATATGGACCGATAGTTCAAGCGTGTGGATCCCCGATGATCGCTGGCAGCAATGCAATCAGATCAGCCAGGATGAATTACTCGAAAAGGTTAAGGGGCAGCAGTGTTGGGGTGCAATCGATCTAAGTACAACAAAAGACATTTCTGTATTTGCGCTATTATTCAAACTTGACAAGTTTTACTTCCTTCCGTTTTTCTTTCTGCCAGGGATGACTATGATTGAACGTGTTCGCAGGGATCATGTGAATTACGATAAGTGGATAAGAGAAGGCTGGGTAATTGAGACAGATGGAGACGTTGTAGACTATGACGTAATGAGAGCAAAGATCAATGAACTGGCAAAGAAATACAAGATAAAGTCTATTCAATATGACCGATGGAACTCATCCCAGCTGGTGACTAATCTCATGAGTGATGGTGCTAATATGCAGCCATTCGGACAGGGTTATCAATCCATGTCAAACCCAACTAAGGAACTGGAAAAATACATTTTGAAAAAGGAGTTCGAATTTGGAGGTAATCCGGTGATGAGATGGATGAACTCAAATATAGAAATCAGGAAAGATGAGGCTGGTAACTACAAAATAGACAAGAAGAAATCCAGTGAAAAGGTTGACGGGATGGTCACTTTGGTAATGAGCCTGGGAGGTTTTATGACGGACAGGGGACCTGTTTCAATTTATGATACTCGTGGAATACTAACAATCTAATATTCAAAACAATGGACAACTTGACAAAATCCCCATCATGGCTTTCAGTGGAAGCACAGAAGGGCAATTTACTTCCCGATGCAATTAAATTCTACGATGCCTTTCGTATTGAACTTTGGGAGCATGATATCCTAAATGAGAATAACGTTAAAAGCTTCTGCCATTTGTGCAATGGGTATCTGATTTACTTACAGAAAAAGGATGCACAGGATCCAGAGGTAAGACAACAAGCAGTGTCAATGTACAGAACAATAAGCGAAAAAGGTATGCTTATGGGAATCCAGATAAGCGAACAGGGAATGAACATTAAACAGTTTGTATTATAAATATTTAACATTTAAATTATTATGAAAGCACAAAGAGCATTTTTTCAATTAAGATCGATCCCTGGAAACGTGGACGCAACAAGGACGGTGACCTTCGTAGCAAGTTCAAGTAAAAAAGATCGACATGGTACAGTTTTAGATTTAGCCGGCTGGGATCTTAGATCTTATGAGCGAAATCCGGTTATTGGGTATCAGCATGATTTATATTCCGATAATCCATTGAGAAGTCCTGACCCGGATTCAGTAATTGGGAAAGGCAGGACATATTTTCAAGGGGATTGCCTGATGATCGATATTACTTTTGAGCCAGCCGACATTAATGAGCAGGCAGAAAAGATATTCAAAAAAGTGAAGTTCGGAAGCGTAAAGGCCTGTTCAGTGGGATTCCTGCCGCTAGAGCCTGGTCATTGGGGAGCCGGTGAAGAGTCCAGAACGGGAAAAACACCTTGCTACTATTACGGGAAAAGGGAGCTGCTGGAAGTTAGTATTTGTAATATTCCCAGTAATTCTGACAGTGTTATGCGAAAAATCGAAATGGAACAGCTTAAAGAGTTCAAAAATGATCATTCGGTTAATGCTGACATTATTTCGCTGGATATCGGAATGGCCCTGGCTGGTGTTGATCGCAAAAAAGGCAAACGATGATCAGGATCAAGATTTTGAAATCTTGCGCTGGGATTGATCCACTGAGGGAGGGCCGACCCTATAATTATAACAGGGGTCAAATCGTGACGGTCCCCGATCACATCGCATATGATCTGGTTAAATCCGGAATAGCACAGCTGGATGACAGTGATCCGGAGGCACCACCACCCAGGTCCGCTGCAGTGGTTCCCAAAATTGAGCGGGATCAGGTTATGAATGCTATTGTAAAACGGAGACATAAATAAACTATCCACCTGGAGAGAAGAAATCCTTCAGGTGGGTTAATTATATTGATACGGAGGCGAACATCATTGAAAAGTAATAGGTAGATACCACTTTTAAGTTTTAACCCCGTTTTAGGGGGTATGGTACTTGACACGGAGACTAATTTTAATATACATGTAACATGAAAAATATCGAGATTAAAGGAATTGACGAATTAAACAAGATGCTGAGAGACTTACCGGGGAAGATTAGTCGAAAGTTAGTCTTTACAGCACTCAGGAAAGCAGCCCAGCCAATGAAGGAGGAGGCTGTTAATCTGGCACCCAAGCGAACGGGCAACATACGACGGGCGATGTCAATAGTCCAGAACGGATATGAGGATCTTCCAGGTATTATGATAGCTCCCACGAAGGGAAAACGAGCCACATATGATGCCTGGTACGCGAGATTTCAGGAGTATGGAACAAGTGGCTTCGGAGGGAGGAAACGCAGCCTAACATCTGTCTCCGTTGACCTTAAAAAGGGTGCAATTAACAGGCAATACAAGACAACCGGATATAAGAAGCGAGGCGCAGGATTACCAGCGATTAGATTCATGCAGCGAGCATTTGAAAGCAAAAAGGAACAGGTATTAAGCAGCATAAACGGAGAACTTGGAAAGGCTATTATGAACCATCTCAGAAAAAATGCGCCACGCCACTAAATAAACACTGAAAATAGTAAACAAAGTATTTATAGGTTTATAAATCAATTATAAAAAATTTGGAATCCATGAAAACAAGATATAACTTTCGCTTGTTGATAGCAAAAATTAACAAATACATAATGCCTAAACACAGTAAAACAAGGGAATTGTTTCTATATATCGCAAATAAATTAAAAGATGTAGAAACTTATGGTGCTACTATGCTGAACAAAGCTTTTTACTTCATAGATAATTTGTATTATCTAAAAGAGGGACACCCGATTACTGAATTCAGTTATATTAAACAAGATTTCGGAGCCACTCCCGATCCTTATTTATTTTTAAAACTTAAAGATGAATTAAAAAGAAATGATGAAATAAAAGAGATTGAATCTCCCTATTACAATCACACTCAAAAAAGATGTTTACCGACAAGAAACGCAGATTTAAGCGTTTTCTCACTTGACGAAATTGAAATTATTGACAGTGTTTTGGATTTATTAAAGGACAAAAACGCCACCCAACTAAGTTTTATTTCACATTCTCATCCATCTTGGCAATTTGCTAGGCAAAACGAAGAACTTCCATATTATTCATTTTTATTATCAAGTCTAAATCCCACCGAAGATGATATTAGCTGGGCAAAGAAATCCATCGCAAACTTTGAATCTTTACACAATAAGTAGAGAAAAATTATTTGACGAAAAATTGCTTGCTATTGCAAAAAACTACGAAAGGCTTGAAGAATTAGATCATGCAATGGAGTGGGGATTAATAAGAAATCCCAATAATTTCACCAACGTTATAAACAGTTATTATTTGTGGGTTATGAATAAAACCCCCTTCAATAAATTTCCACAATTGAGAATTCTTTTCGAATTTAACAAGGAAAAGGGCATCATAAATTTGATTGATTTAGAGGAGATTGGTAAGGTATGAATAAAAGATATTTATCATATTAATTACGAATTACACAATAATTAATCTTCCCCTTTCTTAATCATTTCAAGTTTTTCAGGAGTTATTTCCTCCCCCGGTGCAAGCATTGATTCAGCCGTTTTAAGTAAGGCATTCAGTTTATTGACTTCTTTGTCAATATTGAAGGGAGGAGGGTTATTTAAGGACTTATCTTTCATAAGTAAAATTTTTACCAGTCGCTATTTACTTTATAATTCTGAAGATACGCAACTAGCTCAGCGATGGACTTTTTAAGATATTTATCAGTCTCCTCAAGCATTCGATCACGCATAATTAAATCATATTGTTGAAATCTATTAGATTCAAAAAGAAGTTTACCATCGCCAATGCTATAAAAATAGAAATCAGTGTAATTATATTTAAACCGCTCCTCTTTAAATTCAATTGTTAAGATAAAACCAACTCTTAAACTGCTTCCATATCCCCAAAAGTTATTGGGATCAGGATCAAAAAATTGATGGGTTAATATTTTATCTTTCCCTTCACTATTAATATAGGTTTCCTTTTTACCTGTTTTGGGATATTCTTTATAAAGCCATTTTAATGATCTTTCAAATAGACTATCTTTTGACATTGACCTCATATTAACAACATTTTCAGAATAATACTTTTTGGTATTGTCATTCATGATTAACTCCTGACCTATTGTGGATGAGGTAAGAACTAATTCAAACAGGTATATTAAAGCTAAAACGGTTGAGATTCTCATTTTTAGGATAGATTACAAGTATAAATAAATGTATGAAGTGTTACCGTAATATCCAAAAAGAAAAGGCCGGGATATTACTCCCAGCCCTTCTCCTTAGTAAAAGAATGTTTCAAGGCTGTTTTCCTTCTCTGCTTCAATGCATCGGGATCGCTCTCTAATGAGAAAATATTTGCACTCCATCAGTGTGAAATAATAATTCTTATCAATTCCGCATTTTATTTCCATCATAATGGCATAATCAACCTGGTCCATCATATTAGAGAGTTCATCGCAGGAGAACATTTCTAGGATTTCCGGACCGTCCTGTTTAAGATTGGTGATAAGCGTTTGTAGGTTCATGATACCCTCCCTGAATAAATGTCATCAGCAACGTCACCAGGATCGCGGAACTGAACCCTTAGTTCATCTTCTGATACATCGTTCTCATCATAGGAATAGTCCAGTACCATATCCGTGTTAAGTACTTCCAATCTCACTGGATTCTTTCTTTTGATTAGGTTCTTAAGCTCATTGGTTACTGATTTGATTTCAGAATGAAGGGCATTGATACATCGATCAGCCAGATTTGACCAATCCTTTTTATCAATTTTTCCTTCCTGGTAATCATTGAAGTGATTTATAAGCGTTCTGGTAGCAGGAGAAGCAGAAGTAAGGTAAAGACCTGGTTTGTGTCCGATAGTGCCTGTATAATCGTTGTATTGACGTACAAAGTGCCTTGATTGGCTTATCTTCTGGACTAACTGCCAGAATATAACATGCGAATCCTTACCTGCCTGGCAAAGTAACGTTTCTGCCTGTGCAGGGGAGATTTCTGCGCTATCAAGTTTTAGGATGATGTTATCGATCTGATTTAACAGATCTCTGATTGTGGAATCATTGAAAAATTGTAAATTCGGAGTGTCTGACTTTTGATTTTTCATAGCATGTTTGATTAAAAGTTGGATAATTGGGGAGGGCTGTTCATACCAGCTCTCCTTTTTTTATTTGTGAATAATTTATTTTATTAGTTTTTAGTGTGCGGAGGGGACTTATTCCACGGACAAGTATATAGATGGCACTCGTGTATTAAGCTGCGATTAAATGAAAAAACCACCCACAACAAAACTGTTGTAAATGGTTCATTTTCTTGTGATTCCGGCGCGATTCGAACGCGCGACCCACAGCTTAGAAGGCTGTTGCTCTATCCAACTGAGCTACGGAACCAATTGACAATACCGCCTTTCGCTAAAGCGGCCCGCCCGCTTAAGTTGTAACTTCGGCGGGCTATATTCCCGCCTTCGCCAAGGCTTCGGCGGGCGATAAACCTTCCTACGCTAAAGCTTCGGCGGGCGATGCAAAAATAACAAAAATCGCTTTCCAATAACTTAGGAGAATGATTTTTATTGGGATTTGGCAAAAACACAAAACCTGGCAGGCTTTGAAAACCTGTCAGGTTAATAGTACTTTCAATTATATATCTAAAATCGTAAATCAAAAATCGTAAATCGTAAATTTCTACAATACCCTATGCGCTCCGCGCAATCTGCTCGTCCCTGGTCCCCAGTCCCTAGTCCTCTAGTCCCTCGTCCCTTCCTCATCGCTTCAATTTCTTCAGTTAATGAGGCTATTTTCTCCTCCAGCACTTTCACATCCGAAATATCGAATTGAATTCCGAGCAATCCTGTTTTGCCCGATGTAGCCAGCTCAAAAGGCATTTTTGTTGTATTGAGATAATGCTGTTTGTCCCTTGATCTTCTCCAGGTGAACGTAGGTTGATGCTCCTTTCTTTATGATTTCAAGTTCCTGTTTACGCCATTCATCCACATTTTCATCGGGATGGTTGTCGTAATCCGTTGTGCCAATGATCTGTTCCGGTGATTTGTTATAGATAGATGCAACGGCAGAGTTCACTACTACAAATACGCCATTTTCGTCTTTCAGGAAGATCTTTCCCGGGATCCTGTCGAGTATGTCAATGAGAAGTTTCCTGTATTTAAGCAGGTAATCCTCATTATCAACCAATTTATTTGCCTTTTGATTCGCATCCAATTCCAGCTTTTTCAACCTCGTTATATCCTTGCTGATGCCAAAAGTGCCAATGATCTCTCCCTGTGAATTCCTTAACGGCATTTTTGTTGTGTTGACCCAGTTGACCCGTCCGTCTTCCATAACCTCTTTTTCTTCCAGATCAATAATGGCCTTGCCGGTTCGTATTATTTCCTGTTCCCCTTCATAGGCAGGTCTTGAATGCTCTTCATCAAAGAAATCGAAGTCCGATTTTCCCACCAGATCTTCTGCCTTTTCCAACCCGAACAAATTTACCATTGATTTGCTGAATCGCAGGAACTTGCTTTCCTTGTCTTTGAAATAAATATGCTCCGGAACATTGTTCAGCAGTGCATCCAGCAATGCTTTTTCCTTTTGCATCTCAACTGAAGACTGTTCTATTTCCTGTTGCTTTTCCTTTATTTCTTCCGCCATTTTTAACGCTTCGAACTCTTTCCGCTTGATATCGGAAATATCAAACTGAACACCAAATAATCCGGTGATCCCCAAATGCTCAATAAAAAAAGGCTTCTTTATTGACCTGACTACCAATTTATCATATTTGTCCGGATCTCCTTCTTCAAAAGTCTGTGTTTTTCCTTCATTAATGATATCCTGTTCTGTCTTGAAATACTGCGCAGCCTCTTCCCTCGGGTAAAAATCAAAATCTGATTTTCCAAGGATCTCCTCCACTGTACAATTGTAATTATCTGGCAACTGGCTTATTGGCAATTATAAATCTGCCCTTGTCATCTTTCAGAAATATCTTTTCAGGAATTTCATTCAGTACATTGATCAAAAGCTTACGATTATCTTCAACTTCCTTCATCATCTGCTTATTTCGGGCATCTTCTTCTGCCTTCATCCGTTCCATCTGCTCATGCGTAGCCTGCAATTCTTCGATATTCTGCCGCAGTTCCTCATCCTGGGCTTTCATTTCTTCTGTCTGCTGCTGAAACCTTTCAAGATACTGGGATGTCTGAAGGTGTAACCTCACTGTGATAAGGGCAGAGGCTATGCTTTCAGCCACCTTTTCAACAAATTCAACTTCGTGTGGCCTGAATGGACTGAAAGAGGCGATTTCCATCACGCCAAGTACTTCTTCATCCTTTTTCAGCGGCACGATCAACAGGCACGACGGTTTGGCACCACCAAGTCCTGAGGTGATTTCCATGTAATCCTGCGGTATTTTGCCGAGCAGGATTGTCTTCTTTTCCAGTGCACAGGTGCCTGCCATTCCTTCGCCTATACCTATTCTCTTTTTCAGGAACTTTTGCCTGTCGAAAGCATATGCTGCCACCAGATCGAGGTAGGTTGATCCTTCCTCCTTATCAATCAGGAAAATACCTCCCTGGTTCGCCGACAGATACTGAATGATATTGCGGATGATATTCAGACAAAGTTTTTCAAGATTGCTGTTGTCCATTCTCAGTATGTCGTTGAACAGGGCAACACCGTGTGTTGACCAGTTCCTGATCTCGTCTTCACTGATACGCGTTTGTTCCTGTTCACGCCTGTTTATCAGCATTTTTTTAAGATTATTCAGCGACGTGCCCAGTTTGTCCTCCTCTCCACCAAAACTGATCTCCCCTTCCAGGTTTCCTTCGCTTAACAGATCAGTATATTTTGATGCCTCGTAAATTCGCTCTTTCAACATTTGCGCTGCGGATACAGCTGTTTCAATCTCATCCCCTCCTGTTTTCAGAAGTTGGGCATTTTTCCCGGATTGAATTCCATTGTGGAGAAATCCGCCTAACAGGGTCAGGCGAGCCGCCAGTTTATCGCTTAATCTATGAACAATTACATAGGCCAAAAGGGCCAGGATGAGTGAAATGATTATGAGATAGCCTGTTAAGTATTCTTACAGGTCTTAATGCCTGGGATTTGTCCAGCTGACTCACCAGCAACCATTTCAATCCCGGGATGGCCACTGGACCATATGAGCTCAATACCTGTTCACCGGTTTCTGTCCGGTATTCCTTCAGTCTTTCCTTGCCACCGAGTCCATCGGCAAAAGCCAGCGAATTCACCTGCTGTAACATCGCCGTTGTTTTCAGTTTTTGAATTTGCGAATAAGCCCTGCCATTATCAGCAAGCCTTTTCATGCGGCGCACATACCGCTCGGATTCCAAAACCAGTGATGGATCGTTATTTCTGTAAAGCAGATCAGGACCAACAAAAAATGATTTAAGTCCCGGAATCCCGGCCTCGTCATCTTTATCCATGGCAAGAATGCCATCCAGGGAGGATGCATCAATGGCAAAAACTATGGCTCCTCTTATTTCATTTCCCACATACAAGGGTGCAGATATAAAAAGAGCCGGTTGCAGCAAGTCGCCGGCATATAATGATTCATCTGTAATCTGAAATGAGCCGGCCGGAAGTCCGATGGCAGCCTTAAAAGCCATACCCAGTCCCGAGTTATGATATGGGCCATCATAGAGGTTCGTGGCAAAATCGGGATTTTTCTGCAGGGAGTAAACCACATATCCGCTTTTGTAATCCACAAAAAATATATCCGAGATTCCGGTTTCTTTGGCATATTTCACCATGCCAGGCTGGAATTGCCCGTGAAGCGAGCTGTATGAACTTCCATCTGCGGCCTTGTTTATCCCAAGTTTTGAACCAAATGGCTTAGTATTGGCAGCGATGTACAGATATTGAAATATATGTTGCTTATTGTCGGAAGGCAACACCGAACTTAAAGGTAATTTCTTATCCATCCGGTTTTCAAGTACAGGAATTACTTCAGTAGTGTAATAGCCTTCAAGCAGTGAATTGACTTTATCCGGAGTTTCTGCACCCGGTGTAGAATAGCTATCGTTTTCAATATTCAGGAAAGAATCGGTCAGCTGGCTATGCATATCAATTGTTTTCGGATCGGAGGAGAAAATTGATATTTTATCCGACAGTCGTTCAAACCAGGCTTCAGCGAGTTTTGTTTTTACGCTCCTCAACAGGTATACTTTGTCATAAGCATGATGAATTGCTGCTCTGCGCTGAAAAGTGCTCACCATAATGATGACCAGGCAGGCAGTAAGAAGGATCCCGGCCCAGTAGGCAATCCTTATCTTCCAGCGTACACTCAGGGACTTCAGCTGCTGAGAAAAGCTCCTCGCTTCCCTGGATGAATCAACTGTTTGCATTTCTTCCTTTATACTCATTTCAATGGTTGTTAATGCTGATCTTAAAACTTATAAACGGAAGAACTTGCAGTAGTGTTACAAATAATGACACTTAAGACGATCCCCCTACTCAAATAAATAAAAAAGGGTCAAATTGCCTGATAAGAAAATAAAATATGCGGTTTCTTCTCGTACAAATAATAAAAAAAATTACATTTGCGATCTGTCCGAAAAAATGAAGCATACATGAGTAAAAAAATTGAAGAAACCGGTGCTGGTTTTCAAACCGTTGAGAACGCACTCAGTCGCACCGAACAGTACATTGAAGAGAATCAAAAAAGCCTTACTATCATTATCCTTGCCATTGTTGTGGTAGTTGGCGGATACCTGAGTTATAAGAAGTTTTATCTTGAACCCACCAATCGGGAAGCTCAGAGTGCCATGTATGTTGCCGAACAGTATTTTGAAAAAGATTCATTCAAACTGGCACTGAATGGTGACGGAGCCAATTACGGTTTCCTTGATATCATTGATGAATATAGCTTTACGAAGGCAGCTAACCTGGCTTATTATTATGCCGGCATCAGCCTTTTAAAGACCGGACAATTTGAAGAGGCCATAAAAAACCTCGAAAAATTCGATGCCGATGATATTATGGTTGGTTCAGTTGCCCTGGGTGCAATTGGCGATTGCTATGCCGAACTGAAGGATAACGAGAAGGCCGCTTCTTTCTATTTGAAGGCCGGGCAACGTAAAAAGAATGAGTTTACCTCGCCTATATACCTGAAAAAAGCTGCCCTTGTATATGAGGAGCTTAAGAATTATGAAAAAGCCCTCAAGGCTTACGAGACTATAAAAAAGAATTATCCTGAATCACAGGAAGGAAAAGTAGCTGAAAAATATATTACTGCGCTGAAGGTAAAAATGCAGTAGTTTTTGATCCTTTAACTTAAAAGTATCAATAAATGGTATTTGTTGATACTTTTTTCATTTTGTTACGCTATGGCTACCGCTTTAAAAAATCTGTCCAGTTACGACCCCAACAGGGTGCCCGATGCAAGTGAAATGAAATTCGGTATCGTGGTATCCGACTGGAATCATGAAATAACACATGGCATGTGTGATGCAGCGATAACTACACTCATGAAACACGGCGCTTCAGCAGATAACATACTTGTAAAACATGTTCCCGGAAGCTTTGAACTTACCCTTGGTGCGCAACTTCTGGCCGAAAGCGAGGATTTTGATGCAGTCATTTGCCTGGGATGTGTGATCCAGGGCGAGACCAGGCATTTTGATTTTATATGCCAGGGAGTCGCCCAGGGAATAACCCAGCTCAATATGATGTATAAAATTCCGGTGATCTTTGGAGTGCTGACTACAAATGATTTGCTGCAGGCCCAGGAAAGAGCCGGTGGAAAGCATGGCAATAAGGGCGATGAAGCGGCTATCACAGCTATTAAAATGATCGCTCTGAAAAAAGAACTTGATTAAACGCTGATCAAAATCTGAGATTCATGTATACTGAACAGGATTTTGAGGATATCCGCCCTTACAACGATGATGAAATTAATCCGGCGCTGCATCGCCTGGTAACTGTACCGGAATTCAGCAAGGTCCTCGAATATATCTTTCCCGACCGACAAAAAGAGGACATCATCGCTGAACTGAAAGGCATTCATTCGGCCATCAATTTTCAAAAGCAGTTCATGCACCCCCTTGTGAATTCTATTGTAAAGAAGACGTCAAAGGGACTAACCTACAGCGGATTTGATTTACTTGTTCCCGGAACACCCTATCTCTTCGTTTCGAACCATCGCGACATTGTCCTCGATTCGGCCATTTTGCAGGTATTGCTTTTTGATAACGGACATCTGAGTTCAGAGATCACTTTTGGCAGTAACCTGATGTCGAATCCCTTTGTTATTGATTTCGGAAAAATAAACCGGATGTTTACGGTTTTCCGGGGCGGTAACCGTAAAGAAATGTTCAGAAACTCCCAGGTCCTCTCGGCATATATTCGTCATACAATTACAAAAAAGCGGACATCGGCATGGATTGCCCAGCGAAACGGGCGTACCAAGGACGGAAATGACAAAACGGAAACCGGACTGTTGAAAATGTTCAATATCAGCGGGGGAGACTCATTTGAAGAGTCGTTTTCCGAATTGAATATTGTACCGTTGTCGATTTCTTATGAATACGAACCCTGCTGTGCGCTGAAAGTGAAAGAAACCCATGCGGTAACAAAAGGACTGACTTACCAGAAGGCTCCCAATGAGGATTTTATGAGCATTCTCACGGGTATCACAAGTCAAAAAGGACGCATCCATCTTTCAATTTGCCATCCGGTAAATACATTTTTGAAGGAAACCGGGAATACAACTGTATTCAATGACAAGGTCAATAATCTTGCATCCTTGATGGATGATGAAATATACAGTAATTACAGGCTCTGGCCAAATAACTACATTGCCTGCGACAGGCTGACGAATAGCAAAGCATATTCAAAATTCTATACGGAAGCGGATGTGGCTGAATTTGATCAATATGTGAATAAGGAGTTATCCTCACTGAATCTGAATACTCCAGAAAATGTGGAAATCCTTTTAAAGATCTATGCCAATCCAGTGTTGAATCGAAAATAATTGTTCTGCAGTTCTGTAGTTATGCGGTTGGATTTGTAGAGACAAGGCATTGCCTTGTCTGTACGATTTCATTCAATAGTTCATGCAGTCATGAAGTCGTGGAGTCCCCATTCATAATTAATAATTCATCATTCATAATTCTTTCCTTCTAGTCCCTTGTCCCTCCTATCACCGCCTTCTTCACACTTCCGTATTTCATCAGCAGTGCCTTGGCCTCCTCATAATCGGATATGTTCATTTTTTCCATCACCATGCGGGTACCACGATCTACCAGCTTGTTATTGGTGAGTTGCATATTCACCATTTTATTATCCTCTACCCTGCCCAGTCTGATCATCACAGATGTAGAGATCATATTCAGTACAAGTTTTTGAACTGTTCCGCATTTCATCCGGGTGCTTCCGGTGACAAATTCCGGACCTGCATCCACCTCAACCGGAAAATCCACATGGGCTGCCAGTGGAGATCCGCAGTTGCATGTGATGCAACCGGTAAGGATCTCATGTTCACGACATCTGGTGACCCCGCCTATCACATAAGGCGTTGTCCCGCTGGCCGCAATGCCTATCACCACATCACTGTTCTGAATATTATACGACTGGAGATCCTTCCAGCACTGGTTTGTATCGTCCTCCGCATGCTCCACTGCTTTGCGGATGGCTGAATCTCCACCCGCCATTAAACCAACCACCAGTCCTTGTTCCACACCATATGTAGGAGGGCATTCACTGGCATCAAGAATGCCAAGTCTGCCGCTGGTGCCGGCACCGATATAAAAAAGACGTCCTCCCGCCAGCATGCAATCCACAATAGCTTCCACAAGCTTTTCAATTTGCGGGAGCGCCCTTTCCACTGCCAGGGGAACTTGTTTGTCTTCATTATTCATACTTACCAGCAGATCATGAACGCTCATCTTTTCCAGATGACTGTAAACAGAAGGCTTTTCGGTGGTTTTTATGAATTTTCGCTTTTCAGGCATTGGAATTTTGATTAGGATTATGCCTGTAAAAGTAATAAAAAGAGACTAGGGACTAGGGACCAGGGACAAGTTAAAAGAAAATCTTCCTCGTCCCTCGTCCCTTGTCCCTTGTCCCTAATCAAACATAGGCACCTCAATCGCCAGTACTTCCGATTTCTCATCTGCACGGATATTCACCTTATCTGTTTCGGAAAGGCCGGCACCATCCCGATGCCCAAGGTTAAAATCATTGCCAATGGTTGCATTTCCGCTGATCATGAAAAGGTACACACCATTATCCTTGTTATGAAGTGTATAATCCACCTGGCTGCCCTTTTCCAGGTCAATCCGTGAAAACCAGGATTGCTGCTTGATGTCGAGGGCACCATCAGGGGCGGTTGGTCCAACCAGCAATTGCCAGGTGTTTTTTCTTAGCTGCGGATCAAAAGCCCTTTGTTCATACCGTGGTGTAATATTTTGTTTTTCCGGAAACACCCATATCTGAAGCAGTTTGGCAGGCTGGTCGCGCAGGTTATTCACTTCAGAATGGAATATACCTGTTCCGGCTGACATGGCCTGTACCTCATCCTTTCTTAATATCTCGCTATGTCCCATGCTGTCTCCATGCCTCAATTCACCCTCGAGCATGATTGTAACGATTTCCATATTATCATGGGGATGTTTTCCAAAACCCATTCCTCCTGCTACATCATCATCATTCAGCACCCGGAGGGCACCAAAATGGATGCGCCCCGGATCGAAATAGTCGGCAAAACTAAATGTATGGTAACTTTCAAGCCAGCCATGGCTGGCATGCCCGCGGGTACCTGCCCGGTGCAAAACAGTTTTCATGGTTTATCCTCCTTACTGACGGCTCACTTCAACGTTAATTAATGTTTTAACTTCTTCACTTACAACCAATCCACCGGCTTCGGTTATGGCATTCCAGTTGAGACCATAATCTTTACGGTGAAATTTTCCAGTCAGTTCAAACCCGACCTTTGTATTCCCCCAGGGATCCTTCATGAGGCCGCCATATTCCATGTCAAGTTCTATCGGACGGCTGGTTCCCCTGATTGTCAAATCGCCGATAAGTTTATATTTATCTCCGTCTTTCTTTTGAATACTTGTTGATTTAAAAGCAAGTTTTGGATAATTGGCTACATCAAAGAAATCTGCTGATCTCAAATGATTGTCCCTGTCAGCCATGCCAGTATTTATGCTGGCTGCATCTGCCGAAAACCAGACTTCAGCATCAGCAAAATCCTCGCGGCTTGAGTTCATCCCGCCTTCAAATTTATCAAAACTTCCTGTGACATTGGAAATAACCAGATGTTTCACTTTGAATTGTACTTGAGTATGTGCAGGATCGATCACCCATTTTGTTTTGTTAGATGTTGTCATGATATTTTGGTTTAAAATTATGTTACAAAGGTAAGGGCTGGCATGATGCCGGTAAATGGAAAAATCAGGGGATCACATGTACAAATGCTGGAATTACTAACTTTGCAGGATGAATTCAGATATTGATAGCATCGACCTTGCGCTTGATGGTAGTCCGGCATCCTTCGTTATTCAAACCATTGAGAGTCTGAATGGTGAAATGCGAAATACCGCCGAAGTGCCGCACCGTCATAACTATTTTAGTGTGATATGGCCTTTTTCAGGTTCAGGAAAACACATGATCGATTTCCGGGAGTATGACATTCAACCCCATCAAATTTTCTTCGTCAGTCCGGAACAGGTTCACCAGATAAGTATCGAATACTCCATTTACAGGGTACCTGATACGCTTCACCTGTGAATTCCTTGAAACATACAGTATAAGGCAGGATTTCATCACCAATCTTCGCCTTTTTAAAAGTTGCGACGACACACCCCCTCTCCCGGTCAGCGATGCTATGAAGGAACGCCTGCTTATGTTTTGTAAAAATATGCTCGAAGCATTTCAGTCTTCCGAAGAAATGCGCTATGAAACTGTGGGCGCTTATCTCAAATTGTTCCTGATCGAATGCAATACAAGTTGCACAATCCGACCTGCCGGCAATCCGCAAAATCTTGAGGTTGGACGAACACTGGTCCGGAAATTCAAGGACCTGGTTGATGAACATTTTTCTGAGTGGCACCAGGTGAAGGATTATGCATCCGAGTTAAATGTAACACCTGGTTACCTGAATGAGGTAATAAGAGGAACGATTGGTCAGTCAGCCAAGGAATACATCCAGAATCGCCTGGTTCTGGAAGCACGGAGACTTAGTCTGTTCACCAGCCAGAGTTTTAAGGAAATTGGCTTTGGACTGGGCTTCAACGATCCTTCCCACTTCAGCAAGTTTTTTAAAAGTTCTACAGGAAGATCATTACAGGAGTTTAAAAACAGGGTGTAATATTAGCCACGGCAGTATTTAACAATAGCATCCACATGAATTTTGGTTGTATTCAGCATGGGAATTCCGGCATACCATGCTTCTGTGAGGATCAGCGGAAACTCGGTACATCCAAGGATCAGGCAATCGATATGCTGATTATGAACCATTTTTTCGATGATCTGGATGAGTAAATCCCTGGTTTCATCCTTGAAAATTCCCAGTTCGATTTCGGAAAACAATTTCTCATTGATTATTTTCTTGTCCTTATTATCAGGAAGTAGCACAGGGATGCCCCGTCTGTCAAAAACATCCTGGTAAAAGGTTCCCGACATGGTAAAACCTGTGCCTATCAGTCCGGGTTGCTTTAAACCAAGCCTTTGAACCTCCTCGCAGGTTGCCTCAACAATACTCACAAGGGGCAGGGGCGATACTTTTACAAGGGTATCAAAAACGAGGTGAGGAGTGTTTGCACTCATGGCGGCAAAATCAGCTCCGGCTTTTTTCAGCGAATCAATAGCACCGAGAAGGTAAACAATCACCCTGTCATATTCCTTTCGGTTCATCATACCAATAAGTTCTGACAAGTTCACACTGTAAATAATAATCTCGGGATAGTTAAGAGATGTATCGGTGCTCTTGAATTCATCAATAATGCCCCTGTAATACTCAAGTGTGGCTTCAGGACCAAGTCCGCCAACCAGGCCGATTCTTTTTGTAGTCATGATTTTTCAAAAATCAAATAACAAATACAAAATTAGGGGAAATAGTTGATTTCCTAATCTGTTTATCTTTGATTAATGTAGAGCATTTATGAAACCTTCTTTAATTTCTTTTCAGAAATGACATTTGCCCGGAAAGTGATTGAATTCAACGGAAACCTGGAGTTCAAAGGAACCTTACCTGCAGGTATCAGTATCATGAATCCATTTCGTGAAAATCCGGTAATGAATGAGCTTTCAGCAGAAGTTCTATACAAAGTTCTTTTCTGACAACATGGTAAGAAGACTTATCCTTGGAATAAATCCGGGCCGGTTCGGTGCCGGTTCAACAGGCATACCCTTTACAGATACCAAACGACTGAACGAGAATTGTGGCATATCTTTTTCGGGATTTCGAACCCATGAGCCTTCTTCTGCATTTATTTATGAAATGATCGCGGCTTTTGGCGGGGTGAAGGAATTTTATGGCAAATATTTCCTGAGTGCCATTTGCCCGCTTGGATTTACAAAGGAAGGAAAAAATAGGAAACCTGTAAACTTCAATTATTACGACACCAGTGAACTGGAGCGGATAGCATATCCTTTCATCCTTGACACATTGAAAAAGCAGATCGGTTTTGGCATTGACACATCTGTCTGTTACTGTCTCGGAAGGGGTAAAAATGAAATCTTTCTCAGGAAACTAAACAGGGAACATCATTTTTTCGATGACATAGTTGCCCTCGAACATCCCAGGTACATCATGCAATACAAGGCGAGGTCAAAGGACCAGTATATCGAAAAGTATGTGAGGGTTTTGGGAAATCGGTAATCGGTAAATGATACGACATACGGGATACTGTATACTAGATACTAGATACTCTAATATAACTGGATTTTAAAAATACTGATGCAAGGGTGCAAAACTGAGTCGTTAATCTCTGTGTTCTCAATTAAGCAAAGCGCCTCAAAATATAACTTTGCGAACTTTGCGTATTTCTTTGCGACCTCTGCGTTTAAACTTTTACACATTACGTGTAAAGCCTTAAACTCCCAAAATCTTCTCTCGCAGATCCCGCAGATTTCGCAGATGAATGCTCACTTTGCTCGCATTTCCAGTTCAATATAGCCAGTTATTTATTTTGGGGCCAAATTGTTAAAAGCTGAGGGACTCTTATCTAAAATTAATCTAAATTAAATTTTTTTTCACTGGTATTCATGCGGATTTTTTTTCCGGATGATTTTAGAATAAATCCATTCAAGACCATAAGGAATAAAGTGAACATGTTATTAGCCAATTGGCATTAATCCGTAATAAAAATTCTTTTATATGTTGATTATCAATTTATTAGCTATTGCAAAATAGTTATTTGACATATATATTTGATCCAATCAATTCCTTAATTAAAAACTCATAGCTATGAAAAAACTTTTACTTGCTTTGGCAGTCCTAACAATCACCTGGATTTTCACAGGTGTAAGTTTGCAGGCACAGGCCTTCCAGATTGGTCAGACATCGGAAGCACCAACTATTGATGGTACGGTGGACGATTTATGGAATACTGTAGCCAGTTATGTGGCAGTTGATCCTACAACATGGACTCCCAAAGCTGATCTCATCAGTCTTGAAGACTGTTCATTCAAATGGTCAGGATTATGGGATGCAACCAACCTGTACCTTCTTGTACAGATTATGGATGATACTACAACCATTGGTTCACAAGCTGAAGGTTCGGCAGCCATCCAGTGGATGAATGACAACATTGAAATGGTCCTGAACGATCCTGCCGCTGCAAAGCAACCTTATAAATACAGGTTTGCCTTTGACAGGGATAATGACACACTCGTGGCAATTAACGCACCCAAGGGCTATGTTTTTGAAACATCAGCAGTGGAAGGCGGCTGGGTACTGGAAGTCAGCATTCCCTGGAGCATTCTTACCAATGACAGTATTGATTTTTCCGCTTATCCTGCAGTTGATAAGATTCTGAATATGAATCTGGTTGCAGCTGACCTCGACAACGTGAATGGCAGCAGCTGGGATCAACTGAGTGGCCATATTCAATGGCCAAAGGGCTGGAGTGCAACCGATGTGACTCTTGTAGCTGAAGCGGCTGTTGATGCCACTGCACCTGCTGCACCTGCCAACGTCAAGGCAACTGATATTACCTTTGGAGGTGCTACTATTAGCTGGGATGCTCCTGCAGATGAAGATATAACCGGAATGCTCGTATTGAAAAATGGTGCACCTTTCAGCTATGTTCCAGAGAGCACAACCTCAATAAACGTCAATCTGAGTCCTGAGATTGAATACACATTTACCGTAATTGCTGTGGATCCGCAGAATCTTTCAGCAGTAAGCAATGAAGCCAAATTTACCACACTTGGAAAGCCTGCACTGAAGGATGTGGAAATCTCCAAGTATACAGGCACTGAATCCAATCCTTTCAATGACCTGGATGCCTGGGCTGCGCAGCCTATGCTTGATATATCCTATAGCGGATCAACCGTTGAAGGAAATGTGCTGAGTGGTTTCTTCAGGGCAATGTGGGATGAAGATAATCTTTATACCGTTACCTATGTGGTGGACAATGATATTTACAATGCAGACCCGGTAAACGGCTGGTCAAACGATAATGTTGAATATCACTTTGATATGGGCAATGAACGTGATGGTACTTCATGTGAAGATGTTGATGGTGCCAAGTATTTCCAGGACAATTTCCAATACAGGGCCGTTCCATCAAAGGGCGAAATGCAAACAGGTTCAACACCCGCACCTGACTGGACAGATATTACCCAGGCTACGTGGGAATATTATGGCGAAGAAGGCGGAACAACCGCGATCGGCTATTATATTGAAATGAAATTCCCATGGGCGACTCTCAACACAACCAGCGGACTAAGTTTCGTGCCGGCTAACGATGCAGCTTTTGGATTCGATCTGAAAATACAGGATATTGACGCAGGTCCTGTAAGTGCAGGCGGTCTAGTCTGGAGCTCCTATGATCGTTCTGATCTGAACAGGAATAATTCAGAGTATGGACAACTGGTGCTAAAAACCATTGCAACTTCCATCGATAAGGATTTTGCAGGCACATTCAGTGTTTTCCCAAATCCGGCGTCAGACATCCTGAACATAAGGCTCACCGAAGCAGGCAGACATAATATCTCCATTTCTGATATGTCAGGAAGATTGGTTCTTTCTACCCAATTTGACAATCCCGGCAGCCATGTAATGAATGTCCGTGAATTATCTTCCGGACTTTACCTTCTCAAGGTTGAAAATGGCAATAAAACAGGTCAGGTTAAGATCCTGGTGAAATAGTCAGCTTAAAATCAGTGCCTGCCAAAAGCAGGCACTGATTATTTCTTTCATCTTCCTCCACGAAAACAAAACATAAGAAAATGAAATTAAGCGCTACTACATGGTTGGTATGCATTTTTTTGGCATTCACAATTTCAGGCATGTTGGCCCAGGAACCTTCCATCTCTGGAAAAATCACTTCTTCAACCGACGGAGCCGGACTTCCCGGGGTAAATATTTTGGAGAAAGGAACCAATAATGGCACGACTTCCGACATGAAGGGCAATTATAAGCTCAAGCTCACCAATCCGCAATCAATCCTTGTTTTTTCATATATCGGCTATAATACGGAAGAAATTACCGTGGCTGGCAACTCTGTGCTGGATATTTCAATGATAGAGGAAATTACTGCACTCGAAGCAGTGCAGGTTGTAGGTTATGGCAAGATCAAAAAAAGCGATATGACGGGAGCTGTATCCTCTGTGAAAGGGAAAGACATGAAGAATATGCCGGTGATAGGCATGGATCAGGCTTTACAGGGTCGTGCCGCCGGCGTCATGGTTACAAACAATACCGGTGCTCCCGGCAGTGGTGTTTCAATCAGGATCAGGGGAATTGGTTCTATTGCCCGCAGTAACGAACCCCTCTATATTATTGATGGTATTCCGATTGATAACCGGCAGATCGGGAATCCGCAAACAGGGGAAAACGGTGATAAAATAAATCCAATGGCCAATATCAATCCTGATGAGATTGAATCCATTGAAGTACTGAAAGATCCTGCTTCCTGCGCCATATATGGAGCAAGGGGGGCAAATGGAGTAGTGCTCATCAATACCAAAAGGGGAAATAAAAATGGGGTGCAGGTTGAATTCAGCACCTATATGGGCGTATCAAAAGTTGCCAAAACCCTTGATCTTCTTGACTCAAAAGAATACAGAACCCTTGTGAATGAAGGTTTGAGAAAAATGAGGGTTCCACCTGCCAGTCCACGCTACATTTCAGAAGAAGAAGCGGCAAAATACAACACAGACTGGCAAAATGAAATATTCCGCACCGCTCCCACATACAATGCTAGTCTTTCAATTGGAGGCGGAAATGAAAATGCCCAGTACATGGTTAATTTCGGATATCTCAATACAAATGGAATTGTTATAAACACAGGGTTTAAGCGGTACAGTTTCCGCACAAATCTCGACCTGAAGGTTTCAAAAAATATAATGATCGGAGCAAATCTGTCGTTTAGCCAGTCAAATGGTCAGCGCCAGCGTAATGGGGGCAGTGCAAACATAGAAGCAAATAAAACCACCGGGGGACCCATTGTAATGTCGGCCCTGACTTCCAGTCCCGTATACCCTGTTTATGATTCCCTGGGAAATTACGGGTTTGATCCGCGAAACAGGGCAATCGCAAATCCTGTTATGCTTGCCAAAGAACAAAACCTCGACTATTTTACAGACAGATACCTTACCAGTCTCTATATGGACTGGACAATACTCAAAGGCTTGACGTTCAAATCCGTCCTGGGTATGGACATCAGGAATACAAAAGAGAATTTTTTCTGGGGACCTTACTACTATCCTGATGATGGTCTGAAAATGCCCGGATCTTCTAGAACATCGGATAACAACCTGAACGGACATTCATGGGTATGGACAAATACATTAAATTATGAGTTGGAACGGGGAAATCACTCATTAATGATACTGGCCGGTCATGAAGCCTCAAAAATTTCTAACGAAGGCACTTATACAGAAGTAGGAGGAATGCCGATTGACGGAATAAAAACATTCGATTCATCTCCCGCAAAACTTGGAAGTGTTAATTATTATTCCAACAGTGCTCTTGAATCCTATTTTGGTCGCGTCAACTATAGCTATATGGGCAGGTACATGTTGCAGGTTAATATCAGGGCTGACGGATCATCGCGCTTTGGCGCAGAAAATCGCTGGGGATTTTTTCCTGCCGCCTCATTCGGATGGAATATTGCAAAGGAGAATTTTATGGAAAATTTATCCTTCATCAATGAATTAAAACTTCGTGCCAGCCTGGGTATAACAGGCAACCAGGAAGTGGGTGATTATGCCTGGCGTGGCGCCTTTATGGTCGGAACCATTCCAAATTCATATGATGTGGATAACGAAGTTATGAATTATCTGAGTGCCCTGGGTGGAAGATATGTCTCCATTTCGGATTACGGATACTCCTGGGAGGAACGCCGGACTCTAAACCTCGGTATCGATTATGCCATGCTTAATAACCGTATTTACGTGAGTGCCGAGTATTATAAAAGTATTTCTGATAACCTGCTGCTGGAAGTATCTCTTCCTATCACTACCGGAATTTACAGCGCCTGGAACAATGCAGGAAAGCTTACCAACACGGGCTATGAGTTTACAGTAACTACCCACAATACTACCGGATCCTTCAAGTGGACCACTGATTTTAATATTGCCACCAATAAACTGATCGTAAATAAACTCATTACCGACAGCATACATGGCGGAAATACAATCCTCATTGAAGGAAAGGGATTGAATTTCTATACCTATCAACGCGAAACCTATGTAGATAGTCTTACCGGGTATGTAAAACTGAGGGACCTGAGCGGGGATGGACAGATCTCTTATGGAGGCGGGGATGCTGACAAGACAATAACCGGTAACCCGCTTCCCAAGTTCTTTGGTGGTATCACAAATACATTCTTCTATAAGGGATTCGACCTGAATATCTTTTTTCAGTTTGTTTATGGAAATGACCTGTACAATGCTACCCGGCAAAGCCTGGAGGATCTTCAGCTGGTCCCTGGATTGCAGGTAGGTCTGAATTCAACTAAGGAGGCTTTTGACAACCGCTACCTTTCTTCAGATATCAAAGATCCTGAAGGAAATGTAATTTATCCAAGAAATATTCATACCAAATATCCCACAACAAACTATTCCGGATCAAACATAGATCAGCGTGAAGGTCATAATGGCTGGATTGAAGATGGATCGTATCTCAGGTTGAAGACCCTTACGTTGGGTTATACACTGCCAGCGAAAATAATTTCACGTACTAAAATACGGTCTGCCCGTATTTACTTTTCATCCAATAACCTGCTGACCTTCACACGCTATACGGGATTTGATCCCGAAGTAAGTACAGTTACGGGCGAAGGGATTGGTGCAAACCTTAGCATTGGTATCGATGCCGGGGCATATCCCCAGGCAAAGACTTACACTTTTGGCATTAATGTTCAGTTCTGATAAGAAAAATCAACAATTATGAATACGCGATCCTTAGTTTCAGCTGCAGTCCTGATAATAATGCTCGGATTTTCATGCAGCAAAGAATTTCTTGATGAAGTACCCAAGGCCAGCCTGGATCTGGAAAATTTCTATAAAACTTCAACGGATGCAGAAATCGGCCTGACAGGCGCTTATGCCAAGATCATTTCGAAACATATGATGCAAAATATTTTCTGGTTAACTGTTTCGGCTGATGAAATAACTGCTGGTAACCACGCCAAATCGGGAATAGGTGCCGGCGATTACCGTGACCTGGCCACATCTGAACTGTATGGCATGCTGGGCACCTATACCGAGCCCTATGTAGGAATATGCAATATCAATCTTCTCGTGAAAAAGGTCCAGACAATTCCTGAAAACAGTTTCAGACCAGGCAGAAAAGCTGAGATCCTGGGTGAAGCCTATTTTCTCAGAGGATATGCCTATTATATGCTGGCCATGGTGTTTCGCGATGTGCCCATTGTACTCGAGGTTCCTACCAGTTCAGATCCTAAGGATAATTACCTTAATAAAAGTTCCCAGGAGGAAGTGCTTAACCAGGCCAAATCAGATTTTAGAATGGCCGAAAACCTTCTTCCTGACAAGCTTGCCTCCCAAACAGATCATGACGTTCGCGGAAGGGGAAGTAAATGGGCAGCCAGGGGATTTATGGCCCGCATTCATATGTGGAATGAGGATTGGGACAGTGCATATCAGGAATGCAATGAAATCCTGAACAGCAATATGTTTGTTTTCGCCCCTAAATGGACTGATATTTTTGCAGGAGAAAATGATAATCCGGAAGTGATCTGGCAGAGCCAGGGGCAATCCAGGGCTGAATATGATTTTATGGGAGTGTACAGATGGTACTGTGATGCAGATCCCACTGCTCCCCTGCCCCCCTTTATGGTTGAGAAAAACATGATAAGCCAGTTTGGTGGTGCTTATAAGGACGTGAGGCTTGAATACAGTGTACGGGCCATTGGAAGATCGACAGGCGAATCGGGCTATGGCGGCAGAAATGTAAAACACTTTCATGTTCCTTCCGGTCTCATCATTGAGGGCCAGAGTGATGAATCGAGGGATAAGAACTTTCCTCTTATAAGACTGGCCGAAATAATGTTAATGAAGGCGGAAGCAATTGTGCAATCAGGTTATTCCATTGGAACTGCTGACGATGTTTTGTCTATTCTAAATACAATCCGGGCAAGGGCGGCCGATCCGACCTACGTGCCCAGGGAGGATGACCCGAGATACATTGGCTCCGGCGGTTGCACTGGTATTCCTGTTCTGACATTGGATCAGGTTAACCTGAAAGCCATCCAGGACGAAAAAAGACTGGAGCTTATGTTCGAGGGTGTCAGATGGATAGACCTGCTGCGCTGGGGACGTGAAGATGACTATGTTTCCCTGATGACAATGGTGCATGCTCCAAATGTGGACAGACTGTATGCAGCTATACCCCAGTCTCAGATCAATGTAAACAAGGGAGTGCTTGAACAGAACCCCGGTTATTAAACGCCCCATACAGAATGAAAAGTATTGTCTGCATCCTCTTCCTCATCATTTTTATTTCGCACGATGTATTCCCTCAGGATCATAAAATCGGTTATATAACCCGTGCAAATGAACCACCGTCAATTGACGGCACAAAGGATGATGTTTGGAATGATGCAAATTCATATTCCATTGATTATAACTATAACGGAACTTCTGACGGTCCAGGAGATCTCACCGCAAACTGGTATGGATTATGGGATACGGTGAATTTATACTTGCTAATTGAAGTTACGGATGATATAATCCTGAATTCAGGTCATAATGCTGAAAAATACTGGATCCATGATTGCTTCGAGGTTTTCCTCGATATGCTGAATGAAAAGAATGGAGTAGAAACCGGCGATTACTTAACCGATGATAAATACCAGTATCGTTTCATCAATGGGCTCGATGATGAACCCATTTTTGAACAGCCCCCGGTTACTGGCATTGTCAATATCTCAAAGTCCACTGCGGCCGGTTATATCATTGAAGTAAAAATGCCATGGTCAACCCTGATCGGCACTCATCCCGTAGGACCCATCATCATTGGAAGAAGTATAGGTGCTGAATTCCAGGTAGCTGACCTGGATAACAATCCTGAAGAATGGATGCCGGATGCCAATTTTCTCTGGAACAATCCGACCGGGGAAGGAATGAAACGTGCTGATAAATTCGGTACCCTTATCCTGGTTGAAAATAACCAGCCGGATACAGTAGCTCCGGATCCGGTTCGTGATCTGGAAGCTGAGACATTGAGCGCGATTGAAGCGATTCTTCACTGGACCTCTCCAGGTGATGATGACAGCATTGGCCTGGCCTGGGCATATGAAATCAGGTATAACACTGATTCCATTACTGAATCCAACTGGCTGTCTTCAGTAACCGTAAATGATATACCCTCTCCGAAAATAGCAGGTACCCCGCAGGAATTAACTATAAAGGGACTTATCGGAAACACCCGATATTTTTTTGCCATTAAAACCCGGGATGAAGAATCAAACAAATCGGTTCTTTCGAACATAGCTGTCACTGTTACTTCTCCGCCAGATACCATTTCCCCGGCAATAATAAATGATTTGAGCGTTGTGAAGACCAGGCCGATCTCAATTGAAATTTCATGGACTGCCCCCGGAGATGATGGAATGGACGGTACTGCCCTGTATTATGAAATCCGGTATGGCAATCAGCCAATAACTGATTCAACTTGGGATATTGCTATGCCTGTAAGCAATGTACCAAATCCTGAAATTGCCGGTAAAGTGCAATCCATGATTGTTATAGGTCTGCTTCCGGAAACAATATACCATTTTGCCATAAGGACCACGGATGAACAGAAAAATACATCTGCCTTATCAAATGGCGTCCAGGCACAGACAACAGTCCTTGAGATTTCTTCAGGAACCTCAATGGACCAGTTTATCGGCACCAATGCTTTTATCGATGATCCGCTGGAGAAGATCAAGGTGGCTGGATTTATCCGGGAGTACCATCCCTGGAGTTGGGATGAAGGAGAACCCTTCCCGGATAATAAAAATGCCTGGAATCCAAGTCGGGCAGCAGGCGGAAATGCATGGTTTTTTGATGAGTATTACCAGGGTCTTTTCGATGCCGGAATCACAGTTAGTCCATGCATTATGAACAGTGTAAGCTGGCTGAATGAGTCAAATAATTTCCCGTCAGATCAAAAACCAGTAAGAGCCGGGTTGAGCACCACAGATCCATTATCCTATAAAGAACACGCTGACCACATGTTCCAGTATGCGGCCAGGTATGGCAGCCGGCCTGTGGCTGATACTCTTCTCAAACTGGCTGCAAATCAGACCAGACAAACCGGCCTCGGTACAATCCGGTACCTTGAGAACTGGAATGAACCGGACCGCTGGTGGGGACCGGCAGAAAACCACTTCACAGCCGATGAGCTCGCAGCAATGGGCAGTGCAGACAGGGATGGACACCAGGGTGTGATGGGCAGCACATTCGGGGTTAAAAATGCCGACCCGGCCATGAAACTGGTACTGGGTGGCTTAACAGATGCTGACGTGAATTATGTGGATGACATCAGGCAATGGTGTTTACTTAATCGCACAGATAAAAAGTTTGTGTATGACGTGATCAATGTACACAGATATACTTCCGGGGTTAGTCCGGAACAGGGCATGATCAGGGAAACCATGCAGGCCATCGTGGATTACCGCAACCAGTATTTGCCGGATGTTGAAGTATGGATCACTGAATTCGGATGGGACAGTGGTATCAATGACACCCCATTCTCGTGTCCGTCAATAGGCAACAGCAACCGGCAAGAAGTCCAGGCCTGGTGGATTATCCGCGAATATCTGCTGCTATCTTCCACAGGCATTGAAAGGGCTGCACAATACATGCTGCGTGATGTGGACAATGATGGTAAAACACAGTTCGAGACCTGCGGACTGGTGAACGAAAAAAACGACTGGCAGCCCAAGCCTTCCTGGTACTATGTCTACACTATGAAAAACACCTTAAAAGGCCTGTATTATACCGGTGAACAAAACTCCTACAACAACAATGTACTTATTTACAAATATGAAAATGCTGAGCGGGATACTTTGATATATGCCGTTTGGGCTCCCACAAGCAATGGAACCGTTATTGAAGACTATAAACTTAATCTTTCGGGCAAACCCGGTTCTGTAAAACAGATTGAACTTACCGACGGTGAAACACAAGGAGTGAGTAAAGATTTAACCATCAACAGAAATACTGTTTCAATTACGGTAAAAGAGAAACCGTTATTTGTAATGACTACGGCCAATGTGGCAACAACATTACCAGAACTTAACGACAACCTGCCTGAGATCATGTTGTATCCCAATCCTGTCAAAGACCGGCTGATTTTGAAAATAGTTAATCCTGATCCGTCCCTGGGAAAAGCCGATGTAATCATCCACAATCTTATGGGCCAGATTATTTTTCAGAAAAGAGCAATTCAGCCGGACGCTGATGGCCAATGGCTAATAGATGTTGAAGAACTGGCCGCAGGATCCTATATGCTTGAACTTGTTTTGCCGAACTGCACTGTTGTAAAAAAACTGATAAAAATTCAATAATTCGGGTAACTGAATCTCGATGAATAACCTGATGAAAAGAATCCCAATATCCCTTAAGCAATTCGCATCTCTTGCGTATTGGATGATCCCGGTCTTTCTTTTACATATATCCTGCAAGCAAGTTCAGTACCAGGATTTTTCAGAGGTACCGGATGAATACGTGGCTGTGAGGGATTCTTTTACAAACCCGGTAATTCCCGGTTTCAATCCTGATCCATGTATTATTCGGGTTGAAAAGGATTATTATATTGTCACCTCGTCTTTCGAATGGTTTCCCGGAATACCGGTTTATCACTCCCTCGATCTGGTCAACTGGCAACAGGCAGGCCATATACTTACCAGGGAAAGTCAGCTTAATTTGCGGGGTGTAGGTAATTCATCGGGTGTATTTGCGCCTTCTATTCACTTTTCAAATGGTATTTATTATGCCTTATATACCGTGGTTACCGGTCAGTTTCCCTTTAACGGATGCATGAATTACCTGACCAGCGCAAAGGATATTCATGGACCCTGGTCAGATCCGGTATTTTTAAACGCTACAGGCTTTGATCCTTCCCTGTTTTTCGATGAAGACGGCAGGGTATGGTTTCTGAACATGACACTTGATTTTTACCAGTCATATATTACCGGAGGGATCTCCATGCAGGAGCTCGATCTGAAAACACGTAAACTGACAGGCAAACCTGTGATTATTTTCAAAGGCACCTGTTTTGGAACCGAAGGACCCAGGATTTACAAACACAAGGAATATTATTACCTTATAACTGCCGAAGGCGGAACAGACTGGGGACACCAGGTAACCGTTGCCCGTTCGCGGAACATCCACGGCCCCTATGAAGTTGATCCGCTGAATCCGGTGCTTACTACCAGGGATAATCCTTCACATCCCTTACAACGTGCGGGCCATGCTTCTCTGGTTGAGACTCCCGACGGAAGTCTTTTTATGGCATACCTGGCCTCCCGTCCGATCATGCCTGCCAGAAAATCCGTGCTGGGACGCGAAACCTGCATCCAGCCTATGAAATGGACTGAGGATGGATGGATTCGTTCCCAATCGGGAGATCACCTCCCCCTGGTTCGTATTGGCCTGAATCATACCACACATTCCCCGGTCATCACCCGTGATGACTTTAATGAAGCGCGCCTGCTGCCATGCTATCAGACTTTGCGCCAACCAGCCAACGAAGAATGGCTTTCCCTCACAAGCCGTCCGGGATACCTTTCCATGCGGGGCAGAAAGGCATTTAATGAACTGGATGATCAGAGTCTGGTGGTTCGCCGTTTTACATCCTTGCACGCAAGGGCAGAAACCTGTGTGGAATTTGAACCGGAAACTTACCGTCATATGGCCGGTATTACATGCTTTTATGATACACGTGATTTTATTTATTTGAAAGTTACATGGGACAATAAGTTAGGGAAATGTCTCAATATAACGCATCAAAACGGTCCTGATCAGAATACAGAACCATTTCCCAAAGTTTCAATCAGGGATTGGAAAAAAGTATACCTCCGCACTGAACTGGAGATGGACTCCATCCGGTTTTCCTATTCACCTGATGGCATAAACTGGAAACAATATGGAAAAGCATTCTGGTCGGGGCAATTATCGGATGAAAATAACAAGTACGGGTTTACCGGTGCTATGGTGGGGATTTGCGTTCAGGATATGGTTTACCAGGATAAGTGGGCTTATTTTGATTATTTCGGATACGAAGACATGAAATCGGAATGAACATTACTTTCTTAAAAAAAATACTGCTGTATTGCCTTCTTTTAACAGGTTTTTCGGGAAATGCACAGGAATCATCGCAACGGATCAACACTGATTGGGATCACGAACGCCATATCTGGGATGCATGGTGGATAACCCATCCGGCCGCCTCACGGCTTGATTATGGCGTTTTTCACTTCCGGAAATATTTTGAAATCTCCGAATTACCTGATAGTCTGATTATTTACGTATCTGCAGATAACAGATACCGTCTCTGGATTAACGGAAAGCCGGCTGGTATGGGCCCGGCCAGGGGAAGCACTACCTTCTGGCGATATGAAAAATATGATATTGCTCCCTTTCTGCATAAGGGTAAAAACCTAATTGCCGCCCAGGTTTTTAACCTGGGATTGTATAGGCCGGTAGCACAGTTTTCAAGCCAGACTGCCTTTATTCTTCAGGCGCAGTCCCCCTATGGCAATTTGCTCAATACCGGGAATGACTGGAAAGTTTTCAGTAATGAAGCATATAATCCCATTGCAGTTACTTCGGGCATGGTGAGGGGATATTTTGTTGCAGGGCCCTGTGACAGTGTTGATGGGAAACTGTTTCCCTGGGGATGGGAAAAACCCTCTTTCAATGACAATGACTGGGTGACAGCCACCAGGGTAATTCGTGGCACAGGTCGCGGATATATGCACGGTGTTCCCTGGCACCTGGTTCCGCGGACCATCCCTGCTATGGAGGAAACACCACTCGGGATCAGGTCAATAGTGCGATCGAACCATACTGATTTACAGGCCAGGGATACTGGAGAAGCCAACCTTTTCATACCGGGTTATGCCCAATGATACCCTGGTTGTTTTATTTGACCAGCAAACCCTGACAACTGCCTATCCACGGTTGAACATTTCAGGTGGCCTGGGTTCCAGGATCAAAGTCACCTATGCCGAATCATTGTACGATATAAGTCTGCGGAAAGGAAACCGGGCAGAAATCGACGGCAAGAATATAATCGGATACTATGATATTTTTATGCCGGGCGGACAGGACAGTTGTGAATTCACTTCCCTGTGGATGCGCACGTGGCGATACCTGCAGCTGGAGGTCATTACTTCAGGCAAACCGCTTGTAATCAATAACCTGTATGGAATATTTACTGCCTATCCGTTTGTATTACAGGCGATTTTCAATACCCCAGATCCGAAACTTACACAAATCTGGAATACCGGTTGGACAACGGCCAGGCTTTGCGCCAATGAAACCTATATGGATTGCCCCTATTACGAGCAATTGCAGTACCTGGGCGATACCCGAATTCAGGCACTGATTTCTTTCTATCTCACCGGGGATGACCGGCTCATCCGCAATGCCTTAAAACTGGCGGATGAATCAAGGATCCCCGAGGGACTCACCCTGGCCAGGGGTCCATCTTACATTCCCCAGATAACCCCACCCTTCTCCCTTTACTGGATCGATATGCTTCATGATTATTACATGTACAGCAGGGATGACGGGTTTCTGCGTCAATTTCTGCCCGGGGTGCGGAGTGTATTGGATTGGTTTGAGCAGAGGCTTGGGGCCAATGATCTGCTGGGTCCCCTGGAATGGTTCAACTTCACTGACTGGACCCCGGGTTTCCAGGTAGGGGCTCCTGCCGGCGTTGATACCGGCTCGTCTGCCCTGATTACCCTCAATTATGTATATGCCCTTAAACGTGCCGGGATCCTTATGGAACATTTTGGGCAAAAACAGGATGCTGCCAGATACAGGGAACTACATACCAGAATTGCAAAAGCCGTGATAAGGGAGTGCTTTGATTCGCAAAAAGGATTGTTTTCAGATACTCCTGAAAAAATCTTTTACTCACAGCATACGAATATTTTTGCTATTCTCTGTGATTTGTTGCCTGAGCCCTCCGGACAATTGCTAATGACCAGGATCCTTAAGGATACCAGCCTGATTCAAACAACTACCTATTATAAGTTCTACCTCTTTGAAGCCCTTCGTGAAAGCGGGTTAGGGAACGAATATCTAAGCCGTCTCCAGCCCTGGGAGGAAATGCTGAAATTAGGACTCACCACTTTTCGCGAAGATGATTATGAAGACCGTTCAGATTGCCATGCCTGGAGCGCCAGTCCATGTTACCATTTTCTTTCCCTGGTTTGTGGTATTCGCCCTTTAACCCCGGGATTCCGATCGGTGGAAATTGCTCCCTGTCCCGGGAATCTTACTTCCATCAAAAGCTCTATGCCACATCCGGCAGGAAATATAGCGCTTGATCTTGACTTCAACCGAAATTCCGTGGAGGGTAAAATCACCCTTCCCGAGGGGACAGAAGGTGTTTTTGTATGGCAAGGACAACGCCTAAAGCTTCATGGAGGCAAACAGGAAATTAAACTTAACCCATATAAATGAAACGACGTACCTTTTTACATTCAACTGCCCTGGCATCGATGGCGGCTGCAGCCGGGGGCTCCCTTGCCAATTGTTCCGGTAAAAAGGAACCTGTCGGAAATTCCCGTGCCTCCGGCAATAAGCTGCAATATCCGATGGCAATAGCGATGTGGGACTTTTCATGGCTCGAGCGCAGATGGACAGGTGCCGGATATGAAGATTGGGATAAAGCACTCGATGAGCTTTCGGACAGGGGTTATAATTGTGTCAGGATCGATGCATTTCCACACCTGATAGCGGCAGATCCACAAAAAAAATGGCTGATTTCCCCGCACTGGGACAACGCTGACTGGGGAAGCCCTGATTTAAATGAGATCCAGGTGCAGCCTTATTTGAATGAGTTTATCCGGAAATGTGCCGCCCGGAATATACAGGTGGCTCTTTCTACATGGTGGCGGGAGGACCAGGAGTGCCTTGCTTCGCAGATAAAGAGCCCGGAAGAACTGGGTACTATTTGGGTAAAGGCTTTGGATAGCATAGCGGCTGAAGGACTCCTGCGATATATAGAATTTGTTGACCTGAATAATGAATTTCCCATCCCTGTATGGACACCCTATCTAAAAGATGGCTTCATCAGAAACTCTCCTGAAGGAAATCGATGGATGACGGATTCAATCAGGATAGTGCGGGAGCGTTACCCACAGCTGAAGTACACATTTTCATTTACCACAGAATATGAAAATTGCCTAACTGAAGATGTTTCATCTCTTGACCTGCTGGAATTGCATTGCTGGATCGTCCAGTTTTCCGATTTCTATAAGCGGTTGGGTTTTGAATACACTCCATGGGGATATGAACAATTCAGGAAAATTGTGAAGTCCGGAGAAAAAGAATATTATAGGAGCAAACAGGAATACCAGGAAAAACTTTCGAAAGGCATTGAACTACTGGCAGAGTGGTCCCGGAAAAGCGGAAAGCCGGTTGGTACCACGGAATGCTGGGGGCCTATTGATTACAAAGATTATCCTATGCTTGAATGGAGCTGGGTAAAGGAGATTTGTGCCTTTGGCACTATTCAGGCTGCGAAACAGGGAAGATGGAAGTATATTGCCACAAGCAACTTTTGCGGGCCACAGTTCACCGGTATGTGGCGGGATATTGAATGGCACAGAAAATTAACAGGAATAATTAAAAAAGCTTCCCTTGATGCTGATCTGGCATAATTGCTAAGAATTCAGCTGCCTATTATTGCTTTTTCATGGAAAATCGTATTTTTGATAAGACGACCCTGTGATGCGCATGAAAAAGCCCTTTCTTTTCTGGTTACTCATTCAGATTCCCTTTTTTCATATTTACTCCCAGCGATTCCTCCAGTTTGAGACATACAATACTGACCAGGGAATTTCCGATAATACAATATTTGCCATTAATCAGGATCGATATGGCTATATCTGGATCGGAACATCGGACGGACTAAACCGTTTTGACGGGAAATTTTTCCAGGTTTTTAAACTGTCCCGTCCCATTCCCGGAGCCCTGCAGAACAATACAATATCCGTGCTGTTTTCAGATTCCAAAGGTGTACTCTGGATCGGAACCCGTGGGGGTGGGCTTTATCGCTATAATTCTGAAAAAGAGAGTTTTACATTTGTCGATCTAAGACTGAAACTGAATGTAATCCGTACCATGATGGAGGACCATTCCGGAAAGATATGGATAGGAACAAACGAAGGACTGATCCGGTTCAATGCAGATGATAACACCCGGCTTCTTTATTCCAATAATCCAAATGATCCGAACAGTATTAGTGATAATTACGTCAATTCAATTGTAGAGGATAGTGCCGGCATTCTGTGGATCGGCACTGGATCACAGGGCCTGGTAAAACTTGATCCCGTACACCGGCAGTTTACCAGTTTTAATAAAAATAACTCGCAATTATCGGATAATGAAGTAAATACATTATGCCTGCTGGGAAATGATTTATGGCTGGGAACAGAAGAGCACGGGATGATCAGGTATATAATCCGGGAGAACCGCTTTTTGCAAATCCCTTATCTCGTTGAGGAGTTTAAACCGGGAGCTCTGGCTCAAAAGCGGGTAAAGACCATTCAGAAAGCGGACAAATTGCATCTTTGGATTGGAACCCTGGGCGGGGGATTATCATTGTTCAATATTCATACACAATCATTCACTCATTACAGGCATCTCGAAACAGACTACAATACACTTAGCAAGAATTCCGTAATGTCGGTATTTACCGATAAACAGAAAAATTTATGGGTAGGGACGATTGGTGGCGGATTGAATTTTTCTGACAACAGCCGGAAAAAGATCGAGATTATCCGTGCCAATGCATTAAATCCGAACAGTCTCAGTAAAAGCTCTGTTCTTTCCATTCTGCCTGATGGCCAGGATATCTGGATAGGTACAGATGAGGGTGGAATTAACGTAATGAACAGAAAATCAGGTAAATTCAGGGTATTCATGCCCGATCCGGACAATACTGCCTCTCCGGGTCATCATGTTGTGAGTGCATTGTGCCGCGACCATCAGGGTAATATCTGGGTAGGATATATGGACAATGGTATCGATCGATGGGATCCTGTGCGCAAACAGTTTATTCATTACCGCCATAAACCTGCTGATTCAAACAGCCTTTCAAATAACTCGGTTTTCAGCATTTATGAAGACAGAGAGGGCTTATTATGGGTAGGAACCAATGGTGGCGGGCTAAACCAATTCAACCTGGGAAAAAACCAGACTGTACATTTTGTAAAAGAAGAATTGGATTCAAACAGCCTGAGTAATAACTATGTTACGGATATTTTGCAGGATGGAAACGGGACTCTATGGGTGGGCACTTATGAAGGATTAAACCGGTTCATTGACGGAAACAGAACCTTTATCAGGTATATGCATGATCCGGCAAAACCAAATTCTATCAGTAGCAATGAGATAACCTGTATTGTAGAGACTACTTCCAGAGATCTCTGGATAGGGACCTACGGAGGCCTGAACCGTTTCAATCCCGAAACAGGTAACTTTAAAATTTATACAACAAGGGACGGTTTGCCCAGTAATGTAATTTGCGGCATAATAGAAGACCATCATGGCAACCTGTGGATCAGCACATACCTTGGTATTGCAGTACTTAATCCGAAAAAAGAATCCATCAAGCTATACGATAAATCTGATGGATTGCAGGGAAATCAATTCAATCCAAGGGCCTTTGCGAAAATGTCCACCGGAGAAATTATTTTCGGTGGCATTAATGGCCTCAACATTTTTTATCCCGATAGCATTCATGACAATCCTTATCTACCTGCCATCTACCTTACCGGTTTAAAGATCCTGAACAAGCCGGTTTTAATTGGTGAAAAATCACCACTTCAAAAAAGCCTTTTGGAAACCTCATCCATCATTCTTAATTACAGGCAAAATGCTTTGACCTTTGAATTCACGGCATTGAATTTTTCATCCTCTACAAAATGCCGGTATAAATATTTTCTCGAAGGTTTTGATAAAACATGGATTGACAATGAAGACCTCAGGTCTGCCAGCTATACCAATCTTCCCCCTGGAGGTTATATTTTCAGGGTTCAGGCATCAAACAACGATGGAGTTTGGAACACTGAAGGCACAATTCTTAAAATACTCATAAGACCGCCCTTTTGGAGAACCCTGTGGTTCAGACTCCTTGTTATTAGCTTTATTCTTGGCTCTGCACTTACACTGCATGCAATTCGCGTAAGCAGCATCAAAAGCCAGAACATCATTCTCGAAACAAAAGTCAGGCAGCGAACTGATGAAGTTGTTCAACAAAAGGAGCAAATACTGGAGCAGGCGACATTCCTGCAAAATGCAAATACTGAAATCATCCGGAAAAATATACACCTCGAATTTCAGAAAGATGAAATAGAAAGACAGGGTGGAGAGATCCGCAGGATGAATTACCTTCTTCAACGCAAAAATGAGGATCTTACACAGAACGTGCAGGAACTTTCAAAAGCGAGGGTGATGCAAAAACGCGTTACGTATGAAGAATTCCGTGAGATTTATCCCGATGATGAATCATGTTTTGCCTTGCTCCGGGAACTTAAAGGCCCGCTTCCCTTCTCCTGCAAAAATTGTCACAATACGAGCTATACGGTTTTAATGGGGACATTTCTGCGTCGATGCAAAGAATGCGGATATCGCGAACCGCTGACAGGTAACACCATTTTCTACCGGATTAAATTTCCAATTACAAAGGCATTCTATATTCTTTACCTGGTAAGCAGTGGGAGAAACCTGACCATTGAAGAACTGTCACATCTCATTTCACTCCGGAAGGAAACCTGCTGGATTTTTCGAAACAAGGTCAACGAAGTGATGCAACAGAGAAAAAAATATCTTCACTCTGCGGAAGGATGGAAAGAACTGATACTCATTGATACCAAACCGAAGAAAGGGGCCTAGGGGATTTAGAAGTTTTGCAGTCTTGCAGTCTTGCAGTCACTGTAAAAATTCTTGCTTGTCCCTGGTCCCTAGTCCCCAGTCCCTAATATTTGTATTTATTCCTGTAATCCTTTGCCTCACGGACCATTTTGCCGAACTGCTTTCCCAGCCTCTTCCTGTCGCCTGCCCGGATCTCAAATCGTTTCTGTTCCTTCGTCAGCTTTATGTAACTATTGTAAACCGCCGGATCAAGGAGCTGGTTTTCATAGGCCTCAATCACTGCACATCCTTCCTCATTGGTGTGGCTGCAATCGGCATACCTGCATTTGCGCGAAAATTCATCAATAGAAGGAAACAGCCCGTCTGTCTGCAGTCCGTCTTCCAGGGCGATTCCAAATTCTCTCAGGCCGGGTGTGTCAATGATCAGACTGCCATTGGGAAGACGGAACAGATCACGAGTGGTCGTCACATGTTTCCCTTTATTCGTGGATGAACTTAACGGACCGATTGCTCTTTGTACCGATGTCTTGAAAGAATTCAGCAGTGAACTCTTGCCAACACCCGATGAACCGACCATAATAGAGGTTTTTGCCGGAAGCAGGGCCTTCGTGAGTAATTCTTCCAGGCCTGTACCGTCGTAAGTGCTGCAGAAGTAAACAGGACAATCTTTTCCAAGTCTCAGGACCTCATTGCGGTATGCCTCCCGGTCACTAACCAGGTCGGCCTTGTTAAGCACGATAATGGGTGAGATTCCGTTTGCTATGATCTGCACAAGATACCGGTCAAGACGCATCAGGTTAAAATCCCGGTCGAGCCCCTGCACAATTAAGGCATAGTCAATATTGGCCGCAAGAATTTGCTTTTCCGAGGTATTGTCAGGATTCTTCCTGGCCAGCCTGTTTATTCTGGGATATACTTCGGTGATATATCCCATTGTGTCGTATTTCAGGCAGAACACCCAGTCGCCTACTTTTGGGAGAAGCTCATGATCGGCACCGAATAACAATTTTCCGGATAACTCTGCTTCAGTTTCTCCCGATTCCAGTATCAAATGGTACTTAAAACCTTTCACTGAAATAACCCTTCCTGTAACAAAGTCCTTATTCCCGTTCAGAATATTGTATTGGCTGAAAAATTCATTCCATCCGTATTGATCTAATGTATTCATTTTAAAAACGTGACAGTTGACTGGTCACTGGTGACTGGTGACTAGGAATTACTCGTTATGTAAAGTTAAGGATTTTTATGAAAATAGGCTATTAGGCTGTAGGGGATTAGGTGATTTGAAGATTTGAAGATTTAAATGATTAAATGATTAAATGATTAAGATTCAATCTATATACCTGATATTTAATTATTCGGCAGTATATACGTCAGTCACCAGTCACTAGTCACCAGTCACTTCTTCGACTGCATAACTGCAGAACTTTTTCTATATTTGATCTGTTAAACGCTACCAGGAACCAATAATCAATCATTTTAAAGATGCCAAAACCATTTCTGATAAGCTGCATCTTACTATTAGGCTCTTTCATGGTCTTTTCACAACCTGTTTCCATTTCGCTGTTAAATGAAAGCACCGCCATTCCCTATACGCGATTCATAACAACACCCATTCATCCGGGAATTCAGTTTGGTACTGAATCAGATATAAAACAGTATACCAGTACACGACTGTTTTTTGCACTTCACATTGGTTACTATTACCATAAATCCTTTTCACAAGGTATATATATTAAACCTTCCCTGGGATTTGAATACCGCCATTCATCGGGTTTTGCTATTGCGGGAAACCTGGGGCTGGGTTATCTGCATACCTTTACAACCCAGGAAGAGTATAAGCTTGAAGACGGATCCTATGTAAAACATAAGGATTCAGGAAATGCACGCATGATGCCATCGTTTGGATTAACCCTGAATTATTACCTGAAACCCGACAATATACAGTCCCCGAAAATTTTCTTTGGGTATGAATCATGGATTGAATATCCCTTTTCCCCGGGTTTTATCCCTTTAATGACCCATTTGAACACACAATTGGGAGTTCAGTTTTATCCGTTTGAAAAACATAAAAACAATGAATAGCGGAAAGGCATATTACCTCCTCCTGATATTCCTGGCCTTCTTTGGATGCACTAAAAGCGAGCCGGGTTCACCGGATGTATATGCCTGTTCATTCCCTTTTGCAGATTCAAGCAAACAGAATCCCGGGAATTCAAAATACCAGGCCTTGCTGGACGATATTACATCAGCCGGTGTACCTGGAATTATGTTATCGGTTTATTCCCCTGAAGACGGTGAATGGCTGAGTGCTTCAGGCATGGCTGATATTGCAGGCAAGGTGAAACTGAAACCCTGTAATATAACACGTACCGGAAGTACCGTCAAGACTTTTACCGCGGTTACAATCCTGATGCTCGCAGAAGAAGGACTTTTATCGCTTGATGATAAAATTGAAAAATACCTTCCCGGCGATATCCTGGATAAGCTATCCAATGCCAGGCAGAGCACCATCCGGCAACTATTAAATCATTCAAGTGGAATTTTTAATTACATCCGGAGCCTTAAATTCCAGACAGCCTCAGTCAATGATCTCACTCGTGTATGGCATCCATTTGATTTACTTGAGTATGCATATAATAAGCCGGCCAATTTTAAATGTGGTGAGGACGTGGATTATTCAAATACCAATTATGTGCTGCTGGGAATGATCATTGAAAAAATAACGGGTGAGCCATTTTACCAGTCATTCAAAACCAGGATATTTGAACCTCTTCATCTTGAATCCACGCAATTTGCTGCTGAAGACCCTGTGCCTGAAAACATAATCCGGGGTTATATAGATTTTTACAGCAAATTACAGCTGATGGAAAGTACAAACTACAGCGGATGGGATTATTATACGGCCGATGGAGGCCTGATCTCTAATGTACACGATCTCTCCGTATTTATGAGGGCCCTTTTCAATGGCGAACTCTTATCTGAAAAATCGCTGCAGGAAATGCTTACCTGGCAGGTACCCAAAAATCCGGATCCTGCATTTTATCCCATGTCATATGGACTTGGAATATTTAAAATAGAAACACCGTATGGAAATGCCTACCATCATAGCGGAGATGCTATCGGGTATTTTGCCACGATGATTTATTTTGAAGATAGTAAAACAACCCTGGCATGGGCTGCGAATGGAAATTATGGCAAGATTGACGAACTGATCTCCTCGAAATCGGCAATGGAAAAGATATTTAATACAGTATTTGGTGATCGGTGATCGGTAATCAGTAATCGGTAATCGGTATTCGGTATTCGGTGTGTCGGTGGTCGAGATGCAAAATCTGCGAAATCTGCGAAAATCTGCGAGCAAAAAAGCCCCGTTAAACTCAAATTAATCTGCGAGATCTGCGAGATCTGCGAGATCTGTGAGCAAAAAAGCCCCGTTAAACTCAAATTAATCTGCGAAATCTGCGAAAATCTGCGAGCAAAAAAGCCCCGTTAAATTTACATTAATCCGCAAAATCCGGATGACTTCCTGATTTCATAACTGCATAACCGCAAAACTCAAGTTTATTCATTCCCATCTAAAAATCGCACTTTGCGAATAATCTTGAACAAACTTCTATACATTTATGCTGCTTTTAAGATATTACTATTATTTTTCATGATGAGATTGGCATTCATATTGTTCCTGCTGCTTTCACTAACCGTTCCCCCTTCCATTTCGCAAAGCACCGATACACTCATTCCCTTTAACCAGGCCTACAAACGGACCTATCATACGGTTAAACTACAGGGAAAGCCACCGGTCATTGATGGCAAACTTGATGATGACTGCTGGAAAAATGAGGGCAACTGGTCACAGAAATTTCTACAAAATACTCCGGTTGAGCGGGCACAGCCTACTTACCCGACAAAGATCAAGATACTGTTCGATGATAAAAATATTTATTTTGCCCTTCGCGCCTGGGATCCGGAGCCGGATAAGATAAACCGCTTTGTGGGAAACCGTGATGACAATTCCATAGGTGATCTCATCAGCGTTGCCTTTGACTCTTACCACGACAGCCGGGCAGCAGCAGAATTCAATATCAATGCGGGTGGTAATAAGACCGATCTCATCGTCACCGATAACCTGTCGGTTAACCTCAACTGGAACGCAGTATGGGAAGGAAAAACATCTGTGAATGATTCTTCCTGGATCGCCGAATTCAGGATCCCGCTTAACCAGTTGCGTTATAATCAAAGCGACAGCGGGATGGTATGGGGATTGCACGTACGCCGCATTGTCCGGCGACTTCAGGAGGTGGATCAATGGAGCCTTATTCCCCGCAAAAACAGCGGCCATGTTTATTCATTCGGCACCATGTACGGGCTGCAGGGTATTCAAAAACCAAGGCTCATTGAGTTTCTGCCCTATGTAGCCGCCAAGATGACCATGGAACCCCAGATCGAGGGAAGTCCCTATTCCAGGGGAGTCAGGTGGAATGGGAATGCCGGTATTGACAGCAAAATCGGTGTCGGCGATTTTACAATGGATGTCACCATTAATCCGGATTTCGGGCAGATAGAGGCGGATCCCTCTGTCATGAACCTTACCGCATTTGAGACTTTTTATGAAGAGAAAAGGCCCTTTTTCCTGGAAGGGAAACATATTTTTGATTTTTCACCCGATAATAACATGATGTTCTATTCCAGAAGGATCGGGCATGCCCCCTCCTATTCGCCTGAAGTGGACAATGTAACCTCTTTTTCAAAAGAACCTGAGTTCACCAACATAATCAATGCAATCAAACTTACTGGAACAACCCGCAACGGGATATCCGTAGGTATCCTGCAAAGTACTACCCAGAAAGAAACGGCAAAAGTCACAGAAGACGGGGTGGAAACCAAACCCGTTGTAGAACCCCTCACCAATTTCCTTGTAGCCCGTGTTCAGAAAATTGCCAACAAGGGCAATACCCAATTGGGTACCATGTTTACCTCCACCAACCGTTTTTCCGACGTTCCACACCTGGAATACCTCAATAAGAATGCCTATACTGCCGGCATCGACCTGCTTCAATATTCAAAAGACCGGGAATATTTTCTTGATTTTAAGGGTATTATGAGCTATATAAATGGTAAGGAAGAAGCCATGATAGCACTTCAGCGTAATGCCCTTCATTATTACCAGCGGCCGGATGCTTCAGGTTACCTGGGTGTAGACAGCAGCCGAAGGTCACTTTCGGGTACCGGTGGTTACCTGAGTGCGGGCCGGCTTGGTAACAAGCGCTTTATTTTTTCTGAAAAGGTAAGCTGGTGGTCACCCGGCTTTGACATGAACGATGTTGGCTACCTGTTGATGGCTGACCTTGTGCAGAATCTCACCAAACTGGGAATCCGCCAGACTGAACCTCACGGTATCTTGCGGAATTACACACTTACCCTTGGACAGATGAATGCCTGGAACTTCGGCGGAGTGAGCACATACAACGATGTAAACGCCACCTTTACAACACAGTTCACTAACCGCTGGGACCTGACAATGACCGAATCCTATGCTTTCGCAGAATTATCCACAAGGCTGCTCCGCGGAGGACCTGCATTTCGTCTTTCACCTTATTGGGAAAACAACATCTCGTTCAATACAAACAAGTCAGACCGGGTTATTTTCGGATTAAGTAATGTAAGCTCCGTGAGTACAGATGGTGTATCCCGCCGGTATGTAATAAAACCATCCCTGCATTTCAGGCTTGGAAATCATTTTTATATCACAAGCCAGTTTGCATATGATCACAATATCGACAATTTCATTTATGTGACACAGAAACAGACCAGCACAGATATGCGGTATATTCTGGCGCATATTAAACAACAAACCTATAGCATCACCCTGCGCCTTAATTATAATATCACACCGGATATCTCCATTCAATATTATGGAAGTCCTTTTATTTCAACCGGTATATATGATGATTTCAAGAAAACCCTTGATGCGCATGCCGATGACATAAACGAACGGTATCATTCGTTTACAGAATCGGAGATCAGCTTACAACCAGGAGACGAATTCATATCAGGTTGCCGACGGGACTGATTCATACTCGTTCAATAATCCGGATTTCAGCTTCACGGAATTCCGCTCGAATCTGGTGGCGAGATGGGAATACCGCCCGGGTTCAACAATTTACCTTGTGTGGGAGAACAATCAGTATAGCCGTGATAATGTTTATTATTCATCCCTGAGTGAAAACCTTGGTGATCTGTTCGGAGGGGCACCGACGAATGTGTTTATGGTGAAAATGAGCTTCTGGCTTGGAATATAGGTAGGGACAAGGGACTGGGGACAAGGGACTGGGGACAAGGGACTAGGAAGAAAGTTTGCAGTGTATTTCGGTTTAAGTTACAGAGTCGTGCGCCACAGCAATGGCATGTTTTAAGTTGTCCCAGCTAATATCGGAAGGTACGGTGCATTCCGCGCCAAGTATAAATTGTTTTGGTGCATTGCTAATCACGTGTTTAACTTCAGCCTCAATTTGATTTAATGTACCCTTATACAAAATACCTTTTTTGGGCATACCTCCCATCAGAGGTCTTTTAAACAGGTCTGAAACCTGGTGCCATGTTAGTAAGGAGTTGGTTAACTGAGGATTGCAATTTACTACCTGACTCGGATAATCGAGAACCTCGTTATAATTGGAATACAAAGAGTTGTAGTCGCACACATGAAGAATATTAAACTGACACCTGCCGTTTATTTCGTTCATAGCAACTAAATCTGAAGGTTTTATATATTTTCGGAAAATATCGGGACTTTTAAACTGATTTGATTCTGAGCCCTGAGTGGACATATAAAAGCCGTCAACGCCAATATCAATACAAGCACGGACAAACAACATCTGGCTTTCGGTAAGAATATCGATTCCTTTTTTAACAGCATCGGGGTTTTCTTCCATATGGCTGAGCAACACGGGCAACGTAGCACAGTGTCCGGCCCACATAAAAGGCGAATAAAGGGTCATAACAACAAGAGCCTCTTTTTTTACTTCCGCTACAATTTGGCGAACAGCCTCAAGCTGAGGTTCATAAAAGTCGAGCTTGCGCAAAGGCATTTTGCCCCAATCGCCGGGTTTGTTTAAAAAATCGACCGGTGTATAATGCTGTTCATATTGAATTTTGGCAAAGTCCATATCGGTATAGCGGAAATACTCAAGATGTTTGACAGCTGCCGAAAGTCCTACCTTATATTTATCCCCGAAATGCATAAAGAAAGCAGCCGGATTGTACCCAGGTAGAGACTCGCCGCTGAGCCAACGGAGCATCCGCTCGCGTTTGTTTGGGTATGGAACTTTAAATAAATTACCGGCCTCTAACTGTTGAGCAACTACCAGGAACCCGACTCCTGACAAAGATTTCTTTAAAAACGCCCTTCTTTCCATAATTTTTATCTTTATAGTTAAAAATAAAATATTAATGCGAATAAAGAGTTGGAATATTCGAAAAATTCAAGAGCATAACACAGGGATTAATATGTAACAATTTTTAATTCGTAAATTGTAAATAAATATAATATTCTGAAAACATATCACGCCATTAAGATTACCCATTCCCCGGACTGGAGTGAAGCACTGGTTCTGACGGGTTTCAGTTACCCCTGGTCGGTTCAGCCGCCTCCTGTGATGTCATTCCGGGCATTGTGGGATGATGCATGTTTTTATTTCAGGTTTGATGTTGAAACCAAAGGTACTGCCCTCGCCCATGTCCATAATAACAACAAGATGGAGGTGGTGGATTCTGACAGGGTGGAGATATTCTTCCGGAGTGATGACCGGCTTAATCCCTATTATTGCCTGGAAATGGATTCCCTGGGCAGGGTCCTGGATTACAGGGCAAGTTTCTACCGGAAGTTTGAATATGAATGGCAATGGCCAGGAAGAAACCAGCTTCAGATCAAATCGGATTATGCTCACTCAGGTTACATTGTTGAAGGTTACATTACACATGGCCTCACTTAAAGAATTGAAACTACTAAATAACAATAAATTACAGGTTGGACTTTTCCGCGGCGAATGTCTGAAGGTGCGCGATCCTGAATCCAGCTTTTCATGGATAAGCTGGATAAAACCTGAATCGGTACACCCCGACTTTCATATACCTTCGTCATTTGGGGAGATTAAATTGGTGACAAGGGACGAGGGATAGGGACAAGGGACAAGGGACGAGGGACAAGGAAGAACAATCCCGGAGGGACAGGAATATCGGTAGAAAGAAGGGACCTGCGAAGAGTAACCTGAACAGAGCAAATACGTAATAAATTCAAAATATACCTGTTATGAAAAAAAGCACCTGGTTAATCCTGATTTTCATGGTTCTGGTTGTGAATTCTGTAACCGGACAAGTAGAAGAACCCGTAACGGTACAAATAGAGAATTCCGCAACCGGGCAAGATAAATACAGGCAACTATACAAGAACAAAGTCATTACCTATACGAAAATGCGCAGGGGGGGATTAATCATGACCGGTTTTGGCGGTGGTTCCTTAATTGCAGGTACTGTGTTGTTAGCCAACATACCAAATGCTTATTGGAATACAGGCTATGGATATACTATTCCCAACCAGGATAAATACGATCTGCAGGCAGCAGAGGGAGTGATTTTTCTTGCCGTGGGGATCGGTTTGCTGGCCGGGGGAATAACGCTGAGCAGTATTGGAAGTTACAAGGTAAAAAGTTACCGGCACAAGTTGGATAATCTTTCCCTGGGCGTAATATGTGCGCCCAACAGGCAGGGCCTAAGCCTGACTTACAAGTTCTAGGAAGTTCTGCAGTTCTGCGGTTCTGCAGTTCTGCAGTTGTATAGCCGCGTCAGCCCATTAGCAAATTAGCATATTTGCACATTGGCATTTTCATATTTCATAATTCATAATTCATAATTTCCTAACATTCTTCCCCATCAAATAATCCTTATACCACTGCGAAAAAATTTCTGGTAAAATGATGTAACCATTGTACCTTTCGGTGGTAACCATATCAGAAAGCAATTAATTGGGCAACGTGGCTGAACTATCCGATGAAATAATCATGAAGCGGGTCAAAGAGGGAAACCTGGCCGAATTATCAGTTCTGTTTGAACGGTATCATGTGAGACTGTACAATTTTATGCTCAGGCTCACCTTCGACAGATCAGTAAGCCAGGATCTGACCCAGAACCTGTTTTACCGGATCATCAAATACAGGCATACTTTCAAGGAAGATCACAGTTTCAAATCATGGATATATCAGCTGGCCCGGAATATACATGTTGACTTCTGCAAACAGCAGCAAAGGGCCACGGAAAGATATACTCAGGTAGAGAATTACAATGAGAATTTCGCCGGGGAAAAAGAAGAATTTAGCGAAGAGGAATATGAAAAACTCGACAGGGCGATGGCCAGGCTTACTCCCGAGCAAAAGGAGATCCTGGTTCTCAGCAGGTTTCAGGGATTGAAATATGAAGAAATATCTTCTATCCGCGACCTGTCGGTTCCTGCTATAAAGGTTCAGGTGCACCGGGCTATAAAACAATTAAGAGAACACTATTTCAAACTGACATAAATCTACTGCAATGAAATGTGAAGATGTAGAATCCGCCATGATCGATTATCTCGACAATACGCTTGAGAAAGTGCGTCGCGATGAAGTGGAGAAGCACCTCGAAACATGCGAAAGATGTCTGGATGAGCTGAAGGACTTTCAGCAGATCCTCCAAACTGTGGATTCAACGGGGATGGAACAGCCGGATGATATCCTGCGGATCAATTTCTATCATATGCTGCATGGTGAGATGAACAAACAGGCCTTGCAGAAACAGGAACAGCCTGTTATGCCACTTTCGGTACGCAGATCTTATCCATGGATGAAGTTAGCGGCAGCCATTGCCCTTCTTATGGCAGGCACCTTTATAGGTTTGACAATTCATATTGTTTTAAACCGTCAGCAGGAAGCCGCCCAGGTGGCCAGCCTGAAGACTGAGATACAATCGATGAAAGAACTGATGATGATTAATATGTTGAAGCAGGAATCTCCAAGTCAGAGATTACAGGCCGTAAATTATACAGATGATATCCAGGCTCCGGATATAAAAGTGCTCAATGCCCTCACAGAAACCCTGAATAATGACAAGAATATCAATGTGAGATTAGCCGCAGCTTATTCACTGGCAAAATATGCCGATCGGCAATCTGTGCGGGATTCCATGGTAGCGTCGCTTTCCGGGCAAACCGAACCGATTATCCAGGTTGTTCTGATGAATATCCTTGTGGAAAAAAAGGAGACCAGTGCAATCAAGCCCATCCAAAAGATCATGTCCGATGAAAAATCCATGAAGGAAGTGAAGGACGTGGCGCAAAAGGGGCTGAAGATATTGCTCTGATTTTTCTTACGAAAAAATTGAATTCAATATATGTGAACAGGCGAATTCCGGGTTTGCCTGGGTGGTTTCTAAACTTTTATTATTTAAAGCAATGAAAACGAAAATAATTTTATCAGCTTCCATATTTGCACTTTTTATAGTGGGCTCAATCTCAGCCCAGGAATACAAGGTAAGTGTTGATGATGTAAAAAAAAGCAAACTCAGTCTGAATTCTTTTTCGGGCGATCTCAAAATTGAAGGATACGCCGGAAATGAGATAATTTTCTCATCAGTTGGTGATGAAGAAGATATGGCTGTACCTGAACGTGCCAGGGGCCTGAAACCTGTTTATGGCGGCGGAGTTGATAATACGGGCGTTGGACTTTCCGTTGAAAAAAACGCAGGCTCGGTATCGGTTACCTGCCTCCTTCCTTTCACCAGCAGCAGGGAGTATACAGTTAAAGTTCCGGAAAGCATGGCCGTTGAGGTCAGCAGTGAATGTCAATACAATAATGACATCTATATCAATGGAATGAAAAATGAGATTGAAATACAAAGCTGTCATTCCATTATCCTTAAAAATGTCACTGGTCCCCTGGTACTTTCCACGATCAGCGGTGATATAGAGGTTACATTCAGCAGTCTGGCATCAGGAAAACCCTTTTCAATCAACTCCATCAGCGGTGAGATCGATATTACCCTTCCTGCAAATATTGCAGCCGATGTTGAACTGAGTGCCATTTCAGGCCGTATGTATTCAGATTTTGATTTTGGCAATAAATCAAAAGAAATGAACCAGGTCGGCGGTAATGTACTAAGTACCAAACTAAATGGCGGCGGTGCGAAGTTCAGCATTGTAACGGTAAGCGGGAATATATATTTGAGGAAGGGAGTGTAGGCGCGGATTTGTGACAAGGCTAAGCGTAGTTTGTAACTACGCTTGATTTACCCTCACCGGGCTAAGCGTAGTTTGCAACTACGCTTGATTTACCATCCCAGCGCTAAGCGTAGTTTGTAACTACGCTTGATTAACATCCTTTAAGACAGTCATAGCGAAATTCTAAATAATTTTTAACTTTAATACAATGAAAAACTTAATCATATTCACGATATGCTGGATATTCATGGCCAATACCCTGGCCCAGACAGTCATCGATAAACATATAGACTTCTCCGGAAAGGAAAAACTGATCCTCAATATACAAATCGCCGATTCAATCCGATTGCATACCTGGAATAAACCGGAAGTTTTTGCCAAAGCACTTGTCAACGTAAATGACAATGTAGATAACCAGGCATACCTTACTAATTTTGAAGAGACAGGGAAAGATGTCAGAATTACGGCGAGGATGAACGACAGTTATTACAAGGATAAAAGGCATAATTGCGTTGAAACAGATATCTATTGGGAATTGTATATCCCCGAAAAAACGGTATTTTCGATTGAAACAATTAACGGGGATATCATGATAGATGGTATTACCACGGAGATCACCGCCAAAACGATCAGCGGTTTCATCGATATCACCCTCGCGGTTAACCGCAAAGCCGACCTGGAAATGAAAACGATCAGTGGTATGCTATACACCGACCTGGACATCAACACCTCATCTTCGGAAAATACAATTCCCGTGGTGGTAAAGCATAGACTCAACAATGGTGGCGATGAGGTAAAACTGGAAACCATCAGTGGTGACATTTTTGTCCGTAAATCCAACTAATTACAATTACCATGTTCAGAAATTACCTGGTTATCGCGTTCAGGAATATCACACGTCATTTCAGTGTGTCATTCATGAATATGGCGGGATTATCCATCGGACTGGCCTGTGCCATGCTGATCTTCCTCTGGGTGGCAGATGAGCTGGGCTTTGACAGGTTTCATAAGAACGCCGGATTGATATACCGTGTGGAAGAAGATCAGCACTATAGCAATGGTGTGTATCATGTACAGGTAACACCCTGGCCTTCAGGTCCGGTCTGGCGTGATCAGATACCTGAAATTAAGGATGCATGCAGGATCACTTCCGCAGGTAGTTTTCTGTTTACGAGAAATGAAAGATCTTTTTATGAAGAAAAGGTATCTGCGGTAGATTCTTCATTTTTTGACATATTTTCCTTTGAGCTGATCGGGGGCAATCCAAAAAAAGCCCTGACTCAGCCAGGCTCTGTCGTTATCAGTGATGAGATGGCGGCCAAATATTTCGGCAAAGAAGATCCGATAGGTAAAACATTTACTGTTAATACGAAAGAGGTCTTCCAGGTTACCGGCGTAATGAAAAAAATGCCATCCAACAGCTCCATTGACCAGGATTTTCTGATCCCCTTCGATTACATGAAAAAATCACAATGGTATTCCGATCATTGGGGTAACAACTCAATCACCACCTATGTGATGCTCAGGCCAAATGTGGAAACTTCGAAGGTGAATGCCAAACTTACCGCGATTGCGAAGGCAGCACAATCCCCAAAGCACAACTGATTTTGTAATTGCACCCCTTACACGTATGCACCTGCACAGTTATTGGGGTTTCGGTCATAAACCCGGTGCAATACTCAATGTATGGATTTTTGCATCCATTGCGATCCTTGTGCTCATCATTGCCTGCATAAACTTCATGAACCTGAGCACTGCCCGTTCAATTGCCCGCGCAAAGGAAATCGGATTGCGCAAGGTAAATGGTGCGCACCGAAATAATGTGCTGTTCCAGTTTTTTGGAGAATCGCTTCTGATGGCATTTATTTCCATGGTAATTGCATTTATCCTTGTTTTGTTGCTGCTATCACCCTTTAACAGTATTTCAGGAAAAGTATTTCACCTGGCTGACCTGATAACCGCGCGATTTGTTCTGGGAATGGTGGTGATCACCTTTCTCACGGGATTGCTGGCTGGCACCTATCCAGCCATGGTTCTTTCTGGTTTCAGACCTATCAACACATTGAAAGGAAATTTCAACACCGGCACAACAGGCATCACCTTCCGCAAAATTTCGGTTACAATCCAGTTTGCCCTCAGCATCATGCTTATTGCCTGTACCATCGTTATATACCGCCAGCTTCACCTTATGCAAAGTCAAAAGCTCGGGTATGACAAAGAGAATCTGCTCTATCTCCCTCTCCGGGGCGATCTGAAAAATTCCTATCCCATGATCAAGGAGGAACTTCTGCATGAACCGGTTGTAAAATCGATTACTGCAGGTATGGACCAGCCGCAACAGATTGGAAGTAATTCCGACAACGCCTCCTGGGAAGGAAAGTCGCCGGAAACGGATATTCTTATCAGCATGAGTGGCGTTGATTTCGATTATGTTGAAACGATGGGCATCGAAATGAAGGCGGGTCGCTCCTTCTCTAAAGCCTATCCCGGTGATGTATCTCATGATACAACAGCCAATTTTATCATTAACGAAACAATGGAAAAAATAATGGGTCTGGATAATGCTGTGGGAGCCCCGCTGAAGTTTGGTTCTTACGGGACTATCGTCGGTGTTATGAAAGACTTCAATTTCCAGTCGCTTCACAATAAAATAGAACCCCTGGCCATCTCCATGTGGGGTCCCCGGTTCTGGAATTTCATGTATATACGGATTAACCCGGGAAACCTTACTGAATCAATGAAGCAGCTTGAAAAATCCTGGAAGAGGATCATGCCGGCCTATCCGTTTGACTATCATTTTGTGGACCAGGATTTTGACAACATGTACAGGACCGAAGAAAGAATGGGCACATTGATGAATTACTTTGCCATCTTTGCCATTCTCATTGCAGCCATTGGCCTGTTTGGCATGGCTACCTTCACAGTGGAACAAAAAACCCGTGAAGTGGGTATACGAAAAGCGTTGGGTGCACCTGCCGTTACGATATTCCATCTTTTTACATGGCAGTTTTTGCATTTGCTGGTACTGGCTACAGTAATTTCAGTCCCGATCACCTGGTATCTGCTGTCGCATTTCCTGAAAAATTACAGTTATCATACCCAACTGAATGCATGGATATTTGGCGTTTCTGCTGCCATAACCATGGTGGTCGCCATGGCTGCCATCAGTTACCAGACCATAAGGGCTATCCGCACGAACCCTGCCGAAACTCTGAAGCATGAATGATTTATAATCAATCTGCAATACATAGCTTGCATCTGCTCTTTCAGCCGGGTTTCTGCAGGAACTTTACAAAATTCCTGCTCATCGTGAACATTAGACGATGCCTGGAGACGATCCTTTTAGTCATTATCACAGTACTATTCATCTCCTCCTGCCATGCCCCCCACTCTCAATCCCCCACTCTTTACATCAGCTCTGCAGGAAATGATTCTAACTCCGGGACAAGCATTCACCAGGCCTGGCGATCGATTCAACATGTCAACAACCAGAATCTGCCACCAGGTTCCACAATACTATTTGAAGGTGGCGCTGCCTTTTCAGGCACCATTGAATTAAACGGAATGGATTCAGCAAATGAAACCCATCCGATCACGATTTCTTCTTTTGGAAAGGGCTATGCTTTGATTGACGGAGACACAAACCTGGCATTTAAAGCTGAAAACTGCAGTTTCTTTTCTTTAAAGAAATTGAACTTCAAAGGAAAAGGCAGAATGGAAGGCAACCGGTCAGACGGGATTTATATTTCAGGATGCAATCAAGTTATTGTTGATTCTCTTGAAATATGGGGTTTTCAGCATTCGGGACTAAGTATATTTAAATGCAGTAATGTTCACATCACGAATGTTTACGCCCATGATAATGGTTTTGCAGGGATCCATGTTTCAGGCACCACCATTTGGGATAAGGAAAAATATGATAATCATAATATTTACATTGCCCATTGTGTTGCAGAAAATAATCCGGGAGATCCCACTGTTTTAACCAACCATAGCGGAAACGGCATATTGGCTTCTTCTGTAGAAAGTGGCGTTATTGAATATTGCGAGGCCTTCAATAATGGCTGGGATATGCCATGGCATGGCAATGGACCGGTGGGCATCTGGATATGGGATTGTACCGATTTCACTATTCAATATTGTATTTCACATGACAACAAAACGGCCAAAGGTGCTGCTGATGGCGGCGGATTTGACCTTGACGGAGGAGTTTCCAATTCCATAATTCAGTATTGCCTGTCATATCAAAACCAGGGTTCCGGAATAGGTTTGTTTGAATTCGGAGCCGGAAAAACCTGGGAGAACAATATAATCCGCTACAATATAAGCCACAACGACGGAACCAATGGCCAGGGCTCATTGTCGGTATGGAAAGGAGAAGCAGGCGGAACGATACGGAATTGTGAAATTTATAATAATACATTTTATAACAGTAATCCCGGAGGTCCCAGTCTTTGCCTGATAAACAACCTCACCGGTTTCAATTTCAGAAATAACATCTTTGTTTATAATGGTTCCTTTTTATTGAAGGGTCAGTTGATAAAAGATGAACTTTTTCAAAACAACTGCTACTGGAATCTCAGTGGTAATAATAAATTTATGGGGTATCATGATATCGCAAAATGGGCCACCGCAAAAGGTAAAGAAAAGTTGGACGGAAAATTCACCTTTATTTATGCTGACCCGATGCTAAATGACACCTCAACAGCTAATATAGGAAAACCGTTCAATCTGGCAGGATTATCTGTCTTTAACCCGATTTCCCTGTCTCCGCTGGTCGACGCGGGATTTGATATCCGTGCCCTGCCTGGTGGAACTGAGGTAAAAAAGGATATTGCAGGCTCTGAGGTTCCACAGGGAAAAGGATTTGACATAGGAGCTGTGGAATTTCAATCTTCACAAGCAACCTTTGCACGATAATTCCCATCATGAATGAAAACAAACCTCATATGAACCGTTTATTATTTCCATGCCTGCTTATCGGGGCTGTGTTGTCAGGATGTGCAAAAGACAAGTCGGATGAAAAAAGAGAACTTGTACAGGTGTCTTTGACTCCTAATCAGAAATCCTTGGTATTATCCAATAATGCTTTCGGATTTGACATGTTCCGTACAATCAACAAGGCTGAGAACACGGATAAGAACATTTTCATTTCGCCGCTCAGTATTTCACTGGCCCTGGCTATGACCTATAATGGTGCCGACGGCGACACAAAGACAGAAATGCAAAACACACTTCGTTTCCCTGATCTTTCTTCAGATGAAATCAACGGTTATTTCCAGAGATTGAGTAATACCTTGCTTGACCTGGACCCAACTGTGAAACTGGGTATTGCCAATTCCATCTGGTACCGCGAGGAATTTTATGTCCTTCCGGATTTCATCAGCATAAACCAGAGTTATTATAATGCCGAAGTTAAGGCACTTGAGTTCGGAGATCCGGCGTCTGTAAATAAAATCAATGGATGGGTTGCCTCAAAAACAAATGATAAAATTAAGAAGGTAATAGATGAAATTTCCTCCGACATGGTCATGTTTCTGATCAATGCGATTTATTTCAAAGGCCAGTGGACATATGATTTTGATAAGGATCTTACTGTGGATGGACCGTTTCGGTTGGCATCATCAGGGCTAAGCACCGTCCCGTTTATGCATCAGAAAGGTACCTTCCATTACACTTCGAACGACAGCCTTCAATTAGTCGAAATGCCATACGGCCAGGGAAATTTCTCCATGATAGTGCTATTGCCTAAACAAGGGTATACCGCTGCCTCGCTGGCTAACGGGCTTACTCCCGAGATTTGGAACGGTTTACTGGCCGACACGGCAAGTGCAAATGTTGATATTGCCATGCCGAAATTCAAGTTTGAATTTGAACGGAAACTGAATGATGACCTTATCGGCCTGGGAATGGTGAAGGCCTTTGGCCCTGCGGATTTCAGCAAAATTAATCCTGAAGCTGATCTGTATATCGATTTTGTAAAGCACAATTCCTTTGTGGAAGTAAATGAAGAAGGTACCGAAGCAGCGGCAGTAACGGTGGTAGGCATTGTATGGGTCTCCGCGCCTCCGGAGCCCACATTCATTACCTTTGTGGCGGATCATCCCTTTATCTTTGCTATACGGGAGACCACAACGAATACGATCCTTTTCATGGGGAAGGTCTCTTCACTGTAATTAATCTTCATTATTCGATATTCGGTGTTCCTTGTTCTGTGTTTTTTTGACTTAAATAACACCGAACAAGGAACCCCGAATAATGAATTTCGAAGACATCCTAAGCCCCTAATAGCCTTTAGCCTAATAGCCTCTAGCCTAATAATAACCCACTCCCACGTCAAATCTCCCCAATGTAACCCTTACCGGATTTCCGTTCATTATACCCTGAAATTCGAAGGTACCGGAGAAGATGGTCTCCATAGGTTGCATATCAACTATCAGGTTCTGCACTCTCTTAAAGTGCAGTTCTCCATTATTAATGGTAACAGGATACAATATTGTGTCAGACAATATCAGAACCTGGTTTGAAGATGCTGCTAAATCTATTACTGAATCATTCAGGGAGAACAAAAACTCAACATACCGGGATGAAGAACGGGAGATATTAAAATACATGTACATATCGGTCGTATCCTTTCCTCTGCTCCTTTTTTCCCCATGGAATGATAGAACCATGGCTGTGTCGCCATGTGTTACACTGGCAGGTTCCCATAGATAATCATTTGATACAAAAACATCCTCATTGAAATAGGCGCCAAATGTATTATAACCCCATTCGGAATACTGGGGCAGGTCAGGGTAGTTTTTATCACGGACGAAAATCGACCTTTGCAGGTCGGGATCGCCAACACATCCTTCAAATAGGACAATAGAAAGTAAAACCCAGATGGCATGGATTGTTTTCATTGGTCTCTGGAATGAATAGGTATATGATAGTTGAATTGAAGACCGGCTCCAAACCTGTTTTTCAGCAATCCTGGAGAACCGGGATTTGTGTTCAATAAAGGAATAAGCAGTTCCATGCTGAATGTAGGTTTTCCGTCAACGCCTGCCCTTATGCCCACACAATTATACAATGAAAAGCCGATCAGGGAGGGACTGGAAATTTGTGATGCTACCTGGGATTCAAATGATGGCAAACCCTCGTTCATAAAATGGATTTTAGTGCGTGTACTTAGGCGGAAATAAATTTCAGCACCCATTTTCATATAGAACCTGAATAAATGAGAGGTCTCTAAGGGGAAAAAACTGAACTCTACAGGAACGCCAAGATAGCTTGAAGTTTGAAGGATACTTTTTAACCTGGTATAATATGTATTATGTTCATCCTGTGCGTATAAAAAATAAAAATAATTGACACCTTCCGATAGTATTTCCCATTTGCCGGTATTCTGCACAAACTGCGAGAAGCGTATGCCGGCTCCAAGGCTTATTCTTCGGCTTAAAAGAAGAGTTTCATATTTAATGCCTGTAGTACCCCTGAAGGAAACGCATGTCAGACCTTTTTTGGAGTTTTCAGCAGAAAACGTAGCCACACTGCCGCGGATCCGGTTGATATCTGTGGGTTCGCTGTTAAAAAAGCCGAAACTCCAGTCAAGTACGGCATATTTATCCGGGATTTCCTGTGAAAAAGTAAAAAAGAAGAAAAAATGAAAAAAGCAGGTAACAAAGACCCATTTCAAATGCATGATTTTCAGATTGTACTAAATAGATGCTAAATATAATGAAACCGTTGCGCATTACACCAATGTTCCTTTACAATACTGATCCGGTCATTTTTTCACGAGCAATACCTCAATGAAGCCTTCAAAAAAACCATCATGGTTTGGTTTTAACCATAAAACTAAACAGCTTTTACAACTTTTTTTTCTAATTAACCCAAAAATTATATCTTTGCGTCCCTGATCAGTATACCGCTCCTGAAAAGGTGCTAAATTGATCAGAAAACAGGATGGCGAGGTAGCTCAGATGGTTAGAGCGCATGATTCATAATCATGAGGTCTCGGGTTCAATTCCCGATCTCGCTACGAAGAAAATCCACGGCACGCCCGGCAATAGCCGGGCTTTTTTGTTTTGAAGCAAACATAAAGCTCGCTTTATGATTGCTGAAGAACAAAAAAAAGGCCCGCTGCAAGCGGGACGTGCTGGGGATTTTCTTTGTGAAGCTTCCCCAACGCGGAATCACGCAAGTAATTCCCAATTTCTATACCCAAAAATGAGGCAGTTACTATGATTTAAAGTAACTGTCTTTTTTTATTGACACACAAAAGAATACACATCTTTGGATTTCTCATTTACTCTTGTTATGGGAACTGAATCAATGAATTGAATTAATCATGAATTTGAAAATAAACTATCCATCCATTCGTTAAGGATTGCTTCCATTGTTTTTCAGTTTAGAATTTTCTGCCGCAAGAAAAGCTCCCTTTATAACTTGCTTTAATTTATCGACTCCTTGGAGTGAATTGGGGACTGCGATTTTTTGTGTATATAAGACTATTGTCTTTTATAATTTACTAATAAATTACAAGCCGCGAATGTTGTACATAATTTTTTGTAGTCAATATAACCAGATAAGATCCGGAATGTAAACCACCCGTAATGATATTTAACGATGACAATGCTGCAACATTCGGGACTGGAATTGTTTTTAGTGTCACACCGTTCATATCAACCAGGCTTATTTTTCCTTCATAGAATGACGGACCGGAATAACTAAAGTAGATTACACTTTTAGCAGGATTAGGATAAATTTTAAATCGATAATCATCGACAGAGGAAGGATAAAGATGATTTTCTATCCCTGAAATAACCGAACAGCCGGGTGCAAAACGCTGTACGGGTGTCCATCCAAGGTTGTTGTCCTCCCTGTTTTCATCAAGATTATTGTCCGGATCGATCATACAATATATACGGTCCCCTGGGCTGAAATTCGCAACCCATTTCATTTTCACCCTCGTATAATTTTGATCTCCAATAATATCCTGTGTTGAAAACAGGCTATTGCCATTCACATCGTGCAACAAGGTCCCGCCCCTGGTGGGATCGCCCAGGTAGAATTGCACACTTACCGGGGATGAGGTTGGGGTTAAGCTCAAATTGTGAATTAAGGCAGTTATAATTACTGTATCCTTAACGTTTGGAACGGTCGGGTCAAGATAAACGGATGGTGTTTTAATGTATTCATCCATATCAGTAATCTTAGATTCATCCGATTTTACCTTAAGTGAATCGAGCCGGTTTGGAAAAAGAAATCCAGGGTCCTGAATGCTGAAATTGTCCTTCCAAAAGGATCCCTGGCTCAGGTCAACCATATAATCCACAACCAGGGCTCCATTCGTTGACCAGTAATAATAGGGTCTTACCGAGTAAGTATAGATATCGCCCAATAAATCATTGCCTTGCAATTTCAACCCAAAACTTTCTCCCACCTCGAATTTTTGCGTTTCGATGGTCTCATCCTCGGCGGTGGATTCATCATGCAGGTCAAAATAATGAATTCCGTAAAAATCCACACCGGTGGAAGGGTTTATCTCCATGGTGTTGGTTTTTGAAGCATAGGAATTTTCAAAATTTTTGCTCCAGGATATACTTTCTTCAAACGATGAATTGTTATCGAGCGTGTGATCGCTGGCAATGGATATGATCTGACGTATGTCGGGCACAATTTTCTTCAGGCTGACAGTATCATCATAAAATTTCCGGTATGACAACAGATTACCCTGCTCATGCAATTGCAGCAAGCCGGATACATCCATGATATCCTTTCCGTTTATCCATTTTTCATTTTTATCAACATCGGTCTTCACAACAATAATGTTTCCAAGAAACGTATTGTTCCTGCCATATAACGGATATTCCCACTTCTGATAGTTGCAAACCGTAGTGAGAATAGCATCATCGCTGCTGCGATGTTCATCCATTGAGGATGTCTGGAAAATAAAAGTTTCTTTCGACTCAGAAATACTGGTATTTGTTGTATTCACCTGTTCAAGATCGCCTCCGAAGATTTTGCCTATATCAAGCCCGAAGTAATCCACTTTTGGCACATATCCCCAGTCACCGGAATGACTTGCCTTGATGGAAAAGGATGAAGCATTTGAGTTCGATTCCAACTTCTGAATGCTGCTTTCACAGGTGTTTTGGCCAAAGCAGCTGCTAATGTCCCTAACCGAACCATTCATGTAGTCAATGTGCACAGGCGGAGTGTTTAATACCGAGACGGGCGTCACCACATTTTGCCAGCATGAATAATTGGTATATTCTCCCAGCCTGAAAATCTCCCCATCAAAATCAGCCGCCACTATGGCATAATGCCTTCCGTAAGCTCCGCCGGTTCCCAGGGTAATATTTTGATCAATTTTTTCAAAATTAGTGAGATACGAAATATGTTTCTCTCCAAACACACTGTCATACTGATAAACATTCAATGTGAAGTATTGGGTACCATCCGGTTCCAGGCTTCGGAAATTGTCTGCCATGATCACCTCATCCTTACCGTCACCGGTCATGTCAGCTATTTCAAGGAAATTAGGTGCATTATCAGCCGCATCTTCGTGACTGCCGGCCCTGGACAAATCAAACTGATCTTCAAGAAGATTATTTGCCAAAACATCATATACTCGTATTCCATTCGAAGTTGCCAGGATGATATCCTTCTTACCATCACCGTTTAAATCACCCGATTTTAATAACAGTACGCTGCATTCACCATGTGAAAGCCTGTCAGAAATTCCCTGCTGTGAATAAATGTTGATTTTTTCCAACATATCCACGCCGGGGGTAGCATTATCATCTGATACATCGCATGTATAAAGGTATGTATCGTCATTATTCGGATTATCGGACTCATTCCGGCCAAATGCCATTACAATTTCATCTTTGTTATCCCCATCATAATCAGTGGCAATCAACGTGGCTGTGCAATTGCCATGACTGTTTTGCGGCAGGTTTAAAGGAGTCAGGTTTTTTGGCAGGATTTTAGAGTTACTGTCAAAATCATATACCTTCATGTAATGATTCTCTGAGGGTACATCCGAATGAAATTCCACAACCAGTTCATCATTATTATCCCCGTCAAAATCACCAAAATCCATTGTTAATAAATCCTTAACAGCTATATCATCAATTATATCCAAAGGCATTATCTGAAAGTTTTCACTAATGGTAAAAATTCCGATCTTAATCATTCCTGTGCCAAATTCCTTATAAGCCAGGGCAAATTCGGCCAGATGATCTCCATTAACATCTCCCCAAACCAGGTTCTTTCCGGGAACGCTTGTCCCGTTAATTTTGTAATCGACACGTACTTCCGGCTGTAATGCGGAATCGACAGATACAAGGGTGACTCTCAATGAATCATTTTTTCCTGTGGATGTATAGATATATTCTGCGGTTTCATCCCCATTAAAATCACCACCAATGGCATCGATATGCCGGTTATCATAACTGCCGTAAGCTCGTGAACTCTTTTCGCGGGCCGATAAAGATTCTTTTAAATCAGCAGCCTCATAATCCTTTCTGAGCTTAAGTCCCTGCTCATTTATTGTGGCTGTCTTTCCCTGGTATATCTCATCATAAATAAGCATGACCTCTGACCGGTGAATAAAACCGGTGGGAGTAAGGGGACCGTCCTGTGATTTTGCCACTTTGGGAAAGGCTATTAAGAGGACAGCAAGAATTATCTTGAAATACAATAATTTATGAGAAGCTGAAGTCGATTTTGTCAGGCTGATTGTTCTCATTATTTTCCGGTTTTAAAGATGAACCGTTTAACACTTGAACTGATTCTATAGAAACAATTAAAATTCGTTTGGGTTTATATTTAGGATTTTAAATGTCAGAAAAGCTTAATCAACAAATAGTTACAAAACAATATTTATCGAACACTCCGGGCTTCCTTTTTTGTTTTAGCTTAGAATAAAGAAATATTTTTCAGTTACATGCTACAATCCAAATGATTAAATTATTTACGGCAATAGAAAAGCCAGTTTGCCTAAGGGATAAATTAATTTACAGTGGCAGATCTGCGAGGATATCAAATCTCTTAAAGAGTAATTCATCTTCAGTGATCCAAGCAAAAAATTTGTACCGGAAAATGTCAGTGTCCGATAAAAACTCTTATATATCAACAAACCTTAACTCAAAAATAACCAAGTAATTAGCTAGTCAAATTGACCGGTTGTAGATTTTGAAATACATTCATTATAATACACCTCAGAAATTACTAATAATTCATAATCTGAACTGTAATATTCATATATTCAATTACTTTAGACATATCTTGAAATATTTTCCGGTTAGATAATTCACACGATCTTGCTACATAAGGCAGGATTATGGAATTCAAGTTAGTCTGGTATTGTAAAAAAGTCGGCCGTCTTGACCATTTTTGGAGGGCAAATTACAATTAGCATATATAACTAAATAATAAGCGCTTATTAATACTCCTGGTGGTCAATATGATCCGGTCAACTACGGCTGGGATCGTAGTCTTTTCCAATATAATAGCCAAATAATAATAATAATTGTTTCCAGGTTATCAATGGACTGTTATACCTGTGAAAAAACGCAATGAATATCTGGCTGCCCTTGAAAAGGCAAGTATCATGCAGGATGTCAGCAATTTTAGCAGGTTTATTGCTGGATTTGTGAAATTGGAGAATCCAGAAGCCGGGGAAAGAAATTAACTTTAACTTTAGAATAGAAATGCTTAATCTCAAATATTTAATGCAATTTACGAAAATAGGGTTTTGACAACTATAAGCATAAAAATGGATAAACTGATAGCATATTTTAACAATTATCTCTCTTTAAGCGAAACTGAAAAAGCTGAATTAATAGCTCGTTTTACTAAAAGACAAATTAAACGCAGGCAGTTTATTCTTCAGGAAGGAGACGTTTGTACCCATTATGTATTTGTAGTGGAAGGTTGCATGAAAATGTACAAAGTAGATGAGAACGGGAAAGAGCATAATCTTCAGTTTGCTGCAGAAAATGACTGGCTGGCGGATATTGACAGTTTGCATAACGAGAGACCCAGCCAGCTCTACATTGAGGCCATAGAACCCTCTCAGATTCTTCAAATTGCAAAAAGTGATCTGTGGTATTTGTACACACATTATCACAAATTCGATCGGATTTTTAGAGTAATGATTGAAAACAAGTTTATTGGCTGCCTCAGAACCTGAGTTTTTCTTTTGTCCTATTGTTAAATCTTAATAGGATAAAAAATGAAAGACGAAAGAAAAGCTAAAATTGCCATCATTGGTCTTGGCAATATAGGACAGGCAATAGCTACGAATTTGATTAAAAATAACCGACCCGTTATTGTTGCAGCACGGGAAATAACAAAAGCCAGTACTTTTGCTGAAAAGTTGGGTGGACTGGCTACACCAATGGGAATTAAAGATGCGATTAAAGAAGCGACCATCATTATCCCGGGAAGATGCCGGTTATCGTATCAACAATGCCTCTCGATTTTAAACCAAATGGCAGGCAGGATCCGCTTGGCGGGACATCTTATGGTATTCAGATTGAGACCAGTCATGTTACCATACAGGGCCTAAGGGTTTTAGGCACACCGGTGCATGAAAGGCCTGAAGAGGTTATGGTTAGGAGAAATTATCCTATTGTCAGGGAAGGCAGGGATCATGAACGAACAAGTTGGAAACCTGTTTGTTTAGGATATTGCTTGTCTCCAATTCTCTATTAGTAACGGATCGCTGCAAATCCACCTTTAGTATTAAATTATGGCAACACCTAAATCTACCCAATTTAGCTACCTGAGTTTATTTTTCACTTCAGTTTTTTTGATAATAATCCTGGGATTTTACCAAACCTACCTTGTATTTTTTCCTAAGTTCAGTGGATTCCGGATTGAACAACATTTTCACGGGATCATGATGCTGGTTTGGATGACCTTTCTGATCACTCAGCCGCTGCTGATAAAAGCCAGGTTATTTCATATCCACAGGTTCATTGGAAAACTATCCCTGATTGTCGCACCTTTAATGATCCTTTCCATCTTCATGGTCTCAAAAATGGTTTATCAAATGTCTATTCCCACCGTTTCATACGAGGAATCCCTCGCAAGAATCGTCCTGGGCGTAACGAATATGTTCGCTTTTGCTCTTCTTTATTATCTCGCCATTTTTAATAGCAGAAACATGGCGATCCATATGAGGTATATGATCGGTACAGCCTTGCTGATGCTTGGTCCCGGTTTGGGAAGGCTGTTGGGAGTCAGATTTAAACTACAGGGAGATTTACCCGTGGATATTACCTATTTTCTGGTCATTGTCATTGCCCTCATATTCCTGGTATTCGATATCCGTAAAAAGAACAATTACGTTCCAAATTTAGTAGTCCTTATTACCCTGGTATTTCTGGAAGTCTTCTGGAAGTTCAAATTTCATGAGATATGGCAGGTTCCGGCTAAAACCTTTGCGGATCTTCTGTTCTGATGGTGCTGGTATTGCCTCTTCTATTTCAGGAAATCATTCTTGTAGCTGGAAATTGGGAACTTGTTGCTAACATGAAAGCGAAAGCATTATATTTACTTCACAATTGAAACTAAGACTTAACGGTTTCAATATAGTTGTTTCCGGGCACAAGAGTATGTTAACCCGGGGAGTGGCCTTTCAATATGATAGCAACATTTACGAATGAATAAAATTGCCTCGTTTATTTTTCTTGTTTTTGCATTCCCATGGAATGTCAATTCACAGACAAAATCAAATTTTGAATTGTGGCAGCTTCCATCCCAGATCAATACCATTGGCAACTCATATGTATTTCGCACAGGGGATGGTAAAATAGCTGTAATGGACGGCGGTGTTTATGCTGAGGCTCCTTATTTGCGGGGATTTCTTGCTGATTTGGGGAATAAAGTAGATATCTGGTTTATTAGTCATCCTCATTCAGATCATATCGGAGCGTTGTTTGAAATTTTAAAAGATCCCAACGATTTAAAAATAGAAAAGATCTATCATTCAGAATTTTCTTCTCAATTGCTCAGTGCAGAGCCTGATTCTAAAGAAGGGGTTGAGGTATTTTATGCTCTTTTGAAAAAATCCGGGATTCCGGTAGTAAATGTAAAAGAAGCAGGACTGGTTATACACCTTGGTCAGACGCAGTTCAAAATACTGGGAATCATCAATGAAGATATTTTAGTCAATCCATATAACAATTCCAGCATGATTATAAGGGTATGGGATGATTCGAAATCAATGCTGTTTCTGGGGGATTGCGGAAAGGAGGAGGGCGATCGGTTATTGTCAGGTCCATACCGTAAAGAGTTGGATTGTGACTACATTCAGATGGCACATCACGGTCAGCAGGGGGTGAGTCAGAATTTTTACCGGACGGTGAAGTTTAAAGCTTGTCTTTGGCCAACTCCATCCTGGGTGTATAACAACGATGTGGGGAAAGGATTTAATACCCATATTTTGAAAACCGTGGAAATAAGGGAACTGATAGATTCCCTGGGAATCCAGTCCAACTATATCAGCTGGAAAGGGTTGACTCACATCCGGTGAACAAGAAACGGCTTTACAACACGACGGAACCAGCACCCGGTTAAACTTTATTGCTCATCAGAGGGAGTTGTAAAGGTTTGCTGATTGCCATAGGTTACCACTGAATTATATATGGCATAAGCTCTTACAAAGTATATTGTATTTGGAGTTAATCCTGACAGGCTGCTGGAAATATTTCCTATTCCATTTCCAGCGGAAGTTTTATCATCGGAAATATCAGGATTTGTATCTATACTCCATCATACCCCCCCAGGATGAAATGTTTAAGGCTAAATCGGCACTCAATAATCCCCAGCATGTGGCACTCGTTCTCGTGATGTTTACATTACTGTCCGTGGTTAATTGGGGAACCGGAAGGCCCGGGTAATGTCATGAAGTAATAACAGATACATCAAGCTGCTTTATAGCATCCAGAACCAAGCCATGGAATAAATCGTATATTTAAACTGTAATTAAATTACAGGTTATTCGTTTTCAGCCATGAAAAAACCAGCCTTCCTTTTATTTTTACTTTTCATCTCATTCCAATCAGTTCTGTCGCAGGTGAAATTTTTGGAGACCCTGAGGGATGGGGAGGGAGGAATTGAAGGATTAATGTACCCGGAAAAAATCATTCTTAACTCAACAGGAAACGAAATATACGTAACTGCCTATAATTGTATAACCCATTTAAGAAAAACCAATCATCCGGACCCCTATGAATTTGTTGAAACAATTCATTACAACAGTGATTTAATTCCGGGACTGGGAAATGCATGTGAGCTCACCTTCGGCCCGAATGGTAAATTCCTTTACGTGATGGGGGATGACAATCTGAATACATTTGAAATAAATACTGACGGAACGATAACGTTTCTTGAAAGATTACAAAACAGCAATGAACTCACCATTGGAAGCGCTTCAAGCCCCATTGCCATTACAGGGGATTGTCGCAATCTTTACATGGGTGCTTATGGACTCTTACTTCATATATTTTCAATCAACCAGGTTACCGGCAAATTAAATATCAGGCATTCAATCACTTCCGGATGGAACCTGGGCGATTATCTGACAGATTTGGACATAAGTCCGTCGAATAAATTTTTATATGCTTTTGCGACAAATAATTATACTGATTCCAGATTACTTGTATTCAAACGCATTATTGAAAGTGATAGTCTCGCATTAGTACAATCACTGGGAAAAAATGACAGCATTGAGCAATCCGCAGGTATTGTCATTAGCCCCGATAATAAACATTTATTCGACATTGAATGCAAAAAAATAAAAACTTATGAAATCAATTCGGCTAACGGAACGCTTTCATATGTCGCTGAACTGGATATTTCCGGTTTTCTGGAAAAATCATGCTGTATCTACAGTGAAATCATTTCAAAGGACAACCGGTATTTATATGTTGGAACCGATTACAGTCTCTCCGTTTTTAAAAAAGATATAATTACAGGAAGACTGAGTTTTGTCCAGAGCCTTCCGTTGGGAGATTATTACCCGGACGGTATTGTCTTTTTTAATTCAATGGCTCTTGCAAATGAAGACTCATTATTATACGTAACAGACAAGTATAATGATCGCATCAGGATCTTCCGGCGAAATTCAGTGACCGGTGAGTTAACTGCCTATAAAAACCTGGTAAATCTGCAGGGAAAAATAGGGGGATTGCATATGGGCCAGGACTTATTGGTTACGCATGATAGCAGTGTAATTGTACTGGCCAGTTCCGGGGTTATGGCTGTTTTTGAACGCAATGCTGACGGGCGGTTGAAATTCAAGCGCAATCTTTCATCGAGCCAACTGGGACCTGGCGCAGGATCCTTGTCGTCGTTCAGAATTACCCGGGATGATAAATTTCTATTCGTCACTACTTCAGGTTCATATAATATCAGAATGCTTTCCCGGGATCCAATTACTCTGGATTTTACCTTATCGGGATCTTATACAATTAACGGGACGGCCTTAACCTCTGAGAGATCAATAATTGAGTGTGCCCTGACCAATGATGGGACATATTTTTATACAGCAACACCCACTGAAGTTTTGAGCTATGCCTTGGATCAGGCGAATGGACAATTAACATACAAATCCATTTATTCCGTCCAGGAAAATTCATCTAACGGATTTCGTGGGATTACATCCATTACACCGGGTGTTGATAACAATTTTGCCTATCTCAGTTCGCAATCCGAATTTTATCCATCTGGTATTACCGTCATACAGCGTAATCCGTCAAATGGGAGCCTTTCTTTCTTTCAAAAAATTGAAGGAATTACTGTATCCAGAATATTGGTCAGCAGTGATGGCAAATATGTTTATGGCCTTGGTAAAGAGCTATACACCTTTTCCGTTGATACGATCAGTAAAATACTGAAACTGATTGATCATGTTAATATAGAAGACCTGGGTTTTTCACAGGTTTTAAGATTAGATGATGGGATTATCACCAACGACAATAAAGCAATAATAGCCGTGACTGGACAGGGAAAAGCTATTTTGTCATTCTACAGAAATACGAAAACCGGCAAAGTCAGCTTTGAAGAGTTCAAAAATTATTGTCCGGACAAAGATTATGCGGGATACAGTCCAAGGATCAAAATGTCACCGGATTTGAAAAATGTTTACATCATCTCTCCCTATGATGCCATGCTCAGCAATTATATTGCCAATGTTCCGCTGGGACTGGAAAATACTACATACGGCTGTTCAAATGATAAAGTGATGTTAGCTTTAGATGATGGATACAATTACGCCTGGTCGAACGGTGATAGGACGAACCAGTTTAAAACAACTGTGCCGGGCATTTATTCTGTTTATGCAACGGACTCGCTGGGGCGTGAGGGATGGGATACAACCCAGGTTTTAATTCATGAGAGTCCAACGATAAATATTACATTGGATTCAGAAGGTACATCCTGGTATTTGCATGCCTGGTTCTATGGAGGGCAGGTGCCTGTCTATGTCTCCTGGTTTAATGGCTCACACAGCTATACGCTTCCTGTCAGCGAATCACAAATTTACGATGGTAAAAAATTTTGGGTCCGTATCATGGATGATAACGGATGTATTGATTATGATACGCTCACCGTTGGTTCGGAAACAACTCTGGAAGAAATTACAGCCGATGAATTCTTCAGGATTTCACCAAATCCCGTTTCAGACGTGATGACTGTTAACTTGAATCAACCACCTGATGATCCCATAAGAGTGGAGCTTTATAATGCCAGAGGTGATAAGATATACAGTTCTAATATCGAAGCATACAGCACTGGTATTGAGATGAATATGTGTAATTATTCTTCGGGTATTTATGCCCTAAAAATTTGCTCTGGCAAAAAGTGCCACACTCAGAAAATTATTAAACAATAATACGAATATACCGGCTCATATACGATAAATGATTGACACAGCCTTACTTATATCCTGGTTTCCTTCCAACTGCAATCAGGTTATGCTGGGTTCTGAAGATCATCAAGCCCTTAGTAATTGCAGGGGATGTCATAGATACATCCCCAAGCGAAAAATGTCAAGCCAGTTAAGAATCCGCATGAAGCAACCCTCGCTAATGGCATTTTTTCCAACCAGGGACTTAACAGTTACGGGGATTAATGTTTCAAACCGGCTAGCTCCTCCTCTATTGCTTTTTCAATAGGGGTATAGTTTATCCCAAGCTCACGCTCAGCTTTGCTGCCATCCACTATAAATCCTTTATGCATTGTCCGCATCTGGTCCCATGACATGCCATAGGGAGGTTTAAACTTGAAGAGGTTCGAAATCCCTGTCAAAAAGTAGGATCCGACCAAGGCCAGAGAATCAGGCATGCTCAGATATGGAAGCGAAACCCCTGAAATTTCATTGATTAAATGATTGAATTCCTCAAATTTAAGGTTATATTTTGCGATGATATACTTCTCTCCTATATTATCGGGCTTCTCAAGAGCCCTGATAATAGCCTCAGCTACATCACCTACATATACCCAGGCCAGGGTGCTCTTGTTGAAAACGGTAGCAGGCATACGTTTATGGACCAAATCGGCAATATAACTGCCACTGGTTTTAGGATCCCCCACTCCCAATACACCTCCCGGGTGGATCACTACTACCGGTAATCCCCTGGTTTTATGTAAATCCCACACAATTTGTTCACCCACCCGTTTGGTTTCCGCATACCTGCTGAAACAAGGCCCTTGCTCGCTTTCCTCATTAATAGGAGAATCCGGTGGAAATCCGAAGGTTACCACCGAACTGACATGCACAACCTTTGAAATTTTAAGTTCCAGTGCACATTCCATGACATTGCGCGTTCCTTCCACATTTACCCTTTCATACAAATGAAAATTCTTTTCCCAAAAAGAATATAAGCCTGCGAGATGAATAACATGGGTGCATCCTTTCATGGCCTTTGAAACGGAATCCTTATCCGTTACATCACCAGTAATCAGATTGGCACCGAGGTTTTGCAGACAATCACTTGCATCATTCAGTTTTCTTACCAGACAAACCAACTCATGTTCATTTTTCTGGCAGAGGCGATTGAGTACCTGGTTTCCAATGAAACCTGTGGCTCCTGTGATGAATATTTTCATTGTGTGTTGTTTAAGATACTTATTGCAGCCAAAAATCGAAATACCTTTTCGCGCATTTTAGTTATGCATTGCGATAATAGGCAATTTCAGTGCCTTGGTACGGTACGGAATTGATTCAGAATTAATTTATAACTTAAAGAACCTAAGAAAGTTATAAAAATAATAGACCATTGTCAAGAGAATTTTGACGAAGAGGGCAAAGAAAATATCGTACTAATTTTAGTTGCTGGTACAAGTATGTGCCGGGTAATACGGTGAAATTACCAGCAATGGAGGTTTAATAATGTAAAGTACATAATTTTGGGGAGATTTTCTTCAAAGAATGTTTCACCAGGTAAAATTAGGGGCGCGCAACGACCGGTAAGATTTGTGGATATGTTTCCAACTCTATAACAATTTAAACGGATCGCCATGACACTGAAAAGCATAAATCCATACACAAATCGTGTAATCGAAGAATTCGAGGAGCTCTCAGATAAAATCGTCGACCAGATTTTGAATAGATCAGCGGTGACTTTTGAAAACTGGAAAAAGTCTGAAACAGCACTACGAAGGTCGCTCATGCTTGACGTGTCCCGGCTTTTACTTGAAAACACCAGTGAATATGCCGGATCTATCACGGCTGAAATGGGTAAACCTATTGCTGAATCCAAAGCGGAAATTGAAAAATGTGCATGGGTCTGTGAGTATTATGCAAACCATGCTGAAGATTTCCTCAAGCCGGAAACTGTCAAAACTGATGCGTCTGAAAGTTACGTTCAATTCGAACCACTCGGACCTGTCCTGGGAATTATGCCCTGGAATTTTCCCTTCTGGCAGGTCTTTCGTTTTGCCGTTCCCACGATCATAGCAGGCAACACTGTTCTGCTCAAGCATGCTTCGAATGTTCAAATATGTGCCAGGCATATCGAAAATGTTTTTGTAAAAGCAGGATTTCCCAAAGGCGTATTCCAAAACCTGGTATTGGGATCGGACAAGGTTGAAACCATTATTGAAAATGATATTGTTAAGGCTGTTTCACTGACTGGAAGTGAATCCGCAGGCAGAAAAGTTGCCGAATCTGCCGGCAGAAAGTTAAAAAAATCATTGCTTGAACTGGGAGGCAGCAATTCTTTTATAGTGCTTGAGGACGCTGATTTGGAAAAAGCTGCCGAAACCGGCATTAAAGCACGTATGCAGAATGCCGGCCAGAGCTGCATAGCTGCCAAACGATTCATCCTTCATGAAGGAATTGCAGAACAGTTTGTTTCCCTGTTCAATAAAAAACTGCAAAACCTGCATACCGGCGATCCAGCCAGAATGGACACGGATATAGGACCCCTGGCATCCACTCAACAGGCGGAAAATGTAAGCAAACAGGTGCGTAGATCAGTGGAAATGGGTGCCCGGATTATCACAGGAGGTTATCCTGAAGGAGCATTTTACCCTCCTACCCTGCTGACAGATGTAAGACCAGGTATGCCTGTCTTCGACGAGGAAGTCTTTGGTCCGGTTGCCCCCGTGATTATAGCAAGGGATGCTACGGAAGCGGTGGCTCTCTCAAACCGCTCAAATTTTGGCCTGGGAGTTTCCATTTTCACAAATGATATTGAAAAAGCACGGGATATGATCTTTGAATTCAATGAAGGATCGGTCTTTATCAATTCGCTTGTTAAGTCAGACCCAAGATTGCCGTTTGGAGGAATCAAAAGATCAGGTTATGGAAGGGAGCTGGCCATCCAGGGAATAAGGGAGTTTGTAAATATAAAGACTGTATATATTAAAAAATTCTGAGCGGGCAAAAATATAATGTCGTTTGTTGAAGATCAACACACCGTTCTGGCATTATTGACCACCCAAAAAGGCGAAAAAGCTAATTTTTACCGACGGATTACAGCCAGTAACTTCAGGCCACTGAAAAACACTATCTGCCGTAATTCTTCTACCCTTTTGCCACGAGTGAATGCAGACGCTATTCAACTTTAATAATTGTCGCATGTCGTGCGATGATGCTCCAGTTATTATTTGTATACATCCAGACATTCGTAAACCTTCTTGTTACCACCTTGCCTGCATTATCCTGTTTACCCTGTGGCTTAATCGTTTCTGCTCCCATAACAATGGCTACATTGTTATTGAATGTAATTTTTTCAATGTTCCTTTCAAATGACAAATAATTAAGACCACCGGATCTTAACAGGGCTTTTGTTCTTTCAACTGTCCCTACGAAATTATTAGGTGTATTTATGACCATATCCGGTGACCAGATTTTATCAAAAAGCACCAGCGTATCTCCCTTTAAAACAGCTTCTCTTTCAAGATTCTCCAATCGCCTTATTTCAGATTCTCTCTTGTCCTGCCCTAAAACAGACTGAGAAGTCCAAATCAGGATGCATGAAAGTGCAAACAACATAGTAACCTGTTTCATAACCTCAAGATTTATTGTTAATATTATTACTAACAAATAATCTCACCTTGGGTTCGACCCTGTTTCCGGTTATGGTGGTTAGCAACTAAAATGCAGACGAATTATTTATGTTCGATCGTCTGAATTTCTTAAATTCGGTCAATTAATCACTATTGCGATGAAAATACATCTGTTCTGTGATCCTGTTTTGTGTCGATTTCATTCAAAGAGATTGCCGTAAAGCCATTGAAATAACGTAATTCAATCGCCAGGTCAATAAAAAAAACTAACATGAAAAGAAGAGATTTCCTGAGGGTATCTGGCATAGGTACCACTGCATTTGTTTCATCCGTTTATTTGCCTTCTGTTTTTCAGGAAAGGAAAATTAAAATCGGACTCATCGGAGCAGGATGGTATGGCATGGTTATTTCCCGTGCTGCGTTGAAAGCCGGTGGTGTAGAAATTGCAGCGATTTGCGATGTAGATTCGGATCACCTGAATAGCAGTGCCGATGAACTTGAAAAGCTCCAGGGAACCCGTCCGAAGACGTTTAAGTATTACCCTGAGTTGCTCAATCAGAAAAACCTTGAAGTGATCTTCATCGGCACTATTCCGCATTGGCATGCGCTTCAGTTTATCGCTGCCTGCAAAAAAGGATTTGATATTTATTGCGAGAAGCCGTTGGCATATGACGTGATGGAAGGGCTGGCCATGGTGGATGCGGCAAAAAAAGCCGGGAATATTGTACAGGTTGGTTTTCAGCGCAGGCAAAGCAATGCATTTAAAAAAGCAAAGGAACTTATAAACAACGGACGGATTGGTAACTTACACCAGGTGGTGGCACAGATAAACTATAACCCTGTATTGAAGGAAACCACTGTTCAGGCCCCTCCCTCAACTCTCGACTGGGAGGAGTGGTGCGGTCCTGCCCCGAAGCTCGATTACCGGCCGAGTATCGGTCACATGGCATGGCGTCTTGAAAAGGAATACGGGAATGGTCACCTGGTCGACTGGGGTATCCATCATATTGACATTATCAGGAATATAATGGATGAGGAGATGCCTGATGAATTCTTTACCACGGGTGGAATTTATGTACTGAAAGATCAGATCACAACACCCGATACCCTTACAGCCACCATGAATTTCAGAAAAGCACCGGTAATATGGCAGCACAGGTTATGGGGTAACGGGGATGCATCATCAGAGTTCAGTAACGGAATATATTTCCATGGTGAAAAAGCCACTTTATTTGCGCAGGATTCAAGAGTGGTGATCTTTCCGTCGGGAAAGGACAGTAAGCGTGAAGATATGGATATCCCTACCCCGCAGATGCAGGAAGACCACGTGGCCAATTTTCTGCAGGCTGTCAGGAACAAGGATAAGGGACTGATCAGCTGTGATCCCGAAGATGCCTTTAAATCCACTGCAACCGTTCAACTCGCGATGATCGCATATACCTCCGGTTCGATAGTCAGATGGGATCAGAAGAAGCACGAAATTATTGACAATTCTGAAGCATCCGCTCAACTGAAAAGGGAATACAGGAGGTATGAGCATCCATCCGGTAAACTGTCAGATTGAGAGTAGTTACTGCACTACCGTAGGTAATTTTGCCGTGTTTTATCAAAGTCCGGTAACTTTGGCAACTGTCCTTTGCTGAAACATCATGCCAGGTTCACTCCAAACAGATACCCTACCAAAGCAGTTAATCCCATAGCAGCAGTACCCCAGAAGGTAATTCGGACAACCGCTTTTAATATGCTTGAACCACCTGTTTTTGCTGCCAGGGATCCCAGCAAAATAAGAAAAATGATAGCGAAGCCATAAAGAAAATATTCCATATTTCTTACCGGAAGGAAGAGTGCAACTATTAGAGGTAGCACTCCTCCTACCGTAAAAGATGCACCCGAGGCAAGAGCAGCCTGAATTGGTTTAGCCTGAGATAATTCATTAATTCCCAATTCATCTCTCATATGAGCACCCAATGCATCATATCTGGTTAATTCCCTGGCAACTGTAAGGGCCGTGTCCTTTTTAAGCCCTCGTTTCACATAAATTTCCGCCAATCGTTCCAATTCAATGTCAGGTAATTCTTCTAATTCTTTCTTTTCCCGCACAATATCCGCTTTTTCAACATCAGTTTGAGAGCTAACTGAAACATATTCTCCTGCAGCCATTGACAAAGCTCCTGCAACTAAACCTGCCACAGTTGCTATAACTATTGGTTCTCTTACATCACTAGCCGCTGCAATTCCTATCGCTAGACTGGCAGTTGACAGAATACCGTCATTTGCGCCTAATACTGCAGCACGAAGCCAGTTACTGCGTTGTACATAGTGCGGAGCTAAATAGTCATTCGATTTATTTGCCATACTTATCAGGATTGATTTTCTTCAAAAAATACTGAAATCATCGGGCTTTATATTATGAAAATATTCTTTTAGATAATTTGCGGTTACAATAATAGCTGAGAATTGTTATAATATTGCGCCATTGCGTATTTATGACCAAATCAGGTGACAAGATTTTATCAAATAGCATTTAGTTTTTCTTAGTAACCAAAGGTAATTTTCTTAATATACAAATAATCAAGCGACCGGGGATTTGATAGTAACGTTTTATGAAAAAGTGGATAATAATGTATTTTTATATGCAGACTTTGGATTTTTAAATGACACCGAATGACACAGATGCCTCCGGATTGTTAATTTTGCGACTATCAACAAAAATTTTCCCCGATGAACAGCACTAAATACAATAATTATTTCTTTGTAGGGATAGCCGGCACCGGAATGAGCGCCATTGCCCAGTTCCTGAAGGGAACCGGTTCCAATGTCGCAGGTTCCGACAGGCTATTCTGTCCCGGCAATAAAATGCTTATCCAGGATCAGTTTGAAAAACTGGGTATACAGTGCTATTCACAGGACGGATCGGGAATTTCCCGGAATACAGAGGTGGTAGTTGTTTCAACAGCCATCGAGGAGAATAATATTGAGTACGTCAAAGCAAAAGAATCGGGAATTCCCGTTATGAAACGATCAGAATTGCTGGCGGCCATATCGAAGGAGCGGAGAACCATTGCAGTAGGCGGCACTTCAGGGAAATCGACCACAACAGCCATGATATTCCATATATTGCAGGAAAACGGATATTCCCCCTCCCTGATGACAGGTGCGGGGTTGACTGAATTTCTGAAACAGGGACTTCCCGGAAATGCCTGGGTTGGGAATAGCAACTGGCTGGTCATTGAGTCGGATGAATCAGATGGCTCCATTGTGGATTACCATCCCGAAATAAGTGTAGTATTGAACATCGACAGGGATCATAAGGAGTTTGATGAACTCATGCGGTTGTTTACCATATTCAGGGAGCACACACTCGGAACCTTTATTGTAAACCACGATCATGCCATGACAGATAAATTATCATTGAATTCAAAACATGATTTTGGTACCGCAGGAGATGTGGGTTATAAGGGAAAGGATTTTGCCCAGCAGGGATTTCAGATCAGATTTGCAATAAACGGCGTGCCTTTTACTATTCCCGCCCTGGGCAGGCATAATATGGAAAACGCCATGGCAGCTGTGGCTGTTGCAGGTGCAGTCGGCATCCCGGTAACCGGTTCGGCCAAAGCCCTTGAAAGCTATTCGGGCATCTACAGGAGAACCCAATTGATAGGACAAAAGAACGGAATCGCGGTAATTGATGATTTCGCCCATAACCCCTCAGAAGTTGCGGCTGCTATAAGGGCATGCCAGCAGGTAGGCACCCGGGTATTTGCCTGGTTCCAGCCCCATGGTTTCGGACCGCTACGGTTCATGCATAAAGAGCTGGCTGAAAGAGTAACTGAAGTGTTGCGGAATGAGGATCAATTTATTATGTCAGATGTGTATTATGCCGGAGGAACAGTGAACAGGGATATCGGACCGGATGTTGTTATAAATGCCATACAAAAAGCCAATAAAAATGCCTTGCTGGTGAATGACCGGTCGCTATTGCCTGCCGCACTCGGTAAAATGGCCCGGCCGGGCGATGTCATCCTGTTAATGGGTGCCCGTGACCCTTCTTTGTCTGATTTTGCCGTTGAAGTGCTTGAAAAACTTCCGGGGACTGAACCTGCTCCTTCAGGAACATATAATTGAAGGTTTGGTTTTGAAGTTTTATCAGCATCATGTAATTACCCCTATCCAGGTTAGAAATATTTATAACATATTCTTCCTGGAAACTAAAACATTTCATATTCGTAGACAATTAGAATAGTTTTTAACGTATTCTCAAAATCTCAAATCTCATGAAGCAATCTGCCGAAATTCAAACTCAGGTAAATGATTTAAATGACCAGATTAAAAGCACAATAAAATCTGGCAATCCAGAACTTGATCCTATTTATGATGGTATTATTGATGTTGAAAAATATGTACAAGCCAAATATAGAATACTATGGGTTTTAAAAGAACCCTACGATGGTAAGGATGAGAATGGCAATCCTTTTGGAGGCGGCTGGAGCATACCAGAACTTGTGAGATCAAAACATACAATTTGGGAATTTGAAGGTGGTGGTCGGCCAACATTTAGACCTATGATTTATACCTCATGGGGTATTTTCAACAACTTCTGTCAATGGAACAAAATGAATGACGTTGAAGAGGATCCTTCTATGTTGGAGGCCCTAAAAAGCATAGCATATATTAATGTGAAAAAACTTCCAGGAATGACTGAAAGTCGTGGTTCACATCTTCAAAAAGCATATAACCAGGATAAGGATCTGCTATTTAAACAGATTGAATGCTTTAATCCAGATATAGTAATTTTTGGGTATACAATTTCCTATTTTCTACCTGATCTTGGATTTAGGCATGAAGACTTTCATAGTTTTGGTAGCCTTAAATACATTATCCATGACAAAAAGATATACATCGATGCATATCATCCCGCACAGCGTAATACCATTTCAGCGCCAGAGTATTGCAATGATATTATTAATGCAGTTAAATTGTGGGCAAACTCTTAGTCACCTTTTGACGGCATCAATATTTACTTTTATCCCTAATTCTGTTTTGAGTTTATTGGGAGTTAAATTATTATGGATATTAGTAAATTATATGGGAAGAATTTTAGTACGAAAGGTTTAAGAAATGTTTTTTATCCTATAGAATATTCGGATAATAGCGAAATTCAACGTTGGGTCTCCAAATCAAAATATGAACTTAATCGTTATGCCCAGCATATTATAGCCCTTAATACCTTTGAGAAAGAAAATCCAGCCTATTACACTTGTCAAGCCATCCATGAGAGCCTGAATAGTTGTTCAGTAAGCATTGTGTTCTCCTTATTTAATATTTTTGCGATCCTAACAGAAACCAAGGCCAGTTTTTTCGATACTTCCATAAGAGATTACTTTATGGAGAGAATAAAACCAAGTTTTAAAGATTCATATCTGCTTTCTTTTTACTGGCATGAGTCAGTTCTTTCAATGAATTCACTCGGCTATTCGTCAGATCAATATCTTAAAATTTGCTTTCTGGAAGATGGCATAGGATTCACAGTCTTAAATTCACAAGACGGAAAGAATTATTCTGAAACTGAAAACCACGAAATAACCAATTCCAAAATATTCTACACTTTTCATCTCTTACAGCTTCTATCAAGCATCGATCTTGTATCCAACTTGCTATCTCCTGCTAAAGTCAAAAGACCATCAAGCCAAACCTCTCAATATTTGGAAATTGAAAATTACCAGTCTTGGCGCACAATTTCACAATATATTTTAAAGAAAATTGAAACAGCGACATAATTTGGCGTAGTCTATTCTTACATTTGACAGACCAAAACTCAAAAAAATATTTTTATGTCTACAACGGAATCACTAACCCGTTACAATCTTATAATCAAAAAGGTAAGAAGAAATCCTGCCACTTTTAAAGAGATCGAAGATTACTTAAAACTTGAGTCCGAAATACAGGGATATAATTTCATCACTTCGAAAAGAACTTTTCAAAGAGATTTAAATGCCATCCGTTCCATTTTCAATATTGATATACTTTTTAATTTTTCACGCAAATTATATTATATTGATACGGATCAGCAGCCAGAGGTCAACAAGCGTGTTCTGGAAGCCTTTGATACATTTAATGCTTTAAATATTTCTGAACGGCTTTCTGATTTTATTCACTTTGAAAAAAGGCAATCTAAGGGAACAGAGCACTTGTATGGTATTTTGCATGCCATTAGAAAACAATTCCAGATATCATTCACCTATCAGAAATACTGGGAAGATAATATAGACACTCGAATGGTTGAGCCATATATTTTGAAAGAATTCAAAAACAGATGGTATGTTCTTGCCAATGATTTGGAGGATGAAACGGTAAAAACCTTTGCCCTGGATCGGATAACTGGTTTTGAAATAACCAAAAAGAAGTTTCAAGTTCCCAATAACTTCAATATATCTGAATACTTTAAGAATTGTTTTGGCATCATGGGTCCAAATGAAAATCAGCCAGAGGATATAATTTTATCTTTTGATCCTGTCCAGGGGAAATACATCAAATCGCTTCCTTTACATGAATCACAAGAGATTCTGATTGACACGGAGGATGAATTAAGAATTAAAGTTACCCTTTACATTACCCATGATTTTTATATGGAGTTATTATCAATGGGCGAAGATATCAAAATCATCCAACCAGTGTCTTTGATAAAAAAACTGAAGATTACATATTCTAATTGTCTAAGCCTCTACTAATGAAAACCATTGACGATATAGTTTTCATTATGAATATCATGCTTTATACCAAAGAATTCAATCCAAACGAATTCCAGGATCTTTTGAATGAGGTAAGGGAAAAATATCACCCAAAAATTGGGATGCTTGATTTTGCATATTATGATGAGACAAGGAGCAAAGGGTGGCGACATAAAAAGATTGATGCGGTTAGAAACACCGATTTTGACAAAGCTGCATTATATCGTAATCAAGAGAAACTTGCCGAGGAATTAATGGAGTTCAAAAAACGATTTAAAATAAAAAAATCCATTTTCACTTTTGAGAAGAATTATCTGGCATATCTTCATGTAGGTAATGCAAGGAATGATAAAAAGATAAAGGAGATTTTTAGTAAGTAGTATTTTTTACCTCTGGACAATGGCTACGTTATTATTGAATGTAATTTTTTCAATGTTTCTTTCAAAAGATAAATAATTGAGACTACCGGATCTTAACAATGCTTTTGTTCCTTCAACAGTCCCCACAACATTATTTGGTGTATTTATGACCATATAAGGTGACCAGATTTTATCAAATAGCGCCAGGGAATCTCCTTTTAAAACGGATTCTTTTCTACTCTAATGACTAAGAGACTTTCCCTGAACCTAATCTCGTCTGTATTGTTTTATTCTGTAAATCTTAAAAAATGAAAACGGAAACCTTAGCAATTGATTTCGATGAACGGGATTTGAAATACATTACAAAATCCATGGAAAAAGCATCCTTCAGAGATCGTTTCATTCGAACAGATTTGAATGCTCCCGATCCTGACTGGACTGTGCACAATGGAAAGCCCATTAGTGAGCATGTTCAGAAACAGGTGAATCGTTTTAAGAGAACTGTGGAAAGTGTAAAGCTAAATCATTTCCACAGCGGCGTTTTTCAAAAATATGATGACAATACATTAATCACTCTCGGCCACAACAGGTACTCTGATGTTATTGTTCCGGCTGCAAGGGACCTGTTGCACGTTTATGGGCCCGACAGGGACAACCTTAAAGACTGGAAATCTTACTATCGTTATGCCTGGAAGGAAAAAGGCCCTAATGGTATTATTTTTTCGACAGATGATCAGATCATCCGGGAAGGTAAACTGTCGTGCAATTCATATGCATATTCAGGGCAGGGTTCCTATGCCATTGTTGGTGCAGGAATGTTCTTCCGTCCGTTGAACGGGGATGCTAAAATCAGTGTAAGACCTTATGTACAATGGTCCACAAGTGCCAGTTTCACAGGTACTGAAAGCACGTCAGCCCAGGCCACAGCAAATCTTGGGATATTTATTGAAAGCTGGCAGTTAAACGGGGGTGGTTATTTTGTCGATAAAGATTTATGGATTCCGGTGTGGTCGCAAAATACTCAGAACTATCTTACAAACACTATGGCAGGAGGCGCTGCCACAGTTGGCGACGGTTTGTCTGCTGAAATTCTGACCAACACTCAGCGTAAATATGCCATTTATGTTTATGCCTACCTTGAAACAAGTGCATCTGCACAACAGGGGAAAAATGAATTGCGTTTTGTAACGCTCGATATTGATGCATTCGTTCCATATGTTGCGGTGCAGGAAACCCTTTTATAAATACCTATGACATGTTTAAATGCAAATTCTCATGTGCAATTGTCATAAGATTTTGTATTGAAACACCATATGGACAGGAAGCTTCGCAAATACTATCGCAGTCAAGGCATTTTTCTGTCTTTGAACCTCCCAATTCAAGGTAATTCTGTATTGCATATTTTTCTCTCTTCTGGGATATGAAATAATGATTTAACCGGGCGATCGTATTAACGGGCACTTTATGGGGACAATGGGCTTCACAGATACCGCAGGCATGACGGCAGTATAAAAATCCAAGGTTTTCTATTACAGCCCTGATTACCGCATTATTGTCAACGGTTAGCTTTCCGCCTGAAAGGCTGACATAGTCCTCAATTTCATCAAAATTGCTGAATGATATCAGTACCGAACTTACACTCCGGTTATCCAGGACAAAATTGATGGCAGCCTCCCGCCTGGCATTGATATCGTTAAGCTTATCTTCAGCCAGGTATGCTTTGCCTTTCCTTTGCTTTTCAAGAATTTCCTCATACCTTATCCTGGTTCCATCATCAACCTGTTTGTTTTCTGCCATGAGCTTATTCACCTTTTCAATAACATCAAGGTATCTTTTTCCAAATGGATCGGTCTTCATCAGGATGGCCCCCACATTTTTTCCTTCGCATTCCTTTAAAATATTTTTACCCATTTCCTGTTGCCCGTAATTATAAACAAAAAGAACATGATCAAATCTTCCATCTTCAATTGCTCCGCATATGATCCTTTCCATGTTATCCTTCTGACCGGTAGGATACTCGTTTCCATGGCAGGAAATTCCACAAAACCTTGCCCTGCCCTCACTCCTGAGTATTTCAAATGCTTTTTGGAATTCACTGTTCTTTACGCTTTCTGCACTCGCCGGATTCCACAGCATCATCCCGTCAATATATTCTGTGTTGAGCCTTTCCAGGCATTTCCTGACCCTCTCGATAATCATCTCACTTTTATCATTTTCGGAAATGATCAATTTGGTATTAAGGAATATGGATTTTCTGTCAATGCCACTGACAGCCCTGCCGACTAAAAGTTCATTGTTGCCGTTATTATAGAATTCAGCGGTGTCGATGATATTTACACCCGAATCGATGACGGCCTTCAGGAGATTTTCGCTTGTCATGAGAGCAGGTCCGCACCCGATGTCAGAGACCCTGAAGCCGGTTCGGCCAAGAATTCTGTAATCCTTGATCCTGACCTGTTTTCCACTATCGGAATTTTCCCGGGAAGCATCAAAGGATAACATTCCGCTACCAGCACACATAAGCCCAAGTGTGGATTTTGATATAAATTCTCTTCTTTTAAGGCGTATGGATTTCATAAAGGTAGATTTTTATGATATTATTTGGGTGAAAAGAACCTATCTAATTTACTTAATATAACAGGTCAAGTCAAATTTTTTGCCGGCATTTTTCAATAATTCCTGATTCCGGTTCGGGCAGTACAATACCTTCGATAATCAGAAGTGCAGCATATCGGTAAATAAGGGTGCCACATTTCCGTAAATAAGGATGTAGCGATGAGCTGGTATTTTTGCTTAGCTTATGTTTAAGTTCTATAATGGATTTTTGCCCTGAATTGCCGGCAAGAAAAAGTTGGGCAATTAATATCTTATAATTACATTTGGTTAGACTGTTACCCAACCTTGCATTTTCGGATTACTCAAGTATGGTGCGAACTGATATTCATGTCGGCTTATTTGATGTTGTCATTTTCCTTGGTGTATTTCAGGGACTTCTGCTGTCGTGGTTTTTTATTAAAAACGGTCAGAATACAAAAAAAGCGAATTTTTACCAGGGTTTGTTATTGCTTTTTTTGTCACTTGCCATCTTTGAGGAATGGCTTAACAATACCGGATTCATCGTTCGTATATTATCGGTTACAAATTTCAGCGAATCCCTCAATTTTACCTTTGCCCCACTTATCTACCTCTATATAAGAAGCAGTTTGAATCCGGATGAAACGAAAAAAGTATGGATGCACTTTATCCTTGCTTTATTCTGGACGTTTTATCTGGTATTCCAGTTTATCCAACCGGATGAAATGAAGTATAACTCTTACGTACAAACAAAACATCCGGATTGGGAATATCTTGATGTGGCCTTTAAAATATCAGATGATCCTTTAGGGATCAGGACATATGTCAACCAGCTTACATTGGTCCAGTTTGTTATGTATTTTGGTGCTTCAATCACAATACTTCTGAAGAGATTCAGGGCGCTGAACCAGTCAGTTTTTAAATCTGATAACGAGATGTTAATTGTTTTGCGCAACACCATTGTCCATTTTCTTCTGATTATTGTGATTTATTTCGCCACGAAGTTATATTTTGGTATGAGGAGCGATATTGGCGGTTATATGATCGCATCTTATGTTTCGTTCATTATTTATTCAACGAGTTATCAGGTGTTGAACCGTTCGGATTTCTTTAATTATCCGGGTTCTTTTTTTTCATTTCCGAATTTGAAATACCAAAAATCCTCTCTTTCGGAGGAAGGAAAAGAAATGATTTTAGTTAAGATCAATAAGGAAATGGAAGGAAACAGGTACTTCACCAATAACCTGGCTTCATTATCGGGTTTGTCTAAACTGATCAATGAATCATCACACCATGTTTCCCAGGTCATTAATGAGAAACTCAATAAAAGTTTCTTTGAGTTATTGGCCATATATCGGGTGGAATATGCAAAAAAACTTATCCGTGAGGATAAGGAGACAAAACTTACAGTTGAGGAACTTGCGGAACTGGTTGGATACAATTCCAAATCCTCCTTTAACATAGTTTTTAAAAAATACACCCTGAAAACACCCTCCGAATACAGAAAATCTTTACAACTGCAGTAACATTTACATTATCGGATAAATCTTCAGGTAAATCTCCCTTCAGGATGTTTGATCCGATAGGCACATACATCGTACCGATCGGCTGATTCGTTCTTTCCTGTGAAGTGATCGTATGTTTGACCCAAAATTCAGATACGATGACAACACTTACAGATCAGCTGCCGGAACGTCAATATTACATTGACTGGTTAAGAATCCTTCTTATCATAAGTGTATTTCTATTCCATATAGGGATGATTTTCAACGATTGGCCATGGCATATAAAAAATGCCCAGCAATATGGCGGATGGCTGAAGCAGATAATGATTTTTCTCCATTCCTGGCGAATGCCTTTACTATTCATGATATCAGGCGCAGGTACTTATTTTGCCCTCGGAAACAGAACTTCAGGTCAATATTTATCAGAGCGTTTCAAAAGACTTGTAATTCCCCTTATGGCTGGGATCTTCATATTGGTGCCTGTACAGGTTTATATTGAAAAAGCCTCAGCATACGACTCATTGCTGGCTTATTATCCGCATATGTTCGAGGGTATTTATCCGGTTGGCAATTTTAGCTGGCACCACCTCTGGTTTATCGCTTATTTATTTTTTATCTCCCTGATGATTGCACCTTTTTTAAGTTTTTTCCGAGACAACCGATTTAAAAGTTTCACCCATTGGATTGAAAATATTGCCACAAAACCACTTGCCCTGAACGTCTTTGTTATTCCGCTGCTATTATCGCAGATCCTTCTTCGTCCGTATTTCAAAGTTGAAACCCATGATCTTTTAAATGACTGGGCTTCTATGTCGTACTTTATCCTCTTTTTTATGGCAGGATTTATTCTGCTGCCTGCCAGGAAGATTACGGAAGCCATGGTTAAATACAGGTTCTGGTATCTGGCAGAAGTGTTAGCCATTGTGATTGTAATGTTCAAGGTGACCTGCCTGGCAGGATACGAACGCATCGGCAATTTCATCTGGGAAGGTTCATCCATTTTTTTGGCCTGGATTTGTGGTATTACAGCCATAGGATTTGCAAAAAAGTATTTAAACAGAAACTCTGCATTCAGACAGCTCGCCAACGAGGCAATTTATCCTTTCTATTTATTGCATCAGCCCGTAATAGTAGTAATCGGATATTGTGTCACTCAATGGGATATTGCAGTTCTCTGGAAAGTTATCATCATCCTGGTTTCATCTTTTGCTGTGACGGTTGCATGCTATTGGTTTTTAATCAGGCCCTATAATTTCTTTCGTGTCATTTTCGGGATGAAGAAACTCAGAAATGAAAAGGAAGTGCCGGAAGTTATCCTTGTTTTAAAATCAGTTATGGCAGAATCTGACAGTTCCTCCCTGGAAATGAAGCATAATGCATTCTGATATGTATTGGTTTAAACAAATAAAACAAACGAAATGAAACCGGAACCGGGAATAAAATTACTCACAGCAACCTATATTCTGGTGCTGCCGGGGATGTTCATACTGCCGTTTTTTAACGTACCCGGGTATTCCATTATCGGAAATACATTAAGCGAGCTTGGAGCACAGTCGGCGCCCCACGCATGGATAATGAACTTTATGTTTATTGTCCTTGCCTTAGGTTCCGTATTTGCCGGATGGAGATACTTTGAAGGCTTTATATTTCATCGTATTGTTCTTGCACTTTTTGGGATTTCCCTCATGCTAATGGCCTTTTTTAACCATGCGCCAATCCGTCCCGATATCCCTTACAACCTCACCGAAGAAGCGTTGCATGCATATTTTTCATGTACTGCAGGATTGTCCTTTGTCATTCTCAGCATTGCCACAGGCTTTATCCTGGATAAACAGCAGGATAGACTTTTGGCCCTCGCTGCCGGAACAGCTGTTCTCCTTTTATCGGTTTTAATGTCTGAAGCTGATAGGTCGGCAGGTATCTGGCAAAGACTAATGTTCATCCTCTCGTTTGGATGGATGATCTACAATTTTAAAACCAGGGAATTATAAATAATTCAGTAACATATACTTTAAATAATTCTATATCAAATTTTTAAATAACAAAGCCATGAAAACAAAAACTAAAATTCAGAAATTTAATCCTATGAAAGGATTTTACGCCACGGTAGCAGTACTGATGATCTTTTCAGCAGGTATGAAGGCACAACAGCAGGATACAACACAGACACTGTTTAAAACAGGTATTAAGGTAAGTGAGCTTTGGACACCGGAAATTAAAATCAATTCGATCCAGGGCGATATCGGAACGCTTATTGGAGCATACGGCGGTGCATTGATTAACCGAACATTTCTGTTGGGTGTTTCCGGGGGTCTAAACCTGGGACATCCCACGGTAAACTACGGATATTTCGGAGGCATTGGGCAATATATTCACAATCCTGCGAAAATGATGCATTGGAGCGGACAGTTGCTCATTGCTTATGGAACCACAAAAGATTATGAAAGTCCCAAGTCAGGCCCATTCGATAATTTCTGGAATATTTCCGGAGCAAGTTTCTTTTTAATGGAACCGGGTGTGAACCTTGAACTTAACCTGAGCAGCCGGTTGACGCTGGTTGTCGGGGTGAGTTACAGGTATGTTTCAGGATTGGACGAAACCAGTGAAAATGTTTCAATAACCCATGTGTCCAATGAGGATATGAGCGGAATAAACTTCAATGTTGGTTTGAAATTTGGGAAGAAGTAAAAAGAATAGCTGCCTTTTACATTTTGTGCTTCAATGATAAACGCATCAGCGGCTTATTGACCTTCATAGTGGTAAGAACTACGGCAAGGGTCATAAAGCCGCCAAAAATTACGGAAGGGACCAGACCCATCAATTTAGCTGCAACACCCGATTCAAATGCGCCCAGTTCATTGGATGAACCAATGAATATGCTGTTCACCGAGGCTACCCGCCCGCGCATATGATCGGGTGTAAATAATTGCAGAATAGTACCTCTGATGACAACACTGATGTTATCGAACGCCCCGCTCATGATCAGAATAATGGCTGACAAAACAAAACTTTTGGAAAGTGCAAAACCAATCATACTAAGACCAAATCCCGTAACAGCGAAGAAAAGGATCCTTCCCGTATCCCTGACTGGCGGACGGAACATAAGGATAACGGCCATTAAAGTGGCACCGGCTGCAGGACAGGCCCGAAGGATTCCCAGGCCCTGCGGCCCGGTTTTTAGAATGTCGGAAGCAAAAACGGGAAGCATTGCCACTGCACCTCCGAACAAAACGGCAAACATATCGAGGGTAAATGCACCAAAAAGTTCCGGCGTTTTAAAGACGAACCTGATCCCTGTCTTTATTCGCACAAAAATTCCTTCTGCCTCATCAACAACTTCAGGCTTATGACTTTTAACAAAGAGTATCATGACAAAGGAGAAGACATACAATGCAAGAACGATCGAATAGGCAGGAATAATGCCCATGTACCCATAAATCAAGCCACCTATGGCAGGGCCCAGCATGGCTGCCATCTGCCAGTTCGCACTATTCCAGGTGGCTGCATTCGCATAGAGATTTCTCGGAATTAGCTGACCCAGCATGGCTACCAGTGTTGGGGACATAATGCCCCTGGCCAGACCGGTAAGGAATATCGAGATAAATACCGGATATACCCCAAACCGCGATGAAAAATAGCCTATATGGATACTGTATACAAGCAGCGAAATTGCTCCAACGATCAGGATTAGAATGGTACACCCCGCCATTCTCTTTCGGTTCCATATATCAACATAATGTCCTGCAAAAAGAGATATTCCAACCTGGGGAATTACTTCCGTAAGTCCAATGAAACCCAGCCACAAAACATTATGTGTGATATCATATATCTGCCAACCTACAATAACTGACTGCATGAGCGTACCCATCGTGAGGAATATGCGCAATAACAAATACAGCCTGAAATCCTTAACATGTAATACTGCAAAAGCTTCTCCGGATAAAAACTTCTTCATAAAATGATTTATCGGAGCAAAGGTAATCGCGCAATTGGATCCATGCTAATTTCGACAAAACTGGTTTTTAACTGCAATCTGTCGACAAATAGGAATTAGGACTGCTTGAATGATCGATGAAAAAATCCGGAGGGATATTCAATACACATATCTTGAAAAGCGTCGGCATATTCCAGACATACACCTGTTCAAGGCTGGAATTATGAGTCAAATCAAGGGTTGTCAATAGGTTGTTACTGCATTCCAACCAATACAATTTTGAATTTGACGAAAGATCAAGGTTTACAATCTTGTTGGAAGTGCAATACAGCCATGCTAATTCAGAATTGCCTGATATATCAAGTGAAGACAGCTGATTACCACTACAATCAAATGTTGAAAGTGCAGTGTTTTTAGTAACATTGATGGAGGTCAGTTTATTACCAACACAATAAATTGCTTGCAGAAGAATATTTTCCGTTACATCAAGTTCAGTTAGTAAATTGTCAGAGCATTTTAACCAGGCAAGGGAGGTATTATTTGAAATATCCAAACTCATGAGATTGTTATTATCACATACCAGGGCTTTCAACATTGTATTTCGGGACAAGTCAAGTGAGGATAATGCATTCGAATAGCATCCTAATTCATTAAGGGATAAATTCTGTGTTAAATTGAGTGTCTCCAAAGAATTCATGCTGCATCTCAACTCCCAGAGCATTGTATTTTTTGTCACATCCAACGAACTTAATGAATTGTAAACACATACAAGAGTTTTTAATTCAGTAAGATTGGATACATTGAGATCTGTAAGATAATTCCCTTCACAGAATAACATTTCCAAATTCGGATTATTCGTTAAATCAAGCACGGTAAGATCATTGTACGAACAATCAAGTCTTTTCAATTTACTGTTTTTTGAAATATCAAGTGCACCTAACGGATTATGATTACACGCCAGGAAACCAAGGTTTGACATATGGGATACATCGAGTAAGGTGATCTCATTTATTCCACAGATAAACGTATCCAGATTAATGAATGCTTCAATACCGCTAATTTCAGTGATCGAGTCTGCGGCCACATCCAGATAAGTAACGATTTCAGCTTCGGCGCGACTGATACGTCCGTCACCATCCAGATCAATGCCTTGCGCAATCAACGATTTCAGAAAATTATCGTCGCGTATCCCTATTTCATCGGGTTCTTTTCTGCATTGATAGAATAAAACCGCAGCTAAAACCAATAGTCCATATATAACGGCTATTTTCATATATATGAGTATAAGAAGTTCATATAAAAACAGAAAAACGTGGGTACCCGATAACCAGGGCACCCGTTTTTCGTGAGAAAGGCTGAGTCTATTTCACAAACTTCATGGTGATGGTTTTATTGTCATTTTTGAGCAAAAGGATATAAATCCCGGTGGATAGACCGGAGGTATTTATATCGAACTGTTGTTTTGCCACCGGACCACTGTCTATTACCCTTCCTTGTGTTGTAAGTATGGAATATCCCGTAACATTGCTTCCGCCAGTGTTTACACGAAGTGTTTCCTTCACCGGATTAGGCCACAGGCTAATTTCGCCGGCCAGTGCGCTGTTGGTGCCAGTGGGTGTACTTACAGTTACCGAAAATGTCTCGGAACGCATTCCAACAGGCTCTCCATCGTCTGTTAGAGTAATGGTTATATTGGCAGTGCCAGTCATATCTGCTGCGGGCGTGAAGGTTAATGTCCCGGTAGACTGGCCATTTACATAACTGACTTCCGGATGAGGGATCAGGCCAGTATCGCTACTGGAGGCCACTATCATAATATTCTGACCGAAACCCGTGCCATCGCTTATACCGCTTAGCTGTATGGATTGTTCCCCGGAATTCTTATCGATAATCATATTGGCAATATTATCGATGGTTGGTATGGGGTTCAGTACATTACCGGTAAGTGTGGTTACACTGGAAGGAGGAAGGATAACGAGGCCATCTTCGGCAACCAATGCCCCTTTTTCGCAATTACGCCCGTTGGATGTAGTGTAGGATTCCCAGGTTGCCGGAAGGCCAGTGCCCTTAATTTCCATTGTTTGTGCCTGCGCGGTGTTGTTAAACAGGATCACCGATACTGTATTGGCATCGTTGTCCTTAAAAGCTAATGCAGGTATCCCGGCCGAAGTGGCAGCCACCCGGACGGCTCCGGGGCGGATGAACTTGTAAAACTGTTTCGAAACAAAATACCGGGATGACGGGCGGTTGCTTACAACAAGACCAAACTCTGAACTGCTCCGGTCAACTGAAAAACTCCAGAATACCCAGGCACTGGCATTCCCGCATGAGAGTGCGTTAAAAATATTGCCCGCCAGTGTCATGGCGCCATTCCAATCGTCGGAATGACCCGAAGTCTCGGTCATCCAGGTTTTGTACCGGCTGTCGCCTGCCTGTGCCCAATTATATATATCCTGCCAGGTTTCGCAACCTGCTCCGCCCACACTTGCCCCATCAGCATCATAATTATGGATGGCAACAATATCGGCATAGCCTTCTGCAACCGGATCAGCCTTTACCGCATTTATATAGTAACTGATGGAATTCTGTGCCGGAAGTGCTTCTGCCCAGTATAGCCTGACTTCACCAAGTCCTTCGGCATCGAGCCGGGCTCCTGTGACTTTAATAATATCCTTGAACTCGTTTTCATTCACCTGGCACGAGGGATAGGGTTCGTTAAACTGGGGCTCGTTCTGCAAACCAATAGCATAGATATCCTTGCCTGTTTCACGCTTAACAATCCGGATAAGGGCCACAATTTCCTCTGCATATTCCTCATAGTACCGGGGATCAAGTTTATTATTGGTCGACCAGGATTCTACTCCGTTTTCCCATTTGTTATATTTCATCCAACCTGCAGGGCTCCAGACTGTAAGGATAAACTTATCAACAAATGGCGCGATACGACGCATATTCGACAGGGAAAGCGCATCGGGATTAAACCCGTCAAGATTGAGAATATAGGGATCGGAGTTATCGTTCACTTCCTCGAAACCTCCGCCGATAAGGCCAAACCGGGCCATGGACATGCCAATATCATTAGCAAGGCTTATTATGGTATCAGGGTCTGCCCCACCCGAACCCATGAAGGCGCCAAACCCATCCATTTCCTGGTAGGTAGTGATCAGGTCGATGGTAACATCAGCTGCAGAGGCCGATTCGAGAGCCGATACGATTACCTTAAAGGTCTTGACAATATTGTTGGAGCCATTGGCGGTGGCTGTCACTGTAATGGTGGCAGTTCCTGCCTGTCCGGCAACCGGCATAAGGCTTAATGTAGCCTTCCCTCCCTTAACAGGACTTGTAAACGGATCAGGAACAAGGGATTTGTTATTGCTTACAGCACTTACAGTCACTGCATTTGCACCGGAAGCTCCGTCTGTGAGGTTTGAAAGGGTCATCTCCCGGAACGGGGCATCGACCGGTATAGCCAGATCCGGAATTGCCGCCATTGTAACAGTCGGGGTCACCACCTGCCGGTGAGCTTTGTCTCCTACCCTGAAATCGTCGAAATAAAAATGGCCGGTATACATGGCACCGGGAGCAAAATTGATAAGCAGGGCTTTGATCCTCGACATATCGAGAGGAGTTCCATCTCCCTGAAGCTGATCATTCGGGTTGGAATAATCAAAGAAGTATTCAGTAAAAGTGCCGTTAACAGTTTTCCTGATATTGGAACCCGTATTGTAATGGTCGTAGGCATCCCAGAGGAAAATCAGCATATCTTTCGGCGCTTCGTCAGTCTTCATAATTATGCTGATATAGGGATTATCTGACATATCCAGTTCACCGGGCATGTTGAGCCATAAACCGGCCCAGACATTGTTTGTCCTGGTCTTGTCAACCTGAATAGCCATATACCCGTCCTGTTCGGTGCAAAGGTGGGTATTCTCACCCGGATCGCCCCAGTCAGCAGGCCATTGCGGGCCAAGAATCCCGTCATTGAACTCATCTTCCCATCCTGCAATTGGTTTTGCTCTCACCTCCACTTCAAAGGTGTAACTTACCGATGCATTCCCGTTATTATTGGGATTACCTCCATCGTCAGTAAGGAATACGGTAATCGTCGCATTCCCGGTTTCTCCCTGTACAGGAGTGAACCGCAACTCACCTGCCCCGGCTCCGGACGTATAAATAACGATAGGATCCTGTATAAGGGATGGGGCAGAACTTTCTGCCGTTATGGTTATTCCCTGTGCCACACCATCGTCGCCATCAGTAATGCCACGGAGGTATACTACCTGTTCCGGATCGCCTTCCAAAACGGACATATCAACCAATTCATTCAGGGCCGGAGAATTGTTTATTTCGGAATATACCATCACATCAAACTCCATCGTTTGTGTATCGTCTCCTCCGGCAATTGTACCGCCATCATCCCGGACCGTAACAGTTACCGTTGCCATGCCTGTCTGGCCGGAGACCGGGTTCAACCGCACCGTTCCGCCAAAATCGCCGTCGGAATAAACAATGGCAGGATCGGGAAGGACTGCGGGATCAGAGCTGACTGCTGTTACTGTTAAGGTCTGGCTGGCATTGGCATCGCCATCGTCAAGACCGGAAAACGCAACATCCGTCATCACCCCGCTTTGAACATCCAGGCTTTTTACCTGGTTGATTTTGGGAGCTTTATTCTCCTCCACAACGATATTAAAATGCATAACATTATCCTCAGGGGAATTTCCGGATACAGCTACGGTGATTTCAGCTGTACCGGCCTGATCCGCCACCGGTGTATAAACAAGTGTGCCACCCGAATTTCCGGGTACATAATTGACCACCGGATCAGGAATAAGCCCGGTATTCGAACTGCCTGCCGTTATGCTGATGGGATTGGCACCCGCCGATAGATCCTCTACCCGCCAAAAGGGTACTATGATTTCAGACGCATTGATCCCGTGAAACTGATCCGGGATCCGGCTGATGGAAGGAATGGCAGGCGCATCGGTACCGATGCGGATATCGTCGATATAAATGGTGGCATTGCAACCGCTGGCACCTCCGGGATTGCACACAAAATTAAGGAGGTTGGCCCCGCTCAGGTCGGCTGGCCGGCCATCGGAGAAATCGAAAATATATTCGGTATACCCCCCGGAATGGATGATTTCGCGGGGAACATTGGCATTTCCGTAACTCTGGTCTGTATTTACAAAAAAGTTTATATTTATATCCACATCGGACTTTATCCGGATACGGACATAAGGATTGGATGAAATATCCGTATTGGCAAAGGCAAAGGAAAAGCTGCTCCAGGTAGATGATTTATCAACGTCCACCTTTAATTCATTCCCGGAATTAGTAAGGATATAGTCGGCTGAACCTGACCAGCCGGTGAGGTTCCCGTCATTGAAGTTTTCGGTAAAACCGGTTTGACAATATGCCATCGTGATAAACAGCACACTGCACACAATAAATAAAATTGATTTCTTCATTTTTTCATAGTTCAAACTAATCGATTAAAATAGGGAATTTATTTAATTAATTGAATTATACCGAAGGAAAAGATTTGAGGTTTGAGGTAGGCAAAAATATTCTCTCGCAGATCTCGGGGATCTCGCAGACATAATAGTATTCTTATCTGTTTTGGTTCGTTAAGCTCTGTGTTCTCAAAAAAGCAAAGCGCCTCAAACATAGTGTTCTTTGCGCAAAACTCTGCATACTCTGCGTTTAGACTTTTACATATTCCTTGTAAAGCCGCAAAATCACAAAACGTACCCTTACGGTATAAATACCTTTATAGTCCTTGTCAAAAAATGGCCAGTCAAACCTGGTGCGCATATGCAAAAGAGCATTATCTTTAGCCTGAATCATACGTCTTGTCAAATAGAAACCGGAAAACTATTCGCTATGAAGCCATTTAAGTTTACTTATTTCTTTATTCTGCCGGCTCTGGTCATTTCTTTCGGAATTCAACCGGTCAAATCGCAACAAATCAACTGGACACATTTTCGCGGAACCAACCTGAATGGAATTTCGGAAGATCAAAATGCTCCCATCACATGGAATGATTCAACCAATATAATCTGGAAATCTGACATTCAGGGCAAAGGTTGGTCCTCTCCCGTTGTATTTGGTGACCAGGTTTGGGTAACTTCTGCAGGTGAAGACGGAAAACAAATGGCAGGAATTTGCCTCGACTTTAACACGGGAAAGTTGATTTACAGCATAAACCTCTTTCAGCCCGATTCTGCCTACCCGAAACACTCGATCAACACCTATGCAACACCCACGCCTTGCATTGAAGACGGATTTGTTTACCTTGATTTTGGAACATATGGAACGGCATGTGTCGATACCCGGAACGGAAAAGTGGTTTGGAAAAGAACGGATTTGAATTGTGATCATGTACAGGGGCCGGGTTCTTCTCCCATCCTGTATAAAAACCTGATCATTCTGCATGTCGAGGGCGTTGATGTTCAATACGTGGTTGCACTAAATAAACAGACTGGTGAAACAGTCTGGAAGACAGATCGCCCGGTGAACCTTTATGAACCATTGGCCCCGATTGGCAAAAAAGCCTACATCACCCCGATCATCATGAATGTAAATGGTCAGGATTTATTAATATCAAACGGTTCCGCTGTTTGTATAGCCTACGATCCTTTAACGGGAAAAGAAGTATGGAGGATTGTGCAAGGCGTGGATTCAACCATTGCCATGCCATTCTCTGAAAATGGGATCGTTTATTTTTTCCCCAGTTTTGTATCCGGCCCGGACGGTGAAAATTACACGGAACTGCTGGCTGTAAATCCTGAAGGAAAAGGCGATGTTACCAAAACCAATGTGCTCTGGAGGTTTAAATCTCCGGTCCTGCAATTGCTTACTCCACTGATTAAAGATGGTATGATTTATACCATCGACACCCGGAATATGCTTTACTGCCTCGATGCCAAAACAGGCCAGGAAGTTTATTCCAAAAAGTTGAAACAGAAATACAATTCATCCCCGGTTTTTGCAGGAGGAAATATTTACTTTACTTCTATTAAAGGCGAAACCATGGTTCTCAAGGCAGGAAATAACCTTCAGATTTTAGCTGAAAACAAATTGCCGGGAGAGGTTTATGCCACCCCGGCTTTTCTCCGGAATTCAATTCTGATGAGAACCGACAGCCAGTTGTACCGGATAGGAGTGAAATAACTGGCGGTTGAATTTTCCTGCTCTTGTTATCACTAATTGAAATACGATGAAAGATATTAACAGGATTATTTCGGGGGTATTTATTCTCTTTATTTCAGGAGGTTTATTGCGCGAGCAGGGTAAAAATAACCTCTGCGATTGTGGTAAATGACAAATTTACTCCTTTAATGCCAAATTCAATCAAAATAGATGGTTATATAGGTGAAAAAATTGATCAGTGCATTCAGAATCGTCTGATGGTTCAGAATGTGGAAAGCCTGTTAGATATTTTCAGGATCCGGGAAAAGGATAATTATGGTTTCAACGGTGAGTTTTTTGGAAAGTGGTCAACAGCGGCAGCGCTAAGTATCCGGTATCAACCCAACCGGGACTCTGCAGGAAAAAATGGACAAAGCTGTGGGGGACCTGGTTAAAACGCAATCGCCGGATGGATATATCACTACCTATAAGAAGGGGGATGAGTTCCAGATGTGGGATGTATGGAACCAAAAATATGTATTACTTGGTCTGATTGCCCAGTATGACTTATACGGGAATAAGGAATACCTGGATGCTGCCGTTAAAAGTGCGGATCATCTTATGAGTTGCCTGGGTCCGGGTAAAATCAGCCTGGAAGAATATGGTCACCCTGCGCATAAAGGGGGCTGTAACTATTCAATCCTCGAACCGATTGTATTATTATATGAACGAACCGGTGAAAAACGATACCTGGATTATGCGAATTACATTGTAGATTCCTGGAGCAAACCCAGTAAGTATACAAAAAATGGAGTTCATTTTATTGAGGATATAGAAAATGGTGTTCCATTAGTAGAGTCAGAAGTAATCCATGCTTACACATTGATGTCCAACTTCGAAGGGTTATGCGAATTATACCGTGCAACAGGCAACAAGCGTTACCTCAATGTATGTGTTATGCTTGGGAATAAAATAATAAAGGATGAACTGATGATCAATGGTTCGGTTTCCAATCATGAATCGTGGTATAACGGTGCGTTGGAACAGACCGAGATGCTGGAAACACCACAGGAAACCTGTGCAACAGCCACCTGGATGAAACTATGTTACCAGCTTTTGCGGTTAACAGGGGATTCAAAATGGGCAGATCAACTGGAGATTTCTCTTTACAATGCCTTGTTGGGAGCTATGATGCCTAAAGGGGAATGGTGGGCCTATAATTCCCCGTTAAATGGAGAACGGGTTCCAAGCTCCCTGCAGGGTTCCGATCTGAGCTGTTGCGTTTCCAGTGGGCCCAGGGGATTACTGATCACTCCCGGTTGGGCTATCATGAATGATTTAAAAAATGGACCGGTTATTAATTTATATTCAGCCGGAACTGCTTCATTCAAACTTCCCGATGGTAAGAATGTATCTATAATCCAGGAAACAGATTACCCGGTTAATAACCTGATCAGTCTGATTATTCAACCTGAAAATACATCTTCATTTGTATTTAAAACTGAGAATACCCGCATGGAGCAAACAATCCGTTCTTAAAGTGAACGGCGAAACGATTCCGTGCAATCCCGGTTCTTATGCAAGTATTAAGCGTACCTGGAAGAAAAATGACAAAGTTACCCTTGAACTTGATCTTAGGGGAAGGATTATCCGCGCTCCGAGTGGCGCTCCGCAACAGGCAATCATGAGAGGTCCTGTATTACTGGCAATGGACAGTCGCCTCGTTCAGGAACAGGATAGTACGGTTTGGTTAATATCGCAGCCTTATCAATATGAAACCTATATTCCGGAAAATGGTAAAGGTTTTATATCACAAAAGTATAATTTTCCACCTGCAGGTGAGGATGGATATATAGATCTTAAACCAGTAGCATCTCCGGATAAAAATATAAGGATGGCATTTGATGTTTCATTTATTGTTCGTCCGTGGCATTTTTTCCTTCATCATGAAAAGCATATCATTATGTGTGATTTTGCATCTGCCGGGAATGAGTGGAGTACCAGTAATTTATTCAGGGTCTGGCTTCCGCAACCCTTATTTATGGGCAATCTGTATTCATGGGGTGCCGGAAAAGTGCTCTCACTTCCCAGTCCAAGATGTACTGTTCCGTCCTATATATTGAAAGCTATGGAAGACAAATGAAGGAAGAAAGTGGCAGGTGGTTCCCCGTCATTGATTGTCCACTATATTAATAACTACATTTCCTTTTTTATGGTATTTTTCCACGTAAGCATGCGCCTCTCTGATTTGTTCAAGCGTGTACCTTCTGTCTATCACTGTCTTTAGTTTTCCGGATTCAATAAGCTCTTTCAAAGTCAACATATCATTTGAGTTTTTGGGTGCAGAACTCGATTACAGAAAGAAATTTTCCATTTGGTTTAAATAAGCTTTTACAGGCTGATTTAGAAGTTTTTCCAACTGCATCAAAAATAATAGTCAAACCGGGTCTCTGTTTTTGTAAAATCTTCCCTCGTATAGTCAACAACGTCATCTGCTCCAAGTGATTTTACAAGGTCTAATTTGTTCGTACTGCATACAGCTGTCACATGAGCCCCGAAATACTTACCAATCTGTACGGCAAACGTACCCACACTTCCTGATGCCCCGTAAATAAGTACATTTTGTCCATTCGTTACGCCGGCTTTTCTTAAAAATCTTAGCGCTGTAGTGCCACCAATAGGGACAGTCGCGGCTTCCTCGAATGTCATATTGGAAGGTTTTATGGCAATTTGATCATCTTCAGGGAGACATTTGTATTCAGCATAGGCTCCGAATTTAAATGCACAGGAGGCAAAAACAGGATCCCCTTTTTTGAATGATTTAACTTCTTTACCCGCTTCTTCAATTATTCCTGCCAATTCAAATCCCAATATTTTCACCTTTGTGGGTTTTAATAAACCATTAAAAAGTCTGGCAAGAAACGGGTCGGCTTTCCGCATACGCCAGTCTCCGGCTGTTACAGTTGTGGCATATATTTTTACCAATACTTCATTGTCTTTGGGAGTTGGTTTGCAATATCCCTGAGTTGCAGAACATCCGGTGTTCCGTATTTTTCATAAATACTGCTTTCATTGTAACAAACATTTTTATAAGATGGCCAAGGCATTTCCTTTTTTGAATTGTTTTCCTTGGAATCCTAAATTAGTCAAAATTCTCTTGATTTGGACTTTTTATTATTGTAAATTTTGTGCGCCCTAAATGACTTAACGTCATTATACTGCTCATTGATAAACCAAATTAATTAACCATGAAAATAAAACTACTTTTTATTTTGTTGTTTTCAGCATTCACACTGATTTCGAATGCACAGGTACTATTTGATCCCGCTACCTATCCTGAGGATTCACTCTCTGAGGGGATGGCTCTTGATACTATTGACGGTGATGTTTACGTACGGATTATTTTAGAATGAATGGAATACGTATATTAAAATCAATCCCACCGTCGCGATCAACGAAAATCAACCCATTTCCGGACGGTTGCCAAACTGGGGGCCGGCGTATCCGGGTTTCCGCTTGCCACTATAAACACTTTCCTGAAACTGGTTGATGCGAACTATGCTGAATTGGCTGCCGCCGGTTCTGCCAGCAGTGCCACCTTCGCCAAATACCAGGTGCAGATTACAAAAATCGATGAGGTTGGGTACATTCAGGTTGCCGGACAGGAAACCACTAACTGGAGCGCCGTCAATGGGGACACCCTTTGGCTGGGAAAGGTAACGGCTGTTGAAGTCGATCCCCATACTATTTTTGATCCTGCCGTTTATGATCCTGACTTGTTGCCCGATGGCGCCAGCATTGTGGAATCAGAAGGCGTCAAATATTGCCAGGTCATTCTGAATACGGGGAGTACTACCATCTCGACCTTCCCCTTCACGATTGGCAATGATGTCAATTATCTCAGGACAAAAATGAAATATGGCGCCGGAGTGTCTGGTGTGGAGATATCAGACATCAGTGTCAATGCAGATATCCTCAGTCCGGAAGGCACCCTGCTGAGTCCTTCGGTAATAACTTCCCTCGCCAGTCCAGATTGGTCAATCTATAAAAAGCCGATCAACAAAGGACAGGTCGGACAGCTGAAAATTGCGGCTTCGCTTATGGAATGGAACTGCGGTTGTTGGCGATACGGTTTGGATCGGGAAAGTGAGGGCCATTAACGTTGAACCCGGTGTAATATTTGACCCTGCCCAGGCTGACCCCGATGAATTACCAGCCGGGACTGAAGTTGTCAGCCTTGGTGGCACGAAATACCTGCAGGCTGTTTTAAATGGCTGGAGTTCTTCTATACCTGTCGACCCGGTTCTTGCAACAAATGCCAATTCTCATTTCAGCACGGATGTAAAATTCGCTGAAGGTTCTTCGGGTTTTCCGCTGAACAAGGTACACACCTTCCTCAAGCTGGCAACGGCTGACTGGGCTGAACTGGCTGCTGCAGCATCTGCCAGCAGTGCTGAATTCAAGAAATACAGCGTTCCAATAACGACCAAGGGAATGATTGCCAACTTCCAGTTTGCAGGCCAGGAAACAGACAAACTGGACTGCTGTGACAGGTGATACCCTGTGGATTGGCAAGTTATTTTTTGAAGATATGGCTGCCCCGTCTGCACCGGGTAACCTGGCTGCAAGCGTTGACACCTCTTCCGTAACATCTCACCTGGGATGCTTCAACAGACAACGCAAGTGTAAGCGGTTATGTTGTTTCCCAGGATGGCAGAGGTACTGGATACGGTAAACAGAGAAAGTTTGAAGTTACCGGTTGGCCAATGGCACCTATACTTTCACCGTGGTGGCTATTGATGCGTCCGGAAATCATTCAACGGCAAGTTCAGTTGAGGCAATCGTTTCAATGCCAACCGGGGTTCACACGCAAACGTCTGAAAGGTTAAAAGTTTATCCCAATCCGGTTTCTTCAACCTTGCACGTGAATCGTGTTCAGGATATCCTTGAAATTAAAATTATTACTATGACAGGTACAATTGTAAGGACTGTTCATAATACGAACATGGTTGATGTTGCTGATCTGAGGGAAGGACTATACCTGGTACAGGTAAAAACATCCTCACGTCTTTACTCCACAACTTTTATAAAGGAATAAAGTTGAGCCCGTAAATTATTAAAGGCTGACTTTTAATTAGGTCAGCCTTTTTTTATTGCATACAAAAGCCAGTCGGTTTGACTACATTTGTGGATAAGATTACAGTTCTTGTACCTGACTAATCAACAGGAACTTAATCCCAATTATGAGTGGTCAGTTTATTCCGATGGAAGATGATGAGCATAATTGCAGGCTTTTCCACAATGGGCATCAAGTCAAAAAAAATAAAAACTGAAACATGAAAAATTGGTTAATCACCAGAAATACAGGAAAGAACCTGCTGTTACTGATATTTATAGCCTATTGTCTTCTTATCATGAACGAAAATAATTCGTTTGCCCAGAACCAGACAAAGATAAATCCTGAATCACACATTAAACTGGCCTTAAATGCCTTCTCATTCAACGATGTTTTAATGGAAAAAGGAACGCCTGAAAAGCCTGTATTTACGCTGTTCGATCTTTTGGATTGGTGTGCAGGACAAAACATTGAAGGACTTGACATTACTGCATATTATATCCCCGGTTATCCGGAAATACCGCCGGATGAATACATCTACCAACTTAAACGCAAAGCTTTCGGATTGGGAGTTGACATCAGCGGGACAGGTATTCGAAACAATTTTGCATCACCCGATCCGGCTGTTAGAGCAGCTGATGTTGAACGGGCCAAAAAATGGATCCTGGTTGCAGAAAAATTAGGTGCCCCGGTTATCCGGTTATTTGCTGGAGAAATTCCCAAAGACTATGAAAACAAATGGGATGAAGTTGCAGGATGGATGATTGAATGTTTTAAAGAGTGTGCAGATTTCGGGATGCAACATGGAGTTATCATTGGCATTCAGAACCACGGAGACATGCTTCAGACCGCCGGGCAATGTATCAAAGTGGTAAAAGCAGTCAATTCAAAATGGGCAGGAATTATACTTGATACCGGAAATTTTAAAGTTGATGACCCCTATACCGACATTGAAGCAGTTATTCCCTATACCGTAAACTGGCAGGTGAAAGAAAGTGTGTTTGGAAACACCAGCGAAGTGAAGACTGATTTTACACGATTAATGAAAATAATAAAAAAGAGTGGTTACCGTGGTTATATTCCGGTTGAAACTTTAAAGCTTGTAGGGAAAGATAAGCCTTATGATCCGTTTATATTAGTGCCTCAGATCATGAGGGAATTAAATGATGCGAAAAACGAAGTCTATAAATAATCCGGACACTTTTTGAATCCGGGCTTTGCTATTTTTTATAATTTATGATTTCCTCTGCAGTATTCCTGGGGGTTGCTCCTGAAACAGCATCCACACTTTTATCAACATTGCCGATCCGCAAGACAATCACTGCTTTGTACCCTGAAGGGATCTGAAAAAACTCTTTCTTTGAATTGATGTTTCCGACCGGACTTCCGTATATGCGCGCACCAAGGCCAAGACCATGTGCAGCCATAAACATGCTCTCAGTGGCCAGTCCGCAATCGAAATCGGGGGTAGTTCCTTCCTGCGATTCAATCCCGGAAACGATAATCAGCACATTGCCGGATACCACGTTACTGATTGCCTCCTTCATGGAGGCTTCGTCCTTAATTACTGTGAACTTCCATGGTTGTTTATTCCTTGCACTGGGAGCCTTAATGCCGCTTTTCAGAATCAAATCGAGTTGTTGGTCAGTAACGGGCTCAGAGGAGTATGCCTTCTCGGAGTATGTGGTAGTATTACCCGGGCAACACAATTGTCAGGTGTCTGACTATTTAATATTGAAGCTGTAAAAAGACTTATGGCAAGTAATGTAAGTTTTATTTTCATGGTAGGCTGGTTTATTAGGTTCATACGAAATCGGCATTTAAATTAATAAAATTATTCACTTATCATTTTTGCCTTCATCTGAACTTTCTTTTTCTGCATTATCCACAACAATGTGCCCTGTAATGGCACATAAACCGCTTCATCCTCGTCACCAATTGCCTCCCCGATGATTAGGGGAGGCAACTTTTTTGACTATGGACAATCCTGTTGAAGGCTAGAGATTACGGGGAGTTTGCTAATTCTTTAAGTTTCCTTTATCCACCAATGTCTTACCATCCACGTCGACTGTACATCCTGGTAGAAAGAACTGATATGAAAACAGAGATTTGTTTTCTCCCCCGGCCCATGCGTTGTTGCCAATAGCTACGGTTAACATTCCTGCAGGTACCCAGTTAGCAAATTTACTGCCGGGTTTCAGTTTTACATTCGGGTTAATTCCAATATCGATCACTGAGAAATCGTCCTTCCCTGCTCCGGCAGCATCGTAATAGGCTTTCAGGGGTTCAAGACCTGATTTTGCAGTCATTGACGTAAGTTTACCTTTTGAAAAAGTAAGTGTCAGCCCGGTAATTTCTTTATTTTGGTAGAACACATTGTCAACTATGATCTTTCCCTTCGGCTGTTCCCGGAACCGGACTCAAGTAAACTTCGCCTGCCGGAAGGTACACCTGGGAAGATGCAAATCCCTTTTGGAGGTCCTCAGGGGACAAGGTTCCATCACTTACAATTACCGGCCTGTTTTCAATGCGCACCTTCAGGTCAGTCCCGTTTGGATTGGTAATATGTACCTCTTTGCCGGCCATAAGTATCGATTTCACGGATTTGCCGGTTGCCTCGAGTTTGGCATAGTCCACATTCACTCCATTCCAGAATATATCTGTCAGTTCATTCAATGTCAATCCATATTGCCTGGCTTTAGCCTCGGTCGGATACAGCCCGTTCCCCAGAGCTATTCCTTTCACATTTCTTTTCATCAACAGTTCATTTACCGGTTCATAGGCTTTGTTAATTTTTACAAACCGTTCGGGTGCAATATCTGACAACAAACCTGGATTTTCATTCGTTTCCAGACTGATAAATGCATTTATAAATCCGGAAAATTTCATGTCCATTTCAGGTGTCTGTGTATCGAATTTTACCGGAACTTCGGTAAACATGCGACGGGTCATCCTGTCACTTCCAATAACCAATAACGGAAACGCCCCTTGCTTCCTGACATTTACAACAATATCCTCCAGCAGTTCATTGTCCCGCACCGATCCAATGACCATAACAATTTCACCTTCTTTAATGGCTCCGCATTGGGTTACGAGTTTTTGAGCCAGGGTTTCATACACTTCAGCATTGCCACTTTTTTTCATGGTCTGTGCTGTTGAAATGGACAGTGATCCCACGATCATTAATCCCATTACAACGAATTTCAGTGTTTTCATGGTGGTTTTGATTGGTTAATTAATAAATTGAGAATTACAATCAAGGGAGAATAAGTAAGTTACGAAAACTGAGAGCGTTTGTCAAGAGGATTTTGATGAATAAATAAAAGTAAGTGAAGTAGCAGATAAAGTATTACTTTTAGGAATATCTGTAAAAACATGAAAAGTATTCTTGCAGCGACTATCCTCTTTAGTTTTAGTATTTCTTTCATGTCGCCGGTTATATTGCAGGCGCAGGAAAATACAAACAATTATTGCATTCAGAGCGTTAAAGAGTCCCTGGTTCCCATTCATCCCGGCATACCAGGTAAACAGGAGTTCTGGAATAAAAACTCCAAAATGTTTAAGAATGCCCCGTCATTTAATAATAACGGCAAAAGCTGGCTGTTTAACGAACCCCGCACGTATCGGTATACTGCATTTTCATTTACTGACAATAAAGAATATACTTTCATGGCGAATACTCCATATGAAGCGTTAACGCCAATATGGGACAAGATACCCAATGGAAAAATATACCTTAAAGTTGAAGGGATCAGTACTAATGGAATAGATATTGATTTGGCCGGAAGCCGGATGTTTTACAAATCACCTGTGTTTTGCCCACCATATCCCGGGCCAAAATATTCCTATAAACAGGCACTTAATAAAGGTCTGAAATTCTTATACAACCAGCCCTATATAAAGAACTGGTACTTTACCGGGAAGCCCGATCATAAGGAATATCCCCTATATTGTTATCCTGCAAAAATTGCCGGGACACTAATCTATGGGATGATAATGTATCACAAATATTTCCCGGAAAATGATACATCAATGGTTATCGCCCGCAAGGCAGCCGATTATCTGATGAAAACAGCTGAACCAGCGGGATCTCCATTGGCTTATTTTCCCCAGGTTTATGAAGGGGATGCTTTAACTGCCGGAAGATTCAGCAAAGAATTAATATTGATGCAACCTGCAGAAACCGGTGAGGTATTCCTTTATTTATATGAAGCAACCGGGGATCATCAATACCTTGATTATGCGATCCATATTGCCGATACGTACGTAAAAAATCAGTTACCGAACGGGACCTGGTATATCAGGATCAATAAGGAGACAGGAAAGCCTGTTACGGAAGTTCTCTGTATTCCTATAGGAATTATTAATTTTCTGACCCTGCTCATTGACAAATATCACCAGGAGCAATTCAGGCCGGTTATCGGGCCAGCGGTGACCTGGATAATGAATAATCCTGTAAATACCTATGACTGGACCGGCCAGTTTGAAGATTACGCCGCGGCATCTCCCTATGAAAATCTGACCAAATATGAAGCTGCCTGGTTTGCACAATACCTCCTTGAGAATAGGGATAAAGACACCTCATATGAAGGCATTGGCAAGGGAGTTGATCGCGTTTTGCGAGGATCAGTTTGTTTTTTGGGAAAAGCCAGATATATATGACTCATTTGGCACCCTGGCAAACAGGTGGGCAGTACCCTGCACTGCAGAACAATATCAGGGTTATGTTCCTGTGGATGCCAGCAGTGACCATATGGTTAATACTTACCTGAAAGCATATAAAATTTTAGGCGAATCAATATACCTGGAAAAGGCAAAAGCATTGGCAAATACAATAGTAAATATTCAGGATGAAAATGGTAAGGTCCCGACTTTTCTTACGCCAACCCTGCCTGAATTCTGGCTTAATTGTATGATCGCAAGCCTGATGATGTTTGAGGAAATGTCATCAGTTGAATAATCCGGTAAGGCTTTACCTTAGGTATCCCTGTTTTCTTCAGTGGGTTTGCCCCTCCACCAACTGGCCAATACCGAGCCGGTAATATTCATCAAGGGTCCAAATATGGCCGGAGCCAATCCCACCGTTGCTATTTTCCCCATCTGAAGCGCCAGGCCTGATGCAAGCCCTCCATTTTGCATACCCACTTCAAATGCAACGGTCCTGCGATCCTTTTCTGACATTCCGGAAAGCCACGAAACACAATAGCCAAGAAAATAGCCTGTAAGATTATGAAGAAGACTTGTTATAATGAGCAATGCACCAACCTTTAACAGGCTGTCACGTCCTGTAGCCGTAATTATAGTAATAATTACCGCAATTCCGACCATTGAGATAAGTGAGAGTATCTTGCTCATCCATAAGTTGCTGCCATTAAGAAGATATCGGAGCATAACAGCCACAATAGCCGGCAGGAAAAAGAACCAGCACATCGATTTTAGAAATGCATTAAGAAATCCTGCTATATCTGTCTGCTTTGATTTCATGTAAACCAGGTTGGTAAGAAGGATTATAATGAAGTAGCTGAATAATTGAATTATTTTCCCCCCTTGTCTTTCTTTCCCGGCAGAGAAAAGGTTGAAAATAAACCCGGCTACAATAGGAAGGATTATCATATTCAGGATATCCAGCATCATTTTCCAGAAACTCACCTCAATAAACTGACCTCCAAGGAATTTCATAAGAAAGGGGGTTATAACCGGAGAAAGTAAGGTTGATATAGCTCCGATTGTAACTGCCAGGGCAAGATTGGCCCGGGCAATATATGACATCACGTTAGAGGCGAGTCCGCTTGGTACGCATCCTATCAGGATAATCCCGGCTTTGATTTCGGGCGTAAAATTAAATAGGCTGGCAATGCCAAAGCCTACCAGAGGCATTATTATGTAGTGAGATCCAACCCCAATAAATACTCCTTTCGGCATCTTAATTACACCTGTAAAATCGTTTAAACTCATTTGCGATCCCATACCGAACATGATGATCTGAAGGAGGGGAACAATAAGTGTTTTTAACTGAAAGCTACCTATCGAAGTGAAGTATTGGGGGTAAAACATAGAGGCTGTAACTGCCATAAAAATCCATATCGTATAGGATAAGCCTTTTACCATATCAAATCCTCTTACTGCAATGGCCAGGAAAAGGAAAAATCCTATAAAATAGGGACCTGACTTTGAAATAATCCCTCCAAAAACCATAGCCAGGGCAATGATCAAGCCTGCCATGGCCAGGATCAATGCAATCCTGTAAATGTTTTTTCGCTTCACAATATGAAAATATTAAATCATAAGCCTATTCCGAAAAGTGTTATTATAGCCACAAAGGCGCTAAGACACAAAGTATTAATTATATAATACCTTAGAAATGAAATAAATAGAAATATTTGTGCCTTCGTGACTTTGTGGCGCATTTCAAAAATTCTCTTTTTGTAGTGAATTCAATCATCAAATCATCAAATATTACTAACTCCAGAGTCTGTCATGGGAAGTTTTCTGGTCCCACTCCGGTGTAGGCTCAAAATAACCTTTCCCGGGGGGATCAAGATGTTTCTTCACCTCTTCTTCATTAAGCTCAATACCCAATCCGGGTGAGTCCAATGGAACATTTGCAAAACCCTTCGTTATCATCGGCTGCGTTCCCGTCATCTTCACCAGGTTTCCCCAAAATGGAACATCTACAGAGTGATGCTCCAGTGCGAGAAAATTCTGGGTGGCGGCTGCACAGTGAACATTGGCCATAAAGCAAACCGGAGATCCTGCCATATGCATAGCCATTGCCACACCGCATTCCTCAGCATAATCGCCGATTTTTTTTGTCTCCAGCAGACCACCGGAAGTTCCAAGATCCGGATGGATAATATCTACTGCCCGGGCATCAAGAAGAGGCTTAAACCCATCTTTGAGCAAATAAATATCTTCTCCAGTACAAGTTGGAGTTTCCAGGGCATCACTGACTGTTTTCCACTGATCGGTATAAAACCATGGAACCATATCTTCAAGCCATGCCAGCCTGAATTTTTCCATTGCACGACCGAAGCGGATAGAATTATTAATATCAAAATGGCCAAAATGGTCAGATGCCAGGGGGATTTCATAACCTACTGCATTTCGAATAGATTCAACATATTTCATTAATTCTTCCATTCCTTTTTCCGTGATCTGAACCTGGGTAAATGGATGCAAAGTGTTTCCATAACCCATATATTCTTTCAGGTTATATTGTTCCATACCTCCCCAGAATTTCCTATTCATAATATTCCCTTCGGTAGCACTGACAAGGTGAATTCCCAGGTCCATTTTTAACCATGTAAAGCCCTGCTCATCAACCCTCCTCTTTAATTTGTCGGCAAATCCCTCCGGATCATTAACGCCGGGAGTATCTGCATATAACCGTATTTTGTCACGATACCTGCCGCCAAGCAGCTGCCAGCAAGGAACACCATAAGCTTTGCCGCACAAATCCCAGAGTGCCATTTCCACAGCACATACTCCGCCTCCCTGTCGACCATGAAACCCAAACTGCCTGATTATTTTGAATAACATTTCTACGTTACAGGGATTGAGTCCCAGGATGCGGCTTTTAAGCATCAGGGCATACCGTTCATCGGCTCCGTCTCTTACCTCGCCTAGTCCTGAAATACCCTGGTTGGTATCTATCCGGATCAGAGCCTTCCGGCCGTGAAAATTCATGACGGCAACCCGTAAATCGGTAATTTTAAGGTCAGATGGACCCGAGGAACGCTGGACTTTTGAGGTGGTTTCTGCAAGTGTGTCTTCCATTGACATCGTCATAAATCCGCCAAGGGCAACTCCACCCAGTGTGGCTTTTTTAAGGAAGTTTCGGCGACTGTTGTCACTTTTCTCCTCCTGTCTGCTTTTTTCAACAATCTGCTGTATAATACTTTTCATACCAAATGAGTTTTTAGTAATTACGTTCTTTCAGATAGTTATCCAATTCGGTTTTCGTCATTGGAAGCTTACCAGGGTAGTTATTCAGCCAGTCGAGGAAATCTTTCTTAATCTCTTCCGACCATTGGCTGTCAATCTGGCCGGCCAGGTATTTCTTTTCACGAAGACGCTGGTGTCCGAACTCATCCCGAAGTGCAGTAACTTCGGAAGTCAATACAAGGTCTTCTACAAGATAGGCCGGAATGAAAATCACACCATATTTTTTAGCAAGAACAACATCACCGGGTAATACGGTTGCCCGTCCTACCCGTATAGGCGCATTGATCGAAGTTAGCATCATCTGCTGAATATAGGAAGGGTCCGAACCTTTAATCCAGCCATTGAAGCCATTTATTTCGCTCAGGCCTTCCACATCTCTCACAGCACCATAAAAAATAACTCCCCTTTTTGACCTGGCATATATTGAATTACCAAGGTTATCGCCAATGAGTGTGCCGTCGGCAATCTTTCCATATGAGTCGGCCAAATACACGTCTCCTTCCCTGAGCACATCAATTGGCCATGAGTTTGTTCCACCCTGTTGAGCCCTGTTTTCAATTTTACCCTGTTCTTTAACCTGTTTTTCAAGATCAGGCCGCAAGGGCATGTATTGGGCAGTGACAACACGCCCGGTCATAGTGCTGTCTGGATGGATAATTATCCAGTCACCTTCAAACTGGTTGTGAAATCCTTTGTTGCGTAATACTCCCCATGCCTCCTCTATGGATATGTTTTTCAACCTTAAAAGGAGAGCATCCGAAACGTTGGGCCGCCCGTCCTCAAACCTCTCCCCCTTCCATTCTGCAGTTAAGGCTTTAATATACTCAGGAGAAGAACCAACATTTTGGCCATTGGCGAAAAATCCGGTCATGATGAATACCCAAATTGCGATTGATGTTTTTTTCATTTTAGCAAATTATTTTATTGTACATTCATATTTAAATTCAATAAATACCTCATAAAAAATCAGAATTATAACCAGAAAAAAATTCCTGACAGGGTACTTTGAATTTCGCTATTTTATATATTCAGAAAATATACATATTTTGTATTTCTTAAAGAAATATTCACTTAACAAACTATCATTATGAATGCAATTAACCGCCGGAATTTCATAAAAACGTCTGTTTTGGGAGGAATTGCTGCTTCTTTTATTACGTCAAACACCTATGCTTCCTTTAAGAAAATTATATCCCTTCAACAACAGGAAGAATTTTCTTCGAGTGTGGCTATTACTACAGGCAGTAGCAGGGCTGATATGGCGTTCCGTGCTCTGCAACCCTATTCGAAGCAGATCATGCAAGCTATAGGTAATCATCGTGTAGTTCTCAAGCCAAACAATGTCTCAACCAGCATACAATTAAGTTCAACTCATGTAGATACCCTTGAAGGTATACTTGAATTTCTTAAATCCATTAAAAAACTTGATAATGTGATCATTGCTGAGTCGCCTGCCGATGGACCGGCACTTGATGGATACAGTAATTACGGGTATATGCGGCTCGCCAATAAATATCCTGTAAAACTCGTTGATCTGGATCAGGAAGGATTTGAAGTACTTTATGTGTTTGACGAAAAGGATTTCAAACCGCATCCCGTAAGGTTTTCCCGTGTACTCCTGAATCCGGATTCCTATATCGTATCGGTAGCCAGGATGAAGACACATGACCGGGTATTGGCCACCCTTTCATTGAAGAATATTGTATTTGGTGCTCCCATAAAAGATGAAGGATTTGCCTGGGGACCAAATCACAAAAAAGGCACAAAGAGTGATAAAGCGATTGCACATGGAGGTGGATTCCGGGGCATCAACTACAATCTGTATAACCTGGCACCCTGCCTTCATCCACAACTCGCCATCATTGACGGATTCGAAGGGATGGAAGGGAACGGCCCGACCCAGGGAACCCCTGTTGATCACAGGGTATGTGTTGCAGGCACAGACTGGCTTTCAACTGATCGGGTAGCTGTTGAGCTAATGGGTATTGATTTTTCCAAAGTCGGTTATCTTAACTACTGCAATCAAACCGGCCTGGGTGTGGCTGATTTAAGCAGGATTGAAATCGTCGGCGAAAGCATAAGTAACCACATTAAGCCATACAGGTTAAGCGATAATATTGAAAAACAGATGATCTGGATGACACCGGCTTCATAACTGACTGGCAATTTATTGTCTGGAGTAACCGGTAACAGATCCGATCCACATGATCAATCCTTCAGGATCATTATCTGCGCAATGCCCCCCATCCCAGAAAATCCAGGTATTCACTTCCCTGTTCAGGTTCTCCAGGCTTGTGGCCAGGTTAACCATTATGGTTTGAGAAGTGTGGTTGTCACTGCTGCCGTTCCGAAGCCACCATTCAGGAGCGCAGCCACTATTGCCCTGCCCGATGAAGTACATGGCATTCATCATGTTTACTACCGTTCTCAGTTCACTGTCAATCTCTGCATTTTTATCACCGGTAGATTGTTGCAGGCTGAAATTGGTAAAGTGCCTGGCAGCGGTAGTCGTGTTGCCGAACAATTCGGGCTCGGGCTGCTTCATGAGAAAATCGTCGAAGGCCGGAAGGCCTTTCATTCTGCCAACGTGCTTTACATAATCTGCAAATGCAAAAGCCGCTCCTTTATCAGTCCATGTGATCCATGTATTTTTTGCCAGGTATTCCCTGCGTGCGTTATCTGGCAATTCTTTCAGGTATTTATTTGCTGATGGTACCAGATAATATTGCAGAAGATACTTGTCGTAGTTGTCGGCTGAAAGAATTCCAAAGCCGTTTTTACCCTTAATTTTCAGTGATTCTTGATACCGGCATAGGATGCTTTCAGTTGTTTTGAAAGCTCCTGGTCCACCGGACCTGATCGGGTTGGCAAAGTCCCGTACATCCACTCATAGGCCCCGTCCGCGTGTTCCAAATCCGTAATTGGGCTGTAGCAGGCACTGGCGAAAATATTATCGGCCGCATCAGCAGCGCCAATTTCCCTGAAATATGAATCATATAAAGGGCTATTACCGGAAGCACCCAGAAGAGCGGATAGTGCCCCGCCTGCACTGCAGCCAACTGATACAATCCTGTCTGAGTTGCCGGGCAACACACCCTTGTTGTGCCGGATGTAGCGGACAGCAGCCTTGAGGTCCACAATGGCGGCAGGCGCCTTGCCGTAGTATGTACCATCGGCAGCCTTGTTATCACGACCGCGACAACCGGGCGATACCACTACATAACCTGCTGCCAGGGCCAAATCTGACCTGCTGCTGACATTGCTATTATTACGGGGAGCCCCCATGCCACCACCCGGTCCACCCATATTACCTCCCGAATTCCTGACAGACATATACCCCCCCACGCCAATCTCAAATAAGATCGGGGCATTTTTGGCGTCGACAGCTTTACCGTCAATCTCAACGGGAACGCTGACGTTCAGGCTCTGGTAATCTTTGTCAACAGGGTTGGCAACATATGGAATATGCATGAAAGAGTGGTAAGTGACCTTCTTTCACCTGCAGAAGTCTTCACTGACTTTGTTTCCACTGTAAAGTTGTCTTTGGGGAACAACAGGGGATCTTTTGCCTGGCCTTTCACCGTCTCTGATGAGAGAAGACCAGAGGCCGCGAATACCAATGAGATCATAATTTTCTTATACATAGTTTCTTACTTATAATGGATATAAAACGCAGGTACATATCAATAAAGTTACTAAAGGATTTTTAAAATTATTGCCGGAATATGGATGAGACTGAAAAATGTATCCCTGAAGCTTCTATATTTGGTTGTGAGTTTGTTGAAACCAAAAGGACATTTTTGAAATTACCTTATGTATACAAATATTAAAAAAGCTATTAAGGCAATTTTACCCCGAAACTTCATGTATAGGCATGAAATGAAGTTCAGGGGAATTTATTATTTGTTCTTCCGTGGAGAAAAGAATTACTGCAATATATGTAATCATGGACTGAGAAAATTTATTCCGGTACATGATGGGGATAAACTATGCCCCCGCTGCGGAAGCCTGTCCAGGAACCGCCGTTTATATGAAGTAATGCAAAACGGATTCTTAAAGAAAAACAATACTGTGCTTGACTTCTCACCATCAAGGATTCTTTACCGTGTTTTAAAGGAGAATGAAAGTATTAAATACATAAGCACAGATTTCTCCGGAGAATTTTTATCGGATCATCATTATGATATCACCAAAATTGACCTTCCGGATCAATGCGTTGATCTTGTTATCTGCTATCATATTTTAGAACATATTGACAATGATTGCAGGGCAATGGCTGAAATACAAAGGGTATTAAAGATTGGCGGTACCTGCCTGATCCAAACACCTTTCAAAGAGGGTGATATATATGAGGACCCTCTAATTCAGACTTTGGAAGAAAGACTTAAACACTTTGGGCAGGGTGACCATGTGAGGATCTATTCTGTAAACGGATTAAAAAACAGGTTATTGTTAACAGGTTTTCAGGTTGATGTGAGAGAGTTTATAGAACCATCTGATAATAAAAACGGCTTTAAGGAAAAGGAGTACATTCTTGTTGCCAAAAAAAAAACCAACAGCTGATTTAAGTATCATTAAATAGACAATACCATTCCATTCTCCAAAGCCTCACTATATTTAGCTTTGTTAAACACATATAGAAATGGAGAACGGTGAGGGCCAATATATCTTCGTTCCTCCAGTTTGTCGACAATTCCTGTAGCCAGCAGCTTCTTGGCAAAATTCCTGTCGTCAAGCTTCTTGCCCAGTATTGTCTCATACAGTGATGTTATTTCGGGTAGTGTAAATTTATCCGGTAGTAATTCATACCCCACCGGATAATGATAGATATGGAGCCGCAAAGATTTTAAAGCCTCTTTAATGATCAGTTCATGATCAAACAATAAAGCCGGAAGCCTGAAAATATCCCACCACTGACATTCTTCTGTATAAAATTCACTACTTGGTTTAACAAGATCAAATTCGGTAAGTGTATAGAATCCAATAGAAACAAAATAGTCAAACATCCAGTTATCTTTATCAAGTGTAACCCCAACAAGATCGCCCAATATCTTGGCTGAAATGGAACCATCGCTTGTCCTGGTTGGATTGCCAAATGCTTTGAACTGTTTAAGATACAGATCATCCAATCCGGTTCTTTCCCTGGCAATGCGGGCGGCAGCTTCGTCAATTGTCTCAGTGCGTTTGATATAACCGCCGCATACCGTCCATTTGTTTAATCCATTGGGGCGCTGAAGCAGTACTTTCAATTCCTTTTTATGATAGCCAAATATCACATTATCGATGGATACATTCCTGAGAAAATAATTGCTACCGTATAATACTTCATCACGGAGTTTTTCCGAATCGTTCATGAATTTCAATTGAATAACAATATTATGTAATTCTTAAGGAATAAAGAATGTTCTTAATCTGCATGGTTAACCTTCACAACTATAACAATGCATGTAGAGATGGATTTTAAACCATCTCTACTGCTTTTCTATAAAATGCTATTTTACAAAATCTGATTTTATAAGATAATCGGCACTTTGCTTAATCCCTTCGAGGGATGTCTTAAGCTGTTCTGCCACTGTCTTTGGATCCTGCGGACCGAATCCGGGAGGAGGAGCGCCCTGTCCGGGTTTGGCATTCTTCGACATTTCTGCAAATACTTCCTGCATGGTGCCGCCCCTGGCCTGGACCTCTTTCATCTTCTCCATCATGGCCATTGACTGTTCCCGTTGCTCCGGTGTCATTTTGCCTTCCATCTCAACGAACCAGTCTTCATTGCCATTTTTGTAAAACTGCTTGAAAATAGCCTTGTAATCTATTTTTCCGCTTTCTCCTACCACATAATCATCCTTAATGTGAAGAAGCCTGATCCGGGTTGGATATTTCTTCAAATAGGCAACAGGATCCTGGCCACCTACGGTGGTCCAATATACATCCATTTCAAAGATTACTTTGCCCGGATCAGTATTTGTTATAAGAAAATCTTCGTAGAGCTGCTCTGTTCCGGCAATTTTGGCAAATTCCAGATTATGGTTGTGATATCCGAATTTGATCCCCCTTTTATTAGCCTCATCACCGATCTTGTTCAGTAAATCACATTCGGCCTTCAGTCCCTCCAAAGTACCAGACCACATATTCATGGGAAGAATAACATATTTGCATCCCAGAATCTTATGGTCATCAAATATCTTTCCCCATGCTGACAGGGTTCCTTCTGTGTCTTTGACATCAAACTTAGCCCGTGCATGACTTGAAATGATCTGAAGGTTATATTTCGCGGCCAGGGCTGAATAATCTGCCGGCGAATGACCTGCAACCTTCCGGGTGCCTGCATCGTAATTGGAAATCTCCATTACCTGGTAGCCAGCCTCGGCCAGTGCCTTGAACGAACCCTCTATGTCGGACTCAAGGCCTTTTACTGAATACGTAGCTATTCCAAGATGCTTTTTTGAGCCGGTTGCACCGGACAGAGATGAGGAAGCAATGAAAAGCGCCATTACTGCCAAAACACAGAAACTAAGTAATTTTTTCATAGGTATGGAATTTAATAATCATTAAATAAAGAGATCAAAATTTAAACTGAAGTTACAAACCTCAAAAGATGTCAAATCAAGCGCAGTAGAAACTTCGCCCCTGTTATGAAGGTCTACACTCCGGAGTCAAAATTAATATCTTTTTTGATATTCCGTAAAAATTACGTAATATTAAAGTTTATAATTATAAACATTAACTAAGTTCAATACCTCTTTTAACTATTTAATAATCCAAGTAAGATGGCTAAAGAAAAAATCGACAAAAGCGTTTCCGGGGACCGGGACCTGACCCGCAGGAATTTTTTGAGAACGACGGCAATGGCCTCAGCTGCATTTACAATTATTCCCAGTGTTGCAATGGGGAAAAAACTGGGACACCTCGCACCCAGCGATATGTTGAATGTGGCGCTTATAGGAGCCGGAAACCAGGGTTCAGGTGATATCAGCAGCATATGCAAGGGTGAGGTGGAAAATGCGCCCCAGGGTATGTTTGCTATGACATCCAAACCCGGAACTGAAAAACTCGTGGCAGTCTGTGATGTTGACTGGGGATACGGACCTGTCAGGAACACGTTTGCCAAGTTCCCCGGCGCTAAAAAGTACAAGGACTGGAGGAAAATGTTTGATGAAATGGGCAAGTCCATTGATGCTGTTGTTATTGCAACTGCAGATCATAATCATGCGAATCCTACTGCCACTGCAATGACGCTGGGCAAGCACGTTTATTGTGAAAAACCGCTGACCCATACAATTTACGAATCGCGTTTATTGACTAAACTGGCCGGCAAGTATGATGTGGCCACCCAGATGGGAAACCAGGGTTCCTCCACCGATGGAGTGCGCCAGGCTTGCGCATGGGCATGGGCTGGTGAGATTGGCGATGTAAGGAAAGTGGATGTATGGTCAAGCCGGCCTATATGGCCCCAAGGTCTGGATACACCCACTGATGTTCAGAAGGTACCGGATACGCTGGACTGGAAATTATGGATAGGCCATATGCCGTTCCGTCCGTATAACAGCGCATACACCCCCTGGAATTTCCGCGGATGGTGGGATTTTGGAACAGGAGCTTTTGGTGACATGGCATGTCATAACATGCACCCTGTTTTTAAAGTACTTCAATTGGGGTACCCGACTTCCGTTCAGGGACAGTCAACCACATTGAAAAAAGATTCCTGCCCGCATGCTCAGATAGTGAAAATGGTTTTCCCTGCCCGTCCTAATCTTCCGAATATGGCACTACCCGAAGTGGAAGTGACATGGTATGACGGCGGTTTCCATGCAATGATCCCGAATGTGCTTCCGGAAGGTAAAACCTGGCAGGGTGAAGGTTGTGCAATATATGGAACAAAAGACACCCTTATCCTGGGCAGCCATGGCAGCGCTCCTTACCTGCTATCAGGCAGGACACCCAAATCACCCGAGGTGTTACGGGTTGTTCCTGACAATAACCACTACCTTGACTGGGTAGCTGCCTGCAAGGATCCTGATCTTCGCAAAAAAACCGCCTCCCACTTTGGGGAAGCCGGTCCTTTCAATGAAATTGTCTTAATGGGAGTTTTGGCTGTACGCCTGCAGAAGCTTGGAAAGATTCTGCAATGGGACGGACCCAACATGCAGTTTACCAATATTTCCAATGATGAAAAGGTTTCCACCTGGTCGGAAATGTTTGATATCGGCAAAATGATGGCTGCTGCAAATGCTGCTGCTAAATCAGGCGCAGGTGCCACACCTCCTGCCGCTATGCCTGGCATGCCCGGATATTCTGATCCGAGTGAAAGAAATGCAAAGGAATTTGTCTCATCCATGGTAAAACATGAATACCTGAACGGCTTCAAATTGCCGGATATGCCGGTTTGATGAAAAAAGAGGCTGGGCCGTCAGGGTTCAGCCTCTTCCATTGTTTGCTTCACGGATACGAAATCTCCCCATACTCTTATCCCATAATGTCCGCTTCCCTCGAACCGGTTATTGCGGATGATCATGCCATAGGTATTATTGCATGTGATACCTGAATTTGCATCTTCACTCAAATCGAACCTGTTATTTTTAACCTGGACGGCCATGGGTAAATCTTCCGGGTAAAAGTAACGGCGGCGGTCATTGATGATCATGCCTCCTGCAATTCATTTTAACATCTGTACGATCTGCCTGGTAAAAAAGCCGGTTCATAGGAAATTCATTTCAGATGAGTTAATCCAAATCTATTTTTGGACCAGGATAGAGGGTTATCCGCAACAAAATTGAATTAACCATGATCCGACAAATATTACTTTCGGTAGTTATTTTAGTCAATCCTTCGATATTTAAAACCGGAAGCGTGGCCGTAAAAAAAGTAAATCTTACCTATGGCAACTGGGAAGAAGTTAAAAATACAAGCGGTGTAAAAACCTATGTGAGGTGGCTTTACTACGTTAATGGATATAAGACACGCGAGAGGAAGGGTGAGATCATAGCAAACTGCGACCTGAACACAACAATTGATATATTAACTGACGCCTCATTAACAAAGAAATGGATGTCAGGCGTTTCTGAAAACTACCTGTTAACTCAAGCATCCCCGAATCAATGGTACACCTATACCCTCTATGATATTCCCTGGCCGGTCAACAAACGTGACCTGGTGTCGGCCTATGACCTGACTTATGTGCCCGGGCAAAAGAGCGCGACCATAAAGATATTTAGCAAAGCAGACTTTATTCCGGAGAAACAAGGCATTGACAGATTGATCAATTATAACGCAACCTGGACAATCACTGAAACCGCGTCGCAAAAGGTTCATATCGTTTTCTGTGCAATGTCCGATACTCCGCCGTTACTCCCAAGGTACATTCAGGATCCGGTTATTGAAAAAATGTTTCATAATAACCTTGTAAGGTTAAAGGACTTATTAACTCAAAAAGCGCAGACTATATGAATAAAGCAGCATCAAATAAACAAATCGGTTCAGTATCATTGTTTGCCCTGATTACAGGTGCAAGCCGGGGTTTGGGAAAAGAAATCGCCCGTGAACTGGCACAAAGAAATTATAACCTTCTACTCGTATCGCTAAAGGGTGAGGAATTGGCAGAAGTCAGCTCGGAAATGGAATCCAGGTATAATATCAAGGTTTTTTACTACGAGGCGGATCTGTCTGAATCACAGGCTGTATTTCAGGTTGCAGCATGGGCTTTGTCAAAAGGACCTGTCAGCATCCTCATCAATAATGCGGGCATTGGGGGTACCAGTGCTTTTGATGAGGCTTCCACAGAATATATTGATAATATTATCCAGTTAAATATCAGGGCCACTTCATTGCTTACCCGCCTGATCCTACCTGAACTTAAATGTCGGAAGGAGGCATTTATTTTAAATGTTGCCAGTATGGCTTCCTTTAGTCCGATTGCCTACAAAACTGTATACCCGGCATCAAAGGCATTTATCTGGTCATTCTCAAGGGGATTGTATGAAGAATTAAAAGATACTGGTGTATTTGTGAGTGTTATACACCCGGGGCCCATGAGAACAAATTCGGATGTGATCAAACGGATAGAAAAACAAAAGTTGCTTGGGAGAATGGGGGTGGTCAATATAGAGAAAATTGCAAAAATTGCAGTGAATAATTTGTTGAATCACGATTCCCTGATCATACCAGGTTTTATGAATAAACTCAACTGGCTAATGATCCGGATCGTACCGGTATGGCTCAGGCTCAACCTTCTTTCAAGGGTTATCAAGCGTGAATTGAAAGAAGAACAATTTAATCTTGCTCTGAAAATAAATAATTAACTTTCAAACATGAAGGTTTTAGTGACGGGTGCCAATGGTTTTCTGGCTTCTAATGTTGTAAGGGAGCTTAACCGGCGTGGATATAGTGTTCGCGCCATGGTTAGATCCACTGCTAATTTACGCTCATTGGAGGGAACTGATTGCGAATTGTTTTATGGCAACATTACCAACATCATCCACACGGTGGAAGCGGCAAAGGATTGTGATGTGGTGATCCATGTGGCCGCTGATACTTCCCAAAATCAAACCAAGGTTGAATCATATATGCGGACAAATGTTTTGGGCACTTTTAACGTACTTGAGGGTTCTGTCAAAAACGGTGCAAAAAGATTCATTTTTGTCAGCACAGCCAACACATTCGGATATGGTACAAAATCCAACCCCGGGAATGAGAACATGCCACCGAAGTATCCTTTTACGGCATCAGGATATGCCCTGAGCAAAATGAAGGCGCAGGAGCTGGTTCTTGAATATGGCAATAGCGGAAAACTTGAAACAGTGGTCGTAAATCCAACCTTTATGATTGGTCCCTACGATACCAAACCCGGTTCAGGCAAGATAATAACTATGATATATAACAGGAAGTTTGTGCCAGTGCCTGCAGGTGGAAAAAACTTTATACACGTAGCTGATGTTGCTATCGGTATTTGCAACGCCATTGACAAGGGAAAAGCCGGATCATGTTATCTGCTGGCAAATGAAAATCTTTCTTATCGGGAATTCTATACAAAGCTTGCGAAAATAGCAGGCAAACCTTTCTACCAGATAATAATACCACCCTGGCTTCTATATATTATAGCAGGTTTGGCGAAGCTAGCCACCAAGTCAGGATTAAAATCTGATCTTAATCCGGTCAATGCCAGGATACTTTGTACGGATAATTACTATAGCAGCGCTAAGGCGGCAAGTGAACTGATGTTGCCACAAACACCCGTGGATACTGCAATTACCGATGTATTGGAATGGTTCAGTCAAAACGGGTATATTAAAAACTGAATATTAGCTATGAAAAGAACCAGGCAGAGCTTTTTACTCCGATTATCTGTAATAATAGTGTTCCTTTTAATCTTTAAGCAGGGCGATACCACTTTTACAAGTGCCTTTGAATCCAGCCTCAGAAGCCTGTTATTCAGTTTATCTTTTATTATCTACTGGATGATCTTCTGGGAAGCTGGCAGTTATATCTATACAAAACTTTTGAAGTTTACTCCTGATAAAAAGATCTGGTACCGCAGGCTTTTAGTCGTTACCCTTATTCTGCTGTTATTTACTATTTTATGTGCGATGATCTTTAACTGGGGATATTTTATTTTTGATTATTACCTGTTTGGGAAAGTGTGGAAGGATGTACATTTGATTAATCCCGAAATATTTGATACCACTGATATTCTCGATTATATCCATGTTAACCCTGAACTGCTTTTTGGCTTCATCCTGTTTTTCATCCTGGTATATGGAACACATATTTTTATCACGTCCATGAAAAATGTGAAAGAAATGGAAGTAATAGCTGCGCAGCAAAATAAAGAAAACATTACTGCACAATATAACGCCCTTAAAAACCAGATCGATCCTCACTTTTTCTTTAACAGCCTCAGTGTTCTTTCTTCTTTGATTTACGAAAGCACCGAACTATCTGCAGCGTATATCTCGCATCTGTCGAAGCATTACCGTTACACCCTTGAAACCAATACAGATAGCCTGGTCACTGTCGGCAAAGAACTCGAATACCTGGAATCCTATTTCTTCCTGATAAAAATACGGCATGAGGACTATATAAATTTCAAGGTAAGCCTTTCAGAGCGGACGCGATCAACCTGCAAGGTGCTCCCCTACTCTTTGCAGATGCTGGTTGAAAACGCCGTGAAACACAATGTTTATAAAAAGAATAGTCCGCTTCAGATTGAAATCCTGGAGGATGATGATTATCTTATCATCCGGAATAATTTAAACAAGCGGAGGACGATGCATGAATCAACAGGTATCGGATTGGAGAATATCTCTAAAAGATATGCCATCGAAAGCAAAAAGGAAATAATGATAGAAGAATCCAGGGATCACTTTACTGTAAAGCTGCCCAAACTAAAATGATATATGAAGATACTGATCATAGAAGATGAATCGCGAACGGCGGACTTGATTATCAAGCTGATCAGGCAGTATGATAATTCATATTCGGTTATGGGTGTGATTGACTCAGTGGAGAACGGGGTGGAATGGTTCATTCATAAAACTGTAACACCCGATTTGATCCTTGCCGACATCCAGCTGACTGATGGAACCTCCTTCGATCTTTTTAACCGGGTAAACCTGGATCTGCCGGTTATCTTTATTACCGCCTATAACGAATTTGCATTGAATGCATTCAGGTTAAACAGTGTTGACTATCTATTGAAACCTTTGAATTTTACTGATCTGAAAAAAGCTTTTGATAAGTTAATTAAGACCAGGGAATTGTATGTAAAGACTTATAATGATTATGGTAAAATTCTTATGGCCGGCCCTAAGGCATATAAGCAACGGTTTCTAGTTAAATCAGGTAACAGCTTTAAAAATATTGTCACGGATGAAATTGCCTGTTTCATTTCTGAAGATGGCTTCGTTTTTGCCAATCTGTTGTCAGGAAGTAAATCCATTGTTGAAAACAGCCTCATTGAACTGACCGAAATGCTTGACCCTGGAAAGTTTTTCCAGATAAACCGAAATACAATAGCAGGTATCAGCGCAATTAACAAAATATCCAATTATTTTAACCGGCGGGTGATCGTTCAGCTTAGGCCCGACAACCGCGAGGTGATTGTAAGCCGTGAAAGAGTTCAGAACTTCAAGGACTGGCTCAATAAATAAAAAAGGGGAGCATTATAAATGAATAAAATCCCATTGATTGTATATATGCTGGCATCAGTTCTGAATATATACGGACAGTCACCTTCGTTCAAAACCTATATTAACCCTGTTATCCCCGGGGATCATCCTGATTGTACAATTACCAGGGTGGGAAACGATTATTACACGACAGGTTCATCTTTCAATACCACACCGGTTATATATCACTCGACTGACCTGGTTCACTGGGAAGCCATTTCTCAACCGGTTAGCGCGTCATGGACAAGTTTTGGGGATAGTCCCGGAGGCGGTTGCTGGGGTGGTCAAATCGTTTACTACAATGGAAAATACTGGGATTATTTTTCACGGGCCAATACCATGTATTTTGTAAAAGCAGACGATCCCAAAGGTCCCTGGAGCGTCCCGGTAAAAATGAGCAATCCATCCCAGCTTCCTTACGGATTGGGTTACGACAATTCGATTTTTATAGATGACAACAACAAATGTTACCTGGTGGTGAAAAACGGCCAGCCCAACAATGGTATAGTCGAACTGGGAACCGATGGCCAGCCGACCGGTGTTGTCTTCGATCTGAACTGGCTAAATCCGGCTCCCGACTATCCTTACAGCTGGGCAGAGGGGCCTGTGATATGGAAATATAAAGGCCATTATTACTATTCCTTTGCCCGCGATGTGGCGGGTGGGCAAAAGGTGATGCGAAGCGATACCCTCTCAGCCGATCAGTCATCATGGGAAATACCTGGCGATTTTTTTAATGAAAATGATCCCCTGAAAGCATCTTCACTTTTCACAGGTCCAAACCATGCTTCACAATCGGTAATGGTTGACGACAGCACATCCTGGATCATTCATCCAGTATATGCAAAGGGAGAATGGAAAGGACAGGGTCGTCAGGGATTGCTGAACCAGGTAAGGTATGACACAACTGACCGGCCTGTTGCTGATTATCCTGTAAACCAATCCTTCACCGCACCCAAATTACCCGATAGCGGGATTCCATGGATGGTTCCGAAATCTGATTTCTTTTCCTCAACTAAATTGAATCCGGAATGGTCATTTCTTGGATATACCACTTCCGATAAATATTCCCTGAGTGATCGCCCGGGTTGGTTGCGATTAACACCAAAAAGCACTATCAAAACCAACACAATAATTAAGAATGATGGGGAACACAATTATTCACTCATCACACGTCTCAGTTTCAGTGCAAAAGCAACCAATGATGAAGCCGGATTGCGCATCATCAGGGGTGATGAAACCTCGTTTGTAAAATTGTACAGTTCCATCAATGCTAATGGCGGAAAAGTAGTTGGTTTTAGCTTTGGAGCCACGAAATATGAGTCGGAAAACCTTGCCGGCGATACCGTATGGCTAAAGATAATACGAATCAACCATAGTGTGAGCGGTTATTTCAGCAACAATGGAGTTAACTGGGTGAAGGTTGGCAAAAATATTGATATCAGCACAATTGATTCCTATTCCGACTTTTCCTCCTGGATTGGAACCAGGCAGGGATTATATGTCCAGGGCAACCCTGCGTATTTTGACCTCTACATCTATCGCGATGCTTTTACCCCGATTTTAGCGGAATGCCCTGCAAACCAGTTTGGTACCACCCGAAGTGCACCTGCACAGGGTATTAGCGTGTTAGATAATATTCATAGCGCGGATTGGGCATTGTATGCAGGAGTAGAATTTGGAAATGGTGAATATTATGAGATACCTGATACAGTTGAATTCTATGCCTCATCTGCAACTGAAGGCGGTGCGGTTGAGGTATGGCTCGATTCGATCGATACCGGCATTAAAATTGCCGACTGTAACATCATCAGCACGGTCAGCTGGAGTGAGTTCAAACGATTCACAGCGCCCGTTTTACCTGTAACGGGAAGACACGACATCTACTTAAAGTTTACCGGAACCGGGACCTCTAAATTATTTTTACTAAAGTGGATAACCTTCCGCCATCCTGTCAATGCTGTTATTACTTCCGATCAAAGCAGGCACCTCCAAAGGATATCTGTCTTTCCCAATCCGGCAAAAACACATCTTTCAATTCAATCAGGATTTTTATTTCATACCGCTGAAATCTTCAGTATGAATGGACAATTGGTATTAGTGAATCACACCGATGAATCAGAAAGTTCCTCATTAGACTTCAACCTTGTAAATGGATTATACCTTCTGAAAATCAGTGGCGACAACCATATTGCCTGCTCCAGGTTTATGATTGACCGGTAATTGCCGTTGTTTGCAAATACTATAAAAGATGTGCGTGTGCTAATCTTAGACTATTCACTTACTTTAACCGGATTCACCTTGTCAAACTTCAGGTTCATTACCCGGCCGTTTCCCACTTTGCAGCCTGTGACCTGGCTGTTGGTATCGCGAATGATTTGAACCAGGCCGAAATACCAACGGTTGCCTGTAAACTCATCCGTCTTGGAAGGAGTCAATGCTATATTCCCGGTGCGGAAATGCCTTGCGACCAGTTTGCCGGATTCCACCACGAAGGTGTAGGTGGTATTCAATTCAGGGCTATAATAATCCCCGGTCAGTTCGTCCAGGTTAACCGAAGACGGATCAAAATCCGGCAAACGCCTGGCTGTAATTTCCTGTCCCCCCATATTCACAATCATTTTAGTAATTTTCCCGTCCGGGTCTGTTGGAAAATTTACCTTTGCCTGCGCAACGGGAACACTAAATTCCGTTTCAGAGAGTGGCGTCATGGGAGTTTTTGGCAGTTCATGGGCTTCGGCATACAGGATATTACCTTCAGCTGAAATCGTGGCAATAATGCCCGGCCGCAATTCATATTTTCCACTATACCTGGCCAGTTTTGCAGGATCAAGGATTATGCTTCCTGTCTCCGTTTTCGAAGTCTCAGCGACAGGTTTGGGTGCTTCAATCACTTCTTTATCCTTCAGGTAAATGTCAATGATCTTGTTTCCAAGGCTCCAGGGACTGAAGGATGCAAGGTTGCTCAAAACATTTACGGAAAAATGTTCATCCGGCACCCGGTATAACTGGGAACGATACCCGGCGTCGGCCCCTCCATGGGCAAAGACTTTTAATCCCTTGTATTTACCAATGAGCTGGCCCATGGCATAATCAATGGTATCCCCATTATTGAGTATGCCCCGCTGGGCCATCTTTTCCATTATTTCTTTTCCTACGACAGGTTTTTCAAAATTCATAGCCCAGAGGCAAAGATCCGGGGCCGTCGTAAACAGGCTTGTCGCCCCTACCGTTGAATAATTCAGGTTGGATTTCTTAAATCCGGTGCTGTCGGTATAAAAGGAATAGGCCCTGTTTGGAACCAGCTTCTCGCAATTATCATAAAATTGCGTGTGCGTCATTTTTAATGGCTCAAAGATGCGGGTTCGTGTGAAATCAACAAAGCTTATTCCGGAAACCCTTGCAACCACTTCTGCCAGGAGAGTGAATCCCGTATTACAGTACATCTCCTTATCACCGGGATTGAAATTCAGTTCCTTCTGCCGGCTTACGAGCCGCAGAATCTGTTCGGTGGAAATATTGTCATCCAGCCTCCATCCTGCCATGGCCAATAGTTCCCACTGATCACGCAAGCCGCTTGTATGATGAAGAAGGTGATTCAGAGTGATCACCCTGCCAAAATCAGGAATCTCCGGGATGTACTTCCGGATATCATCATTTATGGATAGTTTTCCATCCTTTTCCAGCAGAAGGATGGCAAAAGCGGTAAACTGCTTGGAAACCGAGGCAATATGAAACACAGTTGCAGGGGTGATCGGGATATTATATTCCAGTTCTGCGCTGCCGTATCCCTTTTCGAAAATGATCTTGCCGTCTTTCGCTACAGCTACCGAAGCTCCCGGTGTATGAAGATTGTTCCACACAGTGAAAAGCTGGTCGATCTGTTTTTCCGGGGTTGTTCCTTTAGGTTCAAGTTTTAGCCAGGTGAGTTCAAACTTACCCTGCTGCTCCCTGGTATCAATTGAACTGACCTCAATTATATAAGTTCCCTTTTTACCGGTAAACAGGGTTATTGGCTCATCCCCGTTACGGAAATTCGGACTGTCGAAGTCCTCTATCTTATTTCCGTCCGGATCGTAGGTTATTATAATGGCATCAATACCATGCTGAACAAGATTGAAATAGGCAAACTGATTGGCATCGAGGTTGACGGCATACCGATACGGGGCATCTTTCTTTAATATATCAGTAACCTGAATCCCTTTTTTCAATGTCACCTGTACTTCCTGTCCCTTTACAGTCAGGATGGTAAATATTAAAAACAGCGAGATAATAAATACTGGATTTTTTTGTGATTTCATGGATGTGGTTATTAAAATATATAATCTGTGTAATTGGATAATCCGGGTCAAAAACAGTTCATCGTTCATGTTACTGCGTACCCTTATCATAGAAATAACGCACAAGGGGATAACCGCTATTAAAAGTATTAAATAGATGCTCCTGATCCAAAATTTCCATAATAAAATTAAAAAAAAGTGGGGTGACACCTCGTCGGGCCCCCCCCCACCCACCCCGACGGGGTGTATGCAATAAACTCTTTTGAATGTTTTTTGTTAGAATCAAGAAAAGTTGAATGCAATGTTTGCAATAGAAGCTACAGGTATTGTTAAATCGTTTGGCAGGAAACAGGTCCTCAACGGAATTGATCTGAAAATACGAAAGGGAAGCATCCATGCTGTCCTGGGACCCAATGGATCGGGCAAAACCACGCTTATAAAAATCCTTTCCACCCTGTTAAAGGCTGACGATGGAAATATCATTGTCAACGGGCACAGCGTTTCCATGGATCCTGACAGGGTCAGGGCCAGCATCAGCCTCACGGGACAGAATGCATCGGTGGATGAGGAACTGACCGGGTACGAGAACCTGTACCTGTTTGCCCGGCTTCTGAATTACCCGGTTTCCGAAGCAAGACAACGTGCCACTGAACTGTTGTCAGCCTTTGATTTGCAGGAAGCCGCCAAACGACTGGTAAAGTCCTATTCAGGCGGCATGCGCCGAAGACTCGATATAGCTGCCAGCATGGTAAAGATTTCCGAAATACTGTTCCTCGATGAACCAACAACCGGACTTGATCCTCGCAGCCGCAACAGCATGTGGTCTGTGATCCGGAATCTTGCTCGTAATGGAACTACCATCCTGCTTACCACTCAATATCTTGAAGAAGCTGAACAACTGGCTGATAAAATTACCGTAATCGACGAAGGCAGGGTGATTTCCGAAGGCACGAGCAATGAGCTGAAATCTTCCGTGGGTCAGAATATACTGCATGTACATCTTGACGGGGTAGATCAACAGTACCTGAACAATGTTCTTGAAAAAATGAAATACGGACAGGTCCAAAAAGACCCGGCGAGTAAAAAGCTGTTGTTCCAGGTTACCGGTCAGGAGCATGCGGTCGCCATTCTTAATGAACTTGGAAAAAACAATATTGAAATCACGGCTTTCAATCTCTCACGGCCGGATCTGAATGAAGTATTCCTTTCACTCACAGGGAAAGCAAAGGAAGATGAGGACGGACAGAACATGCAGAATGACAGCGAAACTGACGGACTTCCGGCAGCCACTTCTGTCTCCCGGCTGCTCGAACATGCCAGTCCCTATCACAAGGCAGGCTTTTTTGGAAATAAGCTGATGTTCGGGTGGAGAAACCTGATCAAAATAAAGCACATCCCCGAACAGTTTATGGATGTGCTGATCACGCCAATCATGTTTACCTTTATGTTCACGTTTCTATTCGGTGGTGCGCTGGCCGGATCAACCCGTGCTTACCTGCAGTTCTTTATTCCGGGTATCCTCGTGCAGACCGTAACCTTTAATGCCATGTACGCCGGTATAAACATCAATAACGATGTATCCAAAGGCATCTTCGATCGGTTTCGTTCAATGCCCATCTGGTTGCCTGCTCCGCTTTCAGGTATTTTTATCGGTGATTTTTTTAGACATCTTATTTCGGGAACCCTGGTACTGATTTTCGGATTTATCATTGGATTCAGGACGGATGCAGGTATACCTGCATTCGCGGCATCGTTTCTGATCATGATATTCTTCTCCATGAGTGTATCCTGGATATTCATCATTATGGGACTTACCATGCGAAGTGTCTCAGCAGTAATGTCCTTCGGATGGCTCATCCTGATGCCCCTTGTGTTTATGTCAAACATCTTTGCCGAACCGTCCACCATGCCGAAATGGCTCCAGACCTTTATTTCCTATAATCCCCTGGCCTGGCAGGTAAATGCAGTCCGGGGTTTGCTGGGAGGAACTTCAACAGCATATGAAATAATTAAGGCACTTGGGGCTTCCCTGGCCATTTCAGCCGTACTGTTCCCGGTCACAGTGTGGTTTTATAAAAAAGAGAGATAGCCTCTATAAGAATACGGGAAGGGATCCATTTGGAAGATCAAAATCCTGTTTTTATTTAAATAACGTCGGATCGGTCGACCTTTTGTTATTTTTAAATGCAGCCACGAATGCTTCCGGATAACCGGATTCCCGGCATATCTTCTGAAGCTCGATCGCAGATGCAACAGAGGTAAACTCACCAATTGTATACCTGTATGCTCCCATATAAGAATATACATAAGGAGTATAGCTTTTGGAATTTATAGCGATCGGATCATTTCGCTTGTAGCTTCTGGAATAGATTTGTACCCGGTAGATTACTTCATCCTTCTGGTCGACCGACACAGGTTCAGAAGTTTTTGATACTAGCCAGGCTCGTTTCCGCGATAGTCTCCTGGTCATCCGGAACAATAACGGTCTTCCATTTTGGATGACCGGTGCTTCTCAAACGGTCCAGGTTTTTAACAATTCCTGATTTAATGGCCACCACAGTCTGCTTGTCAGCATCGCTCAGTTTGGCATCATTAACTACCAGCAGCGTTCTTACGGAGAAGGTTGGAACATCCTTGTCAAGCCATTTATATTCACCTGCATGAACCGTGTCGTTTTCATAATATTGTGATAATCCGCCTAGATCGTCCAATTCCAATAATACAATCCCGTCCATCATGACCTGCGGATCGATTTCAAGCAGGCTCACCGGGGCACTGCCAACAATCAGGCCGGCATCTATACTGCCATCGGAAAGTTTTTTCAGCAACTGGTCAAAGCCCACATTATAGATATACCAGTTGACTTTCGATCGCTTTTCCAGCATGGTGCCGGTGGCAGAGGATCCCTGGTCCTCATTTCCAATGCCAACTTTCTTTTTATCAAGATCCTGCAGCTTTTTTAAGCCACTGCTCTTTTTAGCCACCAGGTGAATTTCTTCTGAAGCCAGCTCCATTAACACTCTCAATGAACCTGTTTTGTTGGTATTATTGAGTTTGTCCTGTGCCTTCATAAGGTTCAGGTAATCCGATTGAATAAGGGCAATCCTGTCGTCTGAAGAAGGATTGGTAAGCACTTTAAAATTGTGCGCACTTCCACCCGTTGACTTGTTTTGAATTATGATCCCGTTATTCGCACCAACCAAGGAAATGATATCATTTACAAAACGGCTGTAAGATCCTTTTTCCGGCCCTGAAAGTATCGCCATCTGGCCAAATACCCCACCGGTAAGGAAAATAAATATTGTCACCGGAAGAAACCGCTTTTTTAAGTTCATAACCACAATTTTGGATAAATTATTTTTTCAAATTCATTTAAATTTATTAAAAACTATTCAAATACAATTAACATGTGTCTACATTATTTCCAATTACATTTAACGCCTAACTGTTTTGCCCAAGCGACAAAAACCAAAACTCCATTAGCAGGAAAAACATCTGCTCCTTAAAGACTTTGTAACATTTTAGCGAAAAAAAACTACTTTTGGTTAACACATCATAATATAATCTGCCCAATGAGAAACATTCGTTTTACCACATTCCGTAAAGTACAATGTTTAAGAGTACTTATTCTATTCTTCCTGATCCTGGTTTTTTGCCCCGGGATAACAGCCCAAACCAGCAAGCAACCTGCCATCATCGGGCACTGGGACCTGACAGTTGACATGGGAAATAACCAAACAGCCCCTTCCTGGCTTGATGTGAAACTCTCAGGCATAAAAACCCTGGTGGGATATTTTGTTTCCGATGCAGGAAGCGCCCGGCCTATTTCAAGGGTGAATTTTGAAGGACAGAAGGTAAGCTTCAGCATACCTCCCCAGTGGGAATTCGGCATGAATGACCTTGTATTTGAAGGAACAGTTGAAACTGATAAGATATTTGGCGTTATCACCCTTCCCAATGGACAGAAACATTCATTTACCGGCGAAAGGGCTCCGACTCTGGTAAGAGAAAAACCGCCGGTCTGGAATGAACCGGTCAAACTATTTAATGAAAAAAACCTTGACGGCTGGGTAGCACAGAAACCCAACAACCAATGGGTGGTTGAAAATGGCGTTCTGAAAAGTCCGAAATCAGGTTCAAACCTTCTTACCACTGAAAAGTACCAGGATTTCAAACTGCATATTGAATTCCGCTATCCTGCAGGAAGCAACAGCGGCGTTTATTTACGCGGCAGATATGAATTACAAATTGTGGACAGCTATGGCCAGGAACCTTCATCAATTTACCTGGGAGGCATATATGGTTTTCTCACTCCGAATGAAAACGCATCCAAAGTACCGGGTGAATGGCAAACCTATGATATAACCCTGTTAGGAAGACGCGTTACCGTTGAGGCAAACGGAAAAGCCGTCATTTGCGATGCAATAATTCCAGGTATCACAGGAGGAGCATTGGACAGCAAGGAAGCCGAACCAGGTCCGCTTCTACTTCAGGGAGATCATGGCCCGATCGAATTCAGGAATATTGTAATTACAACGGCAAAATAAGCCCGATTACAAGATCCGGATCCGGGATTTGCAATGAAAATCCCTCAGCCTTTCTGAGTAAGTAATGCCATTAATGCAGGTGATAATCAACGTGTACTCCTTATAAATGGAAAATGAAGTATCTCCCGGTATTTATAATCTCGATACTTACTATTTGCACCGGGTGTGAAAAGGAACACAAGGGCATAAAGATCAATCCGGAAGATTCTCTGTTCTTTAGCGGGATTTTTGTCACAGCGGCATATTATGGCCCTGTAACCCTGCTTATTGATAATGGAACCTATGAATTCAACACAGCACTGCCAAATGGGCGGGGTGCCGGAAAGCTTACAGCCCGTGAAAACATTATTGAATTTAGAGATACCTTGTTTTTACCCATATTGCCGGTATATGGATATGCCTTTGTACCAAGGGGTAATTACTATTATATGTTTGATGGCAATAAACTTGAAATCAAACGATACATGTATGGCGGAAAAATAATGTACGAGCTGTTTGTTGATACCTCTGAATAACAGGCATTATTCCAGAAGCACAATACGGTTCGTTACCGAATGATTTCCGTGTATCATGCGGCAAAAGTAAATGCCTGCAGGCAAACCACCTTTGTTAAATTCAACATCGTAAGTCCCTGCATTCCTGTGTTCGTCGAAAAAGGTATTAATTTCCCTTCCCCGGGCATCAAACAAAGAAAGCCTTACATTGCCCGGCTGAGAAACCTTATACCAGATAGTTGTTTTTAATTGAAACGGATTGGGGTAATTCCATAACAGCTGATTTCCATTTCCGGAAGGGATATTTTCAATTTTTGTCGGTACCGAAAAACTGTATACTGCAAGAGAAGCATTTGGAAATCCGGCTGCAAATAATTCACGCGGACCTGCAAGAAACAATTTGTTGCCGGCAATTGCCATCTCACCGACACCTGGCAAAATACCGCCGCCAATTTCGTTCCATGTCTGTCCGTCAAAATAGGCAATATTGTTTACCTCGTTGTTGCCAGCTACCGGGAAACGGCCTCCGGCTATAAAACCATCACCGTAAGGCACCATGTCGTAGACAAAAATATCTTGCCCTTCAATGGTCTGGAGATCGCCTGCAGGAATCCATTTTTCGTCTTCCCATTTCACTATACCATATGTTTCACCTTCATGTTCCGGTTTAAGCTGTCCGCCCAGGTAGATCTCGTCATTTATTACTTTTATCGTATTTATCCGTCCTTCGATCCCAATATCCTCGTTACCGTCAATGCCGGCCCACTTATTATCGACCAGTACAGCGAAATTGTCATAATTCTTGTCATCGGCACTATGGAACTCACCCCCTATATATAGTTTATTTCCATCGGCTGTAAGGGCATACACCCTTCCAGGAATTCCGTACACATATTCTATGCCCCTTCCCAGGGTTTCCCAACGGTTGGCAATAAGGTCGAACCGTGCTATTGAATTTGCCGGCAGTTCATAGTTTTCCTCGTCACCTACTATAGAAAAATATCCTCCCACATACAGGTAGTTCCCGATTTTTGCCAGGGCATTTACACAGGCACCTTCAACACCTCCCACACCAATTCCAACGGATGACCACTTTGAGCCGTCCCACCTGGCTATATGAAATGCTGCTGTTGTACCTGCACTGCCAAAATATCCGCCGGCATATAACATGCCATTATCTGACAACAGACTGTATACTGTTCCCCTGATCCCATTTTCATAATCCCGGCCTACCGGTTGCCATCCTTCCCCGGTCCATTGGGCAATATTTCTCGCATAAACTCCTCCGGCAATACTGAAACTTCCCCCGGCATAAATAGAATCTCCATTTTGCGCCAGGGAATGTATCCAACCATCATGTATTCCCCTGTTCCCGCTTCCGTCATCAAGCAGTTTCCAGGATGAATCGTTGGTATCCCATTCTGCAATGTTTACGGCATAGGATGAACCCGATTTTGTGAAATTGCCCGTAACATACATGCGGCCATTTACCATCTCAATTCCACTGACGCCTCCGGATAGAAGATTATTTGATGCCTGGCCCAGGCCCCTTATCAGTTTCCAGTTATCACCATCCCACTGTGCCAGTCCCACGCCCGGAATGAGCGTATCGCTTTCAAAATATCCCCCGGCAAAAAAACCATCCTGATATATCTTAACGCGGTTCACATAGGAGGTTAGGCCCTTTGGACCTGCTATGGAAGTCCATAGTTCCCCGTCCCATTTGCCCAGCCCGCTTGACCCGCTGCTATCATTAGCCTGAAAATACCCAGTCGCGTAGAGTGATCCTGCCGTATCAAATTCCAGGTCGTAAACATACCCATAGGCATTGCCAATGGCAGACCATCCGGTGCTGTCCCATTTTGCAATATTATTTGCGGCCACGTCCCCGGCAAGATTGAACTTGCCGCCCACATAGATCTCATTTTCCCTTGCTGCAAAATCATAGGCATATACAAGGTTGTCCTCATTTATGCCTGAAAGTCCGCCTCCCATGTCAACCCATGTTTGAGTTTCCTGATCCCACGCAGCAACACCCCTGGATTGGGTTACACCGGCCTGATCGAAATAACCCCCTAGAAATATCCTGTTTTTAAGCGCAAACAAAGAATACACAAAACCCGGCAAAATCAATGTATCGTTATCAAGGTATATTGTTCTCCTTACTCCATTTGTACTGTCATTTCCCAATTTATTCCATTTACTCCCATCCCAGTATGCCACCCCATTCACCTGCTCGCTTCCTGCAAATTGGAATTGGCCGCCCACGAACACTTTTCCATCTGCAACAGCAATGGCCTCAACGGACGGTACATCTCCTCCCACCCCGTTTTCAAGCCCTTCACCCAATGAAGTCCATTTTTTACCGTCCCATTTTACAATGCTGTTGGCAATGGTCCCTCCAGCAACCGTGAAATTTCCGCCTACATATAAATTGGTTCCGTCGGTTGCGGTGGCGTATATAGTTCCGATGATACCGGGCACTGTAAATTCCTTACTCCAGTTTTTGTTTTCAGTTTGAATATCATGACGCTCTGATACATTGGATTGCTTACTAAACTGTGGATAGAATGAATCTGGAATTTCAAGATTTTCATCATAACTATATACCGGCGCCTGGGAAAATAAATTGATGCAAAACAGGCTGATAATAGCAGCCAAAAAAATTGTTCTCATTGTTATCTGGTTTTGATAGTTTTATGTTTAACACACATGCAATAAAAATTGTTCAGGCAGTAATAAATCATAGTAATGATTTAACTTACAACTGTTTAATGTTTTTAAGAAGACATTCAGGTCTTATTATAGATATTTTAATATCTTTATCCGGAAAAATGTTATATTCTCCCTGTCTTGTCCCGGAGTCAGAGGATGAATCCTATCTTATAAACAGAAGTTTTTCTCACAAACTGCCCTATGCACAGTACTTTTAACAAGAAATTCGCTCTTCCCCTGGCTGTTTTTGTATTTGTATTCTTCCTGCTATCCCTGGTACAATTGAAAATGAAGATGCCAGTCCTTATTCTGGAACGATTTATACCTGGTGCCGGCTGGTTTGAGATAGTGGTTATTTCAATGTATGGTGCTTATGTGACATTTAAAATGCAGGATCCGCTGAATGTCCCCCGTTGGAGAAGAATAACCTGGATTACGTTTTCAGTAGTCTTTTTTGCCCAACTAATCCTGGGTATATCGGGAATTGAAAAATTCCTGATGACAGGTAAGCTTCACCTTCCAATTCCCATGATGATCTTGGGAGGACCTTTATACCGCGGTCAAACTTCGGTAATGACGTTTTTATTCCTGAGTACAATTGTCCTCTCAGGTCCTGCCTGGTGTAGCCACTTATGCTATTTCGGGGCTTTTGACGGACTGGCATCCAGTGGAAAAACCCAGCGGGGTGCCCTGAAGCATAAAATCGCATTAAAATCTACAGTGTTGTTCTTTATAATTGCCACCATTATTCTCCTGCGATTATTCAATGTGCCTGTTATGTGGGCTACCCTCCTGGCGGTTGCTTTTGGAACAGGCGGAATCGGGGTTATAATTTTTATTTCCCGGAAAAAAGGCAGGATGATTCATTGTATTCTCTTTTGCCCGATCGGTTCGCTGGTGAATGTATTCAGATATGCCAATCCATTCCGGCTATATATTGATTCCAACTGCAGTCTTTGCATGAAGTGTACCAGTTTTTGCAAGTACGATGCACTTAACCCGCCAGATATTAAAAATAAAAAACCGTCCTTCTCCTGCACGCTTTGTGGAGACTGCCTGGCAGCATGCAGGGACAATTCAATAAAGTATAAATACCTGAAGTTGGGTCCGGAAACATCAAGAAATCTGTATTTATTCTTCACCATTTCTTTGCATGCATTGTTTATGGCTACGGCCAGGATTTAAATTCTTTTAAAATTAAATCACTATTTTTGAATCGCCATATGGGATACATGTGTGGATTTGATAAGAGTACAGAATCATGGCGCTTAAAACTGTCATTAGGAAACTTATTTTAATCGAATGAAACTCCTGAGATACCTGACCCCTTTTCTGATTTTCTTTTCCACTTCTACTGCAATTTCTGCCCAGGGCCATGAAATTAAGGGAAAAGTCATTGATGCAGAGACCGGTGAAACCATGATCGGTGTTAACATCATTGTAACAGGTGATGTGCATGGAACTGTTAGTGGATACGACGGGAAATTTGTATTAAAGAGTAAGATAGCCCCACCTTATACATTGCGGTTTTCTTTTGTAGGTTATGAAACGCAGGAAATAAAGGTTTCGGAACCAGGCAAGATTCTTGAAGTTAAGTTGATAGAACAGCCGTATCTCGGACAGGAAGTTGTTGTATCCGCAAGCCGCATGGAGGAAAACATATTAAGATCGCCTGTAAGCATTGAAAAAATGAATCTCAAGGATATTCAGCAAATTTCAACCGCTAATTTCTATGACGGTTTGTATCAGTTGAAAGGAGTTGATATGAATGTGCACGGACTAACTTTCAGGCTCCCCAATGCCAGGGGATTCAATGACTATACAAACTACCGGATGAATCAGATTGTTGATGGCGTTGAAAATATTTCACCCGGATTGAGCTTTGCAGCCGGCAACATTTTTGGCCTTTCGCAACTCGACATTGAAAGTCTGGAAATGGTAATCGGTGCATCATCTGCACTCTACGGTCCCGGTGGCATGAATGGCACCCTGGTGATGACAAGCAAGGACCCCTTTACTTACCAGGGACTGTCGGCATCTGTTCAAACCAGTGTCATGAACATCGGAAGTGCGGTAGTGGATAATCCCACACCCATGTATGATATCAACGTCAGGTATGCCAAGGCCTTCAATGACCGGTTTGCTCTTAAGGTAGTAGCATCTTACTTATCGGCCACCGACTGGCAGGCTGGGGATGTCAGGGATCGGGGCGACTTAAATGATCCGTCATTAACCCGCCTTACAAACCCCGGATATGATGGTGTGAATGTATATGGCGATGAATCGCTGGTTTCCCTGAACCTGAAAGAAGTAGCCCCACAGGTGATAAGCGGTATTGCTGAGTCTCAGGGTATAACCCCTGGTACCCCGGAATATGAAGCACTCGTTAATAAGGCGATGCCCTATTTCCCCGACCAGATGGTTACCCGCACAGGATGGCTGGAGAAAGATCTGTCAGATGATAAGACCGAGAATGTGAGGCTGGCTGCTGCCTTGCACTATTTCATAACTGACCGGACAAGTGCAGTGGTTCAGGCGAATTACTCACAGGGAACAAGTGTATATACAGCCCAAAACCGTTTTGCAGCAAGGGATTTCAAAATCCTTTCGGGAAAAGTGGAAGTGAATAACCCGAATTATTATGTAAGGGCCTGGGGAGTAATGGAAAACTCAGGATCTTCATTCGATCTGGGAGGCGCCGCCTTACGAATGAATGAAGAATGGAAACCGTCAGAAGATTGGTTTGCAGATTACCTGTACCGCCTATACGCAAACCGCACTTATATCAGGTGACATGAACAATGCGCATCAGTTTGCCCGCCTTGTGGCAGATAACCGCGACCCTAAAACAGGTAATGTTTTTGATAACACAAAACCTGCCTTCCCTGTTTACGGAACTGAAGAATTTGACCAGATACTCGATAAGATTTCTTCAACCTCCATTTCTGATGGCGGAGCAATGGTGTTTGATCAAAGCAGAATGGGACAGGTAGAGGGAATGTACAACTTTACCCATCTTATCAAATTTATGGAAATGCAGGTTGGCGTTTCCGAGCGACTTCAATCAGTGAACAGCAATGGAACAATTTTTATAGATAAGCCCGGACATCCGATCAACATAAACCAGTTCGGGACATTTATCCAGGTTAATAAAAACTTTATTAATGATCGTTTACGGGTAACCGGTGCATTCCGGTTTGACAAAAACCAGAATTTCGAATCGCAGTACACACCCAGGTTTTCGCTGATCTATTTTCTTGATAAACGAAAGGAACACAGTATCAGGGGAACATTTCAGACGGCCTACCGTTTTCCCTCATCCTCAGACCAATGGGTTGATATAAATGCAGGGATCTTCAGAACAATCGGCGGAATGCCCGAGGTACAGAATAAATATGGATTTAATACAATTCCCTTGTACCCCATGTCGGGTAGAAATCCCGTGAAAGATAAGCCCATAACTGAAAACGGACCTATTGTTTTGCCTGGCTTAAGTCCTGAAAAAGTAACCTCAACAGAAATAGGTTATAAAGGACTGGTTTTTGGCAAAAAACTTTTCCTTGACACTTATGCATATTATAACAAGTACAAGGGATTTGAAGCTGTTCAACTGGTGGCACAACTTGCCGAGGATGCCGGCACAGCAACTGACCAGCTGTACCAGACCTATTTTACGACCGATCAGCCTGTTTCATCCATAGGTTGGGCAGTGGGCATGGATTACAAGTTACCAAACGGCATCATGGTCAAGGGTAATGTGGCGTACGATAAATTGCTTGAAGATATTAAAGAACCTGGAGTAGAAACACGCTTCAACACACCTGATTACAGGGCCAATCTCTCTATCGGTCACAATGAGATAATCCGAAAAATGGGATTCAATGTCAATTTTCACTGGCAAAACAGTTTTGTATGGGAGTCTGGTTTTGGAGCAGGGGAAATCCCTTCCACCATAACACTCGATGCGCATGTTTCCTATAAGGTCACTGCCATAAAAATGCTTTTTAAAGTTGGCGGATCAAATCTCATGAACCACTATTACACAACCAGTTTTGGCAGTCCGCAAATTGGCGGTTTGTATTATGTAACCCTTATCTATGAAGACATTCTGGGATATGCAGGCCGAAAAAAAACCACTGATTGATAATCAGTGGTTTATTATAAATGAATTAAAATCTCAGTCTATTTCTTTACAAAGTCGATATAGAAAACTATATTGATTACTGCCGGAGTTGCCGCAACCAAGGTTAGGGGTGCAACCATAGCTGCAACCATTTCTTTTGGAAGGGGCACGCTTGTCTTTCCCCTCATACCGGTTTCGTTTTTCACAATATCACTTACTGTTAAAACAAAGCCACTTGGAGAAGAAGGAATAGCTGTGCTGTTCATATTCAGGATAAGTGTTGAGGCATCTACTTCTTCCCAGGTTCCGGCATTGAATTCATTTTGCCCGGCACAACTCATAAATATGGAGAAATTCTTTCTTAATTCCACATATGCATAACCTGCCGATGCACAATCAACTGAACTCAATAAGGCAGCCTGTATCTGCAGGGTAATATTGGTACCTACAGCAACTGGTACATCTCCATACTGGTTGGTTGTCAGAGTAATCGCCTCGGCGACTTCAGCATTGCTGATGGTATAGTTACCAACAAAAGGGGATACTTCCTCGTCAGAATTATCCTTGCACCCGGTAAAAACAGCAAAAGAGGCAAACAGAATTGCCAAAACATTAATTTTAATAACTTTCTTCATAAGGCTAATTTAAGGTTAAGTATTTTTTCCAGTACTATACAAAAATAACACATAAATTATATTTATGTTGCAGTCGGATGAATAATCCCGCCTTATAAGGGGTGCAATTCCTACTGTTTCTTAGCTCTTGTTTTGATTTTTTTCAACTGATATTTTTCAATTATATCAGCAAGGTCCTTCTGACTTTCAGTTTTGATTTTATGGGCGAAGTTTTCCCAGATAAACCGCATCAGATCCGAATGCACCTCATCAAGCATCTTAAAATCATTTGCATTGATTCTTTCTTTTCCAAAATACAGCCTGTAAATCTCATTCTTGGCAGATACAAGAACGGGAGTTCCTTTAATACCTTCTTCGAGGTGATGCAGTTCACCATCATCATCCTTTACCATCCATTGTTCCTGCATGCTGAGCAATTCAGCGATTGAATTCAGTAGATTTTCCTTAGCCATTTTACCAAAATTTAAAGTTATTTTGCAAAAGTATATTTCTATTCAATAATATCCTAATAATTAATGAATTGATGGTATTCCTTGCAATTGGTTTAAGCTGAAAGCAATAGTTTGTTTATGACCAACTCAATATCTTTGTACTAATGTTGAGCTTTTATATCTTTGCTGTACTAAATCCTTCAAACACCCAATGAGCTCTCGTAACAGACCATTCAAATTCCCTGTTTCCATACTGATCGGCAGTTCTCCCTCAAATATTCTCCGGGTTATTAAGGGATACCGGATTGATTTCCGTTATTATCCGAAGTTTCTGCTGTCTTTCCTCATATCCCTGATTTTTGAAGTGATGAACCTCGCAGAACGGATGGTTGAAAAAAGGATGCTTAAAAATGTAGCTGCTGAAGAACCTCCCATCTTTGTCAGTTGGCTTCTGGAGGAGCGGAACCACCCTTTTGCACAGCATGCTTTGCCAGGATAAACGGGCAGGGTATGTAACCACTTTCCAGGGTGTTTTCCCAAACCTGGTTCTTACACAAAAAAAATGGCTGAAAAGAGTTTACTAACACGATCCTGCCGAAGAACCGGCCATTTGACGGTTATTCAATGGATATGGATTTTCCGCAGGAAGAGGATTTTGCAATGATGAGCCTTCAGCCGAGAAGCATTTATAAAATGTTCTATTTCCCAAAGGATTACAATGACATCTATAAAAAAGAACTGCATTTTGAATACCTCCCTGAAACGGAACGGAAGCACTGGAAAAAGAAATACCTTTCTCTTGTTCACAAGGCAATGAAAAATACAGGCGGTGTTAGATTCATTTCCAAAAACCCATGCAATATATTCAGGATCAAAACCCTCATGGAACTGTACCCCGATGCACGTTTCATCTTTATATACAGAAATCCCTATTCAGTTGTAGAATCGTTGTACCGGTTTGCCAATGAAGTTCTTCCCGGATCAGAGCTCCAGCATCTTGAAGGAGGAATTCCACGCGAGTATTTTGCCGGGTTATATAAGGATGCACTCCATGAATACATGAATGTACGTGAAACGATTAAACCCGGCAATCTTATCGAAATCAGGTATGAGGATTTCAAAAAACAGCCTGTTGAAATGATCCGCGATATTTACAGGCAATTTAACATGCCGGGCATAAAGGAAGCGCTGCCCCGGATGGAGTCATATCTCAGCAGGAATAAACCCGACGGACGGCAACCATACACTATTGAACCTGAAACTTACTTCCTTGTTAATAATTATGCAGCGGATATTATAACCCGGCTGGAATATCAAATAACCAGTCCTTTAGAGTAAGCTGTCAAAATAAAATGTTATTTTCATCTTCTGAAAATGATAGTTAAAAATAAGCCGGATGGAAAAAATGTTTAAAGCAGTTTTGAAGATCAGATGGCTGATCATCATCCTTGTAGTCGCCATAACCGTTGCCCTGGCCTGGCAGATTCCCAATATCCGGATCAATTCAGATGTGATCAGTTCCTTACCTGACACTGATCCTGATGCCGTATTGTTAAAAAAGATCGGTGCACAGTTTGGCGGAAATAAAATGGGGATGATCATTCTTGAATCTGAAAACATCTTTACACCCGAGGTTATTAAACATGTGCGACAGATAACCGACACCCTGGAGCAAATTGAAGGAATTTCTTCCGTGACAAGCCTTACGAATATCATGGATATAAAAGAAGGCGAAAGCGGAATGGATATTGGCAAGCTGATAGATGAAAATGATCTTCCCGATTCACCTGAAGAGTTTGCCCGGTTAAAGGACAAAGTGTTTTCAAAAGACATGTATAAGGGAGTGATTGTTTCGGAAGACGGGACAACCACAATAATCATTTTCTCACTTTATGACGATGCCGATATCCAGGCATTGGCCAATACAGTAAAACAAAAAACTGAATCTCTCCATTTGCCTGAAAAAATATATTATGCCGGATCGCCTATGATGATCACATCCATCGCCCATCTGATTTCGGCAGATCTTACCCGCTTGCTTCCCATTGCTTTTGTTCTGATTGCCTTTGTTCTTTTTCTTGGATTCCGGTCTTTCAGGGGTACGTATCCTCCCCATGCTTACTGCCATTATTTCAATTATTTGGGTTCTTGGCATTATGTCGCTTATGGGTAAGCGAGATGAGCATGGTTTCGAACAATATCCCCATTGTTTTGCTGACTGTGGGCACTGCTTATGCCATACATGTGCTTAACCGGATCGACCAGGTGAAGGATAACCTGAATCAGGCGATCATCGTTGCTCTTACCTCGATAATGATTCCGGTGATCCTTGCTGCCCTCACCACCGTTGCCGGCTTTGTTTCATTCATTTTTGGATCTTACCTTACTATGATCCGTGATTTTGGTATGTTTACAGCGCTTGGAACATTCATTGCACTGGTTCTTTCACTGTTTTTTGTTCCGGCCATGGTTTCGGCCTTTGCATGGAAGAGCAAAGCTGACTGCAGCGGAAGAAAGCAAGGATGAAAGTTTGTTTTTTTCCAGATATTTCCTGATCCCTTTGCGAAATTTGTTGTTTAAACATTCAAAAGCAATTCTTATAATCTGGATTATACTTACCCTGGTCAATATAGGAGGAATCTTTCGTATCCAAAGAAATGTGGATATACGGAATTATTTCCGCAAGGGAAATACCACCAGGGTTGCTGAGGATATCATGACCTCGAAATTCGGAGGAACCAGACCCATCTTTGTTTTGTTTAAAGGCGATATTAAAAGCCCTGAATTCCTGAGAACCATGCTCAGAACTGAAGCTTACATGAAAAAAAATCCCGGGGTGGCTTATACTCAATCGGTTGCTGATCTGATAGCTGGATATAAATGCCGCACTCGGTGAAGGCAGAAAAATTCCGGATGACCAGGATAAGGTGGAACAATTGTGGTTTCTTGCTGGAAGGCAATGAGAATATGCAGAAGTATGTGTCAGAGGACCAGGGTGAGGCCATTATCATTTCCAAATTTTTATCGCCCGAGAACAAAGACAAAATTGAATTTGGAAATTACATGAAGAAATTCATTCAAAAGAATTCCACGGAAGATTGCCGGATTGAGATAACAGGGATGCCGTTTATCGATGTGACGATGGACAGGAGTCTTATATACAGTCAGCTTGGAAGTCTGGCTGTGGCTCTTATATTTGTGATCATCATTGTAAGTGCTATTTTGCGATCATTCTCTGCCGGAGTTTATGCCTCAGTCCCGATTATATCGGCGATAACGATTCTTTTTGGAATTATGGGATACACAGGAATCCCGCTTAATGTGGCTACCGTGCTGGTGGCCAGTATTGCCATGGGAATCGGAATCGACTATTCAATCCATGTCATAACCCATTTTGATGACTCACTGACAAAAGGAAACAATGTTTACCAGGCATTGGAAGACACAATCGGGATCAGTGGCAAGGCAATTGCTATAAATGTTATTTCCGTTTCTGCCGGTTTTCTTATACTGCTTGTTCTCGGAAATGGTACCACTGCAATATTTCGGATTGCTGATCTTCCTGAGTATGGTTGGTTCCGGTTTGGGTGCTTTGACCTTTTTACCGGTAATTCTTATTTTTGCTCATAAGGATCGGGATCCATTAAAAACACTTAAAAGGAAAAAAAATTGAATGGTAATGTAAACGATAAAATGATGAAAACTATTAAATATTTTAGCCTGCTATTGGTTTTGATGCTGTCCGGCTTCCTGTTGGATGCAAAGGCCCAGGATGCAGCATCCATTCTTGCAAAAATGGATAAGATCATATTTTCACCAAAGGATAAACAGGGTAAGGTAACCATTATCCTTACTGATAGAACAGGCAAGGAAAAAGTACGGGAAGCCACAATGCTGCAAAAGGGACGCGACAAAAAACTATACCGCTATACAAAGCCGGAATCGCAGGCCGGAATTGCCACACTATCCCTGTCGAATGACGTGATGTGGCTGTATATGCCCGCATTCGAAAAACCAAAAAAAATATCCATGCTGGCAAAGGACCAGTCATTTACCGGTACTGATTTCTCTTATGAGGATATGGTCACCACACCGTATTCCGACCGATATACCCCTACGTTGCTATCATCAGAAGGAAGCATCTATTTGCTTAAACTAATACCAAAATCGGGAAAATCGAATTATTCGAAAGTATTTGTGAAGATTGACAAAGCTAATGGATATCCCGTAACCATGGAATTTTTCAACCGGACGGATAAAAAATTCAAGGAATCCAATTACAAGTTTGAAAAGGTGGGAGAATACTGGAACGCTGCAGAAGTGACCATGATGGATTATGAGAAGAATCACTCCACCAAAATCTTGTTAAAGGATGTAAAATTTGACCAGGGCCTGTCGGATGATCTTTTCCTTGTTGAAAGGTTAATACCTGCAGAAAAAAAGCAGGCAAGCAAACAAGCAGGATCCAGTAATGAATAATTCACAGGTAATAACTTAATTATGGTTTCCCGTTCAGAAAAAGAAAATCTTCTAAAACAGAAATCGGTTGTCATTTGGCTTACCGGTCTGTCAGGAGCTGGCAAAACAACATTGGCGACAGGTCTTGAAAATGCGTTATTCAAAAAGGGTTTCATAACTAAGATCCTGGATGGGGACCAATTGAGATCCGGCATTAATGCAAATCTTGGATTTTCTGATCAGGACCGCCAGGAAAACATCCGACGGGTGGCTGAGATATCCAGGCTTTTTATTGAATGCGGGGTAATATGCATTGACAGTTTCATCAGTCCAACAACAGTCATGCGGCAAACAGCAAGGCAGATCATTGGCAGCGAAAATTTTATAGAAATCTATCTGAAAGCCTCTTTGGAAGTTTGTGAAAAAAGGGATCCCAAGGGATTGTACAAATCAGCCAGAAAGGGAGAAATCCGTAATTTCACCGGTATCGGTTCGTCTTATGAAATTCCGTTAAATCCTGATCTGGTGATCGATACGGTTAAGTATTCGATTGAAGAATCCCTGGAAATATGCCTTGAGACAATTATTCCCAGGATTACGGTTAGTTACAATTAATAAATACGAAATACATGTTTGAATCATTAAAAAAAATGTTCAGTGCGGTGAAAACCGATTATGCCCAACTGATGTCTGAAGGTGCTATTATTCTGGACGTGCGCAGTCATGGAGAATACGTTTCCGGACATATTGAAGGATCGGTCAATATTCCTGTCAATAAACTGTTAGAAAACCTGAATAAACTAAAATCAAAAAACAAACCCATTATTACCTGCTGCGCCTCAGGAATGCGAAGTGCATCTGCAAAGGGATTATTGGAATCAAAAGGTTATGTAAAAGTGATCAATGGTGGTTCATGGCAGAGTGTGGCGAAAAAAATCCGGGTTTTTGAAAACTAATTTGTGTAACTTTATGTTTTACAAAAAAAATACATCATTATGCTAAAAAAGAATGTACAGGATATTCTAAATGCACAGGTTGAAAAAGAAGGATTTTCCTCCAACCTGTATCTGGCAATGGCCTCATGGGCGGAATCAGAAGGATACTCGGGAATTTCGCAATGGCTCTATGCACAGGCAGAGGAAGAACACATGCATATGCTGAAACTGCTTCATTACATTAATGACAGTGGCGGAAATGCCGTTATTCCCGCATTCAAAAAGCCACCTGTAACTTATCCTGATGTAAAGAAAATGTTTGAACAGGTGTATGCCCATGAACAGCACATTACAGGGTCAATCAACGAAATCGTGGCCGTTACTATTGCTGAAAAGGACTATACCACAAACCATTGGATACAGTGGTTTGTAAATGAGCAGATTGAAGAAGAAAAAAATGCACGTACTATCCTGGACAAGCTGAAATTACTCGGAAAGGAGAATCTTTATATTTTTGACAGGGATATTATTACATTGCGCACTCCCGACTCATCCACGAAGGCTGATGCAACCTAGGTAATCAGGAAAAGGCCTCCCGGGTTTTGGAAACCTTGGAGGCCTCTTCAGTTCAATTTGTCAACCAGAAACAGTTATTGGTCAAAAAAATTATTCATGCACCCGGAATTATCGTTTAATTAATTGATAACCAATCCAACGGGTCATGAAAAAAATTCATTTTGAAGCTACAAGTTCTACACCCTTTGTGAGCTTTGTAGACAACAGAAAACTGGTGATCATGGGACGATCTATTTCTGAAAATGAAATCACCTTTTATAAGCCGATTATAACATGGGCCTCGATGCTACAGGTAAAACTCCTCGAAGTAGATGTTGACCTGGAATATGTAAACAGCCGGTCATCCAAAAAACTTTTTCAGCTTCTCAAGGTGATGGATGTAAATCCTGACATCAATTCCTTGGTCATTAACTGGCATTATGATGAGGGAGATGAAGATGCATTTTTAAAGGGTCAGGTATACCAGGAAGCTTTAACAAAGGCCAGATTCAATTTTCACATGAACATTGATCCCGCTGATCACTAAACTGGTATCTGCTACTTATCCGGTTTATGCACCCTCACCGATTTTTGCCATATAACCATCTGTCGTGCATGAAGGAGCAATTCATCTGCCATTGCCTTATTTCCATCTTCCTCCAGAAGCTTGGCATAAAATCTTAGCGTAGATGGTGCATGCACATCCTGTGCCCTTAAAAGGAAAACGGGTTCATCATCAGGAATTTTGCCGGCCGTATCGATGATCCGTTTGTTATAATCATCCCGGGTAAATTTCATAGCCCTTAAACATTATATTATTTATTTGTAAAGGTATAGCGAAACTTTCTGAATACTGACCTTGTCATCCGGAAGTTTCAGACCGGTACCCGACCAGGTACTTGCATGTACCTCATCTCCGTTCAGCCTTTGGAGGGGAACCCATTTTTCACCGATGAAAATGCCTTCATTCACGGTTTCGATGCCAATGTGCATTGAATCGAGGTAGGTTGAAAAAAATACATCCAGGGCCTTTCCTGCAACTATAAATTCCTGAGGTCCGGTTTTAATAACTATTCCGCCACCGGTCTTTTGATTTCCGGCAAGCCGGGACTCGATCCTGAAATTTCCCAGATCCAGTGAGCTATTAATTGAATCTGCGGTGACAAGTATTCCACGCATGGTTCCTTTTCCCTGGTTCTTCAGAATTATTGCCGACATGCTTCCAAGTACCTTGTAAGTTTCATCCAATGGGTCAATTGTCCCTTCAGGAAGATTACGGTCAATACCAAAAGGTGCAAAACAACTGGCATCAAATTCTCCAAATGCATAAAAAGCCCTCATGGCAGCAATATCTCCTCTCTGGGTTTCAGGAATGAACAACGGATTTCCGCTCCGGGTATACTCCCTGCAAACCCAGGTGAATTCGTCCGTATATATGTCGGGTGCAATGAAGTCGATTGACGGCGCTGCTGCCCGCCATATATCAATAACCTGGGGCAGGGGACCTCCGGATGGATATCTTCCGGGCCAGTAAGTGGAAGGTTGTTTAAGCCATGCATTCACATACATTGGCAAGGCATATTCCTTTTTTCCGGCTGCGACCACCTTTTGAATATAGCTGGCATAATTCCAGGCAGAGAAAAGTTCCTCGGTATAGTATGAATAAAACCGCCAATCCCCTGCGTCAGGTTTGAATTCACTCTTACCAAACACCTCTTCCCATGATCCGGATGTCCTGCTTCCATTGTTTTGCCACACCTTACTCAGCTCAGGATAGAGATTGTCCTTATGGCTGGAAAGGTATTCGATCAATTCACCCGGGACCGGTCCATTATAGGCCGCATTCGCCGGAGCACTAAAATCGCGTCTCGCATTGCCTGGTGTTTTACCCAGGTGATCGAGTATCCCAACTTCATTCTCAACCTGCATCATTACCACGGTTTGCTGCCTTTCATCCAGTTCCCTGATATGCCTCATAAGGGCTGCAAATGCAGCGCAATCAGCTTCGCACGAGGCCTCGCCAAAAGTGGACAATATCTCAAGGGTTTTTCCGTGTTCATCCCTGGCACGGGGATATGTTGAATAATCTCTCTTTACCCAGGAAGGAATATATACAGAACTGGCATTTTTCCAGCTGGCAAACCAGATGAGCACCAACTTAAGATTGGCCTTACGAGCGCCCGTAATCATGCTGTCAACGAGTGCAAAATTGAATTTGCCCTGTTCCGGTTCAATCAGCTCCCACGAAACGGTAGCAATAACGGAATTGAGATTCTTTTTGGCCAGCTTCTGCCAAACAGGCTTCATGCTATCATAACCACCACAGGTGGAATTATGCAGTTCCCCTGAAATCAGCAGAAAGGGTTTTCCTTTCACATTGAGCCTGGTGGCAGTACCTTGTTTTTCGAGATATGGAGGCTTGATAATTTCAACCTGTTGTGTCTTGCTTTTCAGAAAATCGGGGGTCTTGTTACAACCCGGTAATGACAAAACAACACACAAAGCGAAGATCAACCTGTAAAATTTCATGGGGCGTCTTTTCTTTTAAAGTTAATCGATTTTTTGAAAAGACGCCATGGAAATCCTTAACGATGTTCTATGTACGCATGAATGACAATTTCCGGAAACTGATCATGCGCCTGGCGGTTTCATCCCATAATCTCAGATTCAGTGTTTTGAAGCTGGCCAAAAAGGTGAGCGGCTTGATTCTTCTGAAGAATTCATTTTCATAATGACATCTGGCCAGGTTATAATTGGGAATTCTTGAACTCAAATGATGAACATGATGGAAACCGATGTTACCGGTAAACCACTGGAGAACAACCGGCAGTTTCAGAAATGAACTTCCTTCAACAGCTGCAGTTGCGTAAGACCAATTTGTACTATGATCCCAATATACATCATCAAACTGGTGTTGTACATAAAATAGCCATAATCCGGCAGTATGCGCAAAAATAATGACCGGCAACTGGATCATCAGAAATGCTTTCAGGCCTATTGTGAAACCAAGGATAGTAGCCAGTATCAGCAACCCTATGTTGGTGAGGTAAACGTTCTTCTTACCATCCGGGTTCATACCTTTATGCGTTATCCTGTTCCTGAACAGCACCAGATAAACTGAACCAAAAGTAAACATCAGAAGTGGATGGCGATATAACCTGTAAAACAGCTTCTCCTTATTAGACAAAGCAAGATACTCATCCACAGTTAACGTCCATACATCTCCAATTCCGCGTTTGTCAAGGTCTCCTGATGTAGCATGATGAACTTTATGATTATTATGCCAGTGCGAATACGGTGTAAACGTCAGTATTCCAATTATCTTACCAACAATGTCATTTGTTATTCTCGATTTGAAGAAAGAGCCATGGCCGCAATCATGGAATATAATAAACAACCGGATAAGAAATCCTGCTGCCGGTAAGGCCAATAAAAGAGTCAGCCAGTAAGAATACTGCAAACTCTGAATCATAAGGTACCAGAGTACCACATAAGGAACGAACGAATTCACGATTTGCCATATGCTCTTTCTTCAAATCCGGCCGGTTATATTTCATAATGATCTTTTCCCAGGAACGATCATCTTCGACTTTATTATCAAGTTTACTTGTCATTATACATACATAATTTCGCCAGGTTGCACTTCAACCTGGTTACAGTTTATTAAATGAGAATTACTATCCTGCAATCAGTAAGAGTTCACGTTTAGATTGAGTCATCCGGTAAATGGCTGATTCTGCAACATATTCGGAGACCAGTTCACTGAAGACTTCCGAAACATGCTGTATCTTATTGGCAAGGTATGCGTTGGTGCCTGAAAAGGCAAATCCTTCCGACATTTTACCGCGGGCGGAATTAAACAAGGCCTGTGCAATACAATAGGGAGCTTCCCTGAAATTACAGGAACTCAGACAATGCCAGGCACATTTAAACGGCTTGGTATTGCCTTGCTGAATCTGGTTAATGAACTCATTTTTCACCGCTCGGCCTGGTAAACCAACCGGACTGTCGATGATCGTGATGTCATCTTTATTGCACTTTATATAGGCTTCCTTGAATTCCTGTGATGCATCACATTCATAGGTTGTTACAAAACGGGTACCCATTTTTACTCCCTTTGCTCCTGCCAGCATAATTTCGAATATATCTTTTCCGGTATAAATGCCACCGGCAGCTATCACGGGTATGGATCTCCCGAATTGTTGTTCAAATACCCGCACTGTACTGACTGTTTCTTCAATTAACTGACGAAGCGGTACAAGTGTACCATTGAGCTCTTCCTTCTTGAATCCAAGATGTCCGCCTGCCATTGGTCCCTCAACCACTACAGCATCGGGGATTATCTGGTATTTATTGGCCCAGTATTGAAAAATCAGTTTTGCAGCCTTGGCAGATGACACCTTCACAGCAAGTTTGGTATGGTGATTGCCGAGGCCTGCCTCTGAAAGTATAGCAGGTATCTTTAACGGCAGTCCTGCTCCAAGCACAATTATATCAACGCCTTCCTCAACGGCAAGTTTTATGAGTTCCTCATGATCGGTCAACGCCATCATGATGTTCACACCAATAACTCCGTTTGTAAGGCTCCTGGTCTTTCTTATCTCTTTTTGCAGGGCCCTTTTATTCGCTTCCCTGGAATTTTTACTGTAATCAGGTTCATTCATCCCGATCGCTGCCGCCGAAATTATGCCTATCCCGCCCTCGTTGGCAACCGCAGATGCCAGTCCTGACAATGAAATAGCCACACCCATGCCTCCCTGAACAATAGGAAGTTTTACTTCCAAATCTCCAATTCTCAATGAATCCATCATGCGGGTAAAAAATTAATTTAAACTATTAAACGTCAAAATTACCCAGGTGGATAGCGGTTGAAAAATAAAAGGGCTGGTTTAAAAATTATAGGGTTCAAATTCAGTTTTAGGGACGAAAACTGAAGATACAGGGACGAAATGCCCCGATAAGTTAATAGGATGTTAAATCAATTCCTGTAATTTTCCAACGAGATTTTTAGAAACGGGAATCGGAAAGCTGATATTCTCAAAGAAAAGCCTGTACCCCTGGGAATTCCCTTCAAACCGGTCAATGTAATTAATATTCACCATATATGACCGGTGACATTTAAATATAAATTTATGCTCTTTTACTGCTTCTTCTGCCAATGTCATGCTGCAACGAACCATTTGGTTTTTCATGGTATCTCCTTCTTTCCAGAATACTTCAATATAGTTGTCTGCTGAACGAATGACGAGCAGGGTGTTCACTTTTATGGCCAGGCTGTCCTTCTGGTAATCCGATTTAAAATTAATTACCTTCTCCTGGTTCTGCTTATGTTCCTTCAATTGCCTGTTGAGTTCGTCAGCCTTTTTCACGTTGGTACGCAACATTTTATTGTGGTTGATAATGATCATCACAGTGATGGGCAGAATGGCAGTAAGTACCATTTTGATCACCATGTAAAAATTAAATTTCATTACGCCCAAAGAATTGGTAAAGAAGAAATAACCCACCAGGATCGTAAATAAAATCCACAGGTTCCAGCCTATTTCCTTCTTAATTGTCCATACAGCTGAAGAAAACTTCTTTGGAAAAAGACTGGGTATAAAAAGCAGGTAAATACTGAGGGTAAGAAAAGTGATGATAGCGAAACCAACAAGGAGATAATACTTCTTTTTTGTAACCAGGGAATCGATTTCGAATGGCTGGAAGAGCCAAAGGAAAACAAAAATGCCAATGCTGATAAAGAAAATAACTTTTGTATTATATTTCAGATCTTCACTAAATGGATATGGTTTATTTAATATCTTAAGCATGGAAGGTAACTCTGTATAAGTGCGCGGAAAATATGTAAAATTACAAAAAACTCGGATTCACATATGCCTTCTTTGTGATAGCACACCAAAAAAAGAATAGATAAAGGAAAGAACGATCATGCAAGAGGCCAGAAACAGGATAATCCGGGTGGCAGCAGTCTGGAACAAAAATTCAAGGATCAGGCTCACAAACATCAAAAATGCAATGAACGGACCAAACTGCGTTCTTTTTTCCTGGAACCTGTTTAACTGCAGAATGGCAATCAACAGTACATAAAAATACCTCATGTAGGCTGCCGGAAGCAGCCAAACGCCCACAATATGCCTTTGGTATAAAATCAGTGCTGCCAATGTCACAAAAAGGGAATCTGTTTCCAGGTCGAAAAGTGCACCAAATTTGGTTGTATGGTTTAATCTCCTTGCGAGATAGCCATCAAGTCCATCAAATAATAAAGGTATTGCCAGGAGAAGTCCCAGGCTCCATAAAGGCCATATGGAGGAAAATGCAACGATAAGCAACTGGAGAATATACCGCAGTAAAGTAACCATGTTGGCATATCCACCTGCAGGTTTTAGGTGTGAGATGGAATACCATTGAGATATCCATAGTAATATCAACGAAAGAAATGCAACGGCAAGAACCGGCCAAAAACTTCCTGTTAGATGGAAAGCAGCCAATGCGGTCAGTAAGGTAATACTGTGAATAATATTCCATTGATTCAGGCTCATATATCGCTTACTTTTATGCCATCGGGTCGATACTCGGGCAGTGGTGAATGATCTGTTCCATAGAAGCGAACAAATTCCCGCATGAACATGGAATAAATGCCCTCGTGCCGGATGGAAATGGCTTCCTCATCTGCTTTCATTCCCTCCCGGAAGCCAAACTGCATGAAAGCCCCTGTAAAATCCTTATTCCTGCTGATGATATGCACGGGTGTATCAAATCCGTCATTAGAGCTTGTAATCAAAGGTGGCTGATGATCTCCGATAAGAATAAAAATAGTATTGCTGTCGGGAACATTGGTAATGAAATGTATAAGGGCAGACAAGTCATAATGAACCGCTTTTGAATAGTCAGATATTCTGGGCTTCTTTAAAAATACAGACGCATGAAATGAAACACTGTCTGGTTCATCATTCAGGCTTTGCCAGTCGCGGGCCAGAGAATCCGGGCTATAAAACGGATTATGAGTGGTTTGTGTGATGAAAAACAAGGCACATGGCCCCGGACTGTCCTTGTCTATATACCGGCCGGCAAAATTTATGGAATACTGATCAGGTGGAGATGGTCCAAATCCATATAATCTGCCGGTATAATTCAGGTCAGAAAAATTGATCCATTTGTCAATACTGTAAAACCGGGAATAGGTTTCCCATGGCACTTCCAGATTGGAAGCCTGTGGCATGGCGTTAAGCCTGTAAGTTCTGTAACCGTTTCGGTTCAATACCCTGAAAAGATTATCATAATGAGCCATCGCCGGATTCTTTAGCAGTGAATTAAATGTTCCCTGGTTGCGGATGTTATATCCGAATAAAACGGTGGAATAGCTTACCCATGATTGTCCACCTGAAACGGGAGAGATACTGAAGCCTGTTGCCGCACTCAAGCCCTTTCTGAGAAGCACTGATTCGCAGCTGTCCATACATCTGAGGTATGAAGTCCTCAGTTCCGGGCTTTCATATAACAATCTTCCATATGATTCAACAAAAAGCAGGTAGATATCGGGTTTTGATTTTAGGCTTAAATGCTTATAATTCAAGATATTATTTATCCTGTCCACATTAAAATGCATCAGGTTATTCCTGGCCTCTGCAGAACTCTTTAAATTGGAACCTATAAGGGCAAACGTTTCCTGAAAGGCCTGGCCAGATGTATGGGTAAAGCCGGATTTCACTGTATTGATCAGGATGAGGATAACCAGGACAATGATGATCGTCTTACTGTATTTGCCCCAGGTAACATCATTTAGAATTTTGATCATCTGCCTTACCAGCCATATCAATCCATATGACAGGGCTAAAACAAACATTATTATTCCGGCAGCTTTAAGCGATTGTCCATCCATAATATTCACAAATCCCAGTTTCAGTAAGGAAAGGTCATTGTAAATTACAGGTGGAATCAGATATATCTTTTCAAATGTAACATAATAGGTTAGGAAGGCGAATGTGATAACATAATAAATTCCTGCAAGCCATCCATACAAAGCCGGTCTGATATGTTTACGCAACAGGTAATAAACCATCGAAATCAGGAACAGATCAACACTCAGGCGAAAAATATCATAGTTGGAACGGACAAAAACTGACTTTGCCCTTTCATAAATATTTCCATGTAATAAGGCCCTGACAGGAAGAAACGAGGATGTTCCGGCATTAACGAGATAACCTGGCAGAAAAAAAAGAAAATTCAGTATAAGAAATAAAAGCCAAAATCTGATTTCGTTCCGCCGCATTGATTAAGAATATATTATAAGTTACAATTGTTGACTTCATTTGTTCATTTCACAGGGCTTGCCGGATATACAGCAAAGAAATAAAACGTCTCAAAAAGGCAGGTTCGTTCAAAATAATGGAACATTTAATAAACAGTATGCTTATTAGATTGTATATATAAGAAAGCCAATCCAATTGATCATACAGCAGGAAATATTATGGAACATATTGCTCGGGTTTAGAAACCGATTTGCCCTGAATCCGTCACGGACTGACATGGTCACAGCCTTATTTGACAAGACTGATTTTCAGTTTTTTGTAAATGAGATACCCGAAATAAGCTTTGGCCAGCATGCCATTGTTTTATCGCTGAAAAAGATCAGTAATCCCCGAAAGAGGGTGGCTGTTTTTTTTGTTGATGATGAATTGAAGGTGGAAGTGCTGCAAACGGGTCAACTGAACCCCCCGGCCATTGAATTCATCAGTTCGTTCATTTCTTTTTGTGCAATGCCGGCCCAGGCTTTTAAATTGCAGAGGTCCATTTCAATCCTGCACCTGGCACAAAGCATTGACGGCCGAATGGCAACGCTGAATCATAATTCGCGCTGGATAAGTAATACGGAAAATCTTTTATATGTGCATCGGATGAGGGCATTATCCGACTCCATACTGATCGGAGCCAATACCCTGCAAATTGATAAACCTGCCCTGACAGTCAGGTATGTTAAGGGACCCAATCCGGTGAAAGTGATTATAGGCAATTCAGCAAACAATTTCACAAGCATCCTTGAGAGCAGAGACCGTGTGATCCACCTTGTAACCAGGCCTGTTACTGAAGAAAAAGGAATTGAATCGGTAATTATGGAAGGTATATCCGGGAAGATCCATCCCGCCGATATTCTGACACAATTATATAAAAAAGGCATCAATTCGGTTTATATTGAGGGAGGTGCTTTCACCATTTCTGCATTTATCAGGGAAAAAACAGTAGACATGATAAATTTTTATATTTCGCCAGTCATAATAGGCTCAGGAATATCAATTGATTTTCAAGGTATTGCAAGTGTTGAAGATGCCATCTGCATACAGAACTGCAATTATCTGCGCATGGGTGAGGGCATGCTGATCACAGGATGCATTAAACAGGCCATAGTTTGAAAGCGAATGCATTATGGCATATTTCCTCTCTGGCTTCTGCCATTCGGGAGCAGGAATTGCCCGACAGGAATAATGATATGCTGTTGATCGAATCGCTTTATTCCCTTGTAAGTATGGGAACAGAAAGACTTGTAGCCTCGGCGCTTATGCCAGTCACTACATGGAACCAGATGGCGGTTCCCTATATGGAAGGATCTTTTTCCTTGCCTTGTAAATATGGATATTCTCTTGTAGGAAGAGTGTTGAAAGGAGCAGATGAATACAGGGGAAAAACAGTGCATCTGATGCATCCGCATCAGGACAAGACCTGGGTGAATGCTTCTTCCGTATTTGTTTTCCCTTCTGAAATTCCACCTCAACGGGCCGTACTGGCAAGTCAGGTTGAAACTGCTGTTAATGCCGTTTGGGATAGCAGGATATCTCTTGGAGATACTGTACTTGTTGCAGGTTTTGGACTTGTTGGGGCGATCATTGCGTTGATTACTTCAGGTATTCCGGGAGTAAAAGTTTCCATTCTTGAAAAAAACGAATATCGGAAAGAGATTGCAAGGGAGATGTGTTTTCATGTGCTGGACAAGATGGCAGACAATGATGAGGTATTTGATGTAGCGATTCATACCACAGGAGATGAAAAAGTGCTCCAATTCTGCATTGACCATATCGGTTATGAAAGCCAGGTAACAGAGGTAAGTTTTTATGGGAAAAAAACTGTCCCACTTTTGCTGGGTGAAACCTTCCATACCGGACGCAAACGGATTGTGGCGTCTCAGGTATCGCAAATACCTTCACAAAGGATTATCAGGTGGGATTTAGAGCGAAGAAAAAAACTGGTATTCGATATATTAAAAGATAAACGATTTGATTTGCTGGCCGGAAATATTATACCCTTTGAACATGCACCGGTTCTTTTCAGTCAAATCCGGTATGGCCTGGTAGACGAAATTTCAGTGGTATTTCAATATTAACACAACCAACCTTATGTATTCCGTTAAGATCCGGGATCATTTCATGATCGCCCATTCATTCAATAATCCGGTATTTGGACCCGCACAATCGCTTCATGGTGCAACCTTTGTGGTAGATGTGACCTTTTATTCCCGTTCCATACAACCGTACAATACGGTAATTGACATTGCTATGGCATCTGACATCCTTCAAAAAGTGCTGGAAAAATTCCGGTATAAAAATCTCGATGAATTGCCTGAATTCAAAGGAAAACTAACCACTGCCGAATTTATGGCACGATATATTCACGATGCTGTTAAAGATAAGACCTCGGGCCAGTTTAACGGTAAAATTAGTGTGACTCTTGGTGAATCACATATTGCATGGGCATCATATGATGAAGACTGACCGGAAAACGGAAAACCGATCCATAAGGAGAAGTCTGGGCATGTTCAGAAGCCGGCTGATTTACGACTGTAAACCATTCAACCGTAAGCGGATGGTACGGTTTTACAGTGAATTTATCAAGCCCGGAGACCTGTGCTTTGATATTGGTGCCCATACCGGAAACCGCACAGGAACCTGGCTAAGCATGGGAGCCAAAGTTGTTTCAGTCGAACCGCAGCAGGCATTCATCCGGTTATTGCAGAAAAAATATGCTCAAAATCCCCGCTTTATTTTGGAAAGTAAAGCCATTGGCAGTATTCCAGGAAAGGCCAGGTTACACATTTCAAGAATGAACCCAGCAATTTCAACCTTATCTGATGAGTGGAAAAAAATCATGACTGATTATGAGCCCACACTCGCCTGGGAGGATTATGCAGATGTTGAAGTTGAAACCCTGGATGATCTGCTTGCCCGTTATGGAAGTCCGGTTTTCTGTAAAATTGATGTGGAGGGTTTCGAAATGGAGGTTTTATCAGGTTTATCCGTTCCCCTGCCCGCCCTTTCATTTGAGCTTTTTCCAACTACTCCGGAACGCACAATTGCCTGCATTAAAAAAATTGGAAAGCTCGGGAATTACGAGTATAATTGGTCGCTTACGGAGTCTTTCAGGATGAATTCCCCGTCCTGGCTGCATGCATCCGCGATGATCCATACGATAAAAGCATATTCCGGCCGTAAATCCGGAGATATTTATGCCCGGCTGCAATCTGAATAATAGGAAGCCATGATAGTGCATTTTCTAATTACGGGTGACATCCACTCACTTACGGGAGGTTACCTGTATAATATGCATATGATCAACGGATTGATGGGAAAGGGCCATATAGTCAATGTTTCCGGAACAGACCACAGGCACCATTTAAAAAAACTACCTCATGGATCCCTTGTTATAGTTGACAGTCTTGTTTTGGCCTCCTTGTATCCTATAGTGCGGGAATTCGGTGACAGTCTGAAATTTCTTGGATTAATACATCTTCCCGCAAGCTATAATGTTCTTTCAGGTTTGCATGGTAAACTGGCCGATGCAGAATTAACAGCACTTAATCATATGCGCCAGGTAATCGTTACAGGACAGTTTACCTTTGATCTTCTGTGCAATGTCGGGTTGAATCCGGCCAGTATCTGTCTGGTAGAACCGGGTACAGATCATTTTCCCCGAAAAAAGCGATATAAACCGGTTCCTTCGGAATTGCTCTGCATAGCAAATTATTCTGCTCTCAAAGCACAGGATGTACTGATCCGCGCACTTTACGGGCTCACTGCATGGAACTGGTCATTGCATCTATATGGGGATAAGGGCCGTGATAAGGAATATACTGAAGCACTGATATCGCTCATTCGGCAATTAAAGATGGAACACAGGATTATAATGCATGGAACTGTTGAGCGTAATGAAATATCCACAGTATTCCTGAATGCGGATCTGTTTCTGATGCCGAGCCTGTTTGAATCCTATGGTATGGCGCTCACTGAATCCCTTGCACATGGAATACCAGTGGTGACTACATCGGCAGGAAACATACCCTATACTGTGCCGGCCGGAATGGGATTGCTGACAGAACCTGGAAATGAGGAACAATTGGCAGATGCAATCCGATCCGTTTTTGATGATACGGCAAGATATTCCGCATTGTGCTCAGCTGCCTCGCAATATTATATTCAGATCCGTTCATGGGATAAAGCAGTAACAGAATTTGAATTGATCCTCCGAAAATGTTGAATGGCTGAACGACTGCATGACTGCACAACTGCACGACTTTTTAACTGCAGAACCGCAGAACTGCAGAACCTTTTCCACAATACCTTATGGTCTCCGGGCAACGGCCAATAGTATTCAAATGTTGTATTCTTCTTTTATATTTTGTATATTGCACAATGTCATAAATTCATTAAAAATGCACCTGCAAAATTAATTTCACTGATCCAATTCAAATGAAGAAAAAGATAGTGCTTGAGTATACGCTCAATTCGTCTCCTAAAGTGATTTTTCCGCGGTTGAGCACAGCGGGTGGTCTTTCGGAATGGTTTGCCGATAATGTGAACATCAATGGAAGTTTTCTTTCTTTTTTTTGGGAAAAAACAGAACAACGTGCTGAGGTCGTTCAAAGAAAAGAAAACAAATATGTACGATTCAGATGGTTAGATGAAGATGATCCCGATTCACAATGGTTTGAATTCCGAATCAACACGGATGAAATTACAGGTGATACTGCCCTCATCATAACCGATTTTGTGGAGGATGATGAAAAAGAAAGCACAGTTGAACTTTGGAACTCACAGATATCCAAACTTAGACATGTGATTGGTGTGTAAAGTACTTTTTCAGGTATTAAAAATATTTTAGCTTTGTGCGGTAGTTTCTACCATTGACCATATATTGCGAATTATTGTGAAGCGACTGCATCGGCTGGTAATTTCCTCCTTTCTGGGTCCTTTTGTAATGACCTTCTTCATCGTGCTGTTCCTCCTGCTCATGCAGTTTTTATGGCGGTATATTGATGAGTTGGTTGGAAAAGGTCTGGAATTCAAGATTATCGGCGAACTGATGCTATATGCCGCTTCCAGCCTTGTACCGCTTGCACTTCCCCTCGCTATTCTGCTGTCATCGCTCATGACTTTTGGCAACATGGGTGAATTTTATGAGCTTACCGCTTTGAAGTCGTCCGGTATATCTCTGCGACGTATTATGTTTCCTCTTATCATCCTTGTGACTCTGATATCCGCAGGTGCCTTTTTTTTTGCAAACAATGTACTTCCGGTCACAAATCTCAAAATGAAATCACTTTTATATGATGTAAGGAACCAACAGCCGGGTGTTCAGATTACAGAAGGAGTATTTTATAATGGCATTACCAATTACGTCATTCGCGTTAACCGTAAAGACGCGAATACAGACATGATGTATGATATTAAAATATATGACCATTCATCCCGTAAAGGAAATGTAGTGGTTATCGTTGCCGATTCCGGAAGAATGAAGATGACTGCCGACAGGCGCAACCTCGTCGTTACACTATGGAGCGGTTACAAATATGAGGAAATAGATGAAAAGAAGCGAAAAAGGGGAAGGCGATTTCCGCATGAAACGGATAAATTCGGCGAACAACGTATCATCATTGAGATGTCGGGATTTGAGCTTATGCGTTCGGATGAAAGCATTTTCAGGAATTCATACAGCATGCTCAACCTGGACCAGCTGAACAAGGCGGTTGATTCATTACAAAAGGGCCTGGATCTGCGTTGCAGGCAGTTTTACATTACAATGACACGGAACAATTATTTCAGGATGAACTCGAAGAACACTATGAGTTTCAACAGGCCGGTTTATTACAACCAGGAACCTCCACCTTCCGCATCCTACAGTTCAAATGCACCCGTATTGGGTAACCGCAGTTTGCCGGGCAATAAGATCAATCCATCACGCAGTATTGATCCCGGCAAGGTTCCGGCTGCCGTAAAGAAACCTCGTGTCATTCATTCTGATTCCAACAAGGCGCTAAAACCTGTGATTAAAGTTTATAGTTTTGATAGCCTGTATAATTCCTACAATACATTCGAGAAACTAAACATAGTGAGAACATCGCTCAATTATACCTCCATGAACCAGTATATGGTGGTCAGCATTGCAGCAAATCTTAAGTTTGATATGAGATATCTCCGACGGCATGAAATTGAATGGCACCGGAAGTTTACCCTTTCACTGGCTTGTCTTATTTTCCTGTTTATCGGAGCACCGCTCGGGGCGATCATCCGTAAAGGCGGATTAGGCATGCCCACTGTCATCTCCACCCTGCTTTTCATTCTTTATTACATCATGTCGCTTACGGGTGAAAAATTCGTACGGGAAAGTGTTGTCACTGCTTTCAATGGTATGTGGATTTCTTCCTGGATTTTGATCGTTGCAGGCATCTTTCTTACCTATGAGGCCACGAATGATTCGGCTATCCTGAATTTCGATTCCTACATTAGCTGGGTGCGTGACAAGCTGGGATTGAGAAAAAGCGTCCTCCTGGACAGAAAGGGCCACCTAACCGGTAAATTTGAAATAATTAATATTCCCCGGCGAGAATTGCAGGATGAATTTACCTCCATCAGTCAGCAGGCTGTGCACTGCGCGGAACAGCTTCGCGAAGAAATCAGCTTCCTGAGTCTGGCCAGGAAAATCATATCCAATAAGGGTTATACAAATGTGATTGAATTTGGGGTGCATTATAATTGTTTGATTGATAGGATTATTCTCAGTCAGTGGTTCAGAATACCCTATTTTAAAAAACGACTTACCGAATTTCCTTTTTTGAATGGCCGGCTTACAAATTATAGCCTGTATACACCATTCATTAAGTGGGGTTCCCTTATACTTTTTCCGGTTTGGATAGGTATCTTCTTAATTACCTGGATTAAAGTCCAGCGCATGAAAAGAAGCCTTCAACTAATCCATGAAATTGCAATGGGTATGGTGAATCTCTTAAACAGCTCCGCCATCAAAACTGAATTTGAATATGCATGATGAACATTCTTCAGGTTTGTAATAAAACACCTTACCCCCCGCATGACGGGGGTTCACTTGCCAGTTACAGCCTGATGCGTTCTTTCAGCCGGCTTGGACATCAGGTGACATTGCTTACTATGTGCACGCCCAAGCATAACCTTATTACTTCAGACAGGGAGACGCTCTCATCCATGGTGCAGTTGTATACGGTAAATGTAAACACTGACGTGCGGACCGGAAGGCTTTTGAGAAACCTTGTTTTTTCACGTCTACCCTATAATGCGGAAAGATTCCTTTTCCCTGCCTTTGAAAAAGAACTTGGACGTATCCTGGAGTCGGCACAATTTGATATTGTGCAGCTCGAAGGACTCTACCTGATGCCCTACGTGGAGACAATTCGCCGTCATAGCGATGCAAAGGTTGTGCTGCGCGCTCACAACATTGAACAGGAGATATGGAAAAGAATTTCACAAACCGAAAAAAATCCGGTGAAGAAATTATATTTCAGCTTGCTCGCCAGGCGTCTGATGCATTTCGAACAAGCTGCCATAAACGGTTATGACCTGTTAGTTCCTATTACACAAAGAGACAAGGAAGAATTTGACCGGATGGGAAATCTGAAACCGGCATTTGTCTGTCCGGCTACCCTCGATAGTTGTGACCCTATAAGTCCGGATTCAATTAAACCCTCCGATTCGTTGTTTTTCCTTGGATCACTCGACTGGAAACCAAACCAGGAAGGACTACTCTGGTTTATTAACCAGGTTTTTCCGAAAGTTAAATCACATCATCAGGAAATTACATTTCATGTTGCCGGCAGAAATGCTCCTGACTGGCTACAGGATAAAATTCAGGGCGATGGTGTTTTGTTTCATGGTGAGATCCCCGATGCCACCCGATTTATGAGGGAACATGGCATATTGGTTTCTCCCTGCTTTTCAGGAGGAGGCATGCGGGTAAAGATCATAGAAGCCATGACACAGGGAAAACCGGTAGTTACCACTTCAATTGGCGCGGAAGGACTGGGTGCGGTCCATGGAAAAAACATCCTGATCGGTCATTCATCTGCTGAATTTGTGGATCACATTGACCGTTTGCTGAAAATTCCTGATTTTTACGTAAAAATCGGAACAAATGCGCTGTCATTTGTCAGGCAACATTTTGACAACATGAAGATTACAGCAGATCTTGCCTCATTTTACTCAAATCACCTATGATGATGCTGTACATATTGTTTTGGATTTTTCTTGGCATTATGGTATATACGTACCTCGGATATACGGTTGTCTTGTTTTTACTTGCCGGCATTCACCGTATATATTCAAAGAAACCGTCTGGTAAGGAAATGAACTTTGAGCCTGAAGTCACACTCTTTATTCCTGCCTACAACGAAGATGAATTTATTGACCGGAAAATGCAAAATATCCGATCCCTGGACTATCCGCCCGACAAGCTGAAGGTTATCTGGATCACTGATGGATCAACAGATGCGAGCCGCGAATATCTGGCCCGCTATGACGGCATTTCCGTGTTTCATGAGGCGGAACGGCGTGGAAAGATCCATGCCATGAACAGGGGGATATTGCATACCACCACACCCTATGTGATATTTACCGATGCCAACACAATGATGAATTCACGTGCCTTACGGGAAATGATTCAGTTTTTTTCAGATGACAGGGTGGGATGTGTTGCAGGAGAAAAAAGAATCAGTGAGGCTCATATGGATAAGGCTGTAGGTGCAGGGGAAGGTCTTTACTGGAAGTATGAATCGCTCATAAAGATGCTGGAATCCGAGACAGGTTCAGCTGTGGGGGCAGTGGGGGAATTATTCGCCATCCGGCGTGATTTGTTTGAACCGGTATCTGAGGATACTCTTCTGGATGATTTTACCATATCACTCCAGATTGCATGTAAGGGTTACCAGGTAAAATACTCCCCGGAAGCCTGGGGAGTTGAAACAGCATCTATATCAGTGACTGAAGAAATGAAGCGAAAAGTGAGAATTGCCACCGGGGGCATGCAAACGCTTTTCAGGATGACAAGCCTTCTAAACCCGTTCAGGCATGGATTGCTGTCATTTAAATACATATCCCACAAGGTACTCAGGTGGACCCTGGTTCCGTTTTGCTTTCCCCTGGTCTTTATCCTGAACGCTGCAATTCTCTTCCAACCCGGCAGACCCGATCTTTATCTTGTGTTCTTTGTACTTCAATGCATTTATTACCTCCTTGTAATTGCCGGAGCGGTGCTTCATAATGTAAGGTTGCGCCTGAAAACAATCTTTGCTCCATATTACCTTCTTGTTATGAACTACGCTGTGGTTTTGGGTATTTGGCACTTCATAACAGGCAAATATTCCGTAAATTGGCAGAAAGCCAGGAGAAGCTGATTATTTTCATTGCATATGTTTGCTAAAATTGATTAATTCGTAATATCCCGACTCAGTTCCGGTTACAATTTGTAATTTTGCCTTCTGTTTTAAATATAGAAATAGCGCTTATGCCTGGTAGAGTAAAAAATAATTTCCTTATGGAATTAAACACAATCAAAGATGCTCTTGATGATATACGGGCAGGAAAGGTTATTATTGTTGTGGATGATGAAGACCGGGAAAATGAAGGAGATTTTATTTGTGCGGCTGAACTGATTACACCGGAAATAGTAAATTTCATGGCCATGCATGGCCGCGGCCTTATTTGTGCACCGATCCCTGAAAAAAGATGTGAACAACTTGAACTGGAATTGATGGTAAGAAGCAATACATCGTTTCATGCCACCCCGTTCACCGTTTCTGTGGATTTATTAGGCCAGGGATGTACAACCGGCATTTCAGCCAGTGACAGGGCAAAAACGATCAGGGCACTTGTTGATCCGAATACAAGACCTGAGGATCTTGGAAGGCCGGGACATATATTCCCGCTTAAAGCAAAAACAAAGGGTGTATTACGCCGACCCGGTCATACAGAGGCAGCCACTGATCTGGCACGCCTGGCGGGCCTCAGGCCTGGAGGCGCACTGGTAGAGATCATGAATGATGATGGAACCATGGCCCGCCTGCCGGAACTGATCACAATGGCCAAAAAACATAAGCTAAAGATCATTACAATAAAAAGCCTCATCGCCTACATGCTCGAGCAGGAAAGTCTGGTCATCCGGGGTGACAGGGCCAGGCTTCCTACCAAATACGGCACTTTTACGGTTATTCCCTTTATTCAGAAATCCAACCGGCTTGAGCACCTGGCATTGATCAAGGGTACCTGGAACAGGGATGAACCCGTGATGGTAAGGGTGCATTCTTCCTGTATGACAGGGGACATTTTCGGCTCTTACCGCTGCGACTGCGGTTCACAGCTGCATGCCGCCATGAAGATGATCGAAACAGCCGGCCAGGGCGTTATCATATACCTGAACCAGGAAGGAAGGGGAATCGGATTGTTTAACAAGATCAAGGCCTATAATCTCCAGGAAAAAGGACGTGACACAGTTGAAGCAAATCTTGACCTGGGTTTCGAAGAAGATGAACGCGACTATGGCGTGGGTGCCAGCATCCTTCATGAGCTGGGACTGGGCAAGATCAATCTCATCACCAACAATCCTGTTAAAAGAGCGGGATTGGAAGGATATGGTATTACCATTGTAAAAAATATACCGCTTAATATTCCACCCAACGAACACAATGAGTTTTATCTCAAGACCAAAAAAAATAAAATGGGTCACCTGTTGGAACTGCTGGAAGATAAAGACTTCAAAATCGATAACGGAGAATAAAAATGGCAAATTCAGTCCCGGGGATTGTTTTCATGGGTACACCCGAATTTGCGGTGGAATCATTGAAAGCTATTATCGGGGCCGGTTATCCGGTAAAGGGCGTGGTAACCTCCCAGGATAAACCTTCCGGGAGGGGACTTCAATTGCGTTCTTCTCCCGTGAAGATATTTGCCCTTGAAAATAATATTCCTGTAATGCAGCCCCAGAAACTAAAGGATCCGGATTTCCTCGAGGCCTTGCGCAATTGGCAGGCTGATCTGCAGGTAATCGTGGCTTTTCGAATGCTTCCTGAAGAAGTGTGGAGTATGCCCCCGCTTGGCACTTTTAACCTCCATGCCTCCCTGTTGCCCCAATACAGGGGAGCCGCCCCTATCAACTGGGCCGTTATGAACGGGGAAACAAAGACAGGGGTAACTACCTTTTTTCTGAATCATGAAATCGACAAGGGATCTGTGATCTACCAGGAGGAAATAACCATTTCTGCGGAAGAAACAGCCGGCGATGTGCATGACAGACTGATGGTCATCGGAGCTGACCTTGTTGTAGCGACAATTGAAGGCATCGCCTCAGGAAAAGTGACTGCCATTGATCAGCATTTAATTGAAAATTCTATGCCACTTCGTCCTGCGCCTAAACTTTTCAAGGCTGACTGCAAAATCGACTGGAGTCGTGATTCCGTTTCGCTTTATAATTTTATCCGGGGATTGAGTCCCCACCCTGCTGCATGGACTGAATTAATAACCGGTGAAGGAGATGTGCTGAAGGTAAAGATTTTCTTTGCCCGGACCGTAAACATGCCAAATTCCGAAAAACCCGGAACACTGACCACTGATAACCGGAATTTTCTGCATGTATCAACCGGTGCTGGCATGATTGCCGTTGAACGGATTCAGCTTGAAGGGAAAAAACAAATGAATATACCTGAATTCCTGCATGGATTTTCTGTTGCCAATCTCAGGTTTCAGTAAAGAATGATTATTCCAGGTTCAGATCAATTTCGATATCTTCTTCCTCATTGCTGCCACGAATATTTTCTTTTAATTCCGGTTGTTTTACCGCACTTGTTTTCAGGGCCTTCCTCAATTGAAGTTTTGCACCAGTTGCAGGCTGAGTGCCCGGCTTAAGATGATTCATCCTGTACAGACTTTCAAGTTTGATTGCATATAACTGCGAAACCATACGCATAGACTCACCAGTTTTAAACACATGTTCCTTTTCATTGATCTGTGCCCGGTTTCTTTTCGGCTGTATATAAATTACCTGGCCGGGAACAATTGAGTCTCCTGCGGCTGCATCATTATATTCCGGGAGTTCCCAGTCAAGTTTGCCCAATTCGGCTGTGATCCTGGCATATGTATCGCCTTGAACTGCCCTGACGAACTTAACACGGTTTGTTTCCATCACATCCCGCATGGCGACTTTTTCCTTCGTTTGCCGCGATTTTCTGTGCTCAGTTTTCTCCGGAAGGACCATACTATCATAACGGCTCAGGTCAAAATCTTCGATTATTTTGATAAGCCGGTCAGCATACGTTGGACTGGTTGCATATCCTGCCTTTTTCAGGCCCCTTGCCCATCCCTTATAATCCGTAAGCTTAAGTTCAAAAAGGAAAGCGTATCTCGATTTGGATTTCAGATAGTCGGTATGGTCACGGTAAGAATCCTCTACCGATAAATACTTTCTGAAACATTCGTCCCTTGCATCGTCATCCTTGTAAACTTTTTTCCCCGTCCAGTCATTATGGCATTTAATCCCGAAATGATTGTTGGCCTCACGCGCCAGACTGCTGTTGCCATCGCCGGATTCCAGGGCCCCCTGTGCCAGTGTAATGCTGGCAGGTATGCCACCGCGCTGCATTTCCTCAATTGCCATTTCATGATACTTTTCGAAATATTGCAGGCGTGTCATTTTTCCGCCCGACTGGGACCAGGATGCGCACAAAAGCAAATTTAACAGAAGCAATATAAGGGATCGGCTCATAAATGGGTTTAAATACTGCAAAAATAACGACAGAGCGCATGCAGATGTTGTTAACAATCCGAAGGTTTTCAACATTCCCCCGGATTTGGCATTGTTTTTAATCCATTGTTATTCTTGAACCGTATTTTTTATTTTCGAGTTTGGTGGCCTCGGTGATCACACTTTTCTTTCCACCGTGCTCTATAAAATAAAGGGCAGCTTCCATTTTGGGGGCCATACTTCCTTCGCCAAACATTCCCATTTTGATATACTCACGAGCCTGGTCACGGGTGATGAACTCGGCAATTTCCTGATCCGGTTTTTTGTAATTCAGATAAACATAGGGAACGTCGGTGAGGATGTATAATTCATCGGCATGAATGATCACGGCAAGCAAGGCTGATGCCATGTCTTTATCTATAACTGCCTCAACCGGCCTGTAATTTCCCCTGCTGTCGATATACACGGGAATGCCGCCTCCACCACCTGCAATCACTATATTGCCTTCTGAAACAAGCTGCTTAATTATGTTGCTGTTAACTACATCAATCGGGTCAGGAGATGCCACAACCCTCCGGAATCCGCCACCCGATTTGATTTCCTCTTTGAACATCCAGCCTTTCTCCTTGCCTAATTTCTCTGCCATTTCTTTCGGATACATTCTTCCCACGCGCTTTACCATGTTGTGAAATGATTTCCCTTTGCGATCCACTACCACCTGGCTTATCAAACTAACCACATTCTTGCGGATCCCGTGTTTATGCAATACATTATGCAGGATCCTTTCGATCATATAACCGATTTCTCCCTGTGTGCCGGCCACACATATGTCGAGTGGCATTTGAGGGATACTGTAATTCAATTCACCCGCATCATTTCGTTGCAAAGCATCACCTACCTGCGGTCCGTTACCATGTGTTATTACCAGGTCATATCCATCCGCCAAAAGAAACACCAGATTTTCAAGGGTATTGAAAGTATTTTTTTCCTGTTCCTCAATGGTTCCCCTTTGATTGTCCCTTTGAAGGGCATTCCCTCCCAAAGCGACTACTGCCAGTTTACTCATAAATGCTCTTTATCAATAAGCAGAAAAGGTAAAACAATTATCCTCTGAAAAAAATGATATTGTTCCATATCCAAATTTCACCATAATGTCTTAATCGTTATATTTGATTTCTCATATATCCGAAGTATGGAACATAAGCGAACTTTTGAGGGAGACTAATTTTGCATTATAAAATGAAATGGATCGGCTTTTTTTGTTTAACTGTACTCATTATGACCGCAGGCTGCCGGAAAGACGCTGACCTGCTGTTATTCAACGGCAGTATCTACACCGTTAATAATCAATCAGACATTGTCAGTGCCATGGTGATCCTTGACGGGCATGTAATTGCCATCGGCAGGGAAGATGTTCTGCGGGAAAAATACAAGGCCGTCCAGGAAATCGACCTGAAAGGTAAATCCGTATTCCCGGGATTCATTGATCCCCACTGTCATTTCTTTGGTTATGGGCTTACCCTGCGACAGGCAGACCTGTTGGGTACATCCTCTGCTAAAGAAATTGCGGACAGACTTGTTCAGCATGTTACACTGAATCCGGGCAATTGGGTATTGGGGAGGGGTTGGGATCAAAACGACTGGCAAACCAAAAAATTCCCCGACAAAAAAATGCTTGATTCCCTGTTTCCTGATAAACCTGTCTTCCTGGTTAGAATTGACGGTCACGCAGCCTGGGTAAATTCGAAGGCGATGGCAATGGCAGGAATCGGTAAAGACACCCACACTGAAGGAGGAGAAATTGTTTATGATCAACAGGGACCTTCCGGTATCCTCATCGATAACGCCATGGCCCTTGTAGAAAAACTGATCCCGCCAGCAACAAGGAATGAGAAAATACGGGCCTTGCTGAAGGCACAAAGCAATTGTTTTGCTATGGGCCTTACTTCTGTAAGCGATGCAGGTATCGATAAAGAAATCGTTCAACTCATGGATTCATTGCAGAAAAAGAACTCCCTGCACATGCATATCAATGTGATGCTCAATCCATCAAAAGAAAACATAGAATTTTACATTAATAAAGGAATTTATGAAACTGACCGGTTAACTGTCAGGTCTGTTAAGCTTTTTGCGGATGGTGCACTGGGGTCACGCGGTGCCCTGCTTAAAAAGCCCTATGCCGACGATCCATACAACCAGGGACTGCAGGTAAGTGAGACAAAATACCTGAAGGACATTTGCCGTTTGGCGTACGATAAAGGATACCAGGTAAATACGCATTGTATCGGTGATTCAGCAGTTAGTCTGGTACTACATATATATGCGTCCATCCTTTCTGAATTCAATGACCTCCGCTGGCGCATTGAACATGCCCAGGTGACAGATCCTGCGGACCTTGAATTGTTCAGGCGATATTCTGTGATTCCAAGTGTGCAAACCACACATGCCACATCCGATATGTACTGGGCGAAGGACAGGCTAGGTCCTGTCCGCATTCTCCATGCCTATGCATACCGGTCACTGCTGGAACAAAACGGCTGGATACCTAATGGAAGTGATTTCCCGGTGGAATCCATCAATCCGATCTTTGGGTTTTATGCTGCAGTTGCACGCAAAGATCTGCAAGGAATGCCTGAAGGCGGATATCATAAAGAGCAGGCACTTACCCGGGAACAGGCCCTGAAAGCGATGACCATCTGGGCGGCAAAAGCCTCTTTCGGAGAAAATGACAGGGGCAGCCTGGAGCCAGGCAAGGATGCGGATTTTGTTGTGCTTGACAGGGATATTATGACGGTACCGGAGGATTCCATAGCGGGGGCGAGGGTTCTGGAAACGTGGATAAGAGGAAAGCCCTCCATTGAACGCAATGAATATGTAAAGGAAATGGATCAGTGGCATGCCGATCGGCTTAGCCGGCTGAAAGACAAAAACGGATGGCTTGCCCTGGCTGGCCTGTTCTGGCTCAAGGAAGGATCAAACACCTTTGGTTCTGATTCTTCAAACAGTCTGGTTTTTCCCGGATACGCACCACCGTTTATTGGCACCCTGGAATTAAAGGACAGCAACGTTTATCTGCAGGAGACAGTTCAGCCTGTGTTGATCGACAGTGTGCCTGCTTCACATATGAAACTGGTTGATGACATGTCGGGTAAGCCCACCCGGATGATACTTGGCCGCTATGCCTGGAATATTATTAAAAGGGGTGATCGTTTCGGCGTGAGACTGCGTGATTTTGAGAGTCCCATTCTCGACAGCCTGAAGTACGTCCCCATTTTTGAAACAAATGAACTATACAGGGTGATCGCAGATTTTAAGCCATTCGATGTGCCTGAAAAGCAGTTGGTGCATACGGTCATTGGCACGGATGCGGAAAATACCGTTCCGGGCGTCCTCATTTTCAGGCTCAATGGTAAAAAATATAAATTATATCCGTCCACTTACGGTGGAGAATGGTCCATCGTTTTCGGAGATCAGACAAATGGGGAAGAAACCTACGATGCTGGCCGTTTTCTCGATATCAATGCACCCGACGAAAATAATATGGTAATTATCGATTTTAATAAAGCCTATAATCCACCCTGTGCATTTACACCATATGCAACCTGTCAACTCCCGCATCGCAGTAATATACTTCCTGTTAGGATAGAAGCAGGGGAAAAAGCAGTTCACCTGGTACAGGGTCATTAACCCAGCCAAATCCCAAGTTTTTTGATCGTGGTGAGTATCTATAAGTATTATTAATTATTTTTACTTCCACTTTTCAAAATCCAGATTAATTCTATGGCTATTGTAGGTACTATTCTTCAAGAGGTTATCAGGAAGAAAAAGGACAATCTTGAAAAAAGACAGGTGAGTTTTGATGTCCAGGAATTGACTCTCCGACAGCTCATTCATAAAGCAAAGTATACTGAATTTGGGATGCAACATCATTTTGCTGAAATGATTTCTTCTCCTGATTTCCTGAAGAACTTTCAACAGAATGTACCAGTTTATGATTATGAAAAACTATTCAGTGAATACTGGTATAAATTGCTTGAAGGTAAAGAAGATGTTACCTGGCCCGGGAAAGTGAAGTTTTTCGGTCTCACCTCGGGTACCTCGAATGATGCAAGCAAGAGGGTCCCGCTTACCCGGGATATGATGCGGTCTATCCGCCGTGTTGGGATCAGACAGTTTTTATCCCTTGCAGAACTCGACCTTCCTCCCTATTATTTCGAGAAAAGTGTGCTAATGCTTGGCGGCAGCACAACCCTGGTAAAAATGGAGAAATATTTCGAAGGCGATTTGAGCGGGATTATGGCAGGCCGCTTACCTTTCTGGTTCAATCGTTTTTACAAACCGGGGGTTATCGCAAAGGAGACAGACTGGAATACAAAAATCGATAAGATCGTCAAAAAGGCCTGTGACTGGGATATTGGCGGCATATCAGGGGTTCCGGCCTGGGTACAGATACTTTTGGAAAGGATCATCGAATTCTACGGGTTGAACACAATTCATGATCTATGGCCAAATTTCAGGGTTTACACTCATGGCGGCGTCAATTTCGCTCCTTATAAAAAGAGTTTTGAAAAACTGATGGGCCGTGATATGTTCTATCTCGAAACATACCTCGCATCAGAAGGATTTCTTGCCTATCAGCGCAAACAGGATCATTCAATGCAACTGGTGCTCGACAGTGGAATCTTTTTTGAATTTGTTCCCTTTAATTCAGATAATTTCAAAGCCGATGGCAAGCTGGTTGAAAACCCGGATGTAAGGTTGCTCGACCAGGTAAATGAAGATGAAGATTATGCCATACTTATCAGCACCTGTGCAGGAGCCTGGAGATACCTGATCGGAGATACAATCAGGTTTACTTCCGTGAAAGACTTCGAAATAGTAATTACCGGACGTACAAAGCACTTTCTCAGCCTTTGCGGGGAGCATCTCAGCGTGGATAATATGACCAGGGCCATCAGTGAAATTTCCGAAAAACTAAATATTGATATCAAGGAATTCACTGTAGCAGGCATTCCATACCAGAAGCTTTTCGCCCATAAATGGTATATTGGCACAGATCAGCAGGTTGATGATGTTCAGAAACTCATACACCTCCTGGATGAAACCCTTTCAAAACTGAATGACGATTATGCTGTTGAGCGTAAGGCCGCCCTCAGGGGTGTGCTGGCTGAAGTTCTTCCTTCAAAGGCATTCTATGACTGGTTGAAGTTGAAGGGCAAAGAAGGAGGGCAACATAAATTTCCCCGCGTGATTGGCAGTTCTTATTGTGAATGGGATGAATTCGCAAAACAATATAAATAGCTGATGGGTATTATTCTGGAAGGATTTATCACGGGACTGCTATTGAGCATTTTTGTCGGGGCCACTTTTTTTATGTTGATCGAAACCAGCATGACGCGTGGTTTCAAAGCTGCGCTATGGTTCGACCTGGGTGTGTTGTTGTGCGATTCCCTCATTATTTTAGCGGTTTATTTTTTTACGGCCGCAATAAACCGGATCCTGGAAAATAACTTCTATTTCAACATCGCCGGTGGAATTGCATTTATTGCCTTTGGTGCAAACTACATTATATCCAGGAGAAAAGAGCAGCATCATGTTCATGTGAAGAACAGTAAGGCATTCAAACTCATCCTCAACGGTTTTTTTATTAATCTGCTCAATCCGGCCGTGATCATTTTTTGGCTTGGAAGCATGGCTGTGGCGCTTTCCCATTTCAAATTGTCAGGCAGGCAGACTTTCCTTTATTTTGCGACAATAATGACAGTTGTTGCTATCCTGGATATTACCAAGGCCTATTTTGCTTACCGGCTTAGCCACATGTTGAATCCCCGGGTATTGCAGGGGATAAAAGTCGTTTCAGGAATCATCATGATTGGATTTGGACTTTATATCCTCTTCAAATAATACGGTAAATTTTGTGATTTCCAAAAATTGTTACACTGAGAACCACGGAGAAAAGTCAGAGTTGCACAGAGTTTAAATTATTTCTCTGTGGACTCTGTGTTATACTCAGTGGACTCTGTGGTAAAATTTTCAATGCGAGCAACGCGAGCATCACCATTTTGCAAAAGGAAAAATCCTCACACCGCGGGTTGCATCAGTGAGAATATTTTTATCGACCGGCCGGTTTACAAAATGTACATTTTCGATTGTAAAAAAAGCTGAAGGATTTTGCTTCTGAATAATATCAATTGCATTCTTCAGGTTCTTCCTGTTAACAACTACATAAAGTATCTCAACATCCCCTTCCATTCCCTTTGCATTTACAGTAGTAACACCATATCCCGAGGCCCTTAGAGTGCCGGCAATATCACCCGAATTAAATTTGGAAATGATCCGGATGATCTCGTGACCGATCGCCAGTTTTTCGTCGAGCAGCATACCCACATAATTACCGGTAGCAAATCCACCTGCATAGGCAATATAGCACAGCCAGTTGTTGTTCAGATTTTGCATAGTACGACTGATCGCGACTATCCAGATTAGGATCTCAAAAAAGCCGATAATTGGGGCCAGATTTTTAAATCCCTTGGTCATGAAAATGATTCGCATCGTATCCAGCGTAACGTCGCAGATACGAAGACAGAATATGGACAGTGGTAATAATATATAAGTAAAATAGGGTGAGCTCAGGAATTCCATGACAATGATTTTTAAAATTGCAGATAAGGGCAAATATAGGGAAAATTGAAAATTCTATTGCCGGCGGCTTAAGCCGGCGGCAATAGATAAAATAACTATATAATTTCTGCTAAAACTTTTTTGCAATCATGGCTGCCAGTGACTTACCTAATTTGGCATAGGATTCTTTAATACCCCCGACACCAGGAACTTTTTCCGCTGTAATAACTGCCGCAATCTCACCAGTGGTAATCTTGGTAAATGTGATCTCGGCATTGATATAGGCAGGTTTGGAAGAGATCCCTATAAAATATCCAACATCAGTAAATGTGGTGTGGATCGTTATGGAATACACTGCATCAGTGGCCATTTTACTGCACGAAAGTCCGTTTTTTTCCAGGCCCTTATTAAACAATTCCTCAAAACTCGGTTCGTATGCAGCGGTTCTTTTGCCAAACCAGTCTTCTTTCCATTTGTCGCCTTTGCCCGGTTCAGCATCGTTTCCTTCTTTTACTTTGAAATCAATATAGTCAGCCTCTTTATCGTACTTGCCTACGGCCATATTGCTGTAATCATATTTAACAAGCAGGCTCTTCTGGTCCTTAAGAAAATCGATTGCACCGCTTTTCACTACCATTTTCTGGGCATTCAGGTAAGCTCCTGAAATGAAAAACATGACAAAAGAAATCAAAACAATTTTTTTCATAATAGATTAGTTTTAATTATACAAACAACGGCACTAAATTACCTAATTCAAAAAGCAACTTCCTATATTTTTATCAACCACCTGTAGAATTTTCTTTTCGAAGTACATACAAAATATTTGAAGTAAGTTTTGTATTATCTACTACTTCGATCTGAAGTTCATTTTCACGGGCAATTTCCCTGATCTTGCTTCCTGAAAAGAAATATAGACGGTTGTCTTTCGCTTTGTTAAAACCTGAGTGGGTTGAAAAGAACTCTGTATAACGCGTACCGAAATGCCTTTTTTCAAGGTCCTTATCTGCATCCCTGATCATTATAATGCCTCCCTCATTTAAGCTTGATATACATCGTTTCAGCAATTCCTTCTGCCTATCCTCAGGCATATAATGAAGCACATCATTTAGAATAAAAACATCGCTGTTATTAAAGGCATAGGAGGATGCATCCGCTGTCTCAAATGTAACCTGGTCATGTTTGGATATGCAATGGTTTGCGAGTTCAATTTTTTCGGCATCATAATCGATGCCCAGTATTTGCCTGTCACGCGAAATAAAACTGAGTAAATAAACCAGGTAACCATAGCCACAGCCGATATCAACAACTTTGGCCTTACGTGGAATATATTTGTCATACACATTGTAATTGTTCTCAAGCCTGAGCTTGATGCGGGTATACCATTCCAGCAGCGGACCCTTGTATATATAATTCCGGATAAGCTTCCGGCTGAAATATTCTGGCGTTTCAAGCTCTTCGCGGAGTCGTTTCCATTCCTGCCTGTAATAGGAGAGCATGTTTTTAGCCTGTTCATTATAGTCCATGCCATATAAGGGATCCCCCGGAGTAATCCTGGGATATATCTTAACCGTGACCGAACCTCCCCTCAGATGGTTTTCACCCTTGGTCATGCAATCTCCCGCCCCGTGAATAAAAACCGGCACTATGTCGAGCCCGAGGTTATGGGCCATAACAAATGCTCCCTTATGGAACCTGCTGATGCCAGAATCTGCCGAGCGACTTCCTTCGGGAAAAACAAGCACAGAATATCCCTGTTTCACACTTGACCTGAGCTTTTCGGTAATTTTCTCATAGCCGGTCAGCGTGGGATAAAACTCCAGGTACCGGATCACCAGGGCATAAATTGGGTTGTTCCAAACCCATTTTGTGGTGATCACAATAATACGCGGATTCAGCATCAAAAGCAGGAGCAGGTCAATATGCGACTGATGGTTGCTGATGATGAGTGCCGGCCTTTTAAAATCCTCACCGGATTCATTTATTATCGTCTTCCTGATATGTAACATGGCATAAACTGGCAGCCTGCTGCTAAAAGCCATGGCCTGATGCATGAAGTATTTCTTGTTTGCATCAGGAATGGGCATAATGATTACAAGCAGAAGAACCACGTTAAGAACCAGGCTTCCTGCTACAAAAATGCCAAAAACGATGATGGTGGTCAGGATATCCATTAGGGTAACAGGCATAATACGCCTGGTCTTATTTTTACTTACCAGATAATTAAACAGCAATGGTTCAACTGAATAGGATATCGAAACTACTGAAATCAAACCAACAACCGAAATAAGCGCAATGGAGTGAAGCGAAGGATGACGGGCAAGGATCAAAACTCCAACACCAACAATCGTTGTAAATCCGGAAAGGAAAATGGATGTACGGTAAGACGTCATTTCCCTGCGTCCGGAACGGTACTCTAGCAAGAGCCCCCGCATCATGAGAATACAGTAATCCACACCCAAACCAAAAACAAAAGTGGATACGATGATATTAATGATGTTGAATTTTATATCAAACACCCCCATAAAACCAAGCGTCCACAACCAGCTCAGAAACATAGGCACGGCGGCAATCAGACCGGTTTCAAGCCTTCCAAAAGACAGGACCAGTGTAAGAGTAACAAATATGAGACACAATTTGACAAGCAGGTCGAAGTCATGCCGCACATGATCGACAAATCCGGAAGCTATTTCCTGCCTGTCGATCACAATGGTGTTTTTTAGTCCCGAAAAGTGGGTATATACCTGGTGTCGATTGTCGTTTTTCATTTTTACAATGGATATCACCATAGTTAACCCGGGCATTTCGGTGATCATATCATTCAGAAAAAGGTTTCGGACCGGATTAAACCGGCTGATATCCAATGCATTAAAATCTGATGTGATGAATTGGTGGAATGGTAAAAAGGCTTCCTTGTTAAAACCATATTTTGCACCTGTTACCGTAAGCAGTTTTTCGACCGTAGTACGCTTTTCGGTTGTCCAGTAGTTTTTCCAACGCTGAATTCTTTCCCTCTGAATTGAATCACTGATGAGTATGGTTCCCGCATTGGAAAATTTACTGACGATGTGGGATCCTTTTAAAGAGTCAAGCTTTTCCTTCACTCTGGAATTAACTGCCAGTGCCTGATCCAGGTTTTTTCCTGTGGAAACGACATACACTGATTTCAATGTAAGATCACTGACCTTATTAAGATCTTTTTCGGCCGCTTTCATCTTCGGTGAAAGATAATTGATCGAATACATATCGGTTTCAAATCCTGCTTTCCGGCTGAAAAAAAAGAAAACAGTGATAATCAGGATGACTGCGATCAACATCCGGTTGGACTCATACGAGTAGGAGGCCATCCTGTCCACCAGATTAGCAATTTCCTTCTCAGCCGGTTTTTTCTTTAATTTAACAAGGTGCGGGAGAATGACCAGTGAAAATAAAGCACTTCCCAGGATACTTAAGCCGGCAAACAGCCCAAGGTCCCTTAATACTTCCGATTTCACAAATAACAGACTGAAAAATGCAATGGCTGAAGTAAGTGAGCACATTATAATTGAAACCGTCAGATCGCTGATGACGGATTCAATTGAACCTTTTGTCTTATATAGACTGTAAAAATACAGGGCATAGTCAACAATGATCCCCAGTAAAACAGAACCGATACCCAGTGCAATTGTCGACATACTTCCTTGTAACAGGTAGATAAATGCCAGCGCTCCAATTCCGCCGAAAGCCGCAGGCAGAAAACTGATGAAAGGGATGCTTGCTTTCCTGAAGAACCAACCTACAAACAGGAGGATGATTATGATGGATATAGTAACAGTAAGGGTTATGTCCTTCTTTATCTGATCGGCATTGCCAACAGCTACGGCTGAAGCTCCATAGTATACAGCCTTTATCGGGCTGTTTTCACCGTTTGAAAGATCATTCAGCAGTTTATCAAGTTTTTTGAAAAATATTGCATTTTCACGGGTTTCACTGGGGGGATTTGACGGATCGGTGATTATAAGCAGCATTTTTCTGTCCCTTGTGAAAATATATCCATTTAGAATGTCATACCCTTCTTCAATCTGAAACTGCCTGAGCTTGGATAAAGCAAGTCCACTGATACCAAGGGGATCCTGCAGGATATATTTTTTAAGGGCAAACCCCGTCGGCGAAGTGAGTGTCCGTATATTCTTCTGAAGAGACCTGTCAATAGTTGAAGGCAACAAGAGGCTGTCCAGTTTCAGGTAATCATCCTCTGTCAGAAACAAAGGCATATTATCATAAAACAATGCCATCATATTCTCCACTGTAGTATCGCTCACTGAAAAGGATGAGGAGGCGAGAAAGGAAGAAAAATCCGGTCCTCTCAGTGAATCAGTTAATTGGTTGGCAAAAGCAACCAGTTTTTCGGGATCTGGCTCCGCAGTAGTATCGCGCAAAAAAACAGGGATGATCAGTTTGTTGGTCAGCTTTGAATTGTTGATCACCAGGGCGATCTGATCGTTTTCGCCAGGCATTGATTTGGAAATATCCTCTTCCAGGTGAATGTTGGAAGCGTAATACAGGCCAGCCAAAAACACCAGTACAACAAAGGCCAGGAAAAGAAATCGCCTTGAATTGAAAAAACGGTATAGGGAAAGAAAAACGACTTCCATTCGTCAGTGTATAATTTCCCTGTTTCTGCGGATCAGCTTCATGAAAAAATACATTATCAATCCAAAAAACAAGGAAAGGATTAAGGCCAGAGTAATGCTGCCTATGATATACTGAAACAGGTTATTTTTAACAAATGCTAAAGTTACAGGAGACACAAGAATCAAATGTGCTCCCTTTCCCAAAACTATGCTTCCTGTTACAAAACTCAGGTACAAAATAGCAGGTATAAGCGGAGGAATGCTGATTTGGGCTGCCACAATTACAAGAAATTTGTTCAAACGCAACAAATAAGCTAGTGAGATGGCTGTAATCAACTGATATCCCCAAATGGGAGCGATACCCATAAAAATCCCCAGCATAACGGACAAGGCTATTTTTGCAGTTGAGTCCTCGCTGTGGAGAATATGCCGGTTAAAAAATCCTTTTATGTTCTCTTTCTTAAGATACTTTAGGAAGGAAAATGGTTTAATATAAAATACCGCAACGAAGAAAAATACGGTATACAAAAGGCTGATACGCAAAAAATCCCTGAAAGGCCTGTAATGGCTGATCCTTTCCTCGCGTGAGGGATAGAACACGCTAATTGGAATGCTCGTTACCGGAATGCCTCTCCAGGCAGATCTTACCAATACTTCCAGCTCAAATTCATACTTACGGGTATAAAAATGAATGCCCTTCAGTTTTGACAACGGATAAAGCCTGAATCCGCTTTGCGTGTCGGGAAGGGTAATACCTGCAATAAATTTAAACCAGAAATTGGAGAACCGGTTGGCGAAACTACTCCCCTGCCTCATTTTATCCACGGGTAACTGGCGGCTTCCAACAATGAGAGTATCTGGCTGATCCTGCAATTTTTCTATAAAAGCTGAAATATTTTCGGCATAATGCTGGCCGTCGGAATCTATCGTGATTGCATACTGGTATCCTTCTTTGATGGCCAATTCAAACCCCTTTTTCAGCGCATAGCCTTTCCCCTGGTTCTGTGCGTAACTCACCACCCGGATGTTACTGAATTTTTCGAGGATCAGGGACGTAGAGTCAGTAGATCCATCATTCACAACAATTACTTCACCAGTTATACCCAAAACATCCCGCACAACCTTCTCCAGCGTCCTCTCATTGTTGTAGGTCGGAATCACAACACACCAGTTCATTTTGATCTTTATCCCTTTCTGATCTAAATTCTTGTTAAAATATTATTTTGATGCAAATATAATTCTAATTGCGATCAATAGGAGGATGGAATGACATGATTATCCCTATTAACCCGCTGGTGTAGTTCATAACAAAACCAGAATTTGAATAGTTATAATCATTAACAGAGACGTTATTGGTCTGGGCGTAAAGAAATGAAATATTGGGTTGCATATTAAACCGTCCAAACTGCATGCTGATTCCTGCCCTAAGACTAAATCCGGGAGTATTTGCCGTAATGTCCTCAAATTTCATAAAATGATATTGAAAACCACCTCCAAAGAAGAAGTCCATTTTTTCTGATTTCATCGGAATATAATAGTTTGCAGAAATACCTGGTGATATCCTTCTGAAGAAAAAATTCATATTATCCCCGTTTTCCACGAAAATAAACTTAGGTGAAACCGCATAGGCGAGTTCCCCGGAAAAATCCATCCTTTTCAACCGAAAGGTAGCTCCACCATGAATCTGATAATATAAAAACATATCCGTGGTTCCATATTGCTTTGAAATGCCTGCATCATCCAGTGAATACTCAATAATTTCATTAATATCACTGGGATAAAAAAAACCAAAGGCAATACCAAATGACGGATAGATTTTCATGTTGCCGGAACCTGATTCCTGGGCATGCAGGATGTCACAAGTATAAAATAGCAGAATGACCGATGTAACAAATATGATTCTGCAGGAATTGGCAAAAGATGAGTTTTTGAGCTGTTTCATGGTAGTTGGATTTGAAAAATGAATAAAATGAATTGAATGAAATTTACATAATTTATTAAACAGAAAAAACTCGTAGAAAGAATAAGTAAAATTTTTATTACTTTGCAGCCACTTTTTTAATAACACTAAATCACTTGTTTCCATTACCATTGGAAATTTAATTTAATATCTACTCATTTGTGCTAAGATGTTCAAAATTGGCGAATGGCAAATATCACCCGAAGATTATAAAAGAATTCTATTTGAGGGAGAAACTGTAACAATAGATGATCCGGCTCAGGAAAGGATTAGGAAAAGTTTCGCATTTCTGGAAACATTCCATCAGGATAAGATCATTTACGGAATAAATACAGGTCTGGGGCCGATGGCCCAATATAAGGTAGACGATACCGACCGCATCAAACTTCAATATAATGCAATTCGAAGTCATGCCGCAGGATGCGGTGATCCTGTAAATCCGCTATATGTGCGCGCAGCTATGATCACCCTGCTCAGCAATTTTTCCCGCGGATGTTCAGGAATTCATCCCGAAGTGGTAGAACTCATCAAAAACCTTGTTAATAAAAACATTGTTCCGATAGTACCTGAACACGGGGGTGTTGGTGCCAGTGGTGACCTTGTGCAGCTTGCCCATATTGCACTGGTTCTCATAGGCGAAGGAGAAGTTATATTTGAAGGCAATGTATTACCCACTGCGCAGGTTTTTGAGCAAAACGGACTGAAACCGGTTTCGGTTCACCTGAGGGAAGGATTATCACTGATAAACGGCACCAGTTTTATGACCGGTACGGGCATGGTAAACCTTCTCCATGCAAAAAACCTTATTAACTGGTCCTTGCTGGCGGCCACAATGATCAATGAGATTGTCAGGTCGTTTGATGACTATTTTTCAAAGGAACTAAACGAGGTAAAACTCCATCCCGGACAAAACAAGATTGCAGAACTGGAAAGAAAAATTCTGCACGATAGTAAGCTGATCCGTAAAAGGGAAGATCATTTCTTTAATGATAAGAACAAGGAAAAATACGTGATCGCCGATAAGGTACAGGAATATTATTCAATCCGCTGTGTGCCGCAGATCCTCGGTCCAATTCTCGACACCATTGAATATGCTGAAAAAGTGCTTGTCAATGAGGCCAACTCCGCGAGTGATAATCCTGTTATTGATTTTGTGCATGGCAATATTTTCCACGGCGGAAATTTTCACGGCGACTACATATCCCTTGAAATGGATAAACTGAAAATCGCTGTTTCCAAATTATCCATGCTCTTTGAACGGCAGATCAACTACCTGATGAATGACAAGTTGAACAGCAAATTGCCTCCTTTTGTCAACCTGGGTAAACTGGGTGTGAATTTTGGAATGCAGGGAGCACAGTTCACAGCCACCTCCACCGTGGCAGAAAATCAAACCCTGTCATTTCCGAATTACCTGCACAGCATTTCAAACAATAACGATAACCAGGATATTGTGAGCATGGGCACCAATTCGGCACAGTTTGCACGTAAGGTAATCGAAAATACTTACCAGGTTCTGGCTATTGAAATGATATCCATTATTCAGGCTATCGATTACCTGAATATTGAACAACGGATGTCCTCAGCTACCGCTCATGCATTCCGTGAGTTGCGCGGTATTGTCCCAAAATTCAGGGAGGACACAATAAAATATGTGGAAATTAAGAGAATTAAAGAGTACCTTTGCGAACTATTTGTTAAAATAGGTTAGAATATTTCAATTGCTTGTTTTATAATGAAATACGCACTTGTTACAGGCGGATCAAGAGGAATTGGCAGGGCGGTCTGTATTGGACTTTCCGGCATGGGATATCATGTGCTGATCAATTACAAATCGCAGAAACAAGAGGCGCTTTCAACTCAGGAATTGATCCGGGAGACCGGTGGTGAAGGTACTTTAATTCCCTTTGATGTGGCTGATTCTGTATCAGTTGAAAAGGAGCTTGGAGCGTGGAAGGAAAAGAACCCGGACGCTTATATTGAGGTCCTGGTAAACAATGCAGGCATCCGTAAAGATGCACTGATGATATGGATGGAGAATCAAATTTGGCAGGATGTTGTGGATACCAATCTGAATGGTTTTTTTTATACAACCCGTTTTTTGCTGAAAGATATGCTGGTAAAGAAATATGGCCGGATCGTGAATGTAGTATCTCTTTCGGGTTTGAAGGGAATGCCGGGCCAGATAAATTACTCAGCCGCAAAGGCAGGTATTATTGGGGCCACCAAGGCATTAGCGCAGGAGATTGGTAAGAAAAAGGTGACTGTTAATGCAGTTGCACCTGGTTTTATAAGAACTGACATGACGCAGGACCTGAATGAGAATGAATTGAGGAACATGATCCCATTAAACCGTTTTGGACTGCCTGAAGAAGTTGCGGCGGCCGTGTGTTTTCTGGCATCGGACCAGGCCTCTTACATTACGGGTGAAGTTATTTCAGTAAATGGCGGATTATATACTTAATATGTATAATTGTATCTCAGCACTTCTATGAACAGGGTAGTTATCACCGGAGCCGGCATTTATTCTTCAATAGGCAGGAACCTGGAAGAGGTTAAGGAATCTCTGTTTAAGGGTACCTCAGGGATCATCCTTGATCCTGAAAGAAAAGCCTTTGGATATCAGTCTGGACTTACCGGAAAAGTAGAACGTCCGCAGCTTAAAGGTACGCTCGACCGACGTTCGCGGGTTTGTATGCCCGACCATGCAGAATATGCATATATATCAACGCTCGAGGCGATCAAAACAGCCGGGTTGAACCCGGAATATTTCGATCACAACGAGGTGGGGATCATTTTTGGAAATGACAGTTCCACTCCTTCCGTTATACAAAGCGCGGATATCATCCGCGAAAAAAGGGATACCAGCCTGGTTGGCTCAGGTTCTGTTTTTCAGTCGATGAACTCTTCGGTTACCATGAATCTCTCCGTGATTTTTCATCTTCGGGGTGTTAACTTCACGCTAAGTGGTGCCTGTGCAAGTGGTTCCCATGCTATTGGTATGGGATATACACTCATTGGCCATGGTTACCAGGATCACATTATCTGCGGCGGATCGCAGGAGATTAACCTGTTTTGCGTAGGTAGTTTTGATGCACTCGGCGCTTTTTCTAAAATGGAACAAGATCCGGCTACCGCATCGAAACCATTCGACAAAAGAAGGGATGGTCTGGTACCCAGCGGAGGAGCTGCAACAGTCATGCTCGAAAGTCTGGAACATGCGCTCAAACGCGGAGCACCTATTTTAGCAGAAGTAATCGGCTATGGATTTTCATCAGATGGAAAACATATTTCCGTTCCGGATGTTGATGGTCCCATAAGGGCGATTTCCATGGCTATGAAAAATGCCGGTATTACTCCCGGTGATATTGATTACATTAACGCTCATGCCACATCAACACCCATTGGAGACCAGAACGAAGCAAGGGCACTTGATTTTTTGTTCAATGAACATAAACCTGTTGTTACTTCAACCAAATCCATGACGGGACATGAAATGTGGATGGCAGGAGCCAGCGAAATCGTTTATTCCATGATCATGATGGAAAATTCATTTGTCGCACCCAATATCAATTTTGAAGAACCGGATGAATACTCCGCCAAACTGAATATTACAAACAAGACTATCCCCCTTGAAATAAATACTTTTCTTTCCAATTCATTTGGATTTGGCGGAACCAATTCAAGCCTGATCATCAAAAAATTTACAAAATAATCGGTACATAATCTTATGACGAAAGAGGACATAACAAGGATCATTAATAATTTTCTGATCGAAGAATTCGAAATTGATGAAAGCAAGATAAATCCCAATGCCCATCTGAAAGACGACCTGGGCCTGGAAAGTCTTGATTTCGTAGATATTGCAGTTATTGTGCAGAAGGAATTCGGTATAACTCTCAAAGGTGAAGAAATGACGGCCATCAGATCGCTTGGTGATCTGTACGATTACATATTTACTACAATCAATAAGAAATAGCCTCAAGTGGCTTCATGGAAAGGGCAATCACGCGGTAACCTATTGGGTTATAAAATCTTTGTAACCTTACTGAAAAAATTCGGACTAAAACCGGCATATTTTATCCTGCGGTTTGTTGCCCTGTATTTCTTTATCTTTTCTCCGGCGTCCTTTCGCATTATTTACCATATCTACCATCACCGGTTGAAATTTGGCTTCTTCAAGTCCATTCTTTTTGTTTACAGAAATTACTTCATCTTCGGCCAGGTGTTGCTAGATAAAACAGCCACCCTTGCAGGCTTCCGCTCTAAATTTACATTTGACTTCGAAGGGGAACAATATCTCCGGGAAATGGCAGCAGGAAACTCCGGTTGCCTGCTAATCAGCGCACACCTGGGCAATTTTGAGATGGCAGGCCACATGCTCGAAAGACTGGACTCCAGTGTGAATATCATTATGCTGGATGCTGAATATCAGCGAATTAAAAATTATCTTTCCTCCATTACACAAAAAAGCTTCCATGTGATCGCTATCCGGGAGGACAATGCCCATGTATTTGAAATTAATACGGCACTTGAAAACAAGGAAATTCTATGCATACACGGGGATAGGTTTCTGGAAGGCAGCAAAACCCTTGAAATTGAGTTTCTTGGTGAAAAGGCCAGGTTTCCTACTGGTCCATTTTATCTTGCTATGAAATTTGGTATACCGGTATCGTTTGTATTTGCAATGAAAGAAAGGAAATCGCACTATCATTTTTACGCAACACCTCCCAAACATTATCAACAGCAGGGAAATCCGGCAAGTCGTGATGAAATGCTTAAGACAATTATTCAGGATTATATAAACCAGGTAGAACAAAAACTCAGGCAATATCCGGATCAGTGGTTCAACTATTACAATTTCTGGGCATAAGCCAAAATCCTGTCGTTCCTATTTCTTACATTGCACATAAAAGTGTACAAATTAAACCAGATTTATGATTCCCGCTGATTTTGAAATACATGATCTGATCCCGCAACGGCCTCCCATGACAATGATTGATGCGTTGATTGCCGCCGATGAGAAATCAGCCCGGGGACAACTATACATCCTTGAATCAAACCTTTTCAGTGAGAACGGGGTTCTTTCGGAACCGGGTCTGATTGAATTCATTGCACAGACGGCTGCGGCATATACAGGTTATAAAAACAAAACATCAAACAAGGCAGTAAGCGAAGGTTATATCGGTGCAATTAAAAACCTTGTCATTTATGAACTTCCGAAGGTAAACAGCCATATTGAATCAGAAATTGTGGTTGAAAATGAAATTGTAGGATACACGATAATTGCCGGTCGTATTTACCAGGATGACCGATTACTGGCCGAATGCGAGATGCGTATACTGGGAAAATAACTGAAATTGGAAAACAAGAAGATTATAATCATAGGCGGAGGTGTAGCAGGTTTATCAACGGGCATCTACGGGCAACTGAACGGGTTTGATACGAAAATCCTCGAGATGCATTCTGTTCCCGGGGGTCAGTGCACTGCATGGGATCGCAAGGGATTCCGGTTCGACTATTGCATTCATTGGCTGATTGGTACCCGGTCCTCAGTGTTTCATGATATCTGGAAAGAAACCAATGTCATAAATGAAACGGTGAAAATTGTGGACGGTGAAATTCATACTCTGGTAAAGGACGACAAATGGGGAGATTTCGTAGTGTATACCAATGTCGACAGGTGGCAGGAATATCTGATCGGCATGGCCCCCGAGGATGAGAAGGGAATCCGGAAAATGTGCCGTCAAATGAAAATGGGGGCAAAGCTTGAACCCTTTGGCAATGCACCCGACTTGAGAAAATTTACCGATTATTTCAAGGCATTGCTTAAAATGAGAAATCTGCTGTTTCTTCTCAACCGCCTTAGCAAGGTATCAGCAAAAGATTATTTTAAAAGCCTTGATCTTAAAAATCCACGTCTTACCTATTTTTTAAACAGGCTGTATGGAGAAACCAATTTCTCAGCCCTTGTGGTCATCATGATGCTGGGTTGGTTTCATGCAAAAAATGCGGGTTACCTGATCGGTGGATCTCTTCCCTTGTCGCTTAGGATGGCTGACCGGTACAAGTCGCTTGGGGGTGAACTGCTGCTCCGAAGGCGGGTGAAAACGATTATTGTTGAAAATAATCGTGCCACAGGCGTTGAATTGACTGATGGTACTGTTTATAAAGCCGATTACGTCATCAGCGCTGCAGATGGCCACAGTACATTATATGATATGCTTGGCGGCCGCTACCTGACGCCAAAACTCATAGAAGCCTATACTGATTGGGATCTATTTATTCCTTTTGTGCAGGTTGCCTTTGGAGTGAATGATAAACTGGTTTCAAAAACCGTTGTTACCACCTGCCTGAAAGATGACTTCATGATCGGTAGCCTGGAAGTAAAACATGGTTATTCTGTTTTGAATCAGTCCTTCGCAGACCCTACCCTGGCACCCGAAGGAAAAACCACCATCCTTGTCCGGTTTGACAGCGCCTGGGAAAACTGGGAGCATATCAGCGATGGGGATTACAAAAAACTCACTGCCCTGATACAGGAAAAAGGAATAGAGATCCTTGAAAGCCATTACCCCGGAGTTCGGAATAAAATTGAGGTGATTGATGTCTCAACACCCAAAACGCTTGTAAAATACACCGGCGTTTGGAAAGGGGCCTATGAGGGATTTCTGCCCACTGGTAACATGATTAAAAAAACACTTCCTAATACAATTCCCGGTTTAAAAGGGTTTTACATGGTTGGCCAGTGGTTGTTCCCAGGAGGCGGAATACCTCCGGCTGTCCAATCGGGAAAATGGGCCATCCAATCAATCACCGGGAAAAGATAGATGAATGCTCGCTTTGCTCGCATTTTTTTACAAAAAACATTTTCTTTTAATATGCCACAAAGTCACGAAGGTACCAATTTCATCATTTATTTCATATTCAAGGCATTAATAACAAAATACTTTGTGTCTTTGTGTCCTTGTGGCTATAAAAATCCTTTTTGGAGTGGACTCAATCTTCAAATCTTCAAGTCTTCAAATCTTCAAATTCGCCCTTAAAACTGCAAACCGAAACTCCCTGGGCGTAAATTGTGGCGGAACAGGATATGTTTGTTGAATCTCCGGCTTTTATTTGCAGCTTACATGTCAACAATGGCATATTGACAGGATTTACAAAGCCGAGATATTTGATGTTTCCTGCCTTCGTCATCCGCAGTGATTTCTGAACCGATTGCTCAAGAATCTCTTTGATGATCTGTACTGTGCAAACTCCGGGTAATATCGGGTTGCCGGGGAAGTGACCCTTAAAAAGGGGATGACTGGGATCGAGTTCGATCTCTGCCATAAATCCGGATCCATCCGAATTCGCATTCAGGCTCCTGGTCTTATATAATTTATTTAACAGCATCCTGTGAATTTTCATTGATAAGGTGCATGCCAATCCGGAGGCTGACATGAAAATGGACTATTTTAACCGAGTCTATTTGTGCACCGTCCCTGCTGTAATAATCAATCCTGGCTTTTTTGGAAACCCCAGACACCTGATAGGCTTGAAGAGGCTTGCCAGTAACATCTGAAATCTCATAATAATCTCTCTTCAATTTATGCTTATACCTGGCCATTTTCTGTCCGGATGGACTATTATAAAAAACCGGGTTTTCGTCCTCCTGCTGATGGATCAGCAATAACTTCAGGTCAGCAGAAAGCGTCCTGATCAATATTTTTTTGTTCAGGGCATCCATAATATAATGCACCTTAACCGTTTCACCCGGAACGAATTCCATATCGAATATTTTCAATCCCACCTCAGTTATGAATATCACCCGGTATCCGCCATTTGTTAAAGTTTTGATCACCATTATTCCGCTGAAATGATTTTTCATCATGTCAATTGTCGTAGTCATCAGCAGATGATCCGAGTCTGTTTTAAACCAGGAGACAGGCGCCATAGAAACCTGTTCCGTTTTCTGATAACCTTCCAGCAATCCGAAGGAACATCCTGAGAAACAAAATATAAACATCAGTAAGGGCAATCCCATGTGCCTTCCCATTCTCCTTTGGTTGCCATGCCGGTACAATTTCATTTGCCAGCCCGATGATTTATTTGAAGCTGAATTTTTCAACAGGAATGTCTGTATTCAGTTTTTTATTTACGAAGTCGATCTTTGTGTAATCCCCACCCGATTCCATCATACGAATGCGGGCTACAGTATAATCAGTACGGTCGAACCATATCTGTATTTCATTCAGCATCTGCCGCATTTTTTCAGCAATAGGTGTAAGAGTCACGAAAAAATAGCGGCTATCCTCAAAATAACCGATCTTATAATCCTTTTCATTTTTCAGGATGTCTCCCTGGATGCATCCGCTGATAAACCTGTTCATTTCCTGGAACATCTTGTTCGACTGAATATCATACTGTTTCTGATCCTTTTCTTCCTTTATGTAGATCTTATCCTGGCTGATGATGATCAGGTATTTATAAGGCTGCAGGTATTCCCACCGGATGTTGTTTTCCCTTCTGAAACAAAAATGTCCCTTTGATACCAGTGTATTGGATAATATGCTCAGTTTCTTTTCCTGGGTGAAATCACTTTCAATTGTATTGATCCCTGCCGTAAACGTGGTAAGTTTCTGCCTGAAACCGGAAACATCCTTCATCGGGGCGGAGGGAACCTGTGCCCAAGCCGGTAGTACAACGATTACCAGAAAACAAATCAAAAAATACTTTATGTAATTATTCATACGCCTCCAAATTGAGCAGTTGATCGGGTCGCACTATTTGATATTTTTCTGATTTCAGAAAATTTATAAAGGAAGGAAGGACTCCCTGCAAAACAGGTTTTATATCATGAAAAAGGATGAGATCCCCGCCTCTTACTTTTTTCTGTAACCGCTCAAGCAGCGCCTGACTATCGCCGGTAACAGTGTCTTTTGATTTCAGGCTCCAGCCGATCACATGATAGCCCAGTTTTCTGATTACCCGCGCCAGAACCGGATTAGTCACACCGTACGGAGGCCGGAACAGTCTCATCTTTTTACCCGTTATCTTCATAATCATTTCTTCTGTGTGTTCCAATTCAATTTTAATTCGCCGCGCAGTGAACAGATCGAAAAAAAAGTGGTGAGAGAAGCTATGCCCCCCCATGATATGCCCTTCCTGATCAATTCTCCGGATGATTTTAATATTATTCTCCAGCTTGTTTCCCACTACAAAAAAAGCTGCCTGTATCCCCTGCTGCTTAAGCAGGTCGAGGATAACCGGGGTATAATCTGAATCGGGACCGTCATCAAACGACAGGGCCACCTTTTTTTGCTTTCTGTCACCTGCACTATAGGATTTAATGTAAAATTCCAGCCTTATACAGATCGAACCTGCAATAAGCAATAAAAGCAACACAATTCCTATGCCAACATACCATCCCGCATGCACGGGCAAATAAACATCAGACAGGATCAATCCGGTAAGAATAATTAAAAACAGGATGACTGTATTTCGGTAATTTAACATGCTGATAACAAATAGAAAGAATGATTGACTCCCCGAAGATGGTTATAAATTAATATGTATTTAAGTTTTTCGGGTTTATACTCATTTGCCCTGATCCATTCTGGAATATGCTGTTTGTGAATAACCTCTGTAGCCAGCCAAAGTGCAAATGAGGAGGCTGTATCATATTCCCCGCAAAGATGTTTGAATTCCGCCACAGGTTTTCTTTCAAACATACTGTTCATGAGGTTTTTATAATATCCATCCGTCAAAGGATCCCCGCTTATTCCCATCAGAATAAGATCTATATCCTGGGCTGACAGACCGGCATTTTTAATGAATTTGTACATTTCCTTCTCCACAACACTCTCCTTTTCAGGATTAAAAAGTGTATGCAAAGCGGTCAGCAGTGCCATGCTGTTTGATTGTCTCTTGCCTGACAGCATGAAGAAAGCCACACCCTCACCGGGAATAGTGTTTTCCCATAAGCCCAGCCGTTTTGTGATATCATAGGAATTGGCCGTAATTTCATCAAATGCTCCTGCAAGTATTAAGGCTTCCGGGTTTTCAGACGCCAGCATCAGGGAATCAAACAAGGCGCTTTCAAATGAAAATCCTCTGTGTGTAAAGGTGGCGTTGTAGCCATGGCATTTGATGGCCAGGGCAATGGCACCGGCAATTGTATTATGGGTACTGTTAATAAATGGTGTCGGGTTCAGCAGGTGCTCCTGAAGCGTGTATATTGATCCAAGGAATTTTTCAGTATCCTCAAGGCAACCCAGGCCGGTACCGGCGATGATTGCATCCGGTGTTTCAACGCCGGCCCTGCGCAAACAGCTCAGGGCTGTGCAAACACCGATTTTTACGATCCGGCTCATCCGGCGTGAAACCATGGGATCAAGAAAATCCTTATAAGCCGGTTCAATGCATCTAAGATATCTTGCATCCGGGTAGCGGACAACGTCCATAGGAAACTCCTGATCAAAAGTCCTTTGCGGCGACACGATGGCGGTATAGTTAATATAAGCTTTCATGTGCGCGAAAAAATCAGGGTTGAATTATTGCCTCCAAACCCAAATGAATTGGACATGATATGCCTGATCGGTACAAACGTTTTCAATTCAGTAACAGGAAGAAAATTCAGCTCATTCATCCGTTGTGAGAAACCCAGATTTGGATATATGCTACCTGTAGTCAGGGCCAGGATGCTGATGACTGCCTCGATGGCCCCTGCAGCACCGAGTGTATGACCTGTATATGATTTAGTGGAACTGATGGAAGGCACCTTTGAACCGAAGATCCGCTCAACGGCAATCCCTTCGGAAAGGTCATTGTTTTTGGTGCCGGTCCCGTGCGCATTGATATAGTCGATATCTCCAGGGGCAATACCCGCTGATGCGAGGGCAAGTTTCATAGAAAGAAAAGCACCGTTTCCCTCGGGCGACGATGCCGTCTGGTGATGGGCATCACATGCATTGGCGTATCCGCTGATCTCTCCCAGGACCGGCCTACCTGATTTCCTTGCCATTTCTTCAGATTCGAGAACCAGAAAACCTGCTCCTTCACCCAGGTTCAATCCATTCCTTGTTTCATCCAATGGCCGGCAGGGTTCGCGATCAAGGATCATCAGGCTGTTAAATCCATTCAAAGTGAATAGTGTAAGTGCATCAGCACCACCTGTTACAGCCGTGTCGAGTAACCCATGGCGGATCATTCTTGCTCCAACCATGATGGCATTTGCGGATGAGGAACAGGCCGTGTTGATGGTGGAAATAAACCCGCCTATACCAAGCGTCCTGGCAAGCGTCTCCGTGCTGTCCCCGCAATCGTGGCCTATAATGTTTCTTAATCTTCCATGTGAATGATCTGTAAGAAACCGCTTATAAAATCTCTCACTCAGATCCATTCCGCCTACGGTGGTACCTGAGATAAGGCCACACCTGCTGTCGCTCAGCGAAACAAGTCCTGATTGCCTGATAGCCTGCCTTGCGGCAATAAGTGCCAAAAGTGCGGTACGGGTATGGGGACTGTTTTTTGCCGGATTTGCAAGTGGCAGGAGGTCGGTGTTTGAATGCTTTATTTCCGCTACGGGTATCTCATTTTTATATTTAGAGTCGATACCGGTGAGACTGCAGATTCCTGAATGCAGATTGATAAGTGAATCCTGCACCTCCCGCGTATCATTCCCGATAGCCGAGATGATCCCAATTCCAGTGATAAAAACCCGGTTCGGCAAAATAGAGAACGTTTATCCTTTGTTATTTTTCCTTATAAATTCGGCCATTGACCTTACCGATTTAAGGACAGTCTTACCTTCCTCGGCGGTGGCAAGTTTCAACCCGTAATTTCTTTCAAGCAGAACGATGAGCTCCAGGGCATCAATGGAATCAAGCCCCAGGCCCTCAACAAAAAGGGGTTCATTCTCATCAATACTTTCGGAAGTCATTTCAGTGAGATTCAGCACCTCGATGATTTCTTTCTTTAATTTGGCTATAAGCGCTTCCATATGTTATTTTCCCAGCAAATAAATGTCAGTCAATTTTTCAGGACCAAAAATAGCAATTCCCTCCTGAAGGACAGATGTTTTTTGAATGAAATACATGACCGCCTCAACGTTATTGTCATCCATTTCAACCCATCCTGTAATGCAGCATCGAACAATCTCTTCATCGAACCATTGCTTTGTCTGTTCATATAGCCTTTTCGCATTGAATTCCTTTTCTATCAAAAAGTAACTCTCTCCGAAAAACCTCTGCCTGATGCAGATTTCCCCAATTACAATATTTGCCAGAGTATAAACAAATACCGACGGGCTGGGAAAATACTCATCCCGGTTTGAAATGGTCTTCTGGTGATTCCGGTCGGTATCTATTGAAGAACCGGCATTTGAAAGAAGGATCCCGACCTGGTCATCCGGGTATGTTCCGATAATATTCTTCCCGCGTAACAGCAATTCCGAAGCCAGAAATCCAAGTTTGCACAGATTATCCATTTTAAAAAACTTGGCATAACTGATCGAAAAGAACCGGTAGGCTGCTGTAAAAAACTCACCCGGTAAAGTCTCATTTCCCTCAAATAGAACCTCACCGTTGAGTACAATCCGGTTATTCCGGATAATGCAATAATCACTGATGATGTAATTATTTTCCATCATTTATACATTAATAGTGCAGCGTTACAACCGCCAAATCCCGAGGCTATTTTAAGGCAGGAATTCAGTTTGGATTTCCTGTTGTCATCAATAACCGCAAGTGGATGGGTGGTGCCTGGTTCCGAGAATCCGATTGTACGGATCAGCTGGTTGCCGGTGAGTGACCGGGCGCTTGCTATTGATTCTATAACTCCGGCTGCACCCAGCGTGTGGCCCCAGTATCCCTTATAGCTGTTCACCGGTATATCCTGCAAACTGGCACGGGTTATTGCCACCGATTCCATTTCATCATTAAACGGGGTGGCTGTTCCATGGGCGGAAATGTAATCCACACCTGACCTGTTTTTCTCCAGTGTTTTACGGATGGCCTGGTATAAACCCTCACCTGTTCGGGAAGGTCCTGAAATGTGGTTGGCATCATTGGTTGAAAAACCATAGCCTACCCGAACCTGATGCGAAAGGGCAGTTGCATAATGTTGGGATGAGAGGATAATTGTTCCGGCACCCTCTCCCAGCGAAAGTCCCTGGCGGTTTTTATCAAAGGGTTTGCAGGGACCGTTACTCAGCGATAGAAATGAATTAAAGCCCGACACCACAAATTCAGAGACCAGGTCAGCGCCTGTCACGATCACTTTCTCATATTTCCCGGCCCGGATCAGCCTTGCACCTACTATGACCGCCATTAATCCCGAAATACATGCATTCGATATGATCAGCGGTGTATTTGCGAGGTTCAGGAAATGTTGCAGCTTTGCAGCAGTCTGCCATAGATAAACAGGGTTTCCTGCTTTTTGTGCCTTATCGGTTCTGCTTAACAGATCGATATTTCCCTTGGTGGAGGATAAAATAAAAAGCGTTTTTTCGTCCGATACATCCAATGAAGTATGGCTGAGAGCATTCTTTACAGAACAAACAGCCATTTGCTCAAACCGGCTATAGTCTTTGGGGTCAGCGAAATCTGAAAAACTCTTCCTTAACCGCGTATCATCAACCCTTGATGCCCAGAACGGCACCGGTGAAATGGATTGGTCCTCCCATTTCCGGATACCGGTCTCTCCTGCCAGCATGCGATTTATGTTCTCTGCTGTAGTAAATCCCAGGGAAGTAATTATATTATCGGATATGATGTGTACGTCTTTCATTGTGGATTTTATTCACTCTCCCCTCTCACCTCTCACCTCTCATCTCTCATTTCTAATCCATGTCTCCTTTTCCATTCCCTGAAAAACGGGGGAAAATCAAGCAATAACTCCATATCGGGATTGAGAAATACCTGTATTGTTGAACCGGTGGCGGCAATTTCATTTGTATTGTTCCGGTAAATGGTATAATCATACTGCAGTTTTGCCGCCTCACAATTTACAAATCGGGTTTCGATAATGGCAGTATCACCGTAGAACAACGGTTTTTTGAAGTCACAATTCACTTTTACGAGGGGTACCATCACATTTTCGTGATGGAAATCGAGATAACTGATTCCATATTGGTTGCCGAATAATTCCCGGCCATCTTCAAAATAGCGGATATAATTCCCATGCCACACCACACCCATTGAATCCACCTCACTAAACCTTATCCTGATCTCTGCACGGCACTTTAATTCGGTTTGAATCATGATATTGACTGAAATAAGAAATAAAATACTCCCCATTCATAACCGATGCATGAATGGGGAGCTAATATAGTTATTCCCTGAAACCGGGACAAACTTAATTTCAAAAACGAATCAAAAGCCTATTTCAACCATGCTTTCATAACATTGTAAACCGAACCGGTCCAGTAATTGCGAAAACCAATTCCTGAAGCCTTACCCACCTTGCGTTCCGAATCAACAATTTCTTTGCTGGCCATGTCAAAGAATACAACATAATAACTTCCTGTCTGATCTACCTTATGAAGATTCTCGGCAACAAATACAAGGCCGGTTCCTGTTTTGCCCTTGGTATCATAACCGCCGATCACTTTTTTCACGTCATCCGGAGTGATGGTATATTTATCAGGCACAACCAGAATGGTGGGATCAATCTTGCTGTTTCTTTCGTTTACCATTTCAATATCCGGAGTCACCTCTGATTTGGAAAAGAATTTTTTCAGATCATATTTATCCGGCTCAGCCAGAATAAGGTTGTTGATTGCTTTAAGCGATGTACTGACAATGGCTGCAGGATCTTCAGTTACAAGCGTAAAACGTGCAAGTGTAAAATCCACCCCAAGCCAGGTGATGTTTTTTTCGGCGACGGCCTTTTTCTTGTCCTGTGCCTGCATGGCACCCGAAAAGAAAGAAAAAATCAATACAACGATAAATAAGGATTTTGTTTTCATATGTTTAAAGTATTGGTTAGTTTCAGTTGCTCTCCCTTCTGTCGATTAATTTAATAGGCTTTCTGCTCATAGCGGGCAGCTGCATGCTGCTGATATAGTCCACTGTTTCAAATGAAATGGATGGTGCTACCCTGAGCTTGGCCCTGAAATGGTCTTTAATTGACTTTTCAAATGCTTCGGAATGATTTTCAGCCCCCACTCTGATCAGGATCTCATCTGTTCCAATGTTATTTGTATAGATTTCAACAATATAGTTCTTAATCTGTTCAATGTTATCCAAAATATCATACAAAGCCGGAGGGTATAAGGTGGTGCCCTTATATTTGATCATTTGCTTCTTGCGGCCGATCACAGGTCCCAGCCTGATTGAATTTCTTCCGCACTGGCAGGGTTCTTCATGCGCGATGCATATATCTCCCGTCTTAAAACGAAGCAAGGGCATGCCTTCCACACCCAATGTGGTAATGGTAACTTCACCCGGTTCCCCGGGACCAACAGGATTATCCATTTCATCGAGAAATTCAACAATGATCAGATCGGGATGATGATGTCCACCGAGGCCATATTCACATTCAGTAAATGAGGTGGCCATCTCAGTAGAAGCGTAGGTTGAATAAAGCTTGATTTCAGGCCAGCGCTCGGATATTTTCTTACCCAATGTATTGGCACTAAAATCCGTATTCCTGATGGAATCTCCGATACAGATTACTTTTTTTACGCTTGATTCATGGTGGTTTATGCCTTGTCTTTCAGCATAATCGATTATATTCAGCAAAAATGAAGGAACTGCAACCAGGGCCGTCGGTGAAAATCGCTTTATGGAATCCCACTGCAATTCAGGTATTCCGTTCCCAACCCTGATCATGGCTGCCTGCAGCATACGGGAACCCATAAAATAGGCCAGGCCCGCCATAAACCTCCTGTCCATTGTTGTCATTAACTGAAACACTTCATCCTTTGTGCAATTGGCACATTTAAATCCCTGTGATTCATTATAGGCAAGACGGTTGAGATCATTGTCCGTCATGGCAAAGGTTACAGGTTCCCCCAGGGTGCCAGAGGTTGTAATATAATCAATGATCCGGTTCTTTTCCACGCAGATGAAATCCTCGCCGAGCAATTGCAGGTCCTCCTTGGTCGTAGGGGGTATCAGGTGAAGATCATGCACAGTTTTTATCCGGGAGATATCAATTTTATGATTTTGAAATAACTGGCTATAAAACCTGGATTTCCCCTGAAGGTATTCCAGCAATTTGTGCAATTCTTCATTCTGGAACAGCTCAATTTCTGTTTTGCTTTTGAATTCAATTTCGGGATATGCCATGATCGATTTTTTTGTTCAATTCACCCGCTTTTTCCTTCAGCTTCTGCTCTTCATCCAAACCGGGTAAAGCACAGGAAAGAGCCGTATTGTAACAGGATAATGCCTGATCAAATATACCAAATGCTTCGTAATATTCTCCAAGGTTAACATATGTTAGATAAAGCGAGGGATTGGTTTTCCGGTATGTAGCATCAAAATTCTGCGGAAGTGGCTGTTTGGTTTTTGTGAAAAGGGCCAACTGTTCCGACATGCTTTGATATTCCCCGAACTGCCTGAATTTCTCCGAATTCATAAAGGTGCCGGCCGGAATTGTGCGTGAGGATGTATATATTTCCCTGTTGTCCTTTATCTGGCTGATCTCAAGATCAAATACCTTTTTAAGATCATAACAAATGAATTTACCTTCCTGCCATGGCCCGGCAGATACCCATACAAGCAGGCTGTCGGGTTTAAAGACCACTGAATGGTGGGCAATGAGCTGGTTAATCGACAACTGATTTCCCATGCCAACATCTTTGTTGCCTAATCCCTGCTGATCCCTCAAGATTTGAACCATATCGCCTGCATTCAACGTTTTGTGAGCCGATAAGAGCTCTTTAACCCGCATGTAACGGGAATAGCTGTCACTGCCATGAATGTTTTCCAGATTTTTTTCATCAAGGGCAAATACCTTTCCCTGGTAATGATTGGAACAAATGATCCGCGTGCTGTCAGGATATACCAGATCACTGCGGTCAGGCGATTTTTCAATGATGGCTGTTTTTCCATCGCGGGCCGATCCGATCATGATGGATTCGGAAACAAACAGTTTTCGCCTTTTGGAAATATTGTATGCTTGTTCAATGTCAGAGGCATACTGAAGTATTTCCCTGGCCAGAAGGGTTACAGGTGTGGCCGCCTGGTGTGGTATGGTTGATTTGGCGGCATTCAGGGTAACAGTCAGTCCCTGATCATTCATGCCCGATACTACCCCGATCAGGTCGGCCCAGGTGACCATCATAAACTTATGTCCGGAGGAAGGATTGACAAAACATACTATCTTGTTCTCCCCGAATTTTTTCCCCATGTAAAAATCGAAATTACGGGCCACCAGAAGGGAAGAATCGGCCGAGCTACCCTTCCATACTGAAAATGAAGTGCAGCCAACCATATTCAGACCCTGCAGTGCATGGCCAATATCATGAGCCGCATGGTAATTGAGCTGCCGTTGGTAACCCGATCCGATAAAATCATATTCCGGACTGCATGAAAAAGATGTTCCATATATTTCATGCCGGTATTCCGCGGGTATGCTAGTATCCAGATTACGGTTAAAGAAGGCAATGAAATATTTCAGAACTTTCAGGTACGCATCCGATGGAACCAGTTCGCGGATCTGTTCAACAAAAGAAGTTTCCTGGTAGTAGAGCAGCTCTTTGGTAAGCCGCCCGAAGGCCACTCCCCTCTCAAAAGGCTCGCCCTCGATATAAGCCTCCCACAGGCCGCTTTCACTTTTTCTCAGCCAGTTGTGCCCATATAAATATGTATTTTCTGAAGGATTCAGCCTTTGTGTATTAAGGCTGGTTAAATCCTCTACCCTGGGTGGATGATCAATCGCAATGAAAACAAAGTATACTGCAAGGATCAATAATACAAGGAAGAATCCAAGTATGAACCTGATAATAAATCTTCTGAACCGATTCCTGCTATTAATCTGCATTACGAATCTTATCCATTAAATATTGTTTTCCCAATAATTCGGAACAGGTAAGAAATGCGCCGATGGTTACTCCCACCACACCATGGATGCTTATACTTTGTCCTGTCAGCAAAAGATTTCTGATCCTGGTCCGGGGCAGCAGCATTGACTTCATGGGATTAGTGTAATCCTTAAGCAGGCCATATACCGATCCCTCCCAGGTTCCGGTGTAATCGCGGTAAGTGAGTGGCGTTGAACTATACCAGAATTTGGTAGCCGCCCTGATTCCCGGGAAATCCTTCTCAAGTAAAGCTAATAATTTCTCGCCTTTTCTTTGCTTGAATTCTTTATAATCATCTCCCCTGTTTTCAACACGGGTATTTACCCAGGGCAATAATTCGCTCCATTTCATCACCGTATTTACAATAATGGCATCTGTATGTGTTTCATCTTTTGAAATCGGGGAAAAATGCATCATATACCCTTCCGGCCATGACTTGTCGGTATAGTTATTGGCATCCCATATATTATCAGAGGTGTAATTATAATAATTGTGATTGATATATTTGAATGAATTATCCTTCATGGCCAGGTATATCGAAAACATGCCATAGGTTTCCTCATTGTCAAAAACGCGTTTACGATAGGCAGGTTTGAATGCATCCTCATCCATCAGGTTGAGCAGAGTCTTCGGATGTATGGAAGAAATGTAATTTCCCCCTTCCAGATGCTCTTTGCCATTAATCACTATATCAGTGATCCTGTCATTAGTGGTGTTGATGTGGGTTACTTCTGCATTGGCCATGATGGTACCCCCGAAGGACAGGATCGAATCGCGCAAAAAATGGCTCAGCTGATAACCACCGTCAATAAACCGGTAGGCACCCTCGATGTAAGAAGAATGGATCATCATATGAATATACAGGGGCGACTTTTCTCTAATTCCCGCATAAAGCGGAGCCATGCCAACCAGCACATTTTTCAATACCGGATTTGAAGTGATCGAATCGAGATAGGGATCGATACCTATGGAGAAATACTTGAAATATTCTGCATTGGTGTCTTTAAAATCGCGTACGTTGTATATGTCAACTGACTTGTTGATTTCCTTTAATTTGGAAACATAGCTTTCAAGGGCCTTTCGTTCACCCGGAAAATGCTTAAGCATGTTATCGGTAAACCGGTCATAGCCCATGGCGAATTTGTATTCTTCACCCCTGAAACGAACCACATCATACCCCTCCTCATCAAGCCGTTTAAGTTTCAACCGGCTGTTCAGATCAAAATACGCAAAAAACTTGTGCAATACCTGTCCCTTATCCAATCCGCCAATATAATGCATGCCTGTATCAAAAACAGTTCCGCACCGTGAAAATGTCTGCAGGCAGCCACCCAGAATTCTTTGTTTTTCAACCAGGCAAACACTGAAACCTTCTTTGCTTAAGATATAGGCACACTGTAATCCACTAAGTCCGCTGCCTATTATTATCACATCATACTTCATCCCCTTGTTTCAGTTTTATACAAATTTAAGCCTTTCTGATCTTACGAACCAGGGTCCGGATGTCCACAAGTTCGGCGCAGGTAACTATGGAACTGATTGTCACGCCCAATATCCCATGAACATTGGTATTTTGTCCGGTGAGAAAAAGATTTTGAATTTTTGTTCTGGGCATCACCATGGATTCCAGCGGTCGGTTATGATCTTTCAGTATGCCATAAGCTGAACCCTCGCGGGAACCAGTATAATCTCTCCATGTAAGCGGGGTAGAAGTATACCAGGCGGCGATGCTGTTTTGGATACCCGGAAATTGCTTTTCCACAGCGTTCAGCAATTTTTCAGCCCTGGCCTGTTTAAAAGCGATATAATCATCTCCGCGGTCTCCGGTAAAGGTATGTTCCCATTGGGCAAGTTCTGAATAATCCATGTAAGTGATGATGGAACCGCTTTCAGCAAATGTTTGTGAACCGGAGGTGGCAGTATTCATGAACAGGTAATTCTGGGGCCAATCTTCCTTCCTGTAATCAGAGGCAATCCAGACATTATTCTGATTATAATGATAAAAATTATGATTCATGTATGGAAATGAATCCTTCTTAAATACCACGTATACAGTGAACATGCCCATTGTGCTTTCCAATCCCCTGATCCTTGAAGAATATGCCTTCCGGATCATGCCCGGATCAACCATTCCAAGGATCTGATCGGGATGTACGGCAGCAATAAATTGTTTTCCCTCAACATAATCTCCATTTTGCAGTACAACTCCGCCAATCATATTATTATCACCGGTAAGTTTGACCGCAGTAGAATCCAACATGACCGTACCCCCGGCAGATTTTATATTTTCTATCAACTTATTGACAATCTGATGACTGCCATCCATTACTCGCCATGCACTTTCAATAAATGAATGATTTATCAGGGCATGAATAAAAAGCGGGGTTTTCCGCTCATGACCGGCATACAACAGGTTATTGCCTGCCAGTATATTCCGGAGCCTGGGACTGCCGATGACAGAGTTGATAAAGTCTGCTGCGCCGGCGCTCAGATCCTGATTTCCGATGAGGCTGAGCTGTTCTTCCTGCAATGTATATAAAGGGATTGCTGCGCATACGTCACAGATCTTTCCGGTATATTCCTCCAGTCCCGCCCTTTCTCCGGGAAAGGCTGCCGAGAGGGTTTCAACAAAATCGGACTGGCCCATGGCAAACCGGTATTGCCCGTCATTGAAACTAATCCTTTCAAAGCCATCCGCATCCAGTCTCCTGAACAAAACCTTGTCCATCAGTCCGAAATACCTGAAATACTGGTTGAGAATCTGGCCATCATCCAGACTTTCGGTGTAATTCAGACCTGTATTGAAGACGCAGCCCTTACGTCCGAATGTTTGCAGTGATCCGCCAGGTTTGTGGTTTTTCTCGATAATACAAACACTTCTACCTTCTTTGCTGAGAACATATCCGCACAGCAACCCCCCGAGTCCGCCACCGATAATTACAACGTCAAATTTTCGCATGACTGACAAGTATAAGGGCGTGTTCGGTGTTACGGGTATGGTTGTATATCAGTATTTTTTCAATTTCCCTTTTCTCCGGGGAGATGAGTTCGGTGATCTTTGGAATTACCTGATTTTCAATAATAACCGTTGCAAGCCATAAGGCGAAAGAAGAAGAAGTATAATACTCCCCGCAAAGGTGCTTATACCATGCCAATCCGGTTTGAGGGGAAAAGTAATTCTGTTTGAGTCGTTTGTATACCGGGTCAAAATTTGTATCCCCGTTCATCCCGGCAAGGAGAAGGTTGATATTCCTCTTGTCAGTGCCATGATTTTTCAGAAACCGATCAATTTCAGGAATGATGTCACTTTCCTCAGCCGAATCGGGTGTAATGAATGTATACACTCCATCAACAATCACATGATGGTCGTCAGAAGGTACAGACGACAGCATGAAAAAAGCTGAACCTTCACCGGCAATTGAACCGGGAGATTTATCTTCCAGCAGTAACAGGTTGTTTACGGGTTTTTTCCAGTATCCCAAATAGGAATGGAGAAGCCTGAAATCATTTGTAGTTTCGTCAATTCCTCCCAGGAGTATATGGCTGGCCTTTTTTTCTTCGAGATTCATAAGGGCATCATCAAGTGCACTCTCGAATGACAATCCCCTGTGGCAATAGGTCAGATTGTATCCATGATTTTGCAAAAGCATGGCAATATGCGCCGCCACGGCGTTATGGGTGGAATTGATAAAAGGCAGAACGCTGGTAATATGTTCATGGTTATCCAGAACATCCAGAAGAAATTTCTCGAGGTTATCAAGACATCCGAGACCGGTGCCAACAATAATACCATCAGGATTAATGCCACCACTTCGGTTTATGCATAATCGGGCAGCCGCCAGTCCCATTTTCAGTATTCTGGGCATGCGCCGCAGCTGCAAAGGATTAATCAGCTCCCTGTAATCAGGTTCAATGCAGACAAGCCTGTTATTTACCTCTTCCCATATGGGATCAGGAAAATTTTCCGCTTTATGGGTCTCCTGAGGAGAAATGACACCGGTGGAGGTAATGTAGGCCTTCATACTACACTTTTGAAAAAATAAGCGATGTATTATTTCCTCCAAAACCAAAGGAATTGGACATCACGTGTTTAAGTCCTGCAGGAGAGGGCTTCGTCACAGGCTGAAAGTGAAGTTCTTCCATTGGAGTGGAAAAATTCAGTCCCGGAAGTACTATCTGATTCTGAAGAGCAAGAACTGCAAAAACTGCTTCTATTGCCCCTGCTGCACCCAGGGTATGTCCTGTAAAAGCCTTTGTTGAACTGACTGGCGGAATCGCCAATCCGAATACTTGTTGGATGGCACGGCCTTCTGATAAATCATTGATTCCGGTCCCGGTTCCGTGTGCATTGATATAACTGATATCCTGTGGTTTAAGTGAAGCGGATTCAAGCGCACCCGACATGGCCAGGCAAGCACCGAAGCCATCGGCTGATGAGGATGTTGCGTGAAAAGCCTCATTTGCATTGGCAAATCCTGTGATTTCACAAATAATCCTGGCCGGATCAGCCACTTCTTCGGATTCAAGGATCAATACGGCGGCTCCTTCTCCAATTGTGAGGCCGTTCCGGTACTTGTCGAATGGCCTGCAACCTGTAACGGAAAGTATTTCGAGAGCCAGAAAGCCATTTAATGTAAAACGTGTAAGTGCATCTGTCCCCCCAACCAGTGCCCGCTGTAACCGGTTATTTTTAATAAGTCTTGCACCCAGCATAATTGAGTTTGCAGATGAAGAACAGGCTGTAGATATAGTAGTTACGTTATGCCGGATACCTGCCATGAATGCAACTTTCCCGGTACAGTCAGCGCTGTCCAAAAGCAAAATGACATCTTTATGTGAATCATCCTGCAAAAGGGACTTGTAATATTGTTCATTCAGATCCATTCCCCCAACAGTGGTAGCCATCACGGCTCCGGAAGTCATATCCCTGTTACTGTTCCAATTTGCAGATGCCAGCGCTTCCTTTGCAGCGATCAGGGCCAGCAGCGAATTCCGGGTATAAGGGGAGTGATCAGCATCAATTCCTGCCAGTTTTGCCATCTGCCTGTGGTTAAGTTTAACTTCCGCTACAGGTATATGAGCATGAATTGATTCAAAAAGGGACAGTTTCCCGATCCCGGAAGCAAGGTTCTTTAGAGATGAAAGGGTTTCTCCGGTTCCGTTCCCGATAGCCGAGACAATGCCCACTCCGGTGACAAAAACCCTTTTACTCATTAATTAAGGTTATTTCGGTGTACAGTAATGCACTCTGCCATGGCTCTTACATTGCGTAATACATTTCTCCGTTCTTTCGGATCTTCAATTTTTACTCCGTATTTCCTTTCCATAAGCAGGATCAGCTCAAGCGCATCGATTGAATCCAGGCCAAGTCCTTCGACAAACAAGGGTGTATCCGCGTCAAAATCGCCGGGAACAACATCTTCCAATGAAAGTGCTTCAATGATATCACTCTTTAGCTGCACAATAAGTTCTTCCATAATTATCATTTACATTCAAGTATATTCCTAAACAAGAATAATACCGGTTGGTTAATATTTATATTAAAATACACATTAAAATGATTCCGCAAGTTATAAAATCTAGTGGTTCGGTTCAACGTGTATTTGAATTTCTATGTGGTTGATTTTACTCTTTATTTCTGCTTCGATTTCATCACATATTCTATGTACATCTTTCAGTACCATATTTTCAGGTAATTCAAGATGAACATCGGCAAACCTGTATTGCCCTGATTTACGGGATCTCAGATCATGGAAGGAAAGGCCCTTATGAGAGATCACATCGCCAATTATCTTGTTTTCCTCTCCAGAGAGTGAAGTATCGAGCAAGGGAGAATAAGCATTTTTCAGCAGTGAATAGGATTCTTTCAGGATCAGAAAAGCGACACTGATGGCCACAATCGGATCGAGGAATTTCCATCCTGTTATCCAGATTAACAGCAATCCTGCTGCTACTCCCACAGACGTATAGACATCCGTTTTCAAATGCAGGGCATCAGCCTCCAGGGCAATTGAGTCAGTTTCTTTTGCCACCCTATAAAGCCGTCGTGATACCAGAAAATTGATAAGGGCTGAAACAGCCATCACAGCGGCACCAACTTCTATGTTTTCGATGGGTTCAGGTTTTATTATTTTATGGATTGCTTCATAAATAATCCAGCCTGCAGCAATAAAAATTAATATGGCTTCAATTACTCCCGAGATGTTTTCCACTTTTCCATGTCCATACGGGTGTTCCCGGTCGGGCGGGTTATCCGACATCTTAACGGATAGAAAGGCGATTATGGATGCAAGAAGATCCATGCCTGAATGAATAGCCTCGGAAATAATACTGACAGATCCGCTGAAAATTCCTGCTATCAGTTTCATAATGATCAGGCTGCAGTTTGAAATGATGGACAATCGGGCTGTCCTGATTTTCTCATTCATTTAAATGGAGATCAGATAATAATCTAAAACTTGAGATGAATTCTAAACAAATTCCTTTCTGAGTTTATGATAGTACAAGGCTACCAGGACACAACAAAACGCAAAAAGGACCATCCACACTCCGTAATGCAATACATCGGTGAGGGTTGCATTTCTGACCAGGATATCATAAAAGCCATTGAGTCCCCAATTCAAAGGCGAGGCAGAACTAATGACCCTGAAAAAGGGTGGCATCATGAAAACAGGTACCCAGATACCTCCCAATGCCGCTAGAATTACTACTGAAATGGAGCCAAATATTGCTGCTTGCTGATGTGTACGGGCGATAGTTCCAATGGCTATGCCGTATCCTATGGCAGCCAGGGCGGCTGCGAAGGCCATTACAGTAAGGCTGGTTATTTTACCCGTAATGTATAAAGCAGGAAGCCCGAAATGAGGAAAAAGATATACTCCCAGCAACATGATTGAAACAAACTGCAGGTAACAAACCACAAGGTAAACAAGGATCTTGCTGAACATGATCTTTGTATAGGAACCCGGCATGGTGAGGAGACGTGACAGGCTGCCATCCTCCTTTTCCTTAATCATAGCGCTGGCAAAGGGAATAACAATAAAAAACATCGCAAAAAGTGTCCATGCAGGAACGTTATGCTGCGTTGAATTGGGAATAACATTTTTATTTCCCCGTGCCACATATTCTTCTTTGTAAAATACGGTTTCCCTGTTCATCCTGTTCAGGTTAGCGACAGGCACCATCAAATGCATGTTGATCTCCCGGGTCAATTCGTTGAGTATGATATGTGATTCAACCCGGGCAGCAAACTCCCGGATTGAACCCTGCAGGGTAGACCGCATGGAATTCTTGGTGGCGGGATCTATAAACATCTTGATTATTAAAGAATCAACAGCAGGAATTTCTGTTGAATCACCGGAGAATAAACCGGCAACACCGTTTTTTACCTGTTCCCTTATATGTTGTGTTGCATCCGGCGGAATTATAATGCCGATCTGGAATCTTCCCGAAGCAACAGCCTCACGTATCGATTGTTCCGTAGGCGTTTTATGATCAATTTCATGATGGATATTAAAGAAGTTTGATCGTTTTATCTCCTGCTCAATGGCCGTACCCAGGGAATCCCGGTCGCCGTTCAGGATCACCATCCTGATCCCGCTTTCATTGATTGCCCTGAAAGTATTGTCCTGCAGACTGGTCATTATAAGCACGAGTGCCAGGGGCATGAGGAACAGCATGGCCAGTCCGGCCCTGTCCCTAACAATCACAAGATAATCTTTATATGCCAGTCGGAAAAGGATGCGCATGGCTAGTCCCTCAAGCTTTTTCCCGTAAGCTGGAGGAAAATATCTTCCAGTTTTGCGTGGGGTTTATGTTCTTTTCTGATCTCATTCAGACTCCCCTTTGTGATGATGCTGCCTTCGTCAATGATAGCCAGAGATGAGCAGAGAATCTCCGCTTCTTCAAGATAATGGGAGGTATAAATGATTGTTGTCCCGGCCTGGTTTATATCCATGAGGCTCTCAATGATCACGTTCTTCGACTGCACATCAACACCTACCGTAGGTTCATCAAGAAACAAAATACGAGGCTCGTGCATTAAACCTACAATCAGGTTAAGCCTTCTTTTCATTCCCCCTGAAAACCTTCTAACCTGGGTGTTTCTGCTTTTTTCCAAACCGAATTTATGCAGTTGTTCATCGATCCTCTTTTTTAAACGGTCCCCGCTAAGACCGTAAATTCCTCCATAAACCGCCAGATTTTCACGGGCTGTAAGGCTTTGATATAAAGCAATTTCCTGTGGTACCACACCTATGATCTTCCTTATCCGCGCCAAGTCATTTTTCAGTGAGTACCCTCCAATTGTAATTTCACCCTCCGTGGGTGTTAGTAATCCGCAAAGAATACGGATCATTGTAGTCTTTCCTGCGCCATTGGGACCCAGCAAACCAAAAATATGACCTTCGGTAATACCCAGAGTCACACTGTCAATAGCAGGCTTTTCACTTCCCCTATAGTACTTGGTAAGATTTTGGATATCAATCGCTAGTGTCGTGTGGGTCATAGTTTCATTGTCCTGAGTTTGCTGAAAACTCTTTCCTCCTTGTTGGCAATATCCATCAGCTGGTCCGCCAATGCATCATAGGTTACAGACCCTTTATCCCTGTTTTTGAAACATCGGGCAGCCTGTCCTGCAAAATTACGCCATGCATCTCCAATTGCAGTCATTTCAACCGAAGTTTCATTTAATAGAGGCTGATTGAGTTTTTCAGCACTTTCCTGTAAAAATGCAGCATAAATGAACCTGAAACCTGCCCCTCCTGTACCGATCTCCTCCAACATGCGGATCAGCTGTGCCAGGTTCAGTGCAGCAGTTTTTTCTCCCATTTTAGCCGGCCATTTGCGCAGTTTTTTGGCCAGGTGCCGGATACCGTCGACGCCAAACAAGGGCACTGGAATTGTCAGCATATCTTTGGCTGTTTTCCGGATACCATTGATTATCGCAGGACGGAGATCAGGTTTAGCCGGAACTTTATCGATATAATACATTCTGCCCCGGGGCGGATAGGTCCCTCGGGCGAATCGGACTTTTTTTAATTCGTCATACGACAAGCTTTCAATATTCTCCATTACCGGATCGCTGACTAAATAGCGATTGCCTTCCTTCCCGAATACGGTGATATTGTGCGCATTAAAATGAAACCTGTACTCCTTTGGAAAATAAGGAAGGTGAAAAACTCCAACAAGCAAGCCTACAGGTTTGCCGCTCGCAAGAAGCTCATCCAGATCATTCATGGCCTTGTCGGGATTGCTGTATTTTTTTCGCTTTACCGAAATGCCCAGGCGATGAGTTACCCGTTTGAATATCCATCCCGGCCAAACCCTGAATGAGGTAACCGCAATACCGTTTAACTTATAAAATGGCAAATGCGAAAAGAAATAGCCCGATCCCATACCAAAGATCATGGGCTCGCTGAGGGTTATTCCATAATACCGGAGCAGGTTGGATGTGACGCCATTCTCACAATGTGCAGCCTGGTTATGTTGAAAATCAATCTTCATGTGCAATCACAATCCCCCTTATTCTTTCTATATCAACTAAATCCTTGGCTGTAATGTTCAATGCTTCAGCATATTTTGAGAGCATTTCCATGTTTAGTTTCTTAAATCGCTTCATCTTAAGATGTCTCCTGACTTTCCATTTTGGCAATTCCATGTAATTGGCAAGAATCGTCAGGTCCATGATATTGAGTTCCATATATAATGCGATGGGACTTAACTTTCCCTCCAATACCATGATGCGGGTTTCTTCTGCATGTTCATATATATGGTTCCACGCCAGCTTTATAGCATCATTTTTAGGTGTCCATCCTTTGCTCAGAACACTTGTATAATGTCCATCCTTGTCTACAACGTAGCAAAGGTCACGGATCTTGCCTTCCTGAAGAAAGGCTTCATCCTGGGGGACTTCATCAAATTTCATACGCCGGTACTTTCAACAAACGGTTAACAATGCATATGCATAGGTAAATCTTGCACTCTCAGGTACCTGGATCAGAATTTTCTGACCTGATGTAAGCTTGTGAGCCTTGATCAGTCCATCGAGCATTAAAATAAATGAAACAGAAGCTACATTCCCAACAGTAGTTAGATTGGTAAACCATTTCTCCTTAGGAATGTCAATATTCAATATTTTTAATTCATTATATATATGTTCCCTGAAATATTCAGAGGAAAGATGTGGTAAAAAATAATCCACCGTACTGATATCCAGGTCCTTTTGTGCAATAATATCTTTCAGAAACTGTCCACCCAGCTGAACAATGTTGCTGCCCAGCATACGTGTATCCTGTTTTAGTGAAAAAAGCGATCTATTCAGCCAATCTTCTGCTTCAAAACGGCACCAGCCCTGGAGCAGGCCTTCTTCATTTTTATCAGCGCCAGCATACATGCATGTTTCCATCATATTGGCATAGGATCTGATTTCGATCCATTCCACCTTCATGGGACAATTTCCTGCAGGCGCAGGCTGGAGAAGCACTGCCCCGGCTCCATCAGAAAGCATCCAGCGAAGAAATTCCTTTTCAAACGCAAGAAGTGGATTTTCCTTTAATTTGCTTTCGTTTTCACTTTCCTTTTCAAAGTATTTGGCAAGCATCCAGTGTGAGAGAATTTCGGAACCGGTGCAAACTGCATTTTTGGTGTTACCGGATAATACTGAAAGGAATCCAAATTTTAATGCCTGCATGCTTGCACAGCATGATCCGGCAAATGAAGCGATTTCAATGGATGGAATATCGAGCAAACCGTGCACCATGGAGGCATGGGAAGGCATCACCTGATCGGGTGATGCAGTTCCGCAGGCAAGCAGTTCAACATCCTCTTTTTTTATGTGACCCGGAAAAAGCATTCTTACTGATTCAGCTGCAAGCTCCGCATTGGAATGAGTGGGTTTGCCTCCCTTTTCCAATGCATAATAGCGGTTAATGATCCCGTTATTTCTCAGCACAATTCTTCGTGCCTTGGAAGGCTTGTGGTTGATCATTCCCAGATAATCTTCCATTTCATCATTTGAAACCGGATTATTTGGCAAATACTTTGTGATTCCTGTAATAAAAACTTTGTTGGACATAAAAAATATAAAAAATATAAGTTTTTCCGGCCCGAACCTTCAAAAAATAAAAGTACAAAACTAAAAAAAACAACTATACTAGCCTAATTCGATTGATATAAAGATATTTGCCTGTTTAAGGCTTTCTTCCTGAAGGGTTTAAGTGCATAATACAACAGGCTGGCAAAAGGAGAGACTATATATATTACTGTCAAAAGATAGTATTTGAAGAGCCTTACCCTGGCAATTCTGGCCGGATCACCATAGCCTCCTTTTTTCAAAATAAAGGCTGCCCATAACCTGAAAAAAATCTTACCCCTTTTTTCAAGTAAAACAAGTGAAGGAAGAACATCAACCGCGCCTGCTTTAACCAGGGATGCTCTCAGATGTTCCATATCATTATTCCGGATTGAATCAAGTATGATGTCTCCAAATCTGGATGAATTTCTTATGTCATCATCTGAAACACCTGCCGGTGGTATTATTTTTAAATACCTTCCTTTCTTGCCGGTAAAAAGCCAGTGGATAATTGAAACCACGCTAATAAGATTTGGAGCTTTATCATACAGAACAATATTTCCTACAGGCTTTGCCTGTATTGACTTCAGGTACTCCCTTATCCTTTCATGGGCCATAATCCACATATTACGGCTTCCAATTATTGTGATGACAGGTTTTCCGGATAATAGTTTTTTTGCAGTTTCATGCTGAAAAAATGCATGGATGGGAATAGATGGCGACAGGTACCAGGGCTGCCAGGCGATGAGGACGAGGTCAAAATATTCCTGCCCGTTCAGCGACAAGGGCTGGATTTCACAGGCTATGCCCCTTACCGATTCCGGCATAGCCTGGAAAAACTCGTCTGAGCTCCAGGGATAGGGAAATGGTGTTTTAGCCCTGATCTCCTCAAAAGTCAGGGTGACCTCACCGCTGGCTTTCAATGGTGCTATAATGGAATTCACTATCTCCCGCAACTGTCCTGTTTGCGAATAGTATACTACAAGTACTTTTTTGGGCATGGGAAATTTCTTAAGAATCGTAAATGTAGAAAAGAATTATGAATTATGAATGATGAATGATGAATGATGAAAAGGACGAGGGTCCAGAAAGAACGAATCCCAGAGGGATTCACTGCCGGTAGAAGAAGTTCTGAAGTTCTGTGGTTCTGTGATTCTGCAGTCTTGCAGTCTTGCAGTCGTTCACTCGTGATCGATATCCCCCTTCGGAGGGGGCAGGGGGAGGACACCTGAAATCCACCCCCTACCCCCGCCAGCGCTGGACATTCCAACCTGACACCTAAGCCCCTAGTAGTCTTTTATTATTTTATGCACAAAGCTGCCGTTATGGCCTTTTACGCGCAGTATATAGATGCCCGGAGGCAGGGATGATACATCCACCTGTCCGCCATGACCGTCAATTAAAAGGTGAATCTTCTCCCTGCCAAGCTGGTCAATGATGGAAATATCCAGATCAGTGACGTCCGGCTCAAATAAACGGATTTCAAGAAAATCGCTTACCGGATTGGGATAAATTTCTATTTCATCATCCTTTGGCATCTCAGCCATATAAGTATATAAATTTGACTCACCCGGGGTCATCCCTGAAAGAACAAACCACCGCGAGGTTCCATCACCATATCGGCCGTATGAGTAGTTTGTGTATTGCTCAGTGTATTTTACTGAATCTATTATCTCAGGTTTGCCTTGTACCAACTGTGTAAGCGCAATTTCGCCACCGCTTTTTTCAAGATTGAAGTTAAGGTGCAAAGTGCCATCTTCCGGCTGGCCGTCGGCCCATAAAATTTTGAATTCACCCGGGGGAATTTCAGTCTCTGAATCCCGCGCCAGAGGTATTTTATAGGCCAGTGGTTCAAGAAGCGAATTCGTCATGTACAATCCGCTGAGATTGACAGTATCCTGCCCGGCATTGTATAATTCAATCCAGTCATCAAATTCACCATTCTCATCAGGAATCACTGAATTTTTCGCACAAAATTCATTGATATACACATTTTGTAATACTGACACCTTGTCAAAAATTGCCTCGCAATGGGCAGAGGACGACATATTCAGTAAGATCTCCTGATTTGTATTTATTTCTGTAACCAGATCCTGTTTACCAGTTAATGTCAGTTTCGTATCAAAACTTACATCACTGCTACTGACGGATGCCTGGTGAACCTCCGCGGCAAGTATATTCTCACCCGATTTAAGCAGCTTCTTGTCCACGGCAAAGGTGAGAAAGGCATTTTCATCCACCGGGTTTGCATTTGCCAAAGTGGAAAAGGTAACCGTTCCACCCGGCATGTTAATTCTTACAATTTCGGTTCCATTAAGATATAATACGGCACCATCATCTGCCAATATACTCACAATCAATGAATCAGTGCCTGTTGTATCCGTTAGGGTGAACTTTTTTCTGTAATAACTGGCTATGTATTTGTTATTAGTATCGGGCCCGTAGCCTATGGTTGTAACCTCATTCCCATTGCCATAGCCAAAGCGGGCATTGCCCGTTTTCCATGCTGAATCATCAAACAGAAGGGAGGTCCATTGCAAAGGAGGTTGGGTACCCAGGTCATAATATTGCCATTGAGAGGATGTGGCAACCAATTCATTCCTTGAAGCAGTATAGGAAGTAATTTCCCAGTGGCTAAATGCCTTTGCAAAATCTGACAGAGCCTTCAGCTTTACATCGCGGTTTCCGAAATAGGGTCCCGTGAATGTTGTATCATGAATGATAATATCATTTACAGAAAAACATTCTTTTTCTTTGACATTGGAACTCACAGTCAACGATACCGGTGAGGATAATCCAAAATAATCTGCCAGGTACTGCATCATATAAGCAGGTCTCCTGTTTCCAAAATCACGGTTTATATTCAGGTTATTTTCCCATGTGCCCATGGACCCCCCCCATCTGAGGAAATGATAGGGCATTTCCGCTGCAATATTATCACGCAGCGAATCAATTACTGCGTTCACCCTTACCGGATTGAATGTGGAATTTATGTACACATTGAATTTGTCCACAAATCTTTTTTTGAAATCCGCATTTCCAAGAAGCTTCCGAAAAAGCAGGGTTGACCAGGGCGGATTAGGCCAGTCCGGACCCTGATCCTCTGTTGCAAAAATAAGGGTATTATGATCCGGACTTGTATATAATCCAAATCCAAAATCTGTATCGTATAACAGCCACCTCCACTTTGAACCCGGCCTTTTCGACTTCCAGAATTTAATATTATTGCCCGGCCAGTCGAGATTGGCATAATAGATCTGCGCAATCTGATAGTCTATGTAAGATTCCAGATCAATCCGGCTTGTTACAAATTCATAATTTTGTTTGGTGGTGAGATTATTGGAATTCAGAAAACTAATAATTGGCGTATAACCTGAATTGTCCCCTTCAATAACTGAATTGAAATATTCCAGCAAATCAATGCTATCCTCATCGAGTCCATAATTTGTGTACAGGTAATCACCTGATGATTTCTCACGGATATTCTGAACTCCCCAGTAGACTCCATTCAGGTATAAGGCTGCCGGCTGGTAGGCCAAATAGTCGATATCCATCTGACCCATGATAAGCGTTTGCATCATTGCATCCTGCATCTGGGTGCGGTTGCAATCATTTCCCGAATTCCGCAGCATGACCGATTTAAAACGATCTGCATCCCTGCTGTTGAAAAGGGGATACCTTATTTCATCGGGGCCATACTTGTCACGAAAATAAACACCAAGCGACTTTTGTGGAAATGTGCGGCTGCAGCCTCCGTTAATTTTAATTCCTGCATCTGTACTGATCTTTTTTATTCCATCCGGGGTGAAATATTCAAAAGTAGCCTGCCTTTCCCATTCCTGATTCCAGTTTGTTTTTCCATAGCAAAATCCTTCCACCCCATTTGTGCCTACAACGTAAATTCCCTTATCCTCATCCCAGAGATTACCGGGATCAGTTGAAACCGAAACTACAGGAAGAGTGAAATTATGTTCCTTGATAAAAAACGTGTTTGTGATAATTCGGCTGGATGCCTTTCCAGTCTCAATGATCCTTGCCTTAATTGTTTGAGTGCTGCTCACGGTGACAGGACCGCTGTATAAGGCAGAATTAGAATCCGGCTCACTTCCGTCAATCGTGTAATATATTTTTCCTGTAGTTCCGGGATTAGTCAATGTAAGTGTCTGGGAAGCACTGTACCGTCCTCCCGGCAAACTAAAAACCGGTTCCGGGGAACGGTCACTTATAATACTACCTGTGTTTTTTACACCGGGAGAAGAGGTGAGGAATAAATCCCAGGTTGCAGCCCCATCCGGGTTGCGACCATAGGACGCGTTTCGGAACATCTTCTGAATATGCACTGTATCAATCAGTACACCGTTTGTGTTGCTCAGAAAAATGAGTTCATTGTCTGACCTGGCCCTGAAATTAGTATGCAATCCCCTGTTGAGTTTATCCATCCAGATTACAAGAAATCCTTTGGCAGAAATATAAGTACCACCAGGGACCTTCCATAAACCAAGATTTACCGGATCATTTGAAAGACCGTAACCTGATACAAAAACGGCTTCACTGCCCGGGTTATACAGTTCGATCCATTCTGAATAGTTATAATATACCGGATCCAGGACAGATGAAGCATTTGCCGTCATTACTTCGTTGATTACAACCTGCTGGGCAGATATGCCGGTAAACCAACAAAGAAAAAGAACAATTATCAGAATGAAACGAACCATTACCTGAAAGAATGAGTGTGTGAAAAATTAATAAATATTATTCTATATACGTAAAAGACTGTATGAAGGTGCTGGATCTACATGGTTAACTAAGCAATCATTTTCATATAAATGGCAATACCTGCTGAAGAAAGCTTTTCAAGGAGCCGGTTCATACTCCTTGTGATGGCCGGTTTTTGCAGAAGTTCCATTCGCTGTGTGATGCCTTTTTGAAGGCTTGTCAATGAGGCAACACTTGTATCATATCCTCCGGGTTTGTTTCTGATAATCCACAGTCTCTTGTTCTCGCTGAGGTACTTTGAACACAGCCGGTTCATATTATCAAGATGTTCCACCTGGGCTTTCACTGTCATACTATTCTTCTTCTGAATATATTGCTTTAATTCAGCTCCCAGCCTGATTAAGCTGATGGCATTACGGTATTCGTCCTTTATCAGCACGCTGTCCTTTGTTTTCATCCTCACTTTGTCAAGAATTGCCAATTGCTGATCAAGATAACCATTGAGTCCGGCATAGTCATAATCTATGCGGCTGTTATAACGGTTCAACACCGTATCAATAAGTTCAGGCGCAAGGTCCGCCATCATAACGGATATTCCATTGATAATCTTTTGAAAAACGGCATCTACCATAACCTTATCCTGTATGCCAAGTTGAAATGACATCATCGTGGTCGTCATGTTCAGCATGAGAAATTCCTCAAAATGATTATACCGTCCCATATTGAGTGTAAAACCTGCCATTTTTGCGGCAGAATCCCTGAAAACATAGGTATCAAGAAAATGTTGCAGTGGCATTGCATCCCGGCTGCTGCTGTTCCATCCCAATGCACCTGCAGTGGCATATCCGGCATAGTTGACCGGAAGATACTGCCAGTGTCCCATATCACCCCAATCGGTGACAAGCATTCCTTCAGCTCCATATTTCTTTCCGTTCACGGCAGCATTTTCAATGTTATCCGACATGTTTTCGGTTCGTCCTGTGATGGATGTCCAGCTACTGGTTCCCGGGCAAACGTAAAATGAAACTCCGGCAGAATCAAGCCTGCGACTGTTTTTTTCGAATGGATAAAGCGCTTCATAGCCCCAGTCGAGTAAGGTAATATCCTTTGGCAACCTTACCAGAATATCAGGATGCCTTAGTCCAATATCCCCCCACATCAGCATTTTCTTATTCCTTGCCGTCGCAAGATCATGCATCTTCCGAACATAATCGAGATACACATTTTCCACACCTTTCTTTCTGCAGATTTTTTTGCTTTTCCCTTTTCCCAGTTCGAAAGGTTCGTCGAGATTAACATTGAATGTGGAAGAAGTGAAATTGGGCAGAAGATCATCTGTCATCCGTTCCACCAATTTCACACTGCGTTCATCATATGGATCAAGGGTACTTTTCATGCTGATCAATCCCATCAGCTTATATCCTTCAGGGCATTCGGCCAGGTCCTTATACTCATCGGTCGCCAGCCAGGCATCCATATGACCCAGGGAATTCTGGTTGGGTACAAGGTCGATATAATTTTCCCTGCACACCGAATCCAGTTGCCGGATCTCTGTACCAGTCAAGGGTGTAAGTTTTCCTTCCCAAAGACTTTTAAATGAAGGATAGGCAAAGGAAAATCCTTCGATATACAATTCGAAATGATTGTATTTCAGATCGCTCAATAGTCCAACAATCCCAACCAGGGTTTGCAGGGTAGGGACTTTGTTCCGGCTTATATCCAGCATCAGGCCCCTGACTGCAAGATCGGGTGAGTCCTGTATTTCAGCGCAGGGAATGCTGTTATTGTAATTGATCTTTAAAACCTTCAGTGTAACCAGCGCATAATGCAATCCCTGTTCCGAATTATACTGTAGCGTTACTTTGCCAGGACTCAGGATAAGTCTGTACTCCTGGTCGGCCAATAAGGTATCCTGGCTGCAATCCAGGAATGCACCTGAAGGCCGGTATTCGGCTTTGCCGGCAAGCCATTTTTCAATGAATTTTTCGGTAACGGATTGAACGGATGGTTCAATCTTGAAAGTGAGCAACGCGGGAAAATGAAAAATACCAGGACGCATCTCTACTGCTTTCGGTACCGGCAAAATATTTAAGGATGAGGATGTTGTGGATATTTCCGGGGACTGAATGAGAGTTGTCCGCCGGCTGGAATTTTTTAGAGCCAGCTGTTCCTGTTTTTCAATATGATTTGCCCTTATTCCATAATATACATAAAGAAATACAACCATCAAAACCACCAGTGCAAGGAGGAATAAAAGGGAGTTCTTCAGCAATTTCAGAAATTTATTCATGAGTCAGGAGTTTTGAATCGCAGCAAAATACGATTTTAAATATAATTAAAATGTGATTAATTTAAACATTTAGCGGTTTTGTAAGGTATATTACTTAAGTCCCTCTATACACTCAAATACAGGCTTGCTATATTTGGTGAATTTTAAGCCAGGAATGGAACAGCATAAAATGATTCGAGGTCCGATTACGCTTTGCGGCATTCATTCGTCCGGGCGGAGTATGGGTTTGGCTGGCAATAAAAATGTCTATCTTGATCACGGTATACCCGGTGAAACAGTTACTTATACCCTGGAAAGAAGAAAACAGGGATTTCTTGCTGGCAAAACCGAAAGTATCCTTGAAGCATCACCTTTCCGGACCATTCCTTTTTGCGAACATTATTCCACTTGTGGCGGATGTGCCTGGCAACACATCGGATATTCCCATCAGCTGGAACTGAAACAACAGATCCTGGAAAATGCACTGGATAAATATGGAATTGCCCACCCTGCCCTGCCTCCTGTACTCGCTTCTCCCCAAACTTTGTATTACAGGCACCGGATGGAGTATAGTTTCAGCTCCTCTGCCTGTCCCGATAACCATAAAATCGGACCGGTGATGCCCGGTCTGGGTTTTCATCCGGCCGGTGAACCCGGAAAAGTGAATGCCATTCGCACCTGCTATCTTCAGGCTAATCCATGCCGTGACATTTGCAATTATATTGAAAAGGTTGCACTGGAAGAAGGAATGGATTTTTATAATCATGAAAACAAATCAGGATTTCTCCGTAGCTTATCTCTGAGGATAAATTCAACAGGAGAGGTATTGTTAGTACTTGGCGTTGCCCAGGATGAACCCAACCAGAGAATGGCTCTGTTTTCCAGGATCAGGGAAGCGTTTCCTCAGATAGTTTCCCTGAATTACACCATACACCTTTCTTCAGCACATGGCCAGCTGCAAGGGGAGATTATTCCCTTTGGCGGAAATGCCCCTTATCTCGAAGAAATAATTGCCGGGATAAGATTCCGCATTCACGCTTCTTCATTTTTTCAACCCAACGTAAAGCAGGCTGAAAATATTTTTATTACGGCAAGGGACTGGGCCAATCTGAAGGGGAATGAAAAGGTTTATGACCTTTATACAGGTGTGGGCACCCTTGCTATTTTTCTTTCAGGCCGGGCTAATCATGTAACAGGCATTGAGGGATCGTCCCTTGCCATTGAAGATGCCACTAAAAATGCCATTTTGAATGACATACATAATACCGAATTCATTTGCGGGGATATACTCGAAACATTCAAATCACCTTTTCTCGACAGGCATGGCAAACCCGATCTGATCGTACTTGATCCGCCCAGATCAGGCACACTGATCGAGATAAAAAAAACGATCAATGCTTCCGGCGCGAAGAATGTAATATATTTGAGCTGTAATCCCGTTTCCCTGGCATTTGACCTGAAACAACTCTGCGAAGCTTATAGAATAATCCTGATCCAGCCCTTTGATATGCTTCCACATACCCATCACCTTGAAACTCTCGTTTTACTAGAAAAAAATTAGGATGACAACAAACGCTCCTGCAAAACTCGCCGAGATCAAGAATTCAATGTTGGATACCTTGATTATCATTATTTTGATCCTTGGAATACCTAACCTGACCATCGTTATTTTCAATATGCATAAGGAAGGCCACTTCCCCTATTTAAGCGCTGCAGGGCTTATTCTCATGTTTTTTTCAGCGATTTTCCGGAACAAAATTCCCTTCCTTGTCAAAGCATGGATACTGATCTCATTCGGATATCTCATCGGAACCATGGGATTAACAAACGAAGGACTTCTCAGTGACGGCCTACTGTATTATATTATCATAGCCATTCTGTCTTCCATGCTCATCAATATCAGAACAGGCATCATTATCATGATCATCACCATCCTAACGGCAGGGTTAATCGCCTGGTCAATTTCAAAGGACAAGCTCATTTATAACTTTGACATAGTAACCTATTTTCATTCACCCACCACATGGCTTGCGTTTATTTTTATGGCCGCCTTTTTTACCTCACTCGCGGTTTATATCTATGGACGGCTTGAGAAATACCTGGTACACTATGTGAATGAACTGACACTTAAGACTGAGACCCTGAATAAATCAAACAGTCAGCTTGCCAAAGAAATTGAGGAAAGGGAACTTACCGAACATCAACTGGTACAAAGCGAGATAAAATTCAGAAATATTTTTAATATGATTTCAGACGGGATCATTTTGCTAAATCACAATTATAACATGATCGACGTCAATGATGGCATGGTGAAAATGACGGGATTCTCCAAAGAAAGCCTGTTTAATCGTCCGTTTGACTCGTTGTTTTCAGATGCAACAAAACTTCAGGACGTATTGGACAAGAAACCACTGCAATCCTCTATTTTCAATAACAACGAGCACCTGGTCAGAACTTCGGAAAAGAACGTTACGATTCCGGTGGAAATCAAACTTCTTCCCTTTCAGATCGATCCGGAAGTAATGTACATTGCTCACTTAAAGAACATGACAGATGCCCGGGAGAATGAAATCAAAATAATGAATGCGGTTATAAGCAGTGAAGAGGAAGAGCGGCTGAGAATTGCACGTGACCTTCACGACAGTGTCGGACCCTATTTGTCTGCTGCCAGGTTATATATCCAGTCAATTGAATTTTCAGATATGGATCCAAGATCAGCTCAAATTAAGAAGGAATTATCCGAACTGATGAACCTTTCCATCAGCTCAATCCGCGAAATTTCCGGAAATCTCGGATCTCATGTACTGAGGTCACTTGGACTCAGGGCAGCATTGCAAAGCTATATCGAGAAAATCAATCCCGATGGAGCTATTAAATTTGAACTGACAATTCCTGATCATTATCCTTTTGTTGAAAATGTAGAAATGGCATTGTACAGGGTACTTGCAGAGTTAATAATAAACTCGGTTAAATACGGATCGGCAGATATTATCAGCATCGCCTTGTCAGATTCACCAAGGAAGGTTATACTCAAATACAAAGAGAATGGCTTGGGATTTAATCTCCAGGAGGCGCTGGAAAAGCAAAAGGGTATGGGGCTCTACAACATACACAGCAGGATCCAGGCATTGGGTGGAAACATTGATTATCATTCCCGTCCTGGCAAAGGCGTCAGCGTTAATATCACATTTGAAAGGGCAGTGGCGTGCAGGAGTATCTAGTTATGCAGTCACGCAGTTTTGCGGTTCTGCAGTTCTGCAGTTTTGCAGTTATCGGCAGTTTTGCAGTCATTTGCAGTTTTGCAGTCATGCAGTTTTGCAGTCATCCATTTTCAAATCATCAAATCATCAAATCATCAAATCCGCTATCCCCTATGCCCCTAAGCCCCTAAGCCCCTAAGCCCCTAGACCCCTAGACCCCTAGACCCCTAATACTTTCAGAGATCATTCTGTACAATTCCTGCATCTGTGGATGATCCTTCAACAGTTGAAGGTGCTTTTCAATTACTTTCACATTGCCTCTTACAGCAGGTCCGGTTTGTGCCATTAATGGTGAAATACCCATTGCCTTTGCGGTGGTTTCAGCAATCAGGGGTTTAAGAAGATCGAATGGCATATTATATTCGCCGGCCAATTTTTCAGCCAGGGCATACATGTGATTTGAGAAATTGGATGCAAAGATAGCAGCCAGGTGAATATATAACCGCTGGGTTGAATTAACCTCCATTACCCGGTGAGAAACAGATGAAGCAATCTGATTGATCATGCTCAGGTTTCCAGGATTATTTGCTTCAGTAAGAAAAGGTATCTGGCTGTAATCGAGAGAGCGGCCCTTTGTAAATGTTTGCAGAGGATATAAAACCCCGTAATTGTCGGCATAATTCCTGAATACGTCCAGCGGAACACTGCCGGCTGTGTGCATCAGTAGGCAATTACCTGGTTTTAAATGCCTGATTACAGATGCAATGGCATCATCTGAAACACAAATCAGGCAGGCATCTGTACCGGCAATTCCTTCTTCCGGTGTGCCGGATGATTCAGCCTTAAGTTCTTCTGCCAGTTGTTTTGAAGATGATGCTGTACGGTCAAGAACCTGTTGGATCACATAACCATTTTGAGACAAAGCTTTCCCCATGTGCCAAGCTACATTCCCGGCACCGACAAGAGTGAGTCTCCATTGATCTGTACTTTTCACAAATGGTATGTATTATAATCCAGTTTATATAACCAGGCAGGCTCACCTTCATTATCACCAATCTGATGAACCAGCGTGAGTATCCCCGGATATTTTTGTTCCACAAAATAAAGGTACCGCTGAATATTATTGATGATATTGCCTGTATTCATATTCGGATTGGCACGTAAGCTGGCGACGATGACATAGCTGACCCGGTTCTTCTTCAGCGTATTAATCAGAGAATCAGGGGAAACGGCAAAACATTTTTGTCCCGACACTTTTACCCTGTTCAATAATGAATCGGTTGTAAAGGATGACACCTTAAAATCAGCCGATGCTTTTTTCAAGGCAGAGCCCATGGGTTCCTTCATTTCATAAAGCCCATAAAGTGTGCTTCCTTCTGCAACATAGGCCACAGCAGCCTGTTTAAGAGATATCCTTACAGCCGGAGGGAAACTCTTATCGAATTCAGAATTGGGAATTACAAGCATGTCCCCTATTTTTGATTTTATTCCATTAACCAGTTCCCCGGGTTCGTAAGAAGGAAAACGGTACATGCCATAAAAATCCCTGCCGTTGCTGTAAATGAATGACATAGATGGCTTACGTGAAGCAACTACAGCCGTATCAGGAATATGTTCCCCTACCCACCTGCTCATCAGAAGATAATTCTGCCAATCAGGAGTAAAGCCGTAATAAAGGTTTCCGGAGAGATTTTTCGCAAGTACCTTCTGGTTTACTTTCATCTTTTCCACCGAATGTCCCAGGGTCTTAAAAAAGATAAAAACAAGGAAAAAAGGTAACAGGACGGTCAAAAAAGCAAATCCCTTTTTTTCTGAAAACTGCTGTACTCCCCAGGCAAGCAATAACAGCAACATGGGAATATAAATTACGATCATCCGCATCTGGTCCCACGACTGCTGAAGGGAAATAAAAGTTGCTGATATGGCTGCTCCAAGGTAAAGGGATATGAACAAAAGAATACTTCTCTTTCTGAATGAATAAAAAAGGGCAATAAGAAAGATGGCTGCAATAAGAAGGGTTACAAACCAGCTTTTATCAGTGCTGCCGGGATCATGTAATCCAATTCCAATCATAAAGTGCTTTGAAAGATAAAGACGGGCATTTTCAAAAAAGCGGACTATGATTCCGGATAAGTCCTCGGATCCCTGTGACTTGTCATAAGGGTTTTTAAGCAACATTTCTGATAATTGGCCTGAACTTCCTGTGATTGATCCCCAAACCAGGGTTTTATAAATTTTAAAAGGGATAAAAAAAACAAGGTATGATAGGAAAAGCAAAAGAGAAGAAAGAAACTTCCTTTCATATGCAAGAAAGATCAACATAACCAAAAGGGCCACAATACCAATGTTGCGGGTGAGACTTGACAAAAAAACAAAAAAGGCCACTACCAGCCAGGAAGAAACCTCCTTTTTCAAGGACAATGGAGAATCAGATTGCAGTTTGTGGTAAGTGTTGATAAACAGAAAGATACTCAGCGATTGAAGAAACATATACATCGCTTCGGTATATGTTTGACTTGCAAAATAAAGAATTGATGAACTCACCGAAACGATGAGCAGGACAAGGGCAAAAAGGGTGGGTGAAACCAGCTTCTTGAAGGTCAGGTAGAAAAATACCAGGTGGGCAACCACAAAAACCAGGGAAAACATTTTCAATAGCATGACCTTAACCCCAAACAACTTCATTGGAATACTGAGAAAAATTGGATAAAGAGGGCCATGCCAGGATGGAAATGAACGCCCCTTTAAAAAATCATTGGCCATTTCAATATAGTGCGAATCGTCTCCGCCCGTGCTGATCTTAACATCAAAAAGAAAGAAACCTACAAGTAATGTGAGAAAAAGGGAAAAATAAAATAACGGATTCAAATGGGGTTCAAGCCATTGGTCAATCCTGTCCACGAAAGTGGACTTATCCTTCATTTGTTCCTTGCTTTTCCCGGGTTTGACCTGCTCCTTTTTCTGAACTGGTTTTGACTGTAAATTCTGTTTTTTCTGCGGGATGTTTTTGTTTCCGGATACCATAATCTGTATCTTATGTTGAACTGTATAAATGAAAAGTTCGTATGTTTGTTCCAACCAATCAGGAACCCACAAATATAAATTAATTGAGATTATAGATTGAAGATTGTATATTGAAAAAAAGACAAAACAACAGAATTTGAATTCAAAGGAACAAATAAAGAAATATTTCAAAGAAACTGCCAGGGAGAGATTATTGTGGCAGAAAAGGAACAGGTTTTATCATCATTCCCTCGAAAATTACTTCTCATTTATTATTCCGGCCGGATCAAGGGTTTTGGAACTTGGATGCGGAACAGGAGACTTGCTTCATGCTGTAAAACCCGGATATGGCGTGGGAATTGATTTTTCAGAAGAAATGATCCTAAAGGCAGGCGAACTGTATCCTGATTTGCATTTTATTTTTGCTGATATTGAGGAATTATCTGATCAGGATGAGAGATTGGGCGGTCCGTTTGATTATATTATCTTATCCGATCTTCTTCATATTCTTTGGGATGTTCAAAAGGCACTCCACCTGTTGAAGAGATTTTGCCATCCGGGAACCCGACTTGTTATTTCCAACTATAATTTCCTGTGGGAACCCATGCTGAAGTTTAGTGAATGGATCGGATTAAAGCAAAAATCACCAAACAGCAACTGGTTGTCTCACCACGATATTTTTAATCTGCTGGAGATTGAGGGATTTGATATTGTATCAAATTACCGGAAACTATTATTACCGAAATACATACCCATATTCAATATTCTGTTCAACAAGTTTCTTATAAATCTTCCTTTAGTCAATAACCTGGGGCTTGTAAATTTTGTTGTGGCACGGCCGTTGACAAACTGGCAGCAGGATTTCAAGGTTTCTGTCATTATACCGGCACGTAACGAAAAAGGGAACATTGAAAGTGCCATACTCCGAATGCCTGCTTTTGGCAGCTCCCAGGAGATTATTTTTGTTGAAGGCCATTCTTCGGATGGTACATGGGATGAAATGGTAAGGGTGCAGGGACTTTATACTCAAAGAAACATCACTGTTATCAAGCAGACCGGCAAAGGTAAGGGCAATGCCGTCCGGGAGGGTTTTGATATTGCCAGTGGTGATGTATTGATCATCCTGGATGCTGACCTGACCGTTCCCCCTGAGGAAATGCCAAAATTCTACAATGCCCTCGTTCTGGGCAGGGGGGAGTTTATTAATGGATGCCGCCTGGTTTATCCCATGGAGAAACAAGCCATGAGATTTTTGAACCTGATGGCCAATAAATTCTTCGGATGGTTTTTTTCCTATTTATTGGGTCAGCGTTTAAAGGATACACTTTGCGGCACCAAGGTCTTCTTTAAAGCAGATTATGAAAAGATAAAGGCAAACCGTTCTTATTTTGGTGATTTTGACCCATTTGGAGATTTTGATCTGTTGTTTGGAGCAGCCAGGCTAAACCTAAAAATTGTTGAAGTAGTAGTCCGGTATAAGGAACGTACATATGGATCTACCCAGATAAGCAGATTTAAACATGGCTGGTTGCTGTTAAAAATGAGCATGTTTGCAGCCGGAAAAATTAAATTCAATTAATTCAATCATTATATGGAGACGGATAAAAGACTTGTGCGGGAAATTGAACATGGCAAATACCTCATATCAAGTGGCGCAGGCGAAGTATGGAATTGGGAATCTCCTGCCGGAAAATTACGCTGGCAGCGCAGGGTAAAAATGCTTTCATCTATTTTACATGAAAATGATCGTATACTCGAACTGGGATGTGGAACAGGCTATTTTACCCGTGAATTGGTTAAACTCAAGGTCCATGTTACAGCCATTGATATCTCCCCGGAACTGATTGAAGTGGCTAAAAGTGAAATCAAATCGGAAAATGTTTCATTTGAGGTGCAGAATGCTTATGAAATGACTTATGGATCGAATCAGTTTAATGCTGTTATTAGGAAGTTCCGTATTACATCATCTTGAAATTGAAAAAGCAGTCACTGAAATTTTCAGGGTATTAAAACCGGGTGGTATGATTGCGTTTACCGAACCCAACATGCTTAATCCACAAATCGCCCTGCAGAAAAATATCCCGTGGTTAAAAAGGAAACTGGGTGATTCACCCGATGAAACAGCTTTTTTTAGCTGGAAAATAAAGAAATTGTTTAATAGAGCCGGATTCATTAGTGTACAGGTAATGCCCTTTGATTTCCTGCATCCGTCTGTTCCCGCCAAATTGATAAACCCGGTAATTGGTATCAGCAGGATTGCTGAGAAAACACCCTTTCTGAAAGCAATTGCCGGTTCGTTGTTTATACAGGCAGTAAAAGGCTAATTCTTTAAACAGCGCACACTCATTCCATAGTTTTTATTGTTGGGATACCTGAAAATAGCTGTGCTTGTATAGGATATATCACGGTCCCATGCCGTATAGGAATCTCCTTCAGTACTGGTCCACCAATGAGAATAATAACCCAGCCAATAAAAGGCGGCATCGTCCCAATCCCGCAAGCCACCAGCGATAGCTGAAAATCCACTCTCATTGGTACCGTTTCCGGAAATCCAGCCGGTAGTATTTTTTATCTTGTTTCCTTCATTTGTTCCACGCCAGCCATCCTGGTCGGCATCATTCTGACTCATGCCAAGAGCCATTTCAAGAATTTTCCATTCCGAATCACTTGGAACATGCCAGCCAACCGGACAAAGCTTTTCGGTATTTACAGCATACCAGTTATATAATGCGCCATTCGGAATTTTATGTGTTTCATCATTCATATACCAGCAGTAGGCCGGAGTACTTAGGGAAACCCATTCTGCTGCATCTGTTACATTGGCAATCGGAGTGCCATCATTATATTTCGTAGTTCTCAGATCTTCTGCCATCCACTCCTGGTCCCCAATGTATATAACTTTATAGATATTACTATCCATATCCTGAGCAGCTGTATCAGGGGGATAAATGATCCTCTCCAACTTGTCTATCCTGGCATCAAGTTCTTCAATTCTTGAAATCAGCTTGTCAACATACGCTTTGTTGACAGCATCGCCGGAATTAGTGGGTGTAGCTATGTTTATAATAGGTTGATTATTGGCATCCGCCCCATTATACAGGATCACAGTATTGCCAAAGGATTTCGTACCCTGAACCAACTGGTCTTCCACTAGCGATACATCATCCGTTTTATCTTCATCAATACCTGCGGGTTTATCCTGCAGGTTATTGTAACTAACACTAAATCCGCTTTCAACAGTCTTAGCCACCATAGCATAAGGAACACTTAGCAAGGGAGAGGAACCCATATCGGAATAACTGTTACCTCCGGTAGCATCCATCTCAATTTTTAAATAATACGGTCCGTCAGACCAATTAATATTTTGAAATTCTCCGCTTACCACCATACCGGAGCCGATATTTTTGGTTATAAGTCCGAATTTGTTCGTCATTCCTTCGTGTGTCTCAACATATACAAAGGCTCCAAATTCACCGCCTTTCAAAATGCTTATCCGTAATGAAACCTGCTGATTTGCCAAAGGCTGACCGGAACTGTTCCTGACAACGGCCTGGTAACTGAATGATTCAGGTGCCTGGGCATGAAGGCATAATGAAATCTGAATAAAGAAAACTGCGATGAGAAAGGAAATTGAATGAGGCTTCATAATTTTGTTATTTTATATGAATTAGCATAATGATTAATATTGTCTGAAATATTCAGAATGTATTCTCCCGAAGGCAGATCCTTAAGATCAAGTGAATTCTCAATATCCAGACACTGGCCTTTTAGCAATAATCTACCATTCAAATCTGTGAGATTATAAATCAAAGGCATATTGTCAGAAATAACAATGATCAGGTCGCCGGCAGTTGGATTTGGATATATACTGATTTCAGGCAGTTTATCAGATAAGGGGCCGACATGGGTAATCAGTATATCCTCCTGCAATAGTCCCTGGGTAAGAATTGCCTGATCACTAAAGAGAGTCGAAACAGCAGTCTGCCCCAAAGACCAGTCCAATGACATATTGTTGTTGCTGCCATTTCCTCCTGCAGGGCTAATTGTTTGCATTATCTCATTCTGACAATAGGAAGGAATTGAAAGAAAAAAGAGAAAAATTACAAAGGAAGCATGGAACCTCATCGGTGGTAAGTATTAATGAAAAATCTGAATTTAAATATATATAAATATTAATGCACACTACAGGCTGTTTGTCATTAAAACCGGAATGAACATTATTTTAAATCAATATAAACTACTTTGTTAAAATGCATGATATGTTGAAGGCGCCTTGCGGCCTGTTGGCAGGGCAATCGCAGTGAGGTTTCAATTGCAATAAACTATCAATATAATGCAGGACGAGGCCCTTCCTGAAACGGAATCGCTTTCTTACCTAAAGGATTTATGCCCGGAATGCCCCGGGCTTCAAAAAAAAGGCCCACCGGAAAGGTGAGCCTGAACTTACAAATACGTGATTTAACTATTTCTTCTTTGGGGTGGTGACCGTCCACAAGTTCCCAGATTTCGGTTTTCACAAACTTGCGTATCTGGTCAGTCTTGTTCATCTGGCTCATCATATCAAATACTTCACCTGACTTTTTAGTGGGTAATATATTATCGATTGCCTTTCCGTAATCACCACCCATGATATCTGAAAACTTGGTGTATCCATCAATTGCCACAGCCTGGAAACTGTTATCATTGCCCAGCCAACGGGTCCAGATTCCCCATGAATTTCTCTGTCCAAGCTTTTTGGCTTCCTGATGAATGGGCATGTAACCAACCTTCTCCATATTGATGTAATTGTCTACATTGTCAGTCTGGACCTGGTTTATAACGATGTATTTATCAGGTACATCAGCAGGAATGCCCTACCTGTAAAAAATAATATTCAGTGTATATCAGGTTTCTCGATGCTTCTGTCTTTTTCAGAAAGTCATCCATTTTCTCTCCGAAAGCTTTTTTCATTTCAGCTTCAGTAGCACAACTTTCAGTCTTTGAAAAGTTTTCATAAATCGTTACTGTAGCAAAATTATACGGTGAACTCGTACCTGTATTTCTTACATAAAAGATTTCCCAGGCAACAATTGTCTCCTGCTTCTACCCTGCTCTGATGCAAGAGTCTTCCATTGTTTTTCAACTGCCAGATATGCGTCTCCCCCGTTAGCGGGTACTTTCATGAAATCAACAACCGCTACGGTTTGTGCTTCCACGGCCACTACAGCCAGGAAAATCATGCAGATAGTCAATAATCTCTTCATATACTATAAAATTTAGTTGGATTTAATTATGTGAAGTTCAACAAATTATAACTAATAAATCCATCTTTGCTATTTAAATTAAATCTAAATAAAAGATATTTGAATCTTATATTCTGTATTTAGTTCCTGACAAGGCAAAAGGAGAAAATAAAAGGGCTCGAAAAAAGCACATTTCCAGATAACTATCCGTTAGAGGAGATTTTGATTTGAAGATTTGAGGATTTGAAGATTTGAGGTTTGAAGTTCGAGGAGTTCTTGTTCACATTTGCAAATTGCTTTGCTCTTGCCTAGTCGTCCTTTTAGTCTTTATCTCTTACCTTTCTTGTCCCTTGTCGCCTTGTCCCTTGTCCCTTATTCTTGTTCCTTGTCTCTTGTCTCTTGTCCCTGGTCGTCCCTCGTCACTTGTCTCTTGTCCCTCGTCCTCGTCCTCTTCCTCCTCCATGTCCTTCATAAATACTGTGGGTTGGGGACCTTCGTGCCGGTAATGAACGGCCAGTACAGCACCCACCAATAGATCCCATCAGATGTGATTCAAAAGACATATCGGGCCGGTATGGAAAGATGCCCCAAACCATACTGCCATATACAAAGATCACAAGGAGCGAAATAGCCAGTAAATTGATGTTTTTGCGGACTATGCCGCTGAAGAAAAGAAAAGATGCAAAACAATAAATCTGGCCGCTGACGCCCACATGATAGGAGGGACGTGCGAGCAGCCATACAAGGATACCGGTAACAAGCCATGAAAATAAAATCACGCGCCAGGCTACATTTTGATAAAAATAGAAAATAGCTGTGAGAAGGAAAAAGAAGGGAACCGTATTGTTGATGAGGTGATTGAAATTGGCATGAATAAAGGGACAGGTGATGATGCCAATCAAACCGCCAAACCGGCGGGGAAAGATTCCAAAATAATAAAGATCAATACCATCAGCAACCTGGTATACAAATATAAGCCAGATGAAAAACAGAAGAATGGCCGGAGGAACGAGGCTGAGAATGAACCTCTTATATTCAATATCGGGTTCTTTGGACAACTTAGTGACGAGTGACAAGTGACGAGTGACGAGCAGTGACGCGCAGAGACGAGTGACAAGTGACGAGCAGTGACGCGCAGTGACGAGTGACAAGTGACGAGTGACGAGCAGAGACGAGTGACAAGTGACAAGTAATCAGGTGAATGGATTTCCCAGTCCCTTGTCCCTTGTCCCTTGTCTCTTGTCCCTTGTCTCTTGTCCCTTGTCCCTATTTCAGTTTCGGCCTCAGGTTACGCACCTGCTGACCGGCCTGCCACATTTCTGATTCGCGGAGTTCCTTGAGTTCAATTTCAAGTAGTTCCTTGTAATTCGCGCTACCGGTTGATTCAAGAACACGTTTCGTTTCTGCACCGGTTTTTACCCTGTCATATAATTCATTGAATACCGGAAGTGTGGCATCTTTAAATTTCGGCCTCCAGTCGAGTGCGCCACGTTGTGCTGTAGCACTGCAATTTGAATACATCCAGTCCATTCCATTCTCATCCACAAGGCGGATCAGACTCTGGGTAAGTTCTTCCACGGTTTCGTTGAAAGCTTCGCTGGGACTGTGTCCATGCTTGCGAAGCACCTGGTACTGGGCATCCATAATGCCTGCCAGTGCACCCATCAGCACTCCCCGTTCTCCGGTGAGATCGCTGTATACTTCACTTTCAAATGTAGTGGGGAACAGGTAGCCTGAACCAATGGCAATACCAATGGCAACTGTACGTTCATGCGCACGGCCTGTTGCATCCTGGAAAACAGCAAAGCTTGAATTGATTCCTGCACCGGCAAGAAAATTACGCCTTACACTGGTTCCGGAGCCTTTAGGGGCCACAAGAATAACATCAATATCCTTAGGAGGTACTACACCTGTCTGTTCTTTATAGGTAATTGAAAATCCATGGGAAAAATAAAGTGCATCACCCTTTTTCAGACAAGGTTTAAGAATGGGCCAGATTGTGCGCTGAGCAGCATCTGACACCAGATATTGAATAATGGTGCCTTTTGTAGCTGCTTCCTCAATGGGAAACAATGTTTTACCGGGTACCCAGCCATCTTTCACTGCCTTGTCCCAATCCGATTTGAATTCAGGAGCCTGGCCGATGATCACGTTGATGCCGTTTTCTTTCATGTTCATGGCCTGGGCAGGTCCCTGAACACCGTATCCGATAACAGCTACGATTTCGTTTTTCAGAACTTCCTGTGCTTTTTTAAGCGGAAATTCTTCCCGTGTAATAACATCCTCAACTACACCTCCAAAATTAATTTTTGCCATAATGTAATAAATATTAATTGATTAAATGATTAAGCATATTCTACTGTGTTGTCACCGGCTTCCTGTAAATAACTGGTGAATAGTTCTTTACTTGATTTGGTCACAGCAATCCGTCCTGATCTTGTAAACTGCAAAAGACCATAATTGTTCAATACATCGAATAAAGCCTGGGTTTCTTCTTTATGACCTGTAAGTTCGATTACCGTATATTCCGGCCTTACCTCCAGTATCCGGGCATGATGTTCCCTTATTGTCTGCTCAATTATATCTCCTTCTACGAGGGCCTTGGTAGGAACCTTATACAGGGCTATTTCCTGGTGGATCACCTCATCCTCGGTGTGACTGAAGGCTTTCAGCACTTCTACCAGCTTTTCTATCTGGCGTACTACTTTTTCCACTTTTTCGGGTGTGTCATTTACCACAATGGTAAATTTATGGATACCGGGTAAAGCAGAGCCTGAAACAGTCAGACTTTCGATATTAACCTGCCTCCTTGTAAAAATAATGGTGATCCGGTTTAATAATCCAATATGGTTTTCTGAAAAGGCAGATATGGTAAACGTTTGTTTCCCATCTCCATTACTTCCGTTCAGCTTTATTTTCGTCTGACATGGCATTACTGTTTAGGTTCAAGAATTACTTCTGATACCGATGCGCCTGTGGGCACCATCGGGAATACATTATCTTCCTTTTCAATGGATACTTCAAGAATATAAGGACCCTGGTAATCCAGCATTTCCTGGATGGCTGCAGCTAATTGGGGACGTTCAAGAACCTTTTGACCCTTTATCCCAAATCCTTCAGCAACCTTTATGAAATCGGGGTTCAGCAAATAGGTCTCTGAATATCTTTTTTCGAAAAACATTTGCTGCCACTGGCGGACCATTCCAAGATATTTATTGTTCAATAAAACAATCTTTACAGCTGCCTGGGTTTGATTAATTGTACCCAGTTCCTGGATTGTCATCTGCAATCCGCCATCACCGACAAACAAAATAACCTGTTTATCCGGAGCGCCAATTTTTGCACCATGGGCAGCAGGCAGGCCAAAACCCATGGTTCCCAGTCCACCCGATGTAACAAAGCTGCGCTTATTCTTGAAATTAAAGTAGCGTGATGCCACCATCTGGTGCTGACCTACATCGGTTACAGCAATGGCATCGCCTTTTGTTTTTTCATTGATGATTTGTAACACCTCCCCCATTGTCAATCCGGGCTTTTCCGGGAAAAGGTCTTTGCTGATTACTTTTTCATATTCTATCTTATCCGTCTCATGGAATTCATTTATCCATTCGTCATGGTTACGCTTGTTGATCAGTTCAGTCAGCAAAGGAAGGGTCTCTTTAACATCACCGTGTATAGCAACATCTGCCTTGATCACCTTGTTGATCTCGGCTTTGTCGATTTCCAGGTGTATGATCCTGGCCTGCCGGGCATAGGTTTTAACGTCACCTGTAACCCTGTCATCGAAACGCATTCCGATGCCGATCAACAGATCGCATTCATTAGTTTTGCGGTTGGTGGAATAATTACCGTGCATGCCAAGCATACCTACATTCAGAGGATGTTCCCTGGGTAAGGAACAGGCCCCCAGGATGGTCCAGGCGGTTGGAATACCTGCCTTTTCAATAAAAGTAAGGAATTCCTTTTCGGCTTCACCCAGAATAACACCCTGTCCTACAAGCACATATGGTTTTTTTGCCTTGTTGATCATTGCGGCGGCTTCCTTAATGGGATCCATCTCAATTTTCGGTTTAGGCACATAGCTCCTCATCTTTGTGCATTTACGGTATTCATAATCAAGCTCACCGAATTGAGCATTCTTGGTGATATCGATAAGTACAGGACCCGGCCGGCCTGTCCTTGCAATATAAAATGCCTGGGCCATGATGGACGGAATTTCTTCTGCTTTGGTCACAAGGTAATTCCATTTGGTTACAGGCATTGAAATGCCGATAACATCAGTTTCCTGGAATGCATCGGTTCCCAGCAGTCCGGCTGAAACCTGGCCGGTAATGCAAACAACCGGTGTGGAATCAATCTGCGCATCGGCAATCCCTGTAATTAAATTAGTGGCACCGGGTCCTGATGTTGCCATGCACACTCCAACCTGTCCGGTTACCCTTGCATAACCCTGGGCAGCATGTATGGCGCCCTGTTCATGGCGGGTAAGTATGTGCCTTAACTGGTCGGGATAGTTCATCAGGGCATCATAGGCTGGCATAATAGCCCCGCCGGGATATCCGAAAATGGTGGTAACGCCTTCATTAATCAGGCTCAGCATGATAGCTTCCGCCCCTGTTACACGTATTGTTTTAGGAATATCCAGAATTTCTGTATTTTCTTTAGTCGCTTTCATACAAGAAAATTAATACCGTTTAAACATTTCATTATTTAAGTTCGTAACAAACAGGATCTATTTAAGTTCCCTTACTGCACCTGTGTCAGCTGATGTAACCATACTGGCATATGCCTGTAAGGCTTTCGAAATTTGTCGGTTACGGCTGGCAGGTTTATAACCCGCCTTTGCCATTTTCTGTTTCCGTTTTTCAAGCTCCCCCTGGGGGAGCACCACATTGACGCTCCGGGCGGGAATATCGATTTCAATTACATCTCCATCCATCAGAAGTGCAATTTCTCCACCGGCAGCTGCTTCAGGAGAAACATGGCCAATGGATAGTCCGGATGTACCTCCTGAGAAACGGCCATCGGTAAACAGGGCGCAATTCTTACCCAATCCCTTTGATTTTATATAGGAGGTGGGATATAGCATTTCCTGCATACCGGGTCCGCCTTTGGGACCTTCATATCGGATCACTACCACATCTCCCGCTTTTACTTTTCCTTCCAGGATGCCATCACAGGCGTCATCCTGGGATTCGAAAACGCGTGCCTTTCCCTTAAATTTGAATATGGATGGATCAACTCCGGCAGTTTTCACAACGGAGCCGTCACGGGCGATGTTGCCATATAATATAGCGAGGCCGCCGTCTTTGAAATAGGCATGGGCAATGTCGCGTATACATCCCTGCTCACGGTCCAGGTCAGGTTCTTTAAACATCACACCCTGGCTGCCCATTTTCAGGTTTTTAATACCCGCAGGGGCACTGGCATATATATTTTTGGCATCGGGGCTTGCTGAGTTATTCGTAAGATCATAAGCGTTTATGGCTTCCCCCAGCGTAAGCAAATCCACACGCCGTGCCGACCTGTCAACCAATCCGCCTTTTTCGAGTTCACCCATAATGGCAAGGATCCCTCCTGCCCTGTTTACATCTTCCACATGGTAATGGGAACTGGGAGCCACCTTGCACAATACCGGTATTTTACGTGACAGCAGATCAATATCTTTCATTTTGAAATCAACCTCGGCCTCACGGGCAATGGCCAATAAATGCAGCACGGTATTGGTTGATCCGCCCATGGCGATATCAAGTGCCATGGCATTCATGAAAGCAGTTCTTGTGGCAATTGAACGGGGAAGAACAGAGATATCCCCTTCATCATAATACTTTTTGGTGAGGGTGACAATCTGGCGGGCTGCTTTTTCAAACAAAGCCTTGCGGTTCTTGTGGGTGGCCACAATGGTTCCGTTTCCTGGCAAGGCAAGTCCAATGGCTTCGTTGAGGCAGTTCATGGAATTGGCAGTAAACATCCCGGAACATGATCCGCAGGTTGGACAGGATTCCCTTTCAACCATCGACAATTCCTCTTCAGAAATATTGTCATCAGCTGCCATCACCATGGTATCAACAAGGTCGTATTTCTTCGTGCCAATTGTACCTGCCTCCATGGGCCCCCCTGAAACAAAAATGGTCGGAATATTCAGACGCATAGCGGCCAGAAGCATTCCCGGCGTGATCTTGTCGCAATTGCTGATACATATCATACCATCTACCTTGTGGGCATTGATCATATATTCAACGCTGTCAGCAATCAGATCGCGTGACGGCAGGGAATAGAGCATTCCGTCATGGCCCATGGCGATTCCATCATCAATAGCAATTGTATTGAACTCCGCAGCATAACATCCTTCCTTTTCAATGATCGCCTTTACTTCCTGGCCAATCTCATGAAGATGTGTATGACCGGGAACAAACTGCGTAAATGAATTTACTACGGCAATAATGGGTTTTCCCATCTGCTCTTCTTTCATCCCGGCGGCTCGCCATAAGCTGCGTGCTCCTGCCATCCGGCGTCCTTCCGTGGTAGCGGCACTCCTTAATTTTATCTTCATATTATCAGCCATAAGACCAGTTAAAAACATATTAAATTAAAAAAGCCACTCTTACTAAAGAATGGCTCGGTATCTTGGGTATAGAGTAAACCATTCTAACTTGTTTGGCTAAGCACCAATACAAGAATAAAAAGGTTCACGCTAATCATGATATTTCTCATGTTTTTATTTTGGGCAAATATAAATAATAAAGTGAATAAAAAAAAATTATGAATGTTGAATTATAAATTATGAATAATGTCAGGGTAATTATATAACGCATATACCAAGGGAGGCGGGCTTGTTCCAATGAAAACTGCTGATTTAAAAAAAATTCATTCCAAATTCATAATTCCTCATTCCTCATTCCTCATTCATAATTCATAATTCATAATTCATAATTTAAAATATCCGTACATATATTCCATAACCGGCAGCCTGTAACGCTCTTTTTCTGCGAGCGTCAATTCATCCAGGTAATTTTTTCCAGGAATACGAAAACCGGCTTCCGTCAATCGCTGCAGATAATCCTTCCCATATAGCCGGTAGTGATCTTTCTGCCTGAAATGTTTTTCGCGCTCAGCCGGACTTGTAATGGAGGGATCTTCATATGTATGTTCCATTGTATAGCTTGTAGGTACCTGGAGAATTGCAGAACCGCCCTTTTTAAGTACCCTGAATATTTCCCGGATTGCCTTTCGGTCATCAGGCACATGTTCCAGTACATGATTGCAAATGATCATGTCAAATTCACCTTCAGAAAAAGGCATATTTTGTATGTCGAGTTTGACATCCGCCAGGGGGGATTCCATATCTGCTGTGACGTAGGCGAGCTGAGGCATTTTCCGGAAAATTTTATAAAAACACTGTTCCGGCGCTACATGCAAAACTTTCAAAGGTTTTTTGAAAAAATCCGTCCGGTTTTTAAGATAGAGCCACAGCAGGCGGTGACGTTCAAGTGAAAGACATTTTGGACAAAGTACATTTTTGCGAACCTGGTTATAGCCATAGGGTAGAAACTTGCGAAATCTACCCCCACAAACAGGACACTCTACCTGGTTACCATGATAAAATACCGCTGCAAACCGCATAAAAACCATACTGAGCCTTATCAGCCACGGCCGAGGGATAAGGTTTATGAAGAACGGAATAATTTTTTTCATATGGAAAAATGGCAGCCAAATTTAAGAATTTTTATAGCTATTTTCGTGCGCGAAAAAAATCATATCATTATGAGACCATTTAAAGTACTGGGAATTCAGCAGATTGCCATTGGCAATGAATCAAAAGAAAGACTTCAGAAATTTTGGATTGAAATCATGGGGCTCGAAAAAACAGGTACATTCACCAGTGAACGTGAGAATGTGGATGAGGACATCCTGCGTATCGGCAGTGGTCCCCATGCAGTTGAAATAGATATAATGCAACCGGTGAATGCAGAAAAATCTCCCCGGGTACATGATCCTAAACTGAATCATATCGGGCTGTGGATCGATGACCTGCCAAAGGCAGTTGAATGGCTTACTGCGCAGGGAGTAAGATTTACACCTGGCGGAATTCGCAAGGGCGCATCAGGTTATGATGTTTGCTTTATCCATCCAAAGGGCAATGAAGAGTTTCCGCTGTGCAGCGAAGGCGTACTCGTTGAACTGGTGCAGGCCCCTGAAGAAGTGACAAGAAACAAGTGACAAGGGACCAGGAAGTGACTCGTGTGTTTGTTCTTTTAGGTCAAAACTCCGTGATCCTTTGTGATCAACTCTGTGCTCTCTGTGTAACTTTAAAACCGAATGCAATGAGGCTTCGTGCCTTTGTGACTTTGTGGCTCCTATTAATATTTCCTTTGGAAATCCCATAAAAGTTAATAGTTTTGCAACGCCGGGTAAGTCTCATACGGCCAGCTCCTGCTGAATCCCCCCAGGTCCGGAAGGAAGCAAGGGTAGGCGGTTGTAGCGGTGCGATATGATAAGCTTGCCCGGTTTTTTTTGTATATTGAGTGATGAAAAACCCTATATTTGTCTATATTCATTAAAAATCCTGCCAAAATGGAAGAAACTAGTTCCAACCGGTTAAAATCAGCTATGACCTATGGTGCAATTATCGGGCTCATCCTGGTTGTATACAGTGTTTTGTTGTATCTGACCGACTTTTACTTTAATAAAGCAATGGGCTTTATACAATACATTATTATTTTTATTGGAATTTACCTGGGAACCAAAACCTATCGCGACAAGGAACTGGGCGGATTTATTAAATACGGCAGAGCACTGGTATTTGGACTGATTATTTCTGTTTTCGTTGGGATCATTGTCATTTTCTTCAATTTTATCATGATGCGGTATATTGATCCGGGGCTTGTTGATAAGAATTTGGCCATCATGGAAGAAACTTTTCAAAATAGCCGGTTTATCGCAGCCGACCAATTAGATGACATGCTTGAAAAAGCGCGGGAATCCATGATATCAATCTGGTCCCTTCCATCAGGTGTATTTGTATTTTCATTGATTGGATTTGTCTTTTCACTTATCACTTCAGCCTTTCTGAAAAAAGATCCTAATCCATTTGCTTAAGAATTAAATGCCATCCATGACAGTGCCAAGTATTTCCGTAGTTATTCCCCTGTATAATGAAGCCGAATCCCTTCCTGAACTGCTGAAGTGGATCAAACAGGTAATGGACCATAATAAGTTTACCTATGAAGTGATACTGGTGGATGATGGCAGCAATGACGGATCATGGCAGGTTATTGAAGAAATCGCCAAAGAGAATATCTCTGTAAAAGGAATCAAATTCAGGCGCAATTATGGCAAATCGGCAGCCCTGCATTGTGCATTTCAGGCTGTCAAAGGTGACGTTGTTGTAACTATGGATGCAGATCTGCAGGACAGCCCGGATGAAATACCGGGTCTTTACCGGATGATCGGGGAAGGATATGATCTGATTTCGGGATGGAAGAAAAAAAGATACGATAATACGCTCACAAAGAATCTCCCTAGCAGGTTATATAATTGGACTGCCCGCCGCTTCAGCGGAATAGATATTCACGACTTTAATTGCGGTTTAAAAGCATACCGCCGCGATGTGGTGAAATCCATCGAGGTGTATGGGGAAATGCACCGCTATATTCCATTCATTGCCAAAAAGGCCGGATTCAAAGCCATTGGTGAAAAAGTGGTTCAGCACAGGAAGCGGCAGTACGGAGTTACTAAATTCGGCCTGGAGCGCTTTATCAACGGATACCTCGACCTGCTGACCATTTCTTTTATATCGCGCTTTGGGAGACGGCCGATGCATTTTTTCGGAACCATGGGCACGGGGATGTTCCTGATAGGTTCTGGAATGGCGGCCTTCCTGGGCATTGACAAGCTGATCGCTGTGGCCAGGCATATCCCCGCAAAACTGGTTACCCAAAGCCCCTATTTCTATATCGGACTTACAGCCATGATTATTGGCACACAGCTCTTCATGGCGGGATTCCTCGGAGAACTTGTTTCCCGCACCTCCGCAGACCGGAATGAGTATCATATCGAAAAGGAGATATGAAGAGGGACAAGGGACAAGGGACTAGGGACAAGGAAGAAAAACCCTTTTGGGGATTCACTGTCGGTAGAAAAGAGAGATGAGAGATGAGTATGGAGTTCATTGGTGCCCCGAAGGGCAAATATCAATAACCCCGGGTAAAACCCGGGGATAAAGCAATAAAAAATGTACTTCTCCGTAGTTGTTCCAACATTCTCACGTCCCGATGAGGTATCCGAGTTGTTAACCAGCCTGGTGGAACAGCAAGACAAAAATTTCGAAGTGATAATTGCTGATGGAAGCCCGGATGATTCTGTTGGTAATGTGATTCTGAAATTTAAAGACAAACTGCAGCTGATTTATCTTTATAAAAAGGCCTTAGGAATTAGCGAATCCAGAAACTGGGGCGTGGAAAATGCCAAGGGTGATTTTGTGGTATTCTTTGATTCTGACTGTGTAATACCTCCCCAATATTTTACTGAAGTAAAAAAATTTCTTCTGGCTCATCCCTTGGATGCATATGGAGGACCTGACAAAGCAAGTGAAAACTTCAGCTCTAAACAAAAGGCCATCAGTTATGCCATGACTTCTTTTTTTACCACCGGGGGTATCAGGGGTAGAAAAAGCCATGTCGGACAGTATCAGCCCCGCAGCTTCAACATGGGCATAAAAAGACAGGTATTTAATGAATTAAAAGGATTCAGCGGTTTAAAGGTATCAGAAGATATTGATCTGAGTATCAGATTGAAAAAAAATGGATTCCATTCCGGACTTATTGAAAATGCATTTGTATTTCATAAACGCCGGTCAACATTTTACAAGTTTTTCAGACAGGTGTTTTCATTTGGCAGTGGAAGAATTGACCTGCAGAAAAAACATGGCGATGCGTTAAAACCTGTACATCTCCTCCCTTCCCTATTTGTACTATTTATGTTGGGAGGAATAATATTCAGTCTGTTTTCAAAACCGGTTTTTATATGCTGGGCGGCTTCATTTATAGGGTATGCGATTGCTATTCTGATTGATGCCTCGCTTCACTATCGAAGTCTGAATATTGGGTTGATGAGTGTTTATGCAGCCGTGGTAATGCTTACAGGATACGGACTTGGAATGTTAAAGGCGATTTTTATGAGATTTGTTCTTAAAAGCACAAAGGAGAGCGAAAAACCTGAAATTACGAAAGGGGCTTAGGGGCTTAGGAGTTTAGGGTTAGGGCTTAGGGGCTTAGGGGCTTAGGGGCTTAGGGGCTTAGACTGGAATGTCCCAAGTCCCTATTTCACTCTTTCATCGTAAGTCTTTCCCATGGAAAAATCATCTCCTTTCAAACGGCGCATCAGCGATTGCTTCAGGGCATGAAAAATGATTATATGAACGTCCTCAGTGATTTCCATATCGTGTACAGGGGCATGAATTATATGATCGGCAAGTTCCCTTATCTTTCCTCCCTTATAGCCGCAAAAAGCAATTGTTTTTGCACCCTCTGTTCTGGCATACTGCATGGCTTTTACAACATTGGCGGAGTTACCGCTGCCTGAAATGCCGATCACAATATCATCCTTCCTGAGAAATGCCTTTAACTGTTCAATGAAGATTTCCTCATACGACAGATCATTTGAAATGGCCATCATCCCTGAATCATTGTCATTCAGACACTGCACCCTGAAGCGCTTATCCAGCTGGTAGGAGATCCCCTTCAGGAAATCGCCCGTAACATGGGAGGCAGTAGCTCCGCTTCCGCCGTTTCCAAAAATGAAAATTGTATTTCCCCGTTCACGGGCTTTCATAAGTATGTCAGCCAGCTTTTCAATCGCATCAGTATCGACCTTATCAAGGGTTTCCGACAGGCGTTTAAAATAATCACTGAATTCAGAATTCTTCATCCGCAAAATATATAAGTTTCGAACCGTCGCGTTCAAATGTAAATGGAAACTGTTCAAGGGGCCTCAGGCTCTCAATTAACCGGGCCTGCTTACCTTTTTCGCAATAAAATAGCATGAATCCACCCCCTCCGGCGCCTAAAAGTTTACCACCTGTTGCCCCGGCCTTTAAACCGGCATCATAAATATTATTTATCTCCGGATTGCTGATCTGGGAAGCGAGTTTTTGTTTTAATATCCAGTTTTCATGAAGAATTGGACCAAAATCCACCAGCTTTTCACTGAAAAGGCAGTCCCTTAAGTTAAAAACAAGCGACACCATGGACTTGAGAATGCCGAATTTTTCATCCTGAGATGCGTTTCTTTTTTGTTCCGATAATATATCCGAGGCCTTTCGCTGGTTACCGATGTAAAACATCAGCAGGTTGTTCTGCAATGCCCTGTAAATTTCGTCCTTGATATACATCGGCTCCACAAGTACCGATCCATTTGGGTTGAAATGGATGATGTTCAATCCGCCGAAGGCCCCCGCATACTGGTCCTGTTTGCCAATGGGTTCACCCAGGATGTCGATTTCTATCTCGCTGGCCTCACGTGCCAGCTGTTCGTGCGTCACATACTGCCTTTTAACGGCGTACAGGCAATGAAGGAGGCCCACTGTAAAAGATGAAGATGATCCCATTCCTGTTCCGGAAGGTATATCAGCAATAGAACTGATCTCAATGCCGCTGGTGACACCTGTTTTTCGCATGGATTCGCGAAGTAGCGGATGTTTAAGCTCATCAAGATGATTAACGGTTTCAGTTTCGGAATACTTCACCCTGATCTGTCCGGGGAAAAAAAACTTGTGCGAGGAAATGTACATGTATTTGTTGATGCTCGTACTTAATACGGCACCCGGAGACCGGGAGTAAAATGTTTCCATGTCAGAACCACCACCTACAAAACTGATCCGGAAGGGTGTACGGGTGATTATCATGAGGCGCAAGCATTTATAATCATGTCAGCGAATTTACTTTCTTTTTCTATCAATTGATATTCATCGGTTTTTCTTTTTTCAACAAGAAGGGCCGTATTAGCTAATGATTTGCCACGCCAGGTATAATATTCCTTCATACGTTTCATGAATGCATCCGGGGCCAGGGTAGTGAATAGCCTGAGATCAGCCAGTTGCCGCAAGGCAGGTGAGCTTAATGCCACAACGCCTTCCACAAGAATTATGCTGACTCCCTGCGGATTCAGCAACAGCGGCTGGGCATTCCGTTCAGGATGGTTTGCATAGGTTGTTTTATACAAAGTATCTCCTTCGAAAAGCTTTTTAAGATCGGTTTCTATCTGTGGTAATTTGAAACGGGCGTATACATCCATTTCCGGTTTCCGCTCGGATTCTGACAAAAGCCAGTTATCGAGAGAAACGCTTAATGTCCTCTGCCCCTTCTTTTCAAAAGCCAGCCGGAGATAAGATGCCAGCGTGCTTTTCCCTGTCCTTGTATTCCCACCGATTAGTATGATCCAGGGACGGCTTTCTTTAAATTTTGCAAATTTCGAGAATATCTTACCGAAATAGGCACGCAGCGGATCATCCACAATAAAATCCACAGCTTCAGCCAGGTTGTTGAACATATAATCGGGAAGCACTCTTGTTTTTTTAATTCCATACCCGGTTCTTACTCCCAGGGTAACGCAACCTGCATTGATGCCCGCCTGTATGTCACGCTCCGAATCCCCGATCATAAAGGAATCGCCCGTGCTTATATTGAAATCTTCGGCAGCCTTTCTGAACATGCCCGTCCGTGGCTTCCGGCAATCACAGTCGATTTTATATTTTGGATTTTCCTCCGGAAAACCTTTATCAGGATGATGCGGACAATAATAGATCCCATCGAGCCATGCCCCGTCCTGGCCCAGGGTGGTTTCCATGCTTCGATGAATTTCCTGAATATCCTCTTCTGTGCAAAGGTTACGTGCTATAGCACTCTGGTTGGTGACTACAATGGACAGATAACCGCTCTGGTTGATTTTGCGGACAGCTGCCGTCGTGAAATCAAATAATACAAGTTCTTCGGGTTTGCTTATATAGCTTTTTTCCACGTTTAAAACGCCGTCACGGTCGAGAAATATGGCTTTTTGCGGAAATTCATAGCTGCTGTTCCTGATACGACCGGATTCAAGATCCTGTCTGACTTTATCAAGGCGCTCCGGAGTACCCATGTCTTTCAGGTATTCTGTGGTTCTGTATCCAAACATGGGTAGCCTGCTGAAAATCCGGGGGAAAATGTCGCGTCCGAAATCGGCTTTTTTGCCCTTTTCAAGAAAGGGGAATATTTTAGGTGAAAGCACATAGGCTCCCGCGTTCACCAGGTTATGATATGTTTCCCCGGGATCATGGGGTTTTGAATGAAAGGCAACAACCCTGCCTGTTGTATTTATTTCAACAAGGTCGCTGTCATAGGGATGATCATTCGGATGCAGCACCAGCGTACATCCACTGTATTTTAACTGGTGAAAGGCGATCAGCCTGGCGAGATCCATGTTGATCATCACATCACCATACAAAACAAGGAAGTCACCAGTGAGCCATTCTTCAATTTCCTTTATTCCTCCTACTGTTCCAAGAGGGGTGATTTCTTCATAGTATCTTATTTTAACATGGAAATCGGAACCATCGCCAAAATAGTTCATGATGGGATCCTTCAGGTAATTGACAAGGATGATGATTTCCTTCACTCCGTATTTGCTAAGAAGGTCAACCTGGTGATGCAACAAGGGTTTATTCCCCAGGAGTAACATGGGTTTTGGAATCTCAAGGGTCATATCCCCAAGCCGGGTGCCCCTGCCTCCGGCCAGAACTACTGCCTGCATAAATTATTCATCAACAGGTTAAAAGCAAGCCGTGAAAATACAAATTTATTGTTTATCCGTCCCGGATATTTTACCCAATTCTTCCCAGGTACCCATGTCTTTGTAATATCCGTCCCTAAAAAGCAGGTAATCTGTCTTCATGCCGCTGACAATAGCTTCGCGAATTATATCTCCCATATACAATTCCCTGGATGTTCCGTCGGACATTTTAATCCTTCCCTCTTTATTTTGGGAAAGCACCCCGTTAAGCTGATCTTTCATGAAAACGGTAAATGCTGGCCGCCAGAGAGCGGCGAACCAGCTGTGCTTCAGATCTGGCCGGTTTTGCTTGATCACAATATCCTTTATTTTACCCTTTTCATCCAGTTCGATCATGTCCGACCGGAGAAAATGCTCTGAAGGAACAATACCCAGGATGATATCCGCATCAGTTTCAAGAAACCGGGTTTTCAGCTTTTCAAAAGCATCTTCGGGCTCAAAGAGAATATCCGGAAAACCAAGTGCTGCAATTTTGTCGCCAATGAACGGAAAGGCCTGGCTGATTGAAAAAGGCGTACCAAAGGGCAGGTTCATCATCAGATATCCGATGTTGACGCCAAAGGAGCTGCCGTCCCCATAATATTCGGGGATATCCCATTTCCCCTTCCGGATTATAATATACAAATTATGAATTCCCCCCAGCCTGAAATAACGGATCAGATTTTCGGACAGGACAGAAGCCTTATCTTTCATGCCCGGTAAGGGCATGATCTCCTTGCTGTATGGCAGTTTACCTAACCGGCTGGCTATTCCTGCAGCCGGGACTAAACCGACTATATCCATTTATTCTTTATAAGCTTGTTCATGAACGCTTTTCACAGCGCGGCCAGACGGATCATTCTGGTTCCGGAACGATTCATCCCAGGCAAGCGCTTCTGCAGTGCTGCAAGCCACCGATGGAACTGATGGTACGCAGGCGGCAGCAGAATCCGAAGGAAAATGCTCACTGAAAATAGAACGATAATAATACTCTTCCTTGTTCCGCGGCGTATTGACAGGAAAACGGAACTTCGCAGTATTCAGCATATCGTCCGTTACAGCAGCAGAAGTAATATTTTTCAGCATGTCGATCCATCCATAGCCAACTCCATCTGAAAACTGTTCTTTCTGACGCCAGGCAACACTTTCAGGTAAATAATCTTCAAATGTTTTCCGCAGAATCCATTTCTCCATTTTTCCGTTTTTGGCCATTTTATCTTCCGGATTCAGGCGCATGGCCACATCCATAAATTCTTTGTCCAAAAAGGGCACACGCCCTTCAACTCCCCAGGCAGCCAGTGATTTGTTGGCACGGAGGCAGTCATATAAGTATAGCTTATTCAGCTTGCGGATCGTTTCCTCATGAAACTCCTTTGCATTGGGGGCTTTATGAAAATAGAGGTACCCTCCGAATATCTCGTCTGCACCTTCACCTGACAGAACCATTTTTACACCCATCGATTTAATTACACGTGCCATAAGATACATGGGAGTGGACGCCCTTACAGTTGTCACATCATAGGTCTCAAGAAAATAGATGACATCACGAAGTGCATCAAGACCTTCCTGAACGGTAAAATGAATTTCATGATGTACGGTTCCAATGTGATCTGCAACTTTTCTGGCCGCTATAAGATCAGGCGATCCAACCAGCCCCACGGCAAAGGAATGCAATGTTGGCCACCATGCATCTTTCTCATCATTTGTTTCAATGCGGTGCGCTGCATATTTCCTGGCAATGGCTGAGATTATTGAACTATCGAGCCCCCCGGATAACAAAACTCCATAGGGTACATCGGACATCAGCTGGCGATGCACTGCGCTTTCAAGGGCAATGCGCAGTTCATTCATATCCGACTTGTTATCTTCTACTGCATCATATGTCATCCAGTCGCGGGTATACCACTTTTTCAGTTCCCCTTCCTGGCTATAGAAATAATGGCCCGGAGGAAATACTTCAATTTTATTACAGGTCCCTTCGAGGGCTTTAAGCTCAGAGGCAAAATAATAATTGCCAAATGCATCCCAGCCCATATATAACGGGATTATTCCAATATGATCACGGGCCACAAGGTAACTGTTGGTTTCTTCGTCATACAGTACAAACGCAAAAATGCCATTGAGATCTTCAAGAAAATCCTTGCCTTTATCGCGGTAGAGTGCAAGAATAACCTCGCAATCCGACATGGTTAGAAATTCATATGAATCCTTATATCTCTCCCGGATGGACTGGTGATTATATATTTCCCCGTTCACCCCGAGAATCAGTTTTCCGTCCTTACTATACAGAGGCTGTCCCCCTGAGGCAGGATCCACGATCGATAAGCGTTCATGGGTAATGATTGCCTTTTCACCACAATATATACCAGACCAGTCAGGCCCTCTGTGACGTACCTTTTTCGACATTTCAAGCAGCTTAGGCCTGAGCTCACGCGTGCCTGTCTTCAGATCAAATACCCCAATAATTCCACACATATCATTTCGCTTGTTAAGTAATCATTACAACCTCTGTTTTCAAACAGAACAAAATTATAACAAATTATTTAAAGATTATATTAATAATGTACTTTTTTATACTAACTGCAACACAAATTTGCTTTTTGCTTACAATTTAAAACTTTTTTCGATAAAATTCCGAAATTCATTAACCATCGACCTGCGAAGTCAGCTCGCTTTTACCATGTGATAAATTTCCACCTCGCTGTTCTAGACAATGGTCTGCAGAATTCCTCCGGAATTATATGCTTTTAAAAGTGTGAATCATACAACACAATTATATTATTATGTAACACTTACCAAATGGAAGAGAATGAACTTTGTATAATCATTTTGGATTTTTAGATAAGGTATCAATCTGATTTCGAAATTTTTTAACTATTAAAACTTATTTAAATGGGTAATTTACTTTACGTCATTGCCGTCATTTTGGTCATAGCATGGCTGATAGGCTTCGTTGGATTCCATACCGGTGGAATAATCCACGTACTTCTGGTTATAGCAATCATCGCTGTACTTTTCAGAATCATAAGCGGAAGAAGAATTTAAAACCTAAAGGGCAGGTATCAGGAAAAGTCTAATCTGCCTGCCTGATATTTAAAGCTGTTTTTTTTATTCACTAACTAACACTAATGTATTATGAGTTCAGGAAGAGTTCTTTTAGGTCTGCTGGCTGGCGTAGCAGCAGGAGCTTTATTGGGTGTATTGTTTGCACCTGAAAAGGGTTCAGTAACACGCAGGAACATTGCGAAGAAAAGCGAAGATTACGTAGATGATCTGAAAACGAAATTTCAGGATTTTATTGAAAGCCGTAACTGAGCGGATCGAAAAAGTGAAAGAAAACACTGCAGAATTTGCTGAGGAAAAGCTGGGCAAGGCGGCGGATAAAGTGAAATAGAAAACCTTTTAGCCGTTTGAATTGTTTTATATCATATGGCTATGTCAAATCCATTAAAATATGAATTTTGATATTCCTTCATTGATTGAAACATTAAAACGAGATCCCTCCTGGTCAAGAAAAGAACTCAGCACTATGGTTCTTTTGAAAAGTCCGGTGAAAAATATCGTACTAACTTTATTGCCGGCAGGGATCGAGATAAGATCGGTACAATTAAATGACACCATTACTTATCAGATACTGGACGGGAAATTGAAATTCCAAATCCGCAATGAATCGGTTGTCCTTGGCAAAGGTGAATTGCTGAAACTTAATGAAAAGACAAAATACCAGTTTGATTCGCTTGAAGAATCTGCATTTTTGCTTACCTCTGAAAATTCAATTCAGGGCCAGCGAAATGGCAGATTATCATTGAACAATATAACTTTTACTTTTTAGCTATGGACCCGGATTATAAGGTGCAGGAAATGGACGAAAAAGAAAACGTTCTGTCATCGCTTCTTGATAGCCTCGAGGAATATGGTAAAACAACCTTTGAGCTGTTTAAACTGAAGAGGCTTGACAAAGTTTCTGATATAGCAGGTACCGTTATATCACGAATAGCAGCAATCATTTCCTTTATTACATTTTTGTTAATGGCAAGTTTTGGGGCTGCATTCTGGCTGGGAGACTTATTGGGCAGAATCTGGTATGGTTTTTTTGCCGTGGCTGCATTTTATGGTCTCCTGGGATTAATAGTGTATTTCTTTATGCATAAGGGTCTGAAAAGGATCCTGGCAGACATGATCATTCACCAGATCTCTTAAATAACCAGCAATGTATACGATCGATTCTGCGGTGCAGCTTAAGGAAGCCATTTTTGAGCTGGAGATCAGAAAAAAAGAACAAGGGCGCATTATAAAAGAAAAATTCTACATAATAAGGGAAAATTTAGAGCCTGCTAATATAATCAGGAATACAATAAATGAAGTAGCTACCTCCCCCAGGTTTAGGTTAAACCTGCTCGGAGCGGTAGTAGGATTAGGGGCTGCCTATTTTTCAAGAAAACTGGTAGTCGGAAAATCAGTCAGCATTTTTAGAAAAATATTAGGAAGTGTTCTGCAACTAGGAATAAGTGCAGCTGTGGCCAGCAAGCCGGGTATGCTCCAGAATGTTGGCCATATTATCTTAAAACGGATTTTCACTAAAAAGGATTCCTTTGAGCCCTCTATCTAACATCAGAATCGATAAAGAACTCTTACCATCCTCAATTGCAGTTATCACCACCTTCGTTTATTAAAAGCTTGTGTTGAAGTAAAAACTACGCTCTTTAGCAATGAGATTACAGACAGCGTAGTTTTTTCCTAAATTTGCATCTGATATAACAGTACGAAATATTTGCCGGCATGTTCATCGACTATTATAAGATCCTTGGAATTGAAAAAAATGCTTCCCAGCAGGAAATCAAAAATGCTTACCGGAAACTGGCCCGAAAATACCACCCCGATCTGAATCCGGATGATAAGAATGCCAAGGCCAATTTTCAGCAGATCAATGAAGCACATGAAGTCCTGGGCGATCCTGAAAAACGTAAAAAATATGACCGGCATGGAAAAGACTGGCAGCATGCTGAGCAATTTAAAGATACGCGACAATACCAGGGGCAAGCATCCGGCAGACGGGGGCGCAGTTTTTCAGAAACACGGGATTTCGATGGCTTTTCTGATTTTTTTGAATCCATGTTTGGCGGCGGATTTGAAAGCAGGACGAGAAGCCGGCAAATGAAGATCAGGGGCGAAGATTATACTGCACAATTGCAGGTAGATTTGGCCCAGGCATATGAAACACATCAGCAAACCCTTACAGTTAACGGCAAAAATATCCGCATCACTATTCCGGCAGGAATCGAAAACGGACAAACAATAAAAATTACGGGTCATGGTGGCCCCGGAATCAACGGAGCATCCAATGGTGATCTGTATATATCTTTTGTAATTGCCGATCATCCCCGCTTTAAACGCCAGGGAAATAATCTGTACACTACAGTTGATCTTGATGTTTATACAGCTGTGCTGGGAGGTGATATTACGGTGGATACACTCAACGGAAAAGTTAAGGTAAAGGTGCAACCTGAAACCCAGAACGGCACGAATGTAAAACTAAAAAATAAGGGATTCCCGGTTTATAAAAGCAAGGGACAATTCGGGGATCTTTATATTACCTATTCCATTAAAATACCCACCAATCTCACTGCAAAACAAAAAGAACTTTTCAGGGAAATCGCCGGGTTGTCTTAGCGGCGTATCTGCGAAATGAAAAATCATTAACTATTACCCCGGCACAAAAGCCGGGGCAATAATCTACAAGATAGTCTACTTACATTTTAGATTTGTTCTTTCTGCCTTGGCTGCAGCAGCAAATGGGCCATACAAAGCGTTTGTGAACGATTCACAGGCAGAAGCCGTGTCGCCCTTTCCCTTTTGAGCCAATCCCAATTCAAAATAAAACTTGGCCTTTGCATCTGGTGTTCCAGTTTCCATATCCAGACCCATCTTGGCATTTACAGCCGCATCTGCATACTTCTTCTGTTTATTATAAATATTGGCAAAATGATAATAAACATTCTTATCGGTACCATATTTTAGCGATGTATTTAACAAACTGAGTGCTTCCCCAGTCTTATTGGCCTGATTAGCCTTTCCACCTGCAAGACGGAAAAAATCAAGGGCCAGTTTATTCGCCTGCTCAATCTTTTGCTGATCTTGATCTGGTTTCAGCTCAGAAATATATTCATCGATTGTTTCACCGAATTTCTCAATATTATTGGTTTTCCTGTAAATCAAAGCTTTATTGTATAGAGAAGCCTGGTGATGTGGATTAATTGCGAGTGCGCTATCATAATACATAATGGCTTTATCCGGTTCAGTAGCGGCCAATGCAGATCCCCTGGCCGAATAGGCCTGTATCATAATTTTTTGCACATTCTCAACAACAGTAGTATCCCCATATTTATTAGCTACTTCTATTGCTTTTTTTGAGGCAGAAAGGGACTCTGGAATTTTCTTGTCCACCAGCAAAAGATCAGATGCTTTTTGATAATACAAATCGGGTAAAACCTTAACTGCTTTGTCTTTAATGTCATTAGCCGAATCGCCAATCTGATCACAAACTTTAATGCAATTTTCAAATGATGCGATGGCGCTGACCGGATCGGTTTTCATCAAATTGACGCTTTCATTGAAAGCGTTGATGGCGTCATTCTTCTCCTGGGCAAACAGACTTACATGCAAACCTGTGAAAATAATTAAAAGCCCGGTAACTCTTTTAATGGCAACTAAATTCATAAAATTTCAGATTATAGGTTTATACTTATTGGTTGTCATAACATTTGTAAATATATATATAACATTTTCTTTACCAAAATGAATTAGGTAATTACAAATTTCAGGCCATAGTATATTGAACTATCAAGACCCCGTTTTGAGATTACAACAAGAAACAATCCGGTTAGTTCAATATTCTGGTTTTGAATCGGATTTAAGCATGCCAAAGACATACCTGTCAACAGGAAAACTAAGATCCTTTTCTGAAAGTTCAGTGATCCTGGCCCACCTGAATGACTGACTTTCATTAATCAGCTCAGGAAAATCAAAGGGCTTTTCCGAAATCCTGAAGCGCGGAACCTCAGGAAACCTGGCCAGATAATAAATGCTGATTAACTGTTGGTCTTCATAAAATAATGCCTGCTGGAAAAAATGAGTTGTATAATAATGTTCAATGATTTCCAGCTCCTGACCAAATTCTTCGATTGCTTCACGTTTAAGGCAATCTGCAGGACCTTCGCCAAAATATAATCCTCCGCCGGGAAACTTTGTCATTTTCATGTCATGCACAAACTCATCGCTTAGCAGAATATACCCGTCATTTATGATAAGGGCATAAACCCTAAGGTTGAAATGCTTTATTTCAGGGATGTTCATTTCGGGCGATAGTTTCGTTTACAAAGTTCAATATTGACTCATCTTCATCGGGTAAGAACCATTTTGTATCCTTTTGTTTCCTGAACCATGTAAGCTGTCTGCGGGCATACTGCCTTGTATGGTCTTTAATTTTTTGAACAGCCTCATCCAGGGTACACTTATTGTCAAAATAATCGAATAGTTCTTTGTATCCTACTGTATTCAATGCATTTAATTCACGATATGGTAAAAGCTTGCGTACTTCTTCCGCCAGACCTTCCGACATCATGGCATCCACCCGTCTGTTTATGTTGGCATGCAGGTCTTTTCTTGGAATGTCCAGGCCAATGCGTAAAGGAATAAAATTCCTTTCTTTGGCCTGACCTGTAAGAAAAGATGAATACGGCCTTCCGGTCATTTCGGAAATTTCAAGTGCTTTAAGTATCCTCTTGGGATTGTTCAGATCCGCTTTTCGATAATACTCCGGATCAGCTGAAAAAAGCCTGCCTTGAATTCCGGCGAGGCCATTCTCAAGGAATTCCCGTTGCAGTCGTTCCCGGATTTCCGGATCCACCGAAGGTATATCATCTATACCACGACATACAGCCTCTATATACATTCCACTGCCTCCTGCCATGATCACCACATTATGATGGGAAAAAACGCTGTCAAGAATTTCAATGGCCTCCAGTTCAAATAGGCTTGCATTGTACTGTTGATGAATGGATCTGTGACCTACCAGATGATGCTTTACCTGCGCAAGCTGTATTGCAGAAGGAACCGCGGTTCCTGTTTTCATTTCCTGGTATACCTGTCGGGAATCAGCATTAATAATTTCGGTGCCAAAGTATTTGGCAATCCGGATAGCCAGATCAGTTTTCCCAACAGCTGTGGGACCGGCAATAATAATCAGGTACCTGGAATGCATCGATCCGACCGGATAAGTATCTGTTGTCAGGCAAGGTTTTGCTTTCTAAGCAGAACCAGCATAAAGATAAGTCCGATCATAAAAAAAACAATGATGGCCAGAACGGAAAAGCGCATGCTTCCTGTTATCGCTTCAATGATCCCGAAACTGAAGGTTCCGCCAACTGTGGCAATTTTTTCCATTACATCATAAAAGCTGAAGAAGGAGGTATGATCGCGTGTTTCAGGAAGCATTTTGGAGTATGTGGACCGGGCAAGCGATTGGGTGCCACCCATTACCAATCCAACTACAATTGCAACCAGAATGAAACCCAGGGCGTTTGTAATAAAATATACCGCTAATACAAACCAGAATCCAAATGATGATGGAGAGGATCAAGTGCCCTGATGTTACCATAGCGTCCGGATATCCGGGCGAATAGCCAGGCGCCAAGCATGCCCACAAGCTGAATCAGCAATATTGTGGGTATTAGCACAGAATCTGCCAATCCCAAGTTCTTTCGTGGCATACGTAGCGGCCATGAACATTACAGTCAGAAGACCCATCGTCATAAAGAAAAAACCGGACAGGTAAATCTTCAAATGATTCAGTTTTCCTTATTTGGTTAAAGACTGTGCGAAGTTCCTGGTAACCTTTGAGAACAACATTGCCTCCTTTTACCCTGTGGCCAAAAGTATAACGTGGCAGGCGGCGGAATGTGATCTGTGAAAATCCGATCCACCATAGAAAAACAGTAAGAAAGGCCAGCCTTGGGGCAAAAGTATCGTCTGTAATGCCAAAAAAGCCGGGAAAAAGGACGAATACAAGGTTAAATAAAAGCAGAACCACACCACCCAGGTAACCCATTGAGTATCCCCGGGCACTGATCCTGTCCTGATCCACCGGATCAGCAATTACAGGAAGAAATGAATTATAGAAAACAAGGCTTCCTCCATAACCTATTGTCGCCAGGGTAAAAGCAATTAGCCCCAGTTCAACAGTATTTTTATTGAAGAAAAACAGGAATCCGCATGACAGCGCACCAATCCAGGTAAAGACCATCATAAACCGTTTACGGAGACCGGTATAATCCGCAATGGATGAAAACAGGGGTGAAAAGAATGCAACCACAAGGTATGAAGCCGCTATTGCCCAGGAATATAATACTGTATTGATGGCTTTGTAACCAAAGAAATTTACAGTATAGTCAGTTCCATGTCGCGTTACAGCATTATAATAGATTGGAAAAATAGTGGAACCAATCGTTAATTGATATACTGAATTGGCCCAGTCGTACATCACCCATCCCCGGATTGTTTTCTTATCTCCCTTTGGAATAGGCCTGAATTGTGAAAGGTTTTTCAAATTAGCTCAGGGATGCTTGTTTATAATAATATACGCTAAGATAATTATTTTTTAACTTTACAATACATGCTTCAATTCAGGCAAAGTCAGGTTATCTACTGATATTGCCGGATAAGGTTGAGCGCTGAACCAGCCTTGAACCAGCCGATCTGGCTTTCATTATAGGTATGGGTTGCCAATATTTCCTCAATGCTTCCATCTCCATGCCTCAATCTGATGACCAAAGACTTGCCGGGTGTAAATGTGGTCAATCCGGAAATATCCATCAGGTCATCTTCCTGGATCTTATCATAATCGGCTTTATCCATAAAGGTTAGTGCCAGCATACCCTGTTTTTTGAGATTTGCCTCATGAATACGCGCATAGGACCTAACCAGCACCACTTTTACACCGAGATGCCTTGGTTCCATGGCAGCGTGCTCCCGTGAAGAGCCTTCCCCATAGTTTTCATCTCCCACGATGATAGTGCCAATACCCTGGGCCTTATACATCCTTGCGGTTTTAGGCACCTCATCATAATGGCCGGTGATGTGATTTTTTATCGAATTTGTCTTGTCATTAAAATAGTTCACCGCACCAATCAGCATGTTGTTTGAAATATTGTCGAGATGACCCCGGTATTTAAGCCAGGGTCCGGCCATTGAAATATGGTCGGTGGTGCATTTGCCCCTGGCCTTGATCAGTAGCCGCAGATTGACATAATCCCTGCCATTCCATGGCTCAAAAGGTTTAAGCAACTGCAGCCTGTCGCTCTTTGGATCAACAAGAACTTCAATACCACTTCCATCCTCAGCTGGTTTCTGGTAACCGCTGTCCTTCACATCAAATCCATTTTCAGGCATTTCTGCCCCGGTTGGTTCATCCAGCTTTACGGCAATGCCATCCTCATTTGTAAGGGTATCTGTAAGCGGATTGAACAACAGGGTTCCTGCGATTGAATAAGCAGTAACAATTTCCGGAGAAGCAACAAATCCATGAGTGTTGGGATTTCCGTCATTACGTTTGGCAAAATTCCTGTTAAAGGAAGTCATGATGGAATTGCGCTCCTGCTTGTCAGCTCCATATCTCGCCCATTGCCCTATACAGGGACCACAGGCATTGGCAAGAACCACTCCGCCCATTTCTTCAAAAGTATCCAGCAATCCGTCACGTTCAGCTGTAAAGCGCACTTGTTCCGATCCGGGAGTTATCGTAAATGAGGATTGTGCCTTGAGTTTTTTGCCAATAGCCTGCTTTGCAACCGATGCTGCCCTTGTAAGATCCTCATAGGACGAATTAGTGCAGGAACCGATCAGACCTACTTCGAGCTTTTCAGGCCAGCCTTTTTCTTTTACCAATGAAGCAAATTGCGATACCGGGGTGGCAAGATCAGGCGTGAACGGACCATTAATATGTGGCTCAAGTTCCGACAGATTAATTTCGATCAGCTGATCAAAATATTTCGAAGGATTCTTATAAACATCCTCATCTGCAGTCAGGTATTCTTTCAGCTGGCTGGCACCTTCGGCGACGTCATTTCGGTCCGTACCGCGAAGATAGTCTTCCATCTTGCTGTCATAGGCAAAAACAGAAGTTGTTGCGCCAATTTCAGCGCCCATGTTGCAGATTGTTCCCTTGCCCGTACAGGAAATGGATTTGGCTCCCTCACCAAAATACTCAAGTATACATCCGGTTCCTCCTTTAACGGTAAGAATTCCTGCCACTTTCAGGATTACATCCTTTGCAGAAGCCCAGCCACTGAGTTTTCCGGTCAGATGAATGCCAATCAGCTTTGGGAAGCGCATTTCCCATGGCAGTCCGGCCATTACATCGCAGGCATCGGCACCACCCACTCCAATTGCGATCATACCCAATCCACCTGCATTTACTGTATGCGAATCGGTTCCGATCATCATGGCACCGGGAAAGGCATAATTCTCAAGAAGCACCTGGTGTATGATCCCTGCACCAGGCTTCCAGAAACCGATTCCATATTTATCGGATACAGATGCCAGAAAATCATATACCTCACGATTGGTGATCCGGGCTGTTGCCAGGTCGGCATTTGCTCCGTCGCGGGCCAGGATGAGATGGTCACAGTGCACAGTGGAAGGAACTGCTACCTTTTTCCTGCCAGCTTGCATAAATTGCAGCAAGGCCATCTGGGCGGTGGCATCCTGCATCGCCACCCTGTCGGGTAGGAAATTCACATAATCTTTTCCCCGTTCATATATCTTGCCCTGGGCATCCTCTGCAAGGTGGGCATACAATATTTTTTCGGTGAGCGTTAAAGGATGATTGATCAGTTTACGGGCTGCATCAACACGCTGGGCAAACGATCGATAAACACTCTTTATCAATTCCAAATCAAATGTCATAGCCTTGTTGTTTTAAAAGTATGTATTAGAACCTTAATATAGTAAAAAACACATTTTTCTCCAAAATGATCATCAACATGCACTGTTTCATTCCACAATAGCCGGAATGATCTCCAACTGCTTGAGGATCAGATCATCATCCCGCCCTATATCCTGCGTTGCTACCGACGCCGCGGCTACACCAGTAAGGTAAACAGACGGATTTACACCTGTTGTATCCGTTGGCTGGATAAATTGCTTTCTTACCATCAATTCTTCCATCCGGCGGAAGTAATTCCCGAAAAATGACTTCGGAACTCCGTTTACCTCAAATGTATACCTGAATAATTTTGGACGCGGAACAATGCTTGCCAGGTAAATACTTTCCTGAAGGGTAAGTTCATGCGGCGTTTTGTTGAAATAGAACATGCTGGCCTGACTTATTCCATATATTCCAGGTCCCCACTCGATCAGATTCAGATAAACCTCATACATCCGTTTCTTTGGAACAAGGTTTTCATTCTCTATAAGCCAAACAATAAGCGCTTCCTCTATTTTTCGGGCCAATGTTTTATTTCGGGTGAGAAACACATTTTTTACCAGCTGCATGGAAAGTGTACTGCCACCACGGGCGAAACGGTTTTCCTTAATATTTGTAACGATGGATTCGCGAAATGCTTCGGGATTAAAGCCATTGTGAAAGAAAAAACTGCCATCTTCCGAGGTCATCACAGCAGCCCTGAGAAAGGGAGATATATTGTCAAAAGGCACAAACTCGGGATTATCTGAACCTACGATGAACCCGGTCTTCAGTTTCCCTTTTTCATAAACCTCATGGTAAAAACTGCCATTCATTTTGCGATAGTCATCCGTTCCATATTCAAGTATCCTGAAATTTTCGGAAGCAAGGATTGTCGCAAATTTAAGACTGTCGGGAATAGCCATGTCGAGTGAGAAATTCAGGAAATGATGAAGGGTGCCACTTGCTTTCAGTCCATTTACACTGGTAAACATACCCTCGGGCAGTGAACTGAAAAAATCACCGGCATTCCAGGACACTGGCAGTAATCTGAATTCAACTACCGGCCTGGGCGACAACCGCATATGCATGTAGGGACGTATCCATATCTTATTCAGATATGCATTGGTGGTGCTATCCAATTCAACATATTTCTGCCCGATGTGCACAAGAAATGAAGAACTGAATTTGCTGACCTTTATGCTGGAGGAAGAAATCCGATCACCACCCAGCTGAAATCCCGTCAGATTAAATTTTCCTGCCAGGTTTACCACCTTTCGTGTGTGGTGGGACATATCCAATGAAATGTCTATCGTATCAAATCCTGTGATGATCCCGTATTTATCGTTGAGTATGGGAAGCGGGAGCAGGCTGTCACCCGGATTTACAAGCTTCACTTCAGCCAGGTATGACGATTTATTGAAACGGCCATTAACTGAAATTTCGGCAGTGGAATTTTTTGAAGACAATACAAGTGTGCCTGTTACCTCGCTGTGTAAAATGTTCAGATCGCGTAACCCGATCATCGTTTTTCTACCGGCATAGGAGATGCTGGTCTCAAACAGGTGAATCTTGGTTTTTGAAGGTACATAACTAAAAAAGAGTACGAATATTTTTATTTGCCATATCTGCCAGCTCTATTCCGGCCAATCGTTTAAAAATACCTCCTGTCGTATCCCTGGGAACAGGTAAGGCAATCAATGTATCCCTTCCTTCTGCAAGATAGCGTATCGAGATCTTTCGGCAATCCAGTTTCCTTAACCGTATTTTTTTGATCAGCAGGGGCATGATCCTGACATTCAGTGTAAGTGAATCAACATATATTTCATTTACATTATCTTCATTCTGGATGTAGATATCCTTGATGAAGATTGATTTAATTCCTTTGAATTCAGCACCTTCCCAGTGAACAAGGTAATGGCGTGCCTTCAGCTTTACCGCAAAGGATGACAGGGCCTTGCGCAGTACTATGCCCCTTACTGAAAACATCGCTATAATGAAAATAAAAAACATTCCACACCACAGTATGACACGACGGGTAGGAATAGATGAATGAATATTCATTATTAACTTAATTGGGGAACAAAAATAGCATTTTCCTACAGCATTTTAGACTGCCTGATATGAAACCTTACCTCAATACAATCGTAAACGCATTTACATTTAAATCCTTAAACCAGACAGGTATACTAAAAATGCAATTTTTGATACAATGAGGATATGCTTAACACTGGCCAGCTTGCTTGTTTTTATTCATGCCTGTCCACAGTCAGCTGACGAGAATAGATCTGCAAAAATAATCACGCAAAACCATATTAAAAACCAGGTAAGCTGGGATTATGCGTATAAAGGATCTAAAGCCGGAAAGACTGGCATAAAAACCTCGGTCACCGTATTTGATGCGAAAGGAAACATTAACCAGGTAACCACCTTTAATCCAAAAGGTTCCGTTGTCAATATCGAGAAATACAAATACGATTCCAACGGTAATAAGACCGAATATTCAAGGTATGCGGGAAGCACTGATTCACAGGCTGCCTATCAGAAAATTTCAAAATACAATGACAGGAACCTTGTACTTGAAGAATCGGGTTATGATGGTGTCGAACATTTTACGAATACTTATAAATACGACGATCAGGGAGAACTCCTGGAAATCCGTTATATGAAAAATTCTGTCCTTTCTGAAAAAAGGGTCTTTAGTAAGACAGGTGCATCAACGATGGTTTCAATATACAATGGAACCGGTGTTCTGACGTCCAAACTGGTGCTCCGGTATGACGAACGGAAAAACCTCATTGAAGAGGCTGTTTATGGTGTTAACCAGAGTGAGCTGGAAAAAAAGACCTACAATTATGACGATAATAAAAACCTGACTGAGGAAGCAAAATACAAGATGGATAAGGTTACTCTAAAAACCTGCTATACCTACAATGCAAATGGCGACCTTATTGAGATCAGCGAGGAGAATCCGGGAACGGCAAAATTTATCAAAAAAAGTTACACATATGATTCCAGGAATAATCTCAAAGAGATTAACTGGAGGAGAAAAGGAAATGAGGAATTTAACCGCATTACCTATTCATATGATGCCAGGGGATTATGCAATTCAACCGACACGTGGTACCCCGCCACTAAATACAAGGTGCTGACGAAGTATACCTACGAATAGGTTTCCTATCTTTGCACACATGTTACTGAAAATACATCCTGAAACTCCGGGTCAGCGACAAGTGCAAAAAGCAGTTGAAATCCTTAGGGATGGGGGCATAATCATCTTTCCAACAGATACTGTATATGGACTCGGATGCGATGTATTTAACCACAAAGCCGTGGAGCGGGTAGCCCGTATAAAGGGCATTAATCTTGAAAAGGCCAATTTTTCGTTTATCTGCCATAATCTGAGCCATCTGACAGATTACGCCAAGCATGTGAATAACGCTACCTTTAAACTGATGAAACAGCATCTGCCCGGACCTTTCACATTCATTCTTGAGGCAAACAGCAATGTTCCGCGTATATTCCGTAACCGGAAAAAAACGATCGGTATCCGGGTGCCCGACAATAATATCATTCTTGAAATCGTCAGGGAACTGGGCAACGCCGTATTAACAACTTCAATCCACGACGAAGACCAGGTGATCGATTATACAACAGACCCTGAATTAATATTCGATCATTATAAGGACCTTGTAGATGCTGTTATCCATGGCGGATATGGTAACAATATCCCTTCAACAGTCATCGATTGTACCGGTGATATCCCTGTTGTGATAAGACAGGGAATGGGCCAGGTGGAAATCTGATTTAATCCAAATTCAGTTATTTATTTTGGGGCATCCGGAAGGCACCCTGTTCCGTGATCACATAACAGGCAAGCCCGCTTTTTTCACATTCATTTTTCCATTGCGTTATCCTTGATTTTTTTACCGATCCGTCAATAATCACCATTTTGGATTGGATTTCCTTTGATATCCTGTCAGGATGAACTGATAAACCACCAGTGATCATAATAAAGTCCGCCAGCAATGGTTGATTTGAATGAAACCTGTAAAACCGGTTATCCCGAAGCAGTACGAGGCGCAGGTCATTAAATGTGATAAGAATATTGTTTCCCCGCCAGGATGGACGGCAATAAAGGCCGGGAATTGTCTGACCATTGCATATTGCCAGATTCAGACTGTCAAATGAAATGACAGGTGGACTGACCCCATGCTTTATCCAGAAATTGCTGAATGCATAGGCGAAATTTTTTCGATCTGATGGCTTACCTCCGTTCACAAGAAGTACTGCATTTTTACCATTCATGAGATTTATAACTGTTGTTCCCTTTATAGCGGAAATGAGTCCTGTTTTCTGATCCTCAAGCTGTTTTTCATGAACCAAATGGATCCATTCAAAGGTAATCATGAGTAAAAACACGATAGGAAACCATCTGACTTTTTTGAAAAGTATTGCAAGCGCGAGCACAAAGATCATAAGCATGAGCAAAGCAGCCTGGACACCACTGATATATACGCCGCTTAACATTGAAAATGGACAGTTTTTCTACAACAGTGACAGACAGCAATAATGCTTTCAGCAAAACGGCGAGTATCTTGCTTACCATCAAGGCAAGCGGCTTAATCCATGCCAGGGCCAGGTAAGCCCCGGCAATACAGATGATAACTGAAACAAGGGGCACCACATACAGATTGGTGAGCCAGAAGTATACAGGAAATTGATGAAAATAGAAAATCGTTAAGGGAAAGGTGGCCAGCTGCGCCGCACAGGAAAGTGAAAATAATTGCCAGATCTTTTTGAGGAATGAATTTTTGAAATTCAGTAGACCATTCATATAAGGCTGGTAAACCAATATCCCTGCCACGGCAGCAAACGACAATTGAAAACTTACATCCGAAAGCATTCCCGGCGAAAAAGTCAGCAGCAGAAATGCAGTAACGAACAGTATATTATAGGTGTTCACGTGCCTGTGAAATAACCTTCCTGTCAGCACAAAACTGATCATTACTGTGGCCCGCGTAACTGAGGGTGAAAGCCCTGTGATCAGGGCAAATAGCCAGAGAAATATTATAATGATGAGTGTTTTTACATATTTACCGGCAGGATTTTTACCAAAAATGCCTAAAATAAAACCCAGAACAAGAGCAATAACTCCAACATTGAAGCCTGATAAAGCCATGATATGCATCACACCTGCCTCTGTAAAAGCCTTCCTTGTAGCAGCATCCACATCTTCCTTGTAACCAAGGGTAAGTGCAGAAACCAGTCCGAAATAGCCAGGTTCAAGACCCATATTGCGGAATGAGAGCAGAAGCCGGTTTCTCATGTTACAGGGTGACACCCCGACGGGGCCACCCCGACGGGGTGGTAGGGTAATGAAGGAATGCTTATAGATATGCCGGGTTGCAAGATATTTGCGATAATTGAATTCTTCCGGATTTGACGGTGGAGGTATATTTTTCAATGCAGTATGCAGGATCAGTTCAGAGCCAGGTCGAAGCATCTGGGCAGTGGTGTCGATCGAAATATATAGCAGCACCTTCATATTCTGACGAATCCATCCATCTGTGGTTTTGACTTCCAATACCCTGGCAGTGGCCTTGACAGATGGAACTTTTGCTTCAGGCATATCAATGATCACCGCTCGGTACAATAAAGTATCTTCTGAGAGTGCCAGGGCCTTCTTCTCCTTGTTAAAATCAATTTCGGCCGCCCATATTCCGCATATAAATATGAGCATGGCCACAACGACACCGGCTATCCATCCGGTATTGAAATTCCTGTGCGTCTTATTAACCAGCCAAAGAATAAACCAAAGGGCAACCACAACATAAAGAAAGCAAACAACAGGCAGGGAATAACTCCTGAAGCATTCCGCAAAGGCGATTCCTGCAGCATATAGAAAAATAAGCCGGGAAAACGGACTTTTTCGCAAGATTGGCAATAACGGCATATACCTGACAATGCAATTAAAATTAACATTTTTTCAGCGGATTTCAAATTCATGTTTGAAACTTGAATTTGAGCCTGATTACAATTTTTTTAATGAATTAAATTCATAAATTTGCGGCTGCCACAGGCAATAATCAAAAAAGGAAACTTAATAAAAAGCATATAAAATGGTTGATCTTAAGACAAAATATCTGGGAATTGATTTAAAGAACCCTGTTATCCTGGGTGCCAGCAATCTTGTAACCAAAATCGATAATCTGAAAAGGGCTGAAGAGGCTGGCGCAGCAGCCATTGTATACAAATCACTCTTTGAAGAACAAATTCAGCTTGAATCCGCTCAGTTTGATGACCAGCTTGAAGAATACAATGAACGGAATGCTGAGATGGTAAAACTTTTCCCCAGCATCGAACATGCCGGTCCCGAAGAGCACCTTGTCAATCTCAGGAAGGTGAAAGAGACCTTAGGCATACCCGTAATTGCCAGTTTAAATGCGATCTATACAGAATCATGGATTGATTATGCTCAACAGTTGGAACAGACCGGCGTTGATGCCCTTGAATTCAACTTTTTTTATATTCCCCGTGATACCCAAACAGATGGCCGGGATGTTAACAATCAGCAGTTGGAGATCATCAAGGCCGTCAAGCCTAAGATCAAGCTGCCGATCAGTGTCAAGGTGAGTCCGTTCTATGCCAATCCCCTGAATGTTGTTTCACAAATGGATAAACTGGGTGTGGATGGATTTGTATTGTTCAACAGGCTTTTCCAGCCCGACATTGATATCGAAAAAGAACAGCATTTCTCACCATTCAACCTGAGCAGCCCGGAAGACAATAAACTGAGCCTGCGGTTTGCCGGTATGCTTTACGGAACAATTGGCGCATCCATTTGCTCTAATACTGGTGTTTTCAGCGGTGCCGATGTGGTAAAAATGATCCTGGCCGGTGCAGATTGTGTGCAGGTTGTAAGTACAGTTTACAGAAACAGAATCGAATATATCTCCACTATTCTGAAAGATCTGCAAACGTGGATGGAATCAAAAAATTATAAAAATCTGGCTGCCTTCCGTGGCAAACTTTCACAGAAAAACACAAATGATCCCTTCGTTTACAAACGTGCCCAGTATATTGATCTGTTGTTGAAATCTGACCAGATCTTCAAAAAACACGTGGTTTAATATTATTTCTGCAATTTTGTTTTATAATGCACATCCACCTTTAATTTGGTGATGTCATTCAATTTTCCCTTTAACAGTTTTCTTCTTAGCGGGTGGTATCTTGTCGATGAACAAAACTCCTTCGAGGTGGTCGTATTCGTGTTGGATAACCCTGGCCTTCAAACCCTCGTATTCTTCTTCAAAGAAATTAAAGTTTTCATCATAATACCTTATTTTTACCTTGTTATGCCGATTAACATCCTCGCGTAATTTCGGCAGGCTAAGGCATCCCTCGTTCATTACCATTGATTCACCATCCAGTTCAAGTATCTTCGGATTGATAAATGTTTTCCTAAAATCTTTCATTGCCGGTTCATCCTCTTCCAGCGAAGTACCATCTACAACAAATATCCGGATAGATTTGCCAACCTGTGGAGCAGCAAGTCCCATTCCATCAGCCTTATACATGGTTTCAAACAAATCATCCAGGAATTGTTTCAGATTGGGATAATCAGCATTAATTTCCTTTGCTACTGTTCTAAGGACGGGTGAACCATATACAACAATCGGGTAAATCATTACAAAGAATTATGAATTATGAATTATGAATTATGCGATTTTGGCCATTTTGCCTGAATTCCAGATATGACTGCAGGATGATAGTTGCACTTATTGCATCGATAAGGGCCTTGTTTTGCCTGTCCTTCTTTTTTACGCCACCCATGATCATTGTCTGAACAGCCATTTTTGATGTAAAACGTTCATCAATAAGAAATACCTCTTTACCGGGAAAGGTTTTTTTAAGTTTCTCGATAAATGGATCAATATACCGAACAGATTCAGAAAGAGAATTGTTCATTTGACGGGGATAACCGACAACAAATGCGTCAACCTTTTCTTTCACAGTATAGGCTGCCAGAAACGAAATGACTTCTGATGAAGGAACGGTTGTTAAACTGTTGGCAATAATCTGTAAAGGATCTGTAACGGCTATACCGGTTCTTTTTTGACCAAAATCGATTGCAACTATTCTTCCCAAACTATTGAAATTTATACAAAGGTATAAAAACAGTAGAGACAAGGCAATGCCTTGTCTCTACGACCAAATATTATGTAATGGAAAATACCTATTTTTTCACGTCAGAAAAATCCATTAATGCAAGACGTTTGTAACTGTTATAACGCCACAGTGCATTTTCTTCAGCTGCAACAAACAACTCGGAAGCCTCTTTCGGGAAAGCCTTCTTCAGCGAGGTATACCTTACTTCACTATTCAGGAAATCCTGGAATTTAGTCCAGTCGGGTTCTTTTGAATCGAGTTCAAAAGGATTCTTTCCTTCTTTTTCCAAAAGCGGATTATAGCGATACAAATGCCAGTAACCGGCATCAACAGCAAGTTTCTGTTCCTCCTGTGATTTATCCATTCCATGCCTCAATCCGTGATTGATACAGGGTGAATAGGCAATGATCAGGGAAGGACCGGGATATGCCTCAGCTTCACGCAGTGCTTTCAGATACTGATTCTGGCTGGCTCCCATGGCAACCTGTGCAACATAAACATAACCATAGGTCATGGCCATTGCGCCAAGGTCTTTTTTCCTGACCCGTTTTCCTGATGCGGCAAATTTGGCAACAGCACCGATTGGTGTTGATTTGGAAGCCTGTCCGCCTGTATTTGAATAAACTTCAGTATCCATTACAAGTACATTCACGTTCTCACCTGATGCCAGCACATGATCAAGACCACCGTAGCCGATATCATATGCCCAGCCGTCACCACCGAAAATCCAAACCGATTTCTTGATCAGGTATTGCTGCAGGTCAAGAATTTCTTTCGCCACAGGATTCTTTTCTTTAGCCAGTGCCTGCACAACCTTGAGTGATGATGCCTTTGATGCGCGAACATCACTTTTCGATACAAGCCATTCCTTAAATGCCTCGATTGTATTTTCCGATAATCCGGGATTAGCTGCAACGCATTCTTTCATTTTCCGGTCAATCCTTGATCTCAGTTTTTCAACGCCAATGGCAATACCCAAACCGTATTCGGCATTGTCTTCAAACAGGGAGTTGGCCCAGGCCGGACCCTTGCCTTCACTATTTGTACAATAGGGAGTTGAAGGAGCCGAACCACCATAAATGGAAGAACAACCGGTAGCATTGGCAACGATCATGCGGTCGCCAAATAACTGTGTAACCAGCTTGATATAGGGTGTTTCACCGCAGCCACCGCAGGCTCCGGAAAACTCGAACAAGGGACGGGCAAACTGGCTGAATTCTTTACTGACTTATCGATTTCAACCAGATTGATCTTTATAGGTAACCCTTGTCGATACATAATCCCAATGGTCCAATTTCAGCAGCCTGTGATTCAAGCGGTTTCATAACAAGGGATTTTTCCTTTGGAAGGACATACTTCGGCACAAACACCGCAACCTGTACAATCGAGCGGACTTACCTGTATACGGTATTGTAATCCTTCAAATCCTTTACCATTTGTCTTCAGGGTAACCATTCCGTCGGTGCTCCTTCCATTTCGTTGCTCATTCAAGCAGGAAAGGCCTGATACAGGCGTGGGGACATACGTATGAGCACTGGTTACACTGTATGCAATTTTCAGAAATCCATTCCGGAACATTCACGGCAATACCGCGTTTTTCATACTGGGTGGTTCCAGACGGGAAAGTACCATCTTCACGGCCTTTGAAAGCACTAACCTTCAGGTCATCACCCATCAGGTGATTCATCGGTTCAACAACATTCTTTATAAAATCAGGAATATTGCGTGTATCCACTTTCGCTTTTACCACTATTTTGGACCATTCTTTCGGAACTTCAACTTTTTCAACATCAGCACCGCGATCAATGGCAGCAATATTCATATTCACAATTTCCTCGCCCTTCCGGCCAAAAGTCTTGATTATGGCTTTTTTCATCTGCGTGCGGGCATCCTCAAAAGGAATTACATTGGCAATTTTAAAGAATGCAGCCTGCATGATGGAATTGGTCCGGTTACCCAGGCCTATTTCCTAAGCAATCTTTGTGGCATTGATGATATAGAACTGAATATTCTTTTCGGCAAGGATCTTTTTTACATTATCAGGAAGCCTGTTCTTTGTTTCTTCAGCATCCCAGATGACTATTGAGCAGGAAGGTTCCGCCATCTTTTATACCCGAAGCATTTCATATTTGTCGAGGTAAGAAGGAACATGGCAGGCAACAAAATCAGGTGTACCGACAAGGTAGGGCGAACGGATGGGTTTATCACCAAAACGAAGGTGTGAAATCGTTACACCTCCTGATTTTTTTGAATCGTAGGCGAAATATGCCTGAGCATATTTATCGGTTGAATCACCGATGATCTTGATGGAGTTTTTATTGGCTCCTACTGTACCATCGGAACCAAGACCATAAAATTTGGCTTCATAGGTACCCTTGTCGGAAATGCTGATTTCGGGTTTCATGGGAAGCGAAAGATGGGTTACATCATCCTCAATACCCAGCAGGAAATGTATTTTCGGCTTTGCCGATTGCCATATTTTCAAAAACCGTCAATAATCTGCACCGGAGTGGTATCTTTAGAACTAAGTCCATAACGGCCACCAATGATCAGTGGGGCATTTGGTCTTCCGTAGAAAACTTCCTTGATATCAAGATAAAGAGGGTCACCATTGGCACCGGGTTCTTTTGTACGGTCAAGTACGGTAATTTTCTTCACGGAAGCCGGAACTACATCGAGTAAATATTTGGTGGAGAAAGGACGGTACAAATGAACCACAATAACACCCGTCTTGGCGCCACGGGCATTCAGATAATCCACAACTTCACGGGTGGTTTCGGTTACTGATCCCATGGCTACAATAATATTCTCAGCATCGGGAGCTCCAAAATAGTGGAAAGGAGCATAATCCCTGCCGGTAAGTTTGGTCATTTCCTTCATGCAATCAGCTACCATGTCGGGAATTACATCGTAAAATGAATTGGCAGCCTCCCTGCTCTGGAAATAAATATCCGGATTCTGGGCGGTTCCGCGGGTAACAGGATGCTCAGGATTCAAAGCCCGGTCGCGGAATTCCTGCAATGCTTTATAATCAAGTAATTTAGCCAGATCTTCCATGGCCAGCACTTCAATTTTCTGCACTTCTGCTGAGGTTCTGAAACCATCGAAAAAATGAAGAAAAGGAATGCGTGATTTTATTGCTGTAAGATGCGCCACTGCTGCGAGGTCCATGATCTCCTGAACACTGCCGGTAGCCAGCATGGCAAAACCCGTCTGACGGGTGCTCATCACATCACTGTGATCACCGAAAATTGACAAAGCCTGGGCGGCCAGACTTCGTGCTGAAACATGGAGAACGGCAGGTAATAGTTCGCCGGCAATTTTGTACATGTTGGGAATCATCAGCAGCAAGCCCTGTGAAGCAGTGAAAGTGGTACCCAGGGAACCCGACTGTAGTGCACCGTGCAAAGCACCGGCGGCACCGGCTTCCGATTGCATTTCAACCAGCTTAACCTCTTCTCCGAAAATATTTTTCTTTCCATTGGCAGCCCATTCATCAACATATTCTGCCATGGTTGAGGAAGGGGTAATGGGATAAATAGCTGCAACTTCACTAAACATATAGGCAACGTGAGCAGCAGCGTAATTACCGTCACAAGTTACAAAATTCTTAGTTGTACTCATCTTAACTCGCTTATTATTAATATATTATATATATATTTTTTTAGAATAAAGGACAAAAATACAATAAATCAAAGAGTTTCTGCTATCAAATTCACAGAATCTCCCTTATTCATTTTCATTTTAAATAAATAGGAATTCGTCAGGATTAGAGGGTTGAGCAGTGAGATTTGAAGGTAGATAAGGTAGTAAAAATGTAAAGGTGTGAAAGCTTTACACCTTCAGCCTTTACACCTTTTAAGCCGTAAAACCTTCAGCTTATTCTTATTCTCCGTTCATTGAAATGAGGAACTCCTCATTGGTTTCGGTTTTGGCCAGCCGTTCACGCAGGAACTCCATAGCCTCAACCGGATTCATATCGGTAAGGTATTTTCTCAATACCCAGATCTTGTTCAGGAAATTTTTGTCCAGTAAAAGGTCTTCACGCCTGTGTGCTTGAAGCGGTGATATCAATTGACGGGTAAATCCTGCGGTTTGAAAGCTTGCGGTCGAGTTGAAGCTCCATGTTGCCGGTTCCCTTGAATTCTTCAAAAATGACTTCATCCATTTTCGAACCTGTATCGGTAAGGGCCGTGGCAATGATCGTCAGTGATCCGCCATTTTCAATGTTTCTGGCTGCACCAAAGAACCGTTTTGGTTTTTGCAATGCATTGGAGTCAACACCACCGGAAAGTACCTTGCCTGAAGCAGGTGCAATTGTATTAAATGCCCTGGCCAGACGGGTAATGGAGTCAAGCAGGATGACCACATCATGACCGCATTCTACCAGGCGTTTTGCCTTTTCAATTACAATATTGGCAACTCTTACATGCCGCTCGGCCGGTTCATCAAAAGTGGAGGATACCACCTCACCGCGCACGTTCCGGGCCATTTCGGTTACTTCCTCAGGCCGCTCATCAATGAGCAGGATAATGAGGTATGCTTCAGGATGGTTAAGCGCAATAGCATTGGCAATGTCCTGCAGCAATATGGTTTTACCTGTCTTAGGCTGTGCAACGATCAATCCACGCTGTCCTTTTCCAATGGGTGAGAACATATCCACTACGCGGACGGACATATTGGTTTTTTCTCCGGGCTTGATCAGGGTAAACTTCTCGTTTGGGAAAAGCGGGGTAAGATAATCAAACGGCACCCTGTCACGAATATAATCGGGATTTCTGCCATTTATCTCAATTACCTTTAATCAGCGGAAAATACTTTTCACCTTCTTTTGGCGGACGTATTGTTCCGGTAACTGTATCTCCTGTTTTCAATCCGAATAATTTAATCTGGGATTGAGAAACATATATATCATCAGGTGAATTAAGGTAATTATAGTCGGATGAACGCAGAAAACCATATCCGTCGGGCATAATTTCAAGTACACCCTGACAGGTAATGATGCCGTCAAATTCGGTAGGCTTATCCTGTACTGGTTTTCTTTCAAAGGGAACCCGCTGTTGGTTTTCCCATCTTGGTTTCTGCTCCTGGGGAGCGGAGATCATCTGTTCTTTTTCAGGAAGCACTTCAGCACTAACGTTATCTACTGCCTCTATCTCGTTTGTGAACTATTTCCTCATAATCCTGATTCTTCACTAATTTTTCTTCGTCAATCATTTCTATTGTCTTATCCAGCAACTCTTCCCTGGCTTTTGCACTATTATCCCTGTCATCAGGTTTGGCAAAATCCTTCCTTTTTCTGAAATCCTCGTGCCTTCTTTTGTTATCGTTGTTATTATTCGGTCTGTTGAAAAAATTGCCCCCTTCACGGGCTTTATTTGGCTGGAATGGAAGCTGTGCCGGTTTTGGTTCATCAAATGGAACATCTGCACGTACTTCAGATTTACCGTCTGCCTTATTTTCGGGATTCAGATCAGGCCTGTCGTTTTCCTGTCTCCGGGGCCGGCGGCCCCTCCTTTTATGTTCCGGAATGTAAGGTCCTTCCGGTCTTTTATCCGACTTTTTGGAATCGGTAGCCATTATTGCCTGTTCGTCAAGGATCTTGTATATCAGATCCTGTTTTCTTAATACGTCGGCTTTCTTAACGTTTAATTGCTTTGCAATCTCCTTGAGCTCGGGCAATAATTTCTTATTAAGCTCTAAAATATCATACATAATAAAGGGTGAAATATTATTTAAAAAGAATATAAAATCGCATGAAACTATATATTACGCTTGCAGGTAAATACCATACCAGGTATGCAAAAAGGTACTGTAATTAAGCTAAGATGGAATTTTAAAAGGGATTTCTCGTGCAATATTACTTAATTCATTACAAATACCAAAGCAAAAGATAAATTATTTTTCTTTCAGTATAATACAAAAATTATTATAACTTTAGTTGCCCATACCAAATCCCACCGCAATGAGACAATTAAAAATTGTCAAGCAAGTTACCAATCGTGAAACACCTTCTCTCGATAAGTACCTTCACGAAATTGGTAAGGTTGAACTTATCTCTGCAGAAGAAGAGGTTAGCTTAGCCAAAAAAATCCGTAATGGGGATGAAGAGGCCCTGAACAAACTGATCAAGGCAAACCTGCGATTTGTGGTTTCAGTTTCCAAACAATATCAGAACCAGGGACTAAGTCTTCCCGATCTCATTAATGAAGGTAATGTTGGATTAATTAAAGCAGCCCAGCGTTTTGATGAAACACGGGGATTCAAATTTATTTCGTATGCAGTATGGTGGATCCGCCAGTCAATCCTGCAGGCCCTGGCAGAACAATCAAGGATCGTGAGGCTGCCCCTGAATAAAATCGGATCAATCAACAAGATCAATAAAACCTTTTCGGAACTTGAACAACTGTTTGAACGGGAACCCTCTGTACAGGAAATTGCAGACATACTTGAAATGGCTCCCTCCGATGTGAAAGAAGCGATGAAAAGTGCAAGCAGGCATGTTTCCATGGATGCTCCCATAAAGGATGACGAAGACATTACCCTGTATGATGTGCTGCTGAGCAAGGATGCAACAAGTCCCGACAAAGGCCTCCTCACCGATTCACTCCGCAAGGAGATCGAAAGGGTATTATCCATCCTTACTTATCGCGAAGCCAATATTATCCGCTTATATTTCGGATTGAACAATAAATACCAGTATACGCTGGAGGAAATCGGGGAAGAGTTCAATCTTACCCGCGAACGGGTAAGACAAATTAAGGAAAAAGCCATAAAACGCCTTAAAAATGCTACCCGCTGTAAACTGCTGAAGACCTACCTCGGTTAGAAAGTTTTTTCTAATTTTGTCCCTTACACATATTAGTCTAATACAATGGGTCGATTTATTGCACCGTCAATGCTTGCGGCAGATTTCGCCAATCTGCAGCATGAAGTAGAATTAGTCAATCAAAGTGATGCTGACTTTGTTCACCTGGATATCATGGATGGACAGTTCGTACCCAATATTTCATTTGGGATGCCTGTAATACAGGCAGTTAAAAAAATTTCCAAAAAGCCTCTCGATGTTCATCTCATGATTGTTCATCCGGAAAGATATTTTGAAAAATTCAAACAATCAGGTGCAGATTGGCTCACCGTCCATATGGAAGCATGCAATCACCTTCACAGGGCTTTGCAGGAAATCAGGGAACTGGGTATGAAAGCAGGTGTTGCACTTAATCCACATACCCCTGTCTCATCCCTTGAAGAAATCATTCCTTTTGCCGACCTTGTCCTCATTATGTCGGTTAACCCGGGCTTTGGCGGACAGGAATTTATAGATACCTCGTACGAAAAAATCCGTAAGACAAAAAAACTTATTGAGTCCTCCGGTTCAGGAGCCCTGATCGAAGTGGACGGTGGTATTGATGTGAATAATGCAGGCAAATTATTTGAAGCCGGTGCAGATATCCTGGTGGCAGGTACAACTGTCTTTCATTCACACGATGTACTGAAGACAATACGCGATCTTAAAACCGCCGGTTTGTAGATTGATGCTCGCCCTGCTCGCATCTGCATTTTTAACACAGAGGAAAACCTGAGGAACAACAGAGGTTCACAGAGTTCTCTGCTGTTAAACATTTTGCAGATGCCAATCTCACACCTGGTGCCTTAGATGCCTTGTGGCATAATAATTTCTTTGAGCCCTTTGTGTATAACATTTGAGCTCCTGCGGTTAGTTTTTAATCTTTTGCCCTAAAGATAGTGGGTAATTATTTTTATTTGGAATAAATTAAAATTAATGGCAATAAAATTTCATTATTTTATAATTTTGAAAATACATTACGTAAGCCATATGAACCAAATCGTATTTGATTTGGTTTATTCGTTTTTTGCAAGTATTCGTGCCGTCAAAATATTTTAGTGCGGGATTTGTGTTGACTAAAAATATTGATCATGGGTAAGATTACCCAATTTTTTAAAAAGCTATTTATTGCATCGGGAAAACCGGCAAAACACAATTTGCCGGGTGGACATCATGAGTCCGAATCCAGGCGAAAGAAAAGGCAGACCGAGGCCGCCATCAAGTTTGAACGCAAATTGCTGCGCACTCTGATCGATAATTTACCTGATTTTATCTATGTAAAAGATACAGATTGCCGCATCATTGTTGCCAATAGATCGAGTTTTGAATTTATGGGATATACAAATGAATCCGAGATAATTGGCAAAACAGATCTGGATATTTTTACGGATGAAAATGGAAACCGTGGATTTGAACAGGACCTTACTGTTATGCAAACAGGTCATCCCATTCTTAACCGTGAAGAAGAATTTGTTGATGCCCGGGGAGTTAAACGATGGCTGCTGACATCGAAAATTCCAATTTATAATGAATATGGAAAATTATCGGGACTGGTTGGCCTCAGACACGATATTACAATCCGTAAACAAATCGAATTTGAATTAAAGGAAAGCGAACGAAGTCTAATCAGGCAAAATAAGGAATATCACATGCTGAATGACGAATATCTTGCTTTGAATGAAGAACTAACGGAGAGTTTTAACCACATTCAGCAAATGAATGATGAGTTAACCAGGGCCAAGAACAAGGCCGAAGAATCCGACAGGCTAAAATCAGCATTTCTTGCTAACATGAGCCATGAAATCCGCACTCCCCTCAATGCCATCCTGGGCTTTTCGGGATTACTCAGAGATGTATCTGACAGCAGGGAAAAAACGGATGAATATGTTGAAATTATTGAATCGAGCGGACAGCAGTTGCTGATTATTATTGACGACATACTTGAAATATCAAAAATCGAGGCAGGACAGATCTCCATTTCGCCGGATACCATAAATATAAATAAGATCATGCGGGATTTATACCAGCTTTATTCCAGGCAGGCAGAGTTGAAGGACTTGAAATTATTACTTCTCGATGATTACAGGAATGATTTTTATACTACTCACAGACGAGAACCGGCTGAAACAAATAATGTGTAATCTCTTAAATAATGCAATAAAGTTTACCTCGAGGGAAAAATTCAATTCGGATATGCAATTGAAGAAGATGATATACGATTTTATGTAATCGATACCGGGATCGGTCTATCAGAAGAAGACTGTTCGATTATTTTTAAACCGTTTCGCCAGGTAGAATCGGGGTCAACGCGAAATTACGGTGGAAATGGATTGGGACTTTCCATTTCCAAAGCACTGGTTGAAAAGCTGGGAGGAACATTTACGGTCGAATCTGTACCCATGAAGGGCTCTTCCTTTTCGTTTACAATTCCTTATATCCGGTGTGCAACTCCTTCACCATTCTTGGAAATGATAGATGAAGAAATAAAGAACAATCACTGGGATCACTATACTATTCTTGTAGTTGAAGATGAGATGTTTAACTATTCCTATATACAAGAAATCCTTAACCAGACAAATGTTCAGATATTGCATGCCTGGGATGGTAAAGAAGCCGTTGAGATCGTCCGCCGGCATCCGGAAATTTCCCTGGTACTTATGGATATTAAAATGCCTGAAATGGACGGATACACAGCGACAAGACTGATTAAAAAAATGAGGCCCAAGTTGCCGGTCATTGCACAAACTGCCTACGCTATGTCAGAAAACCGTGAAGATGCTTCTCAGGCCGGGTTTGATAATTACATCTCCAAACCTGTTTCACATAACTTTTTTATGAAGATATTGGGATATTATTTAAGCTAGGGACGAGGGACGAGGGACAAGCAAGGAGTAAGGAGTAAGGAGTCCCTCAGCATTTAACAATTTTGCCCCATAATAAGTAACTGGCTGGATTATTTAACGGGAAATGCGAGCAAAGCGAGCATCAATCTGCGAAATAAAGCCCGGTTAATATCTGCGTGCCGAAGGCATCCCTTCGGGAAAATTCGCGAGATCTGCGAGAGATGATTTTGGGAATTTCTAGCTTTACAAGTAATATGTAAAAGCTTTAACGCCGAGGCCACGGAGTTTTCGCAAAGATCGCTAAAATTATGTTTACCAGGCTTTATTGAGGTCACAGAGATCTCATTGCATTCGATTTAACCGTTTCCAGAGAATAGATTTGTTAATCTGAGGGATCATAGAGATCAGCTTACCTCAGAGCGGTTATTTGCCATTTACAGACCTTCCGCAGCGATTCTTACCGGATAGATTTTTCATGAGAATCGATGAGAAAAATCCGGGCCAAAGAAAAGGAAGCTTTAAATTAAAAAATGTAGATTTGAATAACCCCTTTTAGCTATTAGAAGAAATATTTGATAAATAATTCCATTATGCAAAACCATCTTAAGATTTTCGTCATAATGACCCTTGCAGTATCAGCCTGCAATAATGCCGAAGTTGCCAGGTACGTCGATCCAAACATAGGCGGGGTAGCCACTTTGCTGACAACCAAAAATCCAACGGTGCATCGTCCCCACAGTATGGTACGTGTATTTCCGGTTACCAAACCCGGGCTGAATGACCGGTATCTGAGTGACAGAATTTACGGATTTGCCCTGAATATGCCGGCTTACCGCATGGGACATGTTACCGAACTGATGCCAACCACCGGAAAACTCAATTTTAACAGGAATGAATATGCCGCATGGTATGACCACGATCAGGAAGAAGTACATCCCTGGTACCACAAAGTTATACTTGAAGATTCAAACATTGATGCCGATTGGACAACCACCGAAAGGACTGTAATCTACCGTTTTAAATTCAACAGCCAGGATTCGTGCAACATCATTTTCCGTTCGGGTCAGAATTCCTCCTTAAAAGTAACCGGAAAAAATATTATTGAAGGATGGGAGGAGTTTGAGAAAACCCGTCAATATTTCCATGCCGAATTCAGCCAACCATTTGACCAAACAGGTACATTCCCAATCAGGCCTGTTTGTTACTTTTTCAACTCTTGAGAAACCTGTTGAGGTTCGTATAGGAATCTCTTATATTGATGTACTGCAGGCTGCAGAAAATCTTCAAAAAGAAACGAACAATAAAAGTTTTGAATCGATCAGAGATGAAAGTCATCAGATTTGGGCAAATGAACTGGGAAAAATCAAGGTAGAAGGAGGAACCGAACGACAAAAACGGATCTTTTACACATCGCTTTACCGGGCCAATGAGCGGATGGTCAATATTTCGGAATATGGCCGGTATTACAGCGGTTACGATGGGAAAGTCCATGAAGATGAAGGCCGGCCTTTCTATGTTGACGACTGGCTTTGGGATACCTATCGCAGCCTTCACCCTCTGATGCTGATCCTTAATCCTGAACAACAGGCAGATATGGTTGAATCGTACATCCGGATGTATGAGTCAAAGCGGCTGGATGCCTGGATTTCCGCAGTTTTACGGCGATTTTCCTGCCATGATCGGTTTCCATTCTGCCGCTTTGGTCTGGGACACTTATCAAAAAGGGGTAACAGATTTTAATATTGAAAAAGCCTATGAAGGATTGAAAAAGAACGCGATGCAAGCCACTATGTTGCCCTGGAGAATCGGTCCGCAATGTTCGCTGGATAGTTTTTACCTGGCGAATGGCTGGTATCCGGCTCTTCCTGAAGACAGCACTGAATCGGTAAAAATGGTCGACGGCTTTGAAAAACGACAGGCTGTTGCCGTTACACTGGAACACAGTTACGACGACTGGTGTCTGGCACAACTGGCAAAAGCCCTGGGAAAAAATGACGACTATGATTATTTCCTGAAGCGATCGAAGAATTATCGAAATGTGTTCAATCCTGAAACCGGCTTTTTTGCCCCGAAAATGGCAAATGGTAAATGGGTTGAACCATTCGATCCTCAACTATCCGGAGGAATTGGCAGCCGTTCATACTTCGCTGAGAACAATGCCTGGACCTGGAACTTCAGTGTACAGCAGGATATTCCTGATCTGATTCATCTTCTGGGAGGGAATGAGGCTTTTGTTAAACGGCTGGATGCTCTCTTTAATGAACCTACCCACATTTCAAAATGGCAGTTCATGGGAAGATTCCCTGATGCAACAGGCTTAAACGGCATGTTTGTGGCCGGGAATGAACCATCGTTTCACATCCCTTATCTGTACAATTATGCAGGACAACCCTGGAAAACACAACGGAGAATCCGCGAAATCATGGATATGTGGTTTGACGATAGTCCATCGGGGATTCCCGGTGATGAAGATGGCGGTGCACTTTGCTCGTGGTATGTGTTTTCTGCCATGGGATTCTACCCGGTTACTCCCGGAAGTGGCATGTATGCTATTGGCAGCCCCCTCTTTAGTTCCATCCGGATTCAGATCCCCAATGGTAAAACATTCTCTGTTCATGCAAAAAACTGCTCGAAAAAGAATAAATACATTCAATCGGCAACCCTAAACGGTAAGGAGCTAAAAACACCTTTTATCCGTCATACTGATATCATTCAGGGAGGTAAACTTCAACTGGTTATGGGCGACCATCCTAATAAGGCCTGGGGAACTGAACCTAATGATTTGTCCAAATGAATAATCCTAAAATAAGCAACTATGAAATCACGATTAACTGGCACCTTGACGATCATCTTTCTCTGGACAATTTGTTTACCGCTGTTGTCTTTTGAGTATGAAAAAGACAAAATTTCTTCGAGTGTAACTGAAACCAAACCTCAGAAAGATACCATCCAGGTTGTCGGGCATGCGCACATGGATATGAACTGGCTCTGGACCTATTCGGAAACCATGCAGATGTGCAACGACAATCTCAGGCAGGCTGTGGCGTTTATGCAAGAATTTCCTGATTATACCATGGTGCAAAGCCAGGCTGCGGTTTATAACTTTGTCGAAAAAGTTGACCCTCCTTTATTTGAACTGATCAAAAAGTATGTAAAGGAAGGGCGTCTTGAACCTGTCGGTGGCATGTGGACCGAGGGTGATGAGAATCTTTCATCAGGCGAAGCCATCAGCCGCTCTTTTCTTTTAGGTCAGCGTTATTTTCAAAGCCGGTTTGGACAAATGGCAAAAGTCGGATGGCTGCCTGACAATTTTGGGCATATATCGCAAATGCCGCAAATTCTTAAGCTGGCCGGTTGTGATTATTTTTATTTTCACCGTTGCAAACCATACCTGGGAACATTCTGGTGGATTGCCCCCGACTCTTCCAAAGTACTGTGTTATGCAAATGATACCTACAATGGGGATATAACCCCGGAAATGAAGAATGAGGTCAACAGATTTTCGCCCGAAAACCGCCGGATACTTCAAATTACAGGAGTTGGTGATCATGGTGGCGGTCCAACCCGTGCAAACATCAACATGGTGCACCAACTCGATAAAACACCAGATTACCCTTCTGTAAAGTTTACAACTGCAGGTAATTTCTTCCGTAAAGCAGCCATTGAGATGGATGGCCGGCCGGTCCACCGGGGTGAAATGCAATATATATTTGAAGGATGCTACACCAATGTAGCTGATATTAAAGCCGGTAACCGGAACAGCGAAAATGCTCTTTACAGCAGTGAATTTTTCAACACCCTTCGCTGGCTCAATGGAGACAAATATCCCGCTGAAGACTTTCATGAACTCTGGACAACCGTAGCATTCAACCAGTTTCACGACATACTTCCCGGATCGGCAATCAACGAAGCCAATAAGGAAGCCATTGCCCGGTACAGTGAAGTCCTGCGTAAAACAACCGAATTGCGCAATAATGCCTTCCGAAGGATGGCCGATGAGGTAAAATTCCAGACCGGCATGGGACAGCCTGTGGTTGCGTATAACCTTCAGCCTGCAAGCCGGAAAGCAATAGTTGAAGCAAATGTCTTTTCACACGAAGAACCGGTTACGGCAAAACTGGCAAACTGGGGCGATTTTTACAGTTCCAATAAAATAATTGCGGTAGATAAAGGACAAGGTGCTGTTCCTACTGTCCTGGTCCGTGACGCTTCCGGTAAAACCTATCCGGCGCAGATCGTATGGGGAAAATGGACACCTCCCGGATATACTTCAAAAGTCCAGTTTATTGTGGATGACATGCCGGCGGGTGGCTACAAGACTTTTTACATCGATATGGCCAAACCCGGTGAATATAATGAAACCATCCCATTCAAGAACGATGCGTTCGAAACAGATTTCTTCAAAATTAAGTTCGATATGAAGACGGGCGCGATAGTCAGTCTTTATGACAAACGCTCAAATAAAGAGTATGTTAAAGATAGCGGGCAACTGAACAAACTAAGAATTTACCTCGAAGACAAAAAAGGAGGGATGAAATCATGGACAATCAATAAAATTGTCAGAGAAGAGGACGTTAAAAATGTTGAGAGCGTAAAAGTTGTTGAGAATGGCCCGGTACGAGCTTGCGTTGAAACCGTTAAAACCTGGGGAAAATCAAGGTTTATCGAACGCACTTACATTTACCGTTCTTACCCGCGTATTGATTATAATATGGAAGTACACTGGCTGGAAACAGGCAGTGACTCTACTGATTCCCCCATGTTAAGAGCCCTTTTCCCCCTCGCAATTCAAAATCCAAGATTTTATTGCCAGGTTCCGTTTGATGTGGTGGAAAGACCGGTAGATGGAAAAATAAATGGTAAGGATGCTCCTTCATACCTGAAATCGCAATCGGATATTTATGGAGTCTCAGCTGAAAAGAATGATGGACAGGAAGTCCCGGCACAGAAATGGGTCGACGTGACCGATGGACAAACAGGCATTGCACTTTTGAATAATACAAAATATGGCCATTCATACCATAATGGTGATTTGACGGATTACCCTGATGAGGTCTGCCAGGAAATCCCGATATCTACCCCAATCTGGGAAAATTTAATATCAACTATGCCCTGTATCCCCATTCTGGTAACTGGAAAAATGGTGTCTGGGCCGAAGGTGACGACTTCAATGTGCCAGTCTATGCAGCGGAACCACCATCATTGGCTCTTGTAAAAACGCACTCATCACGCCCTGAAGAAGAATCGTTTTTTTCTGTTTTCCCTGCGAATGTGGTATTAACGGGAATAAAACAGGCAGAAGAAGCTGAGGAGTTGATTGTAAGGCTGGTGGAAGTGGAAGGAAAAGAAACTACAGCCACGATCAAACTGCCAATGAATGCTAATTCGGTTCGCCGGCTTGATTTGATTGAACTTCCACTTAAAAATGTTACAGCCACTTCGATTCAAGGGAAATCAGTCACTTTGAAACTGAGGCCTCATGAAATAGTTACTCTTGGGATTAAGTAAAAACGAAAATTGAAATTTTAGAATATGAAACGAAGTGAAATCAATCAGATTATAAAAAATGCAAAAGCATTATTCGTTGCCTTTTTCTTATTATTGTTGTTACAGGTGGAAATTCTGGTACCGGCTCATGTAAATGCCCAGACTATGTACCTGCCAACCTGGAATTCCCTCAAGAACCATAGTACGCCGCAGTGGCTCAAAGATGGCAAGTTCGGCATCTACACGCATTGGGGAGTTTATGCCGTTCCTGCCCAGGGTCCGAACGCCACTTGGTATGCCAATAATGTCTACACGGATTCAAGTTCAGCGGCACGAAAATACCACGAATCCACCTACGGTCCGCTCGGGAAATTCGGGTATAAGGATTTCATTCCCATGTTTACGGGCGAGAAGTTCAACGCCGATGAATGGGCAGAACTGTTTCAGAAGGCCGGCGCTCGCTTTGCCGGACCCGTAGCGGAACATCACGACGGATTTTCAATGTGGGATACCAGGTATTCGGAGTGGAACGCTGCCAGGATGGGCCCCAAAAGAGACATAGTGGGCGAACTTGCCAGGGCGATCAAGAAACGTGATATGAAATTTGTCACTGCCTTCCATCATGCAGAGAACTGGTTCTACTTTCCAACCTGGGACAAGCGCTACGACTGCGGTGATCCTCGATATTCGGGTCTCTACGGTCCTATCCATGAACAAGGCGCTTTACCCGACAAAGCTTTTTTAGACCGGTGGGAGGGCAAGATTATCGAAGTCATTGACAAATATGACCCGGATTTTATCTGGTTCGACTTTGGCCTGAGGTTGATCACAGATTCCTACAAACAGGATATGCTGGCTTACTTTTATAACAAAGCGGCAGCAAACAATAAAGACGTGGTGGTCACTTACAAATCGCATGACCTGCCGCCGGGCACCGGCCTTCTCGACCTGGAACTGGGTCAGGAAGCCAACCTGACTTATTACGATTGGATTACCGACACCTCGATTGACAGCGGTCAAGGATGGGGTTATGTGAAGGGGCTGGGATTCAAATCTGTTAATAATCTGGTCGATAACCTGGCAGACCGTGTCAGTAAGAACGGTTACTTGTTGCTTAACGTTGGACCGAAGCCCGACGGCTCTATCCCCGATGAGGTGAAAGAACGGTTGCTGGGATTGGGAAACTGGCTCCGGATCAACGGGGATGCCATTTATAGCACAACATGCTGGAATATTGCCGGGGAAGGGCCGACCCAGATTGAGAAAACCCGTGAATTCGGATTTAACGAGCGGAATGACATGCTTTACACGGCACAGGATATCCGCTTCACGGTTAAGGACAACAACCTTTACGCCATTGTGCTCGACTGGCCTGGTGAAAAGGTGCTTATCAGGAGCCTGTCCCCTGATGGGGCTACCTGGGCAGGATTATACCCGTCAGAAATCGCTTCCATTACAATGCTCGGGGATGGCAAAGAACTGAAGTGGGAGATGACAAAGGAAGGTCTGAGTATTGAGACTCCTCAAAAAAAGCCGTGCGATTATGCTTTCGTTTTCAGGATTGTACGGAGAAAACCGTTTTAATTATTGTTTAACAAATTTCTCAACCGTCACTCCGGATTTGCCCGTAATTTTGATGAAATACATACCTTGAGGCAGGTTGCTTACACTTATTTTATTGTCAGTAATCTGACGGTTAAGATATATTTTACCATTTTCATCAAAGACAGAAACATCAAATTTTTCGACATTTTTACTAAAGAACAGAATATTAGTCGCCGGGTTAGGATAAACTGTTCCTGTTTCATTGACCTTAAGTGTGTTATCTTCAATTACGCCTGTGGCTATGTTATCTGTAAACCTTATAAAATCAACGTAAACTTTTCCCTGGGTAGCATTATTTGAAGGGTCCAATCTGAAATATGACAGTTTCAAATCACTAACCCACTGCGGATTACTTGTAAGATCAATAAAAATATCGCGAAATTCGGTATCATTTGGAGTTAATGGAAATGTAAAGGCAAAAAAACCTCCGGCACTGGGAAACATATAAACGGCTCCACCATTGTCCGTGGTTTGATTTTTTAGTCTTATCCACAGGTATTTGAGTTCCCTGGCTTTCCATTCAGTGGTGAAAACCGGACCTTCCACATAGGGATCAGAACCGGTAATAGTGAATACCAGGTTGCCATCTGACCAGGCAATCCTGCCGGAATGGACGCTCGTCCAGCCTTCAAGGGTACTGTCAAATTCCCAGGAGTTTTTTTTTTCGATATCTATATTTGTGATTTTAATTGTTTTGAAACCTGTAATCCCCGTTCCGTCTTTTGCAGTTGCTGTAACCGTTACAGTGCCTGTATCTACTGCTGTAAGAACTCCTTTATCGTCAATTGAAGCCACTTCAGGAAGGTCAACCGACCAGTCCACGTCATTTTTAGCGACCGATGGCAATACAGATACCATCATTTGCAGGGTATTACCAAGGCCGTTAAGTGTTTGCACTTCTCCCTCGCTTTTCACTGTAATTGATTCTATTAAAGGATTAGAGGAATGTATCTGGTAGATTGTTGAACGGATTTCATCAATGGTTCCGACAACCAGGTAATATTCGTATTCATAGACTGAATTTTTGTTCAGAATTTCTTTTTTTACAGGGGCAATATATGAGGTTGAGTTACTTATTGCTTCACCTCCCGGTTCTCCTGCCATTCCGGCCAGGAAGTTGGAGCAAATCGGATTGTACACGCCAATGCCCCACAGGGTATCGTCAACATAAGCCATCCAATTCTCTGTAACCGAATTGTTCACATAGGTTCCCCAAAATCCGCTTGAAAGATTCACTGTTGCGGGATTGCTTAATGAAGCACCTGTAAATGGCTGATCTCCAAAATAGGAATACAGGTTTTTTAATGCCGAAATTGGATATACTGCAGGCAATTCCTGGTCGTTCAGAATGCCTTCCTGGTAAATTGTATCAGTCCGGTGACAGGTCAATCTATTCCTTACTGTAAGTACATTTCCTTTAAGTATTGTCCATTGCTCCATTTCAGCTTCTGCAGGCTTGTTATTCATATCCCAGAGCATGGGAATGCATTTTACATAAAGTGTATCCCCGTTCTTTTTAAAATCCAGGATTTCAGCCCTGTTGCGGTATGCATCGCCAACCTGAATCGGATTCCAGCTCCAGGGAGACCAGCTTGGCGATTGGCCTTCCGCTCTACGATCGAGACTCTTTCCTGCGTAATAGGATTGCTGAATGTATCTCCCTTCATCGGCAATATTGACAATACTTCTGTCAGAACCAGATAAAGAAAGGTAAGAAATTGCGCCTCCCCGGGTCAAATCCAGTTTCAGAGTAAGGGTATCATTGTCAATAATCGGGTCAACGCTCTGTTGTGCAGTCGCATTAAAAGTTAACAAGGCAATAAGGGCAATAATAATGACTTTTCTTTCTTTCTTCATATAGGCAAAGTATTAGAGTTTTAATTATTGTCTCCTCAAATCTAGGTAAAAAAAAGACACTGACTGGTGTGTCAGAGTCCTATGGGTACAGTATAACTCAGAAAATGGCTGGATTACCCGTTCGGTTAAAACTTGCAAAATCTGTTAGATATTCCGAAAATAGCGTTTATTTAAGGAGTGTGATACTAAAAAGTTTCATATCTTAAAAGCCTTTGAACATTCCATATTTATGGAAATTGTTGCTTTTCGTTCAAATTTTAATATGGATTTCGATATAAGGTATTGGAGAGGAAAGCAGGGGAGATCGATATTTGGCCTTACAGAAATTTCCTGAAAGACCTCTGGGGAAAAGAAATTATTGGCTGAAAGCCTACCAGAAAAACATATACAAATGAAAAAGTTAAAATTACCATTATTATTGCTGTTCCAGCTCGCAATTTCCCTTCATCTTTCAGCTGCAGATTTGGACCTGACACCTGCAAAATGGATATGGTATCCCTCGGAAAGAACCCTTCAAAATACGTTCATTTTGTTCCGAAAGGAGATCAACATTGACAAGGATTTAGTAAGTGCAAAAGGCTGGATCATAGCCGATAGCCGTTACCAGCTTTTTGTAAATGGCCAAAGGGTTCAATGGGGACCGGCTCCTTTTGATCCAAGATGGCAGGAAGCAGACCCCGTGGATATCAGTAGGTACCTGGTACCGGGCAATAATGTGATCGGCTGCCAGGTGCTTTTTTATGGTACGGGAGATGGCACAAGTCCCCTTGGTATGCCCGGATTTTTGATGAAGCTTACCGTCGATGGTAAAGATATTATTACAGACAATAAATGGAAATCATTTTTAGCCAGGAGCTGGAATCCCGGTCAGTATAAGCGCTGGTTCCTGAGAGCATTACAGGAGAATTTTGATGCCCGTATTTTTCCATACGGATGGAATACGACAGACTTCACCGAGAACAACGAATGGATCCCCGCTGCTGAGTTGGATGGTTTGGCCGGTAGATCATCCGCCTCCAATCATAATTCAAATTACCAGCTTGATATATCGGGTAATGTTGAGTCGCAGCTCCGGGAAAGGTCTATCCCATTAATGAGGGAGAACAATGTCCAGGTTAAGCAATTAACAGAGGCTTTTTGGGTTGACTGGAAGCTGCCTTCAGAAAGCTACTTCGACATGAAGGTGCCGGGTTCTTTTAATGCAGCACCCATGATACCCTTGCCCGGCTATGCAAATAATACATTAACTGTTAATCCCAACGGTAACAAAGCTGCAGTGCTGACTTTTGAATTCAGCGAGCAGTCGGTCGGATGGCCGTACTTTACTATCAATGCCCCGGAAGGAACTGTTATTGAACTTTTAGTACATGAGGCACACAAGCCCGGTGGTGACGTGCTTATTAATACACACTTTAATTCATGGTCCCGCTTTATCTGCAGGGAAGGGTCCAATACTTTCTCTCCATTTGACTATGAAAGTCTTCGCTGGGTGCAACTTCATATTCACAATTTCAGCCAGCCGATTACAGTTTCACATGTAGGTCTTCTGAGAAGACAATTCGACTATAAACTGACACCGAAAATTGTTGTTTCCGATAAAGTGATACAAAAAGTTATGGATGCTTCTGTTAACACACTTTACAACTCTGCCCAGGATATCGTTGTAGATGGAATGGCGCGTGAAAGGCAGCAATACAGCGGAGATGGTGGTCACCAGCTTCACCCTGTCTACCAGGCATTCGGTGAAACCCGCTTACCTTCCCGCTACCTGACAACCTTCAGCCAGGGAATAACTGCTGATGGTTATTTCCTCGATTCCTGGCCGGCCTATGACCGTCTTGCCCGGATTCCCCAACGCCAGATTTTCTGGGGCGACTGGGGACCGATTGTCGATCATGGCGTTCAATTCTGCATGGATACTTACACGTATTATCTATATACCGGCGATATGACACCCCTCAAGGAAGCCTATCCCCGTATCCTGAAGTTTTATCAGTATCTCATGACCCTGGTCGATGAAAAGGATGGTCTTCTGAAGGTTGAAAATATCGGCGCACCCTGTGTCTGGATAGATCATATTGCATTTAAACAGCAAAAGCACAAACAGCTTTCGTTTAATCTTTACGTATCGGCAATGACCGGATACTCACTTTATGAACTCTGCAAATTTTTTGGGGATGAGCACATGGCAAAGCGTGTGAAAGAATTTTCGGGTACTATACTAGCGAATTGCATAAAAAAATACTGGGACAGCGATAACAAAGTGTTCATTGATAATAAGCCATGGATGACTGAGGAAAAAGAGATTCGTTACAGCGACAGGGCCCTGGCAACAGCGCTTCTGTTTCATCAATGTCCCGGCAATGATGAGAAAAAATCATTGGACATCCTTAAATCTCAGCCTTCCGGCCTGGGAATTTCTTACCCTTGCAATGCGGTTTGGCGCTACTGGGCTCTGGCAGAGAATGGAGAACTTCAAACCCTGATGTACGATCTGAGAAACAGGTGGGGGAAAATGCCATCTGTCTGGGAAAATAATACCCTGCAGGAAGACTGGAATACTTTGCACGATGGCGGGGGCCAGTGGAGTCACTGCGCTGTAGCACCCATCGTTTTGCTATACCAGGGACTGGCAGGTGCTAAACCTTTAACACCCGGGGGAAAGAAGTACAGGGTATGGCCACAACCTTCAGATCTTAGCCTTGTTAATATTGATATTCAAGCACTGGATGGAGCAATAGGTTTTAAATCAGAAGGACTGAGGGGTGCCCGCACAATTTCTCTTGAAGTGCCTGAAGAAATTGAAGTGGAGCTGTGGCTTGACAGCAGGGAAAAAGTATCACTGCCTGTAATTGAAAAAACAGAAAAAGGTATTACGAAATATCGAGTTGCCGGGGGATCAGAAATAAAATTGAAACTGAAATTCACCTGAAGAAATTCAAAATTAATTCATGACGACCATCACGAAAAAAGCCTGCATGAAGGAACCGCCCACAGTTTGTCATCAAGTTTAATGATCTGATTGCCCCGATAAACTACCAATCCGCACAACCAGTTTTTATGAGAAGCCTCTTGTAACCGTTTCAGAGAGGAACAATCACTCCTGTCAATAGTCTGCCTGTTTTTCACTTCTATGCCTATCAGCCCTGCTTTGGTTTCAAGGCAAAAGTCAACCTCCATACCCGAGCGTGTGCGATAAAAACTTAGAGCTTCCGTTTTTTGAGTGGATCTGAAGTATTTTATCATTTCTGAAGCAACATAATTTTCATATAGCTGACCGCTCTGCACATCAAACCCCAGACCGGAAAGTTGCCGTAACAAACCGTTATCGAGCCAATACAGTTTCGGGGTCTTGACCAAACTACTTGTCAGATTCTTATGATAAGGAGGCACCAGAACTGCCTGGTATGATATACGCAAGTACTCAAGATACCTTCAGCAGGGTCGTTTTACCTGTCTGGCGGGCTCCTGTAAGAAGCACCAATACCCGCTCCCCAACAGATGGGAGCAGGTCCCTAATTATTCTATTTACCTGTATATTTTCCCGCACAATGAGCAATTATACAGGTAAATTATTACATTATCAATATCATTTCAGATTATTCTTAACCTTTTTTCTTTTCCTGAAAGGTTTATTAGGGCGGATAAGCACGCTTGCGTTGCACTGAGTAGCGGCAGGACTATGTATACCTGCGCTTTTGGGGTATAAAAAAGAAACCACACTCATTGGAATGTGGTTCAGTGTGGAGCTGCCGGGAGTCGAACCCGGGTCCAAACAAGCAACCCATAAGGTTTCTACATGCTTAGTCCGATGTTGGTTTTCGTAAACAGGCTGGCACCGGACGGCCTACCTGTTTCTTATCCCCTTTTAATCTCATCTGGTTGCAGGGGTGATTACCAGACCAGCCTTACCTTTGATGTGTCCCTTGATCCACCGCCGTACGGCAGGGCAATGGAGGAACAGCCCGTTCAGATACCTGGTACCTGAATATTGCTTAATCTACTAAACTTCGATTAGGCAGCGAGCGCGTAATTTGCTTCGCCATTTGATTGTTTGCACTGCAGTTAACGGGATGCTATGCTTAGCCCGGCATGCTGGCTTACCAATTGTCTTGCTGTCAAAGCCAGAACAGCCCCAGTAAATTCAATGAACTATTTAATGTGCTAATGTGCTAATATGCTAATGATGTTCCTAATAGCCTAAACCATCAACAATCAACTATCAACTATCACGCCAAAGATATGAAAAAAAGACCTTCCTTTTTAAAATTGTCACACATTATAGGTGGATGAGGCAGTATCCCCCCCCCGGCCCGTCCAGTTGGTATGAAAAAACATTCCACGCGGCCTGTCAATGCGTTCATAAGTATGAGCTCCAAAAAAATCTCGTTGAGCCTGCAGCAAGTTGGCGGGCAAATGGGCACAGCGGTATCCGTCAAAATAGGCAAGGGCTGATGATAGCGCGGGAACAGGTATTCCATTCAGCACCGCTGCTGATACTACCCTCCTCCATCCCTCCTGGGCCAGCATTACTTTATTTGTGAAATAGGGTACCATCAGCAGGTTATGCAAGCCGGGTTCCTGGATGTATGCATCACTGATCTTACTCAGAAAAGCTGACCGGATAATGCATCCACCCCGCCACATCAGGGCAATACCCCCATAATTCAGGTTCCAGTTATACTCTTTTGCTGCAGCCTGCATCAGGGCATATCCCTGGGCATAGGATACAATCTTGGCACCATACAAGGCATTCCCAAGATCATTCACAAAGCTCTTTCGGTCCCCTTTAAATGGCTGGGATTTCCTTGCAAGTACCTTTGATGCCTTCATCCGCTCATCCTTGATGGCTGATAAAGAACGGGCAAATACAGCTTCGACGATAAGCGTAAGTGGAACACCCAATTCAAGAGCTTCAATACCTGTCCATTTTCCGGTACCCTTCTGACCGGCGGCATCCAGAATTTTTTCAACCAGGTGTTCCCCATGACTGTCTTTATAGGCAAGGATATCACGGGTGATCTCTATCAGGTAACTATCCAGATCGCCTTTATTCCACTCAGCAAAAACATTGTGCATTTCTTCACAATTCATGCCGCACATATCACGCAGAATATGGTATCCCTCACTGATCAGCTGCATATCGCCATATTCGATCCCATTATGGACCATTTTCACAAAATGGCCGGCGCCATCCTCTCCAACCCAGTCACAACAAGGAGTGCCGTCAGCTACCTTTGCAGCAATGGCCTGAAAAACCGGTTTTACTTCTTCCCATGCCTTGTTCGATCCGCCCGGCATGATGGAAGGTCCTTTAAGGGCACCCTCTTCTCCCCCCGAAACACCTGTGCCAATATAAAGAAATCCCTTTTCTTCAACATATTTTGTACGCCTGATCGTATCAGGAAAATAGGAATTGCCACCGTCAATCATGATATCTCCCGGATCCAGAAAGGGGATCATCTGCTCCATAAGATCATCCACTGGTTGCCCGGCTTTAACGAGCATCATGAGCTTTCGCGGTTTTTTTACAGCATTTACGAACTGTTCAATACTGTGGGTACCAATAAATTTTTTACCCTTTCCGCGTCCCTGCACGAAAGAATCCACTTTTTCCGTGGACCGGTTGAATACCGCAACGGTAAATCCTTTACTTTCCATGTTTAGGACCAGGTTTTCACCCATGACAGCCAATCCGATCAGGCCAATATCCGCTAATGAATTCATGATTTTGGTTATTTGTTTTTTATATTACCTTAAAGCCTAGTTTTCTGCAGTTCCTTTTGATCTTATCCCATCCATTCAACATTTCAAGTGAATATGCTTTGAATTCACGTCTTACCGGATAATTTCCTCTTTGCTTTTCAAAATCTGACAGGGCCTGTCGAAGTCTTTGATCATCATCCTCAATTTGATAGGTTGCCCTGAAGGCTTCCGAAAGAATAACATCATCATCGCGATCGAGGCAATCAACTGTGATCAGTTTGTTCTTTGGCTCTTCAATTTCAAGCGGCTCCCAGCCTTCAAGTCCCAGATTAAAAAAGTGGCTCAGCTCGCGAACGATCATACTGGTCCCCTTCGCCTTGCCATCGGCAGAGTATCCGGCTATATGCGGCGTACCGATCGCACATTTCGAAAGCAGGTCAGGATCAATCCATGGCTCGTTTTCCCAGACATCCAGAACAGCGCCGGCCAGTTTCTTTTTTTCCAGTGCATTCTTCAAAGCCGTGCCATCGGAGACCTCACCCCGGGATGTATTGATGATAAATGTTCCCGGTTTTATCCTGCGAACCAGGTCCTCATCGATCATGTGCCAGGTTTTGTCCTGACCCTCATGGTTCAGGGGAACATGAAAAGTAATTATATCGCATTCCCTGAGTATGCCATCCATGGTAATAAAACCACAGGCACCTTCCTGCCTCACCCTGGGAGGATCACAGAGATAAACCTGCATACCCAGCATTTCGGCAATCTGCACTACCTTGCTCCCTACATTGCCAACCCCGACAACACCCAAAACCCGGTTCTGCAATGAAAAATTGAATTTCCGGGCCAGATATTCCAATGCACTTGCTATGTACTGACTCACTGAACCGGCATTGCAGCCCGGGGCATTTTTCCACACAATACCGTGATCTTCACAATATTTTGTATCGATGTGATCGTATCCAATAGTGGCGGTACCAATGAACTGAACCTGGCTGCCATCAAGCAGTTCTTCATTACAGCGGGTACGCGTACGGGTCAGTATGGCATCCGCATACTTAACGTTATCTTTTGAAATTTTCTCTCCCGGAAAATAATCCACGTCGGCATAGGGTTCTAACACGCCCTTAAGGAACGGGATCTTATCATCGGCTACTATTCTCATTATTTTTTCCCCAATATGATATCCATCGTTTTATTCGTTCGCATTGCACTTTCTCCATTACACGTCTTCTGGCGTTTGCCCTGGAGTTCTTCCACCATATTCCGGATCAGCCAGTACTGGATATTCTCCGGATTGGGCGGCAGGTTCTCATCAATCATGCCTGGCCGGATCAGCCGGACGGGTGAAAAGCCGAAGGTGGAAAATTCAAGGGAGGCATTGGTTCCATATATGGTAATAATATCTTTCTGAAGCATATGTTCGGTGGCAAAGCACCAGCTACCCGAAAGCGGAATTCCCGATTCATAGGTTATATTTGCAAATACAACGTCCTCTGCACTGTAAAGTCCGGCCCGGTTGTAGCAATGTCCGTCCACCTTCTTTGCCAGGCCAAAAAACCATTCAAAAAGATCTATCTGGTGACAGGCAAGGTCATAAAAATAACCCGCTCCGGCAATGTCGGCATTTACCCGCCAGGGAAGGTTTTCGGGATCAAAATCTTCTACACGCGATGGAAGATGCAGGGCAACCTGAACAAAAAGTATTCTTCCCAGCTCACCATGCTCAATTATTTCCTTTACTTTATGAAAATAAGGCAGGAATCTCCTGTAATAAGCCACATACAATGGCATACCCGTGCGGGCAGCAACTTCATTCATGGCAACACAGTCAGCATAAGTGGCGGCCATGGGCTTTTCCACATAAACCGGTTTCCCGGCCTGCATAGCTTTAATAGCATACATGGCATGGCTGGATGGTGGCGTGGCTACATACACCGCATTGACGTCAGGATCATTGATCAGTGAGTCGGCATTATCGTACCATCTTGATATCTTATGCCTGAAAGCATAATCCCTGGCTTTTTGTCCGTCACGCCTCATTACAGCTACCACCTGTGATCCATCCACTTTTCCAAAGGCGGGTCCGCTTTTTAGTTCAGTGACACTGCCACAGCCGATGATTCCCCAATTAACATGCTGCATAGCGTGAATTTATATTTTCGGGTACTAATTTAACCCGATTAATTCAAAAAATCATGATTAACTTTACCTTCTTTTCAATTTGAAGATGATGACAACGGCAGATAAACTGGAAAAACTTAAGGGCATTCTCCGTGACATGGAGAAAGTGGTTGTGGCATATTCGGGGGGAGTGGACAGTGCCTTCTTGCTTAAGGTTGCAGCCGACACACTGGGTACAGATCATGTAATGGCCATCCTTGCCATTTCGCCAACCTATCCTTCCCGTGAATATAACCGGGCCCTGGAAACGGCTTCCTCAATAGGCGCAAAGGTTGAGATCATTCATACCAAAGAAGCAGATGACCCGCGCTTTAAAAACAACCCGGTTGACCGATGCTATTTCTGTAAACACGAACTCTTCACCCGCATAGCAGAATACATTGCGGCAGGAGACTTCAAAAATATGGTTGACGGATCAAATATGGACGATCTGTCGGATCACCGGCCCGGAAAAAAAGCCCTGAAAGAAAAAGATATACGCAGTCCCCTCCAGGAAGCTGGCTTATCAAAGATGGAAATAAGGGAACTTTCACGCCAGCTGGGATTACCCACATGGAATAAGGATGCTCTTGCCTGCCTGTCATCCCGCTTCCCGTATGGTGAGAACATCGATCTCAAAAAATTGCAGATGGTGGATGCTGCAGAGAATTTCCTGTCAGATCTCGGATTTAAAAACATCAGGGCACGTCATGAAAAGGACAGTATACGCATTGAAGTTTCCCCTTCCCAGATCAAACTTTTCACAGATGACATCCTGCGCACGAAGGTGCTTGCCAGGATGAAAGAACTGGGCTACCGTTACATATCGCTCGACCTGGAAGGATACCGGCAGGGCAGTCTGAATGAAGCCCTTGGCGGAAAAATCCCTGATGCCGCAAAGCTCAGGATAGCATCCGTGTAATGTTCAAAAGTGCTATAACTCTTTTCATTGTTCTTTCGTATGATTGTATAATTTTGAGACGAGTACCCAATACGAATAGGAAAATTCTGCGAGGATTATGAAGCATACGGTATTTTTTACTTTTGTCATTTTGCTGTTTTTCCACAACGGTTCAGCCTCTGCACAGCAGAAAGAAGTATTTATCAAACAGCTGGAATTTAAGCTCGATAACGTTAGTGATAAGGATTATGAGAATGAATATTTCATGACAATTAAACTGAATAAGGGAACGTCATATAAATTTAAAATTACCAATCACCGTGATAATTATGTTGGTAAGGCAGTATTTGAATTGCTCGATGCGGACAAGCTTTTACTTACCAATACAATGAATGACAAGTACTTCGAAAATTTCGGTTTCATTTGTAACAAAACTGCCTTTTATGATATCCTTATAAAGTACCAGGATAAGAAACCGGGCTATTCAGTTATTGACATCACTATGCTCCAGTGAGTTTCAAAAATCAAGAAATATATCGCTGATCTCCAGATTCAAGGTTTCATCCTTTATCACATAGCATTCCTCTTCGCACGCATCGGTAACCCGCAGGACTTTTACTTTGCCTCCATCAACTGCATAAAGGGTTTTGTCTCCTTTGCTGTATTTTGCCTTTACTGAATATATTTGGTCTGTCCCCACCCAAACATCCTTCGTGGCTGTATGTGAAGTATCAATCCAATCTATCTGGTTATCCTCGAAATCACCGCGATAAAGAACAAACGGAACTTCCTTGTAATCCTCATTGATAGTAAACCTGATTGTCAAATAGGCACTGTCGGGCTTTGGTGTATAACAATCCGAGCAATTCACATCGCCCGTAAATAGTTTTTCATTACAGGAAATGAAAACCAGACAAACAAAAAGTAGTAGCGAGACAGCGCATAATATTAATTTTGAATTCCAGATTCCGGAGTTTACCTTAGTGTACCCTTTTTTCTGTTAATCAGCAGTTCAAGGGAAAGACTGCACCAATTATTGCTCATATGAGCAAGATTTAGATCCATATAGGCATAATTTAGCCTGAAACGCAAATAACCATATTGGTAAACCGCCCCCACATGGGGACTAAAAATAAAGTCCGTCCTGGGATGCAGTCCCGAACCATGGTAGCTGGAAAAAGTGATGATTTCCTCAAAACCGGCCAAAAGACCAAACTGCCCCCTGCCGCTTTTGCTCTTCAAAATGAAGGCCTTATCCAGGCAACCCGACACAAGGTGCCGCTGTTCCCAGTATTGATAATAATTGTTTCCTTCAGCCGGGTCCAAAACCCGAACAGATTTGGGCCTTATCCTGTATCCCAGTGATGCCCATAAATTATATTTCCTATCGCTTAAACCTAAACTGGCACCAGTAAACATATCATCACCGCTGAATGTAAAAAGACCGCCAATTGTTACCTGGTTAAACCAGGGCCAGAGAATTACTTTTGCACCGTTATTCTGTAACATAAGCGCCAGGGAATCATTATGATTTTCACGGGCAATTGTCAGCGGATTCAGTGAATTACTTATCTGGCTGTTCACATCGGCACCTGCCCCGATAAGCATACGGGCAGCTTCAAAATTGTTCTTTACCACTGCCACTGATAAGGGAGTGAAACCGTATCCGGTTTTGGCTTCTGTATTTGCTCCTGCAGCAATAAGCATTTCTATAATATCGAGGTAACCAGCCCTGGAAGCAAAATGAAGAGGCGTGTTTCCTGTGTTATCGTTACTGTTTATATCGGCACCTGAGGCAATCAGTTCTTCTGCAATCTTTGATCTGCCCAGAAGCGAAGCCAGCATCAGGGCATCTGTCCCGTCTTTGCTTTTCGCATCAAAATCAGCCCCGTAATAAAGCAGGAGATCGGGAATATAAAAGCTGTCCACCTTTATGGCATACATCAGGGGAGTCGCATCATTATTGTCTCCGAGGTCAATATTGGCACCGTTCCGGATCAGAAATTCAGTGAGATCAGGCGTGAGATTGAGGATTGAAGCAATAAGGGCTGTATTTCCGCTGGCCGGCTTAATATCCGGATCAGCACCACACCGGAACAATACCTCCATCATGGCAAGATTCCCATTCTGTGTGGCATACATCAGCGAAGTTACCCCCTCCCAGGTTTTGGCATCCACATCGGCACCCTGCCTGATGAGGTTAAGCACCTTCGCAGTATCACCCGCATCTGCAGCAATGAGAAGCTGCTCATCCTTTGTAGGACCAATGTCAGAGGCATCTTCTACCTGGGCCGATGAAAAACTCCAGGCAAAATGCCAACCACAGGAATACACATAGTGGAAGCTTCATGAATGATGCATTTCTTTAACTGCATAATTAACTAATTTTTGTATTTTTATAAAGATTTTGAATAGTTAATTAGAAATGTTTTGGAAAATCAGTTATTGATCATATTCGGTGCCTCAGGCGACCTTACCCGGCGTAAGCTAATTCCTGCCCTTTTTGAACTTTACAGGGAACACCTTTTGCCACAACAGTTTGCCATTCTGGGAGTCAGCCGGACTGATTTAACGACGCAGGCATTTCGCGACAGCATGAGATCTGCATTAACGGAACAAATAAAGGCAGAGGAAAGCAATAACAAGGAGCTCGATGATTTTACCGGTTTGCTGCATTACATGCCAATAGAAACTTCAGACAGTGCAGCCTATGCGCAGGTGAAAGAAAAGATGGCAAGCCTGGAGCAATCCTGTCAGACCGATGGAAATTGTATATTTTACCTGGCCACACCACCTGATCTTTCTGAAATAATCGCGAGAAACCTCAGCCTTCAGGAACTGAATCATTCAGAAAAAGGCTGGCGTAGGGTCATTGTGGAAAAACCATTTGGCTTTAGCCTTAAAACAGCAAAGCATTTAAATCAGCAATTGCTCACCTGTTTTGCAGAGGATCAGATTTACCGCATAGATCATTACCTGGGCAAAGAAACAGTGCAGAATGTAATGGTTACCCGTTTTTCGAACGGGATTTTCGAACCACTCTGGAACCGGAATTACGTGCATCATGTGGAGATTACCTCAGCCGAAAGCATTGGCGTGGAAAACCGGGGCGGATATTATGAAAAGTCCGGAGCGTTGCGTGATATGGTACAAAACCACTTGCTTCAGCTATTATCACTAATGGCCATGGAACCACCAACACAAATACATTCCCTGGCCATCCGCAATGAAACACTGAAGGTATTACAATCCATCCGGCCGGTAAATATACGAGAACTGCAAACGCAGGTGATCCGTGGACAGTATACCGGATCCACTGTGAGGGGAACAAAATATACTGCATACAGGGAAGAAAAGGGTGTTGCACCTGATTCACGAACTGAGACGTATATAGCCCTGAAATTATTTATTGATAACTGGCGTTGGGGCGGAGTACCGTTTTATATCCGTACCGGCAAACGTCTCCCAACAAGAGTTACGGAGCTCGTTGTTCACTTTAAGCCTTCTCCGCATACCCTGTTTTGTTTTAATAATGATGGGTTCAACTCCGACAATCAGCTGGTGATCCGCATACAGCCAGATGAAGGGATCCTCCTGAAATTTGGAATGAAGGTTCCCGGGGCTGGTTTCAATGTGCAGGATGTAAATATGGATTTTCATTATGCCAGCCTGGGCAACGGAAAAATTCCAGAAGCTTACCAGCGGTTACTCCTTGACTGCATGCAGGGGGATGCTACGCTTTTTTCACGCGGTGATGCTATTGAGCAATCATGGAGCATTGTTGATCCGATCCTGACGGAGTGGGAAAATAATCCCGATTTTCCAATGCACGGATATCCGGCCGGAACCTGGGGCCCTCATCAGGCTGATGATCTGATTGAAGATCCAGAAATGACCTGGCGTTATCCATGCAAGAATCTTTCGGATGATGGTGTTTATTGTGAACTATAAACCTGCCGGATATGGCCCTGTTTTCATTTTCCACTGCAAATGAACTGGCAGATGCCATTTGTGATATTTTCAGAAATCACATAGCAGAACTGAACCTGCGGAAGGAACAGATAAACATTGCCTTTTCAGGAGGTGCTACACCAAAATTATTTTTTAAAGAGCTCACTGCCAGGCAGAAAAATCCGGAAACAACAACTGACTGGAGCAGGATCCACATTTTTTGGGTAGATGAACGGTGTGTACCTCCAGATCACGAGGACAGCAATTACGGCATGACGAGGGATTATTTGCTTAGCGCCCTCAAACTGCCGAATAATCAGATACATCGCATCCATGGTGAGGATGATCCGCGAAAGGAGACCTTACGTTATGAAAAAGAGATAAGGCTCGTATTTCAGGAACCTGAAGGTTTACCTGTTTTCGACTGGATATTCCTGGGGATGGGAGAAGACGGCCATACAGCATCCATATTCCCTGACAGGTTCGATCTGCTTGAAAGTCCTTCCATCTGTGCCGCGTTGTATCATGCAAGATCAGATCAATACCGGTTAACGCTTACAGGTCCTGTAATCATGAATGCCCGCAGGATCAGTTTTCTTGTGACAGGTGCTAACAAGAGTAGCATTATCAGACAAATAATTCGGGAGGAACCTGAAGCAAAACGTTTTCCTGCTTTTCACATAAAACCCGTAAACGGGGATATGGACTGGTACCTCGACGCTTCCGCTGCAAACCAACTCAACTTATAGAAAGTGATTAACATCAAACGTGTTCGTAATCTCAAAAAAGGACGTGAGGCCGAAGGCCATGTTCTGTATTGGATGAGCCGGGATCAACGTGTTAATGATAACTGGGCCCTTACCTATGCTATTGAAACCGCCGAAAACAATGATCAATCCGTCATTGTGGCTTTTGCATTGTCGGTGGATTTTCTGGGTGCAACCTGGCGCCAGTATGATTTTATGTTCAAAGGATTGAAAAAAGTTGAAGAACAGCTGGTTCGCCTCAATATTCCGTTTTACCTGGTAATGGGCAATCCTGAAGAAACCATGCCGGCCTTTATTCACCAGCACCGGGTAAGCCGGCTTATTGTGGATTTTGATCCGTTGAAGATCAAAAGAGAATGGAAGAAGAAAGTTATGGAACAGATTGAAATTCCGGTTGATGAAGTTGATGCACACAATATTGTACCTTGCTGGCTGGCTTCGGATAAACTGGAATATGGAGCTTCAACAATACGGAAAAAGATCAGCAGGCAACTGCCTGAGTTTTTAGACGACTTTCCACCGCTGGTAGGGCAACGCGATTCTTTTCATACCCACCGCATCAACTGGGAGGTGGTTGCAATTACTGTTCAAACCGACCATGGCGTCAGGCCGGTTGATTGGTTAACCCCGGGGGAGAAAGGGGCAAACGTATTGTTCAGCAATTTCATGGAGAAGAAGCTGATAAAATATGCCGGCTGCAGAAACGATCCCAATGAATCATGTACGTCCTTACTTTCACCCTATCTGCATTTCGGCCACATTTCCGCTCAACGTATGGTCATTGAAATAACTGGCAATATTCCCCGTAATGATTATACCGACGCATTCCTTGAAGAACTGATCATACGAAAGGAGCTTTCGGATAATTTTTGCTATTATAATCCGTATTATGACAGGCCGGAAGGATTTCCGGCCTGGGCAAAAAAAACCCTGAAAGAACACCGCCAGGATAAACGGGAATTTATTTATTCAGCCGGGGAATTTGAAGACTACCAAACCCACGATGAGTTATGGAATGCGGCCCAGAAGCATATGGTGCTGAAGGGAACCATGCCTGGATATTTAAGGATGTACTGGGCAAAAAAAATCCTTGAATGGAGTAAAAATGAAGAGGATGCCTTACGGATCGCCCTGTACCTGAATGATAAATACCAGCTTGACGGCCGTGATCCGAACGGATATGCAGGATGTGCATGGAGTATCGGCGGAATGCATGACCGGGCCTGGGGAGAAAGAGAAGTTTTTGGAAAGATCAGGTATATGAACCGAAAAGGATGCGAACGTAAGTTTGATGTGGACAGGTATATAAATGCTAACTTACCATAAAATCATTACAATGATGAAACCTAAAATTGAACTCATTGAGGCCATCTTTCTAGTCTATATCAAATCAGAAATAAAAAATGTCATAATAAAGCATGAAAAACATGTAGATACAAATTTTGAAAGCTGCAAAGAATATAAAGTTTTTAATAAAACGCTGAAAGAAAAAGATATACTTAAATATTGTTCGACGTATAACCTTTATGAAGCTATTTCAATTAGTTTGAATGAATTCAGTTGGGATGAGATCAGATTTATTTTTTTACAATACAAATTGGACAGTGATTCATATCTTAAGTTGAAACTGCGTCCAATAACAGATGGCAAATCAGGCCATTCATCAGAATGGCAGGTTTATGGCAGGAGCATTCCCTACTTTACGTTTATGGCAAGTGTGAAAAAAGATGCATTTATGGGTACTTTCGAGAAACAACTCGTTAAATTTCTGAGTTAGTTCTCCAGAGGCTCACATGTGATTGTAAAATCGGGATTGTAGCGGATCATGTTGAATCCCTGGTTTATATACCCCCCGGGGCCTTTTGGGGTAAACCGGTAAGGGGCTAATAACAGATGTGTTTCCATACTTCCCAGGCACTGCTGGAAATCCTTCCCATATTGCCTCAGCGCCGAAAGAAAGTAATACCCGACATCATAACCCAGCATACAGAAATTATATCCCATTGCACTGGTCTCATAGGGCTCATATCCATATGTTTTCCTGCATTTTTCCAGGAACTGTTTTACTTTCGCATTGCCGTAATCAATATAAAACGGACTGATCAAATGAAGCTGGAGATGATGAAAATAATTCAACTCGATCGTCTTCCAAATCTGCCATGATGGCATTCCGAATACCTTGATCGGATAGAGGCTCGACATCATATAAAGCTTGGCCATCAGACGGCTGACCTCCGGTTCGCTTTCAGAAAAAACAATGACAATATTTTCATCCTGCTGGGTAAGTACCTTAGAGATGTTTGTCAACAGGCTGTCATTAAGCTTGTAATTGTGAAACACAAGCGGGTTGTTATAGTCATCCACCGGCATATGCTCCTGCAGGTGTTTCCTGAAAAGCCATGCACTCCGCATAGACACACTGTCTGTTCCCCGCAAAAGGAAAAGCTGACCCTTATTTAAATGACTGATGTAATTGGCCAGGCTTTTATATTCATCCTCTTTGGAAGGTATCACCTGAATTATCCTGGCATTTTGTGCGACAAGAGAAGTGCGGCTTGAAAGAGGTGACACAAGGCTGATTTCACTGTATTTAGCCAGGCGGCCGGCAATCCGGACATCCTCACTATAAACCGGACCAATGATCAGATCGGGCTGGATCAGAGATAAATCCCGTACGATCTTTTTTGTTTTCATTGTATCGCGCTCGGTATCATAAATATGAAGATTTACCGAGAAACCTGTATTCTTCATTGAATCAACTGCCAGCAGAAAGCCTTCATAAAACTCCGCAAAGCTCTTACCGCGTAATCCCTGCTGTCGCTGCAATGGAACGTAGGTTCCTTCTTCTGCAACAGTATCCAGTGGCACGCCCATTTCCTCATTGGTCATCTGGGCGAAAAAAGGCAGCAACAGGGCTACGTTATAAACTGCCTGATCGTCACTTGTCGGAATACAGGGAATTACTGCAGGAACTGAATCTACCTGAGCCAATTCCTTACTTTTATCAGGAGCAGCAGGGATCTTTAATACCTGGCCGGCTTTCAGCCCATCCCTGAGAAATTCGTTATTGTCTATAATGTCCGAAACTGTAAGTCCATATACTAATGAGATAGAGTAAAGCGTTTCCTGTTCTTTTACAGTGTGATAGCGGAATCCCTTCAACTCTTCGCCGGTACTTGCCTGTACCTTTTTCGGCTCCGGTATCCAGATTGTCTGACCCGGTTGTATTCCATCCCTGGCCCAGGGATTATACCGGTATACTACATCTTCCTCCACATCATATTTCCTTGCAAGGGAATAAACAGTCTGGCCCCTCTTCACCTTATGTTCAATGAAATCTTCCTTATTCTGTGGATAGGCAATGGACTGTTTACTAGCTGCAGACGGGATGCGTAATGCCTGCCCTTCCCTTAAGGCAGCAGGATCTGTACCCGGGTTTTCACGGATTATATCTTCCTGGCTGACCTCATAAGCCTTGCTGATGGAATACAGGGTTTGGCCTTTCAGGATTGTATGAATATAATAAACTTTGCCGTTAACGATTGTCTTTTCCTGTGTACGCTTTACCTCAACAGGCTGCATCTGTGCAGGCAGAAGCATACAGGCCGATAACAAAATAAGAATTCCTATAGTTTTCAAAAGAATAAGTATTGTTTTCCGGAAGATGCAAACATAGCAAACTAATACTTAAAAAAAAAGCTGTTCCTTGTCACTCGTCACTCATCACTAAAATGCCATTTTGTCATTTCGGACTTTTTGGTCTGATTTTAGCAAGTCATCCTGTAGTTTAAAAAGGATAAATATGGGAACAGGGGCATCCTCATACAGCAGATCCTGCCGGAAAGAAGTATACACAATGCCCGGCTAAGTACAGGAGATGTTATTGTTGGCTTTAACCACGTTCCCGTTGGATCCGTTGACGAACTTTACCTGCAGTTAAATGAACAGTTCATTGGCAAAGCCGTCGAGTTGGATATTCTGAAGAAGGGTGTCAAAACAACCATCGAAGTCGTTTTGGGAGAGGCTTGATCAGTAAGCTAAAAAGATAAAAAGCTACCCTGTGATTTTCAAACCTACTATTCCAACAATGATAAGGGAAGCAAAAAATAACCTGAACATATTGGCAGGATCATTAAAATATACAATACCTATGATCAGGGTCCCGCTGGCACCAATGCCTGTCCATATGGCATAAGCATTGCCAATGGGTATACTTCTTTGTGCCAGCCATAAAAACAAGCCGCTCAGGGACATGGATAAAACCGCAAATCCAATCCATAACAGCCTGTGAGGGGTAGTCTGGGAAAGCTTAAATCCCAATGGCCACCCGATCTCAAAAATTCCCGCGATAATAAGATAGAACCAGTTCATCGATAAAAATATTTTTAAAGATAGTGATTCATTGTTTTAATTAACATTTCTTATGACAATCACATGAACCACTTACTTGTATGATAGTTTACCTTTCAGTAAATTTAACTGAAAATTATTAACACCGTTTCATACCCATGATGATATGGTGATCACAAAATTAAAGTACTTTTTCTACAGCATCTTCACGGAAAAGAGCATCCCATTTGTTTACGAGAACAGCAGACTGATTGCCCGGTTTTTACTCACCGCATTGTTTTTTGGCCTTGGTATATGGTTTCTGAAGCATGAACGGGCCGAATTGGCGGAGGTCAAAAACACCTTGATGACATCCCAATGGCAATGGATTGTCTTGGGAATAATTACAACGGGCATTTACATAGCCCTTCAGGGTATAATGTATGTAGCATCGTTCAGTTCAATACAATGTAAAGTCAAATTAAGAGACACCATCAGCCTTTTTCTGAAACGAAACCTGATCAGTGTATTTTTGCCGGCCGGCGGTGTATCTTCACTGGCCTTTTTTACAGTACCTCTTGAAAAAAAAGGAATTTCCCGCACCCAGATCCATTATGCCTCCACCCTTTATGCTTTTACTGGCATTCTGTCGGTAGTTCTGGTCGCCATTCCTGTTTTTATTTTACTGCTTCTGAAAGGTAATTCCACCTCAAGCGAATGGCTTGCACTGGTTGCCCTGCTATTGGTCACAGGATTGTTGCTTTACCTGTACAGATTGCTTCTGATAAAAAGACGTTTTTACCAGTTTGTTCTCAATCATTTCCCGTCACTTGAATTGCTCATTGAGGACATGCGCAGCAACAAGGTCCTTATGGGAAAATTTCTGCTGACCATACTGATTTCCGTGGTCATTGAATTTACGGGGATTTTTCATGTGTTTATAGCTATGAAAGCCTTGCATATCCATCCATCTCTTTATGCGGCAACCCTGGGTTATATCATTTCAGTGATCTTTATGATGGTCAGTCCCTTTCTTCGCGGACTAGGTGCCATTGAAGTATCTATGAGTCTCATCCTTGTGAGGTTTGGCTTTTCAAATGTCGAGGCAATTTCAATCACCTTCCTTTACCGTTTTTTCGAATTCTGGCTTCCTTTGGCATCCGGTGTGAGCAGCTTTCTGATGCAGATCAACAAGCTGCTTATGCGCGTGGTTCCTGCAATTATGCTGCTCATTCTGGGAATCATTAATATTATTTCTTCAATGACACCGGCCATTCATTGGCGTGTGGAACGACTGCAACAATATCTGATGCTGGATGTCATGCACGTTTCAAATTATTTCGTGCTGGCTGCCGGGTTCTTTCTTCTTATCACGGCTGCGTTCATGCTTAAAGGCCTGCGTTCCACATGGTGGCTGGCCCTGGTTCTCAGTATTGTTTCTTTTGTGGGCCATATAACAAAAGCCATTGATTATGAAGAAGCTACAGTTGCGTTACTCATCATAATAACGCTCCTCGTCACTCACAAGGAATATTACATACAAGGTCGCCCCCGTTTGCGTTATGTGGGTATACAGACAGCTCTGATCAGTATGGCGGCTCTGCTGATATATGGAACAATTGGATTTTTCCTGCTCGACAGATATCATTTTAATGCTAATTTTAATCTGGTGCAGTCCATTCAAAGTACACTTGCCAGTTATTTCCTTGTTGGAAACTCCCTGACAGTTCCGTACAGCTCATTTGGAAGGGGATTTATTCTTTCGATTAATATCGGCGGTTTCCTTTCGATGGGTTTCTTATTGTATACATTGGTCAGACCATATGCTTTAAGGGGAAATTCCTCGGATGAAGAACTGAAACAGGCCAAATTACTTCTCAACCGTTTCGGGAAATCAAGCCTCGATTATTTCAAAATCTATTCCGATAAAATGATTTTTCTTACTGAGGGAACAAATGCCTTCATTTCTTATCGCATTGCAGGAAGCTTTGCGGTTGTTCTTGAAAATCCGGTCGCGGAAAATGATGAGGACCTTAAAACTTGCTTATCCCGTTTTGATACTTTTTGCTATGAGAACAGCCTCAAAAAATTTTATTATCGTGTACCTGAAGAGAGCCTTCAATTGTATTATGAAAGAGGAAAAAAGAGCATGTTTATCGGGCAGGAAGCTGTATTAAACCTCGAAGCCTTTTCGCTTGAAGGGGGTAGTCGCAAATCCCTGCGAAATGCAATCAACAAGATCAGAGACCATGGATTCAGGTCTACAGTGCATACAGCACCGATCAAAGATGGGGTTTTACAGAAGCTGAAATCAGTTTCCGATGAATGGCTTGGCTACACAGAAAGAAAGGAGATCATTTTTTCTCAAGGCATGTTTAACTGGCAGGAACTCAAACAGCAAACCATAATCACTGTCGAAAATCCGGAGGAAAAGGTAATTGCTTTCCTGAATGTTGTACCCGATTATTCCCAGTCTGGAAGTACATTTGACCTGATGCGTAAAACATCTGATGCACCCAATGGCATTATGGATTTTATCCTATTAGAATTGTTCAATTACCTAAAATCAAAGGAATACAAGTTCGTGAATCTGGGATTTGCTCCCATGTCGGGATTGAATGACGCCCATACTTTTAAGGAAAAGTCAATGAAATTTGCTTATGAAAAGATTCGCTCTTTTTCACATTACAAGGGATTACGGGAATTCAAGGATAAATATGATCCGGTTTGGTACAACAAGTATTTGGTTTATGACAACGATTATGACCTTCTACAGGTGCCGGCTGTACTTTCGAGGGTAATTAAACCCTGATTACCGGGATTGTAAACCGATGTTATGCAAAGATGAACAAACCTTTGTTTCAAGCCAGTCATCTTACATGGTCTAAAATTGCCATGGTAACCTGCCTCATGGCATGCCTGGGAGACATCATATCGGTTAATATCTTTTCCCACTTTTACCCTGAATTTAATGCAATTGTCCAGCCAATTAGTGCTTTGGGCGCACTGGGTAGTCCCATAGCAAATCTGGTCTCTGCCTGGTGGGTTTTCGTTGGAATTATCTTTTTGATTTTTGCCATTGCCTATAACCGGAGTGAGGAGATTCAGACAAGTGCACATTATCTTTCATCACTGCTATTTGGGATATATGCTGTAGGAGAAGAGATGGGATCCGGGATCTTCCCGGGAAACCGTATTTTAGGGAAATTGACTACAATTGGAATTGTCCACAATGTGATTGGAGGAATAGGAACCGGGGCGCTTATTATTTCTCCTTTTATTCTCCTCAAAAAATATCAACAGAAAGGTGATTATCTGATGAGTCGTTACCTGTTGTTTGTTTGCATTTCCGGAATTCTGACCTTTGCCGCTTTCTCCCTGTCACATTTCACTTTGCTGGGATCGCAATGGCTTTATAACCGTCATGGATTATTTCAGCGGATATTTATTTCTGATTACTATCTATTTATGATTGTGATTGCCTTAAAACTCCATTACGATAAATGGAGTTTTCAGATGCATTCCTGGTTCAATCCTCTTCAACAGCCCTGAGCAAGTCATTAAGAATACCATCAATGGCCGATTCCACCCGTTTCCAGTCAGGTATAAGCGGAGAACCGTAATGCTGGTCACAAAAATCAACCACGCCCGAATCGATAGCTCCTGCGAATAACTCCACTGTCTTCAACTCTTCATGAAAATCAAAGGTTATCCTTCTTTCATACATTTCTGCGAGTGATTCATACATTCCAACCATTTCACGGGCATGTTTCAAATAAGTCAGCCTTATAGTGCGGAATACTTCTGTATTCAGTGATACACCGTTGCTGGCCAGATGTGTAAAAAAAGTACGGGCAATGTCAGAAGCCATTTTGAACAGGCCTTTTTCATTTTGTGACCCAACCTGCTGGTGTTTATGATCATATCTGCTGGTGAGTTCAATCTGGCATATCCTTGATTCGCGGACAAGGCGATAGATCTCTCCCAATAATCCCACTTCAATCCCCCAATCAGAAGGAAACTGTATCATACGGGCCTGGCTGGTGTAAGTAGCAAATTCACCGGAAAGGGGGTACCTGAAATCGCCCATGTAATCAAGAAATTCAGTGCTCCCGAACATATCTTTCAATGTACGCACAAGTGGAAAATAAAACAAACGGGTAACCCTGCCATACAATTTTTTATCATACCTCACATAATATCCCTTAACGAACTGAAACCGCATATACATCAGGGGAAACAGAAGCCGCGTGAGAAAATCACGGTCATAGGTCACAATATCCGCATCATGAAAAGCGATTGCTGAAACATCACCTTTACCGATAATATATCCGAGACCGGTCCATACTGCCCTGCCCTTACCGCGCACACCAAGTGTCAATTGCTTTTCAATCCGTCCGATCACTGCAGCTACCTGCGGTTTATCATTCCAGATCAACATGGCCTTGTCACCTAACGGTCGAACAATTTCCTGTGCCTTCTGATACTCGCTAAGGTCAGCCTGGTCAAGTGAAATGTATATTTTCCTTATGTATTCAGTGCCGGCCAGAACATCAATAATATGATGCATGGCGTCGCTTGAAAGGTCCCTGAATAAAGCAGGGATCAAGACCCCTACAGGGATCTTTGCGGATGCTTTCCAAACCTTATCTTCCATCGCATCACAATTCTCATGCTGAAATAAGGAAAAAGTCGGAACCTTATTGATATGGAAATCTGCCATCCCGGATAAGTTTACTGTAAAGCTAATTCATTTGAAACAGAAAAACCCGTGGAAATTACATGACAGTTTTGGAATCATAAGCCATCTTTCCACAATGCCAATCAACTTACCTGCATTAGGCAGATCGGTCTCTTCCGTCCCTGTCTTTCTCACCCTGATATCAAAGACACCCAGCAATTCCTTCAGACATTTTTTAGCTGCTTTGTTCAATTTAAAATATCAATTTGATAGGATTGATTGGATTTTAGATGTAATAAAATGTATTTTTGAACATTCATTTTTGCAGAACACATATAACATAATATAACATGGGAGGTCTTACAATGGATAATGTTGATAGGGTATCAACAGATGTTTTGATCATCGGGGGCGGACCCTCCGGCTTAGCTACCGCAATTCATTTAGCAGATACATTTAAGCAAAATGGCCAGAATCACCGGATACTGCTGATCGAAAAAGGCAATTCAATCGGAAGCCATATATTGTCAGGAGCAGTCATTAAATCCGACGTTTTTAAAGAACTGCTGCCCGATGTGGAATTTTCCGAAATTCCTTTCAATGCCAGGGTAATAAAGGACAGTACCGTATGGCTCACTGAAAATGGCTCTATTAAGATGCCTTTTCATGTGCCTTATATGAACAATATAGGAAACTATACGGCTTCCCTTGGTCAGCTATGTAAATACCTGGCAACAAAAGCACAGGAAAAAGGAGTGGAAATATATACCGGATTTGCCGTTGATGAAATTTTATACAAGGACGGAAAGGTAAGCGGGGCTAAGACAAAAGATACAGGACTGGACCATCACGGTCATCAGCTGGAAAATTTTCAGCCCGGAACCTGTGTGGATGCCCGAATCACCATATTTGCCGAAGGAACACGAGGCAGTCTAGCCAAAATGCTGATTAAAAAGTTTAACCTGAACAAGGACAGAAACGAAATGGTATATTCGCTGGGCGTTAAGGAAATCTGGACGCTTCCGGCCGGTAACATTGAGCCTGGGGAAATATATCATACCATGGGTTATCCGCTGAATATGGACGAATTTGGCGGGGGCTTCATTTACGGATTAAACGACAATAAGGTAGCCTTGGGTCTTGTTGTAGGCCTCGACTATAAAGATCCTTCCTTTGATGTGCATGATGCATTCCAGGTTTGGAAGACCACTCCATTCGTTTCCAATATCCTCAAAGGGGGAAAAATGGTGGAATATGGCGCTAAGACACTTCCTGAAGGAGGCTATTATGCTATTCCAAAACTGTATGCTGACAATGCCCTGATTGTGGGCGATAGCGCCGGATTGGTCACGATGCCTGCTTTAAAGGGCGTTCACCTGGCCATTAAATCAGGAATGCTTGCTGCTCAGACTGCAGCCAAAGCCCTGGCAGAAAATGATACTTCAGAAAAAAGCCTACAGCTGTATGAAACACTTGTTAACGAAAGCCTGATTTACAAGGAGATGTATCCGGTCAGAAATTTCAGACAGGGATTTGAGAAAGGATTAATAGCCGGCGGAATCCAGTTTGGAACCCAGCTTATTACAGGCGGTGCCGGTTTCTCAGGAAGACTGAGATCTCATGCCGATTATACTACCACACAGAAGCTGAGCGAGTATAAAAAGAAGCCTTTTAAAGAGCGTTTTAAGGGAAAACTGGAATTTGACAAAGTATTGACATTTGACAAGGCAACCAACGTTTACTTTTCCGGAGTATACCATGATGAGCAGCAAGTGGTTCATCTTCACATCAATAACCCGGAGAAATTTAATGCTGTCAATATTGAAGAGTATGGCGCTCCCGAACAGTTTTTCTGTTCTTCGGAAGTATATGAATTGCACATTAACAAAAACGGGGAGAAAGAGCTCCGTATCCACGCCGAAAATTGCATGCACTGCAAAACATGCGATATTAAGTCACCCGGAGATGGAGTTACCTGGGTAGTGCCTAATGGCGGTAACGGACCTGACTTTCAAAATATGTAACATTTAAAGAAAATATAGCAATGCCTTTAACAATAATAAGTTTAATCAAACAGGTTCCATTGCCCAGCGAAATGAGGATGGGCGAAGATGGCTTAATGGACCGCACAAAAGCAAAATCAATCATTAATATAGATTGTCAGTTTGGTCTGGAAGCAGGATTGCAGCTCAGAAAACAAAATCCGGATGCCAGACTGATTGTTTGTTCCATGGGACCCGGTTCCTTCGAAACTTCACTAAGGACAGCGATTTCAATGGGATACGACGAAGCCTATCTTTTATCAGACCGGAAACTGGGTGGCAGCGATACCTATGCCACCGGGCTGGCCATTTCAACAATGCTAAGGCACCTTGGCTTTACGAAAGATTCCAAAGAACCGTTTATCATTCTGGCCGGACGGCAGACCAGCGACGGGGATACTGCTCATGTACCCTCACAGGTGGCTGAAAGCATTGGAATACCCCAGGCTACATTCGTTGAAAGTGTTAAAATGGATGGCACTGGTAAGGTAATTGCAAAAAGGATCATTGAAGGCGGATTTCAAATGATGAAACTGCCTATTCCCTGTGTCATATCATTAACACCAACGGGAATACCTCCCCGGAAACCTTCTTTAAGCGGTGCCATCAAAGCCCGTAATCTGAAAATTACAACATTCGGCATTGCGGATATCGGATTGGGAACTGAAAAAATTGGCATTGATGGTTCACCAACCATTGTTGCAAAAGTAGTTAACATAGTAAGTGAACGTCCTCCCGATAACCATGTCCGAAGGCCATAACGAAGCTTCCCTGGTAGACAGTTTAATTGCCAATTATAAAAAAGGAGGGAATGTCTTCGGAAAGAAAGAGGAAGCAGAAAAGAAAGAGATCGAGCGACCTGATTTTCCTTTGAAGGATTTCAGGGACGGGTCGAAAGGAATTCTTACCTGGGCTGAGGTAACCAATGGAAATATTTCCAGACCGTCGCTGGAACTTCTGACACCTGCACGAAATCTTGCAACCCAATTGGGGAAATGATACCAAAATCATGACCCTGATGATTGGAAAGAGCGTGGGTCATTTGGCCCAAACCCTGATTGAACATGGTTCAGATGAGGTGATTATAGTTGAAGATGATAAGCTTGAAGAATATCTTGTCCTTCCCTTTTCTTCCATTTTTGCGCAGGTCATTAAGGAAAAAAAACCTGAAATTGCTCTTTTTGCGGCCACTACTTCAGGACGTGAACTGGCTCCCAGGGTTGGAATGAAAACCAGCAGCGGAGTCACGGCAGATTGCACGGGACTTGAAATCGGGGAATATATCGATAAGAAAGAGAAAGTTATTTATTACCCTATTCTGGAATCACGTCGTCCGACATATGGCGAAAGCAAGCTTGCCACCATTCTCGGTTTTGTCTGTCCGCAGGTTTCAACGGCACGCGCAGGTACGTTCGAGGTACCCAGGCGGTCAGAAGGACGGAAGGGCATTGTTTCTGTTTTCAAACCCTTATTGAATGACAAGGATTTTGTGGTTGAGATCATGAAAACCGTAAGAGGTGGAGGAGGTCTGCAAAATCTTTTCGAGGCGGATATCATTATTTCCGGAGGAAGGGGAACAACAAATGACAGTTTAGGCCTGATAAAAGCCCTGGCCGATTCCCTGATCGAAAAAGGCATAAATGCCGAATGGGCCTGCAGCCGTCCTGTTGTTGACGAGGGAGTTACCGAATATCCCCGCCAGGTTGGCCAGACAGGGAAAACGATCCGTCCGAAGGTATATGTTGCAGTAGGCATTTCAGGTGCAATACAGCATATTGCCGGCATGAAAGAGGCCGGAAAAGTAATTGCCATTGACCATAATCCCAAGGCAAATATCTTCAATCATGCCGATTTTGGAATTGTCGGTGAATATCAGGACATACTTCCGGAATTGATTGAACAGGTTAAGTCAGGATTCACGTTTGGATTGGAACCGAAGAAGAAGTGACGAGGGACAAGGGACTGGGGACTAGCATGACTTTTTCTACAATACCTTATGTGCCCCACGCAATTTGTATTACCAGTCACCAGTCACTCCAACAAAAAAACATTCCATAAATTCCTTTCATCCTATCTGAAAATTCAGTAAATTATGGTATTAAAATAAGCGGTTAAAGTACCGTTCGTGTATTTCTTTTACAAAAATATAATACAATGAGCAAATTCGTCTACTTGTCAATTACGCCGGAGGCATTGATAGGTTCGATGCTCCCGCCGGTTGAATTTGGTGCCTATCTTGCTACAGGTACCAAAAAATGCAACAAAGGTCAGGCAATCTTCTTTGAGGTCGACCTGGAACAAATCAAAGATCTTATTGACATGGCATATCTTGAACGCAGATGTGTCCTTCAGCCTGATGGTTCTCCCAAACACTCCGTGTATCTCTCTGTATACAAAGTGTTGGAAACAATTCCGTTAAAGGCACTAAAGAACCTTTATCTTACAACTGACCACGGAATAGTACTGGAACTAAAACCTTCGGAATATGATACTTCCAGGGAAAATAAAAGTACCCTCCATTATTATCAGGAGTTATGCCCTGTAAATCCCCAGGTAGTCAGTGAATATTCACCGGCAAAATTTCTAAAAGTCTTGACCGACGGCTCCCTTCAGATCCATTTGCCTAAATTAATGTTTGTCGATTTGAAACTGGGTGAATTAAGCGTGAATCCGATAAGCGGCTCAGCTGAGTTTTTGCCGTATGCCCACACCGCCCATTTAAGGGACTGCCTTGAAACCCTTAAATATGATGAGAAAAAAATGAAGACAGTGGTGAGGTTTTATAACGGGACATTGCTCTACAGGACAATTGAATCCGGTTTTTATGTTGGGGCAGTGGATGAAATCAAGTTTTACAGGTATCCGACTATGGCAGAGCTGGAAGATATGAACTATGATTTCTTCAGGGGTCTCTGATCAGGCAATTAGGCTGTAGGCTGTTAGGCTATTGGGAGTCTTCGGTGTTCGATATCCGGTGTTCAGCGTTCGGTGTTGTTTTTACGATAAATTAAATCGAACAAAGCCTGTCCCGATTCATTGGGAGAACACCGAACACCCAACTCCGAAGACTTCTTGACTGCAAGACTGCAAGACTGCAAGACTTCTTAACTGCAAAACTGCAGAACTGCAGAACTTTCTTATTCCTCATACTCCTGGTACCTGAAAACTGCCTTTCTTAATAACTCTTCAAAAATCTGTCCATTTTCAAGTACATCCTCGTCATCCTTCTCATAATGCCAGATTACAATAAATTCCTTAATGTTATTGTTAGCATCCAGAACCTTTAGCAATTCAAGGATCTTTTTTGCAGAAGCGCTATTGATGTATTCAAGGTTTATATCCATTTTAACTACCTCGGCAGTAAGCATGGCGGACCATTCTATGAGCGGCTGGTAAAACTTCGACACATCCTCGGGTAACGACCGGCCCTCCATTAGCAATCTGCCATCGGTTCCGAATTTAACCGTTGGAGTATTGATTGTTGATTCAACTATCAGGTTATTCATAACTTTTATTCTATATCTTAATATACGTATGTAATGGCGTTTGGATCAATTCTTATGATGAATTGACTGTTGATTTTGACCATTGTACAATGTATAGAAACCAATGGTTAAAAATAACGCAATATTGAATCGGTAAATAGATTTTAGTCCGGAGCATATTGAAAGAAGTTTTTTTTTACATTTGCTTCTGAAATAACAATGAAAGTTTCAACCTGCATATTATTCCTTTATATTTTGGCACTCCTGGCAATGCCTTGCTTTGATGTACCAAATGATGAACTCATCAGGAATACCGAAATTTCTCAAAATTCACACTCTCACAGCCATAACGGTGATGACCTCTGCTCCCCTTTCTGTGCGTGCAGCTGTTGTGTTTCACCTATTATTAGTCCTGAAAACATCTTTCAGATAAATACTATTCTGTTGTCACAGGATTACAATTCCGGTTATTCCACTTCCTACGTTTCCTCACTTTTTGCCACAATCTGGCAACCCCCTAAAATAAGTTAATACAACCCTTCCTGCTTACCTCGTCATTTTTGGCCCGGGCCAATAAATAACGAAGGATGATTTGTATTCACTTACTTAAGGTATTTGTTTTATGATTGAACGCATCATTCATTTTTCCATAAAGAATAAATTCATTATTGGATTATTCATCCTGGCTCTGATCGGATGGGGAACCTATTCTCTCACTAATTTACCGGTCGATGCCATTCCCGATATTACAAATAACCAGGTTCAGATTATTTCGCTTGCACCCTCACTGGCGGTTCAGGAGGTGGAAAGTTTTATAACAGCCCCCATTGAGGTGGCAGTGGCCAATATTCCTGACATTATTGAACTTAGATCCATTTCCCGCCTGGGATTATCGGTTATAACGGTTGTGTTTAAAGATGGCGTTGATGTTTATTGGGCAAGGCAACAATTAAGCGAGCGACTCAGGGAGGCCGAAGAGGTCATCCCTGAAGGTCTGGCTCAAATTTCCCTTGCACCTGTCTCCACCGGACTTGGAGAGATATTTCAGTATCACCTTGTTGTAAAAAAAGGATACGAAAATGAATTCAATCCCATGGAACTGCGAACCATCCAGGATTGGATCGTTCGCCGTGAAATGCTTGGGACGCCAGGTGTTGCTGATATCAATAGCTATGGCGGATTTGTCAAACAGTACGAAATAGCCGTAAACCCTGAACGACTCAGGTCCATGAATCTCACTCTGACGGATATATTTGCTGCTCTTGAAAACAACAATGAAAATACCGGGAGCGCCTATATTGATAAAAATCCAACAGCCTATTTTATCAGGGGGATTGGATTGGTTAAAACACTCGAAGACATCCAAAAGATAGTGGTTAAAACCACCAATTCCGGAATTCCTGTGCTAATCAGGGATATTGCAGCAGTGCAATTCGGGAGCGCTACAAGATACGGCGCTTTTGTGGTTGACACCACCGAGGCCGTGGGTGGCGTGGTAATGATGCTTAAAGGCGCCAACGGCCACGAGGTAATTGAAAATGTCAAAACCCGGATAGAGTCAATACAAAAATCATTGCCACACCAGGTAAGGATAGAACCCTTCCTCATCAGGTCTGATCTGGTGGGACGGGCGATTGGTACTGTATCCCGAAACCTGGTAGAGGGTGCCCTGATTGTCATTTTCATCCTGGTCTTGTTACTCGGGAATATGCGGGCAGGTCTTATTGTCGCCTCGGTAATTCCTCTTTCCATGCTTTTTGCCATCTCACTCATGAACCTTTTCGGCGTTTCCGGAAACCTTATGAGTCTGGGTGCAATTGACTTCGGTCTTATTGTAGACGGCGCTGTAATCATTGTGGAAAGTGTTGTATACCGTATCTCCATGAGCAGGCACCATCTTTTGGGCAATGTAAGGCTCACGCAGGAACAGATGGATGAAACCGTATTTGATTCGGCAAAAAGAATGATGAGTTCAGCCACTTTCGGACAAATAATCATTCTCATCGTGTATCTTCCCATCATGGCGCTGGTAGGCATTGAAGGAAAGATGTTCCGTCCCATGGCACAGGTGGTCACATTTGCGCTTCTGGGTGCCGCTATTCTCTCCATAACCTATATTCCCATGGCATCGGCCTTGTTCTTAAGTAAAAAGACAAGCCATAAGCCCAATTTTTCGGACCGCTTGATCGATTGGATCCGCAAAATATTCAATCCTGCCATTGCTTTTGCCCTTAAAAATAAACTCATGGTTTCCGGTTTTGCTATCATATTGTTCATTATAAGCCTGTTGGTATTCAGTCGTTTGGGGGGAGAATTTATTCCTCAGCTTGAAGAGGGCGACCTGGCTGCCAGTGTGATTACGCTTCAGGGTGGTTCCCTCACCAATACAATCAATCAGGTAGTTAAGGCAAATAAGATCCTGCTTCAGAATTTCCCGGAGATTAAGCATACGGTATGCAAAATAGGAGCAGGTGAGATCCCAACAGATCCTACTCCCATGGAAACGGGTGATTATATCATTACCCTGAAGGACAAAGACGAATGGACATCTGCAAAAAACCGTGAAGAAATGATTGAAAAGATGGAAGAGAAACTGATACAACTGGCCGGTGTAAAATTTGAGTTCCAGCAACCCATCCAGATGAGGTTTAATGAACTGATGAGCGGTTCCAAACAGGACATTGCCATAAAGATATTTGGCGATGACCTGGATATCCTGGCAACAAAAGCGGCTGATGTCGAAAAAATAATTCAGAACATTGCCGGTGTAGTGGATATCAATGTTGAGAAAGTCACCGGGTTGGCGCAGATGCAGGTTGAATATAACCGCGACCGGCTTGCACAATATGGAATCACAGTGAATGACGTGAACACTATTCTTCGCACAGCTTTTGCAGGCAGCCAGGCTGGCGTGGTTTTTGACGGGGAAAAGCGTTTTGGCCTTGTTGTGAGGCTTGATAAGGATTATCGTCAAAGTCTGGATGATATAAGAAATCTTACCGTAGCGCTTCCTGATGGACATCAGATCCCGTTTGAACAAATTGCCAGTATCTCAGTAAAATCAGGCCCGGCCCAGGTGTCCAGGGAAGACACAAAAAGAAGGATCACCATTGGCTTTAATGTTCGCAAGCGTGACATTCAGAGCGTGATCAATGAGGTAAGATCAGAAATAGATCAGACGATCCAGCTTCCTGCAGGTTATTACTTTTCCTATGGAGGACAGTTTAAAAATCTAGAAGCGGCCCAGAAAAGGCTTTCAATTGCCGTTCCGGTTGCCCTGCTTCTGATTTTCGTATTGTTGTATTTTACTTTCAATTCGGTGAAACAATCGATGCTGATCTTCACAGCGGTTCCAATGTCTGCCATTGGTGGCGTTTTCGCCCTGTGGCTGCGGGGAATGGACTTTTCGATATCAGCCGGAGTGGGGTTCATTGCCCTGTTTGGTGTGGCCGTGCTCAATGGAATTGTCCTCATCTGCAGAATTTAACCGTCTCGAAAAAGAAGGCATAACGGATATCACCGAACGGGTGCTGAAAGGCCTTCAAACAAGATTGCGACCTGTAATCATGACTGCCGCTGTTGCCTCAATGGGATTTCTTCCCATGGCATTATCAACCTCAGCCGGAGCAGAAGTGCAAAGACCCCTGGCAACAGTGGTCATTGGCGGACTGATAACTGCCACACTACTTACCCTGTTAATACTTCCTGTGTTCTATATCTTTTTTTCGTCCCGTAAATTCAATATCAGTCTGATCAAAGGACCGGATAAAAAAATAACGGCCATCCTGATTCTGCTTGGGATCTTTTCAATTTCCAATAACCTTAAGGGTCAGTCAAAAACCATCAATTTAAACGAGGCCATCCGGATTGCACTTGACAGCAGCCTTTCCATTAAATCCGCGGCTTATTCGGTTGAAGTGAACAAGACCCTGAAAGGTGCTTCGATTGATCTGCCAAAAACCGAGATTGACGGGGAATACGGGCAGTTCAACTCGTATACAAACGACAATAGTTTTACTGTATCCCAATCATTTGAATTCCCTACGGTTTATATAAACCGATACAAACTTGCCAGTGCCAATATGGTCAGCAGTGAATGGCAATACAAAATTGCCAGACTTGAACTGGCTACACAGGTGAAACAGGTGTATTGGCAGTATGTATACCTTACAGCAAAACAAAAATTGCTTGCATACCAGGACAGCCTTTTCAGCGGATTTTTAAGGGCAGCTGAATTAAGGGCCAGATCTGGCGAAACCAACCGGCTCGAAATGATCACGGCACGTTCTCAAAGTCTCGAAATAAGGAACCAGCTTTTCCAGGTATCGTCAGATATTGTCACTTACAGTCGAAAACTTATGGTATTGCTGAATTGCAGGACGAGACTGACTCCTTCAGATAGTGATTTGCATAAAATAGATGCTTCATTTCTGTCAGATACCACATCTGTTGATCAAAGTCCGTTACTGGGCTATGTTCAGCAGCAGGTTGAAGTATCACACATTACTAAAAAACTGGAACAAAGTCAGATGCTGCCCGATTTAAGTGTTGGTTATTTTAACCAGACCATTATCGGCACGCAGGATGTGAACGGTGTACCGCGTGAATTCGGACCGGATTTCCGTTTTCAGGGTGTGAAGGCAGGAATAGCCATTCCATTATGGTTTGGTCCCTACACCTCCAGGTCGAAAGCTGCAAAAATCAGTGAAAACATTGCACAAACTGACGCTGAATATCATGCAAAGTCCATAGCAAGCAATTATCAATCCGCACTCGACGAATACAAAAAATTCTCTGTGAGTATTGATTACTACGAAAATCAGGCTGTTCCTGAATCTGATCTGATCATTGAACAGGCGACCAGGGCTTACCGTGCCGGAGGTATGGACTATCTCGATTATGTGCTGAATCTGAACAGGGCACTGGCAATCAGGCAGAACTATCTGGACGCATTGAACAGTTACAATCAAACGATTATCTCCATAGAATATATAACTGGTAAACTTTTTTAAAAATGAGGCCACTCCGAAAAATGTTTTTATAGCCACAAAGGCGCAAAGACACAAAGAATTAATTTTATAATACCTTAGAAATGAAATAAATAATAACCTTCGTGACTTCGTGACTTAGTGGCGAATTACAGTAATTCTCTTTTTGTAGTAGATTTAAAAATCAATATGTATGAAAAGTATAAGATATTCTTTATCAATATTTATTACAGGCTCTGTAATGTTGTTAGGCTCCTGTAACAGGGAAAATCAAACCGTTTCAAAAATAGCTGAGGTTGAGGTCCTGCCTGACGATATTGTTGAATTGCGTGATGACCAGATTAAACTGGCAGGTATTGAAACGGGGTCGGTTGAAATCCGGTCTCTGGGCAATACTATAAGAGTTAACGGAATTGTTACAGTTGCACCTCAAAGCACGGCAAGCGTTTGCATGCCTTTAGGAGGCTTTATTAAGAATACCACACTGCTTCCGGGAAATGCGGTTAATAAGGGACAGACGCTGGCCGTGATCGAAAACCAGGATTTTGTTGATATCCAGCAAAGTTACCTCGAAGCAAAAAATAAACTTGTGTTTGCAAAGGCTGAATTTGAACGTCATACTGATTTATACAAAGATGATGTTTATTCAGAAAAAAATGTCCAGCAGGTGACTGTGGAATACAGGAATCTTGTAGCCATGGTAAAATCACTTGAACAGAAATTATTGCTTATTGGAATGAACCCCGGCCAGGTAAGGGAAGACAATATAACCAGCACCATCAATCTGGCTTCCCCCATCAGCGGCTATCTTAAATCGGTGAATATCAATATCGGCAAATATGTTGCTCCTACTGATGTTTTGTTCGAAATTATCAACAGTGACAGACTATTTCTTGAACTTACCCTATTTGAAAAGGATGCCGATAAGGTTTCCGCAGGCCAGAAACTAAAGTTTCAGATCAATAATGAAAGCGAGGAACATGAAGCAGTGATCACACAGACCGGAAAATCGATCACCAATGATAAAACCCTCCTGGTGTATGCGTCTGTTAAAGGTTCCTGCAAAAATGTTTTACCCGGAATGTATGTAAGTGCCGATATTGAAGAATCGGATAAAACCGTTATAACTCTCCCTTCAGATGCAGTGGTAAGTTTTGATGACAAGGATTATATTTTTGTTTTTGAAAAAGAGAAGGAGGAAGACGGCAAGCCATTTGTCGAATACCGGATGATTGAGGTGAAAAAGGGCGCCAGCTCATCCGGATTTACAGAGATTATACTACCTGAAGGATTTGATATGAATAAATCAAAAATTGTCATCCGGGGGGCATACAACCTTCTTTCTGCTAAGAAAAATGCCGGGGAGATGGCTTGTTGATTGGTATGGTGCATGAAACGGATTCTGATACTCACTTAATATATTTTAACATAAATATTTGTATTCATAATAAATAGCGGATTATATTTGGTCAACATTTCTTTGGCTTTTGCGTTTATACAAGTAATGAAGAAATTTCTTGCCATATCTTTTGCTTTGCTGATCCTGCTTTCAGGGATGCACTTTACCATTGCTACACATTACTGTGGCGGGCACATTGCTGCAACCAAATTGTCATTTTCAGGTAAAGTGGCTACTTGCGGTATGATTTCGGATAAACCTGATAATTCAGCTGAAACCCGATTTTCAAGACATTGCTGTGAGGATGAAGTTGAAGTGTATAAAATTAATACCGATTATTCACCTTCTTCATTCAATGCAAAATCAATTACCCAGAGTATTCTTCATGAATTTTATATTCCCGGAGGATTTTCGTTTCATTCCTCATTTCCTCTATTAATTAATCCCCCAAATGCCAGTCCCCCTGGCTGCTATCTGGCCAATGCCGTGAGCATGGCCGACATTTGTATCTTCCGTATCTGATCTCTAAAAGTACTCCTGGTCAAGGCATGGGCATGGTATGTCCATTTGCCGGATAAGGATAATACCGGTTTAAAGGCCCCTATAATGGTTTTTAAATCCGGATTCCTGTTTTACATTTTTCAATTTTTACTAATCAATTTTTATACAGATGAAAACTATTCAATTCATTGCTACTGCTATAATAGCAGTTACTTCAAGTGTGCTGACGTTTGCACAGACTTCACAGGATGGAACCCCGAAGACTGAAACCATTAAAGTGTTGGGCAAATGCGATATGTGTAAGTCAAACATCGAGAAAGCGGCTAAAATCGACGGTGTCAGCAAGGCCGAATGGAATAAGGATACGAAAGTGCTGACGCTGGCCTACAATCCTTCTGAAGTTTCGAGCGATGCTGTTCAAAAAAGCATTGCTGCGGTTGGATATGATACCGAAAAATTCAAGGCAACCGATGCAGCTTATAAAAGCCTGCCTTCCTGTTGTCAGTATGACAGGACCGGATCTGCCTCAAAGGGTACTTCCGAAGGTTGCAAGTGAGTTTCTCGTGTTTCTTAATGAAAGCATTTAAAATTCAACAGTATGTTTTTTAACAGACTTGTAAAGTTTTTTCTCGATAACCGGTTGATTACATTCATGTTCCTGATCACATTTGTGGTCTGCGGAATCGTATTCGCACCATTTAACTGGAAAACCGGAATGTTTCCCCGCGATCCGGTTCCCGTGGATGCAATACCGGATATCGGAGAAAACCAGCAGATTGTTGCAACGGAATGGATGGGTCGTTCACCCAGGGACATACAGGACCAGGTGACCTATCCGCTCACAACTGCCTTATTGGGTATTCCCGGCGTTCAGTCTATCCGCAGCACTTCCATGTTTGGAATGTCCTTTATCTATATCATTTTCAAGGACAATGTTGAATTTTACTGGAGCCGTTCCCGTATTCTTGAGAAACTCAATTCCCTGCCCGCGGGTACCTTGCCCGCGGGTATTCAACCTTCACTGGGGCCGGATGCAACAGCCCTGGGACAGATATTCTGGTATACCCTTGAAGGGCGGGATCCGGAGACCGGCAAACCCAATGGGGGCTGGAATCCGCAGGAATTAAGGAGTATCCAGGATTTTTATGTTAAATATGGATTGTCTGCTGCGGAAGGTGTTTCAGAGGTTGCTTCCGTGGGCGGATTTATTAAGGAATACCAGGTTGACCTGAATCCGGAAGCGCTTAAGGCATTTAACGTGTCGGTAATGGATGTGATGAATGCCGTTCGAAAAAGCAACCTCGATATCGGCGCTGAAACAGTTGAACTGAATAATGTGGAATACATCATCCGGGGACTGGGTTATGTTAAAAACCTGGATGACCTGGAGCTTTCCGTGGTTGCTGTAAGAAATAATGTTCCGGTAAGGATAAAGGATGTGGCCCATGTCGCCTTTGGTCCGGCCACACGAAGAGGCGGCCTGGACAAATCCGGTTCAGAAGCAGTAGGTGGTGTCGTAGTAGCCCGTTACGGATCCAATCCGATGGATGTAATTAATAACCTTAAGGACAAGATAAAGGAAATCGATGCCGGTTTGCCCCAGAAAACATTGCCGGATGGCAGTGTTTCAAAGGTGAGCATTGTACCCTTTTATGACAGAACCGGGTTGATAAAAGAAACAGTAGGGACGCTGGAATCTGCACTTTCTCATGAAATTCTCATCAGCATTATTGTAATCATCATACTGGTTCTAAATCTGCGAGCCTCGTTGATTGTTGCCGGACTCCTGCCCATTGGCGTTCTGATGACCTTTATCCTGATGCGGATTATTTGGCGTGGATGCCAATATTGTTGCTTTATCGGGAATCGCAATCGCCATTGGCGTGATGGTGGATATTGGCATTGTTGATGTGGAAAATATTCTCCGCCATTTGGAGATGCCCGGGAATAAAGGAATCCGGGGTAAAAAATTACTGGATGTAATTTACCAGGCAACTACGGAAGTCAGGGCTGCAGTAGTCACTTCCATTGCAACCACCATTGTCAGTTTTCTTCCTGTATTTGCCATGCAGGCAGCAGAGGGCAAGCTTTTCCGTCCGCTCGCATTTACAAAAACGTTTGCCCTTCTGTCGGCTTTTGTCTTGGGAATTGTGGTTTTACCAACACTTGTTCATATTTTCTTTAATATCCGGTTGGATACAAAGAAAATCCGGAAAATCTGGAATGGTATCCTCATTGCAGCAGGAATATTCTTTCTTGTTTTCTGGCATACCTGGCCAGCCCTTGCCCTGGTTGCCATAGGCATCAATAATCTTCTGGATTACCGGTGGCCGGAGAAAAGAAGGGAATTTCCAAATTATATCAATATTGCCATTACAGTGCTGGTAGCTGTCTATTTTCTTTCCAAAGAATGGTTACCTCTCGGTGCTCATAACAGCGTCTTTATCAATTTTATTTTTGTATCTGCCATTGTTGCAGTAATCCTTTCAGCCCTTATGATGATGGTGCATTTTTATGAGCCCATTCTTCGCTGGTGCCTCATCAATAAATGGAAATTCCTGATGATCCCTGTTTTCACTCTTTTCTTTGGGTTACTGGTATGGATGGGTTTTGAAAGAATTTTCGGTTTTACGGCCAACGGATTTGAAAAAGCCGGATGGAGCCGGTTCAGGCAAACAAAGGCATGGCAGGGTGCGGTAAATACATTTCCTGGTATCGGAAAGGAATTCATGCCCTCGCTGAATGAGGGTTCCTTCCTGTTGATGCCAACCAGCATGCCCCATTCCAGTATTGAAAAGAATCTTGAATATATCGAAACACTGGATAAACGGCTTGCCGCCATACCTGAGGTTGAAATTGCCGTCGGAAAATGGGGAAGGGTGAATTCAGCACTCGATCCTGCTCCGGTTCAAATGTTTGAGAATACCATCAACTACCGCCCTGAATATATTCTCGATGAGAACGGACATCGCATGCAGTTTAAGGACAGACAGGGAAGGCAACTACCTGTTGAAAAACGGGGGAAAATATAATCCTGCAAAAGCAGAATTTCAGGGTTTTTCCTGCTGACAGTCTGATTCCCGATAAAAACGGTGAATATTTCCGGCAATGGAGACCACAAATCAAAAGGCCGGCAGATATTTGGAATGAAATTGTAAAAGTGACCAATATACCGGGATTGACCTCTGCTCCCAAATTACAGCCCATCGAAACCCGCCTGATCATGCTTTCAACCGGTATGCGGGCACCCATGGGACTTAAAGTATATGGACCAGACCTGGAAAGCATTGAACAAGGCGGGATGCTGTTTGAACAGGCACTGAAAAAAGTACCCTCTGTTAAGGCTTCCTCAGTGTTTTATGACCGTGCTGTCGGCGCACCTTACATCGAAATAAAACTCAACCGCGAGGCAATGGCCCGTTTTGGCATGAGTATCAGCGATGTGCAGGAAATATTGCAGGTAGCTGTTGGCGGCATGACACTGAGCAGCTCGGTCGAAGGCCGGGAACGATTTCCCATGCGTGTCCGCTATGCCCGTGAACTGCGTGATAATCCCGAAGATATTAAGACGAATCCTGGTCCCGGCCATGAATGGCGTTCAAATCCCGCTGGGTGAAATTGCCGATATTAATTATACCCGGGGAGCACAAATGATACGAAGTGAAAACACCTTCCTGGTAGGTTATGTAATTTTTGATAAACAGGAAGGGAAAGCAGAAGTGGATGTGGTGGAAGAAGCTGCGAAAATACTGAAGCAGCAAATTGCATCGGGCGCCCTTACTTTACCTCCAGGCGTATCCTATAAATTTGCCGGAAACTACGAACACCAGTTAAGAGCAACCAAAAGACTGGCCATTGTTGTCCCCATAAGCCTTATGCTGATCCTGCTTTTGTTGTATTTCCAGTTTCAAACCGTTACCGCTTCACTCATTCATTTTTCAGGAGTGTTTGTTGCGTTTTCGGGAGGCTTTCTCATGCTTTGGCTATATGGGCAGGGATGGTTTATGAATTTTTCAGTAGCCGGAATAAACCTGCGCGATATGTTCCAGATGCATCCGGTCAATCTGAGCGTGGCGGTGTGGGTAGGTTTTATTGCCCTGTTCGGAATTGCCACAAATGACGGGGTTATTATGGGTACCTACATTCACCAGGTATTTGAGCAACGTCATCCTTCAACGGTTCAGGAAGTGCGTGAAGCAGTTGTTGCCGCCGGGCGAAAACGTGTCCGCCCTGCCATGATGACAACGGCTGTTGCTGTTATTGCGCTTTTGCCGGTGCTTACATCTACCGGGAAAGGTGCAGATATCATGGTCCCCATGGCCATTCCCACATTCGGCGGGATGATCATCCAGGTAATGACAATTTTTGTAGTGCCCCTGTTTCAGGCTATGTGGAGGGAGAGGGCAGTAACAAGGGACAAGGGACGAGAGACGAGAGACGAGTTGAACGAGCGCCCAGGAGGGGCTAATATCGATAACCGTGGGTGCAACCCACGGCAAACAAAAGTGAACTATGAAAACTATACTACTTACAACGGCATTATTCCTTACCCTGGCAGGCAAGTCCCAGGACAGCCTCCTCTTTTACCTGTCAGAAGCTGCAAAAAACAATCCCACCGTATTGCAGAAATATACCGAGTACCAGGCAGCCCTGCAAAAAGTGCCCCAGGTTGGCAGTCTGCCCGATCCTGAATTAAACATGGGGGTTTTTCTGAGTCCCATGGAACTTGTAAGTGGAAACCAGGTCGCTGACCTCCGGTTGATGCAGATGTTTCCCTGGTTTGGAACGCTGAGGGCTGCAAAAGATGAGATGAGCCTGATGGCCAATGCCAAATATGAATTATTCAGGGATGCAAAATTGCAGGTATTTTATGAGGTTCAAAGAACCTGGTTTGATTTGTATAAACTCCGGCAGAACATTCGGATTTCAGAAAAGAACATGGAAATTCTGAAGACAATAGAAAGAATCGCCCTGGTTAAATTCAGGACCGCACCATCAGGCAATGGCGGTTCAACTTCCCCCGGCAGCAGCGGTCCGACGGGCGCTCCATCAGTTGCGCCTGCAGCTTCACAGGGAATGGGCAGTACAACGGGTACCATGCGTGAAGTAATGCTACCAGTTGCCGCAAATCAAATGCCACAGGCCAGTTCAATGAGCTCATCCACCGGAGGCTCCTCACTGGCCGATCTATACCGCATACAAATTGAAACGGGTGATCTTGAAAATAACGTCGCACTTTTAAAGAACCAGCAGAATACGCTTGTTGCACAGTTCAACAGTTACCTGAACAGGCCTGCCGACATCCCCGGTTTCCCTGCCCGACACGCTGATCGCTGACAGCCTGGGAATTCCGTTGATGGCTGTATCCGACAGCATGCTCGCGAATAACCCGATGCTGGATATGTTGCAATATGAGCAACAATCTCTCGATTCAAGAAAAAAAATGGTTACACGTATGGGCTACCCGATGATCGGTCTGGGAGTGAATTATTCAGTGATCAGCAAAAATGAAATGATAACCTCTGAAATGAACGGAAAAGATATGATCATGCCGATGGTTACATTGACTTTACCGATATACCGAAAGAAGTACAATGCCATGCAAACTGAGGCTGACTTTCAAAAGACTGCCAGCGACACAAAATTATACCGCATCGGCCAATAGTCTGAAAACTGAATATTACCAGGCAGTTCAGCTATACCAGGATGCACAACGAAGAATTGACCTTTATGGTAGTCAAAGTCTGCTTGCAGGCAAATCTCTCGATATTATGATTCAACGTTTTGCGGTTTCCGGTTCCGGACTAACAGACATACTTCGCATCCGAGCAGCAAACACTCGATTATGACTTATAAAAAAGTGGAGGCAATTGCCGATTATAATACGGCTATCGCCTGGCTGAAACGATTGATGGCATTCCAACAATAATAATTTCATGAACAATGAAAATGAAAAAGATTTTTTCGAACAAGTACTTCCGTTATGGTTTCCTGGTAATTGGAGGAATTTTCCTGGGATGGTTGTTTTTTCATTCGCCGCAAAAAACGATAGTCCAGAATGAAAATACAGCAGAAAATAAACAGGAAACGATCTGGACATGCGCCATGCATCCGCAGATACGGATGCATGAACCGGGTAAATGTCCTATTTGCGGGATGGATTTGATTCCGCTGAATCAGAGTAATGTTAAAATTGACTCGACAGCAGTTACACCTCACTGAAGATGCGCTACAACTGGCCAATGTGCTGACCTCAGTTGTTACCCGTCAGAAACCTGTAATGGAAGTGAGGTTGTATGGCAAGGTACAGGCTGATGAACGGTTGCTGCAAAGCCAGGTAGCCCATATTTCAGGAAGAATAGAGAAATTGCTTGTGAATTTCACAGGAGAAGCAGTACAAAAGGGACAAACCCTGGCCATTATTTACTCGCCTGAAATCATTACCGCACAGCAGGAATTACTTGAAGCTTCAAAAACAAAACACGGCCAGCCTGAAATATATGAGGCTGCCAAAGAAAGGCTTCGCCAATGGCGGCTTTCCGAATCCCAGATCAACACAATTGAAAATACCGGTATATGTACAGAACAATGTGGAAATCGTATCCGATATTTCAGGAATTATAACAGCAAGGCGGGTTAACAACGGAGATTACGTTAACCAGGGAACCATTTTATTTGATGTGGCAGATCTGTCGAGGGTGTGGGTATTGTTTGATGCCTATGAAAGCGACTTGCAGTTCCTGAGAAAAGGTGATAACCTTGAATTCACAGTACAGGCATTGCCTGGTGTGAAATTTGACGGCAATATCGCCTTTATTGATCCGGTGATTGATCCGGTAAACCGCGTGGCAAAGGTCAGAATTGAAGCATCAAATCAATCGGGAAAGCTAAAACCTGAAATGTTTGTGACAGGAATAGTAAAAGCCCGGCTGGATGAGTACAGGAACATGCTCGTCATCCCAAAATCGGCAGTGCTTTGGACCGGAACTCGTTCCATTGTATATGTAAAAAAAACGGACACTGCTGAACCATTCTTCAAAATGCGGGAAGTGGGTCTGGGACCCATGTTGGGGAATAGCTACGTGATAACTGACGGATTAACGGAAGGAGAGGAAATAGTAACCCAGGGGGCTTTCAGCATGGATGCATGCAGCACAGCTCGAAGGAAAACCCAGCATGATGAACACCATCCCAAGCAAGACTTCATCTGTTCGGGGAAAGGATGTACCTGATGTTAATGATTCTCATATTGAAGATGCAGGGCACGTCGGCGAGGATTTTATCCTGCAGATTAATATAGTTTTTGAAAAATACATCGAACTTAAGGATGCACTCGTTCAAAGTGACATAAATAAAGCCATACTGACCGCCAAGGTGATGGAACAGTCTCTTGACGGGATTAACATGAGCCTGTTGACCGGCGATGTGCATAAACAATGGATGAATTTAGCCGGAAAACTGCGCAGGGCACTTAAACAAATACAATCTTCAGGCGACATAGAAGGACAACGCAAAGACTTTTCAACAGTCAGCAATGAATTTTATAAAGCTGTTACAAAATTCGGGTTGACGGGCAAAACAGTATACTACCAGTATTGTCCCATGGCATTTAATGATAAAGGAGCCTATTGGTTAAGTACCACAAAAGAAATCCGTAATCCCTATTATGGTGATCAGATGTTACAATGTGGAGAAAACAGGGATAAGTTACAATATTAATTAGTACATTCGTGCTACGATAATTATATTTAATAACACGATGGCACTGGTTAGATTTGGAGTAGGCCTGGAAGATGATATACTTAAGGCCCTGGACAGTTTTGTAATTGATAACAATATATCCAACCGTTCACAGGCAATCAGACACCTGGTGGAAAAGAATATTGCTGAACAAAAGTGGCTCTGCAATCATTTGGTCGCCGGGGCCATTGTTATGCTCTATGACCATCATAAGGGCAATGTGACTAACAAATCAAATGATATTCAGCACGAATATTTTGATGTTATTCTTTCTTCACAGCATTTTCACCTGAGTCATGATAATTGTCTTGAAATAATTGCTGTTAAAGGCGTAGCCAGCAGGCTAACCGAATTATCTGATAAATTGATTGGTATCAAAGGTATTATCCATGGAAAATTGGTAATGAGCCGGGCGGAATAGTCTTTTTTTTATCTATATAGTAACACGATTATTAATTTAAGTAGCATGAAATATTATTTTACCTTTCTTTTCACATTTCTTTCTTTTCAAATTCAGGCCCATAATGCCGGTAATATTTTTGGTACTATCTCTGACTCTAAAAATGGAGAGCCCCTGATTGGCGTAAACATTCAGATCAAAAATTCACTAATAGGAACGATTTCTGATATAAGTGGAAAATTTGAGCTTAAAAACTTGCAGATTGGAACCTATGATCTGGTATTTTCATTTATTGGATATAAAACAATTATTCAAAGTGTAAATGTTAAAGAGAATAGGACAGACTCATTAACCATTCGCCTTGAAGAATCGATTACCGGCATAGACGAAGTTACCGTACAGGGCGTCAGGCCTATATCCGCTGCGTCCTCAAAAGAGATCAGGGCAATAGATATGCAACTGAAACCGTTTCGAACGTCCCAGGACATGTTGCTCATGGCTCCCGGACTGTTTATTGCCCAGCACCAGGGCGGAGGAAAGGCGGAACAGATTTTCCTGCGCGGTTTCGATTGCGATCACGGGACAGATGTCTCGGTTAATGTTGACGGAATGCCTGTAAACATGGTGACCCATGCACATGGACAGGGTTACGCCGACCTGCACTTTGTCATTTCGGAAACAGTGGATGAAATGGAAGTAAACAAAGGTCCATACCTTGCCAATTTTGGTGATTTTTATACCGCCGGTGCGGTAAATTTCAGGACTAAAGATATCCTGGATAACAACCTGGTAAAAGTAGAATTCGGTCAGTTCAATACTCAAAAATATACCATTTTGCTTCAACCCGATAAAGGGGGCGAAGAACAGAACGGATACATAGCCATGCAATACCACCACACCGATGGACCCTTTTTGAATCCTGAAAAATTCGAAAGAATGAATATTTTCGGTAAATATTTCTTTCAGCTTACACAGAATAGCAAATTAACCTTCTCGGCAGGCGGTTTCTCGACTGGTTGGAATGCTTCGGGACAAATCCCTGAAAGGGCCATAAAACAAGGTATTGTTGACAGGTTCGGAGCAATTGACAATATGGAAGGTGGTGTAACCAACCGGAAGAATCTTATTGTGGATTACAAGTTTCTGTCCACTAAAGGTAACGAGTTTGAGGTCAATGCTTATTTTACTCAATACAATTTTAAGCTGTTTTCCAATTTCACTTATTTTCTTGAAGACACCCTTAACGGGGATATGATTGAGCAGAACGAGCACAGGAGCATGCAAGGATTAAACCTGAACTATCAATTTGCAACAACCTGGCTGGGCTTCAGGCAGATCAACAAAATTGGAGGAGGTTACCGTGGAGATTTAATTGATGTACAGCTTTGGCACAGTCCCAAACGTGTAAGAATGAACCCTTTCACCAATGATGAAATCGATGAACAAAACCTGAATGCCTGGTTCCAGCAGGAATTTATATTCAGCCCAAGAATCCGGATGGTGTGGGGCTTAAGACAGGATTATTTTACTTTTTCAAAGGATGACAAGGTAGGTTCAGCACTTGACTCGATCAATAACGGATTGCCACATGGTTCCGGATATACCTACCAGTCCGTTTTCAGTCCCAAAGTTAATTTCATAATTTCCTTGGCAGGAAATGTCGATCTGTTCCTCAACTTTGGACAGGGCTTTCATTCAAACGATGCAAGGGCTGCTGTTATGCAGACAGCAGGTACATTACCAAAAGCAACTGCAGGTGAAATCGGATTAAAAAGCAGGCTATTTAATAAACTACATCTTTCGCTTGCGGGCTGGTATCTGTATCTTGATAAAGAATTTGTTTACAGTGGTGATGGCGGAACTACTGAACTCAGTGATCCGACGCAACGGTTTGGGATTGACGTTGAAGCCCGCTTATCCATATTATCATGGCTCTGGGCTGATTTTGATGTTTCGGCGGCGAAGGCAACAATTATGAATCTTCCGGAGGGTCAGAACTTTGTCCCGCTTGCCCCTACCCTTACAGCTTCGGGTGGAATGAACATAATCCGTGACCATGGATTTAGCGGCTCGATTCGCTTCAGACACCTGAGTGACAGACCTGCCAATGAAGATAATTCAATTGTGGCCCCGGGACATACACTATTTAATGCAAGTATAGCCTACAGTTTCAGGAAGTTCACCTTTGCAATCTATGGTGAAAACCTTCTGAACATCGATTGGAACGAAGCGCAGTTTGCAACAGAAACAAGGCTTAAAGGAGAAAGTGCAGGTCTTACGGATTTGTGTTTTACACCCGGGAATCCAATCAACTTTCAGTTCGGAATAAGCTACAAATTCTGATGGCGCAAAATAAATTTGCCATTGACTTTCTTTTTTGATTAAAATGATTTAAATTTGTTTGCTATTAAAAGAGAATTATTCTCTTTAGAAATTAATTATTCATGAAAATAGACGAGATACGAATTAAACTTGCCGAAAAAGGTCTCAAAATCACCCCCCAAAGGTTTGCAATTATGGAGGCTATTATTAAACTCAATAACCATCCGACCGCTGAGAATATTATTGACCATATCCGGAAAAACCATCCAAACATTGCAACTGCAACTGTATACAAAGTGTTGGATGCTTTGGTAGCCAATGAATTAATTAAAAAAGTCAAGACAGATAAGGATATTATGAGATATGATGCTATGATGGAAAAACACCATCATTTGTATAGCGCCGAATCGAACAGAATTGAGGACTATTTTGATGCAGAACTTAATGAATTAATGGACCAATACTTCAAAAAGAAAGGAATTCCAAACTTTGAAATTGAAGATATTAAATTGCAGGTCATTGGAAGATTCAAAGATAAAGACTCAAAATAATTGAACTTATTTATTAAAAATTGTTTCCTGCATTTGCACTCTATTGGAATACATAATCTTTTAATAAGTTAAAATATAACAAAATGGAAAACAATTCAAACAAAGGCAGCAAATGCCCCGTTACCGGGGCAACCCAAAAACACAGTGTTGGTACCAGCGGTACAAAAAACCGCGACTGGTGGCCTAATCAGTTAAAATTAAACATTCTGCGACAACATTCTTCCCTATCTAACCCTATGGGTGAAGATTTTAACTATGCTGAAGAATTCAAGAGTCTGGATTATGAAGGCACTTAAAAAAGACCTTCACAAGTTAATGACTGACTCTCAGGACTGGTGGCCTGCAGATTTCGGCCATTATGGACCGTTGTTTATCCGGATGGCATGGCACAGCGCAGGCACATACCGCACAGGCGACGGTCGGGGAGGTGCAGGAGGAGGACAGCAACGCTTTGCCCCGCTTAACAGCTGGCCCGATAATGTTAACCTCGACAAGGCACGCAGGCTGCTTTGGCCGATCAAGCAAAAATATGGCCGGAAAATATCGTGGGCAGACCTTATGATCCTTGCGGGTAATGTAGCCCTGGAATCGATGGGATTCAAAACCTTTGGATTTGGAGGTGGACGTGAAGATGTCTGGGAGCCGGAAGAAGACGTTTTCTGGGGTTCTGAAACCAAGTGGCTGGAAGGAGACAAACGTTACTCCGGAGAACGCGACCTTGACAATCCTCTTGCCGCCGTGCAAATGGGGTTAATCTATGTGAATCCGGAAGGACCAAACGGGAATCCTGATCCGGTTGCAGCAGCTAAAGATATTCGCGAAACGTTTGCCCGTATGGCCATGAATGACGAAGAGACCGTGGCACTTATTGCCGGGGGGCATACCTTTGGTAAAACACATGGAGCCGGAGATGCGGCACTTGTTGGACCTGAACCCGAAGCTGCCGGCATCGAAGAGCAGGGCTTAGGCTGGAAAAGCAGGTTTGGCTCCGGAAAAGGAGGCGACACAATCACCAGTGGCATCGGAAGTTATATGGACCCAGACTCCCGCCAAGTGGAGCTATTACTTCTTTGAAAACCTGTTTAAATACGAATGGGAACTTACAAAAAGCCCGGCCGGTGCGCATCAATGGGTAGCAAAAAATGCCGGTATGGTCATGCCTGATGCTCACGATCCTTCCAAAAAGCATGAGCCAACGATGCTTACGACAGACCTTTCATTACGATTGGATCCCATCTATGAGAAAATTTCAAGACGTTTCTATGAACATCCTCTTGAATTTGCTGATGCCTTTGCCCGTGCATGGTTTAAGCTGACTCACAGGGATATGGGACCAAGGGCACGCTACCTGGGACCTGAAGTTCCCCGGGAAGAACTGATCTGGCAGGATCCGATACCAGCTGTTGGATCACGCCCTGATTGATGCTGATGATATTGATGCTTTAAAAACAAAGGTATTAAATTCAGGACTATCCGTATCCCAGCTGGTTTCTACGGCATGGGCTTCCGCATCCACTTTCCGCGGGTCAGACAAAAGGGGTGGCGCTAACGGTGCCCGCATTCGCCTTGCTCCACAAAAGGACTGGGTTGTTAACAATCCTGCTCAGCTAACGAAAGTATTGAAAACGCTGGAAGGCATCCAAAAAGAATTCAACAGTGCCCAATCTGAAGACAAAAAGGTTTCTCTTGCAGACCTTATTGTAATGGCAGGTTGTGCCGGTGTTGAAAAAGCAGCAAAAAACGCAGGTTCTGTTGTAACTGTTCCATTCACTCCGGGTCGTATGGATGCATCGCAAGGGCAAACCGACGTGGATTCCTTTGCTGTGCTTGAGCCGGCGGCCGATGGTTTCCGAAACTATTTAAAAACGAAATTTATTATATCAACCGAGGAGTTGCTGATTGACAAAGCCCAATTACTGACACTATCTGCTCCGGAAATGACAGTTCTTGTAGGCGGCATGCGCGTATTGAACGCAAACTTTGACAAATCAAAACATGGTGTTTTCACTAATCGTCCTGAGGTACTTACAAACGATTTCTTTGTAAACCTGCTCGATATGAGTACGGTTTGGATACCTGCTTCAGAGACCAAAGAAACTTTTGAGGGACGTGATCGCAAAACTGGCGAGATAAAATGGACAGGAACCCGGGCGGATCTTATCTTTGGTTCAAACTCAGAGCTAAGAGCCCTTGCCGAAGTCTACGGAAGCAAAGATGCGCAGGAAAAATTTGTTAAGGATTTTGTTGCTGCGTGGAACAAAGTAATGAACCTTGATCGGTTTGATCTGACTGCCAAATAGAAAACAGGTATGAATTTAATCCAGAGCCAGGCGAAGTTGAAATGAAGGCTTCGCAAGAAGTTCAGAAAATACATTTGGCGCTTCAATCCATAGGGAGAAGCAAGACCATTGCAGCAGGAAGAACAACAGAATAATTTATAAATAACAATTAATACAAATAAAAATGGAAGAAAATCAAATTATTTCAATGCCAAGAATCGGCGATCTGGCCCCCGCATTTAAAGCTGTTACTACACAGGGTCCAATTAATTTCCCATCTGATTATAAAGAGAACTGGGTAATTCTTTTCAGTCACCCTGCCGATTTTACACCGGTATGTACTTCGGAGTTCATGACCTTTGCAAAGCTGGAAGGTAAATTCGCAGAAGCAAATTGCAAATTGGTAGGATTATCTGTTGACGGGCTTTACAGTCACATAGCCTGGCTGCGAACCATCAAAGAAAAAATTGAATATAAAGGGATGAAAGATATGGAAGTAAAATTTCCATTAATTGAAGATATTACAATGGAAGTGGCGAAGAAATACGGAATGATTCAGCCGGGAGAGAGCAGCACAAAAGCAGTGAGGGCCGTATTCTTTATTGACCCTAAAGGAATGATCCGGGCTATTATTTATTATCCGTTAAGTTTGGGACGTAACTTCGATGAACTTTATAGGGCATTAATTGCCATGCAAACTGCGGATGCATTTTCAATTGCCACACCGGCCGACTGGAATCCGGGTGATGATGTGATTGTCCCCCCGGCCGGCTCATGTGGAGTTGCCAAAGACCGTATGGAAGGAAAGGAAGATATTAAATGCTACGATTGGTTTTTCTGTACAAAGAAAATCGACAAGGAAACATTGCTTAAAACTGTATTGAAAAATTAGGCATTAAGAAAGAGGCTGTCGCAAAATACACTAAATCAGGCATACTGGATATTCGCCTGGATTTGTGCCTTTTAAGACAGCCTCTTTCTTTTTATCAAAAAGCCACTAAAAGTTCAGCTTATACCGGGTTATTCTTTACTGATCGGTAAAAATGGGTTATTGACCGAAAAAATCTATGTGTTTGATTAAAAACATAATAATTTAGTTTGAGAAAAGGGATCTTTTAAAAATCGAAATGACTAGAAAAATTAAAATTTTAATCAGAAATGGAATCCAAAAAAAGAAACAAAGTTTGTGGCGTTGAACGTGCCGGAGCACTTGATATCAGAATTCGGAAGCTTATCCATAATCCGCAAAAAATGCTAAAACCTTATATTGAAGAGGGTATGTCTGTGCTTGATGTAGGATGTGGCCCGGGTTTTTTCACCATGGATATGGCAACGATGGTTGGTAAAACCGGCAAAGTTACGGCTGCCGACTTACAGGAAGGAATGCTTGAAATGGTAAAAAAGAAAATAATGCATTCAGGTCTTCAAAATACGATTGATTTGCATAAATGCCCGGATGATAAGATTGGCCTGTCCAAAGAATTTGATTTTATCCTGATTTTTTATATGCTGCATGAAGTGCCCAATCAATCCGCATTTTTAAAGGAAATTCATACTTTGCTAAAACAAGATGGGAAAGCATTAATCGTGGAACCCAGATTTCATGTTTCAAATAAGGAATTCTTTTATTCAATGGAGTTATTAAAGAATATTGGATTTGGTATTGTTGATGAACCCAAAATAGGATTTAGCCGGTCAGTTTTAATAGAAAGAAAGATCCTTCCGTAATTTAATTTTTCCTAACATTATCTTCTCGCCGTCGCCCTCCTAAAGTCGGGCTATGGCGAGTGAAGGAAGAGAGTGGGATTACTGCGTGATCCCGTTGGGGGGGATCCTTGCAGTAGAAAAAGCAACTCCACCGAGTTGGCACCTCGCTAAAATGCACTCATTTTCTTTAGCGAAGTTAGGCTTTTTATATAAATAGTGGTCACTAAAAATGACGACATGAAGATACTGAGACAATATTTTTTTTACAAAAAGTCAAAAGTGCCTGCCACCCTACCACTTTTTCATAAAAACCTTACTCTTGTTGTATTGCAATAGTGGTAAGGTTGTTTTTCTTCTTACCACCAAAGTTACCACCTTACCCCTAATATAGAACTTAACAGTGGTAGGTGGTAAGGCTGAAAATAGCCTACCTTTATATTTACCCCGCGGGACTGGCTTGGAAATGGTAAGGTGGTAAGAACGAAACACTAGAAATGAGTTTTTCTGAAAGGGGAACCTGATGACTTTTAACCTTGGAAAGCAGTTATATTATGCAATCATGGCCGATTTACGACCAGTATCGTAAAATACAGTGCTGATTTTACTATAAAGCAGTATTTACCAATCAGATATTTGTAAAAAATGTTCATAAATTGTAAATTATATTTCTCTTTTATGGCTGTTAAATGACTATATTTGAAGAATAGAACTTTATATTAATGAACCAAGACCACCAGAAAAATTACATTCTCAATTGGACTGAAAGCCTGTTGGCCAATGGGAAAAATACGTTTACATACGATCAATATTGCAAGCAGTTTAAGTACATCAAAGAACCAGCGCTTATTTCTGCATTAAAAAGGTTTGTTCAGAAAAAGAAAGCAGTATCCGTTCATAGGGGATTTTATGTTATTTTAAAGCCTGAAAATTATAGTAAGGGAATAATACCGCCCATATTATTTATTGATCAACTAATGGCACACCTGGAACGACCTTATTATGTTGGTTTACTGAGTGCGGCTGCCCTGCATGGGGCTGCCCATCAACGTTCACAGGAATTCTTTGTAATGACAAGTATTCCGCATTTGAGGCCAATTGAAAAGCGGGGGATAAAAATTAACTATGTTGCAAGGCTCAAAATTCCAGAAAAATTTCTAATTGAGCGTAAAGTAGAAACCGGGTATGTTAAAGTATCAGGTCCCGAATTAACTGCCATTGACATGGTTCAATATCAAAATCACATCGGAGGCTTGAACAGGGCTACTACGGTAATTAACGAGCTTACTGAAGCAATGGATAGTAAGAAAATTACGACAGAACTTGTTTCAGAAACCCCTGTAACCTACCTTCAACGATTGGGATATTTGCTTGAGAATTACACAGCAAAACCAGACCTGGCTGGCAAACTAAAGAAGGAAATGTCCCTGGTTCATAAAAACCTTCCAAAAATGCCATTGAAACCTGGTAAAAGCATTGCGGGCTACCCAACAGATACAAAGTGGGGATTAATTATAAATACTGAAATAGAGACCGACGAATGATCCCATTGGCATATATCCAGGAATGGAGTGAAAAAGTTCCGTGGCAGGAACCAGATATGGTTGAGCAGGACTTAATTATATGCAGGTCACTGGTTGAAATTTACAATGACAGCTATTTATCTGAAAACCTTGCCTTCAGGGGCGGAACGGCAATTCATAAACTATTCCTGAATCCACAACCACGGTATTCCGAAGATATTGATCTTGTTCAAATGGAAGCAAAACCTATCAAAGAGACTATTGCGAGGCTACAAAAATGTATGTCATATCTTGGGAAAGCAGTTATCAAACAAAAAGCAAATAACAATACCATAGTTTTTAAATTTACTTCTGAAACCTTACCGGATACCCCATTAAGATTGAAGATCGAAATTAATTGCAGGGAACATTTTTCTATTTTAGGATACATTGAGAAGGATTTTGAAGTAGATTCATCATGGTTTAAAGGAAACTGCCGGATCAAAACCTATCAAACAGATGAGATGCTGGGGACCAAATTACGAGCATTGTATCAACGGCGCAAGGGAAGGGATCTGTACGATCTGTACAAAGGATTGACATCCATAGCTACAAACACAACTGAATTGCTTCGTTGTTACCGGGAATACATGAAGTTTTCAGTCGGTCAGGCACCTACCCGAAAACTATTTTATAAAAATATGGAAGAGAAGATTCAGGATCCGGAGTTTTTGGGAGATACGAGAGCTTTATTAAGACCGGACGATAAATATAATGCGCAATCTGCATGGGAGAGAGTGAAAAATGACTTGATCGATAGGATGTGAGTTGAAATAGAGTTGCAAATGACTTCATATAGTTAAAAAAAGAGTTAAAAATGGTCCAATTTTGATTATATCTCAATGAAACTTATCTTATATACCCCACTTCAAACGCTGAATAAAGCTTTTCGCAAAGAAAAAGTATCGAGAGACGGTTTCAATCAGTTTAAAAATGAGTTAAGAGTGCTCGTGAACCGTATCAATGAGGACGAAAGTGAAGAACACCTGAAATATCCGCTGCGTGATTTTCTGAAAAATAAATTTTATTCGGATCATGAGATAAACACCAAAGGAAGAACAGACCTGGGAATTTATCTTGACAAAACAGATAAGAGTAAGCTTGGCGTTATTTTTGAAACGAAAAAACCTTCCAATGCCGGAGATATGATTACGGTTTCCGACATCAATAAAAAGGCAATGCATGAAGCGATTCTTTATTATCTGAAGGAACGCATCGATGAAAACAACAGCGAAGTTAAAACCATCATCATTACAAATATTTACGAGTGGTTTATTTTTAATGCGCACGATTTTGAACGGCTATTTTACAAATCAAACCTTACCAAAGAATATGGCCGAAAAGGCCTTGCCCACACCGCCGCAGATACCGGAAGTTGTTGCTACGAATGAGTTAATCTGGAATTGGGGTGCTTGCATCTCGGGTGAAATTGTGATGCAAGTGTACAACCAAGGATTTAACCTTAATCAATGGAAAAAGGTCAATGAAATGATTGGAACAATATTACACTTAAGGGAATTATTTTGAAATAGTTCTGATTAAAATGAATCCTAAAAAAGTTACCAAAACAAGTTTCATAATAGCTTTGTCAGGCCATAATACCAATGAATCAGATTAGCGAAATTATAATCAGTCCTTTTTTCTTACACCTGAGATTTTTATTTTATGTGGAATCCAGCATCATTTGATGAACTCTGGACTTATAATCTCCGAGAATGACAAATATGATGGGGTATAAATAATTCCGCTAACAATTTGAAAATACAAAACTTGAGGCTAACTTTCGTATTTACATGAAAACAGTCCTTTGGCCATCGCACAGGCTAATCCTCAAACCAAAATTTGCAAAAGAGCTTTTTCTTTCTTCAAAACCTAGTTGGATTTAAAGTCTACCTTTACAGATAACCTTATGACTAATTTGATAAAAAAATATAAATTTAAAGAAGGATTACCACTGGAGTTCGAAATAATTTCAGTTAGGGATTTGTATTCAAAAAACAAGGACATTGTTTCGAAACCGCACCGATCCCAATTTTATCATATTATATGGGTGCAGGAAGGGACTATTAAGCATCTTGTAGATTTCAACCAAATTCATGTTAAATCCAATTCTTTGTTTTTTATTCCGCGCGATTTTGTTCATGTATTTGACACTAAAAATAACTACGAGGGTCAGATCATATTATTTACCGATGATTTCTTCTGTTTTACGAAAGATGATGCTAAATTCCTGAAATCGACAATATTGTTCAATGATTTACTTAGCATTACTCAGATAGATTTATCCGCTACAGGTCAGGAATTTGCAAGCCTATTCAAAATTTTGCAAAGTGAATATTCCAAAGCTTTTGATCCGTTTCAACATGGTGTGCTAAAAAACTTACTTCACAGTTTTCTATTAATGGCTGAAAGGGAAAGACGTCAACAAGATTTTCAGGAAATCAAACCCAGTTCAGATTTGAATTATTTGTTTGCATTTAAAGATGTATTGGAAATAAATTTCAAGACACAAAAGTTTGTATACTTCTATGCTCAACTAATTGGTATAACTCCCAAACGATTAAGTCGCGCTACTTCCGAAATACTTTCGAAATCGCCAAAACAAATGATAGATGAGAGGGTGATTCTGGAAGCAAAAAGACTACTCGTGCATACATCCATGAGTATCAAGGAAATTGCCGATTATATTGGTTTTGACGAGCCAACCAACTTCAATAAGTTTTTCAGAAATAATACAAATAAAACTCCACTCCAATTTCGTGAATCAAATACATAATTTATCAAACCTTTGAAATTGTTCTCAGAAAGTGCATGAAGCAATATAAAATGGATTTACCTCACCCTTAGAAGCAATTCTGTTGAAAGCTACTTATTCGATTTACTTCAATGTCTATTTTAAGGTTTTTAAAACTGCCATCAGTAAGTCTCCTTTCATTCTTAATGCACTCTGAGGTCCGTTTGGATTGATGTATTCAAACAGAACTTTTTGGTCGGTACCAATAACATATACAGCGGGAACAGGAAGAAACCCAATTGTATTTTTGCCTCCCGATGATTGTTTTATCATTTGCATAAATCGATCTCCTTGTTGCCAGGCCAGGCCCATTCCAATGGAGAGAGTGCCGTCGCCATCCTGGAAAAAAGTGCTTTGATCTATCCCTGTTTGACCGCTAGATTTTATTAAATTTTCAGGGGAATCAGGACTGATGTTAATCAGGTTATACCCCAGTTTTTGGATTTCTGCCATGTGAGGAACAATCTCCTCTTTGTAATGGTTGATACAGTTAAAACACCAGTCTCCCCGGTAGAAAATAACCACGGTAGGTCTTTCCTTCAAAAGCGAAAAGAATGACAGTGTCTGGCCCTTGGTATTCACCAATTGAGCATCCGGCACGGTTTCACCAATCAACAAGGGTGAAATATCAGGCGCTGCAGTTGGTAACTGCGCCATTGTTTTTTCGATTCCGAACAAGCTCGTGAAAACAAGTACTAAAGCAAAAATTTTTTTCATAGTCGTGATTTTTCTGTTTTTATATATATCACTCAAAGTAACCCGGTATTTGTAACTTGACTATGATATATTTATGCCTAAGTAAGATAAAATTGGGAACCTGTTTATTTTGAAAATTAAGATTCTTATTTTAATTGTTCGGCTGGCAATCAGTCATAATTTTACCCTGAAACGGAGCAAATCTATCATGTATTAACTTGTATAATATCATACATTTGCATGAATTATACATAATAATTCCATGAAAATATTATTCTTTTTACTTGTCTTTCTTATAGGTATAACTACTATTAAAGCACAGTCTGATTTAACTATTTATCTAAATCCTGCCACAGGGAATGATGGTAATAATGGGACAAAAGATGCTCCATTACGTACTTTGCCTGCAGCAGCTGACCGTCTAAATGAGAGCTCAGAAGTTGGAGCTGTTACAATTGTTCTCGCACCCGGGATTTATTCAATTGATCGAACAGCAGTTTTCGGATCGGAAAAACGAAGTTTTACAAAAGAGAATCGTCTTAATATTGTTGCCGAAATATTACCCGATGACGAAAACTGGAATCCCGGTTCTATGCCAACTTTGATACATACCATGATCCTTTCGGATATGTGGATGGGCCGTAAAGATCCATTTGGAGGAGTATCTTATGGAATGATGATCGAGACCAGCCATGTAACGATACAAGGACTGAAAATTCTCGGGATCCCGGTAGTCGAACATCCTAAAGAAGGATATATTCAGCGTGTTTACCCGATTGGCAGAATGAATGCCGAACTGGATGATCTGGAAATTACTCAGTGCCTTTTTGCCGGTGATGAGGTTACCAACCCAAACCACCTGCCAATACTTGCCAACGGAACGGGAATAGTGGTAGATCATTGTGTTTTCTACAATGTTAAACAAGGCATTGTTTACTGGTCGAGAAACAGTACCGGTCATGCCATGAGAAATTGTTTGATTTATGGAAGTTATGGATGCGGCATATGGACATCTGCAATTGCCAATGATTTCGATTTTGATAATAACATTATTGCCAATGGAAACTATGTCTGGATCAGTCAGGCAACCAGAGATCCAGGTCAACAGGAAGTTAATTCTTCTGAGAAAGCCGAACCTACTCTGTACAAGGTAAAAAACAGTTTGTTTGCAGGTAATAATAAGTTCACAGGAACAGGAGGCGGACCTGCATTAAATTTCCGGGACATTGATTCCTCGGTTTTACAATTAATAAATACAGAGCAAACATCGAATCGAATTGAACTCGAATGGGATCAGAGCAAACGGGATTATTTGCACCCCAAAGATAACACCCTGGGAGCCGATAAAGGGGTCGGACTTTTTAAAAAATAGCACACTAAGTAAAAAATACTATGGCGCAATAATATCATTAAAAGGCATGATTTTATCTTCCCCGCCTTTTGTATTTCCCTGACCTTTGAATAATAATTAAAATTCAGTCAAATGAAAAAATCAATTATAGGTTTTGTGATTATTTTGTTTTTAGGAATACCATCATTTGCTCAGACAAATTGCAATTCAAAAACAAGCAAAATAGCAAGCAATCAGACGGATGACCGACAAAAAGTTGTTGCCTTATTAAAATCAATTGAAACAGGGGCAAAAGAACCTGTCGGAGTTATTAATCCAAATAAATATATTCAACATAATTTAGCCGTAGCTGACGGACTTGCTGGTTTTGGTGAACTACTGAAAGCTTTGCCACCCAATTCTGCAAAAGTGAATACAGTTCGTGTTTTTCAAGACGGTGATTTTGTGTTTGCCCACACAGACTATTATTTTTTCGGACCAAAAATTGGCTTTGATATTTTCAGGTTTGAAGATGGAAAAATAGTCGAACACTGGGATAACCTGCAGGAAAAGCCTGAAAAGCCCAATCCTGGTGGGCATACCATGATTGATGGCACAACAGAAATCAAAGACCTTGACAAAACGGCAGAAAACAAAGCTTATGTTAAGCAATTTGCCCAGGACATATTTGTGGATGGGAAAAGGGAAAAGCTTCCTGATTATTTAAGTGAAAACTACGTTCAACATAATCCAAGGCTTGGAGATGGATTAGCTGGCTTGAGAGGGGGTGCCCAGGGTGCACCACCCATGACCCCGCAAGGGCAGTCACCTCAAGGACGACCCGTGCAGTTTGATATAATCCACAAGGTACTTGGTGAAGGAAATTTCGTGCTTCTTGTGAGTGAAGGTACATTTATGGGAACCCACTCTTCTTTCTATGACCTATTTAGAGTGGAGAACGGTAAAATCGCTGAACATTGGGATGTAATTGAGCCAATCGCAGAAAAAGAAAGTTGGAAAAACAACAACGGAAAATTTTAATTAACTCTTAAATTATATAAAATGAAAAAATATATTTTCCTATTGCTTCTGAGCACCAATATGGTAGCCCAACCTCCTGCGCCTGATTATTCAAAGTTTTATATCGAATCATCTAAAGCGTGGGTGGATGTGGATTATGTAGGCGATGGCATTATCGGTCATAAATTAGATATTTTCCTGCCCAAAGCAGGCAAAGCTCCGTTTCCCGTGGTGATTGCAATTTACGGAAGTGCATGGTTTTCGAATTCATCGAAATCCGCTAATTTTCAGGTGGGTTTAGACCAGGCTCTTTTAAATGGTGGTTTTGCTGTGGTAAACATTAATCACCGTTCGAGCAGAGATGCTATGTGGCCCGCCCAAATACAGGATGTTAAAGCGGCTATCCGTTTCATTAGAGCCAATGCCACAACATTTTCCTTGGATAATTCTTTCATTGGCATTACCGGATTCTCTTCGGGTGGGCATTTATCGTCAATGGCTGGCACAACAAGCCACACAAAAACTGATAAAATAAATGGTTTAGATATAGATTTAGAGGGTAGCTTGGGTAAATTTAAAGAAATAAGCAGTCATGTTGATGCTGTGGTAGTTTGGTTTGGTCCAACAAATTTCCTGACAATGGACGCATGTGATGAAAACATGAATCATAACGATGCAAAATCGCCCGAATCCACTTTAGTGGGTGGAGCTCTTCAGGAAAATAAAGATAAAGTAGCCCTTGCCAATCCGATGTCGTATATTACAAAAAACGACCCCCCATTTTTGATTTTTCATGGAAATAAAGACCCTTTGGTGCCACTCTGCCAGAGTGAACAACTTTTTGAAATGCTACAAAAGGAGGGCATCAAGAGTGAGTTGGTAATTGTAGAAGGTGGCGGGCATGGACCTTTGGTTTTTGTAGAAAATAATTTCCAAAAAATGAACGCCTTTTTCAAGGAAGAACAAGCTAAACGCAAGTAGGTCAATATCGAAACAACTAACTCGAGATTGAAAAGAAGCACTTATACTGATTGCAATTTGCTTCGTTCAGCTTTGACTTAATTTCAAGACATATTGATTTAGAATTTAAAACGGCGGATCAAAATGCCCAACAAGCACCTTCACCTGTTTCGGAGTAAAATACTTTGATCGCTTTTTCCAGTTGGTTTCAATAAGTTTCTGAACTAGCATCGGGCAGGTATGGATCCACTGGCTGAACATCCTGGAGGCGGAGGCTTTGGTAATATGTGGAAAATACAGCTGGGCCAGCTCTCCGAAGCCATAGGTGCGTATTTGAAACTCCTTGTTGTCCATATCCTTGTTGCTTTTAGAGTAAAACAAAGATAGGAAAATTGAATAATAAATTATTGTATATAGCTGTATATCAATATTATAAAGCAATTCTGAATAAAGTAATGCAAATGAAGGAATGGGCTTATCAAATCATGTATCCGATAAGCCCAATTGCATTATAATAAAATATCCAGTTATTCTGCAGTTACTGCGGTTTTACCAAAATTATATTTTCCTACCAGCTTTTGCATATCCTCACTGATCAACCGATCGGCAATTCGTGCGTATTTCCGAGTCATATTGATTGAGGTATGCCCCAGCATCTTTGAAACGGATTCCATGGAAACGTGGTTGGCCAATGTTACGGTTGTGGCAAAAGTATGCCTGGCTGAATGGGTGGTGAGATTTTTGTTTATCCCGCAGAGATCAGTAATTTCCTTGAGATAGGCATTCATTTTCTGGTTGGAGGGAACCGGCAGCAATGCCTGTCCGTATTTCACCTTGTCATGTTCTGCATACTTGTCCAACAATTTCTGAGGGATTTCCAACAAGGGAATGTTGCTTAGAACTTTCGTTTTGGTGCGGCGTTTCTGTATCCACATTTTTCCATCCATCCCCTTAATCAGGTTTTCTTTCCTGAGGGCCTTTACATCGGAAAAAGCCAAACCGGTAAAGCAACAGAACAGGAAAATATCCCTTACCTGGTCAATCCTTGGAATGTCAATTTTCTTGTTTATCAGGCTGGCCAGGTCGTTATCATCCAGGTAAACCGTTTCAACATCTTCAAACCGGTATTTCACGTCCCGGAACGGATCCATCTTGATCCAGTTATTGGCCATGGCAATCCGGATGATCTTTTTGACATTCTTAATGTACTTCACAGTCGTATTATGAGCGCAATTCCTTTCGCTCTTCAGGTAGAATTCAAAATTCTTGACAAAACTGTAGTTCACATCACGAAGCAGATAGTCATCACGTTTGTATTGCCATCTGATGAAATTCTGCAAGTGTTTGCAGGCGGTTTTATATCGCTCAATGGTGCCGGCTGCCACCTCTTTCTCCCCCAGTATCTCCAGTTTATCGTTGTGCTCCTTGAAAACGGCCAGGAAATAGTAGTTTGTTTCATCATTCCCAAGAAGTTTATTTTTAATTGTTTCAGGAGTAACGGGCTTAAAATCTGTTTCCAACTCGCGTTTACAATGTAAAATCCGGTGACTGTATTCATCCAGGTAGGAATTCAATTCCCTGATTTCCCTGGTCGATCCCTTGGCCCGTCCCTTGACAGAGTCCCAAACGTCCGGATGTATTGTCCGAAAAACAGCCATCTCATTTCGCAACCCGTTCACAGTGATTCGCAGGTAAATCGGGGCTTCCCCGCTGCTAAGGAGCTTTTTTCTCTTAATCAAATAGAGCATCGAAAATGTGTTCATAGTCCACCTCAGTTTTAATGTTTTTAACGACTTAAACCTATTAAAAATGAGGCATTTTGCGAAATGCAAAGTAGTGCAGATCAAAGCATTATGACCTAATTCGGTGGACTTGGAAAAGTGGTTCAGTAAGTCCACCGAATTGGCACCTCGGTTTTGCTTTTTTTGGGTTTATTTTGCATTGGGCTAAAAACAAAAACACCATAAAATCAATGCTTTACGGTGTTTTGCTTTTGTCTGCTCAGGCGTTTGGCGGAGAGAGAGGGATTCGAACCCTCGGAACCCCGAAGGGTTCAACAGTTTTCGAGACTGCCCCGATCGACCACTCCGGCATCTCTCCTGAATACAATAATTTTGCAGGCCAGTCTGGGCATTAATGCCAAAACCGGTTGCAAATATACAATTTCAGACAATACCTGATCTCTTCAAAAGCAGATAACAGTATACCGAATGAAAAAAATGTTCCCGAGGAGGTAAAAGGTGAGACTTTGATGAATCAACGCTAATAAACGTTGATCTGAAATTCTTCAATTAATTCCCTGTTGGATTTCCCCAACTTATCTGCAATCATATGCAGCAAATCACTCTGAGAACTATTTCTCCATTGCAGATCTGCGTTGGTCAGCATCGGATAACGCTGTTTAAGTTCCCTCTTAAGCTCATTCCAAATTTCAATTTCTGATTCGTTTTTCATTTTTTATTATATTTTCAACTGACAATTTTGCCAGCCTGTAAAGATACGTTGTAATTCTGAGCAAATCGATAAACAATTGTTATTTAGAACCAGAATTTACATTTTTTGTGATTTAGTGCTGTTTCCAATTGTTTTTTATCTATCCTGACTTTATAGTGTCCGTATCAAACGACGATCTTCCATCACCATAAATAATTACCCTGATCAACCCCTGGTTGCAGAATTTTTAAAAGCCTTTTATCCACCTAAAATCCCTAAAATAAGGGATTGCTATATTCACGTCAGGGCTATTATTTTGTCCAGATCTTAAAGTGTTTGGAAAATGAGAAAAATTATATTGATAATGATGTTGTTCAGTTCAGGTTGGGCATTTGCGCAGGACAGGGTGTTTAACTATACTTATCAAAGCCTGGTATTGAACAAGGGACAAAAGGAAATTGAAGTATGGTCAACCTTTCGGGGTGGAAGAGAAGACTATTTCAGGGGAATTGATCACCGGCTTGAATTTGAAATTGGCCTGGGAAAAAGACTGCAGACAGCCTTTTATCTTAATTACGGCTATTCAAAAGGAATTGAAACCCTGAATGAAGTTCAATCCGTTAACACTCATAATAGCTATAGCTTTTCAAACGAATGGAAATTCAAATTAACTGATCCCGTGGCCAATGCCCTGGGTTCAGCCCTGTATTTTGAATATGGATTAGGACCAGATGAGACAGAACTGGAAGGCAAAATCATCCTCGACAAGCAGGTTGGTCGAACACTGCATGCATTCAATATTGTCGGTGAATATGAATTTGAGAAGGAATTTGAATCAGAAAACGGAGGCCTTGAAGCGGAAACAGAGCGAGAGGCCTATTTTGAACTGGATTACGCTTTCTCATTACGGATAAAGGACGGATTTGCACTCGGGCTGGAGGCCAGGAACCAAAACCAGTTTTCAGCCTCCAATGAACTGGAGAGTTCTGTATTGTCCATCGGACCCGGCTTTTCCTATTATACCAATGGCTTTTGGCTGAATTTCACACTTATGCCCCAGGTTGCCAATCTAAAAGGCGGGGGACTAGAATTAAATGAACATGAAAAATTACAGATCAGGCTGGTCTTTTCATTTGCTTTGTAAAGCAGTCCTGTTTTTTCTACTCTGCGGGTTGATTTACAGGTGCGGAAGTGCTTTGTATGTGCCTACTGCTGAGGACCAGGACAGGACAGGAATTATGCTGGATTCATTGGCAGAAGGCCGGAAACTGTATGTGGGTCATTGCGGAAGTTGTCACAATTTGTACCTGCCGGAACGATATAAAGCACCAGAATGGGAAAAAAATGTTGCTGAAATGCAGGAAAAAGGAATGATAACAGATAGCCAGAAAGCGAAAATACTATCCTATTTAAAAAGTGGAAGCAAAACCACTAATTAGAAATTCATACACCTTCCAGGTCATTGCAAAACTGCAATTATCCTGGCTGAAAAAGGAATAAAATGAATCTTCCCATTATTTTTTTGCTCTTTTTTTAATCTTTTTAAGGTTGTATTTTTCCAACAATGCAACCATTTCTTCCTGTGTTTCCAGTTTAACTTTGTGCGAAAAATTGCTCCAGATAAATTGCATCAGAGCAGTATGTATTTCATCCAGCATTGCCATGTGGGAGCCATTGATCCTTTCCTTCCCGAAATATAGCCTGTAAATTTCAGATTTTGCAGTAACTAATACTGGAACTCCCTTAATACCGTCAGACAATTCATGAAGGTTTCCTTCATCATCCTGGATCATCCATCTTTCCGGCATCCTGAGAAGCTCAGCCAGAGAATCAATCAAACTTACTTCTTCCATAATTATACTGATTTTAATTTGTCACGAAGATGTGAATCTAATAATATTTATTTATAATTCATTTAAAACATGCACTAAATATAATAGTTACCATCATTTACTGTAAATTAAACGGCAATATTCTTTCGATTTTTTATGCATCTGCCCATTAATTAGTTTGGTTTAACAGCGATGCGAAACAATTTGCACGTTTCATTTGTTTAATTTTTAAATTGGCACTTTATCGCGTCTTTATGCTAATTCATCAATAGAGATAGAAAGTTTGTCAATTTTTCGTATATTCGCATATTATTATCTTTTTTTATAAAACAGTGCACTAACTTCTTAAAGGGGTTATGAACAATAAGGAAGAATTAGAGGAAAATTTTAAACTCTCAGGTGCTTCTTTTTCTAAATTGTTGAGTGATGAGACAAACATCGACAATTTGGAAACCATTCAAAAGATTATCAATTCCTATCCCCATGTTAGTGTTGTTTTAAACCAGGATCGGCAAATAATTCTATCCAATCAGCAACTAGTAAAAGTAGCCGGACTTGAAAGGCTTGAGCAAGCTTTCGGCGAGCGGCCTGGTGATGTTATGCAATGTATTCACAGTTCAGAAAATAATGGCTGTGGATTTTCAAACAGCTGCAGGTATTGTGGCATCATTAATTCAATTAAAGATTCTCAGGCCAAAGGAATAACTGTGACAAGGGATTGCAGGATCACAACCACAAGGGATGGCAGACTTGTATTTCACGATTTTCAGGTCAATTGTGCGCCTCTGAATTTGTACGGGAAACATTACACTCTCGTGAATCTGTTCGATATCAGCAGTGAAAAAAGAAACCAGATGCTCGAAAATGTCTTTTTTCATGATATTCTGAACCGGCTTGGCGGATTGACCGGCCTTGTACAGATCATTAAATCGGAAAACACGCAACCTGAACTGGATGAATATATTGATGTACTCGACACCATTGGTGAATTAGTGGTTGAAGATATACAGATCCAACGTTTTCTCAAAGCTGCTGAAAATGCAAATCTTATTGTTAACATAAGGGAATATTCGGCCTTCGATATTGTGGATTCTGTGCGAAAACAAATTGCCTTCAACCCGGTGCTTAAAAGCAGGAATCTTGAGGTATGCACCACGTGTGCAGATTTCAGGTTAAAAACCGATGCTGCCCTTTTGAAAAGAATATTGCTGAATATGGCAAAGAATGCCGCAGAAGCTAGTCCGGAGAATGCAGAGATAAAAATCAGCTGTTCAACAAAACCCGGATATGCTGTATTTAGTGTAAATAACGCAGGTACGATTCCTGAAGATGTTCGATTGCAGATATTTCAGCGTTCCTTCTCAACCAAGGGATCAGGACGGGGATTGGGTACGTACAGCATGAAACTGTTCGGAGAAAACTATCTGCATGGCCGGGTTTATTTCCGAACAAATGAAAAGCTGGGTACTACTTTTACCATTGAATTACCTCTGGACCAGGGACAAGGGACTGGGGACTAGGGACTAGCAGTCCTGCATTCATGCAGTTTTGCAGTCAATTTCTCCTGAGAAATTTACCTCCGCACTCCATACTCAATACTCATCTCTCATCTCCCCCTCTCCCCCTCTCCCCCTCTCCCCATCACTATTCACTTTTAACTGACTCGTCCCTCGTCCCTGGTCCCTAGTCACTAATAATTTTTTCACTTTTATCTGTAAACTTTTATACATTTGTTTTATATCCCGTCAAAATCTGAGGGTAAAAAAAAGCCTTGAGGCAATTGATAATTAAAAAATCAGACCATGAGAATTCCCAAGTCCGCCTATAACTGGCTAAGTGCAGTCGGATTTATATTAAGTGTGAACTGCATATTGCTGATGGTAATCCTTTTTGTCATTTCCCTTACAGTGGGAGCAAGCAATACATACCTTGGAATCTTTATATACATTGTGTTACCAGCAGTATTGGTTTTAGGACTGATCCTGATACCTGTCGGGATGTTAACCACCTCGCGCAAAAGAGCAAAGGAACCTGATACAGATCTAAAGTGGCCGGTTTTTGATTTTAATAACAAGAGGACCCGAAGATCCATCGTTATCATTTCTGCTTTTACCCTAACATTCCTCCTGGTATCTGCAATGGGCAGCTATCAGGCATACCGGTATACTGAATCCGTTGAATTCTGCGGTAAATTATGCCATCGGGTAATGAAACCTGAATATGTAACCTATCTTAATTCCCCGCATGCCCGTGTACGTTGCGTTGAATGTCATGTAGGTGAGGGTGCATCGTGGTATGTGAAATCAAAACTCGCCGGTTTGTACCAGGTTTATTCTGTAACTTTTAACAAATACCCAAAACCAATACCTACTCCTATCCAGGATTTAAGGCCTGCCAGGGAAACCTGTGAAAAATGCCACTGGCCGCAAAAATTTTATGAAACAGAAGCTGAGAAACATCAGGGGATTTTTGACTGATTCTGCAAACACACAATGGAACTATGCGCTGCTGATGAAAATAGGCCCTTCATTCAGCGCACAAGGACTAAGTGAGGGTATTCACTGGCATATCAATCCGGATGTATTGATAGAATATATTGCATCAACACAGGACCGTGAATCAATTCCATGGGTAAAATACACTAACAGGAAAACGGGAGAAGTGAAGATTTTCCAGGATAAAGAAAATACACTGAATAAAAAAGCCATGGACTCTCTGCAGGCCAGATCCATGGATTGCATGGATTGTCATAACCGACCTTCACATTCCTATAAATCAGCCAATGATTATATTGATAATGCCCTTATTTCCGGTGTGGTACCTGAAGAATTGCCATTCATTAAAAAGGCCGCCATGAAGGTACTCTCCAATCAATATACATCTACAGATACGGCCCTGACTGAAATCAGGAACAGCATCAATGCCTATTATCAAAACAAACATCCACAAATTTACAACGGGCAAAAGGAACTGATTGAAAAGGCCATTGCAGGCATTCAGGAGGAATTTCAAAAAAATACTTTCCCTGAAATGAATGCCTCCAGCAGCAAATACCTCAATCATATCGGTCATTGGGAATCCGATGGCTGTTTCCGGTGTCATACCGGCAAGCATGAGAACGAAAAGGGAGAAGTTATTTCCAACGACTGCAACTTATGCCATACTATTATTGCCGAAGGAACAACAGATAATTTAAAAACGTCTTCTTATACAAAATCGCTTGAATTCATGCATCCGGTTGATATTGGCACAGCTTGGAAAGAAAATAAATGTACCGATTGTCATCGGACTATGTAGATATTTACGATTTACGATTTACGATTTTGGGATTTTAGGATTTACGATTGAGCGGATCTCGCAGGTTAACTATATCGATATTATGAAATCGCTAAATCGAATGCAATGAGATTTCTCTCTGTGCCCTCAAAGACCCGTTAAACTTAAAGCAAAACTCTGTGAATCTCTGCGTTAATACTTTTGGCAATCCTACTATTAACCTTTAACTGAGATTTCCTTCAGGAGTTCCATTTTATTAATATTTATACTCTTCCCACTTGCCCGTACAATGCCTTCATTCTCAAACTCCTTGAGTATCCTGATGGCACTGTCTTTCGACATCCCTGAAAATTCAGCGATGTCCTGCCTTGATAAGGTTATATCGAACGAGAGATTATAATGAATTTTTTCTGCGAGGTAAATCAATACATCGGCTATCCTGCCATGCATCTGTTTCTGGGTTATACCCACAAGATGTTCGAATGTATTTCGTGCTGCAGGTTCCGCAATAGTTCATATAGTGTTCCGCTAAATCCGGATTCAACCGGATCAGTTTTTTAAAATTAACTGTATCAATAAAGCATGCTGTGGTTTCCTCCAATGCAGTCACAGAATAGTGATACCGCATATCCACATAAATACCTGTTCCACCGAAAATAGTCCAGGGCTTGATTATCTCTAAAATCAAATTGCGATGGTCATATCCCTCAATATATTGTTTGGCCAGTCCAGTGGTTAAATAAACCAGGTTCGATGCTACTGTTCCCTGTTTTAAAATATTTTCCCCAACATTGAAATGAACTTCAAATCGCTTGTCATTAATAATCTCCAATTCTCTGTCGGCCAATTCTGCAAATAATGAAATCCGTTCATTACATTTATAACAATTGACGCAAAAAACTGATTTGTGAAATTGTGTCATACTCAATCGATTTAAACAGTACCAAATAACAAAGGAAGGATTACAATAACTAACAGGCAAAAATATTATATTCTTACGATAAATATCGGTTAAAAAATGACATATATCTTTTTTTTAAGTTTCAAATGTCGTCTTATTGAAACATTCACATAAACTATAATATGATACATTTACGATGCAATAAGAAACACAGCTTTTAACAAACTCATATAATTTATTCCCGGCAATATGAATATAAAAAGAAGAAAACAAAGTAAATGGTTGATCTTGCCTCTTTGCCTGATATTTACGGCAGCGTGCGAGAAAGTGCAATTTGAACCTGTTGTAATTCCCAATGATTCAATAAGTTATTCAACTGTGATTCAACCAATTTTTGATAATAGTTGCGTGAGTTGCCATCCACCTACAAAAGGACTTGACCTGACTTCACCAAACTCCTACAATGCAATTGTTCCTGAGTTTGCAGCTCCTGCTGATTCCTCTGATCCCGGACAATCAAAGCTATATCTTAAAATTACCGGTTCATCCCATAATCCAAAGACCAGTGATGTTGAAAAGCAGGAAATTTTTAACTGGATATCCCAGGGAGTGAAGAATAACTAATATTTATTGATGTAATCAACCTAAAGCTTACTATAATTATGAAGACGCTAAAATCTTTGATTAACCTGATGATATTGCTTGTTGCGCTCAATGGCAATACATTTGCTCAGGATTCTACTGCTGTAACAACTGATAACCGTCCGGTAAAGTCCCCATTCTCTACAAACGTTCTCATTGATTGTCAAACGGTAGTTTCTCCTTACAAAGGATCGCTAAACCTTTTGATCAATCACAGATTCGGAAGCATGGAAAATGGAATTTCCGATATTTTTGGCATATACGGAGGCGCCAATACCCGTTTGGGACTTGAGTATGGAATAACCGACCGTATTATGATCGGTATTGGAACTACCCAGGATTATAAACTTCAGGATTTGGAATGGAAATATGCCATTCTGCAACAAACCCGTTCCAACAGCATGCCGATTGGACTGAGCTATTATGGCAATGTGGTTATCGACGCAAGAAGTGAGGATAACTTCGGACCTGAGGAAAGCTATAAGTTCATACATCGCATGTCCTATTTTACCCAGATCATTATATCCCGGAAATTCAGCAACGTTTTTTCATTTCAGGTGTCACCGGAATTTGCCTATTATAATGGTGTGGATCAATCCATGGATAACGTTAACTTTGGTGCCTCATTTGGCGGCCGGGCCAAAGTGTGGGGAGAAAAATCAATTATTGTGGAATATGACCTTCCGTTTACCAAACATGAGGCATTTGATCCCCAGCCAAATTTAGGTATCGGGTTTGAAATTGGTTCAGCTACCCATGCTTTTCAGATATTTGTTTCCAATTATCACGACATCGTATACCAAAGAAATCTTGTATATAACGAGAATAGCAAGTTTCAGATAGGCTTCAACATTACTGTTCGGTTCTAATTAATCGGTTCTTTATGAGACTTTTTCGCGGTAGGATAGGTTGGTCTGTCCCATTCTTGTTGTTTTCTGTAATGCTGACGTTTATATTGGATGTTATTCTGGCCCAACAGGTTGAGACAGGTGAAAAGAAGCTTATGGAAGCTCAGTTCTTCCTTCAGAATGAGAAGTGTTTTGGTTGTCATGGCAATATCAAGTATACTTATTATAACAAGGTAAATAATAAGGATGTTACTGCTATGATGTGCGACAATCGGGTGATCCAGAGGGAAGAATTTTATGATTCCAATCACAAAGGTTTTGCCTGTACCGACTGTCATGCTGCCGAATATGATTCTTTTCCACATCCGGGGCAGCTCAGAATGGAAAGTCAGTATGCCTGTATTGACTGCCATGGAAATGACGAAAAATATGCTAAGTTTCAATTTGAGGAAATAGAAAAGGAATTCCAGCAAAGCGTACATTATACAGCTAACTCAGAAGAATTTACCTGCTGGAAATGTCATAGTCCGCATTCATATAAGATTAATATCAGAGATTCCAAAAATATTTCCCAGTCCATTGCATATGATAATCATATATGCCTTAACTGTCATTCTGATTTTGAAAGGTTTCAGCTGCTTACCGAAAGAAAAGAAATCAACTTAATTCAAAAACATGAATGGCTGCCTAACCAGGCTTTGCACTTTAGCCAGGTTCGATGTATTGAGTGCCATGCCAGGCCAAATGACAGTCTTTTGGTGGCCCATCGTATCATGCCAAAAGACAAAGCGGTTAAACGTTGCGTGGAATGCCACTCACAAAATTCATTGTTAATGGTTTCACTTTATAAGTTCCAGTCAAAGGAAAACAGAACGCGGGCCGGCTTCCTGAATGCCATCATCCTTAATAATGCCTTTGTTATTGGAGCGAACCGCAATATAGTGCTAAACAAGATCAGCAGTATTGCCTTTTTTGCTACAATGGGTCTGCTTTTACTTCACCTGATATTCAGAATGACTTATAAAAAAAATGATTGAAGGTATGGCTGAAAAAATATATCATTACCCTTTATGGATTCGTTTGTGGCATTGGGCCAATGCATTGTTTTGCCTGACTTTGATCATCAGTGGTGTCAGCATGCAGTTTTCAGAGCCTGATAGTCCTCTTATCCGTTTTGACCTGGCGGTTACTCTGCATAATGCAGTAGCCATTTTGCTGACTATAAACTATCTGTTCTTTATTATTACAAACCATCTTTCCGGCAATCGAAAATACTACAGGATTTCTGAAAGAAATTATTTTGGTATGTTGCTTACGCAATTCCGATACTATACTTCAGGGCTTTTTAAAAATGAAAAAACGCCTTTCCCGGTAAATGCGGAAAGGAAGTTTAATCCCTTACAGCAATTTTCCTATATCGTGATTATGTACGGATGTATGCCCATGATTTTGATCACGGGCTGGGCAATGCTTTTCCCTGAAATAATAATTAAGGATGTATTCGGAATCAGTGGTTTATTTCTAACTGACCTCCTGCACATTATAAATGGATTTATAGTTTCCATTTTCCTCATTATCCATGTATATTTCTGTACCATGGGTACGAAGTTGTCATCCACTTTTAAAGGGATGATCAACGGATGGGCAGAGGTTCATTGATAATACACTAAAAAATACAGAAATGGCTGAAAATAAGGAGAAAGATCCTTCGAGAAGAAGTTTCCTGAGATTGGGAATTGGGTTTGGAGCTGCCTCGATAGCGGGTGCCATGTCGGCAAAATTGCTGGCAACGGATGCAAAACCTGCGACTGGCAGTGGAGAAAAGGTGAAGGTGCTGACAACAGATGGAAAACTCATTGAAATTGATGCTGAACAAGTTGGTTTGGCAAGGAAGAAAGAGGTTTTTATTTCAAGGGAAGAAGCCAGGGAAGGTATTCCAAACAGAAAATTTGTAATGGTAATTGATCTGGCTAAATGCAAGAATGCTAGAAAATGTATTGATGCATGTCAGGAAGGGCATCAATTGCCTAAAGCACATGAGTGGATGAAGGTTTATATGATGCAGGATAATGCAGATACGGCCCCCTATTGGTTCCCCAAGCCGTGCTTCCATTGCGACAATCCTCTTTGCGCCAGTGTTTGCCCGGTTGGTGCCACCTATAAGCGTTCCGACGGGATAGTCCTGGTTGATACAGAGCGTTGCATTGGCTGTAAGTTCTGTATGACAGGCTGCCCCTATTCCGCAAGGGTATTTCACTGGAATGATCCTGAAGTTAAAGCAGCTCCTGGTGCAAAATACTCACCTGAGCTAAATATCCCACCCAAAGAAGGTACTGTAAGTAAATGTATTTTTTGCCCTGATAAACTGAGGAAGGGTGAATTACCCCGATGTGTTGAGGCATGCCCGATGGGTGTTATCTATTTTGGTGACCTTATAGAGGATGTAGTAACCAATGGTGCCGAGACCGTGAGATTCAGTGAACTTATCCGGGAACGTGCAGGTTACCGCCATCTCGAAAATCTGGGTACTGAACCCAGTGTTTATTATTTGCCTCCTGTAGCACGCTTATTCCCTGTAGACAGGGGCTATGATGGCCTAAAACCCGATATTAAAGACCGCTTCAAAGATGTGCCGTATGTTATCAACAAGGAGAAAAAGAAATGAATAAATATACTACAGAAGGTCTGTTGACCGAATTTGCCCCCCAGCTGGAACGGCCAGGCAAAACCTGGATTACCTGGTTTGTTTTCTTCCTGCTTTTGTTTATTTGGGGAATGTTTGGATTGTATACACAATTAACTAAAGGACATATTGTTACAGGTATGCGTGACAATGTGGTGTGGGGAATTTATATTGTGAATTTCATCTTTTTCATGGGCGTGAGTTACGCAGGCGCCCTGTTAAGTGGTGTGCTGCACCTTTTTAAAACATCCTGGAGGAAACCCATAATTCGCATAACTGAGCTGATCACCATGGTTTCCCTTGTGATCGGACCGGTGTTTATCCTGTTCTGTATTGGAAGGTTCGAGCGTCTTCCTTACCTCATTATACACCCTCGCATACAATCCCCGATAGTGTGGGACGTCATTGCCATTTCAACTGACCTTGTGGGCTGTTTCATCTTCATTTACCTGTCATTCCTTGAGGATATGGCCCACCTGCGGGATAGTGCAGATGCCTTAAATTTATCTCCCTGGAGAAGAAAACTCTACAAATTTCTTGCTATTGGATATACCGCTACCCCGGTTCAGAAAAAAATGCTGTATTTCTCACGAAATGTGATGGCTGCCATGATTATAGCCATTGCAATCATTGTTTATTCTGTGTTGGCCTGGATTTTCGGGGTTACATTACAGCCCGGCTGGCATAGCACCATATTTGGCCCATACTTCGTAATTGCAGCAGTTTATTCCGGCACAGGTGTGCTGCTGGTATTGATGTGGATCTTCCGACGGATCCATCACCTGGAAAACTATATTAAGAAACAGCATTTTGTGAATGTGGGTGTTCTTTTGTTTATTGTGGGTGCATTCTACGGTTATTTTACCTTCAGCGATTACCTTACCAAATGGTATGGTTCGGCCAGGATGGACAAACTATTGATCGATAAATTATTCCGTAACTATTACTGGTTGTTCATTTTTTCCAATTATGTTGGCGTTCTGTTACCCATGATCATCATTGCATTCAGGCGTTTACGCACAATTAATAATATAAGCATTGGTGCACTCATAACCATTTTGGCCCTGTGGGTAAACCGGTATCTTATTGTGGTTCCAACTCTTGAGACGCCGTACCTGCCTATACAGGATACCCGGTTGGATTGGGTAAGATATTCGGGCACCTGGGTTGAATGGTCACTTACCTTTGCCGGCATTGCTGTCTTTTGTCTGCTGTTTATGATTATTTCTAAACTCGTTCCGATTATTTCGGTATCTGAAATGGTTGAATCAGATGAATATGTTGTTAAAGATGATGTGGAAGCACTTTTAAGTTAAACTCAGAACTTCATCGCATGAAACAATCCTTAAAGACATTTATAATTAACAGGATATTATTGACCATCCTCGTTTTCTTACCTGCATTGGTTTTTGCCCAGGAATCTGCTGGCAAAGAAGACCCAATACTCGAATTTACCTACCTGAAAAGGAATGATGGAAGCAAACTGCTAACTGCCACGCTTAAGATCTTCCGCGACAGGATTACTTATCCTGTGGTTGGCAGCAATATTGCTATTTTTCTGGGTTCTGACAAGGATTCTACAGTTGTTACAACTAATCCCGATGGAAAAGCTTACCTTGTCTTTCAGCCAGGATTTGTTCTCCCTGTAAATAAAGAGGGTAAAACAGATTGCCTAGCGAAGTTCGGAGGGAACGACTCGCTTGAAACTGCCGGGTCTTCTATCGCAGTGCAAGATGCAGTGCTAAAAATGAGTCTGCACCTTATTGACTCGGTTAAAACTGTAACAGTATGGGCGTTTTTACCTGGTAATAACCATGATAGTATTCCCCTCGCCGGAGAACCTGTGAATATTTATGTAAGTCGCATGTTCAGCCTGCTGAAAATTGGTGAAGGATCGTTCGATGATCAGGGTCGTTTTACTGCCGAATTTCCTGCCGATCTTCCTGGGGAAGCGGATGGAACCGTACAAATTATTGCCAAAATTGAAGATAATCAGCAATATGCCAATATTGAGACAGCTCAAAGCTATCCCTGGGGGGTACCTTCCATGCATGGTATGTACGGATCTCACCGGGCACTATGGACTGAAATAGCTCCCATGTGGATGATCATTACCCTGACTATTCTTTTATTGGGTGTTTGGGGACATTACATGTATGTAATCATTCAATTAATTCTGATAAAACGTGAATCTAAGAAATTAAAACTTTAATTTTGGCATAGGAATTGTTTAACATTAGAAAAATAGGAGGAATTATGAAATCTTTTCACTTTAAAACACTTTTTGCCGGCGGTATAATGCTGGTATTAGCGCTTAGCCTGACGTCAATGTTCAGCTATCAGCAAAAACCCTGGGTAATAGATGCCAAGTATAAAGCCATGAAGAACCCGGTAAAATCTGATGCTGCCTCTATTGCTGCCGGAAAGGCACTCTGGGATAAAAATTGCGCTATGTGCCACGGAAAGACCGGTTTGGGAGATGGCGTTAAGGCCAGAACTCTTGATACACCGTCCGGTGACTTTACCAAAGCTGCGTATCAATCTCAGACAGATGGGGAATTATTCGGCAAAACCAAATTGGGCCGCGACGATATGCCTAAATATGATGGCAAAATCGCAGATGAAGATATTTGGCACATGGTGAATTATACAAGAACCTTAAAGAAATAATTTCATCAATCATAAAGGCATAAAAAAATGCCGTTAGCTTGAGCCAACGGCATTTTTTATTAGATATCCCTGATCCTAACGGGAATATACATGTACACTGTTCTGGGCTGCTGGCAGGTAATTAATTCCAAACCAGCAGATCATCAGGACAACAAAGGCAAGACTTAACATCCATAGGGGTGCCCTGGTCTTCTTTGGCTGAAATGTCCTGAAATGCATATATATCAGGTAGGCCAGCCATGTTAGAAATGCCCAGGTTTCCTTTGGATCCCATGTCCAGTAATGTCCCCAGGCTTCTTTGGCCCACAGTGCACCAAAAAGGAGGCCCAGGGTAAGGAATGAAAATCCTATGTATACCATGTTATCAGCAAGCTGAAGCGTTTTCATTTCAAAGTCCCTGAAATACAATTGATATAATCCTTTAACCGCCACCAATGAAGAAGCAGCCAGGAGGGCATAGGAAAAAATATACACAATTACGTGCGGAACAAACCATGGACTCTGCAAGGCAGGCATCAGGGTCTTCTCATAAGTCTCCGGATGCAAATAATTAATAAAGAGGAACAAAATTGCAAGAAGCAGGGCATAGGTAATAAACCATTTATAACCCCAGCGATAATAAGTAATGATTCCGATCAGTGGCAAAAATACAGAATACCACAGGCGTGTTTCACCCAATGTGCGAAGAGGGGGTCTGTCCAGGTTAATCCATAAAATGGTCAGAAAAGATACTAAAACTACCAGTCCGGCAGCGATCAATATATTTCCGGCGATCTCAAAAGTCTTTCTTTTTCCTGAAAAATTCAGCAGGATCATACCCAGTATCCAAAGAAGCGCTGCAGATGATGCAAACAATGGAAAATTTGTCCAATTCATATTGTCAGTTATTTACTATTAATCTTATCATTCCTATCTATCATATTCATTATGTTATTCATCTTTAACAGGCCGGCCCAGCCAGAAAAGATATACAGCACCACCCAGCAACATCAGAATGCCTAAATATACCGCAGGCAACCAGGGATCTCTTACGGCCTCTATGACACTGCGTTTTGAGTATTTGCCCAATTCGGTATCGTAGCTGAGCTGATACAGTTTCCAACCGTTCAACCGGTAGGGTTTGTTAACCTTAAGTTTAATTGTATCTTCAATATTGTTATTATCCTTCACTATGACAAGGGATTCAAATTTTCGTGGTTCAGGTTCAACAAGGATAAGTAATTTGGATCTTTTAAGATTAAGAAATCTTTGTTCAAACAACATGCTGCCACTGGTTATCCAACCTGAGGCTGTATCCCCGGTTATGATATTTTTGGTCTCCACGAATGCAACAGATATGCTTCCCGGTTTATCCGACTGAATATATCCACTGTCAGTTTTAATCGCAAAAGGCAGAAATTCTTTAACTTTTATTTCCCAATTAATTAGCTTCGTTTCAAATCCCTTGTATATTAAAGGAAGTGTTTCCGCATGTTTCTGTACGATTTCACCCTTTACCTGATCAGCCACTGCAATCTTGGGATTGTAAAATTCAATATTGAAGTCAATCAATTTCAGTGAGAACGGCAGATCAGTCTTTTGCTGATTTGACATTATCCCGGTATTCGTGAAACCGCTATCTTCAAACAGGTCAATCGAAACGCTTTTCTGGTCACCGGAACCCAATCCTGCGGCTGCCAAAGTGATCCAAAGTCCAAAATGATTCAACAAAAACCCGAGATTTTTCATCTTAAATGGAATTCCCCTTCGCAATGCCACCAAACCCAGAGATATAAGTAAATAAAATTGGATCAGGTAGAAAGGCCAGCTGTTTTTAACATGGTTTAATCCTGTTAACTGAAGCCATCGTGCACTATCCTTCTCTTGTGGAATAAAGCCAAGTAATAGCACCAGCAGGGCATATACCGAAATGGCACTAACTGAACAAGGTACAGATGAAAACCACTTTACAAAAGGGGTGTGACGATATGTAAGATGCATAAATACCAGTATGGCAATTAATGCCAGAATCATATACAGATTATAGGGCATATGCGGGGATCTTACACCGCTGCCTTTCAGAAATATTTCAATAACAAAACCAAGAATCATTATTTCAAATGAAACAACAAAACTTTCAGTATAACCCCAGATTTTTTTAGATTCACTCATTGTTCATTGTTCTTAGTTCATTTTTCCGTGGATTGCATCCACGGTTTCTGTGGGTTGCATCCACGGTTTCCGTGGGTTGCACCCACGGTTATTGATATATGCCCCTTCGGGGCTCAAATCTTTTTGCTTTCTACTCATTTCTCCTTACTCATTACGCCATACTCATCTCTCCATCTCCATTTTCTACCTATTGGCAATCCCCAGAGGGATTATTCTTGCTTGTCCCCAGTCCCTTGTCCCTAGTCCCTTGTCCCTAGTCCCTCTTCACTCCCCTCCCCAACCAGAATAAATAAAGCGCTCCGGCGAGCATTAATGCAATTCCGGTATAGACTAACTTTATCCAGGGATCATAAACGGCTTCAATGATACTTAATTTTGATGCCGGCCCCAGCTTTTCGTCATAGCCTATCTGGTAAATGCTCCATCCCCCGATTTTGAAAGGCCTGTTTACTTCAATCGTCACTGTATCCAAATCTCCAAGCCTGGTTTTAATCACCACAACAGATTCAAATTTTTTTGGTTCCGGACTCCGCAACCATAAGCCCAGGTTTTTCTCAAGAAGGATATATTCCGGAAGCATCACCATACTGCCACTGCAGATCCAGTTGGTGAGGGTATCTCCCGTAACCAGGTTTTTTATATGGACCAGGGCAGCCGCAGCGGCCATGGGCTCGTTCGATGGCACATATCCGCTGTCAGTTCTTGCTGATGAGGGTATGATATCCAATACTTTAATGCTATAATCGTTCAATTTATATTCTGAGCTCTTTTCAATTACTGGAAGCGATTCGCCCTTTTGTTTTTTGGGTGAACCGCCTAAGGTATCGGATAGTACGATCTTAGGATTGTAAGTTTCCATCTTAAAATCGAGCAGTTTAAGAGCGAAGGGCAAGTTATAGATCTTATGGCCTGTTTCTAAGCCTTTGTCCGAAAAATCTTTGCTTTCAAAGATATTGACTTTTAGCCTCTGCAGATCCCCCGAACCCAAAACTGCTGCCATCAGCGTGAGCCATAATCCAAAATGATTAAGCAGGAAGCCAAAGTTTTTGCGCGTGAGTGGGAAGGAATGCCTGAGAACAACCAATCCCAGCGACGCAAACAGGTAAACCCCGATGAAAAAAAAGGGCCATGAATTCTTCAAATGATTCAGTCCCAGTAGTCGCATCCATTGTGGCTGACCGTCACCTTCCTGTTTAATAATGCCCATGAGCAATATAAGTGCGGCAAATGAAATAATGGCACTGATGGAGCATGGAATGGATGAAAACCATTTTACAATGGCAGTCTTTCTGAAGAATAGATGAACCAGTGCGAGGAATACTATACTTGTAAACAGTATGATAAAGTTATATGGACGGTGTGGACCAGGAATCTGCAGTTCCTGAAAAACAATTTCAATAATAAATCCCAAAAAGATCAGGGTGCCTGCAATGATAAAGCTTTCATTATAGGACCATGGGTTTAGCCATAGTTTCTTTCCCGTTTGTTTAACAGTCGTATTTTCGTGTTTTTTCATAAGCTCTCCGGAAACAAAGGTATTTAAATGATCTTTGGATTTATAGCATTTGGAAAAAAAAACTGCCCGCTAAATGCAGGCAGCTTTAATACAATTTGCTATGAATTAGGTTAATCCAGCAAAGCTAATGAGTTGGTCAGCAATGCCTTTGAGTAGTTGAAATTATGAACACCCAGGCTATATTCCCTTAAACACATCTGGAAGTTGATGATAGCTCCCATTTGTGCGTTTGTCAGTTTAATTACAGGCAACGCAGCATTGATATCTTTCTGAGCCTGTGACCAGCTTGATCCGGGGCTCGGATTTCTGAAAGTTCCCCCAGGATTATTTGCCATACCATCAGGGTTATTAATAGGATCATATACATTTAAATAACCATCATATTTGTTGGCAGTTAATGTTACCCACAGATTTGATTCCGTATCAGGGTTCCGGTTCAAAATCTCAACTCCGCCCACATTTAATGAGGCAGCTAAATCGTTGAGTAAGGTCTGAATTTCAGTTCTTTTATCGCCCCAATGTGCGGGATCAGATGAAGTAGATGTCAAATTGGGATGACAATCCACACATCCGTTAAAATTGCCCTTGGCAAAAAAGGTATGACCGCCTGCCCTGCCATTCATGGCACCCATATGGCAATCGGCACAAGTTGCCTGTGAATTATGCTGTGAACTTGAATAGGATAAGGTACCAGGAAACTCTATACCACCCACGCCGGCAAAAATGGCACCGACTGTACCATAATGGGTATGTGTTCTGTAACCTGGTTTTAATACAATAGTTGCCAGTGTTGGAGAATAAAATGTATCGGCAGGATTGGCTACCAGATTGGCATAGTCAAGTACATTCCTGTCTGTATTGCTGTTTGTAAACGGACGTGGCTGGTGGCACTTAACACAAAGGTTTGAGCTTCCGTCGCCATCCAGGGTAAGATCAATGGTCTTGGCGCCGCCCCACATAGTCATAGAAACGGGTTCAACGGTGGTGAAGGCAGGGATGTCTGAACGTTCGTAAGTTGAATGGATACTGCTATGGCATGTGAAACAGGTAATAGCTCCGTATGCTGTGGTGGCCGAGCACTGATAGTTATTTACATATGAACTGCCTGACAGGGTAAATGTTGCAGGAACAGCCCTTTCAACAACATCAACAAAAGCCTGTGACTCATGGCAGGGAGCACATGTGGTGTTTCCTGCTTCTTCAAAAAATGTTTCACCGTAACCATGTTTGGAAAACTCATACTGTGCTGATATTAAATCAACAGATTCCGGATTATGACATTCTTTGCAGGTTTCATTTGCGTCTGCGCCATCTGTTCCATCCGTACCGTCTTTTCCGGCAGCCCCTGCAGGACCCATAGGACCTTCGCAACTCGTCAAAAGGGCGACACCAAGCAAAAATGTCGTGGCTAGAGAAAGTAAAAATAATTTCCGCATATACACAGTTTTAGTGATTATCAATTATATTAGTTTGTCTACCGCTAAAGTATAATATCTTTAATTCTTACAGGGATTACAGGCAAAGGAAAAAACCGGTATTCTCAAAGGGTTTATCTGAATATTTGAAGATATTTACATATAAATAAATCGATATTTGCCGTTTTTATAACGATATAAATCATTTCCTAAAAATATTGACGACCTGTTTTATTAGATTTTCCAGTCATAGTAAAGGTTTGATGAAGAATGATTCCTAATGAAATCATAATACGGAAATTTGAATAGTATCCGTTTGATTTGTATGCCATCCTCGATTTTACTTTTTTGGGGTTGCAATTATGCAATTACTATTTACTATTTTTGGCATCACAAATGAAATGAAAGATGTTTTTCATCGGAGGCTTTAATTCTGTCATCCCCTACCTGGTTTATCTGTCGCTGATCTGGACTTTTGTGATCCTGAGCTTTGGCGGCAAGATTGCAGCCATGTTGCATAAGCATCCTGACAATGAGATCACTTCCGCAAAAGTAATATCCAAAAGCGGCGATGATCATTTTCTGCACTGCTATCACTATACTTCTGTTAAGCAATTCCAAAATAATATAACGGCCAGGCTTCCAAACCTGTCTCATCTATCCTTTTCAACCAAACAGTTACAGCTTATCAGGATAAGATATGTCCCGCCTCCGTTAACTTCGGCAGGACTATTTTCCTTCCTGTTCAGAGGCCCTCCCCTGTTCAGTTAAATTGCCTGTTTATTCTTAAATAATTCTGTTAAGGGATAATTCCCTTAAATTCTATTCATTATTTTATTTTAATATATTAAAGAAATGAGAAATCTATTTATTATATCAATATTCCTGAGCTTGGCCATGGCCGCCTGTGACAATGATGACAATACAGTCTCGTATAAGGAAGTTGCAGTTGATATGGAATCCGGCAGTGGTTCGGATGTATACTACAGCATGGCCGGCGGTGTCGCCAATACGGTGAACCGCAATGACTGGGATATTGCTTTTTCAGTACCTGTGCAGACTGCAACCATCCTTATTAATGAAGGAAAAGGACTTGAGTTGTATTGTGTTGGGGATACCAATGCATGGGAATCAATAAATGCCAGCAGTATAGACGGATTGGTGCCCCGGTTTAATAATAAATCCGACTGGGCGATCGGTGCATTTAACCTGAATTCATCCTCCCAGACAAATTTCGGATGGGGTACTTACCACCAGGCTGAGCATAATGTAGGAGGTGATTCGAGTTATATTATTAAATATCCCGACGGAAGCCTCAGGAAATTTATGGTCAGGGTTAAACTCGGAGCAACTTCTGACAATATAATCAGGTTTGCAGATGCAGATGGTAGCAACGGATTTGTGGAAACTGTTTCAACTACGCCTTATGTTGGCTTAAAGAACTTCATTCACTATTCGCTTGTAAATAAAGAGGTTGTAGAGGCAGAACCAAAATTTGATGCCTGGGATCTTCTTTTTACCCGATATGTCATACAGATTCCCACCGGGCCGACTTCAGTGATGAATTATCCTGTAACAGGTGTATTGTGCAATTCCGGTGTTACTGTAGCCAAAGTAACAGATGTACCGGTTGAAAAGGCCATGGATACACAAGCTGAAAGCGGCTATGTTACAGCCTCAGACGCAATCGGGTATGACTGGAAAGTCTCCGATCCTGTAACCCATGAGGTTTCCATTGCCGATAGTGTAAGCTATTTCATCAAATCCGTGGACGGAAAGAAATACCAGTTGTATTTTACCGATTATGGCGGACAACAAACAGGTACGATCACCTTTAAGGTTAAAACGGTTGAATAAATCCATTCAACGGGCATGCCTCCAGAAACAATAAATGCTGTCTGCCTGGCAGACAGGAGCAAGTTACGAAGAGTCTTTACAGGCATGGCAAATCATCGATTTGCCAGCCTTTTTGTCTTTTCGTTCCTTGTCTTTTCATTCCAGTTGTCTTATTCACAGCCGGTTGTCATTCAATTGAAAGACAAAATCAGCGGTATGCCCGTGGAATATGCATATGTAACATTCCGGCAATTGAACGGACCTGTGGAAGATAAACAGATAACCAATATTCAGGGAGAGGTTTTTCTTAAAACCACTTTGCCTTCCATTATAGAAATCTCCTGTGTCGGTTACAAAGACCTTTCTGATACAATACTGACAACTGAAACCCACATAATCGAACTTTCACCGGATTACTACCAGCTCGACCAGGTTGTGGTCACCGGACAATTCAGGCCCCAGCCGGTTGATAAATCAATATACAAGATCCGTGTCATTGATAACCGTCAAATCAAGCTCAAAGCCGCTACAAATGTAGGGGATCTCCTGAAAAACGACCTGAGTTTTCAGTATCGTTCCGAGGGCGTGCTGGGCGACTTCATCCGTATCAGGGGCCTTTCGGGTGAGTATGTTAAAATCCTCCTCGATGGTATGCCTATAACAGGAAGAGTAGGTGATCAAATAGACCTGGGTCAGCTTACGTTGAATAATGTTGATCATATAGAGGTCATTGAAGGTCCCATGTCCGTTATTTATGGCAGTAGCGCCCTTGCCGGTGCTATTAATATTATTACCTCCGATTATTCCGGCAAAAAATACCAGGTTCAGGCAGGGACCTATTATGAAAGTATAGGTACCTATAATGCTAATCTTTCTTTATCTGCCAATAAGGGTAACAATACTTTCTCTTTAAATGGCGCCCGTAACTTTTTTTCGGGATGGGGACCCGAGGATACGGCAAGATTTCAGATATGGAAACCAAAACTGCAATACCTGGCAGGTCTCGGTTACCAGTATCGCAAAAAAAATCTTAAGGTTATTAATAATACGGATTATCTGCATGAAGAGCTCAGGGATCTCGGCACACCTTCACCGGATGGTGAAACTATCACCGCACTGGACGGTTATCATTATACAACCCGTTTGAACAGCCGCACCAATTTTTCAAATACCTTCAATGACGATTTTGTGCTGAACCTGCAGGCCGGGTATTCATACTATCAGAAGCGAAAGATCACCTATGTAAATGACCTGGTAAACCTGGAGAAAGCAATCCATTCCAATCCGGATATGCATGATACCACAACCTTTCAGTCATTTTCAGCCCGGGGCTTTGTTTCAAATATCCCGGGAAAGAAATATGAGTATCAAACCGGATTCGACCTGAATAACGAATCAGCGATCGGCAAGCGAACAAGCGGCTATCAATCAATTGCAGATATTTCAGGTTTCATGAACCTGATCTACCGTCCCCTTCCCGCTATCAGTATCCAGCCAGGCATTCGTATTATGTATAATTCCGATTACAAAGCACCTTTGATCTATGCATTCAACCTGAAATTCACGCCTGACAATTTCACTTTCAGGGCTTCTTACGCCAAAGGATTCAGAGCTCCTTCCCTGAAGCAGCTCTACCTTGAATTTATTGACAATAATCACCACGTTTTTGGAAATAAAGATCTGAATGCGGAAACAGCCAATAATGTGAGCGCATCGGTGATATATAGTCTCCAAAGGAACCGGCACGATCTGAATATTCAGATGGACCTGTTCTATAACTCCATTGAGCATGCCATAGCTCTTGCAGTGGATCCGGAGCGTCCCGGATATGGGATGTATTTCAACATTGAAGAGAATCTATACAAAACAAAGGGCGTTGAGTTTAAGGTCGGTTACAGGTATTCACCTTCACTTGAACTGAATGCGGGTATCATCCGCACGGGCAGGTCAGCGTATGATAATGTAAATCATTTTGTGTATTCCACGGATTGGGTGTCCTCTGCCACGTTCAGGATCGAAAAATACAAAACACAGGTAGCATTATTTTATAAATATACGGATGACTACCTCGACTTTGCCGGTAACTTCAACACAGAGGGGCAGCTTGAAGGAACCTCGCAACAATATATGTCCGGATATCATACCCTTGACCTGACAGTATCCAAGGACCTGTTTGAGAACAGGCTGAATATTTCCGCCGGCTGTAAAAATATCTTCAATGTGATGCTGGTAAATTCTTTTGGCAGCATTGATCCGCATAATACAAGCGATGGCAGTGGTGCAGCCGGTTATGGTCGTACCTTCTTTTTAAGCCTGAATTACCGGTTTACCAAATTATAAGCATCATGCACAAGATAATTCCATTCATTTTACTTATTATTTTTATCCTTCCTGCATGCTTCAAGGAGGATGAGCGCCTAAAACCATATGACGGTGTGATTACGGTTATTCCTGATCCGGTGCAATTGAACACAAGCTATTTTGACTTTGAAACCGGCCAGGTACTTTCATCCGTTCCCAGCCATACCTGGCAACTTGGATTTGAATGTACCACGGAAGGATGGCATATTTCTACCAATTCAGGTGGCAACTGGTTTATTTACAATACGGGGCAACCTTTGCAGAATGGGGCAGAAAACATGCCAACCAGTATCGACCATCTGTATGATGTGCCATCAGCATTCCCCGATTCAACTGCCGTAGGCAACTGGACCACTATTTCACCCGGCGGAAACACATATACTCACAATAATTATCTCCTGGGACATTATGAAAACGGAATATTCAGGAATATAAAGCAGGTTGTCTTTCTTTCGGTGGACGATACATCCTACCGGTTTTCCTATAAGGAAGATGTAACCGGTTTATCCGATACGATCAGGATCATAAAAAATGATTCCGTGAATTATGTGTATTTTGATTTCGACACAAAACAGCAGGTAAACATAGAACCTGACAAAGATATATGGGATCTTGCCTTTGCTCCTTATTATGATCTGGCCACTCTTTTTAGCGTAACTATACCCTATGCGGTGGGTGGTTCATTTATTAATTCAGGTTATACTGAGGCCGTCCTGGATTCGGTAAATTCATTTGATCAGATTAATTCCGAAATGATACCCGGATACGAATTTATAGGGCAGCGTGATATCCCCGGCTACGGTTGGAAGAACGTAACTGTTGATGCTACAGGAGGAGGTACGGCTACCTACAGTGTAAAAACAAATTATAATTATGTCTTTCACACAGCAGAGGATCATTATTACAAATTAAAATTCCTCAGCTATATGCATAACGGATTATCCGGTTATCCTCAGTTTGAATTTAAAAAATTAGAGTGAATGAAAAGCGCTTTCCATCATGAGGAAAAAGGACTGCGCCTCGGTGGAAGTGCCTGATTTATCAAAGCTGGGTGACCCGCAGGCACCCTGCACAATGCCGTACTCATCAACCTTTGACCTTGCTGCCTTTCTCATAAAATCAGCCTTGTCCTTATAGGATTTGTCAAGCCAGCCGGCTTTTATACCCGTGTATATTGAGAATGAAAGCATTTGCCCCAGGTTGGTCTCTACAAATGTGCTGCTGTCGTCAATCACATCGTGATAAAGTCCATCCGGACGCATAAATTTCATACAACCATCGATCACCTCCTTGCCATAGACAGTCATTTTAGCTTTCAGGTCCTTCCTTGAATCGGGAAGAAGATTGATTATTTTGGCAATGCCGGCTGCAGTCCATCCGTTACCCCCACCCCATAATTTCTTACGGCCAAATTCATTTTTCTCCTCATCCCATATATGGTAATATGCCTTCTTCTCTTTATCCATCAGGTATTTTCTGAAACCTTCGATCTGTTTCACCGACTCATCAAAATCACCCATCAGGGCAAGAAACGGGGGAGCCATAAATGAAGCATCACTCCAAACCTGTTTGGCATAGGTAACATGATGCAGAATTCCGTCCGTGGTCTTGGGGGCCTTGTTTTTGAGGTACTGATACATTTCATCTGCGGCCTTTTTGTATTTTTCGTCCCCGGTCTCCTTCCATGCAAGCAATACAGCTTCCCCGTTGGAAGCGGGATCGGTGACACCCGGATCATCACCCAGAATACCCAGCCGGCCTTCCTTGGTCTGCCTTACCAATGCATCTTTTGCAAATAAAATGGCCAGGTCTTTCCGGCCAATGGCTATCAGGGCCTGGGAGGCAGTTCCCTGCTCCCATGCGGCACGCTGCATGCACAACATGGCCATCATGGCCTGTACAACAAGCGGATCAGATAAAACATCACCCTTTGATACATTTGTGATTGCCCCATTACCCGACGGCGATGCCTTGAGTAAACCCGTTGTTAAAACAGGGATTGCAAGCGTTGCGGAAGAAATAAAACTTCTCCTTTTCATGAATATTTGGTATTTATTTATAAGTACGAGATTTATTACTCATCTCTCATCTCTCATCTTACCTGGTCAATCCCTAAAAGATTCTTGCTAGTCCCTTGTCCCTAGTCCCTTGTCCCTTTCCCTAGTCCCTTGTCCCTAGTCCCTTGTCCCTATTCGCGCTCCCCAAACCGCATACCACGTCACCACCACATAACAAACCAGTGGAACTATCATGGCAATGGCCATGCTATACTCTGAAATGAGACCCATAAAGGGTGTAAATACTGCTCCTCCAATGATTGACATCACCATCAATGAACCTGCCAGTTTTGTTTTTTCACCAAGACCCTTAATTCCGAGCGCAAATATGGTAGGGAACATAAGCGACATGAAAAAGCTTGTAAACAGAAGGGCATAGACCCCAATCCAACCCGGAAGCAAAATAGCGGTCAATACCAGCGCAATATTCGCCAGGCCATAATTGCGCATGAGTTTAACGGGTTTGAAATAATTCATCAGATAGGTGGCAAAAAAGCGCCCTACGGCAAATGCAACCAGGGTGCCGATAAGAAAACCACCCGCCAACTTTTCACCTACATGGGTGTAATCCTGGATATACAGAATAAAATAACTCCAGGTACCAACCTGGGCACCCACATAACAAAACTGGGCCAGCACGCCCTTATAGAAGTGCGGATATTTAAAAAGGTCACTGATTTTTCCCTTGTTGTTTTTGGCAAGTATATCATCGGCATGTGGCTCCGGGAATTTTGTCGCCAGTATCAGCAATCCCCAGACGAAAATAACCAGGCCAAGTACTACATAAGGTGCGATTACCCTTAGTGTTTCGCTATGGAGATAAGCCTGATATGTGCCTGCCGCTTTCATAACGGCTATTTTTTCTTCACTGTGTTCAACACCTGAAAAAATAAATATTGTTCCTATGCCTACTCCGGTTACAGCCCCCAATGGATTAAATGCCTGTGAGAAATTTAACCGCTTCTCCGACGTCTCCGGATCGCCCAGTGTTGCAATGAATGGGTTAGCCCCTGTTTCCAGAAATGATGCGCCGGAAGCAATCACAAACAATGCGAACAAAAACATGCCGTATTTACCGACGAGGGCTGCCGGCCAAAACAAGATGGCACCTGTGCTGAATAACATGAGCCCGATCACCAATCCTGTTTTATAACCAAAACGACGCATGATCAGGGCAGCCGGTATGGCGAGTATAAAATAGCCCATGTAAAACGCCGACTGGATCAATCCTGCCTGGAGCCTGTTAAGTTCAAACGACTTCATGAACTGCTTGATCAGGATGTCGTTCATGTTGCTGGGAATACCCCAGAAAAGGAAAAGTCCGGTTACGAGAATAAAAGGAATCAGGTATTCCTTTTTAATAAGTGCAGTAGATTTAACCATAGCTATTTTTATACAGATTCATAAAAATATAATTTTTTTTAGAATAAATCGGTAAATGCACATTTTTGAATCCGCCCACTGAAATAATGAGAATGAAAATGATTGCTTTTCAAGTTACTAACAGGGAACATGTGGATGTGCCTCAGGGAATGCCCAGAACTATAATTCCAGGCATAAAGTATGGATACCGCAGACACTGTTGGTGAAACTGCCCAACGGGAATGATCAAAGGATCTGGTTAAATTCGAGTTTTTCACCATTTGGCCCCCTGACGGTAAAGTATTTGCATCCCCGTTCCCAAAAGTTCAGGAGAACGGGTTTATCTTCAAGCATTTCAAAATTGGCCTCTTTTAATTCTGTAAACGCCTTATCCACATCTGCCACATCAAAGGCAATATGGTCCACATGGCCATCACTTCGCGTGATTAATTCCTTCCTGGCCTCGAGTGTTACCTGGTATAATTCAATTACGATGCCCTTTTGTTCCATGAAGGCCACCAATATCCTGTCATTTTCTTCAGGAACCTCCACTGCTGAAGCAAGGATCCTTTTGAAACCAAGCCGGGTATAAAAACTGACTGAAGTATCCAGGTTGGTAACCGGTATACCCAAATGCTGGATACCCTTGAAATTGCCGTGTAAGAAGGTAGTGTCTGTATTCATATCAGTACTATTACAATTTGGAAGTTTAAAGATAAAGATTAGAACTTATATATTATTGTGATTTTGCATTGACTCAATTATTAATTACATTTGTTGAACACTGCTGTGTTTATGTAATTTAAATGTTATTTACTTAAATTTCATAGATGGTTAAAACGAATGTGTCCCTGGTTGTTTTATCTGCCTGGTTACTAATTGAGGTATCCATTACGAGTTGCAAACCATCCCCGAAAAATATTGAATTCAATAACTCATCCTATATCGAACAGTATCGCCCTCAGTTTCATTTTTCACCGGAAGCACACTGGATGAATGATCCCAACGGAATGGTGTATCTTGATGGTGAATATCATTTGTTTTACCAGTATTATCCCGACAGCAATGTATGGGGACCCATGCACTGGGGACATGCAGTGAGTACGGACATGATACACTGGAAGCATTTGCCCGTTGCACTTTTTCCTGATTCCCTCGGATATATCTTTTCGGGAAGTGCAGTTGCAGATGTAAAAAATACTTCCGGACTGGGTACAGTTGAAAATCCGCCTTTGGTGGCTATTTTCACATACCATGATCCCCTCGGTGAGAAAAATGGCAGTCAGAAATTTCAGAACGAGGGCCTTGCATTTAGCACGGATAAAGGTCGTACCTGGACAAAATATCAGGGTAATCCGGTATTGAAGAATCCCGGGATCAGCGACTTCAGAGATCCAAAGGTATTCTGGCATGATGAATCAGGTAAATGGATCATGATCCTTGCAGTTTATGACCGAATTCATTTATATTCATCGCCCAATTTGCTTGACTGGACCTTTTTGAGTGAATTCGGACAGGGGATTGGCGCCCATGGCGGTGTATGGGAATGTCCCGATCTTTTCAGGATCAAAGTAAAAGGAACCGATGAAATGAAGTGGGTGATGCTGGTAAGCATCAATCCGGGCGGACCAAACGGAGGATCTGCCACACAATATTTTGTCGGCAATTTCGATGGAACGAATTTCATCAAAGAAAACAAAGAAATTCAGTGGGTGGATTGGGGACGCGACAATTATGCAGGAGTTACCTGGTCAAATGTTCCTGAAAGCGATGGCCGCAGGTTATTTTTGGGATGGATGAGCAACTGGCAGTATGCCACAGTTGTACCTACTTATGTTTGGCGCAGTGCAATGACGGTGCCCAGAGAACTCGCTTGATATCATAAGGATGAAGGTTATTTGCTGGTTTCAAATCCTGTAGAGGAACTGGAAACTCTTCGTACTGAAAAAACACAGGTGTATGAAGAACCGCATGGAAGTGAAAGCGTGAGAGAAGTTTTCATTGACAGCATTAATCTCAGTCAATGCGAGTTGATATTTGATTTTGAACTATTAAGTAATTCGGTGGATTCACTTGGCATCATTCTTGGAAAACAATGCACATGAAAAATTAATTATTGGTTACTCAGAATACCAAAAACAACTTTTCGTTGACAGAACCGCGGCAGGTCCTTCCGGTTTCTCCAAAGTATTTGCCGGTATTTCAAAAGCTCCCTATAAGGCCGGAAAACATATATTATTCCATATCTTTCTTGATGCTTCATCTGTTGAGTTCTTTGTTGATCATGGAAACCGGGTACTGACAAACCTGGTTTTTCCCACCTGAAGATTTACATCAGTTGAAGATCTTTTCATCGGGTGGTAAGGTGATTATTAAAAAGAGCTGAATTTCATAACCTGAATCGTATACTGGTAAATGAATATAGTCTGTGATGAGATAAGATTCGTTTGATCAAAATACAATCATTATATAACTATAATTGTTGTTACAGTTATTCTACCAGCTAAAAATGGCTTCCAAAAATCTGTTTCATGATACCATGGAAAAATTCCGGAAGGAAATTTTAAATGGAAAGTTGCCATTTGGCAAAATACTACCCACTGAAATTGAATTGGCAGATTTGATGAAGGTATCACGGCCAACAATTGCCAAGGTATATAATGCACTGCAAAAGGAAGGTCTTGTAAAAAAAAGACAAGGTTATGGCACTACGGTTGTCTTTAATAAGGATAAAAAGCGATTTACATTTGGCCTTTTACTGCCGGGTTCCGGAGAAACTGAGATTTTTGGCATTATCATAGACCAGTTACTTGCCTTGGAAAAGGAAAAGGACTTTAATTGCCTTTGGGACGGTACCATTGCAAACAATGCGGAAATGAGGCAAAGCATTGCCTTGCAGATATGCCAGTCATACATTGAAAAAAAGGTGGATGGTGTATTTTTTTCGCCACTGGAAAGAACTCAAAAAGCGTCACATCTGAATGAAACTATTTGCAGGATTTTTGACTCGCAAGAATATTCCCCTTATTTTAATTGACAGGGATATATCTGCCTTTCCTAATCGAAGCAAATATGATATTGTTGGAATCGACAATTTCCATGCGGGTTATATCATGACTGAACATTTAATTAAAGGCGGGTTGTGAGAAAATTATACTTTTTTCACCGAAAAGACTCAGCCAGCACGGTGCAGATAAGGTTAGCCGGATGCCAGTCAGCTTGTTTTAAAGCAGGTATTGACTTTCAGTTTTGAAAACTATCATTGAAGGAGAACCATCGGATACCGACCTTGTGGGTAAAATGAAAATTATTCCGAAAAAAACCGGAATATTATGTGCGAATGATTCCACTGCCGCCAGTTTTAATGTCGACGTCTCAGTAAATCAGGAAACTCAGGTTGGAACGGATATCACTGATTGCCGGGTTTGATGATATGAAGTATGCGAAACACCTGCAGGTACCTCTAACATCTTACAGGCAACCCCTTTCTGGATATTGTAAGAAACAGCTATGAGATGATGTTAAGCCGGATATCGAATCCCAACCAGACAACTGTGAGTATCATCTGTCAGGTAAACTGATTTCACGTGAATCTACCCGGTTTAGGTAATAATCTTTTATGCAAATGAATTATTCCAAATGAAATATGAACTTTAAATGAATCCAATAATTTATTAATCAATTAAAAGGTATGAAAAGTAACCGTAATGTAATTGGCTATTCTCTCATTGTGGCTTTAGGAGGATTTCTTTTCGGATTGGACACTGCCGTTATATCCGGTGCTGAAAAAGCCATTCAGCAATTATATAATTTATCCAATGCCTGGCATGGCTTTACTGTGGCCATCGCACTGATTGGTACAGTTGTAGGTTCATTCACTGCAGGATGGCCTTCTGAATATTATGGCCGTAAAAAAGCCTTGCTTTTTATTGCCCTTTTGTATGGGTTATCTGCCCTTGGTTGTGCTCTGGCTCCCAGCTGGCTGATACTTGTCACGGCAAGGTTTCTTGGCGGACTGGCAATTGGTGCCTCTTCTGTAATCGGTCCTATGTATATTGCTGAAATTGCACCGGCAAATATCCGTGGCAGACTTGTCGCCCTTTTTCAGTTTAATGTAGTTTTTGGTATTTTTCTGGCCTTTGTTTCAAACTATCTGCTGGCCGGAATAGGCGATAATGCATGGCGCTGGATGCTGGGTATTGTGGCAGTTCCGGCATTTATCTATTTTGGACTGATATTTTATATACCCGATAGTCCCCGCTGGCTTGTAAAACATAATCGTATTGCCAGGGCAAAGGAAGTTCTTGCCTTATGCGGCCGGGTTGATATCAGACGGTGAAATAAATGATATTGTAGAGTCATTAAATATACACGGTGATTCACCTGCTGAAAGCTTATTCAGTAAAAAATATTCACAAGCCGATCCTTTATGCTGTATTGCTCGCCGCCTTCAACCAGTTATCGGGTATAAATGCCATTATGTATTACGCTCCAAGAATTTTTGAAATGACAGGACTGGGTGTTAATTCATCCCTTGTTACAGTCTGTCGTTATCGGGGGTACCAACCTGATTTTTACAATGATTGCCATGTCAATTATCGACCGTTTCGGAAGAAGATCCTTATTGATACTGGGTTCATTCGGGCTCACCTTTTTTCTTGGCATGATCGCCCGGGCCTTTTTCCTGAATAAATTTGACGGTTCCTCCGTTATGTGGTTCCTGGTTGGCAACCAGATATTTTTTGCAATGTCACAGGGTACAGTTATCTGGGTTTTCATTTCTGAGATTTTTCCAAATGCAGTCCGTTCCAAGGGACAGGCACTGGGAAGTTTTACTCATTGGTTTGGTGCGGCAGCTGTGTCATGGACATTCCCTATCATTACAAACAGCCCGGCATTCGGACCCGGAAAGGCATTCATGTTTTTCAGCGTGATGATGTTCCTGCAATTGATCTTTGCCTGGAAAATTATGCCTGAAACCAAGGGCAAATCCCTTGAACAAATACAAAAGGATCTGGGCATAAAGTAAAGACCGCCCGGTATGGGGCTAAAGTTTGTTGGCATCGATATAGGGACCACTACTATTAGTGGTATAATCTATGATCCGGAAACCAGGGATCTCAGGGCTGTCACTAAAAAAAACTCGTCCTGCCTGGAATCAGAAAATGACTGGGAAGACCTGCAGGACCCAAAAATAGTCCATAAAATCGTTCAGGAAATACTGGATGAGTTCCTTGCTGAATCAGACAAAATCAAGGGAATTGGAATAACCGGACAAATGCATGGTATCCTGTATGTCGATAATGAAGGGAATTCCCTTGGTCCGCTTTATACATGGCAGGATAGAAGAGGAGATCTGATTTATCAGGACGAGATTAGTTATGCTAGTTTTCTAGCCCGTAAAACAGGTTATGCGCTTGCCACCGGATACGGATTGGTGACCCATTTTTACAATTTAAAGAATAACCTTGTACCTGATAGAGCGCACAAGATATGCACCATCATGGATTATCTTGTCATGAAACTGGCAAAGAACAAGTTGCCCGTTATTGACCCTTCGAATGCGGCCAGCTTTGGCCTTTATGATTTGGAGAGCTCCGCTTTTGACCTGCAGGCGATGAAAAAGGTCTCTATTCCACAGGATATACTGCCCGAAATTGTTCCTTCCGGTCAAATAGCTGGGTATTACAATAAGGAAATATTTGTATGTAATGCCATAGGTGACAATCAGGCAAGTTTCCTGGGCGCTGTCAATGATATTGAAAAATCTGCTTTGATAAATATCGGCACCAGCAGCCAGGTATCTGTATTACACAAACCAGTATGTAAAGAATGAAAGCCTGGAGTACAGGCCATTCCCGGGAGGCGGATATATTACTGGTTGGTTCGGCATTATCCGGCGGGTCCTCCCTTGTGATCCTGAAGAATTTTTATAATGAAACTATTAAAATGTTCCTACAGCAAATCCATTGAAGAAATTGATTTTTATAATGCAATTAATTCACTGAAATATCCGGAAGAAGATTCGTAAAGAATTGCAGGTAGAGGTTCTTTTCAGGGGAACTCGTTTGAATCCACAAAAAAGAGGATCCATCACAAATATTTCAGTCTCATAATTTCACACCTGTAAACCTGGTTTTCGGTTTTATACATGGAATTTGCAATGAGCTGTTCGGGTTTTTTGAAAAAATACCAGAGAACAAAAAAAATAAAATTCAAAAAATAATCGGCTCAGGGAATGCCATCAGAATGAATACACTGCTTTGCCGAATTCTCGAAGATACATTCAGCCGCAAAATAGCCATTCCTCAAAACTCTGAACAGGCAGCCTTTGGAGCATGCCTTAATGCAATGGCGGGTGGAAAATATGTCGACAGTTATCATGAACTGGGACAATTTATAAGCTACCTGTAGAAAGAGGTCTCCAGGGACTCAATTTGTTCGTTTTCGAACAGTTATAGTTCATTCCCGTTCACTTTTGCAAATACAGAAATTGACGTCAATTATCATATATTATTGTATATCTGATAATTAAATATTATGGCATGATTAATGTCATATGCATATCGAACGCAATTACGATTAATTTAAATACAGAATGTCGAACAAAGCGTTTAAATTTTTTTATTGAAATATGGCGAAAGCTTATAAGCCGGTTTGAATGATTTCAGGCGGTTATAAGCGGAAAATAAAACTTTTCACAATTTTTCTATAGTGAATCTGGAAACTTTTGAGCAATCATCTGAATGGAATATTTATGCAGTAAAATCAGTAATCAGTAATCGGTAAACGGTAAACAGTATTCGGTAATCAGTAAAACATCAAACAGCGAAAATTTAAACCATCAAACCACTAATATATTAATTGAATAAATCATCAAATTTTCAAATTTTCAAATTTTCAAATCGTCAAATCATTAAATCATTAAATCAATAAATCATCAAATTAAATCTGGAGGATAAAATCATGAAAAAGTTAGCTATTTTAATTTCGGGAACCTTATTCTGCCTCGCCGGTATGGCAGCTGAATCAACTGATTCATGGGTTAAGGCAGGCAAAGAAAGAATTAGTTGCGACAAGGTAAATGTAGGTATTGCAAAAGCCCGCATTACACTTGATAACGGCGAAAAAATGACACTTCCGGTTGAACAGATCGATGCTTATTCTGCAGACGGAATGGTATTTGCCAGTAAAATGGTATATAAGAACGGAAAAGCAACCGGTCACAAGCAATTCATGGAGTTGATGAAAGTCAAAGGCGATCTCAGCCTTTACAGGACCACCAAATTCAACTCAGATCTGGGAACTGCAGTAGACCAGTACATTGTTTATAAAGGTGAAGAACTTTACCTGGAACTCGACCGCAAAACTATACCCAATGTATTCAACTTCTTCAATGTTAAATACACAATCAAGTAATAATTATCAACCCTACGAAAAAGATCCTGCAATTTTGCGGGATTTTTTTTTGCAGTAAATAACGATATTTACGATTTCAGATTTACGAATTACGTTTGATGAAAAACCCAATCGTAAATCGTAAATCGTAAATCGTAAATAAATGATAAAAGGCGTACTTTTCGACATGGATGGTGTTCTCCTCGACTCGGAAGAATTCATCACACGGGCAGGAATACTGATGTTTAAAGAAAAAGGATTTGACGTAAAGGAATCCGATTTCAAACCTTTTACAGGCATGGGCGAAAACCGCTTCCTGGGTGGTGTAGCCGAGAAATACGGGATCTCTTTTGATCTGGAAAAAGACAAGGCCCGGGCATATGCAATTTATGAGGAGATTACAAGGGGTAAACTTGAAACCCTTGAAAGGAGTAAGGGAGTTTATTGAAAAATGCCGGCAGAAAAAGCTGAAGCTGGCTGTCGCCACCAGTGCAGATGAAGTGAAAATGCGGATAAACCTGAGGGAAACGGGATTATCGGAAAAACTTTTCGATGTACTTGTAAACGGACTTGAAGTTCAGCATAAAAAGCCTCATCCTGAAATCTATTTGCTGGCGGCACACCGCCTGGGACTTAATCCCGCCAATTGCCTCGTGGTGGAAGATGCCATCAGCGGAATGAAGGCGGCTAAAGCTGCAGGATGCAAATGCCTGGCCATTACTTCCACCTTCCAGGCTGAAGAATTTGATCAGGCTGACTGGGTTGTGAAAGATCTGAGTGAGGCTCCGGAGGCTTGCATTGATTGGTGATCTCTCCGGAATTTGCATAATTGCATAGCTTTCTGTACTTTCAATGGAAAGATATTTCATGGTCATGGTTAGAAACTACCTTATTTCAGCCTTCAGGAATCTGCTAAAAACCCGCCAGTTTTCACTGATCAATATACTGGGACTTTCCATCGGTATGACAGCCTGCCTGATGATCCTGCATTTTGTGAGTTTCGAAAGAAGCTACGACAAATTTCAGGAAAACAGCGACCGTATATACCGGTTGCGGTATGAACGCTACAGTGAGGACGGAGAATCGGTACGCTTCGCGTCAAGCTGCCCGCCCGCAGGTCTCAGGATCAGAAAACTCTTACCTGAAGTGGAGTTCGTGGCACGTATATGCCGATATCCGGCTGCCATTTCACATGGCGAAAATAAATTTATCGAAGAACGGCTTTTCTATGCTGAACCCGATTTTTTCAATATATTCTATTTCAGGTTCATCAAGGGGGATCCGGTCAGGGGGATCCGCGATCCGAACACCGCTTTTATCTCCAGTTCAACGGCACGGAAATATTTCGGTAACGAGGATCCTATCGGAAAAACGATTAAGCTCGATAATAAAATGGTGTTTCAGATTACCGGGATTTTTGAGGACATTCCCGGAAACTCTCACATCAAATTCGATATTGTATTACCCTGGTCGAACCTGTTGGATATTCTGGGTACTGATTTTGATGATTCGTGGGGAGATTCAGGAGCTTTCACCTATATCCTGTTCAAAAAGGGGGTAAATATCAGTGAATTTCAAAAAAAACTTGATGCCATTGCTGAGAAGGAGTTTGGCGAAGCCCTCCGGGCCTATAAGCTTACCATGAAACTGCCCCTGCAACCCTTAACTGATATTCATCTTGCTTCTCATTTTCAGCAGGAACTTGAGCCAAATGGTGACAGGTCATCTGTTAACCTGCTGTTCGCCATAGCCATCTTCATTATCGGTATTGCCTGGGTAAACTATATTAACCTTTCCACCGCCCGTTCCCTTACACGGGCAAAAGAAGTGGGTTTGCGCAAAGTGGCTGGTGCCTCCCGGTCCCAATTGGTGCTACAGTTTTTCATGGAAATATTCCTTATTAACCTATTTGCCATTGCCTTTACCCTTCTCTTGCTTTCGCTGTTACTGCCTCTTTTTACACAGATTACCGGAACACCACCTTCATATCGGATATGGGATCAAAAGTGGCTCTGGCCAGCATTGGCGGCCTTGCTTTTTGCCGGCGTGTTTCTTTCCGGATTCTACCCGGTTGCCCTCCTGTCTTCTTTCCGTCCCCTTCAGGTATTAAAAGGCAAACCCGGAAACAGTCCAAAGGGACTTAACCTGCGTAAGGTTCTGGTTGTCTTTCAGTTTACCATGGCGCTCGGTCTGATTACGGGTACATTTGCTGTATTTATGCAACTCTCATTTATGAAAAACCTGAACCTCGGATTTGAGATCAACCAGGTTTTTTCGGTTCGTGCACCCAGGGTGAGAGATGCCACCTTTAACAGCAATTTGCAGACCTTTAAACAGGAACTTCTTAAGAATTCTGACATCAGTCATATGAGCGTATCAACCGAGGTGCCCGGACGGCAGATATACTGGGATGCGGGAGGTATTTACCCGGTAGGATCCGATGAAAGTAAGAACTACCAGATTGTAGGAGTTGATTATGATTTTGTCGACCTTTTCAATACCCGATTAGTTGCCGGCCGGAATTTCTCAAGGGATTTTCCCTCAGACAGCGTAGCCCTGATCCTGAATGAAACAGCCGTTCAATGGATGGGATTTGCGGATGCCGAAACCGCCATCGGACAGCAGGTTAATTATTGGGACATTATTTATACCGTAGTCGGAGTGATGAAAGATTATCACCAGCAATCCCCCAAAGCAGCATTTGAACCTCATCTTTACCGACTTCTTCCGTATGGAAGAGGAGTTCGGGGCAGGTTTACTTTCCGATTGAATACACAGGAACCTGAAACGGCAGTAAAAAAGATTCAACAATCCTATGAACAGTATTTCCCGGGCAATCCCTTCGAGTTTTTCTTCCTGGATGATTATTTCAATCAGCAATACAAGGCAGATGTGGTTGTAGGCAATGTGTTGGGGATATTCTCCTTACTGGCCGTATTTGTTACTTCCCTGGGGATCTTTGGACTTTTCTCTTTCCTGGTCATTCAGCGTACCAAGGAGATCAGTATCAGAAATATTCTGGGTTCCGGCATACCCCGGATTCTGCTTTTATTTGGCCGCGAGTTTCTGTTGCTGATACTTACTGCATTTGCACTTTCCCTGGTGGGGTGTTACATCGGTATTAACCTATGGTTGAATTCCTTCGCAAACAGGATGCCCATTACCGCGTGGCTTTTTATCCTGCCCCTGTTGCTGGTGATTGTGGTTGCCGGACTTACCATCAGTTCCCAGATTATAAAGGTTGCCAGAACAAATCCGGTGGATAACTTAAGGTATGAGTAAATAAAAGACCAAGTTTATTTTTATTATCTCAGTCCTTCAAGAAACGCCCCTACCGAGAGAATCCGTTCACTTTTTGTTTTGTTGAAAAGGAGATGTTCAAAGTCTTTCATTTTCTTGTTTAAATCTACGGACTTTAACACCTCCACTGCAGCCAGTTTAAGTTCAGCCAAATTGTGTATGCCTCTTTGATGTGCCAAAAAGTTATAATCAGGTTCCACCATTCCCAGTAGAAACATGGCGTCATAAAAATCCCGTCCTTTTTGACGAGAAATCATGGCTGATAATTTCATAGCACACAGCACCTGATCGGCAGGGACTGGAAATGAGAAAAAGAAACCACACCCTTTGATATTGACCATTGTAGGTGTGTAAATAATCTGTTGATCCTGACTTTCAATTTTAATCAGAAACCGCTCATCTTTGTGTCCTGACAATCCCAAATCAAAAAGCAGTTCAGGGAAATGTATATTTCTTCGATAAGCTTTCAACTCTTCATTTTCTTTGTCGCGTACTTCTACCCGCAACCCGCTGCGATGTAAAAATTGAAGAACGGCATCAGTCATCGCCATAAATTCTTCTTTTGATAATGATTTGCAATCGAAGTCTAAATCTTCCGAAAATCTATCTATTCCTTTTACCAATCGAAGGTTGGTGCCACCAATAAAAGTGATTTTTCGGATATAGGGAGTCGTTGCCAAAAAATCGAGTATCATTAATTGCAGATACTCTTTTAACATGTATTTCTGAAACGAGGCATTCTCACTTAATCCTACCGGAAAATAGTTTTTTATGAGTTCTAATTGTATCATAATCTGTAAGTGTCTATCAATAATTTCACCCTCTTTTCAAGTGCTTTGTTTTTGTAATGAAATAAAAACTCCTCCATTCGTTGACGGTTGAAATCGTCTTCCATAAAATCTTCATCTAACCTTAGTTCTTTCAATTCTGTTTCGTTGGCATAAAATGGATACAAATAGAGCAAATCCAACAATGCCTTTTCGGGCATAGCAAGTTGCAGTGTTCTACCATCGGCAATAGGTTTCAAATCATATCCAAACATCAACTTTTCCCGAATATTTTTGTATGAAAACTCCCCAAAATCATTGCTGAAATTAGCCGTTTTTAATGTTGTTACACTGGTAATTTGCACCACCGCCTCTGGTATCATTCCATAAAATGCCAGGGCGGTATGCAAACTCACATACGATGGACGATAGATTCGATTAGCAAAATACATTGCAAAATCAGGTTTACTTTTGTATTCCGGAAAGGTATAATATCCTTGCCGAAGTGATACCAGTAAACCCTTTCGTGTCCAGCGCACAAAATTATTCCTGTCAAAATTTGGCTTCCAGGCATATACCTGATGGATGCTGAAACAACCCAAATCGAACATCGTATTTCGAAATTCCAAATAATTCATACAGCATTATATTTCTATTTTACAGCAAATATCGTGCATTATGGAAACAAATCAATACGAATGATTCTTTTTTTACTGCACAAAAAATAAATGCTATGGAAAAGGTAGTTGCAGAAATTTATTTTACAGGCAATAATTATTGCGGACATGTACCCATTTTGCCGGGATGCGCAAGCACAGGAAATACCATTGACGAAATGGAGCAACATATGAAAGAAGGTGTTGCTGCACATGTTGAACTTAGCCTTGAAGATGGCGACCCGATCCCCGATGTTTTCAAGGGCGAATACAGGTTGGTGTTTAAACTTTCGGCAGAGGCTTAATTAAATGCCTACAGCGGCATATTTACCAAACCGGAACGCGAAGGCGGATTAAACTCGATAACAAAATGGTGTTTCAGATTACCGGGATTTTTGAGGACATTCCCGGTAACTCTCACATCAAATTCGATATAGTATTACCCTGGTCGAACCTGTTGGATATTCTGGGTACTGATTTTGATGATTCGTGGGGAGATTCAGGAGCCTTCACTTATATCCTGTTCAAAAAGGGGGTGAATATCAGTGAATTTCAAAAAAAACTTGATGCCCATTACCTCGTGGCTTTTTATCCTGCCCCTGTTGCTGGTGATTGTGGTTGCCGGACTTACCATCAGTTCCCAGATTATAAAGGTTGCCAGAACAAATCCGGTGGATAACTTAAGGTATGAATAACTCAAACCTGGGCAATTCAGTGAATCTTTTATGGTGATTTAAATTCCTCCTTCAGGCTTTCCACATCCCAGCCTGCATCACGATCCAGCGACCGGTCATGAATATCCTCTTCAATGAACTTTTCAAGTTCCTCGATCTTCTCCCGCGCCAGGTTTATATATTGTTTACGGTCATCACGAATGGCGGAAAGATGTTTCAAAGCCCTGTCATCATGTTTTCTGAAAATATTAGCAGCCCGATGTGCCTGGTATGAACGACGTCCCAACAGGGTAAGCGCATCAACTCCCATGCGCAGGGAACTGTCGAACGTTTCACGGTAAAGATGCAAAACACCGGCATCCATCAGTTCATAGGCATCCATTCGATCCTGTGCACGGACAAGTACATGAAGGTGCTGAAAATGCTTTTTCACCGTTTCAACCAATTCGAGACACTTTTCCGGACTGTCAAGTGCAATTACGATAAGCCTGGCATCATCTGCACCGGCTGCTTTCAGCAGATCCACGCGGGTTGCATCACCATAATAGGCCTTTAATCCCAGTTTACGCAACAGTTCCACCCTGTCGCTATCTACTTCAAGCACTGTAGGCACTATTCCATTGGCTTTCAGAAACCTGCCAACGATATTTCCATAACGTCCAAATCCGGCAATGATAACCGGGCTTTTTTCCTCTATCCTGTCCGGTTCCTTCCGCTCTTCCGCTTCCTCGGTGCCCACACGAGGCAGGATCAGTTTTTCGTTCAGAATGATCAAAAGGGGTGCGAAAGCCATGGTCAATGCAACTACAGCCATCATCATACCTGTCATTTTTTCATCCAGGATATTCTGCTGCCGGGCAAAAGACAAAAGTACAAAGGCAAATTCACCAACCTGCGAGAGAGAGACTGCAAATACAAGCCCCTGGTCAGTCCCCATTTTGAAAATACGGGCCAAAAAATAAAGGACAATCGATTTTAATACCATAATGGAGGCAACCAGCGCCAATATCAGGCCGGGTGTTTCCAGTATCATCCCGAAATTTATGGATGATCCTACTGCAATAAAGAACAGCCCGAGCAACAAACCCTTGAACGGTTCGATATCACTTTCCAGCTCATGCCTGTATTCACTGTTGGCAAGCACTACACCACCGAGAAAGGTACCCAGGGCCGGACTCAGACCAACCGAATACATTAAGGCCGTGGTTCCAACTACAAGCAGCAATGCCGTGGCGGTAAACAATTCACGAAGCTTTGTGGATGCTACATACCTTAATAGTGGTCGCACAAGTATACGCCCCGTGAAGATCACTATAATAACCGCAAACAATACGGCTATCGTTCTTGCCCAACCGGGCAATAGATCAATCCATCCCGACTGCATTTGTTCAATACCAGCCTGGCCTGCATGATGAATCGACAAGAGGGGAAGTACAGCAAGTATTGGAATAATCGCTAAATCCTGGAACAACAATACGGAAAATGAATTCTGTCCGGCTGAAGAACGCATAAGTCCCTTTTCAGTCATGGTTTGCAAAACGATGGCGGTTGATGACAAAGACAGGATCATCCCGATGGCCAGGGCAACATTCCACGACAGTCCAAGAAGGACTCCCGGGATGGCCAAAAGCAGCGAGGTACCCAATACCTGGAGCCCGCCAAGTCCCAATATAGAAGAGCGTAACCGCCATAAACGCGACGGTTCGAGTTCCAGTCCTACCAGGAAAAGCATCATCACCACACCGAATTCGGCCACATGCATAATGTCCTGCCCTTCCCTGCCCACAAAGCCAAGGATATACGGTCCAATGATTATTCCGGAGATCAGATATCCCAGCACGGATCCCAGACCCAGTTTTTTTGCCAGGGGAACGATCAATACAGCTGCAGCCAGATATACCAGGGCTTGCGAAAAGAATTCCTGATCCATGATTTAATTGATTAGTTCGTTTAAATACCTTGTTTTGCTGATGTCATCGTCAGAATACTTATCAGCCACCAGGCCTTCCAGGAGTTTGCTGTAGTTTTCCGCCGATCTTTCAAGCTCCCCGGTAGTTGCCAGGTGTGTTCCATGGATTACAAAGGGGGGATAATACTGCATGTTGCAAAGTCTTGCTGTTTGATCGAAGGGAGCCAGGAACTGGGCTACGGTATACCGGTTGAATCCCCAGGTCTGGTAGGCCTCGTGCCTGCCCCCGGTGGTGATGGCATTGAACATTTTTTTTCCTTCCAGCGATTTTCCTTCTTTTCCATAGGCCCATCCATGTTCCAGCACCAGGTCGATCCATTGTTTCATCAGGGGTGGACAACTATACCAGTAAAAAGGATATTGCAGCACAATTATATCATGCGCGAGAAGCAGGGCCTGCTCCTGTTCCACCTGTACATCAAAATCAGGGTAATGCTGATACAAATCGTGGAAGGTAACTCCCGGCAACCGCTGGGCAGCCATAGAAAGGCGTTGATGTACCAATGAATTTTCATATCGTGGATGTGCAAAGAGAATGAGAATTTTAGCCATGTTTATTCATAGGTTGTATTGATTGAACAGGCAATAAAATCAAATGTTCGCAGATACATTCATTGTGATGCTCTGACAGAAACTGTGATGTAATGTGATGTTTTTTCGTAACTCATCACTACCTTGCATGTGATAAAGATAATCCTATGAAATATAATAAATTAGTTATTGACCGTCCGGAGAACCTGATTTTCGGACATTCCCCTGCTCCGGTTAAAACACCCAGGGGGCTTTTGATCGGCGGAGGTATCGTTTATCCGGAACTGAATTTTACACTTCCTCCCATCATCATCTGTGAAGAAAACATAAATATTATTCGCCAGCATTATGAAGAAATCGTATCAGGTGCCCTGGAACGTGCCCTGCATCTTCATTCCAACGGGGTTGTTCTTGAATTTGAAACCCTGATGGAAATGACAATGACTCCCGCCATGGGTGAAGACCTTGTAAAACGGATGAATGATATTTGTGAATCATATTTCGTTAAATTCGGACTAAAAAGTGAGATCAGGCTTACGCCCAATGACCTGAGGGAATTTGAAAGGCCTCCCAAACAGCGCACTTCACAACTTCTTAACACCATGCTTGAGTTTTTTGAAAGGGGAGCACTCGCAGGAGGAAATCTGTTATCCATCGAATCCACAGGTGGAAAAGAAATATCTGACGACGCCCTCATGTTGTGTGACATAAGACAATTCATATTTAGTCAGGCTGTGTTGGGTGCCCGGGATATGCAAATGATCTGGAAGGCCATTGTTGACATTGCAGATCGCACAGGCACGATACCCGGAGGAGATACTGCATGCGGTTTCGGAAACACCGCCATGGTGCTTGCTGAGAAAAAATATATTCCCAAGGTGTTTGCTGCCATTTGCAGGGTTGCCACCGTGGTACGCAGCCTCGTGGCGGTGGAACAGGGTGCAAGAGGTCCTGACAAGGATTGTGGATACGAAGGACCCTACCTGAAAGCGATCACAGGCATCCCCATTTCCATGGAAGGTAAAACGGCTGCGTGTGCTCACCTGAGCCCGGTTGGCAATGTTGCAGCTTCCTGCGCCGATCTCTGGAGCAACGAGTCTGTGCAAAATATCCGCCTGCTGTCCGGGAATGCACCCACTGCCTACCTCGAACAACTTGAATATGATTGCCGGCTTATGAACCAGGCCATTAAAAATGGGAAGGACGATGTACTGCAACTGCAGAAACTCTTTATCCAATCGGATATTTTCTATGATCCCCAGGCCCTGGTTCTTGCACCTGCAGTTGTGATCGATATATCCAGCGAGATCGTTCGGGGTGAGAACTATATTGATGCAACCAAACGTGGCTGCCTGAGAGCCCTTGAGCTCATTTCCGAGTCTTTTAAAAATGGAACTTTGATGGACGACCCGCGCGAAACAGAATGGATTAAAATATTACAGGATGATATTGCCTCAATCCCGGCTTCAGAATCGGCATTCGTGGAATCGATTCTGCCGGTCATCGATACCAGTAAGATTATATGGAGTGAATACGGATTATGATAACCAGAAATAAACAGGTATGCAACTGTTTGAACGTATTATCAAATGTAATAAATTTAGCAGGAGTATGTTATCCTGACTATCTTTCATGTACAAGGTAAATGTCAATAAGGAGGGTATCATGACATCCCTCACTGCCAGAAAGGGGGAAGTCCTTTACCGGTTGCTGAGAAGGCACGGTTTCATGGTTTATTCACCCTGCGGGGGTCAGGGAACATGCGGAAAATGTAGCGTATATGTAAAGGAACAGGGAGAGGAGATCTCCTGTCAATATCATATAAATGCATCCCTTGAAGTTATCTTACCGAATCTGCAGGAAGCCAGGATACTAACAACTCAGCATGCTCTTACCCGCGAACTTTCATTTGATCCGGGACCCGCACTGAACCTGTCATCCCATCCTTATGGCATGGCCATCGATCTTGGAACCACCACCCTGGTCACCTACCTTGTAAACCTGTTGCAGGGTTCCCTGATTGAAACCCACAGTATGCTAAATCCCCAGTCATCCTTCGGGGCCGATGTCATCACACGGATTCACTACGCATCCACAGTACCCGGAGGGCTGCAGGAACTTCAACAGGCCATTATTTCGGCTATTAATGTTCAGGTTCATCATTTTACGCATCATCTCAGATACTCTTATGATGATCTCGTAAAGATCACCGTAGCCGGTAATAATACCATGCTGCATTTATTGCTGGGAGCGGATCCTTACTCCATGGGCCAGGCTCCTTACCTGCCCGGATTCACGGCAAAACAGGTAAGAAATGGCAAAGAACTGGGTATCCATTGCCATCCGGAGGCCGAAATCACCCTGCTTCCCTCTGTGTCTGCCTTTGTGGGAGCAGATATTCTTGCAGGCCTGGCCTCAATCCGCCCGATGGAAGCCTATAAAAACTATCTTTTCATGGACCTGGGCACTAACGGGGAATTGGCCCTGGTGACTCCTGACACAATCTGGTGCTGCGCTACAGCGGCCGGACCGGTTTTCGAAGGCGCCAGCATTTCATGCGGGATGGGGGGTGTTGCAGGTGCCATTACATCCTTTTCATCCGGAAGCTACCAGGTTATCGGCAATGAAAGGGCAAAGGGTCTTTGTGGATCGGGCCTGGTGGATGTTGTTGCGTTTCTCCGCGAATCCGGATTCATTGACCCAACAGGATTAATGCAGGAACCCTTTGCTATCGTTCCGGAAAACCTGTCCGGAACCGGCAGAACCATATCACTTGATCAGCGGGATGTTCGTCAGTTCCAGCTCGCCAAATCAGCTATTGCCACCGGAATCTTCATTTTGTTGAAACAGGCCGGGTTAACCTTTGATGACCTGGATGCTTTGTTTCTTGCCGGCGGATTCGGTAATTACCTGAACGTGGAATGTGCGGTAAAAACAGGACTTATTCCGCTCTCCATGAAAGAAAAAGTCATAAACCTTGGAAATACATCGGGAACCGGAGCTTTGCTAGCCCTCCGCAGTACTACGTTTGAAGCTGTCCTCGAAAACATTCTTTGCCACACACGTCATATTGAATTATCTGATGATGAGGATTTTCCTATGGAGTTTGCATTAAACATGGATTTCCAGGTAATTGACGACAGATTTCAATAAAAAAATTGAAAATCCTGAAATTTTATTATATTTGTTTCAGCACAGCACAGCACAGGATGGTTACTCATGACTGAACTCCACATCCAGGATAACTACAGCTCCACCAAGGTGAAACATCTGGTGGATGCCCTGTGCGATGCCATCAGCGAGGGTAAGTATACCACCGGGCAGGCGCTCCCTTCGGTAAACCAGCTCAGCAAGAGGTATAGCCTCTCCCGTGACACGGTTTTCAAAGCATACCGTGAACTGAAGAAACGGGGGATTGTGAATTCAACCCCTGCCAAAGGTTATCATGTAGCGGGTATGATGAATAAGGTGCTGCTGATGCTCGATATCTATAGTCCATTCAAAGATGTCCTGTACAATTCCTTTGTAAGCAGACTGCCCAAAAACTTCAAGGTCGATCTGGTCTTTCACTTCTATAATGAACACCTGTTTGAAACTGTGATCTCAGACAGTATAGGCCGCTACAATTACTACGTGATCATGAATTTCAGCAATGATACACTGCATGATTCACTTCGGAGGATCGACCCGGCCAAGCTGCTGTTGCTCGACCTGGGTGATTTTGAAAAGACCGATCTCGCTTTTGTATGCCAGGATTTCGGAAAATCGGTGTATGCCTGTCTGGCCGAAAATATCAGCCTGATCAGGAAGTACAAACGATTTGTACTCTATAAGCCTGACGAATCGGAACATCCGAAAATACTGGTCAGGTATTTCAGGAAATTTGCCAGAGATCACCGGGTTGAGTACGGAATAATAAAATCCCTGCAGAAAGTCAGTCTCGAAAAGGATACCGTATTCCTGATCATTCAGCAGAAAGACCTGGTGGAAGTGATAAAGCGATGCCGGATAGAACACCTTGCCATTGGAAAGGACATTGGGTTGATTGCCTATAACGATACCCCCATGTATGAGATCATTGAAAATGGCATTACAGTCATTTCCACTGATTTTTCTGAATTGGGACAAAAAGCGGCTGAATTTGTGAAAACAAGGGAAAAAGTTCAGGAGGTGATCCCGGCGAGGATGATTGTAAGGGGTTCTCTGTGATCTAATTATGAATTATGAATTATGAATGATGAATGGTTGAGTCATGCGTCCTCGAAGATGGTCAGAAATTTCAGATACACTGCAGTGGGTGAAGCCTCAAACTGGAAACTGCAACTAACAACTAAAAACTATAACTAATAAAATGAACAGATTAAAAGGTGCCTTGCCCAAGGTTGGTATCCGTCCCGTCATCGATGGTCGTCTTGGTGGTGTGCGTGAATCGCTCGAAGACCAGACGATGGGAATGGCCAAACGTGTTGTAGCCCTGATTTCATCTGAACTTCGACATGCAGATGGCAGTCCGGTTGAATGTATTATTGCTGACTCCTGCATTGGCGGGGTAGCAGAGGCTGCCCTGTGTGCCAGTAAATTTGAAAAAGAAGGTGTTGGCGTATCCCTCACCGTCACACCATGCTGGTGCTATGGCAGTGAAACCATCGACATGAATCCCACCCTTCCCAAAGCCATCTGGGGATTTAACGGTACCGAACGTCCGGGAGCTGTATATCTTGCCGCAGCACTGGCCGGTCACAACCAGAAAGGCCTGCCTGCATTCAGCATTTATGGTCATGATGTGCAGGATTCAAGTGATACAAGCATTCCGGCTGATGTAAAAACCAAGCTGCTAAGATTTACCAAGGCAGGATTGGCAGTGGCTACCATGCGGGGAAAATCTTATCTGTCCATTGGTTCAGTTTCCATGGGTATTGCCGGATCCATTGTGGATGCCGACTTTTTCCAGAATTTCCTCGGAATGAGGAATGAATATGCCGATATGTCGGAAATTATCCGCCGCGTAAACGAAGGCATCTATGACAAGGATGAATTTTCAAAGGCCATGGCATGGACAAAGGCCAATTGCAAGGAAGGTGCTGATCAGAATGAGCCAGCTGCGCAATTAAGCCGGACCAGAAAAGACGAAATCTGGGAATATGTGGTGAAAATGACACTGATCATGCGCGACATGATGATCGGAAACCCGGTACTTGCAAAGATGGGATTTGGAGAAGAAGCACTGGGCCATAATGCCATTGCATCAGGTTTCCAGGGACAAAGACAATGGACCGATCACATGCCCAATGGCGATTTTTCAGAAGCCATACTCAATTCATCTTTTGACTGGAACGGGATCCGCCAGGCTTTTGTAGTGGCCACGGAAAACGACAGTCTGAACGGTGTTGCCATGCTTTTCGGCCATCTGCTCAGCAATACCGCCCAGGTATTTGCCGATGTGCGCACATACTGGAGTGCGGATGCCGTGAAAAGGGTAACCGGAAAAAGCTTGACCGGTGTCGCCGCTAACGGAATGATCCACCTGATCAATTCAGGCTCTGCTTCTCTCGACGGAAGCGGTCAGATGTTGCGTGACAATGCTCCTTCCATGAAGCCCTATTGGGATATCACAGATGCCGATGTAAAGAAATGCCTTGATTCAACAACCTGGTATCCTGCTTCACAGGGTTATTTCAAGGGCGGCGGATTTTCGTCCAACTTCTTAACGCGTGGCGGAATGCCGGTCACCATGTCGAGAATTAACCTGGTTAAAGGAATTGGCCCTGTTCTTCAGATCGCTGAAGGATGGACAGCTGAAATACCGACCGACATCCATAAACTGCTGGATGACCGTACCGATAAAACATGGCCGACAACCTGGTTTGTTCCCCGACTCACGGGAAAAGGTCCGTTTGCCGATGTATATTCGGTGATGTATAACTGGGGTGCCAATCATGGAGCCTTCAGCTTTGGGCATATCGGGGCCGACCTGATCACCCTGGCATCGATGCTCCGCATTCCTGTATGTATGCATAATATCGAAGACCAGCATATATTCAGGCCGAGTGCCTGGGGTGCTTTTGGTATGGATCCCGAAGGATCTGATTTCAGGGCATGCCAGACTTACGGCGCTCTGTATAAGTGACAAGGGACAAGGGACAAGGGACAAGTAGTCCTTCGTCCCTTGTCACTTCTTGTCACTCGTCACTACTTGTCACTCGTCACTCAGTCACCAGTCACCAGTCACTTTAAAAAACAAACCATGAAAAAATCAATCACATTTATCTTTCTGCTTGCTATAATGATCCCGGTTATAACAAACGCCCAGGAAAAGCCGACTCCGGAATATTCCGATGTCTATGCCAAACTCATGCAACGCACCCAGTGGTGGCGGGATGCCCGGTTTGGCATGTTTATCCATTTTGGTGCCTACGCTGTTGCTGCCCGTGGTGAATGGGTAAAATCGAATGAACGGCTAACAACAGAGCAGTATCAGCAATATGTGGATGTGTTCAACCCGGTTGATTTTGATGCCAAGAAATGGGCGAAACTCGCCAGGGCGGCCGGAATGAAATATGCCGTGCTTACAGCAAAACACCATGACGGCTTCTGCATGTTCGACAGCAAGCTCACTGATTATAAGGTAAGCACCCGTTTCGGCGGGCGCGACATTGTAAGGGAGTTTCTGGATGCCTTTCGTGCCGAAGGATTAAAGGTAGGATTGTATTATTCACTCATCGATTGGCATCACCCTGATTACCCGAATGTGGGCAACCACCCGCAGCGGGATGACAAAGAATATGCCAAACGGAATTTCAATTGGGACAATTACCTGAAATACATGCACGGACAGGTGGAGGAACTGGTTAAAGATTACGGCAAACTCGATATTATGTGGTTTGATTATTCATTTGATGAATACAGCGGGGAAAAATGGAAAGCCGGGGAACTGCTCGACATGGTCCATAAATACCAGCCTCACATTATTGTGGATAATCGCCTGAATCAAAACGAAGGCACAAAAACGACGGGACGGATGATCAGCAAGTATGGTGATTTTGAAACCCCGGAACAGGGAATTCCGGATGAACCCATTGTCGACAAATATGGCAATGCCATTCCGTGGGAAACCTGCCTTACGCTTAACAACAACTGGGGCTATTTTGAAGGGGACAAAGACTGGAAATCGCCTCAAATGATCGTCCATGCATTGGTGAACTGCGTAAGTAAGAATGGAAACCTCCTGCTGAATGTGGGCCCTGATGGCCGTGGCAATATTCCGGCGGAAAGTGTCCGCATCCTCACAGAGGTAGGTAAATGGATGGATAAAAACAGCGAGAGTATTTACGGATGTGGTTTGGCTGGATTTAACAAACCCGATTGGGGAAGGTATACAAGGAACGGGGACGTATTGTATGCACACTGGATGTTTCCCTCAATAGGACATATAAATGTAAAAGGGATTGCAGACAAAACACCCAGGGCCTACCTGCTATCGACAGGAGCAGAATTGCCTACTGAAAAAGGATGGTGGGGAAATAATGAAAAGGATAATTACTTTGTGAATGTAAACAGACCCACCTACATGACGTTCACCCTGCCTGATCAGACCGATACAGTAATTAAAATTATACTGAAATGATTTCCGGACAAGTAAACACATTATGCAGATCTACAAGACTTTTTGTGGTACTGGGTATAACTGTCTGCCTGCTGGCCTCCTGTAAAAGCAAACCTCAAATAACTGAAACAATGAAAACAAACGACACTGCTACCGGTACTTTCGGACATGACCTGGAATTTTTAAGACAGTACAAGGAAACTTTAGTGCTATCTGACAGCCAGTCACAGGCACAGGTAGTCATTATTCCCGGATGGCAGGCACGTGTAATGACCAGCACAGCGAGCGGGAACAGCGGATTCAGCTTTGGCTGGATCAATTATAAGCTGATCTCATCAGGCAAGAGTACTCCGCACATCAATGCCTTTGGAGGAGAAGAAAGATTATGGCTGGGGCCGGAAGGCGGACAGTTTTCCATCTATTTTGCCAAAGGAGCAAAACAGGAATTCAACAATTGGTATGTACCTGCAGAATTGGATACTGTGGGTTTTGACCTGGTTTCAAAAAGCATGAACCAGGCTAGCTTTAAAAAACAATTCAAACTTGTCAATTATTCCGATACAGAACTTATTATAGGTATTAATCGGACTATCAGCCTGCTTAACAAGATATCCATCGGCCAATCCCTGGGTATGACTTTACCTGATTCAATAAACAGTGTTGCCTACCAGTCTGAAAATGTGCTCAATAATCTGGGGACAAAAGCCTGGACAAGTGAAACCGGAATGTTGTCCATCTGGATGCTGTCGATGCTGAATCCTTCGCCTGATGTGACTATTTTTATACCTTATATTATAAGTGAGGAAAATAAACTTGTAAAGATTGTTCACGACGATTATTTTGGAAAGGTACCTTCAGACAGGCTCATTGTTGAGAACGGAATCATTTATTTTAAAGCTGACGGGAAATACAGAAGCAAGATTGGTATACCGCCCCAGAGGGCGTCTGAATTTTCAGGCAGCTATGATGCCAGCCGGGGTGCATTGACCTTGTTGTGGTGTGATCTTCCCAGGGGAAGAACCGATTATGTGAATTCTAAATGGGAAATCCAGAAGGATCCATTTTCAGGAGATGCCATCAATGCCTACAATGATGGGCCGGTAGAAGACGGAACGCAAATGGGGCCTTTTTATGAACTGGAAAGTTCCTCGCCTGCCGCCAACTTAAAACCGGGTGAAAAACTCACCCACACCCAGCGAATCTTTCATTTTACAGGAAATGAGGCTGAATTGAGCAAGATCACAGAAAAGATTTTCGGAGTTTCACTGGCTGAAGTGGTAAGAAAATTTAAATAAGGCGAATGATTATAGTTCTGCGGTTGGATTTGTAGAGACAAGGCAATGCCTTGGCTTTACGATACCATTAAATTATGCAGTCTTGCAGTCGAAAGCAATAGGAGCACATTAGCACATTTGCACATTTGCACATTAGCACATTAGCACATTAGCACATTAGCACATTTTTCATTATTTTTAACGAAATCCGCGCTGTGGCAGGGGGAATGTTATTGTAACTAATACAACAGCGCATTAATCCATTTAATGTAAGGTAAAAGTTAATATAATGGATATGTTATTGTACAAAATACCATACCAGGATATTACAGCCTTTCCAGGTTCCGATCACTGGGTTGCCTGATTTTATTGGATGTGACAAAAATCATGTTAAGAACTTTTTTATAAAATTTATGACCCAAAATGTTAAATAAACTTGCACAGGATAAATTTTAGTCTTATTTTTAATCTTATTTTAATCACATTTAATAACCCAAACTAATTTAGTTACCCTAATTAAATTAACTAACCTAAAAAACAAATTATGGGAACATTGCGACATTCTTTAATTTTACGGAGGGGAAGTCTGTTGATGCTTCTTCTTTTAAGCTTTGCTGTCGGCATGGCCAATGCGCAGGAAAGAACAATAAAAGGAAAAGTCACATCAGAAGCAGAAGGACCTCTCCCTGGAGTGAACATTCTGGTCCAGGGGACCTTAAAAGGAACTATTACGGATATTGACGGGAATTATAGCATTACCGTTCCCGGTCCTGAAACTGTTCTTGTATTTTCCTTTGTCAGTTATACGAGTCAATCTGTAACTGTCGGTGACCAGACAACAATAGATGTATTACTAGTCTCTGAAGCCACTTCACTGGGCGAAGTCGTGGTTGTAGGATATGGTACCCAGAGAAAGAAAGACATTACGGGTGCAGTCTCCAATCTTAAATCAGAAGACTTTAATAAGGGCTTTGTTGACAATCCTTCACAATTGATCGCAGGTAAGGCTCCCGGTGTGATGATCACCAACAGCAGCGGTGACCCCGGGGCAAGTTCCACCATCCGTATCCGCGGTAATTCTTCCGTAAGGGCAGGTAACGACCCGCTTATCGTAGTGGACGGCGTTCCCCTTTCAGGAGGCAATACTACAGCCGATGCAGACCTTCAGACCCTTGGCAACTCCAATGCACGTAATCCGTTGAATTTCATCAATTCAGCTGACATTGCAAGCATAGACATCCTTAAGGATGCTTCTGCTACAGCCATTTACGGATCACGCGGAGCGAACGGCGTAGTTCTGATTACAACCAAACAGGGTTCAGCAGGCGGTAATACGGTCGAGTATGATGCATCTTTCGGTGTGTCAAGTATTTCAAACAAAATAAAACTTCATAACGCTGACGAATTTGCCGCAATTGCTCCGGCACAGGATCAAGGCGGTGATGTTGACGCTCTGGATGCAATCCTGCAACAGGGATTTTTAATGGACCACAACCTGGCCTTCAAAGGAGGTAATGAAAATTTGAAATACCGCCTTTCACTGGGTGCCCAGAACACCGAAGGTATTGTCAAAGAAAGCGGTCAGAAAAAGTACAGTGCCAATTTGAATGTGACCCAGGAGTTTTTCAATCACAAGTTGAAATTAAACACCAGCCTGATCACTTCACTTATAAAAGACCAGTATGCCCCTATTTCAAGAAGTGCCGGTTTCGAAGGCAGTTTGATGGGTGCTGCACTGACATGGAATCCTACACGGGAATTCAGGAAGGCAGATGGAACCTGGGATCAATTCTCACTGAGTGACACCAATCCGCTGGCTCTTCTGGAGTATACAGATGATGATGCCACTACAGGCCGGCTCCTTGGTAACATTTCTGCTACATATACCATAGTCGAAGGATTGGACTACAAATTTAACTTTGGTATGGATCGTTCAAGTTCTTCAAGAGCTGTTGAAATTTCAAGTTTGTTAAACCGCCAGGATATCATTAATCGGGGATATGCCAGTGTAAACGACCTGTATACCAACAGTATGTTACTTGAACATACATTGACCTATAATAAGCTTTTCAGTGATAATTTTAATTTCTCAGGTTTGTTGGGTTATTCATACCAGACAATGGACCGCTCAGGAAACAGCATGTCAGGACGGGATTTTGAATACAACGAGGTTTCTTACATTAACCAGTTGCAGTCAATTTCACAAGCTAACAGATCCTTATCTTCATTCAAAAATCCAACTACTGAATTGCAGTCATATTTTGGCAGGGTAAATCTCAGCCTTTTTGACAGGTTCCTGGTGACCGCCACACTTCGTGCCGATGGTTCAAGCAAGTTTGGACCCAATAATAAATATGGTTACTTCCCATCCTTTGCTGCGGCGTACCGTATTTCGGAAGAAGGTTTCATTCCTGAATTCTTCAATGATTTGAAGATACGTGCAGGTTGGGGCCAAACCGGTAACCAGGAGTTCCCTGCAGGTGCATCCCAGGCTCAGTATGAAATTACCCGCGACGGTATAACCAGGTCACAGTATGATAATCCTGACCTGAAATGGGAAACCTCAACTACAATGAACATCGGTCTCGACTTTTCTATTTGGGATACCCGTATTACAGGGGTTATCGAATATTTCAACAAGAACACCATTGACCTTCTGTTTAACGCAGAAGCTGCCATGCCGGGACCTTCCGGGGCCAGGAGATGGACGAACCTTGATGCCGATGTTACAAACAAAGGTGTTGAATTTGGATTGAACGCAGTGGTGGTTAAAACGAATGACCTTACCTGGAGTATTGGCGGTAACATAAGTTTCATTCAGAATGAGCTGAAAAACTTCAGTGGTGTTGTTGAAACCGGCTTATTGCACGGCCAGGGTATAACAGATACTCCTTCCCAGCGTTTTGTAAAAGACCAGCCGCTTAATGTATTTTATATGCTGGAATTTAAGGGTCTGGATGCTCAGGGTTTGGGTATGTACAGTGAATCAAAACAATATCTGCAGGATCCGAATCCTAAAACTATTCTTGGTTTAGTTACCAATCTGAACTGGAAAAACTGGGATCTGTTAATTAACATGAATGGTGCATACGGCCAATACGTGTATAATAACACAGCAACCAGCGTACTTGTAGTTGGAAATCCCTCCAAGGGAAGAAATACTTCCCCGGATTACACGCTTCCTGGTGAAAGTGTTGACAATGCGCTTAAGGCTTCAACCCGCTATCTTGAGAAAGGTGATTTTCTGCGCCTGAATAACATGTCATTGAGTTATACGTTGAAAAAGGCACCTGTGTTTTTCAAAGGAATGCGCTTTTCTCTGACAGGTCAGAACTTGTTCGTGATCACCGATTTTACCGGGTTTGATCCTGAAGTTAACGTGGACAAGAACATTAACGACGTGCCGTCATATGGTATCGAATATACACCATATCCTTCAGCCAGAACCGTTACATTCGGACTTAACGTTACATTATAAAATAAACTAGAAAATTAAACTATGAAAAACTTTAAGATAAAACTGCCGGTTGTAATTGCTTTCATCGCCTGGTCATTTGTTGCTTGTTCAGACCTGGATGAAAAATTAGAGGACCGGTTAACCTTGGCACAGGTAGAAGCGTCTACCGAGGGTGAAGTAGTTGATGTCTCAGCCTTATTAACTGAAGTGTACAACGACCTCCTTGACTTTCACGGAAGTGGAGGGGATATTATGTCTGAGCATGTCTCGGATGCACTGATTGCACCTACACGGGGTGGTGACTGGGATGACAATGGCGCATGGCGTGCATTGCACCAGCATACCTGGGATGCAGATCATACAGGTTTGCGTAATTTCTTTAATCGGTTAAATTCCGGTTTATTTTCGGCAATTGACATTCTTCAATTCGATCCAAATCCGCAACAGGAAGCTGAAGCCCGTTTCCTGAGAGCCTTTTTTGTATTCTGGATCTGCGACGGATGGGGACAGGTTGCCATGCGTGATCCGGGCGCACCCCTTTCAGATATTCCCTATGTTTTGAGCAGTGCAGAAGCAATTGATTTTGTAATCACTGAACTGGAAGCAATTAAAGGTAATCTGCCGGTGGATGCTGATCCCTGGGTTGCCACCCAGGCAGCTGCAAATTTGCTTTTAGCCAAAGCCTATCTGAATAAGGCAGTTTTTGAAAGTGCAGACCGTCAGACGTTCACATTCGCTGCCGCGGATATGAACGCAGTTATCGCAAGCTGTGATGCCATCATCAACTCGGGACAATTTGAACTGGAAGCCAACTATTTCGATAACTTCACTTCCGATAACGGTGAGAACTCCTCTGAGGTGATTTTCTGTACCAACAACAGGGCAGGTGTTCAGTCAAACAGTATGAGGGGATTCTGGATGTCATGCCTGCACTATAATCAGCTTCCCAGCGGATGGAATGGCTTTACCACACTGGCTGATTTTTATAATTCGTTTGAGGAGACCGATATGCGCCGGAGTATGGAATTACCCACATTAAAGGCCCAAACCGGATTAATAGCCGGCTTGATGTATGGACAGCAGTATAATAAAGATGGTGCAGCCCTTCAGGATCGCCAGGGAAATCCATTATTCTTTACACTGGAAAGCCCGATTATTGTTTCTGGTGCTGCTCTTGAAGTCAGCGGTGTTCGTGTTATGAAATACATTCCGGACATGACTGCTGAAGATGTGCCGGGAAATGATTTTCCATTTTTAAGGTATGGCGATGTTCTGTTAACCAAGGCCGAAGCCTTACTGCGTTCCGGGAATAATGGCGAAGCTTTGGCAATTGTAAATGAATTAAGAGCTGTACGTGGCGCCTCTGCCATGGCATCAATCGATGAAGCATCCTTATTAGCTGAAAGAGGACGTGAATTATACCAGGAAGGATGGAGGCGTAATGACCTTATCCGTTATGGTAAATTCCTTCAGGCCTGGAGTGAAAAACCGGCTTCAGATCCGAAGAACTTATTGTGGCCGTTCCCGTCAGCCCAGATTGTGGCTAATCCAGGTCTGGTGCAGAACCCGGGATATTAATTAACTTATTAAATATACAGGGTCAGACGATTATACAGGGTCAGACGATCGTACTCTGTAGCGACTTAAAAGCCAGGATGCAATGCATTCTGGCTTTTTATATTTTTAAAATTAATTAATTGGGGTTAAATTCAGCCCCTGAATCCCAATATATACGCTTTCAGGTCGCTAATCCAAATATTATCCAATCTATGCACAGGAGTATAATTCTTTCATTTTTAATTGCCTTATTGATAGCCGGTTGTAAGAATGATAAAAAGGTTGAAATCACCAAAGACACTTTATTCCAGCTGATACCTCCTGAAGTGAGCGGGATCGATTTCATCAATAAAATAACCAATGAGAAAGGCCTTAATGTGTTTCTTTACCGTAATTTCTACAATGGCGGAGGAGTAGGAATCGGAGATATCAATAACGACGGGTTGGCTGATGTTTATCTGACATCCAACATGGAGAAAAATAAATTGTTTTTAAACCTGGGTAACTTCGAGTTTAAGGACATAACAGCCAGTTCGGGGACAGGAGGAGAACACGACTGGACTACCGGTGTAGTGATGGTTGATATCAATGCCGATGGTCTACTGGATATATATGTCTGCAATGCAGGAATGGGCAAGGATGATAACCGGAAAAATGAAATGTTCATCAACAATGGAAATCTGACCTTTTCTGAAAAGGCTGAAGAATATGGATTAGATGACAACGGCCTTACTACCCACGCTGCCTTTTTTGACTATGACGGTGATGGCGATCTCGATGCTTTTATCCTCAATAACAGCTTCATTCCTGCAAATAGCCTGGGCTATTCAAATATGCGTGATGTGAGGAGCCAAAATTGGGATGTGCCTGAATTTCTTAAAGGAGGCGGTGATAAACTGCTCAGAAACGATAATGGAAAATTCAGGGATGTGAGTGAGGAAGCCGGCATTTATGGCAGTCTCATCGCATTTGGAATGGGCATAACGGTTGGTGATGTAAATCAGGATATGTTGCCGGATATCTATGTTTCGAACGATTTCTATGAACGCGATTATTTATATATCAATAATGGAGACGGAACTTTCAAAGAAAGGATTAAAGATTATATGGGCCATATAAGTCTTTCCTCAATGGGAACCGATATGGCCGATATAAATAACGACGGCCTCTCTGAGATTTGCGTCATTGACATGCTGCCTGAGGGAGATAAGAGATTGAAAATAACCACTGAATTTGAAAGTTATGATATTTACAACCTCAAGGTTGAACGCGATTTTTATCACCAGTATCTGCAAAATACCCTGCATCTAAATAATGGCAATGAAACCTTTTCTGAAATCGCTTTTTATAGCGGAGTGGCACAAACCGACTGGAGCTGGGGACCCCTGCTATTCGATATGGACAATGACGGCTACCTTGATATTTTTATTACCAACGGCATATACCAGGATCTCACCGACCAGGATTTTATTGAATTTTTTGCTAACAAAATTGTCCAGAAAATGATCATATCAGGCATTAAAGCAGAAGTCGATTCGATTTTTAAGAAAATGCCTAGTGTTCCTTTACCTAACTATGGTTTTAAAAACAATGGAGATTTAACCTTCACAAACAGGAGCACCGAATGGGGACTTGACCTGCCCAGCTTCTCCAATGGTGCAGCGTATGGCGACCTGGATAATGATGGCGATCTTGACTTGATTGTTAACAATGTTAACCAGCCATGCTTTGCATACAAGAACAAATCCAATGAAATAACCGGTAATCATTATCTGAAAGCACGCCTGATAGGGGAAGGGAAAAATACCTTTGGTATCGGAAGCGTTGTGTCTGTCTATTTCGACGGTCAGATTCACAAACAGGAGTTGGTCCCATCAAGAGGTTTTCAATCTTCTGTCGACTTTGTTTTGAATTTTGGTTTAGGCAAGGCAACCAGGGTGGATTCCGTTAAGGTAATCTGGCCAAATCATAAAACACAGGTTATTAAGGATATTAGCGGTGATCAGCTGCTAACACTCGACATCAGGGACGCCACAAAAAAAGAACTCTTTATCGGGAGTCGTAAATCATCAGCAGAAAAATTAGTTGATTCGCCATTTAATCCGCATAAGGAGAATTCCTATGTCGATTTTAATTACGAAGGTTTAATTGCTCAAATGTTGTCACGGGAAGGACCTGCCATGGATGTGGCTGATTTAAACAACGATGGCCGTGACGATGTATTTATAGGGGGTACCACTGATAATGCGGGACAAATATATCTCCAGTCACCTGCGGGGCAAATGATTATTCAAAAAAATAATTGCTTTGAGAAAGACAAAAAACAGGAGGATACTGCTGTCCGGTTTTTTGACGCTGATGGAGACGGGGATCCGGATCTGTATGTAGGTTCAGGAGGAAACGATAAGGAACCTGAATCTGAATTCCTGAGAGACCGCCTGTATATCAATAATGGTAAAGGTGCATTCGAAAAAGCAACAGATGCCATTCCGGATTTCAGGTATAATACTTCAGTAGTGGCTCCTTATGATTTCGACCAGGATGGTGATATTGACCTGTTTGTAGGTGGTTTGAGCGTCCCCCGCATGTATGGCCTTAATCCCAAACACTTCCTGCTTGAAAATGACGGACACGGAAAATTCAGGGATATCACAGAAGCAAAAGCCTATAAATTTCGTGATATGGGGATGGTCACTGATGCATTGTGGCAGGATATGGATAGTGATGGTTTGAAAGATCTTGTTGCTGTTGGCCAATGGATGGCTCCGGTGATCTACCTTAATTCAGGCCGCAGATTAAGTCCAGTCGCTACATCACTTGACTCATTGTCAGGATGGTGGAATGCTGTGTCGGTCGCTGATCTTGACAATGACGGGGACATGGACATGATACTCGGTAACCGGGGCAACAATACTTACCTCAAAGCAAGCAGAACGGCACCGGTAAAAATGTTTGTGAACGATTTTGACAACAATGGCAGCTTCGAACAGATATTGACCCGGTACGTTGAAGGTAAAGACAAACCCATTGCACTGAAAAGAGAACTCACAGCCCAGGTCCCTACCCTTCTGCAGAATAACCTGACATTTGCCGCATATGCTGAAAAATCCGTTTATGAGCTGGTACCTGATGAGATCATAAAAAATTCCATTTTAAAAGAGGTTACTGTCTTCGAAAGCATTCTGGCTTATAATCAGGGAGAAAATCAATACAGAATTGAAGCGCTGCCAAAGGAAATTCAATTTACCTGTATAAATGTGATTTTAACAACGGACCTGAATGGAGATAATTATAAAGATATTGTTTTGGGTGAAAATAATTTCGGCTTTAAACCGCAGTTCGGAAGACTGGATGCAGGCTTTGCGCATTTTCTTTTGGGAAGTAAAAATGGCCTTTTGAAACCTGAACGAATAGGGACTTCCAACATGGGAGTAGTTAACAGCATCAAGGAGATAACAATGAATGGTCAAAAATACCTAATACTCGGAATCAACAATGAAAGGTCAAAATTATATAAAGTCAATAAGTAATATTTTCTGTTTTTTACCGGTGCTTGTTGCCATGGTTGCATGCAACCACAATGATAAAAAACAATTTGACCTGATTTTTTCCAATGAATCGGGTATTGATTTCGTCAATACGGTAGCGGATAACGAGGATGCCAATATCCTGGATTATCCCTATTTCTATAATGGCGGTGGGGTTTCCGTTGGGGATATCAATAATGATTCCCTACCGGATCTTTTTTTTACTTCGAACCAGCAGAAAAATGCCCTGTATCTAAACCAGGGAAACTTAAAATTCAAAAACCATACGGAGCAAGCCGGCATTGCGGGTCATTCGGATTGGAATACCGGTTCGGTAATGGCCGACGTAAATGGCGATGGTTTTTTGGATATTTATGTAATGGCTGTTGTGGGTGTTTGCGGTTTTGATGGAAAAAATGAACTCTTTATTAACCAGGGCGATGGAACTTTTAAGGAGGAAGCAAAAAAATATGGCCTTGATTTTGACACCTATTCAGAATCAGCCGCCTTTTTTGATTATGATAAGGATGGCGACCTTGATATGTACCTCCTGAACCTGGCCGTTAATTCCAGTAACGTATACAAAACTGCCACCCTTCCTGACCAGCGAAATTACGAATCAGGCGACAGGTTAATGGAGAACCGGGGAGGTCACTTTGCTGATGTCAGTGAAAAAGCCGGTATTAAGGATGGTCCTGCCGGTTGTGGACTTGGACTGGGAATTGCCGATTTTAACAATGACGGATGGGATGATATTTATGTGGGTAACGATGCCAACGAAAATGACTATTATTATATAAACCAGGGTGACGGCACTTTTTCAGAACAGCTTACCGGGCATTTCTCCATGGTAAGCCGCTCCTCAAGGGGCAATGACATTGCAGACATAAATGGAGATGGTTTTGTTGATATCATAACAGTTGATGCATTACCTGAGGAGGAAAAAATACTGAAGGCTTCCAGGAGTAATGATCCTTCCGATTTACAGTTCCTGTATGCCGGGTTGGAATATCACCCCCAGTATATGCGTAATATGCTTCAGATTAACCATGGTGGTAAATTCTTCTCTGAAAGAGCATTCATCATGGGGGTTGCTGCTACCGACTGGAGCTGGTCTCCCCTTTTCGCTGACCTGGATCAGGATGGAATTCTGGATTTATTCATTACAACAGGCATTCATCGAAGACCCAATGATCTTGATTATATCCGGTTCATTTCCGGTAAGCAGGTCCGGGATAAATTAAACAAGACCCGTTTAATGGACAACGAAGCCTTAAATAAAATGCCGTCGGGGAATGTCCATAATTACATATTCCAGGGTGATGGGAAACAATTCACAAACAGGTCAGGGGAATGGATGCCATTTGATACATTAGTATCCAATGGCTCAGCTTATTCCGACCTTGATAATGACGGTGACCTGGATTTAATAGTAAATAATTATGGCTCCTCCCCTATAATCTACCGGAATAAAAACAGCAAAGCATACAACTATCTGAAAATCAGATTTAATTATCGTAATGAAAACAGATTTGGTATCGGAACAAAAGTTTTACTTTATAAACAGAATAATTTACAAACACGCCAGTTATATTGTACACGTGGATTCCAATCCTCTGTTGAACCGGTACTTCATTTTGGACTCGGATCTTCCAGAATTATTGATTCACTGATAATCATCTGGCCTGATAATACGTACCAGAAACTTGAAAAGGTAAATGCCAACCAGAATTTAAATATCATCTCTTCAGAAAACCGGAAGCAATTTGACCGGTCACGCCTATTACCCGTTCATGAAAAGTGGTTTGAAAAGCCTGACACTTCAAAAATCATTAAAGCGACTCATGTTGAAAACCGATTCGAAGATTTCAGAAGGGAAAAATTCATCCCCTATAAAATCTCAACCGAAGGACCGGCATTGGCAATTGGTGATGTGAACGGTGATGGATTGCAGGATGTATACGTCGGTGGGGCAAAATTCTTTCCGGCCCGACTTTTTGTCCAGGGCAAAGAAGGATTCTCTTTAATGGAAACACCTGATTTTGTTGCCGACAAAAATACGGAATCGGTGGATGCACAGTTTAACGACCTTGACGGGGATGGTGATCTTGACCTGTTTGTGGTAACAGCTGGTGGTGAATTCTACAATCAAAAGCCGGAGCTGAAAGATCGCATTTATTTTAATGATGGGAATGGTCATTTTACTAAAAACGAGAAGGCTATCCCGGATTATTTTGAAAACGGTTCGGTGGCACGAATGGCTGATTATGACAAGGATGGGGATACTGATATTTTTGTTGCCGGACGGGCAGTCTCATTCCGCTTCGGAGAAATTCCAAATTCCTTTCTTTTGGTAAATGATGGGCATGGTACTTTCTCAATAAGCGACCAACCGGCACTAAAAAATGCCGGGATGGTGACCGATGCCGTCTGGACCAATTTCAACGGGGATCAAATGATCGATCTGATCCTGGTGGGAGAATGGATTTCTCCCCGGTTTTTTAGCAACGAAAATGGAACTTTTGTTAATGTAACTGAAAAATATCTTACCGAAACCAGTAAAGGATTATGGAGAACTATTCAACCCGCAGATGTAAATAAAGATGGGAAGATCGATTATTTGCTGGGCAACTGGGGACTAAACAGCATTTTTCATGCTTCCCGGAAATTTCCTTTAAAAATGTATGTTGGCGATTTTGATGGCAATGGCCAGGTAGAAACACTCGTTGCTTTGGAAAAAAACGGGAGTTATTTTCCGGTTAATTCAAAAGACGAAATTGACAACCTCTTGCGGGATATAACCCGGAAACAATTCCCCAATTATAGTGATTTTGCAGGCAAGACCATGGAACAGGTTTTTGGAAAACAGGCCCTCTCAAATGCATTGTTATTGGAAGTAACCACGCTGGCTTCAGGATACCTGGTAAACAACGGTGAAACCTTCAGCTTTGTTCCACTTGATGACGAATTTCAAATCTCGCCGATCAATCGATTTTTAACCGAGGATCTGAATCAGGATGGCAAAGCGGATATTCTCGCGGCTCCTAACTTTCTTGGCGTAAGTCAGTACCATGGCCGTTTCATGTCGAACACGGGAACTATACTCTCAGGTGACGGCAGGATTCTGGATGGATTGGAAACCGGGCTGGATTTTAGCCGGAAAGAAATCAGAAGAATAAGCACAATAAATGTTGGCAATGTAAAATATTTGCTGGCTGCCCCAAATAATGATTCTTTATTATGGTATAAAATCAGAAACTAACTTTTTTTACCAAAAAATGTGAAAAAGATACTTGTTTCCATTGCTTCAGTCGTTTTCTTAGCGCTTATAGGAGGTATTGTATTCCTTTATACCAGGCCCGGTGACTACCAGGCTCATTTTAGGGTGAAAACCACACCTGATGTAGCATATTTTAGTATTTTGAATTGGGAAACGTGGAATCGAAATTATGTAAGCGCCAAATTCGATGTTTTGAGCAAAACCCCGGTGAGCAATATTTCAAAAAAAGTAACACTCAGGGATACAACCTTGATCTTCAACTGGGAATTTAATAAGGTAAACGACTCAATTACAATGATCAGGGTTCGTGTCTCTGATCCCGGGCGGAAACTTTATAACCGTTTAACTGCCCCCTTCAAAAATACTCATTTCAGAAATGGTGTCAGGGAAAACCTGCTTGACATTAAAACCAGGATGGAGGTAACCTTGAAATCGTTCCATTCTGAATTTACAGGTTATCGCCAATTTGATAAAAAATCCTGTGTTTATATCAGCTTAAAAAGCACAACAAGAGGCAAGGCAAGGGCTATGATGTCCAATGTTGTGGAATTGAATCAATTTGTCAGGCAAAATAACCTTGAACCGGACGGCAATCCTTTCTTAATTATTCATGATTGGAATGAATTTAAAGATTCGATCGGCTTTGATTTTTGTTTTCCAATTGTCCATACTCTGACAGTTCCTGAACATCCTGAAATTAAATTTATGACGGTTGAAAGTATGGATGCCATTGAAACCGATTTCTACGGTAACTATAGTATTACAGATGTTACCTGGTATAATTTAGCGGAAGAAGCTAAAAAGCTGGGATACCGGAGTAATCATAAATTGATTGAAGTATATCTTAATGATCCGCATAACGGTGGAGATGAACTGAAGTGGAAAGCTGAAATTTATATGGGAATCGAATCGGTTAATTAAACCTAAACTGGTGTTGCTTTCTTATGAAAAACTCCGCGCTCATTTTGCTTGTATTGTTATTGGGTTATTCCTGTTCACATAAGGAAAAAGAAAGTAATCCTTTGTTTACACTATTATCCCCTTCCGCCACCAATGTTGATTTTGTTAACCAGTTAACGGAAACCGAACAATTTAATATCATTCAATATCTTTATTTCAATAACGGTGCAGGCGTTACCGCCGGAGACATCAATAACGACGGCCTGGTTGATTTATATTTTACCGCAAATCAAACATCCAATAAACTATACCTGAATAAGGGAAATCTTAAATTTGAGGACATCACAGATGTGGCCGGGGTTGCGGGAAAAGGGGACTGGAAAACCGGCGTTACCATGGCTGATGTGAATGGAGATGGCTTGCTGGATATTTATGTATGCCAGGTTGGCAAATATAAATCCCTGAAAGGCCGGAACCAATTGTTCATTAACCAGGGAAACCTGACCTTTAAGGAGGAAGCACATGATTACGGACTCGATTTCCAGGGATATTCCACACAGGCTGCATTTTTTGATTATGATATGGATGGGGATCTTGATATGTACCTGTTAAACCATTCGGTGCATACTTCCCGCAGCTACGGCAGTGTCTCCCTGCGTTTGGAGCATGATTCGCTCGCTGGTGACAGGTTATACAGAAATGATGAAGAAGTAGGAAGGCGAATTTTTCATGACGTTACACGCCAGTCTGGTATATACAGCAGTCAGATTGGTTACGGTTTGGGAGTAAATATATGCGACATCAGCAACGATGGCTATCCTGATATTTATATATCGAATGATTTTCACGAAAATGACTATTTATACATTAACAACGGAAATGGAACTTTTTCAGAGCGGTTAAATGAGATGATTGCACACACCAGCAGGTCGTCCATGGGCAACGATGTTGGAGATATCAACAACGACGGCCTTTTGGACATCATTGTACTGGACATGCTGCCGGATGAGGAAAAGATCCGGAAACAATCAGGAGGAGAAGATGACTATGATCTTTTTACTCTAAAACGAAAATACGGTTATAATCACCAGTACGTACGTAATACGCTTCAACTCAATCTGGGTGGTGGATTGTTCAGTGAAATAGGGCTGCTGGCAGGGGTGTACTCCACTGACTGGAGTTGGTCTCCCTTGTTTTGTGATGTGGACAATGACGGCTGGAAAGATCTTTTTATTACCAATGGCATATACCGAAGGGCTAATGACCTGGATTATGTCAGGTTTCTGACCAAAGACAAACAATTTGCTCTTTCACCCGATGAAGGCGGAGTGCCCGATAAGGTGCTGTATGAGCAAATGCCTCTGTATCCCAAATTCAATTATATCTTTAAGAACAATAGGGATCTTACTTTTACCAATAAAACTGCCACATGGGGCTTAAAAGTCAGGTCATATTCGAATGGCTCAGCCTATGCCGACCTGGATAATGACGGTGATCTCGACCTGGTTGTCAATAATATTAATGAGAAGGCATTTGTTTACAGGAATAATGCATCAGGCAGTGTGAATAATCATTTCCTTTCATTAGCACTAAAGGGGAAGGGCCTCAATACCCGTGGAACAGGCGCCCGGGTTACGATATATTGTGGGGATCAAAAGCAGATCGCCGAACAATTTACAACAAGGGGATTCTTATCTGCCACCTCAGATGTAATTCATTTTGGGCTGGGACAAGTTAATACAATTGATTCAATATGGGTTCGCTGGCCAGACCTGTCAGAAGAGATCCTGCGAAAAATTCCTGTGGATCAGACTATCACGTTGAAAATGGAGGATGCGGCCAAACCATCAGGAAAAGACAAAAAAAATATTACTAAAAAAACGCTGTTTACGATTTCGGAAATTGACGGATTGCAATTCAAACACGAGGAAGATGGATATACGAATTTCAACCGTGAAAAACTGGTACCCCATAGTCTTTCAGCCGAGGGTCCTCCCCTGGCTGTGGCTGATGTGAATGGCGACGGAAGGGATGATCTATTTGTGGGTGGGGCCAGGGGTCAGGCCGCTATGATCTGTATTCAGCAAAAAAACGGGACTTTTAAATCCCTTGATGTTCCCCAGTTTGTAAGGGAAAGAAATTCAGAGGACGTGGATGCTGCTTTTTTTGATGCGGATGGAGACGGTGATCCTGATCTTTATGTGGTTCGGGGTGGCAACATGCTGCCCATTGGCAATCCGCTGTTGACGGACTTGTTGCTGATTAATAACGGGAAGGGAGAATTCACCAAAAGCCCGCTGCCTGACTTCTCTCATAACGGATCGTGTGTGCGTCCCTGTGATTTCGATGGCGATGGTGACCTGGATCTGTTTTTGGGCTCGGGATCCGTGCCCGGTTCCTATGGGATGTCGCCAGTGCAATATCTTCTTGAAAATGATGGGAATGGACAATTTGTTGATGTGACAGATTCCGGATTAGGTGATCTGAAAAACATGGGTATGGTGACTGATGCGGCCTGGATGGATTTTGACAAGGATGGTGATCCCGACCTCTTGTTGGCGGGTGAATGGATGAACATAACTGTTTTCAGGAATGACCGGGGCCATTTTACTGATGCAACCAAACTGGCAGCACTGGATGAAACCTCAGGATGGTGGAATTGCCTTGAGGTTGCCGATATCGACGGGGATGGGGACCAGGATCTGGTTGCCGGTAACCTGGGATTGAATTCCATGTTAAAGGCATCTGTCAGTGAACCTGCAGAAATGTACCTGAATGATTTTGATAATAACGGCACGCTCGACCAGGTGATCTGCTCCTATGAGAATGGCATTAGTTACCCCGTAGCCTCGTTGGATGAGCTGGGTAGTCAAATGCCCTACCTGGTTAAAAAGTATCCGCAATATGCTGATTTTGGCGGGAAAACGGTAAAAGACATTTTTGACAAAAAAACTTTGCAGCAATCAACTCTTAAAAAAGCAGTGCTTTTCGAATCCAGTATTTTCCTGAATAATGGAAATGGAGTTTTTACACGGATCACTCTGCCCACTGAGGCGCAGTTTTCTCAGGTTCGTGACATCCTGGTTCAGGATCTTAACAGGGATGGTATAATGGATCTGGCCCTGGTTGGCAATGATTATGCAGTAAGGCCTTCCTATGGCCGGTATGATGCGTCCTATGGATGGTGCTTACCAGGAAAAAGGGATGGAAAATATGAAGTCCTGATGCCTGTAGAAAGTGGCTTTATCGTGAAGGGTGATGCCCGGCGGATTGCACCGGTTTTAATCAACGGCAGGCAGTATATACTGGTTACCGTTAACAACGGCGACCTCCATCTGTTTCAGTTAAATCGAATGCAATGAGATTCTCTGCAACCCCTCTGCGACCCCATCGCTGGGCGTAGTTTGCAACTACGCTCCTGCACCATCACATGAACAAGTGATCTCACCACATATCACCTGGTGCAGATTCATTTCAATTAACCGATTGGTTCTCTGATCAATACATAATTCACAACAGGAAAATTGCTTCAGATCCCATACATCGGCAAATACGCGTCCTGCCTTCAATCCTATTCCATACTCCAAAACCGATTCAAGGGACCGGATATCGGGCAGGGCGAAATCCCCTTTTTCGAGAAGTTCCTCCATGGCACCGTTACCCGGCCTTACAGGTATTATGGTACAACATTCAACTCCCACCCGGAAAGCAAAATCCAGTGACCGTTCTGCCCAGTGGATACCTTCCTTTTCCGATAAAAAGGGGGGTCGCAGCAATATAAATGACCGTGCCGGAATTTTATTCCGCGAAAGAAATTTCACTGTGTTTTCAAAATCCTCAAGGGTCATTCTTTTGTTCAGTTTCCGCAGTATTTCAGGATGCACGGTTTCCAATCCCATGGCTACCTGCAATTCGGGTTTAAGCATATCCCTCAGCCGAAGGCATTTTTCATTTACAAGCCGGGGATGGCTTTCGACAATTACAGTATCAAATCCGGATACCAATCCGGCAATCTTTTCATAATCTGATGAAGGAATAGCCATTTCATCAAAAAAACTGCCACTGTTATATAATTTCAGGTGCTTTGCCGGTGCCATCTGACCTAATGCCAGTTCAATCTGCCGGGGTATGGATCCTGCAGGAACCGGAACATCGGTCGTGTTCTTCCACAGGTCACACATCAGGCAATGATAGGGACATTCCCGGTTTGTAAGAAAAATAATAGCAGTATCCTCAATCCGGCCCGAAGAAGATAATTCCTTCTCTACAAGCCATCCATAAGGTTTTAGGGGATCAACAGTATTTTTGCTTCCCCGTTTGGATACAATCCACCCATCCGTAATCCCTGATTCAGGATTTTTCATCATAGGTCGAAAGAAACTCTTTTCGGTAAGCGATTTCTTTGGCTGGAAAAAGACTGTTAAACGCATGCTCCGAAGCAGCACCATGCTGAAAGCGTCTTTTCTGAAAAACCGGCATTTCCATTCCTGTAATTTCTTTCACGCCAAGCGAAACAATCTGTCCCTTCAAATCATAAAGCTTCTTATGATCCCAGTTTGTCATGTCAATATAAGGAATACCCTCTGAAATTTCAATTACATTGGGCAGGGTGTATGGACTGAAGCTTTCAAAATCAAGCATCGTTGCAGGAGCACAGGTACGCATATAACCGCGGCTTAATCCGCCGGAATAGGTAAGTGAATGTTTGATCGATTCCACACCCCAGCCTTCGTGATATAGCATCAGGTTATTCAGCACACTGCGGATTGTAAGCTCGGGATTTTCTTCAATGGGATAATCCTTGAGGTTTTCATCACCGCCGTCTCCGTCAATGATGTACTTCCATTCAGGGTAACGCGACCTGATCCCCTGCAAAAGTGCAGAATTCATTGTGGCAGACTGTATATCGAGGGATTTATAGTCCTCGGTAATTCTAACCGTTTTTTTCCAATCCAGTGACGTGCTGCTGATTTCAATCGGTTCCAGGAACATTTCAAGGTTTAGTGATTCAAGAAACTTCCTGGCCTGGATGAGATCAGCCCCGTCTCCATCTACTGACAGCGTGAATGCTTTCAGTCTGGAAGGACTTTCACCCAGTTCCCGTAATGCCTGATAGGTAAGCAAAAATACCGAGCCACTGTCAATTCCCGCGGAGAATGTAACTCCAACCGGACCGGAAATTGCACGATATTTCAGCCACTTTTTGATTTCGAGGTATAATGCTTCCATATATTTTTTGCCGATGATCTCCGGATCATTGGTAAGCTTATTGCGTTTCGGCGTGAAAAAACGGATGTATTCCGGGTTTGGATCCGGGCAACCCAGCAACTCTATCTTTGTAATATAATGGGCCGGTGCCATGCGGGTATATGAAGGGTGGAACTGATCATCCAGACCTTCTTTTTTAAGAAAGTCAAAAATGGAATCAATCCGTTCCGAAAGAATAAGAATGGGTCCGATTGCTTTTTTTGCTATGAAATAACGCAACGGGCGGCCAATTGATCTGGCCATCCTGATGGTCTTGCCATCCACAGCAACTAGTGCAAATTGTCCGTCGATTTTCCGGATCGCATCAGTATTACCGGATTTCACAATATTCACCGCTTCTTCATGCGACATATTGTAAATGACATTCCTTGAAGGATCTGTAAGATCTACCACCCGCTCAACATATTGGCTGTTCATATTTTTGTTTTAAATGGTTTAATACACCCCGTCGGGGTGGTCGGCGACCACCCCGTCGGGGTGTCCGCAAAACTACAAAATATCATTTTGAAAGAATGCCCTTGCCCTGCAAAATAGTAATATATCTGTCTGCTATAATATTTTTGTAAGATTCCTTTTTGCCATCCGACCAGTTAATTTCCAGGAGGTCCACTTGTTTCCTACTTCCTAAGCCGATATGCATCCTGGGATCATTATTGGACAGATAACTTGTGGTCCATTGATTTATGAATACCTGCTTTTTCCCTCCCGAGGTTACAGTTACCTTCGCAGCTATGGCAGATGCTGGCCCTGCCTTTCCCCTAAGGGTAATTCCAAGCCAGTGATTCAGGTTGCCCCCGTCATTCCTTAAAAGCACCGGAATTCCAGGCAAGTCAACATGCGAAATAATGATATCCACATCACCGTCATTGTCAAAATCAGTCAGAGCAAGTCCCCTGCCCGATCGTTTTGATGAGAAATACGGACCATGGTCCTTTCCCGTGTTCCTGAATTGTCCTTTTCCGTCATTTTCAAGCAAGAGCGGATGCTGCAGAATCAACTCTTCCGCGTTACCATTGGTGGCAACGATGTCCAGGTCACCATCATTGTCAAAATCAATAAAAGATGCGCCCCAGCTGAATTTACCCGACATGGAACTTTCAATGCTACTTTGAATGGTTATATCTGAATAAACACCGTTCCCTTTGTTTTTGTAAAGGGCCCCATAATCCAGGTCAGTAACAAGGATGTCAATCAATCCGTCACCATCCACATCTCCGAGCGAGGCATGCATGGAACCGGTACCTTTGCCCTCGCTGTTTGCCGCCAGTCCACTGGCGACAGCGACTTCACTGAATGCGCCATTGTCGTTTCTGAAAACAAAATTTAACTGGTGATCATTTGCCTGGAAAATGTCCTGATCACCATCCGCATCATAGTCGAAAACGGTAAGTCCCATGCATTTGGAGTCGGGAAAGTACAACCCCTTTTTCTTTGTAACATCAACGAATTTGCCATCAGCCTGCTGTTCATATAAAAAGGAAGCCTGGCCTTTATATTCCGTGGGACTGGGCATCCTGTCGGGTGATGATGGGGTAAAATAAGCCGGGTCGAAAGCCAGGAAATTTCCGACCATAACATCCAGCCGTCCATCATAATTATAATCCCAAAAAGATACACCGATGCTCCACTTGACAAAACCATTCAGCTTTTCAGGACCTGCCAGTCCCAGGGAGTTTGTGATATCCTTAAAGGTGCCGTTGCCATTATTGTGATAAAACACATTGGGACCGTAATTCAATAAATAAAGGTCCTGGAATCCATCCTTGTCCATATCGATTGCCCCGGCTGCCATGCTCCAGAAAGCTCCGCCAAGTCCGGCCTGCTTTGTGACATCTGTAAAAGTGCCGTTGCCATTGTTTTTGTACAGCTTATTCGAAGAATTTTTGAAAACCTTCCCCTTGTCATCTGAAATCCCCGGAAGATAAGTGCCATTCATCAGAAATATATCCATCAGCTTGTCATTGTTGTAATCAAATACAGTGATTCCGCCACCACTGCTTTCCAAAAGATTCTGATAGGAATAGTCTCCGAAATTGTACCTGAAATCGATCCCGGCTTTGGCTGTCACATCGGTGAAGACTATCGGGTTTTTCTGGGCATGGGAAAGTTGACTGGCCAGGGTCAGGATTACGATCCAACTGGAATATTTTCGCTTTGATGTATTTTTTTTCATATTTTTTTTCGTGTCCCCGGGTTGCACCCGGGGTTATTGAGATTATGGCACTTCGTGCCGGCTGACGCATTCCGTTTTCGGGGGGCCGGTATCCCCCGCTGGCGGGGCAGGGGGTGGATTTTTGGCCATCCCCCGGTTTTACCGGGGGTTATTCAGATTGAAGCACTTCGTACTTCCGCAATTCTGCATTCATAATTCATCATTCATAATTCATCATTCATCATTCATAATTCATCATTCATAATTCATAATTTCTTCATCCTCCCATCTACCCTCCTCGTATTGTATTCTTTCACATATTGCTGATGTTCCGCATCGGCCGGATAAATATCATCCTTACCAGGGGGATAGCTTTTCATTCCATGAAAAGGCAAAGGCAACACGGTTTGTCCATTCGCGGTATTTATATCTCCATCCTTTACCCATCCCACGCAGTGGATCAGAAAATCCCTTTTCCAGCCTTTCGGCAGGGGAGGAAGGCCTTTTTCCGAAAAAGCAATCGAAGTTTCATCTCCTGCATTGCTGATTATATATTTGTTGTCGGATTCAGTGAGCAGGGGAAGAACATCTCCATACCGCGTATAATCACCGGTGAGATCATGCCATTTTGTATCGGTGGATACCTTTGAATAATCGAACCAATGGGGTCCGTATCGTCCACCCTTCCTGAAGACCTCAGAAAATCCCCTGAAATGCAGATCGGCAGAAACCGGATCAAGCACATTATATACAACAGGAGCGTCAATGCGGCTGGCTGAGAAGAATACCTGGTCCCAGTATATCTCCATATTTGTACGGATACGGATACGGTGATCAGGTGTTGGCATGAGTCCGGAAAGATCAACCACAACAGTTTTGTCCTTTCCCATCGGAAATCCGAGGTTGCTCTTCACTGTCTTCCATTCCCCGTTTTTACCGATCACCTGGATAACCGGTGTTAGTACCTTAATTTCAGACGATTGCGAGATAGCCACATTAATACTCGCATCGGTTGGAAAGATCCATCCATTCAGGAAGAGATACAGGTTTTTGGTTTGAATGTGATCTCCAGGATCAAGGATCAGATCATGCATTTCAGTAATACCCTGGTATTTTCCCGGCGTAAAACCACCGATGTACTGATCATCCTTTTCAGCGATCATAGGCAATACATCATTCCCCTCGCCGTCAATGGCTGAAACTGGCAATATTTTTTTCTTAACCTGGTAAACCTGCTTACCCGGGAATGGAGGCGGCGAAAATTGTTCAGGCACAAAAATATCCACCGAATCAGGATGATCTGCTGCCACCAGCTGCAGTTTGTCGAAATAAATGGTTTCCCATAATTCAGATGTTATCTGCATGGAATATAGTCCATTTTTCGACTTCAGCTGATCGCCTGAAATCATGATATAATCGTCGGATGCATCGGCAAATGCATATGCCGTGGTTCCTCCCATGATTCCAAGCGGCATTCCTAAACCGCTTCTCCACAGGATATCCTTTGCAAATTCGAATTTTTTACCATTCCAGGTATACAGGAAGGGACATGATCCTTTGAGCGTCTGTGACTCAATCAGTGACTGATCTGCCCCCGGCAGGAATATGTTCTGGGGCACCCCGTTTGTCCATGTAATCCGTATAACATCCGCTTTTGTGCGCCCGCCCAGTCCAAAATGAATGTTCGGATCGGTCACCACCATTGTCTGGTAAAGGTCTCCTGCCCGCATTTCCACCTTGGCCCCTATTCCAAAATGATTGTTTTTGGCACTTCCGGCCCGTAAACCTACCAGTTTCATATTTACATAATGGTTCATATCCCCCCCGTCATTCCGAAGCAGAAATAATCCACCGTTAAATCCGGCAACCACCAGATCAAGGTCACCGTCATCATTATAGTCAAATACTTTCAAATCACCGGCGGATTTGGGTTCTTCGGGAAGCAGATCAGAAACATCCCTGAAATTTCCTTTGCCGTCATTATGATACAGGCAAAGTCCCCGTCCATCTTTTATTCCCGATTTTCCACCCATGATCAGATCCAGGTAACCATCATTGTCAAAATCGAAAAACAGCACACTGGTGATCTTTACCTTTTGCATTGCGGAAAAAGCCCCAGCCTCATTTTTCACTGGCTCAAATGTTCCGGAGCCCAGATTACGGTAAATAACGGGAGCCCCCTCTCCGGCCGGTGAAATAACCAGGTCGAGGAATCCGTCATTATTGTAGTCCCCCGCTGCAACTGCCCCTGATCCGCTGCTTTTCAGCCCGCTTTTTTCAGTGACATCCTTAAATATACCCTGCCTTTCATTTGAATACAGGATGTTATTTCCTCTTTCATTTACCACGATAAGATCAATATCTTCATCATCGTCAAAATCTCCAAAAGCTGCGTCCCTGCTGTTTAAACCGTTACCTGCCAAACCCATTTTCTGTGCCTGTTCAAGAAAAGTTCCGTCACCATTGTTCCGGAACAGCAGATTTGAATTTGACCGCGCCTCGAACAGATCAAGATCGCCGTCATGATCCGCATCAAAAAACAGGGCCATATTACCACCTGATTTATTGTTAATGGCGGCATCTGAAGTTACGTCCTCGAAAGTCGCCTTTCCTGAGTTTTTGTATATTATGTCCCCATTTTCCCTTATCACATACAAGTCAGGGAAACCATCATTGTCAAAATCAGCAAAAGCAGCCGCAGTCTCATTTCCCGAGTGCCTGATGCCGGCTTCTTCAGCCATATCCCTGAACCTTCCCAGCTCATTGTTTAACAGAAAATGCCTGTAAACCTTAGTGACAGTGTCAAAGCAACCGGCATAGAGATCGATATCCCCATCCCCGTCATAATCCATGATATCTGCATGGGCCAATCTTCCTGCAGGAACAAGGTTAAGCCCTGCAGATTCGGTAACGTTGGTGAATTTGATCACTTCTAGGAGAGAAATATTTTCAGAGGTCGCGGAAGCTATCTGTTTGTCAAAGGAAATCAGCGGAAAACCGATCAGGGAGCCACCAGGCCCCTTCAGGTCCATAATACCGGCCTGGTAGGGTGATGTCACCTTCAGGTAGTTATGAAAAATGACAAACTGAGTTATGGCACTTTCCGTATCATTCTTTTTCAGCAGGGAGATTGTATTATTGAAATAATCGACAGCCTCTTTCGGGAATTCAGGAAATTGCTTGTGAATGACCTCCAGTTCTTCCACAGCCTTATCCGTTTCCTTTTTCCGGATGTATATTTCCACCATATTTAACCGGGGTACTATATTTCCAGGTGCATTTTTTATCAGGGCAAGCAGGCAGTTTTCACGTTGACGGCTCGATTCTTCGTCAGATGTTTGGGCATATAATTCCGAAAGATAATAGAGCGCTTTGATATGGCTGGGGGCGAAGGTAAGTGCTTCTTTCAATTCGTTTATCGCCAGCCCGCGTTCATCATTCATCTGGTAGACAGTTGACAGTATCAGGCGGATATCCGGATCTTTGGGGTCAATTTGTATTGCCTTTGCAAGATGCTTTTTCGCATCGTCATATTTGCCACTACGCAAATAGGTCAACCCCAGGTTTGCATATCCCAGTTTCTCTTTTGGCGCCAATTTGATAAATTTCAGAAACTCCTTTTCAGCCTCATCCAGTTTAAATTCTTCCAGGTAGGCAATTCCAAGGGTCTGGGTTGTCATCAGTTCCTGGGCCCTTTTCTTGTCCTTTTCTTCACTGTTCTGGCAACCGGAAAGGCATAGAGCGAATAAAACGGCCATGCAGAGCCAGTATACTTTATTTAGCTGTAATACAGACTGTAAACCGTGTTTTATTGTTTGCATTTTACTATTTTTATGATGACTTTTCAGTGTTTAATACTTGGCTAAATTAACCTAATCTCCACCGACTGTACCCGGAAGTCCATTTAAAATTTTCACCACGGCAAAGTTTCCCTCGCGGTTCCCATTGGCATCGAAACGAACCGGGCCGGTGACCCCTTCATAACGAATTTCAGACAAGGCCTGCTTAATTCTATCCATTTCGGGACTTCCGGATTTCCACATGGCCTCAATAAGCAGATTCATACCATCGAAGGAATATGCGGCAACCATTCCCGGCATTTTTCCATACTGTTTCTTATACTCCTCCCGGAAGGCCTGATATTTCAATCTATTCCATATAGTAGAAGTGACTGACATTACATTATCAAATTCCCTGAATTCCATTTCGGACAACAAATTTTCATTAAGGATAGACAAAGTCCCATAGACGGGTTGATTCATTTTTCTTTGCCGCAAAAGCCGGATTATTTTTAAAGAAGTGGAAGGCTGGCAAAATAATACAATACAATTGACTTTCGCTTTTATAACCTGGTCAGCTAAAATATTTAATTCCGTAGTGGAAGTGTTATAAAGCAGATTTACAGGTTCATTTTTGCCTGATAGTTTTACGGTCTGCAAAAAACTCTTTAACGCCTGGTTTGAATCATATGAATTATCCGCGATGGTTGCCACCCTATCAAATTTTCTGGTAATGTAAATTTCTTCAGTCAATTCATCCGCCTGCTGACGATCATTTGGCACACAGTTAAAGAACCATGGGACAAATGCCTGGGAAAGCGTTGGATCACTCGACCATGCGGAAAGGAAAACAACTGTCGATTTAGTCGCTGCCTGTTCCACAAGATGCGCATTTCGCCCGTCATGAGATCCCAGGAGAGCCCATACCTCGTTCTCAAAGATAAGGTCTACTGCTTGTTTGGACCCGGTTCCCCAGGGTCCTTCCATGTCTTTTGTTATGAGCTGAAACCGGTAGCCGTTTCTCCCCCTTTTTTGATTGGCTATTTTAACGGCCAGTTCTGCTCCCTGTTTTGCAGCCAGTGATGATTTGTCCTGGATTAGCAGTCCTATATTAATGGGATCAGTTTGCTGTGACCAGACCTGTATTTGCGGAAATGCCAGGCATAAAATCAGGAAGGCCTTAAAATTCATTAGTGCTTACAATTAATCCGCTACATAGATATAGGTTCATCCATAATTCATCATTCATCATTCATAATTCATCATTTAACATTCATCTTTCATCATTCCATTCACATAGTTCTTCCTACTGCTTCTGCCACTTTTTTCAAATCGGTCATCAATTGGGAGAATTCAGGCAGACTGAGTGATTGATGCCCATCACACAAGGCTTCTTCCGGTTTATAATGGACTTCCATGATAAGTCCATCGGCACCGGCCGCCACGGCAGCCTTTGCCATGGCAGGTACCATCCACCTGAGGCCTGTACCATGACTGGGATCAACGATTACCGGCAAATGGCTCAGGTGTTTTAACATCGGTACCGCACTCAGATCGAGTGTATTTCGTGTTGATGTTTCAAATGTCCGGATACCCCTTTCACACAATACTACCTGTTCGTTTCCCTGGCTGAGGATATATTCAGCTGCCAGGAGGAATTCTTCTATGGTTGCCATCATGCCCCGTTTCAGCAATACCGGTTTGCGGGTCATTCCCACTTCTTTCAGTAACGGGTAATTCTGCATATTGCGGGATCCAACCTGGAGCATATCAGCATACCTGCAGACCATTTCAATCTGCCGGGTATCCATTACTTCCGTAACAACCGGAAGTCCTGTTTTATAGCTGATCTCGCGAAGCATTTTCAATCCTTCTTCACCGAGTCCCTGGAAACTATAGGGTGATGACCGTGGTTTAAAAGCACCGCCCCTGAGTATTTTAGCACCGCTTTTCCCGACAGAAACTGCTGTTTCAACTAATTGTTCCATGCTCTCTACCGCGCAGGGGCCCGCAATAATTACAACTTCACGGCCACCTATTTCGATACCGTTTACCTTAACCCGCACGGGCTCTGGTTTTGTTGTTTTATTTGTCTTCATGGGTACGAAGCATTCAATTAATTCCTGGTCACTGCTCATATTCGCTTCCATTCTGATCTGTCTTAATCTGGTTTACCCAAAATGTAAAATGTTCATTGCAATTCCCTTTTATAGGGAGGTGCAGGTGAAAATTCAAACTTACCATTTGTGATCTTTGCAAGATAGATAGGCCTTACATTGTTCCAGGTTGCATCAAACACCATTTTCCCTGAAGCTCCCTCATACCCCTGGAATGTTTTCATATCTGTGAGGACATCACGGATCAGGGCCCGGTTGAGCCCTACTTTTTCTATGGATTTAATGATCAGGTTCATTCCGTCATACGCATGCACTGCAAAAACATCCGGCTCCATTCCGAACCGCTTCTTGTAACTCAGTTTGAATGCTGCCAGTTTCGGATCATTTGACCCGGGATTATACTGACAAGTTGTAACGACTTCGTTGGCCAGCTTTCCTGCAATACTCAGGAACTCAGGGTTAACAATCCGGTCGGAACAATAAACAGGCTGATTCATCCCCATCTGACGGATTGCCTTCAGGATCAGGGCGGATTCCTTTGAATTTCCCCAAATCGCAATCGCATCCGGTTTTGTGTCCTTAATTCTTTGCAACTCCTGGGTAAATACTGTTTCACCATCCTTGAACCGCTCCTCGATCACAATGGGATATCCTAACCGTGTGGCGGTCTTGTTGAAATGAAGTATTCCAACTCTTCCATAGCGATTATTTGCCCTGATCACTGCAACCCTCGCATGGTTGTTAAGATTGTAAATATAGTTTACCAGTGCATAACTGCTTTGACGGTCATCGGGAATGACCCTGATCACCCAGGGAATATTGGTCTCCGTAAAGGTTGGATCGGGATCCCCGGTGCAAACCATCGGGATTTCAAGCTTAAGGGTAGCCCGAATGGCCACGTGTGAAACAATATCATCAATTGAACCAAGCCAGGCCCAAACTCCTTCATCGTCCATTTTCACAACCTCATTGGCCGCAGCACCCCAAAGCCCGACATCATTATGAATCATCATTTTAAAAGGAATACCCTTGAAACCTCCATTCCTGTTCGCCTCTTCAATGGCAAGAGTTGCCCCTTGAAGCATCTGTTTGCCGTAAGATACTATTATTGATCCCTCAAGTGGCCCGAGAAAGCCAATTCTGACCTCTTTCAGACCCGCCGGTGGCGGAACTTCGCGTCCGGCACCATAGAAATTCATCGGTGTAAGAAAATGGTATTTGTATGCTTTCTGGTATTTATCGTAGGCAACATAGGTCTTGGGAACATTACCATAATTATCTCCATATCCCTGCCCTCTCAACATTGCAGCAGTAATGAATATCAGAATCAGCAAGGATACACCTGATTTCAAGTTCGGTTTCATATTTTTAAAAAATTAATTCATTTTTGAAATAGCATATACTTCAATTTCATACAGCAGGGTTTCCCAGCATAACCTTGCCTGAATTCCGGTGCTGGCAGGCAGAGGATCAATTTTCATCCAGTTATAGAAAGAGGTACGGATCTTATTGAATTCATCATAATCACGCTCAATATCACGGAGATAGTTCGTTGTTCTCACCACATCATGCCAGGACATTTCCTCGGCTGTTAAAAGGGTTGTGATATTCCGGTAGGTTCTCCATACCTGGGCTTTAAAATCTCCCACATATTCAGCCTTGCCTTCTTCATTTACACTGGCAGTTCCTGAAATCAGCAGGACTTTGTAACCGCCTAGATCCAGTCGGAGTGCTCTTGAAAAGGAAGAAGGTTTTTGATAGTTATAGGCTTCATTTAGGACTTTGGGAATGTGAACCACATGCTTTTCAATGGGAGGACGATTATTATGTACTTGTGGAGTAACAAATTCAAGCAATTGGCTATCATCGGACAGGATACCCAGTTTCTTCATTTCAGTCTTTTCTCCTTCTGTAAGCTTTGACAGATCAACTAAAAATTTCTTATCATTCATGGTATTTGTTTTATAATATAGTTAGTTTGTTTTTATCGTATCACCTCTCCACGGCTTAATCCTTTTGAAGTGGCAACCCAGATGACATCATCTTTTGTATCGGTATTTATTACAAAACTATGGGCTATTGCCGGAGATAATGGAATCTCCTTGGTTTCTTTGCCAGTTGTAATTATGGCAACACCGTTATTATCCTTTTCGTTCCTTTTGTAGGTCACCCAGGTGGTGCCGTCTGTGGTGCTTAATCCCCTGTCTGTGCAGGCATAGGCAACCCTGCCGTCGACCTGGATGAAATTTATAAAATTGCTGGCCAGTCCGCAGTCGTGATCAAAATACCCTTTCCAGTTTTTACCATCATACCGGCTCATGCCAAAATAGGAAGAAACCCACAGGATGCCATTGGCCCAGGCAGTTGCAGTGGTTATATCATGAACCACACCGTCATCCGGAAGCAGGTCAATTTCCATAAAGCCATCCGGATCAACATAGTCCCTGAAGTGTTTTGTCTCCTTATTGTATTCGATAACACCACCCCCCCAGGCTGCAATGAAGATCTTTCCATCGCCGGCTGAAAGAGCATATGTCCACGGTTCGTGCATCGGAGCATTGGCCTCGGTAAATATCTCCCACTCCTTTGTATACGTGTTATAATGTCCAACACCGCCACCTGTGGCCATCCATACATCCTTTCCGTCACATACCACATTATATACCAGGTCGTTGGGCATACCGCTGTTAAACTGGTTAAAGGTTTCGAACTTGCCGGATGACCAGTGGTTGAGCCCCCCGAGGGTACCGATCCAAACATCTCCTGTTACCGGGCTGACATCCACAGAAACCACACCGTTATGGGCAAGTCCGTCTTTGGTTGTATAGGTTTTCCATTTCCCATTCTCATATACAGCGAGACCATGGTGTGTACCAGCCAGCACACGGTCACCGTCGATCTTCACAGAATAAATTTTATCGGAAGGAAGCCCGTCTTGGGTGGTAAAATTACGCCAGTTGCCATACACCGGCATGCCGTTCGCCTCCTTAATTGAAGCTGTGGCTGACGGACCGGCCACATACTGATTTTCAGACTTCAAGGACTGTTCCTTATGGTGTTCCCCGGTATTAGCCTGGCTTCGCATCGGTTTATTAATTAGCACGGTAGCAATAATTACAACCGCTATAATAGCCAGAATTGCAACTAAATATTTGAGAATTTTCGATTTCATTTTGTTTCAGATAGGTGTTTATTAACGATTAATGGTTCAGTACTGAGGCTTCCTTTGGTTTATCTGTAATTTTTTCATATTCAGGGGAACGCAGTGATTTCAGGAATTCAATCAGCTGGTTCAACTCAATTTTTGTAAGATCATTTACTGAACCATGGCGTTCTTCCTTGCCGTATATGGTCCAGATCTCTTCGAGTGTGGCGGCCCTGCCATCGTGCAAGTATGGGGCGGAGGCATAGATGTTGTTTAAATGAGGTGTGTCGAAAAGGATGGAGTCGTCTGACGCTGCAAGCGTACCAACATCTGCCGGCTTAAGATTTGTATAATACGGGGGGGGATGACAGGTGATGCAACGATTGTTGACAGGAATTTCTTTGCCATAGCCATCGTGTGAACGCTCAAAAATAGCCTTGCCGCTGCGCTGTGCTGCAGTTAAGTTCCCATCCGGATTATACATAAGATTTGGCGGATAGTGTATGCCTGTAATGATATAGGCAACAAGTGCATCAAGATCTTTATAGGCAAAAGGCTCCGACCTTGTAAGCACGGTTGAGAATCGCATGCCGTCCTGCTTATACACTGTCTGGTTTTTGCCGTTCCATTTGAAGGGTGGCGTATCTCCGATATCCCTCAATGACTGGGTATTCGTCACATTCCGCCCCATATCCTTCGAAGCCATATTATACACCAGTCCGTCTTCATGGGCATCGGGATGACAGGTATAGCATGAATACTGGGTCTGAAAGGTATGACCGGCATTGTTGAAAAGCTTGCGGCCCTGCCTGGCCACTGTTACCCGCCGGGGTCCGCCAAGATCAATGGTACCGACAGTTGCGAGGTTCCGGGTATCGATCACGGCAATTCTGTCTTCCAGGTGCTCTGCCACATAAAGGAGCGAACCATCGGATGAAAGGGCTAGTCCCTTTGGATTTGCACCGGTAGGTATCCGCTTTATTACATATTTGCTGCTGATCCCAAGATGATTGGCATAAGATTTCAACATATCATCGGAGGATTCTGAGATCAGCGACCTGATGGCATCTATATCGATCACGGAAATATAATTCACGCCGGAGCTGGAAATAAAGGCTTTCTTTCCATCAGGAGTAATAGCTATGCCATACGGGTCAGAATAATAAACATTGGGTTCATCCAACAGTAATTGGATTGTCCGGCCTCCGGGTTTTAATTCAATGATCCCGAAACCATGGGTCATCATCCATCCTTTCTCAACCTGCAGGGTGGGCATGTTGTTCTTGGGACGTATCAGGGGGAAAATGGCCAGGTCACCTGAAGGCGTAAAGGCAATGTTTTCCATCATGTAAGCCGACTTGATGTCCCTGCGTTCCAAAACCCGCTGATTATTATCGTTGATCAAAGTCATCTCACAGATCACTGTATCACTGTATGGCCTGGCCATCGTTCGCCTGCTGGTGACAAACAATACCCTTCCGTCCGGGGTAGCTCCGATGCCTGTAGGATTATTCCCCAGGGCAAGCCTTTTTTCTTCTTCCCGGGTCTCCAGGTTTATAACAGACAAATTATTGGTATAGGAATTCACTGCATACAAGTACTTCCCATCAGCATTCAGTGCAAGTTCAGCAGGACCACTGCCGGTTTTCAGCGTATCCGTCACAATGTATGTTGAAAGATCTATTTCGGATACATTATCTGACCACTGGTTGCTCACATAAGCCTTGCTTTCATCCTTATTCAGAATAACACTGTGGGGGTGCTCACCAATTTTGATCTTGCGGATGACCTTTTTCTTCTGCGTATTCACTACCAGTAAGGCATTTCCTTCCTCGGCAACAACATAGAGTTTTTTACCGTCTTTCGAAACGGCGATGTTGAATGGAGAGTAATAATCCGCATTGATCAGTTTGGACGCCAGTCCTGTCTTCTGTGTATAGAGATGACACGATAAACAATAGAGGGGATGGTCTTCTGTCGCGGTTTTGTAATTCACGTGTTCCCTGGCCCAATGGTGTGCTTTGGGATAAACAAGTGCGATGGCCAGAACCACCAACGCCAATATGGCCATCAGGTAATAATGCTTTTTCATACTATTCCAATTCAACTTCTTTTTCAGTGACTTTAGTTATATGCACGGGAATGATCACGGGATCCTTTCTTACTGAAAGGGGTACATTGTTTTCAGGGACCAGTTCCCGGTCCTCATGGCACCCAATACAACCCCTTCTTTCGTTTGGCCTCAACCATATCCAGGAACAAGGCCCGTCCACAACCCTGCCTTTCTCATCCAGGGTCTGAATCCGGAACGGAGTGTCAGCCATCGCCTTTATATAAAAGGAACCGTCCTCTTCAACGTTGACTATCCCATAGGAGGAATTTAACCCCAGCACTTCAATCCGGGTTGCCTTCTTTCTTGTTGATGCATTGGCCGGAAACCGGGGATCAAGGATATGGATGTCCTGGCATAACAGCAACCCTGTTTTCACCCCTGGGTCCACTTCACTCGGCAGCTTTTTGGGCCGGGTTCTTTGTTCTATTACAACGGCATCAAGAATATGATAGTCACCTGTGGAATAGACAGCCCGGCCGAGAACCCTTTTTTCAGGATCAAATTCGTAAAGTGCATATCGGTCAGTTGCATATTTCCTGTATGTGACCAGGTACTTTCCGGAAGGTCCGGGGAACACGGCGAGAAAATCACCTTCGATTCCGGTTGTGAGATTGACTCTTGAATTTAATGGCCGGCTATAACTGATTGAAATAAGTTGTCCGGACTCCGGGCTTACGCTGTCGCACTCTGCAAATACGATCTTTCCATCAGGTGTCTCTATGGCACGGCTTCTCAAAAAACTATGATCTGGACCCTTATAAAACAAATCGGCCTTGGTTCCGTCCGGACGCATAACAAACCAGGCAGGATCTTCCTGCACGGGATAAAGTTCCCTGCTGATAGCTACTATACGTCCATCATGCAATGTATTGGATGCAATATAGTTGTTTGGATTGAATGTAATCCGCTGCATACCGGTACCATCAAGATTACCGGAATAAAGGGAAAATCCTGCCTTTAAGGTATCATATGCCGGCATCCTGCTATAAACAAGACGGTTGCCGGGGAGATAAACCGGGTCCGTGCAGTTATCCTCAGAGGAAGTGACCTGTCTGAATTCTGAATTTCCAAGATCCATTTCCCAGATCTGCCAGGCATCACCCTCTTTTCGCTGTCCGGCAAACAGCATAAAATTACCGTCATATGATATTTCGGGTGAACAAGCTGAATAAAAGCCTTCGGAGAGCAACTCCGGCGATTTCCCGGGTTTGTCCGGATCAAAGGCTACCAGGCGTGACCCGGAGATATAGCGCCAGAATTCACCCGACATGTAATCGGTCGCAGGATTTTTTTCCGCACTTTGCGTGAGGATAATCATACCTGTCATCGGTTTGCTTTTACAGGACACCATTAAAAGACATGAAAATCCAGCTGCTGCAATGATCCCTTGTAGTAAGAACAATTTTTTCCGCTTCATGCACCTGATCAGTTAGGGTTCTGTAATTGCTAGTATCTGATTGACTTTGGTATTTTCCAGGATCTGCGATTTTCCGGAAGGCCATCTAATTTCGATCTTTTCGGCAATCTCATTTTTAGCGAGACCAAAATGCATTCTTGGATCATTCTGGGAAAGATAACCGGTCGTGCTTTTTTTCTGGGCGGACTGGGTTTTACCTCCTGCTGTCACTTTTACCCTGGCGCCAATTCCATCCCGGTTGCTGTTCCGGCCTATTAAATTAATTATCAACCAGTTATTTTGATTTCCCTTGTTGTTTCTCAAAAACATGCCATGGTTGTTCAGATTCACAATATAGATATCCAGATCTCCGTCATTATCATAATCACCAATACAGGTACCACGCCCTACATATTCCTTGTTGAAGTATTCTCCGAGCTCCAGGGATATATCCCTGAAATTTTCCATCGCCTTCGTTTTGAAATAATTGATCTTCATGACCATATAAATGCTTTAAAGCGCCATTTGTTTTATAAATGTCCACATCCATGTCGTTGTCATAATCCAGAAATGAGGAGGACCATCCTACAAATTGTGCGGCCTGGGAAGAAATGCCTGAAGGATTAGCCTTATCAGCAAAAACACCGTTACCCAGGTTTTCATAAAGCGAACAATAGGTATCATCAGACACAAAAAGATCCAAAAGATTATCCCCGTTAAAATCAGCAAAATCGACAGACATGCTTACTGTAGCTTCTCCGGCCTGACTGAAGGCTGTACCCGACATGGTTCCGATATCCTTGAATCCTTTACCGCCCATGTTATGCCACAGGTAATTCAACGTGTGATCGTTGGCCACGTAGATATCGACAAACCCGTCATCATCCACATCAGCTGCACCAACACCCATAGCCCTTCCGTCGATGGTCAACGATTCCCATGCACCTGAGTTACATCTTCAAAAGTTCCGTCACCCTTGTTGTGATACAACACATCGGGCTCGCTTTTATAAGCCATGGGAGGGGGGAAACCATCCGGGGCATAGAAATACTTGTATTCCGGATCGAATTCGAGGTAGTTGCCAACGTACAGATCCAGGTAACTGTCGTTATCATAATCAAGCCAGACTGCCCCAGCGCTGCAGGTATGTTCCCCGGTCAATTTTGCACGTTCGGTAACATCAGTGAAGGTTCCGTTCCCTTTGTTCTTAAGCAGAACATTATATCCATAATTGCTCAGGTACAAATCGGGAAAACCATCATTGTTATAATCTCCAACAGTAGCACCCATACTATACCAGGGGCCACCCACACCTGCTTTTCGGGTAACATCCTTAAAAGTGCCGTCACCCTGGTTCCGGTACAGGTGATTTCCAGGCAGTATCTCAGGTTTTTCGCTTTTGGTAAAACCTTCAAGCCATGTCCCGCTGCATACATAAATATCAATGTATCCATCCTGGTCATAATCGAGAAATGCAGTACCCCCGCAACTTGATTCAACAATATTGTTTAAATCGGGTCCCCCGATGGAGTGAATGAAATCCAATCCGATTTCCTGGCCGATTTCCTGAAAATATTCATTATTTGTAGCGGGTAGGGAGGCATTGGTTTTTCCCTTGCCCGTTGACGGCCTGTTGGCTTGTTTACATCCCGAAATGATCAGAAGGAAAAGGAAAATGAAAGCAAAAATCCCTGATACGCCGGGAATGTTGAAACTGGTTATTTTTTCGTAATGAAGTTCCATTTAGGGTTAATTTAGTTTAATGTAGGGGTATCTATGGTTCCTTAATGGTGATCACCTGGTTTGCCGGAATATGTTCAAGTACCTGTGATTTCCCCGAGGGCCATCTGATTTCAATCTTATCAGCAGATTCATTTTCGGCAAGCCCAAAATGCATCCGCGGATCATTTTGGGAAAGATATCCGGTAGTACTCCTTTTCTGGGAAGTCTGTACCTTGCTGCCTGCTGTCACTCTCACCCTTGCACCGATCCCGTCGCGATTGCTGGTTTGTCCAACCAGCTTAAGCTGCAGCCAGTTATTATCATTGCCCTTGTTATTGCGGAGGAACTTTCCCTCATTGTTCAGATTTACTATATAGATATCAAAGTCACCGTCATTGTCATAATCACCCAGACAGGCACCACGACCCACAAATTCCTGCATAAAATATTCACCCCGCTTAACGGAAACATCCTTGAATTTTCCTCCGCCCATATTTTCAAATAACTGATCCTGGTGTCCGTACAAATGCTTTAAAGCTCCGTTGGTTTTGAATATGTCCTCATCCCCGTCATTGTCATAGTCTACAAACGAGGACGACCATCCCACAAACTGCGCAGCTGCCATTGCAATACCTGCAGAACTTGCCTTGTCAGTAAATATCCCCTTCCCCATGTTTTCATATAAAGAACAGTAGGAGTCATCGGATTTGAAAATATCCATCAGACCATCCCCGTTATAATCTGCAAAGTCAACCGCCATGCTGATTGTGGCTTCACCTGCCTTACTGAAAGCCGTTCCGGAAGAAATACCCATATCCACAAACTTTGCACCTGCTTCATTATGGAAGAGATAATTCAGGGTATGATCATTGGTTACATAGATATCCACAAATCCGTCATCGTCATAATCAACGGCTCCCACACCCATTGCCCGTCCATCCTTGTCAATAATGCCCATGGAATCAGTAACATTCCTGAAAACATCATTTCCTTCATTATGGTAAAGAATGTCCTGCTGGCTATCATAGGCATTCGGAGCCGGAAATCCATCCGAACCCTCCGGATACTTATAATTCGGATCATAATACAGGTAATTGCCTACATAAATATCAAGCAATCCGTCGTTATCGTAATCCAGCCACACGGCCCCTACACTGCATTCTTTGCCTTCTATATCCGCAATTTTTGAAACATCGGTAAATGTACCGTTGCCATTATTCTTATATAGTACATTGGGACCATAATTACATACATAGATATCGGGATATCCGTCGTTATTATAATCCCCGATAGTTATTCCCATGCTGTAGGCTCCTCCTCCATCAACACCAGCTATTCTGGTTACATCCTCAAAAGTGCCATTATGCTTGTTCCGGTAAAGGCGATTCCCCATCGACTTAGCCTGCATATCTTCATGATTGAAACCTTTCAGATAAGTTCCGCTGCAAATATAAAGATCTATATATCCATCCTGATCATAATCAAGGAAAGCGGCACCACCCCCAACCGATTCAATGATGTTACTCAGATCATTATCGCCGATTGAATGAATAAAATCCAATCCAATCTCTTTTCCGATTTCCTGAAAATAGTCTTTGCTGGTTGCGGGAACTGAAGCAGCAGACTTCTGTGACCGTTGAGAGGATTTATTATTGCTCTGACAGGCAGGCAATACCTGTAAAATGATCAAAAGGAAATAAAACCTGTATTCCGATTTCATTTATCAGTGATTTCTTCCCGGTTTATAAATAAGTTCTAAATAGGATGTAAAGAGTTACAATATATGTGGCTACAATTAAAAATGGATTAAAACCAAATTAAAAGGGAATTAAAGTGAATGGTGTAACAGTCGGGAACCATGGAACGGCTGCAAAACTGCACGACTTTTAATCAGCTGACAGGAAGCAGAATGGTAACAACAGTACCAACATTTATCTCGGAGGAAATTTTGAGCTGGCCGTTGTGATTTTTAATGATTTGGTTAACAAGGGGCAGACCAATACCAGTTCCTTTATGGGTAAGGGCGTTGGTACCCCTGTAAAAAGGTTCATAGATCCGGGGCAGATCTTCGGGTGAAATTCCCATTCCCCTGTCCTCAAAGAGAAGGCCTATCTGATTTTCAATGTGCTGCAATTTCACAAGCACCTTATGATCTTCTGAATATTTGCATGCATTATCAATAATATTGGAAACCGCCACCTTCAATAACGATTCATCCCCCGCAACCATCATCTGATCAAAGTCAGTAAGCGAGGGATCAATAGATATATGGATCTGGTAATTCGTATTGAATCGCAGCATTTCTTCCCTCACTTGCCAGAGAATTTCATCAATTCTGACGTTCTGGTTAAAATTCAACGGTCCCTCGGCACTGGTTCGGGCAATGAGTAGTAACCTGTTTGACAGATCAATCAGTGACCGGATATCGTCCAAAACAGATGCAAGCGCATTTTTGTATTCAATCGTGGAACGTTCTTTCATCATCAGCACTTCCAGCTGACCATTAATGGAAGTTAGCGGCGTGCGCAATTCATGTGAAGCATTTGCAATGAAAACCTTCTGCACTGCAAAAGCGGTTTCCAGACGCTCAAGCATGTTATTGAAGGTTTTTGCCAGTCTTCCGATTTCATCTGTTCCATTGCCTTCATAAATCCGTAAATCCAGACTGGTTATCGTAATTTCCTCCACTTTTTTTACCACGTCGGATATAGGCTTGAGAGCCCTTCCCGAATAAAGCCATCCGGTAATAAAAAATAACACAAGGCTGAGGAAACAGACGATAATCAATATGATCCTTAATTTTGAGAGATAGATAGAGCCCTCAAGATCGGTTGCTGCTGCCATCACGACATATTGATCGTTACCTGCGAAAAATAATGTGCCCAGTACTTCATAAGAATCCTGCAGGTACTCAACCTTCAAGCCCGACCTTACCTGGTCCAGAATTTCTTTTCCCAGCTCAATTTCTTTGTTTGCATCCGTACTGAAAATGGTGTCATTTTTGGAATTGAGGATAATGATCTTTTCATTATGAAACTTGGCAGGATTTTCATTCTGGATACTGTTTACAAGAATGGCATCCATCTCATGTACCACAAGAAATAATTTAGCTGTATTCCGGGCTTTGTCTTTCAGACGGTTATAAAAATCATCCTGACGGAAACCAACCGAGGCATAAAAAATAGCAACAGATGCTATGACCATGATTGCCCCGCCCGAAAGAAGGAACTGCAATGTTAATCTTGTCCTGATCTGCATTCTATACTTCTCCAAAAACATAGCCAAATCCAACTTTTGTATGGATTAGCTTGTTATCAAATCCCTTATCGATTTTTTTCCGTAGAAAGTTGACATATACATCAACAATATTTGATCCGAAGTCAAAACTGGCATCCCACACTTTTTCTGCAATATCATTTCGAGATAAAACCCGTCCCCTATTTCTCATAAAATATTCAAGCAGGGTAAATTCTTTGGCCGTAAGTTCAATATTCTTATCTCCCCTTCGTGCCAATTTACTGTCGAGGTCAAGTTCAAGATCTTCCTGGACAAGCTTATTTACCTGCGCATTGGGAAGGCCGCTCTTTTTTAGAAGAACCTTGACACGGGCAAGTAATTCTCTGAATTCGAATGGTTTAACAAGATAATCATCTGCCCCTGCATCAAATCCGTTAATCTTATCATCCGTAGTACCTAAAGCAGTGAGCATCAGTACCGGTATGTTTGGATTTTGCTTTTTAAGCCTTTTACACAATTCTATTCCGCCAATTCCAGGGATGATAATATCCAGGATATAGAGATTATAGTCATTTTCAAGGGCAAGATTTTCTGCCAACAGGCCGTCGTGAGTTGTCTCAGCTTCATAGTTGTTCTCTTCCAGCCCATTTTTTAAAAATGAAGCTACCTTTGGCTCATCCTCTACAATCAATATCTTCATTGATCCTGCTTTATTAATAAAAATACCCTGTGCGACTTCCCTATGCGCTCCGCGCAATTCATCATTCATAATTCATAATTCATAATTCGTCAAATCTCTATCCTGCAATTCATCATTCATAATTCATAATTCATAATTCATATCTCTTCTAAACTACTAAAAATAATAGTCTTCCCCCAAGTATTAATTAAAAACTTCTCTGGCATAGTCATCATACAGCTTTCTGTATGTCTCGCTATCCTTGCCGGGTAAGTATTCTTCATACCGGTTGTCCAATGCCTGGAATGCCTCCTCCACTGTTGCATAAACTCCCATGGCGGTAAAAGCCACCAGTGCAGCACCTAGGGCCGTGGTTTCTTTCATATCCAGGGCCCTGACGGGAATACCCAGCACATCGGCACGGATCTGGTTCCATAGCTTATTTTTGGATCCGCCACCCACGCAGATCACATTTTCAGCCTTATAATTGCCGGCCTGCTGTAATTTCTCCAGTCCATTCCTTGCATAATAGCATAATGCTTCCAGTGTGGCCCTGTAGATATGTGCCCGCCTGGTCTCATGGGTAAAACCATTAATATTTCCCCTTTTCCCTGAATAACCTCCCGGAAATAATTCCGGTATGACTGTCACTCCCTCGCTTCCGGGAGGGACATCAGCCGCTTCACCGATCATGGTGCTGTATTTTGAGTTTGTTTCAGGAATATCTGAATACAGCATCCGGCTTATCCATTCCAGAACTCCCGAGGCAACCCACTGAACACCTGGATTTACCAGGCCGGGCCTGCTGTCGAGTTCAATAGTAATGCCTGATTCCCTTAACGGGATCTGCAAGGTGGCCGCGGGAGATCGCACCATCAGGATTTCCCAGGTACCCGAACTCAGCACAGGCTGATTTACCCCGGCCCCTGAACCTACAATGGCAAACTGGGTATCATGTCCCGCAGCAATAACTGCCATCTCCACATTTATTCCGAGAGTTTCTGCTGCTGTTTCGGTTACCTTGCCAATAATTGTACCCGGTTCAACCATGGACGGAAATATGGACTGATCCAACCTAATGGGTTTCAGAATATCATCAGAAAAAGTCCTTTTTTTAAGATCGGTGAGCATGGAAGTTCCTGCCATGGTGGCATCCGTAACAAACCGGCCGGTAAGTTTATACAGGATCAATGAGGGCATCAGCACGTAATAATCCATTTCTCCCAATACATTGGGCCTGTTTTCCCGCAACCAGATCAGTTTATGAATAGTATTAAAATGATAGGACTGCAGTCCTGAAACCTTGTAAAGCCATTCCGGGTCAGCATATTTGCTGATATTTTTTTCAATCTCGCCGGTGCGGCTGCATTGCCAGGATATCACAGGATAACAGAGCGTTCCATCCTTTTTCACGGCTGCACCATCTACTCCAAACGTGGTTACAGTTACAGCTATGATCTCAGTGTCCTTAATTCCGCTGCAAATCATCCTGCTGCAAACCGACAGCTTGTTCCAGATACTTTCGATATCCCAGATCAGACCCCCGGCATAGTTGGGATCCGGCACAGTTTCGTTGGCAATTGAATGAGAAGCAATGATCTTTCCACTGGCATCTACAAGACAGGCTTTTACATTAGTGGCACCACAATCCAGAATAAGAATGGCTTTCAACATGATTCAGAGGCTATTATTTTATAATCTTTACTTCTTTACCGGAATATGCCACATCAACTGCCGTTTTGGCCGGCTCCAATCCTGTTCCATTCTTCTTACTTACCCAAACAATCCTGAAGGTACGATCCTTCAACATACCCGCAAAATCACCCTTTCTTGCTCCAATGGTAAGTGATTTTTCAGCCTCATTCCAGGTTATCGGAATAATGGAATATTTACCCTTTTCATAATTATAGGTATCGTTTTCATCTTCATATAAACTGAATGTGGCATTGTCTCCGGTGTATACCCTGATTTCAATTGGATCCGCCGCTTTTTCAGTGGCATACTGGAGATAGGGTCCCATGGGTACGATCGAACCGGCTTTTACATAAAGCGGTATCGTTTCAATGGGGGCAGTGGCATCGATGGTCTGACCGCCGGGAATGAGTTTTCCGGTCCAGAAGTCATACCAACCGGCTGATTTTGGTAAATACACCTTCCTGGTTTTCTTAAGGTCTTTGCTGTCTGGAACACTATATAAACGGGTGGTTACCGGGTTTACAAGAAAAGCCGGACCAAACATATACTGATCGGGAATAGACTGTATGTTTTCATCCGTCCGGAAGTCAAATGCAAGCGACCTCATGATTGTATATCCCTCGCTTGTAACTTTCCAGGATAGTGAATAAATATAGGGCAACAGGCGATAACGCAGATTATCATACTTTAACAGGATAGATTTGGTGGGAGCATCCCAGTTATCAGAGAACAAGGCCCTTTCTCCTTTTCCATGTATCCTCATGATAGGGCTGAAAGTTCCAAACTGGAACCAACGGGTAAAGAGTTCACGGTTAATGGGTGCTGACCAGTCGGGCGCCTGCCAGTGGTAATGATAACCTCCAATATCAGATGTCCAGAAAGGAATTCCCGATGCACATGAATTGATGCCCTGGGGTATCTGATTCCTGTATGCATTCCAGGTGCAATGAATATCGGATGACCACAAGGTGGCCGCATTCCGCTGCTGTCCGGCAAATGCCTGGCGAATGAGGAAAAAAGCCCTTTTGTTTTCAATATCTCTCCTCCAATACTTATATAATCCTGTCGAATGCATTAGAGCGTAGGTATTAAAATAATCAATGCCCCGTCCAATGGCAAAATTGCTTTGTCTGCGGGCATCAATTTCATTTCCGTTATCGGGTTCACACTGGTCCACCCACCAGGCATCCCAGCCATGGCGCCCGATAAGGCTGTCCTTTGCCTGCTGCCAGTAAAGCGCACGTGCCTCGGGGCTATGGGCATCATAATAGCTGTCCATCAGATGCGTCATTACATTATCCCACAGAATGTCGGTCATTCCACCCGAATTGACCATCTGGTTGTAAGTATTCGTTCCCTTTGAAAAAACAGGCCATATGGAGATCATAGCATGAATGTTTGCCTTATGGAGTTCATCCACCATGGCTTTTGGATCAGGATACCTTTCCGGCCACATTACATGAGACCCGATCACATTCGGCTCCCAGTAGAACCAGTCCTGCACAATGCAATCAACGGGGATCTTGCCATTCCTGTATTTATCTTTTACCGATAAAACCTCTGCCTGGCTTTTATACCTGTCCTGTGACTGAAACAATCCAAATGACCATTTCGGAAACATGGGCGCTTCCCCTGTTGCATCACGGTACGATGCAATAATGCGGTCAAAATCGGGACCATAGATGAAATAATAATCTACCATATTGCCACTTTCGGAGGTGTATTTGATTTTAGTATTGCCATCTTCAGCCCCATAGAATTTTGAGGGAGAATAATTGTCCCATAAAAGCCCGTATCCACTTGTTGAAAGAAGTACCGGAATGGCGCCTGTCATATACCGGATGAGCATATCCTGGTTGCGTCCCTTGTAATTAATGGATAATGAATCTTCGGGATGACAGCCCAGCCCGTACAGGGCCTCACCTGCCGGAGAATCGAATTTTGACTCGCAGTTATACACAGATATACCGGCAATGGTGGCGGCAGTCATCGATTTTCCGCCGGACTGATCCTCGCTGAGAATGATCCTGCCATTTAAATCGGTAAATTTTACCGAATTTGTCTTTTTGTTGACGATAACCTTTACGCTGGCTGTGGTAATGGTTAATTCTCCCGTATTTTCACTAACACTGAAGGCAGGAACAGTATTCCACGGATTTACCACAACAAGGGACTGTTTGTCCAGAAATAGTGGCAGGGTTGTATACTTGATCTCAATGACGTTCTCACTGCAGACCTTCACCTTCATAAGTCCCATATCCAGCGTACAAAGAATTCCATCATCAGCCTTCTGCCAGGAAACCACCGAAGCCTGAATGTCCATCCTTACCCAAATCAGTGCAAGAACGAATAAGATGAGTTTAGATTTCATAATAAAATTTTTAATGATTTTATATGTTAAGTCTCTATAATAGGCAAGCATTCTTATTTGAAATTTTTTAGAATTTCACCACCCTTTTCTGGTTTTTATTATCTGTAAATGTCACCTCAACCACATCATCACCGGCTGTCAGAAACCCGGATGATTGCGAAAGATAGGAACTCCCCCTGTAATATTCCTGTTTTTGAAGGACTCCATTACCATACCTGATTTCAGCAAACAGATCATCCGGCTGCCATTCAATCGTATTTGATTTATTTTTAAGTTCAAATACTTTCAGTGGACCTTTGTATTGGGAAGCAACAACCAGGTATTTGTCATTTTTACCTCTTAGTTTTATAAGTGCCTTGCTGTTCCCCGGAATAAAAATACCGCTCTCCAATATGGTTTGAGAAGTAAATCCTCCCTTTCCGTTGCCTTCAAGGATCAAACCATTCAAAGCATCATTCCTTCCGACAGATACCTCAGTTCCATAATCATTTCCGGAAATAAGCACATCGAGGTTTCCATCCCCGTTAAAATCGTCCACCACCATGCTGTTCAATACGGATATCTGGGCCTGCACGGGTAAAGGCTGGAATACAAACTTACCATTGCCCTCATTTCTGAAGTAACATGAACTGAAATGATTGGCCCTGCGAATCAGAAATCCTTTCATCTGGTCCGGGGTAAAAATGTCGCTGATGGTGGCCCTGGCAAAGGATTTATTATCAGGAAACTTTCTGGTGAGTGGCATCATTTGTAAAACTACATCATCTCTTGATTGGGCCGGAAATTCTTTCAATGTTGGATCTGTGTGGCTTACAGGAAGAAACAGAGACAGGAATGCATAGTACCTGCCACTGTTGTTAAAATCGGCTGCATACACTGAAACCGGATACTTGTCAGATGCCCTGTAATAGGAATTGAGCCCGAGATTGCCGGCAATGTAATCTATGTCACCATCATTATCAAAATCGCCTGCCGCCAGGGAGTTCCACCATCCCACCCGGTCGGCGGTTCCTACCGTACCGGTTATGTTCCTGAAAGAGGTACCGTTTTGATTTTGAAAAAAGGTCAAAGGCATCCATTCACCGGCAATAATAATATCCATCCAGCCATCACTGTTAAAGTCGGTGAACAGTGCATCATTGATCAAACCGATGTCAATAAGTTCAGGTGCGACTGTGGAAGTTACATCCGAAAACTTAATCTTTCCGTTCCTGGTATCATTTCTGTAAATATAGCCTGACACCGGTTTTGGATACTTCCACGGATCAATCCTGCCTCCCGTAAAAAGATCCAGGTCACCATCCTTATCATAATCTGCTGCCCGTATATTTAGCTTACTCGCATAATTCTTTGGAATGGCATTTGTATCCTCTTTAAAATTACCCTTTCCTGTATTGATATAGAAATGATCCTGGTAAACAGAGGTGTTGCTCTTATATTCATAGCCGCCTGACGCAATGTATAAATCAAGATCCCCGTCCCTGTCAGCGTCAAATAGCAGGATGCCAGCATCTTTCCGTTCTTTGGTTTTTAGGGCTTCAGTCCCCAGGATTGGCTTTTGAAGAAACCTTCCATCTTTTTGGAAAAACAATTGTGCACTCTGATAAGCGGATCCCCCGCAAATGTAATCGTCCGTGCCATCCCCGTCAATATCGCCCGATGCCAGTGCAGGACCAATGTCTGAGAATTTATGGGGCATGATGGGTTGCTTCGAAAAATCGTTAAACTCTGTCTCGGTGTGTGAAAAGTCTACATTCATCGCCTTTGTGACTTCCCGGAACAGGGCATTTTTTGCCAGTGAATCATTTATAAATGTATAGTGCAAATCAGCTGAGGAAATATCCACCGTGATCCTCTGATCAGCAGGCACATTCCGCAAAATACTCTTTTTCCCGTTTGTCCACAAAACAAGTACAGAATCCACTTTTAAGGCATCACCCAGTCCAAAACAGGCAACATCATCCACAGTGGACAGGTAGCCTTTGTAAGGATTGCTTTCCCAAACCTGCTTTCCATTCTGACCATAGACTTCAATCCAGGTTCCCAGTCCGTTCCGGTTGCCTGTCTCCCCTTTCAGCCTGACCTGCAGAAAATGGTTTCCATTTTTATCAAGTTCCTGCTGATTGTTGCGGTAAAGTGAAGCCCGGTCATTGATATTATTCATGACCACATCAAGATCACCGTCCAGGTCAAGATCTGCATAGGCTGTTCCATTGGTATAGGTAAGAGTTTCCCAATCCCCATTCCATTGAAACATTTGAAAATTGAAGATCACCCATATTCCGGAAGGCATAATTATGCAGCTTAACTTCAGGAATTTGAGTTAACATCTGTTCCTTGGGAATCAACATGTAGAACCGGTTTCTGAAAGTGGCAAAGTCACGGTCAGTTACATCCTTTGGAAAACCGTTGTTTATAAGGATATCATTTTTACCGTCATTGTCAAAATCGGCAATTAAAGGTCCCCAGCTCCAGTCGGTTGCCTCTATACCGGAAAGGTATCCAATATCACTGAATACGGGCGGTCCGATTGAATCGTTCTCGCCTACCCGCGGGCCCTGATTCAATTGTAAGGTGTTTCTTGAATATTGATAGGTATATCCTTCCCCGTTCCTGAACATAAGCTCTCTGTTGCTTTGCAGCATCATTTTCTTTCTGAAGTTGTCTTCAGGACTCATATCGAGCTCAACAATATCCATCAATCCGTCATTATTAATATCGCCCATATCACAACCCATGGCATTTGCAGTGATATGCTTGAAATAAGTACCAAGCTGGTCCGTAAAAGTCCCGTCGTGGTTATTGATCCACAGCAGATCTGGCAATAAAAAGTCATTGGATACAAAAATATCCTTCCAGCCATCTTTATTGATGTCGGTTACATATACAGCATTTGCATATCCTTCTGTTTGTATCCCCGATTCACGGGAGACATTAGTAAATACAGGATGTTTCAGTGCCGCATTCCAGTCATTTCGGTATAACTTCCCGGTGCTGGGATTCATCCCGTTTTTAGCAGGCGGATGATTCATATAGCGATATACAGATTCAGTAATTTGATTTACACCAATATAGGCATCCAGATCGCCATCGTTATCGTAATCAAAAAACACAGCCTGCACACTGTGGGAACTGTCATCCAGACCATATTCAGTGGCCATATCCTTGAACCAGGGTATATGATCCGACGATGGTCCCTGATTTATATAGAGAATATTTTTTCTTTCAGAAGCTTTTTTCTTCATGGTGGCACAAACATAGATATCCAACCATCCGTCGTTATTTATGTCGATTACTGACACCCCGCTGCACCATCTTCCTTCACCCCCTGTTTTAGCCTTATCTGTGATATCCCTGAATTTAAAGCGCCCTTTGTTCAGATACAGCTTACAGGGAACCAGGCTTCCGGCAAAATAGACATCGGGTAAACCGTCATTATTGAAATCTCCGATCCCAATTCCACTTCCATTATATAAATTAACCATATCCAGGGCATTCAGGGTATCATTTTCATGGATCAGGTTATTAAAGGTAATGCCTGAACGGGATGCCCTTATTTGCTGAAACAAGGTTTTTTCCTGCCTGCAGGAATGCATATACAGTAAAATAAAAAGAATCCAGCAGCTCTTTCTCATCATGGCGAAATAACCCGTATATAAGTTAATTAGAATTTAAGGATTAGTCAATTTTTGTGTGAAAATTGATGTGATCAAACAAATATAATGTTAGTTTTATGAAAAGCAAAAACAGTGGAAAATCGAAAATACAACTGGCGTTTCCTTTTAATTACATCCTTTGTAACGGCAATGGGTGGATACCTCTTTGGGTTTGATTTCGCAGTAATTACAGGAGGATTGCCCTTTCTCAGGGATCAGTTTGGGCTGGATGCATTCTGGGAAGGAATTACCACGGGTTCTCTTGCCTTGGGTTGTATTGTAGGATGTTTGATAGCCGGAGGCGTTGCCGATAAATACGGGCGAAAACCCGGCCTGTTTGCATCCGCATCTGTCTTTTTTGTTTCATCCATATGCATGGGAATGGCTACATCCCTGTCGTGGTTTATCACATCAAGGTTCTTTGCTGGTATTGGTGTTGGGATGGCTTCCATGTTATCGCCGATGTTCATTGCAGAAATTGCTCCCCCTGAAGCCAGGGGCCGCCTCGTGGCCATAAACCAGCTTACCATCGTACTTGGACAGGTTATAACTCACTTCGAAAATTACCTGTTGAGAGATAACGGACCTGAATCGTGGAGATGGATGTTTGGTCTTGGCACGATTCCATCTTTTCTGTTCTTGATGGGCGTTCTCATTCTTCCCGAAAGTCCCCGGTTTCTTCTTCGAATGGGCAAGGAAAAAGAAGCACGAAAGGTACTGGGCCGCGTTGGAGATAATACATTCATTGAAAGCACCGTTTCAGATATCCAAAATACATTGAATAATGAAGTAAAGACAAACCTTCGCGGACTGTTTGCAAAAGCCATGCTCCCGGTGATGGCTGTCGGCATTGGCCTTGCTGTATTTCAGCAATTCTGCGGTATCAACGTGGTGTTTAATTATACGACCAACATATTTAAGAGCATTGGCGCAAATTCTTCGGAACAACTTCTGCAGGCTGTGTGGATCAGCCTGGCCAACCTTGTATTTACCCTGGTTGCCATGACACTGGTTGACAAATGGGGAAGACGTCCCATGATGCTGGGTGGTTACGGCGTTTTGTCCCTTCTGTATATAATCATCGGGTACCTGTTATTCAGCAAAAACGGAAACATCCTGCCCTTGTTTATTTTCCTTGCGATCGGCACATATGCCATATCCCTGGCTCCCCTTACCTGGGTGCTGATCTCGGAGATATTCCCTAACAACATCAGGGGAAAGGCGATTTCAGTGGCGGTTATTTTCCTTTGGTCCGCCTATTTTATCCTTGTGTCAACATTTCCGGTTATTGAAAAGAAGTATGGTGACGCAGTCAGCCTTTTGGGCATATGCCGTGATATGTGCAGCAGGTTTTCTGTTTATATGGGCTAAGCTTCCGGAGACAAAGGGAAAATCGCTGGAGACCATTGAGAATGAGTATATGGAGTTAAAGGGGTAAATAGCGCACCTTCGGTGCGCCTATGTTTAACCACAGGGGGCGCAGAGGGTTGCACGGAGGACGCGGAGTTTTTTCTCGCAGATTTTCGCAGATTTCGCAGATTTTATTTCTCGCAAAGCCGCAAAGTTTTATCTCGCTGATCTCGCTGATGATCAGAAGTTAACCCTGAAAGTGGTTAATCGAATGCAATAAGAATTCTCTGCGACCTCTTTTAGCGTGCTTTGCGAAAAAACCTTTGTGATCTGCGTTAAAATTTCAACGAAGCTCTCACAGATCCCGTGGTTAATTCTTAATTTTTTCCTACATTCATAATCCATAATTCATAATTCATTCCTTATGAAAGCTTCACTCCTCCCCCTCATCCTGTTCCTTGTATTGGCCTGTCAAAGCCCCGAAAACAAAAACACCATCAACCTCGCCGGCGACTGGAATTTCAAAGCGGATCCCCAAAGCAGGGGGGTAACCGAAAAATGGTACAATACCGGACTTTCAGAAAAGATCCGTCTTCCCGGTTCGATGGCTGAAAACGGAAAGGGTGAGGATATTAACGGTGGATACAAAATGGACAGGGGAAATTGTCGACAGCTCCTGGTTTAAGAGTGTCGACATGGAAAAATACCGCCAGCCGGGAAAAATAAAAGTGCCTTTCTGGCTTCAACCGGAGAAATACTACACAGGAATGGCCTGGTACCAAAGAAAAATAAAGATTCCCGGTTCATGGAAGGGCAAAAACATTCAGCTTTTCCTGGAACGCTGTCACTGGGAATCCCATGTGTGGGTGGATGATCAGGATGCAGGCACAGAAAATTCGCTGGGAACTCCCCATGTCTATGACCTCACATCCCTGTTAACTCCCGGAACTCATATTCTGACCATCTGTGTGGATAACCGCATTAAAGCCGTCAATGTGGGAATAAACTCTCACAGCATTTCGGACCATACCCAGTCCAATTGGAATGGGATCGTGGGAAAAATGGAACTGGAAGCCCGTTCACCCGTTTTCATAAGCCATATTTCGGTCTATCCCGAACCCGGGAGTCATCAGATCAAAGTGAAAATCAATATTCAAAATACAGGTGATGATGAAGTACAATCGATAATATCCTTATTGGGGAACGCTGAGGAAAATGAAAGTGATAAAATCGGCGGATTGATGTTTGATCAGGTTATTAAACGGGGAACAAATGAAATTGAAGTGAATTGCCCCATGGGCGATCACCAAAAACTGTGGGACGAATTTGAGCCAAACCTGTACAGGTTGAAAGTTGACATGTCGTATGGAGATTACAACAAGGAAAATCGAGAGGTAACTTTTGGCATGCGGGAATTTAAAACCCGGGGAACACAATTCACGATCAACGGCCGTCCGTTATTCCTGAGGGGAACCCTTGAATGTGCGATCTTTCCGAAAACAGGATATCCTCCGACGGATACTGCTTCATGGATGCGCATATTCAGAATTGCACGTGCCCATGGACTGAATCATATGCGGTTCCATTCATGGTGCCCCCCGGAGGCTGCATTTATTGCGGCCGACCATACTGGTTTTTACCTGCAAGTTGAATGTTCCTCCTGGGCAAATTCCAGTGCCTCAATCGGGGATGGAAAACCCCTGGATAAATTTCTATATGACGAAAGTGAACGAATGATCCGGGCATATGGAAATCATCCTTCCTTCTGCATGATGCTTTACGGAAATGAACCTGCCGGTGTTAACCAGGAAAAATGGCTGACTGAATTCGTCACATACTGGAAAAACAAAGACCCCCGGCGGTTATATTCAAGCGGCGCCGGATGGCCTCAGCTTCCTGTGACTGATTTCAACAGCACTCCCTATCCACGGATCCAGGCATGGGGTGAAGGTCTCAAAAGCCTCATCAATGCCCAACCGCCACGTACAGATTTTGACTGGAACGACAGGATTACCGATCACACAAAGCCCACCGTCAGTCATGAAATAGGACAATGGTGTGTATATCCTGATTTCAGGGAAATCAAGCAATATACAGGTGTGCTGAAAGCCAGGAATTTTGAAATATTTCAGGAGTCTCTGCAGCAACATCACATGGAACAATATGCCGACAGCTTTTTACTGGCCTCAGGCAAACTGCAGGCCCTATGCTATAAGGCTGATATCGAAGCCGCATTGAGAACAGACGGGTTTGGCGGATTTCAACTGCTCGATCTCCATGACTTCCCCGGCCAGGGCACTGCCCTTGTGGGTGTTTTAAATCCTTTCTGGAATGAAAAAGGGTATATCACCCCTGCTGAATATAGCGAATTCTGCAACTCCACAGTGCCTCTGATTCAATTATCCCAAATGATTTTCAATTCCAGCGAAACCTTAAAGGCTACTGCCGAAATAGCCCATTTTGGCCCTGGAGACCTTACATGGGTAGCACCTGCCTGGAAGATCGCGAATGCCAAAGGACAGGTTATTTTCAGCGGCACACTGCCTGAAATGAATATACCTGCCGGTAAGTTAATGAAACTTGGAGAGATTAGTCAGAAGCTAAACAGCATAAAAGTTCCTGAAAAGCTGACCTTAACTCTCAGTGTGGGTGAATTCCATAATCATTGGGATATATGGGTCTATCCTGCCGAATTACCGGAAATAAAACCCGATGTATATGTCACGCAAAAACTGGATGCCCGGGCCGTGGAAGTTTTAAAAACCGGAGGAAAAGTGCTTTTAACTCCTGCCAGGGGATCTCTGAAGGCCGAAAAAGGCGGAGACATTGCAGTTGGCTTTTCAAGTATTTTCTGGAACACAGCATGGACCGGAAAACAGGCACCGCATACGCTGGGCATCCTTTGCAATCCCGGGCATCCTGCCCTGGCTGCCTTTCCAACCGACTTTCACAGCAACTGGCAGTGGTGGGACGCGATGAGTCATTCCAACGCAATCATGCTGGCTGATTTTCCGGCAGAACTTAAACCCATCGTCCGGATCATCGATGACTGGTTCACCAATCGTCCACTGGCCATGATCTTCGAGGTAAACACAGGCAAGGGCAAGATCATTGTTTGCGGTGCTGACCTCCTTACTGACGCTGCAAAGCGACCGGAAGCAAGGCAATTGATGTATAGCTTGAAAAGGTATATGGCAGGAAAAGAATTTAATCCGTCAACATATATCGGAGTGGAAAAAATACAGGAACTCTTTGAATGATGGTCGCTATGGCCATTAATTATTTATCCTGCTCAGGAAAAGCTGTTTCGCCTTTCAGAACTGAATCTATTACCTTCACCAGATTTTCAGATACATTGTTCTTATTGACAAAACCCATGAAACCTGCTTCTATTAACTTTTTGATGTAAATACCATCATAGTACATGGTAACGGCAATTAACTTAAGCTTCATACCATAGGCATTCAACCGTTTCGCAGTTTCCATTCCGTTGAGCCATGGCATTTCAATATCAAGGAGGATCACGTCGGGATCAAAATGATCAATTTCCTCCAGAAGGGCAGGTCCGGATGAGAATACGGCCATAATTTCATACTGCTCATGTTTTGAAATGAATGCGGTAATTCCTTCCAGAAAGTAGGGATTATCATCTACAATGATGAGTTGTATCTTCTCTTTCCTAACTTCTTTTTTTACAGCGGTTTCAATCAGGCGCATATCACATACCCTCCAATAATGTCTTTGAGGAGTCAAAATTACCTGTTAATCCTTTTGATTAAACAAGGCAATAATTTATTGTGAATAGGGAATACTTATAATGAAGATAAGGGTAAATCCTTAGATTTCAATTAACCCCCGTTTGAGAGCATAAATTACCAGCTGTGCTGAGTTCTTCACATCGGTCTTCCTGAAAATGTTGGATTTATGGACTTCGACTGTTTTTGGACTGATAAATAATTTATTAGCTATTTCATTGTTAGTCATTCCATTACAAACATTAACAAGGATTTCAAATTCTCGTTCGGTTAATTCATTGTACCTGTCTGAGTTTTTACGGTTCAGGCGGATCGCCATTTTTCTCAGAATTTCCTGGGAGAAAAAATTACCCCCTCCCAGCACTTCCTGGATCGCTTGCTCCAGTTCATATTTTCCCGACTTTTTGAGAATAATTCCCTTCACCCCGGCTTCAATCATCTGCAAATAGTAGATCTCCTCTCCATACATTGTTACAACAATGATCTTAAGACCAGGAAATGCCTCCAGGGCTTTAACCACAGTATCCCGCCCGTTCAGGACCGGCATATTGATATCCATCAATACCACATCAGGAACTTGCGAATCAAGATTTTTCAGAAATTCCTGCCCGTTGGAAGCCTCTGTTACGATGAAATCAGGATTAATCTGGGAAATAACAAGCTTCAGACCATCTCTGAAAAGCTCATGGTCATCCACAATTGCAATATAAATGGGATCTGGCATAAACAGGGATTTAAACAGGAATTTTTAAACGGGCCTTCATGCCATGATCTGCTTCACTTTCAATATCAATCTTTCCCTTCAGCGCATTCACACGATTTACAATATTGTTCAATCCCGAGCCTCTGGCAGGAGAAGAAGATACGGAAACAAAATCAAAACCATGGCCATCATCCGCATAATCAACCAACAGGTAACCTCCTTTTTGTTGAAGTACAATCGAAATATTATTGCATGAAGCATGCTTTATTGAATTGTTGATCAGCTCGGAAATAGCCCGGTAGAGAATAATACCTGTGTTTGGGTTAAGCTCAGTTTCCTCGTGGCAGTCGAGTTGAATTTTTACTACATTGGTGAGTGCAATCCTTTGTATAAATTGTTTCAATGCAGCATAAAATCCATAATTTTTGAGAACATGAGGACTGATATTATGTGAGATTTCAGAAACACCCCTGATTGCTTCCTGAATTGTACTTGAAAGTTTTTCTGAAAGCATATCCTTCTTAATCTCATCGTTTGTATCTTTATATACCTGGAAATAAAGCTTGATAGTTGACAAAACAGGGCCCAGCCCGTCGTGAAGATCCTGAGCAATCCTGCTTCTTTCTGATTCCTCCGTATTGATGATCGCCTCCATGATCTTATGCTCAGCCTGCATTAGTTCGTATTCATCCTTCTTTCTCTGGGTGATATCCCTCACAATAGCCAAAAGAACGGCCTGTTCTTTGAATTCAATTTTGTTCAGCGATATGTCTGCATCAAATAAGGTTTCATCCATTTTTTGATGGATCCACTCAAACCGCTGCGGTTTATTCTGCAAAACAGCGTTGATTTTTTCCCTTGCATGCTCTTTTGAGGTAACACCACTTGCCTGATAAGGCGGTGATAATTCATCAGGTGCTTTCCCGATTATTTGTTCCTTTTTACCTCCGAATATCTCAAGTGTTTTCAGATTGCAGTCGATGAATACGTTATCCTTCATAATAAAAATAGCATCATTGGCATTCTCAAATATGCTCCTGAACCTGCTTTCACTGTCCCTTAAGGCGGATGTTCTTATTTCCACCAATTCTTCAAGCCGGTTTTTATAATTTTCCAGTTCCTCTTTCTGCGATAACAATATACTGTTTTGTTCCTTTAAAATCCATTCATATTTTGCATTGATATCCTTAAGGGTGTAAACAGTTGATACAATAAATAAGAATAGCAGGATCTGTGATAATTTATAGAAAACATACCGGTCCCTAAAAATCTCAGGGATTTTTCCGGTTACAGAAAAAAAGGACAGAAGGTTGTCAGATGTCACCGTCAGTAAGAAACAATAAATTAACAGAATGATAAGGACCTTCCTTTCCCTCCGGTTTGGAAAAAGCAGCAGGGGGATCATGGCAGCTGCAATTCCTGCTGCAGGATAATAAAAATAATATTCCATGCCTATATCCCGGAATAGGGTAGGCAAAACAATCAACAGAAAAGGCTGAAAAACAACTGTAAATATTTTTGCCAGAAAATGACGGTGGAATGCAGTAAACGTTAACGAGATCAACCCGGCAACCAGCATCAGAAATAATCTTAACGCACCAATGCCAAATTTGCCATCCTGAATCAAATTGTAAACCAGGATTGTTGTGAGGAAACTAAGCAGGGAAATTATGATAATAAAAAAATTGATCCTGTTCAGGAATATGACTGATCGCCTTTCGCTGTCAGGAATATTATTTGTTCCAATATTCGAAATCTTATTCCACAGGTAGACAAGTTTTCTCATATTTCACTTATAAAGCTCACCGTCCCTAAGTTATGAAAATTAGATTAATCCAATAAATTGATGCCGGCTAATTATATGTCAACTCTCATTATTTTTTACTATAATTGATACATAAATCCTAATTTAAAAATCCTCATGAGAAAAGAATTACTTTATGTCCATGTGCTTTGGATGATGGCCATATCAGCGGTTTCATTTTGCCAGGCAACCTATCAATACCCATTTCAGAACCCCGGGCTTCCCGTGGATGAACGTGTGCATGACCTGGTTTCACGCATGACGCTGGATGAAAAAGTAACACAGTTTTTCAGTCATGCCGACGGTATACCCCGGCTGGGTGTACCGGCATATGATTACTGGAATGAGTGCCTTCATGGAGTTGCCAGGGCAGGCAAAGCAACTGTCTTTCCGCAGGCGATCGGCATGGCAGCCACTTTTGATGAGGACCTGATTTTCAGGGTAGCCACGGCCATTTCAGATGAAGCGAGGGCTAAGAATCAATATTTCCTGAAGAATAATGTAAGAAGCATTTATACAGGACTTACATTCTGGACACCCAACATTAACATCTTCCGCGATCCACGCTGGGGACGGGGTCAGGAAACCTATGGGGAAGATCCTTTTCTTACAGGACGGATTGCAGTCAACTTTATAAAGGGTCTGCAGGGAAATGATCCCAGATATCTGAAAACGGTGGCTACGGCAAAACATTATGCAGTTCATAGCGGTCCCGAATTTTCACGCCATATTGATAACATATTTGTAAATGACCGCGATCTGTATGACACCTATCTCCCTGCCTTCAGGGCAACCGTGAAAGAAGCCAACGTGCAATCGGTAATGTGCGCCTACAATCGCTTTCGCGATAAGCCATGCTGCGGTTCGGATCTGCTGCTGGGTACAATACTGCGCGAAGAATTTGGCTTCAACGGGTATATCGTTTCCGATTGTGGTGCTATTTCCGATTTTTATACAAAGGGTACCCATGAGATGGTGGAAAATTCAACCCGGGCATGGGGTTGGTCGGTCGCATCGGGAACAGATCTCAATTGTGAGATGAGCCGCGGATTCCTTGTAAAGAATCTCGACTCATCCATTAATGCCGGCGTATTGAATGAAAAAGATCTGAATACTTCCCTGGAGCGATTGTTCCATGCACGGTTCAAACTGGGTATGTTTGATCCCGATGACATGGTTCCCTATACAAAGATCCCCTTTTCGGTTGTAGGTTCAAAAGAGCATCTGGCCCTGTCAAGGGAAACTGCTGAAAAATCCCTGGTCCTGCTAAAGAACACCGGAATATTGCCTCTTCGCAATGTGAAAAAAGTAGCGCTGATTGGTCCCAATGCAGATAATTATGCTATTCTTATTGCCAATTACAGCGGGGTTCCGATCCATCCTGTCACACCTCTGAAGGCCCTGCGTGAAAAACTTGGCGCATCCAATGTGCTGTATTCTGCAGGTTGTCCCATTGTTCCCGGTGTATTTACTAATCTGGATGTCATTGGTTATAAGAACTTTTTTCATACTGAAAACGGAAAGCTGGTAAAAGGTTTGCATGCTGAATATTTCGACAATAGCCAGTTTAAAGGAACTCCAAAAATAGTGAAGGTGGACAGCCTTATCAATTTCTACTGGCTTCGTTCTCCGGTTACCAAACAGGTGGAGGCCGAATTCTCGGTAAGATGGACCGGGGTTTTAAAACCAGCTGCCTCGGGTAAGTATATTTTTGGCGGGAATGTTGGTCTTAAGATAAATGGCCAGCCTGTCGCCAATACAGGTATGGTGCTGGAAAAAGGCAAAACTTACGACATCATCGCTGAATTTGCTACTATCCCCAACTGGAGTACGAATATGATTGAACAACCTGCCCGGCTATTATGGGTTGAGATCACCAAAGATTATCAGAAGGAAGCCCTCGATGCAGCCATGAAAGCTGATGTTGTCATTTTCTGCGGCGGGATTTCAGCCGAGCTGGAGGGTGAGGAAATGCCACTGGTTATTGAAGGATTCTCACACGGAGACCGCACCACCCTGAATCTTCCAAAGGTACAGGAAGAGTTGCTTAAGGAATTGCATAAAACCGGTAAGCCGGTTGTATATGTCAATTTCAGCGGCAGTGCCCTATCCCTTAACTGGGAAGCAGAAAACCTCCCGGCCATTGTTCAGGCATTTTATCCCGGTGAGACTACAGGTGAAGCTCTTACACGAGTGCTTTTCGGCCAGGTAAATCCGTCCGGCCGGCTGCCTGTAACTTTCTACAGATCGGTTAACGACCTGCCCGATTTCCTGGATTATCGGATGGAAGGCCGCACTTACCGCTATTTTAAGGGAGATCCATTATGGGGATTTGGATTTGGCCTGAGCTATACAACATTCTCCTATGCAAATCTCCAGGTACCGGCAATAGTAGCCGCCGGAAACGAAGTCAGGGTATCCGTGGATGTTACCAATTCCGGTAAAACCGAAGGTGAAGAGGTAGTTCAAGTGTATATAACGAACAAAGCAGCCACCACGCCTGTTCCAATAGTTGCCCTGGCCGGATTCAAAAGGGTATTTCTCAAAGCGGGAGAAACAAAAAAAGTGGAGGTAATACTGAAATCTGACGGATTCGCGGCTATTGATGATGACTATAACCGGGTTGTTGAACCGGGAAAATACGTAATCTACGCCGGCGGACAACAGCCGGGCAATAAGGTTCCAAAGGGACAGCAGGTAGCAGCAGAAATAGAAATAACGGGTAAATCCCTTGTGTTGAAAGACTAACCGGTAACCCATAAATTGTTATTCAAACGCCGCTGGCATAGGGCCAGCGGCATTTAAACCTTACGTATGCATCTATACATCCGCAATATGGTTTGTAACCGTTGCATCATGGTTGTGAGAAGCGAACTTGATAAGTTGGGCTATGACCCACTTAATGTGCAACTGGGAGAAGTGGAATTGGTGAAAGATATTTCAGGGGATGAATTGACAGTATTCAAAAATCGCCTTGGAGAATTAGGTTTCGAGCTCATTGATGACAGCAAGAGTAAGCTCATTGAGAAGATAAAGCTTCTTGTCATTCAGCTTATCCATCATGGAGAAGGCCAGATGCATCAGAATTATTCTGAATATCTGGCTTCAAAACTGAACAGGGAATACAATTACCTGAGTCATCTCTTTTCGGAAGTGGAAGGGACTACCATTGAAAAATATATAATTAACCAGAAAATTGAACGGGTTAAGGAATTTCTTGTTTATAATGAACTTACCTTGAGTGAAATAGCCGATTCGCTGGGATACAGCAGTGTGGCACATTTATCCGGTCAGTTCCGGAAGGTCACCGGCTTAACGCCCAGTTACTTCAGACAATTGAAGGAGAACAAGCGCAAGGCGCTGGACTGATGATTTGAGGATTTGAGGCTTTTAGACTGAAGGGTATTTAGGTGGAATGTCTTCGGAGTTCGATATTGGGCGTTCGCGGAACACCGCAACTCTGCAACTCCGAAGGCTCAAAACTGCAAAACTATTCTTCTTCCAGCAGTAATTTTGTAAGTTCCACCGACGCCGTATCCGCAATACCCTTTATCGTATTTCTGTCGGTCAGGAAACCGGTCTCCCATGTCAGGGCCGGAACATCATTGTCAAGAAACATCCAGTCATCCGTGGCACCTGCCTTTTCGCGCGAACTCTGGTAAGAAATTTCAAATTCCTTGTCCGGAAATTTTGACTGTATCTTTGATATCCAGGTATGGATCAGCGCATTCCCCTTTTCTCTTTTTCTGCGTTTTTCAGCTGAAAAATCATTTTTCAACAGTTTATCCGTTGGAATTACATAAAAAAGGTCTTTTTCAGCAGAATGAAAGTCAATGAAAAACCTGACCTTACCTGAATGACGATTCAATAAATCCTCCACCCTATCTTTCACGGCATGAGTTTCAGGCTGCAAAAATCGTTTCCAGTCGCGGTTCAGATTAATGCCGTTGGCATTGCAGCGGCCAAAACCATTGTCAACTCCATCCGGATTGACCAGAGGAAATATGACCAGTTTGAATCTTTTCCGGAAGGCCACTGCCAGTGCTGAGTTTCCGGAAATTTTTTCTACGAATGCTTTAAGCGAAAAATATCCGGCAACTTCCGAAGGATGCTGCCGGCCTGTTATAATTACGAGTTCAGGATCACCCTTGGATTCCGTAATATCCAGTTCCCGGATGGGCCTTCCTTCAACCGACCTGCCTATAATGCTGTCGGTAATAAACGGGTGTTCCTTTAATTTATCCGTCCACTGCTGGTAATCAGAGGAAGTAATTAGTTCCTGTGCGGATATCCACTGCGGGTTCTGGTTTACCTGCATATGCAGTGTAAATATGTATTTTGGATTTTTCTTGTTTAAATCTACAGGATTCATGTAATCCCAGGTCAACCGGTCATAGCTGATCATTGGGCGGAATTGTTCGAGCAGATCACGCACTTTCGGACTTATCATTCTCAAAAGATGAAAGTCCACAGTCCTTGAAATCACATTTATAGTTACTCCCTGCTCTTTGGGTGACCATATTTTAAATGCAAACCAGGGTGTGTAGGCTGTGAGGTTTTCAGGTTCAAATACAGCCGTATAGGTATTATCCTTGTTCGGATAAAAATCAATTAACCGGGCCCCTTCAAATTCATTGGAAACAAACAACTGATCTTTTTCAAAACTGTAGGTTTTCTTTTCCTGCAATATCACCTTCCTTTTATGCTCGGTATTGATATTGTATTCATCCTGAGGAATTTTAGAACATCCTGAGGACAAAATAGTTGCAAACAATAGGACTACAAGTATCCTGAATTTCATATAGGTTGATTTATACTCAAATATAAGATTTGATTTTTCATTTAGTCCACATTGATGAAGAAAGAAATGTTATAAACTTAAATTGAAATTATATAACACATAGGACTACAGTCGGGATTATTTTTGCTTCATAAAATGTACGCCATGATAAAAGTATATCCTGTTACCGGTTTGCATTGTGCCAATTGTGCCATCAACGTGGAAAAGACGCTGAAAAAGCAGCCGGGCATCACTAATGCTTCAGTTAATTTTGCCGATTCCACTGCCCGTATCGAATATGATTCGAAGGAAGCATCTGATAGCCTTACTCTGCAGTCCGCAGTGCGGTCAATCGGATACGATCTGGTCGTTGAAGAAGAATCCTCGGCTAAAGTGGCTGAGGATGCACTTACATACTATAAAAAACTCAAGGTTAAAACGATTTTTTCAATTATCCTGTCAGTTCCGGTGATAATCATTTCCATGATCTTCATGAACATGCCATATGGAAACCTGGTTATGCTGGGGCTTACACTTCCTGTGCTGCTCTGGTCCGGGTCAGGATTTTTTGTAAATGCATTTAAACAGGCCCGTCATGGCATAGCAAATATGGATACCCTGGTGGCTATGAGCACCGGCATTGCATTCCTGTTTAGCGTGTTTAATACCTTCTTTCCACATTACTGGCATGCAAGGGGACTTCATCCCCATGTTTATTATGAGGCTGCTGCAGCGATCATTGCCTTTATCCTGGTTGGTAAATTGCTCGAAGAAAGAGCCAAAGCGGGCACTTCATCTGCAATAAAAAAGCTGATGGGTATGCAGGCAACAACGGTAATCCGGTTAGATGACAAGGGAAACGAAATGGAAACCAGTATAAGCCTGGTAAAACACGGGGATACGATCAGGGTTAGACCCGGGGACAGGATACCGGTAGATGGTGAAGTTATTTCCGGTTATTCTTCAATAGATGAAAGTTCAATGACAGGCGAATCAATTCCGGCAGAAAGGGGCCCGGGTGACACGGTCTATGCTGGTACAATCAACCTGAACGGCAGCTTTCTCCTCACAGCGCTTCAGATCGGATCCGAAACCATTCTCTCCAGAATTATAGATACCGTCCGCCAGGCTCAGGGAAGCAAGGCCCCGGTACAAAAAACAGTTGACCGTATTGCAGGGATCTTTGTACCGGTGGTGATCGGTATCTCTTTACTTAGTTTTGCAGTCTGGATGATTTTCGGGGGAGATAATTCCCTGTCGCATGCCTTGCTGGCGATGGTAACTGTGCTTGTCATTGCCTGCCCCTGTGCACTTGGACTGGCCACCCCAACTGCCATTATGGTGGGAATGGGCAAGGGTGCTCAGAATGGTATATTGATCAGGGACGCTGAAAGCCTGGAGACCATTCACCGGATCAATGCCATGGTACTCGACAAAACAGGAACAATTACAGAAGGCAGGCCCGTGGTTAAGGATATTCAATGGTACATTCCATTCGATAAGCAGCAGGAAGCAGCAATTATATTGAAGGGACTTGAAAAACACTCATCCCATCCGCTGGCTGAAGCGGTAACCCGACATTTAGGTTCAGTTTCAACCGGTTCTGATTCAGGAAGTGAGTTTGAAAATCTTCCCGGACTTGGAGTCAGAGGAACATTCTTAAATAAAACATACCTGGCTGGAAATATAAAACTCATGGAAGAGCATGGAGTTATTCTGCCAACGATGAAACAGGAAGAGAATAGTAAGGAAAGAGGGTTAGCGCAATCACGGATTTATTTTGCGGGTGGTTCTGCCCTGTTGGCAGTCATTGACCTGGAGGATAAAATTAAGGAAACCGCTGCCGAAGCCATAAGGGATATACAAAAAATGGGCATTGAGGTGCATATGCTTACAGGTGATAACCTGCAAACCGCCCGTGAGGTAGCGGAAGCAACCGGTATTACTTCATTTGCAGCCAATTTGCTGCCCGCCGGTAAATCTGATTTTATTCAAAAACTACAGGAGGAAAAAAAGATTGTGGCCATGGCAGGGGACGGCATCAATGATTCCCAGGCCCTTGTGGAGGCCAATGTAAGCATTGCCATGGGAAGAGGCTCGGATATAGCCATGGATGTGGCCGGAATGACACTGATCTCATCTGATTTACGGCAAATTACCAAAGCCATCAGGCTTTCCAGATTAACAGTAAAAACAATTAATCAGAATCTCTTCTGGGCTTTTATCTATAATTTGATCGGTATACCTATTGCAGCCGGAATTCTTTATCCTTTCTGGGGATTTATGCTGAATCCGATGATTGCCGCTGCGGCCATGGCAATGAGCTCCGTTTCGGTGGTTTCGAACAGTCTCCGACTCCGGAGCAGGAAGATTTAAGGACAGGGACTAGGGACTGGGGACAAGGGACAAGCAAGAAATATCCCCTAACAGTCAATCTACACATTACCACATTACCACATTAGCACATTGGCATATTTGCACATTGGCACATTTAACTTTTATCTTTTATCTTCTATCTTCTAACTTTTCAGGACTAGTCACTGCTTGTCCCTTGTCCCTCGTCCCTTGTCCTTTCCCTAGAAACAAATAATATGCTTCGGCTTTAAATTGTTTTCCATCGTCCAGAAATGCGCTTTTCCATGTGCAAATCTAAAGATGATCAACCCTGGATTATTTACGGTTAATCCGAATGATTTCAGGAAAGGCCTATCATGCAGCACTTTTTCTTTTAATGCATGATCCTGCAGGAATTCAACTTCTCCGCAAATTCGCATCGTCGATCCGATAGATCCTTCATGTTTATAAAAGCATACCTCTGCCTTGGGATGTTCCTTTAACTGGAGATACATCGATTTCATATCACCTGTCTGGAAATAGAATCCGGTTTCATCAGCAAACCAAAAGCCCAGTGCCCTAACCCTGGGTTGATCACCTTCCAGGGTTGCCAGAAAACATACCTTGTTTTCATTCGCAAATTCAATGCAGTCGTTAATATCTAAAGCCATGAATGGTGAAATTAGGTTTGGTTCATACTTAATGCAAAATAATTAAAATTTCAAAATCTGCCGAATATTTGATCAAAATATGTATTCGTTTGTTAATGTAAAATCACTGGAAATTCTCACTGTCATTTAAATCCTTAACCTTAAAATGTAAGCATATGAAAAAAGTATTTGTCAGATCAGGGTTTGCAATGATATTGGTGACCCTTTTTGTCGTTTCGGCAGCCGCCCAGAGCAATGACGAGCTTCGTGAAAAAATCGTCAAAATAAACAAGCAGATGGCTAAAGCCATGATGGAAGGCAATGCTCAGGCCGCCTTGGGTTTCTATACTAAAGACGCCATTTCCCTTCCCAACTATGGCGAAATGGCAAAGGGTATCGATGCCATTAAAAAATCAAACGATGAAATGGTATCCTCCGGTATGAAAGTCAATTCCATGGAATTTAATACCGTAATGGTCAGCACCTATGGAAACATGGTCTCCGAGATAGGAACCTATAAAATGAACGCCACAATGCCTGGAATGGCAGCCCCAATGGAAGATGCGGGAAAATATCTTACCCTCTGGGAAAAACAGCCTGATGGATCTTTGAAAATAAAGGTGGAAACCTGGAATACCGATAAAAATCCCATGATGCCCAAGCAGTGATACTGGATGGCGATGATCAACCGCCCTTCAGGATGAATGCTGCTTCATGACGGATCATCCCGATCTTCGGATAATAATCAACCGCCTTTGGCGCAGCCAGGAGGATGAGGACGGCTTCAGGAACGGCCTCCCTCACCCTCCTTACCAATTCTTTTCCAATTCCTTTTTTCTGATAAGCCTCGCTTACCGCAAGGTCGGAAAGATAGGTGCAAAATGCAAAATCGGTAAGGCTTCGGGCTATCCCCACCAGTTTGCCGTTATGCCTGGCTGTCAGGATCAGGTTGGCATTATTACACATGGTGATTATCCTTTGGCGATTGTCGACAGGCCTTCTTTCTCCTAAAGTTGAATCATTCAGTAAACTTATAAATTCGTCCGGATCAAGTCCGGTCTCACGGGCGTATTGAATATCACTTTCCATATTCCTTATAAAGATTGTAACGATGGCATATATTTGTCCTATATCTGTATAGAAACAATATTATCCAAAATATGTCAACAAGGTATAAAAAAATAGCTGTTTTAGGAGGCACCGGAAAAGCCGGAAAATATCTTGTTGATGAACTCCTCAGGCAGGGTTACGCTGTTAAAGCCCTTGCCCGTGATACCCGAAAAGTGGAACGATCGGATCCGTCCCTGGAAGTTGTGCAGGGAAATGCACGTGATTATGGATCTGTTTTCAACCTGCTTTCAGGATGTGAAGCAGTAATCAGTACGCTGGGTCCCTCCCGAAATGAGCCCGATACCTGCAGCACTGCTGCAGGTCATATTATAAGGACCATGCAGACCCTGAATATTAGCAGATTCATAGAAGTTGCCGGTTTGGCAATTGATGCGCCCGGCGATAAAAAGGGATTATTAACACGGTCCCTGGTCACAATGATGCGTTGGTTTGCCTCAACTGTTATTGACGACCGTCAGAAAGATTTTGAATTGCTGAAAAACAGCAATATCCAATGGACGATAGTCCGTTGTCCCATGATAAAACTTACAGATGTAACCCGGGGTGTAAAGATCAGCCTGGCGGATAGTCCCGGAATTCAGATCGGTGCAACTGATCTGGCCCGGTTTCTTATTGACCAGCTAAATAATGAGATGTTTGTCTGTAAGGCTCCGTTTATAGCCAATTAGAAAAAGTCATGCGATTATTCAGTTATGCGGTTCTGCGGATTCGGAAATTGCGCGGAGCGCATATGGTATTGTAGGGATTGCCACAAAATCCACCCCCTGCCCCCGCCAGCGTGGGATACCAGCCCCGGAAGCAGCTTTGCAGTTTTGAGGTTTTGCTCCGCTCAATCATCAAATCATTAAATCATCAAATCATCAAATCATCAATCCTTCACCAGTCTGACCGAAAGTCCAAAATTCACGGAAATACTCTCTTTGGTAATCCCCGAAGTGCTATAATCCATGGACCTGTACCAGGCTAACTTGTTTGATGCAGAAGAGTTAGTCCAGAAGTTCGATGTTTCATTCACCTGATCAAATGTTCCGTCTTCTGTGCGGATTCCGCCAGCCCGAGCGCCAAATCCGGTTTCATTAGTTGCTTCAAAATTTGGAGCCATCCAGTATTCTGTTCCGGTTTCCTTGAGCTTACCTCCTGCAATGGAAATTCCACCAAGATAGGTTTCCAGGATGATCCATTCCGCATCGGTGGGAACATGCCATCCGGCCGGGGGCAATTTGGACGATACTACTGCATACCAGTTGTATAAGGCTCCAAAAACTTCCAGGTACAACGGATCACCATAATAATAGCAATAACCCGGTCCGGCAAGAGATTCCCATGCCAGATTATCATTCGCAAATGGGATTGGAGTTCCATCATTAAATTGGGTGGTTTTCAGATTCCCGATTGTCCAGTATTGCGATCCGATTCCAATGGTTTGATATACGTTTCCGTCGATATCAGTTACGGTTCCGGTTTCACCTGAATGATCTTCAGGGGTCGTAAAGGATATTTCCTCACCATATGCTGTGCCAGCTTTATTTACCGCATAAGCCCTGGCATAGTATGTGGTTTGCGGAGTTAATCCCGTCATCAGGATTGAAAATTCACCGGGCCCAGCTTCTCCTGAGGCTTTATTATCCGTAATATCGGGTTCTGGTTCCGTGCTCCAGCATACCCCTCTTTCAGTGGGAGCTGAGCCCTCGTCTGCTGTAATATTGCCGCTACAGGTTGCTGAGATGGGAGTAACCACATCCACAACAGAGGTAACGATCACCGCCAGTGTTCCTCCGTTATCGTCTTTATGGCAGGCGGCCAGAATCAAAATAAACAATAACGTGCAAGATGTTGGAATTGAAAAACCGATCTTCATGTTCTGCTAGAATAAATACGGTGAATAAAACGCAAATTTGACCGGCTAATTATGTAAAGCCTGCTCAATATCCCTGATTAAATCATTTGAATCCTCAATTCCCACCGACAATCTCAACAAATTATCCTTGATTCCTTCTTCTTCCCTTTCCTTTTTGGATACAAGCCGGTGAGAAGTAGTAACAGGGGCACAAATTGTGGATTCAATGCCACCCAGGCTCATTGCTGGCTTTATCAGATGAAGTCGCTTTTGAAATGCAGTAATGTCCTGGTCTTTCAATTCAAATGAGAGCATACCCCCAAAGCCTGTCATCTGCCTTCTGGCAATTTCATGTCCCTGATGGCTTGCTAATCCGGGGTAGTAAACTGTCTCAATTTCAGGACGTCCAGATAAAAAATCTGCAATCATCCCGGCATTCTGATTTTGTTTTTCTACCCGCACAGTCAAAGTCTTAATGCTTCTTTCCAGCAGGTAACACATCAGTGCATTCAGGCTGCCGCCAAAACTCAGGGCCGATTGGGTGATCCTTTTTATATATTGGTTATTTGACAAAACTGCTCCCGCTGTAATATCACTGTGTCCGCCCAGGTATTTCGTTGCACTGTGAAGAACAATGTCGATGCCAAATTCCAGGGGATTTTGATTCACCGGCGAGGCAAAAGTATTATCAATTACAGAAACACAATTTTTCTGATGGCATAATTTGCTTACTGCCTCCAGATCGACGATTGATAACAGGGGATTGGAGGGTGATTCTATGAAAACAACCCTTGTATTGGGCCGTATTGCGGCTTCAAAAGATTTGATTTCATTATTTTTAAGAACGGTATACTCCAGGCCAAATCGATTGAACTCCTCGTTCGCAAAATGCAACGTTCCGCCATACAGACCATTCTGAAAAATACAATGATCTCCTTTGTTCATGAGGCTTAGCAATGTTGTACTTACAGCTGCCATGCCTGATGAAAAAATCAAACCATTTTCAGCTTTTTCGAGCGCTGCCAGTTTTTGAATGATGACTGTCTGGTTAGGTATGTTGAAATACCTGGGATACAGCCGGTCCTCTGTATCAAGATAGCCATATGATGTTGATGCGAAAATGGGAGTGTTGATTCCCCTGTATTCATCTGCCATCTGGCCCTCATGCACACACAGGGTGCCAGGCTTAAACGGCGGGTGTAAATGCTGATATGTCATAGATTCCCAATTGTTTTTCAATACTTGCCACTTTATCCACCATGCCTTCAAACCCATCAGCACCAAATAAAGTGCGCTCCTGCTCTTCAAAATCCTCGCCCATGGAATCATATTCATTCCGGCTGACAATTTTTCGCAGATTCGGGAAAAGGACAGTATCTTCCGTTGCTTCATGCGGGCGATACATCCTGTTGAAAGTATCCAGCAAACTGATCAGTTTAAGGGTATCATCCGAATTCTTCAATGAATTTGCATTCGACAGATCAATGATCTGATCAGTCAAAATTCTTCCGGCATGATGTTGAATATAAAGTGTTTGCACTAGGTCGACCAGTTTATTGGCATTTACAAAACGGGGGAAAAGATATTTTTCCTCCAGTTTTTCATGATAATCTTCTACAAATGAGCGAATAATATTGGCAGCATTCTTGAGTGCATCAACCTGGAATTCTTCTTTGCTCACTAGTTTTGCCATGCAGTTATCATAAATCATCATGATACGGTTCAACAATCCATGTTCCCGCATCAGATCCTCAACAGGTGAAATTTCACCTTCCTCCGCTTCTTTCTTGCAGGAGGAGATCAGGCTTATCGCGGTTACGCCTGCCAGAGTTCCAAATAAAACACCCTTGCGCAGAAATTCACGCCTTGGATTAAAAATCAGCAGCCCTGAACTACTGTATTTCCCTACTTTGTTAATCATTGCCAAAGGATTTAGTATGAAGAAAAACAAACATGATTTATGAATGTTCCGATTGTTCTACCGTTTTCCCCGGTAAAGGCAATTCACATCCTTGCAATAGTTGCAGGTGTAATGATCATAAGTAACATCCTTACCGATGCCTATGATCCCACTGACTGACTTGATGGGTTTCATTAACATGGAATCAGATAAACTTATCCCGCAAAAATTCTCAGGCAACAGACCGAAGAGCTTCGACTGTTCTTTTAATTCCCACCCGCAATAACCCGGACTATACCGGTTGGTGATCTTCAATCCCTGTTCATCCATCAGTGATTTCAGGTGCTCCTGGATCTTATCCATGGCATGTTCAACCACAATGGATCCTATGGAATCAGCAATATAGGCATGTACAGTATGTCCCTTTTTGTTATATTCAGAAGCAAGCCATGAAATCTCCGCTCCGGCCGTGCAGGCAAATACGGCAATCAATCCTGATTTATCCATATGCCTGGTTACGATGCTTTTTGTACCTAACTCAACATCTCCGATAACCGTTATTTTGTTCTCCCGATCAATGTTGATGTTTTTAAAAAGTGAATAACCACCCTCCGGCCTCACCAGGTTTTCCGATTTCGACAGAATTTCCCTGATGATCAGTGGGAACGGTTCGGGCGCTTCACCGGGTGTGAAGCCAATGTAATCATCAACAAAGCCAGATTCGAGTGCAAGCTCAGCAAATTCAAATTTATAGGACTTCAGTTTCACACTGATCTGCTGCATTTGAATATCTGTCATAATGATTCATTTTAATGATTTTCAAACCTGAGCGTTTCGATCATGGCGGCCACATTTTCCACGGGTACGTTGGCCTGAATATTATGGACTGTATTAAAGACAAAACCACCCTCACGGGAAAAAACAGAACATAGTTCCCTTACCTGCTTTTTAACTTCACCGGGAGTGCCGAATGCCAGCACCTTTTGCGTATCCACACCACCACCCCAGAATACAAGCTGCTTTCCATATTTTTCCTTGAGCTTTTCAGGATTCATCCCAGCCGCACTTATCTGAACAGGGTTGAGTATATCAAAACCCGCCTCAATAAAACCTTCCATCAGAGATTCCACAGCTCCGCATGAATGCTTGAATACCTTCCATTCCGTATTGGCATGAATCCAATCCGTCATTTTCCGGTAATACGGAACGTAAAATTCCCTGAAGCCCTCCAGATCACAGAATGTTGACTGCTGTGTACCAAAATCATTTCCACACAGGTAAACTACGTCAACCACATTGCCCGCTATACTGAATAATTTCTTTAAATTCTCAACTGCAATATCAGTCTGCCTTTCAAAAACTTCCTTGATAAAATCAGGGCGAACCAATGTGCTCATATACCATTCCTGAATATCGCGGATACCCCGGGGATGTTTCATGAACGGAGCAGGCACAAGTGCAATATCTCCAAGTGCAGTACCTCCGAAATTGGCCACTATGCCACGATCACTTTTTTTCGCTATCTCAATCTGGCCGGTCCAGTAATCAATATCAACGGGTGAAAGGGGTGCAAATTCTTCGAGATTGTCATCTACATTCAATTTTGCTTCATCCAGGGGCTCCTGCCTGATGAGGGTATCAAAAAAATAACCCGTGGAGGGCATCCGGGCAGAAGGGGGTACCGTCATATCTCCTTCGGGAAACAACAAAAGATCGCCACCAGCCAGTGTTTTTGTATTGAAATTTCCCGGTACCAATACTTCCTGGCCCCACCACATCCTGAATTCCTTCCAGTTGTTGCTTTCAAAACCAATGATGTTTGTCCGGGGACTTAATCCGATGACATCCACTCCCAGGATATCCATCAGTTCAGAATCAATTTCCCCCAACATCTGGTAAGGTTCTGTTACCTTAACCGGAATTTTTTTCAATCCGTAATATTCCCGTAATTTCTGGATTATGAGAACATGTATGCCGGTTACTGGAGTTGCTCCAAAATCGATCGCAATGCGATCAGGAGCCTTGTGCGAGAGTGTTGCATTTAATCTTTCTTTGGAAGTCATACTCATAGAGGCGGCGAATTTTTGCGCAATCTAAATTAATAAAATTTATTTACGATCTACGATTTACGATTTACGATTTTAAGGAATCCCTATAAGGCTTGCCTGTCGATAGAAAGGAGATTGACGATTTGCCAGGCTTTGCCTGATCTGTATAACCAGGGACGGTCCAAAAATTTTAACGCAAAGGAAAGTTTTGTTTACCAGGCTATATTGAGGTCGCTGAGAATCTCATTGCATTCGATTAACATTTCCGGAATAGAGAATTGTAAATCTGCGTGCCAAAGGCATCCCTTCGGGAAAATCTGCGAAAATCTGCGAGAGCCCAAACCCCGTAAACTCCAATAAATCTGCGAGAATACTTAACTGCAAAACTAAAAAGTAAAAACTTCACCTTTCGAAAATCGTAAATCGAAAATCCAAAATCGTAAATATTACTATATTTATCGTCCATTCATTCGAAATTGCCATGTCAAGAACACTCATTTTAGCCTCCTGCAGAATAATCCTGCCCTTCTCTCTGATCATCCTGTTTTCCTGTAGTCAGAAAGAAATCATTGAAATTACAAGTACCTCTCCTTCCGGAAACTGGCAGAAACAATCCATCCGGGTGACTGTAACGCGACCGGCTTCGGAAAATCCGGATATTCTGATCGACAACCAAAAAGTTGAACAGGTCATAACCGGTTTCGGGGGATGCTTTAATGAACTCGGCTGGGAAGCCTTGCAGGCATTACCAAAGCCGGAACAGGACAACATCCTGTCTGCTCTTTTTGATACAGTCAGTGGTTGCCGGTTCACATTGTGCAGAATGCCAATCGGTGCCAACGACTATGCATTAGATTGGTACAGTTATGATGAGACCCCTGGTGATTATGATATGAAAGATTTTTCCATCAGCCGGGATGAAAAACGGCTGATCCCATACATCAAAAGGGCCCGGGCAATCAATCCGAATCTTCAGATCTGGGCCTCTCCATGGTGCCCGCCATCATGGATGAAGACCAACAATCATTATGCCTGTGCTGCAAGTAAGGAGTTCAATGATCTTGCCCGACAATATGCAGGGAACTGAAATGAAAACGCAATTCCGGATGGAAGACAAGGTACTTAAGGCATATGCGCTCTATTTTCAGAAATTTGTAGAAGCCTACGCTGCCCAGGGTATTCCCATTTATGCCATTCATCCGCAAAATGAGCTTAATTCATGCCAGGTATTCCCCTCATGCATCTGGAGACCGGAAGATATAGCCCGGTTTATTGGCGGATACCTCGGTCCCCAATTTGAAAGGGCAGGACTGAAAACTTCTATTTTCATGGGAACAGTTGAACGTCCGCAAATTGAAAGGGTGGATACAATCCTTCAGAATGCTGCCGCGAGAAAATACATCAATGGGAGTCGGTTTTCAATGGGCCGGTAAGGATGCCATTCCGCTGGTCCATAAGAAATACCCGGAACTTCTGCTTATCCAAACGGAAACCGAATGCGGCGATGGTTCAAACGACTGGAAAGCCGCCCGCCATACCTGGGAACTTATGCGGCATTATTTCAGTAATGGTGCAAATGCCTATATGTACTGGAATATGGTACTCGACGAAACGGGAAAAAGCCAATGGGGATGGAAACAAAACTCAATGATCAGCATTAACCGTAAAACCGGACAGGTAGTTTACAATCCTGAGTTTTACCTGATGAAACATCTTGCTGCCTATGTGAGCCCGGGCGCTTATTATCTTCCTGTGGACAATCCCAATTGTTTGGCATTCAGAGATAAAGAACATACAATATTATTGCTGTTCAATCCTCTTGAAAAAGAAAATGTGATAAAAATCCGCTTTAATTCAAGGGATTATGCCATTCCGTTACCTGCCGGTTCCTTTAATACGCTGATATTGTAGCCAGCATTTCCGGAAGATGGGGGTCATTAAAATCATCTATATTGTAAATGGTGCCGGCCTGCGAAAGTTCCGCTGCAGTGTGACTGGTGGTTACTCCTACAACACGTATGCCAGCCTGGATGGCTGAACGAACGCCTGATAATGAATCTTCAAATACAAGGCAATATTCGCCGTCAGTCTTAAGGTTCTCCAGTGTTTTCAGATATACTTCCGGATCGGGCTTACCATGGGATACCTGGGTCTTGTCAACTATCACATCAAAATATTCTGTGATACCCAGGCGTTCAAGAATAAGACTGATATTTTCTGGTGGCGCTGACGTGGCCAGTGCTATTTTAAATCCGATTTCTTTGATAAAGTCAAGGAAATAATACAATCCAGCTACCGGAAAAATCTGCTCATTTCCTGAAACGATTCTCCGGTAAGTAGTGTCAATTTCCTCGAGGTAAAGAGATAATTGATCCGCTGTAAGTTCCGGCGGCTGCAATAAATTCCGGATAGCATGATCGCCTGTAGTTCCAAAAATAACATTCTTAAACATGGGCTCATTGACTTCCACGCCGTGCCTTTCAAGAAACTCCTGCCAGGCCATACGGTGAAAGGGATTGCTGTCGATGATAACACCATCCATGTCGAGGATTATTGCACAATTCATTTTATACGAATTTATTATTCCGGTCCTTAATCTGCTCAATTAATTCAAGGCGCTTAACAATAGATCCTGGTGTGAGAATGGTTCCCGGTGAAAGCACCGCATTGGCCCCGATCTTTGAATTGTCACCCACCAGGGCTCCGAATTTATCAAGCCCTGTGTCCAGTATCCCGTTATTTATATTGACAAAGATCCGCTTATTTTCCCTTTCATTGTAATGATTGGCAATAACCGAGCCCGCTTCAAAATTTGCCCGGCTGCCGATCAGGCTGTCTCCAATGAAGTTGAAATGTGCAATGCCAGTTCCCTGTGTAATGACACTGGATTTTATCTCACATCCCGGTCCCAGACTTACCTTATCATCTAAAAACACCCCACCCCGCAGATAAGCACCTGTTGCCAGGAAACAGTCTGCTCCTATGATAACCGTACCCTTCATGATCACTCCCGGTTCAATCCGGGCGGAGTGGTGTATAGCCTGGTTATTGCAGATCCTGTAATTTTTGTCCAGGTACGGCAAATATTCCCTTAGGATTTCCTCCAGGTTGGCGGTAATCTGCCAGGGATTTCGATCATGCAATATCTCCCGGGGCAAGGGAAAGGGTTGAATAAAAAGGCTTAGATCGATCATTTTTCATAAAATTCGATAGGCAATCCATCGGGATCTGCGATAAAGGTAAATTGTTTTCCGGTAAGGGAATCAATCCTTACCGGATCGAACCGTATGCCCTGCTCGTTCAGGTATTGGCAAACCTCATCAATCCTGTTCACTTCAAATGCGAGGTGCCGCAATCCGGCAGCCTCGGGATACGAAGGACGCGCCGGACTACCCGGAAATGAAAACAATTCAACCACAAATTCACCGTTCAATGCCAGGTCAAGTTTGTAGGAATTCCTTTCCGCACGGAATGTTTCACGAATGATGGTAAGTCCCATTACCCGTGTATAAAAATCCTTCGATCTTTCATAATCGAGGCAGATAGCAGCAATATGATGAACGTGATTGAGGGTAAGCATAAATCAAAGATAGTGAAAAAGTGAAAAGGCGGAACGGTGGGAAGATTCAAACCACAGAACCGCAGAACTGCATAACCGCATAATTGCAAAACTGTTTACCTCACATCATACCTGCTAAACAGCACCACCGTTATCCCAAATAATAAGGTTGTGTAAATTAAAAGTGCCAGAACACCCGGGAATGCAGCAGTGAGCCGCTGGGATATCGAACTTGCAGTTTCAGTATATTGCGGAATATCAGTAATTTCTACTTTTTTACGGGATGTGGAACAGTCCTCATAGGGATTATACCAGTGGGGACTTTTATTATCCTTCAGATCGATTTCTTTGAACCACACAAGAAATTGTCCCTGGAAATTGTGAATGTCATCCCAGTTTTTTCTGAACCGGAAATAACCATTGCCGGTAATGGATTCCCCCACCCTCTCAAAAAGTGAAACCGGGGAAATATAGCTGAATAGCGAGGCCTTCTGATATTGTCCGAACTGATCCGTATACCATGCATCATGAATCACTTTTTCCGCATTCATCAGGTTTGTCTGGTTATTTGCCCTTAACCGGTGTTTCGGGTAAAACAGATCCCCCCCGTTCATGGCCCAGCTGCCTTCAGGCGCTGCCTTATTGATCAGGTCTTTTGCAGATTCAATTTCTGCCCGGATGGTCTCGGAATTTTTGATTCCAAAAAAGTGTTCTGCAGAAAAAACAGCCAGATTGGGAGAAAATATAAGGAACACACACCAAAGGGTTAAACCGGTCAGAAGGCTAACGTTGGATGATCGTGATATTACGGAACAGAACATGCCAAGAGCTGCCATACAGGCTATGATCAGCAATTGAGCAAAAATAAAAACCACTGTTTCAAAGATGAATAATGCATTCACCTTGATTATTCCGGCAATTAAAAGGATAAGGATACTGATAATAAATCCCGGGAGCGTCAGCAATACACCGGATATAACTATGCTGATGAACTTACCGGTGAGCAGGGTAAACCGGGGTATACTGTTCGAAATAATCAGCGAAAGGGTATGGGATTCCCGTTCTCCTGAAATAGAATCAAAAGATATCAGCAAAATGGCAAAACTTATAAGAATGCTGACGATGAAACTCCAGTTAAGTTCCTGAGAAAGATTCAGGTAGGGATTCCCTGACCGCTGGCTGATGGAATAACCGAAAACATTATAGGCATTATAGGTTATCGTATTGGGAATGTACCGGGATTGGGCATCTTCAATAAACTCATTTTGCACGGGCTTAAAAATATAATTTCTCATTGCAACGGCTGCGGAAGTAACAGTATTACCCTGTATCCCCATTAATTCATCTCCCTCCGAAGCCGGACCATTCCTCATTTTACTGCCATATACTTCATATTCATCGATCGCCGATTTATATTGAAAAATATAGGCCATGCTGCCCACTGTAAATACAGCCATGATCAGGATAAAAAGTACCTGGAGCCGGAGGCTCTGCACGTTTTGCCAGATGTTATTTAATATTATGTTTTTCAACATATTACACGATTATAAATAGGGTATGGATTATCGCACATCATATTTCAGGAAGGATATAAATGACAAGTAAAACAGCACAAAAACAAGTCCCAGCAAAATACCGAAATAAACAAGGGAATAGCTGATATCCCGGCTCACCCTTGCCGCCTTGTATTCAAAGGCTGGCAAAGCAGAAAGGTCCAAAGGTTTCCAGTCCCACAGATTACTGTTTGGAATTTCAACAGCAAGGTAATTCCAGTCACCTCCCAGTTTTGATTCAAACTCTTTGTAGGTCCTGCAAGCGCCCCGGGTTCTGAAATAGATCATTTCATCCGCGGTCATATACCCGTTCGGATCCTGCTGGTTGAAATACAGATACGAGCTGAACAGATTATTATCCACGTAATACTTTATCAGTGTTTGCCTGTATTCACTTACCTGGGTTATGAAATCCCGGTGACTTTCATAGTTTGTTGCACATAAACCGGCAACGGACTCTTTAAAGATCTCGGACGGGGATAACAATGAACAGTACCGGGCAAATTTTTGCTGGTTTTCCAACTGGTCAATAAAGCGCTTGCGGAATTTCCATTTTTTATCGGCAAATTGTATCCGTAATGGCTCACCGTATTCATTTGCCTTTTTCTCTCTTTCCATAAAACTCCGGGTGGCCCCACCGATGATCTTAAACCCGTCATTGCCTGACCAATAGGTTTGCGTCATGCCCCAGTCACTTTCAGGGAGTGTTTTTACATACTCCGAAATTTTTTCCTGGAGTTCATGGTCAATTTCACCAAGGTCAAGATTCAGATTTTCAACTGACCCTGCCTTTATAAAACTACCGGCGGAATAGTTTGCTGCAGTTGGAATAATAAACAAAATGGACACCCACAGCAGCAGGCAGATGATAATGCTGGTTCCGGAATTCATCACTTTTGAAGATACAAATAAGCCCAATACCATGAAGAAAAGCAGGAATATCATGCTGAAAAAGAAGATCAGGCTAATTCGGATCCACTCGGAAGCAGAAAAAGAAATGGAAGGATAAAGGAACAGAACAAGCAAACACAGGCCGAAGCTGAAGACCAGCATGGGCAGCAGGGTGAGGAATGTGCCCAGCAGCTTGCCCGTAAGAATCACCGACCGGCTTACCGGGTTTGATAACATTACTTTTAAAGTGCCTGCTTCCCGCTCTCCTGTACAAATATCATAGGTAAACAGAAATGCCATCAGCGACATGATGAGGATCAGCACGGAAACAAAATCGAATGTAAAAAACCGGTTTAAAAAGGGATTGTCCCTGCTAAGGGATTTTCCTTCCGTCATCATGGGCTTGTCACCGAAAAGCACCTTAATCCGGTCACCTACATTGTAACTTATACCCCGGGCAAAAATGCTCAGGGGAGTCGGCTTTTTTACGATTACCGGGCGATAGGCGGAATACGCCCTTACCCGGTTCTCCTCATCAGCCGCTTTCTTTTCAATCTCAAACACGCTGACCTTGCTTTTGTATTCGTCAATGCTGATGACAATTGAAAACGGAATCAGCAACATGCACAACAGAAACCCGGTCACAAAACGCGAGGTGGTGATGTTGTTGAAGAGTTCTTTCATGGCAATTTGTACTATCATAACCTTTTTTCTCCAGTGGTTATACGTTATGGAATAAGGCAGATACGCCTTTGAAAATCAAAACTCAGCATAAAGCCAAACATGAATAACCGAAGACTCCTGCCTGCATGACTGCAGAATTAAGGAACCGCAGAACCATCTACCTCACATCATACCGTATCAATAGTACAAAGGACACAAAAAACAGGATCGTCGCATACACCAATAACAATGCGATATAGAGTCCTCCATCCACCAACCGGTCTGTAAATGAAACCGTTCTCTCGGTATAAACGGGTACCTCATCAATGTCTACCTTTAGCTTGGAAGTGGAATAATCCTCATAGGGATTGAACCAATGCGGACTTTTCTCGTCCTTAGCATCGAAGGTTTTGAACCAGCTTAGGAATTGCTCCTGGTAAGCATGCAGATCGTTCCAATTCTTTTGGAATCGCTGAAATCCCCCGTTCAACAAAGACTCATCTCCCAATTCAAAGACAAACATGGGAGAGATCATAGTGAGCCTGCAGGTATTGCGGTACTGTGAAAACTGACTGTTATACCAGTTGTCTTTTATTTTCTCTTCACCAAGCATGAATTCCATCTGCATATCAGCCCTGATTTTGTGATCGGGTTCAAATGGATTTCCGCTCTCACTATGCCATTTCCCGTCGGGAAAACCGGCTTCAATTACCTTTCTCGCGTTTTCTGTATTTTGTGCAATAATATCCGCTGATTCAACCGGAAAGAGCTTGTTTGATAGCAGCAATGAGGTGTGCGGTACAACGAACATGAAAACAAGCCAGATCATCAACCCTATAAATAATGATGTGTTCGGGTTAGAGCTGACAACAGATGACAGTAACCCGATGGTGGTGACACAGGCAATAAGCAGAAAAGACAAAAAAATAAATCCTGCAATTTCAAAAAGTAATAAGGATGTGATTGCCACTTGTCCTGAAACGAGGAGGACAACAAGGCTCACGATAATACCGAGAAATAAGAGAAGGCTTAGGATGATAACGGATCCAAAGAACTTTCCTGTTAATAATATTCCACGTGAAACGGAATTTGACAATCCCAGGGCCAGGGTCTTCATTTCCTTTTCACCGGATATGGTGTCAAATGTGAAAATTATTGCCAAAAAGCTGAAAAGGAGCATTATGATAAATTCCCAATTCACGTCTTTTGAAGGCAGGATAAAGGGATTGATATTTCCCTTTGCAACGTCAAATCCATATACATTGAAAGCTGTATAAGCAATTGAATTGGGCATGACTTCCTCCTTGCAAGATGTAACGAATGAGGAGGTACGAGGTGCAAACGGATATACATTGCGATTTTGCGCAAATCGGGAGGCATTATCCGTAACATTTTTCATGTTCTCATGGATTTTAGACATTCCCTGCTCATGGATGTCTTTCTGTTCCTTAAAATCAATGATAAAGGATATTGACGATACACCGAATAAAAGCAAGGTTAGGACAAGGGCAAACTGGAACCGGAGAGTATTTAAGTGGTTTAGCAGTTCTTTTATGATGATTGTTTTTAACATAGTCCGGATTATTAGTTATCTGATGTCATATCGGATGAATGATCTGTATGTGATCCAGATCAGCAAAATACAGGCAAAGATCATCCCGGTCAGTAACCAAAGCTGATCTGAAAGTTCACTCGCGATACTTTTCTCCTTATAGGCAAATCGCGGTAAACCGGAGGTGTTTATGGTGCCCATCGAAGAAAAGTCAAATGTGGATTGAGGTTTGGCACTAAGCCTCCATTGTTCATATTGTTGGTTGCCCTCTTCCTGTGTTTTCGGAATACTCGATTCCTTTTGGGGTGTAAAATATTCGAAAGATGAATAAATACGGTGCTCCCTGTAGTAATTGTAAAATAAATCCCGATAGGTGCGCGCCTGGTCCATAAAGTCAATATGATTTCCTATATCCGATCTGCAAAGTGATGCTGCCACGTATTTCAATATCTCGGATGGGGAAAGGCATGAAAGATACTTGATCATTTCCTGCTGATGATACAGCTGGTTCAGGTAGGCTTCCTGAATACGCCATTTCTGGCTGGCGTATTCCAACTCCAAAGGTCCGGTTTCAGCATTCATCCGGCGTCGAAAATCCGTATGTTCGATGGGTGTGAATATCATCATATAGTCACTACACACATTGCAGTTATGTTCATATAATCCGGTTTCCTTTTCCATTTTATTCCAGACTTCACCAAACTTTTTCCAGTATTCACTTTCCAGATCACCCATATTCAATTTCACGATATTGTAATTTTCACTTTTTACAATGTTCTTGCCCAGGTATGCCATTGTACCAGGTAAGAGGAACAATAAAAAACACCAGATGAATAAGCCAATGATCAGGCTGGTAGAAGAAGAACCGGATTTACTGGAAATATAACTTCCCAAAAACACAAAAAAAGCCAGGTACAGCAGGCTGAACAGTATCAACAGGGCAATCCGGATGTAATCATCCCCGGTCAGACTCACCGACGGGGATATCCACAATATCAGGAACACAAGCATATAACACACAAGCAGCAATGGGACAAAGGTCATAAGAATACCCCCCACCTTTCCGAGGAAAAAGTCAGAACGGGTTACCCGGTTGCTCAATAAAAGCTTTAGGGTTCCATTTTCCTTTTCGCGTGAGAAGATATCATATGATAAGAATACTCCGATAAGAGAAAGTACAATGGCCAGAATATTAATGAAATCCATGCTGACAAATCGGTTCAGAAACTGGTTCTCATGAATGCTTGAAATACCGCCGGCAAAGGTGGGCACTTCATAGCTGCCAAGTCTGACCTGGCTTCCAACCTGTTCGCTGATTCCTTTACAAAATATCGTAAGGGGACTGGGTGAAATATTAACTTCAGGTTGAATAGAAGCAAAAACCTGCGCTTTGGTGAATATCTCGTCTGCTCTTTTTTCATCCCGCTGATACAGGTTTACCCTGTTCTCATATACCTTTGTACCTGTATAAACAGTATACGGTACAAGAAACAGGCAAATCAGAAAACCCGCCACAAACCGCACCGAGGTGAAATTATCAAGGAAATCCTTTTTAATAATGTGCCAGATCATTTTAGCTATATTTAATTAGTACTGTTTTCAGGTATTCAGTAATCGGTATATTATGAAACTTGATGCTGGATGCTTGATGCTTGTAAAAACTCACCTCTCATCTCTCATCTCTCATCTCTCATCTCTCATCTCTCATCTCTCATCTCTCATCTCTCAATTACCTCCCCTCAATCACCATTTCCTGCATATAATCCATATAGATCTTCTCCAGGTCATCTTCCAGGAATTCCTCACGGGTACGCACCATTACAAGTCGTCCCTCTTTCATGATCCCTACCCTGTCGGCAATGTTCTTTGCCCTGAAAATATCATGCGTGCACATGAAGATGGATTTGCCCTGTCGTTTCAGGTTCACCAGGATCTGCATCAGCTCGGCTGCCGCTTTCGGGTCCAGTCCGGCCGTAGGTTCATCCAGCAGGATATTGGGAGCATCCTTGATAATGGCGATCGTCAGTCCCACTTTCTGCCGCATCCCCTTTGAAAAGGTCTTCACTTTCTTCTCAAAGGCGTCTTCCTGCAGACCGACTTCCCGCATATGCATGTAATACTCCTCCCGTGTCAGATTGGGCTTGCCTCCCAGCTTGGCAAAAAAATCGAGGTTCTGCCGGGCGGTGAAATTTCCATACAGCATCACATTTTCACTCACATAGGAAACATACTTTTTTGATTCCAGCGGATCCCTCGTTACATCAATCCCATTGATCAGCGCTTTTCCGCCGGTGGGTTCAATGAAATTAAGAAACAGGTTGATTGTTGTGGTTTTTCCCGCCCCGTTGGCGCCCAGGAGGAAAAATATCTCACCCTCTTTGATCTCGAGATTCAGTGCGTCGAGTGCCAGCTGTTGGTCCTCATATCGCTTTGTTAAATCAATCGCTTGTAGCATGAATATAATTGTTAGTTAATTGTTGCCGGTCATTAATTAATAAGTTCTGCGGTTCTGCGGTTCTGCGGTTCTATTCCGTAGGTTTCACCCACGGTTACTGAGTTCAGGCCCCTTCGGGGTCTTTACTCCCTACTCATCTCTCCCTACTCATCTCTCATCTCGTCCTTCGTCCCTCGTTCCCAGTCCCTTCTTCACCTGACATCATACCTGATAAATTGAAAAACGCTCAGGGAAAAAAACAGGAATGCATAAAAAAAGATAAGGACCAGGTCGATCCAATTATTCACCAGAGCCACCGACAGTGAAGGATACCTGTAGTTCTGAAGGGAAGGAACAGTAACATTTATTTTTGACATATCCCCAAAATAACCGCTGGTATAGGAACCTCCTATTCTGTATTCCTTATAATTTTTTCTGAAATGACTGTAATATTCCGATTCTGCATTTTGCGTAAATTGACTGGCATTGGATTCAATGTTTATCAATTCTCCCAGTCCGGTATGTGTTATATCATTGACGAGATAGGTATAGCAACTGACCGGACTAATCCTTGAGATATTCCTGGCTATGTTTTGCTGTACATTCTTTTTATTGGCATAGTCCTTTTCTATTTTTTTTATTTCTTCTGAAACCCTGTCATCATACTTTTTTTTGATTTCCACTATTTTCAAATCATAATTGTCTCTCGAATCCCTGAACGAAGGAATGTCCCATTCGGACCACATATTCACTTCATTTGAATTCAAGCCGTTTTCTCTCATGATGGTGGTCATCAGTTCTCCCCTGACTTTGTCAAATTCTGCCTGGATCTCTTCGCGTTTTACGGATTTCTTTTTATTGACAAGCTCTTCCGTTTCAATGGGATAAACAACCTGCGCGATCATCGGACTAATTTTCGGAATGATGATTGCGATTAAAATCCATACAAGTAAGCCAGCTGTGATGGAAGCCCCTGAATTTTTAGTCTTGATTGACAGGAGTATGCCAATGTTGAATAATATAAACAAAAGCAAGAGGCTGATAACCAGCATAACTATGAAGGGACCCAAATAGCTCCCTGAAAGAATGGGCACATCGGAGAACAATGTCAGCAATACCAGTCCCGAAATAGTTCCAACAAGAAAGGAAACAAGAAACACAACATAGGTACCAGTTATTTTTGCCAGGATGATATTCCAGCGGGGCACTGCATGAGCCGCCAACAATCTTAATGTTCCGGTTTCCTTTTCTCCGCTGATGGAATTAAATGTGAAAATAAAAGCCAGAAGAGAAAGGATGATTGTAATGATAAAGTAGAAATCAATTTTTCCAAACAGAAGCGATACCGGATTATTTATGCCGTAGTCATTGGCCGCCTGCCATGTCCCCCGTGAATTGGCCGTAATTTTATCCGGCAAATACCCTGTTAATCCGTTTGAAAAAATACTGAGCGGGGAAGGAGGAATATATCCCTCTGCGATAAAATCGAGGGATTTGCTATCCTTATTGCGTTCCTCATACATCTGCTTCGCATCTTTATAGGCATTCTTTGCCTGTTCGTATTCTTTTACAGAAACGTATAGTCCAAGGGGAATAAGCACCACGCAAATAAGCAGAACAAACAGCGACCGGGTGTTTGTGATAATCTCACGTATTTCTTTAATAATTAAATGTTTAAGCATTGTACCGTTTGTTTGTCATCATTCTTCATTCATCATTCATAATTCATCATTCATAATTCATCATTCCCAATTATCTCTTACTCATCCGTATCCCGAACACCACAATCCCCGCCAGCACACCGATCAGCACCAGGATCAGCAGGATGGTGCCAAAAATCGGCGTTCTCGCTTCCACCTGTATCCGCACTGTCTTGTCCTCTGTTTCCACTGTCCGGTTGTTCGCAGATGCCTGGGTCCTGATCTTTACTTCCTGGGCGCCTACATTTACATCTGCCGGTGGCAGGATGTTTATACTGATCTCCTCCTCTTTTCCCGGGGCCAGGGTAGGAATGACATCCGGAATAATTACTGTTTTCCAGTTGAGTGGATTTTCAGTGGTGATTTTAATGTTATCCAGGACGCGCGTGCCATCATTCATCACCGTAATTTTCATACTCAGGCTGTCCCCGGTCCTGATCTCGTGATAGAGGGAAGGTGCTTTCACAACGATCCTCCCAACTCCCTTGGGAATAAGCTGAAGCCTGATCTTGCCGGCCTGTATGCGTTCAGCGTCCTGTTCTGACAGAAGGGAAGGGTCCTTGATCTTATTGTATTCGGCATCCGTGAGAACAATGACAGTGAAATTGATGGGATGATCGATGATTACCTGGTCATCTTCCCGGTCCGGCAAATAGGCCTTCAGGCTTAATTTCCGGGTATTCACACCCTGGTTGAACCGCAGCTGCGATAGTCTTGCATTGTTATCTGCATCCGTCAGATCATAGGAGACCTGCCGGGGAAGATTTACAACCAGAAACCGGTATACATCATCCGTAGACGAAAAACGTTCAAGATTCAGATCGAAGGATGCCGAGGATCCGAGATCGGTTTCCTGCGCAAACTGGGATGAGGTAATAGCCACCATATTCGCCGATGCATCTTTCTCAAGATATATGTTCTTGGTATCCTTTTTACTGTTATAATTCAGCATTACCTGCACACTTTCAGCATCCCTCAGCAGGTTGAAATCAATGGTTGCAACAGACCCATTGTCAATAAAGGGAATTCTGATCTCATACGGCGACCCGATAATTGTATTATCCGTTATGTTATTGATGGATACGAAAATGTTATACACCTTCGCCGTGCGCATTTCAGGCGTGAAAACATCAAAATGCTGTTCAAACTGCTTCAGGTAATCCTGGTTCCCTTCGGTAGAACTCCTTAGTGTTACCTGTACCCTTTTTTCACCTTTGCTGTTCTGGTATTTAAGTGCTTTTTCCACAATAATATAGGACTGCTGGGAAATAAGTCTCAATATAAGTTTCTGATAATCCACTTCCCTGGATAAGAATTCATTCTTTGAATTGTTGAATTCCGAGAGCGAAATAGCCTTCTGATCATACAATTCCTTGTCATTATCATATTTCTGCCGCGCCATCTCGTAAGCCGCCCTGGCCTTTTTCAGATCAAGGGCAATTCCCGCCTGGTCCTCCTGGGCATTGGCAAGTGAAAGTAGCAGTGTTAGCAATTGCAGAAGTAGTGTTGCTCTTTTCATATGTACTATTTTGGTAATCGGTATTCAGTATTCGGTATTCAATATTCGGTTTAATGAGTCATGCAGTCAGCCGCGTCAGCCCATTTTAAAATTTTCAAATTTTATTCCCTTCGGTCATGATGAAGTTCAAATTTTCAAATTGTATTCCACTTTTAGTTTTTCATTGTCCCTTGTCACTCGTCCCTTGTCACTCGTCCCTTGTCACTCGTCCCTTGTCACTAAATAGCTCCTGTCATTTTCAAAATCCCACATCGTTTTTCTCTTTAAATCATTTGAAGCCAGCTGATATTGGATGAAAGCATCCAGGTATTCCAGCTGAATGGTGGCAAGCCTCTCCTGCTCCATCGTCAGTTCCTGGTTCGAGATATCCCCGTTCTCAAAACGCATCTGGCTGATGCGGAATGTCTTCCTGGCAAGATCTAGATTCTTCTTGTGGATCTCCAGTTGCTGCGCTGATTCATCCACGGCCCGGATGATCTCACGCACCTCCTTCAGGATGGTGATTTCCTGGTTTTCTTTGTATAATTCACGGGCTTCCAGCCGCAGCCTGGCCTCTTTTACTTTTGAAGCACCCCGTCCCCAGTCATAGATCGGGAATGTAAACGTCAATGCCACCCCGCGGTTCGGTGGACGGTTCCTGACATCTTCGAATGAAGACTGTGCCAGTTCACCGGTGGATCCCGAACCTATTGTACTGATCCCCGTCACATCATAATAGGCCGAAACATATCCTTTAAACTCCCTTTCGCGTTTTGCCCGTTCTACCTCAATCTGCTGGAGACCGATATCCATTTCCGTTTCTTTCAGCTCCAACCGGTTTTTCAGGGCCTCATCCATGGCTTTCTGCTCATCAATAAGGAGAGGCACATATTCCAGATTCGTTACAATACCGATCTCCCGGTTCAGATCAATCCCGACCAGCTGCTTGAACCGGTCCTCCTCATTCTGCAGTTCATTCACTGCCTTTAAACGGGCAGCCTGGTTTTGTGCCACGGATACCTCGGCGCTCATTTCATCCCCCTCGGCTATCCGTCCGCTCTTGGACATCAGTTTGGCTATCCGGAATGATTCCTGGGAATTTTTGAGTTTCTCGTTCGCGATCTCAAGCTGCTTGCGACACCGGTACAAGGCATAAAACTCCTGGGTAACATCATACACAATATCCATTTCAGCCCGGGAATAGTAATGTTCCGATCGCTGGAATTTAAACTCCGCTTCACGGAGATTCTCCCGCAACGTGTTTTTGGTGAAAATCGGCTGGTTGAGCATCACACCAACATAACTGTAGAACTGTTCGGTATTCAGCTCGCTGTTGTCACTGGCCAGTATGGTGCTCAGGTTTTCACGGTACATATTGGCGGACAGGGAGAGATCTCCGCCGGAAGGCAACACGTAGGTGAATTTCATATTACCGCCGACCTGTAAAGAACCTGTTGAATTATATACCGGAAGCCCGTTTGCCTGTTCAATCGTTGTGAGCGATTCCTGCCACAAAGGGGTATTCAGCTGCATATCCAGCCGTGGCTTGAAGGTGGCCTTGTAATACCCGAAATAATACTGCATGGCCTTTCGCTCAATCTGGAAGGTCTTGCCCGAAAAACTCTGGCCCAGTGCAATTGAAATGGCCTCTGGACAAGTAAGATAGAGGGTATCCTGACCTTTTACCGGGGACAGAAACACAAGGAATAATAAAAAGATTGGTATCTTCATTGCATAACCTGCCAGCATTCTGTTCTCAATATTGATGTTTAAAACAGTATAATCAATACGTATACCAAATTCAATTATAGTATTGATTACTAGTTCTTTATTCAATATGTTTTAGACTGGCAATCCAATTTCAGCGGGTAAATTTTTTTGAAAATGAGTAACAGATTACTCATTCTCATCCGGAATGACCAGGTAAATTAATTATTTATTCTTACTTTTACTCCCCATCATCAAATCATCAAATCATCAAATCAATAAATCAATAAATCAACAAAACAACAAAACATCAAATCAACAAATTCCCCCTGATGGACCGATCCAAAAATAAACCCGGTGATTTCAACCGTTTTCTATCGGAACTGAATGAGTCCTTTTCGATTATTACGGACCTGGAACAGCTTAAGGATAATTTCTCCGCCCGCCTGAAGGATATTTTCAACACCCGGGAAATCCATATTTTTCTTCTTAATCCGGACCTGAACCGGTTCCAGCCGGTGGAAAAAATTATCTCCACCACCCGGGCGGAAAATATCTCGCAGTTTTATGCATCCGATAAATTGATTTTCTGGTTATCCGTTAACAAAACATTCCTTGTGATTGATGATAACCGCGAAATCTTCAATTTTCTGAGTAAACCGGAACAGGAATTGCTGCATGACCTGAACGTAGGCCTTGTCTATCCATTTATTGTGATGAACCAGGTGAAAGGATTGGTTTGCATAGGCAAAAAGGCGGATAGGCAATACAACCTGGAAGAGCTTCACCAGCTGAAAGTACTTCTCGACCAGGCAGGATTTGCTTTTGAAAATGCCTATCACTATCACCTGCAGAAAGAAAGAACACGGAGGATGTACCGGGCCGACAGGCTCGCCACGCTCGGGGAGCTGGCAGCCGGGGCAGCCCACGAGATCAGAAATCCGCTGACCTCAATACGCAGTTCGATGCAGTACCTGAAAAGAAGACTCAAACTCCCTTCCGATATTGAAATTGCGGATGACCTGATTTCAGAGGTGGACCGCATCAACGAAATTATCGAGGGAATGCTTTCCTTTGCCAAACCCCAGGATCCCAAAAAGGAAAACATTAATCTTAAGGTTTTGCTGAACCAGTCGGTTCAGCTTGTGTCAAATCTTGCCCTGAAAAAGGGGATCATCCTTGAACTGAATTACCATTCGCAAAATGAATGGATAATTGCTGACCTTGCCCAGCTTAAACAGGTTTTTCTGAATATACTGATGAATGCCCTGCAATCCATTTCAACGGGTAGGGGTTCGGTATTGATTGAAGTTAACGAGGTATCGGGAGTCCAGAACAGTACAAATGAGAATTTCTTTTACATCATTGAGATAACGGACACCGGAAAAGGAATTGAGCCTGAAAATATAGACAGGATCTTCGATCCCTTTTTCACTACCCGTAACGACGGGACCGGACTGGGCCTTTCCATCAGTTATGGAATTATCAGCCGGCACGGAGGAGAAATTGAACTGACGAGCGAACCCGGGAAAGGAACGAAAGTGAAGATCAGATTACCCATGAAATAAACAGGATCCCTATGTCTAAAATAAAAATACTGGTTGTCGATGACGAGGAGAAAATCCGCAAAATACTGACCCGCCTCCTTGAGGATGAGGGATACACGATCAGGACGGTGGATAATGGATCCAGGGCAATCGCATCCGCAGGGACTTTCAGGCCTGACCTGATCCTCATGGACCAGAATATGCCGGGAATGAGCGGTATTGAAGCGCTGGCGACAATCAGGGAAAAATTTCCCTCCATTACGGTTATAATTATTACTGCATTTGGTGAGGTATCCCAGGCAGTGGATGCCATAAAAAAAGGAGCCTATGATTACCTTGAAAAGCCTTTTGATAATGATAAATTATTGCTGCTGATCGGCCGTGCCCTGAAACACCAGCAGCTGACCAGTGAACTGGCTGATCTGAAACAGACTGTCCATACGCGCAAATCGTTTGAGCAGATCATCGGGATCAGCGCGGCCATGAAAAAGGTAATTGAGCAGGCCAAATGCGTTGTGGATACGGATGCTTCAGTCCTCCTGCAGGGGGAAAGCGGTACCGGGAAAGACGTGATTGCGAACGCCATTCATATGGCCGGAAAAAGACAAAACGCTCCGCTGATTACAGTTAACTGCGGGGCCATTCCGTTTACCCTCATTGAAAGCGAATTGTTCGGACATGAGAAGGGTGCCTTCACGGATGCCCGGGAAGCGAAACCCGGCAAATTCGAACAGGCAAATGGAGGGACCCTGTTCCTGGATGAACTGGGTGAACTGCCCCTGGATGCACAGGTCAAATTGCTTCGTGTAATCGAGGACAGGAAGGTAACCCGGCTTGGCGGAACCCGGCCCGTAAACATCGATGTACGCATTATTTCGGCGACAAACAATAACCTCGAAGAGAAGGTCCAAAAGGGGACCTTCCGGCTCGACCTGTATTACCGGCTGAATGTTTTTAATATTACTGTCCCGCCCCTGCGGGAACGGAAAGAGGATATTCCGCTGCTGATCGACTTTTTTATTGCCCTGTATAATAAGGAATTGAATACAAGTATCCGGGACATGACAAGCCAGGCAAGGGATATGCTTATCAGTTACCCGTGGCCTGGCAATGTCCGTGATCTTCAGAACTGCATCCAGAGTGCCATGATCCTTGCCCGCAACGGTACCCTGACAACCGGGCACCTGCCCATGCGCATCAAGGGCTACCAGGTGGCAGAATCTGAAATATTCCATACCGGGAACGGGTTGGATGAGAATCTCAGGCAAATCAATGCAAGGCTGGAAAAGGAACTGATCATCGAAGCCCTGGCAAAAACCGATTACAGCCGCACTGAAGCTGCCAAATTACTGAAGATCAGCAGAAAAACGCTATTCAATAAGATGAAGCTGTATGAATTGTGAAACAGTTCTTTGTTCATTGTTCATTGTTCAGTTACTCGCTGTCGCTCGTGAGACCGCTGTCACTTAGTTCCACCAACCTGATAAATTCCGCCCGGTAACCGTCTTTGTCATATCCCTTTGAACCGCGGGCAAGACTCAGCACCTGATCATAATTTACAGTTCCCTTATATTCCGAATTGCGGAGAAGCATTCCGAAGCCAGCTACGGCAGCTGAAAACCTGAAATTATCGGAGGTCTCTGAAACAGGCTGAACCAATTGGGGTATCACCTCTGTCATCAGGATGCTTTTATCGCCATCCGGTTTTTTATACCTGAATTTTATAGTGGCGAGTTCTCCCGATTGTGGAACAACAGGCAGAACCTCATTCGGCTGATATTTAAGTTTTCTTACATAATCCGTATGCCTGTTGGTGGTAACAAGCTCGTATAATGCAGTCACCGTGTGCCCGGCACCCATTTCACCAGCATCCTTCTTATCGTTTTCAAAATCTTCTTCATTCAATAAACGGTTTTCATAGCCAACTAACCGGTACTCCTTTACAATGGCAGGATTGAATTCAATCTGGATTTTCACATCCTTGGCAATTGTATATAACGTGCTGCTGAATTCATTGATGAACACTTTCTTAGCCTCCATCAGGTTGTCAATATAGGAATAGTTTCCATTGCCTTTGTCAGCAATGATTTCCATTTTGTCATCCTTGTAATTGCCCATGCCGAATCCGCAAACGGATATGAAAATCCCCTGGTCCCTGTATTTTTCTATCATCCGTTCCATCTCTGCATTGCTGGACGGTCCTACATTGAAATCTCCGTCAGTGGCTAAAATGATCCGGTTATTTCCCTCCCTCATAAAATTCTCCTGTGCTACCTCGTAAGCAAGTTTTAATCCTGCCGATCCGGCTGTCGAACCACCTGCCTGCAGACGATCAAGGGCAGTAATGATCTTCTCCTTTTGATTGCCGGGCGTCGATGGCAAAACCAGGCCGCTGCTGCCGGCATACACAACAATGGCTACCCTGTCCTTTGCGCGCAGCTGGCCAACCAGCATTTTCATGGCTTTTACAAGCAAGGGAAGTTTATTGGGCTGATCCATGGAGCCCGAAACATCAAGCAGGAAGACAAGGTTGGAAGGCGGCACTTCACTATTCGACATCTTTTCACCCTGCAGGCCGATGTGCAATAATAAATTCTCCGTGTTCCAGGGACAGACCCCCAGTTCATGAACAATAGCAAAAGGATTGCCATCCTGGGGTTGCGGGTAATCATAATCGAAATAATTGATCATTTCCTCAACACGTACGGCATCAGGTACAGGTCTCTGTCCTTCGGTAATGAACCTCCTCACATTGCTGTACGAAGCTGCATCCACATCAATTGAAAAAGTGGAAAGCGGCTCATTCAACGGATTTTTATACCCGTTTTCATGGATGGCCGAATATCCTTCAGTATTGTAATCGGGAGCAGGCTGGTAACACGAAGCTGTTGTATAATATTGCTGGGTGCGTTTAGTCCGGCCTGCGTTGCTCACACTTATTCCTGCAGCCTTGCCCTGCATGCTGAATGCCATATCTTCAGCCACTACCGGGGGATTTGAACTCTTAATCTCGACCTTTTCCTTTTCAGCCGGTAATATTTCTTTCAGAACTACCTCATTCTGCATTACAACAATCAGCTTTTCGGAATGGGTGATCTTTACTTCCTGCCTGGCATACCCTTTAAGAGTAAATATCAGGGTGGCGTTTGCTTCAGGTACCTGTATGGTAAAATTGCCGTTGGCATCCGAATTAACACCGGTGGAAGTTCCTTTTAATACTATGGTGACTCCCTTGAGTGGATTTCCACTTTTGTTGCTTACTATTCCTGTGATGGTTCTGGCATAGGATCCGAAAACCATTACAATGATGAGACCGATGATTAAACTTACCTTTTTCATAATCGTAATTTTTTAGTGAAATTCTTTTTATGACAAGGTGCTGTTCCAGTAAAATTTCCATAAATATTTTCATGAAAAATCAAAAGTGACAGGATTTGGGGTGTCCGTTTTCGCACAACAGTGTTCACATCGAAACGAATTGCAGTTTGAAAAAAATCCGTTCGATTATATATATATATTTGTATATTAAGTATTTATTAACTTTGGCACGGTAAATGTTATCATAGTGGATATAAAACAGAAAAACCAAAACAAAAAAATAACCAGCCATGAAAACTTTAAGAAACTTAAACCAGATCGCAAAAGTAACTTTTGCTTCCGTGACCTTCCTCTTCGCTTCCCTGATGCCGATGCAGGCAGCTTCCGGTAAAAACACCGCTTCAGAAATGAACGAAATCAATGTCGCTTCAACCGAACTCGCCCTGTTCAACATGGAAATTGAAAAAACCGTTGCATTTAACGCTCCCGCTTTGTCAGAAGAAGCCGAAGCTTTTGAAGTATTCGTTGCCGAATCCATGCTTGAGGATATGTTCAGCTCAGTAGCCCTGAATGCAGCCTATGTTTCACCTTCCGTAAATGAAGACCTGGAAGTTGCCGCTGCAGTTGAAAACCTCGACAGCCTGAATGCACAAATTGAACAGTCAGTAAAATATGCAGCCGTCTCCATAGCTGAATAAGGGAAACAGTTCAATCCATATATACGCAGTGCCCGACCGGTGAATTTTTCTTCACCGGTTTTTTTGTGTTGACATAGCATCCCTGGTGTTTTGAGCTTGGCGTAGTTTACTCGCTTTCGCTCGTGAGATTGTTGCAACTACGCTTGATAAATCATCTTTGCGACAGGCTCTTCTCTGTGCCCGGATATCCCCTACTATAATGCCTTCTTTATCCGAAATTTTACCTAATTTTAAACGTCTTCGGACCTGGAACGGAATTTATCCGACTCTGTCAGGTCTCACAGGCTCTTACAGGTCTAAATATATATGATTGAAATCCGTTTCCCTAAATATGTCTGAAAGTCACTCCGATGAAGAACTGGTCCGGCTGTTCAGGGAAAAGCAGGATCTTGAGTTATTGGGTGTCCTTTATAAGCGTTATATGTACCTTGTATATGGAGTTTGCATGAAATATTTTAAAAACCGGGAAGATAGTCAGGATGCAGTGATGCAGATTTTTGAATTACTTGTTAAGGATATTCCACGGTTTGAAATACGGAATTTTAAAGGCTGGCTGTACACAGTATGCCGTAACCATTGCCTGATGCAATTGAGAAAAAACTCAAAGGAAAAGAACCGTCATCCTGAAATTTCAGCTGTGGTTTTTATGGAATCTACTTCGGTTATGCACCCTATCGAAGAAGAACCAAATGAAGATTTACAGGAACGTCTAAAGTTATGCCTGGAACAATTGAAGGAGGAACAACGGCAGTGCGTGGAATTGTTTTATTACCGGCAGCAGTGTTACAAGGAAATCGCAACAGCACTGAATATAGGGGAAGACAAGGTGAAAAGCTATATTCAGAATGGCAAACGGAATTTAAAGATATGCATTGAATCAAAAGCCGAATTGAAAAATGCCGATTGAAAAAACATATGATCGTATTCTGGCTTACCTGAAAGGACTTCTTTCTGACAGGCAACGGCATGACCTGGAAAAGGAGATGATGCGGGATGTTTTTGATGAGGAAGCATTTGAAGGATTAAGCCAGCTGTCTGCCGCAGAATTCCAGTCAGATATGGGTAAATTGGATGCCAGGTTACAAAACAGGATCAGCCATCTGAAAAAGCGAAATCTGAAGATATATTACCGTCTTGCTGCTGGCATCCTGCTGCTGGCCGGATTAACCGGACTACTTTACATGGTGTTGAGACCCCCACCGGCTAACCTGATATCAAAGGAAAATGTAAGGAAAGAAGAGCCAAAATCGGCATCACCATCAGCCCCGTTGATGGAAGTACAATCCGTACCTGTTGAATCCGTTCCGATAGTAAAGCAGGCGGAATCGAAAAGAAAACAGCCTGTAGCAGAACCTGCGGCAGTTCCTGAAAAAGATGAAGCATTCGCAGAATTCAGCACGGATACCCTCATTGTCCAGGATAATTTGCTGGCGCAGGAAGAAGTGGTGGTTGTCGGTTATGAAGCGAAGAAGGCGAAAAGCATTGAAAGACCGTTAACCAATGAGCCTGTACCGGAAACTTCCGTCAGGGCCGAACAAACCTTACAGGGAAGAGCTGCCGGTGTGCAGGTGACTTCAGGATCAGATTATGAATCTGCTGATTTAAATAAGCAATCTGCATTTCCTGAATTGTCAAAACCCGTTCCGCCAGGCGGATCACTTAAGTCCTTTAAAAAATGGGTTTATGATCGGCTTGATTACACGGCCTATAAGGATTATCCGGGAAAACACAGAATAACTGTTGTGTTGACAGTACGTGCAAACGGTACAATCAGCGATATTCGAATTAAAGGAGGGCCCTCCTGATAATAATGGCCGCCGATCTGAAAAAGATCATTTCACAAAGTTCCCTGTGGACTGCTGCACTCAAAGAGGATAATCCGGTGGATGCAGACATTGAAATTCATTTTGTCATAACAGTTGAATGAAGTGGGGGGTACCACCCCGACGGGGTCCCCCCCACCCCGTCGGGGTGGGTAATTTTACAACTGCTATTTAAGCTTGAATTCGATGGGCATTGTAACTGCCATACTCAATTCTTCACCATGCTGTGATCCAGGTTTCCAGTCCTTCATTGAATTTGTCAGTCTCAATGCTTCTGCATTTAAAAGGGGAGAAACACTCCGCATAATTTTAGCCTCCATAACACGCCCTTCCGCGTTGACTATAAAATTAACATACACCTTTCCTTCAATACCTGCTTTTTTAGCTTCTTCAGGATACCTGACATTGGTTTCAAGGAATTTCTGCAAAGCTTCTGTTCCGCCATTGTAAGAGGGCAGTTCTTCGACAACCTCATACAAATCCCTGTTGTCGCCTGTATTATTTTGCGCATCTGTGGTGTTGACATTCTTATTGCCATTATTCACATTATTGAAGTCAACCACCATGGCGTCAGTTTCCAATTGCACATTTATTATTGCATTTTTTGCAATAGGTATCTCTTGTGTTTTATATCCCACATGAGAAAATACCAGAGTTGCCTTATCATCAGCTACCCTGATGGAATAGTCGCCTTGCTTGTCTGCTATCGTACCCACATTTGTACCTTTAATAACAATAGCAGTCCCTGGTAAAACACTTCCTGTAAACTTGTCAGTAAGACTCCCTGATATGGTTTTTTCATTTCCTTGTGTTGCTCCAGGCTATTTTTGCAGGAGAATTTACAAATGCCAGCATCAAACCGGCAATTAAAGGCAAAATCAACAAGGCTTTGAATTTTGCCATTTGCGATGTTTTCATTTTTTTCATCATCATAATTCTTTTTTTAATGAGTGATTGATTAAACTGGTTGGTTAAAATAAACACAGGTCCCCCTATGGCCTGGTTAACCAGGAGAGCCTGATATTTTCCCTGGTTGCTGCCTGTATTGAAGAACGGCATCATCAGCAAGGTATTCGTGTACTTCTTTTATCGATTTTTCATAGAACCACATCATCGGATTAAACCATTGCAGTACTGTCATGATCTCGATGATAAACAGGTCAATATAATGGCCCTGCGTTAAATGTGATTTCTCGTGTTCAATAATGCTGTCAAATGAAGACTCATCCACATGCCCGGACGGAATAAAAATCCGGTTGAAATAGGAAAAGGGTGTCATATCATTGTTCATATACACAATGGTATATCCCTGGTATTCGACTTTTTTTGACAGACGGGCGACAGCATGCAGAAAGATGGCCTGGTAAATCAGCCTGCAGAATACAATCACAGCACCCATAATATAGATGATGAACAGGATATTCCAGCTATTTACGCCGGAGGCACCAACAGCAGCAGGCGCAGACTGCGCAGCGAGAGTGGCGGTTTCTGCCTTGTTGAAATCAATTACAAGGGTAGGAACATTTTCGAAGACCCGGGCATAGCAACCGGAGCCATGCGGATGGAAGGAATCACCAGGGAAATGATAACTGAAAATACAAGGACAAACCTGTTCAGGTAAAAATGGGTGTCCTTTCTCAACAGAAGCCAATAGAACAGGTAAAGCACCGTAAGGACAATCCCTGCTTTTACTGTATATTCAATATAGCTATTCATTGTTATCCGTTTTAGATTTTTTCAGTTCTTCTTCAGTAAGTTTCATAATTTCTTCCAGTTCTTTCATGGTAAGATTATTCTCCCGTGCAAAAAAGGCAGCCATTTTGGGAAATGAATTATTGAAATAATCCGCAAGAAAACCGTTGAAGTGATGTTTGGCATATTCCTCCCTGGCCACGATGGGAAAATATTCATAGGTATTTCCATATTGACGGTGTGAGATGAATTCCTTTTTTTCAAGAACCCTGATCACAGTGGATACTGTATTGTATGGCGGTTTTGGATCCGGCATTTTGTCAATTACATCCTTAACAAATCCCTGACCTAATTCCCACAGTATCTGCATTACTTCTTCCTCTGCATGGGTAAGTTTTTTCATATCGTGGATAATTTGACTGCAACAAATATATAACTAATTTTACAGTTATGCAACTATTTTTGCAGTTATTTAACGTAATAAACCGTTTATAATGAAAAAAGGGCGAAGTTGCAAACTTCGCCCAGCATGAGTTAATACGCCAGCGATGGCGAAGTTTGCAACTATCGCCAGCACTGACTTCACCAAATTACATCGCCAGCATGAGTTACATACGCCAGCGTGAGTTAGTAACGTCAGCCTAGCTAATACGCCACCATGAGTTAATACGCCAGGCGAAGTTTGCAACTTCGCCTACTCTACTTCACCGGATTACCATCCGCATCCACTTCGATAATCTCGTAATTTAATTGCTTCAGGCTATCCATGATCTTCGATTTGTCGCCAACAACAAACCAGTTGACCGAGTCAGGCTTGACAATTGTCTTGCTAACCTGCACCAATTCGTCCCGGGTCAGTTTCCTTACCTTTGCATCATAGGTCTTGTAATAATCATCTCCCAGGTTGAAATTTACCTGTTCAACGGCAGAGTATGCCACAGAATTATTTGTTTCCCACATGCCCGGCAATTGAAGTACCATATTCTGCTGAACACGGTCGAATTCCTCTTTGGTGACCGGTTTGTCACCAATTATGGAAGTAAATTCACTGACCATTTCCTCAATTGATTCCTTTGTTTTATCTGATTGAACCTGAACATAGGCCAGGAAAGGTCTTTGTCCCCTGGCATCCCAAACAAAGCTGCCGGCTCCATAGGACCAATGCTTATCTTCCCGGAGATTCATGTTGAGCCGCGAAACAAAGTCTCCTCCCAGAATATTGTTCATTGCATTCAACGCTGGCTGTGAAACCTGGCCATACGGGACTGTCACGTAACTTGCAATGATCACCGATTGCTGTGACTCCGGCCTGTCAATCAGATATATTCTTTTTCCGGGTACATTTTTTATTGTGGCAGGGTTGTTCTTCGGAATATCTGCTTTCTTCCAGGCAGCCAGTTTGCTGTCGAGTTTTGCAACAAGGTCAGCCATCACCACATCCCCTACCACAACCAGGGTGGCGTTATTTGGTTTGATCCAGGTATTGTAAAATTTCTGTATCTCTTCCGGAGCAATTGAATTCACGGTGCTTTCATATCCTGATCCTGAAATGGGATTACCATATGCATGTCCCTGTCCGTACAGCAATTTTGGAAATACCCTCAGGGCCATTCCAAACGGTTGTGATTTCTCCTGGTCAATGCGGTCGAGATGCTCTTTTTTCAGCCTGTCGAATTCATTCTTCGGAAAGGAAGGATTCAACAGGATATCAGCAAACAGGTCAAGCGTCGGGTCAAATGTCTGCTGCAGGGTGGTGAAATTGAGATAGGATGCATCCAGATCGGATCCGGCATTGATAGAAGCACCCAGTAGCTGGAGCCTTTCGCTGATCTGCAGGGTATTCATGGATTTTGTTCCTTCATCGAGCATATCCATGGCTAAGCTCGCCATGCCTGCTTTTGAGAGTGCATCTGTCGAATAACCAGCGTTAAACACAAGCTTACCTACAATTGTAGGAACACCTTTCCGCTGTGCCAGGATCACATTAAGCCCGTTTTTCAGGGTAGCTTTCTGCAGAGCCGGGAAAGAGGATGGTACAGTAGCGGACAATTCCGGAAGTTTGCTGCGGTCAACGCCTTTCTCATCCGATGTCAGATCAGGAAATGGTTTGCAAACCAGCACGTACTTGCCGGAACTGAGCCAATCCTTACAAACTCTTTGCATATCCGCAATTGTGGCTTCTGATACATATTTCAGCGTGGTCTTATAGTAATCGGGTGTGCCACCATAAACCTGGTTCGAGGCCAGGATATCTGACTTACCGCCAAATCCGCCGATCCGCTCAATACCTTTCAGAAAGTTGGAAAAATAATTTGAACGAACCCTGTCGAGCTCATCCTGGGTGGGCCCTTTTTCAAGAAACTCGCTCATAATGTTGTTCATGGTTTTCTCAACTTCCTCAGCCGATTTTCCCTGCTTAACAGTGGCTTCCACAACCAGGTGAGAGGCAATCTCGCTGGGGTCAATGTAGGCATAGGCACTGCTCACCGATTGATCTTCATATACCAGCTTTTTATACAGACGGGACGTCTTTCCCACTGACAACACATCAGTGGCCAGGTCCAGGAGGGTCAGATCTTTCGAGCCCCATTGCGGAATATTCCATACCATGCTGATTTTCGCTTCGGGCACGCGATCTTCGTAAAAACTGCGGGTATTTTCAGTTCTTTTGGCAACGTTCACTTCGGGCCGTATAAGTGATGGACCGGGAGGAATATCACCAAAATATTTCTTCACCCTGGCCAGCACATCCTCGGGTTTCACATCACCGGCAACACTCAATACGGCATTTGAAGGACCATAATATGTTTTGAACCATTCCTTTACATCATCCAGACTGGCAGCGGTCAGGTCTTCCATCGATCCGATAACCGTCCATGAATACGGATGCCCTTTGGGATATGTGGCCTGTGTAATGATTTCATTTTCACGGCCGTAAGGCTGATTCTCTCCCTGCCTTTTTTCATTCTGAACCACACCCCTTTGTTCGTCAAGCTTTGCCTGGTCGATGGCCCCTAACAGGTGACCCATCCGGTCGCTCTCGAGAAAAAGAACCTGGTCCAGTGCCGAAGTAGGTATATTCTGGAAATAATTTGTCCGGTCATTGTTTGTTGTTCCATTCAGATCAGTGGCTCCAATGCCTTCCAGTGCCTGGAAATAATCCTTGTTAAAGTTCTCACTTCCATTGAACATCAGGTGCTCAAACAGATGTGCAAAGCCGGTACGTCCGGGTTTTTCATTTTTTGATCCAACATGATACCAGATGTTTACAGCAACGATAGGCGCTTTATGATCTTCATGCACAATCAGGGTCAACCCGTTATCGAGGACGTATTTTGTGTATTGAATATCAATCTGATCCGGGCTAAAATAGGATTTCTGCTGGCCAAAACCCACGACAGAAAGACTTAAAAAGATAAAAATTGCAATCAGGAATTTGGATGTTTTCATAAATTGAGTTTTTATATTTATCAGATATACAAAGATCAATAAAAATGATTGAACATTTAAGGCCTGGCTGTGGTTGTAACAATTATTTTTTGTTTTTTTAACGGATATCCGGGTATCTTTGTGAAGCAATAATAAAAATCCAAATGAATTGTAGTCATGAAGGTTCGTGAATTATATAGCAAACTATTGGAGGCCTGGTCAAACCAGAATTTGAATAAGATTACAGTCACCCTGATCAACCTGTATAAGAACCAGCAATATGGTACCCTGAAGCAAATTGCATCCATGATCAGCGAAACGATGGATTTTGCAATAGATTCCGAAGCACGTTATTTTCCCAAACTGATGATGCTGTATCATCCTGATCGTGGCGACTTCCACCGGAATGAGATCAGCAGGCTGGCAGCTGCAAATGATTACGACGGGTTGCTGACCTATTCGCATATCCTTATGCTTAACCGCATTGAGGAAATTGCCGTTACACTCACAAGTTATGAGGATATTGATTATTCTCCGGTATATGAATGGGATTTTCAGGCCGATGGCTTTACCATTGTAAATGACCAGACTGCAAACGATCCCGAAAAAACAACGAGACGAAGCAATATACGCACCCACGTTAATTTTTATGATGCAGTTAAAATTAGGATGTATGGTAAAACAAGGATCGAATTTCCAACCTGGTATCTCGAAAACGAGGAGGAATTTGAGCTTTCGGGTTCAGATATCAACGATCTTGAAGGTGTACAGTATTGCGTCCATGTAAAGATCCTGGATCTGTCAGGCAATCTTATAAATGATCTATGCCCACTCTGGCCTCTTACTCTGCTTGAAGAATTGAATCTGGCAGACAACCGTCTTGAGGATATTGATACCCTTTCACATTTGTCAAACCTGCGTATTCTGGACCTGTCCAACAATGCTATAAGAGACATTTCTCCGTTAATGGAACTGGGCAGGCTCGAATATGTGGATCTTTCAGACACAAAGGTCCCTGCGAAACAAATTGCGGAACTCGAAGAATTGGGAGTTACGGTTGCAGGACGGTAAGAAATTGAAATCCGGTATCTTTTCAATCATCACAATGCCCGCAGTCACATTGTTTTCCCCTTGCTTTTTCAAATGCCTCTTTTCCTTCAGAAATGGAAAAATATATCAATCCCGCAGCGCCCAGTGCATCGGCATAGGCAAATCCGGTGAATTCATAAATAAGGCTTGAAACAAGGAGCACAATCGACATATATATACAGACCTTGGTGCAGTTGGCATCTGCAAGAACAGGTTCGGAATTCAATGCCTTGCCTGTCCTTTTTTTGGAAATCATCAGCCATGACATCACGATGATGGAAACCAGGGATATCACAATGCCCCAGAAGGTTGTCTCCGGCTTATGATGCTTTACGATATTAATGATAGTGGCTGCTGCCAGGGATACGGCCAAAAGATAAAAAGCAGATCCGGTAACCTTAAGCGCTTTTATTTCAAACTCACTGACAACACTTTCCGGATGATTGCGGATACGGATGATCATCACGGCAATTCCAATACCGGAAATAACTTCAATAAAACTGTCAGCACCAAATCCAAACAGGGTGAGGGTTTCATCAGAATAGCCCAATGCAATTGAAACCAGTCCCTCAGCAATATTGTAAAATATGGTGAAAAGGCTCAGCAAAAAGGCCTTTTTATATAGGTCATGAGTCATGTATAGGACTATTTCCTGCAAAGGTAGGCTATTAATTGATTCGGTGTCCCTCGTCACTTGTCCCTCGTCCCTCGTCCCTACTATACAACACCCTGATAAAACTCGGCAAAACCACCAACAACAGCGGAATGGCGATGATAAAGCCCCCAATAATGGCAATGGCAAGGGGACGATGAAGCTGAGCGCCGGTGCCAATGCCGATGGCAAGGGGCATAAGGGAAATAATCGCGCCAATGGCGGTCATCAGTTTGGGACGGAGCCGCGTTGAAATGGCGTAAACGATAGATTCGTCCACATTCCTGCTGATCCGGGCTTCCCTGTATTGAAGAATGGTGAAAATTGCATTCTCTCCGATGATCCCTACAATCATGATCAGCCCGGTATAGCTTCCCACATTCAGAGGAGTACCTGTGAGATAAAGGGAAAGGATACACCCTGAAATTCCCGTGATGGCAATGAAAAGGATTGTAATTGCCACCCGAAAATCCCTGTAAAGGGTAAGTATCACGCAAAATACAAGCAGGCAGGCTGAAATCAATATGATCAGCAATTCGGTGAATGATTTTTGCTGTTCGGCATATGCCCCCCCGTAAACCACAGAATACCCTTCGGGAAGGGTGATTTTTTGAGAAACCATCTTTTGAATATCTTTCATGACACTGCCGAGGTCCCGGTCATTCAGCCGTGCAGTGACCACCCCCATATTCTGAAGGTTTTCACGTTGTATCTCCGGATCACCTGCAATGATCCGAATGCTGGCCAGTTCGTTAATAGATTTTAATTGTCCCCCGGGAAGAAAGATCTGCAGGTTTCTCAGTGTTTCCACACCTGCCTTATTGCTGGCCGGATAGATCATCCGCACATTGGTAAATTGTTCCTTTTCATTAATCGTACCAATGATGTTCCCTTCGAGCGAAGTTTGTACCTGGTATTGCAGATTTGCCGGTGAAAGGCCGAACTGTGCCACATTTGCTGCCTGAGGTTCCACGTTTACATATGGGCCGGTAATGATAATACCATCAAAAACATCTGCTGTTCCATCCACCTGATTCACAATTTCAGAGATCTCCTTAGAATACATTTCAAGCTTCCTTCGATCGGTACCAAAAATCTTCACCTCCACAGGCTGAACAGACGCCATCAGGTCGCCCAGCATGTCACCGAAAACCTGCCCGAAATCTATCTCCAGTGCAGGCTGCGTAGCTTCAACCCGGGTGCGGATATTCTCTATGACTTCTTCGGTTGACCGCTTTCTGTTCTTTTTCAGTTGGATCAGGTAATCCCCGTTATTGGGTTCCGTAATGAAAAAACCCATTTCGGTACCCGTCCGTCGTGAATAGGTTTCTACCTCCGGGACGCGGATAATAATTTTTTCCACCTCCTGCAAAATCCGGTCTGTCTCCTCCAGAGACGTTCCGGAAGGTGATTTATAATCCAGCACAATGGATCCCTCATCCATTTCCGGCAAAAAACCAGTCTCCATCCTTGGCAGGATTAATACAATTGAAATAACCAGGAGCACAACAAATGTGATACTCAGCCAGGGTCTGGTGATGAAAAATTTAACCCACTGTTGTGTTTTTACGCTATGGGATGTAATGAAGCTATGTTTCTTCCCTTCCCTGCTCAAAAGGAGGTATATAACCGGCAGGGCGATCCATGAAACAACAAAGGAACAAATCAGTGTAATGATCATGGTGTTGGTCATGATCTTGAAATAAGCCCCGGCTACACCGGTCATCAAAATAAATGGCAGAAAGATCACAATGGTGCTGAGCGAGGATCCCACCATTGCAGGGAAGAGGTAATAGATTGCTTTCTGAATCAAATGCGGAGAAGTCTCATCAGGATGTTCCTCATGGGTACGGTGGATCTGTTCAACCACCACAATGGCATCGTCAATTACCAGTCCTATGGCCGCAGCAATGGCTCCCAGGGTCATAATATTCATGGTTTGACCTGTCGCATAAATAACCACCAGTGTGAGAAGCAAGGTTACGGGGATTGTGAGCAGAACAGTTACAGAAGCCTTTATAGAGCGGAGAAACAGGATCACCACAATAATGGCGAGCAATAGCCCGAGCCACATAGCATCACTGACACTTCTCACCGTATCGTTCACGAAATCAGCCTGAATATAATAGGGGCGGATATCCACTCCCTGAGGTAAAATTTTTCTAAGATCGGTTATCTTACTGCTCATCCTGTCCGACAATCTGATCAGGTTGGCGTTAGGCTGCTTGATTACCGCAATAAGGATACTCTGCCTGCCATTGGCGTTTATCCTCACATATTCTTTGGCTTCATGGATGCCAATACGCGAGATATCTTTCAGGGAAATGATCCTTTTCCCGTCATTCCCAATAACGAGTTTTCCGAGCTGATCCTTATTCTTTAACATGATGTCCGTAACAGTAAGATAAAGCATCCTGTAGTCAGCCAGAAACCCGTTCGATTTTATGAAATCCGTTTCAGAAAGTGCCTGACTGATCTTTTCAGGTGTCAGACCCAGTGCGCTCATTTTGGCCTGGTCCAGTTCCACCCAGAATTCCTTTTCCTTGCCACCGATCACCCGGATTTCTGATACCCCCTCTACCTGGGAAAGAAAGGGCTTGATCGTATAAGTGGCCAGGTATTTCAAATCAATCGGCGAACGGCCTTTCCCTTCAAGAGTATACCCTATAACAGGCAGGATGGAAGGATTCATCCTTTCAACAGTAATATCTAAATCAGCTGGCAATACATTCCTGATCTCGTTTATCTTTGATTCAATGCGTTGCTGGCTAAGATCTATATCTGCATTCCAATCCATAAAGGCGGAAATTTCACAGCTTCCACGACTTGTTATACTCCGGATTGTCTGCAATTCAGGGACCTTCTTGATGGCCAGTTCCAGGGGACGCGTAACGGTCAGCATCATTTGATCAACCGGCTGTTCACCAGCCTCAGCTATGATCTTAATCTTCGGAAATGTAATTTCCGGAAAAAGTGAAGTCTGTAATTTATTGTATGCCAGAACTCCGGCGAGAACAATCAGGATAATAGCCAGGGTCAGGGGGTTCTTATATGTAACAAAAAACCTGTTCATTTCACTTCTTTTTCTCAATAATTACCCTGGCTGTATCCGGTAGTCCATAGTTTCCGGTAAGAAGGATCTCATCCGAAGGCTTCAGTGCGGGTGAAGTTATTTCAACCTGATCAGATGTTTCCAGTCCGATGGTCACGGGAACTTTTACCGCTGTGATAGAATCGGTCATTTTCATGATCCAGAAATCTGACTGCGTTTCATCAGTAAGAATAGCCGCTTTCGGCAGTATCAGCCCCTTTGATTTTGACATTCTGCTGAATTTAACCGTAGCCACCAGATTTTCGGGAATCGAAGAAATCCCTGTTACACGCACCACATACGATTGGGTTTGTGAGGCCGGATCAACGGTGGGCATCGAAGATGTAATTACTCCCTTGTATATTTTACCATCCGGCAGGGTAAGCTCAACGGATTTGTTTTCAGCAAGCCATTTGGTTAGTTCAAAGGGCAATTCCAACAGGAAAACCAGGCTGCTCAGATCGCTGATGGTAGCCAGTACCTCATTATCCTGAACATAATCGCCGGTCTGATAAGATAATTCGGTAACATATCCGGGGGCCGGAGATTTAATATGTACCAGGCCGCTAAAATGAAAGGAAGAATCCAGTTTGCTGATCGTATTTCCCAGATGCTCCGATTCCTTTGAACGTACCACAAACAGTTCCTGACCCTGGTTCACTTTCTGTCCCAGCTGTATGTTCACTTTCTGCAGGTAACCGTTCACATCGGATTTAACGGATGTTTTAAGCAGAAACCTGGATGTCGCATTCAGTACCACTACATCGGTCAGATTTCCAAAGGTGGCATGGGTGACTGTTACAGGAGTCCTGTCCTCGATTTTGTTTTCAGGGATGCTATCCTGGGCCTGGTGGCAAGAAACCAGCAGAAGCACAAATAGTATATATTGGGTATGGGTTTTCTTCATATCAGGTGAAATTATTTTTGACTCCAGTAATTGATTTCGTTGATGATCCTGTATCGCGAAAGCATTGATTCAATCAGCAGATTTTTGGCATTGAGGTAATTGCTGACTGATAAAAGGTAATCTGTCACCGATATATCCCCTGTTCGGAGAAGATCCTGGTTGGCATCAATGAGTGTCTTTGCATAGATCATCTGTTCGTTGCACTGCCGGATCAGGGGATCATAGGAAGCAAGCTGGCTGGTAAGCATATGTATTTGCTGCCGGTACTGGCCGGTAAAGAAATTCCGGTAGTCCGCACGCGTCTCTTCCGCAATAGCCACCTGATCATGTTCCATTTTTTTTTGTCCTCCGTTATATATGGGCACCACCAGGCTTATTCCCGCACTCAGACCAAAATTTTTCCAGGGCATGTAACTAAGGGAGGAAAGATAGCCGCCATCGGCGTAAACAGACAATTTAGGTCTGTAATCAAAATTAATCTGACGGTCCTCATTGGTCAGTTTCAAACTGTCCAATTCAAATTGCCTGTACAAAAGCGTGCTACGTGGCCCTTCCGGGTTGATAACAACAAGTGCGGGTTCAACGAGGTTTACATGCGATGTGTCTTCAATACCGCATAGGGCATAAAGAAGCTCAAGATCGGTTTTGCTTTGAATGCGCTGCTGCAGGTTACGGATCTCAAGTTGCCGGAGATTTACCAGGAGAGACAGGTATTCGGTTTGTTTATAAACGCCGTTTTCGGTGAGTTTCCTTACAATCTGTTCTTCCTGCCTGAGTACAGACAGTATATTTGAATTCAACAACTGCTGCTGCTGCTCACCATAGGCAAGTATGTACTGTGAAATAATGGATTTTTTAAGATCTTTTTCTGACAGGCTGCCCTGGATGTAAGTGGATTGATTTTGCAGGTTTAATGCCTGGTATTTGTTCCTGAGATTATCATTCCCGATAATTTCCTTTGTAATTCCTGCCAGGGCACTCACATTCGCGATGTCCGTTTTCACTTCATCATATCCCCAGCCATTTATAACAGGAGCGTAGGAATCCACGCTGGAGGCATTTACCTGCAGTCCCAGCATGGCCCTTAATCGCAGACTGTCAATCCGGGCCGATTTCAGCCGATTCTGATAATCTTTTAAAAGCGGACTGTTTTGTAATCCATTTGTCAGAAAATAATCCAGATCCTGCTGTTGGGCATTCAACACCTGTATGAATAAAAAACCCAAGAGCAATAACTGTATTTTCCTCATTGTTAATATTTTAAAGAGTTATAGTATATAAAAACATATTTCTCTTCACTCATCCTCTTTTCCAAACTCCATACTCATTTCTCGCTACTCACCTCTCCCTACTCACCTCTCATCTCTGGTCCCCAGTCCCTTGTCCCTATTTTAATGTTGCTATATCAAGGATCGTAAAAGTATTTGGCTTTATGGCAGGGCGTTGATTTGATCCGGCCGGAGCTGCTTCAAATTCCGCTGTCGGCAAGTTGATTTTTCTGTCGATTTTATAACTTGACTGGGCGTTTAAAGATAAGCCGCACACAATCACCATAATACAATTGAGCAAGAACGAGCTTTTTTTCATAGGATTGATCATTAAGTACTAGATCAAATTTCATCAAAACTTCTTACTTATTATAACAAATTCTACAATATCCCGTCAGGATTATCTCAAGGTATAAAATTTAATGCTTTAGGAATTTCTTCTTACTTGTCCCTCGTCCCTTGTCACTTGTCACTTATTGATTATCTTGAGGCGTCAAATTTGCCTGATGAAACGTAGCTTTTTCCTTTGCCTTATTTTTGGTTTTTATACCCTTTCGGCAACCTTTTCCCAGCCCCGGATAAAGGCTGTATATACCGATACCGTTCCTGACCTGGATGGTTATGTTCGTGAAAACATATGGAATAAAGCAGCTCTGATTAATGAGCTTTATCAGCGCGAACCGAAAACCGGTGAACCGGTCACTGAAAAAACGGAGTTTCTTTTCCTGTTCGATCAGAATAACCTGTATGTGGGCATCCGCTGCGAAGCGCCTCCCGGGGGCATCACAGCGAAAGAAATGGCCCGTGACGTCAGCCTGGGAGACGATGACAGGGTACAGATCATTCTCGATACCTACCTCGATGGAAGAAACGGATACTGGTTTCAGATCGGCCCGAGGGGAAGCATTGGTGATGCCCTTCTTAGTGAAAACGGGAAAGGATTCAACAAATCATGGGACGGTCTTTGGAATGGAAAGGCCCGCATGACGGAAGGAGGCTGGGAAGCCGAACTGATCATTCCATTTAAAACGCTGGCATTCAGGAAAGGCCAGGATACCTGGGGTTTAAAACTGATCCGGAATATAAAAAAGAAATCAGAGGTATCGTATTGGCCTGCAACCACCTTGAATGCAGACAGATTTCAGGTTTCGGATGCCGGAAGAATTACAGGTTTGAATAACATAACCCAGGGAATAGGGCTTGACCTGGTCCCTTATGTAACTACCGGCGTAAGAAAATTACCCGGTGAAGATCCGGAAGCGTTGATTGATGCGGGACTGGATGCATTTTATCAGATCACACCCTCTTTAAAAGCTGCCATTACGATCAATACAGATTTTGCTCAAACCGAAGTTGATCAGAAACAAATCAACCTCACCCGCTTCAGCCTGTTTTTTCCCGAGAAAAGAGATTTCTTCCTGGATGGATCCAACTATTTCAATTTCGGTATTAATGGGGATGTGGAAAACCCTCAGAACACCCAGATCATTCCGTTCTTTTCAAGGCGAATCGGACTCGATCCGGAAGGAAATCCCATTGCAGTAAAGTATGGAGGCAAGTTTACCGGACAGGCGGGAAAATGGAACCTTGGCTTCATTCATATCAAGGATGACAATGAATGGGACAATCCCGGCTATACGATTGGAAGGGTCACCCGTAATTTCGGTAAACAATCATCGATTGGCGTGATCGGAACACACGGAAATGCACTTTCGGCAGACGATAACGGGTTGGCGGGTTTTGACCTGAGGCTTGCCAGTTCAACTTTCAGGGAAAACAAAAATATAGTCCTGAATGTCTATGGCATGAAATCATTTACAACCGGACTCACCCATAACGATGCTTCATTTGGAACCGAATTAAACTATCCGAATGACCTGGTGAATTTCAGGATCGGGTATTTGCAGGTAGGTGAGAATTTTATTGCCGGATTAGGCTTTGTCCCCCGAAGCGACATACGGAACTTTTACGGGAGTTTCAGATTGGGACCCCGTCCGAAGATCAAAGGCATTTTGCAGTTAAAAACCGGTTTCAGCTATACATTTATAAGTGATCTGAGTATCGGCGCACTGCAAAGTGCAGAAGTAAAATTAAACTATGGGGAAATTGATTTCCTGAGTGGTGATATTATTGCCTTATCATCCCAGGTTCAGTTTGAATCGCTTGTAACGGATTTTATCCTGTTTCAGAAGTACACCATTGTGGCGGGTGATTATACCTTCTGGAACCATTCTTTGCAGCTTATGTCCGCCAAAAGGAGAAATTTCTGGGCGGCCATGCAGATCGGAACCGGGGGATTTTATTCCGGTACTCGAACCGACTGGCTCATGCAGGTGGGTTACAAGGTATTTGTCCCTGTGTATGTTGGACTTGAATCGGACCGGAAATATATACATCTTGAAGGTGAGCAGATTGTAACCCAGATTTTCAGGTTTAACCTGAACCTGTTATTCAGTCCCAACCTGTCACTTTACAGTTTTGTGCAATACGATAACCAGACGGAAACCATCGCATGGCAATCGCGGTTCCAGTGGATTATAAGACCTGGCAAAGAGATATTTTTCGTTTGGAACTCCCCTCATATGGATCCGTACGATCGATTTAATCAACCTGATTACGAAGCCCGTCTGAAAGTTAACTATACCATCCGGTTTTAATGAGGGACCAGGGACGAGGGACCAGGGACAAGCAAGAAAACCCCGCCAGGTCACCCCACACACATGAAACGTAATAGTCTGTCACCTGTTAATTCCAGTATTGTTTTAGTTCCGGAAATAAACTATATTTGACTATAAACCTCTCATTTCCGGACGATTTCTGTTTCCTTTTATAAAGGACCATGAGCAGTAAGATTGTGCCAATCCAGCAGAAACTTTTAGGGCTAATCCATGATCAGATCCCTGATAAATTTTCTTATGTTGATGAACTTTCTGAACTGCTACATATTAGTTCTGACAGTGTTTACAGAAGGCTCCGCGGAGAGACTTTGCTGAGTATCACTGAAATCCAGGATTTGTGCCTGCATTATAATATATCCTTTGATTCGGTTTGCGGGCTGGAGAATACCGGACTGGTCTCATTTCAGTATGATCCGGTAAGGGGAGCCGAAACCTTCATGAAATACCTTATTTCAATGAGGGATGTTTTGAAAAATCTTGAACAGAAGGGAAATGCCCATATCATGTATGCAGCCATTGATATTCCAATCCTTCATAATTTCAGGTTTCCGCTGGTCTCTTTTTTCAAATCGTTCTACTGGCTCAAATCCATTTCTAATTTTCCGGGTTTTCATGAATTAAAATTCTCGCGTAAAATTCTGAAAACCGAGTTTGTTGAACTGGGGAAGGAAATTAATGAATTGTATTGTAAAATACCTTCCACTGAGATATGGACTGACCTGATTCTTAATGCACTCCTTAAACAAATCGACTATTACTGGGATTCGGGTGAATTCAATACGCGGGAGGATGCCCTGGAGCTCCTTGAAGAAGTTGAAAAGGAGTTTGACTATATGCAGGCTGCAGCCGAAGCCTGTTCAAAGAATCCCGATGCAAAGACTCCACCAGGTAAGCCGGTAAATTTCCAGGTTTATTTTTGTGATATAGAAATATCGAATAACTGCATCCTGATACAGGATGGCACGAATAGAACTGCTTACCTCAGCACGCATACCTTTAATAAAATGCTGACCTCAAATCTTGTATTCACGGAGGAAACACAACGCTGGATGGACAGCCTTCTCACGAAATCAACCCTGATCAGCGGTATTGGTGAAAAACAGACGAAGCATGTTTTTCCGGAAGGCCCAGGAAAAAATCACCCAGATAAGGCATAAGATCGGCTCAAATTAAATCAGATCACTTCCATAACGAATTGGCACCCAAATCTCGTTAACCAAACAGAAAAATCCGGGATTTGTACCAATATTCCATTCTTCCCGGAGTCTTTTTCGGGACAAATTGCAAATGAAGTCCATCCATTTGCAGAATTCCGTTAGCACATTCCATTTGAAGTTTTTTTTTCATCCATTTTACGGGTATGTACAACCCGGGAAAATGCATCCGCTTTGTTCCGTTTTTATTGGTTTTCAGCGTGATATATCTTTGATCAGGTTTTCAAATCATTATAAAGCGCCATGCCATGAAAACGAAATTAATCTTTTTGTCAACTGTTTGGTTTCTATCCGGTGTCCCCCATTATGATGGAACTACCCCGGAAAACTGGAATATGACCAGGGAAAAAAATGGAATCCGGATTTATACAAGATGGATTCGTACCTCACCCCACGAAAAAACGAGGCAGGTGAAAGGCATCCTGACCCTGCAGTCAGCAAAAGAGCAGATTGCCAGGCTGATCATCAATGAAAACCAGGCCAGGGAATGGATGGTTTTCCTGGATGAGCTTAACTACTATAAAGCCAATGACAATGACGGAGAATGGTATGCCTATGGCCGGATCAATGTTTTGGGCAAAATGGTAAGTTTTGATGTGGTGACAAATAATCAAATCCTTACAGATACGGTGACAAATCAAACCGTGATCACAATGAACGGGATGCCTGGATATTTACCCTTGAAAACAGGGATTCACAGGATAACCGGGCTTTATACCACCTGGAATTTAACCGACATTTCGCCCAAAATGACCCGGATTGAATTTACCATTCAGTCTGATATGGCGCCGGTGGTCCCGACGTGGATCACCGATCCGGTTGTTGCCCGGTTGCTCATCTCAACCCTCGAAGAACTGAGGGATCATGCCGGTAAAACTCAAATCCCATGAAAACAAATCCTGAATACACAATAATCACGGGTGCCAGTCTGGGCCTGGGCAGGGAGTTTGCCATAGCCTGCGCAAAAAGGAACATGAACCTGATCCTCATCTCTTTACCTGGTGAGAAATTGCCTGTACTCGCGGAGTACATTGCGTTCCGGTACAGAGTGAAAGTGGTTTATTTTGAACTTGACCTCACGAAAAAAGAGTCGCTGCTCAGGTTGCACAACCTCATCAGCTGCCAATATCCGGTAAATATGATAATAAACAATGCAGGTTTCGGTGGTAGCAGGTTGTTTGAGTGTTCTCCACTGGAATATCTCGATAATATGATCCAGCTAAACATACGGGCCTTATCACTGCTTACCAGGCTTATGATCGGGAATCTTAAACGTCAGCCCAGGGCATGGATCATGAATATTTCGAGCATGGCAGCTTTCAGCCCCATGCCTTTCAAAACCCTGTATCCGGCAAGCAAGGCATTCGTGTACTATTTTTCAAGAGGACTGGCCGAAGAACTGAAGGATACCGGGATTAGTGTGAGCGTGGTTCACCCCGGACCCATGATGACAAATGATGAGGTTTGCTCGAGGATCAGGAAACATGGTTTTTCAGGAAGGTTATGCCTTCTGTCGGCTGAAAGCATTGCCGATTTAAGCATTGGCGAAATGCTGAAAGGTAAAAAGGTAATCATCCCGGGATTTATGAATAAGATCAACCGGATCCTTATGAAACTGGTGCCCCTTTCTATACAAATGTCATTATTATCCAAAATGGTAAGGAGTGAATTGGGCCATGAGTTTATACAACTTCCTGAACGCAATGGAGAGGTCAACGGTTATGTGTCGCAACCGGTTCATGTTTCAACCAGTGTAGCGTAGCTGACAGTCCTTTTTCAAGGGATACAGGATTGTATCCAAGCTCGGATCTGGCCTTATCACTGGATAACCTCCAATGGTGACTGTACTTCCGGACTAAACCGGGAGTTATCATTGGCGGTATGCCGGTTATCTTTGCAAATAAAGTCATAGCGCCTGCGGCTCCCAGCATGAACGGCAGTGGAAACCTGAATAATCGGTGGTGTACACCTGAAAGCTTTTCCAGCAGAAGAAAAAATTCTCTGTATGAGACATTTTCCCCTCCCAAAATATAGCGGCTGCCGGAACGACCCCTGAGCAATGCCAGTTCAAGTCCGTTTACCACATCATCCACAAAAACATAATTACCGATACTCTTTCCATCGCCCGGCAAAAAGTGCCACCTGCCTTCACAATACATCTTCACCAGCCGTGTGACGCTGTTGGCATCATTCAGGGGGCCCGGGCCATACAACCGGGTCGGATTCACCACAACTATATCCTGACCGGCAGCAACGAGCTTAGCCACTTCCTTTTCCATCAACGCTTTCGATCGTTCATACGGGGTAAAGAAATGCAGGGGTTCCGGACCGGTTTCTTTAAGGGCACGGTCACCGGAAGGGCCAAAAACGGCAGCTGAAGAGGTTACTACGCAACGCCGGATGTCCCTGGCAGCTGCAATTTTCAGTATTAACACCGTTGATTCAACATTCAGATCATAAATTACTTTTTCATCACGATGCCATACTCCGGCAAATGCAGCCGTATGGATGACGGCATCACAGCCTTGCATGGCAGTCTCAAGACTTTCGGCCCGGGTAAGATCGCCTTTGAAAAGAATGATATTCGGCGGCAGATCCCTGGCAACCTTTTTCTCTGACCGGTAGAGGGCATGAACCGTATGACCTTCGGAAGCAAGCTTTGCAACAAGCCTCGAACCGATAAAGCCCGTGGAACCAGTTACGAATATTTTCATATCCTTACACTTCCTGATTTTTTAATGAAAATCTCCGGATGGTTGGCCAGGGCAAACCATTCATTCGACAAGGCCAAAAAACTATGAGCAATGAATGCCGGCCATATGTTTCCGGAATGGAGACAAAGCATGCACAATAAAAATCCAAGGGGAAGGGAACCAATGGCTTCCTTCCAGCCTTTCGGAACATGCATGAGTGAATACAGCCCAAGATTCAGCGTCACTGCATTCCATGTGCCAAACGACTGAACCATGCTAAACAGCAGATAACCCCGCAAAATAAATTCATAGGTCAGAAGATAAGCCAGCCAGCTGATTGCACTGGCAATAATCATTTCTGCTGACCATTCCCTTTTCCTGATCTGGGGATAGGCTGACAGGTTTTCGGGATTTTTGCGATTCAGAAAATTGATCATAACCAAAATAACCCCGGTGGCGGCTCCTGTGCCCAGGAAAAAACCGGGACTTTTAAAGTTTAAACCGATGGCTGCAGGTTCAGTACCTGTAAGAATAATTATCACCAGGGGAATGAAACCGAAAACGAAAACACTCAACAACCGCTGAAACAGAATATAGCGGGTATTATCAGACGGATCGGCCGGGTCAGACCTGAAAGATTGCTGTACATAACTATTCTGAGGGATAAAATGGCAGGCAAGGAAACCGGTGATCAGACAAATCAACGGAGGAATTGACTGATTCATAACAGGTATAGGTTAGGAGAACTACTTTATCAAATTTCAGAATAAAAAAGAATTTTATTGGAGGAACGCCTGAATATTTTTCAATGGTTTGAACAAAACCTGCCGGGGTGAATGATGGATATAAAAAGAAAATAATATATTTGTATATAATACCTCCAGGTAGCATTTATGATTCTCACTTCTACAACAAGTTATGCATTGCGCATCCTGATAAATATGGCCCGGGATAAACACCTGATGGTATCAGCGAATACCTTGCATGAAATTTTGGGCATACGGCGGCAATATTTGCGCAGGTTACTGACAGACCTTGCCAAACACGGATTTATTAAAAGTTCCCGTGGCCGGAATGGAGGCTTTGTATTTGCAAGAGATCCCGGTCAGATTTACATATATGAAGTGATCGATGCAATTGAAGGATTTACATCCTTTGAGGGATGTCTGCTGGGTGTAAAAGACTGCAACCAGTCACCGCAGTGTGCAATGCATTCCATATGGGCAGATGCAAAGGATATGATGCTTCATACTTTCAGGTCGACGACTCTGTCTGCTTTGAAAAATGAACAACTCGACCAGCTTTGATTTTTTTGTTTTTAAATGATATAAACAGGTAGCATATTTCTCAAATTCAAAACCCAAAAGATGGAGGTATTATGATTGATTCAAAAGAGGTACTTTTCGGACAAACACTGGTTTATACGTGTTATGCCCTGGTTATTCTGGCCCTTATGGGCTGGTTTGGTTACAAGATAACGAAACCCGGCACCGGTAATCCGGTTAAGGCAGGATTGTTTTACACATTTGTTGCATTCCTTACGGTGCTGGGTGTTTCCCTGCACATCATCACCTACAACACCATTCCCTGGACACCCATGGATTTAAACAGGGCGAATATCAAAGCGGACAAGGTTTTTAACATTACAGTGGCATCGCATCAATTCCACCTGCCCTCTGAAAAAATTGTAATTAATTGTCATGACAAGGTTTTGTTTAATGTGCAGTCAGATGACCTGACCTATGGATTTGGCATTTTCCGGAGCGACAATTCCATGGTTTGCCAGATGCAGGTAGTGCCGGGTCATAAGAATGACCTGCTTTGGCAATTTGACACACCGGGTGTCTACACCATCAGATCCACAGAATATTCAGGTCCGGCGGGCTACAACATGGTCATAAAGGATGTTGTTGAAGTTCTCCCTGATAATAAATAGGCGGCATTAAATAATAACTAACGAAAAACTTCACACTATGAGTTTTATAAAAACATTTATGAATGGTGAGCAGGGACTTTTTAAACCCGAATCCCTCACCAGAATGCAAAAAAACACCCTCCGCTTTGTGGTCATTGGGTTAGCTTATTATGGATTTGCTGTGATCGAAGGAATGATCATGCGTATTTACGAAGTACAGCCTATCCCCGGTGTTGAGCCTAAACAGTTTTTTGCCATCATGACTGCCCATCCGCTGGTAGGCATTTTTGGCTCAACCTATTCCATTGTATTTGGTGCCTTTCTGTTTTTGGTTCCTTACCTGATGAAAAAACCGCTCTGGAGTATCAGGCTTGCAAGCTGGACCCTGATACTGCTTGCTGTTGGAACACTGGTAATGTGGACGGCAGGCTTTATTTCCCACTATGCTCCTCTTTACACCTTGTATTGGCCATTACCGGCGGATTTCAAACAATTTAGCGTGTGGGGCGGCACCATCTTTATTCTTGGTATTGCATTAATTATGCTGGGAACCGTATTCTTTGTAATCAATATCTTCAAGACCATTCTCTATACTCCGGCCGGATGGCCAAAACAACCGGCAGGCGCACTCTTCGGGTCTGCCATCGGTATTAGCGGATTTCGGAATCTGTTTTCAAGGAACAAAAAGGAACACCTGGTTTCACTGCCCGTAGCCGCTATTGCACGAGGCACGGTGGATGTCGCATTTAATGCCGGTATTATTCTCTTTACCGGGGTATTGATCCTTGTATATATGGTTGGTTCCATATTGGGTTATGACCTGAAATCAACCGCGATTGATGCACTGCTATATAAAAACTGGTTTTGGTGGGGACTTGACCTTATTGCTGATGGCCTGGTATTGATTTTCGTGGCAGGAACCTGGTACCTTCTGGCAACACTGATAACAGGGAAAAAGCTATTCATGGAAAACATCGCCAGGGCTGCCCTTCTGTTGGAATTAATCGTTTCCTGGACCGTATGGTCGCATCATTTACTTTCAGATCAGGCACAGCCGGGTATGCTTAAAATAGTATCCGGAGAGATGGTTACCGCATTCGAATTAATTACACAGGGCCTTGCTTTCTTCATCACCCTGGCTACACTCTGGAGTGCCCGGCCGTTAAAGATGACCAACCCGCTTAAATTCCTGCTTGGCGGATTAATGGGCTTTGCCCTGGCAGTTCCCGCAGGTATTATACAGGCGGATATTGGATTGAACAGAATACTTCACAATACACAGTGGGTAATAGGACCCCATGTGCACGTGGCTGTTCTTGTTGGTTTGAGCATGACTCTTTATTCAGCTATCTACATTCTTTTACCTATTCTTACAAATGGTGCACAGCTGTATAGTCAAAAGCTGGCCAATTTTCATTTCTGGGCCCACCTTGCGGGTGGCGTTGGCATGGGTGCCTTTATGGGAATGGCCGGGCTAAACGGGATGTTGCGACGTTCACTTTACGTAAATGGAGAATTTAACGTTTATATGATCCTGGCTGCGATTTGTGGCAGTCTTTTGCTTTTGGCATTCCTTGCCTTTTTCTATAACATTGTGATGACAGTAGGCTTAAAGGGAGTAATCGGCATTTTCTCCCCGGCTAAAAACAGAACTACGGATTTGATTATAGCCGAAAAATAAAATTTGAACATGCATGAGGGATGCAGGATTTCTGCATCCCTTCCTGGTTTGCCTCAAAAACTCATCCGTACCTTGTTAAGGGGAAAATGACTTGCATGGCTATGATAAACATATTGTTCTGCATACGTCTTGCCAGTAGATAATATGCAGGATTTTCATATCTTCAGAGGGGTTTAAATCTCAAAATCTGATAAAATGTTTCATCTGTATATAACGCTGGCATATATAATCCCAAATATTTATGTTTATTTCCGTATTAAGAATCTGTTTATTGGTAAGGATTACAGGCTTCTATATACCATCATTTACCTTCTTTTGGCTTCTATTTATCCGATAATTGAAAGGATTTCTGAAGAAAACGTGAATTCAATTGTACAGGCATTGTCATTCATTTCCGGGTATATCCTGCCCTTCTATTTATATCTTTTCCTGTCCGTTCTGCTCTTTGACCTGTTCCTGTTAATCAATAAGTTAGTACGGATCATTTCTCCCGAAAGAAGGAAAAGTTTCCCGTTCAGGTTAACTATGTTGTCAGCAACGATCTTATTATCATTGGCTGTTGTCGTGGCGGGCATTATTAATCTGAATACCATCCGGGTTTCAAAATATACCATTGAAGTGCCACGCAAGTATTCTAAAATTGATCATTTACGGATTGCATTGGTAGCGGACATACACATACAACAAAACACCCGCATACAATTTATTGAACAGTTTGTAAAAAGGATAATTGCCCTTAAGCCCGATCTGATGCTTTATGCAGGTGATATTGTGGAAGGTGACCATGAGAATGAGACTACGAAGGCTATCGAATCTGCCATGAGGAAGATAGTAACCAAATATGGAACATTCGGGGTTACGGGTAATCATGAGTTCTATGGAGGGAAAGGACATAGTGACTTTTTCCGGAAATTGGGCATTACAATGCTTAGTGATACGGTTATAAGGATTGACAGTTCATTTTACCTGGCAGGAAGAAATGATCAGCATTTTGGTCAGCGTAAAACCGCCATCCGGCTTTTAGGGAATATCCCACACGATATGCCGGTTATTCTAATGGATCATCGCCCCACGCAAATACAGGAGGTAAGTCAAACCATAGCAGATGTTCAGGTCTCGGGGCATACCCATAACGGACAGATGTTTCCAATCAATATGATCACCAGCAATATCTATGAACTCAGTTGGGGATACAGGAAAATAAGGAATACCCATTTCTTTGTTACAAGTGGCCTGCGTTTATGGGGTCCTCCGGTCAAAACAGCGGGAAAATCAGAAATTATGTTGATTGATGTGAGTTTCAAATAATTTCGAATAACATCTTAGCGGTCGAATGCGGCGGTCAAGAAAACCGTTGTTTTGTTTACATAGCCAAAGGCAAATAGATTTTATTTTGACGCGAGGGATGCAGGATTTCTACATCCCTCTTTGAATTTAACGAAGCTCCTTCAGGAGCTTTCCAATGTTTGCCTTCAAATCGGCAAATGCCCACTCCAGATGGATATTCATCCCGGGTTTCAGGATTTATCATTCGATATCACCTGTGCAGATGTTTCAGGGAATCCATCAGGTTTAGCAACTCTGCATAGGGCTTATTATTATGTTTTTGATAGATTGAATTATGGAAATCGTTAATTTCTTCTAAAACCGGCATCGCCTTTTTCCATTTATTCATGCTGATGCAGGTGAGAAACATATTTTTTTCGCTATTGACCTTTTTGTCAGCCTGCAGAAGAATATCCAACCCCTTTTCAGTTAATTCAAGCAACTTGACCCGCTTATCTTTTTTGTCAGAAGTTTCTGTCATAAATCCGTTTCTGATCAGTCTTTTTATTGTATCCATTCCTGTAGAATAGTCCACCAGGTGAATATTGATCAGGTCGGTTTTTTTGGCCTGGTGCATTTGCCTTATTGTTTTCAGGAATAAGTATTCCAACCGGTTGTTAATGGGTAAATCAACCAGGAATTTCCGGATATAGAATTCATGGTACCTCGAAATTCTTGAAATAGACTCTAAAAAACGGGTTGGTTCATCCAGATTTTTGAAATAGGCTATGTGCTCAGGCTGTCCGGGATTGATTTTATCATAAGAAGCATTTTTATTTATCCGGGGTTGCTGCCTTAACTGAATCGTCATCCATTCAGCAAAGACCAGCAAATTCAAATCCTGTCCTTCGTCTTCAAAGGATTCCCAAAGATCTATCAGCTTCTTCAGAATGGTATATCTGTTTACCATAAAAAATTGGTTTATTTAAAATAAAATTCATAAATTTGGATCGGATACGATGTAAATATAATCGTTTACGATTTAATTTCCTAGTTTACCCGTTCAAATGAAAAACAGGTAGCTTTAAATAACACGTTAAACTTATGAGCCATGAAAAAAGATATTGTAGTAACCAAGGTGGATTATTCAAGATTGAATTCGTTAATCCTTACCATGTTGGATGACAGAAAATCCAACTTATTCGAACTCAACTATCTGAATATTGAAATAAAGAGGGCAAAAAAAATTGATTCAAGGAGAATAGATCCGGAATATGTTACCATGAATTCCCTGATTGAAGTAACCTTTCTCGGCATGGGCAAAACAATGATAATGAGATTGGTTTATCCTCATGATTCCAACAACCAGAAGGGCCAGGTATCGGTTTTGTCACCGCTTGGCTGTGCATTATTAGGCTATAAGGCGGGAGATACCGTTTCTTTTAAAGCACCGGGGGGTACTCAAACCGTACGGATTGACAAAGTAATTTATCAGCCGGAGGCAAATGGGATAGATTTGCAATAAATGGCGGCGAAAACCAAATATTTATAGTTTTTCAGTTCTGCGTTCTGTATTTAGGCAGTTTTGTCACGAAGGCACTATACCACAAAGAGCTTGATTATTTCAATTATATCTTTGTGCCTTTGTGTCTTTGTGGCATTAGTTCAGTTTTTAACTTTTGCAAACCGGAAAAAAAAGTATACTTTTGCGGCGCTGAGGAGGAATGGCAGAGCGGTCGAATGCGGCGGTCTTGAAAACCGTTGTTCTGTTTACACGGAACCGGGGGTTCGAATCCCTCTTCCTCCGCAAAAGTTTGTAAATTCCAGGGCGCAGCCCCGGGATTTTGCACAAAAGGCAGAACTTCTAGCGTAAGCCTTCGGGCAACTACAACTTGCATTGATGGATCATCCTTTAATCCGGAAAGCGTATGCTGAAATACTGCCCCGGGTGGAATATTCTTTAACTGACATGAGGAAAAGCATCATGCCAGCAATTCAGATGATCATTGAATGGGCACAGATGCATTTTGAGGAGGTTACAAAATAGCGCAGCACAGACCGATGACTTACGAACTTGAAGGATCTCCAAAGGATGTCTGAATAAAAGGCATTGATTCACTAATATTTAAAAACGGGGATCATAACCCTTCTGCAATCAAAACAATCATACAATTCAGTTGTTTAATTTCGGATTAATTCAAATTTATAATTAAAATGAGGAAGTTGATTTTTTTCATGCATGCATCACTTGATGGATTTGTGGCAGGACTTAAAGGAGAAATGGGCTGGATAAAAGTTGACGATACAATATTTGACTTTGTTGGCACAATGACTGAACAGGCAGACTCTGCATTATATGGTCGTGTAACTTATCAAATGATGGAAAGCTATTGGCCAAAAGCAGGAGAAAAACCAAATGCATCCAAACACGATATTGAACATTCCAAATGGTACAATACAGTCGCTAAGATTGTATTATCTAAAACTATTAAAGAGACTGGATTAAAGAATACAAAAATTATTAGCGAAAATCTTTCTGATCATATCAATAAATTAAAACATCAGGATGGAAAAAACATTTTAATTTTTGGAAGCCCATCCGCTTCAAATTCACTTTTGAAATAATGGACTAATTGATGAATTTTGGATTTTTGTAAATCCTATTTTATTGGGACAAGGTATTCCATTATTTAAGGATATATCTGAAAGCATCAAACTGAGTCTTTTAGAGACAAAGACTTTTCAAAATGGTGTAATAGCTCTTCATTATTCAAAATTGTAAATATGATTTTTATGACAAAGACATATTTTTTTATAGCTGCATCGTTAATCAGCTTTTATGTTTCGTCTTGCAGTTCGAATAATTCAGAAAAATTACCAGATCTGAACACGGAACTTGCTTTGGACAAACAATGGGCAAAGTCATTTATTGACAGTATGAATGCAAAATTTTCAGAACAAATTGCATTGGGCGACTCCTCTGGGTTAGCGTCGCATTACTGGCCAGATGCAGAATTATTGCTCGACAATAGTGAAGCTGTGAAAGGCAAGGATATTATCAATGCATGGGGTGCTGCCATCCGGATGGGAATCAAAGAAATGACGTTTTCGACAACGGATATCACCGGAAGCCCGACACTTATAATTGAAACGGGTAATTATGAAATGAAAGATGAAAAAAAATCGTTAATCGACAGAGGCAAATATGTTGTTGTTTGGGAAAATCGAAATGGCGATTGGAAATTGTATCGGGATATAGGAAGTACAAGTATGCCATTATCAAAATAATCCCCCGACGGAAGCGACAGGTTGGATTAGTATTTGAGCAATCAGGCAACTATTTTCAAATCGAGTTTAACATCGCCAAACGTTCATCATAATGATTTAAGTATTGTGCTTTCGTATCTTCATCAAGGAATGATTTTTTAACTAAATCTTCGACTCCCTTTTGTTTTAGCAGATAAGGACCAAGCAATTTATTAACTCTGCTCTCACTAATGCCAATTTTTTTCCCGAATTCAAGAAAATCTTCTTTACAGGGATGGTGTTGTGTATTTTTTATCCTGCATTCTGACCAGTGCCAATTTTTAAATAATTCACCGCTCAACGCAAAAAAACCTTCTTCTTCCACATGAATCCGGGTGTCTAACAGGTCGTAAGCCGGGCTTAGGATATAATCGCCATTTTTTGTTTCAAGCAATGAGAAATTCTTAAGGTGAGCATCCCCATTTGAAAATAAAAAGTTGAAAACTACCAGGTTGTAAAATTTTTCAATTTCAATTTTCCAGGCTCCCACGTATTGCTTTAAAAGTTCTGCTATTCCTTCATAGGAATAATCATACTTATAATTATGACCAGCATTCTCTTCTGTTCTACCCGCCAATGATGCAAAATCTTCTTTCCCCAGTTTAATACCATTATCTGAGACATCAAATCGTTTCGTAAGATAGGCCGGTTCGTCATTACTAAAGAAAACCAATCCGTTTTGTGCCGTCGGGATTTTATAAACCTGATTGGCAATTTGCATGGTTACATGTTCATTTGAAGGTGCCATAGCTGTTTTCTGTAACCCTCCTGGTTTGGGTTTGAGTATATAGGTACCCTGTTCTCTTTCTTCCGTAAGCCGAAGGTTATTTTTTTCAAGTATTACTGAATATTTCTCCTGTACTCCTGAGATAGAAATTCTTTTTCTATTCTGCATAAATTTCTTTTGATCTTCTTCGTCAATTTCAGGAGCATTATAGGGTAAAACATGACTAACCTTTCTCCCATTAAACATTCTTCTGAGAAACAGGGGGCTGTATTCTGAAAAGCCTTCCAGTAAAAGTCCCGGGCAGTTTTTTATTTCCATAATATATGTTTCCTATGTGATTTGCTTAACAGTTATTGCCCCAATGGTGTCGCACTGTGCTGTGGCTAATAACAGCCCAAAAAAGTCATGTTCATCTATTTTTAATTGCTTTGATTGAACCAGTCTGTTGGCACCTTCCGATAACATATTATAAAAAAATGGAAACAAATTTTCTGATGTATATACGGATTGTTTCTTTGGCAATGTCAGACTTATTCCGGGCTTTGTTTTATCATTAAAATACGTGGAATCATATGTGAAAACATATGTGCCACCATCCGTCTCGGTTAATATACCTGCTAAAATATCATTTCTATAAATTCCGGCTTTTCTCATTTATCAGGTTTTTTTAGTTCGAGCTTTAACTCCATCCCTAATACATCAGAAATCTTCCGGAGGTTATCCAATGTTATATTTCCCTTGCCACTTTCAAGTCTTTTTAGCGTAGCAATCCCAACTTCGGAAAGTTCTGCAAGATATTCCTGGTTTATTTTTAAAATATCTTTTCTTTCTTTTATTACTTTAATAATCTCATCGTTTGTCATATTCGAAAATTAAATTCAGTATCATATATGATATTTTTTAGTAAATATATACTCTATTTTACCAAAAAACAAGTTTAAGGTATCCTTTATGATACTATTATGGGAAACTAAGCCTTAATTGGCCTATAATTTACACTATAGTATCATATATGATACTGCAACACCATGCAGATATCAGACTATTTGGAAATCCCGGCAGGTTTGATGGTTAATATAGGATGGTCAAAACACAGCCAACCATTTTAATATCACACCCCAAAATGAAGCGCCTGAAGAAGTGTCCAATTATTTAACAAAACCAGCCATTTTTTTTACATTTTTAAAGTACGATATTTTTCATATGCTTATAAATGTGCATTTTAAATGTATGGCATCGGTTTTGACCAGTAGCTGAAAAGAAACTAACCAGGGATTGCCATTCTCAAAAACAATATCATTGATTAAAACAAATGAACTCACCAGGATCTTCAGAACGGAGATGTTACGTTATTTTGTAAAATTGGCGATCCGCAAATTTCAATCTAACCTGTTAGTATTTGCCGGAAGCATTATCACTGTTTCTATTGGAGCACTGTGCATATCGCTGCTGTTCTCATATGTTTATAATGAGCTCACAATGGATGGATTCCATAAACACGAAAACGATATTTACATGATGGTATGTCAGGCTTCGCCACAAAGCAGGTATGATGCCATCGAAGCCAGTTTGTTTTTCAAATTCAATTACAAAAATTATCCCGAACTTGAAAATCTGGTATCTCTTAAAAAATATCCCAAAGGTGAATTAAAGGTCATCATACGGTGAATCGGTTTTTGCTTCGGAAGTCCTCATTGCTGACTCCACTTTTTTTAATTTGTTCGACTTTAGGCTTTTAATCGGTAACAAAAAAACAATACTGTCGGACCCTGGCAATGCCATTATTACCGAAGATTATGCCCGGAAATTATTCGGAGATAGAAACCCAATTGGCCAGGAGATTAAAGTAACCGCCAGTGATATTAAAACATACACAATAAATGGAATAGTTGAACAACTGCCCTCAAACAGCTCAATTACTTTCGATATGATTTTACCTGATCAGTTTAACACATATGACAGGATGGGAACAGATTTCCTGCTGGTAAACAAAAAATTCAATAAGGAGGAGTTTGTAGGAAAAATTGAAAATATCGGACATATCCACCCCCAGTTTACGGAAAGTAAATTGAGCGTGGTAGCTTTTAATGACATTTATTTCAATAAAAGTTCCAATAATAGTTATTATTCCATTTTCACCCATTTTGGGGATAAAGAGAATATGTATGTCCTGTTTGTGATTATGATTATCATTTTGTTCATAACCGCCTTAAACTTTACCGGTTTACAGGTCATTATGATCCATGCAGGTGTGAAAAACATAGGAATGAGCAGATTAATGGGTTTAGGATCACGGGGATTCGTTATGCAAAAAGCAGTTGAAATTATGCTGCTGATCTGCATATCCACCTTCATTATAACCATCGCTTACCTGGCTGTTTTACCCTACTTTAATAGTCTTACACAGTCTTTGCTTTCACCATCTGTATGGAAAATTATAACGTTGAACCTGGCTATAATAGCTGCTTTATTTGCATTTGCCATAATATACCCGGTAGTAATCGCATTAAAGGTGCCGATTAGTGAAAGCATGAAAGGCAAGATATTTTCAGGTAGTTTTCTTTTAAGTCAAAAATCAATTGTGACCCTGCAATATGCACTTACCATAACCTTAATTATCGCTTTTATATTTATATTCAAGCAGTTAACCTTGATGCTAAATAAAGACCTGGGATTTGACAGCGAAAATGTTATCAGGGTAAAGATGTTTCAAAGTTTACCCTTTACAGGAGGTATGGACGAAAGGAAGAAAAGGAAAGAGAAACAGCAAAAAGATTATCAATATGTCCTTAATGAACTCGCTTCAAACCCGGCCATTGCAACCTTTGCACAAGGCAAATCTCCTCTTGTCCCTTACACCATGCCATGGAAATTGAAGGGAGTCGGAAATGATTATGAGAGTCAGAATGTTTTGACAGTGCATCCGGGTTATGTGAAGTTATTAGGATTGAAAATATCTGAAGGTCGGTTTTTTGATGAACAGAAAGATAAATCAAGGGAGAATAAAATTGTTATAAACGAAGCTGCAAAAAAATTCTGGGGTATTGAAGACATTCAAAAGGCCCTGGTGCAAAACAGATATTGGGGTGACAGTGCAGGCTATGAAATTTTAGGTGTGGTTAAGGACTTCAATTATGAACATCTTGCTGTAAAGCCACAACCCTTATTCATAGTCTATTTCGAGGATGTTGATAACGATTTTCTAATAAAATTTACAAATAGTTCTGTGCAAAGCGGATTGCAATCTGTTGCCAAATTATTCAAAGAAGTAAACCCGGGTGAAGATTTCATTTACAGTTTTTTGTCTGATGATATTACAGCTCTTTACCAAAAGGAGAAGAGGCTTAGCCTGATATACTTCACTTTCACGATCGTTGCCTTGCTGATAACGGCCATAGGAATTTTTGTAATTGCGCTTTATGATACACAACGGCGCATCAAAGAAATCGGCATCCGAAAAATAAACGGGGCCCGGGTAAGTGAGATTATGGTAATGCTCAATAAAGATTTTGTGAAACTAGTTCTCATTGCCTTCGTCATCGCCTGTCCCGTTGCCTGGTATTCAATGCACAGGTGGCTGCAGCATTTCGCTTACAAAACAACTTTAAACTGGTGGGTATTTGCCGCCTCCGGAGCTGCAGCGTTAACTATTGCAATGATTACAGTGAGTTTGCAGTCACTTAAAGCTGCAACCCGAAATCCTGTGGAAGCATTGAAGTATGAATAATTTTTGGCAAAACATGTAATCCCTCAACGAGTCTTTTAGTAAGCTATGATATTCTTGTTTTGAGCTTACCCTATGCGGCCAACCGGTTTAACATGCAGGATAGCTTTACACATGTTGCCAGGGTTGGTCCTAATCAGTTTTAATTACCCTAAAACTATATTTCACCACATCTAATTGGCTATCTATATCTTCAATAGCGATGTCATAATCATTATATTCATCCTGTAAAACAAGTTTATTCTTACAAACACCTCTTTTGTCAAAACTGAGTTTTATGGTGCTATCATTATTAATACTATGTAACCATACATTTTTTATAGATTCAGGCCTGGAAAGTTTCATATCAATAAGACATGAATTCTTTTTTGTATTATAAACAGTATCCCTGGTTTTTAAACTCTGAGTAAATTTATTATCCAAACCAAAGATCTCTATCAGGTGAGGTTCACTGATAAAACCATTAAAGTAATCGGTTAGTACAACACCATTCCCAAGCGTAGAAACTGCAATTTGTTTAACATGATCTGAAACAGAAATGCTGGAAGGATACTTGTCTCCGGAAAGTCCATTGAGTTTTATGCTGTATTTGTAATTTTTTTCGGATAATGGCTCATTAACATCAGGGGCTAATAAATTAATATTATTCAGCACAATACGGTTATCATGTCCAATACTTAAAAGATAATTTCGATTAACAAATTGAATATCCATAATCATCTCTTGATGAGATTTTTCTAAAATATAATAATCCTTCCGGCCCAATGAATAGATAATTATTTTCCCATCGTCGCCACATGAAGCAAATCTTAGACTATCGGGACATATTGCCAAACCTCTTACCCAACCTTTGTGAGATGGAAAAATTCCAATGATATTATTATTTATATAATCCCAGACAAAAACATAGCCGGTACTGGTGGATGCAATTAAATATAAATCATCTAATGAAAATTCAAGATCAGTAATGATACCCTCCTTACAATTATACTCAGATACCAGGCTTTTTGAATCCAATGACCATATTTTTATAACAGATTCCTTACAGGAAGTTGCTACTACTTTGTCAGAATGACTAAGCTTTATGCAGGTAATTTTCGATTTATACGCTGGTATGCTTATAATTGGAATGTCATTCTCAAATAGCAAGATTTGACCTCCGGTATTGCCACATACCAGTAATTCTGAATTATTTGAAAAATCCATCGAAAACGCTTTGGTATGAATTGAATATATTTTTTCGAAAGAGTCTGTATTATAGATATTTATTTGATTCCTGTCATTTATTGCCAGTGATTTTCCTTCATGTCCAAAAACAGTATTATAAATTACTTTACCATTTTCCAAAGTTTTTTCTGATATTAAAACCTGGCAAAAGGAAGTATCATAATGTAAAATAATTACGAGATGTAGAATTATAAATAGAATTGGTTTCATTACAGCAAGTTGTTTTTCCTTTTAAATAATCTAACATAACACCCTAAACTAACAGACGGAATAATAACCTGATTACTTAACCAGGAGCTTTTATCCTGAGGAATGTAATCGAAATTTGTATTACAATAAACACCAATTCTATCAGATGCCCTGTATGAAAAACCGATTCCACCAAAATATCCGATTGAATTAATTTTCGTCTGAACGAGATTGTATCCCCAGATTATGGGATTCTCCATAGTATAGAGATTTTCCAATTCTGTGCTATAACTATAAGTAATATTTCTTCTTTCAAGACTGAAGTTATTATAACTAATACCCACAAACAGGTATGGCCTTACAGTTGATTTGTTAAAAAACTCATATCTCAAAGAACCTCCGATACTATTGATAAGTAATTTCTGATCATCTTCCTTTGCGTTTATGTCTGACGTGTACCTATAAACACTAAAGGTTTCCCTCTTTAGCTTTAAACTCAGGTATAACGGGATTTTCTTAACCCTGTATGAAAAACCTATCGAAGTTCCAATACCTTGCCTGATGGTATTTTCAAAATAATTTATTGACCCCTTGCTTAAATTTATCCTGTCATCTTGTTTTGAGATAGTACCTTCAATGTTTACCTGAAATCTATAAGTAAACTGGGCCTGTAATGAAAGCGAAAATATGGACAATACAAGTGCTAGTGATATTTTAAACAATCGAAAGGTTGACATTTTTAAAGCACTTTTAATTAATTTTTTTGGCACACAAAAATTCAAATCTTTGTTAGATCAAGTTTCCACATTGAATAATGGAGACTACCTGTATATACCTCAAATCCTAAATTTAGAGATCCATTAGTTAAAATCCAGAACATTCCAAATGGTGAAAGATCTATTGGGAATGGTTCTGTTTGATTCCACTCATCAGTAACCGTATTATATTTCCATAACGATCTATCAAAAGAATTCTTTTCTCCACAATTATCACAGATACTTAATCCAAAATAAATATTGTTATTATAGGAAAAGGATATGATAGAGCTATGCGATTTTCCGGGATATTTGGTTTTCTTTTTCCAGACATTTAATGAAATATCATACTCCAGAATAGTTTTATCGGCAGTTATAATATAGGCTTTATCATTTAATTGGGTACCCCCTATGGCATTACCGTAAGACAGTGGAATATTGGCAATAGACTTCCATTCATTTGCGGTTGGGGAATAGCTGTAAGAATCGTAAGAGTTTAAAATATAGATCTGGTTATTAAAACCAAATCCACAATGAAAGCCGGCAAATTCATTATATTTAAATGGCAGGAGGGCCTGAACTGACCAGTTCCCATTTTCAAATTTATATAGATTTTTACTTGAATTACTAAAGAGGTAGCTAACATCGTAAAGGGACGCAAATGTATAATATGTTCCTGAGTTGCCCCCGACAGGAAAATCATTCATCTTCAAAAATGACTGGTTTTCGGGATCGAACTGGTATAAGAATTGACAATCATACAGGAGATATCCGCTAACGCTGTTGGAAAATCCATAGCCCTGCATCCAGCCAATCATTGGAACCAAATCAGGCTTAAAAGACCAGGCAGTTTTGGCGGATCCTTTACTAAACAACTTAACATTATTTCCATAAACTGTATCAAAACTTGTAGTGACAAATGCCCTTATCTCATATTCCAATCCCCTGATTAAAAAGTCATCAATGTATACCTGAAATGCAAGATCATTTATGCTGGTATCCTCTCCCGCAATGATCCTTTGAGTAGAACCGCTCCTGGGCTTACAAACGCTACAAACGAATCCATAAGAAGTGACAGGTGAATCCGTTAAATCGACGATTTCTCCCTTAAACAAGGCTCCCAGGGAATCAATATTTTGAGGAGGCAGTGTCCATATTTTGGCTGAATCTTTTTCTTCAATAATTTCATTTTCCTGGCAACCCATAATAAGGGGTACTGAAAAAATAAAAATTAACAACAAAAATTTCATAATTATAATTCTATCATTACTTTAAATCAGGAGGCAGTAGACCCGTTTTATTGTTGCAGTGATTTCCCCGGCAGTTATCAGGAGGCCGACACCTTAATTATAAATCCAATCTCCATTTGATGTTGAAGAAAGATATACGGAATCTGAATAGATAAGTTCTCAGTTAACCGTGAATATGTAATAGTAATTTCAAGAAATCAAAGTTCTTGTGATATTGAGATTTTCAGAGTGGACAGAATATTTTTATGTTTTATCTGAACAATTTTATGTTTTTTCACTTTATCCAAAGTACAAAATCTTTGCTCAAACATACAACTAAATGACAGGAGGATATGGTTATGGCAAAATATGTAGATGGATTTGTCCTGGTAATACCGGACAACAAGGCAGCCGAATACATGAAAATGGCTGAAGAAGGAAGAAATTCATGGATGAAACATGGAGCGCTTTCTTACTTTGAATGCAGGGGTGATGATTTAACTGCACGCGATTCCGGTGGCGGAAAACCACTTGAATTCACAAAACTGGCAAATGCCAAACCCGGCGAAAATGTCTGGTTTTCTTTTATTGTATTTGAATCAAAAAAGCATCGGGACGAGGTAAACAAAAAGGTAATGGACGAGATGAACGAAAAATATAAAGACGTAAAGGATTTTTCGATGCCATTCGATATGCAGCGCTTTACATACGGCGGATTTGAAGTTGCAGTGGAAGGTTAAGGAATATGTGATCGTAAAATGGCCCATTTAATACGTGGTTCAAAGGACATGGTGTCATTTCGGTTTCCGGAACAGAACGAGATAGACTGAAATGATAATGAGTACAGCGGCAATCAGCATTTCCTTTGTTAATGCTTCGCCGCCAAAAGCCCACCCTGCTAAAACCGCAACAATAGGGTTAATAAAAGTGTGTGTGGAAATTCTTGTTGCACTTGTGACTGTGAGGAGCCATGTATAAGCAGAGAAGGTAATAATCGAGCCAAACACAACGAGGTACATCAACCCCAACCAGGAACGAACCACGACCTGCGAAAAGTTAAAATCAGACCACTCGCCCAATATGAAACTCATGATAACCAGTAACATGCCGCCGAAAAGGAGCTGCAACACCTGACGGTACCGTTTGTTGTGCCCATGCCAGTGCGCCATGACCAACCAGAAAAAAGAGGGCTCCAATCAAAACTAAAGACGGTAGTTGGTTCCGGACAACATTCGTATCGCCGCGTAATCTTCCCCATGCATACAATACAATGCCCGCAAGCAGCGATCGCATCCCCATCATCATGAAAGGTGGTATCGTTTCTATTGCATACTTAATTGCAAGGTAGGTGGTACCCCAGACAAAATAGACAGCAACAAACGCTGTAAGGATTTTTAGCTTGCTAAGTTGCTGACTTGTCATAGGAGATTTTCACTCGTATTCATAATAGCAGATGGCTGTTGGAAAAAGTATATAATTAGCAAATTTAACCTGAATAACGTTTGCTACAATCATTCTGCTTCGATGTAGTTATTCAGTCTTTATTATCGGGGCTACTGCTCTGTATATGATTATGGATGAACGCGGAGAGAAACCGTGGGATCTCCCCCATTTTACCTCACCGGTACCAGCCGGATGGCTGTTCCTCCTCCTGCAGCAAGTTCAAGATCGAGTTGCATCTTTGAATTTACCACTTTGGTGGAAATAGTAACGGGATCAGGGTTGGTTTTGTAATCTGCCTGTACGCCGTCGGCATAAATTTCAGCCCTGTAGTCCAGGCTGTCTTCAAGGAAGCCGAGGTTGATTTCAAGGGTCCGGGGATCTTCGTTCGTGATGCTCCCGATATACCACTCTTCGCTGTTCCGGTCTTTCCTGGCCATGGTGACATACTTACCGATTTCTGCATTCAGAACCTTCGTATCAGTCCAGGTGCAGGGAACTTTTTTTACAAATTCAAAAGCCGGGTTCCCTGCGTAATTTTCCGGCAGATCGGAGGCCATCTGCAGGGGACTGAAAATGATCACAAAGAGCGCCAGCTGTTTGGCCAGCGTGGTATTAACACGGGTACCCTTATTTACAATGTAATCAAAATCAAAGGTTCCTGGTGTAAAATCAAAGGGTCCTGCCAGCATCCTGGTAAAAGGAAGAACAGTCGTATGTGAAGGAGGATTTCCTCCATCTGTCGACCATGCATCCCATTCCTGTCCCCTGCCGCCTTCCTGTGTCATCAGGTTCGGGTAGGTGCGCTGCAACCCTGTTCCTTTAACCGGTTCATGGTTGTCGACCATGATCCGGTATTTTGCGGCAGTCTCCACTACGTTCCGGTAGTGCCGTACGCCAAACTGGCCATCATGCCATTCCCTGCCGTCGAGGTATTTATTCACATAGCCTGTTTTTACGGTATTCACCCCGTAATTATAATACAGTGAATAGGCATCCTCCATCTGGTTTTCGTAATTTGCCACAGCCCCGCCTGTTTCGTGATGACCGGTCAAACGGACATTTTTCATGGCACCATAGGAGGTGATCTTTCCAAAGTCGAAATCAGGATAACTTTTTGTAAAACTGAACTTTGTACCGTCTTCGGACCAGTTGCCGTCCCAGCCTTCGTTCCAGCCTTCTACCAGCACCCCGCCAAAACCATTTTCACTGGCAAAATCGATATACTTCATCACCCGTTCTGTAGTCGCACCATGCTTTGGTCCCTGGGCCCATGTATATTTATTAAGATGCATGCCCCACCAGATCCCGATGTATCTGGATGGCTGGATCCATGAGATATCGTCAAGCCTGCAGGGTTCATTCAGGTTGAGCATAAGGGTTGATGTAACCAGGTCTCCCGGTTTTTCACCAATGATGATCGTTCTCCAAGGACTTACAAAGGGCGTTTTTGCGTATACCTTTATCCCGTTCGACCAGGGCACCAGCTCGCTGACATACTGGTTGGAACCGCTCCTTCTTAAGGTCATCGAAGCAAAATCGGTAAGATTGGCCTCATGAATTGCCAGGTACAGTCCGTCTGTTGTTTCAAAAGTTGCCGGGGTATTGATCGTATCAGTCTCACTGATGTGGTTTTTACGGTACAGACTTTCGTAGTAACTGTTCTCCGAATGTACCGGGATCCACCAGACCTGGTGGTCACCGGGAAAGGTGAACTCAGTGAGTTCATCCATGATAACCACTGAATCCGGGCCATTTTGTTCCGGAAAGGAATACCTGAAACCCACTCCATCGTCAAAAACCCGGAACTGTATGTCGAGTAAGCTTTTTTTCCCGCCAGCCTCGGCCAAATGCACAGTGAGTGAATGATGCCTGTCTTTAATATACCTGAATTCCCCCCAGGGCTGTTCCCATTTTTCATCAGCCGAATCTGTTTCTGTAGAAAGCAGCCTATACCGGGTAGGTTCATCCACCTGGTCCAATAACCTGAAACCCATAGCTGAGGGTTTGATCACAGGTTTATCATTTTTGGTGACCGTATATTGTGGCTCGCCGTCGACCATGGTGAATTTGACCTTAACCGTCTTGTCAGGTGAACATACTTGTAATGGTCTGGTGCTGCAGGAGGAAAACAAAGCGGAAATAATCAACAGGCTGGTGATGGCGGAATAGGTGTATTTCATTTATCTATGATTCTGGTTTTATTATGAGATATATTGGATACCGATTACTGATTACCGATTACTGCTCCTAAAGCCCCGGATACCCGGCAGATTGCTGAATATTTTCGTTTCGTTCAAGTTCCAGTTGCGGGATGGGCTGAACATAGGATCCATCACCTATCCAGGTTATGGCACCATGCCGGGTTTCCTTGTAATACGAGGTTTCGGCAGGGCCAATCTTCCATCTTCTTACATCCCACCACCACTGTCCTTCGGCAAACAACTCCGCCCAGCGTTCATATTTAAGGACGTCATGTGCCAGGTGATCATTATCATCCCCTGTTTTCGTACGGTCATTCAGACTTACATAATCATACGGGCTGGAGGCATCGGGAGAATAACCGTATGCCCTTCTGTGCACTTTGTTGATATATTCCAGGGCCAGGCCCGGATCGTCATCTTTTATCAGCTCGGCATAGAGCAGGTATATATCTGCAAGCCGGACGATGGGATAATTGGCATCGCTGCTCTGGTTTTTACCAAGTGATTCAGCAGGCCCCATCTCAACTCCCCTGATATTTGTGAACTTCCGGTGCTGCCAGGTCAGCAGGTCAGGCCGGTTATTCACTTCATGTGACCGGTCATAATATGTCGTGTCCCCTTTTTCATTGATATATTTGTCCACATACGGTTGTCCTGCACAAAGCATCAGGCGCGGATCAACAAGGTCCTTGTTGTTTTTTAAGGTGATGCTCTTGTCGCGGTAATCCGGATCCTGCGTGCGATACGGATAATTGTCAAGTGAACGGGGTTGACTCGAAATAAAGCTGGAATTCAGTGTCCTTCTTGGTACCGTATCCCCGCCAATACCCGAGAATCCGAAACGTTTAATGTTGGCGTCATGAATAAAATTGTTTCCCCACTCACTGCTTTTCTTTGTGGTAATCACATCATATGGCTTGGTTAAGGGATCAACTGCACCTTCCACAGTTGGCCTGAAACGGATATAAAGATCCATGTACCAGGGGGCCATAACCATAGGCATACCGCTGCCGGTTGTGTATCCTGCCCATGGACCACTCTGGTTCCAGTTGATGGTCATATTGAGTTCATATAATGATTCTGAGTTGAATTCATTCAGTTCATTTCCATAAAACATATCCTTATATACTTCCGGAGTTGCCAGTTTTTTGCCACTATTGTTAATTATTTCTTCCATCAGCGCTTTGCCTTTGGACTTGTTTCCAGGGAAGATATAAAGTGACTGCATGTAAACTTTTGCCAGTAACCCCTTTGCAGCCCATTCAGATGCCCGGTATGGGTCGTCATAACCCGTCAGCAGGGGAATAGCCGTTTCAAGGTCAGTAATAACATATTGCCAGGTATCGGTAACTGTGGCCCTTGACCGTTTCATGCCCGCAAGATCGGTTGCCACCTTGTCAAAAATCGGGAAACCCCAGCCCTGGGGATCCGTTTCAAAAAAGATCTGGCTGTGCCAGTAGGCCAGGGCGCGGTTAAAGAGTGCCTGTCCGCGCATGTAATTGAGCTCAGCCTGTTCACCTGAAGTAGCATAGGTTTCCCTGTAATTTTCAATAGCTTCGATAGCGGTGGTTGACAGGTTTGCCCATTTGCAGAGATCGACATACATTTGAGTGGTATAGCGGCTGTCGATGTTGGTGTAATTATCCATGCTGGACCCCCTCTCATCGTAGGAACCATAGGTATTGGTTGTATGATCGTACAGGTAAATACCCATGGGAAACCAGTAAAAACTGTATAGCCCGATACTATAAGCCCCGGCATAGGAGGATGTAAGAACCAGGTCCACCTGCTCAAGGGTAGCCGGGAAATTATCGGTGGACAGGGTTTTCGGGTTAGATATATCAAAGAAATCGGTACAGCCCGCAAAGGATAAGATCATTCCTGTTAAAAGTGTTATTTTCAGTGCATTTCTCATGATGCAGTATTTTTTCTTTTACCGTTTATATTATAAAGTCAGATCGATCCCTATAGAAATAAGGCGGGATGGCAGATAACGGTTCTGATGATCTACGCCTCGCATAAGAACATTCCCCCCGATCTCAGGATCGATCCCGGTATACCCTGTAATGGTAAACACATTCTGAATGCTTACATACAAACGTAGCTTCTGTATACCAATCTTCTGACTGGTAAGGGTTGGAAGTGTATATCCGACTGACAGGTTTTTCAGTTTCACGTAATCGCCTTTTTCAACCATATAGGACGATACATTTGAGTAGTTCTTGTTGGCTGCTCCATCTGCAATAAACGAACCGTTTTCATCAACAAATCCCACGCGCGGTAAGTCCGTTACCGTTTTGTTATCCATTCCGAAACAGGATGTGTTGAAAATATCAGCGGTTGTATTGTCAGAACTAAACATCTGGGTATAAGGTTTTACCAAATTCATAATCTCAAAACCAAAAGCACCCTGGAATACCGCGCTCATATCAAATCCCCTGTATTCCAAATTAATATTCATCCCAAAGGTCATTTTGGGCCAGGGATTCCCGATAAACTTACGGGAAGTGGCGGTAACCCTTCCCTGTCCGTTATCATCAAAAATCAGGTCGCCGACTCCTGTTTGCATTTTCTGGTAATAAATGCCAATGGGTTGCCCGTCCGCATTCAAGGGTTGTCCGGTAACCGGATCAAAACTGGTATGTCCGGGGTTTTGCGCCCTCCATGCATCGAGTGCGTTTATATTATATTCATCAACCTGTTCCTGGTTCTGAAAAATCCCAACGGCCTTATAACCGTAAAACATGCTCATCGGGTGTCCATCCTGGGTACGTGTCAACAGGCTCCAGGTATTGTCCAGGCCCTCGTCTATCGGTGTTGCTCCCGGTTCGTCCCCCACCTGCTTTACCAGGTTGGAGTTAAAGGATGCATTGGCATTAATGCTGTAAAAAAGTTTGCGCTTTTTGTTTTTCCACCCGAGGGAGATTTCGTGACCCTGGTTTCCCACCAGGCCGGCGTTGAAATATACCGGGACCGTATTGGCCGGGTCATCGCTGCTGAAATAATAACTCATTCCTCCCGACAGGGGCAGGTCTCCCCGGTAGAGCATATCTTTTGTCTGCCGGTTATAATAGTCGTACGTAACAGATAAGCGATTCTTTAAGAAATACAGGTCCAGTCCCGCATCAATCTGCTCTATTTCTTCCCATTTCAGATCCTGGTTTCCGAAAACCGCCAGCCAGTATCCGGCCTGTTGCGTGGATGTCCCGTCAAACGAATGACTGATCCCCGTACCCGACCAGGTTGATGCATACATGAACTGGGGGACACTCATATCATTGCCCAGTAAACCCCAGCTGGCACGGATCTTGGCATATTCCAGCCAGTTTCCGGTCATGCTTTTCATAAACTCTTCATCACTGATCTTCCATCCTACATTAACGGAAGGGAAGTATCCCCAGCGGTTCTCGTCCACAAAACGGTCGGAAGCATCAGCCCTGAAATTAGCCGTAAGCAGGTATTTGTCAAGGTAGCTATAGTTAAGGCGCCCGAAAAATGAACCCCGGCGTTCAACCGGAATATTATCATATGCATCTTTTGTGGGGCCGGCAGATGACAGGGCAATGGATTGGGCAACCGGAATGGAAAAGTCATAGGCCGTGACCCCCAGGTTATACCCGTCAAGTTTCCAGAATTCAGTTCCTGCCATTATCTTCAGTTCATGATTGTCGGACTTTTTTTCATACGTGAGAACCGAGTTGAACATCAGGTTATTCATGGTACCTGCATATGCTTCCAGGCGTTGGGGACTCACCTGCACAGGACCAAAATCTTTGTATTCGGTAAAGGTATTTTTCGAGAATCCCGAAAATACTCCCGATCCGGTTATTCTCAGATCCAGTCCTTTTAAAAAATTGATGTTCATATAGGCCTGTGCATTCAGGGAATAGTTATTGTCATTGAAAACATGAAAAGCATCTTCCAGTGCGACAAAATTGGGTCCGCTACCCACTTTGGCATTCGTCAGGGCAAAATTCCCGTCATCATCATAAACCTCGGAAACAGGCACTGTCCTGAAGGGAATCGTATGATTATAAATGGAGGAGTTCGTAGCGGGGTTCGTTTTTACTGAACTTCCGTAAATCGATTCCCCAATCGTCAGGTACCTGTTAAACTTGTGTTCGATATTGTTTCTAAAGGAAAACCGGTCTGCCCTTGTATCGAGGTAGACCCCTTTTTCTCCCAGGTAACCGACTGATAAAAAGAAAGTGGTTGCTTCCGAACTTGAGGTGACGGAGAAATTGTATTCCTGTTCTGTACCTGTTCCGAACATCACATCCATCCAGTCAGTATTTGGCAGGTCATCAATGCTTGTCACACCAAGGATATCCAGGGTGTTTGTGGTTCCGAAGGCATCGCGGGCCCGGATCCAGTCATTTGTATTTAATAATTCTATGCCGGTGTTGATATTTCGTACCCCAAAGCGGCTATTGAAATTAATTGTGGTTTTTTCTCCCGTCTTGCCGCGATGGGTAGTAATCAGTATAACCCCTCCTGCAGCCCTTGAACCATAAATAGCTGCAGAACCGGCATCTTTCAGTATCTCTACAGAAGCAACATCTCGCATATTAAAGCTAAATCCGGCTTCCTGCGGCACCCCGTCAACAACATACAAAGGAGACATGCCATTCAGGGAACCTGCACCACGGATTATTATATCTGCAGCACCGCCCGGCATCCCATCACTTTTCGTTACCATGACTCCTGCTGCCAGGCCGCTTAGGGATTCAGCAAGGCTTTTTGATGAAAAATCCTTAACTTCCTTTGCACTTATCGAAGAAATTGAGCCGGTTATTCCCGATCTCTTTTGCGTACCATACCCAACAACCACTACTTCATCCAGGGAACGAAGTTCCTCCGTCAGAACGACATTGTATATATTTTTCTCCCGGGTGACCGTATCCTCGTATGTTTTGTATCCTATAAATGAGACTTTCAGGATACTTCCTACGGGTGCAGTCAAACTGAAATTTCCGTTCTTGTCGGTTACTGCCCCTCCAATAATTTTACCCGAGACAGAAAAAGAGACTGTTGCACCCTCAATAGTCACGCTATTGTTGTCAACAACACTTCCTGTTACTGTTATATTTTGCTGGGCAAAGCCCTGGGCGCCTGAAAACAGGCAGATGGCAATAATAAAGCGGGAAACAATTGACTTCAGTTGTTTCATAAAGTTAGTTGTAAGGCAATTTGAATTTTTATGAAAAAGGAGGAAAAGCGAAGACATTGTGCTCCGCTTTTCCTTGTCATTAAAAAGAAGGGTCTATTGATTCTCGAGATTGAACTTCTTGATTACTATAGAAGTTCCGTCAGCCTTCAGTATTTTGTCAATATACAGCCCGGTGGTCGGTTCCTTATGAAGTCTCTGGCCCACCATGTTATAGAATTCGTGGCCAATAATGGGTGCGTCTGTTCCGACTACATCGTTAATGCCGGTTGGCACCAGTTCCCCGCAGGGCACGGTATAACCTTTCTCCGGCGTGTTATTTGAAAGAAACAATCCGCCTTCATAATCATCACTAAAGAATTCCTCACTGGTTTTTGTGCCGGTATAAGGAACGGTTTTGAAAATGGCACCGGTTCCGGCTCCCGGATCAATTTGAGTTCCTCCTGGTACAGACTCAGGCCACATCCACCATCCTGCACCCGGATTGGTTTCTGTAAACTCAAAGCCAAAAACCTGTCCGTAAATGTAAACAACGGAGTCAACAGTAACTGATTTAGTAATCAATTCCTCCGCGGTGGCCATTTGTGAAATATTCCAGGTTGCACCAAAGATGTTATCGCTAATCTGTTTTAACCGGTTGGTTCCGCCACTGACATCTCCCCAGTTGGTCCATTTGTTGATGGCAAGGGCACGGGTGGCACCTTCAGCCGCAGGAGTTTCTGTTAACCAGGTTTCCCAGGCAGTTCCGGTAACATCTATGGCAAAAGTGAACGTTTCATCTGCTTCAAAATCGTTTGTATCAGCAAAGGCACTTGTTTCACAATCCCACTTAACGATATAATGGCCAGCCCCGTCTTTTGGGTTATTCAGTACATTGGGAACAACTTCTGGTACATACGTTGCACAAGGCATCGTGTATCCTCTCTCCGGCGTGTTATTTGAGAAAAACAGTCCTCCTTCATAATCATCACTATAGAATTCAGGACTGGTTTTCGTACCTGTATAAGGAAGGGTTTTGAATATGGCACCGTTTCCGGCCCCGGGATCGATAGCAGTTCCTCCGGGTATGGTTTCAGGCCACATCCACCAGTTTGCACCCGGATTGTCAGCTGTAAATTCAAAGCCAAAAACCTGTCCATAAACGAATACAACTGAGTCCACAGTAACTGATTTAGTAATCAAATCCTCAGCAGTGGCTATTTGTGCAATATTCCAGGTCGCACCATAAATGTTACCACTAATCTGTTTTAAGCGGTTGGTTCCGCCACTGACATCTCCCCAGTTTGTCCATTTGTTGATGGCAAGTGCCCGGGTGGCCCCGGCTGCTGTGGGAGTTTCTTTTAACCATTCTTCCCAGGCAGTTCCGGTAACATCCACGGCAAAAGTGAACGTTTCATCTGCTTCAAAATCATTTGAATCGGCAAAGGCATTTTTGGCACAATCCCACTTAACGATATAATGACCTGCTTTGTCTTTTGGGTTATTAAGCGTGTTTTGCGCCTGCGTGAAAGCAGCAATCATTAAGAAGAAAATCATAAATAAGATGAGTCTAGATTTTTTCATAGTGTAGCGTTTTGGTTTAACAATGTAACAAAGGTATCAGAGTTAACAGGCGAAACAGGGGACCTTTGGAACAATATAGACGGTTCAGATTCATAACATGCAGTATTTTTGCACTTTATAAGCCACATACCTTCAAAATATATAGATTCTAACAGGGTATTTTGGCTTAAAAAGGACCCTGATTAAGATTCGCGGGAACAGTACTGTATCGAAATTCCGAAATCAATTTGTAGTTTCACCTGGAATATTTATAAATGAAGTTTCATATGACACAAAAGAATCTGTTTATTGTTATTTGTTTTTGGTTTTGTACAGCCGGTATAAGCGCACAAAGCGTCACCTTTTCAGATGATGCAAACGAGAGAGGGTATTACAATCGTGATTATTTAAGATATGAGGCCGAACAGGGCAACTGTGCAACTGACGGAACCATCCTGGAACCTACCTACGATCAGCGTAATATCCAAAGCGAAGCATCCGATCAGTCCGCTGTCAATCTCAAAGCCAAGGACTCCTGGGTAGAATGGACAAACGACAGGGCAGCGGACGGACTTACAATCCGGTTTTCACTGCCGGATGATCCGGAAGGAAAAGGAAGCATCGGGAATCTTATATTGTATGTTGATGGCGATTCCATGCAAACCATAACTCTCTCTTCGTATTGGGCATGGCAGTATATCTTAAAGTCAGGAAGCAAGTATCCCGACAATATCCCCAATGAAGATCTCAAATTTCCGAGAATGCGTTTCGATGAAATGCATTTCAAACTTGATGGGGAAATACCGGAAAATTCAACATTCAGGCTGGCTAAGACCGACGACAACGATATGCCTTACACCATTGATTTTGTTGAGCTTGAAAAAATCCCGCAGGCTTTAACCTTTGATTCCGTCCCCGATGAAAACAAGATCCTTTACATGCCGGAAAACGGCAAGCTCCAGACTTTTGTAGCGCAAAACGCCGGCAAAACGATCTTTATACCAGAAGGAAAATACGAGGTTGACGGCCGTATAATCATTAATGGAAACGGAACAAAGATAATCGGTGCCGGGATGTGGCATACTGAAATCTATTTCACCGCTTCATCGGATGATAAAAGCACATATAACAAACGCGGGATCGAAACCAACAGCAGTAACATCACACTTGAAGGTTTTTATTTGAATACAATTAATAATAAAAGGTATTACAACAATGATCCTGTTTACCAGGTAGGCAAAGGTCTGATGGGTAGCTTTGGCTCGAATTCCGCTATAAAAAACCTGTGGATTGAGCATTTCGAATGTGGCGGATGGATTGAAGGTGCAGATAATCTGAACATTCAGCACTGCCGGTTCAGGAACAACTATGCTGACGGTATGAACCTGGCCTATGGATGTAATAATTCGGTCGTGGAACACTGCAGCTACCGCAACAACGGGGATGACGATATGGCTTCATGGTCGCGTGGCAATGGTTTGTGCGAAAATATTGTGTACTGTTACAGCACCAGCGAAAATAACTGGCGTGCATCGGCACTGGGATTTTTCGGGGGCAAACAGAATAAGGCATACAATATTGTCATTCGCGACCCGATGGAAGCCGGATTTCGTGTTACGTGCGATTTTCCGGGAATGCCATTCAGCAGTGACGGATATAGTGAATTCCATGATATCTCGGTTTATAAGGGAGGTGTCGCAGCCGGAACGGTTGGCATTGGCGGAGATCTATGGGGGAACCAGCAGGGAGCATTACATATCAACAGCAGCAGCCAATACGACCTGGTGAATATAAAGATATACAACATCGATTTTTATGACTCTAAAAATGACGCAATCTTTATAGGTAGCGGTTCACGCACTATAAAAAATCTTGTTCTGAAAGACATACATATAGAGGGAACCGGGCGATATGGCATATACTTTTATAACACTAAGGGAAGCGGGGCATGGTGTAACATTATGTACGATCATATCGGGGCCACTTCGAACACCAGTATTAAGCCCTCTGCCTTTTCATTCGACGAAAACTGTAATTTTACAGCTATTTCCGTGAACAACGGATTACCTGCAGTCCATCTGTTGTCGCATGACGGGAATCTTTTTATTTCAGGACTTCAGAATAAAAATGTATCGGTTTATACCATTCTTGGGGAAAAAATATACCAGGCAATGGTTTTTACAGATCCTGCCATAGTGTACAAGCTGAAGACCGGGTTATACATCGTAAAGTGGGATGAAAACCAGGCAATGAAGGTGTGTATAGGGACCAGGGACTAGGGAAGAGTAGTTGATGGTTTATGGTTGATGGTTTATAGTTGATGGTTGACGGTTGACGGCAGTTTTATCTTAAATAATAAATTGCCCTGTAATATAAAATGTAATTTCCATCATGAGACCATTTAGGTTCCAGGCATGCCCCAGGTATCTCATTTAATATTTTATAATTTCCACCATTCTTGTTTATAGTAGCCACATCAGAATCTTCCGTTATGAAGACAATCCTGTCTCCCGTTGGTGACCAGAAAGGTGATGCAATCAGGCTCTGATGTAAGATCACCCTTGGGACTAAACCTTCCTGGTCTGTAATAACCAGGTCTGCACCATAATCCGCCCGTGATGATGTAAATACAATCTCATCATTAACCGGATTACATCTGGGGAAATAATTGAATTTATCGTTTTCGGTAATCTGGTATTCTTTCTCCTGCATGATATTGTACTTAAAAATTTGTGCAGAAGAAACTGAAATAAACTTATCATAAAAAATCTCTTTGGAATCATATGACCATTCGTACTTTTCACCACTTTGGACAACAGGGAAAACTATTGAATTACCTCCCAGCGCAATAATGTGTAAACCACTGTCAGAACTGCATGCAATAGATGCACCGTCTTTTGACCAGACAGGATACGATACCCGCAGGTTGGGATTGCCAATTTGAGTTTGATTCGTACCGTCGATATCGATTAAATATAGCTTTTGGTCATAAGTATATGCTATTTTACTTCCGTCAGGAGAATAACATGGACTTGTACCACCCGCCACTAAAAACCTGAATTCCGAACCATCCAGATTCATTTCATTTATTCCGAAATCATCCTGGTAAAGTACTTTTTTACTATCGGGCGAAAATGAATAAAACCATTCATAATTATCCGGAGTTGAAGTTATCCTTGTCGTTACCTCTGTATTTACATCATATAAATACATATCATATAATCCTTCTTTATCCCCATTTCCATTAGAAGGGGGTTCACTATCTATTTTGCATGAAACAGCAAGAATTATTGCGGATAAGGAAATGATAAGACCCAATTTATAATCCTTCATATTTTTCAATATTTTAATCTATATAAGACAATTTATATTCAAAAAAGGTTGCTTACAGGATGAATTTATCCATCCTGCATTTGTTATTCCTGGTCCCTAGTCTTTAGTCCCTAGTCCCTATTTCAAATTGATTTTATTTCCATCACTTTTTGGTTGAACTGATCCGACGAGCTTCCGGCCTTTCCTTTAATTTTAGTTTTGTAGGTGTAAACGGTATTGACAGAGTAGTTTAAGAAACTGGCTATTTTTTCATTGTCGTTGATTCCCAACCGGATCAGGGCGTAAATCCTTAAATCCATATTCATCAGCTGACCATCCTTTAATTGAATTTGCTCACCATCTACAAGGAGTTTATTGAACTCTTCCACAAAATTGGGAAACAACTTCAGAAACATCCTGTCAAATCGTTCATACAGGAGGTCTCTTTCATTCTGCACATTAATGTGCTCGGGGAATTTCCTAAGCGCTTCGAATTGTTTGGTTACTACCATCCGGTTAAACCATTTTTGCAGGTGTTCTATTTTTTCAATATATGCTGAATTCTGGTTGAAAAAATCGGCAATATATTCATCCTTGATTTTATTGGCTTCGATCAGTTTCTCATTTGACTTTCTGATGATACCCCTCGCCATATTGAGTCTCCTGAAGGAAATTAAGATCACAACAAGGGCAACGATCAATGCAACCGATAAAACTGAAATAAAATAGGAGAAAATGGTAATTCTGTCCCGCTGTTTTCTTATCGTATTCATTCGATCCCTTTCAATAATCGGCAGGATTTGTCCTATCTCCAACTTTCTGTGCCGTGCATTATAAAATGATGCCTGGTTCAATGCTTCAATAATATACTCATAAGCCCGTCTTTCCTCACCTTTTGCATAGAATAAATTTGCCAGGTTCCTCAGGGCCACAGTTTCCATTGTAGCCGTTTTCACATCAGCAATAGCGGCCAATGCAAAATATCTTATGGCCTGGTCGGGAAATCCTGTCATCTCGTAAATATAACCCAGGCTTGAGGTGGCTATGGCATAGTGGTGCCTGGGAAGGTCATAGTTTTCAATCCAGTATTCAAATATTTGCTTTGCCCCACTCCAGTCCGACTTTTTAATTCTCTGAAGGCTTTTTATTGCCCAGAATTCATTTGTATTTGGCGTTGCGAAATGCAGAGCGCTATCGATATAAATATTTCCCCGGGATATATATTCCGGCATAAGGATAGGATCGCGCACATAGTCAGCAATATCATAATTGGCACGTGCCAACGTGGAATAAAGGATGCTTTTTAAGGAATCGTTTAAGAGAACAGGGTTTACCGAATTAAGGGTATCAAAAGCTTCCTTGAAAAGCCCGGAAGATAAAAGTACAAATCCTTCCCTGATTTTAATCCGGGAGATCAGCGAAGCGTCATTTATCTGGTAAGCAATCCTTTTTGCCTTATTAACATAATACTGGGCGGAGTCGTAAATAAACGACTGGTATTCATAAACCAATTCAAGGCTCACTAAAACTTGTTCCCTAAGATCATTCGATGCTTCAAAAATATGCAGGGTATCCTTTTTCTGCTGTATAGATGTTTCTTTTTGCTCAATATATACATCCTTATTATCCAGCGTTTTTTCCAGTTCTTCAATAACTTCCCTATAATCCTGACCAAGGGAACAAGAAAAACGAAAGGCAAGAAATGCCAGAATAAATATATTTTTCATTTGCCGCGCGCTCTTTTCGCCCGTTTCCGTAGCTGACCAAAAGTAATAAACTTTAGCATATTATTGAAAAGTGTAATTTCCTGCGAATTGATTCTCCGCTCGTCCAGCTTTTGACCTAAGAAAAATAGAATCATATATGATACTAAATCGACAAGAAGATTTCAACTATTTGCATCCCTTACTTATTTCACTTTGATTATCTTTAATAGACGATCCAATTAATTAAAAATGAAAAGGAAGTTACTTATCATAGCATCGACTATCATCCTGACAATAATGGTTTTAGTAATGATTCTTGCTCCATATATTGCCAGATCCTATATAAATAAGAATGGTAAAGAACTTATCGGAAGAAACATAAATCTTGAAAAAATCCGTATCAATTATTTCACTTTTACTTTCCGGATTATCGGATTTAAACTGTATGAAAAGAATGATACTTCGGTTTTTGTAAGATTTGACACCCTGCTTGTTGATTTGCAGCCCATTAAACTTATTCAATCTGAATTGGTTGTAAAGAAACTTTGGCTGATAAATCCTGTTTCAAGTTTATCCAAAAGGGATACTGTTTTTAATTTCTCCGATATAATTGATTTTCTTTCAACAACTGATAGTACGGAAGTCAAAGATACTGATTCATCCAAATCTGAATTTAAATTTGAATTCTCTGATATACGATTAAGCAACGGCCGCATTAGTTATACTGACGAGGATATTAATAATACAACTCTTTTAAAAAACCTGAGTTTCTCAATCCCTTATTTAAGCTGGAATCAGAATACTTCGAGCAAAGCAGGTCTTAAATTCAACTTCAGGAATGGCGGGTATTTTATGGCAGATGGCAGTTTTGACCCCGGAAGCGGTGACTTCATGGCTAAAATTGTAATCAATAATCTTGATATAAGTGAATTCGCCGGCTATGTTAAACCCTACATCTATTTTAACAGTATCGGTGGTCTTGCAGGTTGTAACCTGAATATCAATGGTAATACCGATTTATTGGATAGTCTTACTGTAAAAGGCAACTTTCTTGTTAGTTCATTCAGTGCAACGGATAAGATGGATAGAAAAATACTTGGGGTTGATACTTTGAATGTTTCTCTTAAAGCCTCAATGCCATTGGCTGACAGGTATATTATCGACAGTATTGCATTTACAAAGCCCTACCTGCTGTTTGAAATGCACGATTCGAGTAATAATTTTATTGAATTATTGCCTCCTCAATTGCCGGATACCCTGGCAATGTCAAATACTGATTCTTTGTCAGCACCCGTTGTATATTCCGTTAACTCATTCATTGTCAGAAAGGGAATTGTTGATTTCACCGATAAAACTTTAAAAGAGTCGTTTAATTATCACCTCAGCAGGATAAAGATGAATGTCGATTCTGTTTCTTCATGGAGCACCTGGCTTACTGCTTATTCAACCATGAAACTGAACGAACGGGGCGACCTGAAAGCAGAGATCGGAATTAATCCCAGCGACCCCTATGAGCTTAAAGTGGATTATGTTATAAGCAATTTCCAGCTGCCGGATATCAGTCCCTATTCGAAATTTTACCTGGGATCTGCCATCGTCTATGGAAATTTGTACTATGCCGGTAAAACTTCAATAACTGCAAGACAAGTAACAAGTGACAATAAACTGATCATCAGAAATGCTGAGATAGGCAAGAAAAGCGGGGGAATTTTCAACCTTCCCCTGCGGCTTGCCCTATACCTGATAAAAGATCTGAACGGCGATATTAAAATTGATCTTCCTGTTTTAGGTGATCTGAATGATCCCAATATTAAAATAGGGAAACTTATCTGGGCAACCTTTAAAAACTTCATTGTGAAAATTGCGGCATCGCCCTTCATTGCCTTATCCAATCTTTTTGGTGTAAGTGAGAAAGATCTGCAGCAACTTGAAATTAGTTACCAGGACACCCTATTGTCAAATACCAATACAAAAAAACTCGACCAGTTGATACAAATAAAGGAGAAAAAGCCGGAATTGAATATTGAGCTGGCTTATTTCAACGACAGGACAAAGGAGAAAGAGCAGATAGGACTTGAGGAAGCAGGGAAAATTTTCCGTGAAAAGACAGGGAATGACTATACAAAACAAAGTGAGGAATTTGAAGCATTTATTAAGAGCACCCTGGTAAAAGATACACTTGATTATTTTAATGATTGTATAAAACTGGCCGGAATCGAAAAAATAACTGCAATCTCGGAGAATCGCGATAGTTTGCGTGTCAGGCTTGTGCAGGATTATTTAAAATCAAAGGATTTCGCATCCAAAATAAACATCTTTATTCCTGATCCTGATGCTGTCAAAAATGCAGGAAGTCAGCCAATTTTTGAAGTTAAATTTTCCATGGAAGAGTGATCATAAAACAAAAAAGGGGACTCTATCCGTTCACTTGTTCAGTTTAATTAGATTTTTAGTATCGGACTCGCTCTCAATTTTTAATAAATAATAACTAAAACCTGACAAAATGAAACTAATTGGTGAATTCAAAGCTTTTGCCATGAAAGGCAATGTAGTGGATATGGCAGTCGGTATCATCATTGGAGCTGCTTTTGGTAAAATTATCTCTTCAGTGGTGGCCGATATCATTATGCCTCCCATTGGACTGCTGGTAGGCGGAGTAAACTTTACCGATTTAAAGGTAATTCTCAAAGCGGCAACAGATACGAATCCTGCGGTAACATGGAATTATGGAAATTTTCTGCAGGTAACTTTTGATTTCCTGATTGTGGCCATTGCGGTTTTCATGGTTATTAAGGCCCTTAATGCTGCCAAGAAGAAGCAAGAAGTAGCCCCTGTCGCTCCACCTGCCCCTTCAATAGAACAAAATCTGCTTACTGAGATCAGAGACTTGCTTAAAAAGTAAGCATTGTTAAAATGAGATCACAAAATGAATCAGGGGTGACAAAATATTTGTCTTTCCTCTGATTCCAAATCAGAATTATTCACCGTACGGACAGAGATGAAGGACTCCCCGGATGGTCGCGGTTTTCGGAATATAAACACCGTATTCCGCATGGTCGAATGGATATGAGTCTCCACGTTTTTTAATAGCCATAGCTAAAATTCAATCGTCCAACGGGAGCGCTGTCTCCGGTAACATAATAATCCATAATGTCGTCATAGTGTGTCACGTTATCAGCTATTTTAAATTCAAACGAACAATTTTCAGAAGTCAGGCCAAGTGCTGATAGAGGTACAGCCATTTGCATCAGGTTTCCGTTAACTGAATATTTTGCCTGCGCGACCTCCTTCCAGTTATAGCCACCCAATGATAATTCTACCGATGTTTTGCCTCTTCCGCCAGGTTTCCGGTTAATGATATACCGGTATCCTGCGAACGAATCAGCATTACCTCCGTCATCAATCAGGATATTCATCCAGTTTACATCTGTTTCCTTATGTACCGTAATATCCCCCAGGGTTTTAATCATGAAATAGAGGTTTTTTTTATCATGGGCTACTTTAATCTCCCCCATATCGTTACGATTGCTGCTGTCGGTGTAAACTTCAGTTCCCACCGCATTGGTAAAATTACGGCCAATGGCATCGCCGGTAAAATCTGCATAGGCTGACTTTACTTCTTTCCATGTTTCTTCAGTTGACTTCCGGATATCAATGGTTTTCAAGGGATAACTGTAATGTTTGCCATCAGTCAGTTTGAATTTTCTGACATTTCTTACCAGTTGCAGGTAAAAATTGTCATTATAGCCCCCTTTCATCATTTCTATGTCCCTTGAAAACTCATGGTTGAACACATCTACAAAAAACACGCTGTCTCTTCCGTGTGCATTGGCATATTTAATGGCCATCCATTCGTTGAATGAAGTAACAAGCACATTATCAATCTTATCTTTGCTTTCAAAAACAGCATTCCACATGGTTTGGAAGTTGGCGCCTGCAGTCCAGTCCTTTTCCACCTGTTTTGTAACGTTGTTAAACCCACGGCTGCTTTCGGGATGCATCGCGCTCGCGACTATCACTGTATGACTATGTTGTGCCACCGGAACTGCCACGCTGCCGTTGTGGTTCCATTGCGGATATTGCCAGCTCATCCATGGAACACCATTGGGATTAAAATCACCGTTTGGCCATTGTGATTCTCTCACATCAAAATAATCCTTCATTTCCGGTTTTATATAATCGGAAAATGAATGATATTTTGTCATATCAGAGGCGGCTGCATTATTTTCCGTGATACCTATAATCATGGGTTTACCTTTGGGACAAAACCATAGTCTTTCATATTTGCCGGATTTATAGAACTGATTGTATAGATCATCGACTGTAGTTCCCGAGGAAGAGTTTGTATAGAACACGATTCCCGGCACCTTAAAGCCCTGTTCCAAAAACCTGGTTAGCACGCGGAACAGGTTTTCCACAGATTCCGAATAAATCACCCTGTTGGTTGCGTCAATGCACAGATAATCTATACCAGCATTGCAGAATAATTCAATATGACGGGTAACAACCCAGGGGTCGCTCATATTATAATAGCCGTAAAGCGGCTCGCCCCAGAAATGAAATTCTTCTGTCGGACTTTCGGGTGTGCCGTTTACATTGTATAGTGCTTCGGGATTGGTATCCAGCAGTTTCTGGATGTCGTAGATATCATGTTGGCCCTGTTTATGCTGACCCAGCCAAAGTGAATAAAAAACACCTGCATACTTTACCTGCTGCTGCATGGATGCAACCCCGATATGTCTCCCCAGGGCATCCGTGGCAGAAAGGTTCAACAAGGAATATTCTATCTTGCCCAGGTTTCTGTTATCTTCAACTCTGTCAGGTTTTTGACCATCAACCGGAAAAAAGTTAACCATACATGCCAGCGCAAACCAATATTTCAATTTTTTCATGAATGATATTTCGTTTTGACGTTGGCTGAAAAACTTAATCTCTGCCCGATACAAAGCGACAGTCGGGAATGAAGATGCAAGTATTCCTGATTTCTACTTACAGCTTAATAAACTCGACCCTTCTGTTTAGCGCTTTGTTGGCCGGAGTATCGTTTGCTGCGATGGGGACGGTTTCTCCGTTTCCATCGGTTTCAATCCGGGATGCGTCAATGGCAAACGATTTGGCCAGTTCATTTTTTACAGAAGCAGCACGCCGCTTCGACAGATCAAGGTTGGCTGCGTCAGCGCCGTCACTGTCCGTGTGACCGACAATTTTTATTTTAACATCTGGATTTTCAGTCAGTACCGTGGCAATCATCTTCAGCGTGCCATAGGATTCCGGTTTGACCACATCTTTGTTCACATCAAAATAAATCCCGTAACTTACCAGTTTTCCTTCGGTAAGCAGCTTATTGCGCATATCGGGGTTACCAACAGCAATCCTGATATTGCTTACCATGGCCGCACCGTCCTCAAACCTTAATCTATCCATTTTTGCGCTGGCAAAGGGAAAGGCTTTGGGAAGGTCATACAATTTCTTTTCGTCCATATAAAGCCTGAGCCGTGATTTCTGAACCCATATGGCCATATGATATTTATGATCCTTAAGTTGGGTATACAAATCTCCGTCCTTCTGTCCGCTGATATCGAGACTCTCCCCTTCACCATCGCCATTTGTATAGGCTCTGTATGAAGAGGTCCCGTAATAAGCCACATTAAACATAAAACCGGCTTTGCCGGGAACGGAACCCGGATCAATTGAATTCAGATTGATGGATTGGATCATACGGAAAACATAACCCTTCATGTTATCATTGTCTTCCCCGTTTGTGGGCACCACATCGAATTCAATGGTATAATTTTCAGGAAGATTCAGTAGTTGGTCTGTCCATATGGCATCATCGGTTGAAAACTTCATCCATTGACCAGGAAAAAGATTGGTGGTCACTACTTCAGCTGATCCATTTGTATTCCATAACGCAGGAAAATCACCCACTGCATCCTGGCTGAAATCTTCGTAAAAGATAACTTTCTCTCCGGGTATGAAATCATATTTTGAATAGGATTCAAGTTTGGGAGAGGCATCTTTTTTAACATTATCTTTCTCAGCGTTATCATTATTTTCTGCTTCAGCATCGGGTGAAGATTCATCTTTATCCTCCGTCTCTGCCTCTTCACTATCTTCCTTTTCCTTGTCATTGGTGACGGCTTTTGTCACTCCTTCTTCTGCTTCGTCAAGGCCTTTGTCAATTGCCTCGTCAGTCTTTTGATTTGCCCTGTTGAGAGTGGCGTTCTTTATCTTGCCTTTAACATCAATTTGTGCCTGAACTGAAATTGTCATGAAGAGTATCATGACCATAAGATAAAATAGGGTTTTCATGAGAATTTGATTTTAGAATTATTCCGATTATAGGCTTTTAAAAATAGTAATTAGGACGGAATAATTCAAGATAATTAATCATAAGCCGTTCCAGATATCTTACGGCTCCTTCTCCTGAAAAACATCTTTTCAATTTCAACTGCAAAAAACACCAGGGAAGAAAGAATACAAACCACCATGAATTCTTTCAGGGAGAGCGCTTCAGTCTGAAAAACGGGATGCAGAACTGGCGTATACGTCAAAGCAAACTGCAATACCAGGGCCAAAACTACAGATGCAATAAGCATTTTATTGGAGAAAATTCCGGACCCAAAAAAGGAACGTTTCTCTGAACGGATGGCCAGTACATGTCCAATCTGGGATAAACATAGAACATTAAAAACGATTGTCTGCCAGTGCAACCCGTTTCTGATGGCCCAGGCTTGGGCTGCCAATGTAACAAAAGCCATGAGCAAGCCTACCCATATCATATGAAGTCCTCTCCCGTTTGCAAAAACACTTTGTTGTGGTGGTCGCGGAGGCCTCTTCATAATATCCTTTTCTGCTTTCTCAAATGACAGTGAAATAGCTGGCAATCCATCTGTAACCAGGTTAATCCATAAAATATGGATGGGCAGTAACGCAACGGGTAATCCAAATATCGGACCCAGCAATAATGTCCATAATTCACCTGAATTGGTTGTCATCAGGTATTTTATGAATTTTAGAATGTTGTCATACACCCTTCTTCCTTCCCTGACAGCTTTTATTATGGTTGAAAAATTGTCATCCAGTAAAATCATATGAGCGGCTTCCTTTGATACATCGGTTCCTGTAATTCCCATAGCAATACCAATGTTTGCCCTTTTGAGAGAAGGAGCATCATTTACCCCATCCCCGGTCATTGCAATGAAATGACCTTTTTGTTGTAATGCCTTTACAATCTGTAGTTTCTGATCAGGTGATACCCGTGCATACACCTTTATTTTTTCAACTATTGACAAAAACCTGTCATTATCCATGTCAGCCAGTTGTTGTCCGGTAACAACAACATCATCTGCATGGCTTAATATTCCAATTCGTTGCGCGATGGTCCTGGCAGTGATCGGATGGTCACCCGTTATCATCACAGGTACGATTCCGGCAGTTTTACTTTGTGTAACTGCCTCAAATACTTCTTCCCTGGGTGGGTCAATAATACCCGTCAATCCAATAAACTGCAACCCCGATTCGTGAATTGAACTGTCCGGATTTATCAGGTAATTCATCCCAGAACCGGCAGGCAAATCCAAGCACCCTGTGGCCCTCGTAAGCCATTTCATCTACTTTTTGTTGAAGGGTTGCTGTGTCGATATTGGAGCATCGTTCAAGAATGATATCCGGAGCGCCTTTGGTTAATGAAACAATTTTATCTTCATACTTATGAAATGTTGTCATCAGTTTCCTTTCCGAGTCAAAAGCAATTTCCGCCAACCTTGGCCAAACGTCCGGTTTTATATTCTGTTCCATGGCAACCTCAAGCAAGGCCACTTCAGTACTATCGCCTTTGATGTTATTATCCTTATCCGGGGCAGCATCATTGTTTAGCGCAAAAGCATGCAGCAACAAGGAAAATTCTTCATTTAGTCTGTTAGATAACAGTTCATTTCTTTCATAAAACTTTCCATTTACAAAAACCTGCTCTACATGCATTTTATTTTTGGTAAGCGTACCGGTCTTATCGGTGCAAATGAAAGTAACGGATCCCAGGGTTTCTACAGCAGGAAGTTTTCTTATCAGGCTGTTAAATTTTATCATTCTTTTTGCAGCCAGTGCCAGGGAGATGGTAATGACAGCAGGCAGAGCCTCGGGAATTGCTGCAACGGCCAGTGAAATACTTGTGAGAACCATTTTAACCAAATCCTCGCCTCTCAGCCATCCGGCAACAAAAAACACGATGCATAAAAACAATACAATCAGGGAAAGTTTCTTTCCAAATGTAGCCATGCGCTGCTGCAGGGGTGTGAGTGCTTCGTCTTCCTGTAACATTTTGGCGATACGGCCCAGTTCTGTTTGCATGCCGGTTGCAATCACTATGCCTTTTCCACGGCCATAGGTTACAAACGTACCCTTGAATGCCATATTCTTTTTGTCCCCGACTGAAAGTTTATCCGAATCGAGGGATTGCGTAATTTTGTCAACAGCAAAGGATTCTCCGGTAAGGACTGCCTCCTCAATTTTCAGATTAAATGATTCAATAATTCGCAGGTCTGCAGGAATAGAATTACCTGCTTCCAGCAAAACTACATCACCCGGAACCAGTTCGGTTGCAGGCACTCTTATGATGATTCCGTCACGTAACACTCTCGCTTCTGTAACAGCCATTTGTTTGAGAGCCTGCATGGCTTTTTCCGCACGGTATTCCTGGATGAATCCAACAATTGCATTTAGCAACACTATAATCAGGATAACGATGGTATCAGTTACATCCCCAATGATCCCGGATATAATTGCGGCTGCTATCAATATCAATATCATTACATCTTTAAACTGAGACAAAAGAATTTTGCCTATGCTTTTCTTTTTGCCTTCATCCAGTTCGTTTGGGCCGGTCTCTAATAACCTTTCCCTGGCTGCAGAAGTATTTAAACCATCCTGATCTGTTCCCAGGGATTCATAAGTTTCCTGAACGGTTAATCTGTGCCAGTTCATAGCTAAATGACTTTAATTAAAATAATTGCAGCGACAATACTTCCTGCCGTGATAAGAGCGGCTGTTACAACACGGGATTGAAATAATTCCTTCACCCTGTGGCCCAGCTTTATGGCCATTATGGCCAGAAAATAATATTTCGCGCCCTGGCTGATCAGCGTGGCGATGCAAACCATAAAAATGTTGATATCAAATACTCCCGCAGAAATTGAAAATATTTTATAGGGAACGGGCATTAATGAGGCTACAAACAATATCCAGAAATCCCATTTTGCATATTGAAGCTGGATTCTGTTATAGGTTAGCTCCGAAAATCCGGGAATATTATCAAATGCAAAATGAGCAAGACGGGTAAAGTCTCCGCCCGGTTAAGCCATGCAAAATGTCCGATTGAATAACCCAGTATTGCACCCGCCATGGTTCCGATGGTTGCCAGCAATGCATACCTGTATGCCCTGGTGATATTCAGCAGCGCCAGTGTCAGAAAAAAAAGCGGTGTTGGCAAAGGTAAAAAGGAAGCATCCGCAAAGGCACAAAAAAACATTGCCCACCCACTCCATTTTGTAGTTGCCCAGTGCAGGAACCAACTTTTTGCCCTTTTAATCCAGTTTATCATGTGTCGTTTTTTTATCCCTGATCCTTTGAGTAGATTGCAAAAAGATCTTCCCTGCTTTTATTTTCCTTCATTCCTTTTAACAGTAGCAATATTAACCTGGGAATTTCGATTTCCTTGAAACCGGTTTTTGCCAAATACCCATTTACCAGTTTCATTTCATTTTTATCCATACTGCCATCCGCAAGGGTCATCCTAATAAGGTTATAGGCATGCCCAAAGCGCACTGAGAGGTTCATCGGGAGGAACATAATCCGAATTAACCGTTCTTTCTATTAATGACTCAACTTCGGCGACACTAAAACCTAATCTCCCCCCCATGCGAAATAATAATTCTCTTTCAGTGCGGGAGATGATGCTATTTGAAAAGGCGATGCGGATAAGCTGGATAAAATGTTCTGTTTCAAGCTTCCTGCCCTTATCGGAAAGATTTATGTTTTTCATTGCTGAATGCTTTAATAGTTATAATGTCACTATAAATAGATACCCGGGATTATACACCCCTAAGCAATAAGATTTGTCTAACGGAAAGGATGAAGGATAACAAAGGTCAACACTCTCATTACCTGTACAGATACAGACTCCCTTAAATTAAACGAAATACTAAAAGCGAGGATTACGAATTGTCAGGTGGAAGCCACACGGGGAAGTTTACCTCCTGGGGTAAACCAAAAGCCGGCATGGTTAGATTCTGACATTCACTGAGCTAAAATTTGATCAGAAAAAGCATGCAGAAAAAAGGTACATCCTCTTCATTTGAAGATTCCGGGATGCCACTGTGGAGAGAACCTGCAAAATTTGCAGTATTTTCTATTTTAACCTTTTCGTAAACTGGAGTCATTAACAATATCCTGCCCCAGGAAAAAGGCAATAAAGATTATTATCATTAACGAAAACGATATTTTATACAGGGTTTTCATAATGATGCAAAGTTATTCAAAGTAAAGACTTCATGAAAGAATTTAAGAAATATTAACTTCTTACCTGAAGCTCCCGGTAGCAGAGTCCTGAAAAAATTTACTTTGATTCTCTTATTATTCTTCCGATGCTTGAAAAGGAAACACCCTGACCACTTGAAAGTCCAAGCATCACGGATTCGATCAGAGGCTCATTGATGAGTGTATCGGAAACCCATTCAACAATGAAATTTGCACCAGTTCCGCTTCTATCATTTTCCGGAATGAAAAAGTTGAGTAGAACCTAAGGGTTGAATGATAGAATCTCTCTCAAGGTAATTGGCAACCGGTTTCCCGTCATTATCAAAAAACAGCACTTTTGTGATCGTCATTCTGTTGGTTAAGTCTGTATTATGTATTGCCACAAAAGCACTCAGACTATATTTTCTTCCGCTTTCCATATAGGGGATATTGGAATAAATAGGTAAATAAAGAACCTGCCCGCGTACTTTCTTCGTTGTGCTATCTTCTTTTACAATCAAAGTGTTTGGATTAAATTCAGCATGGTCTTGAACCAGGTCCTTTTTTGATTTTTCATCGGAACATGTAAATGTGCTTAGTCCACATAAACATATAATAATGCTTTTTAATGATGTTGGATTTCTCATGATCGTGCAGATTATATTCAGGTAGTGTGATTTGTTCAACAAATATCTGGAAAAGTTACGCCGACTTTGCCAAAAAGACCAGCTTCTGTTACTGTTTGTTACCAAAATTGACGATTTTAATGGCTCAATCCCACTAAAAACCTGAAGATTTTGCCTCCAAAATCTCTACATTCCTTGTTATCAGTGGAAAATATTTCAACAATTTGACGAAAATCTTTATTCATCGGACTTTTAGAATGAAAAAAACAGAAATACTGCTTTAAATTTGATTTATATGTTTATTATATAATTTAACTTAAACTAATCACTTCACATTTGCTTCTGAAAATTGTTTAAACACTGGCATAGTTATTAACAATTTAGTAACCGGATGCTCCCGATTTTTTGACGGGAAATTTGCTAAACATCAGAAATAGTCTATATTTGTGTAAGAGATTTGAAAAATTACTAACCCTAAAAATTTTTGTTATGAACAAAGCACAATTAATCGATGCCATTGCAGCTAATGCAGGTTTAACCAAAGCAGATGCCAAAAAAGCACTCGATGCTTTTATTAAAGCCACCACACAGGCACTGAAAAAAGCTGACCGTGTTGCTCTCGTTGGCTTTGGCTCATTCTCAGTTTCCAAGAGAAGTGCAAGGACTGGCAGAAATCCTCAATCAGGTAAGGAAATAAAAATCCCTGCCAAAAAAGTTGTAAAATTCAAAGCAGGTAGCGACTTGGCCGATGTTGTAAAATAAATCAGCTTTAACAGCTATGAGGGGAGCATGATTTGCTCCCTTTTTTTTTGCCAGATAACCATGAAAGACAAGCTGATCCTATACTTACAGCAGTTTGTAACCGAAAGGCGGCTGAAATTATTTGACTCACGCCTTGAAAACCGCACCCGTTACCTTACCGTTGTGCTTGAAGATATCTTCCAGCCACATAATGCCAGTGCCGTACTGCGTTCCTGCGAATGCTTCGGGATACAGGATTTGCACATTATCGAGAACCGCAATGCCTACAGGATCAATCCTGATGTTGCACTCGGCTCCTATAAATGGCTTACCCTGAAACGCTATAACCTTCCCGGAGACAACACAACCAGGGCCCTGGTATCTGCTTAAACAGGAAGGCTATCGGATCGTGGCGGCCATGCCGCATAAAAGGGACTGCAAACTGGAGGACTTTGACCTGTCGAAAGGAAAGACTGCCCTTGTCTTTGGCTCTGAACTCGAAGGCCTCTCTCCCACTGCCATTGATCTGGCGGATGAATTTATCCAGGTACCCATGGTGGGATTTACCGAAAGCCTTAACATCTCTGTATCAGCTGCCATCTGCATTCATTACCTGACAGCCGGTTTAAGAAAATCGTCCCTTCCCTGGGGTCTGGACGAAGATGAAAAACAGGATCTTAAGGCTAACATGGCTGAAAAATACAATTAAAAAATCCGATCAAATTGCACAGGCTTTCCTGGATGATCCTAAAATCAATAAGGATAGCAGATTTTCTATTTAAGTACCTTCTGCCCTATAAATCATTTTTTTTTATATATTTGATCGATGAATTGACCCTACTTTTTTTCATTTGTGAAATAACCGCAGTATGAATTGTATAATCATTGATGATGACCTGATGTCCAGACGGATCATCGAAGAATTCATATCCCGTACTGATCAGCTAAGGCTCCTCGCATCTTACGAAAATGCAGTGGATGCTATAAATGTCTTCAACGGTGAAGAAGATATCGACCTGATATTTCTCGACATTGAAATGCCTGAAATGAGTGGGATCGATTTTCTTGAGACCCTGACCAATCCACCCCAGATCATCATTATTTCTTCAAAGGAGAAATATGCGCTGGATGCCTTTAATTACGATGTAACGGATTACCTGCTGAAACCTATTTCATACAGCAGGTTCTTTAAAGCCATCAACAAGGCGAATGTGCGGTTTAAGACCAAGGTTGATACCAAAGACAATGAGATCTTTATTAAAAAGAACTCCGCGCTCGTACGTTTGAAATATGAAGACATACTTTGGGTAGAAGCACTTGAGAATTACGTCATCTTCAACACTTTTCATGAAAAGTTCACCATTCACTTTACCATGAAGGCGGTTGAACAGAAACTTCCGACCAATAAATTCACCCGCGTTCACCGTTCCTTTATTGTAAATACAAGTCGTATCAACATAATTGAAGATAACGCAGTCATCATCAAAACCCAGGAAGGCTCAAAATCAATTCCCATCGGAAAATCCTATAAGGATAAGCTACTGAAAGATATTAACCTTATCATTAAGTAGGCGGATACATATTTTTCCGCCCCCGGCCAAACGATTCACATTGCCCGTTATGTTGATAAAAAAAGCATTGGCTTTTCTGATTGGCCTGCAGTTTATATTTAATCTCCCTGCAGGCAGCCGGAAATCCTGAATCACTTGCCAGTGGCTGAAATACAAATAGGCCGGCTCTTCACACAGATGGCCGCTTCAACCGTCGATTCAGATAAAAAAAGTATAAATGACAGTATTGTCCAATTGATGGAGGTTACCCTCCAAATCTCCGGATCAATGGATTATCCTTTCACCCGGCTTGCCAAAATGGGCAAGATCTCATCGGGGGATGCCAAAATCAGGATCTACACCTGGAACCTGCCCTGGACGGATGGAACCAATACCTACTTTGGTTTTTTACAGTACAAAACAAACAACAAGGGAGAAATTAAACAGGTATTCCTGAATGACAAGAGTGCCGAGATTCCGGATGCCACTACGGGCGTTCTTTCTCCATCACAATGGTATGGCATGCTGATTTATGAAATTGTTGAAACGAAGGACGGTGGAAATGTATACTATACCTTGCTTGGACTGGACAACCATGATCTTTTCGTATCCTGCAAAATTGCCGATGTGCTTTATTTCAATGATCAAAATGAACCCGTCTTTGGAAAGTCAATTTTTCATTATCAGAATAAGCTCATGTGCCGGGTAATTTTTCAATATTCTTCCAAAGTGAAAATGAGCCTGAAATGGAATAGCAAAATGAAAATGATCATCTTCGATCATCTTGCACCGCCCAACTCATCCTACACCGGCAATTACGCTTACTATGGCCCCGATTTCTCTTATGATGGATTCCGGTTTGAGGAGGGAAGATGGGAGTTGGTGGAGAAGGTGGATGTGAGGAGTGAGTGAGAGGGGGTGAGGGGGAGACTTGGAGAGGGAGTGGGAGATAGGGAGATTAGACTTTCCATTTTTCAGGATTTCGGATCATATTCACAAGCATGCCAAGTATTTGTTCATATTTTCCCTCAAGATCAATTCTGACTGAAATATCAATATATTGGCAGGCTTCGGCAAATTCAAGCCAGACTTGAGTTTCAGCAGCCTCACCTTCAGAGAAACTTAGCTTTCGATACAAATGAACCAGGATATCGTCGCATTCTAAAAGCCTCGGCTATGTTGGCTGCAACTGAACGTGAGCTTCGTCGAATCTGATCAGTGATTGAATATCTTTCTTCTTTAGGAAAACCGGATGAGATTTTATAAATCTCCTGAGCTGTTTCAAATGCGAGCTTATAAACTCTTAGCTCACGATGACTCCTAATACTTTGCATACACTTTTAATTTTACCAATAACTTTAACTAAATATACAATATTCCTAACTTCATTATCTCTCATTTTTCAATTTTTATGCCTTTTTCTCCCCCTCTCCCCATCTCTCCATCACCCCCTCTCCCTGTCACCCCCTCTCCCTGTCACTCCGTCTCCCTGTCACCCCCTCTCTCTGTCACTCCGTCTCCCCCTCTTTCCTTTATCTGTCGAATTGTCAGTATTCCCGAGACACGGCACAATCTTTGAATAACCCCAGCAAAACAATGTCAAACCTAAAACGAGATAGCAATGCAAAAAGGTAAAATTGGAGTAACTACTGAAAACATTTTTCCGATCATTAAGAAATTCCTATACTCCGACCATGAGATATTTTTGAGAGAGCTTGTCTCCAACGCAGTTGATGCAGTACAGAAATTGAAAACCCTCGCCAACATGGGCGATTTCAAGGGTGAACTCGGTGACCTTACCATCCGGATCAAGCTGGATAAAAAGAAGAAAACGCTGACCATTTCTGACCGCGGAATCGGCATGACAGAAGCCGAAGTGGATCAGTATATCAATCAGATCGCTTTTTCGAGTGCGGAAGACTTCCTGACAAAATATAAAAACCAGGCTAATAACATTATCGGTCATTTTGGCCTCGGCTTTTATTCATCCTTTATGGTATCTGAAAAGGTAGAAATAATTACAAAATCACACCAGGAAGAAAGTCCGGCTGTAAAGTGGGTATGCGACGGTACACCTGATTATTCCCTCGAAGTGACAAAGGACAAGGAAAGAGGTACGGACATTATCCTGCATATCGACAAGGAATCAGAAGAATTCCTGGAAGATGCAAGAATTGAAGGAATTCTGAAAAAATACTGCCGGTTCCTGCCTGTTCAGATCGCTTTCGGAAAAAAGACCGAATGGAAGGACGGAAAATCAGTGGAAACCGAGGAAGATAACCTCATCAACAATACTACCCCCCTCTGGACCAAAAAACCTGCCGATGTTAAGGAAGAGGATTACAAGGCATTTTATCATGAGCTCTATCCCATGGCCGAAGATCCCCTGTTTAACATTCATCTGAATGTGGATTACCCCTTCAATCTTACCGGTATTCTCTATTTTCCAAAGATCAAAAGCAATTTCGAAATTCAGAAGAACAAGATCCAGCTATACAGCAACCAGGTTTTTGTAACCGATTCGGTTGAGGGAATTGTGCCTGAGTTTCTGACATTGCTTCATGGTGTTCTGGACTCCCCGGATATTCCGCTGAACGTTTCCCGCAGTTACCTGCAGAGCGACTCCAATGTAAAGAAAATATCCAGCCACATTACAAAAAAGGTAGCAGACAGGCTTCAGGATATTTTTAAAAATGACCGCCCGGAATTTGAAAAGAAATGGGACGACCTGAAGTTATTCATGACTTACGGTATGATCTCCGATGAAAAATTCTATGACCAGGCAGCAAAATTCGCTCTTCTGAAGAATACTGAAGGCAAGTATTTTACTTTCGAGGAATATGAAAAACTGATTGAGACCAATCAAAAAGACAAGAATAAGACCCTCGTGTACCTCTATACAACAGATGTACAGGCACAGTTCAGCTTTATTGAAACAGCCAGAAACAAGGGTTATGATGTGCTGGTGATGGACGGCTATCTTGACATGCATTTCATCAACCAGGCAGAAACCAAATTCAAAGACAGCCATTTTGTCCGGGTGGATGCTGACGTCATCGACAAAATCATCCAGAAAGATGAATCACGGGAATCCAAACTTACCGCGTCCCAGCAGAATGAATTGAAACCTGTATTCCAGAGCCAGCTTCCGGATTCAAAGGGCAATTATTCAATACAGTTTGAAAGTCTGGCAGAAACCGACCAGCCGGTGCTGATCACCCAGATGGAATTCATGCGCCGTATGAAGGATATGTCACAGCTTGGCGGACCCATGAGCTTTTATGGTGAATTACCGAACCAGTATAATGTGGTTATCAATTCAAATCATCCGCTGGTCTCACGCATCGAAGAAGCCAAGGAAAAGAAGTGCCGCAAGGATCTGGATAAATACAACGAAAAATTAAAACCCATTGAGGAAAGTAAAGCGGAACTTGATAAAAACCTGAAGGATAAAAAGGATGAGGAAATTCCGCAGGCCGATAAAGACCGTCGTACTGAACTGGAAGGAAAAATAAAGGAATTCCAGGATAAACAGCAGGAAATACTGACCAGTTTTGGCAAGGAAAACAAAATTGTAAGGCAGTTGATCGACATTGCACTTCTTTCAAACAACATGCTGAAAGGTGAAGACCTGAACCGGTTTGTGAAGAGAAGTATCGAATTGCTGTAATAGGGACAAGGGACGAGGGACTAGGGACTAGCAAGAAAAATCCCGTTAGGGATCGACTGTTGGTAGAAAAAGTGCGAATGAAAAGATAGAAACCCCGGATGCTATGGAATCCGGGGTTTTTAATTAGGATAATGATGTGATTTACGATTTGCGATTTACGATTTACGATTTGACATATTTCCACATTCAGGGATTCAGTGATTTGATTGAGGTTTTATTTTGAAAACCGATATGTATTTGTGTGAATGAACCCAATCGTAAATCGTAGATCGTAGATCGTAAATTCACTAAATTTGCCCCATGAAACGAAATCCTCCCGATAGGGAATTCCTTTCATCCCTGAAGTTTGAGCCGGTGACCCGGCGCAACTGGCCAAAGCTATTGGATTTGTTTGGCCCCAGGGGTGCGTGTGGAAACTGCTGGTGCATGTATTACCGGGTCAGCAAGCAGGAATTCCTTGAAGGGAAGGTTGACCAGGGAAATAAGGAAGCTTTAAAAAACCTTGTTTGGGATAACAGGCCGGTTGGATTGCTGGCTCTTTATGAAAGCCAGGCCATCGCGTGGTGTGCCTTTGCCCCGCGGGAAGATTTCATGAAGCTTGAGCGGTCGAGGGTTCACAAGCGGATTGATCAGTTGCCTGTTTGGTCCATCCCCTGCTTTTTCGTTCATAAAGATTTCAGGCGACAGGGAGTAACTGTTGAATTATTGAAGGGCGTGGTTCAATATGCCCGGCAACAAAAAATTGGCATTATAGAAGCTTACCCTGCAATTCCAACAAAGGCTCCCCTTGCTGATTCCTTCGGATGGATCGGCCTTTACAGCGCCTTTGAAAAAGCCGGATTCAAAATAGTTGACCGCACTTCCAAAAACCGGCCGATGGTGAGATTTTATACTGAATCAAAGGGTGGGTGGGATTTATTCTTCACTTCGTTTAAATCCGATTTTCTTCCTGGTTTTTAATTCCAGGTCTTCCTGCTTGGCTTGTTCAAGTTGTTTCAGGTATTCAAAAATGAGTTGTATGTTTCTATCTTGTTCTGTGTCATTTCTTTCCAGTTGTTCTAACTTCATTAAAATATCCTTATGAGTAAGAACCATCTTACGCATTTTACTAAACAACCGGATAATTTGGATATTCACTTTAATAGCTCTTTCACTTCCTAAAACCGTTGATAACTGAGCAACCCCATCTTCTGTGAAGGCATACGGTGCATAACGAAGTCCCATTTTATCTTCATTGGAGGTGACAAATTGGCGCCTCCATTCATTAAACTCTTGATCTGTAAGCTGGAACATAAAGTCTTCCGGGAAGCGTAATGTATTTCTTTTTACCTGTCTTTTCAGATATTTCGTTTCAACTCCGTAAAGCTCCGCCAGATCCCTGTCAAGCATAACTTTTACACCCCTTATTACATAAATCTTGCTCATAACTACTTCATCGGGTATTATAGCAATTTCACTAAATGAAGCACTCATATTTCATTGTTTTACAGTTACAAATATATCATTTCTTCGTTATTCCCTTTTTTAAAGGTCACAATTTGTGACCTTAAAACTTTATGTCGCATTTTTGCGACCACAAGTTTGGATATCACAAATCGTGATTTCATTTCATCCCAGCGGATGGTATTTATCCACCTATACTTTTAACCCTTCCAGGTTGTTTAACTGGTAACGCTCTGTTATACTTATATACCGGTGAACGTCCATATATTGCACTTGCTGCAGGTTGTTGGTTTTAAGCCAGGCAGTAATCACACATGCCCTAATCTGTTAGGCATTTTTTCCATCTTCATATCTTCTTAATAATCCTTATATTTGCAAAAGAAAAAATGAGTGCATTTTGGTGTGGGGGCATTAAATCGGATAAAGAAGCTTCATTCCATTTTTCTTATAACAATGGCCCCACTATAATCGTCAAAACTAGTTAAATAGTTATTTGTAAATAAGAAATATAATATTGTATTTCTTTGATTGTCTGGAATATTACTTTTTAGCCAAAACAGATTGTTCCTCTTTTTAGTGCAATAAAAATTTATAAACTCGTTTAAATTTTTCTCATTGTATAGTTTCTTGACAGTTTGATCTATCGTAAACTTGTTATCTTGATTTTCACATTGAATATCAATTCTCTGATTTAGCAAATCTGTTAAAAAATCATGATAATCAACATGATTAAACTCCTCTAAATAAACCTCTCTAATCTCGTAGATATCTAAAGGTAATATCTTGTTATCTTGACACTTACAAAAAAACTGAAAATTAAAAAAACTAGATGGATTATTTTGGTCTTCTTCTAAGATGTTTTTTATCAGGTTTTCACTAAAAGGTGTATGCTGTTCTGTATTACACTTAACACAAATTAATATTAAAAGCATAACCACCAAGACCCTTATATTCTTATCCATAGTTTAATCTAATACGTTTGTGTCAATTGCAAAACCGCCATAAGTCTTCCTTTAATTTTCTTTATTTCTGACTCGATTCTCATTTTTTACCACTCTATTTTCGAAGGGTCTTGAGCACTGTTCGGATATACATCATCTGTAGAATTTCCCTGGTCAAGATCATACTGGTGTTGCATCTCATGCGCAACTGTAGTTATATCGGTAGACTCTACACCTTCTAAATTTTTAAAGTCATCTTTTGCTTTTTTTGAAAAATCAAAAGTTGTTTGAGAACCTAATGGAATCCCATCTTTCTCCATTTGCTCCCTTTCAGACTTTAATTTACCTTTTTCAAATGAATGCACATAACTGCCTGCGCCTTTTTCAGTTTGTCCAGAAACAATATGCTCTTTATCACTTGATTCCAAAGTTTTAAGCTGGTTAATCAAAACTTGGTCCCCTGACTTGAGGATAGCTCGATATGCAGCTAAGGTTATATATAAGTCTTTACTTAACGATTCTTTACCTGGATTATACCTACTACCATCTTGATGCCAAAAATTGCCATTCCGATAAGTAAGACTACTGGTAACTTTTCCATCAGCATTTGTAGCAGCAAATACTATTTTTCTACCATCTGGGTCAACAAACTTTAATGGATTATTGGCTACATATGCAAAAGGTGAAAGTAAATGTTACTTCGCAGCTAAAGGATCAAGTGTTATCCACCTTCCTATCTGCGGATCATAGAACCTTGCGCCGTAATCGTAAATCCGAGATTAACGATTACTGTATTCCCTGGCCTCTTCGAGAAAATACTCTGCCAGCGGAAGAGCAAGGTCGGGAGAATGGGTCAGGCGTTCAGGATGCCATTGCACTCCCATCATAAATGCTCCTTCCTGGGCATGCTCTCTTTCAATGGCCTCGGCAACTCCGTTTTCAGCGACTGCCGTGATTCTCATCCCCGGTCCGGTTTTTTCAACGGCCTGGTGGTGATAGCTATTGACAATACCCGTCTGTGTTCCGGTGATCTGAAATAACAGGGTTTTGGGATCGATGTTAATATAATGCAGGCAATCCGCCGAGCCCGTGGGACAACGGTGAATTACAGTGGTGTCAACTACTTCAGAAGGTATGTCTGCGATCAATGTTCCCCCTGTGGCTACATTGAGAATCTGTTCCCCCCTGCATATGCCAAATATGGGCATTTTCAGTTCAATGGCCTTACTGATGAGGGCTAATTCAAGGGAATCCCTGTACCTGTCGATTTCCTCACAAAGCTTAATTTCCTGTGGCTTGCCGTAATAATCCGGAAAAACATCTTCACCGCCTGTAAGAAGTAATCCGGAACAGCCCGCCAGAACATGAATAGCTGAATCAATTTTCAATCCATACATGTTTACAGGTTGCACTTCCTTCTCAGCATGCCTGAGCCATGCCTCATAGTTATCTGACGTCTTGCTGACTGCAATACGGGTCTGGCTTTGAATTCCAATTTCTGCAATAAACAGAAGGCTGATCAGTACAAGTAATTTTGTTTTTTTCATATGTTATTGGAAATATTCTTATACTGAAAAATGACCTCCAGGGTTATTTTTTGGTATTAGGACGTCCGGTGTTTTAATTTAATCTACCAACCATCAATCCCCAAAGGGAATTTCCCATTCCATCAATACCTAATTTCTCCACTCTCCCCCTCTCTCCATCTCCCTCTCTCACTCTTGTCCCTCGTCCCTCGTCCCTACTTAAACATCTTCTCAAACTCCTTCTTAATAAATTCAAGAGCATCACCCGCCGGTATCTTTTCATGGTCCACAATATTTTCCAGCATCGCCCTGCTGAGATTGATGGAAGGAGCATCCTTCGGCAATTTTTCCGCCACAAGATTAATAAACTGGATGGTGCGTCCCCTGGCATTTTTAAGCATTTCCCATGCACCTGAAGAAAGATAGAGCTGCTGAGAAAGGTTGTGCTCATATTCTGACCGGATGGCATTCAACAATTCCGAATGAAGCTGCTGACAGGTATAACCCGACCGGTTTACCCGCATAATAAGGTTTTCAGGTGAAATTCTTTCAAGAAAAAGTATGGCTCGCTCATAAGCCTGGAGCCTGAGCGGAGTAGTTATGCTCTGATTGTTGAGATAATGCTGCTGCTTCCGTTTATTATCTTCTTCATCAAAATACTTCTTAACCATGTAAACTGTAGTGAAAAATACCACCAGGGCGGGAAGCACATATTTGAGTATTTCGAGGATCTGGTCCATGCTGATCAGTGTTTAAAAATAACCACACGTAATATTAACGAATTTAATGCGAATAGTATATTTTTACCTCCTGAAATCAGCTTTTGGCGATTAGCCTTTAGCTTTTGGCCAAAAGCCAATAGCGAACAGCCAACAGCTAATAGCCAACAGCTAAAAGCCAATAGCTTAAAAGAAACACATTACTAACTAGCAAATACAACATGGAAAGCATTTCAAACAGGGTCAATAGCTTATCCCCTTCGGCTACAATCGCCATGAACCAAAAAAGCAGGGATCTGACAGCAAAAGGTATCGATGTAATTAATCTTAGCGTGGGTGAACCCGATTTTTTCACTCCCGATCATATTAAAGCCGCTGCCAAAAAAGCCATTGACGATAATTTTTCGTTCTATCCGCCTGTTGCTGGTTTTCCTGATCTCAAAAAAGCGATCTCGGAAAAATTTAAAAGGGAAAATAACCTGGATTATTCACCCGAACAGGTGCTGGTTTCCTGCGGAGCCAAACATTCTCTTGCCAATGCACTGATGAGCATGATCGACAAGGGTGACGAGGTGATCATTCCCGCACCATTCTGGGTAAGCTACCTTGAACTGGTGAAGGTCTGTGAAGGTATTCCTGTTGTAATCAGTGCCGGATTCGACAATAATTTCAAGATTACACCTGCACAGCTTGCCGCAGCCATCACGCCAAAGACCAAATCGCTGCTGCTATGTTCTCCTTCCAATCCTACCGGTGCCGTTTATTCAAAGGCTGAATTGCGTGCACTGGCAGATGTCCTGGCAAAACATCCCCGGATCATGGTGATTTCGGATGAGATCTATGAGCATATCAATTTTATCGGTGGTCATGAGACCATTGCCCAGTTTGCCGATATGAAGGACCGCACTGTGGTTATCAATGGGGTTTCAAAGGCCTATGCAATGACAGGCTGGAGAATTGGTTACATGGGCGCTCCCCTCTGGCTGATCAAGGCTTGTGATAAACTGCAGGGCCAGACCACAACCGGCGCCACCACCATCTCTCAAAAGGCCGCCACAGCGGCGCTCACAGGAGACCAATCCTGTGTTGGCGAAATGAATAATGCCTTCAAACGCAGAAAAGACCTGGTTGTTAAACTTGTACGTGAAATTCCCCACCTGAAGGTTTATGATCCCGATGGTGCATTCTATGTATTTCCCCAGGTGACTGCCTATTATGGAAAATCCATAAATGGAAAGAAGATCGCCAATTCCAGTGATCTTTGCCTGTATCTTCTCGAAGAAGCACATATTGCCACTGTTCCCGGTGATGCTTTTGGGGACGATAACTGCATTCGGATTTCCTTTGCCACCTCCGACGAAAAACTCGTGGAAGCCATGAAACGTATGAAAAATGCCTTAATCGCTCTTCAATGAAACAGAATTGTGGAGACAAGGCAATGCCTTGTCTCTACAATCTATTATCCCATTACCGGTTACCGTTTTCACACCACAATTTTCCTGCCCAGATATCCCGAGAAATCATTCGGTGCAGGTTTGTAATCTGAATTCATCAGGCTGGATGAGATCATGTAATCAGCAGATGACCTGTTACAGGCAGTGGGAATGTTATACAAAACGGTTATCCTGAGAAGGGCCTTTACATCTACCTCATGGGGCTGTGGCATCATAGGGTCCCAGAGAAATATCACCATGTCAATCTTACCCTCGGCAATCATAGCACCCAGCTGCTGATCGCCTCCCAGTGGACCGGATTTCAATTTCTTCAGCTTTAGCTTTTTATGTTTAATGCCTGTGATCTTTTTTGTCAGCTGTTCCTCTAACATTGTACCTGTTGTTCCGGTGCAGATTAATTCATGATCCACGAGTATCTCCCAATTCCAATCAACCCACTCAATCAGGTTCTTCTTCTGGTTATCATGGGCTACCAGGGCAATCTTTTTGACTTTTTTCATTGTTGTTCGTGTTTTTGGATTCCTTCAGGATCATTTAAACCTGGCAACTGCAGATATTTTTCATAATACTGATCATATAAACCATCGAGGAATTTCTTCGCTTCCAATTCCCGGCCGGCATAAGCCTGCTTCGATTCCTCAGGCTTACGGGATGCAAAAAGCGGAGAGGACTGCCTCGCTTCGTCAATTTCCTTTTTAAAATAAGCATCCACAAAATACTTTTTTCCCAGGTTCCAGATCCTTACTGTCTGGTCATCAGATGCAGAAGCAAAGCTATGGCCATCCGGACTGAACCCGACCTCATTCACATAGGCACCATGGCCGGTAAATGTGTTCAGAATTTTACCGGTGGCTGTTTCCCATAGTATAATCGTTTTATCTGCAGAACAACTGAGGAAGCAATTTCCATCAGTACTGAACCGCACATCGAAAATACCGGCATTATGACCGCTGTAGGTTCTCACTACTGATCCCTTTTCCAGGTTCCATAAACGGATTGTTTTATCTGCAGATGCCGATAAAATGTATTTTCCTGAAGGATGAAAATCCACGGCAAATATATTTTCAGAATGTATTTCAAGTTTTTTTACCTGTTCGCCTTTTTTCAAATCCCAAAGCCGGACGGATTTATCCAGGGAACCGCTTACTGCCATATCGCCAGCTGCATTCAAATCCACCGGCAGGCAACTCTTTTCATGACCTGTCAGAGTGAACAACACGGATGCATTATCATAATCCCAAACCTTTATTGACTTACCATAAGAACCGGCTGTCACTTTGTGTGCACCGGCATTATAGTCAATGCTCCAGATATCCGTTGTATATCCGCTGTAAGTGCGTATGAGCTTCCCCTGCACGTCCATGAGTTTGATATCAGTACCTGAGGCTGCCAGGATCAGGTTATCCGGTGTGAACTGCAAGGCTTTGATATTGAAGAAATTCTTAATGGTGCCTGTCAGCTCGCCAGATTTCAAATTCCAGAAATAAATGGTTTTATCTTCACCGCCTGTAGCCAGAACTTCACCATCGGAACTGTAGGCCAGGGCCTTGACTGGGGCACTGTGCTTCCTGAAAATTTTGACCCCTTCGTTATCCGATTGTGCTGAAAGAAATTCAGCAGGAACAATGGACAGTAATAAAACAGTGATAATCCATTTCATAGCTGGAGATTTATTTGACTTTGGCTGTGGATTTGTTCCGCAGGTTTACACTTGATTGCAGAAGCGCCTTAACAGAACCAACAATGATCTTTGCTTCAACCATCACAGGAATATGGTTTTTGTCATCGGTTACCCACAAGATCAGATCCTCACCTTCTTTGAAAACAGTTCCTTCCACAAGCTGAATAGAAAACCGTATCGTATTATACCGGCTCCCGTCTTTCATTTTCAGTAATTCCTTATTCAGGTAACGAACATGTAAATGATAGATCTGCTTATCAAGTAAAAGTGTGACAGGAATTTTTTGTCCGGGTGACAATACTGAGAAATCGAAGTTTCTGGCAAAATAGGCCATGCTCAGCAGGTCAAAGGTGCAATGCTCTATTTTTATAGTATCTTTTTTATAGGGTATTTTTGTATTCTGGGTGGCCGAGTATATCAGGTTTTTGTCATAATCAAAATGATACTCTTCATAGGTGTTGAAATTACCTTCACTTGTATTTCTCAAATGCCATGCAGGTTGCAATGTCTCTTTGTCAAGGAAGGCTTGAAAACTGTCGCGCACTTTAAAGAACCAGTCGTAGGAACTGTAGCTGCTGCCATGCGCGTCAAGGTAATATACAGGCCTGCCGCGAAAATTAGTTTCTCTCACGGTGAAGACCACCTCTCCGGCACCAATCCAGATGAAACCCCAATTGTACATGACGTTGTAGGTGAGACGCTCTCCCGCCTGAAATGCTGTATTATATTTGAAACATTGGGAATTGGAGGTTGTTGTCCCCAGCAAAATTAAGGTTATGACGATAACCAGGTTTTTCAAGCCAGTATATGATTATAGATTTCAGCATTTTCCTCATCAAAAACAACAAAAATTACCTTTTCTGGTTCGGGATGTAATTCCAGCCATTTCCTCACTGAATATACCGCGGTCTCAGCTGCCTGATCCTTTGGAAATCCATAAACTCCGGTACTTATGTTTGGAAAGGCAATTTGTTTAACCGAGTGCAATGCCGCCAGCTGCAGACTGTTCGTATAACATTTTTCGAGCAGGGCAGCCTCATTGGCATTTCCACCTCTCCAGACCGGACCTACTGTATGAATAATATATTTCGCTTTCAGATTGAATCCCGCCGTGATTTTTGCCTCACCTGTGGGACAACCGTTTAACTTCCGGCATGCCTCAAGCAGTGCAGGTCCGGCTGCCCTGTGAATAGCCCCGTCCACACCTCCTCCACCCAAAAGAGAAGAGTTGGCAGCATTTACAATTGCATCTGCTTCAACTTTGGTAATGTCTCCCCTGATGAGTTCAATCCTTTTCATCGTCTACCGTATTTCGGCACTCAGTTCCTTCTGATATGCCTCTATCAGTTTTTTCATTATACGATCAATCCGTTCATCGGTTAGGGTTGCTTCCTGATCCTGGAGAAAAAAGCTTACAGCGTATGATTTTTTGTTTTTTTCAATCTGTTCTCCCTCATATATGTCGAACAAATTGATGTGTGTCAGTAGTTTTCTTTCAATTTTGGCAGCAATGTCCCTGATCTGATCAAAGGTTACCGATTTATCCAGCAAAAGCGAAAGATCCCTGCGAACTTCCGGAAATTTCGGAAGTTCCTTGTGCTTTACCCTATGATCACCACGGACTTTCATCAGATTTTCCCAATAAACCTCGGCATAGAAAACATCATTTCGCAAATCAAAATTCTTTAAAAGAGTTTGCTTTACAAGCGCAATTTCAGCTATGGGCAAATTGTTCCTGTAATAAGCCAATCCTGCAGCAAATAAATCGCCTTTTGCAGACAATGGATCCACCTGAAATGAGCTTACATCCAAACCCAGTTTTAGGAAGAGATTTTCAAGATAGGCCTTGAGCAAATAGAAACTTCCGGATTCCTCTTTGGTTGCCCAGTTGGGTTCTGTGCGCTTTCCCGTGATGAATAGGCTCAAAATAAACTCTTCCTGGTATTTCTCAAGCGGAGTTCTTGTTCCCCTGTCTCCGTGATATAAATAGCAATTGCCGAATTCAAAAAGCCGGAGATCAGGATGCTGCCTGTTAGCATTATATTGAATGGTTTCCAGTCCGCCAAACAGCAACGTCTGCCGCATGGCATCGAGCTCATTGCTCAGTGGATTTTTTATTCTTACAAGATGGGCAACCGGATAGGTAACCAACGATTCATAATAGGCAGCACTTGTCAATGAGTTGCACATGATTTCGTTGTATCCGTTGCCAACCAGAAATTCAGATACCAGGTCCACCAGCTTATCCTTGTCGGGCCGTGGGCTATATGACAGGCTTGCATGAAGGGTCTCGCTGACTTCCACGTTATTGTATCCGTATATTCGCAGGATCTCTTCAATGACGTCTGCCTCACGGGTAACATCCACCCTGTAAGGCGGCACTTCCAGGTCAAAACCTTCTTCATTTTCCGACAATATTTTGAAATCCAGTGAAACCAGGATCAAATGAAGCAGGGTGCGATTGATCTTTTTGCCTATGAGCCTGTCGATATTGGCAAATGTGGCAAATACCCTTACCGGATAAATGGGAGAAGGATATACATCAATGACCGGTGATGAGATCTTACCCCCGGCAATTTCCTTAATGAGCAGGGCACAACGTTTAAGAGCCACAATTGTCATCTCAGGATCTACGCCTCGTTCAAACCTGAAGGAGGCATCGGTATTGATGTTATGTCGTTTTGCCGTGATCCGGACAGATACCGGATCGAAATAAGCACTTTCAATGAATATATTTTCCGTGGTCTCAGTAACACCCGAATGAAGCCCGCCAAAAACGCCTCCAATGGCCACCGGGTGCTCTCCGTCACAGATCATCAGGTCAGAGGCCGCAAGCTTGCGTTCAATGCCATCCAGCGTAATAAATGGAGTTCCTTCGGCCATGTTTTTGACTACAATTTTTCGTCCCTTCAGCTGATCGGCATCAAAGGCATGTAGTGGCTGACCCAGTTCGTGAAGTACAAAATTCGTAACGTCCACCACATTGTTCACCGGGTGCATGCCTATCGAAACAAGCCTGTTCTGCAGCCATTCAGGTGATGGTGCAATCTTAACACCGCTAACGCTTACACCGGCATAGCGCCGACAGGATTCAGGATTTTCAATAATAACCTCCACGGGATAACTTTCGTTGTCAATTTGAAAGGCCTCAACGGATGGTTTGATGACCCTGATGTCCCTGTCCTTTTTGAGATAGGCCGCCAGATCCCTGGCGACTCCCAGGTGAGAAGCACTGTCAATCCTGTTGGGTGTGAGACCTATAACAAACAGGGTCTCAGGTTCTGCCTTGAAATACGTGCGGGCCGGAGTGCCAACAACAGCTGAATCATCCAAAACCATGATGCCTTCGTGACCGTTCCCCATTCCGGTTTCATCTTCGGCACAAATCATGCCTTCGGATTCAACACCACGGATTTTGGCTTTTTTAATAACAAAGCTGTCATCTCCTTTGTAAACAGTTGTGCCAATTGTGGCTACTACCACCCGCTGACCGGCAGCAACATTGGGCGCACCGCAAACAATATTCAGCAGGTCTTCCTGGCCGACATCTACCATGGTAACTGATAGTTTATCAGCATCCGGATGTTTCTGGCAGGTCTTCACTTCGCCGATCACAAATCCTTCCAGGCCACCTTTGATTTTTTCGACCGATTCAATTCCTTCCACTTCGAGCCCGATGCTGGTAAGTACCTTGGCCACTTCGGCCGGGCTGAGATTGATATCAATATACTGCTTAAGCCAACTATAGGAGATATTCATGCGATTAATTATAAAAAAACAAAAATAGTAATTTTTAACTCTCCTCTCTATCAACTATCAACTAACAACTATCAACTAACTTGTCCCTCGTCCCTTGTCCCTCGTCACTATTTTCTATCTTTGCCTTTTATTTAAATATTAATGCCTGATAAAGATAAAAAGACCCCTGTTTCTGGTTACCAACGATGATGGAGTGGAAGCCAAAGGAATAAAATCGCTGATTGAGGTTGTCAGACCCATGGGAAGGGTTTTGGTCGTTGCCCCTGCAGACCCTCATTCAGGTATGTCGCATGCCATTACAGTGAAAGTCCCTTTACGGATAGAAAAAGTACTGGATGAAGAGGATCTTCTCATTTATAAGTGCTACGGCACACCTGTGGATTGTGTAAAGATGGCGTTTAACCATTTGTTGACCGATAAACCCGATCTGCTTGTTTCAGGCATTAATCACGGATCAAATGCTTCAACAAGTGTTTTTTACTCGGGAACCATGGGCGCTGCACTGGAAGGATGTATCAATGAAGTACCGTCGGTGGGATTATCCTTGTTAAATCTCGATTACGATGCTGATTTTACTGCTGCAAAGTATTTTGCAGGACTTATAATTACGAAGGTTTTACAAAACGGATTACCTGTTTCGGTTTGTCTGAATGTAAATATTCCCGACGGCCCGCAGGAAAATATCGAAGGGATACGAATGTGCAGGCAAAACAGGGGATATTGGAAGGAGGAATTCGACAAACGGATAGACCCCATGGGAAAAAACTACTTCTGGCTCACAGGTAATTTTCACAACTCGGAGCCCGAAGCTACGGATACTGACGAATGGGCGCTTGAGCATCAGTATGTTTCAATTGTTCCACAGAAAATTGACCTCACCTGCTATGATACTTTAAAGTCCCTGGATGAATGGACAATCCAGGAGTAATTACCAATGAATACCCCTCACAAATTTCAATATCATGATTGATTCTAAATTTTCACGGTTAAAAAAGTACGATACGCTGACCACAGGTATTATTTCGGGACTTGTGATGCCTGTGATAGTCTATTTCATTTTATATTATGCAGAGATCCAGGATGTTCGTTTTACAATCTTCTCGAACCATCTTGTGATCGCAAATATTATCCCCGTTATCATCAGCCATTGTATTTTGCCCAATCTGCTTTTATTTTTCGCGTTTAACGGGTTAAACTGGTTGCAGGCTTCTAAAGGGGTTCTCGGGACTACCGTGGTCCTTACGATCGCAATTTTCGCCATCAAATTAATTTACATGTTTATATGAAACACCCATGCAATATCTTATGCCAATGCGAATGACCAAAATATGGGTGTTCCATCCGCGTGCTGTCTATTTATCGAATTGTAACAATTTGAGCATTCATATTATTAAAACTTTTTACGGATGAAGTATTACCTCATTGCCGGTGAAGCATCCGGGGACATGCATGCCGCCAATCTCATTGCCGCCTTGGGTGAAATTGATCCGCAGGCTGATTTCAGGTGTTTGGGCGGTGATAAAATGAAAGAAGCAGGGGCCTCACTTTTCATTCATTACCGCGAAATGGCCCTGATGGGATTCGATGCGGTAAAAAAGTACCCGGTGATCCGCAAAAACAAGATACTGTGCCGTGCCGACATTTTGAAATATAAACCTGATGTGCTCATCCTGGTCGATTATTCCGGCTTCAACCTTCCTATGGCTAAATTTGCTGCTGAAAATGGAATCAGGGTGATCTATTATATATCCCCCAAGTTGTGGGCATGGGCAAAATGGAGGGTAAAATCGGTACAGAAATATGTGCAGAAAATGTTTGTACTTATGCCATTTGAGGTTGATTTTTACAAACAATACCAGGTAGATGCTGAATATTACGGAAATCCGGTATTGGACAGCATTGAAAATTTTTTGACAGGATATAGTCAGACAGAAGATTTTCGTAAAAAAAATGATCTCAGCGAAAAGCCCATTATTGCTTTGCTGGCCGGCAGCCGGAAACAGGAAATCCTGCATTTGCTTCCTGAAATGCTTGATGCAGCGGAATCCTTTCCCCATTACCAGTTTGTAATTGCCGGCGCTCCCTCCATTGCTGCGTCTTATTATGAAAACTTTACAGCCAACAGGAATGTTCGGATCCTATATAACCAGACTTATCCCTTGCTGATGAATTCGAAGGCTGCTGTGGTGACATCGGGCACAGCCACTCTTGAAACCGCCCTGTTAAATGTGCCGGAAGCAGTTGTTTACAAAACAGGTGCGTTTACCTTTTTTATCGGCAATTTCCTTGTAAAAATAAAATACTTCTCGCTGGTAAATCTGATTCTTGACCGGCCTGCAGTGAAGGAACTGCTTCAGGAAAATCTTGCCGCCGATATAAAATCTGAACTTGATCTAATCCTCAATAATGCGGATTACACGGGGGAAATGTTGCGCAATTTTGCCGAATTACGTCGCATTTTGGGTGAACCAGGCGTTGCCGTAAGGGTAGCCGGCAGAATTTACAGCATCCTGCAACAAAAATAGGAACCACCATGCGTTATATGAAATCATTCATAATACTTCCCTTATTGCTTATATTATCGGGACTGCTCCATGCAGCCGATATGAGGGTTGGCCTCTTTTATGGAAAGAATTTACAGTCAGTGGTTTTTTCTGTTGTGGAAGGAGAATATATGTTATCGGGCGATGGCAGGCAGATTGCTGTAGTTAGAAAATCCACCATGTTTCACATTGAAATGTCAGGTTCCGGCATGTTGGTCAGCGATACATTTCAATCCTACGGAACCTTTATGAAGCTGGAATTCAAAGGAATTTCAGCCAGTAATGTCTTCCAGGTAAAACCGGTATTTCCGTCTCTGCCCTCAAAAGAATCGGATGATAATCTCGCCATGGGCATGAGAGACCGATCACTCCAGCTTATCAACATACTTGATCTTGAAAAATATATTCCCGGAACAGTAGAGGCTGAAGGAGGTTCAAATGCCGGGATTGAATACTATAAAGCCCAGGCTGTAATCACCCGGACATTTGCAGTAAAAAACTTCACACGTCATGCGACACAGGGATTTAACCTTTGTGACGGAGTCCATTGCCAGGCTTATAATGGTAAAAGCCATATGAACAGGATAATTCATGATGCCGTGAACCAAACGGTGAATAAAATTCTTGTAGACGTAACCGGTAATCCCATCATGACTGCCTACCATGCAAATTGCGGGGGAATTACCTGCAGTGCCTCCATGGCATGGAACAAGGATCTGCCCTATCTGCCTTCAGTGCATGATCCTTTTTGTGACAGGTCATCCCTGCGAAACTGGACCAAAAGTATCCCTCTGGCAGACTGGAAAAATTATCTATCGCAAAAAGGAGTACCCGCTGGGTCGGAAAACCTTGAGGCAATAACCGGTACAGGCAGACAGAAATTTCTCTATCCGGAAAAGCAGAAGGTTTCAATGACAATGTTACGCGATGATTTTAAGCTGAAATCATCTTATTTTGAAATTGAAGAATCAAATGGAACCGTGATCCTTCATGGCCATGGATATGGTCATGGTGTTGGTCTTTGCCAGGAAGGCGCCATCGAAATGGCCAGAGCAGGATACTCCTGTCTGGATATACTGATGTTTTATTTCCATAGGGTGACTCTGGTGAACCGGTAGGGAAAGTCCCCCGCCATCAGGATGGGGGTGGATTTTTCCGCAATTTCTACAATACCGAATGCGCTCCGCGCAATTCTTCATTCATAATTCACCATTCATAATTCTCTTCTTGTCCCTCGTCCCTCGTCACTTGTCCCTTTTTCTTGTCCCTTTTTTCACTACTTTTGCCCCCTGTAATTTTTTATCAGTAATTCATGATTTCAGTTGACCATTTAAGCGTGTCATTTGGCGGATTCTTTTTATTCAGGGATATTTCCTTCCTGGTAAACAGCCGGGATAAGATAGGTCTGGTTGGCAGAAATGGTGCCGGAAAAACTACCCTTCTCAAGGTTTTCATCGGTTTGCAGCAACCCGACGAAGGTAAGGTGATCGTGCCTCCTGCAATCAGGCTTGGCTACCTGCCACAGCAAATGGTGGTAATTGATGATAAGTCGCTTTTCGATGAAGCAGGCAGCGCCTTTGATGAGATCCTTGTACTTGAACAGGAAATAAAAAAACTGAATGAGGAAATAACCACAAGAACAGATTATGATTCCAGTGATTACCTCGATCTGATCGACCAGCTTTCAGAAAAAACTGAACGCTTTCATCTGCTGGAAGGCAGCAACCGTGATCAGAAGATCGAGCAGGTGCTGATGGGTCTGGGTTTTACCCGTTCGGATTTTACAAGACACACCCGTGAATTCAGCGGTGGCTGGCGAATGCGTATTGAGCTGGCCAAGATCCTGTTAAAAATGCCCGATGTGATATTACTGGATGAGCCTACCAATCACCTCGACATTGATTCAATCCAATGGCTCGAAGATTTTTTACATGATTATCATGGAGCGGTTGTAATGATATCCCATGACCGGGTTTTTTTGGATAGGATAACCGACCGCACCGTAGAAATCTCAAAAGGCAAGATTTATGATTACCGTGTGCCCTATTCGAAATATGTTGTTTTGCGCAAAGAGCGGCGTGAGCAGCAAACTGCAGCCTACAAAAACCAGCAAAAACTGATTGATGAAACGCAGGATTTTATCGACCGTTTCAGGTACAAAGCCACCAAGTCGGTTCAGGTACAGTCGCGCATAAAAATGCTGGATAAGCTCGATATCATTGAAATTGATGAAGAGGACACCTCTTCCATAAATATTAAGTTTCCGCCATCTCCCCGGTCAGGGAGTGTTGTGCTTGAAATACGCGGCTTATCAATGAGCTACGGCTTTCACAAGGTACTGGACCATGTGGACCTTAACATTCACCGAAATGAACGGGTAGCCTTTGTTGGCAGGAACGGAGAAGGCAAAACCACCCTTTCAAAGATCATTATCGGTGAGCTGCCCCATGAAGGCCAGCTTGAAACCGGGTCATAATGTGAAAATCGGGTACTTTGCCCAGAATCAGGATGAATTGCTGGATGGGAACAAAACTGTGCTTGAAACCCTCGATGAAGTGGCTGTTGGGGATGTCCGTTCAAAAATAAGGGACATCCTGGGTGCATTCTTGTTCGGCGGTGAAGACGTGGATAAAAAGGTGAAGGTTCTGTCGGGCGGTGAACGTTCCCGCCTTGCCATGGCCAAACTGCTGCTTGAACCCTGTAACCTGCTCATTCTCGATGAGCCGACCAACCACCTCGATATGCGTTCAAAAGACATATTGAAGAAGGCATTGCTGAATTATGATGGCACACTTATTGCGGTTTCACATGACAGGGAATTTCTGGATGGCCTTGTTACAAAAGTTTATGAATTTGAAAATCATAAAATAAGGGAGCACCTTGGCGGGATTTATGAATTTCTTGCCCGCAAGAAGCTTGCTTCCATGGCAGAGCTGGAAAGAAAGACAACCCTGCTGGCTTCATCCAATGCTGCAAAAGAGGAAACAAGCAATAAACAGGCTTTCCTGAATAAAAAGGAATATGACCGGGAAGTACGAAAGATCGAGACCCGCATTGAAAAAACAGAACTCAGGATCAACGAAGTGGAGAAGGAAATTGCAGAGTATGAGGCAAAAATAGCAAATCCCGAAGGGGATCTTGACACTTTAATGACGCCTGAGTTTTATTCAGCCTATACCTCTCTGCATACCTTGTTAAAAGAGCAGATGAGCCAATGGGAACAGCTTCATAAAGAACTGGAAGATTACAAAAGTAAAAGAATTTAAGTATTTTTACGGAAGATGATTAACAGGGAAACAATGAATAGAGGGCTGAACTGTTTACTTATAATAGTTTTTTTGCTTCCTGTATGCATGTATCGCACCCAAAAAGAACACTACTGCTAAACCTACCGTAGTGAATTTGTCGAAGATGTACAACCCGACAAATACCAAGTTTCATCCTGCCTTTTCAATTTACCATAATTCGCCTACAACGTCACTTCTCCTGGTAAAGATCTTTCCGGTTGAATTACTCTATTCCGGAACCATTGAGCCAAATCAGATACTGGCCCAGGTAAACCTTACCTATGTCCTCACGGATCTTGAAGATCCTGAAAACCCTGTTGTGGCTGATTCAGGTAAGGTCAGGTACAATTTCGCCCGTGAAAATGCGGATAAAAGGTTTATTACACAGATTGTTCTGAATACCCGGAAAGGAAAATTCTACCAGTTAATGATCCTTGCAAAGGACGTGGTTAGAAATGAGGAGAATCTTACTTACGAATATGTCGACAGAACCTCGGATTTTTCGGAACAGAACTTCCTCATCACCGAATCGCAGGGCAATAATATACCGGTATTTTCACCCCGTGTTATAGGAAATTCACTGTTTAAAGTAGATTACCCTGATTCACAATTTGATACGGTGTATGTAAATTATTATGGTGGTCCACTGCCTTTGCCCAGACCCTCATTTGCGGAAGGCAAAAACAAGGAGCTTCCAGCTAAACCCGACAGCCTATGGGTATTACCATTCAGGAAAGGATTGAGCTATACGCTTAATTATGAGGGCGTTTACCAGTTTAAACTCGATTCGACCCGTTCGGAAGGCCTTACTGTATTTAACTTTGGAATGACTTATCCGAAGATACAGGAAGTGAAACAAATGATTGAACCTTTGGTATATCTGACCACTACTCCGGAATATGATGCGCTTAAAAAATCTGCCAATCAGAAACTGGCGGTAGATAATTTCTGGATTGATAAGGCCGGAAGTGTTGACAAAGCCCGTGAACTCATCAAGGTATACTATAACAGGGTATTTTTTTCCAACTTCTTCTTTACTTCCTACAAACCAGGGTGGAAAACCGACCGGGGTATGATTTTTATTATTTATGGACCGCCTCAGCAAGTCAAAGTATCACCCAAACAGGAGAAATGGATTTATTTTAAAAATAATTTCAGTACGTCTGTGACTTTTACCTTCGATTTTGTCTACTCTTCATATACACTTGACAATTACATACTTGAACGTTCCAACAACTATGACAGTTACTGGCGACTGGCAGTTGACTCTTGGAGAAAAGGCAGTATTTTTCTTATAGACTAAATTGAAATCGTGAAATCCAAATCAGGTATTATTTTTGGTATACACCCTGTAAATGAAGCCATTCGTTCGGGTAAACCAATCGACAAAGTTCTTATAAAACTTGGCTTCAAAAGCGAAACGCTTCCCGGCTTATTTCCTGCCCTGAAGGAACAGAATATTCCGTTTCAATATGTTCCGCTGGAAAAGCTGAACCGGATGACAGGAGGAAATCACCAGGGAATTATTGCCCTTGTTTCCGAACTGGAATATACCGAGCTCGAAAAGCTGGTACCCATTCTATTCGAACAGGGAAAACTTCCTGTATTGGTAATGCTCGACAGCATAACGGACGTTCGTAACCTCGGTGCCCTGGCACGCAGTGCTGAATGTTCAGGCATGGATGCACTGATCGTCCCATCCAAAGGATCTGCGCAGATCAATGCAGATGCCATTAAGACATCGGCCGGTGCGTTGAATAATATTCCGGTATGCAGGGTAAATTCCCTCGAAGATGCAGCAAAATACCTTCAGGATAGCGGATTCCAACTTGTAGCAGCCACAGAAAAAGCGGAGGATTTTATATTCAGTGCTGATTTTAATAAACCTGTTGCACTCATCCTGGGTGCGGAAGATACCGGGATTGATCCTAGACTATTAAAAATGGCTGATGTGCTTGTAAAGATCCCCATGTATGGTGCTATCCAGTCACTGAATGTAAGTGCTGCCGCCTCTGTTTTGTTTTTTGAGATTGTCCGCCAGCGCAATTTCAAATAACATCAAAAAACAAGGTCCCTGAGTCTGACCAGCCAAGCCAACCCAGGGACCACACTCTTCACTCGTCACTTGTCACTCGTCACTTCTTAAAGGCCTCCCTTCCCCTGACTTCTCTCATATTCCACATTCCTGTCAATCTTGTTGATCTTGTTTCCTTTGTTGAAACTGTAGGTTATGGACAAACAGAACAGCTGACCGGCGTCTACATGACCTTCCCAAGATTCATAATAGCCGGGGGTGGTCGTGATTACCTTGGTGTATTTGAAATCTTTGATGAACGGGTTATAGAATACGTCCATACTCAACTTTTCAGAGAATTTTTTTTCAGCACCAAACAGATACAGCATGTCACGTGAAAACTCCCTCTGGTAGCTGATATTTGGACTTCCATAATTCGCGAACATGAATAAGGTGAAGTCCTTTGGCAATGTTACAATGTGACTGAAGTTAAAACGATAGCTCAGCATTTCTTCCTGGCTGTGTCCGGAGGTGACCTCATCAGTGCGATAAACGCGATTGAATACATCCAGGCCGGCATTGAATCTCCAGTGTTTCAGAATCTGGAAGGCACCATTTACACCTACTCCGTATTCAATATTCTTTCCGACATTATCCTGGGTGATTACAGTAACTCCTTCATCCGACACTGTCGTAACATCCTGGATACCATTGTTTGTATAGCGGAAATAAGCCTTTGGAGAAATATAGTTCGATTTAAAATTCCTGGCATAGGATAACTCAATCTTGTTTTCAATGGCCGGATCAAGGTTAGGATTTCCTGTCCGCAAATGCAGCGAATCTGTCCATACTTCAAACGGATTCATGTCGCTGGCTGAAGGCCTGTATATCTGCTTGCGATAAACCAATTTCAGGGTTTGATCCTTTGCCAGGCTCTGACTCAGGCTGAATTGAGGCAACAGAACCGCATAATCAGTTGTAGTTTTGGAATCAATTTCAAGCCATGAATATTCTCCCCTGACACCTGCCTGCCATGCAAGTTTTTTTATCTTACCCGAAAGATTATAATAAGCAGTCTGACGTGTTTCGCGGTAATCAAATTTCTGTTCCCTCTCATTCGTCACACCTTCAATAGTAGATGTGTTTGTAAATTCATTGCCCATCCAGGAACCATATGTCCTTGCCCCAATTTCATTCTTTATGTTTTTCACCATAAAGGTTCCATCCAGCTTAATTTCAGCATTTTTGCGCATGTTCTCGGTTAAATCGGACCGGTCAACCATGCTGTTCACGGTTTCAATATCCGAAGGATCCATGTAGTACTCCATGTAATCATTATTGTCCTTACCGGTCTCAGTATTGTAATATCCTTCAGCCTTGATTTCATTTCCTTCCTTGTTGAACTTTTTCACGAAATACAATGAAAAATAATAATTATCACTTCTGTTCAGGGAGTTTTTATCTGTATTTATATATTGAGTAAGAACATCATCCGTATATACCTGGCTTATCGATTTATAATCATCATTTACCCCTTTCCAGGTTCTCCACTCTCCAAGGAAGTTCAACGAGGTCTTATCATTAATGAACCAGTCCGCACCATAATTCATGTAATTGTTCTGCCAGCTGTTGATGCCTTCACCGGTCTTTTCAAAGCGGTAAGGTGCTGATATCCCGTTATCCACTTTTGTAGTGATCATTTCCTTGCCGTTAAACCGCTCAAAATGCATCTGATCGCCAATATAAACCCTGAATTTCTGATTGCCATATTCAATGTTTGCGCTGGGCTCAGCTACAATCTTGGTGGGATGCGGAATCGGGATTTTTACCGATCCGCTTACGCCGGAACGTTTCTCTTTTTTGAGGATGATGTTGATCACACCTGAAACATCGGCATCATATTTAACACCGGGATTCGTGATCAATTCAACCTTGTCAATCTGCTCAGGTTTTAATTGAGCCACATATTCCTTGTTACGGAGAATGCCATCAACATAAAACTGAATGTTTGAACTCCCTTCCAGGGAAACATTATTTTGAAAGTCCACAGTAACCGAAGGTATATGCTTCAAAGCGTCCAATGCGGTTGTAGATGCTTTCCTAACATCGTCGTTTATCGTAAATACAGTGCGGTCAACTTTTTCCTCTCCCTTTAACCGCTGACCAACAATAACAGCCTCTTCCAGTTTTTTAAAGTCTTCCCGGATTTTTAGATTTTGAAGATCGATCGTTTTATTTTGCCGGGAAACTTCCAGATCCCTTATCAATACGGGCTTGTAACCAACAAATGTAACCTTCAGGTTGTACTTTCCATAAGGCAGGTCATTAAACTGGAATTTTCCCTGATCGTTTGTAATCATACCATTTAGTAAACTGGAATCTGCTGCATTCAACAGGGCGACTGAGGCATATGACACGGGAGTTGTTGTACTGTCATCAACAATAATACCCGTAATTGTACCATTTTCGGTTTCGGCATATACTGCGAAACCAGGCAGTACCATCAGGCTTGCCAGCCAAAATCCTGCCGTGGCTATTTTCTGGAAAAATATTTTCATGTTTTAATGTTTGTTTTTGTGTAATTAATTCCTGGTTTTTGTTGTTCGGATCCGGGAAACTTTTTACACAATTCATACCAAACATTGTAAAATATTTATATACTGATTATTACAGTATTTCTTATCTGTAATCAAACTTTTAAAAACATGAACGGCTGCGGAAAATGATGTACGAAACCGGACAAAAATCTTGCAGGAAAATAGAATATCAGGCCATAAAATTGTATTCAGTTGACCTCAATTGTGAAGATTGCTTAGGTAGATTTACATAAACATGATATATTCACAAATACTATCCATTTACAGTAACCACACAAACCCAAATACTGTATAAAGATGAAATACTTTGCTGATGAAATTTTGGATTTTATTATTTTTACTCACGGACACCCTGATTGCCCAATCACAGAATGCTGCGGGTCGTATCGATATGAACCGGATCCCCCAAAGAAAAATCAGGATCCTCGTTAATACCCAGTTCAACGAAAACAACATACAATATTTCAAGGAAATACGATCCACATACAAGAAGGGTCAGGACCTGAAAGGCTATCGCATGCTCGAATCTGTATATTACGTGAAGGAATTACCTGAAAAGGTATGGAAGACATATGAGAATACGAGTCCGGCTGAATCCTGGAATGGAAGCATGATATCGTTTGGATTGCTTATATCAAAATCCAAAAATACTGTCATGTATAATAATGATACATATTATTCAGGCATTGACACCGGCCAGGTTTTTTATGTGAACCTGAGAATCATGAAGGGATTATATAACCTGGCAGTTGGCCTTGAAATTATTAACATCGACAGCACGCATAAATCAATTACATACAGCTATCTGAAAGGTGGAAAATCACAAGGTGAACAAACCATTTTTTTCAGGGCCACCAAAAAAGGATATACCGAGATTATTCACGAAACGGCATTTAAAAGCGGCTCATTTTTCCGTGATCGATACCTGTATCCGTATTTTCATAAAATTGCAATCAATGAATTTCACAGGAATATGAAAAGATGCATGAATGAAAGTAATAATTTGCTGGCAGAAAGAGTATCAGAATAAGGTTTTACTTCTTGCCCTGTGGCTTTATTTGCGCTTAATGGTCTGTCTTTTATTTTCTGCCATTTCCATGGTAAACCCATCATACCCGATTTCCTCAATTCGATGAATGCAGGCAGCCCTGTCAGAATTGAGCATTACACCTATCACTTTGGAAATAAACGTATTGTATTTTTTGCAGTCTTCTAATTTTATGGTAGTGCAATCCGCACAACTGGCCAGGTTCTCTTCCTTGCAGCATTGCCTGATCTTACACCAGGAGGCTTTTACATTATCCCTGCAACCAGGACAATTACCTTTCAAATAAGCACGACAGGCACCACAGTACAGACCGCAGTAGGCAATCAGATTCCTGTCTGCAACAATGGATTTCAGGTTTACTGTCTTCATATCATATCTGTGTATTTTGCTAATTGATTAATCCCAGTCAGATATTCTACATCGCAATGATGACCATTGGAACTATAAACTGCACGACTGCATAACTGCATAACTGCATAACTAAACTACTCCCTTTCCTTAATTAAAAAAACCAGTGCCCAGATGTTCAACACACAGGCAGCGAGTCCCAGGTAGCTTATTCTGTTGGCCGACCATGATAAATCATTATAATTCATATAAATGAGAATAAGAATTATCAGGATGACAGACATTACTGCAAGAACCATTCTGATCGATTTCATTTTGATGGATACTGATTCAAAAATAACACATTATTTTGTTCCTAAATCCATAGACATTCAAACATCTAATAAACCAAATCATGGTATTCAATATAAATACCAAGCAGAATGTGCCAGATAAAATAATGTCCGAGACGAACAGACAGTGATGCCAGAAAACCTGCTTTCCGGTACCAGATGGCCTGAAGAAAATTCATGAAAAAACCTGTTAAAACGGAATAAACAAGAAGCGCAACACTTCCGTCGGGCAACTGTTCCAGTGGCTCCCGAACGGCTGTTAATATCGCCCCGGCCCAAAAGAATATCATATAAAATTTGCCTTTCTTAAACCAGTTTCCAATCAGCAAAATTAATGTAAGTGGGATCAGTCTGTAAAAAACTTCCACTTCAAATGCACCGGAAACATATAAAAACATTGAATATGGAAAAGGCTGGGTAAACGGGGGAAGTTCCCGATAAGGCAGAGGATGAAGTATAACTTTGAAAACAAGTACATCCAGAATGCCAAAAACAATGCCGATTGCGACAGGAAGCAAAAATCTACTGGAATTTAAAATCCCGCTTTGCCAGAAATCCGGAAGTTTTGCCTTTGTCTGTAGGAACAAAAAGGGAACTCCCACCAATAAAAGCAATATATTGGTAATTTCCCACACTCTGAGGAATTGATATTTCACAACAAAATTATTCCCGAAGTATATACCGGTTACTGCAACCAGGAGTAAAAGGAAATAGGTTAACAGATTGCTTATAATGTCTTTTCTAATCATGAGCATAACTATTCACGTAAACTATGGTCAGCAGGAACATTCATCCCGTTCCATATTTTCCTTGAAGTCCAGGGCTCATCAGGATCCATCCAGAACGGATCACCCGGTGCCAACCCCAAAGGAAGAAATATTGTTGTGCATAAATACAGACTGCCTGTGTTGATATAAACGTCGGCAAGGTCAGGTTGATTTCCATGCAATCCGATGTTCAGCCAGCCATCTTTCGTAAAAGTCTGAGGATTATCAATTGTTTTTATAATCACTTCCGTTAATGCACATCTTACCTGGGACGGAGTCAGGGATTCAGGCAGTTTATGCCTCAGGGCCATGTCTGATAACAGATGAAAAGCCCCTCCCCTGTAAACAATTGACCTGCCAAAAACCGGAAAGCTCCCGTCTGAATTGATTGAGCGTTCCTGCAATTCGGCATATCGGGATGTAATCTTTTCCAGTTTTGGACTAAACCAGTTAAAGGATTCATTCTTTGGATTTACAGCATCTAAAATATTCAGGAGGTAGGGCTGGATCACATAACTGTTATAATAATCCAGAACGAAATGCATGCCATCCGAAAACATCCCGTCCCCGACATACCACTGTTGCGAAAACTCACGAATACCATATTCAATTCTAACAGCATCATAAGGCAGATCATATTTGCAGAAAAAGGCCTCGATCATTCCGGAAAAGAGGATCCAGTTTGAATATGCAGGTATTGTGGCGCGTGTGGTTCGAAGCACTTCAGCTATGCGATCTTGCAGTTCATCATCCATATGATCCCATAACCAGGAACACCTGACCAGTGCAAGGGCAAAAAATGATGCATCAACGAGAGGCTGGCCACCCGTCCAAAGCATATAGTCTTTTTTGGTAGAATCAACGGCATTGGCTATCCCTTTTAATACCCATTCACGATACTGGTTTCGCAATGCGATTTCTTTGGCTGAGCCTCCTTCACCATTAAGCCATGGGGATATTCCACACAAGGTACGGGCAAAGGCTTCTAAAAAAGCTACTTTCTTTCGCTGTTGAGGATTATCGCAGGTATTTGACAGGGTAATTACCATATTCTCCTTAAGCTTGTCCGAAGCCAGATTGTAAATTACCGGCCGTGCAATCCTGTCCATATAATTAAGCCATTGCTCTCTCCTGGCTTCATTATCCTGCGATGCGGATAATTCCCTGGTATGGGTCATTAATTCGAAACCTCCGTAATTTCCATGGCCCGGTATGACAATCTGTGCGAACGGAAACTTTAAGATCATCGCATCAATTGTCTTTGAATAAGCGGTCAAATCGCCATCAGCAGTATTTCCTAAATTTTTTGAACCAGAGCTTTTGACCATGCAACCCGGGAACAATAATTTCTCTGAAGGTATCCAGACAACAATATTATCCAAAGAATGGGCTTCTCCCGGATAATAACACTTTATCAGCTTTTCTCCAAGATGCAGTTCCAATGAATCCTTAAATCCATGGTCCGGAACCGGCAAACCTTTTGATCTCGCAAAATCAATTGTCATCTGGTTGGCATAGGATTCAATCTTCTGCTCCTTCAGATATCCTAATCCGCCCATGCAGTCAACATGCCAATGGTTCGGAACAAACCCGGCAATTGTTAATTTCATCGAATCTATCAAAAAGGAAACCAAATCCATAGTTAATGAATCTGTCACGGGCGTATCAAATAAAAAAGCCTCGTTTCCATTAATAAAAATCAGGCCATTCGAAGCGATGCGACCGTACGGTGGCAACTGGGCATATGAGACATGCATATATGCGTTGGCCGAAACCGGAATCAATTCAATATCCGGAGAAATCTTAATGGATTTATAATCAGATTGGGCAATTACAGAAAATTGAATCAACCCGGTAAGAATCAGGCTTAAAGCCCTTTTTAAAAAGGCATCAGTGTTGGTCATTATTGAAATTCTCAAGTTGTTACCTTGTTTTTAATTCAATTTTTTAATGTCTGTCTGAGAAAGATAAAGCCTGTCAATCCCGCCAGCAACGACGCGAACAAAATGGCAATTTTTGAACTATTTATAAGGTCCGAATTGTCAAGTGCAAGTAAGGTAATAAAGATCGACATTGTAAATCCAATACCCCCTAACATACCGGTTCCGATAATGCTCTTCCATTTCAGGTCACCCGGTAAAGTACAAAATCCAGATCTGACACCGAGGTATGAAAAAAGCCAGATGCCCAGGGGTTTTCCCAGTACAAGTCCGGCAATAATTCCTAAACTGGTTGTTTGCAGTAAACCACTGTGCCAATCGGCGTTGATCGGAATGCAGGTATTGGCCAGTGCAAATACAGGCAGTATAAAAAATGCGACAGGCTTATGGAGCAAATGCTGCAGAATATAAGACGGTGATTTTTCTCCGCCTTTGGCGAAAGGAATTGCAAAAGCCAGCAGTACTCCTGCAATTGTAGGATGTACACCTGAATGAAGCATAAAATACCACATAACTGCACCACCGGCTATATAGGGAATTAAGTTATAGACTCGCAACCTGTTCAGAAGCATCAGAACGCCAAATATCCCAAATGCGATTAATAAATTTGATATTACAAAGGAAGTGCTGTAAAAAATTGCAATTATGATGATAGCTCCCAGATCATCTATCACTGCCAATGCTGTGAGGAAAATCTTAAGTGAGGAGGGTACCCGGTTGCCAAGCAGGGATAAAATACCAATGGCAAAAGCAATATCAGTCGCCATTGGAATTCCCGCCCCTGATTTTGTATCTGATCCATAATTAATTAACAAAAAAAGTCCGGCAGGAACCAGCATACCCCCAATGGCTCCAAAAAATGGCAATGAAGCCTTTTTTAGTACTGAAAGTTCTCCATCGTAAATCTCTCTTTCCAGTTCCAGACCAATAAGCAGGAAGAAGAAAGTCATAAGCCCGTCATTTATCCAATGAACTATGGTGTGCCCACCCATATCAATATGCCAAAAACTGACATATCCTTCCTGCAAGGATGAATTTGCCAGAAAGAGAGAAAGAACTGTAACTAAAACTAATATTAGTCCGCCTGTCTTTTCGCTTTTAAAAAACTCGCTATACAGTCTTGTTAAAACCATCCTGATTATTATTGTTTTTCATTCGTTTTCCGGTAATTCCACTTTTCGCCGGACTTCAAGTACCTAAAATGTTTGGGAATGTTTTAGTGCTGACTCTGGACCCTTATAACCACATTTCCTTTTTTATGTCCTGCATCAACGTATCTGTGCGCCTCCGAAGTCTGCTCAAATGGAAACACCTTGTCAATTACAGGTTTCAATTTTCCGGCTTCAATCAGCTCTTTAAGAAAAACGATGTTTTCCTTCCGTTCCACAGCTATTCCGCCTATAACCTTTTTACTACTGAACAGGGATGTCAGGAGACCTTGTACAACAGGTGGCAAGGTCATGTGGACAGCCCGAAGATAGACTCCTTTTTTATTCAGTGATTTTATGCAACCTGAAAAAGGACTGGCGCCAACCGTATCAAAAATAACATCATAAATTTGTCCGCTTTCTGTAAAGTCTTCTTTTGTATAATCAATCACCTTATCGGCTCCCAGAGATTTTACAAGTTCCAAGTTCGCAGTACTGCACAATCCGGTGACTTCCGCACCAAAATATTTGGCAAGCTGTATGGCGGCAACACCCAGACTGCCGGAAGCGCCAAAGATGAGCACTTTTTGTCCCTTTGTGATGTTGGCTTTTCTGAGAAAATGCAATGATGTGCTTCCTCCGAAAGGAATGGAGGCCGCTTCCTCATAGGTTATATTTGCAGGTTTTATGGCCAGAGACCCATCTTCAGGCAGGCATATATACTCAGCATTGGCACCGAGACTCAATCCTGCCTGACCAAAAACGGCGTCACCTGTCTTAAACAGTTTTACATCCTTACCAATGGCCTCAATTTTTCCGGCCAATTCATTCCCGAGTATGGTTACTTTTTTAGGCCCCGAAAGGCCGTTGAAAAATCTCACGGCAAAAGGATCAGCCCTTCGCAGACGGGCGTCACCCGATGTTACGGTTGTTGCATAAATCTTTATCAGTATCTCATTGTCTTTAGGAACCGGGGTTTCCACTTCCAGGAGTTTCATAACCTCCGGGGGACCGTATTTTTTATACACAATTGCTTTCATCCGGGTCAGATTTAGTAAGGTTCTTACAACCAAATTTATGAAAATATGTTCATTTCATTTTCAATAAATAAGCTAAGAATTCCCCCTCTGCCTGAAATCAAGATAGCAGCCTATTGTTCATTACCGGTTGAAAATTAAAAATATGACCTGGAAAACTATGAATGCAGTTGAGCCAATCAAAATGCTCCTGATCAGGCTTAGCTTATGAACAACCTTCACGGTTTGGGTAAAAAGGATAAAGAAGGCAATAAAATATAGCGAGTAGAAGAACCATAGTAGAGTCCGGAAAATTGTTGGTGAATTCATATCAATTTCGTGCTGCCTTGCATCGATTACCCCTATTGCACTAAAAAAACTCATTGGCAGGTCATGAAGCAATCCGCCCCACATCGCTATGCTAATACTTAATGCTACAACTGACAACGTTTGCTCAAAAGTCCCCGTACCTTTTACTGAGCGACTCAGGATTTGAATTAACGCAGCCGCAACAATCCAGGCCAGTATAAGGCTCGGTGCTAAAAGAAACCTGTTCACTGAATAATATGACTCTTTGGGAATATTTAACCAGGGGGTGAAAACCGATGGTGCGCCGTGACCAATGGTTAATAACACATACATCATTGTGTATGCAACAATAGGAATCAGCATGTAAATAAAACCTAAGGAAAAATACCTTTCATTGGTCAACAATCCCTCGAATGATTTTCCGGGATTAGTAATTGTCTGCAGGTAGTTTGCAATAAATGTCCTCATCGTACTTCAAATTGTTATTAAATTAATCCCAATGATATCGCAATAAAGCTTGGTCCATTTAATCCTCCATGCATTAATACGCCGATCCAGGAGTTTCTTGTCTTCTGAACAATATACGATTGTATAAAAATCAAGGGCATCAGTGTGATCAATAATTGCCAGCCAAAAGCAATATGAAACAAACCCCATCCAAAACCATGAATTACCCAGGCATTCTTCCCAAATGCAATTTCTTGCCGGGGTAGCATGACTCCCCTCCACAGAAATTCCTCTCCGAGGATATTCAAAATCCAGTATGGAAACCAGACTAATAACAACCAATACCGACCCTTTGTTAAGGGTTCAAATGACATAAAAGCCGGGGAATGATCAAATTTTCCAACTACAAGTTCTAATCCTTTCATCATCATTGCACTTAAAAGACCAGCGAGTATCAACCCGGAAATCCCCCAGACCAAATCCCTCCAGGATAACCGACGAAACCTCAAACGCTTATTCCATGTGGCTTTTGAAATTTTAAATCCCTCCGCTGATAAAATCATCATACCCGTAATAATCAGGGGGGTGAAAACTCCCAATCCGGCTACGACAAACCAGAAAAATACTGTCTCCATGCCAGTCAACTCGCTAAGATAGGGTATGAGAAATTTGGTCAATAAAAACATCAATAGTGCAGCGGGTATATATATCGCAAATGAAGAGATTACTCCAAGCTTTTTGAGGGAGGCTTCTTTGTTCATTTTGGGATTGAGATTAATATCATATTGAGAAGCTCTTTACAAATCACCGACAACAATATTAATAATCTCTTGGGTCATCTTCAACAATTGCATAATGAAAATTATCTACCCATTGACCCCTTATCGGAAGTATTTTCCGCCGTAAACCTTCCCTGGTCATGCCTGACTTTTCAAGAACATTGATTGATCTGGTATTTTCTACAGCCACCCCTGCCTCCACTTTATGCAAATGAAAATATTCAAAGCCCGATTTTATCAAAGCCTTTGATACTTCAGTTGCATATCCTTTGCCCCAATATTCTGGCATAAGCTTGTAGTATATTTCACCCAGCCTGAACTTGTCATTGGATAATGTTAATCCGGCCATGCCAATAAATGTACCGGATTCTTTTATAACTATCTTCCATGCATATGATTTCCGGGGTTGATCATTTCCTGATTCAATCACAGGGCGGATAATTTCCCGGGTCTCTTCAATACTTTTTGGTATTCCGAGCGTATTGAACTCATCTACCTCTGGTATTGAATGAAGGTTATGAATATCCTCCAGGTCATTCCAGGTGATTTCGATCAGCTTCAGCCGTAAAGATTGCAATTCCATGATTTATCTGTTTTCCTCATTCGCTATCCCACTTGCCCGTACTTTTGGCAATATCAATTAATGCCTGTCCTTGTTCTGTCATTAATCCCTTTTCGATCGGAACATTCGAAAATGAACCCTGATTATTCATGTTGTCTATCCTCATCCTTTCATATTGTTTCCTGCTAAAGCATGCGCAACAATTTTACCCCCGCTTTTCTCAATTCTGCTTATTGAATTATCCAAATCATTTACGGTATTCAGAGTCGATTGTGTGCCGGCTTTATTGTTCTCCTGTTAATCGCTTGACCTCTTCAACAAGCACACCGGTAAGGTTGGAAATTTCTTCGAAGGTTAATCCCTGGTCAAAGAACCTGCATACAAACTGTTTGATCGTTTCCCCGATTTCTATCAGGTGATTGTCCGGGTCAAAGAACCGAATTGTCTGTTGCCCCCAGGATTCCAGGTGAATTTTATGCAGGAACCTGACATTACTCTTTTTCAGTAGAGAAAAAATCCCGGACACATTTTCGGTTTCAAAGTACAACTCAAAACGGTTGACGGATGTGTCGGAGATTTTATCCAATCCCAGTTGTGTGGGAATGACATGGTTTTCCCGAATTTCCCAGATAGCAAACCCGTTTTTGTAAATTACATTTTTACCAAAATCCAGGTCGATCGTCAACCCCAAAACATCCGTGTAGAATTGTTTTGAAACTTCTATATCCTTTACAAACAGGGCTGTTGAACCATTTTTTAAATCCATTTCAAATAGCTTAGTTTGGCTACCATAATTTCAGTGTTGACTTTCCAGGTTTTAAATTGCATATAGGTCCCGCAAGATTTGCATCCGGAGATCTCTTATTGCCAAAATAGTCTTCATTCAATATGAATGAAGTTCCATCGGCATTCTCAAATGCAGCTTTTGGTATTTTGGCCTTACCCAGTATATTACCTGAAATTAATTTCACCTTGTAGTCAAAAAAGGCTGGATCAAGCGTAATATGTAAATATCCATTTCCATCTTCTTCAATCAGTTCAACGCCAGGATCATATCCTGGGGAATTTTTAAAATCGGTATCTTTTACAGACGGAATTGCATTGTCATAATAGATGTTCCCGTCAATCCATACCGGCAGTTTTGAATTGTTGTAGGTGACCAGGCCATATATATTATCTGATGCGCCTTTACGGCCGATGATGAGATTGTTGTATAACCTGTCGTCCCCTCCCATAATAGTTGTCAATCCTGCAATATCTGTTGAATGAGGCAGAAAATACGGTGTAAACCGGTTCAGATCAGGCCAGGTTTGCACATATCCGGTGATCAGGTTCTGAATGAAAGCGCCTCCTTCAGATTGAGATCTGACTGAAACAGGAGACAGAAAAATATTGTTATCTACGATAAAAGGTCCATGACTAACTTCAATAAACAGGTCTTCCAGATCGTTTTTATAGAAAATGTTACCCGAAACCCGGGTGCCCTGTGTCATCCAGTCGAGCCAAATACCTCTTCCTGTGTCATGGATCCTGTTATGGCGAATGACTGCATCAACAGCAGCATGGAATTTGATCCCTGCAATTTCTGCACCATCAAACTGCCTTTTCACCCATATATTAAAGATATGGTTGTTTTCGACTATACTGAATGCCGCACCCATACTGCCGCACATGCCTGTCTGTTCACAATTGAAGATCGTGTTGTTCCTAATGATATGGGAACCAACATGTTCCTTGTTCCATCCATGTCGAAGCACTCTGAATACCACCTCGATATAATGAATATTTCCATCGTTGTACACATTCCCCTTATCAGCAGACCATACATTGTGACCTGTGCCGCGTTCTTTTCCAAGCGTTATGCCGGAACATTTTGAATCGCTTAATACATTATTCTCGATGATCCAGCCTTTACACCAATGAGTCGATACCATGCCAACCTGCTCTGCCGTGGGTGCCGCCCATTGCGTTGCGGCCTGGCTGATATGAAATCCACTGATGGTAATAAAATTGATGCCTTCTTTCTCCGGATAAAAGCAGGTTCTGCGAGCGCTGATCTCGACCAGCTCCTGGTTAGGATTATTTTTATGGAAATTAGCCCAGATGGCAGTAAAATCTGCGTTGCTTTCACAATACCAGGTAAAAATGGAACCTTCAGCATCCTGAATGGCTGAATCTGCTATCGGTTCATACACTTTTGCAAGTGTCTCTTTTTCATAAAGCGACTTTCCATTGAGAAAAACTTCTCCGGTATGATGAATTCGCCCGTGATTATTGAACCAGTCTCCGTAAATTGAATCCTTGTATGGATTATAGTCTCCAAAAAAACTATTCGGGATAGTCACTTTCCATACTCCATCCTTTTCCTTTTTCCAGTTACATACAATTTCAGATCCCCTGATCTCAACTTTTTCCCCCGGGGCAGCCCTGTATACAATTCTTTTCAGATCGCTATCCCCTCCCCGTATCGGGTTTACCCATTCACGGTAAATTCCGGAATGAACGGTTATGGTATCTCCGGGCATGGCAAATTCAACTGCTTTCGAAATGGTTAAAAACGGACTTGCCAGGGTCCCTGCATTTGTATTGTTGCCAGTTTTGGCCACATGAAATTCTTTGGCAGAAATTCCGGTAACTGCAAATAACCAGAAAATCAATAAAATAATTTTACTCATAATATTTCAACTGTTTAATATAAATGTACTATATTTTTTTAAGCGAATTCATGGATATAAAATAACAAGGCAGATATCAATGCCCGACTATCTTCGGCCCCACTAAAGTGATCGCGACCTGACATTTGCTAATGTACGGGGCGAGGTTGTAGATGACCGAAATCAAAAGGCAGTGGCAAGGTTACATGGACCGGATGCAGGCGTTATCTGGACCGCCAGGGCAGCATTGGCCGGGGTGAAGAAAATTCTGACCGGCAACGCTCCTAGAGGTTATCAAACCCCGGCTATAGCATATGGAGCTGATTTTGTCCTGCAATGTGAAGGTGTTATTAGGGAAGATGTTGTATGAATGGGACTTAGGTTTTGATATTTCATTTATATGCAGGTTTTAGGACTTCAAAATCCCTGATTTTCTCTTGTCTTATACTGATTTGCTTGAGAATACAAATACAATGCCTGTTTAAAAATCATTGTATCAATAAGCTTTTTAATGCTTTATGAAGGTCGCTGATACATGAATCCGCTTCTTCAGTAAAAGAACCACTATTAATAAAGCATGGCGAGGTTATGATAAAATATTCTTCTGTCTCACCGTAGTATATTGGAATACACCAGGAGTATAATTGTTGGGATTTTATGTAATCTATTAATACTTGTTTCTTATTGATGGAATAGAAAATAATTGTCAGTGATGGATTAATTTTGGAATCAGGAAACCCATTAAATTCTCTCGTAAGGTTTTTGAATTTAATAATAGCAACCGGAACATCCGCATTTTTAGGCATATCATTTATGCTGAAATTATCTTTAATAATTTCACACTCCCATCCTTCAGGCTTTGCATAGCAAAAATCTTCCAAAGTTGTACGTTTTTCAACTTTTTCGCAGGATGAAAAAATCATCAATAAAAAAATAACCGTTAATGATAAGTGAATTGCCTTCATGTCTCGGCGTTTCTCTGATTTTTAAAACACATTGCAGCCCCATATAACCATGGACAATAGGCTAATTTGTTATATTTAAGCTATCTATATTAATAACCCTGACTCCCCTGGACTTAAAAACCGCAATCATGCTATCCTTCATCTCCTTTGATTTCGATAAAACTGCTTCATCAATAAGATTAACCTTGTAATGCCTGTTCTGTGCAGCTTCTACAGTTGCATTTACGCATTCTGCAGCATCTAAACCCACAATATACAATTCGTTTACTTTATTACTTGTCAGGATGCTATCAAGGTTTGTATGCCTAAACGAATCCTTACCTTTTTTAACTACCTCTAAATCTGAGACTATTTTCATCCTTTTATCATTACTGGCTCCAGGATGACCTTTTGCGTATGAATTATTTATTAAATTAATTAACGGATTTGTTATTTCACTGCGAACATAAATAACAGGAATATTTTGAATCCTGCAATTTTCAACTATTTGGTTTATGTTTTTTATCAGATCGTCCGAATTCTTTTTAAAGAAAGGGTACATTGAAACATCCCCTGTTGTAGCTTCCTGGATATCAATTACTAAAAGTGCGAATTTATGTTCAGTGTAATTATCTATCGGTTGCCCATTCGTTATAATAGATTCATATTTACCAACAATTATTAAGTTAACAATCACAATTACTGCGAAAAGAATGATGGTTCCAATAGTTCCAAATATAATTTTCTTTACTAATCCCTTTTTCCGGGCCATACTCTGATTTTTTTGATTTACGATCTGTTGCGTTGCCAAGATGATGACAAATCAAGTTACTACTATTTTTCATGAATTTGCCGGGAGCAACCTTATTTGTTGAAACGAAACATTGAATTCTAAAAGAAATTTTTATTCTTTCTGACAAACTCCAGATTAAAAGCATTCAAATCCTCCTTATAAGTAAGAAATCTCTGACCAAGTTCTTTCCAGACTTCACTGGATGTATCTTGTATTTGCTCTAATATTTTTTGCCGTTCTGATCTGTCTTTAGGTACAATTTTTAGTGGGAATTGATCATTAGCGCTCTTTACAATATTTGCAGTTTTAAGCGCTCCGACTATTTTCAACGAATAGTTGGTTTCATGCGCAAAATCACCTGAAGAATTATAGTAAAACTGTTTGAAACCGCCGTTACTAATCTCTCTTTCACAATTTTTAATATAGTAAAATATTTTCTGCGGGTCAGAAAGTGATTCCATATTTTCCCCAAATTCACAAAGACTGCAGATATAATCATCAATCTTAATAATACTACTATTAATATCGTCAGAATTTATCAACTTGTTGATATTGAGCTTTTTCTTTCCCTGGTTATTGGGGCCAAATAATAGATTTAATAATCTCATTATATGTAATATGTGCAAAACAAGATAGAAAATATAAAAGACAAAGTCAAGTTAAATGAAGTAACAATTGCGCTTAAAAGTTAACCTTTGTTCAGCCCGATTTTACTGCTCTCCTCACTTATCTGCTAAACGCTTTCTGGACTTCATGATAACATTCGTCCGTGATATCATTCAAAATGATATATAGTCTGGCTTCTGTGTTAAGTTGTTAAAAATTTTTCTTGTTTTTGGAAAATTCAATTAATTCTATGGGTGCTCCGTTATGTAAAATCATGGCTACCCTTATCCCCTCACCAGGAGCATTGGGAGGTGTGATAATCTTAAGATTATGTTTCCGAAGTTCCGATTCCAAATCATCAACTTCAAAGGCAATATGAGGAACCCTTTTAATCAATTCATCAACAGGACTATCCGGTTCATATCGCATCCATTCTATGCCATATGGGCTGGTATCAAATCCGGAAACATATAATTTGAACAGTGGCAAATATATTTCTCCATTAATTGGCTCATCAGTTGGTACTCCTAAATGATGATATCGCCAACCCCATTCTGTGATTGCCAATGGAGGCTCATTCTCTTTTCGTTGAATATTCATTTCAGGTTTATGATTGCTTTTACGATTAAACAAAGGCTACATTTATATGCAGTAGAATACCCAGGAACACAGCATTATAATTAACCTTGCTGGGTAATGCAATTATTCTATATTTTTCAATACATAATTTTTCCATTCTGCTGCTATCATAGGGAGTTCCAAATCATAAATTGCTTTAAATCCTTCTTCTATATCGCTATATTGATAAAGTCTCTTTAACCTATCAATACCATATTTATCAATTAAGAATTTTATAAAAAGGCCTGATATAGGGTATGATAAACATTGTCCATTTTTATATGGCCCCCTCCAGAATTCTGTTTTACCAGTAATTAAATCTTTTATTTCTAAATTTTCTTGAATTAATTTACAATCATTCGTAATTCGCTCAGGATGCTGAAATAATGTAAATGATGAAGGAATACCTTCGTTAAAAAAAGCATTTGGACTCCTTAAATTGTAATTAAATATAAAATGAACCCCTTCATGTGTTAACAAGTCTTCATCTAAGCCTACTGTATGAATTAGACTGTCAATCACGAATCCTCCGGTCGAACCAGGTTTTGGGTCACCACTGACTATATTTATCTCTATTTGATCCCTATGTATAAAGAATTGCAGTTTTTGTGACGGTTTGTTTACTTTAAAAAGATTGCAAAAATCATCAAATGAATCTATTAAAGTATCAATTGAACCTTGAAACTGATAAATCGATTTGTATTGACAAGAGAAAAAAGCTTCTACATATTTATTTTCAATTTTTTGAGAATAATTATCCTTTCTTATAAGTGCCAAATCCACAAGACTATCTGATATAAATTTATTGTCCTTTAAATTGCCCAAATAGCTCATTTTATTATTTTTTAGAATATAATAATTATATAATCCCATAAAACGTCCAAATGATATATTTCTTAAAGCCGCGTATGAATTACCAATTACAGCTGAACAACAAGCCCTTTCGTTAATTATGATTATTGCATCGTCATAATCTGTAAGTTCAATTGTTCCAAGAGTTAATTTATTGTGGTTAACCTTTACCGGCAAATCAAAAATCGAAAGATCATTTAATTTACTGGTTAGCCCAATAATTAGATAATGACAACTATCATCTAACTTTTTAACATCTTTAACATGTATTATATTGATTTGAGAGTTCTGATTTAAAAACCATTGCGATAGCTGAGTAATAATTTCTTTATTGGCTACAGTATCAAAATCCTCGGATAAAACGATCTTAAATAATCGATTCTGCCCAAATTTATTTAATTGAGTCATATTAATATCTGGTTGTGCCAATGAGTGCAAATCAATTTTACATTCCTGAGCAGTAATCTCCACAGAAATAAGAATCATTATAGAAAACAATATTTTCTTCATGATATTTTGAATTTTTGAACTATGCCTTAATATTGTGTTTAATGGCCTTCTATCTACCCACCTTCCGACGCTGAAAATCAGCCACACCAGAGATTCTCATTATCCAATCGCCCAAAGCAGGAGATACTTCATTCAACACAAATGAGTAACGCAATGGTCGAGAGTTAACTATGGTTTCAACAGTGTCTTTCTCAATTGCTTCAATCACCGCTTTGGCTACCTGATAAGGTGAACATGAGCCAACAATCCAGGGTGACTTAATACCGAAGCGTGCAAACATACCTACATCTCTAATATATCCTGGAAATATAGTTGAAAAATGTATACCAGTTCCGGCAAGCTCCAACCGAAGTGCACGTGACCACTCAGCCAAACCAGCTTTTGTTCCTGAATAAACAGCTGCATATGGCGCACCACTCTTGGCCGCAATAGACGATATGTTGACGATGTTACCAGACTTGTTCTTAAGCATATCCGGAAGGAGAAGTCGAGTCAAGGCCATTGGAGCGACCAGGTTTACTTCAATATTCTCCTGTATTTGTGTCCAGGATAGTTCTGTAAATGCTCCTTCCGTTTCTAATCCTGCATTGTTTATAAGCACATCTATAATGCCAAATTCGTTTAAAACATCCTTTATGAGTTTTTCCCTCTGTATCTGATCTCTTAGGTCTACAGGTACTACTAAGACTTTAAATCCTGATTTCATTAAGGTCGACGCTACAGCTTTCAAATCAATACTTGAACGAGCTGAAAGCGCTACAATGGCACCACGATCTGCCAGGGTTTCCGCCAGTATTGGGCCAATACCGCGAGATGCGCCGGTGAGAAGTACCTTTTTACCTGAAATTTTTTTCATTGATCATTTCTTTAAATTATTGTCGCTGTATTTTTTGATGGTCCACACCACCAAATCCCAACCATTACAAAACAGCAAGGCAATCTTTTGAACAGGCAACGTCTATCAGGGATTTATTAGCGCTGATAATGGACGGACTATTTTTCAGCTATTACAAGCATCTCAAAATCTTCGGTTGTTAATTTATCGTTTCTCGAGAATGCTCCCAGCCTTGCTCCAAAAATTTCAATTTTTATGTATCCGATTGATTTTAATAACCAGGTTATTTCGCTGGGAACGTAATACCTTTCGTCGCATTCAAGTGTCTTTTTGTTTCCATAGTCATCTTCACATTCAGTTGTATTGTGATCACGAAATGTCATTAAATCAAAAGTGTTACTTCGGTATGTTGCATTTCCGGATTCGTTTGTTGAAGCACAGAACTCTTCAACAGAGTGATATAATGGAAATAATCCATTCAGAGTTGTGAAAATAAATTTACCATGTTCTTTAAGTGATTTTGTCACGCTTTTCAGTATCTCAAAATTTTGCTCGTCAGTTTCCATCAATGGAAATCCTCCTTCACAAAGCATAATAGCAACATCATATTCTTTGACAAAAGTCAGATTCCGGGCATCCTGCTTTTGAAAATCGATCTCCAGATCATGATTTTTGGCTTTTTGTTTTGCCCTTGTCAGCTGACTCTCAGACAAATCAATCCCAATAACATTATATCCTCGTCTTGATAATTCAATGGTATGCCGACCGGTTCCGCAACCAACATCCAATATCATCAGGGTCTTGTCTGATTTTAATTCTGCTTCGATAAAATTGCACTCACCTATTGTTCCTTGAGTAAAATTTTCACTATCGTATTTCTCTCCATAGTTTTCAAACAAGGATTCATACCATGGTGTAGTTTTCATATCATTATTTTTCAGTTTACTTAAAAATTATACATTCGGATTCTCTTACATGATGCACTATGCCGGGCACAAGGGTTTTATGTCAGTAATAAATGTCTTTGTTTAAAAATAATTCCTCCGATTATAAAGTATATTAAGGTAAGTACAATAATGGATATTATTTCAGGAATAATACTTGATAAGTCCATATTCATAATGAGTGTTTTGTTCAATGCAGAAATAGCATGAGTCGGTGTCATTAATCCCTGAATATTTATCGGGTAACCTGCAATTGAAAATAATGCTTCGCTTTTTAGCGGAAATGCAGCCCCGGTAAAAAACATAAATAGAAACATAGGAAAATTACCAACAACCAGTACTTCGTTGGCAGATTTGGTGATAGCTGCAATTATTAGACTAAAAGCAATAATTGATAAACTTGTCAGACTTGCTATGAAAATCATAATTGATATAGATCCAGCATAATGAAATCCCAGAAGAATTGCAGCTAATAGAGTTAACAAAACTGAGACTATACCAACTATCAATTGCACAATGCTATTACCACCCAAAAACTCAAAAGCGGTAAGCTTTGAAAGTTTCAAACGTATAATCGTTTTATTTTCAACTTCGGACACAAATGCTATGCTTGCAGTGAACATGAGCATTATTAAAGATACTATAAGTATACCGGGCACAATCATATCAAAACTGTTCATTGTTGCTGATGTACCTAATGCCGTTTCTTTTGCTTCAATAATTCTTTTATTATGAGTTGCTATCAGGGTATAATTGTTTAGTATTTCGTTTGCCCAAACTGCACTTATCAGATAATTGGTATTGGTTAAATCTCCGATAAACTCAACCTTAGGCGCAACTGCACTATCATTTAATCTTCGCTTTTCCAACGCTTGAGAAAATGAATTATCTACAATTATCAATGCATCGGCTTTTTTGTTCTTTATATCTTCAATGCTGGATATTTTATCAGTTACTGCAGTGACAGTAAAAGGAATTGTGATTGTATCCGCATTTAAATTTTTAAAATACGCGATCAGATTATTACCATGGTTGATTTTTTGACCATTTGTCGATACGCCAATATCATTGTTCTCAATAAGAACAGTATATTGAGGTTTAGAAGTTTCCACAATAAGGAAATAAACGAAAATGAAGAAGGGGCCCATGGATAATGTAAGCAGAAGCACCCAGTAGCTTCTTATTTGCTCTTTCAGGCTTTTGGTAATGATGCTTATTATTTTCATTGTCGCAAATTTCTACCAGTTAAATGAATAAATACATCTTCAAGTGTATTTTCGCGAAGCTTTATTTCGGAAATTGTCAATCCGCTTTTTTCGGCTAAATTCTTTATTGTTGGCACTTGTTCTATGATGTTTGAGTGCTTTATCAAAGCAGATCCGGCAAATATTTTGACATTCATGGAAAGCAATGCAATATTTTCGGCAAACTGCTTCATGGCAGTTTCAGTGCCATTTTCTGTAACAAGTTCAAGAATATCGCCTTCGCCTACTGTCCTTTTTAAATTTTGTGGAGTATCCAATAAAAGTAATTTGCCATGGTCAATTATTGCAACCCTGTCGGCCAATCGGTCTGCTTCGTCCATGTTGTGAGTAGTAAGGATTATTGTCTTCTCATTCCCAAGAACCTTAATAAAATCACGTACCAGAATCCTGCTTTGTGGGTCTAATCCAGCTTCTGGTTCATCAAGAATTAACACTTCAGGATTATGAATCAGAGCCAGGCAAATATTAAGTCGTCGTTTCATTCCACCTGATAAAACATTTGCCCTTATATTAGTTTTGTCTACTAATCCCAGGAGGTTTAATAGTTCAATAGCTCTTACCTTTACTGTCTTTGTAGAAAGTCCATACATTTTGCCCATGAAAAGTAATTGTTCCAAACAAGTCAGCCTGGGATAAAAAATATTTTCCTGAGGACAATATCCAATGAGAGATTTCCGGTCTTCCCCTTGATGACTGCCAAAAGTGATTTTCCCTTCTGAAGATGGCAATAACCCACAAATCATGTTAATTGTAGTTGTTTTTCCAGCTCCGTTCGGACCCAGTAAACCAAAAACTTCATTTTTGAAAATATCAAAATTCAATCCGTCAACAGCTGAAAATGCTCCAAACTTCTTTTTAAGCCCTTCAATTTTAATCATTGTCTCCATTTGTGTCATAGAAATTCATCTGTTTAAAGGAATAAATGAGTACTCAAAAAGGAATCAGGTAGGCTGCCACGATATGACAGACCAAACCAAGTAATACGAACACGTGGAAAATGGTATGTACAAACTCATGTCTGGCCAGAGCGTAGAAGAAGGCACCGGCAACATAAAATACACCGCCAGCTCCCAGCCAATACAAAACTATAACGCAATCTTTTGCCATAGCAACGGATATCAGTGGTTTTAAAGCGATAAGCAGAGATGCGCCCATAAGCACATAAGAAGCCGTTTTAAAGTTGTTATTAGCCTTGAGTTCACCAAAATTTAACCCTATACCAGTTAAGGCAAAAAGCCATATAAAGGCAAAAAGCCCCCATCCCCACATGCCTTCATTTCGCAACAATATCAAGGTAAGAGGTGAATAACTTGCTGCAATAAGTACATAAATGTTCCCATGGTCAAAATGACGTAAAACAGTCTTCAGTTCTGGCTTCTGTACATAGTGGTAAATTGTGGACGATAACATGCAAACGAACATTCCGAATCCGTATATTGAATAGGCCAGAGTAGCCCATGCATTATCTGCAGTAATGGCTTTCTGTAATAACACAACCGAAGCAGCAACTGCTATAATTACTCCGAATGCATGAGTCAGGTAGTTGGCCTTTTCTTCCCGTTTGCTATAAGATTTAGAATATTGCATAACTGCATCTTAAAAAACTGTTTTTTGCCTTTATGATAATATATTATTTTAATTTGCGTACAATTACCTGCAATTGATTTTATCCCGTGTAGGGATAAGCGATCGATTAGCCATCCTCTGGGAAAACCTTTGCAGGCTCCAAAAATCGAACCTCAGACTTGACCTTTTTTATAGGTATAGATACAAATTATTTCACAATCAGGAATCTTTCTATGGGATTTTCTTGTCAATTACCTCCAAATCATTTATAGAAGCGGTTAAGTCGCTATTAACAATCGTTTTTGGTTGTATGTGAGCGAATTTAATTCACTTTTTATGCTTTTCATAAGTTATAATTATTCATTGAGCTATATTGATTTATACCAATTACCGGTTTCAATATCAAAGAACTACTTTACCAGTAAAGAATTATACCCGCCTTGGATTGCAGCCGGATTGTTTCGACCTGTATTGTATTATTGCCGGTATCGGTTATGTTTTCAGGATTGAACCGGCCGGTTTCACAGTTATAGGTTTGAATAACCTTTCGGGCCTTTGGCAGATTATCTGCCGTAATGCGAATGGTTCCGTCATTTGCCGAATTGTTGTAAACATATACGAAACTTCGTCCGGGGCAACGGACACCATAGGTTTGCATTTCGTCGCCCGCACCGGTAACCTCAATTGATTCGAATTTCCCTTTACAGTCGTGAAGCATGGTATCGGAGAATACCCGTACGTTTTTGAAATATTCCATCATGGCCCTGTTTTCAAAAAATTCCCACCACCACGTCATCGGCAGGACAGGCGTCGGGGAGAATAATCCATACCAAAGGCCCCGGCGGAAGTCGTTATCCATCTCCTGTGCAAAGTCATTGAAATTTTTACTCCAGTCCCATTCATACCCAAATTCACCAATGATATAGGGTTTTCCGTGTTCCCGCGTGTAATGAACAAGAGTCGAAGGTATGTCGCCGGTGTTCCTGTAAATATGACGCTGGTTGATGTCAATGTTTTTAAGATCATTCATTCCCTTAACATCACGGTGGGATACACTGGTGGTAACAATATGATCATAGGGATCGGTTACTTTGAGATAGGTACTCATTTCATCTTGCCACGACGTGATTATTGAATCGGGAATAGGATCCCGGGATTTATCATTGTACATGGCATTGTCGATTTCATTGAAAAACTCCCAGGCAGCAATGGAGCGACTGTAACCATAGCGGGCGACCATGAGCCTGAGTTTATTCTTATACTGCGCTCTGGCCCCGGGATGAGTAAAAAATTCAAGCGGCGTTTTAGCATAACCTCCGTTAGCCAGGTTGTAATTACTTATTTCCCAGCCTGATCCCATGTACCCGGCATGGCTTTCAAGAGCAAGCATCATGTGTATTCCCAGTGAATCGCATAGGTCAGCAAGATAGTCCATACGCTTCATTCCACTCTCGTTATAGGGCATTGTTGAATTCTGATACCTCCTGTTATTTCGGACTGTTTTCCAATCGACAGGCAAATTCCAGTAAATCATCCATGTGCGAAAGAAATTTCCCCCATTATCGCTCAGCTTATTAAGCATGTAGCTATAATTGAACCTTGTATCTTCATGAAGGCCTTCGAAATGTTTCGAGTCGTCACTATCCCTTGATTCCCAGCCTATATTTTCACCGATTCCCCGAAATATTTCACCATTATCATATTTGAATGTCCAGGGATTATTTAAGTTCAGGAATCCTTTTTTGCCGGATGCGGCTACAATGAATTCACTCTTATCAGAGCTGTCGATTTCCTGGTTATTTTCAAGGAGGACAAAATAGTAACTGTATGCACCGGTTTCGCGGGCTGCAAAGCGGGCCTTCCATGCCGATAATTCACCGCTGCTTCCTGATTCATAAAAGCAGGGGAGCAGCAATTCCTTTCCAGAAGGGGCGGTCAGGCGCATGTTCAGCGCAATTTCGGAATCATTGTAAGGGTTTATCCATTCCCCCTTAAGTTTAATTTCCCATTCAGTCTTTTCATAGAGCAATACTTCCCGGGTGAGTTGTTTACTATGTGCTATTTGTCCGGAAACCTGGAGTACAGCAACGCCAGTAAGGTACAAAGTCAGTAATAGATTCATTCTCGCAGGCTTCATGTTCTTCCTTTCTTTTATTCAGGTATTGTGAAAACAAATCTAACGAATCCATTTAAATGGCAGTTAAAATGTTTTTTGTTTAAAGCCGTTTTGTTATTTTCATGTTCAGAAGCCGGGGATTGATGGATGACGATCTTATAATACCGGTTAATCGCCGGTGCCATTCCACATCGCGCCACATGCCCGCAAACTGAGGGCCACAGAAATTGCTGGTTGCGATGGCAATCCACTGTCCTGTTGCAGCGGCAGTGATGGTGCCCAATTCGCACAACTCTTTCACCCAATCCCAGTTCAGCAAGGGCCAGTCCTTATAATCCACAATGCCCCAGCATTCGGTAGTAAGCAAAGGAAGATCTGCCTTTGCAGCATGAACGGCAGTGAGCTTTATTTTATCAGTGAGGAGCTTTTTCCAATATTCGGGCTTTGAGTAGTAAATACCTTCGTATTCGGCAACCAGGTTTTTATACACCTGATTCGAGAACAGGCCGTCGATTTCCACCGCACGTCCGGCTGCTTTGCTCCGTTCCTTTACCTCACGGTAAAACTCGCCGTTGTTTTCTTTTACCATCCAGATGTGGTGTTCGGCAAAATCGAAGAACGACAGATCTCGTTCCGCGTATTTCTCCACGTCGAGATTATCGAACGAAAAGTTAATCGGAATCTGCGGATATTGCTTACGAACCAGTTCAATGGCCGTTTTCATCCATTTCATTGAAGCATCGGTATGCCAGAAGCCCCAGGTAAGATGAGGAGGATCGTTTTTAAAATAGGGTGCCCAGATGTCGCCTGGCCATTCGTTACACAAATCCACATAAAGCAGGTTGTCGAAAAGACCATCCTTTTCAATGGTTTCAAGCGTTTTGATCCAAATCTCAGCATGTTTCTCAGCCGAAGTTATTTTCATCCGGGTATTATCGGCATCTTTCCTGAACCACGATGAGAGGCCAACCTTGATGTCATATTCCCTGCATTTGGCAATAAACCTGTTAAGGTTAGGCTGCACTTTCACCTTGTTAATATCAGGGCTTCCCCAGTTCTGGATGCTCCATACTTCGTGAAGTGTCCATTCCTTTTCGGGGCTTTCGGCGACAAGGTGCGGATAGGCATCGATCCGGACAGCATTGTACCCTCTGTCTTTCAAACCGGCCAGGGCTTCATCCCAGTTTTCATATCCGGCACCCGGCCATCGCCGTTCTAGCCAGGAGAAGTCCCACATGGTTATTGCCCGGGGATTTGCTACTGTCACTGGCTTATTAACGGGGCTGACCAAAGAGGCGGCTCCCAAATTTTGAGCCACTCCACCAAGGGCAGAAGCTGCTGCAATATCTTTTACAAATTTTCTTCTTTCCATTTTTTGAAGTGGTTATTATGTATGGTACAAAATCAATCCAAACCTCTTTTACCCGTTGAGGCTGTGGCACAAACAAAAACTTTTTTTTCTCAAAGTTAGAAATTAATCAAGGTGCAGGATTTTAAATGCGTGCAAATGCGCGTGTTGTGGTACAACAACCGTTACCAATGTGTCATGAGTGTAGGATTTAAAGCAAGAATTGTCACGAACCAATTATTGATTGATCGTGTTATAGTGCTTTATTTATTTAATATCCAGTCAATTATAGTATTTGAGATTTCAATAGTGACGTTGCTGAATCGATGATCAGATTCAAATCCTTGAATAGAAGTATTCTCTTTATTGAATTGTAATAGTTTTCTATAAAGTGGGAGAATGTTTACTTCAATAAGACCGGTATTGTCATGCCAGCCAACTATGAACAGGATTTTTTTTGATTTTAGTTTTTCAACATTCTTTACAAGGTCATAGCGATCGACATTTTGGATGTTATAGTCCATGATTGCTTTTAGGTCACCTCTGAAAGGACCAGCCGGTTCAAATGACCTTCCGACAAATTTTCGGTAGTTCTCCCTGTATTCTAAATCAGTTGTGGCCTTCTTTATTGAAACTGAGTGATCATCATTTGCAATTGATATTATGTTTTTAATCTTATCATTATACATAGCACTTTCAATTGCGATAGTCCCTCCGAAACTATAGCCACAAACAACTATTTTTGATATGTCTATTTTGTATTTAGTCTGATTTTCAGGATTAAGAAGAAAATTTACAGCTGCACCAACATTATCAATACAATTGTCAAAACTGAAATTTCCTTCACTCATAAAGGATCCTTGATAATTGAAAACAAGGATATTAAACCCAGCTGTGTTAAGTTTTTCAGCCAGGCCCAAAGCTCCGCAACAGAATATCCTTTTGCTACCAAAACATTGATGAGGGCAACTAGGCTTGGAAAAATCAACTTTGATTAATTTTTAATCATAAGCAAATTTTAAAAAATATTTATGGAAATTACAAAGCTTCTCTGTTCCTTTTTTAGCGTGAACGCCAACGTCCGCGAGTATGATCAACAAGGCTGGTTTTAGCTGGTTATTGTTTATTTCCAACAATATAGTAACACTTCTTCTCTTTTGAATGCTCTATTGTCTCAATGGTTTTGAATCCTATTTCCCCCATTTCTTTAACTACATCACTTATGTTATGCAGGTAAAAGATTGTTTCGCTTTCGGAATGCTTGATATCCTTGAAACACTCACCATCTGCCATGAACATAATTACTTTACCATTTTGTTTCAGGATTGAGAATATTTTTTTCAATCTACTATGAATCTCGTCCCAGAAGTAGATTACATTTAAAAAATATATGCAATGAAAGGTGTCATTTTCGTAACTATACTTATCGAAATCAGCACATTGCAAAATTACTTTACATCGTTTAATGTTTTCACGGTTTAGCTTAAATGCTTTCCTATACATTAATTGTGAAAAATCAATCCCATGAAAAACACAATCATACTTTTTTGCGTAATCATATATACCCTTACCTAATCCATATCCAATTTCAAGAACAATGTCGTTTCTGTTTAGTCTAAGCAAAGAATCCATCTCATCATATTCTATTTGATTTCTTCGCAGAAATTTGATGATATAAAGACCGATTAGCCCACTCGGTTTTCGAAAATTCTTGTTTATAAGTCTTTTAAACATATTATCCCTCGAATAATCAATTCTAACATTCACAATTACGGCTAACGTTTGGCGGTATGAAATGTTGCCGATTTTTTATATCGCTTGTTAGCGGTTCGCTGTTCTTATTTCGTCATTAACATATTCCAAAATATCACCTGGTTGGCAGTCTAAGGCTTTACAGATTGCGTCTAAGGTGCTGAAACGGATTGCTTTTGCCTTTCCGGTCTTTAAGATGGAAAGGTTAGATAATGTCAAATCAACTCTTTCTGAAAGTTCATTCAGAGAGATTTTACGCTTTGCCATCATCACATCTAGGTTTACAATGATTGGCATAGCTTATACAGTTAAATCGTTTTCATTTTGGATTTCAACCCCTTTGGCAAAAATAGTCGCAATAACATAGATTACAGCCGCCATTAAAATAAAGGCCTGACTGTCAGCCCAAAACTGGTTAAGGCTGTCGATAATCATAACCACGATGCTGCAAGTTTTTGGCTGTTTGTCGGGCTATGTAACTTAAGTATCCCTATGGAAAGCGTGTAGTAACTAATTTTTGTATATCTGTTCAGAAACAAAGCTGTTGAATGGTTTTGATAAATTAAATTTGTACAGTAGTCTGATGACTACATAAAACAGGTATGCTTTTAAAATCGAGATGACCAGGATAAAAGTGTACATACCGAAAAAAGCCCATTTGCTACGATTATACATTTCACTTAAGTCCAGCTTTTGATACAGGTTTTGGACAAATTCAGGTTTGTAGAGACTGAAAATAAAATTGACTATCAATCCTCCGGCTTCAATGCACAAGCCAACGAAGATGACCCAGGCAACAATATGTAAGGCCTTTAAATACGAAGTTGTTTCTTTTTGACATATTTGTTAGAATTTTAAAATTATGTCGCAAATATAATAAATATTTATTGATAAACAATAAATATTTATTTTTATTCAAAATAATTTCAATATAGAACAGCGAAAGCAGATGTTTCGGGGTTGCGAACCAACGCTACAAAGTCTTTTCCAACCTTTGCTTTTAATTGTTCAACAACCAGTTTACCTAACTGGCCTGTTGCTTTTGTTATTCCAATCTTCATTTTATTTTTTTAATAATAAACTATCACTTTCCGATTTTAACCGAGGTCATGGTTAATGACCCGGCAACCGGTTCATCATTGAATATTTTAACTTCATCCCTATTGTCCTGCAAGGCAAGTGCGTAAAGTAAGGGCAGGTAATGTTCGGGAGTAGGTATCGACAATTCAAATGCCTTTCCTTGTTTTGAATAATTTATCAATGCCTGATGGTTTCCATCCAAAATAAGTTGTTTCATTTTGTCGTTGGCTTCATTTGCCCAATCATAGCCATAGTTTTCGTTTAGCTTTTGCCAATGAACCATTCCGAGGTTATGCACCAAATTACCGCTCCCAACTATTAAAATGCCTTTATGCCGCAATTCAGAAAGTTCCTTTGCCAACTCGTAATGCTGTTGAGGTTTTTTGTAATAATCAAGGCTCAACTGTATTACGGGGATGTTTGCCTCAGGGTACATATGTCGGATAACTGTCCATGCGCCATGATCCAGGCCCCATTTTTCATCCATCGATACCTCAGCACTTTTTGCCAGACTTTTAACCTCTTTTGCCAATTGAGGCATTCCGGGAGCAGGATACTGAATTTCGTACAACGCTTTCGGAAAGCCTCCAAAATCATGAATGGTAGTTGGGTTCTCCATGGCTGTTACCTGCGTTCCTTTGGTTTCCCAATGGGCTGAGATAACTATGATAGCCTTGGGAACTTCTATTTCCGAAGAAATATTTCTGAACCCTTGTACAAACTCGTTTTCTGCAATGGCATTCATGGGACTACCGTGTCCTAAAAAAAGAACAGGCATTTTGGGCGTATTTACCATGGTTTCTTTAATTAATTTCATTGCATTAAGTTTTGCACAAATTACTACTCCGGAAGCCGATGTTAGGAGCAATTTTATAAACATATTCCTGTCCATTTTCACTAATGATTAATTGCATAATCCTAATTTTCAGCGCATTATAATTTTCAATTTTCTAAAGGGCTTTTAATGGAACTATTTTCGTTTTCAATATGGACGTTTCCGGTGGTTTTTTTCCCTTAATTGCATGAATAAACTCTTAATCTTATGTGCCAATAAAGTAGAGTTCTATTTGTAAGAGTGTTTTTAGATTATCTTGGTTTTAAGATTATCCTAAAACAATTTGGATGTCAATAATAAAAATATCTTCAATGGCTTTGTCTCCCAGGTTGTCGAAAAATGAATTGGAACCGTAACGCACATTAAATTTTGAGCGGTCGATTTTCAACTCAGTTGAATACACCTTGTCTTTTTTAATAATATCAAAGGATATGTTTTCAGACTTACCTTTTATGGTCAGGATCCCTGATACTGTAGCTTTGCCATTTTTGAATCTGGGGGCTTTGCTAATTTCAAATGAAGAAGTTGGAAAGCTTTCAACACCAAAGAAATCGTCTGATTTCAGATGCCCAACCAGTTTTTGGTTGTAGCCCTCATCTTTAAGGTCAGCATTAGTAATAGTGTTCATGTCCATTATTACTTTTCCGCTTATAATATTGCCATCCTTAAATTCTAAATAGCCACTTTTAATTTTAATTTCTCCGTTGTGTGAGCCGGCTATCTTGTTACCTGTCCATTTTACAGCAGATTGGTCAACACTAATTTCACTCTTTTGGGCCGATGCTGATAATGTTCCAGCTAATAAAATAACTACTAAAAATTTCATCGTTTTCATATCGCAAAAATTTAAATTGTTTTTAATTCATAATTACGATACAAAAGTACTTTGGCGTGCGGCATCTCACACTTGACCTATGTTAAGAAATAGGATTGATGTATGTTAAGAAAAGGATGAAGAAGCCCTTCAGATTACTTCTGCTTTCTGATCCGGCTAAGGCTTTCGGGAGTGATACCCAGGTATGAGGCTATATAAACCAATGGAACACGCTGAAAGATTTCAGGATGTTCTTTAAGCATATCATTATACCGATCCATTGCGGATTCCCACATGGTTGCGTTTAGCCGGTTTAAAGCATTTATATAGGCTTTCTGAAAAAGAATTCGAAAATATCTTTCAAGCCGGGGTATTTCCAATAGCAGTTGTTCCAAACGTTCATGAGAGATTCTTAACAAATGAGAATCTTCCAATGCTTCAATATTATATTTTGAAGGATTATGCGAAAAGAAGCTTTCGAGGTCGCTAATCCAGTTATTATCCATTCTAATCTGATATATATGCTCAACACCTTTTGAGTCGATGTAAAATGAACGCATACACCCTTTAGTTATAAAAAATAAATAATTACATATCTGCCCCGAAACTAAAAGTTCTTTCTTTTTCTTTATGGTCACAGGTTCGAAAGCAGATAGTATAATTGCTTCATCTTCTTCAGCTAAATCCGACCACTTATTAAAATAATACAGCAGTTTATTATCTTCTTTCATTTTCAAAACCTTAGTAGTCTTTAAACACAAAATTAAAAGAAATCTGTGAATGTCACCTTCGTTTATCCAACTTGTCCCCTAACGTCTACGTGTATATGCAGTAGCGGATTTGAAGCACTGTCCATAAAGAGTGTCTATTTGTTATAAAGAACCCGAAAAGCCTTCATTACAGAAGATAGAATGCCGGAATTTAGCGTCAAGTTTATTACCGTTGTTGTAATATCAACTTTTACGTACTGTACTGATAAATGCCCGGATATTCTCTGTCGACACATCAGGGGGCATGCCACCTCCGCAAGAAAGCATCAACCGTGTAGTATCGTTCGTACGGGCAAGCAACTCCCTAACCGCATTTTTCACATCCTGGGGAGAACCAGCTGCCAATACATCGCGTGGTGGAATATTTCCCAGAATTGTGGTCTTATGTTTAGTACCTTCAATTAAATCTTTGGCAGTCATATGGATGCCCGGATTGTATAAATTTATACCCAAATCGGGATAATATTTTAACGACTTGGCACAGTCTGCATCGTTATGGAATAATTTTACACCTGCGCTAACACTATACAGCTCCTTCAGGTAAGGATATCCGAACTCCAAAAATTCTTCTTCCCCAACAAAACCAACAATATCATCCAGCATCATAATTCCATCGATTGTCGGAAAAGTATCGCGTTGTAACTTATGCCAGGATTTCAGAAAATCGGTAATAATACGCAACAGTTGATGTGTAGCCTCCGGTTCCATCATCATTATGGTTAAAAACTCTGTAGTTCCCATCAGAAATGATGCTATGTTCAGCGGTCCGCGTGAAACGGAAAAACGTATCTTATGACCTAGTTTTTCAATGACTGGCTGTGCTTTAACCAGCCGGTTCAGCATAAAAGGTAAAAGTCCGTCGGTTTGCGGATTTGGGAGATTCAATTTGCCTATATCATCAGATGTGTGGATGATTTTTTCAGCAAACGGGAACTCGTTTTTCCGGAAAACACATTTTGCACCAAAAGCGGATGGTTCGGTGCACATACCATATTCACTCCAGAAACCCGGCAAAAACATAACTTCAGGAAAGGTGTCAATAGCTTTAAGGTTTGCTTTCAACCATAGTTCATCGTTTGTAAAATAATCCAGTATATTGATACCATACCAATTGGGAAGCCAGGGGCAATCGATGATAAATCCGATGGGCATAGGCTGTTTCTTTTCCCCATTTACTATGGCAATCAAATCGATCCATTGGTTGTCAGTCATAATCACGTATTTCTGTTGGATAAATATATAAAAAGTCGATCTAAACAGTCATTATTTGATCAATATATGCGCCTTTAATCCTCCTTTTCTTTTCCCGCTTGAGGATATTTTGCCTGATCCGGCCAAGAATATCGTGGAATAATTTTATTATTGTTGAATCAATGATAAACAGCCTTTTTCATAAGGCGCTCGTGGGGTTGTCACAGTGATTCTGTATCTAGATACCCCAAAGCACCCCAAAGTGATCATGCTCGCAATTTAATGCCAGGCAATGGTTTATACAGTGTCAGCCGAAGTCCATTTTTTACTATTTCAATTCTTTCCCTTTCAAGAATGCGATTTCAAGATATTTTTTCCTTGTTTCAGGGCTAACTGATAGAATTGCATGAAAATAGATATGGTCAACATTTTCAATGCCCGGATATTTCAAACTCCAATCATCAATTGTTTTTTCCATTGCAGCTTTAAATCCCTTTTCCTTGTACACTTTTTCATTAAAAAATGTAGGATGCATAATAATTGCTTTTTTAATTTTGAGCAACGGTATTCGGCCTTCCGGATCTCCTTTCCAGCCTTTTTCATTCAATTTGTATGCAAAACCATAGGTTAAAACTCTTTCCATCCAACCTTTCACCAATGCAGGGAAATGCATCCAGAAAACCTGAGTTATAAAAACAAGAACATCGGCTTCAGCAACTTTCTTTTGTTGCAATAAAACATCTTTTGGTTTTTGAGAGTTAATCAGCTTTATGAGATCGTCATCGGTCTTGTTCTTTATATACCATTTTGCTATAAACCGCTTTATTGGTCCACCTGCCAGTTTGATAATCATTTCTCTCAGGTTCATCTGCTGAAAAAGGTCTTTTGGTAATATCTTTATCAACAAAGAATGCAAAATCCATATCCTGAAATATGGGATTGAACTTTTCTTTATACAAATCGAGAATTTCATACTGATGTCCTGCTTCCTTGAGCCCTTCTACAAAATTATCAAGGATTGCTTTTGTAAATGACATCGGGTTTGGATGAGCAAAAATGATTAGTACTTTCATGTTTGTACAGCTATTTAAATGTTATATATCGGTTCACTTTTTTTGTGTATTGTCTGTACTCATCGCCATACTGAGAACTGAGGAACTGCTCTTCCTTGATCATTATAAAATGGTGAATGATCCATGCACCGATGAATGCCAGAATATTTAAATAATGAGGATTGAAAAGACAGGATGAGAAAAGGATGAATAAAAATCCTAAATAGAATGGATGCCGGCTTATCGAATAAATACCATTTGTCTGTAATTGAGTGAGTTTCAGAAGAAGATAAACCGAAAACCAGATCTTTATTCAGCTTTATTGTAGAAAGAAATAGTATGACGGTTCCAATAATTAAAAAGGCTAACGCAATTATGTCAATAATTTCAATGGGAACAAAAAGTCTCATAAACATTTACGTTTAGTCCTTTTAAGAACAGAAATGTCAGGTTTACGAGTACCAGTGCTTTTGCGAGAAGAAAATAAACAACTGGAACCGGGGGGCGTCCGATAATTTGTTGTTTCTTGATTATTGCCCTGCTAACAACGGCTGTTATCAAGAAAATTAACAACAACAAAATAATTAAAACCATTGTTGATATCATATCGCTTTATTATTAAGGTTTACAAAACGTCATGGTCATTTTTCTTAGAATCCCATAGCTTTTTTTATTACTGCCATTTCTTCTTCTGAAGTTAGTATTTTTAATAATTCAAATGCAACATTTGGAGCGGTCTCAGGACAATAAGACGTAATAATATTACCATCAACTACAATTGGCTCATTCACAACATTCACTCCAAATTCTTTCAGTTTATTTTGCCAATATGCGTTTTTTAAGTGGTATGTAGTTGCTTTCCGATTCTTAAGAATTCCACTTTTCCCTAAGGGCAATGCTGCAGAACAAATTGTCGCAATGATTTTTCCTTTTGCATTAAATTCCTTAATTAATTTTAAAAACCTTTCATCATATGCTTCATCATAAAAACCAAATTCCCCAAATCCACCAGGTATTGCCAAGGCGTCATATTCGTCAACGTTTATTTCTCCAATGGTTTTATCTACTATTACAGGTACATTAAAAGTGCTTACAACTTTATCAGTAAAACCACATGTATCAACGAACAAATTATGTCCATAATCATTTCTAGCCCAACCAAGAACATCTATAAAAACACTAAATTCCATAGTTTCAAATCCTTTTGCCAGAAACACTAATACTTTCTTTTTTTGCATACTTTTCAAAACTATCAATTTATTTAGATTCCTATTAGTTTTGCTATTCTTGCCTTAAAGCCAACGTCAACATGTATGATCATTTGCGTTGCCAAAGAGATTCTGTATCTAGATACAACTGGGCCACCCTGAGTGATACTGTTTGCTAACCAATGCCAAGCAACCGACCGAAGGGAGCTCACGGAGCGAATCGTAGTAATTGATTATACAGTGTTAGCGGCTGGCAATTTTGGTTTTCAAATATTCTTCAGGGGTAAGCACTCCAATTTCGCTATTTTTAAAATCTTTAATATTCCTGGTTATTATGGTATCAATTGTACCTGATTTATCTGCAGCATAGTTTTGGATGGCATCCTCAAAATCCTTGAACTTTGAGTTTAGGGCTTGTAAAAGCACTTCTTTATCAATTATTAAAACTTCAGTAATTGTCAGCAGTTCTTTGAGTTTCTCAATTACTTTCTCATGTTTTGCGGTTTGTCGTAATAGATAATAGACATTGCTGAAAATTACAGGGGTTAAAAATCCATTGATTAATTTTAACTCGCAATATGAAAATATTTTTGCAGCATGTTCTGAGAATGGCTTTCTATCAAAGAAAAAGTCTAGTATTACATCCGTATCAATAAGTACATTATCCATTTAGAGATATTTTTTTGAAAGACTTTTTGTTAATTCTTTCTTATAGTCAAAATCTGAAGGAACTTTAAAAGAACCTCGCAATGACTTCACTATTGGAGTAATCTCCACCTCCGATTTGGCACCATCGTTTGTGATAACCTTCAAATAGTTTTCAATGATATCTGAAAGGCTCTGGCCTTTTCCTTTAGCATACCGTTTTGCTTTTTCAATGACGGTTTGCTCTATTGTTAATGTAAGTTTAGTATTCATATTTCCTCCCAGTTATCTTACTAAAAATCACACGTACAAAAATAGGAAAATTTATCCGGCCGTGCAAATCATTTAAATTATATACGTGTCTCTTTATGCTTGCCACCAACGTCCCGTGTATGATCATTTGCGTTTCCAAGGTGATTCTGTATCTGGATACACTGAAGTACCACAAAGAGATATTATTTACAACTTACTGTTAAACAAATGATTATGCAGGCTGTTAGCTGCTGGCATTATTATTTTCTTGATACATAAAATGTCACATTATCTCCATTCCAGCAATTATCACAATCAGGTAATACGTTTTCATAGTTCACTATGTCTGTAAAACCCTTTGATCCTAAAATTTGCAGTAAATTATCTTTCTCGTAATAATGGCTCCAAAAAATATATGTATCAATTGTATCGTTCTCTCCGATTACTATGTGGTGATTCGCAAGCACCTTAGCTTCCGGATAATGATATCCATTTGCTAAAGTAATATAGGGTGTGTTTTTCCAAAACCCACTTTCTTTTATTTCCCATGATTGAGAAATTGTTTTCTTGGCAATGTTTCTTTCATTTAAAACATCACAAATAAATAATCCACCTTTCTTTAATGCCCTATGAATGTTTTCTAATACTTTATCTCTTTCCTCTGGCAATAGGGCACAAAAATCAAGATAAATCAAGATTACTAAATCAAATTGGGATTCAAAGTCCAATTCCAAATAATCCTTCTTTTGGTATTCAATATTATATTGTTTCTCTTTTGCTTGTCTGATTGCATATTGAATTGAATTTTCTGAAAAATCAACCCCTGTAACTGAATGTCCTCTTTGGGCTAATAATTCAGCATAAAGGCCAGGTCCACATCCTAAATCAAGAATTTTCATTTTGGGTTTGTCTGAAAGTTCTAAAATCCAGTTTAAAATTCTTTCAATTTTAACTTTACTTCTGCTTGCTATATCATGGTCAGGGTTTACATGTAATTTAAGTAATTGTCTTGAGATATATGGATCTGTCCACATAACAGACGACCCTTTCTCATATAATTGAGGCTTATTTGATAGCTTTTTAATATGTTCAATATTCATGTGGTATCGTTTTTATGCTTGCAGCTAACTCCTGCGTGTATGATCATTTGCGTGGCCAAAGAAATTCTGTATCAAGATACACAAGAGCATCCCAAAGGGATACTACTTGCAACTTGATGCCAAACATATGATTATACACGCTGTCAGCATTCGGATTAATTACTTTTGATATTGATAATGTCCAATTATTTTAAAGGTGAATAAGCAATCCTCAAGTACTTGTCCTCTCCCAATATTATGGACTATTAGATTTCTTTTTCCATCAGCCGACCTCTTATTTACCACTAATCCAATATGAGTTACTGATCCTCCTAGATTCCAACAAACTATATCTCCAGGAGTATAGTCACCGGCATTATTAGTTATAGGTTTTACAATTCCATGTCGCGAAAAAAATACCATAAGATTTGGAACTCTTCTATGGTCAATATTTTTATCAGGCCTTGTTAATCCCCAATTTTTGGGATATCTGTTGAAATTAACCTTCATATCCTCATGAACTTCTCTTTGAAGATCAATCCCAAGTTTTCTGTAAGCTCTAATGATTAAGTCAGTGCATACACCTTTATCTTTTGGAATATCTCCATTTGGGTAGGTGATTATGAAATAGCTCGGATCATAGTCGACAGATTGTTTAGTTAATTTAATCGCTTCGTCAGATAATTTAGTATAAAAACTATCCTGACAAAATAAAAAAGAATTAAAAACAAAAAGCTGAATTAATATGTGTGCAGTCTTATTCATGATATGAATACTAACGTTCGCGTGTATGATCATTTGCGCTGACAAGTGATTCCGTATCTAGATACACCGGTGCAACCCAAAGTGATACTGATCGCAACTTGATGTCAAGCAATTGATTATACACGCTGTTGTAAACTGTGCGTTTTATCTGGCGAGCTGATAATCGCTTATTAATAAATCAGGTGATAGGCTTAATCGTTTTGCAAGATTACGTATCATCTCAATTGTCAATTTTCTTTTTCGATTTAGAACCTCCGAAACCCTATTCTTGCCTCCCATTACATCAATTAAATCTACCTGTTTTAAATGTAGTTCTTCCATTCTTATCTTGATCGCTTCAATAGGATCCGGAGCTTCAATTGGATAATATTTCCTTTCATATTCATCGACCATCAAGCCAATAATATCAGCTTCGTCACTTTCAATGGTGCCTATTGGTGCATCAAAGATCTCTTCAAGTCTTTTTAAGGCAAGCTTATAATCAGCTTCTGTTTTTATAGGTCTAATATTCATATTCTCTTCCTTTAAATCGTGTTTGCATCAATATTATCATACTCCTTATGAGATCCAATGAATCTGATAAATATCCATTGTTTCTCAAAATTAAATTTTGTTACCAATCTGTACGCATTTCCCATAATATTAAAAACAACTCTGCTGTTTTTCAAAATACTTGCATTTGCATATGTCTGTTTTACATCTTTGGGAGATTTCCAATCAGAACTCATTGCGGTATCATACCAGGTTTTCAAATACTGTTCAGCATCTGGATATTTTTCCCAGAAATCCCTCAATGTACTTTTCGCAAATATTCTATCCATTCAAATATGGTGAGATGCAAATATAAGTATAATTCCCATTATGGGAACAAATATTTTCTGGTTTTTTCCGCATTGTTTCCAACGTTCGTGTGTATGATCATTTGCGCTGACAAGTGATTCCGTATCTAGATAGACCGGTGCAACCCAAAGTGATACTGATCGCAACTTGATGTCAAGCAACCGACCGAAGGGAGCTCACGGAGCGAAGCGCAGTAATTGATTATACACGCTGTTGTAAACAGTGATTATGCTATTTCTTGTATATTAAATTAATCTCCGATAATTCTTTACCTATCTGATGTATTCCTGTAAGAATCTTTTCAGTCTGCGATTCGGATGGCTTTTTATGCCCTTGAACATATTGAGACAATAAGGTTGGATTCATTCCAATTTTATCTGCTAAAAACTTTGAGTTAAGGACTTTGTAATACTGAAAAAACTGCTTAAAATCAATTTCAAATTTCAGGTTTTCATGGGTGATTTGAATTTTTTCATCCTCAAAATACAGATTTGTTGCTTCATAAGCGTTTTCAATCAATTCTGTAATTGTTTTCCCCGTTGTATAAATTGGATAGTCATCAGAATAGGCTGAAAATCCAGTATCTGTTTTTTCGACTATCATACCTATCTTTCGTCTTGTTGTTTTCATATCCATCTCATTTGATCCCTGCATCTTTTCTTATCTTCTTTTCCAAACCTTTGCCGACTTCCTGGCTTCCATGATTAGGGAATATAATTGTTCCAGTTTTTATATCATGTTTCATTTTTACATGCGAACCGCTTTGTGAGATTGGATACCACCCATCCTTAATCAAAAGTCGATAAAGCTCAGAACATTTCATCTGACATTTTCGCTGAAATTACATTCAAAGGTAAATAATAATTTACTTTTAAGCAAGGCTTTCTTTAGTGTCACTTAGCATTGTTTGCAACGTCCGCGCGCATGATCATTTGCGTTGCCAAAGCGATTCTGTATGCAGATACACCAAAGTACGCCAAAGTGATACTGTTAGCAACTTGCTACCAAGCAATTGATTATACACGCTGTTGCAACAGTTTATATTTTATTCTATTGGATGGCTTTTTTGATATAGAACTTCAGGATCAAAATCAGCTTCATTAGCCCATTCTATTGAATCAAAACTTGTCCTTACTGTTTTGAATAGAATTGGATCTTTTAACTCTTTAAAAATACCAATATCGAGATAAGGTTTCATGTCAAATTGACGGTTCTCTCCATTTGCAAAAGTTAAATGCAGTATATAATTATCTTGGGGTTTTACCTTCTTAATTGCTAAATACATGGCAGACTATTTTAAAGGTTCAATCTGGAACGGCTTTTCACCGTTTTGACATAATTCCCAGTTGGCTAGTAATTCATCTCGATGAATCTCAATCCATGCCTCTATTAAGCGCAACTGCCTTGCTGGTACTTGACCTCCAAGTATTTCACAATCATGAATCCCAATTACAACCGTATTATCTTGGTAATATCCATGAATATGAGGAGGATTGTGTTCTCCAGGAGCATAATACATTCTGATAATTATTCCAAAAAACATTGAAATTGTCGGCATAATAATCAAATTTGAACAAAGGTACGAATCTTATAGGTAATGCTAATTACTTCTCTAGGAATCATTTGAAATTGTTGCAAACGTTCGAGTGTATGATCATTTGCGTTGCAAAGTGATTCTGTATCGAGATACACCAAAGCACCCCAAAGTGATAATGTTTGCAACTTGATGCCAAGCAATTGATTATACACGCTGTTGTGGCGTTCGCTTTATTATATTTAGTCACTAGTGTCCACTAAAAATTAAAACATAATTGATTATCATTTTCAAGCATATCATCATCTACGGACTCCACTCTTACGAAAAGTTCCTTGAGAGGAGTTTTATCGAAGAGCGACATGCTAAGAATGCGAAGAACATCGAAAGTACTACGGTTAAGGCGAAGATCATGCTCTACAATGGCAACCAAACAATATGTTGCGATTGCAGAAAATATCTGGATTCTGACAGCATTCTCGGTAATACCCCAGAAAGATTTTATGTGAAGATGTTGTGTTTGATCCACTTAAAAAAAGCTCGACCTGCCATCTGTTTTTATAAAGCAGTGCTATGTGTTCTGCTCTGATTTCAAAGTTGTTAGTAAGATAGGTAAAGGTTCTTTTTTGGTCCGCCGAGTAGTAAACAATACGGCGGAGAGCACTAGGGTACTTTTTAGCAGTTTGTTGTCCTGTGAGTCTTATCGTCTGGTCAAAAAGAATATTATTAGGACCTTCAAGAAGATCTTCCCCATCGATTATTTCATATTGAAGAAGCCCTCTTTCCCTTATTATGAAGTTCGATCCAATAAGATTGACAGTAAAAAGTCTTGCAAGATCAAAATAACCTCTATCAAAAATATAATAGGCATTAGGCTCATATGGAATCTCATCCATCGCATTCATATCATGGACTTTGGCTTCAGTAATATGGAGAAATGTTGGGATTTGGGTAACAACATCATAAAGCGTGTGTATCTTGATTCCTCCTTTCGCCTTTCGAAAACTCGCCCACCAGAAAAGATTCAGGCACAAATCAATGGTCGTGGAATCGAAGGCATAAAATCTTCCGGCAATTACAAACTCCCTGTGAATACGCTTTCCTTGGGCGATAGATATCATTTTATAAGCGAATTCTTCATATATCTTACAGTCCCTGTTCGCATTTGCCTTGGCAAGATTGCTGCGGGTTATCAAAGACTTGCCAAATCCCAGATGGTAAGACTTCGGAGTATGAGCCGTAATAATGCAGATCAATTCCCGAAGGCTTTCACATCCGGACAATTGCCCGTACATCATGATCAGCAGTTGATTCCAGCAACTGAATACTTTGATATATTTATCCCCCTGATATTTCATAACGATTCTTTGAAATGTTTTCTGTGGGAGAAATTCGATAAGTTGTGCAAAGACGTATTTCCCTTTGTGCATAGTCCAAAATTCACTTTTGCTTTTAAAAGTATGAATTCAAATCGTGGACATGCTATTTTGGATATATCTTGCATAAATTCAAATTATTACAAAACAAATTTTAAATTTTAGTAGACACTAGTGATATTTAGTTATTTTCTAATTACTTCTGATGACTGTCTGGCTATCAATTGCCAACCATTTTCAAATCTAATCCATACATTAGTAAATCTCCTAGGTATCCATTCCTCTTGGTTAGTTGTCATATTTGCAGGCTGTTGTAACTCTTTGCCCATTACAATAGCAACGTTTTGATAGAAAGTGATTTTTTCAATATTTCTTTCAACTTTGGGGAACTTATGTCCACTTTTCATAAGTGCAATAATCTTTTCTGTGGTCATAATTTCTCCATTTGGATTGTTTACAACGTATTCCTTTGACCATATTTTTAATAATGAAGTAGTGTCGCCCTTATCAAGCAATTCTGTCCAATGCTTTTCCAGTCTTCTGATTTCTTGCTCATCATTTGATTGTCCAAATGTAAGCGTAGTTAAAAAAATGAAACTGAGTAAGAAGAAACTAAAAGTTTTCATAAATCAAATATTTAGGTTTATTGTAAGAATTTTTCTAGCAAAGATTGACTTTTAAAAGTGACGCACAACGTCCGCGTGTATGATCAGTTGCGTGAACCAAGGCACTTCTGTATCAAGATACAGATGCTTTTATAAGTTTTCCAGGGCCATCCATATTCGTTAAAAACGAAACTTTGTATGCTCGCACAGGCACGTACAGCAATTGATTATACACGCTGTTGTGCGTTCGTGCTTTTTATTAATATAATTTTGCGAATCCTTGATCTACAAATCACTTATTTATGAAGCTTACTATTTTCATAATAAGCTTAGGAGGTGGCTTCATACCAAGTTGTTCCATTAAAGCCAATCGATCAGGGACACCCCAATGCTCAATTAGTTTTCCGTCCTTAAAACGCATTATATCTATAACAGTAATCTCAAACTTTTTACCTGTAGGAGGCAAGGGTCCAAATTGATTTTTATGCGTCCCTCTTCCAGTCATACGACCCCAAACCTTGTCATTATCAATTATCATGTCCTCAATAGTCAAAGAAAAATCAGGAAAGGCCTTATGTAAACTATTAATAGCTTTCTTTACACCTTCAACATTCGGTGGTATAAATCCGTATTGGTGCTCGATAAACTCAGGAGAACTATGTTTATCAAAAACTGTAACATCACCCTTACTAAATCCTTCCTCAATAAGAATTCGAAATATTTGTTCATTTGTATTCATAAGAATCTGTTCAGAAGTTTTTCTGTTATCAAGATTTTAGTAAAACAAAAGAATTATGTTTAAGTTGTTATATTGAGGGTAAATGCATTTCTAGCATGACGCACAACGTTCGCGTGTATGATCATTTGCGCCTACAAAGTGATGCTGTATCGAGATACACCAGTGCAACCCAAAGTGATGCTGTCTGCAACTAGATGCCCAGCAATTGATTATACACGCTGTTGTCAACAATATTTTACTAGATCAAAGAATATTATTAACATCTTGTCGTCCGATAATTGCGATTATCTCAACTATATCACTATTTATTCTATAATATATACTATCAGATCCGCAAACACAACGTCTATATCCTTTTTTAATATGATCTACAGATTCAAATGAAAATGGTCTTTGGGCAATAATTTCAAAATATTCAAAAAACGTATCAAAGTATTTGTCGGCTTGCGAAATTCCGAACTTTTCAACTCCGTAATGATGAATTCGAATCAAATCTTCTTTAGCTTCATTACTTAATCTATATTTAGCCATTAAGCAAAGACTTTGATTGTTTCAGAATTTCTTCTTTAGTATTGTCCGTAAATCCACTTCTTTCAGATTTATCCAATTTCGCTCTAATCCAGTCAATTTGAATTTGCTGTTTTCTGGCTTGTCTAATCAAATCATTGATGAGTTCACTTTTGCTTGAATATTCCTGGTTATCCAATTGTGCTTTTAACCACTCATCATTCGGTTTTGTAAACGATATACTTTGTCTTGCCATATTATATAACATTTTGATGCAAATTTACATCAAATATGAATCAAACGCAAATTTTTCCAATATTGTTGCCAACGTCCGCGTGTATGAGCCGTTGCGTGATTCAAAGCGCTTTGTTGTCGAGTTAGCACAAGGTAACCAAGAGAACCAACCTACGCAAACCCGCTACCAGCAATGGCTTATACACGCTGTTGTATGTGGTTTTATTTCTAAAGTTTAATTGAAAGCTGCAATTGGCCACCTAATCCAAGCTCAACAATCTTCTGTAGGGTTGAGATGCGTACTTCCTTTACATTATTCTCAATCTTTGATATATAGGATTTTGTTGTACCTACCTTCTCAGCTAGCTCCTCTTGTGTTAACCCCTTTTCAAGGCGTGCCTCATGAATTAAAGCTCCAATCTTGAAGTTTTCATAACCGGCTTCCAATTCTTCACGTTTTGCAGTTCCACGATTGCCGTAATGTTTATCTTTAAACTGCTCGAGTGTTAATGTATTATTCTTTTTCATTTTCATACTCTCCTTTAATCTTTAGTGCCATTTCGATCTCCTGCTTCGGTGTCTTTTGCGATTTCTTTTGAAATCCATTTGCTATTACTACCAATTGACCTTGATCAAAAAAGCAAAATATCCTGTAAATATCACTGCCCATTTGGACCCTTATTTCATAAAGTCCCTCAGTATTCTCAATATGCTTGAGATATAGTTCAGGAACCCTTTGAAGATTCTCGATCAATTCAAAGGTCCAGATTATTTTATCCTTTACCTTTTGGCGCTGCTTGACAAAGAACTTATCAAAGTAATCCATGTAAAAAATGATGGTCCTATGCTTATTTTTATCATGCACGGTGCAAATATAATAAATGTTGTCCTAAAGTGCAACTATTTTAATCTATACAGTAGTTATTTGAGTGTATTTTTTTTAAAATCACATACAACGGTAAATTGTATGAGTAGTGGCAGATTGCGAGGCACTTTCCTGTCAAACTACTGCGTAGTTTGAGCGGGCCACAAACCTTGAGATTTAGCACTTTCCCTGCCATTACTTATACAAAATGTTGTATGATGTTATTCTATCAATTCAAATTCCCCAGGCTTCCATGTTTTATCAAATAGTGCTTGCTTTGTACCATAAGTTCTAATCAAAGGAAACCATCCTTCACCAACATTGGTTTGTACCCAGTTGCTTTCTTTGCCTTGGGGTGCTTTTGGACCGATATACAAATCTACACTGCCATCTGCGTTTATGATCAGGTTTTTATCTCTCGAATCGACACTTGTAGCTCTTAGTTTATCTGTTGCATTTTTATTGTCGATAAAACAGCGGGTGTTTTCGCTGTATAAAGTCAATGCCCAGAAATTAGAAGCAGGAATGCCTGCTGGGAAACGGATCTTGTAAGTATTTGACCCAAGCAAAAAGTTGCCGTCTTTATCTTCCTTGGTGCTTAAATAGCTTGTAGTGCCAGGTCCTGGTGTATTAAATTGCATGCCTGCTGTTACAGTTACAGCTTCATAATAATACTGATTACTTTCATCTAAAAAATAATTCGAGTTACTCGTTTTGGTTAATGGGAAATTGGTTAACAACCTGTACCAGCTGCTATTTTCATAATAAGCTTCATCCTGCCGCGGTTCTATTTGGTTCGCCTTACACATCAGTTCGCCCAAATTTGCTCCTTCAGTTAGAATCGTTTTTAATTTTTCTGAAGGATTAAAAGTTTGGCCATTTTCAATACCCAGATATTTTAAGTAGGTATAGAAAATTTTATCTTCTTCCTTCTGCGGCTCATTTTGAATAAACTGATGTACCAATTCAAAATACTTTAAGCCCCTGGATGGCATCCCCTCAAAACGCTTGTCGGTATTGGAAATGAATTTTGCTGGCTTTGAAATCTCTCCATATTTGCCAACAAGAAAATTCTCTTTCATCTTTTTGATTTCCGCTTCATCAGTGGACAGAAAGCGTGTGCCAATCATTATTTTATTGGTAGTAGAGTTGATAACAAAGTACCCTTTGGTATTTATTTTTGAAGCATCATACCCATTTGGAAGGATAAGATATTTGCCGCCTTTGCCCTTATCAGCACCCATCAAGCCTAAATCGCCCAAGGAAAGTTGGTAAAAATCCACTACCCCACCGGCAGAAGCACCAGCAGGATAATCAATAACCAAAGGTCCTGTTTTAGAAAGATCTGCCCAACTGATAACATAAGGAGTAGTCGCATTGGCAGTAAGAATGCCTACTTTTTCATTGAAAGATTTGTATTCTACAAAATCCAAATCGGCACCACCATAGACTTCAGAATGCGCATTGTACCACATTTGAAAAGTAGTTACCGGAAGCGACCATTGATACACTTCAATAGCTCTTTGTAAACTCAATTGGTCATTCAGTTTAGTGATAGATTCTTTGGTAATATAACTTTGATTCAATTGAATATCACCAAAATTGGTTTTAATCAATTCATCGCCTTGCAATGTTGCATCAGTAAGTAAAACAGCATTATTAGCTACAAGTGCATCTTTCGACTGCGGTTGATTGCATGCAGAGATTACTCCAATTAGGGTAATCATTAACAGTACTTTGAATTTTATTAGTTTCATTTTTAACTATTTATGAGTTTATTTTTTTACAATATTCAAGTCTGGTCTTTTCCAACTACCATCTAGTGCAGCTTCTTTTGGCCAATACAATCTCATGATTGTTGCAAAGGGGCCTTTTGGGGCAGGCAACCAATTGGCTTCTTTACTCTTGCCAGGAGATTCATTTTGAATATACAGCGTGATACCTCCATCCTTATCTTTTATAAAACCTGGTAACATGGGCGAATTCAATAAATACCGATTGATGGGATTTTCTACCAATAAACTTTGCGGCAATTTATACATGGTCAAAGACCAGAAGGCATTAACAGGTGGTAGTTCGCCTTCAGCAAAATGTAGGGTGTATTTGTTTGTCGTTGCATCTAATTTATTTCCATCCGAATCTACTCCATAAAACGGATACATGGCTTCTTCTTTTGAGTTTCCGTAGATACCTAATACAGCTCCGGCCATTCTATATAAGTAGTTGTTGTCTAAGTATTCTCTGGTCCCAAAAACATCACCTGAGGCGACCTCTCCTGCATTCACTTTTTTCATTAATTTTGCAAAATCGACAGACCAAGCTTCTTTGATACCTTTTTCGAAAGCTGCTTTTTGTTCTGGAGAAAGTTTATCAACATCAAAAACTTTTCCTGCACCTATACCAATTTTTGTAAACCGACCAATTAATTCAGTCTCCGTTGGATTCGTCGGGCAGAACTGCATCACAAAATTCATAAGCCGGAAGAAATCCAAAGATGATTTTTGTGCTTCGGGAGTTAGTGGTTTAATATAATCAACTTTAGGGGCAGCCATGGGTGCTTCCGCATTTAAAAATGACGATAAAGGCTCTATCGTATACTGGGCCTGAATTTTCTTTACGTTATCAATATCTGCAGGATTGAAAAGTTGTGTTCGGTAAAGTAGATTGATAAATTCAGTTTCCGATTTCACTACACGATTTATACCTTCAGGAACTTTTCCATTCCAGTTAGGGCCTGCAACAAGATACTTACCAGCTTTACTTCCCGAAGAGCGAGTACCTAAATAGTCGAAATTAAAAGTATACGCATCTACAAACTGAATACTGTAGTAGCGATTTTCATCCACCGCTGGTAATGTTATCACAATAGGCTCTGCCCGCAGATCTAATCCTGCAAATGAATAAGGTGTGTCGGAATTGGGCGTCTGTATAGCAATATCGGCAGGTGTAAAAACACTGGCTATATTCGTCAAATAATTCCATGGAGCTTTAAATTCAGAATTTGTACTGTCTACATAATAGCCGTACTGAACTCGGTAGTTATCTACCATCGGGAAACCATAAATATAGGCTTCTTTCGCTATTGCAGTTATTGAATCTAATGGCAACTCAGAAGATACCATAGTTTCATTTTTACCCTTGTTTTCAATACACGAGAATGTGATTAACACAATCAATAGTAGGTGAAATGCTGTTTTCATAATAAATTATTTATCTTGTTTTAATATCATACAACGTTCGTGTGTATGATCATTTGCGCTGACAAGTGATTCTGTATCTAGATACACCAGCGTACCACAAAGTGACAAGGCTTGCAATCTACTGCCAAGCAATTGATTATACACGCTGTTGGCAACCGTTTATATTTTAATCGTAATGAAACCTACATTTAGCAATGAGGATCTCGTCATTCCTTACCTGATATATTAACCTATGCTCTTCATTAATGCGCCTGGACCAAAATCCTTTATATTTAAATTTCAGGGGCTCAGGTTTTCCAATACCTGTGAAAGGAGTACGAGAAATATCCTTTAATAATTCATTAATCCTTTTAACTATCTTTTTATCAGTGTTTTGCCAATATATATAGTCCTCCCAGGATTCGTCAACAAAAATGTATTTCATTCTTCAATTAAATCTTTTTGAAACGACGATCCTTTTCGCAATTTACTTATCGCAGAATCAAGTCGGCTTTCGTTGACCTTAGATGATAATTCATGCTGTGTTGCGCAAATTGAGTTGTACTCATCAAGGGAAATCACGACTACACCGCTGTCTTTGCCCCGATTAATAATTAAGGTTTCGAAATTTTCGGTTACTTTATCAAGATACCTTTTGATATCTTTTCTAAAATCAGAAATGCTTGTGGTTAACATAGTAATAGAATTTATGTACGTAATTATGTACAAATATACACTTTTTTATTATTCCACCTATTCATTTGATTCAATCTGCTATGGAGCATCTTAAATGGTTGCCAACGTTCGCGTGTATGATCATTTGCGTTGCCAAAGTGATTCTGTATCGAGATACACCAAAGTACCCCAAAGTGATAATGCATGCAACTTGATGCCAAGCAATTGATTATACACGCTGTTAGCAATAGTGCATTACACTAAATGGTCATTTTTTTCTTGGAAGAAGTTTTCGCCTTTTTTAGCTTGCCTAAACGAATAAACTCACTAATCTTCATTTCTTCATCTTTAGTTAATGCTGACCCCTGCATCCCAATAGAATCAACATCCAATTCCGTCTTCTTTGTTTTCATAGCGCTAAATATGAGAAATATCGGTTCATAAGCTTTAATGCTGCATTAGTATCAATTATCATTAATCTTCCGCCGAAGTGAATTGCTCCCAAGCTTTCTATGTAATGGTCAATTAATTGAGTTTTTGAAATGAAAGCAACATTTCCTTCATGCCCTCTTTGAAATGAAAGTTTACAGGCAAAAGCGACTAGATTTCCAGGTACTCCTGAATATATCTTAGTTTTCCCCTTATTAAATGGTGCACTTTCAACAAGATGCATATAAACATGGTCTGATTTAACCTCCAAACTTATCAAACTCTGAATAATTGATTGGTTATTAACGATTGTAAGCTTATAAACATCTCTTTCAGGAGACCTTAACTCAAGTTTCCAATCAAAAAGCCACCCATTCTTCTGAGTAATAGTTTTTAAGTCAGGTTTTGCAATCCTTGTAATATCAGTCTGAAAACTATCGCCAGAAATGACATTTCTTATCGAATTTGTTAATTCATCAACCTCAAAATCAAGTTCTATTTTGTCCTGCTTTTTCACAGAGTAAATTTACGAAAAAAGCCTTGCTTTATCAAGATGAATCACGTCGTGTGCGTTATTCTGCATTATTGCTAACGTTTGGCGGTATGAAACGTTGGGGATTGCGGGCTACTTTCCTGTCCAGTTGCATCGAACTTGATGCGGGGCTGAATGCTTATATAACCACTTAAACCCCAATGTTTTATACCGCGTGTTAGCGTTTCGTGCTTTGTTTTCCTCTCTGTCATTTTTTCTTTCAATTTTTCATTTCGCCCACTGCGGCATTCTTAAAATTTCTTATTCATTGGGTTGGATTGCAGGCTCTTTGATAAAGCTTTGGCTATAGCGTTGGTTTGTGGGGCTTTGGCAATGTGCCTGTAATTGGGTCAGGAATTAATTTTTACTTTAAATTCGGGAGCTTCAACCAAATGAAAGGTAGCTGATGCAAACTTTATCTCTCCATTTGTTGCTTCAATTGTATTTAAAATCTTTGTAAATAATTCGGTTTTAGTAAATCTTCTCCGTTTGTAATCGACAACATAACGAAGTGTATATTCAACCCAATTATCATTAGCAATCAATGACACCATAGGTTCGGTTTGTGCATTTTCGAGACGGTATTTATTTTGAAGAAGATCCCATTTTTGTTTTGATTTTTCTGATAAATCGCCAGTAACTTCTTTTCCAATTTTAAGTAAAATTTCATTGGTTTTTTCGTAGTTGCTTCCGTATTGAATGGGAACTTTAATTTCGTCCCAAAGAAAAGGGAAATCGCCAGAGTAATTATAAACAGGTTCTTTAAATACAAAGCTATTTGCAACCAAAACAATTCTACCATTATATAAGTCTCCATCTACCCATTGCCCAGTTTCCATGATAGTAGTTCTTAGGACACCAATATCCATTACATCACCTTTTATACCGCCCAATTGCACCCTGTCGCCAGTTTTATAAAAACCACCAAACATTATCGCCAACCACCCTGCAAATGATGCAATGACTTCTTGTAACGCAAAAGCAATACCTGCACCCGCAACACCAAAAGCAACTGTTAACCCACCAAGTTTGTCGCTATATACAATTGAAATCAAAATTATTATGAGTATAAAGCCAATAAATCCACTAAACTTTTTCGCCCTGTAACGATTGTCATTATCTTTTATTTTTGACAAAAAGTTTCGTTGAATTGATTTTACTATTACCCATATAATACCGATACCAATAAAAACCACTACAATTTTTCCAATTGTTGGGTTAAAAAGGAACTTTTGGATTAATTCTTCCATAACTAACTATTTTTAATGTGAACCACTCTTTGAGGAAATGGAATACTGATATTGTTATTTTTAAGTGCTTTAAATATTTCAATCCGAATTTCGCTTTTTATATTTTCAACCCGAAAAACTTCGTTAGTGTAGAAATAAATAGAAAACAACAAAGCGGAGTCAGCATAATCTTCAAATCTTACGAATGGTTCGGGTGAATTTAGAACATGCTTATTTGCCTTTGCTACTTCTTTTAAAACTGGCATTAGAACTTGTATATCAGTAGAATAGTCAACGCCAATTGTTACTTTAAACCTTGATGATATTTCACTATGTGTCCAATTTATAACGCTATTGCCAGTAAGTTCTGAATTAGGAAGGATTATATAATTTTCGTCCCTGCCAAGTACAGTAGTGGTTCTAAAATTTATTTCCAGCACTTTATAAATCATTGAATTTACCTCAATAATATCGCCAACTTTTAATGTTCTGTCAAGTAATAGAATAATGCCTGAAATAAAGTCGTTGAAAAGGTTTTGTAAACCAAAGCCTAAACCTACAAGAAGTGCAGCTGACCCTGCAAGCAAAACCGAAACATTGAAGCCAAGTAAGTGAAGACTTATAACAAATGAAATTGCAATGACTAAATACTTAATAAGCTTAGAAATAGAAAACTTTTTTGCTAAATCTAAAGTGCTGGACTTATATATTATGCGTTTGATAATAAATGAAATAAGAATTACAAAGCCAATAAAAACAATTAAACTTAGAACATTATGGAGCTTTAGGGTATAATTTCCTATTTCGATAATATTTGTTTGTAGAAACTCTTTCATAACTCATTCTTTTTTAGCAGTGAACCGCAATTTGTGCAATAATTTGAAGTTTCAATGTTATTTGTACTACATTGAGGACATATTATTTTTGATTCTGATGACTTTGACATTTCTACGGTAATAATACCTGTAGGAACAGCTATTATTGCATAACCAATTATCATGGCAAAAGATGAAATGAATTTCCCTAAAATTGTATGAGGAACAATATCGCCATAGCCCACGGTTGTAACGGTAATAATTGCCCAATAAATACTTTGAGGAATACTGGTAAACCCGTTTTCTCCATTTTCAACTACATACATAATTGTACCTAAAAGTATGACTATGGTAAGCACAGCCGAAAAGAAAATTCCGATTTTATAGGAACTTGCTTTCAGAGCCCTCAATAAAATAATAGCTTCCTTGTTGAACCGAACCAGTTTTAAAATTCTGAAAACCCTAAGCAGACGCAATATTCGTACAACAAGCAGATAATGATAACCGTAAAAGAACAAACTTACATATGTTGGAAGAATTGCAAGCAAATCAATAACACCCCAAAAACTTAAAACATACCTTATTGGTTTTGGGCTTATGTAAATTCGCATAAAATATTCAAGACTGAATATTACTGTAAAAACCCATTCAACACTGTAAAATTCATTTTTAAAGTTCAGGTTTAGGTATGGTACACTGTCTAATACTGCAACAAAAATACTAACCAGAATACACCAAAGCAGCAAAACGTCAAAACGTTTGCCAGCTTTTGTGTCGCTTTCAAAAACGATTTGATAAAGACGTTGCTTATTTATCATTCCCGTCATCTAACTTTACATTAAAACTCGGTGCTTTATAGTCCTTTGGCAAATAATCTGCTGGTATTGTTGTCATATTTCCGTCTCTTGCTGCACGATAATGTGGCGAAAGAATTTCAATACCCATTTCGTTACAAACATCCTGAATATTTTGGTGCAGATTTGAGTATATCAAAGCCTGTTTTCCAGCTTCTCTTATATACGAGTTAATTTGGTAAGAAACATAGAAATCGTCAAGGCTGGTTTGCAAGACAAATGGTTTTGGTTCATCAAGAATCAAATCGGTCCTTATGGCTGCATCAATTAAAGCTTGATGCATATTTTTCCAAGGTACATCATATCCAATAGTTACAGTAGTGTGAATGATTAAACCTTTTTCCATTGCTTCGACACTGTAATTTATTGTGTTACCGTTTAGAACAGAAGAATTTGGAATTGTAATAACTTCATTCTTTATAGTTCTTACTCTAGTAACCAAAAGCGTTTTTTCAACCACATCGCCTGTTACATCTCCAATTTTAATGCGGTCGCCTATTTTGAACGGCCGCATGTAAGTAATTACCAATCCGGCAACCATATTTGCAATAGCTGATGATGAACCTAACGAAAACAAAATTCCGATAAATACAGATACTCCCTTAAATATGTTTGAATCGGAACCAGGCAGATATGGAAATATTAAAACAAACATAAATGCATACAGTAAGAATTTAACGATACTGTATGTTGGCATTGCCCAATCGGCATGAAAGCCTGATATTTTTAGTTTTTCTGCTTCAATTTCTTGAAATATATACCTTACAAATCGTATTACATACTTCATTACGAAGTAAATAACAAGAATGCTGAACAAGTTGGGCAGGTATTCCCAAATTGCATTTAAAACACCTTTAAATGGTGACCAAATCAGATTAAACAATGCTTCTGCCCAATCGCGCGAGAAAGGGAAAATGCTGAAAATAATGGGCAGCGTAATATAAAGTAGTATTGCATATACAAACCAACGGAATATCTTAACCAAAAAAAGAATAACCTGCATCTCTTGTTCTGCTGTAAAAAAGGTATAGTCCTTGTAGGACAAATCTTTCAGCCATTTATCCTTTTTAGAATTAATAAACAACAGAAGTCTCGAACGCCCCTTACCAATTAACCAAATCAGCCCCCATGCAATTGCAATAACAAGTAATACCAACCCAATCCTTGCAATAAGTTTCAACCAGCTATTCTCATTTTTTGCTTCAACTATGGAGTTTTTTATGGTTTCTTTTAATGATTGAGCTAATTCGTGCATGCTTTTGTCGTACCAAATTGCATCGTTTTCCGAAATGCTCATTATAATAATTTCACCATAAACAATGTCATAGGTATTTTCCGATTCCAAGACTAAGATAGAATCAGTTTTTAGAAAATCGTCTTCGTAAAGCTTTTCGATTTTACGGCTTATATTTATTGCTCTTTCTTTCGGTGTTGAGGCTCCAATTTTTGAATATACCAAAAACAGGGTGTCTTTCATTACACCGAAAACAGGATAACCTTTTGCAGTATTCCGTAATGAGTCAATATGCACCTTTTTATCTTCAATTCTTCTTTTCTCGTTTTCCTCAATTGATTTTAATTGTTGCAGTAATTCTTCTTTTTGTAGATTGTCCGTTGTCTTTAGTTTTGATAATTGCGACTCCAATTCTGCTTTTTTAATTGAATCTGCAATTCTTTGCTGCTCAACTTCTACAAGTTTTTGATTATATTCATGTAGGGCAATATTATTAATCGAATCATTCTTTTGAACCAAACTATCTGTCTGTCCATAAGATGCAATGCTCCATACAAGCATAAACATCGGAATTATTTTTCTGATTATGTTTCTCATAATTATTATTTTAATACTACAAAAGTACAAAAAGTGTGTCTGAAAAATACAGCTCTTTGTCAAGCTTTGGAATGTGGTCAGCATGTGGGGCTTGACAATGTGCTGTATGTGGGTTGGCAAATTTTAAAAATGCGAAGGGTCGGCTTATTTTTTCTTTTATTTCTGTCATTTCGTTTTTCTCTTTTGCTGTCAATTGGTCTGTCTGCGGTCTTTTCTTAGCATGAACGCTAACGTCCGCGTGTAAGATCATTTGCGTTGCCAATTTGATTCTGTATCGAGATACACCATTGCAACCCAAAGTGAGACTGTCCGCAACTTGATGCCAAGCAATTGATTATACACGCTGTTAGCAACAGGCTTATATTATCTGTCTTAGTACATGACAAAAATTCGTAAACAATTATAAATCAATAATATATGTTAATAACTTGGTGATAACTAATATTGAAATATTGATATAAAACCCTGATATTCAGTATCTTAAGAGAAATACCACGACGTATGACTCCAGGATACATGAACACCAGGGTTGAGAGTAAAAATAGCATTTTATTCTCAACATTATCACAGGTTTTCGGGGACAAAATGAATTTGGCCCGAATAAAGTTCTTTGGCTTATTTATCTGTGCTCTTTGCAAGGTTCAAACTGTTTGCTTTGAAAAACTGGCTGCCAGTTTCGATACCGATGTTAGGGTTGATTCTTCTTTACGCAGAATCCAACGCTTCATGTCCGAGTATCTGTTGGATACAAGCCTTATAGCCCGGTTTGTATTTGGATTATTGCCGCACAAACCACCGTATCGTCTGGCATTGGACAGGACCAACTGGAAGTTTGGAACAACAAACATCAATGTTCTGGTACTTGCAATTGTTTATCAAGGTGTTGCCTTTCCCGTTTTGTTTACGATGATGCCAAAATTTGGCAATTCATCCACCAGTGAGCGCATTGAACTGCTGCAACGTTACATTGATTTGTTTGGCATTGACACCATTGAATGCCTGCTGGCTGACAGAGAGTTTGTCGGGGATCATTGGATAGCATACCTTAATTCCAATCGGATTCGATACCACATTCGCATTCGTGAGAATTTTTGGATCGTTATTCCAAGAAACGGACATCGTGTAAAGGCTTCATGGCTATTTAACCATTTAAAGATCAATCAGTATGAGTTCTTTCATGGTATCGTTTCCGTCAATGGTCAGCTCTGCTATTTATCAGGCTCGAAAGTCAAAAACAGACAAGGTGTTCCGGAACTTCAGATCATTGTTTCTTTCAACAAACCCGATGAGGCTCAGTCATTATACAAAGAACGTTGGCAAATAGAAACTGCATTTAAAGCACTGAAAACAAGCGGTTTTAATATTGAAGACACACATTTGACCGATATTATCCGAATTAAAAAACTCTTTGCCCTGGTGCTGATTGCTTTTGTTTGGGCTTACAAAGCCGGAATATTCTTAAATACTCTGTCCCCAATCAAGATCAAAAAGCATGGAAGAAGAGCCAAAAGTTTATTCAAGTACGGATTAACATATATTGCAAGTGTTCTGTTTTCTAATGATATAGATGATTTTAAAGAGTGTTGTAAATTTTTGTCATGTACTTAGATTATCTGTTTAATTTTAATACTTCGATTTTCAGTGGAGTTAAATGATTCTTAATGATAGCCCAAATTATACTGGTATCAATGGAATCATAACTATGAATTAATCGATTACGCAAACCAACTATTTTTCTCGCATTATCCAAATTGATTTCTGGAAACAGCTTTTCAAATTTATTGATTGCCTCCCCAATTATGCCTAACTGTCTTTCAACCGCACTCTGCGTTTTTAAATCCTGCTGAAAATTTTCAAATGATGATACCTCTTTGGTAAATGATTCAATCAGCTCAATAGCTAGAAATATATCAGATAAGTATTTTCTGCCTTGATCCGTCATAGATAAGTATCTTGGTTGAGTCAATACTTTTTTTAAGAAATGGATTTCGCAATGAGGATTCTGTTAACAAATCAACTTTCCTATTGAAGAATCTCTCCAATAGATCCCAAAACGACATTAACTTCTCCCCTCGTTCAATGGGATCCAAATCCTCTATTTCAACAAGTAGGTCAATATCGCTATTTTCCGAATTAAAACTATCGTTTGTAGATGAACCAAAGGCATACAAAGATTTTACCTTGTGACTATGACACAAGGAATTAAAATCATTTGCCTTTTTTAATATTTCATCTTTTACTACCATAAATCAAAGATACGACATTTAATTTATTGATAAGTCGCCCTCTTAAGGGTGTTTTAAGCTTGTTGCTAACGTTCGCGTGTATGATCATCTGCGTTGTCAAAGAGATTCTGTATCTAGATACACCAGTGCAACCCAAAGTGATAGTGCTTGCAACTTGATGCCAAGCAATTGATTATACACGCTGTTGTGCACAGTGCATTTATTCTAGATCGAGGACTATTGATAGATTCTCTTTAATCTGGCTAATAAATTCCTGAGGCAGTTCGCCAACCCTTTTTACTAAACGCTTATTATCAATAGACCGTACTTGATCTATCATGATGTCACAGTTTTCATGAAGATTAGCTATTCCCTTTTTTAAATGCACTCTTAAAATCTCTGCCTCCTTCTCAACGTGGGTAGTTAATGGGCAAATAATTGTTGAAGGATGTGGAATCTTGTTTAACAAGTTGGACTGAATAACCAATACTGGTCTAGTCTTTCCAGGTTCAGTACCGATTTGAGGATTTAGATCTGCTATCCAGATCTCAAATTGCTTAATCTGCATAATCAATTGTTTCAAAATCCTTAAGTGCATTTAAGGACTCTTCTTTTACAAGATCCGATTCCTTTTTTAGTTTGTGCTCCAATATTTGGCGCTTTTTTATACGATTGTAAAATTCGAGTGCCTCGTTTATATATCGGTTTCTAGGAACTTTTATCCTGCTTAGGATTTTTTCAGTTTCACCGAAAACAGAATCGTCTATCTTTAATGACACAGTCTTCATTGCAATATTTTTTTCATCACAAAGGTATATACTATTAATATATTAAACAAGTATATCCTCTTAGTAGTTTAATTTTTGCTTTGTGCACAACGTTCGCGTGTATGATCATTTGCGTAGCCAAAGAGACTCTGTATCTAGATACACCAGGGCAGCACAAAGAGAAACTGCCCGCAACTTGATGCCAAGCAATTGATTTTACACGCTGTTGTGCACAGTTTTATAATTTTTCATTGACATCCTGTGAAATTTAATTAGATTCATTCTAGAGAAAATAAATGAACATAACGATTATTAATATAAGTATCAGAAGACCAATTAAATAGTTTTCTCCTCTAATATTCGTACTACTGTTCTTTTGCCCTTTTATCTCATCTTTCAGATTAGTTTTGCATCCTTTAAAAATCCATCTAAAAAATCCGACCAAAATAATTAGCGCTTCACCTGCCATATTTTGAGTTAATTTATCTCTTTTTAAAAATTGTGCACAACGTTCGCGTGTATGATCATTTGCGTCGCCAAAGTGATTCTGTATCTAGATACACCGGTTTAACCCAAAGTGATGCTGATCGCAACTTGATGCCAAGCAATTGATTATACACGCTGTTGTGCACAGTATTATTCAATTATTTTATAAAACTTGTATTTCAGTGGTTCAAAATTCTGAGTATCCAAAATCAGAATTTCATTAGTAAGTGAATCAATTCTATCTGAATGTTCAATGCAAGGAAAAATAAATGAAATTATATTACCTTCCTCAAGAGTATATTTTCCAAACCTACAGCCTTCACCATGATAATCAGTCTTCACAGTTGAATTTTCGAAAAACTCAAACGAAAAGGTGAATTTATCTGGCAGACTATCCCAAGTAGGTAAACTTCCTCCATCCGTTGAATAAACCTCATATGCTTTCCATATCCCAATTAGTTCTAGAGGAATTTTGATTTTGGCCTCTACATTCTTTTCTTGACATCCCGTAAATAGACAAAGAAAAGTTATAAATAGTATTTGCCACCGCATCTCTTTAATATATGAAGTTAGATCTTCATTAGGGTTTGATTAAATATTGTGCACAACGTCCGCGTGTATGATCATTTGCGTTGCCAAAGGAGTGATGTATCTAGATACACTAATTTCCGCCAAAGTGATACTGTTCGCAACTTGATGCCAAGCAATTGATTATACACGCTGTTGGCGGCTGGTGTTATTTGCCTTTATTTTCAATTTCTTTCCACTTGTCTTTTATTTTTGTCTCCCCATCGAAATAGCTTGCTTGCGAATTATTATTGAAAATCTCAAATGTCGGAGCAATCAAAATTTTGTCAGAATCAGGATATTCAGCGATGTCAAATCCAAAATAAGTTCTAATATCCAAGTAAACACATGCCTCCATTGTGTGATTATAGAGTTGATGTGCTCCTTTTTCTCCCTTTTCAAAAAATAACAAGTCTCCATTATGCACAATTTCCAATCCATTTGGAGTTCTCAATGTTGCAGAACCAGAAATTATCAAAAATAATTCTTCCGCATACCTATGAAAATGATATGGGGCCGAATATTGGTCAGGATTCAATTGTCTTAAATCAAAATTCAGGTTTTCAGGATTTACTCCTTTTTTTATTCTTGAAATATCTGTGAATATCCTGAAATTATCAATTTTCTTCGGACTCTCTTGAAAATCTCTTTGGTTAGATTTTAAAATTATTGCCATATTTCAATACTTAATTTATTCAAATCTGTAGAATTGTCTCGTCTTTCTTACACTTGCCGCCAACGTTCGCGTGTATGATCATTTGCGTTGCCAAAGTGATTCTGTATCTAGATACACCAAAGTACGCCAAAGTGATAATATTCGCAACTTGATGCCAAGCAATTGATTATACACGCTGTTGGAGGTAGTGTTATTGAATATTGAGTTGTTTGATTCTTTCGAAGTGTTTTATATTTAATGTTTTTAGAGGCAATTCAAACACTAAACAAGTTGCAGCAATGAATATATCTCGAAAATCTATCATATTATTTTCAAGGCGTAGTTGATGATAGATTTCTGCGGCCTTTTTGGAAACACTCTCATCGAAAGGAAGCACAGGTAAGTCTTCAGTCAATAATTTTATATCCTTTTGCTTATTCTCATCTGTCGCACCCATTAAAAGTTCATACATGGTAACAGACGAAATAAATAATTGCGTCGAATCTGGAATTGCAAATAAAGCGCTCTTTTTCTTGTCTTTTGCTCTTAGGTATTCGATAAAAATACTTGTGTCAACTACCATTTCTCAGGTCTCCATGAAGAATTAAATAGCTTTTGATTCACCTGAAATGACTCAATATCAGAATCCGACCAAGTAGTTACCCCAAGTATTTTTTTCTTGTAAGAGGATAAAGAATTACCTTTTTTCTCCCTCTGCTTTTGAAGAAGAAAATCCAAGAAATCATTGACCTCTTTTCTCGCACTGTTATTTAACAAACTGTATTTTAATACAATATCAGCCATTTTCTATTCTTATATGGCAAATTTAGCAAATCTTTATGAATTCCTTTTGGTTGTAAGTAGTTGTCTCTAAACATTACCTCCAACGTTCGCGTGTATGATCATTTGCGTTGCCAAAGTGATTCTGTATCTAGATACACCAAAGTACGCCAAAGTGATAATATTCGCAACTTGATGCCAAGCAATTGATTATACACGCTGTTGGAGGTAGTGTTATTGAATATTGAGTTGTTTGATTCTTTCGAAGTGTTTTATATTTAATGTTTTTAGAGGCAATTCAAACACTAAACAAGTTGCAGCAATGAATATATCTCGAAAATCTATCATATTATTTTCAAGGCGTAGTTGATGATAGATTTCTGCGGCCTTTTTGGAAACACTCACATCGAAAGGAAGCACAGGTAAGTCTTCAGTCAATAATTTTATATCCTTTTGCTTATTCTCATCTGTCGCACCCATTAAAAGTTCATACATGGTAACAGACGAAATAAATAATTGCGTCGAATCTGGAATTGCAAATAAAGCGCTCTTTTTCTTGTCTTTTGCTCTTAGGTATTCGATAAAAATACTTGTGTCAACTACCATTTCTCAGGTCTCCATGAAGAATTAAATAGCTTTTGATTCACCTGAAATGACTCAATATCAGAATCCGACCAAGTAGTTACGTAAGCATTCGGTCAAGTACGGGTTGACCATTAAATAATTCAAAGCTATATTTCAGCAGTTGTATTTTTTGTACAACAATACCAGAGTTCTTTGAAGTTTTGTAGAAAAACGTTTAGATATTCCAGCTTTCTCCAACGTTTTCCAACTTTTATTGGATTTCCAATGGAGTTTTCTGGGGTTTTTGGACTGCCTTCCAGTTATGCGGCAGGAGTTCTGCCAGATCCCGGCTGTAATCGGCATTATAATATGGTATTCTTTTGATCACATCAGTTAGCCACTCCCTGGGATTTACATCTGCAACATTGCAGCACCCAAGCAGGGAGTACATTATCGCGGCATTCTCTGCTGCATCATGATTACCACAGAACAGGTAATTTTTTCTTCCAATAGCCAAAGGTCTAATGGTATTTTCGACCAGGTTATTATCGATTTGATAACGACCATCAAGATGATACCGCGACAGCCTCTGAAAGAGCGAGTATGTGTACATTAATGCCTTGCTCATCCTGCCTCCGGGTAATGCTTCGGGCATATAATTTACAATCCATTTTTCAAAAGCACACATAACGGGATATGCAAGTCTTGATCGAAGCTCAGCCCGGCCTTCATAATTTAGCTCCTGATCATCAGCCATCGTTTCAACCTTGTAAATCATACCGATTTGTTCCAGGGCATATTCAGATCCGGATTTATCTTCGCTGAGTGCGTCGGAGAACTTCCTTCGTGCATGAGCCCAACAACCAAGCAGCAATACGCCCTTTTTATTCTCGTATATGGAATAGGCCTCATACCCATCTGTTTGCACAGCACCCTGGTAACCATGCAGAAGTTCAATCACCACTTTTTGCGCCCTTGAGCCTTTGTCATAATGAAAGAACATCAGGTTTTTCATAACATCACGCACCACCCAGAGGTAGGCTTTCACCGCCCGGTGCCGTTCATTGTCGATAACCGGTACGGTACTTTCATCTACCTGTATGTAGTCGCTCTGAAGCACCAGTTCTTTTAACCGGTAATATAATGCCCTGAGTAAATCACTTGCTCCTATAAACCAGTCATTAACCGTTGATGCCGGTATCTTTATTCCCTGCAGCTTAAACTGAGCAATCTGCCTGTAAAAGGGAAGATGATACAGATACTTGTCCATGATAAGCTCCGATAACAGACTGGCTCCTGCATTGCTCTTTGGAAGCGGCAATAGGGGAAGAGAAGCAATTTTAATATTTTTTATGGCTGTCTTGATGTCATTTTCCTGTAGCAGTTGTAAATCCTTTTTTAAGGCATATTTATAACGTACTATGCGGCGTACATACAGTTCTCCCGGCTTATGTTCCAGTTGCTCGGTGACTTCTTCTCCTATGCGTACCCAGTTTTCATCGATACCTTCGGGTTCAATGATCTCTACCTCCCGTCGAAGATGTTCCGGAAGCGGCAACCGGACCGGTTGTTTTTTATCATTGATAGCCTGGCGACGCTTATATGCTTTGATTTCCTGCTCGGCTGCTTGTATGGCTTCTTTTTCTTCGGGTAATACATCTATTCCATCAAAATCGATCTTACGCTGCGCAGGATCCTGGGGGATAAATCGCTCACTCTGGGGCTTCCAGAACTTACGCCTGAACCAGGCTAGCTGGTCAGACAACTTCTTGATCAGCTCATCTTTTTGCTTGATTACCTCTTCGTTCAGTTTCTGGATTAACTGATCCTTTTGTTTTATAACATCCTGATAATGTGCGCTATTCTTTTCGGCCTTTTCTAATGCTCCTTTATCAATCTGACGCAGTTTCGACAGCTCCTGGTAAAGCTCATCGCGTTCCCGCAGCAGGATCTCAATAAGGGAGTCTTTTTCAGCGCTTTTATCCACGACTATGTCTCGTTTTTGTTATGCTCAAAGATAACAAAAACAAAGCAAAGTGACAACTAAAAAAATAGAGTTAATTATCAGATTAACAGACTTTTATTAACAATTTTGCGAAGTTTTCCACACCTTGGTTTTACGCTTTCTACCATCGTAATTAAATCCTGCCAGTGGATACTGAGTGATGTTGTATTTTCATCAAAAGAGGGTAGCTTAAACCGACCAGATTCCAGTTTTTTGTGATAAATAACCAATCCGGCATATTCCATGTGGAGGATCTTCATCACGTTCAGATTCCGGTTCATGAAGATAAACACAGCTCCGTCCCGGACATTATGGTTCATTGTGGATGTAATAATACCGCTCAATGTATAAAAGCTTTTTCTCATATCCACCGGCATCGGATAGAGAAAATATCTTAATGAGTTATGCAAATGGAACATACTCTAATCCATCAGGGATATCAATGCACGTAAGCCTGAAAGGTCCAGATCGGCTTTAACCCGAAGGGTGATCCCGTTGGGATAAGTAATCTCAAACTGGTTATCACCATTTCCCTTTTGTTTCTGCGCTGGCCCGGCCTGCGTGATCGGATTTAAAACAGGCGGAGAAGATTTTATAATGAGTGGAATAAACTGTTTTTCGCCGGATTCTTTTCTGATTCTTTTCTGCCAGTAATAGAATGTAGATGGTGCAATGCCCTCATTGGAACAAAAACTTCTTACTGTTAAACCGGATTCTTTCTGACGCGCTATAAGCCTGGCAAATTTTACGATTTCTGACATCTGATTTTTGTAGCGAAAATTAATCCGCCAGATCTAGCCACGCAAGATGTAGTTCGCCGAATGCTTACGTAGTTACCCCAAGTACTTTTTTCTTGTAAGACGATTTTACCTGTGGGATCTATCAGGATCATTGTAGGGTATTGAGATATTTTCAGCTTATTAATTATATCATTTTCATTTTTATTTTGAACCAAATGAATCCATTCCATTTGATTGTTATCAATAAACTGTTTCAGTTTTATTTCATCATCATCGTTCGCAACGCTAATCAAAACAAAATTTTTATCCCGGAATTTACCATTTAGTTCTCTTACTTGGGGAATTAATTTTATGCATGGAGCGCACCATGTTCCCCAAAAATCCAATAAAAGATATTTTCCTTTTAAACTTTTAAACTCAAATTGATATTTGTCTAATGTCAAAGCATGCATTCTTGGTAAATAATTGCCTTCTAAAAACCCTTCAGGGAACTTATTGTAACCTAAAAACTTAAAAAATACCGAATCACCAAAAGTTGATATATTATTGAATTCATATTGCAAACTATCAATTGTTATAACATCCCCTAATGTATAAGGAATTGCACCATTTACTTCAGAGGTTTGGTTTTTATCGTCTGTAACAAGCAGGAATGTATTTGATTTATTAAAATCAAGCCCTGCGAATCGATTCGATAAATTCAGTTTAAATTTCTTCTGATTTATCTCAATGTCGGCATATCTATGAAAAGCTAAACCAATTGACAAATAATATTTTTGTTCAATCGAGTCTCCATCAATACTTACTTCCAAATTTCCTTTGTATGGATCTATAGTAATGGGTAAACTAACACTTTTCAAATGGTTGCCGTCATATAACTCAAATGGCATATAAGTAATTGGCAGATTCTTTTTTGCTTGTCTTTCTTCTTCTTTGCTTTTAAAAATTGTAAAATAAAATTTTTCATCATCAGTAAAAGAGAGGTTGTGATTTTTATCAAATATTATAACCATTTTTTCGGGAGATATACTTCCTATTAGAACATTTACAGTATGATTATAAGTGACGTCAGTAATTAGTGCAGTATCAATTGAACGGCTTTTTATATAACTATCAAAATCTTCTTTGGTCAAATCCTCTTTTAAAAGTGATTGATAGAAAGTGTTATACTTTTGAAAATCAACCGTTCTTACAACATAATCTTTTAAATCCAATGGAATTTCTTTAATCTCAGGCTTTGTTTTTAAAGGCCAAATAATTGTTCGACCAGGCATAAATAATCCGTATCCATTTGATGTATCAGTCTTTATGGATAAATCTGGCTGTGCAAAAACCGGAAATGATAGAATGAATAAAAAATAAAATATACAATATTTTTTCATTATGATTCGAGTTTTATGGTTTTTCTTGCATTATCGCCAACGTTCGCGTGTATGATCATTTGCGTTGCCAAAGTGATTCTGTATCTAGATACACCGCTGCAACCCAAGGTGATACTACTTGCAACTTGATGACAAGCAATTGATTATACACGCTGTTGGAAGCTGAGCATTGAAATTAAAAATCATAGTGCCTGTCTTTAATTGGGATATCTTTAACGCTCATAATATTCCTTCTAATTTTTTCAAGTGCCTTTTTGAATATTTTTATATCCGGTATATCATCAAAAAATATATCGGTTAAATCATCTTCATCCATTTTCTGCAGTTCCTGGATTAATTTCAATGAACTCTTTAAATACTCCGTTTCATCTTTACATTCTTCAGCAAGTAACCCAAACTGTAAAGTAAGGTCATGATTAAATCTTTCAGATTCGATCATTATTGCCTTATAGGCTTCTTTCGATAAATCGTCTGTGTCCATCTTTAGATTTTTTGAGCTTTGCTTCCAACGTTCGCGTGTATGATCAGGTGCGCGCCAAAAGTGATTCTGTATCAAGATACACCAAAGCACGCCAAAGTGATATTATTCGCAACTTGATGCCAAGCAATTGATTATACACGCTGTTGTAGTGCGTTTTTTTATTTCAAAATTCTTATATCTTTTGCATTGAAATATTCTTCGATACTAGCCCCTGGTTCAGAATCTATTGGTAAACAAATTCCATGAATTCTAACGTATGTGCTGTCATAAAAATTCTTTTTGTTAAAACTAGCTTTAAATCTTAATTCAGGAATAACAATAATAATACTATCATTAATCTCTTCAATGCGACCCTTAAAATACTTATGAAAGGAGTTGTTTTTGGATATTTTATAATTGACAATAGTAGTATCTCTAAGTAATTCGCTACTCCACTTAGACCAGTTTTCATTTTGAATATGATTAGGCCTATCTATCAATGAAAAAGAAATACTCAGATTCTTAAAATTCCTGTAAAAACGTATATTCTTTTCCTCAACTGATTTTATTTCAAAATCTAGGTTTAAGTCATCACCTATACAATATTCCTTTTTATCCGATTGAAGAATCCTTTCGGTATAATAAAAATTATCATACTTACAGGATACAAATAAAATAAACACCAAAACAAAAAAACCTTTATTCAAAGCCAATTATTTTTACAGGTGGATTATAAAATGCACTACAACGTTCGCGTGTATGATCATTTGCGTTGCCAAAGTGATTTTGTATCTAGATACACCAGTGCAACCAAAAGTGAAACTGCTCGCAACGCACTGCTAAGCAATTGATTATACACGCTGTTGGCAGTAGTTTTATGTTTTAATCCTTATCCTTATCAATTTCAATAAATCCAAGAGATTTGAATTTTCCATTTATTTCATAACCATCAAGGCGAGTAAAATTATCCTTAATGAAACCAGGAGAGCAACTATTTACATTTCGGCCGTACTGGTTTTAAATCCAGAGATTTTATATGTTTTATTTGCCCTTGTAAAATAAATCTTGTTGTCACTATTTGTGCTTATTTTTTTCTCACCAAGATACAAATCGTACCTTACATTACTCAAGGAATCGCTTCTTGGAACCATAAAACTATCTATGACAGTCCTATAGTTAGATCCCTTCTTGTAAGAAACAACAAAAACGGAATCAGTTTCAGCTGAAGCAAAATTCATAAGAAATATATCTCCTAAATCATCAGCTCCTAAACAATATACTTTAGTGCAGCAAGAATTTATTCCTATTGAAATTAACAAGAAAAAAATAATGGCTAGAGTGGTTTGAAAAATTACCGATTTCCCTCTTATCCAATTCATGGCTTTGTGTTTATTATTAGTATTGGACTTTCAGCAGCGTAAGTTCAAAATTACTGCCAACGTTCGCGTGTATGATCATTTGCGTCGCCAAAGTGATTCTGTATCTAGATACACCAATGTAATACAAAGAGACACTGTTCGCAACTTGATGCCAAGCAATTGATTATACACGCTGTTGGGCAAAGTTTTATAAATTAAAGTAAATCAAAGCTCTAATTGGTTTTAACATCATTAATGTTGGGATTTTTCTATAAACCCAAATTCATTTTAATTGTGTAATCAATACTCTCACATCTCGGGCCAAAAAATACATCCAATAATTTTCCGTCTTTACCGATTATCAAATGTGTTGGGAACATCATTAATAAATTCCACAGTCTAAATATATCTTCATCAGTGGAGTAGGAATTATAATCAAAATCAATATTATATATACTTTTAAATTGACCGTGGCTTATAGCTTTATTCCCCAATATTAATGATATGAATATTACTGATTTATCGTACTTTTTTACCAATTTATTGAGTTCCGGCATTTCTGCAATACATGGCTTACAACCAAATGCCCATACGTTTATTGCAATCATTTTCCCTTTTAATGATCTCAGATCGAATTTCCTATTTGATGAATCTGTGAATATCACATTGGGCAATTCTTTTCCAATCATTGCTTTTTTAAAACCAGTAATATAATTATTTATATACTGCGAATCAGATGTATTCTGATTACTAGAATTTTCAGGAATACGTAATTGTCCATATAAATTGCTGGTCATCCAACCTAAACAAATTACAAATAGTAAAAATACTCTCATATGTAAAAATTTTGAATACTAAATAGGATAACGAAGTTGAGAACATCGAATTAATTTCATCATGGTCGCTTCTATTAAAAATTTTGCCCAACGTCCGCGTGTATGATCAGTTGCGTAGACAAAGAGATTCTGTATCGAGATACACTGGTGTATACCAAAGTGATACTTTATGCAACTTGATGCCAAGCAATTGATTATACACGCTGTTGGCAACAGTTTTATATTGAAATTCTACTTATTAAAGTCTGAGGACGCTTTATCGATATAAATGTAGGTTCTGGGGTTGAATAATCAAATTCTGCGGCCCTTGTGGAATCAGTTGTTAAAAAATCAACTCGATAATCAAGATTCGGAATATGGATATACTCATAATCTAATGTTAATTCATCTACCGCTAATTTGGATTTCGGATATTTTTTTAGAAAATCCTCTAAAGTCATACCAACATGAACATCTCTGTCAATAATGATTCTATCCGAAATTATTTCAATGCCTGTTATTGTATCGTTACCTTGCAGGGTCCAGACAAAAAATAGAGACTCCCCTGCATTTCTGACTGTTATTCCTTTTTCTTCACTATCAATGTCATAATTGAAAAGTGGTTCTTCAATAAAGTCGGCCTCTGCATAAAGAGCCTTCATTTCCTGAATAGTCATTCCAATATGTATTTTGTCAACAATAATGGATTCTTTTTTTGATGATCTGGCGTGTTCGTTATTGCAAGCAAATACAAACAGAATCGCTATCATAATAATAAAATGTCTATTCATTTTTTTCAGATGTTCGTTAAGTAACTCAAAATTGTTGCCAACGTCCGCGTGTATGATCATTTGCGTTTACAAAGTGATTCTGTATCGAGATACACCAAATTACCCCAAAGAGGTTAATGTTCGCAACTTACTGCCAAGCAATTGATTATACACGCTGTTAGCAACAGTATTATTCCTTAAATATTAAAATGTCAATATTTCTATATATCTCAAAGTCACTACAAAATAATTCTATCTGTAGTAAATTATCTCGCTGCCAAGTAAAACTTCTTCCATTTTTTGTTTCATTTATACTCGTCGGTTCTCCATATTTATCTATTATGCATTTTTTTACAACCTCAAATTTTTTTTGGAAACTTATTTTTTGAGTCGCTTCATTCTCTGATGCGTACATTCTATATGCATTTTCATGAGTGGTTCGCCATTCACAGTAAAATACCTTAACCGAACTATCTCGCTTAGTATAATAGTAATTAGTAAGTGATGTCAATATGCTGTCTTCAATCTTTTTATAAACTTTTGGGGATTCTAATACAAATCCATTTTTATTTGGATATAAATCTTCACCTATTGACATTTCATGTCTTGGAGTTGCATCTGTTGCACCTAATTTTGATTCATACGATTCTATTTGTTTTAAAGACAGATTTCCTAAGTTTTCAGTTACATAGTTAAAGAGTTTGTCAAAAGCTAAATCAGCATTATGAGTACCTAAAAATTTAGCCGTATCCAAATTTCTTACGTAGTGTACTTTAACACTTTTTTCATCAATTAAAATAAATCCAAATACTTCTTCGTCCTTCGACATGAAGTGCAATAATTGACTCTTGTTTTGATACAGATTACAACGGTATGTATTATTATCTCTGTAAACCAAAATGTTATAACCAATTGTATCAGTCGCAATTATTTTTCCACTTTCTATGTTCGCGATAAAAACTATATTACTATCCACACATAAATACTTTAATTGATTATCTAAAACAAATGCAGTAGCTATATAAAATTTCGAATTTTCTTTTGAAGCATAATAAACAAATATTGTATCCGCTCCTTTAGTAAATTGGCTTCCCATATGCCACTCGGCGCTTTCGACTATTTTATATTTTGAGTTAGATTCGCAAATTTTCAATTTTAAAGGATCTTCAATTACTAGTACTTTACTCCCGGTTGTAACATAATAATTACCATTGAATTTATTAATAATAGGATCAGAAGAGGCTATTTCATATTCATTCCCTGTTTTTTTATCCTTAAACCAAATTGTACCGCCCCATTCTCCAAAATCAAGAAATGTAACATAAAATCTTTCATCCTCAAAAACCCGATCATCTGTCTTTTTTATTTCAACCCATTTATAAATTTTTTGATCAAGATAATAGGTTTGATGATCATAATAATCTTTTGATAAGATACTGTCATTCCGGATGTGCAAATCAAGATAGAAGTTCTGCATTTCATTTGGCACGAATACTTCTCTTTTGATTTTGCCATCCTCCGAAATGATGTAAAAATGAAGTTCGCCCATACTAGAGTAAGGACTCTCTTCGGAAAAAAAACAATAATAATTTTTTTTATAAAATATAGTTTGTTCCAAACTGCCTTTAATATTTATAATGATAGTGTCAACAACAATCTTATTTTCTGGTCGAATCTGATTGGATTCAATATTCTTACATGAACAAATTAAGAAGGATAATATCAGTAGATTTTGTATGGCTCTCATTTTAAATATTGTTGCTAACGTTCGCGTGTATGATCATTTGCGCTGCCAATGTGATTCTGTATCTAAATACACCAGGGCACCATAAAGTGATACAGTTTGCAACTTGATGCCAAGCAATTGATTATACACGCTGTTAGCGGTTCGGCTTTTTGTCTTTTAATTTATCCAGTTCATTTTTGGTTATCCAAAGTTCGTGTCCAAGCGTGTCTGTCAGACTTTTATATCTCACCAAATCAAAGTGTCTTCCGTCTTTACTGAACTTCGAAGGTTTGACGACTGCAAAGCTATAATATTCATCTATGTGTCTGCCAATACTTACATGGTCAAAATAAATCGTATCATTATTAATATAATATTTTCCAGTAGTTTCTATCACTCCAAAACAAACATTTCGTTCCTTAAAAGAATAGTCATCTTTTAGTTTTAAAGTTGTCATACAGTTTGCCGCACCTTCTCTTTCAGCCAAAAGAACGTCTCCTCCTTCCAACTTATCGAAATTTATTAGTCCATTTGGTCTTAAAGGTGTTATTGTCAAAACGAAAACTAAAAGTCCGACAGTGATAAGTCTTAATTTGTTATCGTATTTTTCTTTTACTGCCAGATAAAGTTGTCTGATTAATGATATTCCAAGTCCAAGGTAAATTAAAATCAAAAGTAAAAAAGATGGAAATGCAAATAGTCCAAGTTTTCCCTCCCAATAATAATTTGTATTCACTAGAAGGAAGAAAATTATTGTCGTTATTAGTAATCCGTACTTTTTCATTTATCTGCTGGTTGTGTCTTTTTCAAGCTGACCGCTAACGCCCGCGTGTATGATCATTTGCGTTGCCAAAGTGATGCTGTATCTAAATACACCAGGGCAACCCAAAGTGATACTGTTCGCAACATACTACCAAGCAATTGATTATACACGCTGTTGGCGGTAGTAATTTATTTTATTCTATATCCGATTGATATGCTTGAAATGATTGTCTGAGATTTAATTTCCTCTGGGGGTGCGTATGCAGTCCCCGCTGGGAGACTTTCTAAGTGAGCGAAATATGAAAAATATTTATTATAATCCACATTAAGTCCTATCTGAAACTTTGAAAAACAATAATTAATTCCCCCTCCCAACAGTAATCCAAACATATTCGATTCTACTGTACTAATTCTATCATCTTCGTTAGAACTAGATATAAGAAAATCGACACTCGGTCCAATATTTAAAAATGGTATCCATCTTTCCCTTATAGGATATTTGAAAATTAATTTTGTGTTTACGGATATTTGTTCAATAGAGGTTTTACCATTTATAGTTTCCGTACGGTAATTACTATAATATACTACATAACTTTTTTCTCCCTGCTTTTGCAAATAACCCACATTAGTATTAATGTTGAAATATTTTTTGTTAAAGAAGTCTATACCAAGATAAAAGACATTGCCTTTTAAGGTTTCTGTGTAATCCGTATATTCATCATGAAGATACCATTTAAGTTTTGACCAATCTCTCCCATATTGCATCTTAAATGTTTGTCCATTGGACATTCCAATTGTAAAGAAATAAATCAAAATTGTGATACATATTGTTTTCATATGTCTGCTTTTTGAGTTGATTATTACCGCCAACGTCCGCGTGTATGATCATTTGCGTTTACAAAGAGATTCTGTATCCAGATACACCAACGCACCCAAAAGTGATACTATTCGCAACGCACTAACAAGCAATTGATTATACACGCTGTTGGCGGTAGGTTTTTAGTTAACACCCACATTCTCCATAAAATGATTTTACAATCTTTTTACCCTGTTTGGTCTTCAATATTAAGGTACCTGTTTGCAATTGAGTTTCCTCACCAGTTTCGATTCCTTTTGTAATTCTAAGTGTAAGTTCATATTCACCTTCTGTAGCATGGGCTTCAGATGTCAATGAATCAATCTTGGAATATTTAGTAAGTTTAAATTTTACCATTTCTCCATTTATTTTCATAAATGATATATCAGCAAAATCATTTACATAAATATATTTTTCTGACTTAAAATCATTCGAATCATTTGAAAAATAGCAGGAACATCCATCGATTTCATCTGGTAATTCAGAAAACGATTCGATATTTAGCTGATCTGATGTTTTAGGTGAAACCTGTCCTTTCTTGGTTGAAGATTGTACACAACTAACTTGCATTGCAAAAAGAAAAAGACCAAAAATGATTTTTATTTTCATGGTTCTAATGGATTTTCTTAAACTTACCGCCAACGTCCGCGTGTATGATCATTTGCGTTGCCAAAGTGATTCTGTATCCAGATACACCAGAGCAACCCATAAGTGATATTGCTCGTAACTTGATGCCAAGCAATTGATTATACACGCTGTTGGCAGCAGTGCAATTATTAGGGATACGATTCTCCAAACCATATTTGAATTAAATGATCATCCATAAAATCGTATCTTCCAAAATACAAGCTTCCTCTTACTTCATAACGCCAAATATCTATGCCTTTTTCTTTAAGTACTTTGTCTGGCTTTCCTAAAATATCTTTAAGCTTTCTTTTATTTATTCCCAGCTTAATCCCTTTACCTGTCTCGAAAAATGGCGTAATGATTTTGAATGCGGTTTTTAATTCATTTGTATTATAAAAAACCTTAAATTCTCGAAACTCATTTTTTGCATCACCAGGATGGAATATCATAACTAATATTTGGCTGTTATTATCATTAGAAACATAGACTTCTTCACTACTAATATCTCTATTCCTAATATCTGAGCCTATAATCTTTATGACTGATATAGTGTCAACGAAGAAAATACCATTTACGCTTTTGTCTCGAAAGCTGTCAAATGGTTGTCCGGATACACAAGAGCATATCAAAAGGAGCAATATGGTTATGTGTTTTTTCATCTGCATTGCTGCCAACGTCCGCGTGTATGATCAGTTGCGTGTTCCGTGCCACTTCTGTATCGAGATACAACAACTGTTATAAGTTTGCCAGGGCCAACCTTATTCGTTAGAAACGAAACTTTTTTTGCTCACACAGGCACGCACAGCAATTGATTATACACGCTGTTAGCGTTCGTTTATTAATTTAATATTACTATTATCAATCACTAATTGGTATTTGTTTGTTCCCACTTTGATAATTCCAAAGTATCGAATGTCTCTATCATACGACCAGTTTCCCCTAATTAGTATATTCTTGGTTATTTTAAAACAATCATTTGGCACATAATAGATTTGAGTAAACTCTTTTAAGAATTTCTGGCCTTCATCATCAGATGCTACCCCTAGCAGGAAATTCTGCAATAACCATATTCGACTTTGGTGGAATTGTAATTATACTATCCGCCATATAATGTCTAAAATATTCAATTTGAATTTTATAATCAGAATTATTTTGAACATCATATCTATAAGTAATACCTGGATCGCAGCATATTAATGTAAAGCTTATATTAACTAATAAAATAATATTTTGAAATCTTGCCATGGATTTAATCTAAATGAACGCTAACGTTTGCGTGTATGATCAGTTGCGCTGACAAAGAGGTTCTGTATCGAGATACACCGGGGCAACCAAAAGTGATACTGTTCGCAACATGATGACAAGCAATTGATTATACACGCTGTTGGAGGTAGTGTTATTGAATATTGAGTTGTTTGATTCTTTCGAAGTGTTTTTTATTTAATGTTTTTAGAGGCAATTCAAACACTAAACAAGTTACAGCAATGAATATATCTCGAAAATCTATCATATTATTTTCAAGGCGTAGTTGATGATAGATTTCTGCGGGCTTTTTGGAAACACTCTCATCGAAAGGAAGCACAGGTAAGTCTTCAGGCAATAATTTTATATCCTTTTGCTTATTCTCATCTGTCGCACCCATTAAAAGTTCATACATGGTAACAGACGAAACAAACAATTGCGTCGAATCTGGAATTGCAAATAAAGCGCTCTTTTTCTTGTCTTTTGCTCTTAGGTATTCGATAAAAATACTTGTGTCAACTACCATTTCTCAGGTCTCCATGAAGAATTAAATAGCTTTTGATTCACCTGAAATGACTCAATATCAGAATCCGACCAAGTAGTTACCCCAAGTATTTTTTTCTTGTAAGAGGATAAAGAATTACCTTTTTTCTCCCTCTGCTTTTGAAGAAGAAAATCCAAGAAATCATTGACCTCTTTTCTCGCACTGTTATTTAACAAACTGTATTTTAATACAATATCAGCCATTTTCTATTCTTATATGGCAAATTTAGCAAATCTTTATGAATTCCGTTATTAGGCTGTAAGCAGTTGTCTCTAAACATTACCCACAACTATTATTTATACGAATTACTGCTAAATACAGTTTGTCTAATCTATTAATTATTTCGTTCGATTGTACTCATCAAAACCCATTCCCAGGAGGTCAAAAGGACTTTTCAATTGTTCAATCCCCTTCGTGGTGATATGAGTATATATTTCAGTTGTTTTGGAGGAATTGTGCCCCAGCAAATTCTGAATGTACCTTAAATCTGTTCCGTTTTCTAACATATGCGTGGCAAAAGAATGCCGTAAGGTATGAACAGTTGCATGCTTTTTTATTCCCGCTTTTTTTACCGCTTCCTTCATTATGTTCTGAACACTTCTCATGCTGTATTGTCCTCCCGTAACTCCCTCAAATAACCAGGTGGCCGGCTTCTCCCTTTTGTAATATTCCCTCAACCATTTTAAAAGCTCTTTCGAAAGAATGGTGTATCGGTCCTTGTTACCCTTTGCCCCCTTTATGAATATCATCATCCTCACGGAATCAATATCGCTTATCCTCAATCCCACAACCTCGCTTAACCTCAATCCTCCTGAATAAATGGTCATTAATATACATTTGTGCTTTAAGTTATCTACAACCGACAAAATTCGACGAACGTCCTCCTCACCTAATACTTCAGGCAATAATTTTTCACGGCGTGGCCGGTTTATATGATAGGTCACTTGTGCCCGCTGTAGCACTTTTTCATAGTAAAATTTTATGGCACAGATACTTATATTATGATAGGATGTGGATACATTGCGCTCTTCTGTAATGTATAAAAGAAATTTTTCAATATCTTCCTGTTTTAACTGGTCAATTTGCTTCTCCCTGTTAAAATGAATGAATTCCTTTAATGCACTGCAATAATTCCTTACGGTGCTTTCACTATACCGCATTGTTTTAAGTTTCTCTTCAAATTGTGACGGACAAGCAACATTTTCATAGCCGGCTGTTTTTTTCCTTAATATAACTTTCTGATTTACCCACTCATCCCGATAATCCAGTTTTAATGAGTTCCCGGAACAGTATTTCTTCAGATCATTAAGTACACTGTCTAAATGTGGCAAAGTCCACCATTGACCTTCAATGTCATAATAGTAAAATGGCATGGTCTTGATCAGCGCAATCAACTTTGCATCATATTTAAAAATTAACTTGATCCTGCCCTTTGCATACCGGATTACTAGCAATCGTAAAATGGTCGCTTCACCCTGATCCTGATTTTGAGGCGCTACGCTGCTTCCTTCAATTAAAAGTTCAATTCCCTCTAGTTTATGCAAATAAGATAATGATTTGGCTGTATCAGGTATATACCAGCCTTTCATCGAATTGCTCCATAATACTCCGGGTATTGCCCTGATCAATTCCGCAATATCCTTATCATAGGGAAAAATCAGTTTTAACACCGGCTTATTGCGATGTATAACAGGCTTAACTCTAATCCTTCGTGACATACCAATTGCATATAAACGGAACTGGAGTGATTTATACGCAGGCCTATAACTTCCGGCTAAAATCTATCCAGAAAGCATTTTTCGTATCTAAATTTAGTGAAGTTTTAGTTTCCTAATAAAAATATTTTTGAATCTAATACAAAAAGAGAATTATTGAAAAGCGCCACAAAGTAAGGCACTAAGAATACTATTTATTTCATCTCTAAGGTATTATAAAATTAATGCTTTGCGTCTTTGCGCCTTTGTGGCTATTAACACTTTTCGGAGTGGACTCAATTTTAAAGAAATCAAAGAAGGATTAATCAGTCCTGACCTGTTTATGAATTATCCAAATCCTATGTCAGTATCCCAATGCTTTCTTCCAAAACTAAAGGCTCCTATTCCGCCACTCAATATTCACCTTTGTATTTTTAATTCAGAAAACCTGGCTTTGTTCCACACTTCGTGCCTCAAAGTCCCATATTCAGTTTGATAAAAAACAAATAATCTACTTCTTCCCCTGAATGTAGGATTAGCCAGGTAATTTCTTTAGAAAACCAATGCCCCAGCGGTTCCGGACATTGTTTCTACCATAAATGTAACAAAAAATGATCTTGTGCTCGCTGGAAAAGGCTTTTATTTAATAGGCTAAAAGTAGAACTGCACTCATGCAGTTTTGCAATTATGCAATTCGTCCTTTCTGCAGTTCGTCAGTTCTTTACCTCGGAGGTTAAATTATTATAGATGATGATCCTCGAATGATTTATCGTAATTGATTTCTTTCCTGCAATATTAAATCCTTAACGGGATTTTGGCCTGCTGAGAACCAGGGCATAACAAATATATCTGTTTTAAATAATGTAAATCCCGACAAATATTATTTTTTAAACGCATTCTTTTATTCATTTTTGTAGTATGAAAGGAAAATTTGCACTCACGCTAACAACTCACCGAATCCTGGGCCCCCTGTTCAACCCGGTCATTATTCAGCACAGTAATAACCGGGAGTATTATTCTGTCATCGACCGGCTATCCCTGGCCAACCTCTCACAATACGAACCACAGCTCTCCCCCGAACATATCAAAATCATCCGTATCGTTGAAGAATATAACGACAACCAGCTGCTCAAGGTGTTTACAAAAAAGAAAATCAGCGCCCAGGATTTCCTGGCTTCTGTGGATGAAACATTGCTCGACAGGCAACTCAGACCCTATATTGAAAAACGATTGCTCCGATGCATCGAAGTTCTTTCCGGAAGCGATATTCCCATTTACTCAAAAAAACAAAAAAACAATATTTACGAGACCGACCGCATCGTCCTTCATGATGAAACTGCCAATGCGGTGTTCAACTTTATCCGCACTTCCGAAGACTTGCAGTACTTCCTTAGTGTCAGCATCGGTGATCAAAACATACGGCTTACGGGTCAACCGGGATTTATTCTTGTAAATGATCCCTGCTGCCTGATCATCAACAATAACCTTTTCCAGTTCGATGACATCGACGGCAAGAAACTACTTCCATTCTTTAAAAGATCCACCATCAGCATCCGGCGGGAAACGGAAAAGAAATTCCTTGAATCTTTTGCCAAACCTGTGATCCAGAAATACAGGGTGCACGCGACCGGATTTAATATAGTCGACCAGCTCTTGCAACCGGTTCCTGTTCTGTCCCTTGAAACTACTCTCGCGGGAATGCCGGTATTCATGCTGCGGTTCAAATACCAGGATAATGCCTCCTATTTTGCAAATAAGAAATCGGAATTGCTGGTTACTCTTACGCATTCAAACGGATCAGTTGAATTTCAGCGGCTGAACCGCGATTATGAATTCGAGAATCATATAATTTCTTCGCTTCTCGAAACCGGACTGGCCAACCTGGATTCATCTTCGTTCCTTCCGTTCAGGGTTAATAAATCGGAAAATATCCTGCTTATCTATGACCTGGTAAGCTGGCTAAACTTTAATTCAGATGAACTTCGGAAACTTGGAGTGGAAGTTTCCCAGTCCCTTCCTGTCAATCGCTATTACCTCCAGAAAATGGACCTCCGGCTGAAGGTTACGGAAAATATCAGCGACTGGTTCGATATTCATGCCGTTGTTCAACTTGAAGGAACGGAAATTCCGTTTATCAGATTCAGAAATCATATCCTCACAGGCCGCCGTGAATATGAACTTCCCGATGGCCGGATTGCAGTGCTTCCTGAGGAATGGTTCGCACGGTTTAAGGACCTTTTTACTTTTGCCCGGGAAACCCAGGATCAGCTGTCGCTTGAAAAACAGCATTTCCCCCTTCTGAAAGAAAGCCTTCAGGGTATCGATGGTTCATACGCCGGAAAACTCAAAAAATGGCTGGATAATACTGTAACTCAGGACCAGCCGGTACCCTGCCAGATAAAGGCAGAGCTGAGGGATTACCAGAAAAAGGGCTTCGGCTGGATGTTCAAGCTTTATACCAATGAATTCGGCGGATGCCTGGCCGATGACATGGGTCTCGGTAAAACTTTGCAAACCCTCACGCTCATCCAACATGTGGTGAATGAAGAAAAGAACAGACAGCTCGGACCGGTTGCCTCAAAATACGAACGACAACTCACTATTTTCAGCTCTTACTCAGCCGCTGATGTGAAAACAAAACCGTCCATTGTAATTGTTCCCTCAACACTCATACATAACTGGATCAATGAAGCCAGTAAATTCGCACCACATCTCAGGACGGGATATTACGGCGGCCAGAACCGGAAGACTTTTAACCAGTACTACGATAAGTACGACCTGATCATTACATCATACGGCCTTGTACGGAATGATCTGGAGGCGCTTAAAAGCTATGATTTCCTGTACATGATCCTGGATGAAAGCCAGGTTATCAAGAATCCGCATTCCAAGACTTACAAAGCCGTAATCAGCCTTACAGCCGAACACCGGCTGGTTCTTACCGGTACACCCATTGAAAATTCACTCAGCGACCTTTGGGCGCAAATGAATTTCCTTAACCCCGGCCTCCTGGGCAATTTTGAATTCTTCCGCAACCAGTTCGTTACTCCCATTGAAAAAGGACGAGATCAGAAACAAACACACATCCTGCAAACCCTCATCAGACCATTTGTATTAAGACGTACAAAAAAAGAGGTGGCCAGCGAACTGCCAGCCCTTACCCAGCAGATCATTTATTGCGAAATGTCAGAATCGCAACAAGCCTTTTATGAAACTGAAAAATCGAAGGCCCGTAACCTCATACTCGATAACATCAGGCATCAGGGAATGGAGAAATCTTCGTTCATGATCCTTCAGTCCCTTACAAAACTCCGGCAGGCAGCAAATCATCCGTCCCTTATAAGTACTCATTATGTTGAGGATTCAGGAAAGCAGGATGTGATCATCGATAATATCCGAAACCTGATCGCGGAAGACCATAAGGCACTCATCTTTTCGTCTTTTGTAAAGCACCTGGACCTATATACAAATTATTGCGATCAAAATAATATTCCCTATACCCTGCTCACCGGAGAGGTGCCTCAACCCCAAAGGGAAGCCATTATCAGAGAATTTCAGGATAATAAGGATGTCCACCTTTTCTTTATTTCGATAAAGGCCGGAGGATTCGGACTGAACCTGACGTCTGCCGATTATGTGTTTATCCTTGATCCCTGGTGGAATCCGGCTGTGGAGGAACAGGCCATGAGCCGGGCTCATCGCATGGGACAAAAGAAAAAAGTATTTGTATACCGGTTTATCACAAAGGATACTATCGAGGAAAAAATCCATTTGCTGCAGGAAAGGAAATCGCAACTTGCCGATGTGTTCATTAACACCAACAATCCGCTGAAGGCCGGGGATCAGCAGGAGATTTTAGCCCTTCTGGAATAGAAACAAGGAACGAGGGACAAGGGACAAGCCGGAAAGATCCCGGAGGGATTGTCTGTCGGTAGAAAATGGCATCTATGTGCGCCCCCTTTCACCCCGGGGCAGGGGGTAGATTTGTGCAATTTCTTTTCTACCGATAGGTTATCCCTAACAGGATTCTTACATCATCGTCGTCGATCTTCTTTTCTACAGATAGTTAATCCCTAGCGGGATATGCCCTGCTAGTCCCTGGTCCCCAGTCCCTCGTCCCTGGTAAGTCCCAGTTCTGCCCCTTTTCTCAACATCAGTTCAAACGCCTCCCCGAAATCGTTATGAATAGTACCTTCGAGAATGGCATCCTTTATGGCTACTTTGATGAGACCTACTTCCCGGCAGGGCCCGATATTGAATGTTTTCATGATCAGCTCCCCATCCACTGGCGGCTGAAAATTACGGACCGCATCCTTTTCTTCTATCTCTTTAAGCTTGTTCCTCACCATCTGAAAGTTGGCGAGAAATTCCTTTATTTTCGCATCGTTTTTTGAGGTAATATCGGCCTCACACAGTGTCATTAAATCCTCAATGTCGTTACCTGCCTCAAACAGCAGCCTGCGAACCGCGGAATCGGTTACTTCTTCCTCAACCAGCGCAATGGGCCGGAGATGCAACAGAACCAGCTTCTGCACATATTTCATCGATGCGCCAAGGGGCAAATGCATACGACGGAAGATTTCAGGTGTCCATTTTGCCCCTAAAAATTCGTGCCCATGAAAGGTCCATCCATGGCCTTTTATGAATTTGCGCGTGGCAGGTTTCGCGATATCATGCATCAATGCAGCCCATCGAAGCCAGATATTATCAGTTTTTTGCGAGATCTTATCCAGAACCAGCAGCGTATGCCTGAAGTTATCCTTATGCCCCTGCTTTTCTTTAACTGCCACTCCCTTCATCCGGTCCAGTTCGGGAAATACCAGTTCAAGTAATCCGCAATGTTCCATCAGCAGGAATCCCAGTGATGGTTGCGGCGACATGATCATTTTATTGATCTCATCGATGATCCGCTCTTTTGAAATTATGCCTATTCTTTCCCGGTTATGGCGGATGGCGGCCAGCGAAAGGGATTCGATTTCGAATCCAAGCTGCGCAGCAAACCGTATGGCACGCAACATCCTTAACGGATCATCTGAATAGGTTATATCGGGATTCAGGGGAGTACGGATAATCTTTCGCTTTCAGATCCGATATACCATTAAACGGATCCACCAGCTCACCAAAGTCATCTATGTTGAGCGAAACACTCATTGAATTAATTGTGAAATCCCTCCTGTTCTGATCATCCTCCAGTGTTCCATCTTCCACACTTGGATTTCGTGAATCTGACCGGTACGATTCCTTTCGGGCACCTACAAATTCAACATCCATTTCATTAACTTTCAGGAGCGCTGTCCCAAAGGTGCGGTAAACTGTGATTTTGCCCTTTCGTCCGATTTTCTTTGCAACGGCCTGCGCCAGGTCAATCCCGCTTCCCAATACAACAATGTCTATATCTTTCGACGGACGCCCCAGCAGCAGATCACGCACATAACCGCCAATAACGTAACCTTTGAGGCTCATTTCCTCCAATGTATCCGAAATGGTCCTGAAAACAGAATGATCAAGGGTAAGATTCATAAATGGAATTAATCCGGGTTTGCAAACGGCACAAAAATAGTATTAATTCCTCGCCAAACCTGACAGGTTTCCAAAACCTGTCCTGTTTACCCGTCGTCTATTGTTCCATTTAAAGAAAAATATTACTTTTACTTCAGTATTTCACTAAGGGGGTGCCTTAACAAATCGGGCTGAGATCATACCCTTAGAACCTGATCCGGGTAATGCCGGCGAAGGGAATTGGTGGCAATGAAAATCGTTGCCTCTGTATCTTAACATATAAGTATCATGATGAAGCAGGTAATCCTATTGCTTGTATTTGTCTGCCTGTCAGCACAGACTTATGCACAGTATACCCTCGGTGGAACAGTGACGGACAATTCACACAATCCGCTGGCCGGGGCACACGTGATCATTAAAGACTCCTATTTTCAGACTGTATCTGATAACCAGGGCCACTTTCAATTTTCCGCGATCAAACGGGGCTATTATGTTCTACAGACAAGTTTTGTGGGTTTTGAAACACGACAGGATTCGGTTGAGATTTCCGGGGATCAAAATCTCGAACTGACATTGAAGGAGTCTGCCTTTGTAACCGATGCAGTCATTATTTCTGCAGTGAGAGCTTCCAAAAACACACCCACCACCTTCTCAACAATCGGAAAAAAAGAGATTGAACGCCAAAACCTGGCACAGGATCTCCCCTATTTGCTGTCAAATCAACCATCCGTGGTTGCCACTTCAGATGCCGGCACCGGTGTGGGTTATACAGGACTCAGGATACGCGGCAGCGACATCACCCGTATTAATGTGACAATTAACGGTATTCCTCTCAATGATCCGGAATCACATGCTGTATATTGGGTAGATATCCCCGATTTTGCCAGTTCGGTGAATTCCCTGCAACTACAACGTGGTGTTGGATCTTCCACCAACGGAGCGGGAGCTTTCGGGGCATCCATGAACCTCGAGACCAATACCATCCAGTCAAAACCATCGGCTGTGATCAGTGCGTCTGCAGGATCTTTCGGCACATACCGCACTACTTTCCAGGCGGGTACCGGATTACTTAAAAATCACTGGTATTTTGAAGGACGTGGATCATCAATCGGTTCAGATGGTTACATCGACAGGGCTTCTTCCAAACTCAATTCCTTTTTTATGCAAGGAGGATATACCAGTGATAAAACCCTTGTGAAGGCACTGATATTCGGGGGAAGTGAAAAAACATACCAGGCATGGTACGGCATTGATGCTGCCACAATGAAGTCCGACCGGACCTTTAACTGGGCAGGTGCTGTTTTCAATGATGATGGAAGCATGTGGTTCTATAATAATCAAACCGATAACTATAAGCAAAATCATTATCAGCTTCATATATCCCATCAGTTGTCCAGGACAATCAGCGTGAACCTTTCAGGTCATTATACCTATGGAAGAGGTTATTATGAAGAATACATGCAGGACCAGTCTTTTTCAGATTATGGGCTTTCAAACCAGTATTTCGGAATGGATAGCATCTTTCAAAACAACGCCTGGCAGTATTTCTATCATGATTCTGTAACCCAAACCGACCTCATCAGGAGGCGCTGGCTTGACAACCATTATTATGGTACCACCTGGTCGGTCAACAGTAAACACAAAAAAACGGAATTCATACTGGGAGGGGCATGGAATAAGTATGCCGATGCCCGGCATTATGGCGAGATCATTTGGGCCGAATATGCTGCCGGGACAAAACCGGCAGATACTTATTATGATAATACGGGTTTCAAAACAGACTTTAACATTTTCCTGAAAGCCGGATGGTCACCTGTAAAGGATCTGACCTTCTATGGGGATATCCAGTATCGCCAGATCATCTATCAAACTCATGGCATTGAGAGTGATCTGAATCATGTGAATATCAATGAGACTTTCCATTTTTTAAACCCCAAACTGGGCCTGAGTTATTCCACAAAGGCAGGAACGCTCTATGCATCCTATGGAATTGCACACAGGGAGCCAATCCGCGATGATTATCTGGATGCAGCCCAGGGGGAAAAGCCGGAACCTGAAACACTGGGTAATTTTGAACTGGGTTTGAGAAAATTAAATACAAATTTCAGTTATGCCGTCAATTATTTCCTGATGAATTATCATAATCAGCTGGTTCTTACAGGTGAAATAAATAATGACGGGGCTTATATCCGCAAGAACACAGGTAAAAGTTACCGGACAGGGGTTGAACTATCAGGAGGATACAGAATGAATTCGCATATGGAGCTGGATGGAAATATTTCGTTGATGACAAGCAAAACCAACTACAGTGCAGAAAATTCCGATGGCGGGATCACTGAATTTGAACATGTGGATATTTCTTTTTCACCAAGGATTGTGGGAGCAATGCAAATCCGGACTTTTCCGGTTAAAAGCCTGGAGTGCGACTGGCAGTTAAAATATGTGGGTAAGCAATATCTCGACAATACCGGAAATCAAGATCTTTCTTTAAATAAATATATAACAAATGATTTGCGAATAGGCTATTTGTTTTCTAAACAAAAATTCGGGCAGGTGGAATTAACGTTACTTGTCCATAATATTTTCAATATGAAATATGAATCAAACGGATATGTTTACGCTAATTCCCCATACTATTATACCCAGGCTGGCATCAATTTTATGGCAGGGATAACTGTTAGGTTTTAAACTGATTAGGAAAATAATTCTTAAAATTTATTAAAATTTTAACATATCGAAACATAAATGGCATGATTTTCGTAATATAATTAAAGGGTTAATAATTCAGGTTAAATTTTAGGTTAAGTAGTTTTTTCAGGGTTTTCTCAAATTTTAGGTTTAATGGTTAGGGTTAAAACCGGGAGTCGAACAGATTTCCGGTTTTTTTGCTTTTATATCAGTTCAGGAACCACACGGCTATAAATAATCCGTCATCTTAGCACAAGGAATTTAAATTTTTGCTTCTTTTGTAGTCACAATTGATCTTTACAAGTGGCCAATGGTAAGTTTATATAAAAGTACCTGGAAAAATAGTTATTCTTCGGTGTGCTCAATCCGGTTTCTAAATGAAAACGATATAGAAATTATATCAGTAACCGGTTTCAAGACAGGCGATTACATTTTTACCCATGATATGATCAATCGCATCCACAACAAAGCTGAATTTGTTGAAATCAGGTTTGTGAAGGAGGACGGTCATACCACAGCCGCTTTCGAAAGGCTTTCCATGCATGATTTTACAGAGAGGATCATTACTTCTTATGACCAGGAAATTACGGGTTTTGCTGTAATATCCCCCGCCGATCTTACTTTTGATGAAATACCTTCGCTGCAGCTGGCTATCAACAGGCATGTATATATCGGACAGGCCCTGGCACTGGTTGGTTTTCAATATGACAATCCAGGTCTCACAATTAAGTCGGGAATACTATCCACAGTAATTCATCGAAACAATACCCGATACCTGCAATTCGACGGATCAACAATCTGGGGAAATTCCGGATCCCCTCTCATCGATCTGAAAACCAATGAAGTATTGGGAATTATCGGATATAAACTCGACAGAAAGAATAAATCCTACGAGAAGTTAACAGAGATTAGCAACGCCAACATTAAAAGTCTGGAGAAGGCCCTGGGTGAGTTTGAAGTCTCAGGGGTGGATCCGATCCAGGTGCTCATTGCCTGGCAAAAGCAAATCCTGCAGCTTGCAGGCGAAATTTACAAGGGCGCCGGCAGCGGCATAGGAATAGCCATTGACGTAAAATCCATCCGGCACTTGCTGAAGGCCTCGGAGATTGATGTGATGTAGTTAGGAGCTTTTCTTCTTTCTCAGACTATTATAATCAATTTAATATAAAATCTTTACTGATAGACCGTTGATCTGATCAGAATGCCAGGTGCTGCTAAGGTTATCGAAATAGTCGGGGTCCACCTTTTCGCCATCAGTAAATATCGCATTCTTCCATGAAAAAGTGAATTCTGAACCCGGTGCAAATATCCACCTGAAGATCTTATCCACATTAAAAGCATTGTAATTCTGATCCTGGTTCTGCAAATAATTGGGATCGGGTTCAAGCATTCCATAAAATAGAGTTGCTTTTCAACCAGACATTTTGTAATTTATCTGTCAGTTCTTTGACCCCGGAATCTATCCAAAACCATACCCCCTTATGAAGACCAAATGCCTGTCAGTCGCAGTCGTTCTGATTTTCACAGTATTCTCTGCTTTCCCGCAGAAAGAAACTATCTTTGGGAGAATCACGTCGGCAGAAAACGGCGAAGCCGTGCCCTTTGTATTTGTAACAGTTAAAGGAATCCCAACCGGCACACTTTCCGATACACTGGGTCATTACACCATTGATGTGCAGCCGGATGCACAGGCATTGATGTTCAAATGCGCCGGAATGACAACCCGGGAAGTGCTTATACAGGGACAAATCCATATTGATGTCGAGTTAACACCCTCGCTCCTAAACCTGGATGAAGCGGTTATTGTGGGATATGGCACCCAGAGCAGGCGCCTGCTCACGGGTTCGATTGGACGAATAGAAGCAAAAGACCTGGAGAACCGGCTGGTAGGATCACCGGATCAGATTCTACAGGGTAAAATAGCCGGTGTGCAGGTATGGTCCAATACCGGGCAACCGGGCAGCAGCCCGGCAGTGAGGATCAGGGGATTTACCAGTGTCGGCAGTAATCAGCCCCTTTATCTTGTAGATGGTATGCCCATAATTACCGGATCATTCCAGGGGAACAATTTCGCCGGAAGTAATATGTACAGTTCCCTAAATGATATAAATCCTGATGATATACAGTCCATTGAAGTTTTAAAGGATGCCTCTTACGCTTCCATCTATGGATCAAGAGCTGCCAACGGGGTAATACTGATTACCACCCGGCACGGACAGAAAAACAAACCGGTTGTCAGTTTCAACATGTACACAGGCTGGCTGAAAGCCACCAAAAAGCTGGATCTGTGCAATGCAAAGGAATATGCTGAATTGATGAATGAGGCTTATTTCAACACAGATTCCAAAGACACACTTCATTATGGGTACCCCGATAGTGTTTCCTTTAGCACCGATTGGCAGGATGCGGTATTTCGTACCGGGGCAATGTCGAATTACCAGTTATCCGCGTCCGGAGGGAATGAAAAAACTACGTACTACCTGTCCGGCACATATGGAAATCAGAAGGGAATAGTGATCGGAAACGATTTAAGCCGATGGTCCGGCCGGGCGAATGTCGATATCGCCCTGAATGATAAATGGAGCATTAATACGAACCTGTATTTTGCAAACAGCATTAACAACAAAAGCATGAATGAAGGCCTGAGTGCCCCCATGCAGGCCATCCTGATGCCACCCATTGAACCCATCTACAACCCCGACAGTACTTATCACACCACCAAGCTGCTCAAAGACGTTGTGAATCCGGTAGCGGTTGGCAATGAGACCATTGACAATTTGAAAGAATTCCGGAGTATGCTCAGATTTCAGGTAACATATATGCCTATAAAAGATTTAAGGTTGAGAATTTCCCTGGGAGTTGATTATCTGAGCCTTCATGAGGATTACTTTATGCCTGTGGATGAATGGGCCCAAACCCCGAATCATGGTCTGGGATTTGACCATCAGGCTTCAGGCAGTAAGATCGTAAACGAAAACACACTGACCTATACCAAAACTTTTAATACGGTTCATAACCTGACGGCTATGACCGGTGTGAGCTATGAAGTGACCCGGAATGAAGCCATGTCCGTCGTAAAATCGAATTATCCCAGTAATGAATTGCACTATCCTGAAAGTGCGGGCCAGACTGATAATGCTGTTTCTGGCCGGAGTGAGTCAAAGATCGCTTCATGGTATGCAAGAGTAGCCTATAATTACAATAAGAAATACTTATTGCAGGCCGTGATCAGGGCGGATGGCTCATCCAGGTTCGGTTCGAATAATCGCACGGGATACTTCCCGTCTTTCTCCGCCGGATGGAGGATCAGTGAAGAACCATTTATCAGTGGAACAGACTTCATCAGCGAATTAAAGCTCAGGCTCGGAATTGGAACTCTTGGAAATCAGACCATGGGAGACTTTCAATGGATGACCATGTGGAATACTGGTATGAATTATTTAAAGCAGCCTGGAATCCTGCCCGGTGGCAACATTGGGAACAAGAGTCTCAGATGGGAAAAGACCGTTAATTATGAGAGCGGAGTTGATATAGGTCTGTGGCAGGACAGGATAGTGCTTGACTTCACAGTTTATTTGCGCCAAACCAACGATATCATTCTCGACAGAGATGTACTATTGACATCCGGTTACACGAATACCATTGCCAATATCGGCACTATGGAGAACAAGGGGATTGAATTTACACTGAATACGGTAAATCTGAGAACATCCGGAGGATTTGACTGGCAGACAAGCCTGAATATATTCCACAATAAAAACACATTCGTAAAGTCAAACAAAGATGAGATAATAATAATTGGCCCGAATCTGTATGCCGAAGGATATCCCTGGGGTGTCTTCTATGGGCATAAATTTGATGGCGTTAACCCTGAAAACGGTTCGATCATTTACAGGGATATCGGATCAGACAGCACCGGCAATCTAATAGGTAAACCGGATGGCAAGATTGACGACGCTGACAGGATGGTAATCGGAAATCCACATCCCCGGATCCAGGGAGGCATTACCAATGTATTCACCTGGAAAAGATTTGAAGTGAACTGCCTGTTTCATTTTGCCTATGATTTTGATGTGTATTATGCCACAAGGACATTTTGGTGGGATATGTCATCAGGCACTGAAACTTATGGAGGACCTAACCAGATGCGATATATGCTCAGACGGTGGCAAAAACCTGGAGATATTACAGAAGTGCCAAAAGCCACGTTGTCAGATCCTGAATACAGCAGGATGTCCAGCCGGTTTATTCATGATGCCTCCTTTGTCCGACTGAAGACGTTAATGCTTTCTTATTCGGTTCCTCTTAACCGGTTAAAAAAACTTAGGATCCAAAGACTGCGGATATACATTACAGGTCAGAACCTGTTTACCTGGACTGAATATCCCGGTTTCGATCCGGAACTGAGCAATGCGGGACAAGACAATTATTACCTCAATATGGAGTACGATTCTTATCCCATGGCAAGATCGGTTATCCTGGGAATCAATCTTGATTTGTAACAATCCAAATCCGAAAGAGATTATGAAAAACACATTATCCCTGCTAATATTGTTTCTTGGCCTGATCGGGTGCGAAGAACTGCTGGAGGTTACGCCTAAAAACCAATTAATTCATGAACAGGTATTTGCAGATAAAACAAATGCTTATACTGCCCTTATGGGAATGTACCATTCTTTGAAACCCGATAAATATATTCACTTTTCAAACCTGGCATCGGATGATGCAATAAATATAACAGGCAATCCTCAGGAATTCCAGATCGATTCCAACTACCTCCTTCCGAATAACTATTATGCAAATAAATTTTGGGAAGCCTGCTATTCTTCAATACTTGCCACCAATATGGTAATCAACAATATTGGTAATGTCCCGGATATGGGTCTCGCCGAAAAGAACCAGTGGAGAGGAGAAGCCAGCTTTGCCAGGGCTTACAATCATTTCAACCTGCTTCAGTTTTATGGCACAGTGCCCTACGTAACCAGTTCCGTAACCAGTTTTGACGAAATCGAATATCCGTTTCAGGAAACAAAGGAAAAACTTTATGAACTTATCCTGAATGACCTGGATTCGGCCATTGCCCTTATTCCACGGGAATTTCTTGCTCAGGGCAGGGTAACATACTGGGCGGCACTTGCATTCAAGGCAAGAACAGGCATATTCATTGAAGATTGGCAAATGGCCTTGGAAAATGCCGATAGCGTTATAAAAAGCGGCCTGTTTAAATTGGAGGAGTCATACAAGGATATTTTTGACTTTGAGAAACCGTATTCCACTGAACAAGTCTTTGAGGTGGATTATGATGAGGACACCAGGAACTTTTTTGGCATCAATTATTTAAGTGAGGATTTAGGTGGACAGTTGATATTTGGTCCTGACCCGGAGTTAATCAAAGCCTATAATCCTTCAGATGACCGGTTTCAGTTTAACCTTCATGACATTGATGGTGAGAACTACTGTATTACAAAATATCGTGATGGTGCCTCAGGAACTGATAACATGATGGTATTGCGATTGGCTGAAATGTACCTGATACGGGCTGAAGCAGCCTTGCATGGTGCTGTATATCCCGGGGAGGGATCAGCCCTGAGCGACATAAATATAATCAGGCAGCGGGCCGGAATTGCCAGTCTGACATCTGTGACCCTCGATGATATTCTGAAGGAACGCCGGCTTGAATTTGCTTTCGAGGGACACCGCTGGTTCGATTTGAAAAGAACAGGCAGGGCAATGGAATATATGCCTTATGTACAAAGTGAGGAGAATCTTACCTGGCCCATTCCACAGTCGGAAATCGATTTGAATCCCAACCTGGTTCAAAACCCGGGTTATTGAACCGGAATCAGGACCGGGCAAATTCTTTTGGTGCGATTCCAAATTGCTTTTTAAATATCCTTGCAAAATATGATGGATTGCTGAAACCAACCTCCAGTGCCACTGTCGTAACATTGCCGGCATTATTCCGGAGAAGGACGGCCGCCCGTTTCAACCGGATCGTATTGATGAATTCCACAGGCGACTGCCCCGTCAATGCATATAACTTCCGGAAAAGAGTGCTCCGGCTCATATTCATCTCTTCATTGAAAACAGAGACCGAAAAATCCTCCTGGCTTATATGCTTCTCGGCTATTGAAATGGCACGCTGCAGAAATTTTTCATCCACTGAAGTAACCGTTATATCTCCGGGTTCTAATGTTATCTCCCTGCTGAATCTCTCCCTGAGTTTCCTGCGCTGCTCAATCAGGTTGCTGGACCGCACAAGCAACTCCCTCATATTGAATGGTTTTGACAAATAATCATCCGCGCCGGTTTCAAGGCCTCTCACCTTATCATCCAGACTTGCCCTCGCCGTAAGCATGATCACAGGAATATGACTGGTTCGCTCATCTGTCTTGAGTTGTGCACATAACTCCGAACCGCTCATATGCGGCATCATCAGGTCAGTGATCACAAGGTCGGGTATACTCTCCAGGGCCAGGCGAAGCCCTTCTCTTCCATCGGCGGCCTCCAGAACATTAAATTCCGGGAAAAAATGGTTTGAAATATGCTGACGTATATCTTTCTGGTCCTCCACCAACAATATAGTGTGCTTAGAGATACTATTTTCCGGATGATCCTGCTCACTGTCCACGGACCTGAGGTCCTCCTCCACCATTTTATGCATTATCACTTTTTTACTCCTGTCATCCATATTTGCTACAATGACATATTCTTCGGACTGGAGATGATCTTTGCCCAGAGGTATATCTACTTTAAATGTACTGCCTTTCCCAGGCTCACTGGTCACGAATATTTCCCCGTGCATCAGGTGAACCAGGTCCCTGGTAAGGGATAACCCAAGCCCGGTCCCGCTGCTGTCCCTCTTCAGATTCTCCTCCACCTGGTAAAACCGGTCAAAGATCTTTTCGGTCAGATCTGCCGGAATGCCGATTCCCGTATCTGAAACAGAGAATGTCAGCATTTCGCCTAATCCAAAGTTGCCCGGTAGATAATCAGCCTGCAATATAATTCTCCCTCCTTCAGGTGTGAATTTAAACGCATTGGATAACAGATTATTGACAATCTTTTCGATCTTATCGCCGTCAAACCAGGTATATCTCACAACGATCGGTAATTGATAACTATAGTTGATATGTTTTATTTCAGCCATGGAAGAGAAGGATGCCGCAACCGTTCGTAAAAAATTAATTACATCGGCCTCTGCCAGTTCAAGTTTCATCTTGCTGCTGTCAATCTTTGAAATATCCAGCAACTGGTTTACCAGGTTTAACAAATGACGCGTATTTTTATAGATCAGTTTTAGAAAATTCCGGTCTTTCTCCATCCGGCGGGGCTTTTCCAGCATCTCTTCCACGGGTCCCTGGATGAGCGTGAGCGGTGTTCGGAATTCATGGGAAATGTTGGTGAAAAACCGGGTCTTGATCTTATCCATTTCCTCTATTTGTTGATTTCGCTGTTCGAGGAGATTTTTCTGCATTTCAATTTGATGAGTTCTTTCCCCTACCTGCTTTTCAAGGACTTTTTTCTCAATGATCAGCCGCCTGGTATTCCACTTAATATAAGCATACAGGATAAGAAGTATGAATAAGCCGTATATTAACCAGGCTGTCATAGATTGAAACCACGGGGGGCGAATTATTAAGCTGACCGAAGTACCCTCACGATTCCATAACCCGTCATTGTTTGAACCCGTTACCCAGAAGGAGTATTTTCCCGGGCGCATGTTCCTGTATTCTGCAGTGTGATTTGTTCCGGCAAGGGTTGTATCTTCCTCCATACCGATCATTCGGTATTTATACTGATTATTCTCCGGTTCGGTATAATTGAGTGCCGCGAAGGTGAAAGTAACGGAATTCTCCCGGTGTTTAAGCCTGATGGAATTATTGCCGCCGTTCTTCTGCAGGTTTAGGATATCCTGATATGGCCTGTTGTTTATATTCATTGATGTAATATAAACCGGGGGTATAAAGCTATTCGTCCGGATGCTGTCAGGATTTAAGATGTAGGTGCCTTCTTCTCCCCTGGGCACTATGTAGATGTTGCCATTTCGTATCTGGTTGATCACCACATCAAGGGTCCTCTTTGGAAAGCTGAAATGCCTGATGGAACGGTCAATTGTCGAAAAACAGCTCATACCGGCCGTATGAAATATCCAGAGATTCCCCTTTCTATCGGGAATCATTTCGTGAAAACTGATAAATGGAAAATTGTGAAAAGAATTCACCATCTGGAAAGTCCCGGAATCCCTGTTTAAAAAGAACAATCCCGTACCTAACGTCAGGACCCATATCCTCCCTGTTTTATCCTCGGCTAACCGGAAAGTCGCGTTATCACCAAGCGTGCCCGGTTTGGAAGGATTAAATGTAAATCGTGTAAATCGTTTCCCATGATCGGGTTCAATACTGCAAATCCCTTCGAGTGTGGCAATCCAGACGATATTTTGTGAATCGATCAGAATTTGTTCTACCTGCCAGTCGTTTTCAACCATGAACTTGAAATTCCGGGGCGATACCAGTTCATCTTGTCCGGTTTTTATATTCAAGAAAGCAAGAAAGTCCCTGTTACCAAACCAAAGGTTATTATTTTTGTCACCCTGCAGATATTTGATTCCGCTGATCTTCACTTTTTCCTGTACAATACCGGATAATCTGAAGGTTTCTAACGACCGGCTTTTAGGATTATACCGGTATATTGCTTCCCGGGCAAACCATAAGAAACCCTCCGGATCTTCATACATCGCGGTAAACGAAATATTACCCGGCAATTGAGCCCTTGTCATCTGCCAGATCCCACCAACGGAATTAAGTTTCAAATTATAGTCGGGAACCCATAGAGTACCCCTCTGGTCCTCAAATATCCAGGGTCTTAAAAAATCATACCTGCAATGGATGACGCGGGGTGCCTGCAAATCAATGCGGAATACATAGTTGTCAATAGTTCCGATCCAAAATGAACCGGCACGATCCATACATATTTCATGCTGAAATCCGCTGTTGATATCCTGAACAATAAAAATTCCAATATCCAGAAAAAGCCTGCCTACACCGAGTTGACTCTGGAAAATCCATATTCCTCCACTATGGTCCTCAAATACCTCATTTACACGTACACGCCCTGGGCACCTGGCTTGCGCAGGATATTCAAGAAACTTCCAGGATTTGAATTCCGTCGAACCGGGTAACATCATTGAAATTTCACCCCTTCCCCCGATCCACAGCTTACCCGATTTAACAAGAGACAAGGAAAGAATGGAATCCGTGCAAATGGAAAAAGCATTGCGCGGATCATGGCGGAATCTTCTGAATGTAAATTTGTTTTCATCGATCAGCTGGTTCAGACCACCTCCCATCGTGGCTATCCAGATGTTTTTCCGTGTATCTTCCAATACCGATGTAACATAATTATAGCTTAGACTAACAGGATCACCGGGAATATTTCTGATCATAACATTCCTGCCTGTAGCCGGATCAAACCAGAATAATCCATTAGAGGTGCCTATCCATATTTTCCCATTATGATCCTCCAAAAATAACTTTTTGACCGGCGTGCCCACCCAGCCATATTCCGGATTTTTTTTCAGCCATGCCAGGCTATCGAGTGAATATTCACTGAACTTTCTTGAACCGGGGTTGAGACGGAAGATATTCTTATTGGTGATTAACCATATATAACCTCCTTTGTCCTGTGCTATAAACCGGATCACATTATTGGGCCCCCTGTAATCATTTGTGTCAGGATAATAATGACTAAATCCTCCTGTCTTTCGGTTCAGCCGGCTCAGGCCTCCATAGGTACCGGCCCAAATATTTTTATCCCTGTCCTCAAACAGTGCGGTCACCCAATAACCGGTGAGCCCGGTGGAATCTCCGCTACTCATTTTATAGGTCGTGTAATTATAGCCATCGAAAGATATCAGCGAATTCACTGTGCCGAACCACATGAAGCCATAACTGTCCTGCATAATACGGGAAGCAGAAGGATCGGCCTGTCCAGAGCAGTAATCAATATGCTGAACCGGGTATAATTGATAGGCGTCCGGGGCGCTCAGCATGATCCTCTGTTGCCCTGTCGAGTGAAATACTATCAGCAGTATTCCTGCCAGTATAATGAGACAGGTCTTCAAGGTTTTGTAATTGGTTTGGATCTATTAAGTTATCAAAAATGCCGGTTAATGTCAAGTATACTTGAGTACTTTATCCGGAAATATTAAAAGGCTGCCGGATATAACCGGCAGCCTTACTGATAGGGCTTTACTTTCCATAACGGGTGGCTGTATTAAAAGTCGTATGAAAATAAGTAGCCTATTCATCCTTTACACATCGGACAGAATTACCATATTTCTTGCTATCTGAATATCGCCAGATCCCATTACCATCGCCGGTAAACTGTCTGGCTGCCACTAAAGAGGTATCAGCGCTTTCGGTGGAAATATAAAAACCACCCCAGAAGTAGCCGATAAAATTCGGTTTACCGTCAAGTTCTCTAAAACCTGCAGGAAGTGCGGAAAATCCGGTTGAATTATCACAAATTTCCGGTGAAGGCGCCCAAAACATTGGAGCTTTTAATTTACCGGCGACATTTCCCCGATAGCCTTCTGTGATCGCTTCCTCCAGGGACATACCCAGGAATAACTCAAGCTCCATCCATTCAGAATCACTGGGGACATGATATCCATCCGGACAAACACCCTGAACCATACTTGGATTGGCATCACTGCTCTCAGCGCCATGCATAACGGCATACCAATCATACCACCTGCCAAAGACATGCACATTTGCTTCATCGCCTCCGGCAGGATATATGCCATTAATGACAGTACCATCTGCATATTTCGTTGATTTCAGATTTTCACAGGTCCAGATTTGCTCGCCAATTTTAACCGCCTGATATATTACCTTCATAATCAGTAACTGATTCAAATGTAGTCTTGAAGTCTAACTCGTTACTATATCCTGTTCCTTTTAAATTGGTGGCATACGCTCTGAGATAGTATCTGGTATTGGAGGTTAAACCAGTGACCGTGCACATAAACGTACCTTTTCCTGTGCCCTCCGTTGTATTGCCATCATTTATGGTTGGACCGGCAGAAGTAGAAAAACATACACCCCGGTCAGTGATGTCAGCACCGCCGTCATCAGTTATTGCCACTTCAACTGAAACACCTGAGGTGGTTATGCTCCCGAGCACACCCATTGAGACTTTTGGTAATTGAGCTTTTATCTCAGGATCATCATTGGATTCAGGGCAGCCTATGATCAGCCATGACAGCGGCAAAAGGCAGAGTAATAACAATACCTGTGTTTTCATAATAGGGAGGTTAGTACTGGTTTGTACGATCTTGAATTGCAGGACGCAGGAATGTCCATCTGTTCAGATTAGTTGTAGTAGCATTCCCGTAGCCTTGGGCTGGAGTGTTTTGACTGAATCCGGTGGACCTCATCACGGATTGAATCGGTCACCAAAACGAGAATGCATAATTTGGTCAGAATGCAGATTCATCATTCATTTCTCAGGTCTGTAAGGACATAATCCTTATTTGCTGAAGCAATATTCTTTATCGTAACGGTTTGAAAGTAATTTTTTTCAGTCTGCGTATTCCTAAATTCCACAGGTACATAATTTTCGCCATAACCTTTGGCAATATCTCCTTTGATGTTCTCAACAAGTACGGTTTGAGTAAGTCCGGCAAAAAGCTTTCTGTATTTCAGTTTGTTTTCCATTGCGAGATCCCTGACAATTATACTCCTTGCATTTTGAATCTTGGAATGTACCTGCTCCTCCATCCGGGCAGCCCTTGTCCCTTCGCGCCTGGAATACTTAAATGTATGTACATGACTGAAGCCAACCTCCCGGATCACGTTGCAGGTTGCCTCAAAATCCTGTTCGGTTTCACCCGGGAATCCGACCATAATATCTGTTGTGAAATTGAAAAGCGGATACCGGGTTCTGAGTTGCTCCACAATCTCCATGTAAGAGGGCAGGGTATAAGCCCGCCGCATTTGCATAAGGATACGGTCAGACCCGCTTTGAAGGCATAAATGAAGATGAGGGCACAATTTTTCGTGCATAAACAGATCAAAGAGATGATCGCCAAATCCCTCCGGTTCAATGGAGGAAATCCGCACCCTGAATTTTCCATCAAGAGACAAAATATTTTCAAGTAATCCGGTGAAATTAAGTCCTTCCCAGTCATACCGGCTGATATTCACGCCCGTGAGCACGATTTCCTTATATCCCAGGTCAATTACCTGCCTTATATTTTCGAGTATATCTTTTTCAGAACGGCTCACTGCCCTTCCCCGGACCATCGGTACAATACAAAAGGTACAGAAGTTATCACATCCATCCTGGATCTTGATCATGCTCCGGGTGTGAAAACTTTTTTCTGCCACGGTAAAACCGAAAATGTCCTCTTTCAGAGATCCTGGTCCCAGGATCTCCCCGTTAAAATGAGCCTCCACCAGCGGAAGAATGCTGGACTTATTTTTATTGTTTACCACATAGGCCACGTCACCCCGGTTTTCAAGATATTCCTTCTGGCTTTCAGCCATACAACCGGTAACCACTACAAGGGAACCGGATTTGCCATGAACGGCCTGGCTGATCGCATAACGCGATTTATGATCACCCTGGTTCGTTACAGTGCAGGTATTTACAACGTACACATCGGCCGGCTCATTGAACGGCACAATTTCATATCCTGTTTTATAGAAATCAGTCAGCACTGAATCGGTTTCAAACTGGTTCAGCCTGCAACCCAGTGTTTTAAATGCAACCCTTCTTTTCATAGCGATACAAGAGACGGGTTTTCCTGGCGAATAAGGTTACCTTCAACTGAATAGGGGGCAGCACCCGTGATCTGAAGCCATACAAAACTGCCGGGAAGCACAGCCTCTTCCGATGCAAATCTCACTACAATGCGGCCTTCGGTAAGACCCGACATATAGCCCGGCTTACGGTCATAACCGGTAACCAGAATTTTCACCTTTTTGCCAACCAGTGACTGGTTATACGGCAGAGTGTGTTTTGTAAGCTCTTCGGTTAATATATGCAACCGCTGCTTTTTCACAGGCATGGGAATATCATCATCCCAGCGGGAACTTGCTGCTCCGGGCCGGGGCGAATAAATCGCAATATACGCCATGTTAAAATGGATAGTCTCCATGGCCTTCCGTGTGTTTTCGAACTGCTCATCGGTTTCACCCGTAAATCCCACAATAATATCGGTAAATATTGTTGCCTGCGGCAATATCCTCCGTATGGAATCAATAATACGGGAATAATCGGCCATTGAATGCTTCCGGTTCATCCGGATCAGCACCTTGTTGTCGCCCGACTGCAGTGGAAGGTGTATCTGCTTTGCCAGGCAATCATATTCTGCAATTACCTCAAGCACATCATCACTCATATCGCGCGGATGGGGTGATGTAAAATAAACCCAGAACTCATGACCTGAAATCCGGCCATATTCACCGATCTGCCTAAGCAGACCGGGAAAGCTAAGCTCAGCGCCCTTTTTATCAAGTCCATACGAATTTACATTCTGTCCCAAGCAGGGTGATTGACTTGTACCCTTTATTTACCAGGAATTTCAATTCTTCCATTATTTCTTCCGAAGGACGGGAGATCTCCCTTCCCCTTGTATAGGGTACTGCGCAAAATGTGCAGAATTTATCGCATCCATTCTGAATGGGAATGTAGGCTTCGAAATCCGACAGGTAGGATGGCTGCAATTTCCAAAAATCCCGGATTCCGGCTTCAGGCCGCAAGGCGCTCATCTGCTGGTTGCCCTTGCCATCATCCCCGGTTCCCTGCATCTGCCAACCTCTTTCAGTTCCTTCAGCCTGATGCTGATTCCTGATGCTGATTCCTGATGCATTCTGCAGCGGCCAATTGCTTCCGTCCCCTACTGCAGCTGCCACTGCTACCCGGCTGGTGACACCATATTGCCGGATCATATCCGGAAAATCGGGTAATTCGCTCATCGGGAAGACAAGATCGAAAAGCTTGAGAAACTTCACTTTATCAGCCGGCAACACGCATCCTGAAACGAAAGTCAGCAGGTTTTGCCTGTTTTTCCGTTTGTTCCACCGTGCAATGCGGGAATATACCTTGTCGATTGATTTTTGCCGTACCGAACAGGCCAAAATGCCAAGCAGGCTTGCCTCTTCCTCTTCCTCAGTCCACTGGTAGCCCATCCCCTCGATCACGGTACGAACGCGTTCGCTGTCGGATTTATTCATCTGGCAGCCAAGCGTCAAAATATGATATTTCATGGATACGTCAATAAAAAAAGCTTCAGAAATAGACTTCAGTCTTGATGTTTCCCGATGGAAACCCGCGTGAAGTCAGTAAATCGTAAACATCATAAATCATGTCACAATTTCCGCAAAGATAAACCATTGTATCTATTTTCAGCTCTTTTTGATTAAGGTAATCCGTCACCCGGCCATGAAAATCACCCTCGCTGTCGCGTGATGTACAGAGAATGTGACTGTTCTTTCGGGTAGGCAAAGGATTCATAGGCTTCCCTGCCATAGCGAACACCATGAAGCACTGTATAATTTAGCCCGGGATATGAGCCTGCCAGGCTGTGAAACGGGGCAATTCCGGTACCTGTGGCAATGAAAAGATATTCGGTATTCGGGGTTTTTTTCTCATCGAGCGTAAAATAACCAAATGGACCATCCACTTCCAGGAGTTCACCCGGTATGAGTTTACTCAGTTGTTTTGAAACTGATCCAGTCTCCACTTCTTTTATAAGAACTTCCAGGGCAGCTGTCCTGCTCCGTGCTGTAAATTGAATATTCACGAACCTGGTTATTGCCGGGTATCCCAAGGGTAATATGCTGTCCGGCGCGGAATGGCATGTTATTGCGGTCAAAACGCATGACATATGTGTCTTCGGTTAAATATCTGATTTCGTGCAATCTGTAAATTTTTCTCATAGTGATTGTTTCAGCAGGAGGTGCCGATTGAAAATTTCGAATTATACTGTTCTTGCCAGCCTGATTTTTTGGTTGCATATGCATTGTGAACAATTTATTAAATTTTACCTCACTAACAACCTAAAAGAGGAATTTGTTTTTCGAAGACTATAATCGCTTGCATTTTCAGCTATTTTTGTACTACAAATCCATACATCCTTGATATATCCATCCAATTTCGAAATTAAGACCGGGTTCGACCAGATCAGGGAACTGGTGAAAGATCAGTGCCTGTTTCCCCCCGGCAGGCAGAAGGTGGATGAGATCCGTTTTATAACCAACTTTGCTGTTTTGAAGGAGGTATTGGGTCATACAGCAGAATTCAGGCATATCTGTGTTTTTGAAGATAACTTTCCAACAGACAATTTTCACGATCTCACCCCTGGATTGAAAAAAGCACGTATTGAGGGCACCTACCTCGAAACGGAAGAAGTATGGGATCTCAAGCGCTCCCTCGAAACCATCAAAGGCATACTGCGGTTTTTAAAAAATACTTCACCTGAAAAATATCCGTTGCTGAAAAAACTGGCCGGCAATGTGAAGTATTACAGTTATGTGGATGAGCGCATCGATGCTATCCTGTCAAAGCAGGGAAGGATCAGGGACAATGCTTCCCCTGAATTACGGCGTATCCGCGGGGAGATCGTGCAAAAGCAGGCATCAGCAGGCAAGAGGATACAGAGCCTTTTGAAAAAAGCCATGGATGATGGTTTTATTGAAAAGGACACTACGATTTCAATCCGCAACGGACGGCCCGTGATCCCGGTACCAGCAGCAAATAAAAGAAAGATCAGCGGTATTGTTCATGATGAATCCGCTACCGGCCGCACGGCTTATGTTGAACCGGCGGAGGTTGTTGAACTGAACAACGAGATCCGTGAACTTGAAATCGCCGAAATACGCGAAATCGTTAAAATTCTTATCGGCTTCACAGATTCCATCCGCCCATATATCGATGACCTGCTTGCAACCTATGATTTTCTTGGCATGATCGATTTCATCCGTGCCAAAGCCTTGTTTGCGATCAAAATCGATGCCGGTTTGCCTGCCCTTGTCGACAGTCCGGGATTTCGCTGGAAACAGGCTATTCACCCGCTGCTCCTGTTACATCTTAAAAAGGAAGGCAAGGAAGTGGTACCCCTTGATCTGTACCTGGATGAAAAGAACCGCATCCTGTTGATTTCAGGACCTAATGCAGGCGGAAAATCAGTCTGCCTTAAAACAACAGGATTGCTTCAGTATATGCTGCAATGCGGCTTGCTGGTACCCATGGTGGAAAGCTCGGAGACCGGAATTTTCAGCGATATCCTGCTCGACATAGGGGATGAGCAGTCGATTGAAAATGACCTGAGCACTTACAGTTCCCATCTTCTGAACATGAAAAACTTCCTGCGCCATGCCTCTCCCTCAAGCCTGATCCTGATCGATGAATTCGGCACCGGAACGGAACCACATATTGGGGGAGCCATTGCCGAGGCCATACTTGAATCGCTCAACCAGAAAAAAACATACGGGGTGATCACCACCCATTATTCAAACCTCAAGCATTATGCATCAGGAGCAGAGGGAGTTGTCAATGGCGCCATGTTGTTTGATTCCGGAAAGATGAAACCGCTGTTCAAGCTTGAAATTGGCAAACCAGGGAGTTCCTTTGCCATTGACATCGCCAGGCAGATCGGTCTCCCGGCTGATATCCTGGACAAGGCGGCATCGAATGTTGGGGAGGACCATATTAATTTCGACAGGCATTTGAGGGAAATTCTGCGAGACAAGCGCTATTGGGAAGAGAAGCGAGACCGGATAAAAATATCGGAAAAACGACTGACATCCATGCTTGAACTGTATGAAACCGAACTGGGGCAAACCAAAAAAATGCGAAAGGAAATACTGGAAACGGCCCGAAAGGAGGCCGCCGACCTGTTGTCGAACGTAAATAAGGAAATTGAAAAAACCATCCGGGTAATCCGGGAAACGCAGGCGGATAAAGATCTTACCAGGGAAGCAAGAAAGGGACTGGAAGATTACCGGAAGAATATTCCTGAGGATCATACCCCTGGCGAAGTGCAGCTTGACGGAAAGATAGGGGAAGTACGCAAACAGGTAATGAAGTTCAGGCGGGAGCCACCGGAAACAGAAAAACCTGCTGAAGTTACCGAAAACAATGTGATCACAGCCGGGGACGAAGTGTTCATTAAAAACCTTGGCACACGGGGCGATGTGCTCGAAATAAACGGGGAAAATGCCCTGGTTACCTATGGCGAAAGTATGATCACATCGGTGAAACTATCAAACCTTGAAAAGAAAGCCGTCAAAGGTCCCCGCTCTTCACAGGATTCAGCAAAACCAGCGCGGTTCGACTGGAGTTTAAGCCAACGCAAGCTCAATTTCAAGCCGGATATTGATATCCGCGGGAAACGGGGCGAGGAAGCCGTGGACCTGGTCAGACGCCTGGTAGATGACGCCCTGGTAGTGGGAGTTTCAGAACTGAGAATTTTGCATGGAAAGGGAAACGGGATCCTGAAAAATATGGTCCGCGAATATCTCACTTCCCTGGATATTGTTCGATCATGCAGGGATGAGCATGTGGAACGGGGAGGTGCCGGAATTACCCTCGTAACACTTGATTTCTGACGATATGCCAGCCTCCGGAAAAATAATCCTGCTTAGTCCGGCCATTAACGCCCGGATGAAATACTTAACACGGTTTATTTCCGGTCGCCTGGGATGCGATGTTAATTTAACCCATGCAGATCAGTTCAACAAGGATAACTTACCTTCAAATGCATTTGTGGTAAATTATGGACCAAACCTGCCTGAAGAATGCTTTAACATATTCTCCGAAGGCCTGATGTTCAAGAAAGGCATCGACAAGCAGGTTACTGGACATTTCATGCAGGACGGCCAGATGTATCTTTATCCGGCCCCCGGAGGATTCAATTTGCAGTTTGATCTTTTTTCGGCATGCTTTTTACTGTTATCAAGATACGAAGAATACCTGCCCTTTGAGCCTGACCCATACGGACGTTTTGAAGCAGACCAAAGCCTGGCATTCAGAATCGGGTTCCTTGAAGAACCAGTCATTGACCAATGGATCATGTTGTTTAAAAAGTTATTGCGGCAAAAATTCCCTGCCCTGGTTCTTCCTGCACAGTCTTTCCGTTACATCTCCACGTTTGACATCGACAATCCCTGGTCTTTCAGGCATAAGGGATTATTCAGAAATATGGCAGGAAGTCTGAAAGCCCTGTGGCAGTCCCGCTTTTCTGATTTCCGGCAAAGACTTGCGGTGCTTCAGGGCTCTATGCAGGATCCGTTTGATAACTATGAGTATATCCGGAATATTGAAATGAAATATGATTTCACGTCGGTTTTCTTTTTCCTGTTTGGAAATTACGACAAGATTGATTCTAATTTCGCCTGGAATACGCTGCATTTCAAAAACCTGGTTCAACATTTAGGTCAGGATCACAAAACTGGTATCCATCCCTCCTTGCGATCAAATGATCATTCCCGGCTTCTTCCGATTGAACACAAACGGTATTCAACGGTCCTGGGCAAGTCCCCGGCAATCAACCGTCAGCATTTCCTGATCCTCCGGTTACCTGAAACATACCGCCGGCTTATTGAAATGGGAATTAAGGAGGATTATTCAATGGGGTATGCTTCTTATCCGGGATTCCGTGCAGGCACCAGTTCCCCGTTTAATTTTTATGATCTCGCTGATGAGCGTGAGACGGACCTTGTCGTTTTCCCCTTTGCTTTAATGGATGTGACTCTGCAGCAATACCTGTCGCTTACCCCCCAAGAGGCTATTGATCGCATAAAAAATATAGCTCAGCAGGTAAAGCTGGCTGAGGGAACCTTTATCAGCCTGTGGCATAACGAATCCCTCTCCGGGCAGGGAATTTGGAAAGGGTGGAGAGAGGTTTTCGAGGGAATGGTTGAAGAAGGGACGAGAAGAGAATTATGAATTATGAATTATGAATTATGAATTATGAATGATAAAACCTTGCTAAGGAGTTGAAAGCCGCACAAGCACGAAGTGCTTCAATCTCAATAACTCTGGGGGCAACCCGGGGGTCACGACTCATGACTGCATGACAATTTATCAACTATCAACTATCAACTTAAATGATCCACCACCTCCCCCACACTTCCATCGACCGGCAAAAATGGGATACCTGCATCGCAAACTCACAAAATAGGCTGCCCTACGCTCTTTCATGGTGGCTCGATGCCGTTAGCCCGGAGTGGGACGCCCTTGTGCAAGATGACTACCTGTCAGTTATGCCTCTCACCCATGGCTTTAAATTCGGGATCAGTTACTTGTATCAACCCTATTTCACACAACAATTGGGGATTTTTTCACCTTCATCAGTCAGTCCCGCAACAATCTCTGAATTTATATCATCGATCCCGCTGAAATACAAATATGTTCAGATTCAGCTTAATTCAGGGAACAACATTCAGCATACGGATCTTACCTTTTCAACACGAAAAAACTTCATACTTGATCTTACTCTTTCAGCATTAGAATTGTCCAGTAATTACCACCGTAATTGCCGCAGGAATATTCAAAAAGCGATCAATGCAGGATTCACTGTAAAACAGGGACCTTCTCCTTCCGTATTTACCCATTTTATCAGGAATAACCTGGATAAACAACTCAAAGGAACCCGGAAGACTTTTTATCCGATCCTGGCACGGATCACATCAGCCAGCATGCAACAGTCGGCCGGAGAGATATTGGGCGTATACAGCCACACGGGTGAACTCGTTGCCGCGGGATGGTTTATCATACTGCTGGGGAGGTGCTTGTTCCAGGTATGCGCTTCCACGGATAATGGAAAGGAAAACCAGGCCATGTACATGCTGGTAAATCATGTGATCAGTAAGAACGCAGGTTCCGGACTTGTCTTTGACTTTGCAGGATCAAATATCCCGGGCATCGCCTATTTCAATTCAGGTTTCGGTTCAATGGTTACTCACTATCCGTTAATCACTCGGAATCTGCTGCCATGGCCGGTGAGGTGGATGAAGAAATAAAGAGGGACTGGGGACTGGGGACAAGGAAGAATGAACAATGAACTGACTGCATGACTGCAATTCATGACTTCAAGACTTTTGGGTTCCTGAACTGCAAAACCGCAGAACTGCAGAACAATATTCCTCACCAGTAAAACAGAGTCCCATCCGTCTTCCGGTTTACCGGAAGGGAAGCCTTGACATAGGGAAATTTTGCCGCTCCTTCTTCATCAATGTCCACACCAATGCCGGGATTGTCATTGACATAAAGATGTCCCTTTTCAAGATGATAATTCACCTTGAAAACTTCATTTACAATATCATTATGCGGCATGTATTCCTGTATTCCAAAGTTATTGACCGCCAGGTTGAAATGCAGCGATGCGGCCAGACTCACCGGTGAAAGATCTGTGGCCCCGTGAAACCCGCTTTGAATATGATAAAAGGAAGCCAATGCCATCACTTTCTGCAAGTGGGTGATCCCTCCCCCATGCGATACAGGCATCCGTATAAAATCAATGAGTTGTTCAGTAATCAGTGTTGTATAATCATAACCTGTATTAAAAACCTCTCCAATTGCAATGGGAGTGTGCGAATGCTGCCTGATCAGGCGAAGACCTTCCTGCAACTCACCTGAAACCGGATCCTCAAGCCAGTACAAATGAAACGGATCCAGTTCATGCGCTAGCCGGGCGGCCTCAACCGGGGTGCATCGATGGTGCACATCATGCAAAAGATGGATGGAATCACCGACTGCAGCTCTAATCTTATCAAATAGATGGGGTATGAAATTCAGGTATTTTGAGGTATCCCAATGCTGTAACGGAGGAAGGCCCTTTTCGGCAGGTTCATAAAACCGGGCATCCTTTGAAACACCATATGCATGTGAAATGCCCGGAACCCCGCATTGTATGCGAATGGCCTCATAACCAGCCTGAATTGTCATTTCTGCTTTTTCAAGCGTTTCGTTCAGGTCATTTCCGTTTACATGGGCATACACCAACACATTGTCCCTGCTTTTACCTCCAATGAGATTATACAGCGGCGTGTTCAGCATCTTGCCCTTGATATCCCAAAGGGCCATATCAATGGCGGAAATAGCCGCCATGCTTACAGAGCCCCTTTTCCAGTATATGCCCCGATAAAAATAATGCCAGATATCTTCCGTATTCCGCGGATCCTGACCAATCAGGGCAGGGATGCAGTAATTTTCAAGAAAAGAAACAACCGCCTTTTCCACCCCATTGAGGGTGGCATCACCCAGGCCGTAAACTCCCTCGTCAGTGAATATTTTTAGGGTGACAAAATTCCTTCCCGGACTGCATACAATCACTTTGGCATTTGTAATTTTCACGGTATGAAGTTTTAATTATTAGTAACCAATTATTCCATCCATCAAAAACCAATTGAATTTCCGCCGTCGACAGGCAAAACTACCCCGGTTATATAGGTCGCTGAATCGGAAACAAGAAAATAAGCAGCTTCCGCCACTTCCGCAGGTTCACCCAATCGACCCAACGGTGTTCTTGAAAGCACCTTTCGTTTTCTTTCCGGATCATTGTCAAGCGCCTTTGAGGACATGGTGGTCCGGATAAATCCCGGTGCAATGCAGTTAACCCTTATACCAAATGGCGATAATTCCACCGCCATGGCACGGGTCATCCCTTCAATGGCAGATTTGGAAGCGGCATAGGCTATGACTTGAGGTATCCCATACCTCGACGCCATCGAACTGATGTTCAGAATAGCTCCGCTGCCCTGCTTTTTCATAATGGCGGCTACTTCACGGGTAAACGCAAACACTGCTGTCTGGTTTGTTAATATGATGTCCTGGTATTCCTTGTTTGACACTTCAAGTAAGGCTTTCTTCAGATGAATACCTGCGTTGTTTACAAGGATATCAATGGTCCCAAATCGCTCTAATATCGAGTTCACTGCTTCTTTTATATCGCCGAGCCGGGTGAGATCAAGGATTACATAGCCCGAAAGCGGACCAAGGGATTGGCATGCTTCTTTTAACTTTGTTTCGTTCCGGCCAGGGATGATCATACGGATATTGTGCTCTGCAAATTTTTGAGCTATTGCAAAACCCAAACCTGTGGCTCCGCCCGTAATGATGGCTGTTTTTTGAGAAAGTTTACTTTCCATTCTGTAAAATCTTTAACAAATTAACGTTAAAAAGGCTAATTTAGAAATTGAAATACACATTAAATGTCAGATAACTCATTCAAAAAAATATTCCTCCTCCTTCTGCTGATCTTATTGATCAACAGATTACATGCAATGGGGGAAACTTCAGGTATAAAGGATACACCTGATTCAATTTCAAAAGAATTGGTGATAACGAATGATACAGTTGACGGATTTTGTATTGCTAATTCCGGCAAATCAGTGCCGCTGTTAATCAGTTCAACTGATTATCCGGGCGTAATAAGGGCTCTCAGGGATCTGCAGCAAGATATTGGTGCCGTTACCCATGCGGAACCCAGGCTATTTATGGATACAATTCCTTCAGAAAGTAAAATTCTGATCGCCGGAACCATTGGCAGTCCTATTATTGATAAACTGTTTAATTCCAGGCTCCTGAATACTGACATCAAAGGCAAATGGGAAACGTACCGGATTCAGGTAGTCAAAAATCCCTTCCCGGGTGTTGATGAAGCCCTTGTAATTGCCGGAAGCGACAAAAGAGGTACTATTTATGGAATTTACGAACTTTCTAAAAAGATGGGTGTGTCGCCCTGGTATTGGTGGGCCGATGTAAAACCTGGTTTCAGGGATGTAATATGTGTAAAAAAGGGAATATATTCTGATGGTCCTCCATCGGTGAAATACCGTGGAATTTTCCTGAATGACGAAGCTCCGGACCTTACCAATTGGATATATGCGAAATTCGGAACCGTAACGCCGGGTGATCATCCACCCATTCCGAATGGTGTAGCCAATTATAACCATGAATTTTACAGCAGGGTGTTTGAACTGATCCTTCGGTTGAAGGGAAATTATCTCTGGCCGGCCATGTGGAATAATGCCTTCAATGAGGATGATTCACTTAACGCCGGGATGGCGGATGAATATGGAATTGTGATGGGTACATCCCACCAGGAGCCGATGATTCGTGCGCAAAAGGAATGGGACCGACGCTTTAAGTCCACCCTGGGCAGTTGGAACTATGTGGAACACGGGGATACCCTCCGGCAATTCTGGAGAGAAGGGATCCGGCGGAATAAGTCATACGAAAGTATTATCACGCTTGGCCTGCGCGGTGCCGATGACACTGAAATGGCCCCGGGCGGCCCTGATGCAAACCGAAGTCTGCTTGAGGAAATAGTGAATGTTCAGCGCGGGATCATTGCCGATGAAATAAACAAAGATGTGACCCGTGTGCCGCAGATGTGGTGCCTTTACAAGGAAGTGCTGGACTATTACAAGGCCGGAATGAGGGTGCCCGATGACGTTACACTGCTTTGGGCCGAGGATAACTGGGGCAATATCCGCCGGTTGCCAACAAAAGATGAGCAAAACCGGAGCGGTGGTGCGGGAATTTATTATCATTTCGATTACCATGGCGGGCCCCGGAGTTATCAATGGATCAACAGCAATCCTATACCGAAAATCTGGGATCAGATGTCGCTGGCCCGACAGTATGGTGCTGACAGGATCTGGATAGTGAATGCCGGTCATCTGAAAGGCTACGAATTTCCCATTGAATTCTTTATGAACCTTGCATGGTATAAGGATAGCCTTACCAGCGACAATCTGCAGGAATACACCCGTTTGTGGACAGTGGATCAATTTGGCGAAGCCAATTCAGCAGAAATTGCCGATATCATTTCAAAATATACACAATACAATGGCCGGCGCAAGCCTGAACTCCTGGCACCAGGTACTTACAGTCTGATAAATTATCGTGAAGCTGAGAATATTGTGAACGATTATAACCTTCTGGCAAAAAAAGCTGAAAATATCTACAATCAAATGCCCGAAAATAAAAGGGATGCATTTTATCAGCTGGTGCTTTTTCCTGTAAAGGCCAGTGCTTTGGTAAATGAGCTGTATGTTACCGCGGGTAAAAATGAATTGTATTTCAACCAGGGAAGAGCAAGTACAAATGATATGGCTTTGAAGACCAGGTTACTGTTTCAGGAGGATACAAGTTTAATGGGCTATTTCAACAACAAATTTGCCGACGGAAGATGGCAGCACTTCATGGATCAGCCGCACCTGGGATATACCGGATGGAGGGATCCTCCCTATAACAGCCTGGAGGCTATCGATCTGAAACAAGTTAAGCCATCCGATAAACCATTGATGGGCGTCAGTATTGAAGGATCAGAAAAAGCGTGGCCAGATGCATCCGATAAAGCAATACTCCCTGAATTTGATGTCTATAACCGGCAATCCTATTTCATCGAGATTTTCGACAAGGGGAAAAGTGAATTTCCCTTCCGGGTCTCAACCGGAAACAAATGGCTGATTATAAGTGAATCACAGGGTTCCGTATCCCCTGACAAACGGATATGGATCAGCATTGACTGGGATAAGGTGCCAAAAGGAAAGACAAAGGGTATGCTTAAAATTTCCGGAGCTTCCCGGGAAGTACAGGTGAATATTACTGTAAATAATCCCATGCAACCTTCTGCTGAACAATTAGATGGTTTTGTTGAAAGCAATGGCTGCATTTCCATGGAAGCGGAACATTTCACCGGTAAAACAGACGGTGCAAAACAGAGCCGGTGGGAAAGAATTGAAAATTATGGACATACGCTTTCGGGTATGAGGACTTACGCGAACGCTTATGATTCGGTTATTCCCGGAATAAATGCAGCATGTCTTGAATACAGGATGTATTTATTTACATCGGGTGACATCAAGGTCAACCCGGTTTTTGCACCTTCTTTGAATTTCATGCCTGACCGTGATGTAAGATATGCGATCAGCATAGACGATGAAAAACCGCAAATAATCACTCTTCTTCCGAGCCATTATGATGCCAAAAACGGGAATTCCGACTGGGAACAAACCGTCAGTGATAATTTCAGGATTGGGTCCAGCCGTCATTCCATAAACATTCCAGGCTACCATACCCTGAAAATATGGATGGTGGATCCCGGAATAGTGCTGCAAAAAATAATCGTAAACACCGGTGGTGTTAAACCAAGTTACCTGGGACCCCCGGAAAGCTTTTACAGGAGGCAATGAATTTTTAATACTTTGTGTCTTTGTGCCTTTGTGGCTATAAAAACCTCAAAGCTTAGCGTAGTCTCCAGACTACGTTCCGATTCCTTCATAATGCCAATCCATCTTTATTCGGTGTTCGGTGTTCTCCCGATGGATCGGGGCGGGCTTAGTTCGATTTTATTTAAAATTCTTTATTTGTGAAACTCTTTTCTTCCAAAATGCGGGAAAATCCCTCCTTGGATCGCGGCACATGTATACGGTTGTTCCCATTTCCCTGGCATAGGGATTTGTGATGCCTCCTGCAACTATGATATTTGCGAACAGGGAATCCACATCACCACCCAGTTCATCATTAACATATATAAAAATATCCTGTGAATTGCTGATTGTATCCGGCGCCCAAAGCCGGTAGGCATCGGAGAAACTTATTACTTCAGGCAATCCGTGGCATCTGTTACAATAATCAACCGCTCCGGCCTGTCCATAATTTTCACAGTAAATCAATAGTCTTTTTTTGTCCTTAATGGTATCACAGGCTTTCAACACAATGCCGCCCAGCTCGTCCCAGCCCAGCATATCTGCGTAGTCCTGCGGTAACGGGTGCATTTTACCGTCTTCCCAACGCAACAGGGCCTCACCTCCCATTTTAGGCGAAATCCTGCTGAAGTAAGAAACCAGTCTTGGTGCTGACATAAATGGGATAGCACCCGGTAGAAGTGGAATGGTAAGAAGAAGAATAAAAAGAACCAAAAGCAATCGAGAAGCTGTTCTTTTTAGAGACATTTCCCATGAAACTCCACCGGCAGCTAAGAGGATGGGATATAATCCGGCCATATAGTAACTTTTCCCCCGCAGCAGCAAAAAAATTAGCAGGATCGCCACATACGTATATCCGAATACCCTGTATTTTTTCGCACTTCCAGATCTGAGCAGCCATATCAAACCAGCTACCCATACCAATGCGCTGATGGTAAGCATCAGAATCTGATCAAGGATAATATTCATTCGCTTTACATTCACAAGCTGTGTTTCCTTCAGTTCCTTCATATGATGCAAAATAGGAAAACCATGGATATACTGCCATACAATATTTGGAAGCAACAACATCAGCGCAATGAGAATGGCCAACCATGAATATTTGTTTATCCAAAGCCTCCGGTATGATGTAAATATCAGGCTAATTGCCATTCCGGCGGCAAGGAATACCACCATATACTTATTCAGAAAGCCAAAACCAAATGCAACTCCTACAAGGATTAGATATACCGGCTTTTCGGTGTTTATATACCGTAAGAAAGCGTACAAAATCAGGGACCAGAAAAGAATATCAAAGCAAACAGGCTGGAACATTGAAAAGGCACGCATGAAAAGAATTGAAACGGCCAGGGCTATACAGGCCAGTACCTGGGCATAGGTTTTACCACCGAGCTCTCTTGTCATCAATCCGGTAATGATGATAAGCATGGCACCCGCCAATGCAGGAAATAATCTCAATGTAAAGAGGGTGCTGCCAGGCAGAAGTTGCGTAACATAACTGATAAAACCTATTAAGGGCGGATTTGACCAGTATCCTGCGTCAAGATGCCTGCCAAGAGCAAGGTAAAGCAGTTCATCGCGGTGAAAGCCAAGAGTATTGTATGTGACCATATGCACCACAAGTGTAAATGCTGCAATGAGACCAGTCCAGAACACATCAGGTAATTTGTTTGTTGAGATTTTCATTGGTGGATATTTTGAAGGAGGAGAGTTTAATTCGAATTTAGATGTAACTGATAAATAAATTCCTGCGTAGAAGCATTTACAATTTTAATAATAAAAGAAATGCTAAAAACCATTCTTTACCTGATATTTTTCCTGCCGGTGATGGCCTATGCACAGGACAAGCAGGGATGTGTATACGGAAATTGTGAAAACGGAAAGGGAAATTATCGGTATTCCAACGGATTTTCATATGACGGTTTTTTTGTGAACGGACTAAGAGAAGGAAGAGGGATTTTGAAAGGCAATGACGCAAGTTCTTATGACGGCATGTGGGTGAAGGATAAATTCCAGGGCCAGGGCACATATATCTGGCCGGACGGATCAAAATATATAGGTGCCTGGGAACAAGGCGTTCAAAACGGATATGGCATCTATTTCTATCCGAATGGAGATAAGTATACAGGTTACTTCAGGGATAATCTTTTCCAGGGACAGGGTAAATATACCTGGGCTAATGGTACTGCCAAAGCGGAATTTATGAAAAGGGTGAACTTGTTAAGAGTGACAAGGGACAAGTGACGAGTGACAAGTAAGTTCTGAAGTTATGCAGTTATGCGGTTATGCGGTTTGCAGTTCTTCCCAGGAGAATAATCTTCACAATTCGGCGTTCGGTGTTCCTTGTTCGGTGATAATTTGCCTAAAATAACACCGAACAAGGAACACCGAATAATGAATAATGAAGAATATTTCTCCACAAAGAAATGGCTACTCCACCTGCAACACCAGTCCCTTCAGGTATTCCCCCTCGGGATGAAAGATGCTGACTGGGTGATCCGGTGGTTGTACAAGCTGATGAAGAATCCGGACATGGCGCCCGGTATTGGCGGCTGCAACAAAAACCGACCGTCTGAAATTGTCCCTGTTTACAACCTGGGAACAGGAAAATGTAAAAATGATACCTCCCGGCCTGATCTGTTCAATTGCCTTGGCATTAAGCCGTTTATAAGCCATCAGGGCATTTTCGAGGGCGTCGGTATGCTTGGCAAAGGCAGGGGGATCAAGAATAATCACATCATATTTATCAGCAATATCATTTAGAAAGGAAAACGCATCTTCCGCAAAGGTCTTGTGCTTGCTGGTACCCTCAGGATTCAGACCAACATTCAGTTTGGTGAGTTCCACAGCCTGGGCAGAGCTGTCAACAGAATCAACCGAGGCAGCTCCGCCATGCAATGCATACACCGAAAATCCCCCGGTATAGCAAAACATGTTAAGCACATCCTTGCCTTTAACATATTTTGTAACTAATTCGCGGTTTTCACGCTGATCTATGAAGAATCCCGTTTTTTGTCCTGAAATTACATCGATTGAAAAACGACAACCATTTTCAATAATTTCAGTAACGGACTGATTACCGTAAATGAACTTGTTTTTAATCCCTAACCCGGCTTTGACAGGAATTGTCCCCTCGCTTTTGTCATAAATGGACAGTAGTTTATCGCCATACAAAGCCTTTATAACTTCTGCCAGCTTTTCCCTAAGCAGATACATGCCAACGGAATGCATTTGCATCACAACGATACCATTGTAATAATCGACTATAAAACCGGGCATGCCATCCCCTTCACCGTTTACGAGCCTGTATACATTGGTGTCTATATTATCAGTGAGCCCGAGCGTATTTCGTAAATCCAATGCAGCTTTGAATTTCATTGCCCAGAAATCAAAATCAGGGGTGACCTGGTAAAAAGAATATATCCGCACTGCAATGGAACCTATCTGGTAATGCCCGGTTGCCAGATATTCTCCAGTGCTGGAAAATATTTCAACTGTGTCACCCTCGGCTGGCTTTCCCTCGATTTTCTTTATTGCACCTGAAAAAATCCAGGGATGCAAACGCTTGATTGATTGTTCTTTCCCTGATTTCAGGATAACACGACTGAATGGCTCCATCTAAATGATTAAATTATTTATGAGGGATGTATAAATCTGCTGGCAAGCCCATGCATCGGTAGCAGCATAGCAAAGCTGTTCCGGCCCCAATACTTCCTGCTCCCAGTTGGAAGTCTGAAAGCGCTTTGAAATTCGAAATCCGAGAATGTTGGCTACCAGTTTTTTTAATCCGTTGTCTTCAATTCCAAATTGCTTTACAAATTGCTGAAGATCAATAAATCCATCGGGCTTAAAGGGAGTAAGTTTCATTAATGCATTCAGGTCATCTTTTAGGGCCACACCCACTTTCACAATGGAAGGATCTTCCAGGATATCAATTACAAATTCAGGCAGGGAAATCTTGTTCAGACGGAACAAAAATGCTGTGTCGTGGGTGGATATCTGTAAAAGTGCTACATGATGAAAACGCCCTTTTTTAAATGATGGTTTGGTTTCGGTATCAAATCCAAGAACCGAAATACCGTTCAGGGCTTCCCGGACTTCATCAAGTTTACCGGGATGATCAACCACAAGAACAGTCCCTGAAAAACTACCTGCAGGAAGAGATTTAATGTATTCATCTTCAACGGCTTTGAAGTACCCATTTTCATTCATCATCTCCATATACCTCCTCCTGATCATCGGAATACCAGGGTTCCTCCTCGTCCCTATTCAGCTCAAAATCATTGTCCTGTATTGCTCGTGACCCCTCAGTGCTTTTACTGTAAAGGAGTTGATGAAGTGATTTGAGACTTTCAATTAACTTTAAACCCAGACTTGCGATAAAATTATCATAATAAAGCCAGATGGCATCATTCATGGCTTGCGGTATTTCAACATTATATAGCTTAACACAATTCTTCAGCTGCTCGTATAGGTCGGCAAAACCTTCGGCCATGCTGAAACTCATGATCTCAAACTGGCTGGGACCTGTGCCAGGCGACATCTGCGTTATGCCAAAATACAATTCAATCTTTTGCTGGATTGCATCATGTACCCGGGCATATTCTTCCTCACCAACGAACCTCTTTGGTTCCTCCTCATAACAATATTTTGGTTTGGATAATTTTGCACTTTTAGCATAAATAACCGGTAAAACTTGCTGTAGCTGGCTAAATAATTCACCTGTACGCATCTTAGGAGCCTGTTCCATTAACTTGCAGAAATCAGATGCGGTGCTGATGAATTCCTTTGTATTCGCATCCCTAATATCTTCCATGATCTGCCTTTATTTGATTTAAAGTTAACACAAAAATAACAAGGAATTATGAATTATGAATGATGAATGTTGAATGAAGTTTTGCAGTTGTGCGGTTTTGCAGTTAAAAAGTTGTGCAGTCTTACAGTCGCGCAGTCACTCCTTCTCCCCTTCTCCCCTTCTCATTTCTCATCTCTCACCTCTCGTCTCTCATTTCCCTTCACTCATCACTCGTCACTCGTCACTCCTCTTCATCTTGCTCAGTTTCACCATCGCCTCTTCCAAAGATTCTTCAGGACTGATGAAATTGTATTCTCCCCAGAATGACTCATCATATGCGCCCAGCTGTTCGGTAAAAAACTCATTCAACCGGGCAGTTTCCCTGAGTTTAAACCGGGCGGCGTTAATGGTATCAATTTCTGTAACAGCCATTTCCAATCCTGTACGATAAACCGATCCCGAGATCTGATGCCTGTCCTTGATCCTGAATTCAGTTTCACATTCAATCATGTACAGGTAATACTTGTTCCCGGTCTGCCGGAAAGCAATTTTATAATTGGCTTTCTGAACCTTAACCTTCATATAGGAGGGCTTCTTTACGATGAAATTCTTCGTAGCTATGTCAAGTTTTTCCGGATCGAGATAAAATTCTACCCAGGTAAAGGCAAGATTCCTTATATCAAGCAATATTCGTCCCTTATAAAATATGTCTTCCGAGCCTTTTTTCGGCGAAAATTCAATGGCATATTGTTCCCTTCCATTATCCACGACGATATCCGACATTTTGTAATCATAATCCTGTATATTCTCACCTGTTAAGAAGTCGGGCATATTTTTCACCACATCGAGCTGAAGCATTGTACTCAATCCGGCTTTCAGTTTCAGGATCACAGTATCCTTTGTACCCGGATCCTGGCTTTTTCTTCCCTTCAGAATTTTTACCTGGTCAGAACTGGCTGCCCTGCCATAGCCAGGCTTATAGCTTTCAAGAATGGCTTCGGAAACCATCATATAACGGCTTCCCTTTTTGATCATTTCCCTGTAAAAGGAAGTCAGAATGGCAGGCTTGTCGGGATAATTTTCATATACCGCTTCTGTGGCAGATTGAAGCAGACTAACCGGACTTATTTTCCGGATGATTACTTCCTGGATTGATATTACATCAGGCTTTAAAAGGTAATCCGTTTCTTCATTCAGAAAGGTTGAAACCGGAGCCTTGATTCGCCTGTAACCGATACATGAAACAATAATCGTATCAGCCAGGTATTTTGAAGGCAGTTTTAACTGGAATTGCCCGTTATCGTTTGTTACAGTTCCTATGGCTTTACCGGAAAGATAAATACTGGAATAAGGCAGAGGCTGCTTATCCGATTTATCAAGCACCCTTCCCCGGATCTCAAAAAAATTCACAGAATCCTTGGGCCTTTCGGGGTTGGCAGAGAGGGTTCGCTGGGTCTGGTACACTACAATATGACGTCCAATGATACTGAAGTTCAACTGGGGATCGTTAAAGGTGTTTTCCAGAATATGGATCAACTCAACCCGGCCACCTTGAAGGGTGATGACTTTCTTTTTATTTATAATATCTGTATTGTATGAAAAAGACAGGCCTGTTTGCTGTTCTATCAATCGCATGGCCTTATCCACTGTGCAGGTTGTATCAGGAAAGGTGAAATGCTGAACAAGTAATGAATCCTGGGCTGAAACAAATGGCAATCCCGTTAACCACATGATTAGAAACAAATAAAACCTGCCGCGGAATTTCCGGCAGGTTTTATTGTGATGTTTATCATCTGACAGGGAAATGGATGATCTTATAAAAGGTATATATAGTTTATACACTCCCATTTTTCCGAAATAAACCAGAATTTTAGCTTATTTATTTCGAAAGATATATCTTGTTATCGGATTTTTCAATTCTAAGTAAATTTTGTTGGCAAAAAACCCGCAGAATGGTATCCAGTGGTTCTTCAGGATACCTGTATTCACCCACTGTTCTGATGGAAGCCAATCCCTCGGCTTTGAGCACAATATTCACCTCATACATCTTATTCAGCATTTCAACTGCCTCGGATAAGGGGATATCCCGAAAATCCATTTTTCCTGTTTTCCAGGCAATCGCATTTTCATTGCTGGCCGTTTTACTGTTAATTATGCTTCCCGAAACCGATCCAATCTCTCCCGGATGAATAAAGACGCTGTTCTGCCTGCTCCCGGGTTTGTATACTTCCACAATACCGGTAGAAACATAAACCTCAACTTCAGAAGAACTGCCTTTTGTATCTACGTTGAATGATGTTCCAACTACCTTTATGTCAGCCCCATCTGCCCGGATAATAAATGGCCTGGATTTATCGGGGGTAACTTCAAAGAAAGCTTCGCCGTCCAGGGAAACGTTCCTATCATTACGGCGGAAATTCTTCATATAACTCAGCGTGCTACTGGCATTCAAGGTCACCGTCGATCCATCGGGAAGAGTTACGATTCTTGACCGTTCATTTGCGGCTGTGGTGATCGTCACCTTCTGGTACCTGCCAACTGTAATTGCAATGGAAGCACCGAGGGCGATTAACAATATCAGGGAAGCCGCAATCCGGAGCGGAGTCCCCCAAGACATCCGTTGATGCAAATCAACGACTTTCCCGCTATCCGACAGAACAGGTTCTTCATTTTCCAGGATTCGACCATGGAGCTTTTTCCACGCATTATCTACATCAAATTGTTTCATACTTTCCATTATCTTCCATTCTGATCTTAATTTTCCAAATTCCGCACGGTTTTCCGCGCTTTGGCCAAGCCACTTCTCCACGGCTGCCTTTTCCTTCTCACTGGCCTCTCCTGCGAGATACTTGGCCAGAAGGCTCCAATCTGTCTTACTTTTGGTGAACATATCGTATTGTATTATGCTACTTCTACAAACTCTTTCAAATTCTTACGCAAGATCTTAAGCGCCTTGCCCATATTGGCTTCCACGGTTTTTACCGAGATACTCAGCTTATTTGCAATTTCGTGGTACTTAAGTCCTTCGAACCGGTTCAGCCTGAATATTCTTCCGCATCTTTCGGGCAGTGAATCCAATGTTCGATTAATAATCTGCTGCATTTCAACTACATCGGCTGAATCAAACGGTTCACTGTCAACTTCCGATTCATGCTGAAGGTAATAGCTCCTGTATTTTTGTTCCACATTACGGTGCTCTATGAATTTCAGGCATCGGTTATGTACGGCTGAAAACAGGTAGGATTTTACCGAAGTATTGATCTGCAGTTCCATCCTTTTTTCCCAAAGTGTGTAAAAAAGGTCCTGCACAATTTCTTCAGCCACATCGGGATCTCCCACAAACTTAAGGGAATAGCCGCAAAGCATCTGATAATATTGCCTGAACAACATCTCGTATGCTTTCAGATTTCCCAGCGAGATCTGACCCATGGTTACCGATTCGGCCTTTACAATCATCGATAGTTGCTATTTATCATCTTTTCAAGGATCGTAAATCTACAATTATCATCTTTATTTTCCATGTTTGCCTTTAAATAAATCACCCCCCTGAAACATTTTGCCTATCACTAAGGTACTAGTCCAGGGGGATGATGATCATATGTGGATTAGTTCTCTCCGATTGCTTTCCATTTGAGTTTCCTGTTGAGCTTGTTGATGACCGACTCTATCGATTCATCGGGTTTGATGTAGTTGTATTCTCCCCAGTAGTTTTCATCCTTGTAAGAATTAACCTTGTCGGCAAATATATCGGATGATTTTGACTGATCTTTATATCTGGCCCTGTTAATGTTGATCGTATCCCTGTCAGTTACTGCCATTTCGAGCGCTGTTGTGTAGGTTGAATTGTAACGTTTCTTTTTCCAGTTACAGCGGAAAGAAAGCTCTGATCTGACATGGTTCAGATACCATTTGTCATTCAACACCCTGTAATTAACCAGGTAGTCAGCTCCCAAAACGTCAACCCTTAAATCCATGGGTTTCTTGCGAACTAAATCGCTGCTGGCCAGTACAAGTGCTTTTTCACTCAGGGAGAATTCCAGGCGGGCAAAGGCCATATTCTTTGTGTCGAGATATATGCGTCCTTTGTACAGCGGCAATTCAACATTCTCTTTCTGGTCAAATTCAATCACATAGTTGTCCCTTCCATCAATGGTTGCAAAACCTGCAAACCTGAAATTGTAGTTTTCAAGATAATCTTCAGAAAGCAATTCGCCCGGATTCTTCACAACATCGAGCAGGAAGCTTGTCCTGGGACCACCCTGCAATTTGAACATCAGGGTATCCATCTTCTTTACATCCTGGCTTTTACGGCCTTTATAGATCTGTACCCTGTCAACGTCAATCATGCTGTTGTAAGATGACTTGTAAACATCCAGAACAGCCTCTGCAACTGCCACGTAGCTCTTGTTTTGTTTTACTGTCTCCCTGTAAAAGCCGATTAGCATCTCAGGATCACTTTTATAGTTTTCGCTTATTTTCTTGAAGGCCATATTGAGCAGATCAACCGGATCATCTGTGCGAATCACAACGGCATCGAGAGATACGGCGGAACTCTCCAGCCTCACCACGTTATCCTTTTCCTTCATTTCAGAAAGTGCGATCACAATATTGTTATAACCCAGGTAGGAGAAGCCCACTTTACGGTCCAACTCGTTGACCGGAACCTTTATCACAAATTCTCCTTCTGCGTTGGTTACGGTTCCCAGACTGCTTCCGATGAGATATACGTTGGCAAATACAACGGGTTTTTTAGTGGTGTTATCAATTACCTTACCGGTAAATGTGCGGAAAGCTGTATCCTTAGCAGCTTTTGAATGGCTAAAAACTGAACCTTTGGCTTGCATGGCAGTGATTGAGAAAACCAGCAGCATCATGGCCAGGCCCTTACTCACGTTTGTTACAATTGTTTTCATGATTGCTATTTATTTATTGTTGGATAACTTTAATTTCTTTCGTTTTGGTTATAATATCGTTTGAAAAGCTTTTCTGTATGTAAGACCCGAAACCCTGTTTTTACCCTATGGGGATTTAGTTGATAGTTGATGGTTGATGGGAGTTCTGCGGTTCTGCGGTTCTGCGGTTCTGCAATTTTGCAGTTGATTCCGTGGGGCGTATTCACGGATCTATTGATCCACTTACTTCTGGTCCGATGATATAGCTATCTGATCCGGGATAAGCTTGAAACGGAATACCAGTCCCACATATATCCCCAGAAAAACAGCACCTTCCAACAGGGTGAGCCATTTGTTGAGATCAATTGAAAATCCTTTCCGGATCAATATGTCAACAGCCATTTCCAGCAATAGGATGGTTAAGCTTATCAGTACGATCCTGATAAACCCCTTATCGCGCATGTAGGGAAAATCATCCTTTACATAATAATAAATGAAAAGAAACAGGTACGCGATAAATGTAGAGATGGCAGCCCAGGAATATCCCCATAAGGGCACAAATATAAAGTTCAGTGTTGCATTTAGCAGACAGGCAATGATGACTCCCCATAATACCGGTCTGAACCGGTGTTCAAATTTCATTTTAGTCTCGTTAAACAGGGTTAGTCCATATAAAAATGAACTGATCACAATCCATGGGATCATCGCAAATCCTTGCCTGAATTCCTTCCCCAACAAAAATTCCGCTACCTGGCGGGCAAAAATGGATACATAAAATGTCAGGGGCAAAATGAGCAGCACGAATGCGTATACATAATTCATCAGCTGCCTTTCATTTTCCTTTGAAAAGCCTGAAAGCAAACGGTTGAATCCGGGTGTGATGGCATTAAAAAAAACAGTGACAAGAAAGTAAACACTCACCTGCCCTACCTGGTAAACCTGGTTATAAATCCCAACCCGGCTCACATCCTGAAACAGTGCAATAACATACCTGTCTGATGAAATTAGAATAAATATTCCCATCGAACTGATAAAGCCAACAAATCCATAGCGCATCATTTTACGCATAAACCCGGAAGATAAGGAAGCCGGGGAAATTTCGCCCAGGATTGGGCGGTTCAGGACAAGGAGAATAACGGTCAATACCAGGTTTACTCCGGCCTGACCAATAAAGATGGCGTTAATGCCAATGTCCAGGTGGAAGATCAGCAGGAGAATCAAAAGAAAGGAAAAAACGGCCTGCAGGGCCTGAAACAGGTTAAAAATTAACGCCTTCCCCTGGATCTTATAAATTACCAGCAAAATACTAAAGATCTGGTTTGTAAAGAGGAAACAAAAAGCCGGGACCACCAGTGATCGGATCTCATTCCCGCCGGCAGAAATATACCAGATTACAGACACTAGCAGCAAAAAAATGCTGGCTGCCAGGAAGATAAGAAATATATTGCTGTACAGTATATGCAGCTGTCCGCTTCCTTCATATTCATGATAATACCTGTACACGCATGAATTGATCCAATTATAAAGGGCTACAGAAAGGTATGTATAGGTAATTGAAACCAGGCTGAACAATCCAAATTCAGCCGGTGTAAAATGACTGGTAAAAACTGGAAGCCTTATAATAGCAATCAGGGCCAGGATCAACGACCCTGATAGATAAAAGATAAAATCGCGGATCTGCCTGTTTGAATGTATGGATCTCTCGCCAAATATCAAGGTCTGTGAATTTGGATTTTATTCTACTGTAAATCTAAGCATTTCCCGGCAAACGTGACAGTCCCTTATAAATGTCGAGCAATTTGGCTTCCTCGGTTTTCCAGTTGTATCTATTCTTTGCTGCCAGCCTTCCATTCGCACTGCAGGCATCGTAAAATTCCTTATTTGTTAGCAGTGTGATCAGGGCTTTGCTGATGGCCTCGGGTGATCGGGGATCAACAGTAATTCCGGATCCTGATTCACGAATGATCTGATCAATTGTTCCAAAGTTGCTGCAGATAACAGGCAGGCCAAACGCCATATATTCAAATGTTTTAATTTGAATTCCGTAATAAAAAATGCTGACAGGCATGAAAATCCCAAGTCCTATCCGGCTATCCTGGTAGTAGGCGTCAATTTCCTTATAAGGAACATTCCCATATAGGATCATATTATCCTGAAGATTATTCTTTTCAATCTCTTCAAGCAATTCCTTTTTATATTGGGCATCCGGAACCGGACCCAACAGCAAAATTTTTATGCCCGGGATGACCTTCCTTGCCATAACCACTGCCCGTGCAATCTCCATTCCCCCTCTCAACGGATTTATCTGGCCGCAATAAATGGCATCATATTTCTTCTGCTCTGCAGGAATTATTGTATTTGGATGAATGGTTGTATAATTAAAAATCACTGCTGCTTTTCCGCATGAAGCCATTGTTTCAAACTTCTGATAAATATGATCAACGGCAGCGATAATGAAATCACAGGAGGAGGCACGGGAAAGCTCCCACTTCCTGAGCCAGTTTGCATACAAACGGAACAACCATCTCACCGGACTGTTTGATGGCTGGCCGGATAGGATAAGATCGGAAAAGTCCTCATGCACATCATAGATCAGTGTCGGGGCGTGTGAAAGCTGTTTTAATTTTCTGCTGAAACGGTTGATCTGAATATCATGATAATGATAAACATCTGAGTGCAAAGCCTCGCAAATCCCAAACATCTTTTTATATATATCCGGCCGGAATGTAATCTTTCGGAATAATATGTCCAGATAAGGATTCCGGAAATATCTTTTCTTTTTTACCTGGATTAACCGGATGCCATGTTCTGAAACAAAATCCAGATCATCCTCTCCCGTGGTGACATGGATCACATCATAACCATGATTCTTTAATGACAGGCCCTCTTTCCAATAAATACGGTCATCATACAGACCGTGGAGAGAGGATATCATACAAACGGAGGCCATAAAGGGATTTACGATTTACGATTTAGGACTGCAATTTACGATTTTCCGTGGGTTTAGCTTCGCTGATTTTCAATTCACCCACGGTTATCGAAATCAGTCCCCTTCGAGGCCAACAAGACTCCTCGACCCATGACTGCACGACTGCATGACTGCATGACTTTTTTTAATTCCCGACCCGGAGGTCCCAGCTTCCGGGCTGGCTTATCTCAAATTCAAGTACACAATCGAATATCTGCGTCCTGAGGCCATTCCACGACTGGTAATTGATTTTGCAGTTAAAGGGAAACTGAATATCAAAGTAATTTGTAATGTTACCGGTTTTCACCTCGCTTCCGCTGTTGGTGACTATTGACAGAGATATCACATTGTTGACCATGCCATTCTGGTAAAAAGAGATGGCAATTTTATTCCCTTCCCCCGTGCGCGTAAAAGTTGTATTTACCACATTATATTTCATGATAATTCTAGGAGGGTCAGGTTTAGCACCCATGAAATTATCATTCTTCCATATTCCTGCCATCACCGTATCTTTTCCATCCAATCTGCCGGTAAATACTCCATTCCCTTCGCGCTTTCCCATATTCCAATCACCTTTGTATGTATTGCCTGAAGCCCAGGTATAGGTACCCTTGCCATTAGGATACCCGTTTCTGAAAACACCTGTATATGCATCTGTACCGTTGGCCGTACCTTTGCCCTGTGCCAGACCATCTTTGCATCCACCCTGATAAACACCGGTCAGAGCGGGGACCAGAACCTTACATTCCACTTTTTCCTGACTATGCACCAGGTATAAAGGGAAAATGAGCAGTGCTAAAATGAATTGGGATTTCATGGGATATTGATTTGCGATTTAAGATTTACGATTCGATGATTGACATCCTAAATGGGATTCATTCTGCAAACTGTAATCTTTCCAGGGCAAAAAACTACAGAACTACAAAACTGCAGAACCTTCTTGTCAATCGTCACTAACACTAGTTAATCCCTAACGGGAATAATTCCTGCTAGTCCCTGCTTTCAGACAATCCCCAACGTGAATAATTCCTGCTGGTCCCCAGTCCCTTGTCCCTTGTCCCTCGTCCCTCGTCCCTTTATTAAGACCTTCCATCATAAAATTACCCTCTGGCAATTCCAATAATTCCAAAACCGCTAATGGATTATATAACTGGAAATGTTTTCTTACTGGTCCCTTGTCCCTCGTCCCTTGTCCCTTGTCACTAATTAGTCCAGCGTTGAAAAATCGATCTCATCGCTTTCCTGTATCTCTACAAGCTTTCCATCCTGACATTTCATCGTACGGGCCGGATACTTTTTCAGGAGTGTATAATTATGGGTGGCCATCAACACTGAACAACCACTTCCACTGATCTCCCGCAGAAGATACATTATTCCTTCCGAAGTTTCAGGATCGAGATTACCGGTGGGCTCATCGGCAAGAATGATTTCCGGGTCATTGAGCAATGCCCTGGCAATCACAACACGTTGCTGCTCACCGCCTGATAACTGGTGAGGCATCTTATATCCCTTATTCTGCAGTTCCACTTTCTCCAATACTTGCAGGATCCGCTGGTCAATCTCTGTCTTATCCTTCCACCCTGTGGCATGTAACACAAAATACAGGTTGTCATATACTGAACGGTCTGTCAACAATTGAAAATCCTGGAATACAATCCCCAGTTTCCGCCTTAAATTAGGTATTTGCCTGGACTTTAGTGATTCAAGCTGAAATCCAACTACACTCACTGAGCCTTCCTTTAAGGGAAGTTCAGCTGTTATGGTTTTTATCAGACTTGATTTCCCACTTCCCACACGCCCTATAAGGTAAACAAACTCACCACGCGCCATGGAAAAATTAACACCCGACATCACCAGGTGATCTTCCTGGAATATAGAAGCATTTTCAAACACAACCACGTTCTCCGCTGTTATATGCGTTGTTTCCTCTGGTACCGGTGTGGTATTTCTTCTGGTACTGGTGCCATTTCTTCTGGTACCGGTGTTGATTCTTCAGCCATGTATGTCGGAAAGATTTGATACTAAATTTCAAAAATACTGATTAAAAATCATAATTGCTGTTCTTTAATTAACACCTAACTGTTAATTTAAATAGAATAAGCGGGCGTATTTATACGTTATTAATCAGTAATTTTAGCCTGAAAACATATACAAATGAATCTGAAACACCTTGTAAATATGTTGGTTGCACTGTCTTTCAGTGCGTTTCTGACAGCCCAGCAGACCGACTACAACACAAATGCGGAAACCCAGTACAGGCAGGGTCTGGAGTTATATAATAATGGAAAATACAGCGCTGCTCAGGAGTATTTCGACCGTTACCTGAAAGAACATGGACAGGAAAACTCCGACCTTGTGTCAAACAGTGAATTCTATTCAGCCATGTCATCTGTAAAGTTATTCAACAACGATGCAGAAAGCAGAACTTTGACCTTCCTGGCAAAAAATCCTGAAAATCCACTGAGAAATGAGGCCATTTTGAACCTTGCCGGATATTTTTACCAGCGCAAGAGTTATAATAAAGCGATGGATTACTATTCACAGGTAGAAACTTCCCGTTTGAGTCGCGACGATTTGTCGGAATATTACTTTAAAAGCGGCTATTGTTATTTTCTGGACGAGAATTATGATAAGGCCAGGTATGCCTTTAGCCAGATCAAGGACCTCGATACCAAATATACAACACCCGCGGTATATTATTATTCCCACATCAATTATACCCAGGGAAATTACGAAACTGCACTGGAAGGATTCCTGCGCCTGAAAGATGATCCGAATTTCGGACCCATTGTTCCCTATTATCTTACCCAGATATATTACAAACAGAAAAAATTCGACGAGGTGGTGAAATATGGCCCCAACCTGATGCAGAATGTCACAGAAAAAAGAGCTCCCGAAGTATCCAGGATAATCGGCGAATCATATGCCCAACTTAACCTGTATGAAGAAGCCATTCCATACCTCGAAAAATATATGGCTTCCTCTGCCTCCGCCAGCCGTGAGGATAAATACAGTCTGGCCTATGCCTATTATAAGACAAAAGATTATGCCAAAGCAGCCGCACTCTTCGGTCAGATCACGGGAACCGAATCGGCACTGAGCCAGAATGCATTGTATCACCTGGCCGATTGCCATTTAAAATTGAATGATAAAAACAAGGCCAGGATGGCATTTTCATCGGCTGCCAAAATGGACTTCGACCCGGAAATGCAGGAAAATTCTCTTTTCAACAGCGCCTTACTGACCTATGAACTTGATTATTCTCCGTTTAATGAAGCTGTACAGGCTTTGAATGAATATCTCGACAAGTACCCGAATTCCAAAAGGAGTGATGAGGCGAACAATTTTCTCGTTATGGCCTATCTGAATGCAAAAAATTACACCCTGGCTCTTTCTTCTATTGATAAAATCAGGGATAAGAATAATGAGATAAAGAAAGCCTATCAGAAAATTGCCTATTACAGGGGACTTGAATTGATCAGCAACAGCAGGTTTACCGAAGCAGCTGATCTGCTCACCTCCTCAACCCGGTATGGCACCTATGATCAGAAATTATATGCCCTAAGCCTTTACTGGAAAGGAGAGGCTTATTACAGATCCTCAGATTACCAGAAGGCAATTGACAATTATTCCGGTTTTATTTCACAGACCGGCGTATCAAAGTTGAATGAATATGCACCGGCCCATTATAACCTGGGTTACTGCTATTTCAGCCTTCATCAATATCAGGATGCTGCCATTTGGTTCAACCGTTTCATTGCCGCAGGATACAGCAAGCAACCTGAAATTATGACAGATGCCTTTAACCGTCTCGGAGACTGTTCATTTGTGCAGATGGACTATGCAAAAGCAGTTACATATTATGATATGGCCATTAAAAACGGAAAAGGAAATACTGATTATGCTTTGTTCCAGAAGGGTCTTGCACTGGGCGTTTCAGGAAAAGATAACGAAAAAATCACCACGCTGAACAAGATTATCAGTTCAAATCCAAATTCCACTCTCAAAGCGGATGTAATGTTCCAGATGGCTGAAAGCTATGTTAAACTGAATCAGACCGACAAAGCATTGACCACCTATAAGAAGGTAATCACTGATTATCCGAAAAGCAGCTATGTAAAGAAAGCCCTGGTGGGAATGGGATTGATCTACTTTAATTCTAACCGGAATAATGAGGCTATTCAGTGCTATAAACAAGTTATCAATGATTATCCCGGTACTCCGGAGGCTGAAAATGCCCTTATCGGACTGAAGAATGTATATGTTGACATGAATGAAGTGGACTCCTATTATTCTTTTGTGAATGGTTTGGGCGTTCTGACTTCTGCCGATCTCATTGAACAGGATTCTCTCAGTTACCTGTCCGCTGAAAAGATTTATATGAGCGGAGATTATACCAGGGCCTCTCAAAGTCTTAAAAATTACATTCAAAAACACCCGGATGGCCGTTTCCTTCTCAGTGCATACTTCTACAAGGGTGATTGCAATTACAGGGCCAATGAAAATGAGGAGGCACTGCAATCCTTTAATTATATCATTGACAGGCCGCGGAGCAGATATACAGAACCGGCACTCCTGGGTGCTTCACGTATTGAATTCAGGCAAAAGGATTACCTGAAGGCCGTAGAATATTACAGCAAGCTCGAAGAGGTTGCCGAGGTAAAAAGTAATCTGCTCGAAGCGCGGATGGGTATGCTCAAGTGCTATTCATTGCTTGAACAATATGACAAGGTAACCGACCTGGCAGACAAAATTTTGCTAACGGAAAAATTGTCCCCGGAGCAGGAACGTGAAACCCGTTTTGCCAAAGCAAAGGCACTTCTCGCCAGAGACAGGCAGGTTCTGGCACTCGATGAATTCAGGAAAGTGGCAATGGAAGTAAAAAGTGCTGAGGGTGCCGAATCCAAGTTCCGGGTAGCTGAAATTTACTATCAGCGTAAGGAATTGCAGAATGCTGAAAAGGAAATCTCCGATTTTGCAGATAAAAGTACTCCCCACCAATACTGGATGGCCAAAAGTTTTTTGCTATGGGCAGATATTTTCAAAGCCAGGGGAGATGACTTCCAGGCGATACAAACCTTGCAGAGCCTGATTGATTACTATCAGAAAACCGATGATGGTATTCTGGATGAGGCAAAGGCAAAAAAGAAACAGCTTTCTGATAACCAGGAAAAGACTGGTAAGCCGAAGGTTGAAGAGGAGGAAGAGGATGAGATTCAGATGAAGTAAGCGGTGACCGGTATTCGGTAATCGGTGGTCGGTATTCGGTATTCGGTAAAAAAAATTGATAAAACAGATAATATGTTGCGAAAAAAAATAATCATTCTGTCTCCATTGCTATTGGGTTTGATGCTCCTGATGCATAACATGGATATTTCCGCACAGGACCTTAACAAGGAGGTATATGTTGTTAGGCCATATGAGCCCACACTGTCGGATGCCGTTAAATTCAACTTTCTTCCCGAAAACAACCAGGTGGAAACCACCATACCGCATTTTGATTATTCGATTGCACCAAAAAAGCTTGAAAACAGCTTTATGCCTGATCTGATCAAACCGGCAAAAACAGTAGCTACCTCTCTTCCTAAAATATACAAAAGCTGGCTGAAGGTTGGACTTGGAAATTACGCCACCTCCCTGGCTGAATTAAACATAAGCAATGTCAGGTCAAAACAGTATGCCTATGGCCTGTATCTGTACCATAAATCATCGGGAGGCAAGGTTGTGCTGGCCAATGACCAGAAGGTGCCTGCAGGATATGGACTGGATAATGTGAAGCTGTATGGACGGAGCATTTATCCGAAAATGAAGCTCACTGGCAATGTGCGTTTCGACCATCATGGATTCAATTATTACGGATACAATACAAGCCTGTATGTTGATTCTTTGCCTGAGATTGATAAGGACAGCCTCAGGATGCATGCCTACACGGCAGGAATGGATATAGGCCTGGCTTCCACATATACCGATTCCTCACATTTAAATTACAATCTGGACCTGCACTATGACTATTTCTGGGATAAGCTTAAAAACAATGAAAACAGGTTCCGTATCGAAGGCGGATTGAATAAAAATTTCAATGGCTTGCAGGGAGGGCTCGATATTTCACTTGACTATTCGAACACAAAGGTTGCAATCGATTCGGTTTCCAATACAGTATTCCGGTTTAGCCCCTGGATCAGTAAACGCAGTAAGGACTGGAGATTCCTGTTGGGATTTGAAACAGTGGCAGACATTGGTGAAATTACCCACTACTATTTCTATCCCCATGCTTCACTTGATATTATTATCATAGAAAAAGTAATTGTTCCGTTTATCGGTTTAACCGGTGAATTTCAAAAGAATTCCTACATGGATCTTTTTGATGAAAATACTTTCATTGTTCCTGGTCTGAATCTGAAAGGTACAAGCAGTAATCTGATCGTTTACGGCGGTTTAAAGGGAAGCATCAGTTCAGCTGTACGCTTCAGGGCAGATGTTTCTTACACGCTGTTTAAGAACATGTACCTCTTTGTGAATGACACCAGTGCAGGTGATCTGCTACAAAATAAGTTTGTCGGTGTATATGACGAAGTGGACCTGATAACTTACCACGGACAACTTGTAATTCAGCCCTCGCAAAAGCTGGATATTTCACTGGATGGAAAATATTTCGATTATTCGATGCTTGCAGAGGCAAAACCATGGCATAAACCGGATTACAGAATAGCCATTGAGGCCTCATACCTGTTTGGTAAAAAACTCACAGTGCAGGGAGGCTTGACCTTTATTGGTAACCGGTGGATAAAGAATTACTATTTGCCCGAAGGCAAGGAAAAGCTCAAACCTGTTGGAGATCTTAATCTGAAGGTGAATTATAACTTTTCAAAGGCACTTACATTTTTTGCTGATCTGTATAACATGGCCGATAGAAGCTATATGATCTGGAGCCAGTATCCTGCACAGCGGTTCAATTTTATGTTTGGACTTTCCTATAAACTTTAGCCTCATTATGTGTTGCTGTTAAAAACAATGTGTTATCTTCCGTGTTACATTTTCAGTTACCTTAAAAAATGAAAATATATACCCGTACAGGAGATAAAGGAAAAACTACGCTGATCGGCGGAACCCCAGTCTTAAAAACTCATGCAAGAATAGAGGCCTATGGGTCAGTAGATGAAGTAATTGCTCATATTTCGCTCTTGCGGGATATGACCGGCAACAATGATCTGAAAAGCTACCTGCTTTGGATTGAAGAAAGGCTGATGACATGCACGGCAATTCTGGCTGCTGATTGTGAGGATTGCCCGATAAAAATTCCTGAACTCCGCAATGCAGATGTAAAAAGTCTGGAAAATGCAATTGATGAAATGGAATTATCCCTGGAGCCCCTGAATTCATTTATACTGCCCGGTGGTAACAACATATCCTCTCAGTGTCATATCTCACGAACGGTTTGCCGCAGGGCAGAAAGAGAAATAATAAGATTATCAGCCGAACTTTTTGTTCCGGATACCGTAATAAAATACATGAACCGGTTGTCGGATTATCTTTTTGTGCTCTCGCGTAAGGTTTTACGTGATTTTGGATTAAATGATATCCCTTGGAAACCGGAATTGTAATTCTTGTTTAATTTTTTATATTTGCACAATTTTTAAAATAAGATCTCATTAAAGTTACACCCATATGTATTGGACACTCGAATTAGCATCAAAACTTGAAGATGCACCCTGGCCTGCCAGCAAGGAGGAGTTGATCGATTTTGCCATTCGCTCGGGTGCACCCCTTGAAGTAATTGAAAACTTACAGGAAATTGAAGATGAAGGGGAAATCTATGAAAGTATTGAAGACTTGTGGCCGGACTACCCCAGCAAAGATGATTTCTTCTTCAATGAAGATGAGTATTAGTATTTTCTGAATATATCGAATCTATTTACAGGACGTAAAGATTCATTCCATTTAAAATCTTTCAGGATCAGTTCTTCTTTTGGGGCAAGTCCAATCGGATATAATGTTGCCGATGGCTTTGTTATAAAACGGATAATATCGGGTTTATTGTCCTTAACAGTAATCACAAGATCACTGCTTTGTGCCACGTTTACACCGATCATATTATCCTTGTCCTTGGCATAATACACGGTTTGCCCGTTTCCGTTTACATCAATGCGGTAAATCTGATTGTTTGCGAAATGGCATATCATTGTCTTCCCCTTGATCTGGTTAAATTTCGTTGAATCCTCCTGGTTAATCATGAATGCAAGCTGCTGCATATGCAATTCGTGGATTTCCCTGTTTTTTGTCCATATTTCAATATATTCCGAAGAAAGCTGGTTTCCTCCCGACCATAGGACCGGCTTATGAAATAACTTCAGAATTGAATCCTGGGTGGTATAGAACAATGAATCACATATGCCCTGAAGATTGGATTTAAACAAACGCACATTGTGATATCCTTTCAGCAGTCTGTGCCCGGCAGAATCGGACATTGTGCGCAACGTATCCGCATGCACAAATGCTGAATCATCTTCCATAACATATATAAACATGGCACTGTCAGTAAGCAAGGCCCGATTCTCAAGCTGGTTGACGAATGCATGATTACCACGAAGAATTATGTTCTGTTCCTCATCGAGCAATTCTATATTACTGAATCCCTCACCATAAGTGGTTTCTCTTTCATAATACAAGACTGTCGCCACGAATTGTCTGCTTTTTGTTCCTTACCCATGCTTTTTGTTTCAGCATGCTCTTGTTGGTTTCTGTGTTATACCAGCCTTTTTCACAATAAATATAGCTGCTGTCGCCGATGATCCTTGTAGGTCCGAAAAAAAATGCCACTTTGGTGGTGGTTCTGTACTGCAGTGTATCAGAATAAATTGTATAATCAGGATTCCGGAGTATAACAGTATCCCTGAAATAATACATCTGTTCTCTTGAATAATAATACCCCTGGTGGCTGCTGAGCTTATTTTCACCACTTTCAATATCCGCATGATTTTTATAAAAGCCAATGTTCCGGCCTAAGTCAAAATCAAGCGCCTGCGTAACTAATTTTGTATTCTTACCAATCAGCCTTACCTCTTGCCTGATTTGCGCAATCCTTGTGTTTCCTTCGTAATGCAGGAAATCCCCATAAAGATCCACAGTATCACCCTGAACAATATGAACATTGCTGAATGCATCCAATGAGTTGTTATTGGCATAAAAGTACGCACTGTCACAATACATCAGCGCTCCTTCATGTTTAAACGAAACATTTCCAATCAGGCGATAGGCACCTCCTGCAATGTTCCTGTCAAACTCCATATAGTTCTCATGATGCTCCACTTTTTTTGGCACCTGGGAATAAAGGACTCCTGCTATTACCAGGAGCAGCCCACAGAGAAGAAATTTTCTGTTAAAAATCAAAATTAATTTTCATTAAGGTCTCTTTTCAGATAACCTAATTTTTAAGCCATCCATCCAGTGAAAACGGACAACTTCTATACTTATCAGAAATCTTAATATAGGTTGTCTTAATTTTCTCTTCAACCCATTCGTCAACAATTTCATTCTGCTTAGACTTCGCAGCCATGGCCTTGAAAAGATTATAATCATCTTTCAGGTTGCCCACATGGGGATTTGTCCGTTTTTTCAGCCAGATAACCTTATAAGCAGTCTTTCCTTTGCTGTCCATGGACTCATAAGGTTCGGAAATCTCACCCACCTTAAGGCTATTGATGATGCTTAATTCATTTGGACGGAACTCATCCATACCCCAGAATGTTCCACCTTTATAAGGATTTACAGTCTGTCCGCCGTTTATCCTGGTGTCCTCGTCTTCACTCCATCTCATGGCTGCTACATCAAATTTCAGCGAATCCAGGCGCACCAGCCGGATCACACTGTCGAGCCGGGCGATAATATGTCGCCTTTCATCAGGCGCAATGGTAGGCCGCAGCAAAATATGCCTTGTATGAACCCTGTCTTCCGTCCTGTCAAGACATTGAATGACATGGAATCCAAAAGCCGTTTCAACGATTTTTGAAATCTGTCCCTTTTTCAGCGTAAAAGCGACCTTTGCATACTCCGGTTCAAGTTCTGTTTTCGCCATCCACCCGATATCACCGCCTTTAACGGCTGATTGCGGATCTTCGGAATAAACCACAGCCAGGGTAGCAAAACTTTCACCCTTCATGATCCTCTCGCGGATGTTGAGAAGTCTTTCCCTCACATCAATGATTGACTTTTCATTTGATTTTGGGTACATGAGGATCTGGTTATATTCAACTTCCGAATTGATGTATGGCAGACTGTCCTGCGGAATGGTCTTAAAATAAGCTCTTACTTCAGAAGGCGTAACGGATAAGCCTTCTGTGATCTTTTGCCTCATTAAACCCGTTAATAACCCATCCCTGATCTCGTCACGAAAATCCTCCTTTATTTCAAGAGTTGTTTTTTTGAAGTATTCTTCCAGTTTTTCCTGGGAACCAATTGCATTAACAAAATATTTCATACGTGAATCAAGTTCCTGATCCACCTGCGAATCGGTTACTTCCAGACTGTCAATCTCGGACTGATTAAGCAAAAGTTTCTGAACCAGCATGTTTTCGAGAATCATACATTTGGAGCTTTCATCCATCTTTTCACCCTCGGCCTTTTGTTGCAGGTAGCTCTGCTCTATGTCGGAATACAGTATTCGCTTGTCTCCAACCACAGCCACCACCTCATCAATAATTGTGCGTTGGGCTGAAAGATTCTGCAAGCCTATAAAAACGGAAAGTATAATTAAGAAAAAATTGCGCATTTCGTTAGTTTATTGATAAATTGTAAAATGGTCCCTATTCTGGGCATCGGAATAAATATTTGATTCCAGCTCATTGATCAGATTAATCTTTCGTTTGTTGAGAATAATACTTTCAATATCATTCTTAACGATTTCCAGGGGCGAAACATTACCTGAAGAAGCAATTTCCTTTGCGTTCAGAAAATATAAAAATGCAGTATCCCTGGTTTCTATATACCTCCTTGAAATGATGGCAGCCTCTGAATTACCAGGAACTGCAGGTATCATGGGCAATACCTCATTGAGTTTTACCCATCCGTCATTAAAGTGGTCGTATACGGTGGCGTACTTAAAGCAGTATCCTTCCAAACTCTTTATATTATCCGGGTTATCTGACCGGTACCATTGTCTTACCTTATAAGCATCCGGTGCCTTCACAGGAATTTTAATGAAAACTCCTTTTACGAGAGTACCATTCAGAATAAAATTAGACTGATTTTCCTTATAGAAATTTTCAATTTCGGAATCTGTGACTACAGTATCCAGATTCTGCCTGATATAGCTTTGCTCATAGGCATAAATCAACAGTGAACTCCTGTAATTTTCAATCTGTTGTTCCACATTTTTCTCTTCATCCGTAAGATTCAGTTCAGCCTTATTTAACAATAACTGATTTCTGACCCATCTTTCCTTAAAATCCCGGACCATGGCAATACTGTCCGCACCTGTTATTCCGGCAGGAATAAAACCCACCAGATCGGATTTGTAAAGATAATGATCCAACACCCGGGCCACTGGTTTTTCAGACACCTTGGCCGTGGGCTTCGCGCAACCCATTAAAATCAATGAAAGAATCAGATTTATGGTCAGCTTCATGACTTTTTCAGACTTAACGGACATTTTTTAATACTTCCTGGTTAATTGTCACCGGATATTTTGTCCTCAGTTCAGCTATCCATTGCTGATCGAGAAAATTTTGATAATCCGCAGTAGCCTGTCCGCGAATCTCATTTAACGTCTTGGGAGTTGGTGCCAGGATGGAATTTACCACAACCACCTTTTTCCCCATATCACTTACGGACATGGAGCCTTTCTTCCAGGGAAATTTTCCTGTGACTGCCGTATCGCCTTGCTCATAGCGGCCATCCGTAACTGTCATGCAGGGAATGGAATCATTTGGACATACCATCTTTATGAATTCTGCAGATGACCATTTTTTGGATGACCGTTTGGTTGCGAGTTTCTTCACATCGTTCAATTTACCGGCGTCTTTCAAGGCATAAACAGATACAACAGCCCGCTCATTCCATGTATATTCACCCTGGTGTTGTTCAAAATAAGCCTTTAGGCCTGCTGAATCCTTCACTGCCTTACTCCATACCTTGTCGTCTGTTATATTGAATAACAGGATACCATCATGATATTCTTCCATCAGATACCTGAATTCAGGATATTTTTGTTCGAGCTGGCTACTCTCAAACGCGAGCAGTTCCCTGGTGATCAGTTCATCGCATTTTGTCCTGGCAATCTGCTGCATAGTAAGTTCTTTACGGTAACGTTTGGTTAGTATAATAAAGGCTGCCAGGTCTTTTTGGATGTATTCTTTCCCGTTAATCGTGAACACAGGTTCAATTAAATCACCGGCCGGTGCAGGATTCCAGGTACCCTTATAGACAGAGCTATCCATCACCTGGGCTACGGCGTCAATATTTTCGGTATACTTCACAAAGCCCGATTCTTTCATTATTTCAGCTATTTTTGACTGCTCGGCCATCTTGCCCCTGTCATCACTCATGATTCTTTCCTCAAGCTGGCTCTTCATCTTTTCATAGGATGCCACAGGACGTTTCTGCTGTAACTGGAAAATGTGCCATCCATAATCGGATTGCAGGGGAATGCTGTATTCATTGCTGTCCTTGAGGGCGAATACAACTTCTTCAATATCCGGAGGCAGCTCGCCCGACTTAAGCCAGCGCATTTGCCCGCCGGTCTTGGCACTCCCGGCATCTTCAGAATAATTCCTCGCAACCTCTGTAAAGGGTGTACCTTGTTTGAGCATATCGTGGTATTTGAAAATCTTTTCCTTTGCCAGGGCAATTTTATCGGGAGTTTCATTTCTTGCAGCACGGGTCATGATGTGCGCCAGCTTTATTTCACCCAATGCAGGTCTGGTGCCATTTACCTTAATAAGATGATAGCCATATTTCGATTTTACAGGCATTGAAATAGAGCCTACAGGTGTATGATAAGCTGCATTTTCAAATGGAAATACCATCATAAAGGCGGAGAACCATCCGAGACGACCCTCGTTTTGTTTTGCTGACGGATCGTCAGACTCTTCACGGGCAATTTTTTCAAATGACTCACCGGCCAGGATCCGTTTACGGATATCCATGATCTTTTTATAGGCCTTGAGTGTATCAGCCGGACTGGGATTAGCCGGCAACTTTGCCATAATATGACTGGCATTTACTTCATTGATCGTATGATCATAAGCTTCCCGTACCTGGCTTTCAATAACCTTCCTGTTCTGCAGATAAGGTTTTGCCAGCTGGTCCCTGTACCCCGCCAGTTCAGTAACGAATGACCGCATGGTATCGTAGCCCTGCTTTTTAGCTTCCTGTACCTTTAATTTGAAATTAATAAACAGATCAAGGTAATCTTCAACTGATTTTTGTTCATACCCGTCCACCCTGTTATTCTTGTGATATATTCGTTCAAATTCCGAGCGCAATACCGGCTGATCTCCGATTGTAAGCAGAACCTCGTCCTGGGACCAGGCTGCAAGAGGTAAAAAGACAAGCAACAGTGCAAAATTTCTGATTTTTTTCATAATTAGACTACTATGTGAAAGGTGAATATTATCGACTGTAATTGGGAGCTTCTCGTGTGATATTAACATCATGCGGATGACTTTCAGTGATACCCGAAGAGGTAACCCTTACAAATTTGGCATTCATGAGTTCAGGAATACTTCCTGCACCGCAATAACCCATGCCTGCCCTAAGTCCGCCGATCATCTGATATACCACTTCTGAAAGAGAACCTTTAAATGGCACCTGGGCAACAATCCCCTCAGGCACAAGTTTTAAACTATCATCTTCCGAATCCTGGAAATAGCGGTCTCCTGAACCCTGTTGCATGGCTTCTATTGAACCCATGCCCCGGTATGATTTGTATTTTCGTCCGTTATAAATAATGGTTTCACCAGGTGATTCTTCCACACCGGCAAACAGCGAACCGGCCATGATTGAACTTGCACCCGCAGCAATAGCCTTTACAATATCGCCCGAATAACGTATTCCTCCATCAGCAATAACGGGGACGCCCGTATCTTTCAGTGCACCCGATACATTGAAAATGGCCGACAGCTGGGGAACTCCCACCCCGGCAATAACGCGTGTGGTGCAAATGGAACCCGGTCCGATTCCTACCTTTACTCCGTCTGCCCCGGCTTTTACCAGCGCAAGGGCAGCATCGGCAGTGGCAATATTGCCAACAATAATATCGAGGTTGCTGAATTTCTTCTTGGCCTTTTTCAGGATTTCAATAACACGCAGTGAATGGCCGTGCGCAGTATCAATAACAACGGCATCCACATCCGATTTTACAAGGGCTTCAATCCGTTCGAGCGTGTCTTTTGTAACACCCACAGCAGCAGCAACCCTTAATCTTCCCATTGTATCCTTGCAGGCATTGGGCCTGTCCTTTGCCTTGGTAATATCTTTATAGGTGATAAGTCCAATCAGCTTATAACGGTCATCCACAACCGGAAGTTTTTCTATTTTGTAGTTCTGAAGTATATCAGCAGCCATTTCAAGTGTTGTATGCTGGCTTGTTGTGACCAGGTTTTCCTTGGTCATTACTTCCTTGATCGGCCTTTTAAGCTCATGTTCAAACCGTAAATCCCGGTTTGTAACAATGCCTACCAGTTTGTGCTGCCCGTCAACCACAGGAATTCCGCCAATTTTGTATTCTTTCATCAGGGTAAGGGCATCTCCCACATTTGCATTGGGCCTTATGGTGATGGGATCGTAGATCATCCCGTTTTCAGCCCGCTTTACCGTTTTAACCTGTTTGGCCTGCTCCTCAATGCTCATGTTCTTGTGAATGACACCGATCCCTCCCTCGCGGGCGATGGCAATCGCCAGAATGGATTCTGTAACTGTATCCATGGCTGCAGAAACAATAGGTGCGTTGAGTTTGATATTCCTTGTAAGCTGGCTGGTGATATCCACTTCTTTCGGCAGAACTTCGGAATAACTGGGAACCAAAAGTACATCATCAAACGTCAGTGCTTCAAAGATGATTTTATTGGCGAGTTGTGTCATGGCAATATTTATAAATTGTGCGAAATTACAAAAAAAGAAGTAATATTGGTTTGAAAAATACAATTAACCGGGGTTGATGGCTGACTATCACGATACCCTTAGGAAATACTGGGGATTCAACTCCTTCAGGCCCCTGCAGGAAGAAATCATCCGTTCAGTACTTGCCGGAAAGGATACCCTGGGACTTATGCCTACCGGCGGAGGAAAATCACTTACTTTTCAGGTACCTGCCATGACAATGCCCGGCTTATGCCTGGTGGTCACCCCGCTGATCGCCCTGATGAAGGACCAGGTTGAGAATCTGAAAAAACTGGAGATCAAGGCAGTAGCGGTGCATTCAGGATGTACCCGTGACGAAATTGACATTGCCCTGAATAACTGTCTTTACGGGGGTTACAAGTTTTTATATGTTTCGCCTGAAAGGCTGTCCTCTGAACTTTTCAGAACACGGTTCCTGGATATGCCGGTTAACCTGATCACCGTAGATGAGGCACATTGTATTTCACAGTGGGGTTATGATTTCAGGCCTTCATACCTCAAAATCTCAGATCTCAGGCAATTCCATCCGCAGGTCCCTTTACTGGCCCTGACAGCCACGGCTACCCGTCCAGTAATTGAGGACATCCAGCTAAAGCTGCAGTTTAAATCAAAAAATCTGCTGAAATCGAGTTTCAGGAGGGAAAACCTTATTTATGCAGTGAAGACAACAGAAAATAAGGACCGCGATGTTCTTGATATGGTTAAAAAGCTGAAGGGAACCGGTATTGTTTATGTGAGGAGCCGGAGAAAAAGTATCGAGATCGCTAAAACCCTGACACGGGAAGGCATTTCAGCATCCTATTATAACGCAGGTATGGAACATCCGGTGCGAAATGAGGTACAGCAAAACTGGACTTCGGGAAAAATTCGGGTGATAGTGGCCACCAATGCATTTGGAATGGGAATTGACAAGGCCGATGTAAGGTTTGTAATCCACATGGATTTGCCTGACTCACCTGAAGCTTATTTCCAGGAAGCAGGACGGGCAGGCAGGGATGGCAGGAAAGCCTTTGCAATCCTTCTCTATTCTGCGTCCGATATTCTCACTGTAAACCAACGGATCATCGCCAATTTCCCGGATATGCAAACAATAAAAAGCACTTATTCGGCATTGGGGAATTATCTTCAAATTCCTGTGGGTGGAGGAAAGGGAATGTCATTTGATTTTAATCACAATGAATTTGCCCGTACTTACCGGCTTTCACCGTTTACTTCCTTCAGCAGTCTGAAAATACTCGAACTGGAAGGTTATTTAGAGCTGACAGAGGAAATAAACAATCCCAGCAGAATTAAATTTATACTCAACCGCGATGATCTTTACCGCTTCCAGGTTTCCAATTCTCCATTCGATGCATTTATCAAGCTGCTGCTTCGGTCCTACACCGGGATCTTTACTGAGTATACTTCCATTGATGAAATCCAGCTTGCCAAAAGAGCCAATGTGGATCTTGATGTTGTAAAACAATATCTCAACAAGCTTGTCGCACTGGGAGTGATCAGCTATATACCGCAAAAAAGGTCACCTATGGTTATTTTCTTTGAGGAAAGGCTGGATGAAAAGGCCATTTATATCTCGAGGGAAAATTTCCAGACAAGGAGGGAACGATATACCGAACGTGCCAAAGCAATGCTTCAATATGCCGCATCAACAGATAAATGCAGGAGTCAGACCCTGCTTGAATATTTCGGTGAGCCCGGTTCCGAACCCTGTGGTGAATGCGATATTTGCAGGATAAAAAAAGAGTCCGTTCTGCGACAGGAGGAATTTAACCTCATCCGTGAAGAAATATTGGCTGTACTTAATCTTGAACCCCTGTCACCCGATGAATTATTTGACCGGATTGCAGTTCATCGTGACAAGGTGATCGAGGTACTGCAATGGCTGCTTGACAATGACGAATTGAAGATGACTGAGGAAATGAGACTGGCGGTATCGAAGAAGGGACTAGGGACAAGGGACTAGGGACTGCAAGACTTTTGGGTTCCTGAACCACAGAACTGCAAAACCGCAAAACTTTCTTCGACTGCACGACTTGTTATTTATACAATACCAAATGCGCTCCGCGTAATGCATAATTCATCATTCATAATTCATCATTCATAATTCTCTAGTATTTTGCTACGAGAGGCATCACCCTCCCCGAACCGAATGCTTTTGATGAGACACGCAGGATCGGTGGTGTCTGGTATCTCTTGTATTCATTCTGGTTCACCATCTTAATGGTCTTTATCACAACCTGCTCATTGATTCCCAGCTCGATGATCTCTGTAACTGATTTTTTCAATTCAATATAATTGAATAGTATCTTGTCCAGAATATCGTATTCCGGCAGGGAATCAGAGTCCTTTTGGCCGGGCCTTAACTCTGCGGAAGGAGGTTTAATAATCGTGTTCAGTGGAATTATCTCTTCAGTTCGGTTAATATACGCTGCCAGGCGATAAACATCGGTTTTATAAACATCCCCCAGTACAGATAATCCGCCGCTCATATCACCATACAGCGTGCCATATCCCACAGCAGCTTCACTTTTGTTTGAGGTATTCAGCAGTATATTTCCGAATTTGTTCGAAACTGCCATGAGCAGGTTACCACGGATGCGGGCCTGGATGTTTTCTTCACTCAGGTCAGGCTGCCTGCCTTTGAACAGGTCAGAGAGCGATTCGGTAAAAGCACTGAAGATCGAACGGATATTCACCACATCATAACGGACACCCAGTTTTTCTGCCAGTTTCACTGCATCTGTCACTGAATGATCAGAAGAATATTGGGAAGGCATCAGTAAAACCCTCATTGAAGAAGCACCCAGGGCCTCACTTGCCAGGGCCAGTGTAACAGCTGAATCAATACCTCCTGATAAGCCAAGTACTCCTGATTTCAGGCCCATCTTGCCAAAGTAATCCCTGATCCCCAACACCAGGGCATGATATATCAGTTCCACTTCATCATCCTCCACAACATGTACAGAAGTTCCTTCCCTTTCAGCGGCAGCATCCGTATCAATAACCAGGAAATCTTCCTCAAAAAGTTTCATTCTTTTTATTTCACCCCTTGAATCCACTGCCATGGATCCTCCATCGAAAATAAGTTCGGTATGGGCCCCGATCTGGTTCACATAATATATTGGGAGCCTGTATTGCCTGGCATTGTCAATGAGGATCTCTGATTTGATCTTACCCTGGTTGTATGAAAAAGGAGAGGCAGAAAGATTGATCACGAGGTCAGGACACAGAGCTGAAAGCTTGTCCATCGGGCAAACCGAATATAGTCTGTCCTTTCCGAATCCTGTGAGGATTGGTTGCCTGAACCAGAGGTCTTCACAGATAGTAACAGCAATGTTGCAGCCTTTGTACCGGATCAGGCTGAAATCCGTATTCTGTTCGAAATAACGGTATTCATCAAATATATCATAGGTGGGCAGAAGGGTTTTATTGAACACCTTTTGAATGGCACCGCCTGCCAGAAAATAGGCTGAATTGTATAAATTCTTGCCGGATGGATTGCAGTTTACTGAGGGTCCGCCAACGATTGCAGCAATATCATTACATTCGGACGCAATTTTCAATACCGATACATCGCATTTTTCAATGAAGTTACGGTGTTCGAGAAGGTCCAACGGAGGATAGCCACATACTGCCAGTTCCGAAAATACAACCAGCTCAGCTTTTTCCAGCCTGGCTTTCCGGATCGCCCCGATAATCTTATTTACATTTTCATCAAATGCTCCAATGGTAAAGTTAAGTTGAGCCAGTGCAATTTTCATGTGAGAAGGTTTCAAAACATAACACCTAACCGGATATTCAGGTAATTCAATCCGGCCTTATGACGATCTGCAGTCAATATATCAGTAAAACCATTATTGAAGAATATTCCGGCCAGCAAAGAGGTATTGCCACCTAAACTATGCTCAATTCCGCCTCCGAAAAAGAATGACACATTGAAAGCATTAATTTCTTTGGAAACATTATCCTTGTTAAGTGCTCCGCCGGTTGAAGAAGCTCTCGACCCGATATTTACCTGGGGTGAAAATCCCAGTTCCGCATAATAGGTAAATTTTCCGATCTCATTCGATTTGAGTTTCAGAGCCATGGGAACAGTAAGATAGTTCACATTAAATGCTACGCTTGTCTCAGGCGGCAGCAATACATGATCTCCTTCACCGGTTGTTATATCAACCTCTTCTTTATATATAAGATTTCCGCCCAGTTGGGTCAGATTCAGGCCGGAGACAAAAGCATAGTTTGGTGCGAAATAATATTCCACGATGAGTCCCCCATTATATCCAAGCCTGGCACCATCCTTCTCAATCTGTGAAGTCTTGGGAGAGAACCACGAAAATATCGGATCTATGTGGGCACCAAGCCTCACCTTTGACTGGGCGAAAAGGACTGATGAATATCCCAGGACAATTAGTATTAATAGTTTTTTCACAATTATATGGTTTTGGTTATTTGCCAGCAAAGTTATTTAAGTTTGGAAATAAATATTTTGTCATTCATAAAATTGGGCTTATTTTTGACGACCCTGGCAATCCGGTTTAATTGACTACATCTGAAAAAGGAATTTTACCATTCTGTCTTATCAATATGAAGATAATCCCTATTCTAATCCTGATCCTGGCCGGGGCTGCTATTTCATGCAAGCAGGATAAGTTACATGTAAATGTCGATAAAATACAGGTAACCATAACTATCCACCGGTTTGAACAAGATCTGTTTTCCGCTGACCCATCTGCGATCAGGGATTCCATTCCGGTATGGCAAAAAAGATACGGGGCCTTCCTTCAGTACTTCAGCTATGTTGTGAAACTGGGAAATATCAATGATCCCGCCTATGCCGACAGGCTGACACTATTTGCAACCGATCACACCAATTACCAGATCTTTAAACGCACAATGGTTGTTTATCCCAACGTGGATGCCTTTAAAGAAAACCTGGAAGAAGCTTACAGGCATTACCGCTATTATTTCCCCCAAAAGCCGTTTCCCCGCATCATAACCTATGTAGCCGGTTTCAATCAGTCGGCAATTACCGGGGACAGCCTCATTGCCATGGGACTGGATAAATATCTCGGCAGCGATGAGCCATTATATCGTGATGCAGGTATCTATAAATATCTTGTTGAGAATATGCATCCCAAAAAGCTGGCCTCGGACTGCATCACCTTTTGGGGGGAAACCGAATTTCCATTTTATGATTCAATAAACAACCTGGTTTCAAATATGATCTACCGGGGCAAAATGCTGTATTTTACGAACGCCATGCTTCCCGACCAGCCCGATACAATCAACTGGGGATTTTCTGCCAAAAATCTTGAATATTGTGTTGCAAATGAAAAGGCCATGTGGACCGAACTCATCGAAAAGAAATATTTATTTAGCACCGACCGTTTTACAATTGACAAATTTATACTCGAGGGTCCGTATACGAAAGACTTCGGCCGTGAATCACCAGCCAGGGCAGCTGTGTGGATTGGCTACAAAATTGTTTCTGCCTTTATGGCTAAAAATTCAGATATTACATTGCCCATGTTGATGGCAGAGAAAAATTATATGAAGATACTTAACATGAGTTTATACAATCCGTAAACTGGTGCGGCCGAAAAAAAAATTTGAAACAACAATTTATCCCGGGAATGAATAAAATTTGGATCATCATCCTTTTATTGTCTGCTCTAACAATTCAGGCACAAACACCAGATTCCAGCTTGCAGGTAAGTCTACAGCGGTTTGAACAAACAGATTATATCGGGGTGATTGAAGAAATGAATGCCCTGTTGAAGAAAATGCCGGGCCTGGCCAACGCATGGTATATCCGTGGTATGGCAAAACTGAGAATGGGTGATACGGACGGGGCGTGTGCAGATCTGAATATGGCCCGTGCTGCCGGATCAAATGAAAATAGACAGTTTGTAAGTTTTCTTTGCGATCCCGAATATGTTCGTGATCTGTTGCTAAAACAATTTTACAAGGATCAGAAAGTATATCCTGAATTAAACTACCGGCCGAAATACACAAGGGCTGACACCCTTCGCGGAGCACTCCGGCTGGAAAGAACCTGTTTTGACGTTTATTTTTATGATCTCGATGTAAAGATAATACCCAGGGGTAAAAAGATCCAGGGAAGCAATACCATCTATTTTCATGTTGTACAGCCGTCAAAAACTATTCAGATCGATCTTTTCGACAGATATACAGTTTTGGGCATAACCTGGAATGGCGTTTCATTACCCTATCGCAGGGAGTTCAATGCAATATTCATTGATTTCCCTGAGATTTTAAAGCCCGGCACCGACCAGTTTATCCATATAGCCTATAAGGGAAAACCAATGAATGCTCCAAATCCGCCCTGGGACGGGGGATTTGTATGGCAACAGGATAAAAACAAAGATCTTTGGCTGGGCGTGGCTTGTGAACATCTCGGCGCAAGCAGTTGGTGGCCAACAAAGGATCATCTCAGCGACAAACCCGATTCCATGCTGATCAATCTGACAATACCTTCAGGATACCAGGCTGTATCGAACGGGAACCTGAGAAAAATGACCCGTGTTGATTCAAATTATGATAAATTTTCATGGTTTGTCAGTTATCCCATCAACAATTACAATGTCACTTTTTATGTGGGTAAATATACTGCTTTCAGCGATACCCTGAAGGATGCCACTGGTACGGTGCTATTAGAATATAACGTTTTGAATTACAACCTGGATAAGGCAAAAGATCACTTTAAGCAAACCCGTGATGTAGTTGAATACTATAATAAGGCTTTTGGACCCTATCCGTTCAATCGCGACGGGTTTGGACTTGTGGAATCATCCTATGAGGGAATGGAACACCAGTCGGCCATTGCCTATGGAAATGGCTTTGAAAAAAACACTGGCAATGAATACAGAAACAGGATTTTCGATTATATTATCGTTCATGAAGCAGCACACGAATGGTGGGGAAATAGTGTAACTGCAACAGATATGGCAGACATATGGATCCATGAGGGATTTGCCACTTATGCAGAACTGATGTTCATCGAGAACCGGTTTGGTAAGGAGGAATACCTGTATGAACTGTCTGAAAAAAGCAACTATATATTCAATGTATGGCCTCTGGTGCAAAACCGTGATGTGAACGAAAATACCTTTGCCAGCAATGATGTGTACACCAAGGGAGCCATGATGCTTCACTGCCTCAGGTGCACAATCAATAATGATTCTGTGTTTTTCGGCATCATCCATGATTTCTGGATGAAATACCGATACCACACTGTCGATTCCTATGATTTTATCCGGTTTGTAAATGAGTATACGGGTGATGACTATACACCATTTTTCAATAAATACCTGTTCGACACCCAGATTCCTGTTCTGACGTATGTATTACAAACATGTAAATGACAGCATATTGCTAAATTTTCGCTGGACAGGCGTGGAGGACGGATTTACGATGCCTTTCGGGATAGCAAATGAAAAGAAAGAGGGAATGCGCATCATGGGTACCACGACCTGGCAGGAGATTACAATTTCAGAATCTGACTGGTTTACTTTTTACAATATATATTCCGGCTATCTTGGCTGTCCTGATAATGCTTTTACCTATTACCGCACTTCATGCAAGAACCCGTGAGAAACAATTGCCAAAAATATTTGGATGAAAAATAAAATTATTTACCTTTGCATTCCGATTTTATCAGCATACATAAAAAAGCACAGCAATGAAAAGAACATATCAGCCATCCAACAGAAAGAGGCGTAATAAACACGGATTCAGGGAAAGAATGTCCACCGCCAATGGACGCAAAGTATTATCCAGCCGCCGTGCCAAGGGAAGAAAGAGACTGACTGTTTCCGACGAAATAGCAAGCAAGTAATTCTTTTCAACCGTGGGTTTTACCCACGGTTACTGAGATCTCGCCCTTTCGGCGCTCCCAACTTTCTCCCTACTCCTTACTCACCTCTCACCTCTCACCTCTCATTTTCTGGCCCTCAAAATCTCCCTCTTCCCCGGTGGACCAGGTAGTTTTTCCACTGTTAGTCCGCAATTTTTCAAAATCCGCTTCACAGTTCCTTTTACGCAATAGGTTGTAAAGATACCGCCAGGCTTCATTGCTGACACAAGTCGTTTCATGATCTCACCCGTCCACATTTCCGGTTGTTTATCCGGCGCAAAGGCATCAAAATAGACCAGGTCATAGTTGGCATCCGGAATAAAGCTGCACATATCTCCTTTCATTTTTTTCAAATGAAAATAGGGATGGATTTCAGTCATCCTTTCCCAGTCGGCCTCATGAATAGCTGAAAACAATCTTTCGACATCATTTTCAGTATCTTTCAGGAGTTGGGCGTAATTAAGCTGTTTCACTATCTGTGGGTCCACAGGATACTTCTCAATCGCAAAATACCATACCTTCATACCCGACTTTACTGCACTTAAAGCTGTCAGAAGGGCATTCAGACCAGTTCCAAATCCGGTTTCAAAAATAGAGATTTCATTTCTGCCGGCAAAACAATCCAAACCACTCCGGATAAACACATGAAGTGATTCGGTTAATGCACCGAAGGTTGAATGATAGTGTTCGTTCAATTCAGGAATGAACAGGGTATGTGAGCCATCATCGGTAAGGACAATCCGGGCCATGTGAACCTTTTTGCAATGATACGAAAAAACAAACCGTTCAAAATGTTCATATGAAACGAAATCGGTTACTGGCTATTCCCATATTAATTTTTAACTTTGACCACCATATGCTTTTAACTTCAGCGATTCCCATGAAAAAAAGTATTTCTTTCTGCATTTTGCTCACTCTCTTTTCTCATTTTCATCTTACAGGCCAGGAATCAAAGCCGGTCATTTCATTCACTCAAAAAGAATTTGATTTTGGAACATTTCCTGAATCGGCCGGATTAGTTGTTCATGATTTTAAGTTTACAAATACAGGAAAGGTTCCTTTGATCCTGAACGATGTGAAGGCATCATGTGGCTGTACAACTCCCGAATGGACAAAAGAACCGGTTTTACCCGGGAAAAGCGGAAGTATAAGGGTTACCTTTAATCCAAAGAACAGACCCGGCACATTTAATAAAACAATACAGGTGAACAGCAATGCCGATCTTCCGGTTGTCACACTGGCAATCGAGGGCGTGGTAATACCTGCAGAAAAAATCGAGGATGTTTACCGTTTTTCAATGGGGCCTGTCAGGATTCAGACCATTTACGCTGCCTTTGGAGAAATTTCAAAGGGATCCACTGGAAAGTTCAGCATAAAGGTGATGAATACTTCACATGATACCACAGTGCAACTGACTTTCAAACAATTGCCTTCCTATATCAGCGTAAAAATGGTACCTGCTTCCCTTGGTCCGCAACAGGAAGGCAGAATTGATATGGAATATGCATCTGCACTTCAAAGTAACTGGGATTATGTAGTGGACAGGGTTGATCTTCTGGTAAACGGAATAGCAGCACCGAATAATCGAATCAGCATAACTGCAAATATTAAGGAAAATTTCGGGTCACTTACATCTGAAGAAATGGCGCTGGCTCCGGTTGTTCAATTTGATGAGACCACTTATGATTTTGGCACAACAAGTCCCGATAAGGTGATAGAGCATGTTTTTACACTGACCAATGCGGGCAAATCAATCCTGTATATAAGGAAAGTTGCCGCCAGCTGCGGTTGTACTGCGGTTCAGCCTGCCAAAACCACTATTGCACCCGGGGAATCAACACAGATAAAAACGGTGTTCAATCCTGCCGGCCGTGATGGAAACCAGAAGAAAGCAATTACAGTGATCACAAACGACCCTAAAAGGTCGAAAACCATACTCTGGCTGAACGGTATAGTTGCCCAAAAACAGTAAGCCGGGTAAAATCTATTTTGAAAACCTGCCTAATGAAAGGCTCAGTATATAAAAGCAATCTTAGTGTCAGTACAGGCATTGCTCAACCTCCCGATATCAATGAGGAAGCAATAAAAATATTCAAGCAAAAAAAGCGCAAGCAGCCCACCATCAAGGAGTTTCTTGACGGCATACTTTCGGGAAACCGGACCGTACTAAGTCAGGCCATTACACTCACCGAAAGTTCACTGCCCCATCACACGGAGCTTGCCCAGGAAATCATTGAAAAATGCCTTCCCTGGTCGGGCCATTCCCTTCGCGTTGGAATTACCGGCGTTCCCGGTGTTGGCAAAAGCACCTTTATTGAATCACTCGGACTTCATCTGATCCGCAATAACCGGAAGCTGGCCGTCCTGGCAATCGATCCCAGCAGTGAACGCAGCAAGGGAAGCATATTGGGGGACAAAACCCGTATGGAAGAACTGTCAGTTGCTGCGGATGTTTTCATCCGGCCTTCCCCTTCAGCCGGTTCATTGGGAGGAGTGGCCCGTAAAACCCGGGAAACAATAATTTTATGTGAGGCAGCTGGTTTTGATACCATTTTTATTGAAACTGTGGGTGTTGGACAAAGTGAAACCGCAGTTCATTCCATGGTGGATTTTTTCCTGTTGCTGATGCTGGCAGGTGCAGGGGATGAATTGCAGGGAATCAAACGGGGAATTATGGAAATGGCTGATGCCATAGCCATTACAAAGGCCGACGGGGAAAATATTGCCAAAACTGAAAGGGCAAAAGGAGAATACTCAAATGCCATACATTTGTTCCCGCCTTCCGATACAGGGTGGACTCCAAGGGTCATGACCTGTTCTGCAAGAACCAACATGGGTATTGAAGAGATCTGGAATACCATAATGGAGTATAAAACCATGATGCAGCAAAAGGGTTATTTCGAAAGAAAAAGACTGGATCAATCATTATACTGGATGTATGAAACCATCAACCAAAACCTGAAGGACAGCTTTTATCATGACCGACGGATACAAAAAATGCTGAAAATTCAGGAGACAAGGGTGCTGATGGGTGAATTAACCCCCTTTACTCCGGCAAGGGTTCTGATGGAAAAATACTTTAAGCGTCATTGGATACGGTTTAATTACAAGCGCAAATAGGTATTATAAGGTTCGCGAAAAAAATAGTATTATTTTTGTAAAACAGTAAAAAATAGTTGAATTCAAATTATTGAAAATTAAACAAAAAGAAAATGAACTATGATCTTGTTATAATTGGCAGCGGACCGGGTGGTTATGTGGCGGCCATTCGTGCATCACAATTGGGATTAAAAACGGGTGTAGTTGAAAAAGCTGAATTAGGCGGCATATGTTTAAACTGGGGTTGCATTCCTACAAAGGCCCTGCTCAAGAGTGCCCAGGTTTTGAACTACATGAAACATGCAGGAGATTATGGTATCACATCTGATTCGGCCGCTCAGGCTGATTTAGAGAAGATGGTTGAACGCAGTCGGGGTGTTGCCGATGGAATGAGCAAGGGAGTTCAGTTTCTTTTTAAAAAGAATAAAATCGACCAGATCCCGGGTTACGGGCGACTGGTGGATAACCAAACTGTTTCCGTTACTGATAAGGACGGAAAGGAAACAAAAATTACTGCCAAACATATTATTGTTGCTACCGGTGCCAGATCAAGGGAATTACCCAATCTGAAACAGGATGGGAAGAAAATTATCGGATACCGCGAAGCCATGACCCTCAGAAGCAAGCCACAATCCATGGTTGTGGTTGGCTCAGGCGCCATAGGTAGCGAGTTTGCCTATTTCTACAACTCCATTGGCACAAAGGTAACCCTGGTTGAATTTCTGCCATTGATTGTTCCTGTTGAGGATGAAGAAGTATCCAAGCAGCTTGAAAGATCGTTTAAAAAGGCAGGCATGGAAGTCATGACCTCTTCCTCGGTAGAATCAGTGGATACTACAGGAAAAATTTGCCAGGTAACGATAAAGACCCCAAAAGGTGTTGAGAAAAGGGAGGCCGAAATTGTTCTTTCTGCCGTTGGCATTACATCCAACCTCGAAGATCTCGGGCTTGAAAAACTGGGTATTGAAATGGATAAAGGAAAAATAAAGGTTGATGAGTTTTACAGGACAAATGTGAAGGGCGTTTATGCCATTGGGGATATTATTCCGGGTCCCGCACTGGCCCATGTTGCATCAGCAGAAGGTATCGTATGCGTGGAAAAAATTGCAGGCAAGGATCCTGAACCCATTAATTACAAAAATATCCCGGGATGTACCTATACATCTCCCGAAATCGCTTCGGTTGGATATACTGAGAAAGCAGCCAAAGAAGCCGGCTATGATATTAAGGTTGGCAAGTTCCCGTATTCAGCATCCGGTAAAGCAGCCGCTGCAGGCAACAAGGAAGGATTTGTGAAGCTGATCTTTGATTCAAAATACGGTGAATTGCTGGGAGCCCATTTCATTGGCGACAATGTCACTGAAATGATCGCAGAAATGGTAATAGCCAAAAAGCTGGAAACAACCGGACACGAGATTATTAAGTCGATCCACCCGCATCCCACCATGTCGGAAGCCGTGATGGAAGCCGCTGCTGCAGCCTACGGGGAGGTGATACATATTTAGGGGCTTAGGGGCTTAGGGGATTAGGGGCCTAGCGGTTTAGGATCTTCGAAATTGAGCGATCAAAGTTTCTTTTTCGATATTTATGCGACTTAAAATAGCTCTAAACAGCTAACATCGAACACCTAACACCGAAGATGGATTGACCTAAGCCCCTAAGCCCCTAGGTCCCTAATCCCCTAACTAAATATTCTTATCAATAATCAGGTAAAACTTCTCCCTGTAGGGAACACTTATCGGAATGAATTTCTCACCGATGATCACCCGGTGGCGGCTCACGGAATCAATCTTGCTTAAGGAAATGATGTACGACCGGTGAAGCCTTAAAAACTCATCTGCAGGAAGCTTTTCCTCAATGGCTGTCATTGACATGAGCGTAAGGATCAGTTTTTGCTTTGTGTATATCTTAATGTAGTCCTTAAGTCCTTCCACAAACAGGATATCATCCACATTAATTTTCACAAGCTTATAATCGGCCTTGACAAAGATGAACTGTTTTGGTTTCTGATTTGTCACAGTCGACAAAGTGGATTTCGATATCAGGTTATTGGCCTTGTTTACAGCCCGGAGGAACCTTTCAAAATCAAATGGCTTAAGCAAAAAATCAACAATATCAAATTCATATCCATTCAGGGCATATTCCTTGTAACCGGTGGTAAAAATAACAAGTGGCTTTGATTTGATACTTTTTAACAGTTGAAGCCCGTCAATGTCCGGCATATTGATGTCCAGAAACAGAAGATCGATCTTATTTTCTTCCAGGATCTGCATTGCCTCAATGGCATGATGGCATTTTTTTGTCAGATGCAGAAAAAATACCTTGCCTATAAAATGCTCCAACACTTCAAGTGCAGCAGGTTCATCATCCACAATAAGGCAATTAATCCGGTTCATTTGGCTAAATCCACTATGGAAAAAAAAAGGGGATAAAGTTGAAATGCAATTTAGTTCGAATTTCCCAGACTATCGACACCGGTTTTCAATATCTCATCAATTGTAAGATCCGGTCGCTGGCCCTGTAATAATTTTGCCCTGACCGTTTTTGCCGCACGAAGGGCAGTCATACGGTTTGGAAATGGCTTTTTACCCGGTATGACTGGAATAAAAGGCTGGTAAATATATGGTTTCTGGTGTATGGATATCTGGTAGCCCCATCCGCCAGAAACCCTGAACGTTTTCACATTCAGGGTTTCAGATGACGGGCTAAGGAAAACCCGGTATGCAATAAGAGATAATACTGCAATGGTAATAGAAAGCAATAACAGCCTGTAGCGTTTAGTCTTCTTTGTTGTAGTCATCATTGGGTAAAAATTCCCATATATCATCAAACTGATAACTTGTACTTTTTCCTGTGAGTACAAATCCACGGCCTGCTATCGAAAATGCCACTGCATCTGTACGGGTTGATCCTTCAAAATTTGTTTTTGGCTCCCATAAATCTGTTGCCGGATCATATTCCCAAACATCATTTTTCAGACTTCCAATCGTTCCTGTAGCAATATATGCCATGCCACCCATAACAAATGCAACAGCGTTACTCCGTACAATTGCATAATCATCATCAAAGGATTCGTCACTTGAATTATAAATTTTCCGCTTGGCAGTCCAGGTGTCACTGGAAGGATCGTACATATAGAATTCCTTTTCATAGCTTCCATTGTTCACGCCGGTACAGATATACCCCTTGCCGTCGATTACAAAACCTACTGCATCTCTTCTTTTTGAACCACCAAAACTAGTTTTCTGTGTCCATGTGTTGTTGGCAGGATCAAAAGCCCAGAAATCCTTCAGGTAATTTCCGTCATATCCGGTTCCTACATAACCAATATCACCAATTGAAAAGGCAACAGCAGCATAGCGGGCAGACGGGCCATCCGGTGCATTAACAGAATCCCAGATATTTGAAGCCGGATCGTATTGCCAGAAATCGTTCAACTTTGACTCTCCATCATAGCCAAAACCCACATATCCTTTTCCTGCAGCACCAAAACCAGCAGCCGAATTCCTGGCAGAACCAGGGAATGCGGCAACCTGCGTCCAGCTGTTGCGGCCGGGATCATATGCCCAAAAATCCTTTCGCCTGTCTTCCCCGTCATATCCCAGACCCACATATCCAATATCATTGATTGAAAAAGCTGTTGCGCTGCTTCTTGCAACTCCCTCAAAATCGGATTGCTCTTTCCAGTTTCCTATGAGTACGGTGGTGGTGGGATCGTCACATGAATAAGAAGCGAAGAATGATAGTACTAATAATAAGGCGATTACGAGATGATTTTTGTATATTTTCATTTGATTAAATTTTATTTTCAATTTGTTGTAAAAAATCGTGTTGAATATAAATGCTTTTTTCAAGATTTTACCGTTTAATTGATGTTAGTTTTCTTTTATTAATAATTTTTAACTTTCCGCGGAATTCGGCAAACATAGAGATGCTGAAAGGATTATTAAAATGTTTTAGATACAGTTTGCAAATCTAAAGATGAAATTGTTATTTTTATCTATTAAATTAAAATACTTTCGCATCCGGCTGATTTTATTATCTTTTTTTGTAAACCCCTTTCCATGATTGTTAAAAATGTAGATGATTATATAAAATCTGTCGGTAAATTTGTACGTAACCGTATATTTTATTTTTAAAGCCTTTCATGGGTGGTTTACTTTGCTAAGTTTAAACGAAAAGTATACATGACAAAGTATTTAAGTATTCTGATTCTCCTCACTTTTTTTTCCTGCAACCAGGACAATCAAACCTTCGATATTGGAGGTAAATATGTTGATGTACAGACAGACCTGAGGTATATAGATACACTCACCGTAAGCAGTTTTACTGTTAAGACTCGATTCCCTCCGGACCTCCGGTTTGGATGACGGACAAGGCGCTGTAATAGTTGGTAAATATCATGATCCTGAAATCGGAGATGTCTCTGCATCAAGTTATTTTAAACTGATGCTTCCGGATTTCCGCACTGTTCCTGCCAATTCCATTTATGATTCACTCACCCTGATCATGGTGGATAACGACTATAACATAGGTGATACCCTGCAACCATTAACAATTCATGTTCACAGGGTGGAACAAACAATAAGGGTCAGAGAGGATAATTACCTGTATAATACTTCCAAATTTAACTATTTTGCTGAGCCGCTTGGATCACGGACTTATAAACCCCGGCCCAATACTCCTTTGCGTGATACCGTTTCTATACGCCTGAGTGATGATCTTGGAAATGAACTTCTTCAGCTTTTCCTTGACAAGGATGACCGCATCCTTCAAATGGATAACTGGCTGAGTTATTTTAAAGGATTGACACTACAAGGTGATATCTCCGATGAGGCAATTGTTGGTTTTAAAACTGCCTCTGCTGTCCCGGTTATGCGCTTATATTATCATTATGAAGATTTTACAAGCATTTCCCAGTATCGCGATTTTCCAATCTTTGCTTATGCAATAAATCAGTTTAACCATTTTGAAATAACCAATCCGCTCATCGATCTGCCCGGTAATCAAAAAGATAAATTGCCGGTAAAATACACCGACAAACAGTCATTTATTCAATCAGGAACCGGAATTGTCACCCGTCTTGAGATCCCCTATCTTAAAAACCTGCTGGCACTTCATCAAAACATGCAGATCCTCAGGGCTGAACTGATTCTCGAACCTGTAAGAAATTCATATAAAACTATACTTTTACCTCCAAGAATAAGCTTATTTCAATCCGATAAGTATAACCGGTTCGGAGCTCCGGTTCTGAATATGAATACAGGAAGTGCACTGATAGGAAATCTGGTAATTGACAATGTATACCAGGAAGAAACAAGTTACACATTTGATATAACAAATTTCATCCAAACCAAAATTACTGAAGCTACTGATGATATTCCTGCCCTGCTTATAACTGTTACACCCAATGACATATACAGGACCGCGGACAGGCTCATATTGGGCAGCCAGAGCCACAGCGACAACAAGGTAAAGCTGAAAGTATATTACATGAATTATTAGTAAAAATGTTTCCATGAGAAGATTCTTCATTCACTTTTTCCTTCTGTTATTTGCATTGAATGTTTCTGCACAGGTACGAACGCATCTGCCCTACTCTATTTTCGGTATCGGTGAGATCAATCCAAAGGGATTAAGCCGAAACCTGGGTATGGGCAAAACAGGAATTGCCAACGCATCCGAACACTACATCAACAATCTGAACCCGGCCTCCTATCATGATCTGGATAGTATTTCATTCTTTTTTGATTTTGGACTTGGTGTTGATATTGTTAAATATGAAACAAGCTTTGATACCCAGCATGGCCACGATTTCAATATCAAGAATATAGCCATGGGATACAAAATAGCAAAAAACTGGACCGGCGGACTGGGCATTGTACCTTTCAGCACAGTTGGGTATAAAATAACATCCACGAAGAATGTAGAAGGCACAACGGATCTATTTACAGCTGATCTCACAGGTACCGGGGGATTAACCCAGTTTTATCTGGACAATGCATATGTGCTGTTTAATCATCTAAGCCTTGGGGCTACCACTTCATATGTTTTTGGCACCATTACATCAACAGAAACCGTGCATTATGATAAGATTTCAAGCGTAATCACATCTACAAAAACAGCCAATCTGAATAAGATACTGGTCGATTTCGGATTTCAATATTTCTTTAATCTGAACAAAGATTCCCGGTTGTCAATAGGAGGGGTCTTCGGAAATACGCATAATTTGAATTTTAAGGAAGAACTGCAGATCTCGCAATCCGGGGGACAAATTTTTGAAGATAGGATCACCCAGGAAGGCATATTCAATTTTCCATTATATTTTGGCGGCGGTATATCTCTTGATATGGCCAATAAAATCTCCGTGAATGCCGACTATATGTTTCGTAACTGGTCTGCGGTAAACGAGAATTCCACTAACACTCAATTCAGTTATGTGAACACAAATGCATACAGGGTGGGTGTTGAATATATTCCCGGAAGAATGAATGAATTTGGCTTTATGGGAAGAATCGCTTATCGTGCAGGCTTCTACCACGAAGGATATTATGTGGAAATCAACAAAAAATCAATTGATGAAACCGGCTTTTCACTTGGATTTGGCATCCCTTTCTTGAAGAATAAAACTACTGTAAACGTTTCCTACAATAGCGGAGTAAGAGGTACCATCACCAACGGACTGATAAGGGAAAGATACCATTCCATTTTAGTCAGCTTCTCTCTGCACGACTGGTGGTTTATTAAAACAAAATTCGATTAAAACATAAAAGGCCTTAAAATCAAAAACCACTCCTGTAAAGAGTGGTTTTTGGTTATAGTGTGTGGTTTAAACCTTAATTAAAGAGAGAATTGATACCTTTTTCTCAGTTCTTTCTGAAATTCACTGATTTTTCGTTCAAGATCGGAAATTTCCCCCCTGAGCTTATTCGTGTCATTTCCCTCTGATTCAAGTTCCCGAATGAATCGACGATTAATAATGATCTTCTTCTGGCATTCATAAATGCTTGAAATGAGACTTTTGATATTATACTTTACATCAAGCATATTAATAAGGTTTTAGTTAGTAGATTGCCCGTAAATGTTACCTCAATTAATAAATGCTGCGAAAATTAAGAACTCAACATGAACGTGTTACCATTCCGTTTGATAAACAACTTCATAAGTTAAGTTAACAATTGCTTACGAAATATTAATTAAAGTAAATTTACTACTTATTAACAGAGTTTTCAACAATTTTGTTACAATTTTTGTTAATTATTTTGTTAAATAATTAAAATTTCTTATCTAAGCGAAAAAAACAACCCCTGTTTTGGCAGGGGTTGCTTACTAACCTATAATAAACCTAAAATTAACACTTTGTGAAATACTGCAGCTAACCTGATTCTACAATACCCTATGCGCTCCGCGCAATTCATAATTAATAATTCATAATTCATCATTTTCTTTATCCCTGTGATCCCTCCTTCTTTGGAGCAGGTGTGGCTTCTATCTTGGCACCCTTGATCTTGTCATCCTTTGTTATGCCATCTTTGATTTCTATGTTTACACCATCTGACAATCCAGTCTTGATATATTTTTTATCAAAGACCTGGGGCTGTTTTTCAACTTCAACATAAGCTGAATCACCGCTTTTTTCAAACTGGATCAGGCTTTCAGGTATAACCATCACACTGTCTCTCCGGTCCAGCACAATATCTGCATTGGCACTGTATCCTGCCCGGATGAAATTGTTGCTTTTCAGTTTTACGTTGGCCTTTATCTCAAACTGAATAGCGCCGTTCTCTTCTTTACCCTTGGGAGCAACATATTCCAGCGAGGCATCAAACTTTTCATCCTCAATAGCACCAATTGAAAGGATCAGCGGCATACCTAATTTCAGCTTGCCTACCTCTGTTTCATCCACCTTGCCTTTAAAAATCATCTCACCCATGTCAGCAACACTGGCAATCGTGGTGCCTTCATTGAAATTATTGGCTTCAATAACTGAATTTCCAACTTCAACAGGAACATCAAGCACCATACCCTCAATGGTAGAACGGATAAGGGTGTTTGTAACACCTCCCTGTTTTTTCGACACACCTTCCTTGATCAGCTGCAGATTGGATTCTGCGGTTTCCTGTTCTTCCATGGCATTCATGTAAGTGAGCTTGTACTGCTGAAATTCAGCCATAGGTATCACGCCCTGCTCAAACACCTTCTTCTGACGCTCGTATACTGTTTTTGCGTCTTCAAAATTAATCTTGGCCTTGTTCAATCGTGATTCGGCATTATTCAGCTCAACCATATTGGGAATGATCTTTACCCTGGCAATGAGATCGCCTTTTTTGACCTGGTTACCGGCAAGTATGAATAATTCTTCTATAATACCTGATACCTGCGGCTTGATCAGGATTTCCTTTCTTGGAACAACTGAACCCGTGGCCACCGTTTTCTTGACGATATTGGATATGAAGGGAGATTTTACTTCATAAACCACCGGTTTCTTTTTTGATTTTTGATACAGGTAAAACATGGTACCGAAGATTGAGCAGACTACCAGCACAAGTAACCCGATTTTTAAGACTTTTTTCATTTTTAGTTTTGATTTGTATAGTTAATTTCTGCATTAATTAATCAGCACGTAAGGCTTCCACAGGACGGACACTGACTGCTTTCCGCGCAGGGATCAGTCCGGCAAGGATACCTGAAAAAATAAGAACACCAAGGGCCGTCAGAGCAATATTGAAATCAATGCCGGGATTTTTGAACATGTCCGTATTGGCTCCTGAACTGACCATCTGATGATTTACAAATTCCAGGATAGCTACCCCGAAAACCAGTCCGATCATACCTGAAAATGATGTAAGTACAACCGATTCCATGATGATCTGGCTGATTACTTTCCAGGGAGATGCTCCGATGGAACGCTGTATGCCGATTTCCTTAGTTCTTTCCTTGACCACAATAAGCATAATGTTGCTCACGCCGATCACACCGGCGAAAAGCGTTCCGATTCCCACCAGCCAGATCAGTGTGCTGATACCCGTAAACAAACCCCTCATTTTATTGAACTGCTCTTCGAGGTTAAAGTGACCGAAAGCTTGCTCATCTTCGGGGGCAATCTTATGACGCTCGGCAACGAGTGCCATGCATTTTTTCTCAACAACGGAAACAGGGATATTGTCTTTTCCGGTAACTGCAAAAAAATGCACCTCGTCTCCCATATTGTAAGCCACCTGGAGGGATGTGAACGGGATGAAAATTGACTTTTCCTTGTCACCCCCAAAACTCATGTTCTTATTCCTGGGTTCGAAGACCCCCACAACCTGAAAATAAACCCCCGGATACGGATATATTGTCCGATAGGATTTTCCTTGGGGTTGAAAAGCTCGTCCCGCACTCTGTTGCCAATGACAGCTACTTTCCTTTTATCAATAATATCAATGTTGTTCACTTCACGCCCCATTAACATGGTTACCGGGTCGATACGGAAAAAATCTGGATAATCGCCGAATATATCGTAGGAAGCCGATTTCAGTCCACGCACCACATTGTTGTCGCCATTACCCGACCAGGGCTGGAGACGGGGGGCCAGCAAATCAATTTCCGGAATATTCTCACGCAATGCCTTCATATCCGCGTTGGTATACATCCAAAATCTTCCGCGGGGAAGGCCTTTATATGGAATAGTAGTTTGCCTTGTCCACATAAAGGAACTATTGGTGGCAAAATCCTGGAAGCCGTCAAAAACCGAATTTTGAAGTCCATTGCCGGCGCCCATCATGACTACGAGCATGAAAATACCCCAGAATACTCCGAATGCAGTCATGAATGTACGCAGTTTGTTTCCTCTCAGCGTAGCGTATATTTCTTCCCACCTGTCTCTGTCAAACATAATCAGTAGTTATTTTTATTCATCGCGTAAAGCTACAACAGGTCTGATGCGTGCGGCCTTGAGGGCAGGCATGAGTCCGGCAAGCGATCCGGCCAGTATCAGTACAATTGTTGAAACAATGGCTACCGTAAAGTCCACCTCCGGGTTCAGAAAAAAATCATTTTGAGGCAATACGATAGAGATCAGACTGAGTAATCCAACCCCCGATATCAGTCCGATATAACCAGCCAGGCTTGTTATAAGAATTGCTTCAAAAAGAATCATACCTACAATGGAATAAGGTGTTGCGCCGATTGCTTTTCGAATACCTATTTCCTTGGTCCGTTCATTAACCACAATGATCATAATATTGCTCACTCCCACAACACCGGCAATAATTGTAAAGGCACCAATTATGGAAACAAAGATCTGTATGCCCAGAAAAAGATTAAGAAATTTTTTGTATTCCTTGAGTGTATTCCACATCCACATGGCATTCGGTATCCTCCTTGTCAAAATTGTGCCGTTTGGCAAAATCAGCCCGTAAGGTTTTCTCCAGGTTTTCACTCTCAGCAGCACTCAGGTTGCTGGTGATGGCAAAATTATGGATCTGGTTACCCCCGCCTGAAATCATCTGTGCAGTGCTAATGGGAATATAGGCCCTGGTTCGGTCCCGCTCACTGGGATCAGTGAAAACCCCCACTACCAGAAATGAAATGTTGTTAATTTTAATGTATTCCCCGATAGGATTCTTACCATTTTTAAAAAGTGCCTGCTGAACCGGTTCGCCAATAACAACTACCTTTCTTTTTTTCTGAATATCAATTTCATTCAGGTAAACGTCCTTCCTTTATGCCGGAATTTTCAATATCCATGTTATCCGGATGACAAGCGATCAGGTCAAATACCCCGTATTCTTTTTTGTAGGATATGACCCGGTTCTGCCACATATAATATCTTCCTGTTACTTCTTCGACACCATGAACTGAATTCTTTAGAAAATCATAATCCCGGTTGTCAAATCTGATCTCCCGGCCAGCCTTCAGACCGTTATAAGGCTTGCTGGTTGTACCTGATCCGAACATGATCTGGTTAACTGCATCACGCTTGAACTGACTGCTGATGCCATTCTGAAGCCCCTTTCCCGATCCGAGTAAAATGATAAGCATAAATATTCCCCAGGCAACGCTGAATCCGGTGAGAAACGTCCTCATCCGGTTTTTGTCAATCGTGCTGAAGATTTCCTGCCATTTATCGATATCAAACATAAGCTATGTTTTTTAGAAAGATGAAGCCGCCTTCAATGCCGAACTGTGATATATAATATCGTCAATCACACCGTCTTTTAGCTTGATTGACCGCTGGGTGCGAAGGGAAATATCATGCTCATGTGTTACAATGATGATGGTGATCCCTTCATCATTGATTTCCTGCAAAAGATCCATGACTTCCATGGAGGTTACAGAATCGAGTGCACCGGTTGGCTCATCAGCCAGAATAACTTTTGGTTTGCTGATCAATGACCTGGCAATGGCAATACGCTGCTTCTGGCCTCCGGACAATTCACTGGGCAGGTGCGTCCACCAGTCTTTCAGGCCAACCCTGTCGAGATATTCCATGGCTATCTGGTTTCGCTTGCGCCTGGTGACACCCTGATAATATAAAGGAAGGGCAACATTCTCCAGGGCATTCTTAAATGAGATCAGGTTGAAGCTCTGAAAAACAAATCCAATTGTATGATTTCTTAACTGGGCAGCCTTGGTTTCACTGATGTCGCGAATGAGCATGCCATTCAGATAATATTCTCCCGAATCATAGTTATCCAGAATGCCCAATACATTTAAAAGAGTTGATTTGCCGGATCCGGAAGCTCCCATAATGGAAACCATTTCTCCATCTTCGATCTCAAGGCTGATTCCTTTGAGTACATGCAAAGAATTGGCACCCGTTATGTACGATTTATGCAGATTATTCAGTGTTATCATGAGAAGCAGGTTAGTAAACTGTTTATTTGACAAATATTATGCCGTTTAGGAAAAGTTGTGTGATAATCATAACATTAAAGTAAGTATATAACGAAAAACCCACCCGGTGAATTGTACCATTATGATACAGGAAATGTACGATAATGAACATAAATGAAATAACTTCATCCGACGCAACCTTTTACACCTCGTTGTCATCATATATCCGGCGCATAATAAAAAAGGTAAAATCAGTATTTAACCTTAATTTTAAGTGCTAAAACTTTGTATTTGGTCGACCGCCTACATAAAACAGTGCTTGGCTGCCAGGAGGGGAATCCCGGGGCTCAGCGCGAATTATACGATATGTTCAAATCTAAAATGTTTGGCATTTGTTTGCGGTATGCCGGAAACTATCATGATGCAGAGGACATTATGCAGGAAGGTTTTATAAAAGTCTTCGAAAAAATTCACCAGTTCGGCTTCAAAGGAGCATTTGAAGGCTGGATCAGAAAGATCATGGTGAATACGGCCCTTGAAAAATACAGGATGCATTTTCAAACGGTGTTTTTACAGGATAATCCTGCCGAGGCAGAAAGTGAACAGGAAATAGATATGACAATGAGTATTGAGGTGAAGGAACTCTTAAATATAATCCAGGACCTTACTCCAAGATACAGGCTGGTATTCAACCTGTATGCCCTGGAAGGATATTCACATAAGGAAATTAGTGAAATGCTGCAAATTACAGAAGGAACTTCAAAATCAAACCTGTCTCGTGCACGGGTGATTTTGCAGGAAAGAGTCAATAAATATTATTTAAAATCGATTCAAACATCCTGAGTTATGGATAACAATGAAAGAACAGACCAGTTTTTCAGGGAACGGCTGTCGGTTTATGAAGAAATGCCTGTAGATCAGGTATGGGATAAGATTGCATCCCGTCTGGAGATGGAAAAGCGTAAGAAACTTATTTATCTGTTTTTACGCATAGCTGCTGGCATGACCTTGCTCTTTTCACTTGGACTGGGTTATCATCTGATATACAAATCAGGCAATCAAAAAGCCGAGGCTGTTATTACTAAGCCCCCCGTTTCTGAAAAATCCATTATTGCGCCTTCAACTGTCGAAAAAACCTCAAAAGAATCTAATAATCAATCTCTTATTGCTTCTGACAAATTCCGGAAGAATGAAAGTAAATCTCTTCAGAAGAATGATTATAATACCTATTTGCTGAATGATAATCATACCTATACATATAATGCTACCCATTCTGATACGGAAAAACCAGTACTTTCCAGCATGAGCATGCGCAAGCCTTCCCTGTTTCAGGTACCTGCCCCTCACAAGCTCGGCTATCGCCGGCTTTCACATAGAGGAAATGCAGGAACAGACAGCTGCCCTAACTGCCAATAATGACGAGAACGTTACTGATGACGGGGAAAAAGATAATCCATGGATGCTGGGAAGTGAAGTAGCACCACTCTATTCTTACCGTAAAATTGAATCCGATTACCTCAGCAAAAGTGCAGTGCAGGATATGAACAAATCTGAGCAAGGACTGATAGCCTATGCAGGAGGTTTACGTGTGGGTTATTCTGCCGGCCGCAGGCTATCTGTGCAATCAGGCCTTTATTACTCACGCTACGGACAGCAAAAGAATAACGGGGAAGCCATCTCCATGGATCAGGTTGCTTACACAGATAAGACGAATGTGACCTACCTGTCGATACCTAATTCAACAGGCACCATCAATGCAAATGTGAATAATACAAGCCGTTACGAAAATGTAATAACATCATCTACCGGTAATACGGTTGATTTTTTAAATAGCGGATTTCCTGCCTTCACTGCTGACAATATCAGGATCACTGAAAGTGACATCACAGCCGTCCAGTATTTTGATTATCTGGAATTGCCCGTCACAGTCAAATATAAGATCATTGACCGGAAACTCAGTTTCAGCTTTTTGGGTGGTTTGATTACGAACTTCTTAATTAATAATGGCGTTCAGCTAAAACAGAATGGAAATACGGAATCTTTTGGAACAACAAGGGATATTAACAAGGTCAATTACCAGGGATCGGTAGGCCTGGGTTTTGACTATCCTTTGATGGACCGCCTGGCAATCAGCCTTGAACCCCGTTTCAGATATTATCTCAATCCGATTGACCAGAGATTCAATGTCCATCCCTACTCCTTTGGAATATTCGCCGGGATCAGTTATACTTTGAAGTAGCGTGGTCACGCATCTGCTCAAGCAACCATTCCACAGCTTCGGTTTCTTTCGTGAAAAGGCGGGTTGGCGTTTTCGGCTGGCTGAACTTCAGGTAAACATTGGCAAAATAGCTTGATATTTTTGATTCAAGCACAATGGCTGTGCCTGCCACATGCTCTCTGTATTGTGCTGCCGCATAAGCCCTGGTCTTTGAATCAATAAAAAGCATATTCCTGATGTCAATCAGGTTCCCACACAGTCTTTTACCACACCATGTATCGCCAATCTCCGTCATTTTTTCAAGTGTATCCATATCAAGAGTGCAGTTATTGATCGCCACATAACGAAAGATATCGTCATCGCCCTCGGTAATATGTATTTTATCATTAATTGTAATGCTTCGCATGATGTTTGGCTTTAGCTAAGGATTAATGGTTTTGCTTATTACGCCAAAAACTAACCGTGTGTTACATTTACTAAAAATTTCAGGGGTAAAAAAAAACTCAATTTCATTTTAACTAACTTTGTAAAATTACGTAGACTTGAGCGTCTAACATAACGCAGGGGATTAATATGTCGAAAGGAAGATTTTCATTTGGTTATACGGTACTGTATTTCACAGGCGCCTTATTTTTTGCCGGAGTTCTGATTACCATGCAGGGTTTTACCAACAAGACTGCCAGTGATGCAATGCCAGCAAGAGTGCCCTCGTTGAACAAGCCGTTCAGTTTACCTGAAGAACTTGAATTTGCCGGGGAAACGGTTCCCCTTGACAATTTCGATACGCGGGAAAGTCTCGATCGGGAATTGCTCGTCAACGGATATTGGCAATCCAGGACATTGATGATTCTGAAGAAGTCGAAACGGTATTTCAAGGTTATTGAGCCTGTGCTCAAAAAATACGGAGTTCCGGATGATTTCAAATACCTTTGTATGGCAGAAAGCGGGTTTGAGAATGCAGTTTCTCCTGCAAAAGCAGTAGGTGTATGGCAGTTGCTTGAAGGCACAGCCAAAGAATATGGCCTTGAGGTTAATGAAAATGTGGATGAACGATATAATCTTGAAAAATCAACCGAGGTTGCCTGCAAGTATCTCCTTGAATCCTATGCCAGGTATGGCAACTGGACAATGGCTGCTGCTACATACAATGTAGGGCGGAAAGGTCTTGACAACCAGATAGCGAAACAGAATACAAATAGTTATTATGATTTGCTGCTGAATGAGGAAACAGCAAGGTATGTTTTCAGATTGATTGCCCATAAGCTCATAACTGAAGATCCCGACAAATATGGTTTTCAACTTGAAGAAGAAGATTACTATCCTGTAATTTCGACCCATCAGATTAAAGTGGATACAGCCATTACCAATATTGCCCTGTTTGCCCGCAGCCAGTCCACAAATTATAAAATCATTAAGCAGTTTAATCCCTGGCTTCGTCAAAATGTGCTGCCTGATCAGACTCACAAGGTGTATTGCATTAATATTCCCGACGAGGGTGAACGAATTCTCAAACAACCTTAACCCCTGAACGATCCGGAGAAGAAAATTGACAAAAAAAGCAATCAACAAAGCGCTCGAAACTGGCGAAATAAAAATACTGGGTGCAAAGGTTCATAACCTCAAAAACATTGATGTCACCATTCCGCGAAACCAGCTGACCGTAATTACCGGCCTGAGTGGTAGCGGAAAGTCATCCCTGGCTTTTGATACTATTTATGCCGAAGGACAGACGGCGGTACATGGAAACCCTGTCGGCTTATGCAAGGCAATTCCTCGGAAACATGGAAAGGCCTGATGTGGACAAAATAACCGGCCTAAGCCCGGTGATCGCCATTGAACAAAAAACCACCAGTAAAAATCCCCGCTCCACAGTAGGTACTATCACCGAGATTTATGATTTCCTCCGATTATTGTATGCCAGGGCTTCCCTGGCCTATTCATACAATACCGGTGAACTCATGGTGAAATATACCGATGAGCAGATCATTAACCTCATCGTAGAAAAATATGAAAACCAGAAAATATATATCCTGTCGCCTCTTATCAAGGGCCGGAAAGGACATTATAAGGAAGTTTTTGAACAGATCAGGCGGAAAGGATTTTTGAATGTGCGGGTTGATGGTGAGCTGATTGAAATAAAGCATGGACTGAAACTCGACAGGTACAAGGCACATTTTATTGAGCTTGTCATTGATAAAATGATTGTAACGCACGGATGATAAAGCCCGGCTGAAGAGTTCACTCACACTGGCCATGCAGCATGGGAAAGGCATCATCATGGTGCTCGATGCAGATAAGAAAGAACCACGGTATTTCAGTCGATTGCTGATGTGTCCTACCACTGGCATTTCATATAATGAACCGGCACCCCACACGTTCTCCTTTAACTCCCCGCAGGGATCCTGTTCCCGGTGCAACGGCCTCGGAACAATCAACCAGATCGACATCAATAAAATTATACCCAACCCTGAACTCAGTATAAAGAAAGGAGCCATCCTGCCACTCGGACCCTATCGGAATGTCTTGATATACTGGCAACTTGAGGCAATTGCAACCAAGTACAAATTCACACTGAATACACCGGTTAAGGATATTCCTGAAGACGGTATGAATGTAATTCTTTACGGGGCTGAGGAAACATTTAAACTCGAAAATACCCCCCTTGGTTTTACAACCAACTATTTCCTGAGTTTTGAAGGTGTCATCAATTATTTAACCAATCATGCTGGAGCAGGTAATGCAAAGGATGAAGAAAAATGGACTGATCAATACATTCAGAAAATTACCTGTCCCGATTGCCATGGTGCCCGGCTGAAAAAGGAATCCCTGTATTTCTTTATGCATGATAAAAACATTGCCGATTTATCAGCAATGGATATCTCTGAACTATTTGGCTGGTTAACCGGCCTTGAAAGCCATCTCAATCCGAAGCAACTGGCAATTGCCACAGAAATCATCAAAGAACTAAAAAACAGGATCCGCTTTTTGCTGGATGTAGGGCTGGAATATCTTTCCCTCAACCGCAGTGCCGGAAGCCTGTCAGGAGGAGAAAGCCAGCGCATACGGCTGGCCACGCAAATCGGGTCTCAACTGGTTAATGTATTGTACATTCTGGATGAACCCAGCATCGGCCTGCATCAACGTGATAATCACCGTCTTATTGAATCGCTTAAGGATCTGCGCGACACAGGCAATTCTGTTATTGTGGTTGAACATGATAAACAAATGATCCTGAGTGCTGATTATGTGGTTGACCTGGGTCCTTTTGCAGGAAGGCACGGCGGAGAAGTGTGTGCTACCGGTAACCCTGATGAAATAATGAAAGGCTGTTCACTCACCGCCCAATATCTGAATAACCAGAAATCCATTCCTGTTCCCGCATCGCGCCGTGAAGGAAATGGTAAATCGCTGATATTACGCGGAGCCACGGGAAACAATCTGAAGGAAGTAGATATTGAATTACCCCTGGGCAAATTCATTTGTATAACTGGCGTTTCAGGCAGCGGAAAATCATCGGCAATTTATGATACGCTCTTTCCTATCCTGAGCCATCATTTTTACCGTTCATTAATGGAACCTCTGCCATATAAGGATATTCTGGGACTGGAAAATATCGACAAGGTAATTGAAGTGGACCAGTCGGCCATCGGTCGCACTCCCCGCTCCAATCCGGCCACCTATACCGGTGTTTTTGCAGATATCCGGAAATTGTTTGAACAGACGCGGGAGTCGAAAATCAGGGGTTATAAGGCTGGCCGTTTTTCGTTCAATGTTCGCGGTGGACGCTGTGAAACATGCCAGGGAGCCGGCCTGCAGATGATTGAAATGAATTTTTTGCCCGATGTATACGTCCATTGCAACGAATGCAACGGAAAACGTTATAACCGGGAAACCCTTGAAGTGCAATATAAGGGTAAAAATATCAGCGATGTTCTGGATATGACAATCAGCCAGGCGGTGGAATTCTTTTCGGGAATACCGGCCATCAGACATAAATTGCATACAATCGACCAGGTGGGATTGGGTTATATCACACTCGGACAACCATCCACAACGCTGTCGGGTGGTGAATCACAGCGGATCAAGCTGGCCGCTGAGCTGGCAAAGAAAGATACAGGCAAAACCCTGTATATTCTGGATGAACCTACAACCGGACTTCATTTTGAAGATGTACGTGTTTTGCTGGAAGTATTGAACATGCTTGTAGATAAGGGAAATACGATTGTTGTAATTGAACATAACCTCGATGTGATCAAGGTGGCGGATCACCTGATCGATATGGGTCCCGAAGGAGGAGCGAGAGGTGGTGAAGTGATCTGCACCGGCACCCCGGAGGCCGTCGCTAAAAATAAAAAAAGTTATACCGCGGAATACCTGAAAGCGGAACTGAACTAGGGACAAGTGACAAGGGACAAGGGACGAGGGACAAGGAAGAATTTCGGTTCGGAGATAGGTGATAGATGAGAGATGAGAAGTGAGAGGTGAGATGAGGGAGGCGTCAGCGCCCCGAAGGGGCAAATCTGAATAACCGTGGGTGATAACCCACGGAAACCGCAGAACTGCAGAACTGCAGAACTGCAGAACATCCTATTATGAAACATACTTGCAAAGTGAACGTATAGTAGTAGATTCTCAATGTTTTCGAATTTATGACCAATAGCGAAGAAAAAATACTGGATGCCTTTAAGAAAAGAGACTGGCAGGAAATACAATCCTCGGATAGCTGGAGAATATTCAAAATCATGTCTGAATTCGTGGAAGGCTTTGAGAAGCTGGCCCGTATCGGCCCTTGTGTATCCATTTTCGGGTCGGCCCGGACCGAGCCTGGCACTAAATTCTATAAACTGGCTGAAGAAATAGCATTTAAGCTTACCCAGCTTGGATATGGCATTATTACGGGCGGTGGCCCGGGAATTATGGAAGCCGGTAACCTTGGAGCCAAAAGAGGCAAAGGCCGGTCAGTAGGAATAAACATCGACCTCCCCTTTGAACAGGAACCAAATTTGTTTATCGATTCTGATAAACTGATCACGTTTGATCATTTTTTCGTCCGTAAGGTCATGTTTATCAAATTTGCGCAGGGATTTGTCGTGCTTCCCGGAGGTTTTGGCACTTTTGATGAGCTTTTTGAGGCACTTACACTCATTCAGACTGAAAAAATCGGAAAATTTCCAATTGTCCTTGTCGGTAGAAAATATTGGGAAGGATTGATCACGTGGGTCAAAAATGTAATGCTCGATGAAGAGAAAAATATCAGTACAGATGATATGGAACTTTTTACGGTAGTGGACACAGCTGATGAAGCAGTAAAACACATCAATGATTTTTATAGCAAATATCTGCTAAGTCCGAACTTCTGACAACGGAACAACCATTTCCAGTATGCTCTATGTTATTGGAAATATGTATGTTACGGAACTTGTTGATAAATAAGTTGAATATAAATTGAAGAATCGCTATTTTTATTTTTCATAAAACTCCATTGAATGATCAGACTGTTTGTTCCTTTACTGAATTTGCTGGTAATTCTGACTTTGCAGATATTCCCAGGCAATGTGTCGGTAAAGATGGACGTTCCGGCTCAGGTCAACGCAGGGTCAGAATTTGAGGTCAGGATAACACTGAATAAGGGCGATCTGGATGGATTCTCACGTTTCCAGCAAAATATTCCCGCAGGCTTATCGGCTATATCCGACCAATCATCGAATGCCGACTTTACATTTACAGATAAGCGGGTTCGCCTTATCTGGCTCAGGGTCCCGAAAAATGATGAGATCACTGTAAGCTACAAGGTTAAGGTGGATGAAAGACTGAAAGGTAATTTTACGCTTGGAGGCAAATTTTCGTATATCGACAACAATGAAAGGAAATTTGTTGACGTAAGTGTTGCATCTGTTACAATCCTTCCCTCTTCAAAGGTAGACCCTTCGATGATTGTAGATGTAAACGATTATGAAAAAATGTTTGCTCCCGTCAGCGTTCCCACATCGGCAGAAAACAACAATATCGCAGTTATCAGACAGAGGCCATACGCCGGGAATGCCGGGGAATATATTGTCAATCTCCTTGTAAACAAGGAATCCACCCGAAATTTTGCCAAAATCGAAGAGGATGTGCCCGAAGGCTATATTGCCGTTGCGCTCGATCCAAAGGATGCCATTTTTACTTTTAAGTCACAGAAGGTAAAGTTTCTATGGATGAATCTTCCGCTGGATCCTTATTTTATGGTATCTTACAGGCTCATTCCGCGTAATAAGGCAAAACTGCCACCCCCTTCAGTAAAGGGTGCATTTTCATACCTTGTTGATGACAGGACGATCAGTGTACCCGTTAATGAACGTGATGTACAGCTTGCATCCCTGTCGGCAAATGATATCCAGGAAATGGTCGCGCAAATACGGACTGAACCTGTCCAGGAATCTGAAGGTCAACTTGCACTGGCCACGGGGACTGAAATTTCAAACCAGGCAGACAATTCAGTTAAGGACGTCGTTAAAACCGAAGACAAATCAACACGTCGCAAGGTACGACGCACAAAGAATGAAACATCAGAATTGTCGATGCTACTGGAACAGGAACAGGGAGTTTATTATCGGATTCAGCTGGCAGCAGGACATAACCCTGTGAATATTAACCGGTACTTTAAAAGGATGAAGATTGAAAAAGAAGTACGGATTGAAAAATTAAATGGCTGGCAGAAATATTCGGTTGGTTCATTCCCGGTTTACAAAGAAGCACGTGATTACAGGATACATATATGGAATACAACACCAGTGAAAGATGCCTTCGTCACAGCCTACAACAATGGTCAGCGAATCACTGTGCAGGAAGCTCTCATGGTAACAGAACAACATTGGTTTCAATGAACTCAGATCACTCATCTTTCTCCCGGTTGATCAGGAAATTGCTGTTACTGGCCCTCCTGTTGCCATTGGGTATGATAGTACAGGCCCAGGAAGATGAGCTTGATAATCTGTTAAATGAAGAAGTTGAAAACATTAATCCGGTTTATAAGCCGGTTGTGGGTTTTGGAGTTGGCGTACTTAACTATTTTGGCGATATCCACAACACATACTACTCTCCTACCCTGGGTACCCCTGGCTACAAGGTAAGTCTCTCCACTTTCATTGACTCGAAACGGATCCTGAAAGCGGATTTCTTCTTTATGGGCGGCAAACTGAATGGCAATGAAAGATCATACACCAATCTGCTGCATAATTTCAATTTCGAGACATCCATTTACAATTTTGGTATCGATGTAAATTACAATTTCGATAATCTTTATAAAAAAAAGAACCGGAAGATACATCCATTTGTATCGCTCGGCATATCCACCCTGCTGTTTAATTCCCGCACGGACAGTGTTGGCCGGTATTATGATCCGGATACGAAATTAACCGTTGAAGCACCTTATAATTACTGGTCGGATGGAACAATTCGTAGCGTAACTGAGGCTAGTGGTGATCCTGGTATGTCCCACCTGATGAACCGTGATTTTTCATATGAAACACCATTACGGCAGCATGACTGGGGACTCGGGCAATATTCACAATATGCTTTTGTAATTCCATTTGACTTTGGAATCGATATGCAGGTTTCTGATCGTATGATGATCAGGTTGGGCAACTCTTTCTGCTACACCTTTTCAGATGTGATTGACCACGTCAGTTCAAAAAATACAAGCGGGCGCATTGGAGATAAAGGAAATGACATGTTTAATTACACATACGTTTCATTTCATCTGGATCTGTTCTCCTCAGCCAAGACGCTGAAAATTGAGAGGTTGTTCAGGGATATGGAATTTGACCCCATGCTCTTTGGCGATGAGGATAATGATGGATGGATGGACGGATGGGATGAATGCCCGGGTACGCCGCTTGGCGTTTCAACAGACTCTACGGGGTGCCCGATCGATTCAGATAAGGACGGGGTGGATGATTATCTCGACAAGGAACCCTTCAGCCGCACCGGTGCATGGGTTAACGATGACGGAGTTGAGATCACCGAGGAAGCACTTATTGCCCTGCTGGATCAGTCCATGGCTGTGAATCACAATGAAATTGACTTTTATATCCGTCGCCCTGATTCCTATTCCGGTCGCAAACATGGTAATGTTCCCATCCCCGATAAATTTAAATCTGTTGATGCAGACAACGACCAGTATATTTCATTTGATGAGATGCTGAGAGAGATTGACCGTTACTTTGATTTTGAATCAAAGCTTACAGCCGGAGATATCTATGAACTGAATTCCTTCTTTTTCTCGCAGTAGTTTCGCCCTATGCCAGGCCCGATGCTTGGCGAAGTCTGTAACTTCGCCTTGAAATAAACTTATTAAGACAACTTCATACTTAATGCTTCATTACCCTGTCAAGTTCGCGCTGGGTATCCTTTTTCTTTAGGTCTTCACGCTTATCATATTCCTTTTTACCGCGGGCCAGTGCAATTTCGAGCTTGGCATAGCTGCTTTTTGCAATGAATATTCGTAAGGCAATGATCGTCAATCCTTTTTCGCGTACGGTTTTTTCAAGCTTTCTCAATTCCCTGTGGGTAAGAAGGAGTTTTCTGTCACGTTTTGGAAAATGATTATAGATAGAGCCAAAATCATATTCGGTTACGTGCATGCCTTTCACATACAACTCTCCCTGGTTAAAATAGCAGTATGAATCTACAAGAGTGGCCTTCCCTGCCCGGATTGACTTGATCTCAGTGCCTGTCAGCTGCATTCCTGCCACAAACTTGTCAATGATCTCATAGTCGTGCCAGGCTTTTTTATTTTTTATATTTATCTCCGTCATTCCGATGTTGAGGGTTGACTGCAAAATAAGTCTATTTTATCCGATTTTCCATATATTAGCTCTCCTGAATTTGCCAATGACAGAAGCCTGTAACCTGATAGCCGTGGTTGGTCCAACCGCAAGCGGCAAGACTTCCCTGGCCGCCCGCCTGGCCAGTAAGATTAATGGTGAAATCATAAGTGCTGATTCAAGGCAGGTTTACAGGCATATGAACCTGGGGACAGGAAAGGATTATGACGATTATACTGTAAATGGCGTCCGGGTGCCTTGTCATCTGCTGGATATTGCCGAACCGGGATACAAATACAGTGTTTTCGAATATCAGCGCGACTTCTTTAATGCTTTTACAGATATCCATAGCCGTGGTAAAATGCCCGTGCTATGTGGTGGTTCAGGAATGTATATTGATGCAGCATTAAAGGGTTATAAACTTATTGATGCTCCTTATAATGAAGAACTGCGCAAAGAGCTTCAAAGTAAGAACCCTGAAGAACTGAACAGGATTCTGGTTTCCTTAAAAGAACTCCATAATACAACTGATACAGATTCCGCCGATAGAACCATCCGTGCCATAGAAATTGAAACGTTCAGGCAACTCCATCCTGAAATAACTTCAGGACTACCTCCGGTTAATCCGGTATTCATCGGAGTTCTTTATGAAAGAAACGCGGAACGTGCAAGGATCACGGACCGCCTTCATACCCGTCTGAAACAGGGAATGGTAGATGAAGTGCAGCAATTGCTCGCATCAGGGATACCTGCTGAATCCTTAGTTTATTATGGCCTGGAATACAAATTTATAACCCATTATCTTTCCGGGACAATAACTTATGAGGATATGTTCCGCCTGCTAAACACAGCTATTCACCAGTTTGCCAAAAGACAACGTACCTGGTTCAGGAAAATGGAAAAAGAAGGTGCTGAAATTCATTGGCTGGATGGGGAGCTGTCCCTTGATGAAAAGGTTGAAAAGGCTATCCGCCTGGTAAATGCCGGATAAGGATGACCGGTTACATGAGAGCCCATTTATGCGTCACACACAGGTAAAGCAGGTAAATGAAATATATAAGGTTAATAATTGAAACCAGGATGTTATAGTCCACCCGGCTTTTCCTTATCCTTCGCCGGATCATGATCCCGATATTTGGAACAATGGTCGAAGTTAGGAAAAACAGGAAATGTATATTGAATATGGTATCATATGGCTTTTCCGATTCTGCAATCTCCTTTTTGCCAAACAAAAGCAGGTAAGTAAAAGCCAGGAAAGAAGCAAGGTAAAGCATGTAGCTAAGTTTCAGGAAAATTGTTGATTTCAGTCGACGCCTGTGGTAACGGAAAGGCTGCAATATCAGGATGGTCACAACATACAGAATGACATACCCTATAAGGAAAAACGTCTGAAATACACCGTGAAAGAAGTCACCCATACGCTTTCAAATGATTTTCACCAAATTACAAAAACTCATTGATATTTTCCTGAAATATATCAACATTGAGTCTACTACAAAAAGTAATATTTTAAATATGCCACAAAGTCACGAAGGCACCAGGATCATTATTTATTTCATATCCAATGCATTATAAAACAAATACTTTGTGTCTTTGTGCTTTGGTGGCTATAAAAACCTTTTCGGAGCGGACTCAACATTACATAATCCTTTTTGTAAGCAGAGCCACATTCTCAACATGATGGGTGTAAGGGAACATGTCCAATGGCTGGCATCTGGTCACTTCATATTTCTCACTCAATAACTGAATATCCCTTGCCTGGGTTGCCGGGTTGCAACTCACATATACAATCCTGGAAGGAGCAGCCAGCAGGATGGCCTTTACCACATCTTCATGCATCCCTGTGCGGGGAGGATCTGTGATAAGCACATCGGGATGACCGTGGCAGGTAAAAAAAGATTCATTGAGCAGGGTCCGGATATCACCTGTAAAAAAAGATGCATTGGTTATGCTGTTGATTTCCGCATTTCGGTTGGCATCTTCAATGGCATCAGGCACATATTCAATGCCAATTACTTTTTTGCAGGATTTGGCCATAAACAGGGCAATGGTTCCGGTTCCGGTGTAAAGATCATAAACGGTCTCATTCCCGGTTAACGAGGCAAATTCACGGGCAATTGAATATAAACGGTAAGCCTGTGTAGTGTTGGTTTGAAAAAATGATTTTGGTGATATGCGAAATTTCAGATTTTCCATCGATTCGATTAAATGATCCTTACCCTTATAAGGCAAAACATCCAGATCATTCAGCGTGTCGTTTGCTTTTGGATTGATAACATACATCAGCGAAGTAATCTGCGGAAATTCAAGAGCCACCGCATTCAGCAACCTTTCGATGTCTTCATGGTCATCCCTGAAAAAAGAAAAAATCGCCATTACCTCACCTGCCAGGTTGTTTCTTATCGTCAGATTCCTGAGTAAACCGTTCTTGCGCACAATATCAAAAAAATCAAGATTATGCTCCATGGCATACTTCCTTACAAAATTGCGGATCAGGTTGGTAGGTTCAGGTTGAAGGTAACATTGCTCAATGTCAAGTACCTTGTCAAACTTACCCGGAATATGAAATCCAAGTGCCCTTCGTTCAATATTTTGATGGCCCGATTGAATTTCCTGGTTTGTAAGCCACCTGCTGTGAGAAAACGTATATTCAAGCTTGTTCCTGTAACCTGTTAGGTTTTCGGAACCCAGAACCGGACTGATTAAAGTTACCTCCACCTTACCGATACGCTCCATGCTGTCGGCAACCCATTGCTGCTTGCTTTTCAACTGATCTTCATAGGGCAGGTGCTGCCATTTGCATCCTCCGCAAAGTCCAAAATGGCTGCAAAACGGCTCGGTACGGTTTTTTGACCAGGCATGAAACTTAACCGGATAGCCCTCCATATATCGTTTTCGCTTGCGAATCACCTGCACATCCACGATGTCGCCTGGCACACATTCAGAAACAAAAACGATCATCCCCTCAATCCGGGCAATGGCTTTTCCTTCTGCTGCAATATCAGTTATAAGTAAATTCTCAAGTAAGGGTTTCTGTTTCGCTCCGCGCATGTGGTAAATTTTGAACGGCTAAGATAACGAAACATATGGTGATCAAATGGGAAGTTTTAGCGTAAATATGGTTTCCACGCCAGGCCTCGATTTAACAGAAATGCTTCCTCCATGCAGGCGTATGATCTGCCGGCTAAGACTGAGACCGATACCCGATCCCTCTGCCCGGGTTGTGAAAAAAGGAATAAATATATTTCCCATCATATCTTCCGGGATACCGGATCCATTATCCTTTACTTCAATGATGGCAATTTCATGATCAATTTTTGCTAACAGATGAATTTCAGGATTTGCAGTTTCCGCAAGGGCATGCCTGGAATTGTTGATCAGATTGATCATCACCTGCTCCAGTAGTTTTTCATCTGCCTCCAGAGAAAGACCAGCAGGATTAACAACAAGGAACAGATGGATGCCGGAAACTTCCAGTTCATCCTTTACAAGCCTGCCGATATTAATAAACATAGATTCGATATCCACTTTGGTAAATATGGGCTTCTGGATGCGCGTAAGACTCCTGTATGACTGCACAAATCCAATAAGTCCCTTGTTCCTTTTTTCAATGGAATGCAGTCCCTCAAGGGCATTCGCCAGGGTCCCTTCATCTATCTCATCCTGCCGTTTTGGCCTGCCTTCTGACTCCAGCATGCGAATGATCGTATTTGTTAATGAATTAACAGGGGTAATTGAATTCATGATCTCATGCGTCAGCACACGGATTAGTTTCTGCCAGGCATCCAGTTCCTCTTCCTCCAGTTCATTGCGGATATTTTGCAGGGAAACAAGCCTTATTTTACGGCCACTGATCATGTATTCAGCCAGCCTTACCGATAATCCGACAACCTCATTTTCCACAATCAGCTTGAACAGCTTCTGCTGACCAGGTTTCAAGGTGTTAATAAGTGAAGGCAATTCAGGGGAAAGTGCACTGAGTGCAGAAATATTATTTATCTGCTTCATTTTCAGAATTTTTTTGGCCGACTGGTTAATTATTTCAATGTCGCCTGAATCATTGAATGAAATAATTCCTGCTCCTGAATGATCAACAAGATACCTGAAATATTGCCGGTCGGTTTCCCTTTCGAGTTCAACCTGGTGAATGATACCTGCTATTTCCTGGTACATTTTATCCAGCTCTTCAAATGATTTTCCCTTTCCGATGTTTTTTTTCACGGTGTCGATATATCGCAGGGAATCGAAAAAGGTTTTTAGTGTCCGGTTTGTTCGGGTAACATAGGTAATCAGACTCATTATTAGTAGTATCCAGATGACAATAAACGTCAAACGGGCAACTGCGAGGTTTGGCCTGCTGAATGACCATACTATAAGCATTCCCGCAAGGGATATCAGAATGACCAAAATGATTACCCGGATAGTAAAACGCCTAAATATCATATTTTCTGAGTTTGTAATACAGGGCTCTTCTTGAAATACCAAGGTCTTTCACTGCCCGGGAAATATTTCCCCCGTTTTTATCAATAGCCCTGATAATGGTATCTTTCTCAAGCTGCTCCAGGTTGAGTGTTTCAGAAATCACATTGCCCTGGCGTATCCTGGATCCCATAAAAAAATCCTCGGTATGCAGGGTGTCCCCTTCGCCCATGATCACCGCCTTTTCAGTCATATGCTGCAATTCACGAATGTTGCCAGGCCAGCTGTACTTAAGCAGTTTTTCCATGGCGGGCTTTTCAATCCTGAATCCCGGTTTGCTGTATTTAAGCATGTACTTCCTTAAAAAGAAGTCGAGTAAACCTGGATATATCCTCTTTCCGATCCCGCAAAGGAGGAAGTTCAATCTGAATTGTGTTTATCCTGTACAAAAGGTCTTCGCGGAACAAACCCTGCCCGGTCAGCTCAAAGACCGGACGATTGGTGGCTGAAACCAAACGGATATCCACCTGAACGGGACGGTTGGAACCCAGTCGTGTCACTGCCCTGCCCTGGAGTGTGCTGAGCAGTTTCGACTGCAGTGATGAAGGAAGATTACCAATTTCGTCAAGGAATAGTGTTCCTCCGGAGGCAATTTCGAAACGGCCCGGCCGGTCTTCCCGGGCATCGGTAAAAGCACCCTTAACATGGCCAAATAGCTCGCTCTCAAACAAGGTTGAACTCAGGGAGCCCAGGTCGACACTGACAAATACTTCTTTTGAACGCAAGGATCGCCGGTGAATCTCACGGGCGATAATTTCCTTGCCCGTACCATTTTCCCCTAAAATCAGAATATTGGCATCTGTGGCGGCAACCTTATCGATGGCCCTGTATACCTTTTCCATGGAAGCAGCATTCCCTGAAAAAAAATCATACTCCTGATCGATGTTTTCGATCAGGTGCTCCTGCTTGTCGCGTAGACGGTTAATCTCCAGTTTTGAACGCCGAATCTCAAATGCTTTGAGCAGGGTTGCCAGTAATTTGTCATCATCCCATGGCTTTTCAATAAAATCAACCGCTCCCTGCTTTATGGCGTTTACTGCCAGTTCAATCCCTGCATAGGCGGTTATAAAAACGACAGATACTGTGCGGTCCATATCCAGAATTTTGTTCAGCCAGAAAAGGCCTTCATTGCCTGTGTTGATGCCGGCTTTAAAATTCATGTCGAGGATTATCACATCAAAACTGTCCTTTTGCATCCTCGACAAGATCATTTCAGGATTTCTTTCAGTGATCACTATTTCAAAATGATTAAGTAGGTAAAGCCGCAAGGCAACCAGGATCTCTTCATTGTCATCGATGACCAATATTTTTCCTTTTTTCTTCATTGAATATTTAATATATCCGGAAACCGCTTATCAAATCGAATGTCGAGGCTGTCTCAAAAGCATAAATCCAGGCGAAGTTACAAACTTCGCCTGACGTCAAAAGCTAAGCGTAGTTTGCAACTACGCTTGATTAAACTTCTTTTGAGACAGCCTCGATTACATCCCATGTGATAAAATCAAATATAAACAAAAATGTTTCAACAGTGTGAAATAATTGCACAACATTTCATGAATGATATATGCATATACAATTGATTTAGAAGTCATTAATGTTTTGGCATAACTCTTGGCATAAAATGCCCGACTAAAATATATTGACATGCTCAAAAACTTCTTTTTAATTACGCTGAGAAATACAATAAGGGACAAGGCCTATTTCATTCTCAATGTATTGGGACTTTCGCTGGGGATTGCCGGAAGCATTTTAATCCTTTTGTATGTGCAGAATGAAATAAGTTATGACAAATTTCATTCTAAAGCAGATCGAATATACAGGATAAACTGCTATGCGAAGCTGGAAGGAAAGGAATTATCAATTGCAGTTACGGCACCTCCACAGGCCAGGGTTTTCAAGGAAGAATATCCCGAAGTGGAAGATGCAACACGATACTACTATCCGAATGATCAGAAAGGTGACTTATGAAAATGTAACTTATCATGAGAAGCGATTTTATTTTGCCGATCCGAATTTTCTGGAGATTTTCAATTTCCCTCTTATAAAAGGGGATCCAAAAACAGCCCTTCAAAAGCCTTTCTCAGTTATAATTACTTCTGCGTTGGCTGAAAAGCTTTTTGGCCGGAATGATCCCATGGGAAAAAATATAGTTCTGAATAACGATAAAGTTTACCAGGTAACCGGGATAGTACGAAACGTTCCCGTAAATACACATTTTCGGTTTGATTACCTCGCCTCTTTCAATTCTCTTGAATTAAGCAAAAGCGAATTATGGCTATCGCAAATGCTTGAAACATATATAGTCATTCAAAAAGATTACCCCTACAAAAAACTGGAAGGCAAATTCGAGGCACTGATGGATAAATACATTTTACCTCAGATTCAACAGTTACCTTCTCATTAAAGTGAATAGTTACAAGGAATTTGAAGCCCTTGGAAACAAATTTCAGTTCACTCTCCAGCCATTGAATGACCTTCATTTTAGTACACAATACTCATTTGGATATGACAAGGGAACTGACAGGGTATATATCTATTTCTTTTCGGTGGTAGCCATCTTTCTTTTATTTATCGCCTGTATAAATTTCATGAACCTCTCCACAGCGAAATTTTCTTATCGCTCAAAGGAAGTGGGTATCAAAAAAGTTATGGGATCATCACGTTCGCAGTTGATCTCTCAATTCTTATCCGAATCTTTGATCATCACCCTGGTGTCCATGATTATATCGCTAACACTGGTTGAACTTGTGCTGCCTTCCTTCAACCGCTTTACAGGAAAGGACCTGGCTATAGGATATCTGAATCATTGGTATATTATACCTTCACTTATTGCAGTCACCCTGTTTATAGGATTTCTTGCAGGAATATACCCGGCTTTTTATCTTTCATCCTTCAAGCCTGCCGAGATACTCAAAGCAAAGTTCAACAGGGGTACCGGCAACATCAGGCTTAGGTCCGCCCTTGTAATTGTGCAATTCTCAATCACTATAATCCTGCTGATCAGTACTTTCATCGTGTCTTCCCAGCTAAAATATATCCGTAACGCAAACCTGGGATTTAACAGGGAAAATGTGCTGGTAGTGAAAAATACAGGAGATCTGGCGGATTATGCTGAAACTTTCCGGGAGAAAGTTATGAAACTGCCGGATGTGATACAGGCCAGCCGTACATGGACATTCCCTGGCGAGGGCTATAATGGTTCTACCTTCCAGATTCAGGGAGATTCGCTGAATAAGATGTATCAATTTGAAATCATCCAGGGAGATTATGATTATCTTCCGCTGCTGGGATTTAAGATAATATCGGGCAGGAATTTCTCACGTGATTTCGCCACAGACAACAATGCTGTACTTATCAATGAAAGTGCTGTGAAATTTCTGGGTGTCAGGGATCCTCTTGGTCTAAGGCTTACAATGCCTAACGGCCAGGGAGGTCAGGATGTTCTTGAGGTCATTGGTGTATTTCAGGATGTGTATTATAAATCGTTTCATGAAAAGATCGAACCGATGATGCTGTCGCTTAATACCGACAAATACAATGCCTTTACACTGGTAAGGGTGAAAGGTGATCTGATGAGTGCCGTCAAACAAGTGGAAAAAACATGGAGTGAATTTATGCCCGGCCAGGCCTTTGAATATGTTTTTATGGATCAGAACCTTGAAAAACTATATCATGCTGAGATCAGGGCCAGTAAGGTATTTACAATCTTCTCCGTGCTTGCTGTTTTTGTAGCCTGCCTGGGATTACTGGGACTGAGTGCCTTTTCGGCTGAAAAACGTACCAAGGAAATTGGCATCCGGAAGGTGCATGGTGCATCTGTTCCTGTGATCCTCCGATTGCTGTCCACTGAAATTGTCATACTGATTACAATTTCATCAATCATTGCCTGGCCGGTTGTATATTACTTTATGCATAAATGGCTGCAGAACTTTGCATACCAGACAACGATGCACTTTCTGACATTTCTCTTATCATCCTGCATTGGACTGATCATCGCAATTTCCGTGGTAGTGTACCAATCACTCAAAGTGGCCCGCGTTAATCCGGTTGAGGCGCTTAAATACGAATAAACGCTTCCAACGGAGGTATATAGTTATTGGATTAATATCGAACAAGGAACACTGAATTTCGAATAACGAAGAAATTACTCCGGAGATGGATAACTTCGATATTCTTTATTCGGCGTTCCATGTTCGATGTTACTTCAGATTGACTTCTTTTTAAAAAATATTACAATCATATTTTTCTGTATTCTTGATAGATACGGCTCAATCTATTTATCATGCAGTACTAAAACCGTACCCCCTTTTTTTATAATTACTTTTCGCAGTAGCGTTATTGTGGCTTTTTGATTGTGTTGAAACACAGTATGCACTAAGTTTACTTAAGAAAATCAAATAACCACTACTACATGAAAAAACAATTACTCATTAAAGGCGCACTAGCGCTTTTCATGCTTGTTCTTTCCGTTGGCGCATGGGCACAGCAGGGAACTGCTGTTTCAGGTACCATCATCAGCGGAGAAGACAATTCCGCGTTGCCGATGGCCACGGTGCAGGTGAAAGGCACTAACCAGGGTACCGTAAGTGATATTAATGGTAAATACTACCTTCAAAATGTACCTGCAGGTGCATCTCTTGTATTCAGTTATGTGGGCATGGTGAGCCAGGAAATACCCCTCGGTGCGTCCACTATAATTGATGTGACATTACAACCAGATGTTCAGCAACTTGAAAAAGTGGTTGTAATCGGATATGGTTCGGCACGCAGAAGCCAGGTTGTTGGCTCCGTGTCGAGGGTATCTAACGATGAAATCACCAAGCAACCTGTAATGAACGCAGTACAGGGCTTGCAGGGAAAAACAGCAGGCGTGCAGATTATTTCTTCTGGAGAACCTGGAAAACAATCCGAAGTGCGAATAAGGGGTACCAATTCAATTACTGCAGGCGCAAATCCTATTTATGTAGTTGATGGTGTAATTGTCACTGATATTTCAAATATCAATACAAATGACGTGGAAAGCATGGAAGTGCTTAAAGATGCTGCATCCCAGGCAATATATGGAAGCCGGGCTGCTAATGGCGTTATCCTTGTGACCACAAAAGCAGGAAAGATGGGTAAAATGCGTATTGACTTCGATGCATATGTTGGCGTGAGGTCAATGACCTCCAAGGTAGAAATGGCAGATGCACACACTTATGCCCAATTTACTAATGAAGCAAGAGCTTATGATAACCAGGTCCCCATGTTTGACGTCGATACCTTAAAATACGATACGGATTGGTTCGATGCCATTACACGCAAGGGTACTGTTCAGAATTACAGCATGAATATAAGCGGTGGTACAGAAAAAACTTCTTATTATTTCAGTGCTGATTATTTTTCGGATGAGGGAATATTAAAAGATAACTATTATAACCGCTTTGTTTTAAGAAACAGCAACGACTACCGGATCAACAAGTATGTAACTTTTGGGCATACAGTGAATTTTACTTACGCTTATAATAATATTAAACCCAATGTATTTACAGACGCTTACCGGATCGGTTCCACTGCTCCGGTCAAAAATCCGGATGGTTCCTATGGTTATGTTACCGGACTGAGTGTTTCAAATCCCATTGCAGCCATTGACTATACCAATCACTATACCAAAGAATACAGATTGCAGGGTAATGCTTACCTGGAATTGAAACCTATTCAGGGACTCAGCCTGAGAAGCAGTATAAATTTTAACCGCCCCGAGTTGGAGAGCACAGACTATGTGCCGCTATATTTTGTAAGCAGCACACAACAGACATCCAATTCAACTTTGAATATTGAAAATAAATATAGCTTGTTTTACATATTCGATAACAACGCCACCTATTCAAACATCTTCGCCGAAAAACACGAAGTCAAACTGACAGTCGGATATTCGGCAGAGCATGATAAGGGGAGTACCGCAGGGGGAACACGGCAGAATGTTCCCGATCAGTCCAATCTCTGGTACCTCGACCAGGGCGATCCCAATTCCGCAACAAATTTCAGCAACGGATATATTAAGCAGAGGGCTTCATTGTACAGCCGTTTAACTTATACCTTCAACAACAGGTACAACGTGAGCGGAGTGCTGAGACGCGATGGTTCAAGTCTTTTCCCGCCTGAGCAAAAGTGGGGCACCTTCTATTCGGTTGGTGCATCCTGGATATTAAGCCGTGAAGGATTTATAGAAAATCTGAATGTTTTTGATGCCCTGAAATTAAGGGGAAGCTATGGAAAGATCGGTAATGACAATTTAACGGATGCCACTATTGGAATACTTACCCCTGTAACTATAACCGGCGGATATAACTTCGGCGGAAATGGAATTCCTGTTTCACAGGGTATCACATTGGATCAGATCAAGGACGCAGCAATCACATGGGAACCCACGACAGGAATTGATGTTGGTTTGGAATTTGGTGTATTAAAAAACAGGTTGGAGGGTGAAATCGGATGGTATTCAAAATTAACGAATGCATATGTACCGGTAAAATTAAACTCTGCGGCTGGTGACGCAGATCAGCAGGTAATCTCCCAGGCAGCAGACGTGAGAAATAAAGGTGTTGAGATTGTAATGAACTGGAAACAGAATTTCAGCAGCTCATTCAATTACCGTGTTGGTTTCAATATAACCTTCAACCAGAATAATGTAGAAAAGGTAAGGGGCGGTCTGCAACTGAAAGATGGCGGACTGGGCAATGGTAACATAACAACTTATACAGTTGAGGGACAGCCGATCGGAAGCTTCTGGGTTTACAAGACAGAAGGCATCTATCAATCCACTGAAGAAATTAATTCTACACCCCATCTTACCGGAACCAAACCAGGCGACCTTATACTGGCGGATGTGAACGAAGACGATAAGTTGAATGAACTTGACCGCATATTTGTGGGCTCCTATCAGCCAAAAACCTATTACGGTATTAACCTTGGAGTTGGATGGAAGAATATCGATCTTTCAGTCGACTGTTATGGAAATGCCGGAAATAAGATATTTAACGGAAAGAAAGCCGTGAGGTTTGGTAACGACAACATTGAACAGGCCCGGGCTGACAACCGCTGGACTCCTGATAATCTTGACGGAACACAACCTCGTGCCTCAAATGCAATTCCTGCTCCCTCAACCTATTTTGTTGAATCAGGAGATTTTTTCAGAATTAACAACGTAACCCTCGGTTATACATTCAACTCGGAAAAATGGGGCACGGGCATATCTCGTCTGAGGTTATTTGCCTCAGCCCAGAATCCTCTTATTGCAAAGAAATATAGTGGTTTCACGCCTGAATTACCAGGATCTGCTACCAGTTCAGGTATTGAACTCGGGATTTATCCTGTTTTCTCCACCTATATGGTTGGCGTAAATCTTACTTTCTAACCATTTAAACACTGAAAAATGAAAACTCAAAATAAACTCATTCCGGTATTGGCAGGCTGCCTGGTCCTGTGCCTTTCCTCATGCAGTGACAGCTGGCTGAATCCTGCTCCGGAAAATCAAATTATAGAACAGGACTCTACTTTCATTGATCCGGCAAATGCTGTGGAATTTGTAAACAGCTGCTATAATTCCATGCTCCAATGGCAGGAAACTACTTTTTCATGGATCGGCATGTCAAGTATTACATCTGACGATGCGGATAAGGGTAGTGATCCCGGTGACCTTGGAACAGATAAGGATCAGATGGATAACATAACTTACTCTTCAACAAGCCTGTCCGTGGCTGAAGTGTGGGCTGGTAATTTCAATGGTATTTCACGGTGCAACCAGGCCATTGACAATGTTCCCAAATATGAAATTGACGCTGGTTTGAAGGCCCGGCTAATAGGAGAAGCCAAATTCCTGCGCGCTTATTATTATTTCAACCTGGTACGCTGCTATGGTGATGTTCCATTGATCGATGGCCTTATCGATGCGGACAATCCTGCTGACATACAGAAAGCTGCCACAAGGGCGCCCAAGGCTGAAGTATACAACCTTATTGTCAGCGATCTGACCGAAGCGATGAATGTATTGCCCACCGTGGACGAATATGCCCCGGATGATATGGGAAGGGCCACCAAAGGAGCTGCCATGGGACTTCTGGCCAAGGTAAATATGTATCTCAATAACTGGCAGGAAGTACAGGACCTGACAGATCAGATAATAAACGGCAGTGCAGGTACCTATGCTTTGGTTCCTGATTATGCCACAATCTGGCGCGAAGAAGGAGAAAACACTGTAGAATCACTTTTCGAGATCCAGGGCAGAGGAATTAATCCGAATACAGGTGTACAGGGTTATGCTGTTACACAAGGTGTGCGGGGTAATGTGAAATATCCGGATAATACTGCTGCAGTAACTGGATGGGGATTCAACACTCCTACAGAAGATCTTGAAAATGCATATGAACCTGGCGACCTTCGCAGGGCAGCAACCATTATACACAAGGGTGATACCCTTTGGGATGGAGCCATCGTGCAGAACAGTGTTTCCAATGACAGGTATAATTACAAAGCTTACGTAAGTAAAAAGAATGAAACATTTAACGGGAGTGATTGGGAATCGAACAAGAACGTAAGAATACTGCGCATGGGCGAAATCTATCTCCTGAATGCTGAGGCTGCCAATGAACTGGGCAATACATCCAGGGCACAGTCTTCACTTAATGCTGTAAGGCAAAGGGCTGGATTAGGCGTTACACCTGCATCAAACCAGGCTGACCTGAGAAACGCTATCTGGAAAGAAAGACGCGTAGAATTGGCATTGGAACATGACCGGTTCTTTGACCTTGTTCGCCAGGGACGCGCAGGTGAAGTATTACGCGCCCATGGAAAGGAATTTGTCGACGGAAAGAATGAATTGTTTCCGATTCCTCAACCTGAAATTGATGCCAGCCAGGGCAAATACGCCCAAAATCCGGGATATTGATCATGAAAAACTTTTTATATTTCCTGCTTTTCCTATCCCTGTCCGCCTGTCCTGCCGGTGCTCAAAAGCCGGCAGGCACAGACAGACCGAAGAACCTGCCGGACAGTGCATTGCTTGACCTTGTACAAAAGCAGACATTCAGGTATTTCTGGGACTTTGCACACCCGGTTAGCGGACTTTCCAGGGAACGCAGCAATGTAGCCTATGATTACGGCCATGAGGTGGTTACGACCGGCGGAACAGGATTCGGCGTGATGGCTATCGTGGTGGCTGCCAGCAGAAAATGGATTACCCGGGAACAGGCTGTTGAAAGGCTGCTGAAAATGGTTCGGTTTCTGAGCACGGCCAACAGCTATCACGGCATTTTCCCTCACTGGCTGAACGGCGAAACAGGAGCTACTATTCCCTTTAGCCGCAAGGATGATGGAGCTGACCTGGTTGAGACTTCTTATCTTTTTGAAGGACTGCTCTGTGCACGGCAATATTTCAATGGCAATAATCCAAATGAAGAAGAACTAAGGAACCGGATCAACTGGTTATGGAATGAGGCGGAATGGGACTGGCATACCCGCGGGGGCATGGACCTGCTTTATTGGCACTGGAGCCCAAACAACGGATGGGCTATGAATTTTGAGATCAGGGGATGGAACGAATGCCTCATTACTTACGTGTTGGCTGCCTCATCACCCCGCTACCCGGTAAAAGCAAGTGTTTATCATAATTGCTGGGCCCAAAGCAACCACTTTGTCAATGGTAAGGAATACTACGGCATCAAGGCACCGCTGGGATTTAATTACGTAGGTCCCTTGTTCTTTGCACATTACAGTTTTCTCGGACTTGATCCGCACGGATTAACCGACCGGTACGCAGATTATTGGGAACAGAATGTTAACCACACCCTGATCAACTACAGATATTGCGTTGATAATCCAAAAAAATTCAAAGGATACGGGGCTAACTGCTGGGGCCTGACTGCAAGCGATACTTATGATGGATACAATGCGCATTCACCTGACAATGATCTTGGTACAATTTCACCTACTGCCGCACTGTCCTCTTTCCCTTATACTCCGGAGTATTCCATGCAGGCACTCAAGCATTTTTACAATGATAAGGGAGATAAGTTATGGGGCGAATATGGATTCATAGATGCTTTTAATGAATCAAGAAACTGGTATGCCGGATCTTTTCTGGCCATTGACCAGGGACCTATCATTGGCATGATCGAAAACTATAGAACCGGATTACTCTGGAAATTGTTTATGAGTTGTCCGGAAGTTCAAACAGGGCTGAAGAATTTAGGTTTTGAGAGCCCTTATTTGAAAAAGTAATAAGATAGAATTATGAATAATGAATTATGAATTATGAATGAAAATGCCGGCTGAGGTGAAATATGGGTAGAAAGGAGCATGTAACATTCCACAATATTAACCAATCAACACATTAGCGCATTATCCCATTAGCACATTAGCACATTAGCATATTAACATATTAACAAATTAGCAAATTGAAAAAAAATCTTCTCCTCGGGTCTCTCCTCCTTCTCATTTGTCTCACTGGCAAAAGCCAGGTGTATTTGTATTTCCAGGACAGTCCCTCGGATGAATATTATGATTACAGCTGGATGGAACTAACAAGTCCAAGTGAACTGGAAAGGAAGGGGGATGATTTACGCAAATTCCCGGTGGAATTGGTGATTGCACCTTCCGAGGGCATGAACAGTCTGCGTCTTAAATGGAAATCCATGGCGACAGGCAGTTGGGTAGCTATTGCGGCTGGGACCGACTGGACTGAAAAAAATATCAGTTCTTCTGACACCCTGCAATTCTGGCTATATTCTGTGGAAGGGATTGACTCTGTAAATCTGCCTCGCATTTTTATGGAGGATATCTACAATGTCAAGACCACGAAGCATCTTTTTTCAAAATGGCGTAACAATCTTCCTGCAGGCCAGTGGGTGAGCGTGAAAATACCCATGTCCCTTTTTCTGAATGCCGGAGATCCTGTTGATTTTACAAAGATCAAAACAATCGGATTCTCTCAGAATACTGATGACGCGGTTCAACATACCTTACTGGTCGACAACATGAGGGTATTTGCAGGCAGCGGAACTTCTCCTGTCGCGTCACGTCCTGATGGTCTTTCTGCACAAGGTTTTGACAGTCATGTTGAACTTCGCTGGCATTTGAATCCGGAAGCTTATGTGACAGGTTATTCTATTCAGAGGTCAGTAAACGGGGTGAATTCTTTCACAAATGTGGCTGTTACAGGTAAGGAAGACACGTTGTTTATCGATCATGTTGCAGAGCTGGGCGCTGTTGTTACGGTAAATTACAGGATCATGGCGCTCAACGGGGCTGGTGATTTGTCAGTCCCTTCGGACACCGCAGAGGCAACCACACATGTTTTCAGTGATGACGAACTACTGGATATGGTTCAGCAATATACATTCAGGTATTTTTGGGATTTTGCCGATCCCGCTTCAGGAATGGCAAGGGAACGCAATACTTCAGGAAATACCGTAACATCAGGAGGTTCAGGATTCGGAATCATGGCTATGCTGGTAGGAATTGAACGCGGTTTCATCACACGTGACCAGGGTATTGCCCGTATGCAGAAAATCCTCAATTTCCTGGAAAATGCAGATCGTTTTCATGGAGCCTGGCCACATTGGATTAACGGAAATACAGGCCATGTTATTCCTTTCAGTCCCCAGGATAACGGGGGCGATCTCGTTGAAACGGCATTTCTTGTGCAGGGCCTGCTGACAGCCCGAAACTATTTTAAAAATGAAACACAGGCAGAACAGGAGATAGCGCAAAAAATAACCGATCTGTGGGAAGGAGTTGAATGGGACTGGTATCGTAAGAATAATTCCAATGTGCTTTACTGGCATTGGTCCCCCGACAATAACTGGGCCATTAACATGCAAATCAGGGGATGGAACGAGGCGGCCATTATCTATATTCTTGCCATCGCCTCACCCACCCATGGCGTACCAGCCAGCTTATGGCAAGCCGGATGGGCGGGAAATTCAAATTATGTGAACGGAAAAACATTCTATGGATACAAACTCGATGTCGGGTGGGATAAAGGGGGTCCGCTGTTTTTTGCACATTATTCATTCCTTGGATTCGATCCCCGAAACAAAAAGGATGCCTATGCCAACTATTTCATAAACAATCGCAATCATACCCTTATCAACAGGGCATATTGCATTGACAATCCTCAGAATTTTACCGGGTACAGTGAAGACTGCTGGGGCTTAACAGCCAGTGATGATCCGGATGGATACATGGCCCATGAGCCTGTTTCAGGCAGGGACAACGGAACCATTACACCTTCTGCATCCTTGTCATCCATGCCATACACCCCTGTTGAATCCATCAACGCCCTGAAATACCTTTATCGTAATCTGGGGAAAAAAATATGGGGTTCCATGGGCTTTTATGATGCCTTTAATCAGAAGCGTAACTGGTATACTACCTCCTACCTGGCCATTGACCAGGGACCTATAATTGATATGATCGAGAATTACCGGTCACAGTTGCTTTGGAATAATTTTATGGCCAACACGGAAATTCAACAGGCCCTCATTGACATTGGATTTACTGAAGACCTTACAAGCAGCACCAGCAACATCAATACGGATATTGAACTGGTCGCCATGCCAAATCCAATGCGACAAAGAGGCTTGATAGAGTTCAATCTGAACCAGCCCCGGCACGTAAGTCTTTACCTGAAGGACCTTTCAGGAAGGACATTATCGGTGGTGGCAGACGATATATATTACACAGAAGGAAAACACCAGGTCACACTCGATAACACCAACCTGGCCCCGGGGATTTACTTTTTAAAATTTATGACGGATAATAATGATTCACAAATAATTAAACTGATTATTCAATAATTCATTCTTTAGAGCCAAGGCAATGCCTTGGCTCCGCAAGGACCAAAAACGAACAGGCCCCGCCAGAAGGCGGGGCTTTTTTTGTCTCATTAAAATTTAGTATTTTTGAAATACCCGATCCGATTGTCAATCATTCCATATGCAAAGAATTACCGGAGCCCTTATCCTGGCATTTCTTATACAGGCTAATTTTCATGCTGCCGATTATAAAATCGTACCTCCGGTTACCAGTTTTACCAAAAATGATTATGATGCTGAAAGGCAGAACTGGAACATTGCACAGGATTCCAGAGGTATCATGTATTTTGCTAATACTGCCGGGTTGCTGCAGTATGACGCCAATAACTGGCAACTCTTCCGGATGCCGAATCATATGGGACTCCGGTCGGTTGCCATCGATAAAAACGATCGCATCTATACCGGTTCCTATGAAGAATTCGGGTACTGGGAATCCAGTGGTGACGGCATGCTGACCTATCATTCGATATCAGATAAGCTGGAGGATTATCAATTTAATAATGATGAGATCTGGCGGATCATTATTATAAATAATAAGGTATATTTTCAATCCTTTGGATCTTATTTCATCTATGACGGCAACCAGGTTATCCAGCGCAACCCACCCGAGGCTATACTTTTCTTCCTGAAAACATCCCGGGGTATCTTAGCCCAGGGTATGCAATCGGGCCTGTTCAGCATGCGAAATGACAGTCTTGAATTTGTTCCGGGCAGCCAGGTAATGAAAAACGCATTGATCCGGGCCGTAGTGCAATTGGGACCTGACAAGGTGTTGCTGGGCACCTCATCAAAAGGTTTATACTTATATGAAATCAGCAAAAACCGTTTCACACCCTGGAAGACTGAGGCAGACAATATTCTCATCAACGCGCAGATTAACTGTGCCACTGTGGCGGCAGATTCTGTATTGTGTTTTGGAACCATCGGAAGTGGTTTGGTCGCTATTGACCATAAGGGAAGGTTATTGTGGCATTTCAACAAGGATTATGCCCTTCCCACCAATACGGTCCTTTATTTGTTTACTGATCTTCAGAATAATATATGGGCGGCTCTCGACCAGGGTCTGGCCCATGTTGGCATCAATTCTCCCTTCCGGTATATTTCAGCTGCTGCCAAAAATATTGAGCTTGTTTACACGGCCATTCAATTCAATAATTCACTTTATATAGGTACAAATCAGGGTGCTTTCAGACTTGAAGAAAGCAGTAATACTTTTAATCTCCTGCCTGGTACACAGGGACAGGTATGGCAACTGGCTGATTTAGACAACCAATTGTTATGCGGACATAATGAAGGTACATTCCGGATTGAAAAGGACCATGTGGTTCCTGTTTCACCCATTACAGGGGGTACTGCACTCAGACCGATCACATCCGGGGGAAATAGTTACCTTATACAAAGCACCTATGGCTGGCTCGCAGTCTACAAAAAGGACGCAAACGGAAAATGGGCCTACAGCCATAGTGTTAAAGGCTTTTCGCACCCGGTAAGATATCTGGAGGTGGATCACCTGGGATACATCTGGGCTTCAAACTTTATCAAGGGTCTGTACAGGATCAAACTCAACAGTGACCTGACGGAAGTTGCTGAAATTCGCACATTCGGACAAAAAGAAGGCCTACCGTCTGATTACAAAATAAATGTGGCCAAAATGGGCGGACGGGTTATATTCTGTACTGGCAGCCAGTTTTATACCTATGATGACCTCAGGGAAGAAATGGTGCCCTATACCTGGCTGAACGATATGACCGGCGAATTTGCAGCCTCTCACAAAGTTATTCCTGCCGGAGATGACAGATACTGGCTGATAAAAAAGGGTAAATATGCACTGGTGAAGGCAGACCATGACACCCTCATCATAGCTGATATTCTGCCTTACTCACTCCTGAAGAACAGCATGATTGACGACAACGAATATATCGCCACACTGGATGATACAAAATATCTTTTCTGCCTCGAAAATGGCCTGGCAATTTATGAAAAATCAGGTGCCATCAGATCCCATTCATTTTATCCCACGGTGATGATAAGGCAGGTAAATGCTTCATCCAGTAAAAATAACAAGTTTCTGGCCCTTACAACATCACCCCGGTCAAAGGCTGTCATTCCATATGTATTCCGGCGTATCACTTTTAACTTTTCCTATCCTGACTATTCGAACCGGGAAATCAGTTTGCGCTGCGAGCTGGACGGACATCATGAGATCGTTACCGAAACCATTTCGAAACCGCTGATCACCTATTACCTTGAAGCCGGACAATATCAACTGACTGTAACCGCCCTGGATGAAAACAACCAGCTACTGGGGACTATTGATTATTATTTTAGTGTGCGTCCCCCATTGTACCTGTCGAAGGTAGCCTACCTTGTTTATTTTTTGATTTTGTGTTTTGCAGGATTTTTCGCCTGGAAAAGCATCAAAAATCATTTGCGGATGCAAAACGAAGCCATCCGGCTTGAACAGATCAAACTGCAACAGGAAAAGCTGGAGCGAAGAGAACAGAAGATCACCGTGTTGAAAAATGAAAAACTTGAAGCTGAATTAGAACACAAAAGCAAGGAGCTGGCCAGTTCCACCATGGCGATTATCCGGAAAAATGAAATGTTACTGCAAATCAAGGCCGAAGTGGAAAATCAGAAAAAGAAACTGGGAAGTCAATATCCAAATAAATATGCTGAGCACCTCATCAGGATGATCAATGAAAATATCAGCAGTGATGATGACTGGAAAATATTCCAGCAGAACTTTGATGTGATCCATGAAAATTTCTTCAGGCATATCAAAAGCAAATACCCCGAAATGACAACGCACGACCTGAAACTTTGCGCATTTATAAGGTTAAACCTGTCGACAAAAGAAATAGCGTCGCTCCTTAATATAACGGTGCGCGGGATCGAAGCCGCCCGGTACCGTCTCAGAAAAAAATTCGGCATCACCGCCGAACAAAATTTAACGGAATTTCTGATTGGACTGAAATAGTGACAAGCAACGAGTGACCGGCAACGAGTGACCAGCAAAAAATCCAGTTCCAATATTTCTTTTGACGTAAAACAACACCGAATATCCAAGTCAGAATATCGCTAACAGCCGGCAGAATAGAGCCTAGAAAGATCCGTAAAGAGCATGCTCCTCCGAATTGCAATAGATGGAAGAGAAAAAATAAAATCCGTTGCGGTTGGTGATCAGCTTGCGCTGAAGATGCAACACGGGATGTCCCGGTGGAACCTGGAGAAAATTGCAGATGCTTTCATCCGCTCTTATGGCACGGATGCGCTGCTCGCCACTTTTTACCTCAATCTGAAATGATCGGCGAAGAATATCAAAAAGGGACTGGTCCTCAAACCTGCGGTTACAGAAGCGAGGAAGATTGATGTTGGGCAGGTAGTTCAAATCGTAAAAAACAGGGATGTCATTCACCAGCCGGAGCCGTTCCAGATAAATGCAACCCGACTGGCGGAATTCGTCATTCAGCGGAAACATAAAATCTTCCGGCCATTGTATAATAGCCGGTTTGGACAGAATTCTGGTCCTGAGATTGTGCTTGCCCAATGCTGAAGTGGTTCCGGATATCGATAATATCCCTATGCCAATGGGCGGACCATTTACGATACTTCCCTTACCCTTGTGTTTTCGGATCATGCCCTCGTTCAGCATGGTATCCAGTGCATGCCGCACTGTTGGTCTGGTGATCCTGTACTGCTGGCAAAGGTCATTTTCGGAAGGAAGCAGATCACCAGGCCTGTAAACGCCATCCATGACCTGCTTTCTCAATACTTCATAAAGTTGCCGGTATTGTGGAATTGAATTGCTCATATAAAAAAATAAGTAAAATAACTTGTAATTACAAGTATAATTAATATATTTGCGAAGACATAAACCGAACAATTATTTAGCGCTGTAAATATAATAATTAAATTTGACATATGTTTACAAGTTAACCATAAAATCTTAAGCAAGGAGTTTGATTATATATCCTTTATGGAAACTTGTAAAAGAATCGTTCATTTCAAAAAAAATAAATATGGCTGTTGCTGTTATTATGCCCCGACAGGGGCAATCTGTTGAAACCTGTATTATCACAGAATGGTTAAAGAAGAAAGATGATCCTGTAAAAACAGGTGACATTCTTTTTTCTTATGAAACCGATAAGGCCTCATTTGATGGAGAAGCCATGGCAGACGGAGTGTTGCTGGAGATTTTTGCTGCGGCCGGAGATGAAGTTCCTGTTTTAACAAACATCGCTGTCATTGGCAACCCGGGAGAGGACGTTAATACTTTCAGACCAGGAGGATCAGCTAGTCCTGCAGCTGAAAGCTCCACGCCTGTGACCGAAACCGTAGCCACAGCCCCTACTGTTTTGGAAACACCGGTTACGGCTGCAAGTGATCAACGGATCAGAATTTCCCCGCGGGCAAAAACCATGGCATTAAAAATGGGATTGAATCCTGCGCTGATAAAAGGTACCGGACCCAATGGCAGGATTATTGTCCGTGACCTGGAAAATCTACAGGGACAATCACAGGTGATTACGGCCACGGCTCAGGTTACTGCCTCTGCAAATGTTGCCTCAACTGCCACGGCTTCCGCTTTCAGTCAATTCCAGGGTGCAGCTCCAATCGGCGCATTTGAGGAGAAAAAATTATCGAACGTTCGTAAACTCATTGCCAGGGCAATGTATGAATCCATCAGCACTTCTGCCCAGCTCACCCATCATATGTCGGCTGATGTCCGGAAGCTTCTCGCCCTGCGCAGTCAGGTAAAGGCAGAACTCGATAAAGGAGGCAATGTGAATATCACACTGAATGACATGATCTGTTTTGCTGTGATCCGTGCACTTGAATTGTTTCCTGAAGTCAACACTCATTTTACAGGTACCAGCCTTCGTGAGTTTAAGAAGGTTCACCTTGGACTGGCGGTTGACACACCTCGCGGACTCATGGTACCCGCAATTCAGAATGCAGATGATCTTTCGCTGAAGGGACTTTCAGCCCGCCTGCGTGAGGTGGCTGACCAGTGCCGTAAAGGAAATGTAAATCCCGAAATGCTGGCCAGCACCGCTGCCTCCTTTACAGTTTCCAACCTGGGAAATTATGGTGTGGAAATGTTCACTCCCATTATTAATCTTCCACAGGTAGCCATTCTGGGAGTAAACACGATTATTTCCCGGCCGGCCGACCTGGGCAACGGGACATTTGGTTTCATTCCGGTGATCGGTTTGTCGCTTACCTATGATCACAGGGCTGTTGACGGAGGACCCGCCACACTGTTCCTGAAGGAGATTAAAAATCAAATTGAAAATTTTAAAGAGAGTATTTAAGAATGTATAGTTTTTAACTTTTAGTTTTTAACTTTTAACTTATATCATGCCTAAGAGTCAATTCATCGATCCAAAAGATATCCGGAAAACAGGAAAAATTACATTTGGAACCATCCCGGTAAACCAATATAACAGGAATATTACCGATGAGAAAAAGAATTTTTCCAATGATGATTTTGTTCGTATATATCGCGACATGGTCATTATCAGGGAATTCGAAAACATGATCAATGATATCAAAATTAAAAATGAGTACCGCGGTATTGCTTACAACCATCCGGGCCCTGCCCACCTGTCGATGGGACAGGAGGCTTCAGCAGTGGGGATGGCTTATGCTCTTACCGTAGATGACCTGATTTTTGGCTCACACCGTAGTCATGGTGAGATCCTTGCAAAAGGATTATCAGCAATCCACCAGCTTTCGGAAGATGCCCTCATGGAGGTTATGAAGAATTATTTTGGCGGCAAGGTTCTTGCCGTTGTGGAAAGAGATCATAAAGGAACTGTTCGAGAACTGGCGATCCGTTTCCTGCTTTATGGAACACTTGCTGAGATCTTTGCCCGTGAAAACGGATTTAATAAAGGCCTCGGCGGATCGATGCATGCCTTTTTCACTCCTTTCGGAGTATATCCCAATAATGCAATTGTGGGTGGATCAGGCGATATTTCAGTAGGTGCAGCGCTCTTTAAAAAAGTGAACGGCAAATCGGGAATTGTAGTCTGTAATATTGGTGATGCATCCATGGCATGCGGTCCGGTTTGGGAGGGAATTTCATTCGCCACCATGGACCAGTATACCCAGCTTTGGGAAGATGCATACCGTGGCGGTCTGCCCATCATTTTCAACTGTATGAATAATCAGTACGGAATGGGAGGCCAGACCTGCGGCGAAACCATGGGATACGGCCTGGTAGCCCGGATTGGTGCAGGCGTAAATGCCGAAATGATGCATGCTGAAAGGGTGGATGGTTACAATCCGCTGGCTGTTATTGATGCCTTTAAACGCAAAAAGGCCATTTTGCTCTCTAAAAAAGGTCCGGTTTTACTTGATACCCTCACATACAGGTTCAGCGGTCACTCTCCTTCCGATGCCTCCTCTTACAGGAGCAAAGAAGAAGTAGAAGCATGGCAGAATGTGGACTCGATCATTACATACGCGCGAACTCTGAATGATGCCGGCATCACTGCTTCGTCATCCCTGGATTCGATCAGGCAAAATATAATTGAGGAGATCACCGGCATTTTGAAACTGTCTATCGATGACAATCTCTCTCCGCGGTTAAACCTTTCGATGAATCCGGATGCAATAGCGGAACTGATGTTTTCCAACGGATCAGTTGATTCACTGGATGATCGTAAGCCGGAATCCCTTATTCCCCTCGAAGAAAATCCAAGGGTAAAAAGTCTCAAAACCAAACAAAGGTTCTATCTCGACAAAGAAGGCAAACCCGTATCAAAAGCTAAATTATTCCAGCTCAGGGATGGCATATTCGAAGCCGTGATCGATCGCTTTTATAAGGATCCCACCCTGGTGGCCTATGGCGAGGAAAACCGTGACTGGGGCGGTGCTTTTGCCGTATATCGCGGACTTACTGAAGCTATGCCCTACCATCGCCTGTTCAATTCACCGATCGCCGAAGGTGCTATTGTGGGAACAGCAATTGGCTATGGCATGGCAGGAGGCCGGGTAATTGCTGAAATTATGTATTGCGATTTCATTGGACGCTGCGGGGATGAACTGTTCAACCAGTTGCCGAAATGGCAGGCCATGAGCGGAAACCTCATCAAGATGCCGGTTGTTATCCGCGTCTCTGTAGGATCAAAATATGGTGCACAGCATTCACAGGATTGGTCATCACTTATTGCTCATGTTCCGGGAATTAAAGTGGTTTTCCCCACTACGCCATATGACGCCAAGGGATTAATGAACAGCGCGCTGCAAGGTACAGATCCTGTTGTGTACTTCGAAAGCCAGCGGATTTATGATGTAGGCGAACAGTTCCATGAAGAAGGAGTTCCTGAAGGCTATTATGAAATTCCCATTGGGGATCCCGATATAAAACGCAAAGGATCAGATATCACCATCCTTACAATTGGTTCAACGCTGTACATGGCTTTGAAGGCTGCCGACAAACTGCAGAATGAATACGGAATTTCAGCCGAGATTATTGATGCCCGTAGTCTGGTTCCGTTTAATTATGACCTGGTAATCGAATCTGTGAAAAAGACAGGCCGCATTGTGCTGGCCAGCGATGCCTGTGCACGTGGCTCGTATTTGCGCGATGTTGCTTCCAACATAGCTGAAATGGGATTTGACTATCTCGATGCACCACCGGTGGTTGTTGGATCCCGCAATTGGATCACTCCTGCCTATGAAATGGAAGAATACTTCTTCCCCCAGGTGGAATGGATCCTGGATGCCATACATGAAAGAATTGTACCGTTGAAAAATCATAAGGTTACTTCTGATTGGTCGGTTGAAACACAAATGAAGAGGAGCCGGTTGGGGGTGTAAAGGCCGGTATTCGGTGATCGGTGATCGGTAAATTAGAAATAATTGTAGAGCCAGGGCAATGCCCTGGCTGTAAGGTCACCAGCACAGGAGAAAAATACTGTAGAGACAAGGCAATGCCTTGTCTGTACGATTACCAACACGGATCAAAATATAGGGTAGAGTTAGTTTAAGTAGTAAGTTTAGTAGTTAGTAGTTAGTAGTTAGGAGTTAGGAGTTTGGAGTTGGGGCAGCCAGAGGGTGGCTGCCCCTTATTAACAATTAAAGGAAAAGCAAAAAATGAAGTCGAATTTTCTTTCCACGTATCCCGATAGTCAGGCATTGCTAAAGATGACTCCTGCCAGTGAAATCCCACAGGTAAACGGTCATGTTCATACTCCTTATTCATTCAGCGCCTTTGAAAATATCGGACAGATATTTGAAATGGCACGCAAAGAAAAGATTGTGGCTGTGGGAATTAACGATTTTTTTGTATCCGACGGTTATGAACCCTTCTGCACAGAAGCTCTGAAAAACAATGTTTTTCCGCTGTTCAACATCGAGTTCATCAGTCTGCTAAAATCGGAACAACAGCAAGGGATCCGGATCAACGATCCAAATAATCCGGGTCGCTGTTATTTTAGCGGAAAGGGATTAAACTATCCTTTTTCGGTTGATAAATCCCTGGCTGAAAAACTCGGCCATATAGTGAGCCAGAGTCAGGAACAGGTAAAAGCCATGATCGAGAAATGCAATCAGTGGTTTACAGCAATAAAAGCAGACATACGGCTTAATTACCCTGATATCCGCCTGAAATTTGCCAAGGAACTCGTCAGGGAACGTCATATTGCAAAGGCCATCCGTGTAGCGGTCTTCGAAACATTTTCAGGTGAGCATGAGCGTAAAACTTTGCTGACCCTGATATTTGATGGAAAAGAACCAAAATCAAACCTTACCGATATTCCTGCCCTTGACAATGAAATCAGGGGCAATCTGCTGAAATCGGGGGGTAAGGCCTTTGTTGAAGAGGATGAAAATGCTTTCATGAGTTTAGATGAAGTAATAGAAATTATCCTGGCTGCCGGTGGAATTCCATGTTACCCGGTCTTACTTGATGATAAAAACGGCACCTATACCGAATATGAGCGCGATCCGGAAATTTTGTATAAAGAACTGGGCAAAAGGAATATAAAATGCCTGGAACTTATTCCGGGAAGAAATGATGCCTCTCATCTTCAGCGTTTTGTGGAGTTTTTTCAGAAAAAGGATTTTGTTATACTCCTGGGAACTGAGCATAACGCTCCTGAAATGATTCCCCTAACCTGTGACACACGCGACAAAAAGCCTTTAAATAGCTATATCAGCCAAATTTCCTATGAAGGAGCCTGCGTGGTCGCCGCTCATCAATACCTGAAATCCAAAGGATTACACGGTTTTATCAATGAAAAGGGATTGCCTGATACTGCACGGAAATCTGAACTGGCTAAACTCGGCAGTGCTGTTATTCATTATACAAACGTAACCTATAAAGCATAAATATGACTGACAAGTATCTTTCTGATCTCATCAGTATATCTCAGCATTTTGGTGCAGATAAGGAATATGTCATTGCCGGAGGCGGTAATACCTCTTACAAAAATGACACCGACATCTGGGTAAAGGCAAGTGGTACATCCCTGCAGAATATCAGTATAGCTGGTTTTGCCAAATTGCACCGGAGCCTTCTTCAGGAAATGTATACGAAGAAATACAGTCAGGAGGCCGATAAACGGGAGGCTGAGGTTAAGGCCGACCTTTACAGGGCCTGCCATGAAGGAATTACCGTGCGGCCTTCGGTAGAAACCTCAATGCATGAGATCATCAATTATCCCTTTGTGGTTCATACCCACCCCACCCTTGTGAATGCAATTACATGCTCAAACAAGGCGGAAGAAATAATCCTTTCGTTATTCGGCGATGAGGCCTTGTACATTCCCTGGGAAGATCCGGGTTATATCCTGTTCGCCAAAATAAGGGATCTTCTGTGGGAATGGCGTAAAACACATTCGGCCGATCCGCAGATAATTTTCCTGCAAAATCATGGTGTTTTTGTGGCTTCCGGCACCACAGAGGATATTTTTGAAAAATACAGGAATATTGACTCAATCATACGCAAGCATCTTAAACAGATGCCTGATACAACCGCAATAGAAGTACCTGCGCAGATTGTGAGGATATTACCGGCCCTGCGAATGATCTTTTCCAGGGAAAACGCAAAAATAGCCGGCATCAGAAATAATCCGCTGGCACAGCTTTTCCTCAAAGACGCTGCCAGTTTTGCAAAGGTTGCCCTTCCGTTCATTCCCGACCAGATAGTGTATTGCAAGGCAAGAGCAATCTATCTTGAACAGGATCAGCCCGAGGCAATCATTGCAGAATGCAACGCCAGGGTCACTGCATATGAAAAACAATACGGATATATGCCCAAAATGGTGGGCCTGAAGGGTTACGGAATAATAGCCATTGAAGATACCTGGAAATCAGTGGATACAATGCAGGAGGTTTTTGAGGACTGGATGAAGATCAGCTTTCTGTCGGAAAATTTCGGCGGTCCTCATTTCATGAGTGAAAGGGATATCTCCTTTATCGATAACTGGGAGGTGGAAAACTACAGAAGACAGATCTCCAAATCAGCATCATCAAAAGGCAGGGCAGAAAATAAGATCGTTGTGGTAACCGGAGGTGCCCAGGGATTTGGTGCCGGAATCGCTGCACATATGATGAATGAAGGGGCCAACATGGTAATCGCCGATCTGAATGAGACTATGGGTAAAGAACTGGCTAATACCTTTAACCAGGGAAAAAACAAGGGGAAAGCAATCTTTGTAAAGACTGATGTATCCAGTGCCTCCTCCGTTGAAAACCTTATCACGGAAACAGTACGGAATTTTGGCGGACTGGATGTGTTCATCAGTAATGCGGGCATACTTCGTGCAGGCGGACTGGATGAAATGAGTCCTGAATCGTTTGAACTAATGACAAAGGTTAACTACAATGCCTATTTTCTATGTGCAAAATATGCTTCAGCCGTATTAAAACTGCAATCCACACAGAAGCCGGGATTTTTCACCGACATTATACAGATTAACTCAAAATCAGGATTAAAGGGCAGCAATAAAAACTTTGCCTATGCAGGAGGCAAATTCGGAGGAATTGGCCTTACACAATCCTTTGCCCTTGAACTGATGCCTTTCGGTATTAAGGTGAATTCGATATGTCCGGGTAATTTCTTTGAAGGTCCATTGTGGAGTGATCCGGAGACGGGATTGTTTGTCCAATATCTGAGAACAGGCAAGGTACCGGGAGCAAAAACGATCGAGGATGTAAAAGCCCGGTATGAAAAGCAGGTTCCGGCAGGCCGCGGCTGCAGGGTAGAGGATGTGATGAAAGCCATTTATTATGTCATTGAACAGGAATATGAAACAGGTCAGGCTGTTCCGGTAACAGGTGGACAGGAAATGCTTAGTTAGTTGTGTTGTTAGTTGTTAGTTGTTAGTTGTTAGTTGTTAGTGCAGATGCATTCATTTTCCGTGGATTTCATCCACGGTTATTGATATATGGCCTCTCCGGGGCCGTCACCACTGCAAGACTGCAAGACTGCAAGATCATAAAACAATTAGCACATTAGCACATTGGCATATTAGCACATTAGCATATTAGCATATTAGCATATTAGCACATTAGCACATTAGCACATTAGCACATTAGCACATTAGCATATTAATTTTTAAATTATGAAAACCAAGGCAATACGAATATACGGCAAGGATGACCTGAGGCTCGATGAGTTTGAACTGCCGGAGCTCCGTGAAGATGAGATACTGGCTCATGTTATTTGCGACAGCATCTGCATGTCGTCGTATAAAGCTACAAAGCAGGGCACTGATCATAAAAGAATCCCTGATGATGTACATATCAATCCCACCATTATAGGCCATGAATTCAGCGGGGAGATCGTAAAATCGGGAAACAAGTGGAAGGATCAGTTCAAACCCGGCATGAAATTCTCTATCCAGCCGGCCATTAATTATCCCGACGGACCCGTTGGAATATTGTCTGCACCCGGTTATTCATACCGTTATATTGGCGGGGACGCAACCTATATCATTATTCCGAACGAGGTAATGGAACTGAATTGCCTGCTGCCTTATACCGGTCCGGGATATTATCCCGGAGCACTTGCAGAGCCCCTGTCCTGTGTAATTGGCGCTATGCATGCCAATTACCATACGCGTCCCGGTTCTTATGTGCACCAGATGGAGATTGTGGACGGGGGAAACATGGCCCTGCTTGCCGGTGTCGGTCCCATGGGTCTTGCTGCCATCAATTATGTAATTAACCGGAAAGACCGTAAACCATCACTCCTGGTGGTTACTGATATTGATCAGACCAGGCTTGACAGGGCAGCCAGTTTATTTACTCCTGAAAAGGCACTGCAAAATGGAATCAGGCTTCATTATTTGAATACAAAGAACCAGGCAGATCCGGTAAAAAGTCTGCTCCAGATCACAGATGACAAGGGATACAACGATGTATTCGTGTTTGCTCCGGTACCTGGCGTAATTCAACAGGGAGATTCCATCCTGGCTTTTGACGGATGCCTGAACTTTTTTGCCGGCCCCTCAGATCCCCAATTTAGTTCAGCATTTAACTTTTATAATGTTCATTACAATTTCACCCACATTGTAGGCACCAGCGGGGGTAATAATGACGATATGGAAGAGGCGCTGATCCTCATGTCGGAAAACCTGGATCCTGCCGGACTGGTAACGCACATTGGAGGGCTGGATGCAGTGATTGAAACCACCAGGCATCTTCCTGACATTCCGGGTGGAAAGAAACTGATTTATACAAACATTTCCATGCCGCTTACGGCACTATCTGATTTTGAAGAAAAGGGGAAAATAGATCCCTTGTTCAGGGAACTGGCGGTTTTGATTGCAAAAACAAAAGGCCTCTGGAATACTGAGGCCGAGAAATATTTGATTAATAACGCCAAATCAATTTAACCATTCATCTGACGAAATACGCGAGAAAACAAAAAGGATTATCATCAGATCCCCCAAAATTTAACGCAGAGAACGGTAAGTTTTTGTTTACCAGGCTTGAAGAGGTCGCAGAGAAATCTCATTGCATTCGATTTAACCGTTTTCAAGGTTAAAATCTGATCATCAGCGAAAATCTGCGAGAAAAAAAGCATTAAAAAAATGCAACTATCCCATTATTGTTAGATAGTTGCATCTAAAGTTAATTTCAGACAAGTTTACGGTTTTACGAAAACTGCAGGATCAACCGGCTGATTAATATCAACTTTGGTAACCGTTTCGGTAAGAAAGAACTGACCTCCGTAATTTGTTTCAACTTTGTAGGGAACAGCCAGGCCGGCATCGGTTTTCCTGTAATCAGAGAATCCGATTGTTATATCCATTGATTGTCCGCCCATGTTATTGGTTTGAACAATCTGAACGAGATAACCTGTCCCGGAATCAAAGAAATATTGAGTGTTAACACTATCCGGAGAAGTTACGATAACCTTATCAGTATTCAGATCACCAATAGCCTGTTGTCCTGCAAGCTCCAGTTTGTATCCCCTGGCGGCAAAATCAAAAAAAGGACCGCCAATATAGATCCCGTCCTTGCTTGCCTTATATTGTTCAGGAGGCATGTATTCTGCATTGTAATTGCCCGTCATGGGGTTGATTGACCATCCTGCGCTGTCGGTTACACACATGGTTACCGAGGTACCCTGTACATCAATCTCATCCTTTGCACCTTTACCTACCAAAATGGTATGCTTAATAGTTCCTGTTCCCCCCATTACATCCAACGATCCCTCGGTATACATTGAACTGATCTTGCTGATCTGGTCCTTGCCACCAATGGCATCAATATATTTTCCAACTATTTCATCTGCAGTTTGTGCAGGAACCATTTGCGAGGCAAACAGGGTTAAAACTGAAAGTGTAATAAATTTTAAGGTTTTCATTTGTTAGTTGTTAAGTTATTATTTAGTGTTCCGGGTTGCTTTTATTCCCTCTTGCTAAAGCGAATAAGCTATGAAATTATTAAAAAATATTTAATCCTGTCATATAAATTGCACTTTTTACCAAATGACGTTTTAAGGAACTTATTCAACACCCACCTCAATGGATGCTTCTTTCAATCCTTCAGACGTTGCCACAATTATTGCCTTTCCACTGTTTGTTGTCGATTGCAGAATCATAAGGCACATGCCATTATAGGCTTTCCCCGAATCGGCTTTGAAGGGTTCGATACTGGCCTGGAAGCCGTTGTCAACGCCTGCAATGGTAGCTTCCCCCTTACAACTGAACTTAATGAGGTTTGATGCATGGGGGACCAGATTACCCTCATCATCAAGAATCTTTACAGTGATGAATGCAAGATCCTTTCCATCCTTCATTATTGATTTTCGATCAGCTGCCATGGATATTTTAAATGGCTCTCCTGCTGTTTTGATTTCCCGTGTAAGCACTGTTTTTCCGTTTTTGCGCGAGACAGCCGTAATTTTCCCGGGTTCGAAAATTGTCCTCCACATTACATGCAGGTCTCCGTTCTCTTTTTTCCTTATTCCAATCGATCTGTCGTTCAGGAATAGCTCAACCTCATCCGCGTTGTTATAATAAGCCCAGATATCAATTACCTGCCCGTTCTTCCAGTTCCAGTGCGGAAACACATGCAGAACCGGCTTGGTTGTCCACACGCTTTGATAAAGGTAATAGGCATCCTTTGGAAATCCTGCCAGATCAATTATGCCGAAATAGGAGCTTCTGGCCGGCCACCAGTAAGGTGTTGGTTCCCCCAGGTAATCCCAGCCGGTCCATATGAATGTACCGGCCACAAAGGGAAGCCGGAAAAATTCCTTCAGTGATTCTTCATGAGTGGAAGCCCATACCGCTGAAAAATTATCATAGGATGAAGCAGTCAGATCATCCCTTAGATTCTGATTACCCCTTCCTGCACGCAGTATCTTATCCGATGGCATATGGTAATCTCCCCTTGATTCGAAGGCAGAAGCTGCTTCAGTAGCTATAAAAGGCTTCTTCGCCCATTTCTTCTGTACATCTTTCCATACAACGTGCCTGTAATTATAACCGATTATGTCAATCGCTTCTGACTGGATTACAGCATTTGTTTTGCCTTCAACCTGGTCGAGGGCAGCAATAACAGGCCGGGTAGGATCCAGTTTATGCACGATACCTGCCAGCTCCCTTGTTATGGCTTGTCCGGAACTGTCCGGGGGAAATCCGTCTCCATCCGGAAAATAGGATTGTTCGCGAATTTCATTTCCAATACTCCATATAAAAACGGAAGGATGGTTCCTGTCTCTTAACAGCTGGTCCTCAAGGTCCCTTACATGCCACTTATCCCAATCGAGATGGTAATCGAAAGAATTTTTAGGTTTCTTCCACATATCAAATGCCTCGTCAATAACAATGAAGCCCATCCTGTCGCACAAATCAAGCAATTCAGGTGCGGGAGGATTATGGGAAGTGCGAATGCCGTTGCATCCCATCGTTTTCAGCATGTCAAGTTGTCTTTCAAGTGCCCGGACGTTCAAAGCAGAACCCAGGGCGCCAAGATCGTGATGATTACATACACCGTATATCTTCATGGATTTCCCGTTCAGGGAAAAACCGGAATCGGCATCAAAGGAAAAATACCGCACACCGAAAGGAGTGATATACTCATCTACCAGCTTTTTCTTTTTATAAATCTGGGTGACGGCCCTGTATAAAACCGGATGTTCAACGGACCAGAGGGTTGGGCGGGCAATGGTTATTTCCTGTGCTATCTCACCCCGGGAATTGGCTTCCAGCTTCATTGTCCGCGCAGCAAAGCCTGCCTTTGCAGAGTCACCTGCAAGCAGCGTGGTCCGGATCTCAAATTCTTCGCCTTCCGCACCCTCATTTCGAACAGCACTGGTGATACTTACTGAGGCACTATCTTTATTCACCCGGGGAGTAGTAATAAAAGTACCCCAATGATCAACATGCAGATTGTTAGTGGTAACCATCCAAACATTCCTGTATATCCCGGAACCGGAATACCACCTTGAATTCGGCTGTTTTGAATTATCCACCCTTACAGCTATCACGTTATTTTTATGATCAAAGGCAAGATAGGGAGTAAGGTCATACCGGTAAGAAATATAACCATTGGGCCTCATTCCAAGGGAATGGCCGTTGATCCATACTTCTGCATTCCTGTATATACCATCAAAGTCAATAAATACCTTTTTGCCCCTGGCAGCGGATGGCATATCAAATGTTTTCCTGTACCATGCAATGCCACCGGGTAATGCTCCACCGCCAGGTGTAGCAGGATTATTCACGTCAAATTTACCCTCAATGCTCCAGTCGTGCGGAAGATTCAGCTCTCTCCACCTTGTATCAATGAAATCAGACTTTTCCACGCCGGTGGTATCACCGGGATGGAACTTCCAGTTTTCGTTAAAGCTTTCACGGCTTCGAACAGGTAATTTACCGCACGATCCCAGGAACATGGTTGCCGATAGCGCTCCAAGGAAGATCAGGTTTTTCATGGTAGTTGATTTGATCATATTCTTCAGATACCCTTTGATACCAACTCCGAGGCCTTGTTCATAGCCAGCTCCAGCTTGTCCGCATCTTTGCCGCCAGCAGTAGCAAAGAAAGGTTGTCCTCCCCCGCCTCCATTGAATTCTCTGGCTGCGGCCTTTACAATCTCACCTGCATTGAGTTTTTTAGGTTGGATCAGCTTGTCAGAAACCATAATCGCCAGATGCGGTTTACCACCAAATACTGCGCCCACGATCAGCACCAGATCATCCATCTCACCCCTGAGTTGGAAAGCAGCTTCACGGATAATTCCGGCATGGCCTATCCGGCTGTCTGCCTTGACAGATATGAGCCTGATGTCAGCGACCTGTTTTGCACTTTTCAGCAGTTCCGACTTAAACGATGCCACATGTTCCTTTTCATAAAGTTCAACCTGTTTGAGCAGGTTATTCTTTTCATCCAGGAGGGAAGCCACTGTTTTGACAATATCCTGGGGTTTAAAAAGCATATCCTCTATTTGCCTGAGCATTTTTTCCTTATCCTGGTACCATGCGATTGCCCTTTCTCCCGTAATAGCCTCAATACGTCGGATTCCTGATGCTATGGAACCTTCGGAAACAATCTTGAAAACACCAATCTGGCTTGTTACATCCACATGGGTTCCGCCGCACAACTCGATTGAATTGCCAAACTGGATCACCCTCACCGAATCCCCATATTTTTCACCAAAAAGAGCCATGGCACCCAACTTTCTGGCTTCCTCCATGGGCAATCCCCTCTTTTCATTCTTCACAATGCCCTCTGCTATTTTCCGGTTGACCCTTTTTTCAACTTCTGCAAGCTCTTCTTCTGTCATTTTTTGAAAATGGGAAAAATCGAACCGGAGATAATCCGGATTCACCAGAGAACCTTTCTGCTCAACATGTTTGCCTAATACCTCACGTAAGGCATGATGCAGAAGATGGGTGGCAGTATGATTCTTTGCAGTTTCTGATCTCAGTTCTGAAGATACAATGGCTTTAAATTCAGCCGATGGGTCAGCAGGCAGGGTATCCGTAACATGAATGACAAGTCCGTGCTCTTTAAATGTATTCAGTATCTTTATTTTTTCTCCATCGCCCAGCATCAGTCCTACATCTCCAACCTGGCCACCGCTTTCAGCATAGAAAGGGGTATGATCGAAAACCATATGATAAACCTTTTTATCACGGCTGGTTACCTTCCGATACCGGCATATGTTAACCGTTGCGCTGAGCTGGTCATAACCGGTAAATTCATTCTTTTCTGCATCCGGTTTCACTATGATCCAGTCATCGGATTCCACTACAGCAGCTGATTTCGACCTTTTTCTCTGAGCTGCCATTTCCTTGTCAAATTCCGGATTATTCACCGTAAATCCGTTTTCTTTCAGAATAAGTTCAGTGAGGTCAAGCGGAAAGCCATAGGTATCGTAAAGTTCAAATGCTATCTTCCCGCTAAGCACTGTGTGTTTTTCTTTTTTCAAAAGGACAATGCTTTCTTTCAATCGCTTATCGCCACTTTCAAGAGTATGCAAAAAGGACTGCTCCTCTTCAAAAATAACACGCTCAATTAGAGACTGCTGGGCGACGAGTTCGGGAAATGCCTTTCCCATGCTGGCGGTCAGAACAGGAACCAATTTAAATATCAGAGGTTTATTCTGCCCAAGGAAGGTGTAGTTATACCGTACAGCACGCCGCAGTATTCTGCGGATCACGTATCCTGCCTTGGCATTGGATGGCAACTGACCATCGGCTATCGCAAAGGCAATCGCACGAAGATGATCGGCAATGACACGCATGGCAATATCGGTTTTCTCCGAATAACCATATCGAATGGCTGCAAGAGAAGAAATTTCCTGGATAACAGGCTGGAATATATCTGTATCGTAATTAGAGGTTTTGTGTTGAAGCACCATGCATAGCCGTTCAAATCCCATCCCGGTATCCACATGTTTTTTAGGCAGAAGAACCAGTTCTCCTGAATTTTTCCGGTTATACTGAATAAAAACAAGATTCCAGATTTCAATTACACGGGGGTCACCTTTATTGACCAGTTCGCGGCCATCCCTTATTTTCCGCTCTTCATCCGTACGCAGGTCCACATGTATCTCCGAGCAGGGTCCGCAGGGTCCTGAATCACCCATTTCCCAGAAGTTATCTTTTTTTGAACCCGTCAGTATATGTTTTTCGTCCAGAAAGGATTTCCATAGGTCAAATGCTTCCTGGTCCATTGTGATGAGATCTTCCGGACTGCCTTCAAAAACAGTCACATACATCCGGTCAGCCGGTATTTTCATTTCCCCTGCCAGGAAATCCCATGCCCAGGTAATGGCTTCCTTTTTAAAATAGTCGCCGAAAGACCAGTTTCCCAACATTTCAAACATGGTGTGATGATAGCCGTCGTGACCCACCTCTTCAAGATCATTATGCTTGCCCGAAACACGTAAACACTTCTGTGAATTGGCAATGCGGGGGTACTTAACAGGTGCATTATCAAGAAAAATATCCTTGAACTGGTTCATTCCCGCATTGGTAAACATCAGTGTGGGATCATCCTTTATTACCATGGGGGCGGAGGATACAATTTCATGACCCCGGGCACTGAAAAAATCGAGGAATTTTTGACGAATGGAAGCAGAATTCATGTGAAACCTTGTAAAAAATTGATTAATTTACATCTTGGGATTTAACAATTCTTATTTAAAATGATTTGTAAAATTAGTTTTTTTCCCATAGATTTGTTGTTTGCGTAGTTAATTAATAATTAAATAGTTGCATTTGCTTGATTTTTAGAAAGAAAAAATATCATTTCAATCCGGTGACTTTAACGTTCGAGGAAATTAAAAATGACAGGAAGACCCGGGTCGTTGAATTATTTATGTATGTCGTTGTATCTATGATGATTACAGTGCTGGTTGGCTTTCTGCTCAACCAGGTTTTCGGTTCAGCGGAATCAATATTACTGGAAAACAGGTTGTTTTCTCTCAATCAACAAATGCAGGGATTGCTCAATAAGGGACATCAATTCAGCTCTATCCTGCATAATGATCATTTTCCCAGGGATAACTCCTATAGGGCAATTCTTCAGATTGACACGTTATCAAAAAATGTAAGGGAAGCAGGAACAGGAGGATATGTTCCCCGTAACCAGTTTTCACTTAATAATGATATTAGTGATACCGTGGAAAACCTGATTACAAAGCTCAATTTTCAACTGCAAATTCAGACGGGCTCATATGAAACCGTCTACAAAAGGGCGCTTGAACATCGAACATCCCTTTCACATATGCCAGCCATCCAGCCGATTTCCCAGAAAGACCTTATTATGATCAGCTCTAATTTCGGAATAAGGTCAGATCCGTTCCTTGAACAACCGGAAGTTCACTGCGGGCTTGATTTCGTGGCTGCAGAAGGCAAAGATGTGTATGTAACAGGCGATGGAAGTGTAACTCTGGTAAATGAATCTCGTATAGGATATGGTAACGAAGTTTTCATTGATCATGGATTCGGATTTGGATCGAGGTACGCGCATCTCAGCCAGATTCTGGTCAAAGAAGGACAGAAGGTCAAACGCGGACAATTAATTGGAAAAGTGGGCGAATCCGGCAGAGCAACCGGTCCACACTTGCACTACGAAGTACTGTACGAGAATAAACCGGTCAATCCGTCGTTTTATTTTGATAACAGTTTATCAGTAGAAGAGTACCAGGGGATTTTAAAACTGGCATCAAACAAAACACGAACTGACTTAAAATAAAATATCACTCTCATGGCCAAGATAAAATATAAGTTTAATCCGGAATCCCTTAAATACTATAAGGTGGAATCGACCGTGAAGCAAAATACGCTGAAGGGATTGGCTTATTTTTTCGTTTTCATGCTAAATGCATTGGTTGGTTATTTTCTGTATTCGTTTGCTTTTGATTCACCTGAAGAAAAAGGCCTCAAAAGGCAGATCAGTGAAAGGAACATCGTTATTGAACAATTCAATAAGCAACTGGATAATATTGACAAGGTTCTGGCGGATATGCAAAACAGGGATGATAATATCTACCGGACCATCTTCGAAGCAGAACCCCTGAATTACTCGGTAAGAAAAGCCGGCTTTGGCGGATCAAACCGGTATAAGGAACTTGAAAAGATGGAAAACTCAAAGATGGTTCTTGAAACAGCCAAACGGCTCGATATTTTGAAAAGCAAGGTTGTAATCCAGTCGAAATCTTATGATGATCTTGTAAAGATGGCCGTCAGCAAGGAAAAAATGCTTGCCTCAATTCCAGCCATTCAGCCAATTGCCAATAAGGACCTGGAAAGAACTGCTTCAGGCTGGGGATATAGAATTCATCCAATTTACAAGATCAGGAAATTCCATTATGGCATCGACTTTACATCACCTACAGGAACTGAAATATATTCGACAGGTGACGGCATTGTGGAAAAAATAGATCGCAGCCTCAGGGGTTATGGTAATTCCATCATCATTAATCACGGATTTGGAACAAAAACGATTTATGGCCACATGTCTGCTTTTAATATTAAACAGGGTCAGAAGGTGAAACGAGGAGACGTTATCGGTTATGTAGGCAACACCGGACTTTCCACAGCACCCCATCTACATTACGAAGTAGAACGGAACGGCGAAAAAGTCAATCCCATGAACTACTTCTTTAATGATCTAACTGCTGATGAGTATGACCGCATGATTGACCTCTCCATGCGTCCCGGACAATCCTTTGACTAGGCTATTAGGGGCTTAGGGGCTTAGGGGCTTATAGGTTGTTAGAGACGTCGGTAAATTAAGATATTGTTACATTGGAAGAATAAATATAATAAGACCTTCAGGGATTTAAAATACTGGAGGTCTTTTCTTTTGAAGCCCCTGGTTCCCCATGTCCCTAAACCCCAGGGCCCCTAAATCCCTAAACCCCTAAACCCCTAATTTGCTATTTCAAAATTTATTTATACCTTAGAAAGTTCATTCTAACCACTTAATATGCCCTATAAAGAGAAAAAAGTTGAAAAACTCTATTATTCCATTGGCGAGGTGGCTGAGATGTTCCAGGTCAAACCTTCCCTTATCCGTTTCTGGGAAAAGGAGTTTGATATCATAAAACCAAAAAAAAACAAAAAAGGCAACCGCTTCTTCACCGTCCAGGATATTGACAATTTCCGGCTTATTTTTCACCTTGTAAAGGAAAAGGGTCTAACCCTGCAAGGCGCCCGAAAAAAATTAAAGGAGAATAAGGAGGACACCACGAATAATTTTGAGGTGATCAAAACCCTTACTGAAATCAAATCACTTTTACTTGAAATCAAGGAATCTCTTTGATCCGACTTCACATAGTTGAATTCCATAGTTCTTTATCTAAATTGTAAATGAATCTTGCTGAGATTATTTCGGTAATTGAATCCCATGCACCACTTGCACTGCAGGAAAGTTATGATAATACGGGACTGGCAACAGGTGATGCCGATATGCAGGTGCGATCTGCCTTGTTATGCATTGATGTTACCGAGAGAATAATCGAAGAAGCGATTCAAATTGGAGCAAACCTGATCATATCCCATCATCCGGTATTGTTCCATCCTCTTAAAAGACTAACCGGCTCGGCCGTGGATGAAAGAATAATCATTGCAGCCATCCGGAATAACATAGCGCTTTATAGTGCCCATACCAATCTCGATAGTATTCTTCCGGGTGTTAACCATAAGATTTGCGCCAAACTGAATATTCTTAACACGGAAATCCTTGTACCTAAAGAAGGAGTGCTTCGAAAACTGGTGACATTTGTTCCCACGGAACATGAGGAAACCGTCAGAAATGCCCTTTTCGACGCGGGTGCCGGCCATATCGGCCAATACGACCAGTGCAGTTTTAACGCAAGCGGCCAGGGTAGTTTCAGGGCATTGCGCGGAACACATCCCTATGCTGGAGAAATCGATAAATTCCACCTTGAAAAGGAAACAAGAATAGAAACTGTATTCCCCGCTCATTTGCAAAAACAGATCATCCGGGCCCTGCTTTCTGCCCATCCCTATGAGGAAGCAGCATACGATATTTACAGGATTGAAAATGCATACGAGATGGCTGGCTCCGGGATGGTGGGTGAACTTGAACAACCCATGGCCGAAAATGATTTCTTTCAACATGTTAAAGAAGTTTTTCATTGTGGAATTATCCGCTGCAGCCCGTTATTAAAGAAACCCGTTAAAAAGATAGCCCTGTGTGGGGGCAGCGGGGCTTTTCTGGCTGGCGCCGCAATAGCTTCCCATGCAGATGTATTCCTTACTGCTGATGTAAAATACCATCAGTTTTTTGAAGCTGATGGCAGGATCGTAATTGCCGATATCGGTCATTATGAAAGTGAGCAGTTCACAATTGAGATTTTTTATGAGCTTCTTACGAAAAAAATTCCTAATTTTGCATTCCATTTTTCAAGAATCAATACCAATTGTATTACTTATCTTTAAGGTATGGCAGAAGTTAAAAAACAATCAGCAGAAGTAGCAGAACTCACAGTAGAAGAAAAGCTCAGGGCCTTATACAAGCTTCAGAAAATCAATTCTGAAATTGACAAGATCAGAACATTAAGGGGTGAATTGCCACTTGAGGTGCAGGATCTTGAAGATGAGATCGCCGGTCTGGAAACACGTATTGAAAAACTGCAGGAGGAAATTAAGAGTTTTGATTCCGCCATGGCCAGTAAGAAAAATGATATGGTGAATTCCAAAGCCCTGATCAAGAAATATGAGGAACAGCAAAATAATGTCAGGAATAACAGGGAATTTGATTCACTTTCAAAAGAAATTGAATATCAAACACTTGAAATCGAATTAAGCGAAAAAAGGATCAAGGAATTTTTAGGCCAGGCCAAGGAAAAGATCGAATATATTGAAGAATCAAAAAAGAACCTGGAAGAAAGAAAAAATGATCTTCAAATGAAGAAATCCGAACTGGAAGATATCACTTCGGACACCCAGAAGGAAGAAGAAAACCTGTTGAAAAAAAGACAGGAATATGAACAGATCATTGAAGAACGGTTACTGACGGCTTACAAAAAAATCAGAAAGAACGCAAGGAACGGACTTGCCGTAGTTTCTGTAGAACGGGATGCCTGCGGTGGTTGCTTCAATCAGATACCGCCTCAGCGCCAGCTTGATATCCGGTCACGTAAAAAAATCATTGTTTGTGAATATTGCGGACGGATTCTCATCGATTTAGACCTTGTTGACGAAGAAAAATAAACAGTAAAATCCTCTCTTTCAATATTCACGGGCCTTTCACTCATAATGGGAGATTTTTAACATTAAATCTTCCAAGTGAAACGTATTTTACTATCTTTGTTTAAACCCATTTGTAAGATGGTAAGACGTTTCACGGCAGTGGTATTTATTCTTTGCATTGTTCTTACGGCAAATGCACAACAATGGAAATTAAAGCGGATTGAAGGCATTCTGGGCATTGGTACCACCAATGTTTACAGTGATCTCGGCGGAAATCCCAATGCTTCAAGCATATTGTTTATTCAGGATATTACCTTTCAGAGCACCAGGCCGTCAATATATGGCGGACTTCGCTACCGTGTTGATCCCAGAAGTTCAGTAAAAGTCTCCTTCATCTACGGCTATAGCAAGACTGAAGATTTCGAGGGATCACGAAATGAGCTAAGAGGTTTCACTTCAATAACACAGCTTTTTGAATTCAGCGGTAATTATGAATTTTACTTTCTACCCGAACAGCGCCGCCTTCGTTCAGCCGCCATGTTCAACAGGAGAGGCATGATCAATGATTACTCGTCACTGGGTGCCTACGTATTTGTAGGTTTGGGAGCCACAATGTTTAAACCCCAACTTGAACTTGATGAAACCAGGCCCGGGGACGAATATAAAGATAACCTGGGCGTGACGATGGCCATCCCTGTCGGCATTGGATTAAAATATATTTTGAGCGATAAATGGATAATTGGTTATGAGATAGGCTACCGCCAGACAATCTCCGATTTTCTGGATGGATTTAAATCGCCTTCTTCAAATCGCCCTGATGTATATTGGATATCTACGTTTAATCTTTCCTACCGCATTGCCACCTCAAGGAGAGGATTACCCATTTTCATGGACAAGAATTGGAAACGCGCCAGATTCTGAACCCTTTCAAACTCCCGTATCTTTTGGATTTTTCTGTTTTTTTAATAATATTTATGATTATAAGCGCTAAAATTCTATTACTTTGCGTTTGTTTCCCATATACCATTTAATCAATGTTTAAGTACCTGCTGGTTTCTTTTACAGGCGTCCTGCTGATCGGCTCTTTTTCCGTATTTTCACAACGGGCTGCCAATGTTGGTATCTTCGCAGGAACTGCTTACTATATGGGCGACATCAATCCGAACCGCCATTTTTACAACCCATCCTTTTCGATGGGTGCCTTTTACCGTTACAATATCAATACGCGTGTTGCCGTTCGGGTGAATGGTTTTTATGCCAGTCTTTCAGGAAGTGATCTCGATTTCCCGGATCAGCTGCATCCCGACAGACCCATAAGTCCTGCCTTATTTAATACATCACTTCTGGATGTGGGTTTGCAGGTGGAATACAATTTCATGCCTTACACACCCAATGTGGCCGACCATGCCTATACACCGTATATTTCCACCGGAATTGCCAGGTGCCCTGATCCTGAGCACTGACGTTACTGCAACTAACCTGCTTAATTTTCCTTTTGGCATTGGGATTAAGATGAATGTTTCAAAAAAAATCACTGCAGGTGCTGAATGGTCATTCCGAAAATCCTTTAATGACCGGATCGATGGTCTCGAAAATCCTTCCGGAGTGCATTCGGTCATACACAATAATGACTGGTATTCCTTTATGGGTATTTTTATTACCTATAAGTTTTTTAATTTTGCCGCTGAATGTCCGGCTTATAAATAAGAAAGATGACCACAGTCCTAAAAGACAGGATAAATAAAGATAAACTGCCCCGTCATATAGCCATCATTATGGATGGAAACGGGCGATGGGCACAAAAGCGGGGTAATCAGCGTATTTTCGGTCACAGGAATGCCATTGATGCGGTTAGGGATACTGTTGAAGCTGCTGCTGAATTGGGGGTTGAATACCTGACCATGTATGCTTTTTCAACAGAAAACTGGAAGAGGCCTAAAATGGAAATTGATGCACTCATGTCCCTGCTCGTGTCTACAATCAATTCGGAAACAAAAACATTAACAACAAATAACGTTCGCCTGCTCACTATCGGAAATACAGCAAGTCTTCCCCAGGGTGTGCAGGAACAACTCCGGAATGCCCTGGAAACAACTGCAAACAATACGGGTTTGAAACTTGTCCTGGCATTAAGTTATGGAGCACGCTGGGAAATACTTCATGCTGTGAAAAAACTGGTATCTGACATTCAATCTGCCAGGCTCGAGCTAAAGGATATTGATCAGGCATTTGAAAAATATCTGGATACAGCCGGCATACCCGATCCTGAATTGTTGATAAGGACCAGCGGAGAATTCAGGATCAGTAACTTTCTGCTTTGGCAGATTGCCTACACCGAGCTCTATTTCACCGAAACTCTTTGGCCCGATTTCAGGAGAGAAAATCTCTACGAAGCCATTTTAAGTTTTCAATGCCGGGAAAGACGATTCGGTAAGACTGCCGACCAGATCAACAATAATATCAATGTAAACAGATAATCACGGATGAAAAATACCCTTATAGCCTTTTTTCTCTTCTTTGTTACACTGCATCTTTCAGCACAATCTCCGGATACCCTTGTATCACGATACTTTGACTATGAAAAGCCCAGGGACTTTACTGTTGTGGATATCACCATTTCGGGTGTAAAATTTCTTCAGACCACTTATCTTGTCAATATTTCGGGAATTGCAATTGGTGATCAGATAACCATACCCGGGGAGAAAATTACTGCCGCCATTGACAAATTCTGGAGCCTGGGTTTGTTCTCCGATGTAAAAATTTCAGCTACCAAAATTGAAGGAAGAGCTATATCACTCGACATTCATCTGACGGAGCGCCCAAGGTTATCGAGGGTTACGGTGCACGGACTCAATAAAAATGACACAAAAGATGTAACTGAAAAAATTAAACTTAAACCCGGAAATCAGATCACCGAAAATGTATTGAACAATACGGAAACAATCATAAAAAAGCACTTTCTGGATAAGGGATTTTTCAATTGCATGGTGGACATGGTTCAAAAGTCAGATACGACGCCAGGAAATAAAGTTTTTCTTGATATTACCGTTGATAAAGGCAAAAAAGTCAAAATTCAGGATATTAATTTCATTGGAAACGATAATTTCAAGGATGCCCAGTTGCGGAAAACCCTTAAAAAGACCAAACAAAAGAGTCTGAATTTCTTTAAACCTTCCAAATATATTGATGCCCAATATAAAGAGGATAAAAAACACCTGATCGAGTTTTATAACAAGAACGGCTATCGTGATGCACGGATTGTAGCTGCAAAACTGGTACCCATCGATAAAAAAAGAATAGGTCTTGAGGTAACTGTTGAGGAAGGGATTAAATATTATGTCCGCAGTATTGTGTGGGTTGGAAATACCAAATACACCTCTGCTGCTCTTAACCGCGTTCTGAACATGAAGAAGGGTGATGTATATGACCAGTCACATATCGAAAAACGCCTTTCGACGGATGATGATGCAGTCACCTCACAGTATATGGATGAAGGATACCTGTTTTTTGGGGTAGATCCTGTTGAGGCTAATATAGAAGGAGATTCAATTGACCTTGAAATGAGGATCTCTGAAGGAAGCCCGGCCACAATTAACCGCATTATTATCAAAGGTAATACAAAGACCAATGAGCATGTCATCCGGAGGGAAATAAGGACGATACCCGGTGATCTCTTCAGTAAAACCAATATTGTACGTTCGGTGAGGGAACTCGCTGCCATGGGTCACTTTAATCCGGAAAACATCGCCCCGAATCCGATTCCAAATATGGCAGACGGAACGGTAGACATTGAATATTCACTGGAGGAAAGATCAAACGATCAGCTCGAAGTTTCCGGCGGATGGGGAGGATATGGATTTGTCGGGACCATTGGTCTGCGGTTTTCCAATTTTTCAGCCCGCAAGCTTCTTGATCTGAAAGCATGGAAGCCTGTACCAACAGGTGACGGACAAACTTTGTCAGTCCGTGCGCAGTCAAACGGCCGGTATTACCAGGCTTATAATCTCTCTTTTGTGGAACCCTGGTTTGGAGGCAAAAAACCCAATAGTTTTTCAACTTCATTCTATTATACCGTTACCAAGAGTTTTAGTAACAGGTCAATTTCCAGCGGACTTTCCCAGGATGCCTATTTCAAGGTTCTGGGTGCCTCAATCGGCCTGGGTCGCCGTCTTAGCTGGCCCGATGACTACTTTGTACTGTATACGGCCGTGGGATTACAGAAATATTTTCTGAATCAATGGGGAAGTAATTTCATTATCAATGACGGGGTTTCCAACATCATTGACTTTAATATTTCCTTGTCAAGAAGTTCGCAGGATCAGATGATCTATCCGCGCAGGGGATCGGCATTCAGCCTGTCACTCAAAATCACCCCACCCTGGTCGCTGTTCAAGCCGGACAATTTCTGGAAATTATCCGATGCGGAAGAAATGGCCATCCGTGACGATATGGCAAATACATACCCCGGCCTCAGCGAAAATCAGTTGGACGCCTATACGGCAACAGAAATAGAAAACCAGGAAAACTCAAACAAATATAAATTTATTGAATACCATAAATGGACTTTTAATTCTGCATGGTATACCAGTATCATAGGCAACCTGGTTCTTTCAGCCAGGTCAGAATTCGGTTATCTCGGATATTATAATGCAGATATCGGCACATCTCCGTTTGAAAAGTTCAACGTGGGTGGAAGCGGTATGATGGGATATAACTTATATGGTACAGATATCGTTGCACTCAGGGGTTATGCTGACGGTACACTGACTCCCCAGACCACAGTGAAAAGGAATGGAACAAATGTAAGGATCGATGATGGAAACGTGTATATTAAATATACCCTTGAAATGAGATATCCCTTTTCGCTAAATCCATCTGCAACCATTTTTGGACTGGCATTCGTTGAAGGAGGTAACTGCTGGCAAAAGATCGATCAGTTTAATCCTTTTATGATCAAACGATCAGCTGGTATCGGTTTAAGGGCATTCCTGCCGATGTTCGGAATGCTTGGAATTGACTGGGGATATGGCTTTGACCTGCCAAATGCAAGTGATACACCACCTGATGAAATCAGGCGCGGACATCATGGAAGCGAGTTCCATTTTACCATGGGACAACAGTTTTAAATAATTTGGTACTGATTTTGATATAAGAACTATAAAAGACCTTTGTTTCAATTTAAAAATAATTCTTATGAAAAGAATTTTTATCATGCTTACCGGATTGTTACTCCCCTTTGGACTTGCAATCGCTCAAAAATATGCCCTGGTTGATACAGAGTATATTTTAAATCACATTCCCAACTATAAATCGGCCCAGACACAACTCGATAAATTCTCGGAAGACTGGCAAAAGGAAATCGAGGGAAAATATTCCGAAATCGATAAAATGTATAAGGATTACCAGGCTGAAAGGGTGCTGCTTTCTGAAGATATGCGCAAACAACGCGAAGATATGATCGTCAATAAGGAGAAGGAAGCCAAGGAACTTCAAAAAAGTTATTTCGGACAGGATGGAGCCTTGTTTAAAAAAAGACAGGAACTCATTCAACCCATCCAGGATGATATTTATAAGGCAATAAAGGACCTCGCAACCGAGAACGGATATGCCGTTATTTTCGACAGTTCCAGCGGGGCCACAATGGTCTATACCAACCCCAGGTACGACATCAGCGATGAAGTACTTCAAAAATTAGGATATAAAAATTAAATGTTTATTTTTGTGCTGCTTAAAAAACTATTCTCATGAAAAAACTATTTGTATTGCTGTCATTTGTAGGTATTACTCTGTATGGAGGAAATATATTCGGTCAAACAACGTTGAAACTTGGACATATCAACAGCCAGGAACTATTTATTTCAATGCCTGAAAGTGACAGTGCCCAGAAAAAACTGGAAAAGGCAAAAACTGTGATGCAAACAACCCTTGAAGAGCTTCAGGTGGAGTTTAACAAGAAATATGAAGATTTTAACAAAATGGCCCAGGAACCTAACACCAGTGAATTGATCCTTAAAACCAAGGAAGATGAACTGCGGTCACTACAGGAAAGAATACAGGTATTTCAGCAACAGGCAGAACAGGATCTTGGAAATCAGCGTGTTGCACTGTTTAAACCCATACAGGATAAGGCCGTTAAGGCTGTTAATGATGTAGCTGCGGAGAACGGATTCACCTATATCTTCGACACTGCCGGTGGTGCCCTGGTATATACTTCTCCTGAATCGCAGGATATCCTTGCACTGGTTAAAGCCAAACTTGGTTTAAAGTAAGATCCCGGTCAATAACGCAGTGAAAAGACCTGGCGGGGAAAATCCGGCAGGTCTTTTTATTTTATGCCGATTTTCTGATTATTTTTGAGCTGGCATATCCAAATAAAATCATGCAAAATAATTCAGACAGGCCAGTTGGAGTTTTTGATTCCGGCGTAGGAGGATTAACCGTTGCCAACGCCATCAGGCAGGTATTACCAGGCGAAAGGCTCATCTATTTTGGGGATACAGCCCATTTGCCCTACGGTGACAAATCAAGGGAAACCATTATTGACTACTCCACCCGCATCACCCGGTTCCTCCTTGAACAGAACTGCAAGGTAATTGTAATAGCCTGTAATACGGCATCTGCCAATGCCTATGAGGCAATTGTGAAGGAAACCGGAAGCAGGGCGCTTGTGGTGGATGTGATCAATCCGGTAGTTGAACATGTGGCACTCCATTCGCCCTATAAGCATATAGGGGTTATTGGCACCAAGGGCACCATCAACAGCGGTACCTACGTAAGTAAGATCATCGGAAAAAATCCCCATTTGTCTGTAGCTTCCCTGGCCACTCCCATGCTTGTACCAATGATCGAGGAAGGCTTTATTTTCGACGACATCAGTAATGCCATTATTCGCAGTTATCTGTCCAAACCTGAACTTGGGCATATAGATTCACTTATCCTGGGTTGTACCCATTATCCCATCATAAAAAATCAAATCAGCAAGTACTATAATTTTGAAGTGGATGTAATCGATTCTTCACGGATCGTGGCAAATCACCTGAGAAACTTGCTGATCGAAAATCAACAACTGAGTCAGCAGGCTAAACCTGAACACCGGTTCCTTGTTTCGGATTTCACCGATTATTTCCAGGTGATTTCTAAATTGTTCTTTGAGGAAAATATTAAACTGGAAAAGGTTAATCTCTGGAAATGATCCTGGATACTGAATGTTGGAAGAGAAATTATGAGATGATGAATTATGAATTCTGAATGGGGGATCGCGAACTGCAAAACTGCAGAACTTCTTTCATTGTTATTCCAGGCAACCAATAATTGCCGCCGCAAACCTTCCCCGGTGTTTACTGCTCGTCCCTAGTCCCCAGTCCCTGGTCTCTGCTTAAACCATCCCGCATACATAATATAATCATCCGCGATGCGGTTGATCATTTCAGCCGTCTGTTCCGGATCCACATCTTTCACCCGTTTCGCCGGAACCCCGGCATAAATACTGCCGGGTTCCACAAGGGTGCCGGTTAATACAACCGATCCTGCCGCTATTATTGAATTTTCTCCGATTATGGCGTTGTCAAGTATCACTGAACCCATGCCAATGAGGACATTATTTCCAATTTTAGCGCCATGAATTACCACATTATGACCAATGGAAACATTATCACCAATTTCTATTACTGAACGCTGGTAAAGACAATGCAATACAGTACCATCCTGTATGTTGACCTTATTACCTATGCGGATAGAATTCACATCACCCCTTACCACCACACCAAACCAGAAGCTGCATTGATCACCGGCTATTACATCACCGATGATTACAGCCGTTTCAGCCAGGTAACAATTTTCACCCAGTTGCGGTGTAAAGCCCCGTACAGATTTAATTAATGCCATTTAATTAGATTTATCTTTAACCAAAATTAATATACTGGCAGCAACTATTTGCATTAACTTTAAATATTCACCTTTCTAAATACATTATAAATAAGAATGCACCTAAAAGGTTTACAGTGGTTATTAATCGACCTGATTTTTGTCATAAAACTTTTATTTACAGGTTTTAATCATGGAAAGATTATGACTATTTTGTTACTATTGCAAGTGTTTAAATCGGTACCACAAATATGAAGAAAAGAGTAAAAATTATTGAACGGGATGAAGTTGTGGTGAAATTTGCCGGTGATTCCGGTGATGGCATGCAACTAACAGGAACACAATTCTCCGATACTTCAGCATTTATTGGAAATGATCTTGCCACATTTCCGGATTACCCGGCAGAAATAAGGGCTCCCCAGGGAACTGTAGCAGGTGTTTCAGGTTTTCAGGTTCATATCGGTGCAAAGGAAGTTACAACCCCGGGTGACCTGGCTGATGTGCTGGTTGCAATGAATCCGGCTGCTCTGAAAGCCAATATGAAATGGATAAAACCGGGTGCTACAATCATTGTTGATATTGACAATTTTGATTCAAGACATTATAAACTGGCAGATTATATCGAAGATCCGCTCGAAGATGGATCCCTCGAAGGTTTTAATGTGGTAAAAGCACCCATCACCGAAATGACCCGTGATGTGGTTAAACAGTTTGGTCTCGATGCAAAGACTGCTGATAAGACTAAAAATCAGTTTGTTGCCGGACTATTATTCTGGCTTTTTAACCGTGATGTCAAAATTGGAGAAGATTTTCTTCATGAACGGTTTAAAAATAAACCGGAACTGATCCAGCCCAATCTTGAGGTGTTGCGCGCCGGCTATAACTATGCCGAAACGGTTGAAGCCATTGAGTCAACATACCAGGTAAATCCGGCTGAAAAAGGTTCAGGCCTTTACAGGAATATCACCGGTAATGTCGCTGTAGCATGGGGACTTCTTGCTGCATCTGAAAAAGCCGGCAGGAAGCTCTTCCTGGGCTCCTACCCCATTACTCCTGCAACCGAAATTTTGCAGGAACTTACAAAGATGAAAAAACTGGGTGCAGTTGTCTTCCAGGCAGAAGATGAAATTGCCGGCGTGTGCTCGGCTATCGGCGCTTCGTTTGCCGGATGCCTTGGAGCAACTTCCACCTCGGGTCCCGGACTTTCACTCAAAAGTGAAGGCATCGGGCTGGCTGTTATCACAGAATTACCGCTGGTAGTTGTGGATGTCCAGCGTGGCGGACCTTCAACGGGATTACCGACAAAAACAGAACAATCCGACCTTTTTCAGGCCCTTTACGGACGCCATGGTGAAAGCCATGTGGTGGTGCTTGCCTCCTCAACCCCGGCAAATTGTTTTGACTATGCCTTTGAAGCATCCCGCATTGCCCTGGAACACATGACACCGGTGATCCTGCTGTCAGATGGTTACCTGGCAAACGGCTCTGAATTGTGGAAAATACCTAAAATGGCGGATCTTCCTGAAATTCATGCTCCCCTTGTTGAAGATAATGACTGCGAATACAAGCCCTATAAACGCGATCCGGAAACGCTGGTACGTTCATGGGCGATCCCGGGACAGGAAGGACTCAGACACCATATAGGCGGACTTGAGAAATCCGATATCACCGGGGAAATTTCTTATGATCCGATTAACCATGAGAAAATGACAATCTACCGAACGGAAAAGGTTGCCCGTGTGGCTAACGATATTCCCCGACAAGCAGTGTATGGCCCTGCAAAGGGTGACCTGTTGATCGTAGGCTGGGGCGGAACCTATGGTGCCCTGTATACTGCCGTAACTGAAATGCAGGAAGAAGGAAAGAAAATAAGTCTGGCGCAGTTCAATTACATCAACCCCCTGCCGGTGAATACAGAAGAAATTTTTTCACAATACAAAAAGATACTTGTCTGTGAACTAAACCTTGGACAATTTTCCGGGTACCTCCGAAGCAAGCTGCCCCAGTATAATTATCTTCAATTTAACAAATTACAGGGACTTCCCTTCATGATTTCAGAGTTGAAGCATAAGTTTAATGAGATTTTGAACCAGATAGAAAACTAAGCATTATGGAAAACACGTGCATCCCAACGATACAGGATTTTAAAATGAGCTCGGCAGCACGTTGGTGCCCGGGGTGTGGTGGACATGCCGTTCTTGCGGCTGTTCAGCGTGCTCTCCCTGAAACCGGCGTGACAAAGGAAAAAGTCGTTTTTGTTTCAGGAATTGGCTGCTCATCGCGGTTCCCTTATTATATTCATACCTATGGATTCCATGGCCTGCATGGTCGCGGTGCAGCCATTGCCTCGGGTATCAAACTTGCCAATCCCGGACTGAGCGTATGGCTCGTCACCGGTGACGGCGATTCGTTAGCCATAGGAGGAAATCACTTTATCCACCTGCTCAGAAGGAATTTAGATATTAACGTCCTTCTATTTAACAATAAGATCTACGGGCTGACCAAAGGACAATACTCACCCACAACACCAAAAGGAAGCATTACAAAATCCTCACCCGATGGTACGATCGAAAATCCTTTTCTTCCCGGTGAACTGGCCATGGGTGCACAGGGCAACTTCTTTGCCAGGGTTGTGGACAATGATCTTGAACTGATGAAGGATGTATTTATTCAGGCTGCCAGGCATAAAGGCACATCCCTTGTTGAAGTACTGCAGAATTGCGTGATCTTCAATGATGACATCCATGCTGAAATTACAGGCAAGGAATTACGTGAAGAGCACCAGCTTCGCCTTGAGCATGGTAAACCCATGATCTTTGGAAAAAACAAGGATTTAGGACTTATCCAGGAAGGCGCCCGCTTTAAAGTTGTTAAAATCGGGGAAAACGGCATCCGCAAAGAAGATATTCTCATCCATGATGCTGTAAATCCCGACGACACAAGGCATTATATGCTCGCCCGTATGACGCTGCCCGAGTTTCCGATTGCTACCGGTGTGATCAAGGCATGCAAAAGCACGGTTTACGAGGAAATGCTATATGACCAGATAAAGACCATACGGTCAAAATCAAAGATCCTCAATATGGACGATCTGCTGGCAAGTGGCAATACATTTAAACTGGAATAAGCTGGTGCATAAGGAAAGGTTTTTTTGACTAAATTTCATCCACACAATTACCCTGAACCATGTCAAAGCGAGTGGAAGAAAGTCATATCGAAACCTACTATTTTTCAGATACTTCCTTTAACCTCTTGATGCAGAATCGCATCAGGAAGGTTCTGGTGATTTGCAGCAGTTATGATTTCTACATGCTCGAAGAGGATGGTCGTATTGATGAGCAGATATTTAATGAATATGTATCCCTGAATCTGCGGTATCCCCCCGTCTTTATTCACGCTGACTCTGCCAAAAAAGCGCTGAAAATACTTGAAGAAGACAGGATAGACCTTGTCATTGAGATGTTAAGCATCGGGGATGTCGACACGTTTGAGCTTGCCAGGCACCTGAAGGAAAAACATCCCAGGATACCCATTGTTGTATTGACCCATTTTTCAAGAGAAGTGTCTCTGAAACTGGAAAATGAGGACCTCAGCGCCATCGATTATGTATTTTGCTGGCTTGGCAACAGTGACTTGTTGCTGGCCATCATTAAACTGATTGAAGATCGTATGAACGCGGAATTCGATATTCAGGAAGTAGGCGTCCAATCGATATTGCTCATTGAGGATTCGGTGCGCTTTATATCTTCCTACCTTCCTGTTCTGTATAAGGTGGTACTTGAACAATCCATGGAATTTATGAAGGAGGCATTGAATGAGCATCAGAAAATGCTTCGCCGCAGGGGAAGGCCTAAGATCCTGCTGGCCCAGAATTATGAGGATGCACTGAACATCTACCGGAAATACAAGAGTAACATCATGGGGATCATTTCGGATGTGAGTTATAAAATGACATCCAACCGGAAAGATCCTAAATTCCGTGGCGGGATTGATCTCTGCAGGCTTGTAAAATCAGAAGACAAGAATATTCCCTTTCTGCTGCAGTCATCTGACCTTTCCAATCAAACCTATGCAAATGAACTGAATGCAGGCTTTCTTCATAAACACTCAAAAAATCTTTCATATGATCTGAAAGATTATATCCTCAGGAATTTCGGATTTGGTGAATTCATATTCAGGGATCCGGAAACCATGGTGGAATATTGTGTGGCAGCAAATCTCCGCGATCTGCAGCAGATGATCATGACAGTTCCTGATAATATCCTGATATATCACACCCAGCGCGACGATATTTCCAAGTGGCTCAATGCCCGTGCTTTGTTTCCAATTGCCCAGATCTTTAAACCGGCTAAACTCGAGGACTTTAGAAGTCTGCTGGATGTTAGAAAATACATTTATAAAGCCATTTCGAGTTTCCGTACAAGCAAGGCCAAGGGGGTAATTGCCGAATTCGACAGGCATCTGTATGACGAGTATGTCGGGTTTTCCCGTATCGGTGAAGGCTCTATTGGTGGAAAGGCCAGGGGCCTGGCTTTTTTCGACAGCTTTCTGAAAAAGGACCTGTTCTTTGGAAAATATCCGAATGTTTCGATTTCAATCCCCCATACTGTTGTTCTCAGTACAGAGGTATTTGATGAGTTTATGGATGAAAATGATCTGTACACACTGGCTGTTTCGGGTAGCACTGATGAAGAGATATTGAACAGCTTTGTAAATGCAAGGCTGCCCGAACATATTTACCAGGACCTGGGCTCAATCATCCTACAGGCCAGGAACCCGATTGCCATCAGATCATCTAGCAAGCTTGAAGATTCTTATTATCAGCCATTTGCCGGGATCTATAATACTTACATGATCCCCATCGTTCCCGTGAAGGCCCTGGCAATCCGCATGCTTGAGAATGCTATAAAATGTGTCTATGCATCTGTTTTCTTCAAATCAAGCAAGGCATATGCAATGGCCACATCCAACCTGATCGATGAGGAAAAGATGGGCATCATTATCCAGGAAGTCTGCGGCCGGCAGTATGGAGACCGCTTTTATCCGTCCATATCGGGAGTTGCCCGATCCATTAATTTTTACCCGATCAGTCCGGAAAAAACCAATGACGGAATTGCCACAATCGCTTTCGGACTGGGTAAACTGATCGCTGAAGGCGGTACCGGGCTTCGTTTTTCACCAAAATATCCACGAAAGATAATTCAGTTGTCAAATCCCGATCTGGCCATCAAATCTACCCAGAAGTATTTTTATGCCCTTGACATGAATCCGGAAAGTTTTGTCCCGTCTCCTGATGATACAATTAATCTCAAGCGGCTTAACATACAGGATGCCGTTCAGGATGGTACATTAAAGATGGTGGCTTCCGTGTACGATCTCGAAAACCAGACTATAATTGATGATTATGATACCCCTGGCAAAAAGATCGTCACATTCTCTCATATTCTGAACCATGACATCTTTCCCCTGGCAGAAATCCTGGATAATCTGCTCCAGTTAGGTCAAAAAGCCATGAATAACCCCGTAGAAATAGAATTTGCCGTTGACCTGGATATGACTTCCAAAAATCCTGTTTCATTTAATCTTCTCCAGATCAGGCCTATTGTTATCAATGAACAAAGCCTTAACTTCAGGATTGATAAGATTAATCAGGATGAAGTAATCATCTATTCTGAGAAGGCGCTTGGCAATGGGGTTTATAACCAGATCGCCGATGTGGTATACGTGAAACCAGAGGCTTTCAGGCCGGCTGAAAGCGTGAAAATCGCCCGCGAACTGGAGAAGATAAATGATCATTTTGTTCAGTCACAACATGCTTACATGCTTGTTGGACCTGGAAGATGGGGTTCAAGTGATCCATGGCTTGGAATCCCGATCAAATGGGCTCATATTTCGCAGGCAAGGATTATTGTTGAATCGGGACTGGAACATTTCCGCGTTGATCCAAGCCAGGGAACTCATTTCTTTCACAATCTTACAAGTTTTGGAGTAGGCTACCTAACCGTGAATCCGTTTTTGAATGATGGCATTTACTGCGTTGATTTTCTTAATGCACAGCCGGCTATAACAGAAACCGGATTTCTGAGGCATGTAAAATTTTCAAAATCCCTCAAGATTGAAATTGACGGAAAAACAAACCGGGCCGTGGTGTACAAGCCTGTTAATTCATCGGTCACAGCGGTTTAGTTAAACCCTAGGAATGGAAGACCAAAAGCGGAATACCACTGTGATAGAATAGCTTTTTGGGCAGATTCGGCTTAAACAGTTTCTCAATGATGCTCCGGCGATGAGAGGTAAGTGAAACAATGTTGATGTTTTTTTCTCGTACAAGGTTATCCAGGTTTTCCAGCAGGTTTTTCTGATTGATGAAGCTGTAGGTCACCTGTGTCTTTCCATATGCCTTACTGAAATAAGCCATTAGCCCGTCCATTTTTATCTGGTCCCATTCTTTCGGATCCTCCCCGATATGCACACAGTGTATGTCAAGATCAAGCTGTTCGGTAATATTCATCAGTTTTTTGAGAGAGAGAAAATCAGATTCATCAAAATCAGTCACATACAATACATTCTTAACATTTTTCTCCCCTATAAAGATGTATTTCTCAGGCACGGCTATGATTGGAAATGTTATCCGGTTGATGACAGCCGCAGTGACACTGCCAATAATGGAGCCGACACCGGTTCCTTTACCATGGGTACCCATAACCACCAGGTCGGGTTCATATTCCTGGCTGAATTGAATGATCTCATCTTCAGGAACTCCGGGTGCAATGTCATAACTAAATAGGGTGGCCTTCATGCCGCATTCGGCAACATAATCCTTCATTTGCTGGATAAAGCTTTCGATAGTGGCCCTTTCACTTTCCTCAAGATTGGTAGTTACCTCTTCACGCAGTTGTGTCTGGGTTTGAACCGCACCTGCCAGTTCAATCAGGTCAAAAGCCGGGGAATAATACGTGTGAAAAAATTTGATTTCGGCACCCACCTTGCAGGCTATTTTAATCGCATAGCGGCAGGCGAACTTTGAACATTCAGAATAATCCACAGGAACAAAGATCTTTCGAATAACACCCGAGAAGGCCGTCTTATCTGAAATATGGCTGGCTGCTTTCATATCCCACAATATTTAAGGAATTAAAACCTTGTACAAGTTAGTTAAAAAATGGGTCGATTGCAATATCTGCTTGAGAAGATATGAGAGTTGAGTAGGGAGTCCCTCAGCATTTATCAATTTTGCCCCAAAATAATTAACTGAAATGGAAAATGCGAACAAAGTGAGCATTCATCTGCGTGCCGAAGGCATCCCTTCGGGAAAATCTGCGGAATCTGCGAGAGAAGTTTTTGGAATTTATGACTTTACAGGGAATATGTAAAAGTTTTACCGCCGAGGTCACGAAGGAATACGCAAAGTTCACAAAGTTTAATTTTGAGGCGCTTTGCTTTTTTGAGGTCGCAGAGTTTAGCGACCCTGCCTTTGTGCCTTTGTTACAGTCATTTAAAATCTAGTTATTTAAGAGTAAGGAGTAGGGAGATTCCACTCTGAAGAGACTGCAAGACTGCAAGACCGCAAGACTGCCTTGAGATTTCAGTTGCAGACTTTTGACAGATCGTTATCAAGACACAATATAAATAAATGGAGGCAACACCCCCGAAATAATAAAATATATATTTTCGGGAATTAAATCAGGATCACTCTTACAGGTTACATGAAAAAGGATAAAACTGCTGTCATAATTGGTGCAGGTATAGCCGGAATTACAACTGCCCTTTACCTGGCCCGGGAAGGTTTTAATGTAACTGTTTATGAAAAGAATTCCTTCCCCGGAGGCCGCTGTGGCCAGATTCTCCGTGATGGTCACAGGTTTGATCTTGGTGCCACTATTTTCCTGATGCCCGGGATATACAGAAAGGTATTCAAATCACTTGGACTGACAATTGATGAATGTTTTGATTCGACCCCTTTATCTACATTATATACAATGCATTTTGGGGACGGCACAACTCTTTGCTTTTCAACTGATAAATCTGTATTGAAGGAAGAACTGGAGAAATTAGAAAAGGGGAGTTTTGAAAAATCCCAGCAGTTTATCAAAACCGGATACCACCTTTTTCAATTGTCGATGGATCATCTTCTCAGCAGAAATTTTTACAGGATGAGGGATTTTATAACCCTTGACAATGCTTTGCTTTTACTGCGATTGAAAACGTACATGAAGCATATGACGTTTGTAAAGCGGTATTTTAAAAATAAAAACCTTCAGAAGGCTTTCTCGTTTCAGAATATTTATGTAGGACAGGACCCTTATAAGGCACCTGCCCTTTTCGCCATGCTGCCGGCCGCCGAGTTGACCGAAGGTTCCCTCTTTCCTGCCGGAGGTATGTTCAGTGTTACTGAAAAAATGATGTCACTGGCCACCGGGGCCGGAGCCCGTTTTGTATACAGCATGCCTGTTGCCAGAATTCAAACCGACGGGGATCATGTGAACGGTGTTGTCTTACAGAACGGTCAAACCATACTGGCTGATCTGGTCATTGCCAATGCTGATCTTCCTTACGTTTACCGGGAACTGCTCCCGGATAAAAGAAAATCAAATCGCATCGGGAAACTGCGCTATTCCTGCTCGGCTATCGTAATTCACTGGGGACTGGATAAGGTTTATCCTCAGTTTAGTCATCATAATGTATTTTTATCTGATGATTACGAGAATAACCTCCATAAAATTTTTCATGATCAATCGATTTCCGATCATCCCAGTTTTTATGTGCATGCACCGGTCAGATCCGATCCAGCAGCCGCACCTACAGGACACGATACAATATCAATCATTATTCCCTCGGGCCATTACAGTGAAACAGATGATCAAAACTGGAATGAGCTGAAAAACAAAGCCCGGGTATCCGTCATATCAAGGCTAAAAAAACTTGGCATGACTGATATTGAAGAACATATCAAATTTGAAATCTGTTATCTGCCCCAAACCTGGAAAAATATGTTCAATCTCTCAAAGGGCGCTACATTTGGAAGTCTCGGTCACAATATATTTCAGATGGGATATTTCAGACCCCATAACCGGCATAACCGGTATAAAAACCTTTATTTCGCCGGTGGCAGTACACATCCGGGCAGCGGCATACCTCTCGTGTTACTTTCAGCACAGCTCACTTCTGAACGCATAATAAAAGAATATTCATCATGAATGAGCAATACTCTTCCATTTTCAATACAATTGATTTCGAGAAAATAATCGATCATCCCAATATTCTGATTGCTGCTGCATTTTGGGATGATAAGCGATATAAAGCTGCCCGTATATGCTACAAATATATGCGGGCCATTGATGACCTGATCGACTGCCACAAATCGGCCCATAAAACCATTGCGGAAAGTGAGAAGGAAAAATTCATGGATAATGTCAATGCCTGGATTGCCATGGCCCATGAATCAAAAAAACATGGAAAGGAAGGAGATGAGTTGCTGGATACGATCCGGACATTTCATATACCCGTATGGCCATTGGAAGCCTTTGCAAAATCAATGATATATGATATTGACCATGTTGGATTCCGAACGATAGAAGATTTTATTGAATATTCCCAGGGCGCATCGGTTGCACCCGCGTCAATTTTTGTGCATTTGAGCGGATTGACCCAAAATGGCCAGGGATATAAGGAACCTCTGTTTGATGTAAGATCAGCAGCCACACCTTGTGCAATGTTCAGTTACCTGGTTCATATTATCCGTGATTTTCAAAAAGACCAGCTAAACAACCTGAACTATTTTTCAGATGAAAGTCTGAGCCGGAACGGCCTTACAACAGAAGACCTGTATGCCATGGCCCGGGGTGCGGAAATTAAGGATGGCTTCAGGAAAATGATAAAGGAATACTGCATCCTGGCTGAAAAATACAGGCAGCAAACATACCAGGTGATCCAAAATATATGGCCCTTGCTGGAACCAAGGTATAGGCTCAGCCTGCTCATTATCTTCAATCTGTACCTGATGGTATTTGAACGAATTGATGCGGATCATGGAAATTTCACCACAGCTGAACTAAATCCCACACCGGAAGAAATCCGAATCCGGGTTAAGGAAACAATCTATCATTTCAGGGAATAATGAACAATCTGCTAATGTGCTAATGTGCTAATTTGCAAATGTGTTCCGGAGACTTTCGACTGCATGACTGCATAACTGCATAACTGCAAAACTTCCTCTACCGGTCAGCTTATACGTCAATTTTTTGTATACACCGCGGTACAATGGTCCACAGTCCCACTGCCATCATCTACAGTATATGAAAGGTTGATTTTTTCGAAATTGGATGATATAGTTCCGGAACCTGAAACTGAAAATCCTCCTTCTACATTCTGATTGGGTATGATAAGGCTCATGCCGGAAACATTTGCCTTCGCACTTGCATTAAGTCCGTAAAAATTATCAATGATCACCCCTGATGGATTGTCAGCATCGGCAGACAAGGTAACTGTATATACCTCAGATGTGGCCTTAAATATCTCACTTTGCTCATCGCAGGTCCAATCTCCTTCAAGCTTGGCAACAGTGGCTGCCGAACCGGTCAATGAATCAATGGTTTCGCATGAGTAGGTAAACAGAAAAGGAACTATGAATGCAAGTAAAAAAAGTTTGCGTCCTGTTGTGGGTAGATAACGTTTCATAATCCGGAAGTTTATGATTTAACTAATTTCATACCAAAATTATGCCAAATCCAATGGATTGTATTATTTTCGGCATGAAGATTGGTAAGCATGTGTACGTGATATCATCTGACTAAGTTAGAAACAAACCTAAAAAAAAGCCTTATGAAAACTGGCCGAATTGTACTGATCGTAGTAGCCTTCCTCCTTGTAATTTTCATTTTCAGGGGATGCGGTAAATATAACAGTCTGGTTACCATGCGCGAACAGGTAAACAGAGACTGGTCAAACGTTGAAAACGTTTATCAGCGCCGTGCTGACCTGATCCCAAATCTGGTAAATACTGTAAAAGGTTATGCTAACCATGAACAGGAAACCTTTACAAAAGTGACCGAAGCAAGGTCAAAAGCCACTTCGGTTACCATTGATGCTGCCAATATGACAGACGAAGATATGAAACGTTTCCAGGCAGCCCAGGGTGAGGTAACATCTGCTCTCTCCAGATTGCTGGCCGTAGCTGAAGCTTATCCTGATCTGAAAGCAAACCAGAATTTTCTGGAATTGCAGTCACAGCTTGAAGGTACGGAAAACAGGATTGCAGTGGAACGGCGAAAATTTAATGAAACTGCCACCACCTATAATACAGAACTTAAAAGATTTCCGACAATATTATATGCCGGAATGTTAGGATTTAAAGACAGGCCCTATTTCCAGGCAGAAGAAGGATCACAGGTAGCTCCAAAAGTTCAATTTTAATACTATGTCTATGCGTGCATCTGATTTATTTACTCCCGAAGAACGGAAGCGGATTATGCAGGCCATTGAAGCGGCTGAGATGAATACCTCGGGTGAAATCAGGGTACATGTCGAGGTTTCATATAACGGGGCTTTGCTTGACCGGGCAGCAACAGTTTTTGCCCGCTTGGGTATGCACAAAACAGCCCTCCGGAATGGGGTTCTGTTTTACCTGGCAGTACAGAAACGACAGTTTGCTGTGATCGGAGATGCCGGCATCAACAAGGTTGTGCCTACTTCATTCTGGGATGAAACCCGGTCAGTGATGGAAGGATACTTTAAGAATTCTGAATTTGGTGAAGGTTTATCAAAAGGGATACTAATGACCGGCGAACAGCTGAAGAAGCACTTTCCCTATAAAACCGGTGACTTAAATGAACTTCCCAATGAAATTTCATTTGGCAAGGATGAATGATATGGTAAAGAACATTCGATATATATCTGCTTTTCTGCTGATCCTTATTGTCACAGTTAAAGCAAGCGGTCAGCAACTTCCGGAGCCGATGGTTCCGCTGCGGCTCGTAAATGATTTCACCGGATTTTTAAGTGAGGATCAGCAAATCGCTCTCAATAACAAGCTCCTGGATTTCAATAATCAAACTTCAACACAGATTTATGTGGTGACCTATGATGAGCTGCAGGATTACCCGATTGAAGAATTTGCCGACAAATTGGCGGAAAAATGGGGCATCGGTCAAAAGGGGAAGGATAATGGCATAATTATACTTATCAGTCCTCAAAACCGTCAGCGCGGAATTACTATCCAAACGGGTTATGGCCTTGAAGGAGCAGTCCCTGATGCCATTGCTAAAAGGATTATTGAGAAAGTAATCGTTCCGGATTTCAAGCAGGGTAATTATTATGCCGGGTTGGATTCAGCTACAAATGTACTCATGTCGCTTACCCGCGGAGAATTTACAGCGGATAACTACATGAAAAAAAGCGGCGGTGATGGTAAAATTCCGGGTGCGGCATTCTTTATTATTATTATAATATTCCTGCTGTTCTCCAAAATATTTGGAAATAGAAGACGCACCATTGGAAGACGCGGATCCATACTTCCATGGCTGCTATTGGGAGCCGGAACTCATTCCGGAAGCGGTTGGGGAAACTTTTCTTCAGGCAGCGGCTCCTTTGGTGGCGGTGGAGGAGGCTTCGGTGGCGGTGGTGGCGGAAGTTTTGGTGGCGGCGGAGCTTCTGGAGGCTGGTAATCAGTATCCGGTAATCGGTATCCAGTAATTGGAAAAATATAGTAGGGACAAGGCAATGCCTTGTCCTGTCTTTTTATTCGTGTTTATCCAATTTCAAACATAAATCGGAATCATTCGTTTAATGGTATAACGTTTTAATTTGAAATTCAGTTGAAAAATACCCTCTCTTTCATAGTACTGTCAATCCTTTTTTCCTGGAATGCAGTTTCACAAACCGGTGACACTTCCCGCGTAAGTCTTCTTTTTGCCGGAGATATCATGGGCCATAATGAACAAATTACGGGTGCCCGTGACACAAGCAATGGCACATATAATTATGAACCTACTTTCCGCTTTGTAAAACCGGTGATCGAAAAGGCTGACATAGCCATTGCCAATCTTGAAGTTACCCTGGCCGGCCCACCTTTCAGCGGTTACCCCCAGTTTTCAAGTCCCGACGCACTTGCCTTTGCTGCCAAAGAGGCAGGATTTGATGTAATGATACAGGCTAACAATCATGCACTTGACAGGGGAGCGGCGGGATTTAAAAGAACACTCCATGTTCTTGATTCCCTGCAAATTATGCATACCGGTACCTTTATCGATTCAACCGACCGACGTTTACAGTACCCGCTTATGCTGGAAAAAAATAATATACGCATTGCATTGCTCAATTATTCCTATGGTACAAACGGACTTGAAATACCGCAGCCCTATATTATTAACCGGATTGATACTGATATAATTAACAAAGATCTTATTAAGGCTAGGCAATCCTCTCCCGATTATGTGATTGTGACAATTCACTGGGGATTGGAATATGAAAGACTTGCCAACGCTCAACAGAAGAAACTCGCCTCTTTCTTACTCAGTCACGGTGCAGATGTGATCATTGGTTCACATCCGCATGTGGTTCAGCCGGTAGAATTGATATATAGTGCGGATTCTTCCGTTAACCAACTCGTAGTCTATTCCCTGGGCAATTACGTATCTAATCAGCGGGCCCAGTACAAAGACGGAGGGATCATGTTTAACCTCAACCTGTTTAAAACTGATTCAGGCACACGAATTGACAACTACAGCTATATCCCATCATGGGTCTATCGTAAAGATCTCGCCGGGAGATCGATATTCTATATTCTCCCTGTAAGTTTATATGAACAGGACAGCAATGTGATCGAATTAAAAGAATATGACCAGTACAAACTTTCCCGGTTTGCGAATGATACAAGGGAGCATTTGAAGAATATTCCGGAGGAGAAGGTTGAAGTCGGTAATCGGTGAGAAGAAGTTCTGCAGTTCTGCAGTTCTGCTTCATGGGCTTCGCCTCTCACCTCTCACCTCTCCCTACTCCCTTTTTAGTTCCTCACATCCTCTCCCCACTTCAACTTATCCCTCAGGGTAGTGTAAAAACTGGTGTTGGGAAGTTTCAGGAGTTTCAGGGTGTAATCCGATTTGGTAATTTCAAATTCCTCATTCGTGTCCATAATTACAGACCGGTTATCTGCAGTAAGGATGAATTTTCCGCTTCGGCTATGAACCTTAAGCCTGATCACACTCGAATCGGGAAGGACCAGAGGGCGGACTGTAAGATTATGGGGAGCAATTGGCGCAATAATAAGGCTTCCTGTTCCCGGCACCATAACTGGCCCTCCCACACTCAAAGAATAAGCCGTGGATCCGGTAGGTGTACTGATGATCAGCCCGTCAGTCCAGTAAGTATTTAAGAATTCCTGGTTAATGTACGCATCAATATTGACCATGGTAGAATCGCCCTTGATCGTAATGTCATTCAGGGCAAAATTCATCCCGTCGAAAAGTGCGGGATGACTTGAGAATTCAATCAACGGGCGGTACTCAAAACCATAATGCCGTTCCAGGATGTTTGCAAAAGCATCCCGTATATTTTCCTTTGATATATTCGATAAAAAACCCAGCCGGCCCGAATTAATACCGATAATAGGTGTACTGTGGCGGATAATAAAAGGAATTGACTCCAGGAAGGTACCATCTCCGCCGATACTCACCATGATGTCACAAGATGTATCGTAATCGTCGGGGCCGGTAAAAATCCTGTCTACCTTATATTCCTTACAGGTTTCACAGCAAATAAAATCGAAAAAAGGCTTATAAACCACCAGTTCAGTATTGTGTTCAGCAAGCACATCCAACATTTCGGTGATGTATGGCCTGAATCCCACGTTGAATGTTTTCCCGTAAACAGCAATCCTCATATACTCAAATACTTCATAAACATATCGTACCTGTTTTCATACAAACTATCCATATCATCATGATCCATAAAGGTACTTTGAATGGTGTAATTATAGCGGGTAAAGGTCTGTATAATAGAGGTCAGATCACTTTTGTTGATCTTTAGTGTGAGTTCAAGCCGCGTGGATGAAGAATGGGAACTGATGTATAAACTCAGGATCTTTGCATCATTGCTTTCCACAATCTGGGATATCTGCGACAGGGAATAATCATGGATGCTCATTTCAAGAATTATTATGGCTCCTGGTTCCTTGAGTGCAGAAAAATCAGCGAAGTAATGAATAAGATCATTCTGCGTGATCACTCCCTTGTAATGGCTGTTGACTGAAAGAACCGGAACAATGGACAGGCTTAATCTCGATGCCAGTTCTATCACTTCATATACATGCTGGTCCTCAGTCACATATGGACTGAATAAGGAGAGGTTATGATTCCCTATTGGCTCCTCTGCCATATTGTAATCGTAAATATCCTTGTCTGATATCAGGCCAAGAAAATCTTCATTGTTCACAATAGGCAATTGAGATATCCTGAAAATATCCATCCAGTACAGCGCCTTCTGACCGCTATCAGAAGTGCGAAGGGCCGGTATAACATCAGATATCAAATCTTTTGCCAGCATAGCAAAGGTATTTATAAAACCTGCTAAATTTGTTCCGGAAAGCAGTGATTAAAATTAGCTGTTATTTACATAAAATGCAAACCAGGAAATCATGACCAAACTGAGCGTCAATATCAACAAAATTGCGACGATCCGCAATGCGCGGGGGGGGAACGTACCCAATGTTGCCGAAGCTGCCATATATTGTCAGAAATTTGGTGCCCAGGGAATTACAGTACATCCCCGCCCCGATGAAAGGCATATTCGATATCAGGATGTAAGGGAGATCAAACCCATTATTACAACGGAATTCAATATTGAGGGTTATCCGTCACAGCGCTTTATCGACCTGGTGCAGGAGGTAAAACCAAACCAGGCGACCCTGGTTCCTGATTCCCATGAGGTGATCACATCAAACCAGGGATGGAACGTGATCAAGTATGAAAGATTTCTGCGCGATGTGGTTACTGAATTGCAGCACAATGGAATCCGCACTTCCTTGTTCATCGACCCGGACCTCGAACAGATCGAATGCGCCGCAGCTACCGGAACTAACCGGATAGAATTATACACCGAACCCTACGCGAGCAAATATCAATCCGACAGGGCGAAGGCTATTGCTCCCTATATCCGTGCCGCGCAAAAAGCAGGTGAACTCAAACTTGAACTAAATGCAGGTCATGATCTGAGCCTGCAAAACCTCCGTTACTTTAAAGACAATATACCCGGATTACTCGAAGTGTCCATTGGACATGCCCTTATATCGGATGCCCTGTATTTCGGTTTGGAAAAGACCATTCGCCTTTATCTTGACCAGATCTCCTGATGAAACTTTTTTTCAGAAGATTAGGTTTTGGTAAACCCATCGTTATTCTTCACGGATTGTACGGATCATCCGACAATTGGTACACCATAGGTAGGGCGTTGGCCGATCAATATGAAGTATTCATACCTGATCAGCGAAATCATGGTAATTCACCTCATCATCAGCACCATGATTACAATGTATTGATGGATGATCTCAACGATTTCTTCATTCAGCATAATCTCACCCGCGCAGTGATCCTGGGACATTCGATGGGCGGTAAAACGGCACTGGCATTTGGACTTAAGTATCCCGAAAAGGTTGAAAAAATGATCGTGGTGGATATTTCTCCATTTGGATACGATGAAACATCGGCTCCTGAAGTTATTTCACATGAACATATCATGAGAAGCCTGATGACTCTTCAGCCCGAAACGCTAAAAGGCAGGCAGGATGCCGATAATAGTCTTCAGAAACAAATTCGGTCGGAATCGGTAAGGCAGTTTCTGCTTAAAAACCTGAAAAGGGACAGCAAGGGGGTTTTCTATTGGGCAATGAATTTGACAGTATTGCTACAGCACCTGACCGACATATACGCCTCTATCATTCCCTCTGAACAAATCAGCACCGATGATATCCCGGTCTTTCCCCTGATGTTTATCAAGGGCAAAAATTCAGGATACCTGAGAAAAGAAGAGTTCGTCCACATCCGGCATTTTTTCCCCCATGCAGTGCTGGCTGAAATCGCAGGTGCCGGTCACTGGGTGCATGCTGAACAACCTGACGAGTTCCTGAGAACTATCAGGGATTTCATTTCAAAATAAGCAGGAGAATTCTTCGTTTTATTACCACCGAATTCTCGTTTTTGGCAAACCCTAAAAGACGGTTTTACGTATATAATCCAACACTTTAAATCATAAGATACATGAATAGTAAAATGATCATTTATGTTACCGGAATTCTGGTGTTTTTCACCGTTATTATTATTGCTTGTGAAAAGGAAAAAAAATCTTCCGCACCTGAACTTCCGCCTCTTTCAACTTTTTCGATGCAGATAGATGACCTTTCTATGGCTGAAAAAGCTGCTGGTTCCTATAATAATATAATTACTGCCGCGTTGGCCACAGGCTACTGGAATACAGTATTGACGGCTTACCTGGCGGTTCCTGTAGCATCCTATGCTGAAGCCTTTAATCATCCTGCCCAGAGACTGGATAATAACACCTGGGAATGGACATACCAGGTAGTGGTTCAGGATACCACCTATACCGCCAATTTATTTGCCTTTATTGAAAGCAATGGCATTAATATGGAAATGCATGTTTCCAAAGAGGGAGGATTTCAGGATTTTGTATGGTATACAGGGACTTTCAATTTGGAGAGAACAGAGGGACAATGGACCATTCAGGATAATCCTGAAAACGATATGACCTGGCTGAACATCATCTGGCATCATGATTACGTGGCTAAAACCTTTGATATTCAATATACAAACGTATATCCAACAGGTGATTACAAAGACAGTTTTATTAAATATGGTATCCGGAAGGATAATGCCTATGACGCCTTTTATAACATTTACAGTTCACCGGATGACAAAACCTATGAAATAGATTTTAACACAACCACGCACGAGGGCAGAATATATTATGAATCATTATGGCATTGCTGGGATGCAAATTTACAGGATGTGATTTGCCCCAATTAATTTACGATCTACGATTTACGATTTATGATGTAAGACACCAATCGTAAATCGTATATCGTAAATCGTAAATAATATTTATTCCGCAATATATTTCTTCAATCCTTTGGTGTAATACACCTTAAAATTCCCATTTTCATCGGAGTAAATAAGGTAGGCATCCAGGAACCTGTTTTCATTTAGAAATTTTATCGACCGGTCGGTTCCCATGACCATGAATGCAGTTGCATAGGCATCAGCAGTCATACAATCACCTGCAACCACGGTAGCGCTGAGAAGATTTGATATCACCGGGTAACCCGTCTTTGGATTAATCGTATGCACATATTTTATTCCGTTCTTCTCATAAAACTTCCTGTAATTACCCGATGTTGCCAGGGAATGATCATTCAACTTCACAATGGACTGCAAGTCTGTACCAGGAATATTATTACCATCAACCGGCTTATCAATGCCGATGCGCCAGTAATCGCCCTGTTCATTTTTTCCCCGGGCACGTACCTCTCCGCCAATTTCAACCATGTAGTTTTTTATTTTCCGTTTATCCAGATAATCTGCAACAACATCAACTGAATACCCCTGTGCCAGGGCATTCACATCCAGGGTAACATGGCTGTCGGTTTTCACCAGTGTATCCCCCTGAAGCTTCACCTTTTCCATTCCTATATATTGCAGCAGACTGTCAATCATAGTGCTGTCCACGTTCAGCGTGTCGGTGGTACCAAATCCAAGGGCATTTATCACAGGAGCTACAGTAATGTCAAAGGCACCATCTGTTTTTTTGAATACCTCATATGATTTAATGAATACATCAGTGAATTTCTTATCTGCATGTAAACCAGGCTCATTTTTGTTGAACCGTGTGATCAGTGAAGCAGGCAGGTATGTTGACAGTGATCTGTCAAAATCCGCCAGCATGGAATCCACCGATGTTTTAAGGTCTTCTCCGCTTCTGCTTTCATAGGTGATATGGTAGGTAGTGCCCTGGGTAAAACCTGCAATCCGCATATACTCCCCTTTTTTGTGTGAACGACTGATTAGGAAAACAACAAGGAGGATAGCAGCGATTATGATAAGCTGCAGATAAAGTTTTTTGAATTTACGCGGTGAAGCCATGAATTGAATGTTTTTTGAAAAACAAAAATAGGTAAATTTGAATCCCCTTGAAATTCAAAATGAAAATGTTCCTATCTGCGTTTATATCCATATTTTTTATCCTGTTCACAGCTCCCTTGCTGTCTGCTGAAAGCGGGCAATCTGAAAAAGAAACCGGTCAATTTAAAAATGAGGTTCTTTCGGACAAAATTCATACGGTTAAGGTGAGAAGTACAACCTGGGAGTTTTCCTTTCCTGTGATTGAACTTGGATCGGAACAACGTCTCGAGTTGATTTTTGATGAACTTTCGGCCAATCAGCATACATATGGTTACACAATGGTTCATTGCGATGCAAACTGGAATGAATCTGATCTTCAGAAGCAGGAATACCTGTCGGGTTTGGGAGAAGGTACCATCCGGGAATCAGATCCTTCCTATAATACAACCTATGATTATACCCACTACAGGCTTGAATTTCCCGAAGAGGACTGCATACCTGTTCTCAGTGGAAATTATGCCCTCGTAGTCTATGAAGCCGATGTTCCCGATAAAGTAATCCTTACACACCGTTTTTATGTGGTTGAAAAAGCTGTTCAGCTTACAGGTCACGTGCAGCAGGCACCCTCCGGTGAATTCCGCGAGACATCGCAACGGGTTGTATTTAGAATGGATTATTCCGGATTACCGGTACAGGATCCGATGAGGGATTTTACAATCGTGATCCGCCAAAATGGTTGTGATAATAACAGCATCAGAAACATGAAACCCTCTTCCATTACAAGTGGGAAAATTGAGTTTGACAGACTGGATGAGGGAATATTCAATGCCGGGAATGAATACAGAACCCTGGATCTGAAAAGCATGAAATACCAGACCGAAAATATAGCCGCCATTGATTTTCAAAATCCTCACTTTCATGTTTACCTGAAGCCGGATAAAAGCAGGGATGGCAATCCATATTTCAGCAAGGCTGATCTGAACGGGCAGTATTTCATAAATCAGGAAAAGGCCCGGAATAAACATATTGAGGCAGATTACATATTTGTCCATTTTACACTGGCGGAACCCTATCCCCTGCCTGAAGATGTATTTGTGACCGGGGAACTTACCGGCTGGGCTTCTTCAGCTTCCGGCAAAATGCAATATAATGCAGATAAGGGTTTCTATGAGTGCACGCTGTTGCTGAAACAGGGCCTCTATGATTATGCTTATTGTACAACAGATAAAAAGACCGGCCGGACAAACGAGGAAGTATTCGAGGGAAGCTTTTACGAAACGGGTAATGACTATGAGATATATGTATATTTACACGACAGCCGAAGTCAGTTTGACCGGCTGATCGGATATCTTCCTTTAAAAACAGGGAAATAACCTTACACTTTATTTTTACTATGCCATGGTAAAAGACGAAAGTTTCGTAAAGCGTTTTTCCGAAAAGGCGTTGCTCAGTCTGAGTGTGGCTGCCCTTAGATTTGGCGTAGAATTTATCCTGCGCAGATTCATGGGAATTGAGGTATAATCCGGGTTCAACGTCCTTCTTTTTTTTGTATATTTCAGCTATGAATTATAAATTCAATTCCCATGAACAGCATTATCCTTCGTTCCTTGCGCCTGGTTTTCCCCCTGTCGTTTCTTATTTTGGCCGGATGTAATACGTCCAGCCGTTTTGATTCCGTCAAACGTGATCAGTCATTCAATGCAGAATGGATGTTTGTACTTGACAGTATGGCTTCAGGGCTGGAACAGCCTGCATTTGATGATTCACAATGGCAGAAGGTAGACCTTCCCCATGACTGGAGCATCATGGGCATCAGGGATACCGGACACATAGGACCTTTTTCCAGAAGAAGTCCGGGTGCCACCGCCACCGGTTATGTGCTGGGCGGAATCGGATGGTACAGGAAGCATTTTACCCTCGACAAAAAAGACCAGGGGAAAACGGCTATTCTCTGTTTTGATGGTGTTTATATGGAATCCACTGTATGGGTCAATGGAAAAAAAGCCGGAAATCATACCTATGGATATACACCATTCTGGTTCGATATTACATCCCTTCTAAATCCGGCAGGAAAAGAAAACATCATTGCCGTGAAAGTAGAAAATACAGGACGTAACAGCAGGTGGTATTCCGGTTCCGGCATTTACAGGAACGTAAAGCTAACATTGGTAGAGCCAGTGCATGTGTCGGTATGGGGAGCGTTTGCATCGTCAAAAATTGTTGCCGATACCCTCGCCAGGATAACATTTGATGTATCTGTACAGAATGATGCACAAAACGATGCCGGTATAAAAATAACTACAAGGGTCCTTGGACCGGATAAGAGGGATGCCGGGAAAATAATAAGTACTGGCAACGTTAAATCAAAAAACCAGGTGGAAATTACCCAGTCGGTTGATATTTTAAAACCCATTTTATGGTCGGTTGAATCCCCTGAATTGTATACTGCTGAAATTGAAATTGAAACCGGTGGCAAAGTAACTGACCGGTACAATATAGCCTTCGGCATACGCACCATTGAAGTCTCCGCAGAAAAAGGATTTTTGCTGAATGGCAAACCGCTGGAACTTAAAGGCGGCTGCCTGCATCACGATAATGGTTTGCTGGGTTCCGCCGCCTTCGACCGGGCTGAGGAACGGCGGGTAGAGATCATGAAAGCCAACGGATTCAATGCCATTCGCACCAGTCATAACCCTCCCTCTGAAGCCTTTCTGGACGCCTGCGACCGGCTGGGAATGATCGTGATCGATGAAACTTATGACATGTGGGAAAAACCCAAAAATCCACAGGATTATCATCGTTTTTTCAAAGATTGGTGGCAAAAGGATGTAGAAGCTATGATCCTGCGTGACCGCAACCATCCTTCCGTTGTATTCTGGAGTATTGGAAATGAAATACCCGAACGTGCTGATACTAGCGGCATTCGTATTGCCAAATCCCTCATATCGTTCATCCGTACCCTTGACACAACCCGCTTTATTACGAATGCCATCTGCGAATTCTGGGATCAGCCGGGCAGAAAATGGGAAACCACGGCACCGGCATTTGAACTTCTCAACGTGGGTGGCTATAATTACCAGTGGAAAAGATATGAAGATGATCACAAGGCTTTCCCCACGCGCATTATGATGGGAACTGAATCATTTCCTTTAGAAGCTTATGAGAACTGGCAGCAGGTAGTGAACAACCCATGGGTGATCGGCGACTTTGTATGGACGGGCATGGATTACCTGGGAGAAACCGGAATTGGACATACACAAAATCTTACGCCAAAAGACAAGGATGTTTTTGCAATGACCTGGCCCTGGTTCAATGCGTGGTGCGGGGATATTGACATTACCGGCAATAAAAAGCCACAGATGCTCTACAAGGATGTTATATGGGGAAACAGCCAGCTTGAAATGAATGTCCATGCGCCGGTTCCTGAAGGCAAGACCGAAAAAATCAGCTGGTGGGGATGGTATGATGAATACCCCAGCTGGAACTGGAATGGAAATGAAGATAAGCTTTTGCAGGTATCTGTATACTCTGCAGGGGACTCTGTCAGGCTTGAGCTGAATGGCCGCGTGATCGGCCAGAAGGAGGTCTCGGCTGCAACGAAACTGAAAGCTGTCTTTGATGTACCCTATGAACCCGGGGAAATAAAAGCAATTGCGCTTGCAAACGGGAAAGAGATCGCTGAAAAATTCTTGAAAACAACCGGCACACCTGCGGCCTTGAAACTCACTCCCGACCGCAATCCAATCCGGGCCGACCGCAATGATCTTTGTTTTGTAACGATTGAAGTGGTGGATGAATTCGGGCAGCTTGTTACAGATGCAGCCCTAACGGTTAATCTTTCATTTTCAGGAAGCGGTGAGCTTATCGGCAGCGGAAATGCCTGCCCCTTTGATATGGAAAGTGTAGGAAACCTGGCAGTAAAAACATACAGGGGAAGGGCACAAGCAATTCTTCGCCCATTTTCGAAAGCGGGGACAATTACTATGAATGTAACTTCCGGAAATCTGCAAAAAGGAGTAATGGAATTGAAAACGGAATAAAGACTCGTCACTTCTTCCCCCATCGCATCGCCTTTATCCAGTCCCCGGCTTCGGAAGAGGATATCAGTTCGTCAAGCCTTTTCAGCTGAGTATCTTTGAGTTTGGCACTCAGCACCCACCGGATGGTTATTTTGCGATAGGAAGGCGCCTGTGACTGGAAATACTGCCAGGCGGCAACATTTTTAATGAATTCATCGGCCATTTCTTTCGGCAAATGGAATTCATTAACGTTCTCATAACTATATATACGTGATTTGCTGTCCTTTCTTTTTGAATAAGCTGCCAGTCCAGCTTCCGTCATTCTTCCGGACCGTATCAGGTTCTCCATTTTTTCAATGTTCACAGCGCTCCAGTTGCTTCCTGGTTTTCGTGGCGTAAACCGGATACTGTAACCCTCTTCATCAATTGATCTCCTGATGCTGTCAATCCATCCAAAGCAAAGCGCCTCATCAACTGATTCACTCCAGGTTATAGTCGCCTTTTTTGTCGCGGTTTTATAAAAACCAACCAGCAACTCAGTGGCTTTTAGGTGGTTTTCTTCATACCACTTTCTCAGCGATTCCGTGTTTGGAAAAAAAATTGGCTCCATAATTCATACACCCCGACGGGGTGGCAGGTTTATCCCTTTGTGAGAATAATCGTTTTTTTATTGAAGTCGGCAGCAGCATTGATCACCTTTCTGAATGCCTCAAAACGGTCTGCCGGATAATCGTTTTCGGTATAGTATTCACGCGAATAGACAATAAGTTTATTTCCCGAAACCTCATACCATGATGTGAAACAACAACTTAATCTGCCATTGTTCTGCATTTCGACGTTCATATTAAGATCAGACAGGTTAGATATTGTATATCCTTCAGGTATGTTAAAAATCAATTTACGGAAATAGTTGTGCACCGCATCCACTACAATCGGAAGTTTCCGCTTTGTTTCCTGGTACAACTCCGATTGTTCCCCGATGGTTTCCCCTATCTTAACGATCATTTCATTCCCGGCCTGTTCAACAAGCGAATTGGCTGTTAAATCCACATTCAACTGCAGCGGATTGACTGCGATATCCGATTGACTTTCATGAGTGACTTTATATGAGTTAATCGTTGTATTCTGGTTTCCCATGTTAAAGATCTCGCTGATCATATTCTGATGTCTCTCTTCATTCATATAACCCCAGAATGATTGAATTGATGCAGCCCATTCCCCATAAAATACCCTGTAAATGCTAGCATCCAGATTCAATTTGGATAAATTCAGCGAAAGATCCACAACCATTGTATCTGCATTCATCTCGTATGAATCCACAGGTAATCGTTTTACCTCATAAGCCAGGGTTTTCAGTTTTTCCCCGTATGATATGGGATGAAGGAATAAACCATAGGATCCCTGGTAAGCTGAAGGATTGATTCCCAGTCGGTACACCGGGTTCTCAGGCAGAATGAACTGATTCAATTCAGGAAAATAGATCAGGTAATCTTCGAGATAATTAAAACCATTAAAATCAGGATCAAAGGTCCGCTCACTCTTATCACAGGTAGCAACAAGCTCAAAATTTAATCCCGCCTCATTTAAAAGGGCTACCATGATCCGGAGGGCCCCTGACTTGGTGGTTTGCTTTAATTTAATCATCTGAACAATATCTGGTGCACTGGTCAACTCTTCAGAGACTGCGATCTCCGTTTTAACCCAATCTTCAATTTTCCGGGCTATCTGTCTGTTGTCAAGTCCCGTTAATTTTAGTTTCTTAATGACCGATTTGGCGGCTGACTTTTCATTCTTGCCAAGCTCATATACATTTTCATACAGATTTGCCGATATCCTGGTAAATGAATAGGTTCTGAAAAGGGTGTTGTAATTATTATAGGCAAGGGTAAATTCATACCTCTGCAAGTTGGCTTTATATGCCGCATATTTTTCTGACAATAGTGAAGGAATTACGGCTACATCTGCCTGCAGCCAGGTTTTTCCGGTAAGGGTATCTGTCTTGCTTGTAAATGCCGGAAAACCATTATAACTTTTTACAAAGTATTCTAATTTAGACGGATAAACAAATATGACCTGCACATTCGTCCTGGGCTGTTCACCCTGAATAACCTGTGTGCCATACGGACTGTACTTTTTACGAAGTTTGTAATAATATTCGATCTCTCCCCCGGTTTCAGCACCCTCAATGGCAAATGATTTATAGTCCCCTTTGTTTTCGAGGTTTTCAACCTGGTGAATACTTTCCTTAGGTAATTCGGTTATTTTTCCTTCGGGAGATATAAACCTTGCCCTTATATCAAGGATCTCAATGACATTACTAACCGGGACATATATTTTGTTGAAGTCATTGACTGCTTCATGCGTCATCACCCTGATCTTGCGGTGAAATATCCCGATCTCCTCAAATATGTTATCCTTGTTGGCATATACATCAGTTATGCGACGTTCTAATGTTATTACTGACCCGTTCACTGCCTTCACCGTATCGATCTCCTTTGCCGGCGGAAAAGTGGACCAGTTATATCCTGAATATTCAGGTACCTGCCCGGTAAGCCATGTACAAAAAATTATAAAAAGAGATATTAATATGTTTTTCATAGTGTTTCTGATTTTTCTAAAGGCAGGGTCCTGGAATAATTGTGGTTCAGTAGCGACAACATCTCCCGGAATGCATTCAGATCGGGTCCGTCAATAACCTGGAAGTTAATCGTGACCTTTGAACTTAGTACAATCCTCCCGGTATCCCCCGAATACTTTTCCTTAAAGCTAAAACCGGGATGATCATAAGCTGTACCTTCCGGCAGCTGATTGACCCTGAGTCCGCCGGGGACCTCCATGGAACATACAAAAGAATGGTCAAGTGTCATTTCTGATTCCAGCGGCATCCACCTGTCTTCACGAACGATAAGTTTTTGAAGGAACCTGTCGAGGTATAAATTAATGTAAGTATTCTGTTTGGTTTTAACCAAATAATCAGGCAGGTTGAAGTCGTACTCAATTGAAAATGGAGCATCAATATCATAAATATTCGAAATTCTCACCGACCGGATGCTCGTTTTATTGCTGGCCATCGGCAAATGCCTCATAACGATTTCCTTCCATGCAGAAGAATCTTTCCCTTCAAATTCATAAATAATATCTGCTTTTGATTCTCCTTCAAAACGTGCATATCCCCTGCCCCGGACAGTGTCCCCCTGCAGTGAGATCGAAAGTGAATCGTATACCGCATTATGAACTGGCGCAGCAACAGGAATTGTGTACAGATAATATTCATCTTTCCCCTTTTCAATAAGGCATTCCTTACCCTGGATAAAGGCAGGCACGCTTTCCATACTATGACTGTAGGTTGTTCCGTCAAGTATTACGGGTGTATCATTATCATCCCACCACACCGCGATCATGTGATCATCATCAACAAGAGAAGCAAATTCTGAATATTTATAGGGCAGATGCCTTGATCCGATCCATGCATAACTTGCTTTCAGGCCCTGCGACCTGATCATGGCAACTAATATGCTGGTCTTGTCCTTGCAATCACCATAACGGCGTTTAAGCACCAGTGAGGCCTCGCGAGGTACAAACCCGTTATCACCATCCTCAATGGCAATATACTTAATGTTTTTCTGCACCCATTTAAAAATGGACCTTACTTTTTCCCGCCCGCTCATCGCCTGGTTTGTGATGGAGTCGGCCAGAGTCTTGATATCGGCTGAGGGATTGGTTTGCAGATTAGTTACATTGGAATAATTAAAGGCATATAAATCCTTTAGTGTACCGATTACAGGCGTATATGTGTTATTCACCGTATATCCGGCCAGCTGAATGATCAGGTGGGGAAGGAAATAGCGCAATCCCGGCGCCTCCGAATCCCTGTCATAGCATTTTGGATTTGAAGCCTGCCATTGGTAGATTACCTTATCTCCTTTTGACGTTTTTTTAAACTGCACTATACTGGTGTCTTTTCCGAATAACTTGAAACTGATTTGAATTGTCTTCGGACACGTAAGCGTAATGATCATGTTTTCAGACGGAATTCTACCTCCAAAGTCGAACATGACCGGCATGTAGACCGAACTGTTAGTTGCTGTATATTTTGTGACCAGCCTGGCGCCTTTCACTACTGAAGGAAACGTAAATCCATAGGCGTACTGATCATCATAAAATACACTGTTATCAATTTCCATTGATTTTTTAAAGGTCTCAACAGTCAGCTTTTTATATTGATTACGCTCCGGAACCAGACTATAAGCTTCCAGCTTTTTCATTTCAAGATGACTGCTGAAATATTCCTTTGAATCGGAAAGAAATGAAACATTCTCGCCCAGAACAGTCAATTCTTTATAACTATCCATGTTAATAACCGGAACATTGTTAACCAGGATGATACTAACGTCGAGTTTCTTTTGACTTACGATAACCGCCTGCTTTGGATATTTTTGCTGCAGATCGTTTATTTCTGACAGTGATCCTGCCTGTAATCTTCCCCCAGTGCAATGGATTGTGATTCCAATCCCCAACAGGTATATACATTTTATTTACTGATAATTTCATCGATATCTCCGTTATTGTAAAGTAAAACCTCTGTCTCCCTTCCTTCCTTATTATACACATGCCATTCACCGCAACGGGTGTTGGCAATGTAATTTCCTTCCAGCTTCTTCTTACCATTTTCGTAATAAAGGCAATAGGATCCCGAACGGTCGTCGTTAAAATAATTGATAGTCTCCTGCAGTTTCCCTGAAGGATAAAATGATTTCTCCAATCCGGTCGCATCATCATTTTCATACAACGATTCCCGCAAAGGAACTCCCGTGATATAAAAGGAGCGGTACTCTCCCTGGTATAGCCCATTCCTTAAGCCAAAACGTGCGGCAACCTTGCCATTGGGATAATACGCCACGATTTGCTTTGTGTTTTTGTCAATAGCAATATCAGGCAACAGTTTGCCTGTTTTATCTTTATAAGCATAGCTTACCAGTGAACCATCATTATACTTCAACCTGTACATGAGATTTCCATCGGGAGCATAATAATCTGCATAACCATTTCGCTCATCATTGCTGAAGCTGATTTCACGTGAGATTTTTCCATTGATATAATAACCTGTACATTTCCCCTGGTACTGTCCCTGTTCAAAATCAGCAGTATAAACCAGTTTTCCATCCTCATACCATTTCCCCTGTCCATTGAGCTCTCCAAAAAGATAAGGAAACTCCCGCATCGGATTTCCTTTGTAATCAAAGGTGCTAAAAATTCCTTCCGGTTTACCATACAGGTAATCGGATTTCGAGGCTAGATTTCCGTTCGGAAAATAAGATGTCTGAATGCCATGCAGAAGGTTATCGCAATAACTGATTTTTGCCTTTGTCTGTCCGCCCGGATAATTTATATCCGAATTACAGGACCCCCACTCATAATCCACATCTGCGATGATATGGCCCGAATGATCATACACGATGGATCTTATTGTTTCTCCATCATTATTGAAAAATTCTTCTGAAGTAATTTTACCATCCGTTCCATAGTTCAAAAGACGGCCTGCCTGAACTCCGTCAACATAAAATGACCGGCTTTCAAGCGTATCATTGGAATAATAGTACAACCATTCCCCGTTACGGCCTTCTTTGTTATACTGGCCAATCACTTCCGGATGTCCGTTGATCCTGTATTTTTTGTAGGTCCCGATTATATTGTTGCTGTCGCAGCTATATTCCTCCTTCAAAGTACCATTGGCATAATATGTTTTTTGAGGTCCCGAAAGAAGTTCATCATCATATAGATAATCCTCGATCAACAGTCCCAGGGGATTGTACTTTTTCCAAACTGCCCTGCCATACCCCATTCACCAGTTTTCCTTCTTTCCTGAGCGTTCCGTCAGAATAGTAAATCTTTGAATATATTTCATTTCCCGATTCTTCAGCAACATACAGGGTATTTCCTTTCGAATCAAAAGATTCAATTCGTTTCAGGGTATCCTGCCTGTAAAATCGCTTCATTTGTTCCTTTCCATCCTGAAAATACTCTGTGCAGGTTCCATGGAGTAATCCTTTCCTGAATTCATTCTGAATATTGGTCACCTTCCCGAACATGTCAAAAGACTTGAATTCCCCTGTAAGATCTCCCTCGGAGTCGTATTCCCCGCTTTCCTCCAGCACCCCGTTAACATGATACTTTGAATATTTGCCGGTTTTTACACCCTTTACATAATTGTATTCAGATTCTGGCTTGCCATTAGCAAACCAGGTTGAATACTTTCCGTCGTAATCGCCTTTCACAAAGTGGCATTCCTGTTTAGGCATCCCGTTCATCCATTTTTCAATCTGACGGCCTTCAACTGTATCGTTTACATAACTGAACTCCCTTGAGAATCCGGCCTCATAATTATTGAAAACACCCGGGCCATTCAACACATTATCTGTATATACATTCTCAGAGACAAGGTTGCCGGATGCAGTATATTCCTCTACTTTTCCGTTTTTGCGACCTGCTTTCATGGGATAAAAGCCTGATTTGGCCCCGTTGGGATAATAGGTAATGCATGGGCCGTCAAGCAATCCGTCATGAAAGGAAAGTCGTTGCTTTACTGCTCCATTTGGCCAAAAGATCAGCCACTCTCCTTCTATTTTGTCATTAATATATTTCCCCTTTTGACTGATGCCGCCATCTTTATTGAGTTCGATAAAGTCCCCGTTTTTGATATTCGCATCTCCTTCCATGTTTCCAATGGAAGACAAATTGCCATCATCATCGAAATGATAAAATGTGATATTCTTTTCTTTTCTTTCCATTGAAAAAGCACTCGCGCGACAGGAGTTTATCATATTCTGTGAATGGCTTATAAAGTCATTCACCATTGCCGTGTTATTATTCATCCAGGCAGTTACTTCCTCACTGCCTGTATTTTTCAGTAAAAAATGCAGATATAATTCAAGGTAACCTGTCCTGATCATATCAGTAAAGAACTGTGCATAACAGCTGCTATAAAATGATGTATCCGATTTGCTGAACTGAAGGCTGTTGAGCAGGATGTATGATTGCTTTGAAACCATATAATTCAGATCATACGGATATTCAAAATCATCTTTAAAGGCAAATTCGGCCTGAAGCAGGGCTGACGATCTGTCCCAATGACTGTGATCATATCCGGCCGGATAAGGATACAGATAAGAGCGTGGAATAACGTTCAACCGGCCTGTGATGGCATTATCGAATTCCTTGAGGTTTTTCAGACCCGGAGAAATTAAAATAGCCATATTGTAAGCCAGGTATGACTGTGCAATCCTTCCCATGGCAAAATTGGCCTTAGCTACCGCCATGTGGCTTTTTGCATGAAATGGATTAATTCGCAGACTCTTCAGCAGTACCTCCTCTGCTTTCACCGGATCTCCTGCGTTCAGATAGCAGACACCCAGGTTATACAACAGGTTGGTATTATAAGGCCACTGTTGCAGGGCTTTTTTTAAAATTACTATGCCCTCTCCGGGTTTTCCATTGTCATCATAAATGCTTCCTGTTAAACTGTAAACGCCGGGTTCATCGTAATGCAGAAATTCAGCCTCCCTGCATTTGGCAAGCGCCTTTTCCAAATCGCCGGAATAGTAATAACTGAGGCCCATCTCATAGCATACCCGTGCATATTCAGGATCACAGGGACTGACTTTCTGCAATATTTGAACCGCGGTTATATAATCACTTTTGTCATGATACTCAATCGCCTTTTTAATCAACTCATCTGATGTTCTGCCTGCCAGGGAGTCGGGTTGTGAAAAAAGGATTTGCGAAGTAAGAAGAAAGAAAAAGACAAGAAAAACCTGAAAAAATATCTTCATGGTAAACTAATCATGAATGAATAAACCAATCGTTGAATCCATCGCCACTTTATGTTAGTATAGGTTACTGTTTCCTGAAAGAAAATGTTTCATTTTAACAGCTATTTAACGAATGGTATTCCCATAAAATTTTAACATTTTTTTTAATTTCCGCTATTGTATTTACGAAACTCTTCGTATATATTTGTACGAAGATTATCGTAGATGAAGAATATGTTACCTGAGACCATAAATGTTGAGATGGATTTGAAACCCATCTCTACAAAATCTGACAATTAATAATTATCCAAAATGTCAAAACTACGCACAACCGATTCCGAACTCGAAATCCTCGAAATCCTCTGGGAAACAGGTACTGCCACAGTCCGCCAGGTGAATGAGGAACTGGAATACAAAGGAAAAAACGTGGGTTATACCACAACGCTTAAAATGATGCAGATAATGACAGAAAAAGGATTACTGGATAGGGAAATGGACGGGCGCACGCATGTTTACCGGCCCCTGATCCAGGCCGGGGCGGCACGGAATGCGCTGATTGACCGGGTAGCAAATGCTGCATTTGGCGGATCTGCCATGAAACTGGTTTTGCAGGCGCTTGGCAATCATAAGGCCACCCCGGATGAACTCAGGGAAATAAAAGCCCTTATTGACAAACTCGAAAAAGAACAAAAAACTGACCATCATGGAAATCAATAGTGAATTGATTCGATCGCTGGGGATGGCATTGGTTCATTCCCTCTGGGAGGGACTGGTCATCCTGGTCCTGGTATTATTCGCCCTCTCACTGACGCATAGGTCAAATGCCAGGCTTCGTTACGTACTGCTTGTTTCAGGTCATTTCCTGCTGCTGGCTGCATTTATCGCCACCTGGTATAGTACCTATCACCATAATATGGCAACGGCTATAAAACCTTTGACCCTGGTTTATTCACAGGTGAATGGATTAGCCAGTACATCATCCATTGCATTGAAAACGGCTGATTATGCAACCACTCTCAGTCAATTTCTCGAACCTCTGTACCCAGCTCTGGCTGTGGGATGGACACTGGGTTTCATCTTTATGCTGATAAGGATGACCGGTGGATTTTATTTTTCTTATACCATCATGAGGAAAGATATTTTTCTCCCCGATCCTTCCCTTCTGGACCTGTTTGAAAAGGCAAAAACCAGGTTGTTGATGCCCGTCGCTCTGAATTTACGGATGTCGGCCCGGCAAATCAGCCCCATGGTTTTGGGCATCTTTAAACCTTGTGTAATAGTACCTGCTGCCATCTTGTCCGGTTTAAACACCGAACAGGTGGAAGCCATACTGGTCCATGAACTGGCACATATCCGCAGGCATGATCATATTCTGATGATCCTGCAGGCAATCATCACACAGATCCTGTTTTTTCACCCGGTGGCATGGTATTTCTCATCCGAAATCAACCGCGAACGTGAAAACTGTTGTGATGATCTTGTTATTAAATCGTTTCCGAATCCGATTAACTATATAAAAGCACTCACCATGATACAAGAATTGAATGTTGACGGACAAGTTCCGGCAAACGCCCTCGTTGGGCGGTCAAAACGCCTGCTCGGCAGAGTAAAACGTTTGTTGAAAACTGAAAAAAGTCATGCACCTGTATTTCGAATGGCCGTGATATTCCTTTTATTGGTTACCCTTGGCGTTGCCGCCGTTACAATTGCCTCGGCAGGTAATCAGGGAACCAAAAAAAGCATTGGAAAGTTCTTTTCAGTTAAGCCAGAGAAGATGCAGGTTGTGGCTGATACAACCAAAACCAAAAAGCACGAAAAAACTACAGTAAAACCAGAATCAGGCAATGCTGAAGACAGTAAAAAGCAGAAAGAAATGGCAGAGGCCGGCCGTAAGCTTGAAAAAGCCCAGCTAGAAATGCAAAAGGCTCAGCTTGAACTGGAAAAGGCCAGGGAGGAGTTTATGCGTGCCGGCGGGCAGATGCGAAGCCATGATATGGCCGACCTGTCGGAAGAACGAGCGAAACATCTCATGATGGAAGACCAGATGCGGGAATTTAAACTGCAACATGAAAAGGAATTTGATGAACAGCGAAGGGTTATGGAGTTACGTCGCCGTGACATGGAAGAACATATGCGCAGATCACAGGAAGATATGCGCAGATCAGAGGAGGAAATGCAGGGCGAAATAATGCGTCGACAGGAGATGAAAAGGCAAATGGAGCATTTTTATCAAATGAAAAAGGACAGTAACTTTCTCATGAAACATCGAAATCCCTATATGCATGCATATCCTCATGCACCGGTACCTCCTCCTCTGCCCCCGGCTGATATCAGTGCTCCTGATCTTCCTGACCTTGAAAACCTGGTTCAACCAGAGCCTGTTGAACCCTTGCAGCTAATTAATGAAGATCGGGGTACTCAGGATAAGGAAAAAGCTGAACAACTGGATTCAAAACTGAAGGAAGTAGAAACAGAATAATCAATTTTCGCCGAAATCCCGGGCCTGGCAGTGAGGGTAGTTTGGCAATCATGTTTACTTTGGCTATTTTTAGCCGCAAATTAAAGAAAACATGGCTCCCCGAACTACCCTTCTGCTTTCCGGATTATTGATCACATCAGCTATTTTCGGCCAGAATTCAAATATCAAACAGATACAGCTAACTGACTTTGACCTTCAATCCGGCGCAATCATCAGTGCATCGGGTGAACAATTATCAATGCCAGCGTATCATTCCCCGGTTTACTGGTTTCCGGTAAAAGTTCCTTCCACAGTACTTACCGGACTAGTCGCCAACCGGGTTTATCCTGATCCCTATTCCGGCATGAACAACATGCTGATACCGGATGCCTCTGACAGCTTCAATATACAATATGACCTCGGCAAATACAGCCATATTCCGAATGTTTCAAATCCCTGGAAAAATCCATACTGGTACCGGACAACGTTTGCGGTACCTGCAGGGGATAAGGGACGAAGGTTCCAGCTGATTTTCAAAGGTATCAATTACAGGGCTGGTGTATGGGTAAACGGACACCAGGTTGCTGATTCCTCTAGGATGGCTGGTATGTTCGCTGAATATTTTCTCGATGTTACCGACTATGTGAAGGCTGGAGAACAAAATGCCCTTGCCGTGAAGATCTATCCGCTCGATTACCCCGGATTACCTGCACGTGAGCAGCTTAAAGCGCTGGATGATTTTTATGAAAACGGCGGCCCAACAGGAGATATAGGAAAGAACGTAACCATGTTGTGTTCCGTAGGATGGGACTGGATACCGCCGGTAAGGGACCGGAATATGGGTATCTGGCAGCCGGTTTTCCTGAGAACCACAGGCGGCGTTACAATCAGCCATCCCCATGTGATCACTGAATTGCCCGGCCTCCCGGATACAAGCACGGCCAGGCTTTCACTCAGCTTCGTGCTTCAGAATCTGACAGGTGCCAGGACAAAAGGAAAACTCGCCATTGTAATCAGACCCGAAAATTTCAAGGGTGAATCCATACAGTTTTCCAAAGAGATCACACTGAATGAAGGTTATACCGGTAAAATAGAATTAAACAGCGCCACCTTCAGCCAATTGCTGATATCCCAACCCCACCTGTGGTGGCCGATTCATTATGGCCGGCCGGATCTTTACCGGCTGGAGGCGGAATTTGTCACCCCGTCAGGAGTAACCGACAAGTCAACCGTAGTATTTGGTATCCGTACAGTCAGTTCCAAAACAGTACAAACTCCACAGAGCTTCCACCGTGATTTTTATGTGAATGGACAGCGCGTTTACCTCCTGGGAGGTGCATGGGTGCCTGATATGATGCTGAATACCGATTCAACCCGCTACGATGATGAATTAAGGCTTTGCAGGAATGCCAATGTCAATCTGCTTCGAATCTGGGGCGGTGGAATAACACCTCCGGATGTATTTTTTGACCTGGCTGACCGGTATGGACTGATGGTATGGTCTGATTTCTGGGTCACCGGAGATACCCAGGGTGAATTCAAGGGATCACCTGATTACCCGCTCGAAGGCAGTGTTTTCAAGGCCAATGTGGCAAGTACAATTTACCGCATACGCAACCATGCCAGCCTCCTTCTCTGGACAGGAGGTAATGAAGGACATAACCGGAAGGAGTTATATGATGTCATGCGTGACAGCATAATTTCAATGGATGGCACAAGGCCATTTATTCCCAGCTCTTCTGGTTTTGCAAGACTTCCCCAGGGCTGGAAAGGTTCCTGGCCCGACGACAAGGCATCCGGGGTATACAGCGGCGGACCTTACCAGTGGATTGATCCGCATGAATACTATGTTATGGCACAAAAGCGTCCGGATTGGGCTTTTAAGGATGAAACCGGAATTCCCTCACAGCCACCATACAATACGCTTGTCAAGATCATTCCAAATCTTGTATGGGATACAAAGGCACCTTTCCCCATGAATGATTCCTGGGGATACCATGATGCAGCAACCGGCAACGGGCGATATGATAATTATTACAACGATATGGTAAAACGATTTGGTAATCCGGTTGACATGGAAGAATTCTCCGATAAAATGCAACTGATGAATGCCATGGGTTACCAGGGGATTTTCGAAGCAGCCCAGCACAGGCTCCCGGCCAACGGCGGGGTGATGCTATGGAAACTGAATGCCGCATTTCCAAGCGTGGTATGGCAAATATATGACTGGTACCTTATGCCCAATGCCGGGTATTATTTTATGCAAAAATCATGTGATCCGGTTCACATCCAGCTGAATCTTAACGATTCTGTTGCCACAATAGTAAACCGGTATCATAAACCAGTTGCCGGATTAATTGGGGATATGGCTGTATACTCGCTTAATTCGGATTGTGTATTTGCAAAGACAGCCCGGGCCGACATGGCAGCGGAAGAAACTAAGGCAGTTCTTTCCCTGGCTGGTATCTTAAAACAGGGAAAGGGTATTCAGTTCGTATTGCTTAAACTGAAAGACCGCTCCGGACATGAAATATCAAGAAATACATACTGGCTGGATGCACATAACAATTTCAGGCCGTTAATGGAAATGCCCCGTACAGGGGTAGAATTGAAATCCGTTAAGAAGGATGCAGGCAGCACTCAAACCGGATGGACAATGCAGGTAACCAACTCAACCGATAAGGTGGCTTTCTTTGTGAGGTTACAGCTTATGCAGGGCAAGGAAGAGATCACTCCTTCCCTTTGGAGCAGCAACTATTTCACGCTGGCCCCGGGTGAATCAATTCCTGTTGAGGTGAAGATCCCTGCAAGATATACCCTGCTCGATCCTGTAATTCAGGTGAGCGGCTGGAATGTGGATACAACCCAATTACCTACCGGGAAATAATTGATTCGATATGCTGATCAAGCTGGGCCTGGTCATGTGTAAAACTGGCCAGTCCTGCCAAATTCAGCAAGGTATCGACGGCAATCTCCCCTTTACGGATGCGTTGATCCCAGTGTTCATGCTTTGGGATTTTTCCGTCTATTGAAATCTGGTCAAGATCGGTTTGGGATAACTCCGGGAACATATCACCACATCCTGCCTTACGGGCATGGTCGATCAGTATTTCAGCGCAACAGGGAAGTTCATCCACGATGTCTCTTACCAGCAGGAGTTCTTTTTCACTGACATCCCAGCATTTTTCCATGAATATGCCATCAGCGCGGCTGTTTAGATCGGGGGCATAATTCTCCTTAAGCCTGGATGTGAAATTTCCTTCAAGGGTAGACCGTCCTTCCTTTGCCACCTTTACAGGCATCGTAAAAACATCGGTGCCGGCAAGGCTTTCAAGTTGGGCAGCATTCCGCAGGCTGGCTGCAATAAGTTTAGTTGAAAGTCCATACTGAAGTGACATTTTTTTGACCCATTCCTGGCTGGAAATAACCGTTCGTTCCCCTACGCCATCTCCGTTGCCAAGTCCGTTTTCCTTACAATAAGCCCCGATCCTGCCAAGAAAAACATTTACATAATCGGGCTGTGCAATGGCAGTTGCCAATAGGTTCTGCCGTGCACTGAATTCAAGGGTGAAATTTATGCGTACCCCCAATTCATGTAGACTCCTGGCTCCCAATAAGCCCGTAGCGGTATAGGGTACTTTTACTATGAACTGATTTGGATTGATCTCGGCATACCTCCTGCCATATTCAATAATGGCTTCAAGGTCATGGGCGGTATCCGTATGGAGTTCCACGCTCACAAAGGCACCGAATTTCCGGGCCAGCCTCATTCCATGATAAGCATTCAGAATAAATGCAATTTCAATAACCTGATTTTTAAGTGGGAGGTCCTTTAAAATATCCCTGGCACGAAGTATAAGATCATCATATATTCCTTTCTGAATTTCGGCGTTCAGCAAGGTATTGTTTGTTGTGAGGGCCGTCATTTCTGATGTCCAGATTTTAGACGCCTCATCTATATCCCCGGTATCAAGCCATAATTCAGTTCCTGTTTTTTTTAAGCTCTGCCAGAACGGATCGGGGTGAAATTCTGACTGAGATTCATTGATTCCTGATAGGATGAAATCCCGGATGGTTGATCTAAGTTTTTTTTCCATATGCTTAATTCACGTTTATCCTTGTTGTTGTATAACTATAATGGAAGAAGATTGTTATAACAATTTTAAAATTAGTTTAATTTAATATAATGTGGAGGAATTTAAGATGGCAAAATTTCTGATTGAAGTAGCTCATGGAGCCGATAAGGCATCCTGTATTCAGACTATACAGATATTTATGCAGACTGGCTCCCATTTTCTTACACATGCCGATTGGGGTTGCCTCGATGGTGAGCACAAAGCATGGATCGTAGCAGACTTTCCAACCAAGGATGATGCAAAAATGATCTTACCCCCGGCCTTTCGTTCTGCAGCTAAAATAGTAAAGCTGGCAACATTTAACTCAAAGGATCTTCTTAGTGCTGATACATTTCATATTATCTGATCAGGTCATCTTGTGCGAAAACAAAGGTTGTAATCCTGTAGCTAGTTTTGCAAGAGTTTCGTTTTCCGCAGAACTGATCGGTTTGAAATTGCGGGCTACTTCCACTGCTTTCCAGAAAAACTCTGCATCACCCGGGGGTATTGCAGCTGTCAATTCTTTTGACAAGGTATACCGCAAGGCAAGCCTGGCCATTTCATCATCCTGAATAGGACGGTACCATACATTTTTATACAGATTCTTTTCACCCTCACCTAGAGTGGTCAATGCCATGGCCTTGAGAGCCAGGATTCCCATTCCCTTTGATTTGGCAGCATCATAGACCTGGGGTCCGAAATCGCCGTTATTCCAGCAACTGAAGTTAATCGGGAAAAGGATCGTGTCGAAGTCAAATTTCTTCATGGCCAGCAATGCGGCTTCCACATTGTGGGCGGAAAATCCGAGGAATCTTACCTTTCCCTGTTCACGGGCCCGTTTAAAAACTTCCATGGCACCTCCGGGTGCAAACGCCTTTTCAACCTCATCCACCGAACTCAAAGCATGCAGCTGGTAAAGATCAAAATGATCCGTATTAAATGCCTTCAATGATTCGTTTAGCTGCTTTTCTGCTTCAACCGCATCACGCTTTTGTGTTTTGCAGGCGAGGAAGCACTTATTCCGGTAGGGCCTGAAAGCAAGGCCCAGCTTTTCCTGAGCATTCCCGTATTCAGGCGAGATGTCGAAATAATTAATGCCGGCATCAAAAGCCCTGGCAACAAACTCATTGGCAAATTCCTGCGGATTATCATTCAGCATAATACCGCCAAATCCAATAATAGATAGATTTTCTCCTGTTTTCCCAAGGAGACGTCTTGGTATTTCTGATGTACCCTGGTTTGAACTGACATTAAAAGGCAAACTCATCGCAAGGCTCCCAAGCGCTGAGTTTCTGACAAATGTTCTTCTTTTCATTGCGAAAGGAATTGTTGTTACTCAAAGATAACCCAATTTTGAGTTAAGAGGGAGTATTAAAAGAAGATTCTGGATACCAGTCACTCGTCACTTTCCTAAATCACCCCGTGATCCAGCATTGAATTGGCCACCTTCAGGAAGCCAGCTATGTTTGCCCCTTTTACATAATCCACATATCCATCAGCACGTTTACCATAGCGAAGACATGACCCGTGAATGGCATTCATGATTTCATGCAGGCGTTTATCCACCTCCTCGGCAGGCCAGCGCAGCTTCATCGCGTTTTGCGTCATTTCAAGTCCGGATACCCCAACCCCACCAGCATTCGCAGCTTTTCCGGGCGCAAACAGCAATCCGTTTTTCTGGATTATTTCAATTGCCTCGGGAGTGGATGGCATATTGGCTCCTTCACAAACACACATGCATCCGTTTTTCACCAATGTCTCTGCATCATGCTCATCGAGTTCATTCTGCGTGGCACAAGGCATGGCTATATCACATTTCACTTCCCAGGGATGTTTATCTTTTACAAAAACAGCGCTCTTGAATTCACGGGCATAGGGCTCAATAATATCATCGTTGGAAGCGCGGAGTTCGAGCATATAATCAATCTTCTTCCCGGATATTCCCTCTTCATCATATACATATCCATCTGGTCCGGATAACGTTATAACCTTTGCACCCAGCTCATTAAGCTTCTTAACCGCTCCCCAGGCCACATTGCCAAACCCGGAAACGACAGCACGTTTTCCCTCCAGCGTTTGTTTCCGTGTACCCACCATTTCCTGGGCAAAGTAAACCGCACCAAAACCTGTAGCCTCGGGACGGATCAAACTTCCACCCCAGTTTAAACCCTTGCCTGTAAGGACACCGGTAAAGCTGTTGGTAAGTTTTTTGTAGGCTCCGTACAGGAAACCGATTTCACGGCCACCAACACCAATATCGCCGGCAGGAACATCTGTCTCAGGGCCGATCACATGCCATAATTCAAGCATAAATGCCTGGCAGAATCGCATGATCTCTGCGTTCGACTTGCCTTTCGGCTGGAAATCCGACCCTCCTTTGCCACCCCCGATCGGAAGTGTGGTAAGACTATTCTTGAAGATTTGTTCAAATCCCAGGAATTTCAAAATGCTGAGGTTAACGCTGGGATGGAACCGCAAGCCTCCTTTGTAAGGGCCGAGGGCATTGTTAAATTGTACACGGTAACCGAGGTTCACATGTACGTTTCCTTCATCATCCATCCAGGGAATCTTAAAGGTCAATACGCGATCGGGTTCAACCAATCGTTCAATGATACCTGCTTTTTCAAACTGCGGGTTCTGATTATAAACCTCCCTGATGGATTCCAATACTTCATGCACAGCCTGAAGATATTCTATTTCGCCAGGATGACGGCGCTCAAGATCCTGTAAAACTTTATTTACTTCCATGATCCTTATATTAATAAAAACTAAAGTTGAATAAAAAAAACAAGCCTTACTATGATAAATTTCAAGTAAATACCTTACTTTTTTCAGGTTTTCCATATAGCACATCATGGATTATATACTACATTTGGTCAATACCAAAAGGTTTTGACATGACGGGCTGCCGAAAAATAATCTTTGTATTTATTTTGTTATGGTCCATAACCACGCTTTCTTACGCGCAAGCTATTCGATACAGGATCGGTTATTTTGGCTTCATGGATAACCGGGAATATTTCAATCCCTATGTAAATGATCAGACCATTTTTGGATCAAGGATAAATGCTGAAATAGGATTTGCCTTTGATGAAAATAAAAAGGTGATGGCCGGCATCGATTATTTATATGAATTTGGAAGCAAGGGAGAACTCATACCACCGGATATTACCCTCTATTACAACAGCAAATCGAAATATTTTGATTTTTACCTGGGCGCCTTCCCCAGGTTAAATCTTTTGAACATGCCCATGGCGCTCATGATCGATACTTTTCAGTATTACAGGCCCAATATGGAAGGAATTCTGCTGGATTTCAGGAGGGAAAATTTCAGGCATAACATCTGGATCGACTGGCAGGGACGGCAATCCTATGATACACGGGAAAGATTCATGCTGGGCTTTTCGGGACAGGCAAGAATGGGCCTGTTTACATACCAGCATCATGCCATCATGAGCCATGTTGCCCATACCATTGACACACCACCTGATCAGCACCTGGAAGATAACGGGGGATATGCCATTCTTGTCGGACTTGACCTTTCAGCGGTTACCGGGCTTGATACACTTGCCTTTTCCACAGGTTATCTCGGATCATATGACCGGTTACGTGGGGTGTACGATATGCAATTCGCTTCAGGCTGGCTGACTGAAGTGGAAGCAGTTTATAAGGGATTTGGTGTGCGCGGGACCATTTATTCAGGCGACAGCCAGAAGATTATTTCCGGTGACGGATTCTATAAATCCACATTTTATTCAAGGGCAGATGCCTTTTACCAGGTTTCACGATCACACTTACAGGGAAGATTGCAGTTTTCCTTTCATTTCCTTCCGGATATAATTGATCTGTCGATGGCACTGACAGTTCGTGCCCAGCTGGATGGGTTGTTTACTGTTCGGCGGCGCCAGTGATATCTTCAGCTATTGTGGCCGGTGGTCCGTGGTCCATGGTCCGTGGGTTGCACCCACGGTTATCGAAATCCGACCACTCCGTGGTCAAGCCCGGAGGGCGTAATCTGAATAACCGTGGGTGAAACCCGCGGATACGTGGGTGAAACCCACGGAAAAAGGTGGATCACCACTTCAGCTCGCTGAAGTGCCGTCGTTTTCTCACGAAAAAATTGAAGAGGATGCTTCCCGGATAGATTTCCCTGATGTGGGCCTTGCCAATTGTACCCTTAAGTGCAATCCGTTTTCTCACCAGTTGTGGTATGTTGCTGTAAAAAGTGAGGTGGGCCTTGATGACAGCCTTAAAGAATCCGGCTGAGCCTGAAAGAAGATATACCATGGCCGACATGCCATCAAGAATCATCCGGATAAGAATTACAGGGACCAGCTTTGCCGGTGGCAGATTTTTAAAAAGGAGGTAAAGATTGTTTCGATAATTCAGGTACAGCTTATGTGGATTGTTGTTAGGAAGGGTGCCTCCTCCAATATGATACACAATGGATTCGGGAATGGCCTGCACTGTATATCCGATTCTCCTCATCCGCCAGCACAGGTCAATTTCTTCCATATGGGCAAAGAAATCGCTGTCAAGCCCTCCTGCCCTGAAATAAGCCATTGACCTCACAAACATACATGCACCTGAAGCCCAGAAAATAAATCTATTATCGTCATACTGGCCTGTATCCTTTTCCACGCTGCTTAACAGGCGGCCCCGGCAAAACGGATAACCAAAGAAATCAATATAACCTCCGGCCGCTCCGGCATATTCAAAATAATCCCTGCACTGGTAATCCCGCATCCTTGGCATACATGCGCCGACACCAGGATCTGCATCCATGGCGGCGACTAACGGCACAAGCCATCCGGGAGTTACTTCAACATCTGAATTCAGAAGTACAAAATATTCGGCATCAATTTGTTTAAGAGCCTTATAGTAGCCCGGTGCAAATCCGTAATTATCTGAAAAAGTAATCAATTTTACTTCGGGTAAGTTCTGCCTGATATACTCTACTGAATCATCCGTAGAACCATTATCTACAACAATTACACTTGTTCCGGGTGCATCGGAATAATGGCATATGGAGGGAAGGAATCTTTTCAGATGATGCAATCCATTCCAATTCAAGATAACAACTGCAATCCGGATCATGGTGTTATCAGTTTTACCTGTTCAGGGCGTTTATGCTTGAACCGTTTATGTGACCATAGCCAGAATTCGGGTGTTTCTTTTATTTCTTTTTCCATTTCATGAATGCATCTGAGCAGCACCTCATTTTCGGTGGTCTGCGCAGCATTATCGAATAACTTGATAAACCTTGCCTCATAATGCCCACGTCTAATTTTTCGAATATCTAAAAATACAACCGCCAGTCCCAGTTTTCTCGATAGTTTCTCAACGCCTTCAAAAAATGAAACTTCCTGGTTCAGAAAGGTTGTCCAGAACCGGTTGGATTTTGGTGGACGCTGATCGGCGAGGAACCAGATGCAGTAACGCTTATTCGCTGAACGATAATTCAACGCCTCCCGGTATACATGTTCCATCGGCACAAGGGCCGGGTTATCGCGTCCGCGAATCCGCCTTGAAAGCCTGTCTACCATCTTGTTCTGAAGCGGTCTGTAAATTGCCATGAATTTGTGGATCATTTGGGATGGAAAGAAGATCATCCATTCCCAGTTGTTGTAATGCGCCGACACCAGCGCAAAATCCTTATTTTCAGCTTCCAGCTGCCTGATCAGTTCTATATTTTGATATTTGAATCGCTTTGCATGCTGGTTTTTAGTTAAGCTGATGCATTTAATGGATTCGACCAGGAAATCGCTGAAATGCCTGTAAAAAGCCCTGGCAATCCGGTCAATTTCCGAATCACTCTTTTCAGGAAAAGCCAGGTGGATGTTTTTATACACAACCTCTTTCCGGTATCGGATCACATGAAAATTGATGAAGTAAAGCAGATCGGAAATCCTGTAAATCAGCCAGAATGGGATGAGAGAGATAAACCAGGTAAAACCAAATAAGAGATAGTACCCAAGAGAACGCATTGATACAAATGGATTACAGATTCATAAACTTTCCCACATCCTGCAGGAAGCCTTCAAAGATATCTTTATTTCCGGCAACAATTTCACGTCCGAATATAAAATTATCCCCGCCACTGAAATCTGTCACCCTGCCCCCGGCCTGTTTAACAATCAGCACGCCGGCGGCCACATCCCATGGACTGAGATTATACTCGTAAAAACCATCAAAACGCCCGCATGCGACATAAGCCAGGTCGGTAGCCGCAGAACCCAGTCGCCGGACACCATGGGTATGGTTAAAAAAGTAATTAATAGTATCCATGAACCCCTTCATGCGGTCGAAATTATGATATGGAAATCCGGTAGCAATCAGGGAATCCTTTATGTCAGGCGTTTTAGAAACACTGATCTCATTTCCGTTCAGCCAGGCCTTGCTGTCTTTCCAGGCATAAAAGGCCTCTTTCATCCATATTTCGTAAATAACTCCGACAACGGGTATGTAATTTTCTACCAGTGCTATGCTGACAGCCACGGGTGGAGCACCGTGTATAAAATTGGTGGTACCATCCAGGGGATCTATGACCCAGTTAAATACTTCTCCCTTGGTTACAGTCGTTCCTTCTTCGGCAATGAATCCTGCCCCCGGTACCAGGTCATTCAGCCGGTTAATGATCATTCTCTCTGCAGTCTTGTCAACTTCCGTTACAAAATTGTGCTTTCCTTTAATTTCAATCGCATCAGGCGAAATCTGATTGATCCTGCCAAAAATATAGGATCCCGCCTCGGTGGCTATCTCGAGTGTGGCTTTGCAAAGTGCTTCGTAATTCATTTATTGGGTATAAAATTTTTGGCTTACTATTTCTTTGACGTCTGCCACTTGTTCTTATAATAATGATACATTTCAAATTGCGACCGGATCTTTTCCTCCCCATTGGTTGAAACATATACATTGTCCTGCGTGGAATTAATGACCCTGGCTTTCACATTATCCTTAAGCTGCATTTCAATCAAATCTCTTATCTCCCGCTGCACCTCCTTGTCGAATATAGGACATGCAACCTCAACCCGGCGATCGAGGTTTCGGGTCATCCAGTCAGCTGAAGTGATATAATATTGTTCATCTCCCCCGTTACAGAAGATCAAAATCCTTGAATGCTCAAGATACTTGTCCACGATGCTGATAGCCTGCACATTTTCACTCAGTCCCGGTACACCGGGGATCAGCGAACAGATCCCCCTCACGATCAGCTTTATTTTAACACCGGCATCATTCGCCTGGTAAAGCTTGTATATTATCTCATTATCCACCAGACTGTTAAGTTTCAGTATGATGTAAGCACCCTTTCCTGCCCTGGCATTTTTAATTTCATTGTCAATCAGCTGATACATCTTGCGTCTCAGGTTCAAAGGCGATTTTATGATATACTTGTATGTATAGTTACGGTAGGAATTTTCAAAAAAGTTAAAAACCCTTTTTACATCGGAGGTTATTCGTGTATCCGCAGTAAAAAGGAAGAGATCGGAATAAACCGTGGCGTTCCCTTCATGGAAATTTCCGGTGCTGATACAGGCATAATTCACTAATTTTCTGCCTTCTTTTCTTACAATAATGAGCAATTTTGCATGGACTTTTAAACCGGGAATGCCAAATATGACCTTTGCTCCTACTTCTTCGAGTTTCCGTGCCCAGTAAATATTGGATTCTTCATCAAACCGGGCCTGCAATTCAATTACAACCGTTACTTTTTTACCATTTCGTGCGGCATTGATAAGCGCGTTGATCACTTTTGAATTGCGTGAAACGCGGTACACAGTAAGAGATACTTCCGAAACACGCGGATCAATGGAGGCTTCCTGCAACAACCTGATGAAAATATTAAAATCCTGGTAGGGCACATGCAGCATGAAGTCCCTTTTAGCCATCACATCAATGATGCTTTTATGCTTTTTGATCAGCGGATGTGGTAAAGCCGGTTCCTTTGAATAAAACAGATCGTTCCCATCAAGATACGGGAAATTCATGAAATCCTTAAAATTATGGTACCGTCCTCCGGGGATCAGGTTATTGTCCTCATCCAGATTTAATTTATTTCTGATCAGATCAAGTAATTCCTTCGAAATGGAATTATCAAAGACAAACCTTACAGGCTGGCCCGTTTTCCGGCTGTTCAGCCCACGGGAAATGACTTCCAGGAAACTTTTTGAAATATCGTTGTCCATGTCGAGTTCCGCATCACGGGTAAGCTTGATGATCCAGGATTCGAAAGTATCGAAGTTGAAAAGGGCAAAAACATCATCAAGAGAATACCGGATTACATCCTCAAGAAGAATAATAAATTTTTTATCGGAATCAGATGGCAATACAATGAACCGCGGAAGTACATTGGTGGGGATTTCAATCAGGGCATAGTCTGTCTTCACTCCCGGTTCCGAACCACTCAGCTTAACTGCCAGATAAATCGACTTATCCTTGAGATAGGGAAATTTGTCAATATTACTGAGGATCATTGGAGAGAGAACAGGGAATACACGCTCATCAAAATACTGTTTTACAAATTCAGCCTGCTGAATGTTTAATTCCAGTTCGTTAATGATATGAATGCCTCTTCGCTCAAGCTCGCCGAGGATATGATGGTAGGTATATTCGAATTTATTCTGAAGCTGAAGAACATTCTTCTGGATCATGGCCATCAGCTTCTTGGGCTTCTCCCCCTCTATCTTTTTACTTCCTTCCTGGTAATCAATCATTCGCTTGATTGTCGCTACACGTACCTTAAAGAATTCATCCAGGTTGTTTGAAAAAATACCCAGGAATTTAAAACGTTCAATGAGGGGAACCCCCTGATCCTGGGCTTCCTGCAATACTCTCTCATTGAACGACAGCCAGCTGATCTCTCGATGGATTAATTTTGGAATTTTCTTCATCTTCCTGGGTTTGGGTATTCGTTTTATTTACCTGATTATTCTTCTTTACTTGGAAAATAAAACAAATGTTTGTCCATGTTTTCCGGTGCAATATTCTTCCATGAGTCACATGAGAACATTAGGGTCGTTACTCCTGATGTAGGAATTTCAATTACCGCCTTCCTTATAAAATAATTTACAAGGTCCGTAACATCCGGGTTATGGCCGAAAATCATCAGGGAATTCCTGCTGTTGTCAAAATCCCTTATAAAATCCAGAATGTGATCTTTTGAAAACTCATAGAGTACGCTATTGATCTGCAAATTTCCCAGTGGGTATTCAAAAACACGGGCAAAAATAATGGCCGTGTGCAGGGCTCTGTTGGCCGGACTTGATACGATCATGTCGGGCACATGGTTTATAAGTTTGAGCTTACGGGCTGTTTCATAGGCGTTCCGGATGCCTTTCGGCTTTAAAGTCCGGTCAATATCTGCAATACCGTCATTTTCCCAACTCGATTTTGCGTGCCTTACCACATGCAACACTTTATTCTTCTTCATACTATATCAGATTAGAACGCACACAAATTTAATACAATCCATCACCTGAAAAAAGGTTTACAGTAAATGACTTGCCAATTCGGCAAGGTAACTCCGTTCTCCCTTTACCAGGTTAACATGTGCAAACAGATCCTGACCATTCATTTTTTCAGTTAGATAACTCAGTCCGTTTGATTTTTCATCGAGGTAAGGAGAGTCAATCTGTTCAATATCCCCGGTAAAAACCATCTTTGTATCCTCACCGGCACGGGTTATGATCGTTTTCACCTCATGCGGAGTAAGATTCTGCGCCTCATCCACGATGAAGAAAATCCTCGAAAGACTTCGTCCCCTTATATATGCCAGGGGAGTAATAATTAGTTTTTCGGTTTTCAACATTTCCTCGATTTTGAGGAATTCCTTGCTGCTCTGTGTAAATTTATTTTTGATTACATCCAGGTTATCGAACAGTGGAAGCATATAGGGTCCTATCTTTTCCTTAATATCACCCGGTAAAAACCCGATATCCCTGTTGGAAAGCGGAACAATGGGTCTTGCCAGGAAAATCTGAGTATACTTCTGTCTTTGCTGCAAAGCTGATGCCAAAGCCAGCAGGGTTTTTCCGGTGCCTGCTTTTCCGGTAAGGGTTACAAGCTGCACTTCATCGCGCAGCAACGCATCAAAGGCAAAGGTCTGTTCCGCATTCCGGGGTTCGATGCCATAAGTTTTCTGCTTAATTACCCTGTTGATCATACTTGTTTTCGGATCAAAGTGGGCCAGTGCACTCGAATTACTTCCCTTAAAAATAAAATACTGGTTTGCGACCGGCGCCACAGGCAGCTTGAAATCGGCCAGCGGAATCCCGTCGGGATTATCATACATTTTCATGATCAGACTGTCATCGAGATTTTCGATCGTACTGACGCTTTTGTATATCTCATCAATATTCCGAACCTTATCGTTCTCATAGTCCTGCGCCATGATACCGATAGATTTAGCCTTCATCCGCAGGTTGATATCCTTGCTGATGAATATGACATTCTTATCCGAATTGTTCCTGAAAACGTGCTCTGCAATGGCCAGAATGCGGTGATCGGGAGTATTGTCGGGAAAGGAGGCCTGCACAGGCCCGGTAAAGGGTTTGCCCGTTTCAATGCTCAGTTTGCCCAGGCCCTTCCCCAGTGAAATCCCGCCGTTAAAAAGGGTATCTCCTGAAAGTCTATCCAGCTCACGTGTAAATTCTCTTGCATGATAGTTAATGATGTCATTCCCCTTTTTAAAATGGTCTAGTTCCTCCAGTACAGTTATGGGAATGATTACATTATTTTCCTGAAAATTATAGATACAGCGGTAATCATGTAACAGAACGTTTGTATCGAGTACGAAGATTTTCTTTTTACTTGCCATATTATGCTAATTTTGCAAATTACAGTAACAATTGACGTTTTAATTTTATCTCATTTTTCATGAATTCCAGTCAGGGTTTATGAATACTTATCAACATATCAATGGAAGTACTTGAAGCCATCTTTAATCGCAGAAGCATCAGGCAATATACAGGTCGCCCGGTTAGCGATGATGTTATTGAAACGCTTTTGAAAGCTGCCATGTATGCACCCTCTGCTGTAAACAAGCAACCATGGCATTATATTGTATTTCGCGATCGCGAAATGATGGAAAAGATCATTCTGCTTCATCAGAATGCATCCATGCTCAGGCAGGCAGACACCGCCATATTGGTATGCTGGGATGAGGAACTGCAGCATGATGCCGGGTATGGGCCCGTGGATTGCTCTGCAGCCACACAAAATATACTGCTGGCAGCTTATGCACTCGGTTTAGGTTCAGTCTGGGTTGGATTGTATCCCCGCATACAAAGAATGGAATCAATCCATGAGTTGTTCGGATTGCCTCAAAATATCAGACCTTTTTCAATTGTTTCCCTTGGTTATCCGGCAGAAGAAAAGAAAATGCCCTCCCGGTTTAACAGGGACAGAATTCATTTTGAAAAATGGTAATAGTCTGGTTACGGGTCATAAAGCAAACTCTACAATGAACTATCAGGAAACTTTGGATTACTTGGTTGAACAATTGCCGATGTTTCAGAAAATCGGCACTGCGGCATACCGCACCGGATTGGAAAACACCGTCAAGCTGGATGAATATTTCAAAAATCCCCACCACAACTTTCCTTCAATTCATGTGGCCGGCACAAACGGCAAAGGATCGGTTTCGCATATGCTGGCCTCTGTTCTCCAGGAAGCCGGATATAAAGTTGGATTATACACTTCCCCTCACCTGCTCGATTTCAGGGAAAGGATCAAGGTGAATGGCAAGCTGATTGGCCGCAAATTCATAACAGATTTTGTTGAAGAAAATATTTCCTTCTTTCATACCTTTAAACCTTCCTTCTTTGAGATCTCGGTATTTTTGGCATTCAACTATTTTGTACACAGCCGTATAGATATTGCAGTTATTGAAGTGGGTTTGGGCGGGCGGCTGGATGCAACCAACATCATCAATCCTGTGCTCTCCGTCATTACCAATATTGGCAAGGACCATACTGAGATTCTGGGAGATACACTGGCCAAAATTGCCATTGAAAAAGCCGGTATAATAAAAAGCCGGACCCCTGTTGTGATCGGTGAAAGTCATCCTGAGACCCTGCCGGTTTTCATCCGCCGTGCCGAAGAATTAAGGGCACCTCTGGTTGTAGCCGATAAGCAATATCATATTGATTCCAGCTATAATTCAGCGGATGATTACCAGGTATTCAAGGTTAAAAAAAATGCCACCCTGCCCTATCCCAACCTGAAATGCGGACTACTGGGCCATTATCAGCGGAAAAATACGGTCACATTGTTATCCGCCATTGACCAGCTCAGGCAGGTTGGGTTTAACCTCGAAGAAAAAGTGATCTATACTGGTATTAAAAACGTGATCAAAAACACGGGTCTAGCCGGAAGATGGCAGATCACAGGTCATGAACCTGTTACGGTAGCCGACACAGCCCACAATGCAGATGGCCTGAAACAGGTAGTCCAACAGATAGCAGAAACACCGCATGAAAAACTTCACATGATCATCGGATTTGTAAATGACAAGGATATTGAAAGCATGCTGGTCCTGTTGCCTCCCGATGCCGGTTACTATTTTGCTCGACTTTCCGTACCGCGTACAATGGATGAAAAATTGCTTGAATCCAGAGCTTTAGCGATGGGAATAAAGTGGAACGTCATTCCCATCGGTAAAGGAAGCCTATGCATGCTTAAAAGACCAAACCGGCATCAATGACCTGGTTGTCATAACCGGCAGTACATTCCTGGTTGCGGATTTTCTTTCATTGAACATTCCGGTTACCTGATCAAACCTCAAACTTCAAACCTCAAACTTTTAACTATCAACCATCAACTATCAACTATGATCCGTGAAGCATGTGTTGAAAACTTCTCAGAGGCCCTGATTGCCCAGGAGCGCGGGGCAGACCGAATTGAACTTTGTGAAAACCTTGCAGTGGGCGGAACAACTCCATCCTATGGCACTATCGTTACGTGCAAGAAACATCTGTCCATTCCGGTCATTGTCATGATCCGGCCAAGGGGAGGCAACTTCGTATATTCACCCTATGAAGTGGATTCCATGCTCGAAGACATCCGTGTTTGTCATAAAGCCGGAGCTGATGGAATAGCCACGGGTGTTCTTACTACCTCAGGTGATATAGACCTGCATATCCTCAGGCGGCTGATAAGCGGGGCAGGTTCCATGCAGATCACTTTCCATAAGGCAATTGATGAAACAGGAAATATTGAAACAGAAATACAGAAACTGAAAAACACCGGAATACACCGGGTACTGACGTCTGGCGGAGCACAAACTGCAATGGAAGGAAGCCGGATGCTGAATAAACTAATTCACTTAACAGCCGGAAACCTGGTCATCCTTGCGGCCGGAAAGGTCACATCCGAAAATCTGGATGTGTTGAGCAGACTTATTCCTTCCAAAGAATTTCATGGAAGAAAAATCGTCGGTGATTTGAAATAATTTGTTTGATTTAGTCGTTAGCCTTGTTAATTTTGTCTATTAAGTAATCCTAAAAAGGAATTCACATAAACTGAAAATGGTAAAGAAACGTCTTTTCCCTATTGCCCTTCTCCTGATTGCACTTCCAGTAACAACCTATATTGTATACAGGTATTTACACCCTCCGACTTTAAAACCCGGAAACTACACCACCTCGATAGCCGGCTTCGGTACGGTATATTCTTCTGTTCCTGCAGCAGGTATAGTTAATCCCGAAAATGAGGTGTTGCTCCTGAGCCCCTCTTCAAGTATCGTTTCTAGCATCTATCTTGCCCCTGGAAGCCGTGTATCTAAAGGGACCATAATCCTCACCCTCGATCCGAAAACCCTTACACAGGAAATTGAAAACCTGAAAGATGTATTGGGGGTTATGGAAAATGATCTTCAGAAAAACCGGCTGAATGCCAGGAGTATTCGTGTTGATCTCGATTACAATGCTGAGGTGAAAAACCTGAGAATCACCTCGTTGAAAACTGAAATACAGGACCAGGAACAGCTGCTGAAGGTTGGAGGTATTTCCCCGGCCCTGGCGGAGCAAACCAAGCAGGAACTCGTACTGGCTGAAAAGGATCTGAAAATGACGCTGGAAAAGAACTCTATACGGTTAAAACAACTGGAGGCTGAAGAAAAAGGATTACAACTTCAGATGGACATGCGAAACAAAGAGCTTGAGGCAAAGCTTGACCTGCTCAAAAGGCTCACGGTAAGGGCACCTTCGGATGGCATCATTTTGGGTATTTATGCAAATGCAGGGGAAAAAGTTGACAGGGACAAACTCCTTGTAAAAATGTCGGATATGTCCACTTTCAAGATAGTCGCATCGGTAGATAACCAATACCTGGATGATGTCAAAACAGGTGGTGATGTATATGCGATCATTGATCGCCTGAGGCTGAAAGGGAAAATAGGCAATGTGTCTCCCGTTATAAAAGATAAAAAAATTGATTTTGATGTTTTTCTTGATTACAGCCAGTATCCGAAATTAATGCCCAACATGGAGGTGGCACTTATGCTCGTTATTCAGCAAAGAGACAGCGTGCTGCGTGTTGAGAAAGGACAGGCCTTCAGCAGGGGTCAGCGGCAGGATGTGTTTGTAATCAAATCAGGCAGGGCGGTTAGACAAAGTATAACAACGGGACTGATCGGTACGGAATATATTGAAATTCTCAGCGGATTGCAGGCAGGTGACAGGGTTATTATTTCAGATGTATCGCCGTTCAGACATAAAAAAGAAATTGTTTTTGAGGATTTATAAATTAATGGGATTAATGAAGAGGGTGATATATATTTCCTTGCTTTTTCTCGGCATTTTTAGTTTTCAGTCTTTTGCCGGGGGAAAAGATTCAGTTCTGGTTTCCCTGAGTTTGAAAAATGTAGTTGATCTCGCAATCCGGCAGTCTGCATCCATAAAATATGTTCAAAACACCAATGTAAACTATTTTTGGCGCTGGAAGAATTTCAGGACAAGTTTCCGGCCACAACTGATGCTGAACGGGGAAATACCAAATTATACCCACACATACTACACCGGTTCAGCAACCCGACGGAAGTATTGAGTTCAAACAGGTATCCCAGATCCAGGCCTCGTCACAGCTTTCACTCAGCCAGTCGATCGCTCAAACGGGAACCTATATTTACGCAGCTACCAACCTGTATTATATACAGGATTATATCAAAAATTCAGTTGAATATTCTGGAAGTCCTTTCCAGATCGGCTTGTATCAACCTGTATTTGCCTTTAATTACATGAAGTGGTCAAAGAAAACTGAACCATTGGTTTATGAGGAATCGCAAAAGCAATTTGTGGAATCAGTGGAACAGATTGCACTCCAGGCAACACAATACTTCTTTAAGTACCTGCAGATCCAGACAAGCTTTAACCTGGCAGAAAATAATCTGAAAAACAGCAACAACAACCTTAAAATTGCAGAGATCAAAAGAGGATTGGGTAAAATTTCAGAAAATGATTTTTCCCGTATCCAGCTTTCTGTCTTCAACGCTCAGAAAGCACTGAACAAGGCTCGGATGGATTTGAAAAATGCCGATTTTGAATTGAAATCCTATATCAACCTTGACCAGGATCAGAAAATTGATCTGATTGTTCCCCTGGATATGATCCTGTATTCAATTGATCCTGATAAAGGCGCTGGAGGAAGCAAGAACAAACCGGAAAGAAACACCTTATTTTAAACGAAGGCTAATTGAAGCGGACAGGGACCTTACAAGGGCTAAAAGAAGTACTGGCCTTAGTGCAACTTTGGTGGGAAGTTATGGTGTATCCAACAGTGCACCTACCTATGGAGATATTTATAATAATCCGGAAAAACAAAGGCCATTAAGTCTTTCCATGAGTATACCCATACTCGACTGGGGACGGTCAACCTCAGCGGTAAAGCTCGCTGAATCGCAGCGCGAGCTGGTTTTATATGATGTAGAGAAAGATATATCCGATTTTGAACGCGGCGTTGTTGTGCAGGTTGAACAGTTCGGACTTTTGCGCGACCAGCTTAAAACTGCCAGCGAAGCAGATAAAGTTGCGGAAAACGGTTACCAGATCTCCATAAAAAAATTCCAGAGCGGGGAAATCAGCATTACCGACCTGAATATTTCTCTTTCGGAGCGTGAAAGTGCTAAAAGAGACTACATTTCTGCCATTGAAACATACTGGGAATCCTATTACAGGCTCAGGATCCTAACCCTTTATGATTTTGAGCTCAATCAGAAAATAATGTATGATAATCCCATGTTATCAACTAAATGATACCCCGGATGCCGGGTGTCGCCTGCCAAACAAATACTTTTTAAAAAATTGTCCAATGAATCTCCCCCTCCCTCTTTCCCTCCTCCTCCTTTTCTTTCTTCAATTCATTTCCTGCCAACCCTGAAAAGAAGACAACTCCGGCAATCCCTGTCCCCATTCCATTCCAGGAAATTACCATGGAGGACGAACTGTTCAAACGATCCATGAAAAACTACGACAGGCTTGAAAGCGACCTCTATCAACCCCTGAACATTTTCAGTGACAACCATCCCACCATTTCATTGGATTGGCCGGGTGACTTTGAGGGCAGGACCATCCTCGCCCTGGTTCTTCATGCACAGGCCACACACCGTGAGCCGGTTTATCTCGAAGAAATAATGCGACAGATTCCGTTAAGATTTAACGAAAAAGGATATTTTGGAGCCATACAGGGCGATACGATCAATGAGCAGCAATTGTCGGGGCATGGATGGCTGCTAAGGGGACTCTGTGAATATTATATCTGGAAGAAAGATGAAAAGGTTAAGAAATACATCCTGGATATTATTCAGAATCTGGCCCTGCCAACTCTAGGGCATCACAGGGATTATCCGATATTGCCCGATGAAAGGAATGCAAATGTGGGAGAAATGTCAGGTACCACCCAAAATGTAATAAACAACTGGCTTTTGTCCTCGGACATCGGTTGTGATTTCATTTTCCTCGATGGTGTTGTTCAGGCATATAGCCTGTTTCCGACTCCTGAACTGAAGTTGCTGATCGATGAAATGACGACCCGGTTCCTGCAGGTTGACCTCGTGGGTATAAAGGCACAGACTCATTCTACCCTGACAGGCCTGCGAGCCTTGATGCGATATGATGAAATAACAGGAGATCAGCATTTGCTGAACGAGGTGATAAAAAGATACCGGATCTACCGGGAACAGGGAATTACTGAAAATTATGAGAATTTTAACTGGTTTTGCCGGCCGGAATGGACTGAACCCTGTGCCATTATAGATTCCTATATCCTGGCTGTTCAATTGTGGCAGAAAACAGGGGATCCTGCTTACCTCGAAGATGCACATCACATATATTATAACGCGATCTGCCATACGCAGCGGGATAATGGAGGCTTTGGCTGTGACAATTGTACAGGTCCTGTTGATCTGCAGTTAAAAGTAAAGGCTTACGAGGCATACTGGTGTTGTACCATGCGGGGTGGCGAAGGATTGTCCAAAGCAATTCAGAATAGCTTCTTTACAAAAGACAATAATCTCTATATACCTTTCTTTCACACGAGTACAGCTAACATCACAATGAATGGAATACAATTTGGCTTACATGAAACTACAGGATATCCGTTTAATGGCAGTACTTCCTTTGTGCTTGAGCCGAAATCAGGCTATTCAAAAATAATAGTGCATTTGTTTGCACCCGCCTGGACAACCCACCACATGATAAGGATAAATGATGAATCAGTCAGTTACGAAATGGAAAATGGTTTTGTCACATTTTCCCTGAAGCTTGACACCCCTACGAATATTGCCTATTCCTTTGAAATGGTTTCGCAAACACGGGAACCTGAAAATACCATCAACACCCAAAGAGGAAGCTTCGCAATCATGTATGGCCCATTGGTATTGGGTTATGATGGACCCGACCTGATTACGTTCTCTGAAAAGCCGGTGATCAAACAACTGGATGAATCAAATTATCAGGTTTCAGATAAAATCCGGGACATATAAATTCACTTCTGTTTATCAGTTGCTTGATCCGCAGGTGAAAGAGGCCGGTTACCAGAAGCAGGTCCCGTTTGTAATCAAATAGAACCCATTGCTAATGGCCCAGATGAGGCTGTCTCAAAAGATAAATAGCAAGCGCAGCTGGAGACTGCGCTTAGTGTGGAAAGCCCGGCGTAGTCTCCAGACTACGCCGAACCTGCACCTGCACTAACATTATTTCTTCTTAATACTCCATCCCCCTGCCAGTCCAAAAATAAACCAGGCCAGGGATAGCGTTCCAATTGCAAATATGGTGTCTCCAATTACACGAAGCCACCTGAATGTGATCATATCAGGCTGTTGCATGATTCGGCCGACCGGGCGTACCAGAGTCCGTGCTGAACACTTGCTACTGTTTGGCCAAGCCCACGGGAAGCACACTGATCAGCACGATACCTGCCAGGCCAATATTGATACACCAGAAAGCTATCTTA
>CAVQXX010000016.1:0-11427 GCA_963717995.1 uncultured Bacteroidales bacterium
GCTTAATTTTAAGCCATAAGAAAGTTCTGCAGTTCAGCGGACGGGGCCTTCGGAGTTCTAAATTCAGCGTTCCTTGTTCGGTGTTATTTGACGTAAAACAACACCGAACAAGGAACGCCGAATATTGAATTTCGAAGATATTTCTTCCTAACAGCCTGCAGCCTGCAACCTAATTGCCCCTCAGACACTCGTCTCTCGTCCCTCGTCTCTCGTCCCTTTCTTCAGCCCGCACAGTATAAATAAAACTGCCGGCAAAGCATAGAGATAAAACATAGGCATGGATGCTGAGTTGGTATTACATATTATTATGCCCGTAAAACCTATCAGAGAGATATGCCTCCCGGCAACTCCCACTTGAATGAGAGACCCAGACCACCCAGCATGAGGATTGCCAATATGATCATAGTGATGGGGATGGGTTCATTGGTTCCCGGACTTTTATCAAACACTTCCTCGCCCAGGAATAATACCAGGGTAAGCAAAATCACAAATGCAGCCAGGATGCGGGCAATCCAACGCATGACATTGATTATGGTACTTAAAATCGATTGTGTATTTTCCATATTGTATCCTCGTAATTATAACATTAATTACCTTGGAGATCTGTAAATCACAAAGATTTTAAGCTCCAGTCAAGTTAATTTTGATGAATACAAAGACGAATTGTCATGCAGTCATGCAGTCGTGCAGACCTAGGTGTTAAAGCTGCGTCAGCCGTCACCAGTCACTAGTCACCAGTCACTTTCTTCTTCCAGTAATAGTAAAATGGAATTCCAGCCAGCACAAACACAAGCCCAAGTCCTGCCTCGCGGGGATTGGTGAAGCAGGTAATGATGACGAGGGCAATGCAGAAAAGGATAAAAAAGGCGGGGACAATGGGGTAGGCCCATACCTTGTATGGCCTTTCCAGTAAAGGTTCACGAAACCGCATAATAAATACGCCCAGGGTGGTAGCACCGTAAAAAAAGAAAACGACAAAAATCAGCATGTCCGTGAGCTGGTCAAAGCTTCCTGACAGCACCAGCATGGAAGCCCAGAATGCCTGTAACCACAATGCCTTATGGGGTGTATTGAACCGTGGATGGATGTCGGCAAGTCCCTTGAAGAACAGCTTATCCTTTGCCATCACCTGGTAGATTCGGGGGGGCATTATGATCGTACTGTTGGTACAGCCAAGGGTAGTAAAAAGTATCAGTATTGAAAGAACGATCGCTCCCGCATTTCCTGCAAAATGCCGGATGACGCTGACGCCGGCAATTTCGTTCTGTGCACGGTACACATCAGTGATCTGATCCACTGGCAGAACATACAGGTAGGTGAAGTTTACCAGGAGATAGGCTATTATGATGATCGCCATTCCCCCTGCAAGTGCCAGGGGAATATTCTTGTTGGGATTATGTATCTCGCCACCCAGGAAACCGATAGAGTTCCAGCCCTCATAGGCCCAGAATGCTGCCAGCATGGAGGCAAATACTGCCTTTATAAAGGAAAAATCAGTCCATTCCCGGGGAACATACGAACCTGCGTTGGTGGTGATGTTTTTAAGGCTTCCACCCCCAAACAGCAGGCCGGATATAACCGTTAGAAGTAAACCGGCTATGACCAGCCAGGTAAAATAACTGCTAAACCTTGCACCGCCTTTGAGTCCGCGCGTATTTAACCAGGTTAAAGAAACTATCAGACCAATTGTGAGCAGTTTAACGCCAAGATTTTCAAGGGGTTTAAACAGCCCGAGCAGTTCAATCTGTTCAACGGAAGCGGGAAGGCGGGGCAGATGGATAATAGCGTTGAAAGACTGGGCAAAAACATAGGCAATGGAAGAAACAGCTGCAGTCTTAATGACCGTAAACACGCTCCAGCCATAGATAAAGGCCATGAAGCGCCCGTAAATCCGTTTGAAGTAAATATATTCCCCTCCTGAACCGGCGAACATGCCGGCGATTTCTGCGTTGCTGAGTGCTCCGAACAGGGTGATCAACCCTGCCATGATCCAGCAGACCAGCACCCAGACCGGTGATCCAAGTTCGGCCGACATAGGGGCCACTTTCTTGAATACGCCAGATCCGATGACTGAACTTACCACAAGAATAATGGCACCTCCAAGGGTTAACGAACGGATAAGCTGACCCTGCTTTTTTTCTGTTCCTGGCATTGGCTAATTTTTCCGGATGAATTGTTGATGGTATTATTTAAAACCTTTCCAGTTGTTCCACGTTAATTACAACAATAGGCAATGAAATTCAGTGCTGTAAAATTATCCTTTCCTTATTCAAAAACAAGGATGGAATGTTGTTCCTCTGAATTGGAGGGTTGTCTTCATATTCCGTAGGCCTCATGTTCGGAATCCTAATTATTTATGATGGTATGATTCTTGATTAATGAATTTTAACTATAAATTTTTATCATATGGAAAAAAGTAAACTTCAATTATCAATAGGAATATTGCGGGTGTGTTCATATTTTCTTTTGATAGCAGCTCTAACAGCCTGCACCGGCCATGAAGGCCCTATGGGTCCTCCGGGTTATGACGGACAAGACGGCCTGGATGGCATTAATTATACCCATTCAGTCATCTATGATGTTGATCCGGCCGATTGGAGCGGTAACCTGGATGGTTATAATGCTGTACTTGATATTCCTGAAATTACCGAAGATATTTATTACAATGGTGCTGTGCTTGTATACAGGTTGATTGAAATGGAACCCAAGAGTTTTAACCTGTTGCCCTATACGTACGTGGATAACGCATTAGCCATTTACTTCGACTTTGATGCGTATGTCGGTAGTATTAACCTGATCTATAAGGAAGTTTTTGATTTGGTTAATGATACGCCTGCCCCAGGAGATGTGATGTCATTTAAAGTAGTGATCTTTGAGGGAATTCCGCTGGCTACCTTAAAGACCATGGTAGACATAAAGGATTATAATGCAGTTACCACATTGTTTAGTATTGATAAAGTACCCGGTAATATTCAATGATTCTGCCATGAATTAGAAGATTAATTTATTTGAACGATCAGCCCGCCTTCGCATTGCAGAAAGTAATGCCCAGGCGGGCTAATCATTCAGGCGCGATATTATCTAAAAAATTGTCTAATTTTAATGCGTGGTTTATAAACATATATCCTGGTAACAATAAAAAATCTACGCCTATGTTACAACCTTTATTCAGAAAATGGTGGGTAGTTCTCGCTCAGGGTGTTTTGCTCATCCTCCTGAGCGTTTTCATTTTTAACAATCCTACGGCTGTGCTTACCGGCATTTCCTTGTGGTTTGGGATAATCATTCTGGCTGCCGGACTCTTAGGAATTATCAACCTGTTAATTAATAAAAAGGAAAGGGAAAGCATGTCACTTGTGTGGAGTATTCTGACATTTATTTTTGGACTGGTGCTTCTGACACATCTGGTGGCAGCTATGGCTACCTTATCAATTCTTTTTGGATTGTGGATCCTGGTTTCAGGCATACTGCTAATTAAATATGGGTGGCCGCTAAAGGCAGAAAACCAATCAGGATGGATTATGGTTGTCATCGGTGTATTATCCATATTGGCTGCTATCCTGGTGATTTTTAATATTGCAGCAGGCGCCGTAGTAATTAGTACATTACTGGGGTTGCAGGTGTTATTCACAGGGATATCACTGGTTTTGCTATCATTTGCCAAAAAAATGGCTAAAGCCAGCGTCTGAGATTAATATAAATTATTACTTTTGCCCTCCATGATTTTTTTGATCTGATGATTTATGGATTTACTGATTTGAAAACGACTCAATCGATAAATCAATAAATCAATAAATCAACAAATTTCAATCGGGGTGTGGCGCAGTTGGTAGCGCGCTACGTTCGGGACGTAGAGGCCGGAAGTTCGAGTCTTCTCACCCCGACCTTCAAAATCAAATGGCCTTGTAAATCTGATATTTACGAGGCCATTTTCATTAGTAGTACAAAAAGCAGTACAAAATTCTATTCATTGAAGAATATATCTGGTATACTAAACCTAAGTTGATGTGCCAGGAATTAGATTTCGTCTCCGGGTTTCAGATAAAATCCGATGGCATTAAGTGACTCACTCTTGCGGTAATAATCAGGTTCAGTTAGTTTTGCATTTTCCAACCGTTTAACTCTGATCATTGAACTGCCATCCTTCGGTTTCATAACCTGAACCCCTTTTGTCGACCTGCTTCCCACTGCATTGATCTGAGATGTGTTGAATAAGACAACCTTCTTAATGCTGCTCATGGCAACCAGATCAATATCATGTTCAACGAGTTCAATAAAGATCAGACGCGATTCGTTACTGAAAGCATTCCTGAGTTTTTTCCTTGCATACTCGGTCTGATAACTTTCCATAGAAATTTTCCCGATTTTGCCGTTTTCAAATGCCACGATCAGAAACCCTTTATATCTCTTTTCACCTGTCAGATAGATTGGCCTTTCTCCGGGTTCAGGATCAATTTTCTGAAGTGCCTGAAACCTGTCCGTAAGTTCCTTTTTCTGAACTTTATAGACATTACACAGGGACGTAAAGACAAGGATCTCACTAGAATTTGAATCGTCCGATACTTTGATTGTTGTGGATTCGGAAGGAGATTCTCTTCTGAAATCATTTCTTTCTTCCATTTCTATTCTCCTTTTAAGACTTTCTGCACTTTGCATTGCAATTGTTTATTGATTAAAACCCAAAATGTGACCTATTCGGTGACCAAAGTTCACCAAATTCCCTGATTTTGCCTAAAAGGAGAATAAAAACCCTGGCGGCCATTTATTGGAGAGGAGTTGAAGTTATTATTCCATTGGGACATCTGCATAGCAACTCCGATTGAAAAATTTCCGAATTTATATGTAGATCCAATGGTGTAACTGCTATTGGGGAGAGTGTTAAAAGGAGAAGGGGCTGTGAGTCGTTTTATTCCTGCTCCATAAAAAGTCAACTGGGAATTTACATGGTAATTAGCTGATCCAAATACAGATATTTCATTAAATGCTCCATACATTGATCCTTCATGTGTAGGATACTGTAAATTAGAATAATAACGTCCTGCAATAATTCCGCCATTAAAAGATAAATGTGGAGACACCGGAACCGACAAAGAAGGGGATACTGTAAAACCGGTAACATTTCCATGATGAGGAATAAACAAAAAAGTGCTTCCAACAGAATAAACCATCCTGGGCTTTAGCTTTAGTTGTTCAGAGTTATAAAAAGTAAGGGTATCACGGTAATTAATACCTTGCGAAAAAACCTGGCCTGATATCAGGCTAACCAGGACAATTAAGCTTATATGGCATTTAGGTACAGACATGATTTAAGAATTCCGGGTAAAATATTCAAGGTAAAATTAACGAAAAAAAGAAGAATTTAAGCCTGATCAAAATGCTCTTTTCCCCTAGCAACTTCACAGGTGATGCATGGCTTCAAATTCTTGTAAACAATGATAGTACATACAATACTTCAATTGGAAACGTAACCTTTGAACCCGGAGCAAGAACCAACTGGCACAAACATCCGCTTATTCCACACAGATCACAACTTTCCCATTAGCTTCATTTTCTTCCATAATCTGAAGTGTAAGTGAACAACACTATATCACGCCCTTTGGTTAAATATTTTTACTTTTATGCCAGATATAGGAAGCACTTATATTTATTATCTTAATAATCCATAATCATGAACTATAAAACAAGACACGAATTTCTTCATGGCAATGAATTAATTCTTGCCACCATCCGGAAAAGATTTGTTGCTTTCCTCATTGACTGGATAGTTCTTATCGTAATTTATTTCTGCATAATCATCCTGTTTGGTTTGTTCAATATGAACCTTTCCAACATAAATGTTCATGGTATTTTCGAAGTTGAAGTTGAAATGGAAAATGCGCCTTCCTATTTAATTACCTTTTTGAAATTTTTCTTTGGACTGTTGCCGGTCGTTTATTTCGTAATCTTCTTCTATTTCTGGAAGGGACAAACCCCCGGGAAATATCTTCTCAGAATAAGGGTAATTTCTTTGTATCATGAGCATATCGGATTGTGGCATTGTATCGAACGGAGTTTGGGTTATTTTGCATCTGCACTTGAGTTTGGATTTGGATTTATACAAGCCATTTGGAATCCCAACAGGATGGCGCTTCATGATAAAATCGGGGAGACAATTGTAATAAAGCGGGGTGCTAAAAAAAATAAGTAGTCTGACTACCGCTAACTACAAGAAAAAGCCCGCCAAAGCTCTTTTTTTAGAGCAAAGGCGGGCTTTTTTACAGGAAAAATTTATTTTCTTCTTTCGATTGTCACATAATTGATCTTCCCGCTGAATTTTGAAGAAGACCCATAATCTGCAACATGGGTTCCATCGTCGATGCCTACATCAGCCAGGTCATCCACAGAGAAAATACCCGGTTGTGTCTTTTCAATCCTCTTTTCAGCCACTTTTTTCCCGTTGACTGAAATCGTACCCACGCCTCCTTTGCCCAATCCACCGCCATCATAGGCAAAGTCGTAGACCAGTATGTAGTTTCCAGGTTTCAGCGCCTCAGCGGCTATGATCTGTGTGGATTCCATTCCCAGGTAATTGTAACTGAATGCCGGTTTTCCATTTTTCAGATAGAAAGACAGTCCCCCAAAACGACCACCCTGGCATACAATTACACCGTTTCCATTCGCATTCACTGCCACTTCAGAGGTAATGGTATAAGCTGTGTTTCTGAGGTCAATAAAGACATCAACCCCCATTCCTTTCATGCCTTCACCGTATGTTACCGTGTTTCTGGCCCCCATAACAGTCGGCCTGCCCATCATTTCAGCATTGGTTCTTTCCAGCAGCCGGTCATCAAGAGGCAGGACATGGTATTTTTCGGCTTCTTCCATAAATAATCCCTGCATTTCTTTCAGTTTATCGGGATTCATTGCCGACAAATCATTTGCCAGGCTAAAATCTTCATTGGTATTGTATAACTCCCACTTGTCTTCCTGGAGTGTATTGAGGGGTTTTTGTCTCCAGGCCGGTCTGTGGATTGTACGTGCAAACCAGCCATCCTGGTAAACTCCCCGGTTGCCAAACATCTCAAAGTATTGTACCTTGTGTTTCCCGGCAGCCCCGGCATCATTGAATGTATAGGCAAGGCTGGTGCCCTCGATCGGATCCTGTTGAATACCGTTCACCGTGGTGGGAGCAGGTATTTTTGTAACTTCGTAAATGGTCGGCGCAATATCAATTACATGGCCGAACTGTGAACGCACTTCTCCTTTGGCTTTAATACCGGCCGGCCACTGAATGATCATTCCGTTTCGGGTTCCTCCGAAATCAGAAGCTACCTGCTTGGTATACGAAAAAGGTGCATCCATTGCCACAGCCCATCCGGCGGCGAAGTGCGGATAGGTGCTGGGACCGCCCCATTCGTCATAATGCTTCAGCATATCGGGAACGGTTTCAGGTACTCCGCTGAAATAGGTCATTTCACTGAACATTCCGTTCATTTGTCCTTCTGCACTTGCCCCGTTATCGCCGGCAATGAATATGATTATGGTGTTATCCAGAACACCCAATTCTTTAATGGTTGAAATGAGTCTTCCGACTTCGTAATCCGTTTGTTCGGCAAATCCGGCATATACTTCCATCTGGCGGGTAAACAATTTCTTTTCGTCGGCCGAAAGTGTATCCCAGTCTTTGATATCAGCCGGTTTAGGTGCAAGTTTTGTATTTTCCGGAACTATGCCCAGTTTTTTCTGGCGTTCCAAAGTCAGTTCACGCATCTTGTCCCAGCCCTCGTCAAATTTTCCTTTGTATTTATCAATCCATGCCTGTGGAACATGATGCGGTGCATGGGTAGCTCCGGGAGCATAATATATAAAGAAAGGCTTATCCGGCGCCAGTGCCTTCTGGTAGCGAACCCACGAAATAGCCTGGTTGGTCATGTCGGTGGTAAAGTGATAATTCGGATCTTCGGGGTTTCTACAAGGGTAACGCCATCATAAATCAGCGGTGCCCACTGATTGGTTTCACCCCCGATGAATCCGTAAAATTTCTCGAATCCCGAACGGGTTGGCCAGCGATCCTGGGGTCCTGCAATTGATATTTCCCAGGGTGGAGTTTCATGGTATTTTCCGAATGCCGCTGTATTATACCCATTCTGTCGCAGTACTTCAGCCATCGGTGTAATGGTCTGAGGTCTTACCGAAGTATTTCCCGGGAAAGTTGTTGCTGTTTCCGCGATACTGCCCATGTTGTTGCTGTGATGGTTGTACCCGGTAAGCAATGCCACCCGGGTGGGTGAGCAAAGTGCAGTGGTATGAAAACGGTTATATCTTAAACCGTTAGCACCCAGTTTGTCCATGGTAGGGGTGGTAACGGGGCCGCCAAAAGCTTCGGAAACGCCAAAACCCATGTCGTCAATTAATATAACCACAACATTGGGTGCTCCTTGGGTGCTTTTACCTCAAACCGGGCCGGCGCTGTGGTATTGCGCACATCAAGCTCTTTATATACCGGACGGATGGGTTCCTTTATTGGCAACGAGGTACGGTCCAAATCAGCTCCCGCAGATGAAGCCTGCTGGTCCGCTTTTTTCGGGGTACACGAAAAGGAAACTGTCATGGACAGTAATAATAAGCCAAACAGGTTTTTGTTCATATCCGTAAAAATAGTTTTTAATTGCTTTTTCAAAGAATCGCTACAGGATGTCTGAGATGATCTGTACAAAATTAGGAAATTCTGAGAACATTAACCTACGGATATTTATGAAAAGCAATTGTAAGTCAGTAAATCCTTAAATTTTGCTGTACGCTTAAGCCTTTTCATCATCACAAAAGGTATTTGCCATAATCCTGAGCATATGAACCTGAATATATGTATTTTAAGTTGGCAAACGTAAATGTTATAGTATCTGCGGATGTAAAATTAGCGGAGAAATATCGGGTTATCTTTTCACCGGTATAAGATCCGTCAGCACCCCTCAGATCACATGGCATCTGCTAGTGAGTTACTCCCGTTGAGAACGTCCTTTAAAAGGATTTCCCGGAATTTCGCCGGCTCTTCGAAAAGAGGGCTGTGAGCCGACTCATTGAAAATGTAAAATCCTTTAACGGGAGCCTTTAACTTTTTCAGATAGTCCTTTGAAAGATCAATATTCACCGTCATATCATACTTCCCGCTGAAGAAATATACGGGGATACTGAGTTCAGGTATTCCGGCCGGTATATCGGTGGCAAACAGCTCATCAATCAGCTTTGTCTTTTTCACAAATGAAAATCTGGACTCCCATATGCTGAACTTTTCCTTTAGGGTGTAAGCCCTGCACATCCAAACGGGAATGAAGACACCGCTGAATACTGATCGCATATTCCGCATGGTGCCGATTCCCAGTTCATGCATCGATCTGTCGCGTATCATGGACTTATAAAAAGGGATAATGTATGAAGATGAATCGGATACCGGATACTTTTTAAATTCCGCCAGGGCTTTCCTGTTTCCGGAAGCGCTATATTGCTCCTTCATATACATATAAGCGATCCTTTCCGATTCGGCCTGGTTTGTGATCTGTGCCATGCCCAGATAAGCATGATAAAGTTCGGGAGCCATTGACGCCGCCATAATCGCAAAAGGGGTACCGCCAGAGTGGGCCAGCATATATATTTTTTCCTTCCCGAAGCGTTTGCGCAGATAATGGGTGACTTCGATCGCATCAGAGGCAAGCTGTCGAAAGTTCATGCTTTCCGGTGTTACCTCGCCGCTGTATGATAGTCCTCCACCCCGCTGTTCCCAGTAGCACACGGTAAAATACTCCTCAAGCCCGGGAGCATATTTTTCAATGAGAAAATAATTCGGGAATGCGGGACCTCCGTGAATATAGAGCAATACCGGATTCTTGATGTTTTTACCCCGGATAAACATCCCCTGCCTGACACCACCGGCAGTTATAAATGTCTTTTCAGAAATGCTTCCTGCAACCGGTAACCCGTCCTTTCCTGTGAATGGTTCAGGTTTGCCTTTGCTGTTAACCTGCAACACGATTAAGAGCAAGAGGATAAGGGCTGCCAGTGATGCCGAAAAAGTCAACAGCATTCGAATAAATATTTTCTTAAAGATAAGCATCGTCAGTAATTATTTGTTTTTGATTCCTGATTTCATTTATATGGGACTGAAAGTTTTCGGGCTTATTTGGAGCAGTCGCCGGCACTGACAAGAAAACCAAAATAGCAGGAGAACCCGCCCAGTTCACTGTCGGAAATATAAGGGAGACTAATCCCGCGGATGTACCTGTAGCCTGCACCCATTTCAAACCTGAATAATCTGCTTAATGAGACCTGGTAATAAAGGGTGGGTTCCAGTGCCGGGAACATTTTGAATTCACTGTCGTCCGATTCGGGAACCGTTTCCTTAAAAACTGCACCGCCTGCTATCAATAATTTGATCCCCAGGTTAAGCCTTTCCCCCGGATAGAGCAGGTAACCGAAATCAACACCTCCGTAGCCCATTTTTATGAAATTGTACACACCCTCTGTGGTGCTTTCCACTTCGATGCCCTTAGTCATACCCCATCCACCCCCGCCCAGGGTAAATCGCTTATTGAATGTGGCGGAACCCCTTCCTCCTGTCATTATGCTGAATTGGCCATTCACCTGTGTCAGGTTCACACCGTTTCCGCCAAAGGTAAGGTAGGTCATTGTAAAGCTCTTTTTCCCGCGAAGGGCAGGAGTAATGCCCTGAATTTTTCTTGAAGTATCAGATGCAAACGGATCCTGCCCGTATGCATTGAATATTACTGGAGTCAGCAAAAGCATGCAAAGGGCATATGTCCTTTTTATTATTGACCGGGATTTCATGGTTTCTTAAGTTCTGACGTTTTGACAAATTGAAGCGTACTGCTTTTTATGTCAAAAGTAACTTGCCATGTCGGTCCCGGACGATAACAATTGTTAAGAAATCAAGCCCCTTATCGTTTGTTTCTTATGCGGCTTAAGGACACCGGGGTCATCCCCAGGAATGTGGCGATGTAATGCTGGGGAACCCTTTTCAGGATTTCCGGGTTGTCCCTTAAAAGATTATCATAACGCTGTTTAGGGCTGTCCTTAATTCTTGACAGGAATAATTTTGAATATAAGGCAAGCCTCTGATTCAGGTATCCCATGAATTCATCTTTAAGACCAGGCACTTCGTATAACAGGGTCTCGAAGTCTTTTATTTTAATGATTACAATTGTTGAAGGTTCAATACTTTCCAGGTAGAACGGGCTCTTCTCATCATCGATGAAACCTGACACAGCCTGGTTTTCAAGGAAGAACTGGTAGGTTATATCTTTCCCCTGGCTGTTGAACCAGAGCCTGAGGCAGCCTTTCCTGACGAAATCGATTGACCGGATGAAATCTCCTTCTCTGATAAGCATGGTTTTGGAGGCGATCCGGTTCTCATTGAAAAATCCGGAAAACCTCCCA